>NZ_CM137725.1:5932500-6574040 GCF_054602585.1 Paenibacillus sp. SEL3 | reverse complement strand
GGCATGAGCATGACCGTAGATCCTTAGTGCTGACGCTTACGCCGGAAGGGAAAGATATCATGCAAAAAGTAGACGACATGTGGATGGAGCGCGTCTTGCCCATTCTGGACATTCCGAAGGAGCATCTAGAGATGGTCCTGGATATCCATAAACAAATGATTATGAAATTAACACCGAAGGGAATGAATCAACTTGAGCAGTCCTCAAATGACACTACCAGGTAATGTACGCAGAGCACCCATTGTGGCCGCTCTGTTGATTGGCGCGATAGTAGCGATATTAAATCAGACGTTGATCAGTGTGGCTTTACCGAAAATGATGAGTGATCTGAATATAGATGCCAATATAGCTCAGTGGCTTAGCACGGGCTTTATGCTCGTGAATGGGGTATTAATCCCGGTGACCGCGTTCTTGATTGCCCGTTTCTCCACTCGTAAATTGTTTATTAGTGCGATGACTATTTTTTCAGTCGGCACGCTGTTATGTGCTATAGCACCGAGCTTCAGCATATTGCTGATCGGTCGGCTTATTCAGGCCGCGGGGGCAGGTATCATGATGCCCTTAATGATGGTCGTTATCTTGAACATCTACCCAATAGAGCGTCGTGGCCGGGCGATGGGAACCCTGGGGATTGCTATGGGTTTTGCTCCAGCCATTGGGCCAACCTTATCCGGTTATATAGTACAGCATTATGACTGGCGGGTATTGTTCTGGATCATCCTGCCGATTTCAGTAATTTCGATTGTGATCGGATTTATTTTTCTAAAAAATGTAACGGAGCAGTCCAAGCCAAAGCTGGACATTCCCGGCATCATTTTGTCTACGCTCGGTTTCGGTGGACTGTTATACGGCTTTAGTGATGCAGGAACATCAGGTTGGGGAAGTATTCCGGTCCTGTCTACGCTTATCGTTGGGACAATTGCGCTTATTTTGTTTATTGTTCGCCAATTGAAGGCAGATGAGCCTATGCTGGAGTTCCGTATCTTTAAATACGATGTGTACAGCTTGACGACAATCATTAATGTGATTGTGACGATGGCTTTGTACGCCGGTATGATATTGCTTCCGATTTATTTGCAAAATATTCGGGGTTTTACACCGCTCCAGTCCGGTATGCTGATGTTACCAGGAGCGATTCTAATGGGGCTCATGTCTCCTGTAACGGGGGCTATTTTTGACCGAATTGGAGCACGCTGGTTGTCTGTAATTGGTTTGCTGATTATGGCTATAACGACTTGGGAATTTACACGGTTGACCGAAACAACCACCTATATGACACTGTTAATTAATTATACGGTGCGGATGTTCGGGATGTCGTTGCTGATGATGCCGATCCAAACGGCCGGGTTGAATCAGCTTCCACAACGATTGAATGCACATGGTACGGCGATGAGTAACACGCTGCGTATGATTTCCGGCTCGATTGGGACGGCAATTCTGGTGACAGTGATGTCTACACAAAGCAGCAACCGTTTGACATCGATTATTACATCTGAGGGACTAACCGTGACGGATAAAGCAGGGATGCTGGCTGCAGGCAATCAAGCTACAATTTATGGGATTAACTCGGCTTTTATCATTGCAACAGTGTTGAGTGTGGCCGCTCTGATTTTAGCGTTTTTTATCAAAAATACGAATGCAAAAAACGCCCATCCCCATCAACAGCTGGTAAGCAGCAAGAAGGGGCAGTCCGTGGCTTCCTCGTCATAAAAGGATAAGATTACGCATTAATTTAATTTTCTACAAAAAGGAACCTGTAACGCATGTGAACAAACATGCATTGCAGGTTCTTTGTGCAAATGGGGATTGAGGATGTAGATATCCAGATGGAGCAGGGCTTTTCGGTTCAAATTTCAGTCGTAATCATGTTCTCGTAAAGCGACCTGGGCCATTCATCCCATGGAAATTGGACAGGAGGTAACGAGTGAAATCTCATATCGTCCTTGCTAACCGGATGCGGTGCTCCAGCGAGTAAGGACCAAAGCGCCAGCTGTTGACCGGGCCGACTCAGATGACCCCCATATTTTTGGTCACCGTAGAGGGGACAGCCGATCGCCTGCATTTGCACACGAATTTGGTGTGAGCGTCCGGTGTGCAACTTAATCTGCACGAGACTGAGTCCATCTGCTTGTCCGATTACGCGATACTCCAAAATGGCTTCCTTCGCACCAGCCGTGCCAGGCCGAACCGTTTGAACCGTGTTGGTTCGACTATCCTTTAGCAGGTAATGGGTCAGACGGCCTTGCGGGGCCGTAGGAACGCCATTCAGAACGGCTGTATACAGTTTGTGAAAATGACGACTTCGAACCGACTCTGACAGGCGAGAAGCAGCTTTGGACGTCTTAGCAAAAATCATGGCTCCACCTACAGGCCGATCCAGTCTGTGAACTAAACCCAAAAAAACGTTACCAGGCTTATTGTGTCTAATTTTTAAATCTTCCTTGAGTAAAGACAACAGATCAGGATCACCACTGGCATCCTCTTGCGTTGGAACATTGACAGGCTTTACAACCGCCAAAACATGATTGTCCTCATATAGGACAGGGATGTTCGACTGTGCATGTTCATGCCGAGTAAGTTCATTTTGAGTCATAAGAGGAATTTAAGCCTCCCAGCGTCCGAGAATACCACAAGGCAAATTCAATCCCGAGCGTGTGATCGGCAATCCGATTTCACCAGCGCTAATTTGGCCGCCGTATTTTTGTTGCATTGTCATGCTCAGCATGTTGCGCAATACAGTAGGCGAAATACCTGTAGTATAGGAGTTAATCAGCATGAACAGCGGTTGATCCGAAATGATGCTCATGCAGGATTCAAGAAACGGGTATAAGCTTTCTTCAAGCTTCCAAGTTTCTCCGTTCGGTCCGCGCCCGTAAGAAGGAGGGTCCATAATAATGGCATCATAACGGTTGCCCCGACGTTGTTCTCGTTGCACGAACTTGAATACGTCGTCCGTAATGAAACGTACCGGACGGTCAGCCAGACCGGACAATTGAACGTTTTCCTTTGCCCACTGTACCATGCCTTTGGCGGCATCCACGTGAACCACACTGGCTCCAGCATACGCAGCAGCAGTAGTGGCTCCTCCCGTGTATGCAAACAGGTTCAGTACAGAAATGGGTCTGCCTGCACCTTTGATTTTATCCATCATCCAGCTCCAGTTTGCTGCTTGCTCTGGGAAAAGACCAGTATGCTTAAAGCTGGTCGGTTTAATGTGGAATTTAAGCGGTCCATAGCTAATGGTCCAGCGCTCAGGGATAGGTTTTTTCATATCCCAGTTGCCGCCACCGGAGGAACTGCGGTGATAATGCCCATGAACATTACGCCATTCAGCTGTTTCCTGGGCCAAAGGCCATATGATTTGCGGATCGGGACGACGCAGGACAATATCACCCCAACGTTCTAGTTTTTCACCACCGCCTGTATCCATTACTTCATAGTCTTTCCATTCTTGTGCTACATACATGTACAATCCATCCTTCAGCAGTCAATTCAGGATTCAGGCAGCAAGCTGCACAGAAATCCCCATATGGAGTCTATTGTACAACAAACCACAGCAACAATCGAATGATTACATAAATAAGTAAGTAGTCACTTGGTCTAAAATATTTTTTCTCGGATATACTTGTAATTATAGCGCTTCCATATTAAAATGAAGCCAATCCCACTTGTACGTACAACCATCCGTTTTTTATTATAATAATGAAAATGGAATAAATTGTACGTACATAATATTTTTTTATCAACACAGCTGAAATTCTACTTCATTAAACAGGCCTCTAATTAATTTGCTTATCCATAGGTTTTCAGCCAGCAGCCGCATGTCATGCGGCTGTTTTGCGTATATTTCCCCAAGATTAAACCTAGTTTTTGAAATTAACATTTGACAATGAGAATCATTATCAAATATTATTTGAGTAACAGGGAGTGAAAGCATCCCATATTTCAAATAAAGGTGAGGGATGAACTTGGGTAAAATCATGATTACTTATGCCAGTTTGACCGGTAATACAGAGGAAATTGCGGAATTGATCGCCGAGGGCGTCCGTCAGGCAGGACATGAGGCTGAGTTGAAGGCTTCGTATGATTGCAGCGCGCAAGAACTGCTCGCATATGACGGGTTCCTGCTGGGTGTATATACATGGGGAGATGGTGAGCTTCCTGATGAATTTTTGGATTTTTACGAGGAACTAGACGAACTTGATCTGTCTGGTAAAAAGACGGCAGTATTTGGTAGTGGAGATACATCCTATACGCAATTCTGTGGTGCAGTGGACTTGGTAGAGGAAAAAGTCAAAGAACGCGGCGCATCGGTCATTCAAGAGAGTCTGAAGATTGAATTCAATCCATTGGATGATGATAAGGAGAATTGCCGAGCTTACGGAAGACAATTTGCACAGGCTGGTATTGAAGTGTCCTGAGAAGAGAGTGAGGGATAGGTATGCGCAATAGCGATAGCTTAAGCGGCTTTCCTCTTCTGCACGACTATCAGCTGGAGGAGATGTGGAGAACTCCACAGCCAATCCGTCAATCACAGAGGAAAAGAGGGCGTGAGGGCTGGAATTGGCGGCAACGGGTTCAATATGCAGTAGGGCATGCGCTCAACGAATACTTTGGAATGGAAGTAAAGGTACGGCGGGAAGTCCCTGTCCAGTATGTGCTGGAGAAATGGTGGCCCAAGCAGTCAGACAGCTTTGAATCTTTGTTCCATTATTGGGATGTCAAAAATAAAGTGTCAGGTGAGTTGTCAAAAATTTGTGGCTTAAATAATGACTTGATGGTGCCTGTGATGCTGTATGAACAATTTTGTACGTCTGTGCCTGAGTTAGAGATCAATATTTCGCTTATTGTTCAGGCTGCTTGGCAACTATCAGCAGAAACAGATTCCCTGCTCATTCAAAAGTACATCGTTGACTATAATCCTAACGTTATTAGTACATTCCAACATATGACAAATGTATTTTGTTATTACGCATTTGGGGCCCTTCCTCAGCTTATTGAGGTATACTGTCTGCTGGAAGGCAAGAAGGTCCGCTTCATTCCGGGGCCTGCTTCTTTACAGCAATCTCTGGATTATGTGAGGCTATTGAGGGATTCCAAAGATGATGTACATGGGACGTCAGAACGCTGTCGTTGCGGGGGTTGCATGGAAAAGCAAGCTTCTCAAGGGAATAGAATGAATAAGAACACGAAGGAAGGACAGGAGGCGAAAAACTGCAAACAACGGTCAGCTGTACCTACGCCTTTCTCTTAACATTATTGTGTAACCCTTTAATTGTAAACTATCCCTTTTCGTGAAAGAGCCTTGGAAACAAGGTTCTTTTTTATGAAAAAAAATTATGAAAAAACTGAAAATTTATGTTGCCTGAATAGATAAATATATCTATAATATTTCAATGTACAATAGTTATATGAAAATATTTAAATATAAAAGACGGTTTGTGGACCATGGATCAGATTGTCCTATGTACATAAAATAAGTCCTGTCTTTTGCATGGCACGTTGCCATGTGTTTATTTACGTTCTCCATTTGGTTTAATGGCCTAATATTTCAATTTTAAAATATTAGCGTTGAATAATAAAAATTTTTTGGACAACAGGGGTGGAAGAAGTGAGTAAGAAAACTGTATTGCCAATCCTCATTGTACTGCTCGTTCTGAGCGGTGGAGCTATTGGCTACTATTATTGGTATCAAGCAACACACTTTGTTAAAAGTGACGATGCGCGCATTCAAGCCGATCAATATAAGGTAATGCCGCAAATCTCCGGAGAAATAAGCCACATTGATGTGGAAGAAGGAGATGTTGTTCAGCGTAATGAACCGATTGCCGAGCAGGATGTATCGGGGCTGGATGCGAGCATGATCAGCAAGTCCGTACTGCGCGCGCCGATCAATGGAACTGTCATTAAGATTTATTCGAAAGAGCATGAAATCGGATCGCCGGGTAGTGCTGTTGCAACTATGGTGGATATGAACAGCTTGTATGTATCCACGAATATTGAAGAAAATGACATTAACCGCATTAAACCAGGACAGCTTGTTGACATTACGCTTGATGCAGCAGGGGACCAGGTGATTCAGGGTAAAGTTCGTAAAGTAGGCGAAGCCTCCAACGCCGTGTTCTCACTAGTTCCTGCAGTAAACACAAGTGGTAATTTTAACAAGGTGACTCAGCGTGTGCCTGTAGAGATTGCTGTGAACAAGCCGAAGGATCTGAAGCTTATTCCTGGAACGAACGTGGAAGTAAAAATTCATACACCTTAAAAAGGAGGGGTCCATGTGGCTGCCAATGATATTGCTGCTGCTCCTTCGACAGATTCTTCCAAAGAACGCTGGCTTGCCTTTTTCGCTATCGTTTTAGGCGCCTTTGTCGCCATTCTGAACAACAGTCTGATCAATGTCGCCATTCCTAGATTGACGACGGATTTAGGATCTACGACGACACGTATTCAGTGGGTTATTACAGGTTACACGCTTGCATCTGGTGTAATCGTACCGATTACCGGATATATGGAGCAGCGCCTCGGATACAAAAAGTTTTTGATTCTAGCGCTCAGCGTATTTTCGCTGGGAACGGGAATATGTATTTTTGCATGGAGTGATTCTTCCCTGATCGCAGCACGGG
The DNA here is from genome assembly GCF_054602585.1 of Paenibacillus sp. SEL3. Taxonomy (NCBI): domain Bacteria; kingdom Bacillati; phylum Bacillota; class Bacilli; order Caryophanales; family Paenibacillaceae; genus Paenibacillus; species Paenibacillus sp. SEL3. The sequence goes on along the minus strand of NZ_CM137725.1, from coordinate 6,567,414 downwards.
TGCTGGCTGGTCTGGGCGGTGGTGTTATTATGCCGCTGAGTATGACGATTATTTACAAAATTATGCCGCGTGAACAAATCGGTATGTCCCTTGGTATATGGGGGATCGCCGCAATGGCAGCGCCGGCTGTAGGGCCTACGCTTAGCGGATATTTGATTGAGTGGTTTAACTGGCGGTTCTTGTTTATTGTCAGTGTGCCGGTTGCTTTATTTGCAATTTTAATGGTTATTCTTCTAATCAAAGAGCCGCCTAAAGTAGAGCCGAAGCCGTTTGATCTACCGGGCTTTTTGCTGGCCGCAACTTGTGCCGGAACACTCTTGTACGCATTGACCAACGGCCAGCGTGATGGCTGGACTTCTTTTGGAATTGTATCCCTGCTGTTTATTGCTTTCTGGGCACTTGTTTTTCTGATCTATGTAGAAAGCGGCAAGGATAATGCTGTAATTGAAATCTCATTATTCAAGAATTCAAAGTATACGATTAGTGTTATTGCCTCTAGTCTGGTCATGATGGGGATGTACGGAGGAACGTTCCTAACACCGTTGTTTTTGCAAAATATCCAGCGTGTGTCACCGATTGATACTGGTATTATCCTCATTCCACAGGCCATTGCCATGGCGGCTATGATGCCTATTGCCGGGAAGCTGTTCGATAAGTTCGGAATTGTGCCTTTGGGGCTTGTGGGCCTGACGCTAACCAGCTTTATGACCTATCATCTTCACCAGCTTACGCCAGATACTTCGCATGCCTGGTTGGAAACCGTAATGGCATTACGGGGTCTGGGAATTGGTATTTGCATGATGCCATTATCCACGGTCGGTATGAATGCCGTTCATCCGAGCAAGGTAGCCAATGCATCTACAGCATCCAATCTGGTACGTACTGTAGCTGCATCTATGGCGATTGCAGTGCTAACCGCCATTATGCAAAGCCGTTCGGCTGCTCATGCCCAGCAAATTTCGGAGTCCATTACACCAGACTCGGCTCATACGCTACAAGCGACATTGGGCAGCTCATGGATGTCATCCATAAGTAGTTTAATCACACTAGATGCCACATCAAGAGGGATTGGGGATACGTTCCTCATTTCATCCATACCGCTGTTTTGCACGATTCCACTAATCTTTTTGTTTATTCAGAGGAAGAAAGCAAAGACACAGCCGGAAGCTTAATCAAGGAACTATAAAATACGACTGGATGGCTTACATTATTTCCACGGACAGAAAGAAAGGGAATTATCATGAAAATATTGAGAGTAGAAAGTACATTAGCGGCTTTAGTGCTCGGCGGCGCAGTGCTGGCAGGCTGCTCCAGTAATAGCGGGGCGGCTCAGGATATGGTCGTTCCGGTTAAAATCAGCCAAGCACAGCAGGGAATTATCGGACAGGGGAATATTTATACAGGAACGGTTACACCATCGGAGACGGTGAACATCGTGCCTAAAGTGGGCGGTAAAGTGGTTGAACTGCCTGTGGATATTGGCTCCGAGGTTAAAAAGGGTCAAGTACTGTTCAAGCTTGATGATAAGGACATGCGGAATAATGTTGCGAAAGCCCGCGCCGCAGCAGCTGCGGCAGCAGCCGGAGTAAGCACCGCTCAAGCATCCCACGAATCTACGATGGTTCAGGCAAACTCGGGCTTAGTGCAGTCCAAGAGTGGCGTGATTCAATCCCAAAGTGCAATCAATCAGGCACAGGGAGCTATTAATCAAGCCACTACAGCCGTAGAACAAGCAACACATGGTGTCTCCTCGGCAGCCAATACGGTGAAACAAACGCAGCAAGCTTTGGCAGATGCACAGAAGAATGTAACACGTACACAAAGTCTATTTGATGCAGGTGCGAGCACCCAAGCTCAATTAGAACAAGCCAAAACAGCAGTCGTGAATGCGGAAGCGGCTTACAATAATGCACAAAATGCGCAGGCTAACGCGCAAGATCAGCTGGTAGCTGCGCAGAAGGCTCTAACTACAGCTCGCAACAGCTATGATTCAGCAAAAAATAGCTACAGTAATGCAAATAGCGGTTACAGTAATGCGCAAAATCAGCTCAAAGTATCTCAAAATACTGCGGTTATCGAGTCCAGCCAACAATCTCTTAAGCAGGCTCAGCTGAATGTGAACATTGCTCAGGATGCATTGGATGACACCGTTGTTACATCACCGATCAATGGTATTGTGGGCACGAAAAATGCAGAAGTGGGCGAAATGGTATCCGCTCAGTCTCCTGCGCTGGTCATCGCTAATCTGAGTACGGTCAATACATTGATCTATGTTCCAGCGGAGCAGATCAACAATGTAAAAGCAGGTGACAAGGTACAGGTTCGTGTTGCAGCTTCCAACATTGTAACAACAGGTACAGTTAAAAATGTAAGCCCGTTGGATGCAAGTGGAAAAGGCTATCCTGTAAAAATCTCAGTAGCGAATCCAGACACGAAACTGAAATCCGGCATGTTGGCTGATATCAGCTTTGTCGCTGCCAATGCACAAGAGGGCATTGTGGTTCCTACTGCGGCAGTTCAAAAGGATCAAGGTAAAGAATATGTATATGTTGTAAACGGAGACCATGCGAAACGTAAGGAAGTGAAGACTGTTCAGACGGCAGGTTCACAAACACTCGTTACCAGTGGCTTGAGCAATGAGGAGAATGTGATCGTGAATAATCTGGCATTGCTGTCCGATAACTCACCGATTACAATTAGCCAATAATTAGGCTCTAAACTTACGTACTATATAATAGTAGAAGTTTATTATGAATATGCAAAGACAGCCTGCTTAGCGGGCTGTCTTGTTTTTATTTCATTCAGCAAATTTTACATAGGATTAATGTCGATATGGGACTATTTTTGACGAACATTGGTAGAATAGGATAGACTAAATTGGAAATAGATAGTTTACGAGATCTCAGACAAGCGATCGGAGGAATTGTAAGATGGAAGTGAAATTGGTAGTGGATTATGAAGCTTATGAGAATGGCCAAACGATGGCTAAATCTATTGAGGAACTGGCAGCCAAGCCGGAGAGCGCGCAAGTTACAGATCTCATCATTGGAGATTGGGGCGGCGCCTATGAAAGTTCACCAGAGGATTTTATCCCAGTGTTAGTGAAACTCAAAGATCAATTCCCTAAGATACGCAAACTGTTTATTGGTGATATGGAATACGATGAGTGTGAGGTTTCCTGGATTAACCAGACGAATCTGTCCCCATTGTTAGAAGCGTTTCCAGCATTGGAGTCCTTTCATATCAAAGGTAGCCAGGACCTGAGCTTGGAGCCGCTTCGTCATAACCATCTTCAAGAATTGGTTATTATCTGTGGTGGTCTGCCTGTGAGCGTTCTTGAGCAAATACGTAATGCTGAACTGCCTGAACTGCGCAAGTTGGAACTGTATTTGGGTGTCGAGAACTATGGCTTTGACGGTAGCCTGAAAGATGTTTTGCCGTTTTTAGACAGCAATCCTTTTCCCAAACTTACATACTTGGGACTCAAAGATAGTGAAATACAGGATGAAATTGCAATTGCAGCAGCTAATGCCCCTGTGATTGGACAATTGGAAGTGCTGGATCTCTCACAAGGTACGTTGTCTGATAAAGGTGCAGAAGCACTACTGGCTAGTGAAAGTATAAAAGGGCTGAAGCATCTGGATTTGAGCTATCATTATATGTCTAGTGAAATGATGCAACGTTGGAAAAACTCAGGTCTATCTGTGAACGTGGAAGATCAACAAGAAGCGGATGAGGAAGATGATTGGCGCTATCCATCACTGACTGAGTAATTTGTACAAATGGATTTCTAAAACGGACTGTTTTCAAAATTAAATTGATCTAAAGTGAGGCGGCTCTATGGTTAGGATGTCAGACTGTAATGTCAGCGAGCCGTTTATCTTGTTCGGTAATCCGGGAAATCGTCGAACTACTGGGCTGCAGGAGGCGAGAAGCAGATTAATGCTTCCGCCCGCTCTGGAGGTTTCCTATAAGAATGTGCTGGAAGCTATTCGGCAGAAACAAGGTCTGAGCGAGCTGATGTTGCGAATAGCTGCACGAGCTACGCAAGATAGCGTGAATGGCAGTTCCTTTGTGCAAGAGAGCATTGATCAGTTACTGGCGGGGCAGATGGACAGTGGCCCGCTGCTTCGCCTGGATGCACCGGGCGAAAGCTTTGAGGTAGAGCGAGAGTTGATTGCTTTGGGCGCTCCGGATGCTGAGGGAGACGATTCTCTGTTGCCATGTCCGGAATGGACACAAGGCACAGGTATATCGGCGGCAGAAGCGCGATGTCTGCAGGAGCAGCACGGTCGTATTTGGCACCCGGCACAATGGTTCCGGGGCTATTGCCGTCTGCTGGCCTGGCTACGGGATGAAGTGGCTCTGCTCTGGCCCTCGTCACACTGGATGAACGACCCGGCGGAAGTTGCCGTGATGTTCGACAAACGGCGTTGTAGCGCCGATTTAGGCAAGGCAGATATAAGGGTTCCACCAGTGCTTGCATCTTCAGGTGGTGCATTTCGTGATGTTGTCGATCTGCACATGGCAATGAAGGAGAGCGGGTTTCACCGCGTATTTGTGAAAATATTTTGTGGGTCCGGTGCTTCTGGTGTCATGGCCTATCAGGTACATCCCCACACACACGCGGAACTGGCAGTGACCACGATTGGAACGGAAATCATACACGGACAGCGCGTGTATTATAATGCCGGACGATTGCGTCGTTATACGGATAAGCAGGACATTCATGCTATCCTTAACTGGCTATGCCTGGAAGGGGTACATGTGGAGCGCTGGATTCCCAAAGCGACCTTGAATGGGCGTGTTTATGATGTGCGCCAACTCGTGTGCGGATCAGAAGCTTGCCATGCGGTTTTACGTTTGAGCCACAGCCCTATTACGAATTTGCATTTGCGTAATGAGCGGCTCTCGCTGAAGGAAGCCGGATTACCGCAGAATACGGTGGAATCGGTCCAGCTTACGGCGAAAGCCGCTATGAGTGTTTTTCCAGCCTCCATGGTTGCTGGACTGGATGTGCTGGTTCCGGCTCATGGTGGTCATCCCTATGTGTTGGATGTTAATCCGTTCGGTGATTTGCTGTACCGGGTTGAGCATCAGGGTTGGAATCCGTATGAATGGGAAATGCAGCACCTCGCTAATAGGAGCGTGGGTACGGAAAGGAAAAACAGATATGACTGATATGAATCAAATTGTCGGCTCTCATGATATTGTCATGATTACGCTTGATACTCTGCGTTATGACGTAGCAAAGCTGGAAGAAGAGAACTGTCCGAATTTGTGCGGCTCCGGGTCGTGGGAAAAGCGCCATACACCGGGTAGCTTTACCTATGCTGCACATCATGCTTTTTTTGGCGGATTTTTGCCGACTCCAGCGAATACAGATAAGACTTCACATATTCGTCTGTTCCACACCAAGGATACGGGATTGCGTACGCATTCACATACGTGGCTGTTCGATGCCCCGGATATTGTGTCCGGGCTAGAGGGTGAAGGTTATCGGACCATCTGTATCGGCGGCGTTATTTTTTTCACAAAGAAAAATAAGCTTGCCAAGGTGCTGCCTGGATATTTCCAAGAAAGCTACTGGCGTATGAACTTTGGTGTTACCAACCCCCGTTCGACGGAGAATCAGGTGAATCATGCTCTGAAACTGTTGGAAAATGCAGACCCGTCACAGCGCTTGTTTTTATTTCTGAATGTATCAGCGATCCATGGGCCTAATCATTATTTTGTGAAGGGCGCAGCCAAAGATTCAGTGGAGTCTCAACGGGCAGCCTTGCGGTATGTGGATGGTGAACTTGGACGTTTGTTTGATGCTTTGCGAAATCGGGGCAAGACGTTTTGCATGGTTTTTTCCGATCATGGTACAGCTTATGGGGAAGACGGCTATGAAGGACATCGTCTGGCGCATGAGGTAGTCTGGAATGTGCCTTACCGCGAATTTATTTTATAGAGCAAATAGAAGTATAGATTGCACTGGTAAAATATCAAGAAATCAATCCAGCGTGAGGAAGGAGCAGAAATGAAAGCCATAAATCTGAATCACTCGCATCCAGCGGATGCGCCAGCCCCGGAGATAGACACAAACTTAGCACCGTCTAGGTTTCAGTGGCCTGAAACTCCTGCTGAATGGGCAAGCACAATCCGTGAAGCTCCTTACCGCTCCTATCTGTACTCTTACCCGCATAAAACGGCCTATCGTCCGTTTGATACACCAGTCTTATTACAGGAGTTGTGGGAGAAGGAGGAGTTAGAAAGCTATTTTTTGTATATGCATATTCCATTTTGCGCGGCTCGCTGTGGGTTTTGTAACCTGTTCACTTTGCCGGACAAGCGTCTGGATGTACATAAGGAGTATGTGGATGCACTAGAAAGACAAGCCAAGCAATGGACACCCATTATGGGGCGTCGACCTTTTTCACGTTTTGCGATCGGCGGCGGTACACCGACCTTACTGGAGGCTCCTTTGGTGGAGCGCTTGTTTGACATTGCGGAAAATATTATGGGACTGGACCCTAAGCGAGCTTCTATTTCGGTGGAGACCTCTCCCGATACTGTGACTGAAGACAGGTTGGAGGTGCTCAAGCGCCGCGGGACAGATCGTGTCAGTATGGGAATTCAGAGCTTTGAGGAATCAGAAAGTGCCGCCATATACCGACCTCAGAAGCCCAAACTTGTTAGAGAAGCACTTGAGCGGCTGGTGGAATACAACTTTCCTTTGCTGAACGTAGATCTGATCTATGGCTTGCCTGGTCAAACGGTGGAAACCTGGCTGTATTCTTTAGAGGAAGCCCTGTCTTACTCGCCAGGAGAAATATTTCTTTATCCGTTATATATTCGAGAAAATACGATTTTAAAGCCAGGCTATACCGGGCTGGATCATGATATTCGCCTTAGCTTGTATGAAGTGGCGCGCGAACGGCTCAAACAAGCAGGATATGTACAATACTCCATGCGCCGTTTTGCAAAAAATGATGGTATATCCAGCAAAGAGCTTTTGCCCTACAGTTGCCAGGAGGAAGGTATGGCTGGTCTGGGGTGTGGTGCACGCTCCTATACACGCAATGTCCACTATGCCAGCCGTTATGGGGTTAGTGCAGCAGCTACCCGTAGCATTATCGCAGATTATGTTGCTGCGGAACGTCATGATCTGGCTGACTACGGCTTTATTTTAAATGTGGATGAGAGTAAGCGACGCTTTATCTTAAAGGCGCTTCTTCATCGGGAAGGTTTGGAGCTATCAGCCTATGCAGAGCGCTTCGGTGTATCCCTGTCGGACGATTTTACAGGAATGTCGTTGCTGCTGGAATCCGGTATGGCTGTCGTCGAGGAGGGCACGCTGCGACTTACAGAGGAAGGAATGGCCTATTCCGATGCGATTGGGGACTGGATGATCTCCACGTCAGTACGTGAGCGTATGGAAGGATATGTAGGCGCATGAGAGCGACCTTATATTATCGTGGTTCGTTGACCTCGTGTAACTATGCTTGCCCTTATTGCCCGTTCAGTAAAAACGTTGATAGTCGGGAAACGTTGAACAAGGATCGGGTCCAGTTGGAACGTTTTGCTGATTGGGTACGGGAACAGGGCGTTTTGGGGCATCGTCTCTCTATTTTTTTTAATCCGTATGGAGAAGCCTTGATTCATTCCTGGTATCGCAAGACCATGATTGAGTTTTCCCACATGGCGCATGTGGAAAAAGTGGCGGTACAGACGAATCTCTCGACGAAGCTGGATTGGACGAAAGAACTGAACGCGGAGACTGCTGCGCTGTGGGCTACATATCACCCTGGAGAGACGAAAGAGCAAGTTTTTATATCGCAGGCTATGAAGCTATATGAACTTGGTATTTCCTATAGTGTCGGTACCGTCGGGTTAAGACAAGCCTTCCCAGCTATTCGTTCCTTAAGATCGCAACTTCCAAGGGATGTTTATTTGTGGGTCAACGCCTACAAGGATCGACCCCATTATTATACAGATGCTGAAGTCACTGAATTAACTGCGATCGACCCCTATTTTCAATGGAATTTAAAGGATTATAGCAGTCAGGGACGGGCATGTCGCGCCGGTGAAGATGTATTTTATGTCCAGGGTGACGGAAGAGTAAAACACTGCTATCAGGATCGACGGGTGCTTGGACACTTATATAGGGATGGTCTTGAGGGTCTGAGTGGCAAACGTCCGTGCCGGATGAGAGAATGCGGCTGCTATATCGGCTATATTCATATGGAAGAGCAGCCGTTTCGGGAAATGTACGGTAGTAGCTTACTCGAAAGAGTGCCGCAAGTACAGGTATCTCCGGTTCCATCATTTAGCAGACAGGCTATTCATAGAGATAATGAATCCATATAGCAAGGGTTGTCCACTTCTAAATGTAATACTACAGCACCTTGATCTATTAGAGAAACGATCAACAAAAAACCGACCCTTGCCATCAAGCAAAGGTCGGTTCATTTGTTTTATAATAACTCTATACGACTGTTCTATGCGAAATAATCAAGTTTGGACAATAGCAGTAATTTCTTCATCCAGATCCAATCTGATTTGTTCGCGATAGGCACGAATATTGTATTCGGAATATAGGTATCTCAGAATGGCTTCTATCATATTGGCTTCCACCAGATATTGACTGCGGCCCTGTACATGGACTTCTGCTGAATAACCTGTATCCTCTTCCCAGCTTAGTTCTACTGTCACATCCGTGGGCTGGACACCTTTACGTTCAGCCATATGCAAGCAAATAGCGTTGACAATCTCATCCATACTCAAAATCATAGCTTAGTAACGTCCTCCGCGGGAATCATCTGGTCTGCGACGATTTTTAATAGCACGGTAGATACCTACTCCGACCATGATCAGGACGTAAATGGCCAGAACGTTAACGGCAAGGCCAAGCAAGCTGCCCAATGCGCCCATGTTGCCGAACAATCCGCCGAAGAGCATACCTGCCAAACCGCCCAGCATCATACCTTTCAGAAATCCGCCGCCACCGCCAAGGAATCCACCGGTTCTGCTTGTATTACCAGCAGTTGCCCCTGACTTGGTTCCGCTATCTGACTTATTAATGCCATTGCTGTCATTCGCCTTGCTTGGTGTAGATTGGTATGATTTAGGTCCGGATTTAAACCCGCCGCCTCGCCTTGCATCAGCTGTAGATGGTGCGATCATAGCAATGAGTAGGGTAAAAGCCATCATCAGCATCATCATATTTTTCAAAGTGAATGTTTTTTTCATGTAAATATAATCCCCCTTAGTAAATTTGTTTATAGGTTAAACAACCGCTTACCAGTAATACGAATGGCATGGAAAAGGGTTTCAAAGAATTTTAATTTTTAAAAAATTAAATAATAACGTCCCATAAATCCTATGCATGGATTGGCTAAAACATTCAGCTTTGCGGCTTAAGTGAAAACGGATTAGTGTCAGCACTGACATCACCGGCAAGCAGCATACGCAGAACCATTTGGCACCATTCCAGACCTGCTTTAGCATTCAAAAGTCCTTTTTGTACTAAAATATAGTCACCAAAGTTCTTACTGCCAAAATGTAAATTCTCTGCAGGAATATCGTTCAGGATATCCTCAAGATGCTGGATTTTCTGAATAAAATGACGTTTGCGTTCCTCCAGCATACGATTGGCACTACTTTTGTCCGTTAACCAAAGACAGAACAGTCGAAGACTTAATTCATCCCGTGTAACCGGAGCAGCTAACGCTTCCTGGGACCATTGCTGAAGCATATGGATTCCCTTGTCGGTAATGGTATACATTTTCTTATCAGGCTTGTCGGACTGCTGAATCCAACGGGAGGCTAGCAGTTCCTTGCTCTCCATACGGGCCAGTAGCGGATAGATCTGACTGTGCTTGGCCTGCCAAAAAGGCTGGATACGCAACATCAGATCATAGCCGGAGGATTCCTCTCTTGCGAGAAGCCCCAACAGACCATACGATAGTAAATTCATAGATCTTATCTCCTTCATCCATCATAGTAACGGTTGTAACAGCACTGCGGCAGCTATTCTGCAGCTTCATGAAAAGTGTACACTGAAACTGTATGGTTTGACAACTTTCAGTCAGGTCGTTCACAGGTTAGCCAAAATTGACTCTTGTCATTCTCCACGTATATGTGCTTTTTTTCATAAAAAAGGGTAGTTTAAGCTCGTATGTACGAGCTTAAACTACCCTGGTAACCTTCTGCCGAAGCGTATCCTATTTACTGTTCATTTCCATCAACGAGAAGTGTTAACGCTCCTGTATCTGGATGAATAACCATGCCGTGAACGGGGGCATTAGGAGGGAGAAGCGGGTGATTTTTAATAAGCTTCACGGTAGTTCTTACCCCTTCTTCAATGTTGTCAAAACCTTTTAACCATTTATTTAGCTTAATTCCTGAATTTTCTAATGTATTCAGCACTTCCTGAGAAATTCCGCGATCGAGCATTTCATTGACCATGTGGTCTGCATTTAATGCAGCCATGCCGCACTCATAATGACCTACAACGACGACTTCGTCTGCTCCCAGCTCATACAGGGCGACTAGCACACTGCGCATTACACTTCCAAAGGGCTGTGAAATAATAGCACCCGCATTTTTGATGATTTTCACATCACCGTTGCGCAGGTTCATGGCTTTCGGGAGTAACTCCGTTAGCCGTGTATCCATACAAGTGATAATGACCATTTTTTTATTGGGGAACTTGCCCGTTCTATAGGCCTCGTATTCTTTGTTTTCTACGAAAACACGATTGTACTCTAAAATTTCTTTGATGTGATTCACGATTGTTCCCTCCAGATTCTATTAAAGTTTGATATGTACAGCCCAACGTTTATTTTAGGTCTTAGGAGCTGGTCGTACATGTTGTGTGTTGATTATACTTTTTAATATAAGTATCATCAAGTATAGGTATTGTAAAGTTTTATCCATTTTAAGTTAAAGAGGTGACCTCAAATATGGCGCAACAGACGTTGGATCAATTGACGGCTTTAAAGGAGCTTTCACACAAAATCAGTAGTTATGGCGAAGCAGTAGGTCTGCTGCACTGGGATTTACGAACTGGTGCTCCGCGCAAGGGTGTTGACATTCGGTCGGAGACGTTGGGTATGCTGTCCACTGAAATGTTCAAGCTGATGATCTCGGATGAAATGGGACAATTGCTGCAATTTTTTGCCACAGTAGATAAGCTGGAGCAACTGGAAGACAATGATCGCAGATTGGTGGAGGAATGCCGTAAAAATTATGACCTGAATCGTTCGGTTCCGGCAGACCGATACCGGGATTATAGCATTCTCGCAGCGCAGGCAGAGAGCAAGTGGGAGGACGCAAAGGAACATAGCGATTTTGTCGGATTTGAACCCTACTTGTCTAAAATCGTAGACATGAAGCGTGAATTTATCGGCTACTGGGGGATTAAGGATACAGAGTATGACACGCTTTTGGATCAATATGAGCCGGGGATGACGGTTGAAAAACTGGATGCTGTGTTTGATCGTCTCAAAAAGCGCCTTGTGCCACTATTGTCTAAAATTCAGGCTTCACCGAACCAGCCGGATAAGAGCTTTTTAGATGGTGTGTTTGATGTGAAGCAGCAGGAGAAGTTCAGCCTGTTCATATTAGGTCAGATGGGGTATGACTTTGACGCAGGTCGCTTGGATGAGAGCGTACATCCTTTCGCAACAGGATTAAATCCAGGTGATGTGCGTATAACAACACATTATCTGCAAGATGATGTAACTAGTGCTATTTTCAGCTCGTTGCATGAAGGAGGCCATGCGCTGTACGAACAAAATATTGCTCCTGAGCTAGCAGGATCACTACTGTCGGGAGGAACCTCTATGGGGATTCATGAATCCCAGTCCCGCTTGTGGGAAAATAAAATCGGACGCAGTCGTGCTTTCTGGGATCGGTATTACGATGATTTGCAAAAGCATTTTCCTGATCGCTTGGCAAAGGTTACGGCAGATCAATTCTATCGGGCAGTCAACCGTGTGGAAAATTCACTGATTCGTATTGAAGCGGATGAGCTAACATATAATTTACATATCATTATCCGTTATGAAATTGAAAAAATGTTGTTTAATGAAAAGCTGGATGTGAAGCGTCTCCCTGAGGTGTGGAATGCGAAATATAAGGAATACCTAGGGTTACTTCCACCGAATGATGGACTGGGCGTACTTCAAGACGTTCACTGGTCCGGTGGTGATTTTGGCTATTTTGCTTCCTACTCGCTTGGCAATATGTATGCAGCACAAATTTTGGCGACATTACGCAAAGAGTTACCAAATCTAGATGAATTAATCTCTGCTGGAGAACTTGAGCCGATCAAGCAATGGCTGACCGAACGTATTTACCGTTACGGCAAGAGCCGGACGCCTTCCGAGTTGATTGTAGCCATTACAGGTGAAGATCTGAACCCGGATTATCTCGCCGACTACCTGGAAGAGAAATATACCTCCATATACAAGCTGTAAATCATATGCCATCTTCCCCACGTTCCCGGGCGAACGTGGTTTTTTTTTTGTGCAATTAACCAATATATCGACAACCGCATAACAATATATGAAGTCAACGGATGTAAAAAGGTGGGGAGGGAATAAGGATGAAAAACGGCGCTCGTTTCAAAGCTGTGGTGGCTGCGGCACTACTCGGATTACTGTTGCTCAGTGGGTGCACCCCCAAAGGGGGGGAGCAGACAATTGAGATCAGACTAGGCGAGGTAGCCCGTACGGTCTTTTATGCGCCGCAGTATGTAGCCTTGAGCCAGGGAATGTTTGCTCAGGAGGGACTGGATGTCCAATTGGCAACGATTCCCGGGGGGGACAAGGCGATGACGGCGTTGTTGTCCAACCAGGCGGATATCGCGCTCATCGGCGCGGAAACATCTATTTATGTGTATCAGCAAGGAGCAGAGGACCCTATCATTAATTTTGCCCAACTGACACAGAAGGATGGAACCTTTTTGTTTGCCCGTCAAACGCAGGATAACTTTGCATGGAAAAAGCTGAAAGGACAAAATTTTTTGGGGCAACGCAAGGGCGGAATGCCACAAATGTCACTTGAATTTACGCTTCGCAAACACGGCATTGATCCTCATAAGGATCTGAAGCTGATTCAAAATATTGATTTTGCTAATGTTGCCTCTGCTTTCGGCTCGGGTACAGGGGATTATGTACAGCTATTTGAGCCACAGGCATCTATTTTTGAAAAGGCAGGTCGTGGGCGGGTAGTTGCCTCTATCGGTGTGGAGAGCGGCGAATTGCCGTATACGGTATATATGGCTAAGCAAAGCTACCTGAAGGCAAATAGCGAGGCTGCACAGAAATTTACAAATTCTGTATATCGGGCACAACAGTGGATTGCTACGCATTCACCTGAACAGATTGCCGAAGCAATCACGCCCTATTTTAAAGATACAGATTTAGCTATTTTGACAAGTAGTATCAAGCGATATAAGGAACAGAGCACCTATGCTTTGAACCCGATGATTGAGGAAAAGGAATGGAAGAACTTACAGGATGTCATGACCTCGGCAGGGGAGCTTAAAAATCCAGTTGCACTGGATAAGCTAGTGAACCCAAGTTTTGCACAACAAGCGATTTCGTCAAACTCTATCGGGAAAACTGAACCGCCTGTGAAAAAGAGCACAACTGAATCTACGGATGCAGGTGTCGATGCTGGAGGTACGTCATGATGGAGGAACGGAGTGATCTAACTTCGGACGCGACAAGCCCGATGGTGAGACTGGAGCAAGTGACGCATGTCTATGTAACGGATCGTGAAGCTTCGCTGGCGGTTGAGAATATTGATTTTTCCATAGAGACAGGGGAGTTTGTCAGCTTGGTCGGCCCAAGCGGCTGCGGCAAAACGACGATCCTGTCCATGATCGCAGGGCTACTGCGTCCAGCGGCAGGCCAAGTCATGTTGCAAGGTCAGCCGGTAAGTGGGCCGAGTCCAGAAGTCGGTTACATGCTGCAGCAGGATTATCTGTTCCCGTGGCGGACGATCATGGAGAACGCATTGTTGGGTCTGGAACTAGCCAACAGAGTAGATGAAGCTGCACGTGAGCAGACAAGGCTGTTACTGGAAGGCATGGGTCTGGGAGGGAAGGAGCATCTGCATCCATCCCAGTTGTCTGGGGGAATGCGCCAGCGCGTGGCGCTGGTACGGACGCTGGCGACCAATCCGGGATTGCTGCTGCTGGATGAGCCGTTCTCCGCGCTGGATTATCAAACCAAGCTACAGCTGGAAGATCTGATTGCGGAAACCTTGCGCGAGCGGAGGAAGACGGCTATTTTAGTCACACATGATTTGGCCGAAGCCATTGCGGTCAGTGACCGGATTATAGTGATGGGTCGAAATCCTGGTCATGTCCGACGTACCTTCGAGATTCCGGGTTGCATCCGAGAAGCTCAGCCTTTTTATGCACGCGAGCAGCCGGGTTTTAATGAGCTTTTTCATGAAATATGGGGTGAACTGGAGGCTTCGGGAGCAAAGGAGTGAGTTAACGTATGAAGGACGAAGCGGATCAGCTTGAGCAACGTTGGATTCAAGGACTACATCAGGCGTATTTACGCAGCAGGCGTTCGCAACGATGGTTAGTGACAGGGGTACAGACAGCTATTTTACTGCTTTTGTTTGTATTATGGGAAATTGCAGGTCGATTGAAGTGGATTGATGTACTGTTGTTCAGCTATCCGAGCAAAATTTTCACCCAGATCGGTAAGGATGCGGTCAGTGGTGAATTATGGGGACATGTAGGTGTCACCGTGGGAGAGACGATGGCGGGGTTTTTACTCGGTACACTGTTAGGTACGTTGCTGGCTGTACTTATTTGGTGGTCACCGTTTTTGTCGAGGGTGCTTGACCCCTATATGGTCGTGTTCAACAGTATGCCTAAGGTGGCGCTAGGTCCAATTTTTATCGTTATGTTTGGGGCGGGATTTACTGCTATTCTAATGACAACCCTCTCCATTACGGTCATCATTACGACACTAGTCGTATACAACAGCTTTCAGGAAGTCGATTCGAATCTAATCAAAGTGGTTCGCACGTTTGGCGGATCACGCCGTGATACGTTTCAAAAGGTGATTTTGCCTGCATCCTTTCCTGCAATTGTCTCTACACTGAAAGTGAATGTGGGTATGGCATGGGTTGGCGTGATTGTTGGTGAATTTCTGGTGGCTAAAAACGGCTTAGGCTATTTGATTATCTATGGTTTTCAGGTATTCAATTTCACGCTGGTTATGTCCAGTTTGTTGATCATTGCTGTCGTAGCTACTCTGATGTATCAGGCGGTCGTGTATGTGGAGCATCGCCTGCTTTCGGGTCGTCCTCATCGGTAATAATAAAAGTTCTGAACATTTGTGTAAAACGTGAAAATAAAGTACCATGAAAAATGAAAATACTTAAAATTTATGAAAATGCTAAAACAGATTTCATCCAGAGAGGACAGAATTTTTTCATGGGCTTTCGTACGATTAAAACGGCTATTGCCGCATTAATGGCCGTACTTATTGCGGAGGGTTTTGGCATTCATGGTGCTACCTCAGCAGGGCTTTTAGCGATTTTGGGGGTGGATGTCACACGCAAGAGAAGTCTCCGTACTATTTCGGCGAGATTTTTTGCATCCGTCGTGGGGCTTCTTTTTGCTTGTGTTTTGTTTGTAGTATTCGGATTCCATGATTGGGTACTGGCATTATATATTTTAACGGCGTTTCCAGTCATTGTACGGGTGGGCTTTAAAGAAGGGATTGTCACCGGTTCGGTCGTGGTTTTTCGCGTATTCAGCGGCGGCGTGATTGATATGGAGGTACTGCTGACCCAGCTAGGTCTGCTAGTGATTGGACTGGGTTCCGCAATGATTGTCAATTTAGCCTATATGCCGGGTTCTGATAATACCATGCAACAAATTCGGCAGGAGGTAGATCGGACATTTTCTGTTATATTCAGAAATATGGCCAATACGCTGCGTAGTCCAGCATACATATGGGATGGCAAGGAAGTTATTGAAGCGAACAGCGTGATAGCCAAAGGGGTCACTGAGGCGGGGCGTTCCTTGGAAAATCAGATGCTTCGTCCCCAAGAGGGCTGGAATGTGTATTTTTATATGCGAAAAGAACAGCTGGATTCGATCCAAAACATGATGCAGTTGATCGCACAAATGTATCAGCATATGCCGCAGGCCAAGCTTCTGGCTGAGCTGTTCGACCAGCTTAGCAATGACGTTTTGGCTGGACATTATACGGGACAGACCGAGAAGCTGCTGGAGCAGGTTCGTGAAGAATTTAAAGCCATGGAGCTTCCCGCAACCCGGGAGGAATTTGAGATTCGTTCGGCATTATTACAGCTTACACATGAGCTTCATCAGTATTTGAAAATTGCGAAAAAGGACAAGGCCCCTACTCCAGTAAGAAATTAGAGTAAAGGCCTTGAGCGGCTACTATCCATGACGGACAGTAGCCTTTTCTTGTTCAGTGTCGGTAGAAGCCGGATGGTTTAAAGTCCGTTTGTGCCGAATTCGGTCTGTGATCCATAAGACAGCGGTGATCAGGCAAGGATACAGCATAGCCCATCCGACAAAGGGGAAAACGACCGCTGTAGAGATAAACGATATCCAACTAATGGCAACGCCCCAGCGACTACCACGTAGAAGTTTAATTCCTGCTGCGCAACCGCCGAGATAGGTCAGAATAAAGGTGGCGTTCGGGAACTGGATCAGGTTAGTGAGTGAAACAGTACCACTACCGTACAACACCATAATGATCACGAAGCAGACGCTAAGAAAAGCAATGCCTCCGATAGGGGTGTGGAATCGTTGGGATAACATGCCCATCCAGCGAAAGGCCTGTCCTTGCCGGGATAAAGCATAAGCGACACGTGAAGCGGCACCCACATAAGCAATAATAGTAGCGGTACAAATAAAGATACCCGTCAAGCCTGCAATTATCGCGCCCCATGGCCCAATAGCCCGGCTAATCACCCATACGAGCGAAGCATCCGAACCCCCTGCAAGGTAACTTTGTGTGCCCACAGTAGCCAGCGCTGTTAAGAAATAAAGCAAACCAACAATGACGGCTGCAATGGTCACACCTCTAACGGCCGCCCGCCGGGGATTAGTGAATTCCTCTGACATATGGGACACGGCCTCCCAACCGATAAAGCACCAAAACAGAATCGCGGCCGCTTGACCGACGGAGAGCCAGCCATGTGGAGCAAACGGGGTGAAGTGGATTGTTTTCATCTGAGGAAGTGCTGCGGCAATGGCGAATATAAGGACAGCAACGATAGCTATGACGACTGCGATCTGAATACGTCCCGCGACCTTCATGCCGATCCAATTGATGATCAAGCCCACCGCCAGCATAGCAGCGGCTAACATCATGCGGCTTTCCTCTCCCCAGCCCATGGCTGCGGTCATATAGCCAGCTCCGGTGAGTGCGGCAACAGGTGCCCCAATCGGAACTGACATGAGAAAAAACCACCCGATATAAGCACCGGCACGTGGTGAAAAGGCCAACGTGACAAAATGTGATACCCCACCCGCATTCGGGAATTTGGCGGATAGAAGACCCATAGAAAGTGCCATTGGCAAGATGAGCAGGGTCATAAAACCCCATGCCAGCAGCGATGCCGGTCCCGCCATTTGGGCGGCAAGACCAGGCACAATCAATATTCCCGAACCCAGTACAGCTCCGATATAGAGTGCAATGGCCTGTGGAAGACCAATGGTGGATTGAAGTTTACTTTCACTTGTCATGCAGAAAAGCCTTCTTTCTATTGTTATTTTCTCCAGCTTATCAGATAATCAATCTATCGGAAAAACGGAATATAACGATTGCTTGCATCGAAAAAAACGATTGAAGGAGCGGATTATGGAATCGCGGCATTTGTTTACCTTTTTAAATGTAGTTGAGGCAGGTAGTTTTACGCGAGCAGCGCGTATACTGGATTATGCACAGTCGAGTATCACTGCTCAAATTCAAACGCTGGAGACTGAGTTGGGTACGCCGCTTTTTGATCGCTTTGGCAAGAAAATCATGCTGACGGATGCCGGGCGACGTCTGCTGCCCTATGCGCAGGAAATTTCCAAGATGCATGCTATGGCTAAGGATGCGCTTCGTTCAGAAACGGAATTGGCGGGCACGCTGAAAATAGGAGCACCAGAGTCTCTGGCCGCTTTTCGTCTACCGAGTCTGATCCGTGAGTACAGAGAACGGTATCCGAAGGTTAAAATTGTCCTGAAACCCGGCGAATGCTGGGAATTACGCGATTTGATCCGTTCTGGTGAGCTGGATTTGGCTTTTTTGCTTCAACCTGAGACGGAGGATAGAGAACTAAATGTCACCACGCTTATTCACGAGCCGATGGCCTTGGTTGCGCCACTCGAGCATTCGCTGGTTACCTATACCCAGGTAGAGCCAGCCGACTTGAAGGATGAAACCATTTTGCATACAGAGGCAGGATGTACGTACCGTATCCTTTTTGAGCAGTATTTGAATAAACACGGTATTTTTTCAGACCCTAGCCTGGAATTTTGGAGTATTGAAGCCATCAAGCAGTGTGTCATGGCTGGGCTGGGTATTGCGTTGCTCCCGCTAGTAACGGTACAAAATGAGCTGCGAGAAGGTAAAATGGCGCGTTTAGCCTGGGATGACAGTGAACAGCAGGTGGCTACTCAGGTCGCTTATCACACGAAAAAGTGGAAATCCCCGGCTCTTAGCGAATTTTTACAGATCGTTGAGCAGCATGTAACACATTGGCGTGCATGAGTTCAAGCCATCACGGCATATGCTTATACAAATAATATTTTTTCCTTTTCGCCTATTCACTCAACATTCGCCCACAACCTGCATACATATGTATGGAATGATTGATTGTATGGAGGAGGTTCAAGAATGGCATTAAGTCATAAAAATCGTAGAGAGATTATTACCAAAGCGATCTGTGGTAAAGGTCGCAGATTCTCTACCGTAACCCATACCGTAACTCCGCCGAATAATCCGACGAGCATTTTAGGGGCATGGATTATTAACCACCAGTATGAAGCTGTGGCGGCGGGGGACGGCATTGAGGTCGTCGGGACGTATGATATCAATATTTGGTACTCATACGATAAAAACTCGCAGACCGATGTTGCCAAGGAAACGGTGTCGTACGTAGAAAATGTGCCGCTCTCGTATCTTGATCCGAAGCACCGGGCGTCTACAGTGGAAGTATCCGCCGAAGCTACACAGGAGCCGAGTTGCGTCGAGGCCAGTGTGTCTTCTGGAGGTGGCAGCGTAATGATCCGGGTCGAGCGGGAATTTGCGGTGGAGCTGGTGGCGGAAACGAAGATTGTTGTAGAAGTATTCCCGAATGGCAGCAGCGATGATTTTGACAAAGACTTTGATTTTGGAGCGGAAGAGGGGGACTATGAGGAGCTCGACCCCGACCTCATTGACGACGAGCTCTGACAGAAGCAACCAAAAAGAGGGCCGCTTTACTCTTGCGCCGGCTGATTCTGCGCAGGGGGCAAAGGCCCTCCTTTTTTGTTGTTGCGGGTTGAAATTGGATTGAAATCCGTACGTAGTTCGTAGGGGGGATATAATGCAGCAGCCAGGACAGGCGCTCATACGCTTCAGGCAGATGCCAAATGATGAAAAAAAGCGTAGACTGGAGCGTTCAGGCATAGCGGTGCAGTGGATGGATAGCAGTATAGCAGATTTTGCGATAGGCTACGCGGTGCAAATCCATCAACTGCGAGTGTTGGAGATTCGTAGGCGTGCCATCGAAGGCCCTTCCAAAGTCCGCGCATACGATCTGTCTGAACTGGATCAACATTCAGCGCTCTATGTCCGGATGGAGCGGCTAGCTGTACGTGCGTTGTATACACTGGGTTTGGACAGTGGTGAGGTGATACTGACGCCGCTGGGGGAGCGCAGCTGTCAGGTGCGTGAAGTCTCGGCACAGCCATGGTTGAACGATAGACGTTTGGCCGCGCTATATGAAATTGCTGCGCGCGAAGGGGATGTTGAGGGTGAGAATCTTTCAGCGCAACGAGGGAGAGATCGACTACTCATCGGAATGGACCCTGAATTTGTGCTGATTCGTATGCCAGAGGGACGGGTCGTGCCGGCCTCAAGATATTTGGGTCGTCTCGGCATAGCCGGCTGCGATGCTGTTACGCGTCGAGGACGAACGCTGTATCCAGTCGCTGAGCTTCGTCCAGCGCCGAGTGGAGATCCGGACCGTCTGCTGAAGCACCTGCGTCAAGCTTTTGCAACCGCAGCCCGGCGCATTACCGACCGCACACTCATCTGGCAGGCGGGGGGGATGCCGCAACCGGGTTTTCCACTGGGCGGACATCTGCATTTCAGCGGGGTTGCGCTAAACGGTGCCTTGCTCCGGGCACTGGATAACTATTTGGCACTGCCTTTGGCGCTACTGGAAGACAAGCGTGCGGCCCGGCGCAGACCGCATTATGGCAATTTGGGTGATTTTCGACGTCAGTCGTATGGAGGCTTTGAATATCGTACACTGCCCAGTTTTCTTATCTCGCCACAGCTAGCTAAAGGGGTGATTGGTATGGCGTTTCTCATTGCTACTCAATATCCGCGTTTGCAACGTAGGCCGCTGGGTGAAGAGGAGGCTCACAGAGCCTTTTATGAAGGAAATCAATTTGTGCTTAAGGAGTATATGGAACCTCTTATTTTGGATATGGTTTCACTGGAAATATACTCGCAATATGAAGCTTATGTAGCGCCATTGCTGGACAGCCTCCGCAAGGGGAAGCAGTGGGATGAATCACGGGATTTGCGCCCCTTTTGGAAGCTTACGTAAAATCAAGTGTCGACACCAGGAATGGTTTCATGTTATCGACTGTCATTTTTGATATAATGAGAGATAATTATAAGTTTAAACGGAACAAAGTGTGGGGGTTAGTAAACGGTATGTCTAAATATACACCGATGATTGAGCAGTATTTATCCATAAAAGAGCAGGCTAAAGATGCATTTTTGTTTTTCCGTCTGGGAGATTTTTACGAGATGTTTTTCGATGATGCAATTCTTGCATCCAAGGAGCTGGAAATTACACTTACGGGTCGTGAGGGTGGCGCCACGGAAAAAATTCCGATGTGCGGCGTGCCTTATCATTCAGCGGAAAATTACATACAGCGCCTCATTGAGAAAGGTTATAAAGTGGCCATCTGTGAGCAAATGGAGGAAGCCTCAGCTACGAAGGGGATGGTGCGGCGGGATATTGTCCGCGTTGTGACCCCGGGTACAGTAATGGAAGGCAAGGTGCTGGGTGATAAATCCAACAACTACATGGTATGTGTCACAGAGACGGACGGGATGCTGGCTCTTGCGGCGTGCGACTTGTCAACAGGTGAATTGTATGTGACCTCTGTGCCTGATTCGAAAGAATGGCTACTAGATGAAATAAACATTTATGAGCCGTCCGAAATGTTGGGGGATGGTCATCTGCTTGATTTTGTGGCTTCCCGTATGTCCCCCGTTGGACGGCGTGTTGTGTATACGGCCTGGGACAAATCCAAGGATGATTTGGTTCGGGATCAATTTGGCGAAGCCACGTGGGCAAGGCTTACGGAGGAACGCAGACGGTGCGTATCACGCTTGATTTCCTATTTGAATGAAACGCAAAAAAGATCGTTAGGCCAATTGACCCAAATCTCCGTATATGAGCCAAACCATTTTATGATTCTGGATCCATTTACCCGCAGGAATCTGGAACTGGTGGAGACAGTACGTGAACGCTCCAAGAAAGGCTCGCTGCTGTGGCTGTTGGATCGCACAGAGACTTCCATGGGAGCGCGTCTGTTGCGTCGTTGGATCGACAAACCGTTGTTGAGCAGCAGTCTTATTGAGGAACGCTTGGAAGCAGTGGACAAGCTGTACCACCAGTTTATTTTCCGAGAGGATGTACGTGCTCAGCTTAAAGAGATTTACGATCTGGAGCGTCTGGTTGGGCGGATCGCCTTTGGCAGTGCTAATGCACGTGATCTGATCGCTCTCAAGCTGTCGTTGGCCCGAATTCCTTCTTTACGCGAATTGTGTGCTGAATCTCCTTCGAAGACGCTGAGACGGATTGCACAAACGTTGGATAGCTGTACAGACCTGTGTACATTGATTGAGGAAGCGGTGGCTGATGAACCGCCGATTTCCGTAAGGGATGGAGGTCTTATTAAGGAAGGCTACCATCAGCGTCTGGACGAACTGCGGGAGGCGAGTGTCAACGGTAAGCGTTGGATCGCTGAGCTAGAGGCCAAGGAACGTGCAGCAACCGGCATTCGATCACTTAAAATTGGATATAACAAAGTATTTGGTTATTATATCGAGGTGACCAAATCCAATTTGGCTTCATTACCAGAAGGTCGATATGAACGCAAACAGACGTTGGCGAATGCGGAACGGTATATTACACCGGAGTTGAAGGAAAAGGAATCTCTAATTCTGGAAGCCGAGGATAAAATGGTTGATCTGGAGTACACACTTTTCTCTGAGCTTCGCAGTAAACTAAACGCTGAAATTCCCCGTTTGCAAAAGCTGGCAGAGCAAGTGGCTGAAATTGACGTGTATCAGTCGCTGGCATCGGTTAGCGCGGAACGGGGATTCGTGAAACCTGAGCTGACTACAGGATATGATTTCGTAGTGGAGCAAGGTCGTCATCCCGTGGTGGAGGCCGTAATGAAAGATGGCGGTTTTATCGCCAACAGCACGGTGTTGGAGGAAGCGGATGCGCATATTCTACTTATCACCGGGCCGAACATGGCTGGGAAAAGTACGTATATGCGTCAGGTCGCACTTATTGCAATTATGGCTCAGATTGGCTGCTTTGTCCCTGCTGCACGTGCCAAGGTGCCGATGCTGGATCGCATTTTCACACGGATCGGCGCAGCGGATGATCTCATCGGTGGGCAGAGTACGTTTATGGTCGAAATGGCAGATATCCAAGTAATGACGGACAAAGCAACTCCGCGAAGCTTGATCATTATTGATGAACTGGGACGAGGTACGTCTACCAGTGAAGGAATGGCAATTGCACAGGCAGTCATCGAATTTGTCCATGACACGATCGGCTGTAAGGCACTGGTATCCACGCATTTCCATGAGCTGGCGCATTTGGAGCAAGGCCTGTCTTCGCTGCGAAATTACTCTATGGCCGTGCAGGAAAGCGGCGACAAGGTAAATTTCCTGCGCAAGCTCATACCGGGAGCGGCTAGCAGTAGCTATGGTATTTATTGTGCTCGGCTTGCAGGCTTGCCCAATAACATTATTGAGCGAGCGAATGGACTGCTGAATGGTTTTGAACAGGCAGCGGCTCAAGTAACGGCAGGTACCGAGATAGTAGTAGGAGGGAAGGAAGGGACTGATCTTCGTACAGTTTCAGGGACAGAGGATATTTCTTCTTTGACCGAATATAATTCAGGCCAGACATTGCGAGAAAGCGGAGAAACTGCATCATCAGCTCAGTCTTTATCACAGCAGGCGACCCTGGTAAAAGAAGATACTCTACAGACTGTGGAGGATTCCAGCAGGTTGGAGCAAGGAGCAACCGAAGTGGTACAGCTGTCCATTTTTGGAGAGCAGGAGCTTGCCACCTCCAAGCCCCACGCAGAGACAATAGAGACGAATCCAATTGTGCGCCAAATTTTGCGCAAGGTGAAGAATGCTGATGTCATGAATATGACTCCTTTACAGGCAATGCAGCTATTAAATGATCTTAAAAATAAGGCCAATGGCCTGTAGTTAAAATAAGTGACATTATTCTTATTTTTCATCACACTTTGAAGTCAGGAGGAGGTTAAAAGGATGTCTAAAATTCGGGTACTGGATGAACATATTGCGAACCAGATTGCTGCCGGTGAGGTCGTGGAGCGTCCAGCCTCCGTCGTGAAGGAACTGGTGGAAAATGCGATTGATGCAGGCGGTACGCGGGTGGACGTATGGGTAGAAGAGGGCGGCTTGCAAAGTATCCGGGTGACGGATAATGGAAGTGGCATTGAGCCTGAAGACGTGGAAACGGCATTCTATCGGCACGCGACAAGTAAAATTGGACATGGTCGCGACCTGTTTCAGATCACAAGTCTCGGCTTCCGGGGAGAGGCGTTGCCAAGTATTGCGGCAGTATCGAAAGTAGAGTTGCTTACAGCAGCCGGAGATGACGGGCGTGCCCGTAAATTAGTGATTGAAGGCGGTAAGCTGTTGCTTCACGAGGATGCTGCTAGTAGGCAAGGGACGGATTTTACCGTACGGGAGCTGTTTTATAATACACCTGCTAGGCTGAAATATATGAAAACAATCCAGACCGAGCTGGGACACATTTCGGATGTATTGTACCGAATGGCGCTTTCGCACCCGGAAGTGGCCTTCACATTGAGGCATAATGGCAATACATTGCTGCAAACGCTGGGTAATGGTGATTTGCTGCAGGTGATTGCCGCTATTTACGGAACTTCTGCGGCGAAATCCATGCTGCTGCTAGAAGGAGAGAGCCTGGATTACCGAATTAGTGGCTATGTCAGTCGCCCAGAGTGGACGAGATCAAATCGCAATGCGATCTCGACAGTAGTGAATGGACGTTTTGTACGAAGCTACGGGCTTAATCAGGCGTTGCTCAAGGCGTATCATACCTTGTTGCCGATCAATCGTTTTCCGCTGGCTGTGATCCAACTGGAAATGCATCCTTCTCTGGTGGATGTTAACGTTCATCCTGCCAAGCTGGAGGTAAGGTTCAGTAAAGAAGCAGAACTGTTTCAGCTGGTTGAAGATTCGGTAAAAGCTGTCTTAGGGCAGCAAGTGCTGATTCCGAAGGCAGTCAAGCGCGAGATCGGTGGCAAGGACAGTGGCTCGTTTGTGCAGGAGCAGTTTCACTTCTCGAAGGGAAATGGTGCGGAAGGGGATGCTCCTTCCGGCAAAGACCGGGGGGGAGCACTGCCACCTTCCGTGACTTCGCCGGAGAGCCAGGAATCGCGCCAATCCAATTACTTGAACAGGAACGAAGAGAATAACAGGGGTAGCCAGGAGCGTGAGCAACGTCCGAGCAGGGATAGTCTCTCAGCCATTGGACGGGCAAACAATCTTTCAGGTAAAAGTATTAATGATGATGAACTGGATGCAGATTTTGTGGAAGAAAACAACGGGAGTGAAGTTAAAGGGGAAGTGCCGCTTCCTGATGGGGCGACCGTACAGTCGTCCGAAGGAGATAATGCCGCAATAGGCACAACTACCTTATACAGCGGAGGGATACAGGAAACAGCTGCTTCTGCTGCTTACCCATCTTCTATGCCGCCGATTGCAGGACAAGCTACGGATTCCCGTCATTTCGCGGATCAGAAGCCGCGCCAGCAACGTCTGGATGCGGAGCAATTGGCAGCAGTGTCGGGAGAAGTTCCAGAGCTGCCTACTTTTCCTGAACTGAATTTAATCGGTCAGCACCATGGGACATATCTGATTGCGCAGAACGACCAGGGCTTGTATTTAATTGATCAACATGCCGCACATGAACGAGTCAATTATGAATTTTATTATGAAAAATTCGGCAATCCCGAGTCAGTATCGCAGGAGCTGCTACTGCCAATTACACTGGATTTTACGCCTTCCGAAACGGAAAAGTTGAAAACAAGGCTGCACTGGTTTGAACAGGCAGGGGTGTATCTGGAGCATTTTGGCGGTCAAACCTTCCGTGTCAGCTCTTACCCGTACTGGCTTCCCCAAGGGGAAGAAGCGGATGTCATTGAGGAAATGGCCGGATGGGTGCTGGAGGAAAGAGCCATTGATCTTGCTAAGCTGCGGGAAGCAGCCTCAATCATGTGCTCCTGCCGGGCTTCGATTAAAGCAAACCAGAAGCTGACTGATCGGCAGGCTATTGTGCTGCTAGAGCGTTTGGCAGCGTGCAAACAACCTTATACTTGCCCTCATGGGCGACCTATTGTGGTTTCCTTTTCCACATATGATTTAGAGAAGCTGTTTAAAAGAGTAATGTAAGGGAGTATATATATATGTTGCAGGATCGGGAAAACCGTGAAGAAGAGCAGTCGAGCCTACGGGAAAAGCAAGTCGAATTACTCGTCACGACAGGGGATTCCCCCTCGGCTGAGGTTGTGGAGCGAGCGAAGTTGCTTGCAGCCGAGTTAGGGGCGCTGTATGCCCCTCGTCGTGGCATATCGGTAGCTAAGCTAATTGCGGCTCACAGAGTCCGTCAAGCGTTGGTTCTGGTGCAGGGCGGAGTAAGGCTGATTAGCCCAGAACAACCACCGATGGCTTTTCACCCCAGTATGGGCTTCATTCGCGCCAAACGGGTATTAAAGGGTGAACCTGACCCGATGTTGACGGCTGCCCGGATCGTCCCGGGTGATACCGTGCTGGATTGCACTGCAGGACTTGGTACGGATTCTCTTCTATTTTCAATTGGAACGGGAAGCTCTGGACAAGTCACGGCTGTGGAGAGTTCTTTCCCCGTCTACGCTTTAATCAAGGATGGAATGAGGCATTACCGTTCCGGCAACGCTGAAGTAGATAAAGCCTTTTCCAACATTGACGTTCGTTTTGGTCATCATTTGGACTATTTGCGTAGTTTGCCGGATCGCAGTATAGATATTATTTATTTTGACCCTATGTTTCGTGATCCGTTGCTCGATTCCAGCGCAATTGGTCCATTGAGAGGGTTGGCAAATCCAGACGCGTTGAGTGAGGAAAGTATTGTTCATGCGAAACGGATTGCACGAAAAAAAATTGTATTAAAAGAAAAACGGGGTAGCGGGGAATTTGCCCGCCTCGGCTTCCGTGTAGAGCAGCGGGGCACAACGAAAACAGTGTACGGAGTGATCGATATTGACAGTGGCACCTAAGCCTAAACTACTCGTTCTTGTTGGCCCGACTGCGGTTGGCAAGACGAAACTAAGCATTGAGATGGCTCGACAATTTGACGCGGAAATTATTTCCGGGGATTCCATGCAGGTATACCGTCATATGGACGTTGGAACTGCCAAAATTTCCGAACAGGAAATGGAAGGAATCAAGCACCATTTAATTGATATTCATGAGCCTGAATACCCATATTCAGTAGCCCAATTTCAGGAGGACTGTCGTCGTCTCATACCTGATATTCAATCTAGAGAAAAGCTACCGTTTATCGTAGGCGGAACAGGTTTATATGTAGAATCAGTCTGCTATGAATACCAGTTTTCCGAGGTAGGGGCTGACGAAGCTTTTCGTCAGGAGCAGCTGGACTATGCCGAACAGTTTGGAGCTGACGCGCTTCATGCGCGACTACAGGCGGTTGATCCCGAAAGTGCACTTCGTTTGCATCCTAATGATCGTCGTCGTGTCGTTCGGGCACTGGAAATTTACCATGTTAGCGGAACGACACTTAGCTCTCAACTTGCCAGTCAAAAAAAGGAATCTCCCTACCAACTCTGCATCGTAGGTTTGACAATGGATAGGCAAATGCTATATAAACGTATTGAAGACCGAATTGACGGGATGCTCGATCAAGGGCTTGTTGCTGAGGTAACCTCCTTAATGGAACGGGGAGTGCGAAGCGATGCCATCTCCATGCAAGGTCTAGGCTATAAAGAGATATCCTCCTACCTGCGGGGAGAGGTGTCTTTGGAAGAGGCGGTGACTTGGCTAAAACGGGATACGCGTCATTTTGCGAAGCGACAGCTCTCGTGGTTTCGCCATATGAAGGATATCCAGTGGGTAGATGTCACTGATTTCGGAAATTTTTCTGCTCATGCAGCCCAAATACACGAAATTATAGCAGGAAAGTTCCGGACAGACCTTGAATATACTTCAAAACAATCCAAATGATTATTGGGGGTACGGCTAAAATGAACAAGTCCATTAATATCCAAGATACGTTTCTGAATCAATTGCGCAAGGATTCTATACCTGTAACGGTATACCTCATCAATGGATTTCAGGTGCGAGGGACGATTAAAGCATTTGACAATTTTACGATTGTGATCGACTCGGATGGAAAGCAGCAGCTGATTTACAAGCATGCCATCTCCACCTTTACACCGCAACGCAATGTATCGCTTGTACAGCAACAGGATAGCGCTAGCGATAACTGATTACGGCTTG
Organism: Paenibacillus sp. SEL3; assembly: GCF_054602585.1. Classification (NCBI taxonomy): domain Bacteria; kingdom Bacillati; phylum Bacillota; class Bacilli; order Caryophanales; family Paenibacillaceae; genus Paenibacillus; species Paenibacillus sp. SEL3. Next base: position 6,539,326 of record NZ_CM137725.1, on the reverse strand, counting down.
ACGGTCGTCCGGGTACATGAAACTTTTCAGGCGTCCGTCTCGTCTAACTGTATAGGAATGTGACCGGGAGCAACCTGATCAGGGTTGTTCTTTTCATTCCGTTTACTTTCAAGTTGCCGACAGCAAGCTTTAAGCTTATGTTAGGTACCATATGATTATTCGCGAAAGGGAGTCAGGGGAATGCCAAACGATTCATTGTCCAGATCCGGCAATCGCAATAGAAACACATCTAAAGAGAAGCCGAAGGGCAAGAAAAAGAAAATTACAGGTAAGCGAATTGGATGGACGCTGTTTATTACCGCGGCGGTAGCTATATTTTGCGCACTTGGTGGCTATTTATTTGTCATGGTAAATGGCGAAAAAATTTACGATGCGAACAAGGACAAAATCACAGTGAATGAGACATCAAAGGTTTATGACCGCAACGGTGTGCTCATGGGTGAGTTGTCTGTGCAAAAAAGTGATCCTGTCAAAAGTGAAGAAATACCAGACTTGCTCAAAAAAGCTTTTATTGCAACCGAGGATAAGCGTTTTATGGAACATCAAGGAGTTGATATTTGGTCTATCGGCCGGGCAGCCGTTAAGGATATCGTGGCCCGTTCGGCAGTGGAGGGCGGCAGTACGCTAACTCAGCAGCTGGCCAAAAACTTGTTTTTGACACGTGACAAAACCTTTTTCCGTAAAGCGACAGAGGTATCCATCGCAATGGCGCTGGAGCGGAGGTTGACTAAAGATGAAATTATTACTCTCTACTTAAATCGGATTTGGTTTGGACGCTCCTATTCTGGAATTAAGGCAGCGTCGGAAGGTTATTTTGGGCAAACCAACTTAAAAGAATTAAAATTGTGGCAAATTGCTACACTGGCAGCTATTCCGAAAGGGCCATCCAAGTATAATCCGATCAGTAACCCGGAGAACTCGAAGGCACGACGTGCGGTGGTTCTCCAGCTGATGTTTGAGCAGGGGATGATTGGAAAGCAAGAGATGGAAGAGGCCAAGGCTGTAAATTACAATTACAAACAACCAGAAAAAGTTCAAAAGTATCAAAATTTTATGGAATACGTCATGGATGAGGCAGAGGATGCACTGCCAGGAGTTAGCGGCAATGATCTGATTATTGGCGGTTACAAAATTCATACCACAATGGATGCCCAGGCTCAAAATGCGCTGGATCAGGCGATGGCAGATGATGACATGTTCGAAAAAAGTCCTGACGATCAGCCAGTTCAAGCTTCGATGGTCATTATTAACAACCAGACAGGTGGAATTGCCGCTATGGCACCCGGACGGGATTACAAAAAGGGAACCTTCAATCGTGCGACACAGAGCCGCAGACAGCCAGGATCGGCCTTCAAGCCGATTGTAGCCTATGCGCCAGCTCTCGAATCCGGTAAATTTACGATGGATACTCCTTTGAGTAACGAACGCCAGAGCTTTAACGGATACAGTCCGAAAAACTTGCATGGTTACTCGTCGACCATCAGCATGCTCGACGCGATTACGAAGTCTGAAAATATTCCGCCTGTATGGTTGCTGAACCAAATCGGTGTGGAAAAAGGGGTTCAATTTGCCGAGAGCGTAGGCATTCCGATGGACAAAAACGATCACTCACTTGCTATCGCATTGGGTGGATTAAGCAAAGGGACGAATACCCTTGAAATGGCGCAGGCGTACAGCTCATTTGCCAATAAAGGACAATTCCAAAAGGCTTATTCTATTAAGCAAATTAACAATAGTGATGATCAAGTAGTTTATACTCATGAAGAGGAAACTAAATCTGTAATGAGTGAAAAAACGGCTTATGAAATGACAAAAATGATGCAAAATGTAGTCAATAGCGGCACAGGTCGCAAAGCACGCATTGACTGGCCTGTAGCCGGTAAAACGGGTACGACCCAAAGTGGAATTAGCGGTAATAGTGGTAACCGGGACATCTGGTTTGTCGGTTATACGCCAGAATATACCGGAGCAGTATGGATGGGTTATGATAAGCCGGACAGTAAACATATGCTCAGAAACTATAGTGGGCAGTCGGCAGCCTTTTTCGGAAGGGTCATGGGTGAAGCTCTCAAGGGGCATCCGGTTACGCAATTCAGCGAGCCGAAGGGATATGAACCACCAGTTGAGCAGAAGCCAGAAGAGCCGGTTCAGGCTACCGCTCCAAGCGGACTGAGCGGGTCTTATAGTCAGGACACCCAAATTGTATCGTTGTCCTGGAATGCGGCAGAGGGAGACAATGTACAATACCGTGTTTATCGTAAAGAGTCTTCCGAAGGAAGCTTCAGGACGATTATGGAGGCGATGAGAGGCACGAGTGGCGAAGATACGTCTCCTGTAGCTGGAAAAACGTATCAATACTATGTCGTAGCTTATGGAACGGATGGTAAAGAATCCGCAGCTTCGAATACGATTAGTGTAGAAATTCCGACAGAGACTACTCCGATAGATCCGCAGCTAGGAAATGATCCTAATCAGGATGGAACTGTACCGGATAATGGCGAGAATATAGATGGTCAGGACGGCACAGACCAGGGGAATACGACTCCTGGAGGTACTGATAACGGTACTGGTTCTGACCAAGTACCAACGTCTCCTGGAGGTAACAATGGAAATGGTACTGGAGGCACAGGCAACAGTAACGACAATTTTGGGAACGGAAACGATACAAATACGGGGAATGGTCAGACGACTACGCCGGATTCAGGTATAACTGATGAAAATACTATGACCAATCCAGAAAATACAGATGCATCTACCACAGGTGCTATTATGGATGGAAGTCAGGAAAGCAAATCCAACGGTCATTCAAACTCCAATCGTGGACGTCACAACCGGGATTAGCAAATATGTTTTATGTAAGATGATATTGGCTTCAAATCAAAGGTATTTTCGGACTGTTTTGACAGTCTGAAAATACCTTTTTTGCTGTAATACAGGGGTTCTTTTTGAGTGTACAGTTTAAATATGGTAAGCTGGTTTTACCAATGTTGGAGAGGAACATCATTTATGAAGCGCAAATTCGGAGACCGGGCCAACTGGCGCAGAATCACCAATCGCAAGTTTGCTTGCCGGTATGTAGAAAGTGACGCGTTTACAGGATATATGACCCTGTATACCATTTTGAGTCTCAAGGAGCCGTTATGGAAGAGTTACGGTGGTCATACGTTTTGCATAGCCGATAAAGGATATTCCTGGCTGCAATATTATCCAAAAGGTGAGCACTATGTGGTGACTGCTATGTTTGACAATCGGGAGCAAATCGTTGAATGGTATATTGATACCTGCCGAAATCAGGGTGTGACTGATCAAGGAGTCCCTTGGTTTGACGATCTGTATTTGGATGTTGTGGTGCTTAAAAACGGTGAAATCTTCCTGGTGGATGAGGATGAATTGGAGGAGGCATTACAACGGGGGCATATCTCAACGCAAGAGGCAGAATTGGCTAACCGTACAGCGGCTGATGTGTTACATCAGATAGATGCCCACGTGTTCCCTTATTTTAAAATGTCGCTGAAACACCGATCAGAATGGTTTCACAACGGTGATTTCAAGAGAGAACGGTGAAAGTTTTGCAGTGGATTAAAGACATCGGGCCCCAACGCCCTGAGTTGAAAAGCAGGCAGAGTCGCCTTAAGAAAATATCTATGGTAACCAAGCGTCTTGTACTTTCTTTGATAATTTTCATTTTGATCGGATTGGTATGGGCAGGAATCCGAGTGTGGAACATGAATACGGCCGCCTCTACCACTCCGCTCCAGCAAGTGCAAATTGGTATCGTATTAGGTGCTTCTATGTGGGGGGCTGAGCCCAGTCCTGGATTGAAGGAAAGGCTGGAAGAAGCCTTGCGCTTATACCGCAACGGGACGGTACAGCATCTAATTGTAAGTGGTGGACTGGATAAACCCGATTTTCCGTATACGGAGGCTGAGGGCATGCAACGCTATTTGGTAGATAGAGGGGTCCCTGTACAGCATATTGTGTTGGAAAACCATGCGACCAGTACTTACGAAAATCTGCTCTATAGCCAGCGCATTATGAAGGAATATGGATGGACCTCTACCGTGATCATCACACATAGCTATCATGGCCCTCGGGCGATGGAGATTGCTCAATTCTTAAAGTTTGATCATCCTCAGATGGCTCTGACGGAATCTAAAGTGCTGAATATGCCAATTCATCAATCAAGAGAAGTATTGGCATACGCTAAATGGACGCTGCAACGGTGGTGGATCAGCGCTCAAACTTGGGTTGCCTGAATTAAAGAAAAGGCTTTGTGCACGTTCCCGTTGCTTTTATGCTAATAAGGACATGCCAGACCGAATACATTAATAGGGTAAGCTGTGCCTGAAGAAATGTTGAGGTGATGGATGCATGAACGGACGGGGAATCGCCGCGGGCAAGCGGTCGGAGGAGAGACCTTCCAGACAAATTAATGTCGTGCTGCGTAGCCCGGAGCCGATAGCTTCGGTGACTGTGGACGAGACGGAAGTAGTGGCTTCAACCAAGTCACAGGCGCTACCGCAGTATCTCAGTCTTTATCAGGAAATTCAGAAAGAACTCGATCATCTCGTCGGCTTGGATAACATCAAAGACCTGGTATTTGAGGTATATGCCTTTTTGCAGATCGCCCATATGCGCACGGATGCAGGACTGTTGAGCAATGCCCACGTGTATCACATGATTTTTAAAGGAAATCCAGGTACAGGGAAAACGACAGTGGCCCGCATTATCGCTAAAATGCTGCAAAAAATGGGGGTACTGAGCAAAGGTCATCTGATTGAGGTGGAGAGGGCTGATCTGGTCGGTGAGTATATTGGCCACACGGCGCAAAAAACGCGAGATCTGGTAAAGAAATCTCTTGGCGGCGTGTTGTTCATTGATGAGGCTTACAGTTTGGCACGCGGAGGGGAAAAGGATTTTGGAAAAGAAGCGATTGATACCTTGGTAAAGTCCATGGAAGATCAAAAAAATCAATTTATTTTGATTCTCGCTGGATACTCGGGGGAAATGGACTTTTTTTTACGAACGAATCCTGGTCTTCCTTCTCGCTTTCCAATTCAGTTGGATTTTCCTGATTATACTGTGGATCAGCTCATCCAAATTTCCGAGATGATGGCCAAGGAGCGGGATTATATTCTCATGCCTCAGTCCATAATTAAAATGAAGGAGCATTTGCTAAACGAGCGTAATGACAGTCTTCATGCATTTAGTAATGCACGCTATGTTCGTAATGTGATTGAAAAAGCGATTCGGCACCAAGCTGTCAGGTTGCTTAATCAGTACAGGAGCGGGCAACCCGGCAAACAGGAATTGATGACGCTGCGTCCAGAGGATTTGAAAATGGACAAAAGATAGGCGATAATAGGAATCTGAATCACATCGAATGGTATGACATGGAACGGGGGCCGACCTGAACATCAGGTCGGTCTCTGTTCGAGAGTTGACATGAAAATAAAGGAGCAAACAATATGGCGAACTCCACTCATGATACACAAACCGAAATGCAGGACAAGGCGGTTCTGGTCAGTCTGATTACGGATGAAGTCAAACGATCTGGTATTAATACGGAATACTCGTTGGATGAGCTGGTGAAACTGGCTGAGACAGCGGGAGTTGAGGTACTGAGCGTCCTGACACAGAATAAGGAAGCCAAGGACTCAAAATGGTTTATTGGTAAAGGAAAAGTAGAGGAATTGCGTGCAGTTGCTGAAGAATTGGGAGCGAATACAGCTATTTTTGATCAGGAGCTCTCGGGGGCCCAAGTACGGAATCTGGAAGAAAGTCTGGATCTCAAAATTATTGACCGTACACAGTTGATTCTGGACATTTTTGCTCAACGTGCAAAAACCCGGGAAGGTATTATTCAGGTTGAACTGGCGCAGTTGTCATATTTACTCCCCCGTTTGTCTGGACATGGCAAAAACCTCTCGCGTCTTGGCGGCGGAATCGGAACACGTGGTCCTGGTGAAAGCAAGCTGGAGACAGACCGTCGTCATATCCGTGACCGAATCAGTGATCTGAAACGCCAATTGGAGGAAGTGACCCGTCACCGGTATTTGCACAGGGAGCGCAGACAAAAGAGCGGTATTGTTCAGGTTGCACTTGTTGGCTATACCAATGCGGGCAAATCGACGCTGTTGAAGCAACTGACAGCAGCCGATGTATATATTGAGAACCAACTGTTTGCGACGCTGGATCCTACCTCCAGAACAATGGAACTTCCGAGTGGAAAAGAAGTTATTCTTACGGATACGGTCGGTTTTATTCAAAATCTTCCTCATGATTTGGTGGCTTCCTTCCGGGCTACTTTGGAGGAGGCGAATGAGGCACATCTCATTTTGCATGTCGTGGATGCGTCTTCGGATATGCGAGACGAACAGATGAAAGTTGTAGAGACGATCTTGCAGCAGCTAGGGGCTGCGGACAAGCCTCAGATCGTATTATTTAACAAAAAAGATGCCTGTACTCCTGAGCAACTCGAAATGCTTCCTTCCGGGGAGGGTTATTTGAAAATCAGCGCTTTTGATGAAGGGGATTTGCTGGGCATTCGCGAACTGATTCAAGAGCATCTGAGTGGTGATACGCTGAGATTTCGTATTCCTGCGGAACGTGGAGATTTAACATCGGTGCTTTATCGAATTGGAGATGTACTACTGACAGAGTATGATGGCAATGATGTCATTTATGAAGTTGAAATTCAAAGAGGCGAGTACGAAAAGTATGGTCATGCGCTCAGCGAGTTCACAGAAGGTTAACATCTAATGATGTTTTTGGGTCAATAAAATGATAATGCTCATCGTTCAAAGTGAACAATAATATAACATGAATAGCCTAAGGCTGCGTAAGAGAGAGGGTCAAGAAAGTAAATGGTAGTTTTTAGTCCAGAAATACAGCAAATTCAGGAAACGGCAGAACATAAAATACAAGAACGTATACAGCACATAGATCATATTGTAGATTCAAATCAGTGGAAGGTAATTCAGGCATTCCAGCGGAAGCAAGTGAGCGATTTCCACTTTGCGGGTTCGACGGGATATGCTTACAATGACCGGGGACGTGAGGTGCTGGAAGAAGTCTATGCGGAAGTGTTCGGTGCGGAGGCAGCGTTGGTGCGTCCGCATTTTGCTTCGGGTACTCATACAATTGCCACTGCTTTATTTGGTGTGCTACGTCCAGGGGATGAACTGTTATACATTACTGGGAGGCCTTATGATACACTGCACAAAGTGATTGGTAAGCCCGGCGACGGAACAGGATCATTACAGGATTTTGGCGTTACTTATGGAGAAACCGCACTAACAGCGGAAGGTAAAGTGGACTGGGAAGCGGTGGAGTCTGCGATCCATGCCAATACCAAAGTGATCGGTATTCAGCGTTCACGCGGTTATGATTGGAGAGCTTCGTTTAGTGTAGCAGATATTGAAGAAATGACAGCACGTGTGAAGGAAATAAAACCTGACGTCATTGTCTTTGTTGACAATTGCTACGGTGAATTTACCGAGAAGCTGGAACCTACTCAAGTCGGTGTCGATTTGATGGCAGGTTCGTTGATTAAAAATCCCGGTGGTGGCATTGCAGAAACGGGTGGATATATCTGCGGCAAACAAAAGTATGTAGAACTGGCATCCTACCGATTAACTGCACCTGGAATTGGTGGAGAAGTAGGAGCCATGCTAGGTACTACACGAGGCATATTTCAGGGACTATTCCTTGCTCCAACACTGGTTGGGCAAGCGGTTAAAGGGAGCGTATTCGCAGCTGCGGTCTTTGAAGAGATGGGATTTGAGACCAAACCTGCCTGGCATGAAGAGCGTACGGATTTGATTCAGGCTATTTCTTTTAGTGGACCAGAGCATCTAATTGCTTTTGTACAGGGCATTCAGCGTGCGGCTGCTGTGGATAGCCATGTGGTGCCGGAGCCGTGGGATATGCCGGGTTATGAGCATCCAGTTATCATGGCTGCAGGTACGTTCATACAAGGGGGAAGTTTGGAACTATCCGCAGATGCTCCTATTCGTGAGCCTTATATTGGTTACATGCAGGGGGGTTAACCTACTCTCATGTTAAATTTGGAGTGCTTATGGCTCTGCAAACGATGAAAGAACGTAAATTACTGTGAGTTTTTCTAACATGTCATTGACACTTTGCATCAGCTAAATGTACAATAAGGTGTATAATAGATCACTGGAAGGTTGATGACAAATGGGCGACGAAATTCGCAGAAATATGGCCTTATTTCCAATAGGTATTGTCATGAAGCTAACGGACTTGTCAGCGCGTCAGATTCGTTATTATGAACAGCATAACTTGATAGTTCCTGCCCGTACATCGGGAAACCAACGTCTTTTTTCTTTTAATGACGTAGAGCGTCTGCTTGAAATTAAGGCGTTGATCGAGAAAGGTGTTAACATTGCGGGAATTAAACAAGTCATGAATCCGGTTACCAAGGAATCGGAGGAAGCTACGGTTATTACTGCAGATACGGAAGTTAAACGCCGTGAAATGTCTGATACTCAGCTTCACCGCTTGCTGAAACAACAACTTGTTGCAGGCAAAAGACCAGGACAGGTATCCCTGATCCAAGGTGAATTATCACGGTTCTTCAATAAGAGATAATGTCTTGACTTACCTCTTGTATAAGGTTGCCTTACTTTAAAACCTGGTCTCATCATTTAAGTAATTTATAGAACAACTGATTCGTATATAGTCATTACAGAAAGGGAGAGGTTAGAGTGAGTTATAGCAGAGAAGATATCCTTCGGATTGCGAAAGAGGAAAATGTTCGTTTTATTCGTTTGCAATTCACAGATTTGCTGGGTACTATTAAGAACGTTGAAATTCCGGTTAGTCAATTGGAAAAGGCATTGGATAATAAAATGATGTTTGACGGATCTTCTATAGAAGGTTATGTGCGTATTGAAGAATCTGATATGTATTTATATCCGGATTTGGACACTTGGGTGGTATTCCCTTGGGTAACCTCAGATCGTGTAGCTCGTTTGATCTGCGATATTTACAAGCCGGATGGAGTCCCATTTGCAGGTGACCCACGGGGCATCTTGAAACGTGTACTTAAGGAAGCCGAAGAGCTGGGATACACTTCGATGAATGTCGGACCCGAGCCTGAATTCTTTTTGTTCAAAACGGATGAAAAAGGCGAGCCGACTACAGAACTGAATGACCAGGGCGGGTATTTTGACCTGGCTCCGATGGATCTGGGTGAAAACTGCCGTCGTGAAATTGTACTTAAGCTTGAAGAGATGGGCTTCGAAATTGAAGCATCCCATCATGAAGTTGCACCTGGTCAGCATGAGATTGACTTTAAATATGCAGACGCGATTAAAGCTGCGGACCAGATTCAAACGTTCAAGCTCGTTGTTAAGACGATTGCTCGTCAGCATGGTTTGCATGCTACCTTTATGCCAAAACCTTTGTTTGGTGTAAATGGCTCTGGTATGCACTGCAATCAATCGTTGTTTAAGGACAATGAAAACGTATTTTATGATGAAACGGACGAACTCGGATTAAGCCAGACGGCCCGCCACTATATGGCTGGTATTCTGAAACATGCACGTGCAATGGCAGCGATCACGAATCCAACAGTAAATTCCTACAAACGTCTCGTACCTGGTTATGAAGCGCCTTGTTATGTGGCTTGGTCTGCAAGCAATCGCAGTCCAATGATTCGGATTCCTGCGTCTCGTGGTCTGAGCACTCGCGTCGAAGTTCGTAACCCTGACCCGGCGGCGAATCCTTATTTAGCCTTGGCAGTGATGCTGAGAGCTGGTTTGGATGGGATCAAACGTCAGTTGGCTCTCCCAGCTCCGATTGATCGTAACATTTACGTGATGTCTGAGGAAGAGCGGATTGAAGAAGGCATTCCAAGTCTGCCTGCAGACTTGAAAGAAGCTTTGTCTGAACTTATTCGTAGCGAAGTTATCTCTGACGCACTGGGTGACCATGCATTGGCCTACTTCTATGAGCTTAAGGAAATTGAATGGGATATGTATCGCACCCAAGTACATCAATGGGAACGTGATCAATATCTGACGCTTTACTAAAATGCAAGATGCTGTAGTGACAGGGATTTTGGAGTGTTAATTCGGGGGACGTTTTAGAAGTGAGTGTTAATTCTTCTGAGGCGTCCCCCTTTTATCCCCCAACTCTGAACCGAGAATAGACGCTGTGTATTGCTCATATTTATCCATGCTGCGCTTTTCCAACTTTTTAGAGATGTGTGCATACACATCGGATGTAATTTGTACGCTGCCGTGACCCAGTTGCTCCTGAACAAACTTAATGTCTGCACCAGCTTCAAGCATAAGTACAGTATAAGTGTGGCGGAGTGAGTGGATGCGTAAATCGTCATGCAGTTCTGCCCGCTTCAAAATACGCTGGAATGAGTTAAACAGCGTTGACTTGGGCATAGGACTTCCATCATTGCGGCAAAGGACCAGATTCAGATCATGCCGGTACATAGCTTCACCTAGATTGGCTTTGTTTTGCTGCTGCCACTCCTGGTGATACCTAAGATCGTTAACAAGTGTACTACTGATAGTAATTGTGCGAGTTGATCTGAACATTTTGGTATCGCCAAACATTTCATCTTCACTATCCGGTTGAAAATCGAGAGTCTCGTCAATATGGATTGTCTTCTCATCAAAATTAATGTCAGACCATCTTAATGCTGCGGCTTCTCCTTTTCGCATCCCCGTCTCAATAAGCGTCTTATAAAAAATCCAGTGCACGTATCCGTACCCCCTAGCGGCGTGCAGGAACTTAGGGATGTCCCCTGAATCAATGAACTCAATAGAGTTCTTTTTCTTATTTCCTTTGATGACTGATCCCTTACAAGGGTTGCGCTCTAATTTGCCTTGTATCAATGCGTGTTCCATCGCCCCGTATACCGTTGAATTAATAATTTCAACAGATCTTCTGCTCTGGCCCTTTTTCGAGACATGAGTCTAGAAACTTTTGGTACATATCCGGTTTCAAGTCCTTTAGCATTAGTTGTTTGAAATAAGGCTTAATGTGTGTATTCAGGCTGTTCTCGTGCTGTTTAATAGTATTTTTTCTTACAACTCCTTTCTTATAGTTATCAATCCAATTACGTATATAATCTGTCAGAGCAACATCGGTTTGTTCATAACCTTGATTAAGCTTCTTTAGAAAATCAGCTGCCGCTAATTCCGCTTCAGGTTTAGCTGAGTTTTTCTCGTTGCTGCTGTGTGAAAGGGTCGGTGTATTTTAACCGATATCTCCATCCACTTTTCAGCTTCTTGTAATTAGCCATCTTTATATCTCTAATAAGAACGTGTGTTCCTATTTTTGTGTATATAAAACCGCCTCGCAGCGGTATAAGCGCAAGTTATCATAAGAATGTATGTAGTTCAGGTGGGATAGAGCATCTGCGTAAGAATTGCTCTATAGTCTCGCCCGGATCTGGTGAGGACGTAGCCGTGAGTAACTTGACAGCAAATTGTTTTGCTTGCCTCTCGTATTTTCCGGCATTGGAAAACGACCGTTCGTCCAGAAAGAATCGGCTGATACCTGGATGAAGTCGATCATGGACAAGTTCATGTGCGCAGATGAATTTCTGCCAAGGTTCACTCAACTTCGAATGAATTACTATAAAGCGCCTGCGCAGCTTACGGTAATACATGCCGCGTGTGCTATCCCCTAAATCACAATGCCATATCTGTATATTCATCCTATCTGCTATCTCAAAAGGGCAGTTAGTTTTGTGGCGTCGAATGAGTCTGTATGGTTTTGTCCATACGTCAGTCCTCTGTCTTTTTTCGGCCGTAGGTTTCTTTGTTTTTCTTCTTAGCGTCCCAGAACATGGCCTCCATGACTCGTTTTATTTTCTCTTTGTCATCATCCGAGATTGGCACTCCATCAAACATTACAGGTCTATCTTCCTCCAGCATTGTTTTAAAATCTCTTTTGTCTTTGGAAGATGCCCATGCTGGAATAATGCTTTCGTCTCTACCAAGTAAAAAATAAAGATGTAAAGATTAATTCGCTTCGTTCAAAGTATTCCAACTTAATAAGCCAAAAAGATAAGTTTTTTAAAGACTACGCTGTTTTTCGCGCTGATCCAATAGGATTCAACAAAAGGCGCGAGGCGGAGGATGCAAAGGTTGAAAAAAGAGGTGGCGCCCGAAAAGGAGCAGGGCGCAAATCTCTTGGACTCAAGAAATCCGTTACAATAACCCTGACGCAAGAGCGGTGGGATGCAATAGATGATTTGATAAAGAACGGTAAATTCAAAAGCTACCCTGATTATTTCAGGCATTTGGATAGTAAGGATTAAGCCTAAGGAAGGATGATAGATATGTCAAACTCACAAGATAAACAAGGAGGACTTATAGCGGAAATCCAGTCTATATTGATGGCTCATGGTTATAGCACTGAATGGACTTCCGTTGAAACTAGTGTTAACCATAATGACCTGATTTTGGGGCTTAGATTTATAAATTTACTTGAGGATTAAACCAATACAGGGTGTAGGACCTACACCCACTAAGGGAGGATATATAGATGCCACAGGTGATCAGCGTGCTAGAATCGTTTATTCATGATCTGGAAGAAGGGGAAACGGAAATGAGTGAATTTGGAAACGTATTTGGAACGAATGAGCTTAGAGAGCTTTTGGAACTGGTAAAGCGCGGTGAGGAACAACAATGACAGATAAACTACCACAGAAGTATCCGAAAATGACTTATGAGCAACTTGAGAACTCTCATAATGAGTGGAAGAAAACAGCTATGGACAATTACGATTGGGCTAAATTGTGTATGTTTAAAGCCAAACTGAGGATATTTTTTCTCCATTTCGGTAAAGATAAATCTGGAAACATGATTTTATGAAAAAGGAGTCTTCAGGTTTGGAATACGAATGGATATGGCAGACAATTTTAATCTTTATTGTAGGCGTTCTTCTCTTACGTATAACTGGACGCAGGTCCATTTCACAAATGTCAATACCAGTAACTGTAATGATGATTGCAATTGGAACATTACTCATTCAGCCTGTAACTGGGAAAGGTCTCTGGGTAACGTTTGGAGCAGCTGCATTATTAACTTTGCTATTAATCGTGACAGAGTATACGCAAATTAAATTTGATGCTTTTGAAACATTAGTTACTGGTAAAGCGGTAGCAGTAATTCAAGACGGACAGTTAATACTGGAAAATATGAAGAAAGTTAAATTATCAGTTGATAAACTGGAGCAAAGACTTAGACAAGCTGGTATAGCCAATATCACAGATGTAGAGTGGGCGACACTAGAAGTTAGTGGACAGCTTGGGTATCAACTGAATGCAGAAAAACAGCCAGCGACTAAAGCAGATATTCAGAAACTTATCAATCTTATCGAAACAAAGTGGGAGCACGGTGATGGTGTTATAGAGAAAGGTCAGAAGGAAGACACTAATAATCTGTTTACCGAAGTAATTAAAGGAGGGCATGATTCTCGCCCACCTGAGGAATTACAGTAAAACTTTACAGCCTCCTCCAAACAAGAAGAAAATCATAACGGTTTACGTCTGTGCCGCGTCCGCACGGTGCCTGTCCAGTCTTACAGTAGAGAACATAGAGAATAATGTCCCGGGTGTCCCTGCTGAATGAAGCAATAAATTATATTGGTTAAAATTTTTCTATTGTTTTTAATCCTATTGGAGTGATTTTGTGATGATACGTAATGAAATACTACAAACAAAAGGTGAAATTGAAGACAATAACAAAATTATTCAGGTAAACTTTTTCGACGATATCGAACAGGATGATATTAGAAAAACAAAGTGGCTGCTAGACAAATATACTGACTTAATTGATGTAATCAAAAACTATGAATACTCACTTCTACAATTGGAAAACGGCATGGCTGCATATGATTTGCTTTCGGCAGAGGGATCGGTTGCTAAACGAGTTACGGGACAAGAATTGACAGCAGATGTGACAGCAAATGCCGTGCTACTCAAAGACCAGCGACATGTGAACTATAAATTCTATCAATTCCTTACGAATAACATTAAGTTTGCAATAAATAATATGCGTGATAAGCACGAGGGATTGATAGCAAAGCTGTTATTTATGGATGGTATGAAATATCTCAAAGCTCAACAATATTTGGAAAAAGGTTATCGCAAGGACATTCCTCCTATCTCAGCAACTACATTTGCAGATAAACGGCGTAGGGTTATTGTCAACATAGCAAACAGCCTAAAAACAAACCGTACATTGGATTTTGTCACCATCGACTATGGTCGGGGGCGAAACAAAGAGGGTGAAATTGGACTGAGGATGCCAGAAGTAAATTAGACCGTAAGGGCTTAAGCCTTTGCGGTCTTTATTGTAGGTGTCTAGAGTTCTAGACTGGAAAATAAAGTTATTTTCTTGACAATGCTTCATTAAGCTAACGGGTACGTTAGTTCAAAGTAAGGGAGCAGTTTACCGCGGGGCCGGCAGCTGCTCCTTTTTTTTGAAGTAACGGGCAGCAGGTTAATACAGCCGTAAGGTTAACAATTACGTTGTAAAAATTCGTGTTCGTAAATCGTATTAATCCTTTCCAAAACGTTCCGCGCTTGATCTTTAAATTTTAATTCCGCAACCTGACCTTTCAGTAAAAAGACGCCGGTCTCATTACGGTGTTCCCCGAGAGCACCCTCATACAGCTTGTTGGCGCCGTGAGTAGGCGGAGAGAAAAACAGCTTCATCAACGTTTTAACCAATATGGGAAGTCCGGAATTTTTCCCTTTTCTTAGCGTATTGTTGCTACCCGGGTCAACACTGCGGATCTTGATGTCGTCCTTGGAAAGCTGCAGCGCGATGGCCTGAGTCCACAGTGAAAGCGCTAGCTTTGAGGTAGCGTAAGGACCAAGTAGCTTGCGGAAGATTTTGGGGCGCTCGAGGATTTCGATATTAAACTTTTTCGTGAAATTTAGCGCTGAAGAAGAGGTATTGATTACCGTTTTAAAGTGACCGCTTTTTATAAGTCCCTTCAATTCCATCAGAATGATATATGGAACGATCGTCAACAGTTCATAATGCATTTCGCGTCCTTGTTTCGAATAGCTCAGCTCGGGAAAGGACCCGCCGGCGTTGTTGAACAAAATATCGATCCGCTGCTCCTTGCTTTTGATTTCTTCCAAAGTCCGTCTCAAGCTGGCATAATCGGCAAGATCGGCCGTTTTATAAATTCGAAGCCATCCACTCTTGACTGCTTTTTGGATTCTCATATCGTCCGGCGGAAAGTCGGAACGGTTTAAAGCAACCACCTGCCAGTCCTCCGACAACAATTTCCGGGCTAATTCCAACCCGATTCCAGCGCTTGCGCCTGTAATTAATGCGATATTCTCATGTTGTCTCTTGTTCATTGCACGTCTCCTCCTGATATCGGGTATTTCCACTGATATTGCACATTCTATAACTTAGAGTCGGCTCCAAGTCAAGCTGGGAAAACAGATGTTTTGTCCTAAGGATAAGGACTTGACTTAGAGCCAGCACCAAGATGTATAATGCACATAAAAAAATCTCTGGGAGGGGACAGGATGAAGGAAGAGCACATTTTTACGATAAAGCAAACCGCTAAGCAAACCGGAATTTCTGAAGATACGATCCGTTATTACGAAAAGATCGCTTTACTGCCTCGGGCAGACCGGAAGGATAACGGGCACCGCATCTACCGGAAGGAGGATATCAATACGATCCGGCTGATATCTTGCCTGAAAAAAACGGGTATGCCACTGGAAGAAATGCGGCCTTTTTTGGCGGTCTCCGCTGATGCAGATCCCGCGGAATATCCCGAACTGGTGAAACACTTAAGGAGCCACCGGGAGAATATGGTCAGCCAAATCGCCTCTCTGCAGCAAGTCGTCGATTTTATCGACATGAAATTGGAGGAGGGGAGATACCGAGGGGACTGCTCGGAAGAATTTCAGGACGGCATGTCAGAGAAAATGATGGGAGAACCGAAAGCGAAGCCCGTCTCACCTGTTGAGATGAGTTATTTTTCCGCATCGGCTAATGGGGGTAAGTCACCGATTTCCGTAAGATAAGCACGCAATACCTAAGGGAGTACCAACGAGGCTTGGCACCACTGGAAAACGTTAGTGAAAATGTCTGTTTGAAAGTGTTCTAGTTTTCGATGCGAGGCGCCTACTTCCTACCGCAAACCGTTAAGCTATCGGGTACGTTAGTTCAATGGAACAGCGACAGTCTAGGACTTTTTTTCGTCCTTGGTTGTCGCTGTTTCAATTTCTAGGCTCAGTCTACTACTTTATTTTCTGCTGATAGTAGGAACTAGCAAATCCGTAGTAGGTACGGAGTAGAAAGGATTTACACTTTATTCAGGAACAAATTAAATCCATTCTAGGAGGCAATAAATATGGCACAAAGTTATGCTTACTTGGACAACGCAGGTATTTTACATCTTCATCCGTTGGAAAGCGAAGCAGCCAAGCATGGCAAGTATGTAGGCACAAATCTGGCTTACGACGAAAGCGGCTTCCCGATCATTGGTGGTGAAGGTGTAATCTATTATCCCAATGAAGGTACAGCCTACATCAAAGGCAACAAAGCTAGAGGCCAGAGTATTGCGGTACCAAACGTACTCAAGCAGCTTGCTGATCAACTTAAGTAACACCTTTTCCCGGCTTAGTCCGGGATATACGACACATAGAGGATTATAGTGGTTCGATTCCGCTGTGTGTCATTCGCCTACTGTGAAGGGTTATTAGAAAATGATGTTAAAAAATTCCTGTACAGAGAGGAAGAGAAACCTATATTATGACTTTAAGACTAGGTCTAACTCACTGTATAAGGGACGGGATATTTAGATGAAAGACAAATTAAAAGGGCTTGTATTAGGACTTGTGGCAGGATCATTAATGACTGGTGTTACAGCTTTTGCTGCTAGTGGATCAATGATTGAGGTCTTCTACAATGTCAAAGATATTAAGATTAATAATGTTTCAAAAATGAAAACTGATGACAGTAGACCATTCGTGTATAACGGGACAACTTATGTTCCTTTAGGTTTCATTTCAAATGCTCTTGGTCAAAGTGCAAAATGGGATGGAATCTCTAAAACTATTTATATTGGTGGGGAAACAGGAGAAAGCAAAACGCTGTATTTAGATAAAGATATAAAGTATAACAATATGGAGACTCTACAACTTCTTTAGATGCTCAATACAAGAGTAGTAAAAAAGTTACCGATAATGTAGGTAATGAACATTCAAGTTATTTGCTCATGACATTGTACTCATATTCTCTTGAGGAAAATTCCTGGCAGTATGTGGAGTACCCTTTGAATGGGAAAATGAAAATGTTCAAAGCAAAACTTGGGGTAACAGATGAATTTAAAGATAAAGGCGGTGTTGCACAAGTAACGATATCTGCTGATGGAAAAGAGATTTATTCTAAAGAAATCACTCCAGGTAATCTCCCAGAAGACTTAAACTTAGATGTTAGTAATGCACTAAAGTTGAAAATTAAGATTGAGAGAAAAGGTAGCGGATCAGTTCAGGTCGGTTTCTTTGATCCTATGTTGACGCAATAATAAATTATTAAATAAAGCCGCTGAAAAGCGGCTTTATTTATATGTGACAGCTAAGTAGGATACACGGGTCTATTTGTCATGAATGACTGCGGCAAGTTAAAAAGCTTTTGTAAATCTATGATAGAAAATAATTTCTGGAAAATAAATACTGGATTAAATGAGTCTTTTCTTCTATAATTCGATCTGGAAAAAGGTACTATTATCCGATGTTTTTTAAAATAAGAGGAAATTCTTTTGAAAAAAGAAATTAAAGGCTTTGTGTTGGGCCTTGCTTGTGCCACGCTCCTAACAGGAGGGGTTGCCTATGAATACGGTAAAACTAGAGGTCAGCTACGGGATTAAATTAATACAGAATGGCATCGACAAAACTCCTACTGGGAGTGCAAAACCTTTTATTGCAAATGGGAATACGTATGTTCCTTTATCCGTTGTTGGTGACCTTGTAGGGATTCAAACTACATGGGATTCAAATACTAGAAGTGTAATAATAGGAGAAAAAGGCGAGGGCAAATCTTTAGGGACTCCTGACTTTTTAGACTCCCACCTTTCTTATTCGAATAAGCCTTCTCTTAGTAGTAACGAAAGCATGGTGATAAACGGGAAATCGTACGGGTCTTTGGGTTTTAAAATAAATAGCACTTATTATTACGGAAGAGGAATTGATTATATTAAGCTAAATTATGCATTAAACAATCAATATTCTGAGTTAAAATTATCTTTGGGTATAGATGATAATAAGGAACTAAGAAAATCTGGAATGCTAAGGAATATCTCTTTTAAAAATGAAAATGGGGATGTTCTAAAACAAGTTTCATTGGGCGGAGGAAGTGTTCAAGAAAACATAGCTGTTAATTTAACAGGGGTTCAAAAACTTGTCATTGAAATAACAGGAGACGGATATGGCGTCATAGATTTTATTAACCCTACTATTAAATAGTAACGATCAGTCATATAAAGTTTTTTTAAGCCACCCGATGCAGGATGGTTTATTGTTACTCCTGAGAAGTTCACCAAATAATTGGTGACAAATAGAAAGAGGGGGGATATGAAGCTAAGTTGGTTATCACGTTGAGTAATTTTTGATGGACTTGCCGATTGTTTCGGTTATTTACGATGAATGGAGTCCTGCGGCTTATGCGGGGATTAAAATTACGCATAATGGTACAGAAGAAATTATTAATTAAGGGAACTTTATGAATGATTGGATAGAAGTCAAGCAAGATACAAAGACTTTTGCAGATCAAGTGCAGTCGATAATTTTACTAATGATATGTTTAGAGATACGGGTCGCCAATGGGCGGCTTTTTTATTGAATTAATAACCAACTAATGAATTATTACTCTCCTGACGAAATAAAGAACAGGAGGGATAAAATGATGACTTGGACAGGAATATGGGACAATGCAGGCCCGTTCATTATTGGAGCGATTACAGCGGTAGTAATTTATATTCTAGGTGAAATTTTGTGTACATTCATACCGAGGGGTCTAACAAGAGAAATATATAGGATTCTTTTAATAGTTGCTGTAGTGATCGGTTCAGTAGCTGCGATTTATATTAGCAGTCGAATATGGTGGGGTATCAGTTAAGTCGAAGTCGCCAATAGGCGGCTTCTTTTGTATGTCAGGAAACTTTTCCTTAGATTCAGATACATTATCAAAAGGGGTGAATAATAAGATTATGGGACGAAAAAGAGATCCAAAACGGGATGAAGCATTCGATTTATACAAAACAAGTTCCGGAAATATACGTCTCACAGATATAGCCTCTCAACTTAGTGTATCTGAAGGTACGGTAAGAGGATGGAAGGCTAAAGATAAGTGGGAGAGTTTACTTGCTGGAGAAGCGGAACATACGGAACGTTCCAATGAAAATGGAGCGCTTCATAAAAAAGAAGCTCCAAATGAGGATGAAGACCTAATAGAATATCCTGATGATCTTTTTCTAAAAGCCGTCCAAATTGTAGGCGAGGCCAAACAAGCCTCGGTTTCTTTATTGCAGAGAAGAATGAGGATAGGTTATACCAGAGCGGCCCGACTGATTGATGAAATGGAGCGGCGTAAATTCATTGGTACATATCAAGGTGATAAGCCAAGAGAGGTATATGCTACCCCGCTTACAGTTGATGCGCTCTCTAAAGAGCTAAAAGTCACTGCTCCAGAAATACGGAACGTTCCGAAAAAAATACCGGAACGCTCCGGTAATATGGAACGTTCCGAAAAAGTACAGAGTGTTCCAGCGACTGTTGAAGAACCTGAAACGGAAATTCCCGATGAGGACGGATTAACGCCTAAGCAAAGGATATTCACTTATGAATACCTTCGAGACTTCAATGCTACCAGGTCAGCGATTGCGGCAGGATACAGTAAGAAAACTGCCTATCAGATTGGATTCGCTCTGTTGAAGAAAGTTGAAATTCAAAACATTATTCGACAGCACAAGGAATCTATGATTGATGAAGTAGGATTGAATGCTCAGCGCGTACTGATGGAGTACATGAAGATAGCTTTTGCAGACATAACGGACTACGTAGAATTCGGTCAGAGGGAAGAGGATGTTCTTGGCTTAGAAGGAGACCCCGTAGTTGATCCAGACACTGGGGAAACGAAGAAGTACAGATATAATTATGTCTCTTTTAAAAACAGCGATGAAATTGACGGAACTCTGGTTTCAGAAGTCAAGCAGGGTAAGGACGGAGTGAGTGTAAAGCTACACGACAAAACCAAGGCATTGGACGTGCTGACTAAATATATGGATTTGTTGCCAGATAAGCATAAACGAATGGTTGAAGACGAAAAACTTAAGATGCAGCGTGAGAAACTTGAGCTTGAAAGGGCAAAAGTCACGGGAGAAGGAAATTCAGAAGACGATTTAATTGATGACTGGGTAGAGGCGGTGGTAGGTAATGAAGACGAAGGACTCACCGGAGACGAAACGGAGGCTTCAAGCATTCAAGAAACGGATTCCTGAGTATCGTAAGAATCCCACATTGTTCTGCCAAGAGATGCTTAAATTCTTTCCTGACGATTGGCAGGCAAGCACTCTAATGGATTTAGCAAATAGTCCGCGCGTTTCAGTACGTTCAGGTCAGGGCGTAGGGAAAACGGGATTAGAAGCGGCAACAGCATTATGGTTTCTGTCCTGTTTCCCATATCCAAAGGTAATTTGTACAGCTCCTACAAGGCAGCAGCTACATGACGTGTTATGGGCAGAGATTAATAAATGGCAATCTAAAAGTCCGGTGCTGAAACGAGTCCTTAAGTGGACAAAGACTAAAATATACATGAAGAACTATGAGGAACGCTGGTTCGCTACAGCTCGGACAGCAACCAAGCCTGAAAATATGCAAGGCTTTCATGAGGACTACATGCTATTTATTGTGGATGAGGCATCGGGTGTTGCTGATCCAATCATGGAAGCTATTTTAGGTACGTTGTCGGGTGAATTCAATAAAATATTAATGTGTGGCAACCCGACAAAAACGTCGGGTGTTTTTTATGATTCACACAATAAGGACAGAGCGGATTATAAAACACGCAAGGTTTCATGTTTGGACAGTCCGAGAACTAGCAAGGATAATATCACTATGCTCAAGCGGAAGTATGGCGAAGGCAGTGATGTATGGAGAGTCCGGGTTGAAGGTGAATTCCCCCGTGGAGAATCGGATACATTTATTTCGTTGGAAGTGGCTGAATTTGCAGCTAAAGAAGTGAAGCTGGAACCCAGCGGAGATATGCTAACCATAGGTGTTGACGTTGCACGATTTGGTGATGATGAAACCTCAATGTTTGCTGGTATAGGGCCAAGAGTTGTAGGAGAACACCATCATTTCAAGAAAGACACAATGGTAACTGCTGGTTGGGTGATCAGCCTAGCTAAAGAACTAAATGAAGCTCACCCATATTTAAACCGAATCAGAATAAGAGTTGATGATAGTGGTGTAGGTGGAGGAGTAACGGATCGACTAAATGAAATCGTAGCTGAAGAAGGACTACCATATGAAATCATACCAATTAACAACGGTTCCTCTTCATTAGATGAACACTATGGAAACCTAGTTACTGAAATGTGGGCATCCATTAAGGAACAATTAGAACAAAATATGAGCAACTTTATGAATGGAGATCCAAGCGTTCTGCAATTGCCTGATGATGATGTACTAATAACCCAACTTACAGCACGTAAATGGAACATGACCAGCAAGGGTAAAATGCTGCTTGAAAGTAAGAAGGATATGAAAAAGCGTGGGCTCAAGTCACCAGACCGAGTTGACGCTTTTGTTTTGACATTTGGAGAATATTTGATGGAACCAGACACACATATTATGTTTCCTTCAATAGGCAGTGTGGCAGTAAAAAGATAATAAAATGTTAAGTGACACACCTTGTAATGGAAGTTTATCAGGATATAGCTGGGCAGTATCGGCAAATCGTATTTTTCTAGCGTGAGGTAAGCGTGACGCAGGGAACAGTCCAAGTGAGTATGGATCTAAATAATGAAATTAATAAACAAACTGAACAAATTGAATTTTGAATGTGATTCAGAAGCCAGGTAACGTAAGATGGATGCAGGCCTGACTGAAGCGATGGACCTGTTGAATAGCCAGCAGAGGGAAATTATCCAACGTATCTACCTGAGGAATTTGATTATATCGGCAACGGGGGATGGACCTTAGTGATAGCACTTTCCATCGGGTCAACTAAGAAACGATTTTTTACTAGCAACGCTGCTGGGTTTACTTGCATAGAGCGAATCTGGATTTCTTACGAAACGTGGTAACCGTCGCTTGGTTCTGAGTCACCTTTGATCTTCCAGGCTTCGTTTGCACGCCATCCCCAAGTGGGGTTTCGTTTACTTAAAATACCAAGTGAGAAAAAAATAATCGCAATAAAAATAAGCATGGATCCCATTTGATCAACTCCTTAAGTAAACTATACCAAAAAAGAACGACAGATGGAAAGTGTCGTCCCTCAAGGACAGATGGAAAAAAGAGGGCTTTGCCCTCCATATGATGGTGTAATGTTAATCTGAATAGGCAACCGCATTAAAACTTTCTATTCCTATTCGGGTGGCATCCGCTGTGCAAAATAAATATAAGGTATACGCCAATTCATTTGATGGTGGTAGAGGGACATTGTAATCGGATGCATTAATGGTAACGACCTGTACAGCGTTTGGGTTTGCTTCGGAGACACTAACAGAGTAAAAGGCGTAAGCAACAGGAGAGTCGAGAGTGCCTCTAACAATAGAAATAGCAATAACGGAGTCAAAAGGTGGAGTAGTGGGAAATGAAAGCTCAGCAATCCCTGATAATTGTACACGCATATTTTCCCCAGCGCCCGTCACGTCTAAGCCAAGCTCTGCGATGGCAACAGGAGTATTGGCTGGCAAGGGAATTGAGATCGTATTGCCGTAACTTGCTTTTGAGATGTTCGAGCATCTAACAATCTAGTCATTATCTCATCTCCTTTTTTGGGTAAAGAATTTGCAAGCTGGAAATAGAAAGATACATACAGTGCAGGGGCTGGATCGGTTGATAGTAGGGCTATTAAGCTTTAGAAGAATAAGCTGTAATAATCTAACACGATAGGGTCAGACCTATGCCTATTTTCCCAAGATCAAGTCAACAGCCCAATCTTTTTGGTTAATTGCACAATAAGCTACTTTGACTAGACTTTGGAGGTGATCATTAATTATGTTTAGACATTATTATTGGCAAAAGAAAATGCATCGGAGAAAATTTAGAAGATGTGTAGTTAAAAAGGTCAAAGTTTTACCGAAAGTTATTGTTAAAGGGATCCGAGGACCTCAAGGACCTCAGGGACCGCAGGGAGCGCAGGGACTGCCGGGTCCACAGGGAGTTCCAGGTGCTCAAGGCCAGCAAGGGCTACAAGGTTTTCAAGGAATTCCCGGACCAACAGGACCCGCAGGAGCAGCAGGACCAGTGGGACCCGCAGGCGCAGTTGGGCCAGCAGGACCAGTGGGACCGGCAGGAGCGGTAGGACCAGCAGGAGCAACGGGGGCAGCAGGGCCAGCAGGCGGCGGGATATCAGACTTCTTAAGTGTTTTCCGAGCAGATCCTGGTACGGGAACGGACACAGTTCCAGGTAACTCACCAATTACCTTTACTGGAGTTTTGGCTAATGTTGGTGGTGCTTTTACTTTCACTCCTCCATCTACAACGATAACAATCAACGAAACGGGGAGCTATCTAATAGATTTTACAATTCATAACCAAGGCAATGCTGACTTTAACCTTACCGTAAATGGAACCCCTGTTACCCCTGTTCCCTTCACGGGTAACGGTGGCGGACCAATTTCGGCAGAAGTCATTATTACTGTAGGGGTCGTTCCTACAACTATTCAATTGGTAAATGCAAATGCAACCCCAGCCCAACTTCATAACTTTACCAATACTACTCTTACTATATTAAAGTTGACCGTTTAAGCCATTTTTAATGATATATAGAACATTATATGTAGCCGCTTTAGAAAAGACTGTACGATTTCATATCGTCAGTTTGTCTAATTCACTTATAGTAAGCAGACGTATTTATGGGGGAGGGATTGTGTAGCATGGCAAGAGGACGTAGTGGCAGGAATAAGACCCATTAAACACTATCACTACTTCAAAGCCTATCTTTAAAGTTAAAATGGTAAATATGCAGTAAAATTGTAAAAAACAATGATATTATTCAAACATAGAAATATGAATGCTAAGAAGGTTGGGAAACTTTTCCAACCTTCTTTTTGTTGTGACATTAAAAAAAGAAGTTTATTCGCTCGAAAATCAATAGTAAATCTGGATAAGTTAGACGTAGTTCTGTATTTATAGAAGTTTTGCAAATGCAGTCCATCCGGCATCGGTAGGGCGACAGTTCCAAGTAACACCAATGAGTAGGGAATTTTTAACTGGCTGTCAAAAAAGCATCAGCGGGCGTAAATAATTGACCTGAATCACACTAATAAAGATTTGCTGGAACTGCTTGTATCTGTATCGCACACAAGTTCACCAGTGGGAACGTGATCAATATCTGTGCTTTACTAAATAGTGAAACCCCTTGGGGCTCTAAGGGATATGACCCATAGGTGAGATAAACCAAGACATCTTCAAGGTAAATGGAAATTCTCTTTCTGAAAATGCCATAGTGATAAGCGTAAAGGCATAGCATAGTAAAACAGCAAAGGCAATTGAATCATGAAGCTAAAGATTGCTGACAAATTGTCGAAAACATCAGTAAGTTCTTCAACATTAGTCATTAGAGAATCCAATGTGGCTAAGACAAAGAAGAAATTAGACAGTGTTGAGAAGGCTATAGCTAACTATAAGTCCTTCTCTTTTTCTTCCGAATTAGCATGGTCAGGAAAAGGAGGACAGGCAGAGCAATCTGAAAGATAGGCCAGACTCGAACCAAGGCTACATGAAGACCAAACCACAAAAATTCGGTTAACCTAGGGGAGAGAAACGTAAGAGCATATATGATGACGCTTAGCAACAGTAACGCAGGCTTATATCTAAAGGGGGTTATCGTTTGAAGCCCTATGACGGCACCAAACATAAAACCCGCCGTTTTGACTCCGATTCCAATAAATAGAATCATCGTAAACAGGACATCAGCTCTCTCAACGATCTTTGGAAGCTGAATTAGTTGAGTAACCTCAAACAAGGGATAGGTGCTTGATGCCGCCCATTCTGGACCTAGAACCAGGACTGATAGTTCATTCATAACGATAAGGAACACAGCAGTGAGCCAGTAAACAATGATGATCGACCGCTTTAATTTACGTTTATCCGTGACGATTTTGAATAGCACAAGAAAAAGAACCGTCTGCCCGAAGGGAAAAGACACGATCTCGGGAATGGCAGCCTTCAATACGGGAGTTAAACCGTTCTCCAATACAGGAAATAAAAATTCAAAGTGAATGAGTCCTGTAAAAGGAGTAAGCACGAGTAGAATGCCGTAACCAAACGCCAACAGAAGCAGAAATAAATGACATAGAAGGAACCAGACTCTCGGTCCAAACCAAACCACATCAGCACAGACAGCTAACGC
Organism: Paenibacillus sp. SEL3; assembly: GCF_054602585.1. Taxonomy (NCBI): domain Bacteria; kingdom Bacillati; phylum Bacillota; class Bacilli; order Caryophanales; family Paenibacillaceae; genus Paenibacillus; species Paenibacillus sp. SEL3. Next base: position 6,513,707 of record NZ_CM137725.1, on the reverse strand, counting down.
TATAAACGTAATGACTTCAGTAGGGGTTCTGTTCAGCAATGTCAAAGCGCCGAGCTCACCAATGTCCCTGACACTCCTGGAAGCTTCATAAGCAAAGTAACCGATGAACAAAAGTCCTCCCAGACTACCTATCCATTTTCCCCAATAATGGCATAGGAGCTCATATAAGTCCCGGTGTGGGTCAATCTTATGCATGTATAAATACATGATTAGCAAGACGAAGCCTACAAGTGCACCGATCAGCATGGCAAGCCATGCATCCTGTTTGGCTGTAGCTCCCAAGAGAAATAAGGTTGTACTGCCAACCTGAAACAAGGAAAAAGCGATAGCTAACCCGGATACCCTGGTGACGGTTTTATTCATACTTTTTAAGCCCCTTTATACAAGATGGGTTAGGTTTGACTTCCGATATGCTTCTGTAGGAGGCCAGGACGCTGAATCCGTGCATCCACTCGAATGTCCAGTTCTATCTTCTTGAATTCCTGCTCCCAGTTTTTTTTCACCGTCTCCCACTCCCTTGGGAACCTCCGGTGAATCCGGTCAGCAAAACCAGTTGCGTCTACACCAAGTTCCTGAAGTTTAGCCCAGCCCTCATTTATCGTACTGGTCACTTCTTTGGCAATCTCTTCTTCCAGATCATGTATGGTCTTCGTCTTGGAAATATCCTTAGTGCATGTAGTTTCATTTAAAGTCCCGTTAATTTTCACTCTAACCTGCATAGTGTAATGAGAACTGGTTTTTCTGGGTGTAAGCTTTACATTAGCTGAGTTTACTAGTAGGGAAGAGTACATATCCCTACCGGGCTGTTCGCTGCATGGGAACGAAATTTCGGTGTTTTTAACCTTTTGAGACAGATAAGATACACCCAGACTCTCTGCCTTGTTGAGAAACCCTTTGAGCTTTCCTTTTTGGAATACCGCCAATTTAGTCAATGCCAGCTTGAGTGGGACCGAGGTTTTTTTGAAGACATCCAGACTCTCTGCTTCCTTCTCATCCTGATAGTCCCTTTCTCCGGTCAACTCGGCGACCGGTACTCCAATAGATTTGGAATCCGAGTTCATGCTTAATACGAAATCATAAACCCTAACTTTTGGAAACAACGATAAAATATCGCTCTCTTTGTCGACCAATTCAGCCATGGCGGCGCCTTGAAGTTTTTCAGGCGGCAATAATTTCTTTAATAGATCGGATGCTAGTCCGTCCGTTACAATCATAGTTACCATCTCCCTTGCTTCCGTATTACGAAGATAAAAATCGATTAAACGGTCCATTCCCTTCTCAGCTGCTCTTTTACCGATAAATACAACACGATTATGTGCTACGTAAATTTGTCTTGATGTTTTTAAGTTACTGTACGATAACGCTTGGTTATAGGTTTTGGACTTTACAGAGAGTACATGGGATGCCGGTTGGGAAGACCCTCCGGTTCCTCCTCCGGTACCACTTGCAAGGGCGGAGGGAACAATAATCTGATAGGACACCATCCACTGTCCATCGTCCATCATATCTACTCCTGTAGCCGCAGTTACCCACAGCTCATTCAGTTCGACTCGGTTCCAGCAACCCACCAAACTGAATAACACAACCAAGATCATAAAAAACCTTCCTAATTGGGACATATCGGTCCTCCTTACGCCATAGGATCTCGGCCGTGTTCCCCCGCCTGTTCTGCAAATGATTCCTGTTCCGTTGCCTGTCTTACTGGATTGACATCCCCAATCATTTTCGGCCGTTTCTTCATCTTCCACCAAGGTACACGCACAAACAGGTCTTTCATATTGCTCGTATAGAAAGGTGCGAGCGGCATCATATAAGGAACGCCGAACGAATTCACAGATACTAATCGAACGAGAATGGGAACGAAGCCCGCCAAAACGCCGTATAATCCAAATAAACCCGCTAACAGCATGAGTCCAAACCTGAGCAAACGAACAGCCCCCGCCATATTAATCGCAGGTAGTACAAAGTTGCAGATAGCTGTGAATGATACCACAATGACCATAGCTGCAGAAACCAATCCTGCCTGTACAGCAGCTTGTCCAAGAACCAATGCCCCAACGATAGAGATTGCAGGCCCTACGGCGCGTGGCATTCGTACTCCTGCTTCGCGAATAACCTCAAAGGTCAGCTCCATTAGCATTGCTTCAAGCAGGGCTGGCAAAGGTGTATTCTCTCTCTGTGCAGCCAAAGTGATGAGCATTGTTGTGGGCAGCATTTCCTGGTGAAACGTAGTTGTTGCAATAAAGAACGCGGGTAAAAGCAATGCCAAGAAAAAGGATGCCATCCGAACGATCCGAAGAAAAGATGCTAGATCATAACGTTGGTAGTAGTCCTCACTGGATGCGATGAAACGAAAAAAGGTTACGGGAGCAATCAGTACAAATGGAGTCCCATCAACCAATATCGCTACTAACCCTTCAAGCAAGCTGCCTGCTACAGTATCCGGCCGCTCGGTGTTAACCATCGTTGGAAAGGGTGTCCATACCCCATCTTGAATAAATTCCTCGATATATCCACTTTCGAGAATACTATCAGTGTTAATGGAATCTAATCGTCTGGAGATTTCCTTAACCACCTCTGGATCTGCAATGCCTCGAACATATGCTACCGATACCTTCGTTTGCGTGTATGATCCGATAATTCGAGAATCAAAGTGGAGTTCAGTTGATTTGATCCTTCTCCGGAGGAGTGCGATATTAGTGGAAATATCCTCGGTAAACCCTTCTTTAGGACCGCGAATTACTGTCTGCGATGTTGGCTCCTCAACAGCTCTTTTAGCCCCCCCGCTGATAGAAGCAGCAAAGGCCTTGGTGCTGCCTTCGACAAGGAGAACCACCTGTCCATAAAGAACGGCATGGATAAGTGCTTTCTCATTTTTAAGGCAAGTGATGCCCCCAATAGGAATACGATCCATCAACCAACTTTCAACATTACGATCGGAGAGATCCCCATTTCGAATGCCTCCAGTAAGTTCCTCCAGCAGTGTCGTTAAAATTTGCTGATCAATCAGGCCTTGAAGAAAACCTACAGCGAGAACCGGATTGCCCTGTTTATCGTTCAAACAACGAAGAATGAAATCCGTGCTATGTCCTATTTCCTGCTTCAGCAAGGTCACGTTGTCCTTAAGCGTGCCACTCAGCTCCTTGGATAACTCAGTCGACTTTTCATCATTAACTGGTTCAGAGCTCGTGCCATTTTTGGATCGTGAAGGCTGCTTAAACAGCCATTTTTTTAACTTGTCAACCATAGCAATACAGTTCCCTTCTAGATAGCGGTTAACTGTAATATGTTGCTATTCCACGATTTATATGTACGGGCCTTCCAAAAGATGCTTGCATATCAATTCATTGCAACTATGTTTAAAATAGTAGAAGCCCTGTTAGTGGCATACGGCAAAAAATGTTGGCCGGCATAGATACAGTCTACGAGAAGGGCTTGCGGATGTCGTTTTTGTATTGGATGAATTCGTTGTAGCCAAAGGCTTTCATTCAGAGTTTTTGAAAGATGAGTCATTTCGAATGGTGGTATCTCCAGATCATCTGCTGGCATCTCGTTCCTCATTGATTGTTGATGACTTTCACAGAGAACAAATTTGGTTGCTTTACCATAGGATTTACCGGATATATCATTTTCTGCGCAAATGCTCTGGCATCGGGAAAAGTGGATTTTCCCATCGTTGGCTGCTCTAATACATGTTGCAAAGAATGAATTAAAATCAAATGAAGCATCTGGCTCATAAGAGGAGCACTTGCGAAGTTATTTAAAGCACAAAAAAGTCCTCCGGAAATCACCATTTAAAGACATTCTTGCCAGATGTCATTTTTCGTTGGCTACCGTGAGGGAGGCAGAGCACTTAAATATTGCTTTTTGATAGCTGTCCACTTGACAGGGGTCACATCAATTTGGAGAGGTTTTTTACTCTTTTATAAGGGTAGACGATATTATGGAAGCAAAACCCGCTGTAGAATAATATAGCTCTCCGTCTTAGTGAAATAACTATTAGAATGCCCCCAATAGAAACAAACGGCAGCCATGGACGAGAAAATAAAATCCTAGACTGCCGATGTTCTATTGAACTCTCGTGTCCCTTAAGTTCAATCGCTTCCCTTTTCATAAAAGTTGTTGTGTAAAGCTTTCTGCCGTTTAAATCATGTCTTACTCCAAGTCACTTTGTAAAATTCTAATCTCCACCGAGTTCAATCGTTTTCGTGGCGACACGGTCATGAAATTTCCGATCATGTTCCACGAATACAATGGTCGGCGTGTACTCAAGCAACAGCTCCTCAATTTGCATCCGGGAAATCACGTCGACAAAGTTGAGCGGTTCGTCCCAAATATGCAGATGAGCCTCCTCACATAGGCTTCTCGCGATCAGAACCTTCTTCTTCTGCCCGCCGCTAAACGCCGATATATCCTTTTCAAACTGGATGCGGGCGAAATCTAGCTTACGTAACACGGCCTTAAATAAGCTTTCGTCAATTCTGTGCTCTGCTGCATAATCGGAAAGCGTTCCTCGCAGATGAGAAGTATTCTGGGATACATAGGAAACGCGAAGCTGAAGCTCCCGTTGAAACGTACCTGTATAATGTAGCGTCTCATCGTTCAGCAGGCGGAGCAAGCTAGACTTACCTGAACCATTTGGACCTGAAATTGCAATCCGATCTCCTGGTTCGATCGTCAGACAAATGTTCTTGCAAACCGCTCTTTCCCCGTAGTAAATCGTGACGTGATCCAGCATAGCCAGTTCCGATTTGGGATACACGAGCTGAGAGATCGCAAGACTTTCTGACTGTTCGATATTTCGGAGCAATTTCGATTTTTCCTCTAAAGCGGCGTGTTGCCGCTGTTCGATGGATTTCGAGCGTTTCATCATTTTCGCTGCCTTATGCCCGACGTATCCCTTGTCAAGCTTGGAGCCGGAGTTTCGTGTGCCGTTTTTCGATTTTTCGGTCTCGAAAGACCAGCCGCTAGTACGTTTAGCAGAAGCAGATAAACGCTGTATGTCTTTGTACAGCTTTTCGTTTTGTGCCATTTCGAACGTATCTTGGCGAGTTTTGTTCGTCCACCAACTGGAGAAGTTGCCTTTTTGGATTTCGATATTCGTTTTGTTGATCGATAGAATATGATCCACACAGCGGTCGAGAAAAGCCCGGTCGTGTGAAACAAGAATAAAACCGCGCTTCGTATTCAGATAATCGGCGACAAGCTTGCGTGCGTGCAAGTCGAGATGATTGGTCGGTTCATCGATGAGCAGAAATCGATTGTCTTGGATGAATAGCACGGCCAGCAATACCTTCGTCTGTTCCCCTTGGGACAGCGATTCGAATGGCCGGTACAACATAATCAAAGGCGACTGGTGTGGAGATCGTACCGCTGTATTCGTATTTCTCCTGCAACAGGTTTAAGAACGTCGTTTTCCCCCGACCGTTTCGCCCCGTAAAGCCCAACTTCCAGTCTGTATCAATTTGAAAATGAACATTTTCGAATATGGGGTCATAGCTGCCTGGATAGGCAAAAGTAAGATTGGTTACCTGAATGGCGGGCATGGCAGTCATCCTTTCGTTTGGAAATAAAAAAGAGCCGCAAGAAAGGTGCTATCTTGCGGCTCTAATCCATACGAGGAAATACGGCCCCATTTCAAGGGGCCGTATGACTGTCCGGAGAGGGAGCGCAAACGAAATGCAGACCTTTCTTGCAGAGATGAATAAAACGACCACAGCCGATCGCTGAGTCCGTTCTTTTCGTGATCTCAAAGCAAGAAAGTTCTACATGTATCCGTTCAACTCCCGTCATCAAATTACATCCAGTTTATCACAATAGTAATTTAACTACAACCTGCGTAGTTCGACATGCTCCTTAGATTGACTACTGTTATTTAACTATCCTACTCGTTCGTATTAGGTTGATAACATATGGGTTTTTAAAACACCTAGCGTTATAGCAGCAGAATCAATTTAATATTTAAGTATGGAAGTCTCTGATAACTCAGGGGCTTATTTTGCGTCTTGAGGAGATGAGGAAACCCATGGCAAAAATAAAGTCAACATGGATATATACAACTGGATCTAACAAGACCAGTTGAAGAATTGACTGTTAGTCATTTCTGCTGTCATTGCTTCACAGCCAGCACGCCGGAAAGAAAAATACTTAAAGGATTGGATATAGCAATAGGAAGTGCATTAGCATAGATACAGGCCCAAGAAGAAAAAGATCAGAAACCAAACGATGATAGCCAAGGAAAAGTTTCCTGAACGGAGAGACGGGGGAAAGAAGGTTGGATGAGTGGGAGATTTTTAAATTTAGTGCCACTTTAGGTAGTAGCGCGGTAACGTATTTCTACGGTGGGTGGTCGGGAGTATTGGGGGTGTTGCTCGCGCTGGTCATCATTGATTATGTGATCGGGATCATTTGCCGCTGGCGAAGAAGGTAAGAAGGGAACCGGACCCGGTTTAAAAAGTAAGATCGGTCTTATTGGTATTGCTCGAAAGGTATTTATTTTTATAATAGTTGCTGTATCTCATCTAATTAATGGCGTCTTAGGCGATTCGCATCTTTTCCGGGATGCAGTCGCCTATTTTTATATGGCAAATGAGCTGATTGTTGAAAATGGCGGCAGGCTTGGTGCGCCAGTCCCGTCGATCATTCGGCAGGCTGTGGAAGTTTTAAAGAGTAAAAGCGGAGAAAAGGAAGGTGGCGGGGAAAATGCAGATAAGCAAAAAAAGGTATCGCACAGGGAACGACGTATCTCGCTATCAAGGCAATATTGATTGGAACCTGGTCAAAGCGGGAAGCGCGACATTTTGCTGATGTGGTGGATCAGGTAGACGGTGCAAAAGCGCTGGACCTTCCTGCGGTGATGGATTATGAAAACAACCCCGGCAAGCTGTCCAAAACGCTTATTACTGTGGCGTTGGCCTTCCTGATCAAGCTGGAGCGGATTACAGGACGTAAGCCCATTATCTATACGGGCAATGCATTCGCAGCTAATTTTAATGCTTCATTAGGTGGCTACCCACTATGGATAGCCCGTTACAGTGAAACGCGCGTACCGAGCGATACAGTGACGTGGAAACGTTGGGATATTTGGCAATACAGCGATAGTGGCAAGGTATCCGGGATAAAAGGAAACGTGGACCTGAACGAATTTGATGGAACAACGGACGAGCTGCGCAAATCGATTTGGCGTTATTGTCCCTGGCCAAGAGACAGAATCCGTACATCCGGCACATTCCGCGTAAACGGTAAAGAAGCGGGGGAAAGCCCTTCTATATGGCTCCAGAACCTATGTACCGCTACGGTCTTTGGCAAATGCCTTGGGCTTGTCTTTTCGTTGGGACAATACCAGCAAGGAAGCCTATTTAAGTGGATCCAAGCTGCAAACTGTCCAACTTGTAAAGGGTACAGCGTATGTCCAACTCAGACCAATTGCTGATGCTTATGGAGCGGTAGTGTCTTGGGATTCAAAGAATAAAATCGCATCGTTGAAAACGAAAGGGGAAGAGTAATCATGCAAACAATTATCGAAACTGTACAGCCTTACGTAAATACCATTGTCACAGCCGCTGCGGGTGTGCTTACAGCGTTTATTTTAGGAGGTCTGAAAACTCAAAACTAAGGTTAACGTGTGGCTAGAAGCGCGTACCACGGCGGCACAGAGGGAAGTAATCCATAAAATTGCTGGAGAGGGGTTTGCTTTTGCTCAAACAGCATTTAAAGAAGCTGGAGGAGAACGTAAGCTTCAGGAGGCTTTACAGTATGCTTCACTTACTCTTTCCAGTCAAGGCATTGTAGTATCTCAAGCAGAGTTAAGGTCTGCGATTGAGAAGGCATATCTTGAGTACAAGGCCAAGACAAAAGCGGTACTAGCTACTGAAGAACAGCCAAACGAGGATGCAGTACAGGCCGCAGCTAAGAGGCTGTATCTGGTCTGGCTGCAAAGCTTAATGATTTCTTAGCTCAGGCTACAGCGGATGTGGTCGCTGTTGTTCCTACTCAGGTGCAGTCTGAACCCGAGCTTATTTTAGCGCCGGTAGAAGCTGTAGAAACGCCTATGACCACGGAATAAAAGGATAAAACCAGTACCCTGCTGGTGTGTGCTGGCAGGGTGCCTAAAAATGTATTTATTAGGAAAATTGAATTATTTGCATATTACTTTACGATATTATCATTGTTAATTGAAGTTTAAAGGCGGGTTGAATAAGATGGTGTTCAATATACTAAGTATCATAGTGATTATCTTAGGGTTATATGATTCTCCAACAGGCACAATTAGTTTAACAGGTGGTGATTTTCACCAAGGAATGAGAGTATTAAAGATTGAAAAAAATTTTAGAGCATGGCAAGGTGTCGCTTCTGACGGGACACACATTTACCTTACATCTGATCGTGATGAGAACTTCAAACTTTCCAATACAATATCTGTTTATACAATGAACGGTGTTTTTGTAACTGAGAAAACGAAAGCTTATACAGAAACAGATCAAAGAGGGCTTTTTATGTCTTTTGGAGATTGTTACATAATAGATGGTTACCTTTATGCAACGGTATATAATTTTAATTCGGGGCCATCAACAGAAGAACGTATTAGCAGGATAGTAAAGTATAGCTTGCCTAATTTAAAACAAGTAGATGAGTTCAATATAGGGTATGGCACAGCAGAGTCTTTAGCAAAATTTAATAATACATACTGGATAGTTTACCATGACTTAAATGAGATCAGACAATTTAATAAAGATTTTAATCTAATAAGATCATACCCCTTATCGGAGAACTTTGGAAATGATGGTGGTTATCAAGGCATTTTTTTTGATGGGGATCAGTTATACGCTAACCTACATGGCTCGAATAAATATGGAGAAAATTATGCGCAAGGATTGGATCATTACCACTTTAATGGTAAAGAGTTTAGATTTATTGAGCGGATAAAACCCCCTACATATGGAGCAGGTCAAGGTGTTGAAAAAGTTGGCAAACTATATCTATGGGCTGATCGTCCTGAAAATAGCATAATAGTTACCGAAAAAATTAAGAATTAATTCTGTTTCCGTTTGCTAAGATGGATTTAGATGGAAATTTAATGATATACAAAAAATTACTAAGCATTGTATAATCATAACAACACATACGGAAGCATCGGTGATACCCTACTGGCTAAGCTGGTAGGGTATTTTTATTCTGGATGTTGTTATACGTCATTCACAACAAGTAAATTTGTAAATACGATACATAGTCAAGTTTAAGGACGCACATTAGTAACAAGCTGAGAAATTCCTACGATTACCAAAAATATATAGATTAAAACTATACCCAAAACAGAGATCCTTACAATCCTCCATATTTTTTTCTTGTTCATGTTACCTCCTTGACATTATCGAGATGGCACTTGTAGGTTGTTGACTGTCCATAGGTTTAACAAGAAAAAGAAGAGCAGGATGAATATTATAAAACCGATTGCGATAAAGATTTTCTTCTTCATCATTCTCCCTACCTCTGTACCACGACTAAGCCCTCATCACATATGAAGGCTTATAGTGATCATCACCGTGACATGGTTGTATCAGCTGTTTTTTGTTATATTATTTCGACCTTTTCTCCAGCTATACAAGATGCGGCCAATAACAAGTGCAGAACCAAGCACAAGGACTGTAGTGTGCCAAGTCCACTCTTGTATACCACTGAGAAAAACAGGAGCAATGCCTAATCCTAATCCGATCACTAATGCTATAATGGTTACGACATCAGGCTTTTTACTACCTTCTCCTTGATTTTTCTTAAAGATGCTAAACACTATGTTGCCACCAATGACTGCAATAAAAAAGATAAGTAAATATATATTCATATAATAAATTCCTTAATTACTTGTGACTTCAAAATATCCAGGATGGAAATTTATAGTTACACCTCTTCCGAGATCATTAGCTTTTAGCCTATTTAGCACCAACTTAGCTCCACTACTGATTATAACCGATGGTACAATTGTTCCTTGCAAGCCGGGTATCGCTGCCAAAATTGCAAATACAAAAGCAGAGGTGTCTCTTGTATTCTCAATAGCATTTATTTGTGTCTTTGTCTCATAATCCGAGAGTGTCAATGCATACCCCCACCAATACCAATTACCATACATATTCGTACCAATCTCTTTGTAGTCAGGATTTACGGTAAGTTCCCCATTTTTTGTTTGCAGAATCCCATTTTTCAGTTGCTCATTTACAGACTCAATTGCTTTAGAGTAGTTATCAAAGATTTTCTCGCTTACAACCTCTTTTGCGACTGGATCAAGCGTGTAACGATCCCCATCCAGTTTTATGAACTTTTCAATATCCGTGATAGCGTTAAAGGTTTCGATGTCTATGCTCACTTGTTTAACTTCTTTGTTTGCTTGTTCTGTACTCTGCGTAATGGGAGCAGCAGATGCGGCTAATGGAGCTACTGCGGTGAGAGCCAATACACCTGTAAGAATGATTGCTGTGTTTTTAAACTTAATCAAATCGTCCTTTCGAAATGGAATTTATTTGTACTACTGACCAATCATAGCACATAAAAAGGAATAAAATGTACATTTCCATTAAAAAAATGGTAAAAAATATTTATATTCGAAAATGCATATTTCATTTGAATATTGCATGACAAATATTTCAAAACTTATTGACAACTGTTAAATTATGGGCAACAATAGAATGCAATAATATATAATGTTTGGAATTTCTGTATGAAAGGTGGATATGATATGAAGCATACACCTACGATCCGAGCAGAATTAGACAGATACCTACAACAAGAAGGTTTGAGCATGACGGAGTTTGGATATATAGCAGGCATGAATAGGGGAGCGGTAAGCGCCATTGTGTCAGGGAATAAGTCTATGTCTATTAACCAGCTTGACCTAATTACTGAGGCTATGGGCTTATCAGAAGGTCACTTTTATGATCTGTTTATAGAAAACTTTATCATCGACCATCCCCCGAATATGAGGCGAATCGAGCCGTTTTTGTTTCGCTGTGCGGAGTTGGGCAAGTTGGATGCAATCCCTCGAGTAGTGGGAGCCATCATGGATAATCTCCTATATTCACCTAAGCTATTTGAAATTGCAGAAGAATTATTGTCGCAGGGACGAAATGAGGCTGCTTTGCTGCTTTATGAGGGTGTAGCTGAAACGGAGAGATATCAACATTCTGAACGTTTGGCAGTCTGTCAATATCGTATATTCACAATTCAAGTCGGAGAGAATCAAAACCGTAATCTCGAGGCAGCAACGCTACTTGAACCTTTTGTGGAACGTCTTGATGAAATGGAACAGCTTGACGCGCTGAAGGATTTAGCTAACGTGTACAGGTCATTGCGTAAATGGGACAAGGTTGAGGAAGTAGCTCGAAAAATGAGAGCTAAGGCGGAAATCCAATATTCGATGAAACATCAACAGCAGAGTCGAATGTGTGATGAGTCTTCCAAGAAACTAACTCGTCCACTGTTTGTGTACATTGCTTATGCTGATTTGTTGTGTTCAGGTTCTTGCGAAGCTAAAGGCGATTACCACCAAGCTCTCCAGTATACATACGCCTACGCTAGTTTAGATTGGGTTTTGGAGAAGGACGAGGACACCCAACACTGGGTGGGTTTGTTCCAAAACTGGGCAGAAGGTAACACGTACGTATATAAGCTTTTATCTGGAGATATAAGCGTGCTCAACGATTATGTTCAATATATTATTGCATCAAGTGTTAAAGTCGATAAGGAAATGATTGTAAAGCTTTTGAACGTAATGTTTGCAGCTAACCAATATAAGTTAGACGTTAATGATATAATTAAACGGTTTGAAACGATTATTGCTTCTTTTGTGCAACAGCCATCAACGGATATGTATACGAAACAAGTTATACCAGAGCAGTATGCGCGTTTGGGTTATGAGCTGGCTTACTATTATTTACATCAAGGCTCGTACGAAGATGGTTTTAAATATTTGATGTATTCTTTGGAAAATTTTCATACATTGAATAATGAGACTTATTATTTAAACTGTGTAGGAATGTTTGAGCATTTCCGCACTCATGCAATTCCCGAAACAAAGGAAAAATACTCAAAATTCATTGAGAAGGTGTGGTTAGACAATGTTAAAAAAAATGGTACTGCTAATCATTGCAGCTAGTTTTTTGTTTATTGTTACTGTACCTGTTCAGTCGAATAGCCATCAGGTTACCCCATACTATGATCCAATTGGTGGGGCCTGAACCCTGTTTGAGGAGTGGATGACCAATGTTGAGAAAAATTGTACTTCTGACCATCGCGGTTAGCTTTTTGTTTATTTTTACTGGGCAGGATCAAGCCTTTAACCACCATAGTATTCAGCCTAACGTTACTATTGGCGGATTTTAAAGCTAAAGCTCTGCCAACCTTATGGTTGGTAGGGCTTTCTTTAGTGTAGTAATTATCACACATACGGCCAACATGAACCATACATATAAAGTGTTAAAGTCGGATATCGAACTATTTGCAGCTGCATTAAGCCAAGTGAGAGTATATGTTGTACAGCCGTTGGGTGAGGATTTGATAGATATTGTTGATTATGGTGGATTAGTGGACAAGATTACGCCGGAGTCGGTTAAGATTAACCGAAGCTATTTCATAAGAAAGCAGTTTGAATTTAGAGTAGATGTGAAAAAGGACTCCGCTGGTATGTATGAACTGTAACCAGTATGGAGTCCTTTGTTGTTTATTTAGCTGAATACTCACTTACTTCAAATGTAAGGATTTTATTGAAAATTACATAGTCCTTACGGTTACTGAACGGACCTTTGTTGTTATTATGCTTATCAATGGCATAAGATGCTGTACCTGAGCCTGCTTGTTTTGCTTCATACCAAGAAATGAAAGAGTTTATTTCTTTCATGCTCAGATCGAATTCCTTTTCTAAGCCAGTATCCATAGTGACAACTAAGATTGCCCGGTCACCGGTTGGCTGTTCTGGATCTGGAGTTGGCGTAGGATCTGGTGTTGGTGTTACAGGCAATGCATTGTACATTTCGAATGCTCCAAGTGTTAGTACTACATAACCGTTATTACTAGTGATATTCAAACGGTATTTTTTATATTTCGTTTCATTGCTAAATGAGAATTCTTTTTTCTCATCTTGGCTCCAGCTAGTAATATTTTTTTGTGTATCGAGAACAACCCATGAAACACCATCCCATCCTTCAAAAGTCCAATCTTTTGGGGATTCTCTTTTATATTCCATATTGGATACACGTGGGGTCAACACATATTTGTTGACAACTACAGGATTCTCAAATTCATAAGCAATCCAGCCAGTCTTAGAATCTGTAATTGTCGACCAACCGGTATCATTAGGTTTTCTATCAAACGCACTGTATGGCTGATGATCATTACTCCAAGCAGAACTTGCACTTGCAATACCGGAAGGACTTGTATTGGATGTCATTATAGGTATTAGGTTTGTTTCCTCACTTGAACTAGCGAAAGATGAACCTGCAAACCCTATTGTTAAAAAAATAATGGATAATAGAGATGTGATTATTTTCCTCATGTATAAATCCCCTTTTTGTTTTATTTGCTCACCAAGCATACAAAACTAAAAAAAAGGGTTGTCTAAACATTAATGTATATATATTCGAATAAAGTTTAATAGTGGATTTTAATTTTTACTTTCTCTAGTTCACCATAACTGGTCTTTTTTTGTTTTGTGACAACATATGCGGTACTTCGACATGTCTCCCAATATAGTATTGAGAAGATTTAAATACTATGGAGGTGTCATATGATAAAAGGAATCGCAAGAGGATTAATTGTATTTTTACTAGCTGCTATTTTTTCCTTACAAGGCGTTTATGCTGAACCGGCAGCAATCAACCAACAAGCAACTGGGTATACGTTGGAGTTTCCAAGTTCACGGTATCCTGAAACCGGAGCACATATTAGAGATGCAATAGCAGCTGGACATTCTGCTGTATGTACGATTGACCGTGATGGAACTGAAGAAAACAGAAGGGAGTCGCTCAAAGGCTATCCGACTAAAAAAGGATATGATCGCGACGAGTGGCCAATGGCAATGTGTGGAGAGGTGGCGTAGGTGCTGATATCAGATACATAACCCCTAGTGATAACCGGGGAGCAGGATCATGGGTAAGTCATCAGTTAGAAAAGTATGCTGATGGAATCAAAGTGAGGTTTATCGTGAAATAAAAACAAGGACTCAACCAGTATAGAAGCTGGAATGAGTCCTTTTTAATACCCAATAAAAAATAAATATGCAAAAATATAGAACATATTTATAGATAAGCAAGTTTATGTTTAGACACATTTCCTCAATTAAATTATTCTTAGTTCTATCAAACATATTGGAGGATCATTTAATGAAGAAAGCATGTATAACGATTTTATTTTTAGTTCTTTTATCTTTACCCTTATCGAATGTTTTTGCGGCTGAAGCAGAGTATTCAGAAAATCTGGTTCCGCATATGACAACTAACATTTTGCCATCTGGAGTAGCAAGCGCAAGTAATGAATATTCATATGCATATGAGGCGTTTAACAAGGAATTTGCGACAATTGCTAGTGCATGGACATCAAGTACAACTTCTGCTTGGTTAAGATATGATTTTCCTAAAGCCGAAGTTATTGAGCAATATGTTATATATCCACAGACAACGGCAACTGATCGTGCCCCTAAAGACTGGACTTTCGAAGGCTCAAATGATGGGGTTACTTGGAACGTGCTAGACACTCAGTCAAATATCAGTGGATGGGTAGATAGTACTCCAAAAAAATTCGCTTTCTCTAATTCTAATTCATACAAGGATTATAGAATTAATATTACAGGTAATAATGGAAGTCAGTATCTAGCTCTTAGCGAATTGGAGATGATGTCTAAAGTATCAAGTTCCACTCCTAACCCAGGAACAGAGGAACCGACTCCAAACGGGGATCGTGCAATTCTGGTAGTTACCATGACAACTGGTTTGGAAAAGGAATTCGACCTAAGCATGAAAGAAGTCAATGACTTTATTGCCTGGTACGAAAGCAAGCAGGCTGGTTCTGGATCAGCATCATATGCTATCAATAAGCACGATAACAATAAAGGCCCATTCAGTAGCCGTAAGGATTACATGCTATATGATCGTATCCTAACGTTTGAAGTAAGTGAATACTCTAAATAAATAAAAAGCTCTGCTAACCTTAATTGGTCGGCAGAGCTTTTAACGTTTCTAACAGGTTCGTGTTAGGCTGAATTATATTTCGTTTTAGCTTCTTCATATAATTTGCCGAGGTTACGAAACTCAATTGATGTCCTTTATCACGTTGAAAATATGTTTACTATTTAATATTTTTCGTATATATTAATATTTGGAAATTAGTCTTCATAAATTTTTCCTGCAAAACCAGATTAATTTAACAAAGGAGATTATTTTAATGAGTATTTCATTAAGAATAGAACGCAAATCCGGTGGTGAGCCAATTGAGTTTGTAAAAGGTGAAATCACTGGCTTTACTTATAAGAATAATAGTTCCATAAACCTTTCAGCTAAGTCTCCAAACTTGGCTCATTCGCTACATATTCGAAGCAAAATTCCGCTTCATTCGCTTCCTTCAGTTATAGACAATGCGGATAATTCCAACATGCTGTATACATGGGCAAATACAGAATATAAACCTGATAGTGAGGATTACTATCGCAAATGTAATATCCAAATCGTTAGAAATGAAAACACAATCCGAGATATTACGTTTACACACGCTTATGTAGTAAAGTATCAAGAACAGATTGATACCAGCAAAGAGATCCTTGAGTTTGAACTTGTTCTAAAACAAAAAGAAGATCAATTGGGAAGAATTCAATACAGTCCTCAGTTAGAACCTAAGGAAACAAGAGAAAAGGATCAGTCTGATGTCTCGCAAAAAGTACTGGAAGGTGCATATAGTAAGAATATGTTAGTGTATGCAGGAAATATTACTTTTCCGTTTGAAAATCCTATGGTAGAACTAGAAAAGACTTGGGTACGAGGCGTAGAGAAGGTAAAAGATTCGACAGATACTGTAATACATTATCCTGATCGTAAAGCATTTACATTAGTAGCTGTTCCTATAGCTCGAAAGAAGTACGGAGACATCACAGCCAATTTACTTCAACATTCACTTGATTACAAACCAGGACATTTACACTTTAACGAGTGGTCGTATGAGGCGCAGCAAATTAAAAAATCCAAAGAACATAATATGTATGTAATTGATAAAGCAGTACAAAAAGCTAACGACAAAAAAGTTAAAAGTTTTTCAAGTGATGGGTCTATTGCAATTGAAAGTGACAGAGATTTGTATAACGCTTTTCACAAAATGAAGTACAAAATAGATGGAACATATGTAAAAGGACAATGGGAAATTACTACAATATATTATGATAAATATAATTTTGAATATAATTTTAAACAAATGTTTACTGGGGACAACAAACTCGGTTGGGCTGCGGCCAATCTAACAAATTTAATGGAATCATGGGGAACACTCAATGAGTATACATCTTATGTTACAGTAACTGATACAAAAAAGGCTTGGAAGTGAGGTGTGAATTGCAGATGAAACGCAGATACAAGATTTACATCTTGATCTCTCTACTAGTTATAACTACTACTATAATTTTTCTAGCGAATTCTGGAGACGATACGATAAGGAAGTACCCATATGGCAAAGATACGTTAGAGTTTTTTGGAGATGGGACTTTTCAGATTTACAGGGGAGGAGGATCGGGTGATCCTCCAATACTATACACTCATCAAATTGAAGCTCCTAATTCAGTGATTGATAACGTTCTGTCTTATAAAATAGAAAAAAATATCGTATATGTGGTTGGTGAAAATGGCTTCATTAAATTGGATTCAAGTACCAACACATACGAACAAAAGAAACTGATTTCTGACTTTACTTCCAAAGATAGAGATATATTTAATGAATTAATGGAAAAATAGAAGCTATCATAAGTAAATGTGGTAGCAAGGGAGCTTTAACTTGTTCACAAAGGTTAACTTAACATGCGCTTTAGTTGAGCTATTGTTATGTAAGTATTTTAAATTTATAAAGAATGGTTACCACCAGTGGTGATATTATGATTATTAAAATTGAAGGTTTCTTTTTTCAGAATTTGATTACTGGTCCCCTATGCACACAAGAAGAACTATATCAAAAGTATATACAAGCAAAAATGCTGAGTCTTAATATTAGAGATTTACCTGATATATTTTGTCGACTTCATAATTTGATCGATTACGTTTTGAAGATGACACAGAGGTTGGTTTCGTGATTGATACAGATACGGACAGGATATATAGACCGATATATTGATGTTTAAAGCGATGTATTCGAAAGATATCTTCCCATCTCCTTTAATTACAAGTAATGAAGGACTCACATAACTGGCTACTATATTCGATTTTATAATCAAAGTCGATCACAACGAAAGTTAAATAAGTTGCCTCCGAAAGAATACCGAAAGCAGCTTATAGTCTAGTGTTATTTTTATTTACCTGCTTGCCCTATCATAGAACGTATTTAAACATATATTAAGGTAACGACAAATAAAGGAGGTTAAAAGAGATCGGTGCCTATGAAAATACAGGTGGCGGCGGTGTATGGACTTCTACAGCGGCAATTTTAGTGCTCTTTATTCTCTTAGTTATCATCACTAAATCACTTTGGGTTTAGTTTGTAAAAAGAACTGTTGGAAAATATCACTTCACTCATGGATATTCAATAGTTGAGCCCATTGAGCGCATAAGCTATTTGGCAATAGCCACCGTATTCGCTTCTCTTTCGGCAAGTACTTGGTGGATTCCTGCCATAATAGTTTTGCGCTTATTGTATTTCATTTTATCTTTTCAGTAGCGAGTCAAAACCACTGCTGGCTTATCAGGCTTCTGTTAGATAAAATTCTCAAAGAGGTGGTAGGATGAAGGTTGAAGTAAACAAATGTAATTGAAGCATCAAAAAACCAATATATCTAAAGAGTAATGTTACTATTACCACAGTAGGTAAGGGGGCACAGTGCTGCAAATTGATGCAAACTAGGGATAATGGTGCTTTAACTTCGAACAATTCAAACCGGGCATTGAATGTAATTATTTAAAATTTAACAGTGGATGGTGAAGCAGCAACCGAGCCTGATAAAGCACCTAGTTATGATATAATTGCAAATTATGGTATTCCGTTGGAAGGTAGTAGCTATGTGAACGATAAGGTACTCTTTGAGAAAGAACATAGAGATTAAAATACAAATATGGGGCTCCATATAAAAGGATTTTCCGACGTAACGGTACAGAATAGTGAATTTCACGACAACGGTGGGGGTTCTAAAAAATCTAGCCAAAGCCCATACATGTATTGTGACGATACGTGAGCTTTAGCTTTACTAATTGCCCAAAAAGCACCAATAGCTCGCAATAATGACCTTGCCAGTACGAAATCACAACTAATACTTATGGAGAAGTTAGTACCTAGCGTGTGAAAGTTAAGACTATGAAACTGCTATTAACGGTCGGCAAACCACTTGACGACGATTGATCCACGCCGGATCGTAGCCTTTTCCACTGCTCTAAAGTCGGCTTGATTCCAAAAGTGTATTTAAGTAAGTGAATACTCTAAATAAATCGAAAAGCTCTGTTACCCTAATTGGTCGGCAGAGCTTTTAACTGTTCACGGTTTTTAAAATATATCCAGGTATTCTTTCTGGAATTTGATGAAATCTTGCACACTGTCGTGATAGGTAAATCTACCGCCATTTTTATCAATAATCCAGTTGATATTCTCGTCATTTAACAAGATTCCATACATGCAGTGATGAAGCAGTTCAATTTGCTTTTCATCCCTAATTCGGATCAAATGTTTTTCTTGTTCGATAATGAGGTACCATTTCGTTTCTGTTTCATCTACATCCGCATCCACATACAGTATTGATACCGACAAGGGGAATGGCCAGTCAAACCATTGTCCTCGCTTGTCTTCTCTATAACCTTCAAATGCCATGGTTATTCCCTCCTACTTGGATAATTTCCTGATTAGTTTAAATGTATCTAACGTGCTGCGATTGTACGCTTAATTAGGTTCTTGTCTTATCCTACTGGCACAGGAATATCGCCCCCATATTCTTCTCCTTGGCTTCACGTACACCATCATAAACATCTGTAAAAGTTCAGTGTCACTTTGGCAACCGTCTAATTCCGCTATTGTTGCACAATAGTTGTATCCGCTTTTATCGTTCATTGTTCTGATCTGTACAGTATACGGAAAACGACAGGTAATAAAGAAGCTGAACGCTTTGTTACCCGATATCAAAACGCTATTACCAATACTGTACAATTATTCTACTGAGCAATGACGTGGTCCAACATGAAGGACTGGAGATAAGAACAGGTAGCAGTGTAATGGACATAAAGGCGCGTCTGCTGGTTTTGGAAGAGGGGACCACAAGAGCGATATACGCTCTATATTGTAATCATAGGGGGCTGGGATGGTGACCAAAAGATCATTACATTTTCTCGTATGGAAATAGGCGCTGTATTAAACCTCCAATGATATGGAGCAAGGATACACTCATGTCTTGAATGTATCTTATTTCTGGAGGGTCAAAAGTGAAAACCCCTTATTCACAGTCCGTTTTGAGCTATAACCAAATTTTAATGTGGCTTTGTGTTCTTTCGTTTTTTAGTGTGTTAAATGAAATGGTTCTTAATATCTCTTTACCTGATATTGCTGATGAATTCAATAAGACACCAGCCATTACAAATTGGGTGAATACTGTCTTTATGCTAAGTTTTTCTATAGGAACAGCTATATACGGAAAGTTATCTGATCAGTTAGGTATTAAAAGGTTGCTCCTGTTTGGAATCATAGTGAATTGCATAGGATCATTAATTGGATTTGTGGGACATACTTTTTTTCCAACACTTATCTTGGGACGATTTATACAAGGGATTGGTGCAGCTGCATTTCCTTCACTTGTGATGGTCGTAGTTGCTCGCTATATCCCAAAAGAAAACAGGGGAAAGGCAATATGGCCTCATCGGGTCTATCGTAGCAATGGGTGAAGGGATAGGACCGGCTATTGGTGGGGTGATTGCTCATTATATTCATTGGTCTTATTTACTGCTTCTTCCTGTTTTAACGTTTGTGACTGTTCCCTTCCTGATAAAATTATTGAAAAAGGAAGTCATTTCAAAGGGCTCGTTTGACATTGCAGGAATCGTGCTTATATCTCTAGGTATTGTATTGTTTATGTTGTATACAACTTCTTACAGAATTTCTTTTCTGGTGATAAGTGTTCTATTTTTCTTGATCTTTTTAAAACATATCAGACAAGTAACCAATCCTTTTGTTGATTCTTCATTGGGGGAAAATACTGCATTTATGATAGGAATCCTTTGTGGGGGGCTTATGTTTGGTACCGTAGCTGGATTTGTTTCTATGGTCCCTTATATGATGAAAGACGTTCACCACTTAAGTACCGCAATGATTGGCAGTGGAATTATTTTTCCTGGAACGATGAGTGTTATTTTCTTTGGTTTTCTTGGAGGAGCACTTGTTGATAAGAAAGGTTCCTTACATGTGCTAGCAGTCGGCGTTGCATTTCTTGCCGTCAGTTTTTTGGTAGCTGCTTTCTTTATTGAAATGACACCTTGGCTGATGTCTATTATTCTAGTCTTTGTTTTCGGTGGTCTTTCTTTTATTAAAACAGTAATATCCACTATTGTTTCAAGTAGTTTAAAACAAGAAGAAGCTGGCGCAGGAATGAGCTTACTTAATTTTATAAGCTTTTTATCAGAAGGAACGGGGATTTCAGTTGTAGGAGGCTTATTGTCAATACGTCTTATTCATCAAAAATTTATACCAATCATTAATTTTCCATCTGCTTATTTATATAGCAATATGTTATTGATTTTTTCAGTGGTCATTATAATTAGCGGGATTTTATCTGTTATTGTATATAAACGTTCAGTTTCAGATTCCTGATAAGAGCAAAAAAGGATTACATGCTGAAAATGATCTCATCCTCACGTTTGAAGTAAGTGAATACTCTAAAAATAAATCAAAAGCTCTGCTAACCTTAATTGGTCGGCAGAGTTTTGTGTGCTGATCAGTTTGATTTTACTAGATACGGGAAAAGTAGCAATGCAAAGTGTGCGTACAAGATGGTATTGTTTTTAAATTCGGCCTTATTACAGAAGGATAGGCTAATTTGAATACTTAAACTTATAATACCAAAAAATCGCTTTCTCATGGGCTGTGGAAAAGTTAGAATATAGCATAGTATCAACTCCGCCGATTACAAAGTTATTTTTAGCATAGAATCGACAAGCTAAAATATTCACATCCTGTGTTTCAAGCATAAGGCCAACAAGATTATTCTGCTTAGCCCACTCGGTTGCTTTACTCAATAAGGCTGCTCCGATTCCCTTGTGTCTCCAGTCTTTAGCGACGGCAATATCCTCAATTAGAGCATAGCCATTCCAATAAGTACAAAGTTTAATTTTCCCAACACAGTCGTTCTCATCATAATATAAAAAAATAGATTTTCCTTGTTCATTAATATAACTGATATCGACGTCATCATCCTCATACTGTTTAAAATATGGTTCGGGAAAACTTTCTTCTATATATGACCAAATGTTGTTCTCGTATTTAGGTATAATTTTTCCTGACACAATAAAGCCGTTATTCTCATTTGACTTTTTAAAATCCCCCATATATGAAAGTGACATTTTAATTATCATGGCTTGTCTCCTCCTGGTTTAATTTCTCTATGCACATTATTCTAAAAGAGAACACGTTTTCCTGTCTGTTAGATTTATAAAAAGTGTAAAATGGTAGCGACTGTTCAACTATGTGTGATATTTTAGATCCCCCTCCGCTTGCTTAAATGATTCATAGCAGTAGTTAGGTGTGCTATTTAACACAAAAAAAGCAGGAAGAATTCCTCCCGCTTTTTGCATGGAAACAATTATTAACGTCTGCGTTGTCTATCGTTTACGCTAAACAAATTAACAGCCAGTGCGTTACCTCTTGCACGCGCAGTGGCTCTTTGATTGGAACGGATGTTCAATCTTCTTCTTCTTAAATCACGTCTGCAATGTCTTCTGCTCATAATATCACCTCCCTTCAAGAAATGAAGGTGCGGTTGAATCTTAGTGGCGTTTATGCTTACGCTTGGAAATTTTGATATTCAAGGCATTGGTTGCTAGTGCATTTCCGCTTCCTGTTTTAGCAGCTGCGGCTTGAAAGACTTTAACGACCAGATATCTGTTTTTCCCGATGCGATGCTTATACGTTTTAACTCTATTTCTGATCATCTGCATATCTCCTTTGCTTAGTTCTGCTATATATATATGTCAATTGTGATAGTAATGTATCAGCATAAATCTATTAGAAGCAAAAAGAAGCTAGTACCTATATCCCTAAAGGTTAACAAAAAAACTCATGCGAACCTGTCTTCGCCTTTTCAACTTTACGTTGCAGGAGATGTTACAGGCAGGTCGGCATGAGTCTAATGTGTAGAATAAAGATAATATGCAGTTTGTATGAAAATTATTTACTATTAAGGGTGTTAAGTTTTTTTTCGTAGTACGCCTCTTGGGCAAGAATATGATTCAGTTGTTCTGAGAGCTGTTTATATTCTTGGCTGGCCTCTGGGTAATTATTTCTTTCGGAAATTACAGCTTCAAGTTGCTTTTCTAAATACCTGAAATGGATGAGTATTTGTATGTACTGAATACGATCGTAGGTTGTTATGTGTGATTTCTCTTCTGCATACAAATGATCCATTGTTGGAACTGCACAGCTTACGACGATAAATATCATAACAAACGCTGAAATTATTATTTTTTTCATTTAATTCCTCCTACAGAGCTATGAGTAATTAATATACCATATTTAGCTAAAAGAAAGAAAGATCTATTAGTTTTGCCCACAACAGTATAGCTGTTCAAGATCAGTGGGGGATTATTTGAGACGATGAGGCTGATTTTATAGTAGATACAATAGGAATAGGTTGCTAAAAGGAAAGAATAGTTGTGAGATACATAGTAAGCATAATAACAATACAAAACCGGCTTGCCCTAGGCAGCCGGTTTTGTATTAGGGGATAGAATAACGGGGAAGGAAGAACGAGAAATCAGTGGAAGTCCCGGAAGAGTCCTACAACTTTGCCCAAAATACTGACGTGTGTCAGACGAAGCGGTTCAAAGGCTGGATTTTCAGGTTGAAGCCGGATATGATCTTTTTCTTTGTAGAAGGTTTTAACTGTAGCTTCGTCTTCATCTGTCATAGCTACAACAATATCGCCATTATCAGCGGTCTGCTGCTGACGTACGATTACATAGTCTCCGTTAGCAATCCCAGCCTCAATCATGCTTTCGCCTACAACAGATAACATGAATATTTTATCCTCACCAACAAAGTGTTGGGGAAGAGGAAAGTAATCTTCAATATTTTCTGTCGCCGTAATAGGAAGACCAGCGGTTACTTTGCCGACGACGGGGACACGACTAATGGAGTAATTAATCAAGTTGCTGTTATCCGATTCGTCTTGACCGAGTAACTCAATAGCCCGTGGTTTTGTAGGATCGCGGCGAATGAGTCCTTTTTTCTCTAAACGATCCAAATGACCGTGAACCGTAGAACTGGAGGCCAATCCGACAGCCTCGCCTATTTCGCGTACAGAAGGGGGGTATCCCTTTAGACGCACTTCATTGCGGATAAATTCAAGAATGGCCTGCTGGCGGCTCGAAATCTTAGACATACCGTATCAACCCCATTTAGTAACGTTTGGGAAAATTATAGCATAGAACCTCCGTTCGTACAAACATAAGTTCTAAATAATCCCTAAAAAAATTGCGAACTTTTGTTCTCTTTTCTATTGAACAAAACAAACGTTCGTGTTATATTGTGAAAACATAAGAACAAACGTTTGGAGGACACAACCATGATGAAATATAGCACCTATCAAAGTATTTTTCCAATGAATATAGAAAATTTACAGGAGACCCGAAAAGAGGGTAGGGCGCGTTTTATGCAGATTATTACCCATACTCTTTTACTTAAGCTTCTTATTATAGTGATTGTTGCTTGGATTGCAGGAGCAGGTGTACTTACGGTTTTCGCGGCTCCTTCAGCTTCCAAGGAAGAAGTGACTAAACTGACAGTACAACCTGGGGATACGTTGTGGCAGATTGCCGCGAATCATAAACCGGAACGAATGGATACACGAGTATATATAGAAGGAATTGTGCGGATTAACGGTTTAGAGGATCGGGGAGTGCAGGCAGGTCAGGTACTCAAGCTTCCTGACTTATGATCTATAGACTATTAGAGCTTGTCAGGGAGCGTAATGCGGGAGCCTTGACAAGCTCTTTTCTACATGTCAAAGTGTATTATATCTTTGCTTTTTTGGAGGGGACACAATTTGGATATAGACAGCTTGGTACAGCGCATTAATGAATTAGCGCGCAAAGCAAAATCCGAGGGATTAACAGAAGAGGAAACCACAGAACGTGCCAATCTTCGGGAAATTTATTTAGGTAACATTCGTCGTAATTTTCGGCAGCAGCTAGAAACGATTGAATTTGTGGACGATGATACATCGAAGGGAAATGACGGGCTGAAGCATTAATGTTGTTAAAGCGCCCAAGCCTGCAATTTGCCTTTTGTTTTAGGTACCTCTCATGGTATCTATATAGATCAGCTTTGAGGCAATTGTTTTAATGTAATATATCTGGGAAGGAATTGAGAGATGGCCCGATCATTTGAAAGAAAAGTACGCAAAAACACAGCGCATTTAAATAAATCGCGCAAAAAGCAAGGTATTCAAACCATTAGCGGCGCAGGTTCTGCAATGGATATTTTTCGTGGCCGTAATATTACTGTGCCAATTATGCTGGCTGGTCTTTCTGTATTGTACATGCTTATGAGTTACTTTTTGACTAAGACCGGTATGCGAGGGATGGATTGGCTTGTATTCGGCCTGTACTTGATGCTGGCTGTTATCTTTTTTATCCGTCGTCCTTATCTGAAAGTGGGAAAGGATACTCTCTATATGCTGAAAGGTGGTAGAGAACGTCCAATGACGGCAGGGGACATGAAAGCCATCAAGATTGAAAAGGGTTACGTAACCGTTGAAAGAAAAGGTAAGGGTGGTAATTTCATTTTCACAAAATCATTAGGTCGCTATGACACGGATGCCATTGCAGAGCGACTTGAGAAGTTTGCGCTATCCAATCAGATACAGGTTGACAAGAAATAACTGATTTAGCCTGTAGCTCTGTAACAAAGGCCGTATGATGTTATTTCATATAACATGCTGCGGCCGCTTGCTTAATATGGGCACACATAACGATTCAAATGCTTAATCAAGCAAATAGGCGTACATATACTGTGGAAAGAGAGTGGATAATTCAGATGACGATTCAGGCGGTAATGTTTGATCTTGATGATACCCTTTTGTGGGATGAACGTAGTGTAGAAGAGGCATTTGATGCAGCGTGTCAAACAGGCTCCCGTGAAGCAGGTGTTGATCCAAAAGCTCTGGAGGAAGCCGTACGTAAAGAAGCACGCGCTTTGTATGAATCCTATGAAACCTTTAGTTTTACTCAAATGATCGGCATTAATCCGTTTGAAGGATTGTGGGCGAATTTTACAGCGGGTGAGCAACCTGAATTCCGTCAATTGGAACAGTTGGCCCCTGTTTATCGAAAGGAATCATGGCGCAGAGGACTCCAGCAACTAGGGATAGATAATGAGAAGTTGGCGGAAAAGCTGGCTACCCAATTTGCTTCGGAAAGACGCGCACGTCCCCATGTATATGAAGAAACGTTTGAAATTCTAGAACAATTGAAGGGACAATACAAGCTGTTATTATTGACAAACGGTTCCCCTGATTTACAACAGGAGAAACTGGATGGAGTTCCTCAATTAGCTCCTTTCTTTGATCATGTGGTCATTTCAGGTTCATTTGGTCGAGGCAAGCCGGATCCGTCTATATTCCAGCATGCGTTGGGGCTTCTTGGTATTGAGCCTGAACATGCTTTAATGGTAGGAGATAAGCTGACGACTGATATTCAAGGAGCGTTGGCAGCAGGTGTTCACTCGGTGTGGGTGAACCGAAACGCCAAAACCAATACCACAGAGATCAAGCCGAAGTTTCAAATCAAGCATCTGTCTGAATTGGATGGAATTATTCAGTCGTTAAAGTAAGAAATCTACACCTTTAGAAACGAGTATTAAGAAAACTCCCTTCGCTCGATTGTCACAGAGCAGAGGGAGTTTTTTATTTACACAAGGATAAATTCGTAATTATGCTTTAATGAAGGTTGGATCTTCGAACGGTTCCGCAATCCAGCCATTTTCTTCAATGAACAAGCGGACTGCTACGATCTTTTGATTCTCCATTAAAGTGAAGAAGTGAGGTATATTTTCGGGTACGGAGATAACGTCCCCCGGTGAAAGCTCTACGTTAAAATAGTCGATCTCTTCAGGTCCTTTAATAATAAAGATGCCTTTACCAGCGATAATGGCACGGATTTCATCCTCGGTATGGGTGTGAATTTGCTCAAACTTGGCCAGCAACTCGTCCAAATTCGGCGTTGCTTCAGATAGAGTGATAACGTCCCATATTTTATATCCGCGACGTGCGGCTAAATCCTTGATTTCGGGTTCAAATGTTTTGAGAACAGCGGCCTTTTGATCATCTGTTAAGGTAAAGTTCTCTTGCAGCTCCCCGGACAATTTGGAAGCATCCCAATGTTCATACAATATCTCGTGACTCTCCAGAAATTCACGTACTTGTTCTTCACCGCTAATTCTTTCATTCGTATTACGTATTAAGATTTCGGCCATGTATTTATCCCCTCTTTTCCACTTGGATTAATGTTATATAAAGAATACCATGTCTTGAAACGTTGTACAATACAGGATTTCAACATTTTATAATGCAAATGAACATAGCTAAAGGATGCAGGGTTAAGTACGTTTAATAATGCTACAAACTATAAAAATGGATAAGAGAAGTCGTTTTTACAAAGAACAACCTGTATAAAACGTATGTTTTTACTTCAATCTATCTAAATGATACGGTTTCTGCTAAACTAGGATTTAACGTTTTGCGGGGGTGAAGAAATTTGGATAAAGTTAGCTTGCAGGATGCATTACAACGAAGAATACTCCTTCTTGATGGGGCCATGGGCACCATGATTCAACAGGAAGACCTTTCCCCCGATGATTTTGGTGGGGAAGAGCTGGAGGGCTGTAATGAAATGCTGGTCTTAACGAGACCGGATGTCATTCAAGGGATTCATGAAGCATACTTGAAGGCCGGAGCAGACCTAATTGAAACGAATACATTTGGAGCAACATCCGTCGTTTTGGCGGATTACGATATACCAGAACGTGCCCGTGAAATTAATCTGGTGGCGGCCAAGCTGGCGCGTAACGCGGTGGATAAATACAGCACTGCGGACAAGCCTCGTTTTGTAGTAGGAGCTATGGGCCCAACCACGAAAACCTTGTCTGTCACAGGCGGTGTTACATTTGCTGAGCTGATTGACAGCTATCAAGAGCAGGCCTTGGCACTTATTGAAGGCGGCGTGGATGTACTCCTTTTGGAGACCTCACAGGATACGCTTAACGTCAAGGCTGGAAGCATCGGAATTCGGCAGGCTTTTGAGCAGACAGGTATCGAGCTTCCGCTAATGATTTCAGGCACGATTGAGCCTATGGGAACGACGTTGGCCGGACAAAATATCGAATCCTTTTGCATATCACTTGAACACTTGCATCCAATTTCGATTGGGTTGAATTGTGCTACGGGTCCAGAGTTTATGCGTGATCATATTCGCTCTCTGTCTGAAATGTCCTCTGCAGCTATTAGCTGTTATCCAAATGCGGGCTTGCCCGATGAAAATGGCCAATACCATGAATCGCCTGATTCATTAGCACGTAAAATGGCTGCTTTCGCTGAAAAAGGCTGGTTGAATATTGCTGGGGGATGTTGTGGTACCACGCCTGAGCATATTCGAGTTATGAGTGAAAGTATGTCGCAGTTTGAGCCGCGTTCGCTGGTAGGTCATCATCCTCCTGCCGTATCAGGCATTGAGCCTGTATATATTGAACAGGACAATCGTCCGTATATGGTTGGTGAGCGAACAAATGTTCTTGGCTCCCGCAAATTCAAGCGTTTGATTGTGGAAGGCAAATATGAAGAGGCGTCTGAAATTGCCCGTGCTCAGGTAAAAAGCGGAGCGCATGTCATTGATATTTGTGTGCAGGACCCGGACCGCGATGAAATGACGGATATGGAAGCGTTTTTGAAACTGGTTGTAAACAAGGTAAAAGTACCTTTGGTGATAGATACAACGGATATTAAAGTCATTGATAAAGCACTTCAATATTCGCAAGGTAAGGCGATTATTAACTCCATTAATTTGGAGGATGGTGAAGAGAAATTTGAGAACATGGCTCCTCTTATTCATAAGTACGGCGCCGCTGTTGTTGTTGGTACGATTGATGAACGCGGACAGGCTATTTCACGTGAGGATAAGCTTGAGGTAGCTAAACGTTCTTATGATCTGTTGGTGAACCGTTACGGTTTGGCAGCGGAGGATCTGATTTTTGATACGCTCGTATTTCCAGTAGGAACAGGTGATGAGCAATATATCGGTTCAGCTAAGGAAACGATTGAGGGTATTCGCATTATTAAAGAGGCGCTTCCCGGAGTGCATACTATCTTGGGCATCAGTAACGTTTCTTTTGGTTTGCCGGAAGCGGGTCGTGAAGTGCTCAATTCCGTCTACTTATATGAATGCACCAAAGCAGGTCTGGACTATGCGATTGTAAACACTGAGAAGCTTGAGCGTTATGCATCCATTCCAGAGCATGAGCGGAAACTTGCGGAAGACTTGATCTATAAAACAAATGACGATACTTTATCCGCTTTTGTAGCAGCTTTTCGTAACAAGAAAGTGGAGAAAAAAGAAAAGATATCAAACCTTTCGCTCGAAGAAAGACTGGCTTCCTACGTAGTGGAGGGAAGTAAGGAGGGACTCATTCCGGATCTGGAGCAAGCGCTTGTGAAATATTCTTCGCTGGAGATTATTAACGGTCCGCTGATGAAGGGGATGGAGGAAGTAGGACGACTGTTTAACAATAACGAATTGATTGTAGCAGAGGTGCTGCAAAGCGCTGAAGTGATGAAGGCGTCCGTGGCTTATTTAGAGCCGTTCATGGAGAAGAATGAATCCTCAGTAAAAGGTAAGATTTTGTTGGCTACGGTCAAAGGTGATGTGCATGACATTGGTAAGAATCTGGTGGAGATTATTCTATCCAACAATGGTTACCATATTGTGAATCTGGGTATAAAAGTACCACCAGAACGCATTATTGAGGCTTACCGTGAAGAAAAGGCCGACATGATTGGCTTATCTGGACTGCTTGTTAAATCGGCACAACAAATGGTGCTGACCGCACAGGATTTAAAAAATGCGAATATTGATATTCCAATAATGGTTGGTGGGGCTGCTTTAACACGTAAGTTCACTAAAAATCGTATCCGTCCTGAGTATGATGGTCTGGTTGCCTATGCAAAGGATGCTATGGATGGCCTGGATATTGCCAATAAGCTTATGAATCCTGAGTCCCGTAAAAAAATGGCCGAGGAGATGGAAGCTGAGCGGGAGGCTGAAGCGGCAATCGTCGTGGAAGCCAAGCCGCTCCCTAAACTCACTCGAGCTGTGCGCTCTAACATTGCTCAGGATTTGCCCGTCTATACTCCACCAGATACGGATCGACATGTACTGCGCAACTATCCACTGAATTATATTTTGCCTTACGTGAATATGCAGATGCTAATGGGGCATCATCTTGGTTTAAAAGGCAATGTTGAACAGCTGCTGGCTTCGGAAGATCCGAAAGCGATTCAGTTGAAGGAAACCGTGGACAGCATCATGTTTGAAGCTGTGACAGACGGAATCATCCAGGCACATGCCATGTATCGTTTCTTTCCAGCGCAGTCGCAAGGAAATCAAATTCTGATCTATGATCCGTCGGATGTGAGCAAGGTACTGCATACATTTACATTCCCGCGCCAGCAGGTAGAGCCTTATCTATGTCTGGCTGATTTCTTGAAATCAGTGGAATCCGGAGTTATGGACTATGTAGGTTTCATGGTCGTTACAGCTGGTCATGGGATTCAGCAGATATCTACCCAGTGGAAAGATAAAGGGGATTATCTGCGCTCGCATGCACTTCAAGCGGTAGCACTCGAAGTAGCAGAAGGGTTAGCGGAACGACTTCACCATATTATCAGGGATAGCTGGGGTTTTCCGGACCCTGCCGATATGACAATGAAACAGCGGCACGGTGCCAGATATCAAGGCATTCGGGTATCCTTTGGCTACCCTGCATGTCCAGATCTGGAGGAACAGGGGCCGTTGTTCCAGTTGTTAAAACCTGAGGATATTGGCGTTGAGCTGACGGAAGGGTTTATGATGGAACCGGAGGCTTCTGTATCAGCCATGGTGTTCAGCCACCCTCAGGCGCAGTATTTTAACGTCGAAAAGGTTTAACACCTTTATCAGATGGGATAGCAAATACCCTCCGAGCTTCGGAGGTTTTTTGCTGGTCAGCAGGAAGAAGGTTAATGTTATGGAATTTTATTTTCTCGGTACAAATGCAGGGGTGCCTACGATTCAGCGAAATGTAACGTCCATCGCTCTTCGTTTGCTGGAAGAACGAAGAAGCATGTGGCTGTTCGACTGCGGTGAAGGCACTCAACAAGAGGTATTGCGTTCGCCGCTCAAACTAAGCAGACTTGAAAAAATATTTATCACCCATTTGCATGGGGATCATCTTTTTGGTCTGCCGGGGCTGCTGTCGAGCAGAGCGTACCAGGGGGGAACGACACCACTGACGGTATATGGACCGCCTGGAATCCAGCAATATATCGAGCTATCTTTAGGGATCAGCCAATCGCGTATCAATTACCAACTACATATTGTGGAGCATACGGGCGGGGTTCTGTTTGATGACGGACAATTCCGGGTAGAGTCAGCTTTGCTGGATCATCGGATCGACAGCTATGGCTACCGAGTTGTAGAGATGGATAAGCCCGGTAAGCTTAACCAAGAACTGTTGGAGCGATATGGAATCAAGCCCGGCCCGGTGTACGGTAAGTTAAAGCGTGGGGAAAGCGTGGAGGTAGAGGGTGGAGTTATTTTGCACCCTCAGGATGTTTTGGGTTCGCCGAAAAAGGGGCGTATCATCACGATTTTGGGGGATACGAGACCTTGCCCGAATACGGTAGTGCTGGCTCAAGATGCAACTGTCGTCGTTCATGAAGCCACTTTTCTGCATGAACTGGCAGATACAGCGTACGAGTATCATCATAGTACGGCGCTTCAGGCAGCGGAGGCTGCAAAAGCCGCAGGTGCGGGTCAGCTAATCATGACACATTTTAGTTCTAGGTATAAAGATCAGGAGCAGCTTCAGCCATTGCTGGAGGAAGCGCGAAGCATATTTCCCAATTCATTGCTTGCGGAGCAGCATGTGTTGTTACCGGTACCCGATATCGGTTAATAAACGATTGGAGAAAGATATGTGCATGGGTACCGGGGCTTGCTCCGGTGCCTTTGTTTTTCACCGAAATTATTTTCCGGGAAAGCGCAGGATGCGACAAGAGATGAGAACCCGTACACGGTGGTGGGGATGAATTTGTTCTACCACATATGGAGGTATGTCATATTCGCGTTTCTATATATCGAATTTAAAGGATTTTATGTCTTGAGCATGATCAGGAAATACAGAAGATTTCCTTTGAGGAAATAGCGCCTTCGATGGATTTCGACGAAGATGTGAACTTATGTCATGTGAAAGCGACGGCTTTTAGCGAGGAATGGCGCTATTTTGCACGGTTTACCAGCAATTCATGGACTTCATAAGCATTTTTGACTTAAGATAGATGGGATGAATGGAGACAGCCGATTATTTTATAACCTGAATCATTAAGGTGGTTAAATAAGAAGGAGAACATCGTTCATAGGATGAATTATAATTTTCAATGCTATGATGTGAATGGATTTGAAGTGGGGGAGGGGATTGCGATAAAATCGTTACTAATTGATCTGGATGGAACCCTTTATCATGGAAATCGGATGATCAAGGGTGCGGATCTGTTCATATCCCGATTGCGTACAGACCAGATACCTTATGCTTATGTTACAAACAATGCTTCACGCACACCCGAATCGGTGGCTGAGCATTTGGTTGGTATGGGAATTAAAGCGGCCAGCCATGAAGTATATACTTCGGCGTTAGCAGCTGCACAATATGTAGCACAGCAAAGTCCTGGAGCTCGTGTATATTGTATTGGTGAGACAGGATTACGTGATGCACTCACAGGAGCCGGTTTGCAGCTTGTTGAGAACCATCCTGATTATGTGGTGCAGGGGATAGATCGTCAATTTACATATGATGCGCTGGCCGCTGCCATGCGTTGGATTCGGGAAGGAGCCACTTTTATTTTGACAAACCCGGATCTCCAATTGCCTTCACATGATGGGCTAACGCCAGGAGCAGGTACGATTGGAGCAGCAATTGAAGCGGCTTCACAGGTAAAGCCTATTGTCATCGGTAAGCCTTCAAGCGTATTGATGAATTATGCACTGAACCGCTTAAACATTAGGGCGGATGAAGCTCTGGTTGTGGGCGATAATATGCTTACAGATATTGCGGCAGGTGCAGCAGCAGGTTGTAAAACAGCTCTGATCCTGTCGGGCGTGACGACCCGCGCTAATATGGACGAGCATGTGCGTACCGTTGGAGTAAAACCTGACCTGATGTTTGAAAATCTCGCTGAATTGCAGGACTGGATGAAAGAAGAGCTGAGATAATAGAAAAAAGTATATGCCTTAGAAAACTTGCGAGCATTAAAAGCTATGTAGCTACGAAAGGAAAGATGTTGATATGCCGGAACTTCCTGAAATGGAAAACTACAGAATCTTATTATCCAAACAAATTTTGGACATTCCGATTACTGGAGTGACGGTTAGCCGTGAAAAGTCCATTAATACTGAAGTGGAAACGTTTGAGAAGCAATTGCTCGGAACGACCGTTGTATATTTAGAGCGTCGAGGCAAGCATTTGATTTTTCATTTAAACACGGGCGGACGGCTCGTACTTCATCTGATGTTGGGAGGGCTGTTATTTCTGGGAACGGAGGAGCAGCGTCCAGATCGTACAGTTCAGATCGAATTAGATTTTAGTGGAGTAAAGCTTTATTTTATCGGACTGCGCTTAGGTTATCTGCACTTGCTGACGGCTAAAGAAACAGAGGAGGCTTTGTCAGACCTGGGACCTGACCCGTTAGACCGCCGCATGACGTTGGAAAAGTTTACAGCACGGCTGAAGGGACGCCGGGGGATTTTAAAAACAACACTGGTGAATCAGCAGATTTTTTCAGGTATTGGCAATTGTTATTCGGACGAAATTGCTTATATCGCCGGATTTACACCGGGTTCCAAAGTACAAAACATTGTGCAGTCGCCAGAAAAAGTGGAAAAGCTATACCATGCCACTCAATCCGTACTACGTGAAGCTACTGCGGAAGGCGGGTACATGGAAATGCCTCTAATGGAGGGAGACACGCTAACAGGTGGATTTGATCATCAGTGTCGAGTATATGACCGCGAAGGAGAAGAATCTCCAAGTGGCGGAAAAATTGTAAGGGTTGAACTGGCGGGGAAAAAAGCATTTTATTGCCCGGTACAGCAGCATGATGCCTAAATTGCTCATCGGCTCCCATGTGAGTACGCGTGGTGGCTTTTTCAAAGCCGCTATGCGTGCGCGAGAGCAGGAGGGGCGTTCATTTCAATATTTCCCGAAAAATCCTCGTAGTCTGAGACTGAAGGAATGGAGTGCTACTGATGCTGCTGCTTGCAACGCTTACTGTGTAGAGCACCAGCTTCAATCCATTGCTCATTCGCCATATCCCGTTAATCCGGCTCATGGGTCTGAGCGTGGTCAGGAACTTTATGAGCTGACGATTGCTTCATTACGCAATGATCTGGATATTGCTGAAGCCTGTGGGTCAAAAGGGATTGTCGTTCATTTTGGTCACATGCATTCGTTAGACCCTCTAGAGGGCTATCGTAACATCATTAACTGTTTTAATGATGTGCTGGAAGGCTGGCAGGGAAATGCTAAAATATTGATTGAAAATCAGGCGGGGGATCATGGACCTATGGGAACCACGCTTGAGGAAATGGTGCAAATCCGTCAGTTGTGCCGGTATCCTGACAGTATCGGCTTTTGCTTGGACACTTGTCATGCGTATGCAGCAGGATTGTGGAACGGTGGAATGGACGAGGCTTTGATTGATAAAGGAAACCGTCTCGGCTATTGGTCAGCTCTATGCGGAGTTCACTTGAACGATTCTAAATACCCGTATGGCTCTAAAAAAGACAGACACGCTCGTGTGGGGCAAGGTTACATTGGTACTGAGGGCATGCGCTGGATGACAGATCAGGAGGCTGTAAGAGGCATTCCTATCGTTTTGGAGAGTGAGACGGGACCTGATGGAACACATCAGGAGGATATTCAAATGATTCTAAGCTGGGAGTAAATCAATCTGATTGATAATAACTATCTTTGAGGCATGTGAGCTTGCATATATGGGAAAAGGAGGAGAAGTTGATGTATTTGTTTATGGACGATTATCGGCCTTGTCCTCCGGGCTTTAAGCTGGCAAGAGATGCGGAAGAGTGTCTGCTGCTGCTTCATGAATATCCTATTACGATACTATCGCTAGATTATGATTTGGGTTCAGGTCAACCCACGGGAAAAGATGTGGCTGCTGCTATCGCAGGGAAACGGTTATATCCGCGTGAAATTTACTTGCATTCCTCCAGTCCAGAGGGGCGGCGAGCCATGTATGAGCTGCTCTATGCGAATAAGCCAGAGGGAGTCACCGTGCATAATGGGCCCATACCCGAGGAGCGTATGCGAGAGATCAGAAAAGGGTCTGAACAATGAAAGAGATCGGACAAAAAGACGCGCGCCGTGCCATATGGGAGGGATGCAAGCTGGCTTTGTTTGTGTACACTCCCATGTGCGGAACATGCGCGGCTGCCCGTAAGATGCTGGAGGTAGCAGAGCATTTGCTCCCCGAAGGAGCAGTGGTGCAGAGCAACATTAACTATATTCCTGAACTGGTACAGGAGTACCGGATATCCAGCGTTCCCGCGCTTCTTATATATAATGGTGAAAACAATAATCCTGAAATCATCTACAAAATGGAATCTGTAGAACACTTGCTGAGCAAAATAAGGAGCGTGATGGAATGATATCCATGAAGAGCATTACGTTGCAGCGGGAAGAAAGACGGATATTGGACGATGTAAGCCTGGATATACGAGAAGGTCAACATTGGGCTATTCTGGGTCGCAATGGTTCCGGTAAAACAACTTTACTGGAAATGATGACAGGGTATATGTTTCCAAGTCGTGGTACGGTTGAAGTGCTTGGGCAAATGTATGGTCAATGTGATGTGCGGGAGGTCCGCAAGCAGATCGGATATATCAGTCAGACCTTATTGGAAAAGCTGGCGCTAAAAGATCCAGTTTGGGAAGTAGTCGCTACAGGTGCGTATGCTTTTTTGCGCTTTTATCAGGAAATTCCAACAGAGGCAAAAGAAAAGGCCATATCTTTGCTGGAGGGTATGAATTTAGGTGACTTGATTCATCATCCGCTGGGGACGTTATCTCAAGGAGAACGTAAAAAGGTGATGTTGGCCCGCTCACTGATGGCGGAACCCCGTCTGCTAATTATGGACGAGCCTTGTGCTGGGTTGGATCTATTTGAGCGGGAAAAAATGCTGGTCGAGATTGATCGGCTCCGCAAGCGGGACTTATCAGTGGTCTATGTGACTCATCACATTGAGGAGATTGTCCCCCTATTTACACATGTTGCATTGATTCGTGATGGTAAGGTTGCAGCAGCTGGACCGAAAAAAGAAGTTTTAACGAAAGAATTGATTATGCACACATATGAAGTTTCGGTTGAGCTGGATTGGGATGGAGAACGTCCCTGGATTCGGGTGTGCGCTGGAGGGTAATGTTATTTTGGAGGAACTATATATGAGTACAGATGAACAAAGTGAATCTACTTTGTCATCATCAAGATTTATTTGTACGGCCAATCACGGTTTTGCACCCTATGCTCAAGAGGAGCTTAGAAGAATATTTGGCTCTGTGAAAAGTACGATGCTTTTACCTGGTGAAATTTTTCTGGCTACATTACCTGCGGAAGAAATTGAGGCAGTGAGGACAATTACAGGTCAGCCGCCGATGTTTTTACGTCACTTGTTTCCTGTTCATTTTCAGGAAGAAGGAACGGATCTGGTTCAGGTGCAGGAGCGTCTGGTTGCATTCATCCGTAACCGCAAGGAATTGATGGATCAACGTGTTTCTTTACAGGTGCGCAAAGGATCTAATAGCAGCTGGACTGAAAGCGCAGGTGCACTTAAGCAGGCTTTGAGTGAACAATTAAGTGATCTACCTATGGAGCAAACAGTACAAGGCGCCGATGTTATTGTGTCCGTTTTTGCAGATACAGATACGTGGTATGCAGGTGTATCACGTCCTGAGGACAACCTATCGGATTGGAGCGGAGGTGCGGTTCGTTTTCAGAAAGAAGACGGACAAATTTCCCGTGCCAAATTCAAGCTATTGGAAGCAGAAGTAACGTTCGGCATAGATTTTGGCGCTTTCCATCAGGGACTGGATATTGGGGCAGCACCGGGTGGATGGACTTCCTTCTTACTGGAGCGGGGACTGAAAGTTACTGCGGTTGATCCGGCAAAGATGGAGCCATCACTGATGAAGTACGCCAATCTGACTTTTTTGCGTAAAAATGCAAGTGAAGTCAAATTTAAAGAGAATTCGTTCGATCTGCTGGTTTGTGATATGAGCTGGAGTCCTAAGCAAATGGCAAGGCTCGTTACTGATTTACTATATAGTTTGCGAAGCGGTGGTACTGCTATCGTTACGGTCAAGCTAATGCATAAAAAGCCCTTGGCGCTCATTCATGATGTAATTGCTTCATTTGAGGAGTCCGGCATGCAGATTCAGCGAGCTAAGCAGCTATTCCATAATCGAGATGAGATTACCCTGTACATGATTAAGTATGGAAAATAACACTTTACAATAGATACAGGTGTGCTATATAATAAATCCAAATTGTTCCTTAAAAATAATAATGATGTTTAAATCAAGGGAAAGCATCCCGCGAAAACGATTTTCATGGCGACATGGAAATTTGATTTTGCGGCAGCTTTCCCTTTTTTGCGTTGTTTGCTTAAGAAAGGAGGTAGGAGAATAATGAAGCAACCATCACAGTTGGAATTCGGATCAATTGTTGGTGAACGTTACCGTATTGTGCGCACATTGGGTTCGGGAGGAATGAGCCGCGTGTTCATGGCAGAGGATTTAAAACTGCCAGGCAAGCAATGGGCAGTGAAGGAGTCGGTTGCCGAGCCACAAGTGATGAAGCTTGTACGCACGGAGGCAGAGATGCTGATTTCACTAAGCCATCCACGTTTACCAAGAATTGTTGATTTTTTTGAGCATCCCCCATCTGGAGCGGTATACCTGGTTATGGATTACATCGAAGGAATTACGCTGGAAGCATATATGAAGGGCTACCAAGGCTATATTCCACAGGAGCAAATCGTCCCATTCGCTTTGCAGGTACTGGATGTGTTGGATTATTTGCATACCCGTCAACCACCAGTCATTTACCGGGATCTGAAACCAACGAATATTATGCTGACACCGGAAATGGAATTTATACTGATTGATTTTGGAATAGCGAGGAGCTACAAGGCTGAGCTGGATCAAGATACGGTAAAGCTGGGCACAGTGGGCTTCGCTGCCCCGGAGCAATATGGAGCAGGTCAGACGGATGCTCGTTCAGACTTATACAGTTTGGGAGCGCTGCTATTGTATCTCTGTACAGGAGGCAAATATAGCGAGTGGACTGCGGGAGTAGAAGGATATATACGCGGGGAATTGTCTCGTCATTTGATTCCAGTAATTCGAAAACTGCTGCGTGAGAATCCTGAGGAACGATTTCAATCCGCCGGGGAGGTCATTGGAGAACTGCGTCGCAGTGCTGATTTTCAACCTGCTCAACAAGGAATATCCGTTAATGATGCCTCAATGGATTATGCAGGTACAAGGGTAGTGGCTGTACTGGGTGTCTCTGCCGGCTCCGGTGCTACGCATACAGCAATTATGGTGAGCCACTATCTGGCTCGAAGATCCCGCTCCGTAGCTTTGGTTGAGCTGCACAGCACAGCCAAAGCATTTGCCCGACTTCAAGAAGTTGTAGAAGGCACATCCGTTGGACAAATGAGTTCAAGTCGGCGTTTTGAAGTCGATGGAGTACATTACTGGCGACAAACATCGCGTGCGGATGTCATTTCTTTGTTGGGTGGTTCTTACAGATTTATCGTACTGGACCTGGGGAGTGGGCAGGATAATGAACGTCTGGAAGAATTCTTGAGAGCCGATTATCCGCTCGTCGTTGGCTCAGGGGCCGAATGGAGGGTTCAGGATATAGCAGGGCTAACCCGATCTCTTCAGCGCCACCCACAGCACAAATGGAATTACTGCTTGCCATTGGCAACTTCGGAGGCGGTTCGCAGGCTTCGTAAGGAGCTGGATCACGATAAAGTATTTGCTCTACCGTTCCACTCAGACCCCTTCGAACGGGATGATGAGATGGATCAGGTGCTGGACGAGCTGTTTCGCGGAGTTATTCCAGACACCCGGAGAAGACGCTTCGCATTCCTTAAGCGACGGCGCTAAATAGAAAGTATATATCAAAAAGAGGCAGGGGAGAAGTTGTGTGTCCAAGCTAAGAAAAAGCAGTAAACAAAAACTGTATGCCGGTTGCATTGGCGCTGGGATTGTTGGCATTATCTTTGCCGGCTACCTTATGGTTAATATCCATCAAATGAATGAGGTTAGGAAACAGGCTGAGGTAGAGGCAGAACTGAAATGGAAAGTGTATGAACAAGAGCAACGAACCGCGAAAAAAGGCTGGGCGGTTGTCCGTGACATTTCTCCAGGTGAACAGATTGCATCTAATGATTTGAAGGGAATTAAAGTTCCCGGTTCTCAGGCTCCATCAAATTTGCTGGCAGATAAAAGTGAAGTTTCCGGAACCACAGCCAAGATTGAGCTTAAAAAAGGATCTGTGCTTACATCGTCTATGATTACTGCTGATGAACCCACACCTAAAGATTTACGCAACCGTGAGCTAAAGGTGGTGGTACTACCCAACAGTCTAAAGTCGGGGGACGAAGTAGATATCCGCATACAATTTCCAACAGGTCAGGATTACATTCTATTATCCAAAAAGAAGATTTCCCGACTGGAAGGTCCAATTGTCTGGGTCACTTTGAATGAGCAGGAAATATTATCGCTTTCGAGCGCGATTGTTGATGCCTACCTGCATAAAGCATCCATTTATGCTCTGACATATGTGGATCCCCAATTTCAGCCCAAGGCAATCCCGACCTATCCGCCTAATGCGCAGGTATTAGCGTTAATGAATAGTGATCCGAATTTGATACACATTGCTGAACAAAAGCTGTCTAAGCAGCTGCGGGGTTCCCTTGAAAATGCAATTAATTCATCAAACAGTGTAATTTCAACACCCGTGGAAAGAAGTCTGAGTGAGGAAATTGCAGCTCAACATGCGGGTGCTACTATAGAAAACCCAACAAGCGGGATTGATGTTACAAGAAATGAATATGAGAATGAGCAGGATCATCAAGAACAAACAAAGATTCTGACGCAGGGTGGAAGCTCTGACCCGTATGCCAAATAAATGAGAGAAAAGGAACGGAAGTATGAAAACATGGATATTTGCCGGGCTTTGTGACAAAAGCGATACCTTGTTATACATCAGCAGCATATTAGCAGCTTCTGGCCAACGAGTACTGCTTGTAGATGCTACGCTGCGGGGACGGTATCGGTATAGCATAGGGATGCTTGACAAACCACTTCCCATTACGCAGTTTAGTGGTTTTGATGTAGCAATTGGATTTACAGCATGGGAAGACCTGCATATAGGTATGAGGGCTGATCAGAAGGCAGAGCAGGTTTATGACATTGTTATTTTAGATGTAGAGTTACTTGATTTTTGTCCAATTTCTGTTTGGAAAAGGGCAGAACTGCGAGTTTGGGTCAGTGATTATAGCCGCATGCTAATGCATAACGGACAGAATTGGCTTCAGCATTTATTCAGTCAACCTGAATTTCCCAAAGATCTTGTATTTCACAAGCTATTTTTACAGGCCGTGGATTGTGGTCTGGAGGAGCCGTATCTGTGGGAATACATGAATCATTTCCCGGCATCTTGGCAGCAAGAGCCATATATACTGCCATGGGATGAGGGGTTGCTTGCTCTGAAACTGGAAAATGAGCATAAAAAACAGCTAATACTAAAACCGCTATCCAGAATGTATAAGAAAGAACTATGCCGTTGTATTGGGGAATGGATGAGTTGGGAATTAAAGGTGATTCGTCGTGCGCTAAAGCGTGCGGAAAGGAGCAGAGCATGAGTACCATTTTGTTTTGGAGCCCCATTAAGGGGGCTAGTGGAAGTAGCTCTTTGGCGGCAGCAATAGCAATTACCATAGGCAATCTATATAGAGGAAGACTATTATTGACTCATTTGGGTCGTAGACATACTGGTATTGAATCAGGATTACCTATACAAGAGTATGGTATGGATGATCCAACCCTACAGCTTCAGGAAGGGGGCTGGGATGCTGCCGCACGTTTAGTTCTGCGAGGGACACTGTCTAAAGAAAATATTCGTAATTATACGACACCTGTACTCGAACATACTTTGGATGTACTTGAGGGAACCTCCAGCTTTGGAGCTGCACCGCCGTTACTGTCTCCAGGGCTTGTACGGGCAGTAATAGATACAGCGAACCAATATTATGATTTAACGCTAATTGATGCAGGAAGTGGAGCAGGATGGGGGGCTGTACAGCATGAAGCATGTGCACGAGCCAAACTGGCTGTTCTTTCACTCACTCAGAATATGCGAGAGTTAGACGCTTATTTTGAATCCGTGTCTCCGTTATCTACCTACTCATCGTTACCCTTATTAATAGTACTTGGAAAATATGATGTGCATTCTCAAGTGAATGAAGCGAATATTCGCAGGAGATATGGCTACAAAGGTGCTCTGTATACAGTCCCTTATAACACCGGATTTATGGACGCATGGAACCGCAGGGATGTGATCGGCCATGTGCAGCGTGAGGTACGAAGTGGAAAAGGGCAGCCTCGCAAGCTTTTTATGACTGTAGGATGGGCGCAGAGTATACGTCATATCAGCAAAGCTATTCTGGAGGCGGCAGAGTCCGATCTTCGGCTCAAGGCTTTGGAGAGGGGCGCTTAAATGCTGTCCGCTCAAATGATCAACGGATTGATTCTTACCTGTATAGTATTGATGTGCATCGTACTGATTATTGTAAAATATCGAGGGAATTTTCACTCGCGACATTCAACCCTTCGGGTAGAAAAAAAGAATGAAGATGCCACATTAGAAACATTAATAGAGTATATCAAAAATGCACTTCATGAACTAAGTCATAGCCAGATGGCGGATGCCGGATTGCATGAAGAGGAATATAGACGGCGTATCCATCAAAGGGCGGAACTACGCAGGGCATTAAAGGACTGTGCCAATGGCAGCAGTGGAGATAAACGTTTTGTTAAAAATCTGATGGCTGAGCTTCTGATTCACGGTTACGGCTTAAACGAGAAAATCGTCGATACTGTTATGCCATTCTCCAGACCTGAGTTGTTTAGCATACAGGATCAATTCGAAATTATATTTTACCAATACCAGCAGAAGTTTGGCGCTGATGCACTATCACGTTTACTGGATACTTATGACTTGGCCGAAATGAGATATTCACAGCAAGGTGAAGAAGATGGAAGTTATCTCGTTACCGCAGAGGACATTCGTTATATCTATGATTGTGAGTACCGGCCCCTTTCCTTTTTGGAGAAGGTGGATATTATTGTCCAGCGGATTTATCAGCATTATAAAGGCTTTTCCGTCATTGATGATATTCGTGACCAGCGGATCGACGGTGTAAGTGGGGGCGTCAGTGGTATGCCGGAAGGTGGGATTCCTGCATCATCAGACTGGCCTTCCGATGGGTATGTATTTGAACAAACAACTATGCCTACTGCCAATAGTTATGAGAGCGTATGGATTTTTTATAAAGGTAAAACGATCCATCTTTCGTTCCTTTCCTTCGGATCTGAGCGTGAACTTAAAAGGGTGTGCCAAAATATTTACAAATACAATTACCCGGGACAGCTTTCCGAAGCAAATGGTTATAAGGTCAATGAAATGAAGGATGGGTCACGGGTAGTGGTGGTACGACCTCCTTTCTCAGAATCGTGGGCTTTCTTTGTCCGTAAATTTGATATTCAAAGCGCATCGCTGGAACAGTTAATTAAGGGACAAAATGCTGATTTTCCAATCCAGCTACTTTCTTATTTAATGAAAGGCAGCCGGATTACTGCTATCACAGGCGCGCAGGGCTCAGGTAAGACGACGTTGTTAATGGCGATGGTCAAGCACATTTATGCTTCGTATACGCTTCGCGTTCAGGAAATGGCTTTTGAACTGCATCTACGCAGTATCTACAGTCGCCGTAATATTCTTAGCTTTCGAGAAACGGATCATATTTCA
This sequence comes from Paenibacillus sp. SEL3, assembly GCF_054602585.1. Classification (NCBI taxonomy): domain Bacteria; kingdom Bacillati; phylum Bacillota; class Bacilli; order Caryophanales; family Paenibacillaceae; genus Paenibacillus; species Paenibacillus sp. SEL3. The sequence continues at coordinate 6,470,879 of NZ_CM137725.1, read as the reverse complement.
GGACAACAAGGGCTTGACTTACAGAAAAAAACAGATGGAACCGTCAATATACTAGGCGAAGTAGCAAGTGATGAAGTAGCTGCTTGGATGATTCAAATGTCGCAGGTTGCCAGTCTGTTCACCATTTTTACTCATCATGCCAAAACATTTCGTGATCTCGTGTTTTCACTTCGTAATTCATTGCTCAAAACAGGAGTATTTCAGCATGAAGGCATTGCTGAGGAACAGGTAGTTCATGTCATTAACTTTGATGTGCATCTCAAACGTGATGCGGAAGGGCGACGCTACATCGAACGGATCACAGAATGTGTGCCGCGTGACCCGGATCATACGGATGCAGGCTCCAATGCTTCAACGAGCTACAGTTATCGCCACGTTATGGAATATCGGAACGGAAGCTATATACCGATGGAGCCCTTAACAGCCAAAAGTGTACAAGAAATGTATGAGCAGATGAATGTAAATGATGCCAGAGATTTCCGCAGTTTTTTGACCCGCTATTGGGAGGAAGACTATGAGTCTTAAAGAAATTTTATTATGGATTTTACTTATATCAGGTGGGGGCTTTACGCTTCTATATATAGCTTTATGGGGGTTGCGTAAGCGCAGTAGTCATGCAGTTCGCAGAGAACGAATTTATTCTGTGAAGGAAGGGCGCAAGGGAAAAGCGGTACTGCAACGTGAGCTGCAAGCCTTACTGCATAAGTTGTACACGCTGTGTATGAAGGTCCCTTTCTTATCCGGATACATCACGAGTATACGTAAGCGACTAGCTGGTCAGCATGCCTACGATGAGTACAAGCTTCGCCTACAGACGATGAAGATGACACTGTTCATCTGGGGAGCTTTTGCTTGCAGTGGTGTTGTGCTGGTCATGATGAAGCCAGGAATAGAGTTTGCTATATTAGCCGTTTTATGCGGAGTGGTAATCAACAGTCTTATTTTGGATATGGCCATTAGCCGGATGGAAAAAAGGCTACTTGCACAGATGATCGAATTATTCGCCAATGTGCGTCACTATTACCATCAGCACGGTATGGTGGAGGAAGCTATATCCGAAGCGGCCGATTTGGCGGAGGCAGAGGCCGGAAGACACGCACGACTCATCCATGAGGCGCTAACAGATGTTGATCCGCACGAAGCATTGGAAAGATACTATGAATCGGCTCCTAATCGATTTTTAAAAGCTTTTGCCGGTATCTCGTATATGGTAATGGAGTTTGGTGATCGGGTTGAGGAGGGTGGCTCCATTTACTTGAAGGGGCTCGGCAGTCTCGCACGCGAAATCCAGTTGGAGTTGCTGCGAAGAAATAAACTGGACTATCTGTTAAAAAGTCTAAACGTGATCGCACTAGCACCTGTTTTCTTTACCATCCCAATCGAGACATGGGCGAGATCCAGCTTTCCCTCCATGGATGAGTTTTATCAGGGAAAATTGGGTTATATCACAAAATTATCCGTTTATATTGTGATAATCGTATCTTATTTCCTGTTACAGAAGCTACAACAGACCGACGAGACAGGATATCGTGCGGGTAGAGGACGGAGGGTTTGGGAGCAGAAGCTATACCGTTTTCCTATCATTCGTAATGTGGTGGATTCTTTAATTCCGCAACAGCATATGTCTTCTTATTTTCAAATAACCCGCCTATTAAAGGAAAGTGGTGCGGAGATTAGGCTGGAGTGGCTCTACATACGCAGAATGGCTCTTTGTATTATAGGATTGGTGCTCAGTATCAGTACGATATTTTTTTTACATGAAGCTGAGAAAACGCATATCCTTCACGCACCAGTGCAATCGGGTCAAATGTTTGGACGTTTAAGTCCGGTGGAGCAAAAAGAAGGTTTGAAGCAGAGTGAGATTGATCGCAAAATCATGCATTCGCTGAACATGAGGTCAAACAGCACATACGAACAGACGTACGCTGCTTTAGAGCATAATGCTAATGGAACTGCTACTCCTGAACAGTTATCCACAAATACTTGGCGTATCCTCCAAAAGCTAAAAGATTGGGATGATGAATACATCAAGTGGTGGGAAGTGCTGATTAGTTTGATTGTTGGGTATGCAGCCTATCAAATGCCTATGCTTTTATTATATTTGCAACGAAAAATGCGTCGGTTGGATATGAGGCATGAGGTGTATCAATTTCAAACAGTTATTTCCATTTTACGGGTTATAGAACGAATGTCTGTTGAGGAAATATTGGAGTGGCTGAACAGATTTTCAGTTATATTCAAAAGACCTCTGCAAAAATGTTTGCTTCATTATGAACATGGGCCAGAGGCAGCTCTCGACTTGCTAAAAGAAGAAGCGCCTTTGCCGGAATTTCAACGTCTCGTGGATAAGCTTCATTTGTCTTTAGGTAAAATTACGATTCGAGAGGCCTTTGATGATTTGGAATCCCATATGTCCTACTATTTCGAACAAAGAAAACAGGAGTATGAAAAAATAATAGACAGTAAGGCTATCTGGGGAAGGATGATTGGTTTTGCCCCGATGTATGGTCTTATCTTTTTATATTTGGTGATTCCGTTGATCGGCATGAGCTTTGTTCAAATGGATAACTATTATGAACAAATACAAAAAATTCAGTAAGAAAGTTAACCTATGACTAATACAAAATAACAAGCTAGGAGAGAAAAATAATGAATAACGCATCAACAGCTTTAAAGGTAGCCGCTGGGATATTTTTGACCATCGCTCTAATTACGATTGTAGTTATACTGTTTATTTCAGCCCAGGAGGCGACTAAAACGGCACAAAACAATTTTGCTGATATCCAGACCGAATTGTCTCAAGCCTCTTTTACGGTATATGACGGAACAACGATTAGCGGTTCCCAGGTGACCAATGCGCTGCGGAAGTTTCAGGGGAAGGACCAATTCGGCATTCAGATTAAAACCGGTAAAAATATGGCAGGCCAGTGGTACGGTAATGCTCTGAACATTAGCTCAGACAGTGAACAGTATGGCGCCGTGAATGGCGGCAGTGATAAGACTGGGAAAATCACGAATACGCTTAATGAGAAAGAGAATGAATACGTAAATCCAAGCGGCAAATTTAAGGCTGAAATCGTCAAAGACAAATCGAACGTGGTACGTGGGTTGTTGTTTACCCAGTCTTAAGCACTACAGCAGAAGATAATAATTATAAAGGGGATAAGAGTATGTCTGATCACGCTTCAAGTATGCTGCGGCTTGGTGTGTCAGTTATTCTGTTCATAACCGCATGTGTAACGGCAGCAGACTTGTCCAGCCAGCTGGATGGTGCACTGGAATTAAGATCACAGCAAGAGGAGCATTCTGAAGGGCGAATAGCCCGTACTCCTGGGGTGGGGTTGCCGGAACGGATTAAAGGAACTCAGGTAATACAGGCAATTCGCATGAACTTACAGGAGGGGATTTCGATTCAAGTCGACGGGACAGAGTACGATGCGTATTCTGAACCGTTTGAGCCTGATGTATCTGCCCTGGATGCTTCCTCTTTATATTCCATGCACCCACAGCGTAATGGAAATGGGGACATAACCTCTGTACGTTTTGAGAAATTGGGGGAAGACTGAAGTGGTTCAAACAATATCGAAGCTGATGGGGGCGCTGCTCGCTGTATTGCTTTTGTACATCGTACCCGCAGCTCAAGCTGCTGAACGGCAGGATGATATATCCGGGTTAAATACATATCATTCAACTGTACGTTTTGTTGATATGGTAAGAACCAAAGGTTACATTACGCCCACGATGTATAACGATTTTATGCGTGATCTGGAATTGACAGGCAATACGTACGAAGTTGACTTGGAGCATATGCACAAAAAGTATGTACCGGACTATGCAGATGCCGCGAAGCCAGACAGTTTTCTGGGCAATTATGAAACTGCATATGATGGGTACTATAATCCGCAAATCTTGCCTGTACTGTTTCCTGACAACCAGCAGTCAAAATCAGATCAGACACGTCGGTATACCCTGATGGCCGGGGATTATTTTACGGTTCGGTTACATAATACGAATCGGACTCCTGCAGACTTGTACAAATCATGGCTTCTTGGTGGGGCAGATAGCGGCAAGCCGGCAGTTACAGCTTCTTACGGGGGCATGGTTCTGAATGAAGATTACTGATTTTGCAGTCATATTTATACTTTTGTTTTTGCCCTTTGGTGTAGTTAGTGACTTACGAGTGCAGAATCAGCGTGAAGTGCAGCAGCTAGAAATGAAATATACGTCGGCTCTCCGTACCGCAGTTCAGGCTGCAGGGGTTGTGCTCTCACAGAATGAACGTCAGGAACGCGAGGCCGGATACGGATCGGATAAGTTTTTTCGTGTAGATAAAGAAGCAGCGCTGAACACCTTCCTGCACACCCTTTTTCTTAATGTAGGCATTGATGGGGATATAGTAGCAGAACGTGCATTATTGGATTACATACCAGCCATTGTAATTCTGGATTATGACGGTTATTATGCGTTCACTTCAGAAGCCTATACAGATGAGCATGGACAAGTTGCTATTAGCCACAAATGGAGCGAAAAAAAGCCATATGCCTATGTTGATTCAGTAGGCAACAGTGTGGGGTTCACCTTGGATAATTATGTACACGCATACGATACGCGGAATCACAGGTGGGTGGAGGGCTTTCAAAAGGAACTTCAGGATCAGACCTCTATATCTTTACTGAATAATTCAGAAACTTTTGAGCAAATACGTCGTTCCACCATTGTTCGTAGCGTTCAAGAGGACCTGGCGCGAATTATTAATGTCCATAACGAAAAAGCAGCACGTAATGGCATAACTTATTCGTTCACGCTACCGATCATTCCGCAAGAGGAATGGTACAACACGGTAGATGACGTGGGTCTGATCGCGTTTATCCAAGGCATTCCGGTCGGAGACAGGTATTACAATAACTATGGATTTGGTGGTGGGAGAGTCGTTAGAAAGCAAGACATTATCGGTGGCATAGAACCAGATACTGGAATGAAATATTTTTATAGAGATTCATGTCCAGCTCCCTTTAAAGCGAGTGAACGTTTTACGGATGAAAAATCTGCAGCAGCTGCGGGATACTTTGAGTACAAATGTTATAATGGCTTAAAATAATCACTCTCGTGGGTGGTATTTCTTTTTTTAGGCAGATCCATATCAAAAAACCTTAAAATTCACTGTTTTCAATATTCCGATATGGTTGCAGAATGTGCTACAATAAAGCTTTGAAAGAAACGAAATGCATATGAAATAAGAACAGTCGGCAGGGCCGATGACAATAAGGAGCCAAAAACAGCTTATGAGTTTATTGACTGTAGAAAATGTATCCCACAACTTTGGGGACCGCGCATTATTTAAAAATGTTTCCTTTCGATTGCTTGCGGGGGAACGTGTAGGTTTGGTAGGAGCTAACGGTGTTGGTAAATCGACACTCATGAACATTCTCACTGGAAAATTGCTTAAGGATGAGGGGAAAGTGGAATGGACTCCACGTGTACGTTACGGCTATCTGGATCAACACACCAAGCTGACACCGGGAAAAACGGTACGTGATGTATTAAAAGACGCTTTTCTTCCTTTGTTGGAATTGGAAAAGGAAATGATGCAGATTACTGACAAAATGGGGGATGCTTCTCCTGAAGAGTTGGAAGTGTTGCTGGAACAGATGGGTGAAATTCAGGAGCAACTGGATATGGGGGATTTTTACCTCATTGATGTGAAGGTTGAAGAAATGGCGAATGGACTAGGTCTGTCGGCCATAGGACTGGATCGGGATGTATCTGCACTTAGCGGCGGGCAACGGACAAAGGTGCTTCTTGCCAAGTTACTGCTGGAAAAGCCGAATGTCCTGCTGTTGGATGAGCCTACCAACTATTTGGATGTAGAGCATATTGAATGGCTTACGCGCTATTTGAAGGATTATCCCTATGCTTTTATTCTTATTTCACATGATACTGAATTTATGAACCAGGTCGTTAATGTTATTTACCATCTTGAATTTGCCAAGATGACCCGTTATTCAGCTAACTATGAAAAGTTTCTTGAAATGGCGGATCTGAACAAAGCTCAGCATATTGATGCTTATGAGAAGCAACAGGACTTTATTAAGAAACAGGAAGATTTTATTCAGCGTAATAAAGCGCGTGCTTCTACCTCAGGCCGAGCAAAGAGCCGTGAAAAGCAGCTTGATCGGATCGAACGTATTGATAAGCCTGAAGAAGCCGCAAAACCAACCTTTCAATTCAAAGAGGCGCGTGCAAGCGGAAAGACGGTATTTGAGGGTATTGATTTTGAGATTGGTTATACACATGCCCTTTTGCCTAAAATGTCCATGACGATTGAACGTGGCGAAAAGATTGCAATTGTCGGCTACAATGGTGTCGGTAAATCGACATTGCTCAAAACCATATTGGGAAAAATTCCGCCAATCAGTGGAAAAACCTATCAAGGTGATTTTTTGCAGCCCGCTTATTTTGAGCAGGAAGTAAAGGCGGAGAAAATTACACCGATTGACGATGTGTGGAATGAATTTCCGCATTTGAATCAGCATGAAGTACGAGCGCATTTGGCTCGTTGCGGTTTGAAAAATGAGCATATCACGCGTCCACTATCAGCGCTTAGTGGTGGAGAACAGGCTAAAGTCCGTCTTTGCAAACTGTTAATGCGTGAAAGCAACTGGGTATTGTTCGATGAGCCTACCAACCACTTGGATGTTAAAGCAAAGGATGAGCTGAAACGTGCCTTGAAGGAATACAAAGGGACCGTATTGCTTGTATCTCACGAACCGGACTTTTACGAGGATTGGGTAACCAAAACGTGGAATGTGGAAGAGTGGTCAAGTAAAGTTAACTAAATCAACTAAATCAACTAAATCAACTAAATCAACTAAATCCAGTTCTAGCATATTTCACACGAAGTGGGGTTTGCAGAATTAGAAAAATATGCTAAGCTATCTTTAGCTTATACAATAAAATAGTCACACTAGGGGAGCCGCCCATGCGGCTGAGACGGAATAAATGGATTTCGGACCCTTTGCACCTGATCTGGGTTATGCCAGCGTAGGGAAGTGAGCGCCGTACAAACAAGGCAACACCATCTTTATTTTTGTTTGTGCGTGGGACGATACACGTATACGGATATCATGGTCCGTTCGATTATTGGACGTTCGTTAAACCACTTCCTTGGGGAAGTGGTTTTTTTGCGTTTCGTTCATTTTAAGTAGTTCGAGCTTCCGTAGACGATTCACATATAATCCCCTTTCATTCCTGCTGGTAGACGTGGCTGGCTAAGCTTAGATCCTTTAGTCCAATGTGAGGTGAAGACAAAATCGAATTACACGCAATTTCGATGGAAAAGGGCACTTTTGCACATGCCGCCCAAGTGGCTGCTGTGATTTGTCCGTATGTTCATTATGTACACGCACGTTTAAAACAGAATGGTGCCTCTGCATTGCTTTCTTTGACTCGCAGCCTGGTGGAGCAGGAAGTTCCTTTGCAACAAATTGTAGTAAATGATCGTGTGGATGTAGCTTTACTTACTTTGGTCAGAGCCGTTCAATTACCAGCTAATGGATTACCTGTTGTGGATGTGAAAAGCCTACTTCCAAAGGGTACACGCTGTGGAGTGTCTGTACATTCCTTGGAGGAGATGCAAATTGCTGAGCGGGCAGGAGCGGACTATGTACTTTATGGTCACGTATATGAGACCCATTGTAAGCCCGGTATTGTACCGCGGGGTTTAGCTCAGCTTGAACATATTTGCAGACTGTCAAACATTCCGGTGATTGCGCTAGGCGGCATACAACCGCATCATATCCCGGAGCTTTATAGGGCCGGAGCAAGCGGAATTGCGGTGATGTCTGGTATATGGGAGGCTGAGTCGCCCGTTGCAGCTGCAATGGAGTATAGGCGAATGGCAGACCTTGTAGTTCACAGCCTGTAGCGAGAAAACGAGAGTAGAGGCAAGCTGAAAGCAGAAGGGTTTATGGAGAGGAGATACGGAACAAATGCTAAAGATACACACAGAGGAAAGAGTGATTGGACACGCTGAATGCTTGGTCATAGGTGGAGGTGTCATAGGCAGTTCCATTGCTTATCATGTGGCCAAGGAGGGAAGAAGTACGATTATGCTGGAACGATTGATCCCGGGTGAGGGAGCCTCAGGAGCAGCGGTTGGAATGCTGGCAGCGGAAAGTGAAGAGTTCACCGACTCTGAGCTATCACGATTTGCTCGCATAAGTCGAGATGCATTCCCTGAGCTTGTCTGTGATCTAGAGCGTTTGTCAGGTATTTCGGTGGAATTCCGTACTGAAGGGTTTGTGACCCCTTTCCGTACGGAGACTGAAGGCCAAAAACGCTGGAAAGCTGCTAAAACGCGAGAGGGTGATTGTCCTATCTGGTGGGATGCGAAAGAATTGGCCCGACGAATTCCAGGTTTGGATGAACAAGCGATCGGGGCAATATATCGTTCAAAGGAGACACAAGTGGTTCCTGTCCAGCTTTGCCGTGCTTATGCAGGTGCTGCTGCGGTGCTGGGAGCAACGGTATGGTCTGGTACACAGGCAGAGCAACTGGTCATACAGGATGGTCGAATTTGCGGTGTCCGTACAGATAGTGGTTTTTTTTCCTGCGATCAGGTCATTATTGCCGGAGGCTTGGATAGCATGAAATTGCTAGCGCAGGTTGGGTTTGAATATCCACTTTATCCGGTCAAGGGCGAAGCGGTAGCGGTCTCCTTGAAGGATCACCCGTTAGAATATACCATTTATGCTGATGATATTTACCTCGTGCCTAAACAGAATAACGAGCTTTGGATTGGGGCAACGAGCCTTTCGCATCAATATGACGAAGAAGTAACCGTAGGAGGCTTGGAGGGGTTGCTGGCACGTGCCTCTGCCTGGCTGCCGCGCGTCCGTGAAGCTTCTTTTATACGCGCTTGGGCGGGCTTACGTCCGCAGGCTGTATCAGGTCATCCTTTTATAGGCATTGTTCCTGGGGTCGAGGGCGTATATGCTGCAGTCGGGCATTATCGTAACGGTGTCCTGCTGAGTGATGCTACCGGGCGTGCGATGGCAGCTATGCTTAATGGGGCTTGTGCAGCAGAACTTGGGATAAGTAGTTTTTCTTCTGAGCTCCTCAAGGAGAAAAGCTTATGAAGCTGACGATTAACGGCCAGAGCCTGACCTTTTCTAATCGAATCACTCATGTGAATCAATTGCTACATGAGCTTGATGTAAAGGTGAAAACCGTAGTGGTGGAGCTGAATCGGCATATATTGACCCGTGAAGATCATGATGAAGCGGTACTGAAAGATGGAGATTGCCTAGAGATTGTACATTTTGTGGGAGGCGGTTGATTATGTTAACCATTGGAAAAGCATCTTTTACCTCGAGGTTGTTGTTGGGAACAGGAAAATTCTCTGATCTGGATATCCAATCCCAAGCCGTAGAGGCTGCTGAGACGGAAATATTGACGTTTGCTGTACGGAGATTGAACTTGGAGGAACGGGATAAGCAGCATTTTCTCGATATGCTGGATTTGAGCCGGTATACACTTCTTCCCAACACAGCAGGGGCTACAACAGCAGAGGAGGCGATTCGTATTGCCAAATTGGCAAAAGCCTCCGGCCTGTGCGATATGATTAAGGTGGAAGTCATTGGGGATAGCAAGACACTGCTGCCGGACCCATTTGAAACGTTGAAAGCTAGTGAAAAGCTGTTAGAAGAAGGCTTTATCGTGCTGCCCTACATATCGGACGATGTGATTCTAGCAAAGAGGCTACAAGAGCTTGGAGTACATGCCGTTATGCCTGGAGCTTCACCGATTGGTACAGGACATGGTTTGCTTAATCCGTTTTCATTAGGTCTAATTATTGAACAGGCGGAGGTTCCGGTTATTGTCGATGCGGGTATTCGCTCACCCGGTGACGCGGCCATGGCGATGCAGTTAGGGGCAGATGCTGTTTTGTTGAATACAGCCGTATCAGGAGCGAAGGACCCGGTAAAAATGGCCGAGGCCATGAAACTGGCTGTTCGTGCTGGAAGATATGGTTTTGAGGCGGGGATGATTCCTGTAAAACGTTACGCTTCAGCAAGCAGTCCGATAGAAGGTATGGTTCAGGCATGAAGGTAACTGACAAATCCGGTGCAGGAGGAACACATTCAAGTGACCGTTATTCCAGACAGGAAAGATTCGCGCCCTTTGGACCGACAGGACAACGTCGGCTTGCTTCTTCCCACGTACTAATCATAGGTGCCGGAGCGTTAGGTACAGGTATTGCGGAAACGCTCGTTCGCGGGGGTGTAGGTACAGTGAGCCTCGTAGACCGGGATTATGTGGAATGGAGCAATTTGCAGCGCCAGCAGCTTTTTCAGGAAAGTGATGCTGCGCAAAGATATCCCAAAGTAGTAGCTGCTCAGCGAAGATTAAAGGATATTAATTCGGAAACGGTTATACATGCACATGTACTGGATGTTGGGGTGGAAGAGCTGGAAGAGTTGATCCAAGGGGTAGATCTCTTGATGGATGCAACCGATAATTTCGATACCCGACTTCTTATGAACGACATGGCACTCAAGCATCGGATACCTTGGATTTATGGGGGATGTGTAGGCAGCTATGGTGTAACCTACACCATTTTACCGGGTCAAACGCCTTGTCTTCACTGTCTGCTGGGAACTATACCGTTTGGTGGGGAAACCTGTGATACCGCCGGGATTATTCCGCAGGCTGTACAGATGGTCACGGCTAACCAAACTACGGAAGCCTTCAAACTTCTTGGCGGATATCCGGAAGATTTGAGAGGAAAGTTACTTTCGTTTGATTTGTGGAAAAATGAGTATGTAGCGATAGCGGTAGATAGCGTTAAAAAGGAGAACTGTCCTTCTTGCGGCAGCCAACCGACGTATCCCTATTTGTCGGCCTCTCATCGGCAGAAAACAGATGTTTTGTGCGGTAGGGATACCGTTCAAATTAGACCAGCAAACCCGATCCATCTGAATCTTGCAGAAACGGCAGATAGATTTGCTTCTTTGGGAGAAGGAAAAGTAGAGCGAAATCCGTTTTTGGTTTCCTTTAGTACAAGCGAGCATCGCTTGGTTGTTTTTGCAGATGGCAGAGCGCTGATCCATGGGACAAAGGACGTGGCAAAAGCAAGAAGTCTGTATCATCGCTATTTGGGTTAAACCATAAAAGCAGAAAGCCATTCTTTGGAGAATGATTTTCTGCTTTTTTGTTACAATAATATTAATATGCTTTAATGGCTTATAACACAAACTTGTTCGTATCCAATATGTAATGCTATGTCCAAACCAGGTGGGTGAAAAGGTGAGCCCGTTAATTTTGCTTGTGGATGTAAATGAAGCGTCTCCCGTAATTGTTCGTCCATTGGAGCAGGAAGGTTATCAGGTGGTTCATGTTAGCAATACGACGGATGCAAGCTCTTATGTAGCCCATAATCCTGTGGATTTGCTGCTGCTCAATATAGAAGATGAACAGACGGTTTCGCAAGGCTTGCTTCGCATATTGCAGCAATACCATCCTCATGTCCCGCTATTAGCAATGACTTCATCAGATGAGGAGGACCATATTGTTTCCTGTTTTGAACAAGGAGCACATGATGTGATCGTTCTGCCCTTTTATCCTAGAGTTCTTCAGGCTAGAGTGGCTAATTTATTACGGATTTTTGGTATTGAACGTGATGTGAAAAGGGCAATCGAGGCGGGTGATTTACATATAGACAATGCAAGCAGAATGGTGAGCAGAGGGGGACAAAAGCTGGAATTAACTCCGAAGGAATTCGATCTTTTGCTTCATCTGGCGATACATCTTAACCAAGTTTGTAGCAGGCAGCAAATTCTGAAGGATGTTTGGAAACATGACTATATCGTTGATACGAACGTAGTAGATGTCTATATCAGACATTTGAGGGTTAAAGTAGATAAGGGGTATAAGTTTAAAATGATCCGTACGGAACGAGGTATTGGTTATTCACTCAGAACACCTACCGTATCAGAATAGTATTAGGTATAAAAAAAGCCGGAACTTTTCGTCCCGGCTCGCATATTTCAAAATGAGTTTCATGCTACAGCACTACAGCACGCGGCGTGCTTTAATGTATGTTCTTTTCCAGTTGCCAGAGTTCAAATCGGAGATGGTCACGCCAGGTCCGCCGTAAGTGTGCAAAATTTTACCCCCGCCCATATAGACTGCTACGTGGGTAATGTTGCGTCCTGTAGCACGACTACCGCTTGAAAAGAAAACTAAGTCGCCTTTTTTCAAATTGGACTTGGATACGGCATGTCCAACTTTAGACTGTTGAACAGAAGTACGCGGCAAATTTACTCCGTATTTCTTGAATATGTGCTTCATGAAAGAAGAACAGTCAAAATTACGTGTAGTGCTTGTGGAAGCTCCAAACTTATAAGGAGTTCCCATATATTTTTCACCGTAGTTAATTACTTTTTGGCCTACCGAAGTCGTAGTGGCGGCTTGTGCCGTATTTGTTCCCTCAATTGCAAAAGTGCCAAAGCCGATCGTGGCTGCGACCCCTGCTATAATTACCTTTTTTATGATTTTCTGCATATTCATGTTGTAAATACCTCCAAAAATTGATTTGTGCAATATTTTGCTGAGTTGCTAACTAACTGACAGCGTTGAGTATAACAGTTTTGAAGCCGCCTAATAGTTGGAAAAGAACGCTCAAATGCTTGAGGGACAAGACTTACACAGCGATTATTAAAAAATGATTAAAAATTACAATTTGTAAAAAATATATCGATTCATTGATCTCTATAAACGGAAAAACCCTTGTTCATCAAGGGTTTTGAGTGAAAAACAATTTATATAATGGTTACAATAATGTCATAATTAATCCTTGCTTTGAATAACGAGTAGCAGACCGCTTTTGATGGAAATCGTACCTTTTGAAGCCGTTAGCTTATTACTGACAGCACGTGATTGTCCCATTTTGAGGGTGGCATTATGTAACGGATACATAAATCCTTCTAGTTGTATGCCAGTTACTTCGGCGGTCATAGGAAGCAGCGATGTATATGTATAGCCCATAGGTTGGATTTCAAGCGTTGATCCGGTGAGCTCAATATAATTATGTGCGTCCATAATAGCGCAGCTAATATGATGCTGCATTGCACGTACCAATATTTGAACATTAGCCAATGTGTGGTCCATCCGGGTGCCAGTCACACCAAGCATCAGTACTTGATCTGCCTGTTCGTCCATAGCGATTTCTAAAGCAAGCTCAGTATCTGTTAAGTCTTTAAGTACTGGATCGCACGCAATCATACGTTGGCTTGCTGATTCTACCTTTTCTTTTTCCTCTGGTGTGATTGAATCAAAATCTCCTACAGAGATATGTGGTGTGATACCGTGCTCGATCAGGAAAAGAGCACCTTTATCTGCACCTATAATAAAATCATCGGGCTGTATTTGATGTAAATCTTCTTCATTAAGACGACCACCTGAAAATACAATCGCTCGTTTTTTTGTCATAATCAACATCCTTTCTTTCTGATACGATCCTATATATACCATCGTTTTTAAGTATACCGCGTTAAATATGGCTTGCACAATTTTGGAGGACATGGCTACAATGAAACAGAAAAAAGGAAGTGTAACGTGTAATAGGAAGGAGAACGAAATGATTAACGTTTTGTTTGTGTGTTTGGGCAATATTTGCCGCTCTCCGATGGGGGAGGCAATACTGAGACATAAAGCGCAGGAGCGGGGATTGGGTGCAGAAATCGGGGTAGACTCGGCCGGGACAGGCGACTGGCACATCGGAAATCCTCCGCATGAGGGAACACTAAAGCAACTTAAACTGCATGGAATCAGCGAACAAGGCATACAGGCGCGGCAAATAACGGGCCGTGATTTTGACGCGTTTGATTATATTGTGTGCATGGATGACTCTAATGAACGAAACATGCGAAAGATTGCAGGTGGAGCGGAGGCAGATATTCTAAAATTTATGGATTTGCTCCCTCAAGAAAAATTAAGAGAAGTACCCGACCCATATTTTACAGGGAATTTTGAAGAGACCTATCGATTAATGGACGCAGGTTGCGACGCCTTGCTGGACAAGATCGTAGAAGAAAAGCTATAATGTGAACGACAGATGACGGCAATCATTGCCGTTTTTCGTTATACATTTTTGAAAGCGCAACCAAACCATGCAAAAGAAGAAGGAGCTTTATAACCTAGTAGGTCAAATGCTCCATTCCCTTTTAGTTACCTTGGAGAATTTACTCAGGCGCGATCCAAAAAATACATTAGCGCGTCAGGCAACTCGTTTTGCCAAAAGCCCCACAAATGTTTGCCATCCTTTTCACGGTAAGAAACTTCAGCGTTCCGTTCGCGCAGCAAATCTGCGCATTGACGGTTAAGCTCTACAAAGTTGTAAATGCCAGTATCACTCTCAAATGCATCTTCCTGAAGGCCAACCGTCATCCACACCCGCAAATGAGACAGATCTTTCTCACGGGCGATGATTTCCTGCGAAGCTTCATAGTAAGCACCTGAGAGGCTGATAATGCGGTTGAACAACTGAGGATACATCAAAGCCAAATGCAGAGACACACTGCCTCCCAGTGAATCCCCCGCCAAAATACGGGACGCTGCATCTTTTCTTATAGGATACTTTTGCTCTACATAGGGAATAATCTCTTCTGCAAAACAGGCGGTATACGCCTCAAAACGATTGCCAAAGGGAGCATACTCCTGCGTTCGAATTTTTGTATTCACTTCCACACCTACAATAATGAAGGGTTCGACGCCCTCATCTAGAATGAGGCGGTTGGCATGAGTTGCAATGCGGCCAAAATTGAAAAATTCTTCTCCGTCCTGACAGTACACGACCGGGTAGCTCAATATTTCATTATAGCCGGGCGGCAAATAAATCCGGAGAGTTCTGGTCTCGCCAAGAAAGCGGCTGTCTACTTCGTCTTTAAGGATGGTTCGTTTTAAATACCGAGAATCCGTCATTTTTCGTCACCTTTCTTGGGTATTATTTTGCATTCGGGATCACAATAAGTTAAGATTACCCTGATTGCAATAGATGTTTAAAATTTCAATCATGTACTAAGCTGTTACAGTAAAAAACATACCCTGTTACACACACAAAAATGTGACAAACTCAAAAAAAATAACTAAATCTTTGACGCGAGCGATATAACAGGTGTATAATAATCCTATAACAGCGGAACTTGATATTCAAATTTTTTTGTTGAGGTGAAGAAAATGAGCAAGGTTCCTTATGAAGTTTACACAGAGGAAGTTGAGGCGCTGTCCGTACTTTCTCCGGATGGTGAAATTATCAATAAAGATATGTTGCCTAAACTCACAGATGATCAATTGAAAGAAATTATGTATCGAATGGTATTTACACGTACTTGGGATGACCGTGCCGTTAACTTAGGCCGTCAAGGGCGTCTCGGTTTCTATGCTCCGGTATCCGGACAAGAAGCAACCATGGTTGGTAGCGAATATGCGCTCCAAAAAGAAGACTTTATTGCTCCAGGCTACCGCGATATTCCGCAAATCGTTTGGCATGGCCTGCCATTATACCAAGCTTTCTTGTATTCCCGTGGTCATCAACACGGCGGCCAAGTGCCGGACGGTGTTAATGTACTGATGCCGCAAATCATCATTGGCGCGCAAATTTTGCATGCTATGGGTATTGCTATGGGTTACAAGCTGAAAAAACAAAAACAAGTCGCCATTACATATACAGGTGACGGCGGTTCTTCCGAAGGTGATTTCTACGAAGGCCTGAACTATGCTGGTGTATACAAGTTGCCAGTTATTTTCTTTGTGCAAAACAATGGTTACGCGATCACGACTCCATTCTCAAAACAAACGGCTGCTCTTTCGATCGCTCATAAAGCAGTAGCTGCTGGTATTAAAGGCGTGAAAATTGACGGCATGGACGTGCTTGCAGTTATTAAAGCCGTTCAAGAAGCTGCAGAGCGTGGACGTAATGGTGAAGGTGCTACTTTGATTGAAGCCGTAACGTACCGTTTCCGTCCGCATTCCCTTTCTGATGATGCAACAAAATATCGTTCTAAAGAAGAAGAAGGCGAATGGAATGCGAAAGATCCAATTGCCCGCTTTGCGAAATACCTTGAGAAAAAAGGCCTTTGGACTGAAGAAGATACAGCTCGCGTAAAAGAAGAAGCTAAGGCAAAAGTGAACGAAGAGATCAAAAAAGCCGAGAAAACAGAGAAAATGACAATTCCTGGCCTGATCGATAGCATGTTCGAAACAACGCCTAAGCACTTGGAAGAACAAAAAGCTGATTTTAAATAATTGAACTTGAAAGAGACCGGGCCGTAACCCGATCCGGTCTGCTTTTCGATTGACCTGAACTGAAATTGATCTGTCAATGTTTAAGGAGGAAATGAAGCAAATGGCACAAATGAACATGAAAGAAGCGATTCGTGACGCACTGCGCGTAGAGTTGAAACGCGACCCTAACGTCCTGCTTTTCGGTGAAGACGTAGGTCATGTAGGTGGCGTATTCCGCGCTACAGAAGGTCTGCAAAAAGAATTTGGCGAAGAACGTGTATTCGATACTCCGCTGGCGGAATCCGCAATCGGGGGTCTTGCTGTCGGTTTGGGTATTCAAGGCTTCCGCCCTGTAGCTGAAATCCAGTTCGTAGGCTTTATCTTTGAAGCGCTTGATCAAATGGCAATTCAAGCATCCCGTATGCGTTACCGTTCCGGTGGACGTTACAATTCTCCAATCGTATTCCGTACACCTTTTGGTGGCGGTGTTAAGGCAGCCGAGCTGCATACAGATTCCTTGGAAGGTCTGCTGGCTCAAACACCTGGTATCAAGGTTGTTGTTCCATCCAACCCTTATGATGCAAAAGGTCTTATGATTGCGTCTATTCGCGACAACGATCCTGTGTTTTTCATGGAGCATTTGAACTTGTATCATGCATTCCGCGCTGAAGTTCCTGAGAATGATTACACAGTTGAACTGGGCAAAGCTAATGTAGTTCGCGAAGGTTCCGATGTGACGATCATTACTTACGGTATGATGGTACACACTTCGATTAAAGCTGCGGATGAGCTGGAAAAAACAAAAGGTATCAAAGTAGAAATCATTGATTTGCGTACCATTAGCCCGATTGACATTGATACCGTTGTTGCTTCTATTCAAAAAACCAATCGTGCCATCGTTGTTCAAGAAGCGCAAAAGAGCTCCGGTGTAGCTGCTGAAGTTATTGCACAAATTAACGAAAAAGCAATCCTGCATCTGGAAGCACCCGTTCTGCGTGTAGCAGGTCCGGATACCGTTTATCCTTTTGCTCAAATTGAAGATACTTGGTTGCCAACGCCAACACGTATCATTGATGCGGTTAATAAAGTATTGGAATTTTAATTAAAGCACACCGTAAATTTGGGAGGTTTTAAACGTGGCTAAATTTGAATATAAATTCCCGGAGCTAGGTGAAGGTCTTCACGAAGGCGAAATCATCAAGATGCACATTAAGCCCGGCGACAAAGTAACAGATGAAGATATCATCATGGAAGTACAAAACGATAAGGCAGTAGTTGAAGTTCCTTGTCCGGTTAATGGTACAGTACAAGAAGTATTTGCCAAAGACGGCGACATCTTTAACGTAGGTCAAGTCGTAGCTGTAATTGATGCAGAAGGTGAACTTCCTGAACAGGAAGATGCACCAGAAGCACCAGCTGCTAGCCCTGAGCCAAGTGCTGCTGCACAAAGCGGAGCTGCAGATACAGCTAGATTTGAATATAAATTCCCAGAGCTGGGTGAAGGTCTTCACGAAGGTGAAATCATCAAGATGCACATCAAGGCCGGCGACAAAGTAACCGATGAAGATATCATCATGGAAGTACAAAACGATAAGGCTGTAGTTGAAGTTCCTTGTCCGGTCAATGGCACAGTACAAGAGGTATTTGCCAAAGACGGCGACATCTTTAACGTAGGTCAAGTCGTAGCTGTAATCGCTGCAGAGGGTGAACTTCCTGAACAAGAAGAAGCACCAGCTGCTGCTAAACAAGAACAGGATGCTGCACAAGGCGGAGCTAACACTAAACCAGCTGCAACTCCTGTTGCTTCTAACAAAGATGTACTAGCTACACCTAGCGTCCGCAAATTTGCTCGTGAGCAAGGTGTAAACATCGCTCAAGTGAGTGGCTCCGGCAAAAATGGTAAAATCACCAAAGAAGATGTAGAAGCTTTCAAAAATGGTGGAGGCCAAGCGGCTGCACCAGTAGCGAAAGAAGCTGCAAAAGCACAAGAGCCTGCTAAGAAAGAAGCGAAAGCTGCAGCAGCATCCGCACCAGCAGCAGATCCACGTGCTGAGGAAGAGCGCGTACCATTTAAAGGTATCCGCAAGGCTATTTCCAATGCTATGGTTAAATCGGCTTATACGGCTCCGCACGTTACGATTATGGATGAAGTAGATGTAACTGAACTGGTTGCTTTCCGTACTCGTATCAAACCAATTGCTGAGAAGAAAGGCACAAAAGTAACATACCTGCCATTCATCGTAAAAGCTTTGGTTGCTGCTTCCCGTCAATTCCCGGCTCTGAATGCCTCAATCGACGAAGAAGCAAACGAAATTGTCTACAAAAAATACTACAACATCGGTATCGCTACAGATACAGACAACGGTTTGATCGTTCCTGTTATCAAAGATGCTGATCGTAAGAGTATCTGGATGATTGCTGATTCCATTCGTGATCTGGCTGTGCGCGGTCGTGATGGAAAATTGGCAGCAAATGAGATGAGAGGAAGCACAATCTCCATCACTAACATCGGTTCCGCAGGCGGTATGTTCTTTACTCCAATCATTAACTTCCCTGAAGTTGCGATTTTGGGTACTGGACGCATCAGTGAAAAAGCAGTCGTGAAAAACGGTGAAATTGTTGCCGCTCCAGTAATGGCTCTTTCTCTGAGCTTTGACCACCGTATTATTGACGGTGCAACTGCTCAAAACTTCATGAACTATATCAAACAGCTGCTCGCTAACCCTGAGTTGCTTGTTATGGAGGTGTAATCAATGGTAGTAGGAGACGCTTCTCTGGATATTGACACATTGGTTATCGGTGCGGGTCCTGGCGGCTATGTAGCTGCCATCCGTGCCGCACAATTAGGACAAAGCGTATTGATCGTTGACAAATCTGAGCTGGGCGGTGTCTGTCTGAACCGTGGATGTATTCCATCCAAAGCTTTGATCTCTGCAGCTCATCAATACGAAGCAGCTAAACATGGCGAGTCTTTCGGTATTTCGGCTGAAAATGTAAAAGTAGACTTCGCTAAAACACAAGAATTCAAAAACGGCGTTGTTAAGAAAATGACAGGCGGCGTAAGTGGCTTGCTCAAAGGCAACAAAGTTGAAGTTTTCAATGGTGAGTGCATGTTCATCAACGAAAACGAAGCGCGTGTATTCAACGAACATGAATCACCACGTTACCGTTTTAAAAATGCAATTATCGCAACAGGTTCCCGTCCAATCGAACTGAAACCATTCCCTTTTGGTGGACGCATTCTGTCTTCTACAGAAGCATTGAACCTGCCTGAAATTCCGAAAAGCCTGATCGTAATCGGTGGTGGATACATTGGTGCAGAGCTCGGACAAATGTACTCCAAATTCGGTTCCAAAGTAACGATTATTGAAGGTATGGATACAGTGCTTCCTGGTTTCGACAAAGATATGACTTCGATCGTTGCGAAAAGCATGAAGAAAACGGGCATCGAAATCTTCACTGGCGCTAAAGCGGAAAGTGCAGAGCAAACAGATAAAGACGTAACAGTGAAATTCTCCGTTAACGGCGAAAGCAAAGAAGTAACTGCTGATTATCTGCTTGTAACTGTTGGACGTCGTCCAAACACAGACGGTGAACTGGGGCTGGATCTGATCGGCCTAGAACTGGATGAGCGCGGAATGGTGAAAGTTGATCACCAAGGACGTACTAGCATTCCTCACATCTTTGCAATCGGCGATATCGTAGCTGGTCTTGCTCTGGCGCACAAAGCTTCTTACGAAGGTAAAGTAGCTGCTGAAGCAATTGCAGGCGAGCCGTCTGTAGTAGATTACAAGTGTATGCCGGCTGTCGTTTTCACGGATCCAGAATGCTCCAGCGTAGGCTATACAGAGTCACAAGCCAAAGAAAAAGGCTACAATGTCAAAGTTGGCAAGTTCTCTTATGGAGCAAACGGTCGTGCGGTTTCCCTGAACGCTGCTGAAGGTTTTGTGAAAATCGTTGCTGACGCTGACACAGGTTTGGTACTGGGTACGCAAATCGTAGGTCTGGAAGCTTCCAACCTTATTGCTGAGCTGGGTCTGGCGATTGAAATGGGTGCTACACTCGAAGATATCTCCTTGACTATTCATGCTCACCCTACATTGGGCGAAATCGTTATGGAAGCAGCGGAAGTCGTGCTGGGTCATCCGATCCACGCATTGGCACCACGTCGCTAATACCATTTTTCATTATCTCGTTTTCGTTTTCATACATGACAAAGAGAGGCAAGGAGCGCTATATCTGCGCTCTTTGTCTCTTTTTTTTCAAACTTTAGGATTTTCAGGACTACTATGAAAATTCACACAGTACATGGTCAACGAAGTACCGTACATGATAAACTAACTATAGATATGGGTGCAGAAAAGAATTTTAAAGATTAGAATCTGGCGATGCCAGGTTTTTATTCATGCTCAAAGGAGAGGAATAACGTGCGTAACTATTTGGAACTGCTGGAGGATATTCTAGAGAATGGAGTAAAAAAAGAGGATCGTACAGGAACGGGTACACTATCTGTTTTCGGAAGGCAACTCCGTTTTGACCTGGCCAAGGGCTTCCCCTTGGTGACCACCAAAAGAGTACATTTGAAATCCGTTATTCATGAGCTGTTATGGTTTTTGCGGGGAGATACCAACATTTCTTATCTCAAGGAGAACGGAGTTACCATTTGGGATGAGTGGGCAGACGAGCAGGGGAATCTGGGGCCTGTATATGGGTCGCAATGGCGCTCGTGGGAAACAACAGACGGACAACATATTGACCAAATTGCGAATGTCATTGAAGCTATTAAAAAAAATCCGGATTCACGTCGACACATTGTCAGTGCTTGGAATGTGGCTGAAATCGAATCGATGAAGTTGCCGCCATGTCACTTTGTATTTCAGTTCTATGTAGCTGGAGGGAAGCTTTCCTGTATGCTAACGATGCGTTCTGTGGATACCTTTTTAGGGTTGCCGTTCAATATCGCAAGTTATGCATTACTAACGCATATGGTTGCACAGCAGTGCGGTTTGGAGCCCGGCGAATTTATTTGGTCAGGCGGCGATGTGCATATTTATTCAAATCATATGCAACAAGTGCATACACAGTTGGAACGTGATCCTTATCCGTTGCCTCAGTTGAAAATTCTGCGCAAGCCGGATTCGATTTTTGATTATACCTACGACGATTTTGCTTTTGAAAATTACGAATATCATCCAGGGATTAAGGCGCCTGTCGCCATTTGATTAGAGGAGGTGGGAAAATGGGCATTTCAATGATATGGGCTATGGCACAAAATGGTGTGATCGGCCGAGATAACAAACTTCCCTGGCGCCTCCCTAGAGACATGGCCTTTTTCAAAGAGCAGACGATTAATAAAACGGTACTCATGGGACGCAAAACGTGGGAATCCTTTGGAGGAAAAAGCCTGCCAAACCGGCGTAACGTTGTCTTGACCCGAGATCTGCGCTATCAGACGGAAGGTGCGGAAGTAATTCATTCAATGGAAGAAGGACTCCAATTAGCAAAGCAGGAAGAGTTAATGGTCATCGGAGGAGCAGAGATTTATTCACTGTTTTGGCCACATGCTGATCGGCTGATTGTGACTCGGATTGAGGAGGTTTTTGAAGGCGATACAACCTTCCCTGAGCTGGATTGGAACGGCTGGAATATAGTTAGTGAGACCCCAGGTATCAAGGATGACAAAAATCCCTATGAGTATCGTTTTGTTGTTTACGAGAGAACCGAATAAGAATAGACTATATCCGACCCCACTCATTTGAAAAATTAATAAACCATATAAAAAATCCTTTTGGCTGTTGATGCAGAAAGTTGCATAAGTTTTCATCACTTTTACGCTGTATTGTGATACAATAAATCAAATTCAATGAGAACAGACCCTTTCATAATACAAATAGACAAATTCGAATTTGACTTAAATTCTGAATGGATGATCGGGGTTCATAAGCGAAGAGATGGGGGAACGTAACATGTCTACACCAACTGGATTTATGGAATACACACGACAGCTTCCTACAGACCGGGACCCGGCAGAGCGTATAAAGGATTGGGAAGAATTCCATAAGCATATGTCTGAGGAAGAGCTGCGTACCCAAGGGGCGCGTTGTATGGACTGCGGAACCCCTTATTGTCATACGGGGATGGATATCATGGGAGCAACTTTAGGCTGCCCGGTTCATAATCTCATTCCGGAATGGAACAATCTCGTATATCGTGGTTTGTGGAAGGAAGCGCTAGAGCGGCTGCACAAAACGAATAACTTCCCAGAATTCACAGGTCGTGTTTGTCCTGCGCCATGTGAGGGTTCATGTACTGTGGGACTGATCGGACAGTCTGTTACAATTAAAACCATTGAGGAAGCTATTATCGAAAAGGGTTTTGAGGAAGGCTGGGTTGTCCCTAATCCGCCAGAAAAGCGTACAGGCAAACGAGTGGCTGTTGTCGGTTCGGGTCCGGCAGGTTTGGCTGCAGCGGCTCAGCTTAACAAAGCAGGGCACAGCGTGACTGTGTATGAGCGTGCAGATCGTGTGGGTGGATTATTGATGTATGGCATACCGTCCATGAAATTGGATAAAAAGGTTGTTCAGCGGCGTGTGGATTTGCTGGAGGCTGAAGGTATTCAATTCATCACCAATACGGAAATCGGCAAAGATATCCCTACCGATCAGTTGATTGGTGAATATGATGCTGTTGTTCTATGCGGTGGTTCTACGAAGCCAAGAGAATTCAACATTGAAGGTAGCGATTTGAAGGGTGTTCATTATGCGATGGATTATCTGAATGGTACCATCAAAAGTTACTTGGACTCCAATCTGGAAGATGGCAACTATTTGTCTTCCCAAGGTAAGGACGTTATTGTAATCGGTGGCGGTGATACGGGTTCGGACTGTGTAGCTACTTCTTTGCGTCATGGTTGTCGGAGTATCACTCAATTTGGCACACATACCAAAGCACCTATGGAGCGTGACCCGATTGCCAATCCTTGGCCACAATTTCCAAACGTGTATTCTCTTGATTATGCACAGGAAGAAGCTAAGGCGCTGTTCGGAGAAGATCCACGTGAGTTCTCCATCATGACGACCAAATTTGTAGGTGATGAAAACGGTAATCTGAAAGAGCTGCACACCATTCAAATTCAACGGATTGTTGATGAAACAGGGCGCAAAATCTATCAACCGATTCCAGGTACGGAGCGCGTATTCCCTGCACAAATTGCTCTTATTGCCATTGGATTTGATGGTCCTGAGCAAACGATTGTAGAGCAAATTGGCTTGGAGACGGATCGTCGTTCCAACGTTAAAGCACGTTATGGAAAATATGTTACTAATGTGGATAAGGTTTTTGCTGCAGGTGATATGCGTCGCGGACAAAGTCTTGTTGTGTGGGCTATTAATGAAGGTCGAGAAGCTGCGCGTGAAGTTGATAAATACCTCATGGGCGCTACCGTTTTGGTGTAATTATAAATTTTATGTTACGGATCAGTCAAAGCTCCATCTTCGGATGGGGCTTTATTGTATTTCAAGCTGAGTCTGCCAGAAGCGAAAAATGAATAAATGATTATTGAGCTGTGAAACATTGTGAAATATATGTTATATAATATAACTTAAATTTAATCGTATCACCATATATTTCTTATCTAAATTGATCATAACATAAAAAAGAGTGTTTAGTGTAGCTTTTTTATAGAAAAAAGAATTATTTCACAAGAAAATCTGATATATATGTAATGTAAATTAACATATACATAACTTTCGGTGACTATTTAAAATCATGACCTGAGAGAACCATGGTATCTATGGTATAATACACGTATATTGTTGAAGCGTTTGACTAAATGAATTTACAAAGGAGCTTTCGTCGGGAGAAGGCTCCTTTTGCATGAGGCCGGGATACCTGTGTTTTCATTAATATCCATGTATATGTATGATTCATGGAGGAGAAACAGAAGGCCGTCAGGAAGGAATGGAGTATGAATGAAGACGTTGATTATTGCTGAGAAACCGGATATGGGACGGACGATTGCCGCTGTTATGGAGCCGCGGGCTAAAAATAACCGTACCTATTTGGAAGGGGAGAAATACATTGTAACCTGGGCGATCGGGCATTTACTGGGTTTGGCTGAGCCGGATGCATACGATGCTAAGTACAAGCGATGGAATATTAAGGATCTTCCTATTATCCCTGAGCAGTTCAAAATTGTACCGAATCCGAAAACAAAAGATCAGCTGAAAATGATTGGTGAACTGGCCAAACGCTGCGATGCCATCGTAAATGCTTGTGATGCTGGACGGGAAGGGCAATATATTTTTGCGTTAATCCAACAGCAATTAAAGTTGCGTCAGCCAGTTAAGCGACTGTGGATTTCAGACTTGACAGCGGAAAGTATTGCGACAGGCTTTGAACGATTGCGAGATGCTTCGGAGTTTGAATTTCTGACTCAAGCTGCGCGGGCACGAAGTGAAGCGGACTGGCTGATCGGCATGAACGCTTCCAGAGCGTTCACAACACGACATAACACACTGCTGTCGGTAGGACGGGTGCAGACTCCCGTGCTGGCACTGATTCATGACCGGGAAAAAGAAATTGAGGCATTTCAGTCTCAAACCTTCTATGACGTGTGGGCAGAATTTAAGCAAGATCAGATCAAGTACAAAGGTGCGTGGCAGGGGGATAGGCTGACGAAGCCAGAGGAAGCTGAGGAAATCGCTGCGGCTGTTCGCGGAAAAATAGGTAAAATCACCAAATATGACACCAAGCAGACAAAAGAGTATCCTTTTAAATTGTACGATTTAACGCTGCTTCAACGCGAGGCGAATGCCAAGTACGGTTATTCGGCCAAAAAAACACTGGATGTGGCACAAGCGCTTTATGAGCGCCACAAGGTCATTTCCTATCCGCGTACCAATTCTAACTATGTGACAGAGCAAAATATAGACGGCATGCACAAGGCACTACGGATGCTGGGTACAGGTCCTTATGCTGATCTGGTCCAACAAGCCAACCCCAATTTGGTTCATAAACAGAATAAATCGGTCTGCAATCCATCTCGTGTTGAGGATCACCATGCTATTTTGCCGACATTAAAAAGGCCAGGAACACTAAGCAAAGAAGAGCAAAATGTATATGACCTGGTTATTCGCAGGTTTTTGTCGCATTTTTTTCCGCCTGCTGAATACAAAATGCATACCGTAATGACACAGGTGGACAAGCATCTGTTTAAAACAAATATTAAAGAGCTTCTTTCCTTGGGGTGGAAAGTAGTTTTAAGTAAGGTTGATCAGGATAAAGGTAAAAAGAGCAAATCACCGAAAAAAGAAGATGAAGAGGAAACGGACGAGTGGACGGACAAGAAGTTTGAGATCGATGCAGGGCGTCCCGTGGATTGTGTTCGCGCCGAGATGAAAGAAAAGGCGACTCAGCCCCCTAAAAGCTACACGGAGGGTACATTGCTTAAGGCGATGGAAAGCGCGGGTAAACAGATGGAGAATGAGGAATTGCGTGAGGTCATGAAGGATGCCGGTTTAGGCACACCTGCGACGCGGGCCGCCACAATTGAACGATTGAAAAAAGTTGGCTATATTGAAATGAAGGGTAAAAAGATTCTTATTACGGAAAAAGGAAAGATGGCTATTGACCTGATCCGTCATGCTGGGGTTGATCTATTAGCCTCCCCGGAGATGACAGGTCAATGGGAACGTCGCCTACATCAAATTTCCAAGGGTGAGGCGGCTCAAGAGAAGTTTATGGAGAACGTTAAAAGATTTACGTTGTCCATCATTGATAAGGTGAGGCAGCAGCCGCCGGCTCCGGCAAATGCCTTTGGTGAGGAAGCAAGGGGGAAGCGTGCGGTTGGAAAAGAAGGCGCACGTAGTGCGCGTGCGAGCGGACGCACCGCCGCCAAAGGGGTGGGGCGTGCTACATCAGGACGCGGTGGCAGCGCTGGAAGCGCAACGCTAGAGCAAGCAGCACCACCAGCACGCAGCTCTTCCGACGGATCCTCAGGCATTTCAGGAAGCCAAAGGCAAGCTTTAGGTAGCTGTCCACGCTCTAATTGCGGCGGAAGCATTATTGAAGGGCGTAAAGGGTATGGGTGCAGCCACTACAAGCAGGGTTGTGGTTTTGTCGTCTGGAAGGAATATGCTGGAAAGCAGATTACCGAAACGATGCTCAAGTCCTTGTTGACGAAGGGACAGACGCAATTGTTGTCTTTTAAGCGTAAAGATGGATCGACCGTCAAAGCGCGAATTGTTCTGAATGAACCTGGTACAGGACAACTTAGCGTTCGAGAGCAATCCTGAGACAGGGTTTAGACCAATACAAAAAAAGGACCCTATCCGAGGGTCCTTTTTTGTTGGTGCAATTGTATGCTTTCGTGGATAACCCGTGGTACTTCCGTTAGCTTCTGTATCGTATACATCACGGAGTTCACGTTTTTTTGCAGTTCAACCATATTGTAAATCCATTCCTTAGGCTGCTTGAGATATACAGCATGAATACCTGCGGCAAGGGCTGGAGAAACATCAGTGCGCAGAGAATTCCCGATCATCCAGGTGATGCTTCGGTCCAAGCGATTCATCTGGATGATTTCTTCTAGGGCTTTGACATTTTTATGCTGGCGAATGTAGATGCGGTCATCAAAGTAGGTAGCCAGTTTCATTTGTTCAATCTTTCTTTCTTGAATGATCTGCTCACCGCCAGTATACAGATGGAGGGAATGCCCTGCTTTTTGGAGGGAGTTCAGCGTTTCGACCATGCCTGGATATGGTTCGATTTCCTGTTCGTACACACTTCGGCCAAGAGAGCGAAGCTCCTGCTCTTCCCGAGAATCGAGACGGCGTCCGAATTGTTCCGAGAAAAATTGGTACGTATCTATCAAAGATTGTGGGAAATGCTCGCTGGCAAAGCCTACTTGATGAACTCCAGCCACATCAATTTCGATTTGTTTTTCACGAATCGTATTTTTCGTTAGATTATGAGTTGCAAACCATTCCTGAAGCAAATCGAAAAAGTGGTTGAGGATCAGGTCAAAATACTTGTTGCAGTGGACTAAGGTGTCATCAAGATCAAATAAAATGTGCTGCTTCGGATACGACATGATGCATACTCCTTCCAAGCCAAAGCTTTAACGCTGCTTCGGTTATAACTAAAAGTACAATTCAAATTACAATCCAATATAGGATTCCAAAAATACCTGTAAATCAGCCGCGCCATCGGGACGGATGCTGAATCTTTCCTTATGATAACGTCCGATGTGAATTCGGAGCAGACCAGCGACTCGTAAAATCATCATATCAGACATGAGTGTATCTTCCAAACGGCTCAAATCATGGCGCATATCTTCGAGAGACTTAGGACCTTGAGCTACATAACGCAGAATTCGTAGCCGCTGCGGATCATTAACCGCACGAGTGAGCCGTAGCAGAAGCGTAGGCGGTTCTTCCTCGCTCTCCTCGGGGATATCTACTGGATACTGGATCAGCAGTGTGCGGGTATAAAAACAGTATGAATTAATCGGGCGATTATGGACAACTGGAAATAGGACTACTGTATCCAGGTCTTCCATGTGTGGCACGACTAGTCCAGCTGTCGCATATTCAACCAGTGCTTCCGGTTCCATTTTACTCAGCAGCATGCGCTTTTCCGCAGCGTCTTCTTCTGCCAACACACGCAGTTCGCCTTCCAGGGCCCGAAAATAATCACGATCCCACAATCTGAGGAGTGGTGCGTATACCTTACGAATGCGTAAAGATTCTTCAAAGGTTAAAAAAGGGATATGCGGAACGAGCAACTCAAACATATCTTTATCCGGACCGTGGTCCAAATAAGAGATATAATCAGATATTTCATCTGATTCCGGACGAAGTAACGCCCAAGCATAGAGTGCGTCATAATCGCTAAAAGGGCAATCCTGAGCTGTAGCCAGCTCAGTACGAACTTCATGTTGTAGTCGTGCATCTACCTTGTCGATCCATTCATGGCCCAAGTCCATATCTTGAACCCACTTTTTAGTCACATAGGCCATGAAGCTGCCGAGCAATTCATAAATTGGAGAAGTGTCTATTTTAATTTGATAACTCATGGAACCCAATGCCTCCTATTCTGTCTTCTAGCCCAGAGCGGTGAACGTAATTAAGCCCGTCCATAAGCAAAACATGAGCATTTTAATGATTGCTCACTTATTTATTATGGCTTGTTCTGCCAGGGATTGTCCACTATAATATGAAATAGTGCGTTGTGACGTGAATGGGTTCGGATTGAACATACGAGGCTCCTTAACCGAAGGAGTCGGATACATACCAGACAAGCTCTTTCCGTAAAATCGTCATCTCAGATGGCGATTTTTTTCTTCTATTCTTTAATACACTAATTACACCTGAATTTGTATATGTGATTTGCCGGTTTTGCAGGACGGCATGGAATACATAGTGATAAGAATTATTATTGATTATGGAATCAAATGCAAATCATTTCTTAACATTGATTTTTTTATTATTTTATTTGTTCGATCAGGAGGAGCTAGGATGTC
This sequence comes from Paenibacillus sp. SEL3, assembly GCF_054602585.1. Taxonomy (NCBI): domain Bacteria; kingdom Bacillati; phylum Bacillota; class Bacilli; order Caryophanales; family Paenibacillaceae; genus Paenibacillus; species Paenibacillus sp. SEL3. The sequence continues at coordinate 6,442,072 of NZ_CM137725.1, read as the reverse complement.
GTCGTCGTTACGGGTTCATTATTTTATTTTAATTGCTGTTATTATTGTTGCCGGATTATGCCAAGGTTTATTATTACCTATTCTGTCAATCTCGTTGGAACAAATGGGAGTTTCATCTTCACTAAATGGAATGAATGCGGCTGCTCTGTATATTGGTTCATTTGCAATGACGTTGGTGGCAGAACGGACATTGGGCTGGTTAGGGTTCAAAAAGCTGATGGCCGGTGGGCTTGTGCTAGTGCTCATTACGCTGCTGCTGTTTCCGCTAATCCCTGATATTCGAGTATGGTTCATACTGCGTCTGCTAGTAGGTATTGGTGACAGTGCATTGCACTACTCTGCGCAGCTATGGATATTGCTGGTGACTCCAGCAGAGAAGCGAGGCCGCAACATTTCCTTTTATGGTATGTCATATGGTCTGGGTTTTGCATTAGGACCATTGGGATTATGGCTACTTGATTATGGAATGCTGGTTCCATTTGCTGCGTTGGCCTTATTGTGCTTGCTTGTTTTGCTGTTGGTGTTAATTAAGCTGCCGGACTCCAGACCAGAGAAGCTGGAGTCCGAGGCGCGTCCCACTCAAAGATTTCGTCGCAGCTACAGCTGGGCATGGTACGCTCTTTTGCCTGCATTTCTATATGGCTATATGGAAGCGAGCCTGAACAGTAACTTTCCAGTCTATGGCCTGCGTATTGGCTTTCATACCGATGAAATCGCCGCCTTGCTGCCGTTCGTCAGTTTGGGAGGGTTAGTTCTGCAGCTGCCGCTAGGGATATTGAGTGACCGTTGGGGACGTAAAAAGGTGCTAATGAGCGTAGGCATAGCAGGGGGAATGACCTTTATGTTGCTACCATGGAGCGGCAATCATTTTATGTTCACTTTGATATTGCTGACCCTAGCAGGTGGTTTAGTAGGCTCCTTTTTCTCCCTCGGTTTGGCCTACGCCGCTGATCTGTTGCCCAAATCATTTTTAGCAGCCGCGAATGTACTGGCATCCTTTCATTTTAATCTGGGAAGTGTGATCGGACCTAATATTAGCGGGGGGTTGCTGGACTTTGGAACTCAAGGCAGCATGTTTCTTCTCCTTGGTGGTAGTTACATTGTTTTCGGATTGTTAGGTTTGTTTTCCAGAAAAAGAGTAACGGCGGTTTAAAACTGCGGTTTGCATGGTATTTGTTTCACATTTACTATAAAATATAAACAGTATTGATGGTGCGCAAAGGGGAATCACTTAGATGATTAAAATTCGGAAGCTGACCAAACAAGTGGGACCTGAACGGACCCGGCTACTTCGAGGAATTGATGCTGAAATTCATCAAGGCGAATTCATAGCCATAGTGGGGCCAAGTGGAAGCGGCAAAACGACGCTGCTTCGCTGTCTTGCTTTACAAGAGCCATGGGATGAAGGCAGTTTAATTGTAGGTGGCAATGATGTGCTGAAATCCGGTTGGACTGGCAAGATGAAAATAAAGCGGGAATGGGCATACCTGGAGCAAAACCCGCATCTAAATATGAATCGAACCGCTCTTAAAAATGTGCTCATTGGCAGATCCGGTCAAACTCCAATGTGGAGAATGGTGACCGGTATGGTGCGTTCCGACGATTATATGGGAGCGATGGACGTACTGGAGGATCTGGGTCTGCTGGATAAGGCGCATGATAAATGCGACAAGCTCAGCGGTGGCGAGCGGCAGCGGGTAGCGACTGCGCGTGCTCTCGTGCACGGAGCTAAAGTTATTTTAGCTGATGAGCCTGTAAATGGACTTGATCCAGCTTCGGTAGCGCATGTATTGGAGACTTTTCGCAAGCTGTGTTCTGACGAGCGGGTGACGATCATGACTGTACTGCCGTTGGAAATGGCTGAACGCTTTGCTTCCCGTATATGGGGGTTGAATGATGGTGAATTGGTGTTTGATATTCAGGGAAGACGATTGACACAAGCGGAAAAGAACAAATTGTGAAGGGGACGGCAAGAGAAGTGAAAATAATGCTGTTGAGAATGGTGACTGGCTGCTGTTCCTTGCTGCTCCTTGCTGGATTTTTAAGCGGCTGTAATGTTATTAGCGATCCCATTTCGCTGATGGAGACACCGACGATGTCTGACGAGAAGCAGGAACTGAATGGTGCAGTGAATACGCAACTAGGGGCGGTACAGCCTTTAAGGCCGAATGATCCAGATGACCCGACGCCAATTCGAACGGGTGATTTGAACAATGATGGCACAGACGAAGCAGTGCTCTTTTATGAAACTCCAGATGAGAGCGTAAAAATACATGGTGCCTTGTTCGAAGATCAGGGCGGAACGTGGGTAAAGAAGCTGACGTTTGATGGGGAAGGAACTGTGCTGGAGTCATTTAAGCTCGTGGATTTAACGAATGATGGAACACTCGATATTGTAGCGGGTTTTTCCAGCGGAGATAGTGGCGATGGCGGGGACCAGAAGGGACTCATCGTGTATTCCTATACCGGAGGAACTCTGGAGAAAATATATGCTACAGGTTATACGGACTTCGTCGTAGATGATTTTAAGCATAACAAGATGGACTTAAACGGGGATAAATTGAATGATTTGACGATTATCACGCTGCGACGTAATGAATTCTTTACAGTTAAAACATTCCAATTCAGTGGGGGAACCTTTAAGGAAATCGGATCGTTGGATTTGGACAGTCAGGTCTTAGATGTCTATAATGTCGTTGCTGGCAAGGTAGCCGAGGGTAGGCAGGGGATTATTATAGACACCAAAATTGCCCAGACCACTACCGTTTCCAATGTTATTGTGATGGATCACGGCAAGCTTAGGAAGCTTAATCTTATGGATGTCACCTTCAAGGATGCGACCATCGCCAGTGGTGATGTGGATGGTGACGGTATTCTGGAATTTGGTAATTTGGAGAAGCCTAAAGGTTGGAGTAACAAGCCGCTGGATGAGGTTCCATATTTTGTGTCGTTCTATCAGTGGGACGGGGCGAAAGGAACGATTTTTAAGCAGCAGCAGTATCGTGATTCTAATGAACAGGTCTACTTCAGATTACCGAAAGAGCTGCATGGCAAGGTGACGATTGATCCGAAAGTTTCGAAGAAGGACAGCTATTTGCGCTTTATTTTGGATGATACAGACAAAACGATAGCGGAAATTAAATTTTTCTCGTTGTCACAATGGGAGCGAAACAACGAAGGGTATAGCCAACTGTGGCGAACGAATGCGCAGGTCATTGGCATTAAGCGATCCAGTGAGCTGGAACCGCGTAAAACCATTAAAAACAAGTTGGGGGAAAGGCAGGTAGAGTAGAGTGAGTAAAGTTTTAATCATGGAAGACGAGGAATCCATTCGCAGCTTTATCGTCATTAATTTGAAACGTAACGGTTTTGAGGTGCTGGAGGCGTCGGAAGGGCATGAGGCTCTGAATATTTTGAACACGGTGCGGGATATTGATATTGCACTGCTTGACGTAATGGTGCCCGGTATGGATGGTTTTGAAGTCTGTCGGAGAATCCGGGAGACGAATGAGCGCATCGGCATTATCTTTCTCACAGCGAAGGTACAGGAGCAGGATAAGGTTTATGCCTTGTCTGTAGGGGCCGATGATCATGTGAGCAAGCCTTTTAGCCCAACGGAGCTGATTGCACGTATTCAATCGTTATTGCGTCGGGTGAATGTTCATCGTGAAACAGCAGCCAAAGTGTCCTTCCAGTCTGGACCGTTCACCCTAGATTTGATTGCTAAGCAATTTAAGAAGAACGGGCAGCTGATTGAGCTGACACCGACTGAGTTTTCCCTGATTCAATTTTTTCTGGAAAAAGAGAACACGCCGCTCAGCCGAGATGTTCTACTTGATCACGTATGGGGCAAAGAGTATATGGGCGATCCGAAAATTGTAGATGTGAATATCCGACGTCTTCGGCAGAAAATTGAAAACAATCCATCCGAGCCGGCTTTTTTACAAACAGTTTGGGGACATGGATATAAATGGAAAGGTCAGTCTCAATGATCAAAAAGGGAATTCGCCGACAGATTGTGCTTCACTATTTTTTCGTAGTGTTCTTAGCGCTTCTGTTAGTAGAAGTCATTTTTATGTTTGCACTCCGGTCGTACTATTACGATTCCATTTACAAACATATCGAAAGCCGTATCGAATCGGTAAGTGAATTTGCACCCAAATTTAAAGAGCCGGAACAGTCTTTGCAATCGTATTTGTTAAATACATTTTCTCTGCCCTTTACTGAACTGCAGTTGCTCGATGAACAGGGAAATGTAATTGATAACTCAACGAATTTTGCAGCAGATCTAAGTGTGCAAACAAGTGATGTGACACAAGCATTAGCTGGGGATACGGGCAAATGGATCGGAAAGCAACCGAGCACGGGGCAGCAGGTGATGGCGGTATCTCAAAAACTGGACAATATCGTCGGAGACCAGGTGTACGTTATTCGGTATACAACCTCGCTGGAATTGGTAAATGATAAGCTGTTTACGATTACGCTGTTTTCTCTTGGCATCATGGCAGCTGTACTGGTTATTGTATTTGTGGTCAGTACAGGGCTCGCGAATTCCATTGTTAGACCGATTAATAATATCCGCGATGTATCTGCTCAGATGGCTCAGGGAAGGTTTGATACACGCATTGAAGGCGATTATCGGTATGAGTTGGGTGAACTGGCTTCGACACTGAACTATATGGCACAGGAAATTGTCAGAACAAATCAAATCAAGGATGATTTTATTTCATCTATATCTCATGAATTGCGTACTCCGCTTACATCTATTAAGGGTTGGAGTGAAACGTTAAATTCTGGCGGCTATGACCCCGAAGAGACGAAAATCGGGATGAAGATTATCTCTAAAGAGACGGATCGGCTGATTGGCTTGGTGGAGGAAATTCTCGATTTTTCCAAGCTGGAGCAAAATGCCATGAAGCTTGTAATGGGAACGGTAGATCTTCGGGAGCTTTTGCAGGAAATTATGCTGAACGTATGGGCCAAAGCAGAAATGAAGCAAATAAAACTTCAGCTTGATTCGGAAGAAGCGGCATATTTCGTCCATGGAGACGGTAACCGTCTAAAACAGGTATTTTTGAACATTGTGGATAATGCTATCAAGTTTTCGCATGAAAGCTCAATTATTTTTCTGTCGCTTCAACGGGTTGATGGCAATATCGAGATATCCGTACAAGATACAGGAATTGGAATTAGTGCTGAAAATCTTGCCAGAGTAAGAGACCGCTTTTTCCAGGTAGACCACCAAAACGGTGGTACTGGACTGGGATTGGCAATCTCACAACAGTTTGTCGAGCGCCATCATGGTCAGATGCTCATCAGAAGTGAACTGGGGGCTGGCACCACTATTACGGTTTCATTACCTGCTCTGCAAGCAGAGCAATCCGTGGAACCACCACAACTCACTGAAGAATAGATTTAAAGCCTACTTATAGGTGCAATTAGAAAAACAGCCAGTCCTCTTAAATCGGGAGGGCTGGCTGTTTTTGATTTGGGGTAACGTTATGAAGTAAAACCTTCGGCACGCAAGCGTGTATTGCGCTCGTAAGCTTCTTTCAGCATACGTGTAGTTTGCGGCCGTACCGCCATTTTACCAAATACCACTTCATTGGGTCCGATGACCATAATTTCGCCCGGACTGCCTTTAATGACAGCACCATCGCGAATCACAGCACCTTCACCGATAATCGCATGTTCAATATGGACGTTACGTCCAATGCGTGTGTCCGGCATAACGATACTTTCTTTGATGGCTGATCCTTTACCTACCTCGACACCACTAAATACAACGGAGCGTTCAATTCGGCCCTCTACTTGACAGGAATCATGCAACAAGCTGCCCAATGGCTGCGTTTGACGGTTAGGTACCTTTTGTGCGCTCAACCTTGTGCGGCGTTCACGTGTATACATCGGCCAATCCTTACGTTGAAGGTCGATCGCACAATTCTCGTGTAACAAATCCATGTGTGAATCCCACAGGCTTTTAACGGTACCTACGTCCTTCCAATAGCCCTGGAATTCATAAACGTACAAGGATTCTTGATCCGCTAACATTTTAGGTATGATATCTTTACCAAAATCATGACTGGATTGAGCATCCTGTGCGTCTTCTAACAGGTAGTTTCTCAAGTAATCCCATTTGAAAAGATAAATACCCATAGAGGCCAAATTACTTTCCGGTTTCTCAGGTTTCTCTGCAAATTCTATGACACGTAGATCTTCATCCGCACTCATAACACCAAAACGGTGTGCTTCATCCCAAGGTACCTCCATGACAGAAATGGTAGCCGCAGCTCCTTTTTCCTTATGGTGGTTCAGCATTTCGCGATAATTCATATAGTAGATATGATCACCGGATAAAATAAGCACATGCTCCGGATTTTGGCTGTCAATATATTCAATATTCTTATGAATAGCATCTGCCGTTCCTAAGTATTCAGCGTTACCTGTGTTGTAAGATGGAAGCAGGGTAATTCCTTTGTCATCTGTTTTTGTAAGACCCCATGGTGTTCCATCCCCGATATGTTCGTGCAAGGATTCTGCCTCATATTGCGTCAGTACACCTACAGTATCAATGTCTGAATTTACGCAGTTACTGAGAGGAAAATCGATGATTCGGTAATGACCGCCAAAAGGTACGGCGGGTTTTGCAATCGTTGAAGTAAGGGGAGCAAGACGGCGTCCCTCTCCGCCTGCCAGCAGCATGGCAATGCATTCTTTATTAAACATTTCGTTTCCCTCCCGGTTTAGTTGTCAGTGTAGTACATACATAAACGGTATGGGGTACTCTTGAAACCATTAGGTATATAAGATTCCCCAAAAACTAAGGTTTATTTTTTTCCTAGTCATTTTTCTGTTCATTGTGGCTAGAATGGGGTAATAACTCAAGTCAGCTTTGAGCCAAAAGCGAATGCATTACCGATTCATACATTTTTACTTACAAACATATAAGGGTGGTGACGTGATGACAGACCAAACTCTTCCGCAACAGGCTATTTCATCGGAAGATATTTATTTGTTTCATGAAGGAACGCTTTATCACAGCTACCGATCTTTGGGTTCCCACCTTACTGTGGAGAACGGAGAACAGGGCGTCCGTTTTACGGTCTGGGCTCCTCATGCTCTCCATGTCGGGCTTGCTACAGATCGCAACAACTGGAATGGGGAACAGGATTCCTTATATAGGGTTCCCAAATCCGGTTTTTGGAGTCGTTTTTTTCCGGGGATATCCCAAGGAACTTTTTACAAATACGACATTACGGGTGCAAACGGTGAACGATTTCTGAAAGCAGACCCTTACGCGGTACGTGCTGAAGTGAGACCGGCAACGGCTTCTGTGGTAGCTTCTATAGATGGTTATACTTGGAACGATGCGATTTGGCGCCGAAAACGTAGAGCACCGTATGGAAAGCCTCTACACATATATGAGCTTCATCTGGGCACTTGGAAGCAAAAAGAAGATGGTACGTTTTATACATACAGGGAAATAGCTGAGCTTCTTGTGCCTTATGTGACTGATATGGGGTATACACATATTGAACTGATGCCGCTGAGTGAACATCCGTATGATCTTTCCTGGGGCTACCAACTTACTGGATATTTTGCACTCACAAGCCGTTATGGAGAACCGCATGATTTTATGTATTTGGTGGATCGTTGCCATCAGGCGGGAATTGGAGTGCTGATGGATTGGGTCCCAGCCCATTTTGCAAAAGATGCTCATGGATTAAGGCTGTTTGACGGATCGCCCCTGTTCGAATATGCGGATCCGCTGATTGCGGAAAAGCCCGGCTGGGGAACGCTGACGTTTGATTACAGCAAACCGGAGGTGCGTTCTTTCCTGATATCTAATGCGTTATTTTGGATGGATATGTACCATATTGACGGCCTGCGCGTAGATGCTGTGACGAGTATGCTACGGCTGGATTTTGAAAAGCAGGACGGTCAATATCGTTTTAACTCTAAGGGAGGTATTGAAAATGAGGAGGCTATTGCCTTCCTTCAACAACTGAATGAAACAGTATTCCGCTATTATCCGTATGCTCTGATGATGGCAGAGGAGTCCAGTGCCTGGCCTATGGTAACTTCCCCGGTAAGCGATGGAGGACTCGGTTTTAATTACAAATGGAATATGGGCTGGATGAACGATACGCTTGATTATATCGAAACGAATTTCGATCAGAGACCGGAGCGCCATAATTTGCTGACATTCCCCATAGCTTATGCGTACAGCGAAAATTTTACACTGCCATTGTCGCACGATGAGGTTGTTCATGGTAAGAAGTCGCTGCTTGATAAAATGCCAGGTAACTATGAGCAAAAATTTGCCGGGCTTCGAGCGCTTCTCGGTTACCAACTCACCTCGCCGGGCAAAAAGCTATTATTTATGGGAGGGGAATTCGGCCAATTCATCGAATGGAAGGATGAGGAGCAGCTTGACTGGTTTCTGCTGGATTATGACAGTCACCGTTCGCTGCACGCTTTTACGAAAGCGCTGAATCATTTGTATATTCAGGAAAAGGCACTATGGGAACTGGATCATTCGTGGGATGGATATCAGTGGATTGAGGCGGAGGACCGTGGGCAGAGCGTAATTACGTATTTACGTAAAAGTAAAAAGCCAGGAGATACATTGGTCGTGCTTATTAACTTTCAGCCCGTACCGAGAGAGAACTACCGAATTGGGCTGGAAAAGGCCGGGAGTTATATCGAACTGCTGAACAGTGATCATAAGGACTTTGGGGGAAGTGGCCAGCTAAATACCGGAATGATACGGACCGCCCGTATTCCTTGCCACGGTCAGCTTCACAGCTTGGAGGTGACTATACCACCCCTGAGCATCGTTATACTCAAGAAAGCGCCTCGGAGGCCTAAAAAAGCAGATTAACCACATAAGGAGGAAGCATATATGAACATTTTGTTTGCGGCAGCAGAAGCACATCCATTTATTAAAACAGGCGGGTTGGCTGATGTCATTGGCGCACTGCCGAAGGCACTTCGTCAGGCGGGGTGCGACGTCCGAATCATTTTGCCTAAATATGCGGGGATTCCCGATACTTATAAAAAGTCTCTACGTCCGGTAGCGGTAAAGCAAGTAGCCGTAGGCTGGCGTAATCAATATTGTGGAATAGAGGAACTGACATTAGACGGAATCAAGGTTTATTTTATAGACAATGAGTATTACTTCGGTCGTGACGGTATTTACGGTTATATGGATGATGGCGAACGCTTTTCCTTTTTTAACCGAGCGATTTTAGAAATGCTGCCTGAACTGAACTTTCGGCCGGATATTTTGCATTGTCATGATTGGCATACAGCAATGGTTCCGCTGCTTCTGAATGCCGATTATCGACATTTGCCCTTCTACAGCGATATTCGCACGGTGTTTACCATACATAATCTGCTGTATCAGGGGGATTTTCCGTATGAGGTCTTAACTGAGCTGCTCAACCTGGATGGGAGCTATTTCACCTCCGAGGGTGTGGAGTATCATGGCAGACTGAATTTTATGAAAGGTGGGCTTACGTACTCGGATCATGTCACGACCGTGAGTCCGACCTATGCAGAGGAGATTCAAACGGAATTTTACGGATATGGGCTTGAGGGTCTGCTTCGTAAATTGGGAGATCAGGGTCGCTTAACAGGGATTGTGAACGGAATTGACACCAAAAGCTATAATCCTGCTACGGACAATCGTATTTATACGAAGTACCGAACGAGTCTGACAAAGAAAAAGGAAAACAAAATTGGTCTGCAAAAGGAGCTGGGTCTGCCGGTACGGCCGGACGTACCTATGATTGCCATGGTAACCCGACTTGTAGATATGAAGGGGCTAGATCTGGTAACGAGAGTGCTTGATGAAATCTTGTATTATGATGATATCCAGTTTGTCGTTTTGGGAACAGGGGATCCGGCTTTTGAGCATTGGTTCCGTGAGGCAGCGGGACGCTATCCACTGAAAATGTCGGCGCAGCTTGCTTTTAGCGAACCTCTGTCACGAAAAATATATGCGGCAAGCGATATGTATCTTATGCCATCAAGGTTTGAGCCTTGCGGGATCAGCCAACTGCTAGCGCTTCGTTATGGAAGTATCCCTATTGTGCGAGAAACTGGGGGCCTTAACGATACCGTGCAGGCTTACAATGAGTCTACAGGGGAAGGAAATGGATTTAGCTTCACGAACTACAATGCACATGATATGCTGAACACCATTCGTCGTGCTGTTCATTTTTATCGCCAATCTGAGCATTGGTCGAAGCTTACACAGACGGCTTTCGCAGGAGAATATAGTTGGGATGTTTCAGCCGAAGCGTATATGGATATTTACCATTTGCTCACAAAGACGGACTGAACGGAGTAGGAACACCATATTCATATTAATGAAAAAGGGAATCCCTTTAGCCAGTGTTTGGCTGAGGAATTCCCTTTTTTGCTATGATCAGTCGCCCCCGCCACCACAGCTGCTTCCACATGAAGAGCCGCTGCTACACGAAGAATGGCTACCAGAATCGCCTGAATCATGGTGAGAAGAGCCTCCATGATGAGAACTGTCATGGGAGGAATGATGATGCGAGTGATGCGTATCCCAGTTCGAGCAGCCGCTTGCCGAGCTACAACCAGATGAGCTAGCTAACCCGGCATTGCCTGTAGCATCCGGGTGCATGTGTATGGCAAATTGTTCAGGTTGATACCATGAATACCATACAACAGCTAATAACAGATAGTCGACCTGTAAATAGTTGACCTTAGGCAATTGCTTACCCTCAGGATCATCCACCGCTTTATTCACCCGCTCGCGCAGATGTTGTACAATCTTATGAACCGTTTGTTGGGCTTGCTGTGAAATGGCTATATTCTCCTGAGTATTCCAACGGTTACCTGCTGGCTGCGCCGAAGTTGTGAGTTTGTAATAGTGTGAAAGCTCGTCGTTCGGTAATGGATGATTAAAAAAAGTCCCCCACAAACTGGCGCTATAGCGGTTCCAGCCAAAGCATTCCACATACAACCAATCAAACCACGCACGCTCCTCCGGCATCGGCTGAGAGCCGCCAGAATGGGGCGCATGGTGAAGCATACGACCAAAAAAAGCTTCCGAGAATTGCTGATATTCGCGGGTAAACATCAACATTTCGTGCCATAATTCATCCACATCACTACTGAACATAGGCACACGATTCATAATCGCGCATAGCATAAAATATCGTTTTAGCTCATGCCAACGCCAATCATATTCTTGCTCCGTAATCTCTGGGTGGGCTTCCATTACACGATTCCTTACGCTATGAGCATAGGAGACGGGAATGGATTGCTCCAATAGCTGCATCAGCTCCGTAATCTCTGGATGACGCTCCTGCGAAAGGGAAGAAGGAGAAGGGGAGCTGAGGAAAAAAGCATTCCGGCGCCGTGTTTTTCTGTTTCCCCGGTTCCTGCGTATTGCACGGAATATAAACCAAAAAATGATGAGGTCTATCACAATAAACAACGTCCAAAAGCTACTCATACTATCCATGATGGCTGGCTACTCCTTTCTGAAATAACACGGAATTAAGATTTAGCATTCGTTATTCAGCAGAGCGAATTCTTTTTTTATCTGGGCTAGCAGTTCAGGATTCGTGATTACATCGCAAGCAGTCCATGCCAAAGTTCTCGCAGCCAGCAGCATTCCTTCCATGGCTCGGTCCTGCATCGCCAAATCGCGGAATTCTGGTGTATGCAAGGCATGCTTCTCGTCAATAACTTGAATGTAAGGATGGATAGCAGGGCAATGAAGCGATACATTTCCGATATCCATAGAGCCATGATCTTCGCCTTCCGTTATATCTTCTTGCGAAATGCCAGCCTGTACCAAATTTGCGGTAAACGCATCGGAAAGTACACGGTTCGTGACCATTTCATCATAAGAAGTCTCATAATTGGAGGTCTCCAAACGACACCCGGCCTGTAAAGCAGCTCCTTCAGCAATTTGAATAACACGGCGAGTCAGCGGGTTCAGTTCTTGACGTGTAGCGGCCCTTACATAAAATTGCGCTGAGGCGTAATCAGGAATAATATTGGCTGCTTGGCCACCCTGATTAATGATCCCATGGATACGCACTGTGCTTTTTACTTGTTGACGGAACGCATTGATGCCATTGAACGTTTGAATCACAGCGTCCAGCGCGTTAATGCCTTCGTGCGGGCTGGCAGCCGCGTGAGCGGATTGACCAAAAAATTCGAATTGTACAGCATCAATCGCCAGCGATTTGCCTGATTTTTCGTAACGATCATAAGGATGCGTCATAAGTGCTATGTCGCAATCATCAAACAAACCGGCAGCGGCCATAGGGACCTTAGCACCACGAGTTTCTTCGGCAGGTGTGCCGTATACCCGTACTTCTCCACCAGTTTCGTTGATGATCGACTTGAGGCCAACGGCAGCACCGGTACTCATCATGCATATCAGATGGTGCCCACAGGCGTGTCCTAAACCTTTCAGAGCGTCATATTCTGCCAGAAAAGCGACAACCGGCCCGGATTTTTCAGCTTTGTAAGTTGCAATAAAGGCTGTTTCTATGCCCAATACGGGTGCCTGGACCTCAAAACCGTGAAAAATGAGTTCTTCTTTTAAACGGGCAGCGGCCAGAAATTCCTCGTTTCCAAGTTCAGGATTTGCCCCAATATATAACGAAATGTCCTTAAAGCGTGGGGCATGCTGCTCAATTGTCTTTTGAATGGTCTGTTTAAAATTCATGCTGAAAACTCCTTTATATAAGCTGTAATGTAGGTACTGCGCTAGGTATGCTGAAATTGTACTATAACATTCATTGCATAATCATGCATATTCATTTATAATGACACAATCTTATTTATTATAAAGAATTTAAGGAGAGAAAAAAAGATTGAAAAAGGCATATCGTTTTACCGCCCTGGTTTTGACGGCGGTTATCTTGCTGTTGACGGGTCTTCCCATGCTCAATGCATACGGAACGGAAGCAAAGCCACAGAAAAAACTTGTAGTGGGCATGAGTGCCGACTTTCCGCCGTATGAGTTTCATAAAGTTATTAACGGTAAGGATACTATTGTTGGCTTCGATGTGGAAATCGCGAAGGAAATCGCCAAAGATTTGGGTGCGGAGATGGTCCCTGAGGACATGAGTTTTGACTCTTTGCTACCTGCTCTGCAAAGTGGTCGCGTAGACTTGGTACTGTCCGGTATGACACCGACGGATGAGCGTAGAAAAAGCATTGATTTTTCAGATGTATATTATCGCTCCAAGCAAGTCATTATGGTACGCCCAGAGGATAAAGACAAATATCCTACGATGGCTGCTTTGAAAGGCGAGAAGATTGGCGCGCAAAAGGGGAGTATTCAGGAAGAAATTGCTCAAAAAGTACCCAATGCCTCTGTAACCTCACTGGACAAAATATCCGATCTGGTACTCCAGCTGCGGACCCAGCGTATCAACGCTGTTGTGATCGAAGATACGGTTGCTAAAGGGTACACGTTAGATGGGACCGTAACACTTGCCAAAGCGATACCTGAGGATGCCGGAGCAGAAACTGCTGTAGGTATACGCAAGGGGAACGCAGAATTGCTTGCCTCTGTAAATAAAACGTTGGCTCGCCTGAAAGCGGACGGGTCGATTGAAAAGTTTTCTACAGAAGCGAGTGCACTCTCGGCAGATCGACAGGTTTCTTCTAATAACATCGTAGATATTTTTTGGAAATACCGCAGTCTTTACGCTACGGGTATTGGTTACACTCTGTTGCTGTCTGCACTCGGAGTACTGTTTGGATTTATCATTGGTCTGATCGTATCCTTGTTGCGGATGAGTGGTATACGCATCATTGAGTGGTTAGGTACCACATATGTGGAGATCCTGCGTGGCACACCTATGCTGGTGCAGCTCATGATCATTCACTACGGGATTGCTTTGACGCTGGGTGTCAATTTTACTCCACTCCAGTCCGGTATAATCACATTGTCTCTGAATAGCTCGGCATATCTGGCTGAAATTTTCCGTGCAGGTATCCAGGCAGTAGACCGTGGACAGATGGAGGCCGCACGCTCATTGGGTATGGGACGAGGCAAAGCTATGCGTCACGTCATTTTGCCACAAGCGTTTAAATCTATTTTGCCTGCTATAGGTAATGAGTTTATTACAATTATTAAAGAATCCTCCATTATTTCGACTATTGGTATGGTGGATATTATGTATCAAGCCCAGGTCATTAAGAATATTACCTACGAAGGATTAAGTCCGTTCATAATCACAGCCGCTATTTATTTTGTAATGACATTCAGCTTGTCTAAGCTGCTTGGTTTATGGGAAAGGAAGTTGAGAGCCAGTGATCACCGTTAAACAATTGCGTAAATCGTTCGGCAAGAATGAGATTTTAAAAGGCATTGATATAGATATCGCCAAAGGAGAAGTTGTCGTTATCATCGGTCCCAGCGGTTCGGGGAAGAGTACGTTTTTGCGTTGTATGAATCTGTTAGAACAGCCGACGGATGGGGAGATTTTATTTGAGGGCGAGCCGATTACAGCTCGTGGTCATAATATTAATGTAACCCGGGAAAAAATGGGGATGGTGTTCCAGCATTTTAATCTGTTCCCACACAAAACAGTGTTGCAGAACCTGACGCTTGCACCGACGCAGGTTAGAAAACAGTCAGGTAAGGAAGCGGAAAAAATTGCATTAGAACTCCTGCGTACCGTGGGGCTCGAGGATAAGAAGAATACCTATCCGAACCAGCTATCCGGTGGTCAGAAGCAACGTATTGCGATTGCGCGTGCTTTGGCCATGCAGCCGCACGTAATGCTGTTCGATGAGCCGACTTCTGCATTGGACCCTGAAATGGTTGGAGAGGTTCTGGATGTAATGAAGAAGCTCGCCGAAGGCGGTATGACAATGGTAATTGTAACGCATGAAATGGGCTTTGCCCGCGAGGTAGGCGATCGAATTATCTTTATGGATAACGGTCAAATTGTGGAGCAGGGTGCACCAGACCAGGTATTTGGCACTCCAAGCCATGATCGCACTCGTGATTTTCTTGCCAAAGTATTGTAAGAAAGTGCTGGTCTAATCATAAAAAAGCTCTCCGTTGACGGAGGGCTTTTCTTATTTTGTCACCATTTCCCCATACTTTCGTAACAAATATCGATTTCTTAATGACAAAATTGTAACGAGTGTAGTATGATGTTCAGGGTTCCCAACATTTTCATGCGGATAAGGTTACAAAATTGTGATATTATGCAGTAAGCCAAAACTTACCGGGACAGCATGCGGTTAGACAAGCGCTGAAATGCTGGCCCAAACTATGGGAAGTGCGGGGGACGTAACAACGGCAGCCATTCCGATACGTCATAAGACGATGAGGAATATGCCTAGGGGTGAATTGCACAAGCATAGGGCTTCTCCTGAGTCCGAATCCGACAGCTAACTTCGCAGGCATAAAAGAGGAGGTACATATCTTTGAAACATTTAAAACATATTGGTAAAACGATGAAAATTGCGGTGCTTGCCGCAGCTATTGCAGGGTTGGCACAGACAGCTGGAATAGCGGATGCTGCCTCGCTTCACACTGCCAAAGAGGGCGATACCTTCTTTTTGCTTGCTCAACGTTATGGAGTATCGGTAGACGAGCTAACAAAGGCTAACCCAAACATTGCCTCCAGCAATATATATGCAGGTCTGCAAATTAAGGTGCCTGGCGAAAAAAGTGTAAAGGCAGCTTCGGAATCGAAGCCGCAGCTTCTTACGGAGAAAGCAGCAGCGAATGAGGCGCCAACGATTGAAGCTTGGGGTAAAACATTCAACTATAGCAAAATAGTTGACGTTAAGGCTTCAGCGTATTCTGCCGCAGCCGATGAGAATGGTAAATGGGGCGCAGTGGACTACTACGGCAATCCGCTTAAACTAGGTACAATTGCGGTAGATCCTAACGTCATTCCGATGGGCACGAAAGTACTGGTTACAGGCTACTCCCATCCAGGTTTGCCGGATCATTCTTTTGTAGCTGTCGCTCGCGATCAGGGCAGCGCCATTACAGGAAAGCGGATTGATATCTTTATTCCAGGCAACAAATCATTTGTGAACGACTTTGGATTTCAAAATGTGAAGCTGTACGTTATTGATAAATAGCATTGTACGTATATACAGTTTAATTAAACATAATATATATTATGTAAACATAACGCCTATATCCGTATATATCTAGGTCGGACTCTTATCAGGTCCTATCCGTAAAAAGGCTGTCTTGACGAGCAGAATACTTCTGCTGGTAAGACAGCCTTTTTACGTTGCTTTAGCTTGGACCTCAATTATAAACATACTGTTATTTTCGTTCCGATGTGTGGAGTAGCCGGGGGACTGTCACAAATTTGTAGCCCTTAGCTTTTAGAGAGTGAATTAGACCCGGCAAAGCTTGGATAGTGCCTTGCAAGTTGGAACTTTGACCTCCACCAGCGTGCATTAAAATAATAGAGCCAGGCCCTGTAGCTGGAATCACATTTCGCTGAATTTGTGTTTTACTTAGTCCCTTCCAGTCGAGAGAGTCTACATTCCAGTTGACAATCATGTAGCCATGACGACGTGCCCACTTTATTTGAGGCTCTGTAATTTCACCGTAGGGTGGACGAATCAACTTGGGGCGAAAACCTGCGCTGGCTTGTAAAATACGTTCTGTTTTTGTAATCTGGTTGCGAAAGCGTTCTGGTGTAGCCTTCCTAAAATCCGGATGAGTATAGGAATGATTTCCTATAGCATGGCCTTCACGGATAATACGACGTATAATCCCCGGATGCTTTTCCGCACGGTGACCGACGATGAAAAAGGTGGCTTTGATGCCGTTGGCGTGTAATACGTCCAAAACCTGCGGCGTATACCTAGAATCGGGCACATCATCAAAGGTTAAGGCAATTTGGCGGGTGTGTGGGCCGCACATTTTAAAAATGTCCGCATGTTTTTTACGCAACATTGCTAATGTAGGAGTAGCTCGATCTGTACTCAGATGTACAGAAGAAGCAACAGCTGCTTCCTTGGGATGGGGCGTTCCGATCTTGGGAGGCGCATCCGCGTGAACGGGTAAACTTGAAAATGCTAGTAACAGTGCCAAGCATGGCAACACTCCCCTGTACGGCATATGTATCCCCCCTTTTCGTGCAGTGGTACCTAGTGGTGCTCTCGACTATTATGTACCTGTCCTATTAAAAATATGCTGGTTACCAAGTTAGGCTCATAAACGTCTGGAAAGAAGTTCGCGATGAAATGATTATCAATGAAGATGATGGAGCTAAACGTACATATTCTCTTAAACATGACCGAAAACAAGAGCATTTTCGCAAGTTTTAGCCTTACAACGGATTCGGTATCCCGTGACAGCTGGTGTATAATGGGGTTGCAATTCATAATTATACAGACATGGAATTGAAGGAAGGAAGGATAAAAGTGACCGACTTGTTTACTCCTTATCAATTAAAGGGGCTTTCTTTAAAAAATCGAATTGTTATGCCCCCGATGTGCCAATTCAGTGTGGAGGCCGAGGATGGAAATCCGACGGATTGGCATCATGTCCATTATGTGAGCCGAGCAGTAGGAGGTACTGGACTTATTATTGTGGAAATGACAGCGGTTCATCCTGATGGACGTATTACGGATCGTGATTTAGGTATTTGGAGTGACGAACATATTCCTGCATATCGTAAGATTGTAGAGGAAGTTCACAAGTATGGCGCCAAAATTGGCATTCAACTAGGCCACGCTGGACGCAAGGCCGAAGATGCTGAGCAACCTGTGGGTCCTTCTTCGATTCCTTTTAGCGAACGCCTTAAAAAGCCGCACCCCTTAAAGACAGCAGAAGTCAGGGAACTGGTTCAGGCATACAAAGAAGGCGCGCGCCGCGCGGTGGAAGCCGGTTTTGATACGGTTGAGATACATGGCGCTCACGGCTATCTGATCCATCAATTTCATTCGCCTTTAACAAATACGAGAGAAGATGAATATGGCCAGGATCTGTCACTGTTCGGTGTTGAGGTCATACATGCTGTTAAAGAGGTTCTTCCTGCTGATATGCCTGTGCTTATGCGGATATCTGCCAAAGAATACGTCGAGGATGGATATAATGTGGAATACATAACAGGTGTAGGGGAACGATATCGTGATGCAGGTGTGGACATTTTCCATATCTCTTCTGGTGGCGAGGGTCCAATTGGTTCTGGCGGAGGGCCGTCTGCGCGTGCTGGCTATCAGGTGGATTTAGCTCATACCGTCCGTGAAAAGCTGAATGTACCTGTAATTGCTGTTGGATTACTGGATGATTATGAGGACGCCCGTCGGGTTGTTCAGCAAAAAGAAGCTGATCTGGTAGCAATAGGCCGCGCCATGCTGCGTGATCCCTATTGGGCGTTGCATGCATCGCGGGAGCTAAAAGTACAGGCCGACATCCCAGAGCCTTACTTGCGCGGCTTTTAGATAATTTTTGAAACCCTCTTTGCAAAGCTTGCGTAAACATGTGTACAGAGCTTAAAATTTAAGCATTCAACTCTAGGAGGAACTTCACATGTCTATTTTCAAACGATTAAGAGATCTTACGATGTCCAACATTAACGCCATTATTGACAAGGCAGAAGATCCAGTTAAAATGACGGACCAATACATTCGTGATATGCAAGAGGACCTGGAAGATGCAGAGAAAGCGGTAGCCGCTCAAATTGCTATTGAAAAGAGATTCAAACAGCAATACGAAGAACAGGCTGCTTTGGTAAAGAAACGCGAAGAACAGGCACATACCGCTGCAAAAGCACAAAATGTAGATCTGGCCCGTCGCGCGCTGGAAGAAAAGAAATCTGCTGAACAAAAAATGAACGAGTTCAAAGCTGGTTACGAACAGAACAAAGCTGCAGCCGATAACCTGCGTGGCAAGCTGGATGAAATGCGCAGACAGCTGACAGAAATGAAAAACAAGCGCGAGACACTGGTTGCCCGTTATAACGCAGCTAAAGCGCAAACTGAAATTAACAAAGCTATGAACGGTTTTAGCTCTGATACGGCAACTGCCGGATTGAAGCGTATGGAGGAAAAAATGCTGCAAGCAGAAGCACGTGCCGAAGCGAGCAACGAAATGTCTTCTAAGGAAAAATCGTTGGATGAGGAGTTCAAAGAGCTGGATAAGAAAAGCGCCGTGGACGATGAGCTTGCCGCTTTGTTGAAGCAATACGAAAATAAATAAGAACATTTAAGCAGTGCCGCCAAGTTTGATTGCTCAGGAAGCGAAGGAGAAACGTTTTCTCCTTCGCTTTTCCCTGCCCGCAGGCGTAAAACATTATATGAAGGTCAAGAAGATGTGGAGGATGGTATGAAATGCATTTTTTAGAAACGATGAAAGCAATGCTTGTATGGACTGGTGCGGGAGCTATTTTGATCTTCGCATTAATGTATGTCGACTCTTTATTCACGAAGTATAAGGATTTTGCCGAAGTGAAAGCTGGAAATATGGCCGTAACGGTACGAATGATTATGAAGCTGGTTGCACAAGGCTATATTTTGTCAGGCTCTATCGCTACAGCTAATAATTTGCTCGAAGCGCTTGTGTATTCTGTGATCGCTTTTGTCATCCTGCTTGTTTTGGAAGTTATTGTACGTCTGCTGTTGCGGTACTGGGCCCAGTTTGATCTGGATAAAGGTACACAGGAAGGTAAAATTGGTTTCGGCCTGTTTTCAGGAGCGCTGCATCTGGTTGGCGCCTTGATCATTACAGCATGCTTCTAGGCTAAGAAAGGCAGGAATATAACCATGGGTGTTTGGAAACGAATTTCAAATCTATTTGCTAAGCCGGAGCCGCCAAAAGCAGAGAAAAGCATGCTTCACTTAAATCCAGGTGATATCTGTGAAGTTTCGCTTGTCACCTATGAAGTGGTAGGTCGTGTACATAATCGTGCCCGGAATGCCGTTGTTTTGACACTTCAGGATGGTAATCAAATCAGTTATCTTCATATAGAGGAACGGGAAACACTGCAATTCGGACTATATCAGGCCATCGACGGCAGACTTGACAACCCTGAGGAAGTGCCGACCATTTTAGAGCTGGATGATACAACGTATCATTTGGAGGAGCAATATTCTGGGCAAGTTACCGTCATGGGCCGTGCTCCTTTCCGACAGGGTGGAGAGCAGCATGTTTGGCAGTACCAGTCTGATAATTACCATTTGTTGCGGGTAGAGTGGCAGGACGGTCGCTTTATGCTTTATGAAGGAGAAGAAGTGATTACCGGAGACGTCAAGGTTATTCGGGCAAGCTAGGAGAGGGTTACACATGAGCAAACGCACCTGGCAGTATGCATTAAAGGTCTTTGTGGCGCTGAGCTTGTTCGTATCCGTGTTAAGCGGTTGCGGCGCGCCAAGTGTAAAGGATACGTATCCGCTGGAATCGGTTAGTGGCAGCGGAAATTCAACCTCGTATGTATACCGGGCAGCTGGCAAGACAGTCCCGGAAGTAGCGGAGGAATTGAAAGAACAGCGTACACCGGAACAAATGTCACCGCAGAGCAATGAGCGGATGTTTCTGGTATATAGCGATGAGTGGTACCATTTGCAGCAAGATCCAGCTAAGAAGGAAGATACACTCATTGAAATTGACAGTAAAAAGTATGTAGAACAAAATTACAGTTCAAGCTTTTTAAAAGGATACTTAACCGCAACTGTGCTGGATGCTCTGTTTGATTCCTTACGTGGTTCAGGCTCCTATCGGGGCTACTCCAGCAGAGATGTATACCGACCTTCTCAGGGCCAATATCGTGCTCCTACAGTGCAGGAGAAAAAGGCGATTCCGCCGATTACGGTGGAGCGGAAAGGTTCGGTTACCCGTAGAGGGAAGAACTCGGATTCTAGCGTTGGGTCAAGCGGAAGTTTGTTCGACAGAGGGTCCAGCAGTTCACCGAGCAGAGGCTCGATTTCACGTGACCGGAGCGACAGCGGCGGTTCCAGCATATTTGATTCGCCGCGTAAATCTTATAGTAAGCCCAAAACACGTAGCGGTTCAGGTAAAATCAGCCGACGAAGTCGACGATAATGGGTAAAATTTTATTTTCTTCTAAAGTTGTTTGCGGAACTGTGGAGCTGTTGCACAGTTCCTTTTTTGTAGTTTGATATAACCTAAAGTGAATTGAACGGTGCTCCTTTGCTTCGATTTTATTGCCGTCTATTTTGACCTACACTTGATCAGAGCTTATGTGTTCAATACCATCGTCTTCAATAATGTTGCTTTTTTTGATATGGAAATGACGAGCTATCTTTTCTATAGCACCCATCCGTGGTTCAGAAAGTCCGCTCTCCCAAGCTGAAATTGCTTTATTGGTAACCCCAGCGATCTCAGCAAGTTCTTGTTGAGTCAAATGATATTTTATACGTAATTTTTTAAAATTGTCACTTAAAGCCACTATAATCCCTCCACCCCAAATTAAGTAGATTATAACCTTGATATCGAAAAAAAACCAACATAATACATTAGCAAAAGCAACGTCGCTCACTTGGGGTGACTTTTTTTGTTAGTATAAATGGGTGTCGAGTTTGAAGAAGAAAGCCAGGGGAAGAAAATTCCAACTCATATTTATACAAAAAAATCCAATTTACTAGATTATTTCATTGCCACATCTATTAGTAAAATATACAATTACATCAGGCGAAATAGGAGGATGGTGTAACTGTGTTATCTGCTTTTTTATATATTTTACTTGGTTTTTTCGATGCTTTAGCGGCAGTTACTTTGGTCTTGAAGATTTATATGCTCCCCGTGTGGGAAAATCGAAGAAAAATACTTCTCTATGCAATTGGCATAACTTTGTTTTCCTTTCTCATGAGAGAAGTAATAGGCATGCCTAAATTAGATTTTCCGCTTCAGTATTTGTTAATGGTTCTCTTTTTAAGATTTGGTTTAGGGATCAAAACATATCTTGCGGCTTTTTCTGCTGGTTCCGGTCTTACAGCTTACATTAACCTACAGCTATTTGTATATATATTTGCAAACTTTTTCGGAGTAGCACAGCCAGGTGTTATAAGTGATACAGCTGGCTCTTCTATATACGTTATACAGTTGTCTTCCATCCTTACTGCGTACTTTATTTCTTTTGTGATGGGTAAATATAACTTTGGATTCTCATTTATCATTCAACCCCCACATGATTTTTTGAAAGGTGAAAATTACCTAGCATCTCTAAATAAAATGTTCATTATAGGGTCCCTAATATCATTTGTCACTATTTTTGTTACTTTGTATATGCTCTATAACTCCAATACGATAGGATTACTTTCCATCTCATTACTAACTTTTGGAATATCGTACTTCTTATCAGAGAAAGGAGATTACGAGGATGCTAGAAACGCTATCGAGGCACATCGCATCAGAAATAAAGAAAGCTGATCCTGATGGACCCACAAGTGTTGAAGTGATGGAGTATGCGATTGGTATAAAAATTACCGAAATTTCAGCAGTGCTCATGGTCGCAGTTATAGGATGGATAACAGGACATTTTTGGGGGGCATTACTAGCTCTGGCTACGATCATGTTTGTAAGGAGATTTTCAGGAGGGGTACACTTCAGCAACCTTACACTTTGTGTCTTCTTTACAACGGCCATATGTGTAACTATACCTTTTGTCTCTTTAAGTTTAGCAACGATTTTGATAATTAACGCTTGTTCATTATTAGTGATTGTACTATATGCTCCCAATCATTTTATCTATATTAATAAGACCAAACATCACAAATATTATAAAACGATATGTATTTTGGTTTGCATATTAAATTTTTTTATACAATCTCACATAATATGTTTAGCTTTAATTATACAAGCATTCAGTATTCTTCCTTTATGGAAAGGAGGTGAGCGAAAATGGATAAGAAATTGGCGAGAGCTTTAAGTATAAGCCTTGGTAAATACGCTAACGAGTCTACGAAAAAAGAAAAAACAATTTTTGGCGCTAAACCTGTACCAGCTGAGCTGAAGAAAACAGAAAAGAACTGAATTTAATGGAAGAGGGAAAGCGAATCCTAGCCACTCCATTGCTTGATGACAATTCACTTGGAGATTGCTCTTTTTTTTGTGAGAATCACCTAGTTGCGATTGAATTGTGGAAGCCTAAAAGCAATTATCACATTCCGCTTTTTCATACTTCTCATGGAAGATTTACAGTTCCCACCACCCTCCATGAATGTTCCGTAGGCTTACCCACTTTTTGCAATTTGGACGGATCTAATTTGGTTAACATCACACAAGTGGACAAGATCATTACGGGAGATTATGGAGGGGGGCAGGTTGTTTTTAAAAATCATGATATTAAGGAAAGTATAAATTCAGCAAATTTATCTCGGTGGAAACAAATATATGCAGATGCAATGAATGCCGATAGAGAAATTCGTTATATTTTCGGATCGGAAATTAAGGTAGTGGGTAAGGCAGCAGTGAGCGGTTTTTTTAAGATAATGAATATGCATAGTGTGGATATGTGGGAACCTAAAAAAAATTATTATGTCCCTCGTTTCAACTCTGGAGATCGTTCTTATACAATCGGGCTAACCGCACAGGCTTGCAGGGAAGCTTTTCCGTATCTATATCCAGCTTATAAAGATACCCTGATAAATCTCGACTTGGTTTGTGAAATTGAGTCTAACGCATTTGGAGGGCTGGTACGATTCGAAGGATCTGACTTCACTTGCTCGATGTCTCATAATAAACTTAAAGCGTTTAAAAAATTGTGGAAATGACCCATGAAAATTCAGGGGTCATTTTTGTTACCAGATTTAAATGAATAAGTCAATAATCAGTTAGACTAGGATAAGCCGGACGGGTTCGATTTAATTCGACATATTTCCCGTTTTTAATCATTTTCCATGTGATAAAATTGATTATGAAAAAAATAACAATCTTTTAAATAAAGGTGAAAACAATCTACATATAAGAAAAGGAGGGTGAAAGCGGGATATATATTGTAAATGCCGGCATGTACAAATGCCCCGAAGGAAATGCCTGTTTGTCAGGCAAGTTCCCACTCATATAAGTCCTCAGCTTTACACTCCAATATCCTAGAAATGAGGACTGCCGCCTCGAATGACATTTTGTCACGTCCCGCGATCCAGTTGGATATTTGTTGCCGCGAATATCCAGTTCGTCGGGCGAGCCATGATTGAGTGCGTCCATGAGATTTGAGTTCCTCTTTCAAAAGGCATTTCCCCCGAGTAAGTTTTTGCACCTTACTTGCTCCTAACAGGGGAAAAGTGTTTCGTTCAGAGTATACAGGTAAATTACTTTTTTATCAATTATATTGTGGAGTTGATTGGATGGTTGCAGATAAAAATGAAAATGTAACTTGCACTAGCTTTTATACAATAAAGATGGCACGACTCGCTTCAGGATATAGTGAGTTAATAGCTTGCAATATACTTGGTATGTCAATGAATGAATTAAAACATATAGAGGAAGATTCATCCGATTTAACAATAGCTCGAGCACAGCAAATGTCCTCGTTATATGAGGTTTCAATAGATTCAATCTATTTCGGAAAAATTAATATAAACTAATAAAATAGAGAAATGACCGGATGATACGCAAAATTAAAAACTGAAATCTACCAAAAACAGCCGCGATATGATATCCAGGCTGTTTTTTGGCGGATAAAGACTTGGAGCAATTCAATAAATACCGTTTGGATTTGCCAGATAACGGTTTTAGCGTTATAACAGAAAGAGGGCATTTAAGAAGAACGGAGTGAAAATATGAATCATACATCATTAAACGCAGAAAAATTCCAGCGTAAAGCAGTTCAGGTGGAAGAGGCACAAAGCAGGATAGCTAGTCATGTTAAACAGGGTGAAAGGGAGGACGTAGGGCTTGAGCAAGCACATGGTCGCTATCTGGCGATGGATTTGACTGCGCCACATCCGTATCCCCGCTTTCGTCGTTCTGGTATGGACGGCTATGCGATCCTTGCCTCGGACACTGAAGTCTGTTCGACCGGTCAGGAAATCTGGCTACACGTGATTGATGAAATTCCTTGTGGCACTGTATCGGACAAGCGGGTGGAGACGGGAATGGCAGCCCGCATCATGACAGGAGCACAACTACCTGAAGGAGCGGACACGGTGGTTATGCTGGAGGCGACACAGCTGCGTGAGGAAAATGGACAGACATATGTTGGCTTGAAGAAGCGTATGGAAGTTGGCAAAAATGTGACACAAATTGGTCATGAGATTAAGGAAGGTCAGCTTTTGCTCAGTAAGGGAACTTGCGTGGGAGCGGGGCATGTCTCAGTACTGGCTACTTTT
The DNA here is from genome assembly GCF_054602585.1 of Paenibacillus sp. SEL3. Taxonomy (NCBI): domain Bacteria; kingdom Bacillati; phylum Bacillota; class Bacilli; order Caryophanales; family Paenibacillaceae; genus Paenibacillus; species Paenibacillus sp. SEL3. Next base: position 6,416,779 of record NZ_CM137725.1, on the reverse strand, counting down.
GGTGTACATCGGGTGCCTGTTTACAGGAAGCCAAGGGTGGCTGTCTTTTCCACAGGGTCAGAATTGCTCGCAGTGGATGAGCCGTTACAACCGGGAAAAATTCGAAACAGTAATACATATATGCTGGCTTCTCAAATCAGAGAGGCAGGAGGAGAGCCGTTCATTTTACAAGCCATTCATGATGATTTGAGTCTTGCCCGTATCTCTGTACGTAAAGCCATAGCTGCCTATGATATCGTGGTCACGAGTGGAGGAGTATCGGTGGGGGATTTTGATATTATGGGTGACCTGGTACGACAGGAAGATGTGAATATGCTGTTCAACAAAGTTACGATGCGTCCAGGAAGTGTGACCACAGCCGCAGTGATTGACGGCAAGCTGTTATTTGCGCTTTCAGGCAACCCCGGTGCGTGCTTTGTAGGCTGTGAGCTGTTTGTACGGCCGACGATCCAAATGATGTTATCTGCGGCACATCCATATTTACAAACCTGGACGGCGAAGTTAGGCGCAGATTATACGAAGGTAAACAACTATACACGCTTTGTACGCAGCTCTTTGGAGATACGTGGTGGACAAGTATACGCGATTCCTGCGCGAGCAGATGAATCTAGTGTCATGGTGACCATTAAGGACAGCGACTGTCTGATCGTGATTCCTCCTACAACAGAAGGATTACGCAAAGGTGAAGAGGTGCGCGTACTGGTATTACAAGGTGGACAGGTAACGTGAATACGAAACATCCATTTGTATGTCAAATCGTCGGATTCAAAAATACGGGGAAAACGACCTTTCTCGGAGGGTTAATTCGTTATGTGCAGAAGTCAGGTCTACGCGTAGCAGTGATCAAGCATGATGGACATGAATTTGAAATGGATCATGAGGGTACTGATACGTATAAGCACCGACAGGCGGGTGCTGAAGGCGTAGCTATTGTTTCGGCTGGAAGAACAGCTATTTTAGAGGAGAATAGTCAGCCTGTCACCAGTCTGATACGGCATTTTCAGGCCTATGATTGTGTGTTGCTGGAAGGCTTCAAGCAGGAGGATTATCCGAAGCTGGTCATGGTTAAGGAACAATCGGATGCTCAGCTTACCGATAAGCTGACAAATGTACAGGGGGTAGCGGTTTGGGAGCATCAAATGGATTGGGCTCAACATCACTACTCAGATGAAATGATACAAATATTTCCTGCTGAGGCCAACGGACCCGCAGGCCGCTGGCTACTCGAACAGATTCAAAAGCAGATAGAAGGAATGAGGAATAAGCAGGGGTGAGACGTCAATCGGCTGAGTCGCTTAGAGTCTCTACCCGCCGTTCGATCGCCTGGGACATGGTTTTGTCAGTCAGGTGGGCATACACTTCTGTTGTTTCTGTCGAAGCGTGCCCCAGTTGTTCCTTTGTTTTGTAAATATCATTTTGTAAATAATAATCAGTAGCAAAGGAATGACGAAGCTTATGCACGGTAAGGTAAGGCTTACCGAAACGCTTGGCGTACTTTATGATCATTGCCTGAATCGCTCTTTTGGTCATCCGTTTGCCTTCTGTACTCCCGTTAGGACGTGTGACAAAGAGAGCCTTTTCTTTTTTTGGAGCGCGGTAACGGGTATGTCTCAGGGACAAATAAAGTACGAGATCATCTTTGGATTGCTCGCGGAAATACACCGGCGTTTTAAAGGTTTCGTCGTTATTGCCTTTGCGATACACATATAATAATTTATTGTTTATGTCTAAATCATCCAGATTCAGATTGACGATTTCAGATACGCGCAGGCCTGAGTTCAAAATGAGGCTGGCGATGCAGGCATCCCGTTCCTTATTTAGTTCATAGGAGTATAGCGCCTGCTTATTATCGGCCAAATCCTGACCATAGCCTTCATAAATATAACCGATGAATTCAAGCAATTCTTCCTCTTCCAGTATTTTACCTTTAAGCTTGGCCGCCGTATCCTTGGGTTTATGTATACGCTTGATTTCGACCTTGGCCATAATGTTGCGTTTGAGCAATGGATAAAAATTTTCATCCTCAGCGATCTGACTTAAATAATGAAAAAGCGAACGCAGAGACGACAGCTTACGTGAAATGGTTATACGGGAGTTGGAGCCTTCGAGCTTAGTAGACAGAAATAATCGAAAGCCTGTAATACTGTCCATGTGAAGTGTCTCCAACTCTTCAAGTGTAACTTGGGCATTCGTTTCTCCGGCAGACAAGCCTTCCGAGCGAAGCCATGAAAAGAAAGCTTCGTAATCCCGCACATATTCTAGTAGTGTGGAAGGGGACAGGTCGGGCAGCTTATAATCCATAAATTGCTGCACGTACCATGGTAATCCCGGCATTTTTTCATCTAGTTTGCGCCGGTCGATGATCTTTTGTATATTCATTGGGTTCCACCTCGTCCGGTCATAATATATATGTATTTTAGCATATTTTGAACAGCACTGGATGGGATGTAATTCGAAGTTAAAGAACGGATTGAACCGCCAAGAGAGGTGAAAGTATGGGGTATAATATCAAATCGGAACTGAAGCTGTCTATTAAGAGTGTACCGGAGTCGCAAAAGGACATTATTGTACAGCTCATGCAATTTTATTTATACGATTTTACAGCCTATCTGCGAATTGATGTCACTGAGAAGGGGACATTCCCGGCTTATCCAGACTTGTATCAATATTGGACGAGCGGCGAACAGAAGTTGCCTTTTCTGATTTGGAGACAGGATGTTCCTGTGGGCTTTGCACTCGTTGACCGAATGTCCAGCAATCGAGAAGCAGACTACTACATGGCTGAGTTCTTTGTACTTCGTCCTTATCGGCATAATGGGGTTGGGACTTGGGCGGCTCATGAGCTGTTTGGACGTTTTAACGGACGCTGGAAGGTGACCCAGATGAGTACGAATAGGCCGGCACAATCCTTTTGGCGTAAGGTGATTGGAAGCTATACGAAAGGTGAGTACAGGGAACAGACACATCCCGTAAGAGGAAACATTAGTCAGTTTTTCAATACCTGAAAAATTCTAAATAGATAAGTTAGTAATGAAAAAGAGTTGGGGAGAGTATCCTATCGGCTCTTTTTTGTTGTAAATTCAAGTCTTCTATGATAAGAGAGCTACATTCTACAGGCTGTTCATGGTAAGATAAGGATAGAAGCATATAAATTCAATAGGAAAAGAGGGTATTATGCTAGAAAAATGGGTTCAGGAATTAAAAGATGGTGAACAAGAGCTGATTGCGTGGAGAAGACATCTACATCAGCATCCCGAGCTTTCTTTTGAAGAAACGAATACATCTGCTTTTATCGCCGATCAATTGCGCTCTTTTGGTATTGAGGTAAGAACGAATGTGGGTGGAAACGGTGTGCTCGGGTTTTTAGAAGGCGGTCAGCCAGGTAGAACGATTGCATTTCGTGCTGATTTTGATGCACTTCCTATTCAGGATGAAAAGGAAGTGCCTTATAAATCGACCGTTCCGGGTGTTATGCATGCCTGCGGGCATGATGGTCACACGGCTGCATTACTTGGAGTGGCACGCGTGTTGAGCCATAACCGTGAGGCGCTGAAGGGAAAGCTTGTGTTTATTTTTCAACATGCAGAAGAAAAACCGCCTGGCGGAGCCAAGTTTATGATTGAGGATGGCTGTCTGGAAGGGGTAGAGGCGGTATACGGTATTCACCTCGCGTCTGAAATTCCTTTTGGTAAAATTGGATTAAAGAGTGGGCCTGCGATGGCGGCTGTCGACGCGTTTACGATCCAGATCAACGGTAAAGGCGGGCATGGCGCACGACCGCACCAGACGGTAGACTCTATTGTTATCGGCAGTCAAATTGTGAACGGGTTGCAGCAGGTGGTTAGTCGCAGGGTGGACCCTATTGAATCAGCAGTGTTAACGATTGGGGTATTTCAAGCTGGAACTGCCTTTAATGTGATTGCAGATAAGGCCAAAATTGAAGGGACTGTACGTACGTTTAATAAGGAAGTGCGTAAGGAAGTCGAGAATGAAATTCGCAGTATCGTCAAGGGGTTGACTGAGGCTTATCATGCCGGATACGAAATGGACTATTTGAATGACTATCCTTCTTTGGTGAATGCCGAAGCCGAAACGGAGCGTGTACGCGAGCTCATCGGCAGACTGTATGGAGCAGACGCTTTTTTGGATTTGAAGCCGGTCATGGGAGCAGAGGATTTTGCCTATTATTTGGAGCAACGACCGGGAGCCTTCATTCATGTAGGTGCCCGTAATGAGGATGAACGAACGCATTTTGCTCATCACCATCCTCACTTTGATTTTGATGAGCGGGCATTGCTCGTCTCAGGGCATATTTTTTTAGCTCTGGCGCTTGAATACTTGCAATAATATGCATTTGTTTATGACTAAAGCCAGTATTAACGGAAGTAACGGAAGCTGGAACCGCGCATAGCGCGGTTTTTTTGTTGTAAATCCAAGTATTTTGACACCCATAAAGAATGAAAATAAAGTAATTAATTCACTATGTGAAAAATTCATAATAGAAATAAATAAAAGGTGTTAACTCTGAAGGAAGTCTAAACCTCATACTATAAGCTGCGGAGCAGGAGATAATATCGCATGATCTTGATTTTTCGTACAAGGAAATGAAAAAAAGATGACGAATCTATTGAGCATGACAACAGTGTAAGCGCTAACAAATTGGGTGTTGCACTATATTTATTGGGATGAATGGGGGTGAGTCTAAGAGAACATTTGTCAGAATTGTGAGAAGCAACGATAACGATAGGAACGAATTCGTATATTCAAATGATTATGAAGAAGGAGGTTGAATTCATTGACTAAGGCAAAAAACAGGTTGAAGATTGCTTGTTTGGCGCTTGTGGTAGCGGGTGCTTCCTGGACAGGAATGATAGCGCCGACTCATGCTGCTTCAAGTGACGATTACAGTTGGAAAAGTGTCGTTACGGGTGGAGGTGGTGGTTTTGTACCTGGCATTATTTTTAATGAAACGGAAAAAGACCTGATCTATGCACGTACAGATATTGGAGGGGCTTACCGGTGGAATGCTGCCAATGAGAGCTGGATTCCGCTGACGGATTCTGTGGGCTGGGAGGATTGGAACAAAAATGGTGTCGATGCACTAGCGACTGATCCTGTTGATCCAAACCGTGTATATATAGCTACAGGTACGTATACTAATTCATGGGATAAACAAAACGGGCAAATTATGCGTTCCACCGACAGGGGCAATACGTGGCAGACGACCAAGCTTCCTTTTAAGGTGGGGGGCAATATGCCGGGGCGCTCGATGGGGGAACGTCTGACGATTGATCCAAATAGGAATAATATTTTGTTCTTTGGAGCTCGAAGTGGTAATGGACTATGGAAAAGCTCTGATTTTGGAGCAACTTGGAGCAAGGTGAGCAGTTTCCCAAATCCAGGGACGTATGTACAGGACCCTTCCAATGAATATACCAGCGACATTGTCGGTTTAGCCTGGATCACCTTTGACAAAAAAACAGGCTCTTCGAGTAAAGCAACGCAGACGATCTATGTAGGTGTAGCAGATAAAAAGCAAAGTGTCTATCGCAGTACAGATGGCGGGACAACCTGGTCTGCTATAGCGGGACAGCCTACGGGCTATTTGCCACATCACGGTGTGTTATCAACGGACGGCAATCTGTATATTTCTTATAGCGATGGAGCAGGTCCATATGATGGATCAAAGGGTGAACTGTGGAAATTAAATACAGCCAGCGGGCAGTGGACTAACATTAGCCCCATAGGTAGCAGCAGCGCGGACAATCATTTTGGATATGGTGGACTGACGGTGGATGCCCAGAAGCCAGGTACACTTATGGTTGCTACGTTGAATGCCTGGTGGCCGGATGAAACGATTTACCGCAGCACGGACAGTGGGGCAACCTGGAGTCCTATTTGGGAATTTGATGGTTATCCGTCTCGCAAGCTGAAATATAATCTGGATATAAGCGGTGCGCCTTGGCTGACTTTCAATGCCAACCCGGCTCCACCGGAAGTATCGCCCAAGCTGGGGTGGATGATCGGTGATCTGGAGATAGATCCATTTAATTCAGACCATATGTTGTACGGCACCGGAGCTACGATTTATGGCTCTAAAAATCTAACCAATTGGGATAAAGGCGGAAAGCTGGATATTTCAGTAGCCGCTAAAGGGGTAGAGGAAACGGCGATTTTGGACCTGGTGAGCCCTCCAACCGGTGCGCCTTTGGTGAGCGCAGTAGGCGATGTCTCTGGATTCAGACATGACGATTTATTCAAGGCTCCAGCTAAAATGCTGGATAATCCGACCTTTACAAGCAGCGAAAGCATTGATTATGCCGAACTGAACCCTTCCTTTATGGCCCGGGTAGGTAAAGCAGATTACAAAAAAGATCCAAATGCCAAATCCATCGGTTTTTCCAATGATGGCGGAGCCAACTGGTATAAAGCAAATAGCGAGCCTTCAGGTACAGCAGGAGGAGGCAGTATCGCCGTAGCGGCTGATGGTAATGGCTTGCTGTGGAGTACATCAGACAAAGGTGTGTTTTACTCCAAAACTGGTGGCAACTCATGGACAGCAAGCACAGGGATTCCAGCGAATGCAAAGATCGTCTCTGACCGAGTGAACCCTAATAAATATTACGCATTTGTCTCCGGGAAAATATATGTGAGCACCAATGGTGGCGTATCCTTTACGCCTTCAGCGGTAACTGGCTTACCGACAGCAGGCAATGCTGATATTGATGCTGTACGAGGAGCAGAAGGAGATGTGTGGTTCGCCGGAGGCTCCGAGGATGGAGGTCCATATGGCTTATGGCATTCCAAGGATTCCGCCGCTACGTTCACCAAGCTCTCTAATGTGCAGGAAGCGGATTTTGTAGGCTTTGGTAAGGCAGCGCCGAACCGCACGAATGCAGCGGTATTTATCGTTGGTAAAATGGATGGTACACGTGGATTTTACCGATCGGACGATGCTGGTGCAAACTGGGCGCGCATTAATGATGACAAACATCAATATGCTCGAGTGACCAAAATTATTGGGGACCCACGGGTTTATGGACGTGCTTATCTGGGAACGAATGGGCGCGGCATTCTGGTGGCAGATCGTGTGGGTGGTGATCAGCCATCTACCGGGCAAGCAAGTATTACACCAACGACTGCAACCTATGGAGTGAATAACAGCAATCCGGATATTACTGTCAAGCTAACACTTAACGGCAATACGCTAGAAGCGATCAAGCAGGGGAGTGTGGTGTTGAACAAAGGTGAAGATTATACGCTTAGTGAGGAAACAGTCGTTCTTACCAACAAGTATTTATCTAAACTTCCTAAAGGAGAGACAGCACTAAACTTCCATTTTAGTACAGGCAATGATGTGTTGTTTACGATTACGGTGAAAGGGGATACGCCAAGTGAGCCGGGAACAGGCGAGGGCGTTCTGAAGGTGCAAACCTTCAATGGGAATGTATCCACCACAAGTAATACAATCAGTTCCAAATTTAAAATAACCAATACGGGAACCTCATCCATTTCCCTAGCAGATGTGACATTGCGTTATTATTACACCATTAACGGGGAGAAAACACAAAATTTCTTCACGGATTGGTCGAGCGTCGGTACAGGGAATGTGATTGCTAGCTTCAAAACATTATCCAATGCGAAGCCAGGGGCAGACTCTTATGCAGAAATTGGGTTTAAATCGGCTGCGGGTTCTTTAGAGCCTGGTCAAAGTGTGGATTTGCAAACCCGGATATCCAAAGAGGACTGGAGCAGTTACACACAGACCGATGATTATTCATTTAATCCTACAGCAAACAGTTTACAAGATTCCGCTAAAATAACCGCTTATCTGTCTGGAAGCAAGCAATGGGGAATTGAGCCCTAAACCTTAATAAGGATAATCCTAAGTCAGCCACTCTAATGAGTGAGCTGGCTTTATTTTTGACGATCTTATTGTCCCGCATTCTTTTTTTAGGAAAAAGCAACGACAAGGTGAAAACAGCAACTAATAGAGATTCAAATTAAATAATATAATTATTTCACTATATGAAAAATTCATAATAGAAAAAACTCTTGCTCGCATACAATCTGCACAAAACAAACACACCACTTTAAGTAAAAAAATGAAACATTAACGAGAACATACGTTCTTTTATTTCGAAAAAGAAACGCTCCTGTCCTTAGACAAAAAGCGTCTCTAATCCATTTTTTATATTATCATACACCTCAAACAAGATGCCGGGATACTGAAATTAACAGTGTCATCGTAATGACATTCATAATCGTTGAAAGTAATACTGTTTGTGCGGCAAAATCGGGTTCATTTTTATATTCTTCCGCCAAAATACTTGTATTAACTCCGGTAGGCATACCCGATGCAATGAGCAAGGCTTGAGCGGGAATCCCCTTAAGACCCAGCAGCAAGACAAGCATAAAACCGACTATTGGACCAGCAATCAGGCGTAGTACCATACTGATGTACACGGCTGTACGGCGCAAGCGAAAGGGATATTGCACAATTTGTGCTCCCAAAGTAAGCAGAGCCACGGCAACCATCGACTGACTAATATAATTCAAAGGTTCAGCCAGTAAATTAGGCAACGGACTATGCAACAGATTTAGGAGCAAACCTAGTGCAAGTGCATAAGGTACAGGCATTTTCAAAAAATTAATTAAAATTTTTCGAGTGTTAGCCTTACCGTTCTGTACAACAAAAGTACCGTATGTAAATGTAACAAAGCTTTGAAAGGTCATAATCAGAGCCTGAACGGAAATGGCTAGCGGATCACCTTTGAACACCAACTGATTGATTGGTAGACCATAATTTCCTGAATTATCTAGCATTACACTGTTTGTAAAAGCTCCACGCATTCCAGGGCTGTATTTCAGCGATCTGGCGACGGTAGTACTGATTACGTACAGAATAGCTATGTACAAGGCATAAAAAAGTGAAACCTCACCCATGAGCATTAAAGAAATTTCCGAGTGATATAGACCCGTAAACACAACTGCGGGGGTGATATAATAAAAATTGATTTTAGCTAAGGTATACAAATCCAGTCGAAAATAATATTGCATGATACAACCAAAACCGATAAGTACAAAAATAGGTAAAACAACGTCCAAAAGAATGGTGCCGAACATGTCTGTTTCATCTTCTTTCTATTATGCGAATGTAAAGGCTGTTTCTTATAAATGCATGGGCATTTTCTCATTATACTGTGTAAATAGGTTAGGCGTATAATAAAATTTTATAGTGGTTTTGGTAATCTGGACTGCAGCTATAGTGGTGTCTCACACATTAAATAAAAAAAGATAAAAAATCAGCTTAGAGAAACCGTTAATACATCTAGGGACGATTGAGCCCGGTGTTTACTATAAGGAGGAATCGCATCATGAAAAACACTTGGACAGCTTTACTAGCGTGTATACTGGTCTTGGGATTGGCAGCGGGAACCGCTGAAGCCAAGCAGGGACGCGGAAATGATCAGGGGAACAAACAGGAAGCAAAGACGTCTGTTAAAGACGGGAATGAAAAGAGCGGGGAAGAGCTAATCAATCCCCATGACTCAGACAATGATCAGTCCAAAAAACAAAAGGACAAAGCATCCGGTAAAAAGGATGAAAACAGTAAAAAAGACAAACACGCAGAAATCAGAAAAACTGAACCTGTTGCAGTAACGGATGATACATACGGGGGGTCCAAAGACCATAATGGTCACAAGGGACGCAACGGTTACAAGGGTCTGCTTCACGCGGTAGAAAATACGAAGGATAAGCCGGCAGGAGCGGTTATTGCGAATCTGCTGCTTACGAAATACCCGGACCGTTTGACTTCGGAGCAGGTTGCTGAACTTGAATTGATCCGGAATTCTGGTAAAGCACTGACTGAGGCAGCTGAGCTACTGGCTGAAAACGGAAATGTGACAGATGCCGTTTACATGCAGGAGGAGGCGGTACTGGCTAATGTGTCCGATCTGGACAGCTACAAAAAGCTGGGTGAATTCTCGAAGAAGGCCGGACGGCCGTCGGGTATGAAGCTGTTCGTGAATGGTGAAGAATACGACGCCAAACCGATTAACCGCAATGGGACCACACTTGTTCCGTTTAGAACAGCTTCCGAAGCTTTGGATGCAAAGGTTTCCTGGGATCCGAAAGAAAAGGCTGTTACTGTCACCCGTAACGGCGTGTCCGTCAAATTATTTGTTAACAGTCCGAAAGCATATATTAACGGTCAGCCGTATTCTATCGAGCAGCCAGCATCCATAGTGGATGGGACGACAATGGTACCTGTAAGGGTAATCGGAGAGGCCTTGGGGACAAATGTTAAATGGGAGCCTGAGAGCCAGTCCGTTGTTGTATACGAGCAGCCAACAACACCTGCATCAACATCATAACGTGCTGTAACAAATATTTTGTAAACAAAAAGGGCCCCTGACTAAATGTCAGGCCTTTTTGTTTTACCTTGCAATGAATGATTCCGTATTCTTTTTAATGGTGAGAGGATAGATAGCCTTCATGATACTACCAAGCTATTCGCATTATGTGCTGGTCATGTGTACAATTAAATAGAGAACACTGACAAAAGGGAGTGTTATAGATGGATTTAGGATTAACGGGAAAAGCAGCCTTTGTTGCAGGTTCCAGTAAAGGACTCGGCAAGGCAAGCGCACGGGAGCTGGCACGCGAGGGTGCGAATGTCATCATTTCAGGACGGAACGAAGCAGAGCTTCAGCGGACGCAGGCGGAATTACTGGAAACAGCGAGTGGCCGCGTTGAATATGTAGTTTGCGATGTAACAAAACCAGAAGATATCTCCCAGGCCATCCGCCGTACAGCTGATTTGTTTGGCACCGTTGATATTTTGGTTAACAATGCGGGTGGGCCTCCTGCTGGTACCTTTGATGATTTTACTGATGAAGTGTGGATGCAGGCCTTTGAACAAAATTTACTTAGTCATATCCGGTTGATCCGTGAGGTGTTACCCTATATGAAAAAACAACAAAGCGGTAGGATATTAAATATTGCTTCTTCCTCAGTTAAGCAGCCAATTCCGGGACTAATCATTTCAAATACGCTACGTACTGGAGTCGCTGGATTGGCGAAAACATTGTCTCTGGAATTGGCTCCTCATAATATTCTGGTACATACTGTAGCACCGGGGAGAATTGCAACCGATCGCGTGCGTAGCTTGGACGAGCATCGAGCTGAGAAAACCCAGCAAACGACGGATCAGGTTCGAAAACAAGCAGAAGAGGGCATTCCATTGGGGCGGTATGGAGAGCCTGAAGAGTTCGGTAAAGTTGTTGCTTTTCTGGCGTCTTCAGCTTCATCCTATTTGACAGGGAGCACCATCCTTGTGGATGGCGGAATGATTAAATCGTTATAAAATAAAGAAGCGTGCCAGCCTCAGGTTTAATAGGGGGCTGGCACGCTTTTTTAAAATTTATTTAGGGAGTTGGAAATGTTCATTCAAGGACTGTTCAGCTCTCGCGGCCTGGAAGTTCACAACCCTCATCCGTACATACACCACCTGCATCCTGTTTGGACGAGCTGCCACTTATCATAGTGAAAGGTGAGCGTCCATCCCATGCTTTTTGAAGTGCGTCATGAAATACTTCCTCCGGCTGGGCACCAGAAACGGCAAATTTTCGATCAAATACAAAGAATGGTACACCCTGAACACCCAACTCAGCGCCTTCGGCTTCATCAGCTCTAACTTCGTCGGTAAAACGGTCACTGGCTAATATAGCAGCCGCTTCCTTTTGATCTAGACCAACTTCAGTAGCCAGCGCTGCCAGCACTTCATGATCCCCTGTATGCTTGCCTTCGATGAAAACAGCATGGAATAAGCGCTCGCTCAGCTCCAGCATTTTGCCTTGTGTTTGAGCCCAAAGTGTTAAGCGGTGAGCATCAAGAGAGTTCGTCGGCACCATGGCATGAATATTATACTCAAGACCCGCAGAGCGTGCATTTTCGTTCATTCGATCATTCATAGCCTGAGCCTCTTGCAGACTGACCCCATATTTAGCGGCTAGTTCTTCATTGATCGTTTTACCACTATCTCTCACAGCACCCGGGTTCAATTCGAAACTCTTAAATGTCAATTGCACCTCATCGTGATGTGGAAATTTCTGTAACACTTGCTCCAAACGGCGTTTACCAATATAACAGAACGGACACATATAATCAGACCAAACTTCAATATTCATCAGGGATAAGCCTCCATGTATACGTATTTTATTGTGTAACCGGGAGCATTGCTCCTCACTTTAGAATGTGTATAAAGGTGAAACTTCATTAGTTACAATAAGAATTATAAAGCTAAAGGATTCAACGTGCAAATAATTAATGCTTGTCAAAAAATTAATGCTGTGATATTTTATATGTGTAACCGGTTACACATTGGAGTTGAACCTACACTATGACAACAATTAAAGAAGTCGCCAGCTTTGCAGGGGTTTCCGTAGCAACCGTATCCAGAGTTATTAATGAAACTGGGTACGTACACGAGGATACACGTCGAAAGGTTGAGGCTGCTGTGAAGCAGTTAAATTACAAGCCTAATGAAGTTGCACGTTCTTTGTATAAAAAGAAATCTAGATTAATAGGTCTCTTGCTGCCGGATATTACGAACCCGTACTTTCCCTTGTTAGCCCGTGGGGTAGAGGATCGAATGCAGGAAAATGATTTCCGGATTATTTTCGGTAATAGTGATGAAGATCGCCAAAAAGAATTGGATTACATGGATACTTTTGTTCAAAATAATGTCGTTGGTGTTATTTCTTCTACCAATGATCCCGATGCCGATTGTTACGCAAAATTGAAGATCCCGGTCGTTTTTCTCGATCGAACTTCCAGTGACAGCCTCTCCGTATATGCAGATGGAGCCCATGGCGGTTGCTTGGCTGCTCAAGAAATGGTTGCACGCGGCAGCAAACAAATTACAGTCATGCAGGGCCCTGCACATATTCGTCCAGCACAAGACCGTTTTCGCGGGGCGGTTGAAGAGCTTCAGCAATCCGGAATTGCTTACCATGTGGTCGAGACAACGTCCTTTTCGTTCAAGGAGGCCGAGTCGTGGGCCAAAGAGCTGTTTAGCAAGTATCCCGATACGGACGGAGTTATCGCAAGTAATGATATCGTGGCTACAGCGGTGATGCATGAGGCACATAGATTAGGAAAGAAAATCCCGGATGATGTTCAAATTATCGGGTTTGATGATATACCACTAAGTAGTTTGTTATTCCCGCCTTTGTCAACGATTCGACAGCCTGCTTATGAAATGGGCTGGGAAGCAGCAGGACTACTCATTCAGTTGATTGAGCATTCGCAAGTAACGAAGTCAAGTGTACCTAATCTTCATTCGAAAGTACTTACCTATTCAAGCATACAATTGCCCGTCAAATTTATAGAACGGGATACAACGAGAAGGGTGGATAATGATGGCTAAAATTTCGATTATCGGAAGCAGTTCTATGGATCTCGTAGTTACTTCGTCCAAACGTCCCGGTGCTGGTGAAACGGTATTGGGTGAAAGCTTCACAACCGTACCTGGAGGTAAAGGAGCCAATCAGGCAGTAGCCGCAGCACGACTCGGAGCCGACGTTACGATGATTGGACGAGTAGGGGATGATCATTTTGGGAAGCAGATTTTACGTAATTTTGAAGAAAATCATGTTCATACTGATTATGTGAAACCGGTTACACATATGGAAAGCGGTACAGCGCATATTATACTAGCTGAAGGCGATAACAGTATTGTCGTGGTAAAAGCAGCGAATAATGAAGTGACACCCGCCTATGTGGAAGAAGCGCTTGACGTCATCCGAAGTTCGGATATTGTGCTAATTCAACAGGAAATACCAACAGAAACGGTTGTTTACGTAAGCGAGATTTGTGCGAAATACCAGATACCCTTGTTGCTAAATCCAGCCCCGGCTCGTGAAGTGGAGGAAAGCGTAATTGCGAATGCGACCTACATTACGCCTAATGAGCATGAAGCTGCCATTATGTTTAAGGATTTAAGTCTTCAAGAAGCGCTGCGCAAATATCCCAACAAGCTGTTTGTGACTGAGGGCAGCAACGGTGTACGGTTCTTCGACGGAGAACAGGAAGTCGTGGTTCCTACTTATAAAGTAGAAGCTATTGATACGACAGGTGCAGGAGATACGTTTAACGCTGCTTTTGCAGTGGCTTTAGCTGAAGGAAATTCGCTGGCAGACAGTGTGAAATTTGCTAATCGTGCTGCGTCATTATCCGTTACCAAATTTGGAGCCCAAGGTGGAATGCCAACCCGTCGTGAAGTGGAGGAGCAAATATAATATGAAGAAACATGGAATCCTAAACAGTCATATATCCAAAATACTGTCGGATCTCGGCCACACTGACTATATTGTCGTGGCTGATGCTGGCTTACCTGTTCCTGAAGGCGTTACCAAAATTGATTTGGCCCTTAAACTGGGTGTTCCATCCTTTCAGGACGTCGTTGATGTCATTGCAGCAGATATGGTGATCGAAAAAGTAACGCTGGCCGAAGAAATCAAACAAGAAAATGAGCAAGCATTACAGTATATTATGTACAACTTTGCAGGGGAGCAATTAGAACAGCCACAGATTAGTAAGCAGGTTGCTGTCATTGAATTTTGCTCTCATGAACAATTCAAGGAGCTGACCCGTTATGCAAAGGCGATCATTCGTACAGGAGAAGCTAAACCGTATGCCAATTGTATTTTGCAGGCAGGAGTCCATTTTGGATAAATCAATGTTGAATAAAAAGGAGGGTACAGCATGCAGATTCAAATGAAAGGAATTCACAAAGCCTTTGGAACAAATCAGGTACTGAGTGGTGTTCACTTTGATCTTCGTGAAGGAGAAGTACATGCCCTCATGGGTGAAAATGGTGCAGGCAAATCAACGCTGATGAATATCCTAATCGGACTGCATCGGCGAGATGAGGGAACGATCATCATTGACGGCCAGGAAACCTATTTTGCTGACCCCAAAGAAGCGGAGCAAAAAGGAATTGCTTTTATTCATCAGGAACTGAATGTGTGGCCGGAGATGACTGTGCTGGAAAATCTGTTTATCGGCAAGGAAATGACCTCCAAGTGGGGCTTACTAGATAGCTCCAAAATGAAAGCGCTAGCAAATGAACAATTCAGCAAGCTTTCGGTAAACCTTCCATTGAACGGTGAAGCAGGCGAGTGTTCAGTGGGTCAACAGCAGATGATTGAAATTGCCAAAGCACTCATGACAGATGCTAAAGTTATCGTGATGGATGAGCCGACAGCCGCCTTAACCGAACGGGAAATTCAGAAGCTATTCGAGGTTATTACTT
This sequence comes from Paenibacillus sp. SEL3, assembly GCF_054602585.1. NCBI lineage: Bacteria > Bacillati > Bacillota > Bacilli > Caryophanales > Paenibacillaceae > Paenibacillus > Paenibacillus sp. SEL3. The sequence continues at coordinate 6,401,457 of NZ_CM137725.1, read as the reverse complement.
CCTTGAAAAAAGTTGGTGTTTCGATTGTGTATATTTCACATCGGATGGAGGAAATATTCGCGATCTGTGATCGGATTACCATCATGCGTGATGGGAAAACGGTGGATACTCAGGCGATTCCCGATACGAATTTTGATGAGGTTGTACGGAAAATGGTAGGTAGAGAGCTGACTGAACGCTACCCGGTAAGAACGCCTGCTTTGGGAGAAGTGGTGCTGGAGGTCAAAAATGCTTCGCATAAAGGGTTGTTTGAAAATGTGAATTTCACTGTACGATCTGGGGAAATTGTAGGTTTTTCAGGCTTGATGGGCTCGGGACGGACCGAGATCATGCGTGCGTTATTTGGACTGGATGCTTTGGATCGTGGTGAGATTCATGTGCGTGGAAAAAAGGTGTCTATTCGTAAACCGGATGATGCAGTGAAACTAGGGATTGGCTTCATTACAGAAGACCGAAAAGATGAGGGTTTGGTGCTGGATTTTTCTATCCGGGAAAATATGGTACTGCCGAATCTGTTCAGTTTTACTTCAAAAGGATTTATTTCAGGTAAAAAAGAATTGGATTTTGTTAACACTTTAATTAAGCGCTTACAAATAAAAACCCAATCGGGCGAAACAACGGTTCGCAGTTTGTCAGGTGGTAACCAGCAAAAAGTGGTTATTGCCAAATGGGTAGGTATTGGTCCGAATGTACTTATCCTTGACGAACCGACTAGAGGTGTGGATGTGGGAGCCAAGCGGGAAATCTACCAGTTAATGAACGAGTTGACCGAACGTGGAGTCGCGATTATCATGGTATCCTCGGAACTCCCTGAGGTACTCGGCATGAGCGATCGTATTGTCGTGGTGCACGAGGGAAAGATCAGCGGAGAGCTGAGCAGGGAAGAAGCCACACAAGAAAATATTATGACGCTAGCTACAGGAGGACAGTAATATGACAACTATGAATGAATCAAAAAGCAGCAAAGGCTTTCAAATGTCACAAATCACACAGAAGCTTGGCCCATTGTTGGGGCTCATTATTTTGGTAATCATTGTATCGGTCTTAAATCCCAGCTTTTTGGAACCGCTTAATATTTTGAATTTATTGCGCCAGGTATCCATTAATGCGTTGATTGCGTTCGGCATGACCTTCGTTATTCTCACAGGTGGAATTGATTTGTCAGTCGGCTCCATATTAGCACTATCCAGTGCGTTTGTCGCAAATATGATGCTGGCCGGGTTCGATCCTATTTTGGCGATTATCATCGGTTGTGCATTGGGTGGCGTGATGGGGATGGTCAACGGCTTGATGATTACGAAAGGTAAAATGGCTCCGTTTATCGCTACACTAGCAACCATGACTATTTTCAGAGGATTGACACTCGTTTATACCAACGGTAACCCTATTACAGGACTCGGAGACAGTCTGGTATTTCAATTGTTCGGACGTGGCTATCAGTTCGGTATTCCGGTTCCAGCGATTACGATGCTCATTACCTTTGCTGTTCTATGGATCATTTTGCATAAAACACCATTCGGACGCAAAACGTATGCCATTGGTGGTAACGAGAAGGCTTCAATTGTATCTGGTATTAAAGTACCGCGTGTAAAAATCTGGATTTATTCTCTGGCTGGAATGCTTTCCGCGTTGGCGGGAGCTATCTTGACTTCACGTTTGAACTCGGCGCAACCGACAGCAGGTACTTCTTATGAATTGGACGCCATTGCGGCTGTCGTATTAGGTGGAACAAGCCTCTCGGGAGGACGCGGACGAATCGTAGGTACATTAATTGGTGTGCTTATCATCGGTACGCTAAACAATGGCTTGAACTTGCTGGGGGTTAACTCATTTTATCAAATGGTGGTAAAAGGGATCGTCATCGCTATTGCTGTATTGATTGACCGTAAAAAATCCGCATAATACACCTAATCTGCGTAGAAGGAGACACATAAATATGAAAAAGCTTACATTAATCATGACTGCCTTGCTGCTCCTGCTCATGACAGGGTGTTCCTTGGAACCGCCCGAATGGGCGAAACCTAAAGCGGCCGCGAACCTGAAGGACATTAAAATCGGCTTGTCGATCTCAACACTGAATAATCCATTCTTCGTCTCTCTCAAAGACGGAGTTGTGGCAGAGGCCAAAAAACAAGGAATGCAGGTCATTGTTGTGGATGCACAAAATGATTCGGCGAAACAAAGGATGATCTGATCCAACAGGGAGTAAACGCGTTACTCATTAATCCGACAGATTCTTCGGCCATTTCCACTGTGGTACAATCAGCGAATGCATTGAACATCCCGGTGATTACACTGGACCGTTCTGCTGACAAAGGAGACGTAAAAGCACTTGTCGCTTCAGACAACGTAGAGGGAGGACGAATGGCTGCCCGATATGTGATTGATCAAGTTGGAAAAGGTGCCAAAGTGGTCGAGCTGGAAGGTGTTCCAGGAGCATCCGCTACCCGTGAACGCGGAAAAGGATTTCATGAAGTAGCAGATAAGGATCTGAAAGTCATAGCTAAACAATCGGCCGATTTTGATCGGACGAAAGGCTTGAACGTGATGGAAAATCTGCTGCAAGGCAATCCGGACGTTCAGGCTGTATTTGCCCACAATGATGAAATGGCGTTGGGGGCCATCGAAGCAATCCAAAGCTCAGGTAAGGACATTCCAGTTATCGGTTTTGACGGTAACGAGGATGCGCTTAAATCAATTAAGGAAGGGAAACTGACAGCCACCGTAGCTCAGCAACCCGAGCTTATTGGTCAATTGGCGGTGCAGGCAGCCAAGGATGTACTTCAAGGTAAAACCGTGAAAACATCCATTCCCGCTAAGCTGGAGTTAGTGGATCAATCGAAATAAAAAGGGCGCTTGACCCAACATATTAAGCTATTCGGACTGATGCTGTAATGCGCATCAGTTCTTTTTTTGGCTATTCTACGATGACGATACATACACATAAATGGAAGTTTTTTATTTTTGTATTGTAAGAAGAGACGGTAAAAGATAGAATAACAATTATATGATAATGAGAATCACTATCATATTATGAATTGTATATATCTAAGGAGGACGTATATTGTGCAACAAAGGTACAGATTAAAATGGGAATCCACGCTTTGTCTTGTGGTTCTTTTGATGGTTGTATTGAGTGCATGTGGAAACGCAGCTAGCAACAACCAGACAAACGACAAGACCAGCACTAATGATCCTTCCGGACAATCCAAAACGGTTGCCATGCGCGAATATACTGATGCTACTGGTAATAAGATCAGTATCCCTGCAAATCCACAGCGAGTTGTCACGACACAATATTTGGATGCTATGCTGGCCTTGGGAGTTAAGCCTGCTGGTGCTGCTTCCCATTTGTTGGAAGGCGACTATTTAAAAGGTAAGATTGACGGAGTTGCGGATATTGGGAACCCGACAAATGTAGAAAAGGTGCTGGAGTTACAACCGGACCTGATCATCACAACAGAATATACCACGCCAGAAGTGAAGGAGCAGCTGGAGAAAATTGCTCCAACCGTAGTCGTTTCGTTTGGAGATGGCGACGTATTTGAGCAACTGCGGAATGTCGCAGCCGTGCTGGGTAAGGACAAGGAAGCCGAGCAGTGGATCGCTAGTTTCAACAAAAAGGCTGAAGAAGGTCGAAAGAAGCTGGCTGGAAAATTCAAAAAAGATGAAACGGTTACGATTTATATGGCCTACGATAAGAATGTGTTAAGGGTATACGGAGCGCGGAATGTAGGACATGTTATTTACCGTTCACTGGAATTGAATCCTCCTGAGTACATACGCCAGAAGCTGGCGAAGGACCCGAGATTTAATTATGTTTATGATGTTATTTCAATGGAAAAGCTGCCTGAACTATCAGGAGACCGAATTATTATGCTGGTTTATGATGAAGCGAGCAAGGACGGAATGCTTAAGCAAATTGAACAAAGTGCACTGTGGAGAAATCTTCCGGCTGTCAAGAACCACAAAGTGTATTTCATCAAAGCAGATCCGTGGTTTACGTACTCACCGCTAGCCGTTGACCAATCTCTGGATGAGGCCGTTAAAATGTTTTCCGTAGATCCGAAGTGATCAGTTCAATTGAAATTAGAAAGGAGAAGTCATGACTATGCTTAGACGATTTTTTGAATACTACCGTCCTTACCGGACTTTGTTCATCATTGATTTCTCTTGTGCCTTGCTGGCAGCACTGCTGGAGTTAGCTTTTCCGCTTGCAGTCAACCGGGTGGTCGATGATTTGCTACCCAGTGGGAACTGGAAATGGATTTTATATGCCTGTCTAGCTCTACTCGGTATTTATGTCATAAGTGCTGCGCTGAATTACGTAGTTACCTATTGGGGACACAAGCTGGGTATTAACATCGAATCGGACATGCGTAAAAAGCTGTTTGATCGGGTACAAAAGCAATCTTTTCGCTTTTTTGACAATAACAAAACAGGGCATCTCGTTTCCCGTATGACCAACGACCTGATGGATATTGGGGAAATTGCCCACCACGGACCCGAAGATTTGTTCATCGCGTTGATGACACTGGGGGGAGCCTTTGGTATCATGCTCAGCATTAACTGGAAGCTGGCTGTACTGACTTTCATCATTGTACCCCTCATGATTTACTTGTCTCTTTATTTCAGCCGTAAAATGTCTGCTGCTTTCCATCGTATGTTTTCTGATATTGCAGATTATAACGCTCGCATTGAAAATAATGTCAGCGGGATTCGCGTTGTTCAAGCGTTCTCCAACGAAGCACATGAAATGGAACGTTTTGCTGAGAATAATGGACGTTTTCGTAAAACGAAGCTGATCGCGTACCGGATTATGGCCTGGAATTCCTCGATTAGTTTTATACTAATGAAGCTGGTTTCATTGTTTGTGCTTGTGTGTGGAACATGGTTTGTTATCGAAGGGCAGATGACCTACGGGGAATTTATCGCATTTGTGATGCTGTCTAATGTATTCCTGGGGCCAATTAAACAAATTAATTCTGTCATCGAAACGTATCCGAAAGGGATTGCCGGCTTCCGACGGTACCTGGATTTGCTGGAAAGTGAATCGGATGTAGAAGATCTGCCTGGGGCCAAGGCGGTTAGCCATCTTAACGGAGATATTCAATTTGAATGTGTAACGTTTGGTTACGAGAACAAAGATAAGGTATTACGCAAAGTAGACCTATCTATCCATGCAGGTGAAACCGTAGCACTTGTAGGTCCTTCAGGAGCAGGTAAAACGACACTTTGCAGTTTGTTGCCTCGCTTCTACGATGTTGAGGAAGGTAGCATTACCATTGATGGGATGGATATCCGTGAAATGAAGCTGGATTCGCTGCGATCCATGATTGGTATCGTACAGCAGGATGTATTCCTCTTTGATGGAACGATTCGTGAAAATATTGCTTACGGTAAGCTTGATGCTTCGGAAGAAGAAATCTGGGATGCTGCTCGTCGAGCTCAGATTGAAGACCTTGTTCGCTCATATCCGGATGGTCTGGGTACAATGATCGGTGAGCGAGGTGTAAAGCTCTCCGGTGGTCAAAAGCAACGTTTGTCTATTGCCCGGATGTTCCTTAAAAATCCGCCTATTCTCATTTTAGATGAAGCGACATCAGCATTGGATACAGAGACAGAAGCCGCGATTCAGCAGGCGCTGACAGAGCTTTCCCAAGGTCGCACGACACTCGTTATCGCCCATCGTCTGGCAACAATCAAAAATGCTGACCGCATTATCGTAGTTGCAGATCAAGGAATTGCCGAGCAAGGCAGACATGAAGAGTTATTGGCAGTAAAAGGAGCATATAGTCGCCTGCACCAAGCTCAATATGGAACGTAAATAGGCCGATATGACACCGTAAATAGAGAGAGGAAGATTGGGCTTGATAAAGAAAATGTGGATTGTGATGATGCTTCTGTCAGTCACTTTAGTTCTTACCGCCTGTAGTGGAAACGTGAAGCAACCGGATGAAAAGCAGAATAAAACTTCTAGTGAACAAAAGTCAGAGGAAATGAAAACAGTCAAAACGATTCATGGAGATATTAAGATTCCGGTTCACCCTCAGCGGATTGTAGTAGATATGTACCAGAATGATTTACTAGCACTAGGGATTAAACCTGTGGGAAGTGTTAAATATTATCTGGATAATCCGTTTTCGAAGGAGCTTGTGCAGGGCATTGCAAGCATTGGAGATCGCGGCAGCGTATCCATTGAAACAGTATTGACTCTGGAGCCTGACTTGATTCTAATTGGTTCCAAAGATGCTTCTGAATATGAAAAATATAGTAAAATTGCTCCGACCATCGTCATTCCTTATGGAACGTATAAGAATGTGCATGAGGAACTGACAGCTTTTGGTGAGCTACTTGGAAAAGAACAGGAAGCCAAAACATGGCTTGCCCAATACGATCAGCGGATGCAGGCCGCACGTGACAAGCTAAAGGGAATTATTCAGCCTGAGGATACGTTCACCGTAATGGAAGCTTCGGATAAAGAATACTATGTATATGGTGATAATTTTGGCAGAGGAGGACAGGCCGTATACAGAGGACTCAATTTGACACCTCCGCCGCTTGTCCAAAAAGAATTATTAGGTGAGACTCAATGGAAATCGGTGTCAAAAGAAGTCATTAATCAATATGCAGGCTCTTATATCTTTCTGACGGTTAACAAGGATTTGAGAGGTTATAAAGGAGACAGCATATGGAAATCACTGAATGCGGTCCGGCAAGGTAAGGTTTTTGAGCTTCAGGAGGATCGATATTGGTACTTCGACCCGATTGCCATTGTAGGACAAGCTGAGGAAATCGCAGGTATGATCGTCCAGCGGAATAAAGAGAACGCCGCACAGAAGTAGTCGCTTCGGTGTTGTTCTTAGCCCTTTGGTATTTATGCCGAAGGGCTTTATTTTTTCACAATAGGGTAGAGCATTAGGCACTCCTCGAAATTTGCTATTGAAGCTATTGCCACATTAATTTACAATAGTAAAGATTGCGTGATAATAATTCTCATTATCAACATCATCTTCAACACAGTTCGTGATAGCTACATACTATTCAACAGTAAGGGTGAACAATAGTTATGAAATTATCAGAATCATCAGATGGCCCCGCTCAAAGTAAACATAACCAGTCGCCGACTCAATTCCACTCGCGACCTTGGGCGGCTTCGCTTATCCTGACAGCTGGGCTTGGACTTTTAGCGTTCGGTATCGCGCTATCCCTATCTTTTGGTGCAGCCTCTATTAGGCTAGAAGAGGTATGGAACGCCGTTTTTCATTTTAAACCCGAGTTGCAAAACCATCAAATTATATGGGAAATCCGTCTACCTCGGATTCTGGGTGGGGTTTTAATCGGAGTTTGCTTTGCCGTAGCAGGTGCAATTATGCAAGGAATGACTCGAAATCCGCTTGCTGACTCGGGCTTGCTTGGACTGAACTCGGGAGCCAGCTTGGCGATGGCGATTTGCTTTGCCCTTTTTCCCGGCTCTTCCTTTTTACAGTTAATGTTGTATTCCTTTGTTGGTGCAGCTCTGGCTGTTGTGATGGTATATGGTACAAGCTCCATATCCAAATCAGGTCTTACGCCAGTTCGTCTTGTATTGGCGGGTGCAGCTGTCACGGCATTGCTGTCTGCCTTAGGAGATGCGATCAGTTTGTACTTTAATGTTGGGCAGGATTTGGCCTTTTGGTATGCCGGAGGTCTTAGTGGAACCAAGTGGGTTCAGCTCGGTATAGTTTTGCCTTGGGTTGTGGCAGCTTTTATTGGCGCTCTCATGTTGTCGCGCTCCATTACGCTGCTTAGTCTGGGAGACGAAATTGCGTTGAGTCTTGGTCAGCGAACTGGGGTGGTAAAGGTAGTTGGAATGATTCTTGTTCTGATTCTGGCGGGTGCAGCGGTGTCGTTGGTTGGTTCTATAGGTTTCATAGGATTGATTATCCCCCATATAACCCGCAAGCTGGTTGGCGTCGATTATCGCTGGATTATTCCATGCTCAGCCATTATGGGAGCTTTACTCATTGTGTTTGCCGATCTGGCAGCCCGTATGATTAACGCGCCTGAGGAAACACCGGTGGGCGTACTTATTGCCTTAATTGGGGTTCCATTCTTCCTTTATCTGGCACGTAAAGAAAGGAGGGCACTGTAAGATGAATAACGTTACGAATGGGGCTATTGCCAAAGCTAGTCATCGTAAAAAAATCCATGATTGGATGGTTGTTGTCATTCTGCTCATATTGCTCATTGCTGCGTTCACCATAAGTACGAATACGGGAACTATCCGGCTTTCCCCAATGGAGTTATTTAGAACCTTGTTTGGACAAGGGACTCCACAGCAGGAATTAATCCTATTTGAATTCCGATTGCCACGAATGGTTATTTCCCTTCTAATCGGTGCAGGTCTCGCTGTTTCTGGCTGCATCATGCAAGGGGTTTCGCGTAACGGTCTAGCGGATCCGGGTATTCTGGGGATTAATGCGGGTGCTGGGTTGATGGTCATGCTGTTTGTATTGCTTTTTCCATCTATGCAAACTACGAATTCATTGTTTTTACTTCCCGCTCTTGCGCTGATTGGATCAGGAGCAGCTGCTATTCTGATCTACGCGCTTTCTTACAAGAAAGGCGAAGGGATTTCCCCGACAAGGCTACTACTGAGCGGAATTGGCGTAGCGGCGGGTATCAGTGCTGCGATGATCATTATGACTCTTAAGCTGACACCTGAAAGTTACACGTCTGTAGCTAATTGGTTAGCAGGAAGCATCTGGGGCTCAAACTGGAAATTCGTAATGGCTCTGTTGCCTTGGCTGATTGTATTGCTTCCTTTTGCATACTACAAAGCAAATGTGATGAATGTGCTTAATCTGGGAGATCAGACGGCATCGGGGTTGGGTACACCTATCGAAAAGGAACGTATTCTCCTTCTCGCTGCTGCGGTTGGATTGGCCAGTTCTAGTGTTTCGGTTAGTGGCGGTATCGGCTTTGTCGGTTTGGTGGCTCCACATTTGGCGAGAAAGCTGGTGGGTCCGAAGCATAAAATGCTGCTGGTAACCTGTGCTTTAGTCGGAGCACTCCTGGTACTTGTAGCGGATACGATCACACGATCTTTACCTTTACAGAAAGAAATTCCGACAGGTTTGATTGTAGCCATCCTTGGTGCGCCATACTTCTTATATCTGCTGAGTCGCTCCAAAGGGTAACATCACGAAAGAGTACCACCTGTCAATTAAAGGATACGCAAACAAATAACCTTCAACACCACTAAGCAAGTGGGGCTGAAGGTTATTTGTTTCATTTAATTTAGCAGCCTTTCATCTCAACGGGAAGTATTCAAGGCATGAGAGGTTTGATGCAGCTCTCTGATCATTTTATGCAACGTGTAATTTTCCTGACGTGTCACGCCGTGTTGATTTTCCTGAACCAGCAATTGATGGATGTTTCGTTTTAGAATTTCACTTCGACGTTCCAGCATTTCGGTACTCATAAATAAATGAACACTCCCTTTGTCATGAATAAACCTATATTTTTGAAATGAGCATAGGTCGAATATAAGGTTGCCTTTCGACTTCTTTAAGTATATCGTGCTGAATGATCAAGGGAAAACGGAGCGAGACTGCAAATTACTTTTTCTCATCATCCATGCCGTGTCGACAGCGACTCACCCCATGAGTTCTTAGATATACTTCCTGATGCTGGCGATAACAAGGGATTAGGGGCAATTAACTTAATGTATATAATTTGACTGTCTCATGTTTTCTGATTTAAAGGCTATCATGGGGAATTTTGTGTGGAACATGACGGTTGGACAGCTCGAATAATAGATCATTCGATTTGTGTTCAATATGAACATACAGTTGCGATTACAGAGGATGGTCCTCAAATTCTGACACTGCTATAAAGTAGTAGTGCCTTTCTGGTTACTGGCGAACAAAATTATAACGAATAAGAATCGCATAAATGCGGTTCTTTTTTAATGCTAAAGCTTTCGCTCGGATGCTAAACAAGAGGAAAAACGCTCTATTTGCCCTTGAAAAGCGTTTAAAAAACAGCGTATAATATAAATTATACGCTGTTTAGGTTTAAAACGACTTTTGGAATCTCTTCTGCGTAAGATGTCGATTGAATTGTCGATAAAAATAAGACGAAAATGATCGTTTTACAGTATATTTCGGAATATGAACTGAATTGGAGGCGAGCGGGATGAAAAAAGAGTTGCGACATGTGGAGCTCGATACAACAGAAGAAATTGATGAAATATATACTGAGGAGCTGGAAGCTTTTTTGATTTGGATGAAGGATGCTGGATATACGATACATACGCAAAAAAATTATATAGGGGATGTGAAGCAGTTTTTACGCACGTTGCGTGATAAACCACTCGATCAGGTGAAGAAGATTCATGTTATGTCGTATTTGTCTAAAGCGCGGGAGGGAGGAGCCGGAGATAGTACGCGGAACCGGAAGCATGCAGCGGTGAACAGTTTTTTTAAAGCGCTACAGGAATTTGAGTTATGCAGCACAAATCCGGCAGCGGGAATTAAAAAAGCAAAGACTGAAAAGAATCGTATGCCCGTCTATCTGGATGAAAAGGATATTCATCCGTTTTTGCTTGCGGTGGAGGGGAAATATGCAAATCGTAATATGGCAATTTTTCTGCTGATGGTCTACATGGGATTGCGGGTGGGGGAGGTTCACTCATTGAATGTCTCGGATTACAGCCGAGAAAGACGTACCTTAGATGTGTTCGGTAAAGGACGTAAGTGGCGTACTCTCCCGGTACCGGAAGCCGTGTGTGATTTTGTGGAGCATGCGTTGGAGGAAAGATTGACGCCGTGGAGAGGTAAAGAGGATGCGATGTTTGTATCCCAAAAAGGTCGCCGTCTGGCAGTGCGCACCATTCAACAGATCGCTACAGAAACGTTCGAAAGATTCCAGCAAGATAAGAGTATAGAACGCCGGGAGGCTTATTCCAGCCATAAGCTGAGACATACATTTGCGACAATGCTATTGCGTAAGGGAGCAGATCTGCGTACCGTACAGGAGCTGCTAGGGCATTCATCTATTCAGACAACCACAGTATACACACATGTCACTGATCGGGAAAAAGAAAAAGCAATGGATAAGCTGGATATTCAGATACCAATATCAGGATTATAAGTACAGCGTGAAAGTTGAGATTAAATGAAAATGAGTTTACATAATAATAATTATGTAAACTCATTGGGCAGAATTACATCCTGACTTGAAAATCACATCAACGGCATTAGGTCATTACAATCATGAACGTAGTATTCTTTTTCATAGCGTTAGTCTTGTTTTTGATTGATTTGTTCCAAATGATGCCGCAAATGCTGAATATAATCGTCAACTAGCCACTGTAATGTTTCGGTGGAGTGGTCATCTTTTTGAAATCTTTTCTTAGAATCGAATGATGTACATGAGTTTAAAACATTTATGATTTGCTTATTCAATAGTTTCCATAGATGTATGACATCCACGTAAGAGAACACTTCCTGATACTGATTAGCTGCCACCCGTTCATTTTGCGCATACGATTCAATTTTGATAGGGGATGTTGAATGCTTAATCATGATAAATCTTCGATGATTCTCGCCAGTTCTTCAACAGCATTCTTCAATAGACTAGCCTCCTTATTTTAATGATCGTCTTATGATTAGCATTAGAATAATTCAAAATAAGCTGGAAAGCAATGGTGAATTAAAGGTTAGTATGATATTGCCTTGACGAAAGCTAACACAAATTTATTTAAAGAAATAAATTTGAACCTGGTACTATGGTAGTTAATTTAAATGAGGACGTTCTCATGAAAGAAGAACATCCCTATCAATTTTTTGAATCCTACAAATCTAAGCATAAGATGCCTTTGTATCCTAACGTTAGAATGATAACAAAAGTGATTATTCGATGAGTGCCGGATTGAGTAATACAAATAAGAGGGAAACCGTTTAGTTTACATAATATATATTATGTTTTTCGTTGTGGTAGAATCTGCAAGTGGATCGCTCTTGTTAAGTGTCCGCTTGCAGATTCAAGTTTCACTGACAATATAAAAATAGCTTATTTTTCAGTTGAGAATATACCGGTGCGTCTATATTTCATTTTCTGGGGGAGATTCGATCATCACTCCTTCGACATGCTTGCGTCTCAGCAGTTTCCGTTTTTTGCGGTTTTCCTTGGTTTCTAAAACAATATCCAGATCATAGTCGTCAGGATACAGTTCAGTAGCAGCGATGTGAAGGACGAGCCTCTTTTTGTTAATGCTCAGTTTTTGTCCTTGGATCAAAATTCCGACATTCCCCCGTTCATCCTCGGTTTTGTATACAATTCCAGTTCGATCCAGGTAGCCTACATAAACACTATCACCAAGGGCAAATGGCTTGGTTTTGAGAGGAAGTTCTTGTTTCCTCCGTTTTGTGGCTGTATCGTCAAAAGCCGCTTTTTTAGGAAGAGACTTATTTGCATCATCAGACGACATTTCATCATCAACACAAGGGGGAATAACAAACGATTCCTGTGTATTTTGAGATGCTCTGCCCGCAGAAATGGCCTCGGAACGCTCGATAATACGTGTCCACATGCCCAGCTTCAGGGCAATTGCATATGCGTAGCTTTCTCCGGCCTCTCCAATGCGAAGTCGGTACAAAGGCTGTAGCGTTTCGGTATCAAACTCCATACGAGCATTCTGAAATCCCGGTGTATTTTCAGCAAAATGCTTAATTTCGCTAAAGTGCGTTGTAGCCACTACTGTCGCCCGGCGACGATGGAATTCTTCTAGCAACGCGATAGAGAGACCTACTCCTTCTCCCGGATCGGTGCCGGATGCCATTTCATCAATCAGGATCAGAGTAGAGTTGCCTGTTGTCTCTAATATGCTAATCATGTTGCGGATGTGTGCAGAAAAGGTGCTCAAAGCATGTTCAATGCTTTGTCCATCCCCGATGTCTACCACAATTTCCTCGAATACAGCCATTCGGCTGCCATGCAAAACAGGTACCAGTAGCCCCGATTGCACCATTAGTGTTAAAAGACCGACGCTTTTGAGGGCCATCGTTTTTCCGCCTGTGTTCGGTCCGGTGATGATGAGTGAGGAATATCCTTCGCCAATTGAGAAATCAAGCGGCACCATGGTATGGGACATCAACGGGTGACGTGCACCTTGGATGTCTATAATCCCGTTAAGGTTAAGTTCGACAGGGATAGCATCCAGAGTCATGGCGTATTTGGCTTTTGCCAATAAAAAATCCAATACACCTACTGTCTCTGTATTGATGCTTAGTTCCCGGTTGTATGACTCAGCCATTGCCGTCAGGTCTCCCAGCACTTTCATTTCTTCTTTTGATTCTTCTGCCATGTTCGCGCTCTGATCGAATTGCAGATTCGTAATCTCGGCAGGTTCAACGTAAACCGTTTGACCACTTCCTGATTCATCCAGTACATTACCTTTCACTTGTTTACGGAATTCTTTTTTGATTGGAAGCACGTAACGGCCATTGCGCTGACTAATCATATTTTCTTGCATAATGGATCGGTGACGGCTGGTGAGAGAGTCAAGTTTTCTCTTGATACGTTCTTCAGTAACCGCAATTTTTTTGCGAATTTTAGCTAGTTCTTTACTGGCCATATCCGTCACACGTCCCGAATGAATACATCTTTCGATTTCGGATAAAAGTGGCTCCATGCTATACATGGAAGATGCATAAGCGCTGACGGTTGGAGCAGCGTCCGCCTTGGAATGCATATATTTTATCAGTTGAATACAGCTTCGAATGAATTGAGCCATATGAGAAAAATCACGCTCGCTGAACATATACCCGGTTCCGAGCAGTTGAAGAATGTGCTCCATACCTTCCAACGAAGGAACAGGAACGCTTGCTCCGTGGCGAATGATCTGTAACGCTTCGTTCGTTTCGTCAAGACGAATCTTAATGGTACGGATATCAGTAATTGGCCGCATAGTAGCAGCGTGACGCTTACCCAGGTAAGAAAAAGCACATTCAGAAACTCTTGTTTTAATTTGATCATATTCCAAACGCAGCATTGTAGTTTCGTTCATGAATAAATCTCTCCTTTGGTTGTGTGGTGTAAGGATTTAGAAAACCTTGCTGTTAAAATAAAAAAGGGCGGAGAATGAACAAAACGTTCATTCTCCGCCCTTAAGGAAAGAGGGAATTTATCTTCAAATAAGCCTGTTATTCAACTTTTGTAGTTCCGAGTTCCGTGTTTCCAATTCATTCACGCAATAGTTCTTTGCTAAGCTATTGGGATCGTGAAAGGAAGACGTTTAAAGGGAAGTTACAAAATCTGAAAACAAAAAAAACCGCGCTGAACACAGCACGGAATAGGGCCTAGATGAAGATAATCCCGAAGGCGATCTATGATATCCGCATGTTCTTAACTAATATCAGGGTAACAATATAGCAACAAACAAACCTGTCCCCGAAGGGTACAAGCGCCTGATGATACTCCCTGAATATGCAATTGCTTAGTTAAGAACGTTCACCGACATCAAAATCTCTCCCTTAATTGAAGATATAACCATACTATACGATTGGACAGGCGTTGAAGTCAAGTCCTACTTCTTTAATACGCTACAATGGTGATCCTTATATTAACATAACATATATTATGTAAACTCGATATCTAATAAAGTTTTGTTATCTATTAAATGATAATGAGAAGGATACAACAGGCTATTAACCGCCTTGTCCAAGGTGGAACGGTCATTGCTATTGCTCATCGCCTCAAAACGATACGAAACGCGGACCGTATTGTAGTATTGGACAAAGGAATGGCCGTAGGGCAGGGACAACATGATGAGCTGTTGGATGATAACGGCCTGGATGCACGATTGTGGAAAAGACAGCATGAAGGAAGAGAGTCATAATCCGTCTGAAATTATGATACAAACATTAAGAAACCGCCCCGGAGGATGGCATATCACCTCTCCAGGGGCGGCTTCTTGTGCTGCTATTCAGAATCATCGGCTATGACAGCTTGTACAGGCCGCCTGTCACGAAGCAATGGTAACAACAGCGTCGCTCCGACCAAAAACAAGCCGGCGCTCACGGTATATACGGTGTTCAGGGAGGATTCGTGTTTGAGTGTTCCGCCAATACTCATACCGACGACCATCATCCCGGAGAACAGGGGAGAGAGGGCACCACCGACGCGGCCGATAAAAGCAGCTTCGGCGTTTTTCATCATCATTGTGTTGATACCGATATGAATGCAAGGATAAAATAGGCCGCTGAAAACTTGTAGTGCCATGGTCAGCACAATATTGTGCGACCATCCGACTCCAAAGGTTGTCAGTGTGCTGACCAAAAGTCCGACCACCAGCAGTAATTGCGGCTGTACTTTTTTGGCAACCCCCATAATCAGACCGCCTCCCACCAGCATAGCCGCTCCGTTCGCCATTAATGGCCATTGCAGGAATTCCTTGTTTTGTCCAAGGTTCTCGATGGCGATAAAAACCATTAATGGTTGAATAAGTCCGACCGCTAGCCCAATTACGGTGAATGTTCCCCCAAGCGTGCGAAGTGTGCGGTTATTCCATACATAACGTATTCCTTCTTTAAGCTCTTGAATGAAATGAGGGGGTTGATCATCTATCTCAAGTGCTTGTTCATCTTGTGGAATACGAGTCAGGACAAGCGCCGAGATGAGAAACAATATTCCGGTTATAGACATTGAAATGAAAATTCCAAAGTGTTGATAAATAAATGTACCGATAACGGGGCCGATAACCATAAATAATGCCATGAGAGATTGAAAAAGGGCCATCACTCCCTGAAGCTGTTCTGGTGCTACATGCTGCTTAAATATCTTCATCGCAGACGGCTGAGAAAATTGAGATAGAATGGCCGAAAAGAAAGTGGACAGCAAAAGCACCTGCCATGACCCGTACCATAATGCCAACAAGACAATAAAAATAGAGGCAGCGGACAGCAAATCGCAACTAATCATGGTCCGTTTGGGCCGCCAACGGTCCGCGAATGTTCCTCCAATGATAGCGAACAGAAAAATAGGCATGAATTCAGCAACTGAAATGAGCGACACGTATACGGGATCATTATGAGTCAAATCTGTTACATACAACAGTATGGCAAAGTTGCGCACCCAAATGCCCAAATTTAGCAGCGCATTGGAGGCGATAATGGTCCTTATATATGGATTATTAAACAACTACAAACTCTCCTTTCCTTTTCCAGGGTACAAGATCCTTGAGATGTCATTTTAAATAAACAAAAAATATTTTTGTCTATGTAATAATAGATAATATAATAAATTAACTACTATTTAGTCAAATGTTTTTTGAATCATGAAGAAAGTAGAGCATAGAAAATAAAGAGGTCAATGATCGTTAAGAACGTGAAATAGAATAGTAGTAAAAGTACTCACTTTAAACTTGTGAATTAGGAATGATATCTAATCGAAAAATTAATTTACATAATAAATATTATGTTAACCAAAAATATTTATCTTAATAATAGGCGGCTGAATCCGATGTACCTTTTAAAATCATAGTGATATAATTACGCGTACATGCCTGAAAAGGAGCGAATGGAACGTAAATGAACTTTCAAGTGGATTTTTTATCTTTTTTTGTAATTCAGGTAGATGGAAAAGAAGGACAGGGTGGTAAGTCCTATAAGCATTATGCTACGATGGACGACTACGATTATGACGAAAGCGATGTTAAAAAATTTCTGGACGGGGAATTTACTCGTATTAGTAAGCGGAAGGTTGAAAAAAATCCCAGCACAGAGCAGGCACCGACCAAAATCGGCCGCTTTATCGTCGAACCGGAGCATGAATTGAGCAGTAATCCGAATTTCAATATGTTCGCCCGACTGCGGGCAGCAGAGGATAAGGAAGATTTTAAAAATGCTTGTGACGATCTGGTGCGGATGTATCTGGATACGAGCGCAGTACGCGGCGGAGCGCTGATCATTGTACAGGCAACCTTGAATACACACTCGGATGATCCGTTTATTTTTGTGCTTAAATGTGATTTCGAGCCTAAAATTGCCAGAATTACTGAAAGCAGTCTGGTGAGTGAGGTCGAAATGGCTATTTCTGCCCGTAATATGAAATCCATCATGTATCCTTACATGCTTGAGGAGGGGATGAACGATGAGTGGGAGCTTAAAATTCACCAGTCTTCGCATGCCCGGTATTTTGAAGATTTTTTGAAATTCGTGACCTATGAGCAATCCATGCCGGAAATCGTCAATGAGCATGTCATGGGCTTCGTTCAGAATTACGTAGAAACCAAATGGCCGGATGCATCTAATGAGGAAAGACAGCAGGAAGAGCGCGATCTGGAATTGTGGGCGGCGAGCGAAAAACGGGATCTGCAAGGGAAATGGGAACCTCTCCAGGTCGTAGAGGCTGCACAGCATATTGTCGAGCTGAAACCAGAAATTGAAGTTCGTTTTAAACTAGATGATACGGCCGTGCGTGGGCTACTGTCCGACTTTGGCGCCAAGCTGCATATCACGAAACTTCATGATCGATATGCACTTATTATTGAAGGTGACGCATTTACGTTTGAAAAGGGATTTTCACCGATTGAGCTGCTTCAACCTGAATCGTTTGAAACGGTGGCTGAGCGGCTAAAAGAGAAACGCCAGCATGAAAATGAGGATGCGGATGGCGATACGCCACCTTGGTAATTCGAATGCATAGCAGGACGACAAACTGAATTTTTACATTATAATGACTAAAAAACTGGCCTCTCAACGGATATTACCGCTGTGGAGGCCAGTTTTGTTTAGCTTTTATGTTCCCGATCTACATATGAACTTTGCTAATTTGATCTTTCAGCTTGTCCGCAGATTGAAGCAACCTAGCACGTTCCTCGTCATTGAGCGGAAGATCCAAAATTTCACGTACTCCATTGTGATCTACGATACTTGGAACACCTAAATATACGTCAGATACTCCGTTATAATCTTCCAGCAAGGTGGACACATTAAGTACCGACCCCTCGTCACCGAGAATGGCGGCTACGATTCGGTCGAGAGCCAGCCCTATAGCATAAGAAGTTGCGCCTTTAGCATCTATAATTTCATAGGCAGCATTCTTGGTATTTTCAAAAATTTCATTTTTCGTTTCTTCACCCAGTTCCAGCGGAGTTCCAGCTACGTTGGCCGTGCTCCATACAGGTAACTCGGAGTCACCGTGTTCTCCAATAATGTGGGCGTGGATGCTTCGTGGATCGATGCCTTTTTGCTTCCCGATCAAATAGCGGAAGCGTGCGCTGTCCAGCAACGTTCCTGATCCAATGACTCTGCTTGAAGGCCAACCACTGCGTTTCCAAGAGATGTAGGAGAGAATGTCCACTGGATTGGTTGCGATCAGCAAAATGCCATGTGTATTGACCTTGACGATATTATCAATAATACTTTCAAAAATTTCGGCATTACGCTTGAGAAGATCAATACGTGTTTCTCCCGGCTTTTGTGAAGCTCCCGCTGCAACAATGATGATATCTGCATTACGGCAGTCTTCATAATCACCCGCCCATACTTTGACACCGCCGAGAAAAGGAAGCCCATGATTCATATCGAGCATTTCCCCCTTCGCCTTTTTGACGTTGACATCAATAAAGACAAGTTCTTGCATGCGTTGGCGCAGCAGCAGGGTGTAGCCGGTTGTTGTGCCAACCGCTCCCATGCCGACAATAGCCACTCTACTTCGTTTGTAAGGTTTTAAGCTCATAAAATCCTCATCTCCTTCTCGGGTTGTATACCTTTTCATTTTGGGATATTACTTAAAAATTTATCTTTCCAACTCAGTGTACCCTATATACTAACCCATCGCAAAGAAATATGACATTTTTCCTTGACTTCAAAGGCGAGCTCGCTAATAATTAATCGAATGATAAGAACACGCACTAAAGCGTTGCAGCACCGATATTGACGCATGAAATTATGGAAAGAGGATTCGGCATATGGACTTATTTCGAAAAAAAACAGGACTGCTCCCGCATGAGGAAAGCGGATCTACAGGTCGCTTAAAGAGAACAATGGGTGCCTTTGATCTCACCATGCTAGGTGTAGGATGTATTATCGGTACCGGGATTTTTGTTATTACTGGCAAGGCAGCAGCAGAAAATGCAGGTCCTGGATTGATGCTCTCCTTTGTTATTGCAGGTATTGCCTGCGTACTAGCAGCCTTATGTTATGCGGAGCTATCATCTACAGTTCCCGCAGCTGGGAGCGCTTATGCGTATAGTTATATTGTATTTGGAGAAATTTTGGCCTGGGTACTGGGTTGGGACCTGATTCTGGAATATGGAGTGGCGGCCGCCTCTGTGAGTAGTGGATGGTCTGCATACTTTCAAGGCTTGCTGGCTGGATTTGATATACATTTACCGCTGGCTTTAACCGCAGCCTTCGATTCGACCAAGGGAACCATTATTGATCTACCAGCCGTGTGCATCATTATGCTCATCACACTGTTACTGAGTCTCGGAGCCAAGGAGACGGTTCGATTCAATTTAATAATGGTTTGTGTTAAAGTCGGAGTTGTATTGCTATTTATTGCAATCGGTATCTTTTATGTTAAGCCTGACAACTGGACACCATTTTTGCCTTATGGATTTTCTGGTGTTTTGAGTGCTGCGGCAATCGTATTTTTTGCTTATCTGGGTTTCGATGCCATCTCAACTGCAGCCGAAGAAGTTCGCAATCCGCAGCGGAATATGCCCATCGGCATTATTTCTTCTCTTGCGATCTGCACGGTATTGTACATTGCCGTTTCAGTTGTGCTAACGGGAATGGTACCTTATACGCAGTTGGGGGTAAGTGATCCTGTTGCGTTTGCCCTCCGTTTTATTCATCAGGATTTCGTAGCCGGATTGATTTCAGTCGGAGCGATTGCGGGGATGACCACCGTTTTACTGGTGCTGTTGTTTGGTCAAACACGGTTGATTTTCTCCATGTCACGTGATGGTCTTTTACCCGTTTTTTTATCTAAAATAAATGCCAAAACTCAAACACCGATTCGAAGCACTTGGCTGGTAGGTAGTATTATCGCATTGGCTAGTGGATTGTTCCCGTTACATGCACTGACCAATTTGACGAGTATTGGAACCCTGTTCGCTTTTGCTGTGGTATCGGTAGGGGTTATCGTTCTGCGCAAGAAACGCCCTGATTTGAAAAGAGGCTTTACTGTGCCGTGGGTTCCGTTGCTCCCGCTTTTAAGTGCGTTGGTTTGCATCGGTCTGATG
Source organism: Paenibacillus sp. SEL3 (assembly GCF_054602585.1). NCBI lineage: Bacteria > Bacillati > Bacillota > Bacilli > Caryophanales > Paenibacillaceae > Paenibacillus > Paenibacillus sp. SEL3. The sequence continues at coordinate 6,381,215 of NZ_CM137725.1, read as the reverse complement.
CTTCAGCTTCATATTAGCACCTGGATTGGATTCATTGTGTGGCTCCTGCTTGGATTGCTGATCTATTTCTTCTATGGATACCACAAAAGTTTGTTGAACCGTAAATCCTAATAAATTTTAGTATAAAAAGCCGGCATCCTGCACTTTTGTGAAGGGGCCGGTTTTTTTTGTCATTACGCGAAATGTGTCACATAGAGGCGTTTATGGTATAATTCTGTTTCAGATAAGCTTTTGGCACGTGATTACAGCATGCCATCGAGGGAGGATTTTTATATGAAACTGCGCTGGCGTGCGCTCTTGGGGGGAGTACTACTGCTGATAGGTATTCTGCTGACTGCCTGTTCTGCTGAAGCCCCAGAAACGTTAACAAAACCTCCGATTGAGGAACCTGATGATCAGGGTCAGACGATTACTATTAATCCACCAGTGACTCCAAAGGTGGGCGATCCCAACGCCAAATATGTAGTTCAGACGCGAATAGCGGATTTTCATTTGATTGATAATAATAAAGGGTTAGTTTGGGGAGTTACCCATAATGAGCTCCGACTTTATGATACTCATGATGGCGGAAAGACATGGAATAATATTTCCCCCTCCGAAAACGTCCAATTTCAAGACAAACTTGAATATGGAAAGGACATCAGTTTCACTGATTCGCGTCACGGTTGGGTTGTTCGCCAAAATTTGGATAAAACAGCAACCGTCATTCTGAGAACAGCAGATGGAGGACAGAGCTGGGATGTTTCAGCGCTTCCAAGCGGGGATCATGTGAGCTCGATCCAATATGTAAATCCAACTACTGGCTGGATCATGGCATATGTAAAACTGAATGAGCAGGATCAACAAAAACTGTTGTATCACACCACTGACGGTGGAGCCACGTGGAATAAAGTTGCGCAAAGTTCTGGTATGACATCCAACAAATCAGGCTCAGGTTTACCCGATCGGGGCAGTCTGGCCGGGATGAGCTTTTCTTCCAACAAGCAGGGATTTGTAGCGATCAATCTAGATAACAGTGTTAAGTTGTACAAGACTTTGAATCAAGGGAAAACCTGGACGCCGGTAGCTAACAGAATTCAGGGCTGCCCTCAGGCCAAAGCAGAAGCCCAGCAGTCTCTGAAAGGGAGCAGTACCTCGTATTGGATTCCAGTTCTTTGCTCTGGGGTTAACGGCACAAAATATAATGGACTGTTTACAAATGATACAGGGGCCCAATGGAGCGATGTATCTTTGGGTCTGAGTAGCAACATTAATTCTATTATCCCTGGCCGTACGTTTCTAAACGAAAAGGAAGGGTGGATCATAACCGAAACCGGATTGACCCGTACATTGGATGGGGGGAAGACGTGGACAAGTCTCACAGGCAACAAAGTGCTACCCTTGAAGCTAAAAGACTACCCACGATCGGTCAAGCTCCGTTTCGCCTCTTCTTCGGTGGGTTGGCTGCTTCTGGAACGCCTTGATGACAAGAAGTCACTGCTGCTGAAAACGACGGACGGCGGTGCGAACTGGAGAATTTTATAATCGCTATAAAGGTGATTGCCCTGGGGTATTTTTCTCAGGGCGTTTTATTTTTAAAAAATTTAAATTTTATACGACTATATGTGAAAAAAATCACAAACTAACGAATAAGCCGCTGTTATACTAAACCTGTAAACAACGATAGGAGTGATAATCATGAGAGCGAATCAGGATCATATGTTAACCCAATACTACCTACAATTTTGTTATACTTGCCAGGATGCCTATGGTTGCACGACTGAAGAGGACTGCAAGCAGTGTGCAGAGCGTTACGCTGAAGACGAAGATCATGAAGCTCTGGATGAAACACAACGTTATCTCCAGCTTGTACATGTGTAAATCAATGAATCATTCTGATATCGCCATATCTTGAGCCTCCCGGATTATTCCGTGGGGGCTCTTGGCGTTCTTGAGGGTTGCTATCAAATTTGGGCAGGAACATACATATACTGTTATGGAAAGCTTAGGTGAGGTCAGGATGCCCGGTCGTTTCCCTGTGGAATGCCTGGCGGAGAGGAGTGCGGTGCATGGGTTTTGAATCATTATGGATGTTCGATTGGCTGGGCACGGTACTGCCCGTATTTTTCGTTGTCGTGTTGGGTATTGTCGTGTTGTCTGCAGGCAGGGAAGTCATGGAATGGAGTCGGAATAAAAGGCAGCCTGTACTGACGGTCGGTTCCCGAATTACGGCCAGAAGGACACATCTCCAACAGAGGCGGCAGGAGGAACAAGGGACTCGCACCTATACTTTCTATTACGTAACCTTCGAAGTGGAAAGTGGCGACCGGATGGAGTTTAAGGTATCTGGGGAAGAATATGGTCAATGCGCTGAAGGGGATGAGGGACGGCTTACTTTTCAGGGTACAAGGTATATCGGGTTTCAGCGTCTTAATCGCTATAGCTTGGAACAGGTTAAAATGTAGAATTCAGTCTAATTATTTTTGGATTCATTTACAGCCTTCTGTAAGAAACCAGAGTAGGGGGCTGTAGATGTTTCTTGTTCAGCACATTTTGGTACATATATACTAGAACAGAGTAGTTCAGAGGAGGAATGATTCGTGTCATTTGAGGGACAAGTTGTTATTGTAACAGGAGCGGCGCATGGCATTGGGAAAGAGGTCGCTTTTGCCTACGCTGCTCAGGGTGCCCATGTTGTATTTGCGGACTACAATGAGGAAGAGGGTGCCGCAGCCGCTGCAGTAGCCCGGAACGAGGGCTATCAGGCCATTTTTATTCCTTGTGATGTACGGAAGGAAGAAGATATTGTGGCGCTAATCCGTGCCACGGTAGAAGAATACGGCACGATTCATACGCTAATTAACAACGCAGGCGTATCCAAATGGAAATCTCCATATGAGTTAACGCTAGCAGAATGGGATGACATTTTGAATACTAACGTACGCAGCTGTTTTATTGCCACTAGGGAAGCAGCTAAGGTGATGAAACGAAATGCAGAAGGTGGCTCTGTGGTCAATATGACCTCTACACGAGCTTTCATGTCAGAGCCGAATACAGAAGCCTACGCGGCATCCAAAGGAGCCATTGCGGCTCTTACGCACGCGATGGCCATATCACTAGGAAAGGACGGGATTCAGGTCAATTGCATCAGTCCAGGGTGGATTGAAACCGGGGATTATGAGCAATTGCGTACAGAAGACCATCAACAGCATCCGTCTGGGCGAGTAGGAATCCCTAAGGACATCGCACGGGCCTGTCTGTATTTGACACAACCCGGCAATGATTTTGTAACTGGTACGAATCTGGTAATAGATGGTGGCATGACGCGTAAAATGATTTACGAGCCGTAGTAAAAGCCTAAATGAGTAGTCCCAATTTTGGGGCTATTTTTTTTGTTTTTCTGGACTGTCACCCATTGGGCATTTGTACCATATGATAGGGTATGTGATGGAGAAGCGAGGAGGGGACGCGTTGGCTGTAATCAAGACCAACTCAGAGGATGTAAGGACACTCGCCCGATTGATGCGGGCAGAGGCCGAAGGAGAAGGAGAGCAGGGGATGCTCATGGTTGGCAATGTCGGAGTAAATAGGATTTTGGGCAATTGTCTGGATTTTCAGGGGATTCGCCTTATGAACGATATGGTGTTTCAAAGTCCAGGCGGATTTGAAGCTACCCAAAAGGGGTACTTTTATCAAAGAGCCCGTGACCGTGACATTCGTCTTGCCCGTCGTGTCATTAATGGGGAAAAAATACGCCCGGCGTCCAATGCATTATGGTTTTTCAGACCGGCAGGAGACTGTCCGAACACCTGGTATAACCAGACCAATACTGGACGTTTTAAAGCCCATTGCTTTTTTAGCCCGTCTGTACAGGATTGTCCTGCCGTCTATTAGAACGCTTCAACATGAGTTTGAATAATTTTAAACCATTTTAGGAGGAATTTACATGATTTCACAGCAAGCTTACCGTCCTGTTTCTTATCCTGCTGGTAGCGGGTATCCCGAATGGCCCAGAGGGATGAATCCGGTCGGAACTATGCAGCCCATCAGCACCTTCCCCCCTCAGGTTAACAGCGGTAGTGCGATGACACCGGCTGGTATGGTGGTACAGAGCCAGACTCCACAATTTGAGCAATCATATATTGAAAACATTTTGCGCTTGAACTTGGGTAAAACAGGTACCTTTTATATGACGTATGAAAATAACCGGGAATGGAATGCGAAAATATTCAAAGGTATTCTGGAAGCAGCGGGTCGTGACCACATTATTATCAGTGATCCGGCTACGGGCAAGCGGACGATTTTGCTGATGGTGAATCTGGACTATGCTACTTTTGATGAGCCATTGTTATACCAATATCCCGGCGTCATCGGGAATCCGGGTGCATCCCCGGTTCGCTGATGCCTTCATATATATGAGTCTACATCCTCTGCCAGACGGCAGGGGATGTATTTTGTTTATAGTCTTTCTCAAGTATAGTAGCTTTCTTGGTGGTAGCGCGCGAAAACGAGAGCTTTACGACCTAAATGATAGTGGAGCTGTTTTTTCTGACATTGCTTGTGGTTTGACTGTATAGAGTATAGTTATATAATTAAATATAAGCTGATGAATGATCTAATCATTTATGCGGAATATGGCTTTGGAAGCCGGAAGGAGTGAATGTGTTGGGAAGTTGACGCTGCTTATGATGTGTTATCGTTCTGTCTATGATGAAACTATCCGAAGGAGGTGCGCCTGTCTGCCGTAATGACGGCTGATGGGGAGCATATTGAGTGACCCTTTACCGAGTATGTTTAACTTATTTATTGTTTTTGCATTAGTACTATTGAATGGTTTTTTTGTATCTGCGGAATTTGCCATGGTGAAGGTCAGAGGCAGCCGTATTGAGACTTTGGTGGAGGCGGGCAATAAAAAGGCCGTATACGCCGCCAATATGTTACACAACTTGGACGCTTATTTGTCTGCCTGCCAGTTGGGTATTACACTAGCATCGTTGGGACTAGGATGGATCGGAGAGCCGGCCATCGCACATTTGATCGAACCTGTATTTACAGCCGCTGGATTAGGAGCGGTATATGTGCACGGTACTGCCGTGGTTATTGCATTTATTGTTATTACGATTCTGCATATTGTGTTGGGTGAATTGGCGCCCAAAACGATAGCTATTCGTAAATCTGAGACCATTACGCTGTATTCAGCCATGCTGATGACTTGGTTTTACAAGTTGATGTATCCATTCATATGGGCGTTAAATGGAATGGCGAACAGCCTGCTGCGTTTATTCCGTCTGGAGCCGGTATCCGAAAATGATGAATCCGCGCATACGGGGGATGAAATACGTATTCTGATGAAAGAAAGCAATAAGAGCGGACTAATTGATAATACGGAATTGGCGCTTGTTGATAATATATTTGATTTTACCGACACGACCGCCAGGGAAATCATGATTCCGCGAACTGAGATGATCTGCTTATACAGTAATGAGTCCACAGAAGAAAATCTCGCGATTGCGACGGAAAGCATGAGAACCCGTTATCCAATCTGCGCCGAAGATAAGGACCATATTATCGGCTTTATCCATATTAAGGACCTTCTGCGGGCGAACACACTGGATACCCGTACGATGATTCGACCGATTCTTGCTGTCCCTGAATCTACACAAATTAGTGATCTGCTCAAACGCATGCAGCGTAGCAAGACGCAAATCGCAATTTTGATTGATGAATATGGCGGTACATCGGGTATGGTAACGCTGGAAGATATTATGGAAGAAATCGTTGGTGAAATTCAGGATGAGTTCGATCAGGAACGTCCGAGTTGTGAGCAGATTAATGACGAGGAATTTTCCATTGACGGCATGTTATTAATTGATGAAGTGAACGACCGCTTTGGACTGGATCTTGATCATGAGGATTATGATACGGTAGGGGGTTGGCTATACTCACATGTCGAGGTTATTCCCCCACAGCCTGGCCAGTCTGTAGTGTTTGAGGGATGTATGTTCACGGTAGAAGAGGTTGAAAACAAGCGGATTTCACGTATTAGGCTGATAAAACAGCCTTTCGTCGTGGAAGAAGCAGGAGTCTCATAACGGAATAAATTTGGAGAGCGACCTTGAAAGATGTGGGGTCGCTTTTTAATTTGTCTTCTTTACAGAAAGGACATGAATTGATATGATGTTTGTGTTATTGTCAACCTCATTATATTTTTTTTAGGTTGACAATAAGAAAAGAATTTTCTCTACGCTGAAAATTTTATCCATTTACATGATCATTAAATTTTGGGAGGCAAGAAGTATGAATTTACAAAACAAGGTTATAGAATGGGGCTCGTTGGCTGAAAAAGCGATAGATGGTAGCCATGTTACACTGGAAGAAGGTATAGCGGTACTGGAAGCCGACGATGAGGAGTTATTACCGATTATGCAAGCTGCATTTCGAGTACGACACCATTTTTATGAAAAAAAAGTAAAGCTCAACATGATCATGAACGCCAAAAGTGGCTTGTGCCCGGAGGATTGCGGTTATTGCTCACAATCTATCGTATCCACGGCGCCTGTGAACAAGTACAGTATGTTGGACAAGGAATCACTGTTGGCTGGAGCTAGGGAAGCAGTAGCACGGAGAGCAGGGACGTATTGCATCGTAGCTTCGGGCAAGGGCCCAACAGATCGGGAGCTGGATCAGGTGATTGAGGCTGTACAAGAAATTACTCACACAATGCCACTCAAAATTTGCGCTTGCTTAGGGATTCTCAAGGGAGATCAGGCACGGCGGTTGGCAGAGGCTGGGGTACATCGATACAATCATAATTTAAATACAAGTAAGGCCAACTATCCCTCGATTACAACCACACATACATACGATCAACGCGTCGAAACTGTGAAAATGGCACAATCTCACGGAATGTCTCCATGCTCTGGCGTTATTATCGGGATGGGGGAAACGAATGAGGAAATCGTTCAAATGGCTTATGCCTTACGGGAGTTGGATGCTGACTCTATTCCGGTTAACTTCTTGAATCCAGTCCCCGGAACCCCATTGGAGGGAGCAAAGCGAATATCACCTATCCAAGCTTTGAAAGTGCTGGCACTGTTCCGATTCATCTGTCCATCCAAAGAAATACGCGTTGCAGGTGGACGAGAGTTGAATTTACGCTCGTTACAACCGCTTTGCCTGTATGCAGCGAATTCAATTTTTGTAGGAGATTATTTAACGACAGAAGGCCAAGAGGTCATATTTGATCATCAAATGATTGAAGATCTTGGTTTCGAAATTGAGATGTGTGCCCTTTCAACCGTATAATAGAAATTGTACAAACTTGGAAGGGAGAGTTAAACAATGAGCGAAAAAGTATTTATTAGTCCAGGTAAATATGTGCAAGGGAAAAATGTGATTGATAAAACAGGTGAGTATGTTAAGCCATTAGGCCATACTGCCTTGGTTATTGCGGACAAGCTGGTTTGGGAGATTGCAGCCGACCGCGTGGTAAAAAGTCTGGAACTGGCTGATATTACAGCAGTTAAAATTGAATTTCAAGGGGAAGCCTCCAAAAACGAAGTCAACCGTATTGTGGATCAGGGACGAAGCGCCCAGGTCGACATTGTCATTGGTGTAGGTGGCGGTAAAACGCTGGATACCGCTAAAGCTGTAAATGAACTTCTCGGTTCTTCAGTTGTGATTATTCCAACGACTGCTTCTACAGATGCCCCTACTAGTGCACTATCTGTTTTGTACACCGACGAAGGTGCATTTGATACGTATTCCTTTTTCAGTAAAAATCCGAGCCTGATCCTGGTGGACACAAAAGTCATATCTCAAGCACCGCCCTTATTCCTCTCCTCAGGCATTGCAGATGCCATGGCGACGTGGATTGAAGCCCGTGCGGTCATTGAAGCTCGTGCAACGACAATGGCTGGTGGTTTGCCAACTTTGGCGGCAGAAGCCATTGCGTCCAAGTGTGAGGAAGTTCTTTTCGATTACGGACTGCAGGCTTACGAATCCGTGAAACGCAAAGTCGTCACACCTGCGCTTGAAGCGGTAGTGGAGGCGAATACGTTGCTAAGCGGTTTGGGCTTTGAAAGCGGCGGTTTGGCAGGCGCACATGCGATTCACAATGGTTTTACCGTTCTGGAAGGAGATATTCATCACCTAACACATGGTCAGAAGGTAGCTTTTGGCACCTTAGTCCAGCTTGCCTTGGAAAAAAGACCTTTGTCCGAGGTGGAGCGGTATATTGACTTTTATCTAAAACTCGATCTGCCTGTCACGCTGGAAGACATTAAGCTACAGGAAACTTCCCGAGAGGATTTGTACCGGGTAGCTCAGGCTGCTACCAAAGAAGGCGAAACTGCTCACAATCTACCATTTGCTGTCACAGCGGATGATGTGCTTGATGCAATTTTTGCGGCTGACCAGTATTCACTTGCCTATAAGGCCAAAATTGGACATAGAAACTAACTCCATACGAAATAAAGTAGATTCAAAGGCCGCTAATCAGCGGCCTTTTTTCCATTATTTAACTTGCAACTTATGTTATGATTTTTATGGTACATAATCAGGAAATGCCGGGAGTATATTTATGACTCCCCTAAAATTTGAGAGGAGTTTAGCGATGGCAAAATGGCATGTAGAAGATCAAGGTACTCAATATAGTATTGAGTACAAGCGTAGCTTAACTGGCGGGAAAATTATTGTGAATGGAAGCGAGCAGAAGGTTAAAAGCCAGAATGCATTTTTGAACTTGATTGATTTTCCTATTAGATTGAAAGAAAAAGCTGTAAATGTTGTTGTCATTGGCAACAAAGCGGATTTAGCTGTGGACGGTGTATATCTTGGGTCCAATCAACCTTATGTTCCTGTGAGTAAAGTTCCGAGCTGGAGTTGGGCTTTTGTCGTGGTCAGCTTGGTTATAGGATTGCTATTTTCAGGGATTTTCGGTGTGTGTATAGGAATATTGGGCAGCATGTTTTACGTGAAATCATCTTTATCCATGCATCAAACCACCAATCGAAGAGTTGTAAATTGCTTTATTGTCTTTCTCATCATCAGCGTGATACAAATTGTTTTTGGAATTGCAGCGAATTCTTGGATTAACACGTTGTAAAATAGATCAACTTAGCCTAAGGTTGAAGCAAGAAGGCTCTCACGCATGAAGCGGTGAGAGCCTTTTTGCCGTGTTAGATCGCCCAATTTCCTTTACGGAAGATAGGTTCCTCAGTACCGTCCTCAGTAACGCCGTTGATGTCCATTTCACCTGAACCGATCATAAAGTCGACGTGAGTCAGACTGGAATTCAGGCCGTTGGCAGCCAACTGCTCTTGAGTCATATCCTTGCCGCCTTTAAGGTTAAATGCATAAGCATTACCGATGGCCAAGTGGTTAGAGGCATTTTCATCAAACAACGTATTATAGAATAAAATATTTTTATCAGAGATAGGTGACTTGTGAGGTACAAGAGCAACCTCACCCAGGTAGTGTGAACCTTCATCCATTTCTACGAGATGCTGAAGAGTTTCCAAACCGGTTTCTGCCTGAACATCGACAATACGTCCATTTTCAAAAGTCAGTGAAAAGTTGTCGATGATATTTCCGCTGTAGCTAAGTGGCTTGGTGCTGCTGACCTTACCGTTCACTCCCGTTTTAAGCGGAGCTGTAAACACTTCCTCAGTAGGCATATTGGCTACAAAAGTATGTCCCTGTTGGTTGACGCTTTCAGCCGCTACCCACAGATGATCTTTTGCCAATTCGATGGTGAGATCTGTGCCTGGAGCCAGATAATGCAGCTTTTTATAGCGTTTGGCATTTAAAATATCAGATTTACTGGAAAGGGTTTTCAAATGCTCTTTCCATGCCTCCACGGGGTTATCCAGATCCACACGCACGGTGCTGAAAATGGCATCCCACAGTTTATCCATTTGCTCGGAAGCTGGTAGATCAGGGAATACTTTGGCAGCCCATTCTGCAGAAGGATAAGCAATCAGAGACCAACTGAATTTGTCAGCCATTTGATATTCGCGGTATTGACGTAATTCATGTGACCGCACGCGCTGAGCAGCAGTAATTCGGCTGGACGGAATCCCCTGAAGCAAATCCGGATTTTCTGCAATGACATGGAGTACAGCTGCGCCATTTTCGACCTCTTCAGTCATTTCGGCTGCGTACCATTTGGGAGCAATATTAAAAGTTTCATCAGGAGCTAGTTCATACTGTAATCGAGTAATGGTCTCATCACTCCATTTTACTGTAACCAGCTTGGCTCCGGCAGTATACGCTGATTTGACGATAAGTCTCACGAGTTCGGCGGACAAAATTGGTGCATGAACGATGAGTGTCTGCCCAGGATGGACATTGGCGCCGACCCGAACGGCTAACTCGGCATATTTTTGCAATTTTTGTTGAAAATCTGACATGTAACTTTCCTCCATTTCACGAAAAGCCTTAAATAAGGCTTGGGTAACTTGCACAGTTTTTTTGCAAATTCCACACATAGCTTATATATTGTACAATGTAACGAAAAGGTTCACAAATTAGTTTTGGTACTATTTAGTGAAAATGAAAGGGCGGATAGATGAATGACAGAGCAAAATTCACCTCAGGAAGTGAAAGAAGTACATATTCAACAGGCACAAATGACAAGAGATGAGAATGGTGCTTATTTGGGCCAAGTGGTATTTGGAGTAGATGGGCAGAGTTCTGTATATGAAATCACATTCCACAGTAAAAGAGGAAAGGAATGGGATTACAGTCTCCATTTTGCGGGGGAGCCACGGGTGGAGGAAGAGATGCTGCAAATGGATAGCTGGATTGAAGAGAACGATGATTTATTCGACTATTTGCTAGATACGGCATGGAGCAAATTACCCGAGTAATGTAAACATGGTCTATTTTCTTGACAAGCGGATTATATTTAGCAGTGTCCGCATAATCTGCTGACATGGGGGAAGCCTAAAGGTCGATATTAACAGTAAATTCCATGTGAATAGGAGGGTGAAGCTTTGGCAAATCATCTGTTCACCGAAGGAATGACGGCAAATGAAGAGGCTGCTCCCGATCTCCTGAGCTTACGGACGCTATTTGTAAATATGTGTTTTATTGGGGAGCCAGGAAGCCGTTCCTGGGTGCTGGTGGATACGGGGATGACAGGATTTACGGACTCGATTATACGCCTGGCAGAGAAACGGTTCACTGGCCCTCCGATCGCTATTGTGCTTACACATGGTCATTTTGATCATGTAGGTTCGGTTATTGAGTTGGTACAGCATTGGGGTACACCTGTTTATGCACATCCTTTGGAATTACCTTATTTGACGGGAATGAAGGATTATCAAAAACCTGACCCTAGTGTAGGGGGAGGTTTAATGTCGGGCATTTCCTTCTTATACCCCAGTGATGCTATAGATCTCGATGATCGCATCACCTCCCTGCCCCAAGATGGCAGTGTCCCTGGTGCCCCTGGTTGGAAGTGGCTGCATACGCCAGGACATACACCTGGTCATGTATCGCTTTTTCATGAGCGAAGAAGGTTAATGGTGGCCGGTGACGCTTTTATTACGGTGAAACAGGAATCGGCACTGGCCGTTATTTTACAGGAAAAAGAAATACACGGGCCTCCTGCGTATTTTACAACAGATTGGCAAGCTGCGCAGCGCTCGGTGGAAATGCTGGCCAAGTTAAAGCCTGAGATTGCAGTTACAGGACATGGTCATTACATGCATGGTGCTGAGCTGACAGATCAGCTAGAGCGACTGGCAGGAGATTTTGAGCACATAGCTGTACCCAAACAAGGACGTTATGTGTAGTCATGTGTGAAGGACGATGCCTTGCGGGGCATCGTTTTTTGTGTGGACGTGGAATTTTTTTGCTCAGCATGGTATAGTCAAGCCAAAAGCTAAACGCTTTCATTAAACATCGTCATTTCATCAAGGAGGATTTTTTGATGACACAACAACATGCTGCAATTGGTGATCTTTATTATGGAATACCGGCGATTCGTCTTAAATTTGGACGATATGAAGCGGTTGCCCTGCCGGGAAACGGCGCAAATCTGATTTCTTTTCGTGACAATGAAACGGGATATTCTTTTCTGCGTGAGCCAGATGCTGAGAGCATAGAGGCTTTTAAGCAAAGCCCGTCCGTTTACGGAATTCCTTTCCTGTTCCCTCCGAATCGGTATGAGGATGGAAAATTCCTGTGGAATGGTGTTACATATGAGCTGCCGATAAATGAAGAGGCGACCCACAACCATCTGCACGGCTTTTTACACACTGTTCGGTGGGAGGTCGAGGACTACGGTTCCGGGGAGCAGGGCAGCTATGTGGTGATGAATCAGCATGTAAGGGAAGGACATCCCATGTTCCGCTATTTACCCTTCACCTTTACCATGAAACTAACGTACAGTCTGGACGAATTTGGCCTGCATCAGCGTTATGTGATCCATAACGAGGGCGATCAACCGATCCCCAATTTATTTGCCTTTCACACAGCGATTCGCGTTCCGTTCGTACCCGATAGCTCGCCTGAGGACTACAAGATTAAGGTCACAATCGGTGAGCGTCGTGAGCTGACGGAACGGTTGTTGGCCACAGGTCAGTTCCAGCCTTTATCTCCGGAAGAGGAACTGCTGAAGACGACGGGAGTTAGTCCTTATTTTGCCTCTATGGATAATCATTACACGGCAGCTCCGCAAAATGGACGCAACTACATGGAACTGACACACAGTAAGACAGGTGCTACCCTCGTATACGATGTAGGTACAGCTTATAAGCATTGGATGATCTGGAATAACAAAGCGAACAAGGAATTCATCTGTCCTGAGCCGCAAATGAACATGATCAATGCACCGAATCGTCCAGACCTACCAGCGGAGGAGATCGGATTGATAGCACTGGCTCCAGGCCATATTTTTGAAGCAACCAGCCGTTTGTATTGTATTACACCTAATAAATCGAAATCCTAGCATTTAAATTTATCCTTATAGGCCTGTATCGTGTCCAACGGTGCAGGCTTTATTTGGGGTTGTAAAGCACAGGTAAGGGCCAATGGGGAAGGAGGACGAAAAAGGTTGCAGAATGCCAAGCAGTCATAGTATGATACGAAACAGGAGATGATCAGATGAATTTTCCTTTTCAAGCCGTCAAACGCAAGCAAATCGCCGATGAAGTAGCTGAACAGCTGCAACGAAAAATTGCTACTGGTGAATGGGATGTGGGCACTAAGATTCCAACCGAACCTGAGCTCATGAAGCTATTCGGAGTCGGGCGATCTACAGTACGTGAAGCGGTTAGCGTTCTGGTGCATGCCGGTCTATTAGAGAAAAAGCAAGGACACGGAACTTTTGTTTGCCAACCGACAACTTCTCAAGAGCCATTGGATTACCGTCTAAGCCGTGCTGAAATTATTGAGGTTTATGAAGTGCGGAGTGTGTTGGAACTAGAGATTGCCAGATTGGCTGCGTTACGTCGTAAAGACGAGGATCTACGCTTGATGCGTGAGGCGCTGGATCGTCGTGCTGCAACCTTGGCCGCTGGAGATATGAACGGGTATTTGGATGCGGATATCACTTTTCACTTGGCTGTTGCCGGAGCTACACGCAATAAGGTGCTTACAGATGTATATGGCAGCTTTGTAGAGGCCATTCGCAAGGCGTTGAACAATCTCATTACCGATCCGGCGATGCAAAATCATTTTACTGTGCAGCATGAAAAAATATATGAAGCAATCCGAGATCAGGATGGCAAGGCTGCCGAGCTGTATAGTATTCAACATTTGGACGGCACCAAGCTGGAGCTGCAAAAGCATATGGGAAGTTCATAATTTTTTTACTCTTAAACATCAGATGATCGGATGAATGAAATCTTTAAACCTTCTGCTCGAGCATCTCCTAAAATCAAACCAAAGGTGGTATCTGTGTGCGCAAAATATGGGTGTTGGACACAACGTTAAGAGATGGAGAACAATCACCAGGAGTTAGCTTAACTAGCACGGAAAAGGTGGAAATTGCCCTTCAGCTGCAAAAATTAGGCGTAGATCGGATTGAGACCGGCTTTCCAGCAACCTCGCCTGGTGAGATCACCAGCATGCAGGAGATTGCCAAACAGGTTACCCAAGCGACACTGGTTGGTTTTGCGCGCTCGAAAGAACAGGATATTGATGCGGTCAGAGAGGCGCTACGAGGAGCAGAGGATGCCTGTCTTCATTTGTTTCTGGCTACCTCACCTATTCACCGCCACCATAAGCTTCGAATGGATAAAACGAAAGTATTAGAGACCGCTGCTGCTGCCATTCGTTATGGACGCAAGTATTTCAGCAAGGTAGAATTTTCAGCAGAGGACGCCAGTCGTACCGAACTGGACTTTATTTGTGAGGTCGTAGATATGGCGATTCGTGCTGGAGCGACAATCGTCAATTTACCGGATACGGTGGGATATGCCTCCCCGGATCAGTTCGGTGAAATGTTTAGAATTGTAAAACAACAAGTGCCCGGTATCGAAAAAATACAACTTAGCACACATTGTCATGACGATCTTGGTATGGCCACAGCTAACACGCTGGCGGCCATCCGTAATGGTGTAGACCAATTTGAAGGTACCATCAATGGCATCGGTGAGCGAGCCGGAAATACACCTATCGAAGAAGTTGCACTGGCCCTTGACACCAGAACCGAGCTTTATGGTGCACAAACGAGTCTGGTTTTAGAGGAACTGTATGCTACCAGTCGCCTGGTGAGCAAACGAACGGGGATGTCGGTGCCGGGAAACAAGGCCATTGTTGGAGCCAATGCGTTTGCTCACGAGTCTGGTATACACCAAGACGGGATGCTTAAAGAGCGTACAACATATGAGATCGTGTCCCCTGAGCGTATTGGTCTGAAGACGAGTAAACTTGTGTTGGGCAAGCACTCGGGTCGACATGCATTTAAAGAAAAACTGGCGGACATGGGGTTTGATGCTTTGACGGAGGAACAGCTGCAAGAGACGTTCCGCAAATTCAAAGCATTGACGGATAAGAAAAAACAGGTGTTGGATGAAGACTTGCTCGTCCTGATGGACGAAAGCCGCAATGCCTCGCCTCAAATGTACACACTGGATTCCATTCAGGTGTCTTATGGTAATCAGTCGGTTCCAGTCGCATCCATTCGATTGGGTAAACAAGATGGGACAGCAATTGATGAAGTGGCAATGGGTAACGGTTCTGTAGATGCGATTTTCCATGCTATAGACAAGGCCAGTGGTGAAGAGGTGGAGTTGGAGGATTATTCGATCCAATCTGTAACTTATGGCAAAGACGCATTGGGGGAAGTGCACGCCATTTTGAGGCAAGGAGAGTACACAGCTCTGGGAAGAGGCACAAGTACTGATATTTTGGAAGCTAGCGCCAAAGCTTACATCGATGCGCTGAACAAGCTACTGGGCAGAAAAGAAGTACATGCCAAAAGCAATATCACCATTAGTTGATCCTAGTGGTCAGGCTTGTAGACGAATTTTCCTTCTTCCTCCTCTGGCCTCATCGTAAAAAAGCGCTTGCAAAATAAATGATAACATTTGAAATTTAATGTATAATAGGCAAGAGAGATCACCATATTTTGTCTGAATTACATAGGCCAAGAGGAGGAAATGAGTTGAACTACCGCATTGAAAAGGATACGTTGGGCGAAATCAAAGTACCGGCAGACCGTCTGTGGGGAGCGCAAACACAGCGCAGCAAGGAAAATTTCCCGATTGGCTCGGAGAAAATGCCATTAGAGGTCATACAGGCGTTCGCGGTGCTTAAAAAGAGCGCGGCGATCAGTAACTATAAGCTGGGTAAGCTATCACAGGAGAAGCAGGACGCGATTATTTATGCAGCGGACGAGATTCTCGCAGGGCGGGTTGATGACCATTTCCCGTTGGTTGTATGGCAGACAGGGAGCGGAACGCAGTCCAATATGAATGTGAATGAAGTGATTGCTCATCTGGGGAGCCAATGGTTACAAGAGCAAGGAAAGGATGCGAAGCTGCATCCCAATGACGATGTTAACATGTCGCAAAGCTCGAATGATACGTTTCCCACGGCGCTTCATGTAGCGGGTGTCATTGCAGTGGAAGACCGTTTGTTGCCTGCCATCGATAAGCTGAAAGAGACTTTTCAACAGAAGTCAGAGCAATTCAAGGATATTATAAAAATTGGACGAACCCATTTACAAGATGCGACACCGCTTACGCTGGGTCAGGAAATAAGTGGTTGGTATGCCATGCTGGACAAGAGCAAGCGAATGATCATCGACACGGTGCAATACATGAAGGAGCTGGCGATTGGCGGTACAGCGGTGGGGACTGGAATTAATGCTCATCCAGAGTTTGGCTCCCGAACCTCAGCGGAAATTTCCAGTTTCACTGGCAAAACGTTCACTTCCGCACCCAATAAATTTCATGCACTGACTAGCCACGATGAAGTGGTGGCCGTACATGGAGCAGTCAAAGCGCTCGCTGCCGATTTGATGAAAATCGCCAATGATGTTCGTTGGCTGGCAAGTGGTCCGCGTAGCGGCTTGGGCGAAATCACGATTCCTGCTAACGAGCCAGGTAGCTCCATCATGCCCGGCAAGGTGAATCCGACCCAGAGTGAAGCACTGACGATGGTCGTTACACAAGTCATGGGGAATGATGCAGCTATCGGCTTTGCAGCAAGTCAGGGTAATTTTGAACTGAACGTGTTTAAGCCAGTCATTATATACAATTTTTTGCAGTCTGTTCATCTGCTGGCCGATTCCATCATTGCTTTTAATGACAACTGTGCCGTTGGCATCGAGCCTGATCTCACGAAGATTGAGCACAATTTGAATAATTCACTGATGCTGGTGACGGCATTGAATCCACATATCGGATATGAAAATGCCGCTAAAATCGCCAAACTTGCACATGCAGAAGGGCTGTCCCTAAAAGAAGCGGCACTCCGCAGCGGACTGTTGACTGAAGAACAGTTCGATCAATATGTTGTACCTGCGCATATGATTCATCCTAAAGCCTAAAGCACGACGATTGTCTCTGCTTAAGCTTTATAAAAAATATACAAACCAGCTCATGGAGTGCGATTTAGCACAAACCATGAGCTGGATTTTTTATTTTATTATATAATTTTTTGTTTAGAATTAGTATTCTGTGTGATTTGAGGGTATATAGATAAAAGGCGAAAAATTGAACATCTATTTTCAAGATAGGAGAAGCCGTATGGAACAGACAACCGTTATTAATTTTATTGTGCTTTTGCTGTCCGGCTTGCTGCTGGTCGGTGTGCTGACTACCAAATTTTCCAGCCGTTTCGGTATGCCTGCGCTCGTATTGTTTATTGCCGTAGGTATGGTGCTCAGTCAGTTTATTTATTTTGATAATGCCTTTATCACACAGCTAGTTGGCATTCTCGCGCTCATTGTAATCTTGTTTGAAGGCGGGATGCAGACAAAGTTTGCAGATGTTAAGCCGGTTATTCGACCTGCACTGTCATTATCAACGTTAGGGGTCATCATTACGACCGTAGTCATTGGCGTCTGCGCCAAGTTTATTTTAGGCGTAAGCTGGATGGAATCCATGCTGTTTGGCGCTATTGTTGGTTCGACGGATGCGGCAGCCGTGTTTTCCGTTCTAGGAGGTAAAAACATCAAAAAGCGAATTACCTCGACGCTTGAAGCGGAATCCGGTAGTAATGACCCGATGGCTGTATTTCTCACAGTAACATTGATTGAGCTGATACATCACCCTGAGCAATCCATTTGGATACATATCTTGTTATTTTTATGGGAAATGGGCTTTGGTTTAGCCGTTGGTTTTGTACTCGGACGCTTAGGTGTATATGCCATTAATAAAATGAATTTTGATTCATCCGGTTTGTATCCTGTGATGGCATTGGCATTTGCGGTCTTGACGTATGCGGCGGCATCGTTACTAGAGGCAAGCGGATTGCTGGCAGTGTATGTCATGGCCATTGTATTGGGAAATTCCGACTTGACCTACAAGCGATCTATTATTCATTTTAACAATGGCTTCGCCTGGATGGTGCAGATTATGATGTTTGTCCTGCTCGGGTTATTGGTCTTTCCCGATCAATTGCTGGGCATTGCATGGCAAAGCTTGGCGCTCTCCTTCATCCTCATGCTCGTGGCTCGTCCAATAGGCGTGTTCCTAAGCTTGCTTTTTTCCAGGTACTCTGTGCGCGAGAAAACACTGTTATCCTGGGCAGGACTGCGTGGGGCGGTACCTATTGTACTCGCAACCTATCCTTTACTGGATGAGATGGATGTAGGACCCTTGTTTTTTAATGTTGTATTTTTCGTCGTGCTCACTTCTGCGATTATTCAAGGTACCACTATTTCGTGGCTAGCGGTGAAGCTTGGCTTGATGGACCCTAACGAGACGTCGTCTCCATCACTGCTGGAATTAGTTTCACTGGGAAAAACTACTTCGGAAATCAACCACATTCAGGTACAAAATGGGATGTCGATAGCGGGCAAAGCGATTCAGGATATACAGTTGCCTGAAGATATTTTATTCACAGCCATCATTCGGAACGAGCAAATTATTGCCCCGAGAGGCACGACGGTGATTGAACCGGGCGATACTTTGTACGTGCTTAGTCCCAAACTCAAGCGACAGCAGATGAAAGAGCTGTTCATGCTGGTCGAACCGGAGGCTGCTCCGTAAATAGGATATCACCCCTACATTTCAGTCCTTCACATTTATGTGAAGGACTTTTTAATGTATTCTTTTTCAGAGTGGATGAATCTGTTAAAAAATTGACACTATCATTCTACAAAATTAGTTTATGATATTGTCGTTAGATGTCGCAGCCTATCGTTACGGATCATTTGATGGGCAATAGTGATGAAATACGATAGAAGTCACCAAACAGGAGAGATGATAAATGAAACCGGAAGTCTTGCCACAGCGTGCAGCAGCTCGCAGGCAGAAAAATAAGAAAAAGAAACGAAAAGGAAAATTTGGTCGCTTTATGCTGCGACTTTTTATTGTATTCCTGTTAGCGGGAATTGGGGGTGGTGCATGGTTGTTTTTAACCCCTTCTGGCAAGGACATGCGCTATTTGGCTGCGGACACGCTGATTACGACTCAGCATCGTCACTGGGCGAAATATTTTATCGGCGAAGCAGAAGCGAAGAAACGAGTGGCTGAATATTCGGCCCGGTTCGAAGAGATGGGTGAGGAGAAGGATAGACATACAATCAACTTGCCTGATCTGATACCTACCAAAGTACAGCAAACGCCGTTGGTTGAAGTGGAAGAAGTGTCGGGTCGTAACTATCATGGCTATGTTATGACGGTGCATGACCCCACTAAAATTAGGCTCGGGGTTCCTGCTAAAGTCGGCCGGGGAGAACATGTATCTAGCATGGTCGAGCGTTTGGGGGCTGTTGCTGGCGTAAATGGCGGTGGCTTTGCTGACCCCAACTGGAATGGGAATGGTTTTAAACCGATTGGCGTTGTCATTTCCCAGGGTAAGATATACTACAATGATATGGGTAGAAATGCCTCTGTTCAAATCGTAGGTATTGATAAACAGGGGAAAATGATAGCCGGTCACTATTCGTTGTCCGAGTTGTCCAAAATGAATGTGCAAGAAGCGGTTACTTTTCAACCACGCCTAATCGTGAATGGGAAAGGTCTGATTCGTAATGCAAGCGAGGGGTGGGGAATTGCCCCCCGTACCGCAATGGGGCAAAGAGCAGACGGTGCCATTATATTCGTGACCATCGACGGTCGTCAGCCTGGGTACAGCATAGGTGCCAACTTGTATGATATGCAAAATATTTTGCTTAAACATGGAGCGGTTATCGGTGCTAATCTGGATGGAGGTTCTTCAACGGTGCTAGTCAAGGATAATGCCATTGTAAACAAGCCTTCTTCTGAATACGGAGAGCGCTATTTGCCGACTGCGTTTCTCGTATTTGAGCATCCAGAGACCGTTAGTATCCCGAACATATGGGAAGGTTTGAATCCTGGAGACATTGACGCAGCCAAAAAGAGATAGATCGGGAATGAACTAGTTCATTAAGTGAACGGAGACTGATGATGAAGCTAAAACGAGCAGGATTTCAGCGATTGTTTGTCGCCTTGTTAATGCTATCCTTACTCTTGACCACAATGCATCAGGCGGCTGCCGAAGCTACTAAACAGGGTGCCATAGCGTCTCAATCAACGCAGTTCATAGATATTGTTATAAACGGACAACCTATAGACAGCAAGGCTAAACCTCTATTGATCGACGGAAAGCTCATGGTTCCGCTTAAACCTTTAGCCGAAGCTGTAGGTGCAACCTACCACTGGGATGTCAAAAAGAAGCAGATTACGCTACAAAAGTGGGCAGAACCCTTGGTTCTTAAGGAGCAATCACGTAAGAACCAGTAGCAACTTACCTTTGAGGTTGTAAGTGAAGAAGTATATATATCTCTGAGAGATGTTTCGCTTGATTTAGGTTATACGTTGGAGAAGTTCACTACAGGATGGGGAGACAGCAGTACCACTTTCTATGGGCGTATTACTACGGATAAAAAAGAAGAACTGCTGGGTACTACTGGTGATCCGATAACTGGACTCCCGGCTAATACCAAACAAATTATGAAAACCTTCAAGCTGCCGTGGGAATCGCGTACAGATGCCCAGCAGGTGATGGAATAAGTTAAAAGCAGCAATAGCAAATGAAAATATAAGAAGCGCGGATCGTTGAAGTAAAGATACTTCCGGTACGCGCTTTTTTCGATAGGATTTGTACTTTTGTTGCTTCGTGCTTGCGTAAATATCTATTAAGCATCATTATTTGCTTCGAGAAACACGGAGATCAGAATTCGGGCGTTGTTTTCTCCCACATTTTTGACATAGTGGGGGATGGCTGCTCTCCAGCTAAAGGAATCTCCTGCTTCCAGGGTAGCTGTATCCTCGCCTTGCTCCACGTATACCGTGCCCTCCAAGATAAAATGAATCTCATCCCCTGCATGAGCATGCTCTTCTTCTGTAGATGAGCCGGGCGGCATTTCAACGAGCATCATTTTGACGTTACCCTGACCCCCCAAATGATCGACCTGGAGCTTGTTTTTACCATATAAGGTTTTACGGCGCTCGTCCTTGCGAATCACTTGCATGCGTTCCTCATCTTTAAGAAGCAGAAAAGCAAGAGGTACGTTCAGCGCATTAGCGATGCTGTCCAATGTAGCAATGGAAGGTGAGGTTTTATTATTTTCTACTTGACTCATAAACCCTTGCGATAGTCCGGTTCGTTCGCATATTTGCTGAATGGATAAATTTTTACGTTTACGAGCAGCGCGTATGTTGCATCCTATACTCATAGAGCGTTCCTCCTTTAAGAAAATATAATGTATACTAATGTAATATTTATCATACCAAATATTTTGTTGACAGACCACAGTTTCTTATGATAAATTCACATTACAAAATAATTATTTCTATTACTAATAATTCGAGTTTGATTCACATTCATGTGTTGCGGCATAGATTCAGACAGTATTATTTTTTTAACCAAATTATTAGTAATATAAATTAATTATTCATATGCACTTGTATGAGTGTAATAAACAAACAGAATGGAGAGATAAATATGAGTTCAGCAAGCAGAAACATTTCTACAATTATGCGGGTGGCGCTGGGAATTTTGTTTTTGGCACATGGAATTGCTAAATTCCAAATGGGGTTGGGTAATGTAGCAGGCTGGTTTTCCAGCATTGGCGTTCCAGGATTTTTAGGTTATGTCATTGCGGTGATTGAGTTGGTCGGCGGAATTGCATTGATTCTTGGATTACTTACCCGCTATGTATCTGGGCTATTTGTGATTGTTTTGATCGGCGCTATTTTTACAGCAAAATTGTCCGGCGGGTTGATGGGGAATGGCCAAGGAGCTGGCTATGAACTGGATATTGCTTTTATTCTTGTAGCACTTCATCTGGTATTTGCACCAACGACTCGCTTGTCTCTGGATTCGTTGATCGGCCGTCGTGAGTCAACCGAACAATAATTTTTGAATAGCTTTAGTCCTCCAATCCATGTAGAAAGAGGGAAATCTCATGACAGCACATATTCATGACAACACCAAAATCGGGCAGGTTTCATTAAAAGTAAGCAACTTGGAACGTTCTATTCAATATTATACAGAGGTCGTTGGTTTTCAGCTGCTGCGTCAAACGGCGGATACCGCTGAATTGACTGTCGATGGGAAGCATGCGTTACTGATCCTTAACTATATTGAAAATGCAGTTATTCTGCCGCGCCAGTCCGCAGCCGGATTATACCACTTTGCTATTCTTCTACCGAACCGTGTAGCTCTGGGCCTGTCTTTACGTAATCTGCTGGCTCATGAGATTGAAATCGGACAGGGAGACCATGATGTAAGTGAAGCCCTATATATCCATGACCCCGATAATAACGGAATTGAAATCTATGCAGATCGTCCCCATGATCAGTGGAAAAAGGATGCAAATGGATTTTACATGATGGGAACAGATCCCGTGGATGCAGAAGATTTGGTTGCGATTTCCGAGAATTTACCTTGGCAGGGACTACCTCAGGGAACGGTAATCGGGCACGTCCACTTCCATGTGTCTAATTTGCTCAAAGCACAGCAATTTTATTGCGATGTGCTTGGCTTTGACATTACGTGCCGGTATGGCTCTTCAGCCTTATTCGTTTCCGCAGGTGGTTACCACCACCATATGGGCTTGAATATATGGGCAGGTGAAGGAGCCCCACCAGCTCCTGAGCACGCTGCCGGACTGGATTATTTTGAATTGATCGTACCAGATCAGAATGAATTGAATGCCATTGTGGCTCGTTTAGAGGCAGCAGGCTATGGAGTGCAAGAACGCGATGGCGCCAAGTATGTAGCTGATCCGTTCCGCATTCAAATTAAACTGGTTAACGGTCAAATCTCGTAACATAGAAGGAACTCAACAGAAATAGAAAAGGGTATTCCTATAAGCCGTAAAGGCTGGGAATACCCTTTTTTCGTATACTAGAACAAGCTCCAATCCAAATCCCGAGACATCGTCTCCAGCAAGTGTACACCGGCTGTACTGTTTCCCATACGGTTCAGAGAAGGTCCAACCAGTCCAATGCCATAGCGTCCAGGTACCATCGTCATAATACTGCCTGATACGCCGCTTTTGGCAGGTAGTCCGACTTGAATGGCGAATTCCCCTGAAGCGTCATACATGCCGCATGTCGTCATAAATGTTTTGGCGATCTGTACATAGCGGCGGGGAATCAGCGGTATACCTGTCACCGGATCACGGCCGTTGTAGGCTAGTACAAGTCCCATGCGTGCTAAATCTGTACAGTTCAATTTGACAGCACAATGTCTGAAATAAACTTCAAGCACATCCTCCACATGACCTCTTAAAATACCTTTTTCCATTAGAAAATAAGCAAGGGAACGGTTTAAATGGCCTGTAGCTGATTCTGAATCGTAGACATCCTGATCATATTCCAATGTGTCATTGTGGGTGAGGAGGCGGAAAAATTGGAGAACACGGGCAAATTTCTCTTCTGGACTGTTCCCGCGAATCAGAGAGGAGATCGCGATTGCCCCCGCGTTAATCAGTGGGTTAAACGGAATCCCCGGCTCAACCAGTTCTAATTTTAGCATGGAATTAAAACGGTCTCCGGTAGGCTCCATCCCCACCTTAGAGAAGACAACGTCCTCTCCATTATCCATCAAGGCCAGAATGAGCGTAAATACCTTTGAAATACTTTGCATCGTAAATTGGATTTCCGTATCCCCGGCTACCACGGTTTCACCCGCACCGTTCATTACAACAACACCAAGCGCGTTGGCCGGGGCTTTGGACAGTTCGGGAATATATGCTGCTACCTTGCCATGAATATACTCATGACGGCTTTGTTCTACCCATTCCGGCAGTTTGGTCTGTAATCTCTGCCACTCCGATGTCATTTCTTTTCCTCCAGTCGAGTAACCAATCTGTGGTATTTTATTGTAGAGCAAAAAGTAGCTATATACTTATTTTAAAGAAATTTTCAGTCAAAAAACAAGCTCTGATGTCATTTCTTTTTCTCCAGTTAAATACCCAACCTAATGTAATATCGGGATTATAGTTTATCCTCTGTAGTCTTCATTCTCTTCATCCAACTGCCTATCCAGAAATCACTTCTAAGTGGCACATATACCTTTTTTAGCATTGGCTCATAAGAAAGATTCCCATCTTTAAAAAAGTTAATAGGAGAAGGAGATGAAGTGGAGCATGGTACACGGTATGTTAGCGGATTACCCGCGGGAGAAAACGATTCATCAACTGTTCGAAGAGCAGGTTGAGCGCACACCGGATCACATAGCAGTTGTATTTGGGGACAAGCACTTGACGTATGCTGATCTGAACAAACAGGCTAATCAACTAGCACATGTTTTGCGGGCTAAAGGTTTAGAACAAGACGAGGCTGTCGGAATGATGGTCGAATGCTCATTGGAAATGATCATCGGAATTTTCGGGATTTTAAAAGCTGGGGGAGCGTATGTTCCGATTGATCCTGAACACCCGAGGGAACGTATACGCTATATGCTGACGGATTCTGGTGCAAATCTCCTGCTGACCCGGCTTCCAATCCACCAGCAAACAGAACTCGCCAGTGTTGTACTGGATTTGATGGACAAGCGGAACTATGGGAAAGAAACAGGGAATCTCTCATCTAAGCAAGGTTCCGACACCCTTGCTTGCATTATGTATACGTCTGGCTCTACAGGCGAACCTAAGGGCACCCTGACGATGCACTACAATATTACACGTGTTGTTAAAAAGCCGAATTACATCCAATTCTCGACAAAAGATAGGATATTACAAGTGGCCAGTTTTTCGTTCGATGGTTCTACATTTGGTATTTATGGAGCTTTGCTTAACGGAGGCACTCTCGTTTTGAACTCACAAGATCAAACCATGAATGCACGTGAGCTATCAAGCGTCCTACGGACACAACAGATCACGAAATGCTTCGTCACGACAGCACTTTTTAATGCATTGGTGGATGTGGATCCCGATTGCTTTGCAACAATTGAAACCTTGCTATTCGGTGGTGAGAAGGTTTCAGTCAGCCATGTGCGTAGAGCGTTTGCCCGTCTAGGTCCGGGCCGCTTAATTCATGTCTATGGACCGACGGAGAGCACGGTATTTTCTACTTATTATCATATCGATCATTTGGACGAAAATGCAAATACCGTACCGATCGGCAAACCCATCAGCAACACGAAGGTTTACATCTTGGATCAAGAGCAGCATCCCCTGCCACAGGGAGTTGCAGGTGAACTGTACATCGCTGGCGATGGATTAGTTAAAGGTTATTTGAATCGTCCAGAGCTGACAGAAGAGAGGTTTATTCAGTCTTCATGGGTACCTGGAGGCAGGTTGTATCGAACCGGAGATTGGGTGCAAGAGCAAGCGGACGGAAACATCGAATATATCAGCCGGATCGACGATCAAGTGAAAATACGGGGTTATCGAATTGAGCCTGGGGAAATAGAGTCGCATTTATTAAAAGTAGATGATATACAACAAGCGGCAGTTATGTTGTACTGGATTTGATGGACAAGCGGAACTATGGGAAAGAAACAGGGAATCTCTCATCTAAGCAAGGTTCCGACACCCTTGCTTGCATTATGTATACGTCTGGCTCTACAGGCGAACCTAAGGGCACCCTGACGATGCACTACAATATTACACGTGTTGTTAAAAAGCCGAATTACATCCAATTCTCGACAAAAGATAGGATATTACAAGTGGCCAGTTTTTCGTTCGATGGTTCTACATTTGGTATTTATGGAGCTTTGCTTAACGGAGGCACTCTCGTTTTGAACTCACAAGATCAAACCATGAATGCACGTGAGCTATCAAGCGTCCTACGGACACAACAGATCACGAAATGCTTCGTCACGACAGCACTTTTTAATGCATTGGTGGATGTGGATCCCGATTGCTTTGCAACAATTGAAACCTTGCTATTCGGTGGTGAGAAGGTTTCAGTCAGCCATGTGCGTAGAGCGTTTGCCCGTCTAGGTCCGGGCCGCTTAATTCATGTCTATGGACCGACGGAGAGCACGGTATTTTCTACTTATTATCATATCGATCATTTGGACGAAAATGCAAATACCGTACCGATCGGCAAACCCATCAGCAACACGAAGGTTTACATCTTGGATCAAGAGCAGCATCCCCTGCCACAGGGAGTTGCAGGTGAACTGTACATCGCTGGCGATGGATTAGTTAAAGGTTATTTGAATCGTCCAGAGCTGACAGAAGAGAGGTTTATTCAGTCTTCATGGGTACCTGGAGGCAGGTTGTATCGAACCGGAGATTGGGTGCAAGAGCAAGCGGACGGAAACATCGAATATATCAGCCGGATCGACGATCAAGTGAAAATACGGGGTTATCGAATTGAGCCTGGGGAAATAGAGTCGCATTTATTAAAAGTAGATGATATACAACAAGCGGCAGTTATTGCCCGTGAAAAGGAGGCCGGTCAAAAGCAACTGGAAGCATACTTTACGGCGACCAAAAAACTGACAGCAGATGAAATTAAAACGGCTCTCTCTATAAAGCTGCCGAATTACATGATTCCATCTTTTTATATACAACTAGAACAAATGCCATTGACACTGAATGGTAAGCTGGACCGCAAGGCACTGTTGGCCCTTGAAGAGAATATGCATGGTGGAGCAGAATATGTGTCTTCGAAGCCAGGACTGGAAACGAAGCTGATGGACATCTGGCAGGATGTATTGGGTGTGCAGCAGTTCAGTGTTTTAGATAGCTTCTTCGACCTCGGTGGGCATTCTATTCATGCGCTTACATTAATGTCGAGAATGGAGCGTGCAGGATATCACGCCACTTTAACAGACATTTACCACTATAAAACGATTCGGGCACTCGCTGATTATCTTCATTCAACTCAGAATAATATTGTAGGGTCCAAAAAGCAACAGGACATCATAAAAACAACTCAAGAGTTGATATCTTGGCTTCACCAAGAAACAGATGGTGTTTACGAGCTGGTGAAATACCAAGTAAGGGATTTTATTCACGAAGTTAGAGATATTCAGGTGCTTTACTGCGACACGGTGGCTGACGTTAACCATATCATGCGGATCATGGACGGGAAAATAACTCAAGAGCTACTGCCACACTACATTGTACCACTGCATCAAAAAGCTAAAATGGCTGATCTATACTGGACCATGGATGAAGAGGTATTTTTCCAACGTCTGGGCTTAAAAAGCATGGATCTGGATCAGGTGGAAGATTTACGCAAGCTTCTGGAAGACGATTATTTGAAAAAAGATCAGTGGATTAAAACAGGAGCAGTGGCACAAGAATATCCGCTAAGTGGAATTCAGCAAATGCAAAATTCGTTTGATACACCTCCAAGTTTAGGTATATTTAGGCTGGATGAGTGCGTGAATTACGATTTTTTGGATCAGGCTTTCGCTCATTTTGTACAAAGTCAAGGATTACTGAGAAGTGTCCCGGTCCAAAGAGATGAATGGACTTATTGGAGGGAATACGTACCTTCTAGCGATGGTTTACCAAAACTCAACATCATTGATGTGTCGGATTACAACCCATGTGGTCCCATTACGGACATGATAAATGATTATGTTACGAACACCCGTTTCGCCGAAGAACATACTTTGTTCCACATGTTTGTGCTGAAACGAAACCTTCGTGAACATTATGTCATTACTATTTATCATCATGCGATATGCGATCGGGTGACCTCGGAAGTAGCTGAAAGACAGTTGGTTGCTTGCTACAGGAGTCTGCTTCAAAATCGACCCCTTCCTACGGATGAAGTGAAGCCCTATGTGGAGTATGTCAATCTAATCCAAAGTGGACCGAAAGGAATTACGGAACAAGAATTGATATCAGCCTTTAATCTGGAAGCGTTCCAAAAAAGCAAGCAAAATGTCTTCCAGGCACCAAATCTTCGAACGAGCACAGAAGCCTACCTGTTTAACGTAAGCATCCCTGCTGAAAATCCTTCTTTGGAGTTTGCGCTTTCTGTCTATACAAGGGGCTTGCAAACTTATTTAGGTATGGATAAGCTACCATTGTTATTTTTATATGATGGAAGAAGGTACGAGGAGGCGGCTTATTATAACACGGCCGGTGAATTTATTGATTTTGTACCTATGCTGATTGAACTGAAACAAAATCCGGATGAAATGATGCAGTCTGTCAGAAGCAGACTGGAATTATTAAAACACTATACGATTAATTTTATGCATCTTCTTACAAGTCCTGATTACAAAGACAAGTGGGAACGTGCCAGAACACTTGCACAGTTTGGGAAGCAGTACGAGCAACTAGACTTATTCATGTTTAACTATTTAGGAAACAGCGCTAAGGCAGACTCAAAATACAGCAATTATTATGATGAAACTATCATAAAGCAACCCAATCCGCTACCGATCTATTCACTGTTCAATTGCATTGCTTCTTCCTACACGGACGGCCTTATTTTTTCTATACGATGCAGTTACGAGATAGAGGTTGAGGAAGTCAGGGCTGCATTTTATCAAGCTGCCGGTATGGCATCCCGGATAGGGGAGGTTTAATAACGTGATGGAATCAGCTAATACATCTAATCAGAGTAGTTCTGATAGGTCGCGACGTTACTTGCCTTTATTTTCTCAGCAAAAAGGAAATGCCGGATTGCCCGAAGGCGATGATCAAGCACTTTACAAGATTCGTTTGGGGACAAGACAGGTCAAAACGATTATGGGTTTTGTACAGCATCATCAGTTGGGTATGCCTTCTTTTATAACAGCCATATGGTCCGTACTGCTATCCCATTACTCCAATCAATACGCTCTGCCTGTTTTATATTCCGTGGTATCAGACAAGGAAGGGAAAGAATGTCGTCTGGATTATCCACTACTCATTCATATACAGAAGGAAGATCATCTTCTCTCTTTGATACAAAGGATACAAATGGAATGGAACAAACAACATAGTAGCGACGAATTGAGAGCTGATTTTTCACAGCAAACTAAAGTCGATCCTCCGTCAGAGGTAGGGAAGGATTTCTTCAATGTGGGTATCGCAGAGACTTATGATAACTTCCCATCTCCAGGTTCAAATATGGAAGAGCTGGCTCCCCTACAGGGTATAGATCAGCCAGAAATCGCGCTCTGCTACCGGTATGACCCGGATATATTGGAGTGCGCAATACAGTATGATGGAAGCCGTTTCGGAAAAAGGCAAATCGCCAGATTCGCAGGCCATTTCAAAACACTGCTGGCAAATGCACTCCTTCTTCCGGAGAAGACGGTACTATTTCACCCCATGCTGACCACAAGAGAACGCAGACAGATGCAACAATGGAATGATACGGAACAAGCCTATCCTTTGGATAAAACCGTGGTTCAATTGATCGAAGAGCAGGCTGGCCGAACACCCGATGCAATCGCTTTAGAGTTTGGAGAGCAGAAGCTGACCTACTATGAGTTAAATCACCGGGCAAATCAAATCAGCCGCATGATTTTAGAGTCGTATTCGATACAGGGGCATGGCGTTCTGCCGACCGGCACGCTGATTGCCATCGTCTTGGATAGAAGCGCAGATGTGATCCCGTCGATGTTTGGAGTTATGAAAGCGGGCGCTGCTTATCTTCCGATCGATCCCCAATATCCTGGGGAACGGCTGCGATTTATTTTAGAAGATGCACAGGCCCAAATAATTATAACGCACAGCCAATTAGTAAGTAGGCTAAATCCATATATTTCTCAAATGGGTATGGGAATACATTCGCTGATTTGTGTGGATGAATGCTTGGTGCAGCAGGACTACTATCCCTACGAAAACTTGAAGATCAAGGTTACACAGAATGATCTCGCTTATGTCATCTACACATCCGGTTCTACTGGAAAACCGAAGGGAACCCTTATTGAACACGCGGGTCTGGTTACGTTGATCCCTTATCTTGTTGAAAAGTTTGGAATCACCTCAGATTCAAGAGTCATGCAATTCGCCTCCATTAGTTTCGACGCTTCAGTCTATGAATGGATCGGCACGCTATCAGTAGGCGGAACAGTGGTTGTTCTGTCAGACGAGGAACTGCCTCCTTATGCAGACATTTCAGATATTCTTGAAGAGAAAAATATCCACGTTGCGATGCTAACGCCATCTGTGCTGCGAACGATGAAACATAGAGAACTGCCAAGGTTGCGGACAATTGTATCTGCCGGAGAACCCTGTACGCCTGATATTGTGGACTATTGGGGAAGAGGAAGACGATTCGTGAACGCTTACGGGCCGACCGAAGTGACGATTATTTGTTCTACTTCCGTCTGCAGACCGGGAAAAGAAATTACAATCGGCAAACCCGTCTATAACAAACGTTTATTCGTTTTGAATCCATTCGGCAGTCCTGTGCCTGTCGGCGTTCCCGGTGAATTATGGGTGGGCGGCATAGGGCTTGCCAGAGGATATTTGAATCGTGAAGAACTGACTCAGGAACAGTTCGTTCACAAAGAGGTTGTAATTAGCAGTGAATATCCGCCACACAGTGAGCGGCTATATAAAACCGGGGACATTGTGAAATGGACGCCGGATGGTGAATTGGTTTTTATCGGCCGTAGTGATGAACAAATTAAAATCAGAGGGTATCGTATCGAGCTAGGTGAAATAGAACATCAGCTCCGCCAACATCCTGACATCGGTCAATGTGTCGTTCAAGCCTGGAAGGACGGGTCCTACCATAAACTGGTGGCCTATTATACTGCTGTAGAAGAGCTGAAAGAGGCCGATCTTACACAGCACTTAAACTCTGTATTACCAGCTTATATGGTTCCTTCATATTTTTGTTATCTGGAGTCAGTTCCAGTAAATACAAACGGCAAAGTCGACCGTGGAGCTCTCCCTGATCCGAGGGGTACCTTATTTAATCAAGCTGATGAAATTGTGGAAGCAGACGAGGACGGTTTCGAAAAGCGCTTGCTTTGGATTTGGCGGCAGATTTTAAAAAGAGGAGATATCGGGGTTAACGACCATTTTTACGCGGTTGGGGGAGACTCAATTCTTGCCATTCAGGTCGTATCTATGGCCAGGGATCATGGTATCATGCTTACTCCAAGACAAGTTGCGGAGTATCCAACCATTCAGAAATTAGCTGCTGTGGTTACTTGGACAGACAATGATCAAAAGGAAGATCTCAGCATTGACTTGACAGGCGAATTTGGTTTGACACCGATCCAGCACTGGTTTTTCGAGCAACAGTTTGTAGAGCCGCATTATTTCAACCAATCCCAGCTGTTTGTACTCCGTGATTGTGATCCTGTGAAGCTGGAAACCGCCATTAATCAATTGATTCGATTACATCCAGAGCTGTCGATGGAGATCGTAGTCAAGGAACATGCGTATTCGCAGCGCTACCGAAAGGATGCTTCCATTCAACTGGCTAGCTACACCCTTCAACAAGTCGATTATCCCGAATCCGAAATTTCAAGCATATGTGATACGTGGAACAGACAATTGAATTATGAGACGGGCGCCATGATGTATGCAGGAGTAATTCAAGGCCACCCTGACGGTAAAGCCCGTCTGTTTATGACTATACATCATCTAGTCATTGATGGAGTGTCTTGGAGAATATTAGTCCAGGAATTGTATCAATTGTATCAGGGTATAGCGCTGCCTACTGTTTTAAATCCATACAAGAAGTGGCATTCTGTATTGATGAGTTATTCTAAACATAAAGATACTTTACGTCATATTGAATATTGGAAAAAAGTACAGCATCAAACTACAGCATTTGTATTGCCAGTAGACCATTACCCGGATCGTAAAAAGAGCAGTGAATCTTCGGAATTAGTTACAATGCTTACTCCTGACGATACGGAACTGCTTTTGCACCATTGCTCCCAAGCTTATCATACCGAGATTAACGACCTGCTACTTACAGCCTGGTCCCTGGCGCTCTCCGCTTGGTCTGGGCAGAAGACGATTTCGTTTCGCTTAGAAGGCCATGGACGTGAGCACTTTGTATCCGATATAGATCTGACAAGAACCATCGGTTGGTTTACCTCCATGTTTCCGGTATGCATTCAGATTACGGACAGTTCCCCCTTGGGAGCGACGATTAAATCTGTCAAAGAGCAGTTGCGTTGTATTCCTCACCGCGGCATGTCATATGCCGCTTTGAGATACTGCCATCCGAATACAGAAGTCCGTTCCGAGTTATCAGCTTCTGAACCTCAGGCTCTTTTCAATTACTTGGGCCAGTTTGATCAGGGGAATGCGAGCGAATTAAACCAGTGGTTAGGGTTTACAAGTGACGCAGCACAGGATTATAGCTCGCCGCTTAATCATGGAACAAGCCTATTGGAACTCAACTGTTCCATTGTTCATAGCAAGCTGCATTTGTTTATGAAATATAGCAAACATCACTATGAAGAAACCACCATTACTCAGTTGTTAGATACTTTTATAACACGTGTGCTTGCTATTATCGAACATTGTAGCCGGACTGAACACCAAGAGTTCACACCTAGTGATTTTCCATCCGTGTCACTGGAACAACATTCGCTTGACGAGATCGTAAAGACATATCATTGGCAATATGGTTTGGATAAAATGATGTACCTAAGTCCCTTACAAGAAGGACTGCTGTTCCATTATTTAGATCATCCTAGTTCCGATCAATACTTTGTGCAGGTTAGTTGGAAATATCATGGTAGGCTAGAGGTAGACTGTTACCGGGAAGTCTGGAACAGCATTATTTCTGAAAATGATAGCTTGCGGACTTGCTACATTTGGGAGGCGTTGGACAAGCCCATACAATGTATTATCCGAAATGCAGAATGGGATTGGACATTTTTGGATTTTGAAGCAGAGCAACCAGAGCAGCAACAAGAGTGTATCGAACGCTGGATGACAATGGATCGTAATCGCCGTTTTGATCTGAGTCAGCCTGCATTCCGCATAACACTGATTCAGACTGCTTCAAACGAATGGACGATGATCTGGAGCTACCACCATATTTTGCTGGACGGTTGGAGCCTGCCGCTACTAATAAATCGAGTTCATGAGCTCTATGCTTGTAGCCTGCAAAACCGGATGCCACAGCGCAGCTTGACCCGTTCTTATGAAACTTATATTCGTTGGTTAAACAATAAGGATCGCACAGAGGCCGAGTTATTCTGGAAGGCATATTTAGCCGACGTAACGGAGCCAACCCAACTACCGATAGAGAAGGGCATACTTCCCGGGGCACATCAACCGATTGAGAACCAGCAGATCGAGACTCTTTGTATTGATCCGAGACGAACCAAGCGGATCGCTGATTTTGTTCAGCAAGCGCAAGTTTCGCTAAATACGTTGGTGCAGTTTGCATGGGGTAAAGTGCTACAAGTCTATCAAGATGCGGATACAACCATATTTGGTATGGTCGTTTCCGGAAGGGGATCGGATCTTGCAAAAGCGGATCAGATCACAGGTATGCTGATTAATACGCTGCCTTTGGTCATGCACTGGAATGTCGAGCAAACCATCACTGAATATGTACAAAAGCTGCACCAAACCATTCAGAAACTAAATGACTACAGCTATGTGAGTCTGAATGAACTGAAGAGCTGGACTGGTATTCAAGGACATGTCATGTTTTACAGCATCGTAGCATTCGAAAATTATTTGAACGACTATCGGCAACCAGAAAATGAATTGAAGATGTCAGCTATGGAGGAACGAGAGAAAACGAATTATCCAATGACGATCACCGTTGCCAATGACGGGGAACAGATCACCATCAAGTTTATGTATGATGCAGATCGATTGAACCAAGAAACGGTTTGTCGACTAGCAGAGCATCTGCTAAATACGCTGGAATATGTGCTGGAATACCCGAATTACAACGTCAGAGACGTTTGCTTCATGAACAAGGATGAATATGAACGAATCGTCTACGACTGGAACAATACGTATACAGCATATCCCAGAGAGTGTTCAATTATTGATCTATTCCAAGAGCAAGTGGAGCTGCGGTCTTCACAGCCTGCAGTAATTGCGCACAATCAGGTTATGTCCTACCACACCCTAAACCTCATGTCCCAGTACGTTGCCAAGATGTTAACGGATGATGCTGATGATAACAATCGTGGAAAGTTTATTGGAGTTTACTTGCCGCGCTCTCTTGAATTCATTGTCTCCATCCTGGCGATCATGAAAGCGGGATATGCCTATGTTCCCATTGACCCCGATTTTCCGGCAGCAAGAACCCGCGAATTAATCAAGGACGCTGGACTGGACACCATTATCACTTCACAGGAAGGAGCGGAACGTATCTCGGAAGCCTGTAAGGGAATCCGTTTAACACTGATGGATACAAAGTATTTTGACCAAAATGGAGTTGTAGAACAAGAAGAGAAGGAGAACATGATTGCTCCCAATGACCTTGCTTATCTAATGTATACATCCGGATCGACGGGAAAACCGAAAGGCGTTATGGTGGAACATCGCAATGTCATTCGCTTGGTCAAAAACACCTGTTATTTTCCGTTTTCTTCTGATATCAGATTGCTTTATACAGGTTCGCCTGTTTTTGACGCTTCTACGTTTGAAATTTGGGGGACGCTGCTGAATGGAGGACAGCTGTTTGTAGTTTCAAAAGATGATCTTCTAAATATACATGTGCTGGAGCAGCGGATGAAGGAGTGGAGAATTAATACACTATGGCTAAGTTCTGCACTGTGTAATCACTGGATTGAAGAAAATGAAAAGATATTTGCTGGAATCCAATGGTTGCTCATAGGTGGGGAAGTTTTGTCGGTTAAGCATATCAATCGTATCCGTCTTGCCAATCCGGAACTTTCGATTCTCAATGTATACGGTCCTACGGAGAACACCACCTTTTCGACGAGCTACCGGATCGAAAAGCCTTTTGAGCAGAATATCCCTATTGGCAAGCCCATTAGTAATTCAACTTGTTATATTCTGGACAAACGGGGCCGTGTTCAGCCTGTCGGAGCAATCGGGGAATTATACATGGGAGGAGACGGGGTTGCAAGGGGTTATTGGCGGCAAAACCAAATGACACAGCAGGCGTTTTCGCCGAATCCATATCGTTCTGCCAAAGATGGTGAAAGAGGTACGAATTCAATTCTATACCGTACGGGAGATCGGGCAAGATGGCTGCCAGACGGGAATATCGAGTATATCGGACGGGCTGACGATCAGGTAAAACTTCGCGGCTATCGAATTGAACTCGGAGAAGTCGAGTTCCGTCTTAGCAGCTATCCTGTAGTGAAAGAATGTCTGGTCTTTATCCGGGAGGTTTATGGCGATTTGCGGATGATCGCTTACTATACAGCGGAAGAGGAGCAACGAGTGGAGCAGCTTCATACTTTTATGGCCGAAGGTCTTCCTTCTTATATGTTACCGTTTCGTTACGTTTGGCTGAAATCGTTCCCATTAACGGCTAACGGGAAAATCGATCGCAAAAGTCTTCCTTTACCTGAAATCCATAGCAGCGATAAGGAAGCAAATGCTGGACCGAAGACTGAACTGGAGCAAACCATAGAAGCAGTTTGGTGCACGGTTCTGAAGCTTGATTACATTGGCAAGGCTGAAGATTTCCACACGTTGGGAGGACATTCGCTCCATGCACTACGCATAGCCAGCCTGTTGCAAAAAAGTGGATATCCGGTTACGGTCAACCAAATATTTCGCGAACAGACGATCGAACGTTTGGCCCTCTCATTGATCAATGCAATGACGGATACAGCAACTGACCTTTGTCCGAACATGGATATCCCATATCAGTCTATAAGAAAAGAATACCCGGATGACGGATTTCCGCTGTCTGCTGTACAAAAACGTTTTTTCCAAAGAGATCTCGTGAATTATAACATGTTTAATGTACCTTACTTGGCTCGGCTCAAGAATTACATTCCTACAGAATTGCTGAACGCGTCGATTGAACCACTATTGAACAAACATGCGGCGTTGCGGCTGTCGTTTGCTCAACTGGATGATGAATGGTATCAGTTTGAGCAGAAAATAAGTGCAGGACAGGTAGTTTCTTACGTAGATTTGCACATGATCTCGGGATCACATGACGCCTACATTTCGGAATACTGCTCGAAAGTGCAGCATGAATTCGATATCAAGGAAGGACCTTTATGGAAAGTTGTGTTGTTTGACCATTATTACGAAAAGAGACAACAGGTGATATTACTTCTGTTCCATCATTTAATTTTTGACGGGATTTCCATAAACATTTTTTTAGAAGAGTTGAGACGTCTTCTCTTGCCGGGAAAAAGGAGTGATTTGGCGTTACATGCGGAGGAGAAGGAAAGCAGTTATCGGGATTGGTGCATAGCGTTGTCGCAATATGCGGCAAAGGACCCTTTTCCTAAAGCATCCACTTTCTGGAGTAAGGTTGTGGAAGGCGGCCAATCTTTACAGGTTGACAGGGAATCGGAGATACAGCCTCTTCACCGACACATGAGAACTATAACGTATGATTTACTTGAAGGAGAGGAGCATATTCTTCTTCTAAAGGCATTGGCTATGAAGCATCATACTACTCCACTGAGCATCTTACTGACGGCGTTGTCACAAGCTTGTTTCCAATTGAAAAAGCAATCGGATTTGCTGCTGCATGTGATGTCTTATCAACGTGAGTCTTTTTTGCCGGGTATTATGATTGATCGTACTATCGGTTTTTTTGCTGGTGCATACCCTCTTCGAATTCAGATCCCAGAAGGAGAACTGTTGGGGAATTGGGAAACGGCACTGAGACATGTCACACATACGTTGCGGCATATTCCATCTGAAGGCTTGGATTATTTTATTTTACGACATATGATACAGGGAATTTATCTAAATAAGGAACCACTAAGGGACGGAACACACATGCTTTTCCATTACCAATCAGAGGAAATGAACGGGATAGCTGATGATTTGTTTGAGCCTTTACCCATATCTTACGGAAATACGAACGCGGCGGACAATCCCTCTGCTTACAAGTTAAATATGACGGCAGGTCTTAGATGCGACAGATTAAGTTTAACCTGCTATTATAGTTCACTGCATTATAAGGATCAGACGATCGCTGAGCTAATACGCCTCATATCCAGACATCTGTGCCAAAGCATCAGTGTTCGCCCATATACCATGATAGCGGAGGGGAGCTTCAGATTATGAAAATATATGAATTTTGTCCATTTTTCAATGAAAATCGCATTGCAGATATTAAAATAAAAGAAAATTCCGGTTGGATTGATGAGTTGCACGTGATCGAAGCTAACAAGACGTTCAGCTATTTAGATAAGCCTCGGAACTTTAATCCAGATTATGTTGGTCCCAAGGTCATTTATCATCCATTTCATGCGGATCAACTGTTTCGTGAACCTGAGAAGCACTCATTGTACTTTGATGTGGATAGCTGCGGTGCGGACAACTTTGACCGCTGGTACTGGCGTCTGCTCAGCCATAACAGTGCGTTTCATAATGAGGCTTGCCAAAGAAACAAGAGTACCTCTATCTTGCAGGATAAGGTTGAGGATGATGATGTGATCATTTTGGCTGATTTTGATGAGATCATTGATAACCGGATGGCGGATCGTATTGTTTCGGAAGTGAAGAAACATCAAGTTATTACAATTAAAATGCACTACTCTGTATTCTTCCTGAATCTTTTTTGCCAATCTAATCACGGTGCTCCTTATTGGAGCTATCGCGTGTTCGCCATGACCGGCCGGTACTTCAAAAGTATGCCTTTCTTACCCGACTATCTCAGGAAGAAAGGGATTGCTGAAGCGCTGTATCATGACATTTATTGTCTGGAGGAGCCAGCTGGATTCCATCATTCATGGCTTGAATATCAGAAAACCGCGCTTCCCAAACTGCAAGCTTTTGCCGCCAATGTAGAAGATAAAAGTATTTTAAATGCAGAGTATATTGATCAATGCTTACATGATAAAAAGCTGTACTATATTGATACTGAACTTTATGTTGATAACTCAAAATCGTTTTTGAGCAGTCTACAGGAACTTAAAACAGATGATCTTTGGTACAATTAAAGGGAAAAGAGATCAAATAAAAACTGCCGACGGGGTCGGCAGTTTAGTTTAAAGACCTTCTGATGTATCAGATTGATTTATCGGAAGGTTGTTTTGCTATGTACTTGGAATCAATAGTAGCTGCTTGAATTCAATGAACTTATGAGTGCAGGCAACAGAGCAACAGCCATAATGATATAGATTACGATTACAATAGCGGCCCAAAGAAGGCCTGCTTTAGCGTAATTAGCTTTGCTCGGATTAGTCGAGCCGCTAAATGCCCACACAAACAGCATAATAAGTCCAACTACCGGTATAGCCATCAGAAGTAAACTGATCATCCATTCCTTGAATGAGACTGGAGGCGGGTACACAGGGGCTGGTCTGGATGGTGCTCCTTGTTGATTGTTTTGCGGATTAAACTGGTTAGACAATTGGATCTTCTCCCTACGTGATTAGTATGTTGTGTTTCCTATATTGACCAAAACATCATACATGATATGACAATAAGCAACAAGTAAAATTCAGTAAACAGTCTAATAGTACTATCAAACGATTAAAAATAGGTCTATACACCCTATTGACGAAGCAGTTTTTATATATTATTGTATTGATATTAACATTTTGTTTTTATCAATTGATTCAAATTAAAAGTTACATAGAGCATTCGCCACTTTTGACTCAAAAGCGATGAAATACCCATATATGAACAGGTAGGTGACGCAAGTGACAGATGGATTGAAACATAATTACAGTGGCTTGACGGAAGAGGAATTTTTGGCCGCTTATGATGCGAGTGAATATGAGCGCCCATCCGTAACGGTAGATATGCTGCTATTTACGGTAATGGATCAGCTCCAACAAAATTACCGTAAGCTGCCGGAGAAGACCCTACAGCTTCTTTTGATCCAAAGAGGGGAGCATCCCTATATAGGACAATGGGCGTTGCCAGGTGGTTTTGTAGGCATAGATGAAAGTCTGGAAGAAGCTGCACGACGCGAGCTTAAAACGGAAACGAATGTGGATCAGATTTATATGGAGCAGCTATATACTTGGGGAGATGTGGGACGTGATCCACGTATGCGGGTGATCAGTTGCGCTTACATGGCTTTAGTTGACCACGATTCCTTGGAGGTACAGGCGGGGGATGATGCCGCTGATGCCCAATGGTTTGAGCTGGATTACAGCGTAGCTCAGGAGACGCGGACGAATCAGCCGGAAGGTTACACATGGGAACAAGACATTGACATCAAATTGAAGCATGGGGACATCCATCTGTCAGCCAAAGTAAAAATAACTGAAATTCTTAAGGGAAGAACCATTGAAATCAAGCGAGAAGTGCTGGAGTCACAGGGAATTGCTTTTGATCATGCCAAAATTATTGCGTACGGTATAGAGCGTCTGCGCAGCAAAATAGAATACACAGATATCGCGTTTCACCTGATGCCAGCTCTATTTACACTGAGTGAGCTTCAGCAGGTGTATGAAATTATTCTAGGTAAGGAGCTGTTGGCCGCAGCTTTTCGTCGTAAAATAGCTGATCTCGTGGAAGAAACCAATGAGTATAGAAAAGCGGCCGGACACCGTCCATCCAAGTTATACCGATTTAAGCCTCGGTCGCGTTTTATGTAACATAAGGAATATGAAATGAGGAATCATCATGGAAAAGTTTACGTTTTTTTATCGCAGTCATTCGCCGTTTTCGCAATGGTATCCTTCTGATTTTGTCATGGATGGATTGGAGTTTAACTGTGCCGAGCAATATATGATGTTAAAAAAAGCACAGCTTTTTGGGGATGAAGAGGCAGCCCTGAAAATTATGCAAGCCCCCACCCCAAGGGAGCAAAAAGCCCGTGGCCGCAGTGTGCGCGGATTTGACCAATCCTTGTGGGAGGCCAATTGCCGGCAATTTGTGTATGACGGTAATTACGCCAAGTTTACACAAAATCCGAATTTGCTCAAGCATCTGCTTAAAACGAAAGGAACCACTCTGGTTGAGGCTAGTCCGACCGACACCATTTGGGGTGTAGGCTTAGCTGAGAGCGATGCTCGTATACGGAACCGCAAGCTATGGCGTGGCACGAACTGGCTAGGAGAAATATTGACGAATTTACGTGAGGATGTATTGCAAAAGGAGGAACAGTCATCATGAAAAATACAATGAATTCCCGGAGCAACCGGGATGCTCGATCGCAGATGGCGCAGGAGACACTATCCATTTTGGAAAATGGGTATTATACGAATATCAAGCAGGCTCAAGTAAATATGACAAAAGAGATAGAGAATGCGGTCACAGGC
Organism: Paenibacillus sp. SEL3; assembly: GCF_054602585.1. Taxonomy (NCBI): domain Bacteria; kingdom Bacillati; phylum Bacillota; class Bacilli; order Caryophanales; family Paenibacillaceae; genus Paenibacillus; species Paenibacillus sp. SEL3. Next base: position 6,340,886 of record NZ_CM137725.1, on the reverse strand, counting down.
TCGAGGTTATACACACCTTCTCAGCTGGTGGCTGTAAAGCAAGAGACAGAGCAAATAATAAAAAGTATATTGGAGCCTTCTTCCCGCATAGACGAACAGACGATCATTGCAAAATTGGAAGTTACGGGAGAAAGTACGTTACAGGCAGCATACAGACTCCAGGTAGAGGAGAAGCTGACCCACGTGGCGTGTTTGAATTTTGCATCAGCCAAAAACCCGGGAGGTGGATTTCTCGGAGGCAGCCAGGCTCAAGAGGAAAGCTTGGCTCGTTCGTCAGCGTTGTATCCTTGCATTTCACAAATGGAAGAGATGTATGGACATAATCGGAAGCTGCGGAGCTGTTTTTATTCAGATTATATGATTTATTCGCCTGAAGTTCCGGTATTTCGGGATGATCAGGGAACATTGTTGGAGAAGCCCTATCAAGTCGATTTCCTGACAGCACCTGCTGTAAATGCTGGAGTGGTGCGAGAACGGGAGCCAGAGCAGGTGAATCGGATAGGTGAAGTGATGCTAGAGCGAATCCGTTACATTCTTGGAATGGCTAAGCAAAACGACGTAGAACATCTTGTGCTGGGAGCCTATGGTTGCGGGGTATTCCGCAATAAGCCGGAAGAGGTTGCCCTCTGGTTCAAGCAAGTGCTTGTAGATGAAGGATATGGTTTGCTGTTTGACCGGATTGTTTTTGCAGTGTTGGATCACAAAGCAGACCAACATACTTTAAACAGCTTTAAAAATGTTCTTTCTTGAAGTAAAGGCAGTGCATTAAATCGTTTACTATAATATCTCATGAAAAAGGAAGGTGCTGAATGGAACCATCTTCGAATATAACCTGGCATGTGTCCGATATTGATAAGCAAGCGCGTCAGCTTTTGAATGGCCATAAAAGTCCGGTGCTTTGGTTTACAGGGCTGTCTGGTTCGGGAAAATCAACGGTATCCTCCACACTTGAAAAAGCGTTATATGCACGAGGCATACACACGTTTATTTTGGATGGGGATAATGTTCGGCATGGTTTAAATCGGAATCTAGGCTTCCTACCCGCTGACCGTAAAGAAAATATTCGTCGTATTGCTGAAGTTGCAAAGCTAATGGCACATGCGGGTGTCCTAACCATTTGCGCCACCATTTCCCCTTATCGTGAAGATCGTGAAATGGTAAAGGAGATTTTAAAGCAAGAAGGTTGCTATGAGATATATATACAGTGCAGCCTGGAGGAATGTGAGCGACGCGATCCAAAAGGAATGTACAAGAAAGCGCGCGCCGGAGAAATTCATCATTTTACGGGGATTGATGCTCCTTATGAAGCACCGCTGGAACCGGATCTAATCGTATCCACTGAAGGGCGGGAGGTAATCCCGTCGGTTCAGGATATCTTGGATTTTCTCGATAGCAAGCAGCTACTTTTATGATTTTATGATGAATTCTATATGAATATTGTCTGAAAGCCTCAATGGCAAAACTTCGAGAAGTGATCAAAGGAATCATTACAGAACGTGAAAATGGAAGTATACCTATTAGTAAATAAATACAGTAGTGCATATACGGCAAGCCTTATAGGGCTTGCTTTTTTATTTATGATTTTAAACTAATTCTAAATCCTAAATTATAATAATTATAAAAAAGTATTGATTTTTGTTTGTGCACAATTTATAGTGAAAGACACATAGTCAACCAATTCATTTAAGAGGTGATTTCAATCATGAGTAACCAACCAACGAACCTGACTACAAGCTGGGGCGCTCCTGTTGGAGATAATCAAAATTCGATCACAGCAGGCTCGCGGGGTCCCGCACTAATTCAGGATGTGCATCTGCTGGAGAAATTGGCACATTTTAACCGGGAGCGTGTGCCGGAACGTGTCGTTCATGCAAAAGGTGCAGGAGCACACGGATATTTTGAAGTTACTAATGATTTGTCTGCATATACAAAAGCAAGCTTCTTGTCTGAGGTGGGCAAGCGTACACCGATGTTTATTCGCTTTTCTACAGTGGCGGGTGAGCTGGGCTCGTCCGATACTGTACGCGACCCGCGTGGTTTTGCGGTGAAGTTTTATACAGAAGAAGGCAACTATGATCTCGTGGGCAATAATACACCTGTGTTTTTTATTCGGGATGCCATTAAATTTCCTGACTTTATTCATACGCAAAAACGCCATCCCCAAACCCATCTGAAAAACCCGAATGCGGTCTGGGATTTCTGGTCCTTATCTCCTGAATCGCTGCATCAGGTAAGTATTCTAATGTCTGACCGCGGTATTCCAGCTACTCTTAGACATATGCATGGTTTCGGTAGTCACACGTTCAAGTGGGTAAATGCCGAAGGACAGGCAGTATGGGTGAAATATCATTTTAAAACAGAGCAAGGTGTGCAAAATCTTGATGTGGATTTGGCTGCGAAAATTGCTGGTGAAAATCCGGATTATCATACAGAAGATTTGTTTAATGCCATCAAAAAAGGTGATTTTCCTGCATGGAAACTTCATGTGCAGATTATGCCGGTAGAAGATGCAGATACGTATCGCTTTGATCCATTTGATGTGACAAAAGTATGGTCTCAAAAGGATTACCCGCTGATCGAGGTTGGACGCATGGTGCTGGATCGCAATCCTGAGAACTATTTTGCTGAGGTAGAGCAGGCGACATTCTCCCCGGGTTCATTTGTTCCTGGTATTGAGGCATCCCCGGATAAAATGTTGCAAGGACGCCTGTTTGCCTACGGCGATGCACATCGCTACCGTGTAGGTGCAAATCATAATTCGTTGCCGATCAACCGTCCGCATGCGGAAGTTCACAACTACCAACGCGATGGTGCATTGCGCAGTGACAGCAATGGCGGAGGATCTGTCTATTACGAGCCTAATAGTCTCGGTGGACCCAAAGAATCACCTGCGCACAAAATGGCTCCTTTTGAAGTGTCTGGCGAAGCTCAAAGTGTAGCCTACGATCATCATGATCACTACACACAACCGGGCGACCTATACCGCTTGCTCAGTGAAGAAGAGCGTGCACGCCTGGTCCGAAACATCGTAAATGCGATGAAGCCCGTAGAAAGTGATGAAATCAAACTGCGTCAGATCGGACATTTCTACAAAGCTGATCCTGAATACGGACGCCGTGTAGCCGAAGGTTTAGGCTTGACCGTTCCTCAAGGCGAGTAGAGGTATCTGCAAACTCCTAACCTGAAAGCCGTATGAATAAATAATAAAAGGATGTCCCAACACCACGTACATGGTGGATGGGACATCCTTTGTTTTTGAGAGCGATGTAAATCAGGTGCTGCTATATCCTCTGCAAGCGAGGTAAATAGATTACAAGAAACAGTGACCGTCCTAGTGCAAATACGATAAAGGATAGCCAAAGTCCGTGATTCCCATAATGGGGAACGCACCAGAAGAGAGCGATCAAAAAGCAGAGCAATGAAATCAGCATCGAATTACGGATCGGATACGTTACCGTCATCCCCGTAAACACACCGTAGAATACCAGTCCCAGCCCGGCTGCCAGCGGAAAGACCACAAGCCACCCATTATAAGGGCCTGTAAGGCTAATCACTGTAGCATTGTCCGTAAATAGTGAGATAAGCGGCTCTTTCAGTGCGAAATACAATCCTCCTGTCACTACGCTGGTCACCAGTGTCCAGAACCAGGACAAGTGAATAACCCTTTGCAGCATTTTACGATCCCCGGCACCCCGAGCCTGACCTGTCATGATGCTACTGGCGTTGGCGAACCCATCAAAAAAGTAAGCCATAATGTAATGGATCTGCAACAAAATAGCGTTTGCCGCCAATTGATCGGTTCCAAAGCTCGCACTGCGCGCCGTAAACAGATTAAACATCGTCAGCAGACAGGCTGTACGGATCATAAGATCAAGGTTTGTTGCCATGACACTTTTCAACTCTGAAGCTCCAAACCATCCTCGCCAATTCATCTGTCCGCTTTGCTTCCATTCTCTCCAAATCGATGAGCGGAACACCAGAACGAGACCCAATATACATGCAAGAGCCTCCGCAATCAGAGTAGCGCTTGCTACACCAGTGACATTCCAATGCATCATCTGTGTAAATACAATAGCTAATACCATATTGATTACGTTCATTGTAATTTGCAAAAATAATGTAGCCTTCACACGGGATAATCCCATCAGCCAGCCGAGCAGCACATAGTTCACCAATGTAAGAGGGGCTCCCCAGATACGAATGTTAAAATAAATTGCTGCCTGCGCTGCCACATCCTGAGCTGGATGGATTAGCTGCAGAGAAGCTAACAGAATGGGCTTTTGTAACACAATGAATACCGCACCAATGAGTAAAGCAATGGCCAGTGGGCGCATGAGAGCAGCTATGCCCTGGTCGTTATTTTGTGCCCCCGCGGCTTGGGCCGTGAAAGCTGATGTGCTGACTCGCAGGAAGCCAAACAGCCAATATAAAGTATTAAAAATAAGAGTGCCCACCGCTACACCGCCTAAATACGCGGAATCGCTCAAATGACCGATTACAGCTGTATCCACCGCACCGAGTAGCGGGGTTGTAATCGTCGAAATAATTAAAGGGATAGCTAAAGCAAGATAGGCTCGGTGGGAAGGCAACATGTTGAAAAAACCTCCAGTAATGATTGTGTGTAGGGATGGCGATCCGAATGAAATAATGCTTCCTTGGGAAAATGCTCAAGCACACTGCCTTCTTTCATGACCATGATTCGATCACTCATAAAGTGCACAGCCGCCAGATCATGTGAGATAAACAGATAAGCCAATCCTAGCTCATCCTGCAAATCCTTGAGCAGATTTAAAACGGTGGCTTGTGTGGTCACATCCAGACTTGCTGTTGGCTCGTCCAATACGATAAAATCCGGCTCTGTGCTGATGGCACGTGCGATGGTTACACGCTGCTTTTCCCCACCGCTAAGCTGATGTGGAAACTTGTCCAGATAGCTGGCTGGAAGCTTTACCATATCAAGCAAATGTTCTGCTATATCCCGACGTTCTGAGGACATACCCGTCATAAAAGAAGGAACATAGTACTTAAGCTGGTCCAGTGGCTCCAGCAGGGATTGCAGGATGGTTAGTCTGGGGTTCAAAGCCGCAGATGGATGTTGAAAAACTGCACCCAGCCTGCTGCGAATCCGTTTTAACTCGCTCCGCTTTAATCCCCGGATAGACTGCCCATCTAGTCTAAGCTCACCTTGATCAAATGGGTCCAATGTCAATATACAGCGAGCGAGTGTGCTTTTCCCACTGCCGCTTTCCCCGACAATGCCCAGACATTCTCGAGGGGAGATCGACAGAGCAACATCTTGCAGCACCGTTTTGCCTCCAGTGTAAGCCTTCGTCAAACCGGAGACGGTCACGACAGGATTAGACGTGTCTTGCCGCTGAGCGCAGGCGGCTTGATTATTCATGTGCAGCGCTCCTTTCCATTGCGTCCTGTTCTTCAGTGCTGTTGTAAGGTAAACGTGCTGGAGCGCCCGGAGACAGCGGCGGAATAGCTGCCAATAGACGACGAGTATACGGGTGGTCCGGATGGTTCAGCACCGCTTGCGTTTCACCTATTTCAACCAGTGAACCTTCGCGCATCACTGCGATTCGATCTGCATACTTGCGTACATGACGCAGATCGTGAGTGATCCACAAGACGGAAATACCCGTTTCCGTCCGGATTTGGTCAATGAGCTGCAGCACCCGATGAGCTGTGAGCGTATCCAACGCTGTTGTAGGCTCGTCGGCAATAAGCAGCTTCGGCTCCAGCAGGAGTGCAGCCGCAATAGCAGCCCGTTGCAATTGACCGCCGCTGAGTTGGAACGGATAGCTGCGGTACACACGCTCGGCGGGAAGCTGTACGCGCTCCAGCACCTCGATACAGCGCTGTTTGCGCGCCTTGCGATCTTGTTTGCCGTGGGCGCGCATCAGCTCGTCCAGTTGGCTGCCCACACGCAGAAAGGGGGTGAAAGCCCCATGGTAGTCTTGAAAAATGTAAGATATTTCACTACCAAGCAAAGAACGTCTTTGTTTAGCGGATAGATCCAGCAAATTATTGTCCTTCCACGCAATAATTCCTTCCGCTTTAACAGAAGAGGGGAGAAGTCCGCCGATAGCGAACGCCGTCATGCTTTTGCCGCTACCGCTTTCGCCGGCTAGAGCACACCATTCCCCCGGACGAACGACAAGCTCCAGTTGCTTTACAATCGTTTTTACATTGGTCCGAATCGTTAAGCCTTCAATAGTCAGCATGTACCAGTTCACTCCTCTGTCCGGGTTTTAACATCATAACGGTCGCGCAGCTTGTCTCCAAATACGTTCGCCAGTAGCACGGTTAGCACGACAGCTATCCCAGGAACCAGCATCAGGTGGGGAGCCATTTGAAAATACGCTCGTCCTTCATTCAACATAGTACCCCATTCCGGAATTGGCGGCTGTGGACCTAAGCCCAAAAAAGATAGGGAGGCAATCATTAAAATAATTTTGCCGACATCCAGCGTAGCCAGCACAAGAACATTCCCTATTGCATGGGGGAGAATATGTCGCATGACAATCCGCAGGGAGGAGGTACCCGCCAGTATGGATAACGAAATGTAATCCTTTTGCTTTTCAGCCAGCACGGTACTACGAACTAGGCGTGCATAACCAACCCATTTTACCGCCGTTACCGCGAAAATAAGATTTACTAAGCCTGGTCCGAGCAAACCGCTCAGCACAATGGCAAAAATATAATCTGGTAATGTCATGAAGGCATCGACCACCCGCTTGAATACACGATCCATCCAGCCTCCAATAAATCCTGAAAACAGACCAAGAGGGACCCCGACAACCAGCGAAACTGCCAAAATCAACAAACTGGTTCCGACAGTCGTCCGAAGTCCAGCTATGACTCTCGATAGTACATCTCTGCCCAAATGATCCGTTCCCAGCCAGTGCGTAGCGCTGATCGATTGTAGTCGATTCCCCATCTGGATACGATACGGATCTTGCGGTACAAGAAACGGAACGACTGTAATTGCTGAAAGAATGAGCAGGATGGAGAGCGACACGATCCATGTTTTGGACAATCGCGTTCTAGTGAGCTGCCCGTTTTCCGCATGTACGGATTTTATCATGATAAACGTTTCTCCTTCAAAGCGATTTCAGGATTGACCCAACGGTAGGACAGCTCTACCAAAATATTGATACATACAATGAATACAGCCATAAATACGGTATAGCCCTGAATTATGGGGTAATCCCTTGCAGCAATGGCATCCACAATCCATTTTCCCAGCCCCGGATAGGCGAATAGCACTTCAATTACGACTGTGCCTCCCAGTAGACTGCCTATACTCTCACTGAATACCGTAATGAGTGGAACTAGACTGTGACGAAGCATGTGTCTGAAAAAAATGCGGATGGGGCTGATGCCACGCGCTTGCGCCGCTTTGATAAAGTCTTGCCCCGAGCTTTCAATCAGACTTGCGCGAATCATTCGTACATAAACGGCCGCCATTGCCAACCCCAAGGTAAGAGAAGGGAGTACCAAGTGAAAAGCGGTTCCTTCGCCCATAGACGGCAAAATGCGCAATTTAACTGCAAACCATTCGATAAACAAAAGCCCCACCCAAAAGCTGGGAATCGAGGAGCCGATTAAGGCAAACACACGACTGGCGCTGTCAATCCAGCGGTTACGGTAAAGCGCCGCCATTGTTCCCAGCGGGAGAGCTATCAGCAGCATTATGAACAGGGAGCCGCCGGTCAGCAGCAGTGTATAAGGCAATTTTTCCATAAACTCTGTGAATACCGGACGATGGGTTAAATAAGATTGTCCAAAATCAAACTGAAGCAACTGAACCAGCCACTTACCATATTGCACAGGTAATGGTTGGTCCAGCCCTAGTTGACTGCGCATATCCGTAATTTGCTGATTGGACACAGCTACATCATCGACTCGGAGAATGCTCCGGACGGGATCGCCCGGAACAAGCTTAAGCAGACAGAAGCTCACAAAGGAAAGAATAAGAAAGAACAAAACTAGTTCAAGAAACTTTTTGGCCATGGATTTGAACATGCTAATTCACATCCAGGTCCTGGGTTAGCAAGTAATATTCACTTTGGCTAGTTACCCAGTTATGTACGTAATCGCGATAGGCTACTACGTTGTTTGGATGGACCAGAAAGGATTGCAGATTTTCTTGGTCAATCAGTGTGACAGCTTTCAAAGCCAGCTTGTTGCGTTGTTCCTCATTCACGGTTGTGTTCAGCTGTGAAATCATACTCGTGAGTTCCGGTACATGCACACGCCCATAATTTAGTGCTCCTTCAGGCATGTAAGCCGCATTTAGAAAATAGCTTGCATCGCCGCGCGGGGCTGTAATGCTACTATAAGTCGCTAAATCCCAATCCTGATGAGCGGCAAGATATTCGTCAATATTATCAACCTGACGGATATCAATCGTAATGCCAAGTTCTTTAGCATTAGCCTGAATCAGCTGGGAAATGAGTGGAAGTTCCGCTCTCGACTGGTAAGTTAGTAATGTAAGTTGAAGCGGCTTGCCGTCAGGGGTTGCAACTTTTCCGTTCTGCACTGTATATCCAGCTTGCTTGAAGCCTTCTCGTGCAGCATTTAAATCAAATTTTTTCGTAATATATTCCGGCGAAAATGGAAAGTCGGGCAAGAATGGCCCTTGAGCAGGGGTTCCCTGGCCGGACATGATACCGCTGGCAATCTCATCACGGTTGATCAGGTTATCGAATGCCTTACGCACAGCCGTCTTTTTCAGATCGTTATTGTTCATATTGTAAATAAGTTGATGCGTTCGCAAACTAGGAAGTGAGTCAACCTTAACGGTAGAATCAGCTTTCAATAGCTCCAGACTTTCAATTGGCGGGCGATACACAATATCAGCAGTTTTGGCTTGAAAAGCAAGCTGACGTGCATTGGCGTCTTCGTTAAACATGAATTTGGCATGCTTCAACTTTACTTCACCGTTCCAATATTGTTCATTGCGATCTAAATTCAGTTCACTTCCAGCACGGAAGCTGGCAACCTTGAACGGTCCCGTCCCAGATGGGAGGTCACCTGTAGCTGTGGTGTCTATAATAGCCGTATTCGGATGAACCAGCTCAGACACAAATTCTGGGAAAGGCTTGTCTGTCGTAATGGTCAAAATCTGTCCATCCGCATGAATATCACGGATATGTAGCGCATTTTTGACCGATGGATTGAGCTTTAACGCTCTTTCCAAAGAGGCTTTGACAGCAGCAGCATTGACGGTTTTACCGCTGTGGAAGTTCACACCTGATCGGATGTTGAAGGTCCAGTGCTGTCCGTCCTTGCTGTTCCATTTGTCTGCAAGCCAAGCTTCCAGCTTAAGATCCTTGTTCACTTTGATCAGTGTTTCACTTACTCCAGCACGAACAGCTGTGTAATTTACATCTGAATGGGGGTCTATAGTAGGGCTTTGCACGTTGAACAATAAGGTGACACTTTTATCTTGTGGTGCAGCAGATGGAGAGGGTGAAGCTGACGGAGATGAAGCGCAGGCTGCCATCATCACCGCCATTACCGCAGGTATAAATAGTTTAAAATAAGAACGTTTAAACAACAGGGAGTCCTCCTTAATAGTAATCGTAATTTTTACGCTTTAACTCATAAATCATATCGTAACCAAATGAAGGTGCTTTGTAAATATGTAATTGACGAATGTGTATGTAAATTCATATCAAAAAGACTGCTAACCAATAGTGATATGGTTAGCAGTCTTTAAGTTTATTCACATATTTTTAATTTGGGGTCACATGAAAATTATGAATTAGTGCATGGGAGCTTTGGCAGTGCCATGTTCAACATGAACTCTGCGGATGAAAAAGGCAAGGATCAACCCGATCACACTGATGATCATCGCAAAGAAAAATGAATTTTGTGATCCGATTGTCATGGCATTGGCCATTTCATTTACGGATTCAGGCATACTGGATTGGCTCAAATAGCCTTCCATACCTTTGGAGAGAATGCTTACCGCTACAGCTGTACCGATTGCACCAGCAACTTGTTGGAGCGTACTCATAATGGCTGTTCCGTCTGGGTATAGATCCATAGGGAGCTGATTTAGGCCGTTTGTCTGAGCTGGCATCATAATCATGGAAATGCCGATCATCAAGCAGCTATGAAGCACAATAATGAGTACAAGAGTTGATGTTGTTGTAATGCCGGACAGGAAAAACAAAACAGCAGCTACAATCACAAGTCCTGGAATGACAAGCCACTTGGGACCGAATTTATCGAACAATGAACCCATAATAGGAGACAAGAGGCCGTTGATAATCCCACCGGGCAGAAGTACTAAACCTGCTGTTAGAGCAGACAGAGCCAGCCCCTTTTGCAAAAAGAGTGGAAGAATCAGCATCGTAGAAAGGATCGTCATCATACATAGGAACACCATAATAACGCCAATAACAAACATAGGGTATTTAAATACACGCAAATTCAACATAGGCTGCTTCATTTTCAATTGACGTACAGAGAACAAAATCAACGATATCAGACCGACAATCACAGGAAGCAGAACCATCAGGCTAGCCCAACCTTCGCCACCTTCTCCGGATTTACTGAAACCGAACACGACACCGCCGAAGCCAATGGAAGATAACAGGATAGATAAAAAATCAATTTTGGGCTTGGTCGTTTTTGAAACGTTTTGCATAAATAAAATACCGCAAATCAGTGAGAGAACCAAGAACGGAAGGGAGATCCAGAAGATCCAGTGCCAAGACAGATTTTGCAGTACCAGTCCTGCAATGGTAGGGCCCACTGCCGGTGCGAACATAATGACCAATCCGATGATCCCCATAGCCGCGCCTCTCTTTTCAGCTGGGAAAATGATCAAGATGGTGTTAAACATCAATGGCAATAACAACGCCGTGCCAATGGCCTGAAGAATACGTGCGATCAATAGCACTGAAAAAGTAGGTGCAAGCGCAGCAACGAGACAACCAGCTATTGAGAACAGCAACGATGTCACAAACAGCTGTCTTGTCGTAAAGGTTTGAATCAGCAATCCCGATACAGGTACTAAAATACCAAGTGTAAGCAGATAAGCGGTTGTCAGCCATTGGGCTGTTGCAGTTGTAATATGCAAAATCTGCATCAAATCATTCAGTGCAATGTTAAGTGCCGTTTCACTGAACATCCCAATAAAGCCGCTAAGGAGCAGCGCAATCATAATAGGTAGCACCTTGAACGTTTTGGGTTCAGAGGGTGAACTTGTTTGACTCATTGTACTCATGTTGTTTTTGTTCCTCCAAATAAATTAATAGTGTTGAATTATAACAATCGGTCTATATATAATAAACATGTTGTTATTTTTTTGTCAAAGTATAAGTTGTAAATATTAAATAATGAAGGATGCTGTATATGGCTGCTAAACCCGAATCATACGAGAATATCGTACAAACCGCATCGAAGCTCTTTTTTCATCAGGGGTATCACGCGACCGGACTGAATCAGATTCTTGCGGAGAGTGGATCACCGAAAGGGTCACTTTATTATTATTTTCCGCGTGGTAAAGAAGAATTGGCTTTGGAGTGCATAAGAAGAGGGAATGAGTTTATAAAGCAAAAATTAAAACAGACACTGGACGGGAATGATAATCCAGTGCTAGCCATTCAGGATTTTATTCGTAATACAGCTGAGGAGGCAGACCGTACCGGCTTTAACGACTTCATGCCGATTGGCTTCTGGGCTGCTGCGGAAACTTCCTGTATTAGTGAATCGCTACGTCATGCTTGTGTGAATACGTTTACAGATTGGCAGCACATCTATATGGAGCGTCTTCAGGAATCGGGCTGGGACGAGGAAAAGGCACGCAGTCTGGCGGTACTTATCATTTCGATGCTCGAAGGTGCATTGATTTTGGCCGTTACGCAACAGAGCAGTGCTCCTATTTATAATATCGTGGATTACATTCCACAGTTGGTCAAATAATCCTGTCTCTTCAATTTTCAATCTCTCCTAATGAGCTCCAACAAGTAACTTTAGAGAGCCGATGTTCTCGTTTTTGAGAACTCGGCTTTTTTGTGGTTCTGAGACGTAATTTTACTCACATTACCAGCACCAAATGATGAAAAGTATGGTAAAATAGAATGAATTTGATTTTGATTTTGCACGAAAGGAAGGGTGATAGCAAGTGGCAAAAGCGAAGGTACCCAAACGGCCTACTCGGGATGAATTTGTACTGGAGGAAATCGGGAATCAGCTTGTAGAAGCACAACGAGAGCAATCCGAGGTTGTATTGACCGTATGGGGACGCGCAGAAACAACCCGCGGACAGATTGTTAAAATGGACCCAAGAACAGGGAAGGTTCATGTAGAGAGTAATGGAGAAACGGATAAAGTTCCTTTTATGGATATTATGAGTGTAAATTACCCGAGAGATTAGTTGTTGTGATTACATAAATATAGCAGAAAGGGACAACAAGAATGACAAAGTTAGAGTCTCCCTTACTGCGAGGGAAAGTAACAATTTAAAATTCGCGTATACAAAAACAACCGAGTGGTTTAGAGCCATCGGTTGTTTTTGTATACTGCTGCATGAGTGGGAAGAGAAAGCCGCGTTGTTGTATTGGCACTTGCCCTTGTATATGCTTATGCAGCTTTTATCGGGCTGGTATGACTCGCACGTGCTTCGGCTTTCTTAAGCACCTTACGATCAAAAATGAAGGGGCCAAACGGCAAAAGTGAGGCAATCAAGGCAGCAAGACTTTGCAGTAGCGTTATTTTCCGCATAATCAGCATGACCACAGTCGCTACAACATAAGCCACGAACAGTACCCCATGGATCATACCCACCCAGCTTACCATTTGCGGTATTCCAGCTGCGTATTTAAGTGGCATAGCGATACACACAAGCAGTAGATATGAAATTGCTTCAATATTACCAATGACACCAAACATCTTAAAGGCATTTTTGAACATAATACACCTCTTTCTCTTATTACTTAAAATTTAATATATCCTATAATGCATTGTTATTAAACGGTAGAAAGTTACGATATATCGAATATTTACGGCAGATGCCAACGTCACACAGCTTAGCGCTCCTGGAAACGATAATTGTAATTTCATTTAACTTGTCAAAATGTGTATCCCTATTGTATGCGCGACCCCCTATCAGTAAAAATACGGTGTGAAGCCTAAACATTTTGTATGCAAATTCCGATAACAGTTAAATGAACGTGTGTACATTATGGTACATATTTTAAAAGCTAGATTGCAGCAGAAGGGCTTGTAAGCTTAACTTATTAGTTTTTGACAAATAAAATTTCCATACTGGTATCAAGGAGAGCATAGAATATGAATAAAAAACGTTTGCGTCAATGGATGGCTCCGTTCGCAACGGCTACACTGATTTTGAATACGGGATATGGCATTTTGACACCCGATGCAGTGGCTAGCGCGTTGCCGACTGAGAGGCATTACTCAAATCTGACAGGCCTAAATACAACACAGTTACATACCAAATTAGCAACCGCTCAAGGTAGTCAAGTGCCTGTTACTTCAGGTCCGAAAGTGACTACGTTAACCAAAGGTTATGGTCAGAACACCTATCTTAACCAAATGCTAAAAGTAATGTCGAGCCAAATGGTGACTGCGAATATCGCGCCGGCAGAGGTAAGCAATCTGACAGCGGTTCCTACAGAAACAACAAAAGTAAATTTGTCCTGGAACAATCCGTCGGACATCAATTTTGACCACGTAAAAGTGGTTGGTGTTACTAACGATGTGTATGTAGATAACATTAGAAGTAACTCTTATATGTTAAGCGGTTTACAGCCGAACACGACATATACCTTTCGCGTGAAAACGGTGAATAAGAGTGGAAATGAATCTCTCGGTACAACAATACAGGCTAAAACGGCTTCCGTTGATGGTCCTGTGGATAAGACACCACCAGGAGAAGTAAGCGGACTGGCAGCGACGAATGTAGGATATAATGGATTTACCATCAATTACATATTGCCTAAGGATGCTGACTTAAGCCAAGCGATTGTCTATTTAAATGGTACAGAAATTCAAAGAACCACAGGCACGTCTTACACGTTTAATGTCTTGAATGCTGCCACAGCCTATACCGTAACGGTCAAAACGATAGACAAATCCGGAAATATATCTCAAGGAGTTAGTATTCCAGTTACAACTTCTACGGTCTCTACCGATATCGTGCCCGATGTGACAGGTGCTTCAGTGACATCAGTTAATAACTATAGTGTTACTGTTTCCTGGACAAGGCCTAGCGGAATTAGTACGGTCAGTCTGTATAAGGACGGGCAACTGGTAACCGATTCAACAGGAACATCCTATACTTTCAACAATCTTTCGGCAAGCCAGACCTATACGTTCACGATAAGATCTAAGCGAAGCACAGGTACATTGTCCTCCGGTGTGAGACTAACTGCCACAACGGACAGTACGTCTTCCAATTCGTCAGAAGTGTCCAATCTTGAAGTAGATAGCAAAAGCGACACCTGGATCAAAATCACCTATGATATGCCGAGTCGAGCCGACAAGGTGAAGATATATGTGGATGGTGATTATAAGGGGACTACAAGCTCTGAGTCCTATAAAATCACGGATTTGCGAGAAGGACGCTGGTATGAGATTAAGGTCGTGACTGTCAATAGCAATGGAAGAGAATCTAGCGGTGTAAAGATATCAGAACGCACAGATTCGGATGGTTACTACTCTTCTTCATCTAGTTCATCGAACTATGAGAAAGCAAGAGATTTGATGCGAATTGCGGAAAACAGTCTAAATGCGTCCGACTGGCGTTCTGCCAGAGATGCAATCAGTGATCTGCCGAGCGGAACCCGTAAAAGCGATCTGCTGGATCGGCTAGAAGCTATTCGCAATAGAGCGATTGGTACCGGTAGTTCATCATCCGGGACGAGTTCTACTACGACAACCACTTCTGGTACAACGTCTTCATATCCTAACAATGCGGTTTCCTCCTATTCATCTTCGTTCACCCTGACACCAGGAGCTAAATCAGCTTATGTCGATGGTCGTGCTACGACGATGGCTCAGGCTCCTCGGATCATTAATGGGGCGACGATGGTCCCGCTGCGCTTTATCAGTGAACGGATAGGTTACGAGGTGAATTATGAAAAATCGACCAAAAAGATTATTCTGAATCGACCTACAGACGGCAAACAGGTAGTGCTTCAAGTCAAGAATTCGACCCTTGCCGTATATGAGTTAAACAACTCCCGAAGTTATTCGACGAACATCACAGCTCCGGTTATTGTTAACGGCTACACGCTGGTTCCATTACGAGTGATTAGCGAGCTTTCGGGGTATCAGGTGAACTATAATACTGCATCCAAACAAATTACGATTACCAAATAAATGCATCTGTTAAAAGAGTTCTAAAGTGAAAACTTTAGAACTCCTTTTTGTCTACTATCCAATAAGTGTACGTAAAATGCGAAAAGGGGCGCTTTATAAGCGCCCGCTAATAGAGTTATAAATTGACAATCAGCTACTCTGTAAACAAGTTATTTTGACTAAAATGATATTAAGCTGCTTAAGATCTTCTACAGTTAGTTGAATACTCAGCGTTTGAAGATTAGTTTCGATCTGATCAGGCTTGGTCGCACCTGGAATGATTAAGGTATACGATAGGATTGATTCTCGCTTGTATGATTCATGCACTGATTGGTATCTCAATGCTTACCTGTCCGCCGCTTGTCTGGGTGGAGTTGGTGATGATCAGTTGTCCGCCATGTAGGTTGACAATGGATTTTGTTATATACAGGCCCATACCGTAATGTCCACTCAATCTTCTGGATGAATCACCCATATAAAACTGCTCGGCGGCCTGTTTGAGACCTGCTGGAGAGAAGCCCGGGCCTTCGTCTACGATGCTGAACCGAATACAGTTTTCAACAGATTCTACGATCAGCTGGATCTCGCTGTATTCAGGCGCCTGATCTACCGCATTAGAAGCAACATTCATAATGGCACGCTCAAGTAGCACTGGGTCTGCATACAGCGTCTTAGGGAGGTTATATACAGCGAATGCTACAGATATTTTTTTGACAGCAGCCAAGGCCATTATCTGATCTTTCACTTTCGATAAATAGAAGTCA
Organism: Paenibacillus sp. SEL3; assembly: GCF_054602585.1. Classification (NCBI taxonomy): domain Bacteria; kingdom Bacillati; phylum Bacillota; class Bacilli; order Caryophanales; family Paenibacillaceae; genus Paenibacillus; species Paenibacillus sp. SEL3. The sequence goes on along the minus strand of NZ_CM137725.1, from coordinate 6,324,774 downwards.
GCGTCCATCGTTTCCGCCCGCAGGGTGACTAGTGTTTCCGCTTTTGAAATGTCAATGAGAGTTTTAATATACTGCTCCATCTGCCTGGTGCTTTCCGCAATATAATCCGTATAGTTCTTTTGCTCTTCGGACTGTTCGGTCTCGGACAGTAGCTCTACGTTTCCACGAACGATAGTGAGTGGTGTTTTGACATCGTGTGCTAGAGCGGAAATTTGCTCGCGGCGGGATTTTTCGAGATTCCACTGTTTCTGAAGCGATGTCTTTAAAGTTTCTTTCATTTTATCCATGGAATGCAGCACCTGATCGATCTCCATCACGCCACTGAACTTGATTGAGAAGTCCAAATCCTGTGCTTGAATTTGTTTGGTAGCCTGCTGCAATCCGATCATCTTACGTGCCAGCTTTCGTCCGAAGGAGGAAGCCAGTAAAGCACCTCCCCCCAGGAAGGCGATACAGAACACGGCCAAAAAGGACAATTCTGCGTTCGGCAGATATTGACGCAGGATAGGAAGTTCAAACTGTGCCGAGACAGAATAGCGCATCACAGTAATTTCATCATGATGTGGAACTTTTACATAGTTATAGGGAAATTGATACGCAGTATTGCTCTGCTGCGTAACACTCCAAGCGGCTTGGGCCTGGTTTTCAGAAAGATTTCCTTCAATGAGGCGGCCTTCCGAAGTGAACAACGCGTACTTATACAGTTTTATCTGAGAATTCGGTTGCAGGGTCTTGCCCGCTTCAATGATTGACTTGTCCTCCCGTACCTGCTTCTCCGCATAGTTCGCGGGAAGAATGGCCCCATAAGATATCAGGGCATAGAAGATGAGGACCAGGAACAGAGCGAGCGCAATCGTCCCAATACAAAACATAACTAAATAACCCAGGAAAATGGTTCGTAATTTGGTAGTCTTGCGTGCTTGTTGTACTTTGGTTACTTCCATCGGTAGCCGATCCCCCAAACCGTCTCCACTGGAGAAACCTCTACTTTGCCAGGCTTGGCCCGGATATTTTTGACATGCTCTACAATGGTGGCGGAATCGCTGTCCCCATCCAAGCCGAAGACCGCTTCGTAAATCTGCTCCTTAGAGAATACCTGCCCCCAGTTCAAAGCTAGAAACTTACATATCTCATATTCACTTTTGGTAAACGGGACTACAACATTCTGAACGGTGATTTCCTTGCCAGACAGATTGAAATGAACTTCCCCGATGCAGAATACATTACGCCGTTCACGATTCTCCCGTCTGAGATGGGCGTTGATTCGTGCGCGCAGCTCTCCAGTGCCGAACGGTTTGACAATATAATCGTCGGCTCCATCCCCAAGCCCCAACATCACATCGTTCTCCATGGATTTTGCGGTAAGAAACAGTATCGGACAGTCTACCTTGCTGCGAATTTCCCGGCAGAGTGTGAATCCGTCCATGATAGGCATCATCACGTCAAGCAGTATAAGATCAAATGCTCCGAGCTGCATGGTGAGAACCTGTGGGGAGGCGGAGACCACCGTGACAACATGGCCATCTTTCTGCAAAATATTTTGAAGGAGTGCCAAAACGGCGGGTTCGTCATCAACGGCCAACAAGTTTGCCATGCTTTATTCACATCCCTTGCTTTCTTTACTCTAATCTTTACTCCAACGAATTTTGTCCTTCCCAACGACAAATCCATAACCCTAATAATACCATGATGACTAAGGTCCCTACTACGCAATATCTGATTCCCAAATCAAGCTGTATAGCTTCAGTGATAGAATCTGCTGAGCTTACGCCGTATTGCACCCAGATCGTGATGAACCGGGCCGCCCAAGCAGAGGGAACGAATATCCAATTATGATCACCCAGCCCTGTAAGAAGCAAAGCGGACAATAGACTCTCCATAATACCCAGGCCGATGGAAGCTCCCTTACCGAACCGCAAACTAATGAAAAAATGCAGAATATAAAGGAACACACTGGACACAAACAGAATGCAGGCAGCCAACACATAAAACTTCAAGCCATACGGGGACTCTTTCATAAGATATATATAGCCAGCCCCAAAGCCGCCTGAGGCAAGCAGCACACTGCCAAATCCCAAGCACAGGAGTAGGCTAAGCTTGCTCAAAAAAGGTAACAGCTTCACCGGCGAGGTCAAGAGGTGTTGGAAATTTCCAGCGACTGACTCCTGCTCAACAGCAATGGAGCATACAATACCAATCATGATAGGAAGAACCACAGCCAGGACCTGCAAATAGCCGTCTATCTTCGAAATCGGTGAATACGGAGTAAAGGAATAGTAGGCTAGAAAAATTGCTATCCCCAAGATCGGCACAAGCAGCTGCACGAGCAATAAGGGCTGCCTTCGAAGTTTAAGCACGTCAGATTTCAGATTGCGGAAGAAAGATATCATCTTACTTAGCCTCCCGTTTACGGAAAGACATGGCCGTCAGCACTGACAGAATCATGAATAGACATACTGTGATCAACAGGCCGGGAACAATTATGCCTCCATCCAAAAGTGGATCTCCTGAAGGAACGGCAAGCCCATTAGGCAGCACTTGGATGACGGCGCACATCAATCGCGCTGGTATAGCATAGGGTACCGCCCACCATACAGAAGACGTAGCGAACAAGACGGTGCAGGCTACGTTGCCCAGCATGTTGATGATTAGGGTGGCAAACATGCCTATTCGATCCGTCAGGAACAGGCAAAGTGGAACTTGCCACAAAAAGGTGATGAAGAGGATCAGAGTTGCAGCGACGCTTTCTGCTAGTGTCACGGAAGTTGAGAATACGAATCCGCCAAGAGTTATCCCTATTAATAAAATAATAGAGGAAACCATTAAGAGCCTTACGCAAACCCCGATTTTACCGTACCATACCTGAGCCAAATCTACAGACATGCCAAGGACAGCACGGTATTTCAGCTTCTTGCCATCCTTTTGGATCACTCCTGAGCACATTAAGGTGAGCGCACCTGGCAGCAGCATGAAATACCACCAATTGTAGCTGGCGCTTTGGAGCATATGTCCCCCCATGAGCACGGTACACAGAAGAAGAGTAACGATGGGGGCCAGCCAGACCAGCTTTTTCGTGAAGGTACGCTTTAATTTTAGATGTTCGGCGGCTATATATTGCTGCATCCTACTCATCCCCTTTTCGGTATTCCTGTGCAATCTGCATGAACAACGATTCCAAGTCTTGTCCTGGTGTAACCGCCTCTTGGTAAGCTAATATGCCACCAGCGATAATACCGACATGGTCAACGATTTGTTCGACTTCGGATAAAATATGACTGGAAAGAATTACGGTAATTCCTTGCTTCGGGAAGGAGCGAATCAGCTCGCGTTGCTCCTGAATGCCAATGGGGTCAAGTCCGTTGGTTGGCTCATCTAAAATTAGTAGTTTGGGATGGTTGAGGAGCGCAATAGCAATGCCCAGCCGCTGTTTCATGCCCATCGAGAACTGGCCAGAGCGTTTTTTCCCGGTATGAGTCAAATCAACAATGTTCAGTACTTCATCAATTCGTGAATCAGGTAGTCCGAGCAAGGTTGTACGAACCTTTAAATTCTCTCTAGCAGTCAAATTCTCATAGAGTGGAGGAGATTCGATCAGTGCGCCGATCTGAGCGAGATCTTTTCGTGACCAAGGTTTTCCTTGGAATAATATTTCACCGCCTGTCGGACGTAGCATACCAGTTAACATTTTTAAGGTGGTTGATTTTCCAGCCCCATTTGGGCCAAGTAGTCCATAGACGGAATTCTCCTGAATAGACAGTGTGACGTTGTTCACCGCCTGTTGCCGTCTAAAGGTTTTGCAGAGATTTTTAGTCTGTAAAATAATGTTATCCATATCAGTTCATCCTTTTCATTCGTTCTGACAACTACTTTACAGATCAATTCTAAGAATTTTATAAGGATAGAAATATTAATGCTTCAAACTTTATGCATTCATGCGGTATTCGCTATAATGGATACAGTGATTTAGGAAAGGGATGTATTCATGAAGAGGGTTATCGTAATCGGAGCAGGAATTCTGGGGGCATCGACAGCATACCAGTTAGCAAAATTGGGCGCTGATGTCATTCTTGTAGACCGCAAAGATAAAGGGCAGGCGACTGATGCAGCTGCTGGCATTATTTGTCCCTGGTTATCACAGCGACGCAATCAAGCTTGGTACCAGCTAGCCAAAGCGGGCGCACGTTTTTACCCCGGATTGATTGAAGAACTTAAAAGCGAGGGGGAAACAGAAACTGGCTATGCTCAAGTTGGAGCTCTCAGTATTCATGATGATGTAGAGAAAATCAAAAAAATGCAGGAACGGGCACATTTACGTCATACAGATGCACCGGAAATCGGTGAAATTATGCAACTCAATGAAAAGGAAACCCATGAACGTTTTCCTTTGTTAGTAGATCGCTATCGCTCCGTTCATATTAGCGGTGCCGCACGTATAGATGGTCGTGCGCTGCGGGATGCGTTGATCCGATCAGCACAAAGAAATGGGGCAACCCTTATCCATGGAGATGCTGTGCTCCAATATGATTCCGATCATGTAACCGGAGTAACGGTTGGTGGAAACAGCTTTTCGTCTGACGTAGTCATTGTTTGTGCTGGTGCATGGGCCAATCAACTGATGCTGCCTTTGGGCATTCGCTTTAAGGTTAGCTTTCAAAAAGCACAAATCATGCATTTACAGATCCCTGATGGGCAAGATACAGGCACCTGGCCTGTAATCATGCCGCCTTCTGATCAATATTTGTTAGCGTTTGATCAACAGAAGATCGTCATAGGGGCGACTCACGAAAATGAAATCGAAGGATACGATACAAGAGTAACAGCAGGCGGGATGCAGGAAATCCTAAATAAAGGTTTAGAATTAGCACCTGATTTAGCAAATAGTACTTTTCAAGAGGTAAGAGTTGGTTTCCGTCCGTTTACACCTGGTTTTCTACCGGTGCTTGGAGCTGTTCCTGGCTGGAATGGCCTTATAGCGGCAAATGGGCTTGGAGCATCCGGGTTAACCATGGGTCCCTTTATTGGAAATCAGTTGGCAAAGTTGGTACTTGGAATGGCCTTGGATATCGATATCAATGATTATGATATTCAAAAAGCAATAGTTGAAAGTTGATCCTTGACTGAGGAGAACAATATATATACTGAAAAAGTCGCCATACTGGCGACTTTTAGTTTTAGTACTATATTTATTTTATACGTCATTCATCATGTCATTGAGATGCGAATTCTTCAACGATTGTGTTGCGAATTGCATGTTTTTTAAGTAGTCAATTTTATAGATACAGGAGTAGATCACATTTAATACATAGTCAAAGGCAATTTGCGACGAAAATGTACCAATCTTGGCATGTTTTACTTCGTCATTAGGCACCTGAATACAGATATTACTGAGTTTGGCCAATTCATTTTGACTGGTTGCTGTAATTGTGATAAAGGGAATATTTTCATGTGTAAAGTGCTTTGCTGCTTTTAAAAAGATCGGTGATTTTCCGTGGTAAGTTAAAAAAACAGCGCAATCCTGTGGCGTAAGATTAGCCGTATGGTACGCCCACTCAGACAGCTCCGTAGCTATAACCACATACTTGTTAATTTTCACTAATTTATTTTGGAAACTTTTCGCACGGATTTGTGAATCTCCTAACGCATATATAAAGATCCTTTTCGCTTGATCCAGCAATAGGGCTGTTTGCGACAATAAATCATCATCCATGAATGTAAAGTTTTTTTCTATCGTTTCCTTCATTAATTCTGCAATTTCTTTCGCCACTTGAAGTGGGGATTCATCAAAACCAAATGGATAGTTGGGGTCTACATTGGAAATGTTCTGGGTATTCTGCTGAAACTCCCGAGCAAGTTTGATTATGAACTCCTTGAAGCCAGATAGCCCAAGTTTATGTGTTAATCGATTAATCGCGGAATGCGAAGTATATGTTGCCTTTGCAAGCTCCTGAATATTTAAGTGCAGGATCCTTTCCTTATGAAGCAAAATATAGGATGCAATGCTTTTTTCGTTTGGTGTAAAGTTTTGCATTTCGGATAATTGCATCAGTATTTTCAACAGGTTCAACTCCGGTTCAATTGAAATGACGTTTGATAAAGGATCTAAAATAAACATTTTGTTTGAAAATAAATAAACATTTTTAAAAATATTCGGTTGATTGTACCATTTTGGCGGCAAATCCTTTACGATCAACGTTCTTCTTCTATAATAAATGAAAAAGAGCCTAGGGGGAATTAATATGCTTAACATCGGTTATATTGGGAATGGCAAAAGCACCAATCGGTATCATCTTCCTTTTTCATTGACCAGAGATCATTTGAACGTAAAGACGATCTACGCCCGTAATCCAGATAAAGGGGAGTGGGAGAAAATCCCTGGTGTGCAGTATACTGATAATCTTGAATCTCTAATGAACGATAAGGAAATTCAGTTGATTGTTATCTGTACACCTGTAGAATCCCACTACACTTATGCGAAAATGGCACTCGACCACGGGAAAAATGTACTTGTTGAAAAACCCTTTATGTTAACGAAAGAAGAAGCTGTGTCCATCTTCCAATATGCCAAAGAGAAAAATCTGATTATACAGTGCTATCAAAACAGACGTTACGATTCGGATTTCCTCACTACCAAGAAGGTTATTGAATCAGGAAAACTCGGTGATTTGTTGGAGGTGGAAATGCATTTCGATTATTACCGCCCTGAGACCCCCAACTCCACCTCTCATTTTTCCAAATATAACAGTTACCTCTATGGACATGGCGCTCATACCATTGACCAGGTTCTTGCCTATTTTGGGAAACCTGACACGATCCATTACGACGTGCGCCAATTGCTCGGTTCTGGAAGAATGAATGATTATTTTGATCTAGATTTTTATTATCCCTCACTTAAGGTATCCATTAAATCCAGCTTTTTTCGTTTAAAAGAGCGGCCGAGTTTTGTTGTATACGGCAAAAAAGGCGTTTTTATAAAGCAGACAAAGGATCGTCAGGAGGAGCATCTTAAATTATACTATCTGCCTAAGGGACACGCCGATTTCGGCATCGACCAGCCTGAGCATTATGGCATTTTAACATACCTTGATGATAAGGGCGAGTATCATGAAGATAAAATCGTTTCTGAAAAGGGAGACTATGCCCGAGTGTATGACGATATGTATCAGTCGATCGTAATTGGTAAAGAAAAAGTGATTAAAGACGAAGAAACGATAATGTGTATGGAAATACTTGAAAAAGGTATAGAGGAGTGCAGCTAAAATGAAGTTAGGAATTGTCGGAGCAGGGATGATCGTAGGGGATCTATTAAGCTTTATTCAGGAAATCCCGACCATTTTACTAAAGGGCATTTGTTCTAGACCTAGCCACAAGGGGAAATTACTGGATTTAAAAAGTAAATATGGAATATCTCAGATTTATTCGGATTACAGCGAGATGCTGATGAGTCGTGATGTGGATACAGTTTATATCGGGTTGCCTAATCATCTTCATTATTCATATGCGAAAGAGGCATTATTGAGTGGTAAACATGTCATCTGTGAGAAGCCGTTTACTTCCAATTTGCAAGAATTTCTAGAGCTAAAAGAAATTGCTCAGCAAAGAAAACTGGTATTGGTGGAAGCCATAACGAATCAATATTTGAAAAATTATTTGTCAATGAAGGAGTATCTACCTAAGCTTGGTGAGATCAAAATAGTGGAATGCAACTATTCTCAATACTCATCTCGGTATGAAGCTTTCAAAGCGGGAATAATCCAGCCTGCGTTTAATCCGGAGATGTCTGGTGGAGCCTTGATGGATATTAATTTATATAATATTCATTTGGTTGTTGGATTTTTCGGGAGCCCGAAGAAAGTGCAGTATTGGGCGAACATGGAGCGTGGAATTGATACTTCAGGTATGCTGCTGCTTGATTACGGTGACTTCAAGTGTGTCTGCATAGGTTCAAAAGACAGTACGGCTCCCAATGCAGTGAACGTTCAAGGCAATAAGGGCTATATACACATGGCAAGTTCAGCAAATATATGCGACTGCTTTGATCACACTGCGAATAAGGAAACGCCAATCCGGGTAGATCAGAAAGATCATCCCCATCGAATGTATGACGAATTCGTTGAGTTTGACCGTATCATCGAGGAAAAAGATTTGGAAAAAGTCTCAGAAATGCTTGAACACAGCGAGAGGGTCATGAATGTCATTGAGAAAGCCAAGCAATCCGCCAATCTTGTATTTGGTCCTGATAAATAAAGAAGCAGCTCAATTACTGAGTTGCTTCTGATCCGTAATTCCCACACAGCGGACACTGCATAACGGATAACCACTTCTTCGTTTAATCCTTGATTTCTCTCTTCAGTCATGTCTTTGATATTATTACTTCAAGTCATAATCCAATCACGAGGAAGTCTCTTTAGTTAGAGTGAATAATTCAGATGAAAAATCATATTTCTCCGCAATATTAAAATCCTGGTCAGCCTTATAAGGCGGGGTGAGTATAAGTCCGATGTTCATTAACTCGCTGCCTGTAAAACGTCGGTCCAATTCTTCCACGAAATATACTGCCATTTCGTCCAGTCCGATGAGCTTTAGCCGTGAATAAGCTGCATTGGGGCGTGAGAGAACCTGGTACCAGCCGACGAGAGCATGCTCACGTTCTGCATCAATGGTCATCCATGCTGTTTCATTTTTTTCAAAGGGACTTAGCAGACGGTAAAAGGTTCCCTGTGTAATTAATCGTCGGTGACGTTTATATACTTGTATTTGTTTTTTAATTACATTGCACTCTTCTTCGGACAACGCCAATGGGTCAAGTTCATAACCGAATATACCAAAGTAGGCGACATTGGATCTAGTTTGCAGCGGTGCCGTTCTGCCTACCTGGTGGTTCGGGATGCTTGACACATGAGCACCCATACTGCTAAGCGGATAGGCCATGGAAGTGCCATACTGAATCTTCAGACGTTCTATAGCCTCGCTATCGTCGCTTGTCCATGCTTGCGGAGCGTAATAAAGCATCCCTGGATCAAACCGTCCCCCACCGGAAGCACAGGACTCAAACAAAATCTCAGGGTGTTCGGTAATCAGCTTCTCATATAAAGCATATACACCCAGGACATAGCGGTGAAAAAATTCGCCCTGCCTTTCCTTGCCCAGAGATAACGAATAGGCTTCTGAAATACAGCGATTCATATCCCATTTTACGTATTCGATCCGAGCAGAAGAGAGCACGTCATCCATTAACTTAAACAGGTAATCCACGACAGGCGGTTGGGAATAATCAAGAACATATTGATGACGTCCATGCTTGCGTTGACGGCCGGGTGTTCCCACAACCCAGTCTGGATGCTCCCTCATAATATGAGAGTCGGAGTTAACCATTTCCGGCTCGAACCAAAGACCGAATTTCATCCCGAGCTGATTGATCTTCTTTGCCAAATTCGAGATCCCGTTCGGTAGCTTTTCAGGATTTTCAAACCAGTCACCGAGGGAAGAGGTATCATTGTTTCTTCGACCGAACCATCCGTCATCCAAGACAAAGAGTTCAATCCCCAGTTCACCTGCTTTTTTTGCCATATCAACTATTTTCTGCTCAGTAAAATCAAAATAGGTCCCCTCCCAGTTATTGATCAATACAGGTCGTTCCCGCTCGGTCCAACTGCTGCGAATTAAGTGTTTATTGTACAGGCTATGGTATGCTTGGCTCATGCCATTTAAACCGCTCTCAGAATAGACCAGAACTGCTTCAGGCGAATAAAAACATTCTCCTGGCTTCAGGGTCCAGCAGAATTTGTCAGGATGAATGCCGATCATCAATCGGGTAGTTGAATAGCTGTCCACTTCCGCCTGGGCAAGAAAGTTCCCGCTGTAAACGAGATTAACCGCATATACTTCTCCTTGGTGTTCCTGTGATCCGGGTTTGGCAAGCGCCAGAAATGGATTGTGAACATGACTACTAATTCCTCGAGTGCTCCCAATCGACTGTAGCCCAGGTCTCAATGGTGTACGCTCCACATGACGTTCCCTGCCCCAAGCCCCTGATAAATGAATAATTTCATATTCGGCTTCAGGAAGATCAAGACTCAGGCTCATTAGACGGTTGACTCTCAGGGGATTATTCCCGGAATTCGTTATGGATACGGATCTCGTGATCACGGGCAGTTCGCTGAAGATGGTGTAAGCAAGCACGGCCACCGTTCCTGTAAGAGAATCGGTCAGCGTGATGAGGAGTGTCTCTGCTTCATGTGCTTCCTTACAAAACGTAGCTGGAAGATGAGGAATTTTAGGTTTTCCAGTGATTACCTCGTAATGGTCATAAGTGAACTCCATTATATGAGATCCGTCCTCCTGTATGATCTCAATTGCTGGCTCTCGAAAGTCTCCACTTCCCGCAGAAGGAAATTCCTGCTTAATACTTTCCAACGATGTCACCAAGTCACTATCAAACTCACCGACAGACACGGGACGATAGCTTCGCTCGATAAAGCGGTCATATTGACCAAGGTACTCTATTTTTTTGCCGTAATATAAATGCTCCAATTGCCCGTTCTCCATGACACGGAAAAGATAACTACAGTATTTGTTCGTTAAGTAAAATGTCCGTTCCTTTTGGTTAACTTGTAGACTAGCCATGTACATAGCCCCTTTCAAAATATGTCGAACCACTTGAAAGCGTTATTATTGAATCAGCATAACAAAGATAGTGATAGTAAATACATGACTTTTTTTAAGTTGGATATGGGAAAAACAAAGAACCTTACAAAAAAATATAGTTTAGAGCCAAATTTTTTCTGGACATTTGTCATCCTTAACTTATGCTATACTGTTAAATTAACAAGCATAGGTTCTTTATTTGGAAAAGTGAGGAGGATGCCAATGGGCCAGAATATGATTCAATATGTTGATACGTATACCAGTTCAGAGCATAAAAATATATCAGATTTGATTTTGTATAACTGTGGCACAGAGCTCTGCTTATCCAAACAGGATTTTGGACCCATCGCCCGCGATTTTAATCTGGTTCATTTTGTGCTAAAAGGACGAGGTAGGCTGGTGATTGACAACAAAAATTACGATATAGGAGAAGGACAGGCTTTTTTAATTCCGGCCAATAGGGTAGCTTATTACCAGGCAGATGAAGCCGAGCCTTGGGAGTACAGTTGGGTCGGCTTTCTGGGCATTAAATCCGACATCTACCTGCAGAACATATCACTTCCGAGCCAGAACCCTTATGTAATCGATATCGAAGATATTACGTTCTTTCATTCCACGATTATTGAGATGTTGCGGATCGGAGATAACACGCTTTCTTCATCGCTGGCTATACAGGGGTATTTATTCCATATTCTTGCCAAACTTGTACACAATTTGGGGGAAACGATGTCGATAAAGGAACAGCTTCCTTATTCGGTGCAAGCGATAAACTTTATTGAGAAAAACTACATCAGTGGCATCCAGATTAGTGAAGTAGCGGAGTACCTTGGTCTACATCCGAATTATCTGACCTCCGTTTTCAAACTTGAGACTGGTGAAACGCCTAAACAATATCTGATAGTCCTCAGGATTAAAAAAGCGTGCGAATTGCTGCAGCATACAGACTATTCGATCCAGGTTATATCCAATTCGGTCGGCTATACCGATCAGTTGACCTTTTCGCGAGCTTTTAAAAATGTAATGAGCATATCACCCAGCGCGTATAGAAAAAAATTTCTTTGATTTTGCTATATAAATCTATAAAAATATTTGTATTTAGAAGCGGTTTTTTTTGCTATCGTAAAACTGTGGATTTTTTCCTGCATGGCATTTTAACGATTGTAGGAAGAGTACTTTTTACGGGAGGAGAATTCCGCGCGTGGATTTCATTATTGCTTTTATTCCAGCCCTTGGCTGGGGAGTTATGCCGATACTGGCGCATATTACAAAAGCCAGTCCCCGAGAACAACTGACAGGTACCGTTATTGGTGCTGTGCTGTTTTCCCTGTGCCTGTATACCATTCATCCTACCTCATTAACACCGATTCATTTTGTGGTAAGTTTTATATCTGGTATTTTTTGGGCCGCTGGACAATTGCTCCAGTTTCAAGCTTTTCAAAAAGTAAGCGTATCGATCGCCATTCCTGTGATTTGTGGTCTGCAGTTGATAGGGACGACGCTATTTGCCGCACTTATTTTGGGTGAATGGATAACAGGGTACCAATATGCGATAGGCGTTGGTTCTCTTCTGTGTATATTGGCAGGAGTTCTGTTAACCAGCTATCAGGGCAAGTCTGCTGGATTGCCCAAGCCTTTGCCGGTACCCATTATCATAATGTTGGTTTGCTCGGGGTTAGCGTTAAGCAGTTATGTCGTGATTAATCAGTTTTTTCATATATCCGGGCTATCCGTCATTCTGCCGCAATCGCTCGGTATGCTATGCTCAGCCATGGCCATGAATCTGAAGGGCAAAAAGCGGCTACGATTCTCTCTGGTGGTTCGCAATTTGTCGACAGGATTGGTTTGGAGCATTGCGAATCTAGCACTATTTATTTCCAATGGGCTGATCGGCATGGCGGCTAGTTTTCCGATCTCTCAAGCGAGCATTGCTATTGCCTGTGTTGGCAGCATTTTAATATTTAAGGAAAAGAAGAGTCCTCAGGAATGGATAGGTATACTTGCGGGAATTACAGTACTGATGATAGGAGTAGGAATGATCAGCATGCTCAAGCCTTAAGGAATCATTTTGTATCTTGTATATGATCAGGTGTTTTGACTGTTTGCCAGTAGGAACCACGAGACCACGTTCTTTTAGTAACGAAAAGAGCTTATCCATCTATGGGGTACGCTTTTTGGGATTGACAGAGGTAGGACTGCATGAGAAAATGTACGCGCGTACATAAAATGATTTGGAGGTGGGTAATATTGTTTCGCGCAAGGAAGTAGCCGAACTTTCCGGCGTGTCTGAAGCGACAGTATCCCGGGTCTTGAATGCGGTAGGTCCTATCAAAGAGGATACGCGAAGAAGGGTTCTGGACGCAGCCAATCAGCTTGGATATGTTCCCAGTGCGCTGGCCCGTAACTTTGCCCGAAGGAAGAGTGGCCATCTTGGTGTGGTTATGCCTTATGTCCCGAAGGCGCACTTGTTCTCAGCCTATTTTTTCTCTGAGATGCTGAGCGGTATCGGAAACAAGGCTAGAGACAGCGGACTTGATCTGCTTCTATTGTTCCGGAAGCCGGGGGAACGGATTGATTACAGTAGTCTTTTCCGTCAGCAAAGGATCGATACCTGTATCATCCTTGGAGCCAGGGATGACCACGATGAGGTGGAAGCTCTAAAGAGGCTTCAGGAAGAAGGACGTCCGTTCTGCGTCATGAATCACCATTTTGAAGGGCAATCGTTCTGTGAAGTGGATGCAGACCATGTAGAAGGCAGCCGGGCGGCTGTAAGTCACCTCATCGAGCAGGGATACAAGCGGATTGCCTTTCTCAACGGCCCGGATATCTATTCCAATAGTACTGAGCGAATGAAGGGTTATCGTACCGCACTTCAGGACGCTGGGATTGAATATGACCACGAACTGCTTCTGGAAGGTAACTATAGCCGTCGGAGCGGACTCGAAGCCTCAGCTACAATCGCAGACCAATTGAATGATATTGATGCTGTATTTGCGGCGAACGACCGGATGGCTCTTGGGGTAATGCAGGGTCTCCGTGAGCGCGGACTGGCAGCTGACCGGTTTCCGGCGTTTGTAGGCTATGACGATTCGGATGCGGCTGAGATGGCTGTTCCGCCGCTAAGCAGTGTCCGCGTACCTTTTTATGAGATGGGGGAGCTTGCAGCCTCGAAGCTTATACCCGATTCTCAGCATCTCATTCCGGCTCTGGAACTAACCGGGTGCGACTCAATAAGAGAACTCCTATCCACAGAACTGATTATCAGGGCGTCATCCATTCGTCAATAACACCATTCGTCAAAAATTCGTTGAAACTCAGACCCATAAGGAGGATCACGACATGTCTAATCGTCTTCGTATCGGAATGGTTGGCTACAAATTTATGGGCAAGGCTCACAGCAACGCTTACCGAAGTCTACCCATGTTCTTCCCAGATGCCCCGCTGCAGCCAGAGATGTCCGTTATCTGTGGACGCAACGAGCAGGGGGTTCAGGCAGCTGCCCGCCAGTACGGCTGGACCGAAAGTGTTACGGATTGGCGTGATCTAGTGAAACGTAACGATATTGATCTCATTGATATTAACGCCCCGAGTAATGCCCATAAAGAAATTGTCGTGGAGGCTGCCCTCCATGGCAAGCATCTGTTCTGTGAGAAGCCGCTTGCGCTCTCGCTGGCGGATTCACGTGACATGCTGCAGGTAGCAGAGCAAGCAGGGGTCAGACATATGGTAGGCTTCAACTATCGCTTTTCACCGGCTGTCCAGCTGGCAAAGCAGCTAGTCGAGAGCGGTCGCCTAGGCAAAATTTATCATTTTCGTGCCTTCTTCCTTCAAGACTGGATCATGGACCCGTCCTTCCCGCTGGTATGGCGGCTGCAAAAAGACGTGGCCGGTTCTGGCTCTCATGGTGATCTTGGCGCCCATCTGATTGATCTCGCTCGCTTCTTGGTTGGCGAGTTCCATGAAGTGATCGGCATGAGCGAGACATTCATCCAGCAGCGCCCGTTAGCTTTGGAGATGAGCGGGTTGAGCTCCAAAAGAAACACTGAAGCAAATGCTCCAATGGGAGAAGTGACAGTCGATGATGCCACGCTGTTCCTGGCACGCTTCGCCGGAGGTGCGCTGGGCAGCTTCGAGGCCACACGTTTTGCTGCCGGACATCGGAGCACCAATTCATTCGAGATCAACGGTAGCCTAGGCAGTGTGCGGTTTGACTTTGAACGAATGAACGAACTGGAAGTGTATTTCACACAGGATGAGGAAGACGTTCAGGGCTTTCGCCGCGTACTCGCCACCGATCCGGCACACAAGTATTCTGAAGCTTGGTGGCCTGCAGGACATACGATTGGATTCGAGCATACCTTCACCCATGAGATGCTTGAGATGTTGAGTGCCATCTCTGAAGGAAGGCAACCGTCGCCGAACTTCCGTGACGGTGTTGCTTGTCAGGCTGTGCTTGAAGCGGTAGAACGATCCATAGAGGAACGCCGCTGGGTATCCATTGAAGAAATGTAGTATAACAATACATTCCGAAAGGTGAGTGGATTACAGATGCGCAAGGCACTGATTGTATGGGGCGGATGGAACGGACATGAGCCGGAGCAGGTGGCGGCCATTTTTGAACGCATTTTGAAGGAAGAGCAGTTCGAGGTGGAGGTGTCTAATACCCTTGAAGCCTACCAGGATGCAGAGAAACTGCTTGACCTGGACCTGATCGTTCCAATGTGGACCATGGGACAGATTGAGCAGGAACTGGTCGATAATGTCTCCGCTGCGGTTCAAAGCGGCGTAGGTCTCACAGGCTGCCATGGTGGCATGTGTGATGCCTTCCGGAACAATGTGGATTGGCAGTTTATGACAGGCGGGCAATGGGTTGCGCATCCCGGCAATGACGGCGTAGAGTACATGGTGAACATGAAGCGCGGCTCCAGCCCACTTCTAGACCATATTGAGGATTTTCAGGTCAAAAGCGAGCAGTATTACCTCCACGTAGACCCAGCAGTTGAAGTGCTGGCAACCACACGCTTTCCGATCGTACCAGGCCCCCATTCAGCTAATGGGCCAGTGGATATGCCCGTTGTATGGACGAAGCGCTGGGGGAACGGCCGCGTCTTCTACAATTCGCTGGGGCATCACGCAGATATCATAGATATGCCTCAAGTGACCGAGATGATGCGCAGCGGGTTTCTGTGGGCAGCAGCAGGCAAACAGGCGGTGGCCACCCGGGGCAGCTCTCTCGCAGAGGCTTATACAGGCATGACAGACAACCAGCAACGCTAGGGTGAACAGGATGGTATCCGATGTAACAAAAGAATGCCATTATCCATTTTTTCTGAAGAAGAAGGGAGTCTAGGCATGAACAAAATGAAAGTAGGCATTATCGGGTGTGGTAAAATTAGCGGAATTTACATGGAAAATTGCCATCGTTTCGACATTCTGGAGCTGTACGCTGTAGCGGATCTGGACCAAGGTCGGGCAGAGGAGCAGGCGGTAGCGTTCAACGTTCCAAATGTATATTCGGTAGATGAGATTTTGGCTGATCCGGAGATCGAACTCATCATTAATTTGACCATTCCGGGCGTTCACGCCGACGTAAGTCTCAGAGCTCTTGAGGCAGGCAAGCATGTCTATGTGGAGAAGCCACTTGCCGTCACCCGTGAGCAGGGTCAGGCTGTCTTGGATCTTGCTCATCAAAAGGGACTGCTTGTCGGCTGCGCACCAGAGACCTTCTTTGGTTCCGGTATACAGACATCATTGAAGCTGATTGAAGACGGAGTCATTGGGAGTCCGGTAGCCGCTACGGCTTTCATGATGAGCCGTGGACATGAACATTGGCATCCTGATCCTGAATTTTATTATGCAGTCGGCGGCGGTCCAATGTTTGATATGGGCCCTTATTATTTGACGGCTCTGGTGCAAATGCTGGGTCCGATTGCTGCCATTTCGGGCATGACAGGCAAGGCGATGGACCAGCGAACGATTACGAGCGAGAAAAAGAAAGGCCAGACTATCCCAGTCGATATTCCGACCCATGTGGCCGGGTTGCTGCGCTTTAAGCAGGGAGCTGTCGGTACGCTGATTACCAGCTTTGACATCTTTGGTGGAAGCACTCTGCCACCGATTGAGGTTTACGGTACTCATGGCACGCTACAGGTGCCTGACCCGAACACGTTCGGAGGGCCAGTTCGCTATAGGCTGCTAGGCGAGCAAGAATGGACAGAGGCACCGCTGCTGCCTGGATACCAGGAGAATACACGGGGCATCGGTGTTGCCGATATGGCCTACGCTATCCGCAGCGGACGGCCTCACCGCGCTAGTGGAGAACTGGCCTACCATGTGCTGGAGGCGATGTGGGCGTTCCATGATTCCTCCGATCAGCAGACCTTCTATCCAATGCAGAGCACATGTCTGCGCCCGGCGGCTTTACCGGAAAACCTGCCCTTGTATACGTTAGATGCGTAAACTAATGTAAATTTTACATCCCGCTTTGAATGTTCATTTCTATTAAAAAGAAGACTCCAGCTCCGTTTTGACCGGGCTTTGGAGTCTTCTTAGTTCATTTTCAGGAAGGATTTTAATTGCGGGCATAAAATCATTCTTTACCGGTCGTTCTAGATATGTTATATTGTTGGCGTGGGAGGAGTACACGGATAAGAAGCCAAAAGTTATGGGGAGTGGTGTGAGTGTGAGATCTTGCCGTGGTGCTCTTCTACGAATATTAGAATGATCATTCTAATTATAACAGATGGAGAAGGGATGGATTGAACATGGAATATCGTGTATTAGGAAATACAGGCCTTAAAATAAGCAGTTTTGTATTAGGTACAGGTACTTTGGGTTTTTGGGGCAACAATACGGAGAAAGAAGCTACAGTCATGTTAGATGAGGCTTTGGCTGGAGGCATTAATCTGATCGATACAGCGGATGTCTATTCAAGTGGTCAATCCGAAGAAATTCTGGGTCACATCCTAAAAGGACGCAGACAGGATGTTATTCTGGCCACGAAAGGCGGAATGCCCATGGGCAGTGGGCTTAATCAATCCGGTAACTCGAAATATTGGATTAAGCGTGCAGTAGAGGGAAGCTTGAGAAGGTTGCAAACGGACTATATCGATTTGTATCAACTACATCAGCCGGATCTCCATACTGACATTGAAGAGAGTCTTGACGCACTTACGGACCTGGTTCGTGAAGGGAAAATTCGCTATATTGGTACATCCAATTTTCAGGCATGGCAAGTGACCGAAGCACAGTGGACTAGCGAACGTAAAAATACAGCACGCTTTGTATCCGAGCAAGCCCCATATTCCATTGTGAATCGGAGTGTCGAATTCGATTTGCTTGCTGCAACTGCAAAATATGGAATGGGCGTAATGGTTTGGAGCCCACTTTCGGGTGGTCTACTAACGGGAAAATACCGCTCAGGAGAAGCGGTTGCCCCAGATTCAAGAGCAGCGAGTTCTCTAGGGAAACTTTCAACTGTTGTAGACCCAAATCGAGAAGAAAACCGAACCAAGTTCGAAGCCGTTGCTAAGCTCCAAACCCTTGCAAATGAAGCAGGATTAACTTTGCCTCATCTTGCCATGGCATTTACACAAGCTCATTCGTCAGTTACTTCTGCTATAGTGGGGGCAAGAACAATTGAGCAACTACGTGAAACGTTAAAAGGCAGTGACATTCGATTAAGCACTGATATTCTGGATGCGATAGATGCTATCGTTCCGCCAGGAGTAACCCTGGATGCCCTGGAAAAAGGATGGACGCCTGATTGGTTACAAGCAGACAAACGAAGAATCCTGGGTTAAATATATAAGACAGACCTCATAGCTGTAATGTATTCACATATTTTAAATCTAGTTTGCCGATCCTTCACTAAATTGTATAATGATTATTCGAGGTGATGACGATGGCAAGATCAAAAGAATTTGAAGTTAATGAAGTATTAGATAAAGCGATACACCTGTTTTGGGCACAAGGATATGAGAAAACTTCAATGCAAGATTTGGTTGAGTTTATGGGCATTCACCGAAGAAGTATCTATGATACCTTTGGGGATAAGCATGCCTTATTTATGAAAGCTCTCGAACGATATGAAACGAAGCAGACCAGCAAAATGAGGTTTCTGATTGAAAAACAAAAACCGATCAAAGAATCAATTCGGGAGTTGTTTGAGGCGACAGTAAGAAACGAAGGAGAACCTCTAGGGTGTTTTCTCGTGAATTCAGGTGTGGAACTCGGCGTGTTGGATCCTGAAGTTGCATCCTTAGTTGATGAAAGTTATTCGCGAACTGAGGAACTCTTGACTAACCTTGTTCTGAAGGGTCAACAATCGGGTGAATTCAAGGCTGACTTGGATCCTGTAGTTATTTCTCATTATTTAATGAATGCGTGGTTAGGGCTACGTACGTTGGTTAAGACAACAACGGATCAGCAAAAATTAAAGAATATTATTGATATGACACTGACCGCTTTAGATTAAAAGTGAAATTACAGCATGACAGGCAAAAGGAGTTACCTCAATGGAGGACTGTTTGTTTCCGTGATACAAGTTTTTTCTTGTCCCTCTAACATAAGAAAGAACTTGTATCTTACGCCTCAAACATGTCAAGGAATACCGCTCCAAAATTACAATTCTTAGCCACGAAAAAATTCTTTATTGTTCGTTCTAAAATTGATATGCTAATAGCAAGTCAGATCTAACTGTTTTTTTTGCCCTAATAAGAATGGTCGTTCTAAAATCGTCTTTAAAACTTATTTACACTAATATGCATGTTATGAAGGAGAGAATATTATGAAGTATACAGTTATTACAGGAGCAAGCTCGGGGATTGGATATGAAACGTCATTGGCATTTGCGGCACGTGGCAAAAACCTAATCTTGGTAGCTAGAAGATTTGATAAATTAGAAGAACTCAAATCAGCAATTCACAATATTGACCCTAATGTAAATGTTATTGTTCATACAAGTGACCTGTCTGTTACAGATCAAGCCTACACACTATATAACGATTTAAAGGAATACCAAATTGAGACCTGGATAAACAATGCGGGACTCGGTGAATCTTCTTTTGTAGCAGAACAGAATTTAGATAAAGTTGAAACCATGTTACGTGTTAATATCGAAGCTTTGACCATCCTTTCTACACTATATGTACGAGATTATGCTGATGTAGAAGGAACTCAGTTAATTAACGTTTCATCTGGACTTGGATATGCCATTGCTGTTGGGAGTGTTACTTATTCTGCATCTAAGTATTACGTTAGTGCCTTCACAGAAGGACTTGCAAAAGAACTAGAAATAAAAGGTGCAAAACTAAAGGCAAAGGTTTTGGCACCAGCTATAACAGAAACGGAATTTGTGAAGAAATCATTAGATGCAGAAGATTTTGATTATAAAGCAAACATGCCTAAGTACCACACTGCCAAACAAATGGCGGGCTTCATGGTGGATCTTTATGACAGCAACGAAGGGGTAGGGATTGTAGACCAGAACTATAATTTCAATCTCAGAGGTCAAATATATCCGATCATTTCAGAATTTTAAATTCAATTTATAGATCTGTTGAGTTTATTGAAAGAGGAGAGTATCCAATGAAAAGTTGTGGAGTAAAACGAAGATTGGAAAAATGGAGCTGCCACATCGTTTAGCAATGGCACCAATGACACGTAGCAGATCGCAAGAAGATGGCACACCGGGAGAGCTAACATCTCTTTATTATGCTCAGCGTGCATCAATGGGACTCATTATTACGGAGGGTACACAACCTTCTGATGATGGTCAAGGGTACTTATGGACACCTGGGATTTATACGGATAAACATATTGAAGGATGGAAAAAGGTTACCGATGCAGTGCACGAAGCAGGTGGATATATGTATATTCAGTTAATGCATGCTGGTCGTATGTCGCATCCTGATAATACACCACATCATCGCCAACCTGTTGCACCATCTGCAATCGCGCCTGGTGTAGAGATGTTTACTGCTAAAGGTATGCAGGAAATCCCCGTTCCCCGTGAGTTAAGTGTAGAGGACATTCAAACGACTATAGCAGATTTCCGGAAAGCAGCAGCAGCGGCTATTAAAGCAGGTGCGGATGGCGTTGAAATTCATGGAGCCAATGGTTATCTGATTAATCAATTTATCGGAGAAAACTCGAATACACGAACAGATCAATACGGGGGATCTATAGAAAATCGTGCTCGCTTTGCGATCGAATTAACAAAAGCCATCGTCGAAGAAATTGGAGCAGAAGCAACAGGCTTCCGTATTTCGCCAGGGACACCTCTAGGTGGGATCCAAGACGGAGAACAAGGTCCTGAACTTTATCGCTATCTTGTAAAGGAATTAGCTCAATTGGATCTGGCTTACCTTCATGTCATGCATCTAGGAAATGAAAAGCTGCTCCAAGACATTCGCTCAATATGGACGAATCCATTGTTAGTCAATCGTGCAGGACGGGCTCTGGAAGATCTTAGTACGGATTTAGATAGTGGCCTTGCTGATATGGTGCCCGTTGGTGTGTGGTCATTAGCCAATCCAGATTTGGTGGAACGACTTCAAAAAGGAGCGTCATTGAACGAAGCAGACCCGACAACATTTTTTGGTCTGGGGAGTAAAGGTTACACGGACTATCCGACGATACGAGAATTAGAATCGCAAGAGGGACTACAATAGCAAAAGAGTGGAACATGGCGTACAACCGTAAATTGTACGCCATGTTTTTAGCCAATAGTTTCATGGTTATGCTATCTCCAAATTAGCAAAGGAAGAGGATGAATATGAGAGCAGCACAAATACAGAAATATTCAAAAAAAATCCAAGTGGAGTTAAATGATGTTGACATGCCACAGATCAACAACCATGAGGTGCTTGTCAAAGTAAAGGCAGCAGGTGTAAATCCACTGGATATCCTAAATTTGAATGGTAGTGTTCGGATGATTGCTGACTATAAGTTGCCATTAACTTTAGGGAATGAGCTATCTGGGGTTATTGAAGCTGTTGGTGATGATGTTTTGAATTTTAAGGTTGGTGACCCTGTTTATACGAGGTTGCCGCTTAATAAAATCGGTGCTTTTGCCGAGTATGCGGCCGTAAATGAAGATGCTTTATCCATCATGCCTGAAAATCTATCTTTTATTGAAGCTGCTGCTGTACCCCTTACTGCCTTGACTGCTTATCAAGCATTGCACGATGTACTCCATGTCCAGCCGAATAAAAAGCTATTCATTCCTGGAGGAACCGGAGGATTTGGCGCTATGGCAATCCCCATTGCCAAATCACTGGGGTTATTTGTTATTACAAGTGGAAGTGAAAGAAGCAGATCACGTACAATGTCGATCGGGGCCGATCAATTCATCAATTATAAGACAGAGAATTATGCTAATATACTGTCCAATATCGATTACGTGATCGACACCTTGGGGACCAAAGAGATCAAAGCTGAACTGGGCATTTTAAAACCGCATGGGAAATTGGTATCCTTGAAAGCCGGACCTAATTATCGCTTTGCGGTTGACAATCGTTTTCCCCTGTGGAAAAAAGCATTGTTTGGTCTGGTGGGTGCTCGCTTAGATTCTTTAGCACGCAAGAATCAAAATGAATATCATTTTTTATTTGTGCAAGCCAATGGAAGTCAATTACAAGATATCACTAAACTTGTTGAACAGAAAAATATAAAGCCCTCAATAGACTCGGCTTATACGTTTGGTGACATTAACAAGGCGTTGATTAAAGTGTCGACGGGCCACTCCCAGGGCAAAGTGATTGTGACCTTCTAAGTAAGTTCTAGTTCACATACTTCTCTATCGTGCTTCGGACTGCTCCGGGACCTGCCAGCATTTCATGAAACATGGCTTCAATCTTGTCGCCCAGACCAATTTCATATAATCGGACACCGAACAATTTGTCATCCTCGAGGAGGCAGCGAACCTCGGAGGTCTGATCGCCCAGCTTCGTATTCTGCAAATATCCCTGCAACGTATCCAGTAACGGGTCCGGACTGAGTGTGAAGGGTTCTCCTTGATCATCCACTCCCAGCAAATAGCGACACCAGATCGCAATGGTCAAGGGAATAGCAGTCAAGTTCGCAGGATCAAGTCCTACTGTGCCAACATAAGACTTTATGGTTTCACCAAAACGGATGCTCATCTTTTGAGAGGTATCTGTTGCAATCCGCTGTGGCGTATCCGGAATATAGGGATTGGCGAAGCGTTCCTGCAATACCTCGTCAATAAATGGTTTCGGTTGAATAATACCGGGATCAACTACAACAGGCAACCCTTCCTTGTAGCCGATAGTTTCCACCAGACGACGTAATGTGTGATCCTTCATTTCATCTGCAATAAGCTCATACCCAAGCAGACACCCAGCTAGCGCCAGCGCTGTATGCAGCGGATTGAGACAGGTAGTGACTTTCATCTTCTCCACTTTGTCCACTGTATCCCGATTCGTGAAAATGATACCAGCTTCCTCCAGTGCAGGTCTCCCGTTCGTAAACTTGTCTTCAATGACCAAATACTCGCTAACCTCAGCATTGACAAAGGGAGCCGTATACGTATGCCTGGAGGTAACGATTAACTCCATGTCGGCTAACCCCAGTTCCTGAAGAGCAGACTGTACTTGCAAGGAAGGGCGGGGGGTAATTTTGTCGATCATGGTCAGGGGGAAGGTTATTTTCTCCTCATTCTGCAGATAGTCTGCAAATCCTTCCTTTACCAGGCCTCTGCGAGTCCACTCCTTGGCGATGGCAATCATACTATCCTTTAACAGATCGCCGTTATGGGAGCAATTATCCATGCTCACAAAAGTCATTGGAAGTCGCCCCTTTAGATAACGCCGATAGGCAAGCGAAGTAGCTATGCTCATCACATGCGCTGGTTGTTCAGGGCCATTCATCAAATCCCTCTCTACAACAGCCAGATACTTGCCGTCGGGCCCGGTCAGAGCGTATCCTTTTTCCGTGACAGTAAAGCTGGCCATCTGCAGGGACGGATTCTCAAATATTTCAATCAGACGGAGGTAGTCGTCTGGACGATTCTGTTCTGCCGCGATTTCCTCAACGATGCTTGCGACCACGCTCTTGTGAAATCTTCCGTCTGCACTCATCAGCACCAGTAAGGTTAAATTGTCGTAAGGCTTATAGGCTTTGTCGATCATTTCAAAATCAAAGGCTTCGGCTGCAATAATACCTGTATCCGCTTTCAAGTTATTCAGCAGTTGTTGCTGCGCATTGGCTATCAACCCTCGAAAAATATTGCCTGCGCCAAAATGCACCCATTGCGGTCTAAGTCGGGTGTTATGGGCTACAAGCTCCAGATCATATTTCGGCAATTCAATACCTGCTGCTTCCCAGGCCGCCTTATCTAAAAGGCCTTTCCGGTCAAGTTGGAGCATTTATTTCACTCCTTTGCCTTGAGCGAGACTATCCCAGACACCAAGTAAGTACATAACTCCCAGTGCACGGTCATACAAACCATAGCCTGGCCGACAATTCTTTTCTTCCCCCCATAGATGTCTGCCGTGATCTGGACGTACATATCCCTGATAGCCGTTCTCGTGATAAGCTCTAACTATTTCCGGTACATCGACGCTTCCGTCCTTCCCGCGATGTGACACTTCAATAAAGTCTCCATTCTCAAACACCTTGACATTACGAATATGCGCAAAATGAATACGATCATGAAACTCCCGAATCATGGCTGGTAAATCATTCTCAGGATTACTTCCCAGTGAGCCTGTGCAGAAGGTTAGACCATTATATGGACTGCTCACTGCGTCTAGGATGCGCCGGATGGTCTCACGACTCCGGACAATTCTCGGCAATCCGAAGATGGGCCATGCTGGATCATCAGGATGAATGGCCATCTTGATGTCAGACTCCTCGCAGACCGGGATGATGCGCTCAAGAAAATACTTTAGGTTGTCAAACAACTTGTCTTCTGTGACATCCGCATAAGCAGCAAAAAGTTCATCCAGTCTCGCCAACCGTTCCGGTTCCCAGCCAGGCATGGTGAACTTCCCAGCTCCCTTGAGAATCCGATCCACCATTTGGCGGGGATCATCAGTAATGGCAGCCTTTTCATAAAAGAGGGCATTGGACCCGTCAGGCAGTTCCTTGTACAGCTCTGTTCTGGTCCAATCAAAGACAGGCATAAAGTTATAGCAAATCACCTTAACTCCCACTTTGGCTAATTTTCGAATGGTGTCGATATAAATGTCAATATATTGATCGCGGGATGGTAGGCCGATTTTGATATCATCGTGGACATTTACACTTTCTACGACCGCCGAACTAAAGCCCTTGCTCGTAATCTGATCAGCTACCTCCTGAATTCGCTCCATTTCCCATACTTCACCAGCTACCTTATCATGTAAAGACCAGACAATGCCCATAACTCCAGGAATTTGCCGGATATGGTCCAGCGTAATATTGTCGTTGCCTTCTCCATACCATCTCCAGGTCATATTCATAGCGATACCTCCCTGATTATATTTCGTCTGTCTTGTATACAAGATTGAGTTGATCATAAATTATAGGGTTTGTTCTTGTCAATGATAATTATAAAGGGATTTATCACCTCAAAATGCTTTATAATAGTTCTAGATTTATAAAGTGAAGGTAGGAATGAAATGTTGACGAAAGAAGAAATCAAGCAGCTTTTGAAAAATGATATTTTGTCACTGACTTTAAAGCCGGGTACTCTACTGAGTGAGACGACTTTGTCAGAACGCTTCCAGCTGTCCAGAACTCCGCTACGCGATGTATTAAAGTGGCTTGCGCTCGAGTCCTACATTGATATTTATCCCAAGAAGGGGAACATTGTGTCCTATATTGATCTGGAGTCCGTTGAGCAAATTATTTACTTAAGAAGCGCATTGGAAAAGGAGATTATGAAGGAGCTTTCTTCGCAAATTACATTAAGCGATGTGCAGGAGCTGAGCGATATTCTGGACAGACAGAGAGCTGTGATCGAAGAAGATCATGCGACGGATCAATTTCTCAGTTTGGATGATCAGTTCCACCAAACCATGTTCCAATTGGTGGGGCGGGAGTTTCTTTGGCAGCTCATTCAGCAGTCAAATGTTCACTATATCAGATATCGCAAGCTGCATATGCTGGAAACAGGGAAGCTGATGGGCATCTGGCATGAGCACCAAGCTATGCTTGAATACATGCTGAATAAGGAAACAACCAAAATGGATGATCTGGTTCATCATCATCTTAGAGAGGATATCCATTCGCTCGATTTTCTTCGGAAGTTCGCTGATTATATCAAGAAATAAGGCGGCTAGCTTAAATTAACTTGTATGAATATTGAGGAAGTGGGGGAGTCATGGAGGCTGTTCTACGAGTTGGATATATCGGTGAAAGAGCGAGTAAGAAATGCGAGACTGCAGCAAAATTTATGGGCGGAAACGAGCTGGCCTTTGTCATTCCGTTTTTGCTCGTGAGTATTGTTATTTACCGTCAGGCGGTGGCCAAACTGGAGGAATTCTCACAGGAGTTTTCAGACTTGTATACATGTCAATTGAAAAAATACTGAAATATTTCTATGATTTAAGTGAAAAATGCCAGACCAATTCTAGATTATAAAGGGGGTAACCGTATGTGTAGATATGCAATATGCGGCCCATATAAAGATATCTTTGCCTGCTTTACCTGCAGGAAAGTATATAAGCAGACATCACGGTTTGAAATGCCGAAGGATGAATATGAACGGATTGTCCATGTCTGTCCGCAATGCCAGGCATCCATGCATGACATGGGTCATGATTTTCAGGCCCCGAAGCAAACGGATATCAAACAGTGGAAAAAGGTAGAGCTACTATATCAACAAGGATACACTTACCACTCCTGCGGCTGTGGTGGCCCCGGGTACAGACCCTCTCGGCTCCTAGAGGTGCCTGAATTTCTGGAAACACAGCGAACGTTTGAGAATAAGGGAGAGGCGCTGCTGTACCGGCTTTTGCAAAGCTAGAACAAACGTATTTTGAAGCGTATCCAACAATTCGAAGAAGTCTACTCGTGGACAGGTTTTCTATCGGAATTTGTTTGATCGAGCAAAGCAGGTGTTGTAAGGTAGATCGACTTGGAATGAGATAATATTCTTGTCATGCAGCACCTGTCGGGTAATAAGAATTTCATCCCATTCATTGCTGCGAAATCGCGGCTTTTTTTATTTTAAGAAGTGATAGCGGAAATCAAAAAAGAACCTGGATAGTTTTATCAGGTTCTTTTATATTGCATATAAAACAGACACGATGATATAATCAGATTATCTTTTATAAAGATGTAGTAGACATAAATAACGCATCTTACAATTAAATCTTACCATGCCGCTAAACTCTTGTCAAATGTTTTTTTCTCAATTTAATGGTTAGGAGAGATGTTGAATGAATTCACTGATTCTCGATTTTCAAGAAATGGATAACACCCAGCTTTTGCTTGTTGGTGGAAAAGGGCTGCACTTAGGGGCATTAACCAAAATGGAAGGAATACAAGTGCCAGAAGGGTTTTGTGTTACAACAGTGGGATATCAAAAAGCCATCGAACAAAACGAAATGATTCATGCTTTGTTGGATCGGCTAACTACGCTTAGAGTAGAAGATCGAGAACAAATTTATGAAATCAGCAAGAAGATTCGACAGGCCATTATGGAAGTAGCCATTCCTTCCGATGTTGTGAAAGCAGTTGCTCACTATCTCTCCCAGTTTGGCGATGAATATGCTTATGCCGTGCGTTCTAGTGCGACCGCTGAGGATTTGCCGCATGCTTCTTTTGCTGGTCAACAAGACACTTATTTAAATATTATCGGCAAAGAATCCATCTTGGAGCATATCCGCAAATGTTGGGCTTCTTTATTTACGGAACGCGCGGTAATTTACCGAATGCAGAATGGATTTGATCACAGCCAAGTTTATTTATCTGTTATCGTTCAAAGAATGGTGTTCCCACAGGCTTCAGGGATTTTATTTACCGCTGATCCCATCACTTGCAACCGAAAGCTGCTCTCTATCGATGCCAGTTTCGGACTTGGAGAAGCACTGGTCTCTGGCTTAGTCTCTGCCGATTGTTATCAAGTACAGGAAGGGGAAATCGTCGATAAGAGGATAGCAACCAAAAAATTGGCTATCTATGGACGAAGAGAAGGCGGAACAGAGACTCAGCAAATCGATCTCGATCAGCAAAGGACTCAAACCCTTACGGAACAACAAATTTTACAACTGGAACGAATTGGAAGACGGATCGAAGAACACTTCGGCTGCCCCCAAGACATCGAATGGTGTTTGGCTGATGATACATTTTATATTGTCCAGAGCCGGCCGATTACCACTTTATATCCCATTCCTGAAGCAAATGACCAGGAGAATCACGTGTATGTATCTGTTGGTCATCAGCAAATGATGACTGATCCTATTAAACCACTGGGGATATCTGTTTGGATATTAACAGGTGCCACGCCCATGTTTAGATCTGGTGGCGGAAGGCTGTTTGTGGATATCACGATGGGCCTGGCTTCACCGGCTGGCAGGCAAAATTTATTGGATGTTCTAGGGCACTCCGATCCGCTCATAAAAGACGCGCTTATTACCATCATAGAGCGGGGAGATTTTATAAAATCGGACCCATATGACACAAGCGAACCGGGGCCCGTTAAAAGCCATAAGGGTATGTCGTCTGCGGATATTCTGGAAGAAGCAGGAAACGACCCGGGAATTGTTGCTGTTTTGATTAAGAGTAGTGAGACATCGTTATCAGCATTAAAACATAATATCCAAACGAAATCAGGATTGGATGTATTTGATTGTATCCTGGAAGATATGCAGCAACGGAGGCAGCGAGCGTCAGAACTGAAAAATTTGAATGTGATTATGGCCGCCATGCATGCTTCAGCATGGATCAATGAAAAAATGAATGAATGGTTAGGTGAAAAAAACGTAGCAGACACACTTTCCCTATCTGTACCTAACAACGTCACTTCGGAAATGGGTATGGAGCTACTGGATGTTGCAGATGTGATTCGTCCCTATCCGGAAATAATTGAGTATTTACAACAGGTAAAGGATGATAACTTTTTGGATGAACTGGTTCAATTCGAAGGTGGGCAGCAGGTGCGTGATGCTATTGCTGTTTATCTCGACAAATATGGAATGCGATGTGCCGGGGAGATCGATATTACAAGAACACGCTGGAGTGAAAAACCAAGTACACTGGTACCTATGATCCTCAGTAACATCAAAAACCTTGATCCTGGCGCCAGTAAACGAAAGTTTGAGCAAGGGCGACAGGAAGCTTTGAACAAAGAACAGGACTTATTAGCCCGATTGAAACAATTACCGGGTGGTGAACAAAAAGCCGAAGAGACAAAACAAATGATCGACCTGATCCGGAACTTCATCGATTATCGTGAATATCCGAAATACGACATTGTTAGTCGCTACTTTATTTATAAACAGGCTTTACTAAAGGAAGCGGAACGACTCGTACAAGCCAACGTTCTTCATGAAAAAGAAGATATTTACTATCTCGCTTTTGAAGAATTGCAGGAAACCATACGCACAAATAAACTGGATTACCAGGTCATCGACAAACGAAAAGATGAGTACAGATTATATGAAAAACTAACTCCGCCACGTGTTATCACGTCTGATGGGGAAATCATTACGGGTCAGTACAAACGAGAAAATATCCCTGCCGAAGCTATTGTAGGCCTCGCTGTTTCTTCGGGTATTGTAGAGGGGCGGGCACGTGTGATCCTGAATATAGAAGGGGCTGATCTGGAAGATGGCGATATACTAGTCACCGCCTTTACCGATCCTAGCTGGACTCCATTGTTTTTATCCATAAAAGGCTTGGTTACGGAGGTGGGTGGACTGATGACCCATGGAGCCGTTATCGCACGTGAATATGGCTTGCCAGCCGTAGTCGGAGTGGAGAATGCGACCAAACTGATAAAAGATGGGCAACGAATTCGCGTGCATGGAACCGAAGGGTATATCGAAATATTGTAATGGCTGAATACGCTAAGTAATAGCCTCTGTCATAATGGACGGTATTAAATGCAACCTGTCATGGATAAAAGGGCGATTATCCTGTCGTCCTTTTTATCCATGACACAAAGTACTCCCCAAAAATATCAACTGATTTTAATTTTGGGGGGGAATAATTTAAGAACTTATTTATTTGATGATCGAAAAAACACATTATTTAATGTGTAACAATAATCAGGAACCTTTAGGAGTTATCAATGGTTTCCCTTGCTGCGATCAACACAATGATTTATACATAGCTGATCCGATCTGTACTGCTGTGTGATTATTTATGATGATCTAATTTATGCGTGCATGCAGAGGAAGACACACCGAATTGTTTTTATTCAACAAAATCCAAAAGTGATTTCTATGATGTCCTACGTTATTGGGGTAAAGTGACAGACTTGACTTGAGCAGAGGTATTTCCGTAAATATCTTTAGCCAGCACGAGAATATGCAGCGTATCGGCCTGGGAGGCACCATCCTGTTTATATTTAGTAGTTGGAAGCGTTGCTGACCAATTGATTTTATCTTCTGTAATAACGACACGAATGCCATTGACATAAACTTTAAGCTGTGCGATATCGCTTTGATCTGTGACTGAACCTTCCAAAGCGAGAACATCATCCGTGATTGAAGCATTCAACTTAAGTTCAGGGGTTCCTGTTTCCTTGCGTTTAGAGGGTGGGAGAGAAGTTTGCGGGTTATAGGAAAAGGTTTCATCCTCAAGCGCTGGCGTGCGTGCTGCAATAGGACGGTTTTTGGTAGCCTGCTCATAGGAATAAGCGTAACGAAGCAGGTCGTTATCGCTGTATGCGGCACCTGCCATTGTCAGATTAACGGGCATTCCGGTATCCTTCATAGCGCCCATACTCACAGACACACTTGGGATCCCGTACTCGCGTAGAATAAAATTCGTATTGGAGAAATAGTTGCCATTCTCCCAAGCCTCCTCATAGGATGTTTCATTCACATCGGAGTCAGCTTTACCGATATTCGAATTTGCCGGAAATACAATAAAATCAAGGTTGTTTTGCTTCATCCAATTTTCAAAATCAATCTTTCGTACATTTTCAAGCCCACGTAGTCCTTCTTGAAACTGAGGAATTTGTTCGTAAGGGGTGACGCCTTTCTTTATGGTTTCAATAAATACGTCATAGTGGCCAAGGTCTCTGCCACGTTTGGCATCTACCGAACCGGGTGGATTCGGGAAGACGGTTGCAGGGTCTATATTAGCCCATGACGGGAAATTCGGATCGTCCACACTTTTAAGGAATTCCTCAGCTGCATAGGGATTAAGCAGCCCGAATTCCTTTTCAGCCCACTTTGCCGGCATTAAACCACGTTCTTCAGGTGTTTTCGCTGTTGCCCGGTCCTTCTCGCTGTTGGCCTGCAAGGGGAAGTCAACTTCCACAACCTCAGCTCCAAGAGCAGTTAAATCCTTTACAGCTTTTTCCCATAATGCCTGTATCGAAGGTCTGAATTTGATCGGAGTTGAGGTTTCATGGTCCTTACCGATATAGATTTTCGGAACGCCAATGCGTTTGCCTTGCAAAGCTTGAATATCTCGTAGTTCTAAATAGGATTTGGGACGGACACTGTTGACAGAAGGGAGCCGAACGGCTTTCTGTTCTCGCCAGAAATCACCCTTGGTGATCTTATCTTCTACAACGATCACGTCAAGCAAGCGGAGCATGTCCTCGATAGTCCTCGTATGTGGCACAACGACATCCCGTATAGGGAAGAGCGGCCAATTCCCCCGAATGGAGATTAGCCCTCGCGATGGCGTGTAGGCAATTAAACCATTGTTCGATGCTGGTGATCTTCCAGAGGATACCGTTTCTTCCCCCATGCCGAAGGCAGCGAGGTTGGCGGCTGTTGATACACCAGATCCGTTTGAGGAGCCGGAGTACCAGGCTGCAGCCAAATAATTTGGATTGTACGGACTTTCAGCACGGCCATAAACACCTCTTTGCATTCCCCCTGCTGCCATTGGCGGCATGTTGGTTTTACCAATGAGCACCCCACCGGATTTACGTATCTTCTCTACTGTAAAGGCATCGTCCTTTGACATCAGGTTTTTGAAAGCTGGAGATCCAGAAGCGACAGTAAGTCCCTTAACCTTGTAACTGTCTTTAACCGTGTAGGGGATGCCTTGCAGAGGCCCGGTTTTAATACCTTGCGCCCTAAGTTGATCAGCCTGAGCAGCTTCTTTTAGTACGTCGGGGTTCAGAACAGGGATGGAATTCAGTCGAATGCCACTAGAATCATAGGCATATACCCGGTTAAGGTACAGGGCGGTGAGCTCGACACTTGACAGTGCTCCTGACTTCATCGCTTCCTGCATTTGAGTAATCGTAGCCTCTTGCAATTGAAATGTGACTAGAGAGGAGGCGGGGTCACTAGTTTTACTAGAGGATGAGGGTGAAGGAGCGGCGGATGCAAGCGGGCATCCCGTGAAAGTTAAAATCATACCAACTGCAATCCATTTGCAATAGTTGCTGACTACATTCCTTTTATTCGCTTTTAGCGTTCGTGCGCACATAGCATTTCACTCCTTAAAATTAGGTAGTATCAGGAATTTAAAAAGAGGGGGATGAGAAAGGCGCTTTTATAGCATAAATGTTTCTAATTATACTACTTATTTTCATGCAGAATGTCAATTTTTGTAGTGCGCAATACAAGGAAATTCGCTACTTTTAAGTGTGAAATCTAGTAATCCATGATTCAGATTGTTGCATCATCGCTGATTCAAGTTTTGAAATGAAAACGACACCGTTTTGGTGCCGTTTTTTCGCGGGAGGAGGCAATAGAGGCTTAATTCTTACGTTTTAATTTATGACTTGATTCCTTTTTAACAGCTCCCATAATTGATCAGCCACATCATTTGGCGATTGAGGCATGTTATTCAGAATCCACCATTGCTTCAGAAACAAGTAAGGTTGAACGTTTGGTATAGGAATAGGTTAAAAACCGATTGGACATAATTAAATGTGTTGGTGAACGGTTCTGGAAGGAAATATATGCGTACATATCATGACATTTTAATTCCTGCACCAATGAATAAAGATGTAGATTGACACAAAACTCCCCTTCTGAGAATCCTTATTCTATAAGGGTTCTTTTTAATTATAGTGGTAAAATTGTGTCACTAAACAATGACACAATTTTACCACTATAATTGGATATTGACACGAAAGTCCCCTTGCGAATGGAGAATAATTTCTTGCATCTATATGAAGTAATTGTCCTCTTGTAATTTAATCCTCAATCGATATTTAAATTAATCCAGCATTCGATAAAAATAGTGTTTTTTCATCAAAGGAAAACATTGGATTTGCGACGAAGTCCTAAAAATGAAAGTTAAAAAGTATTGAGGTGTATTGGGAATGTATTCGCCTATTAAGGAAATAAACAATGAAATGGGTCGGAACAGATTTTTCGCTTTTAGCCGAAGATTAAAAAGAGAAATTAGACTCTACAGCCCACTTCAATATGACAACTGGGTAATGGTTGAAACGGATCTTAGCGTAGAATATTACTGCGAGAGGCCAAAAAAAATCGTTGTATCAGTTGCTGGTGAGATTATTGAAACTGTATTTGATATGTGGATTAAAACTGAGAAGGAAGAAATATTCATTTTTTTAAGAAACGCTTATGAGATTAATATCAATGATCATCGAGTTAAGCAGAAAGCACTAAAAGAATTATTAGCTCAGCAGATATGGTGCAAAGAAATGAAATATAAACATCGAATTATTACTGATGAGGATATTAGAAGCAACTTAATTTTACTTGCAAATAAAAAAACTCTTATTCCTTATTACATGCCTATTAATGAACTTAGAAATGAACTGTACCCTTTAATCATAGATAAGCTTTGTAACGAACCAACAGCTATTCGAGAACTGGAGAAAATACCCGGTTTTCATCCTATTACTGTAAGAAATCATATTTACGCCATGATTTATTATGGAATTATTAAGTTTAATCAAAATCATGAAATTATTTCCTCTCTTTCGGAGGTGACAATTAATGTCCAGGAAACGTATTCTTGAAAAGCTAAATATAGATCAACAGTTTTTGGATATCAACAATTGGCCATTAGTTAATACTACTCAATTAGAGACAGAAGAACAAAAAATATATAAGAATAGAGAAAAAGCCGTTACTTTTTATATGCAAGATATCGCTGATTTAAAAGAAATAAGGGATCAGACCGGAATTGATGCAAAAGAGTTAAGAAGATTTGTAAGACGCTGTCTGGAATATGATCCTTCTACACATACGATTTGGGGATTCAGAGCTCTCATTCCTCGAAAAAGGATTTCCGAATATGTGCGAAAATCACCACTAGAATCAAGTCCAAAGTCAAAGGAAAATCTAAATTTCAATGGTGCTTTCACGGCTCTTCTTCGCAAATTCCCCGATATTAAAAAGAAAATTACAGCTGCATATCTACGACGTAAGGATTCCAGTATGAGGAGACAAACTTTAACAAGCGAAGAGATTCATCGATATTTCTTAAAACTATGCGAAGATGAGGGAATTAGTATTCATGAGTATCCCTTTAATACAAATGATAAAGCCTATCGATCTTTATATCGATTTTTTGAAAAGTTAGAGAAATCACATTTTGCTGAAGCAGCTAAACTTTACGGTGATGAATCTGCAAGACAAGCAAGATTAAAAGGAAACAATAACGATAATGAGAATTTATTATTAAGAAGACCATACCAACGTGTACAGTTTGATGGGCATAAAATAGACGCCATTTTTACTATCACGTTTAGTACACCGGAAGGAGATTTAATCACTGAAGTAGTTGAACGAATTTGGTTGCTCGTTATTGTTGATGTGGCAACTAGAGCAATTCTCGGGCATCATTTATGCGTTAATAAAGAATACAATCTTAATGATGTACTTCAATGCATTCGTAATTCAATAGTTCCATATAAAAAAATCACTTTTACTATACCGGGCATTTCTTATCACGAAAGTGGTGGGCTACCATCTGCTGAAATACCTCAAGCAGAATGGGCACTCTGGGATGAATTCAGTATGGACAATAGTCGCGCCAACCTAGCAAATCTAGTAAAGGACAGATTACAACAAATTTTTGGATGTACTGTTAATTATGGACCAGTTAGTGCACCTGAATTAAGAGGGATTATTGAACGATTATTTCGGACACTGGAAGGAATGGGATACAGAAAATTATTAAGCACAACTGGTAGCAATCCTTCTGATCCTATAAGAAGGAATCCAGAAGAACAAGCCAAAAAGTATGATATTTCGTTAAATGATCTGGAGGAATTAACGCATATTCTTATTTCAGACTATAACGGAATTCCGCATAGTGGGATTCGGAATTTTACGCCTTTAAAGTTAATGAGACAAAGAATCGAAAAGGGGATGGAGCCGAGAGTTTTAGATCCAACACAAAGGAAAGAGGCAGCTTTTTTCTCTCTCCAGACGAAAAGAACTGTCGCTGGAAATGTTAAGAAAGGTAAGCGCCCTTTTATTCACTTTGAAGGAGTCATTTATCGTAATGATGTTTTATCTAATAGTGCTCATTTAATTGGGAGCGAATTAACTTTGATTGTAAATATGGAGGATATACGAACAATTAGAGCATTCTTGCCAGATGGTAGTGAATTCGGTTTCCTAACGGCATATGGAACTTGGGGGGTTACTCCACATTCACTTCGTACTAGAAAAGCAATAAATAAACTAAAAACAGACCGAAAAATATTTTTCAATTCTTATCAAGATCCATTCCAAATATATTATGATTATTTAGCTTCAAAGGCCAAAACAGCAAAGAGTATGAGAAATAAACTCGCGCAATTAGAGAGAGAACTTCAATCCATTGAAACAGAACATCAAGATATTGTAGAAAATGAAAATCAAGATATTGTAGAAAATGAAAATCAAGAAATTAGCGAAAACAATCCAAGCTGGTTTAGTTTGGAAACATCTGATTCAAATGACGAAGATGATAGCCGTCCATTTCGTACTTATAACTTCTAAAAATATAGAGGTGATAAAAAGATGAACACTTGTCAACGACCATTAATCCCGCCCAAAACCCATCCTATTGAGACGGGGAGATATTTCATAGGTACCAGAGAGGTTAGGAGAATGTATACCAACATCAAACAATGGGTAGAGAATCGAGCACCTGGAGGAATCGCTTATGGGCGCCCTCGGCTAGGCAAAACAACAGCGATCAGATATTTGGAAAAAGAGTTGCCTATTGATTTCGGCGAAGATATAACCATCCTTAAGTTAAAATGTGAGCAAAATACAAGAATAAATGAAAATACTTATTATGAAGAAATTCTTAAGCAGTTAGGTCATGCCTTACCTTATTCAGGTCGAAAAACAATAAAAAGTGATCGGTTATATAAATTTCTTCAAGAAAAAGCAGAACATTCAAGTAGCAATCGAATTGTACTTTTCATTGATGACGCGCAGCGCTTAGTGCCACTCCAATATAATATACTTATGGATATTTACAACTATTTAATAGATTGTGGCATTAGTATGACAGCTATTCTTGTTGGGCAGGAAGAATTAAAGCATGTTAGATCTGCATTTATTAATGCAAAACAGGGACAGATCGTTGGGAGATTTATGGTGCATGAGTACAAATTTTCTGGAATTAAATCAAAAGATGAACTTCAAACTTGTCTTAATGGATACGACTCACTGTCAGAATACCCTGATCAAAGTGGTTGGTCTTACACGCGATACTACTTCCCAAATGCTTATGAACAAGGGTTCCGCCTTGAACAATGTACGGAGGAGCTATTCTTAACTATTGAGAATGCACGCAAGGTTAAGGGAATAACAAAACCTTTGGAGATTCCTATGCAGTATCTCACATTAACTGTTGAATACGTATTCAAAAAATATGGCGTTAATGGTAGGAATGTATCAAACCTTTCACAAGTTCACTGGTTAGATGGATTAAAGGAATCTGGATATATTTTAAATGAATTATACAATGATCTTATATGAGGAGAGATTGAACTTGATTCCAGTCTTACAAGATTATCTATCTATACCTGACGGTACACTCACATGGAATACAAGATGGATCAGTGATTTTGAATCTCCATGGTCGATTTTCGAAAAACTAAAGTACACAAATTTAGCAAAAAGAAAAGATATATTTAAATTATTTGGGAACGCAGAAACTTTGAACAAAAAAACGATTATCGGCCATAAAAATCATGATTTATATAAATTAAGCGCTTTTGATGAATTACTCTTCGATCAACGTCTAGGCTTTAAACTTTTAAAATACAATGAAACGGTACTTAACAGCCTTGTAGGATTCCTTAGAGGAGGAGAAGACTATGAGAAAGGAAGTGAGGCTTCTGAGTATCATTTTCTTGAAAAGAACCTTTCAATTTGCATGCATTGCATAAAAGACGGATTTCACAGCTTGCTACACCAAGTCGAATTTATTAATCTTTGTCCCTTTCATAACTCATCTTTAATAAACCATTGCCCATCATGTAAGAGAGAAATTCCATATGAACTTTCAGATTCATATTTTGAACATCCTTATCTTTGTTATTGCGGCTTTACTTTTAAAAAAATTGATTCCAATTCTCCCTTATCTAGTCTTTGGGGAAAATACTCTATAGATGATATTAAGAACTGTCAAGTATTAAACTGGTTGAGTTTAGGTGAACAAGAAAAAAATGAACTGGAAAGGGTATATATTTATCCACTCAGCAAAATGTCCAAAACTCCACAAATTCTCACATTCTTATTAAATGTTTCACAAAAGCAGAAGTCTCCTGTTAAGCTCGATAAGTTTTATTCAAGTGTACAGAGTTCATCAAACATTCAATTTTTCAAACATCCATTTCCAGAAAATTCTTTTAAG
The DNA here is from genome assembly GCF_054602585.1 of Paenibacillus sp. SEL3. Classification (NCBI taxonomy): domain Bacteria; kingdom Bacillati; phylum Bacillota; class Bacilli; order Caryophanales; family Paenibacillaceae; genus Paenibacillus; species Paenibacillus sp. SEL3. The sequence continues at coordinate 6,287,196 of NZ_CM137725.1, read as the reverse complement.
GGTTATTCTTTCGAGCAATGGAGTCCTATAGATTATAGTATTTCATTTGCCGATAGTTATGGGAATAAGCCTCTTATAAAGGAGTTTGTTAAGATAAAAAGTAACATTCTCAATGCTATGTCCAATCACTTAAAAAGAACCATACTAAAACATCATAAAACATGTATACGAAGATATGTACGTGTTTCGCGATATATAGATCGAGAAGAAACCCCGATCTGTCCCTATGCGGAGGCTTATGTCAATTGGAAGCAAGAACTTCTATCATTTAAGCACTTTTATGATGTTGATAGCCAACCATTAAATCTTCAAAATCGCGCAAGAATATCGGACCTTTCTGTAGTCATTAGTCCCGATCCATTATTAAGTATTCTTGATGCGTGCATTAGAGCTTTCCCTATAGAGAAACCTCAATTTCATTCTCATTACAAATGGCTTATATCTCACTTGATTTGGCATATTGGAAAACAATTGTTTATTTCGTTCCTAAGAAACCCAAACCCATCGATAAAGAAATTCACAGAAGAGCGAATAGCATTTGAAGGACACTTTCTTGCGGTACTATTTCCACAAAAAAACAATGAGCCATTTGTTGTATTTTGGGATAACAAACATGAATGGTTGAATGACAATATTTTAAGCTGCCCATATCCAACAGTGAAAGAAAAAAGAAAATCAAAGCTGGAAGAATCATTTCACCCCATGCAGATAGCTATTGACAATCTTTACTGATTCTTATAAATCTCAATAATTATCTTATTTCATTTCAAATTGTTACTACCTTTCGTGCGCAACAAAACTAAAAAATGACGCAATCATATGATTGCGTCATTTTTTTATTAGACTCACCGTGTCTTTCATGATTCTATAGATAGTCTTTAAATCATCAGTATGTAAATTTAAGAGCATTGTATCAATCTTCTCGATCAATTCATATTTCTCGGAGATACCGACATTATTTGTAGATATAAAAAGTTCGTATGGTGATATTTTTAATGCCTCTGCAATTCTAAATATCATATCCAGTGTGGTGTTGATTTCTCCACGCTCAATTCTGCCAAGATAAGAGGGATCAATAGAAAGTAGTTCGCCCATTTGTTCTTGAGTTAAACGAGCTGCCTTACGGTGTTGCCTAATTCTTTTACCAACTTCGAACATGGACAATGTATCCTCACCTCTCTTTAAGAGTAGGCAAGTCCACTAAGAGAATGAAGTATACTTTACTACCATTTACCATTGTAAAAAGGATATATATTACCTATTATTTAAAATAAATGACTAAAAGGAGAATTTTAATGGCATCATTAGCTCAGCAATATGTTATTGAAAATGTACTACAATCAAAAATGCGTGGAAAAGTAACCTATCAGGGGAATTTATCAGCATCAGCTGCCCTTCAATTAACCTACGTAAAACCATACGACCATCCATCTGGAAAAGGATATCAGAGACCAGTCGATAGTAAACGTTGCAATGACTTCGCTATGTACTTGTCCCAAGGTGAAAATGCACTATTCACTCCTATACTGGTAAATGCAGAGTCTCATTGGGATTTCACGCCTTATGACAAGAGTCGTCCAACTTTTGGTCGATTATTATGTAAGAATGAAGCTTCATTAATGGATGGCCAGCATCGCCTGGGTGGAATTAAGAGATACACTCAAGATACTAATTCGGAAATCCATGTTCCATTCTTGGCATTTCATTATCTAGATGAAGATGAGGAAATTCAATTGTTTGATATTATCAACACTAAAGCCAAGGGAATCGGCACTTCTCTAAGTCGATATTTAAAAAGGAACTATGATGATAATAGTTGGATTGCAACTGAATTAATAATAAGAGGGGATAGCCCATTCCATTATATTGGTAGCCTCACCGGAAAAAGAAATACTGGGAGACATGTTACACTACAAAATTTATATAAGCTTTTAGAGATTCTTTTTAAGCCGGATAAACTTTCTCGATTATCTAAGGAAGATAAGTTAATGCTAGTCCTTGTTTACTTTAACAATATAAAAGAACAGTTTAATAAAGAATGGTTAGACTATAAAAACTATCGTATATCACATATCGTAACCCTTAACGCTCTTGCTATCACGGGGACTGAGATTTTTATGAAGATAGTTAATACTGATAAGAAGCACATTGATTACCAGCAAATTCCGAAATACTTAGATAGAATAAGTAGCTTAGATTGGTCCTCTAACGGTCCATTAAAATACATCAAAGGGCTAAATGGATCTAGGGCACTGGCACTGGATTTAGTTTCACTATGCAAAATTAATTAGTCTAACATTACCAAGGTTTAGGATACAGACATTCAAGTGCTAAGTAAGTCTTTTTATTCTATTAATAATTGCAGATATAAAATGTTGAATAATGAAAGAGAGTGGCTTTCATAGGTGATGATGAATACATTTAATAATGTACATGACAAAGAAATCTATTTTATAATAACTGAAACAATGACTGGTAAAATTAATGAATGGGATATGTGTGTGCCTATTGATGTGACTGGAGCAAAATTTTCTTATACTTTTATACCAACAGGTATAGGAATCATAATTCAAGTTCATTGCGATGTTTGTGATAGAATTTTAGACCTTACAGAAGGTTTATTTTGCTGATAATAAAAAAAAGTAGAGAAAGGGATATAATCCATCTTTTCCCTATCGCGCCATGCCTAAAAGACTAGTCTGCATCAGCTCTTTGGGCATGGTGTTAAATGAAAGAACAAATATAGGAGTTCTCGATAATGAAAATTCTTACAGCTGGATCGGCTACACTCTTCTAGACAGAAAAATTGTGGTCTAATATAGTAGACTACAGATCAACCTAGGAGGTGCAAACGGATCATGACTAAAAAAGAAAGACGCACCTTTAGCGCTGAATTTAAGGCGCAGATGGTTCAGCTTTATCAGAGTGGCAAACCCCGAAAAGATATCATTCAGGAATATGATTTAAATCCTTATCGTTGGATAAATGGGTGAAACAGAGTGCCACATCAGGATCCTTCAAAGAGAAAGACAACCGGACTCCAGAGGAATTAGAGCTGATCGAACTTCGAAAACAGTACAAGCAACTGCTCACGGAGAATGATTTTAAGCGATCTGACGTACGTCCGAGTGGGTTCATATTGGAACTACGTATGCTTCTTTGGAGATCTGTTTAATCGCGAGATTATCGGCTACAGTGCAGGCCCCCACAAGGTTGCCAAGTTAGTTTACCGTGCTTTGGCTTCAATTAAGGGCAACCTGAATGACATTCAGCTCTTCCATACCGACCGAGGTAATGAATTCAATAATAAGCTCATCGACGATGCTCTGGAGGCTTTTCAGATTGAGCGTTCTTTGAGCATGAAAGGCTGTCCCTATGACAATGCTGTTGCAGAAGCCACTTTTAAAATTTTCAAAACGGAGTTTGTGAAGAAACGTCATTTTGAAAGTCTAGCTGAGCTAACCACAGAATTACATGACTATGTGCACTGGTTTAACCCTATTCGGATTCATGGTTCTCTGGATTACTTGAGTCCGGCTGAATGTAAGCTAATCATTTTACTGGGAGGAATACTATGAGTAACGTGGCAAATCCAAATTATGAATTAGGATTATTATATGTATCTGGGATTTTAAAAGAAGATGACCTCTTAATTCTTAGATCAAACTTAAAGAAGAATGGAATAGAACTTAAATCATTTGATAAAAACGGAAATATTACTGCATCAATCGAAGATTTTACTAATGTATATTCATTTTTAATTAATTCGTCATTACTAGCGGGTTTTGGTTTCAGGGGTCATCGCAAGTGCAGCGTGGGAAAGCATAAGATACGTGATATTACATACTTTCAAAAAAGTAAAAGATAAAAAATACAACAAAATAACAAGTAAAGGTATTGAAGAAAAAGAAGCTACTTTGGGTATCGAAGTAAAGGTGAATAATAATCATTACAATTTTAGGTTTAATGGAATCTCATCGGAAAAAGCATTTCGCGAAGCACTAGATAAAATTATTCCTTTACTAGTATCTGTACAATCACAAACAATAGAAACACACGAAAAATCAATACCTGAAATCCCTACTTTTATTGGAACCTATGATGAAAAAACATGCTTGTGGGTGATTAGAGAGAGACGAGTGAAATCATTAAAGAGAAGATTAGAATTTCCAATGATTAGCCTAATTTGAAGGCGATAGCTATAAGTACGTTAGTTATTAAATTTAACAATTTTGGATAAATCATATGACAAGAAAGATCGTTCTGGAGGGAATTTGATTTGAAAGATGACTATAAAGAATACTTACTCGTGAAACAAGAATTTGCAAACATCTCCAAGGAAGTTCCGTTGCTGTTTACTTGGCTAATCGAGATGCTTCAGAAATTAGAATATAAGCTTGCTACTATAATGTTTCTGAAAGAACAAGCAGAAATTGTGGAAAAGGAGGGAACAAGCAAACTAAGTCCAGATCTTTTTGACGAGAATATGGATTTTCGGATTAGCGAGAAGAATAGAAAAAGATTTGTTGATAAAATTGAGAATTCAGTTGGAGATGCTTCATTTGATAATGAAGAGTTGTTAACTATTTTGAGGAATATGGATTTTAAAGTTTTTAAGTTTGAAGATAATAGTAGATTCATAGATATTTTTCATGAATGCAGAAAATATCGAAATTATTTAGCTCACGAATTCTTTGTGGAACATACTCTTAATGGAGTGGACGACAGCAAAGTAAAGGAAATGGAAGAAGAACTTGAGAACATTTTATGGATACAAATACAGTAGTATTCTTAGCCGATCAAATAATAAATTCATTTGCTCATTTTATTCTTCAGTTCATCGTCGAGGAAGCAGAGGAGGTAGAATAAGCAGAGGGAGGTTGTAGTTCGATTTTACATATGAGTATTTACTTCTCTCTTGGTAGCACATGAAATAGAATTTCTCTTGAAATAAGTTTGTTGTATAGGTTTTAGAAAAGAAACCCCCACCAAAGAATGATATACTATTAATAGTACATTCGACTCAGTTTAAGGATGGGAGATATGAAGTTCTTATTAAGGCTTTTTAGTCGAAAGAAGTATACTTTGAAACTGTATTTTACCCCCAATAAAAGGTTTATACTTAGTGCTTGGTCAAAACATCGATCTATAGCTATTCAGAAGGTGCTATCACTTCCTTCATTACTAGATAACTCCGTTCTCAGTAGATGGAGAAATACTGACTTGAACGAAATTGAGCTTGGTTTAACCGATGTGTTAATTCTCCGAAAGACAGCAATCTCTTTCATGGAGAGTGTCGGTTCAAGCCATATACAGTTTGAAATCGATCCAATTATATTGGATCTGAATCAAATACCTCCACCGGATGATTTTATAATTCAAGTTGTATGGAACTCAAGTCAAAATGAGATCCTTATGGAACTACCGAGTGGAGTAGAATACTTAGAGAACTTTGACCATGGTTGGTTCATAAAAGGAAACCAAGTCTGGCATCTTCCTGATTGGACCTCAGTAGATCGAAGCTGGGTATTCAGTAAAATTCAACCCGCTCAACTTCCTTTTTTGCTGACGAATATTCTACCAGATATGATTAACAGAAAGCTTCCAGTATATAGTCCTATCATCCTAGAATCCCAAGAAGCAGTACATTTTCATATTTATGAGTTTGGTCCAGATGCTATTCAGTTAAGAGTAAACGTGCACGTCGATATTCCAAAGCGAATTCCTGGTCTAGAAGGTTATCTCTTAGATGGAAACCATCTATACCCCGGTCCGCATCCAGCTCACTTGAATGATTTCCTGTCTAAGCACCCTGAAGACGAAAATGGGCTAATTTTTCTTCAAGGGGAAGATATACCCAATGTAGTTGCACAGATCGAAGGGGAATGGAAGAGATTTACCTCGGGCGATGTTCAAGGATTACTACAAGCCCATCCTATTCAGAGCGCAATTAAGCTCATCCTTGCAGCATCGGTTCAAATTAATAATGGCATAGGCCAAGTCACTGCAACGCCTATGCTTAAGGTTGAAGGTGTCCAGATGAGCGCTGCTGCAATCTCCCGACGATTGAAACCCAGATTGCAATACATAAGGAATGGATCGGGATGGATTGCGGTAGATGATTTAAGGCGAGTAGGTATCGGGTTTATGGGACGCGCTGTAAATGGTCTCTCTTTAGATAACGTTTTTTCTTTAGGAGCTCGGGAAATTCTCGAAAGAGGAGGCTACCGTTTAGAAGGTCCCTGGAGCAAAATTGAGTTCCCTGAGTTCAACTGGCCACACCAATCAAGCACCCCTGTATTAGAGCATCTTCAATTTCTGGCACATTGGGGCCTGAATGGTGGAGTTAAAGGGGGACAGGTCATTTGGGGGAGTCCTCTTCTAGAGTATCTCTTTCAACTAATCACTCAGTTTCCTAAAGTGCAAATCCTCATGGTTGGCACCAAGGTAATGTTAGAGTCATTAAAAAAGCAATGCAGTGATACGTTTAATTTCACGTGGATCACGTCGTTGGCCGAAGCGAATCGACTTCAACTGGAGGACGTTTCCTATATTGCAGTGACACCAAGTGTTCTGGGCAAGCAAACCGATTTAATAAAGCAGAAGTACGATTTGCTAATTATGTTGGAGCCGGATCTTATAACAAAAAGTACAGACACCAAAATATACGGAACACTCTCATCCATCAAGTCTCGGTGCAGATTTTCCTTGTTTTCAGATGCCAATTACCTTGAGCAGAGTAATGTGAAATCAGCGCATGAAATGCTATTGCAACTCCATTCTGCAAGCGAGCAGCGCTGGACCATTTTTGATCAGAACGCCCCGCTTGCCTTACTGCCAGAACCCTATCAGATGAAGGTGAATACAAGCGTGAAGAATAGCTCAGATGATCTCTTTTTCTCAGAGTTTGACCTAAATGAGTCCAATGAAGAGGACGTGGGAATTAATATACCAGCAAGCACAATCTCGTTTCAGGAACGCACCGTGAAAGTGTCAGTAGAATACGAATCTCGAGAGCAGCAGTTTGTGGAACAGGCCGAGTCACTTGCCGATCGCAACGGTGAACCAGCGCCTTTTGTTCAATTCATGAGCTACTGGCCTACGTATCAGGACATGACTGACTCCCAACAAAAATGGTATTTTTACTGGAGATCGGAAGTCAGGAACATGAGATACCCAGAGACGGACCTATCCTATATTTTTATGCATATCTATGAGCTCATTAATGGAGTAGGATGGGCAGAGCCAAAGCATGGACTATTCCAGCTTACACAGCTACTGATCCACTATGGTGAAGCTTATCGTCAACTTGAGAACTACTTATTTAACTGGATATATGATTTTGCGTTAGTCCACCAGTTAACAAGTACAATTGGGGAACTGGATGTATTGACAAGGAAGCCGGATAGGCTACCTGGAGAGTTTCTTGCAATGGAGTTATTAAGCAAGTTCCAGGAATCTCCGCTTCAGCTTTCATTGGATATGCTATTAAGCTTAAGCAATTATGATATGAAACGAAGCAGATTCTACTTGGGAGAAGGAAAGGATGATCTTGAATTCTATATCCCCCGTATTCTCGCCGTTGTGGATGGCTATATCAGTAAAATACACGACGTGCGTCTAATAGATATGTTTTCTCCTGGTGAAATGCTAGTGACACAAAGATACCTGTTTCGTAGTGCAGTATATAACAATAGACTTTACGGCAGCACTTTTTCCGTCAGTCATTTGCCCATTTTAGATCATGAACCATTACGAGAATATATTACTCAGATTATCAAATTTGCCGAGAATAAACTCCGTGAATACCAAGGCTTTAAGGGACGGTTAAAAGGGAGTTCCTTGGAACCAGAAGTGGAGACACTAATTGATCGTTACTTAGCCAGAGAGTATGCCAAACAGTCTATTGCAACTGCCATTCAAATTGATACTGATAAACTAGCACAGCTTCAATTGGATACAGAGTATGTGCGTGAGATGTTAACGATTGAAGAAATAGAAGATCCACTCGAGACATCAAATGACGCTCATATGTCGGCGGAAGTCTCGCATGAGTCGGAACTAGTCACCCATTTACAATGTGCTGCTGCAGAAGAAGCACAATCACTGGATAACTCTGTAGAGTCTTCGTGGGATACGGCAGACCTTGGAGAGGAATGGTTACTCTTGGCGGAAGCCTTGAACGAAGTCCACTTCAACGCTTTGGCAACACTAATGAGCGATGCACCCGTAATAGAACTAAGCCGATTGGCAGAAGAGCATGGAACGATGCCAACACTTCTTATCGACGAAATTAACCAAGCCGCGATGGAGCATATTGGAGATTTGATCGTGTCAGAAGATGGTGTTGTGGAAGAGTACCTAAATGATGTGAAGAATTTGAAGAGGTGAACAGAATGTTGGAACAAAATATGAGCGCACAAAAAATACCTAAGAGACTTACCACGGCCCTTGTGAACTCTCTGACTGCCGGAGTAGTACCGCGGATAGGACTCGAGCATATCGCAGTTGGCCGTAGAGCAGAGGTTGAAGCCATTTTAAGAGACATGGAGAATATTGCAGAGGGAGGGGCGGCCTTTAAGTTTATTACGGGCCGTTACGGGAGCGGTAAAAGCTTTCTTCTGCAGACGCTTCGGAATTATGCAATGGATCGAGATTTTGTGGTAGCGGACGCTGACCTATCTCCAGAACGAAGATTTGTGGGAACGAAAGGACAGGGCCTAGCCACCTATCGTGAGCTGATGATGCATTTGTCCACGCGGACACGACCAGATGGGGGGGCCCTGGAGTCTATTCTTCAGAAGTGGATAGCTTCTATCCAACAAGAAGTGATGATAGAAAAGTCACTTCGTCCTAATGATCCTGCTTTGAACGTTGAGGTGGAGCAGAAAATTTTCGAGATTACAACGGAGATGCAAAGTCTAGTGCACGGATTTGACTTTGCCCGAGTATTGTCCATTTACTGGAATGGCTACAAGCTTGCTGACGATCACCAAAAGCAGTCTGCTCTTCGCTGGCTCAGAGGGGAATTTCCAACCAAGACGGAGGCCAAAAGAGAGCTGAATGTGGGTGTCATTATTGATGATGAGAACTGGTATGAGTACATCAAACTCTGGGCGGAATTTGTTTCGCGAATCGGTTATAAGGGCCTTCTTCTCTTTATAGACGAAGCAGTTAATCTATACAAGATAAGCAATAGTATTGCCCGACAAAGCAACTATGAGAAGCTACTCACTATGTTTAACGACACAATGCAGGGGAAAGCAGAAAATCTAGGGATTTTCATAGGCGGGACGCCGAAATTCGTAGAGGATGAACGAAGGGGACTATTCAGCTATGAAGCTCTTCGCTCCCGGCTGATTGAAGGAAGATATGCGAATCAAGGCTACTTGAACTATACGGGTCCGATTCTAAAGCTTGAAATGCTGTCTCATGAAGAAATTCTTATTCTACTGCAGCGTTTGACTCAAATTCATGGTCAGCATTTTGGATACAGCTCATCATTAACGAATGAGGACCTTATTTCATTTATGCAGACAGCCGTAGGACGACTTGGTGCTGACCAGTTACTCACACCACGGGAGGTAATCCGGGATTTTATGGATCTCCTTCATACGTTGCACCAGAATCCTGAGGTTTCGTTCGCACAGCTCGTTGGGGAGAGGTCAGTTGCCCCCGCAGAATCAGATCCGGATGAAGTCAATGACTTTCTGTCGGAGTTTGAATTATGACGCAACATCCATTTCATCGGCTCGCTCCATTTTTGCAGGAGTTCATTTATAAGAAAAAGTGGAACGAGCTACGAGCTGCTCAGGTAGAAGCGTGCCGGATATGTTTTGATACTCCACATCATCTACTGATTGCCGCAGGAACGGCTTCGGGAAAAACAGAGGCTGCTTTCTTTCCCGCTCTTACTGAATTGCATGAACGACCTTCCCGGTCCGTAGGCATTTTGTACATTGGTCCTTTAAAGGCACTGATAAACGATCAATTTGAGAGACTTAAGGAATTGATACAGGGATCACCTATCCCCGTATGGCATTGGCATGGGGACGTACCCCAATCCGAAAAAACGAAGCTGGTGCGCAGTCCCTCCGGAATTCTGCAAATTACGCCAGAATCGTTGGAAGGGCTACTGATGAACCGTCCCAGTGCCATTCCTAGTCTCTTTGGAGACCTAAGGTATGTGATTGTAGATGAGGTACATGCTTTTATGGGGGCAGACCGTGGTATTCAGGTGCTAAGCCAGATTAACCGTCTTGAGCGCATGACCGGTGTGAAACCACGTCGAATTGGATTATCGGCCACACTGAGCGACTATGATTCAGCCAAAGCATGGCTGGGGGCTGGAAGCCAGCAAGCAGTGGAAGTCGTGTCCTCTTCAGCTGTCCGCAAGCTGCGGCTACGAGTAGACCATTTTTCATTCCCGGATGCCCGTGATGAGGAACAGGCAGTACAACTGCAAAATGCTAAGAAAGCTTACTATAATCACATTTACGAGAGCACCTATCTCAAAAAAGCCCTGATTTTCACCAATAGCCGTTCAGATGCTGAATTGACTACGCTAGAAATGAGAAGGGTTGCTGCGCAACGTCATCAACCAGATGTGTTCTATGTCCATCACGGCAGTATATCGGCCATGCTTCGAGAGGAAGCAGAGAATGCTCTGAAAAGCGATCCAGGCCCCGCTGTAGCTGCTGCAACGCTAACACTGGAGCTTGGGATTGATTTAGGTGAATTAGAGCGGATTGTCCAGCTTGGTGCTCCTTATAGTACATCCAGCTTCGTGCAGCGGCTTGGCCGCTCCGGCCGGAGGGAGGATAAGGCATCCGAAATGATGTTTGTCATTCATGAGGAAGAGGACGAAGAGGCTCCACTCCCGGCTCGAATTCCCTGGACCTTGCTACGGGCAATTGCCGTCATCGAGCTATATGTCCGGCACAAGTGGGTAGAGCCTCTGGAGACTCGCAGGCTCCCGATCGGGACAATGTACCATCAGACCATGAGCATCCTAAAAAGCATGGGAGAAGCCCAGCCTGCTGACTTAGCGAGGGCGATATTAACGTTACCTTTCTTTAGGGGAGTAACTCCAGAGCAGTATAAGACCTTTTTAAATTATTTGATTCAAACAGACCATATTCAGTGGACAGAGGATAAGAACTTGATCATCGGTCTCACAGGTGAGAAAATCGTTAACAATTTTCGATTCTATGCGGTGTTCAAGGATGATGAGGAACACTCCGTCTACAATGGGTCTGAAGAAATTGGTTCCATCACCACTGTCCCACCGCCAGGTTATTGTTTTTCTCTTGCCGGCAAGCTGTGGAAGGTAGTGGAGGTAGATACAAAGCACAAAGCTGTATACGTCAAAGCGGCTAAAGGGAAGGTAGACACGTTATGGCTTGGATCTGGGGGAGATATTCATACTCTGGTTACGCAAAAGATGAGGGATGTGCTGGCGGGCGAGGAAATCTACTCATATCTCTCACCTGAAGCTGCGAATCGTTTGGAGCGGGCCAGACGTCTGGCAAGAGAGAGCGGATTGCTCAAGGAGATTGTGATTCCGGCAGGAGGCGATTCCTTGTTCATTCTTCCCTGGGTGGGAAGCAAGCAATTTCGGACCATGGAGCGTTTAATCAAACATACACTTTCCACTAGGCTTTCATTACGATCAGTCGTTCCTATGGAGCCATACTATTTGATTGTATCTGGGCGATGTGATGCGCCAACACTTTTACGGGAAATGATCCTTGCATGTAAGAACTGTAATGAGGAGCAACTGCTCGAAGACAAAGAAGCCCCGTATTTAGGGAAATATGATGAGTTTGTAGCACCAGATTTAATACGAAGAGCATTTTTAGCAGATGGACTGGATCTAAAGGGGCTAGCAAGAAGTCTGGTGTGAGAATCTGTAAAAGTCCCGATAGTAAAAAAAAGAACAAGTGGATAACACGGAGGCTTTGGACGGCATATGCCGTCCTTAGTAACCTCATGCCCAATATACTACATATTTATTTTTTTATTTATTATTCTTATTTTGTTTAGTGCTTCGTTATCAAGGTCTAGTTTTAATAAACTATATTTATCAGCATGAGTATATTTCAAACCTAAAATAACGTTATTGCCGTTAAATGATTATTTAAATCAGAAATGGTCTCAGACTTAAGGATGTATTCTAGCAAAGCATCCATTAAGAAGGGTGAAGATCAATGAGCTTACACCTAAAATCACAAAACCCTCATCATATGAGTTGATTTTAGTATTGAAAACGGCCATTAAAGAAAATATTAACGCTAGGGTACTTATAAAAAGCGAAGCTAATGAATTATTTAAATTAGACTTAATACTAGTGCTATTCATAAGGAATTTAATGCTATCCTGCTTTTGGGTAAGGATATCTAATGATTCATTTCTATAGAAATCTAGAAGAACATTAAGCATTTTATCTGAATGAAGATATAAGTCATTGCTACTTTTTAAATTTTAAGTTTTTCTTATGTGTTTTTTCAATGGCTGTCTAAAGTTTATTTTATAACTATGTACAAGTGGTATGTTTTTTGCGTGTTTTAACATTGCGCTTATTAGCATAGCAAGTATTAGAATCATACCTAAAGTGTATATCAATGTTAGCACCTCCTTTATTGATATATCGACATAAATAGAGTCTTCATTAAGAATCTTCTTAAACGGTGTTGAAGCTAAAACCTTCAAAATGAATCATGCTGAATTAATAAATTCGGAATTATTACAATAGTGTTATGTGCAATCTCTTTATACTAGAAAGATACTCCAGTATAGATGTAAAATGAGACAGTGAACGAGCTAAAGCCAAAAAGCTTAAATACAAGATAATCTTATAACAACATAACATAACATAACATAACATAACATTATGAATTCTAAAGCAGCCTCCCAAGAGAAAATACATTTATTTTGGCGACCTGGAAGAAGAAAAGAGGTAAATTTCGCATGAAAAAATGGTACAAGGATCGTATCGACGATCGTTACATATATGGTCTGTTTGACTCGATACCTGAAGTTACAGGAGTCTATATTGGTCAAACAACCAATGTGGAGCGCCGATATGCTCAGCATTTAGAACATGCTTCAAATGCATGGGTGAAGGAACAAATCTCAAGTGGAAGATCGCCAAAGCTGGTCATACTTGAAAAGGCTCGAACTAGTCAATATGAAGCTTATCAACTCGAAGTGGTTTGGGTCCAGGTAGCTTTACAGCAAGGTTTCACGATTTATAATACAGATGCTGATTATTTGGCTGCATTGAGATTATGGAAACAGCTTGAACCTCTTACGAAAACAAGACAAATGCCTAGACTCGACCAAACAAAAGACTTTCAAATGAAGGAAGATTCAAATTTGCTTGAACATCTTCATCACAGTTGGATTCGGCTAATCGGAGAGAAATAAAAATTGCTGGACATGCCAATTAATACGCTGTTCTTCGTGAGGGCGTTTTAAAAACATGCTGATCGATCTGATCATCCTTATTTCTAGCTTGCATACCTGCTAGAAAAAGAATGTTTTCGTTAGGCCGGTTTAAGGAGCCAACACATCTCGAAAATCAATAGTAACTTTCGTAGTTTTACTATCAGAATTTTCGAAATTTAATACTCATCTGCCAGCTTGTTTGTTCCTAAAAATATGTTCTGTAGTCATGTGTTTACTAGCTTAAAAAGCGCTTAACCCATGAATTAAATTAGGGATAGTGTTAGTAGATATAAGATAAGACAATTGAATATGAACGATTAATGTGAGATAATATGTCGAGAACATAAGTTCTTAATTATAAGAATAGGACTGTGATACATGGGGAAAGCCATTGATGCAATTAATGCCGGTATGACGTATCAAAATCTTTATTTTTGGTTTTTTGCATCCGAGTTACTACATAACAATACCAATATTAAAGAAGTATACTACGAAGATGATCGTGTTAAATCTCTTGATGATGTTGTAGTTGAGTATTTCGAACCTATAGCAGGGGAATATGATATTGCAGACGAAATCACCATGGACTTCTATCAGGTCAAATATCATGTCAAGAACACACATTCAATTGAATTGTTAGACCTCATTAATCCTTCTTTCATTAACGCCTCCACGCACTCGTTTTTAGCTCGTGTACGCGATGCTCTAACGAAAGGGTACACCAACGCTCGTTTTCATTTAATAACACCCTGGAACATAAAAAATGATGATCTTTTAGAAACTTTATTGGATAATTATCACAATAAATTAAATTTGAATGCTTTTTTTGATGGGAAACCAAGAACTAAAATAGCTCTAGCCCGAAGAGCCATGATGGAACACCTCGGTTTAGACGATGAAGAAGAGCTGCGGAAAATCCTGAGATGTATTCGTATTCAGCATAGTAAACCCGGCATTTCTATTTTAATCAGAGATTTACTTAATTCAAAATTAATGCTCGCTGGGCTTAAACCCATTGATTTTAAAGTGCTCGTAAATCCCTATAACGATTTAATTGTTAATTGTGCAAGCAAAGGAAGTAAGCGTTTCAACAAGGAAACTCTCTTGAATTTGTGCCAAAGAGAGGGACTATATACGGGTCTACAATTAATCATAGACGAGATTCCTGTGGGCATTCGCAGTTTCCTTTCTCATGCAGAAAAATTGGAGGAAGAAACTAGTCACTTACTATGTCTTTGTGACCACTTCGATGGACGGCTAATTAAACTTGAAAAAACCTGGAACGATGATATTGCACAGAAGTTAAGAAAGTTCACACAGGGAGTATTTTCACCAGGCAATGCCTACTTACTTCAACTCAACACACACCTTTCCATAACATTTGCTTTAGGGTTAACCTTAAATCCCAAATCAGGAGTTAGAGCATTTCCAGTTCAGCGCGGAGACGGCTTAATTGCATGGATTCCGGATGTACATTGCCAGGACCAAGGCTATTCAGCTTTCATTGAAGAGGTTTTAGATAGTACTTCAACTGAAGGAGATACGATTGTTGCCATTAGTGTAACTCGTGATGTAAAGCCTCATGTTGAGTGGCATATTGAGAATACTCAACTCCCTGTGAAGACCTTTTATCATTTTCGTATGCCATCAGAAGGATTTAAAGCTGTCAAGGATGGTGCGCATGCCTGGAAACTAGCTGAGCAAGTAATCAAAGCTTTAGACAAACGCAATCCAAATCAAAGAAAGGGTAAAGTTCACTTTTTTATTTCAGCGCCTAATGGTTTTGTTTTCTTCCTTGCTCAACAAGCTGCAAATATTCCGGAGATTGTTCTATATGAACATAACTTTTCTGGCGATGGATCATATACCCCTTCTTTTTTGCTCCCTTACTAATAAATTGGAGGTCTTGAAATGAATATTCCAACTTATTTTGCGAGATTTCTTAAAGAAATTCGACTAACAGGTAATCAAGTGAATGATCTGATTACAGGTCACACCACTTTAAGGAATAGATTAGAAGAAGACGAAGAAATGTCGAAGATAATTGTAAGTACGTTTCTTCAGGGAAGTTATCGAAGATCAACCGCTGTTCGACCAAAAGGAGAAAGCCGCTCCGATGTGGATGTCATTGTAGTAACAAAATTGAGTATGGAGGAATACAGCAATCCAGAAGATGCTCTTCAAGTTTTTGTGCCGTTTATGGAGAAGCACTATGCTGGTAAATACAAAATTCAAGGTCGTTCAATAGGAATCTCTTTAAGTTATGTTGACCTAGATGTCGTCATTACGGCAGCACCTTCAGAAAGTGAAGAAGGAATTCTGGAGTCAAATAGTGTCACCGATGCTCGTGCACTGGAAGAGATTGAAACATGGACCTTAAAGAAGTCATGGGCAGTCCTTGGTGAAACGTTGGATTCAAGCTCTGTATGGAAGACCTATTCCAACGCAAATGAACCTGAATGGAAATCGGTTCCTCTTTGGATACCTGATCGAGAGGCTAAAGAATGGAAACAAACAGACCCTTTAGCTCAAATTAAATGGACACAAGAAAAAAATAAATCTTGCAATCGTCATTATGTTAATGTAGTTAAGACTTTAAAGTGGTGGAGAAGATTGAATCATTTGCCGAAATATCCAAAGGGTTATCCTTTTGAACATTTGATAGGCTTATGTTGCCCTGATGATATCGGTAGTGTCGGACAAGGAGTAACTGAAGTCTTAGAGGCCATTGTTAACGATCACCCAACAAAGCCTTTTATGGCAGACCATGGTGTACCTTCCCATAACGTCATGGGAAGGGTTACTGATGAAGAATACGATGAGTTCTATAAGCTTATCCAAGAAGCAGCTGTAATTGCTAGGAAGGCTACAGATGCGACCACAGTAAAAGAAAGTGCAGAAGAATGGAATAAACTTTTTGGCTCTAAATTCCCTACATCAGAGGCAACAACCGACAAGGACAACAGGGCAAGTGTTGGATTTTCAAAAAGAGATAATCCGACAACTCCTAATATTGTAGGTGGACGTTTCGGATGATTAATTCTGTCCCTGAACGTATAAATACTGGATGTATTCAACTTGAAATTATGGATGGGTACCAGCAGCTTGAAGAGGTATATTGGATTGCAAGGCTTAAGAGTTGGGTTCTTCATTTTAGCTTAAAGGTATCTGGGCTAGATATAAATTCATCAATCCCCCAAACGACGCAGTGGTATATGCTTATCGATCCGCTTTATCCGAGGGGATCGATAAGCATATTTCCTGATAAAGTAAATAGTATAACCCTTACCTATAAACATATGAACGAAAACATTGAAAAGGATTACCTTCCTTGGAGGTTAGGAAAGATCTGCACTGATTGGGATATCAGTCAACTGGAATTACTGTCTGATAGTGACGAGCTCATGGATGAAGAACAGCGCATTAATTGGCATGTCCAGCGACTGAAAGAGTGGCTGCTTGCTGCTTCAATTGATTCTTTAGCCATCCCAGGAGACTATTTCGAATTGCCTCATTCTCATTTCGAACCGAATTTTTCAGTGGTTTTTGCAGAAGAACAAAAGCATATTCAAGTATGGAACGAAACAAAAATTAAATCTGGTCATGTATCTCTTAAAGAGATACATGAATATCGTAACACCTTATTTGTGTCGGCTTTCTTTGGTAAAAAGTCAGAGGTGATCCATACATATGATTGGGGGAAACTTATCAGAGCTGATTCAAATAAGCTATTCCACGGTATATGGGTACTCCTTCCGTTTCAACCAATAATACAGCCTTGGTCTTATCCAAGAACCTTCAGAGAGCTGGAAACAATCTGCAAAGAACACCATTTTGATCTCTGGAATGAAATTTATGAACGTATGAATATTTTCAGATTAGAGGGCCGGAATTTTTTATTAATTGGATTTCAAATCCCTAAACTTGTTGGGGGAGAAAACACAGTCGTCCACTGGATCAGTTTTGAAGTCGGCAGGTTAACTAAAAAAGTGAAAAAGATTAATGGATTTAGAAAAGCAAAAGATTACTATTTCCTTCGTGATCGCTTGAATCAGTTAAAGCCTGAACGAAAATTAAAATATGTCCGTACAGAGAACTGGAGTAAGGAAGCAATTCTGAGCAGGGGGAGTTTAGATGAAAAAGTCCAGAGGGATGGAGCCGTTTTAATCGGTGCTGGTGCACTCGGTTCAGCTATTGGGGAATTACTATCCCGAACCGGTATATCAAGAATCCTGGTCTGTGATGAAGATATTCTAAAAGCCGGTAACCTTTCTCGGCATACACTTGGCATAAATCATCTATATATGAATAAGGCGGAGGCTTTATCTAACCGGATAAATCATAACAATATACACGTCTGGTCCTCGGCTATAAATGAACCTTTTCCGAATTTGTCTGAGGATGAGGTGGATGTAATAGAGGGATATGACGTAATTATTGATACGACAGGTAGCGATGCAGTTATTGATCACCTGTACTCTTTCGACTGGACTCTACCGAAAAGATTCGTTTCTGTATCCCTTGGGTTTGGAGCAAAGAGGATTTTTATTTTCCTATCGAACAAACATCCTTTTCCTCGCAAAACTTTTTATGATCTTATCAAACGATGGATTGAGTTAGAACAAAACGAAAACAAGGATAAAATCTTACCTAGAGATGGAATCGGATGTTATCATCCTTTGTTCCCAGCTCGGTCAGATGATATTTGGGTTATGGCTGGATTAGCAATAAAAGAGATGGAACTATGGTGGCTCAATCCATTCGGTCCCAACATATTCGCTGTCTATGAACAACAACAATTAAATGGCATGCCAGCAGGTGTTATATTGAAGCATCGCGAGGTGTTTTAATGCTCGTTCATAAGTATAAAGATATTGAGAGTGGCCTTGAAGTTGAGTTCTGTGAGGAAATCTTAGCGTTTATATTGGCTCAGTGCAGTTCAAGTGGGTATCTAGAAACTGGAGGCATTCTGGCTGGATATTATGATGATGCATTGAAAAAAGCCGTTATTGTAAAGAGCAGCGCTGCACCCAGAGACTCCAAATACACAAGAACTCGATTTTACAGAGGTATTGAAGGTTTAAAAGAGTGGCTCGATTCGTTATGGAAAGTTGAGAAGGCATTTTACCTGGGGGAGTGGCACTTTCATCCTTTTTCCTCTAGCAAGATGAGTACCATTGATTCCAAACAAATGATCTCTATATCTTCCAATAGGTCGATGAATTGCCCTGAACCTATTTTGCTAATTATTGGGGGAGATCCTACAAGTCATTACTCAATGTTCATAAGTGTTTTTATTAGAGGTAAGCCGCCAATCGATCTAAGAGATTATTCATCTGTAACCCTGTAACTATACTGAATAAATGGTTTGTTATGGAGAACAATGAGCTCGAATTAATTGAAACCCTGATTAAAGCCTGTATAAAGAAGAGGATGACTTCCTCGTTCCGAGTCTTTCCCTCTAGCAGTGGAATGGGAGGGGATTGTATTAGTGGCTACATTACTGGCTTGGTGTCGAGGTACAAGAACATGATCACATTAAAAGTCGCTAAATAGCGGCTTTTTGGCTTTATTGATGCAAGTTCTTATCCCGGATGTAGAATGACATAAAGTCGCCAACCAAGAAACCCCTTATAAAACAAGGGGTTTCTTGGTTTTGGGTAGGGAACTTCTTGTCAATTTTTAGTGACATAAAGTTCCCTACCAGGCTGGAATTTGACATGAAGTTCCCCACTGTCTTGGAGAGGAAAAGAGTTAGAGATCAATTCTTTTTCTAGATGAATAGTGTTCAGTGGAGGAGTTTATAATTTTGTTTCACGTACAATATTGCGATATCAAATTTAAAATTGCTGTCATAACAGTGCAACGTTTTCACAGTTTATCGGTACAAGTTAATTATTAAACAAAGAACTTGTTCCCATTAATGAATATTTAAATCTAATTGACATTTGTCTGTTAATTCAGCTAAACCAGCAGTTCCATAATAATGGTGACTAATTAACCAATAGTCATCACTTTTCTCATCTATTCGAACATCAGTATGGCTCCGATCGGGACTTCGAGAATGGAAATGGCGTGCGTATGGATAGCACTTACCCATTTGTTGTGAATCTTGAGCCGTTAGATATCGATATCGAGACCGATGATATCATTATCAATACTAGAAGTTTTTACGATGATGGAGAAGAAGGAATGGAACATGACTTTGCAGATGAGATCGAGGACGCGAAGGAAGATGATAAAGGTGTCATTGATCCCACTCAGTATTTTTAACAAAGCTTGCTACTGTCAAATGAAAATAGAGTTCTAGACTGAAAAATAAAGTGTTAGACTCGGCAAATAAAGTTGTAGACTGAGAAAATAAAGTATTAGACTGGTGAGCACTTCATTAAGCCAACTGGCAGAATAGTGAGAGAAAATGAACATTCTTAAAGCGGTGCCACTGAGGGTAGAGGAATAACTGTGTTGCTATTAAAGCTGGATGGATTACTATACGAAATATAAAGGTCAAATAGCCGGGTTCATTGAAAGGCAGCGGTACTCCCACTCAAACGAGTAAGGGTGTACTACTGCCGTTTCTTTTTCAGATTCGTTTTTAGATTCCTGGGATTATAGTTGCAAACTATATAATCAATCTAAGTGAAGCACGGCTTTGCCCGAGAATTTCCGTTCCATAAGATTACGGGCAACGGTGTCAATTTCGGTCCAAGGCGCCTCCACTTGGATTCGTGGGATTAACCGCTCATCTGTGACCAGCCGGGCCAGCAAACTCAGATCGTCCACGGTTGATTGACGAGTGAGTTCCTCACCTAAAAAGAAGCTGTACAAGGTTCTTCCTCCGCTGGTCACCATATTCTTCATATCGATCATTGCGGTATTTGAAGAGGAAAATCCTACCGCAACGCAAATCCCTTGGGGCGCTAGCTGCAGCAGCAACGCCGCCAGTGCATTGCCGCCTACTGAATCGATGATCAGATCGTACGGCCCAAATTTGCTGGCTGATGAAATTGCGGAATATCCAATGATCACTTCGTCGGATCCGACCTCCCGAACAAGCTCAGCCTTCTCTTCCGTGCTTGCCGTACCTACAACGTATGCGCCGGATTGGACTGCAAGCTGATGGGCGAATAGCCCAACTCCGCCGCTAGAGCCTGTAATGAAAATCCGTTTGCCAAGCAGCATGCCGCCTTTTCGAAGTGCATAAAGAGCCGTGAGCCCTGCTACGGGGAGGGTAGCCGCCTCCGTAAAAGTGAGTTTGTCTGGGATTTCGGCCACCAACGATACGGGAGCAGCCACTTGCTCGCTCCAGGCTCCCATCGGGAGCAAACCAACAACCCTGGCCCCTTTTTGCGGTCCTGCGCCGTTCTCTGCCGGCTCGATGACAATCCCGGCGAAATCCCAGCCAGGACGGCTAGATATTTCCTGATTTTTAGCGTCACTCACTTCACCGCGGTTGAGTGAGACGGCCTTCACTTGCACAAGCGCTTCCCATGGCTTAGGCTGCGGGGCGTGAACTTCCTTGAAGGCCAAATGAGACGGGGCATGCGGATCAACAACAATAGTACGAATCATATCGGTTTTCCTCCATGTTGGTTATGGTCATTAGATGACCTTCATTTCAATGAGGAGTATACTTTAAATGAAGGTTCGGCCCAAGTGCAGAACTACACTTCATAAGAGAAGGGAAGAGAAGATGGATATAGATACGGAGAATTCTAGACATAGAATCGTAATGGGAGAAATTGAAGCCCTGCGGATAAAACGCCAGCAAAAGCTTGTCGATCGACCTCAACCGTCCATGAAACGATTTACTCAACAAGAGCTGAACGACGAGGCTTTTCCTTCGTATAAAAATCTGCTGGTTGGACGTACCCGCCGCATACCGACCCGCCAGACGATAATAAATATTGCAGAATATCTTGAGTGTACATCCGACGAGCGTAACGATTTGCTTTTGGCAGCCGGTTTTCTTCCAATTCAGACCGAATTGTATGGACGGTCGTTGGAGCGTGCAGTAGAGTGGGCTCAGCAAGCGATGAGGAGTATTCCTTTTCCCGCCATGGTCGTAACACATACTCAGGACATCAAGGGATTAAATGAGCCTTTTCATCAATTGTTCGAAATCCCTCTCGACCGTTCATATGACGGTTTAATGAATAGGGTCGATTTACATTTTAATTCTGGTTTTCCTATCCGTTCCCGCTCCACGTTTGACAAGGCGTCGTTTAAGCAGTGGGAGGAGCACATCATAAACGGAATACAAGCCTTTAAGAGTGAGCACATCCTCTCGCGTTATGATGCGTGGTATCAAAAATTGCTGGATAGAGTTCAGAAATATAACGCGTGCGAATATCTGAGTGTGCCGGATGTAGGGGGAAATGTTGATCAAATACAAACAATTCTAGCCAGAATGGAAAGCTCCGGAGACCTTATTCCCGTACGCTACAGACAGGTTTCGATTTCCGCAGGCGGCCGCTTATATCCGCAAATTGAGGTTTTCCTGCCAGTAGATTCTGCTGCGCGCAGAGTTTTCGAGAACCTGGGATGTCCAGCTGATTGTGCATTTGTCTAATCCGACACTTACAAGAGGATGGAATCGAAAAAGTTATTGGTAGCTGATAATTCAGAATAGGTGGTTTATTAAACTAATGGGGAACGTTAGTTAAATGACAACAGCGGCAGTCTAAGGCTTTATTTATCAAGTCTTGGTCTGCCGCTGCTTTATATTAATTGTTCAGTCAAAAACTTATTTTTCAAAAGCTGACGATTTTTTAGTTCAAAAACCTCGCTAAATCAACAACTCTAGTCTAATACTTTATTTTCTTTCAACAGCTACACTCCCAAAAACGCGCTAACAGGAAACATTAATTTAAACAGTAGCGTCCACTAAAACTTAGTTTTAAGGTCTAATACTGGCGGCTACTTCATTTAATGGATCAGTATATGTTGGTTTCTTTGAACGGTTGTGACACAACAATTGAGACACGGGACGGCCAGATTTCACCAAATTTACAGTTATACAATTATTATACAATGCTTGTGTGTGAGTTTACTAAAATAAGCATAATTCGTAAAAGAGAGAACCGGCAGCCGCCGGTTCTTTTTATTGAAAGCATTTTTTTCCCTTTTGCCTTCCGCATGGTAACCCGGCCAAAGCCTACTAAACGTCAGCAGGGCGAGCCTCCGGCTGCGCCCCTCAACCTGCCGGGCACTAAGTAGTTGGTATGGATTAGAAACTTTTCGGATAATTCATACGTCTTATGTAAGGGTACTTATTGAAAAGGAGATAATTTATCTTGAAAAAGGTTATTGTGTTTGTGTTTTTCTTCGTACTTACGTTTCAATCTTGGGCGATTGCTGATGCTGCCAATCCTATATCCGTTAACGCGGTGAATGTGAATGGAAAGTTTATAGCAACTGATGTTTCACCTATTATTAAGGACGGGCGTGTTTTGGTCCCTATACGCACGCTTGCTTCACTTGGGGTAACCTATCAATGGGATAGTAAAAGTCAATCTGCTCTCATCACAAAAGGCAAAGATCAAATTAAGCTGACTGCCAACAAAAAAGAAGCATTTAAAAATAACCAAGCAGTTCAGGTAGACGTTCCTGTCCAAATGACTCAAGGAAGGATATTGGTACCTATTCGTTTTGTGTCGGAGAACTTTGGTTACAAGGCAAACTATGAGAAGGCTCGGTCTATTTTATTTATTCAAGACGGTAATTATAAGGTAGACCAAGAGAGCTTGCAGGCAGAAGATTTACAAGCAGCCCGTCAGGCTGCTATATCGTTGCCGATTCAATTCTCCTTCAAATCGCTTTCTTCCTTAGAAAAACCGGGGGCTAATCAAAGCTATTTTTATGTATTCCCGAGAGGGGATTCATCCAGATACATGTATTATAACAATGTTGGTAATACGCTAGTGGAAATTAAAGATGGAGTAGCTAAGGCAGTTTGGCAATTTACATCAGGGAATGGTCTGGATGATATTGTATCCAGTGCTGGTCAAAGACCAAGTTATAATTACGTCGGATGGATAACTGATATTTTGATGTTTAATGATGATAAGGGGAATATCTCAGCTTTATACAAAGATGATAAAGGTCAACAAAAGGAGATTACTGCAAAGGCGAAATCCTATATAGATGTTATTCAATCTATTCCTAATGAGACGAGAAAACAATAGCTGAAAGTTTGCAAAGCAAACGGCAGGAACTAACGTTCCATCATGACCCGATTGCCGCTGCTGAAGCGATCATAAATGGTTATGTGGGTGGACCGCCAACCAGTTTTGCTTCAGGACGAGCTTTCTACAGACCGAGTACGGATAGTATCAGCGTACCGCCGTTACAGGATTATCCCAAAGCCGAGGACTATTATAATGTCCGGTTTCACGAAATGACTCACAGCACAGGACACTGTAAGCGGCTGAATCGTCCAGGCATTGAGCAATTCGGGGAATTTGGCGATTACAATTATACGAAGGAAGAACTTATTGCCGAAATGGGCGCGGCCATGCTGTGCGCATTATCTCATTTTTTGCTGCGAAAATCGCGGCTTTTTTATTTTATGGGATAAAGTTCTTGTCAAATTCAAAAGACAAGAACTTTATCCCATTTCCGATTTTGACAAGAATATTATCTGATTTCCGGCGAGTCTTTATGAAGTGAAAGAGGAGGATATAAGAAATTGTAGATGCTCAGGAGCAGAAGTGAATTAATTTAATTATAAAAAAGTCGAGCAGCGGGTTAGTTTATTCCCTTTGCTCGACTTTTTATACCTTGCTAGAAGTACATTGTGATATTAGTTGATGCGTCGAATAATTAATTCTGTGGGAAATACTTCTTCGACAGGCGTGATATGCTGCCATTGGAGAAAATGCATTACATGAATCGAATCGAATCGATGAAAAATTGTCTGATCTTCCGTGGTTTATTACGGAATTTATTGATAGTAGAAAACGAAAACTTTCTCCCACAACGCTTCTGAACTATTGCCATGACTATATTATTTTTTTTGATTGGTTAGTTACAGAAAATTTTACTGAAGATAGCCGTAAAAACATTAAATTAGCTACTTTGGAGAAACTAGCGATTCGTGAAGTGGAAAATTTCCTATCTTTTTGTACATCGACACAAAGTTGCCTACTTGATTGGACAGGTATACATCCTTGGTTCCCCAATAGAAGATTAATGTTATGAAAAGCCCCAAGCGTGCTGTTGTTTCGCATCTCGACCCGATCAGTTCTCATAGTTTGATCATTAGGCCATCGGGCAGGTGAGGAGCTGCAGGGCAAAAATATGCAGTACCGCAGAGTAAAACTCCGTAATACACTCAGATATTTGGCTCGTTAAGCGATTTTCCACTCACTTCATTTCCTATCTTAGTATAAACCATAGTCATATTGACATCAGTGTGACCTAGTTGTTCCTTTAGCATTTCTAAATTATTATTCTCCTTATTAAATTTCGTTGCGAAAGAATGTCTTAGTTTATGCATAGATACACCAGGCTTACCGTAAGCTTTTGCGTAGCGCTCCATCATTTTCTGGGCAGCTCTCACCGTCAACCTATTTATTTTCCCGGATGAACCAGTCAGAAGAGAAAGGAAAACAGCCGTTTGCTGTTCGGCAACATTGTAACGACTTTCTCGAATTTGTAGGTAGGATTTTAGATCTTGAAGAGCATTATCACTTTTGAAGAAGGGCATTAATTGGAGAAAGGGCTTACCGTGCTTTGAAGGCGATATCGTTGAAAATAAATAGGGAGAATCACCATTCAAGCGAAAGTTTATATTGGATTATCTTATGGCATTTTGTTTTCATGATTTATATACCCCTCAAGTAAGTTAATTATAATAATAAAAAGTAGGGGATTCATATATGAAGAACGAGCACTTAAGAAATAGCACCATCTTTACCGTCGGGTCAAAAGAAGAAAAAACTTTATCGCTAACGCCTTCTTACAATTGGTGTTTAACAATCCTGTCTCCCTCAATAAAGCTATCGGAAACGTAACCTTTGCATCAGACGCCCGTAATAACTAGCACTCTCATTATGTTGGGCAAGTTTTATTAGTTACTGGAGGAGAGGTTGGTATCAAGTAGACGCAAAACCAGTTCAATTCCTCAAAACAGGCGATGTGGTGAACATTCCACCGAACGTAAAATATTGGCATGGGGCTACGAAGGATAGTTGGATTTGTATACTTAGTACCCACACTGGGGTGATACATGTAACCGAGGAAGAATATAAAAACTCTAATAATAAATGAAAAAAACATGCAGAAGCGGCAGCCGATCGGCTGCCGTTGTTTTAGTGTTTCGTTGTATACTGTGACCTTTATTGAAAAGGGAAAAGGCCATTTTCTTTACAGAATATAATACCGATTAAAAACTTCTTTCTAACAAGGTGCCAACTTGCGTGGCCATGACTTGCGGTGAATAGGGCATTCCATTTCGAATCCACCATTCAATGACCCCTACATAAGCAGTCCCAGCATATTGCAACCTCACATCTTCGATTAATTCCGTATTTTTCCCGCTTTCTTTGTCAATCTCCCCTTTGAACCCTTCCATGAAATAAGCAAGTAGCCGCGTTCTAAAAGATGAAGGTGTACCTTTTGATGCAGCTAGCATGGTTGAAAAAAGCAAATAATTTTTCTCAAAGTACTCGAAATATGGAACAAGAGCATCAGCCCACTCCATCTGACATGCCCACGTATCCATTTCTTTTAATTCATTAATGTGTGTTTCCATGATTTGATCTAATAAATCATATTTGTCTTGATAATGAAGATAAATTGTACCGCGGTTTACGTTTGCCTTGTTTGCAATGTCTTGAATGGTAATGTCATCGAAGTTTTTTACAGCCATCAGTTCAATAACGGCTTTTTTTAAGGATTCTTGCGTTTTTAGGATTCTCCGATCCACTTTAATCATCTTGTCTTTTCCCCCTGATCTACAAAATAATGAACACTTTTCGTGATGATGTTGCTATTTCAACAAATTGCGCTTTTTTAACCATTGAACTTAGGTTTCTTTTTTTATAATAATAGACATAAGTTGATAAAACAACCAGTATTGTTTATTCGCTCTCCGTGGCTTACTTACCTAAAAAAGGAGAACTTAAATTTAGAAAAGAGGGTGTTCACATGGTGTTTAATAAAGAAGTGTGGATAATCATTACTAATTTCTAAATAGCTAACTGATAAAAATTCTATTCATTGGAGGTTATATATGATTAATGCTAATGCACGTGCTGTGTTCGGTCCAGAAGGTTCTACAGTTGAGCGCAGGGATCTTAAGCCGCATAATATTCTCATTGAGATCAAGTATGCGGGTATTTGCCACTCTGACATCCATACTGCCCGTGGGGATTGAGGGCCAGTCCAATATCCTCCCGTTCCAGGACACGCTGGAATTGTCGCCCAGATTGGTTTGGAAGTCACAAAGTATACTGTTGGTGACCGAGTAGGAGTTGGCTGTATGGTTGATTCCTGTGGAGAGTGGGAGAGTTGCCGTAGAGGAAAGGAGCAATATTGTCTTAATGGACTACGGAGTCATCGATAGATATGAACAATATACGCAGGGAGGTTATTCCACCCATATCGTTGTAATAACGGAGGATTTCGTGGTTCGAATTCTAGACGGCATTAATCTTGATGTCGCCGCTCCACTTTTATGTACTGGGATCACAACGTATCCGCCGCTGCGCCATTGGGGTGTTGATTCCGGCAAAAATATAGCGGTCGTTGGTATTTGGTGGACTCGGACACATGGTGTGAGATCGCTCATTCTATGGGGGCAGAAGTAACGGTTTTATCTCAAACTTTGGAGAAGACTTGGATGAGGAAAAAAAGGGAGGCATCTCATGAAATCTATTCAGCCAAAGTTCCCAACTGTTTTCCTAACTTTTACAAGGTATTATCTTACGAAATTTATCTAAGACCATTTGCATATCGGATGGGTATAATGTCACCGGGTAATAAAACCATAACATCTAAAGCAAATGCGTTAGCTTAAAGAAAGCATTAAAACAATCATAGGAGTTAAAGGAATGAAATATAAGACCCAAAAAAATTCTCTCGGTTTTGCTCTAATATTGGCCATATTTTCGGCGTTGGGGCCGTTTACCGTCGATATGTATCTTGCATCACTTCCGCAAATCGCTGTTTTTTTTGGAACAAGCGCAACTGCGGTTCAAGCGAGTTTAACCACTAGTCTGTTAGGATTAGGGCTAGGACAGTTGATAATGGGACCTTTAAGCGACATTTATGGAAGACGCCAGCCTTTGTTGATTTCCATGATACTGTATGTTCTTTCCTCTATTGGATGCGCTTTTGCACCAAGCATAGGATGGTTTATATCTTTAAGATTTATACAAGGGGTTTCTGCGTCGGCTGGACTCGTTATTTCGCGCGCTATTGTTCGAGATCGGTTTAGTGGGATTGAAATGACTAAATTTATATCGTTGCTGACAATGATAAGCAATGTGGCACCGTTAATTTCCCCTACCGCTGGAAGTACGGTTATGTCATACAGCTCTTGGTCAGGTGTATTTATATTTTTAGGGGTGTTAGGTATAGGGTTAACTGGAATAACCATATGGGGGTTAAAGGAAAGCTTGCCTGTACAACAACGTATTTCAGGCAGTCCCCGTGCGTTGATGAAAAATTATAATAGCTTATTCCGAAAGCGGTCTTTTATGGGGTATGCCCTAGTCAATGGCATATTGTTCGCAGGTGTTTTTGCCTATGTTGCAGGTACCCCATTTATTTATCAAAACATATACGGCGTGTCGCCGCAACTGTTTTCAATCCTCTTTGCGTTGAATGGCCTTGCTATTATCTTGGGATCTCAATTCGTCAAACTGCTTGCAGGCCGGGTAACGGAAAGTCGGCTGTTTTTGATCGGAATAATACTAGCGTTTATATCTTCTGCTGCAGTCTTATTTATAGTACTAGTACATGGAGTATTATCAGCTATGTTTATTTCGATCTTCTTATTCGCTTTATCCATTGGGATCATTGGCCCCATCTCTTTTACATTAGCAATGGAATCGCAGGGGCATATTGCAGGGAGCGCGTCCGCCGTGCTCGGCTCCTTACAATTTGCATTAGGTGCCGTTACGTCTCCACTTGTGGGAATTGCAGGCGAAAATTCTGCTATACCTTTTGGAATTATTATTTTTTCTACAAGTTTATTATCTATAATTACCTATATCATTCTGGTTAAAGGGATAAAAAAATTATCCGGCACCAAAAATAGCTTTGAATCCAATACTTAACCAATCGCTAGCGAACATTAAGATCTATACGAGACCCCAGCATTATCGGAGCTTCTTTTATCTAGGTTATCGAGGTTAAAAAAACAGGAGGATCTAAAATGCAAAATGTTACACTAAACAATGGTGTCGAGATGCCGATACTCGGATTTGGGGTTTATCAAATTGATGATGAAAATGTATGCGAAGAATCGGTTTGTAATGCCCTAATGGAAGGTTACCGCTTGATTGATACCGCTGCTGTTTATAGTAATGAAAAAGCAGTCGGTCGTGCCATCAAGCAGAGTGGCGTGCCCAGAGAGGAAATATTCGTTACAACAAAGCTTTGGATTCAGGATGCAGGTTACAAGAGTGCCAGGAAAGCATTCGAAACATCACTGAAAAAACTGCAACTGGATTATTTGGACCTGTATCTCATTCATATGCCTTTTGGCGATATCCATGGTTCATGGCGTGCGATGGAGGAATTATATCATGAGGGTAAGATCAGGGCAATCGGCGTAAGTAACTTCCTAAATGATCGCCTGATGGATCTAATCGTTCATCATGAAATCGTTCCTACTGTAAACCAAGTTGAAACGCATGTATTTACACAACAAGTAGAAAATACTCAATTTATGAAGGATTACCATGTTCAGATTGAGTCCTGGGGACCATTTGCTGAAGGAAAAAATAACATTTTCAAAAATGAAGTATTGGCATCAATAGCTGAGAAACATCATAAATCCGTGGCTCAAGTTGCTTTACGTTGGTTGATACAAAGAGGAATTGTTGCGATTCCAAAGTCTGTTCATAAGGAAAGAATTATCGAAAACTTCAATATCTTTAACTTTGAATTGAGTAGGGACGATATGGAGAGGATTGCTACGTTGGATTCCAAAGAGAGCTTAATCTTATCTCTTCACGATCCTGAAAACGTGGAACGGCTCAGCAACATGAAATTTCGTAACTAATTTTGGGGAGGCCTTATCACAAAATACTCAAACCCAACAACACTATGTTCACCTAACATTTAACCAAAATTCTTCCCATATATCGATTCAATTCCACATATAATCATATGCATATAGAACTGATTAATGGTTATAATGATAGAGAAGTATGTGAAAAATTAAACTGGAATAACTGTATTTAAGACGATAAATTAATTACTAGGACATATTGAATCTATTCTCAAGCACATATTATCAACAGGGGGAAACATGGAGTTAAGAGTACTTCGTTATTTTCTTACAGTCGCTCGTTTGGAAAGTATTACACATGCAGCAAATGTACTACATGTAACACAGCCGACATTAAGCAGACAATTGGCTGATTTAGAAAAAAATTTAGGAACTCAACTGCTTATTCGCGGGAAAAAAAAGGTGTCATTAACGGATGCTGGCATGCTTTTACGTCAAAGGGCAGAAGAAATCCTAACGATTGCGGATAAAACAGAGAGAGAATTCAAAGATCAAAATAATCTGGTTGGAGGGACTATCTCTATAGGAAGCGTCGAATCACTAACATCTCATTATTTATTTCAAACATTAAAAGCTTTTCATGAAGAGTATCCACAGGTTAATTATTATATTTTTAGCGGAACAGGGGATGACATAAAGGAAAAAATAGACAAAGGATTACTTGAAGTTGGGATTTTATTAGAGCCCATAAATATTGAAAAATACGATTTTATCAGATTGCCTCAAAAGGAACGATGGGGAATTCTAACACAGGCTTCATCCCCTCTTGCGCAAAAAGAATATGTTACTCCCAATGATCTTGTTGGAATTCCTTTACTTCTTTCTAGTCGTCCAACAGTACAAAATGAAATTGCTAGTTGGTTTGCTGATGAATATGAAAATATACATGTTCTAGCCACATACAACTTAATTTCTAACATAGTTAATTTTGTGGATAATGGTATGGGAACTGCTATTTGTATTGAAGGAGCTCTTGCGATGACAGGTTCAAAACATCTATGCTTCAGACCATTTTTTCCAGAACTCAAATTTAGTTGTGTTATTGTTTGGAAGAAACACAAGATTTTTAACCAGGCTACTTCTCAATTAATTCAATTAATCAAGTATGCCTCACAAGCATAATAGAACATAGATTATAGGTATTGGATATGGTTATTTATCTAGTGATATCTTAAAGGTGCAGCTTGAATGAAGCCTTTAAATATTACCGATAAATAACTTTTTTATTTAGTGGGAAAAGTTGTTTATGTTTAAGGCCTAATTCATTGTTCAACAACAAGAAGAGGGGGCATTTTCTAATGAGCAAAAAATATGAAAAATTAGCTCAGGATATTGTAGAGAAGGTTGGTGGTAGCGAAAATGTATCAACACTAACTCATTGTATGACAAGGCTTAGATTCGCACTAAACCAAAATAAAAAAGCCGATCAAGACGCTATTAAAGCTTTAGATGGCGTGATTGATGCGATTGAAAGCGGCGGACAATTTCAGGTGGTTATTGGCACCCATGTTGAAGAAGTATATGAGGAAGTGGTCAAATATATAAAACATGCAGAAAATATAGATGATAAATTATCTAATGAAAAAAATGTAAGCGTTTTTGGCAAATTAATCGATTTTATTTCAGGTACATTCAGTCCAATCGTTCCGGCTATTGCAGGCGCGGGAATGATAAAAGCGCTATTGGCTTTGCTGATCTTATTTAATGTAGTTTCAAAAGCGTCACAAACTTACTATGTAATCAATTTCATGTCGGATGCCATTTTTTATTTCTTACCCTTTTTATTAGCATATTCGGCTGCAAACAAATTAAAATGCAACCCTGTACTGGCACTTGTGTTGGCGGGGATATTGCTTCATCCGAATCTGGACCTATTGCGAACTGCGGGCAATGATGTTAGCGTTTTCAATGTGCCGTTGACACTTGTTGCTTACAGTTCATCGGTTGTTCCGATTCTATTATCCGTGTGGGCGCAATCCTACATTGAACCATTCTTTAAAAGAGTCATTCCTAACGCTGTAAAAATTATTTTTGTTCCGATGTTTACCATTCTGGTTGTTGGATTTATTTCCTTAACTGCACTAGGACCGTTAGGTTCTTTCTTCGGAACATATTTGGCAATGGGATTTAATTTTTTGGGATCGCACGGAGCATGGGTGGTCATTTTCATTATTGCAACTTTCTGGCCAATCCTTGTTATGTTTGGACTTCATCACAGTATCGTTCCGTTATCATTGGCTCAAATCACGACATTGGGATATGAAAATATCATTGGACCTGGAGCCATGATATCCAATATTTCGCAAGGTGTAGCCGCGTTGATTGTCAGTTGGAGAACAAAGGATACAGTATCCAAGCAAATCTCCACTACAAGTGGAATTACAGGCTTAATGGGAATTACAGAAGCAGCACTTTACGGTGTTAATTTACCTAAAAAATATCCTCTTGTTGCGGCTATGATTGGCTCTGCTGCTGGAGGGCTTTACGCAGGGGTTATGGAAGTTTCACGTTATGCAACAGGTTCATCAGGGCTTCCAGCTATTCCGCTTTATATTGGAGAAAACATTTGGAATTTCTATAATATACTCATCGCATTATTAATTACAACGGTTATAACTGCAGTCCTTACTTATTTATTAACCTTGAAATATGAGAAAGAAACGTCTGAGCAGAATAAAGTCACCACGAACGATGAAATCATCACACTTAAAAATACCGTTATTACGAGTCCTATCAAAGGGGAAATGATTCCATTGAAGGATGTTCAAGATGCAGCCTTCTCCTCAGAAGCAATGGGAAAAGGAATTGCCATTGAGCCAAGCGAAGGAAAAGTGGTCGCTCCTTTTAATGGGAAAATTGTTTCGCTGTTTCCAAAGAAGCACGCAATCGGTTTACTCTCCGATGATGGGGTTGAAATACTCATCCATATAGGATTGAACACCGTTAAACTGAATGGGAAGTACTTTGAAGCTCATGTTGAAGAGGGTCAAAGAATTACCAAGGGACAGACACTAATCACGTTTGATTTGGAGAAAATTAGAGAGGAAGGATATGTTACTCAGACCCCGGTGATCGTCACGAATACTTACAGTTATGCTGATGTGCTAACTAATAACAGTAGTACAGTCACTGATTTTAACAATGAGTTGTTAGTCCTAATAGTGTAACCATAACAAATTCAAGGAGTGGATTATAAATGACTTTAGTCAAAGACTTTTTATGGGGAGGAGCAACTGCTGCAAACCAATGTGAAGGTGGATATTTGGAAGGGAATAAGGGATTGTCAATCGTCGATGTTATACCCGCAGGAAAGGATCGCATTTCTGTAATGAAAGGCAAGATGAAAATGATGGAATGTGATGATGAGCATTTCTATCCGAGCCATGAAGCCATCGACTTTTATCATAATTATAAGGAAGACATTGCTTTATTTGCAGAAATGGGTTTCAAATGCTTCCGCTTATCTATTGCATGGACAAGAATTTATCCAAATGGGGATGATACATTACCCAACGAAGAAGGTTTGAAATTCTACGACGATGTTTTTGATGAGTGTTTAAAATATAATATAGAGCCTTTAGTAACTATCACTCATTTTGATGTGCCGATGCATTTGGTAAAAACGATCGGTTCTTGGAGAAGCCGTAAAATGGTTGATTATTATGAAAGACTATGCGAAACACTATTCACTCGCTACAAAGATAAAGTAAAGTATTGGCTAACTTTTAATGAAATCAATATGTTATTACACCTACCATTCGGGAGTTCAGGGTTGGTGTTTGAAGAAGATGAAAATGAAGAAGCTGTGAAGTATCAGGCAGCTCATCACCAATTGGTCGCGAGTGCTAAAGCTACTGAAATTGCACGCAAAATAAATTCCGAATTCAAGATAGGTTGTATGTTGGCGGGTGCCAGCACTTATCCCTATACTTGCGCTCCCGAAGACGTATGGAAAGCCATGACAAGGGATCGAGAGCATTACTTCTTTGTGGATGTACAATCTCGTGGTGAATACCCGAATTATGCCAAAAAAATGTTCGAAAGAATGGATATACATCTGAAAATGGAAGATGGTGATGAGGAGCTTCTGAAAAATAATACAGTTGACTTCGTTTCGTTTAGTTACTATGGTTCGCGATTAACAAGTGCTGACCCAGCAGTTAATACTCAAACCGCTGCCAATCTCTTTCCGACATTACGAAATCCCCATTTAAAA
Source organism: Paenibacillus sp. SEL3 (assembly GCF_054602585.1). NCBI lineage: Bacteria > Bacillati > Bacillota > Bacilli > Caryophanales > Paenibacillaceae > Paenibacillus > Paenibacillus sp. SEL3. The sequence goes on along the minus strand of NZ_CM137725.1, from coordinate 6,253,285 downwards.
AGAAGTGAATGGGGCTGGCAAATTGACCCACTCGGGCTGAGAATTACATTAAATGCATTGTATGATCGCTATCAAAAACCATTATTTATTGTCGAAAATGGGTTGGGAGCTGCGGACAAGCCTGATGAAAATGGATGGATCTCGGATGATTACAGAATCGAGTATATTCGTGAACATATCAAAGCATTTAAAGCTGCTGTAAAAGAAGATGGCGTAGAGTTGCTAGGATATACAGCCTGGGGATGCATTGATTTAGTAAGCTCAAGCTCTGGAGAAATGAGCAAAAGATATGGCTTCATCTACGTGGATAAAGATGACCAGGGAAATGGTACGTTAAGTCGTAGTAGGAAAAAGTCCTTTAATTGGTATAAGAAAGTAATTAGTAGCAATGGAGAAGATTTAGATTAAGTCTGCCAATTAATAAGAACAAACCTTTGATTTTATACAGCCAAAGCTAGTTTGATGGTAATCACAGGTCCAGGACATATTGGTGCTACTTATGAACTTTGTGGACCTGAAAATTTATCCTTGTCTGATATGATCGCGGCTATGGAGCAGCATTTTGTCCATGAGATTAAAGTTGAAACACCTTAGACGAAATGTTCGCCGCACAATTAAAAAATCTTGGAGTTAGGAGACTATCAAGTCAATACTCTATTAAGGATGTTTCAACATTATAATGAACATGGATTTATCGGTAATCCAAATGCTATGACCTGGATAATTAAGTCAAAAGCCAAATAATTTTTCATCATTATATTCTTAGAACATTGAAAAGTGAAAACTAATTCTGAAAGAATAAGAGACAGATAGCTCAAACTCTGAAGGAGGCTAGCGAATGAGTTAATTGAAGGAAAAACGCAACGAAAGACACAATGTCAAGCTGATGAGTTGTTTTGGAAAAGTTGTCTTCATGAGTCTTTCAGTATAATCTGCTGCTCGAATTGCTACTTAATTTCATACTGGAATCTGTATGCTGGCTCATTTTGGCACTAATCGGCAGATTGGCGCTTAATTAAGGCTGATTTTAAAAATAAATACTTGAAAAGTGCTCCCTTCTCTGGTGATGCTGTTCTGGACAAATCCAATCTGCCAGAAAGCCGGAGTCCTTTTCACATTTTTCTAAAAAGGACCTGTTTCTTTCGAATTTCAGGCTATCCCAATGATATACAATTTGTCTCCGTATAAATTTATAACACTCCTGAATGGTAGAGCCAGCCCCCTTCCCAATATAAAGCTAAACATAACCCTCATCACGAAATCAGGATGAGAATTTTGTTTAAATAACCTCGAGTTCTCGATTTTATTAGAATTCGCTGGGAATGCGAGTTAAAAATTTCTGTCTAACAATATCCCAGTTTGTTCTGCCATAACACGAGGGGGGACTGACATTCCATTCCTGAACCACCATTCTACTATCCCGACGACCGCAGCCCCAAAAAATTGAAGAATAACATCATCACTTAAGCCTTGATTTTTTCCTTCTGTTACATCGACTTCAACCTTGTACTCCTGGACGACTAAATCAAGGAATTGACTACGAAAATAAGCTGAACTTTTCGTGTTAAGCATAGTTGAAAAGAACAAATGATTGTCTGCAAAGTATTCGAACCAGACATAATTTCCTTCTTGGAAACTCATTTCAGATGCTGAGTGGCAAAGTTCACGGAGATTGTTTATATGTTCTTCAATTATCTTATCTAGCAAGTCAAATTTATCCATGTAATGGAGATAGATTGTTCCTCGATTAACATTTGCCCTGTCTGAAATATCCCGAATTGTAATGTCATCAAAGTTTTTTTCAGTCATCAGTTCAAGTATTGCTTTCTTTATGGCTTCTTGAGATTTGAGTACCCTTCTGTCCACTTTAGTCATTTTTAAAGTCCCCTTACTGAGATAATCGGCAATTATTAATAATTTGTTGAGTAATCTACACATCGAGAGAAATTGATTATTGCAAGCATTTTGTTTCCGTTTAGAATTATAAACGTAAGTTGATTAAACAATCAATGTTCATTTTTTTGTTTGGAGTTATTGGAAATATTATATTCGAGCTTGATGCACTCTTATAAAAGAAGGCAGTCCATATCTAAACTTAATGATCAGCACGCGTGCCCGTTCTGAGGTAAGTCAAGATCGCACCACACGAAGCCAACGCCTGATGTGTATCAATATAATTTTTAAGGATAAGAAAGGGAGGAACCATGAAATGGATTATACGAAACTTGGAAATACTGGCTTGGATGTATCCCGGATTTGTCTTGGTTGTATGGGCTTTGGAGACGCAGAAAAAGGTCATCATCGATGGGTGCTTGATGGGGAACGCGCTCGTCCAATCATAAAAAAAGCTCTGGAGCTTGGAATCAATTTTTTTGATACTGCAAACGTGTACGCTGACGGGACAAGTGAGGAAATAATTGGAGGTGCATTAAAGGATTATACGAACCGTGATGAGATTGTCATCGCGACTAAAATACATGGACGAATGCATCAAGGACCCAATGGAGCCGGGCTTTCCCGCAAGGCGATCATGAGCGAAATCGATAAAAGCCTTAAGAGATTGAGAACCGACTACGTCGATTTGTATCAAATTCACCGTTGGGATTACAACACGCCCATCGAAGAAACGATGGAAGCACTGCACGATGTAGTCAAGGCTGGTAAGGCGAGATACATCGGAGCCTCTGCCATGTGGGCATGGCAGTTTCAGAAAGCTTTACATATAGCTGAGAAAAATGGGTGGACCCGATTTGTATCAATGCAGAATCATTTAAATCTCATTTACCGCGAAGAGGAACGAGAGATGCTCCCACTTTGTAAGGCAGAAAAAATCGGGGTCATTCCTTATAGTCCGCTCGCAGGAGGAAGGTTGGCGCGGGAGACAACAACACATCGTGCCGAAACTGATGAAATAGCAAAACAAAAATATGATGCAACAGCAGATGCGGATCAATTGGTGCTAGACCAGGTTGCGAGTTTGGCAGAAAAACATGGTGTTCACCGGGTTCATATCGCACTTGCGTGGCTTCTGCACAAAGAACCGGTAACCGCTCCTGTTGTAGGTGCGACAAAAATATCCCAACTCGAAGATGCAGAAGCTGCTCTATCTATTCAATTAACAGCTGAAGAAGTTGCGTTTTTGGAAGAACCATATGTACCGCACCGAATCGTTGGTCATTTTTAAATTCATATAAATTGGAGTCGCACGGTCTCTTTAACAAGAGAGATGCATATGAGTTTTTGTGTCAGCTCGACGTCATTAGACATAAATTCACAATAAAGGAGAATAAACTATGCCTGTAATTACAATTGAAGCAGCTAAATTAACTAAAGAGCAAAAAAGAAAGTTAGTAAAAGACCTTACCACATCAGCTTCAACTATCATGAATATACCTGAACAAGCATTCTTTGTTTTCGTAAGGGAAAATGAACTAGATAATATAGGAGTTGCAGGACGGATTTTAGCGGACAAAGCTGTAAATAATCCACTGAACAGTGAGGAGTAAAATAATTAACTTGGTAATACCGGATTTGAAGTACATCGTCTTTGTCTTGGCTGTTTGAGCTTTGGTGAGCCAGGTCGTGATTCCCATCAATGGGTACTAGATAAAGAACACAGTCGTCCAATTATTAAACTAGCTCTTGAACTTGGTATCCATTTAAATAATTAAGATAGAAAAAAATATTCTTGGATGGAGAAAATTTAAAATGAAAATACTCGTTCTTGTTTTTCACCCTGATTTAACTGCTTCCCGTGTTAATCGTCGCTTAACGGAAGAAATGGAGAAGCAAGCTGGTGTTACAATTCACCATGTTTATGAGGCATACCCGAATGAGAAGATCGATGTCGATGCCGAGCAGAGTCTATTGGAGCAGCATGATCGCATCGTTTTGCAATTCCCATTCTACTGGTACAGTACGCCTTCATTGTTGAAAAAATGGGAGGATGTAGTCCTAACTCATGGCTGGGCATTTGGAAGTAAAGGGGACAAGCTGCACGGAAAAGAGCTGCTGATTGCCGTTTCTACCGGCGCTGCTAAAGAAAACTATTTACCAGAAGGTAATTTTAAATATACCGTTTCCGAGCTGCTGCGACCTCTTCAGGCAACCAGTAACTTGATTGGAACACGCTATTTGACACCATATATCTTGTATGGCGTAATGCAACACCTGTCAGACGAGGAGCTAGAGCAAAGTGCCAAGGATTATGTGGCTTATGCGTTGAACCCTAAACTTGCGTTGCTTTAATCATCTGTGGAAGGTGTGAAACAATGAAAAGCGTTAAACTGCAAAATGAAGATATCCCTTCAATAGCTCTTGGCACATGGTCATGGGGCACCGGCCAATCTGGCGGGGATGCTGTGTTCGGGAATTATCTTACAGAAGCCGACTTAAAGCCGGTATTTTAAGCGGCGATGGATGCCGGATTTAATTTATGGGATACAGCGGCTGTATATGGAATGGGTGCCTCAGAATCGATTTTGGGGAGGTTTACCCAAGACCGCAAAGATGTAGTGATTTCGACGAAATTCACTCCACAAATCGCAGGGGATCATGACGATGCGGTGGAGGAACTTTTAGATGGGAGTTTAAAGCGGCTTGGCGGGGACCATGCGGATATTTATTGGATACACAATCCCGCAGATGTGAAAAGATGGACACCAAGACTGATTCCTTTAATGAAAAGCGGAAAAGTTAAATATGTAGGTGTCTCCAATCATAATCTGGATGAAATTAAAAGGGCAGCCAGCATCTTGAGGGGAGAAGGTTTGAAAATTTTCAGCTGTACAAAACCACTATAGCCTGGCTATATCGTTCATCTGAAAAAGCAGGGATTATTGATTACTGCAAGGAGAACGGCATTGTCTTCTTTTCTTATATGGTATTGGAGCAGGGCGCATTAACCGACAAATACAGTACGCAACATCCTTTTCCGAGCGGGACTAGAAGAGGCGAAGCATTTAATTCAGAAGTGCTCGTCAAGCTGGAGAGTTTAATTCAAGTAATGAGAGAAATCGGCAATAGGTATAATGCGTCAACTGCACAAATTGCAATTGCTTGGTCCATTGCCAAAGGAACTGTACCTATTATCGGCGTTACCAGACTGGGCCATATAGAGGATGCTATTAAAGCCACCGAGATCACTCTGACAGCAGAAGAGTTCCAACATACCTCAAAAGAAATGGCGGGTTTCATGTTAGACCTTATGACAGCGACAAGGCTGTAGGTATTGTTGACGAGGAAACATATGAGTTTCAGCTAAAAGATCCTATCATTCCATTCAAAGCAGATACCATCCCTAACTCCTAAAGGTACCTGTTTAATGAAAAAGAAAGGACCGATCCGTAAATGGAATATGTAAAGCTTGGAAATACCGGTTTAGACGTGTCTCCGCTTTGCCTTGGCTGTATGGGCTTTGGTGATCCTGTGAATTGGATTCACCCATGGGTGCTCGATGAGAAGCGAAGTCGCCTTATTATTAGAAAAGCTCTGGAAATAGGGATCAACTTCTTCGATACAGCGAATGTTTATTCCATTGGAGTAAGCGAAGAAATTATCGGGCGAGCACTTAAAGAATATACACGCCGCGATGAAATTGCGCTTGCTACCAAAGTATATTTCCCCATGCATGAGAGACCAAACGGGCTTGGATTGTCCCGAAAGAACATTATGCATGAAGTAGATCAAAGTCTCAATCGACTTGGGACAGATTATATTGATCTTTATATAATCCACCGATGGGATTACCATACACCCATTGAGGAGACTATGGAAGCATTACATGATGTTGTTAAGGCAGGGAAAGCAAGATATATCGGTGCGTCCGCCATGCATGCATGGCAGTTTCTAAAGGCGAATCACGTAGCGGAGAAACATGGCTGGACCAAGTTTGTCTCCATGCAGAACCATTACAATCTCCTTTATCGCGAAGAAGAACGAGAGATGTTGCCGCTCTGTAAAGAAGAGAAAATTGCAGTGACTCCTTACAGCCCACTTGCATCTGGTAGATTAGCACGGGACTGGACGGAGACAACGTATCGTTACGAAACCGACCAAGCGCAAAAATCAAAATATGATTCAACAATGGAAGCAGACCGGTCGGTGATCGAGCGTGTGGGTACTCTGGCAGAGCAACACAGTGTTCCTCGTGTGCAAATTGCGCTTGCCTGGCTTTTGCATAAAGAACCCGTAACAGCACCAATAATTGGTGCAACGACGATTTCTCATCTCGAAAATGCCGAAGCTGCGTTTTCCATAAAGCTAACACCTGAAGAAATTTCATTTTTAGAAGAATCGTATATCCCACATACCATTGTGGGACATATCTAGAAGAATGGTGATGATAAGCCTGTCGGCTTCATCATAAAGACGGGAATTGGAGGTTACTGCGTCGCATTATCGTCATTCTTTCGGCTGGTCCTATTCATCCGCAAAAAAACAAGCAGGAGGCATAGTTATGAATCGAATTGAAAAGAGCCAAGAAACGTTTAATCAGCTATTTGGTGATGGAGTGCCAGCGGCATACGCTACTGATCCTGATTTTCAGGACATCCTGAGCCGTTTTATTTTTGGGGAAGTTTTTTATCAAGGTACGTTGGACGATAAACAACGTGAGCTTATCACTCTAGTGGTACTTGTAACGAACCAAACGTTACCTCAGCTCAAGGCACATGCTCATGCTGCTCTGAACGTTGGGCTGACACCGGTAGAAATCAAAGAGGCCATTTACCAATGTGCGCCTTATTTAGGATTCCCTAAAACGCTAAATGCCATCGCGGAGATTAATGAGGTTTTCCAATCCAGAAATATCGAGTTACCTCTCGAAAGTCAAAAGCAGGTTGAAGAAGAGAATCGGTTAGACAAAGGCCTTGCAGTGCAGGTAAAAATCTTTGGCGATATCATTGAAAAGAACAGGGGGAATGTTCCATACAATCAAAAGCATATGCAGGACTATCTTTCTGCCTTCTGTTTTGGTGACTTCTATACTCGTGGAGGCCTTGATCTGAAAACACGGGAGTTGCTGACCCTCTGTATCGTGAGTAGTCTCGGCGGTTGTGAAAATCAAGTCAAGGCACATGTGCAAGGCAACCTGAATGTAGGCAATGACAAGGATATCATGATCACTGCCATCACTCATTGCCTTCCTTATGTGGGTTTTCCGAGAACATTAAATGCTTTGAGTTGTGTGAATGAAATCATTCCAGAATAGCAGAAGAAAATTAAGCCAAGAAATAGATTTTTTTATAGATGAAAGTATACCTAAAAGTAAGAAAGGGTGTTTATCTAAAATGTCAAATATTCAAGAAAAAGTAGTTATTATTACAGGGGCGTCCAGCGGTATTGGAGAAGCAGCTGCAAAAGAACTGGCATCCAAAGGTGCAAAATTGGTTCTTGCCGCTCGCCGCGAAGACCGGTTAAAGAAACTACAAGATAAAATTGAACAAATCGGCGGACAAGTTGTGTATAAAGTGACGGATGTAAGTTCACACCAACAAATGGAAGATCTTGCTGCATATGCGCTTAACGAGTTTGGAAAAATCGATGTTTTAGTCAATAATGCTGGAATCATGCCGCAGGCTTTTCTTGCTTTGAAAAAGGTTGATGAATGGGACCGAATGATCGATGTCAATATCAAAGGGGTATTGTACGCAATCGGGGCAGTCCTTCCATCTATGAGAGAACGGAAATCAGGTCATATTATTAACCTTTCATCCGTGGCCGGACACAACATCTACCCAGGCGGGACAGTTTATTGTGGTACCAAACATGCCGTAAGAGCAATCTCTGAAGGCTTGCGTCAAGAAGAAGCGATGAGTGGTACAAATATTCGTGTGACCAATATTTCGCCGGGGGCTGTGACCAGCGAACTACTGGAGACGACAACCGATCCGGCAACGAAAGCGGGCTTGAATGATTTTTACAAGATAGCAATCGGTGCAGACAGCATCGCACGTGCCATTGCCTTTGCCATCGAACAACCATCGGATGTGGGCATCAATGAGATGATCATTCGACCAACAGCTCAAGTTGGATAACGTTAAAAATATAAGAAAGTAGAGATGAAAAATGAAAAACGAGCACTTAAGCCATAGCACACTCTTCCCATTGGGTCAAAAAGTCGAAAAAAACTTTATCGGAGACGCGTACTTACAAATGGTGTTTACCGATCCAGCACCACTCAATACAGCAATTGGGAATGTAACCTTTGCTCCCGGTGCCCGCAATAACTGGCACTCTCATCATACTGGGCAAGTGTTGTTAGTTACTGGCGGTGAGGGGTGGTATCAAGAAGAAGGAAGGCCAGCTCAATTACTCAAAACAGGCGATGTGGTAAACATTCCAGCGAACATTAAACATTGGCATGGAGCTACAAAGGATAGCTGGTTTGTTCACTTAGCTCTTACACCAGGACAAACAGATTGGTTAGAACCCGTATTGGATGAAGAATATATTAAGCTTTAGTAAATGAATTAACACATATAAACGGCAGCCGTCAATGCTGCCGTTTATATAGAAGCTTCTAATAAATCTGAAACCCTCTGTTGCTATTCTGCGAATTATGGGGTCAGAGAAGATTTGAAGCTAGTACTGAGCGATTGGAGACAGTATTATGCAAACGATCGATCAACAAATGCTTACCGGAGAACGAGCACTTTTCAAGAGAAAGAACCTCATGGTCACTAATTCCATTTTTGCAGATGGCGAGTCCCCCCTGAAGGAAAGCAACGATATTACTATCGATAATAGCATTTTTAAATGGAAGTATCCCTTGTGGTATTGCAATAATATTTGTGTTAATCGTAGCACTTTCCTTGAAATGGCCCGATCGGGAATATGGTATACACATCAAATTGTCATTAATGACAGCGTAATAGAGGCGCCAAAGACATTTCGGCGTTCGAGCGGAATCCGACTGACGTATGTCGATCTACCCAACGCGCAAGAAACCTTATGGAATTGCGAAGATATTCACTTGCATCATGTGACCGCAAAAGGTGATTACTTTGGAATGAATAGCGCAAATATCACTATCGACGATTTCAGATTAGCGGGGAACTACGCATTCGACGGGGCTAAGGATATGGAGATTCGCAATGCGAAGATTATTTCAAAGGACGCCTTCTGGAATTGCGAGAATGTCACCGTCTATGATTCATTGATCATCGGAGAATATTTAGGATGGAATTCGAAAAACATCACCTTTATCAACTGCACTATCGAAAGCAATCAGGGAATGTGCTACATGGACCGTCTCATAATCGAGAACGGAACGATTCTGAATACCGACTTGGCATTCGAATATTCAACCATTGAGGTGGAAACCAAGACCTCAATTAATAGCGTGAAAAATCCAATCTCCGGGAAAATCAAAGCAAAGGATATCGGCGAAATCATCATCAATGACGAAGAAATCAACGCTGCCTACACCCGATACGAGCTGGATAAAGCAGGTGATCGATTTGTCCTTTAATTTTGATAAAATGACGAAGCGCTTGGCCACTAACTCTTATAAATGGGATGTTGGACCAGAAGAGCTGCCGATGTGGGTGGCGGATATGGACTTTGAGACTTCGCCTGCTTTAGTCGATGCTCTGCAAAAGAGATTAGACCATCGTATTTATGGATATACCTCGATACCAGATACTTATTATGATGCAGTTGCCCATTGGTGGGAAAAGAGACATCAATATCAGATCCAAAAAGAATGGATTATGTTTTGCACGGGGGTAGTGCCGGCGATATCATCTATCGTACGAAAAATGACCAAAGCCGGTGACAAAGTGCTAGTGCTTGCGCCTGTCTATAACATTTTCTACAACTCCATAAAGAACAATCAACGAGAAGTTCTCGTAAGCGAGTTGGTTTACAAAGACAATCAATATTCGATCGAATTTGACGATGTGGAGAAAAAGCTAGCCGATTCTGACACAACGCTTATGATTTTCTGCAATCCGCATAACCCCATAGGCAAAGTGTGGGACAAACAAGTTCTTGAGAAACTCGGCACGCTCTGCGTCAAGCATCAGGTCCTTATTCTTTCCGATGAAATTCACTGCGATTTAACACACCCAGGCAACCAATACGTTCCATTCGCTTCCGTATCGGAAGAGATCGTCCAAAATTGCATCACCTGTGTGGCGCCGACGAAAACTTTCAATCTTGCGGGAATTCAAACTTCAAGTATTATCGTGCCGAATTCGAAGATTCGTAAACTTGTACACCGTGGCATTAACACCGATGAAGTGGCCGAACCTAACTTTTTTGCGATTGAAGCAGCAATCTCTGCCTTTACGGAAGGCGAACCCTGGCTGCAAGCCTTATTGGAATATCTCATGGCGAACAAGCAATATCTCGAACATTATTTGGCTAGTGAACTGCCGCAGCTCCAAATTATCCATTCGGAAGCGACTTATTTGGCTTGGATCGATTGCCGGAACATAACTTCTAATGTAAGTCAACTGTGTAAATTCATAAGGAAAGAAACGGGGCTGTATGTCACGGAGGGCGCCATTTATGGCGGCAATGGACACGATTTCATTCGATTGAACTACGCCTGCCCTAAAAAACGACTAGTTGATGGATTGCAGCGCTTGAAGATTGGGATTCAGGCATATCAAAGAGTGAACGATTGATTTAATAATGGTTACCGGACACTCCTTCACGAAACGAATAGGAATTTGGGATAAAGTAGCACGATCACTTAATGAAGTTGGCGTCGATTTTGTGGTGTTCACAAAAGTGGAGCCATTATCCACAGCCGACTGTACATTGAAAGGGCAAAGCGTCGCGTGAGGAACAATACGATCTAATTCTGGCATTGGGGGCGGATTATCTGGATGTTGCCAATGCCAGCGAAATCGTAACCGTTTCGAAAATCACTTTCTTGGGGTTACCTTTCTAACTAGAGTCTTACCGCTGCCGGTTTGCAGTCCCAAAACGATATCATAATAGTTTCCTATAACTTTTTTATAATTTTGTTTCTTATGGTGTTGATCCCAGGGATACAAGGGGAGCCCACTTATGAATGTCATTGCAGCAAAAGCTGTGGCACTTGGAGAAGCACTACAACCAGATTTTGTGACCTATATAGAAGAAGTTCTTGACAATGCCAAGGTATTTGCAGAATCGCTGATTATATGGAGCGAGTATTTGGACTATAATTATTTGATGTGCAGCAAGCGATGAATACATATTTCAGAATCTCATGTATTAGGACAGGTTGCCTGAGTTTGAGGAAATGGAACTTGCCATGTACATTGGATCCAGCTATCAAAGCCGGGAAAAAAACGACTATTCGGCTATTTTAATTATTGGTTAGCACAGGAAGACAAAGCAGATGTACGTGATCGATGGCAATGTCTATAAACTGTTGCCGGATGATTTGGTCCAAGTCGCAATTGATAAGTTAAATCTTTATCTTTAGATAAGCCGGGCTTTGAAGTCCCAGATAGTTTATTTGGGGTTGTTCAATTGAGTCAGTCTGTGAAAAGTTTGAAGAAAACAAACGATGTCGGGTGATAAGAACATTATCTCATTAATTGCTGCGAAAATCGCGGCTTTTTTATTTTATGGGATAATATTCTTGTCAAAACTAAATGACAAGAACTTTATCCCAATTCCGATTTTGACAAGAATATTATCCCATTCCCAACGAATCAATCATCGAAAGTCTCTATTTTGGCGTTTTTTTGTTTTGCTGGTACAAGTCGGTATCCTGAGACGACAACAAAAACTTGTACCTGTTGCTGAAAGGACAAGAACATGGTGTCATTATTGATTTGGTATTTCCCTAAACAGCTTAATTCGGCTTATGCGTAAGAAAGTGGACGTATCGGCAGTTATTAATAAGTTGCTTTTCCAACAACTTCCTTAGCAGTATCATAAAGATTATCATAATGCAGAAGTTCAATATTTTGTTCCGTTTTTGTACGACGCTTAGTTCGGTAAGTTTTTTCCTTAAAGTCTGTCCGACGACCTGCAACAACGACGAAATGGATTCTCGTCCTGTCGGGTACCATAAATTCTAAAGGTAATTGTTGTGCCGCGTTTTTGTACTTTAGAATAGCTTCTTGAAAAGATGTATATTTAAAACGTGTAGGAATTCTGCTTAGGGCAGAGAAAGAAGATGTAACACGTGTTTGGCCGCTGATTGCTCGGCAGCTAAGACCAGACTTACTTGAATTATATGAGCACTGCATAACTAAATCTCGAGCTTGGCCTCTTTTTTCAAATGAACAAAAAGAAAGATTGCTGCAAACAGCAAATTTATTCATTAATAAATTTGAAGTAAAGTATTACCCAAATGAGTACTGGAGATCTGATTTATCCACGATATGTTCAGCGTTGCAATTAATATGGAAATTGCGTCCGCAATTATTTGAACAATTGTCAAATGAAAGATTACATCTTTTGATTCCATATATGGTTCATCCGGAAATGGATTCGTACGATAGCGGTAAGGATATTTTTCGTTTTGCCTATAAAAGAGCTAAATCCAAAAAAATTATTGAACCTCTTCTTTGTCTTTTAAAGAAACGACGTTCTATAGGATCTTGGCAGGGAAATCGGTCCATAGCAACAGAGAGAATCAATCACGTTTGGGATGAGAAGATAAATAAAGAAGTTCAACATATCTTGATGGAACCAGTATTACCTAGAACTTCGGCTAGAGATTTATTAGGAATTTTATATTCACATGAAGAAGATACTGCTTTGACTTTTTGCGAGCATATCATAAAAAAACGATTCCAATGCTATTCTTTATGGAAGAAAGCTGTAGCATTAGCTTCCAAAATGTTGGATTCTGCCAAAGATGGTGGAGAAAAAATAATTACAATTTTACTGAAATCAAATAAGAATTCAGATATTAAATTTGTATACAACGTTCTGAGACTATACTCTAAAGACAGATCCGATTTTAGTTTTCGAAATAAATGGACCCCCGAAGGGTTGATAGAATTATATAGTTGGATTCATAAAAATGCTGATCTATTTAAGAAGGAATGGAGCGTGAGGATTGAGGAGTGGAAATCATATATCCTAAATGAAACGAAATCTATTGATATCTTAAAACCGGGGCATGTACTGCAATTAAAACAACTAATTCCAGACTGTGATATTGTGCGCGATCATTGGGAAATGATCAGAGTTCAGTTCCAACGGGAAAGTTGGTATGCTCCTTCCATAGAAGGACTGCTACATATGACGGAAAATGCTGAATCAAGGCCCATTACAAATGAATATCAATTAATTGAGGCTCTTCGGGGAACGTTAGAAGCTTTGAACTTGAATGGAATGGTGATGAGAATCCATTAGTTGCACTTCTTTGGAACCAAAATAAAGGAAGCTTTAAGCATCAATATTGGCCAAAAGACGAAAATTTACTATCGGACACGTTAAAATATTTCATTTCAAAAGATCTGCTGAGAAGAGGACTGATAGCAAATAGAGAAGTGCAGGTTCTTCGTAAACAAGGAGGCGAAGACGGGGCTCTTTTAGATATTAAGGTTGAGGTTCCCGGAACAAATAGCACTAGGACTTTACGTGTGTATATTGAAGTGAAGGGTTGCTGGAATGAAGATTTGGAGACTGCCATGCTAGACCAGCTTACTAATAAGTATATGGTTCAACATCATTGTGATTTCGGTATGTATGTTGTAGGCTGGTATCAGTGTTCACAGTGGAAAAAAGAGTGGGATTACAGAGCGGGAAAGGCACCAACTTACTCTATTCAGAAAGCAAGGGAGTTATTTAGTGTGCAGGCTAGGGATATATCTATTCAAAGTAGAAAGAGAATAGAGGCTATGGTATTAAATTTATCTTTGAGATGAGATCATTTATATTTTCTTTGCCCGATGATTAAGTTAAACCGGTTGCTAGAATCATTGTTGTTGAGCGGTATCAAACCAGCCACTAGGACAATTCGTGGATCAGGCGAACAAGCAGTGGGAGATTCATATCAATCAACACCAAAATAACGAGCGAAGTGGGAATATATTTGGATGTGAACCTAAGAACACAAGGAACGACCTATTCGATCGGGGTCAAAAGAGGCAAATTGAACGCTTCGGATTTTTCAAGATAAGAAAAAAAGACCTAACAAAACATATTCGCAAACTTAACAACGAAAGGCGAAGAAGCGTCCGCCTGGTGCGGACGCTTCAACGTGTCGAGAAAGTCGAATTAGATGTATAGAGGAGTCTTAATTTTCGTGTCCTCCCTCTTAAAATCAGGAATTATCAATTTATCTGGTAATGCGAATATGGTAGCAGAATACGTTAACGGAGGAGAACGAATGAATTATTTAAGTGAAGAAGATTTCAGGAGGCTTTGGAAAAGTGCTCTCAAATCTGTTGATACATCTGCGTTGCTTTTTTTAAAGGAGTGTCATGCGCCGTACATCTTTTATCGTTAAATAGAATATGTTAGGCTTGCGAATAGTCATTATAATTAAAAAGCCATAAAGAGGATGAGTGCAATGCTTAATATAAGAATGTTAAAAGCATTCAGTGGTGATAGTTTTATTATCTCATATAATAATGGAGATGGTAGAAATACAAATATTTTAATTGACGGTGGAATTGCTAGAACATATCGTACTTTAAAAAAAGAAATAAAGGACATTGAAAAAAGAAATGAAGTAATAGACTTACTCATTTTAACTCATACAGACAGTGATCATATCGGTGGTATACTAAAATATTTTCAAGATGAAGACATGAACCACCACTTGATAAGAAAAGTTCTGTTCAATTCGGCTAGTTCTCTCTCAAAGTACTTCAACACAGATATTATAAAAAGTAGAGAACTGACCTTATCGCCGTTAAACTCTGAGTGTTCTTATCGAGAGGGGAAAAGTTTAGAAGACTATCTTGAAAAAAATAACATTTGGAATGATGAAATAATAAAATTCAAAGATAAATTTCTTTTATCTGGGGCTAAACTTACCATTTTATCTCCGACGATTGATACACTTAAAGAATTAAATAAGAACTGGGAACTAGAAGAAAACAGCGATACCGAGTGTGGTGGTAATAATAATGATTATAACTACACTTTAGAAGATTTATTCAAAAAACCATTTTGTGAAGATAGATCACTTGCAAATAAATCTAGTATTGCTTTTCTTTTTGAATACTCTGATAAAAACATTCTAATGTTAGGTGATGCTCATGCTTTAATAATAGCGAATTCTTTAAAGAGCATGGGGTACTCAACCAAAAATAAACTTAAATTAGATTGTGTAAAGCTATCTCATCACGGAAGTAAGTTCAATACTTCCGAGGAGTTACTATCAATTTTGGATTGTTCCCGTTATTTAATATCAACAAATAAAAGTAATCGTCCACACAAGGAGACTTTGGCAAAGATTATTAATTCTCAACAAAGGGTTTCTTTTTATTATAATTACGAGCACCCGGGGCTTTTTAATACTGAAGAAAAAACATTCTATAACTTATACGAATATGTGACATCAAATATTGCATTGGAGGAATAGAGAGAATGTGCACGTCAAAGGAACTACCACACTGCATCCGTTACAACTATACATACAAATCAGAATCTAAGTATGGAAGCGGAATTATAATTCAAATGAACAGTGATAAGTATGACATGATATTAACAGCAGGTCATTGTTTGTTCAATGCGACTGAAGGACAATTTGATTTTTTTGGCATTGATTTAGAAGTAATTGCTATACATATTCTTAATAACTTGGACATTGGAGCCATAATTATTAAAAAAGCTCCAGAAGGAATGGCGAGTAATGTCCCTTTTAAGCTAGGAGATTTTAATAATGAGAATTCATTACTCTGTGGTTTTCCGTATCTAAAAAAAGATACTGACGCAACCTTCGAATGCATAGAGACAAATTTTAAGGGGAATACGAGCTTAACGAGTAAAAGAATGACCTATAACATCGATTTTTCAGATAGCTTCGATCGTTCTAAGAAAGAGTTGCTTGAAGGTATGTCCGGCTCCCCACTTCTAGTTTCAAAGAATAAGGCGCTTGTCGGCATTTTTATTGGAACTTCACTTCCTGATGGTGCTTACAGCGAAGTTCAGGTTATTCCTGTAAGAGCAATAATTGATGAGTTACGAGAGCTCGATATTGTTTATTTTGAAGACGGGAGTTTTGAAAATGGGATGTCGTGGTTGAAAATAAAAGAAGAGAATTCTGCTGCAATTATGGGTAATAATGAACTTTATTCTCTATTAATTGGTAGAAGCGGCGCCGGAAAATCTGCTTTCATTAAAACGTTTTTAAAACATTCAGATCTAATTAATTCTACCGGAAATGGCCGAACTACACGATCAAGTACTGAATATGAAATTTTTCAGGATCTAAAAATGCCTAATGTTGAAATTAATTTTTTTAATAAAGAGGATTTTGTTAAATTTCGCATTACTCAGTGCTATCAAATTTTAGATGAAACAACTGATAATAAAAAAACAAAAACTAAAGAAGAAGGCATCCTTCACTTATCCGAGTATTCAATAAAACCAACTCAACTTTTAAACAGTACCATTCGTAATCCGGACTTTTTCAATTATGAAGAGCTGGACTTTTGCACAGAAGAGAGCATCCCTGATCAGATAAAATATATTTTTAAGACCCTGTTTGGCGGTGATCCAGATAATACCATTCCTGTAAAATATACAATAGATCAATATTTTCACTTAATTAGACATTTAGGGATTGAAAAAGATCCAGAAAAAAGTAAGAATGATTATGATCTTGATGATGTAGTTAGAGTTTTATTTGAAAAAGTATACGATGTGGTAATTAGCGCATTAAAGAAAAAACATAGCATTTTATTTTCAAAGGAAAATCAAGTCACAATTAAACTTCATCCTGATATGAATGAGCAGGAAAAAGATTTTTTAGAATGTTCATTAAAGGTGATGGAAAATGAAGGGGAGAAGTACTTATCCTATACGGGATTCATTGAAAAAGTCATTGTGAAAGATAGAGTAAGCGATGATTACATTAAGGTTTTTAAGGATTTACATATTTCCAAGATAACTTTAGTGGATACTTATGGGTTAGATCATGCTACTAGTTTGAGTAAGGACCTGTTAGAAAAAAGACTGCCTAAGCTAATGGAAGATTACCCCAAAATGAATACGGTGTTCTATTTAAGAAAGCTAGGGTCTGATTCTCCCTCTGATCTAGAGTTAGCAATTCCAACCATATATAATATTAATCCAAACTTCAGAATTTATATGGTTTTTACTGACATAGATGCGAATCAATCAGTGATTAACAGTATGAGCAAAGACCCTGTTGTAGATCTCTGGGCATTAAATAAAAAAAACAAAATAAATGTTGTTAATTATTTTAATTCTAGAATTACAGGATTTTTTGACGAAGATCATCCTATTCAACAGGCTTTAAAAGACAACGGTGTCTCGACAGAACTAGCGGATAATATTTATAAAGTAATCAAGGATAAACTAATACCGTATTGTTCAAATGAGAATGATAGTGAACGTTCTCAGTATCTTAGAAATAATACTTTTCATATAAAAGAGTTATTGAGGTCTATTATTCGAAAAGAGTATTTGGGTACTGGGTACATTAATATTAAAAAAATGGAACACAATTTTAACGCCAACACTCAACCTCCACAACTGAAAGATAGATTAATGTCTCTATTGGAAGAAATGTTTGATGTTGCAAGTATTACATGGTTTATTGGGAGCTCGGGACATGGGCACTGGAGAACACAGACCGCTAACATTGAGCGTTTAAATCGAAATGTACTTGGATATTGGGGCACCTATAGAGATGTATGGAACTGGAGATTTTTTGATGCATATAACAAAGTATTTTCTAAGTTGTCCTCTGATGATTTTGCACTGTTCTTTTACACTGATCCTCAAATGAATGATGCTGCAGCAATACAGCAACTATTAAATAATTTTTCTACGCATTTTTTGAGTTGTCCAGAACATAAACTGTTTAGATTTCCAGTTGAACCAACGTTATGTTTAGAATGTAATCTAGATAAATGCTTTAAGCAAATACTTTTATCTAGTTATAAGGATAATGAGCTCAAAGAGAGTGTACATGATAAGCAAAGGAGTGATTGGCTTAATGATCGCTCAAACTTCCGTGAACGATTCCACAAAATTGATTCAGAGGTATATGATTATTTCCTTGAGGAATTTTCGAACTACTTTTTTGATGAGTGCAAAAAGCATAACGCTCGAATTATTACTGAAGTCTTAAAAGAAAAACATGGTACAGAGTTAAAAAAAATTGGTGAGTCAATAAAAGACTCTTTAAAAAATTTCGAAAGAGATCTCTCTGAACAAAGACTTTATGAAATTATGTCGCAAATAGACTTATATGCGTAAGTATTTGATAATTAGAGGTCACCCATCAAATTCAATCTAAAGCGCAACCGGCTAGAAAATCAAGTTTCCTACGCCTGCTCGATACAAAAACGATTTTCCGTTTCTGAAAGAGGTCGACAACTGGGCACTCGCTAACGTGTAATTTGAACAAGGCGTACCAACAATTCTTCAAACGCCGGGCTACCGGCTTTCCCAAGAGGAAATCCCGTAAAAAATCTGTTACTGAAAGTCACTCCAAATTCATGGGAAAGTAAATTTGTCAGTGATCCCTGCGTACTAAAGCATCGGGATCACTGGGTGATGTCTTGTTTTGACTTTGACGGGAAGACAGTTCATTGGATCAAGCAGCCTAATCCTATTATCGAACCTGGTCCAAACGAGAGTTTGGATAGTATTTACGCCCATAAACCGTCTGTTGTTTATCATGAAGGCACATTATATCATTTTTACTGTGCATTCGACCAAGTCATCCGGATAACATCATATCACTTGCTGGCAAGTTCAGAACAATAGCGATTGCCGCATCCAAAGCAATAACAGAAATCTAAATGCACGTTTTTACTCTTTTAGACTTCTGATTGAGATAAACAGTGTGTGATGAGACGCATATAATTGCATTCTATTTTTAAACACCTCCTTCATTTACTACTTTAGTCCATTAAACTGATATGAGTAATGAGCGGTCTGCAGGGTTGCAGACTGCTCATTTTTTCATTGAACTGTCGGTAGACTTAAGGATAATGTCGTACAGTAGCATGTTTATCCTAGAATTACTTTTAACTCAAGTTCTTTGTAGTTTCACTGAGCCAACAACAGTGAGATAAGTAAGGATTGAGGAAAGAACTAAGAAATCTATTCATTGTTTCACTTGTATGAGAAAACAATTCCAAATCCATTTATAGTTCGACAAAACAAGCGTTTTTTAGACAGAGGAATACAGTATATGAGGTTGAATATAAAATATTGTAGCAATATTATAATTTTTGGAGGATTAGCACTTGTATTCACCAATCATTAGGATAAAAAAATGAAATGGGCAGGAATAGATTTTTTGTTTTTAGTAGAAGGCTGAATAGAGAAGTTAGACTTTACAATTCACTGAAATATGATCATTGGGTTCTAACGGAATCTGATGTTTCAGTGATGAACTACTGTGAAAGGCCGTTAGAGATAAAAGTGTCTGTTGCTGGTAAAGTTGTTGAAACAGTTTTTGATATGTGGATTAAATCAGAAATTGAAGAAAAATTTGTGTTTATACGTTACTCATATGAAATAGATCCAGATATTAAACGTTCAAGCGAACAAGCGATTTATGAAATGTATGCTCAAAAAATATGGTTTGCAGAGAATAATAAGACCCATTGTGTTCTAACTGAAGAAGATATACGACATAACCCTACTATTATTGAAAATAAAAAACTTTGCTTCCTTTTTTCATCCCGCTTTCTGAGATAAAGCCAGAAGTATATGAGCTGATTTATAGATCATCTTTAAAGGGCCCTATGACAATTCGTGATTTAGAAAAATCCATTCAATCTAACTATCATCCTGTCACAATTAGAAATTCTATTTTTGCATTAATCCTCCATGGGATTCTTACTTTTAATCAAGACAGGGACTTACTTTGTGGTTTGACGGAGGTGCAGTTGAATGTCGAGAAGACGTATCTTAGATAGTATAAATATCGATCCAAAACATAAAGACATCTCAAATTGGCCAATTGTTAATATCATGCAACTTGAACCTGAAGATAGAGAGATATTCAAAAAACGAGAAGCTGCAGTAAAGCTATACATGCTTCATGAAGAAGTAACTTTGGAAAAAATCACAGAACAAACCGGCGTAAGTAAGAAAGAATTGATCATATTTATTAAAAAATGTTTAGAATTCGAGCCAATAACTGAAGCAATCTGGGGATTTAGAGCATTAATCCCTCATAAGAGAACTAAAAAATATGATAGGAGTGCGAGCACAACCTTTTTACCACAACAGCAAAGACCAAGATTCAGTGGGGCCTTCAACCAACTCCTTGAACAATATCCAGAGATTAAGGAAAAGATCACTTCAGCATATTTAAAACGGAAAGGAAAAAGTTCTACGATGCCCATAATCTCAACTGATGGGATCCATAGATCATTCCTAAGTTTATGCGAAAAGAATGGTCTAGGATTACATGACTATCCTTTTAATACCAATGATAAAGGATACCGATCACTATATCGTTTCTTTAAAAAAATTGAGAATAATTATTTTTCAGAAGGTGCAAAACGTTACGGAAAGGAAGCAGCAAGACAAGCACGGATGGGAACAACGCCAACACACGAACTGATATTAAAAAGGCCTTTTCAACGCGTTCAGTTTGATGGGCATAAGATTGATGCGATGTTTACTATCACATTTAAAACCCTGAAGGAGACTTATTTACTGAAGTTGTGGAGCGGGTATGGCTTCTTGTAATAGTTGATGTAGCAACTCGAGCAATATTAGGTCATCACCTCTGTGTAAATAAAGAATATAACAAAGACGATGTTTTGCATTGTATTCGCAATACAGTAACCACTTATGAAATCGAAAATTTTCGATACCTGGTATCGATTATGATCCTAAAGGTGGTATACCTTCGGCTGAAATTCCAGAAACGGCATGGGCTCTTTGGGATGAATTCGGCTAGCCCATTAGATTTGCCACTAAGTGATGAGGAAGACATCTGGTTGATGAAACTGTACTCATCCTTTGTTAAGGAAGAGCCATTCAGAGAAAATATTAAGTATACTTCGATTACATTCGATCCTCCTGAGAATTTTGATAAAGATCGGTTAATTAGTCAAGCCGCTGGTTTTACATTTTTCCAGCCTGAGAATATCAATTTACTCGGTGTAGATCTGGAATTGTTTGCAGTGATAGGCGTATATAATTTGCGTATTTCAGATATAATTCCTAGTAAAAAAGAGCCAGGTAAGTTGGAATGTATACTTGAAAATAAGTCCGATTAGAAAAGCTTTCGATCGATGAGATACTTTAAGACGTATGAAAAGGCTTTGGAGTTTCAAAAGAACATAAGAGCACTTCATGAGGCCCGAGATTTGTTCAGCATATTTGAAGAAGATAAATAACTATAGCTTAGTGAGCAGCTTTACTCTAATGTGAAGATTCGATTGGTCGATTTTTTCATATCGTGATAAGATCGGTCCAATACATATATTAAATTTAATAAACGGAAGATACGGATCATCTAAAAATTATTATAGAGGGGGTCACAGTAGCACCCGCGGTATAATATAATTACGTAAAATAATAATTTGACGAATATTTAGGGATGGGTTATTTTAATATTAAGGAGGTTGATTATCAAATGAATAAAGACATGCGACTTCATTACATAAAACGTATTGATGAAAAATGTGAAGAGCTACCCTGGTATGTTACTGAATACATAGATACTCGTAAACGTAAGCTGTCACACACAACCTTACTGAACTACTGCCATGATTTCATCATTTTTTTTGACTGGCTCGTTTCTGAGAAATTTGCAGCTGACTGTCGTAAGGAAATTGAACTTTCAGTTTTAGAAGCGCTAACTGTTCGTGAAGTAGAGAATTTTTTATCCTTTTTGGAATATCATTTGGGAAATACAAAACTTACAATTAACCGGAAGCTATCGGCATTAAAATCCCTTTTTAATTACTTGCAAAACAAGGCTGAGACTCAGGATCTCAAACCATATATTCAGCGGAATGTGATGGCTAAGATTGAGTTTAATACCAGTAAGGAGACTCAAGAAACAGTTGCCAATCGTATAGAAGGAAAAATACTTCGGGAAGACGATTTCGAGAAATTTCGTCAGTTTGTGGCCCATGATTTCGGTGAGGTCAATAGAGCAAATAAAAGATTAATCCATTTCCATGAGTTTAATCGTGAACGAGATACAACCATAGTATCCCTGATACTTGGATCTGGACTTCGCTTGTCAGAAGTAGCGGGTATTAATCTCGATGATATTGATATGAATAAAGCCCTCGTACGCGTTCTACGTAAGGGAAATAAAGAACAATACGTATATTTTAGTCAGCAAGCTTTATTTGATATGCAGGATTACTTGAAAATCAGGGCCATTAGATATATGCCTGAAAAATCAGAAAACTATCTTTTTATAGCTGCGCCAATTGGTAGAAAAGGAGTAAGTAGACGTCTAACACCTAGGTCCATTGAAAAGCTTGTTGAGAAATATGCAAAGGCATTTGGCAAACCTGCAGTGACGGTGCATTCTTTGAGGCATTCATTCGCAACTCGTTATCACCTGGAGAACAATAACGTACCTAGGTTAAAGAATCAGTTAGGGCATTCGTCGATACAAACAACCATGATCTATACACATTTGTCTGATGAAGAAATGAGAACTGCCGTTAATAATATGGATAAGTTTGAATATTAAAATGACACAAAGTTTGGCCCTTTGGGGGAAATTGACACAAAGTTTGACCCGTTGAAGGATACGGTGACACAACTTTCTTAAACATGGCTTATTTGTGCCTTCTATAAATGTTAGAAGGGTTAATCTTTGTGTCAATAACTTATAAAGGGATCAACTTTGTGTCATTAAGGGGTGCATCTTTGTGTAACTGGACATCTATACACATTTGTCTGACAAAGAAATGAGAACTGCCGTTAATAATATGGATAAATGACCAACTTCCAACGTAAAGAAACACGAAATTAGTGACACAAAATTAGTGACACAAATCAACCATTATGCGTGGATGCTTTGACACAAAACTCCCACTATAATAAGTGATTAAGTGAGAACTACGCAATTTTATATCCAACATGTAATTATATAATGATTTTTCAATGATTAGCACAAAGAATAAAGTTAAAAAGGGTGCTTTGGTGTCAAAAACAAGGGAAGTTTTGTGTCAATCAACAGTAACTTTGTGTCAATCAACAGTAACTTTGTGTCAATGTACAACAGAAGTCCACATTATCTATATATACATATGTACAAAATACGGGTTTTGTGAAGATGTCTTAGAAAACCCGCATAGCAACGTGGATTCTTCATCCATTGTCGGATGACAAGAACATTATCTCATAAATGACAAGAACATTATCTCATTCCCCATATAATTGTAATTATATCCGATGAGTATTATTACAGTCAAAAATAAAAGAATTCGCCTATAGTAGGCGAATTTAAAATGATAGAATGGATTTTACCGGATACTTTATGTTGCCGAATCAATCGGTCGGTTTGTTTCCTTAACTATTACTCCTTCTTCACCGTAGCGTTCATGTTGAATTTCTTCTAATGTCTTTCCTCTCGTCTCCGGTGCCATCACAATGCCAATCACAGCGGATATGAGCAGGAAAGCAACCATTATTAATCCCGACATATGAAAACCAATCAAAGTCAGCATTGCAGGTACGACCAGTGAGATTAAACCGACCGCTACGCGTGCTACACTAAATAGGAATCCCTGCGCCTTGGCCCGATACTTGGTATGGAATAGTTCTCCAGCCCACAGTCCGTAGAAAGCCTGCGCGCCGAAACCAGCCGCGATGCCCCATAGTATGACAAAGATGAATAACTCGGCTAAGCCCATACCGCCTAATGCCAGAACAAGCCAGGCCACAATGCCCATGAATGCGCCGATCGCAAAAAGAAGCTTACGGTTCATCTTGTCCCCAAGTTTAATGAAGACAAAGTAAGTAGAAGCTATGGTCAATACCCAGAGGAAGGCTTGTAGCAGGTTGGCCTGAGCCGCGGTGAGCCCACCTACTTGTTGGTAAATGTAAGGCATGAAATATCCCATTACACCAGCAACCAGATTCCAGAAGCAATAGATTCCGACTAGCAGGATAATTGCTTTCAAGTTAGCCTTGTTCATAAACAGCTCTTTGACGGAACTCTTCGATACATGTACTCCCTTGGCCTGTAGCTTGTTCGCTTTCGCCTTCTCTTCCTCCCAAATTTTACTCTCACTGATTTGCTGTTGCATGATCCAGGTAATAAGAGCGATAACAAAGAGCTGTCCGAAAATAATACGGCTGCCCAAAAGACCCAACGGGGCCAACACAACTGAGAGCAGCAGCGAGATGGCAGGGCCGACCGACCAGGCAAGCTGTCCCATTCCGACCCGGGATGCTCGGGCGTCCGCTGGCGCTTCCTCAGAAATATAGGTCCACGCGGCTGGTATAGCTGCACCTACTGCGATTCCTGTAATAACGTAACCGATCAGCAGCATAGGGAAGTTAAATGACAGAGCTACTAGCAGTACACCCAGCATATAAACGAGTAGATCGTATTTATAAATCAACTTGCGACCGTATTTATCGACCAGATAACCCCCAATGAGAGCGCCAATGGCCGAACCGAAGCCGTTTGCACTCAGCGCACCCAACAAACCGACCTTGAAATCGTCTAGGTGTAGATACTCAACCCACAGAGATAATCCTCCCGCTCCTGCAACGATAGAACCTGCTTCGAGATAGTTCGACATTGCAACAGTTACGGTCGATTTCATATTTGATTTTTTACTTTTTACTGCATGAGCTGGCATTATCGTACACCTCCGCTATTTACCTGATACCGCTGTTCCAAATGGAACACTTCTGGAAGCGGAGTTGACACCGGGCTATGATCCGGATTTGTCTCCATGATATCTTTCATATAATCCCACCATCTTTGGCATTCTGGCGTGTCAGCGGATTTCGCCCATAGGCCCTCATCTTCAATCTCCAAGTAAGTAAATAAGGTGTTAGAATTAGATTCCAGGAATATGGAATAGGTGTTTACCCCATGTGCGAGTAACATTTTCTCCATCTCCGGCCAAAGCTCATCGTGACGCTTACGGTATTCTTCATGACAGTTTGCAAAAACTTTCATTATTGAGGCTTTGCGTATCAATTCATTCACTCCTCTTCATGTGTAAAATTCCCTTATATTTGGTACCGCTTACATAGTATTATAAAACGGTTTCCTTAATGCGGTTAGGAGAGGATTTTCAGTTAGGGTAGACATTTTTCGGAGGTTTCCTCAGACTAAACAGGCAATTCGCTATTGGCGAAATGCCTGTTACCAAACTAAAAAAGTAGTTACATCTGTTCGCCTGAATCTGCTGTTTCTCCTATTTCATAAGCTCTAGAATCACGATAGTGTGACGGCAGTAGTCCGAAATGCCGTTTGAACAGCCGGCTGAAATACTTGACGTCCTGATAGCCGACTTTGCAACTAACCTCCTGTAGTTTGCTCTTCGGTGCCTGCAGTAGCTTTGCCGCCTGCTCCATTCGTATCCAGGTCACATATTCAAGCACTGTCTCTCCAGTCTGCAGCTTGAAATATTCGCAGAAATAGGTGGGATTCATATGGACAGCATCAGCGATTTTCTTGATCGTTATATTACTCCCTAAGTTCTCCTGAATCCATGCCTTGGCCGCTTCGAGTGGATTCACGTTCTGCTTAGTACGTGCCTCAGCCAGCACTTCTGCGGCCCAGCATGCTTCCATAATTATCAAACGGCGCAATTCCGACAGATTGACTGCATCCTGTATTGCCTGCAGGATGGTTTCGACCGATTTTGCAGAGTTCTGCTCTCCACAGGTTTCCAGCAGAGTTGAGTGAATCAACAGCATAAGATTGGCTGCTGTCTCCCTAATCCGGTATGGTGAAGAGTATTCTTCAATTCGCTTGAAAAGCTGCCGGCATTCGCTTTCTGTCCGCTCTACGTCAGCCTGTTCGATGCTTCGCTTGATCCTTTGCAACAAAGAGGTCAGGTCTTCTCCTTCATTTCGAATACAGGTCTTCTCTCCACTGTTCTCAAAGCGAAAAACCCTATTTCCTTCTTTAAGTAGACGTTGCTGAATGGCCGCCAAGCACTGCCTCTTAATTATGGGCAGCACATACAGATCTTCGATCCAATCGCTGTAGGCAATCGATACGGTAAACGGCGTGAATTTTCTGACCGCTTGACATATTCTTTCGGCAGCTTTTTCTACCCGTTCACGTATCCATTCGGCTGGTTCCTTATCTGGCAGAGCAAGTAGCACCCAGAACTCCGAATGTTGCCCTTTCCATACCCAGCTTAATCCGCCGAGTTCTTTTTGTGATTCTTCGGTCACTTCCGTAATGATGTTCTCAAGTGCGTAAAAGTACGCTTTCCAATCTCTATCAACGAACTCTCTCGTCTTGACTGGCATGGCGTCAAGGCTAGTGTATAAAAGCAAAAACCACCCTTCTGGAAACATATCTACCCAATACCCGAGATGAGTCAGATCCGTATCCGCTGCCGTGATATAGGCTAGAGTCTGGGTCTGCCTCGTCTGAACCAGCAGTTCTCCCTTCTTTTCCAGGTCGAGTCGCTTATACCTTTCCAGACTGTGCTCTTTGATTTTGGTCTTCATCGTCTCAAGACAAACGGCAAACTGCTCGCGGTCGATCGGCTTGAGCAGGTAATCGGCTGCACCGCTCCTGAGGGCGGATTGCATGTACTCGAAATCATCGTAGCCGGTGAGGAAAATCGTGAAAAATTTATATTGCTTCATCGCTTCTCGAAACATTGTCAATCCATCCATCTCCGGCATGCGGATATCTGTAATCAGCAGATCGATATCTCCACCGCAACTGTCCAAAAATGCCAGTGCCTGTCTTCCATCTCCCAAAGCCCCCGTGACAACCCACTCTTTCCCTAGAGAAGTTACCAGACGTTCTACCCCTCGGCAGATACGAGGCTCATCATCGACGATCAACACCTTAATAGGGTCCATAACTCGTGCTCCTTGTGTCTTATTTCTTACCTTCTGACAATATGTAAGCTGAATTCAGATCAAGTACCGGAATATGCACGATAATATTCGTTCCCTGACCGTACTGGCTCTCTAGTCGCAGTCCATACTCCTTGCCAAGCATAAACTGAATGCGGGCATGCACATTTTTCAATCCGAATCCGGAATCCTTCCGCTCGGTTACAGACTGCTTAAGCTGACGATGCAGTTCCTCCAGTTTGTCTTCGGGAATTCCCGGACCGTTGTCGATGATCCTAAACTCCGTGTTGGCACCGACATCTCCCCATTCACCTGTCTTGATGATCTCAATTCGAATGTGCAGCTGTTGTCTTGTTTCCATTCCATATTTAATAGCGTTCTCAACCAAGGGCTGAAGAATAAATTTTGGTGTATAAAGACCAACCTCTCCCTTTTCGATGATTTCGAACGACAGGCGATCTTCGAATCGAAAATTCTGGATCGTCAGATAATCCCTAACATGGGCAATCTCTTCCCCAATGGGAACAAATCGTGCTTTATTGGATACAGAAAAACGAAGCATCCGTCCGAGCAGTGCTACCATCTTAACCACATTCTCCCGCTCGCCTTCTTCGACGGCCATACTGATCATTTCTAGCGTGTTGTACATAAAGTGAGGATTGATCTGAGACTGCAGAGCATACAGCTCGGCTTCCTTCTGACTCAACTCAATCTGAACATTGCGCTGGATCAAGTCTTGAATCGTCGTCACCATAGAAATAAAGCTGCTCGCCAGCATGCCTACTTCGTCTTTAGTATGAATGCCAGGATCGACGTTAAAGTGTCCTTGTTCAACCTCGCGCATCAGCCTGCTCAGCTTCTCCAAGGGTCGGGTAACACGCAGCGAAAACAAAATGGAAATAACAATGGTAATGATAGCTAAACCAACGTACAGGTATTTGGTCACCTTCCATACGAGCTCTGATCTTCGGGTCATGTCTTGAAGACGAGTGCTGTGTACGAGCAGCCATTTATAAGAAGGGGATCGGGAAATGCTCATAATCGTGCTTTCTTCGGCGAGCGTTTGAAGAAAACTTCCCTCAAGGATCGGGTATTTTTTTAGATCGCGGTCAAACGTTCCGATCAACTTTCGGTCGGTATTGTAAAAAATTTCTCCCTGATCGTTCATCAGCCAGAACACTGCATTTTCGTTCTTTTCGAATCCGAGCAGAACGTCGTCAATAAAGGACAACTTTACCGCAATAAACATGGTACCTAGGTCAGTTCTGTTCTCCACATCCCCAATCTCTTTCATGATAATGAGAAATGGTTCGCCGCTTTGAAACTTCAGGCTGAAGTCGGTCGAGAGTAGCATTTTTACTTTTCCCCGAAAGTCAAGATCCTGGCCATAAGGGATCAGTGGGCTGTCTTCATTCATTCCTGAAAAGTCCATCCGCGCTGCAGAAAACAAACGGTTTTTCGAATAGATAAAGACCCCGAGCACGTCTGGGTTGCTTCTTTCCAGATAAGTTGCTGACAGATAATTGTTCATTACATATTTATCGTTATTCAGATCCGAACTGCTTTGATACGATCCTTTCCTCAAAATTCGAACTGCTTCTCCCGAGTTGAACAGCTGCTCTGGGAGCGACGTCAACTGGTCGATTCGCTGTTCGATCATCAGATTGGCTTGATCGAGAAATCTCGGCATATACTCCCCGATCTGCTCTACAATGGAGGTAGTATATTGCCGGTAGGCAATTACGCCGAGAACGGATATGGGGATTACTGTCAGGACGATATACACGATAATCAACTTTATGCTTAGACTGAAGTCCCGGAAGCGAAAGTTTCTTCCTTTAAAAATCATATTCATCCACGTTCGCTTTCGTAAAATCCAGCGGCTCACCCATGATTACTGTGTCATTCTTTACCCGTATTTCCCCCACATTGTGGATGGTTTCCCCGTTAGTGGGACTCACTCCATCCAGTAGGTTTTTGGCCAATACTACGGTCAAATAACCCAACTTCTTCGGACTCCAAAGAGTGACGTTTTCTACGATCCCATTGTGCAGGTAGGAGCGCATCAAATTAGGGGTAGACAAACCGACGATGCGAACCTGACCCGTCTCTCCTTCGTCGAGAACCGCCTGTGCGGCTGCCGGCGTCGCTACTGCCGAGCTTCCTATTAGACCTTTTAATTGCGGATAATCTTGCAGCAGTCTCACTGAGGCACTGTAAGCCTTTTGCGAGTCGTCATCGGTTGCAACCGTCTGTACCAGCGTCATGTGAGGATAATACTCCTCATTCTGAATCTTCATCCATTTCGTCCATTCGTCCATGTTTGACGCTCCCTTCATACCGGTTAGAACGGCGTACTGTCCCTGCTCTCCCATCTGAAGTGCAAGTGAATCCATAAGATGTCGGCCCAGTGTTTCTGGATCAACCATGTTGACAAACCATTCTCTGGCTTCTGGTACAGCATCCGAATCCCATGTAATTACCCGAATATTACGTGCTCGGACTTCCTCAAGTATCGGAGCCAGCTTCTGCAAATCGTTCGCCGAAACTGCCAGCAAATCGACACCCCTTGCCATGAGATTTCGGATGGAGCGAATTTGCTGGTCCGTATCAGCAACCGGAGAGCCTTCATAAAGTAGTTGGACGCCAAGGTCTTTTGCCGCCTCACGGGCACCGTCCTCCACCTGGTTAAAGTACGAATTCTCAGTTGCTTTAGGGACCATACCAATGGTATACACGAAAGATTCTTCCTTCGTATCGGAAGCGAGCTGCTGCTCTGTATCCGAAGAGTAGATCACTTGATACTGCTTTCCTTCACCAAACTCGCAGGACGAGGTGATCAGCAGCATCAAAATCAAAACGAATATAATTGGTGTACGACGGTACATATCAATAACTCCTCCCGTTAACTAGAGTGTTGTGCCACACACTCAATGCATCAGTCAGAAAGCGTAAAGATGACATATACGAAACATGCCGGGCGACGATATACCAGTCGGTCGATCAAAGCCCGGCAGCATTTTTTAAAAGTGGTAATTGCCACAAGCTTCCCACTCATAGATATAGTTCGTCTATGTTGTCAGTTTACAGTATCGAGAGAAGCCGGAATGCCTATGGTCAATAAAGCGGTTTCATTAGTCAGCGCAATTGCAAACCGACAAATCATTTTTATAGGGGCTTAGCCAAACTATCTACTTATATCATTCACCAGAGGTTGCTGACTCCGCTGCGAGAACGTCCAATCGTCTGCGTATTTTATTATCAATAACTCAACTTTCGCAGAGTCAATAAGTAAAAACCCTACCATCATTGCTTAAAAAAAAGCTGTTCAGTGCAGATGTAGATTCATTTGCTGCAAGTAAAAGTGAAACTAGTGTAAACCACCTCCATTTTGAAATGAATCTTCAATTGAGTTGAATTATATAGATAATCTCTCCATTCTGGTTCAAATTGACTATCCTGCCCTTTAGTCTGCAAGCGACCAAAATAGCTTCTTGAAAAGATGTATAGTACGATTCGAGCCAATCAGACCAGTCTTGAACTTCTGCATTATGATAATCTTTATGATACTGCTAAGGAAATCATCGGAAAAGATACTTATTAATAACTGCTGATACGTCCATTTTTCTTACACATGAGCTGAATTAACCTGTTTAGACAAATACCAAATCAACATTGATACTGTGTTCTTGTCCTTTTCAGCAATATTGCAAGTGTTTGTCCTCGACTCGGGACAAGAACTTGCACCGATAAAACAAAAAAAGTCGTTAAGATAGCGACTTTCGATGAGATTATGTTCTGTTTTACAATTTATAGGTTTTCGACAGAAGACAACTGGTGCGTTTCTTATTGCAAAAATGTTTAAAGTCTTCATCGTCTGTGCGCTTCTCAATACATCCTAAGATTATATATCTTCACTCTCGGCTATGAACGATCAAGCCCGTTATTTTAAGGTTGCTCCTATCGTGAAATGGCTCAATAACCCGAATTGGCTCGTTGGGAATAAGATAATATTCTTGTCAAAATCGAAAATGAGATAATGTTTTTATCATCCGACAATTGACACAAAGTTCCCTACTTTAGTAGTTAAATCATACTTTTGAGTGACTTAGTTCTTTTTCTCCAAGCGAATGAAGTGATTTTTTTAATTATCAAACTAAGTAGGTAACTTTGTGTCATTCTCCCAGTCAGGTTGGCAACTTTGTGTCACTTACTTGACGAGCTCTACATCACTTATCCATATTATTGACTGCCTTCCTCATTTCCTCATCTGTTAAATGTGTATAGATCATGGTCGTTTGTATTGAGAATGTCCTAATTGGTTCTTCAATCTAGGCACATCATTGTTCTCTAAGTGGTAACGCGTTGCAAATGAATGTCTCAGAGAATCCACGGTTAATGCTGGTTTTCCAAAAGCTGAAGCATACTTTTCAGTTTCTTTACTTGGAATGCCGTGTTTGATCTCGGGATGAAACCATCATTATCCATTATTGATTTCACTTCAACACGCACATCTATTCCGCCGTCTTTAGCATTTGATTTGATCACCTCCCTAAGTCACTTCTGCTGTCGGGATTTGTGCAGATGCCAGTTCTGCTTCAAAAAGTAGGCCTAGTCTTGCTAACGAAATTCCCTAGGTGTCATATGTGTATATTTTTTAAACAACTTAAAGAATGACGAGGGTTCGTTATAACCGACACTCAACGCAATTTCTTCAACCGACATATTTGTGTCTTTCAACAATTCTTTTGCAACATTTATCTTCTTTCTGTTTAATAGGTCTTTGAAGCTGCTCCCGGTTTCCTTTTTTAGCTTCAAACTTAGATAACTTTTGTTGTATCCAAAGATTTTCGATAGATCATCTAGTGAAACCGAATTATAGTGGTGATCGATGTACGCCAATATTGAGACCACTTCATGATTCACATCTTTATCTATAGACTCTAGGTTATTTTTTTCAAGGATGTTAGTTAATTCAATCAGTATTAGTGATAGATATAAATTAAGTGCCTTCTTTTTAAAGGAATATTCGGAGAAATACACACAGAATAAATTATTCAATAGCCCGGTCAACACATCGCTACTAGAATTAGCAAAAATAAGGTAGCGGTCATGCTGCTCATTCTCTTTTGACGCTAAAAGCATAAATTGTGTCACCAAATTATTGCTATTGGCAAGATTGGAGATGAGGTCTGTCATAATCGTCTCCTCTTTCAGCAACACATTTAGAATAATATCATCTTTTTCAGTATCCTCAATGCTGTGTGGTGCATCACGATCAATTAACAGAATATCCCCTGCTGATAATTCGATTCTTTCATCGTTGATCATCTGTATACACTTACCTGAGTAGACATAGTTCATTTCGACAAAATCATGCGTATGCGTTCTTACCGGAGCGTAGCGCCGATGTTTACGAATGATTATATTTCCTTCTTGAAATAGTAACTCTCTCGATACTTTAGGAATCTTTCTATCATCAAAGGGAACGTTTAAGTCGTTGACACTCATGCCTGTTAATCTTTGTAGCGTCTCGATATCCTCTTCTTTTTGCAACAAAGCATCCAACTCTTTAATGTTCATATTTG
The DNA here is from genome assembly GCF_054602585.1 of Paenibacillus sp. SEL3. Taxonomy (NCBI): domain Bacteria; kingdom Bacillati; phylum Bacillota; class Bacilli; order Caryophanales; family Paenibacillaceae; genus Paenibacillus; species Paenibacillus sp. SEL3. Next base: position 6,220,574 of record NZ_CM137725.1, on the reverse strand, counting down.
CCTCCTAAAACAAACAAATTCGCCCCGATACAGAATTAGTCCTAAACATGATTGCCGCTCCCATTTTAATCCGCTGCGCCTATGTAACCTATCTCTTCCTAGTCAGAATAATCGTTTTTCAAGCACGCGAAATCCCGGAACACTTTTGCACCAGTGTTTCGGGTCTACAATGTCTCACCTGCGTGCTCTCCCAAATGGATCTCGTATACTCCTAGCTTAACCTTAGAGAAGGCATTAACTGTGAAGTTTTTGTACAGGAATATTTTTAAGATTTTGATCCAGAATTCTAGCTGCTTTATCATTCAAAAGGCCATCGCCAAACTCAATAATGGTTCGCAATGGAACCGCCAGCGCATCCTGAAGGCCGGGATCATCGGTCAGTATCGGTATTGCCGACAATACCAGGCTTTTGCACTCAGGGTTTTTCCATAAGACACCAAGTTGTACATCCAGACTGTATTCGTGGATATCTTCGTCTAGCAGGATATCCAGATCAGAAGGAAATTCACCGAAGATATTACTGATCCAGCCCGTACACAAGCTAAACCACTGTGCTACATGCTCATCCTTCATTGAACGCAAGCCGCCAGAAGTAACTGACTTGGCTAATGACAAGCCATGCACACCGTTCTGGAAAATATGCAACTCAAAAGAAATTTTGGCTTTATCCAGCGCTGTTGCTAAAGCCAGTGCATTGTTTACGGGTACTAGTGTATCCGTAAACGTATGGAAAATGAACGCAGGCGGCGTCAAAGCATCCACCGCTTTATCGATCCCCGGAATTAGCGCAGGGAGGATTTCACCCATCGTCTCAAGTATGCAAGGGTATGCCAGAATCATTGCATTGGGCCGAACGCGTCCCATGGTGCCCAATGCAGCAGCCAGATGGCCTCCAGCAGAAAATCCGCACACAGCTACTTTGTTTGGATCGATCCCCCACTCATTGCTATGTCGGCGAATCAATTCCAGTGCTTCTTCCGCATCATTTAATGGTTTGGGGAACGCAGCGTTTTCATTCAAAGAGTATTCTAGAACAAAGGCTTGATATCCCTCGGCCAAAAATGCCATAGCGATGGGTTCAGCTTCCCTATCGGAACATATTCGATATGCGCCGCCGGGAAGGATCAGTACAGCTGGACGAACATGGGTGTTTTTCATTTCAGGAGAAGAGTCCAGAAGATAGGGTGTCAAAGTAACTCCGTCATTTGTTAACTGTATGGTGAAAGTATTCATATATGGCCCTCCAATTTATGATTCTATCAATCATTTTTTTTCTGATTTCTACGTTCCTCCAAATCTTTTGCAATCTGCGTTTGCTTTTCTTCCGTCAGATCAAACCAAGCGACGCTTACTGTGAAAACGATTACAACAGCCGGTATAACTCCCATTAAAATTTTGAGTCCTGTCAAGGTTGCGCTGCTTTGCTCCACGCCAGGCTCATAGCCGATCATTACTAACGCTCCAGCAGCAATAGCACCGGATAGAGCTGTGGCGAAGGTTTGTAGAAATCCCATAAATGAACCCATAAACGCATTGACGTTAATCCCTGTCTTCCATTCCGTGTAATCCATAGCCGCAGGCAGCATTGTTCCTTGGGCAGGACTAGAGAACCCAGTGAACACGCCGGAGATTACCCCGATCACCAGAAAAGCGGTAACACCCGCTGGACTGCTTGGAATTACCAAAATGGCGAGCATCGACAATACAGTCACAAATGTTCCAAGGAGTACGTTTGCCTTGACGCCTATTTTTTTTGTAACGATCGGACTTAATACGGCTCCAATCATAACTGGTAAAATGGATACAATGCCCACGGTAACCAACAAACCTTCATTGCCAAAAAAGTATTTGAAGTAGTGGATCATAACGGCTGATCTGATCCCATTAGCCAAATTCAAAGCTAATACGTAAATATAAACGATAATAGCATTTTTATTGGTAAATACTGCAACAAGCATCTCTTTTAATGAAGGTCTCGCCTCATCTTTATTTGATGTAACGATATATCTTTCTTTCAAGTTTAGTACTTGAAACAGAGATACCAGAATCGTAATGACACCGACCCCAAGCATTAATAAAGAAAATCCTCTGGCATCGCTTCCGCCCCCTAGAGCTTTATAAAGCGGTTGAGCGGCGATTGTAACAAACATGGCTCCAACCATAACAAGCATGTAGCTATAAGTGCCAATGGATACCCGTTCATCAACTCGTTTCGTGACAGCAGGCATAATAGCTGAGCTTGGCGCAGGTGTAACCGCAATCATAATACTATATGCAAGGTAAGTTACCGTAGCATATATGATTTTTCCCGTATGGGAAAGATCGATACTGGTAAAAGTCAGCCAACCAAAAATGGCTGTCGGAATACCTAGAATAAGCATCCACGGCTTATACTTTCCCCAAGGCGTAGTCACTTTATCAACAAATATACCAAACATGGGTGCCAGTACTGCATCAATAATACGAGCGACCAGAAATAACCCTGCGACATAAGCAGGGGATATTTTCATGACATCCGTATAAAAGAAGAGTAAAAACATCGAAATCATTTGGAAATGCAGGGTTCCGGTCATGCCACCGATAGAACAAGCTATCTTTTCCCGGAATCTAAGCTTAGGTTCTTCATGCTTAGTTTCATTGTCAACGCTTTCATTATAGATGATTTCTGCTTTACTCATTCTGATTCCCCCTATTATCCTGAGGAGCGGGCAAATGCACCCGCTCCTTCCAACCGAATCTAGCAACTCCGGTTAAGAGTATGAATAACCATATTAAATAAATCCTTCATTTCTTCAGGTGCTTTACCTAACACCTCACTAACTGAAAGCTGTCGGGCAAACTGAATCATCGGATGATTTAGCATTTCCGGTGCATATTGATTCAGCATTTCCACTGCGACCGGCTCATCCATAATCTCGCCCAACGTGGAATCAGTAGAGAAGCGTTCTTGCTCCAGGCTCGTCTCCGTCTCATATTCGTAGCTATAGCTTCCGGAACCCACTTCAACTGGCAGTTCCCGTTCAGGCAGCTCCAAAATAGCGGTGGTATTAGCCGGTATCTCCACTTCAATGCGAATCATATTATTTTGACAGGACCATTTGCTCACAATCCGTCCGTAAACGGAATCAAGCTCTGCTTCAACAAAAGTGATTCCGGCAATAAATTGTGGCTTGATCAGAATCTTTTTGTATCCCGGCTCCAGTGGATTGATACCCGCCAGCCTGCGGTACAACCATTCCCCTATTGATCCGTAAGCGTAATGGTTTAAGGAGTTCATGCCGGAGACATCAAAATCGCCGTTAGGCAAAATGGAGTTCCAACGCTCCCAAATGGTTGTGGCCCCTTTCTTTACGGCATATAACCAGGACGGATAATCTTCTTTTAGAAGAAGTATCCCCGCCAGATCATGAAGTTGATTTTCTGTCAATGCATGGCACAAATAAGGAGTTCCTACGAAACCGGTGGACAAATGATTTCTGTGATTGGCAATGTTGGTTTTGAGCGCTTCCAGAATACGCTCGCGGTATTGCTCATCCGCCAAATCAAAATATAAAGCCAGAACGCAAGCTGTCTGCGTTTCACTGACCATTCTGCCAGTCGCCGTAATATATTCCCGGTTGAAATTCTCTTTAATATGGTTATAAAGTTGATCATAATTCTGAACGTCTTCCTTCTTGCCTAGAACCTTTGCTGCTTGGCATAAAAGACGGGTGGAATATGCATAATACGCATTGGCTATCAGATACTGATCTGTCGCCCCTGTCCGATCGGCGCTTTCCTCCTTATCCAGCGCAAGCCAATCTCCATATTGATAACCCGACTGCCATAATCCGTTGCGTCCGCAGCGTAAAGTAATATAATCGACCCACCCCTTCATGCTCTCGTATTGCTCCTTCAGGACTCGAACGTCACCATAGGTTTCATAAAGCACCCAAGGGATAATAACTGCCGCGTCACTCCAGGCAGCCGCTCCATCCTGATCCCCTAAAATATTCGGAACGACATGAGGAACCCCATATTCCGGCGTTTGCTCTGAAGCAAGGTCATGCAGCCATTTGCTGAAGAACAGTGCGACATCCATGTTGTAAGCGGCGGTTCGGGCAAAAACCTGAGCGTCTCCCGTCCAGCCCAGCCGTTCATCTCTTTGCGGACAATCAGTTGGAATATCAAGAAAATTACCTCTTTGGCTCCATTGAATATTGCTTTGAAGCTGGTTTACCAAAGCGTTGGATGTAGTGAAGCTTCCCGTCATAGCCATATTCGTGTGAAGCACGCATGCTGTGAAGTTTTCCAGACGAATATCTTCCAGCCCTTCCACACAGATATACCGGAACCCATGGAAAGTAAAGTGCGGCATGAAGACCTGTTCCTCACCGTTACAAATAAAATGATCGATCGAAATGGCTTGACGAAGCGTGTCCGGGTAGAAGTTCCCTTCCTTATCTAGCACCTCTGCATGCCTGATTGTAATTTTTTGTCCGACCTTCCCTTTTACCTTCATTTCCACAAACCCGGTCAGGATTTGTTCAAAGTCCAGCACTTGCTCTCCTGCTGGTGTCGTAATCAGCGCTTTGGCGGCAAGTCTTTCGGTAATCCGAACAGGCTCACTCTCCTGAGCGATGATGCGGTTGTTGTCAAATGAAAAGCGTTCCACTGGCTCCAGCTCTGGCTGAGGATAACAGGAATCAATAGTTTCACCCATATAAATCTCACTGCTGCGAATACTCCCCGTTGCTACCTTCCAGCTTGTATCCGTTGAGATGATCTCAGCGGTTCCATCCGTGTAAGTGATATGCAGTTCCGCCAAAGCGGCTACGCGGTCCCCATAATGATTAGGCGTACAAGTAAAACCAAAAATGCCTTTATACCAACCGTTCGCCACGATTATTTCCAAACGATTTTGTTCATGCAGCATCCCATCAGTGTCATAGGTTTGATACTGCAGGCGTTTTCTATAATTAGTCCAACCTGGCGCAAAATACGTGTCGCCCACCTTCACCCCGTTCAGCCTGATTTCGTAGACACCAAGGGCCGTTGCGTAAATACGCGCCGTGCGTACGGTTTTGCTCACAGCAAACTCTTTTAAGAAGACAGGACAAGCGGTTTCTTCCGCGGGAAAACGATGGGTAATCCATTCCGCCTTGAAATTCGTTCCGTTCAGTAATCCTGTCTCAAAGCTTCCCTGCACAGTTGCATGTTTCTCCTTGTTATCCCATACCTCTACCTGAACCCGATATCTGGTTGAAGCAGCAAGATCCAGCCCGGCATATTCTACATGGATTGATGTATCGCTTTCCAGCTTACCTGTATCCCAAATGCTATTCCCATCCGTCGTAACTTGAATCCGATAGGCCGTTTGTTGTACATTTTGTTCCTCAGAGACCAGCTTCCAGGAAAAACGCGGCTTCCTTACATCCAGCCCAACCGGATTTTTACGATATTCCGTCCGCAAATCAACAATTTTCATTAATGCAGTACTCCCTTTCGTTTGGATTTACATCAGTTTGCGCCGTTAACTGCCTGCAAAATACTTTCTAGAGCCTCTTCCGTAAAGACTCCGTTACTCATCGCTACGGCGGTGCGAAGATGAGTAGCTTTCATCACTTCATTCACATTCATACCCAGCATTTTGGCGCCATCTCCCTCCTCTGAAGGAGCTGATGCAGCCAGCATGGATTTAACAAGCTCTGCCCCGGCAGGATGCTCCATCAAATCGCCAAACGTTGAATCTCTCGTGATGATTTTCGGGAGTGGAACAGTAGATTCCACCTCTATGCTTTCTCGAAGCACAATCTCTCTGGAGGATTTGCCGATCAGAATTTCAAAGGCACCTGTCTCTACATGCCAATCCTTTAACTGGACGTTGTAATAAGCAAACGATCTTTTATCCAACTGGAAAGTAACCGTTTGCGTCTCTCCCGGAAGAAGGAACACCTTTCTAAAGCCCTTAAGCTCCTTCTCTGGTCGAATGACCGTACTCTCCATATCTCTTACATAAAGCTGAACAATTTCTTTCCCGGCCATGGACCCTGTATTTTTCACCGCCACACTTACGTTTAGCGTCTCATGATCCTTGATGTGCCTTTGGTCAACTCGTAATTGGCTGTACTCAAAAGTACTGTAGCTAAGTCCGTATCCAAACGGGAATAAAGGCTCCACATCCCTTGTATCATAATGCCTGTAACCGACGAAAATCCCTTCTTTGTAATGAACCTCATGTTCATCTCCCGGGAAATTCAAATAGGAAGGATTATGTGCCAGCTTCCGCGGGAAGGTTTCTGCCAGTTTACCGCTAGGACTGACGACACCAAACAGCAAATCGGCAACAGCTCCTCCGGTTGCCTGACCACCGAGATACCCTTCTAATACCGCTTTCACCTGGTTTAGCCACGGCATCTCAACTGGAGATCCATTACTTAACACCACAATGGTATTCGCATTCACTTTAGCCACGGCTTCGATCACGGCTTGATGATTTGCTGGCAGCTTAAGATGTTTCCGATCAAAGCCTTCGGATTCGTGTCTCGCTGGAAGCCCTGCAAAAATTACGGCTACTTCGGCTTGCTTAGCCTGTTCCACCGCTTCGTGGATCAATGCCTCATTGATTTCATCATAGTTCATAGCATATCCGTCGGCATAAAGCAGGTTAGCGTCATCTCCCGCCAGCTTTTTCAGTTCATCATAGATGACATCCAGCTTGGTTGTTTGAATAAAAGAACTGCCCGCCCCTTGATATCTTGCCTGCTTCGCAAAGCCTCCAATCACCGCCAAAGTTGTTCCTGGTTTAAGCGGGAGCATGTGATCTTCATTTTTCAGAAGCACCATGGATTCTCTTGCTGTCATCCTAGCCAGCTCATGGTGTTTCTCTGGATCATAGACGACTCCGGCTTTCTTGTTCTCCGCTGCTTTGAATACCAATTTGAGTATGCGCCTTACCGCCTGATCAAGCATCTCTTCCGGGATTTGGCCGGATTTCACAGCCTCCACAATTTTGGCGGCTCCACGTCCCCCACTGGAAGGCATTTCGATCTCCAGGCCAGCTGCTAGATCTGCGTCTCTTTCAATCGCTCCCCCCCAGTCGGAGATAACTGCTCCCTCGAATCCCCATTCTTCCTTCAAAATATCAGTCAACAAGGTTTTGTTCTGGGAGCAAAATTCGCCGTTCAATCTGTTATAGGCAGACATAACGGTCCAAGGTTCAGCCTCTAAGACAGCTTCCTCGAAGCTGGCCAAATAAATCTCCCTTAAAGTTCTTTCATCCACAACCGCATTAATAGACATTCTCCGGTATTCCTGATTGTTGGCAGCAAAATGCTTCAGCGATGTACCAACACCTTGGCTCTGAACCCCCTTGATGAAGCTTGAGGCCATTTTTCCCGACAAATACGGGTCCTCCGAATAATATTCGAAATTTCTTCCACACAAAGGTGAACGTTTGATATTTGCTCCAGGCCCAAGCAAGATGGAAACATCTTCTGCCTGGCATTCCTCACCAATCGCCGCTCCCATTTCTGCAATCAGTTCCTCATTCCATGAGCAAGCCACACCGGCGGCTGTAGGGAAACAGGTAGAGGGCACGCTTTTGTTTAAACCGAGATGGTCAAAATTACCTTCCTGCTTTCTGACTCCGTGTGGTCCATCCGTCATCATAATAGAGGGTATACCTAATCGCTTGATATCCTGTGTATTCCAAAAATCTTTACCCGAGCACAAGCTTGCTTTCTCCTCTAGCGTCAGCTCGCGTATCAATTCATCAATATTGTTATGCACTGTTTCTTCCGACTCCCTTCACTTGCATAGTATAGGCAAGTTAAATTGTAAGGGATTTCTTGAAAACATTATGGTATTTTAATTTTGTATATGGTATTTTAATTATTGAATTAAATTAAGCGCTTACAATACAAATTTTAATATTAACAATCTAGGGAAGAAGTAAAGCCGCTTCAATTCTTCTAAATCATCTTTAACTCTTGCCGTACTTTGAATTTTTTCTATATAATTGACTCCAGCTTAAATTTTGTAGAAAGGAGATTGCTAAATGGATATTTCCCAGGATTTTCTTTCTTTCATCAGTAAACGAATGTCCTTTATTTTCCAATTATCAACTTTTTTTGTAAATATAACAGGTGATATCCCATGGGAATATACCCCAAATCGCAGTTTAAACCCTTTCTACCGAAATAAGAGACAAAACTTATTTGAGGTATTAAACTTTGATCCCACGAAGCCTTGTGAGCTCCCCATCCTTCAGAAAAGTTTCTATTTGGAAAACTACATTCTGATTAGTTTACATCAAGGAGGCCACTTTCAAGGTACACTATTACTTGGACCTTCTATTTCATCTGCGCTTCCGGACTCAAAAATTTTGGGGATAATCAACGATCTACATTTTGGCGCCCAACGAGAACAGATTCTAAACTATTACCATACCGTCCCTGTAATTCCACGTGATACACTGTTGGAGATTTGCACCCTGGTTTTTCACATGGTTACGCAAAAAATGATTTCGCCAAAAGAGATCATTAATGAAATAAATACGGCTTTGAGCTCAAATTTAAAGTTTCATACGGAAGCCGAAACAGCCAAAACACGCCAAACCAGTGATTTTCACCAAGACCCATTACTGGAGAAAAAACTATTCAATATTATTAGAGAAGGTCGCATTGAGGATTTCAAAAACTTCGGCAATGATTTTGGCGATAAGGTCGGGGTACTATCTAAATCTAGCTTTATCCGATCCAAAAAAAATCTTGCAATCACCTCCATTACACTGGCTACTCGTTCCTCCATTGAAGGGGGGGTTCTGTCAGAGCAAGCGTTTAGCCTCAGCGACCTTTTCATCCAACGGCTTGAGGAAATGAATAAATCGGAGGAGATTGACCAATTTCTTGTGGAAGCTCTGTTAACATTTACACAAAAGGTTCGGCAAGCAAAGGAACGTCGATATTCAAAGACGATTACCATGTGCCAAAATTTTATCCATAACCACCTGTACAGTAAAATCAACCATGAGCAAATTGCGAATTACGTTAAATTAAGCCCCGGTTATCTTTCCATTTTGTTCAAAAAAGAAGTTGGCGTTTCTGTAAGCGAATATATTCAACAAGCCCGGATCGATGAAGCCAAAAATCTGCTAGCCTTCACGGATAGGCCGATCACGGAAATCGGGGAATTGCTCAGTTTCACAGATCAAAGCTACTTCACGAAAATGTTCAAAAAAATGACTGGTGTGACGCCAAGAAAATATCGTGAAAATCCACATACGCTGGAAATAATGTAAGAACAAAAGAAGCCTTCTTTTGCATTTAATATGCCATAAGGTATCTCATAACAAAAAAGAACTCATTTTCTCAAATGAGCTCAGGCTGTCGAGAAACCCCCTGTTTTTTAATCAGGTTTAAAATGGCCACTTTGATCAAATAAAAATGGGTCCTCAGATCGTTTTAAATCGATTTTTGTTTTAAAAGTTGAGTTTCCCCAAATAAAAAATAAAGTGCCGGAAAGTCCGTTGGACTTTCTCGACACTCTGAACTCATTTTCTCAAATGAGCTCTTTTTTGGCGCAAGTAGTGAGTTATTATTTCGTGGAATAACCGCCGTCGCCTTGGTCAGCATACGTACAATCATTTTTTTAGTATACTTAACGCCTTTTTGAATTAAAAAATTCATTTGTTAGCTATTTTTAAAGTACTTTTTAAATTCATATAGAATTGGCTTTGCGGATAAAGTTGATCCATCTGAGTCCATTTTGAATAAAGACATGGGTGCCCAATGATTAATACTTAGATCTGGAGCCCATGGGCGTATCCCACTTACTCCATTTTCTCTACCCCACTTAATAAAATCTATAGTGAAACGAGCCTGATCTTCTTCTGTAATCTCATATCCAGGTATTGGAGTATCCCAATCAGCAAAAGGGCCGCTGGTCATTGCTTCGGAAGGATATGCAAATTCAGCCACAAAAATTGGAATATTTAATTCATTGTAAGTTTCAGTGATCATATTTTTTACATAATTCACTGGATCTGCAAAGTGACTCATTGAGGTTGGGTAAAAACTAATTCCAGCTTGATCTACTTTGTAACCGTTTTCCGCTAATGTTTTAAAGTAAGAGGTCATAAAAGTTGTATCGGCCATAGACGTTGTTATGTGCGTGGAAAATTTCGCATCTGGGTCTACTTTCTTTATTCCATTAGCTAAAGCAGACATCATTTCCCCGTTATAGTTCCAAACATTTTCTTTTAACCATGTAGTTCCAAAAGAGGGGGATATGAACATATCTTGTAGGGTTTTGTTTTTTAACAAAGGGTTTACAGCTGTTTTGAGTCCCACATTCACTCCACCAAAACCAAAGTTGGCCTCGTTACCTATATTCCAGAATTCAACCTCACACCCCGACTCTACTACTTCTTTAGCCACTAGCTCTCCGTATTGATACAACACATCTTTCATTTCTTCCAAGCTATATTCATTCCAGGGTTTATCGGGTTTGATAATTTCAGGATAGTCTTTAAAGTTAGGTGCCTGTTGGGAAAATGAATCCATATAAGTGTAAGCTACCATTATTTCTGGATTCACTTTTAGATTCAGTTCTTTTGCAATTTTACATACCTTCAGTCCAGACTCCAGAGACAGCAGTTCAGCGTGCTCCGGGTCGATTGAAACGTCTCCATCGTTATATCTCTTGGTATTAATACGAACAAACATTTCATTAGAACCTAGCTGCCTATATAATTTCTGCAGTTCATTAGGTGTTCTAACAATCTGGTTTCCATACTTGAATTTATATCCTTGATTCAATGTACCCGATACTCCTTGACCAAGAGAAAGTGCCATTCTAAAATCATTACTTCCTTGTGACTTTGATTTAGCAGGCTGAGCGTATGTTGTGGAGTCAAATCCCGTTAGTAAAAAGACGGTCATCAAAGTGAAAATTAACATTTTTTTCATTTTATTTCCCTCCTGATTTATGAAAAGATTCAATATTGAAAGGAAAAACAAAAAACACTGTATCTGACCAATACGATGAATTGAACATTAACGAGTGAATATTAAATGCTTGTCTTTTTCAAATGATTCCCCCTCCCAGTTGTTCTTGTTAATAGTTTTGCATTTTAAATCCACCTTGCTACTAGCGTATTCCAATATATTGTTAGCGCTTACAATATTATTTTTAACTCATTTGCTCAATTTTCACCATGTCAAAAAAATAGATATTGACTGTCAAAAAAATAAAAAAGCAGAGGCACATCGTTTCCTGCGATGTGCCTCTGCTGAAGCCTTATAACCAACATATACTCACTCAAGCGTGAAACATGTGACGTCTATCTTCTTTGTTGCTATCTCAAATCAGAGCGTAAGACCGCCGTCGGCCACAATTATGGACCCCGTCATATAACTCGAACCATCCGAGGCCAAGAAAGCAACCAATTCAGCCAGCTCTTCAGGCTCTGCATAACGGCCGATCCGCATGTTCGGGAATTCTTCTGGTACATAACCACTTTCTTGCAGTGATTGAGGAACAGCCGCTGTTAGGGTTGTAGCCACTCCACCAGGACAGATGGCATTTATGCGAATTCCTTTTCTCACATACTCAATTGCAGCCGCTTTTGTTAATCCTGCAACTCCATGCTTACTTGCAGTGTAGGCAGCCAAACTGTGCTCGGCACGGATTGCGGTTGTGGATGCGGTATTGATGATATGACCGTAGCCTTGTTTATCCATCACTTGCAGGGCATATTTCATTCCTAAGAATATTCCTTTCAGATTAACATCAATCACACGTGAAAATTCTTCTTCTGAGATTTCATGGAAGGGTTGAAATTTTTGCAAAATACCAGCGTTGTTAAATGCCACATCAATTTTTCCATATGTTTCAATTGCTTTCTGTATATAATTCTGAACATCCTCACTTCTGGATACATCAGCTTGAACAAAAATGGCCTCCCCGCCGTTTTCACGAACAAGCTTTAGCGTTTCTTCTCCTGTAGCAGCATTGAAGTCAACCAGCACCAGCTTAGCTCTTCTTGCTGCCATCAGCACTGCGCTTGCCCGTCCAATCCCGCTTCCTGCACCTGTGATGGTTATGACTTTACCCTCAAGTGAAGCAGCGTTTTTTCTGGAAGAAGGAGCAGCGTGGGTTTGTGGAGTTTCTTCTGCTACAATCACAATTGGAGCCAAATCATTCTTAAGTGCTTCAAGTGTAGATAGGGGAATGTTCACTTGTGGAAGGGCAACCAGCTGATCCAAAGTGAAATTAGAGGCCATCTTAAATGTTGGTTCATTTACAAACTCAGGTAAATGTTTTTGCAGTACAGCGACTGCCTCATCATTGTTTAATAGATCACCAATTTTGATATTTTCATTGTAGGTCATTGTGCTCATCCTCCAGTAATTTAATATATTTAAAAAGAAAAATGATATTGTCACTATCATTATAATAGCAATAATATCATTCTGGACATGAGGCTGCAACTCTACCCTAAGTTATGGCAACGCAGAACACTTCCATATTGAAGAGACACTTAGATCCGAAAAGCTTCGCAAATTGCTTTAGCTCAACTTTATTTTGTGAACCAAGTAAAAGTTAATCCATATGCTTCGCTATGTTTAATATGGGCCTGTTCATTGACAAGCTAGAGGTAACTTTGCTAGCATAATTGAAGCTGAATCCTGTAAGGAGGTCTTCCTCATTCAACCTAGTCAAAGACTTGAACATGAGCGCAGCAATCTGAGAATCAAGCGGCGCAGCAATATTATTAAAGCAGCCCAGATCGTTTTTACCAATAAAGGGTTTGAACAAGCCACGATGCAGGAGATTGCCCAGGAGGCGAGTTTGGGCGTAGCTACCATCTTCCGTTATTTCCCTAAAAAGGAGCAATTAATCGTGTCCGTGGCTTCCAATATTGTTCAATCCGAATTTGAAGTGTTATCGGAAATTGTCAGGGGCCCAGGCAACTGTTACGACAAGCTGGATAGAATCTTTGGTGCACTCATCTTTTTTCAGAACACAGAGCATCAACAAAACTCTAAACTTATTGAAGCATTTGAATGTTACGTTGCTATGTCAAAAGAACCTCTGGAAGATATAGAAATCTACCAGGCACAGTACAACAAACTGATTGCGCTTTTCAGTGAGCTTGCTCTACTTGGGGAGCAAGACGGCTCTGTAAGAACGGACAATATGACTGCCGATACCATCATTACCATGATGAACGTTTTTGGGAATTTTTCCAAGAAAATGGCTATGCTGAATGGCATTGCCGCATTCCATACCCAGGTAGAAGACGTAGAACAGTTCAAAATCCTGAAGAAATTGTTCCTCGACCAATTAAGGGCTTAAACATCGCCTTTGGGCTTTAGATTGGCTTTAGAATATCGCGGATTCCCAAACTATGAGGACCGATGTGAGCACACATTAAACAGGACAGTGTATTTCCACCCTTTGAGATCATTTTTATGCCACCGAGCTGCTAATCGATCTCATTTGTCTGATGGTGTATTGATCGCTCGAGGTCCTTCCCAAGGACTTCTCTGCTGCAATTCATGCAAAAAGGGCCAGCCAGTATTCATACTAGCTAACCCGATGAAGTAAAATTGAGTTTTTTCCTCACGCCTATTAAGACAGCATAGTAGTTCCGCCATCAACGCCAATGGTTTGTCCTGTAACAAATTGCGCATCGTCAGATACCAGAAACATTTGCGTTGGAAACCCCTGCATTGTTGACTAAAATGTCGACCTTACCGAACTTCGTAACTGTCTCGTCTACAATGCGAACCCAACCTTCTTCTGAAGCTACGTTGTTGCTTTAAAGCGATAGCTTCGCCCCCGCTTTCGACAATCTCGCGAACAATCCCTCGGAGCTTGTCCTCCTGCAGGTCCGCAATGACGACCTTAGCGCCTTCTTTGGCAAACAGCAACGCATCTGATTTCCCCATGCCGCCAGCCGCGCCGGTAATAATTGTACTTTGTTGGCTAACCTTATAAGCTCACCTCATTCACCCAATATTTTTTTAAAAAAAATGATAGTCAAACTATCGTTTTTTAGTATATTCGACAGCATTTTGTATTGCAAATCCGTTCCGAGAATTTTTGAAACTGATATTAACTCACTATGAATCTACCAGCCTAGAATACTGATCGCTTTATCAATCTTTGGACACCTCATTTTAGGATCATCTTGGGTAAGTGGCTGAAACGTAATTATGCTATTGGATCGTGTTAATTTCTTGACCAATTGAGCGATATAAAGAATGGTATGCTCCACAGGATTACCGATATTAACAATCTCTCCGGTAGCCTCTTTTTTTTCCATCATCAGCTGAAGCGCATGGATCGAATCATCTATATAGCAAAAGGAGCGGGTCTGGGTACCGTCTCCATAAATCGTAATATCTTTATCATGTAAAGCTTGGTTGACGAAATTAGAAATTGCCCTTCCGTCATCACACCTTAATCCACCTGAATAGGTATTAAATATCTGTGCTATTTTAACCTGTACCTTATAGCGGTGAAAATACTCGTAGCAAAATAGTTATGCTTTCAGATAAAAAACGTTCTTTAACTCCCGACTTACAGGGCTGTTATCTTCGTTCGTCTCCATTATGTCCTTCATGTATTCCCACCATTTACGGCATACCGATGTATCTGCCGACTTCGCCCAGCGTTCCTCGTCTTCGATTTCTAAATAAGCGAATAGCAGATCATTCTCTTCATCGAGAAAAATAGAATAGCTGACTACACCATGCTCTTGCAGCATTTCCCTCATTTCAGGCCATAGCTCGTCATGTCTTCTGCGGTATTCTTCATGGCAGTCCTTGAACACCTTCATTATAGAAGCTTTACGGATCATTCGTATATCCTCCCATATGGGTGCCGCCTGAACTTCATCCTCACCAGGAATTCGTAGCGGGCGGAACCGCTTCATATTTCGGTTAATTTCGTTCTACTACTTTAACGCCTCTACAACACATTTCTTTAGGAATCATACGCCTTCTCTATATTCATTCTGGTAATTAGATCATAATAATAAAAAAGGAAGTGACAGCACGGTGTCCGTTACTTTTATGCCGCAGGGCCTGAGACGCCAAGAATCAACTTCCTTTTCTACAATGTATTCTTAGAAAAAATAATAGTCATTTCCTATTAAGTAATCATTGTGTCAGAATAAGGACAAGAAATTGTACCTTTAAAGCAAATTTGTTGTTAGAATACACTACGCATCAATTTAGAACCGTGCCCTTCCCAGGAGCCTCTAACTTTCCAACTTTGGTCACAGGAACAGGCTAGATATAGTTTTAGTTTATATACCATAATGTGTATTTTCCGATAATTATAGTATAACGCTAGGCTGTCAACTGTACAATAATTTTTGCTTCGAGCACACCTTCAGCTTTATATGAATCCCATCTATAAATTATTAAAGCATCTGGTCAGTTATAATAAATTGCATTCTGCCCCCCTTTCACAAAACAAAATTTGAGGATGCCATAAAAATATGATTACGTTTAATCTCTCCAACTTAGTATGGCTAATTATAGATGGAAGTACGCAGAATTATACTTCAATAAGCAAACTTGTTCTTTACTGAAAAGAAAATCGTGTTGAGACCCTAGATTAATGAAAACATTACTTGATACGAAATAGAAATTAAATAATACCAACAATCTCAAAATTCTTCTTGTCTTTCTTAGCACTCCACATTATGAGGTAAATGTTCCTAATCAGTAATGCTAAACTCTATTTAAAAGTGTTGTGATGGCCAAAGGAAATAATAGTATCTGCAATTGTTTCAGTACTTTTTTGCCCACCTGATTCAAGCCAATGATTAATCACGCCTTAGTAAATAACTTCAACACTGTTTTCTTTAAAGAAATTCATCCACACTTCAGAGGGCATACAGTCCGTGACTAATACATCAATCTGGTATATCTCTGATAATCTAATAAATGCAGTATTGTCAAATTTGGTGTGATCTGCTAATAATATTATCTGGCTTGCTTGCCGTAACATGCATCTTTTCAAGTCAGATTCAGGTTCATTGGAATCTGTAATTCCGTTCTTCAGATCAATCCCCTTACAACTGATTATTACAGTATCAACGTGATATCTCTCAATGGTATTGCAAGCGACTGCTCCAACTAAAGAATGGGAACGATGTCGCAGAGAGCCCCCCGAGGAAATAATGTTCAAGGCTGTAGTCGAAAATTTATGTAGTAGATGGACAGAGTTCGTAATAATCGTCAAATTTCTTTTGTTACTCAATAATTTTACCAGTTCAAAAGTTGTAGAGCTTGCATCGACCATTAAGGTGTCTCCATCACTAATAAGATCAAATGCCTTCAATGCAATACTATGCTTCATATCTGTATTTAGCGAATTGCGGGTATTAAACGGCAAATCTTCACTGGTATGTCTACTAATGACTGCTCCACCATAAGTACGAGTAAGTATGCCTTCTTTCTCAAGCTTCTCCAAGTCTCGACGGATCGTCTCCTCTGTTACCCCGAATTCCCTGCTTAAGTCGGACACGAGTACTCGCTTATCTTGAAGAGCCAAATCAATAATGATGTTTCGTCTTTCACCTGGTAACATCCACTTGCTCCTTTCCCAATACAGATCTGAACATAATATAGATGGATTTTACTGTAACCTCCACACAAAGACAAGTCAGAAAAAAAAATAATCTTTACTTTTGTCTAAAAACAAACATTTTTAAACGCAAAACAACACAAACAAAATTTTAATTGTTGACTTCACAGATTATTGTACATAGTATGAAGTTGTAAAACAAAACTAAAGGAGGCTGTTTAAAATTATGGCTACTCATGTGTATTATGTTCCCTCCATTAACATCATGGGAAAAGGATGCCTCAGGAAAATTGGGGAATACATCCATGAGCTGAAACTTGAGAAGGCATTGATCGTTACTGATAAATTTTTGATGAAAAGCGGTATTGGAGGTAAGCTCAAGGCTGTATTGGACAAAGCAGGGATTAATTACGTAGTCTATGATGACGTGAAACCTAATCCTACCTGTAAAAATGTCCATGATGGAGTTGCTTTTCTAAAGGAGAACAACTGCGACTATCTGATCTCCCTTGGAGGAGGGTCACCTCAGGATACGGCCAAGGGGATAGGCATTATTGCCACAAATGGCGGCCATATCAAAGAATACGAAGGTGTGCACAAGAGCAAACATAAGTCCCTTCCGATCATCGCGGTCAACACTACTGCGGGCACATCAGCGGAGGTAACCATCAACTACGTAATCACGGATGAAGAACGCAAAGTAAAAATGGTTATGGTAGACAAAAACAGTCTTGCTACCATCTCTGTGAATGATCCAGAATTGATGGTAGACAAACCGGCTGCACTAACAGCAGCAACAGGAATGGATGCATTGACACATGCTATCGAAGCATTAGTAACTCCTAATGCATATCCGGTGACAGATGCAACTGCACTTGCTGCCGTTGAATTGATTTTTGCTAATTTGGCCCGCACTGTAAAGAACGGTCATGATCTTGAAGCACGAGAGCAGATGGTATATGCCATATTCTTGGGCGGCCTTGCTTTCAACAATGCGGGACTGGGATATGTCCATGCGATGGCTCATCAACTCGGTGGTGTGTATGATTTACCACACGGTGTATGTAATGCGATGCTGTTGCCGATCGTTGAAAAAGAGAATGCCAAGCACGTTCCTGAAAAGTTTAGAAAAATCGCGAAGGTCATCGGGCTTCAAGTTGAGGGTAAAAGTAATGAAGAATGTGCAGCATTTGTAATTGAGTCGATCGAGGCCCTTTCCAATGAAGTAGGCATCCCCTCCACGCTTTCCGAGCTTGGCGTGAAGAATGTAGATCTGGACCTGCTTGCTGAAAACTCTATGAAAGACGCTTGTGCACCCGGTAATCCATTTATTCCGACCAAACAGGAAGTTATCGATATGTTCAAGAAAATTTTGTAGTGCTTCATGAAATATCTTTCGTTCATCACACCTCAAGGTAAGGAGACTCCTAATGATTGATCATATTGCCGTTGATATTGGTGCCTCAAGCGGACGGCTCGTACTGGGAAAATTGAAGGAAGGCAAACTCATTCTGGAAGAAATCCACAGATTTCAAAACGGCTTTACGGAGCGCAGCGGCGCTTACTTTTGGGATATAGACTATTTGCTTGAACAGATTATTGTCGGCTTAAAGAAGGCCAAGCGGAGTGGGATTCGTAAATGCACATTAGGAATCGACACCTGGGCTGTAGATTACGTGCTTTTGGACGCCAATGGTAATCGTATACAGGAAGTATATTCTTATCGTGATCCTCGAACAGACCATATCATCGAGGAAATTAACAAACTAATGTCGCCTTCTGAAATCTATGCCAAAACAGGAATCCAGCAGCTATCCTTTAATACGCTGAATCAGCTTTATGCACATCAATCTGAGGAACTGGCTCAAGCTGATAAAATCCTGATGGTTCCGGATTATCTTTATTACCGATTGTCCGGCCGAAAAATGAACGAGGTAACCAATGTCTCGACGACCCAACTGCTAAATCTAAGAACACGTGAATTCGATGATGATCTATTACATTTGCTGCAACTCAAAAGAGAACAATTCGCTGAACTGGTGGAACCGAGTGAGGTGCTTGGCTTCGTCAACGAAGACTTGGTGAAAGAATATGATTTGCCAGAATGCCTGCTAATCTGTGTCGCAACTCATGATACGGCCTCTGCTGTACTTGGTGTTCCTTCTCAAAGCGAACGAACTGCAGCCTACATAAGCAGTGGAACTTGGTCATTGCTTGGAGTAGAGCTGGATCATCCGATCAACAGCCAAGCTGCCATGCAGGCAAATTATACTAATGAATGGGGCGCTTTCGGAACCTATCGTTTTTTGAAGAACATCATGGGTCTTTGGATGATTCAAGAAGTGCGGAGACAGACCAGAGACAGCTATAGCTTTGCCGAATTGGCTGAGCTTGCCACTGATGCTCAAGGCTTTCGCAGCCTGATTCCTTGCAATGACGCTAGATTCTTAAACCCTTATAATATGGCTGGTGAAATCCGCAGTTCATGTCTGGATAGCGGGCAGCCAATACCTCATTCTATAGGTGAAATAGCGCGTTGCATATTTGATAGTTTGGCTCTCTCTTACCGTTCCTATCTTATAGAACTGGAAGAAATCATAGGTAGCACGATTGAAGTCGTACAAATTGTAGGCGGCGGGGCCAACAATGTATTACTGTGCCAACTAACCGCTGACATCACAGGCAAGGAAGTGCAAGCAGGCCCAACAGAGGCTACAGCCATTGGCAATCTTGCTGTTCAACTAATTAGAGCAAGAGATATTCCAAACATTCATGAAGTTAGAAAAATCATTGCCAATTCCTTCGAAATCAAATCTTATAAACCAAGAAAAATAAACGGACTTCAGGAAGCAATTCAACGATGGGATAGAATTCATAAGATGCATAACCTAAACAATCAATAAGCCGCTGGATAAACTTAGGAGGTTAAATACATGGACCCAAGTATTATTAATAGTTATAACGAGGCCAAGAAGCTATACGAGAACCTTGGAATTAATGTTGATGAAGTATTAAAAAGATTGTCCGAAATCAAAATATCTCTGCACTGCTGGCAGGGAGATGATGTCAAAGGATTTCTGTTTAAAGATAAAGAGCTTAGTGGTGGAATCGCTGTTACTGGAAGCTATCCTGGACGGGCCAGAACCCCAGATGAATTGCGCAAAGATCTGGAAAAGGCATTATCTTTAATTCCCGGTAAGCATAAAGTCAATCTGCATGCCATCTACGCCGATACAGATGAAAAAGTAGATTTGGATGAGCTGGAACCAAGACACTTTGCTCGTTGGGTAGAATGGGCCAAAGAACAAGGGCTGGGACTTGATTTTAATCCGACTTGCTTCTCTCATCCAAAGGCAGCAGACGGATTCACATTAAGCCATGCAGATCAGAGTATCCGCAGCTTCTGGATTAAACACTGTAAAGCTTCTCGTAAAATTGCCGAATCCTTCGGACGTGAATTGGGACAAACTTGCGTAACCAACTTCTGGGTTCCAGATGGTTATAAGGATACCCCTGTTGATCGGCTCTCCCCTCGTACGCGTCTCATGGAATCGTTGGATGAAGTATTTAGTGAGGAGATTGATCCACAATACAACGTCGATGCAGTAGAGAGCAAACTGTTTGGTATTGGCTCCGAAAGCTATGTAGTAGGCTCGCATGAATTTTATATGGGTTATGCTTTGACTCGTAACAAAGCCGTGTGCCTTGATGCTGGGCATTTCCATCCGACTGAAGTCATTTCAAATAAAATCTCCTCGATCCTAATGTTCAGTGAAAAGCTGCTGCTTCATGTCAGCAGACCTGTACGTTGGGATAGCGACCATGTGGTTACCTTGGATGATGAACTGCTTGAAATTGCCCGTGAACTGGTCCGTGGAGATTTGCTTCCGCGCACCCATATTGGTCTCGATTTCTTTGATGGCAGTATCAACCATGTGGCCGCTTGGGTGATCGGTACACGCAATACGATCAAAGCCTTGCTGCGCGCAATGCTCGAGCCCGTGTCTCAGCTGAAAGATACCGAACTCGCCGGGGACTATACGACTCGGTTAGCATTAGTAGAAGAATTAAAATCTTATCCTTTCGGTGCGATCTGGGATTACTACTGTGCAGTGCAAAATACACCAGTACGTGAGCAATGGCTTACAGAAGTAAAGGAATATGAGCAAGGAATTATGTCTCAACGGTAAAAAATATAAGGTAATCAAAGGAGAGCCAAGCATGACATCAGCAGTAATGAACTCAAAAAGATACATTGGTAATATAGAAGCACCATTTATTCAGGAAATGTCAGAGGTTACACATCTTATGTGGTCTCTTGGTTGGGATGAATTAAACGGGGGGAATATCAGCTATTTGCTGGATGAAGCTGAGGTCAAGAAATATATCAATATTCATGAATCCCTCCGCACCATCGACTTAACCTTTCCAGTAACCGAACTGGCTGGTAAGTATTTCATCGTCACCGGGTCCGGCAAGTACTTCAGAAATGTAATTAAGGACCCGGAAGCTAATCTAGGGGTGCTGCGTGTCAATGAGCATGGTAAAAGTGTCGAAATTCTCTGGGGTCTGAGAGAAGGAGCAGTTCCAACAAGTGAGCTGGCCTCCCATTTCATGAGTCATATCGAGCGCTTAAAAGTGGATCCGACGCACCGTATCGTATTGCACACGCACGCAACCAATGTAATCGCCATGACCTTCACACATGATCTGGACGAGTTGAAATTAACCAAAACATTATGGGAGATGTGCACGGAATGTCTCGTTGTCTTCCCGGATGGCATAGGAGTAGTCCCTTGGATGGTACCTGGCAGCAGCGAGATCGGTCGCGCAACTGCTGATAAAATGAAAGAATTTCGTGTAGTCATCTGGCCACAGCATGGAATATTTGTCACAGGCCCAATGATGGATGCTACGTTCGGATTAGTAGAGACCATTGAAAAAGCAGCTACGATCTATAACCTGATTGGCGTAAGAGAAGTGAAGCAGAGCATCACGGATCAAAAGTTAGCCGATCTAGCAGCAGCCTTCCGTGTAAGTCCAAAAGAAGGAGTCCTCGAACTCTAAGCTAAAAGCAAAAATGAGATTCTAAGCACCAGTTTAGTTGAAAGTAATGAGCAGAACCGTTTTCATTTGTCTCTGCTCATTTTTTTGTGCAGTTTTATTGTACGATGGTAAATTCCCCCGCTCTTTGTCCTGTCCTTCCTAGGTATAATCAATTTCCTAATTTACTTTTCTTGGTATTAATCCTTATATCAAAAGCCCAGTCACATCCTGATACCACTTACTAACCAACAATCCATTATCATTTAGTTCATGCACTTTCTTCACTGTCACATCTAACTCCATACCAAGTATATACTGCAACACTTCAGCAACATACTTAGGTTGGCTAAGATTAATAGAATATTGTTTACCCTCTTTCATCACCCGTAATCTCTCATTCAAAGGGCCACCAGCAGCAATTGTATCTTTAGTAGAAACTGAATTATAAATTTTATATCTCTATTCTCAAAAATAATAGTTGACATGGATCTACAGTAAACCGCTCTATAATTCCACAAATACGTATTTCCACTAACTACTATTCTTCTCATAGCACTCTAATCCCCATTCCTACAAGGATGGCAGAATCATTGCCAATTCTGCTTCTTAAATTAAGTCACTTCTTCATACTTAAAGTCATTCCCATGTATATTACTTGCTTATAATCAGAATTTCTGTCTGGAAAACACTCTTACCTGACAAAAAGAAAATATTTCAAAAATACTTGTTCAATTTTTTCATTGCTGCACTAGCGATTACTTCTTCCTCACTCCAACCTGCACAATAACTTACAAAATAAGGGGATAGCATGAAATGAGTTGTATCGATCTCCTAAAGGCGTGTTCCTCTTGAATGATTTGAAATATTTCCTGAGATATGCTCTGTAAAGAGTTTGTTTGCCTGGCCTATACGCAAACCTATTTGAGCCATAAACGAATCGAAAATAGCGTCCAAAAAGCCATGAACATGTTCGCTGTTTTTTATAGCGAATGGCTAGGCGTAGATAGCATTTGAACTGGTTGAAAAAGCATTCGATTAAGTGTCGTGTTTGCACGTTTCAGAATCAATCGGGCGATTTACCCGCCGATTGCGTTTACTTTGGATCACCATAGTGTTCGCTCGCCTATGTAAAAGCTCTTGTATGGCGTTGGTATCGTAGGCGCGATCCGGTGACGGAGTCGTGGTCTTTGCCCTGGCGTCAATTCAAAACACAGTGGATAGCCCAGCGCCATCAAGGCATGAATTTTGGTGGTTAATCCTCCGTCCGAGCGTCCAATGGCTAGCCGGTCCTGCCTCCTTTTACACCCGCTCCATGTTGATAAACGCATCCGATGGTAGGATCACCGTGATCCTGTTTGAGCGATCCAAAGGCACCGTATAAGCATTTTGTCGTCGATCCTTGTCGAAGTTTTTTCGGGCCGCAGGAGTTCAAGGATATTCCATTCTTCATCCTTTAACTCGTATCTTCGTCTTATGTCCCCTATTTCACTTGATTTCAACGCATTATACAGTTTGCGTACAGGTCCTATAAAGGGACCAGAATATTGACGAAAAAAATAATGAACCAAAATTTGTTCGTAAACCATAGCTTGAGTGTCGTTTGATATGGTAATGTTTTCACTAACTTCGCCTATTCCCTTAAATTGTTGCTTGCTGTATTTCTCCTTCGTGGAGCGGAGAGATATAAAAATACCAATAGAAGGCGACCGTACCGAATATGGAAGCAATAATTATCCACTGCTGAATTCTGTCGCCCAATAACCTTTTAATTATGGAGCATAGCCACTTGCTCCTGAAATTAATTTTTTTGCTGATGTCTAAATTGTGCCTTGTTTCTTAAAAGATTATGTTGAGTAGTCACACGGATATCCTAAAGTCTGTATGGCTACCTGACTACAAATAATTCCTCAAGCTTGCTGAAAGCGTCGAGACTTCCAGCAAGCTTGAGGAATTATTATGAGCAAGCAGTACGACACTATGATTCAATCGCTTAAAAACTTCACTTTAAACTCACTTCCTTGGCCCGGTTCACTGTAAACATTGATTTGTCCATTGCATAAGCAAACAATACGATTAACCAACGCAAGTCCTAGACCATTTCCTTCTTTCGCTCTGGTGTGGTCACCCTGATAGAATTTATCGAAAATATGCTTTTTCACTTCCGGGGTCATACCCATACCACTATCCTTGATGGACACAGCGACCTCTGTCTCCAGCTTTGTGATCGTTATCTCAATGCTGCCATTTGCCGGAGTAAACTTAATGGCATTCGATAACAGATTGCTCCACACCTGAGTCAATAAGCTTTCGTTTTGATAAATAGATGTTTTAGGCAGGTTCAGCTTTAATTCAATTTCCTTTTCTGACCACGCTTGTTCATATTGAAGCAAAACATAGCGGATCTGCTCATCCAGGCGATACAGCTTTCTATCCGTAACTCTATCCTGATTCTCCAGCTTAGACAGCCTCAAAATATTGGACGACAATGTGCTAAGCTGCTTTGCACTATCGAGTATCATCTGGATATACTGCTCACGTTCCTCAACTGCCAGTCCTTCGTCCTGCAATAAGGTGGCATACCCTTCAATTGAAGTTAAGGGTGTTTTGAATTCGTGTGAGATATTAGTAACAAAGTCATTTCTCATCATTTCAATGCTTTTTAATTCACTAGCCATTTGATTAAAGTTTCGGAAAATTTCTTGAATTTCTCTAATACGCGTGTTTACATTGACCTCCACGTGAAAGTTGCCGCTTGCAATTTCCTTGGAAGCATGATTTAGCTTCATCATAGGGATCAGAATTTCCTTACCTACTTGATAGGTTATAGCCGTTCCAATAATTAAACTAAGAAGTAGTGCTAAAATAAGCGAAAATGAAAAATTAAATTCCAGGTAATAAAATAAATCCCGGTTAAGTACAGTGAATACAATGAGATAGGCAATAATTCCAGTGAACACTAAAATACCAAACACAATAAATACCAGTCGATTCCATAAGCCGATTTGATTATTTTTTTTGACTTTCTTCATTTTTCACCACCTTGTAGCCTAATCCATGTACGGTCACAATTTTAAAATCCTGGTTATCCTTTAGCTTGTCTCTAATCCGGTTAATATGTACATCCACCGTTCGTTCATCTGACATGTTATCCAGCCCCCAGATTTCGTCCATTAGATTTTGCCGAGTAAACGTTTTATTAGGATAGGACATCAGCTTAAAAAGTACATAAAACTCCTTTTGAGACATTTGAAGCTCTTTTCCATTATAAACGACTGTCAAGTTGTCGTATAACAAGTTGGTATTGCCGAAATGAATTTTCTTCTCTGTTGCAATCCTAGAGCGCCTTAAAAGAGCATGAATCCGTAAAAGCATTTCATTAATATCAATAGGCTTGACCATATAGTCATCAATGCCACTCAAAAACCCCTGTTTCTTATCTTCAAAGGTATCTTTGGCCGTGATCATAAAAATGGGGATAGCCGGATTAAACTCTCGCACCTGCTTGGTAAACTCATAGCCATCCATATTTGGCATCATAATATCAGATATAATCAAGTCAATATGCTCGTGTTCCATGAGTTCAAGCGCTTGTTCACCGTCTGGCGCAACTATAGGATTGTAATTATTCTTCTTTAAAATAGTGCTAAATAAATGTTGCAGCTTCGTATCATCTTCAACGATCAAAATGTTAAGCATAAAGATTCCTTTCTTTTCTTAGACATGATTACACCTTAAGTTATTCCTAATTATAACGTAAAATATAAACTTTTTATGAATTACAGTTGTGTAGTACATAGCTCAACATATAGTACACTCACACCCTACAAAACGAGTTAATAAAAAGTTCATAACTTATCTGTATATTGTCTGGTATACGCAGCAACCAAAATATAAAATGGGGGTCATAAATGTATGTTGAAGCAAGCAAAATCATTCCTACAGCGAATTAAAACAAGAACCAAGATCATACTCTCTATAGTTGTCGTTATCGCTATTATAGGTGGAGTTATTTTAGGCAACCTGTCCATCTATGTGGAAAATAAAAATTACGTACCCGCACCTAATTCGGAGAAATTTCGGACGGCACTTTCGGTGAGTCCTTTTTCAGGCAGCGCTTTTGATAATGCATATACTTATTCTGCAGATAAGTTGACAGCTAAGAACCGTGAGGAACTGGAACAAATGTATATTACGGCAGGGGCAACGGAAATGTATGCAAGAATCGCCACAAAACGCTATCCCACCAAGGACAATCTTGTGAATGGCGAGGAGGACTCCAATGCAAATTACCATACGTTGCAACAAGGACTGGAGCTGGCCAAGATGGCAGCAAAATTGAACATTCCACTGAATCCTGAAATCATGGGTGCCTATACCTATATGGACATGGATCGGCAGCAAGCTCCGAACTTTGAAGAATATCCAGAGATTTATGCTTTGCAAAATGGGAAACCCTGGGAAGAACTTACTTTGGATGAAATGAATGTTGTTTTGAAAGCCTACGGAAAATTTGTAGCGGCAGAAATTCTGAAAACAGGAGCCACTGTCGAGAATTGGAACATTGGCAACGAGGCCAATTTTGGCTTTGCAGGCGTTAACCTCGGATTGAAGACAGCTGTGAATCCAAAACTGGAAAGCTTCCCGATGTCAATGAGATATATGCTTCCTATTTTCGGGACGAGCTGGCTTAAAAACAACGTATGGAAGTACAACGCATTACAGATGGCAGCGGTAGCTGACGGGATCAAGAGCGCATATGCTGAGTTAGGCATAAACCCCAGCAACGTCAAATTTTCCACGCATATTGCAACTGTCGTGTCTACGGTGCATAATGCAGTCACGTGTTTCAATACGCTGAAGGAAAATGGATTCCCATTAAGTGTTGCTGGAATCAGCTTCTATCCCAGCGCACCGGGGATATATATCGACAAGATGGTCATGTATAAAAAAATAGTTACTGCTATTAACAAGCAGGTTGGCGTCCCCGTGTTTATCGCCGAGTTCTCCTATCCTTCAGGGAAAGTGGAAGGTCCATTTGCAGGATGGTCAAAAACAGTCAAGGGCTATCCTCATACAGAAGAAGGACAAGCAGCTATTTACCATGATGTTATCGAATGGGGTAAGACACATGGCCTGGCAGGCATACGGTACTGGGCTCCTGACTTCATAGGTTGGGGAAGCATGTCCATGTTTGACTACACCGATAAAGGGGCCACAGCAAAAAAGATTTTACTAGATTCCCTTCAAAGCAATACAGCAGAGGAGAAGTAATATAACAGGAGGGCGTGCTACCAAAGCACGCCCTCCATTTTAGCTGAAAGATTAATGATATATTTAAATTGATTGCCCAGTAACAAACTCAAAATGATAGCTACCTGAGCCAACCAAAACAGGTTTCTCCGAATGGATTAACCAAATTTCAGCTTCTGTGTTTACTGGAACTTCAATATCTAGGGAGAAGATATTTTTTTCAAACCTCCATTTGGACCTGATGATACCATATACCGAGGTGAATGAGGCATCTACCCAAGTAATCCCATGAATCGGTTCTGGCTTTATCATGAAGCGCTTATAGGCCGGCTCAATCAAACGAATTCCTGCTAGTTTTTGATACATCCAGTCTCCAATGGCTCCATAGGCGTAGTGATTAAATGAGTTCATGCCGGATTCGTCAAAATTCCTATCTGGGTTAATGGAATTCCATCGTTCCCACATCGTAGTAGCGCCCATGTTAACTGTATAAAGCCATGAAGGGTAATCTTCCTTCAGAAAGACCTCACCTGCTAATTGATGGTATCCATTTTCAGTAAGTGTCTGGCATAAATATGGTGTTCCCAAAAAACCTGTAACCAAATGATTATCATGACGATTCAGATTTTCTACCAACGCTTTTAAAATTCTTGGTCGGTCTTTTTCTTCTGCAAGGTCAAAGTTTAGCGTCAAAATACAACCTGTTTGCGTTTCACTGACCAGACGACCCTTCTTCGTAATATACTCATCCCTAAAGTCTGCAATAATCCGCTGATACAATTGTCGATACTTTGTGGCATCTTCCTCCTTGTTCAGGACTTTAGCAGTCTCCATTAGAAGCGAGGTCGAATATGCATAAAACGCAGAAGCAATAAAATATACGTCTGTTGCACCTACTCGGTCACTACCCTCCTCTTTATCCAGTGCTACCCAATCACCAAAATGGAACCCTTGCTGCCATAATTCAGGGCCTTGCGCCTTGCTATGGATGTACTCTACCCAATTCTTCATACTTTCATATTGGTGCTCCAGGATACGCTTATCCCCATAGACCAGGTACATCGTCCATGGAATAATCGTCGCCGCATCTCCCCAACCCGTAGCTGCATCTGCCTCACCCAGGATATTCGGTACAACGTAAGGCACTCCGCTTTTGCGAGTTTGTTCCACCGCCAGGTCCTTCAGCCACTTCGTAAAGAAAAGTGCTGTGTTAAAGTTAAATGCGGCTGTTCTAGCAAACACCTGGGCATCACCTGTCCAGCCCAAACGTTCATCACGCTGTGGGCAATCGGTAGGAATATCCAGAAAATTGCTTCTTTGTCCCCACTCGATATTTTGTTGAAGACGATTAACTTTGGTATTTGAGCAGGTAAATGTTCCTGTCTCCTCCATATCCGTGTGTAAAGCACATGCGGTAAAGTCTTTCATACCCCACGCATCGATTAGCCCCTCAATTGCTATATATCTAAAGCCGTGAAAAGTAAATTTAGGTGTGAATACGTCTTCCTCACCACTGCAAATAAACACATCTTCTGGCTTGGCAGCCCGTAAGTTCTCAGTATAGAAATTACCTTCTTTATCAAGCACTTCAGCATGCTTGATGGTTATTCTAGTACCTTTGGGCTGCTTCAATACGCAGCTAATAAAGCCTGTTAGATTTTGACCAAAATCTAAAACGGTTTCGCCTTTTGGGGTCACTATTTTTTCTATCGCTTTAAACCTCTTGGTAATTTTAACTTGCTCGTTTTCCTGTGCGATAAGCACCGTTTTGGGATAGCTATACGTCTCAACCTTACCCAATTCCGTTTCGCTGATCGTTTTGTCGATATGCTCACCTAGGTACATTTCGCTTGTTACGGTCTGCCCCGTAAAGCAAGACCAACTACTGTCGGTTCCAAACTCGTCTATTCCCCCATCCGCATATTCCACTCTCACATAAGCAATGGATGCGACTCTATCTCCATAGTTGTTGGGGGAGGATTCCAATCCAAATATTCCTTTGTACCAGCCGTTTGCAACCGTTATATCCAGCTTGTAATCTTTGCTCGTCTCTTTGAGCATTTCAGTGACATCATAGGTCTGATATTGAATCCGATGGTGATAACACGTCCAGCCTGGAGCGAAATAGCTGTCGCCCACTTTGTTATCATTTAGGGATAGCTCATACACTCCAAGAGCAGAAGCATAGATACGTGCTTTCGCAACTTCACTCTTCAATTTGAATGTCTTTCTGAAAATAGGAATCTCATCTCTTCCTTTACTGTTCACCGTAATCCAATCCGCTTTCATATTTCGATAATCCATTAACCCTGTTTCAAAACTGCTTAAGCTTGATGCCTTCTCACCATAATTATTTGATACCTCAAGCGATACCTGGTAGCTTTTTAGTGGTTCCAGACAACTACCGTCATATTCGATTAAATGAGACACGTCTGACTGGCAGATACCTGAATCCCAGACTAATCGCGCTTGATCTCGAACCCTAATTCTATATTCTTGCTGCTTCACTTCTTGCTTTGACGAGGTCATCGTCCAGCTAAAACGTGGTTTATCAATATCCAACCCGATAGGAACTTTGCGGTACTCTACCTTAAATTCAGTAATTCTAAACATTTGTTCAGCCTCTTTTCATTTATGCTTTGATTTTCTTAACCAGAAAAAGTCCTGAAATTGCCAGAGCAAATAACAATATACCACCGTTGATGAAAACTGCGATCAAAGGCTCTGCAGTTTTAATACTTGATAATGCGAGCAGTCCATATGGTGCCACAAACGATCCGATGTTTGCACCGACCAACAGAATCGACGTATTGAAGGTTGCTGAATTTTTAGGCGATAAGATACTCACTTGATTGAACAAAAACGGGATAAATAAAGAGAATGCAATGCCTACTAAGATAGAACCAATTGCAACAACATACATATTTGAAATACTGGCAATCAAAAAGAAACCTATTGCCATCAACAGCAAAGAAGTGTGCAGTGTAAACTTGCGAAGTTTGGATTGAACAATACCGAACATAAAGCCTGTGACCATACTTGCTAATTGCAAAATACTAAAGATAGTGCTTGCACTTGTTTCTGAACC
Source organism: Paenibacillus sp. SEL3 (assembly GCF_054602585.1). NCBI lineage: Bacteria > Bacillati > Bacillota > Bacilli > Caryophanales > Paenibacillaceae > Paenibacillus > Paenibacillus sp. SEL3. The sequence goes on along the minus strand of NZ_CM137725.1, from coordinate 6,190,600 downwards.
CAGATGGTTGGTCGTTAGTAATGTTGCAAGCTTCACGAAAACAGCATTGTATAGAACTGCTAAGACCATTAGGAAAATAGCATACCCGATTATGGCTTTATTCGTTTTAAAGGCTTGTGGCGCTTCTTCACCCGTAACAGAACCATAGGATTCCGGCTTAGGAACAAACATTATAAATAATAAGAGAATTGGAAAAGCTAATGCATACACTAAAAATGAATACTGCCAGCCAATTACCAGAAGACTTCCTACCAAGAACGTCATGAATGCTCCTCCCAAGCCTTGGAATGCGCTTTGGAAGCCAATTAATGTCGCACGCTGATTGCCACTATAGAATGATGAAATCATGCTAACTGCCAGTGAGTTCATCAAGCCAAAACCAATCCCTAGACCAGCTCTTGAGATCAGCACCAGCTCATAACTGCTCACAAATGCTGGCATAATGCCACAAACCCCAGTAATAATCAGTCCAATAACTATGGTTTGCTTTTGACCAATCTTGCGGGCAATAAAGCTGCTCAGCAACACAAAAATCATAACCATGAAGGAAGGAATTGTAGTTAACAGCTCAATTGAAGATAATGAATACCCACTGAATGTTTCGCTCATTTGCGGGATTGCGGCACTAATCGCCGTTGACGAAGTCAATATTAAAGATACAGATAATAAAGAAAACTTCATTAGATTGCTGTCTTTGTTCAAGTGAATTTCTCCTTTATCAAGCTTTTTCAATACTAATTTTTTGATGCTCCCTCCAAAATACCCAAGTATGTTAATGTCTTGTTAGCGCTTACAGTTAATAATTTATCAATTTTCCCTAAATTACTCCATGTCAAAAAAGTATATGTTGACTGGCAAAAGCACTTAAAAAAACAGAGGCACAGCATGGTTCATGCTGTGCCTCTGTTGCCACTCCTAGCTTCACTTTTGGTTGAGCAGCCAACTTATTTACGCTATTCATTAAGTGTCATAGCGGAATTGAACCGTGCTAAGGTTCTGGCCAGGCTGTTCATGTTTCAGCTGGTAAACTGGTTCCTTGCCGTCTGCACGTGCCGTGAATAATGCGAGCTTGAAACATTTTAGCGCATGAAATGACTTACCGTTTAACCGCAGCTTACATAATATTCCTATCTACTGCTGTGCGTTGCAGGTTTCCTAGGGATGCAAGGTCTACATATTTGGACTTCTGCTTGCAGGATCGCTAAGCCTGTTCTCGTGCCTTTCGATAATTAATACAAGCGATTGTCCTCAGCTCAAGACAAGCACTTGTGCCAGTAAAAAACAAAAATTTAGTTACTCATGACCATCACTGCAACTGCTTGAGGTGTGTAAAACGTCATTGATTTAATATGACGTCCAGCATCTTCGCTTTTGATAGTGATAATCGTACTTATTAACCCAGGACGACTCCTCGTTCTTTAAATGATAATACTCAATGTAACGTTTCGCAAAGAAGGAAAGTACATCAATATTCCCAGCAAGCCACTGTGTCCGGTTCGGAAGGATCACCAGACCCGGATACATATGCCACTGATTTTAGCTCATGCCTCCATTTCTTGATACAACAGCGCATTCTTTGTCCGGGCATTGAATGAATAACTAGCGTATCCCGCCTTCAAATTAGGACACAATAATGTCGTATTTCCCGACCAATAAAGACCTCATTGAATACCGCTAAATCTGCCTTTAGGATTCCAGTCATACACAAAAGACCAACCAATTCCACTTTAAATACCTATCTAATCGGCAATGGTACAATGTTCTTATGCCGCGGCACTTAATGATAACCGGCAAAAATTCAGGCGGTTATGAATTCATAATTGTTGAGTTAACTAATACAAGTTTTTGTTGTCGACTCCGGACACTAACTTGTACCGATAAACAAAAAAGCTGTTAAAATATAAACCTTCGATGATTGGTTCGTTGGGAATGGGATAATATTCTTGTCAAAATCGGTAATAGGATAAAGTTCTTGTCATTTGGTTTTGACAAGAACTTTATCCCATAAATAAAAAAGCCGCGATTTTCGCAGCAATTAATGAGATAATGTTCTTATCTCCCGACATCCATGTCGGATGACAAGAACATTATCCCATAAATGACAAGAACTTTATCTCATTCCCTATTCACATTTAATTATATCCGATAAATATTATCACAGTCAAAAATAAAAAATCGCCTTTAGTAGGCGATTTTTAAATGTATCGTTCGGTGAGATTTCAATATACCCTTGTTGTTTTTTTATGTTTAAAAGGTGAAGCCAACTTCGCCCCTTGATCCGGTTTTTCCGCAATAATAAGTTTCAATATGTCACGGACCTTTCTGAGAGAACTATAAATTGATTATATCAGCAAATCGGTTCAATTTCATGACTTAGAATTATATACAGCAAAATGATAATAAGTGGTATGAAATAGTTGCTGGGCTTCACTCCCTCTTTTTTTATATCCATTCTTAGGTAAATTCAATTTTCTTTTCAGACATCACATTGAATCTTGATAATTAGGGCTTTCTTAGCGGATCATGTTTTACGATGTTACGAGCAAATGAACGGCGAGCCTTGACAAAAACCATTGCAAAAGAGGCAAAAAGAGACCCCGAAGTCTCTTTTCAGGTTCATCACCAGCAGTTGTGTAAGCGCAAAATAGCCCCCACCTTGTTCCCAAGATGAGGGCCTGTTAGTCTTAGTTTGATTGAAATAGGCGGCACGTCAGTGGGAGCGAAGGCGACCATGGCAACAATTCGTCTAGCTCAACCGGATCTTTCGGATTCGCAAGCTGCGGAAGCTGTTCGAGCAGGTCCGTCAAATACTTGAAAGGATTTAGCCCGTTTTTCTTCGCTGTTTCAATGACACTGTAGATCGTTGCACTGGCTTTTGCTCCGTGTGGCGCATTGGAAAAAAACCATTTTTTTCAATGATAACGAGCGAATACCAGCCGCTTTCGTCCGGTGAAGAATAGACGGTCGAGTACGCAAACCACATCGCCCCGGCATCGTGTCCGCTGTCGATATGCAATTTCACCTTCAATTTGTCATTAGTCCTATTGGCGATCCGCCAACATTTTAACTTTATCTTGACTAGCTTAAACCATGCTATTAATAGTAAACAAAGTAACGAATTTCACCGATAATGTTACTTTGTTTACGGGATATCTTAACTCTGTAAACAACGTATTCAGCGTAGTGGTGCCTTTACAATGAGAGGCATCGGATAACCTTGCTAGGTAGGGCTTGCTGAACGGGTCACATTTTACAGTGGAACGAGCAAGCGGACCGCGAGTCTCAACCACAGCCATTGCAAAATAGACAAAAAGAGACCCCGAAGTCTCTTTTCGAGGTTCATCACCAGCAGTTGCAGCCCGATCACGGTCTCGCTCGTCGTCTGAAGGTGTGCTCGAATACGGCCAAACCCATAACTGCGCTTGCCTTCGCCGAACTTGCCTTCCACCGCATTGCGTGCGGCTGCATCCGTCTTGGCGATTTTCTTTTTCTCCTGCTGATCGGCTGACGGACGACCCAACTGCGGTCCGCTTAAGCGAATTCCCTCTTTGCAGAAGCGCAAGTTGTCGCGGGTTCGATAGATCTGGTCGGCCAGCACCGCTTTGGGATAATAACCAAATCTGGCGCGGTAACGCTCTACGGCGTCCTGCAATGTCTGCCCTTCGTTGTAGCTATCCCACGACAGATGCTCGCGGAAAGCGTAGCCGTTCACCACGCTAATCGCCAGCTTCTCTCCGAACTCGACGTTTGCCCTGGCTTTGCCGCGCACGATCGGTCTGACATGTGGCTGTGCGATACTGACAATCCGATCCGATATGCTGTGTGTCCGCTTGTCATACATCGTTTGCTGCTGACGATAAAGCTCTTGAATGACCAGCAGTTCCTTGTACAAACGCCGCGGCAGGCCGCTCGTCATATCGGCGAGTTCGGCGATCATGCGCAGATCACGGGAAACGAACCTGAGCTGCTTGCCGATCGCTTTTCGCATCGCGCGCGGCTTCACGCGCCGCTGCTTGGCAACCGCCAGATAAGCTTTGCGGGCACGCTCTCGGTATGTTCTGGGCTTGCGGGTCTTTCCACGTTCCAGTTCGTGCAGGATGTCGATGATCTTCTCCAGCTTTTCTCTGGCCTGATTCAGTAACGACAAATCCGTCGGGTAGGCGATATCCGCCGGCGCGCAGGTAGCGTCCAGCAGCAGTTCGCCCTCGTTCGTCAGTTCCATCTGCTGTAGCTGCGTTTCTGAAGGCTTACCGGACGCTGCGTCAGTTCCGCTGCCAGGTTCATCGTCGCCCGATGAATCATCCGACACTTGCGCGCTTCTTCCAGAGCGATCCATTCATTCACTTCATCCAGAATTTCGCCACCCAATCGCTTGCGGAAATGCGTCATGAGAGAATGATGAAACGGACGGCGGTACCGATATTCCGGCAGACCGAGGAAGTACTGCAGATACGGGTTCTCCAGAATCTGACGAAGTGTCTCCCGATCATCGGTGCCAAGCCGCTCCTGGATGATGAGTGCGCCGAGCGCGATACGGATCGAAACGGCTTTTTGGCCCTTGAGGCTTTTCTTGAAGTTTTTCGCATACTTCTCTTCGAGCATCCACCACGGAATCATCTGGGCCAGCAGCACCCAGCGGTTATCTTCTGCGAGCTTTCCGCCGAACGGCAGAAAAAAGTCGACGGGCAGGTTCATCTGGTTCTCGGTTCGCTGATACAATCCTGACGCCTCCAAGTGCACGGTTTTTCACGGGGCTGCCCCGTTTTCCTTCGACATAAGAGGCCCTAAACCCTTGTGCCTGTTGGAGTTTTGATTCGTTCAGCAAGCCCTAGGTAAACCGTGTCCTATGGGCATCGGCGCACGTGTTTAGACTCCGATGCCGCGAGGCTCATTGTCAAGGCGAATACGTTGTTTACATGTCTTCGATGTACACGCCCTTGATAATCAAGGATTTTCTAAAAGCGAGTTGAGATAATTAACGAAAATATACGCTAAGTATTAAACGGATTAATGACCCTTTGGCGGCTCAAACATCATATTGTTTAACTGGTTCACAAAAATACCTTCGTTCGGGCCCGGGTTGTTTCGAAATACTTTCGCTTCTTCCACTAGAACCTCGTCCGCATCCGTACCAAGTACCTTCATCGTTTCATCAATGAATGATGCTAGTAGCATAGAGCTCGGATCGTTATTGAAATACGTTTGAACCCCTGGCGGCGCAATTTCCAGGATTTTCACCGATGTGTCTTTAAGCATGTACCGTTGGGATAGCGTATAGGAATGGAGCGCTGCTTTCGTCGCACTATAAACAGCAGCACCCGCCAGTGGCACGAATCCAAGTGACGAAGTCGTGTTGATAATAACCGCTTCTTCTTTGGACTTCAAATGCTCGAGTATCTACATAACTTTTCACAAATAGTATATTGTACATATTTTTTAGAGAGAATGCCTGTTTTAGAACCTTCTCTTTGTTCTTATTCAAAAATTTAATTGTACAATTCTCTAGGGCCTGTACGCAAACCTATTTGAGCCATAAACGAATTGAAAGCAGCGTCAAAAAAGCCATGAACATGTTCGCTGTTTTTTCATAGCGAGTGGCCAAGCGTCGATAGTTTTTTACTTTGTTGAAAAAGCATTCAATTAAGTGTCGCTCTTTATACGTTTCAGAATCTAACGGGCGCTTTACCCGCCGATTGCGTTTGCTTGGGATAACCGGAGTGATCGCTCGGCTTTGCAAAAGCTCCAGAATGGCATTGGTATCGTAGGCGCGATCAGCCAACACTTCGCCCGGGCAGAAGTCCAGTTCATGAAGAAGGCGATAGCCGGTGACAGAATCGTGGTCTTGTCCTGGCGTCAATTCGAAACGCAGCGGATAGCCGAGCGCATCCACCATCGCATGAATTTTGGTAGTTAATCCTCCGCACGAACGTCCGATTGCTTGCCGGTCCTGCCCCCTTTTGCGCCCGCTCCATGTTGATGGACGCGGACGATGGTGGCATCGACCATGACCTGCTCCCAATCCGGCTCGATGGCGACATGCTTCAGTATTTCACCCCAAATATTCGCTTTTTGTAGCCGCCAGAAAAAGCTGTAGGCTGAAGACCAAGGGCCATAGTAACTCGGTAAATCCCGCCATGGCGCGCCCGTTCGAGCAACCCAAAGCACGGCATTGAGCATCTGGCGCCGATCCTTGGGCGGACGTCCTCCCTGTTTTTTTCGGGCTGGGGGCAACAGGGGGTCAACTATATTCCATTCTTCATCCGTTAACTCGTATCTTCGTCTCATGTGCCTTATTTTACTAGATTTCTACGAGTTGTACAGTTTGCGTACAGGCCCTAAAAAAATCGGGCTGAAAAAACGCATTTTTCAGCCCGATTTTGCTTATCTTTTTTTAAAATCCACCTTAGTTCTTACCGCCATAGCCCTTATAAGTAGCGTAAACTGCATCTGCATATTGATTGGCCAGAATAGGACGGCCATAAGAGTCTGTAGCTCCCGGATACCAGTTATCTCCTCCGTTATAGTGTAATAAGCCATTATATATGTTGCCGAATCTAGTAATCTTTTCATTTAAAATCAGTCCGCCCAAGCATACCTGATCTTGTTCACTGCCGTGATTATAAGCACGGCCAAATTTTGAACTGAATTGAGATAAATAAGCATTACGTGTGTTTGGTTCTACCTGCATCAATCCGTCGCCGGCTGATGGACTGCCTGGTAAGCCTGCTCCAAAGCTGCTTTCCTTTTTGATCACAGCACTCAGCAATAAAGCAAAATCTCCGCCTTTACCGAATTTATCGCCCGCATTCATTGTGTATGTCCATATGTGGCTTGGAACTTCGGAAGGCTTTGTTACTGAAGGACCTGTTGGTGGCGTTGTTGGCGGTGTTGTAGGTGGCGTAGTTCCGCTGCCGCCTTTCTCCCATAAAGCAGGAACAATAGGTGGTTCCCAACCTACGAGGGAAGTATGTGCCTGACGACAGGTATAAGTACTTCCACTATATGTTACTGTATCATTTACTGCATAGGCAGTATTTGGTGCCCATGCTCCCCTAGCGGCTGCGCTCACCGGCAAGACTGCGCAAAAGGTGGATAAGAATACTGCTAAAACTACCAAAAGTGATGTGGCTTTAAAAGAAAACTTTTTGCTAGTCATTTTCAAACCTCCTTGTATTTTTCTTCTGGTATTTTCCTGTGTTGCTCATTTTCAACATTTATCAGCACTATTTCCCCCCCTTTGTTTTCACAAATACTTCAAGTTCATTCCATAATTAAAGCGATTAAACAAATGATTACAATTCTGATAATACAGAAACATGAAAATAATTCCAATAGGACGTAGGTTCTACTTTCTTGAAATTTTTGATTAGACTGGAAAGAGGCTAAGTCTACAGGTCATTAAAGTCAACCTAAAAACTTAGCCTCTTGATTTCATATTAAATTTTAAATAAACTTCAGTCTTCACATAACATTGTCTGCAAAGTCGATGAGACTACTATTTATTATTGCTGCTACATCCTTTTTGTAATCGTGTATAAAAAAATGATCCCCGTCAAACATATGAATTTTACAACTTTTGGACGTATAATCATGCCATTTTGCAACGTCAAAAATAGTGGCTCCCTTTTCTCTTTTTCCCCACAATACACTTATATCGCAGTCAAGCTTAGCGTTTTTTTCAATGTGCCTGTATGTGTCAGTAATTCTAAAATCCGCTCTGAGTATCGGTAAAAACAACTCCATTAATTCATTGCTTTTCAGAACCTCTTTGGGCGTGCCTCCCAGCTTAAATACCTCATCCACAAACTCCTTATCCGGCAAATCATAGAGTACCTTCTTCTTACTTACAAAACCCGGAGGATATCTGCCGGAAATAAACATATGGACAGGATATGGATGTCCGAGCTCCTTTATTCTATAGGCAAGTTCATATACAAGTACACTGCCCATACTGTGGCCAAACAACGCATAAGGTTGTTCTTCAAGGTTGCTTATGATAATACGGTGTATATCTTCAAGCGCTTCCTCAACACTTCCGTAAAACGGTTCACCAATCCTGCTGCCTCTTCCCGCAAGCTCAATCGGGAAAAGCTCAATCCTATCATGCAAGTATTGTTCCCAATATTTATATACTGCTGCAGAACCTCCTGCATACGGCAGACAAAACAATTTAATCTTATCCATTATATCTACCCCTTATATCTGAACTATTGGTTGATCTCTTCCAATATTTCTTTAATAATAGCCGCATTTTTATCTATATATCCTGTACTTAACATATCAAAATGACTGCCAAATCCGTTATATACTTTGAACTCTCCCGTTGTTGCCTCTCTCCATCCTTCACATAAATCAGCTTCACCTTCATTGTCTTGCTGCTGTGATATAATAAGATGGATATTGGAGTTTATCTGTCCCGAGTTTATAACACTTCTAGTGTATTTATGATAATTTCTCATTCTTTCAATGGCCTTTTCAATAACTGCCTGGTTATCTCCAAACATGCCTTTTATAAGTTTCTCATTTTCTTCTATAAATTCTTTATCCTGTTGCTCAGCAAGTTTCTTAGCATCTTCGCTTTCTTCCTCAATAAGGACAAATGATTTAGCCGAATCCAGAAAGATTATATCGGATACATGATGTCCAGTTTCAATTAATACTTTAGCAACTTCAAATGCCAGATTACCTCCTGCCGAGTAACCAAATAGAATATATGGGCCCTCGGGTTTGACAGAAGTAATTGCCTTCACATACTCCTCCATCCTGCTCTCATTTTCTATAAAGTCAAAGGAATATATGGAATAAGCATTCATTTGTTTTGATAAACTACCATAAGCTATTCCATTTCCTCCTCCTGGAGGGAATGCAAACATAAGACTCTCCATTGCTGAATTAAAATGAATTGCCGGACTTGGTGTAATATAATCATTGGCGTACGTATTGTGTATAAAACGGGCAATTTCCTTTATGGTTGGGGCCATATAAAAGTCTTTTAGTGGTACCTCAACATTTAACTGTTCATAAATTCTGCTTATAAGGGATATTGCCTTCAGTGAGTATCCTCCCAGTTCAAAGAAGTTATCATTCACACCAATTTTTTGTACTCCAAGGGCATCATGCCACAGCAGTGCAAGCTTCTCCTCAACTTCACCGCAAGGCTCTACATACTCTACTGATGTAGCTAAAGTACCGTCATTTTGGGGTAAATTATTCCGATCTATTTTGCCATTGGCTGTCAAAGGCAGCTTTTCCAGCTGAACAAAGTATTGTGGTATCATGTAATCGGGAAGTTCTTTTAAGAGAAGCGCCCTTAAATCTGATATTGTAGATTCACTTTCCCCTGCTATATAAGCACACAAATACTTGTTGCCCTCCTGGTCTGTCTTTGCAATTACCGCAGCTTCTTTTATTGAAGGATGCTTTAATAGCTGCACTTCTATTTCCCCAAGCTCTATCCTAAAGCCCCTAATCTTTACCTGATGGTCTACTCTGCCTATAAATTCGATGTTTCCGTCAGGAAGCCACCTTCCAAGATCACCGGTACGATACATTCTTTCTCCAGAGCTGAAAGGATTAGCTACAAATTTTTCCGTAGTCAATTCAAGTTTGTTCAAATAGCCTTTTGCCAGCCCATCTCCAGATATATATATTTCACCAGTTGTATTAACCGGTAAGATATTCATGTCTTCATTAAGTATATATATCTTATAATTCTGCAATGGCATACCTATAGGTATACTTGTTAGATTTCTCACCTTCTCACGGCTTAAATGGTAATAAGTTGAATCTACGCAGCATTCTGTTGGACCATAAACGTTTGTTATAGTAGGGTTATTATCTTTAAACCGATCATAGAAACCTTGTATACCTTTACATGAAAGTTCTTCCCCTCCGATAATAAACTGCATAACTGAAAGACTTTCGCCAGGCCTGGCAGTATCTGTTAAAAGCTTTATATGTGCTGGTGTTCCGTCTGAAACAGCAATTGAATTCCTGTTATAGTACTTTAGAAGGCCCTCACCATCTAGCCTTGTATCCTCAGGAACTATAAACAGCGTATGGCCAAGGAGAGAAGCCGCAAATATTTGTTTTACAGATGCGTCAAAAAAGTAAGGGGACACAAGGGCAACATTTAAATAATTATCATAATTTTCATAGACAAGCTTTCTTAGTCCATAAACCAAGTTAACTACACTTCGATGCTCTATCATTGAACCCTTCGGAACTCCAGTAGATCCCGATGTATAAATGATATAAGCTAAGTCCTCTGGTTTATTTATTTTATCAAGGTTTTCAGCACTTCCAATGTATATTTCAGGGGAATCAAGCAGTAATATATTACCGTAAAACTCTGCTTTATCCGCTAAATGTGATTGCGTCAACAGCATAGTTGCATTACTATCTTCCAGTAATTTTTTTATTCTTAGTTCAGGAAGTTTGGTTGAAATTGGTAAATATACACCTCCTGCTTTTAAAATTCCCAGTATTCCAACCTGCATATCTACGGATCTTTCTACCATTATTCCAACTATGCTGTTTTGCTTTACACCATTACTTCTTAGTGCTCTGGCAAGCTGATTTGCCTTTTCATTGAGCTGCCTGTAGGTTAATTGCTTGTCCTCAAACACTACAGCTACATTATCAGGTGTCCTTTCCACTTGGTCTTGGAACAGCTCATGTAGAGTCTTATCCCTAGGGTATTCTGCCTTTGTATCATTAAAACTATTTAGTATTTGCTGTTTTTCATCCTGAGATAGTATATTTATTTCGGACAGCATCTTTTCGGGGTAAGCTGTGATCTCTTCCAGTACATTGATGAAATGGACCCCAAGTTTTTCTATTGTCTCTTTCTTAAACAGACGAGTAGCATACTTTAACCCAAATACAATATTATTCTGGGTCTCTTGGGCGTTTAGGGTCAAATCAAATTTGGACGCCCTGAACTCATTATCATAGGGCATGAACCTTAGCCCATTCATCTTAAATTCTGATGCCTCTTTATTTTGCAAGACAAACATAGTATCAAACAGCGGATTTCTGCTCAAATCCCGCTTAATGCTAAGCTTCTCCACAAGTTCCTCAAATGGGTAATCCTGGTTTTCATAAGCCCTTAGAGCGTTTTCTTTTACTACCATCAAAAACTCGCTGAAATTCTTTTTACCTTGAGGGTAATTCCTCATAGCTAGGGTATTGACAAACATGCCTATGATGTCCTGCAAATCTGTATGTGGCCTTCCTGCTATAGGGCTTCCAATTACGACATCTTCCTGTCCGGTGTATTTGAAAAGAAGCACATTGTATGAAGCTAGAAGCACCATATACAGTGTTGCTCCATGATCCACGGCAAGCTTGTTCAGTTTATGTGCAAGTTCCCGGCCTGTTTCAAAACTGACCATATCGCCTTCAAAACTCTGTATAGCCGGCCTTGGGTAGTCTACCGGCATATCAAGTACTGGTATTTCTCCCCTAAATGCCTGGAGCCAGTATTCTTCTTGTTTACTGATTGTGCCGTCAGCAAACAATTTATTCTGCCATACGGAATAGTCCTTGTACTGAATCTGAAGTGCTGGAAGATTCATTCCTTCATACAAGCTTATGAATTCTCTTACCAGTATTTCATCCGACACCCCGTCAGATATGATATGGTGTTTATCAAGCATCATGACATGCCTGTCTTCTCTAATTTTTACGAGCCCTGCTCTTAGTAAAGGAGCCTTGCCAAGGTCAAATGGCCTTATGAATTCATTTGCTGCTTCTGAGGCTTTTTCTTCGCCGGTTTCCATGTACATGATACTAAATTCCACCTCATCATGGACCTTCTGCACCGGTTCACCATCTACCATATGGAAGGAGGTCCGGAAAGCCTCATGCCTTTTTACCAGCTGATCTAAGGCTTTCTCAAAACGTTCTATATCAATACTGCCTTCTAACAACATAAACTCTGGCATATTGTATGCCACCCTTGCTCCTTCAAGCTGATTTAATATATACAGCCTTCTTTGGGAAGACGACATAGGATAGTATTCCATTTCTCCAGTGGGCTGGATAGATTGATAAATACTCTCTTGGGCTTCCTGGATGTACTTGGCAATTTCTGCAATTGTCGGCAGCTTGAATATCTCCTTAAGAGATATATTTACATTGAACTCTTTGTGAATTTTGGCTGCAAAGTTTATTGCTTTTAATGAGTGCCCCCCAAGCACAAAGAAATTATCATTTCTCCCTATTTTCTCAACCCCCAGGATATCCTGCCACAATTGTACAAGCTTCTCTTCCACTTCACCTGAAGGTGCTTCATACTCTACTCCAGTATTTAAATGAGCAGCAGGGTGGGGCAAGTTCTTCCGGTCTATCTTACCATTGGCTGTCAAAGGCATTTCATCCAGCTGCATGAAGTATGCCGGGATCATATACTCGGGCAATTCTTTTGAAAGGCATTCCCTTAGTTCAGTTATTGTCAGTTCATTTTCCCCAACGAAATATGCACACAGATCCTTGTTCTTCTGTTGGTCTTCCTTTACAATAACCACAGCTTCTTTTATTGAAGCATGTCTTAATAGCTGAGCCTCTATTTCTCCAAGTTCTATTCTAAATCCCCTTATCTTTACCTGGTGGTCCATCCTGCCTAAAAATTCTATATTCCCGTCAGGCAGCCATCTTGCCAAGTCCCCAGTACGATACATTCTTTCTCCCTTTATAAACGGGTTAGATACAAATCTTTCTGCAGTAAGCCCCGTCTTGTTTAAATAGCCTTTGGCAAGACCATCCCCAGATATATATAATTCCCCAGCGATACCTATAGGATTTACTTCTAATTTCTTACCAAGTATGAATGCTCTGGTGTTTGGCAAAGGACGGCCTATGGGGATATTATCCAATCTACTAAGCCCCGCCGCAGTAATCAAATATTCCGTAGAATCCACACAGCATTCGGTAGGACCATAAACATTTGTGATGCAAGGTTGCACATCCTCAAATCTGCTTAGGAAGTCTTTTACTGCATCAAATGGAAGAACATCTCCGCCTATAATAAAATGTCTCACTTTTAGGTTATTATCTATAGGAGGAGAATTTAACATCATATTTACGTGTATGGGCGTTCCATCCGAAATATCAATCCTATTTTCACTATAGAAGTCCAGCAGCTTTTTACCGTCTTTCCTTGCTTCCTCCGGTACAATGTACAATGCATGCCCCATTAGCAGTGCTGCGAAAATCTGCTGCACCGAAGCATCAAAAACATAAGGGGCAATGAGGCAAACATTCAACGGTGATTCATATTTGCTATATATTCTCTGGAACAGACCCTCTACCAGGTTTAATACACTCTTATTATCAATGCAAACACCTTTAGGGTTTCCCGTTGAGCCAGAGGTATAGATGATGTACGCTGTATCACCAGGCTTATTTATACATTTTATATTCACATCGTTTATAAAATTATAATCATAATCAGATAAATCAATAATCTCACCATCGAAATCATCACGATCCATAAGATGATTTTGGGTGAGTAAAATTTTGGCCTTGCTGTCCTCCATCATATACCTTTTTCTTTCCAATGGATAATTAGGATCTACAGGAAGGTACGCCCCCCCAGCCTTGATTACTGACATTATACCTATAACCATTTCAGGCGAGCGGTCCACCATTATGCCTACAATATCATCAGGCTTTACTCCCTTTTCTCTTAATGCCCTGGCCAATTGGTTTGCCTTTTGATTCAGTTCTCGGTAGGTTAATTGTTTACCTTCAAAAACCACTGCAATATGATCAGGAGTCTTTTTCACTTGCTCCTCAAACATTTGGTGTATGGTTTTATCCAGGGGATATTCGAGAGCAGTATCGTTAAAGCTGTATAATACTTGCTGTTTTTCTTCCTGTGATAACATTTCGATTTCATAAAGCCTTTTTTCGGGGTATGCTGCAATTTCTTCCAGCAAATTGATGTAATGAGCCCCAAGTCTTTCAACTGTTTCTTTCTTAAACAGTCTTGTACAGTATTCGAGTTCAAAGGCTATACCATCCTCAGTCTCAAATGCATTTAAGGTGATGTCAAATTTTGATATTCTGCCTTCTATCCCTTTGTTGTACGGCTTGAAGCTTAGATCAGACGTTATGAGCTCTGCTTTTCCAACATTGTATATGGCAAACATGGTATCAAAGAGGGGATTCCTGCTCATATCCCTCCTTATGTCCAGCTTATCCACTAATTCTTCAAACTGATAGTCCTGATTGTCGTATGCTTTCAAAGCATTTTCTTTAACTTCTTTCAAGAATTCAATAAAAGTCTTTTCTCCTTGCGGGTGATTTCTCATGGCCAGAGTGTTTACAAACATACCTATGATGTCTTGAAGGTCAGCATGAGGCCTTCCAGCTATAGGACTTCCCACAATAATATCTTCCTGTCCAGTGTATCTAGATAACAGCACATTGTATGCAGCAAGAAGCGTCATATATAATGTAGCTCCATTGTCTGATCCAAGCTTGTTAAGTCTAACCGCAAGCTCGCTATCAGCTTCAAAGCTGATGTAGTCTCCTTCAAAGCTTTGTACTGCGGGTCTTGGGTAGTCGGTGGATAAATCCAGCACAGGGATCTCTCCCTGAAAGGTCTGGAGCCAGAATTCCTCCTGCTTACTTATGGCAGCTCCTGCAAACAATTCCCTCTGCCAAACTGAGTAGTCCTTGTACTGTATACGCAGTGGAGGAAGTATTTTCCCTTCATATAAGCTTATAAACTCTCTTACCAGTATGTCGTTGGACACTCCATCCGATATGATATGATGCATGTCAAACACCATAATATGTCTGGCTTCTCCAATCTTTACAAGTCCAACTCTTAATAGTGGAGCCTTTCCAAGGTCAAAGGGCCTTATGAATTTCTCCACTATTTCGGGAACCTTCTCTTCACTGGTTTCCAGGTACATGATACTTAGGTCCGCCTTGTCATGGACTTTCTGAGACAGCTCTTCCTCGATCATATGGAAGGAGGTTCGAAAGCTCTCATGCCTTTCTATCAGACTATGAAAAGCCTGCTCAAAACGTGCTTTATCAACAGTACCTTCCAGCAATATTATGCCAGGTATATTGTAGGCGATTCCAGCTCCTTCAAGCTGGTTTAATATATATAGTCTTTTCTGGGCGGAAGAAATGGGATAATATTCCATATCCCCAGCACGTTGAATGGACTGATATAGGCTCTCCTTTGAGTCTTCAATGTAGCTGGCAATTTCTAAGATGGTTGGTGTCTTGAATATTTCCTTAAGAGGTATGTCTACATTGAACTCTTTGTGAATTCTTGCTACAAGGCTTGTTGCCTTTAACGAGTGTCCTCCGAGCATAAAGAAGTTATCATTTCTTCCTACCTTCTCTATTCCAAGGATGTCCTGCCACAGCAGCGCAAGCCTTTCCTCCACTTCACCTGAAGGCGCTGCATACTCTGTTCCTGTATTTATTCTTCCATCAGGCAGCGGCAGCGCCTTTCTGTCCAATTTTCCATTTATGGTTAACGGTACTTTTGCTATCCTCATAAAATAGGATGGAATCATATAATCGGGCAGCTCTTTAGATATAAGCTCCCTTATTTCGGTCACTGTCACTTCTCGGTCAGACACTATATAAGCGCAAAGATACCTGCCTACACTTGAATCCTCCCGGTCAATGACCACCGCCTCATTTATATCAGCATGCTTCAAAAGGGCTGCTTCTATTTCCTCAAGCTCGATTCTATACCCTCTTATTTTAACCTGGTGGTCTTTTCTGCCGGCAAATGCAATATTCCCGTCAGGAAGCCACTTTGCAAGATCTCCTGTTTTATACATCAGTTCTCCAGGCATAAATGGGTTCGGTACAAACTTTTCCCTGGTAAGTTCCGGTTTTTTCAAGTATCCTCTCGCCAATCCTGCCCCGGAAACACAGAGTTCACCCTCAACACCTATGGGCTTAAGATTATTGTTTTCATCAACTATAAACACCCGGGTATTGGTAATAGGTTTACCAATAGGTACCGACTTATCGGCCGTCTCACAATCATCTGCTTTCCATACCGTTGCACATACGGTTGTCTCAGTAGGTCCATAAGCATTTATATATGAAATCCTGTTGCTCCATTTCTTTAAAAGTTCGGGAGTGGAAGCCGAACCTGCTGCAATTACCTTCTTTAAGGAAGTTACTTTTTCCGGGTCCAGATTTGCCAGATACGGAGGTGGTAAAGTAGCAATAGTTATCTCATTTTCATTTAGGTATTCTTCAAATCTTCGATAGTCATTGATAATATCGCTTGAAGATATATATAGTGTTGCTCCTGCCAATAGTCCCATAAATATTTCCCAAACTGCAGCGTCGAATGAAATTGATGCAAATTGAATAATCCTATCGCTTTCACTTACATTTAAGCGGGTCTTGAAAAACGCCTCCAGATTTGCTACCCCTTTATGTTCTACCATAACCCCTTTAGGTTTTCCTGTAGACCCAGATGTATAAATGATATATGCCAAATTTTGCGGTGAACATACCACTTCCAGGTTCATAGGGTTTCCGGCATAAAGGCTTTCATCTTCTATGTCTATATACTTCCCGTAAAACTCCACTTTCTCCAGGAATTGCTTTTGGGAAATCAGCACCCCTATCTCGCTGTCCTCGAGTAAATATTCGATTCTTGCCTTAGGGTAGTCAGGATCTATAGGCATGTATGCCCCTCCGGCTTTAAGTATGCCAAATATACCTATGACCATCTCCAGTGAGCGTTCTACCATAATACCCACTATGCTGTCTGGTTTAACTCCCTTATCCCTCAACACTCTTGCAAGCTGATTTGACTTCTCATTGAGTTCCCTATAGGTTAGCTGCTTACCCTCAAACACCACTGCCGCATTGTCAGGTGTCTTCACCGCTTGTTCCTCAAATAGTTGGTGAATGGTCTTTTCCCTGTGGTATTCCTCCGTTGTATTATTGAAGCAGTGTACTATTTCTTTTTTTTCCACTTCGGTGAGTATATCAATATTCCTAATATGCATATCGGGACTATCGGTTACAATTTCTATTACCGACTGAAAATGTCCCTTGATTTTTTCTATGAAATTACCATCATATACCAGTGAGTTGTAACTGAATTTAATAGATAATTCCTTACCGCCATCAACGAGTATCCCAAAATCATAATTCGTCTGCTCGAATATTTCCATTCCAACTACATTTAAAATGCCATTACTGGATGAAGCATTAACCGCTTCATCCATAGGGTAATTTTCAAAAGCCATAACATGATGTATCAAGGCATCTTTCAAGCATGTTTTTGACTGCACATCCGCCAGAGGATAGAAACTGTACCGGTCAGATTCAAGCACCGATTGCTGCATCTCTTTGATCAGTTCGGTAAAAGTTTTATCCTCATCACAACTCACCCTTACTGCAACGGTATTTATAAATAAACCCACCATGCTCTCAATTCCCTGTATTTCATGAGGCCTTCCCGATACCACCTCACCAAACACCACATCATCGGTATTGTTATACCGCTGTAATAATATCCCCCATATGGTCTTTATAATGGTACTCATGGTTGTATTGTTTTTGGCTGCAAACTTCTCAAGATCGCTAGTTATTTGTTCAGATATTTTAAACTCCGTTTCTTCAATCCTGAAATCATCACTTGCAGACCTGCCGTTTTGGGGAAGGACTGTCTGATGCTCGTAACCTTTAAGATAGGTTTCCCAGTAATCTGCGGCCTCGTTCTGATTTCTGCCTTCCAACCATTTGATATAGCGGCTGTAAGGATATACCTTTCCTGACTCCGGCTCCCGGCTATTCATCAGGGCTTCATAGTTTTCCATAAATTCTCTAAATATATTTGCGAGACTCCACCCATCAATAATGATGTGATGAAAGCTCCATACCATGTTATAAGATTGGTAGCCTGTTTTAATTACACTTAATCTTGTTAAAATATCCCTTGATAAGTCAAAGCCCTTTTTTCTGTCTTTAACCCTGTATTCTTCTATATACCTATCCCTTAGTTCTTCGGCAAGGGAGGTAATATCCTCATAGCTGACAGACAGCTTTCTTTCCTTCATGACTACTTGTAAGGGCTTGGCTACATTTTCATACAAAAAAATTGTTCTCAAAGCGTCATACTTTTCAATAATGATATTAACGCTCTTTTCAACACAATCAATGTCCAGGATGCCTTTTATAGAAAGTGATATCTGCTCAAAGTAGGCGTCTGAATTTTTATCCATCATATAGTGGTACAATATCCCTTGCTGCATAGGAGTGAGCCGGTACATATCTTTTATGTTTTGTTTCTTCAAATCACTCATAAGTACTCCTCCTTAAATACAAACTCTTTTTATTCGAAGTTATTCAATACGTCTTCAAACTCATCCATATTCAGATCGTCTACTGTAAAATCACTGAGTGTAGCTTCTGAATAGTCCATTTCTGCACAATGGGTTATTATGTTTACTAAATGCTTTTTAAAACTCACCGCTACCCCTTCAATAGTACTCTTCTCATACTCGCCCTGGTTGTAGCTAAAGTTTAATTCCAGCTTCCCGCCTTCTACAGTTCCGCCGTTAATATCAATACAATACTCACTTTTATAGTTTGGTCCTGTAGACTCTCCGGCAGGAATATCAGACACTCCAAATAAATTGTCTACATTATCCTGGTTGAATTGACCGAGGTAATTGAAGCTTATTTCAGGGTTTAGATTAAAATTTAAATCGGCTTTGTTTTCCGGCAAGGTAAGATATTTTAGTATGCCGTAACCTATCCCTTTGTTAGGTATCTGCCTGATGTTTTCTTTTACCGATTTGATCATGCGGGAAATATCGAGTTGTCCGCTGACATCTAACACCACGGGATACTGGGTGGTGAACCATCCCACGGTCCTGCTTATGTCAATGTCTTTAATGATTTCCTCCCTGCCGTGCCCCTCCAGACTGATCAGAACCTTATCATTTCCGGTCCATTCCCTCACTGCTAATCCCAAGGCGGTAAGCAATATGTCGTTTACTTCTGTGTTATAAGCATGGTTTACCCGCTTTAGCATCTTCTCAGTCTCTTCAATACTCAGCTCGATCTTGACGCTATTGTTATTCATATACCTTCTTTCTTCAATCTCTCGGTCTTTTGGAAGCGGTATTGTTTCAGTTTTTTCCAAATTGGTCCAGTAATTTATTTCTTTTAATAGTTCAGGGCTATTGGCATACTCATCAAGCCTCTGTGCCCAATCTTTGAAAGAGTCGGTCTTGTTGCTGAATTTTATTTCATCATTGTTTAGCGCCTGTCTGTATCCTATGTCCAAATCTTCCAGTATGATTCTCCACGATACCCCATCAACTACAAGGTGGTGAATAGCTATTAGCAGGTGGTCCCCTTCTTTAGTCTTAAACAGACCAACCTTAACTAAAGGACCGTTATACAAGTCCATGCTCCTCTGAATCCTCGACGCTTCCAGCTCTATTTTTTCCCGGTAATTATAGCTGTCCCTAAGGTCTACAATTTCCAATGAAAAATGTTCACCTTCAAGGTTTTTGTTGTATTGGAGTATATTTTGATCCTCTATTTTTACCACTGTTCTAAAAATATCGTGGTGCTCTACAAGCTTTGACAATACTTTTCGAATAATAGCTTCTTCAAATCCGTTACGCCCATATATCATTATTTCCTGATTAAAATGATGGATATCCTTGCTGTCTTGTTTATACAACCATCTTTGTATAGGTGTTATCGGTACTATGCCTTCTACCGGGCCTTGATGAATTCTTCGGCTTGTAGATTGTATATATTCGACGAGTTCCTCAATTACAGGATGTTTGAATAAGTCCCGCATTTCGAGCTTTAGCCCATGGACGTTAAGACGCGACATTACCTGTATGGCTTTTATTGAGTCTCCTCCAAGGCTGAAGAAATTATCTTTTACCCCGATGTTTTCAGTTTTTAGTACGTCTTCCCATACTTTGGCCAGTATTTCTTCTCTTTCGTTTCTAGGAACTACATGCTCTACTCCGGTATTAATATTCCCCTGTGGTTCAGGCAATGCTTTCCGATCAATTTTACCGTTGGCATTAAATGGCAGCTGTTCCAGCTGCATGAAATATGCTGGTACCATGTAGTCAGGTAGTTCGTTTAAGAGATGCTCCCTTAGCTCGGAAATGGTCAATTCATTTTCCCCTACAATATATGCACACAGGTACTTCTTCCCTTGCTGCTCTTCCTTTGCAATAACCACTGCTTCCTTAATAGCAGTGTGCTTCACCAGATGTGCTTCAATTTCTCCAAGCTCTATTCTAAAGCCTCTTATCTTTACCTGGTGGTCGATCCTGCCCATGAATTCGATGTTCCCATCAGGAAGCCGCCTTACTAAGTCCCCTGTGCGGTACACTTTTTCGCCGGGAATAAACGGGTTAGGTACAAATTTTTCTGCTGTCAGTTCAGGTCTATTCAAATAGCCCCTTGCAAGACCGCTTCCACCTATCACAAGTTCACCGGCCACTCCTACAGGAGTTAATTGGTTGTGCTTGTCCAGTATATAAAGGTATACATTCTGTAAAGCTTTCCCTATAGGTACTGTTATAAGTTCTTCTGCTATTTTCTTTGTTATACTGTAACCCGCTGCATATATCGTGGACTCTGTAGGCCCATAGATATTTTCCAGAGATGTGTTCTCTGAGACATCGAAAAGCTCATGGACAAGCTTTTTGGGCAGCGCTTCTCCAGCAGCAAAAATATACCTGAGAGTTGATGGCAGTTTTATACCATTATCTTTTAAAGTTTGTACCATTATATTCAGCATTGATGGTACAAAGTTTACATGGGTTATCTTATGCTTGTTTATTACCTCTACTAACTCCATAGCTTCCTTTTCCACACCTTGGCGTGATATTACAAGCTTTCCTCCGTTGAGGAACCAGCCAAATATCTCAGCTACGGATACGTCAAAGGTATAAGTTGTTTTAAATAGAAAAGCGTCTTCCGCTTTAAGCGGATACATGGCCTGGAGGGCTGTAATTATGTTTACAACGCTAGTATGCTCAATCATTCCACCTTTGGGCTTCCCTGTCGAACCTGATGTATAAATGACGTACGCAAGGTCCGAGGGTTTGTTTACATTTTCAAGCTTTGAGTTCTCTTCATTTAAATATTCTTCCTCCAGATATATAATATCCGCATCAATCTGCTTATTTTCCATAAAGGTCCTGGAGGTCAAAAGGATCTGGGAACCACTATCGTCCAACAAATACTTTATCCTTGTATCAGGATAATTAGGATCTATCGGCAGATACGCCCCTCCAGCTTTCAATATGGCAAATATCCCCACAATCATCTCAAATGAACGTTCGGCCATAATTCCTACAATACGGTCAGGCTTTACCCCTTTGTTCCTCAATACTCTGGCCAAATGATTTGCCTTTCCGTTCAATTCCCTGTAAGTCAAGTGCTTGTCTTCATATACCACAGCTATGTTGTCAGGTGTCCTTTCCACCTGCTCAGCAAACAGCTCATGTATGGTTTTGTCCTGCGGATAGTCTTTCTTAGTATCATTAAAGTCTATCAGCAACTGCTTTCTTTCTTCATGACTTAATATAATAAGCTTGTCAACTGACCCTTTGGGGTTATGGATAAACATATTTAAAATATTAATAAAATAGTCTATACACTTTTCTGCCTGTTTTCTTTCCAATACTTTGTCCGAGTAGATCAAGCTTATATTAAGATCATCGAATGTATTACTTACTGTAAAGTCAAGACTTGTATTGGTTGCTTCATATTCATCAACTGAAATTCTATCTTTAACATCACCGATTTCTTTGTTTATTATCTCGTTATATATATGAAAATCCACATAATTGAATATGGTATCAAATAAAGGATTTTCCTCTTTGTTTTCTTTTCCGCCCAGGATATTTATGATCTCAAATAAAGGCAGTCTTCCATAAAGCTTTAAGTTTATTAATTTCTTTTCTGCAACTTTTATCAATTCCTCCCATATAGCGATTTTATCAAAACACATTTTGACGGGAACCGTATTTAAGAAGCACCCCAGCATCTTATCTCCATCTTCGCATACAGGTCTGTTATTTTCTACCAAACCTACGACAAAGTCATCCTCGTATGAAAGCATATTGAGCATATAAGTGTATGCAGCAAAGCAAAGTGTCTTTAAGCTTACATCATATCTTCTGGCAGTACTTCTTAAATCACCTAAAAATTCCTGACTTAAATGACGTGTTACATGGTCTACTTTATAAGATTTTTTTGTTTTTCCATGAATATTTGCAGGCATATTCAACCTTTTATATTCACTTAATTCCTCTCTCCAATAATTAATTACTTCCTGGTTGTCCTTAATTGTCATTTGGTCTGCTATATAATCTTTATAGCTGCATTTAAGCCGTGTTGGTATATAATCTTTTTCTTGCTTAAGCTTAGAGTATAGGTTTGAAACTTCCGTAATCAATGAAGCAACACTCCAGCCATCCAGGATAGCATGGTGGAATATCAGAACCAGACAAATATGGTTTGCGTCAAGTTTGAATATTCTTATCCTCCAAAGGGGCTTTGATATATCAAACGGATTCGCTCTGTCATTTTCCAAATATTTGTTTATATACTCAACCTGCCCTGTCCTGCTAAAATTCATGATATCTATCTGCTCAATATCAAGACTACTGCCCTTGTAAACAATTTGCACAGGAGTTTCAAAATCCTCTAAATTAAAAACCGTCCTTAAAATATCATGTTTTGACGTCATTAGAAGCATCGCTTCTTTAAATGCTGGGAAATCAAAGTCTTTGTCATTCAGATGAAATGCAAATTGGTCATGATAAACTGCATTTTCATAGTCTTTTTTGGAATGATAAATCATACCCAGCTCTATGTGACTCATCGGATATATATCTTCCATGTCCGAAGGTAACTTTTCTGAGAGAGTTTCATTCATCAATATTCGCTGTTTAAATAACTCCAGTTCTTCCCTTGCTTTACCCATCTTACTGTTAAAAGCTTCCGTATCTTTTACTTTTAAGAATGCAGACAATCTCTCAATATCAGGATTCATGTATATATCCCTGATTTGGATGTTTATATCCAACTTTTTGCATATTGTGCTGACTAATGATATTGCACGTATAGAATCTCCGCCTATTTTAAAGAAGTTGTCCCTTATTCCTACCTGTTTTGCTCCAAGCACTTCCTGCCATATTTCAACCAGTTTCTCTTCCACTTCATTCCGCGGCGCTACATATTCTGTTCCCGTACTCATACTTCCGTCAGGCTCGGGCAATGCTTTCCTGTCTATTTTTCCATTAGGGGTCAATGGCAGCTTTTCCATCCGCACAAAGTAGGAAGGGATCATGTAGTCCGGGAGCTCTTTTGACAAGTGTTCCCTCATCCCCTGTACGGTTATTTCTTGATCCGGTACGACGTATCCACAAAGATACTTATTTCCGTCAGCTCCTTCTTTGTCCAATACCACCGCTTCTTTTATTGCTTCATGCTTTAATAACCGGTTCTCTATTTCACCCAGTTCTATCCTGTAGCCTCTTATCTTTACCTGATGGTCGATCCTGCCCAGATATTCTAGGTTGCCGTCAGGCAGCCACCTTGCCAGGTCACCTGTCCTGTACATCCTTTCACCCGGTGCGAATGGGTTTGCTGCGAATTTTTCTTCTGTAAGTTCCGGTCTGTTCAAGTACCCTCTTGCCAGTCCATCCCCTGCTATACATAGTTCTCCCGCTACTCCTATCGGCTGCAGGCCTTTTTCCTTACTCACAACATATAACTTAATGTTATCTATGGGCTTTCCTATTGGTACAAGCTCCAATTCTTCTTCCGTGGAGCAGCCAAAGTAGGATACATCTACTGTTGCTTCTGTTGGCCCGTACAGGTTATGCAGGCTTGTTCCTTTTTCTTTGTACAGCAGCTTGTTGAACTTTTCTACTTGCTTCAGGTTCAGTGCTTCTCCACTGGCAAATACCTGCTTTAAGCTTGCTATTTCCTCTATTATCCCCTTTTCTTCTACATACTCTAAAAATACACTCAACATGGATGGTACAAAGTGCATTGTGGTAACTTTATTTTTTTCGATTGCCTTCACGATTTCTTCCGGATTTTTTTCTCCTCCCGGTATCAGCAGGCAGACTTTGGCCCCAGTAAAGCTCCACCACAATAATTCCCATACCGATACGTCAAAGGTATAGGGAGTTTTCTGCAGGATCACATCACCTTCAGCTATCGGGTATTGCTTCTGCATCCAGTTGATCCGGTTGATTACGGAGTAGTTCTCTATCATTACCCCTTTGGGTTTGCCGGTAGAACCGGATGTATATATTACATAAGCCAAGTTTTCAGGTTTACTAATTAACTTTGGATTTGATACATCCCCAGTAAATAGTTCCTGATTTTCTATGCTAATAAATTCAGCATTTCTGTAACTACCTTTAGCATTTATAAATTTATCCTGTATCAGAATAATTTGGCTGCCACTGTCATCAAGCATAAACTGGATCCTGTCTTCAGGGTATTCAGGAGCTATGGGTAAATAAGCCCCCCCAGCTTTTAGGACAGCCATGATCCCTATGATCATTTCCGGGGAACGTTCTACCATAATTCCCACTACACTATCAGGTTTTATTCCCTTTTCTCTTAATTTTCTGGCCAGTTGGTTTGCCTTTTCGTTTAGCTCCCTATAAGTCAGCTGTTTATCTTCAAACACTACAGCAATATTATTGGGTGTCCGTTCCACCTGTTCCTCAAAAATCTGATGGATGGTCTTTTCCCGAGGGTATCCTGCTTTTGTATTATTAAATTCATATAATATTTGATGTTTTTCGTCTTGTGACAGCATATCAATTTCTAATAGCCTTTTTTCAGGAAAGGCTGCTGCCTCTTCCAATACATTAAGGTAATGGGCAATAAGCCTTATAACTGACTCTTTCTTAAACAACCTGGTAGCATACTCCAATTCAAATGCAATACCGTCCTCTGTTTCCTCAGCGTTTAAAGTCAAGTCAAACTTGGATATTCTTACTTCACTGTCATAGGGCATAAACCTTAGCCCATCCATCTTCACTTCTGATGCCTCGATATTTTGCAGTACAAACATAGTATCGAAAAGTGGATTTCTACCCAGATCCCTTTCCAGGTTAAGCTTATCTACCAGTTCTTCAAATTGGTAATCTTGGTTTTCGTAAGCCCTTAAGGAGTTTTCTCTTACTTCATTAAGGAAGTCCACAAAAGTCTTTCCACCTTGAGGGTGATTCCTCATGGCTAGCGTGTTTACAAACATACCAATAACGTCCTGAAGATCAGTATGCGGCCTTCCTGCAACGGGACTTCCAACTATAATATCTTCCTGTCCGGTGTACTTGGATAAAAGGACATTGTATGAAGCTAAAAGTACCATGTAGAGCGTGGCACCATTATTCACTGCAAGTTTGTTCAGTTTAACAGCAAGCTCCTTGCCTGCTTTGAAACTGATCACATCTCCCTCAAAACTCTGTATAGCTGGCCTAGGGTAGTCTAGCGGCATATTAAGCAAAGGAATTTCTCCTTTGAATACTTGGAGCCAGTATTCTTCCTGCTTACTAATTGTCCCATCAGCAAACAGCCTGTTCTGCCATACGGAAAAATCCTTGTACTGAATCTTAAGTTCCGGAAGTTCCTTACCTTCATACAGGCTCATAAATTCTCTTACCAGTATGTCGTCAGACACCCCGTCAGATATAATATGGTGCTTATCAAACATCATAATATATCTGTCTTCTCCAACTTTTATAAGCCCAACCCTAAGTAAAGGAGCCTCATCAAGGTCAAAGGTCCTAATAAATTCACTGGCTATTTTCGCAGCTCTTTCCTCATCGGTTTCCATATACATAACACTAAAATCCACATTGCTATGGACCTTTTGTACCGGTTTACCATCTATCATATGGAATGAGGTACGGAAAGACTCATGTCTGTCAACAAGCTCCCTAAAAGCCTGTTCAAAGCGCAGTTTATCGAGTTTGCCTTCAATTAGCATAATACCAGGCATGTTGTATGCCATCCCAACTGCGTCAAGCTGGTTTAGAATATACAGCCTTTTCTGGGCGGATGAAATTGGATAGTACTCCATCTCCCCAGCCGGCCCAATAGAATGAAATACACTCTCCTTTGCAATCTTGATGCACTCGGCAACTTCAGACATATTTGGGCTCTTAAATATTTCTTTAAGCGGTATGTTTACATTGAACTCTTTGTGAATCCTGGCAATAAGATTTGCTGCCCTTAAGGAATGTCCCCCCAGCTCAAAGAAATTGTCGTTTCTTCCCACTTTCTCTATACTAAGGATATCCTGCCACAACCCCGCAAGTTTCTCCTCCACTTCACCCAAGGGTGCGACATACTCTATTCCAGCATCGATATTGCCGTCAGGTTCGGGCAATGCCTTCCTATCTATTTTGCCATTGGGAGTCAGCGGCAGCTTTTTTAACTGCATAAAATAGGATGGTATCATATAGTCTGGAAGGTCCTTTAAGAGATGTCCCCTTAGTTCTGCTATTGTTAATTCATTTTCCCCTGCCACATAGGCACACAGATACTTGTTTCCCTTCTGATCTTCCCTTGCAATAACCACTGCTTCCTTTATTGAAACGTGCTTTAGCAGTTGTGCTTCTATTTCCCCCAGCTCTATTCTAAATCCCCTTATCTTTACCTGATGATCTACTCTTCCTAAAAATTCCATATTCCCATCAGACAGCCATCTGGCCAGATCCCCTGTACGATACATCCTTTCCCCTGGTATAAACGGGTTAGGTACAAATTTTTCAGCTGTCAGTTCGGGCCGGTTTAGATATCCCCTTGCAAGCCCTTCTCCCCCTATGCACAACTCACCCAAAACCCCTGTAGGCTGAGGTCTCAAGTGTTTGTCAACAACGTAGTATTTTATATTTTGCATTGGCTTTCCGATAGGTACACTCCCGGATTCCAAATAGCTTCCCAGTCTCTTTTCGTAATAACTGGAATCTATGGTGGACTCAGTAACCCCATAGCTATTAACAACCCGCAGTTTCTCTCCATACCAGGATTGTAATCTTTCATAATCTTCCACAGAGAGAGTATCTGATCCAAGTATAAGCAACTTGAGGCTATCAATAATCAAAGCATTATCATGGATATAATCCATAAGAGGAATAATCAGTGCCGGTGTGGATTCAAAGATGGTTATTTTATGGGTTTTAATAAGTGAATATAATCGTGCAGGATCGTATCTCTCCTCGGATGAACAAATAACCATTTGGCCTCCGTTGAGCAGCGTTCTCGAAACATCTCCCACAAATACATCAAAAGAAAAACTTGCGATTTGCAACAGCTTTACATCCATATCCGCAAGCCTATATTCCTTTTTCCATGCGTAAGATATGTTGACAAGACTTCTATGCTCTATCATGATCCCCTTTGGCTTTCCTGTGGTTCCTGATGTATAAATGACATATGCTAAATTACAAGATTTATTAATGACAGGAAGATTTTCTGTTCTCCCGTTGTAATTCACACAGTCATCAAAGCTTATAATATCAAGATCAAATTTAATTTTTTCTTTATGATGTTCTTGCGTAAGAATAATTCCAGCCAAGCTGTCATCGATCATATATCTGATTCGTTCTTCAGGATATTCGGTGTCTATGGGTAAATACGCGCCTCCTGCTTTAAATACAGCAATTACACCTATTATCATTTCTATGGACCGGTCTACCATTATAGCTACTACACTGTCAGGTTTTAATCCCTTGTCCCTTAAGATCCAAGCCAGTTGATTGGCCTTTTCATTAAGTTCTCCGTAAGTCAAGTATTTATCTTCAAATACTACTGCTATGTTATCAGGCGTCTTTTCCACTTGTTCTTCAAATAGCTCTTGTATGGTCTTATCCTTAGGATATTCTACTTTTGTATCATTGAAGCCATAGATTATTTGCTGTTTTTCCTCCTGGGACAACATATTTATTTCCGACAACCTTTTAAACGGATTTGCGGTTATCTCTTCCAACACGTTAAGGTAATGAGCCGCCAACCTTTTTATAGTCTCTTTTTTGAAAAGCCGAGTACAATATTCAAAGCTAAAAGCCATACCATCTTCACGCTCTATTGCATCAATGGATAGGTCAAATTTTGATATTCTATACTCTAGCCCGTTATTAAAAGGTCTGAAGCTTATACCAGGTACTGCAAATTCTACCTTAGAGGCATTTTGCATGGTAAACATAGTATCAAACAGTGGGTTTCTGCTCATGTCCCTCTTCAAGTTAAGCTTCTCAACCAGTTCTTCAAATTGGTAATCCTGATTGTCATAAGCCCTTAGAGCGTTTTCTCTTACTTCATTCAAGAATTCTACAAAGGTACTATCTCCCTTGGGGTAATTTCTCATAGCCAAGGTATTTACAAACATACCAAGGATATCCTGCAGGTCTGAATGTGGCCTTCCGGCTATAGGGCTTCCAACGATTATGTCTTCCTGTCCGGTGTGCTTAGACAGCAATATGTTGTATGCCGCGAGCAGTGTCATGTAAAGCGTAGCCCCATTATCCCTTGCAAGCTTGTTTAATTTATTCGTAAGCTCACTGCCTGCTTCAAAGCTAAAAAAATCCCCTTCAAAGCTTTGTATTACAGGCCTTGGATAGTCTAGCGGCATATTCAGTACAGGTATTTCTCCCTGGAATGCTTGGAGCCAGTATTCCTCCTGGCTGCTAATTCCGCCCTCATCAAACAGTTTATTCTGCCATACAGCGTAGTCCTTGTACTGTATCCGAAGTGCTGGAGGGTTGTTTCCTTCATAAAGATCCATAAACTCACGAATCAGTATGTCCATGGAGACACCATCGGATATAATGTGATGCATATCAAACATCATAAGATGCCTGTCTTCTCCCGTTTTTACAAGCTCTACCCTTAGCAGAGGAGCCTTGCCAAGATCAAAAGGTCTGGCAAATTCCCCAGCATACTCTGCGGCTTTTTCTTCGTTAGTTTCAAAGTACATCACGCTGAATTCCACATGGTCATGAACCTTCTGGACCGGGTTACCATCGATCATGTGGAACGATGTTCTAAGAGTCTCATGCCTTTTTACCAACTGCCTGAAGACTTCCTGGAAACGCGCTGTATCAATGCTTCCTTCCAGCAGCATAATACCAGGCATGTTGTATGCTGTCCCTGCCCCTTCAAGCTGGTTTAGTATATACAGCCTTCTTTGTGCAGATGACATAGGGTAGTATTCCATTTCTCCTGCCGGTTGGATTGACTGATATAGGCTCTCCTTTGAGTCTTTAATATATCTGGCAATTTCTAAGATGGTTGGTGTCTTGAATATTTCCTTAAGAGGTATGTCTACATTGAACTCTTTGTGAATTCTTGCTACAAGGCTTGTTGCCTTTAACGAGTGTCCCCCAAGCATAAAAAAGTTATCATTTCTTCCTACCTTCTCTATTCCAAGGATATCCCGCCACAACAGCGCAAGTTTCTCCTCTATTTCTCCCGAAGGTACTACGTATTCTACGCCGGTATTAACATTGCTATCGAGCACAGGCAATGCTTTCCTGTCTATTTTTCCATTAGGGGTCAATGGCAGCTTTTCCATCCGCACAAAGTAGGAAGGGATCATGTAGTCCGGGAGCTCTTTTGACAAGTGTTCCCTCATCCCCTGTACGGTTATTTCTTGATCCGGTACGACGTATCCACAAAGATACTTATTTCCGTCAGCTCCTTCTTTGTCCAATACCACCGCTTCTTTTATTGCTTCATGCTTTAATAACCGGTTCTCTATTTCACCCAGTTCTATCCTGTAGC
Organism: Paenibacillus sp. SEL3; assembly: GCF_054602585.1. Taxonomy (NCBI): domain Bacteria; kingdom Bacillati; phylum Bacillota; class Bacilli; order Caryophanales; family Paenibacillaceae; genus Paenibacillus; species Paenibacillus sp. SEL3. The sequence goes on along the minus strand of NZ_CM137725.1, from coordinate 6,160,777 downwards.
CTCTTATCTTTACCTGATGGTCGATCCTGCCCAGATATTCTAGGTTGCCGTCAGGCAGCCACCTTGCCAGGTCACCTGTCCTGTACATCCTTTCACCCGGTGCGAATGGGTTTGCTGCGAATTTTTCTTCTGTAAGTTCCGGTCTGTTCAAGTACCCTCTTGCCAGTCCATCCCCTGCTATGCATAGTTCTCCCGCTACTCCTATCGGCTGCAGGCCCTTTTCCTTACTGACAACATACAACTTAATGTTATCTATGGGCTTTCCTATTGGTACAAGCTCCAATTCTTCTTCCGTAGAGCAGCCAAAGTAGGATACATCTACTGTTGCTTCTGTTGGTCCGTACAGGTTATGCAGGCTTGTTCCTTTTTCTTTGTACAGCAGCTTGTTGAACTTTTCTACTTGCTTCAGGTTCAGTGCTTCTCCACTGGCAAATACCTGCTTTAAGCTTGCTATTTCCTCTATTATCCCCTTTTCCTCTACATACTCTAAAAATACACTCAACATGGATGGTACAAAGTGCATTGTGGTAACTTTATTTTTTTCGATTGCCTTCACGATTTCTTCCGGATTTTTTTCTCCTCCCGGTATCAGCAGGCAGACTTTGGCCCCAGTAAAGCTCCACCACAATAATTCCCATACCGATACGTCAAAGGTATAGGGAGTTTTCTGCAGGATCACATCACCTTCAGCTATCGGGTATTGCTTCTGCATCCAGTTGATCCGGTTGATTACGGAGTAGTTCTCTATCATTACCCCTTTGGGTTTGCCGGTAGAACCGGATGTATATATTACATAAGCCAAGTTTTCAGGTTTACTAATTAACTTTGGATTTGATACATCCCCAGTAAATAGTTCCTGATTTTCTATGCTAATAAATTCAGCATTTCTGTAACTACCTTTAGCATTTATAAATTTATCCTGTATCAGAATAATTTGGCTGCCACTGTCATCAAGCATAAACTGGATCCTGTCTTCAGGGTATTCAGGAGCTATGGGTAAATAAGCCCCCCCAGCTTTTAGGACAGCCATGATCCCTATGATCATTTCCGGGGAACGTTCTACCATAATTCCCACTACACTATCAGGTTTTATTCCCTTTTCTCTTAATTTTCTGGCCAGTTGGTTTGCCTTTTCGTTTACTTCCTTATAAGTCAGCTGTTTATCTTCAAACACTACAGCAATATTATTGGGTGTCTTTTCTACCTGCTCTTCAAACAGTTGATGTATAGTCTTATCCTTAGGATACCGGACCTTTGTATCGTTAAAGTCATATAGTATTTTCTGCTTTTCTTCCTGTGAAAGCATATCAATTTCTGACAACCTTTTTCCAGGATAAACCGTTATCTCTTCCAGAACATTAAGGTAATGGGCTGCAAACCTTTCTACAGTCTCTTTCTTGAACAGCCTTGTGGCATATTCCAAATCAAATGCAATACCTTCCTGGGTTTCCCGAGCATTTAATGTCAAGTCAAATTTGGATATTCTAAATTCATTTGTATAGGGTATAAACTTAAGCCTATCTATCTTCAATTCTGATGAGCCGGTATTTTGCAATACAAACATAGTATCAAAAAGAGGATTCCTGCTCATATTCCTCTTTACATTAAGCTTTTCCACCAGTTCTTCAAACTGGTAGTCCTGATTTTCATAAGCCCTTATAGAGTTTTCCCTTACTTCCTTTAGAAACTCAGCAAAGGTCTTTTCTCCCTGGGGATAGTTCCTCATGGCTAAAGTATTTACAAACATACCTATTATGTCTTGTAAATCTGTATGAGGTCTTCCAGCTATAGGGCTTCCCACTATAATATCTTCCTGCCCCGTATACTTAGACAGCAGTATGTTGTATGAAGCAAGCAATGTCATGTAAAGAGTAGCCCCATTATCCCTTGCAAGCTTAATAAGTTTTCCCGTAAGCTCACTGCCTGCTTCAAAACGGATAAAACCTCCGTCAAAGCTTTGAACCGCAGGCCTTTGGTAATCTACTGGCATATTCAGCACAGGAATTTCTCCATTAAATTCCTGGAGCCAGTATTCCTCCTGCTTCTTTATTTTGTCCCCAGCAAATAGTTCCTTCTGCCAAACAGAATAGTCCTTGTACTGTATACGGAGGGAAGAAGGGTTATTTCCTCCATACATATCCATGAACTCATGTACCAGTATATCCATGGACGTACCGTCAGATATGATATGGTGCATGTCAAACATCATGACATGCTTGTCTTTTCCCGTTTTCACAAGGCCTACTCTTAGCAGCGGAGCAATTCCAAGATCAAACGGCTTTATAAATTCTTTTACGATTTCCCCCACTTTTTCTTCGTCAGATTCTAGATACACTACACTAAAACCCACAGGATCATTGATCTTCTGGACGGGTTCACCCTCTATGAAATGGAAAGATGTTCGAAGGGTCTCATGCCTATTTATAAGCTGTTGGAAGGTCTTCTGAAAAAGCTCCAGATCAATACTGCCTTCAACCAGCAAGCTGCCTGGCATATTGTATGCTGTCCCTGCTCCTTCAAATTGATTTAATATATACAGCCTTCTTTGGGCTGATGACATAGGGTAGTATTCCATCTCTTTAGCAGTTTGGATGGATTGATATATACTCTCCTTTGCTTCCTTCATATACCTTGCTATTTCCGCTATAATTGGAGCCTTAAATATTTCCTTAAGAGGCATGTCTATATTGAACTCTTTGTGAATTCTCGCTACAAGGCTTGTAGCCTTTAAAGAGTGTCCACCTAACATAAAGAAGTTGTCATTTCTTCCTATCTTCTTAATTCCAAGGATGTCTTGCCAAATCAGTGCAAGCTTCTCTTCAAATTCGCCTATAGGCGCTTCATACTCTATTCCCGTATTTATATTACCTTCGGGTTCAGGCAATGCCTTCCTGTCTATCTTGCCATTAGCTGTCAATGGCATTTTTTCAAGCTGCACAAAGTATGATGGTACCATGTATTCGGGCAGTTCTTTTAAGAGATGCTCCCTTAGTTCTGATATTGTCAGCTCATTTTCTCCCGCTATATATGCACACAGGTATTTACTGCCCTGATGGTCTTCCTTTGCAATCACCAAAGATTCCTCAATTGAAGGATGCTTTAGCAGTTGTGCTTCTATTTCACCAAGCTCTATCCTAAAGCCTCTTATCTTTACCTGGTGGTCTATTCTACCCAGGTATTCCATTTCTCCATCAGATAATAACCGGACCAGGTCTCCAGATCTATATAACCTCTCTTCCGGCTTGTACGGATTTTGAACGAACTTTTCCTTTGTAAGCACCGGTCTTCCAAGAAATCCTCTGCAAACTCCGTCTCCTCCTACACAAAGCTCTCCGGCTACTCCAATGGGAACAACTTTCATGTTCTTATCCATTACATATGTTGTAAGGGTTGGTATAGGCCTTCCTATGCTGCTCACATTAGATCTAATTTCTTCCTCTTCTATCTCTTTATATGTGACATGCACTGTTGTCTCGGTTATTCCATACATATTGATGAGTCTAGTCTGCGGGTACTTCTTTCTCCATTCCTTCAACAATGCAGGCTTTAATGCTTCCCCTCCGAATATGACATATCTTATCTTAAGTTCTTTTTCTTCATATGATACTTCTTCATTGGCTATATTATAGAAGGCTGAAGGTGTCTGATTTAATACGGTCACCTTCTCATTCCTTAGAAGTCTCAGATACTCTACATTGCTGCGTGCTGTCATTTTAGGAACTACCACCAATCTGCCCCCATATAACAACGCCCCGTACATCTCCCATACGGAAAAATCGAAACTCATAGAATGAAACATAGTCCATACATCATTTTCGTTAAAATCAAACTGCATTTTACTGTTAAATAACAGCCTTACTATGTTTCTATGCTCTATCATTGCCCCTTTGGGTTTACCTGTAGAGCCTGAGGTATATATTAAGTAAGCTAGATCGGAAGGTTTATTTACCTCCGATAAGTTATATTGTTCATCTGAATATTCCTGCTCATCTTCTAAATTTATTACTGTACCTATTGATGTATATTTGTCTATAAAATGTGATTGGGTCAACAGGATCACTGCCCGGCTGTCTTCCAGCATATGACTTATTCTTTCCTCAGGATAATCTGGATCTATGGGAAGATATGCCCCTCCTGCTTTTAATACCCCTAGGATTGCTACTATCATCTCAAGTGAGCGTTCTGCCAGAATACCTACGATACTGTCCGGTTTGACTCCTTTAGCCCTTAATACATGGGCCAACCCATTTGATTTTTTATTGAGTTCACTATATGTAAGCTTTTTACCCTCAAATACCACAGCTACATGATCAGGGTTCTTCTCTGCCTGCTCTTCAAAAAGCTGATGGATAGTCTTGTTTTTAGGATACTGTGCCTCTGTAGCGTTAAAGGTATATAGGATTTGCTGTTTTTCTTCCTGTAACAGTACATCAATTTCCCACAACCTTTTTTCAGGGCATGCCGTTATCTCTTCAAGAACGGAAATGTAATGGGTTCCAAACCTTTTTATTGTCTCCTTCTTAAACAGCCTGGTACAATATTCAAGGTTAAATGTTATACCTTCTTGACCCTCTACCACTTCAAGCATAAGGTCAAATTTTGCCTTTCTGCCTTCCAGCCAGTTGTTGTATTGTTTGAAGTTTATACCCGATGCTGCAAATTCTGTCTTGTTTGAAGTGCGCAGTGCAAACATAGTGTCAAAAAGAGGATTCCTGCTCATGTCCCTCATGAGATTAAGTTTTTCTACAAGTTCTTCAAACTGGTAGTTCTGATTTTCAAAAGCCAAAAACGCATTTTCCCTTACTTCCTGCAAGAATTGGACGAAGGTCTTTTCTCCCTCAGGATAGTTCCTTATGGCCAAGGTATTTATAAACATACCAATGATACCCTGCAGGTCAGCATGGGGCCTTCCGGCTACAGGACTTCCAACTATGATGTCTTCCTGTCCAGTGTATCTGGACAGGAGTACGTTATATGCAGCCATCAGTACCATGTATAAGGTAGCTCCATTATCTGTTGCAAGCTTATTTAGTTTGACTGAAAGTTCAGGGTTTATTTCAAAGCTTACAGCATCTCCTTCAAAACTTTGTACCGCCGGTCTTGGATAGTCAGTAGGCATATCCAGTACCGGTATATCACCCTTAAATGTCTGGAGCCAGTATTCTTCCTGCTTCTTTATTGAGTCTCCGGCAAACATCTCCTTCTGCCATACAGAAAAATCCTTGTACTGTATCCGTAGTGGCAAAAGGGTCTTCCCTTGGTACAAATCCAAAAACTCACTCATAAGTATATTGACTGATATACCATCTGATACTATGTGGTGCATGTCAAACATCATAACACGCCTGTCTTCGTTCGTTTTTACAAGTCCTACTCTCAGTAATGGAACTTGGCTAAGATCAAAGGGCGTTATGAATTCTTTGACTATTTCTGCTGCTTTTTCTTCATCCAGTTCCAGGTACGTAATACTGAAATCCACGTAATCATGAACCTTTTGTACTGGTTCACCCTCAACCATATGAAATGATGTGCGCAGAGCCTCATGTCTTTTTACTAGCTCCTTGAATGCCTGTTCGAAGCGTACTGCATCAATGTTTCCTTCCAGCAGTACGACGCCTGGCATGTTATATGCAGTACCTGCTCCTTCAAGCTCGTTTAGTATATACAGCCTTTTCTGGGCAGATGACATAGGGTAAAATTCCTGCTCTCTGGCAGAAGGTATTCCAGAAAAGGCATTTGGCGTATATTTTGAAACATCTTTTCCTTTTTCTTTTAGCATCGTCTCAAATAGCTTTCTTTTTTCTGGAGAAAGAGATTCTATTCTTTTCATCAAATTATCCATAACTTCGTCCCTCTTCTCTATTTCATCTCTTTTAATTCCTATTTATAGATTTTCAATCATGCTTAAAATTTCTTCGATTTCCACTGTATCGTTAAGTCTATTTTTAATACTTTTTGCTATTGCCGAAATTGTAGGACCCATAAACACTTCTTTTAATGCAAATTCTATGTCAAATTCTTTATGAACCCTTGATACAAGATTGGTTGCCTTTAATGAGTCTCCTCCTAATTCAAAGAAGTTATCATTTACTCCAATCTTCTGGACTCCAAGGATTTGGCTCCATATCAGTACAAGCTTCTCCTCAATTTCACCGAATGGTGCAGCATAGTCTACCCCTGTATTAATATTTCCATCAGGGGCAGGCAGGGCATTTCTATCTACCTTGCCATTCGCTGATAAAGGCAGTTTTTCCAACTGTACAAAATATGAAGGGATCATGTAGTCTGGCAGATCTTTGGAGAGATACTCCCTTAATTCCGGTATTGTCAATTCACTTTCTCCAACTATATATGCACAGATGTACTTGTTCCCTTGGGGGTCTTCCCTTGTTGCTGCCACAACTTCTTTTATTGAAGAATGTTTTAGAAGCTGAGCTTCTATTTCTCCAAGCTCTATTCGGTATCCGCGGATCTTAACCTGATGGTCTATTCTGCCCAGGAATTCGATATTCCCGTCAGGCAGCCATCTTCCCAGGTCTCCTGTTTTGTACAGCCTTATCCCCTTTTCTTCTCTGAAAGGATCTTCAAGGAATACATGGGCTGTTTTTTCAGGGTCATTTAAATAACCCCTTCCTACACCTGTTCCAGAGACGCAGATCTCTCCTTTTACTCCGATAGGGCACAGGTTCATGTTTTTATCTGTTATATATAGATTCATATTTTGTATAGGCTTGCCTACAGGAATGTTCTCTCCTTCATGAGCAGCTTCCATAGTATATAGAGTAATATCGTCCGCTGCCTCTGCAGGTCCGTAGGCATTAACTACTTTAGTATTTGGACATAGGTCAAACCATTTCCTTACTATGCCGGATTTTACGGTTTCTCCCGTTATCAGCAAGTAATGAAGTTTTTCCGGTTTATTCCCTGTATTTTCCACATACTCAAGCATTAAAGCAAGGTATGAAGGTACCACCTCAAGGACCGTTATGCCATCTTCTATGATCCGATTCGTAAACCTTGCAACATCCTTTACTATTTCATCTGGATAGATGATAATTTGAGCTCCTATGGTTAGGGCTGCAAAGAACTGCCATACAGATACATCAAAGTATTGAGGCGAGTTCTGGGATATTATGCTGTTGTTAGTTATACAAAGTTCCTTTATTTCCGCATGGATGTGGTTTATCATGCCAAGATGCTCTATCATAGCTCCCTTTGGTACACCAGTTGAACCAGATGTATATATAACATAGGCCAAACTATTTATGTCTATATCTAGATCTAGGTTTTCGCCACTTTCAGCCTCAATCTCTTTTTCACACTGGTCAAGGTATATAATTCGGCCTTTATAGTTCTCACTAAGCTGCTGGGTCACATAATCTGATAAGGTCAACACATAGGCAGCTTTAGATTCCTTAAATATATCAAGCACCCTTTGTGTAGGGTATTTTGGATTTACAGGTATGTAAGCCCCCCCTGCTTTCCATATACCAAGTACCGATTCTACAAATAAGGGTCCCCTCTCCAGCATGACAACTACGGCTTCTTCTCTACCAGTGCCAGCCTTTAGCATGTACCTTGCTATCCTGTTTGCCCTTTGGTTAATCTGGCCATATGTAAATCTACGGCCTTCATACGCTACTGCTATATTGTCTGGACGTACTTTCGTCTGCTGCTCAAACAGGTGGTGTACCGTCAGGTGATGTTCAAATTCAACCTTCGTATCGTTAAAGCCGTATATTATTCGCTCCTTTTCTTCTTGGGATAACATATTGATTTCTGATAGTTTTTTTTCAGGGTTTGAGGTTATCTCTTCAAGGATATTAAAGTAATGCTGAACAAGCCTTTCTACCGTCTCCTTCTTAAACAGACGTGTAGCATATTCCATCCATAATATTATATTATGACCATTTGGTATCAACTGGAATGTTAGGTCAAATTTTGATGTTTTACTTTCTACCGGATATTTGGAATACTTTAATTCACCACGATGTTCCATAATATGCTCATCAGAAGGAACAATATTAAACATAACAGTAAATAAAGGATTTCTGCTTGAATCTCTCTTTACGTTAAGTTTTGTCACAAACTGATCAAATCTGTATTCCTGATTTTCATATGCTTCTAAGGAGCTTTCTTTTACTTCTTCCAAGAACTCAGTAAAGGCCTTATTTCCCTCTGGGAAATTCCTTAATGCCAGGGTATTTATAAACATCCCCAGTATTCTTTCAGTATCAAAATGAGTTCTTGCCGCTATAGGAGTACCAATAATTATGTCTTCCTGTCCTGAGTATTTATACATTAGTGTATTTAATGCCGCAAGAAGTATCATATACACGGTGGCTCCTGTTTGGGAGGAAAGTACATTTAATTTATCCATCAAATGACTGTCTAAATCAAATAGCAACCTATTTCCTTCAAAGCTTTGAAGGACAGGCCTAGGATAATCTGTAGGCATATCAAGGATAGGAATTTCACCCTTGAACCTATTAAGCCAGTATTCTTCCTGCTTTTTGTAAACCTCAGTGCTAAACAAGCCATTCTGCCACTGGGCAAAATCCTTATATTGCACCTCCATTGCCGGAAGGCTTTCACCACTTAATATAGAAACTATTTCATCAAAAGTCCTGATTATTGAAGTTCCATCCGAGACTATATGATGTACATCAAGCAAAAGTATTTGCCTGCTAGCATGGATTTCTATAAGACCTACTCTTATTAAGGGTGCTTTGCTTAAATCGAACGGTCTTACAAATTCATCGATTATTTTCTCTACTCCGTCTTCCTCAGACTCAAAATATTCTATAGTAAAATCAACTTCATCTTGTATCCTTTGCACAAGCTCCCCATCAATCATCTCAAAGGATGTCCTAAATGCTTCATGCCTTTGTATCAATGTTTTTAATGCTTCCCCAAGGGCAACCCTTTCAATCCCACCTTCAAATAAAATTCCCACAGGTATGTTATACCCAATGTTGTTACCCTCAAGATTATTAATGATATACATCATCTTTTGTGCAGATGAGGTTTCATAGTACTCTTTTTCAGAAACTTTAGGTATTCTTTCAAGCTCAGCCTTACCCATATTTAGGGAACCCTGTTCTGAAATCTTTCCCGATTCGTATAGCTTTGATATCATTTGCTCGGAAAGATCGTATATGCTGGAACCCTTAAGAAGTTCTACTATGGAAACAGGTGTTTTAAAGGCAACCTCCATCCTGTTTTTTATTTCGGTGGCCATTAATGAATCCATCCCAAAAACAGTTAGTGGTTGTTTGGTACTTAGATCCTCAGGATTATAACGCAAAACCTTCGCTACTATTGTTTTAATATGCATTTCAACGATATTCTGCCTGCTCTGTATTGGAGATGAAATAATATCCTCCAGGATATCAACATCCACCTTTGATTTATTTATATTCTCTTGTTGTCCTGACTCATCTTGCAAAAGAGTTTTAAGCACATGTGGAGAACTCATGGGTGAGAACCATTTTTCCCAAAACGTTTGCCACGAGAGTATAGGTAGAACCACAGACTGTGCAACAGCTTCTCCAACAAGGTGCTCCATAGCCCTAATTCCCTTTTCTACCGTTACAGATTCTATGGATTTTTGTATATAATACTCCGGATCACGTTCCATAAACCTTGCAGCCATTCCAACCTCTGACCATGGTCCCCAATTGATACTCAGTGCAGGAAGTCCTCTCGATAAACGGTAATGTGCAAGTGAGTCCAAAAAGGCATTCCCAGTTGCATATGCTCCCTGGCCTGGTGAACCAAATACAGAAGCAACTGAAGAAAATAAAATAAAGAAGTCAATAGGCCGTCCCTCTGTCATACGGTGAAGGTTCCATGCACCATTTACCTTAGGCGAAAGGACCCTATAAAAAGTCTCATCTTTACTAACCTCAAGAAATTGATCATCCGTAATACCAGCAGAATGTACAACACCTCGAATAGGAGGCCTTTCTTCCTTATCAAAATCTTTAAAAAATCCAGCAAGCTTTTCCTCATCAGTTACATCCACTGATCCAATATATACTGTTGCCCCCTGGGACTCCAGCTTACGAACAAACTCAATCCTCTCTGCAAGGCTGCTGCCTGGCTCTACATTGTTCCATTCAGAACGTTTTGGAAATTCTCCGCGTCCAAGCAGTACCAGATGTCTTGCTCCCTTGGCAACCATCCACTGGGCTGTAATCATACCTATGCCACCAAAAGCACCTGTAATAACATAACTTCCATCGGGGCGAAGATGTACGGGTACTTGATGCTGCATATCAATCCGCAGTTTATCGATTCTTGCTGCAAGTCTATTCCCATTACGGAAAGCAATTTGGTTCTCTCCATTACCTAAGACTTCTTTTAACAGCATTTCCATTTCACCCGCATTGGCCTCTATGTCAAGGTCTACAAGGCCTCCCCAATTTGAAGGCAACTCATGGTAACCTATGACGGTGCCAAGGCCCCATACCAACGACTGTAAGAATGCAGAATTTGGAGTAGCCCTGTTGATCATTTGGGCTCCTCTTGTAATAACCCACAGCTTAAAATTTAATCCCAGATTTGTGGTTGCTTGTACCAGGTGTTTTAATACAAACAGGTTTTCAAAACAAGCTTTTTCTATAGCTGTATTGCTAACTTCCTGGATCTCAAGGATATTGAGGCTCCACATATATACAATACCTGTTAGCTTCGTTTTAATTTTTGAGAATTCATCAAACAACGCTCTAAGATCCTCAATGCTTCGAGGGTTTATATATATCTCACGCTCTTCATACTGCCAACCAAAATTCTCACCAGGATATACCATAAAGCATTCTTCTCCCCTTTTTTCAAGGAGATTTGCCAGTTCTTTTCCTGCTGCTTTATGATCCACAAAAATAAGCCATGCTCCAGAGTTAGCAGCAGCTGTGCGGGTATCAACTTCTTCACTTTTTAGAAGCTCCCAGTTTATCTCATAAAGATAATCCTTAACTCTTCCAGCATCAGACCCTCCACTATTTCCAAGTTCCTTAGTTCTTATGCCCAGTATTTCGGCGATTAGATTTCCGTCCTCACTATATAGACGGATGTTGGCGTTCAAATTATTATCTTTCCTATCTACCATCTGCGTATGACAAAGCATGACAGGCTCCGGCCTTCCATAAAGCTGCACCCTGTCTATTCCTACAGGTAGGAATGATTGGCCTTCGTTATTTTCATCTTCATTAAGTGGTGCAACTGCCGCAATGGTAACCTGGAAACAGGCGTCCAATACCGCCGGGTGAAGACCGTAGATAGAGCTATCAATCTCCAGTATTTTAGGGATCTCAATCCTGCCAAGAGCTTCGTTATCGCCTTTCCATATCTTGTCTATACCTTGGAAATAAGGACCATAATGGAAACCCATTTGATAGAAGGTTTTATAACATACTTCTTTTCCGTATTCTTTGGTACAATTGCCAAGTATTTGAATCAACTCATCTTTAGCAGTGATCTTTATGTTTTGCCGTTTTCTTATTGTGCCGGATGCATTGCATGTCCAAGTCTTATCTTGTCCCGGTATCCTGCTTGAAATCTCGAATTTTGCGGTTTTTGGATCCAAAACCACCTGCACCACAGGTGATACTCCTTGATTTAAAAATAAAGCATTTTCAAACTTTATATCTTCAACTGTATAAAAACCCTCTCCAAAATAGCTTCTGGCACAAGCCATTCCCAGCTCTACATACCCTGCTCCGGGGAAAACTTCTATACCTTGTATTTTATGATCAGAAAGATACGTCATATAGGTAGTATTAAGTTCAATCTCCCATATAGGGCTGGAAGTTTTCAAACGGCGTCCTAAAAACTTGTGCTTATTTTTTCCCTGCCTAAATTCACTTGATTCCTGCGTTTCCATCCAGTATTTATCCCATTGCCATGGATAAAGAGGGAGACTTACAAACTCACCTTGGTACCGGTAAATCTTGTTCCAATCTATAGGGTATCCCAGTGCATATAGATTCCCTAAGTTCTCCAGTATTGAAACCTGTTCGTTTTCATTTCTTTTTATAGAGAACAACTTCTTACCTTCAACGTTTTTAGCTGACAGACAATCAGAAATAGAAGCTGCTAAAACAGGGTGAGGGCCCACCTCAATAAATAAGTTATAATTCAACGAAATCATTTCATACATTGCTGCTTCAAAACGTACCGGCTCTCTTACATTTTTATACCAGTAATGTCCATCACACTCTGTACCCGTCAGCATTTTCCCTGTAACCGTGGAATATATCGGTATCCCGGCAGGCTGGGACTTTATTCCTTTTAATGCCTCCAATAGCTCCTGCTCATATGGTTCCATTTGGTAACTGTGATACGCTACATTGACCTTTAAAAGCCGCGCAAAAACCCCCTTATCCTGCAACTGTTTTTGGATCTGCTCAAGGGCATCAGGATCACCTGACAAAGTTACCGAATTTGGGCTATTGATTGCTGCCATTGAAACACCTTTTATGTTCTCATCCAGCAGGGCCACAACTTCTTTTTCTGGTAAACCTACCGCCAGCATTGTGCCCTTGTTTACTGCTTTTTGCTGTGCACGGCTTCTGTGAATACTTACCAACATGGCATCTTCAAGGCTGTAAATTCCTGCAACATATGTAGAAGCCACTTCTCCAACACTGTGTCCTACCACCGCATGGGGTATAATACCCAAGGATTTCCATACTTCAGTCAAACCCACCTGAACAGCAAAATTGGCAGGTTGAGCAAACTGGGGCTGGTCCAGACGTGAATTCTCCTCATCGGCGAGAAGTTCCTCCAGTAGAGACCATCCAGCATACTGACGTGTAAGTTTATCGCATTTTTCTATCATATTTCTAAACACAGGGTCTTTTTCAAGGAGCTGTCTGCCCATAGCCCACCATATGGGCCCCATACCTGTATATACAAAAACAGCTTTATTGTACTTTCCTGCCTCAACATTTCCCGCAGACATCCCCTGGCGTGCTTGTCCTTTAATATACGCTTCCAGGTTTCCTGCAAGTTCTTCCTTTGAAGATGCCGAAACCGCTAGTCTATAGTCATGATGGGTGCGCTTTTTGCTCATCATGCTTCCAATATCATATAAAGAAATACTTTCTCCACTTCCATTAATAAAATCAACATACTTTTGCGCATAGTTTTTTAGCGCCTTTTCTGAGCGCGCAGATATGGGAATCATATATGGCCATCCGGTATTTACATTAACTTCAGGAGTACCCTGTTTTTGGAGATCTGTAGCTTCCTCCAAGAGGATATGGGCATTTGTTCCTCCAAAACCGAATGAATTTATGCCAACCAATGCGGGTTGCGGCAAAGGCTCCAGGGTCTGAGGAATTCGTATACATAAATCGTCAAAGGGAATTTTAGGGTTTGGATTCTTAAAGTGCAGATGTGGAGGTATTTGCTTATGCTTTATGATTAGTGAAGCTTTTATCAGTGCGGCAACTCCTGCAGCGGCCTCAAGGTGGGCAATGTTTGTCTTAACAGATCCGACAATACACTTTTTATCTTTTGGCCTGTCTGTTGAAACCACTCGTGCTATTGCATTAGCCTCAATAGGGTCTCCAACCGGAGTGCCGGTGCCGTGAGCTTCAATATATGTTATATCTGAAGGTGATATTCCTGCCTTTTTGTATACCTCCTTCATTAAGTTTTCCTGAGCCTGCCCGTTTGGAACAGTAATCCCGTCTGTGTGGCCGTCCTGGTTTACACCCGATCCACTTATTACGGCATAAATCCTATCTCCGTCTTCGATAGCATCTGACAGGCGTTTTAAAACCACAACGCCGGCTCCTTCTCCTCTTGCATAACCGTTTGCACTGGAATCGAAAGTTTTGCACCGTCCATCGGGAGATAAAAAACCACCCTTACTTTCCGCTATGGTATACTCAGGTGTAGCTATAACACTTACTCCGCCTGTTATTGCGAGATTACATTCATTATTCAATAAACTCCCGCATGCAAGGTGTGTTGCAACCAAAGAGCCCGAACACGCTGTATCTACAGACAAACTTGGACCTCTGAAATCATATATATATGAAATCCTGTTGGACAACATTGTCATCATCATACCCGTTGCCGAATGTGTATCTAAATTTTCAACCGATTCGTTTTTAAATTGTATTGCTTGATAGTCAAGGGTGAAGCCGGCTACAAAGACACCGGTATTGGTTCCTGCTAGCTTGGCCGGATCCAAGCCTCCATCTTCCATTGCTTCCCATGATGTCTCCAGCATCAGTCTTTGCTGTGGATCAAGAAAGGCCGCTTCCCTTGGAGAAATACCAAAAAACAAAGGGTCAAACTCATCTATTTTATCTAAAAATCCACCATGACAGGTGTAATGCTTGCCTGGCTTTGATTTGTCAGGATCATAAAACTTTTCTAAATCCCAGCGGCCTTCGGGTAAATCGGAAGTCATATCTTTTCCCGCAGTCAATGCTTCCCAGAACTCCTCAGGCCCACTTATTCCTCCTGGCAAACGGCATCCTATTCCTATAATGGCGATTTTATCCATAACTTTCGACCTCCAATACTTTATTTATATTCTCTTGAATAGCTTGTCTGATAATTGAACAACCCTGCTGCAAAAGTTCAAGCTCGATGGTTAACGGAGGCATAAGTTTTATAACACTGTCTTTTCTTCCTGCGCTTTCGATGATTAAACCGTTTTGGTAACATTCCTCTACTACTTTTTGCGTGATTCGCTCATCCTCCACATTGGAAAAATCAATACCCCAAATCAAACCTGCACCCCGAATGGTCAGGCCCTTATGTAATGACAAAATCTGCTTGGTTAAATATTCTCTTACAAATGCTTCCTTATATTTCACAGACTGTTCCAAATTATTCATTTCCCAATATTCCAACGCAGCTGTAGCTCCAATGAAAGCAAGCTGGTTTCCCCGGAACGTACCGTTATGCTCACCAGGCTTCCAGACATCAAGTTCCGGTTTCATCAGCAGAATAGACATGGGAAGGCCATACCCGCTGATTGACTTGGAAAGCAGTACAATATCAGGGATCATCCCGGCACGTTCAAATGAAAAGAACGGTCCGGTGCGTCCGCAGCCAACCTGAATGTCATCGCAAATCAGTAGAATACCGTGTCTGTCGCTAAGTTCCCTCAGCCTGAGCATCCATTCGGGTGAAGCTATATTTACGCCGCCTTCCGCCTGAATGGTTTCAAATATAATAGCCGCCGGTTTTTCGATTCCCGAGTGACCGTCGTTTAGAACGGCTTCCATGTATTCAATAGTATCGAATGAGTCAATTGGACTCTCGGAGTATGGGAAAAAGGTAACATCGGATAATGCTATGCCGGAGGAAGATCTTTTCTGAATGTTGCTGGTAACAGCCAGACTCCCCAGCGACATTCCGTGAAATCCTCCCATAAACGCAAATATACCAGTCCGTTTAGTGAATGGCAGTACCAAGATACGGAAAAATTTCTTCCCCAATTACTTCATGTCTTGAGAAATAAGTGATGAGTCTTTCGTATCCGTATTTATCCTTTATGTGTTCTTTTAAAAAGTCCTGATCGATCATGTTTACACTCAATGATAATACAGTAATATGAAAATAATTCCAATAGGTCATAAGTTCTACTTTACTTGAAATTTTTATCAGGCTGGAAATCTTAAAATGAGAGCAACGTATTATAGCAAGGAAGCCACCTACATTTTTTGAGCGTGTATCGGGTTTGTAGAAGTAAAAAGGTATCCTTCTAATAAAAACTTCTTTAGTTACAGGTTGGTAAGCAATATTATCGTCAACGCTCCACTACCCGCCGGATATATATCGCTAGCTCCAGAAGTTTGGGCTTACCGGACGCGCTGGGGTTATGGCGGCAGCCGCAGGACCGATCGATGAGGATCGGACGGATTGACGCGGCATCAATGCGTCAAAGTCAAGAGGCCGCTGAAGAGCTTTCGTAAGCTTTTTTCTGTTGCGGACGGAACCACGAGGCAGCAAGAGCGAGTAGAGAAGTCCCTATTAGTGCGATGATGACCCAGCGGTAACCGTGAATGACGAAAGCAAAATCAACGGCAGAAATCACATTGTTCTTTCCGGAATACAGCACGTTCTTCAGGTGGGCTGGCAGCGCTGCGCCGACGATGGTTAAAGAAAGAGCCGTACTCAGCACTTGACCCAAGTTATATAGCATGGACCGCAGTCCATTCGCCACCCCGCGGCTTTGCTCCGGAACGCTTGACATGATCTCCGTCGTATTGGGGGTAAGGAATAAACCGGTCCCGACCCCGATTAACAACATGCCGCAAGCGGTGACCCCGTAAGAGAAATTTCCACCGACCACGAATAGGAGTAACCGCCGGTGTCAGCACACGATCACGCTTTGATCGCTTGCTGTAGCCGGGAACTGAGAATGTAGTCTGCAACTGGCTCTTCATCCCCCATTTAAATAAGCCGCCAAGATACCCAGACGTTACCTTGCTCTACACCAACCTGGTAACAACCTTGTTTCCTTGATCGGCCAGTTACGGATTTACTTGCATTTTTATGGTAAAAATAGAAGGCTCAATTTTGATTTTTGTCCCAGTCCAAGAAAACAACTAATAACAATAAATGAAAAAAGCCGCAAAAGTCGCGGCTATTGTGAAATACACTGTCAATACAAAGTATTACCACGAATCTTATAGAATTCGGCAACAACCAGTGGCTGAAATACAGTTTATAATAGTATAGCTTCTTGCTCTAAACGCTTGCCCGTACACAACATCTCTCGAATTAATCCGTGAAACTAGGAATTATCCGTGTTTTCCAGTAGCTGCTCCAATTTGACTTGATAATCTGCAGTGAAGGTTTCTGCCCAATCCAAATGCTGATGGAAAGTAGTCTTATCCATACGATAGGGTCGTAGTTGTGGAAACACTGATTTTTGCAAATGCCGGAATATTTGGAACCCTCCCCAATCGATGTCGCCCCAAAACTGAACTTCAATCTGAAGACCATTTTTATCAAATTTATCTTGGATTTGCCGAAGAAAAAATCGTTTATCCGGTCCTGGAAAACTTCCAAGATAAACAACAATGATCTTCTTCTCTAACAAATTACCAATTCTCGATAACGATTGGATATATTCATGAAATACAGTTTTATTTCCAATGATAAGAATGCGTTCAGCCCTCAAATCTATCACGCGGCCTGCTTTCATTAATTGCGAGTGAACCGTCACACCAAAGAATAGTCGCTCCGGGAGAGATTCACCCATTTGTAATTCAATTCCGTACAAGGCTTGAAGTAACAATTTAGTTTGGACATAATCTTTACTTCAACTGAGATAAATTTGTCAATACTGACTACTAGATCAAAGTTGGAGGAATAAGCACATGGTGACCTGAAGCGGATTATTGTCAAAACAAGAATTACGTCAATTCGTAAAAGAGCATAATTTTCAATCGGCAGAAGATATTCAATGGACATTAAAGGAATTATTTGCAGATGTACTTCAAGAAGCATTAGAAGCCGAACTGGATACGCATCCCGGTTATGAGAAACATGATGTAAAAACAAACAAACGAGAAACAGCCGCGACGGCTACAACAGTAAGAAAACCGTAACCTCCGAATACGGTGATGTAGAATTTGAACCTGTAGTCGTGAAGAAAAATCAAACGAATGTGACCGGCATTGAGGAGCACATATGTATGCGAAGGGTATCAGTACACGGGACATTCAGGATCATTAGAATAAGTCAATATCTCCGAAACGCTGGCTGATTAATTCTCGGTACTGTCCGTTCTCTATGCGTAATTCGTCCAAAGCATCTTTATACGTACTTATAAGCTGTGTTAAATGAGTAACCTTGGCTTGCAATTCCCGGTGCTCCTGGGCTACAATCTCAGGACTTGTAATCGTTGGTTCTCCTTCAGAGGCCGAGTCTAGGATTAATTGTATTTCCTCATTCAATTTGGTGAACCATTTTTCCAAATATTCCTTATAGGAACCCGTCCACAACATTCGCGAGCTTTTCAATCTGATTCGCGGGCGTTTTGCAATCATATCGTACACATCTGATTTTGAAAGACGCGATAATCGCCCCTTTTTGACATCATTTAAAAGCTTTCTTTTTACTTGTGCACATTCCCATGCCAAGTCGCTGCTACTGAAAGAAACCGGACGAGCCAATTTACTTTACCTCCCCACTTAAAATATAACAAAGCACTTCTGCATTAGTTGGATTAGGCTTCTCTTTAGACTGTTCACGAAAGTATGCCTTTGCTTTCTCAAAGAGCAATGAATGCAGTTTTTTCGCCTCATTTGGCGGCATTTTAAATTTATTTACCCAGAGACTTCTTTCTGTTTTGTTCAACCGTTCCTTTATATCCTCAGCCTTCTGAAAAACCATTTTTCGTTGTCCTGTGGACTTGAAATTTTTCTCTGCATCGAGACAATAGTAATAATGCAACATTTCACGAAATATGTCGGCCTTGTGCGCATCTTCTGTACCCTCATCAGGACTATAATCATCACATGCTCTACAATGCCCGGGTGTATGACCACAGTTTAGCAAGACATGTGCATTACAATTATGCGTATAACCACCTACGTTAACCTCGTGTAACTCATCTTCCAAATCAATAACTTTACCTTGGAAACGTGGTGATTCCTCTATAATTTTCTGGGTTAATTTATATGCTTCATCTAGCTTTTGAGGCGTGACCTCAAACTTAGATGAAATTTCGGTTATCTCATCAATGGCTACATATTCAGTAGACGAAATTCCAGCCCCTTCTGTCTTATCAGCATCCTCCCCTTCCGGTTTCTTTCTCCAAACGCCTTTTTGAAGTAGATGACCAAACTTTGCAACTTCTTCTGCAGGCATTGTTTCCGTATAAGGCTTTTTTGAGGAAGGATGACTATGTCCTGCCTGCCTCTCTAGTAGCTCATCATTGTCTCCTAAGATACGCCGATAAGTAAGATGGAGCGCTCTTAGATTATGGGGTGTGAAATATGGCTTCCTAAGTTCAGGCCATAACTTCGATTGATTGCGAGTTAAAAAATTATACAGTCCGCTAGTTCGTATAGGGCCATCATTATGTTTTGAAGCCAGTAAACGAAGTTCCGTAAGGCCATCCCCACCCCACTCTCTTGGAAAAAATATAGGTTCTGATGGGGCAAAATGAATCAATTCGTTAAACCATCTTGCAGCATCGCTCTTCACTAGAGCGTGATGAACCCATTCATAGCCGTTTCGATCGGGTTGATTGCGAATGGTCTTGGTTTTGTGAAAACGAATCCAGGAATTATCCTGCGAATCTATAAATAAAGCATTCTGAAGCAAATTAACTATTTCATGAGGCCTTGCTGCAGTTGATAACATCAACAGGCAAGCCCGCCTATGACGAAAGTCCATCAGAATGTTCTCGTTAATTAAAGGAGTTTGATCGTTCATTAAGGTCTGCACAAGAATATAAGCTTTGGACATACTAAATACTCGTCCATGATCTTTTGACATAACACGTCTAGGTCTTGGCATAATCCGTTCTATGTTGTATGAAGCATTTGTAGTTCTTATAAGCCACCTAAGCCAATGTCGAAGCGCCACTCGGAAAAACGTCTTATCTTCTTGTCCCTTCATCTGGCCAAAAATCTCTGTGTATACTTCTGATATTGAATTCTCGCTTATGTCAGTAAGACCTTTTGATCGACATTTGATTGCAAAATACCGGATGTACTTGACTATCGCTTTCCAATAATTTATGCTGATAGTTTTTTTACCGTATCTGAAAAGTAAATTTCCTTCATCGTCGTAATAATCATCAGTTATTGAATCATTCACACGTTGCCTCAAGTAAGAAAATGCAAAGGTATAGAGACTCTCCTCAAACGGCGTTTGGGCTGGATATATTCCCGCGGCTATCCAGACACTTCTTTCCGCTTCATCGCAAGGTATGACCGGTTTATTTTCAATCAAGGAATCTGTTTCTTTAGCTAACATCTTACCTAGGAGGGTTAAACTACTTCTATGATATTTAGCGATCTTACTTGCTTTTGCTAATACAGAGGAAGTAATAATATGATTACCCTCTAACCCTTCCTTAAGGGCGTAACCTGCGAACCATAAGCAAACTACAGTTCGAAGCAAAGGAATCCTTTTCTTTGCCTTTTGTAGTTGTTTTTCGCTATCCATCGGATACAATACCGGATAGTATTTATCGTAAAGCGCATCAAAGTACTCAAAATTCGGTAACTCGGGAAAAGGAAATTTATTGAATTCGGTCTTGGTTGGAAATACGATCTCTAAAGGCAAACTGATCCGTTGTAAAATGGCAAGCAGTAATACGTAATCTCTTTGGGTGCCGGGTAACTTGAAAAATATTGTGGGTTGTACCAAATCCGTTAAGGAGCTTGATAAAATAGGTTCAACCCGTCCCCAAGTCTCTGCCGATCTGTATTGTTCATACTCCGATCTTGTCAGATGCTCTCTACTCTCGAATTGTCCCTTTCGCCTTACAGTAATGGGTCCAAATCTCAGGGATTGCCAAGCTAATATTTGCGACACGATTTCACCTCTTTCCAATCTAAGCTCAGACTAGTCGACTGATAACCTCTATTTGAATCTGTTCGTCACTATAGCCGAAATGCCGAATCATGTCCCCAAGCAACGCTATTTGCGTAGCTAATCCGGCCGCCTTGGCGTTTTTGGTTGTAAAATCCCGACTGCCTCGCATCATGTTCCACATGTCCTTGGTTAATCTGGCCAAAGTATGAAATGCCTGTGCTGCTTCACTTTTTCGTATGGCGAAATGATGACAGGAAAAACACTTTGCCTCAAAAAGGCAAGCCCTCTGTATTAAACATCTTCCTACACCTGTAGGAGCTGGAAGCCCGAATTTTGCAAAGAATTCATCTAAAGATAGCTCTTCAGATCCCAAAGCTTTTATCAATTCGTCAGGCTCAGTTTGTTCGCTGGCAAGTGCTTCGAAGATTCGCCAAATAAACCGTCCCGCAATCTCACCATCCTGATATTTCTTAATAGTAGCAAATAACAATGCTTGACGGGAGAGATTACTTCGTAAGTATCGATTCAGCATGGTTTGATTTTCATGACCTGCAGCAAGTCGTGCTAACTCACTGTTCCCGGTTTCGATTGCAATGTGAGTTATGAGATAGTGTCTGTAACCATGAGCCTTCCCTTT
The DNA here is from genome assembly GCF_054602585.1 of Paenibacillus sp. SEL3. Classification (NCBI taxonomy): domain Bacteria; kingdom Bacillati; phylum Bacillota; class Bacilli; order Caryophanales; family Paenibacillaceae; genus Paenibacillus; species Paenibacillus sp. SEL3. The sequence continues at coordinate 6,139,608 of NZ_CM137725.1, read as the reverse complement.
TTTATCTCCATGTCCAATAAATTCTGCTATCTTGTAAAAAAACCTATATATTTGTCTTTCATTCAAAATCCAGGGATATTTCTCCAATTGAAAAAGATGCACATACGATGCATCCGCTCTTTCGTTCCGTATCGGTCGGAAGGCTTTATCGCTCGATCTTTTCTGTAAAAATTCGACCGCTCTAAGACCTGCAGAATCAATTATAGGAAATTGGCCGTTACGATGTTTAGCTTTCTCAATACCTGAATATGGGCTGTATAATCCTACCGCTGATGGAGCATTAGGCAATGGCAGCATACATTCTTCAGCCTGAAGATTGAGCAGATACGTTTTACGCACCGGTGATGAGGCAATAATTAACCAAAAAGCGCGACATAAAACTTCAACATCATCTTCGGGATGATAATTTTCAATTGCTTCCTTCATGAGCATCGGGAAGTTTGGGTCATCAAAAGCGAGGCCATCACCGGAATATGTTTCTTCTTGGGCCTCACGATGAATTCCAGAATATAAATCACTGGGCCAGTCAACGTATGTTGGAAAAAATGTATGAGAACCTTTCCCCCAATCAAAGAATAACTTTATGTGTAGAAGATTGTTCCCGGTATACTTAGCTGAAAACTCCTCTCCATCGTTATTCTTTGAAATGTAATCAAACAAATCGAGAAAATCTTCATACTCGAGAGATGAAGCATCCGACTCCCCGTGCTGGTCAAGCCATTTGAAAAATTTATGCAAAGCACTGCCCGCTTTACGAATATAATAGTCTAGCGAATTACTTCGTTTTAAATGCTCGCGAAACTCACGTGCGATATCCCCCCACTTTGGATGCTCACAGCAATCGTCAAACAGTATTCTTTGCCTACGTCTTCCTGGTTCATCCGAATATCCAAGCTCAAAAAGAATGTCCTTTAAACACTTGGCGTTATAACGTTTGTCGTTCGGACGCATTACATCCGCTAACGCTATATCTTCTTCCGTGAAATCGCCCAGCGGTTTCATAACACCTAGAAGGTGTATAGATAGTTTGTTGAACAAACCTATACGGTTTGAGTCTTTTTTGCGGATGTTTTCTGCTTCTGAATTTTTGAGGAGGCCCATTTTGACGGGGAAATCCGACAGATTAACACGACCTCTGGTTGACAGGTAACAAACCAAGTCGTTTCGACGATATTGTGCTACTACATCATTTCCCTTGCAAAAACCTGTATGCCAAGCCCAGAAAATGACATACCATAGGTCTCGACTGTCGCAATGCCGAAAGGTTGGTCTCTCTTCAGGCGGTACAGCTAACCAGTTATCCGGGGCCGGAAATGTAGTAAATAATTGAAGGACGGGATTTTTTATAGAAGAAAATACTTGATTCACATGATTCAAACGCAGCGTGTTTTTTAAAAATTTGCGAAATTCCGATAATGGAGTCCATTCTAGTGTCATTCCGAGTCCTCCTCATGCGCGTGGATTCCCTCTGAGATCTCCGCCTGTCGCATAAATACCCTCCCTAAATGATCTACTTTACCTTTTTCTGTGTCATTATTTGACTCAGGTATCTAATGAATATATGTATCGCGCGTAATCACGACAGAAGAATGCCCCAACCACTTGCTGATCTCTTCGGATGGTCTGCGATATCTTAGGAGAAGTGATGTCGCGAATAAGTGTCGGAAGGTGTGTGGATAGTAGGAACGTAGGTCTACGCTTCCCCCAGTTCGTTGAAATAAGTCATCAGCCAAATTATTATACTTACTGTAAACGCCTTTCTTACTTAATGGCTTCCCTTTTGAATTGTTTGACTCTGATACAAATAGATAGCCATGATCTTCACTTGTGTAATAAGACAAAAGTTCCCGCCGCTGATGACGCAAAGTTACCTAAATAGGTTCACCGATTTCACATTGATCCTTGAAGTCCATTTGTTCATTTTAATTGCCTTGTAGCTGGCTCCCAGGATATTGTTAAGTATCTTTTGAAACAAAAAAGAACGACTACCTACTGAAAGCCGTATAAACCGTGCCAAACAGTTATACTATTATTAACTCACCCTTAATTCTATACTTCACCTTATTATTAGAATGCTCTTCTTCCCTCTTCGCCATATGTATCTCAGGTTCAATCAAAAACTCTTCTGTACATAATTTACTTTCATTATTCGGATCTTTGTACACCAATATGATATTCAAACTGAATAAATCCAAGTTTTCATTAAAGGCCTTTATGTTCAATAAGTATATGTACCATTTAGGAAGATGTATTTTTATACCGTGTTTTTCTGCGCCAACAGGATGAATCATTCCCAAATCCTTAAGATGAAAACTGATTTCATGTTTGATATTTTCTACTTTATTAAATGAAATAACGACTTTTTCTTCTTCCTCAGAAAGATAAAATGAATGATTATCTTCATCATTGAAAGCGGTATGATATTTCATAAAATCATTTAATTCATCAAAATCAACCGCAATCTCAACCATGACATTTTCTGCTGGGATATTTCCATGATTATAAACTTCTAGATAAACACTAGATTTATCGTCTTGAAACGATGATTCCTCCACACCACTTCCCCAGTCCTGAAAGAGTGATTGATGGAGTTCAACTTCAAATGTTTTAGACGGTATGGCTAAGTTTACTTTTCTACTATTCTTCTGTTCGTCAGTCGCCGTTTGATGACTCTTTTTCAATCGAAGCACAGCAAACACAGAAATGAATGTCGCTAATACTACTCCACCAATAGAAATGATTAGTACCAATAGTTGTATCTTCACCGATTTGTCCTCCGTTCCTATTTTCTTCATTATGCACTATCCACTTATTCACTATATCTATGAATGGTGTCTAACTGCTAAAGCCCTATGTTTGATCACACAAAGATAACGTTAATGTTGCATAAAAAAGAACCCACGTTTTCATGGGTTTTAATCAGTCCATTATAAGAAAATCCGTCATAAGGCAAGCAGGCTCTCCTTGTTCACCTAGCACCCAAAAGCTTACATCACTTTCTCATAACCTCTTATCTACGAATTTCGCAAATTTCTTTCAAATGTAAAGTATTTGTGAAAAAATTGACTATCCTGCCCTTTAGTTTAATAAAAGGGCCTCTGTCGCCGTCGATGAAATCCTATCGGGAATGTAACAATGTTCTTGTCACCCGACAAATGATAAATTGTCAATTAGCTGGAGAACATTATTTAAAAACACACCTAATACAAAATGCAACTCGCCTCCATTTAGAAGTAAATGAACTTTGCCAAATTATTTTCTGATCTTGCTGATGAAAAATGGATATTTAGGGACCTTTTCGTATGATTTCCTATGTGAATGTGATATTTAGTATACTTATATATTCATTAAACTTGACTTTTGACGCCCATAATAAGAACGTGCATCGCTAATCCCTTCTGCTCTTCTGCATTACAGGTAAATAAGCTCTTCACTACAAATCCAGACGACCAAACTCCCAACCTAACTTTCCTCATCTCTTTTGTAATCTGTCGTGCTGATTGAGCACAACAAAAAAGAGATCAACGGTCGGAACACGTTGATCTCTTTTTGTCGTCTCACTCTGCTTTTCTTTTTCTACCGTTCTCGTCACTCGCAGACCGAGAAGATACAAACTCAGTATCCTCAGGGTTATGTGTCCCCCTCTGTTCTATTTCTAATGCCTACAGTTTTTTGGTGTTTGGATATACAATGTCACTGGATCATTTCAAACGGACAAAATGTATTTCTCCAAGCCTATTTTCAAACCGTCTTCATCATTACTCGATGTGACCCAGTCGGCAATTTTCTTAACTTCCTCTGGCGCATTCCCCATTGCAATTCCTAGGCCTGCGTACAAAATCATATCCATGTCATTATAGTTGTCTCCAATGGCCATCGATTCACGATAAGTAATATTAAATATCCCCTCGAGTTCCTGAATGGCATACGATTTGGACACCATCTCATCCATAATTTCCAGATAGGTTCCCTTGGATTTATAGACACTGATACCAGTAACTTCATTTTTGATTTGTTGTACAAGCCGCTCAACGTCTTCGGGAGGTCCCATGCATAAAATTTTGTGAGTTTCATGATCTTCTTCTATATATGAGGAAAGCACCCTCTGTATGGGAGAGCCATTAATAATTCCCGCTTCCTGAATTACCCAAGGATTTTGAGTGTTATCAACGATCCACTGGTCATAGCCATATAAGTTAAAACTAATAGAAGGATAATGATCCGATACAATATCGTATATTTGTTTAATGCTCTTTTTCGATAAACAGATGCTATGGAGGATTTCCCTATTACAGCCCAATATTAGACCACCGCTATAACAAATGACGGGAGCGTTAATATTGAGCTCTTGCTGAAGAGGAAAAATGCTGCTTGGCATTCTCGCTGAAACGAGTACAAAAGGGATATTTCCTCCCACAACCTTTTGGATTGTATTTTTGGTGTCGAATGTAATTTGATGTTTTGAATTTAACAACGTCCCGTCAATATCGCTAAAGATTGCTTGTATCATGGCCCATGCTCCCTTGCGATTTTTTATCACTTTTCTTCCTCAAGCACCTTGATAACTTCTACTCCGCTATCCTGCAACATCAGTAATGAATGCTTCGGGGCATCCTGATTTGTAATTAGAATATCAATTTCGGAAAAATTCAGACCTTTAAACGGGCTTGTTAAATTAAATTTTTTGAAATCGGCAAGTAAAAATACTTCTCTGGCACGCCTCGATACCAGCTTTTTAACTAAAGCATCATCACGGTTCGCAAAATACACTCCGTCTTCCATAATGGCGGCAGCTCCTAAAAAAGCTTTGTCAAAAAAAACATCGTTCAACTGCATAGCCGTGTCGTAGTCATAAAAAAAACGGTTTTCATGATTAAATTTGCCCCCGAGCAAATTTATGTTAATTTCACTTTTTGCTGATAAAGCTTCTGCATTATCCAACGAGTGTGTGTAAACCGTCAGATTCTTGTCCAATTGCCCACAGAGCAGTTGAATGGTAGTCGATACATCCATGAAGCATACATCTCCGTCAGCGATATGCTCAGAAGCTGCTTTTGCAATAAGCATCTTTTGCTTTGTTGCTGAGGTTACACGTTCCTTGTAGGCTCTTATTTCTTCTTTTAATAAGGGTAAGGCAATACCTCCATGGGTTCTGATACCCCCCCCTTCATGAACAAGCTTAATAATATCCCTTCTTGCCGTATCTCTCGAGATGTTCAATAAATCGCAAATTTCCGAATTTGATAATTGGTTACGGCTTTGGAGATACTCCATAATTTTTAAAAGTCGTTCCTCTTGGTAAATATAACCCCTCCCCCTTTCCCTATATTCATCATAAGCGATTAGACGCTTTTTGTTAAGTGTTTTTAAGTGTTTTTTTCAAAAATTAAGCAAACCGCTTATATTGAGTATTTCACATGATAAGTCCCCGATCCGCATGCACATCGCATTAAGAGTCCAGGGACTTTATTCATTTTGCCTATTTATTGATAAATTCAATCTTTTGACATCTGCAGTGTCGGTTTTTACTTTTCGTAGTTGCGTGTTTCTCGCACGTTTAGTTTGAAGTGGATTGATTATAAAATGCTTGCACTCCTCGCGTATTAAAATAGGAAACTAATCCACATCTAATCCTACAACCGGCTCCATAACACACTCCCTAATATTAAAGTTGCGGCCACTCCCACGATGGTTCCCCCATAGCTTCGCTTGTGATACGAGATCCCTGTCTCAACCAGCTCAAACATGGTCATTGAGGGCAGTGAGAGAACTGTTTTCACGACGGGCCCGCCCCAATAAAGTCAACGTTCTCTCGGCTACCGCCATCATATGGTGCCTAAGAAAAAAGGCCAACCAGAAATCTCTGATTGACCTAATAACACGAAATAAAGTCCTAGACTGTCGCTAATTTTTATTGAGCTAACGTTTCCCGTTAGTTTGACAAGATTATTAGAACTGAACACTAAATCCGTTAAATTTATGAATCCCAGTTCCAAATTTGACGAGATCATGTTCCCTCAGAAATTTAACTGCAATTTTTACTTCAACTAAAATTATTGGATTAAGTCCTGATGTATTGTGAGAACCGTATACCATTTTGACGTTGGGTATTCTTGCAATCTTTTCTAATGAATTCACTAAATCAACAGGGTTCGTTGAAGGATAAAAGGCATATATTGGCGCTTCATCATAGAGCAGATCGCCAGTAAATAAATACCCTTTTGTTTCATCGAAAACTGAAATATGGCCAGGAAAATGTCCTGGAGTGTGATATATAATTAATCTTTTGTCCCCTAGATCGAATATATCACCATCCTTTAACAAACCTGTCGGCTTTCCTTTAAAGGGTTGGTATGTATCCGGATTAAACCTTTCTGGAGTAGGCAAGGTTATATCTCTTCTAATATTCTTCCTGATTTGCTCTATTGTTAAGCCTTGAATCCCGTTAATTAGCCAGTCTTCATCTTCTTTATGGACAAAGATCCGTTCAAATTCGCCATGGTTACCTATGTGGTCAGTGTGGACATGTGTCGTAATAACTTTTAGAGGTAAAGATGTCAACTGCTCTATTATTCTTTTGATACTATCAATCCCAAGCCCTGTATCAATTAATACCCCTTCTTGATTTCCCAATAATAAAAATGAATGTACTTTCTCCCAACGTCCGTATTCACTAATTGCGTATGTATTATCATCAATCCGTTGCACTGTAAACCAAAGATCTCTAATCATAGAAGCCTCCAAATTAGATTCTTTACGTCTTCTAAATTATACACTTAGCATTGAAATTTTGCCCGTTAGCTTAATGAAGCATCGTCAGTCTAATACTTTATTTTTCAGTCTAAATCTTTATTTTCTTTTACCCGCCGCGATCTAATAACTAACTCCATTTGCTTATTCGTCAGGGGCTACACTAATCTGCAGTGGGTCGATCTGAAAATCCTCTCCCTCCTGGGAAAATTGTTAAAAAACTTTTCCAATGTTCCCTTGTAAGACAGGTAGGTTAATAGAAATTCCAGTCGCTCTCCCCCTGTTAACGCTCTCCTGATCATAGTGTAGCCTTCCTCTCGCAAAAACCTACAACTTAAAATGTATCCTCAATAATCATATGGTCCGCCGGGTGTTCGTGAATGATTTGGTAACGATCTCGCTCAGGAACGTCAAAAGCTTCCACAACAACTTGGTGGGCAACATCCAAAAGTTTTTTCAGGCTTGCTTTATCTCGTCCTTTAATAAGATCAAAACGAAGTAATGGCATTTTAACTTCCTCCCTTTAATGAAAATTATTTTTCCCTATTTATTATCACCCATTCTAAATAAAAGAAAATTTCCGGACAAGAACACTGGCTTGATCAATGGTTTGTTTTACAATTGAAGCGGCAGGTTGGTCGCCTGCTAACCGAAGACCTTGGCCCGCCCAAAGTGACATATACTCGGGGTCGTTCGCTTTTGCAGCTGCCTGACGAATGTCCCGGGTCATCGCGTTTTGAATGGGGTAAGTCGGGATTGTTCCGGGGTACTGATGCATGTCAATCATAAATTTTGTTTGAATGCCTCTTGAAGCTCTTCCAGAGTAAGCACGTGTAATTTCAGTGGAGTCCTCATTTGACGAGAGGATTTTCTGGTTGTACGTTTCATGGGCGCCGCTCTCGGGGCAGGCTAGAAACGCAGTGCCCATCTGTACTGCGGCGGCTCCTAATGTAAGGCTTGCTACAAGTCCACGCCCATCCATGATTCCTCCTGCTGCGATGACCGGGATCGACACATGGTCAACGATCTGCGGAACAATAGCCATAGTGCCTATCAAAGCATGGGAAGGGTCTTTCATGAAGGTCCCCCTATGCCCGCCTGCTTCGCTCCCTTGAGCCACAATTGCATCTGCGCCAGCTGCTTCCAATTGCTTGGCTTCATCAACAGTTGTTGCAGTTCCAATGATGAATATTCCATGCTGTTTCATGGTTTGGATCACGTCTTGGGATGGTACGCCAAAAGTGAAACTAAATACAGGTACACGCTCCTCCAACACTACCTGTAGCTGCTCCTCAAATGATTCTGAAAACTTCATAAGAGATGGATTTTGAGCCGTGCCAAGTTTGATGCGGTATTTATTCAGATAATCTGTCATCCGGTAAATTGCTTCTTCCGAATCTTCTGATTGCTCAGGCACAAACAAGTTTACTCCAAAAGGCTGGTCCGTTCGTTGCTTGATCTTTTGGATCTCGCTACGGAGCTGCTCCGGTGTTAAGTATCCGCCCCCTAGGTTGCCTAGCCCACCGGCATTTGAAACAGCCTCTACTAATTCGGGCGTCGAAACGCCACCAGCCATCGGCGCTTGAAAAATCGGGTATCGAATTTTAAGAGCACGCGTCAAATCAGTCTCAAACACCTTTAAAAACCTCCTTTTATTGAAAATTAGATGAACTCGTGCCTTCAAAAAAGAACAGACCCTAACCTCATGCCGAATATATTGGGAAGGTCATACTGGCAGCATGACACCAACGACTTGCAGGATCAGCGCAATAATCAATGATAATAAAATCTCAGACTTTTCAATTATATTCGTCAATAGCATCCAATCTTTTGAACAGTTTATTAAACTCTTTTAATTTAGCCTTGTCCTCGACTTTGACCCCTGAACAATAGAAAGAAATATTACCGTTGCTTTCATCTAAAGAATTCATTTCTTCCAGTACTTTTTTTAGATTTTTTGCAGTACCATTATTTCCATCAATTATATTAACATTCGATGAAAATAATTTTCTGAATATATCTTTATAGTAAGAAAAGTGAGTACATCCTAAAACAATAGTTTCATACTTACTTAAATCATATATAGATAATTGTTCTTGAAGATAAGGCAGCACTATTTGCTCGTTAAACTCAAAACTTTCTGCAAACTGAACTAATTTCGGAAGAGGTAATAAATCAACAACATGTTCGTTATCTAGTTTAGTAATAAGATTTTGAAGTCTTTCTTCCCTTATAGTCAAAGCAGTAGCAGTTACTAAAACTCGTTTATCTATATTTTTTTTTGTTTTAACAGCTGGTTTTACGGCAGGCTCCATACCAATGATTGGAATACTGTATTTTGCCCTTATTTCTTCGATTGCTGCGCTTGTGGCAGTATTACAAGCAATCACTATCGCTTTTACTTTTTGCTGGCTAATAATTTCTATAGCATCTAAAACATACTTTTTAACTTCATCTTTCGTTTTGTGCCCATATGGAACATTTATTGTATCTGCGTAATACATATAATCTTCATTAGGTAAAACTTTTAATGTATCATACAATACAGTAATGCCTCCAATACCAGAATCAAAAAAACCTATTTGCATTTCTATTCCTCCAATAAAGGAATCAATTTATATATCTAACGGTTAATTCAAAATTAATTCACCAATTCCATTTGTATCTGGTTCCAATGTAAATTACCCAGGATCTAACTAAGCTCTTGATTAGGATGAATACGAGCATGGTTTAAATTTCCTATCGCTCCTTTTTGACTTGAAATGACTGCACCGGATAGCAATATTATAGCAGCAACAACAAGCACTAAAGTGGCAAGAAGTAGTGATAGGCTCTTCGGGATCCCCAGGTTATGAAACCTGCACCAAAGGCAGCGATAAGGTAACCCAAGTTATTACTCCCTGCCAAATATCCGGATTCCGTAGCGGATAGATGAGCTTGTGATTGCATCAATGGAAGTATATGAAAAACGTCCGATTCCCATTGCAATAATGAGCATAACTAAACCACCGATCATGGTCTTTGTGGAATTAAACAATTTCGCATTTTTAGCTCCTGAATTCTCCATGAGACTGACCTGTCACCCTTCTAAATTCAATTTACCTCTCAATACATCAATTAATATGAACATAAATCCTAGTTAACATTAAAAAAATCAATTCCTATAACAAGAAATGACGGTAGAAACCATCCGGGATTTACCAACTTTTGAATCTTCAAATTCTATTGTTTTCCTAAAAAATCCAACATTAGTTCTCCAATTTCATATGCATGTGTTTCCAATGCAAAGTGCCCAGTATCTAATAAATGAATCTCGGCTTTAGGTAAATCTTTCTTAAAAGCCTCAGCACCAGCCGGAATAAAGGAAACATCATTTTCACCCCAGACTGCTAGCAAGGGCGGCTGATATTCACGGAGATACTGTTGAAACTCCGGGTACATTTCTACATTATTTTGGTAATCAAAAATTAAATCCAATTGTTTCTCATCATTTCCCGGCCGGGACATATAAGCAATATCTAGAGTATAGCCATCTGGGGAAACTTGACTTTCCTTTGTTCCATCAACATATTGGCCCTTGATTGTGTTAGGCGCAAATGCTGTCCTATAACTTTCCCTTTTTTCTTGTGTAGGATAACGCCAATAATCTTCTCGTGCCGCCCATTTTCCTCCTAGTCCTTCACGATAAATGTTGCCATTTTGGCTTATTATTGCTGTTACACGTTCTGGATGGTGCTTGGCAATGCGAAAGCCAATAGGGGCTCCGTAGTCAAAGACATATAACACATATTTAGTAAGCCCTAGTTTATCGATGAAAGTTTCTATAATTTCAGTTATATGGTCAAATGTATACTGGAAATCTTCTCTGTCAGGTGATGAGGTATTCCCGAACCCCGGATAATCAGGAGCAATTAAATAGTAGTCTTTTTGTAAAATAGGTATTAGCTCTCTAAACATATGACTTGCGGATGGAAAGCCATGAAGCAATAAAATGACTGGCTTGTTGGGATTACCAGCCTCACGATAAAATACGTTTAATCCTTCTATCTCTAATGAATGATAAGCCCTCATACTATAACCTCCTGTTTTCTTCATAAGACCTGCCGCTTACTAAACTAATTGTAACTCCTCACAAATATCGTGTAAAATGAATTTATACGATTTGTAATATCAAAATTATCAATAATAAAATGGAGGAATGACGGTGGACATCCGGGACTTGCAGATTTTTCTGGCGGTTGCGAACGAAGGAAGCATTACCAAAGCAGCCGAAAAAATGGAATATGTTCAGTCGAGTATAAGCATCCGTATCCAGCAGCTTGAAAAGAAACTGAAAACAGCGTTATTTCGTCGTGGCCGGCAAGGGGTTCGGCTCACAACATCCGGAGAGACACTAAAGTCCTATGCTGAGAAAATTGTCTTTCTTACTCAAGAGGCAGAACGAGTCGTGGCAGATAACTCGATCCCAAGAGGCCCGCTTCGGATCGGATCGCCTGAAACCACAGCTGCGATTCGCCTACCATCTATTCTCACTGATTACCATAAATCCTATCCAGAGGTGGATTTGGCATTAAAAACTGGAACGACGGAAGAACTTATCCATTTAGTGTTGAAATACGAGTTGGACGGAGCTTTCGTAGCTGCGCCAGTTGATCATGCTGAGCTCGATATTACTGAGGTAGGGGTTGAGGAACTTGCGTTTATATCGGGAGGACAATTCCCCTCAATAGATCAGCCTGAACAATTGAAAAATCTGACTTTACTAGTATTTCGTGTTGGGTGTTCATACCGACGAAAACTCGAGGATTGGTTACATTTGCAAGGAATTATTCCTGCTAAGATCATGGAGTTCGGAACATTGGAAGGAATCCTTGGATGTATTCATGCTGGTCTCGGAGTATCCCTTTTACCTCGCTCGGTGGTTGAAAGAGCCACGGTTCAATATAACTTGCGATCTCAAGAAATCTCGGAAGAATTCTATAAAGTTCCGACTCTATTCATACGTCGTAAAGATACTTATGAAACTGCAGCTATATCCGAATTTATCCGGATTTCAAGACAGAGGTTTAATCTTACTTAACCTGCCATCGAAAGTTATCGAAAATATCCTACATTTTGGAGCAGCATCAACATCCCCCTCAAAATAACAAAAGCAGCCAGCAGTAGAGTGACCCCTTAAAGTTAGACACGTATTATTTAGGCAACCTGTTGGGCATGCGCTCGGTATCGTACCGGACTCATGCCCTTTAATTTTGACACAGATGATAAATTTGCTAAATCCATAAGAGTGCTTGCCTGCCAATCGTCAGGAAAGAATTTAAGCATCTCTTGGCAGAGCAATGTGGGTTCTTACGATATTCAGGAATCGGTTTATTGTTTTCCGGTGGTCAGCAAAGTGTCCCAAAAGGCATTATAGAAAGAACGATCTTGGAAGCCGGAGCTGAGTATATTGGGAGTTTTTCCAATCACCGCTTCTTTGGGATATCCGGTGACCTCGGTGAAGGCGGCGTTTACGGTATGGATCACGCCCTTGGCATCAGTGACCATCACGGCATCGGCTGTGGACTTGATAATATCCGACGCAAACTCCAGCTTGTTGCTGAAAAATACCCACAGAACAAGTATCAGGCTGGCCAGCGAGGCCTCGGACAAGGCCATAAAGCCGATTGCGTAGTGGCCTGTCCACCCAAACAGCAGGGTAAGCAGCAGTGGAGGAAAAAAACCGCCCAGACCGCCCGCGGCAGAGACGATCCCGCTGGCGATGCCCCCTTGCTTTGAAAAGTATAGCGGGACCAGCTTGAACACCGCGCCGTTCCCGATACCGGCGCACACGGCTACCATCAAACAACCCAACGTAAAAAGAGGCATGGTCAATCCGAAAGAGAGTAAAACTCCTGACAAGGTTAGGCCGGCAAACACGAACATAAGAACTACAAAAGGATTGAACTTGTCGGACAGTATCCCGCCTACTGGACGGAGAAAGGTAGCCAAGGCGATAAAACCCGCCGTCCTGAGTCCGGCATCCACCTTGCTTAATTCAAAATAGCTGACCAGAAAACCGGGGAGATAGATTGTAAAAGCTACGAAGGAGCCGAAGGTGATGAAGTAAAATATGCTGAAAAACCACAACTTTTCGTTGCGATAAACCTGCTTGAGTTGATTCTTCCAGGACCTTCGTACGCGCTCTTCGTGCTTATCCCCTAAAAACAGATTCAGTAGAGCGAAAAGGGCGAGCAAAATCAAAAAAAACTGAAGGGCTCTTGACCAGCCGATCGCATCAGCCACCCACGGTGCACCAAAGGTAGAGATGGCCGTACCCAGATTCCCGATCCCGTATATCCCGTTGATGGTGCCCTGCTTTTCTTTGGGATAATATTTGGGCAGTGAAGTCACACCGACCGAGAACGTGGCTCCACCTATCCCAAGAAAGAAGCCCCCGACCGCCAAATCCAGAAAAGTATTGGCCTGGCTCAAATAGTAGACAGGAACAAGCAGAATAAAGAAACTGACTGTATTCATCAGCCTTGCCCCGAAGCGGTTGGTCAGAATCCCCGCCGGAATTCGCAGCAAAGAGCCCAAGATTACCGGGATCGCGGTGGACCACGCTCTTTGTCCGAGCGTCAGCGGAATATCCTGACTTATGTAAGAAATCAGGGAAGAGATCAAGACCCAGACCATAAAGGAGACAACCAGACTTAAGGTTTGCAATGGCAACTGAATTTTTTTTACCATGTATAGCTCCCCTTTGAAGATTATTCGAATTGCAAATATAGGATATGATATCCATTTTTGACAAACTTCTGACCTTTCAAACATTTGATTTGGGGAGGTAACAAATGACGACTCACTTGCAACCTGTGATGGAAGGATGCTTGCCATGATCGGCTACGATGTGGAAAAATATTTTCGGAAGATGCTGTAGCTGGCGGGCAAAAATCAGGTCAACTTTTTATGTAGAGCAATTGCATTTGTATTTTATGAAGCTCAAGCGATTAATAGTTTTTCCACGTCCATGAGCAGTTCTTCGCCTGTCATATTTGAATACTTTTGGCCACATAGAAATTCTAAACCACTGTCTTTTTCTATTGTATAGGATGAAAAACTCCAACTTGACATGGTTAATCAAATTAGTAGGTTTCTATTGATTGTTACGCTGGAAAGATAAGCATCGTTTGCAGAAATGGGCATATACCCAGGTGATTTTCAAAATAAAAAAACGCTCTAGGTTATCCTAAAACGTCTTTTGAAAATAGAAATATTAGCCATAGAGGTCAACATCAAATGATTAAAGTTTGAGCTTGTACCCGATGCTCTCTAACGGGTAACATCAAACTGAAATTAAGATGCATATTGTCAGAATAGTAACTAGCAGCAGTCCATCTTGTTCTGCCCCAATTAAAATATTATTATCGCTGTGTAAATATGGTTGCAATAATGTCTATCACCTTCTATAGACTTGGAGACCTTAGGCCCTTTTTGATCGCTTTAAGCGTGATTATGGCGTAAAGACGAGGCTGAAACTAATGAACGATCGAAATAGATAAACAGACTCATTGATTCATTTATTGGAATAAAGCAAGCAATTTGGCGGTCTTTTTAGACCACCTTTTTTATTCTCAGAAGGTCTTTTAAAACAATTTTTTTGAATGGCTGCTGAAGTCTGAAACTTCAAAGTAGAACCTATAAATCCTTGCGGACAAAGCGGCGCAGCCCGAGTCCAAAGAGCACAGCCGTGTAAAATGCCGCGTATATCAAAAAGGCTGTTGAAGGAATCTCGCCGATACCAAACGGTCCACTTGTGCTTACCGGGATGAGTCCATTAATATTCTCGAAGCTGAACAACACTGCCTGCATTTTACGCTGCAGTCCATCGGCAGGCATGATCAGGGACAGGACACCCGTTATATTGTTCAGGGTCTGCATGGGACCTGGCTCCAGACCCACAGAGCCGATGATTTTTCCAACCATGCCACCGAGCCAACCAGCCCCATAAAGCATCGTCATGACGACACCATTCGCAACCGATGACAAATAGCCGGATCCGAACATGGACACGGTTACAAGCAAGGGAACGACTGAAGCAAATAGCAAAAAAGACTGCACCAGCACTACCCGATCACGCGGGATCGAAGCATGCACATCGGTGATCCACAAAATCAGGCTGTACAATATCAAGGCATAGATTACACCAAGCGAAACATAGCCGAGCCAGCGGCCCGTATACCATTTCCACCTCGGAATCGGCCGCGGCAGCATCGCTTGCATGACCCCCTGCTCCGCCTCGCCCGCAATCGTGGAAAATGAGCTGAAAATCGCTAAAAAGGCGAGGACAAAACTTGCGAAGAAAAAACCGAGCATCAAAATGAACATCCCGAGCGTAAATTCCTGGATCATAGTTTCATTATTCGTACCGCCTGTGATCACCCTGGAGGTAGAATCTCCTGCGATGGCGCCGGCAATAAACCAAAATCCCAGCAGGAATACAACAGTTAATAAAAGTGTCAGCAGGAGGACCCGTTTGCGCAGTAGCTCCTTCCAGGTCATGGTCCAAATAATCCTCATTCCTGTTCCCCCCTATGATTCAGCCCTGCAACAGCCTTCATGAACCACTCTTCAAGCCGTTCTCGAACTTTGGTGACTTCATATAACGTCATCCCCTGTCCGATCAGCAACGTATTGATCCAGCCTGCCTGTTCTTCGCTCTCCAGTTCCGCTTCAAGCCAGACGGTATCATCTATGTCTCTCTCTCCTGTAAATCCGCCTTCGGCTTTTCCATCTGTTATTACCCGAAAGCTGAGCTCTGTCGTATCCATAAGCCAGGACAGCAAAAAAGGCGAAAATCCGCCGACTTTAAAACGCCAGCAGACTCGCTTCTGAAGCATTTCGGCTACCCGCCCATGGCGGAGAACCTGTCCGTTATTCAAGAGTGCCATTCTGTCGCATAATACTTCCACATCCTCAAGCAGATGGGAGTTTAAGAAAATCGTTTTCCCCTGCTGCTTCAGTTCCTCAAGTATATTACGTACATGCATTCGTCCAACCGGATCCATGGCGGAAGAAGGCTCGTCAAGAAAAATCACGGCCGGATCATTCACCAGCGCGCAAGCCAGTCCAAGCCGCTGCTGCATGCCTTTGGAATAATGCTTAACACGGTCCTTCCCCCGCTGACCCACACCTACCATGTGCAATAGCTCAGGAACTCTCTTGTCGATCACCTGCTTGTCCAAACCGCATAATCGCCCATGCAACCGGACGACCTCATCACCGGTAAGCCATTCCTGATATCGGTACAGCTCGGGGAGATACCCGATTTGCCGTTTCGCTTCGAGCGTTCCGATGGGTGCACCCATCAGGGTTGCTTCTCCGGCCGTCGGATGGATGAGTCCGACCAGCATTTTCACAAATGTGCTTTTCCCGGCTCCATTGGGGCCGAGGAAGCCAAAGGCTTCCCCTTTCCCTACGGTGATGGTCACGTTGCGGCAGCCGCGCCCGTTGCTGTATTCCTTGGTTAATCCTCTAGCGTCGATTGTCGGCTTACTCATGCCTCAACCAGCTCCTTAAGCTTGTGCATGAAATCAAACTCTGACTCATAGGCGCTCCCACCTTCAAAGGAAAAGAACTGTCCGTCTTTGACCCAGATAGCGGTACGATTCGTCATTGAGCTGTACTTCATGTTTGTAACCAGAACCTTGGTTCCTCCAACGGTAATCTCAGAAGTTTCAGCACTTTTATTAACCACATATGGCATAGGAATGGAACCTGCCAGAATGCGGCTGCGCTTTACCTTCTCTTTCAGATCGGAAGGCAGAATCGGAAGCTGAAGAACGGCATCCACCGCTTCCTCTGTATCAACGGACGGATCCACCGTAATTTCTGGAGCCTGCATCTGTGTCAGAGTTGCCCAGTGGTCCTGATCGGTACCCAAATCGTAATTTACGCTTTCATGTGTACTAAACGCTATTTCTTTACCGTCCATCGACTCCGGCAGCAGCTTCGTTGCCCCTACACGCTGCATAGCTTTATTGAGCTCATCCACATTCAGCATCATTGTAATTTTTTGCGAAGGAGTAACGTACACACTTTCCTTCGTTCCGGCCACATTTACTGGAAGAAGCTGATATCCGAGCTTAGAGACGGCTTGTTCACGCGTAAAATCCCCCTGTACGTTTCCGCTTTCCGATGTAAACTGGCCAAAGGTGTTTTCTATGTCGGCCGATTTTCCCGGAACCAGCTGATTAAACATATCTTCGAGCGTGCTTTCGTCAACTGTAGCGATATCCTGCACCCGGAATTGATTTAAAAATGCCGCCAGCGCGTTATTTCCCACAGGGGTTGTAAGTACGACGCCAAAGATAACGGCTGCCGCCACCGCTGCGGCCCACTTTCGGCCCTTGCCTGCTCGCCGGCGGAAAGAAGCAACTGGAGCCGGAGCATCAACTTTCAAACTGGATTCCGAATCCTGAATTGCAGCTGAGTCCGCTGGCGGCCTAAGGGTATCGGCAAGCCTCAGAACGTCCTCTTTGTTATTTGCGTCCCTGGTCTCCCACTTGGCGTTTACCGGCTCCATGGCCAGCTTCTGTAGCAGCCTCTCCCAGGCTTCATGTGTACTTTTGTCTGCTTCTGAATGCTGCAATTTAGTTGTCATATCGTTTCAATCCTTTCCGAATATTTGATTAGTCCTGCCTTGCTATAGCCTTGCTGGATGTGGCCTGCAGCTTGCGTGTCGCTCTTTGGAGCAGACTGCCTATTAGCGGCGACCTGACATTAAGCTCTTCCGCGATCTCCGCATAGCTGTAGCCGGAGTAGCGCAGAAGCAGCGCTTGGCGGTCTCGTTCGGGCAGTCTGTCCAGCCAAGCCTGAACCTCTTCCTGATCCAATCGACGCATCAGCGCCTCTTCGCCGGATTCAGAAGCGACTTCCCCTTCATACATTATCTCCTGCTTATTCTGCAGCTTTCTCTCTCTTGCTCTCTTCTCTAAATAATCGTATCCGATTCTTGTCAGTACCCGGTGTAGCCATGCCCCCAGGGTTGCCGGGTTGTCCGGCGGATTTCTGTACAACCTCAGAAATACTTCCTGCGCCAGATCGTCGGCTGCTGCTTCATCTCGCACAAGCGCAGCCAGTTTTCTGCGTACAGTTGGATAATACTCATAAAATATGTTGCGGAATGGTGAGGATTCCGGAATACTCATTTTATAATTGCCTCCTTTTAAGCTGCAGCTATTAGGAAGACGAACCTTCTTCCTTTTTTGTATCATGCTCGGGAGATTTTCTTCGAATTTTTTTAGGCTGCACTTAATTGGACAGTCCGATGACATCAGGATTAAGAAATTGTTAGACATTAGAAAACAACTTTATTGTACAAAGAACTATTGTATTTCAGCAAAACCTATGCTAGTCGCTCTAACGAAATTTGTGTATGTACGTCGTACCGACTACATCCATCATTGTATTAATGATTCATTAAACCGGTAAAAAAGCTTTCCATAGCCACCTTTTCGGGTGATTATAAAAAGCTAATCTGCTTTGGAGCGTCTATAACGATCGCTTAAAATTTCCCAGGAAACTGTTTGACAATGCCTTTTGTCAGGTCCGCTAGAACTAAATACTGAACGACACTTAACTTTTCATTATTTAGTATGCATGGGGTTAATTGATATTGAACCTATGACTGGAATAGGAATGGAGGGAATATTATCAGTAACGATTACTAGTCAGTGTTATCACGTTGAGCGCCCTCCATCGTTTTTATTGCAATGTAAAACGCCCAATGTAACCGATATATTTGAATTGACGGCCGAGACATTAAGTCTTTGTGCTGCTGAAATGGCTTTATGAGGGCACGAAGCACCCCCTGCCTCGACACGTCTCTCCTCAATGATAGTGTTCTGTGAATTGAGTGGATATCCTTCAGAAAAATCAGTAGATTTCTAGAAGATTGTTATGATTCTTTGGAACTATTCTACCAAATAAAAACCCCTTCTTTGTAGAAGGGGTTTCAAATATACGAACCTAGCTATTCATGCCATGATTGTTAAGTTGTTGGAAGCTATTCATGCCGTGATTGTTAGGTTGGATCGTTGCTGCACCAGTAGGGATGATTACGTTACCTAACAGAAACAATACTACTGCCATCATACCTAATGCCTTTTTCATCTTTTAACACCCTTTCTAGGATAGTTTTGTTCAATACATTATATTCATTCAGCTGTTCTTTAGTTGCATGAACACTAAATGAAACAAATAATGCATTGATTTTTTTATATCCAGTATCATCCTTAAGTTTATCAGACATTCGCAATCCCTTGAGGGATATATTTAATGCATTGTAAATATTACCATTAGTAAAGTGGTAAAGGGACATAAGATATAAATGATCTATATAATAACGAATATTGGCTTCCGTTTCGTACTCTCCATCCAGAGCGTCCAAATTAGGCTCAAATTCTTTTAATGCCCAATCAACGTTACAGTTATGTTTTAAAGCTGACTCCAGTATCGTAATAATCCCCGGCAACAACTCTTCTTCCTCGGCATTGTGTATAAATTGCACATATTCAGGAAGCGTCTCCATATTACCTTCCAGCAAATTCAAAACATATGTATTGGCATTTGCAATCATCCTGAAATGTGCTACATCCTCCTTCCCCTCATCGTCCAATCCAGATATCCATCCCAATTCAGAGTACTTTTCAATACAATCCCTGGCTGCTGAGTAATCGCCCATCTTTTGCAATGCGATACCTTTCGCCACCATAGAATATCCAAAATAAAAAGCAACACTTCGTTTAAGTCTTTTAGTATCAATCCTCGGCTGCCCTTTTGCTTGTCTAAGTTGGTCTTCCTCATAGAATGCGTTGATTGAGTGGTGGAGTTTATCCGCAATATGTACCATAGCATCCCAACCATCTAGTGAAAACTCTGCTTGCAGCATTTCATACAAAAGGTTTATGTCACTTATTGATTCTAAAACTGCCGAGTTAAACATATAGCTGCCTCCTGATTACATTTTTAACCAATAGTATATTATAATTGGGCAATGGTCAATTACGTAGTTAAGTGAGCTATTCACAAGTTGAATCTTCTCTGAATTTTCGCATATGATGTGAGACACTGAATCGGCTTAGCCCAAGTATTTTGGCATACTGTGCCTGTTTAAGTCTTGGACGCAGTTCCATTAAATCTTTCAGTCTGCCCCTTGTTATTTCAGACTTACGTTTCTTTACATTCTAATCTCTGTAGTAGTCAATTCTACCGCTGGCGTGGGGTGCTGCCCTCCTTTTAATCATGTGTACATACGATGCATAGAAAGCTTTCCCGAAAGTGCGTTAGCTGATCGACTGATCCCGCAAAAAGGTAAATACATACATTGGGAAGATCAGTCCGAGAACTAAGTTACCCAGACGGTTCGACTCATGTTTGAAACAACGCTACCATTTTATGATCTTTTACGATGCGTTCAGTGCTGTTATTTAGTGTAAAAACAGAGGATTTGAACGAAGGCAATGGGTCCATTTGGCCTGCTGCCTTCTCATTATGATTAAGTTATCGTCTCTCGTTAGTCCAATCTAGACTGTTCTGAATCTTGTTCATCCTAAGCCAACCAGGAATTTAAAACAGAGGATTTTCTTCGAGTGGTTGTGTCTCACGTAGATCTCTAGCCTTCCGAACAGAGGGCGAGTAAAAAACGTCACTATGCATATGCTGAATTTTATCCCAGTTGCCAGGATTGGTCGTGTCTGGAGAGCGGTGCTCCAGAATGGCCTGATATAGAGCCGTTTTTTGTTCCAAATGGGCAACGTGCTGTTTGGCTTCTTCGAGCTTAATGAGCGCCGCTTCCTTATGCTCCATCATGAGTGTGTAGCGTTGCGGAATGGTCGAATCCCCTTCGAGACAGAAATCGACGTACATTTTAATGACTTCAATCGGCATCCCGGATTGCTTGAGACATTTGACGCCATGCAACCAGTTGATCGATTCTTCGTCGAACATCCGAATGTTGTTTTGATTGCGCTGTACGCTTGGTACCAGGCCTTTATCCGTGTAAAAGCGTACAGCGTGCTCGGTGAGTCCCGTTATCTGGGCAGCTTCTTTGACTGTATGCATGTGGAATCCTCCTTGGAAAAATAAAAATTTTTGAAGATGGCTTGACTTCGTGTAACACGAAGGCGTTAGGCTTATTGTAATGCAAGTCGACCGTAAGCGGAAGCCCACTGAGGTGCCCGATTTCCGAGTTTTGCGGCCGTTTGCGTTTTACATTTGGACAATGGGAGGAAATACAATGCAAACCGTAACATTAAACAATGGTGTGAAAATGCCGATCATCGGCTTTGGTGTCTACCAAGTTCCAGATGCTGAAGAATGCGAGAACGCTGTATATGAAGCGCTGATGGCTGGTTACCGCCTGATCGACACCGCCTCCGGTTATTTGAATGAGGAAGCGGTCGGTCGTGCGATTAACCGCAGCGGCGTACCGCGTGAGCAGCTGTTCATCACGACCAAGCTCTGGGTTCAGGATGCCGGCTACGAGAGTACCAAGCACGCATTTGCCAAATCCTTGAAGAAGCTTCAACTCGACTATCTCGATCTGTACCTTATTCACCAGCCATTTGGCGATTACTACGGTGCATGGCGTGCGATGGAAGACCTGTACCGCGAAGGCAAGATTAGGGCGATCGGTGTCAGCAACTTCCTACCCGACCGCCTGATGGACCTCATCGTTCATAACGAAATCGTACCCGCCGTCAACCAGATCGAAACGCACCCGTTCTACCAGCAAACAGAGAGCGCAGCTTTTATGAAAGAGCACGGAGTTCAACACCAGTCGTGGGCCCCATTCGCTGAGGGACTTAACAACATGTTCAAAAACGAAGTGTTGCTCTCGATCGCAGAAAAATACAACAAGTCCGTCGCTCAGGTCGTATTGCGCTGGCTTGTTCAGCGTGAAGTCGTTGTAATTCCAAAATCGGTGAGAAAAGAGCGGATCGTCGAAAACTTTGACATTTTCGATTTTGAGTTGAGCGCGGATGATATCGAACAAATCTCGGCCCTCGATACGCGGGAAAGTCTTTTCTTATCGTATCGCGACCCGGAAGTCGCCAAGATGATGGGCAACTGGAGAATCGATCTGTAAACCTTGATCGAACCATAAACTTATCACTCGTTTATCCTCATCTATAAAGAAAGGGCAGAGCGGTTTAAAGTGAACCCTGTCCTTTCTTTACTTGAATTGACCCTTGGATTCGCTTTTCCGCTTTATAAGATGCCACCTTTCGCTTAATCATAATCCCCCCTATTAAAGCAATAATTCTAGTCTGTTTCTAATAGAAGATTTAGACTAATTTATTCAACAAGCATCTCTGTTAGCGCAATTCTCAGCTTGTGTTCGTAACTAGATATTTTCGGTTTTGTCAGTTGGAAGCTGGGACACACAAATATCTACGCGAAGTGCCGAGGATTCCAAGGGAATTTTCCAAGCTTGGTGCACGCTGTTTGAGTTTGGCTAAAATGTCATAGTACTGTCTAATTCCCGCATCCAGATTCCTGCGTGTCTCTGTGCAAATTGTTGGAAGGAGACAGGCGCCTTCCCAGTCACCCTCATTACAGTATCAGTACTTAGATCTTCCGCTCCTTCCTCGCGAATTTTACGGTCGAGTCCGGTCATGATCTCAGCATAATCCTTGCTTATCCCTGCTGCTAACCAGCTGCGGGTGAATTCATCATCTGATATTGATTAGTCAAATTGAGAAAGGAAATGCGATGCCCTCTTTTGAGATCATTAGCAAGCTTGCGGAGCGATTAAATTGCTCTATTACTTTTCTCTTAGAAGAAGTGGCCTCGGAAACCGTTTCTCCTCCTCCCTCCATTCCTACTCAATTGGTAAGGGCGGAACAATATCTTGAAAGCAATTTGTTAAATGAGTTTCTAAACATAATAAAGAGTATAGAAATCACAGAGGAAGATGCTAATTTAAAAGCCAAGCAACAATTACTTTATGCAAGGTATTACTGGTTATCTAACGATATGGAAAAAGCCTACGAATATATTGAAAATATCATTCAGCATGCGCCTCCTTTTGATTACGATATTAGAGCCAAATCATATGCTTTGCTGCTGACCAAGCTATTTACAGTCGACAAACTACTTTATGTCGATGTTCTTCTCAACCTTGGCATCTTTCACTGCCATTTGGATGAGATTACTTTTGCGTTAAAAGCTATATATTGATATTCAAAACATTGAAGAAGCAGAAAGGATCTGTGATGATTTTTTGCATATAAATATGAACCTGGATTTAAAAGCCCAACTCAATAACAAAAGCAAGCGCACAAAAAAATGAGTGAATTGTATATTCTTATAGCTGAAGCTTATTATCACCAAAAAGATTTTGAGACCGCTTCGTATTACTACAGGCAAGACCTCCCTGCTCAATAACAAAAAACCTCAGGGCTTCTTCCAGATGGATAAGGTCCCTGGGGTTTAACCATTATATTTCCACTTATGGCTCATAGCGCTCCATAATGATGACCGCATTGTGGCCGCCAAAACAAAGGAATTGCCTTAAGTATCAAGGATTGTAATAATGCAACTTATTTGGGTAACGTACATCAGGTGTAACAACAATACATTCCCCCATCATGGTCAAAAAAGAGAAAGAAAAACCAGAAAAAAATCCTGGAATTTTTCCGCTTTTTCTTTAGGCTGTCACATCAAAACGCTTTGGCTGCCAATATGGCTTGCCGGATTGCTGATTCCTTTATGCTCTGCGCTTGGTCCGGCTGCTCACTGATACCTTCAACAAAGATAGCCTGCACATCGTCAATGCCCAGTAAATTCATGATAGCTTTTACATAACTATGGCTGTACTCTACATCTTTGAACTTCCCATGGGAGAGAACCGTGCCGGAAGCCTGAATGTGCATCACTTTTTTGTCCTGCTGCGTCCCAATCAAACCGGACAAACCCCGCAGCCCATTATCGGCTCGCTTAATAGTCTTTCCCGGAACTATAACCGCGTCAATGTACGCTTTCAGAACCGACGGGAAAGAATAATTCCATACCGGATTGACAATGACGATTTTATCCGCAGTCATGAATTGGTCCGCAATCTCGCGCATTCGCACCGCTTTGCCCTTCGATCCCTCGCTCAGTTCATCGAAAGAAAGACCACTTGGTGGCTGCCCCCAGCGTCTTAGAAGATCGGCGTCGATTTGCGGAAGATCCATGCGATACAGGTCCAAATGAATGACCTCATCTCCTGGATTGGCCTCCTGATAGATTTCGATAAACTGTTTGCCGACTGATAAGCTGTATGTACCGTCTTTTAAAGGATGCGCGGTTACGTACAATACAGTTGCCATGATAAATCCACTCCTATGTTATGATTAAAATAATTGAGGATACAATGCTATTAATAGCAATTCTAGCTATGCTGTTCGTGGATATGAAAGAGCTTCCCCTACTCCATGACTTCCACTGTCTGGTAAACATTCAGCAGTGGAACTTTTTCGAGTCCTATTGAAAATCCGCTGAATATTATCATTACTAACTCCCTTCTTAATGTAATCATTATAGTTACAGAAAAAAATGAGTGTCAAGAGGGATCTTGAAATGCAGACACCAATTTTTTGACTTTTATTGGTCGTTCATAAACTGCATACCCCACAGGAAGACCGCTTTTCTCAAAGATGTAAAACAAAAAGAAACCGTCTGGGAAAATGGAAGTGCGACCCACCATTTACGAAAGGAACGGTTTCTTTGTACTATCAACCTTGTTCGTGCTGTCAATGAGGCCGTCCATCGTTTGGACGATCAGATTTTCAGGGAGGCTTTCACACCTAAGTTTCTAAAGAATATGCGAGAATCTGGTCTTTCGTTAGACTCTTTCCTTTGTTCCAAATATCGCGCATTTCCTGTTCAATTAAAACATGTTGAAGATCAAGAAGCACTACATTATATGCTCCACGGGAAAATTCGGAACGGCAGCACCTCCGAAGCTTTCGCGACATTTCTCAGCAGCACTCAGAAGGATGACCGCTTCTGGATAAGCCTTCTTTGCCCATAAAGCTATAGCCAACCCTTCTATTCCGCGAGAGAGAATCCATGTCCCTTTGTAAATTTGGCTGATCGCAATGCTTTTTTTGAAGCATTCAATGGATTGATCGGTCTGCCCAAGTTTCAAGGCAGCATAACCGAGGCATTCGTACGGACCGGATACTTCCCATTTATCCTGAACCGATTCGAAGAAGTACACGCTCTCTTTTAGAAGCATGGATGCTTCATGATACTCCTTTTGTTCCAGCTTTAGCTTTCCGTAAGCATGCAACGAAGCCGCCAAATTCCACATGTCCTTCGTTTTCCTGGCAATATCAACGCTCTCCTTAACGAGAGGCTCGGCATCTTTCAAAAGTAGCTGGTTGATATAAATAAATGCCATGAGACGAAGAGAAGAGGCTAATTGTGCAGAATGATTCAGATCACGGGCCAGCTCAACGCTGCGTGCAGCTGAAACCGGGGCTTCTTCAACGTTTCCTTGAACCAATTGAATGACGCCCCGCCCATGCAATGCTTTGGAAAAATCTCCACCAGGCAGTTCTTTATGAACGGTACTTTCCAGAAAACGGTTAAGCCAAAAAATCCCCTCCTTTAATCTGCCTTCATGAAGCCAGAACCAGTAAAGGTTTGAAACCATATGAAATCCGATTGAGTTGGTATGTGCATCATTCTGATAACACCATTGCATGGCTGAGCGCAGGTTTGCATATTCTTGTCTCACTTCATCAAGGCAGGCATCACGCTCTCGAGTCCTGAACTTGGCCTCGGCACGATTCAAAATTTGGCTGTAATATTGAGCATGACGTTCAAGAAGAACATGTCTGTTACGGCCGTCAGTTTCTTCCCGCATCTTCTCGCCAGCATATTCCTTAATGGCTTCCAGCATGAAATAACGGATGTAGCGGTAGTCATCACTGGTTTCGATTGAGACGAGTGACTTGTTGACCAGTCCGGATAACAGATCAAGCATATCTTCCCGAGCAAGTTTATCATCACGGGTGGGCAATGTGGGTTCGCAGCTACAGATCCGCTCCACTGCCTCCAACGTAAACCCTCCCGAAAATACACTGAGCCTTCTCAGAAGCAGTTGCTCCTTGCCGGTTAGTAGATCGTAGCTCCAATCGATTGTAGATTTCAGCGTTTTTTGCCGAGGCACAGCATTTCGTTTTCCAGCAGTCAATAATGTCAGCAGACTCGCCAGACGTTCTTCCATCTGTTCTAATGTCAACATACTCATTCTGGAAGCCGCAAGCTCAATGGCTAACGGAATCCCTTCTAATTTTTTGCATATGGCACCTACAAGCTGCAAGTTTGCCAGCGTGGGTTGAAGCTTAGGAGCAACCAAAAGCGCACGTTCCATAAACAGTTGCACGGCTTCAAATTCCTTGATTTCTTCTTCGGAAAGCACCTCCAGCGAATACTCCTCACCTGGAAAGGATAACGGGGGAATCCGATAGACGTATTCCCCCGAAATGTTCAAGGCTTCTCGGCTCGTGACCATGATGCTTAGTGTTGGCGCAGCCATCAGGAGTGATTCAGCTAAAGCCGCGCATGCATCAATGATGTGTTCGCAGTTGTCGAAAATAAACATCATTCTTTTCTCGGAGATTACATCTAATATGGTTTGGAGATCAGTTCGATTCCCTTGATTTTGCAGTCCCATAGTGGATAACAGATACTGGCCCAAAAAATGATGATCCTTTACGGCGCCGAATTCGAACATCCAAATACCGTCCGGATACGTTTCAGCAAGCGTTGAAGCGACTCGAACAGCAAGTGATGTTTTCCCTATCCCTCCGGGTCCTACGATTGACACAAGGGAATGGAACTTCAGCTGTTCTTTCAGGTCAGCCATGGATTGGTTTCTTCCTATAAAGAGAGAAGGAGGCTTCGGTAACTGACTTTGCCTTGCAAGTGAAACGGCTTGCGTGGCAACCCGACCTTCCTGCGCGGAACCTTCGAACGAAGCAACGGTTTCAAACCAAGTGACATCAAAATCCGGAAACTCCCGTTTTGTTGCAAAGCGCACTTCCGAAAAGCGTTTTACTGCAAGCCAAAGCTCCTCAGCCTCTTTCCGCTGGGCTCCCTCCAGGAAGAGTCCTTCCTCCAAAAAGACTTGAATCAAACGTTTGAGGCTGCCAACGCTGGGAAGACGATCTCCGTTCTCCCACTGTTGAACGGTTCGTGGATCGACGCCAACTTGCCTTGCCAAGTCAACTTGCCGTGTTCGTTTGGAAAGGTTATGTCTAGCGGGCCTGGAACGAATTTTTTTAATCCAATCATGGGGCCAATCTTTCAAAGATTTTTCGTCTTCCATCTTATCACCTGGCTTCAATAGTTTGAGCATCTCTGACACGAACTAACACGAACTCATGTACATTCGTGTTCTGGATTTTAACAGATAGAATAAAGCATATCAACAAAAAGAGGAGGTAATCTACATGCCTTTAACGCGTATCGTCACGTTGGAAGGACGTTCGAGCGAAGCTAAAGCCCGTATTAAAGAGGCCGTCTCGCAAACGATCGTGGACAAGCTGCAAGTGCCTGAAAATGATCGTTTTTTGATTATCGAGGAACACAACCGAGAGAACTTCAACTTTGATCCAAACTGTCTGGACATTGAAAGAAGCGATGGATTTCTCATCGTTCAAATCATTTTGAATGTCGGCAGATCGTCTGAAGTAAAAAAAGAGTTCTATGCGGCATTTGCTGAACAACTGCATGAGCAGTGCAACATTAGAACCGAGGATGTTTTTATCAATTTAATTGAAGTCACGAAAGACAACTGGTCTTATGGCAACGGCATCGCCCCTTTTATTGTTTAAATCGTAATTTTATATAAGAAGGAGAGAAAATATAATTATGTCGACTTTCTTTATATCACTGCGCATCCTGGTAATCCTGAAGCATCTTACAGCCTTTCCGTTGGCGAGCAATTTGTACAAGCCTATCAAGAAAGTCAC
This sequence comes from Paenibacillus sp. SEL3, assembly GCF_054602585.1. NCBI lineage: Bacteria > Bacillati > Bacillota > Bacilli > Caryophanales > Paenibacillaceae > Paenibacillus > Paenibacillus sp. SEL3. The sequence continues at coordinate 6,111,841 of NZ_CM137725.1, read as the reverse complement.
CCAGAAGATAAGATTGTGCACGTAGATCTGTATCAACGAGACATTCCGCATATCGATGCAGATGTATTGGAGGCATGGGGCAAGCTTCAAACGGGAGCATCGTTTGATCAATTGACTGCCGCGCATCAAGAAAAAATAACCCAACTGAATCATTTGCTCGAAGAGTTTGTCACTGCGGACAAGTACGTGTTCGTTACACCCATGTGGAACTTTTCTTACCCTCCGGTATTGAAGGCATACATTGATTCCTTTTGCGTCAGAGCCAAAACATTCAAATACACGGAGAATGGCCCCGTTGGACTGCTGCATAACAAAAAAGCATTCCACATTCAAGCTAGCGGCGGCATCTATTCGGAAGGTCCTGTGGCGGAACGCGAGAATGGAAGCCGTCATTTGAAGACGGTTTTGAATTTTGTCGGCGTAACAGACTTTGATAGCCTATTTGTGGAAGGTCTGTCCACGGCGGGAGACCGCGCTCCCCAAATCAAAGCCGAAGCAATTGAAAAAGCGCGCAATGCTGCGAAGAATTTCTAAGAGTATGTTTCGATAGCGATTGGAGATTAGCCAATATCGTGGCAATGGTTTGTTACATCACATTAATCTGAATAAACCCGGCACCGCCGATTTGACCAAGGGGGAAGAAAAATGAAAGTATCTTATCATGGACATTCCGTTGTAAAAATCGAAACCCATGGCACAATTATTCTTATTGATCCTTTTATTACAGGCAACTCCAACACCGATCTGGAAGCAACCGACGTGCAGGCTGATGTAATCCTTCTGACCCATGGCCACGGGGATCATGTTGGAGATACTGTGGAAATTGCAAAACGAAATGACGCGCTGGTAATCGCATCGGCAGAGCTAGCGGATGTTCTCAGTTGGCAAGGTGTACGAACCCACGCCATGAGCATTGGGGGAGCTTATCAATTCGAATTTGGAAAAGTGAAATTAACCCAGGCTTTTCATAGCTCAAGCCTCGTTAATCTGGAGACTAAAACAATCATCTATACGGGAATGCCTACAGGGATTCTGTTCACAGCAGAGGGCAGAACGATTTACCACGCAGGAGACACAGGTTTGTTCTACGATATGAAGGTGATTGGAGAACTCAGCAATATCGATTTGGCATTTCTGCCGATCGGAGACAACCATACTATGGGTCCAGAAGATGCTGCGCTGGCAACTGAATGGCTTCAAGCGAAACAAGTTGTGCCGATCCATTTCAATACGTTCCCTCATATCAAACAAGACCCTCACTACTTCGCCTCGCTTCTAAAGGAAGGGGTAGGGAAAGTGTTGGAACCGGGAGAAGGGCTCGAGTTGATTCCCTGACCTGCTAGTTGAATTTAGTTATTTCCAAAAAATCAAAAGCGGGCGCTCTCCTCTGTTGGACGGCGCTCGCTTTTGATTTTTTAGATTTTAATGGTTAACTTTGGAATCAACTGCTCTTAAGAAGTATATTTTAGGTCTTAGAGGATAAAATATGCTTTATCAATAAAGCAAGGGGGTTAACTTGTGTTGTTAGGTTGGTTTAGAAACGTTCTGAGACCTGAAAGAAGGCGTAGACAAGATAGTGAAAAGTCCAATCAGCAAACAACTGACCCCATTAATCCGTCATTGCCCCAAACTCTGTCTTTACTCAAATCGAAACTCGGACAAGGTCCTGATTTTATCATTCGTAATTTTTCCGAAAATCCTGCCCATGCCGGTCATCTCGCAGTATGTTATATCGAGGGATTAATTGATCAAAACTTACTTTCCGATTTAATGGAAGGTTTAATTACAGAAAAACTCTCTGAATCTTCCTCTAAGCTTGGTGAAAATAGCACGGTCTCTCTATTAAAGAAGACAATTCCAGCAGGAAATATTCAAATGATACATTCGCAAAATGAGGTATATCAAGCCATTCTCTCCGGGAATGCTGTCATTGTCATCAACGGAAACAACTATGCTTTGGCAGTTTCCATCGCAGGCGGAGTAAGACGGGCTATTCAGGAACCCAGTACTCAGACCGTAGTACGGGGTCCTAAAGAAGGATTTACAGAGGATGTCTCAACTAACATTACACTGATCAGAAGAAAATTGCGGACACCTGACCTTAAATTTGAAAGTCACGTTATTGGACGATATACACAAACTAAAGTCATATTAGCTTACATTGAAAATGTCGCTAATCCAGAAGTAATACGGGAAATTACAAAACGGCTTCAATCCATTGATACAGACAGCATACTTGAAAGTGGCTATATCGAAGAATTCATACAGGATGAACCACTTAGTCTCTTTCCCACCATGCTAAACTCAGAGCGTCCGGATACTGTCGCAGGTAGCCTTTTAGACGGACAAGTAGCTGTTCTGGTTGATGGGACGCCATTCGCTCTGATTGCACCTGTAACTTTCTTCAATTTCTTTCAAACGGCCGAAGACTACTACCAGAGATATGACATTTCAACTTTTTTAAGGGCTCTTCGTGTGGTATCTTTTCTAGTCTCATTGTTGCTTCCCTCTCTATTTATAGCCTTGACGACTTTCCAACAGGAAATGATCCCCACCACGCTGTTAATTACGCTGATGGCTCAACGGGAAGGAACTCCTTTTCCTGCATTAATTGAAGCATTAATGATGGAATTGATGTTTGAAGTGATTCGTGAAGCAGGTGTGCGAATGCCACGGGTCATCGGACCAGCCGTTTCCATTGTAGGAGCTCTGGTTATCGGGCAGGCAGCGGTGCAAGCCGGACTGGTCTCAGGTGCAATGGTTATCGTTGTTGCCTTCACTGCTATATCGAACTTTGTCATCCCGTATTTTGGTATGGCTTCAGCAGTCAGGTTGTTGCGTTTTGCACTTATGCTACTGGCGGGGGCTCTGGGCTTATTCGGTATTCTGATAGGAATTATCCCCCTTCTTGTTCATCTTGTATCTCTCAAATCATTCGGAGTTGATTATTTTGTGCCCTACAGCCCCACCTTTAAATCTAATATGAAGGACCTTATCATCAGAGCTCCGTGGTGGGCTATGAAAACCAGACCTAGCGAAAAATCAGGCCATAACCAGACAAGACAGGCAGCTCACCAATACCCTGCTAGTTCGGATGAAATCAAAAATAATGACAAGTCTGATACCCAAAAATAGGAGAGATCAATGGTGCGGCAATTAAGAGTTAGTTATGTTCTGTTTATTGCAGGGTTATTACTTACAGGGTGCGTAGATCGTACAGAATTGAACGAATTAGCCATCACAACAGCAACTGGAATTGATGGCCATAAGGGCGACTGGATCAATACCTATCAAATCATAATTCCATCAGCTATGACGACTGGATCAGGTGGTTCTTCCACCGGGGCATCGCAAAGCGCTGTACATACCTTTTCTACACATGGAAAAACATTGAGAGAAACCGTTACGAAGAGTAGCCTGGAATACCCGCGTAAACTATATTTTGCCCAAAATAATATACTCGTTATTGGAAAAAAAGCAGCAGAACAAGGCATTGAAGAGATTATTGATATTTACCTCCGCAACCTTGATTCACGAGAAACTGTAAAAGTATTCATTGCCAACGGAGAGGCTCGTGATTTTTTAAAAAAGCTTGTACCACCAGAGAAAATTCCTGGTCAAGCTTTAGAAAAGATTATAGAAAGAGATAGCAAATTAGGATCAATCTACCCCGCAATATCCATGTATGAATTTATTTCGAAAATTAGCTCCGATAGTGGCGCAGCCGGAGTTCCAGAAATATCTCTTGAGGGTTCAGAGCCGGAGAAACTAAACTCTGTTGATGTTTTCAAGGAAACCTCCGCCAAAAGTAAACTCAAGTTATCGGGTTTAAGCATTTTTCAGAAAGACAAGAGAGTCGGCTTCCTAAATGAAAAGGAAAGTATGGGGGTTTCATGGTTAAACAACCAGATTAAAAACACTACTGTAAACTATGTGGATGGAAATGTTACGTCCGCTTTCCTCATCCGGAAAGCCAAGATTAAGGCTACGCCAATCAAGAATTTAAATCATTATTACCTAAACGTTGACGTTAAAGCTACCGGTGATCTTCTGTCAGCCTCTTCCCAAAGAGAAATGAAAAATATGCAAAGTACACATCAATTGCAGATGCAAGCAGCAGAAACGATCAAATCGCAAATTCAGGAAGGCTGGAAAGCCTTACAGCAAAAGAATATCGACCTTATCGGTATTGGAAATAAAATTCATCACAAGTATCCAAAAGACTGGAAAAAAATAAAAGAGACGTGGCCTGGAGAGTTAGCAAACATGGATATAAAAATAGATGTAAAAATGAAGCTTGCACGTCCAGGATTATTCGAAAAATCTTTTAACGAACTGTTGAAATGAGATAAACAGGGAGAGGTGAATTGAAGCCATGCGTCAAAATAAAATCCGAGTATCCGAGTTGATCATTTGTATGTCTTTATTTGAAGTTGGAAGTACAACTTTGTTTTTAATGGGGGCTGAAGCAAATCAAGATGCTTGGTTAGTCATGTTGATAGGAGCTTTAGCAGGACTACTTCTGCTAAAGCTCCATCTTGTTATTCACTATCAAGATCCTGAATTAGATTTGTTCATGTTGTTTCGCCGTTACACTGGGAAATATGTGGGCACACTCATCAATTTACTTTTTGTGATGTATTTTACATATGAAGCTTCTCGGAACATACGCGATTTAGGCGAGGTGACAGTAATGACTTTGCTCCGCCAAACCCCTTTGTGGATCATCATCTTGATCACAATCGTGGTTGTATCCAACACGGTTCGTTACGGCTACAAAGCATTTTTCTTATTTTGCTTGTTCCTTTTCCCTTTTTTTGTACTTGGATACGCCATAATTAGTATATTAATTCCGGCAACTGGTCTCTTTCACTTGGAAAATTCCCTTCCAGTTTTAGAGGAAGGATGGAAACCCATATTTAAAGCCGCTATTCCTGAGCTTATCTCCTTTCCATTCGGACAAACTGTGTTATTTCTTGTATTTTATCCGCTTGTACATAAAGGCCGGAATCTCACAAAACCCGTTTTCTTTGCCTATATAATGACCGCACTTGCTCTAACATTTGTTAATCAATTGGATATTTTTGTTCTCGGACCCAAGATCGCCGCCAATAGCACACTTCCTCTTTTGGAAACCGTTCAGTTGATTGAATTAGCAGATCTGTTCGAACGAATGGATGCCCTTTTCACCTTGCTTCTTTTTCTTGGCTTGATCATCAAAATGTGTTTATTTTTTAACGGTGCAGTGATAGGACTTGAAAAAATAACCGGAGTCGGATTTAAAAAATGGATTCTTCCCCTTGCTGCACTTATTTACGGGCTTTCTTTTCTGTCGCCTAACTATACTCATCACATGGTAATCGGTCGAAAATTTGTTCTTAATTCCTGGTTTCCTATTTTTCAAATTCTTCTCCCTTTGTTACTATTTGTGGTTATTGTCATCAAAAAAAGAAATCTAAAAAGCTGAGACCTTTTCATTTATGGAGTGTATCGATAAGGTACATTCTCGCTTCATAAGGGCGCATTTCTATTTCAAACATGTTACTTGGATAATTGGATATTAGCAGCTGCTTAGTCTCTGCCAGCTCTTTCTGAAGTGGGAGATGGGTTGTGTATTTTTGAAAATTACATACTACAAGTAGTTTGGCTCCTTTCAGCGTTCGAGTGTACGCGAACAAATCTTTATTCTTGGGATATATCAGCTCATAATCCCCATATATGATCACTTCATGATCTTTCCTTAATCGGATTAGTTTCCGATAATAATGGAATATGGATTCAGGGTTATTTAAACTTTCTTGTGCATGGATGTCCTTATAATTCGGGTTTACTTTAATCCAAGGATTCCCTAATGTAAAACCAGCGTTGTTGGAAGCGTCCCACTGCATTGGTGTTCGAGCGTTATCACGACCCTTTGCAAAGACTGACTCCATAACTTTGTCTTCAGGGTATCCTTTCTCAATTCTATCTTTGTAGAAATTTAGTAACTCAATATCCCGATAGTCTTCAATTGGATATTGAACATTCGTCATTCCTAATTCTTCCCCCTGATAAATGTATGGTGTGCCTCGCATGCCATGAAGAAGGGTTGCCAACATTTTAGCCGATTCTATCCTGTATTCTCCGTCATCTCCCCAACGAGAAACGATTCGGGGTAAGTCGTGATTATTCCAAAACAAACTGTTCCAGGCATCCCCCTTCAGCTCTGTCTGCCATTTAGACAACACTTTTTTTAATTCTAGAAAATCTAGAGGCTTAAGATCCCACTTCCCTTTCCCCGCTTGTTCGTCCAAACTAATATGTTCAAATTGAAATACCATTGAGAACTCACTGCCGTCCGGGTTGCTATACAATTTGGCGATCTCTGGCGTAGCGCCCCATGTTTCTCCAACCGTCAGCAGGTCTCCAGCTTTTTGAAACGTCTCCTTGCTGAGTTCCCTGATATACTTATGCAGATTCGGCCCGTTGCTGGTAATTTTCAAATCTGGCTCTTTTCCGATTAAGTCAATTACGTCAAGTCGAAAACCGCCTACACCCTTGCTTATCCACCAATTGATCATTTCGTAAATCTCTTGTCGGACTTTTGGGTTTTCCCAGTTGAGATCCGGCTGTTTTACAGAAAAAAGATGTAAATAGTATTGTCCTATCTCGGGTACCCATTCCCATGCTGAACCACCAAAGATGGAACCCAAATCGTTTGGTGGCATTCCTTCAACGCCATCTCTCCAGACATAGTAGTCATGGTACGGATTTTCTTTACTTTTTTTTGCTTCTTGAAACCATGGATGCTCATCGGAAGTATGGTTTAACACCAAATCCATTATGATTCGAATGTCACGTTTCCCAGCCTCATGAATTAACATCCCCATATCATCCAAAGACCCGAACATCGGATCAATATCCCGATAGTCCGAAATATCATAACCAAAATCATCCTGAGGGGATTTACAAACTGGTGATAGCCAAATTGCACCGACACCGAGTTGCTGCAAATAGTCTAGACGGGAAACAATTCCTTTCAAATCGCCGATTCCATCACCATTACTATCTTGAAAACTCCGTGGATATATCTGGTATACAACGATTTCTTTCCACCAATTTTTATTTTCCATTGTTCATTACAACCCTTCCAATCACAAATAGTATTTTTATCTTAATCAAGTCACATCATACAATTACTCTTTTACCGATCCTACAACAATTCCAGTCACAAAATATTTTTGAAGCAGCGGATAAATGAGCAGTAGCGGGATGACAGCGACTACGATTTTTGCCGCATTTAGATTTTTGTTTGAAATTTCAGTCAGGTTGCTGAGTTGTGCTGAGTTGGTGCCGGATTGAAGAAGTTCGGCAATATTCACGTTAAGGGACTGAATATAAGTCATTAGCGGATAATTGCTGACTTGGGTCATATAGATCAAACCGCTAAAGAAATCATTCCACGTTCCCACGATACTGAATAGTGCTACCGTCGCCAGCGCAGGGATGGACACGGGAACATACACTTTGAACAGGACCTGGAGCGGATTCGCCCCATCGATGAATGCTGCTTCTTCTAGCGCCTTAGGTACAGCAGAGAAGAAGTTCATGACAAGGATGACACTGAATATAGGGACAGCTCCCGGTAGAACAAGCGACCAAATTGTATTAAGCATATCGAGGTTTTTGATCAGTAGATAACTCGGGATCATCCCGCCGCTGAACAGCATGGCAAAAATCATGACATTCATATAAATGTTTCTACCCCTAAATTCCCTTTTCGACTTGGAGAGCGGGTATGCCATTAAAATAATAAGAATCATGTTGAGAATAAGTGTGAGCACAACACGTAGAACAGATATGCCAAAGGAACGCCAGAACTGAGCATCATCGATAATTTTCGTATACGCTGCTGTTGTAAAATTGACCGGTACGAGACCTACAGCATTAGCTGACACGGCCTCGCTGCTGCTGAATGAAATCGCAACGATATTCCATAACGGAAGAAGGCAGATCAATGCCAGAAATATGACGATGGCATTGATGACAAACCGGCCAATTCGATCTTTTAGGCTTACAGAATATGACATAGGCTTTGCCTCCTTAGAATATTTTTCGGTCGGTGTATTTCTTGGCCAAATGGTTGGCGGACAATAGCAAAACAATACCGATCACTGACTTGAACAGGCCAACAGCCGTACCGAAGCTATACTGTCGCCCAACGAGTCCAATCCGATATACATAAGTATCCAGAATATCTCCCGACTCATAGACAACCGGATTATACAGATTATAAATTTGATCGAAGCCGGCACTCAAAATATTGGTCAGACTCATCACTCCCATGAGCAGGATAATAGGCAGCATACCTGGCAATGTAATATGCCATACTTTTCTCCACCAGCTGGCTCCATCCATTCCTGCCGCTTCATACAGACCCGGATCAATCGAAGTAATTGCAGCCAAATAGACGATGGAACTGTAACCGAACTCCTTCCACACGTCTGTCCCAATAATCAGCGGCTGGAACCAGGTGTTGCTGCCGAGAAAATTAATATTCTCCAGACCGAAAAAAGCCAAAATTTGATTCACAATTCCATCCAAACTGAACATGTTAACAACCACGGATGCTAGAACTACCCAGGATAAAAAGTGTGGCAAATAAACAATTGTCTGTACGGATTTTTTAACGAATTTGATGCGGATCTCATTTAACAAGATGGAAAAAATGATAGCCATCATTGTTCCCAATAGAATCTTGGCAATGGCAATCACCAACGTATTACTAAAAACCTGTGCGATGTCCGGCAGCTTAAACATATAAATAAAATGCTTCAGCCCTACAAATTTGGAGCCAAACATCCCCTTGGCTGGTATATAATCCTGAAACGCCGTAATGACACCGACCATCGGAACATAGCTGAATACCAGTAAAAATAAAATCCCCGGAAGCATCATCAAATGATACATGGCACCCGTGCCCAACCGACCTTTTGCTCTCTCATTTCCCTGTTTCATGGATGGACCCCTTTCCTGAAGAAAGGCTGCTTATCGCAGCCCTTCTAGCAGTTCATGATTGTTTATTTTTCGGATGCAGCCTCGTCTTCAATTTCCTGAATTACCTGGTCACCACCTTGTTTCTTCCAATTGCTAACGAAAGTATCGAAGTAATCCAGAGATTCTGCACCAGTCACGATTTTGATGAAAGATTCCTGCTCCATCTTAGTCAGATTAGCCCATGTCTGTTTCATGCTTGGTGTAGTGCCAGAGAAAGCGGGTGTCATCCAAACGAATTTGTTTTCCCGTGTCAGTTTGTCGATGAGTCCCACTCCGTTGATACGCGAGTGATATTTCGCCCAGGCTGTTACGTTATCCGTATCCATATCGCTCAAGTAGGCTTGAATACTTTTAATATTGTTCTTTGATTCTGTCGTCCGGACCTGATCCAAACTAATCTCCCCTTTAATCCCGCGAACAATGTCAGAGTAATCATCCAGCAGCGAGGTAGCCGAGTTGACTTCAATATTAAAAGGTCTGGTAGAACCGTCTACGCCGTTCTCTTGATACTTGGCGGCTTCTGGCATAGATGTTTCCACATTTTTATCATTTGCCAATTTATCGTAGAAAAGGTTTACTATTTTAACGGCGAGTTCCGGGTGTTCATATCCTTTTCTCACAACGATAAACTGATTAGCTGGATTGGCGTGTGCCACGTTTACCTTTCCGTCTGCATCCTCCAAAGTGTAAGCCGTGAATTTCGCATTCTTATCCATCTGCTTCACGCTGCTCAGACCCCAGTCAGGAATATGCCATGGTCCAAAAGCAATACCGCTTTGGCCGTTGGTGTACAGTGCCGTAATATCATCAAATGTGCGTGTTCCAAATTGCGGGTCGATGAGGCCTCTCTTGAACCAATCTGCCATGACGCCTAACATCTGCTTGGTTTCCTTAGTTGTCGAGCCATAAACAATGCTGCCGTCCTTCCCCTTCAACCAGTATTGAGGGAATGCACCCTTGGTGGAGGCAACTCCGAGCATGGTATAGGCAGAACCATTATAGTCACTTGTATTCAGGGTGTTCACAAAGGGAATACCTACCGGTTTCCCGGATTGTCCAGGATCTCTTTTCAAGAATTCCTCGGCCGTTTTCTCCACATCATCCAGTTTGATGGCCCCGTCTCCGTCTGCGTCAAGTTGGATTCCCAGTAGATCCAGCCAATCCTGACGAACCCAGACCATGGTTGGCGCGGAATCTAGGGAAGTAGCCGGAAGTCCCATTAAACGTCCATCTATCGTCGCACTGTCCAATGCACGGCCCTCATAAGAGTCGTATATGTTCTTGATGTTATCTGTGGCATACTGCTTGTAAATTTCCGTCATATCTTCAATCAGATCATTATCAACCAGTTCTTTGAGTTCATCCTTGGAATCAACACGCATCATGTCAGGCAGTTCTCCAGAGGCGATGGCGAGAGAAACCTGACGGCTGTAATCTTCTCCGTTGGCTTCAAATTGGTCTTTAATCTTAGCGTTAAACTTTTCTTTGACCAGCCGAGTATACGCGTTGTTCTCATACGTATCTCCAGCCGGCAGTTTCGGGTTGGCTGTAGTCACACGCCCCATCGTTACGGTTATTTCGTCTTTATAGGCACTGAATGGGTCTCCCGGTGTTGCCTCATACTTGCCCGCTTCCTCCGCAGTGGGAGGGTTGGAGGAGCCCCCACAGGCTGCAAGGGTTGAAATCACCAGGGCAGACATCGACAGCGCAGCCAGACGTCTCGTCAACAATTTGCTTTTTATGAACCATTTAGTTCTCATCACATTCGATTCCCCTTCGTTCTGAATATTTCTCTATCATTGTTGTTTGCGCTTTCATTATAAAGCTCGGAGAAGACAAATCGAGATAGGGATTGAACGTCTGTTTGGATAGAGAAATGTATGCGGTTTCATTCGGGATCAAAAAGCCAAAGTTGGCTTGTAAGCATTTATCCTACCTACCGACATACATTTGTCTATCCTTACTTACTAATCAAAGTGAAGAACAAAAAAACCGGCAGCTCCTGAAACAGGAATCGTCGGCTTGATTAATGGAATTATAAAAGTGTCTTATAGAATTTATCGTATCACATTCATGATGGTCTTCAGCGATGGTTATGGAGTGCAGTCACCTCCACAGTCACTTGATCGCCCCCTTGTTTCTTCCATTCCTCGACAAATTGATCAAATGAATCGGTCGGTTCAGCGCCTAAAATAATTTTTAAAAATGTATCATGTTCCAGTTTTGATAGTTCACCCCAAGCCTTCTCCATCGTTGGAGTTCGTATATAGGTAAGGCTTCGAACTTTATGGATGTTTGGATCGAAAAAATTTCTTCCGCCTACTAGAAGCGAATAACCCCGCATAAAGCTGTTGCTGTGTTCATTCCAATAGGAAATACCATATTGATCATAAGGCTTCAATTTGGTTTGTTTTATTGTCGAAACCAAATTTTCCAGCAATTTGTATTCAGACTTGTCCTTGAAATCGGCGGGTGTTTTGGTTCCCATCAGAATATCCTGCGCGGCCTTTGTTTCAAATCGTGCTTCATCTGTCGGAGCTAAGAAATTGCGGCCCAGCATAAAACGCGTACCGTACTTGAACTCATCACGAAGGTACAGATTGTTAATTTTTATGATCGCTTCGGGATGAGCATATCCTTTTCGTACCACCAAGAATGAACTTGACGGATTATCCACCTTCACATGGTATGCACCGTTTGCATCCAGTGGGAGTGCGTATGCTTGCCAGTTCGCCTCCGGCTCGTTCTGCCAAGCGCTCGGAAGGGGCCAGTACCCAGCATAAAAACCTTGAAAGAACATCCCCGCCTGACCGTTAATAACTGTTTCTTCCGCTTCTTTGCGGAGACCCAGTTCTGGATCGAGAAGGCCTTTGGCGTACATTTCACGCAGTTTGACCAAGGCGTCCTTCGTTTCCGGTAGAACCGAACCGTATACAGGTTTTCCATCTTTGCTCAGCCAATATCCCGGAAAAGATCCATATGCTGCGAAGATTGGCGTTAGATCAAAAGAAAAAGCACTGTTGTTGAAATCGTTATACAGTCCAGTGCTTGAAGCAAGGCCAATCGTATCCCGCTTACTGTTTCCATCTGGGTCATTCTCCACAAAGGCCTTGGCGATAGCTTCCAGATCATCTACCGTTTTCGGCGGTTTCAGTCCAAGACGGTCCAGCCAATCCTGTCGAATCCAGATCATGCTGAAGTCTTCCGCTGTCACAGAAGGAACAGCCATTATCTTGCCAGCGAAGGTCACTTGTTCCATAGCCAATCCGTTTGTGCTATCAATAATTTTTTTTATTTCCGGTGATGCGCTGCTATTGTATGCCTCGGTTAGATCTTCAATTTCACCAGCCTTGATCATCTCGTTCAGCTGCAGCTGATTTACAATCATGGCATCCGGCAGATCATTGCTGGCGATAGCCAGGTCGATTTTCTGACTCAGATTTTCCTTCGATACCTGCCATAATACCTGGACATCAATGTTAAGGTTTTGTTTAATCACCGTTTTCCATATATTCTTCTCAAGTGTTTCTCCTCCAGAGAGATCCGCGCCTGTTGGGTCTACCGCATATCCCAGTCGGATGGAAACGGGATGTTCATATTTCCCAAATGGATCGGCAGCGGCAGTGTCCGAGATTGTTTTCGTTGGTCCCATTGGCGATTCCCGGAAGTATGGTTTGCTGAAATATACGGTCACTGCAATTAAGCTGACGACAAGAACACATGCAGCCATCTTCTTAATCATCGCTTTCCCCTCTTTCGCCCGGTTTATTGGTCATCTGGGAGAGTACGCTATTTATCCCCTCTGCCGAGGTGTCGATATTCGCTTGGTAGCAGACCTGTCAATTCGCGAAAAATTCGGCTGAAATATTTTTCATCCGTATAACCCACTCGCTCCGCAATCCAGAAAATCGTGTTGTTTGTATTCAATAAATACTCTTTAGACTTCTCTATTCGTATAAATCGGGAGTACTCATTAAAGGTTTTCCCCATCAGATCCTTGAAGCATTGACTGAAATAGCTTCGGCTGATGTTCAGTTGCTGGGACAGACCTGAAGCTGTAAAAGCTTGGTCCAAATCATTGTGCATGATCATAATCGCTTTTTTCACGGCGTCTACAATTTCCTGTGAATACGAAGTCTGTTCATCTGACTTACGAATGCCCTCAGAGGTCTGCTTGATCCACTCTTCTACCTCGTACCAGGATTGAAAAGAATGGATCATTGAGATTCTACCCAGCGTAGTCTGGGCAAAAAGGTGATTCCATTCCATAACTATAGAGTATAGCAATCCCATCAGCTGGCCTTTATGCAGTCTTAGTGATTTGAGCTGTTCAATCAGTTGGTTGTAGTAACTATCGTTGTGGGTCCATGGTGATAGGAACCAACTTTGCTTAATACGATCCATGTCTTCATCCTTCGGTTCTATTGGAAAAGAGTCCTCCACATCCATCGAAACGGCAATGACAGGATCATAAGGGTTGTATGCATAGAATAAGGACGTTTCTGTATAATTCATAATCCAGTTTTGGATTTGCGACCATGTTCGGTCTTGTACATCGGATATAACCAGCAAGGCGCCTTGGGGAACTTGATCCAGGGATTCCTTCAGTTTATGGAACAGCTGATCCTCTACGTCCATGGGTGCCGTCCACATCCAACAGTTCCGTTCAACCTCCCATCGGATCTCGTCTACATTGGATGTCAGTTCAATCGGCCAGCTCTGTCCTGACTTGCGATCCAGTGAAACAAGTGCATACACATGGCGATAATGGACATTGGTCTCACTTAGCAGAGGCAGCTTTCGTCTTGTATTCGCCAGCTCGTCAATCCGAGCATGTATTCGATGCAGCACGTGTTCGAATTGCTCCTTCTCGAGCTGAACTTTGGCTATATAGTCGATGGCTCCAAGTCTGAGCGCTTCCTGGATATAATCGAAATCTTGATGCAGTGTTAATACGACAATATGTAGTTCTGGATAGAGCTGCCTTGCAGCTCGCATCAGTTCAATACCTGACATCACCGGCATCGCGAGATCCGTCAACATCAGATCGACCGGTTGGGCTTTCAGAAAATCCAGTGCTTTCAACCCGTTACTTGCTTCTCCTACAACCTCCATATTGAACTCGTTCCACGGCATCGCAGAGCTTATTCCTTTTCGTACTAATTTATCGTCATCCACTATCAATACCTTAATCATCCTCAGACATCTTCTCCTTTGATAGGAAGTATGAGCAGTATACTTGTCCCTGTACCCAATTCACTTTCGATCACCAGTTGTGCTTGATCTCCGTACTGTGCCCTCAACATGCGGTGGACATAATTGAGTCCAATGCCCATCCCTACTTTTTTATGTTCAGTTATACGATTATTCAGAAGTCTTTGAATCGCTTCCTCGGTCATGCCTGCTCCATTATCCTGTATTAAAATATTCAGCGTTTTGGCAAGTGTAACTTCAATTTGAATAAAACCTTCGTCACTCAGTCCATGATAAAGTGAATTTTCAACCAACGGTTGCAAAATAAAACGAGGCACAGGTATTTGAAGCACTTGATCATCCGCTGAAATACGTACGTCAAATTCAAAGTCATATCGAATTTGCTGCAAGATTAGGTACTGTCTTAGCGCATCAATTTCCTCTTCCATCGTGGATACTTGCCCTAATTTACCCAAATTGTAATACAACAGCTTGTTTAAGGATTGCACCAACTTGTCAATCTCCCCTTGTCCGTTCATGACGGCCAGCCAGTGCACAGTATCCAGCGTATTCATCAGAAAGTGAGGATTGATCTGATATAACAATTTTTCCACTTCCAAATCTGCACGAATCTTCTCTTTCTGCTGCACTTCCTTGAACAGGTCGCCGATTTGATGCTGCATATTTGAGAATTCCCCCAACAGAAAATCAAACTCGGGAATTTGAGTGCGGGTCTGGCTGCCTGCCTTTTGTGGATTCTGAGACATTCCGTTAATTTCCGAATGGAACAGACCGAGTGGTTTGTAAACCATCTTCCACAGAAGCCAAGCCAGAAATACGGTAAAGCCGAGAAAAAATAAAGCGACCAGTAATATTTGAAGCAACCACTGGTTTTTCTCCTGTTGATACTTAGCCTGCGAAATTACCGATATGACGCTCCAATTCTGACTGGAGTCCTCCTTAAACCAATGGTAATCACGGGATATTCCATCTTTTGCAGTACCTTTCGATATGCTGGAAAAATTCTCTCCGACCTTCATCGCTTCTGGAATTTCACTGTAAACAATGTTGCCCTCACCATTCAGGATTAAATGCGATAAAGCTCCTTTGTATTGATTGTAACCCAGTATATCCTGTGTAAGACGAAAGCCGGATTCGATGTAAATATATACATCGTCCCTTTGAGGCAGCTGTACCTTTCGCATAGCAGATAAAACAAGCTGATCATCAAATCGGTTCATACTCATATGGGGACCATAGTACGCAATGCCATATGATTTGGAAAGCACAGGCAAAGACTCGGGAGAAAAACGATCTTTGATGGGAAAGTTAGCGAACTGTGTAGTGCCTTCTTTCTGGAAATAGTATAAGGTCAGACCTATATTCGGATTAGTAAACGTTACGACATTTAACTCATTCTTTAATTCATCTCTAGCCTCAATCAATTCAAATATATTGGAGGAAGGCTTCAAGACTTCATCCAGTTTTTTGCCTAATGTACCACTATAGGATAATTGCTGAGTAACATGATTCAGATTGGTAATTGAATTTTCCAGTGATGAAGTTACCTGCTGTAGATTGCTCCTAATTCCATCATTGATTTTATTCGCAAAAATGGAATCAATAGTATAGTAAGAAATTGCAAATATACTGATAAAGGGAATAAACGCGCTGAGAAAAAACAATAAAAAGATTCTTTTTTTAAGTGTCATTCCGACCCATTCTCCTTAGGTAAATGAAAGAGCAAGCTCCTGGTTATGAAGCTTGCTGTTTATGAACAACAGCTCTATCAATTATCGTCTTCCTCATAGGCAGCGACCTATTTGAAAATTGGCGACATCTTAATCCGATTCAGATTGAAAAAATCAGGATACCTCCATCTCGGGGAGGTCCAATTCTGTTCATAATTATAGATTGATATTCAAATATGTCAAACGCTTTCATGGAATTCATAGAACTTATTCTCTCTTCCTCTTTGCATACAGCAACAAATAATTTCTCTCCTTCACTAAGCACTTGTAGAAATTGTTCTCTGGCCAAATTGGGAGCAAACACCAGTAACGCGGCCTAACGATTCATATTTTTCCTTCTTAACTAACGTTTAGCTGTAAACCTCTTGTTCCAGCACCCGATTTACAGCCTTGATAAAGGCAAGATAACCACCATCGGTATCGTGCCGATGAGGAAGAGCCAAAAGCATTGTCTCTTCAACCTGGTTATCGTCTAACTCATAGCTGTTTGTCAGGATTTCTCTGATCTCATCGACGGGTGTACCGAGAGCAAACTTCTGAGCTGCTTTATAGATATCATAGTTCTCATAGATATCCTTCCGTGTCACCTTCTGCAAATCGATAAAATCATATATTTTTTTAACGAAATACAGCACCGCCAGCACAATTGAGATCAGACCCGCAATTGTTAAAATTTCATTCATTCCCCATACCTCTTTCCCTTTCCACTCAGTTGACAGCTTAGCCGATGAAACAGACGAACATGGGAGTGCCCATCTCACATGCCAAACCTCTTTATCCTCTCTACTTCCGAATTCAGCGTAACATTTTCACCATTAGTTTAGGATTAGGGTTTTCATATAGGTATAAAGATCACCTTAAGATTTAGATGACAGATGAAAAATAAAGAGACCATGCTCCAAAAGAGCATGATCTCTAATTACATCATTATAATATGATTACCTAGCCATCATCTCCAACCTGAAGCATACGATAACCAACTCCGATATGTGTTTGAATAAACTTAGTTTGTGATGATGTTTTTTCTATTTTTTTTCTCAGCGTTGCCATAAACACACGCAGGGCAGGAATGTCATAGCTGTGGCTGCCCCAGATTTCATGCAGAATAAAATTATGGGTCAGTACTTTGCCTACATGTTTTGCCAGCAGGCAAAGCAGTTTATATTCGCTTGGGGTCAGATGAATTTCTTCTTCACCAATCCATACGCATCCTGCTGCATAATCAATTCTCAAATTTCCATTAATAAAGCTGGAAGCATCCTTCAGGAGCTTATCACTGTCATTTCGAATTCTTCGTAAACTGACTCGAAGTCTGGCCAGCAGTTCTTCTACACTGAAGGGCTTTGTTAGATAATCGTCCGCTCCAGCATCCAGCGCATCTATTTTATCCCGATCTTCGCTGCGTGCGCTGACCACGATAATAGGCATATTCGACCATGCACGAAGCTTTTTTATGATATCTACACCGTCCATATCCGGCAGCCCCAAATCCAGAATCATTAGGTCCGGCTGCTTGGATACTGCTTCTAAAATCGATGCTTCCCCTGTTTCAGCCGTATGGTATTTATAACCCTGTGTCTCTAGGGTTGTCGTAATCAGCTTGCGGATGGGTTTATCGTCCTCCACAACAAGGATAAAAGGTTTATTCATGAACATTCACTTCCTCAGCTTGCAGGGTAAAATAAAAAGCCGTCCCTTTAGGGACATTATCCTTAACACCAATAGTACCTCCATGAGCATTCACAATTGATTTGCACAGAGAAAGCCCCAGCCCTAATCCACGGCGTCCGTCCCCATGAATGTTGTCTGCCGTATAAAACATCTCAAACAGTCTGACCTTGACTTCTTCTGAAGAAATACCGGGGCCATCATCTGAGATTTCTACAACGACTATATGTCTTTCGTGTCTTGCGGAAATCGTGATGTGAGAGCCATCTTGGGTATATTTGATTGCATTATCAATCATATTGATCAATACCTGAACAATAAGTCGGGAGTCCATTCGAGCCATCATCAATTCATCATCCAATTCCGTCTGAATGACATGCTTCACACTGTTGCGATTCACATGAAGCAGAGCCTCCGAAATGACTTCCTCCATTAATTCTGCCTGAAAATTAAGATTTAGAGTACCACCTTCGATTCGACTAATGGACAGCAAATTTTCTACTAAATTGATCAGCCACATGGAATCGTCATATATATCCGTATATAGGCCTTTTTTTTGTTCCTCGTTTAGTACCTCTGAGTTTCCAAGAAGAATCCCCGCATTGCCTGAGATGCTGGTAAGAGGAGTGCGTAAATCATGAGAAATGGACCGAAGCAGACTGGCACGGAGTTGCTCCTGCTGGATTTGCATGGAGATCTCTTGTTGTCTTTCGTTCAGTTTTTCTTTCTCCAGCGCCAGCGCGCATTCTCCCAGCATGGCAAGCATTAGGCTATTTTCAAAAACTTCTAAAGGTTCTTCCTCATCCATTACAATAGCTGCCACCGCAAGAACCTGATCTCCTCCACGCACCGCATGATATAGACACTTAGCGCCAAAAAAAGTATCCGTCGTAGCTCCTGCACGCTTGTTGTTTTTATATACCCACTCTGCAACTGCACGTTCGTAGCCTCCTGTGTAGACCCCTGGATCAACTGCAGATTCTTTCTTTGGAAAAAACTGCGGCGCCAACAGTACCCCTTGGTCAACTGAATAGAAAATGACCATTCTGTCCAACAACTTCACCATTTGATGCGCCATTTCATTAATAATAGCCGGAGAGTCTTTGGCCTGTTGCAATTTCCGGCTTGTTTCCAGAAGCACCTCGGTACGGTAAGCTTTTTGAGCGGATTGCCGAGCCTGCTCTCTTACTCGCATAGTTAGTGTACTCGTCATGAAAGAAGCAGCCAGCATGACCAGAAAGGTGACCGGATAGCCTGAATCATAAGCCTGTAAAGAATAATAAGGCTCGGTAAAGAAATAATTAAACACAAGTACACTCATAACCGAAGAAATGGCGCTATACATTCTGCCCTTGGTCACAATTGCATTTAACAATACCCCTAGAATGTACACGGTGATAATGTTAGCTTCTCGGAATTCCAAATACTTAAACCACAAGCCAATAATTGTGCACACAGCCAAGATAACAATGGTCTTGATAGTATCTGCCAACGACAGCATTGGGTATTTTTCGTAAAAAGGCAATCTTTTATATAAGAAGGACTGAGTATAGGGGATAATATAGATTTCAATATTAGGAAGCAAGGCCGTTAGTTTATCCATTACATTGGATTTTGCAAGCCCTCTCCTCTTGTAAGGGGAGCGTCCTAGGACAATTTTCGATACATGGATTGTTTTGACATATTCGGCAATCTGTCCTGGAATATCGTCTCCATACATCGTTGCGATTTGTGCACCCATTTGCTCAGCCAGCCTAAGGTTTTCCCTTAACTCCGCTTTATTTTTTGATGTCAATTCTCTCGCTTCTGGTGTTTCCACAAACAACGCGGTGAAATGACCATGAAAAGCTGCCGCCATTCTTGCTGCTGTTCGGATCACTTTCTTATTGGAAGCAGCCGAAGACAGGCAGACCAGAATATGTTCTTTCGTATCAGATTCATTTGTTATCGCCTGCTCACTGATTTGCTCCGCAATTCGGTTTAACTGACTTGCTGTATTACGCAAAGCAATTTCACGTAGAGCCGTCAGCTTCTCCTTGGTAAATAAATGAGCCTGTGTATTCTCCCCCTCAGGATAAATCTTTCCCCTATTCAAACGTCCTATTAAATCATCCGGTTCAATATCGACTAATTCCACCTGATCAGCACTGTCAAATACACTGTCCGGTATGCGTTCGTCAACGGAAATGCCAGTAATGGAGTAAACAATATCCGTTAGGCTTTCGAGCTGTTGAACATTCATCGTCGTATATACATGAATTCCTGCGCGAAGAAGCTCCTCGACATCTTGATATCTTTTTTTATGTCGGCATCCTGCCGCGTTGGTATGGGCCAAATCGTCCAATAATATAAGGTCAGGGCTTCTCTGGAGCGCTTGGTCCAGATCAAATTCCTTAGTTGAGGATTCTTTATTTGAAATTTTGATGTAAGGAAGAAGTTCAAGTCCTTCCAACAGCGCCGCAGTGTATGGCCGGGCATAATGTTCAATATATCCAACTACGATATCTATACCCTCTTTTCGCTCTTCGTGGGCGTCGCTAAGCATCGCACAGGTCTTCCCAACACCTGGTGCATATCCAACATAAACCTTCAATCTTCCTCTTCTTTTCCTTAGCGGCAAGTCAGTAATTTGATCAAATATGGACTCGGCATCGTTCTGTTTTGCTGCCATCCTGTGCCCACCCTCTATTATATATCTCTCAATCCTTAGTATATCATGGGCAAAATCAGTACCGTATTACGAATTTGCCTACAGCATTAAGATTGTATTAAGATCCGTTCTTATGTAATAACATCCTTAAAGAAGCCTCAAAATCCTGATTCTATACTAGCTTTCTCAGTGGAAGGATAGCAGCAAAATAATATAAAAAACTTTCTAAAGCTGGCTAAGTGCGAACTTAAATAAGTTTCAGTTTTTTTGAAAAGCCTATACAACAAAAAAAGCCGCCAAAATAGCGACTTTTAATAGGACTATGTTCTTGTCCCTCGACAAATGCTGATCTGAACCGCCAAGCTCAATATTGCATTCCAAAACGACCGAGCCGCAACCTTGCATTAGCGGGTAAAAGAATTCATGCAATGAGATAGGTTTCCCAAAAGCCATTCATACAAGCCGCTCCCCTGGACCTCCCGACCCAGCTGTATTTTCTTTCTTGGAAGTCAACATCTTCTCGCTTGGGCTTTGTGCTTTGGCGAAAGTATAGCTATTGTTCGTTTTCCCTATAGCGTTGCTTGCTGTCACTTTCAGCGTATAGCGGGCACCGGGCAGATCGCCCGTGCCTATCGTTAGTAAAAAACCGCCGTTCAGTCTCTAAGTACCACTGTCGACATCGGTGTAATTGAGCGTGATTTCCTGACTATCCCCTTGGAATGTTCCTTCCGGTTTATCGATCGTAACCGTCGGTTTTGTCCCATCGGGATTTTGCGGAGTAATCCGTCCTTCCTTGATCCATCTCTCGCCACTTACGGCATATCCAGGCATTTGCGATCCGGGTATCTGATTTCCACTTGAGTTGAATATGACCTTCGCCTGCGTCCAGTCCGGGGCTCTATACACATACCAGCCGTTGCCTTCATTCTGCATGGCCACGCCCGGCCAAGCTGAGCCTTCCCTGAGCGGAGTCACGGAATCATCGTAGTAGTAGATGTTCGGTACTCCCCAGCCGGAAGGCTTGTAGAAATGAACGGTCATGCCCGAGCGCGGTTCCTCCTTCGTATACCTGAACATCTTCTCTGTTTGACCAGACAAATTCGCGGCGACTATTTTCAGAACAAACGTCGATCCGATTGGAGTTCCAGCGCCAATGCTGACCATATCTCCCGAACTGAACGGAGTCACCGGCCCCCCGTTCAAAGTGTACGTTGCCGAGTCTGCATTGGAATAGTTCATTCTCACGTTAACAGAATCTGTGAAAAAGGCTCCTTCCCCAGGATCGACGGATACTGACGGAGTTTGTTGCGCTGCGCTATACAGTACGGCGATCCTGCCTCCGTCCAGATGGCCGGTAATTCTGCCGTTCGACACCGTAAACGATCCACCGCCATTGGCCTTGTTCTGGTAAACGCCGTCCTCCAGTCTGGTAGGGGAGTTGATTTGAGCATTGCCTCCAAGATTCACAATCGTCATGCCTTTGGTTCCGCGTTCAACCTGCATAATTTGATTCCCTTGCGTCCTAATGTATTCGTCTTGACCTACCATAGCATTGTGGAACTTGTTAATGGCAACGACGTCCGGGTCCTTCCAGAGCGTATTCCCCGCATCGCCGAGCCGATTCGCAAATTTCCCACCTCCTGTCGGTCTGTTGAAGAACAGAGAGGTCGTCTCCGCCCGGGAGGCGATGATTGCCCATCCCATTTTGATTTGCCAATCGTTCAACCCCGTCGATTCGCTGTTGTCGTTGGCATAAGTGTCATGCGATTCGACCCAGGTAACTAATTTGGAGGGGCTTACATTATTAGCGTTAAAAGATTTGGCCGCATCAACATTGATGCCACCGTGATAACCAACGGCGCTTCTGACACTGTCCCCATAGCTGGAGGCGGCCAAGCTGAGGTAATTGGCATAGCCGGCAAAGTTGTCAGCTCCACCTTGAAGCACTTCTCCGTAATTAAACAGTCTATCTTTATTGTTTAACGAACCCAGTACCCGGGGCCAGAAGTTGGAGCCCCCCGGATCGTTGGGTAACTCAATATGCTTGGCGGCGTCGAATCTGAAGCCGTCGGCGCCCAAGGAAATGGCGTCATTCAGGAAGCCGATAATGATATCTTGCAATTCCTGATTAGACGTGTTGAGGTCGGGCAGACCAATTCCCCACTGTGTGACTTGCCAACGGTCATTCCAGTTTTCCACACCTCTAGCCTCATGCCAGAAATAGCTGTTATTCTTGATTGCCGAATCAACATTATGCGCCGGCTGATACTGCTGATTTCCACCGCCCGCATTCCCCGTATGATTGGCGACAACATCAACAATGATACTTATGCCGTATTTATCCGCTTCCTGGCAAAGCTGTCTGAAATCATCCCTGCTTCCCAATTGAGAGTTGCCGATTTTAAAGTTGATGGGCTGGTACAAAATCCACCACTTGCTGCCTTCTGTCAACCCTTCCTTGCTGGCTTGGATTGGCGAAGTTTGCACCGCTTTAAATCCCGCCTGAGCCAGTTCCGGAAGGTTCCTGGTGATGTTGTCAAAAGACCAGTTCCACGCATGAAAAATAAGACCATCCTTCGTTCTTTCCGGGAGTTCGTAGTTTGCGACAGCCGATAGCTTCGCATCCGAACCTCCTAACTGCCGAACATCGGCATTCGCCTGTGCTTCGGGAGTAAAGCCATTCGTTTGCAACAACAATACGACAAAGAGAACGATACTCCAGGTACGCCTCAAGATGGGGCTTGTCTTCCTCCTCATACTAAACTCTCCTTTTAAATTTTATTTTACAACCAACCTCTCTTGAGAGATTAGGAGTAAATAAAAGAGGGCAAAACAACATGTATACGCTTCCAAAAAGGGCAATCGTTTGCACATAATTGAGCTCAACGACATGATTTCATTTATTTGACAATTTGTCAATGCTTATATTAAAGATAAATTTCCAACGGCCTTTTTTCCCCCTCATTATTATTCACTGTGCCTTCAAGACTTTTTGGACGTTGACTTCAATTACGAACTGGTTTTCTTAGATTTGAATAATGTCCCTGCAATTGCATTGACTAGTAAAAGTATGGTTGATATAATCATAAAAGGAAAAATCATTGGCATAGTGCCCTGTGGATGTTTTTTTCATATTTTCTTTTGTAAGCGCGTACAATGATTTATTTCCCTACATACCATGGAGGAGGCGATCAATGAATCTATTTTATCCAAATAAATGCCTTTCTTTTTTTTACTTTTAATGCAACCGGTTGCAAAATCCATTCCACTAAATATTATCAGGAGGTTGTTAACTTGCTAAGAAAAAAAACTGGGCGTTTTATTTCTTGGTTGATTATTTTATCGCTTTGCTTCAACTTCTTCGGCTTACCCGGCGTAGCTTCGAGTAACAACGATTATACAGCCACCTACACGAATTCCACAGCGACTGCTCTTCCATCGACAACCGCTTCGATCACGTCTACCGTTACCGCAACGTATGCACCTACCACAACAACTAAATCAACTCAAACTGGGTTAACGGTTCACTTTAAGAAACCTTCAAGCTGGAATTCAGCGATTCGAATCCATTACTGGAATCTGAATCCGGCAACCGTTCCGATAAGCGGGGCGTGGCCGGGAATCCTGATGAAGTCGGATGGAAATGACTGGTACAGCTACACCATTGCCGATGCCACAGGCTCAAGCCTCATTTTCAATGACAGTAGCGGCAAACAAACGGCCGACTTGTCCCGCAGTGTGAAAGAGGGCTGGTATTACACAGATAACACATGGTATGATGTCAGCCCGGAAATGCCTAAAATTCCGGCGATTTCCTCCTCTCCTGTACCCAAAACATATGATTCGTCCCAAACGGTGACGCTTTCCAGCACCAACAGTGACGATAAGATTTACTATACGATAGATGGTTCGACACCTACGACATCCTCGACCTTGTATACCTCTCCAATCCAAGTTGCTTCCTCTTTGACCATTAAGGCCTTCGGTATCAACTCAATCGGTCAAACTGGAAATGCATCCTCTTTTGATTATGTAATTGACCTGAATGCAGATCTGCAAGCTCCGACAATCACAGCGAATTTGCCTGCCGGGCATTCTGA
This sequence comes from Paenibacillus sp. SEL3, assembly GCF_054602585.1. Lineage (NCBI taxonomy): Bacteria > Bacillati > Bacillota > Bacilli > Caryophanales > Paenibacillaceae > Paenibacillus > Paenibacillus sp. SEL3. The sequence goes on along the minus strand of NZ_CM137725.1, from coordinate 6,087,443 downwards.
TTCCTCGGTGACTGTATCCTTTAACCTGAAAGATAACAAGGCGGCAACGACCAAGGCATACTATACGGAGGATGGTACAGAACCAACCACAAGCTCAAAAGTCTATATTCTCGGCAACGCACTGACCGGATTGACTGGACCGTCTATTCTTATCTCCAAGACTACGACATTAAAATTTCTCGTTATAGACGGCGCTGGTAATCAAACCAAGCAGAGCTTTGTTTATAATATTGGAAATAAGAAGGATTTTCGGGAAGACACCATCTATTTCGTGATTACTTCTCGGTTCTATGACGGTGATCCGAGCAACAACGTGCACGCATGGGATGATGGAAAGGCGCGCAATCCAGATTCGGACCCGGCTTGGAGAGGAGACTTTAAGGGGCTGATTCAAAAGCTCGATTATATCAAAGCCCTCGGATTCAGCGCCATCTGGATTACACCTGTTGTGCAAAATGCCAGCGGTTATGATTACCATGGTTACCATGCTTTAAATTTTGCCAAAGTAGACCCACGGTATGAATCGGCGGGAGCTTCTTATCAGGATTTGATCAATGCAGCCCATGCCAAAGGGCTGAAGGTTATTCAGGACATCGTCGTCAATCATACGGGTAATTTCGGTGAAGAGAATCTGTACCCCATGTTCAAGAAAGATCCGGCTAAACCGGATACTGCTAACAACTTGGTGAAAACTACGGATAAGCTGCCACCAAACTATGATACTATGACACCCGATCAGCAGTATCAGGCAAGGCTCGCCTTAATGAAGAACGAGGGAACGAACAATAACATTTACCATACAGAGAAAAGTCTTTCCTGGGAATCCTATACGGTTCAGACTGGTCAGATAGCGGGAGATTGCGTGGATTTGAACACGGAAAACCCTGCAGTTAACAAATATTTAATTGATACCTACAATCACTATATTGACATGGGTGTTGACGCTTTCCGTGTCGATACGGTGAAGCATGTGAGCCGGTATATTTTCAATAAATACTATATTCCTGCCTGGAAAACAAGAGGCGGCTCGGATTTCTATATTTTTGGAGAAGTAGCCACACGTTACAGAGATGTTTGGAACAGTGGAATTCCGGCGATCTCGACGCCATTCTATACTTGGAAAAGCTCGAAATCGTATCCGGGCGATGGAAAGAATGACTACGCCTCCAATAAAGCGTCAGTTGAACAAGAGTGGACGGACAACTCTACTACAGCAGGACAGCCAACCTCGAACAATGCTCTCTTAAACGGAAATACCTATCATACGCCTGACTATTCGATGAAATCGGGCATGGATGTGATTGATTTTCCAATGCATTGGGCATTCAAGACCGCGCATGAAGCATTCAATATGAGAAGTGGCGACCAATACTATAATGATGCTACGTGGAATGTAACCTATGTCGACTCGCATGACTATGCTCCTGACCAGGCTCCGGAAAATCAAAGATTCGCGGGCACACAGGACACTTGGGCTGAGAATCTCGATCTGATGTTCACCTTCCGCGGAATACCCGCTATCTTCTACGGCTCCGAAATCGAGTTTCAAAAAGGGGCAACTATTGATACAGGTCCAAACGCACCGCTAAGCAAAACGGGACGAGCATATTTCGGCGATCACGTGGAAGGCAATGTTACGGTACAAGATTATGGCAAATACACAAATGCTACTGGCACGCTTGCGGAATCGCTCAACCATCCTCTGGCGAAACATATCAGACAGCTTAATTTAATCAGAAGAGCTGTTCCCGCCTTGCAAAAAGGCCAGTATTCCACAGAGAATGTGTCGGGCAATCTGGCGTTTAAGAGAAGATATACCGACAGTGCCAAAGGCATTGACAGCTTTGCATTGGTCACGATTTCAGGAAACGCCACGTTTACCGGAATTCCGAACGGAACCTATGTGGATGCGGTGACCGGTGATTCCAAAACCGTTACTGATGGCAAGATTACCCTGACATGCTCCGGCAAAGGAAATGCAAGGGTATATGTATTGAATGGTAGAGGTGGAATTGGAGAAACGGGAACCTATCTGAAGTAAACGGTAGTATGTCTTAGATAACTGAAGCAACCTCAGTTCGGTATTGCACTGTGCTAAGGTTGCTTCCAATTAAAAAGTATATCTAAGAGAGAGAGTCAGGATATTGCTCTGAACTAAATTTTTAATGGATGGGAGTGAACCAAGATGCCCCAACGACAGCTTCTATGTGCGTAAATTCTTCCGTATATTTAATGACCAACAACCATCAAGTATTAGCGGTTATCCCGCCCCTAGAACTGATAAAGCGTGAGCACGTACCCTGCTCTCTTGTCCATTCCGTTGTTGTTTATCCCCCCTGCATTGCTCCCCGAAGGATAGAGGCTATCAGACGCTTAATGTATGAAAAAAATGATTTAGATGGTCGGCAAACAATTTAGGATTTTCCATAGCGGCGAAATGACCGCCTTTATTCGCTTTCTCCCAGTACGTAATATTATAGACGCGTTCTACCCAGCTTCGGGGAGGCGTGGGCAGCTCCTTGGGAAATAAGGAAACCCCTGTTGGAACAGTAACACGCTGACCTTCGGTGAAATGCAGTTTATTATTCACGCGATCCCGAGACCAACGACTGTTGGATAACAGCTTTGGTGTACGTACATGGTATAGAATTCGCGCAGGTCAGTGTTATGGAACTGGATCGTAAATTTACAGATATTGATTTTGAACTGAGTGCAATTTCTTTGTGAGCTGGTTTCGGTAGAATTGCAAAAGAACGACTTTTATAATTGTAGTCAAGGAATGATGCATAGCTTTTTGCTTTCCGAACTGCTCACAGGCGAGCTCAATGATGCTAATGTCATCGCAATGCGACTGGCTCATCTGGACTGGACGCTTACACCTACCTAAGAGTGATGACCTTGACAGACCTGAAGAACAGCTTTTTTGACGGGAAAGTTCAGTTAGTTGCACAGCATATGATCCAATTGCTACCGGATAGCCGCTGGATCGTATATCAGGGACGCATTGTATTTCTCATTTCCCTCGTTGATTCATCCTGTAAAATCATTGCTGAAGACAAACGATTTCTGGAATTTCTCCAAGTAAACGATCTAACTGCTTCGCTGAGTGACTGCTTTAGTCATTTAACTTTTTTGCGAAAATATTATAAGCAATGCCTAACCGCCGTCGAGATTGGTTTCCAACTTAATTCAAACAAGTCAGTGTATATGTATGAGGACTATCTCTTCGAGCATATTGGAAAGATCATATCGGAACAGAACGATCTCGCTGACTTCTGCCATCCAGTTATCCAAAAGTTAATTGCTTATGACAATGGCCACAAAACAAGTTTACTGCCCACCCTTGAAGCCTATCTTCAATATGTGGACACTCCAAATCTTGCTGCTAAAACATTTTTTATTCATAGAAATACTTTGTTCTATCGAATCAACAGGATACGTGAACTTTTCGAGATTGATCTAAGCGATGGTGATATTCACCTGAAGCTTCAAATGACTCTTCATTTTCTAAAACTGAAAACACAACGCGGCGATCCTCAAGATCAGTGATAGAAGGCTAAGAATATGCAAAAAAACATGCAGACAAAATTTCTTGTCGATACTTTGTCTGCACGCTGGTCTTTTCTAGCTACCATAAGCATTCAGATAGTTCGCTGCTGTTCTAAGATGAGCAGCAGTTTTTCTAATTCCATCATTATTCAGCTTACCAGCTTTAGGCCAACTGCTGAACCGAGTACCATCGCGATGAACAGAATTCTCGCGGTATTACGCGGCTCACTGTAGAAGATCATGCCCAATATGGCTCCTCCAGAAGCTCCAATACCGGTCCAGACAGCGTAGGCCGTTCCCATTGGTAGTGTTTCCATGGCCAGGGATAGAAACAAAAAGCTCAATCCAAAGCCTGCAAGCAAGTAAAAAGCAGACAGGAAATTCCGGTCTTTATGGAGTTTATTAATCATGAGAACTCCCATCATCTCAAATACGCCTGCCAAAATAAGAAATACCCAGTTCATACGTCAGTGCACCTCTTTTCCTTGTTTCTTCTCTTTGCTCTGTATTTTGAGCCCTACAACTCCGAGCAGAAGCACCCCAATTAGCAACAATTTAGATCCCTGTACCTCAGCACCAAACAACAAAATTTCTGCTAATACAGTGCCGGCCGTTCCCAATCCGACAAATACTGCATACACCGTACCTACCGGAAGCGTACGGGAAGTCATAATCATGAGTATGAAACTTACTAAAATGGCAACTAAAGTGCCCCCCCACTCTAACCAGCCGCTGGCATGTTTCAGGCCGATGACCCATCCAACTTCGAATAATGCCGCAACTACAACAGATAACCATGTCTTGTTCATTCTGTGCTTCCTCCTTTTAGATAATGCTGCAAATGTAGTATGAATTTATAGCAGCAATAAAAAAAAGCCTGAGAGAATACTGCATACAGCAGTTTTTCTCCCAGGCTTTTATCCCTCCGTGGCACAGTACGACGACTGTGAGTTTTCTCTCGGACCAGCCGATATTATCGCGGAACCCTAGAAAACATTTTTGAATTCAATTTTATAGTTAACATTATACATATTAGTGAATAAAACACAATATAAAATCAATAAAAATTCGTATATCTCCCTAAACTTATATCATTGTTTTGGTCATTATGAAATCAATTTGTTCTTCATCACCCATATAAAAAGAGTGTGCGCCAGTTTGAACAAACCCCATTTTCTTATAAAAAGCAATGGCGTTTTCATTTTTTTCCCATACACCGAGCCAGATTTTCTTTTTATTATGTTCCATTGCAATTCCCATAGCTTTATTTAGCAGATATTTACCAAGCCCATGTTTTTGAGATCTGTTTTTTATATAAACCCTCTCAATTTCGAGCGACTCATTACCCATTTTTTCGGATTGGGCATTGTTCATATTTACCTTTAAATATCCAGCAAGTTCTTCATTGAAATAGATGAAAAAGAATTCTGAAGAGACGTTGGACAATTCCTCCTCCAACTGTTTAAAGTTAAATGCTCTTTCCAGATAGGCCTTCATATTTTCAGGTGAATTCAGATCCTTAAAAGTATCGTTGAATGTTTCAATACTTATTTTTTGGAGTATTTGTAGATCTTCACGGCTGCACTTTATTATTTTTACAGTCACTTTAAATTATCGCTCCTTCATGTAAATCAATAATTTCTCTTGTTCCCTTTTTTTACAAATTCCCATTCATCACCTATATTTTTTCTTACTCTTTGAAGAAGATTAAAAATGGTGTTTACTTCACTTTCCGAAAATCCCGCTAATGCAACATTATCCGAATAATCATGTTCTCTTTTTATAAAAGGATAGACTTTATTCCCTTTTTCTGTTGGAAAGAGTTTATTAATTTTTTTGTTATGCTGATCCTCTTCCTTTTCAATAAATCCGTTAATAACAAGTTTTTTTATAGCACGAGATGCGGTTGTTCGATCTACTTTTATCATCTCAACTAACTTTTCTTGAATGATTCCTGGGTTTTCACATATTCGTACAAGGTATAAATATTGTCCTTTTGTAAGGTCATATTCTTTGAATTCAATATTGCTTATAGAATCTAATGCTCTTGCGATCATTCCAATTTCACGAAGTACTTCCTTCATAATGGACTCCTTTACCCCTGTTTTGTTGCAAATGCAATAAAAATGATATATATTGAATTTACCTTATTTTTATTGCATTTGCAACAAAAAAATATATTAAAGAGGTCGAGTAAATTGAAATATATTTTTTTCGTATTAGGAATTTTTATATTATCCCTTGGAATTTCGTTCACTATACAATCAGACCTTGGGGCTTCACCTTTTGATGCACTTTTAGTAGGACTGTCTATAAATGTGGGGCTTACTGTGGGAAGTTGGGAAATCATAATAGCTATAATATTGATAGGTTGTAATTCGCTTTTAAAAAGACAAACACCAGAAGTTTTGGGGTTGTTAACAGCATTTATAACGGGTATTGGTATTGATATGTGGCTTTTTTTACTGCACAATTTGATAACACCTGAACTATGGTACAGCAAAGTTGTTTGTTTTGGAATTGGTTTAGTTGTTGTAGGATTAGGAACTGCAACATATTTACAGACAAATTTTGCACCCATTCCAGTTGATCGATTAACATTAATCATAAAGGAATTAACTAAAACAAATCTATTTTTTTCGAGAACATTCATCTACCTTATATTCTTGATCATAGCAGTCCTTTTAAACGGACCCATTGGCATTGGAACCTTGTTAACCGTTTGTTTAGGGGGGCTAATACTCAATTACTTTATGCCATTTACTAAAAAAATACTTGACCGCATATTAACACACTCTGCTACATCACCAAATCATGAGAAAGATAAAAGATGTAATATCCAAGTTGAGACTGAAGCTTGATGCTCATATCTCTTTGTTTCGATCTTAAGTTTCTCTTGGTCGAGCTTCAGTCATAGCATTTTTTCGGGACTAACGCCTGTGCTTGTTATCCTGCCTAGCTGCTTTGTTTTGGGAAGAGACGCCGTTTTAGTGCAGCTAGTCGGATTCTGCATCATTATCCTCTCTTAGCGTCGTTAGATACAAGCGAGATCTGCAAGTAGGACAGTATCAAGACTGGCAATGGGGCATACTGGCCATCTTGTTTTATAGCCTTTGTAATTAAGATTAGACAAGTTCCTTCTTCAACAGATGTAACTTTTAATGAGCAAAACAAAAAATCAAAAAAATGAAGGGACACTTTTAGAACGTGTCTCAATTCTATCTAAAAGAAAAAATGAGTCGTCAAGAGATATTCGGCTTAATTCTTGCATTGATTGGAATTATCGTAATTAAAATGATGGTTTAATCAAATTGGTCTTTAAACTGCATATGAATCAAACCAGCAATTTCTAACAAAAGAAGACCCGCGTTATTGAAACGCGGGTCTTCTTTTGTTAGAGTTCATTGAGCTTATTCAAAGTGGTACCTTTTAAATAATCTAAACAATTCGGAGCATAAAATGGAGCTAATCCATCTTATACTCTTCCCCTAATATATAATGTGCATAATCAACCTAAACTCGACGAATTGTTTTATAATACTTAAATTTTCAAATGGAATTGTTTTTGCTATTTTTTTAATGTTAGTAGATGATCATTGTGTCGGAAAAAGAATACTTTGCAGGCAAGGGCAGTCGGACAAGCCGCCACCCTCTGCACTCGCAAAGTGAAATCATTGCATTTTAGAAAACAAAGTCGATGGAATCCGGTGAGAAGCCTTCCGGCTGCTCGTCCGAGTTCACCTGAATATCGCTTAACAGCAAATCTGGATCGATTCCAATCTGGGACAGGATCGCTATCAAATCTCTGGTTAATCTCTCAATAGCGTCAGCCCCAAATAGCTTCGTGCAATATTCAAACGAACCCTTCATCTCCCCATCTTCATCACTCATAGACAAAGTCAAATCGAATTTGGAAATACGATGCTCCCGAACATACGGGCTGAAGGACAACGTTTCAAGCTGCGCTTCCGGCGACTCTGTGTTTTCCAGTACAAACATGGTGTCGAATAACGGGTTACGGCTTGCATCCCGTGTTACATCCAGCTTTTCCACCAACTCTTCCAGTGGATAATCCTGATGCTCGAAGGCTTGCAGCGTACGATCTCTGGCTTCCTGCAAGTAGCTGTGGAACGTTTGGTTGCCCCTCGGCTGATGCCGGATGGCTAGCGTGTTGACGAACATTCCGATCAGTGGCTCCAGCTCAGGCAACAAGCGGCCTGCTACCGGCGTACCGATGATCAAATCGTCCTGACCGCTGTATTTGGACAGCAGAACGGTGTAGGCGCTCAACAGTACCATGTACAGTGTACTTCCGGTCTGTGCCGCAATTCGGTGCAGTTGCTCGGATACATTCGCGTCCACTGTAAATTCATACATCGCACCCTCGAAGCTGCGAACAGCAGGTCTAGGATAAGCAATTGGCAAATCCAGTACCGGCAATTCTCCGGCTAAATGCTCCAGCCAGAAGTGTTCCCGGCGTTGGTATGATTCACGCTGCATCTCCTGCTGCTGCCACACGGCGTAGTCCTTGTACTGAATTTGCAGCGGCTCCAATTCCTGCCCTTCGTACAGTTGTACCAGCTCCTGCACGATATTGTTCGACGATACACCGTCTGAAATAATATGGTGCATATCGTACATCAGGAGATGGCGCTCTGGTCCGGTTTGAAGAAGACGGACACGCAGCAGTGGTGCCTGACGAAGGTCAAAGCTGCGCACAAAGGACTCGATATAGGCATCGGCTTCGGACTCCCTGGCCTGCAGGTGCTCTACTGCAAACTCCACTTGATCGTACACCCGCTGAACGACCTCGCCTTCCACCATTTCAAAAGAAGTCCGCAGCGTTTCATGGCGGGCTATTAACTGACGGAACGCATCCTCCAGCCGATCGACCTGAAGCGGCCCCTCCACGGTTAATACACCCGGCATATTGTAGCTGAGATCCCCACCTTCCAGATGGCTCAAAATGTACAGTCTTTTTTGAGCCGAGGAAACCGGGTAGTACGCCTGTTGCGCCGCCGCAGGAATCACCGTATAGGTGTCTGTGCCGTGCGTTGCGATGAGCTGGGCTTGCTGCTCAATCGTAAAGTGTTGGAACACCTCACGCAGCGTAATCCGGCTGTCCAGTTCCTGATGGATTTTGGCCACCAGCGTCGTTGCCCGCAGGGAGTGCCCACCCACGTCAAAGAATGAGTCGGTGACTCCTACGCTGGACAGCTTCAAGACATCCTGCCAGATTTGGGCTAGCTTGGCTTCCAGCGGCGTCCGCGGTGCAACGTACTCCAGGCCTCCTTCGAGGCGTGCTTCCGGCGCCGGCAGCGCCTTGCGGTCGATTTTCCCGTTCGGTGTCAGCGGGAAACGATCCAGTTGTACCACATACGTCGGGATCATGTAATCCGGCAGCTTCGGCTGCAGCGCATTGCGCAGCTCCGGCAAACTCAGGGACGCTGAAGCTATGATGTAGGCACACAGGTCCTTGTGTCCGTCTTCGTTTTCCCATGCTGTGACCACGGCTTTCTGAATGCCATCCACGGTCAGCAGCTGCGCTTCCACTTCGCCCAGCTCGATCCGGTAACCCCGGATTTTCACCTGATGGTCAATCCGGCCCAAATACTCAATGCTGCCGTCTGGCAACCACCGTGCCAGGTCGCCCGTTCGGTACATCCGGTTTGCGAAAGTGCTGTCCGCTTGATCAGCGGCCGTCGCATCAGCGAACGGATTCGGAATAAACTTCTCAGCCGTCAGTTCCGGCAGGTTGAGGTATCCCCGTGCGATACCTGCACCCCCGATATAGAGCTCACCCGCGATACCGATCGGCACCAGCTGTTGCTGGCTGTTCAGGATGTACACCGACTGGTTCGCGATCGGCGTTCCGATGGATACCGTATGCTCTCCTTTTTCCAGCAGTACATGCAGGGACTCTACATCTTCAATCGTATAAGCCGTCGCATCTACCGTCGTTTCGGTCGGACCATACACGTTCGTAATGACCGGACGATACCCGACCCACTTGTGTAGGAACACATGGACCAGCTGCACGGATAAGGCTTCGCCTCCGATCAGGTAATGCTTCACATCCGGCGCTTCGGTCACGCTGACGCTTTCGTTTAAAATATGCAGATGCGCAGGTGTGCCGTCCGACAGGTCGATCCGGTGCATACGGTAGTAGGCGATCAAATGCTCTCCGCTCAGACTGACGTCACGGGACACCACATGCAGAGTGTGGCCTAACAGCAAGCTGGCAAAGATTTGCTTCACCGAAGCGTCAAATACAAATGCTGACAGCCATGCGACATGAAGCGGCTGTTCGTAGCGGCTGTATACTCGCTCCCGTAAAGCATCTACCAGATTGCTAACACTGCCCTGCTCGATCATGACCCCTTTCGGCTGACCGGTGGTGCCTGACGTGTAAATCATATAGGCCAGGTTATGCGGGCCGGCGACAGGGATCAGGTTGCTCGCATCCTGTGCTCCCAGTTGAGCTTGAACGTTCTCGTCATCCAAGACTACAGCTCGAACTGTGGATGGCAAGCTAAGCGACAGATGGGCAACTCTGCTTGTAATCACGACCTTGGTCCCACTGTCTTGGAGCATGTAGTCGATGCGCTCCTGCGGATACATCGTATCCATCGGCACATACGCGCCTCCGGCCTTCAGTACCCCCAGAATGCTCACCAGAATATCCGCAGAACGTTCCAGCAATACGCCCACCGGTTGATCTGCTTCGACCCCTTTGGCTCGTAACACACGAGCCAATTGGTTCGCACGCTCATTCAGCTCAGTGTAGGTCAGCGCGGTGGCCCCAGACACAACGGCTATCCGCTCAGGGTTGCGCTCAGCTTGCTCTTCAAAGCGTTCGCTGAGCGAATGACCTTGCACCTGTCTGTGTTCAGCACAACGCACGCTATGTGCATTCGGATCATTGAACACCTTCAGAATCTGCTCGGTTTCTTCCGCCGTAATCAACTCCAGCTCTCCCAGCTTCGCATCCGGATTCGCCGCCACGGCTTCGACCAAGCGAACAAAGTGACGCGTCATCCGTTCTACCGTTTCGCGCTCGTACAACGCAGTTGCATACTGCAATCCAAACTGGATGCCTGCCTCTTCCTCTCTAGCTTCCATCATCAAATCAAACTTGACTGGCGTTTGTTCCAGGCCGTATGGACGGAAGCTCAGGTTTGCCAGTTGCAGTTCGCCTTCCTCAGTCGTTTGCAGCGTAAACATCGTATCGAACAGCGGATGGCGGCTCATATCCCGCTTCACGTTCAGCTTTTCCACTAGCTCCTCAAACGGATAGTCCTGGTGCTCGTAAGCTTGCAGGGCACGCGTCTTCACATCCTCCACATAGCTTCGGAAGCTTTGCTCTGACGTCGGATAGTTCCGCAATGCCAGCGTTCCGACGAACATCCCAATCATCGGCTCCAGATCGGCATGCGGCCGTCCGGCAATTGGTGTGCCGACTACGATATCTTCTTGCCCGCTGTATTGGTGTAGGAGTGCAGTGTACGCTGCCAGCAGCACCATATACAGCGTGGAGCCTGTGTACGCCGCCAGTTCTTTCAGCCGTTCGCTGACTTCACGTTCCAGTCCGAACACCACCGTATCGCCTGCCGTACTTCGCACCGCCGGACGGGCAAAGTCCGTAGGTACATCCAGCACTGGCAGCTCACCCTGGAAGGCGCCCAGCCAGTACGCTTCCTGACGTTGCATCCACTCTTGATGGGCTTCGCTTTGCTGCCATACCGCATAATCCTTGTATTGTATCCGCAATGGTAATAGCTCTTCACCGTCGTACAAGCGGACAAATTCATCGGTCAGTACACCCATGGACACGCCATCCGAAACGATGTGGTGCATATCGAGCATGAGTAAATGCTGCGGTTCCTGCTCGGTTCCTTGTACGCCCAAATCTACCAAGCCTACTCGCAGCAGCGGAGCAGCTTTCAGATCGAACGGTCGTACAAACTGCCGCACCCGTTCTTGTACTTCCTGGCTGACCATCGTGTCCGCATCCGTGGTTGTGTCCTGGTCTGTATCCGTAGTCGCACCCTCTACCTGTACCTTTGTATACTCCACCTCGAACGGCACGGTGTCCTCAATCCATTGCACCGGCTCACTGTCCACCAGCTCAAAGCGGGTACGCAAAGTTGCATGGCGGGCGACCAGTTGACGGAACACGTCCTCCACTCGCTTCACGTCCAGCGGACCACTCACTTGCAGCACTGACGGCATGTTATAGTTCACATCATTCGGGTCGAACTGATGCAGCACATACAGTCGTTTTTGCGCCGACGATAACGGGTAGAAGTTGCGTTCTTCCGTTACTGGAATGGACGCATATGTTACTTGATCCAGATATTCCAGTACGACTGCCAATTGCTCAATCGTTGGTGCTTCAAAAATACTGCGTAGTGGAAGCGGCTTGTTCAGCTCCTTGTGAATCCTCGAGGCGAGCGTCGTCGCCCGCAGTGAATGTCCACCAATCTCGAAGAAGTTTTCCTTCACGCCGACCTGCGCCAGGCCCAGCACATCCTGCCAGATTTGCGCCAACTTCACTTCCACCCACGTCCGCGGTGCGACATAGTCGGCTACGCTTTGCAGGCTGTCTTCTGGTGCTGGTAGAGCCTTGCGGTCGATTTTACCGTTCGGTGTCAGCGGCATTTGTTCCAGCTGTACCAGATAGGAAGGGATCATGTAACCCGGCAGCTTCTGGCTCAAATCGCTGCGTAGCTCACTTGCGACAACTTCCTCATCGGCGACCACATAAGCGCAGAGCTGCTTCTGCCCTTGCTCATCTTCCCGTGCGATGACCACAGCTTCTCGCACTGCCTCCAGCTTCAACAGCTGCGTTTCTACCTCGCCCAGTTCGATCCGGTAGCCCCGAATTTTCACCTGCGAATCGATCCGCCCCTTATATTCAAGCGTACCGTCCACATTTAAGCGTACCGTGTCACCTGTGCGATAGCAGCGTTCTCCGCTACGGAACGGGCTATCAATGAACCTTTCGGATGTCAGGTCCGGACGGTTGCGGTATCCACGTGCCACCCCGTCACCGCCTACCAGCAGTTCACCCCATACCCCGACGGGTTGAAGCCGCATCGAACGGTCCACGACGTACGCTGTTGAATTATGGATCGGTCTACCAATTGGCACCGATTCCGATTGCACACCGGTGATCGCATGCACTGTGGAAAAAGTCGTATTTTCAGTCGGGCCATAGATGTTACTGATTCGCAGGGACGGATGGGCCTCCAGCACCCGGTTCATATGTGGTACGGACATCACATCACCGCCGACCAGCAGTTCCCGTATCCCCTCGAACAGCGCCAAATCCTGCTGAGACAACTGGTTAAAGAGCGGTGTGGTCAGAAACATCGTGGTAATACCGTGACTGCGCACTGCTTCCTTAAGCTTGAGCACGTCCAAAATGATATCCTGACTCACTAGCACCAGCTGTCCACCGTTTAATAGAGCGCCCCAAATTTCGAAGGTGGATGCGTCGAAAACAATAGCCCCTGTCTGCAAAATGCACGTGTCAGCATCCAACTGCGCGTAGTTTGTATTTTTCACCAAACGTACGACATTACGATGCTCTACCATGACACCCTTCGGCTGCCCCGTCGTACCTGACGTATAAATGACATAGGCCAGATCGTTCGGACCAGACAACGGCTCCAGATTGGAACCATCCTCGTGATACACACTTTGTGCTCCATTCAGCACCAGTACCTGACCATCAAAAGCTACTTTGTCCACCAGATGGCTTTGCGTTAACAACAGCTCTACTCCCGAGTCGTCCAGCATGTAGCGGATACGCTCCTCCGGATAGGTCGGATCGATGGGGACATATGCGCCCCCAGCTTTCAAAATGCCTAAGATCCCCACGATCAAGTCTACCGAACGCTCGGTCATCAGACCCACCAATCGATCCTTCGTCACGCCTTGACTACGCAAGGTACGAGCCAGACGATTGGCGCGTTCATTCAGCTCGCGATAGGTCAATTGCTCTCCTTCGAAGAACAACGCTGGCTGTTCCGGTGTCTGCGCCGTTTGTGTCTCGAACAAGCCATGAATCGTTTGCTCGCTTGGATACTCAGCAGCTGTATTGCCCCATACGGTGAGAATTTGTTCACGCTCCTGCTCACTTACCATATCCAGCTCCTGCACCCGAATGTCCGGCTTCGCTACCACCTGCTCCAACAGCTGTATCAGATGGCCCTGAGTCCGTTCAACGGCTTCCCGATCATATAACTTCGCATTGTATTCAAATCGGATTTTCATCGCTTCCTGCGGCATAACGACCAGATTGAAATCATAGTTGGTTTGTTCAATCATGCCGGCATTGCGAATTTCAAAATCCGACGCTGCACCTTCCCCAAGTTGCTCGACCTGCTCCTCCACCGGATAGTTTTCAAACACGATAATGTGGTTGATCAGGTCTTGCTTTTGCTCGGTCAAGGCTTGAATTTCATACAGCGGATACGTTTCATAATCTTGAGAAGTCAGCGCCTGTTTCTGATTCGTTCTGATCAGGTCGGCAAAGGTATCGTCAGCCCCACTGCGGATACGTATTGGAATGGTGTTAATGAACAAGCCCACCATGTTTTCGATCCCCGAAATATCCGCTGGACGACCAGACACTACACCGCCAAAAACAGCGTCGTCACTACCGTTGTACTTTTGGAGCAGCAATCCCCAAGCTGTTTGCAGCAATGTATTCGGGGTCACGTGATGCTGCTTGGCCACCATTTCCATACGCCCGGTCAAGTCTTTGCCCAGATCGCACAGGATATGCTCAAATTGGGCATCGCCCGCTTTCACGCCTACTTTTCCGGTCGGAATCGAAGTTTGCTGATCATAGCCGAGCAAATAATCCTTCCAGTAGGAAGCTGCTGCTGCTTCATCCTGTGCTTCAAGCCACTCAATATACTGACTGTATGGAGTCACGGGGGCAAGCTTCGGCTGTCTATGCTCCACGGCTGCAAAATAAGCCTCAAACACCTCATCTGTGACTAAAGCCACACACCAGCCATCCATCAAGATGTGATGAGAGCTCCACACAAAATAATAATCCTCATCACCTGTTCGTAAAATCGCCACGCGCATCAACGCATCCCGGGACAAATCGAATCCGGCTGCCTTGTCCTTGCGAATAAATTCCTGCACATACGCGTCACGCTCCTGCTCATTCAGATGACGCAAATCTTCACATCTGAAACCAACCTCCTTGCGGCGGAAAATCACCTGCACAGGCTCATCCTGCCAACCGCTGATGAAATTAGCTCTAAAGATCTCATGCCGCTGCGCCAAATGATTCAAGCTATCCTGGAAAATATCCGCTTGGAAACGTCCGTGCAAATCAAAGGTCGTTTGTTCAAAATAAGCCCCGGATGCTGCATCCATCAGACTATGGAACAACATGCCTTTTTGCATCGGCGTCAACGCATAGACATTTTCCAGTTCCCCGATGTCACGAGTCCGTTCTACCAATTGATCCAGCTCGGCCATCGTTACATGTTTAAGCATGACATCGCTTGGCGTCAGCTCTTGCTGTTTGCGGCCTACACAATGCGCAATGATTTCCTGCAAGCTGGTTCTGAACTGTTCAGCTAACTGCTCCATCGTTTCATGGCGATATTCCTGCTTGCTGTAGCTGATTGTCAATTGCAGCTTGCCTTCCGAAATCAGTCCGTTCATATCCAGCGTGTGCGTTCTGGCTGCATGGGCGCTAAGCTCTGCACCGCTAGAGTAAGGAGATACGCCAAAGGACTGACTTTGCATATCTTGATCAAATTGTCCCAAATAGTTAAAGCTGATTTCAGGTTCGGTCACAAAACGCTCTGGCTCACATGCTGCGGACAGGTATCTCAACATCCCGTAGCCAATGCCCTTTTGCGGAATGCGGCGGAGTCCTTCTTTCACCTGTTTGATGCGCTGTGAAAGGTCTTGCCCCACGCTCATATCCAGCACCACCGGGAATTGGGTCGTAAACCAGCCCACGGTGCGCGTAATATCCAGTTCTGGCAGAATGGATTCCCGCCCATGGCCTTCCAGGCTCACGAGCACTCGTTCCAGGCCCGCCCAGCGATGAATAGTCAGTCCTAAGGCGGTAAGCAGTAAATCATTCATCTCCGTGTTGTAGGCACGATGCACCTGTTTTAACAGCTGCTCCGTTTCCTGAGCTGTCCACGTAACTGTCATGTTCTCGCTGTCCCTATTCAAGGAATGAGAAGGGGACTCGTCTTTTGGAAGCGGCTGATATACGCCCTGTTCCATTTCCTGCCAGAATGCGAGTTCTGCCGCCATGGCCGGACTATTCGCATATTGAGACTGCCCATCCGCCCAGGTGCGGAACGAATCCGTTTTGTGCGGAAGGCGAGCCGTTTGTCCGTTCAATGCCTGCTCGTAGGCGGTTGTAATATCCTCGAACAAAATGCGCCAAGATACGGTATCCACCACCAAGTGATGAATCGCCATCAGCAAATGATCACCATCTGGGCAATGGAACAGCCCCAGTTTCACCAGCGGTCCTTCGCTTAACTGAATACCCGCCTGAATTTCATTCACTTTAGCCTCGATCGCCGCTGACACCTCAGTCTCATGGCTGAGGTCTATACGTTCCAGCGTATACAGCTCGCCCTCCCCAATTGCGCGGTTCCAGGCTTCATATCCGTGCTCCGTAGGACGGAAAACGATCCGCAGTGCGTCGTGATGGCTAACGATTTGATCCATCGCCGTGCGCAGGGCCGGTTCATCAAAACCGTCCTTGCTATGCAGCATGATGGACTGGTTATGATGATGAGCATCCGTCAGGTTTTGCTCAAAGAACCAGTGTTGAACAGGTGTCAGCTTCACAGCGCCCACCACTTCGCTCTGATCCGCCAATCGGGTCACCGATTGAACTTTCAGTGCCAAGGCAGACACGGTTGGATGACTGAACAGGTCTTTCATCTCCAGTCGATAACCTGCTTGCAGCAATCGGGAGGATACTTGCAAGGCCTTGATCGAATCGCCACCCAGTTCAAAGAAGTTATCCTGCGTGCCTACCGCTTCCACGCCGAGCACCCCGGCCCATACCGCAGCCAGTACTTGCTCCACCGTGGTACGCGGTGCCACATAGGCTGCACCCGTATGGATGCTTCCTTCCGGTTCCGGCAAGGCCTTACGGTCGATTTTACCGTTGCTGGTCAGCGGGATCGTCTCCAGTCGCATCAAACGTGCAGGCACCATGTGCGCTGGCAGTCCGGCTTCCAGTTCGGCCTGTACCTCCTCGATCCGCAGCTCAGCTTCTCCTGTGATGTATCCGCACAAGTACTTGTGTCCACGCTCATCCGTCCGGTCGATGACTACCGCTTGACGTACACCCGGCACCCGCTGGATCGCCGTTTCGATCTCGCCCAGCTCGATCCGATAGCCCCGGATTTTCACTTGATAGTCCATCCGGCCGATAAAGTCCACATTGCCGTCCGGCATCCATCGCGCCAAGTCACCTGTGCGGTATAATCGTTCACCTGGCACGAACGGATTGGCTACGAATTTCTCGGCCGTCAGGTCCGCACGGTTCAGGTATCCCCGTGCTACCCCAATTCCACCGATGCACAACTCGCCCAGTACGCCGATCGGCACCGGATATAGCTGGCTGTCCAAGATGTAAAACCGTGCATTCAGCCACGCCTGACCAATCGGTACACTGCCACTGTCCGGCAGCTTCAACAGTTCTTCGTCGTAGAAGCTAGAGTCGATCGCCGCTTCCGTAACGCCGTAGCTGTTCATAATGCGGATATTCGCGCCAAACCGTTCTTGCAGCACCCGGTAATCCGTCACGCTGCAGCTATCCGAGCTGGTAATCAGCAATTCCAGACTGCTCATGTCCAGTCCCTGCTCATATACATGCTGCATGAACGGTACGATCAGGGCTGGAGTCGATTCGAACACGGTAATCTGGTAGTCACGAATCCAGCCATACAGACGGCTCGGGTCAATCCGGTCGTCTTTCGGACAGATAACCATCGTTCCGCCGTTATAGAGCGTCCGGGCAATATCGCCGACGAACACGTCGAAGGAGAAGCTTGCCAGCTGCAGCAAACGTACCGGGAACTGGTTCAGGCGATAATCCCGACGATACGCCGCGGCGGTATTCACCAAGCTGCGATGCTCGATCATGACGCCCTTCGGACGTCCTGTTGTCCCCGACGTGTAGATCACATACGCCAGATCCTGCGGTTCGTTGATGTGATTGACGTCTGAGGTATCTCCGGTGTACAGCGACTCATCGTCCAGTGCCAGTACGGTGTGCAGACGCAGCCCTGTTGCGGGTTCGGATGTAGGTTGGCTTTCCTCGAGCCATGCCTGTGCACGCTCCTGCAAGCCGATTTGGGTCAACAGTACCGTCGCACCACTGTCCTCCAGCATGAAACGAATACGTTCGGACGGATAATCTGCATCCAGCGGCACATAGGCGCCTCCTGCCTTCCACACCGCCAGTACGCCAACCAGCATGTCGACCGAACGTTCACTCAAAATGCCAACAATCGACTCGCGTCCAATGCCTTCATTTCGCAGTCTACGGGCTAATTGGTTCGCACGCTCGTTCAGTGTGCGGTACGTCAGTTGTTGTTCCTCGTACACCACCGCCACATGATCTGGTATAAGCTGGGTCTGTTCTTCTACATAAGTATGGAATAAGCCTCCTGCTTCAGCAGTAACATCCGATACTCCCACATCTCCAAAGCCGTAGATGATTTGTGCCTTCTCCTCGACAGTTACCATATCCAAAGCTGCCAGTGGCTGCTGCGGATGAAGAGTAATCGCACGTACAAGTTCGGTAAAATGCTGTGCCAATCGCGCGATGGTCTCAGGCTTGTACAGCGCCGTGCTGTATTCCAGACTGCACAGAATGCCTTCCGGCTGCTCCACGGCATCCAAGGTCAGATCAAATTTGGCCGTATGATTGTCTGTCGGATACGTTTTAAAGGTCAGACCTTCCAGCTCGAACTCCTGCTGCTCAAATGTTTTCAACTCAAACATCGTGTCAAACAGCGCATTCCGGCTCGTATCCCGCGTTAAATTCAGCTTTTCAACCAGCTCTTCAAAAGGATATTCCTGATGTTCGTAAGCACTGAGCGCATGCTCTTTGACCTCTTGCAAGTAATCTAGGAACGTTTTGTCACCAGCCGGATAATTGCGGATCGCCAGCGTGTTGAGGAATACGCCTACCAAGCCCTCCAGCTCCGCATGCGGTCTTCCGGCAATCGGCGTGCCGACGATAATGTCTTCCTGTCCCGAATATTTATGCAAAAGCGTGCTATACGCGGCCAGCAATACCATGTACAAGGTGGAGCCGGTTTGCGCGGACAGCTGTTTCAACTGTTCGCTGTCCTCCAGGCTGATCGCAAATTCCAATCGCGCTCCTTCCAGACGCTGTACGACTGGTCTTGCAAAATCCGTTGGCATATCCAGCGCTGGAATGTCACCAGCCATCGTGTTTAGCCAATAGCTTTCCTGCTCACGAAGCCGCTCACTTTGCATATCTGCATGCTGCCAAACCGCATAGTCCTTGTACTGAATACGGAGTGGCGGCAGTTCCTTGCCTTCATACAATTGAGAGAACTCCTGCACGATAATTCCTTCCGTGACGCCATCCGAAATAATATGGTGCATGTCATAGAGCATGACGTGACGCTCCGGTCCGGTTTCCACCAGCTGAACCCGCAGCAATGGTGCTTGTGCGAGATCAAATGCGCGTACAAAGTCTTGGGCATACTGCTGGGTCTCTTCTTCGCTTGCCTGCACATGCTCCACGCTGAATGCGACGCCCGATTCAATCCGTTGAATCACCTCACCATCCACCATCTCGAATCGGGTTCGCAGGGCTTCATGACGGGCAATCAGCTGGCGGAAGGCTTGTTCCAGTCGCATTTTATCCAAGGAACCTTCGATAATCAACGCTCCTGGCATGTTGTAGCTAACCTCTCCACCTTCCAGGTGACTCAGCACGTACATCCGTTTTTGCGCCGAGGAAACAGGATAATATTCACGCTCCTCCACCACAGGAATAGATACATACGTTTGCTGGGTCTGATCTTCACCCATCAACTGCACCAGTTGCTCAATCGTCGGATATTGGAAAATATCTCGCAACGCCAGCTTGTGATTCAGCTCCTGATGGATTTTCGCCATCAGGGTGGTAGCGCGCAGAGAATGTCCTCCCACTTCAAAGAAGTTATCCTGGATGCCTATTTGATGATGATTCAGAACGCTTTGCCAAATACGTACCAACTGCTCTTCCAGCGGTGTGCGCGGTGCCACGTACGCCGTGCCTCCTTCGAGGCGCGCTTCTGGCGCAGGCAACGCTTTGCGGTCAATTTTTCCGTTCGGTGTCAGCGGGAAACGATCCAGTTGTACGACATAGGTCGGGATCATATAGCCCGGCAGTTTGGGCTGGAGTGTGCTGCGCAGATCCGGCAAATTCAGCGCCTCCGAGGCTACGACATACGCACACAGATCCTTGTCTCCGTCTTCGTTTTCCCAGGCGGTGACGATGGCTTTCTGAATGCCGTCCACGGTCAGCAGCTGCGCTTCCACCTCGCCCAGTTCAATCCGGAAGCCCCGGATTTTGACTTGATCATCCATCCGGCCGATAAAGTCTACATTGCCGTCCGGCATCCATCGCGCCAAATCGCCTGTACGGTACAACCGTTCACCTGGTACATACGGATTCGCTACGAATTTCTCGGCTGTCAGGTCTGCACGATTCAGGTAGCCTCGTGCCACCCCGGCTCCGCCAATGCACAGCTCACCCAGTACGCCGATCGGCACCGGATTCAGCTGGCTGTCCACAATGTAGAAGCGTGCGTTCAGCCACGCCTGACCAATCGGCACATGGCCGCTGCTTGGCAGCTTCGACAGCTCTTCGTCGTAGAAGCTGGAGTCAATCGCCGCTTCGGTGACGCCGTAGCTGTTCATAATGCGGATATCCGCACCAAACCGCTCTTGCAGCACTCGGTAGTCCGTCACGCTGCAACTATCCGAGCTCGTGATCAGCAGCTCCAGACTGCTCATGTCCAGCCCCTGTTCATGCACATGCTGCATAAACGGTACGATCAGGGCCGGAGTCGATTCGAACACGGTAATCTGGACATCGCGAATCCATCCGTGCAGACGGCTGAAATCAATCCGGTCGTCTTTCGGACAAATGACCATCGTGCCGCCGTTATAGAGCGTCCGCGCGATATCCCCGACGAATACGTCGAAAGAGAAGCTCGCCAGTTGCAGCAGTCGGACTGGGAATTGGTTCAGGCGATAATCCCTGCGATACGCCGCAGCCGTATTCACCAAGCTGTGATGCTCGATCATGACGCCCTTCGGCCGTCCGGTTGTCCCGGATGTATAGATCACATACGCCAAATCGTGCGGTTCGTTGATGTGATCGACGTCTGTCGTATCTCCGGTGTACAGTGACTCATCGTCCAATGCCAATACGGTATGCAGACGCAGCCCTGTTGCCGGTTCGGATGCTGCTTCGCTGTCAGACTTCGAATCTGATTTTGAGCCTAAGTTTTCATTTAGGCTGTCTCTTTCCATCGTTTCAGCACCAGCCGCTGTTTCCAACTCACCCTCAGTCTGCCCTCCGGCCAAGGCCTGTCGGCTTTCCCCAAGCCATATCTGTGCTTGCTCCTGTAAGCCGATTTGGGTCAACAATACCGTCGCACCACTGTCCTCCAGCATGAAACGAATCCGTTCAGACGGATAGTCTGCATCCAGCGGCACATAGGCGCCTCCCGCTTTCCACACCGCCAGTACGCCGACCAGCATGTCTACCGAGCGTTCACTCAAAATGCCGACAATCGACTCGCGTCCAACGCCTTCATTCCGCAATCTCCGCGCCAATTGGTTCGCGCGCTCGTTCAGTTTCCGGTACGTCAGCTGTTGCTCCTCGTACACCACCGCCACGTGATCTGGTACAAGCTGAGCCTGTTCTTCCACAAAGGTATGGAACAGGGCTCCTGCTTCAACTGCGGCACCGCCCGTTACTCCCACTTCTCCAAAACCGTAGATGAGTTGCTCCTTTTCCTCAACGGTTACCATATTCAAAGTTGCCAGGGGCTGTTGTGGATGGTATGCAATAGCTCGAACGATTTCCGCAAAATGCTGTGCCAATCGCGTCATGGTCTCAGGCTTGTACAACGCCGTGCTATATTCTAGACTGCACAGAATGCCTTCTGGCTGCTCCACTGCATCTAAAGTCAGATCAAACTTGGCCGTATGATTTTCCAGTGGATAGGAGCTCAAGGTCAAACCTTCCAGCAGTAACTCCTGTTGCTCCAAGGTTTTCAACTCAAACATCGTGTCAAACAGCGCATTTCGGCTCGTATCTCTTGTCAAATTCAGCTGTTCAACCAGTTCTTCAAAAGGATAGTCCTGATGCTCATAAGCACTGAGCGCATGCTCCTTCACCTCTTGCAGATAATCCAGGAACGTTTTGTCGCTGGACGGATAATTGCGAATCGCCAGCGTGTTAATGAAGATACCCACCAGATTACTGAGCTCCGCATGCGGTCGTCCTGCAATCGGCGTGCCGACAACAATGTCCTCTTGGCCTGTATATTTGTGCAAGAGCGTAGTGTACGCCGCCAGCAGCACCATATACAGGGTAGCGCCTGTTTGCGAAGCCAGTTCTTTCAGGCGTTCACTAACCTCACGCCCCAGTGCAAACTCGATCGTATCCCCTGCCGTACTCTGCACCGCCGGACGGGCAAAGTCGGTTGACAGATCCAGTACAGGCACTCCGCCCCGGAAGGTGCCCAGCCAGTACGCTTCCTGACGCTGCATCCACTCCTGATGGGTTTCGCTTTGCTGCCATACGGCATAATCCTTGTACTGAATCCGCAATGGCGACAGTTCTTCACCGCCATACAAGCGGACAAACTCATCGGTCAGTACCTCCATCGACACGCCATCCGAAACGATATGGTGCATGTCGAGCATGAGTAAATGCTGGGATTCTTGCTCTACTCCTTGGACACCCAGATCCACCAAGCCTACCCGCAGCAGCGGTGCAGCTTTTAGATCAAACGGACGGATAAACTGCCGTACCCGTTCTTGTGCTTCCTGGCTAATCCTCGTGTACGTAGCTGTAGTTGTATCCATTCCTGTAGCTGTGTCCTGATCCGTATCCGTAATCACACTCTCTACCTGTACCTTCGTATATTCCACCTCGAATGGCACGGTATCCTCAATCCATTGCATCGGCTCATTGTCTACCAGCTCAAAGCGGGTACGCAAGGTTGCATGACGATCGATTAGTTGACGGAACACGTCTTCTACTCGTTTCACATCCAGCGGACCGCTCACTTGCAGCACTGACGGCATGTTGTAGTTCACATCACTTGGATCAAACTGATGCAGTACATACAGTCGTTTTTGTGCTGAAGATAACGGGTAGAAGCTGCGTTCTTCTGTTACCGGAATGGACGCGTACACCACTTGATCCAGACCTTCCAGAACGGCTGCCAGTTGTTCAATCGTGGGTGCTTCAAAAATACTGCGCAGGGGAAGCGGCTTGTTCAACTCCTTGTGAATCTTCGAGGCCAGTGTCGTCGCCCGCAGCGAGTGTCCACCAATCTCAAAGAAATTTTCCTTCACGCCGACCTGCGCCAGGCCCAGCACATCCTGCCAAATTTGCGCCAGCTTCACTTCCACCCACGTCCGCGGTGCGACATAATCGGCTCCGCTTTGCAGGCTGCCTTCCGGTGCTGGTAGGGCCTTGCGGTCAATTTTTCCATTTGGACTCAGCGGCATTTGTTCCAGTTGTACAAAGTAGGACGGCACCATGTAGCTTGGCAGTTCCCGGCCCAGCTCACTTCTCAGCTCGCTGGCACCGATCTCTTGTCCAGCAACATAGTAGGCCACCATTTGTTTTTGTCCCGTTTCGTCTGCACGAGCCATGACAACCGCTTCTCGCACGGACGCTACTTGGAGCAGCTGCGTTTCGACCTCGCCGAGCTCAATCCGGTACCCCCGGATTTTCACCTGATGGTCGATCCGGCCCAAATATTCAATGTTGCCGTCCGGCATCCATCTCGCCAAATCGCCGGTGCGGTACATCCGCTCATACCCGGCTTCCCCGCCGGCAAACGGATCTTTCACAAATTTCTCGGCCGTCAGCTCCGGACGGTTCAGATACCCACGTGCCACACCGACACCACCGATGCACAACTCCCCTGCAACCCCAATCGGCTGCAATTGCTCCGTGCCTTCCTTCACGATGTACAGGCGAATGTTTTGAATCGGTTTTCCGATCGGAATGACTGCATATTCTTCCGTCGGCTCGCAATCAAAGTACGATACGTCCACCGTCGCTTCGGTTGGACCGTACAGGTTGATCAGCTTCGCTCCGGTCAGGCTCGACACGAGCCGTTGGAAGCGAGCCACATGCTGTGGCGGCAAGGCTTCACCACTGGCAAAGACATGACGCAGCGTTGCCAGTTTCGCTTGCATTACTTCCCGTGGCTGCTGCTCCACATACTCCAGGAACGCATGCAGCATGGCAGGTACAAAGTGCATCGTGCTCACTCCGTCGCGGGCAATCGTGTCCACGATCTCTTCCGGGTTCTTTTCCCCGCCCACGGACAACAGGCTCACCTTCGAGCCGACCAGCGACCACCAGAACAGCTCCCACACCGACACGTCGAAGGTGAAGGCCGTCTTTTGCAGGATCGTATCTTCCGCACTCAAGCCGTACCGATCATGCATCCACAAAATCCGGTTCAGAACGGAATGGTGCTCAACCATAACGCCCTTCGGTTTTCCCGTGGAGCCGGACGTATAAATGACATAGGCGACATGGTGCGGTCCGGCCAGTGGCTCCAGATTCGAACCGTCTTCGTGGTAAATGTCTTGGCCAGCCTGCTCCTGACGATCCAGCACCAGCACCTGGCCGTCGAAACTCAGCGATGCTTGCTCCGCCAGATGCGATTGCGTCAGCACCAGCTTCGCTCCCGAGTCCTCCAGCATAAAGCGGATACGATCAGCCGGATATTCCGGATCAATCGGCACATAGGCTCCGCCGGCCTTGAGAATCGCATAGATGCCTACAATCATGTCCAATGAACGGTGAACCAGAATGCCCACAGGCTGATCCGGTTTAACCCCTTGCGCACGCAAGGTGCGTGCGAGACGGTTGGCTCGCTCGTTCAGCTCCGCGTAGGTCAACGATACCGCTCCACACAACACCGCCACTTGCTCCGGCGTGTTCGCTACCTGCTGCTCGAACAGTGCGCTTAGCGTTTGATCCTGCGGATAGGCTACCGCCGTATCCCCCCAGACCTGAACGGTCTGTGCCCGCTCTTCCGGTGTCACCAATTCCAGCTCATTCACACGGATATGCGGATTGTCAATTATTTGCTCGATGACATGCAGTACATGTCCCTGCATCCGCTCGATCGTAGACCGATCGTATACATTGGCGTTATATCTAAACATGATACGGAAGGTTTCATCTGGCATCACAATCAAGTCCAGATCATAATTCGTTTGTTCAACAACCTCTACATTCGTAATTTCAAAAGCGGATGGACGAACTTCGCCAAGCTGCTCAACTTGCTCCTCTACTGGATAGTTCTCAAATACCATAATGTGGTTAATCAGATGCTGCTTCTGCTCGGTCAGCGCCTGAATTTCATACAGCGGGAAGCTGTCATAGGCTCCTGAGGCCAGTGCCTGCTCCTGCGTTTTCCGCATGATGTCCACAAACGTGGCATTCTGTTCACTTTGAATCCGCACTGGGATCGTATTAATGAACAGACCGATCATATGCTCTACACCCGCAATATCCGTCGGACGTCCAGATACCACACTGCCGAATACAACATCCTCATTGTTGTTATATTTCTGCAAAATAAGGCCCCACACGCTCTGCATCAGCGTATTAATCGTGACCTGCTGCTGCTTTGCAATCCGGTACATCGCTTCGCTCCACGCTGGATCCAGATCTACCGTTATTTTTTCAGAAACATATTCCCTGGTTTCGTTTGCTGTAGCGAATACAGTATTAGCCGCTTGGTCTTTCGATGAAGTATCCAATCCAGGTAACAAGGTTTGCTGTTCAAAGCCAGCCAAATAGCTGCTCCAATACTCTTGTGCCGCACGTTCATCCTGACGCTCTAGCCATTCGATATATTGGCCATATGGTGTGATATGAGCAAGCTCCGGCTGTTTCTGCTCCAGCAGCGCAAAGTACGTACCAAACACTTCGCCTGTAACGAGCGATAAGCACCAGCCATCCATGACAATGTGATGGAAGCTCCAGACCAAATGATACGTTTCTTCATCGGTTTGCAATACCTGTACGCGCATAAGTGCATCCGTACCGAGATCAAAGCCTCTAGCCTGGTCTTCCTGCTTAAACGTCTGGATATACGCCTGTTGCTCCGCTTCCTGCATTTCGCGTATATCCTTGAAGGACAGATCGCTATCTTTGTGACGGAACACGATTTGCAATGGCTCCGGACCATGTCCTGTTTCAAATCGATGGAAATTCGTCCGCAGTGCTTCATGACGCTGTGTCAGTACATCTAGACTCTTGCGGAAAATTTCAACATCAAAGCTGCCTTTTTGATCAAACGACGCTTGCTGGAAGTATGCACCTGAGTCCGGCTCCATCAGACTATGGAACAGCATCCCCTTCTGCATCGGCGAAAGAGCATACACATTTTCCAGTTCGCCCACAGAAGCCGTTTGCTCCATCAATTGCTCCAGTTGTTCCAACGACAAGCCTTTGAACAAGACATCGCTTGGGGTTAGTTCGCTCCGCTCTTGGGAGGCACAATGCGCGATCACTTCCTGCAGGCTTTCCTGCAGCAACTGCGCAAAGTTCTCTACATTTTGCTGTTGATATACCTTACTGTCATAGCGAATGTCCAGTGTCAGCCCGCCTGCTGTAATCATGCCGTTCACATTCAGCGGCTGCTCCAGAACGGTATGATCACTCATCGGCTCTCCACCTGGATGCGAAGACAGCCTGATATCCCCATTTTCCAAGTCCTGATCAAACTGTCCCAAATAGTTAAAGCTAATTTCAGGCTGCAAGGTCAAGGAAGGATGGACATCATGCTGAGACATATATTTCAAAATGCCGTAGCCAATGCCCTTATACGGTACATGGCGCAGGTCTTCCTTCACCCGCTTGATTCGCTGCCCTACTTCTGCCTTCCCATCCACATCAAGCAGCACCGGATATTGGCTCGTAAACCAGCCCACGGTACGTGTGATGTCGATATCTGGAACAATGGCTTCCCGGCCATGGCCCTCCAGATTGACCAGCACACGCTCCTGACCGCTCCAGTTATATAACGCGGTGCCGAGTGCGGTTAACAGCAGATCATTGACCTCTGTGTTATACGCCCGATGTGATTCCTGCAGCAGCAGCCGGGTTTCCTGTTCGCTCCAAGCTACGCTCACCGTCGCAGTGTCTCTGATTAGAGAATGTTGTCCCTCCGCTCTTTCTTGATCCTTAGGCAACGATGCAATTTCCATTTGGGCAAGATGCTGCCAATATTCGCGTTCATTTTCGATCGCCGGGCTATTCGCATATTGAGACAAACGTTCTGCCCAAGCAGAGAAAGAGTCCGTTTTATATGGCAAGCGAATCGCTTCTCCCCGCACGGCCTGCTCATACCCAGTGGCAAAATCCTCAAACACAATCCGCCATGAAATCCCGTCTACGACCAAATGGTGGATCGCAATCAGTAAATGATCTCCATCCATGCAGCGGAAAAGTCCCAGCTTCACCAGCGGTCCTTCGTCCAGACGAATGGAACTTTGGATGGCATTGGCTTTCGTTTCAATCGCCATCACCACCTCTGCCGTGTCTTCGACGCCTGTCAAATCAACAACGTCCAGATGATACAGCTCGCCTTCGTTCAAACCGCGATTCCACGCTTCATAGCCCTGTTCGGTCTGACGGAAGACCATACGCAATGCATCATGATGCTCCGTCACCTGGGTCACCGTTTGATGCAATGCGGCTTCATCGAATCCTTGTGCTCTATACAGCATCACCGATTGGTTAAAATAATGTGGCTCTGCTGAGGATTGTCCAAAGAACCATTGCTGTATTGGGCTCAATTTAACTGCTCCCGAAACCACCCGCTGATCGGCTGTGCGGCTAACTTTGTGTACATGACTGCTCAGCAGTGAAATGGACGGATATTGGAACAAATCCTTCATCTCCAGCTTGTAGCCCGCTTGCAGCAAGCGGGACGATACCTGGATCGCTTTGATCGAATCGCCGCCCAGATCAAAGAAATTATCCAAAATCCCGACGCTCTTCGCTCCTAATACAGCCTGCCAAATGGACACTAACGTCTGCTCCAGCGCTGTACGTGGTTCTACATAATCCGCTCCGCTTTGCAGGCTGTCCTCCGGTGCCGGCAGGGCCTTGCGGTCGATTTTACCGTTGGGTGTCAGCGGCATCTGCTTCAGCTGGATGAAGTACGAAGGCATCATGTAGTTGGGCAGCTCCTCACCCAGTAAGCTGCGCAGCTCCCCAGCGCTTACGTCTCTTTCAGCGACATAGTACGCCACCAGTTGGTTTTGCCCCTGCTCGTCCGCTTGGGCCAGGACGATAACCTCTTGCACGTCTTCCACTTTCAAAATTTGTGCCTCGACCTCGCCCAGTTCGATCCGGTAGCCCCGGATTTTTACTTGATGGTCAATCCGGCCCAAATATTCGATGTTGCCATCTGGCATCCATCTCGCCAAGTCACCCGTACGGTACATTCGTTCATAGCCGGCTTCACCAGCCGCAAACGGGTTCGCTACAAATTTCTCCGCCGTCAGCTCTGGACGATCCAGATATCCACGCGCCAGACCTGGACCAGACACGCACAGTTCACCTGCTACGCCTACCGGAGCCAAATGTCCATGCCCATCCACCATGTATACCCGGTGATTCGGCACAGGCCGTCCGATGGAAATGAGTTGTCCAGCTCTCTCATCCTCGGATACCGGCCAGATCGACGTCGCGACCGAGTTTTCGGTTGGACCGTAGCCGTTGTAGTACGCCACTTGATCCTTCCACTTGTATACCAGTTCGGTGGAAGATGCTGAACCCGCAGTGAACAGAATACGCAGGTGTGGCATCCGCTCTGGCTCCAGATACACCGCATAGGTCGGCGGCAAAGCGGCCACGGTGATTTGGTGATCCGCCATATATTGCTCAAACCGCTCGTAGTTCAAAATCGTCTCTGTCGTTGGCACATATAACGTGGCTCCGCAGAACAGCGCTTGGAAGATTTCCCAGCAAGCCGCATCAAACGAATAGCTAGCGAACAGCAACGCATGATCCGACGTGCGGATTCGAAGCGTCTGATCAAAATACGTTTTCAGATTGCACAGCCCGTGATGCTCCAGCATAACGCCCTTTGGCTGCCCGGTTGTACCTGACGTATAAATCACATACGCCAAATCATTCGGGCCGGACCCCGGCTCCAGGTTAGAACCATCCTCGTGATACACCGTTTGCACTCCATCCAATACCAGCACTTGACCATCGATAACTGCTTTGTCCACCAGATGACTTTGTGTCAATAGCAGCTTCGCTCCCGAGTCATCCAGCATATAGCGGATACGTTCCTCCGGATAGGTTGGATCGATAGGAACATAGGCGCCTCCGGCTTTTAAAATCCCGAAAATGCCCACGATCATGTCCACCGACCGCTCGGTCATCAGACCCACCAAACGATCTTTCGTCACGCCTTGACTGCGCAAGGTACGAGCCAGGCGATTGGCGCGTTCATTCAGCTCACGATAAGTCAGCGTTTCTCCTTCAAAGAACAATGCTGTCTGCTCCGGTGTCTGCGCCGTTTGCGCCTCGAATAAGCCGTGGATCGTTTGCTCGCTTGGATACTCGGTCGCAGTATTGCCCCATGCGCTGAGAATTTGCTCGCGCTCCTGCTCGCTTAACATATCCAGCTCATGTACACGGATGTCCGGATTCGCTGTCACCTGCTCCAGCAGTTGCACCAGATGGCCTCGGACTTGCTCTACACTTTCCCGTTCAAAGGCCAGGGCATTATAGCCAAAGCTCATGTGAATGGTGTTCCCGGGCAGTACCACCAGGTTAAAGTCATAGTTGGTCTGCTCGACAGACTCGGCTCCGGTGATCGTGAAGCTGGACTCATCACCGCTGCCTAATTGCTCGATTTGTTCCTCGACCGGATAGTTCTCAAAAATAAGAATATGATTGATCAAATCCTGCTTAAGCTCCGACAGTCCCTGAATTTCATACAACGGATACGTATCATAGGTATGGGAAGCAATCGATTGCTCCTGGGTTTGCTTCATCACATCGGAGAATAAACTGTCCACTTGACTGCGGATACGCACCGGAATCGTATTGATAAACAGACCAATGATGTGCTCCACATTCGGAATGTCTGCCGGACGTCCAGATACCACGCTGCCAAACACGACATCATCGGTGCCATTATATTTTTGCAGCAAAATACCCCAAACGGTCTGCATCAACGTATTGATCGTCACCTGATAACGCTTGGCTATACGCTGAATACCAGCTGTGAGATCCGCGCCCAAATCAAAATCTAAACGCTCCGACTGATACCCCGTTTTGCCCTGAATTTTAGCCTGTGGCAAACGAGACTGCTCCTCATATCCTTCCAGAACCTTGCTCCAGTAGCTTGATGCGGCCTGACGATCCTGCTGCTCCAGCCATTCGATATATTGACTGTACGGCGTTACAGGGGCCAGTTCCGGTTGTTTATGGGCCAGGATCGCAAAATAGCTCGCAAACACTTCGTTTGTCACCAGCGACAAGCACCAGCCATCCATCACGATATGATGGAAACTCCATACAAAACGGTACGTCTCCTCACCTGTGCGCAACACAGCGACACGCATCAAGGCGTCTTGTGCTAGGTCAAAGCCTCTTTGCTTGTCTTTACGCGTAAATTCGAGCATGTATTCGTTTTGCTGCTCGTCCTCCATGTCCCTTAAATCTTCCACATACAGTTCACTGCGCTTATTGCGGTACACAACCTGAAGCGGTTCATCCTGCCAGCCGCTGTAGAAGTTCGTGCGCAGTACCGTATGCCGCTGCATTAAAACATCCAAACTGGCCGCAAATGCAGCGATATTAAAATGTCCTCGCAGATCAAAGGAGGCCTGTTCAAAATAAGCTCCTGATTGCGAATCCATCAGATTATAAAAGAGCATCCCCTTTTGCATCGGCGTCAGTGCGTATACATTTTCCAAATCACCGGTATGTGCCGCCTGTTTTGCAATTTGTTCCAGTTCTCTAGTCGTCAGACCTTTGAAGGATACATCACTCGGGGTCAGTTCCGGCTGTTCCTGAGCGACGCAATGCGTAATCACCTCTTGCAAAGCGGATTGAAGCAGTCCTGCCACACGTTCCAGCGTTTCTTTACGATACTGCTTACGGCTGTAAGCAATCGTCAAGCGCAGCGTGCCTTCCGAGATCATCGCGTTTAAATCCAGCGTATATTGCAGCGGTGAATGTGCATCCTCTGTCTCCCCTGCACTATAGGGTGACAATGCGATTCCACTGTTTTGTAGATCCTGATCGACCTGACCCAAATAGTTAAAGCTGATTTCCGGTTCTGCTGCAATCGTATGCGCTTCATCCGATGCAGACGTAGGAGACAAGTAGCGCCAAGTTCCATAGGTCAGCCCTTTATGTGGAATCCGGCGCAGACCTTCCTTCGTTTCTTTAATCCGCTGAGCCAGTGTCATTTCCTTGCCGGTCTCCAGCAGCACTGGATACAAGCTCGTAAACCAACCTACGGTACGTGTAATATCCACCTCTTGCAGGATCGCTTCCCGGCCATGGCCCTCCAGATTCACCAGTACCTGTCCTGCGCCTGTCCAATTGTGCACCGCCAGTCCCAGCGCGGTCAGCAGCAAATCATTGACCTCGGTGTTGTAGGCGCGATGGACCTGCTTTAACAGTTGCTGCGTTTCAGCTTCGGTCCACTCTACCGTCAGCACTTCGCTGTCTGCGTTTAAGGAGCCCTCGTAGGTAAAATCCTTAGGCAGCGGTGCGGCTTCCGCTTTGGCCTGTTCCAGCTGCTTCCAATAAACTTCATCCGATGCAGCCTCAGGACGGTTGGCGTAAGACGACAACTCCCGTGCCCATGCTTGGAAGGAATCTGTTTTATAGGGCAATCGTACAGGCTCGCCTTTGCTCGCTTGCTCGTAGCCAGTAGAGAAATCCTCAAACAGAATCCGCCACGACACCCCGTCTATCACCAAATGGTGAATAGCTATGAGCAAATGATCGCCCTCGGCTATGTGGAACAATCCCAGCTTCACCAGCGGTCCTTCGGACAGGTGAATGCTGCTTTGAATTTCATTTGCCTTCGCTTCCAGCGCTTCCGCATAGGCTACTTGTTCACGGTAGTCTTCGGTTTCCAGCGTATACAACGCGCCTTCATCTACACCGCGTGTCCAAGCCGTATAACCAGAGGAATCCTGACGGAAAACCGTACGAAGCGCATCATGATGCTTCACGATGTGATCCATGACTTGGCGAACTGCCGTCTCATCAAAGCCCTCGGCACGATAGAGCATGACCGCCTGATTAAAGTGCTGCGGACGCTCGCGCTCCTGCGCAAAGAACCAATGCTGGATCGGTAGCAACGCGGTTTCCCCGCTCACTTCTCCTTGATCTGCCATACGGCTGACCTCATGCATATGCGGTGCCAGTGTTGCAACCGTTGGATACTGGAACAAATCCTTCATGTCCAGCTTATAACCGGCCTGGAACGTACGCGATGCGATTTGGATGGCTTTGATGGAATCGCCGCCTAGATCAAAGAAATTGTCCAAAATACCGACTGTCTGCAGCCCCAGTACCGACTGCCAGACCGCTACCAGTGCGCGTTCTTGCGCCGTACGCGGCTCTGCATAATCAGCTCCAGTTTGCAGGCTGCCTTCCGGTGCCGGCAAGGCCTTGCGGTCAATTTTGCCATTTGGACTCAGCGGCATCTGCTCCAGCTGTACAAAGTACGATGGCACCATGTAGCTTGGCAGCTCCCGGCCTAGCTCACTTCTCAGCTCGCTGGCACCGATCTCTTGCCCAGCGACATAGTAGGCCACCATTTGTTTTTGTCCCGTTTCATCCGCACGAGCCATGACGACGGCTTCGCGTACCGATTCCACTTGGAGCAGCTGCGATTCCACCTCGCCCAGCTCAATCCGGTAGCCCCGGATTTTCACCTGATGGTCGATCCGGCCCAGATATTCAATGTTGCCGTCCGGCATCCATCTCGCCAAATCGCCGGTGCGATACATCCGTTCATAGCCTGCTTCACCACCCGAAAACGGATCAGTTACAAATTTCTCGGTCGTCAACTCCGGACGGTTCAGATAACCTCGTGCCACACCGACACCACCGATGCACAGCTCCCCTGCAACCCCGATCGGCTGCAATTGCTCCGTGCCTTCCTTCACGATGTACAGACGAATGTTTTGAATCGGTTTCCCGATGGGAATGACTGTATATTCCCCATCCGGCTCGCAATCAAAGTACGATACGTCCACCGTCGCTTCGGTTGGTCCATACAGGTTGATCAGCTTCGCTCCGGTCAGGCTCGACACGTGTCGTTGGAACCGGGCCACATGCTGTGGCGGTAAAGCTTCACCACTGACAAAGACATGGCGCAGCGTGCCCAGCTTCGCTTGCATCACTTCCCGAGGCTGCTGCTCCACGTACTCCAGAAACGCATGCAGCATAGCGGGTACAAAGTGCATCGTGGTTACGCCATCGCGGGCAATCGTGTCGATGATCTCTTCCGGGTTCTTTTCCCCGCCCACGGACAACAGGCTTACCTTCGAGCCGACCATCGACCACCAGAACAGCTCCCACACTGACACGTCGAAGGTGAAAGCGGTCTTTTGTAGGATCGTATCTTCCGCACTCAAGCCGTAACGATCATGCATCCACAAAATCCGGTTCAGCACGGAATGGTGCTCCACCATCACACCCTTCGGTTTTCCGGTGGAGCCAGAGGTATAGATGACGTACGCAACATGGTGCGGCCCCGCCAGAGGCTCCAGATTCGAGCCATCTTCGTGATAGATGTTCTCGCGGTCCAGTACCAGCACCTGGCCGTTGAAACTCAGCGATGCTTGCTCCGCCAGATGCGATTGCGTCAGCACCAGCTTCGCGCCCGAGTCCTCCAGCATAAAGCGGATGCGGTCGGCCGGATATTCCGGATCGATTGGCACATAGGCTCCGCCTGCCTTGAGGATCGCGTAGATGCCTACGATCATCTCCAGCGAACGGCGGACCAGAATACCGACTGGTTGATCCGGTTCAACACCTTCCGCACGCAGCGTCCGAGCCAAACGGTTCGCTCGCTCATTCAACTCCGCGTAGGTCAACGATTCCGATCCGCACAACACTGCCACCTGATCCGGCGTGTTCGTGGCCTGCTGCTCGAACAACGCACTTAGCGTCTGATCCTGTGGATAGGCTACCGCCGTATCCCCCCAAACCTGAACGATCTGTGCCTGTTCTTCTGGTGTTACCAATTCCAGCTCATTCACACGGATATTCGGATTGTCCACAATTTGCCTGATGACATGGTCGATATGGCCCTGGATACGCTCCATAGCAGACCGGTTATACACCAGAGCATTGTATTCAAGCAGGATAGAGATATCCTCGTCAGGCACAACAATCAGGTTAAAATCGTAGTTGGTTTGCTCGGCAAGTGCCACATTGGCAATCGAGAAGCCTGTTTGTGCCTTTGTCTCGCCGGAACCGCCCATCTGCTTCATCTGCTGCCCAATCGGGTAGTTTTCAAAGACCATGATGTGATGAATCAGGTCTTGTTTTTGTTCAGTCCGTGCCTGAATATCGTACAGCGGGAACGTGTCATAGACACTGGAGGTCAGAGCCTGTTCCTGTGTGCGCTGCAATACTTCAGCAAATGTAGCATCCGGTGCACTGCATATGCGTACCGGAATCGTATTGATAAACAATCCAATCATGTTCTCCACACCTGGAATGTCTGCCGGACGACCGGATACCACACCACCAAACACAACATCCTGATTATTATTGTATTGCTGTAAAATAACGCCCCACACACTTTGCAGCAAGGTGTTAATCGTGACATGTTGTTGCTTGGCCATTTGGTTTAATGCGGCACTCCGTTCTTTACCCAACATAAATGGCAGCTTTTCCGAAACATAGCCAGAATTTGAACTTCCACCACTTCCGTCTGGTTCTTCATCCCGTGCGGCTACAGAAGCTTGCGCATTCTCACCAGGCAACAAGGTTTGCTGCTCAAAGCCTGCCAAATACTCACTCCAATAACGGGTCGCTTCCTGTGCATCCTGATCTTGCAACCATTCGATATAGTCACTATACGGCTTGACAGGTGCGAGCTCTGGCTGCTTATTCTCCAGCAAGGCAGCATAGGCACCAAACACTTCGTCCGTCATCAGGGACAGGCACCAGCCGTCCATCACAATATGATGGAAGCTCCATACAAAACGGTATGAGCGATCACCCGTGCGGAAGACAGCTACACGCATGAGCGCATCCTTGCTTAAATCAAAGCCTCGAGCTTTGTCCTGGGCCACAAATTCAGCTACAGCCTGTTCACACCCTCTGACATCCTCATAAAAGAAGCTCGGATTTTTATGACGATAGACAATCTGCAACGGTTGACCATGCCAGCCACTATAGAAATTCGTCCGTAATATCGCATGTCGACTAACCAGCAGCTTCAAGCTTTCCTCGAATATAGATGGCTCCAAGTGGCCCTCCAGATCAAAGGTCGCCTGCTCAAAATACACGCCTGTTTCTGCATTCATCAAACTGTGGAACAGCATCCCCTTTTGCATGGGGGTTAACGGATATACATTTTCCAATTCCCCAACCGTCTGGGTCTGCTCCTTAATCGTATCTAATTGCTCCAGGGTCAGACCTTTGAACAGTACATCACTTGGAGTTAATTCGATCCGATCTCGTGTGACACAATGCTCGATAATCTCAAGCAGATTGGATTTCAACAGATTAGCCAGCATTTGGACGGTGTCCTTACGGAAGGCTTTGCTGTTATACCGAATGTCCAGTTCCAGGATGCCGTTCGTTACGATCCCGCTCACATCGAGCGCATATTTCATTTTCGTCCGGTCACTAACGGCCGATCCCATCGAGTAAGGAGACATACGGATATCGCTGTTTTGCAAGTCCTGATCCAGCTGTCCGAGGTAATTGAAGCTCACTTGCGGCTCGGCAAAAGCTTGATGTTGAGCGAGATGCAGTGCATCTGCTTGCTGAGCCATGGCTTGGCCAGATTCACTCAAATATCTCCAAATTCCGTAGCCCATTCCTTGATTCGGAATATCACGCAGACTCTCTTTGACCTGTTTGATGCGTTCCGACAAAGCCTGATCACGACCGATGTCCAGCCATATCGGATATGGACTCGTAAACCAGCCTATGGTACGAGAAATGTCCGTATCCGGCAAAATGTTCTCACGTCCGTGTCCCTCTAAATGAATCAGACTGCGTTCATGACCCGTCCACGTATACAGCATCATGCCCAAAGCCGTCAGCAACAGATCGTTCACTTCCGTGTTATATGCGCGGTGTGCTTGCTTCAATAGTCTTTCTGTCTCTTCTTTCGTAAGCTTGACGACCACTGTATCTGTGTCAGCCAAAGTAAATGAGTCAGCCTGTGCTTGATCCTCAGGTAAACGAACTTGGTCAGCCAAAGCAGCTGCGTTCCATTGTTCCCAGTAGGCGTGTTCACTGTCCATGGCTGCGCTATTCGCATACTCGGAAAGTTTTTGTGACCAGGATCGGAAGGAATCCGTTTTGTCCGGTAACTGAAGCACCTCTTCATGGATGGCCTGTTCATAGGCAGTAGCCAAATCCTCAAACAAGATACGCCAGGATACCCCGTCCACCACCAAATGGTGAATCACCATCAGCAAATGATCGCCATCTACACAGTGGAACAAACCTGCTTTAAACAGCGGCCCTTCTTGCAGTTGGATACTGCTTTGAATTTCGGTAGCTTTCGCCTCCATTGCCACGCCGAGCATGGCTTCATCCGTTATATCCCTAAAGTCCAGCACGTCCAGCTGATACAGCTCGCCTTCCTGTATTCCGCGATTCCATGCTTGATAGCCTTGCGCGGTCTTGCTGAACACCATTCGCAAAGCATCATGATGCTTTGTCAGCTTGCCAAGCGCCTGACGCAGAGCCGACTCGTCAAACCCCTGCTCCCGGTGCAGCATCACCGCCTGATTAAAGTGATGCACGTCTACTTGCTCCTGCGCAAAGAACTCGTGCTGGATCGGAAGCAATGCCGTTTCTCCGCTTACTTCTCCCTGATCTGCCATACGACTGACCTCGTGCATATGCGGTGCCAGGGTTGCGACGATGGGATAGCGGAACAAATCCTTCATGTCCAGCTTGTAGCCTACCTGGAACGCACGGGATACGATTTGAATCGCCTTGATCGAATCGCCACCCAGATCAAAGAAATTGTCCAACATACCGACGGTTGGCACACCCAGGACGGACTGCCAGACCGCTACAAGCGCTCGTTCCGGTGCAGTGCGCGGCTCTACATAATCCGCACCGCTGTGCAGATTGCCTTCCGGTGCTGGCAGGGACTTGCGGTCGATTTTACCGTTCGGTGTCAGCGGCATCTGCTCCAACCAGATGAAATACGACGGCATCATATAGCTTGGCAGTTCTTGTCCCAGCTCATGTCTCAGTTCACCGGCTCCAAGCTCTTGACTCGCGACGTAGTACGCTACTAGTTGTTTTTGGTCAGTTTCGTCCGCCCGAGCCATGATGACCGCTTCTCGTACCGACTCGACCTGCAACAGCTGCGATTCGATCTCACCCAGTTCGATCCGGTAGCCCCGGATTTTCACCTGATGGTCCATTCGCCCCAAATATTCAATGTTGCCGTCCGGCATCCATCTTGCCAAATCGCCTGTACGATACATCCGCTCATGGCCTGCCTTGCCACCAGCAAACGGATTATTTACAAATTTCTCAGCCGTCAGTTCTTCACGTTTCCAATATCCACGGGCCAATCCTTCCCCGGCAATACATAACTCGCCCGGCACGCCGACGGGCTGCAATTCCCCATTCGCATTCATGATATAGATTTGGGTATTCGCAATCGGACGTCCTATATTAATTTCTTGGGCATGGGTCAGTTCCTGTACGGCTGACCACACCGTCGTTTCTGTAGGTCCGTACATGTTATAAATACGGGGACCGTTTATTGCTTGCAGTGCCGCGAGCAGCTTGGACGGAAGGGCTTCGCCCCCGACCATAATTGCCTTCACGCTTTGCAGCGCGCGCGAGCCTGCTTCATGACCCAACAGCATTTGTAACCGGGATGGGGTCATTTGCAACATCTCAATCGAATGTTGAGTAATCAACTCACCCAGCGCCTGAGGATTCACCTGATGCTGGCTGTCGCCAAGCACCACCGTCATTCCGCCCAACAGGGGGAGAATGGTTTCCAATACGAAAATATCGAATGAAATGGTCGTGAGTGACAACATGGTTCGGCTCGCTTCAAAATCAATGGCTTCGCGCATCCCTGTAATAAAGTTGAGGACCGAGCGATGCTGGAGCATAACTCCTTTCGGATTTCCAGTCGAACCCGACGTATAGATGACATAAGCCAAATGCTCTGGGCGGGCAATCGTCTCCAGGTTGCTACTTTCTCCCTGATACAATGCGGCATCCTCAAGAAACAGGGTATTGGCATGGCAATGGTGTTCTTCTGCCAGTTCACGACGGGTCAGAAGCACTGCGGCCTCGCTGTCTTCCAGCATGTATGCAATACGAGAGGATGGAAATTCGGGATCAATCGGCACATAAGCACCGCCTGCTTTTAGCACGGCCAGCAGACCTACGATCATTTCCACGGAGCGCTGTACCATCAGACCGACCAGCTTGTCTGGTCCTACTCCCTGGGCTTGAAGCATTCGAGCCAATGAATTCGCCCGTTCATTCAGCTCCTGATACGTCAGACGCTGATGTTCAAACACCAATGCCACCTGATCCGGCGTACACTCCACCTGCTCCTCAAACAGCTGATGGATCGTCTGATGGGACGGAAATGCACAAGCGGTGTCATTAAAGGCCGCTGTAATCTTTTGTTTTTCTGCTGCTGTGAGTAGTTCCAGCTCTTCCACCCGAACATGCAGGTTGAGCGAAATTTGCTCCAGCAAACGTGCAAAATGTCCATACAAGCGCTCAATACCTGCTTGATCAAAGCTGAGCGTGTTATACATAAAACGAATCTTGATGCCTTCTCCCGGCATCACGACGACGTTCAGATCATAGTTGGTTGCCTCTGTAGACACCACGTTCGAAATTGTAAATGGTTCCTGTCCTTCACTGCCCAGCTGCTCTACCTGCTGCTCCACCGGATAATTTTCAAATATCATAATATGATTGATCAAATCCTGCTTCTGCTCGGTCAGTGCTTGAATTTCATACAGCGGGAACGCATCATAACCATTGGAAGCCAGCGCCTGCCGCTGTGTTCGTCTCATCAGCTCGACAAAACTTTCACCTGGTTCAGACTGCACACGCACTGGAATTGTATTAATAAATAGCCCGATCATGTGCTCCACACCTGGAATATCCCCTGGACGACCGGACACAACGCTGCCGAACACGACATCCGTACTGTTGTTATATTTTTGCAACAGAACGCCCCATACGGTTTGAATCAGCGTATTGATCGTGACCTGATTTTGCTTCGCCACTTGTTCGATCTGGGCAACCAGCTCTGGTTGGAATTCGCAATCCAGATCTTCAGCGATATATTCCCCGGTGTGCATCGATTTAGGCTGTGTTTTTTGCTGGGGAAGCGTAATTTGCTGCTCATAGTCCGCCAGATACCCACGCCAGTATTGCAAGGCTGCCTCACGGTCTTGACGTTCCAGCCATTCAATAAATCGACTGAACGGCGTGACAGGCTCCAGTGCTGGCTCATGACCCGCGCGCAGTGCCAGATAGCTACCAAATACCTCCTGTGTCATAAAGGACAAGCACCAGCCATCCATCAAAATGTGATGGAAGCTCCAAATAAAGTGATACGTTTCATCCCCGGTTTGTAGAATCGAGATACGAAGGAGTGCGTCCTCCGCCAGACGGAATCCTTTCGCTTTATCAGCAAGGGTAAATGCCTCCACACGCGCTTTACGTTCTTCTTTTTTCAGTCCGCGCAGGTCTTCATAGTACAACTCTCCGCTGCGGTTGTGGAAAACGACCTGTACAGGCTCATCCTTCCATGAACTGATAAAGTTCGTCCGCAATGCCTCATGACGCTGTACGAGCAGATCCAAGCTCTTGCCGAAAGTAACCACATCAAAACGCCCGTTCAATTCAAAGGTGGCCTGCTCAAAATACGCCGCCGAATTCTCATCCATCAGGCTGAAGAAGAGCATGCCCTTTTGCATCGGCGTCAAAGCATATACATTTTCCAGTTCGCCCAGATCTTGTGTATCCTCCACCAATTGCTCTAGCTCGTCTAGCGTTACATGGTTTAACAGCACATCACTTGGGGTCAATACCGTTCTCTCTTGGGCGACACAATGATGAATGACTTCACGCAAGCTGGATGCCAGCAGCTCACCCAGCCGTGCAATCGTTTCTTGGCGGAATTGCGTAGTACCGTAGCGAATCGTGAACACCAACTCACCATCCTCGATGACTCCATTGATATCCAGCGCAAAATCCATAGCCGCATTCATGCTGACAGGCACACCGATGGAATAGGAGGAAGGCTCCAGATCATTGCCTTTATAATCCTGATCGAATTGGCCCAAATAGTTAAAACTGATCTCAGGCTGAGCCTTTAACTGCACGCCTGCTTTCTCCAGAACATTCGTATCCGACAGGTATCGTAAAATACCATAGCCGATGCCTTTCTGCGGAATATGACGCAGCCCTTCCTTAATCCGTTTGATCAGACGAGCCGTATTCCCCCCTTGTCCCAGACTTCCATCGAGTACAACCGGGAACTGGCTCGTAAACCAGCCGACCGTCCGCGTAATATCCACATCCGGTACAATGGCTTCCCGTCCATGGCCCTCCAGGTTGACCAGCACTCGTTCGGAACCAGACCAGTCATATACGGCTTTTCCGAGCGCAGCCAGCAGCAGGTCATTCATTTCCGTGTTGTATGCGCGATGAGCTTGTTTGAGCAACTGCTCGGTTTCCTGCTTCGTCCAGCGGACCGTCACAACCTCACTGTCCCCAAGCAGTGCATTGTCATTCGCAAAATCCTTTGGCAAAGGCTTCGCAAGACTGGCTTCTGCTTGTTCGATATGCTGCCAGTAAGCAAGCTCCCGCTCCATCGTCGCGCTATTCGCATAGGCCGACAGCTGCTCGGCCCAAGTCTGGAACGAATCTGTTTTATGCGGTAGTCGGATAGCTGTGCCTGTTTTGCCTGCAATAGCCTGCTCATAACCGGATGCCAAATCCTCCAGCAAAATACGCCACGATACACCGTCCACAACCAAATGATGAATGACGATTAGCAAATGGTCGCCCTCAGCGCAGTGGAACAAACCAAGCTTCACAAGCGGACCCTCGCTCAAATAAATGCTCGCTTGAATTTCACTCGCCTTGGCTTCTACAGCGGTGGATTCGTCTTCAACGCCGCTAAAATCTACAATGTCCAGTGTGTATAGCTCGCCTTCCTCTACACTGCGGTTCCAAGCGGCATAGCCTTGCTCTGTCTCACGGAATACCGTGCGCAATGCGTCATGATGCTGGACCAAGCGTTCCATCGTACGGCGTAGCGCGTCGACGTCAAAGCGCCCAGCTCGATACAGCATCATCGCCTGGTTGCTGTGGTGCAGGTCAGCCGGCTGCTGCTCGAAGAACCACCGCTGAATGGGTGTCAGCTCTACCTTGCCTACGGCCTCATCCTGACTGGCCATCTTGCCGTCTGTACGAAGCAAAGGACTGAGTGACGCTACCGTCGGATTGCTGAACAGATCCTTCATGTTCAATCGATAGCCTGCTTGCAACAATCGGGACGATACTTGCAGTGCTTTGATCGAATCGCCGCCCAGTTCAAAGAAGTTATCCTGCGTACCTACGGCTTCTGCGCCCAGCACCCCAGCCCACACCGAAGCTAATACTTGTTCCACCGTAGTTCGCGGTGCCACATAAGCTGCACAGGTATGAATGCTTCCTTCCGGTTCCGGTAAGGCCTTGCGGTCGATTTTGCCGTTGTGGGTCAATGGTAAGGTCTCCAGACGCATCAAGCGTGCAGGTACCATATGTGCTGGCAGTGCTGCTTCCAGTGCTGCTTGTACTTCCTCGATCTGCAGCTCGGTTTCTCCCGTGATGTATCCGCACAAATACTTGTGCCCACGCTCATCCGTCCGGTCGATGACTACGGCTTGACGCACACCCGGCACCCGCTGGATTGCCGTTTCAATCTCGCCCAGCTCAATCCGGTAGCCCCGGATTTTGACCTGATAGTCCATCCGCCCGATAAAGTCCACATTGCCGTCTGACATCCACCGCGCCAGGTCACCTGTGCGGTACAATCGTTCACCGGCTACATACGGATTCGCTACAAACTTCTCGGCCGTCAGATCTGCACGGTTCAGGTAGCCTCGTGCTACCCCGGCTCCACCAATGCACAGCTCGCCCAGTACGCCGATCGGCACCGGATTCAGCTGGCTGTCCACGATGTAGAAGCGTGCGTTCAGCCATGCCTGACCAATCGGCACACTGCCGCTACTTGGCAGTTTTGACAGTTCTTCGTCGTAGAAGCTGGAGTCAATCGCCGCTTCCGTGACGCCATAGCTGTTCATAATGCGGATATCCGCACCAAACCGTTCTTGCAGCACCCGATAATCCGTCACGCTACAACTGTCCGAGCTGGTGATCAGCAATTCCAGACTGCTCATGTCAAGGCCCTGTTCATGCACATGCTGCATAAACGGTACGATTAAAGCCGGTGTGGATTCGAACACCGTAATCTGATAATCGTGAATCCAGCCATACAGACGGCTTGGATCAATGCGATCATCTTTCGGACAGATGACCATCGTGCCACCGTTATAAAGTGCCCGTGCGATATCGCCGACGAACACGTCGAAGGAGAAACTTGCCAGTTGTAACAGGCGTACTGGGAACTGGTTCAGACGGTAATCCCGGCGGTATGCCGAAGCTGTGTTTACCAAACTGTGATGCTCGATCATGACGCCCTTCGGACGTCCCGTTGTCCCGGAGGTGTAGATCACATACGCCAGATCCTGCGGCTCGTTGATAGGTTCAACATCCGTGGCATCCCCGGTGTACAGCGACTCATCGTCCAGTGCCAGTACAGTACGCAGACGCAGCCCTGTTGCCGGTTCGGATGCTTCTTCGTTGTCAGAACTCGAATCTAATTTAAAACTTACGCCTTCACTCAGGCTGTCTCTTTCCATCGTTTCAGCGCCAGCCGCTGTCTCCAACTCTCCCTCAAACTGCCCACCGGCCAAGACCTGTCGGCTTTCCTCCAGCCATGCTTGGGCACGCTCCTGCAAATCTGTTTGGGTCAGTAGTACCGTAGCGCCGCTGTCCTCGAGCATAAAGCGGATCCGTTCGGACGGATAATCTGCATCTAACGGCACGTATGCACCGCCGGCCTTCCACACCGCCAGTACGCCGACCATCATGTCCACCGATCGCTCGCTCAAAATACCAACAATGGATTCACGCCCAATGCCTTCATTCCGCAATCTACGAGCAAGTTGATTCCCACGCTCGTTCAGCTCGCGGTACGTAAGCTGCCGCTCCTCGTATATCACTGCCACATGATCCGGCACAAGCTGCGCTTGTTCTTCCACATAGGCATGGAACAACAATTCAGATTCTTTTTCGTCACTCCATGCAGATACGCCCACGGATCCAAAACCATCGATGATTTTTGCTTTTTCCGCAGCAGTCACCAGCTCTAACTCATCTACCAGC
The DNA here is from genome assembly GCF_054602585.1 of Paenibacillus sp. SEL3. NCBI lineage: Bacteria > Bacillati > Bacillota > Bacilli > Caryophanales > Paenibacillaceae > Paenibacillus > Paenibacillus sp. SEL3. The sequence continues at coordinate 6,043,867 of NZ_CM137725.1, read as the reverse complement.
GCATCTGGTCGGTTAATCGCTTCTTCAATCATATGCAGCAAATGCTCGCGGATTTGCTCGACAGCTGCACGTTCAAACACCAGCGCGTTGAATTCCAAATGAATGTCTATTTCATCGCCTGGCACAACCGTAATGTTAAAATCATAATTCGTTTGCTCTGACATTGAAGCATTAACAATCGTAAAACCGTTCGTGTCACGGCTCCCCATGTGCTCCATACGCTGTTCCACCGGATAGTTTTCAAACACCATAATATGGTTCACCAGGTCCTGTTTCTGCTCAGTCAGGGCCTGAATTTCATACAACGGATAGGTTTCATAGGCACGGGAAGCCAGTGCCTGCTCCTGTATCTGCTTCATTAACGCAGCAACCGTCATATCTTTCTCACTGTGAATCCGTACAGGAACCGTATTAATGAACAAACCAATCATTTTATCGATGCCCGGAATATCCGCTGATCTGCCGGATACGACACTGCCAAATACAACATCCCTACTGTTGTTATACCGTTGCAGCACAACGCCCCACGCCGCTTGTAGCAGTGTATTAACCGTTACCTGCTGCTGCTTGACCAGCTTGTTCATCTGCTTGGTCACTTCGTGGCCCAGTGTAAACGAAAGCTTATCCCCTTCATATCCCTTGGCGTGACCGTCCAGTTGCTTCGCCTGAGGCAGCACTGTTTGCTGCTCAAAACCAGCAAAATAGTCACTCCAGAACCGCTCAGGCTCCATGTTATCCTGCCGCTCCAGCCATTCAATATATTCGCTGTAAGGCGTTACTGAGGCTAACTCCGGTTTGCGGTCTTCGAGGATGGCAAAATACGTGTTGAAGGCTTCCCCGACAACCAGGAACAAGCACCAGCCGTCCATCAAAATATGATGGAAGCTCCACACAAAATGGTACGACTCCTCGCCTGTACGCAAAACAGACACCCGCATCAGCTCGCCTGAGCTGAAATGAAAGCCTTCGGCTTTGTCGCGCTCAGCAAAATCAGCAATGTATGCGTCCTGCTCACCTTGTTCCATCGAACGTACATCTTCAAAACGGAACCCGGCGTGCTTGTGACGGTACACCACCTGTAAAGGCTGCTCATTCCAGCCGCTATAAAAATTCGTTCTGAATATTTGATGGCGATCTACTAGTTGATTTAAGCTTTCGGCAAAAGCCTCCACTTGAAAGCTGCCTTGCAGATCAAATGTCGCCTGCTCAAAGTACGCCCCGGATTTCGGCTCCATTAGGCCGTAGAACAGGATGCCTTTTTGCATGGGTGTGAGCGAATAAATGTTTTCCAGTTCTCCCGCAGCAGCCGTCTGCTCTACAATATGATCCAGCTCTCCAGCCGTCAGTCCTTGGAAGGACAAGTCGCTTGGCGTCAGCTCCGGCAACTCTTTGCCCACACAGTGAGCCAATACCTCACGCAAGCTCTCTTGAAGCAGATCAGCCAGCTTTTTGATTGATTTTTTCATAAACATTTTGTTGCTGTAGCTGATTGTCAGCTCCAGTGCACCGTCCGTGATCATGCCGTTGATATCCAGAGCATACCGCTTGGTCAACGTGTCACTCATGGAAGCTCCGATGGAATAAGGAGACATGCGGAATGCATTATGCTTTAAATCCTGATCGAATTGTCCGAGATAGTTAAAACTGATTTCCGGCTCGACAACTAAAGCTGCTTCTCCTTCCCAGCCAGCAAGATATCTTAAAATCCCGTATCCAATCCCTTTATGCGGCACACGACGCAGCCCTTCCTTGACGCTCTTGACACGTCGTCCCACATTCCGATCCTCGCCCATATCGAGTACAACCGGGAATTGGCTGGTAAGCCAACCGACCGTACGCGTGATATCCATATCCGGCAAAATGGCTTCCCGTCCATGACCCTCCAGATTTACAAGCACCTGACGGATGCCTGCCCACTCCTGGATTGCGGTGCCCAGAGCTGTCAGCAGCAGGTCGTTTGCTTCTGTATTGTAGGCCCGATGAGCTTGTTTCAGGAATTGTTCCGTTTCTTCTACCGTCCACGCTACGGTCAGTGTCCGATCATCGCGAAGCTGTGGCTTGGTCTGAGATTTACGAGTGTAATCTTTAGGCAAGGATGCCTGGCTCTTCCCTACTTGCTCAATTTGTTCCCAATACGCACGCTCCTTCTCCAACGCTGCACTGCTCACATAAGCGGATAGCTGGTCTGCCCACAGACGGAAGGAATCCGTCTTATTCGGCAACCGGACAGACTCGCCCCGTAAAGCCTGCTCATAGCCGGTTGCCAAATCCTCCAGCAAAATACGCCAAGACACATCATCAACCACCAAATGGTGGATCGCCACCAGCAAATGGTCTGCATCGTTGCAACGGAACAGACCCAGCTTTACCAGCGGTCCTTCGGATAGATTCATTTTGTTTTGAATTTCAGTTGCTTTCGCCTCAATCGTCGCGCTCAGAATGGCTTCATCCGTCAAAGCCCTAAAGTCTAGCACGTCCAGATGATACAGCTCGCCTTCCTGTATTCCGCGGTTCCACGCTTGGTAGCCTTGCTCGGTCTTCCTGAATACCATCCGTAGTGCATCGTGATGCTCGGTCAACTGGATTAGCGCCTGATGCAAAGCAGCTTCGTCAAAGCCCTGCTCCCGGTGCAGCATAACCGCCTGATTAAAGTGATGCGCGTCTACATGCTCCTGTTCAAAGAACCAATGATGGATCGGAAGCAATGCCGTTTCCCCGCTCACTTCTCCCTGATCTGCCATACGACTTACCATAAACGGTGCCAATGCTGCGATGGTTGGACAGCGAAGCAGATCCTTCATATCCAGCTTGTAGCCTGCCTGGAACGCACGGGATACGATTTGAATCGCCTTGATGGAATCGCCGCCCAGATCAAAGAAATTGTCCAAAATACCTACAGTTGGTACGCCCAAGGCAGACTGCCAGATCGCCACGAGTACCCGTTCCGGCGCGGTATGGGGCGCTTCATATTCCGCTCCGCTTTGCTGACTGCCTTCCGGTGCTGGCAGGGACTTGCGGTCGATTTTACCGTTCGGTGTCAACGGCATCTGCTCTAACTGAATGAAATACGACGGCACCATATAGCTTGGTAGCTCCCGCCCCAGCTCACTTCTCAGTTCACTGGCTTCCATTTCTTGACTGGCCACATAGTACGCCACCATTTGTTTTTGACCCGTTGTTTCGTCCGCACGGGCCACGACAGCCGCTTCTCGTACCGACTCCACCTGCAATAGCTGCGATTCGATCTCGCCCAGTTCGATCCGGTAGCCACGGATTTTAACCTGGTGATCCATTCGTCCCAAATATTCAATATTGCCATCCAGTGTCCATCTCGCCAAATCGCCTGTACGGTACATCCGTTCATAGCCCTCTTTGCCTCCGGCAAACGGATTTTCCACAAATTTCTCTGCCGTCAGATCTTCGAGATTCCAATACCCACGGGCCAATCCTTCCCCCGCAATACATAACTCGCCCGGCATACCGACTGGCTGCAATTCCCCGCTCGCATTCATGATATAGATTTGGGTATTCGCGATCGGACGTCCTATATTAATTTCTTGAGCATGAGTCAGTTCCTGTACGGTCGACCAAACCGTCGTTTCTGTAGGTCCGTACATGTTATAAATACGGGGACCATTTATTTCTTGCAGTGCTGCGAGCAGCTTGGACGGAAGGGCTTCACCTCCCACCATGATTTCCTTCACGCCTCGCAGCGCGTGGGAACCAGCTTCATGATCCAGCAGCATCTGTAGCCGGGATGGTGTCATTTGCAACATGTCTATAGAATGATGAGCAATCAACTCACCCAGCGCCTGAGGGTCCACCTGATGCTGATGGTCGCCAAGCACAACCGTCATTCCGGCCAACAGTGGCAAGATGGTTTCCAAGACGAAAATATCGAATGAAATGGTCGTGAGTGACAAAATGGTTTTGCCAGCTTCAAAGTCAATGATTTCATGCATCCCGGTAATAAAGTTCAGTACCGAACGATGCTGGAGCATAACTCCTTTTGGATTTCCGGTCGATCCAGAGGTATAGATGACGTAAGCCAAATGCTCTGGGCGAGCAATCGTCTCCAGGTTGTTGCTTTCTCCCTGATACAATGCTGCATCCTCAAGAAATATTGCATTGGCATTGCAATGATGCTCTTCCAACAGATCACGACTGGTCAGAAGCACTGCAGCCTTGCTGTCTTCCAGCATGTATTGAATACGAGATGACGGAAATTCAGGATCGATCGGCACATAAGCACCGCCTGCTTTTAGAACAGCCAGCAGGCCTACGATCATTTCCACGGAGCGCTGCATCATCAGGCCGACCAGCTTGTCAGGTCCTACTCCCTGTGCTTGAAGCATTCGTGCCAATGAGTTCGACCGTTCATTCAGTTCCCGATAAGTCAGACTCTGACTTCCAAACATAACCGCTGTCTGATCTGGTGTGCATTCTGCCTGTTTCTCGAATAACTCATGAATCCCCACATCGTCTGGAAAGGGAACTGTGGTCGCATTAAATACATTCATAATTTGTGCCCGCTCTTTGTCACTCATCAGTGACAACTCCTGAATCCGCTGCTGTGGCCCTTTCACCATATGCTCAACCACACTCAAGAATTGACGAATAATTCGGGCGATTTCCTGCTCGCTGAACAGCTCGGTCCGATAATCCAGTTGCAATACAAGTTTATCGTCATCCAGCATATCAATCATGGCAATATCAAAGTCACTCACTGTATCTCCGCAGAAATCGGTATGCACCTGCTGAACAGCTTCATCAAAACGAGAGAAGCTCAGCGTACGGTACTGAATGGTAACGCCAAACAGGCGGCCAATATCCGTGCCGCTTTGTTGTTCACGCAAATCCTGTATGATTTTGTTATACGGATAACGCTGATGCCGCAAAATGGACGACTGCTCCTTGCCAACACCCTGTAGGAAAGTAAGCAGCTCGGATTCCGGCTCAACTTGCAAACGTGTAGCCACAGTGCTGACGAACATGCCCATTGTATTTTTTTCCTTCTTCAACGTACGGTTAGCATACAATGTACCAACCGTTAAATCTTGTTCACCTGTCGTTTTATGTAAATAAATATACAGAGCAGCCAGGAAAAATGTAAAAATACTGATGTTATGCGCCTCGCAAAAAGCCGTGACACCACGATATAATTCGTGCTCCAGTGTATAGGTCTCCCGGCGTGCAGCCGTGCTTACTGTGAGCGGATTGTACGATTTTAAACCTGTAACCTCCGGCAAATTGGCAAATTTCTCCGTCCAGTACATCTTATCCTTTTGATAGCGGTCCGATTGCTCATAGCTTTGCTCCGTCTGAATAAAATCGAGATATGAGTTCGCTGGGGCCGGCGCATCTGAACCTGTACCATGCACAATATTCATATAATTCCCCGTAATTTCATTAATGGCCTGCTCCATGGTAACGCCATCCGAAATAATATGATGCATCTTGAAACTAAACCAGGTGTCTTCTGCCCCCAGCTGCAAAATAGTAAACCGATACAGCTGCGAATCCAGTAAGGGGAACGGCTGTGCGTTGTGATGGCTGACCCATAGCTCAGCTTCCTCCGGGGTAACCTGAAGCGTTTCTATGCTTTGAGCAGCAAACGGTTCCACATATTGATAGGGGATGCCATCCCGAGCCGTGATTTTGATACGAAAAGAATCGTTTTGTGCAATCACCCGGTTCATTGCCTGCTGCAATGCATTTATTCGAACCGTTCCCTTGATTTTAACAGTGGTAATAATCGTGGACGTGTTGCGATTGGGATACACAAGCTCCGTGTACCAAATACGTTGCTGTGGTTGGCTTAATGCAAACAGTTGAACATTGTGCTGAGTCATACGTATCTCTCCTCGCGAAATAGATAGAGGTAAAGTAACTCCTCATAAATGACCGCCCTTGTCAAGGAACTAGTCATGCGTGTCTTTTCTCCGGCATTAAATTGCCAATGGTAGTCGGCAAAAGCGATCACTCCTGATATACCATTGAGATATGGGTGCCTTCAAAGAGCTGAATTTGAATCGAAACAAGCGCATCTTCTTTTTCATCGCTCACACTTTCGCAGTGCAAGCTTTTTTAGTTGTGCGGACATAGCAAATAACTCTGACTCTGGATGTATGAAAATGTGCATGGAATGAGAATATTTTTGAATTATGCTGAGAGTACATCTTGGTGGTGGGTTGTAGAATGGTTGCCACAATATTAACAACGTAGTGTATCATGATGTGTGCTGTCGAATCTTGGCTGGAGGGTATCGATGCTGTGAGATACATGAGCTGCTGCAGCGTGGTTAGGAGCGTGATTCACGACTGCGCTTATGACTTCCTGATTTTGTACATGGATGAAAAATGATGGTCATCGGACGGGCCAACGGGGTTCCCAGGCTGCTAAGGATACGTTTCACATACCTTAAAAATAATGAAGTTGTCTTTTGCAATACGGGAGATGTGGGACGGATTTACTGGATATGATGCTATGGACAGGGAATCTTACAGTTTGGCCTATACAACTGCCATGCTGTTTCAATTACAATCAGTGCCCCCATACATTGTCTAAAAAAGAGAACAGCTTATGTACTTATGAAGCCATTTCGGGAAGCAGTGAGGGCATGTTGTCCTGCTTGATGTCCATGGAGCTTCTGTTGAACAACTTCTATGTTCTGCAAGCCATTAAGCAAAGTCCTCATATCGGGCGAAAATAACTGGATCTTCTCAGTCAGATAGATCACGATTTTTAAAAACTAAGACATGATCGGAGTCGCCATATAAATTTCTCAAATCCTCTTATTGCCCAAAATTTCACAATAAATCCTTATATCCCTTTTTTCCTCCCAATACTTTCTAGCTATTTTAAATATACAAACTTTAAAACCGATTAGCATGGGACAAAAGTTCCAAATTGATAGATTGCATGAAATCCATAAATAACCCATATTATTCTATTATTTTTATATCTTCAAATACAAGAATTTCACTTTTTTATTAAATTGAATACCGATCATGACCCGTTAACGTGATTTAAGACAAAATTTTTGATTTTATAAATTGATAAAATCAAAATGACGTAGACTTGCAAAAAAGTCCAAAACCCTTGTATCAAAACAAATTTTACGTTACACATCATTAACACAAATGTAACAAATCAATTCTGACATCATCCGACAAATTTCAACTTTTTCAGCAATATTCTTTAATCACCTATATAATGGAATTTATTCACATCAAGCTGAAGTGATTCAAAATTAATAACTCTTCATTTTTTAAATAGATAGTGACTTTTCATAGCTCTTTTGAACTAATTCACATGCAAAATTTTCTTTAATTTTCTTCTGAAATTTCAGTTCAGATTAAATTTTTCTCTAATTTTAGCTAGAAACTTTGCTTTTTATTTAATAGAAACGTTTTGATCTTCCTTTAAAAGTATAAATTTTTAGAAAAATCATAACTATGGAACTATTTTTTTTCGCAAAATTCAATGAACCGAAAACATAAAAATAGCAAGTCTCCATGTTGCAAGAGACTTGCTATTTTTATGTTTTGGCGACTTGACCCTTAAGAATGAAGTGAATACTGCCACAGCGAACGTACCAGAAACATTTGTTGTGTGATGTATACTGTGTACGAATCGAATCGTTTTTGTTGCCGAGCTCATCACAACCGATTGAGCTTCTGCCCTGTGATCAGACATGGAACAAATCCTTTGCAACCACTCACCAGATATCCAGACAAGCAATCGTATATCACGTCTTTTAGATGACAAGGGATTCCCGCGGCTGTCCACATTAACCGATTCAAACTGGTGCGAGAACTGAACCGGATAATCAGAGCTTGGCTTCTACGCCTACTTTGCTGCAATAAGAATCGTTCTTCACCCATCCACTACATCTGCTTGTAAATCTGTTGCAATTTCAATCATCTTAGGCACGACAGCCTCATTGGAAATAGCCACGTACACATCCCCCATGTAATGACGAAAAGGTATTTCTACGTCAGCATATTTCCACATGAAAAAATCTCCCTCGATCGACATGGTGCTCTCAGCACCTTGTATGATAAGCTCCCGTGAATACGAAAAGTCTGGCTGGGATGCAAAGTAATCTTTGCACTCCTCCAGGGAAATGGATTGCTCCACAGGATTTTCCTGCATGGAACGGGTGATTCGAAAACGCTGGTTCATTGATCTGCCTCCACAATTATGATTAAGAAATTCTGGCTCTTATACCTTATAATGTCCACATGATGATGTTAATTAAGTTGGAACTATATGGATATTCATTATACTTTCAAGCAGTTACTTTTTAGGACGCATGTTCAAACTGACTGTTGTATAGATCGGCATAGAAGCCGCCTTTTGCTAGCAATTCCTCATGGTTACCCATTTCGATAATGTCACCGTCCTTCATGACCAGAATCAGATCCGCATTCTTGATCGTCGAAAGTCGGTGAGCAATCACAAAGGAGGTTTTCCCCACAGTCAGCTGGTCCATCGCTTGTTGAATCAGCAATTCCGTACGCGTATCGACCGAGCTTGTGGCCTCATCCAGAATGAGCATAGGTGAATCTTCAATCATCGCCCTTGCAATGGTAATCAATTGCTTTTGACCCGCAGAGAGATTGGCTTTGTCATCCAGAACTGTATCATATCCCTGCGGCAGTGTTTTAATGAAACTGTGCAGTCCCACCGCTCTACATGCAGCTTCTACCTGCTCATCAGTAACATGATCTTTGGAAAAGACGATATTGTCACGAATCGTTCCTTCGAACAGCCAGGTATCCTGAAGCACCATACAGAATAATTCATGAATATTCTCACGCGTTAATTGGCTGATCGGAGTTCCGTCAATGTAGATTTCTCCATCGTTCAGCTCATAAAACCGCATGAGTAAATTCACGAGCGTGGTCTTACCAGCGCCTGTCGGACCGACAATGGCAATTTTCTGACCAGCTTCAGCTTTCATAGAGAAGTCTTTGATAATCATATGGTCTTCGTTATAACCGAAACGAACATGTTTGAATTCAACGTCCCCTTTGGCGGTTTCCAGCTTCGTGGTCTTGTGACGCTCATCTACCAATTCTTCTTCACCCAGAAATTCGAATACACGTTCACTGGCAGCGGCAGCCGATTGCAGATTGGTTGCAGCCTGTGCCAGCTGCGACAAGGGCTGTGTAAACAGACGAATATACACCATGAAGGCGACAATAGTTCCGATGGTTATAGTCTGTTGGTTGACCAGCAAAGCTCCCACAACACAGACCGCGACATAACCAAAATTTCCAATGAACATCATGACTGGCATCATCAGACCAGACATGAACTGGGACTTCCATGCATTTGTATATAAGCGGCTGTTAATGCCATGAAACACTTCCTTAGCTGCTTGTTCCCCGTTATAGACCTTGACTACGTTATGACCAGCATAGGTTTCTTCGATATGACCGTTGATCTGGCCAAGCTCCGCTTGCTGTGCTACAAAGTATTTCTGTGAATGCTTCATAATCACGCTCATCAGGCTAAAGCCGATCAGCGTAGCTACAATTCCGGTAACGGTCATGATCCAGTTCGTATAAAGCATCATAATCAAGGCTCCCACGAAAGTGGCCAGCGCACTGACAAGCGTGCCGAGACTGTTGTTTAGCGTTTGTCCGATGGTATCGACATCGTTGGTTACGCGGCTAAGCACATTACCGTAACTCGTAGAGTCAAAATACTTCAAAGGCATATGATCGATTTTTCGAGACAGCTCTGTTCGCATCTTCTTTGTAAGACGCTGTGAGACGGTTGCTGTAATGAAGCCCTGAAAATAGTTAAAAATAAGACCAAATCCATATAAAAGCGCTAATACAAAAACAATCTTCTGAACAGCACTTACATCAATCCCGGTTACGATTCCTTCCTGAATCAGGTTGGCAATATCACTGAGCTTATCTGGGCCAATCACGTTGAGGGTAGAGCCGACCAGGGCCAGTACCATAGCGAGTATAATCATAGGCACATAGGCCTTGCTGTAGGATGCAAGCTGGCTGATGGTCTTTTTAAAATTATTTGCTTTTTCACCACCACCCCTGCCCCCCGCGGGACCTTTGCCCATGGGACCTGGCTGATTCATTTTCATTTGCTGGCTGTCGACGGTGTGTTCATTCTTATCCATGTATGAGTTCCTCCTTCGAAAGCTGCGAATATGCGATCTCCTGATAGGTGCTGCAGTTCGTCATCAGCTCTTCATGCGTGCCACTCCCTACAATCTCCCCCTGGTCCAGCACGATAATTCGGTCAGCGTCTTTGATAGTGCCTATGCGCTGACCAACGATAAGTGTCGTAGCGTGGCCGGTTTCTTTTTTGAGAGCGGAGCGCAGAATCCGATCTGTTCTGTAATCTAGTGCCGAGAAGGAATCATCGAAAATATAAATTTCCGGCTGTCGGTAGATGGCACGCGCAATCGACAGCCGTTGCTTTTGACCACCGGACACGTTCGCTCCACCTTGCGAAATTCTACCCTGATACTGACCATCCATTTTTTCAACAAACTCCGTTCCTTGAGCAATACCAACGGCTTCTTTGACGAGTTTCTCTGAAGCTCCTGCTCTTCCGTTATCACCATACGAAACGTTGGATACCACCGAACCGTTGAACAGTACAGCTCTCTGGGGAACATATCCGATTTTGTTATGGAGTGCCTGCTGATTATAGTTCCTGACATTCACACCGTCCACGAGTACCTCTCCCTCGGTCACATCATAGAAGCGGGGAATTAGATTGATCACGCTGGTTTTGCCGCTGCCTGTAGCGCCAATAAAGGCAACCGTCTCGCCTCGTTTCGCCGTAAAGCTAATATTGCGAAGCACGGCCTCCTCCGCGTCCGGATATTTGAAGCTGACATTACGGAATTCCACTTGCCCCATAACGCTTTCTTCTCCAGTCGTCTCATGCCCGTTAACGATACTGGATTCGGTATTCAAAACCTCCATGATCCGTTTGGCAGAAATCGAAGCTCGAGGCATCAGGAAGAAAATCATACTTACCATCATAAAGGCCATGACCACCTGCACCGCATAAGAGGAGAATACGACCATATTAGAGAATAGCGTAATGCGGTCCGGCACGGCCGCTCCGTTAATCAGGTAAGTGCCAACCCAATAGATCGAGACACTCAGACCCGACATAATAAAGGTCATACCCGGGCCAACCATTGCCATTAACCGGTTCGCAAACAGGTTTGTATTCGTCAATTCGGCATTAGCCTGCCCGAACTTCTCCTCCTGATACTGATCTGCATTATAAGCGCGCACCACCCGAAGCCCGGTCAGATGCTCACGTGTTACTCTGTTCAGATTATCGGTGAGACGTTGGATTTTTTGGAAACTCGGAAGAGCGAAAATAACAATGACACTCAGCATCAGGATCAGGACAGCCACAGCCACTCCTGTAGAGGCGGTCCACTGCCAGTTTTTATCCGCAATTTTTGCAATGGCCCACACGGCCAGAATCGGCGCCTTGATGATCACCTGCAGCCCCAGCGCAACCACCGTTTGAATTTGGGTAACATCGTTCGTAGAGCGGGTGATAAGGCTGGCTGTTGAAAAGTTGTTCATCTCTTCCATGGAAAAAGATAAGGCCTTGTCAAAGACCATCGCACGCAGACGCATGGCCAACCCTGCCGCGACCTTTGCCGCAAAATAGCCGACAATAATAGATGCAATCATACTGCCGACGGCACAAAACAACATGTAACTGCCGGGAATCAGCAGTTCGGACATAGGTGTTCCTTCTGTTTGCAGCTTGGTCGTAATTTCCGCCATATAATCAGGTAGCTTCAGATCAAGCCATACCTGCACAACGATGAAAGCCAGGCTGCAAAGCACGAGCATCCATTCATTTTTTTTGAGATATTTGAATATCTTTAGCATTCCGTTGCTCTCCTTTTATCTGATAGTCTTTGATGTCTGGTGAAGTATGGTGCTCCTGCGTCTGCATAGAAATTCAGCTTCTAGAGACAATAAGCTTAATGAGCCGGATCAGTTCTTTGGCATCCTGTTCGTCTAACTTTCGAAGAACATTCTCGGTCCATGCGATTCCTTCCTTATGCCTATCAATCATAAATTGCTTACCTGTATCCGTAATGAATACAATCACCTTACGTTTGTCATTGACATCAGTACGTCGTACAACTAGTCCTTTCTTCTCTAGGCTCTTCAGTGCCGTTGCTACCCGTCCCGTACTGACGGACAAGTATTCGCTCAAGTGGCCAGAGGTAACTCCGTCCTTATTGAAATTCAGACAAATGAGAATCCCCATTTCGCCACGTGAGAAGTGCCCTCGTTCCTCTAATGCTGGTTTCCGCGATTTGACGATATACTCGAATAGTTCTGTCGCTAGTGCTTTATAATCCAATGGTCACAACACCTTCTCGCTAATACCTTATAGTATGAGATAATTAATCTTATAGTATAAGATAATAATAATGTCGGGTTACAAAGTCAATTAGAGAAAATATGGAATACAAAAAAACGTCCGCAACCAGCTTGTATTTTCACCAAATTTTCCACACAAAAAGTTCAATGGACATGCCAAAAACTCGAGGAGTAGTTTGCAGGGCTTTTACCAACCTTCACGTCTAACATTGGAAGCTACATTGCATTGTAACGTCCATGGTATGAATAACCATCTTATAGTGCCACATATCACAACACCTAATAGCTAAAACCGAATCTCATCTTATGTATCTTCCTCTGACATGCTCTCTGTGGTCGCATAGTTCATTGAATTAGACCTTCTGTAGAGTACCTTGATAGAGTACTTTATAGAAGGTCTAAAGGACGTACTTTTTTCGCTTAATCGACCATTTCCATTTCAAAGTCTTTTATCGTTGCATTCGGTCTTAAAATCTTTTCCTGGTCAAATATAGCTAGCGGTTCACCATTTTTAACTTTGACAGGCCAATTATGATTAGCAAGAGCTCAGTCTTAGAACCCTGTAGTATACTGTGTAGGGATTGCAGTTTCTTTTTTCAATTTTGATGCGGCTTCCAGTGACCAATAAGGATTTCTCAACATCCCTCTACCCACAGCAACCAGATCGGCCTCTTCATTTCCGATAACTGCATTCGCCAATATTGGATCTTCTAGTCTTCCAACGGCCATCACCGGAATATCCAAAGCTTCTTTGATCTCTTTTGCTAAGGGGACTTGATACGCTGCGTGAGTTCCTGGTCTGCCCCATGCAGCTATAGGTCCCTCACCGCCAGATGAAATATCAAACATATCTACTCCTGCCTTTTGATATTCCTTGGCAAAAGCAATGCTTTCCTTAATACCATATCCACCTTCTACGTATTCTTTGGCAGAAATACGCATCAAGAGCGGCATATCTTCTGGCATTTCACCCTTCGCTGCCTGGATGATTTCCCGAGCAAAAAGGGTAAGGTCTTTACCATATTCATCTTCCCGTTTATTCGTAAGCGGCGAATGAAATTGATGAATCAAATAGCCGTGTGCACCATGAATTTCAATGCTGTCGAATCCAGCCTTGACAGCGCGAGCTACAGCAGCACGAAATTTCTCAACCAGTCCTTTAACCTCTTCTGTTGTAAGCGCGCGAGGTTGTTTTGAATTTTCATCAAATGCAATAGCAGATGGTGCTACAGGAACTTCAGCATCTTCCGCCTTGCGTCCGGCATGCGCGATCTGGATTCCCACTTTGGCACCGTAGCTATGACAAGCATCTACAATCCGTTTGAGAGCAGGAATCTGCTCATCTGACCATAAACCAAGATCAAAATCGGAGATACGACCATCCGGCTCTACATCTGTCATTTCAATTATGATAAAACCAGCTCCGCCTACTGCACGGCTAACGTAGTGCATATAATGCCAATCTGTGGCAACCCCGTCCTTTTGGTCAACCGAGTATTGGCACATTGGAGGCATAACTACGCGATTTTTCAATTCCAAACCTTTAATTGTATAGGGACTAAATAAATCTTTCATGTGAGAAAGACTCCTCTCTGAGTTATATTAGGAAATACAACAACAAAATGCATGCACACGCATATATACTAACATGTTTGTTTCATTTGTCAACTCTAAGCATGATTTCAGACTCTTCAAAGTAAGATTACGTCATTTACTCGTTTGTTATAGTAAGCTACTTCTTCGTCTATATCGTAAAACCGGCATTGCCTGACCACGTAGTCATCGGAGCCATACGCTATTCTTCATAGTGATCCCGCTTTTCAAATTAATTAATGCACATTTTGATTGCTTATTTTTCAAAAAAATACGTGGATGATTTGAATAAACTGTGAGCGCTTCTGGTTTCCACTAGGAAGCGCTCGTACTGTATATTAATTTTTGATATGGAGGAAAATCTACATTCTCATGCTCTCCATAAAAAAGCTCAATGCGTTGGACACCCACTTCTTGGGATGAAGAACAAGCTGAATTTCCAGCTTGAGCTCGGCATGCTCAAAGGGTAACACCTTCAGCTCTTCCCGTTCAATCTCCTCCAGCGCAGCCATTAGAGGTAGAATGGATATACCCTCTCCAGTCTTGATGCTCCGTTTGATCGCTTCCGGATTACCCAGCTCCAGGCTTACGCGATAGGTGATTCCATTTGCTCGAAGCACTCTCTCCAGCAGTTGTCTGTAGTTGCACGTATGCTCGGGCATGATCCACTCCGCACCCACCAGATCATCCAGGCCGATCCGCTCTTTAGCGATAAGCGGATGGTTCGGATGGACAATCAGCACAAGCGGTTCTTCTCGAATCGTAATCCACTGCAAGGCCGGATTGCTTGAATCGTCCGCGAGGATCAGTCCAACATCGGCCTCCCCTTCCCTGACCTGGTGCAAAATCATCTCTTCGCGATCCGTATGCAATCGTATGTTCAGATCAGGGTATTCTTTGCGAGTTGCCTGCATAAACGGCGGCAGAAAATACGAAGCGATGGAATCCATAGTACCGATCGTCATAGAGCCGCCGCCCTGCTTGGCCAATTTTTCTTTCGATTGCTCGAAAAGCTCCAGCATTTGTCCAGCAAGCTTGAACAGTTCTTCCCCGGCAGAGGTAAGACGAATCTTGTTGTTGCTGTAGCGTTCGAACAATTTGACTTGATACGTTTTCTCCAGCTTCTGAATCTGGGTCGTGACGCTGGATTGTGCGTAACCGAGCACTTCTGCTGCTCTCGTAAAGCTTTCACGAATAGCAACTTCCCGAAATGTCTGAAGATAAATGAAATCCATTCTGGCCACCCCATCGAAAATTTTGATTAGAATCATCGCTTATTATAGATAACTCCGATGCTGTCTCCTATGTTACATTAGATTTAATTCAACGGGAAGGGATAACTGATGATGATGAACGAACAACATATTCATGGGATTTTCATACCGCTGATTACACCTTTTACGCGTGACTATAAGTTGGACATCGATTCGTACCGGAAGTATGTTACCTATCTTGCAGGCCATGACATTCAGGGTCTGGTTGTTAACGGTACGACAGGAGAGTCGCCAACCGTATCCTGGGATGAAGTGAAGCAAATGGTACAGGTGACGCAGGATGTTCTGAAGAGCATGAACAAAACCATTCCGATCGTCATTGGCACTGGAACGAACGATACCTATTCAACGGTGCATCGGACGGAAATGGCGGCTGAATTAGGAGCGGATGCAGCTATGGTGGTCACTCCGTATTACAACCGACCGACGCAGGAAGGGATCTTGGAGCATTTCCGTGTCGTATCTCGTGTAGGCCTGCCTGTGCTTGTATATGAGATTCCGGTTCGTACGGGCAGTCGCATGACAATAGATACCATACGCAAGGTGCTGGACCTGGATGGCGTAATTGGGCTCAAGGACAGCACGGGCGGTCTTGATCTGCTCTTAAAATTGACCCAGTACGAGACCAAGCCTGTCCTCTGCGGAGAGGATGCCTATTTCCATGCCATGCTATGTCAGGGAGCTGCCGGCGGTATGCTTGCATCCGCTCATCTCAATATCCAGAAGTATGTGGATACGTACCAACGTTTTGTAGCTGGCGACATGAACGGATCGCGAGACAGTTTTAAGCTACTGGAACCGCTGATCCAGCATGTATTTGCAGAGCCAGCCCCGGCCGCGATCAAGTGGTGGCTTACCCAGCAAGAAATTATTGCCGCCGAGCAATTGCGCCTGCCACTTATGCCACTGTCGGATCAGGTGAAGCAGGGTCTCCTGAATTCAATCGTATCCTGATAAATCAGCTTATCTCAGACTACCCAATCATAACGTAGAAGAAGCATCTCCTAGTCAGGAGATGCTTCAATTTTTAGCCGGAACTGGCACCCTTCTGAAAAACGAATTTAAGAAGATACCTTCTATACTAGAACGCTATAAGTTACTGGTCTAAAATTGGTGAAGATGAATGTAGCACATAGCAATTTGATGTTTGAAGACATGTCTTCTATCGAGCTTAAAATGTCCGAAAGATCATTGCGTTGCTTGATCCCCACCCAATCCTAACTGTCTGTCATCAAGATACACTTTTTGCAAGTCCCTCAATCTGAAAAGCTTACAAGCAATAGCTGAATGGTTGCTAGTAAATCCAGTTGCAGCATTAAGGGAATTCTTTGTGTAAGCGAAATTATTGCAAAAAGAAGCTGCCGATGAATTTCATCGACAGCTCTTCTCTTTTAAGCAGTATACTCGTCAATCCTATTCGCTGGACAACTCCTTGAGCGATTTGACTTTACCATGGGGATGCTGTTCTTGCTTTCGTGACTTCCAGGCTGCTTCTTTCCTTTTCTTCTGGTGAGCCATAACAGAGATCCTCCTTTGGAAATTGTGATGTATACTACTTTCTTAAGTTGTCATTTCTCAGCTCTGTTCATTCATAAAACTAAATTCGCTGGATTTTTGGAATAACTCAAGGTGTAATCTGGATAAGCCAACTAGCCTTCTTGGAAGCGAGAAATGTAGCTGCATGTGGAATCGGCCGATAAGAGGATTTAGTACATATAACTGCGCCCGCAAGATTGGAAGGAGCAGTAGAAGGCTATTTGTCGGCTGAACCACTATAAACTGTGCTTAATTTCGATGTCGCCCTAATACCATTGGGACCTTCAATAATAATACGACCTTGTTCCGTAAAACTTGTTCCTTCCCAGTCAGTAGCCATATCCAAATAATCGAGACCCGCGCTGTTTCCTTTCCAAGACCATGCTAGATAACCTACCCCCTTTTGCTCAGCGTAACTCATAATGGTAGCCTCATCAACATCACCACTCGTATGCTTGATGCCGAATTCGCCAATCACAAGAGCCAGGTTTTTATTCAGTACATTATCCATGTTGCTTTTTACTGTAGCAGCATTTCCACCGGCATATTCATACATATGAATAGAGAACATCGTATTTTTAAGCGGATCTGCATTAAAGACTTCTGTTCCGTAGTCAAAAATAGATTGCGGATACTGTCCCCATCCTGCTCCGTCAACCATGATTGTGTTTTTGATGCCGGCATTTCTAAGCTTGGGTATAACAGACTTATAGCCTTGCGCCCAGCCTCCGCCATCCCATGTTCCATACCATTCGTTCGCAATATTGAGGATAACGGTGCTTTCTTTTCCAATGAGTGCACCCTTCATTTCAATCCAGTAATTCGCAATATTATTCAATACAGTAGCGCTATCAGACCCTGTACCATCATGTACTTCAAGGACAACAACCAATTTGTTTTGCTCTGACAAAGTGATTAAATTCTGTAGCTCAGACAGATTGTCTTTTGTCCATTGCTGACCATCCGACAGTACGATTCTGATGGTGTTCGCTCCCGTTCTCGCAATGGCAGGGATCGCTGCTGACTCTTGACCCTTATACCATGTATAAGCGTGATTGATTCCTCTCATTACGAACGGATTTCCGTTGGCATCGTACAGCGTTGTTCCGTTAATATAAAAGCCTGTATTCTCAGAGGTAGCATTTGTCGTCACATTTATGATATTGCTTGCTGTTGAAACATTCCCTGTTGCATCCCTGGCTTTTACTGTGAAGCTATACGTTGTATTGGCGGTAAGTCCTGTCACCGTATAACTTGTCGTGTCGGTTGAATCGACCAAGGTTGTTCCATTATACACATCGTAGCTGGTAACCCCTACATCGTCTGTTGAAGCATCCCATACAAGACTTACCGAAGTGTTTGTTTTGGAAAAGCTTTTCAGGTTCGCTGGTGCCGTTGGTGCTGACGTATCAGCGGTTGATTCGACAAGCGTAAACTTCCATTTCTGCTGATCATTTCCGTTATCCACCCATTGCTGTACATTTGCCCCATCATTAGTATAACCCCCGATTACATCCAGCGCTTTACCGCTAGATTTAACGAGCAACTTATAATATCCGCCGCCGACGCTAATAATCTTCCACTTTTGATTAGATAAGTCGTTGTCTGTCCATTGCTGCACATTAGCACCATCTTCGAGAGAACCTCCAGCTACTGTTAATGCTTTACCGCTGGATTGCACAATCAGTTTATAGTATCCATCGCCAACGTCGATCACTTTCCATTTCTGCTGGGGTCTGCCGCTGTCCGTCCACTGCTGCACCTTGGCTCCATCGGCAGTGGAGTTTCCTGCTACCTCTAGGTTTTTTCCGCTATGTTGTGCTGTTAGTTTATAAATTTCACCTGAAACAATACTTGTGTCGGATGCGCTAGTGTTCACATCTATCACATTGCTTGCAGCCGACGCGTTCCCAGCAGCATCTCTGGCTTTCACATAAAAGCTGTACGCCATGTTAGCTGTTAAGCCAGTAACGATAAAGGACGTTGACGCACTGGAGCCTATCAGCTTTGATCCGTTGTAGATGTCGTATTCGGCAACACCTACATTGTCTGTAGATTCCGTCCACTCTAAGCTTACCGTCGTATCAGATATAGAGGAACTAGTCAGACCGGAGGGCGCTGTTGGAGGTGTGTTATCCTCCGGTTCGTCGGCTGAATGCACTTCGAATTCCCAGAGAGAATATCCGTAGCTAGTAGCCCTTTCGATGCCGTTCATTCTTACATACCTTGCGTTTGTTGCTTCGAAAGATATCTTCTCGATTCCTCCCTCTCCAGTCGTAGTGGAATAGACGGTAGTCCAATGATCATTATCCGTTGATGTTTGAACTTGGAAGGACTTCGCATAAGCGGCTTCCCAGTTAAGCGTAACCCCATTGATTTCGGTAGTATTGCCGAGATCTACACTTATCCACTGTGGATCTGAATATTGTGAAGACCATCTAGTTAGTGAATTCCCGTCAATCGCAAAATCAGCCGCCTTAGTCGAATCTTCGACGGAGCTTGCAGTTGCCGATTTGGTCAGAACAAGGTTTTCGGAAGCGCTCACATTTTTGATCGGCAACAGACTAATAAGCAGACCAAACAAAATCAAACATGTTATGGTTTTTTTCATCTCAAAACCTCCAATTCATATAAATAAACAACTGCTTGATTAGTCCTGTATTATTCATCTTGAAGTTCACTAATTTACCTAAATTGTCTTTTCTAGGTCGACCCTCCCTTCATAGTTTTCTATTCAAATCTTCATCCCAAAGGCTTAATAAAGGCTCCTCCTTTAACCGCTTTCATTTAGAGTTACATCACTTATTTCGCTTCGATTGATTTTCTATATCGTCCTCCAGAGATAAAATTCATCAAAGCGACCTAAAGCATATATATTTTTGTCCTCCAGCACTATTCCTTGATTAATAAAAAGTTTTAAAATCTATTTGAAAAACTCATAACAATGCGCCTGAATCATGCAAATTATTTAATAGCTGTTATTGTAACTCCCTAAAAGAAACGTTTTTTAAAGAGACTATGAGCTAATGATCAATTATTCAGCAAATGAAGCAAGTGAACCGCCTTCCCACATTTCCCACTAATTCAGTGTCAAACCATCATTATAAAGATTATAGGCACCTTTGAAGGCTTACTATAAATTTTATCCAAAACAAAAAAGCCGCCAAAATGGCGACTTTATTGGGTAACCGATTTCAACGTACTTTTACATAATAAGACGCTTCTGTAATTAGTTTTAAGATCCATTATAGGGGATATTCGCCTAATGTGCAGCTTCCGAAAAGTACAAGCGGAGTAGAACCAGACAAACTGTAAGCAGATCATTGTTCTCTTATAATCCGTGTATGAACTTAGTTATTTAATATAGGTATCTCTCCAAGCAGATTTTTTAAATTAATAGAATCCCACGGCATATGCTCCGTTATACCTAAGCCAACTACATCTGTTTCTTCAGATAGTTCTCTAATCAGATTAAGTAGTTGGGGCATTTGCATTGTTCCCGCAGGAGAATAATTATAAGGTGCTTCAGGGTTGGCGAATAATAAAGAACGAAATGCTTTTGGGTCAAGCACATCTAAATCAAGGTGAATAGCCAGATGCTTAATGCCACTTTCTTTAATCCA
Organism: Paenibacillus sp. SEL3; assembly: GCF_054602585.1. Classification (NCBI taxonomy): domain Bacteria; kingdom Bacillati; phylum Bacillota; class Bacilli; order Caryophanales; family Paenibacillaceae; genus Paenibacillus; species Paenibacillus sp. SEL3. Next base: position 6,023,422 of record NZ_CM137725.1, on the reverse strand, counting down.
CTCTTTTATAGATTCAGTACTGTTTGTTAACTCTTGAGCTTCTGCAGTTCTAATCCCTAGTCTTTGAATCACTTCTGTATCTGGTTCTGTTGGTGCTATACCTAGTCTTTGAAACGCTTCTGAAATCACTTCTATTTCTTGCTCTGTAGGAGTTGCTAATCCTGCGATAAAAACATTTTCTGGTTTTAGAGGGATTTTCACATGCTTTGCGAATTCCTCATCTCCTTCTCCCAACAGATTTCCGAGCGGTAATGTATGTCCGTTATCATAGCCTACATATCTAACTAAATCACTGTGAGCATCGATCCAAATTAAACCTAATTCCCCACCATATCGTTCGTTTAAATAGGCAAATGGAGCTTGTTCCACTAAGCAGTCACCACCAAACATTACAATGCGATCTGGCTTATGAGCATCAATGATATGCTGAGCAGCCTCTAATTGTTCAAGTAGCTGTGTTCTCCCATTCATACCGTTTTCGTTTTCAAGTGGAGTTCCATCATAAGCTTGAACTGGAACATGAATAAGGGGTTGATCATTATCCGGAGCTAGCCAAGCAAGCAGTTCGGCTCCAAAAGAGTAATTAGGATTGTTTCCCCCTTGCCATTGTGGCATTAACAGGCGTATTGTTTTTTTAGTCATGTTATTCTCTCCTTTACTTCAAAAGTAAGGTTAGTATAAACTGAACACAAATAAAAACGTAGTACGCACTATTTTGATAGGTACTACCCGAAAGGATATTGTAACCATGAGTATGGCTGAATTTAAAGGTAAAGTTAAAAATATTCAAGATACACCTTTTGGTTATACAGTTTCATTGATTGGTGGTAAATGGAAAATGGTTATTATTTATCTCCTAGCCGAAAACCGGACCGTTCGCTTTAATGATCTGAAAAGACAGATAGGGGCTATTACTTATAAAACATTGAGTTCACAACTAAAAGAATTGGAAGCGGATGGTCTGGTAAATCGAAAAGAATATCCTCAAATTCCTCCTAAAGTCGAGTACAGTCTCACAGATAAAGCAGAAACGCTATTACCTGTTTTGGAAGGATTATGTGAGTGGGGAACAAAAAATCAAAATAGTTAAATCCAGTTTTCTACTAAAAAGCCTATATGCGAAAAGTATGCTGAAGATGCCGTATTCCTTATTCTCCAACGGAAGAGACAGCATACAGCCGTTCTGCAAATTCTATTATCTTAATTATCGCTTCAAGCCAGATTTATTTCCCGAATCACTTCAAGCGGAACCTTCGGTTTTCGGTCTTCCGTCAACATTGACTTCCTGCTGTACATCGGTTACCTGTGTATAGCAATAGCCCGAGAGATAGGGGGGTCGCTTTAATTGCTCCGGTGATTGCACGGAAACGTTCGATAGAAGCTTCGACTGAATAAAGGAAATGCTGTTGTTTACGATGCTTTCCTTTTCCTGATATCGCCCCAAAAACTCTTCGCCCGTTTCCACATAATCATGAAGAGTTAAAAATATCCGAGACCCTATGCTCCCATCCGTCATTGGTAACCACCGGACGATACGGATCAATCGTCTTCGTCAGATGATAAATGGTTTGCGTGAACTGCTGCTGCCTTACATCATGTTCAATGGTCGATATGCCCCACGATTCATTGAACGGGACCCAAGTTATGATACTTGGATGATTGTACTGCTGCGGTACGATTTCCAGCCATTCCTTCGTAAAGCGGCTAACCGCCTGATCATTGAACTCAAAGGTCGACGCCATTTCCGACCAGACGAGCATGCCTTTCACATCACACCAATATAAAAAGCGTCAATAATATTGTATTAAATTATTAATTTTGTATTAAAATATTAATTTTGTATTAAATACCGATCATGTTCGATTTCTCTGGTTCAAGAACCCATAGGAAAGACAGCGATTATTGAGCCGAACCTTGTACACAAAAACAACATGTTATTCCCTTGCTTAATACAATAAAAAGCCACTGATCTTCGGATTAAGATCAGCGGCTGATGCTCTTTTTATTTTAAACTTTCTTTAATACCCATACTCCATACGGTTCCAATGGTACGGTACCCGTAAGCTTGCTACCGGAAAGGAGATCTTCCGTCTCCACACTCAGTTTAACCTGAGCCGTTTCTCCGCTGTAATTCAATAGAAATACCAGCTCTTCTTGTACATCCGCACGAATAGCAACTTCTACCGTCGAAGGAGCTTGGCACCACCCCGCAAGCGGAGATGCCACCGGCAGCTGTCTTAGAAGCTCAGCCGCTATCGGTAAGTCAAAAGCTGCGCCCCAATAGTAGACCAGTCCCTCGCCAACACGATTGACGGTCAAGGCCGGTTTTCCTTCATAGTAGCTTGATGCGTACTCTGCAAGTACTTCTACCGTATCAGCATGAACATTCAAAATGTCGTTGAAGTCTGGAGCCCAAAAATCAAGGGCTTGTTCCTTAAACCGCACCGATACAGGTGATGCCGTCCCATTTACCATCGTAAAGTCCTCTACATGAACGCCACTCATTTCGGCTGCAGGCCCTGGGAGTAGCTGCATACGGCAGTGACCAAACTCGTTCTTATAACCGGTGCGGCAACCGAAGATCAGGATGCCCCCATCCTCTACATACTTCTGCAACATAGCTGCTGTACTGTCTCTTAGGATCGCCGGATGCGTGTATACCAACACCTTGTAATTTCCCAGTTCCCGCAGCTGCTCTGATTCCATACCCGGACGGATTGTAACCATATCCGAAGGTATATGTCCATACTGCAGTGCCTTGTACCAGCCGAGCTCACTTTGCTTTGTCAAGGGACCATACCATTTATCCAACTCGCCATCCCACTCGTTATCATAATCGCGAAGTAGAGCAACTTCTGCCACGTAGCGTTTGCCAAGAATCCGTCCTCCAACCTTTTGCAGCTCCTTTCCGACGCGGCCTGCTTCTGCGACCCGACGATTCGGCTGATTGTGATAATCATTAATTCCATGCCAGTACATTTCTGTACCAAACGTTGCCGTTCTCCAGCGGAAATACAAAATCATGTCTGCCCCGTGAGCAATGCTTTGGTAGGTCCACAATCGCATCTGCCCCGGACGCGGGGATGGCATCTCCATCCTGTTCACCCATCCTCCCGGACCGGATTGCTGCTCCATCACGCAGAAATTTGGTGACATCCCTCTGACGTTACTTAAAGAAAGCCCCCACTTGCGATCCAGCAATGGCTTCTCCCCTTGGTCCGGATAAATGGTACTGAATTGAGGGTAAGAATCGTACGAGAAAAAATCAAGTAGTTGATCCGTCATCCTATGGCTATCCAAATGCCCGAACACACCGTTGGTTGTCACCCACTGATTAGGCGCCACTGACCGAAGTATGTCCACTTGTAGCTTGGCAAACGAAATGGTGTTATCGGATATAAATCGTTTCTCGTCCAAAGCCTGATGAGGATTTGTTGACCCGGATACGGTTGGACGAGTTAGATGAACCTGCTTCCAGCTGTCATAAGTTTGATTCCAGAATACAGCACCCCAGGCCTTGTTGAGCTGCTCCAATGTACCGTATTTTGCCTCTAGCCAGCGCCGGAAAGCCTGATGATCTGCCTCGGCATAGAAGACGTTTATCTCGCAGTTCAGCTCATTATCAATTTGCCACCCAATGATGGCCGGATGATCTTTGTAATGTTGTGCCATCGCTCTTGTAATACGTGCGCAAAGCTCTAAATAAATGGGACTACTGTAGTTATAATGCCGACGCTGACCATGTTGGAACGTGACCCCCTCCATGGATACGTTCAGCACCTCGGGATACTTATAAGTAAGCCATGCTGGTGGCGTAGCTGTTGGTGTGCCCATGATCACTTGAATCCCGTTCGCGTCTGCCTGCTCCAAGAAACGGTCAAACAGCGTGAATTCGAACTTTCCTTCCTCCGGCTCGAAGATCGACCAAGCAAATTCTCCAATCCGAATGATGCTGAAGCCCAGTTCCTTCATTCTTATGAGATCGTCCGACCACAACGATTCGTCCCAGTGTTCAGGATAATAACAAGCTCCCAAATGAAAGCGATCTAAAGATAAGGATTTCGGCATGCTCCAATTCTCCTTCAGTAGAAGTGATAGTACAAAAATGTGATTCTCTTATAATTGTATCTATTGTAATATAGGAATAAAAGGATTAGAATAACTCGATTTTGCTAAATGAATTACTTTTTTGCTAACTTACTCAAGGAGATGGATACATGATTAAAATAGATTGTTATCTTCCTTCACCCATTCTAAATAAAGGTATACTGTTTCCCGAATCGTTAGGGCATTACAAGAATTTCCCCAATCATGGGGAGCGAAGGAATGCAGGATTACTGATAGAATACAATTTACATATCATTTTTGCAGGCAAAGGCGCTATTGTGCATGATGGGAAGGAAATCGAGCTTACTCCTGGCATGGGCTTTCTTTTCGGCAAGCATACGACACAGCAATATCGAACTAAACCCGAGGATCCCTGGGATGTCCGATGGATTCATTTTGACGGGCAAGATGTAGATTCGCTATTACAAGGCCGAAGCATGCACGAACCGTATCTGTTCTCGCTCCACCGGCCAGAACGTTTAAAACCGCTGATGGAAGAAATGTTGCAACTTGCCCAAGCTTACCGTCACGACTATGATGTACGGATCTCTTCCCTGCTTTATGAAATTCTTCTGGAGATCGTCCACCATTCCAACCAAATTTTCGGGACCTCTCCCGGCGGCACCGTCCATGAGAGGATTCGTCATACGGCGGAATATATTCGTATGCAATGTCAGAACATGCTCGATTTGAAGACAATGGCTGCGACGTCAGGTTATAGCTCCTTTCATTTTAGCCGGCTCTTCCATCAGATCATGGGCAGTACCCCAGCTCAATATTTACTCCAATGCCGAATAACGCTGGCTAAACAGCTCCTTGTATCCACGGCACTCACTGTAAAGCAGATTGCACTGGAATCTGGTTTTCATCAAAGCAGCTATTTTATCAAGAGGTTTCGGGAGCAAACAGGTATCACACCGGAGCAGTTTCGTCAGCTAAGAAGGATGGGTTAGTCAATGCAAGAACTCCTTTAATAGCTAGGCAGGTGTGTAGGCAGCGTACAAATCGAAAACACAAATTTTGTAGTTGAATAAAGAATAAGCGGCCGCTTAGGACGTTTGATTAACATGTCCTACGCTACCGCTTCTGTTAATGTATTTTTTATTTCGCTTATATTATGGGATTATATTGTCTGTTTGGATATCGCTCCGAAATATTCTACAACTACCTCACGGAATTCCAGAGCAGCCCGCGAAATATACCGACTTCTGTGCCATAATAAAGCGATCTCCCGTACCAATTCGTGATTTTCTACTTGGAGATATTTAAGATGTTCCCGTGAATTCCTTGCCGTGCTTGGTATGAAGGCTATGCCAATTTCAGCTTCCACAAGCGTACTAAGCCTTGCAGGTTCATCCCCCTCATACACATATTTAGGTACGAAACCTTCCGATTTGCATACAGAGTCCACTAAATCGCGAGTACCGTAGCCTCTCTTTACACCGACAAACCATTCATCCCTTAGATCTTTCAACGTTACACTGCTTCGATCTGCCAACCGATGCCCCTTTGGAACAGCTACAAGGATTGGGTCGATAAACACGATTTGGCATTCGATGTCATCTCCCTCTATTGGAGGTGAGGACAAGCAAAAATCGACCTCGCCTCTATGAAGAAGCGTTACCATTTCCTGCGTAGTCAGCATTTGCACATGAAATTGAATATAGGGTCGCTTTTTCCGAAACTCTCGCAGGATATTGGGTAATGTGCTAGCGGTGGTCACCGCCAATTCGAGAGTGCCATGTTCCGGGCTGGATAAATCACTAAGCTCCTGCTTCCCCTGCTCCAATTCAAATAAAGCCCTCTCTGCACGGTGAAGGAATCTGCTTCCGAACTCATTCAATCGCAGTTTCCTCCCTGTTCGATCGAATAGAGGAACCCCCAGATCTTCCTCCAGACGCTGAATCGTTTTGCTCAGCGACGATTGAGTAACGTGCAGACTTCGTGCAGCTTCGGTCACATGTTCCAAACGAGCTACCGTCAGAAAATATTGCAGTTGAAGAAGTTCCATTATGCCCTCCATTCATTCCCTCAAGTCAATGAGATTATAACATCAAATGCGTTGGAATAAATAATCGATTACAAGTACGATGACATTAATTCGCTATGGGGGGACCAGAAATGAGCGTTCGCAGCTGGTGGTTAATGATTTCAGTTGGTCTAGGGATACTATTGAACCCATTAAATTCTTCGATGGTTTCAGTTGCTATTCCAAGTCTACAAAATGTGTTCCATCTTGACTTTACAGGTGTTTCCTGGATTATTTTTTCTTTCTACATTGCAAGTAGCATCGCTCAACCTGTCATGGGTAAGGCCAGCGATTTATTTGGTCGTAGGAAGATATTCCTTACCGGGCTTGTTGTAGCCTTCATTGCATCATTATTAGCTCCATTATCACTAAATTTCGGGTGGCTCATCATGTTCCGCATTGTGCAATCCATCGGAACAAGCATGATGGTTGGAGTTGGAATGGCTATTGTTCGAATTCATATTACAGAGAAACAAGCAACTGCGTTGTCTGTTTTGTCCATATTCCTATCTGGAGCAGCAGCAATTGGCCCCTTTATTGGCGGGGTGTTGATTCATTGGTGGAATTGGCCTGCTATCTTTTTCATCAATATTCCGTTTGTGGTGGCCAGCTTTGTATTGGCTTGGAGGAATATTCCTAAGGACGAACTGCCAACATCCGTAGCACGCAACATGTCTTTTCGTAAATGGTTTGATTTGATTGATGCAACAGGGATTCTGCTCTTCACATTGGGTCTGGTTGCCCTGCTCGTTGGGTTACTCTCGGCAAAATCATCTGGGCATATTTCATTAGGAAATGTCATTGTCGGGCTGATAGGCTTCGTTGCGCTGGGGGCATTCGTACGACATGAGTTAAAAGCGACATCACCCTTCATTCCTTTACGCACATTCGCCAGTTACCCTGCGATGATTTGGATTAATGTCGAATTCATGCTCGTTAACGTACTATATTACTCGCTCTTTTTCGGGCTTCCGTCCTACTTGCAAATGGTACGTCATGTCAGCGAGTTCCAAACAGGCATTCTCATGCTAAGCTTAGGCTTGTGCTCGCTAATTACTTCTCCCATTGCAGGACAATGGATCGATAAATCAGGACCCAGACCGGCATTGCTGGTATCCGCAATTCTGATGACATTGGGGTCAGTGTGGCTCGTGACATTGAATCCAAATTCACCGGTTATCAGCGTGTGTTTGGCTCTAGCTGCATTCGGTATTAGCAATGGTTTGAACAATGTAGGTATGCAAGCAGCCCTGTTCCAAAGTTCTCCAAAAGAAATAATCGGTGTAGCATCCGGATTATTTAGCACATCAAGATATCTGGGAACCATTATCTCTTCATTATTGATAGCTATCGTAATGGGAGGTACATTTAGCTTCAAGGGATTTCAAATGCTTGGGATTATCCTCACGGTAATTGCATTGTCTTTGGTATTCATAAGTCGGCGGCACCAGAAGTCAGCGCAATTGCATGAGTCATAGGTTCACCAAGTTCATAATTCAAACCACAAAAGCCGTAAATCTCCGGGGTTATTGGAGACTTGCGGCTTTTGTGGTTTGTTTAGATTGCCCCAAAGCCATCTGAAAGCTTTGGGCAGTTTCCCTATTTTGAACTCGGAGCTTGTTTTTAATGCCTAAAGTGAAAATCAGGTGGACATTATCCCATCTCCGTCTGTTACTAGTAAGTTCGCTAGCTCTGTTTCCAGCATCGCTTTAACGGTTTCTGGATTTTCTTCAAAAGGAAGTTCTAACGAGATTTGCAATACGTTCTCCACATGCTGAACAGTAAAGAAAATGATTGAATCCCGATAGATGTCCCTCTCTTCTGGCTCGATATTTTTAAACAGCTGATATTTATCCGACGCTTCTCCAAGGTAATTGAACACAATAGGTAGCTTATTCAGGCTATGCTTCAGATACTGGTTAGACTGCGGATACAACGATGCCATTTCATCATTGTATATGAGATTTAGAAAATTCAAATTATGCGATACGGCCAACTGCATACTATTTCTGATCTCATGCCCATGTTCACCCGCATCTGTAAGCAGTACAGGGATTTGGTCTATAAATTCACCTATAATATCAAAATACTGCTTGTCCTCGTATGCCCGGCCATAATTAGTGAGAAGAATAGGCATCTCGTCCACTTGCAAATATCTGCGGAAAAAGCGGTTAGCCAGGCATATAGCCAAGTCCCACATGTGTCCGACCGCGTTGGAGTCATTCCAATTTGCAAGTTCTACTGTCACATCTGTACCCGTTGTATGGTTGCGCTCATCAATTGCGAGAACTACAGCATCCGAAGCAGCAGCAAATGCGGACAAGCGAAATTTGTCGACAATCTCTTGATCGCCCATGCCCTGAGGTCCTTTGCGAACCTGACTCACATAATCACGGTAGCTTCCTGCTAGTTGCCCTTTTACATTGCTCATGTCATCATATGCACGGTACAACTCACTCTTAACGACCTCACCGCTCATGCCATCATAGATGAGATGTGAGCAAGGGAGCAACAGCAAATGATCCCGTAAATTGAGGCGAACAAGCGCAATACGATATAACAAGTTTCCGGTTGTTTCATAAGGGTTCATAAAGAATGCAGGCAGTATATGTGAGAGTATACGATTTTGCATCTCTGCACCGTAGTTCGATAAATCTATCATTGGAATATCCATGCGCTCCTTCATGGACAACATTTCCCATTCCCATCCGACATCCGTTTGGACCAACACACTTCTAAAGAGTTCATGCCGCTCTATCAGGCGTTGCATGATTGCAGATAACCGTTCTACATCCAGCAGGTAACTATCAAAAGGAATGACACCTCCTGAGGATTGCGGATGCTCCAAATGATAATGCTGAGCGGGAGCAAGCGCATAGCGTTGTAAAGGCTCTCCTGCCAGCATCGTGCTGTTCCATTGGTCATTCATCCGCAGCAGATGTTCCAGCCACTCCTCAGCATGCCGCTTCACAGCTTCATCGTCTACCATCGTATCTGTGTATAGCTTTTCACAGTCAGGTACTTGAGCAGCTGCTTCAAAAGGAAGCAAATGATGTGGATGAAGGTTAGGATGAAGGCGTGCCAAAATGACTTTCTTCAGGGCCTCTGCTTGTATAGAATCGAAAGGATCTATGTGCAACGTTAATTGATCTCGCCCTTCAACAGCTGTTGATTGGAAATGAGCATGTACGTCATAAGCCTCTTCGATGATGTCGATTGCCTCGGCAATATCACGTGTTAACATACCCGACATCGAAGTGCCTGCTCGCAAATACTCTGATATTTGGCGAATAGTCTGATATTGAAACACCTGATTAATCCCTATTTCAATGCCAACAGCCTGAGCCTGTGAAACCAATTGAATGGCTTTCAGGGAGTGTCCGCCTAAATCAAAATAGTTATCATCAATGCCAACCATACTGACACCCAGATTTCGCTTCCAAATATCTACCATATGCTGTTCCATGCCGTTTCGCGGGGCTGCATATTCAACACCTGTTTGAATGTCTCCGTCCGGCGCAGGAAGCGATTTACGATCAATTTTTCCGTTAGTCGTCAACGGCATCTTCTCCAATTGAACAAAATAGCTTGGCAGCATGTACATCGGAAGATTTGGAACCAACGCTGTTTTAAGTTCCTGAATGGTCAGATCGCTATCAGCCACAAAATAAGCACATAAATCTTTTTGTCCTGATTCATTCTCACGAGCAATAACCACCGCTTTACGGATCGCAGGCAGGTTCATTATTTGCGCTTCCACTTCTCCAAGTTCAATTCGGTAACCCCGAATTTTTACCTGATGATCCGTCCTGCCTAAATATTCAATATTTCCGTCTGCCATCCATCGCGCCAAATCTCCTGTGCGGTACATACGTTTTCCTGGTTTGAAGGGGTCTGCTATAAATTTCTCATCAGTCAGCTCACGATTTCCCATATAACCTCGCCCTACTCCATCACCACCGATGTAGATCTCGCCTGCAATTCCTATCGGAACCAACTTTCGATTCATATCCATAATATATACGTGCTGGTTAGCCATTGGCTTGCCAATCGGCACCGTATGTGTCCAAGCTGTCATCGTTTCCCCGTCAATGTCGTATGCAGTTGTGTCTACACAGCATTCGGTAGGACCATAAACATTAGTTATTTGCGGACGATATCCGGGTCGGGTGCTCAAAAATGTTTTAACGAGATGACCGGGCAGCGCCTCTGCTCCAAAAATAAAATGCTGTACATTCAGGTCTGCAACGGAGTCTTGCATTTCCGTCAACATATGCATGTGTGCCGGTGTACCATCAGTAAAATCAATCCGTTGGGATCTGAAATAGTCAGCCAAACGATGACCATTGGTGCTAATCTCTCTCGGCACCACGTGAAGCGCATGCCCGAGAAGCAGGCATGGGAAAATTTGTTTCACTGATGCATCAAATACATACGGCGATAGCCATGCCATCCGCATTGGCGATTTGTACTTCTTATATACTTGTTCTCTAAATGCGGTTGTCATATTCACGACATTAGAGTGTTGAATCATCACTCCTTTGGGTTTGCCCGTCGTACCTGAGGTATACATCACATAAGCCAAATGGCCAGGGTCACAAACTTCAGCCAAGTTGGAACAGTCTTCTGCGGATAGCCTGTGACTATCAGGTGAAATGACCAGCACATCCGACGGTACCTTCGCGGCCATTTCTGGCATGGCAACCATAAGCTTAATATGGCTGTCTTGTAACATATAGAGCATACGTTCCTGCGGAAACTCAGGGTCGATAGGTACATATCCCCCACCAGCTTTTAAAATACCAAAAATCCCTACAATCATTTCGATAGAGCGCTCCATAATCATTCCGACCAATTGATCCGCCTGAACTCCTTCTGCTCTTAGCACGCGAGCCAACTGGTTTGCACGCACATTTAATTCGTTATATGTGATCTGGCTACCACCAAAAACTACAGCTACTTGATCTGGAGTCTTCTCTACCTGTTCTTCGAATAATTGATGAATGGTTTTTTCACATGGGTAATTCACCGTGGTATTTCCCCAAACATCCAATATCATTTCGATTTCCTGTGGCGTAATGATCTCAATTTCAGATAGCTTTGTCTGTGGTTCATCTACAACAGCTTTAATCAACTGGATGAAGTGATCGGCCATTCGTTTAATCGTGCTTCTCTTGTACAGGCTGTCGGCATATGTGAAGCTGAAAACCAAACCTTCAGAGCTTTCCATGGCCGTAAGTGTCAAATCGAATTTTGCCATATTCTGTTCGCCTGGGCACAGAGTAACCTGCAAGTCTTGGAATTCCGTCGTACCAGAGTCCATGTTATCTAGCTCAAAAAGAGTGTCGAATAACGGATTTCGGCTCAGGTCCCTTTGTACATTCAGCTTCTCCACCAGCAATTCAAACGGATAATCCTGATGCTCAAAGGCATCAAGCACCTGGTCCTTTACTTCCTGAACATATTCGTAAAATGACTTGTCCCCTTCAGGAAAGCTCCGCAATGCAAGCGTGTTGACAAACATGCCGACGACAGGCTGCAAATCGTGATGCTGTCTACCTGCAATAGGTGTTCCAACAACGATATCCTCCTGACCGCTGTACTTGAACAATAGGGTCTTGTAGGCCGCAAGTAATACCATGAATAAGGTAGCTCCCGCCTGCAAACTGATTTGTTTCAAACTGTCCACGTTCTGAGGTGAAATTGCAAAGGAAACGGTGCTGCCCGAAGTGCTACGTGTTGCAGGTCTTTCAAAGTCGACTGGGATACCCAAAATCGGAATGTCGCCGCTCATTTGCTTGAGCCAGTATTCTTCTTGTTTTTCCATCCATGAGCTACCAATGTCTCCTTGCTGCCATACCGCATAATCCTTGTATTGAATTCGCAAGGCCGGCAACGTTTTTTCTTCATACAGTGCGGGCAGCTCGTTCAGCAATAAACTCATGGATACACCATCTGAAATCACATGATGCATGTCAAACATAAACCAATGGCGCTGTGGAGATTCTTGCAACAGAGCAGCTCGAAGTAACGGTGCCTTCCCAAGATCAAAAGGTCTGATAAATTGTCTCATCATTGCTCTTGCTTCGTTCTCACCATGTCCCTGCATAACCTCCAAATTGAAATCGACATGGTCGTGAATCCGTTGTACCAATTTATCATCTACGAATTCAAAAGAGGTTCGCAATGTATCATGACGCTGAATTAATTGCTTAAGCGCTCTTTCTAATCTTAAAAAATTCAGTTCTCCTTCCATCAAAAGCATGGCAGACATATTGTAGTTATTCATGCTGCTCAAAACGTATAGTCTATTTTGAGTTATAGATGCCGGATAACTGTCTCTCAATTCGGCAACTGGAATCGCTGCGAATGGATTTGGAGACAATTCATGAACAGCCTGCGCCATTTGCTCAATTGTTGGAAAGTCAAATACATAACGCAATGGTAACTCAATATTCAGTTCTTTGTGAATTTTTGCGGCCAATGCAGTCGCACGAAGTGAATGTCCGCCAATGGCAAAGAAATTATGATGAATTCCAACGGACGGAATGTCGAGTATCTCTCTCCAGATTTGTGCTAACTTCACCTCCATGGCTGTGCGCGGCGCTGCATATTCTGCAGTCAAATCAGCGTGTTCCTCGAATGCCGATAGTGCCTTGCGATCAATTTTTCCGTTCGGTGTCAGCGGCATGTTCTGCAGTTGTATAAAATACGACGGTACCATATAGTTCGGCAATTTCTCATTCAGCAAATTCAACATCATACTGCCGCTGATTTCTTTTTCAGCTACGTAGTAAGCGACCAAATGATAGTCTCCCTGCTGATCTGCACGAGCCATGACAATAGATTCTTTAACACCGTCCACCTTGATAATTTGCGCTTCAATCTCACCGAGTTCAATCCGATACCCGCGGATTTTGACCTGATGGTCAATCCTACCCAAATATTCAATGTTCCCATCTGGCAACCATCGTGCCAAGTCACCTGTACGGTACATTCGCTCATAGCCAACTTCCTCTGCTGCAAACAGATTGGCTACGAATTTTTCTTTTGTCAGCTCTGGACGGTGCAGATAGCCGCGTGCCAGCCCCGGGCCGGATACACACAGCTCACCAGGGACTCCTGCAGGTGAAAGATTTCCGTGTGTGTCTACCATATACACGCGGTGATTAGATACTGGCCGACCGATGGATATGATTCCACCTAACTGGGAATTTTCTTCCGATACTGGCCAAAGAGACGTTGCGACGGAATTCTCGGAAGGACCATACGCATTGTAATAATCCACCCGATCCTTCCATTTGGACACCAGTTCTGCGGTAGAGGCTGATCCTGCTGTAAGCAGAACACGCAAATCAGGCATGCAATCCGGGTTCAGGTATACAGCGTAGTTTGGCGGCAGCGTTGCAATTGTAATTCTGCAGGCGGCCATGTACTGCTCGAAACGTTCATAATTCAAAATAGTCTCGGAGGAAGGTATATACAATGTCGCTCCACATAGTAAGGACTGGATTATTTCCGAGCATGATGTATCAAACGAATAACTGGCAAACATGACCACCCGATCGGACAAGCCAATACTCAACTTTTGCTCGAAGTAGGTTTTAAGATTGCTAAGACCATGATGCTCAAGCATTACTCCCTTAGGCTGACCCGTCGTCCCGGACGTATAGATGACATATGCTAGATCGTTTGGACCCGATACAGCCTCCAGATTCGAACCGTTCTGATGATATACGGACAGCATTTCCCCGCGTATATCCGCTTTTCTTTTATCGGAAGCAACTCCGTCCTGTTCAGCGTCAAGCACCAACACCTTGCCTCCAAACTGTGCCTTTTCCGTCAGGTGCTGTTGCGTTAACAACAGTTCCGTACCTGAGTCGTCCAGCATGTAGCGGATGCGTTCCTCGGGATAGGTTGGATCTATCGGGATATATGCTCCCCCCGCCTTCAAAATTCCCAATATGCCCACAATCATATCTACGGAACGCTCTGTCATCAGACTAACCAGACTATCGGCTTTCACACCATAGCTGCGTAAAGTACGGGCCAGACGGTTTGCGCGCTCGTTCAATTCATGGTAGGTCAATTGTTGACCTTCAAAATATACCGCTGTCTGATCCGAAGTCTGCAAAACCTGTTCCTCGAACAGTCCGTGAATTGTTTGTTCACGCTGGTACTCTGCCGTGGTATTTCCCCACACCTGGATGATGTGCTCCCGCTCCTGCTTAGTCAACAGATCCATTGTCTCAATTAAACTATCCGGATTCGCTATAATTTGATCCAGCACCTGCAGTAAATGCCCTTGAATCTGCGACACACTCTGATGATCAAATACCTGGGCATTGTAGGAAAAATCAATTCGTAGCGTATCTCCCTGAAGTACTATGATGCTTAAATCGTAGCTTTCTTGCTCAGTATTGGCCTCTTCCAAAGTAGTTTCAAAAACCATTCTGTGACTAAAAAGTGCCAGCTGTTTCACTTTCGTTGTAACTATTTCGGACATTGGCAAATGTCCATATACCGCAGATTCATCGGTTTGCTGCTGCACTTTTCTCATCAACCCGCTAAAGTTCGCTCCTGCTTCAGTTCGAATGCGAACTGGCAAGGTGTGGTTACCCAGTCCAATTGAATGCCTCGGTTCCAACATATCTGTCAAAGGACTTGATATGGAGCAAGCGAACGCCACATCATCTGTACCGTTATACTTTTGCAATAAAATTCCCCAGGCTGTCTGCAGCAGCGTATTTGTCGTCACCTGCTCATTCAGTGCAATTCGCTGCAGTGCCACCGTTCGTTCAACATCCAAATTAATCTCCAGATGCTCTGTCTGATATGGACTGCGCCCCATCAGATTGGCATATGGCAATTGAGGTGCTTCTTCATAACCTTCGAGCAGAGTACTCCAGTAGCGAGAAGTCTTTAGGGTGTCCCTATGTTTTTTTAGAATCCCTTTGTCTTCTTCCGAAATCAGCGTCATTTCGCCCAGTTTTGTATTCGGATCGGCTACAACGGTTTTGACCAACTGTACAAAATGCCTTGCCATGCTTTCTACCGTTTCCCGTTTAAACAAAGATGTAGCATACAGAAATTGGAGCTGGATAGATGCTTCCTCCTCACTGACTTCAAGCGTCAGGTCGAATTTCGCAGAAACCTGCTCTATCCCAAAAGAGCGGAAGAACAACTTGTCCAACTTCACTTCCTTTTTCTCCACATTCTGCAATACAAACATCGTGTCGAACAACGGATTACGGCTCATATCTCGTTTCAGGTCGAGCTTTTCCACCAGCTCCTCAAACGGATAATCCTGATGCGCATATGCTTGCAGTGCACACGTCTTGGCGTCCTCAATACAGTTATAAAACGTTTGTTCAGCGTGAGGATGATTACGTAATGCGAGCGTGCCGACAAACATACCGAGTATAGGCTCCAGGTCAGCATGTGGTCTACCTGCAATCGGAGTACCCACAATGATGTCTTCCTGCCCTGTGTAATAATGCAGCAATGCTGTGTATGCAGCCATAAGTACCATGTACAGCGTAGAATCCGTATGCACCGCCAGTTCTTTTAAACACTGAGTCAATTCCTGTCCCATTTCAAATTCAACAGCGTCACCTTCCGTACATCGTATTGCCGGACGCTCAAAATCAGTTGGCAAATCCAGTTGAGGCAAATCGCCACTAAATCTATTCAGCCAGTACTCTCCCTGACTCTTTATTCGCTCCTGCTGAGTTTTGCTATGCTGCCACACAGCATAGTCTGTATATTGAATACGCAGCGGAGATAATACTTCACCGCTATATAAGCGGGCAAAATCACCAGCCAATATTTCAATGGATACCCCGTCTGAAACGATATGGTGCATATCAAGCATCAATAAGTGCTGCGGCTCCTGTCCTTCTTCGTCCAATCCCAATTTGACCAGCTTTACACGTAGTAACGGAGCGATCTTCAAGTCAAATGGACGAACAAAGGAACGGGCATGTTCTTCTGCTAAATTCTCAAGCATAAGTTCATTGGATTCTGTCCGCAGTTCTGATATTGTGGCATATTCCAACTCAAAGTGAATCGTTTCGTGAACCCGCTGCATCGGCACACCATTTACCAGTTCAAAGCTTGTCCGGAGGGCCACGTGACGTGAAATTAATTGATGGAATGCCTCTTCCACCTGCTTCATATCTATCGGACCGATTATTCTCAGTGCTGATGTGGTGTTATAGCTTATTCCATCCGGATCCAGCTGGTGAAGCACATACATCCGTGTCTGTGCGAAAGAAAGCGGGTAAGTGTCACGTTCTTCCGCCACCGGTATGGATGCATATGTGATTTGAACCTGTTCTTCAAGCAAGGCCGCCAATTGCTCGATCGTCGGTGCATCAAATATGTTTTGCAGATCCATCGGTTTGTTTAAATCTTTGCGAACTCTAGAAGTCAGTGTCGTTGCCCGCAGCGAATGACCGCCAATTTCAAAGAAATTTTCGTCGATGCCTACTTGTGGTAGTCCCAGTACATCCTGCCAGATGTCTGCCAATTTTATTTCCATCCATGTTCGCGGTGCAACATGGTCAGTCAAACGACCTTCTGGCATCGGTAGCGCCTTACGATCAATTTTACCGTTTGGTGTAAGAGGTACGTTCTGCAATTGAATGAAATGTGAAGGGACCATATAATTCAGGAGTTCTTCATTTAACATCTTGCGAAGCTCGCTCCCCGTCACTTCCCGTTCCGCTACATAATAAGCAACGAGTTCGTGTTGGTTTTGGCTATTTGCATGTGCCAGTACGATGACCTCTTGCATGCGATCTGCCTTCAGCATAGCCGCCTCAACTTCGCCCAGCTCAATCCGGTAACCACGAATTTTGACCTGCTGGTCGATCCGTCCCAGGTACTCAATGTTGCCGTCCGGCATCCATCTCGCCAGGTCGCCTGTCCGGTACATGCGTTCATAGCCCGCTTCCCCATCTGCAAACGGATTGGTCACAAAATGGTCTGTCGTTAATTCCGGACGGTTCAAGTAACCGCGTGCCAGTCCTGGGCCAGATACGCACAGTTCACCGGGGACCCCAGACGGTGAAAGCTGTCCATGTGCATCGACCATGTACACGCGGTGATTCGGTACAGGACGTCCGATTGAGATGGACACCCCTGCTTTGGGACCTCCAGGTACAGGCCAGACAGACGTTGCTATGGAATTTTCCGTTGGACCATAGGCGTTAATATAGGTCACACCGTCTCTCCATTTGCTGACCAGTTCAGTGCTAGTCGCCGATCCGGCCGTGAACAGGATGCGTAATTCCGGCATTCGCTCTGGGCTCAAGTATATAGCATAAGTTGGGGGCAGCGTTGCAATTGTAATGTGATGATCCACCATATACTGCTCAAACTTGTCATAGTTGAGAATGGTTTCTGATGTCGGGATGCATAAAGTGGCCCCGTTGAAGAGCGCCTGAAGCATTTCCCAGATCGAAGCATCAAAGGAATAACTGGCAAACGATACGACACGATCCGAGCCGCTGATCCTCAACGTCTCCCTGAAGTACGTATGCAGATTGCAGAGACCATGATGCTCAAGCATGACTCCCTTAGGCTGGCCTGTCGTTCCAGACGTATAGATTACATACGCTAGGTTATGAGGACCGGATGTGGCTTCCAAATTCGAACCATCCCTGTGATATGCAGATATGGCTTTTCCTTTTGCCTCAGCCGTACTTGCATCCGCACTGCCTTCACCCATTTCTGCATCCAGCAGCAGTACCTTGCCCCTAAATTCCACCTTTTCAACCAAATGCTGCTGCGTTAACAGCAGTTCCGTACCTGAATCGTCCAGCATATAACGGATGCGGTTCTCCGGATAAGTCGGATCGATCGGAATGTAGGCGCCCCCTGCCTTCAAAATACCCATGATGCCGACAATCATGTCAATCGATCGCTCTGTCATCAGGCCGACTAGGCCGTCTGCCATCACACCGTTACTGCGTAAAGTACGCGCCAGACGGTTCGCTCGCTCATTTAATTCATGGTAGGTTACCTGCGCTCCTTCAAAATATACCGCTACCTGCTCCGGTGTCTGCTTGACCTGCTCCTCAAACAACCCGTGAATCGTCTGCTCACGTGGATATGCTGCTGTCGTGTCACACCAAGCACCCAGCATTTGCTCGCGTTCTTGCGCGGTTAATATATCCAGCTCGCAAATCCGGCCAGCTGGATTCACCTTGATTTGCTCCAGCAGTTGCAGTAGATGCCCCTGAATCTGTTCTACCCTTTCGTAATCATATACCTGGGCATTGTAACCAAAATGAACCCGTAGCGTCTCTCCCGGTAACACCACGATGTTAAAATCATAATTCGTCTGCTCAACTGCATCTACTCCGGTTATTTTAAAATCAGCTTCTTCCCTTTCACCTAATTGCTCAATTTGTTCATCCATCGGATAGTTCTCAAATACCATAATATGATTAATCAGTTCCACTTTTTGCTCAGCCTGTGCCTGAATCTCATAGAGTGGGAACGTTTCGTACGTTCCCGAAGCAAGCGCCTGTCGCTGAGTTTGCTTCATCAGCTCTGTAAATGCAGTTGCTTGTCCGCCTTGAATACGGACGGGGACCGTGTTAATGAATAGTCCAATCATCTGCTCTACTCCGGCAATGTCCGCTGGGCGTCCAGAAACCACGCTCCCGAAAACAACATCCTCTGTGCGATTATACTTTTGTAATAAAACACCCCAGGCCGTTTGCATCAGCGTATTTATCGTTACCTGTTCTTGCTTTGCTAGTTGCAGCAAGGCCCTTGTCAGGTCTATACCTAAATCAAATTCCAGATATTCGGCCTCATATCCCTGGGTCTTCCCTGTTTTGGCCTGCGGCAAGACTGCCGTTTCCTCATAGCCCCACAGGTAACCGCTCCAATACTCCGCTGCTTCCTGATGGTTCTGCCCCTCCAGCCATTCGATGTATCGGCTGTATGGTGTCACCACAGGCAATTGCGGTTGTTTCCCTTCTGCTAGGGCGGTATATCCTCCAAAGACTTCGTTGGTAACCAGCGACAAACACCAGCCATCCATGATGATGTGGTGGAAGCTCCATACAAAATGGTATGAATCATCTGATGTACGCAAGATAGATACACGCATCAGTGCATCCTTGGCCAGATCAAAGCCCCTCCGCTGATCTCCACGCGTGAACTCCTCGATATACTGCTCTTGCGCCGACTTCTCCTTCTCACGTATATCCTCTACGTACAGCTCTCCGCGTTTATTCCGGTACACCAATTGCAAGGGCTCGTCCTGCAAATCACTACGGAAGTTGGTCCGCAGTGCTGAATGACGCTGCACCAGTAAATCCAGACTGGCGGCGAATACAGCGAGATCCAGCGTTCCCTTCAGTTTAAAGGTGGACTGCTCCACATAGGCGCTCGACCCAGAATCCAGCAAGTTGTGAAACAGCATGCCTTTTTGCATCGGCGTCATGGGGTACACATTCTCCAGCTCTCCGTCAGGCTGAAGGTGCTCCACCATCCGGTCCAGTTCTTCAAGGCTTAAGCCCGAAAGCAGTACATCACTCGGCGTCAATTCGGAGTGCTCCCGAGATGCACAATGCTGAACTACTTCCAGCACGTTCTGCTTGAATTGCTCTGCTAGTTGCTCAGCAGCATTTTGTTGGAGTGCCTTAATGTTGTATTGAATACTTAATTCCAGCATGCCATCTGTAACGAGTCCTCCCACGTCCATAACACAGGACATTTGGGTCAGTTCATGAGTACTGGCTCCGCTGGAATATGGAGAAAAATGCATGCCGCTATGCTGCAGTGTCTGATCAAATTCCCCCAAATAATTAAAGCTTATCTGTGGCTCGGCATATGTTGCCCCGGACGGTCCATTCTGGCTGAGATATCTCCAGATGCCGTATCCAATTCCTTTATGTGGAATGTTGCGCAGCATCTCCTTCATCCGTTTAATGTGCCCGGAGATATCTTCTTCCTGGTTAATCCGCAGTAGCACTGGGTATTGGCTTGTAAACCAGCCGACCGTTCGTGATATATCCGTATCCTTCATGATATCTTCCCGGCCATGGCCTTCGAGAAGAATCGCAACCTGCTCACTGCCAGTCCAAGCGCTTAGCGTCTTGCCGAGTGCCGTCAACAACAGATCATTCACTTCTGTGTTGTACGCGCGGTGGGCTTGCTTCAGTAGTTGATCAGTCTCTTCCTTCGTAAGCCTCACATTTACGATACCCATGTCTTGCTGCATAGACCTACCACTATGCTCTTGGGACGCTGGAAGTTGGGACGAATCGTATGCCGCCGATTCGTTCACTTGCTTCCAGTATGCGTGCTCACTTTCCATCTCAGGGCTGTCGGCATAGGCTGACAACCGCTCCGACCACACCCGGAAGGAGTCTGTTTTGGCCGGGAGCTGTATGACTTCTCCACGTACAGCCTGCTCATAGGCATTCGACAAATCTTCCAACAGTACCCGCCACGATACGCCATCTACCACCATATGATGAATAGCCAGTAGCAGATGGTCCCCATCAGCGCAGTGGAACAGACCCACTTTCAGCAAAGGTCCTTCATCCAGTCGGATGCTACTCTGAATAGTGTTGGCACTGGCTTCTATAGCTTGACCCAATGTGGGACCGATTGGCACGTCTTTGAACTCGACCACTTCTAGATCATACAGCTTCCCTTCCTTCACTCCGCGGTTCCACGCTTTCCAGCCTTGATCCGTCTGGCGGAACACCATCCGCAACGCATCATGGTGCACCACCAACTGCGTCAATGCCTGGCGTAGCGACTCTTCCTCGAATCCTTGCTCCCGCTGAAGCATAACTGCCTGATTAAAGTGGTCCGGCACAGGCTGTCCTTGCTCCACGAACCACTGCTGAATCGGCGTCAGCAGCACAACTCCGTCGACCTCTTCCTGATCAGCTAATTGGGTATCCGACACACGCAGGTGTGTAGCTAGCTCGGCAACCTCAGGGTACTTAAACAAGTCTTTGATATCCAGCTTGTATCCTGCCTGCAGCAGGCGTGAGGACACCTGAATCGCCTTGATCGAATCCCCGCCCCGATCAAAAAATTGATCCGTCAGTCCGACCGGACCGCCGCCCAGTACTGCCTCCCACACACGAGCCAGAACCTGCTCCTCTGCCGTCTGTGGAGCACTATATTCCTGCGTAGAACGGGAAATCTGTTCCGGTGCCGGCAATGCCTTACGGTCGATTTTGCCGTTGGGTGTGAGCGGCATTCGCTCCATCTGAACAAAGTGCGAGGGAACCATATAATTCGGGAGTTCTTCACTCAGCTGCTTGCGAAGCTCACTCCCTGTCACTTCCCGTTCTGCCACGTAGTAGGCAACCAGTTCGTGTTGGTTTTGGTTTGTCGCATGGGCCAGTACGCTGACCTCTTGGATACGATCTATTTTCAGCATAGCCGACTCGACCTCGCCCAGCTCAATTCGGTAGCCTCGAATTTTAACTTGTTGATCCATCCGTCCAGCGTATTCCAATGTACCATCTTCACGCCAGCGAACAAGGTCTCCCGTGCAGTACAGGCGATCTCCGTCCACCCACGGATTGGCAAGGAATCTCTCAGCCGTCAAATCAGGACGGTTCAGGTAACCGCGTGCGACTCCGTCTCCGCCAACAACCAGCTCACCCCATGCTCCAATCGGCTGCAGGTTAAACGCCGAATCGACCACATACGCCGTCGAATTGCGGATAGGACGCCCGATCGGCACAGAATCAAGCTGTTCTTCCTTAATATGATAAGTCGTCGAAAAAGTAGTATTTTCCGTTGGTCCATAGCCGTTAATGATATTCATGTCCGGATTATCACGCAGCACCCGGTTGATATGCGGTGCAGACAGCACATCACCTCCGACCAGCAAATACTTCACATCTCCGAACAATTTACTGTCCTGCTGCGAAAGCTGATTAAATAGCGGTGTAGTCAGCCACATCATAGTAATGCGATGGTCCCGTATGGTCTCCTTGAGCTTATCTACGTCCAAAAGATTATCCTTATGCACGAGTACAAGCTCACCGCCGTTCAGTAGCGCCCCCCAAATTTCAAACGTAGACACATCAAATACAAACGCGCAAGTCTGCAACATTCGGATCGATTCATCGAACGGCACATAATCCGTATTACGCACCAAGCGCACGACACTTTGATGCTCAACAACGACGCCCTTAGGCTTGCCTGTTGATCCCGAGGTATAGATGACATAAGCAGCATGATCGCCTGATCCATCTATTCCCAAATTGGAAGTATCTGGACTGTAGGACGTATCATCATTCAGATTGACAATCTGTCCATCAAAATAGCAACGTTCCAGTAAATCTTGTTGAGTCAGCAGCAGTTTGGCTCCCGAGTCCTCCAGCATATAGCGGATACGGTCCTCCGGATATTGAGGATCTATCGGCACATACGCGCCTCCAGCCTTCAAAATAGCCAACGTTCCGCTAATCATATCCAACGAACGCTCCGTTAGAATGCCGACAGGCTCATTGGCCTTCACTCCAGCAGTCTGTAGTGTATGCGCTATTCGGTTAGCCTTCTCATTCAGTTCCCGATAGGTTAGAGATTGATGCCCCAAAGCTACAGCAATATGATCAGGCGTACGCGCAGCCTGCTCCTCAAACAGCTTTTGGATCGTCTGATTGCGCGGATATACAGAAGCCGTGTCGTTAAACTCGCCTGTAATCTGTTGTCTTTCCGCCGTTGTCACCAATTCCAGTTCTTCAACGCAAACATGCGGGTTGAACGAAATTTGCTCCAGCAGACGAGCAAAATGACCATGCAGACGCTCAATGCCGGTTTGATCAAAGTTCAATGCGTTATACATAAAACGAATATTTATGCCTTTTCCCGGCATCACGACGACGTTCAGATCGTAGTTGGTTTGCTCTGTAGCCACCGCGTTTAAAATTGTGAATGCATTCTGCCCATCACTTCCCAGCTGCTCTACCTGCTGCTCCACCGGATAATTTTCGAATATCATAATGTGCTTGATTAGATCCTGCTTCTGCTCGGTCAGTGCCTGAATTTCATACAGCGGGAACGTGTCATAGGCATTGGCAGAAAGCGCCTGTCGCTGAGTTTCCTTCATTAATTCAGTAAATGCAGTTGTTGGTTTACCTTGAACACGGACTGGGATGGTATTAATGAAAAGTCCGATCATTTGCTCTACTCCGGCAATGTCTGCTGGACGTCCCGATACCACACTACCGAAAACAACATCCTCTGTGCGATTATACTTTTGCAGCAACACACCCCAGGCTGTTTGCATCAGCGTATTTATCGTCACCTGTTCCTGCTTTGCCAGCTGCTGAAGTTGCGCCGTCAGGTCTATACCTAAATCAAATTCCAGATATTCAGCCTCATATCCCTTCGCTTTCCCTGTTTTGGCCTGGGGCAAAACTGTAGTCTCCTCATGGCCCTGCAGGTAACCGTTCCAATACTCCGCAGCTTCCTGACGGTTCTGCCCCTCTAGCCATTCGATGTATCGGCTATATGGTGTTACCACAGGTAATTGCGGTGGCTTCCCTTCTGTAAGGGCGGTATATCCTTCAAAGACCTCATTGGTGACCAGTGACAAGCACCAACCATCCATAATGATGTGGTGGAAGCTCCATACAAAATGGTATGCATCGTCTGATGTACGCAAGATGGATACCCGCATCAGCGTATCCTTTGCCAGATCAAACCCCTTCTGCTTATCCCGACGCGCAAATTCCTCGATATATTGCTCCTGCGCCACCTTCTCCTTCTCACGTATATCCTCTACGTACAGCTCTCCGCGTTTATTCCGGTACACCACTTGCAGCGGCTCGTCCTGCAAATCGCTCCGGAAGTTGGTTCGCAGTGCTGAATGACGCTGTACCAGCAAGTCCAGACTGGCAGAGAATGCAGCGAGATCCAGCGTTCCCTTCAGTTCAAAGGTGGACTGCTCTACATAGGCGCTCGACTGGGAATCCAGCATGTTGTGAAACAGCATGCCTTTTTGCATCGGCGTCATAGGGTATATATTCTCAAGCTCTCCGTCAGGCTGAATCTGCTCCACCATCCGGTCTAATGTTTCCAGGCTTAGACCCGGAAGCAGCACATCACTCGGCGTCAATTCAGAACGCTCCCGTGATATACAGTGGCGGATCACTTCCAGCACGTTCTGCTTGAGTCCCCTGGCTAGTTTCATTACATTATCTTCCTGTAATACTTTTGTGTTATAACGAATATCCAACTCAAGCATTTCATCCGTTACAATGCCCCCCACATCCAGGGAACACGGCATTCTCGTCTGTTCGTTAACATCTGCTCCACTGGAGTACGGTGACATGCGCGTTTCGCTGTGCCGCAGCGTCTGATCAAATTCGCCCAAATAATTAAAGCTAATCTGTGGCTCGGCGTATGCCCCTCTAGATACTACGTTCTGACTGAGATATCTCCAAATGCCGTACCCAATTCCTTTATGTGGAATGCTGCGCAACATCTCCTTCATCCGTTTGATGTGTCCGGATATATGATCTTTCCCGTTAATCCGCAGCAGTACCGGATATTGGCTCGTGAACCAGCCAACTGTTCGTGAAATATCCGTATCCTTCATGATATCTTCACGGCCATGGCCTTCCAGAAGAATTGCAACCTGCTCACTGCCAGTCCAAGTGCTTAACGTCATGCCGAGCGCCGTCAGCAGCAGATCGTTCACTTCTGTGTTGTACGCGCGATGGGCCTGCTTTAGCAGTTGATCAGTCTCTTCTTTCGTGAATTTCAAGCTCAAAGTAGCTGTGTTATTTATGGTCAATGGTTTTTTAGAATCCAGCAATTCTGTAAGCCTTAAAGACTCGTATACTTCCAATTCATTCAATTGCTCCCAGTATGCGTACTCACTTTCCATCTCAGGACTGTCGGCATAGGCTGACAACCGTTCCGACCAGACCCGAAAAGAGTCTGTTTTGGCCGGGAGCTGTATGACTTCTCCACGTACAGCCTGCTCATAGGCATTCGACAAATCCTCCAGTAGTATCCGCCACGATACGCCGTCTACCACCATATGATGAATAGCCAGTAGCAGATGGTCCCCATCAGCGCAGTGGAACAGGCCCACTTTCAGCAGAGGTCCTTCATCCAGTCGGATGCTACTCTGAATAGTACTGGCCCGGGCTTCTATAACTTGACCCAATACGGGACCGATCGGCACGTCTTTGAAATCGGCCACTTCCAGATCATACAGCGCCCCTTCCTCCGCTCTGCGGTTCCACGCTTCCCAGCCTTGCTCCGCCTTGCGGAACACCATCCGCAACGCATCATGATACACCCCCAACTGCGTCAATGCCTGACGTAGCGGCTCTTCCTCGAATCCCTGCTCCCGGTGAAGCATAACCGCCTGATTAAAGTGGTCCGGCACAGGCTGTCCTTGCTCCACAAACCACTGCTGAATCGGCGTCAGCAGCACAGCTCCGCTAACCTCTTCCTGATCAGCTAATTGGGTATCCGACACACGCAGGTGCGTAGCTAGCTCAGCAACCTCAGGGTACTTAAACAACTCTTTGATATCCAGCTTGTATCCTGCCTGCAGCAAGCGTGAGGATACCTGAATCGCCTTGATCGAGTCCCCGCCCCGATCAAAAAATTGATCCGTCAATCCGACCGGACCGCCGCCCAGCACAGCCTCCCATACACTAGCCAGAGCCTGCTCCGCTGCTGTCCGCGGAGCCCTATATTCCTGCGTGGAACGGGAAATCTGTTCTGGTGCAGGCAATGCCTTACGGTCGATTTTGCCGTTGGGTGTGAGCGGCATTTGCTCCATCTGAACAAAGTGAGAGGGAACCATATAATTCGGGAGTTCTTCACTCAGCTGCTTGCGAAGCTTGCTCCCCGTCACTTCGCGTTCCGCCACGTAGTAGGCAACCAGCTCGTGTTGGTTTTGGCTATTCGCATGTGCCAGTACGATGACCTCTTGCATGCGATCTGCCTTCAGCATAGCCGCCTCAACTTCGCCCAGTTCAATCCGGTAACCGCGAATTTTGACCTGCTGGTCGATCCGGCCTAGGTACTCAATGTTGCCGTCCGGCATCCATCTTGCCAGGTCACCTGTCCGATACATGCGTTCATAGCCCGCTTCCCCGCCTGCAAACGGATTGTTCACAAATTGTTCAGCCGTTAAATCCGGGCGGTGCAGATAACCGCGAGCCAATCCTGGGCCGGATACACATAACTCTCCTGCTATTCCAGCAGGTAAAAGATGACCAAAAGCATCGATCATGTACACCCGGTGGTTGGGCACGGGACGTCCTATGGAAACGGTATCGATTGCTCCGGGGTGTTCCGACACTGGCCAAATGGACGTTGCTACCGAGTTTTCTGTCGGTCCATAGCCATTAAAATAGGTGACCTGATCCTTCCATTTGGTTACGAGCTCCATCGAGGAAGCCGAACCAGCGGTGAACAGAATACGCAGATCCGGCATTCGTTCTGGATTTAGATACACGGCATAGGTAGGAGGTAATGCAGCCACCGTAATTTTATGATCCGCCATATACTGTTCAAACTGGTTGTAGTTCAGTATGATTTCCGAAGTAGGCACGTAAAGTGTCGCGCCACAAAATAGCGCCTGAAATATTTCCCAGCAAGCAGCATCGAATGCGTAGCTCGCAAACAGTAGGGCATGATCTGACGGACTTATCTGCAATGTTTCATCAAAATACGTTTTTAGGTTACACAATCCATGGTGCTCCAGCATTACACCTTTAGGCTGTCCTGTCGTACCTGAAGTATATATGACGTAGGCTAAATCATTCGCTCCTGATACGGCCTCTAGATTTGATCCTTCCATGTGATACACAGTTGGATCTTCATCCAATACTAGGACTTTTCCTCCAAAGGCGGCCTCTTTGACCTTTTCCACAAGATGGCTTTGCGTCAAAAGCAGGTCTGCACCGGAATCATCCAATATATAACGGATACGTTCCTCTGGATATGACGGATCAATGGGTACATATGCCCCTCCTGCTTTAAGAATAGCGAGGATGCCGACCACCATATCTATAGAACGATCAGTCATGAGTCCAACCAGCCGATCAGTTGTGGTGCCGTAACTACGCAGGGTACGAGCCAATCGGTTAGCACGTTCATTCAGCTCAGCATAAGTCAGACTGGAGTTCTCACAGACAACTGCTGTTGTCTTCGGTGTCTTTTCTACTTGTTTTTCAAAACAAAGATGGATGGTATCACTAGAAGGATATGAGATCTGTACTCCGCTAAATTCGGATAAAACCTGACTTTTCTCTTCTGTCGTCAGAAATTCCAAATCGGAAATCAGTAGATCCGGCTGTTGAACAATCTGCTCCAGTCCCCGTTTAAGATGAGCTGCAATTAGCTTAATCCAATTTTCATCGTAAACCAGACGATTGTAACTAAATGTAACTTCATACTGTGATCCAGGAACGACAATCACATTAAAATCATAGTTGGTCTGTACAATATCCTCTACGTCGGTAACCTGAAGTGTATCAGGCCCTTTTTCCGCATGAATAAGCTCCTCTGAATAAGGATAGTTCTCAAAAACAACAATATGACGGACTAAATTTTGTTTCAAATCCGTGTGATTCTGAATATCTGCTAGGGAAGAATAAGAGTACTGAGCAGACTCGATGTGGGAGTTCTGCACAGATATAAGCAGATTCGAAAAACTCTGGTCCGCATAACTGGTTATGCGTGTTGGTATTGTGTTAATGAACAATCCAACCATATTTTCAATTCCCGGAACTTCATCTGGTCTGCCGGATACTACAGACCCGAACACAACATCCCGGCTGTTGTTGTACATTTGAAGCAATAATCCCCATACCGTTTGAAATACAGTGCTGACTGTCGTGTGGTAGTGTTTAGATATTCTCTCCATTCCTTGAGTTAGTTCTTTTCCCAGCTTGCATGTGTAACGGTCTGCCTCGAAGATTGGATTCAATGGACGGTTATAGCCCGGTAAAATCGTTTCATTTTCCAGCCCATTTAAATACCCCTGCCAATAGGCTGTCGCTTCTTCCTTGTCCTGTTGCTCCAGCCACTGAATAAAACTGCTGTACGGATATACCGTATCCAATTGCGCAGGCACTCCAGACCGAAGGGAAGTATACATAGTAAAAAATTCCTGGGCCACCGTTCCCATGCACCAACCATCCATTATAATGTGATGAACACTCCAGACAAGTCTGGAAGACTCATCATCCCATTCAAACAGGGCAAGCCGAATCGGAACATCTTTTTCCAAATCGAAACCAGCTTGGCGCTCTGCCTTTAAAAAGGCCGTAAAATGCTCCCTTTTCTCAGCTGCGGGAAAAGCACTGATATTCTCGAAATGAACAGGCAACGCATCACGTTCTTCCAGGACAATTTGAAGCGGACGTTCTGTTTCTTTATACATAAAAATGGTACGGAATATGTCATATCGGTTCATGAGCTGCTGCAAGCTTTGCTGAACCAGATGAACATCCAGCACTTCATTAAAGGTAATAACGGTCTGCTCAAAGTAAGCTTCTGATTTTGCGTCGAGGATGGAATGAAACAACATTCCCTCCTGCATCGGGGACAGCGGATAGATATCTTTAATATTTACCTGTGCCAAATCGTTCACCTTTCCTTTATCCATGCAGAATTTGAGTTTCCACTTGCGGATATTCTTTATTTCAACAGATTTCCCAGCTTATCCGATAATCGGCTTGATATGTGTTCAAATTGCCCCATAGACAATTGATTATAGGTAAAATCCGTAGGGCTGCGCTCCGCCTGATCCTTAGTGCAACAATGATGGATAAGATTTAATAGATGTTTTTTAAAGCCGATCGTTAATCGCTCTACCGTTGCTGCACCATATTCAAGCCCGTTATATTCAAATCCAAACCGAAGGATTCCGTTCGTGATCATGCCGTTAATGTCAAATGTATTCGTCTTTTCCGCACGCGGGCTTCTCTCACCATTGGCTAAGTCTGCTAATCTGGAAATACGCCAAGGCATGTCTGCGCTGTTTTCTTCGTCGAATTGTCCCAAATAATTGAAGCTAATTTCCGGGAATGGTGCTGCGACCAGAGAAGCCGCATTAGTCTGGTCCTTGGTCAAATAACGTAAAATACCATAACCGATGCCCTTATTAGGCACCCGCCGCAGCTTATCTTTAACCATTTTGATCTGATAGGCCAAGTTCTCAGGTCTGTTGATCTCGATTACAAAAGGATACAGAGAGGTAAACCAGCCGACTGTACGAGAGATGTCCAAATCTTTAATGATCTCCTCCCTGCCGTGCCCCTCCAGCAAAATCGGGATTTCGTTATAACCGCTCCATTCATAAAAAGCCAGACCTAAGGCTGTAAGCAACAGATCATTCATTTCCGTATGATAGGCATGATGTACATGCTTCAACAGCTTTTCCGTCTCATCCCTGCCGAGTATCACCTCCACTAGGCGTCGATCTTGTATCAGGCTAACCGCGATTTCATGATCCCTTGGCAATCGACGCATCCTGCGTGAATCTACATGGTTCCAGTAGCTGATTTCTTGGCGTACCTGT
The DNA here is from genome assembly GCF_054602585.1 of Paenibacillus sp. SEL3. Lineage (NCBI taxonomy): Bacteria > Bacillati > Bacillota > Bacilli > Caryophanales > Paenibacillaceae > Paenibacillus > Paenibacillus sp. SEL3. Next base: position 5,993,726 of record NZ_CM137725.1, on the reverse strand, counting down.
ACGCTTTCGGCGTAAGTAGTCAGTCCTGAAGCCCACTCTTTGTAAGCATCAGTCTTGGCAGGCAGATTCGGCATCTCACCCCGAGCTACCTGATCATAGGCTGTACCCAAATCTTCCAGTAAAATTCTCCATGACACACCGTCTACAATAAGATGGTGGATAACGATCATCAGATGATCTTCACCGGATAAATGGAATAAGGCCAAACGTATGAGAGGACCTCGTTGCAGATCCAAACTGCTTTGCAGCTCATCACCAATGTGTCGAATTTCTTCTTCAGGCTGGCTTGATTGTGTCAAATCATAGCTCGTTAATGTAAAGAACTCACCTTCGTTCACTCCCCTGTTATAGGCGGAGGCTCCCTTTTCCTCTTCCACAAAAATGAGCCGTAATGCATCGTGATGGGCTACCAGCTTGTCCATGGCGTTTTTCAGCCATAATTCATTCCATCCTTCATCATTTTGCAGCATGACCGCCTGATTATAATGGTGACGATCTCTCCGATGATGCTGAAAAAAATCGAGTTGAATGGGTGTCAATTCTACCTCACCCTCTACAATCCCTTGGGGAATGATACGGGTGATTTTTTTTATAAACGGCGCTATCAGGTGAATTTCAGGGTAACGGAATAAGTCCTTTACTTCCATTTTCAGGCCTTTGGCATTTAAGCGGATTGCAATTTGCAATGCTTTAATCGAGTCCCCACCAAGCTCGAAAAAGTTGTTGTGTAATCCAATTGGTTTAACACCGATCACTTCTTCCCAGATCAAAGCAATTGTTTTTTCCAATTCATCCTGTGGTGCTTCATATACGGTATCCAACGGTGCTATTTCATCCGGTTCGGGCAGATTGGATCGGTCTATTTTCCCGTTATGGGTCAATGGCAACTGTTCCAATACAATGATTTGGGCTGGAACCATGTAGACTGGTAACTGCCGAGCCAGTTTATCCCGCAGCATGTCTTTCTCAGCTGCACCTGCAACATAGGCACATAAATACTTTTGTCCCGCTGTGTCCAGTCGATCAACAACAACCGCCTGGCGTACTCCTTCCGTTTCGAGCAAAATAGATTCGATTTCTCCAGTCTCAATCCGGTATCCGCGAATTTTATATTGGTAGTCAGCTCGCCCGATAAAATCAATATTCCCATCTGGCTGCCAGCGTGCCAGATCCCCCGTACGATACAAGCGTCCACCGGGCAAGAACGGATCAGACACGAATTTCTCAGCCGAAAGCTCCGGCCTATTAAGATATCCCCGCGCTACAGAAGCTCCACCAATACACAGCTCGCCCGTTACACCGACAGGGACCGGACGCATCCTGTCATCAACAATATATAACTTATGATTAGGTAGAGCTCTGCCGATAGGGACAATACCGGACAGAGGCAATTTTTCCAGCTCGTCCTCATAAAAACTAGATTCGATTGCGGCTTCGGTAACTCCATACGTATTAATAATCCGCATTTTGCTGCCAAAGCGGGTCAACATCTTACGGTAATCAGCAACAGCCAAGCTATCTGCTCCAGTAGTAAGAAGCTTTAGAGAACTGATATTTGTACCATGCTCATAGATGTAATTCAATAGCAGAGCTAAAAGCACAGGCGGCGTCTCAAACGTAGTAATCTCCTGCTGCTCCAACAGTGTAGCCAAGGCAGCTGGATCATTTCTCACGTTTTCAGGACAAATGACCAAGGTACCTCCATTGACAAATACCTTGGCCAAATCGCATGCAAACACATCAAACGACATGCTGGCAATTTGCAGTAGCTTAATAGGGAAATCTTTAAATCCTTGGCTGTGTCTGTAACCGAGTGCGGTGTTGACATATTGTTGATGTTCAACCATAACGCCTTTGGGCTTACCTGTGGTACCCGATGTATAAATGACATACGCCAAAGAGCTGGGCTCATATGTGGAGATATACTGCTTGTTCGAATCCATCTCGGACTGGAGTGGCAAGGTAGCGAGATCGACTACCTCGCCCATAAAATCCATTGTTTTCAGCCAGCCCTTCAGGTGAGATTGCGTAAGCACAATCGTCGTTCCGCAGTCACGCAGCATATATTCAATACGTTCTTCTGGATACACGGGATCTACTGGCACATAGGCAGCTCCGGCTTTCATAATGCCCAGCACCGCCACTATCATCTCAACAGACCTGTCAACCATGACAGCGACCAGACTCTCCCGTGTAATTCCACGCTTCTGCAAAAGATGGGCAAGAGCGTCTGCTCTATCATTAAGTTGTCTGTAAGTGAGCATCGTATCTTCATATATGACGGCCGCTTGTTCTGGTGTACGCTCCGTCTGCGCTTCGAATATCCCGTGAAAAGTAAGTGCAGGAAACTGGACAACGGGTCCGCTCCATAATTTCGTCATATTAGCCTCTTCTTCGGTTGTTAACAGCCGAACGTCACGGAGGCAAACCTCTGCATTACTGGCAATTTGCAGGAAGACATGCTTCAAATAATGGGCCAGATGCTTCATCGCTTCACTGCTATAGACCTTGCCGTTATAGGACAATATGAAACTCATTGCCTTCTTATCTTCAACCTCAATATTAAAGTCATACGGTATTTCTTCGAATAACCGAGCGTCCTCAATAATGAATCCGAGTTTGTCTTGCCAGTCCCGTCTCCCGATCATGTTTTCCAGCGGATAGTTCTCGAATACAACGATATGATCAAGCAAGCGTTGCTTGAGTGCAGATTGCGACTGGATTTCAGCAAGTGAACAGTATCCGTTCCTCCTTCCTTGGACAGAGGCTCTCTGGACATCGCGCAATAATTCAACAAAACTCTTTTCTTCATTTAATCTAATTCGTAATGGAATGGTATTAATGAACAATCCGACAATTCGCTCTACTTCATCCAATTCCGACGGGCGGCCAGATACCACCGTGCCAAAAACTACGTCTTTGCTTCCGTTGTAACGACCAAGTACAATTCCCCAGGCGGCCAGAAAAAGACTGCTGAGCGTGGTCCCATTGCATTCAGCAATCGCCCGCAAAGTGCTGGTCTCTGTTTCCGTCAGCGTCGTTCTATATTCCTGCAGCAGATAGCCGCCTTTTTCAGGAGTTGTAGCTGGAGTTTTTAGCATCGGAAGTCCAGCCGTTTGTTCGTAACCTTGTAATTCAGAACTCCAGTAGCCCTTGGCCGCCTCCTGATCCTGTTCTTCAAGCCAGTCGGCATACCCGGTGTAAGGTCGTGGTTCAGGCAATTGAACGGGACGGCCTGTACGATAAGCCTCATAGGCCGTTAACAACTCGTCCATTATGATGCCAAGACACCAGCCGTCCATAATAATATGGTGAAAACTTACAAGTAACGTATAAGCATCTTTATCCGTTTGAAGTACAGCCATCCGGATGAGCATATCCCTGCTCAAATCGTAATGGGTGTTACGGTCCACATCCATAAATCTACGAATAGCATCGGCTTGCTCCTTTCCGGTCAGCTCTGTCATATTCTCGTAAGTAATCGCCGTGTTTCGCTTCTTAAAGACAATCAGCCGCGAACGAGAAGCGGATTTATGATAAATGTTCGAGCGCAGTGTTTCATGACGCTGAACCAACAGCTGAAAGCTTTCTTGCAGGGCATTCCAATCCAGATCTCCCCGAATAGAAATACGTAATTGCTCGTAATAAGCCTGTGATTCTGGTTCCATCAGCGCATGAACGAGCATTCCTTCCTGTAAGGGAGTCAAGTTGACCACTTTTTCAATTTCAAGTCCTTTGATCATGGATATCCTCCTCGGACGAATCGTTATAGATTCTCATAAAACTGCTTCATGTCTTCAAACTCATCTAGATCCAAACCACGTGCTCCCACATCCGATGGTGTTAGTTGCCGTCTGGATTGGTCCAGACAATGCTGAATAATGCCCGACAAATGATGTTCAAAACGCAACTGAAGCATTCGGATAGTATCTGCTTCAAACGCGTGACGGTTATAAAGCATGCAGATGGAAAGCTTACCGTCTTTCAGCCGCCCATCCAGATAGAGGGGATAGGCTAAATCAGAAACGCTACAATTCTGGCCGGACCATAATTCAGCATCCATAGGCGAAGTATGAAAGTGAGAGGAACTGACCGGTTCAGAATGAATCAAGCGGAAGCCAATTTCCGGGTAATACTGAGCATTAAATTCTGATCTGCCAGAGGATGCAGCTCCATATTTTAGTAATCCATATCCTAAACCCTGGTTGGGTACTTGCCGGACCGTCTCCTTTACGTTTCTGAGCAAAAGAGAACTGTCTTCTCCAGGCTCCATATCCAGAACAAGCGGATATATGGAACCGAATTGACCTACGGTTCTTGAAAGGTCCGGTTTGTCCGAAGTCACAGTTTGTTGCTCCCGATCATAATGCTCAAATCCAATGGCAATCTTAGACTGTCCAGACCATTCCACTATAGTCAGTCCCAATGCAGCAAGCAGTAACTCAGCGGTCACCGTATTATAGGTTCGGTTAGCCCGTGTTAACAGCTGGCTTGTTTTCTCGTCCGAAAGCTGTATGATGCAATGCTCTACTGGACGAAGTGCTTCTGAATGTACAGGTGCCTTATGATCCTTCGGTATAAATTCGCCATCGAAATTAACTTTATCCAGCCAGTAGAGTTTCTCTTTGGCCAGCTTTTTGCTGTCTGCATAGTCTTCTAGCCACCGCATCCAGGAGCGGTAAGAATCTGTTTTGTCAGGAAGCACTATCGGTTCCCCGTTAAGAGCTTGTTCATAGGCAGTTGTGAAATCCTCAAGCAGGATACGCCAAGATGTAGGATCAGCCACTAGCGGATCTACAGAAAGAAAGAACTGGTCGGAGCCCGACATCCGGAATAAGCCTGCGCGTACTCTGGGTCCCTCAAACATTCCATAACTGTTTTGAATCCGGAAGCATTCGCTCTGTAATTGCTTGCTAGCTTGATGGTCATCATCTGCAAGTGAGAACACATCAAGTGTGAACCATTCTTCATTTTCATCTCGGTATACAAGGGTTGACGGTTCGTCGATCGACGCCTGACCAAGCCGTAATCCCTCGTGATGAGTAGTTAATGTTTGCAGCACAAACCGTAACAGATCCTCATCGAAATGCGGGTTGCCTGCAAATAGCATGGATGTTGCCGTCCGTAAGGTGTAAAATGTACCCAGTTCATGCATCTGCCGTTGAATCGATGTTATTGGAATCTCTCCATGTATTGAATTCTGGTCTGTGTAGCGGAATAAAGTTGTCACAAGCTTGCTGAGATCCTCAATGAACGGGTGCTCCATCAAGAGAGAAATGTCAAGGGAATAACCATGCTGACGCAGACGTGAGGCAACCTGAACGGCCTTAATAGAATCGCCGCCAAGCAGAAAAAAATGATCTCGAACGCCTATATGATCACTTCCCAAAACGTCTTGCCATACCACGACCAGCGCCCTTTCCACATCTGTTCTCGGAGCAACATAATCCGTCTGTAAAGAGTCATGTCGGTCCGGCTCAGGTAAAGCTTTTCGGTCCGTTTTTCCATTGGCCGTAAGGGGAAGCTGCTGCATAGGCACCACATATGCTGGAATCATATAAAACGGTAGCTTCTGCTTGAGCGCATTCTGCACGTTCAGCGGACTTAATGGCTCAGAAGCCACAAAGTATGCACACAAATCCTTGTAGCCGTCTTTGTTCTCCCGTGCTATGACTACTGCTGACTGGATTCCGTCTACAGACAGCAACTGCGCTTCAATCTCGCCCAGTTCAATACGATATCCTCTTACTTTAACCTGTTGATCGATCCGCCCCAAATATTCAATGTTGCCGTCAGGCATCCAACGCGCCAAATCTCCTGTGCGGTACATCCGCTCATAACCCTCCGCTCCGCTGTTAAACGGATTAGTAGCGAACTTCTCCTTGGTCAATTCCGGTCGATTAAGATAACCACGGGCTACTCCTATACCACTGATACAAAGTTCTCCCGCCACTCCAATCGGCTGCAATCGCTCCGTACCTTCCTGTACAACATACAAATGAATATTGTCAATCGGTTTACCGATCGGGATCACCGAGTGCTCTTCCACAGGCTCGCATTCAAAGAATGAAACGTCTACAGTAGCTTCTGTTGGACCATATAAGTTAATTAGTTTTGCGCTTCCAATCCCTGACATAATTCGATAGAAACGCGCCACCTGCTGAGGAGGCAATGCTTCACCGCTGGCAAATATATGTTTTAACGTTTTCAATTTTGCTTGCACTGTTTCCCTTGGCTGCTGCTCCAGATATTCCAGAAAAATATGCAGCATCGCGGGTACAAAATGAAGGGTGCTTACCTTGTCTTCATTAATCGTGTTCAAGATCTGTTCGGGAGACTTTTCTCCGCCGATTGGCAATAAGCTTACTTTAGAGCCTACCATCGACCACCAGAACAACTCCCATACGGATACGTCAAAAGTAAAGGCAGTTTTTTGCAAAATCGTATCTTCTGCGCTTAGGCCGTATCTATTGTGCATCCAGCAGAGCCGATTCACGACTGAGCGGTGTTCAACAATAACCCCTTTCGGTTTCCCTGTAGAACCGGATGTATAAATGATATAGGCCGCATGGTTGGGTTCTGCTATAGGTTCAAGGTTGGAGGCATCTTCATGCCAGCTACTCATGCAGTCGGTCGTAGGCTCCGTCGACCTGGATGCTTGCAAAGCCATGATCGTGGAAGCATAATCCAACACCATTACCTTGCAGTCCGCATATTGCTTCAGCTCTTCTGCAAACTGTGGTTGTGTCAGCACCAGTTGTGTTTTCGAATCTTCAAGCATATATTGAATTCTTTCTTGTGGGTATCCCGGATCAATGGGTACATAAGCTCCACCCGCTTTTAGAATTGCATAGATGCCAATCATCATCTCAGGTGAACGCTGAGCGATAATCCCCACCGGCTGATCTGGTCCTACTCCTTCCGCCCGCAACGTTCGCGCTAAACGATTCGCCAGCTCATTCAACTCTTGGTAAGTCATACACTTATCTCCAAATATGATTGCCATGTCATCTGGAGTCCTGCTAACCTGCTGCTCAAACCTTCCATGAATCGTTGCATCCCGCGGAAAATAGGCAGAGGTGTTGTTGAACTCATATAGTAATAAGTGCTTATCTTCTTCTGTCAGCATATCCATGTCAGCCAAGCGAATTCCGACATCTTGAGTTACGATTTCCAACACTTTTATATAATGGAGGGCAAATCGCTCAATTGTCTCCAGCCTAAACAGGCTGGTCGCATACTCCCAGGTGAAAGTTAACTGGTCTTGAGTTTCCGTTACATGTAATGAAAGATCGAATTTCGATACACCTGCATTAAACTCATTCGGTTGCAAACGAAGTCCGCTGAGTTCAATGACCTCTGTTCCCTTATTTTGCAGACTGAACATCGTATCAAAGATGGGATTGCGGCTTACATCGCGTACTCGATCTAGTTTGTCGACCAGTTGGTCAAATGGATATTCCTGGTGCTCCAACGCAAGCAGAGTGTTATGTTTTACGTCCTCCAGAAAAGCACTGAATGGCTGAGACGCCAGCGGTCGATTACGGATAACTAAAGTATTCACAAATATGCCGATCATCGCTTCCGTATCCGCATGCCCTCTACCCGCTGCCGGTGTACCTACGAGGAAGTCCTCTTGCCCGGAGTATTTGCTTAACAGCACATTATAAGCTGCCAAAAGCACCATAAAGAGCGTTGCTCCCGTGTCTCTTGCCAATTGATTAAGTCTATCCGTCAGCTTGGATTGCACAATGAAGGTAAGGCTGTCCCCTGCGAAGCTCTGACTTGACGGACGAGCAAAGTCAGTTGGCAGGTCTAATACAGGGAGCTCGCCGTCCAACGTGTCTAACCAAAATGCTTCATCCTTTGCTTGGCTGTCTCCGGCATAATGTTGTTTTTGCCAAACGACATAGTCTTTGTAGTGAACGTCAATGGGGGCAAGTGGCATACCCTGATACCGCGTGCTGATCTCATCCATTAATACTGCCATTGAGAAGCCGTCTGAAATGATATGGTGCATATCGATCAGCAACATAAACTGGTCACGATGGATTGCGAATAACTCAGCACGAATTAAAGGAGCCTTACTGAGGTCAAATGGCTGAATAAACAGTTCACGGGCGTGATTAGCATCCTCTTCGGAAATTTGAGTAACAGGAATGTCCAGTGAAAGCACATCCTGTACCTTCTGCACGGTTTCCCCGTCTACTATCTCAAAATACGTCCGAAAGGATTCATGCCGTGAAAAAACCTCCTTCACTGCATCAATGAACCTGGAAACGTGTAACTCTCCCTCTATATGCAGTTGACCCGATACATGATACGCTGCACCTCCACCCAGTTGATCCAGCACATACATTCTTTTTTGAGCGGGAGATACCGGATAAAAGGGCTGTAAATCTGCCGGAACAAGCGGCTCAAACTTTCGCTTTTGTCCTCCTTTTACATGTGCCGCCAGTTGTGCAACCGTTTGCAGTTGTAAAATTTGTACCAGCGGAATATATACTTCGAATTCCTTGTTAATTCTGCTTAGAAGAACAGTCGCTTTTAAGGAGTCTCCACCCATTTGAAAAAAATTATCGTTGTATCTGATATCAGATACATTCAAAACTTCCTTACATATGGATATCAGTTTGTCCTCAGTCATATTGCTGTCAGAAACCTGCTTCTGCGAGTCCTCTATCCTGATATCTTCTGGTTTCGGCAATAATTGAAAATCCGGCTTCCCATCAGCCAAAAGAGGGATGCTATCCATCAGAACCCAAAAGCGAGGTTGCCCATAATCAGGAAGTATTGAGCTAACACTCTCTTTCAGCTTCGCTATATCCCACGAATTAGAATTATTGTCCACTATATAAGCCACTAGATACGAAGAGTTACTGCTTTCACCGTCTTTCCGTGCCGTCAAAACACAGGCATCCAAATCTAGTGCTCGCAAAAGATGTTTCTCTATCTGCTCAAGATTCACTTGATGACCGCGAATAAGAACATCTCGGTTGGCTGCACCGATATGTCGAATTCTCCCTCCAACCTCGATATAAGCCCATTCCAGCGTCGTTCCCAGTAAACCAGCAGATGTGGCCAAATATACTTGTCCGATGGTACCCGTAGGAGACGGATTTTTATATTTGTCCAGGACACAAGGATAATTCCCTTTAGCATCCGCATATGTCGCCCACACTTCCAGAAGCCGCTCCCTTTCCGTACTTCGAAGCAAAGACAGCGCAGATACACGCATTCCGTCTTCTTGCACAATTGAGCTCAGCAGATGTAAAAAGTATTGCGCCCATATTTCCATAGTGTCTTGTTGAAAAAGACTCGCTGCATAGTCAAAATCAAGCCGTAACTGCTGACCAGACTCCGTAACATTCAGAAACAACTCATATTGAGTGGACAATATTTCATGCTCCAACAATTCTGTTTCCAGTCCGTAATAGTGAAACTCTGGAATGGGCCTATCCATATTGAACAACACCTTAAGGACGGGCAAATGCCTTAATCCTATCTGGGCAAGTCCGGCAAAGCTGTATTTCTGATAAGCATCCAGCGTATGCATTACTCGCTTGACCGTCTGTGTGAATTCCGTGAACGTTGCTCCAGAGTCTACCTCACAAATCACTGGGAGCAAGTTAACGCAGTTGCCAATTAGCGGGGACACACCCATATGAGATTGCCCTGCGGTTGGAATACCTACCATGATTTGATTCTGGCCTGTCACTCTGTGTAAAAAAAGCTGGAAAACAGATAATAAAGTCACAAACATGCTGTTGCCAAGCCGAATACTGACTGATTTCAGTTGCTTCACCAGAGGTGCATCCACCACAATGGTGTGCCGTGCTCCGCGCGAAGAAGGAGAGCTGATGTTGCGTTGGAGAGACGGCAAGTCAAGGGCGGGCAATGGCTTCGCAAGTACATCTGACCAAAAAGCAAGGGCAGCCGCTCCACCTACCTCTAACTGGTTTTGCTGCCATGCTGCGAAATCTCGAAACGGAACAGGGTCGGGAAGCGTGCAGTGTTCCCCCTGTACACAAGCGGAATAAAATTGTTCCAACTCATGGAAAAACACTCCGATGGACCAGCCATCTGCAATGAGATGATGAAATGTAAATGCAGCGATGTGCTTCTCATTCGACGTTTTTAAAAGCCGGATGCGGAATAAAGGTTCGCCCGCACTTATTGGGAATACGGTCTCCCTATCCTTCTCCATCCAAGCACGGATATCGTGTTTCTGCTCCTCTACAGAAAGACTGCTGATATCATGCAGCGGAATGCTGAGGGTCATTGCCGGGGCGATGATCTGCGTTTCTCCATCCTCTCCCATGAAGGTGCGTAAGGCTTCGTGACGTTTAACAATGCGATGGACAGCTTCATTAAATTCCTTAAGATGTAGCGGACCCCGGTAGCGCAGTAAAACAGTCTCATGAAGCGACTGCGATTCCTTTGAATCCGAGACCGAGGCGAACCATAACTGCTTCTGATCCGGAGTCAGCATAATCGTCGATTCCTTAAGGTCTGCAGTTGCAGTTTCAGGAATAAAAGGCTTGTTTAGATGGTTTTCATGAGGGTACAGATCCGGCAGAAATCCTCCTTTGCGCAGCTCATTAACACTCTCTTTAATTGCCTGTACAATCCGCTCTATGTCTTTCGAAGTATGAGCCGTTGACAAAAAACAGTTCCGGCCTTCCCATATATAAATTCCTTTATCCAGCATGTGATAGAAGAATAGTTCCAAGTCACCTTTAAGGATGAAACGGAACAAGGAACCGAAGTAAACGACCTTTATAGGTATCTGTTCCTCCGTAAAATAGTGATTCAGTTCTGCTGCGAACGCCTTCGTACGACTATTCAGCTCGTTATGCAATTGCCCCCTGTCCTTCTCCAACTGCTCTAGTACGGCCAGGGAAGCTGCCATAGCCAGGGGGTGATGGCAAAAAGTTCCCGCTACAAACGTCCGCTGTTGCTCATGCGGTGGATAAGAGTCATCTCCGAAGCTCCACACTCCTCCATCAATTCCATCCATGAACGATGCTTTCCCTGCCACGATACCGATGGGAAGCCCGCCCCCAATGATTTTACCGTAAGTTACAAGGTCGGCTTCAATCCCGTACCACGCCTGCGCGCCCCCCGGCTGAATACGGAAGCCTGTAATTACCTCATCAAAAATGAACGCGGTCCCGGATTGCTCCGTAATCTGACGTACTTCCTTCAGAAAAGCTGCGGGCTGGAAATCAGGGCGACGACTCTGCACTGGCTCTATGAGAACAGCAGCCAGTTCATAGGCATGGGAGCGGATATATTGGAGTGACTCGTCCGTTCCATAACTGAGCACAACGACATCGTCCACCATGTGCTGTAGTACACCAGGTGCCAGGGGAGTGGAATGTTGTTCCCTGTCATCCGTTGTCCCCCCCAATGCCAATATTCCATCAAAAGTACCGTGATAGGAACCAGAAAAAATCACCACCTTATCCCGTGCGGTGGCAGCCCGAGCTAACCGAAGAGCGACCATGATCGCCTCTGTCCCCGAGTTATATAGCGCAATTCGTTCCATGCCTGTCATCTTGCAAATCTTTTCGGCAATCTGCCCGGCCATATTGGACATCGGTCCAAGGCACATTCCGTTATGTATTTCCTTTTCTATCGATTCACGAATAAAGGATGGGTTGTGACCAAACAAATTGACCCCAAACCCCATCGTCAAATCAATATATTCATTACCGTCCAAATCCCAAATTTTAGAACCCTCTGCACGCTGAGATATAATCTGATACACCATTTCCTTGAGAGCAAGCCTAAATCCGGCCACATTCCGGTTATTGGCGTATACAGACCTGTATTGCTGAGTATACTCTTTAGTCTTTCGTGTGCGCATCGTGTAATGTTCAATCAGCTTTTGCAGATGCTTTTCCTGCCTAAGTGAAAGTGAATTATGGGCTTGCACATTTATTTTTTGATAGGGAACAAATGCTTTCGATTCTTTTCCGTCTGGCAAAACAGCTGAGACGGAAGCCTGGACGGAGGAAATAGAAGTAACTGTGGCAGCTACCTCCTGCATCGCGGATGTCTGAGGCTCGACAGCAGTTTGTAGTGAATGCGATTCAGACATTGCCACTGGTGCAAGACGAGACTGACGTAGTATTTCCATCTGCTGCGACATGAGTTGAAGTTGCATTTCTAAAATTCGTTCTCTCCCCGCAAATATATCCTCATTTGATAGCTTGCTTTCATGGGATGCGGGATCTTCTATAGGGGTAGTGGATTTTTGACTCCAGCCCGGCAAGACGGAAGGCACCGAAGAGGTGACACTGGACGACGCAGTCAACTGAAGCTCCTCCGAATTCCGGGTCAATTCTTCAGAGGTCGAGGCTACCCTATCAGCAATATAGTTTGTCAGCAACTCTAGCGTAGTCAGTGATTCAAAAAATTCGTTCATCGGGATTTCCAAGCCAAACGTACTTTTAATGCTGTGTCTAACCTGAGACAGAAGAATAGAGTCTAAACCCAGTTCTAAAAAATGTTTTTGCGGCTCTAATTCGTCTGGACTGAGTTGGGATACACTTTCGATTATTTTTGACAGTTTATTAGTAATCGTAGATTTTTGCGGATTGGAAGCAGATTCCGTCGAGAAATACTCATTCACCATCTTTTCAGACTCCTTTACTATGGGGTATTCAAGGAATTAATTTTATCCTTTCCAACTATGGGCTAGCCTAAAAAACACGATATGACCTAGCTATGGGTACAAGATAAAGTTCTCATAAGAAGGTAAATATGAACGGTCCACTGTATAAGAAAACTATCTTCATACTAATAAAATATAATTATCCATCTGTTAAAGCGAGGATCTAATTTGTTTTATTAAACCATCAATGGCTAAATGCGCTTATCTAACTTATTATGCAGGATATAGTTTTTTTCCAGTTTTGATTCTTAAAAACTCATTTTTTTCTTTTACTCGCTGGCATGCATCCTCATAAACTTTAAAATTCACGACATTCAAAGCTCAAATTAAAGACTCAAAAGCTTTAATATGGTTGCTCTGCCCTTTACGAGCGATTACAACCACCTGCAAAATATGACCTTTGTTGGCTCCTGTTGATTCAGCGCTGCCTCACAGTCCAATTGTGATTTTCTCCGATTGGCTTTTACATAACTGATGCCCTCACTACTAAAAATGCCAAGTCCTAAGAATAGAACCTGACATTTCATCAAATTTGAAGCGTAAAGACGTCGAAGTGCACTTTATTCAATTTTTCGGCAAAATCAATACGGGATTGGCCAATTCACTTAACGTCTCACATTAATATACGTTCGCATGTCAAGAAGTCACTTCGTTTCTTGACATTAAGCGAACCAGAACTGCCTTTGATCTGGGGTTAGTGGGATGACCGTTTCATCCACGTCCACTGTCGATACTTCTGAAGGGTCGGCTATAGACACACTTCGCTTACCTGGACCTGGGCCTTTCCCGATCGGGGTCAGATCAGGCAAGAAGCCCCCTTTACGCAGCTCATCTACACTGTCCTTGACAGCTTGTATGATCCGCGCAATATCTTCCTCCGTATGAGCGGTCGACAAGAAACAGTTCCGTCCTTCCCAGATGTAAATACCCTTTTCCAGCATGTGATAGAAGAAAAGCTCCAGATCACCCTTGAGTACGAAGCGAAATAGTGAGCCAAAGTGAACAATTTTTATGGGTATCTGCTCATCGGTAAAGTAACTATTTAACTCTGCTGCCAACGCCGAAGTATGGCTGTTCAACCGATTTTGCAGCTGCTCCCCGTGGTTTTCCAAATAATCCAACACCGCCAAAGATGCCGCCATCGCCAGCGGATGATGACAGAACGTACCGGCTACAAAGGTTCGGCGATGCTCATTCTGAGGATAGGAATCGTCTCCGAAGCTCCAGGAGCCTCCGTCAATCCCATCCATAAAGGCGGCTTTCCCTGCTACGATACCGATTGGCATCCCTCCGCCAATAACTTTACCGTAAGTCACAAGGTCAGCTTGTACCCCAAACCACGCTTGAGCGCCTCCCGGTTGAATTCGGAAGCCTGTAATCACTTCATCAAAAATAAAAGCTGTACCAGATTGCTCCGTGATCTGGCGAACCTCCTGTAAAAAGGCCTTCGGCTGAAAATCAGGACGACGACTTTGCACCGGCTCCACTAGCACAGCAGCCAGCTCCTGCCCATGGGTACGTATATAATCCAGCGATTCGTCCGTTCCATAGTTAAGTACAACGATATCATCAACCATGTGCTGCAAAATGCCAGGAGCAAGAGGTGTGGAATGCTCCTTATTGTTGCCAGCGCTACCCAACGCAAGCACCCCATCGAATGTACCGTGATAGGAGCCAGCAAAAATGGCTACTTTAGCTCGCCCGGTGGCAGCACGCGCCAAACGGAGGGCAACCATAACCGCCTCGGTGCCGGAATTGTACAAGGCGATCCGTTCTACACCGGTCAGCTTGCAAATCTTTTCGGCGACTTGTCCTGCCATGTTGGACATGGGTCCGACACACATGCCGTTCTTTAGCTCTGCCTCAATTTTTTCACGAATAAAGGCTGGATTGTGTCCAAACAGATTAACACCAAAACCCATGGTCAAATCTACATATTCATTCCCATCCAAATCCCAAATTTTGGACCCGTCTGCACGTTGAGATACAATTTGATAGACCATTTCCTTTAAAATAGGCCGGAAGCCAGCTACATTACGGTTATTCGCGTAGACAGACCGATACTGCTGAGTGTATTGCTTGGTGCTTAGCGTCCGAGCAGTATAGCGCTCAATCAGCTCTTGCAGATGTTGTTCTTGTCGGTGTGAAAGCAATTCATGGGCTTTGACCTCCAGCTTTTTATATGGCGTAAACGGTTTTGCTTCATGGACTGCCTTCTTCGGAACAGCTAGTACCGGTGGAACAGTAGCTAATGCAGTTGCGACTTCCTGTTTGGTTTCAATGCTCTCTGCGCTTTCTATATTTTCTGACGGTAAAGCCCTTCCCGGTTGAGTTCGGAGCACATCAAGCTGCTGTGACATCACATGCAGCTGCTGCTGCAAAATCTTCTCGACACTCGCAGAAGTCTCTATAACCGTTGTGCTTTGAGATGGCTCTTGCCCGGACGTAACTATTCCATGAGACGATGTACCAATTGCGCTGGATTCCTGCCCTGTCCAAGTTGATACTGTAGTAGCATCTACCCGATTAAGGGGTATTTTCGGTTGTCTTTCCACAGCACCAACTGCTGCTGTCTCGTCTGAATAGGAAATACTCACCTGATCTGCAACGTAGCTAGTCAACAGTTCGAGCGTGGTCAGCGATTCAAAAAATTCATTCATTGGGATATCCAGGTCGAATGTATCCTTGATACTGTGGCGGACCTGGGACAAATTAATGGAGTCCAGCCCTAGTTCTAGAAAATGTGTTTGCGGTTCCAGTTCCTCAAGACTAAGTTGTGATACATTACCGATCATTTTCGCTAACTTTTGTTGAATGGAAGATTTATGCTGTTCAGTAAACGACGCTGACGTCGAATACTCATTCTCCATAATTTCAGACTCCCTTACTATTGTATTTTTATAAACGGATGCAGTCTGCTCCGCTCGAATCTGTTCTGGCACATGAATCCAGCACCTTTTCTTTTCAAACGGATACGTAGGCAAAGAAACCCTTTTGTACGAGTGACCTGCGTATAGCGTGTCCCAGTCTATCTGTGCCCCCTGTACGTACTTCACTGCTACTTGTTCCAGTGCTTGCAAAGTGTCTGAGCTTCCGACGGCTGTTTTTGTACCACCACTGCTATCTACTTTTCCAATGTATACACCTTCAATGGCCTTGCCCTGCTCATGAAGCTGAAGTAATTTCGCTTTCAGAGCCTCCGCTCCTTCGGCTATCACAGCCACTCGGTATGTTAAGTGGCTTCTGCCCGTGTTAGCCGTATAGCAGACATCCTCCATCTGCAATTCTTCCTCATGTTCAAAGCGATCCACGTACCGTGCAATCAACTCGCTTAAAGCTCCTTCACTTCGCGCGGACAGTGTCAGCAGCAATGGCGATGATTCATTTTTTCGGTCGGTGGCTTCTTGATCCGCACCCTTTTTCGCTATATATTCTTCCAGCACCACGTGGCAGTTTGTCCCGCTGAAGCCAAAGGAACTCACCCCGCATCTTCTCGGAAATCCGTCTGTCTTCCATTCCCTTAGTCTAGTGTTGGCATACACCGGAGATTCTTCGAAATGGATGTTCCGGTTGGGTGTGCGAAAATGAACGAGCGGTGCAATCTGCTGATGCTTCATCGACAGCACACATTTGATCAATCCCGCAATCCCAGCAGCTTCGTATAAATGCCCAATATTCGTTTTGACCGTGCTTATCGCCACAAACTGCTTGCGCTGTGTAAATCTGCGGAAAGCCTGGGTAATGCCCTTAATCTCAACGGGGTCACCCAGCTTGGTGCCAGTACCGTGAGCTTCAATATAACTCACTGTCTCGGGATCAATCCGTGCATCACGCCACGCCTGCGAAATGACTTCTGATTGAGCCAGCGCATTGGGCGCAGAAATTCCAATCGTACTGCCGTCCTGATTAATCGCGCTTCCTTTGATCACACCCAGAATGTGATCTCCGTCTTTTTCCGCTTGACGAAGCGGCTTTAAGAGAACGGCTCCAACGCCTTCTCCCCAGCCTGTGCCGTCCGACTGATCGTCGAATGCTCGTGCCCGGTCATCGGAGGATTCCATGCCAATACCAGCTTTCAACGGCAGCAAAATAGTCTTCACTCCACCGGCCAAAGCCATCTCACAGTCTCCATTTAAAATCGACTTACATGCCAGGTGCACCGCCACGAGTGACGAGGAGCATGCCGTATCAATGGTCAGTGCTGGGCCTTTTAAATCAAGCAAATACGCAATCCGGCTGGAAATAATGGACGATAAATTACCAATGGCAAAGTTTGGAATCGCGCCTGGTTCCACCTCGGACAACAAACGCTCGTATTCAAAGCTGGTTTTGGAAAAACCGACATACACACCGACCTTTTTGCCAGCCAGCTGCTTCCCTCCATACCCCGCATCCTCAATCGTACTCCAGGCTGTCTGTAGAAATAAACGTTGATTCGGATCCATGAGTGAGGCTTCCCGTGGAGTCAACTTAAAGAAGGAGTAATCAAACTTGTCTACTTCATCCAGATAGCCGCCTTCTGCGATTTGCATATTCCTTCCTTCCGTATTCAGACGGGAAATGAAATCTTCGGCATCTTTTCTTCTTTCGTCGCTGTACGGGCCGATATTGTCAACGCTTGATGCCACATTCGTCCAAAACTGCTCCAATGTTTCCGCTTGAGGAAACTTACCTGACATACCGATGATGGCGATATCCCGGTCCTCCGACTCCTCTTTGGATTCCAGTTGCGGTGCTATAATCACCTTATGACCTAAATTCTGACTGGATATATATCCAGCTAGCTTGGCGATAGTCGGATAAGAGAAGAAGTCCGTTACCTCAATATGAATCCCGAGTTGTTCCTCTAATTGGTCCACGATCTGAACGAGTTGTAAGGAAGTTACGCCGATATCAAAGTAGCTGTCTTCCTTCCCAATTGATTGTACATTTAAAATAGCTTGGCAGATCCCAATCAGTTTTTGCTCGATTTCACCCTGAGGCACAGGGGCATAGTTCCCTTCCTGTATATTTCGAGCGGCCTCGGTCAGGGATGCCAAAACTACATCAAATTCTCCCTGCTCGTAGCTCTGAGCCAGCTTGTAGCGCTGAACCTTTCCACTAGTAGTTTTGGGAATACGGCGGATTGGAACTACATCTTGAATATGCCATCCTCCCCGATAATTCAAATGGCTTTTCAGCCTTTGGACTAGTGGCAAAAATAACTCTATTTTTTTCGTGTGCATCACAAAAACAACAATACGATCCTGTCTAGTTTGTGCATCATGTACACCGCAGACGGCTACTTTCCCTAGATCCACCCCGTCCAGTTCCTCCGCAATCCTTTCGATATCATGCGGATAAATGTTCTGGCCGTTCACGAAAATAATATCCTTGGCTCTGCCTGTAATCACCAATCGTCCGTTTCTCATAAAACCCAAATCTCCGGTAATGAGCCAGCCATCTTCTGTCTTGACCTTTGCGGTAGCCTCGGGATTGTTATAGTACCCGGCAGTCACATTTTTGCCGCTAATTTGGGTGTATCCGATTACATCATCCTTTAGCACCTGATTTTGCTCATCACAAATACGAACAGAGGTGCTGGCCATGGGGTAGCCCAAATCCGCAAATGTAAGACAACGTTTATCAGTTGAATCTACTTCTTCTATAGGTTCACCTACATGCAGTTGCTGCCGATTTAAATGAATAGTAACAAAATTATCTTTATCCAAAGGTGGAGTAGAAACACCTACGCTTGCCTCTGCCAAGCCGTATACAGGATACATGATATTTTTTTTTAATCCATGTGCACTCATGGCTTCCATAAACACATGGCAAAGCTCCACCGATATGGGCTCAGCCCCATTTAAAATCATGCGAACACTTGACAAATCCCAGTTATCCGCCGTTTTAGATTTATATTGATCCAGGAAAAATTTAAAGCCAAAGTTAGGAGAGCAGATTTGAGTCACCTTATGTTCCGACACCTTTTTTAGCCATAAAGACGGACGTCTTATAAAAAGTGCTGTCGGCATAATAAGCTGCTTAGCATGAGCAATGACACAGGTTAAATGGAAAGCGATCAATCCCAAATCATGTGTGAGCGGCATCCAGCCTAGATACGCGTCACTTGAAGTCATTCCCGTTTGACTGGCGATATCCCGAATATTGTATACGAGATTCTCATGCGTTAGCATGACTCCCTTGGGATCACCTGTCGAACCAGAGGAAAATTGAATAAACGCCAAATCTTCCGGTCTGGAATCATGAATGATCCCTTTGTTCTGATCGGAATAATCAAAATCATGGCTAGAAAAGGTCGCTTTTTTTACAGAATCAAAGAAATCCAGCATCTCATGCTGGTGAGAATACTTTTCTAGCTGCTCTAATACCTTATGATCCGCAATCATGTAAGGGGAAGTAAGGGTACTCCAGATTTTAAACAGCTTCATTTTATGTTCATCATTATTCCCGATACTTACAGGTACGGGGACGATTCCTCCGAGCAGACAGCCCCAAAACACATTCACAAAGGTGTGATTTTCTTCAATTTGCATAATCAGCTTATCTCCAGGCTGTACTCCTTTTTCCTGCAATTGATAAAGCACCTGCAGTGCTTGCTCCAGAAGTTGACTGTAGCTTACATATTCCTCCTGTGTATCACCCGAAATGAAAATAATCCCGTTTTCAGCTCTACTGGCTCGGTCCTGAATGATTTCAATTAATGTTTGAAACTGCTCCATTCTGATCCCTCCTTAAAAGGTCTAAAACTTGCTCCTGCTCTCCTGCAGATACTTGTTTGGTTTGCAATATCAGGCGAATACACTCCAGCGCTTCGCGTCTTAGTTTATAAGCAGAAGAAGATCTGCCCGATTCTATGCTTTTGAGTAACTCCTCCAACCTGCGAATAGGTAAAATAACCCCATTATGATACTCATCCTCATTCCAATTAGCATTGGGTGTAGACACCGCCACCGCCAGTGGTTTGACCAACCAATCACGGAGCGAAAAACGACGTTCCAGTTCAATCCGATCCAAGTCTCTGTCCAAGGAAAGAACTTCAAAAGCGATGTTGGTTTCCTTCGCCAAGTTTTTCAGCACCGTTCGCGGTCCTAATTCAATTCCCTGCTTCACCCCATGTTTCTCCATATACTGCATCGTTTGTATCCAACGCACTGGATGGATCATTTGCAAATGCAAACCTTGACGAATGCTGTTGGCATCCGTATATGGCATTGCTGTAACATTAGAAATGACAGGCCACAGCGGTTCATGAAACGTATATTTTTGCAGTTCCAATGCTAATCGATCAGCAGCATGCTGCATAAGCGAGCTGTGAAAAGGGCCGCTTACCTGCAAACGGGTAATTTGGAACCCACGTTGCTCTAATTGCCCTTCCACCGTAGCAACAGAGTCATGATGACCAGAAACGACGTATTGATAAGTAGAGTTATAACAAGCGATGGTAATAGGCTGACTGGTTACTGCATAGTGATCGCACAGCTCTTCTAGCAGCTTTAAATTAGCTCCCCGAACAGCAATCATGCAACCCACTCCGGCCTCTGAGGCTTCTTCCATAAAGCGCCCCCGTTCTTGTACCACCCGCAAAGCATCGCCAAACGACAAGACTCCGCTGCTTACCAATGCAGAATACTCACCCAAACTATGCCCTGCCGCAAATTCGGGAATAATCCCAACATCGTGCATGTAACGTTTGAATGCGATTACACTGATCGTGAGTAGTGCAGGCTGGGTGTAAGATGTTCTTGATAATTGGGAGATGGGTCCTTCCATACATAAAGTTTTCAAATCATATCCCAAAATATCAGCAGCTTCTTCAAAGATGAGATCTGCCTCTGAAAAACCTCCTTGCCATGCCGCTCCCATCCCGACATACTGAGACCCTTGTCCCGAAAAAAGCAAAGTCATGCTACTCATGTCTAACCCCTTTCCTCACCATAAAAGGCGGTAAAACAAAAATGTTTTTTGGGATTCAGATGTTCACATTCCTATGTATTTAAGATAGATACAGCAAAACAGTAATTGACTGTAAAAGTGAATC
Source organism: Paenibacillus sp. SEL3 (assembly GCF_054602585.1). Taxonomy (NCBI): domain Bacteria; kingdom Bacillati; phylum Bacillota; class Bacilli; order Caryophanales; family Paenibacillaceae; genus Paenibacillus; species Paenibacillus sp. SEL3. The sequence continues at coordinate 5,973,003 of NZ_CM137725.1, read as the reverse complement.
GTTTTTGAGTTTCAAGATGTAGTTAGAAATAAAAGTGTGTTTGTAGTCTGGGAAGTGTAAAAAAAAACTGGAGTGTGCTGGAAGTTCAGACTTGATACTTAGAAACTTCAGCATCATAGATGAGTGTAGTAAAATATAGATTAAGGCTATTAATTTAATATAAACATTAAAATGAATTAAAGTACAGTGATATATAATACATATATTTTATAAACGCAAGTAATAGATTGTGATTATATTTCTTGCTTGGCAACCAACTTGTAATGCGTTGCAGTCATTCCGCGCGAAACTGCGGATGCTTTTTTCGTGAAAGCTAATAACTGGCATCTGTCGTTAAAATAAAAAAGCCGCCAATTTGGCGACTTCATATACATAGTTATTGTCCTTCCAGTAATCGACGTTTAGGCATCGTCATAGATACGTAGCTAAATAAGTAGAAAACTGCAAAGCCGTTTATCTCCTTATGTAGTTTCCTTAATGACTACAATGAGCAAGCGGATAGTGTCGATCATCCACTGACCTCCTTGGTTAAGATTTGGCTTAATCTTCGCCTCAATGGCGGGTAGATGGACTCTTTGTCAGCAGATGTGACATCCAAGAGCATCCTTGATCCAGTGCAAGGTGCATTGGAGAACACAGCGTCAAACTGAACATCTGTCCGAAAATGACAAGCCTCTTGCAGGTAGATATTCAGTTCAGATCAGCGGTTTGAAATCTCAATTTTCCCACATATTCATCAACATACTTTTAGATTTGTTTATTTTCTGAATTCGGCTTATCAAAACCTAACAGCACTACCCTTTGAGGTGTAGAGGTGTAAATGAAGGCATTTGTTGAATCTTTTTTTGCTTTTATCTGATCATCATTGATCCTAAAAATCACTTCGTTGTGGCCTCGTACAAACGCTGTAAAATGGTAACAGCTTCAGCCCGTGTGACTAGCGCTTTTGGGTGAAGGTATCCTTCATTAGCGGTAAGGACCCCCATCTTGGTTAGGGTGTAGAATGCTTCTGCCTTTTGATCCTGGGAATCTCCATCATAGGAGTACTCTTCTCCAGTCTTGTCGATGTACAGCACCGGATAGTAGGCCGAGAAATTATCATTGTAATTGGCTTGACGAACTTTCATATCCTTGTACTGCGCAGCTGCGGAGATCACTTCCTCAATCTCAGGATGAAGCGTCTGATTGGTATAATTCGTCCGAAGAGAGGCAATCATCATCACATCCCAGCGGGTCAGTGGTTTGTCAGGCTTGACATAGAATTGATAGTTTGGATATTTTCCCCCAACACTTTCAGCATACGGCCAAACATAGTCCCCGTTGAATATTGCTGCAAAATCTTTATTCGCCCAGTGTTTACGCGCATCCACAAAATCGGAAGATTCGCCGGAAGAACGATCAATTTCTGGAAAAAGCTTGTGAAACATATGTACAAATTCCGCTTTCGTTATGGTTTTGCTTGGCTTGAAGGTCCCATCTTCATAGCCCTTGACAATGCCCTTATCGACCATGGAACGAATTGATTCGGCAGCCCATTCATATTTTGTTCCTTCCACATCAGAAAACGTGTTTGCCGCGAAGGCAGATTGACCGAAAAACAGTGTCGTCGCAACCAACGGGGCGATAAGCCATTTCTTTTTCAACATCTCTTTCCACTTCCTTTAGGTAAAATTTATGTATAAAATAGTTCTCTAGACTCAATTTCATATCGGCATTTCAAAAGAAAATGATGATATTAATGAGAAAATAGCGTTGAACTATCGTTCTCAGTTACTTTAGCGAACTTCACCCTCCAGTATTCGCATTCCTTTCTGCTAAACCCCTCCTACTTTCTTCATTTGATATTTCCAATAAAGCAATTCTTCATCCTTGTGACAAATTTGAAATCCTAACTTCAATAACAAATTCTTAGAACTGATGGAGTGAGTAATTCCCTTCTATCCCCCTTTGCTAAAAATTAGAAAAGGGCAGGAATGAACATACGTCATTCCTACCCTCATATCAACTGCTATTTGGGCCACAAAAAAATCCGCGCTGAAACAACACGGATTGGACTCATTATAACAGGTATCCCTAAGGACCTGGTAATATCCGTTGTTCTTAACTAATTCCGAAGCTTTCAAATCCCACCCGTAATACAAAAATTGGGCAGAGAAATAGTAAGTACATGAAAATCCCTTTTTATGGAATTGGATTAATAAAGAACAGCTCTAGACAATAAAATCTCTCCTTAGTGAATTACCCTTATTATACCAAGGCCAATTTTATCTGCTGACCTTTCACTTGTTACAAAAGCGTTTTCCCAGGTCCTCCGATTTTGACTATATTTTGATACCATTCATCCGGAAAGTAACCATCTGGGATTGCACATCGAATGTAGCCTCCGACCTTTAAATATCTAAAAACATAACTTAGCTGCTTGAACTCCTTCAGCGTAATATGCAACAATAATTTTCATTAATGTGATTAGAATACTCGTTATTTGAGTGATAACCCTACAGGCCTTTTCCGCCTAGGGCACGCAGTTTAATAGGCTCCGCTCCGACAATCAACGGTCGGCCGCGTTGTATCGACGCCAGTACCTCTTCGTTCTTAAGACTGGCTGCATGAGCATCTGCATCTTTCCACACTTCGGTCACATACACCGCATTCGGGTCGTCGTCTGACACATTGACTATATACAAATAGCAGTCAGTATTCGACTTCAACAGATCGGCCGCTTCTAGCAAGATGCCTGCAAGAGCATCCCTTTGCCCTGGAAGTGCCATCAACTTTCCATACATAGCAAATTGGTTCATGATCCTCATCCTACCCTCGAGTGAAATTTGACTTCATCTTATCATAATGTTCCGCAATGTCAGCGTAATTTCAGCAAGTTTCTCCACAAACGCTAAAAAATAGTCGGTACCATTCCTCCATCCATACGGATTGGAGAACCTTTAAATGCAGATGCATAAGGGCTACATACAAATGTAGCTAGTCTTCCTATTTCAATAGGCTTGATAAATCGCTGTATTTCAGATTGAGGCAGGTTTGTAACCATAAAATCTTTCTCTTTTTCTGAAAAAGTCATATCTTCATGAGGATACATACTCTCAATTATTTGGTGCACATTCTCAGAGAGCGTTGGTCCCGGCATGATCGTATTGACTGTAACTTCTGTTCCTATTGTTAATTTAGATAAGCTTTTTGACAATGACAACAACATAGATTTTGTCATACCATACTGAGGCATTTGTCCTGAAGGCATAATTGCTTCTTCACTCGCAATAAAAATAAGGCGACCATAATCATTTTTCAACATTTTAGGTAAATAAAATTTTGATAGTCCATTTGCAGCAAGAACGTTAGTGCGGAAGTATTTTTCCCATACTTCATCGTCTACGTCCACATATTGCATAATTTCATAAATACCCATATTGTTAACTAAAATATCAATTTCGGGGTATTTTTCAAATAAGGCTTCTCTTTGTCCAATATCCACAATATCGGCTGTAGCATTTTGAGGGGAGGTAGCTGGGAAATCTGACTTAATTTCATTTACAGTTCGTTCTACCTCTTCATAATTTCGTCCATTAATTAGTACATTAACACCTTCTTTGGCTAGTTCAATGGCAATTGCTTTACCTATGCCTTTCGTTGATCCTGTAACTAAAGCTGTTTTATATTTTAATCCCATATCCATAATACACTTCTCCTTTTTTAAACAGTCTCGTGCTCCGGATAGTGATTATATTATCTTGTCTGGATTGTCCAGTAACTAGCATATTGCGCCAAAGTTCTTGTTTAACACGCCAAATGACAAAACTCATTAGGCAGTCCTAGCGTGCTCCTGATATCGAGTTTGTACCTAAATGTTCAGTCCGCCAATTTGAAGGCGTATCCCCCTCCCATTGGCGGAAGGCGCGGTAAAACGAGTTTTGATCTTCGTACCCAATCAGGAATGCTACCTCTTTAATATCGAGCGAGGGGTCTGCCAAGTACTCTCGTGCCTGCTCATGTCTAGCTTTTGTCAATAGAATCTTGAAGCTCGTATTTTCGTCAGTAAGACGGCGCTGCAAGGTACGATCGCTCATACTGAGCTCCTTCGCCACAGCCTGAATGTCGGGGCGCCCTCTTGTAAGGCTGCGTTTCATGATCCATTTGACCATCTCGGTAATTGAACGGCTGCGCTGCTGTTCATCCAACGATCGGTCCAGAACAGGAGTCAAGATTTCCAGCAACTCTTCGTTGTACGAGACAAAGGGGCGGTCCAGGTCTCTTCGATGTAGCGTCAATCGGTTACATTTTGCACCAATCCGGATACGACAGCCGAAATAAGCTTCAAGGGCTTGTATATCGCCCATGTAGTGCGAAAATTCAACAAGCTGCGCTTTCAAAGGTTGACCTGTGCCCCGGCGCCCAATCTCCAGAAGACAAGCCAGCGTGCTACCAACCAGCATCGGCGGACCAGACTGCTCGGGAGATAGCCACTCCAGATCAATTGTACAGTGCTCGCCCTCCTCCGTGATATGTAGGTTTTCCGGGGGACACAGTTGTTTGTACCGAGCCATTCGGTTTAGAGCGTCGCGATAGTCCCGAGCGTGGTAAGTCGCTAAGACAGTCGGTGGGTACTTTGCTGTATCAAAGACGGTCACAAGTCTGATGATTCCTTGGGCTGTGTCACCAATGAGATCAGAATATGCCTGCCAGATCGCGAAATATTGGGCGGTGGTGACTACTGGTTCAGTAATAATGGTGATCGGCAATCGTGCTTTGCGTGCTACGTCGTGGGCGCCAAACCCTAACTGACATAATCCTGCCCACAATCCTGGCGGGAATTTAATACGCTCAGAGGTATGAGACTTCATATATATGGGCCTCCTTTATATACTTACATATTCATTGGTTTTGGTTGCGATGAGGTCCCTCTTAAGTACACATAAGAATACTCTTAAGTACGTTAAGGTGTCTACATTAATGTAATAAGCTGTGGAAAATGTTACATCATATTGTTATCTGGGCTACTTTCAATCAATGATGAGTGATTTGGCGAATTACTTAATCATGATAAAATTCTGTTAATGCATGAACGACTCATTCTCAACACCAAAAAACACACCCATATGTTTATGAGTGTGTTTTTAAAACCCCAAATCACCGACACTCCTAGGAATGTCATTCCCTTAATACTGATTATTCTAGCTCTTTCATGGATTATTTTATGTTTTCATGGAAGATTTAGAGTGAAATGTGTTGATTTAAGGAGGAAATAGCGGATTTAATTTTTATGTAAAAAGCAACTTAAAAATGATCAAGCCATAGAATTCGGTTGTGGAGCGATACCCGCTTGAGTTTTATGGTGGGCAAAACTATTTTGCTCACCATTTCAAAGGTTTACTGATTACTTAAATGCATCCCAAAATTTCATTAAATAAATCTGTTTGTTTCTCTCCAGATTCCTATATATCTCTCTTATGATGGATCGAAAAATAGAGCAAATCTAAATAGTTCTTCGAATCACGCTTTTGGTTGCTGCCGCCTCAAAAATCGTTTCAATTAGCACCAATACACGGTGTACTTCTTCATTTTTGATCGCAATCTCCGCTTTTCCTTCGATGGTGGAGACAAAGTTCTCATAAAAGCTTTCTGCAGCAGCAGGTATTTTCTCAATCGGGAACTTAAGGGTGGATTCCTCAGACGGCGGCGCCATCGTTTTCGTCAATCCTTGACCTGCTTGAATCGGCTTGGGTTCCACGTGAGCAACATCTGGATTTCGGGTGACGATCTCTCCGCTCAAATCCCAATCTCGAATCACTGCGGTTCCTTCGGTTCCTTTAATATACCAGCGTGGCAGCTTTACGTAATTGGTTGTACCCACTTCAATGACTGCTGTCAGGCCGTCCTTGAACTCAATAAAGCTGGCAAAGCCGTCATCCACTTCAGTCCCCAAAATATAGCTTAGGGTAGCAGCTACGCTTTCTATTTTGCTGTCCGTAATCTGAAGCAGCTGGTCCAACAGATGTACTCCCCAATCCAGTAGCATTCCTCCTCCATACGCCTTTAGTTGCCGCCAGTCACCTGGAATGCCATTAGCTCCCTGAACTCGCGATTCCAGCTGGAAGAGCTCGCCCACGGTCTTATTGCCAATTATATCTTTGATAATTCGGAAGTCTTCATCCCATCGACGGTTCTGATGTACCGTAAACACACGATTTTCTTTCTTTGCCACCTCAACAATATCCAAGAAATCCGCGCTCGTTATCGTAACCGGTTTTTCGCAAATGACATGCTTTCCGGCTTGTAGCGCCTGGATCGCGATTTCCTTATGAACATCATTAGGGGTTGCTATCAAAACAATATCGACGGCCTCATCGGCCAGAACGGCGTCCAGGCTCGCGTAGGTTTTATAGCCGGCAGCCGCAGCCAGTTCCATCCGGTAATCGACAATATCATATACACCGCCAACGGCAAGTTGCTGATTAGATTCGATCAATTGAACATGGTAGCTTCCCATGCCTCCATAACCGATGATGACTACATTGTATATACGATTGTCCATTTTCATCTTCCTCCACTCCTGATTTAAGCCCACCGCCTATCAAGTGGGTGCTCATGTCAATAAATTTTAATGTCCTCGTAACTCACCCTTAACTTCGTCGGATAGCTCTATCATACAAATCTCATGAAAAGCTTTCCTCCTCATTTCTTGCTGTTTTATTCCCGAATATTGTCCTGCGGTATTTCAATGGTGATGTTCCTGTCGCTTCCTTAAAGAGATGATGAAACGTCTTTACACTACTGAACCCTGCCGCCTCTGCGACCTCAGTAATCGGATTGTTTTCATTCAACAAGATCCATTTTGCCTTATTTAGTCTGTAATCATTCAAAAATGCTACAAAGGTCATCCCCGTATTCTTCTTAAACAGCCTGGCGAAATAATAAGGACTGAACCCCATATAATCAGCGACATTCTTCAGCGAGATGGTTTCATGATAATGACATTCCACATACTCAAAAATACGTTCCAGTTTATAAAGAGTGTCCTTGGATTGTGTTAAGGTTCTTTCTGAGAGTTCAGGAAGCCTTGGGGTTATGCTTCTCGGCACTTCACGCATAATAAGAGTCAACATCTCAAACACCTTGGCTTTGATCATATAAGCATGGCCTTCGTGTCGGTTGACGTTCTCATCATAAATGCTTTGAATCAGAGGAAGCATTTTAGCTGCTGTTTCTTCTGGCCAGTTCCAGCTTGATTGCTCCATCTCCGTAAATATATATCTTAGAGGGCGTTTCTGATCACTTAATGTGGAAACCTCTTGAAAAAAGCTCAGATCAAATTGAATAACCACCCGTTCGCTGTCGGGAGAGGCCAAGAAATAATGAACATCACCCCCATTTATAAACTGAACTTCACCTTGTTTCATGCGTATCGAAATATCGTTAATTCCCAGATCCAAGGTTCCCTGGGTCACATAAATAATTTCAATTTCTTTATGCCAATGAGGATAGCAAAGCACGTCGCCTTTATTAATAAAACTCCGGAAAGGAAAATGTCGGTCAAGCTCCGGGATTTCTAAATAAAAATTCATTTTGGTAGACTCCTTTTGCAGTAAAGTTCAAAAAGCCGTGCACATGACTAATGATAATTATGCTGCACTGCATTCCTTTCTTCCCTTCTTCATGCTTCTCCTTCTCAACTAGCGAATAAAATTCCCTCTCCCTTTTGAATTGTAAGCGTTTAACATTCGTTTTTCTACCCTATCAATCATAGTTGCTATGAAGTAAAGCAACTGTTAGGCATCTTTACTAGGTATCCTTACTAACATTATTGCAAACTCAAAGTTATGACTTAATTATGAGCCGTTTGGCGTTCGAGAACAATTTGGACTGATCTTATTCCCTCCTGCCGCTTGCAGTTTCTTTAGATAAAGGTTTCACCTTAACTGGATTAAACATAATTGAAGTTAAATACGTGTAAAATTGTCAAATTAATTTTTTACATTTTCTATATAAAAATATATATACATTTCCAATGTGATGGTATATTCTAGTAAAAAAAATACTCATATAAAAAATATGACCTACTGGAGGGACAGGCCTTGAAGAGACTATTCGCTTTAAGTTGTGCTTTCTATCTGTTAATCGGCGTCACCAGTGTGGTGCTTGGGGCATTACTGCCGACTTTACTATCTCACTATGGACGGGGGTACAGCGATGGTGGATTACTGCTGTTCCTGCAGTTTTTCGGATTTCTTGTCGGTGTTCTGCTCACCCCCTTCATGGCTCTGCATCTGGGTCGCAAGTCCATGTTATCCATAGCCCTGGGTAGTATCGTGGCAGCGTGCATTATCTTGGGTGTACTACCCTCATGGAATTGGGTCATCGCAATGGCCATCTGGGTTGGTTTCGGCTCAGGCATCATTGAATCGTCCATCGGAGCGTTTACCATTGAGTTCACGGAGGAGCAAAAAGCCGTGGCCATGTCTAAGCTGGATGTCTATTTTGCACTTGGTGCACTGCTTATTCCGGCGATCGTTAGCCTGTATATCTGGCTTGGAATGTGGAATCTAACCTTTTACACCATCTCCCTTCTCACTTTTATCTTAGCGCTGTTGTGGCTTACCATGCCTGCATCCGCCTCCTCTCACCTTACCCAAGCAGACATCCGAACTACTGAACGTTCAGTTGAACAAGCCCGTTACTCTGGACAGCATCGTGTATTGCTAGGAATCTTCATTATATTCTTCTTTGTTTATATGGGTCTTGAACTGGGGCTCATGAACTTCCTACCTTCTATTCTGACAGAGACGCTACATCTTCAAGGATCCGTAGCCTCGCTGGGTGTCAGCGTGCTTTGGATTGCAATGATCATTGGTCGTATGTTCTCAGGAAGGATTGCAGAGTCAGCAGGATATATTCCTTACCTGCTATGGAGTGCAATCGGTACTTTCTGTTTCCTAGTTGCCATGGTGTTTATATCCAGCCAATGGGCTACATACCTTATAATTTTCGGTGCAGGTCTATTCATGTCTGGACTCTTCTGTATCGCGCTTGTCTATGCCAACGTGCTGATTCCAGGAATGACCGAGCGGACGACCAGCATTCTGATTGCGTCGGGCGGAATTGGCGGCTCGGTGCTTCAATATGTAATTGGCTGGAGCATGAGCGAATGGCCAGTGGCGGCTAGCCTCTGGATTTTAGGAGGGTTTACTCTGATTTTGCTGCTGGCACTTATTCTCACGCATCTGTGGAATGATCGGGGCAGCCGAGTCGTTGACTCTCTTGCCCATCAGGGCAAGGAAGGATGATATTGTTTTAGTTCTTAGGGGAGGTGAGGCCTATCGCAGAAGCACCGGATTATGCTCCCTTGTCCATGAGGGCAAGGAAGGTGGATTTCTTATTTTGGGGAGGTGAGTTCAGCCTCGATATGCTCTGATAGGGTGGTAGACTTTATAAAGATGACTTAATAAGAATGTATATTCTGATATGGAGGGGAAATATCGTGCATACGTTGACCAAAGAACGTTTCAGATATGGTAAAGGCATTACTCTAATTGACGATTCGGGTAAGGAGTATTTGGATGGCGTATCCGGCACCTTCAACTTGTCGCTCGGTTATAACCACCCTCATGTCGTAAGCAAAGTACAGGAGCAAGTCGGCAATCTTGCACACATGTCTTCTACTTTTACAGAGCCTTATGTCGAAGAAGTCCTAGATCATCTAATCCAGTATGCCCCGAACGGCATAGACGCCGGATGGATGAGAGATATTACCGGCTCCACAGCGAACGAATGTGCTGTGAAGCTGGCCCAAAAATACACCGGAGCAACCGATATCATCAGTCTGCATCTATCACATCATGGACAAACCCAGTTTGCAACAGGCATTTCCGGTAATGCCTTTCGTCGCAAGAATTTCCCTAACTCAGTTGCAGCAAATTCTCTGCATGTGCCTGCCCCCTACTGTTATCGCTGTCCTTTTAATTCTTCACCAGACAAGTGTGGTCATCATTGTATTGACGCTATATCGGACGCCATTGAGTATGGAAGCTCAGGGTCTGTGGCCTGCATGATTATTGAACCCATTCTGGGCAACGGAGGTAATATCATCCCGCCTGCAGGATATTTCAAGCGCCTCCGTCAGCTATGCGACGAGCATAGGATGATTCTGATTGCAGACGAAGTGCAGACCGGAATCGGGCGGACAGGTTACATGTTCGCAAGTGAACTGTTTGACATCCAACCGGATATTATTACTCTCGCTAAGGGTCTGGGTGGTATTGGAGTCCCGGTTGCGGCGGTATTGATGCAGTCTCGTCTCGATGTCCTGGAGAAGCACGAACATTCCTTTACTTCGGGCAGCAATCTGATCTCGGTCACGGCAGCCAAATCCACATTGGAGGTTGTAACCGAGCCCGGTTTTCTGGAAGCCGTCCGGTCCAAAGGAAGCCTGCTCGGATCCCTACTGACGGAGATGGCCGACAAGTATGATTGCATTGGTGAGGCTCGTGGCGTCGGACTGATGTGGGGACTGGAAATTGTAGACGAGGACGATGCCCCGGATGCAGTGAAAAGCAACGGGATTATCGATCGCGCATTTGAGGAACAACAATTAATTCTGAGAGGTTCCCGTTACGGTTATGGGAATGTGGTCAAAGTCAGACCTTCCCTCACGGCTACCGAAGATGAGATTGCCGAAATTGTTAAACGGCTTGACGCCGTTCTTGCTACCCTTCACTAACGATCTGCCCAATAAGCAAAAGGAGGAATTATACATGCTCGCACTTGTATATAAATCAGCTTGGGATGTCGCACTTGAGGAAAGACCTATCCCGGAGATAAAAAAAGATAACGATGTACTCGTCCGGATTCGGGCGACTGGCGTATGCGGTACGGATCTAGGTATCATCAGTGGCAAATATCATGCCGTGCCTTCTACGATTTTGGGGCACGAATCAGCGGGGGATGTGATCGCTGTAGGACCAGCCGTCAGTTCACTGCAGCCTGGAGACCGAGTGGTGATTGATCCAACTTACTACTGCGGCCAATGCGAAATGTGCCGGACAGGAAGACAAAATCATTGCACACACAAATCCGTAACAGAGACCGGAGTCAGCGCAGACGGTACGTTCACCGATTATTATGTGACTGAGGACCGTTTTTTGTACAAGTTGAAGGACCATATCAGCTACGAAGAAGCGACGCTGACCGAGCCGCTGAGCTGTATGCTGACCGGAATCAACCAGATTAACCTGCTGCCGAACTTCACAACCGTTATTATAGGCGCAGGTCCGATCGGGATTCTGTACAGCTATGCTCTTGCTTCGAAAGGCGTAACTGGTTGCCTTGTTGACATCTCGGAGGAGCGGCTCGCCATAGCGGATTCTATTGCCCCCGAACGGTGGTCCGCGCACGCCACACTGGAATCGGCCATTCATAAGCTGGCTCCGTTAAAAAATCAGGTGGACATGATTGTGGACACCACAGGAGTGGTCGGCACTGAGGTACTAAGCCAGCTTGCGAGCGGCGGGTATTTGATGCTGGTGGGGCTGAGAGATGGGATAAGCTCGTTTAATCCGAAAGAGGTAGTTGACCGTAGCCTTAAAATCATCGGTTCGATTGATTCTCTGGGCACGTTCTCCACGGCGCATTACCTGATTGAGCAGCAAATCATTCCCGCCAAAAAAATCATTACCCACTCGTATCCGCTGGATGACTACCATGAAGCCTTTAAGACGCTTGGATGCAATATCAGCGAGCGGACACTTCAGCCCTCGTCTCAGGCGATCAAGATTGTGCTGCAATCTAGTGGCTCCGACAACTAAATTTAGCTACTAACAAGGGGGAGAATGGACATGACGAGCATCCATCATGTTACACCGACGAATAATGAATGTACAGGAGACCTATCCGCGTCCGTTCCAGTCAAAGCGGTCATTTTCGACATGGACGGGGTGTTAGTAGACAGCGAACCGATCTACTTTGAGGTCGAACGCAGCTCCTTTGCCCATTTCGGTGCGCCCATGACGGAAGAAGAGCATCACACCTATGTCGGAGTGACACTCGAATCCATGTGGCGTCAAGTGCTGGACAGGCATCAGCTCACCAATACGGTGGAAGAGGCCTTGTCCTATCACCGAAAAAATGTGATGCAGACAATGATTGCACACGAGGGCCTTGCGGCGATCGATGGACTGGAGCGGTGGCTGGACTGGCTGCAAGAGAAAGGGATTCCGGTCGCGGTGGCCTCTTCCTCTCCGCGGGCGCTGATTGATCTCATTATGGAAAAGACAGGACTTGGCCGTTACTTTGACATTCGAATCACCGGTGAAGAGGTACTGCAGGGTAAGCCGGCACCGGACATCTTCTTATACGCCGCCGAGCAGCTAGGCATTGCACCGGCCCATTGCTTCGTTATTGAGGATTCACATAACGGGGTCCAGGCAGCCAAAAGTGCAGGAATGTACTGTATCGGCTTCCATAACCCCGGCTCCGGCCGGCAGGATCTGTCCAGAGCTGATCGCTGTATTCTCAGCTATGACGATCTGTGGGCGATCAAAGAGAATTTGCCGTTTGATGAGCAGTTGCTTGCTAAGAGCAAGAGTCGAAACATACCGGAAGGCATACCCCCTTTATAATCATATGGAATCGTCCGATCTTTACTATGATTGAGGGTATTAAATAATGCCCCTTGGAATATACACTGGAGAATGTCATTTTTCCTTCCCTGTGTGTACTCTAAGGGGCGTGCTTTACGTCAAATCGGTATAGTTAGAACACGTACGTTTCCGGTTCAATAGAAAAAAGGGGTGCTGTTAACACCCCAAACTGGATTCAACGATATATGCCCTGCTTCATCTGAACGGTAATTTTGCGTATATTCAGCTCTTTCTGTCTTCTTCGGTAATCAGAGAACTGTAAGCCGGAATTTTAACTGTTCCTTTCTTCACCTTCACATCCTTTGAGGTGGAGAAGACCACTTTCCATTTACCCTTATCGGAATCTTTCATCTGCAAGGTAACCGGCTCTCCAGACAGGTTATGATATACATACAGTGCTTCTTTGCCTGAAGTACGTTTAAATGCGGTCACGCTGGCAGAGCCTGCTTGTATAGGTTGCAGACTGTCGCTGCGTAAAGCTTCATGTTTTTCCCTCAGACGGATGAGTGTGCGATAGCTTTCCAGCAGGGAATCATCGTCTCTCAGCTGCGCTTCCACTGATACCTCGCCTTTGTTGTATTTGGGTTTCTCCCATGTCGTTTGACCAGGGCCCTCTCCCTTGTACCAGCGCATAGGCTCACGAAGAAACTCATCAGGCTTCTCTCCCTTCATACCAATTTCTTCGCCATAATAGAGGAACGGCTGACCCGGAAGCGTTAAAAGAATGGAAGCGGCCAGCTTGGCTTTTCGCACATCCCCGCCTAGCTCGCTCATGACACGAGTCTGGTCATGGTTGCTCAGGAACGGAGCATCGAGTGCCGCCTTATTATATGATTTGTACAGTTGCAGCGTTTTCTCGGCGAATGCCGCGATACCCTGATCTCGGCCGTTTTTCACGGACTTCAAAATCGTTCCGCCCAGGTCAAAATTAAACAAGGAGTGGAGCTGTCCGTAATAAGGAGCTATGGTCTCCGGTTTGTCCCATACCTCTCCTGCCAGATATACATTTGGATTTACCTTCTCCATCTCGGAACGAAATTCACTCCACCAGGCAATGTTCTTATCCGCACCATCTTTCGTCTGTCCTCTAAAAATATGCATCGCCGCGTCAAGTCGGAACCCGTCTGCACCTTGCTGCAGCCAATACTTGCCGACTTTGATCATTTCTTTGCGGACTTCGGGATTGTCAAAGTTCAGATCCGGCATGCCCGACCAGAACGTACTGTAGAAATACCCTTCGCCATTCGGATTCTTATGCCATACCTGCTGACCCCACGAGCCCTTTTCTTCCAAATCTGTGTTCTCATCCGCCCATACGTAATAGTCGTGGAATTTGCTTTGCGGGTTGGCACTGGCCTCCTTGAACCATGGATGCTCGCTGCTTGAATGATTGATAACAAGGTCCATGATCACCTTAACGCCCTTTCGGTCCGCTGCTTTCATCAAGGTGCGGAAATCATTTAGACTCCCATACTGTGGGTCCACCTGATAGTAATCAGTTGCATCATATTTATGGTAGCTTGGAGATGGATTTAGGGGCATAAGCCAGAGGCCGCTGACCTGCAAATCCCTACCCGAATGGGGTTTTCCATCGTTTAAGTAATCAAGCTTTTGTGTGATTCCTTTCAAATCACCATGTCCGTCTCCATTCGAATCATAAAAAGAATTGATATAAATTTCATAAAATACGCCGCTTCCAGTAGAAACCGGAGGCTTATGTCCGTTCGATTCCTGCTCTGCCATTGCGCTTGAAGCGAACATCGTGAGCATAGGCACCGTTAACATGGCGGTGGACAATCTTCTTAAGCGTTTGTTACGTGTCAAAACAAATCAGCTCCTTTGATTGTTATGGGTGCGCTTTCATTATAAATAGAAACAATCCAAAAAAAGGGGATATTTATTATCTATTATGGTGGAAAATATCGATCTTATTGTTTTATCTCTGTATTGAGCGAAAAGAGGAGCAGACTCTATGTCTACTCCTCTTTTCATCCAATCAGTTCAAGAAATATATCTCAATTTAATACGTTGGGAAGCTCTGTGAAGCGAAGACTTCACTGCATTCTCACTCTTGTTTAAAATTCTAGCCGTTTCCTTTATGGAGTATCCTTGGACTAATCGCAATTCAAGTACCGTTCTTTGCTCGGTATTACTTGCCATCAAGAGAATTTGATTGACCTCCTCCTGAATTTCAAAATCAAGGATATCCCAGTGATAGTGGAGCAGCCCCTTACGTAAAATGTATTCCTCCATCTTTTTTCGTTTTCTGATTAAATCTATAGCTAAATTTTTGGCAATTCTCAAAAGGTAAAACCGAATACGATCTTGGGGCAAGTCAGGCGAAGCTCTTATAAACCGAATAAAACACTCATGCAACAAATCTTCAGCATCCTGTTTGTTATGCAATATCCTCAATAGATAGCCAAAGAGGTCTGATTTGCAAGATAAATATAGATCCTCCAGATCTTTAACATCCATATTATTGCGTATCCCTTCTGCTTTGATTGAAATCGGTACGTTACTTGATAGTCTTAAATTCATATCCCTGCTTTTTTAAATATCTTATGATTTCAGGCAAGGCTTTGGCTGTTTCTTCCTTCCCATAAGTGTCATGCATGAGTACCACTGCTTTTTCTCTAGTCCCAATATTTCTCATGAATTCACTAATTAATTGCTCAGCATTCTTACGTGCACCCTCTGCATCTTTAGGTAACACATTCCAGTCAATCTGATGGTAATCCTTATCCTGTAGTGCTTTGTCCAGTACTTCCATACCATCGGGATCATTTCTCTGCCATGTCATGTGGCCGCCTGGAAATCGAATCGCTCTTGTGGAAAAATTCTGCCCCAATATTTGCTTTAAAACTTGATTTGTTTTTTCAATATCATTCATAAAACTGCTCGAATTCACAGTCTGATTCGGATACAAATAACTGTAGTCATGTGAGTAGGTATGATTTCCGATCGCATGTCCTTCCTTAACCAATCTTTTTGTTATTTTTTTAGTCACTTCATTTTCCTCTACTGCTTTTCCTACCACAAAAAACGTTGCTTTCACACTTTCTTTTTTAAGAATATCTAATATTTTAGGCGTTACGGTAACCGATGGACCATCATCAAAAGATAAATAGACTACTTTTTTACCGTCGATCCCCTCAGGTCGCTGCCCTTGCATTTGCTGATTTAAGTACTTTTCAACAAATGCTGCATCTTCAACATCCGAAACATTTTGTAGAGAAGATTCGCTCCCTTTGGATTTGTTATTTAGTTTGTCGGTTGATACTGATTCTATTTTTTCTGCATATTCAATCGTTTTTACTGGCTGTGGTTTACTACTGAAGATGTCAAAGAGTTTTATAATCATTAGAACCATACAAATGAGAATAATAAACAGTAGTCTTCTTCTCTTCCTCTTCATTCGATGAGCTCTGGTTCTATTTTGCACATAGCTTTTTTCCATAGTATATATTCCTCCAAAAATCTAGAAGCAGTTCACGTTTTATGTTGCGACCATGTGCCCATTCAATTATTCGTATCTCAATGCATCTATTGGTTTTAATCTTGCTGCTTTATAAGCCGGATATACCCCAAATAGAATGCCTGTACCTGCAGAGCTAAGAAACGAATATAGGATCGGCGAGATTGTAAATTCAATGGTCATGCGTGCTGTTGCTTCGATTATTTTGGAGGCGCCTACGCCTGTAACAACCCCGAGCATCCCCCCTAGCAGACCAAAAATGACCGCTTCGGACAGGAATTGAATCATAATATCTCTTGGCTTGGCACCAATAGCTTTTCGAATACCAATTTCTTTCGTGCGCTCTATAACCGACACCATCATAATATTCATAATTCCGATTCCCCCTACCACAAGTGAGATCGCAGCTACACCTCCCAGCAAGCTGGTCATGATATTATCTACACCGGATGCTGCACCTGCTGCTTCGGACAGACTCATTACTTGAAATTGATCCGGTTCCGAAGGTTTTAGCTGATGCGTCACACGCAAGCTTTCCAATATGTCTGATTGAGCCTGACCCATCAAGCCTGGTGACTTGGCGGATACCTCCAGACCAGTAATGTTTTTCTCACCCAGACGGTTCATCATGGTTGTAGCCGGGATGTAGATTTGATCATTTGTACTGTAGCTTAAATTCGTAACAGGCTGAGAATTCAATACTCCGATTACTTTGAAAGGGATCTGTTTGATTTGAAACGTTCGTCCCAATACGCCTTTGGTATCTCCACCAAAAAGACGCACAACCGCTTGGCTTTCCAGAATGGCAACATTCCTACGTTTATCCATCTCATCGTTGGTAAATGTTCTGCCCTCGGCAAAGGAAAACTTTTTGGCCTTGTAAAATGAAGCAGATGTCCCTACAATGGTTGCATTATAGTTATATCGCCCCCATGCAGCTTTTGAACTGCTTGAAATACGGGGCATCATTGCTGCAATCGAACTCTTTTGTTCCAATGCCTCGACATCTGTCCACGTAAATGAGGGCAAGGTATCCTGATTTATTTCTTCCTCAGTCATTGGCATGACGGGAGCAACCAAAAGTACGTTATTTCCTAACTTATTGATTTCCTCCTTAATACTGGCCTTTGAGCCATTCCCGATGGCCATAATGGCAATCACCGCTGCCACCCCGATAATAATACCGAGTATCGTTAAAAATGAGCGCATCTTGTTGGTAGTTAAGCTGTTCATCGATACACGGATCGTTTCCATCAGATTCATAGACTTACCACCCTTGATGAAATTCGTCTATTTGCAATAGGCTCATCTCGCTCAATGTTACCATCCCGAAAGCTGATCAATCGTTTGGCATATTCCGCTACTTCCAGTTCATGAGTAACCAGGACAATGGTTTTTCCTTGCTCATTCAAGCCTTGGAACAGCTCCATAATCTCGATGCTCGTCTTCGTGTCCAGTGCACCCGTAGGCTCATCTGCCAGCAGAATGACCGGATGATTCACCAAAGCTCGGGCGATGGAAACCCGCTGCTGCTGACCGCCAGAAAGCTCGTTAGGCTTGTTATACATCCGTTCTGCAAGACCCACCATCCGAAGCGCCTCTATAGCTCTTTCCCGACGCTCCTTGGCAGGAACACCTGCATACATCATAGGCAGCTCCACATTTGCTAAAGCTGTAGTACGAGGCAGGAGATAGAATTTCTGAAACACAAATCCTAGCTTCTGATTTCTAATCTCTGAAAGTTCGTTCTCACGAGCATCCAATATGGAGTAACCATCCAGATAGTATTTACCGGTATCCGGATGATCCAGGCAACCAATAACATTCATCATGGTGGACTTGCCTGAACCAGAGGGTCCCATGATAGCAACAAACTCCCCTTCGCTAATAGATAAGTTCACACTGCGTAGAGCCTGAATCTCCTGACCGCCTACTTCATACCTTTTTTTCAGCTCTTTAATTTCAATAACGGTGTTATTGGATTGAGTTTCACTCATTGTGTCTGCCCCCCTCCACTGCCATTCGGGTCAGCACTGCTGTTCTGAGGAGGAATAACAATGGTTTCACCTTCCTTGACACCGGACTTGATTTCGGCCTGATCCGCTGTATAGACACCCAGTTTCACGGGTCTAAACTCATAATCGGCCGGATTCGCTGTGTTCTTCGCCACATATACTCCATCCACACCGCCTTCAGACCTCAAGGCAAACAATGGCACAGACAGCGCATTTTTGTGTTCAGCTAACAGTAGAGATACATCCATATTCATCCCCGGTTGCAGCCTTATGTTTTGGCTATCCAAAGACAATTCAATTTTGTATGTAGTCACATTGGCTTCCGTCACCGGCTCTGGAGAAACAAAGCGTACTTCGCCTTTAAATTGTTTGTCCGGGAATGAATTCGAGTGCATTGTCGCCTGAAGTCCGGTCTTTAATTTAGCAATATCACTTTCGTTCACCTTGGCAAGAACCTTCATAACCCCTGTGTTGGAGTTATTCATGACAATAAAAGGTGCAGTAGGACTAGTGCCCACATCGCCGTTGACCTTCAAAATAATCCCGTCCCACGGCGCCGTAACCTGTAATTTACTTAGAACACTTTTCTTCTGCTCTAATGCCGTTTCAGCCTGCAATAAAGAAGCTTGTGCAGATTGGATGTTGGAAGCTTCAGGTGGGGACTGTGCAGCCTTTAATTGTATTAATGCTGTTTTATAGCCCATTTCCGCCTCTTCGATCGCCTCAGTTTGCTTGGTCTGTGCCTTCTTGTACTGCAGCTCTGCATTGCTCATATCCAGTTTTGCCTTATCCAGATTTTGCTTGGCTGTCGCCAGGTCACTTTCTGCTGCCGCATCATTCTGAACCAGATAAGCCTGGTCATCATAATCCTTCTGGGCTTTATCCAAAGTCACCTTGGCTGCCTCCTTTTGCGCAGCAGCTTCCTCTAATTCCATCGCGTTATTGGCTGTTTTAATCGCCATCTGTGCCTTTAAGACATTTGCTTTCTGTAGCTCGATATCATTTGTTTTGGGTCCGCGCTTGGCTTCGTCCAGTTTGGCCCTTGCAATTGCGACATTAGATTCGGCATCCTTAATTTGCAGCCTGGCATCTGAATCATCTAGTCGTGCTAGCACCTGACCTGCCTTGACGCTATCTCCTGCTTTGACATTGACAGCGACGAGCTTGGCACCCTCGATATTTGTAAAATTAATATTTACTTCCTTGGAAGCCTGAACGGTTCCAGTCACGCTAAGCGACTCGGTTATGTTAGCTTTCTGTACCTGTACGACCTGATTCGCCGGAGCCTCCACAGGTTTTTCCTGGCCCCTTTTCATGTAGAGCGTACCGCCAATTCCCGCTATAATGAGCAAGATCAGAATACCTATGCTCCTTTTCACTCTTCTTTTCTTTCTTAATACTTGTAATGAATTTTTATCTTTCTTTTCTGTTTCCGACAATGTTATATCCCCTTAAATTGTATTTTTGCTAAATCCTATACACTCCACGGCTTGTTTAAAGCATGTTGCAGCAGCGTCATTTGAACAATGAGTTCATCCATATTCCGTTCGATTTGCTTTACTTTCAACTGATTCGTGGCGACCTCCGTACCTGTTGCAAATCCACGTGCCTTTCTTTTGCGAGAAATGTCCAACACTTTACTAAGGTTCTGTAGATTACTTCGCATTTGTTCGTATTGTTCTTCATTTTGCTGTAAATTAAAGTACATACTTTTCAGTGTTTCTGCCAGTTGATCCTTGGTATTTTCCAGTCCACCTTGTGCTGAATCTACATCTATCTGTTTAATTTCATAGTCATCCGTTCCCGAGTTCCACGTGTAATATTTAATTTCCATTTTTGCTAGCTTGACTGCCTCCTCCTGTCTCCATACCGAAGGACTCGCTGAGATGGCACGCGACACTAGCGTATCCAGATTCGTGTTATCCATTTTCCGGTAAACGGGTCTGTCCACCAGTTCATATAAATTTCCTTGTGACTGTCCCATTTGTGTATTAAGCGAATCCTGCGCTTTTTGCAGTGCAGCTTTAGCAATGTCTACATTCTTTTGAGCCTCTATACGAGTCTGAATAATCGTACTTCGATCACCTGGAGAAATTTTTCCACGGTTGGCCTTCGCTTCAGCAGCTTTTTCCTCCAATAGCGCAAGCGAAAGTGCATCCTCACTACTCTTTACTTTGTTATCAGCCAGAAGTACGTCATAATAATTCTTCATTGCAGTGTAATCTGTCTGATCTTGGGCAAGTTCGATTTGCTTTTTGGATTCCAAATAAGAAACTGTCGATGAAGCATACCCCTTCCATGCTGAACTACTAGCCGCATCTTCTTCACCGTTGCCTTGACCTGCCGGAATGAAGTCCAGATTCTTGCCTGCATTTTTTAGCATAATCCGGTTGCGATCTATCGTCTGCTGGGCTTCCTTCAAGCTAAAACTATTGAATTGTGCCCACTGCTGGGCTTGACTCAGTGTTAATTTCACACTTGCTTTGGTAACCTGCTGCTGCGCCTCCTCTGCTTGAACAAAGGACTCTGATAAAGAACTGGCCGACAAGGCGAGCAGCAATAAAATGAACATACGTTTTTTCATAGATATCCCCACTTTAAAAATATGGTAACGACTAAGGTCGGTTCTTAAATAAGTTGTTATATGAATTATGTGTTTTCTTCTGTATCCCACTTGAGACCTTACCTTCTATTCGGTGCACATTCCAGAAAGGAGGAACACCGTCCTGCCCTTCTGCAACTTTTTACACACAACGTACCGTTCCTTATAGTATCTTTAAATCTAATTGACGAAGATACAGAGAACGTACAATAAGAAAGGAAAGAAATTGGATGGCCCAGAAGCACAGCATAATCTGAATCAGCGTAAGATGAACGGGTACTCCATATATTACAGATGGTTCTGACATCACTAAACAAAGCACCATTCCCATAGACGATACGACTAATGGCAGAAGAAACAGGAATGCAATTTGTCTGGAAGCCGATTGTCTCATTTCCCTTGAGTTTAGTCCAATTTTCGATAAAGCTCGGTATATTTCTTCATCTCGCTGAAGATCTACATATAGTCTGAAATACAGCAGGCTTACTGTACTTGCCAACATAATAATGGCGATAAATCCGCCAATAAATTCACTAATAACCAGATCCATCTCCGATGTCAAATAGTCTACGGCCCTAGAGTTAAGCACCCCTTTATTCACCCTATTGGCCAACACAGAATACAACCATACCTCTTGTTGAGTTTCAGAAGTTTCTAAGGAAAGCTGGCCATTCTTCCATTTTGGCACAAAATAATAAGTAGATTTAAATGCCAACGGATCATTGAAATACCGATGTTCAATTAAATAGTCGTAAGTTCGATCAGAAACAACAAGTAGCCTTCCTAGTTCAGAGACGATATTTCCATCAAACTTCAGGTTATGATCTATCGTCTTAGTATCCATAATCTCAAGATTCATCATATGAGATTTCCCTTGCTTGTAAGTTAGCTTTTTTTCAAAAAGGGTTTTCTTTTCTTCGAGAGGCATCTCGTTTGGATCGATAATGAAAAAACCTTGATTCTCCCGAAGCGTAGGTACCTGTTTTAGCTTCTTAAACTTGGAAGCAAGTGCTTCATAGTTGGATTGTTTCATCACTGGCGCAATCTGTTCCCGAAAAGGGAAGACTAATACTTCACCTTTTCCATAATCCACTCCAGCCGTATACAGATTTTGGTCAATCTCTTTTTCAAGCTCGTTAGAACTTACAACATCAGAAGTAAATGCAAATGAATAAGATTGCTCCCTAAGAAATCTTTTTTGCTGTTGCATGGAGTCAAAAGTTGATGCGGCTCCTACACAGGAAATGATAGAAATGAGGGTAATCAATGAAAAAAGCCCGGCATTATTCCTCATTTTATATGTGATCTCAGATAACCATAACAAACGCGATCCGCTCCAAGACCATTTCCTGTTAGCTCTAAGCAATTGAATGAATAGTACACATGATTGAGTATAAAATAAGTAAATACCCAGAGATCCCATTATAATTGTATATTTAAAGGTGTCTCCAACCGAATAGTGCAATATATAAAAGGAAAGGGTCCCTAAACGATAAGGTGCCAGATAAATGTAGGGTGAAAAATCAAGCTTCATTAAATATACAGCCGCTCCGATTAATACTACGGCAAGAATGGACAGACTCCATGAAGCTTTAGGCTCTTTGTTGAGCTGAGGAGCCTTGCTAAAAAGCTGCTGTAGTTTAAAACGTCGGATAAAGAAAACAGACACAAGTGAGATCAATATAAACAAAAACATAAAGCCGATTCCTGTAAAAGCCAGTGCCTTCCAGGGAAAATAAAATCTCAAATATATTCCTGTGATTTTGGAGCCCAAAAGCAGAAAAAACTTCGCTGAAACAAATCCCCCAATCATACCAGTAACCAATGATAAAAAGCCTATAATTAGATTTTCAATAGCTATCAAAAAATAAATTTGCCTATGACTTGCTCCTAAAATGGTGAGTATACCCAATTCTTTCTTACGTGCAGCAACAAAGATATTATTTGTGTATAATACGAAAAAAAAGGAAAATACAAAAATCAACAAATCCGCAACCTGTAATCCCTTTTTTACATTAGCTGCTGTGATTACATTCGAGACATCCGGGTGAAAAATAAATACCGCATATACGAAAAAAATCGTAATCATCAAGGAGCTGCTTAAATAATAAGGAACGTAAGCACGCGCATTGCGTTTGAGATTATTCCATGCTAACAGACGAAAGCTCATGTGCATGTCTACTTCCCCCCAAAAAGGAGAGCATATCTATGATTTCCTGAAAAAATATTTGCTGACTATGACTACGACGGATTTCATTATATAACTCACCATCTTTAATAAAAATTACCCGGTCGCAATAGCTGGCTTCCAAGGCGCCGTGTGTTACCAGCACAATTGTAGAATAGTCTACACGGTGGACAAGGCTCAGCATTTCCATTACAACATGCGAAGACTTGGAATCGAGATTTCCGGTTGGTTCATCTGCAAGCAGGAGCGAAGGAGAATGAATCATAGCCCTGCCTATGGCTGCACGTTGTTTTTGTCCCCCCGATACCTCATAAGGCCGTTTGTCTAAAACATCTGTAATATCCAGTTTTTTCGCTACCTCTTCCAGTTTGTGCTCCATTTCCTTTAACCCTTTTTTATTCAGCATCAGAGGAAACAGTATGTTTTCTCCCAAAGTGAGGGTTTCCAGCAAATTATAATCTTGAAATACAAGGCCCAGTTCTTTGCGGCGAAATAAAGCCAGCTTATCCTTCTTGAGCAGATGTGGATTTTCTCCTTTAATGCTAACCTCGCCAGAAGTCGGCATATCAATGGTCGAAATCATATTTAATAATGTAGTCTTCCCACTACCAGACGGCCCCATAATACCAACAAACTCGCCTTGTTTGATCGTTAAATGGATATTGTTAAGAGCTCGGTAGGGAACCTTGCCATAGTATATTTTGGTAACTTGATCCATTCGTACAATCTCCATCGTTCATTCCTTTCTTTTCCTATGCTATGATCATAATCCATCCAGATAAGTGAAGCGACCGATTAACATTACAAAAACCTTAAATGTGTTGTAAGGTTTCTCATTTGCCAATGGAAAACAGGATTTGAACCGTCGTCCCTTTACCAACCGTCGATTTCAATTGAATATCATGATTCAGTCTTTTGCAGATTTCAGACACCAAATAGAGTCCCATCCCGGTTGATTCACGATACTTCCGCCCATTTTCACCTGTGTAATAAGCCTCAAATACCCGTTCTATGTCTTTTTTAGGGATACCAATCCCCTCATCCTTTACTTCCAACACAATGACATGCTCTCTTACGTCAGACATCAGCTTCAGACTGCGGGCATGACCTGAAGAGTACTTTACCGCATTGGTCACCAATTGGTTAATGATAAATCTTAGCCATTTGGCATCGGTAATCACACTCAACTGCTCGTCCACTTCATTGGAAGGATAAATTTCGTTGCGGATCAATAATCTTTTGTTATCATAAATCACATCACTAACCAGCTTTCGTAATACAACAGGCTCCACATGAAAGTCAGGTTCAAAGGATTCCAATCGTGACATATACAAAATCATGTCCAGTCCTTTTCCCATTCGATCAATCTCATCGTGAATCTGATCCGATTCGGGGTCTATTCTTCCTTTAAGGATTAAATGAATAACAGAAAGAGGAGTTTTCATCTGATGAACCCACTGATTGATAAACGTAATATGATCGCGCTGCTGATGCTCTAACTGATGAATTCGGGACTGATACAATCGATAATATTGCAAAAGCAAATGTTGTAAAGAAGCGGCTAACGGATTAAGTACCTTCATCTGAATAAGCTCATCTAAATCTTTAATGTTTGTAGTGGATAATATGCGATATAAACCAGAATACATAACGAACCGGAACAGCAAATAGCCCCCCAATAGGATGGACCCAAAAAAGACGGAATATAGGGCCGTCGACCAGTTACGGTAACCATCCATCCAATAGATACTTAACACAAGAAAAAGTTGGATGATATTAAAAATGACCAGCGAAAAATGGTCGCGCCAAAAAAGCTTCACCGTTCTTCCTCCTCAGTCAAGTGAAGCCGATAGCCAGCCCCTCGAACCGTCTCTATGATATCCCCTAGTCCCAGCTCGCTCAGTTTTTTGCGGACACGAGTGACATAAACATTCAGAGTGTTCTCCCCTACATATTGGTCATCATCCCATAAAGCCTCTAAGATATGAACTCGCCCTACAACCTGCTTAGGATATGTCATCAATAGCTCCAGTAGGGCCGCTTCTTTATGGCTCATCTCTACCTGCTTGTCATGGTATACAAGTTCCATAATGTCGGGATACAAAGTCAAGCCTGACACCGTTAAGGATCGTGATGGTGGAGCAACGGCATAGGAACCATAGGCACGCCGTAAATTACTTTCTACTTTGGCCAGTAGTACTTCGGGATAAAATGGTTTCGTAATGTAATCATCTGCTCCGTTTTGCAAAGCAATGACCTGATCCATTTTATCATCACGTGCAGACACAAAAAGGATGGGGCATGTAGACTGAGTCCGTATTTGCCTGCACCAATAAAATCCATCAAAACGAGGTAGATTCACATCAAGTAGTACCAAATCAGGCTTTACCTCTTCAAAGATAGCCAGAACTTGATCAAAATTTGAAACAATAATTCCTTGATAACCATATTTCTCAAGATAGGATTGGAGCAAGGAGCTGATTTGAGGGTCATCTTCTACTATTAATATCTTTTGCATCGTGTTTTCTACCTTCTTAGTGCTTGAATTTTTAACAACTGATTTCTCTATAATGCCTTTATTTGATCATTCAAGCAATAACAACAATCTAATCCCCTTTGGTTGTAGATTTAAGAGGTTTTCGTGGTAGTGTATATAGAACCCCGGATAATATGCATGGTGCCAAATACCAGAGTGATTAACAATGTAATTATAATAACGACAACTATGACTGTTATAATAGTTCTTTTACGATTTTTTAATATTTCATTGAAACTTTGCTTTGGATCTTTCAAACTGCTCACTTCTTTCCTTGCCTAGCTATTTACCAGCATAATTAGCTTCTACATAACGAACAACAGTTGAATCTTACAAAAACATTTCTTTGCTGTAAGGTTTCTGATTACCTACAGACCATCGTCGGATTGAACTAACGTATGTACATAACAAAACTGCCCGGGGTTGAGAATCTTTTTCTGATTCTCAACCCCGGGCAGTTTATCCTTTCTATCCTTTTACAGCGGAACCTACCGTCATCGCCCGCTCCACTTGTTCACTCAAGAACAGGTAGACAAGTACCATCGGTAAGGAGGCCATAGTCATAACAGCTCCCATGGCTCCCCAATCCGTACTGTAGGAACCCTGGAAGAAAAGTAAGCCTAGAGGCAATGTTTTCATATTTTCATCAGAAATTAGAATATAGGCCAAAGTGAACTCATTCCAGTTGTTCAAGAATTGAAAAATGGCTACCGTCGCAATTGCAGGCAATGCAAGTGGCATAATGATTTTCAGGAACAGTCTATAAATATTAGCTCCATCCATGCATGCCGCCTCTTCAATCTCTTTAGGAATTGCTGTTAGGAATCCATAGAAAATCATTGACGAGAAAGGAAGCCCAATTGCGATATAAGGAAGAATAAGAGCTCCGTACGTATTCGTAAGATGAAAATCGCGAACCAGAATCGCCAGCGGTATCATGATAACCTGCAGTGGCATAAACATTCCTATGATCATATAAGTTCGGACAGCAGAACGAAACCTCCATCTCATACGAGCCACTGCGAAGGCAAACATCAGAGCCAGCAAAAGGATGAACAAAGTCGAAATCGTTGACACAACCAGACTGTTCAGAAAGTAACGGGGAATATTAAATTGCGTCCACGCATTGATGTAATTTTCGTAACGAAAATGCGTTGGCAGTCCAAATGGGTTAGAGACAAAGATCTCATCGTTGTTCTTGAACGAGTAGGAAACCATCCAGAACAACGGGTAGACCGAGACAATAAAATACAACCACAGCGGTATCTGCAGAACAGCTTGTCTGAACTTGCTCAAAGCAGTTTTACTCATTTCGTTCTCCTTTTCAATACACGCCTTATCAGGCGGTTTGTCCGCGGTCGAACAGCTTATTGATAACTACAGTTGCCAGTAGTGAGATTAGTACAAGCAGCACGGATACAGCACACGCATACCCATAATTGCTTTCCATAAAAGCATAACGGTAAATCATGAATGTCAATGTATAGTTTGTAGTGCCGGGCCCTCCGTTTGTCATAATCAGCATCTGCACAAAGGCCCCTATTCCAGAGGTAATCGCAATAATGAAGCAGAATTTGTACGTTTCCCTCATCAGTGGAAGCGTGACATGCCAGTGCGCTCTCCATTTGCTGCAACCGTCAATCGTGGCGGCTTCAAAGTAGTCTTCGGGTATTGACTTAACTCCCGCATATAACAACGCAAATTGATAACCCATAAACTGCCAGGCATTAACGAAGGCAATGGCAATAATCGATGCTGTCGGGGAGCTCAGCCAATTTTGCTGGTACGGGATGTTCAAGAGATCAAACAGTCGGTTGATCAATCCGTTAGTTGGGTCATAGATTGCGATCCACAGCTGGCACACCACGGTTACCGATAGGACAACTGGGATAAAATAAGACGTTTTCAGTATTTTTCGCCCGCGTGTGCGCGGGTCAGCACAGATTAGCGCTAATAGTGTTCCCAGTCCGATCTGAAAGACCGCCAGAACAATGGCAAATATTAATCCGTTCTTAAGCGAAGTAGCAAGTAGAGGATCGGAGAACAGTTCCCGATAATTACTCAGTCCCGAAAAGGTCAGCGTACTCAGTCCATCCCAATCATAAAAGCTGCGAAGAACGGTTTGCAGAACGGGATATATCAAAATTACGCTATACAGTATCAAAGCAGGGAGGAGAAACAGTGCGAGTGCCGGTTTGTTCCCCAAATATTTATTCATGTCTTGCTTCCACCCCTTATCTTCGGAACAGCATCCCCTAGCGACTTATGCCGCCAAGGGCAGCCGAGTTCCTGAATTCTCAGTTTTCTTTATCCAATGTGCTATTCAGATTGTTCACAAAATCGTTTTCAGAAAAGTTGTCTACCATCAAATTCTGAGTATTGTCATTAATAGTGTTCTGAATTTTTGTACTACTCAGAAGTTGAGCATATTCCTGCGCATTTGGCAGCAACTCTTTGACAACTCGCTGCATCATTGCTGGAACATTGGAGGCGATTGGCTTATCCACTTTCTGCGAAACAATTGGGCTTCCAAGTTGAGTGTATCTGTATTCGGCTGACTTTGTGGCAAGGAACGCCGCTACCTTTACGGCTGTTTCCTTATTTTTGCTACTTGATGATACTGCGTAGCCCTGCGGAGAACCTGAGCCGTCAATGAAATATTTGGATTTCTCGTAGGTTGCTTCATCCTTTGCAGGCCAGTATATCCAGTCGACCTGGTCGCCCAGCTTTTCCTGTGAGCTGTAAATTTCCCATTGTCCATTCACGAACATGGCAGCTTTGCCCTGATAAAACAGGGACGAAGCCTGATCATAATTGGTGTTCGTCGCGTTTGCATCGAATAATCCGGCTGCTTGCAGTTGCTTCATCTGCTGTGCCGCTGTTACGAATGCTTCCGGCAATGCTTTTACACCCTTCTCATCAAGTGCTCCAAATCCACGCGGCTGCTCCCTTGTAACCAGCCCATTATAGAAAGCGGTCGTAATCCATTTTTCTTTGGCAAAGATTGACATAGGTACGTAACCAGCAGCTTTCAACTTTTTCGCTGCATCGGTCATCTGGTCAATCGTCTTAAGCGGTGTTTTAATTCCTACCTTCTCGAAAATTGACTTGTTGTAATAGATCATTTGGAATTCAATGCCGGTTTCGGGATAAGCATATACATGATTGTCTGGAGCTACTAAACGCGATTCAACACCCGGATTAAGATTCTTCTTGAATTCGGCCGTTGTGTCATAGTTGTCCAGCACCTCAACATTTTTCGATTTTGCGAAAGTTTGCAGGACAGCCCAATCCGCTAAATAGACATCCGGCATATTGCCCGTTGCCGCATAAGTTTTAAGCTTCTGTCCTCCGTCCTGTACGGCAGGATCCAGTTCAATTTCTACGTTTGGCATCTTCTTTTTAAGCTCTTCCACCGCATAATCGAACGGCTTTATGGTATCGTCATCAAAATGTTGTGCATACACCTTTAATTTGATCGTACCGTCCCCTGCCTCGCTCTTGGAAGAGGTCGAGTTATCTTCCCCACAAGCAATCAATCCAATCGACATAGTGAGCACTAGCAAAGCTGCACTCCAACTTTTGTAAGTTTTTTTCATTTGCTTAATCCCCCTCATGCAGTGTGTTTTATGTTTGCGCTTTCATTTGCATGACTACAGTATACTGCCGCTTCTATTCTTGATTAAGGAATAAAACGGGCATAACCAGTAAAAAACGGGACAAATAGAGCAGCGGTTCTCCGTATATAGGAAAACCGCCAGGCTTAAATCGAAGTTGTCCTGCCTCGCAGGACAGGCGCTACCTTTTTTTGAGTTGCTCATATTCAGTGGGTGTCATGCCAAAGCGTTTCTTGAAGCATTTGCCAAAATAATTGGGGTCACTGTATCCTACACTTTCAGCGATTTCTGACAGCTTCCGATTTCCTTTCAGCAAAAGCTCCTTAGCCTTCTTCATTCGGATGTGTGTAATATGATCCACTATGGAAAAGCCAGACTCCTTGCGAAATACGCGGCGCAGGTAGCTGGGATCGACGAATACTCCGCACGAAACCTGCTCAGCAGACAGCTCTGAGTCTGCATAATGTTCCTCAATATAGTTGATCGCCGCCACAAATAAATTGGAAGCCTTCGTAGGACGCATATTCTCCATCAGTTGGATCAGCTTGCGGTATAGAGCGAGCATCCAACCTTCAGCAGCCTCCCAGGAATCTAACTCTCGCAGCCGTTCGTAAGGAGAATTGTCTCCTCCATTTTCCCATAGCCGGTCATAAGGAATGCCTCGTTCACTGGCAAAGGAAAGGGCTAAAGATACGATTCCCATAAGCATCGCATCTGCGTATTCGTCTCCCCATTTATATTTACTAAGCTGACGGATTGCCTTACGGACCTCCTCTAGCGTTTCACTGTCTTTCATTCGGAGGTCAAGCACAACCGCATCGCGTAGATGGCCCAAATCAGGCATACCTGCTCTGCTATGCAACACTTCGCCGCCCTGTCCCCTTAACTCTGCACTTTCGCTCTCCTGTGGAAGCACCGGTAGCTTCGGCTTAATGCGTTCCAACATCGAGAGCATTTCTTCTGCATTGAACGGCTTCAACAAATAATCCTGTACTCCGGTTCGAACCGCCTTCTGTAGGTATTCAAATTCGTTATGTCCAGATATGAATACAATAACGATGCGTTCGAACTTGACTTTCAACCTCTTGGCTAATTCAATTCCGTCAATGAAGGGCATATTGATATCTACGAGGGCGAGATGTGGCTGATGCCGCTCGGCTTCCTGAAGTGCTTCCTGTCCGTTCCTTGCTTCGCAGCAAACCCGAAAACCATGAATTTCCCAATCTATCTTCATACGCAGAAAGTCTCGGAACAGCGGTTCATCATCGACAATCATCACTTTATACATTTTGGTGTTCACTCCCCTTTGGCAGCATCGGCAGCGACAGGTCAACAGTTGTTCCCTTCGTGAGCACACTTTGCACGGATATCCCATACTCCTCGCCAAAATACAGGCTCAGCCGCTGCTGAACGCTGTAGGTGCCGATTGATCGTATTCCTTCTTCCGGCAAATGTCTGGACATAATGGTCTGAACCTGTATTTCGTTCATCCCCACACCGTTGTCCTCCACTCGAACGACCACCTTATCGCCCTGTCTAAAGGCAAAAATGCGGATAAAACCTTTTGTTCCTTTCTTCTTAAGGCCATGGTAAATCGAATTCTCGACAAGCGGCTGAAGCGAGAGCTTCGGGATCGGTGTACCTTCAAACTCGGGAGGAATATCCACTTCATAGCGAAACACATCGGGATAACGGATTTGCAGAATCGTCAGGTAATCATCAGTAATCTGAGCTTCCTTTTCTAAAGTGATTAGTTCCCGTCCCTTGTTCAGCACCATTCGATAAAAATCTGCCAGCGCTTTTGTAGTATCTCTAGCCTCCTCATTACGATCTAACTCATTGAGTGCATAAATGGTATCCAAAGTGTTGTACAGAAAATGCGGTTTAATTTGGGCGCTTATCAGTGCAAGCTCATATTCACGCTTACGGTTCTGTTCCTGCCTTACCTCATCCAGCAGTTCCCGAACCCGTCTTACCATAAAGTTAAACGCTTCCGCAATGGTACCGATTTCATCTTCAGTACGGACTGTCGCAACAGGTTGCAAATCACCAGTTACTACTTTTCGCATGGCCTTAGTCAATTGTTCGAGAGGACTAACGACCATTCTGGACAGAAAGCTGGCACCCAGCCAGGAAAAAACAAGGCATAACACACCGATTAATAGCGACAATCTAACATTTTGCCGGACATCAGCTGTAAGCAGGCTAAGAGAAACAATATTGACCAACTTCCATTCCATACGGTTATAATCAGTGACCGTTATCAGGTTGCGCTCATACTCGAATGAACACGTTCCATGGGATGCATTAGGGGCACAACGTTGGATGGCCTCACCCAACTGCGGATTCACCGGATTCATCAGCATCTCATTGTCTTCTGCCACAGCCACGCGCATTTCGTTATCTAAAAAATAATAAGATTTAGGCGCATCTGGATCGCTGGAACGAAAGTAATCGGACAAACCTTCTTCCTTCACTAACAGAAAAAGCGTTCCATATGGTTCGCCGGTGTCTATATTAATGACCGTCTTCCCCAGCGTCAAAACGGGAGAGCTCGGATCTGGTGTTAGGAAATCCCTCTTCTCCATATCAAACCAGAGGGCCTGTCCATAACTTTCAGATTCCCTTACCCGCTTAAGCATGCTATAGATCTTGCGATCATCCCCGCTTTCGGTATAAGAGGCGAAAATCTTCCCTTCGTTATCAATGAAGACAGCGGCATCCACCTCACGAAAGATTGACAAATCAATGGATAGGCGGCTCTGCATCAAGTTTCTAAACTGAATAGGCTCCATGGCAGTATCAGGTTTGGCACCGTATGAATCATACATCCGGTTAATATTCGTGACCATAATATTGGCCGCCGTCTCCACACTCCTGAATATGTAATCGGTCCTAGACAAGATAAGCTGAGACTCATCGACCACATTGCTGGTAGTTTGGTCTATCAAAGAACGGCTGAAAAGTTGGTTGGACAATAGTCCAAGAATAAGCAGAGAAACAATAATTAGCGGAAGAAATACCGCTATAACCTTGCTTTTAAAGCGAAGTCGACCAAACCACTTACGAGCTAGTGACAGAATATTCACCTAGAACCCCTCCGTCATCAAGAGAATATCCATCATGTTAACACAAACAATCTCTACAGTAGTAGATCAAAAATAAAGTTTAAAAAATTCAACCGTCCATCTTGAAAGTACTTTAGAGATGTGTTAGGATAAAGTCGATTTTTAGTAAAATTATTAACTAAAAAGGTGTGAGCTCTTTTGGCAACCATTAAAGACATTGCCCGCGAAGCGGGTGTGTCTGCCGCAACCGTTTCAAGGGTTTTAAATAACGATCTGTCACTGTCCGTAAGCTCAGACACCAAAAACAGAATTTTTTTGGTTGCCGAGCAACTCGGGTATAAGCCTACCCGGCTGAGGCAATTAAAGCAGAATACGGAACGGGCCGGGAAAATGGTCTCCCTCCTGCTGTGGTGTTCTATTGAGGAGGAAAGAGACGATCCTTATTACGCCTCGATCCGCCGTGGAATCGAACTGCGCTGTGAAGAGCTTGGCCTGACGTTGGGACAGACCTTGCGAGGCCGCTCGTCCATCGGCACCTTACAGAAGGCGGATGGTCTGATTGTTGTGGGCGGCGTTGATCCTGAAGAGGTATTCAAGCTTCATCCTGACAAGAACACCATTGTCCTTGTCGACCAGTACCATGAACAGTTGGAGTATGATTCTGTACGACTTCATTTCAGACAAGCTGTTGATCAGGCACTCGGACATCTACTTGAGCTTGGCCATCGACAAATCGGATTTATCGGCGGTAAGAGCGACGGTGAGCGAAGGGCGCATTATTTTGAACGATTCATGCGGGAACAAGGGTTGTACAATCCTCAATTCGTCCGTATAGGTTCCTGGAGTACCGCGGATGGTTATCTCATGATGAACGAACTCCTAGCCCAACAGGAACGACCGACAGCCTGCTTCGTCGCAAGCGATCCGCTCGCTATTGGTGCCCTCCGCGCCCTTCATGGACTTGGAGTCAAGGTACCAGAGGATATGGCTGTTGTTGGCTTCGACGACATTGAGATGGCAGCCTTCGTGCAGCCTCCGCTAACCACTATCCGTGCATATCCCGAACAGATGGGAAAGGCTGCCGTGCAACTGCTCTCTGAACGGTTTGAGGGGCGTGAACCACCTGCGTATAGCGTGATCGGGACTAAGCTTGTCATTCGAGAAAGCTCATGCAAAAAAGGCTAAAATTAGTACTTGAGAGTCTTATTGTCATTGATTAATATCCTTTCGTAAAACAATCAATATGATAACCCCTGAGGAGTGAATATCATGAACATTCATGTTAACGAAGCGCTTGGTTTGTTTCATTTGCAGTCCAAGGATTGCAGCTATATTATCCAGCTAGTAGAAGGATATCCCGCACATGTCTATTGGGGAGCTCAACTTCATCATGACCAAAGTCTCGCAAGTATATTGGAACTTAGGGAGCGTTGCTCCTTCTCTCCCACTCCCGTTTCTTCCAGTCGTATAATTTCTTTGGACACGCTTCCTCAGGAATACCCCCAGTATGGAACAAGCGACTTTCGTCAACCGGCTTACCAGGTTGCACTTGCGGACGGAACTCGAACTACTGAGCTAAAATATAGTGGTTACCGTATTGAACCGGGTAAACCCAAGCTCGAGGGACTTCCTTCCGTCTATGCCGAATCGGATGATGAAGCCACAACCCTCTATTTGATCCTTGAGGATCAATACTCGGGGCTTAAGACTACACTGCTCTATACTGTATTTGCGAACCACAGTGCCATTGCTAGATCTACTCTTTTTGAACAAAAGGGAAGCGCTACCATGAATATTGAACACGCCATGAGCGCCTCTGTCGACTTCGCCGATTCCAACTACCAAGCCCTCTACTTACCTGGAGCCTGGGTTCGGGAAAGACATATCCAACGCCGCGACCTCGGACCTGGCTCCATTCGGCTCGAGAGTAGACGGGGCTCCAGCAGTCACCAAATGAATCCCTTTCTGGCACTGCTTCGGCCTGATGTGACTGAAGATCGTGGGGATGTGTACGGTTTCAGTCTAATCTACAGCAGCAACTTCGTCGCACAGGCAGAAGTAGAGCAGTTCAGTCAGACTCGTGTAAGTATCGGAATCAATCCCTTTGACTTCTCCTGGCGGCTTGAGCCGGGTCAGTCATTCCAGACTCCTGAAGCCGTATTGGTCTTTTCCGAAGAAGGTCTTGGGGGCATGTCACGCACCTATCACCGACTCTATCGCACACGTCTGTGCCGAGGGGCTTACCGTGACAAAGAACGTCCGATTCTCGTGAACAATTGGGAAGCCACATATTTCGACTTCGACGCCGATAAAATCGAGGCGATTGCCAAAGAAGCGGGGCCTCTTGGAATTGAGCTGTTTGTTCTTGATGACGGTTGGTTTGGTAAGCGAGACAACGACAACAGTTCGCTTGGGGACTGGTTCGAAGACCGCCACAAGTTGCCCGGCGGTCTTACTGACCTGGCCAAACGGGTTAATGAACAAGGATTACAGTTTGGTTTGTGGGTTGAGCCGGAAATGGTATCACCTGATAGTGAACTGTACCGCAACCATCCCGACTGGTGCCTGCATGCGGAAGGTCGGCGGCGGACGGAAGGCCGATCCCAACTGGTGCTCGATCTCTCCCGCAAGGAAGTATGCGACTACTTGTACGAGACGCTTAGCTCCGTATTTTCGATCGCTCCAATCACTTATGTCAAGTGGGACATGAACCGTAACATGACGGAGATTGCTTCGGCTACAGCCCCTAGCGAACGACAAAAGGAAACTGCGCACCGTTATATGCTCGGACTTTACGATCTGTTGGAACGTCTGACCTCCCAGTTCCCGGACATCTTGTTCGAAAGCTGTTCTGGAGGCGGTGGGCGATTTGATCCCGGAATGCTCTACTATATGCCGCAGACATGGACCAGTGATGATACCGATGCCATTGAAAGATTGGCTATCCAGTATGGAACAAGCATCGTGTACCCGGCCAGTACCATGGGCGCACATGTATCGAACGTGCCGAACCACCAGGTGGGACGAAACACCTCCCTCGCCATACGTGGCGACGTGGCAATGAGCGGGAATTTTGGCTACGAACTTGACCTTACTGCATTTACGAATGAAGAAAAAGAACTCGCTGCCAAACAAATTGCCCAGTATAAAGAAATCCGTTCCCTTGTACAGCAGGGAGATATGTATCGACTTCTTAGTCCGTTTGAAGGCCGAGGCGACACGGCCTGGATGTTTGTTAGCGAGGACCAATCCGAAGCGTTTGTCGCTTACTTCCGCGTACTTGCTGAACCAAATGGGCCCATCCGGCGACTAACTCTAAAAGGACTTGGCCCAGATAAAAAGTATATAATCGAACACGGGGCGACAGGCAGCACTGCAGTCCATACGGGTAATACCTTAGTGGAAGATGGCGGTTCCCCCTTCCGCGTAGCGTTTGATGGCGAAATTTTTGGAGGCGACCGCCTAATGAAAATTGGGCTTGTTGTCTCGGATCTCTCTGGAGACTTCACCAGCTCTACTTTCCGCCTTAAAGCTATTTCCTGCTAATTGTGAATCTGGCCAGTGACGATAAAAAAATCAAAACAAGGCAGACCGATTTTCCGGCCTGCCTTGTTTAATCACTTTGGTGCCCGTGTTGCTAACCGTGACTCTCCATGTCACTTACCAAATACGCTCGCTTAGTCTCAATTTCGTCCTCTATATCTTCCAGCATATGACCAATGCCTTCTTAAGTGAACGTGTCTGTAATCACAACTCTAAACAATTCATTCAACTTTTCGGTGTCTTTAACTTCCGTCTTCTGATTTCGACATTATTCATCCTGATTTCCAATTTCTCATTCATCTAGATTTCCGCCGATGTACGATTCAGGATGGGACGCTTTGAAAGCACACGATTCGATAACTCCATCAGGCTTTTTATTTCATAAGTAGGTTGAATGCCAGACGCGTTTGTTTTCCCAGCAGGGTTGAACCAACAGGTATCCATTCCGTATTTGTTGCCTCCATGAATATCGGAGGTCAAAGAATCACCAACCATGAGAACCTTACTCTTATCTGAAATGTCTAGCTTAGTAAATGCGTAATCGAAAATACCAGCTTGTGGCTTTTGGCAACCCACTTCCTCTGAAATAATTATCTGTTCAAATACATCACGCAGCGGTGAAAGCTGAATTCTGGAGGTTTGCACCTCTTTGATTCCATTCGTAATGATCGCCAAGCGACAATCAGACAGCATATCACATAATTCAACCGCTCCGTCCATTAAAAAAGCACCTTCACCCAAATAACGTAAATATGCAGCACTAAAAGCATCTGGATTAAAGTCTAGATCATGAAAAGTAAATAATCGCTTAAACCGCTCCACACGCAGTTGCGCTGAGGTAATATGTCCTTCCTCTGCCTCTCGCCACAATACGCTGTTGATTTCATCATAACTAGCTTTATACTCCGTGGCCCCTTGTGGCAAGCCAAATTGGGTAAACGTATTATGTAGCGCATAACTCTCTGCCTTTTTAAAATCAAACAGCGTGTCATCGACATCAAATAAAATAATTTCGTATTTCATAACGACCTCCATATCATTGCTTTACGACTATTGTTCAGTTCCATGAGTCTTAGATTGTTTCTGATAGTAGTACAACGAAAAACTAACAATACATTATTACCTTTCGGTTATTATACAGAACCTAGTTAAACCGTCAAGTCACTAATAACAAAGTCATAGTATTTTGTCACCGGTGCAAAAGGTAAATAACGCTCAATAAGAATGCCCGTAAAATGAAGGTGATTCTCATTTTACGGGCTTCTGAGCATCTAAGAGATGATTTAGCAAAAATCCTAGTGATCTTCATTAATCCATTTAGCTAATGTTTGATCAAAACAATGAGGTTCTTCAAACATTGGGTTATGCCCACTATATTCAAAAATCACTTTTTTCACGTTCTCGTAGGTGTCATCGACCCTATCCCATAAAGAAACTGGCGCAACCAAAAAATCATACCTTCCCAAACCAATATATACAGGTTTGTGGATATCCGCCAAGGATTGTATTAAATTCATGTTACCGAAAGCTTCTCCCCATAAATAATCAATGATAGGCATATTCGTGTATACATCCTTCCACATATAAGCCGCATCGTAAGCATAATCATAAAAGGTTTGGGCTCCCATTCGTATACACATGTGAACAAATCTTCTATCTGGGTCTCTTTTGATATCTTCCTCTAATAAAACAATGTCCTTTTCAAAACGTTCCTTTCTTTCTGGGCTGGCCGTTTCATAAAAGAATGAAGAGCTTTGCCGCTGTCTTTCTTGGCTGTTCGTAGGTGCTGAATTTAATAGCACCACTTTTTGAACATAATCCGGGTATTGTTTAGCATATTCCAAAGCCATAAAGGCATGCCCGGAATGTCCTAATATGATAAATTCATTTAGATGAAGGCATTGTCTTGCTGTTTCTATATCATTAATAACTTTATCCAAAGTATAGTCTTCTGGTTTTAAAGCTCGATTCGGTTTTGCAAACCCTCGATGATCCAGAAAAATAAACTGAAACTTTTTATATAAATGGTCTGAAAATAAACGAGGATAATATACACTACTGCCGATCACCAATATCGGCCTTCCGTTACCTCTTATAGCATACTTCAGCTCAAATCCATCACTAAAAACTGTTTGATAAGTGCTCATTTATAATCACCTTCTCTTTTTCAAATCACTCCCTTTCCTTTGTGTAATTCCCTTGTATTCTCCATAGAACGTTCCAACACTTCAACTCACCTCAGAAAGTACATTTATTTTTATGAGAAAAGTTTAACATGTTTTTTTCAAAAACAAAACGGGTTTACTTTTGTCTTACTTGTCTTGACTTATGGCATTCATACAGGATTTTTGACAAACACATCTTTTGGGAAACAAAAAAACCGCGATTATCGCGGTTTTTTATATAGAGGTCATACTTTTATCGTGCTTGGCGACGTCCTACTCTCCCAGGACCCTGCGGTCCAAGTACCATCGGCGCTGGAGGGCTTAACGGTCGTGTTCGGGATGGGTACGTGTGGAACCCCTCCGCTATCGCCACCAAACATGAATTTGTTATACAAATTCTATCGTACGGTTATTCGCTTCACGACATATCGTGTGAACGAATAGCCATGCATTTGTTGTATGTCACTTGTACATACCTTCAAGGTTACACCCTGAAAACTGGATCCGAAACTCATTGCGTTTTATCTTAGGATAAGCCCTCGACCGATTAGTATTGGTCAGCTCCATGCATTACTGCACTTCCACCCCCAACCTATCTACCTCGTCGTCTTCAAGGGGTCTTACTAATTGGGAAATCTCATCTTGAGGGGGGCTTCACGCTTAGATGCTTTCAGCGCTTATCCCTTCCGTACATAGCTACCCAGCGGTGCTCCTGGCGGAACAACTGGTACACCAGCGGTACGTCCATCCCGGTCCTCTCGTACTAAGGACAGCTCCTCTCAAATTTCCTACGCCCACGACAGATAGGGACCGAACTGTCTCACGACGTTCTGAACCCAGCTCGCGTACCGCTTTAATGGGCGAACAGCCCAACCCTTGGGACCTACTTCAGCCCCAGGATGCGATGAGCCGACATCGAGGTGCCAAACCTCCCCGTCGATGTGGACTCTTGGGGGAGATAAGCCTGTTATCCCCAGGGTAGCTTTTATCCGTTGAGCGATGGCCCTTCCATGCGGTACCACCGGATCACTAAGCCCGACTTTCGTCCCTGCTCGACTTGTAGGTCTCGCAGTCAAGCTCCCTTCTGCCTTTGCACTCTTCGAATGATTTCCAACCATTCTGAGGGAACCTTGGGGCGCCTCCGTTACTCTTTAGGAGGCGACCGCCCCAGTCAAACTGCCCACCTGACACTGTCCTCGCACCGGTTCACGGTACCAAGTTAGAACCTAGATACGATCAGGGTGGTATCCCAAGGATGCCTCCCTTCAAGCTGGCGCTCAAAGTTCTACGGCTCCCACCTATCCTGTACAGATCGTACCCAAATTCAATATCAAGCTGCAGTAAAGCTCCATGGGGTCTTTCCGTCTTGTCGCGGGTAACCTGCATCTTCACAGGTATTAAAATTTCACCGGATCTCTCGTTGAGACAGCGCCCAAGTCGTTACGCCATTCGTGCGGGTCAGAATTTACCTGACAAGGAATTTCGCTACCTTAGGACCGTTATAGTTACGGCCGCCGTTTACTGGGGCTTCGGTTCATAGCTTCGCCCGAAGGCTTACCACTCCCCTTAACCTTCCAGCACCGGGCAGGCGTCAGCCCGTATACTTCGCCTTGCGGCTTCGCACAGACCTGTGTTTTTGCTAAACAGTCGCTTGGGCCTTTTCACTGCGGCCCCCTCGGGCTATTCACCCTACCGAGGCACCCCTTCTCCCGAAGTTACGGGGTCATTTTGCCGAGTTCCTTAACGAGAGTTCTTCCGCGCGCCTTAGAATTCTCTTCTCGCCTACCTGTGTCGGTTTGCGGTACGGGCACCTTCTCCTGGCTAGAGGCTTTTCTTGGCAGTCTGAGATCATGACCTTCGCTACTATAATTTTCGCTCCCCATCACAGCCCAGCCTTAACGATGTGCGGATTTGCCTACACACCAGCCTCACTGCTTAGACGGACATCCATCCGTCCGCGTCACTACCCTACTGCGTCACCCCATCGCTCATAACGGATTACGGTGGTACAGGAATTTCGACCTGTTGTCCTTCGACTACGCCTATCGGCCTCGCCTTAGGTCCCGACTTACCCTGAGCGGACGAACCTTCCTCAGGAACCCTTAGGCTTTCGGCGGATCTGATTCTCACAGATCTTTTCGTTACTCATACCGGCATTCTCACTTGAATGCAGTCCAGCGCTCCTTACGGTACACCTTCAACCCGCATTCAACGCTCCCCTACCCCTGATGCATTGCATCAAGCCATAGCTTCGGTGGTGTGTTTAGCCCCGTTACATTTTCGGCGCAGAGTCACTCGACCAGTGAGCTATTACGCACTCTTTCAATGGTGGCTGCTTCTAAGCCAACATCCTGGTTGTCTGTGCAACTCCACATCCTTTCCCACTTAACACACACTTGGGGACCTTAGCTGATGGTCTGGGCTGTTTCCCTTTCGACAATGGATCTTAGCACTCACTGTCTGACTCCCGGAACTAAATCTATGGCATTCGGAGTTTGACTGAGCTTGGTAACCCTTGCGGGCCCCGCACCCAATCAGTGCTCTACCTCCACGATTCTATTTCCGAGGCTAGCCCTAAAGCTATTTCGGGGAGAACCAGCTATCTCCGGGTTCGATTGGAATTTCTCCGCTACCCCCACCTCATCCCCGC
>NZ_CM137725.1:5662500-5927500 GCF_054602585.1 Paenibacillus sp. SEL3 | reverse complement strand
TCAGATTGAAAAAGTTCAAATGATAGCGTGAAGCAAAGTCCAGGTGGGTATGGATACTCTTTTCATAGGATTCAGAGTCATCTTCCTGCAGCACAACGGGTATATGATCAATACACTCGCCTACGGTTCCAAAATAGTTCCGGTCGCCATATTGTCTTCCATAATTAGTAATCCAAAGCGGAACATCAGAGAGTTGGAAATAGCTGCTGAAAAAACGTACAGCCATTTGAAGCGAAATATCCCACATATTCGCAGCGCCGTGCTGCTCTGAAATGTCGCTTAAATTCAGCTCCCAACGATATCTGGTAGTGTCCGCATAGTTGCGTTCTTCGGTCAGCACATGGATACGATCATTATTCTCACCAAACGTTTGGAGTTTGAATTGCTCGCTGATTTCCTGATCCCCGATTCCTTGAGGGCCTTGGCGGATATGGTTTACATATTCCCGGTATTGCACCTCTTCTGTCGCATGTGCCGTCTGCTGCGGACGATGATATTCATCAAGGAGTTGTCTGCGCAGGATGTCGCTGCTCGTAGCATCAAAAATGATGTGCGAGCAAGGGAGCAATAGCAGATGTTCCCGCAAATTTAAGCGAATCAGGACGATCCGGTACTGCAGCGACTGTGTAAGTTTATAAGGTTCTAAAAATAACTTAGAAGCAATGGAAGAAAGAAGCCTGCGTTGTGCTTGTACCGGCTGACCGGAGAGATCAACAGTCGGTAAAGAAAAATGCTCTGGAACTGGACGCAACTCCCATTCCCATGCTCCGGATGATTGAACAAGTACGCTTCTTAGCAATTCATGGCGTTCAATAAGCCGCTGAATCGTTACGGTCAAACGCTCGGTGTTCAAGTAGCTATCTAACTGCACAGCCATACCCGAGCCTGTAAAATATTGCAAATGGTAATGCTGAGCTGGTGCAAGCGGATAGCGCCCAATAGCATTCAGACTTAGTATATTGGTATTCCACTCAGTATTTAACTCAGCAATGCTGGCAAGCCATACATCGGCCTGTTGTTTAAGTAAGGTTTCTTGTTCTTCGTTTGTCGGTATAGCTCCGAGAATTCTATCTGGTTCGTCGGTTCCCCAGCGGACGATATAATGCGGGTGCAGGTCTGGATGGATATGAGATTGGATAAATTCTGAGATTGCCTGAACTTGTTCTACGTGAAAAGGCTCCACTTGCAGGAACAAATAGTTTTGATTATCGGTGGAAACAGTCTGAAGAAAGATCTGTACACCAAACGCTTCTGTAATAGCCCGCTCAACCTCCTGAGCTTTCGCAATGAGCGTATCCGCGTTCACTCCGCCCTCTTCAACACGTTGTAAAAGATCAGACAAACTTCTTATTGTCTGATATTGAAGCAATTGATGTATATCCAGCGGAATGTTCGATTCATGTACTTTCGATACCAGTTGAATGGCCTTCAATGAATGACCTCCAAGCTCGAAAAAGCCGTCGTCAATGCCGACCTTTTCAACGCCAAGCACCGCTTGCCACAGGTTCGCCAACTGTTGTTCCACTTCATTTCTTGGAGCAACGTATTCCATATCGGAACCGCTGGTCATTTCTGGCTCAGGCAATGCTTGGCGGTCGATTTTACCGTTCGTTGTCAGGGGAAACGCCGGCAGGAACACATACTGGGCAGGAATCATATAATCCGGCAACTGGCCAATCAAATGGGTCTTCATATCACTCTTGGATAGCGGTACGTCGGTTGAGATATAAGCACAGAGCGTTTTTTGACCATCCTTCGTGCTTTTTACCGCTACGTGCGCCTCCCGAACTGCATCATGTTTCATGAGCTGGGTTTCAATTTCGCCGGGTTCAATACGATATCCGCGGATTTTAACCTGCTGGTCTATCCGTCCGAGATACTCCAGATTGCCGTCCGGTAGCCATCTGCCCAAATCACCTGTCCGATATATTTTTTCGCCCAGAATGAATGGATTAGGGACAAAATTTAGCTGGGTCAGATCATCCCTGTTTAGATAGCCGCGCGCCAGACCATCCCCACCAACACAAATTTCCCCTTGAGCACCAGTAGGCAGCAGCCTGCTTGAAGAGTCCAAAATATAAACAGTTGAATTGCCAATTGGGCGACCAATAGGAATGCGGTTATATTCCTTATCAATCGGGAAATAAGTAGAGAATGTTGTGTTTTCTGTGGGGCCATAGACGTTGATAACGTTCAGTCCCGGAGAATGTGCTCTAACCGTATTAATGATCCCAGGTAAAAGCACATCCCCGCCCACCAGCAAGTGCTTTAGAGAAGCAAAGAGATCTGGTTTATGCTGTGTGAGTTGGTTAAACAAGGGCGATGTCAGCCACATCGTTGTAATATGATATCGATCCAGCGCTTCACCAAGCTGAACAGCATCCAAGATTATGGATTCCGGTACAATGTACAAACGCAATCCGTTCAGCAATGCTCCCCAAATTTCAAAGGTACAGGCATCGAACACGAGCGCCCCGGTCAGCAAAATGCGTTCGTTCTCGGCAAATGGTACGTAATTGGTGTTCTTCACCAGCCGTATGACATTCCGATGTTCAATCATGACACCTTTGGGACGTCCAGTTGAGCCAGATGTATACATGACATAGGCCAGATCGTCTGCCGTTGTCGATTCGGAAAAAATGAAGTCGTCGGAGTCGTCGGAGCTGATGTCGGCCAGATCCAGAACTGTACCGGAAAAATCGAAAGTGTGCATCTGTTTTCCCTTGTCGGATAGGGTTAGCAGAATTTCGCTACCGCTATCCTGAAGCATAAACATAATCCGTTCCTGCGGATAAGAAGGCTCCAATGGCAAGTAGGCTCCACCCGCCTTCAAAATACCAAGAATACCGATAATCATTTCTGGTGAACGTTTAGTCAAAATGCCTACGATGGTATCCGGCGCAACACCCAGTTTCTGCAGCTTCGAGGCCAGCTGATTAGCTTTTTTATTTAATTCGCGGTAGGTTAGCTCACGATTTTCAAATACAATAGCTACTGCATCCGGTGTTTTCTCAGCCTGTTCTTCAAATACGTGATGTATGGTGTGGTCCGATGGATACGGTCTCCGTGTATCGTTAAAATCAAATAAGAGCTGCTGTTTTTCCTCCGCTGTCAATAGATCAATCTCCGAAACCCGGATATTTGGGTTTTGAATAACTTGCTCCATCATTTGGATGAGGTGAGCAGCCAATTGTTTGATCGCATTTTTGTTATACGTCAGCGCGTTATAGCTAAATTTGATTTCCAGCTCGCGCCCAGGCATGACGATTACATTCAAATCATAATTCGTCTGTTCAATATCCTCTACTTCACCAACACGGAGTGCTTTGGTTTTTTTTTCTAATCCAGTAAGTTCTTCCGAAACGGGAAAGTTTTCAAAGGCGACAATATGCTGGATCAGGTTTTGTTTTAGTACACTATGGGCTTGAATATCAGCCAAGGAAAAATAGGAATACCGATTGGACTCCATTAAGGAATCCTGTATA
Organism: Paenibacillus sp. SEL3; assembly: GCF_054602585.1. Classification (NCBI taxonomy): domain Bacteria; kingdom Bacillati; phylum Bacillota; class Bacilli; order Caryophanales; family Paenibacillaceae; genus Paenibacillus; species Paenibacillus sp. SEL3. The sequence continues at coordinate 5,924,015 of NZ_CM137725.1, read as the reverse complement.
GACGTAAGCAAGTCGGAAAACCGCAGTTCAGCGGAGCTTTTAATACGTAAGGGAATGGTATTAATGAATAATCCGACCATATTTTCAATACCGGGGATTTCATCAGGTCTGCCCGACACAACAGACCCGAAAATGACGTCCTTACTGTTGTTGTACGTTTGTAGTAATAAGCCCCAAACGGTTTGAAATAAGGTGCTGACGGTGACACGGTTTTGCTTGGCCATTTGCTCCATGTCTTGGGTCAGCCGCTCCCCCCATGTGCATATGAGCTGCTCTGCCTGAAACGAAGAATCAACGGAGCGGGTATAGCCGGGCACGACGGTTTCATTTTCAAAATCAGCCACATATTGTTTCCAGTATGCTGCTGCTTCCTCTTTATTTTGTCTTTCCAACCACTGAATAAAGTTGCTAAATGGATAGACAGGCTCTAATTTTAAAGGAGTATCGTCCCGAAGCGATGTGTAAATATCAAAAAAATCTTTGGCTACCGTCCTCAGGCACCAGCCGTCCATAACAATATGATGAGAGATCCAGATGAGCTTTGAGGTGTCCTCATCCCACTGTACAAGCGTTAACCGGATGAGAACCTCCTTTTCCAGATCAAAACCTCTCTGCCGCTCTTCCTGTAAAATGGCTTGAAGTCGTCTGTGCTTTTCCGCATCCGGTAAACTACGCACATCTTCGGTATGGACAGGAGCAGCTAATCGTTCCCCCAGTACAACCTGAAGCGGACGATCTGCCTCCTTATACATGAATACCGTACGGAAAATATCATATCGGTCAATCAGCTTTTGTAAGCTTCGGCTGATTAGGTTGGTATCCATAGCTTCATGAATGGTAATAATCGTTTGTTCGAAATAAGCCTCTGACTTTTCATCAAGTATGGAATGAAATAGCATTCCCTCCTGCATCGGGGATAGCGGATAGAGATCTTTAATTTTCACTTGGTGGTTTAACAGCTTATTTGACAAGCGATTTGCAATATTTTCAAACTGGTCCAGAGACAATTGCCCATATGTAAAATCCGTCGGGCTTTGTTCTGCTGTATCCTTGGCACAGCAATGGCGAATAAGTTCGATCAGATGATTCTTAAAGCTGGCTGTAAGTCGCTCCACCGTCGATGCTTCATATTCACGTGCGTTGTATTCGAATACAATGCGGAGTCTTTCGTCAGCCACCGCACAATGAATATCAAAGCTGGGCGCTTTTTTAGTCAGAGGGTTGATTTCAGTACCGGCAAACGTGGATAGTGGCGAGGTACGCCATGTCGTACCTTCTCTGGCTTCTCCGTCAAAGCTAAAGCTTATCTCAGGTGGCTTGGCAGAAAAAAAGGTTACCCTATTCTGCTGCTCCCTGTCGGTCAAGTAGCGTAAAATGCCATAGCCGAAACCCTTGTTGGGTACGCGTCGCAAATTGTCCTTAACCAGCTTGATTTGATGGGCCAAATCTTCGGGTTTGCTCACATTTACCACCAACGGATACACGTACGTAAACCTGCCAACTGTACGTGATACGTCAATGTCTTTAATCAATTCCGTCCTGCTATGACTTTCCACCTGGACTGCAATTTCAGCATGTCCGCTCCATTCCCGGTAAGCCAGTCCTAGCGCCGTCAGTAAAATATCATTTGTTTCTGTATTGTAAGCATGGTGCGCATGTTTTAGCAGGTTTTCGCTTTCTTCCCGGCTGAGTGTCACTTCGGATTTGCGCACGTCACGGATCAAGCTATCTGGAACCTCATGATCTTTTGGCAGCGGAAGTATTTCACGAGCTTCTACCGTATTCCAATAGCTGATTTCCTGACGCGCCAGCTCGCTTTGTGCATACTTGGACAAACGTGCTGCCCATTCTTTGTAGGAATCGGTCTTGGCGGGTAACTGTAGCTTTTCACCGTTAGCTAACTGTTGGTAGGTTGTTTCCAAGTCTTCCAGCAGGATTCTCCACGACACACTGTCTACGACAAGATGATGAATGACGATTAACAAATGATCGGATTCCTGCAGCCGAATTAAAGCCAAACGTACAAGCGGGCCGTTACGCAAATTAAAACTGCTTTGTAACGCGTCAGTGAGCTGCGCGATTTCTTCCTCAGGCTGGTCAGCATGTGAAAAATCGTAGCTTTCCAATGTAAAGTGTTCACCTTCGGCTGTGCCTCTGTTATAGGCGACAGGTTCTTTTTCACGTTCATCAAAGGTAATGCGCAAGGCATCATGGTGCATGGTCAGCTTGTCCACGGCGCTTCGCAGCCAGGTTTCGTTCCATCTTTCGGGGTTCTGGAGCATGACAGCCTGACTGTAATGATGACGTTCTATACGATGATGCTCAAAAAATTCCCATTGGATCGGTGTCAACTCCACTGTACCTTGTACCGCCCCCTGCGGGATGGTCCGAATTACTTTTTTTATATAAGGAGCAATCAAATCAATCTGCGGATGGCGGAACAAATCCTTCATGTCCATTTTGAGGCCCTTCGCGTTTAATCGGGCTGCGATTTGCAACGCTTTGATAGAATCGCCACCAAGCTCGAAAAAGTTGTTGCGCAGACCAATCGGCTTAACGCCAATGACTTCCTCCCAGATGGAAGCGAGTGTTTGCTCCAGTTCGCTCTGCGGCGCTTCATACTCGACGTCGGTCAACACAAAATCTTCGGGTTCTGGAAGCGCACGTCGATCAATTTTACCGTTATGGGTCAAAGGTAATTGATCCAGCACGATAATATGTGCGGGCACCATATAGCTTGGCAACTGCTTGGCAAGCTCTGTCCGCAAGAAGGATTTGTCGGTTGTACCTGCTACGTAGGCGCACAAATACTTTTGTCCGGTTTTATCCGTTCTATCCGTGACCACCGCTTGGCGTACCTCATCCAATTGGAGTAAGGCCGACTCAATTTCACCAGGTTCGATGCGGTAGCCACGAATTTTCACCTGAAAGTCAATCCGACCGATGAAATCAATGTTGCCATCCGGCAGCCAGCGTGCCAGATCTCCGGTGCGGTACAGACGCTCTCCCTTTACAAAAGGATTCGGTACAAATTTCTCCGCCGTCAGGTCAGGACGGTTCAAATAACCGCGGGCCACAGAAGCGCCGCCCAAACACAACTCCCCGGCTACGCCGACAGGGAGCGGACGAAAAGCCTCATCCACGATATATACTTTATGATTCGGCAGTGCCTTTCCAATCGGGACGATACCTGATGGAGGCAAACGTTCAGCTGTTTCTTCATAAAAGCTGGAATCAATAGCCGCTTCGGTTACACCGTAGGTATTCATGATGCGCATCGTATCGCCGAAGCGATTCAAAAGCGTCCGATAGTTTTCAACGCCAAAGCTGTCCGCGCCTGTAGTAAGCAGCTTCATGGCGCTGACATCTGTACCGTGTTCATATACATAGTCCATAAGCAGCGTCAACAAGGCTGGTGGAACTTCAAACGTCGTAATTTCGTGCTGTTCGAGAACCTGGGCCAAAGCTGGGGGATCGTTGCGGACATCCTGTGGGCAAATGACCATGGTGCCTCCGTTCACGAATGTCTTGGCCAGATCACCGGCAAAGACATCGAACGACATACTGGCAATCTGAAGGAGCTTGACGGGAAACTCTTTTAACTGGTGAGCTTCTCTATAGCCCCACGCCGTATTTACGTAATGGCGATGCTCGATCATCACGCCTTTGGCGTTGCCCGTCGTTCCCGATGTGTAAATGACGTAGGCCAAAGCCTCGGGATCATGAATAGGTGCGTAGATAGGCGCTTGTTGATGGGAATGCTCCGCTTGTGAAGCCTGTTGAAGTAACGCTGGCAAGTCCAGCACTTCCCCCGCAAAATCCACATCGGCTAATAGTTCAGTCAAGGAAGACTGCGTGAGCATAATCGTAGCTCCGCTGTCCTGAAGCATGTAAGCAATTCTTTCTTTCGGGTAGGTCGGATCGACAGGTACGTAGGCAGCTCCCGCCTTCATAATCCCTAACACAGCGATAATCATGTCTGCTGAACGCTCAAGCATCACGGCGACGAGATGCTCACGCTTGCCCCCACGGTTTTGCAGTGCTTGAGCAAGCAGATTAGCCTTCTCATTCAGCTCATGATAGGTAAGTGCGGTGTCTTCGTAGATGACGGCGGTCTGTTCCGGGATACGTTCTGCCTGCGCCTCAAATATTCCATGAAACGTTCCAGCAGGATAGTCGGTAATCGGCCCGCTCCATACATTGGTGAGTTCCATCTCTTCTGTAGCGGTCAGCAGACGAATGTTCCCCAGCAGGAGTTCTGGTGTACGTGCAATTTGGAGGAGAACATGCTCCAAATGCCCAGCTAACCGTGTCATCGCTTCATCGCTGTAAACATAGTTGTTGTAGGACAGCATAAAGCTCAGCGCTTTTCCGTCCTCCACTTCGATGTTGAAGTGGTAAGGTGTTTCTTCGGACAGCTGAGCGTCCTCCACGACGAATCCAAGTCGTTCCTTCAGATCAGGCCGGCCAACCATATCCTGCAGCGGGTAGTTTTCAAATACAACAAAATGGTCCATGAGTTGCTGCTTGAGTGCTGACTGGGACTGTATTTCAGCGAGTGAGAAATAGTCATATGCCCGTGATTGAATCGCGCTGCGCTGCACTTCGCGAAGCAGATCTGAGAATGGCAGATCTGCATCCAATTTGATTCGTACCGGTATGGTGTTAATGAAAAGTCCCAACATCTGTTCAACACCTTCAAGCTCCGGCGGTCGACCGGAAACAACGGTGCCGAAGACGACGTCTTCACTTTGGTTGTATCCTCCAAGCACCACTCCCCATGCAGCCAGAAACAGACTGCTAAGGGTTGTTCCGTTGCGTTCAGCCACCGTCCGTAATTGACGGGTTGTTTCATCCGTGAGTGTTATTTTATGCTCATGCAGCAAGTACCCGGTATCTGGCTGGAGCGGATGGGCTACAGGTAGGGTAGGCAGCACAGCTGGCTGATCATAGTCGTTCAGGATGGACCGCCAGTATTCCTTCGCCGCCTCCTTATCCTGCTTATCCAGCCAGCGGGCATAGCCAGTATAGGGCTGCGGTGTCGGCAGTTGTACGGGCTTCCCTGCTTTCAGTGCTTCATAAGCCGCGAACAGCTCGTCCATAACGATGCCGAGGCACCAGCCGTCCATAATAATATGATGAAAGCTTAAAAGCAGCGTATATGCGTTCGTTTGGGTTTGAAGCACAGCCAGACGAATGAGCAAATCCTTGCTCAGATCGTAACGATGGTTTCGGTCTGCGTCTGCGTAGCTGCGAATGGCCTCTGCTTGCTCTGCCTCGGGAATATTCGTCAGATTCTCATAACGAAGCGTTGGATTTCGTTCCTTAAACACGATGAGCCGCGAACGGGAAGCACTTTTATGATAAATATTCGAACGAAGCGTTTCGTGACGCTGCACCAGAGTCTCGAAGCTCTTTTGCAGAGCCTCCAGGTTCAGTTCACCCCGGATGATCATTCGTACTTGCTCATAGTACGCCTGTGATTCCGGCTCCATCACTGTATGAAAGAGCATCCCCTCCTGCAAAGGCGTTAAATTGGCCACTTTTTCGATTTCAAGCCTTTTACTCATCGGATTTCCCCCTCAATCGAATATTTATAGGCTTTCATAAAAATGCTTCATCTCTTCGAACTCTTCCAAATCCAGATCATCTGCCCCTACGTCTGTTGGTGTCAGTTCCTGACCGGACTGATTAAGGCAATGACGAATGGTATTCAACAGGTGTGTTTCGAAGCGGGAGAAAAGTTGTTTGACCGTGCGCTCTTCATATGCATTCCTGTCATAGGATATACGGATACTTAATTTTCCGTCCTCCAACCGGCTATCCATATAAAGAGCACAAGATGAACCATTAATCACATCCTTGGTACCTGGTCCAATTTCAGCTTGCAGCGGCGATATTGAAAAATAAACCGATTCCGGGTGTGGGGAGTCTATATAACGGAAACCAATTTCCGGATGACGAAAACGTTTAGAATCCGTTGGATTGCTGGCTTCGGTCAGATATCTCAATGCACCGTAGCCCAATCCGTGATTTGGAACCTGCCGAACCGTTTCCTTCACACGCTTGAGCAACAGCGCTATATCATCCGCAGATTTGATGTCCAGTACAACTGGATACACGGACGTAAACTGCCCTACCGTTCTGGAGATATCCAGCGAATTTGTTTCAGCCTGCTCTCGGCCAGGGTTCTCCACGTATAGTGCAATCCGTTCTTGTCCTGACCATTCGGACACTGTTTGCCCCAGTACGGACAGCAGTATTTCCTCCGGCACGGTATTATAGGCATGATTGACCTGTGTCATCAGATGCTGGGTTTCGTCAGTTGATAATTGCAGGTGGAGCTGATGTGTTTGTCTCTCCGATCCAGAATCCGTAATGACTTCATGGTCTTTGGGAAGCGTTCTCCACTCTGACAACTCTATCTTGTTCCAATAGTCCTGCTCCTTGAGCAGCTCTTTACTATTCGCATAATGTTCAAGATGCTCTGCCCACGTTTGGTAAGCGTTCGTTTTGTCCGGTAAAACAATCGTTTCCCCATCCAGAGCTTGTCCGTAGCCTGTTGCCAGATCTTCGAGCAAAATATTCCATGAAATGGCGTCAGCCACTAGTGGGTCTACAGCAAGGAAAAGATGATCTCCGCTATCCAGACGGAAAAGCCCTGCCCGAACTCGTGGTCCTTCAAACAGCCGCAGGCTGCTTTGAATCCGTTGACATTCAGCTTCCATCTGGCTGCGTGCTTCGCTTTCCGTTCCCGTAAGCGACAGTACCTCCAGCGTGATTAGCTGTTCATGCAGTCCTTTGTGAGCTTGCGTAACCGACTCGTCAGCCTGCTGTAATAAGCCAAGGCGCAGAGCATCGTGGTGCTCTACGATTTTCTTCAATGCGGCTCGCAATGGCTGCTCGTCAAAGCCCGACTTTGCCAACAGCAGTACCGACATTGCGGCAGGAAGTGCCTCGGATGCTGGATGCCGTTCAAACCCATCGAGTAGATGTCGTTGTATCGGTGTCAGTGGTACTTCTCCATCTATCGGACCTTGCTCTATCGGACGGGACAATGTTTCTGCATAGCCGCTCAGGATTTCAATGGACGGATGCTCCAGTACGTGTCGGATATCCAGCAAATACCCGTGGAGACGCATGCGTGCGATGACTTGAACTGCTTTAATCGAGTCGCCTCCGAGCAGAAAAAAGTTATCCTGAATGCCCACCTGATCGCGTCCCAAAACATCTTGCCATACGGCGGCCAAAGCTTCTTCCACATCATTTCGCGGCGCTACATAGGCCACATCCGGTCGGAATAGCTTTTCAGGCTCCGGCAATGCTTTTCGGTCGGTTTTTCCGTTCGGTGTCAACGGTATCCGATCCAGAAACACGAAGTAAGACGGAACCGAATAATACGGGAGCAACTTGGCGGCATGTTCATGAATGACCGTTAAGCTTGGTGTTTCTTCTGTATGCAATACAATGTAGGCACACAAGACGGATTCTTGCTCTTTGTTTTGATATACAGTGACGACAGCCTCTTGAATTGCAGAATGGCTCATCAAAGCATTTTCAACCTCACCCAGTTCGATCCGGAATCCACGTACTTTCACCTGATGGTCGATTCGGCCGATAAACTCCAGATTTCCATCTGCTTTCCAGCGAGCGAGGTCACCCGTTCTGTACATTCGTGTCCCTATTGAAAATGGATTATCCACAAATTTCTCTGCCGTCAAATCCTCGCGGTTCCAATAGCCACGGGCCAGCCCTTCCCCTGCAATGCATAGCTCGCCCGGTATACCAATTGGCTGTAATCTGTTCTGCGCATCCATGATATAAATGTGCGTATTCGCAATGGGGCGTCCAATGTCAATTTGATTGGCATGGGTAAGTTCCTGCACTGCCGACCAAACCGTCGTTTCCGTAGGTCCGTACATGTTATAAATACGGGGGCCGTTCAATTTCTGCAATGCCTCCAGCAGCCTAGGTGGAAGCGCTTCTCCCCCAACCATAATTTCCTGTACACCTTGCAGCACACGGGAGCCTTCCTCATGACTCAGCAGCATGTGCAGCCGCGATGGCGTCATTTGCAGCATGTCAATGTGATGTGCAGTAATCAGTTCGCCAAGTGCCTGAGGATCGACCTGATGATGGCGGTCGCCTAGCACGACGGTCATTCCGCCTAGCAGCGGCAGAATCGCTTCCAAAACGAAAATATCGAATGAAATAGTGGTTAGCGATAAAATCGTTTTGTTCGCTGCAAAGTCGATCACTTCACGCATTCCTGTAATAAAATTCAGCACCGAGCGATGCTGGAGCATAACTCCTTTCGGATTTCCGGTTGAGCCAGAAGTATAGATGACGTAAGCCAGATGCTCCGGCTGAGCAGTGGCTTCCAGATTGGTCCTTTCTCCTTGATATACTTCCTCATCTTCGATAAACAGGGTGTTGGCGCTGTAATGGTGTTCTCCTACCAGATCGCGACTGGTCAGGAGCACGGCAGCCTCACTGTCACTCAGCATATACTCAATACGGGCTGACGGATATTCAGGATCGATAGGCACATAAGCGCCACCCGCTTTTAGCACGGCGAGCAGACCGATAATCATTTCCGCCGAACGCTGCACCATCAGGCCGACTAGCTTATCGGGTCCTACGCCATGCGCTTGAAGTATCCGTGCCAGTGAGTTAGCACGTTCGTTCAAGTCCCGGTAGGTCAGACGCTGATTTCCGAACACCAATGCTATATGACCCGGCGTCTGTACGACCTGCTTTTCAAACTGCCCGTGAACTGTCTCATGGTGCGGGAAAGGTACAACGGTATGATTAAATTCGGTTAGCAGTAATTGCTTCTCTTCATCAGATACGATCGTAATATCGGCCAACCGCACCCCGACATCCTGCGTCACCGTTTCCAAAATTCGCACAAAATGCTCTCCCATCCGTCGGATGGTCTCCGGTTTAAACAGCTTTGTGCCATACTCCAAAGTGAAGGACAAACATTCTTTTTCCTCGGTCACATGCAATGAAAAATCCACCTTGGATATACCCGCGTTGAATTCTTCCGGTTTAAAACGAATGCCTCCTGTTTCCAAAACATCTGTGCCGACATTTTGCAAACTGAACATCGTATCGAACACCGGGTTTCGACTTAGGTCGCGCACCAGTTCCAGCCTGTCTACAAGCTCATCAAACGGGTATTCCTGATGCTCCAGTGCCAGCAGCGAGTTTTGCTTAACCTCCTGCAAAAAGGATTGGAACGTTAAAAAAGATCGCGGCTGATTGCGAAGAACCAGCGTATTGACGAACATGCCAATCATCGCTTGCGTATCCACATGCCGTCTTCCGGCAACAGGTGTACCCACGATAATGTCCTCTTGGCCAGTATATTTGCCCAGCAGGATATTATAAGCCGCCAAAAGTATCATAAAGATCGTAGATTCGGTATCTTGGGCCAATTTGTAGAGTGTGTTAGTAAGTTTGGATTCCAAGGTGACGGTCAAGCTGTCACCTTCAAAGCTTTGTGCTTGTGGACGCGAAAAGTCCGTAGGCATATTTAGTACAGGAAGCTCGCCCTTCAAGGTCTGGAGCCAATATGATTCATGCGCTTGCAATGCGTCGTCAGTGATCTGCTGCTTCTGCCAAGCAACAAAGTCTTTGTAATGAAGCTGAATGTTCGCAAGCTGTCTGCCCTGATACCGTTGAATGATTTCATCTAGCAGCACGGCCATGGAGAAACCATCGGACACGATGTGATGCATATCCACTAGCAGATTGAAGCCACCTTCGATAAATTCGTACAGTTCGGCGCGGAATAAAGGAGCTGTTCCCAGATGAAAAGGCTGAACAAACAAGGTCCGAGCCTGTTTTGCTTCTTCCTTGGAAATACGGGTATATGGAATGTCGAATGGAATCGTGTCCCGAACTTTTTGTACCACTTCCCCGTCTTCCAGATCGAAATACGTCCTAAAGGATTCATGACGCAAAATAACTTCCCTAACGGCTTCAATGAAGCGGGGAACCTCCAGATCTCCCTCTATGAAAAGCTGACCGGGTACATGATAGGCCTTTCCACCTCCCAGCTGATCCAGCACGTACATTCTCTTTTGGGAAGAAGATACCGGATAGAAGGCTTGCGATTTCACAGATACAATCGGTTCGTAGGTCTTCTTTGTTCCACCCGCAATATATGTAGCCAGCTCAGCAATCGTTTGCAGCTCAAAAATGTGGCTGAGTGGAATGTGTACACCCAATTCCTTATTGACTCTCGACAGAATGACCGTCGCTTTTAGTGAATCACCACCCAGTTGAAAAAAGTTATCGTCATCGCTGATATCTGTTACATTCAGAACGTCCATCCAAATGTTCACGAGTTGATCTTCTACGCTGTGGTTCTCAGGAGCGGTGTCTGTTTTAGTCAATACACTTGCTTGTCCCGGCTCTGGCAAAGCCTGTAGATCAGGCTGACCATCCGGCAGAAGAGGAATATGATCCATAGGAATCCAAAAACGGGGCTGCGTATAATCTGGAAGAATTTCGATTGCAGCCTTTTTCAGTGCGTCTTCTTCCCATGGCTTCGATGCGTTTGCGACCACATAGACGGTTATATATGAGACTTTTCCAGCTTCGTCCGTTTGCGGTGTAATGACGCAGGACTCCAATCGGAAAGTTTGCAGCAGGTGTTTCTCCAACTGCCCCAAATTAACCCGATGTCCGCGAATGTGGATAGTCCGATTCAAATTGCCAATATGCCGCAGCTTGCCATCGTTTTCTACGTAAGCCCATTCTCGGGTCGTTCCCAACAGGCCTGCTACTGAGGCTTGATACACCTCCCCTGCTGTCCCAACAGGTGCCAAATGCTTGTAGGCATCGAGGACGCAAAGATAGTTTCCCTTGGCGTCGGTATTTGCTGCCCATGCAGTTCGAAGTTGTTCGTTCTCCGACGCACGGAGTAAAGTCAGCGCGGAAACGCGAGCCCCTTCTTCCTCTACAATGGAATACAGCAAATTCAGGAAATATCCTGACCAGGCTTCGATAATGTTTGGCTGAAAAAGATCCGAATTGTAGTCGAAATCAAGACGTAATTGTTGCAGCGCCTCTGTCACGTTCAAAAACAACTCGTATTTGCTGAATGATACCTCATTCTCAATGAGTTCCACTTCCAGTTCATGGAATTGAAAACGCGGAATCGGTCGATCCATATTGAATACAGCGTTAATGACAGGCAAATGCCTCAGCCCCAGCTGAGCGAGTCCGGCAAAGCTGTACTTTTGGAAGCTATCCAGTTCATTCATGCGCTTTTTGACTGTTTGGACATGCTCCGTAAAAGTAGCATCAGGACGCACTTCGCTGATCATCGGAAGCAAGTTGACACAGTTGCCGATCAGAGAGAAGGCGTCCATATGGGATTGTCCAGCGGTGGGAACCCCCACCGTTACTTCCTGCTGCCCTGTCAGCCGATGTAGAAAAATCTGAAAGGCGGATAGCAGCGTTATAAAAAGACTGCTGCCTAGCTTTATACTGGCGGATCTCAATTGTTTAACGAGCGGCGCTTCGAGCATTACGGTATGTCTGCTTCCTCTGGAAGACGGAATCTGTATTCCCCTCACCGGAGATGGCAAATGGAGGACAGGCTGCTGTTTATCTAGCATCGCTGACCAAAAAGCTAGGGCCTCATCTTTCCCGGCTTTCAATTGATCCTGCTGCCAAACAACGTAATTCCGAAAAGGTACTGGATCGGGAAGGTTGTAGGCAGCATGTCGAACAAGCGCAGAATAGATGTGTTCCAGTTCCTGAATGAATACACTGATTGACCAGCCATCTGCGATAAAATGATGAAACGTAAAAACACCCAGATGCTCTTCATCCGATATTTTCAGCAGATGAATTCGGAATAATGGCTCGCCTGGCGTCATGGCAAATGGGGTTTCACTGTCCTTGATCATCCATGCCCGAATATGTTGTTCCTGTTCATCTAGGCGATAACTGGTAAAATCATGAAGCGGGATTTCCGCTTTCATCACAGGAGCGAACACCTGAGTTTCCCCATCGCCGCTCATAAAGATATGTAAGGCTTCATGACGGTTTACAATGGTCTGGACAGCTTGGTTGAACGCCTGCTGCTGAAGTGGACCACGAAACCGCAACAAGGCGGTTTCGTGTAAAGATTGAGAGTCACTTCGATCTGAAACAGAAGCGAACCAAAGCTGCTTTTGCTCTGGAGTTAACGCAATAACTGTTTCTGCTGCTTCAGCCTCTGGAGGTACGGTTACAGGTACAGGTTGCTTTCCCGGCCCCGGGCCGTTTCCATTCGGGGGCGGGTCCGGTAAAAATCCCCCTTTACGCAGCTCGTTCACGCTATCCTTGACCGCTTGTACGATTCGCGCAATATCTTCCTCGGTATGGGCCGTGGACAAGAAGCAGTTTCGTCCCTCCCAGATATAGATGCCTTTGTCCAGCATGTGATAGAAGAACAGCTCCAGATCGCCTTTGAGCACGAAGCGGAATAGGGAGCCAAAGTGAACGACCTTCATAGGTACGCGTTCGTCAGTGAAATAGCTGTTCAGCTCCGCAGCTAACGCCGAGGTGCGGCTGTTCAAGCGATTTTGCAGTTGCTCGCCATGCTTCTCCAAATGATCCAGCACCGCTAAGGATGCAGCCATTGCCAGCGGATGATGGCAGAAGGTTCCTGCCACAAAGGTTCGCTGCTGCTCATGCTGCGGATAGGAATCATCCCCGAAGCTCCACGTGCCTCCGTCGATCCCGTTCATAAAGGCGGCTTTTCCGGCTACGATGCCGATGGGCAGCCCGCCGCCAATGATTTTACCGTAGGTCACGAGGTCGGCTTGTACCCCAAACCACGCTTGGGCTCCTCCGGGCTGAATCCGGAAGCCTGTGATGACTTCATCAAAAATGAAGGCAGTACCCGACTGCTCCGTTATCTGGCGAATTTCCTGCAAAAAGGCTTTAGGCTGAAAATCTGGTCGGCGGCTTTGTACCGGCTCCACGATAACCGCGGCCAGTTCATGCGCATGGGTGCGGATATAATCCAGAGAATCGTCCGCCCCATAATGAAGCACGACGACATCGTCCACCATATGCTGCAAGATACCTGGAGCTAGAGGTGTCGAATGCTCCTTGTCATCACCCGCGCTCCCCAGTGCCAGCACCCCGTCGAATGTACCGTGATACGAGCCAGCAAAAATGACGACTTTAGCTCGTCCAGTGGCAGCACGTGCCAAACGGAGCGCGACCATGACGGCTTCCGTGCCGGAATTATACAGGGCAATCCGTTCCACGCCGGTCATCTTGCATATTCGCTCGGCGACCTGTCCGGCCATGTTGGACATGGGGCCGACACACATGCCGTTCTTCAGCTCTTCTTCAATTTCTTCACGAATAAAGGCTGGATTGTGTCCGAACAGATTCACACCAAAGCCCATCGTCAAGTCGACATATTCATTGCCGTCCAGATCCCAAATTTTTGAACCATCGGCGCGTTGGGATACAATTTGATACACCATTTCCTTCAAAACAGGCCGGAAACCAGCCACATTGCGGTTATTGGCGTATACGGAGCGATACTGCTGGGTGTACTGTTTGGTGTTACGCGTACGGGCCGTGTAGCGTTCAATCAGTTCTTGTAGGTGTTGTTCCTGACGGAGCGAAAGCAATTCACGTGCTTTAACATCCAGCTTTTTATAAGGCGTATACGGCTTGGCTTCATTGCCTGTCTGCTTGAAAACAGCCTTTACGGATGGTGCTGGTGCTAATGCAGCCGCGACTTTCTGCTTGGATTCGGTACGGATGATCTGCGCACTTTCACTACTTGCCGGTAGCAAAACGCCCGTTTCCGGGTTAAATGGCTCGGAAGCTATTACGGATGCAGATGGCTGATGCCGGAGAACATCAAGCTGCTGTGACATCAGATGTAGCTGTTGCTCCAAAATTCGCTCTACAGCCGCAGGAGCTGTAGCGATTGGAAAGCTTTGAGCCCGTGTTTGTCCAGCCGTGTCTATGGCATAAACGGATGCCGCAGCCGGAACAGCGGATTCATGAGACGGTTGGGTTAGCGGGAAAGCTGCGTGATCAACCTGATTCAGAGTTGTTTCTGGACGATTTTCTACAGATTGAACCGGGGTTTCAGCAGAAGTGAAAATGCTCACCCGCTCGGCTACGTAGCTGGCCAACAGCTCCAGCGTGGTCAACGATTCGAAAAATTCGTTCATTGGAATGTCCAGTCCGAAGGTATCCTTGATACTGTGGCGAACCTGGGACAAATTAATGGAATCCAGCCCAAGCTCCAGAAAATGTGTTTGTGGCTCCAGTTCCTCCAGACTGAGTTGGGACACGTTACCGATCATTTTTGCTAACTTTTGAAGAATAGATGATTTGTGCTGATCGGTAGCAGATGCTAGCGCTGAATACTCGTTCCCCATAATTCCAGACTCCTTTGCTTTTGAGTTTTCATGAACTGGTACCTTCTGTTCCGTTCGAATCTGTTCGGGTACGTTAATCCAACATCTTTTCCGTTCGAATGGATACGTAGGCAGAGAAACCTTTTTATAGTGCTTACCTGCATAGAGGGCATTCCAATCGATCTGCGCTCCTTGCACATACTTGGCAGCCAGTTGCTCCAGTGATTGCAACGTGTCCAAGCTTCCAGTGACCCTCTCTGCGCCACCTTTGTTATCTGCTTTCCCGGTGTATACACCTTCGACGACTCTACCTTGTTCGTGTAACTGAATCACCTTCGCCTTCAACGCATCCGCCCCTGCGGCAGTCACAGCAATCCGGTGATTCAGGTGACTTCTGCCTGTGTTAGCCGTATAGCATACATCCTGCATCACGAGTTCTTCCGCACGTCCGAACCGTTCTGCGTACCGCCCGACCAGCTCGTGCAAAGCGGATTCACTCCGCGCTGACAGGGTCAGCAGCAGTGGTGATGATCTATTGTTGCTGTCCGTTGAGGCTTGGTCTGATTCCGTCTTCGCTATATATTCCTCCAGCACCACATGGCAGTTTGTCCCGCTGAATCCAAAGGAACTCAGCCCGCTTCTTCTCGGAAAACCGTCCGTCTTCCATTCCCTAAGCTTCGTATTGGCATATACCGGGGATTCCTCAAAATGGATCTTTTGGTTTGGTGTGCGAAAATGAACGAGCGGTGCAATCTGTTGGTGCTTCATGGACAATACGGATTTGATCAAGCCCGCAATCCCAGCGGCTTCGTATAAATGACCGATATTCGTTTTGACCGTGCTGATCGCCACAAACTGCTTACGCTGTGTATGCTTGCGGAAAGCCTTGGTAATGCCGTCAATCTCAACCGGATCGCCCAGCTTGGTGCCGGTGCCATGTGCTTCGATATAACTTATCGTTTCAGGATCAATCCGTGCATCGCGCCACGCCTGCGAAATCACTTCTGCCTGAGCCAGCGCATTCGGCGCGGAAACACCAATCGTGCTGCCGTCCTGATTGATGGCACTTCCCTTGATCACAGCTAAAATGTTGTCACCGTCTTGTTCGGCTTTGTGCAGCGGCTTCAGTAAAACGGCTCCAACTCCTTCACCCCAGCCCGTTCCGTCCGACTGGTCGTCGAAGGCGCGTGCTCGATCATCGGAGGATTCCATGCCAATGCCCGCTTTCAGCGGCAGTAAAATCGTCTTCACTCCTCCTGCCAAGGCCATGTCGCAGTCTCCGCTAAGGATGGACTTGCAGGCCAAATGCACTGCCACGAGGGATGAAGAGCATGCTGTATCAATTGTTAGCGCCGGACCTTTTAGATCGAGCAAATATGCAATCCTGCTGGAAATAATGGATGATAAATTACCAATGGCAAAGTTCGGCAGCGCGCCTGGTTCCACCTCAGACAACAAACGCTCGTATTCGAAGCTGGTTTTGGAGAAGCCGACATACACGCCGACCTTTTGGCCTGCCAGTTGCTTACCCCCATACCCCGCATCCTCAATCGTGCTCCAGGCTGTTTGTAGAAATAACCGTTGATTCGGGTCCATGAGTGAGGCTTCCCGTGGAGTCAGCTTAAAGAAGGAGTAATCGAACTTGTCTACTTCATCCAGATAGCCGCCTTCTGCAATTTGCATATTCCGTCCTTCCGTATTCAGACGGGAAATGAAATCTTCGGCATCTTTTCTTCTTTCGTCGCTGTACGGGCCGATATTGTCAGCCCCTGATGCCACATTCGCCCAAAACTGCTCTAATGTTTCCGCTTGAGGAAACTTGCCTGACATGCCGATGATGGCGATATCCCGGACATTCGCTTCCTCCTTGGCCTCGGACTGTGCTGTTGCAGCCGGGTCGCTGCTCATGCCCTGACTAGAGATATATGCAGCAAGCTTGGCGATGGTCGGATAGGAAAAGAAGTCCGTCACCTCAATATGAATCCCTAATTGATCCTCCAACCGGTCCACAATTTGAACGAGCTGCAAGGAAGTCACTCCGATATCAAAGTAGCTGTCGTCCGTCCCGATCGACTTTACATTTAAAATATCCTGGCAGATTCCAATCAGCTTCTGTTCTATCTCTCCTTGAGGTAAGACTACACGCTCAGCTGCTTGCATGACTCGAGTAGCCTCGGCCAGTGCTGTCAATATTTCATCAAATTCGCCCTGCTCATAACTCTGGGCTAATTTGAAGCGCTGAACCTTTCCACTGGTTGTTTTAGGAATACGCCGGATCGGAACCACATCCTGAATATGCCAACCTCCCCGGTAATTTAGATGACTTTTCAGCTTTTGGACAAGCGGTACAAAATGCTCTATCTTTTTCGTGTGCATCACAAAGGCAATAATACGATCCTGCCTCGTTTGCGTATCATGTACACCGCACACGGCTACTTTTCCGAGATCCACACCATCCAGTTCCTCGGCAATCCTCTCGATGTCATGCGGGTAGACATTCTGTCCGTTCACGAAAATGATATCCTTGGCTCTACCAGTAATAGTCAGGCGACCGTTCCGCATAAACCCTAAATCGCCGGTGATAAGCCAGCCATCCTCTGTTTTGACCTTCGCGGTAGCCTCTGGATTGTTATAATATCCGGATGTCACATTTTTGCCGCGGATCTGTGTGTGTCCAATCACCCCATCTTCAAGCACCTGATTTTTTTCATCGCAAATGCGGACAGAGGTACTGGCCAACGGATACCCCAAATCCACAAAAGTAAGACACCGCTTGTCGGACTTGTCCACTTCTTCTATGGGTTCACCCACGTGTAACTGCTGCCGGTTCAAATGAATGGGTATAAAGGTGCTTTTGTCCAGAGGTGGAGAGGAAACTCCCACACTCGCCTCTGCCAATCCGTAGACAGGAAACATCGCATTTTTATTCAAACCGTGAACACTCATTGCATCCATAAACACATCACAAAGCTCCACAGATACGGGCTCCGCTCCATTTAAGATCATACGGACACTTGACAAATCCCAGTTAGCTGCTGTTTCGGGTTTATACTGATCGAGAAAAAATTTATACCCAAAATTGGGAGAGCATATTTGAGTCACCTTATGCTCCGATACTTTTTTTAGCCATAAAGACGGGCGTCTGATAAAAAGTGCCGTTGGCATAATCAACTGCTTGGCATTAGCGATCACACAGGTTAAATGAAATGCGATCAATCCCAGGTCATGCGTAAGCGGCATCCAGCCCAAATAAGCATCCTTGGAGCTCATGCCCGTTTGATTTGCGATATCCCGAATATTGTAAACCAAATTTTCATGCGTCAGCATGACTCCTTTAGGATCACCTGTAGAACCTGAGGAAAATTGGATAAAAGCTAAATCCTCCGGTTTGGGTATATGGGCAACACCTTTACTCTGATTGGAATAATCGAATATATGGCTTGAAAAAGTCGCTTTTTTAACGGGCTCAAAGGAATCCAGCAGTTCGTGCTGGTGCGAGTATTTTTCTAACTGTTCCAATACCTTGTCATCTGCAATCATATAAGGGCGGGAAAGTGTATTCCAGATTTTAAACAATTTCATTTTATGCTCATCATTATTCCCTATGCTTATAGGAACAGGAACGATTCCACCGAGTAGGCAACCCCAAAATACATTTACAAAGGTATGATTGTCGTCGATCTGCATGATCAGCTCATCGCCAGGTTGTATCCCTTTTTCCTGTAATTCATAAAGTACCTGTGATGCTTGCTCCAGAAGTTTACAGTAGGATACGTATTCCTCTTGTTTATCACCAGAAATAAAGGTGATTCCGTTCTCATCCCGGCTTGCACGGTCTTGAATGATTTCAATTAAAGTTTGAAACTGTTCCATCCTGATCCCTCCTCAATTGCTCTAGCATTACTTTCTGCTCTCCTTCGGAGACCTGTTTGGTTTGCAACACCAGGCGAATACACTCCAAAATCTCCTGTCTTTGCTCAAAAGCAGGAGGTGAACCGCTCCCTGATTCAGAGCTTCGAAGTAATTCTTCCAGTCTTCGAACAGGTAAAATAACACCCTTTCGATAATCATCTTCATTCCAATTGGCATTGGGGGTAGATACCGCCAGTGAAAGGGAACGAGCAACCCAATCACGGATTGAGAAGCGGCGTTCCAGTTCAACGCGATCCAAGTCTCTATCCACGGACAGCAATTCAATGGTAGTGCTTATTTCCTTCGCCAAATTTTTCAGCACCGTTCGTGGACCTAACTCGATGCCTTGTTTTACGCCATGATTCTCCATATACTGCATGGTTTGAATCCAGCGAACCGGGTGAGTCATTTGCAAAATCAATCCTTGACGGATGCTGTCAACATCGGGGTATGGCAGAGCGGTCACATTGGAGATCACGGGCCACTGCGCTTCATGGAAAGTGTATTTTTGCAGCTCGATGGTCAGCCTGTCCGCAGCATGCTGCATAAGCGGACTATGAAAAGGACCACTAACCTGCAAGCGAGTAATTTGGGCCCCCCGCTGTTCTAACTTGTCAGCTACCATAGCTATCGATGTATGATGACCAGAGATGACATACTGATTAGGCGAATTGTAACAAGCAATAACAGCAGGCTGATCGATTGGGGAGTGCAGACGACAGAATTCTTCCACAGCGCCTGGCTCAGCTCCGCGAATGGCAATCATGCTGCCCAGACCGGCCTCTGCGGCTTCTTCCATGATGCGTCCTCGCTTTTGAACCAGTCGTAAAGCGTCGCTAAAGGATAGAACACCGCTACTTACCAGAGCTGAATATTCACCCAGGCTATGACCTGCTGAAAATTCAGGGATAATTCCGATTTCATGCATATAACGCCGGAATGCAATGACACTGATCGTGAGAAGTGCGGGCTGAGTATAGAATGTTCTGGATAGCTGGGTCATCGGACCTGCCATGCATAAAGCTTTCAGATCATATCCCAAAATATCAGCAGCCTCTTCGAACAAGCGATCCGCTTCTGCAAAGCCGCTATGCCACGTAGCCCCCATTCCTACATACTGAGAGCCTTGCCCAGGAAAAACCAAAGCCATGCGATTCATATCAAACCCCTTTCCTCCCCACAAAGATGTGGCAAAGCAAAAATGTTTTTACAATTCAGGTGTTAATGTACATATGTATGAAGACAATGGCTGTAGAGATAGATGTAGCAAAAAGCAACAAAACCGATTGTCAAAAAACAGTAATCGACATGTAAAAATGAGTTGGTTATGGAGTTTCCATTCGTGGTGTGATTGAGATCAAAAGTCAGATGTGTGAGTAGACTTGGAAGTGTAAAAAAACTTGAGGTATACTGGAATTCCAGGCTTGGAACCTAAAATTCAGTATCATAGATGAATGTGATGATAAATTGTTGAGGTCATACAGGATGTTTTTCGATGTAAGTATTAAATGAGAAATATTTTATTTATATAATAGATATGGACTCGAAAAATGTCAATATCTTTTTTAAATTCCTTTAATAAGAAAAAAATGCGATATTTGAATGATTTTGTTTCAATATAAATATAAAAGTAAATTAAAGTATGTCGATATAATGTATAAGTATATTATATACACAAACAATGCCCTCTTTTGTCTAAAAATCAGGCATTGTTTGTAATTTTTAATGAATTTTTGTAAAATTTCTGTGTAGTAAGTGCAAGAAACAGATTTTGTGTTATATCTGGTGCTTGACAAACCAAATTGTAATGCGTTGCAGTCGTTCCACACGAAGCTGCGCATGTCCTTTTCGTGAAAGTTCGTGGCTTTATCCAACCCCCTTTCGGCGAACAAATCGGCTTCGTCCGTTCTTGGTGATCGAGATACGTTCATATTCCCAACGCTCGTACATGGATAGCAGATATGGATGCTTCTCCGCTGTCGCCAGTGTCACCGCAGGGGCACCCAACTGATCACGAATAATTGTGTGTTCTACTCAATTCGTTTTCTCCCGTACCCTTGGCCTGTGCAGCCGGGTCTACAGCGAACCACATCACAAACGGCAAGTCGATTATAAAATCAAGGGCTTATTTTTCGAATGGCTAACAGTAGCCTGAATGACCCCGTTAATTTCCAGCACATAGCAATCATTGTGTTTAATGTTCTCCCGAATGAGAGCAACGTCTGCCTGAGTGGCAGGCCACTGGAGTCCCAACTGCCGGATCATTTCGTACGCTTCGTAGGTCACATACTGTTCGTCTGCACTAAGTTATCTGAATGTTCAGGTAAAATCAATATCTATGTCATCAATTTTAACAACAGTCATTCCTTGATAAGGGGTTTTACGCTCCAAAAAAGTAACAGGAACGTAAAAGTCCGAATTATCTTCTTTCTTTATACCCAAATGAATGTATCTGCCACTAAAAATGTTATACAACATAAACTCAGCATCAATCATGCTTTGGGCTAACTGAGGATTAAAAATAATAAAGCTAGGTTGATGTAGTAATTTATGAAGAAATGGGAAATGTCATATACGATAAATGGTTCTCTCATATCCGCCTAAGTTGGATTTTTTCAGCATTTCTAAAGTCAGTGTTCCTTGTCTTAATTTTGGAAACCCTTTTTTTCCACGATATGAAGACCCAGTTTTCATTTTATGTATGCAAAGTAAATGAGGAAGATCAAAAGTTCTAAAATGCAACCTGATGCCACGCTTTTTATGACGAATTTTATAAAGAAAAATTAAGTTACAAAGGTGCTCCTCATAAAAGATACTTCACTTATCGTCGCTTTAGCAAGCTGATTTCTCACTTTGTCCTTGTTAGCACCCATAAAATAAATGTCTTAAAACCTTTCAGATACATATCTTTAGGAACAAGCATAATAATCCAGTATTCTGCTATTCTTACTTTTATTTGATATGGACGTAGTACATATCCATGCTCATACATATAATAGCACTCTTTAGGCTAATAGTTCACTTTGAGTTAAGAGGAATTTCTTCAATTAAACTTGCGTCTGTATGGTGAACATTCCCTACAGCTTTAGAAACGGGATACGAGTTCATTAATCCTCAGGGTATGGCCGACATTTTTAATACATGTTCCGTTTTTGTTATTTCAATGTAAGAACTACGTCACCCATCTAGCCTACTCTTCGTCAGGACTAGGTTACTTCTATGTTATTCCTTCTTAGTTTCCATATCCTACTTTTAAACTGTTTAAATATCTAATTCCGAAAAGATAAAAGAGAGCACAGCCCATTAAGGCTGTGCTCTCTTTTATCGTGCTTGGCGACGTCCTACTCTCCCAGGACCCTGCGGTCCAAGTACCATCGGCGCTGGAGGGCTTAACGGTCGTGTTCGGGATGGGTACGTGTGGAACCCCTCCGCTATCGCCACCAAACATGAATTTGCTACGCAAATTCTTCCGTACAGCTATTCAGTTCATCACTTATCGTGTGAATGAATAGCCATGCGCTTGTTGTATGTCACTTGTACATACCTTCAAGGTTACACCCTGAAAACTGGATCCGAAACTCATTGCGTCTTATCTTAGGATAAGCCCTCGACCGATTAGTATTGGTCAGCTCCATGCATTACTGCACTTCCACCCCCAACCTATCTACCTCGTCGTCTTCAAGGGGTCTTACATACTGGGAAATCTCATCTTGAGGGGGGCTTCACGCTTAGATGCTTTCAGCGCTTATCCCTTCCGTACATAGCTACCCAGCGGTGCTCCTGGCGGAACAACTGGTACACCAGCGGTACGTCCATCCCGGTCCTCTCGTACTAAGGACAGCTCCTCTCAAATTTCCTACGCCCACGACAGATAGGGACCGAACTGTCTCACGACGTTCTGAACCCAGCTCGCGTACCGCTTTAATGGGCGAACAGCCCAACCCTTGGGACCTACTTCAGCCCCAGGATGCGATGAGCCGACATCGAGGTGCCAAACCTCCCCGTCGATGTGGACTCTTGGGGGAGATAAGCCTGTTATCCCCAGGGTAGCTTTTATCCGTTGAGCGATGGCCCTTCCATGCGGTACCACCGGATCACTAAGCCCGACTTTCGTCCCTGCTCGACTTGTAGGTCTCGCAGTCAAGCTCCCTTCTGCCTTTGCACTCTTCGAATGATTTCCAACCATTCTGAGGGAACCTTGGGGCGCCTCCGTTACTCTTTAGGAGGCGACCGCCCCAGTCAAACTGCCCACCTGACACTGTCCTCGCACCGGTTTACGGTACCAAGTTAGAACCTAGATACGATCAGGGTGGTATCCCAAGGATGCCTCCCTTCAAGCTGGCGCTCAAAGTTCGACGGCTCCCACCTATCCTGTACAGATCGTACCCAAATTCAATATCAAGCTGCAGTAAAGCTCCATGGGGTCTTTCCGTCTTGTCGCGGGTAACCTGCATCTTCACAGGTATTAAAATTTCACCGGATCTCTCGTTGAGACAGCGCCCAAGTCGTTACGCCATTCGTGCGGGTCAGAATTTACCTGACAAGGAATTTCGCTACCTTAGGACCGTTATAGTTACGGCCGCCGTTTACTGGGGCTTCGGTTCATAGCTTCGCTCTTGCGAGCTTACCACTCCCCTTAACCTTCCAGCACCGGGCAGGCGTCAGCCCGTATACTTCGCCTTGCGGCTTCGCACAGACCTGTGTTTTTGCTAAACAGTCGCTTGGGCCTTTTCACTGCGGCCCCCTCGGGCTATTCACCCTACCGAGGCACCCCTTCTCCCGAAGTTACGGGGTCATTTTGCCGAGTTCCTTAACGAGAGTTCTTCCGCGCGCCTTAGAATTCTCTTCTCGCCTACCTGTGTCGGTTTGCGGTACGGGCACCTTCTCCTGGCTAGAGGCTTTTCTTGGCAGTCTGAGATCATGACCTTCGCTACTACAATTTTCGCTCCCCATCACAGCCCAGCCTTCACGATGTGCGGATTTGCCTACACACCAGCCTCACTGCTTAGACGGACATCCATCAGTCCGCGTCACTACCCTACTGCGTCACCCCATCGCTCATAACGGATTACGGTGGTACAGGAATTTCGACCTGTTGTCCTTCGACTACGCCTATCGGCCTCGCCTTAGGTCCCGACTTACCCTGAGCGGACGAACCTTCCTCAGGAACCCTTAGGCTTTCGGCGGATCTGATTCTCACAGATCTTTTCGTTACTCATACCGGCATTCTCACTTGAATGCAGTCCAGCGCTCCTTACGGTACACCTTCAACCCGCATTCAACGCTCCCCTACCCCTGATGCATTGCATCAAGCCATAGCTTCGGTGGTGTGTTTAGCCCCGTTACATTTTCGGCGCAGAGTCACTCGACCAGTGAGCTATTACGCACTCTTTCAATGGTGGCTGCTTCTAAGCCAACATCCTGGTTGTCTGTGCAACTCCACATCCTTTCCCACTTAACACACACTTGGGGACCTTAGCTGATGGTCTGGGCTGTTTCCCTTTTGACAATGGATCTTAGCACTCACTGTCTGACTCCCGGAACTAAATCTATGGCATTCGGAGTTTGACTGAGCTTGGTAACCCTTGCGGGCCCCGCACCCAATCAGTGCTCTACCTCCACGATTCTTCTTTCCGAGGCTAGCCCTAAAGCTATTTCGGGGAGAACCAGCTATCTCCGGGTTCGATTGGAATTTCTCCGCTACCCCCACCTCATCCCCGCATTTTTCAACATGCGTGGGTTCGGGCCTCCAGTGCGTGTTACCGCACCTTCACCCTGGACAGGGGTAGATCACCCGGTTTCGGGTCTACGTCCACGTACTCATTCGCCCTATTCAGACTCGCTTTCGCTGCGGCTTCAGCTCTTCACCTTAACCTTGCACGGGAACGTAACTCGCCGGTTCATTCTACAAAAGGCACGCCATCACCCGTGATTTTTCCAAAGGAAAATATCATAGGGCTCTGACTTCTTGTAAGCACACGGTTTCAGGATCTATTTCACTCCCCTTCCGGGGTGCTTTTCACCTTTCCCTCACGGTACTGCTTCACTATCGGTCGCCAGGGAGTATTTAGCCTTGGCAGATGGTCCTGCCGGATTCATACGGGGTTTCACGTGCCCCGCACTACTCGGGATCCGTCTCGGAGGGAACAAGTTTTGAACTACAGGGCTTTTACCTTCTCTGGCAGGCCTTTCCAGACCTCTTCATCTAACCGGTTCCTTTGTAACTCCATGTGAGACGTCCCACAACCCCAAGGAGCAAGCTCCTTGGTTTGGGCTAATCCGCGTTCGCTCGCCGCTACTGACGGAATCACTATTGTTTTCTCTTCCTCAGGGTACTTAGATGTTTCAGTTCCCCTGGTCTGCCTCTCACTCACCTATGAATTCAGTGAGTAGTGACTGTCGATGAAGACAGCCGGGTTTCCCCATTCGGACATCCCCGGATCAAAGCTTGCTTACAGCTCCCCGAGGCCTTATCGTTGTTCGCCACGTCCTTCGTCGGCTCCTGGCGCCTAGGCATCCTCCGTGTGCTCTTTGTAGCTTAACCTAGTATTTACATCGTAAATACGATTTGCTTTGAAATTCGGTTCAACACTTACGTGTGAATGAAATTCAAGGCAGCTACCTTTATTTCACTTGTTTACACAAGATCAGCTTAAAGGAATATTCTAAAACGCAATTTCGTTTCGGTATCCAGTTTTCAAGGTGCAATTCGCTTCATCGAAGCGAAACCCGATGAATATTTCGGTTCCACACGGATGTGTGAATGAAGTATTCGTCGAAGCTTGAGAGTTTGAGCTCTCAAAACTGAGCAACGAGTGAGTAAGTTTAGGATATTCATTTCATTCACACGAATGTGATGAACCGAATTGAATATCCGGTCGCAGGTACATGTACCTGCGAATTTGAATGTTTCCATCGCAGGAAACGATTCTCCATAGAAAGGAGGTGATCCAGCCGCACCTTCCGATACGGCTACCTTGTTACGACTTCACCCCAATCATCTACCCCACCTTCGGCGGCTGGCTCCCTTGCGGGTTACCCCACCGACTTCGGGTGTTGTAAACTCTCGTGGTGTGACGGGCGGTGTGTACAAGACCCGGGAACGTATTCACCGCGGCATGCTGATCCGCGATTACTAGCAATTCCGACTTCATGTAGGCGAGTTGCAGCCTACAATCCGAACTGAGACCGGCTTTTCTAGGATTGGCTCCACCTCGCGGCTTCGCTTCCCGTTGTACCGGCCATTGTAGTACGTGTGTAGCCCAGGTCATAAGGGGCATGATGATTTGACGTCATCCCCACCTTCCTCCGGTTTATCACCGGCAGTCTGCTTAGAGTGCCCAGCTTGACCTGCTGGCAACTAAGCATAAGGGTTGCGCTCGTTGCGGGACTTAACCCAACATCTCACGACACGAGCTGACGACAACCATGCACCACCTGTCTCCTCTGTCCCGAAGGAAAGGTCTATCTCTAGACCGGTCAGAGGGATGTCAAGACCTGGTAAGGTTCTTCGCGTTGCTTCGAATTAAACCACATACTCCACTGCTTGTGCGGGTCCCCGTCAATTCCTTTGAGTTTCAGTCTTGCGACCGTACTCCCCAGGCGGAATGCTTAATGTGTTAACTTCGGCACCAAGGGTATCGAAACCCCTAACACCTAGCATTCATCGTTTACGGCGTGGACTACCAGGGTATCTAATCCTGTTTGCTCCCCACGCTTTCGCGCCTCAGCGTCAGTTACAGCCCAGAGAGTCGCCTTCGCCACTGGTGTTCCTCCACATCTCTACGCATTTCACCGCTACACGTGGAATTCCACTCTCCTCTTCTGCACTCAAGCTCCCCAGTTTCCAGTGCGACCCGAAGTTGAGCCTCGGGATTAAACACCAGACTTAAAAAGCCGCCTGCGCGCGCTTTACGCCCAATAATTCCGGACAACGCTTGCCCCCTACGTATTACCGCGGCTGCTGGCACGTAGTTAGCCGGGGCTTTCTTCTCAGGTACCGTCACTCTTGTAGCAGTTACTCTACAAGATGTTCTTCCCTGGCAACAGAGCTTTACGATCCGAAAACCTTCATCACTCACGCGGCGTTGCTCCGTCAGGCTTTCGCCCATTGCGGAAGATTCCCTACTGCTGCCTCCCGTAGGAGTCTGGGCCGTGTCTCAGTCCCAGTGTGGCCGATCACCCTCTCAGGTCGGCTACGCATCGTCGCCTTGGTAGGCCTTTACCCCACCAACTAGCTAATGCGCCGCAGGCCCATCCACAAGTGACAGATTGCTCCGTCTTTCCTCCTTCTCCCATGCAGGAAAAGGATATATCGGGTATTAGCTACCGTTTCCGGTAGTTATCCCTGTCTTGTGGGCAGGTTGCCTACGTGTTACTCACCCGTCCGCCGCTAGGTTGTGTAGAAGCAAGCTTCTAAGTAACCCCGCTCGACTTGCATGTATTAGGCACGCCGCCAGCGTTCGTCCTGAGCCAGGATCAAACTCTCCATTAAAGACCAACCGAAGTTGGTTTATAGAAAGAGCGATAAGCTCATGTTGAAACTGACGAGATAAAAAACATCTCTTGTTTGCTTCCATTTTATACAGCCTGGAAGGCATGTACCAAAATTTCAGCGTTGGATTTTGCAAGCAAAATCCGTACTCACTCGTTGTTCAGTTTTCAAAGATCAAGTCAACAGCCGTTTAACTGGCTGGATATATAATTTATCACGTGTATACCTATCAGGCAAGTTGTAATATTTCCCAATTTACTAGTTTGTATTTCTACACGTTGATTTACCTGGAACAACTGAGACTCTCTTATCTCCTACTTCAAGTGCAAAGTTGATCAGGTATAAACATCATAAATCAGAAAAGCAGAAGCTCTTTATGTATTGGAGGAACCGCTACTTCCGCTTTTTTAGATAAAATCCTGAAAGTTAGCTTAGCTTAAAGCTGTAGCTAAATCCTGTATCAGAAGTTCAGCAGGCTCATGCCCTACAGCTAGGCGGATAAGCGATTCGGGCATGTGTTGTTTTTCTAGACTCTGCTTATTGAAGCCGTAGTTTGGTGAGATCACCTGGCTCTCCATAGACCCCCAAGATACACCGATCCGAATCAGTCGCAGTTTATTGATCACTCTGCATATATCCTCATAACCCGAATCTTTTAGTTCAAAACTGAATAATCCGGCATACCCTTTGAGTTGCCTACATGCCAGCTCATGTTGTGGGTGAGAAGGAAGTCCGGGATGATTCACTTTTGAAATGGCCGGATGATCTGATAGAAAACGAGCAACCAACAGAGCATTTCTCTGATGGGCTTCCATTCGGAGCGGGAGTGTTCTTAGCCCCCGAATGAGTAGCCATGCTTCAAAAGGGGCCAACGAGCCGCCAATCAACTCATACTCTTCAGCATACATACGATTTATTATCTCTTTAGAAGCGATCACTGCCCCTGCAATTAAATCATTATGACCACCCAAGTACTTGGATGCGGAGTGAACAACGATATCTACGCCCCATTCTAATGGTTTTTGAAAAAGGGGTGTAGCCCATGAATTATCTATGATTGTGCGGATGCCCTTCGATTTGGAAAGCGAAGCTACCTCCTGAATATTTACCATATCGAATGTGAATGAGGTAGGAGACTCCATAAGAATAGCACGGGTCTGCGGGTTGATGGCATCAGCAACTGCTTCCGTAGAAGTGGAATGTACAATTGTATAATTTATATTGAACTTCGATAAGTATTTAGCTAGGCTGACGGAGGTTTCGTATATGTGTCCGACCAGAATCAGATGGTCCCCGGCGGATAAACTACACATTAAAGCCGCACTGATAGCAGCCATTCCGGAAGCAAAGCACTTGCAGTCCGCCCCACCTTCCAGTGCAGCAATCATTTGCTCTGCAATCTGAACGGTAGGATTGGTTCCCCTCGAATAGACATAATGCTCCTTTTCATTATTAGCCGCTTCAGCATAATCTTCGTAAGTATCAAAGAAAAATGGAGCAGTCTCATAAATAGGAGGAGCAGCAGCCTTAGCAAAACACCCTAGTTCGTCCTCAAATCGGAGACAGATAAGCTGATCATCCGAGAAACTCAAATCTGATCACCACTTTCTGAAAAATTTCAAACTCATGAGGTAGTCTCCTCAATCCGGGACTCAAATATTCTATAGGGTTATTTCAAAAATCTTTTAAAGAACTGCTGGGATCTAAAAATGATAATTAAATGCATGAAATAAATATGGAGCAGTGAATGGAAGCAATGAGTAAAAATACACTCAGGGTATCAGAGTTGATCATCTGTATTTCATTGTTTGAGCTGGGAAGTACAACCCTGACTGTTCACCTTGCTCCTCTTTTTTGGCTTAATTATCAAAATGGTCTTATTTTTAATGCTTTTTCTATCTCATTGGCACGATATGAAGTGTTCCATCCTCGCTTAACTCTGCATAGGCAATCTCATCGATACTATCATATCCCTGCTCTCGCACCTTAGCCTTAATCTCTCCAATATCAATTGTTTTCCCACGCATAGATTCATTTAGCAACCTTCCCTTATCAATGACAGTAACAGAAAAAAGATCAGGCTGTGCATCTATTCCCATATCCTGAGCGGCGGGTGGCTCGTATTCAGGTTTCCGCATGACTGACAAGGAGCCGTTCGTCTCTAACGTAGCGTACCAGACCTCACGCAGAGAAAAAATATTTTGCTGGCGTAGCATGGAGAGTAGCTGTGTAAATTCTATGTCATATTTATCCAGCATTTCTTGATTAACCTGCCCTTTATCCACGAGCAGCACTGTTCGACCTTCTGCCATATATCCAAATTTCACAAAATGGGTCGTCGCTTTTTCAAAAAAGTAGGCCAGCGCGCACCATAGTGCCAAAGCAAATAAAAGCTGTCCAATGGTCACCTTATCGTCATATAACGTATTTCCCACAATTTCGCTTAACACCAATGATGTTAGGAAATCGAGTGGTGTTAACTGACTGAGTGTTTTCCGCCCTGTAATAAAAGTAATGATCCACAAGCCAAAAAAGCTGATGATCAATTTGACACCAATCGAAACAAATACCTCCATAAATAGGCCTCCCGGAAGAAGTTGTTTTGTTATGTGTTATTTACACCGGCCTACCTCAGCATAAACAGAGGATTATTCCTGAAATGTCCGAATAAAAAAGTCCGCTACCAACTAGAGGCAGCGAACTTTTTAATTACGGCTAGTATATAATCTTTAATCAAAGGCAATATGCCAGCTCCCGTAATTTTGTGCATAGTGACATCATTGCCCGCTAGCTTGGACTCCGGAGTCAGATTATCTACTTTTCACAAGAAGCTGAATCGCTTCTTTAACCAGCTTATCCGTGTCTCCTCCTGCCTCTTGCTCTTCCAATATACATCGTTGCAGATTCTCTGCTACAATTTGGGCAATCGCTTTATCTGATGCGTTACGTACGGCAGATAACTGGCTAACGACGTCTTTGCACGATTTTCCTTCATCCATTAAACGAAGTACCCCACGCACCTGTCCCTCAATCCTCCTCAGGCGCGTTTTCAGTTCATCACTGTAATTGTAATCCATAAGTAATGCACTCCTTTTTTGACTTACCATATACACGTATAGGTATATTATAAACCAAAAAAATAAATAGGATACCCTAAATAAATAGATTCACCTTGCCCTGGGAAGCATCCCCCAAGTAGGCGGCTACCCCAGCATATTCCAAACCTTCGATTAGCTCTTCTTGCTGCAGCCCTAACAAATCCATGGTCATGGTACAGGCGACGAGCTTGATCCCCTGCTCTCGTGCCAACTCTATAAGCTGCGGCAAGGAAAGCGCATTGTGTTTTTTCATGACATGCTTGATCATCTGTGGACCGAGTCCGGCAAAATTCATTTTGGATAGTGCAAGCTTTTTGGGTCCACGAGGCATGATCCAACCAAAGGCTTTTTCGAGTATCCCCTTATTAGTGCTCACGATTTCATCCTTGCGTAACGTATTTAGCCCCCAAAAAGTAAAGAAAATAGTTACTTCGTGATCATATGCTGCCGCTCCGTTCGCAATAATGAATGCAGCAATCGCCTTATCCAGCTCCCCGCTGAATAATACAATCGTTGTTTTGGGTGTGCTCATATGGATTCGCTTCCTTTAGTCTCTCCAGCCCATTCGGATATGCCTGAAAGCACAGATTTGACTTTTTTAGCGCCTTTGGCAACTAATAACTGACAAGCCATTTCACTGCGTGCTCCAGCTTGGCAAATCACTGCGATCTCTTCTTCCAAGTTCAGTTCAGAAAGTCTGTTCTCCAGTTCGCCAAGAGGGATGTGCTTAGATCCAGGGATATGTTTAAGCGTAAATTCAGCGGGTTCACGAACATCGAGTAAAATGAAGTTCTCTTTGTCAGAATATTTTGCTTGTAGCTCTTCATGGCTTATCGTAGAAGAAAATACTTGCTCCTTCTTCACTTCAGCTAGATTTGCTTTTTGTAGATAATGTCGCATTACATCTCCTTCTTGGAGAGTGCCCAAATATTGATGTCCGGTGTTTTTGGCCCAGCTCTGAAAATCGACTAATGAACCTTTGTCAGTCGCCTGAATCTCCATAATCTTTCCAGGAACGAGCTCATTCATAGCCTTTCTTGCTTTTACAATAGGCATAGGACAAGCTAGCCCTTTACAATCAAGAATATGATCTGCTTGGATATTGTTAGTTGATGACATTCTATAACCTCCGCCTGTTTTTTGAGGGGCTTAGCTTAGTTAAATCTTTTATACATATACCCCTATGGGTATCAGAATAACGATACTCGCTTCTCTTGTCAACTTATTTGGCCGTTTTTTCTCAGAAGCAAACAAAATCATGTCTTAAACAAATAAAATTAAAAGCAAAAAAAGCCGCGCAAAAACGCGACTCTAATGCATAAACATAAACCAAAATTAATCGTCTTTTTTCATCAGTTCTGGCAAATCCAGCGACATTGAAATATTACACAGCATACCTCTAGCGAGAAAAAGCATCGTTCTTTCCATTGCTTGTTCAATACCTGCCCGTCGGAAAGCATCATACACCGTCGTATGAATTTCACGTAACCCTTGCTGCATCACGCTTACAACCTCATCCTCGCGGATCGTCTGCGCCTGCATTTGCAAAAGTGTTTCATTACGGTATTCCGTCATAATTTGCGAATAGGCTGCAATTAGCTCTTGCTCGAGCTGCTCAGATGAGGCCGAATGAATGACGCTGTGAAAAGAATCTATGATACGTGTAAATGAAACCTTCAGGGCTTCAACAAGCAATGCTTCCTTGGTAGCGAAAAAACGAAAGACATAGGGTTGAGAAATATTGGCCCGTTCTGCAACTTTGGCTGTTGTAGCTCGGTAGTAGCCCATCTCAGCAAACACTTCAATGGCAGCAGATATGATTTCCTTTTGGCGATTTATAGATGTTGACGTAGCTTTAGTCATGTTTTTTCATCCTTTTATTTAACACAGTTTTCTGATTAGTGATTAATCAATTACAAAATAGTATAAACGACATACCCTAAAAATGCAATGAGCTTGAACAAAGTCGCCTCCGCAATTCTAACGGAAACGACTCTGTTATATGCATCCAATTATGGCGTTTTAGAGTTAAAATATAATCGGATATAATTGACCTTTTGCGTTTTGGTTTGATAGGAAAATACTAAATTATAACTAAGTCCTGATGTGTTATTGATCGTATAATTAGCTTCTGCTGTGTCAGGTATGTCTCTAGAGGTATCAACGGTTTCCGTAGGTTGGCCTAAATCGTCAACAATTTGTTTGATAAGCAACTTTTTATATTCTGGATCGGAAGATGTAATTTCTGTAACTTTATCGCTTCCATCCAGCATGATGTCTGTATGATACTTAGCGTAGCTTCTCATAGGGCCAGTAGAACCAGACTCGGATTTCCCCCACAGCTCAAATAAAAGAGCGCTGCTAGTTCCCAAGCCAAGACCTTTAGGCAAATTCGGTAAGGTTCCCTGCTTGGCTGCGCTAAATATAGCGGCTGCAGGGCTGTGTTTACTGTGAGGTGTAGCTGTACTATTGGCAGGTTCTTGATGGGTCGAGGTTGAGGTTGAGGTTGAGCCTTGCCCATTAGTATTGAGATCCGTGTTTTGATCTGTAGAACTAGCAGGCGATGTGACTGTTTCTGCTTTAGTAGGAGCAGTTGATTTTGCTTCCCCGCTATTGCTGCATCCTGTCATCACAGCAAAACCTATCGCCAATAAAGCACTAGTGGTGATTAGCTTGTAAGCCAACTTTTTACGATCATAAAATTGATGTGTATGCTTCATTATAAGATCACTCTTTCCTTGTTCATGGGTACAAACCAAGTGTAACCGAACCTCGTTTCCAGAATACCTCTACTTGTTTCCAACTTGTAAACAAGGACATTAATGATTTTCTAATATACACTATTTACGACCATAAGATCCCAGCTGTTGTTTAGAAAAGGAGTAAGGAGAGTCACTCTTCTTCAACCATATATTCCCTTTAATGATGAAGATGTATACAGCAAAAACAAAGTAGATCGTACCCGCAATCCAGTCTATTGCCGTTGGGATGTCTCGCTGCACTATTGCATGTATATACCAAATTCCGACTGGAACATGCAGGAGAAGTGCCGTAAACAAGCCAGGATTATATAGGGTTTTTGCTTTAATATTTACGACGATACCGTGCCAGACGACCTGAAAAAATCCCATAAAAACGGGTGCGAGTCCAAGCCAGATTACTTGCGGAAACCATACGGGGAGCAGGTAAAACACATAGGCAATTGCAACATTGATAATCATCGCTGATTGAGTGTTTAAGGGGTAATGATCGGGTGCTTCACTTTTAAACATAACGTTGTTAAATAAACCAGCAAAATATCCAGGCCAGCGGTACTCCTCAAATTGATGAAACAATATAGCTACAAAACTCAACCATAACATGCCTGTTATATCCGAAAGGATAGCTTGATTCATAAGCAAAACAACACATACGACCACACCGATTATAGCCCCTGCATCTTGCCAATATTTTCTCAAATAATTCATATTAGTCACCCCTATGCTTTATTTTTGATCAAAATATCTTTCAAACAGCAGATTTAATTGTTCCTCTATTGAAGGTATTTCCACAACTGCCCCTGATTCAAGAATTGGACTCATAAGTGCAGGCAGAAAAATAGCTCCGAATATTTGCAGCATCATCGCTAACAAGAGCTCCGGCTGTTGCTCACCTGTCAGCTCCTTGATCGTGTTCTGAACCTTTGGAAATCCCATTATGTTTAAAAACCTTCCGTATTCCTGTTGAGATGTGAAGGGCGTGCTGCCCATGGCAATAATTCGCGAAAGAAGCTCTGGATATTGACGAATGACCTGTAAATAGTTATATAAAAATTGTTTCAGTCTATCTTGGGGGGGGATCGCTGTATTATCCAAAATAGAAAAGGTGTGTTGAAAGCCATTTAATATCACTTCAATAGCTTCACTGAGCAAATTTTCCTTGGAGCCAAAATAATAATTAACTAAAGAAATATTAGTAGCAGACAGGTCGGCAATTTTTCGGATTGTAACCGCCTCAAAACCTTCCTTTTGAATAAATTCCAGCGTAGCGTCTAAGATTTTTTCTTTGGTTTGTTGTTTTTTGTCTGGGTGATTCATGTTGTTCCTCCTCCTGTTTGGTCAATCATAACGGATGAATGAAATAGGACAATTTATGTAAATCATTTTTCAAACAGTAATTAAAACGTTGTTTAAATTGTTGTTTGAACTCAGTTTAGCACTTTATATTTCACAAAACAAGGAGTAATTTGAGATTTAGGGAATAGAAAAACCCGCATACGAATGAGATCGTTTGCGGGTTGATTGAATTGAGGTTGAGAAAAGGACTAAATAGCCCAATTTCCTTTGCGGAACACGGCTTCTTTACTTCCATCTTGCAGTTCGCCATCAATATCCAGCTCAGCTGAGCCGATCATGAAGTCAACATGAGTCAGACTGACATTGGCACCGTTCTGGAGCAGCTCCTCCCGGTTCATTTGTGTCCCATTTTCCATATTAAATGGATACGCACTGCCTAGGGCCAAGTGACAGGAGGCATTTTCGTCGATACCTGTATTGTAAAAAATACGATTGAGATTGGAGATCGGTGAATCGTGCGGCACCAGTGCAACTTCTCCCAAATAGCTGGCCCCTTCATCCGTAGCGAGCAAATGAGTCAGATGTTGCTCGCCGGATTCTGCTGTATATTCAGTGACTTTACCGTCCTTAAAGGTAAACGTTATGCGATCCACCAGTTGTCCATTTAAATTGAGTGGCATGGTACTTGTGACATGACCATTCACACCTATACGCTTAGGCATCGTGAACACTTCTTCTGTCGGCATATTCGCGACAAAGTAATCTCCGCGCTCGTTCTCCCCACCGCCGCTGCGCCAAATATGCCCGTCAGCCAGTTCAATTCGCAAATCTGTTCCTGGTGCACGATAGTGGAGACTTTTATACTTTTTATGATTCAGCTTGTCTTGTACCTGTTCAAGGTTTTCCAAATGTTTCTGCCAATTCTGAATAGGATCAGAGCCATCTACACGGTTCATTTGAAAGATTGTATCCCACATGACACGTATACGATCCTCTTCTGCTACATCTGCAAATACTTTATCGGCCCAAGCCTTCGTCGGCGCTTTAATTAAACACCAGCTAATTTTATGATTTCGGGTATATTTGGAAAAACTTTCTCTCGCCGTAGCTGCCGCCTTAGTCGCACGAGATACCTTTTGTGGATCAATGCCTTGATATAAATCGGGGTTCGGCACTTTAATCGTTAGTGTGGCTCCACCCTCTTCGGCAAATTTCTCCATCATTTCTGCCTTCCAAGCAGGGTAGTAATCGAAGCTAGCTTCGTCACCATGTTCAAAACGACTACGTGTAATGGAATCATCCTCAAACTCTACCTGTACATATTTAGCGCCTGCTTCATAGGCTTTGCTGACAATCAGGCGTGTAAACTCAACAGTTTCCAGTGGTGCAGTTACCAAAAACACCTGTCCAGGCTGAATGTTAACCCCTACTCTTACAACCAGTTCTGCGTATTGCTCCAACAATGATTCAAATGTACTCATTTTTCCACGCTCCTGTTCCGTTTTGATTATATTGAATAATTTCATCATTACAGTACGGATTGCTTCTCCAGTTCACGCAGCTCCACTCTTCGTATTTTGCCTGAGCTGGTTTTAGGGAGTTCTTTAATAAACTCTATTTTTCGTGGGTATTTATAAGGCGCCGTCCATGTTTTCACATGATGTTGCAGTTCCTTCACTAACGCCGGTGATCCTTCTACCCCAGCTTTGAGTACGACAAAAGCCTTTACAACATGTCCACGGATTTCGTCAGGGCTGGCTACGGCAGCACATTCCTGCACGGAGTCATGCTTCATAAGCGCTTCCTCTACTTCAAAAGGACCAATGGTATAGCCAGAACTGATAATGATATCATCCCCACGTCCTTCGAACCAGAAATATCCATCCTCATCTTTGCGAGCCCGGTCTCCCGTAACAAAATAATCTCCGTGGACACTAGTTAATTTGCGTTCTGGATCATGGTAATACGTTTGGAATAATGCCGGCAGATCAGCGCGTACCGCAATATCGCCCACTTGCCCCGGAGCCAGCGGAATGCCATCCTCGTCTACGACCTCAACGAGTCCCGGTGCAATAGATTTGCCCATCGAGCCTGTACGCAGAGGTGCATCCTTTAAATTACCAATAATTAATGTGCTCTCCGTTTGACCATAGCCGTCACGAATCGTAATGTTGAACTGCTCCTGAAACTTATTAATGACCTCCTGATTGAGAGGCTCTCCCGCAGAAACTGCGCTGCGCAATTGGGATAGATCATATTGATCCAAACCATCCGTTTTCGCCATAATCCGATATTCTGTCGGCGTACAGCACAACACTTGGATTCCGTACTGCTGCATGAACTGCAAATAGCGACCCGGACGAAACGGACCATTATATACGAATCCGGTCGCTCCATTCCCCAGTACAGATAAAAACGGACTCCAAATCCACTTTTGCCATCCTGGTGCAGCTGTAGCCCATACTATATCTGAAGCTTGAATATCCAACCATGGTGATGTTATCCGCAGATGAGCATATCCCCAGCCATGGCTATGTACAACACCTTTAGGATTTCCCGTGGTGCCCGAAGTATAGGCCAGAATGGCCATGTCGTCACGGTGCGTCTTCACAGCTTCAAAAGTATCTTTCTGTCCATCCATCAGCTCATTCAGCACGAGCCAGCCAGATACATCTGGCGTGTCGTCCCCGGAGACCACGATACGATAATCCAGAGTAGGCAAATCATCGCTTATTTTGTCCACTTCACCTGTTACTCCGGTCCAGGCAATGACTGCGCGTGCTTCAGAATGGCGAAGACGATATGCAATATCCTTGGCACGCAGCATTTCTGAAGATGGAATGACAGCAAGCCCCAGCTTCAAGCAGGCTAAATAAATTACATACGCAATAATACGCCGTGGTACTACGACCAGAACTCTGTCACCTTTGTTAAATCCCAGACTTGCGAGTCCTCCAGCCAGTCGGTTAGCCTTTTTCAACAGCTCTCCATAGGTGATTTCTTCGTATTCTCCTGTCTCACTCAGCCACTTAAGTGCTGTTTTATCAGCCTCATGGTGTTCCATTTCCGAAGTCATATTGTAATATTCAGGCGCAAGCCATTGTTGTTGATCTGTCAAATTATACCTTCCCCTTTATACATAAGATGAGATCCACTTTCTTACTGTAGTATAACACGTCTTAGTACCAGGTTCTAATACCAGAATCATTTTTTAATCATTTTTTTGGAAAAAAATAAATTAGGTAAAACCAACAACAAAAAGAAAGAGCCTGATTTCAGACTCTTTCTCTTCACTGCAATCTTGATCTACAACTGGAGTTCTACCACTGTATAAGCCGCTTCCTGACCATTTACGAGCAACGCAATCCGATGCGTTCCCTCATAATGGCGACGAGTTGTCAGGTCTGCAAAACGGTGTGTCCGTGTACCTGTAAGATGGGTTCCTCCGGGGACCGTTTTGTCAGATAGCAAAAACAGTTTACGTGAGACTTGTCCCCTCGCCTTTACAAAGTCAATGCCGTACTCGATGCGGACTCGTACCGGGTCACCTTCACGAAGCTGAAGCGCGTAGCTCAACTCACAGCTATCACCAAGCTTTAGCACGGCAGGGTCTGTGGTGAAAGAGGCACCCGTGACCAACGGTCCCCCGTCTGTTTCATCCGCATAGCCGAACATTGCCATCACTTCGGGGATGGATTTGCGAATCAGGGTCCGGCAGCCATGACGCACAATCCAGTCGGTGTCAGGATGTGTCCCTTTCCACCGTTGAGCCGTAGCAATGACCACATCAGGATGATCCTTGGCAATATCGTTCAGGTTGTTGGCTACACTTTTACGTACATATAGTGATGGATCGGCTTTCAGTAATTCCAATACAGCCAATACTGGAGCAGGATCGCGCTTAAACACAGGCAACGCCTGTCCCCAGGGTAGCCGTGGACGGCAGCCTTCGCTGGCAAGACGGCGAACGTGCTCACTTTGATGTCCCGCCCAGGTCGTCATTTGCTGCATCATCCGTTCCGGTTCACGCAGGAGGAAGGGTCTTACGGCGAACTCCGCAGAGGACCTAGATGTGAATCGCTCCAGCGCCTTCATGGACAGGTCCCAATCCCCTTCTCCCTGCCCATACACCTCCACAAAATCGGGGAAAAACAAGTACGGAAAACCACTGCAATGCTCATCTATAGTAAAAAGAATACCCAGAGCTTCTTCATAATTACTGGGCAAAAATGCCCCTAATGTTAACGAAATACGCCGTATTCGTTCTTTCAGCTCCAGCTCATCCCATTTTTCATCCATCACTTGATGGATAAATCCGATGGTATCGAACGGCCTGTATGCAGACTGTACTTTTTCACCGAATTGTTGAAGAAAATTCTCCGTGTACATATTTTTTAAGGGCTCAGCCATTATATATCTCCTTTTGAATGAGGTTGAGAGAATTGTAGCAAGGCATACTAAAAATGCCAAGTCCTATGATGAGGACCTGACATTTTTACATCAACACAAGAAATCGATTTAACTTATAATTCGTGTTGGGCAAACCAATTGGTAATGCGTTGCAGTCGTTCCACGCGAAGCTGCGGGTGCCCTTTTCGTGAAAGCTCGTGACTTGAAGCTGGAAAACGGACAAATTGCGTAGGTTTCCCCAAGCGACGCAATGCTGTAAACAGCTGTTCTCCCTGCTCTATAGGGCATCGCAGATCCTGCTCCCCGTGCAATATGAGCAGCGGTGTGTTAATTTGCTGCACATAAGCCAGCGGAGATTGCCTCCACAAGAGCTCGCAATCCTCCCACGGATTCCCGCCGACTTCATCTTCAGTAAACGAGTACCCTATGTCGCTCACTCCATACATTGACAGCCAATTAGATATGGAGCGCTGGGTTACAGCTGCGCGGAAACGATCGGTATGGCCAACAATCCAGTTTGTCATAAAGCCACCATAGCTGCCCCCTGTTACACCCAGCTTTTCCGGATCAATGAATGGGAACTGGCGTATAGCCTCGTCCACTGCGCTCAGTAGATCAGTGTAATCGCGTCCGCCGTAATCTCTAAGGACGACATTGGTAAAAGACTGTCCGTACCCTCGGCTTCCTCCGGGATTCGTGTAGATGACTGTATATCCCTGAGCGGCCAGCAACTGAAATTCATGAAAAAAAGAATTGGAATACATGGCATGAGGGCCACCGTGAATCTCCAAAATGGCAGGATAGGATACTCCCTCCTTAAACCCAGCAGGCTTCATTACCCATCCCTGCACCCGTCGGCCATCCTCAACCCCCGTCCAAAAGCACTCAGGCACACTGATCTCAATCTCATCAAGCAAAGAATCATTTACTCGTGTCAGCTGTTCCTCAGTTCCTGAATGAATCGCAATCCGGAACAAATCGCCTGGTAAAGTTACATCGGTGGAAGCGGCAATGATATGCTGCTCATCCGATGTAAGCTCGAATTGGTAAATTTCTCGTTCTCCTTGCGTTAAAATTTTAAAAGTTCCATCAAGCGCAAACTGATATACGTGTACATTGCCTTCAAGACTTACCAGCGTATACAGGGATTGACCGTCCGCACTGAAGCG
The DNA here is from genome assembly GCF_054602585.1 of Paenibacillus sp. SEL3. Taxonomy (NCBI): domain Bacteria; kingdom Bacillati; phylum Bacillota; class Bacilli; order Caryophanales; family Paenibacillaceae; genus Paenibacillus; species Paenibacillus sp. SEL3. The sequence goes on along the minus strand of NZ_CM137725.1, from coordinate 5,884,475 downwards.
TGGTGGTCCTATATGAAGATGTGAACGCATGTCGCTCATACCCGCATTACCAAGGTGAGCGTCAAGCGTCTCACTAACGCATACTGCCTTCCCCCCACTGGAAGGAACCGTGTACAGTCGGGTCTGAGTAGCGCCTTTGGCATGTCGATCATGGCCGTAAAAGGCAATCGTTGAACCGTCGGGAGAATAAGCAGCACTCTCGATGTGCAGTTCAGAATGGGTCAGCTTAAGCGGTGCTGCGGCATCATCATTTGAAATCGCAGGAGTTATCGTAAACAAATCATTTAGTTCACGTAAATCCGTATCCTCTTTCGAATGTTCTGCGATTCTGGCGACGAATAAAATACGTTGAGCATCCGGTGACCACACAGGCTCTGCCACATCATAAGCGCCGGAAGTCAGTTGAACTGTGTGCCCCGAAGTCATATCCGTTACATACAAGTGATCACGAGTATCATCCCACAGTCCATAGCCGTCGGATTTAGCTTTCGTTCGATTAACAACTCGTCCCTTAAGTTGCGTCTCCTGAGTTCCTTCATCGGATATCGGGCTTGACGGGTTCTCGGCCGTTTTAGCTACAAACGATATGCAGGTCCCATTAGGAGACCAGGCTAATGAACGAACGTTGTTCTCTACGTATGTAAGCTGTCGTGCCTCTCCCCCGCGTTCTGGAATAATCCATACCTGGCGCTTGCCGTCTGTTGTACGGAGAAAAGCTAGTTGTGATCCGTCGGGTGACCAGACAGGCGTTTCATCTTTCGGTCCGTATGTAAAGGGTAATGCGCTAGCGCCATCGGACGATAATAGCCAAATTCCTGAGTTATAATCTGTCCGCTCTTTATTAATATACTGTTCTACGTAAGCGATTTCACCACTAATAGGATGAATAGCTGGATCGCTAACCCAGTGAAGTCGATATAAATCCTCGGCTGTTATACAGCGCTTGGTCGTGCTAAATTGCGAGTCGCTCAAAAAAATTCCTCCTTATATCATCAGATTCCACATTTTCAAATTTTAATTAATCCGATTAATTTTATGTGATTATAATAATTATACAATTACGTTACTCTTTTAATTTATTTCTGTCAATTTGTCCAAAATTAAAAAGCCCCTCTCTCAGCCGCTATCGACCAGAAAGCACCGTTATTTCGGTTGCTTTCATGAGAGAGGGTAACGTTATTCATCAATCATAACTGAAAATTCATTCGCTCCAAGCCCCTTTCAGCGAACGAATCGGCTTCGTCTGTTCCGGGTGATCGGGTCTAATTTTGGTTGGCTGTCTCGGCTTCATTTTTTTCACGAATGTAAGTGGAGAATAATTCAGGATTCACCACTTTACGCAGTAAATGCATCGTCCCGTCCCCTGTTCCATGGTCAAAAGCATGGATACGTTCATATCCCCAACGCTCGTACATGGATAGCAAATAGGGATGCTTTTCTGCAGTCGCCAGTGTTACTGCAGGAGCTCCCACCTGATCACGTATAATCGTTTGCTCTACCCAATTCAACAATTTTTTCCCATATCCTTTGCCCTGGGTAGCCGGGTCTACAGCAAACCACATCACAAACGGTAGATCGGTTATAAAATTAAGGGCTCTATTTTTGAGATGGCTTACGGTAGCCTGAATGACACCGTCTACTTCCAGCACATAGCAATCATTATTTTTAATATTTTCTTGAATGAGAGCAACGTCTGCCTGAGCGGCAGGCCATCGAAGCCCCAACTGCCGAATTGTTTCATACGCCTCATACGTCACATACTGCAATCTTTCTGCGTCCTCTTGGAGTGCCAGACGATAGATTTCACTCATACTAACCCGCCTCCTTATAGTGTTTTTATAAAACGCGTGAACCACTATATAATTATTCCTATCTATTTAATCAGATATAAAAGTTAACATAACTGTAGCATGCTCACCATCCAGCGACAAATTAATTTTTTCTATAACTCCATTTAAAATAACAATATCCCCTCGAAAGAGGGGCATTCGGTAAATCAAAGTCAACGCAAAAAAGCCCGAAAGCCGGGCTCCTTTAATTTCTAGGCGAATAAAATGCTGTCCATGCCTCAGGCATTTTCAAACACAACATGTTTGCAGTGTTACTCCGCAGGGGCAGTAAAGCTGCGTTTGGCAAACTCGCTGTCCAGCATATAAAAGGCGTTGCTGTCTCTTTCAATGCGTTTAAGCTTCTGAATAACACTGTCGAACAGCGCTTCCTCCTCGACTTGCTCATCAATAAACCATTTCAAGAAATGGATCGTTGCATGCTCACGTGCATCGAGGGCCAAGTCAGCCAAATGATAAAATTTTTGCGTGTTTTGCTGCTCATGCTTGTAGCCATGCTCAAATACGTCCAGCATGGAATCGTAGCTGTTTTTGGGCTCTGGTAATGCAGCCAATGTAGCGCGTCCTCTACGGTCATTAATGTATTTATACAGTTTCATGGCATGAAACCGTTCCTCCTCAGCTTGTACTAGGAAGAAGTTTGCAAACCCATCCAGACTTTCACTGGAACAATAAGCAGCCATCGCCAGATATACGTGAGCGGAGTAAAATTCAAAGTTCATTTGCTCATTCAGAGCCTGTGCCAAATTGTCATTCATGTCTCAGGTCACCTCGGTCATGTATGTAATGATGTAACGATCATAGTGTACCACGAATCCGATCACAAAAAAACGGACGGAAATGAATTCAGTTCAGTGCTCTACATTCCGCCCGCGATTTCCACAATCAGTTCACAATTAAGGCTCCAGACCACAGACACGTTTGTCGTTTATATACAAAGGTGATTTCCAGATAATAATCTGCGCCTGTAACGGCCTTATCCAGTTTCACAAAACGTCCCTGAACGTTGCCACATAGGCGCCAAATGAGAGTCGAAAAATTATATATGTTTAGAGTTTCACAAGGAAAATTGACGAAATCAATTGGAATCGGTACTATTTCACAGGGAGGCGTTAAAACATGAAAATTTTGCTATTGCTTGGTTGTATCGTGATGTTTTTAGCCGTAGCGCTTGGAGCGTTCGGCGCACACGCATTGAAAAAGAGACTTTCCGCAGACATGATGAGCATATTCCAGACAGGAATTCAATATCAAATCGCTCATGGACTGGGTTTGCTGCTGCTTGGAGTTCTTGCTGACAGACTTGTCCATTCTTCTCTCATCGTAACCGCAGGCTGGGTTATGCTGGTGGGTATTCTCCTATTTTCCGGTAGTCTGTATGCCCTTAGTATATCCGGTGTGAAAAAGCTTGGAGCAATCACCCCCATTGGCGGGTTGGCTTTTTTGGCAAGCTGGGTCATTGTGATCGTGGCGGTTGTGCAGGGTTAAACAAGGGTAAAGAAACAGAGACTTGGAAAAGGAGGCGCTTCCAAGTCTCTCGAATTATTAACGTAGCATTCCTGAGTATTATGATAGAATACATTATTTCGTCTGCACTTGTTGCGCTTTCTGAGCGGCTATCCGGTGTCCTTCGATATAACGTCTGGATTCAGCCATCTCATGCTCCTGAGCAGCTTCCATAATAATATGAACCCCCGGCTTGTACTGCTCCAGCAGTTCCATGTAGAGGCCATAGTTCATGTCTCCAAAACCCGGCGGCACCGTCTCAATTTCACCCGACGATGACAAACGCCGGTCTTTGGCATGCGCAGCGATAATCCGGGGGCCCAGCAGTTGGAAAGCTTCCCGAATGATCTCATCCTGCTGCGCCATATTTTCCGTTTTCAGCAGATTACCAGGATCAATCACAACACCGATGTGTGAAGAGGGCACTTCCTCCAGAAAGGTAGCCAACTCTACGGCAGTTCCTACCAAGTGATCGTTTGCAGCTTCCAATCCTACGAATACGCCCCACTTCTCCGCTTCATCTGCTAATTCACGCACTACTTCCCTTACAACTCTCCAGTCACGTTCCGTATAGGCGGTACCATCCTCATTACGTCCCACTTCAGCTGCAACCATGGGTGCTCCTAACAGACCCGCATATCGGATCAGCTCTTTAAAGCGCTCTACATTTTCACGCAGCAATTCCTCATCCTGTACAAAAAAATGCAAATAGCACCCGAGCACCGATATGGAAACACCATGCTTACGAAATTCTTCTGCGATAGACAGTGCCAATCCCGGATTGAACTTACCCGGTTTATTAAAATCCACATCACTGATCGCTCTCCACGGAGCCAGCTGAACATGAGTAAAGCCCGCTGCGCCTACCTTTGCAGCCAATTCGCGATAAGGCAACTTGCCAAACAAATGTGCCAATACACCTACTGTCACTAAAATTCACCTCTTATTTTTATTTTTGTATGCTACTTGTTACCGTAATCTGCTCCAAGGTCTCATTGATGATGTGCGTAATCCGCTCCACTTCATCATGAATAAAAAAGTGTCCTCCCTCAAAGGTAAACATACGAAATTGCTGATCCGTATGCTGTGCCCATGCCTCCGCATCTTGTAAGGTCACCGTGTTATCGGTCATTCCCGTCAAAGCGGTGATAGGACAATGTAAAAGTGCGGCTTTAGCCGTGTACTTATACAACTCAACAGCTTTGAAATCCGCTCTTAACACGGGCATAAAATAGTCGTATAATTCCTGATTGCCAAAAATCGCTTCCGAAAGCTGACCGTACCGCTGCAAATGCGTCCTGAACTGATCTGCGGGCAGATCGTGTAACCACGGGGAATTTCTTGGGACATGCGGTGCCCGTCCACCCGAAACGAACAGATGAGCAGGCTTGCCATATCCACCGGCCACCAGCTTGTAGTACAGCTCGAATGAGATCATCGTCCCCATACTGTTGCCGTATATGGCATAAGGATTGCCGGGGGCTATCTCTTCGCTGATCTTGTGCATCAGATCCTCGCTCATCTCCTCAATGCTTTCCTTAAGCGGTTCCCCAGAACGAATACCCCTGCCCGCTAATTCCAGTGGAACAAGCTTAATCTGCGGAAGTAGCGACTTTTTCCATTTGAAGCTGACCGACGCCGATCCGCCTGCATATGGGATGAAAAATAATGTGATAGGTGCCATTCTTGCAACCTCCTGCCTTGCTAAGTTCTAACTTTTTCATTTTAGCATAAAAAGGTATATTTACCCATTTCAAATATTTTGCAAATCCCAGAAGAAAGGTTGAGAAAATCAAGCGCATTTTACATAAAGAGGGGAATATCTTCCTAAAGGAAGAACGGCTTCATGTTTGAATATAATCATGTATTGGGCCTTTTATTTTTTCAAATCGAGAGGAGTTCTGCGCCATGAAGTATGGTTTCTTCGATGATGTCAATCAAGAATATGTCATCCACACCCCTCAAACCCCTTATCCTTGGATTAATTATTTAGGTAATGAACGATTTTTTGGACTGATTTCCAATACAAGTGGCGGCTATGCATTTTACCGGGATGCTCGCTTACGTCGCTTAACCCGTTACCGTTACAATAATATTCCTGTCGATAACGGTGGTCGTTATTTTTATATTTATGATGATGGGGATTATTGGACTCCAGGCTGGATGCCGGTCAAACGGGAGCTGGAGCAGTATGAATGCCGCCATGGACTTGGTTATACCTCAATTATGGGAGAACGCAACGGTATTCGAGCCACTCAGCTGGCTTTTGTACCCCTATCCTTTGACGGCGAGGTCCATCAGGTTAAGCTTCAGAACACATCGTTACAAACCAAAAAGATCAAACTCTTTTCGTTCGTGGAATTTTGTCTGTGGAACGCCTATGACGATATGACCAACTACCAGCGCAACTTGAACACGGGCGAGGTTGAGATACAGGACTCTGTCATTTATCACAAAACGGAATACCGTGAACGCCGCAATCACTATGCTTTTTTCTCTGCTAATCGTCCGCTAGCGGGTTATGATACAGATCGTGAAGCTTTTCTGGGACTCTACAACGGATTAGATCAGCCTCAAACGGTCGCCGCTGGGCAAGCCTCGAACTCTATTGCCAGCGGATGGTCCCCTGTCGGATCACATTGCATTGAGATCACGCTGGAGCCAGGCAAAGAAACAAGCTGTAACTTTATACTCGGTTATGTGGAAAATCCCGAGGAAGAGAAATGGGAGTCCCACGGTGTTATTAATAAAAAACAGGCACATGCCATGATTGCGCAGTTTGCGGATGAAACCGATGTAAAACAAGCTTTGAGTGAACTCCGAGCCTATTGGAACAATCTGCTGTCCAAGTACACCCTTCAAAGCCACGACGACAAGCTGAACCGAATGGTAAACATATGGAACCCGTATCAATGCATGGTTACATTCAATATGTCACGTTCAGCTTCGTATTTTGAATCTGGTATCGGACGTGGTATGGGCTTCCGGGATTCAAATCAAGATTTGCTCGGCTTCGTCCACCAAATACCGGAGCGGGCACGGGAACGGATTATCGACATTGCCTCTACTCAATTTGAAAACGGCGGAGCTTATCATCAGTACCAACCGTTAACCAAAAAAGGAAACCACGAGGTTGGCGGTGGCTTTAACGACGATCCGTTATGGCTTATTGTCGGTACCGCAGCGTATATCAAAGAAACGGGAGACTTTGGCATACTGGACGAACAAGTGCCCTTTGACGGAAATGTAGAGCGTGCGGCTACGCTGTTTGAACATTTGAAGCGTTCTTTTTACCATGTAATAAATAATCTTGGTCCGCATGGTCTTCCACTCATTGGCCGAGCTGACTGGAACGATTGTCTGAATCTCAATTGTTTTTCCGCTACACCCGATGAGTCCTATCAGACAACACAGAATTTGGAGGGCCGAGTAGCTGAATCCGTGTTTATCGCCGGACTATTCGTATATACGGGACCGGATTTTATTGAGCTCTGCAAGCGCAGAGGTTTGGATGCAGAAGCGTCCACAGCTCAAGCCCATGTGGATCATATGCGAGCAGCTACATTGGAGCATGGTTTTGACGGGGAATGGTTCTTACGTGCGTATGACCATTATGGAGACAAAATCGGAAGCAAGGATTGTGAGGAAGGTCAAATTTTCATTGAACCTCAAGGTTTCTGTGTCATGGCAGGAATTGGTGTTGAAGAAGGCTTGGCACATAAAGCTCTCGATTCTACACGTGATCGACTGGAAACTCCCTACGGCATCGTGCTGCAACATCCATCTTATTCCCGTTACCACATCAATCTGGGCGAAATCTCATCTTACCCTCCCGGGTATAAGGAAAATGCCGGTATTTTCTGCCACAATAACCCGTGGATTATGATGGCGGAAGCCGTAATAGGACGTGGAGATCGCGCTTTTGAGCTATATAGCAAAATTGCACCTGCCTATCTGGAGGACATCAGCGACATTCACCGCACCGAGCCGTATGTGTATGCTCAAATGATTGCGGGCAAGGATGCTGTTCGTGAAGGCGAAGCCAAAAATTCCTGGCTGACGGGTACAGCGGCGTGGAATTTTATAGCTATTACTCAATCCATCCTCGGTATCCAGCCGGAATGGGACGGTCTGCGTATTGACCCGTGCATTCCTACAGCCTGGGACGAATTCATAGTCACCCGCGTCTTCCGTGGCGATACCTACGTGATCCATATCACGAATCCACAGCATGTCTCCAAGGGTGTAGCTACGCTTACTGTAGACGGTACCCTCCTAACGAATAATATTCTGCCGGTTGCAGCGGACGGGGCTATCCACCAAGTAAAAGTGTTACTAGGCTAACAAGTTCATGGCCTTCAAAAAAATTAGCTTCAACTTCATCACATAGTATCTTATAATACGAGGATGGCTAAAGATACATTAAGTGTGGTGACATCATGAACAAGACAAAACGGCTTACTCAAACCATGGATTACAAAACAAAGCAAGCCCACTGGGTACGCAAAATGTTATTACTGTATTGGATGATTATAGCTGTACATTTTATCGTCCAGCTGGGCAGCTACTTATTTCTTGATTACGCCGCTTCGCCTTATGAATTTTACGTCGGAACCCTGATTGTTCCTACGCTAATCATGAGTGGTTCCAACTTACTGGCAGAGTTGGCTCATTTTAAATTTAACAGGTATTCTTTTGCGATCCTGTTTATGGCAAGCACCGTCATTTGCTGGATGATTATTCGCCTAAATTATGATATCCGGATTATTCCTGCGCTATGTTTGTTGCCTATTTTCTCTTCTATTCTGTTCTTCAATCGTCGCTTAATATGGCTTTCCTTTGTATTGCAAGTGGTCGTCTTTTTTCTGTTGCTGGCAGCAGATGGATCATTCCGCAGCTATTTGTCAGACTTTGATATTGTGGCGATTCCAACCTTTTTGATTATGTCCACCTTTATTGCTCTCATTATTCAGGCCAGCGGCCGCGATTTGTTAGTGGATTTGTATAAAACAAAGCGTGCCCAACAGGAATTAATGATCAGTAATGCGATTATCAGCAAAATGTCAATGACTGATGGTTTGACAAAGCTGTACAATCATTTGTCCTTTCAAAACTTTTATGAAAAAGCACTCGAATATGCCGAACAAGGAGCGATCATCCATCTGGCGTTAGTGGATATTGATAATTTCAAGAAGATCAATGACACTTACGGACACCAGTTCGGAGATAAAATTTTGGAAGGCATCTCGCAAATCATTACAGAACAGATTACCGCAAATGACATTGCAGCTCGCTATGGCGGTGAGGAATTTGCTATTTTGATGTTCGAGCATACTTTCGAAGAAGCTTATCAGATCGTCGAAAACATCCGGCGTGAAGTGGAGAAAATGACCTTTCATGAGAAATTGCAAATCGTTTCTGTAACCGTAAGCATTGGACTGAAAAGCTATACAGAGGAAATGAACAAAGATAAAGATGTATTTTTTCAGCAAGCAGATGACTATCTGTACCAAGCTAAGCGCTCCGGGAAAAACAAAATTGTTGCTCTTAATCATATCGCTTAATGTAAAAACACTTCATTTGATGAGACTCCGGCATGAGCTTGCCGGAGTCTTTTGAATATAGAGCTTAAAATGTAATAGAGTTGACAACTCCATAAGTTGAAACTAAAATAGTTACATATGTATTGGTTATTTACTTACTAAAAATAAGTCTAAGGAGATGATTTTTGTATGCCAACCCTCGTTATTGTCGTTCACCCTGATCTTGCGGAATCTCGAATTAACAAAAGATGGGTGCAAGAACTCAAGAAACAATCCGGCGTGACCGTTCACAACCTGTATGAAGTATATCCGGATGAGCAAATCAATGTCGCCCAGGAGCAGGAACTGCTAGAGCAGCATGACCGTATCGTTCTGCAATTTCCTTTTTACTGGTACAGCACTCCTTCCCTACTGAAAAAATGGCTGGATAAGGTTCTAACCTACGGCTGGGCTTATGGGAGCGAAGGTGGCAAGCTACAGGGCAAAGAGTTGTTGATTGCCTTGTCTGCTGCCAGTGTTGAGGAAAACTATCAACATGACGGACGGAATAGGTATACGATCGAAGAGCTACTGAGACCTCTGGAAGCTACAGGCCATATGATTGGTGTCAAATTGCTCCCTTATTTCGTACAATATGGTGCTGCAGTACTGACCGATGAGCAACTAGACCAATCCGCACAAAAATACGCGCAAACAGTTATTTCTTAATTTTTTACTAGAAAGCCCCTTGGACGGCGCCTGTCATACCTGCTTTACAGCAGACGGCAGCTCCAACCAAGGGGCTTTACTGATTGATTACATCGTAACCAAGGTACTGGTTACCTGTGCCATGCTTTCTTTAATGATGTCGCAGCCCTTACGCAAGTTTTCCAAGCTTATCGTTAACGCTGGCATAATTTTAATTACTGTATCGTTACGTCCAGCACGCTCAACAATGAGTCCCCTACTAAAGCAGAGAGTCGTTACCTCCTTGGCGAACGCTTCTCCCAGATGAGATACATCAATCCCCCAGATCAATCCCATGCCGCGAATTTCAATAAGAGGATCTATGGATTGGATTTGTTCACGCAAGAACTGCTGAACAAAAGCCTCTTTTTCCTTCACTTGTGCTTCCAGCTCTACCGTATCTCTGAACTCCAGCGCAGCCTTTGCCCCGACAAAAGCAAGCTGATTTCCACGGAAAGTGCCGTTATGCTCACCCGGACTCCATATATCCAATTCTGGCTTGAGCAGCAATAGAGACATGGGCAAACCGTATCCACTGATCGACTTGGACAAAACAACCATATCAGGAACGATTCCCGCCCGCTCGAATGAGAAGAACGAACCAACTCGACCGCAACCGACTTGAATATCGTCCACAATAAGCAAAATATCATGATCATCGCACAACTGTCGCAAATCACGCAGCCATTCGGTATCTGCAATATGAATGCCGCCTTCAGCCTGTACCGTTTCCAAAATGATCGCGGCAGGCTTTTCCACACCTGAATGGGTGTCTGTTAAAAGCTGCTCCATATACAAAATGGTATCCATTCCGTTAAATGTGCTGTTATAAGGTATAAAGGTAACATTGTTCAGGGGAACCCCTGCGCTCTCTCGCATGGAGGTGTTGCTGGTAATCGATAAACTACCCAGCGACATTCCGTGGAACGCACCCATAAAGGCAAAAATACCATTTCTGTTTTTCACCTTGCGTGCAAGTTTCAGTGCTGCTTCCACCGCATTGGTTCCGGTCGGTCCGCAAAATTGCAGCTTATAATTCAAGCCCTTGGGCTGGAGAATACGCTCTGAAAAAGACTCCATAAACTCTTGCTTGGCCGTCGTGTACATATCCAGACCATGCATAATCCGATCGGATGTTAAATAATCCAATAACCGGTTTTTCATAAAATCATTATTATGCCCATAGTTCAAAGCCCCAGCCCCGGCAAAAAAGTCAATGTAACCCTTGCCTGTCTCCGTGTACAGTACATCGTTTTTAGCTTTGTTGAATACAACTGGAAAACTTCTGCAATAGGATCTTACATTGGACTCCAGCGCTTCGAATGTGTTCATGATCTCTCGTCCTCCCGCTGACCTGATTTTAAAAACATACAAGCATGGAAAGCAAAAAAGTGTAAATATGTAATCTAAATGAGAAGACAGTCTGAATTCATAATGGGATATCCACACCAAAGAATCATGAGTACGATTACAAGAACAATTAAAGTACTAAAATTAAATACAGAGATAGCACATGAGAGTAGATAAGTAGAAGATTAAATAGTGGGTTTTTCTAAGAGGCCTATCAGAGGATGTCAACTCCTATGTAATAAAATACCATAATTTTCATTTAAGTCAATGCATGTTTCTGAGGTGTTTTGTTAAATTTTTGTAATTTATCATCAGCGGCTTGTAGTATATTGTTAAAATAAAACGAAAAATGTCGTATTATAGTGATAAATCTCAAAAATAGTACATTTCCATATCAAATAGATATACATCTGGACTAATTGTCCACAGGATTGTCACAACAAACCTGATCTTTTGACAGACTGTCCAAAGGAGTTTACTCTATCAACAGAACCTGTCAAAACTTGTTGTAAACATTGCAGTTATCCTAACTATTTGGCTCGAATTTGATAGAAAGATAAGGAAATATGATCATGTCTAATGTTTTGATTATTGAAGATGACAATATGCTGGGAGATACCCTTTCCTTGTATTTAACAGGAGAAGACTACAACGTTACTCGAGTGGAACAAGCGTCTGAGGGTATTGCAAGGCTTAAGGTCGTACAGCCCGATATTATTTTGCTGGATCTGCTGCTTCCAGATTTGGATGGCGTGAATCCCTGCCCACTGATACGCAAGCATACGGACGTCCCCATCATCGTGATTTCTACAGAAAACAACATATCAGAGCGCATTCGTACACTTACGTTGGGAGCAGATGATTATATTTGCAAGCCTTTTAGTATGCAAGAGCTAAAAGCACGGATGGAGGCTCTTTTTCGTCGTATTGAAATCACGCGCTTACAAGGAAGTGGCAGAGCACCTGAACCTGAAACGGGCATTACTTTGGATCTAGCGAGAAGAATGATTACCGTTAACGGACAAAATGTGGAGACAACATATTCAGAATTTGAGCTTATGAAGCTTTTTTATTTGAACCGAGGAATTGTATTCAGCAGGTATGCTTTAATTCAGGCTCTCCGTGGCACAGACTCCTTTATTAACGAGAGGGCCGTGGACGTACATATTAACCATTTACGCAGAAAAATCGAAAAAGACCCTAAGAAACCGCAATTGATTAAGACCATCTGGGGAATCGGCTACAAATTTATGCAATAACACGGTCAGCTCCAAGGAAGTGATGACTTGATTTGGTTAATATCCTTCTGAACCGCGCTCAGATGCTCTTTCCAGTCTGGATACAGTTCTCCTGTTGAGGTTTCATTGCTGCGCTTCAATGCCTTTTCCAGCTCTATAACCTTTGCCAGCAACTCAGGCGCGCACAGGTTCCCCGTTCCTCCCTTAAGCGAGTGGATTAATCGAAGAGCAGAAGATAACTGTCCATTGTCCATTTTTCTCACAACTCTTTTATCGAGATACTGGTATTCCTGTATCCATTTGTAAAGGGCAAATTGAAAAATATACACCTTGCCATCCATACCTGCTATCGACTGCTCAGCGTGAATACCATGTAAATCTTGCAGCCACGCTAAATTAATCCAGCTAGTTAACACTCTAGCAGCGGTCAGTTCATGGACAGGCTTGAGCAACACGGCATTAATACCGGCACGAAGACAAACTTCCTGTTCATGCTGCACAGCATCAGCGGTAAAAGCGATAATGGGAAGCCTGTTAAAAGCTTTGTTTCTCCGAATATGTCTCGCCGTCTCAAAACCATCCATCTCTGGCATATGCAAATCAAGCAGCACCATATCCCAGTAACGCAGTTCAAGTAACGCTATTAGTTCCCTTCCGTTTGTGACCATCGTTACCTCAAAGTTACGCTCTGCTAAAAACTCGGTAATCACCACCTGGTTAATTTCGTTATCCTCTGCTATGAGAATTTGATACTTTTGTGTTGTATCCCCTATCTCATTGCGGGAACTCATCGTCGCATGAGTCTCCAGAGTATTACCATCTGCAGGCACTGAATCTTCCTTCTTCCAGCAGAGAACCTCCAGCAGAGCGTTCCGGGTAACGGGCTTGGACAAAAAGGCATCCACACTATGATCCATGTCCCCTGCAGCTATTTTTTCCATCTGAAACACGGTTGTAAGTCCAATGATCTGAGTTATCTGCTTATCCAGCATTTGAAGCCACTGCCTCCGGGAGTCCAGTTCTCTCAAACCTTCCATCCCCATATCAATGATAACATAATCAAAATGCTCACCCTTTTGAAAAGCATCCACACTTTCTTGGAAGGATGAAATAGTGAAAGGTTTTAATCCCAAGTCTTGCAGTAGTTCGTTCAAGCTGTATCTCACCAGTTCATGCTGCGCAACAATTAAGGCTTTGCCTTTGATTTGTTTTTCTATTCGTGTACTTCCTGCATTCAATTCCCCAGTTTCCAGCTCGACATTAAAGTGAAATTGACTGTACTCTCCTAATCGGCTTTTCACCTCTACTTTCCCCCCCATAGCTTCAGCCAAATGCTTGCTAATGGCCAAACCCAGCCCAGAGCCCCCATATCTGCGGCTGGTTGATGTACTCGCCTGGATAAAAGGGACGAATAGCTTGTCCATACACGTCTCGGAAATTCCTATGCCCGTATCTTCTACCATAAAAGAAACGCCTACTCGCCCTTCCTGCTGACTTAGCATTTTTACCTGTAACAATACATGTCCCTGATCCGTAAACTTGATGGCGTTGGTCAGAAGATTTGAAAGCACCTGCTCCATTCGAAGCGGGTCTCCCTTAAAGCTTTTCGGTAACGCCGGGTCCGTTATAAATACGACCTCTATTTCCTTATCTTCTAGCAAAGTTCCAACGGTATCTGCGAGATGCCGAAGCATTTTTTCCGGCTCGAATTCTACCTTTTCCAGTTCCAGACTGCCGGCTTCCATTTTGGAAAAGTCCAATACGTTACTGAGCATGGATGAAAGGGTACGAGAGGAAGTGAGAAGCTTGTGGAGGTAATCTCTTTGAACGGCAGTCAGTTCAGTCTTATTTAACAGCTTTGACAGACCGATGATTCCATTCAGCGGGGTGCGGATTTCGTGACTCATATGAACCAAAAAAATGCTTTTCGCACGGTTAGCCTCGTCCATCTCCTTTCTTTTCTGCTCTGAGGCTTTATACTCCGTAATGTCCAACACGTGACCGATAACATGCCTAGTAATCCCGTCCTCCATAACCGGATGTAAGGTAATGAGAGCTGAATATTCCCAAAACTCCAATTCAAATACGGTCCGATCACCGAACCAGGCCTGTTTGTAGTATTGGCAAAGCTGCTCCATCGTTTCAGAGGAAAGCTCCAAAATGTCCCCAAGACGCTTCACATGCTCCCTTTTATTGTAGTTGACTTGCATATTCAGACCCACGCGCTCCAGCAATTCACCTTCAAGCAGCCTATAATAAAATTCATTACCGCTTTTCTCCAGCTTGAAGGTAAAGCCAGGTTGAACACCTAGTAAATTCAGCAGATCACGGTCTTTGTTTAACAAACGTTGTCCATATGTATACTTAGCGGTGGTTAAAGTGTGCACAAACAGAGTCATGAACATTAGACCCATCCCTAACTCTAGCACGCAGGTCAACGGTGTTTTATCGCTTATGCCAAAACATAAGAACAAAATTCCCGCTCCTCCATAAAATACACCTGTGATCGCCTGACGAACAAGTTGACGCTGAAAAACCAAAACTAACAATAAAATCACGATAGCACATAGCACTAAATCTCGAACCAAGTGTTCACCCCCTATAATCTTCCATTTTTTATAATATATTAAAAACACAAAAAAACTCAGGACAGATTCCTTATGCCATAAGGCTTAAAGAACTGTCCCGAGCATTCATTGTACTATAGATTCCATAAGGTTCAAGCTCGTTTTAATATTTGAAACGACTGATCATCATCTTCAAATCAGCAGCCATCGTCGAAAGCAACTGTGCTGAAGCTGATATTTCCTCCATGGAAGCCAGTTGCTCTTGTGAGGAGGCAGCAACTTCCTCAGATGTGGCGGCATTACCGGTTGCAATCGTCGCCAGCTCGTTGGCTGTCGCTGCGATTTCTTGTACACTGGCTGATATTTGCTCTGCAATCGCAGCGACCTCCTCTACCTGAGGTGTTGTCTCTCGAATGCCTTCCATCGCATAACCCAGCTTGACAATGGTTGCTTTGGAAATCTGTAGTCCATCCTGCACCTCAGTCGTGACCCTGTCCATCGTCTTCACTGTTGTTTCGGTTTCATGCTGAATTTCGGCAATCAAGGTGGCAATCTGTGTGGCGGATGTCTGAGACTGCTCTGCCAGCTTACGCACCTCATCAGCAACGACGGCAAAGCCTTTTCCATGATCGCCCGCTCTGGCTGCCTCAATAGCTGCATTCAATGCCAGCAGGTTTGTCTGATTGGAGATATCGCCGATAACCTTCGTAATTTCACCGATTTCATGAGAGCGGGCTTGCAAGGTTTGAATCATCTGGTTGGAACGCTCTACTGATTGATGAATGGAATTCATTTGCTCGCCTGTCTGCTCAACAGACTTTCGTCCTTCCTCGGCTTGCAAGGCAGATCGTTTGGCCAAATCAGCTACCGAAATCGATCGTTCAGCAATTTGGGTGATCCCTTGTGCAATTTCATCCAGGGCCACCGAATTATTTTCCAGCCCTGTAGTCTGCTTCTCTGCACCACTGGCAATTTCTTGTACAGCCTGGGACACCTGCTCACTTGCAGCACTGGTTTGTTCCGCGCTTATTGTCAGTTCATTGGAAGAAATTGTGACATGATCTGCACTGTTCCCTACGTTCTGAATGACAGATCGCAAGTTATTCTGCATATTTTGAAAAGCCACTCCTAATTCTCCGATCTCGTCCTCGCTCTTTACTTGAATGTCCTGTGTGAGATCTCCGGCGCTCACATTTACCGCTTGTTCTTTTAACTTTAAAATCGGTTTGATGATGGAACGGATCAGGAAATAAACAATGATAATACCAATCACAAGACAACCGACAATGGTTAGTAAAGTGCTGATCAAAATCGGTCCTGCTGCATCATCGACTTCAGACAAATACAGCGTTCCGCCTATCTTCCAGCCAGTCAGCTTGTTAGTCGCATAGTTCATATATTTGAGCTGGCCCTCATACTCATACTCGTATTCACCAGTATCACTCTGAAACATGCGTGATTCAATATCTGTAATCTTGGCGCCTACTTCCTTCGTCGGATGAACAATGTAAGTATGGTTGCTATCCAGCAAAATGGTATAACCCTCACGGCCTACTTTAATATTATTCAATGTATCTTTAATACCACTGATTTTCAGGTCAATGCCAATAACACCTGATCCATCTGGGGTAGCTCTGGACACCGTAACCGTCATCTGCTTTGAGTCTGCCGAAAGATAAGGTGAACTAATCACTGTCTTTGTATTTCCCTTTATTGCTTCTTCATACCATGATCTAATACGTGGATCATAATTATCTGGTAATTGCTTTGGTGGATAGGTTGTAACTTTGCCGTCCTTCGTACCATAATAAATGGATTCTGTTTCAGGATGGAGTACAATATATTGCTTAAAGAATTCTTCCAAATTCGCCGCTTGTTCCTCCGTCTCTACCCGATTGCCTTTTAGTCTTTCTGCAAAATAGTCTGTGTCATGTACCTTGGGTTCAATAGTACTATCAATAATAAAATTAGTGCGGACAATAGCCTGCTCGGCACTTTCTTCAATCTGGTTTCGAATCTGCTGACTCGCGCTTATAAACGACAAAGCCCCCACGATCATGGACGGTAAAATCAAAAATGCAATAAAGGCGACCATTAGCTTCGTTTTAAAATTTTTGCTGAGCATCCTTGCGACTAGCCACTTTTTCCCCGATAACTTCTTCATTAATAAACATCTCCATTTCATTACCTGGATTTCCCAACCTATAGCGAACCTCTTCGTCTTGCCGATGACGACAATCACCCGACAGACTCTCTTTCACATTTTTCACATCTGCTGCTAAAACGCTTGGACATAAAAGATATAAACACGCTAGTTAAATAGGTATATGTACTTATTTTCGAAAACAGCAAGGCTGGTCGGAACCGGTTCTTTGATATAATATACCTAAAAAATATTAAAAAAAATGCAGTATAGATGTTAAGAAAGTGTTAGTTTCATCTCACTATACCTACCACTTAACATGAAAATAATCCCCCTGAAGGTAGCAAACATAGGGTCATTTTTGAAAATCGCCATATATTTTCTACTCCCAAGGGGATTAAGTTCGATCGCTTTATTCAGTTCTAATCCAACAACACCTTCAGATCTTCGAGCCTGGTAACAGGTGCCTGACAGGTAAAATGCTCACACACATATACGGCTGATTTGCCTTCCACAAGATCATAATCACGGATATAAGGAGCCGTCTCTGCAATCTCCGACTGTCCTTCATCCTTCAAAATAACGACCGTATTCGGCCTGAACCCAGCTCGAACCGCCTGAATGAACTGTACGGTCTGCGGATCATCCCTGTGACCCACAATCACAATCTCCTTCGTCGTTCCCGTCGCATACAACAACGCGCTGAGCAACGCGGAGTGGCCTGACGGGTAATGAGCAACCATACCGCCAAAAGCCTTAAACTGCTTGGCTGCATAGTTCTCCAATCCAGATTCACCCGTTAGCCGCGCAAGCCGCACAAAATTATAGGCCGCAATGCTGTTACCTGACGGAATGGCTCCGTCATCAATTTCTTTAGGCTTGGCAATGAGCTGCTCACTATCTGACCCATAAAAGAATAATCCGTCCCGTTCCTCATCCCAGAACAAATCGATCATATTTTGATTGAGCGTCAATGCCCGTTGCAGATATTGTACATCGAAGGTCGCCTGATATAGCTCGATCAAGCCCCACACATAAAAAGCATAATCATCCACATAACCGGGATAAGCTGCCTCGCCGTCCCGATAACGCGCCAACAGCCGTCCGTCCTCCTGTCTCAAATGGTTCCACAAAAACGTCTCCGCTTTCTGAGCTTGCTCTGTATATCTCGTGTCTCCAAAAGCTTGTCCTGCCTTCGCCAGTGCAGCAATCATCAATCCGTTCCACGAGGTCAAAATCTTGTCATCTTTGTGAGGATGAACCCGTTGTTCTCTGGCAGCAAACAGCTTGGCCCGTAGCTCACTAACCCGCTGCTCCAGTTCCTGCTCAGTCAAGTCATGCTTGATCCTATAGGCTTCCAGATTGATATCAATCAGGTTTGGAATGTTGTGACCTTCAAAATTGCCGTAAGGTGTAATCCCATACAAATCGTTGAAAAAGGCGGCATCCTTATCGCCTAGTACAGCCTTTACCTCAGAGTCGTCCCAGACATAGAATCTCCCCTCTTCTCCTTCGGAATCCGCATCCTCCGCCGAATAAAAGGCACCACCTGCATCCGTCATGTCCCTTGCGATATATGTAAAGATTTGTTCTGTAATCCGTCGGTACAGTTCCTTGCCTGTCACCTGCCAAGCCTCTGTATACGCGATGGCCAACAGAGCATTGTCATATAGCATTTTTTCAAAATGCGGCACCAACCACTTCTCATCGACGGAGTATCGTGAGAACCCCATGCCTATATGGTCGTAGATTCCGCCCCGGGACATCGCATCCAGCGTCTTCTCTGCCATTTCCAGTGCCTGTTGATTCCCCGTATGCTGTGCATATCGCAGCAAAAAAGACAGGTTATGCGGAGAAGGAAACTTGGGTGCTTCCCCGAAGCCGCCATATTCCTTATCGAAGGTGTGGCTGTATTCATGGAAAGCTTTAGTCAAGCTCTGTTCATCCAGTTCACCCCGATAACCCGCAAGCAAGTCCTGCCGCTCATGCTCGATCAGTACCTGCTCACTCAACTCCACCAGCTCTTCCGGCTGTTCTTTCCACCGGGTACCCACCTTGCCAAGCAGCTCCAACAGTCCGACACGGCCAAACTTCTGCTCCTTGGGCAAATACGTCCCCGCAAAAAAAGGTTTCTGATCCGGCGTCATCAATATCGTCAGTGGCCAGCCTCCATGCCCCGTCATCGTCTGGCAGATGGACATATAGATATGATCCACATCTGGACGTTCTTCACGATCCACCTTAATGGATACATAATCCCGGTTTAATACCTCAGCCACTTCTTCATCCTCGAAAGATTCTCTCCCCATTACATGGCACCAATGGCAAGTTGACTTAAGCCTCACTAGGAATAGCCTACTGACAAAAATACAGGTTTACCCTCCCGAGAGGCTTTTTGAAAGGCTTCGGGGCCCCAAGCCATCCAATCCACTGGGTTATAAGCATGCTGCAGCAGATAGGGGGACTTTTCATTTATTAAGCGGTTAGCCTTCCGTTCCTTGCCTTCAATAAACTCTCTCATCGTTAAACCTCCCAAAGACTTGTATTCATTCTTACACTTTCAATATAACCATTTCATAAGAAAACTAAAAGACCTCAAACGAGGTCTTGTGGATTGAATTTATAGAATAACTCATTGTATACCTTGTTGGCTGCTTTAATCGCTTCTTGTGAGGGCTGGTTCAAAACGGTTGCTGTTATGTTATATCCATGACGCCGGTACTTCACAATCTTTTGTCCTTCATCATTATAACTTATTTCGGGAGTTGAATTGTCCTCGTCCTCTTGATGTGCTATTTCTCTAGCCCCCACCTGTTCATCCTCCTTCAACGATTATCTTTAAATCAAGCGCAAGTTTATAAAAAGCTCTCCAACGGATCTTACTGTATGTTGGTTCTGAGATTGGAGGCTGAAACACGAAGCTGTATACCCGCTGATCTGTAATGTAATCATGCTCCTTTGTCATGTACCGCGACTCAATCAGGAAGCTTTCCCTCTTGGGCATACGCCTTACAGCTCGTTCTATCCGCTCGCAATATTCCTTGCGATATGCCGCCGAATCCACATTATGAGTGGCAATGCTGGCTGTCTGATCGCTGGTTACATTCGTTGGACTGCTACGCGGCATATCACTATACGCCGCAGTTGTGCTTGCTTCCCGTTCTTCAACACTGAGGTACTTGTATATCCTGTATTTCTCAAGAGCTGCCTCCACAGCAGCCTGTGTCCGCTTCCGGTCGATCTCCGGTAAAAAACTCTGTTGACCCACCTTGTAATCACCTCATGCTCTGTATTAAATCCCCCGACCGAAGCCGGGGAGCGTATAAGTGCGGTTTGCTTAGAAAGGCAAATCGTCGTCCGGGTTATCTTCACCTGCAGCACTTGCGGCAATCTCAGCGGCTGCGGCTGCTTCGTCATCCAAAGTCAATTCAGCCTGGTTAGGATCGTATTCCCGATTAACGTCCACTGTACCGTCCTTGGCAATGGTCCCTTTAAGTCCTTCACGGTACGCCTTTTGTCCCTCCTGAAACTCGTCAATGTCCATTTGGGACTCGGTAATGTTCAATTCAACATCCGTGCCAGCTAACTTGTAAAATTCAAATGTTTGAGCAGCAGAAGAATCGCCTTTTACTTCAAACTCCAGAATGGTCTTTTTGGAGTCCTTAACAGACTTTTTGAATTCTGCTGTCAGCTCCACATTTTCCAGTCCCTTAATTGACAATACGACAACCTCGCGAGTCATCTGGTTAAGCTCTGGGCGCCGCTCATCCTCTCCTTTAACATAGAACTGCACGAGCTCCTTTTTGGAGTCTTTTGTCTGTTTATTGAAATGAGCTTTAATAGTTACGTTCATGGGTGGTTACCCCTCTCAGTTGATTTATTGAAAAACAGTTAGTATCGACAGTGCAATGATAGAAGTAATACATATATAGAACATGTCACTGATAAATTCCTTATTTTGTTCTCTATCAGCAAAGATACAAAGGAAAGAGATTACTAGAATTGAGCCCAGCAGGATCTTAAACCACATATTTACGGTCACTCCTTCCGCTGATCTTTAGGAGCGAATTTGTTCTTATATTTTTTGGACAACTCGTGGATCACTCGCATCTTAGAGACACCGACCTGCTTTGCGATATCCGAGCGAGATACACCAGCCTTTGCTAATCTGTGAATCTCATTGACAGTCTTTTTAGGAATAGGATCACTCAGGCTATCTAGCAGTAAGTCCGGCACCGGAGTTGGAATATCCCAAGCAGTTGAGCCCGGCAATTTTGGACCCATACTGCGTTGACGCTTCTGCACCTGACCGCCTGTGCGGTACTGACGTTTGACCATTCCGTTTACCTCCCCGTTATGATGCTTAATCACTACCTAATGCCCTCAAGACAGCTGCCAATGCATCTTTGGCTGATGCCCCGCCATCCTCGTCTATAATGATGTATCCAAGCTTGTCCAAATGAGCAGGATCATACGTGTGTGGATCAGCGTAAAATTTAAACGGTATTATGGTTGCTTCTAGGGACTTGCGGAGTCGATCTATTGTCCGGTCCCTCTCTGCCAGTTGATCGCGAAGCTGGACGGCGTCCTCCAATAAAGCACGGTAATTATCATCAGATTTCTTTTTGTTACTCTCGTTTTGTCGTACAACGGCAATGGCTTTATCGTAAAGCTCTCCAAACTGCTTAGAAGATACTTTGTATTCCGATAACTTTTTAACCTGCTGCTGGAGTGAGTCTATTTGTGCATAAGCCGCTTCGAGGGCGTTAACTAAATCAATCACATCCGATGAGAGAAAAGAATGGTCTCCATATGCATCGTTAGCTTTCTTCCATATTTCCGTTATGTCTTCTTCTGACATAGGTTCCAGACCATTTGGCAAATCAATTGTCCGTTCACTCATCCTTACCACCATCCCTTTCTACACAACCCGCACCGCTGCATCTTGGGCAATCAGGATGAATCTCCGATTCCGTATATCCTCTACCGTTACAGGCGCTGCATTTCTCTATATTCCCAGCTAGTACATGTGTGTGTTCACTCACCTTTACCGCCTCCTTGGGGCTGTAGCAGCTCCGGGTTATCGTGTATACTCCCAACAATCTCATAACTGCATTTAGGATCTAAAAACTCAGATAGGTTATTTGTGGCGTGATATGGTTTATCACTTGCCTTGCCATCTCCCCAAAAATATGAAGGGTATGAAGTGCTTTGATCAGTGTAGACGTACCATGATACAGCCCCGTCCATCGGGTATTTTTCAGGTGTCCCAAATCGAACTTCACCGACTACCAAGATTTCAGAAGTAACGGCGTATTCGTTGTAGGTTCTACCAACTCTTCTTCGTGTGGTGCCAGTCCGTACGCTGCGTACCCGAGCTACCAAGTGACCGCCATAAATTTCCTCACCGTTCTTATCCTTGAGTCCGGTATATTGACCTACTGATTCGGGATGCACTTCATCCGCGCTAAAATTGTCCCCGATTCGTTTTACGATCCAAGCTTTATCCCCATCAAATACAGGCACACCATAAATCCATTCGCCGTAATTGATCTTTTTACCACGGAATTTACTATCTCTCATGCTTATCGTCTCCTTATAGGGGTATAGGGTAAGAGGCTGTTATGCCTCATACTTGCGCTCTTTCTCCCGCTTCTCCCAAGCGGTTATACATGCAGATTCTATTTGTTCGGAATCGCTAAAATCATCGCTTTTTACATCAATGACAACATAATGAGGCACAATTAAAAATTCCTTTCCGCATTCACTGCATGTAGGGTGTCCGAATGCATACACACCTCGTTTTTCATCCGTAGGAATATCTTTAAAATCAAAATCAGCATTTTCAAAAAGGACGAACCCTTTGCATCCAGCAGCATTACAGCGATGTGCTTCGATGGACATTGTATCTCTCTCCTTTGGCATAGGTAGTAGGGGGTGTATCCCCCTTATGGAGGGCTGTTCCCTCCTTCTTATCCCCTATGGGGCCTTGATTTCCTCGATTTCAATGTTCAAAATTTCAAGAGCCTTACACATGCCAAGTTGGAAAATTTCTTCGTCTGTATAATCCGTAAAAATTCGTCCACGTCCAAATTCAAGAATCATTTCCTCAATCCGTTTCTTTGAAAGTTTCATGTGTTTGTCCTCTCTGCCCTTGGGGGCTATGCTTCCTTACTTACTGAGCCTACATTTATACCTTCAATTTCCTTCCCAAGAATACTCAGGGCCCAACGGACACCAGCGCGCCATCCGGTGTTATGTTCGCTCTTGATGCTGTATGAATCTTGATAGATTGCTAGCAGAGTTTCTTCCGTGGTCAGTTCCACTTCGTACCCTGTGATAAGCGCCTGAGCCAGCAACCAAACAGACATACCGTTAAGCGCCTCTGCAGGTGTTCCGCTCTTCCAGCCAAGTGGGGATTTAGCGTGCTCTTGCAATAGCTCTTGTTTTCCCCATCCAGAAAGCAGATACTTTATCGCCTCGTCCTCTGCCTTGGTCAGCACAGGTTTATAAAGTTCATCATCTTCACCTGATTCCTCCTGAATGAAAGGCTCCGTTTTTGCTGCAACCTCTTCAACAGGATCAGCAGGCGTTGGATCTTCCTTCGGCTGAGGGTCGCGAGACTCCTTAAACCGAGCTATCGCCACTTCTTCGGCCTCTATTGAGTTAATGCCCCATTTGGGTAACCAGTAAGAGTTAAGGCTATTCGGTGTAATACCCAGCTTCTTAGCTGCGTTTGAACGGGATAAAGCTTCTGCACGGAGCTTTAAATAATCATTTTTTGATGCTTTTGCCACGGGTAATTCCTCCTTGATAGTCTTTGTCTTGGCCCGGAATGTCAGCGGCTTTGTGTGTGACTTTGGTATTGGCTTACCAACAATCTTTTCGAGTTCTTCCGGGCTGAGGGTGTACGTTTTAACGTCACCTTGGACCTGTGAAGACAACTCATTTTTCCAATTCGGGACGGATGTTCCCATGAAAATCCCCTTTCTAGCCGTTTTTGGGCGCAGCTACCCGCCGCAGGACCCAATAGCCCCGGGTGTTACGCCTTATTTAAGATGGATTCTATGACTTCGATTTGGTACGGCTGAGTGTCCAGCAGCGGCATGTATTCGCGCATGCGGTACAGGTTGAGAGCGATACGTGCGATGATGTA
This sequence comes from Paenibacillus sp. SEL3, assembly GCF_054602585.1. NCBI lineage: Bacteria > Bacillati > Bacillota > Bacilli > Caryophanales > Paenibacillaceae > Paenibacillus > Paenibacillus sp. SEL3. The sequence continues at coordinate 5,860,399 of NZ_CM137725.1, read as the reverse complement.
TGCGTCCACTACGTTGTCGCTTTTGTGGTTGTAACCAGACATTGCCTTCACAGCGTCACCGATAGCCTTCTTTTTTTCCTTATCTTTGAGCCTCCGCTTGCTGCCTGGCTCACCTGTCCAACCAGTAACGCCAACATATTTCTTTGTCCATCCCGGGTTAACATCGTTGTGAGTCAAATTTTTTCGATAGATCATAGACCTGAGTCCACCATGTATCATCCCGGTTGTCACGCCCATTTGCGTACCCATGGCGGGCTGTTCAATTGCTATTTCATCGCCTGATTGAAGGAGCTGAAAAAGCTGATTTTCCAAGGATACAAGCTCTTTTGTGGATATTCCCCCTGGCACCTTGGAGCCCTTGCCTTTTAACTCCGTCTGCACCAGCACATTTCCGTCAATATCCAAAGCAACGAATCCGGTTTTGGTCGCCGGGTCGATCCCAACAAACCGTGTCATGACCTCGCCGCCTCCCAACTACGCTGACGACCATACTCTGTAATCTTGTACAGGTGGTCCTGGTTGGCTCGGGCAATGACGTTTTGCAGAACCTTGGTAGCTTCTCCAGGCGGTAGAGTCTCACGCGCCTGCTGCCGGATCAGACCGACCGTTACCTGCAGCACGTCGAACAGTTCCGATAGCGTCCGACGCTGGTCATAATCCTTGGACTCAACTTCCTCGATCAGCTCATTAACTTCCTCTTGGAGCTTGACCCGCATGTCTCCTGGCTGGTACCCATTAACCGGATAGTCCAATACAGGGATTGCGAAGACCATGAATTGTTCGCTCATGCCTCGTCTGCCTCCCAATATTCAACGTAGTTGAATGTGTCTTGTACTTCCTCCCCCATGTAGTCCCAGCAGAAGATTCGAAGTTCCAAGTCAACGGACAGCACATGAACAGGCTCAGAATAATTGCGGTGTTTTGCTCGAAGCTTGTTAATATCTATCCTCATTTCGCTTTCCTCCATCCACGTTTGCGATAGTATTTTTGTCTTTCCATCTTCCGGCGGTTTCGTTCTTTCACTATTTCTCTTGCAAATGCATCTTCAATCCGTTCCACTTCTTTATCCGGGGTGGAGTAAAAGTATTTGGTAGACCACTTACCGACTTCAAGATATGTCGTTCCGTATGACCAGTGACGTGTATAACTGCAACCCTTGCAGCCCTTATATGTTTCTACGCACCCATGATATTCTTCATGGTACGAACTGACATCTAATTTCCCACGACATACAGGGCATAATTGTGGCTTAGGGTCAGGGTAATAAAATTCGTAGTATTCCCACGCTGGCATAGTAAGCTTTTTTATCTGTCGCCATCTATTATTCATTCCTCTATCCCCTTTCTTAGTCCAACCAGCCTGATAGATTCGGTATAGCTTTTGGCGGCTCTGGTGGCGTTTCTGGAGCCTGTTCCGGTTCGGTAGGTGTGTTGGTTGGTTCCGCTTCTTTCACAGTGTTAGAGGCTTGCTGTTCAGTCTGTGGAGCCATTTCCTGATACGTCCACCCGAGAATCTTGTATTGCTCTTTTAGGCCCGGAAATTTGGCTACCAGTTCCCCACGCCGATATTCTTTGACCTTTTCAGATACAAGATCATATTGCTTTCTCAAATTCGTTTTAGCAGATTCCTCAATCAAAGGATCATCCAGCTTCGGAGCCTTTGAAAGAAGCCATTCCAGCGACTTCTGATAGCCTACTTCATCTACGATTTGCCCCATGCTCTCTCACCTTCTTTTCAAGCTCATATTTATCGTCTTTGGTCAGATTCATGAAGCGGCTTGTTTTCCGATTGAACATCATTTGTATTGTTCCGGTACCGATCTTGCGGCCTTTGGCTACAATCAACTCCATGACCCCTTTTAGGACCGTGTCCGGGTAATAGTAGTCGTCCCGGTAAAGGAAGATAATCACGTCCGCGTCAAACTCGATGTTCCCCGAATCCCGCAGGTCTGACATCATCGGACGCTTGTCCTGCCGATCCTCACATTTCCGTCCGACCGAAGAGATTACCACTACAGGGATACCCAGCACCCGAGCCATCTTTTTGAACTGAGCTGAAACATAAGATACACGTTCAGACGTACTTGAAAATTTTCGTTCTGACTCAATTAATTGAAGATAATCAACATAAATGATTAGGCGCGGATTCCGCTTTTTGAGTGCCTTGGCCTGCCGCCAAATATACTCAATGGTCATGCCTGGAGTGTCGTCAATGTAGATTGGTAGAGACTCTAAAATCTCAAGCGCCTTACTGTAGCTGTCCCAATCGTTCTCTGTCAGTCGGCCCGTTCGTATCTTCTTGCTGTCAATGCCGCCTAGAGCGCATATATGGCGTTCTGACACGTCTTTGGAAGGCATTTCAGCCGAGAATATAGCAGAAGTAGTTCCACCCTCAGCAGCCGCTATAGAGTCATTAACAATGTAGGCTGTCTTTCCGATACTGGGTCGCGCAGCTACGATGGTTACATCCCCAGGCTGGTGACCGCTCCCCATCTCGTTCAGATCATCGGATGCTGTTTTCGTCCCTGTAATCCCTGCCCTTGAACCGCGATCCATAATCTCTAAGTGGTGACCGTCCAGCACTTCCGCCATCCGAAGCATGTTGTTCTCGGCCTGCCCCTTTTGGAGCTGGTTGAGCTCGTCCATACGTTCCTGTACAGCCGTTACGTCAATTGCCCCTGTAGCAGATGCTTCTTCAAACGCTCTGGCTGCTTCTCGTTGTACATAAGCCTCTCGAACAATGGTTTGGTAGGCTTGGTAGTTATAAACCGCAGGGACCGCATCACGAAGCTGCATAAGGTAGCTCACTCCGCCGATCTTCGCAATATTCGCACCCCAATGTTGGACCATTAACAGCGGGTCAAATGGGTCAGGGTTTCCGGTGAACTGTTCATATGCATACCGAAGTGTTGTAAGGATAAGCCCGTGTCTTTCATCGGCTCCAAAATCTTCGGGAGTCAGGTAACAATCATCTAGCAGTTCGGGTTTGTTCAAGATTGACCCGAGGACTGCGCGTTCAGCATCAAGACTCATGGTTCACCCTCATTCGAGCGTTCAAGCGCTCCAGTCGTTCCCGAATGTGGTCAGGCATAGGCACGGCTTGCTGGTTATACTCTTCAAGGGCCAGGGCTTCCGCCTGTTCTTCTGCCCGCTGTAGCTCGTAGAAAGAGGGCTGCGTATCCTCTTCGGTGCAAATGTCAGAAATGGTAGGAGCAAACTTGCTTGTGCGTATATGCTTGCCCAGTCGCTCCTTTGCAACCTCATAGGGAATATCCGCAAGCATTTGATGCCATAACTTGGTCACAGGAACCGTTATTTCAAAGTAGGGATACGCCGTCTTGATTACCGCTAGGAAGCTGGCTGTTTCCGTTTGCTTCACGCGCTGCTCCCTCCTCGTAGAACTGGTTTAAAATAGACATTTCCTCTTGGTTGCGTTGCTGCTTGGTTTTAACAGGAGCTTTCGCCTGATCCCGCTTAATCCAAACACGCAGAGTTTTGTTATGGTCCTTTTTATGCTGGCTTGGCTTTTTGTTGGACTGCCATTCGTCCAAGGCTTCGATAGTGTCATCCACTTTTTGCTTACCGAAGTCAGAGCAGAGTTTTTCATATTGTTCTTGAGTCAGAAAAACAGTGTCATGGAATTGAATCTTTTCAGGAGTAGGTGACATATCTTCTATCTCTTCTTTCTTTATATTTTTCTTTCTTTCTTTCTTGGGTAGACGATTGCCCCCCTCTAGCGGGGGAGAGTTGTCCACCGGAAGGGGGTGTAATTCTCCACCAGTAGATTCGTCTGATTCTGGCAGTTGCGGTGGAGGATTGCACCCCACTAGCCACTGCTCAGAATATTTATTAAATCCGATCATGCGACCATGTTTGCCCTGAGCCTGTCTGAACACTTTCAGGACGTTCATTTCAAAGAGTTTTTTCAACTCTTTTTTAATACCGCTCAAGTCACTACGAAGGGCAGTAGCAAGGAACGTGGCAGACAACTCGGCTGACTTTCTCTTGAACCCGTAGGTGTAACGCCAGACGATCAGGAGCATTCTCAGTTGTATGCCGTTAAATTTCCGCATTGCCACCTCTTCATAAATCTCATTCGCTACACGGGTATATCCGTCTTCGAGCTCTGGTCCTGCCATTCCGTTTCACCTGCTTTAAATAGTCACAGCTTCGCCTGCTGCTTCCCGTTCCCTGATAAAATCACAGATTCGTTCAACCAAGACCCTTTCATCATTGTCTGCGCTAGGAGCGTGATACCACTTATCTACAAGGGCGGTCACGCCTTCCAACATGGCAGCAGCTTCGTCCTTTTCAGAAACTGCCGTGTAGCCGTTGAGCAAGGCGCACAACAGATTGTGTCCGTTGCTTCCCTCTTGAACATACGATCTTAAAACATCCACGTTCGGCCCCTTATTTCCAGCAGCCAAATGCCCCACAATTTCGTCGTTATCGAATCCGTTCCATCTGTACCAGTCGAGCGCCTTTGCTACATTCCGAGGCACCTCAACGGGGTTACGCTTATCTCGTATCACAACGCTTACGGATTTAATGGATTTAATCATTTCATCGCGCTCGTTGGCGATTGTCTCCAACTCCCGGATACGCTGCAGAAGCTTTTCGCTGTTAAGCTGCTCGTCAGTGTGGCGTTCAATTGTCTGGAGTAATTCGGCCTTATCCTGTACCAGTTGCAAAACAGCATCCACTAAAGAACCGTCATGTTCTCCTATCACTGCGCTAATCTCATTCAGTATTTTTTGACTCGCAGTCACCTTCACCAGTGCGTCTTCACTCATTCGTTTCAGTTCGTCAAATTGCTGTTGTGTAGGCCGGGGCTCATGCGGTAAAACCAATGCTAGTTTGAAAGGTATTTCCTCTCCTGCAAACGGGCCAGAAATGATTTGGAATGGAGCGTTAAAATCCAGTAACTTTGTTGTAACTCTTCGAGCTTCGAATACTTCCCCCTGAGCAATCCACTGTTTAGCGCTGGTCCGAATTTTCTTAATCACCTTAATTTTCATTCGCTGACAACCTCCAATGTGTAATGTTCTCCTGCTATAAATCCCCGCTGCTTGAGTGCCGCCTTTACGGTCATTTCAGCCAGCGCGGGCATGTTATTTTTGCTAGATAAGTGAGTAAGGTATATACGCTCTCCACGGCCTCGTATAAGCTGCTGGAGCGCTGCTGCTGTCTGTTGGTTGCTCAGGTGTCCAAGGTCCGAAAGGATACGGCTCTGAATGCTGATAGGGTAATCCGATACCTCTACCATGTCGGGTTCGTGATTAGCTTCGATCAAGATATAAATACTGCCTTCCATCACGTTCAGCATGTCTTGATCGTATTTTCCAGTATCGAATAATACACAGGCTCGTTCCCGGCTATCGTCCTCAATGGCATACCCAACTGGCTCGTAAGCATCGTGATGGGTTCGGAATGGATATAGCCAGGTTTCACCCAACTTGATAGTTTCGTATTGCCCGTAGCGGGTCTCCGCCACTCGCCGCAACTCTTCATCAACGCCCGATATGCCTTTCCACTCGCCCTCACTGGCCCAAACCGGAATGCGGTACTTGTTAGCCATCGGTAGGCCCTTAATGTGGTCGCCGTGAGCGTGAGTGATGAATATGCCCGTAATGTGGTCAGGCCGTACACCAACGTCTAGCAGCCGCTTTTCTATTTTTGTCTTGGCAATGCCTGCATCTATAAGAATCGTTTGATCAGAAGATGTTAACGCGATGCAGTTGCCTTTTGAACCGGATGCCAGGATATCAACTTTCATCTGTACTACCTACTTTCCGTGGATACAATTGATAGTGCTCTTCCAGTTCATCCGAAGTTAATCGGTCAATCATTTCGTTCGGCTCACCGCACTCACCGTTTTGATACACCCAACAATCAGGACCACATCCGCCAGAAATACCGACCGTGAAACATCCATCAAGACCAGCGGGATAATTCCCCTGAGCCAAAGTGTTGGCATAGTCGTTGCTTTCCTGTTCATTCTTAGGGGTATCTGCTAGAGAGTGAATATCATTAATGTTGTACTTTCCAAAAGTACGGCTCATATGCTCCGCTCCCTCTTAATCCGATCTTGCCACTCTTTAAGGTGTGGACATCCCTTTGCTGGTTCCTCGTAATGCCTTCGCCCGAGCACAAACGACACAAACATATCCGTGCTGCGCTCGTAGTACATTCCGTTTAGGACCGGACCCGCGGTCCGAGAAGATTCAGCGCTGCAGAAGTCGAACAGGTCCATTTGCTCCATGTCCTCGGACAACTTTGCCGCCTCCCCTCAACTCTCCGTAGCACCGGGGGCACACCCGCAAATCGCGAATGTACTCTTCCCGGCCGGGATTTATCTCATTGCCGCAAACGTGACAGTCTTCACAGCGGACGTATATTTCAACTTGGTTAGATTGGAAGAACGTCATTCGCCTGCTCCTGGGCGGCTTTCTCCGCAAGGTGCATGTCCATGATTTTTAACAAGCCTTTCAGTTCGGGGAGTGTGGGCTTAGGTCCCTTCGGATTGGCGTGTTTTGCAATGTATGCCTGCATGTCTGCCGGATCTGTGATTCCAAGCTGGCTGAATTTCTTCTTCATATCATCGCGGGCTTGGTCCAACGGGCTTATTGTCGATTCTGTATCGGTACCAGTCGGCTGCTTGTCCCCCGCACCAATGACAGGTGCTTTGTGCGTTTCTGGAGTGATGTCTTTCCGTTCATATGGATTGTATGGAGCTGGACCTTCCCCCTGTTCTCCATCACCATCATCAAATCGAAGGCCGAAGGCTGCTTTCAACGCACGCTTAACCATGTGCTTTTTAAACATGTCCTTGAAATTGTTGGTCCACATTGTTTTTTGCATCCCAATGGCAGAACGCTTGTAGTGCTCAACTTCTTCAATATCCATCAATACTGAGAAAGGCATGAACCCTTCTTTGTATGCCATCGCGTACCCACCAATTGGCTTGCCAAGCGGGAATCCGCCTTTATATTTTTCAATTGAAAGATAGTAGCGACCGTCCTCAGCACGTTCCATGGAATATTCAAATTCATCGTTTTCGTGAATTACCTGAACGTCATATCCCATAAATCCGTCCATCTCTTTCGCTTTGCGAATATGGTAGTCAATCCCGAATTGCCATGTGAGCTTTCCTTGATAGACTGTTGGGTAAATCTCCCCGATAAGCGGGTTAGCATCGGCTGCCTTGGCAACGCCCATAAAAAGCCTGAATTGCGATTCATTACAGTCTTTTGCGATTGTTTGATGAACTGTTTGGACATCCTCTTGGGTGAGTGTACCGAAAGCGTAAGAGTCATAGATTGTTAATTGGTTGTTTGTATTTGCCATGGGCTGAAAGCCTCCTATTATTTAATTGGTGCGTTCTTCTCCGGTGCTGATAATGCTTGTTTCGTTATTTTTACGATTGATGATTTCCATGAAGAATGGTCCGTTTTTGCATACAAGCCAATCAGCAGGGTCATAGCCAGCTCGTTCAATTGCTTGTTTCTGGCGGCGGGTAGGCTTCTTTCCGTTCTTCAAGACTCCCCACCTCCTAGGCGAGCTGTAATGCCCTGTGTGGAAACAATGTGCATTGCTTGAGCTTCGCTGAATCCAGCGGCAACCAGTTCGTCAAAGTACGCTTTAGATGCCTTGGCTACTGCCCCATACATCCCCAACATGGACGGAAGAGCCTTGAGTATGTTTTCCCTTGCCATCTCATATTCCAGTTGTTCATGTGGCTTCATGCCGACTCGCCCCCTATCTGTTTTATTTCTAAAGGTGCATCTTCGACGGCCTTAACCAGAATGAGTTGACCAGAAGATTTTTTAATCTTGAAGGTACTTTCGGTGTTGTCCACGGCTACAGGCGATACTAGGCCGCTCTGTTCACTAAGGACTTCTCGCAGTTCCAGACCAGCACGGACAGACTCGGAAAGCGACAAGATTGGATACGGCTTATTGTCCTTTTCAATTACAAAGTCCGGCTTACGTTCGCCATTCTTTTGTTCTTTAAATAAAGAGATTGATAGAGTAGAAAACAGATTCTGCACCTTGGCGGCCTGCAGTTCGGCTTCCTTCGCCTCAAACGCCTTGATTGCGTCCAGAACAAAGATAGAGTCGTTGCGGCTGGAAAGTGTATCAGCCTCGTCAGCGCGGGCCTTGTCGATGTCGTCCTGCATGCCCTGACGTGATTTATGAGCTGCTATGGCAGTGGCTGTTGCGTCCCGCTCGGATTCCAAAGCTCGAATCTGTGAGGTCTGTTCGGATACGTCCACTGGCTCAATAGCGGCAAGTTGTACTTCCAGATCCTTGCGCTCGTCTACAAGCTTTTGATGTGCTGCCCGGAGTTCTTCCTTCCGGTGTTCCTTATTCTCTATGACAGCTTCCACAGACTCCGTATCAAGCGGACGCTTGCAAGCTGGACAATGATCCTCTATAGGTTCGTTGTAAACCTTCATATACCGATCCTTGGCCTGCTCAATCTGCCTTTGTAGGGACTGTATGGTACTTTCCAGAACGGTGCGCTTTCGGTTTGTTTCTCCTGCAAGATCCGTTTGTACCTCTAGTGCCTTTATTTGCTCAAGCAGCGCAGCATCCTCTGCTTTAACCGCCTCGATGTCCTCTGGTGTTGCAGGAAGCTTCTGGAGTTGATCGACAAGCGCCTCTGTACGCCCTTGAGCCCGCTTATAGGCCGTGTCCTTGTCATTCTTGTTCTTCTTATGGATTTCCCCAAGCTGATCCATCGTGTGCTTCTTGACCAACTCCGACAGCTTGGCAGCTTGTGGATTAAATTTTATGTCCTTGGCCTTCTCGTCCGGGCTTGTCCGGCTCATTTCGGTAAATACCTCTTTGTTGGAAACGGGGGTTACGTACCGCAGAAGCAAGTCTCGCTGTGTGCTCCAATGCAAGGTAAAGAAGTATGAAGGGTTATAGAGAGAAAGAAACAGGTCTTTGTCGAATAGAGATTTAACAATCTCATCGAAGTCTCCGGCCTTGCTTGGGACCTCGTTAATGTAATAAGTGGTTTTTCCCTTCTCGATTCCACGACCTAGAAGCATCTGTTTTCCGTCAATGTCCAGCAGGGTTTCAGCCTGAACATAATCGTATTCATAATTGGTAGGCGTAGGATCAAGCTTGCCACCCATGGTGTCTGTGCCGTACAATGTCCACGTAAGGACTTCCAAAATACTGGATTTACCTTGCTCATTGTCGCCCGTGATCTGTGTTATCCGTCCAAAGTTAACTGACAGGTCACGGTGCGCTTTAAAGTTATGCGCCTTCGCGCTGATTATTTTTATTTCCATGTGTTACCTCCAAATTGTATTTGCGCTCCAGCATGTTCATTTCTATCTGCAACGTTCCCCGAGCTTTCGGGTCCTTCTCGTCCAGGTACCAATCGTACAAGAATAGATAATGCTTAATGTCCCGCTGCACTTCCGGGGCAAGAGAGTTATAGAATTGAAGGAATAACTGCTGTTCGTGATTCTGCAATGTGTTCACCTCCCTCCAAGGGATAATCTGCCGTCATTTCCGTAATGCACGGTCTACATACTTCCCGATCATTCCAGCGGCGTAGAAACTGCTTATGCATTACGTTTCCGCATATAGCACAGCAAGCGTCTTTACCTGACATCAAAACCTTCATGCTGTCCACCGCCCAACCAACTGCCGATGGTATTTGCGATACTGGCCCCGAGCGTGTAGAGCTACCAGAACACGACCATTCTCTAACATCCGGCGTTCCATTTTGCCGAAGAATTCGCATAGTTCCCTTAACCTTTCCTCGTTATTGCGCATGTGTGTGCATGCTCCTTTCGGTTAATGTATGTGCTTGTCGTAGATCGTTTGAGATACCGCTATGTCCAGCCCAAACCGTTCTTTGGTGCCCATCAAGTCAACCGTATCTTCCAGAATCTCTTGGCGGGTCACCAGCATGTCTGGCGTCATTTGGTCTTTTTTGATCATTTTCGGGTGACCGTATTTACTTGAAACCGCCTTGTTCGCTATCGTGTTAGCTTTGATGAAGTCCACCCGAACAGGCTGTTTCAGGCTGGATCGTAGTTTCTGCATGGCCTCCTTCTGGTGGTCCTTGTCCAACATCCTGAATATTTGAAAGCCTTCGAGTCCGGTGGACTGGCGAAGCTGCTTAATTATGTCGAATACCCAATCTTGGAAAGCCTCAGCTTCTTTACGGCGTGACCGCATGATCAATCGGTAAAGGGCTTTTTCAGAGATAATTGCAACTTCTTGCTTTCCGCCGAGGGTGTCGGTTAAAGCTACACCCTTTTGGGTATCCGGCAAACGACCTACCGCATCACGGCCGTTTCTTATACCCAGCACTTTAGTGATATCTGCGGCTACCGCCCACCATTCACCTGGTACCTTCTCGACAAAGCGAATGGTATGTCCAAGCCAGTTTTCAGTTCGTATGTTCACCCTGTTCACCAGCCTTTACTTTGCTGTACTTTAGCATTGTGGAGACAACAGCATCGACAATTTCTCTGGCTGCCTGTGCTTGATCTGTCGTCAGTCCTTGTACATTACTGACACCCAATGAGTTACGAACGATTGTTGATAGTGCATTGACGACTTGATACCGATTGTATGTTACCAAGTGTCTGAGACGGTGCAATGCTTCGTCTCTTATAGGGGGCCATATACTGAGGCTTACCGAAGCTGATTGTTTTCGGCTTTCTTCCTCTACTTGAGATTTGATTTTTGGTTCAAGTTCGCGAATAAGACTTTCCTTCAAATCAGCAAACTGTTCAGGTGTCATCACGATTGCATTAGGGTTCATTTGTGGTCTTTCTTCTCTTAGGAATAAAAATCAATCTATTGGGTTACACTGTTTTTATCTTGTATTTCCGTCATTAGAAGCGTGTTTAAATCCATTTCCAGACACGAAGCTATCTTAACTAAGGTTCCTACACTCGGCATATATCTTCCATTTTCGATATCAGAAATATAATTCCGGGATAGTCCAGTTTCAACAGCCACTTCATTTTGGCGCTTTTTCATTTCCTTGCGTTTTTCCTTTATGGCCGCAGCTATAAGTCGTTTGTCCATTAGTTGTTCACCTCCGATGAGCAAATTGTATTGTATTTCCGTCCTTTCTGTCTAACTCCGAATTAGGGCATATTCAAGCATTATGGAGATAAAACGAATAAAATACTTGTAAAGCCGTCATTTTACTCTTATTTACTTGTATTTCCGTCATTCAGCAACTTGTATTACCGACATACGAAAGGTAGAATAAAGTGAAACTATTGTGAAGGAGTCTGGACATGTCTATTGGTCAAAACATTAAGACGCTTAGAAAACAAAAAAAGCTAACTCAAGTTGAGTTAGCTAAGAAGGCAAATATGTCTAGGTCTTACCTTGCGGATGTCGAAGGTAATCGGTACAATCCCAGTCTTGAAACTTTGCGTTCTATTGCTGACGCGCTAGGCGTTTCAATTTCTGTTATTACAGATGATGAAGATGTCACAATCTCAACAGAACGTTACAAAGCGGCAAGAGAACTTCCTAGTATCCTAAAGGTGCTCACTGATAATGGTGGATTTTTTTACGAAGAACTACGTGAAGATATATTCTTAGCTATAATTAATTCAGGGCTATATATGTCCCCTGCATATCATCAAGCATCTAAGGGTGATGAGTACGAAAGGTTTTTTAATGAATATTTCAACTCTGAAGAAAACCATTCAAATAGTGAGGAGGTTGAATTTGTAGAGGAGTTCAATAAAGCATACGAACTCAGAACAATTATGACGGCTTTTGAGCAGAATGGTGAGGACACTCAAGAACGATTTATTAAAGAACTCAAAAATGTAATAAAAAAACACAATATAACAAACCCCCTCCCATCTTCCGATGTGAAGGAGTTTGTTTCTAAAATTGATCTGACTGACGAGGAGCTTTTGGAACAATTTACGATAGCGGTTGACGGGAAAAACCTTTCCGAGAAACAGATTCAAAAGATAATTGCACAGGTTCGTTTGGATCGAGAGTTTGACAAGTAGTATCCGAAATAAATTTAAGGTAGTGTTCTGGTGTTTTCTTCATATAAGCGGCCAGCTCATATAAATCGATTACTTTTTTCTGAATAGGTCATCACTCCTAGATGTAATAATTTCCGTTTGAGAGGTTAAGTCGAGTATAACACAGTATTTTACAAACTAGAAAAAAATGCGAACAAAATGAGAACATATCATTAATAATGGTGATTTATATGTACGAGAAGCTGATAGTAACAAGGCCCGAATAGATTTCAACAACAGGAATTTTACCTATACGGGCCACAATTCCCCACACATTATTAGCCTCATTAATGCGTTTAACTCCTTTGCGATTCCATCTAAATCATCTCCTTTAATAAAATATGAGAATGCAAAAAGGCCGCTACAAGGTGTGCATGTTTTTTAAAGAAACTTTAAAACTAGCTATCTTCTTTCCTTTTTGAAGGAATAGAGAAGACGACGAGTTTTGTTCGTTTTTTTTAAAAACTATGTATCACACATGTAGCGGCCCAAGAGATTTAACAATCTTTTTAAGGACTTCGTCAATTAGAAATATAGTAACAATAAACAGGCAAATTTTATAAGGGTAATATATCACAATTGATTAACAGAAGCAATTCATTTTAATTATGAGATATTGTTCTTCTCATCGTCAGCTAAAAGTATTAATTCATTGTAAGGGTAACGGTATGAGGAGGTGTAATCCCCGTGCTCAACAAGTATGTCCCCGTTTTCGAAGTCCATCTCGACAATAACTCCATTACCTCTCTTCCTACTTAAAACCTTTGCACCTGGGTAAATTTGTTTCGATAATCTATCTCTATTTCGAACAAACATCTCTCTATATGCATCCTCTTTTTTTAAGACTAGTGTTTTATTCTGACTACTTAAATTAAAATTCAAATTTTCTATAGCATTTAGTAAAATGGAAGTATCTGGACTTATACTCTGAGGCTCAGGTAATTTTGCTGCTCGTACACTTAACAGAGAAATCAAAGAATTCGTATCCTTCCCCTTTTGCTCATAAGTTTCTCTCAAAGCCTCTCCTACCGAAGCTATAGCTAAATTAACTGTGTCAATTCTAAGAGTGGAGTCGTATTCTACATCACGAAGAGCAGAAATATCAAAAGGGCGCGGTGTAATTTTGTCTTTAATCAATACAACAGGCAAATTAAAAGCATGCCTTATTCCTAATTCATAAAGTACATTGGGATTGCGCGAACTCAAATCACAGAGAACCATATCCGCCTCTATAATCTTTTTTATGATATCCAAAATAATTGCATTTGTATGTTTCACATCATCCGCTCGAATAGGCTCAAAACCTGCTAATTCACAGGCAGGTTTTATTATATGTTCATAGACACGTCCAAAATGCCCCTTCTCGTAACCCTCTGCATCCGAAATAGGCATAACAATAAAACAAGACTTTTTCACCTCCTCTGCCTCTTTTTTTGGAAGACTCTTTTTCGTTTCTGTCATAAATTGAACTCTCCTAAAGTAATAATTTTCCGTAATATATGACCAGTATATGACTTTAGTAGCAGCATGTACATATTTCTTGTAGAAATATTTTCCTAGGCCATATATACTAATTCTATAAAACTATTGGTTAAATAGGGGGATATCGTTTTGAAGAAGCCGTTTTATAAGAAGTGGTGGTTCTGGGTAATTGTTGTGTTATTTATTATCGGAGGATTGAATTCAAAAGATAAAGAGACACAACAAGCCTCAACTAATAGTACAGATGCAGTTGCTAAAACTACAACAGTGCCAGCAGTGATATCTGACAAGAAGGCAGAGCCCAAAGCTGAACCTAAAAAAGAAGAGGCTCCGAAAATGGCTAAAATAGGTGAAGCTGTACAGGTAGGAAATCTTGCTGTTCAGGCCAACAAAGCCAGTTCTAAAACCACCATTGGACAGAATGAATATTTGCAGAAGAAGACTTCTGATAAATACATTGTGGTCAACCTCTCCATTAAAAACCTGGACAAAGAGGCACGCACACTTGATGCAAGCATGTTCAAACTTATCGATGCTGCAGGTCTTGAATATGAGCCAATGAGTGACGCCGATCTGTACGTAAACGATTCAGGAAACATGTTGTTTTTGGCTAAGATCAACCCAGGATTGACCAAGACAGCTAATGTGGTATTTGAGGTTCCAAAGGACAGTAAGAACTTCAAACTTAAAGCAGACAGTGGAATTGGTTGGGAAGCTGGTAAAAGCGAATTAATTGATATCGGTAAATAACAAAGAGCCCCGGGCAATATGCTCCGGGGCTTTAATATTCTGTGAAGTACCTATTTGCCGCACCTGGAGGAGTGGGCGGTGTAGAAATATTCGGGTTTCTGTCCCATCCTTCAATAATGACGATATTTCGCGTGTCTGACTTGTCTTCCCAAGTAATATAGTTACCCTTCTCCAAAGCCAGCAGCCCGGTTCTGATGTCCTCTACACTTCTACCTGTCTTGACCTCCAATTCTGGCATTGTCGGCATCCTAAGTTTTTGGCGAAAAAAATTGAACAATATCCGCAGTAGTTTTCGTTCGATGTCTGGTAACATGCTGATCACCTCTGCAACTATTATATGCAAACATGCGTTCGTTATTCAAGATAAAAAAAGAGCAGCGAGGTTATTCCTCCTGCTCTTTTATGTGCTCAATTATATCATTTGGCGTACAGTCAAGGTAAGAACATATCTTGTCTATTACCTCTAATGACACGTATTCCCCTTTTCCCATCTTTGCAATGGTGTTCCTTCCAAGGCTCAAGGCCTGCCTTAAGTCCTCTTTTTTCATGTCTTTATCAAGCAGCAACTTGAACAGCGGCTTATATGAAAACGGCATATACGTACCAACTTCCTTTTATTCCGATAGTGGAATATTATTTTCTATAAACAGAATACAATATTCCGAAAATGGTTGCAATAGCGTGTAGGATATGGTATATTATATTCAGGAAGTGAAACATTAACTTCCGAAAGGGGTGAAAGAAATTTGAGAGCAATAGATTGGGTCTTGCTCTCCACAGCACTCACAAACCTGATAACTGCAATTATCGGTTTGGTCAAAGTGTTTAAGGAGAGCAAGAAAAACAAAAAAGGAACCAAACGACGCGTGCGGCGCAAACGTTAAGGATTCCTTGATAGAGGGCGGCTTACACAGCGCCTTCTATACCCAATCTTAACATAAACGGTAACTCGTTTTCCAATACCAAATGGCGGCGGCCTTAGTAGGGAGGCAATGATAATGTTTAAAAAGTACAGAGCAACAAAGCAGAATGTAATTTTGCTAGAAAGCGCAATGAAGGAACTGGGCCATCCAATTGAAAAGGTAGGAGCGGAGAAAGATTACAAAGAATTTAAGAATAGTAACTGGCACATCATGTTTCACAACTCGGTAAATTCAAAAATGCAAGAACTGGAGGCTGCTAACAATTAATCATCAAGGGGCTTCGGCCCCTTTAATACAGGGAGGTAGCGCATGAAATATGACGTCAGTGCTCCAGATGGAGTCCGCTATACATCTGGCAGACAGTCGGATAAAGCAGTCAAGCGCGAACGCTATTCAAGGATGATCGGTTATGACTTTGGAGGCTGGGTATACAAAGGAGCTGCTTACGACGAAGGTTGTAGGCAGTACCTGTTCCAGCACAACGAAACGGGCGAAATGTGGGTCACAGACTACAAGGGGTTCCGCGAGCATATAGACAAATACGACTTTCCAAGCGGTAAATAACGGGGCTATATGCCCCTCTATAAGGAGGTAACTCTATGTATGATGTAATCTTATGGACCATATCAATATCTGGCCTGGTGATAAGCCTTGCTGCGCTATTACTGAATGTCCGCAATTACTTCAAATAACAAACAAGCTCTGCCGACCAATAAAGGTTAGCAGAGCTTTTTCTCTCCAATACTTACCGCCTCACTACAGCACAAATGAGCGTTATAATTAACTTGAGGTGGTCTAATTGTTTATTTCTCCAATGTTACTTGAAACAGCAGCGGGCCCATTCTCAGATTCGCGTTATATTTTTGAACCGAAAATAGACGGACACCGCTTAATATATTCGCAACAAAACGGCATTGTACGCCTATACACGCGCCATAACAACGACTGCACGCGCCAATACCCGGAGATAGCCAGCGTCACATTCCCGGATGACATTGTGTTGGACGGTGAGATTGCGTGCGTTGATCCGACAACGGGTGTATCGGATTTTGAATCCGTTATGTCACGCTTTCAGGCGAAGAAGGCGGACAAGATTACTAACCTCAAAGCTAAATTACCGGCTACTTTCGTTGTCTTCGATGTCTTGAGCTTTAAAGGCGAGGACTTGCGGAGCCTTCCGCTTATGGAACGTAAGTCCATACTCGCTAGTCTAACGCTCCCTAGCTCTAGTTTCGGGCTTGTTCCGTATATCGAAGGCGCCGGTGAGGCGTTGTTTGAGCAAATAGAAGCGCGCGGTATGGAAGGCGTGGTCGGCAAGCGTAAAGAGAGTATGTATGTCAGCCGTCGATCAGCGTCTTGGCAGAAGGTCATTAACTGGTCCTATGCTGACGTATTTATAACAGGTTATCGCAAAGGGGAATTCGGGTGGCTTGCAGGCGTACCGAATGAGAGTGGTAAAATTCGTCCTTCCGGTATCATTGAGCTGGGTGCAACGCCGACACATAAGAAGGCATTTTATGGAGTGTCTAAATCATTGATAACCGGTGAGGACCGAGCGTATGTTTATGTGGAGCCGCGTATAAGAGCCCGTGTTAAAATGCGGAACTGGACAAAGGCGGGTCTGCTGCGGAGTCCAGTGTTCACCGAGTTTATTGTCTAAAAGAAAATCCCCGCTAACCTTTATTGGTCGGCGGGGATTGCTTTATTTAGAATATTCACTTACTTCAAACGTTAAGATACGATCTACTGAATGGACCTTTATTGTTGTCGCGCTTGTTTATTACATCAGATAATGTATCTGCCCCAGTTTATTTTAATTGTACCAAATAATAAAGTCGATGACCTTACTACTCTAAGGCAAATAAAATTTACTGTATAAAAGACAGCAAAGTTCCGCAAAATTTATTTTAGCTTAGCAAATGTTGTTTAGCTAAAGCAAATTTAAGGAGTGATTATTTAGATGCAACAATTAATTAGAAAAACAACTTTAGAAATGGATCAACGCAGAAAATTGATCAAGGGATTTGGCGGGGATCTAAATAACGAGGTGCTTATTGGTCCTAACGAACTTCTTTCAGTCGCTTTTTTAGAAGCAGCTGTAGAAAAGGCGAAAACTGTAAGCTTTATCAAATTGCCAAATGGAGGAGCTAGTGGTTTTTTAATTTCTAATGATCTACTGCTGACAAATAACCATGTATTTCCAGATAGCAAAACAGCAGATGAAGCTGAAATTAACTTTAATTTTGATAATGACATTCATGGGAATGCAAAACCATATTCGGTTTACTTCTGCAACCCTAATGATTTCTTTTATACAAATGAGCAATTAGATTACTCAGTTGTTAAGGTTAACAGAATTATTCAAAACGGCAGCTTTCAAAGGTCCATTCCTGGGAACGCACAAGGTTTTACCCCTTTAAGCCCTAAGTTGTCTGTCAACGTGACCGATAATCTAAATATTATTCAACATCCAGGAATGAGACGTAAAGAAATAGCTATAAGAAACAACTTTTTTCAGAAGATTAATCCAAATGATCACAACTTCATTTTATACACTACTGATACAGAACCAGGTGCATCTGGAAGTCCAATCTATAATGATAATTGGGAATTAGTGGGTTTGCATCATGCAGCTGGCCAAAGTATTAATGGTAAGTTTGTCAATAACGAAGGGATTTCAATTTTCTCCATTATAAACGATATGATTAAAACATTCCCAACAATGCCAAATGGAGTAGAAATACTTCAAGAGCTAGGTATTAAAGGGCTTAGAGAAATTGAAATTGACAGTGCACTTTATCCCTTAGGAGAGTCTGGTTCTGTATCTGTATCTGGTGACAATAGAGGAAATACTTCAGGAACTGTAACAGGGACTTGGGGGCCTGTTACCGGTTCTATAACCGCTGACAGTAGGGGAAATGCATCAGGAACTGTAACTGGAACATGGAGATTCTAAAATTTCAAACAAGAGAGCCCTGCCTGCGCATACATGCTAGCAGGGCTTGTCGTTTTTTCACTTTTTCTTCTAGTCCAAGATCCCACTTTTTCCGTCAGCCATATGACTTAACCTAAATGTACACGGCAATGGAAGCAAAGGCACCGATCATACTCATTCTTTGCAGCGGTCATCACTGCACCTACCAGACCGGCCAGTAGCACCCAAACTTACGGCTGAAAAGTTTGCTTTTCAAATCAATTTGTTCATGGTTATTCACCATCCTTTGCAGCAGCGGCTTCGATTTCTTTTAAACGTTTGAAATCAGCTATATTCTCACTATTCCCACTGATCAGCTTCAGGAAATTACCACGTAACCGGTTTATGACAATGGCCACCTCTTCGCGGGTTGCGATCGCACCGGGACGGCTGCCATCAAAGTACCCATTTGCCTTCATTTCCTCCCAAGCCGCTGCTGCCCATTCGCTAACCTGGTCAACGTCCCGTTCTTCCATACCTTTCTCATCCCCTTTAGATTTAGTAAATCTTGCTCTCAGGTTTGCCTCAGTCCCGTTGTACTCATTCAGATCAACCGCTCCATCAATCCCATCGACTTTACGTGTGGCGTCTGGCCTGTACCCCCCCTGGCTGCCGTCACTGTACTGCCAAAAGTCCCAACGTGACCATCCAGACGCGTCAGATGGAGCCTTTGTGGCATGGTATCGCGCAATCCATAGCGGGTAATTGCTCAAACACGAAAAGTTACCGATAAATGACGGATATGTGTATATGATAGGCAACACTCCAGTAAGCCGCTCAACCTCCTGTAGAAACGCCTTGGCTACGGCTGTAATCGCCGTTTTGCTCAGGTTGGACTTATTGGACTCATAATCCATAACAGGCGGTAAATCAAACACCTGAATGCCTCCAGCAGCCTTGATGGCAGAGACAAAGTTTGCTGCCTCTTGTCGGGCCATCTCTGGAGTGGTTGCCGAATCATCGACATAGTG
The DNA here is from genome assembly GCF_054602585.1 of Paenibacillus sp. SEL3. Lineage (NCBI taxonomy): Bacteria > Bacillati > Bacillota > Bacilli > Caryophanales > Paenibacillaceae > Paenibacillus > Paenibacillus sp. SEL3. The sequence goes on along the minus strand of NZ_CM137725.1, from coordinate 5,841,260 downwards.
ATACGCCCCGATCATCAAGCCAGCGGCCTTCGCATCCTTCACAAATTCAAGAAACGTTTTGGAGCGGAATGACTTGCCCTGCGTTGCCTTTATAAAAACGAACGATATGCCGTCAGCAGCTACTTTTTTAAAATTTATGTCGCCCTGGTGATGGGACACGTCGATCCCTTGGGCGTTACCCTTTTTTCGCGCTTGCAAAACAATCCCCCCTATACAGCAGGCTTCTGCTGATCTTTGTTTTCTGGTTCTGGCATATTTGGATTTTTAGGAGCCTCTGAGCGAGACTCAAAAATCTTGACCGCATTCCTGAGTACATCTGGCATCGGAACACCCATGCGACCTACATTTTCTATAATGGACAACAACTCGTTCGCCAAATAGAAAAAGATCACTGCGTCCTGAAAATAATGTAGGTTGCCCAACGCCACATCTATGAAATGCGCCACCACCACGATCAAGAAAATGACTACCTTACGCGCTATGCCGTGATACCCTATCCGGCTGCGTAACTCCCCTCGAATCCATGCAGCAATCCATCCGGTCAACCAGTCCGCAATCACTAAAATAAAAAGCAAATGTATCATGACACTCCACTCTCCAAGCAGGTAGCCGGCTATCGCTCCAAACCCCGCCGCCGCTCCCTTAAAAATGTGTGTTAATCTGTCGTCCATGACTTCCCCCGTCCTCTCAAATAAATATGCCCCCGACCACTCCGAGGGCATAAAAATAGCGCATCCCATTGGATACGCTGCTTAGACATTTTGCGGTATTGCTAATATCGCTTTTTGCTCATCTTCTGTTATAAATTTTGGAGTGTATGAAATTAGCCGTTGTTCATCGACCTTTTTCATAGTCCACATGTTCAACAAGAACCCATACATAAGGCTTCACCTCCTTCCGTTAGGATTTGGTTGTAACATCCATAAGAGTAAGCATAGCGGCCTCCGTACTATCTTGGCGCGTCTTGAGCTCTGCCACCTGATCCGTAAGAGGTTTCGTAGGGGGCGAGTCACTACCACTGTTGGACGGGTATGTGAATTCCATTGTCTTAGTATCTGGATTCACTCTGTAACTGGTCGCGTGGTAGAAGTCTTCAGTATACTTATCAAACTCAAGTTTGAGGACGTCTACCTGTCCAGGATCGTATCCTTTTAACTGAGGATAAAAGCCCATATCATCCTCTTTAGTGGTCTCACGTGCTGACTCTGATTCGACTTGGGAAGTCATAAAAATAACCTCACCGCTTGATTTTCTCCAGTAAACCTTTGGCCCAATTTTCATATAAACCACCCTTTCTATTATTCGAATGCCCACCATTCATACGCCCATACCTTAGAAACAGGCGACCCCCCGGCGTATGCGTCTATTTTGCTGCCCTCGATGGTCGCGTTAAACCCTCCGGCTTGTTGGCGTAGAATAGAAACCCATACTTTATTCCCCCTCCATCCGTAAATAGTGTCATCACTGGAGGTGCTGGTACGTGCGAAACCTTCAACCTGCCGGAAGCCGTCCGATTCAGTTAACCGGACTCTTATAAATACACTCGAAGGAGTGAAAGAAAGACCACCAACAGAAACAGGCATGGATATGGACATTCCCCAACTAGATGCCTGCGCATTTTGACCATTAAATGTACCAGACGCAAAGCGCTTTACGGGTAGGTTCGTTATTGCTGCTGCTAACTGATCTCCATTCATATCCTGGTTGGCGCTTCCACCCTTGCCGTTGATCGCGCCTGAAATTTTATTTTTCAAATCAACGGCTTGCGTAAAAGCCTGGTCAGCCCGATCATATGCCGCTTTAACGGCAGACGGTGTAGCTGCCTGATCGGTAGCAGTGCTGTTGGTAGACGTATTAAGCTGTGTAATGCCCCGCGCCTGTGTTGACGCAGAGGGCAAGTCTGATGCCGTATGACTATGTTGCTTTGGAGCTGCGTAATTCTTGTCGGCTAATTCGCTCCAAGTTGTCCAAACTCCAGCAACTGTCCTTACTCGTTTAAAAATACCACCTGTATCGTCTACGTACACGTGGACAACCGCTAGCCCTTCCGTCACATTTGATATTGCGACAAAAAGGACACCTTTAGGATATGCTCCCGGTGGGCTATGGTCCGTGGCAGGAGTAAAAGAAGACCTGTCAACCCGCCACGCACCCGGAGACAGCAAAAAATTAAAATCATCCATAAAAACCTTGCCTTTGTCAGCCATTGAAGCGGTGTACAAGTCCGAAAGAGCCTTACTATTCGGCACAGTCGCAGAAGATGTAGACTTGTAATCTGCACTTAGTCTGACGATACCCTTAACCGTAGTCGTTGCGTCTGGCACTTTTACATTATTGATCGCCGTATCCGTATATTGTTTAGCAGCATCAAGGGAATCCGCTACATCCTGCGGAGTAGCGTATATAATCGAATCGTCCACTACCACAGTTACTCGCGACTCATTGCTTACCGTCAGTTCAAAGTTGAATAGTTTTTTCAGGACAGCGGATGTGTTTTGAGCATCGACATACTCTGCCCCCTCACCTGCATTAGCGTACGCATAAAGGATCTCACCCAAGTCTGGATCAGTCGCCCACAATCCAACTTCACGAAAATAGAAACCCGTGACAATCCCCTGATTGCTGAATTCGAACCCAGGTACGACCACATTTTCGGATTGCACTTTTAAGCGGCTGACCGGGAAAGATATTTTCTCGTTAATAAGCGCCTTTAATGCAATCGGCATCTGACCGGACAACTTCCCATCCCCGGCTGAAAATCTTGTATATGTTATTTTAGTCAGGCCAGCTTCCGCTTTTGCCAGCAGATTCTGACCGCGAATTGTAATTTGGATTCCGTCGAACGCCAATTTAGTTCACCTGCCTTAGAGTAATAATATCCACTTGCTGAGTACCCACGCCGTAATAGTGCGTCCCCTTTGCCGAATCCAAGACAACAACGCGGCGCAAGTGGGCGCTTTTTCGCTTCACAGATTCAACAATTTCGATGAACTGCTGTGCCTGTTCTTCTGTTGCCTTTGGGTTGGATACAACCACTTGAAAATAGCCAGGATCGTCGCCATACTCCCACCATTCCTCCACCTTGCCATAGCCGAATATAGTGGTCACTAGATCCTCTACAGCGCTAGGTGTGCCCTTGCGACGATGGAGTGGGATAGACTGTCGAACAAGCTCCCTACGCTGCTCAAGCGGCAATGTAGGGTCGTAGTAGTCTACATGGAACTGCCAAGCCAGTTCGTCCGTTTCTTCGTCCGTCCAATCCGTTCGTCCAAACAAATTGACTTTCTGGATCGTCGCCGTCAGCTCGTCCATTTTCACGTCTAGGGCCATCGCTGCGTCATGCACCTGCTTATCTGTCCGCAAGTTATCAGGTAACACGTCCAACAGGCTTAATTCTGAAAGCTTAATCATCGACCAGCCCTCCAAAAACCACCGTCGTAGTCCCTTCCTTGGCTACCTGACTTGAATTAAGCTCCAAGAATACAGGTGATCGAATTTCAAGTCGTGAAGCTCCGGCTGCAACAAACATATGCGTTAGCTGAGATGGGTTTATGTCTCGGCCTAATCGCGACTTTTGCCATAGCTTGTACTCGGATAAAGCGGCCTCTACGCCTTTTTGAATACTCGTTACATCTGTTGCCCTTGATTTACGGATATAGTAGGTCAAATCAACATCGTAATCGACCTCTGTAGGAGCTTGAACAGTAACCTTGTCCGTTAGAGGTCGCCGCTTTCTGTCGTCCAACACCACGAACACTTCGTCAAGAACGGTTTGTGTGGGGATGACCCCACCAGCAAGCAACACGGTAACCACTACCTGCATAGGACCTGGAGAATCCACATGTACGTCTGCTATTGATGCACTGGCAGTTTTGGCCCAATATTCATACGCACCATCTGGACCGGCTACACTAAAAGACTCTGGAGCAATGTGAATTCGCTCGCGGTATGGGTCATTGTCCTCCACGGCAGCTCCGCCCGATGTTTCGGTTAAGTTCGTCACGGACGCTACATAAGGCAGCGGGTCAATTAACGTTGTGAGTTGGCCTGCGATATATCCATTGCCTTCTGGACCGGACACATTGCATTCCGCTGCCACTGTTACCACAACATCACCGATCGGCACCGAAACGACCTCTTTTGTAGAGAAGTATATAGTACCGTCACCCTCCCTTGGACCTATTCGGGTCCCTGCAGGAATAATCTGAACACTGGTGAGTGGAGTGGACAACGTGAACTGGATTAGGGTGACAGCATAATCAGCACCCAAACGTGGTGTTTCTACAAAGGCCCCCAAATGATCCAGTACAGCACCGCGTGCATACCGGAGTAGTTGCCCTTTGGCTACCTGATTCACTTTAACCTCTTGCATTAACATCTTGTACGATATCGCATTTATAAAAATTCGCAGCGGATCGGCAGGGGCAAGCTGTCGCTTTGCGATAGATTCATACAGCGTAATAAGAGAATCCTGCATAGCCTTAACATCCGCTTGGACAAAATCAATATCTGGTAGTTCAGCCAGCATGTTCATTCGTCGCTCACCTCCTGTTCCTCGAAGTAAATGACCGGAATTAATCGGCCGCCAGCTGGATCGTCCTGCGGATTTACAAACTGTACTTCTTGTATTAATATTCTTGGCTCATATTCCCCAACCAGCTCATAGATTTGCGAGGTGATAAGTGCCTTGGAGACCTCTGTCGGCTCGTCCAATGCTCCTGGATCGAATCCAAACTGTCGATTTAAAACAACTGATCCTCTCCATGTTGTGAGCAGCACGAATAGATTCTGTCGTAATTCTTCCTCTTTAGTAGCTGGTGCAAAGTCAATCGAGCGGGTACCGGATAACGTAAGATTGTACTGGCTCATTTAACGTACTCCTTTAGTGTTATGTTGATGGTCCCTGCTAACAGGTTTCCACGGTTGTCCACATAACTCCAAGCCTGCTCAAGCCCTGTTATAACCCACAGACCGACACCCAACTTTTTACCGCCAATTGTCAGCGCTCCGGCCTTACCCTTCCGGTCCCATTCCACAAGCTTTTCCATTTCTTTGCGGGGGTTGGTGCCGTGCCAAGCGGCAAAGTACATCGTAAATGTCACGGTGTCCAGTCCAGGACCAAGAAACTGCGATTTAGGTTTCCTGAGCATTATTTCATGGTCCGCCCATCGGCTGGCACTAGACCGGGTAAGCTCGCGGAACGTGCGTATAACCTTTGGTGTGACTACAAAAGGGATATCTCCATAACTGCCTATTTTAGCTGCCACAATCAGCCCCCTCCAATCTCCTGATTAAGTACGTCAAGCTTGCCTACAACCGTGACATTGCTGTTCATACGGACCTTTGGTGAATCGACAGTGAATGATTTACCGCTTATTTGCACGGTATCGGCATTGACATTCACGCTCTTGGCCTGAATAGTCACGGATTCCCCATTTATTTGAACAGACTCCGCTTTAATGCTTACAGCCTTCGCCTGTACGTTCACGGTTCCGACCGCGTTGATCTCAATAGAGCCGGTAGTCTTATCAAAATATGCATAGCTGCCATCCTCGAAGTAGATACCACGCTGCGATTGGTCCGCAGGCATATCATAACTACCGTCATAAATGGACCCTAAGCAAAAACCATCAGTCCGACCATTCCCACGGAAAACACACAGCACATTGTCGCCCGGCTCCGGCATCGCATTTGATAGCCCCCAGCCTGTCCCAGTTGTTAAAAGAGGAAGCTCCGGGGAAACCATATTATCCATGTCGGGGAAGACTACCCGGACCATTCCAGTGTCAGTGTCAACGCTGGAGACAACCCCGATCCTTACTAATTCATCTGCCGCCATGTTACCACCCCAGCACTTTCCTAATTTCTAAATTTGTTGTGTATCCAGAACTTCCGACCGAATGGGTTGCAGAAACAATAATGTACTTACCATCAAACCTGCCAAACCCTTTTATAGTGATCGTCATCCCGGCTGCAAGGCCGACATGCCCCATAAGGGACAAAGTAGCTTTACCAGCCTCTTTATTCTTTTCACGGAGGCTTTTACGGGCCGCGTTGATAGCCTCCGCCTGTGAACCAACACTCTGAGACACCTTTAAGATTGGTCCATCTTTTGGAGCACCAGGCGGGCGATAAATCACCTTAATCGGTTTTGGCTGTTCCGATTTTTCTTTCTTCTTTTTCGAATCCTTAGAAGTAGATTCAGCAGCAGTTTTTGTTGTACCCTTATCATCTTTTTTCTTAGACGTGCTCTTTTTTGCGGCAGGCTGATAACTGACCTCACAGCCTGCATATGCCACGTCTTGAGTGGTGAATGAAAAACCATAGCTGATAATGTCCGACACACCGCGTTCTATGGTCAGCGCTGGCAGTTTCTGTTCATAGACGTATTCATCGAATAAAACCAGCTTCTTGCCTGTAACCTTCAACGCAATACCTTCCTGCTTACACAGGTCATTTAAAAAAGCCAGATCAGACACATCGGTCTGATCCTGACGGTCGTATTTCGGATTGTTATAAGCCTCGTACATCAAGGAGAAGCCCGCACGCTTGGCGATTTCAGCAGCAATAGACTTGAGAGTAGCCGACTCCCAAGCCTTCGTTTTCTTTTCCTGCCGTACGTTTGTGGAAACGGGAAGCGATACAGCTTTAATGCTAACTGTATCTGGTGGGCCAGCGAAGTCGATTGAATCGACCTCGAACGTGCCACAATTAAGCCGCTTAATCTCCCCAGGCTTGTCCCACCCGACCGTCTTTATATAGGCAGTTATCCTGTCTCCAGCGCTTGGGGACCAAGGCCCTGACCATTTACGCGCCTTATCCTCAAGGTTAATTTGTAGATCGTCCAGCGTCCCCGGCTCCGCATCGGTATAAGTAAAGTCCAATAAGTAATCGGACAACTCTTTGGTGATGTCCTTGCCGTTGTAGTTAACAACAACCTGGGCACGTCTTGCGTTAATGATATCGTCCATGCTCACACCTTCCACGGAGGCAAGTCAGAGGCGGTTTCTTCAACCACAGAAACGTCCGGCAGTTGCAGAACTGTCCCGGCAGAAAAAACAGAAACGTCGATGTAGTCCAAATTAAGGTTCATAATCTGGATCATCAACGTTTCATCACCAAACACTTTATAGGCAATCATGTCCCAGGTATCGCCCTGGATCGTGGTATATTTCGTCATAGGCTTGTCCTCGCATCTTGCCGTTTCATTTGCTTATACTGCTGACGGAAAGAAGGTTCTGCAGCTTTAACCGCCTGCGTCACTACCTCTTTATCCGCATTTCCTTGGATAACAATATTAAAGTTAAGATTGAGATTATCGCCATTACCGCCTGGATTGTAGCCCATAAGTCTATTTGTCTTTTCCAATAGATTCATAGAACGCGGCTTGTTGTTGATCGGAATCGCAGCTTCCCAGCCTGCCTCCCCCATGATCGACGGACGGTTGGTGATATCTCCATCTGCAAGCATTGGAATTTCAGGTATTCCTAAACTTCCTATTGTCTCGCCTCCGAGTAAATCGGGCATAGTGAAACTAAAGCTGTTTACTTTCTGGATGGCTGAATTGATAATTGCGATGACATTGTTAAATGCCGCTTTCACAGCACCTGTGATACTATCCCATATACCGACAGCGACCTCTTTTATACCCTGCCATGCCAGATCCCAATTACCTGTGAAAACCCCTGTCAAAAAGTCAATTACACCGCCCAGTACATCAATAATTCCACCGATAACAGGCTTGAGTATATTAATTGCACCTGTCACAGCCGCAGTGATAACAGGCCATGCCCATTTGAATATACCGACTAAACTATCAATTACAGGCGCAATACCTGTGTTGTATATTGCCATAATTAGCCCGCCGACCTTGCTAAACAGAGCTCCTATTTTAGGCAACCATGCAGCCAGTACAGAACTGACCTGAGGCAACAAAGTTTTCGTCAAATATCCAAAAACTGACGTAAACACAGGTCCAAGCTTGGAAGAAATAGAAGATGATAGTTTCATAACCAAAGGGATTATCGCATTGAACGCTTGCTTACCAACCTTCATAAGTGGAACAAGCAGAGAAGCAACAGAATGCAATGCTGGGCCGATCCCGGTGGCGATAGATTCTATTACAGGCGTGATAGATTTGCGAAGATCACTCACACTGTCTACAATCTCTCTAAAATCCAAATCAGCCCCAAATGTGAAAGCCTCTTTAAAATATCCTTTAATATCGCCCATGATTGGCTTGAGACTTGCAACAAATACTTCCGCCTTGCCTCGTATATTATCGAATATATCAACCGCACTATTTGATATTTGAATAGCCTGATCTGGGCTGAATCCAATGGACTGCAAACCTTTATTGATTTGTTGTACTCCTGATATATCACCAGTACCAATTGTGACGTTGTAAGCTACATCGCCTAATCCTTTAAGAATATCAACATAGGGCTTTAACTCGGAAAGTCGATCAGTTATATCGGTAATAGCACCGGATAGCTTGTAGGCATTCTCCTCACTCAGTCCTATTTCCCTACCGATAGTGCTTATTCCGACCGCAGCAGTATAATATCCTGTACTATCCCATGTATTTTGAAGTAACTGTCCAGTCTTCATAATGATTTTACTAACCCAACTCAAACTGGTTCCTACGCTTGAAAAGAATTTGTTAATCATCGGTCCTGTTTGATTAAACCAGTTACTAAATTTATTGAAGGCTGGAAGCAACATATTAGAAACGGGAATTATGATGCTTGTAAGCAACTGGCGACCGATCCCTTTGAAGGCATCCCCCATGCTGCTGTATTTTATTTTCGCCATCTCATCAATCGTGTTTTTGGTCTTATCGAACTGCTTTTTGACGTTCCCGTAGGACTTGATTACGCGAGCTTCCAAATCTTCGGCTTGCGTACCAAACAATTGCACAGAAACAGCATTCTTCAAAACCGGGTCCTTCACAGCTTCTATAGCCTTCGCGGTTTTCAGGAATGCTTGCTGTGCTGTCTTTCCGCCTTTGGCGAATGCTGCTGTCATCTCTTTACCGCCGAGCCCGATGGATTTATAGGCTTCTAGTGAGCTTTTTGAACCATCTTTAGTACGGATACCAAATTCCTTAATTCCATCCCCGACCTTATCACATTATGTTCAGCAAGGTTCGCTACTCCCTTACCCGCCACTAAAGGCAGCTACATGTTTCCATGCAGATCAGACTATATCAAGAACTCCTAAGAGTCCCCTCCCATTTCCACGCGCTTGCGTGTACTCGGTTTCTCACCGATAGTCGTTGCACGTTCCTGCTTAGACAGGCTTCGCTCATGATTTCCCTCGTCTCATACCGTTAGGGTTTCCCATGAATTAGAGAGGTTTCGATATGGCGTCACCGCCATAAAGCCCCAATAAAAAGGTTAAAGGCCCCTGCATCCAAGCCTGCAGAAAAAATATCGAACATACCCTCTGCGCTGAATCCCAATTTTGCAAAGTAGGCTGAATATTCATTGGCACTGTCCAGTAATTCTCCAGACTTATCCAGCCCCTTCTGTGCACCCTGTGCAAGCAAATTGTAAGCCTGCTCAGATGTGATACCAAAGTTTTTCATCATGGTATCGACGGTTTTGATAGATTCATCAACATCCAGATTTTCGAAGGTGTCTCGAAGGACAATCGCGCCTCGTGCTGATTTTTCGAGTTCTGGCCCGGTTTGCTTCAAGACGTTTTTCGCCTTACCGACGACAAGCGCCAGATCGTTCCAATCCTCGCCTAGCTTCTGATTGTACAGATTCTTGGCAATGTCTTTCATGCCCTTCATCTGCGCCTCTGTCTGCCCTGTGCTGGCTTGGATTTGAAGCATGGCCTTCTGGTATTCATCCGCATATTTAAACGCAAAAAAGCCGCCCGCAGCCACGGCAGCTCCCGCCATCATCCCAGCTCCACCAGCGGCAAGTAATGTACCGCCGCCTCCTGAATCATCTCCGCCAGATCCACCGCCACCACCGCCCGAAGGACCGTTAATGCGTTGGATATCTCGCATGCGTTTCTCTAATTCTTTAATCTGCCTTACATACGCTTCGATATCATTACCGAACTGATTTGAAGGCATGCGAATGCGGGCTATGTCTGCCAGAAGCTTCTTCATTTCTCGCAGATCCGGAATAACAATTTTCAATTCGCTAATCATGTTCTGGAAAACGTCTTTGGGGCCGTTTATTCGCTTGATATCTTTAAATTCATTCTCCAGCTTCTTCAAATCTTCACGGATATCTTTGACGATATCACCCGTGATGCGCATGGACTGAATGACACGTATTTGCGCCTCAACTGCTCTTGCGTCTGCCATCATCGGTTCGAATACTTTAGCGCCGATCCTCAAATGTCCAAGGGCTTTAAGCTTGTGTTCAAGCCCCTGAACATTAACCTCCAGCGCACGGGTTATGTCTCCCGACAAGCGCATGGATTGGAGCCGGGTAAGCTCTGTCTTCACGTCCCTAATGTCGTCCTTTAAGGGCTTAAAGACGTTTTCCCCCACCCGGTTGGCATTAACGCTTTGCAGCTTAGTATTCAGCTGTCCAATCTCTTGCTGTAGATTGTTTATCGCTCCGGTAGGCACCTGGATGTTTTTCAGTTCCTTAAAGCTGTTCTCAAGACCGTTAACTTTCTGAATCGCCTTATCAAACGCACCAAAGAAGCTCTGGTCCAAATTAGCCGCGAGCTTCATCGCTACATCATATTCGCGTCCCACTACATCACCGCCCTTTCTTTCGTGCCTTTTCAGCTTCCTCTAGTGCCTTTTCTTTTTTTACTGCATAAGCAGAAAAAGCGTCCTGCCATTTAGACAGGTCGCTTATCGGTTGATCCAGCCAAAAATCAATGCTGTTTCTGGTTTCTATTGATAAAGTCAGTACAATTTCCCGGATATCAGATGCAACATCTTCACTTGCATCTATAGCAGCAAAAAATTCTGAGCCATAACAGTCACTTTAGAAAAATAGTTGCCCGGAAGTTCGAGAATCAACTCCATCGGAACACCTGCAGCCTCAGCACATACAGCAGCTTGCAATTCCATACTAATTGCCTTGACGGGGGTTTTCATATCATTAAGATCCAGTCTTTTAGTAAGTGCAATCAACTTACGACCATTGATTTTGTTAAAATCAAATTTCAATTCCGTATATTTTTCGCCTTCAAAATCCCAAGGTTTATCGAATTTAAGCGTATATTGTGAAGTATCTTCTACCTTCTTCACTGGTTTCAATTCTGCTTCTTTTGTGATATTAGTTGTCATGTTAGAACCCTCCATATTTAAATCCGGGCAAACGCCCGGAATGATTAATTCCCAAGCGCCTGACGGATTTTTGCGTAGTAATCGACACCATTGATAACACAAACAGAGTTGTATTTATCAATTTCCACCTTGACCGCTCCATTAAGCGTGATCTTGATATAGGTCACTTCAAATTCAACAGAATTGTCGGACGTCGCTCCTGGTTCCAAGCTGCCCAAAGACATTGTTTTGGGATTACCGCGAAATGATACCTTGTACGGCACAACATCCAACTGCCCAGTTAAACGGTTCTGAATCTGGATGGCTGCCCGCAAATCTATAGCGTGGATCTCTTGAGCAAAAAGGGAATAATAACTTTCTTCGTGAGTCCTGAAATTCAGGGTAGTAGACATGGCATCGAATTGGGCCATAGTCGGAGTATTGACAGTACCGTTAATACCCCCGCCCGTGACGTCCTCAGCTAGTAATGTGATTTCGGGAAGGTCTACGGTTGTAGTCCCCAAATACTCCGAACCATTACGGTAAGCCTCATATTGTATCGTCCGTTGACTGATCTGCTCTTTAGCCAATGTTCAAACCTCCTTTAAGCTGCGAATAACGATGCAAAGTAAGAAGCATCGTATTCCAGTACAAAATCAATATCCTGACCCGGAGACGGCGGTGTGATGTACACATGAAATTTCATTTTGCCGTCAATCAGATTTTCTATCGGGTTTTCCGAAGCGTTAAATTCAACACGTCCACCCAGCAAGTAACCAGCAGCTACCAGACCATTGATCCAGACGTTGACCGAATCTGTTATGGCCTCGATCATCTTTTTATTGGTTGGGTCGTCAAGATACTTCCAATAGGTCAGAGTCAACGTATTACCAATCCAGTTGAACATCCGACGTACCGGGATAAAGCTAGATTGCGGATCTTTAGCATCCGGGTAAACCCCTGTCCGGTTGCCCCACACAACAAACCCTTCAACAAAATTAAGTGCCGTCACTATGCCCTGAGCGTTCAGGTATTGCGCCTGTTGTGGGCCTAGTAAAAAGTCACGATCTGTCAATGCGGTACCGTCAATATTCGCGGTTGTATTTGACGGAGAAGTCGAAGGGATACCACCATTATCAACATCAGATTTAACAGTCGCCGCTGCTACGATCGTAGACATGTGGTATTTCAAACCGTCCTTAGTAGCTAGCGGATAAGTATTAATCTGCTGCGGGTCCGTATAAGCTTTATCCTTCTTCCACTTTGCAATCTCGGTATATACAACGTTGGATGGCATGTCAGTCAGCGCAGTTGCTTTGAAATGACCACCATTCAAGGAATTTGCTTTTGCAACCATAATCGCACCAATAACAGGATTTTGTGAAAATCCCGGCGCAGCAATTAGACCCGGCACAATTCGGAACAGTGGGAAAATTTGATCCAGCAATTCCAATCCTGTAGCAATGCCAGTATCTACATCCATACCGCCGATAATATCCGCAGGTGTAACTTTGCTTTGGTCCAGTTTGCTGTAACCAACTTTGACCTTTGCACCAGATGCCAACGCGCTGGAAGCGATGCGAGATACCACCAAATGACCAGCATCGTTAAAGGAAAGAGCATAATCGGTGCCTAGTATATATGTGGTCGCCCCATCATCAGATGTGACCAGCACAGAAGTTTTAATGATCCCCTGCACCGCAACCGTAAGCGTGCCGTTTACCAATGTATAGGACGCCGCCGGAACTGCGGTCGCATGCTTAACCGGGTCCAGAACGTTAATGAAAACGACTGGCGATTGTTTCGAAATTTTAAAATGGAAATGCATGAATTCAGAAAGGGTAAAATCATCCCAATTGTCCGAATATCCAAATGCGGCGACCGCCTCAGCCCACGATTCGCACAGAATCGGCTTATTTACTGGTGCAGCATCAAGCGTACTAAGATTGATCGGGGCCGTACCGAATACAACAGGTAACGTGACGTTGAGCCGCACAGGGGTTATGACAGATGCGGGCTGCTCAGTGATAAATACACCATGACGTTCAGCCACTTAAATTCCTCCTTTTTGGACCGCTTCAACCACAGCGGCATAAGCGATGTTATGAGTAGTTCCCGGCTGGTCCATCGCCACTTTGGCGGCTGACAGATCAGCAACCGGGACAAACAGTTCAGTGATTGCAGGGACTTTATCTGAAATATCGCTCAGATATGCTGGAAACCCGCCCAGTGAAATGAAATACTTCGCCAGTCTTCCGCCCGGAAGATTAGGGCCAATGTAAATAAGCTGTTCCCGTTCGGTTGTTTGAACCGGCTGAACAGGAATTACAGGCGAAACGTCTTTCTTATCTTTCACAGGCGGCTTTTCGGCCTGTTTAACGTCTTGTGTTTCTATTTTTTCAGTAGTCAATCTGAACACCCTCTCTTATTGCAGGAATGATCCAACTCATGTCCACATAGCCGAAAAAGTAAGGATACATATCCTCTTCCTCGAATAAGGAACACGTCAATTGGGGTTCCAAAATAAATTGCCTATCCAGCGTTCGGTTGGTAAGAAAGTGCTGTCTGATACGCTGCGTGATATTCAAAATCGTGTCCTCGCCTCGCATGTCCAGCCCTTCATCAATGATTCCAACGCTCAACATAATGGCGCACGTTGAGTTTTCGGTGTCCGAAACATCGACAATATTGCCAATACGTACAAGGATGAACGGGTAATGATCGTCATCATCTTCTTGGCTTTTTGCAGGCAGGTTTTGCGCATAAATGTTTAATTTGGACAACTCACTACGTGCATTCAGATATGTGGAGTCAGCAAAAAGACGCTCCAGTTCTTTGACCAAAGCGTCTCTAAGCATAAATGGGGTCATGGTTTCAACTCCCTATCCAGTTCGTGCATAATACGTTCTTCGAATGTCTCTCGGGCTTTCTGTTCAACAGGAGTACGCACCTTTTGTTGATTGAACATTTCTGGAGCTGGAGGACCGTACAGACGACGAATAGGCAGCCTCTTTTTTCCTTCACGGACGAATATCTTAACTCCGTTTTTATCCGCCACAAAAGCGCCCTTGATCCCCTTTACCGCTCCCCCTTTTTTAACAGCCGCCTTCAAAACTTTAGGCCGCTTTCCCGTTGCTCTTTTCGGATTGAACTTATATTTATCCAGTCCAGTTCCCCGGCTGGTCGAACGCACCACGCTTGAAGTAGATGAAGCGCTGGCCTTTCTGGTTGACAATGTTTTGTTTACATCGCCTGACTTGATCACATATTCCTTTGCGATTTCTTTTTTTACATTAGTCCGTGCATTAGATGAAACACGGTTCATCGCTCGGGACACAGCCGCTTTAGCTTGAGTTTTGACCTTCTCATAACGTTTCTTCATCCCTGCAAGCTCTTTGGCATCGACGCGAATCATGATCCTTTACGCCCCAACGTGATAGTAACCATATTTTCATCATCTTGGATATCTGTCACCGTATAAGTACGTTCGTCGAATCTGATTTTGCTCTGCAGCACAGGCAACCTGCCGAAGTTCAGCAGGAAGTCGGCACGCTGTGCATAAAACAAAAGATCGGCATCGTAAACGCCATCTGTTGGATTCGAGGCGCTACTTTTCCGATCTCTCAGTTCATCATCATCAACAATAACCAACATTTTGACAGGCGGTTCAGGTGTGGCAGGCAGTCCGTTTTTCGGCGGACTCATAAAGGCGATTTCATGCCAGTCGGCAAACTCACGTTCATTCAAGAAAACGGACTTCACATCCCGCTCGATCTGATCCTTAAAGCTGAACGGTTTTATCAATTCAGTTTGAATATCGCTCATGACGCGCCTCCTAACCCCTTATTCCGCAGGCTTGGCGGTATTCTTCTTGTCATCCTCTACCATTCCAAGATCAATCAGTCGTTGAATCGCCTCTTTGCCAATACTAACAGGGACCTCTTCACCAATTTTGTAATTCTTATCGTTGTGACGGATATTCCACGTTGCTATACATGCCATCTCTGTTTTCCTCCTTTTTAGTTAAGAACCTTAGCTACATACCATCCGTCCACATTTTGCGGAACGACGATAGGACGGGCCAACATTTGCAAGTAACGAGCTGCAGGTTCTTTAGTAGTCCATGATTGCGGCGTTACCTTTGCCTTGACATACTGGAACTGACCGTCATCCCCCATGATCAAGTTAGCTCCATAGTTAAACTCAAACGGTTTTCCTTCTGGCAGTAACGCAAGTGTTCCAGCAGGAATGTAATCCTGCTCTTTACCTTCTTCGTCGGTGTATGAATTGGTGTAGGACCAGATATGAATAGCAGCCTGACGCAAATAACCATGATATACAACGCCCTCTGGCAGAATGTCTTGGTTCAAATTACCGACATCAAGGGTTTCTTTTTCTGCTTTGATCATTGCAAGCAAAGTAGGATGACTAGTAATTGCAGATCCAACTTCAAAAGTGGTCAACACCCTACGCATGGTCAAGCCACTTTTTCGCATGACCTTCATTTTCTTCTCTGTGAGATAAGCAACAACATCAAAAGTTGGGTCCGAGAAGTCTTTTCCTGAAAGAACTTCCTTGTTGGTAAAATCCCAATCCAATTCCTGATTCACACCTTCACCGATTTGCGTTGTCTTGCCCGTAAACATGGTTTCGGACAACTGTTGAATCTTTCGGCGGTCGATTGTGCTTAACAATTCAGCCGTGTCTTCGATCAGGAGTTTCTGCGCCCGAACATCCGGAGAATCCGGGTTATACAAAGTCTCTCCAGCACGTCTTACTTTAAGATCGTTCCGAGTGATGACACGCATAGGTTTAACTAGCGCAGGCTTGTACTGTTTGGCTGTAAATCCAGTACGCAGTACAACCTTACCTGGCATCAATTCATTGACATAAGGAGCCAGCGGACGGTGACCTTTTTTAGTCTGGATTTCAATTTCATCGGAGTCGAACGTTTCCCCTTCGGATGCGTATGTGTCCAGTAGGTAATAAGAATCCTGTGGAAATGATTCGACTACACGGAATAACTGCGGAAATGCGTAAATATCTTTTGCCATAATGTATTAATCCTCCCTATTTAACTACTCGTTTTGTGATAAGACCGATGTTGCGCATGGCGACTTCGTGTTTTGCAACTGTATCAGTGCCGCCGAACTTGAGAGCATCACGATTAAACTCACCAGATGTGTAAGCCACGGCCCGAGCATCCTTGGTTGTAGCGTCGACCTCTTCGTCTGCCAAGATGCAGTATGGATTCTCAATACCGCCCGTCTTACTCGAATCTACTGGCACAGTGATGGGTGTTCCTGCGTACGGATCTGTTTCAGCGAGTTGGCTTTCTCTGCCCAAGACAGTACCACGTTTAACCACTCCAGACCCCGCTTTGACGATAATTGCAATGACCGTTTTCGGTTCGACTCCACCTGCGTACAGATTGTCATACGGCTGGCTTTCATAAGCTGGCATTATTTACGACCTCCCTTTTTGTTTTGGAGCTGCTTTGCATACTCAATCATGTTGTTGACGGCTTGTTCGTTTTCAGCGTCATCATTTGATGCACCGACAGTGATTACAGGCGCTTCTGGGGATACATTTTTCACACCGCTGTCGTCCGAATCTTGTTGACGTTGAGAACCCTCTTGGTTCACACGGGTAATCGACGCTTGAACAATTTTCATAGCTACATCACCAGCGGTTTCACCATTTGCGATGGCATCTTTAATAAACGGCTTTGCACCTGGGGCATCCTCCATATTTGTCAGTGCGTTAATACGGCTGCGTTCGGCTGTAGTAGCCAGATTGACCACCTCGTTGTACAAGTCTGGGTGTTCGTTTTTCAGTTGGTTTAAATCCATTGGTTTGTTTTCCCCTTTCATAGAGTTGATCTGATTTTTTAGTTCTTCGAATGTGTCTCCGACTTGCGGAGTACCGCCTTTATTTGTGTTAACAGCAGCTACAGGCTGCTTGGCTGTCGAAGCAAATTGCAGATTTGGGATGCTTTGCAAGGGGGTTATCCTTTCCAGTCCGCCGTCGCCAAGCGCTGGAGGCTGGTTTGTGAATCCGCCGCTTTTAAGAAGCTCGTTGCGAACCTTGTTTATGACCGCCTCAGGCAAAACTCCGTCACTGCCGAGCATATCAAAAGCGCTGTTGGTAACTTCTGTGGCGCCTTCACTGAACATTATTTCGTCCGCAAATCCAAGTTCGACAGCCTTCTGAGCATTCATCCAAGTTGTAACGTTCATGAGATCCAGTAGTTCGTCCCTTGTCTTGCCTGTTCGGAGTGAATAAGCATTGGTGATTGCCTCGTCCGTGCTTTTCAGCAGGGCAGAAGAGCGGTCATGCGCATTCTTGTCGCCATCCGTACCCGTTGCAGCGTTGTGAATCATGATCTGCCCCGGCGGCGATATCTTGATAACGTCAGCGCCCATGAGCATTACCGAGGCAGCAGAAGCCGCTACACCCGTTACTTTCGCCGTGATTTTCCCGGGGTAATCTTTGAGTAAAGTGTAAATCTCAGCACCATCAAAGGCGGAACCGCCAAGAGAATTTACGTACAATTCGATCTCGTCTCCGTTTGCTGCATCAAGTTCCTTGGATATCATCCCTGGACTCACAGCCGGAATACCAAACCATTGATAAACCCATGCGTTTGCATCCCCGATTATTGGCCCGTTAGCCTTGATCTTCTTTGGCATTTGTGTTTTCACCCCCTTCCTCATCGTCGTTGTCTTCATCGCCCTCATCAGACGGTTCAGAAGGCGTAACCGGAGCTGGTGCAGTTCCTTCGGTCAGTCCCAGTTCCTTGAGTCGTGCTTTCTCATACGCACGCTGTTGAATGTTTTGTTCCCATGATCCGCCGTTTAGCTCGACCGTTTCCTTTGTGGCTGTACTTAAATTGTTCTCAATTCGGGTAACAGCCGCGCCTACTTCCTTGGTTGGATCAAGTAAACCCTGACTTGGTCCATGCCATTCAGCCCGTGTGTAGGCAGCAAAAATAGCCGGGTCATCAAAGATGCCAGGCGCGTTTATTCTACCTTTGGTTACAGCCTCAACAAACCATTCTTCATAAATAGGCTGGCAGAGCGTTTTAGCCAGCCAGGAACGGCGCATGCGGTACATTTTCCAAGCTTCCAATAGTGCTCCACGGCTCGCTGAGTATGAAGATGTGAATTGCTTGGTCAGTATTTCATATGGCAGTTCAAGAGCTGCTGCAATCTGTTTCAGCAGCGCCCTGACGAAAGCCTCGTAGTTCGGATTCGGCCTTGATGGGTCAGCGAACTGAACGTCCTCACCAGGGTCCAGATAAACAATTGCACCGCGACCCATTTTTATATTGTCGCCGCCTGTTCCCGGTATAGGTTCTTGATACTGATTGTCAGTTTCCGGTTCATTCATACCATACGGATCTTGCCCATCGTCTCCTGGAGTTTTTACAAACACGGTGTACATTGACGTTATAACAGCAGCCATCAATTCCGCCTCTGTATACTGATTGAGGAGTTTTAAAGATTCAATAATAGGCGCAATAATCGGTATGCCCCTGCGTTGTCCCGGTCGCTCTGCTTCAAAAAGATGGATTACATTCAATCGCCCCGTCTGCTTGCCGTACTTCTCAACCCGGACCCAATCTCTCTCCCCAGTCAGATCAAACTTACTACTGCCCGGATGTCGGTTGCTGAAATGGTACGCAACCACCATACCGTCTGCATCAACCTCGACTCCAGATTGGACCAGATCCATATTTTCCAGTTGCACATTAAAGGGCGTATCACAACGGTCAGCCTCCACAAGATTGATACGTAAGTCATAGACCGCATGATCTCTCGGCATCATTGGCAACAAAGCGAATACGTCCCCGCTCATGAGGGTTGACAAGAAAGCTAAGGCTTGTAACTCGTAAAAATCATTGAGCCCTGCCGCATCGCATTTGCTTGTTTCAGCCCATAATGCCCATTCCCTGTGTATGCTCGCCCTCAAGTCTTCGCTTTCCTGATCGCTGAGGTTTAGGAATTTGGAATCAAAGGCTGGGTTGAGGCGTAAGCCAGTACCCACGATGTTCGTTCGCAAACCCTTGTGAGCTGCTGCAACAACGTCAGATCCCATGTGCAAATCTCTTGCCCGTGCCCTAAGCTCGTTAATATTCTCATGAATATCTGCATCAGCGTCACCAACTGGCGTTTGCCACATGACCATAGACGATTTTGTGCGGCTGGCTCCATGTCTGCCATACCCTCGACCGCCATACGATTCTTTGTAGCTATTAATAACTGCCTGAGCTGCTTCATGCCTTGCAATATCCAGGCGGGACGCCTCTCTTTTAGCTGCAATTCCCGGAGCCACAAAGTTTAGAGTCTTGTCCAGCCAGTTCATCGGTCAAACGGGGTGATCCCTCTCACCTTGCTTCTCCGCTTCACTCCCGGATTCTCCAAATCGTCAACGATGCGACCATAATATCTCTTGCGTTCCAATACCACGTTCATGTCTGTCCGTGTCATAGACCGACCAGCGATGGTGTATGATTTTCCTGTAGCGAGTGCCGCCTCAGCGTCACACCAAAGCTTGTACATCATTTGAGCCTCGGCTAAAGTCATTTTTGGCATATCCCCTGTTCACCTCCTTCACATAATTTACAAGCTGCTAGAAACATTCCTTTTCTTCTTCCGCTGTTGTGGCCTTACCGGACCAGTAACCACGCTTCCCGGCTCAGGTAACGGCAGGTCAAAGTTCGGATTCATCATTTCAATTGCTGCACGGTTATAAACAGCAAGGTCAAGGGCTTCATTCCGCGCCCTGGTCTGAACCCAAACGGTATAAGGAATCCCGTTTTTGTAGCGGGTGACAAGCTGCTCTGCCGTCAATTGTTTGAAATATTCTTCGTCATATACGAACGGGTCCGGGTTATCCGGGTTCGGTAGAGGGAAACGACATGACCCGGGCTTTCCAGGTTCGATTGTAAGCGACGAAAACACCTTAGCCTTACCTTCGGCTACCCCAAGCCGAATAACCGTAGCACGATGGACGTTGTTGTCTGTGGTGCCGTTTAAAAGCGGTGTGTGCGTACCATCACCGCTGTCCTCACCTTTAATCGCGTATATACCGCGTGAGGCACGAGGTTTGCACCACTTATAAACCTCACGTGTGAAGTGTCCGCCTGAATCCATCAATGTTCGACGTATGCGAAACTTCCTGCCCGCTGCATCCTGCCATGTCCGGGACAGAAATTCGTCCAGATCATCCCAAACGTCCTGTAATTTCAGATCACCATATACCCGGTGATACTGTATTCTCCAGCTTGAATAGTCTTTTCCCCAGCCGATGACGTCAATTTCAAAGCGATTATCTTGCGTATCAACCGCCGCAGTGAGGAACTTTACCCCCTCTGGAACCCGATGCATGTACATTTCACGGCGATTAAGGAGCAATTCATGTTCGACTTTCTCCCCTTCTTCCTCCCAAGACTCCGCCATAACGGTGTTGAAAAAGGTCTTGAGCAACGCAGGTCCGCCACGTTTGGCAGCCTTGAAGTCGTTGACAGCATCTTTCCAGGTGTAATTAATCGTCGCTGCAAGGCTACTCAGCTTGAAGCCGCGGGTTTTCGAGTGTTCCTTTCCTGCAATCCAAAGCGCTCGTTTGGCATAATCTTTTTTCCATTCATGTTCGGCGTGCAGCGCACCACAATGCTTGCACACATGATCGACCCGTGTACAAGCCCGCGTTTCTTCGTCGTAATCAAAATCAATTTGCCGCCAAACCAATGGCTGCAATTCGTCACAGGATGGACAAGGGAAATGTAACTCTTCCTGTGTGCTGTCCTCGTAAAGAGCCTCAATACGGGACGCTCCCTTAATAGTCGGAGTGGATACCCACACCATTTTTTTGTTGTAAAACGTCTTTGTACGAGCTGTGACAAGCGATACAGGGTCACCCTCTTTACCCGCTGATACTGGAAAGCGGTCAATTTCGTCTCCTATGACTACCCGAATAGGTTTGGAAGCCAAAGAAGCAGGCGAATTCGCGCCTGCAATGTTGATTCGTCCACCGGGAAATGTCTTATACAAGATGGTATTCCGGCTGTCGCGGCTCTTATCCTTGACCACCAACGGTGATAATTGTGGTGAGTCACGGTACATCGGGGTCAAACGGTCATTAGAAAAGTCACGTGCAACCATCAAATCCGGCTGTATCACCATGATTGGAGCTGGGTCATGCCCAGTAAAATACCCAATCGTGTTAAGCTGCAGGTCCGTTTTGCCAAGCTGTGAGGCCCACATGAGCACAACTGATTCGATATTTCTGTCTGATATGGCTTCCATGGGAACTTTTTGGTACGGCGCCCGCTCTGTTTTCCAAGGACCCGGCTCCGCCGAAGCTTCTGGAGACAACACCCGGTGTCTATCTGACCATTCTGCTACACTGATCGGCTCAGGAGGCGCGACAAGACTTACGGTGTCAGCAAGCAGGCGTAACGTCCTTTTACGTTGAGCATTCATGACTCATCATCTGCCATTGGGTCATATTTAGACAGCAGGTTTAGAGCCTCGTTAATACGATCCTCCAACAAAACCCGAATTGCCTTTTCGTCGCTTAGATACGCCAGTTGATTTGCCAATTTCGGAGGCAAACCGGTTAATCTTTCCCGGAAATTTACAAGCAGCGTCCCCCATGCATCCTGTACATCAGCAGTGGTATGAAGATTCTTTCGCTTTTCCTCCAGCTCCAGCATCGCAATTTCCTTTTTAATCTGCTCATGCTGTGCCTTTTCGTCCGCAAAACTAATCTTGCCCTCCTCGGTTGCCCCAGTCACATGCCGGATGTATGCCTGGACGGTTGCAGCAAGGTCATATTTCCCCCGACTTACCTGTGTAAGCACACCGTCACGGGTTAATTGCCCGATCCATTGCTTGGTTTTGCCCACAATAGCTGCAAATTCACTGGTTCCGACGATGCCCTCCGGCCTGTTCTCTCCTTTCCCCATATCTGACCACCTACTTTCCATTTATTCATCAAAATCTGTACACGCTATTAGACGCATTTTAAGCCCCTTTTTAGAGGTGCATTAATAGAAGGGATAAATTATGCATACTCAACATAAAAAGCCCTCAGCAGGGCTTGTATGAAGCCTGTGTGGCTAAAAAAGGAAAGTGTTTTTCGAATTCAAAATCTACGCGTTTTTCGGGCTCATGCGCACCCGTACCCATTTTTAAGCTCCAGAAGGACCCAAATTTATTTTTTTAGAGAAAAAGAAGCTTTTAAGATTACTTTTCAGAATCATTTCACACGCGCGCGCCTCCTTCTTTTATTCTTTAATCTTTAAATCATTTGGTATAAAGGGTGAGCTGCTATCCGTGCTCTATATCCTTAGCGACAATCCTGCTATATGGAACTATGCTGGCATACACTCCTGCTTCACGTAAACGTCTGCTCCTTTCCTCTGCTCTATCCAACTCTGCATTCTGTTCCTGACATATCTGTTCCCATTCATCCAATGTTCGTAATGTCTTCTTCTCGATATCAATACCACGTAATCTATCAATCAGGTTTAAACGGATATCCACTCTATCTTGTTGATTCACTCCTGGTATGTAGATATCAATGACTGCTGTGGTATTATCTGTTATCCTTACTCCTTTGATATGCCATCTAAATATGTTTGGATGTGTGGTCATGATCTTCCTCCTATCTGTTTATGTATGAACAACAAATACACCGTCCTTGTGTATGCATAATGCATAGAACGATGTATGTATCTAGTTACTCTAAATGAGCTATATATTATATATATTATTATTTATATTTCTTTCTTTCTTTCTTGGGGGGACAATTACACCCCTCTAGCGGGGGACAATCATACCCCCCTAGAATATAAAGAGTGCGTTTAGCGGGGGACAATCATACACCGCTAGAAATAAAATAGAGGGGGACGATTGCACCCCTCTAGCATTCATTATTCGTGTATTTAATGTATAAACATTCATTCAGATATTACTGCTTGGAATAGAGCATAAGCATTAGCTTCTTTAAAACCGCCTTCGGTTTCTCTCTTAAATCGCTGAAGAAGATTCCTTTTTTCAAGCCCTTTGATACCGTTCATCACTGACTTACGATCAAGGTTAAGATAATCAGCCATTTCATTGTAGCTTGCCTCAGCAGTGTCAGCAGGTCCAACCTTCTGCAATAAGTACAGATACACGCGGAATTCACTGCCGGACAAGCCGAGCCTTTCAATACCAGCAGGATAGCGAACAACATCCTTTTTCCTGCCACTCTTTAACCACTCATAGGTAATACGAATGTTCTCCATAAACACGCCTCCATGATGTATATATCTCCACTACTATTAGTGTATTATAATCCACCATAAAGTTCAATGTGAATTAGGAAAACAAGCTTCCCCAAATGGCTGTATTAAGGTGCGATAATACCTGCAGTTCGTAGCTTACCAAGCAAGGAATTAAAGTCCGCGACTAGACCAGTCACATCCGTAGCCGCGCTATTGGCCTGTGCAACTGCCTGCTTCACTGTACCGTTTGCCGCTGTTGTAGCTGCACTGACTGGCGTACCTGCTCCGATAGCTGTGCGAGCTGCTGCCGCATCTGCTACTGCCATGAGCTGCTTACCTAGGGCGGTCGCTCCTGAGATATCCGCAACTGCTGGAGCATAGTTGCCTGCCTTAGCGTCACCGGCTCCAGTACCGACCTTTAGGTTTGACGTACCCGCACCGATGGCTGTACGGGCCACTGAGGCATCGGCAGCTTTGAGGACAGTCTTACCAATTTCACTCGCGTCAGTAATGCTGTCAACTGTAACAGAACCACCGCCACCACCTGACAGTCCAGCCACAGGCAATGGGTTATTCTTGCCCACAAGCGACAGCTCTCCGTTCTCTCCTTCAATGTAAATGCCCTTGCCTAAAAAGCTTTTATAATCCAATTTGCTCAACTCCGCTTCTATATTGTTTGGATTTGATAGATACTGAAATGCTTTGTTCTTCTCAGTACCGATAGTGCTCATTTCCTTCTTGGCTTCAACCAAGTTATTCACATCAACCACCAACTCCCGGATCTCTTCCACTTGCATAAGTGGTTCAAGAAACTCCGGTATGTCTCCGACAAAACTGCCAAACTGAAATAACCCGCGCGATGGGATCGGCGGGCCAATGTAAATTAAAATGCTCTCTTCTATTGTTAACACCTCCTTCCTGGTGGAATTAGGGCAAAGAAAAAGCCGCTCGTATGAGCGACTAAAGTTAACATTATCATCTTTAAAAATCATACTCTTGAGGGGGACGTCTTTTAGAATAAGTAATATTTTTATTCTGTACGGCGCTATCATAACGTGACATGTACTTAGCGGTTTCGCTTATTGGTACTCCCCCATCACAATCATACTGTTTATAATCGTCCTCGTTTTCAGTAGCGATGTTTTCAAACAGTTTTTCTTTAAAACCGTGTTTTTCATAATCCTTGATGATATTCAGCAAGTCCTCAATTCGTTTAGCTGCTGGATATCCTACATGGTAAATGATTTGCGAACCCTCTCCAGGATACTTGTTCTTGGAAGTGTCAATGATCTTCCAACCACCATCAAGGTGTCTCTGAACATTTTTTTCACTGCAAGTCTCGATTCTTACATATTCCAATATCCATACATCCTCTCTGATTATCATCATGTCGGTAAAAGTGAGCGGTTAGGGGCTTTCTTCATAAATAATTAGTGCAGAATAAATTATGGTATAACCTGTGATAGACAAATCACCGTCATCCGGGATCATTGATGTACTGAATTTTATATCAATTAGCCTAGATTTATGGAAACCACTAAGAAACTCATTGATATCTTGTTGCAACACATTTTTTGAATACTCAGACAAAACTAACACCTGTGTCATAGTTCCCCTCCTTTCAACACAACAATTCGACACTAAGGAAGGATATTCCTTTTTCTGCGTCGAAAGTATTAGTTCGAAAGGAGGTGTTAGGATTGAACAAGCTCGGATTATCCGAAAGAGAATTATTTAAAATTGGTGTCGCTGCTCAACTCGATGCTGTAACTGATTATGTTTCGTCAGTTACTGATTCTATTGATGCTGGTTCTCTGCAGGATCCTTTAAAAGAGGGAGAGCTCGAGCAATATGCTAGCATAAAAGCAGTTGCTGCAATGATAGTAGCCAATAATCAAATACTTGAAGAGAAACTCAAGAAGTTCGGTTTCCCTGGCAACAAATAAATAGCACCATGCGGAATCGAACCGCACATTTACCTTTAGGCGCTGTAAATTCCCCGGAGCTGATCCGGGGACTAACGTTAATTCCTCGCTACCGCTGCATTAGCCCACATCATAACTTCCTCAAGCTTAGTTGCCGCTAGAGCTTTCTCCCGACTAGCTGGCAATAACTCATCAAGGACATAAGCTAGTTCCTTACATGCGCTACGCACCTTGTCATGCTGTGCTCCCTTAGCTTCGTCGGCCTTGTGATACTTGAAGTTGTTCTCGATTTGCTGGTTCATCATTTCAACTCCAATACTACCTTGGCAATGTGAGCAGGAATCGTAAAACCTTCGCTTTCAGTCAATGAACCATCTGCATGCAGCTTGATAGCCAATTGGTCGTATTCACCCGTGCCTGTAGGGACAACAGGGTTGCCGTATGCGTGTGGACCAGCAAAGCTTACTACTCTACCAGTAGGGCTATACTTACGAGCCTCAGCCTCAGTATTAACCACCTTAAAGATATTATCCGAACCAAGATACCCATACCCACCATTACGTACTGCGCTTGCCTCTGTACTCATTACAAAACACTTCCTTTTCTATTATTTTTGCGCACAAAAAAGAGCAGCGTATGTACGCCACTCTCATTAGGTCTTTTAATTAGGTGCACGGTGTGGGAATCGAACCCACGCCTTTAGGTCTGTTTTACTCGGGCCCGCCTGTACTCTACCATTAAGCTAACCGTGCATAATAATAGTGATATTGAAGAAACTAAAAAGGTCGGCACGATAGCCGACCTCCTTGCTGTATTTAAATTATTATTGCAATTCTCCTCTTGTGTTGCCTAAGCGTACTGAAAGACCGCCCTCCATAACACCTCCGGGGGAAGTAAGGTTAAGATAGAAATTACCAGTAGTCCAAGCACTTCCGTTAATTTCATCAAATACTTCACCTTTCTTTATTCTTCCACTCATCTTAACTGGACCACTAGCAGATCCCTGAGTTACTGTTATGTTAATTGGGGCACTCCCTTGGTTAGATACAAACACTCTAGCATACCCATAATGAGGATCAATGTAGAAACGCTCTGACATGTCAGTATTCGCAAGAGACTTGGCTAGCACCTTATTTGTGTCTTGAGGAGTAATAACATGATCTCCCGCCTTTGGTGTATTCACATCGGTCGATGTGTTTGCAGATTGGGAAACTGATGTTGAGTTAGTTGTAGCTGGTGCAACATCCGTAGCTGCTGCAGAAGCAGATAAAGGAATTGCAAGAGCTAGTGATAAAACAGATACTGCAGAAGCTTTTTTAAGGTTTTTCATACTCATAAGCCTACTTTCTTTGATTTTTTTATCCTGTCAACTCTATCAACCAGCACAGTATGTATAGAAACCATTAGAGCATTCATGATTGATAAAGTTTTTACAGGTATTTATGAACATTTACATTATAAGTCTTTTATTGTAATTATTCAACAAAAAAATGGATTTTGATTCCATGTTAGCAGAAGCCCGGGTTTGAACCAGGACTGTGGGGAACTGACCCCCGCAGCGCACCTCGCATTCTGCATGAAACCGCTGGTGGATTCGAACCACCGACACACCCACCCATTCTTTTTCGCGAGAAGGAATCGAACCTTCGTGGATATACCCCATTGCGGTTATGATAATAGATGTGGACAAGGGACTTTCACCCTTGCATGCAGCCTTTGCTATTTACTCCCTTTGACTGCGTAATGGGATTATCTGCGTCTATATTCCGCCACCACATCATGATATAAAGCTTTGTTGGAATCCGGTACTTGCTTACGCGACCAGTTGCGCTCCTGATCCACTCTTTAGCGGCTAGGATCACCATGCATGAGGAATGCGTTCGTCAGACGCACATTAGCAAGAATGGAGTAATGTTTATGTGGTCAAGGGATGTATAGCACGCTTAGCGCCTTTCGGCTCCCTCCTGCCTTATGCATTGCCCCACGTGGAAACAGAAAGAGCAACATGCCCGCTTGTCCTACCCTTGCGGCTCTCTGTAGGTCTTATAGCAAGGGGCTAACTGGTGCCGCTCGTCTTACGCCTACCACCGTCAAACAGGCATGTGTTTGTGTCGGGTGCTGCTCTCTCTTTGTTTTCCATGTTATAAGAATACACTATAGAAAACCTAATGATTTATAGTTATTTCGAATAATTAACAAAAAATTATTGATTATTTTTCAAAACGCTGTATATTTGTGTCATTACATTTTGAAAGGTGTCTTGTTATGGATAATACTTCATACATAATAAAATATGTCGCTCTTTATCTTCGAAAAAGCCGAGGGGAAGAGGATACCGATCTTGAAAAGCACCGCTTTATCTTGAGAGAGATATGTGTAAAACACGGATGGAAGTATGTTGAATACGTTGAAATAGCGAGTTCTGAAACAATAGAGTACAGACCAAAATTTAAGAGTTTGCTATCTGACGTTGAAGAAGGTATTTATGATGCGGTGCTTGTGGTGGATTACCAGCGTCTCGGCAGAGGGGAACTGGAGGATCAAGGAAAGATAAAGCGTATCTTCCGTGATAGTGAAACATACATAGTCACACCTGAAAAAATATATAACCTTGTTGATGATACTGACGATTTGCTTGTGGATGTAAGGGGACTGCTCGCCCGTCAGGAATATAAGACAACTACGAAAAATTTGCAACGCGGAAAGAAAATTGGAGCTAGGCTAGGCAAATGGACAAATGGACCAGCTCCTTTCCCTTATGTTTATACAGCAGCAATAAAAGGGCTTGAGGTCGTTCCTGAAAAGAATGTTATCTACCAAGAAATGAAATCCCGGGTTTTTGGAGGAGAAAGCTTAGAAGCAATTGGCTGGGATTTTAATAGACGTGGCATTCCTGGTCCCGGACCTAAAAATGGAGTATGGCACTCAAATACGATAGGAAGAATACTAACTAGCGAAGTTCATTTAGGGAAAATAATTTCGAACAAAACCAAAGGATCTGGTCACAAAAAAAAGAAAACTCAACCACTGATTATTAACCCACGAGAAGAATGGGTCATTGTAGAAAACTGTCATGTCGCTGTAAAAACTGAGGAAGAACATATGAAATTATTAGCCATGCTAGAGAAAAATCAAATTATACCGAATCGTGCAAAGGCAGGAACATATGCCCTGTCTGGCCTAGTGTTTTGTGGGAAATGCAAGAAAATGATGCGGTATAATGTTCGTTCTGATGGTTATAGTACTAAAACAATTAAGTCCTGTAATAAATATGACCATTTCGGTAACTATTGTACCAACAGTGGCGTGAAGGTTAATATCCTTACTGACTTTATAGATCAGGAGATAGCTGATTACGAACAGAGAATTATTGATAGTGATAATTACATCAACACTGATGTAATTGAAAAATTAGAGCGGATCATTTGTGAAAAAGAAGCTCAGTTGACCAAGCTCAATAGAGCGCTATCTAAGATAAAGGAAATGTATGAAATGGAGGAGTATACACGAGAAGAGTATGAGGAGCGTAAAGTTAAACGGCAACAAGAAATATCTGCTCTCGAATCTGAATTAGCGGTCCATCGTTATGAGATAAACTATGACAACAGAGAAAAGAATAAAGAACGGAGGAAATTAATAAAGTCATTTAAAGATATTTGGTCTTCTGAATCTGCAACTGAACATGAGAAGAATATGATTGCAAAAATGATCATCTCCAGAATAGAGTATATCCATGATAAAGATACAAACAATCTGAATATATCTGTTCAATTTAACTAAACCCTTACTGAGTAAGGGTTTTTATTTTGAGGCTTAAGAAAACATGGCACCAATGGCAAGTGGAATAGCCAACAGATAGGAAAATAGGCTTGTTATCACGTTTAGCCATTTCAAAAGCCTCATCTGACCAAGGGAACCAATTTACCGGATTGTGAGCATGCTGTAGCAAATACGGTGATTTTTCCTTGGATAGTCTATTCGGTTTGCTGCTCGTTGTCATGGGACATCACCACTTCCGTAGTTGAATTTTATACTTGGTACTATTTTACCCTAAATGGGTGGTAAAAGTCGGAAGAGATGAAAAAAGATAATGACTCTCAAGCATTATACTCATTAGAATTTATATCAAAGATCTCGAGAGCTTTCAGTAAGGCGTATTCACTTGTTCTGGCCCCTTCTTTTGAAAAATGTGCATCCGGAAACGCGGGCGACATATGATGGTACCCGGGATAGACATGTAATTCCACTAAGACTCCATCAAAGGCCAATTGTTTTGCAAAAAACAAGGATTCATCAATGAATAAATCAATGGTACCTATATTTATATAAGTCGGTGGTAATCCGGCCAATGACTTAGCACGAGCCGGCACATAATACTCACTTACCTCCTCCTGACCCGGTTCATCCCCCAATACAGATTTCCAGCCAAAATAATTACTTTGTTTTGTCCAAATAAACTCTCCTGCGTATGGGTGCTCTGGTGCGGTACTTGTGCGATCATCTAGCATTGGCCTCATTAATCTTAGATGATGGATTTCGAATTCCTTCTGATCACGAATGTACAAGGCTAGGCCAGCCGCCAAACCGCCGCCAGCGCTGCTGCCCCCTACGGCAACTTTCTGAGTATCTATCCCTAACTCTTCCGCATGTTCAATGCACCATTTTAGGCCCGAATAACAATCCTGTAACTGACTTGGCTGTACATGCTCTGGTGCTAGGCGATAGTACACGGATACGCAACAGAAACCATGTTGTGCCGCAAGAGATGCATTAGCAGGACGATCCACGACTGGACTTCCTAAGACCATCCCGCCTCCGTGTATCGAATAATATAGAGGCATCTTATGATGCTTTGATTGTTTGGGCTTAATGATTTCGATTTGAATATCTGGACCATTAAAATAACTTGGCACAATCTTTTTTTCTAATGTAATGGGGAACATCTGCGTTACATCTATTTGTTGCATCATTTGAGATTGATTTTTACGTGCTTCCCTTAGTGTAGATTCGGTAAGATCGGTTGTTGGTATTAAATCAACTGCACTGATAATTTCTGGATCAATCAAATGTCTACTTCTACTTTTTTGTTCCCTCATAGTAATCTTTTCCTCACTTTCTTGTTTTAAAGACAATGAATCAATACATATTTCCCTTCAATTGTTGTTGTCGTTTATATTTATATTTTAAGTTTAAAATCAGCTTTATAAATGAAAACAACGAGTTAGAATCATTTTTGACATAAAAATTATGAAAAAAAAATAAAATGCCAAAAAAGTATTTCGGAATCTGGCTGTGGGAATGCGAAGGCACATCAAACCTTTTACCAAACAAAAAGACGCGACCGGATTGGTCGTTCATAGCGATTATCCGGTCGCGTCTTAAGCTATCACGTTATGTCCATCTACTTTTTATGTGAATAAACAATTTTCTTAATGGTTTCGGTAGAGAGGAAAAACTCATTAGCTAATTGCTCGATACTGCTTCTATTTTGAAAAGCATTTCTGATTGCGGCATTTCGCTGTTCTAGCAACCATCTCCCGCCACTCAAGCTTCCCCAATCCATATATTCCGTTTTTGGCTTAGGAATATACAGATTCTCTCCTTGAACATATTTTTGGATTTCTATAATTAATTCTTGAGGTAAAACTTTGGAAGCATTCGTATATCTCAATTTTACTCGCCCCTTATTTTGATTTTTTAAAATAAGGTGCAAAGCCAAAAATATTAAAAAGCTTATTCAGCGTTAAAAATTGTTTCGCCCCATACAAAGTAACGCTTTCTTAATAATTGGCTTTGCATGAGTGTAAGAAGTCACAGACAATCCTAACAGATTCTCCATCAGTAGGCACCCCCTTTTACCTCGCAAGTATAGCATAACTTCTGCTCACCTGGGACCAGCTAAATGATATCAGCAAAAAGCAAGCGATTAAAAATTGAGCTGTTAGATAGCTGATTTTAAATACTAATCATGAATACGAACCACATAAATCCGTAGATTAATGCCACTAGCCCTACAATGCCCAACAAGCAGAAAAGTAAAAGCATAAGAACAAATTTTTTACCATCCATAACCGACTCCCCAATACTTTTTCCAGAGTGTGAGACACACTTTCTAACTTAGCTTCCGAATAAAAATTTGAAATTAAGTGCATTTATCCAGCTGAACAGGAGTCCCCGTTATCCTAAGAGCGGCTTCTAGATGTTACGGATTTACACTTTCTGCTTAGCTAGCCTGTCTTGCGTTTATTTTTTTCATTGCAAATCTTGCTATTGGCTGAGCATGGTAGGCTACACGAGTCGTGCCAAGAATGATAATGTATAATCAAGCATAAGACTCATAAAGGAGCATATGAACCAGATGAACAATTTTTTGAATGAATTTGAGGAAAGATTTAGGGCAGGATTTTTGGATGATCTTAAAAGCATACTGAAAGAAGTGAAGAATGAGAAGGTTTACGCCTGTGCTTTTGGCACAGACAGCGATTTTGTCACCTTGTTTCTAGCTGTTAATACAGAAGAATCCCTTGTTAGACATATCACAAACATGAAAGCCGAAGGCCTGTGCGACAGCAAGGAAGATGAAAATTATTATAGATGGGGATTTTGCGAATATCAATATGGCGATGCAACACACTTGAATCATATTAGCAAATTTCTATATGCAACTGACAATGTGCTTGATTATAAAGATGAAATGATAAAAATTATGGCCAAGGTAGTTAAGGAAACAGACGACGTGCTTTTCAATCAATTTGGTCAAGCCAAAGAAGATATTATTTTTTTCGTGTCCATGACGGATGATGATATGGCCGAGGAACTCGAAGATCAGTCTGTAATTCAGATGACAAACGCCAAACTAGTTGATGGCTTCTTGCATCGTTATCAATAGAAATACAGTTTGAAATATTACACTCATTTCGTTCAGGTAGTTGCTTTAATTCGCAATGTGCTTGTCCCATGCATCGATTGATTACGTATCCTTTTCATTTGGTGTATCCCCATTAGATACGAATAAACCTATTTCTCCTCATGGTTCGAGTTGAAATAAGTTTATTTAAAGCTTTCATCCAGATGAACAGGAATTCTCACCATTCAACTTCTTCAAATAATCGGAAAACCATCTTTTTTTCAAATTCATCTAAAGTTCTAAATCCAGATATTTCTTCTTTCTTTTCTCCAAGTTTTATCAAAGTCGCTATTGCTAGGTCTCCCACCTTATAATAACCTAATAGTTTATCTTGAGGTTCCCTTTTTAATGATAATTCACTTAATTTTTTTATCATTTATTCTGTACGGAAGCCTTCTTTTCCTATCTGTGTCATTGCATGATATAAGACTATGGGGTTATTATCTTCTAACAAATTTTCTAATTCACCTATTTGAACCTTCCCCTTCCGCTATCTTCTTTAATATACTTCATTTTAATCCCAGATAAGAGCTATAAATTGGAATGACCGGGAACATGTTTTATCAGAAATAACCACTATGATGAGTTCCACATTTCTCTTCGCAAACTACGCCGCTATCATACTCATGGTATGGGAATCCGTTTGTTTTACTGAAGCGAGACTCCGGTGCAGCTTATGATTAACGATTCCGATTACCACGTCCGGCTCCATTACATCCTGATGGGAGAGCATAACCAATGTTGCAATATCCCCCCTATGATATGCCGCTGTCAACGCTCTCAGAAAAGTTTTCGAGTTTTCACTTTCCGGTAAGGATAACTCTCCTTTGAGGAGATCCTCCTTGACTGCTTCAAGCGATTTTCGTGCCCGGTGGAGTGCAACTTTTACCGCTCCCTCCGTTGTTTTGAGCATGTCGGATGTCTCACGAATCGAAAATGCGAACACATCTCGCAGCAAAAAGACAGTTCTCTGAAGCGGTGATAGATGATTCATTAAGGACTGCAACGCTATCTCAATTTCAAAAGTTCCATGATCCGGCACAGTTACTTTCGCTTGTTCTCTATTCAATACCCGACTGTAGACTGCTTTTCTCCGTATCTCATCAATCCAGGTGTTCTTCGCAATCCGCAGCAAAAGCGCTTTGGGGTTTGTATGTTCGAAATTGTTTAACTTTCCTAATGCTTTTACCCAAGTATCCTGAGCCAATTCTTCCGCATCCCAATTTGATTTCGTAAGCGACAGACAGTAACGCTTCAGGACTGCCTGTAATTCCTCCAAGTTCTCGATGTTTATTGTATTATCTGTCATTTGTATAGAATCATCTATGCGCATAGGTCCTCTCCTCCACGGTCTTATTCTGCCCTTTCCTAGAGCAAAGCCTTTGTTACCTCCAATGTAAACGAACAAGTGGTTGTAAAAGTTACACCATTTACGCAAATCGTTTTCCCATTGAAACCTCCGTATCTTTTTACGGCCTCGGTTCGTTTACAAGGAGAAATCAACTGAAAACAGGAAATTGGGGGTATCAAAATGAGTGTTTATGTTCCTTATGTTGTTGAGCAAACTGCTCAAGGTGAAAGATCGTACGATATCTATTCCAGACTATTAAAGGATCGTATTGTGTTTGTCGGGGCAGCCATCGATGATCATTTGGCTAACAGTATTATTGCTCAATTATTGTTCCTGGCGGCAGAAGATCCGGAAAAAGAAATTTACATGTATATCAACAGCCCGGGTGGCTCTACTTCCGCAGGATTTGCCATCTATGATACGATGCAGTACATCAAACCTGATGTACACACGATATGTACGGGATTCGCTGCTTCGTTTGGCGCGATCCTGTTGCTAGCGGGCGCCAAAGGGAAACGTTCGGCGTTGCCGAACAGTGAAATCATGATCCATCAGCCGCACGGCGGCGCACAAGGTCAGGCCAGCGATATTGCGATCAGCGCAAAACGAATTTTATGGACTCGTGAAAAGGCAACCCGTATCACAGCTGAACGGACCGGACAATCTTTTGAAAAAGTCGAAAAAGATATGGACCGGGATTTTTACATGTCCGCTCAGGAGGCACTGGAATATGGTGTTATTGATCAGGTGATCACTTCTTTATAGAGTATGCTCAAACCCTAATGATCCGCAAGAAACTTTAAGAAAATATGAGGTGATATCATGTTAGCAAGTTTACAAGGTAAGGAAGTAACTATTCATTTTATAGATGGGGCAAATGTATGCGACGGGATATTGGATCAGATTGACGACAAGTTCGTTAAATATCTTACGCAATATCAAACGCTTGTTATTCCTATCACATCTATTCGCACTGTATCCATTGACATTAAGGAACGGCAACGCCATAGAGTTGGATTCGCCCCTTGAACCTATTTTAGTATGGGTGTCAATTACATTGTACGGAGGCCCTATATTATGTAAATTTTACATGGAGTAGAAATGCTTCAGCTAAGACGTATCGTTCGACAAACTAAAAGCTGTGATTTTGATGCATCATGATGTCGATCATATAGGTTGTCTTCCTGAGATTTTGCAGGAGTGTGGCGATCATATTAAAGTCTAGTCTATGCACACGAACTGGATAAGCCGTATATTCAGGGAGAACTCCCACTTTTTAAAGATAGTCACCTTGTGCATCGCCCGAAGGGCAAAGTGGACGATACCTTATAGATGGTCAGGAACTGCCGTTTTGCGGCAGGATTAGCGTCATCCATACGCCTGGGCATACACCTGGTCATATCAGTCTTTATTTAAGGCAAAGTAAGACTCTTATAGCCGGGGATTCGATGTACAGTGTAGCGGGGTTCTCGGGGGAATTCATGTTCCGACCACACCGGATATGGATGCAGCTCGTCTCTCATTGAAAAAGTATTTAGATCTCGATATTGCATCCGTAGTTTGTTATCACGGGGGACTAAGTAATGTACATGTGAATGATCAGATATTAGGACTTAGTGGCGAGTTAATTTATAGCGAATTGAAGCAACCCCGTAAATGACCGGGGTTGCTTTTATAATGTTCATATGAATTGTATCTAATGCCCACACTTTATTGATAGACACGCACGTAATCGACTAGCATTTGGGACGGGAACTGCGTCGAGTTATTGGGAGCACCAGGCCAGTTTCCGCCGACCGCTAGGTTCAGGAGAATAAAGAACGGCTGCTGAAATTCTTCGGTGTTCCCGGTTCCGTTCTCTATATAAAATTCATTGAACTGCTGCCCGTCGACAAACCAGCGGATATACTTGGAGTCCCACTCGATGCTGTACACATGGTATTGGGAAAAATCCAGATTGCCCGATACTCGCCCGAAGTCAGCGTGTCCTCCCGCATCCCAATGCACAGTACCGTTCACAGAAGGATTGTTGTTTACACGTTCCATAATGTCGATTTCTCCGCATTTCGGCCAACCTACCGAGCTGATGTTTCTGCCTAACATCCAGAAAGCCGGCCATATCCCTTGACCGGATGGTAACTTGATGCGCGCTTCCACTTTCCCATAAGTGAATTTTTTCAAGTCTTGAGTTTTGATCCGGGCAGAGGTGTAATTCATTCCGCCGTAAGCTTCTTTTTGTGCCGTAATCACCAGATTGCCTCCAGTAACCTGCAAATTCTGCGCACGGTTGGTATAGTACTGCAGTTCATTGTTTCCCCATCCGCCGCTTCCGGTACCGATTTCAGGGGTCCAATTGGACCGATTTAACGAAGTTCCATTAAATTCGTCGCTCCACACAAGATTCGAGTTCGGTGCTGCGCTTGTATGCATTGCTGGAAGCAGAACGGTTAGGAGACTGAGCAGCGCAACCGCACATAATCCTTTTCTTAGCATTAGTTCCCTCCTCAATAATAATAATCCAAGTTCTTAGACACTTCAGGAAAATAAGCCTTCAAGCGGTATTGACGATTGAAACGGGGATCACCTCTCTTTATATTTTTCTTCTTGGACAGCTCATAAATTAGAATCGTAGATAGACGATTGAAAAGGTATACCGCTCAAGCAGGAGTATAATGGAAACAAAATCCATATTCAACCTATATTTAAGGTTTTTTCTTAAAAATAACTTTCTCATATAGATAAAGCCGGTCTTTATAAATCAATAAGAAATTTAACTGCCATTAAAACAAACGTAGTAGCACGTATCGCACCGGACGCGGTGTAGCCCCGTCGGTCATCTACGATTACCAGAAGACACGTGGTGGTGAGCATCCACAAATCTTCTTATCCGGAGGAAACCTTAGCCCTCAATTCCGTACAACTCATAGCGATGTCGCCACTTCACTAAGGTGGTAACGCTGTGTTATGTTTTTTGCTACTCCCACACGGCTGCTCTGCCCTGCTTTTAACTCCTGTATGATGGCTAGTTTCTCAATCGCATTGTATTCGTTCTTCTTAGACAAAGGAAAACTCCCCTTCAAGTAGCGGTTTATTTATTAAACCTGTCTACTTGAAGGGGAGCATATCAAAATCGGTACTCTGTTCCGTAATTTATAATAGCGAGGTTACGAACTTCACCTCCGGAAAGCGGTTATCCGGTCCTTTCATTAAGATTCCGCCTTGATTTTTCAGATACCTATCGAAGAAATCCAGCATATAGGCATTGATAACGGAGTTCGCTCTTTCGGGCGCAATCTTTCCTGTAATGCCCAGCATTTTGAAAATCGGAGAAATGAACTGTACGTCGGTAAAATTCAAATGCTCCGTATTTTCGATATAGAGGACTTGTCCTCCTTCGTCGACCGTTTCGCGCATCCGTTCAAGCTCCAACTTTTTATCTTCCGTTACTTGATCCTCCCACTCTCTTGTTGATCCCATACGGTTAAGCTCTGCATCCGTGTAGACCCGGTTATCCATCACCATTTTCAATTTTTCGAAATAGCTTTCCGAGTTGATGAACAAAAACGGCTTTCGTAGACCCTCTCTGTCACGCAGTCGATAAAGCCCTCCATCAAGGTCTATTCCAGCCGTGATTCGCGGATCATAAGAAGCGTCATAGGCCGTCGCTCCGCCGATGGAATGACCGAACGTCCCGACATGACCGAGATCAATCCTCCCTTTTAGATGACTTGGAATCAACCCCGATTGGATGAGCTCGAATTGGTCCAACGCAAACGCCACATCGCCGGTTAAAACTTTTCCCAACTTGTTGCGATTTCCTCTACTCGTCTGGTAATCATGGTCGGGCGAGAATAAGTTGTTGGTTGTGCTGGTCGTGATTCGCCCGTCCGGAAACTCGGTTGCAAATGTATTGTAGGTATGGTCGATCACTGCCACGATATATCCATGACTCGCAAGATTTTCGGCTTGCGACGTGTGAAGAAACCTGGAAGAGCCGTTGCCGGGATTCGCAAGGATCAGCGGGTATGAAGTCTGTGCCGAAGAGACTTCGGCCCCCGAATAAGCATGACTGGATACGTACTTCAGGTGTTGAAACGTAAACTCGGGAAGGCCATAGTTCGCGGCCATATAACGTAAAATCTGGGTATCGGGAATAAAGGGAGCGTACTTGCCGGTGCTAGCTTGAGCCGGATACCAGACCTGAACCATCAATTCTCTCTTACCCTCTCTGGCTTCGTCGAAAATCTCTTCCCTATTTGTATCCACGAAATGAAAAGTTTGCGTTCCTACCTTAAATTCGCCTGTCGGTTCAGGTAGTTTAAATACAGGAAAAGCATACATGAGACCCGCTGTTGCGACCAGCATTATTGCTATAGCGGTATAAGCTGAACCCAACATGAATCGTGGGATTTTTTTGGGGCCGGTTTTTTTAAAAGAGCTATAACCTGAAATGGCTAAAAAAATGATCGTTATGAAATATGGGAAAAATAGCTGAACTCTGTATCCTTCCACCGTCCAATGAATGACCAGTAAAAGTGTGGCAATCCCGCTTGCAACGAATACTGGAATTCTACGCCGTCCTTTTTTTAATAGTACGGTTAATGCAAATAAGCCGATGTTTGACAATAAAAGCAACAGTTCAAACAGCCTCATCTCGATTCTCCTTTCAAAAAATTTCTATTTTCGTTTGTTCTAATCTTATCCTGCCAGGCTGGCCTAAGCTATCGATTTGCCTTACATCAACCTAACAATTTTGTAATTCGATCTTGCGGTATTGGAAG
Organism: Paenibacillus sp. SEL3; assembly: GCF_054602585.1. Taxonomy (NCBI): domain Bacteria; kingdom Bacillati; phylum Bacillota; class Bacilli; order Caryophanales; family Paenibacillaceae; genus Paenibacillus; species Paenibacillus sp. SEL3. The sequence continues at coordinate 5,802,768 of NZ_CM137725.1, read as the reverse complement.
ACTCGTAAAACCAAGGATGAATCAGGAAATACCAATAAGTATGTGGTTAATACATCACAGACTTATAACGACTATGGTAGTATCACAAGCGCTGTTGACGTGTTGGGTGTACCAACAACGTACACCTATGATGCAACGTTGCATTTACTTGTTGGTGTCTCGAAACCAATTTCTGTGACTCAAACACAATATACGGAATATGTACGTGATGCAGTTCACGGCAATGTGACAAAAATTCGTGTTCGTGAAGTCCGATATTATGGAAATTTCACAGGGAGTAGAAAATGCTTCAGCTAAGACGTGTCGTTCGGCCAACTAAAAGCTGTGATTTTGACGCATCAGGATGTCGATCATATAGGTTGTCTTCCTGAGATTTTGCAGGAGTGTGGCAATCATATCAAAGTCTATGCACACGAACTAGATAAGCCGTATATTCAGGGGGATATCCCCCTTTTAAAAGATAGTCACCTTGAGATCCCTCGAAAGGCAAAGTAAGACTCTTATTGCCGGGGATTCGATGTACAGTGTAAACGGGATTCTGGGGGGGGATTCATGTCCCGACCACACCGGATGTGGGTGCAGCTCGTCTCTCATTGAAAAAGTATTTAGATCTCGACATTACATCCGTAGTTTGTTATCACGGGGGATTAAGTAATGTACATGTGAATGATCAGATATTAGGACTTACCCAAGGATTATAAAGTTAAAGTTCCAGCAAGCTACCTTTTCGTGAAACGATGTTGTTAGCGTAGAAGAATTGAACCAGTGCTTCAATTCTCCTACTGTTTCCTCCCTTCAACCCCTTCTTTAAAGTTTATTTCTGCAACCCATTGATGATTTATCAGTCATAAAAACATCACTCCACGCGTGCTAACTTGTATATAGATCAGACTTTAACTGATTAAAAATGTATTCTTGCATTTTATCTAAAAGAAGAATGATGTTAGTATCTTTGCCATTTTTCAAAACCCACTGAATAGACGTCATTGAGTTAGCAGCATATAGTTCAGCTAAATACTCCAATGCGATCGAAGTTGAAGAATTCTGTTGCTTTAAATAATCTAAACAAGTCCGAAACAAAATTTGTTCAAATTCTTTACGTAAATCGGCGGATATTTCATGAACGGTTAACAATGTTGAAATTTCCATCTTATTTTTAATCATTTGATCGGTTACAAGTTCTATGGCGTTTGCCACCTTGCCATCTTCCATGGAATCAAAACGCTTTCAATTTCAACTTTAAAATCAGAAGCATACTGTTTAACTATCTTTTCTAGCAAGTCGTACTTATCCAAATAATGACTATAAAAGGTAGAACGTCCAATAAGAGCTTGATCACAAACTTTTTTGATCGTAATATCTTTAAAATCATGTTGTTGGAGTAATTCAATGAAAGCTCGCTCAATAGCTATTTTTGTTTTATAAATTCTGATACTTCATTCATTTAACCACTTGCTCCTTATGTGTAAGTTTTCGAACACTTCATATATACCGTGTAAGATATCCTACAGATTATGCGATACTAATTATTTTTTATGTAGTAACTATACTCTATAGTAAGCACATACCCAAATTGAAGGAGGAAAATATATGTTTAAATCCTATGTCAATAACGAACAGTTCAATCTTCAAATTAATCGTTTTATCAATGATTATTATCAAGAAGATGATCGAGCACAAGCTGACTTGGAAAAAATGATTCCGAAATTAAAAGACACCCATAGCTGGTATAAAGCTTGGCTCAATTTTGCAAAGAAACGCGAAGACAGCAAGGACTATGACTTAGCCTCAGTCTACTATCAAGCAGCAGAATTTTATCTTGCAACCACAGACCCCAATAAAGAAAAATTGTATCAAAAATATAGAGAAACATTCTTTAAAGGCTTTCATGATTTTGATTATGAATCCTACCAAATTCCATATGAAGATTCCTATCTTCCTGCTGTAAAATTGTTGACGCCTGGAGCTACGAAAACATTACTTGTCTTTGGTGGGTATGATTCTTACATGGAAGAGATGCTTAAAATGATGAAATTCATGAAGGGAATTAATTACAATATTATTGTATTTGATGGTCCAGGCCAAGGAACTGCATTAAAAAACGGCCTAAAATTCATTCACAACTGGGAAAAGCCCATATCAACGGTGATTGATTATTTCAAACTAGATCGTGCAAGTCTCGTAGGTGCTTCTTGGGGAGGATATTTAGCTATGCGTGCGGCAGCCTTCGAAAAGAGAATCGATAAAGTAGTTGCTTTTAACATTTTCTATTGTGGTTTAGATGCCTTAAAAATGGGAATGCCAGAAGAAACTTACCAAAGCATAGTGCAGCTAGTCGAACGTAATGAAGTAGATCAAGTGAATTCATTATTCGAACAGATGATGACTCACAATATTGATTTGCATTGGAAGATTACCAAAGGGATGGAAAACACCGGTGAAGCAACGCCTTTTGATCTCATTAAAAATTTCGAAAAGCACACGATGCACGGCATTGGGGCATTCATTAATCAAGATGTTCTTTTACTAGCTGGAGAAGATGATCAATACGTACCTATTAGCCGACTCGCACAAATCCAACAAGAATTAATCAATGCTGCGTCCATTACAACCAAAGTATTTACTAAAGAAACAGGTGGCGAGCAACACTGCCAAGCAGGTCACAGGGAGTTAGCATTTAATGAAATGAAGAAGTTCCTATAACAACTGTAAATATATATTTTTTTATACGCAACATGCCCATCAAAAAATCGTAGTTCCATAGCTTCAATCGTTGTTATCCCATTGGCAAGTAAAAACCGACTCCAATTATGGAGTCGGTTTAGTCCATTCATTTCCCCCTGTTATCTCAATGGAGAAGTCCGTAATTTCCTCTGAGCTTTTCAATTCATGCGGCCTAGCATGGTTAGATTTTCGAACCGAAGAACCTTGAAGGAGCGCAAGAAACGAACTTAGATGTCTATCGGCCCTTAATTTCCATTATTTAACATCTGATAGATCCAGGGAGTTAAGTCCACAGCTTCAAACCCTCTTGTTTGTCACTGCAAGTTTAAATAATCAAAATCAACAAAACCACCCGTTGATTTAGTAGCATAATTGAACAAAGCAAAACGGTATCCCATAAAGTGAGGGATTGTATATGACATCGGAAGTGTGTTGCCTATAGCCGTCCAATTTGTGCCGTTAAGACTGTAGTAGAAATATGCTTTATCCATCTGATTTGTAAAATCACATATAAGCTTAAGATATACTCTGTTCTGGGTGAAAGGGACACTTGCCACTTCAGTCATTGCTCCAGAGCTGGCATTCACCATAACAATGGATTTGGAGGTCCCGTTCATCTTTATGCCTACAAATCCATAATTAGCCTGAAAAGCTGCAAGACCGGAATAGTCTCCGTCCTTCATCCCGCTTGTTTCCATTGCAATGATTCCTGTACTTTTCGGTCCAAATGTCCTTTGGGTAAGCGTATTTCTGGCATCCAGAATACTTTTACTCACTTTCCCTGTAGTCATTCTCATAAATCCAGGACGCTGTGTAAGGGACCAATGAGTATTGTCAGGATTGTGGTTCCATTGCCACTCCTTTTTAAGAGTCGCTTCAGAAGACGAGGTTCCTGTAAACGAAACATCGTCCACATAGAAATTCATCAAATCACTTGTTGGGTCTGGGGTTGAACTGTAGGGTGTCTCAATGAAAATAAACGTTTGTGAGAGGTCGGCATCTGCCGGAAGTGTATATGTTCCTTGAATTGTGCCCCATTGGCCCTTGGTTAGCGTGGTGGACCCAAGAATCGATATACCTGTGTAACTTGGACCATTCTGAATACCAAAATTAAATTGCTTAGTGGCAGGACCTTCAGTGTATTTAACCTTTGCAGAAAAATTATACATTCCGCCGGCTGTTACTTTTCCGGTAATTACTTGTCTTGGACCAGCAGCTGTTTGTTGTCTACCGCTGACAAACAAGCTTTTTGAGCCGATGTAATAGTCTGTAGTGGTTGCTGCAACAAATGCAGTGTTATTATTCGTCCACGGGCTTATGGTGGCATTTTCAAATCCACCGTTTGCAATAAGCTGACTGGAGGCTTGAGAAGATGAAAACTCATCAGACGCATAGACCTTCTTTTCGGGATAACCTTCAACAGGAACATCCATCGTAAGAGGAACCTTACCGTTAACACCGAATACCGGCCAATTATTTAACCATGTAACCGGAACAAGATACGGCATACGTCCAATTGCTCCGCTGTCTTTAAACAGCATAGCATACCAGGAGCCAGAAGGAGTATCAACAATTCCCCCCTGTGCAATACCTGAATCATTCAATGACACCTGACCTGTATAGGGTCCTGTCAAGCTACTTGCACGATAGGTTAATTGTGTGCGGTTGCCTCCCGATGGCCAGCATATAAGAAATATATAGTACATTCCCTTGATCTTTTGTATGTGCGCGCCTTCAGCCTTGACTATGAAGCTGGAACCGGCAATATTACTGGCAGCGGAAATAATCACCTGATTAAGTCCCCCTGGCTTGATAGCCTTTGCATCTGCAGTAAGCTCAATAATGCTGATATTATCACTGCCATAAACCAAGAATACACGTCCATTATCAAACAGCAGCGATGCGTCATGATAATAATTGTCAAGCACTGATGATGTCCATGGACCAGTTTCTATATTGCTGGTTTGATAGATGTATGTTTTGCCGGTAGAATTGGAGCCAAAGGACACATAGTAGATGCCGTTATAATATCTAAGGCTGCTTGCCCACGAGCCTTTTCCATATTCGTTCTGCCCGTTGTTAAGATTTTGTGCGTCATTGTTGGCATACGTATCGTAAACATAATTTACGATTTCCCAATTGACGAGATCATAAGATTTCATGATCGGAACTCCAGGATTCATGTGCATGGTCGTGCTAGTCATATAAAAAGTATTACCTACCCTGATAACATCGTTGTCTGGAGAATCAGCATGTATAAACGGGTTTGTAAAAGTAGTAGCTGCAAATACAGAAGTATTGGACATCATACTCATGAATAATGGTAAAACTAATAAAAGCACACTTATCCTCCTATACATATTAGAATCGCCCCTAATCTTTGATAGGTTCAAAAGCTTTTAGTTTTAGTTAATTAAATTGTAAATAATCCACATAGGCATCCCAAGTCCCGTTATCGGTGGTTACGATCAGTCTGACCTCTTGATTTCCGGTTACATGGGTGATATTAGACAAGGTTTGGACCGTCGGCGTAGTTCCCGTAAAATAAAAGGAGCCAACTGTGGTTCCTCCTATTTGCAAGTCTACTCTGGCGGTACTGGAGTTATTCGAAGCACCCCTGACTGAAATACTATGAATAGAGTTGGCAAAATACTGAGTGTATGCACTATAATCATCATTGGCGTATAAAGCGACCCCATTGAAAGGAGAACTGATCTTCCCAGCGTAAGTACCACCGAGAGTCATATCCTCAGCTTCAACCCTTGTTCCAGTAGTATTGGGTGTAAACTGCCAGTAATCAATATTAAATAAGTTACCAGTCCCTGTTCCGGTAAACACTAAGAAAACCTTGTGGACTCCTGTTGCATTGCTTACAGTGGTTTCGACTTCCTTCCAGGTCTGTGTTCCTCCAGTAGAACTGACATTAAGAGTTCCAACCAGAGGACCCGTTGCACTGTCCAGACGTATTTCTATTTTACCGCCTGCATTGGACGCTATGTTTGCTTTAAACGTCTTGGCTCCACCGCTACCAAAGTCGGCATTTCCTACAGCGATCCAATCTCCATTGTGTACGTTTGTCACATTCAGATTACTAATGGGACCGCCGCTGGCTTGAGTAGGCTCGGTTGTGACTCCCGCTTGCCACGCCATGGACTCTGCTTCCACTCTGGTATACGGATTCAGATTGGAGAACTGAGCGATTCCTGTCATATTCCCCTGCACTTCAGCGATACTTCCATCTCCATTATGCGTCAGCTTATTAATATGCGGGGAGCGATAGCCTTTCCCAGCTCCAATTTGAGCCTTGCTGACCGTCTGGGCATGGTACACCACATACCATTCATTCTTAAAGTTAAATACAGCGTGATGGTTGTTGCCGCCCACACCGAAGAACGTATACGGATTTTTCAGGAAATGCCCTTTATAAGTAAAGGGACCCATCGGGCTGTCGCTGACCATGTAGCCAATTTCACCTGCAGGGTACTGTGGCGGGTGTGTCCCGGCAAAGTTGATACAGTAGGAATAGTAGTACTTTCCGTTATACTTATGAAGGCCCGAATCTTCAAACAGGTACGGGGCATCAATGGTGGTAGCGCTCCCAATAACGCTGGTCATATCTGCGCCCAATTTGATGACTCTGGCAGTTTTCGGATTCGCAATGGAGGCCGGATCGGATTCGTTCGGAATGCCGCCGCCGCTATACAAGTACCCTGTGCCATCATCATCCACCAGCACAGCCGGATCAAAAAGCCAGGTTACACCAGCCATTCCCGGCGTATTATGTGTCACAAGAGCTCTGCCCAGGGGGTCTGTCCAAGGGCCGATCGGCGTGTCTGCGGTCAGAACGCCAATGCCGGCTCCACCATTGGCAAAATAGAGAAAGAATTTATCTTTGCCATTGATTTTTTTTTGCGCAATGGCCGGAGCCCAGGAGTTGCCGGCCCACTTGGCAATGCCTCTGCCGTTGTTCTTGTTGTTCGCACCGGCAACCGGAATGGCACCGTGATCCGTCCAGTTCACCATGTCAGCGGAAGAGATGACCTGGATGCGATCCAGTCCGCTGAAGTCATTGTCTTTAATCGAGCCGTCATTGTTATACACATACGTATCACTGGACATATAGATATAGACTCTTCCATCATAGACCAACGCATAGGGATCAGCGCCCAATTTATGGTCCATAAGAGGATTCGAATTCCCTGGAAGCTTTGCAATTGCATTGTTAGCAGCATATACAGGTACCATTGGTAAACAACTCAGCAATAATGTAAAAGCTAATAAAAACACCGAAAATTTTTTAATCATAAACATATTCCTCCATTTTTATATATTATGTCTATTAAAAGTTTACAAATTGCCTATACATAGATTTAATTAGTAATTTTGTATCCTATTTGAAGGTTGGTGCTCCGAAACTTGGACTTGTAACATTTTCAGCAGATATTATAGCCTCCCCTCTAAATTTGTAATCGCTTTCATTTTACGGTGGAGACTCGAATCAAGCCGAATTAGCCAGTTCATCATTTTTATTTTCGCCCAATAAATTTCAGTTAATAGCTTTTTATAATTACCTTGGTTACGATACATACAGCAAACTGCGTTGCACGGGTTCCAGGCATTCTTTTGGATATCAGCGCCTTAATTCACCGATGGCAAGCCATAACAGTCGTCTTCATGCAAGATGGTGCTCTTCGAGCTGTTTGTGCACAAATGTCAATCCCCAAAGTTCAAGGTGCTCAAATATAGTGTCTGGTTCATAGGCAACCCTGTATATTAACGAACTACCGATCGTATTCCCAAATTCCCCTCCCTTCTTTTTCATTACACGTACCGATTGAAAACTTTAACTTTAGAGTTGAACTTGAAAGCTTTTACACAATTACAAAGGAATATTATGTCGTTAGTAAGCGTTGAAGCGAATTTTAGGCTACACAGTCGGGAAAACGATACCCAGGAATATAATACCATAAACGCCACTTTGGAACAAGTGATCGATACTATTGGGCATCATTCCTGCATGGTTCGCCAAGGCTTTATCCTTCCGGGGAGAGCAAAGCATGCGATTCTAATCGTTGCCGGGGAGAAATGCCAAGATCGACAACAAGAAGTGTCGGCTTCTGTCCTTTAACAGACCGTTCAAATTGGGCGACAGCTTTGCAACTTGTGGAGTATGCTAATAATTCCAGGCTGTTGCGAAGCTTATATTCATGCCATTTTATGCGACTAGTTCTAACCAGAATAGCCATCAACCATGAGTTATCTTACAATTCAAACTTCAATCTATAAATAACATTTATCCCCTCTCATTAATGCCCGATCCTTTTCTTTTAGTCGCGGATATGCGTAACAGTAACCATATTCAACGATCCAAGCCAAACTGTTTTCACTAACATTTTTAGATCAAGGATATTTAGGTGTTCAATGAAATTGGGTTTAATATTAAACGGATTGTTACGGAGTCCAAGCGCACTAGCATCGATAACGATTGTCTTTACCTGTCTAAACCTACGATGTTTGCTTTTTGCCTTCTGGACCTCAACAACACACCTAAACTTTCAAAATGAATTGAATACAAACGCTCTACAGCTTGAATAAGTATTCTATTCATTTGGTCCACCTCCATTAGATATGAAAAAAACTTATTTCTCCTCATGGTTCGAGGTGAAATAAGTTTTGAATTAAGTGCATTCAGACGAACAGGAGGCATTACCATTCGATTTCTTCACATAAACGGAAAACCATCTTTTTTTCAAATTCGTCTAATATCTTAAACCCAGTCATCTCATCTTCTTTTTCTCCAAGTTTTATCATAGTAGCTATTGCTAAGTCTCCTACTTTATAATGACCTATCAGCTTATCTTGATGTTCCCTTTTTAAAGATAATCCATTTAATTTTTTAAATATTTCCTCTGTACGAATACCTTCTTTTCCGATATGTGTCATTGCATGATATAAAACTATGGGGTTCTTTTCTTCTAGCAAATTTTCTAACTCATCTATTGAACATTTTCCTTCTTCAATTTTTTAAATATATTCATTTTATTCCACCTTTAAACTGATATTAATTAATGTTCCAAACTGTAAATACTCGCCCCAACTTGAACAAGATCAGGAGATGCTAACTTGCCAATGCATATTCCAATATTTTTCCTTTCAGCCATTGAAGTTGAAATTTGAACAGAGCTAACGCTTAATACCGTCTCAATTTGATTTGCATTTTTAATAAGAATTTTATCACCTATGATTTTTTTTATTTCTGGGTAGGTTAAATGGTCTAATCCTTTGTTTGTTCCTACTATAATTGTACCTTCATCTTTTGACTCAAAAGTTAAACTAACATCCATTATTTTTTCCATTTTAAACGTTACCCCTTTATCGTTCTTCAATATAAAGTTCTCCCTTAACATCACCTATACGCAAATCAGCACTTTTTAATCGGGTTATGGCATCCCTCAGTAGCGTCATCCTTTCTATTGATGTTAAATCGGGAGCGAACCTTGCAGCTCTTATACTAGCTTGGGCTTCATCTAGAGCAAAATTTCTTTTAAATGCATCTGGAGCAACATCATATAATTCAAATGCTCTCCCTGCCTTATATGCCTCATAGTGTCCCACAATTTCATGTGCAATCGTTGCCTTGGCTGACACACGTGAGTTAGCACTTAAGGTTCCAACTCCTGTATGCTCTGCTGGTAATACATCTGTATTTATAATAAATCTATCGTACATCATACCTGTATTCCACTCATCATAAAAACCAGGTCTACTCATTATTATATTATCTTCGGGAAAATCCAACGATTTAGTATACTGAATAATCTCCGTTTTCTGGACATCTGTTAATGGCAATTCATTACGCAAACCGTCCGAAGAAATTTGTCGTAAGTCCACTGCGCCCTCATACTTAACCGATGATTTCAAACTAATCTTAGGTTTGATTACTGAACTAACTCCTCCAAATAATCCTGCTGTACCGATCATATTAGCCCAGTGTTCTTTTGACCATGCATTTGTGGGATTAAATGCTCCCTGAATCATGCCCGTTACACCAAATGTACCGAAATTGAGCATATCATTCCATGAATCGTTTTGTTTAGCTGCCCGTTCCATGTACCCTTGATACATTCCCTTCGGAATGCCGTACGACATATAATCTAGGAAGCTCCATACTGAATCAAATTTTTTCTCATATCGTTCTGAATTAGCTGCTACAAAATCCTGACCAAGCTCCGTTAAGCTATCCGCCGATTTCTGGAGCGCATTTCGTGTATCTGCAACAGGAACTGCGCAAGTATTCGGTGGAGGTGGCAAGCAACCTGGGTCTAGATTCCCATCCTCCATCATATCTGCTAATCTAAATTTATTTGCATGCTGCCGTAGTTCTCTAGCAATCGAATCTGTTAGTGTAACAAAGTCAGCCATATTCTTCTGAGATGTTTGGAAACTATAATAGAATTGCTCCTTTGTTATCCCCTCCCAAAATCGTTCCATAAACGAAATTTGCTGCGATAACTGACTATTCATTTGCATCGCCGTTTGCTGCGCAAGCTCAAATTTCTTAGAGACAGTTATAAGTTGTTCAGGTGTCACTTTAATTGTTGTCATAATTTACCTCGGTTGAGTTCATTAAGACATAATAACATTATTCAAATTTATGGAAAACCATCTTTATTACTAATTGTTATATGAATTAGAAGACTTAATCCCTATGACCTATGACTTATATTTATTAAACGTTGGTGCCTCTTAATCACAATAAAAAGCCTTTTAACTATACACTTTTTTTAAATTTAAAGTACTAGTATCTATCTTAATTTAAATGATTTTTCTATCAAATATTTCAACCATCGTCAGAGCTCCTGCTTTGTATCCAGAAATATAATCTGAGGAAGATAATATAGAAATCAGTACATCATTTAAATCAGATAGTTCTTCAATTAATTCGTAATCTTGTTCCGACAATCTTGTTTTTAATGCTTTCATAGAAGCGGATATTTTCTGATGGACTAGTTCAAGCTCAGGGTTTTTAGGTTTGGTTCGTTCGCTTGGGTACCATTTTCCGTAATATAAATCCTCCAAGATACTCATATTCATCTTCTCCTTCGTGATATAGATAGGGTTTTGAGTTCGAACACAGAGTGCATTTTGTTCCTCAAAAACAAGAATATCTCAGTAAAAAATCAATACTGATTTTTAGCGAATATTTCACTAAAGTAATTGAGGACTAATGCCGAGTATCTGAAATGTGACCAGAGGATTTACAGCGATTGTGAACGCGGTGAAAAAGAATCACGACACATAGTGGATAACACTGTATGGTCGCCAGATTCGATCCGGTTACCTATGGGCAAGTGCTGGACGAAGTCAGCCTTTCTTGGAAAATAAGCTGGACTTCATATCTTCTACTCATTAACGTTAGAAGTCATAACAAGAAAATTTTAAAAAAAATCTTCACTAATTACTAGGTTAGTTTGGAGGGAACGAATACTTTTTGCCACCCCAAGCCACGAGAAGCGCAAGGAATAAGAGTATGAATAACGCCCATGAAAATGATCCCGCACCAAAAGTTTCAAGTAAAATACCCCCAGCCATCCCACCGCCAGCGATAGCCAGATTCCATACGGTCGTGTTAATCGGCATAACCATATCCACTTTGCTCTCCCCTGCAGCCTGAGCAAGCGCCGTTTGCAACAGCGTTGCTGCGCCACCGAAAGTTAAACCCCATACCGTAACAATGATATAGATCATAAGGACATTGGAGTTGCTAAAGCTCATGGCAATAGAAATTAAGACGAAGGAAATAAGACTAATCAAAACAAGCTTACGCAGCCAACGGTCGATGAATACGCCAGTTATCCATATACCTACGAGAGCAGCAATGCCAAAGAAAGCCAGCGCCAGACCCACTCTCTCACCCATCCCATTGGAGGCAAGGAATGGAGCAATATAAGTATAGAGAATATTATGGGCTGTCATCCAGGTCAGAACAACTAATAGTATGGGCCGAATCCCCGGTGTAAGGAAGACTGCATAGATCGAAGTTTGCTTATCGGAGGACTGTCCCGGATAGTCCGGCACCTTCCAAAGCACCCACACAATCAGTATAACTGTCAGTAGTGACATAATTCCAAAAACAGAACGCCAACCCATAAGGTTCCCCAGAAACGTCCCCGCTGGGACACCAATAGCCAAGGCGATCGGCGTTCCAACCATGGCAACGGCCATCCCCCTCCCCTTCAATGTAGCAGATACCATGCGGAGAGCGTAACCGCCGATCATCCCCCATAGAACTCCAGCCGAAACTCCTGCCAGTAGACGGGCAGCCAGCGTCAGTATGTAGCTGGAAGAAATCGCGGTGACACTGTTAAAAACCAGGAACCCGCAAATAGCCAGAAGTAACAGCGGACGCCTCCGCCATTGGCGGGTAACTATAGCTACAGGGATGGCAGCCACTAGGGAACCGATGGCATAGACAGTGACCAGTTGACCCGCCATTGCCTCTGAAATATAAAGTCCCTTGCTTATTTGCGGAAGCAAACCAGCCGGAATCGTTTCCGTCATAATACAGATGAATCCTGTCATAGCCAAAGCAAGCAGACCAAGCCAGGGAAAGCGCTCAGAGGAGGCGGAAGAAGCAATCTTTACAGTAGTAGAAGAGTTATTGCTGGACATTAGCGCAGCTCCTTAAAATCGATTTCAAAACAAGTTCAAGCGAAAAATCAAGCATATATGCCAATGATTTGCTCTCCTTTTATTTTACTTATGGATCGATCAATCCACATTTTAAAGATACCTCTCTGTCTTGTCAATTACTTTTGGATCGATTAGTATATAAGTACAAGATATAAGGAGGCGACTCCATGGTTAGAACCGGAAGACCACGTAAATTCTGTCGCGACGAAGCGATCTCCCAAGCTATGATGTTGTTTTGGGAGCATGGATTTGAATCAACCTCTTTGGCTCAACTCAAAAAGGCGATGGGCGGCATCTCCTCAGCCAGCTTTTATGCAGCTTTTGAATCAAAAGACGCATTATTCAAAGAAGCGCTGGACCGGTATTTGGCTACATACGGACAAGTATCGACAAGCCTTACAAACTATTCACTTTCATCGCGCACAGCTATTGAATTAGCCTTAAGAAGTTCAGCAATCATGCAGACTGAGCAGACCCATCCCTTGGGTTGTTTAGTCATATTCTCTGCAAATACATGTTCCCCAGAAAACACTCATATTCGAGAACTATTGATCAGGCAAAGAGCAGTGACTAGGAACAAGTTCTATGCTCGTATTGAGCGAGCTACCAAGAATGGAGAACTTCAAGAATCCACAAATGTTAGCATGTTAACCACACTATTCGTTACCTTTCTGGAAGGTATATCTACGGAAGCCAGAGATGGTGTGTCCCTAGACAACATTGATACAGCCATAACTAAATTGATGGAGCTTTGGGATACTTGTGCCTGAGACTTGAGACTTGAGACTTGAGACTTGCCCAGTCTTCATGAAAATAAGGGCATACAAATAGCAAAAGGCAATCCCCTTAAAAAAGGAGATTGCCTTTTTATTCAGGAAGATTGCTTCTCTCGTAAACGGCTTTATTCAGCTATCCTACACATCAGCTGACCTAATTGAGTATCGAAGTGTGTTTTGAGATAGAATCGATTATTAAATCCCAGTCGTCATAGTGAAGCTCATGCCCGGCACCTTCCAATGTCAGTAAAACCGCACGCGGAATTGCGTTAGCAAGATTTATTCCGTGTTCATAAGGGATAATCGAATCTTCAGTACCGTGTATAACCAGTGTAGGAACGTTTATTTCCCCTGTTCTAGCCAAATAGGATTCTCCGCCTGACAGCATAGCGTGATTATTCATACTGGCCATATTGTTGCTTCTTTTCCATTCTTCTTTTGCTAATTGATAAACCTTTTTCTCATTGAAAGGATGCTTTGAACCGACTAAAATTCTTGATCTACCCACCACAAAATCGACCACCGATTGTTCGTTCGACCAATCTATTGCTCCCATATTCGAGAAATAGTCCATAACCTTTTTCTCCATCGGTGGAAGATCGGAAGCAAAATTTGACGTTGCTAAAAGAGTCACGGTTAATACTCTGTCTGGATGTCGTAGAGCTATCAACTGAGTCAGCATACCGCCCATAGACATCCCTACGATATGCGCTTGCTCAATCTTATAAGCATCTAATACTCGAATCGCATCATCTGCCATGTCTTCGAAGGTATAGTCCGGTTGACCAGGTCCATAGGTTGTAGAACGTCCAACATCTCGGTTATCATAGCGAATGACAAAGCGACCTGTCTCAGCTAAACGCTGACAAAATTCTTGCTCCCACCAGACCAATGAGGATTGAGCCCCCATAATCAGTAATATTGCCGGGTTAACTTGCTCGCCGAAACTCTCACTACAGATTTCTATTCCATCGCTTTTTATGAGTTGTTCGTTCATGTAGAATTCCTCCCCTCAATGATATATAACAAAAAAACACCGAATATTACCTTCATCACTTATCCCCATAAAGTACTTACGGTGCCCCGCCTTAGGCAGACAGAAATTACCGATCTACTCGGTCGCTAGTTTAAATTATTTTGTTGCAAGAAATTCAGAAAATCTCTTTGCATAGAGCCAAGAGTAAGAATTTTTTTGATTATCCTAAACCTACAATGCTGGCCTTTGATTTTAAATGACCATATTGCAGAAGACAGGTGTCCAGAATGATATTTTTGTTCTTGTAAATCAGCAACTTCATATTCAACTTTTTGTACTACTTTTGTGGAAAATAGATTGAGGAAAAGGATAATAATCCTATCATTATTTAAGAGTAATATGGCTCGACTTGTATATGCCGAAAAGCTTTGTGGAGTTGAATAGCAGATAAGCATGTCAGATTCTCTATAAGGTTCTGCTAGCTTATTGATCGTTTTTTTTGTAATGAATAGCATGATCAAATACCTCTCTATTTGGATGTTTAAATGAATTGATAGAAAAGAATATCCTTCAAAAGTATTATACTACACAAGTAAACTATTCCAAAAAAGGATAGTCATCTGTAGCCTATTTAAACATACTCCCTCCTCCTCACTTTAGATGTGACATATACTCAAATGCTCCAAACGTATATTTCATTGCCTTTTTTGCTCCAAAATGATGCACTGTGGATAATATGACGATATTGGTAGGGCCTGGTGTGAAGGTAGCAATAAAACAATAAATTAAAACTGATGTAATATTCATAAGGAAAACTCCTTTTAGCGTATTCTCATGAAATATTACATCTTAAGATAAATAGCATATAGTATGTTATTGCAGGTATTGTATCCTTCGTAGTCACGTTCTCCCATCATTTTTGCTTTTCCTCATCATACCAAGCCTTCAAAGAAAGAGAATAGCCTTTATCCTCCACCGTTGAAGATGTCATTGACCTTACCGACAACAACGCAATTATGGATTATTGTGGTATTATTTTGGATTATTGTTAATACTACGTATCTGAGGAGGGTGAAAATGAAGTTACATACCAAATTTTCAAGACAATTATGCCAGAATATTGATCTCATTTGTGACTTCATGGGAAACAGTTCGGATTTTGTTGTTCGTGAGATCACGACTGGCCATAAACACGCTGCTCTTTTTTATTTGGACGGCATGACTGACATGCAAAAGGTACAGGATAACGTGATCCGTCCGTTGCATGATCGTGTCTCCTCTGACGAGATCACTTTACCGTTATTGAAAAACGCAATTTTGGACATTGGTGAAGCAAACTTTACTCAAAACTTTGAAGATGCCTTGGAACAGATCCTCTCCGGTGGTCTTCTCCTACTCCTGAACGATATGGATGAAGGATTGATCATTTCTTTGCCTGGATGGGAAGAACGCAGCATTTCGGACTCGAAGACACAGCCAGTGGTCAGAGGTCCGCAAGAAGCGTTTACAGAAACTTTACGTACGAATACGACTATGGTTCGTCGAAGGGTGAAGGATACAAGAGTACGTCTAACTACCCTAAAAGTTGGCAAAAAAACTAAGACCGATATATCGGTCATGTATTTACATGGGATCGCTGACCCAAAAAAGGTGCAGGACATGATATCCAAGTTAAAGAACATGCATGTGGAAGGCGTGCTTGAAAGCGAATATTTGGAAGAATGTCTCCATGAAGATAAACAATTCACGATATTTCCGCTCTTTTATAATTCTGATCGCCCAGACTCTATTGCAGCAGGAATTATGGAGGGGAAAATAGCGATATTTGTGGATGGATCTCCCTTCGCCATCCTTGCACCTGCGGTGTTTGCAGATTTCCTTCAATCCGCAGAAGACTATTATCAATCCTTTGTTTACAGTAGTATCATTCGAATATTAAGGTACATTTGCCTGGCAATCTGTATGTTGGCTCCGGCCATTTATGTCGCATTAACGACATTCCATCAGGATATGATTCCAACCGTTTTGTTATTAAGCTTATCCGCGCAACGTGAAGGAGTACCGTTTCCAGCATTTATTGAGGCGATGATCATGGAAGTGGTTTTTGAAATTCTGAGGGAGGCAGGTCTTCGTATGCCACGGACGGTCGGTCAAGCCGTTTCTATTGTCGGGTCAATAGTGATCGGCCAAGCAGCTGTAGAAGCAAACATCGTTTCGGCTGTTATGGTCATTGTTGTTGCAATAACTGCCATTTCGAGCTTTGTCATTCCCTCGTACACTTTTGCTATTCCAATCCGGATATTACGTTTCGCTTTCATAGGCATAGCCGCTATGTTTGGTGTGTACGGATTGACTGTTGGTATTCTCATGCTCTTTGTACATCTGAATGGGCTTCATTCATTCGGTGTACCGTATTTGAGCCCCTTTGCCAATTACAAATCGTCGGAGCAGAGGGACGCCATATTGCGTTTTCCATATAGAACTAAAAAACATCATAAAAACTAAAGGAGTAAACCATCATGAACTCGTATCGATCCACCATTTTATTACTGTTTATGTGCATCTGGCTAATGGTGTTTCTTACGGGTTGCTGGAACAGTAAGGAATTGAGTGCAATTTCCGTCGTGATGGCTCTGGGCATTGATGCCGTTGATGACCAATATGAAGTCAGTTTACAAGTGGTTGACCCATCGAAAATGTCGCAGAATTCCCCCATGGAACGGACGCCAACGATCGTTTTTTCCAAGCGCGCCGATACCATATTTGAAGCTATTCGAAAATTAACAACGGAATCGTCCCGAAAAATGTATATGTCTCACTTAAAGTTTGTCATTTTTGATGAGAAAACGGCAAAAAAAGGAATCAAGGAGCCGCTGGACTTTCTGTTCCGTGATCATGAAGTTCGACCTGATTTCTATTTGGCCGTTGTCAGAGGAAACTCGGCAAAGGAGGCCGTTACTTTTGTAGCTCCAACCGAGATCTTGCCTGCAATGGATATGTATAAGGCATTAAGGCTTTCTGAAAAAGCATGGGCTCCAACTTCCGCGGTCAATGTGAAAGATATTTTAGAGAAATTTACAGAGGATGGCATTGAACCGGTTCTCACCGGTATTCGACTGACAAACGTAGAAAAAGGTCTAACTATTGATAATGTGACAAAGTCGCCCCAACATGTTAAATATTTTTTTACTGGAGTTGGTGTTTTCAAGGGCGACCGACTTATCAATTGGATGGATGATTCACAAAGTAAAGCCTTTACATATATATCCAACCGTGTTTCCAGCACCGTAGCTTCCATCGATTGTCCGAATTCCAAAGGGAAATTTGTTGTTGAAGTAATCCGTTCCAAAGTAAAGATGCGTCCAGAAATAATAGACCATGAGCCGCACATTTCTCTTATTGTGGATACAGAATCCAATATCGGAACGATCTCGTGCAATGCCAACCCTAAGAATGAAGAGACATTTAGAGATCTTCAAGAATCAGCTAAAGAGCATCTGCAACAGTCTTTGAAGAAAGGCATTTCGCACGCACAACAAATCGGTTCCGATATATTCGGGTTTGGAGAAGCTTTTCACCGCAAGTTCCCACGTGAATGGCATAGATGGAAAGAGGATTGGCCACAAAAATTTCAAACGCTTAAAGTGGATATTCAGCTCAACTATCGTTTAGTCCGGTTCGGAGACATTACCAGTCCAATTGATATGGGAATACACAATCAGGAGTGAATGCATATGCTTTATGTGATTCTCGTAACTTCCATTTTAACATCGTTGTATGAGTTTAAAAAATTTAAGGCGAAACAATATGTGCGTGAAATTGTATTCAGCTCGATATTGTTGATTATAGGCGTTATATTGATTATCCTACGGATCGCCAATATTAAACTGCCGACTCCACTGACGGGCATCCAAATCCTATTTCAACCGATAAGCCGGTTACTTACTGAAATATTATCTTAAGGAGGCATTGGGATGAATTCCAACCTGACCGTTCGACAAGCTATTATGTGGTTTGCATTATATCAAATAGGAAGCGCATATCTGGTACTCCCAGCGGCAATTACCGCTGTCGCTAAACAAGATGCCTGGCTCTCCATTCCAGTCTCCTTAGGTTTTCATCTGTTATTGATACCTTTATATGCGTCCATCGCTAGGCAAATACAGGGGAAATCTTTTGTAGAGCATCTCCGTTGCCTCTTCGGTCCCTTGGGCGGGGCGATCAGCATCGTTTTCATTTTTTTCTTTCCCTTTCTTGTGTTCATTATGACACTTCGAAATCTGGGCGACTTTATCACGATAGCTATTATGCCGGAAACTCCCTCCGAAGCGATATATTTCATCATGCTAATAGTCATTTATTTCGCCGTTCGATCAGGCCCTGCTGTAATTGGCCGTTGTGCGGAAATCCTATTTTTTTTCCTTCTTGCTCTGTATCTTTTGGTCAGGATTACCCTCCTTCCTGATACCAACATAGATAATGTGCTCCCTATTTTCGAGTATGGTTTGAACCCTATCGTTCTCGCTTCGTTCAATTTGTTTGCCTTTCCCTACCTTGAAGCAATTCTGTATCTTTTTTTTGCACAGTACATCCCCGATCCAAAAAAGTGGAGAAAGACAGTGATTACCTCTGCATTGATTAGCGGCGGCATGTATTTTTTCATGGTTCTACAAATAATCGCCGTGATGAGTGAAGGTGTTGTATCTAATTTGACATTTCCCACTTATTTTATTAGCCGAACAATCAGTAACGGCGAGTTTCTTCAACGGTTTGAAATTGTTGTTGCAGTGTTCTGGTTTGTCACCATATTTTTTCGACTCGCACTACTTTTATATGTTTCAGCGCAAGGGCTTGCAGATGCTTTTCGTCTTCGAAGCGCTAACTCTCTCTTAGTTCCTCTGATCCTAATCGCATTGGCAATGGTTCACTCTATTTGGCCAAATATGCAATTTTTAATCAAGTTTTTTTCAGTATGGCCTTTTTACGCCATGATTTTCGGTATCGTGTTTCCTATTGTGCTATGGCTGGTGGGTAAGAGGCGGCTCGCTAAAATTTCGTAAAAAGTATCACTAAAGTTGCGTTGGCCGTATGAACATACTGTCCTTCAAATAAACTTTTGTTGTACTTACTCATTATTGCAATTTAGCAAGAAGCAACTCCAGTTCCTCCCTCTCAAGATGTCTCCATTGCCCACGCTCCAGATGATCTAAGCTAATATTCATAATTCGAACACGTTCCAACTTGAGCACCCTGTACCCCAAGGCCTTACACATTCTGCGAATTTGCAAGTTCAGACCCTGCGTCAAAATAATGCGGAACTCGTATTCGCTTGTACGATCAACCTTGCACGGTTTGGTAATAACGTTCAATATTTCAACGCCACAAGACATAGCCTGCGTAGACTCGTTTGTAACAGGTTTGTCTACAGTTACTACATATTCCTTTTCATGACCATGCTCGGAACGCATCATTTGATTGACAATGCTTCCATCGTTGGTTAATAGAATGAGTCCCTCTGACGCTTTGTCCAGCCTGCCAATGGCAAAAATCCGCGAAGGGTAGTTAACATAACTAATAATATTACCAGCAACCTGTTCTGCTGCGGTACAAACAATGCCTATAGGCTTATTCAGAGCCAAATATACAGGTTCACTGGAATTATACGGAATAACTTCCCCATCAATCAGCACGATATCCTGTGGCTCTACTTCCGCGCCCGCTTCACAGACAATGCCATTAATCGTAATTCGTCCTGCTGCAATCAGTCTGTTGGTTTCCCGACGTGAGCAGAATCCTGTCTCACTGATGTACTTGTTAATTCTCACGATTCACCTGCTTCTGATTATAATATGTGAGTTTAAATAAAATAATTAAAAAAACACCTGATTGTTCTTGCTTAATCAGATGTTCGCCGTTTACGACAACTTATACTTTCCCGGCTTATTTGCTACTGTTACCGCCGTTTTTATTCCTTGTTGGTTTGGCAGTGCCGCCTTTTGTGCCACCTGCCGCTTTGCTTCCCGGTGCGCTTGTAGAAGCGCTTTTTGTCCTTACTGGCTTCGCAGTTTTGTTCCAGCGTGTCCATCCCTTACTACCTGTGCCTCTGCCGGTCCCGCCGCCCTTGCTTTTTCCACCCATATGATCACTCCATTACTAGTCGTTCAGATTTAACTAAGCTATCATACCATTACTTTGAATATAATGCCCATTTGTTTTAAAAATTGAACATGTTAAGCCGCAAATACTTTCGCAAAACGGATCTTACTGTATTTTTGTTAGTTTGCAGGTTAATAATGAAATAAGGCCATATAGTATGGAAAAATAATGATCCTTAAAGGAGTGAAACACATGTCTGTTGATGTTTATCTTAACTTTAATGGAAACTGTCGTGAAGCAGCGGAGTTTTACGCAGAGGCATTTGGGACTGAGAAACCACAAATTATGACGTTCGGTGAAGCACCGCCCAATCCCGATTATCCTCTACCAGAAGAAGCCAAAAATCTGGTCATGCACACGCGGCTTCAAATTGATGGTAGTAATGTCATGTTTTCAGACGTTTTTCCTGGTATGCCATTCGTAGCCGGAAACAACATCAGCCTCGCCATCGTCAATAAGGACGAAGAGAAAATTCGATCGTACTTTCATAAATTAAAAGAAGGAGGAACCGTAAACATGGAACTTCAAGAAACATTCTGGAGCAAATGTTACGGTAGCCTTAAAGATAAGTATGGAATTGAGTGGCAATTGAGCTATGACAACGGAATGACCGACAGTTAGTCTGTTATATTACCCTGCGATAGTGAAGCCCTCGCAAGCTAATACTTTGTGAGGGCTTAATATCAGCTTAAAGTTACTCTATACAGCAGCCTTAGAATTCTTCCAAAACCTTGAATTTGTCTCCATGAATCTTATCCAGGTGATCCTCTCCCCAGTAGCATAAATGGTCTAGCGCGGGTTTTAATCCCCAGCCGTAGTCCGTTAACTCATACTCTACTTTAGGAGGGATTTCATTATAAACCTTTCGTGTAACGATCTCATCCTTTTCTAGGCCTCTGAGCTGAGTGGTCAGCATTTTTTGTGTAATGCCGGGTATTAACCGACGAAACTCAGACGTTCGTTTCCGTCCTGTCATCAGATGGTAGATAATTAAAGGCTTCCATTTCCCTCCCATCACCTCTAAAGCGGCTTCCACTCCAACTTGATACTTCTTTTGAACCCTATTTTTTGTCTGTTCAGTCATTTCTTAATCCTCCTTTAGAAGGCTTCGTTTGCTCAGAACAACCCATCACTTCAATTCATTACTCAGATCAGTTTCTAGGGAATCTATCTAGGGCACTTCCATGTTCCTATGGCACCTGTATCATCCTATAGAACTTAGAAGTGCGTACTTCCAGATTATTTTTCTACTGTATATAATAGCATCAAGCATTGAGCATTCCTAGAAGTAAGCTATTGAGAAAGGTAGTGAAGAAGCATGAAAGTATTAACCGTTGTTTCACACCCGAGAAAAGATTCCTTGACCTTTAAGGTTGCTGATCGTTTCGTACAGGGTCTTGCCGATGCAGGCCACGATTATGAGATATTAGATTTGCATGGGATTGGTTTTGATCCTATTTTAAAAGGAGTAGATGAACCGGATTTGACAGTTGAAGAACAGTCCTTTTCCCCTGAAGTAGAAATGGAAATAAGGCGGATGAAGGAGCATGATGCATTGGCATTTATTTTTCCACTTTGGTGGTGGAATTTGCCAGCTATGCTGAAGGGTTATATTGACCGTGTATGGAACAATGGGTTTGCGTACGGTTCGAATCACCTGCATCATCAGCATATCTTGTGGCTTGGCTTGGCCGGCGTTTCGAAAGAACAGTTGAAAAAGCGTAACTATGATGAAATGATTACTCATTTGCTGAATGTGGGAATTGCAGATTATTGCGGAGTTTCCAATTCCAAGGTTGAATTCTTAGATGAGACCCTGAGTTCAAATTCCGGTCATTTTGTAATGCTGCTGGACCAAGCTTATCACTTTGGTTTGAATTATGGCAAGGATTAGGCTTTATTTACAATCCCCTCCGACACGAAGGCCGGAAATCCTAACAGAATGCGAGAAAGAATTATCTTTCCGCAAGGAGACCTAAGTAGTAACGCGAAAAAAGACGTTAACCCAGCCATATTTTGCATGGACATGGGTTAGCGTCTTTTCATTATTCTGCATTTAACTAGCTTTCGACAGCAAGTAAAGGAAATAAGGGGTAACCAGTATGGTGATAATAATTCCGGTTGGAATATCTGCACCAAAGCTGATCGTCCGAGTAAGTGTGTCAGCAATCAAAATGACGAGTGCACCAACTAATGCTGTCGTAGGTAGCAATAGCTTATGATTGGGCCCTACTAGCTTGCGCGCTAGATGGGGACTGACCATGCCTACAAAAAAGAAATTCCCTCCAAGTGCCACGCTACCAGAAGCGAGCGCAACGGCAGCAATCGTCAAGCCGATAAACTCCCTTTTAATTGCTACACCGAGGCCCGCTGCTGTCTGATTCCCCAAATTCAACGTATTGAGTGTGTTAGACCTGTAAAAAACGTAAAAACAGATGATAAACACCCACGGGAGCAGCACCATAATATAGCTCCAGTCGTCCCCCCACAGGTCTCCAGCCTGCCATCTCAGAGCAAAGTCATACTGTTGCTTGTCTAGCCGGAGTGTCAACATCAGAGATAATGCGCTGTAGCCACTCCCCATAGCGACACCGGTTAAAATTAGACCTGTAGGCGAGATGTCTCTTCCCCGCCTGAAAGCAAACATAAAAATCAAGAAAGCTGCCGTGAGGCCGCCTGCAAAAGCTAACCCTGGAAGAAGAATCGGCGATAGCAATCCTTCACTAGCGAACAACGTAATATACATAAGTACAAATAGCCCCGAGCCTGAGCTGATGCCGAGTGTCCCCGGACTGGCCATGTCGTTTTTGAGCAAGCTTTGCATGATACAGCCTGATATCCCCATGCCAATACCTACCAATATAGAAAGCACAATACGTGGCAGTCGAAAGTCAAACACGATCAGGTTCTGTTTGCTCGTTCCTTCGCCCATGATGACCTTGAAAACTTCGAGTGGAGAAAGGTTCATTTTCCCAACGTTCATACTGAGTATAGCCACTAACAGCGTCAGCACTACTAACAGTAAAATAATGCTAATACCCCTGCTATTGCGGGACAGCTTCAACTAAACTCCCTCCTTTGCTTGCGCACAAGGTAGAGAAAATAGGGTACGCCCACCAAGGCAAAAATAATGCCAAGGGGTGTTTCATGAGGGCGATTGATCAGTCGTCCAAGTAAATCCGCCCCCAACAGAAAGACTGCTCCATACAAAGCTGAGGCCGGGATAATATACCGATAATCCGTTCCGACCAGATGGCGCATAATGTGTGGCACGATCAAACCCACGAAGCCAACAGGACCGACGACAATAACCGATAACCCCGTCAGAATTAATACAATTAGGGTTGAAAACAACTTAATCCTATTGGCACGAATACCCAAGCCTGATGCTACATCCTCCCCGAAGCTCAAAATCGTAATTGAGGGAGAAAGCGCGATGGCACAGACCAAACCCACTACAAACAGTGGCGCAATGAAAGCTAATTCACCCCACTTGGCACTGGCTGTACCACCAGCAGACCAGTAATCAAGGGCTTGGCCAATCTCATACTTAATAGCGATAAACGTACTAAATGCACCAAAAAGCATGGAGATGGACATTCCTGCCAGTACCAGTCGCTGAGGCGTCATGCCTCGCTTGCCTATAGATGCGATGTAATACGTAATGCCCGTAGTGATTGCTGCACCTAGGCAAGAATACAGCATGGTTTCTCCGTAGGTGCGACCAGGCAAAAAGGCCATACATAACGCAATAGCAAATGTCGAGCCTGAGCTTATGCCAATGAGTCCCGAATCCGCTAGTGGATTACGAGTGGTTCCCTGCATAATCGCCCCACACACAGCCAAGCTACACCCTACAATGATATCTGCCACGGTGCGTGGAAACCGCAAGGTGTGAATAATCTGATGTTCCGTAATGTTGGGATCAAACTGAAATATAGCCCCCCACGCCAGCTTCAAGCTCATTTCCGCAGCACCAAAGGTAATGGATGCTGCGGTAACCACCAGAAGCAGGAACACGCCCACGATCATGCAGCCTATAAAATGAAATATTCCTTTTTTATTTGGTTCTTTGTGAGTAGACATCGATTACACCCTTAGTTGGTCAATTATGCATCGTTACTTCGTCTGTTCCAGCAATTTGCTAATCATATAATCTAGCTGTCCCGTCATACTAGCAACGTCCGAATAATAGAACAGTCCTGCATATTTCGCTGGAATTTCGATGATATGTCCGTTTTTAACGGCTGGAATGCTGCTCCAGATTTTTGTCTTCGCATATTCGGATTCCTTGCCTTCCTGCTTAAACCAAAGGACATAATCTCCAAAGTATTCAGCAGCTACCTCGTAGGATAAAGAACCACGATTCTCTCCGGAGTTTTTAACCAATGTGTTGAGCTTTTCCGGTTTGTGAAGTCCAAGATAATTGTAAAGCAACGTTCCTCCGCGTGAGCCTGTTTCATAATAAATTCCGTAGGAGCCACTGCCCCAGTCCTCGAAAATGCTAAACGTTTTGTCCTTGAATATGTCGGAATTTAGTTTTTCTTTGGCCTGACTCAGCTTGCTTTCAAACAGTGAAATCACTTTGTCCGCTTCTGCTTCATGTCCTGTGGCCTGACCAAGAAATTTCAAACGTTCTAGGGAGGTCATTTTATCCTCAGGTATCACAAGAACAGGCGCAATTTTAGACAGCTTATCATAATCCTTTGTATCATATGTAATGATGAGATCAGGATCATACTTCATAATTTCCTCAGTTTCCCACTTTTCAATATTGGGGACGTCGTTAAACTTATCGTAAAAAGGCATCGTTTCTTGTTTCCACCCCATGACTGCGGCCGGCTTAATCCCTAGTGTAAATACATCGCCAACATACCAGTTCACGACTACCCGTTGAGGATTAGCGGGCACCTTCACATCTCCTTTTACCGTAGAGACTGTACGTGTATCAGAATCACTGCTTACCTCTTCCTTCGTGGACGACGCGGATTTAGCAGATGAATCAGAGGAGCTGCCAGCATTCCCACAACCTGAAATAACGAAAATCACTACGAATAGTGCACATAAAATCATGTGAAACTTCTTGTTCATCATACGATGCATGTTGTAAATCTCCTTTGAAATATAGTAAGTGCAAAGCATACTTAAAATTAATAATAATGATATTGATAATCATTATCACTAATATAAAATTGTAAATTTTACCTCACTGATTGTCAACTGTTTCTTGTTTTGTTTTACTTTAATGGGTTCTCCAGTGTGGCTCTTCTATTCGCTTCATGCCATTCCTGATAGATTCCTCCAATTTCATAAAATGCTTTGTTCATTGAAGTTGTCAGCTCCTTCATGATCTCCTTTGTATATTTTAAATGAGTATTTATGTTATCCACTTTATATTTGCGAAGCAGATTCAGATGGGCAATGATGTGAATTGTATCTTCGATGATCCAATAAATCACATCCTCTTCCTCTTTCGTAAGCTTGTTCAGCATCTGTATGCCTCTTTCATACATTTGGAGCGTATAACCCCGCTTGCTCACTTGCACATACGGACTCAGATCATCATAAAAATCCGTACAGAAAGGTCGTCTTACATATTGCTCATACTGCTCTTCATATATTGAAGTTTGTTCAAGCAGTTTAATCGTCATATCTATGAGTTCTTGTTCGCTATATATTTTTTTCATCAGATTTTCCCTTCCCTCTCTCTACTAAATAAATTCAAGTCATATGGACGAAAGCATCGGCTATTCTATGGGTAGTGGTATCCCTGATGTTCAATGGAACGTACGCGCTCGCAGCTTCAGCAACATCAACGTTTATCGTTACGTTTCAACACGCAACCTTGGTATACAACGATCACGTAGGCACGATTAGGCCATTGCTGTCCAGGTGGCAGGTCAATCCATTAGTGAAGGTAACAGCGTAAAGGCCTCCTCCGTTTCTGCCAAAGGTTCTACCGTTAAGCTAAAAGTGACGATAATAGAATGCTAAAAATAGACCGTCACTCCCAGGAGCAGCGGTCTTCATATTTACAAGTCGCGGTAACTGGGCAGGTACCATTTCGGTATATAGGATTGAAAGTCATCATATGCCTCCAATACCTCTTCAGCTCGTTGCACCATATCGTCTACCTCTTCTTTGCCAAATGGAATGGCCCAGTGGATCGATGAAAGCTGATTGCTTGCAATATACAGAGCCATTAATCTAAAAAATAAATCAGGTACATTGTTATTAAAATAACCGTGGATTCGGCCCGAAGCGAATAAAGGACTTAATGCTGCACACCAGGTAATTCTATTGAATTCTTCCCAAGGATCACCATAGTCCATTCTATTAAAATCGATGATACCCAGTTCACCAGATGGGGTAACCACCATATTGCCCACATGATAATCCCCATGCTGAAATGTTTGAGGACGATTTTCTAATAGATGACGGTTTTGCTCAATAAAGCTTATGGCTTGATCTGCTCCCTTTAAGAAAATACCGCATGACTTATAGTTTGTAATATACCTGTTGATTTTGCCATTATAATGCTCAGCCCATGGGGCTCGATCTGGCTCTGCATGAATCTCATGCATTTTTTTCAATGCATCTCCCGCTTGAACTCCAAGTTGATACTGTTGTGCTGCAGCTAACGTGGGGATCATCTCTTCAGCATCTTTCCCTTCGATCCAGGTGAACAAGGAATATACAGATTGACCCTCATTACAAAACCCAAATTCAAGCGGCCGGGACATGAACAGATTCTCCACGTGATTCAGCTTTTTTACAGCTTCAAACTCGCGTTTCTTTTTATCATAATGAACCATATCCGCCATTCTTAGCAGCAAGTCTCTACCATCAGTGGTTCGAATATAATATTTTTTGTCACTGGACCAGCCTCTATGAATCTCTTCCACGTTGCTCCACTTGCTGGCACCCGGTATTTCACTAAAGAGTTGATTCACGCTCATCCCCCCACGTTAAAATAGCCTTACTTACTAACTTACTATATGCTTTCCATAGTTTACCTTTGAAATGACAGAGGAATCAATCTTCTTCCAGAAAAAACTCAAATAAAAAAGGCTGAAAAGACAAGCTGTCTCTTCAACCTCAATATTCACTGAGTTGCCATCGTGAACACCCATCACTTATATTATAAAATCAGTAAGAATACGAAAACTCATGTTTAAATTCGTCTACCCGTTGAATGGTTTTGAGAATATTGCGACCTTCACGTGTACCATCAATAATACGACGAGCTTGTTTACTATCCCCAATATTAATAACTTCTACTTGATGTTTTTTACCATATTCGAGCAAGCTGTCCATCAGCGGACTGTATGAACGCATACCCAAGCATACGAATCCAAGATCAAAAGGAATCTCAAACTCCTGTTCTCCATGCTTTACTTTGAAACGGTCGCTACACACTTCTGTCAAAGCTGTTTCCGTATGGACGTTCACTTCCCGCTCCTCTACCATTTTCATCATGGAGATTCGGGTAATCATATCCAGATCTTTACCGAGTAGCGGCATCATCTCAATAATGGAAACCTCTTGTGCTCCACGCTCTGCGTAATATTCGACGACATCCAGTCCCACAGCCCCGCCACCAACTACAGCAATGCGTTTACCTTCAAACTCCTGGAATTTCTCCATGTTGTGCAAAAGATCAAAGATGGAGAACACTTTTGTCCCCGGTTTGCCCAGTTGCTCATGCAAACCTGCAATAGGCGGAAGAAGTGGTATGGCCCCCGTCGCATTGACAATAATATCAGGATTCAGGGCACTAATCATCGCCAAATCGGCTCGGCTCCCTGTTACAATGTTCAGATTGGTTAACTGTTTGGTGCGTTGAATCAGATAATCAGGGAAATCATTGATGCGTGTTTTGTCTGGCAAGCGGGCAATATCACGGGCCAAACCGCCCAACTCTGGTTTCTCCTCAAAGAGGGTTACTTTGCAGCCTACTTCGGCTGCCGTACATGCTGCTTCCATCCCAGCGGTACCCCCACCGATCACAACAACCTGAACATTGTTTTTAACACGTTGTTTCCGGTATTCAGCTTCCTTGAACAGATCCGGATTTACCGTACAGCAAATCGGTTTACTTTTGGAGATACGATGATCGGCACAACCAATGTTGCAAGAGATACATTTTCTAAGCAAATGTTCGTAGCCGTTTTGCACTTTAAGCACCCAGTTCGGTTCTGCAATCAAGCCTCTACCCATTGCCAGAAGATCCGCGTCACCTCTCACCAAAATATCCTGCGCAGCCTGTGGGCTCCGAATATTACCTGAGGTCATCGTTACCTTCCCGAATTTTTCTTTTACCGCTTTGGCCATATATGAGCGCCAACCATCTGGCAGGTTCATCCCGTCAATCTGGAACTGGATGGAATCATTCAGAGCAGCAGAAACATTCAAAATATCTACCTCATCATTAAGATACTCCAATAACTCGAGTGTATCTTCCAGTGTGTTCCCACCTTCTGTGAACTCTTCCGCGCTAAAACGTAAGCAAATAGGGAAGAATGGGCCTACCACTGAACGAATTTCATCAATGACTAATCTGGCAAAACGGGTACGGTTTTCTGCACTGCCGCCAAATTCATCCGTGCGTTTATTATACATCGGCGAAAGAAACTGACTCAGCAAGTAGGAGTGTCCCGCATGAATTTCAACACAGTCAAATCCTGCTCGTTGCGCTCTTCCCGCTGCTTCTCCGTATTTGCGCACAATGGCGTAAATTTCTTCTTTTTGCAAAGGTCTTGGAATCGCTCCGCCCTTTTTAGAAGGAATATTGGAAGAAGATACAGGCTGAATTCCGTTCAGTCGTCCCGCATAAGCTGAAGCACCCGCATGGTTAATTTGTACAGAAACACAAGCTCCATAAGAGTGTAGGGCTTCTGTTAATCTAAACAGTCCGGGAATAAACTGATCGTTATCCATACGCAGCTGGGTTGTTCCGTTTGTACCCATTGGGAAATCCAGACAAACATTTTCTACTGTTATCAAGCCGGTACCACCTTTGGCCCGTTGCACGTAATAGTCAATATGATCCTGAACAAAGCTTCCGTCCATGGCAGCAAAGTTAGTTCCCATTGGGGGCATAACAATCCGATTTTTCAAGGTCATGCGTCGTATGGTTAGAGGTTCAAAGATAGCAGGATAGTGGTTCATTGTTCTTCCTCCTTGCGAGTGTACAAATTTCATGTTCAAGCTTCCATTAAAGCATTCTCATATGTGATTTATTTCACTTTTGGGAATATCGAGATGTTATTGAGTACGATCATTCCTTATGACTTGATTTTATATCATCTAATCCATAAATTCTAATGCTATTTTATGTACTAAATCATAGTTTCAATCTATAGATTAACTGGAGTTATAAATAAAATAAAAAAGGAACAATCCTGTGAGGAATGTCCCTTTGGTGTGGAAAAATCATGCTTATATTCTGGTATCCATCTACCGAGCTGTTCTTTTAAAACCGTTGGGTACACGTACCAAAATCCCTTCCCTAACGTATCTGTCCAGCAGTCCACACATTGTGGTATATCCATTTACTTCGAATAAAGGTGCGTAGGCTGAGGCTTTAGGAGAGGTATTCAGATATTTAAGGAAAAATCCTTCGTCGATGACCTGGGTATCGTAAATATAAGCCTCAATAGATGTATGCCGTTCTGGGTGATGCTCCCCAATATTCATAAACAGACAATGATCACCATGCAAATCAGCTGACCATATTCCATCAATAATCAAGTCTGTTTCTTTCTGTTCCAGCCATTCAAACTGAGTTGGGAACGGGTCGAACTCAGAAGGTCTGAATTGGTGGGTTTCGGTAGCCATTCGTTCACATAAACGCTGAGCAGATAGTGTGTATTCGTCCCACAAGCCCAGAATAGCCATATCTCTTTCATTCGAGTATTCCCACTCTTGATCCTCTTCTGTCGAAGTTGAGAACTGTGCGAGTGATTGGTCTATCCCCTTATGTCTCATTGCTGTTTTCTTTCCTCCTATCCATCACTAGAAGTGCTCCATTCAGAAACCAAAAATCCCCTGCCCGAAAAGCCGGGTGAGTCCAATGAAAGGAAACACCCCGGCTTGACGTCAAGGGAGACTTGTCTATCCGTATCAAGATTATACTTTTAAATCACCATCATAGGTGGCAATCATATTGTACAGTTCAGGACGACGGTCACGGAAAATGCCCCATTCAATCCGTCCTACTTCCAGCTCATCCAGGTCAAATTCAGCAGTAAGCACTTCTTCATCGGTACGACCCGCTTCTGCGATCTTGTTACCTTGATGTCCGGCAATAAAGGATGAACCGTAGAATGTAATACTGGAGTCTTCGTCCGTTTCAGTTCCGATCCGATTGGAAGCTATGACTGGAATCAGGTTGGAAGCCGCATGACCCAGCATGCAAGTCTGCCAGTGATCCTTGGAATCAATGGCAGAATCCTGCGGTTCCGAGCCAATAGCTGTCGGATAGAACAAAAGTTCTGCGCCCATGAGCGCCATACAGCGGGCCGCCTCAGGATACCATTGGTCCCAGCACACGCCTACCCCAATTTTGGCATAACGTGTATTCCATACTTTAAAACCGGTATCGCCCGGATTAAAATAAAATTTTTCCTCATACCCAGGACCGTCCGGGATGTGGCTTTTGCGGTATTTACCTAACACTTCACCGTCTGCGTCAATGACGGCAAGACTGTTGTAGCGCGCGTAGTTTTTCTTTTCATAGAAGCTGATTGGCAGCACAACCTGTAATTCTTTGGCGATTTTCCTAAAATGGTTAACCGCTTTGTTGTGCTCCAGCTCAGTGGCATATGAATAATAATCAGACTTTTCCTTCTGGCAGAAATATGGAGTCTCGAACAACTCCTGTAGCAAAATAATTTGTGCGCCCTGCGCAGCCGCTTCACGTACTAACTTCTCTGCTTTACTAATATTTTCTTCGATATTGGTAGAACAGCTCATTTGAGTTGCTGCAACTTTTACTTTTCTCACTTTAGTCCTCCTTTTAGATGTTGTATCGTTCAACGCTTTACAGCAGGCATCTGCTGGGTCGTACAGTGCACGTTACCGCCTTCACGGATGACCGCCATACCGTCTACAGTACGAATGGTGCGATCTGGGAATACATTTGCCAGCACTTGCTCAGCTGCAAGATCACTCTCAGCGGCAGTGCCGCCGAACACTGGCAAAATAATACCGCCATTCACAAAATAGAAGTTAATATAACTCAGTGTCAATCGGCTGTCTTCATAATCCACACGCGGCGGCTGACCGATTCGAATCACTTCCAGCTTACGGCCTTTGGCATCCGTTGCTTGCTCCAGAATGCGCAGGTTTTCCTGCGTGATTTCGTAATTTTCATCCTCAGGATCATCACACACTTGCATAATGACCTTGCCAGGAGCTGCAAAACAAGCAATATTGTCCACATGACCGTCTGTTTCGTCGCCACTAAGACCACGTTTTAGCCATATTATCTTCTCGGCACCTGTATACTCACATACATGCCGTTCAATTTCTTCTCTGCTTAATTCCGGATTTCGGTTGGAATTGAGCAAACACTCTTCGGTTGTAATCAGTGTACCTTCGCCATCTACGTGCAGTGAGCCGCCTTCCATCACAACCGGTGCATCAAACCGTGGAACTCTAAGTTTGTCCAAAATTTGCGGTGCAACCTGGTCATCCAGGTCCCATGGGGCGTATTTGCCACCCCAGGCGTTAAACTTCCAGTTAACACCTGCCAACTGACCATGCTCGTCTGTGAGAAAAGTAGGGCCGTTATCACGCAGCCACGCATCGCTGTGCTCAATCGACAGCAGTTCTACCCGTTCCCCAAGTTCAAGCGCCTTAACGCTCTCCAAATCTTCCGGATTTACGACCACAGTAACTGGTTCAAATTCCGCCATGGCGCGTACAATTCCGGCATAGCCCTTGCATACATCAGCATGCATATCCGGGTAAACCATTGAAGATTTTACAGGCCAAGAAATATACGTGCGTTCATGTGGCGCCCATTCAGGCGGCATCTTATAATGTGAATCCTTAATTTGCATGTATTGAAGCTCTCTTTCTTTTTCATAATGTAGACTCCGCTCCTATCATACAATAATATGATCTTTGTCTCAATCGAAGCGGAAAACTTTCAATAATTTACATTCACATTGGAGTAAATTACTTTGAAAATGTGATTGCTTTCACTGTATTCCCATCAAAATCCTTCACAGTGAATTGTGCCCCCTCCAACACACCGTAAGAGGATGGATAGTTTTCTTTTGGCAGCGAGATCGAACCGGGGTTCAGTATAAAGATCCCATTTTCCACATCCGCTACCGGAATATGAGTATGTCCCTGGATAAACACATCTCCCGCTTCTAGTGGTGGTAAATTTTCGATACTAAAGCCATGTCCGTGCGTGACATAGATTCTCCGTCCTTCATGGTATAGCAAAGCATAATCACCCATCATAGGAAACTCCAGCAGCATCTGATCCACCTCTGCATCGCAATTTCCGCGCACAGAAACCGCAATATGGGACTTGTGCTTATTCAGCAGTGCGGCGACTTCTGCCGGATTATACCCTTCTGGTAACGGATTACGTGGTCCGTGGTACATATAATCTCCGAGCAGGACAAGACGATCGGCTTTCTCCTCCCTGAACTTTTCCAGTGCCAATTGCAACCAATGCAGTGAGCCGTGAATATCTGATATAAACATCAATTTCATAATTATTCTTTCCTTTCTGAATAGGCTGAAAATATTCCACTTAAGCACATTATTGCATTATTCCCTAAACAAATCTGTGCAAAAATGTTCTTTCGTTTGGTCATACTCTTTTTAAGACAATAAACTACAGCTCCGAGTGAGCTGTAGTTTATTGTTATTCCTTTTATATTTGTACTTATCATCTTCGGTGATTTTACGGGTGACCTTGCAAGGGTTTTCAACCGCAATCACACCAGAAGGCACATTACCACCGATCCATCCTCGCTTCGCTTATTTAGATACAGAAGTCAGATTTCTTTTAAAGCTTCATTGTAGGATTCCACATGCTCACTCTTCAGAACTGAAAAGCTACTCACATTGAAATTTCCACTAAATTACCTTCTGGATCTTTAATTACGCTTTCATAATAGCCGTCACCTGTCAATCTTGGCTGACCCACTACTTCATATCCTGCAAGCATGAGCTGCTCTGTCTTTTCATTCACCAGTGCTTTACTTCCAACGGAAAATGCCACATGAGCCCAGCCCGTAATATTGATCTGTGGAGAATGATCTACTCCCGTTTTGCGCATAACTTCTAACCTTGCTCCATCCTCAAAAGTGATAAAATAGGACTCAAACCCTTTTGTCGCATTATAATATTTATCATTAGATTTCCCATCAAAGTATTGCTCGTAAAAACTCTTCATCTTTTCTAAGTCTCTCACCCAGATCGCTACATGCTCAATCTTCATTATTTTCCTCCTTCTGTAGCCCTCATCATTAAAAATCATTAATTTATACTGGACTCTATTTTCTGTATAGTTATTATTATCGTTTTAATAAGTCTTAATATATATTAGTAATTAATTTTTGTCCAATTCTAACACCCCTAAAAAATTAGCAACCGCTTCGTAAAAGAAAAAAAGCGGTCGCTATCTATAAGCCTTCATTTATATATAATTAATCACTGGATTATTTATAAATTAACGTTTCAAGCTTTCACCATTCGTAGCAATAACTTCTTTATACCAATGGAACGATTTCTTCGGATATCTTTCAAGTGTACCGCTGCCATCATCGTGACGATCTACGTAAATGTAGCCATAACGTTTCTTAAGCTGAGCGGTCGATGCGCTGACAAGGTCAATACATCCCCAAGACGTATAGCCCAAAACCTCTACTCCGTCCTCAATAGCTTCTCCAACTTGAACCAAATGATCATTCAGGTAGTTGATCCGGTAGTCATCTTCAACCGTTTTTTCGCCTTTTTCATTTGTAATCAGTTCATCAACGGCGCCCAGACCATTTTCAACGATGAATAGTGGTTTTTGGAAGCGATCATAGAACGTGTTCAGGACATAACGTAAACCTTGCGGATCAATTTGCCAGCCCCACTCACTTGCCTCAAGATGCGGATTGATGACACCACCAAGGATATTACCTTCACCTTTGACTTTTTTAGCTTCGTCAGCTGTCTCACAAGTACTCATATAATAGCTGAACGAGATAAAATCAACGGTATGTTTCAAATCTTCGGCATCACTTGGTTCAAAGTGAATAGTAATTCCGTTTTCTTTAAAGAAACGTTTCATGTAACCTGGGTATTGACCTCTTGCGTGAATATCGGCAAATGCCATGTTTCTGTGATCAAATTCCATCGCAGCAATGACATCGTCTGGATTTGGTGTCAGCGGATAAGTAGGCATACTCAGCACCATACAGCCAATTTTGAAAACAGGGTTGATCTGATGACCGATTTTTACCGCTCTTGCACTCGCTACAAGCTCATGGTGAATAGCTTGATAAAGATCTTGCTCACTAAGTTGATCTTTTGGTGTGCTAATTCCTCCACTCATGAATGGTGCTTCAAGAATGGAGTTGATTTCATTGAAAGTCAACCAGTATTTAACTTTATCTTTGTAGCGATTAAATACAGTTGTAGCATAGCGCTCATAAAAATCAACAAGCTTACGGTTTACCCAACCATCGTATTCTCTGGACAAATGTAAAGGTGTTTCATAGTGAGATAGTGTAACGAGTGGCTCAATTCCATATTTGTGAAGTTCATCAAACAAATCATCATAAAATTGCAAGCCTTTTTCGTTAGGCTCCAGTTCGTCACCTTTAGGGAAAATACGTGACCATGCGATAGAAGTACGGAATACTTTGAAACCCATTTCCGCGAAGAGTTTGATATCTTCTTTATAATGATGATAAAAATCAATACCGATCAATTTCATGTTATCTTCTGTGGGTACATCCGTAACGGGCCCCCAACCACCACGAGGAGTTACATCCTGAATGGACCAGCCTTTTCCATCTTCTTGATAAGCGCCTTCGAGCTGATTAGCAGCAACTGCTCCGCCCCACAGGAAATCTTTTGGAAACTGTGTACTCATATTTTCTCCGCCTTTGCTGATGTTTTTTATTAACTAGGATAGAAACACGTTACCCTTATGCAAATGTGTTATAAAGTACTTCTAATTGAATCTTAAGGTTTGTAACGCGTTTCATGTCAAGTTTTA
Source organism: Paenibacillus sp. SEL3 (assembly GCF_054602585.1). NCBI lineage: Bacteria > Bacillati > Bacillota > Bacilli > Caryophanales > Paenibacillaceae > Paenibacillus > Paenibacillus sp. SEL3. Next base: position 5,767,199 of record NZ_CM137725.1, on the reverse strand, counting down.
TTTTAAAAACATCCAGAACTTATCACAGTATTATCTCCAATAATTACTCCCATATTTATAACTCTTCTATTATTGAGTAAAATGACTATTCTTCAAATGGCGGATCTACATGAATATCTCTATCTGGTTCAGTACTTACCCAGCGTGTAAAGATAACCTGAAAGCCGGCTCGAGTCGGCGCGCAGGCAAAAGGACCTGCCTGTTGTCCCGTTTCATAAGGAAAACGTGCTACACGTACAGTGCGCCAGCTTTGATTTTCGGTTCGGGCTCTAATGATAACCGCGTCCTGTAGTTGTGAAGCACGGATCGTGACATTTTTCCCTACCCAATCGGGTACAGGAGCTAATGACCAATCGGAATAGCCATCTGTGACTACGACTGCCAGTTGAGGAATTCCGTCATTTAATTCGATTCCGGCTTTAATCCACTTTTGTTGTCCTTGATACAGCATTATACCGGCCTGATCGTAAAGCTCCGTAAATGAGCCTAATTGAAACGTGACTTCGATGGCAGAGCCTTCTTCCCAGTCTGTAAGCAGGGAATGTCCGCTACTGCGTTCAAACCCATACAAAGTTTTTTCCCAGTAGTCGCTTCCTTCTCTGGTTTCAACTTTAAGGAACTGGTCTTCTTCTATGGATGATACAGGATGATTAGTCCATGTCCCTGTAGTCCATGCAATCGATTTTTGATTCATTAATCTCATCCTCTCATGCTTTATTGAACGATGCCCTATTTCCTTTTCTCCACCAATTGCAAATTGTACGTCAGACTTTCAAGGGTCACTGAAATCAACCCAAACATGTATTCATCATGAGTATCGTTTTTCACAAAAATTTCGGGCATATGTTCTTTGGGTACATCTTTTAGACAGCCGTTATAAATATCGTCCAACAGATTCGGCTTGGATAACTCTCCAGTCAAAGCGATAGATACAGGGTCTATAATCGCAATAATGGAAGTTATCGTTTGGATCGCCAGAGGAACAAATCCCTCTGTGCTATTTAACTGTTTAAGCTGTTCCTCTCTTGTTAAATCAAAAGGTAAGAAGGAAACTTCCCCCGCAAATTTGGTATTTCCTTTTAACAAATGTCCATCGACAATAAAACCCGCTCCGGGGAAATTGTCTTTTGGAAACGTAACAATAGCAAAGGTTTTATCCTCATCATAATTCTGCATGTTATAAAATCCGTAGACTGTTAAATGCATATCATTTTCAATGGTAACTTCTAATCCGTATTTATCTTGAAGCTGTGGACCTACAGGGACTCCTATGAGCAGGTCGAGATCACAAACATCGATAATTCCTTGATGAACAACCCCGGGGATGCCAATTCCAATGGCTTTGACGTTTCCATAGTTATTAATCAGCTCTCCAATTTTGGTTTCTATGACCTCATAATCAATATGAGGCACAATGGAAGTATTCTCGATGATGATATCACCAAGCAAATTAGCAACAGCATAAGTAAGAGAATGTATACCGCCTTCCGTTTTCACATTTAAACAGATAATATAAGAATAATCAGCGTTATATTTGTAACGTCTAGCCGGACGTCCGCCGTTCGACTCTTCCAATTCCGTCTCTAATACTTCCCCGGTTTGAAGAAGCTCATTCAGAATATTTCCGCAGGTTGCCACACTAAGACCTGTGATACTGGCTATCGATGACTTGGTTGCATATTCCTTGGATTTCAGTGTGTTTTTAACTAACTCTACATTAATTTGTTTAACCCGAATGGTGTTATTGGAGACTGGTTGTATTTGAATACACTCCTTTTCCAGTATTTATTAAAAGGTTTATAATAAGTTGTAATATAACGCTCTGCCTGTAAAAAGTCAATTTGTACTCATTTGGATAAGAAAAAACGGAGTACCGCAGATTCTGAACCATGGGTACCCCGTTTGATTTATTTGTTTTAAACTGATTAAATAGCTCGTATTAAACATCTCCAGCAAGATGTTTAATAACGTCTAATAGTACATTGGCTCCGGCTACCAGATCCGGTCGCGGCGTGTATTCGCGCGGATTATGACTAATGCCGCCAATACTTGGGACAAAGATCATAGCTGCCGGACAAATGCGAGCCATCATTTGAGCGTCATGACCAGCGCCGGATGTCATTCGCTTGGAGCGCAGCTCACGCTGCATGGCAGCAGCCTCTATCAACTCCACAATGTTGGCATCGAAAGCAACCGGCTCAAAACGGGCCATTCGCTCGGTCGTGATCGTTACCCCTTCGGAAGCTGCAAGTTCTCTAAGATACTCGGTCAGCGCCGCTTCTTCAGCCTGCAATCTCTGCTCATCAGGATCACGCAAATCAACAGTAAACGTGGCGCGTGAAGGAATAACATTAATCGCGTTAGGCTCCATGCTAAGACAACCAACCGTAGCCACCGTAGGTGTCTGCGACCTTGTCACCCGGTCCCTTAAAAATGTGATGACACTGGCTGCTGCCTGTCCCGCATCTCTGCGCATCGACATCGGTGTAGTCCCGGCATGATTGGCAACCCCCTCAATAATAACGCGCTGCCAGGATATTCCTTGAAGGTTCTCAACTGCACCAATCGGAACACCGACACTTTCCAGTACCGGGCCCTGCTCAATATGAAGCTCCACATAAGCATGTGGCAGCATAAAACCCGGCTCCTCTGTTCCTTCATACCCGATGCGTACCAACTCTTCTCCCAATATAGTGCCGTCTGTTCCAACAGAGGCCAATGCGTCCTCAAGCGGGAGTCCACCTGCATATACCAGCGAGCCCATCATATCAGGGGCATAACGAACCCCTTCCTCGTTCGTAAAAGCACCCACTACAATAGAGCGAGCAGGAACAAAGCCAGAAACCTGCAATGTCCGAATGACCTCAAGACCGGAAAGCACACCATAACAACCATCGTACACACCGGCATTGATCACTGTGTCAATATGCGACCCAATCAGCACCGGAGCTAATTGAGGATCATTTGCTCCTTTCCATATGCCGAAGATGTTTCCAATACGGTCGACCACAACCTCCAAACCAGCCTCCTTCATCCAGGCTACCAAGGTGTCACGACCACTCTTGTCTGCAGCAGAAGCTGCCAGTCTGGTGAGCTTTTGTTCAGGGTCACGTCCCCTTTGGCCAAGCGATTGAATCCGATCCAGTAAACGTGCTTCATCAATGCATAGGTTGGAACTTTTAAATACCATTTTGCATTCCCCTTTTCATTCTAAAAGTTTTGCTCATTCTCATGAAAAAGATGGATACTTGCCTTCCCATACAATTTGTCTGTATGCCTCGGGATCTGTATCCCCTTCCGTGCTTATGATGAGTATTCTGGAGTCTTCATTTAATTGAAGCTGAGCTGCAGCTTCAATTAAATTTTCTTGCTTCCGCAATAAGCTCAAAACACCTAAGCCAACAGCACCAGACTCACCAGATATAATTTGGGGATCACCAGGTAATGGATTTCCAAGCATCCTCATTGCCTTTGCCGATACAAAATCCGAACAGGTGATATACATATCCGCATAATCTCTCAATAGTTCCCAAGCCACGGTGCTAGGTTCCCCGCAAGCAAGTCCAGCCATAATCGTGGGCATAAAACCTGTTACAGCATGAGGTTTTCCGTCATTTTCCGCCGCTGATTTATAGATGCACGCAGCTTCATTAGGCTCAACAATAACCGTTGTCGGTCTTTTTTCACCAAAATGAGATATCAAATATCCCAGTATACTTGCTGCAAATGAACCAACACCTGCCTGTAAAAATACATGCGTCGGATAATCATCACCAGCCACTCGGATCTGTTCCAATGCCTCATCTATCAACGTCCCATAGCCTTGCATAATCCAAGTTGGAATTTCTTCATAGCCTTCCCATGCACTATCTTGTAGCAAGACCCCACGATGCTCAGTAGCATAGGTGCTGGCCAACCTAACAGTGTCGTCATAGTTTAGTTCCGTAATAGAGGCTTCTGCCCCTTCATTTCTAATATGATTTAATCTAACTTCAGAAGATCCTTTAGGCATAAACACGACTGATTTCTGTCCTAGCTGGCTAGCCGCCCAAGCAATCCCTCTACCATGATTTCCATCTGTAGCTGTTACAAAAGTAATATCGCCCAATAGTCCCTTGATCTCTTCGGTTTTCAACTTTTCAAAAGAAAGCTCTGAAATATCCATATTCAGTCTATCTGCCAGATACTTGCCGACAGCAAAGGACCCACCTAATACTTTAAAAGCACCCAATCCGAATCTGTAGGATTCATCTTTTATCCATATGCTCCCTACATTCAGCTTGCATGACAACTTTTTCAAGTTATGCAGTGGAGTGACTTCATATTCAGGAAAGCTTTTATGGAAGTTTCTAACCTTTTGAGCCATATTCCTATCCATAAATTCCACAGATATTTTCTTGAATTCTACTTTACGTGCCTTCTCATTTGCCATGTATTTTAAAGCTGTCATATCCTGCATACATGTCTCCTTCTATTCTTAAAATACTAAATGTCTTAGCTTTATCAGTAAAATATCGCATGTGATATATTACATGTTACCCATCAGACTATATACTGTCAACTTGGTTTGCGATATGAAATATGTATGAAATCGGGCTGCAATCATTGATACTCATGAATTGTATGTGATATATTACATTCAAATAAAATTCGAAAGAGGTCTAATCATTGCTATCCAAACATGCAACCAAAGTTAAGCGTTCATCTATACGTGAGCAAGTATACCTACAGCTACAAGAATGGATTATTAGTGGTGTTTTAAAGCCTGGAGATAAGTTAAAGGATCAAGAATTAGCGGAGGTTCTAGGAGCCAGCCGTACACCTATCCGTGAAGCTATTTTAAGATTGGAAGAAGAAGGAATGGTTCAGACTAAAGCCAATAGCTGGACGCAGGTAGCACCTGTTGATATTAAACAGGCCTATCGGCTCTACCCCATCATCGGGTCACTTGAGAAGCTTGCTGTCTCGTTTGCTCAAGAAAATATTCAATCTAAGCACATTAACGAATTAGAATTATTAAATGGAGAGCTCAAACGTGCGCTAAAGGAAGAAAATGCAATACTTGCGCAACAATATGATGCTCAATTCCACCAGGTTATTATTGATCTGTCGGCAAATGAAGAATTGATTTATGTGCTGGATGGATTGAAAAAAAAGCTGCGCCGTTATGAGGTGACATACTTTGACGGTTTTTTGGGTGCAGAGTCATCAGTTGCAGAACACCAAAAAATAATCAGTGAGCTTATAGCTAAAAATTTCGCAGCCGCCGCGGACATGATTGAATCGAATTGGAAAGAAAGTTTTCAACGCCGATTATCTAAATTGGATATAAACAAAGACGAAACCGTGTTACCGCTTCAAGAGGAATGAGCCTTTTCCTCTTCTCCTCTATCATCATGCTATACTATAAATAAGAAATAAATTTTTAGTGCAGCATTTCTGCGTTGAAAGTCACTTAAATAGGGGGGAATTCTGTTGTCAGCTATTGAGTATATAGCAATCATCGCATTGCTCCTCTCCGTCATACTTTTAATTAAGGTCTACAGCCTTCAATCTCGGCTTAATGACTTGAAATCCGACGTGGAGCGTCTTGAAAATCGTTCAGGAATACAAGGAACATCGCTGTCAGGCACCATCCCTTCCACTCCTCCACATCTTCTAGATGCAGGAGCTTCAGAAGATATCAATGAAAGGTTGCTCCTGCTCATTAGGGAAGGAAAAAAGATTCAAGCCATAAAAGAACTGAGAACGGCTAAGGATCTTTCCCTTAAGGATGCAAAGGATTATGTGGATCACTTGGAAAAACTCTAAAGAAAGGAAGAAATAAGATGAGTGCCAGCAAAACAAACGCCATGCGCATATTGGACAGGCAACATATACAATACAATATTTTGAGTTATGATCATCAAGATGGAAAAATAGACGGTATGAATGTGGCTGAGAAAATCGATAGAACCCCGGAGATAGTTTTCAAAACTTTGGTTGCACACAGCAAACAAAATCTGTTTGTTTTTGTAATTCCTGTACATAAAGAGCTTGATCTCAAAAAAGCAGCCAAATCCGCAGGAGAGAAAAAAATTGAAATGCTTCCAGTTAAGGATTTGCAAAAGTTTACGGGATATATTCGCGGTGGCTGCTCCCCCATAGGAATGAAAAAGCTCTACCCCACTTTTATCGACCAGCCTGCATTGGAACTGGAAGCCATCGTTGTAAGCGGTGGGAAAATTGGGACCCAACTGGAGTTAAGTCCGCACGATTTAGCTCAAATCATTCAGGCTCAGTTTACAGATCTAACGCATACAGCATAAAACTCACTACATGATCATAAAATCTTTATGCGTATTTTCTTATCCCATACTTCATCAAGCTTCAACCTGGAGAGGAAGATTTAATAATGCATAATGATTGCCCTAAAAATGCAAAAATCCCCCAACCCATCAGAAGTGATGGTACTGGGGGCATCGACAAGGGTCCACGTGATGTGATGAGGGATCTACAGAATCCCGATATGCTGGTTCCCCCCGTAACGGACAATGGTCTCATTCCAAATATGAGATTTTCTTTTTCTGATGCCCATATGCAGCTTAATCATGGTGGGTGGTCAAGAGAAGTAACGGTAAGGGAATTACCTATTGCTACAACCCTTGCCGGGGTGAATATGAGTTTGACACCGGGTGGTGTACGTGAGCTTCACTGGCATCAGCAAGCGGAATGGTCATATATGCTGTTGGGAAGTGCTCGCATTACGGCAGTAGACCAAAATGGACGTAATTTTATTGCTGATGTGGGTCCCGGAGATCTCTGGTATTTCCCTCCTGGCATTCCGCACTCTATACAGGGACTTGAGGATGGGTGCGAATTTTTGCTGGTTTTTGATGATGGTAGTTTCTCCGATCTGAACACCCTATCCATCTCCGATTGGTTCGCACATACTCCCAAAGACGTACTTTCTGCAAATTTTGGTGTACCAGAGGCTGATTTTGCAGCAATTCCTCAAGACCAAGTATATATCTATCAGGATTCCGTTCCCGGTTCTCTTCAAAGCCAAGCGGTTTCCTCTCCCTATGGTACGATACCTCAGTCCTTCAAGCATGAATTACTAGCCCAGCCCCCAATCAAAACGCCGGGCGGAAGCGTACGAATCGTCGACTCCTCCAATTTTCCGATTTCCAAAACCATTGCAGCTGCTCTTGTTGAGATTGAGCCCGGCGCCATGCGAGAAATGCACTGGCATCCTAATAATGACGAATGGCAATACTATCTTGCCGGGCAAGGACGGATGACTGTCTTTGGCGGTAATGGTGCAGCCCGTACGTTTGATTTTAGAGCCGGAGATGTTGGATATGTGCCTTTTGCTTACGGTCATTACATTCAAAATACAGGCTCCAGCACACTTTGGTTTCTTGAAATGTTTAAAAGTGACCGTTTTGCAGATGTTTCCTTGAATCAATGGATGGCCCTTACGCCTACAGAACTGATTCAGAGTAATTTACATGTAGGTACTGATGTGATCTCAAATTTACGAAAGGTAAAATGGCCCGTTGTCAAATATCCCAGTTATTCTTATGACCCTAAAAATAACCATAAGAGGTCCGATGATTACTATACAAAAAAACACCGTATCTAAATACGGTCAGGCTGTCGAGAAAGTCCCGACAGCCTATTTTATGTTAATTTTGTTTAAGACGACACCGCGTTAATGTTGTATAATATAGGTAACTATTGTAGAACGGATGGTGTTGATATGCTACGCTCCAACCGCGAAAAACAACAATCCTACGAATTTGTTTCCATCGAAGATCTGGTTCCTCAAGATCACTTGCTCCGCAAAGTAGATAAGTATATCGATTTTTCGTTTATCGATGATAAAGTTCGACCACTGTATTGTGCAGACAACGGGCGTCCTGCCATTGATCCTACCGTATTGTTTAAAATGATCTTTCTCGGTTATTTCTATGGCATTCGCTCAGAACGGCAACTCGAGCGAGAAATTCAGACGAACCTAGCTTATCGTTGGTTTCTGGGGTTGGGCTTAACGGATAAAGTTCCGGACCATACGACGATTAGCTGGAATCGTCGCACTCGCTTTAAAGACACCACGATCTTTCAAGATATCTTCGATGAAATTGTGCTGCAGGCGATCTCTCACCGAATGGTGGGTGGGCGTGTTCTCGTCACCGATTCCACACACGTCAAAGCCAATGCTAACAGGCACCAGTACACCAAAGAACAAGTGTTGCAGAATACTAAAGACTATATGGACGAGCTGAACGAAGCGGTGAAGGATGACCGGAGAAACCACGGAAAAAAGCCTTAAAATCCCGAGAGGAAGTGAACGAAGAAAAAGAAATTAAAGTGAGCAAAACAGACCCGGACAGCGGCTATATGATCCGTGATGGCAAGCCCGAAGGCTTCTTCTATCTGGACCACCGCACGGTGGATATGAAGTACAATCTGATTACGGACGTGCATGTGACACCAGGGAATGTACATGATTCTGTCCCCTATTTGTCCCGTTTGGATCGCCAAAGAGAACGTTTTGGTTTTCAAGTAGAAGCTGTTGCACTAGATTCAGGTTATTTAACAACGCCGATTTGCCGAGGTTTGCAGAACCGAAAGATTTTTGCCGTGATTGCTCACCGAAGATTCCATCCCAGACAAGGACTGTTTCCGAAATGGAAGTTTGAATACGATGCCAAACGCAATGCGTATAGATGCCCAGCCCAACAGGAACTGCCCTACCGAACGACGGACCGTAAGGGATACCGGCAGTATGCCTCTGACCCAGCTCAGTGCCAGCATTGCCCACTGCTAAGTCAGTGTACCCAGTCTCGAAACCACCGCAAAGTGGTGACTCGGCATGTCTGGGAAGACAGCAAAGAGTGGGTACGGAGCAACCGGCTGAGCCCATCTGGTAAAAAGCTGTACCGCAAACGAAAAGAGACGATTGAGCGAAGCTTCGCGGATGCCAAAGAGCTCCATGGGTTTCGCTATTGCCGTTTGCGCGGTCTTCCAAACGTCAGGGAACAAGCCCTTATGACGGCAGCCGTGCAGAACATGAAGAAGATGGCGATCCACCTAGATCGCCTGGAGAAACAGGGGTAACCCCCCCTGCTTCTCCAGAGACCAGAGCATTATGATGTAAAAAAGAAACCCACGTCTCAAAATGACGGGGTTTCTCGACAATCTGACCGTATCTAAATACGGTGTTTTTACAAACTAATTAACAAAGACTATTCCTCAGAGTCTACATTGTGGTAAACCTGCTGAACATCCTCCAAATCTTCTAATGCATCAATCAGTTTATCGAATTGAACCTGTGCATCTTCTGGAAGAGAAATATCATTTTGGGCAAGCATGGTGAGCTCCGCAACGGTAAACTCAGTTACTCCTGCTTGTTTGAAAGCTTCCTGCACAGCATGGAATTGATCAGGCTCTGCATATACGATGACGGCTTCATCTTCTTCAATGATGTCACGTACCTCTACATCTGCCTCCATCAGTAGCTCCAGCACTTCATCTGCGGTTTTACCCACCAGACCAATAACTGCTGTTGAATCAAACATGTAGGCTACAGATCCGCTCACACCCAGGCTACCACCATTTTTAGTAAAAGCAGAACGCACATCCGATGCTGTACGGTTAACGTTATTGGTCAGCGCATCTACAATGACCATGGAACCGTTCGGTCCGAAACCTTCATAACGAAGCTCTACGTAGTTTTCATCGCCAGCACCTTTTGCTTTTTCAATAGCACGGTCAATGATTGCTTTGGGTACATTGTACGTTTTTGCACGTTCTAGAACTACTCTTAGTACCCGATTGGATTCAGGATCAGGTTCGCCTTGTTTGGCTGCCACATAAATTTCCACGCCAAATTTAGCATATATACGACTCGTATTAGCATCCTTGGATGCCTTCTTTTCTTTAATGTTATTCCACTTACGTCCCATAATATCCCGCTCTCTTCCTGTATGAATATACACAACGAACTTCATTATATCCTTGTATATTATATCTCCTAAAGGACATACGAACAAGTTTAAACAACTCTGTTATGGAAAAATAAACAATTCTACCTAATTAGGGATGCTTGAAAATGTGTACTTTCATTTCTCCTCATCTATGGACAATCTCCCTATCCATGTCTAAGATGAAGAGGAAGTCTGACTTGAAGGAGATCATTCACTTGGATGTCTTGTACAAAAAGTTGAGCCATAATCATGAAATCACAGTATACGAAACCACCGAGCTGTATGGTGAAAAGGGATTATTTCGGGTGATGCAGTTTTCAAATACAGCCGTCCAAGGCGCGGTGGACTTGAATCATCCACAACGCATTTTGTTCGAATATCCGAGAGCAATTATCCATCTTATGGAGCTGAACGATCCATCATTTGAAGATGTATTTGTTATCGGGCACGGTATAGGTACAATAGCGGGTCATTTTACAGATAAACGTTTTAAGATTGCCGAGCTGGATGCACAAGTTGTAGAGTTCAGCCGAACATTCTTTGGATACGATCAGGATAATGTGACTGTTGGCGATGGACGACGCCTTCTGGAGAAGGAAGCGCCGGATGCTTATGACTATGTTATTTTGGACGCCTTCACGGAGCTGGGTACGCCCTTGCATTTAGTATCCTGGGAATTTTTCAAGATGGCCAAAGAAAAGCTGGATTCCGAAGGCTCCCTGATCATGAATTTAATGGGCAAAAGTGAACACGACCATTTGATCAATGCCATTCATACAACGTTGCGTGAAGAATTTGCCTATGTCTCAACTTTCTCGCTCCCCTCGGAAGGCGCTGCCGACGTTCAAAATATCATTATGATAGGTCGGGACAAGCCAATCCGGTTTCAGGCACGTCAGATGGCGGACTTTCATGAGATTACACTCGGAGAAGGCCATATTCTACGGGATATAGATGCTTAGTGTAGTTCCAATATTCGTCTCTCTACATCTTCAATACGAATCGTCTCTTTGTTACAGCTTTTTCGTTCCACTAACTCTACTTTCCCGTGTTCGGCATCTTTACCTACGATGATGCGCACGGGAATACCTACTAAATCGGAGTCTTTGAATTTAACCCCAGGCCGTTCCTCCCGATCATCCAGCAGCACCTCCACACCGCGATCCTGCAGCTGGTTGTGTAATTTCTCGGCTATTTGCATCTGAAGCCTGTCTTTCACAGAAATCGGAATAATATGAACTTGAAACGGGGCTAGTGCATAAGGCCATATCATTCCGTTCTGATCGTGATTTTGCTCTACAATGGCAGAAAGGATCCGGGATAAGCCAATGCCATAGCAGCCCATAATCATCGCTTGCTCAGCTCCAGACGCATCCAGAAAGGTCGCACCCAGCTTCTCACTATATTTGGTGCCCAATTTAAATACGTGTCCGATCTCAATTCCACGATGAAGTTTCAATCCCCCTTCGTCACATCGAGGACATCTATCCCCTTCTATGACATTGCGCAAGTCAGCCACATGCCGAAGATCTATATCGCGCCTTGGGTTCACATGTCGATAATGGTAATCCAGCTCGTTCGCGCCTGCGATACCGCTGGACATTTGGACAACGGCGTAATCCACCCACACAGGGATTGTCAATCCGCATGGGCCTATGAACCCCGAGGGGGTTCCAGTCGCCTTTGACACGATGTTTGTACTTGCTATTTCGAATTTTTCACTACCTAAAATATGTTTAATTTTCACTTCGTTAACCTCATGATCCCCCCTAACAACTACAGCAATAGGTTGATCGTCAGCCATATAAATCAGTGTTTTGATGATTTCTTTGGGCTCTATGTGAAGCGATTCAACCAGTTGATCTATTGTACACAGGCCTGGAGTATGGAATTTTTCCATTTTAGCTGTATCAAAAGAAGGAGGGCTGACTTGTTCATTTTTATATGAGACAGGAGATATTTCTATTTTTCCCGTCGATCGCGCCACGGCTTTTTCAAGATTAGCTGCATATTCACAGCAGGTACATGCTACAATGGTGTCCTCTCCAATATCAGCTAGAGCCATAAATTCATGGGTTTCACCTTCGCCACCAATGGCACCCGCATCTGCTTCTACTGCACGAAAGTTTAGACCACAGCGAGTGAAAATGCGATGATATGCCTGGAACATGGTCGAATAGGTATGATCTAGTCCTTCCCAATGTGCATCAAACGAATAGGCATCCTTCATCAAAAATTCTCTACTGCGAAGCAGGCCAAATCGCGGACGTCGTTCATCCCGAAATTTGGTTTGAATTTGATACAACGTTACAGGCAATTTGCGATAAGAATTCACTTCATTTCGTATTAAAGACGTAATGACCTCTTCATGTGTAGGCCCCAAAGCAAACTCCCGACCATGCCGATCTTGCAAACGCATCAACTCAGGACCATAAACATCGTATCTTCCTGATTCTTGCCACAGCTCCGTTGGCTGCAATACAGGCATCAGCAGCTCCCCAGCCCCTACGCGATCCATTTCATCCCGTACGATTTGCTCTACTTTTCTGAGCACCCGTCTGCCCAGGGGCATATAGGTGTACATTCCAGCCGCCAGTTGGCGGATAAATCCTCCCCGCAGCATAAGCTGATGACTGATCACTTCAGCTTCTGCGGGTGCTTCACGCAAGGTTGTCAGTAATAATTGGCTTTGGCGCATGTGTAGCTTCCTCCTTGTTGGACGATAAAATGTACGCAAAAAGACACATCCGTCAGGGACGAATGTGTCGTGGTACCACCCTTCATTTGACCGTAGCCATACACGGAACGGTCCTTCATTAGATAACGGCGTCTAGCCGGTAACGGTTTATCATACAAACCGCTACAGCTCGCAAGGCAGGGAAACGTTCATTCGCGGCGAGAAACCTTTCAGCCCATGAGTTTCTTCTCTGTATAGCGAGTATTGAACCTTTGATCCTTGGTCTACACTATTCCTATATATTACAATTTTCACCACTTTACACGAAATGTAATTTCTAGTCAAGGAGATAATCTTCTGCTACACAGCAAGAAACTCGTTACCCTGCTCTGCCTGTAAGGGCCGCATAGAATAGATCAGTCTGTCCATCATACAACATGCTCCTTTTACAAATTCAATAATTGAGGCCATTACATACGTGAAGCTCCAAATATGCGCTGTTGTAGGTTAGAGTTCTCTTGATTAATTATGTATCATTCTTTTTAAAATACACGCCCTTGAAAAACACAAAATTTTGCGTATGTGTGCCATACAGCTCCTGAAACCTAGAATGAAGTTTATTCATAGAAAGAGTCTCTGAGACCGTCCGATCCGTTTGCAGGGTCAAGTCGACACAGCTAATTCCAAATTGGCACACTTGCTCCATAGGATAACCTTGGGTAATTCCATATATCATCCCGGCAATAAAAGCATCATCTGCGCCTGTGACATCAATGACCTCTTGAACGGGATGAATGGGAATTTGGCCATGAGTTCCATCCTGAGAGGCGTACAAAACACGATCAGCACCGCAGATAAAAATGACATTCTGAACTCCAAGTTTGTGAAAAATTCGGGTGGCATCCAACATATGCTGATCATCTGTAAGTTCTAGCTCCAAATAGGCTTCAGCCTCCACCGGTTTACATACCAGCCACTCCACTCCATGCAAATTTCGGGGAAGCTTTCTCATCTTCGAGGCCGATACCGAAGAAACGACAATCGGAATCCGATGCTCATGACAGACATGTATGGTGGCTGCAATTACGTTCATAGAGAAATTAGTGTCCAGCAGAACGAGTCGGGATGAGGCAATTAAAGGAGCATTTTCAAAAATTACTGAAGGACGAATCTGATCATAAATCTCCATTTCTGCTGTCGCTACAATCAGTTCACCACGCTCGTTCAGCAAGGCAGTATAAACCCCAGTTGACGGTTCACCTTGGACTTGCAGAGGAACCACGTGCATGTAACGGCTGGACTGTTCGATAATAAATTCACCTTCCGCATCGTCCCCAACTGCGGTCAGCAGGCTGACCCGCTGGCTCAACCTCCCTAAATTTTCGGCTACATTTCGTGCTACCCCACCGCAAGATTGCAGTCTTGTACTGCTCGGATTGGAGGTATGAAGCTGAAATGTACCTTTAATCATGATTTTACGATCCAAATTGGCCCCCCCGATACATAGTATTGGTTTGCTAGAGGGCCAAGGCTCGTCCTGTTCATTTTGGTGGATTTTTTTTAATTTCATCATTTGACTCCTTTCTCGAGTCTATTCGTTAAAATGATTTAAATTTGTACAGAAATAGGCACTATATAAAATTAACACGTTCCAAATGTCATATTCCCAAGAATAATGTCGAGTTCGTTAAAATATCCTAAAGCTACACATGCAAAAAAACACCCTATTGTAAAGATATCTTTCACTTTTACGATAGGGTGATTGGGTTGGAACTACAGCATAGTTCTTCCTTACATTATGTTATTCAGGATTATTGCAAAATCCTCTATTTCAAAATAAATAGAGCTGCTCCGTGAGGAGGTAAATCTGTGGACAGCTCTTGTGCTAAAACACCTAAATCTACATGGTTCCATAAATCTCTGGCATTTGCCTGACCTTCAATACCAAGGTCTTTTAAGGATACACGCACCTTTGAAGATTCATCCCCAGCATTAAACAAAGCTGCATATACATGCCCTTTCCCGTTATGTGAAGTCCAAACGATATGTTCATCCTTTCTATACACCTGCCGTGCATTCAAACCGTTGCGATGAGCATTTAACACTTCTTCATTAGTCAGCAAAGAAAGAGTCCATGCATCATTATCCCGCAGTTCGCCCCCGAACATCAGGGGAGACCGGAAAATGCTCCACAAGGTCATCATCGTTAGCTGCTCATCCTTAGTAAAGCGTGTCCATCTGTCATGGCTGCCGGAATCTACCGAATCTACCGAACGAATACCCAGATGACCCAGTGGCAGCATGTCGCAATCCGGCCAGTGACCTGGACCTACATGTTCTGCCCATTTCTCGCAGCGCTCAAACATACCATACAGTAAAGGCCATACATCCCAGAAGTCATCAGTCATACGCCACATATTCGCGTTTGCGATTAAATCAGATGCATACTCCAGCGGTGCAGGACCAGGCGATAGACTCAACACCATCGGACGTCCGCATTGGGCGATAGCCCGCCTAATCAATTCAATTTCCGCCAAATGAATACCATAGAGACGTGATGCAGCAATGTCATCTACTTTGACAAAATCCACACCCCATTCCGCATACAGATCAAACAACGAATTATAGTACTCCTGTGCGCCTTCCTTGGATGCATCTACCCCATACATATCTGTGTTCCAGGGACAAATAGAGTTGGGATGCGCAATTTGTCTCGCCGTGGCTGTGGTTCCCAAAATCGGGGTATCCTGATGCACCGCCTGGCGGGAGATGCCTCTCATAATATGTATACCAAATTTCAATCCCAGACCGTGTACATATTCCGCAAGAGCTTGGAAGCCTCGTCCATCTGCTGCCGAAGGAAACCGATTCACCGCTGGAATAAGACGTGAAAATGAATCCATTGCCAATGGGACAAACGGGCGATACTGTGAAGATACTGCTCCTGACTCATACCACTGAATATCTACCACGACATATTCCCAACCATATTCCTTCAGATGCTCCGCCATATATTGAGCATTTCCCCGTACTTCCTCTTCCCGTACTGCTGCACCGTAGCAATCCCAGCTATTCCACCCCATAGGTGGTGTATGCGCTGTCAAATGATGCTTCATTTCATTCATCCTTTCATCCAGTAGATCTCATCCTGCTACCAAAAATCCCCTCATCAGTACGTAACTATTATAATGTAAACCCTTACTTTTGTCGCTCGTCTCCTTTTTCATTTCCACTTTTTATACATTTAAGTTGACTAACTAAAAGAATGTGGTACATTTAAAATTGCTTTTAAAAAACTTTGACTTGAATCAGAGGGTGATTTTACATGTGTGAACATACTTATCGAATTTTGTTGTTTTACAAATATGTCAACATTGAAGATCCTGCCACCTTTACGGCAGAGCATCTGGCTTACTGCAAGGAGCTGGGCGTCAAGGGAAGAATCTTGATTGCTGCGGAAGGAATCAACGGAACACTGTCTGGTACAGTAGAGCAAACGGAGCAATATATGCGTGATTTGCGCGCCAATCCGAAATTCCACGATATCGTTATTAAAATAGATGAGTCTGACGGTCATGCGTTCAAGAAAATATTTGTACGCCATCGTCAGGAGCTTGTTACGCTGCGTCATGAAGATGAGCTGGACCCTAATGAAATTAGCGGTAAGCGTCTGTCACCAAAGGAGTTTTATGAGCAGCTTCAAGAAGAAGATGTAGTTGTTCTGGACGGACGTAATGACTATGAATATGACATCGGTCATTTCCGCGGGGCGATTCGCCCCGAAGTCGAATCGTTCCGTGAATTTCCACAATGGATTCGCGACAATATGACTCAGTTCAAGGACAAGAAAATTCTGACGTACTGCACCGGAGGTATCCGTTGCGAAAAGTTATCGGGTCTTCTGATCAAAGAAGGATTTAACGATGTAGGCCAGCTGGATGGCGGCATTGTGACTTATAGCAAGGACCCGGAAGTACAAGGACGTTTGTTTGACGGTAAATGTTACGTATTTGACGAACGAATCTCGATTCCGATCAACCATACGGATGAGGACGTCATTGTCGGCAAGTGCTTCCATTGTGAAACGCCGAGCGATCATTATATCAACTGCCCAGTGTGCAATCTCCAGCATATTGCATGTCCGGATTGCGAAGAACAGCATCAGCACTATTGCTCTGACGATTGCCAAACCAAAGCGGAAACCATGGCTACTGCATAAACCAGCAGTATTATTGGTTCATTATAACAAAAGGGATGCCCTATTAGCCGTTCATCATGGCTGTGGGTATCCCTTTTGTTATTTTCGCAATAAGTGTCGTAGGCTTCATAGTATATACCTATGGCCTTGATTGTATTTTCATCTTGGACGGGCTCGAAAGTAGCGTCTTATAATGGAAAATGTCATTACAGAAAGGATGGGTGGAATTCATGATTCAAATCGTACTTTCAACTCTATTATCGGTTATCGTTCCGCTGTCCATTCCGGTGATCGCCGGATTTTTACTTGGAAAATTCATGAAGCTGGAAACGAAACCGCTCTCGACTTTGTATTTATATTTTTTAAGCCCCGCAATGATTCTGGACACGCTACTCAAAGCACAGCTTACCTGGCATGATGTGGCGCAGACTGCCGCTTTTTCAATATTAAACCTGCTGCTGTTGTGGGGAATTGCACAATTAGCAGGGAAAATCTTTAGACTGAGCACTCCGGAAACGGCTGGACTTACCTTAATCTCCACACTCACCAATAGTGCAAATTATGGCCTGCCCCTAATTTTACTTGCCTTTGGACAGCTCGGTCTGGATAAAGCCTCCGTGTATGTCGTCATCCAGATAATTATGGTCAATACCATTGGCGTTTATTTTGCAGCCCGCTCTGAATTTTCTGTTCAAAGTGCTGTTAAGTCGGTGTTTTCACTTCCTGCGATCTATGCAGCTCTACTCGCCATGGGACTGCGGCTACTGGACTGGCATCTTCCCTCAGGGATTCAATCAGGCGTCTCGATGATTGCTGCTGCCTATTCTCCGGTCGTGCTGGCGATTCTGGGTACCCAGATGGCTTATGTAAAAATATTTAAGTTGGAGTCGTCTATTAAAAAAGCCAGCTACGCCGGACTAACAATTCGGCTTCTACTCTCCCCGCTTGCGGCTTGTCTTGCTATGCTGATACTGGAAATTTCAGGTCTTTTGTTCTCCGTTCTCTTCATTCTGGCCTCAATGCCGGTTGCTGTAAATGCTGTCATTTTAGCAGAAAAATTTAATGCATCGCCAAAACTGGTTTCCACCTGCATCCTGTGGAGCACGCTTGCCTCATTCCTGATATTGCCTATTCTGATTATGTTGGTGGCAGGCTAGCGAGAAAAAAAAGACTCTCTACACCATAGAGAGCCATGCGCGATTCTGTCTCCATTCTACTTGCACAGGCGTTTCAAAAAAAGCACTAAGCGTTTCACTGCTTAGAATATCAGTCGTTTTACCTTTGGCAAATACCGTGCCCCGGCGGATTAAAATCGTATGCGTGTACATCGGTAGAATTTCTTCGATATGATGTGTAACATACAGTAAATTCGGCGAAGCCGGCGACTCCGATAACTGGCGAATGCTATCCAGCAATGCTTCCCGGGAAAAAAAGTCCAAACCATTACACGCCTCGTCCAAAATCAGTAGCTTGGGCGAGGCCATTAATGCGCGGGCGATAAGCACTTTCTGCTTTTCTCCCTGTGAGCATCCCTGATACAACCGATCCACGAGATGAGCACACCCCAGTTGCGTCATAAGCTGAACGGCCTGTTCATAATCTGTATCCGTCGTCTGATCATAAAGTCCAATGGAGGCAAATTTGCCACTAATAACAACATCCTGCGTACGCTGACTCCCATTAATTCTTTCCTGTAAAGAGGAACTGACCCAACCAATAGATTTGCGCAGCTCCCTCAGATCCACATCCCCAAAGGTATGGCCCAATACACCAACACTACCTGTGGTTGGCCATATGTAACCGTTAATCATATTGAGCATCGTTGTTTTACCTGACCCATTCAAGCCGAGTACAGCCCAGTGCTCTCCCTCAGCTACCTGCCAATTGATTTGATCTAGTATGGTGCGGTTATCTCTCTTCCAGCTTACATTGTTAAGTTCAATGACAGAATTCATGGCTGTACATCCTTTCTATTCGTCGTATCATCAGATGTTTATACGCATAGTAAAGATCATCATTAGTACGTCTAGCTTCTCTTTCATGTAAGCATAGCACAGGGTCACAGGTTGTTCAATTTTAAATAACCCACTCCATTGTTCATATAGGAGTGGGCTGGCAATGAAGCAATCCACTAATCAAGATACTTTTTCTTTTTTAGAATCCTTAATTACATTCTTATCTTTTTTCTTATCTTTGTTCTTATCTTTATTTGTATCTTCGCTTGGGACCCTGACCTTCCTTCTTTCATTAGCCAGTCGCCAATAGCCTAATACTTTACGGTACATGGACTTATCTGATAATTGGTTAAAAATATATGGGTCCGGCTTCGTATTCACCTCAATAATCCATGGGGTAAAGCGATGATCCAGTCCAATATCCACACCAATTTGCCGGAATTTCGGATATGTTTTTTGCAGTTGTTTGGCGATGGTAAGACCCAGTTCATTTAGTTTCTTGACCAGCTCCGCCTGTTTGCTTTGCGATAAATGGGATTTTAGTAACTGCTCCAAGGCCATCGGCTTACCACCACTATGATAGTTAGTCACGATTTTACGGGGATGACCCAGACGTCCAATAATTCCGGTAGATTCCCATAGCCCTTTTTCATTACGCTGCACCATGACCCGAATATCAAAATAACGCATTTGATGGCGTAGTAAATGAATTCCCTTTTGAATAAGATAACTTTTCTTCCCCGTATGTTTCGATAGGCTGTTATATAGTGCATCCAAATGTTTGAATTCCTGACGCGTTTCCTCAAATTGATAGGCGAAACGCTGGCCAGCCTCCTGATCTACTCTCATTACACCTTTACCAAAGGTACCTCGCTCGGGTTTTACATAGACCATACCGTACTTCTCCAGCATTGACTTCAAATTTGCTTTGTTATATTTCCGAGTTTCAGGTACATAAGGCTTGATGCTGCCATGCTGGAGCAACAATTGGGTTTTATGCCATTTGCTGCGCAACGCCTGCGCCTGTGAAGAATTCACTTGCCCCTCTCCTCTCTACTCTCAGGTAGAACGCTCCTGTTAAAAAAGATCAATCTATCGTATGCGCTAACTCCCCATTCGAAGCTTCATCAGCCCTGTCCTGCATAGAAATGGACGTTTGACCTTGCCCGGTCGAAAGCGCCTGTCCAAGCATACGATATTGGGAGACGCTGGGAGCGTATATTTGCACATATAGGGAGTGAATAACATGTCAGCGCAATCGGATGGTCCACGGAAGGGTTCCCTTACGATCGATGTTCTGATTCCCGCAATTGATAAAGATATTGCCACACTACCGCTGGTAATTGACAGTCTGCGCCGTCACGTGCAGCACCGAATTGGAAATATTTATATCGTTTCACCGCAAAGCACCGGGATTCGCCGTCTGTGCGTAAACAAGAAATGTACATTTATAGACGAAAAAACGGTGCTGCCCATTACCAAAAAACATATCCATTACGGAACAACGCGCTGGGACCGTTCAGGCTGGCTGTATCAACAATTGCTCAAAATGAATGGCGACAAAATCAGTAAAGCCTCTTTTTTCCTCGTCATTGACGCGGACACGGTTTTGATTCGTCCACATACGTTCCGTAAAGACGGAAAAACGATTTTTTACTACCGCAGCTGGAGCCAGCCTGAGTATTTTCGCACCCATCACAAGCTGATGGGCGTTAAAGCTCCCTCACCAAAGTCCTTTGTTACTCATTATATGCTTTTTGAAAAAGCGCGGCTTACCCAGCTCAAGCAAGTTATCGAGGCCCGTCATGGAAAACCTTGGTACAACGCAATTATCCACAGTATAGACCGGACAAAACAGTTTGGGTTTTCCGAATATGAAACGTATGCCAACTATTTATACAGTAATCAGCCCTCTCGGATGATTTTGCGCAAGTCATTGAATAAAGCGCTTCATCGTCGGGCTTCTTCCCTGTCGCAAAAACAATTGGATGTCTTGGCTAAGAGCTATCGCTCCTTATCTTTTCATCAACGCAAGGTGTACCAGCTTACTCCAAAAACAAAGATTGAATCATCGCTAAAATAGTTTTTAAAATCCTGCAAAATGATGCAGTCCAAAATAGATCTGCATTGAAGGAGGAAACGTCCGTGCGCATCGTATTATTATGCGGTGGTGCCGGAAAACGGCTATGGCCACTATCCAACGAAATCCGGTCGAAGCTGTTTCTCCGGTTGTTGTCCGCTCCTGACGGGCATAAGGAATCTATGCTCAGTCGGGTGTACCGTCAGCTTACCTTAACCGGGCTGGATTCCTCTGCCCTGCTTCTGGCTCATCGGAGTCAGGTAAATCTAGCCTTTCGCCATACAGAAGGTCGTCTGCCCGTTCTGGGCGAGCCTGCCAAACGGGGAACCTTCACCGCTGCTGCACTGGCAGCTGCTTATTTTCACACCAGAGGCACAGGGCTGGATGAAGTTCTCTGCATTGCCCCAGCGGACATGTTTGCAGGAGAGGATTTCTTCCATAGCATAGCAGCGCTCTCCGGCATATTGTTTGAGAGCGGAGCCGATCTGGCTATGCTTGGGACAAGGCCCACTCATCCCTCCGACCAATACGGCTACGTCGTTCCGGGTCTGCAAATGATACGGGAAGGGAAAACTTCCTATGCGCAAGTTGCTCGCTTCACAGAAAAGCCGGATCTCCCCGGAGCACAACAGCTTATTCATCAGGGCGCGCTCTGGAACTGTGGTGTTTACGCTTTTACATTACGGTATATGTTGTCCTGTATGGAGCGAAGTGATCTGCCGCTGAACGATAAAGCATTATGCGCGATGTATGATAGCCTCCCCGTTCGCAGTTTCGACGAAGAGATTGCAGAGCGTGCCGAACATGCCATCGTCCTGCCCTACGATGGCGAGTGGCACGACATCGGCAACTGGCAGGCTCTAACAGAGCAGCTAAACAGTCAAGTAATCGGGCGTGGACAGATTAGTGGGCAGACTCACGGCACGCATATCGTTAATGAGCTGCCCTATCCACTTCATGTCATTGGTGTGGAAGATATTATTGCTGCCGCGAGTCCCGATGGCATTCTCATTGCGTCCAAGAGCCATGCCCACGTAATCAAGGAGCAGCTAGGTAAACTTCAACTTCACCCCATGCATGGTGAAACCTCTTGGGGCAGTTACCGAGTGCTGGACGAATTTGATCATCGGAGTCTGAGCGATATACTGGCCATACGGCTGACGGTACTGCCAGATCAACGTTTGAATGGCCGTATTCACGGCAGTGGACTTAAAGTATGGACGATCGTGTCCGGCCGGGGAGAGGTCATGCTGAACGGAGAACGTTTTGCTGCGGCAAGCGGTTCTGTATTTAGCATTCCGGTCGATACGCATCACACAATCCGTGCCGATCTGGATACACCACTGGAGCTAATTGAGGTACGTCTGGGAAACAGCTTGGTGAACGCCTTCTATAAATCCGAGTCCTGACAACACATAGATCAGGATTTTGCAAAATTTGATTCCAGTCGCTCCAAAGTGCAATATATAGACGAACTAGACCATTTCGATCTATATATTGTTCATTGGAAGTCGCTTATTGGATTTTTGCAAAATCCTCAGATATAATGCACGCTACGGATTCTGAACGAAGGTCGCAGGTCGCACATAAAAAATCGCTTCTGAGCAAGGTGAAAAAGCCCTTGCTCCAGAAGCGATTTTATTTTGTGATGCAGTTACCTTTGACTATTCCGGCTTCTTTTAAAAAATTCTGAACGATCTCCAACTGATAGTGTATGCGTACTTTCTTAGGCAGGCTCCAACCCGTTTCCACGGTAACCGCGCGTGCACCTAAAATACGGGCTACAGCGGTGCGGGAGGAACCTGGAAGCTCATGCAGCCGAATGTTGAAATGTCGGTCGCTCACCTGGATGGAGCGATTCATTCGCTTAATAATCCGACGAACCGTAGGAACCACCGGATTACCCTTGTTGGAGATCAGCGTTTGACCAAGCACCTTGGCATCCTTTTGTGACAATCCGTTAGCCTCATGCAAGTCGAGGTACCATTCAGGTTGATGCTTTTGTGTTAATTTGAATAGAGCAGCGGAAAGTGGTTGTGTTGCTAGCTGCTTTTTTTTGCGCGGAAAGGTTCGATTAAGATCAGGTATTCCTCTAATCCGTTTGCGGTAAGCCTCTTGATTTACAATCGGTACAATTATAAGCTTACCCTGGCTAATTCGAAGCTTTTGCTGATTCAAAAGCTTCACCAATTTCTCAGCAGCTCGTATGCTTGCTATTTCCTTACCATGTATCCCCGCGACCACCATCACACACGGACCTTTCTGCCCCCCTGTGACTATATAAAAAGGAGTTGCCCAAGAGCCATTTCCGAGCATATATCGTTTGACCTGCATCCCCTTCACCTCCGTATAGGCTGCCGTTGTCCTCTCTTCTGTTCTCGCCGACGGATGATTTCACGGTATAGTCTTAAGTAGTTACTGGTCATCTGTTTGTTGGTAAATCTTTGGTTGACATATGAACGAAGCTGCGCTGGTGACGGATAATTTTTTTGCTGTGCCTTTCGTGCCATTTGGCTAACTGATTTGCAAATCAACTGTGGAAAGCCCAAGAGTACCTCGGGAACGGAGCCATTTTTTAATGCCAGCACCGGTGTTCCACAAGCCATGGCCTCGACCATTACGAGTCCAAATGGCTCTTCCCACAGTGTCGGAAACAGCAGACACTCTGCATGTTTCAGCAGCTTCTGTTTCTGAGCACCTCCAACTGCACCTACATAGCGTATATTCGGATTACGCTGAATTCGTTTCTGAATCTCTTTACGGAAAAATTCTGGAGCTTTGATAGGACCTGCAATAAGCAGTTTTTTTCCTGTTCGTTCTGCAACCTGAATGGCCTGCAATACACCTTTATCTCGTATGATTCTGCCCATAAACAGCAAGTAGCCACGCTTCTCACTGCTGAACTCGTATTCATGGGTGTTGATACCATTATAGATATAAAAACCTTTGCCCCTGCCCATCAGCTGACGCGCTCGTTTACTGACATATACCGGGTTTTTACCGTGTCTCTTCACTGGAAGATGAACGGTGCATACTGATGGACAAGGCAGCTTCCTACGTCCCACAGAAGAACGAAAAGTATGATCATGAATGATATGTGTGTTGGAAGGCATATGCCGGAGTACATATTGGGGGATCTGACTTTGTTTCAAACCCTTGGGATAGGTAATCAACCGCGCACTGCTCCTGCTCCCACGGGCGGCAAACAGCGATACATGATGCCCTCGTCTCACCAATTCCTCAGTTAATTCATGCACGACCTTTTCCGTTCCGCCTTTGTTAGAGGGTACCGGCTGTGCATCGGGATAGTTGGAAATGACCTGAACAATGGTTAGACGCCGTTTTTTGAGTGCTTTATTCTGCCTTGAAGCCATACGAATTCCCCTTCCTGACCGGAAATACGGTGTGATCCTTACGATGTCAACGGGAATCAGAGCATACTCCCGTACAAGTTATAAATTGTAGTATATAGGTATGTATATTTTGCGTGATTGCTTGTGCCAATCGTCTGCAAGTCGTTTTTTGCCATACGAGCCTATCTATAAGGGGAGTCTATACAATTTGTCAAGCTAAAATTAAGGAGAAAATTCTCATCGTTTTCTAATAAATGAGGACAAAGCGTTGGGGTAACAGGTTTGTAACCATGAGTGGTAAATTCCGGACATTTTATTTGTGTTATTGTCATTTCAGGACATCAACACAATACGAATAACGGAGGAATTTATATATGAAACGTACTTCAAAAAAATTGTGGATGGGTATTTGCTTTACTATGACTTTGGCATTGAGCGCAGGGAGCTTCGTCGTTGGGCCAGCCACCACTCATGCCGCTTCGGCAAGTAAAGCTGATCAGATTATTTCTAAAGGTTCCCAGTTTATGGGTGTGCGTTATGAGCATGGAGCCCCAGCAGGCAATACAAGATCTTTTGACTGCTCTTCGTTCACTCAATATGTATTTGCACAAAATGGCATCAAGCTTCCACGTTCGTCCAGACAGCAATCAACTGTTGGCACTTTCGTACCGCGTAGTCAGCTGAAAAAAGGCGATTTGGTCTTTTTCTATGCGCCAATTCATCATGTAGCCATTTACATGGGGAACGGCAAAATTCTGCATACGTATGGTAAAGGCGGCGTAACGGTTACAGATCTAAATTCGGGCTGGTGGAGCCGCAATTACACAACAGCACGTCGTGTCCTCTAGGATAAATTTTAGTTGATTCCCATCCACCGAATGCTTAACTTACAAATAACAATAAAAAGGGCTGTTCCGCGAGTAGATATTTCTACTGGAGGGACAGCCTTTCCTTTTGTCTTTGGGGCAGCGTGACGATGACTACCGTTCCTTCTCCTTCTACGCTCTCCATACGTATCGTACCCTGATGAGCATCTGTAATTGCCTTGGCAATCGGCAACCCCAGCCCGGTCCCTCCAGTTTTACGATGCCTGGAGCTATCTACCCGATAAAATCGTTCGAAGACCCGCTTGATCTCGCCCTCAGGTATTCCGATCCCATAATCCTTAACCCGGATATAGACATCCTTTTCATCTTTAGATAACCCTATTTCAATCTCATCCGAGCTGTATTTTAATGCATTATCCAGTAGGATCACTAGCAATTGCTTCATTTTTGTCAGGTTGGCATCCAGCCAAATTTCTTTCTCTTCGGTTAAAATAGAAATTTGACGATCATGTACAGGCTTGAGATGCGCTACTACCTGTTGACAACAACCGATCATTTCTATCCGCTCATGCGGCTCAGGGTCTTTCTGCTGTGAGGAGGCAAGAGTCAGCAACTGCTGTGTCATCGTACGCATTCGCTGAGTTTCTTCATAGATCGATTCAATGGATTCCTTACGAATGTCCTCATCACGCGTGCCCCACCGCCGCAGCATGTTGGCATAGCCCTCAATAATCATAAGTGTGGTATTCAGCTCATGTGAGGCATCTGAAACAAACTGCTGCTGGCTTTGAAAGCTTTCTTCTAATCTCTCCATCATTCGGTTAAAAGTAGCGGTCATTTGGGACAATTCATCTTGATTATGACTGCCAGCGGGGATTTTTTTAAATTTTAAGCTTCTCTCAATTTCCTGCATCGTTTGAATACTACTGGAAATCGGCAGCAATATGGCATTCGCCAAAATCGTGCTCCCTACCAAACTTAGCATCATTGCTCCTACAGTCGAAGTGATGAGAATCGTATTTAAAATATCGAGATTGGTTTCGAGTGCATCCCATTTTTCCACGATCTCCAGCGTTCCCTTTTGATTGCCCTCCGGAGAAAGCACGGGGAGATGGATTACCAGAATTTTATGACCCTGTACATCAGTCAATTGAGAGCTTTGAGAAGTGTTAAAACGAATATCGCCCAGCTTAAAGCGTGACTGGCGACTTACTTCATACAGAGGTCGGGATTGCTGATCAAACACCCTCAGAATAGTATCTCCGGAAAGCTCATCTTTCAGTTTTGGACTCCATGCATTCTTCAGAATCATGGTGTGTCCGGTTTCGGCAATGATTTCAGTCCACTTATTTTGCAGCACTTCTCTTTCATTTCGCGTAGCGATTTTGACGAACAACAAATGAACCGTGACATCCACAAACAGGAGTATTATCATCACTAAAATAGAACTGAGCAGGGTGATTTTGGTCCGCAGCTTCAATGTTCTTCCTCCCTGATGCAGTACCCCACACCACGTACGGTTTTAATTAATTTCTTTTTGTATCCATGATCAATTTTTTTGCGAACATACCGGATATACACATCTACGACATTCGTATCACCAACAAAATCAAACCCCCACACGTTCTGAATCAATTCATCCCGCTGCAATACCTGATTTTTGTGCTCCATCAGATAGAGAAGCAGATCATATTCTTTGGGCGTCAGTTCGATTCGGTTTCCTTCCCGCACCACTGACCTAGTCTTGCGTTCCAACACCAAGCTATCCACTTGGAGCCTGGACGACAACTTGTCCTCTTTTTGTGAAGCGGTAGCTGTTGGCTCCATTTGATGCCTCATACTGGCCCGCATCCGCGCTAATAACTCCTCAATCTCAAAAGGCTTCGTAATGTAATCATTGGCACCTTCATCCAGACCTGAAACCTTATCAGGAGTCGTGTTACGTGCAGTGACCATAATTACTGGTGTATGATTGTTCACTTTTCGAATCTGCTTCAGCACCTCGACCCCGTTCATTTCCGGCAGCATGACATCCAGAATGATGATATCCCATGTACGTGCTAGAGCTTTTTCCAATCCTTCTCTGCCCGTTTGTGCGATTTCAACTGCATATCCTTCATGGGATAACTCCAACTGAAGCAATCTGGATATCTTCTCTTCATCATCAATGACCAGCACCGACTTTTCCATCGCAAAACCACCTATTTCTATAGAAAAAGCAAATGAGTAACGGAAATGACATTCATTTTTTATTTGATTTTAAGCTTTTATCCGTGTAGTCGCTCTATAATATAACTTTGTTATTCAATTTTTTGATGTTAAGGAGTAATTTATTCATGTTAATTAATGTAGACTATGCTTTATTTCACTGGATCAATGAACTCGCTAATTCCCTCGCCTTTTTGAATGGAACCATGCGTTTCTTGGCGCAATATGCACCGTATTTATTCGGAGTGGCTTTGCTGATTTACTGGTTCACCTTTAAAATGCCGCATCGAATGATGGTTTTAGAAGCCGTTATAACGGTTTGTATCGGCTTTGTAATTAGTTGGGGTCTTGGACATTTGTTTTACAGAGATCGGCCTTTTGTCGGACATTCAGTCATTCAGCTTATTCATCATGATCCCAATGCTTCATTCCCGAGTAACCATGCACTTGGAGCGTTTTCTCTGGCTGCCATTTTATGGCTTCATCATCAAAAATTTCGTGTTCTCTGGGTTATTTTAGCTGTACTCATCGCAGTATCCCGCGTATGGACCGGAGTGCATTATCCCTCGGATATTTTGGCAGGTGCGCTTATTGGTGCAGGTTGTGCCATCGGCGTTCATCAATTCATTCGAAGTCGGAAGCTACCTGGCATCTTTATGCAGGCGGCTATTATATTTTATGAAAAATGGGAGCAGAAGCTGGGGCTCAAGCCTGGTGAACAGGCCAGAACCAAGATGACTGAACACACTTCCTCTGTCCAAATGAAAAGCAGACGCTAAAGCGTCTGCTTTTTTTAGAAACTTCATTATTTATGCAACCCGTTATGCTGTCGATTTAGAGCGAAGTGACAGCATTCGTCGTTCTTCGTACCGCTGATAAAACCAAATACAAGCTGCCATCCAGCAGCCACTCATAAAATAGCCACCCACAACGTCGCTCGGATAATGTACGCCCAAATAAATGCGGCTCGTCCCGATTGCTACAATCAGCAGGCTGCTGAGTACAATAAGAAGGATACGCCCCAGCCTAGAAGGAACATGCTTCCACACTAAAAATGTCAGCGCCGCATACATGCTGAAAGCTGTCATGGAATGTCCGCTTGGAAAGCTGTATCCATTCTCTTCAATAATACGGTGAATCTCCGGTCTCGCACGCTGAAAAAGTACTTTCAGTATCGTATTCAGCATTACCGATCCCAATACACCAGCCGCCAAAAAAAGCAGTTCTCTGCGGTGTCCCAATACTCTATAGAGCACGAACATGGCCATTAAAACAATGATCACAACTGGAATTCCGCTGCCGATCATGGTGAAAAATTTCATTACACGGGTCATGGCGGGCGACTCCAGTTGTCCAATAACCGAAATAATTTCCTGGTCAAAATGCCGAACTTGATGGTCACTCACCCATAATGCGATTAAGCCAAAACCGAATGCACATACTATACATGTGAGCAGAGCCAAGGAAATGGGCAGCTTTGTTGATGTTTGCTTCATTTTCTGTAGTTCCTCCATAATATTCATTGCGTGATAAAACAAAGTGCAGCATTAGCTTAGATATAGGTCTTACTTTGCCCACTTTTCCCTTATCATTTCATTAAAAGAATTAGTTGCATCCTCCACATAATGAAACCCGTTTTCAAAAAATATCACTTTCAGAATCATTTTATAATATAAGAAATTCATATTGACTACAAAATCGCAAGCGGACTGTAGCGAAAAAAGCAGCAACAAAAAAGGACGCCATTCAAGCCTTATAAACGGCTCGAATGACATCCTATGATTACACGTGGCATACTACAAACGTAATTCCCAAGTTAAACAAGCATCATCTACTAATTAGGTTGGTGTGACTTCTCCAAGTTTAACCTTACTCTCTGCTTCCTCTATTGGATAGCGTCTGCGGAACCACAGCGACTGAAGCAGCAAGAAGGTGCCGCTTACTGTCCAATATAATGGCATGGCAGCAGGGGCATTGAAGGAAAAGACCGCCATCATAATCGGTGAAAGATAGCCCATGATCGCAAATTGCTTGCGCTGGTCAGGCGTCATCTGAAACTGAGAAAGCTTGGCCTGTGCCAAGTATACAATTGCGACGACGATTGACAAAATCCAGTCCGGCTGTCCGAGCCGGAACCATAGGAAAGAGTGAGATGCGAGCTCCGGGGTTAAGCGGATTGCTGTATACATACCGCTCAAGATCGGGAGCTGAATGAGAATAGGCAGACAACCGATATTAAGCGGATTGAATTGATGTTCTTTGTAAAGCGACATCATTTCCTGCTGCATACTCTGCTGGCTGGTGGTATCTTTCTTGTTTTCATACTTCTTCTTAATTCGGTCCAAGTCGGGCTGCATAGCGCTCATCTTGCGCTTCATACCCTGCTGGGCACGCGTTTGACGCATCATAAGAGGCAGTAAGGCCAGACGGACAATGAATGTCAATGTCATAATCGCCAGCCCAAAGCTTCCACCAAACCATTGCGCCAATTGCTGAATAAGCCAAGAAAGCGGGAACACCACGTAATGATTAAAAAATCCGGGTGTCTGTGCATTTATCTCCGCAGCATTCGCACCACAACCAGACAGTAGCATGACCACCGCCAACGCTACCATTAATCCAAATATCCGTTCTTTTTTACCCCAAAAGGTGAATCCCTTGAATCGTTTCATATGTTCCTCCTCGTTGATTGGCTGTGCCATCGTTCAACGAGGGAGAACAATCGGATGCATCTTCATCCGGCGCTTCTTTACGCCGGATATGTCGGGCCAGCCGGACAGGCATGTCCTGTCCACGGGCAGACATCGGCATCTGCGGAGAGGCATGAGACCTCACGGGCCCACCTTCGACCCAGCATTCGGGTACATTGCCGTGCAAATGAGCGAGATACGTATAAGTCACTGTGCACAGCAAGCCAATTGTAAATAAATAAGGGAGTAGGTCTTGAAGCTCAAACAAGGGATTCACCTCCTTCGGTTTGTTGCTACAATTATAGCATGAAACCGGACAAGCGACTAATCTTTAATTAGAGATACGGGTTGGATCACAAGCAACTGAAATAATTATTTCTGCTCCTTCGGTCTAATGCTCAAATCCGGTGGAAGAACGCTCTATATTACGGTAAAACTTAACGGATAGCAAGCATACGATTCAATGCTAGTACAGCATCCTGTCTGATCTGAGCATCCACACGAATCACACCCACAGGCTCACCCCGGTCAAACTGTTCCATTGCCCACAGCAAATGGGGAAGATCGATCCGGTTCATGGTTAGGCAGGGACACATATCGGGATTGAGCGATTCAATCTGCTGTTCAGGGTACTGCTGCTTGATTCGTTGCACGAGATTCATTTCTGTGCCAACAGCCCATTGGGTCCCTGGCTCTGCCGCACGGATGGTATCGATGATGAATTTTGTGGAGCCCGCGCAATCTGCGAGCTGTACGACTTCATAAGAGCATTCGGGGTGAACGATGACCCGGACGTTCTTATCACGCTCGCGAACGTTGCGAATATGATCTACTGTAAACTTTTCATGAACAGAGCAATGCCCTTTCCATAAAATAATTTTTACGGTTGCTGGGTCCTGTTCAGTCTCAAGCTGATCTGCCAGCGGATTCCACACGGCCATTTCATTTAGCGGAATTCCAAGATCGTAAGCTGTATTGCGACCTAAATGCTGATCCGGCAAAAACAAAATACGTTCCTTTTGCTTCAGCGCCCACTCCAGCACTTGCTTAGCATTCGAAGAAGTCACGGTAGCCCCACCATGCCGTCCTACAAAGGCTTTGATCTCTGCTGTGGAATTTACATATGTTAACGGAATGATCGTATCTCCTACCAACTCCTGTAAATGCTTCCATGCTCGTTCTGTCTGTTCCACATTCGCCATATCTGCCATCGAGCAACCTGCACGCATATCCGGCAGGACAACAGTCTGTCGATCGGTAGTCAGCATATCCGCTGTCTCCGCCATAAAATGGACCCCACAAAATACAATGAACTCCGCTTCCTGATTTTGTGCAGCCATTTGAGCAAGCTGTAGAGAATCTCCTGTTATATCAGCAAACTGAATAACCTCGTCCTTCTGATAGTGGTGGCCCGGTATGAGCAGCTTGGATCCCCATTTTTGTTTCAGTTCGGCCACTCGCTGCTCCATTTCAGCAACCGTCAGTGTCTTATAATGCTCTGGCATAAGCCCTCGATTTCCTTGTAAAACGTCAAGCATAGACATTAGAATCCCTCCATATCGATGCGGCTGATCGTTCCCGCTCTCACGGACACATAACCGCTTTGTGTACATACATGTTTACAAGTGTCTTGACACTTATATTTACACATGCCTACAATAATCTCAAGAGTTTTTGAATGGAATTATTTTTAAGCAGGGAGGATTTGGAGTGATTTATCTGGACTATGCCGCTTCCACACCTATGTGTGGCGAAGCTTTAAATATGTATAACGTATTAAATAAGGAAATGTTCGGAAATGCCAGCAGCCTCCATGATGCGGGCGGTCAAGCAGCCTACACGCTAGATTACAGCAGGCAACGAATAGCAAATATGATTGGCGGGCAAAAGGAAGGCATCTATTTTACAACAGGGGGAACAGAATCCAATATGTTGATTGTGCAATCGATCCTGAACGGGTTGCCGCAGCATAAAAAGCATTGGATCATGAGCGCTTTGGAGCATCACTCGATGTACAATCTTGCTACTTTGCTGGAACGTCAGGGCTATGAACTGACCATTGTGCAACCGGATCGGGAAGGACGAATGTCTCGCGAAGCTCTTTTACCTCACCTGAGAGAAAACACCGGACTTGTCTCCGTACAACACGCCAATTCGGAAACGGGACTAGTTCAGGACCTTGCTGCCTTATCTCCCCTGCTACGCGAACGGGGTATTTTGCTGCACAGTGATGCGGTACAGACATTTGGGAATATTCTCGTAGATGTAGAAGCCATGGGAGTAGATGCACTCTCTGTATCGAGCCATAAAGTGTATGGCCCCAAAGGTGTCGGTGCTGCATATCTCAAACCCGGAACCCCGTGGCGTCCCGTGTACCCTGATACACTACATGAAAACGGATTTCGTCCTGGAACGGTTAATGTTCCCGGGATTGCAGCCTTTGTCGCGGCGGCAGAAATGATGACCGAACAGATGGAGTCGCATCAGGAGCAATATGTTACCCTGAGAAGACACTTTATTACGAAAATTCAGGAAAGATCCATTCCGTTACGTTGGGTCGTACAGGAAAGCGAGAATAAAGCTGTGCTTCATCATATAGTAGGATGTTTTTTTCACGGTTACGAGGGACAATATGTTATGCTGGAATGTAATCGCAGCGGTGTCTGTATATCAACTGGAAGCGCATGTGCTGCCGGACACCACGATCCTTCGCCTGCCTTACAGGCGCTTGGAGCATCCGGTCGTGAAGCGTTACAATTTATCCGTGTTTCTTTCGGAAGAACGACCACCATCGAGGAATTGAATGTATTGGTAGATATTTTGACAGACCTGACGCATCGAAAAGAAAGGAGCTTATCCCGTTGACTGAATCTTTAAAACGGTCAGGTACGGATCGCCGCGAACAGCTACTGTTGTGGCTCAAGAGCGAATCACCACTGACCGGGAGCGAACTGGCGCGCAGATCCTCCGTCTCCCGACAAGTAATTGTACAGGATATTTCCCTGTTAAAGGCAAGCCAAGAGCCTATCCTTGCAACGAGTCAAGGATACATTTATATGGAGCCTGCGAGTCAGGCAACTCCCTTAGCCTCACGTATTATTGTGTGTAAACATCGACCTGAACAGACAGAAGAGGAACTAAAGCTGATTGTGGACTACGGTGTAAGTGTGCAGGATGTTATTGTTGAGCATCCGGTATACGGGGATCTGACTGCTCCGATACGGGTTGGAACTCGCAAGGAAGTGGACGATTTTATCCGTAAAATCAGCTCCACCCAGGCCACTTATTTGTCCCAGCTGACGGGAGGCATCCACCTGCACACCTTGAATGCCTCGGATGAAGATAAAATTAATGATGCCTGCGCTGCATTGGAGCAAGCAGGCTTCCTAATGACGGACTAACTTAGTACGCTTAGCGGAGTAAAGAAAATCCTGTCCAGTGTATGTGGAGTGCAACTGTGCTCCACATGGACGGTATGTAAGCAGCGAGAAATAAAAAAATCCCGGCCCCCTCATATAAGGGAATCGGGAATGAACTATGTGAGCTTAATTTCAAGCAGCTCATATTTAATTACAGCCATGGGTGCATCCACATGAATGATACTGCCCACTTCTTTTCCCAAAAGTGCCTTGCCTAAAGGACTCTCATAGGAAATTTTGTTATCAAGAACATCCGCCTCAGCAGGACTTACAATTTTGTATTCCATCTTCTCCGAAAATTCGATGTCATTCAGAATGACAGTCGATCCGATACTAACGGTTCTAAGGTCTAAATTACTCTCGTCCACGACCCGGGCTTTGGTCAGCATCTTCTCCAATATGAGAATGCGGGTTTCCATAAACGCTTGATCGTCCTTGGCTGAGTGATACTCACTATTTTCTTTCAAATCACCGTAGCTGATAGCCAACTTAAGGCGTTCGGCTAGCTCCTTGCGTTTTACGGTCTTCAGTTCCTTAAGTTCATCCTCCAGCTTGGCCAATCCCTCTTTAGTTAACAATACTTCTTCATTCGACATATTTTATCTACAACTCCTATTTCAGCATTTTGCTTAATTCCAATTCAACGCTCAAAAATACAATAAACGAACTAAACCGTTTCGGTCTAATCATTGCTGATTGGAAACGCTCTTGGGATGTATGCAAATGCTCATTTGGCTTGCTTTATTGTAGTTTACTCTAAATCGGACCAACATGCGAAATAAATTACTGGATAATAGTAGCCAACTAACCTCAGCCAACGTGATTCTTATAGTAACCAATGCTCTCTTATTCGCATATCGTATGATCATAACGTATATTGATGAGCACATGCAGTGCCGCTGCCCTTGTCCCAAATTTCAGGAAACCAGACAGGAGCAGTATATGGCGGGAGGAAGATTCAATGGCTTCCTTAGGAAAGAATGGTAATGGCAATGGGAACGGGAATCACAAATCCAAATCTCCCCCCAACGGTCAAAAGAAAAATGGATTAAACAGTAATTCGGCTATCTTTTCCGCGCTTCAAGGGAAAAATGTGGAGGTCCTCGTGGCAGCCCTCCTACTAACAGGAAAACTAAACGTCGATTCCGTGACTTTATACAGACAAGCAACATTGTTTTTAGGACTCACAGGAAAATACAAGACACTAGCATCCACTCCATCCAATGTCGATAATATGGTGAAATTTTTAAATGATAACGGCAATATGACACTGGACCAGGTAATACAAGCCTTTTCACAGAAAATAAATAATTAACAAGTGGCGAAAGGAGACTTATGTGGTGAGTGAGTTTGATGGAGAATATTTTGCAGAGGTTGTCATTATTGTGATTCTAGTTGCCATGTTCTTCTATGGCTCCTCAGATATAGAGGGACTTTCCGCTTCGCCAACCCAATCCTAAAATGATAATTCCCGCTTCGTAAAAAATAAAAAAGCATCTATAGACTCTCACGAGGTCAATAGATGCTCTTACTTTTTAACGGCCCATCATTTCTACTTAATGGCCCTTTACTTCTACACTTATCGTTTGACTAGAAACTTCTCCTGAAGCATTGACTAACTCGGCCCGGTACTCATATGTACCCGGCTTTTGATTTTGGATGCTGGTGACTGCACTTTGGGCCTGCGGGCTTTGGCTTGGAATATCCTGGGCGTCGATCAGTTCTCCATTTTCATATAAGTTGTATTTTGTCGCATTCGTACCCCACCACATGTTCATTGTAAGGGTATAGGTGCCGTCACCGTCCCAATTGTCATGAGACAGCACTGGAATGCCAGGGGAAGCATCGGTCACTTCGACAGTTAATGGGTCGCTGGTCGTTTTACCAGAAGCGTTAATCAATTCTACAGTATACGTGTAGGTACCGTTGGTCTTACCTGTAACAGGAATGACTGCATGCTGTGCTCCAGGGGAAGCGGCTTGCAACGATTGGGTGCCAATCAGCTTGTCATTTTCATACAACTTGAGTTCATCACCATTCGTAGCCCACCACAGATTCATGGTAATATTGTAATTGCCATCCTTCAGCCCGGTGTCCTGTCCGTTATCATGCGACAGCACAGGTTTACCCGGCACTTCACCTACAGCAGTCTTTTCGACTCTAACAGTTACAGGATTGGATACGACCGTTTTACCATCCAAGGTAACACTGGCTGTAATCTCCGCGCTCCCCTCTTTTAGGGCCTTAAGTTCTCCATACGTATCCAGCGAAACGGATTCATGACTGCTGACATACTGAACAGAAGCGCGGTTTAAATCTGCTTCGCTGCCATCAGTCAGCGTACCCTTGAGATGTGTCACTGCCGTATCCCCAACGTTGAGGGTCGTTTGATCCAGTGAAAGCTCTACTTCTTGCAACTCTGCACCTGCCTGAGCTGAAAAATCATCCAGTCCACGCGGTTTCAACTGATAATTCCCTTTGAAAATCGCCGAAATTCCTTTTAGCTTCACGTGCTGTCCTTCTTGATATGGAAAAGTTGTCCGTGTTAAGCCTGTACGTGCATCGACACGCACATGGTGACTTACTTCACCTGATACTGCATCAAATTCAAACGAACCTACGGGAGTCGCGTCTATCACATTACGAATCATTGCCGTAGGAAGCTCAACCAACTGTCCTTGGTTCGCATCACTGAGTTGGGTGACTTGTACAGCTTCCGGAAGTTGTCCTTCTCCCGTTTTTTCAATTGCCACTGGATCGGTTAACTCTAGCTCACTATTAAACAGTGCCAAGCTTGCTGTAAGCTTTACTCGATCCCCTTGGTGAAAGCCGCTTTGGTTCTGATATACATAAATACCGCCACTTTCATCCTGCATGTAAAAGGCTTGACCACCGAATGCACCTGGTTCCGTCGTCACAACACCTTCTAAGGTCACGACTTTGCCAGCCGGGAGACTCCGTGCTTCTGCGACACTGATACGAGCTGGAACCGTATTGCCTTCCTCAGGCAACGGCTGGGCCGGGACATCAGCCAACACAACGGATTGAGTCAGCAGATTGCTGCCGTTTTGCCTCAGTCTAAGATTAGCTGAACCACTGGTTCCCGGCTTGATCCGCACCGTCAAGTCCTTATAGGCATGCCCTTTGCCGTTGGACTCCAGGCTAAATGTTCCGCTATAGCCGTAAGAGGTTGGCCAGCTTCCATCCGGATTTTGAATCTGGGCTACTTGATTGCCGCCCGCTACATAAATACCTGTGCTGAATCCGCTAATCGTACTATTGGGAGCCAGTTGGTCGGCAGTAACCCGAATTTGAAATGGCTGTGCATTGGGCAGCTGCTCTTGACGAACGATGCTGTACACTGGTTGCGCACTGGCTGTAGATCCGCCATAGGACCCCGCTTTGAACGTTCGCTGATCCCACCATTTGTAGCCAGCTGCGGGAGCGGACCAAGGCTCGGCTTGTGGTTCCGTGGAAGCCTGTGGCTCTTCAAAAGGCAGTAATGCCGTCGGCTGGTCCAGCTGTAAGCTTTTCACTTCCGTCAGGCTGGTATACTCCTCCTTCTTGGACAACCAGTCTACGATATTGACCAGTAACTCGGCGTCATCCTGCTCCTTAAAGCCGTCATACGTTGTCTTCTTGGTTCCTGTCTCTTCGCGCAAATATTTTGGAGTTGCATCTTCGACAGGAGACGAGTCCCCAATGAAAGCAGCTTTGCCTAGTCCTACTTTCGATACAGCTGCATAAGGTCCTTCCGGAATGCCGCCTCCGTTATACACGCCCTGATCTACCGCGTTGCCCCAAGCCTGATTGGTTTTAGGAAGATATATGATCCCCTTGGCTTTCGCTGGGTCGATAATCGCGAGTGTTGATCCTGCATGCATTGCCACATTGCTCACTCCAGCTGTAATGCCGAACGCCTGCGCTGGCTCGACAATCTGATTGGCCGTGATATCGCCTAATGCATTGTAGCGAAAGCGCACACCAAACTGGCTGCCCAGCCAATCTGAGCTGACTACGCCCTGCATTGCTGCCGAGCTTTTTTCTTCCGCACTCATTCCCTTCGCAGGGTCTTCCCATGCACCACGACGATAGCCATTAATGCTCTCCGATCCGTCCCAGCGATTCTTGTTGCGGTCCGCGTTATAATGATCTCCAATGAAAAAAATACTATTGCCTGCTTTTACATACTGCTCCATTGCAGCCTGTTCGCTCTGTTTAAAAGGAATATTCGGCTCTGCTGTAACAAATACATCATAATTCTTTAGATCATTGTAAGTAATGGGCGTAGATTGGCGAAGCTCGTGTACATCATAGCCATTGCTCGCGAGGGCTTGGCCGAAGTCTGAAAATCCACCATCAATCACCCAATCTGCTGCGCCAGCTGTCTGTCCATGAGTATTATCAAACAGCACTTTTTTACCAGCGTTCTCATTGACCACTTTCGCTGCAATGAAGGGGGCTGGGTCCGCCGGACCTTCTGCCCGTACCGGTTGCATGCTGCCCGCAACACCAGCATACAACGATAAAGTGAAAACCATAGCAGTTGCATATTTGAAGCTACGGGATGTAAAACGACGAAAGATTCCCATTCTTTCCCTCCTGTTTGTTGGTTTAAAGCCCTTCTGGGGGGCATCAGATACAAATTTTAGCATTCATTTATGTTCGAATATGCATTGTTTTGTAAATCTTTAGGAATAATGGATAGGAAGGAAATTCCAATAAAAGAGATACACTGTATGCAGCAATGTGAGCACCGCAAATAGGATTTTCCCGGCAGCCCGGGTTCTTCTTTCCCCTGTAATCAGCTTTGCGCCATTCACGATCAATACCCACACGGCAATGAGTGCTGAAATGAGTGGCAGTGTGCAAATTCCCCAGATATACCACGCGGAATAGCCATACACGATCTGATTGTTACCATAGACGACCTGCACTCCGAGAAAAATCGTGTTTAGTGACGCAATGAATGCAAGGTTGGACGAAATGTGATTATTCGTTTTACGGATAGCTTTGATCACATATCTTACGATCCAAATCAGCAAGGTTGTGATGAAAAATAAGGAGGCGGCTGCATAGCTGACAAGTAGAGTCCAGGTGCGGTGCCAAAGTGTCGTTTGCTTCATGGTTTTACTATCCGGGGCAACCATCATCCACGTACCGTTTTCCTGATACAGCAAAATTTTAAGCTGGCCCCCCTTTTCCACAAACAATCCATCGCCTGCTGCTTGAAAAACTTTGTCTGTTGCTTCATTCTCATTTGGGTATTTTCCTTTAACAATTAACGTATGATCATCTTGAATTCGCACGGTGTATGTAATGTTTCCCAGTATCCGAATCCATTTTCCCCACCCATGAACAGGATTAGAATCCACCTGATATACGCCCTCAATCTCTGGCGAAAGCTTCACTTGCGTGGTAGAACGAGCCAGTGACTGAGAAGCAGCCTGCGGATTTGCGGGCAGCATTTGGGCTATCGCATCGATGACTTTTCCATGAAGCAGAGTGTCCGTGTCAGCTGAATTAATGATCACAAAAATACCGATCTTTTGTGACGGAATCAGTACCATTTCGGAAATAAAATCATCAATTTCCCCGGTAGCCCACAGCATAGGTACTCCTGTCTCCAAATGACCACGAAAAAATCCGTAGCCCACGCCATCCAGGCGTGCATCGACTGCAAATTGCTGCGCATGCATCACTTTTACCGTATGTGGCTGGAGCACCACTTTGCCCTCATACTTGCCTTGGTTTAAATGAGTGATCAGGTAATGGGAAAACTCGTTGGGTGTGACGTTCAACGCTCCTGCTCCGGGTAGATTGATATACGACAAAGGCTGTTTCAAATACGCTCCATCCTTCCACTGATACGACTGGGCCTGTGCAGGATGATTTAACGGCAATTCCAGTGTCGCGCTGGGCATATTCATCGGCTGGAACAGATGTGTACGAAGGTAATCATTCAGTCCCTGACCGCTTACTTGCTCCACGATATTACCGATCAGACCGAAGGCGACATTACTGTATTCATACTGAATTCCAGGTTTGCGGATAGGTGGCTGATTTTGAAAATACGTGCTGAGATACTGTTCTGTGGGTAAAACGCCTGCCCGAGTCGAGCTGTTAATGTCGTACAGCGCTTCATCCAATCCTGAGGTATGTGTCAAAAGCTGATGCAAATTGAAAGGCTGATTCTGGTATTGCGTAGCTTTATAGCTGTGGAGATAGTTATTCACGTCTTCATTCAAATCAAGCTTGTTTTGCTCAACCAGCTGCATCGTGGCGCTTGCACTAAATGATTTGGTTAGAGAGCCGACACGAACAATGGTCTTTGCTGGATCGAATGCCATTTTCCGCTCCAGATCTGCATATCCGTAGCCTTTACTAAAAAGAATTTGGTTTCCCTGAGTCACGACGACCGCAGCCCCCGGAATATGCAATTTTTCCAATTTTGTAACCATGATATCGTCCACTTTTTTTTCCAATGAATTAGGTGTTATGCTGTCTATTGCCCATGCCGGAGCAATGAGCAGGTTCCAGAGAAACAACGCTGCTAAAAATGCGGATAGGTAGCAAATGCCTTTATTCTTCATATTGAAGTACCATCCTTACGTATGAAGTTGATTTAATGATTTGAACCGTGCGGTGATTGCATAGCGAGCAGATATTTATACTCCGTATGGAAGCCATCAGCATGGCGCTATGGAATCATCGCACTTCCCATCGCGGGAGTGCACATAATAAAGCGAATCCTGATCGAGTCGTGTAAGCAGAAGGCATCTTACCTGTCGATCAGGATTCATGTGTTACAGATTAAAAAATTAGTGATTCAGTTCTTAAAATCATCAACCGTAGATTTTCAAGATTTATGATGTGCTAAATCTTGTGTCATGTCTTTGTCCGTGTTCCGAGTTATCTTTTGTATTGCGGCACGGATACTTTTTACATTTTTCTCGATAAATCCGGGTTCCAGTAGTTCATAATGATTACCAATCAAGCTATGCTCTTCATAGCTACCTTGTGTAGCGTCTTTCCATAAAAGTCGATTATCTCCTGTACCCCTCACCGTTTCCGATCCAACGGCGACAAAGCCGTGAATATTCGCCTGAACGCTCTCTGTATTCACAAGCTGATTGCCATACACCGCGTAAGCGATCATTTTACGTTGGTACGTTTCATTCAACAGCTCACGGTAGGAGTCGGGAACCTGTTCCAGCATGTCATGAATTTCATGCTCTGTTTCTTCAGCTGTGAAGGGCAGGGCTTCCGCCCTTTTGACCGAATCGAGCATAAAAATATCGGATACGGTATGACCTTGACGTTCCAGTGTGTCAGCAACCTTATGCGCCAGATTACCACCTATGGAATAACCAAGCAGCACATACGGACCTTGCGCTTGCGTGCTGACGATCAAATCAACGTAACGTGCCAGCATGGCCTGCTCATCCGCAGCATCATCCACGAACTCCAATCCATACACGACTGCGTCCTGATCCAATTGTTTGGCCAGCTCCGCGAACGACAGCCCGTATCCAAGCATAGGAGGAAAGCAGAAGATGGAGATCGGACCGTGTTCATTCAACCGTATGATTGGACTATCGGCCTTGTATTCCAGATCCGCTTTCAATAATGTGAGCGCCTGCTCTTCTATAGTCGGGAAGTCCATAACACTTCGGATGGGGAGCTCAATGTCTGTGGCAAGGTGAACTTTGCGTATAAGCTCCAGTACTTTCAAGGAATGTCCACCCAACGTGAAAAAGTCATCATGGATACCCACTTGTGGAATTTCAAGCACTTCCTGCCAAATGGATGCCAGCAACTGCTCCACATCGGTTCGCGGGGCGACATATTCTATACCCGTGTGCAGCCCTTTGTCCGGCACAGGTAAAGCTTTGCGATCGATTTTGCCGTTTGTCGTCAGCGGAAGCCGATCCAGTTGTACAAATGCGGATGGAATCATATAGCTCGGCAGACTGGCCGACATCGCAGCTCGAATCTCACGGACGGTCAGCTGTTCATCGGCAGTGAAGTAAGCACATAATTGCTGTTGACCCGTTCCATCCCGCAAAGCGATAACGACGCTATCCCGCACGGACGGTACACTTGCCAGCCGCGCCTCCACTTCGCCCAGCTCAATCCGGTAACCGCGAATTTTAACCTGTTGATCAATCCGTCCGGCGTATTCCAATATGCCGTCTTCACGCCAGCGAACAAGATCTCCTGTACAGTACAGGCGATCTCCGTCCACCCACGGGTTAGCAAGAAATCTCTCAGCCGTCAGCTCAGAACGATTTAAATAACCACGTGCAACTCCGTCTCCGCCGACAACCAGCTCACCCCAGGCTCCGACCGGTTGCAGGTTAAATGACGAATCCACAACATACGCCGTCGAATTGCAGATGGGACGTCCGATCGGCACAGAATCCAGCTGTTCTTCCGTAATGTGATACGTCGTCGAAAAGGTTGTATTTTCCGTTGGTCC
The DNA here is from genome assembly GCF_054602585.1 of Paenibacillus sp. SEL3. Lineage (NCBI taxonomy): Bacteria > Bacillati > Bacillota > Bacilli > Caryophanales > Paenibacillaceae > Paenibacillus > Paenibacillus sp. SEL3. The sequence continues at coordinate 5,725,336 of NZ_CM137725.1, read as the reverse complement.
ATAGCCGTTAATGATGTTCATGTCCGGATTATCACGCAGAACCCGGTTAATATGGGGTGCAGACAAAACATCACCACCAACCAGCAAATACTTCACATCGCCGAAAAGTTTACTATCCTGCTGTGAAAGCTGATTAAATAACGGTGTGGTCAGCCACATCATGGTGATGCTATGATCCCGTATCGTCTCTTTAAGCTTGGCCGCGTCCAATAGATCATCCTTATGCACAAGAACAAGCTGACCGCCGTTCAGCAGCGCGCCCCAAATTTCAAACGTAGATACATCAAATACAAACGCGCAAGTCTGCAGCATTCGAGTCGATTCATCAAATGGCACATAATCGGTATTGCGGACAAGGCGCACGACACTTTGATGCTCAACAACGACACCCTTAGGCTTACCTGTTGAGCCTGAGGTATAAATAACATAAGCAGCATGATTACCCGCTCCATCTATACCCAGATTGGAAGCATCTGCACTGTAGGACGTATCCTCATTCAGATTAACAATCTGTCCGTCAAAATAGCAACGATCCAGCAAATCTTGTTGAGCCAGCAGCAGTTTGGCTCCCGAGTCCTCCAGCATATAACGGATACGGTCCTCCGGATATTGTGGATCTACCGGCACATACGCGCCACCAGCCTTCAAAATAGCGAGTGTTCCCGTAATCATATCCAGCGAGCGCTCCGTCAAAATGCCAACAGGTTCATCGGGTTTCACCCCTGCATCACACAGCGTATGCGCTAATCGGTTGGCTGTCTCATTGAGCTCCCGGTAGGTCAATGATTGATGACCCAAAGCGACGGCAATATGATCCGGCGTACGCTCTGCCTGCTCCTCAAACAATTTTTGGATCGTGTGATTGCTTGGATATGCAGAGGCAGTGTTATTAAACTCTCCTGTAATTTGTTGTTTTTCCGCCGCTGTAACCAGTTCCAGCTCTTCTATGCAAACATTCGGGTTAAGCAAAACTTGCTCCAACAGATTCACAAAATGTCCATGCAGACGCTTAATGCCTGTTTGATCATAACTTAACGCATTATACATAAAACGAATCTTGATGCATTCTCCTGGCATAACGACTAAGCTCAGATCATAGTTAGTCTGCTCTGCAGCCACCACGTTGGAAATCGGGAATAGTTCCTGCCCGTCACTTCCCAGTTCTTCGACCTGCTCATCTACCGGATAATTTTCAAATACCATAATATGGTTAATTAAATCCTGTTTCTGATCGGTCAATGCCTGAATCTCAAACAGTGGATACGTATCATACGCATGAGAAGCCAGAGCCTGCTCCTGCGTTTTCTTCATAACTTCTGCAAAAGATTCCCCTGCCTCACTAAGGATGCGAACAGGAATGGTATTAATGAACAAGCCGATAATATCCTCTACCCCGATAATATCCGATGGACGGCCTGAGACGACACTGCCAAATACGACGTCACTGTGGTTGTTATATTTTTGCAGCACAATCCCCCAGACGGTTTGTAATAACGTATTCATGGTCACTTGATATCGCTTAGCCGTCTCCTCCACCCGGAGGGTCAACTCACGTTCCAAAACCGTCACCCAATCACTAGCCGTGTTGCCTCCACTCTTGCGACCGGATTTTACAGCTGGTAATGCTGTTTGCTGCTCATATCCGGATAAATAGCTGCTCCAGTAGTCGGTTGCCGCCTTGCGATCCTGTGCTTCGAGCCATCCAATAAAGCGGCTGTACGGCACTGCGGGTGCTAGCTCTGGTACTCTGCCCTCCTGAAGTGCTGCATAGCTTTCAAACACTTCTTTATTTATAAGGGACAGACACCAGCCGTCCATGACGATATGATGGAAGCTCCATACAAAATGATAGCTGTCTTCTCCGGTACGTAAAATCGCTACACGCAGCAGAACATCCCTACGCAGATCAAAGCCTCGTGCTTTATCTTGTAGCTTGAAATTTTTCACCCGGGTATCTATTTCATCCTTCTCCAGATGGTGTAAATCTTCATATTGAAAGCCGCAATCCTGATTTCGATACACCACCTGCAACGGTTCCGTATCTCTGCCAAAATAAAAATGTGTACGCAGCGCCTCATGTCGCCGAACCAGAATATTCAGGCTTTCTGCAAAAGCCCGAATGTCCATCTGACCTCGCATATCATAAGAAACCTGCTCAAAATACGCGTCATTCGCGGCTGCTTGACTATCTAGCTGGCTGTGAAACAGCATCCCTTTCTGCATCGGGGTCAGTGCATATACATTGTCGATCTCACCTGCAGCACCCATTTCAGATAAGAGGCTGTCCAAGCCCTCCACACTCATTCCTTTATAGGAAATATCACTTGGGGTAAGCTCCGGGTGTTCTTTATGGATGCAATGCACCAAAATTTCGCGCAGGCTCGATTCCAGTAATTTCGCCAATCGCTCGATCGTCTCCGGTCTATAGCTGGTACGGCTATAGCTAATCGTCAGACCCAGTTGACCTCCCGAAATGATGCCACCAAAATCCAGCGTATACGTTCGAGCCATGGTCGGGCTCAGCGGCATCCCACCCTCATATGAGGATGATTGCAAGTCGTTCCCTTTCATATCCTGATCGAACTGTCCCAAATAGTTAAAGCTGATTTCGGGGTCTGTCGTAAATAGGGCTGGAGATGCCTCCGGTGCCTGTGTCTGATGATCGGCTAAGTATTTCAGTACACCGTAGCCAATCCCTTTTTGCGGGATGCCGCGCAGTCCTTCCTTCACCCGCTTAATCCGTTGCGAAAGTGCCAGTTCTTCAGGCATATCGAGCAAAACAGGATATTGGCTTGTAAACCACCCTATCGTCCGGGTAATGTCCACCTCTGGTAAAATGGCTTCACGTCCATGTCCCTCCAGATTAATCAGGAACCGATCATTTCCACTCCATGCTTGCAATGCCATTCCTACCGCCGTTAGCAACAGGTCATTAATTTCTGTACGGTAGGCACGATTGGCCTGTTTGAGCAGCTGCTCTGTCTCTGCGTGTGTCCACAAAGCAGTAACCGATTCACTATCGCCAATCAATGGCTTTTCGTGCTCATTATACCCGTAATCCTGCGGCAAAGGAGTCCGTTCCGCTTGTGCAAGTTTCCCCCAATACGCTTGCTCACGTTCCATAGCTGGGCTGTTGGCATAAGCGTGCAGCTGCTCGGCCCATGTTTGGAACGAATCTGTTTTATGAGGCAGCTGAATCACCTGTTCACCCTTGGAAGCTTGATCATAGGCAGTCGCCAAATCCTCGAATAAAATGCGCCAAGATACCCCGTCCACCGCCAAATGATGAATCACGACCAGCAGATGATCTCCATCCGGGCAACGGAACAGCCCCAGTCTCATCAGCGGACCTTCACTTAGAGAAATACCAGATTGAATTTCATTGCACTTCGCTTCAATTATCTTCGCCAAATCTTGCTGGTTTACATCGCTGTCATTATAATCAAAGCACTCTAGATGGTACGGTTCGCCTTCCTCTACACTGCGGTTCCATGCTGTACATCCGTTCTCCGACAAACTAAAAACCATACGCAGTGCATCATGGTGCGATGTAATCTGATGGAGCGCCCGCCGTAGTGCCTGTTCGTCATAGCCTTCCTGACGATAGAGCATGACAGATTGGTTAAAATAGTGTGGTTCTCCCGTTGGCTGTTCAAAAAACCAGCGCTGAATCGGTGTAAGCACTACATTTCCTGTAACCTCGCCCTGCTCGGCTATTCGGTTAACAGGCTGAATATATGTGCTTAGTCCTGCAATTGTCGGGTATTTGAACAAGTCCTTCATTTCCAGCTTGTATCCAGCCTGAAATAAGCGGGACGATACTTGAATGGCCTTGATGGAGTCACCACCCAAATGGAAAAAGTTATCCTGTATTCCGACTTTCGGGATACCAAGAATGGCTCCCCAAGCTGTAGCCAGTGCCTGTTGGACATCCGTCTCGGGTGCCACATAGTCCATACCTGTATCGAGATTGTGCTCAGGTGCGGGCAGTGCCCTGCGGTCTACTTTGCCATTCAGCGTCAAAGGCAGTCTGGAGAGCTGCACAAAGTAGGACGGCACCATATAGCCAGGCAGATCCTGCGACAAAATGTTACGTAAGTCGCTGGCGCTCAGTTCGCTATCTGTTACAAAATAGGCACATAGCTGTTTTTGTCCGTGATCGTCCTGCCGCACGGTAACAACTGATTCCTTCACACCTGGAATCGTGGACAAACGGGTTTCAATTTCACCCAGTTCAATGCGGTAGCCGCGAATTTTGACCTGTTCATCCATTCTTCCCTTGTACTCCAGTACACCATCAGCACGCCAACGCACTAAGTCCCCTGTACGATAGCAATATTCTCCAGACCGGAATGGACTTTCAATAAATTTTTCCGCCGTAAGCTCGGGCCGATTCAGATATCCACGCCCAACACCATCACCACCGACGATCAGTTCCCCCCAGGCCCCGATAGGTTGCAGCTTCAACGAACGATTGACCACATAAGCGGTCGAGTGATCAATTGGACGTCCAATGGGAATAGCCTGGGTTTGCGGTTCTGTAATGTCATAGATGGTGGAAAAGGTGGTGTTCTCAGTCGGCCCATAAATATTGGCTAGGCGAAGCTGCGAGTACTCCTTCAACACACGATTGACGTGCGGTACAGACAACACATCACCACCCACGAGCAACTCCTTCAAGGACGCAAACACTCCGATTTCTTGCTGCGAATATTGATTGAATAAAGCCGTGGTCATGAACATCGTGTTAACACGATACTTGTCAATTGCCTGTTTGAGCTTGGAGGCATCCAGAATAGTGTCATGACTTACCACATACAGTTGTCCCCCGTTCAGCAGCGTTCCCCAGATTTCAAATGTGGAGGCATCGAACACAACTGCGCCCAATTGCAGCATACGTGTATTTTCATCAAGCGTGGCATAGCTTTTGTTTTTCACTAGGCGCACGACATTACGGTGCTCAATCATCACGCCCTTCGGCTTGCCTGTCGTACCAGAGGTGTAGATCACATACGCAAGATCCGAGGAAGATCCCCCTGTTGTAATCGGAAGTGTTCCATCCGTATGAGCGTCAAATTCAGATTTGGTACTCCATCGTTGTTCATCACTCAAATCGATGACCGGAATGCCTGGTTCAAAAGGCATCTGCTCACGTCGTTGTAACAGTAACAGCCCCGCACCGGAATCCTCCAGTAAATAACGGATACGCTCTTCAGGATAATCAGGATCAATGGGAACGTAAGCCCCTCCGACCTTCAAAATCGCCAGCATACCGACGACCATTTCAATGGAGCGTTCAGCCATAATTGCTACTCGCTGTGTCTCTGGCTCGGACCCGCGCCGTATCCCATGGGAAGCGAGAATGCGTGCCAGACGGTCGGCACGTTCATTCAGCTCACGGTAGGTAAGCTGCATGTCCGCAAAGGTGATGGCCAGCCGATCAGGTGATTGTGCTACCTGTTCCTCGAACAGCACATGCAGTGCTTGATCTCGTGGATACGGATAGTCTGCTACCGTATCATTGAATCTCTGCACAAGCAGCTCTTTTTCTTGGGCCGAAACCATTTCTATAGCCGAAAGAGCTATATCCGGCTGTTGAGTAACCGCATTGATAAGCTGCTGCAAATGTTCAGTCAGTCGTTCAATGGTTTCTCGTTTGTACAGCCGAGTTCCGTATTGAAGAGCACAGGAAATTTGTTCTCCATCCTCCACTGCGAACAGACTCAAATCAAATTTGGCCGTCGTTTGCTCACTTGGATAAGATGCCAATTGCAGCCCCGCCAGCTGCTGCTCTTTTTGCTCTATGTTTTGTAGTGCAAACATGGTATCAAATAACGGATTACGGCTTAAATCTCGATCCACGCCCAGCTTCTCCACTAGCTCTTCAAACGGATAATCCTGATGTTCAAAAGCCTTTAACGCGTTTTCCTTGACCTCCAACACATAATCGCGGAACGTTTTCCCGCCTTCTGGATAATTACGGATTGCCAGTGTATTCACGAACATCCCGATCAGACTGCCAAGATCCGCATGGGGCCGCCCTGCAATTGGCGAACCGACAATAATATCCTCCTGCCCGCTATAGTGGCTAAGCAAAGCCGAATAGGCTGCCAACAGCACCATATATAATGTCGATTCCGTCTGCACCGCAATGCTTTTTAAGCCTGCGCTTTGTCGTTGGTCAAGCGTAAATTCCAGCACATCTCCTTCAAAGCTTCTCACCGCTGGCCGTGGATAATCAGTCGGTAGATCAAGCACTGGTAGCTCTCCTGCGAAGGTATTGAGCCAGTAGTTTTCCTGTTCCCGGTAGCGTTCACTTTGCTGCTGCTTCTGTTGCCAAGCGGCGTAGTCTTTATACTGAATGCGTAACGAGGGCAGCGTGTCGCCTGCATATAAATGAATGAAGTCCTGAATTAGTACATTTATAGAGGTGCCGTCCGAAATGATATGATGCATATCCATGAGCAAAATATGATGCTCTGGGTCTGTTTCAACCAAACCAACTCGGAATAACGGAGCCTGCCCCAGATCGAATGGTTGGACAAAGTTACGTACCAGCTCATCCGTTTCCTTTGGGGTAGCTCCGTGAGCATTAGTCAATTCCATGCAAAAAGGAACCTCGTCATGTACTCGCTGGACAGGTTCACCGTTCATGGTCTCAAAACTTGTGCGCAATGTTTCATGACGGTCAATAAGCTGACGGAACGCGCTATCCAGTGCCTTGTGATTAAGTGAACCGGTCAGAGTCAGGACACCAGGTATGTTATAGCTAATTCCCGCTCCATCAAGCTGATTGAGGATATACATCCGTTTTTGAGCCGAAGAGACCGCATAAAATGGCTTATTCTCCGTAACAGGGATGGATTCATAAGTGGTTTGCTCCAGTGCTTCAATAACTTGCGCCAGCTGTTCAATGGTCGGATGCTGGAACAGATCCTTTAGCTGCACATTTCTATGCAATTCTTTATAGATGAGTGATATGACATGTGTCGCCCGCAGGGAATGTCCTCCTGCCTCAAAAAAGTTATCCTTAATGCCAATGCGCTCAAGCTCAAGCACATCTTTCCAGATGCTAGCCAGTTGTGCTTGTAATTGATTTTGAGGAGGTACATATTCTGCGCCTGAGCCTACACCTCCCTCTGGCTGTGGCAACGCTCGGCGATCCACCTTGCCGTTGGGCGTCAGTGGCAATTGCTCTAGCTGTACAAAATACGACGGTACCATGTAGCCCGGCAGCTCCTGACTCAAAGCGCTACGCAGCTCACTTGTCGCTACTTCCGCATGGGTGACCACATATGCGCAGAGCAGCTTTTGCCCCTGTTCATCTTCATGTGCAATTACAACAGCTTCTCGGACTGCCTCCAGCTTCAACAGCTGTGCTTCCACCTCGCCCAGCTCGATCCGGTAGCCCCGGATTTTTACCTGCGCGTCGATCCGTCCCTTATATTCCAGCGTCCCGTCCGCATTCCAACGCACCAGGTCCCCTGTTCGATAGCAGCGTTCGCCACCACGGAACGGGCTGTCAATGAACTTTTCGGTCGTCAGTTCTGGGCGGTTGCGGTATCCGCGAGCCACCCCGTCACCGCCGACAATCAGTTCCCCCCACGCTCCAACAGGCTGGAGCTGCATCGAACCGTCCACGACATATGCCGTCGAGTTATAGATCGGGCTACCAATGGGCACAGATCCCGATTGAACGCCAGTAATGGCTTGTGTGGTAGAAAAAGTCGTATTTTCCGTCGGACCGTAGCCGTTAATAATATGTAGATTCGGATGGGCCTCCAATACCCGATTAATATGCGGTACGGACAGCACATCACCACCGACCAATAGCTCCCGCATCCCCTCAAATAGTTCCAAGTCCTGCTGGGATAGCTGATTAAAGAGTGGTGCGGTCAGCCACATCGTGGTAATGCCGTGATTGCGGACAACTTCCTTGAGCTTGGGCGCGTCCAAAATAACATCCTGACTCACCAGCACCAGCTGTCCACCGTTCAATAGCGCCCCCCAAACTTCGAAGGTGGACGCGTCAAAGACAACAGACCCGGTCTGCAAAATGCGTGTGTCGGCATTCAAGCGTGCATAGTTTGTGTTTGTCACCAAACGCACGACATTACGGTGCTCCACCATAACCCCTTTGGGCTGGCCTGTAGTCCCTGAGGTGTACATAATATAGGCCAAGCGACCAGCTGCGCTCGCCTGTGGTTGTTCTTTAGCTGCATAAGTCTGCTGTATTTGTTCTGGTTCTGCTTGTTCTGATTGCGTAGCTTTTGGTTGCATGATTTCTGGTTGTATGGTTGTCGTAGAAGCAAGTTCGGGACTGGCGGAAATGGAGTAGAACGGATCTAGGCAGTCCACGTATCCCGAATCAGTATTCGTCCCGTGCTCATTCGACAAAATGGGATCGTAACGATCAGCATCATCCGTTCCATAAATTGCGGCATCGCTAAGGTCAAGCACCATTCCCTTAAAATCAGTGGGCCGATGTTCCATTCGCTGCACGAGCAGTATGTCCGCACCGGAATCCTTCAGCAAATAGCGTACACGCTCATCCGGGTAATCAGAATCAATGGGTACATACGCTCCACCTGCTTTGAGAATTCCGAGCATACCGACAATCATCTCAATCGAGCGTTCAGCTACAATGCCGACCGTCTGCTCGGTGCGGATTCCCTGCTTACGTAAAGAATGAGCCAGTCGGTTGGCCTTTTCATTCAATTCTGCATAGGTTAGGCTATCTTGCCCATACACTACCGCCACCTGCTGTGGTGTCTGCTTCGCCTGTTTCTCGAACAATTCATGAATAGACGCATGACGTGGATAATCCACATTTGTATCGTTGAAGGTATGGAGCAGCTGCTCTATTTCTTGCTCTGACAGCACTTGTGCTGTGGAAATCGCCAACTCTGGCTGCTGCAAAACAATAGTGTACAGCCGCAGAAGCTGCTCAACAAAGTGCTCAATCGTCGTCTCGCTATAACGGTCGCTACTATACTTTACGTTTAGGGAAACCGCTTCATGTTCCCATTGAAACTGGAAATCCAGTTCAGATTGTACGTGATCCAAAAAATCAGAAATATGAATATTTCGCAAGGATACTGTGGTGTGAATAAGAGGCTTTCCATCCTCATCACGTTGAATGTCAAGTAATTCAGAATAGTTCCAAAAAGGAATGTTTTGATGTTCAATAGCTTCGCCGACAGAGGTTTTGATTTGAGACAGCAAGGCTTTGAAGGTTGTGCTGGAATCCAGCGTATTTTTCAATAAAAGTAGATGGTTGATCGGCTTTGTAGCACCGTTGCTAGACTTGGCTACCGGAATGCCCAGCAGCACACGTTCCTCACCTGTGTATTTATGCAATAAGCTCTCTACTCCAGCAAGCAGGACCATAAACACGGCCCATGGAGCGCCACCTGTTATAGATGATATTCTTTGGGAAATTTCAGTTGGAAATGTGAGCGTGTACGTATGGGAATTTAAACTCGTTACAGTTGTACTTCTGGACACATGGTTAGTGTATGGTAGGCAGATGGTATGATCCTCAGATTCCAGTTTATGACTCCAGTAATTTTTTTCCTTCTCAAATAAGGCTTTCAATGACATCCCTCCTGCTTCTCGGGGCCTGTTCCCCGGTTGGATGGTGCTTTGTTACGTACATGAGCGTTGTGTCAGAAAAAGAATACTTTGCAGGCAAGGGCAGTCGGACAAGCCGCCGCCCTCTGCACACGCAAAGTGAACTCATTGCATTTTAGAAAACGGATTTAAAAAACAAAGTCGATGGAATCCGGTGAGAAGCCTTCCGGCCGCTCGTCCGAGTTCACCTGGATATCGCCTAACAGCAAATCTGGATCGATTCCAATCTGGGACAGGATCGCTATCAAATCTCTGGTTAATCTCTCAATAGCGTCGGCCCCAAACAGCTTCGTGCAATATTCAAACGAACCCTTGATTTCCCCGTCTTCATCACTCATAGACAAGGTCAAATCGAATTTGGAGATGCTGTGCTCCTGAACATATGGACTGAAGGACAGCGTTTCTAGCTTCGTTTCCTGCGACTCTGTATTTTGCAGTACAAACATGGTGTCAAACAACGGGTTACGGCTTGCATCCCGTGCTACATCCAGCTTTTCCACCAACTCTTCCAGTGGATAATCCTGATGCTCAAAGGCTTGCAGCGTACGATCTCTGGCTTCCTGCAAGTAGCTGTGGAACGTTTGGTTGCCCTTCGGCTGATGCCGGATGGCTAGCGTATTGACGAACATTCCGATCAGTGGCTCCAGCTCAGGCAACAAGCGGCCTGCTACTGGCGTACCGATGATCAAATCGTCCTGACCGCTGTATTTGGACAGCAGAACGGTGTAGGCGCTCAACAGCACCATGTACAGTGTACTTCCGGTTTGTGTCGCAATTCGGTGCAGTTGCTCGGATACATTCGCGTCCACTGTAAATTCATACATCGCACCTTCGAAGCTGCGAACAGCAGGTCTAGGATAAGCAATTGGCAAATTCAGTACCGGCAACTCTCCAGCTAAATGCTCCAGCCAGAAGTGTTCCCGGCGTTGGTATGATTCACGCTGCATCTCCTGCTGCTGCCACACGGCGTAGTCTTTGTACTGAATTTGCAGCGGCTCCAATGCCTGTCCTTCGTACAGTTGTACCAACTCCTGCACGATATTGTTCGACGATACACCGTCTGAAATAATATGGTGCATGTCGTACATCAGGAGATGGCGCTCTGGTCCGGTTTGAATAAGACGGACACGCAGCAGTGGTGCCTGGCGAAGGTCAAAGCTGCGTACAAAGGACTCGATATAGGCATCGGCTTCGGACTCCCTGGCTTGCAGGTGCTCTACTGCAAACTCCACTTGATCGTACACCCGCTGTACGACCTCGCCTTCCAGCATTTCAAAGGAAGTCCGCAGCGTTTCATGACGAGCTATTAACTGACGGAACGCATCCTCCAGCCGATCGGCCTGAAGCGGTCCCTCCACGGTTAGTACACCCGGCATATTGTAGCTGAGATCCCCACCTTCCAGATGGCTCAAAATGTACAGTCTTTTTTGAGCCGAGGAAACCGGGTAGTATGCCTGTTTCGCCGCCGCAGGAATCACCGTATAGGTGTCTGTGCCGTGCGTTGCGATGAGCTGGGCTTGCTGCTCAATCGTAAAGTGTTGGAACACCTCACGCAGCGTAATCCGGCTGTCCAGTTCCTGATGGATTTTGGCCACCAGCGTCGTTGCCCGCAGGGAGTGCCCACCCACGTCAAAGAATGAGTCGGTGACTCCTACGCTGGACAGCTTCAAAACATCCTGCCAGATTTGGGCTAGCTTGGCTTCCAGCGGCGTCCGCGGTGCAACGTACTCCAGGCCTCCTTCGAGGCGTGCTTCCGGCGCCGGCAGCGCCTTGCGGTCGATTTTCCCGTTCGGTGTCAGCGGGAAACGATCCAGTTGTACCACATACGTCGGGATCATGTAATCGGGCAGCTTCGGCTGCAGCGCATTCCGTAGCTCCGGCAAACTCAGGGACGCTGAAGCTATGATGTAGGCACACAGGTCCTTATGTCCGTCTTCGTTTTCCCATGCTGTGACCACGGCTTTCTGAATGCCATCCACGGTCAGCAGCTGCGCTTCCACCTCACCCAGCTCGATCCGGTAACCCCGGATTTTCACCTGATGGTCGATCCGGCCCAAATACTCAATACTGCCGTCTGGCATCCACCGTGCCAAGTCGCCCGTGCGGTACATCCGGTTTGCGTGAGTGCTGTCCGCTGGATCGGTTGCTGCCGCATCAGCGAACGGATTCAGGACGAACTTCTCTGCCGTCAGCTCCGGCAGGTTCAGGTATCCTCGTCCCACACCTGCACCCCCGATATAGAGTTCACCTGCGATACCGATCGGCACCAGCTGTTGCTGGCTGTTCAGGATGTACACAGACTGGTTCGCGATCGGCGTTCCGATAGATACCGTATGCTCCCCTTTTTCCAGTAGTGCGTTCAGGGACTCCACATCTTCAATCGTATAAGCGGTCGCATCTACCGTCGTTTCGGTCGGACCGTACACGTTCGTAATCACCGGACGATACCCGGACCACTTGTGCAGGAACACTTGTACCAGCTGCACGGATAATGCTTCGCCACCGATCAGGTAATGCTTCACTTCCGGCGCTTCCGTCACACTGACGCTTTCGTTCAAAATATGCAGATGCGCAGGTGTGCCGTCCGACAGATCAATCCGGTGCGTGCGGTAGTAGGCGATCAAATGCTCTCCGCTCAGACTGACGTCACGGGACACCACATGCAGAGTGTGGCCTAACAGCAAGCTGGCAAAGATTTGCTTCACCGAAGCATCAAATACAAATGCTGACAGCCATGCGACATGAAGCGGCTGTTCGTAACGGCTGTATACTCGTTTCCATAAAGCATCTACCAGATTGCTAACACTGCCCTGCTCGATCATGACCCCTTTCGGCTGACCGGTGGTGCCTGACGTGTAAATCATATAGGCCAGGTTATGCGGGCCGGCGATAGGGATCAGGTTGCTCGCATCCTGTGCTCCCAATTGAGCTTGAATGTCCTCGTCATCCAAGACTACAGCTCGAACTGTGGATGGCAAGCTGAGTGACAGATGGGCAACTCTGCTTGTAATCACGACCTTGGCCCCACTGTCTTGGAGCATGTAGTCGATGCGCTCCTGTGGATACATCGTATCCATCGGCACATACGCGCCTCCGGCCTTCAGTACCCCCAGAATGCTCACCAGAATATCCGCAGAACGTTCCAGCAATACGCCAACCGGTTGATCTGCTTCGACCCCTTCCGCTCGTAACACACGAGCCAATTGGTTCGCACGCTCATTCAGCTCAGTGTAGGTCAGCGCGGTGGCCCCAGACACAACGGCTATCCGCTCAGGGTTGCGCTCAGCTTGCTCTTCAAAGCGTTCGCTGAGCGAACGGCCTTGTAATGCTCCAAGCACGCTATGCGCATTCGGATCATTGAATACCTTCAGAATCTGCTCGGTTTCTTCTGTTGTAATCAACTCCAGCTCACCCAGCTTCGCATCCGGGTTCACCGCCACGGCTTCGACCAAGCGAACAAAGTGACGCGTCATCCGTTCTACCGTTTCGCGCTCGTACAACGCAGTTGCATACTGCAATCCGAGCTGGATACCTGCCTCGTCCTCTCTGGCTTCCAGCGTCAAATCAAACTTCGCTGGCGTTTGTTCCAAGCCGTATGGACGGAAGCTCAGATCTGCCAGTTGCAGTTCGCCTTCCTCAGTGGTTTGCAGGGTAAACATCGTATCGAACAGCGGATGGCGGCTCATATCCCGCTTCACATTCAGCTTTTCCACCAGCTCCTCAAATGGGTAGTCCTGATGTTCATAGGCTTGCAGTGCACAAACTTTCACTTCTTCCACGTAACTGCGGAAGGTATGTTCCGCTGTCGGATAGTTTCGCAATGCCAACGTACCGACGAACATCCCGATCATCGGCTCCAGATCGGCATGTGGTCGTCCGGCAATCGGTGTGCCGACTACAATATCTTCTTGCCCGCTGTATTGGTGTAAGAGCGCGGTGTACGCCGCCAGCAGCACCATATACAGCGTAGAGCCTGTGTACGCCGCCAGTTCCTTCAGGCGTTCGCTAGCTTCGCGCTCCAGCCCGAACACCACCGTATCGCCTGCCGTACTTCGTACCGACGGACGGGCAAAGTCTGTCGGTAGATCCAATACAGGCAGTTCACCCCGGAAGGTGCCCAGCCAGTACGCTTCCTGACGTTGCATCCACTCTTGATGGGCTTCGCTTTGCTGCCATACCGCATAATCCTTGTATTGTATCCGCAATGGCGAAAGCTCTTCACCGTCGTATAAGCGGACAAATTCATCGGTCAGTACTCCCATGGACACGCCATCCGAGACGATGTGGTGCATATCGAGCATGAGTAAATGCTGCGATTCCTGCTCGGTTCCTTGTACGCCCAAATCTACCAAGCCTACCCGCAGCAGCGGAGCAGCTTGCAGATCGAACGGACGGACAAAGCGGCGTACCAATGCCTGCGTTTCTGGGCTGACTACCATATCTGCGGCCATGTCTGTATGCGCAGTCCTATCTTCGGCCTGTACCTTCGTATATTCCACCACAAATGGTACAGTATCCTCGATCCACTGCATCGGCTCACCGTCCACCAGCTCAAAGCGAGTGCGCAAGGTCGCATGGCGGGCGACCAGTTGACGGAACACGTCCTCCACTCGCTTCACGTCCAGCGGACCACTCACTTGCAGCACTGACGGCATGTTGTAGTTCACATCATTCGGGTCGAACTGATGCAGCACAAACAGTCGTTTTTGCGCCGAGGAAAGCGGGTAGAAGCTGCGTTCTTCCGTTACCGGAATGGACGCATACGCCACTTGATCCAGACCTTCCATGACCGTTGCCAGTTGTTCAATCGTTGGCGCTTCAAAAATACTGCGCAGTGGAAGCGGCTTGTTCAGCTCCTTGTGAATTTTCGAGGCCAGCGTCGTCGCCCGCAGCGAGTGTCCGCCAATCTCGAAGAAGTTTTCCTTCACACCGACCTGCGCCAGACCCAGCACATCCTGCCAAATTTGCGCCAGCTTCACTTCTACCCACGTCCGCGGTGCGACATAATCAGCTCCGCTTTGCAGGTTGCCTTCCGGTGTTGGCAGTGCCTTGCGGTCGATTTTACCGTTCGGTGTCAACGGCATCTGCTCCAGCTGTACCAAATACGAAGGCACCATGTAGTTTGGAAGCTCCTCGCCCAGTAAGCTGCGCAGCTCACCAGCGCTCACTTCCCTTTCAGCAACATAGTACGCCACCAATTGGTTTTGCCCCTGTTCGTCCGCCTGGGCCAGTACGATGACCTCTTGTACATCCTCCACTTTCAAAATTTGTGCCTCGACTTCGCCCAGCTCGATCCGGTAACCCCGGATTTTCACCTGATGGTCGATCCGGCCCAAATATTCAATGTTGCCGTCTGGCATCCATCTGGCCAAGTCACCCGTACGGTACATTCGTTCGTAGCCGGCTTCACCAGCTGCAAACGGATTTGGTATAAATTTCTCAGCCGTCAGCTCTGGGCGATCCAGATAACCACGGGCCAGACCCGGACCGGACACGCACAGTTCACCCGCTACGCCTACCGGAGCCAAATGTCCATGCACATCCACCATGTACACCCGATGATTCGGTATAGGGCGTCCGATGGAAATGAGTTGTCCTGCTCTCTCGTCCTCGGATACCGGCCAGACGGACGTCGCCACCGAGTTTTCGGTTGGACCGTAGCCGTTGTAGTACGCCACCTGATCCTTCCACTTGTATACCAATTCTGTTGAGGATGCTGAACCCGCAGTGAACAGAACACGCAGGTATGGCATCCGCTCCGGCTCCAGATACACCGCATAGGTCGGTGGTAACGTCGCCACCGTAATCTGATGTTCTGTCATATAATGTTCGAATCTCTCATAGTCCAAAATCGTCTCTGACGTTGGTACATACAACGTGGCTCCGCAGAACAGCGCCTGGAAGATTTCCCAGCAAGCCGCATCAAACGAATAGCTAGCAAACAGCAACGTATGATCCGACGTGCGGATCTTGAGCGTCTGATCAAAATACGTTTTCAGATTGCATAGACCGCGATGCTCCAACATAACACCCTTCGGCTGCCCCGTCGTACCTGACGTATAAATGACATAGGCCAGATCGTTCGGACCAGACAACGGCTCCAGATTGGAACCATCCTCGTGATACACACCCTGTGCCCCATTCAGCACCAGCACGCTACCGTCGAAAGCCACTTTATCAACCAGATGGTTTTGCGTTAACAACAGCTTCGCACCCGAGTCGTCCAGCATGTAGCGGATACGCTCCTCTGGATAGGTCGGATCGATGGGCACATATGCGCCCCCGGCTTTTAAAATCCCGAAGATGCCCACGATCATATCCACCGACCGCTCGGTCATCAGACCCACCAAACGATCCTTCGTCACGCCTTGACTACGCAAGGTGCGCGCCAGACGATTCGCACGTTCATTCAGCTCGCGATAGGTCAGCTGCTCTCCTTCAAAGAACAACGCTGGCTGTTCCGGTGTCTGCGCCGTTTGTGTCTCGAACAAGCCATGAATCGTTTGCTCGCTTGGATACTCAGCAGCTGTATTGCCCCATACGGTGAGAATTTGCTCACGCTCCTGCTCACTTACCATATCCAGCTCCTGCACCCGAATGTCCGGCTTCGCTACCACCTGCTCCAACAGCTGTATCAGATGGCCCTGAGTCCGTTCAACGGCTTCCCGATCATATAACTTCGCATTGTATTCAAATCGGATTTTCATCGCTTCCTGCGGCATAACGACCAGATTGAAATCATAGTTGGTTTGTTCAATCATGCCGGCATTGCGAATTTCAAAATCCGACGCTGCACCTTCCCCAAGTTGCTCGACCTGCTCCTCCACCGGATAGTTTTCAAACACGATAATGTGGTTGATCAGGTCTTGCTTTTGCTCGGTCAAGGCTTGAATTTCATACAGCGGATACGTTTCATAATCTTGAGAAGTCAGCGCCTGTTTCTGATTCGTTCTGATCAGGTCGGCAAAGGTGTCCTCAGCCCCACTGCGGATACGTATTGGAATGGTGTTAATGAACAAGCCCACCATATTTTCAATCCCCGAAATATCCGCTGGACGACCCGACACTACACCGCCAAAAACAGCGTCGTCACTACCGTTGTACTTTTGAAGCAGTAAGCCCCAGGCGGTTTGCAGCAATGTATTCGGGGTCACGTGGTGCTGCTTGGCCACCATTTCCATACGTCCGGTCAAGTCCTTGCCCAGATCGCACAGGATATGCTCAAATTGTGCATCGCCCGCTTTCACGCCTACTTTTCCGGTCGGAATCGAAGTTTGCTGATCATAGCCGAGCAAATAATCCTTCCAGTAGGAAGCTGCTGCTTCTTCATCCTGTGCTTCAAGCCACTCAATATACTGACTGTATGGAGTCACGGGGGCAAGCTTCGGCTGTCTATGCTCCACGGCTGCAAAATAAGCCTCAAACACCTCATCCGTGACTAAAGCCACACACCAGCCATCCATCAAGATGTGATGAGAGCTCCACACAAAATAATAATCCTCATCACCTGTTCGTAAAATCGCCACGCGCATCAACGCATCCCGGGACAAATCGAATCCGGCTGCCTTGTCCTTGCGAATAAATTCCTGCACATACGCGTCACGTTCCTGCTCATTCAGATGACGCAAATCTTCACATCTGAAACCAACCTCCTTGCGGCGGAAAATCACCTGCACAGGCTCATCCTGCCAACCGCTGATGAAATTAGCTCTAAAGATCTCATGCCGCTGCGCCAAATGATTCAAGCTATCCTGGAAAATATCCGCTTGGAAACGTCCGTGCAAATCAAAGGTCGTTTGTTCAAAATAAGCCCCGGATGCTGCATCCATCAGACTATGGAACAACATGCCTTTTTGCATCGGCGTCAACGCATAGACATTTTCCAGTTCCCCGATGTCACGAGTCCGTTCTACCAATTGATCCAGCTCGGCCATCGTTACATGTTTAAGCATGACATCGCTTGGCGTCAGTTCTTGCTGTTTGCGGCCTACGCAATGCGTAATGATTTCCTGCAAGCTGGTTCTGAATTGTTCAGCTAACTGCTCCATCGTTTCATGGCGATATTCCTGCTTGCTGTAGCTGATTGTCAATTGCAGCTTGCCTTCCGAAATCAGTCCGTTCATATCCAGCGTGTGCGATCTGGCTGCATGGGCGCTAAGCTCTACACCGCTAGAGTAAGAAGAGTAAGGAGATACATCCATGGACTGGCTTTGCATATCTTGATCAAATTGTCCCAAATAGTTAAAACTGATTTCAGGTTCGGTCACAAAACGCTCTGGCTCACGTGCTGCGGACAGGTATCTCAACATCCCGTAGCCAATGCCCTTTTGCGGAATGCGGCGGAGTCCTTCTTTCACCTGTTTGATGCGCTGTGAAAGGTCTTGCCCCACGCTCATATCCAGCACCACCGGGAATTGGGTCGTAAACCAGCCCACGGTGCGCGTAATATCCAGTTCTGGCAAAATGGATTCCCGTCCATGGCCTTCCAGGCTCACGAGCACTCGTTCCAGGCCCGCCCAGCGATGAATAGTCAGTCCTAAGGCGGTAAGCAGTAAATCATTCATCTCCGTGTTGTAGGCACGATGCACCTGTTTTAACAGCTGCTCCGTTTCCTGAGCTGTCCACGTAACTGTCATGTTCTCGCTGTCCCTATTCAAGGAATGAGAAGGGGACTCGTCTTTTGGAAGCGGCTGATATACGCCCTGTTCCATTTCCTGCCAGAATGCGAGTTCTGCCGCCATGGCCGGACTATTCGCATATTGAGACTGCCCATCCGCCCAGGTGCGGAACGAATCCGTTTTGTGCGGAAGGCGAGCCGTTTGTCCGTTCAATGCCTGCTCGTAGGCGGTTGTAATATCCTCGAACAAAATGCGCCAAGATACGGTATCCACCACCAAGTGATGAATCGCCATCAGCAAATGATCACCATCTGGGCAATGGAACAGCCCCAGTTTCACCAGCGGTCCTTCGCTTAACTGAATACCCGCCTGAATTTCATTCACTTTAGCCTCGATCGCCGCAGACACCTCAGTCTCATGGCTGAGGTCTATACGTTCCAGCGTATACAGCTCGCCCTCCCCAATTGCGCGGTTCCAGGCTTCATATCCGTGCTCCGTAGGACGGAAAACGATCCGCAGTGCGTCGTGATGGCTAACGATTTGATCCATCGCCGTGCGCAGGGCCGGTTCATCAAAACCGTCCTTGCTATGCAGCATGATGGACTGGTTATGATGATGAGCATCCGTCAGGTTTTGCTCAAAGAACCAGTGTTGAACAGGTGTCAGCTTCACAGCGCCCACCACTTCGCTCTGATCCGCCAATCGGGTCACCGATTGAACTTTCAGTGCCAAGGCAGACACGGTTGGATGACTGAACAGGTCTTTCATCTCCAGTCGATAACCTGCTTGCAGCAATCGGGAGGATACTTGCAAGGCCTTGATCGAATCGCCACCCAGTTCAAAGAAGTTATCCTGCGTGCCTACCGCTTCCACGCCGAGCACCCCGGCCCATACCGCAGCCAGTACTTGCTCCACCGTGGTACGCGGTGCCACATAGGCTGCACCCGTATGGATGCTTCCTTCCGGTTCCGGCAAGGCCTTACGGTCGATTTTACCGTTGCTGGTCAGCGGGATCGTCTCCAGTCGCATCAAACGTGCAGGCACCATGTGCGCTGGCAGTCCGGCTTCCAGTTCGGCCTGTACCTCCTCGATCCGCAGCTCAGCTTCTCCTGTGATGTATCCGCACAAGTACTTGTGTCCACGCTCATCCGTCCGGTCGATGACTACCGCTTGACGTACACCCGGCACCCGCTGGATCGCCGTTTCGATCTCGCCCAGCTCGATCCGATAGCCCCGGATTTTCACTTGATAGTCCATCCGGCCGATAAAGTCCACATTGCCGTCCGGCATCCATCGCGCCAAGTCACCTGTGCGGTATAATCGTTCACCTGGCACGAACGGATTGGCTACGAATTTCTCGGCCGTCAGGTCCGCAAGGTTCAGGTATCCCCGTGCTACCCCAATTCCACCGATGCACAACTCGCCCAGTACGCCGATCGGCACCGGATTCAGCTGGCTGTCCAAGATGTAAAACCGTGCATTCAGCCACGCCTGACCAATCGGTACACTGCCACTGTCCGGCAGCTTCAACAGTTCTTCGTCGTAGAAGCTAGAGTCGATCGCCGCTTCCGTAACGCCGTAGCTGTTCATAACGCGAATATCTGCGCCAAATCGTTCTTGCAGCACCCGGTAATCCGTCACGCTGCAGCTATCCGAGCTGGTAATCAGCAATTCCAGACTGCTCATGTCCAGTCCCTGCTCATATACATGCTGCATAAACGGTACGATCAAGGCCGGTGTCGATTCGAACACCGTAATCTGATAGTCGTGAATCCAGCCATACAGACGGCTTGGGTCAATCCGGTCGTCTTTCGGACAGATGACCATCGTTCCACCGTTATAGAGCGTCCGGGCAATATCACCGACGAACACGTCGAAGGAGAAGCTTGCCAGCTGCAGCAAACGTACCGGGAACTGGTTCAGGCGATAATCCCGACGATACGCCGCGGCGGTATTCACCAAGCTGCGATGCTCGATCATGACCCCTTTCGGGCGTCCTGTAGTACCGGACGTGTAGATCACATACGCCAGATCCTGCGGTTCGTTGATGTGATTGACGTCTGTGGTATCTCCGGTGTACAGCGACTCATCGTCCAGTGCCAGTACGGTGTGCAGACGCAGCCCTGTTGCGGGTTCGGATGTAGGTTGGCTTTCCTCGAGCCATGCCTGTGCACGCTCCTGCAAGCCGATTTGGGTCAACAGTACCGTCGCACCACTGTCCTCCAGCATGAAACGAATACGTTCGGACGGATAATCTGCATCCAGCGGCACATAGGCGCCTCCTGCCTTCCACACCGCCAGTACGCCAACCAGCATGTCGACCGAACGTTCACTCAAAATGCCAACAATCGACTCGCGTCCAATGCCTTCATTTCGCAGTCTACGGGCTAATTGGTTCGCACGCTCGTTCAGTGTGCGGTACGTCAGTTGTTGTTCCTCGTACACCACCGCCACGTGATCTGGTACAAGCTGCGCCTGTTCTTCCACATAGGTATGGAATAAGGCTCCTGCTTCAGCAGTAACATCCGATACTCCCACATCTCCAAAACCGTAGATGATTTGTGCTTTTTCCTCGACAGTTACCATTTCCAAAGCTGCCAGTGATTGCTGCGGATGAAGAGTAATGGCACGTACGAGCTCGGTAAAATGCTGTGCCAATCGCGCGATGGTCTCAGGCTTGTACAGCGCCGTGCTGTATTCCAGACTGCACAGAATGCCTTCCGGCTGCTCCACGGCATCCAAGGTCAGATCAAATTTGGCCGTATGATTGTCCGTCGGATACGTCTTAAAGGTCAGTCCCTCCAGCTCGAACTCCTGCTGTTCAAATGTTTTCAATTCAAACATGGTGTCAAACAGCGCATTCCGGCTCGTATCCCGCGTTAAATTCAGCTTTTCAACCAGCTCTTCAAAAGGATATTCCTGATGCTCATACGCACTGAGCGCATGCTCTTTGACCTCTTGCAAGTAATCCAGGAACGTTTTGTCGCCAGCCGGATAATTGCGGATCGCCAGCGTGTTCAGGAATACGCCTACCAAGCCCTCCAGTTCCGCATGTGGTCTTCCGGCAATCGGCGTGCCGACGATAATGTCTTCCTGTCCCGAATATTTATGCAAAAGCGTGCTATACGCGGCCAGCAATACCATGTACAAGGTGGAGCCGGTTTGCGCGGCCAGCTGTTTCAACTGTTCGCTGTCCTCCAGGCTGATCGCAAATTCCAATCGCGCTCCTTCCAGACGCTGTACGGCGGGTCTTGCAAAATCCGTAGGCATATCCAGCACCGGAATGTCACCAGCCATCGTGTTCAGCCAGTAGCTTTCCTGCTCACGAAGACGTTCACTTTGCATATCGGCATGCTGCCAAACCGCGTAATCCTTGTACTGGATGCTCAGTGGCGGCAGTTCCTTGCCTTCATACAATTGAGAGAACTCCTGCACAATAATTCCTTCCGTGACGCCATCCGAAATAATATGGTGCATGTCATAGAGCATGACGTGTCGCTCCGGTCCGGTTTCCACCAGCTGAACCCGCAGCAATGGTGCTTGTGCGAGATCAAATGCGCGTACAAAGTCTAGTGCATACTGCTGGGTCTCTTCTTCGCTTGCCTGCACATACTCCACGCTGAATGCGACGCCCGATTCAATCCGTTGAATCACCTCACCATCCACCATCTCGAATCGGGTTCGCAGGGCTTCATGACGGGCAATCAGCTGGCGGAAGGCTTGTTCCAGTCGTTTTTTATCCAAGGAACCTTCGATAATCAAAGCGCCCGGCATATTGTAGCTAACCTCTCCACCTTCCAGGTGACTCAGCACGTACATCCGTTTTTGCGCTGAGGAAACAGGATAATATTCACGCTCCTCCACCACAGGAATAGATACATACGTTTGCTGGGTCTGATCTTCACCCATCACCTGCACCAATTGTTCAATCGTCGGATATTGGAAAATATCTCGCAGAGCCAGCTTGTAATTCAGCTCCTGATGGATTTTCGCCATCAGTGTTGTCGCGCGCAAAGAATGTCCTCCGACTTCAAAGAAATGGTCCTTAATACCGATCTGCGGATGATTCAGAACACTTTGCCAAATACGTACCAACTGCTCTTCCAGCGGTGTGCGCGGTGCCACGTACGCCGTGCCTCCTTCGAGGCGCGCTTCTGGCGCAGGCAACGCTTTGCGGTCAATTTTTCCGTTCGGTGTCAGCGGGAAACGATCCAGTTGTACGACATAGGTCGGGATCATATAGCCCGGCAGTTTGGGCTGGAGTGTGCTGCGCAGATCCGGCAAATTCAGCGCCTCCGAGGCTACGACATACGCACACAGATCCTTGTCTCCGTCTTCGTTTTCCCAGGCGGTGACGATGGCTTTCTGAATGCCGTCCACGGTCAGCAGCTGCGCTTCCACCTCGCCCAGTTCAATCCGGAAGCCCCGGATTTTGACTTGATCATCCATCCGGCCGATAAAGTCTACATTGCCGTCCGGCATCCATCGCGCCAAATCGCCTGTACGGTACAACCGTTCACCTGGTACATACGGATTCGCTACGAATTTCTCGGCTGTCAGGTCTGCACGATTCAGGTAGCCTCGTGCCACCCCGGCTCCGCCAATGCACAGCTCACCCAGTACGCCGATCGGCACCGGATTCAGCTGGCTGTCCACAATGTAGAAGCGTGCGTTCAGCCACGCCTGACCAATCGGCACATGGCCGCTGCTTGGCAGCTTCGACAGATCTTCGTCGTAGAAGCTGGAGTCAATCGCCGCTTCGGTGACGCCGTAGCTGTTCATAATGCGGATATCCGCACCAAACCGCTCTTGCAGCACCCGGTAGTCCGTCACACTGCAGCTGTCTGAGCTGGTGATTAGAAGCTCCAGACTACTCATGTCCAGGCCCTGTTCATGCACATGCTGCATAAACGGTACGATCAGGGCCGGAGTCGATTCGAACACGGTAATCTGGACATCGCGAATCCATCCGTGCAGACGGCTGAAATCAATCCGGTCGTCTTTCGGACAAATGACCATCGTGCCGCCGTTATAGAGCGTCCGCGCGATATCCCCGACGAATACGTCGAACGAGAAGCTCGCCAGTTGCAGCAGTCGGACTGGGAATTGGTTCAGGCGATAATCCCTGCGATACGCCGCAGCCGTATTCACCAGGCTGCGATGCTCGATCATGACGCCCTTCGGCCGTCCGGTTGTCCCGGATGTATAGATCACATACGCCAAATCGTGCGGTTCGTTGATGTGATCGACGTCTGTCGTATCTCCGGTGTACAGTGACTCATCGTCCAATGCCAGTACGGTATGCAGACGCAGCCCTGTTGCCGGTTCGGATGCTGCTTCGCTGTCAGACTTCGAATCTGATTTCAAGCCTAAGTTTTCATTTAGGCTATCTCTTTCCATCGTTTCAGCACCAGCCGCTGTTTCCAACTCACCCTCAGTCTGCCCTCCGGCCAAGGCCTGTCGGCTTTCCCCAAGCCATATCTGTGCTTGCTCCTGTAAGCCGATTTGGGTCAACAATACCGTCGCACCACTGTCCTCCAGCATGAAACGAATCCGTTCAGACGGATAGTCTGCATCCAGCGGCACATAGGCGCCTCCCGCCTTCCACACCGCCAGTACGCCGACCAGCATGTCTACCGAGCGTTCACTCAAAATGCCGACAATCGACTCGCGTCCAACGCCTTCATTCCGCAATCTCCGCGCCAATTGGTTCGCGCGCTCGTTCAGTTTCCGGTAAGTGAGCTGCTCCTCCTCGTACACCACCGCCACGTGATCTGGTACAAGCTGTGCCTGTTCTTCCACATAGGTATGGAACAGGGCTCCTGCTTCAACTGCGGCACCATCCGTTACTCCCACTTCTCCAAAACCGTAGATGAGTTGCTCCTTTTCCTCAACGGTTACCATATTCAAAGTTGCCAGGGGCTGTTGTGGATGGTATGCAATAGCTCGAACGATTTCCGCAAAATGCTGTGCCAATCGCGCAATGGTCTCAGGCTTGTACAACGCCGTGCTGTATTCCAGACTGCACAGAATGCCTTCTGGCTGCTCCACTGCATCTAAAGTCAGATCAAACTTGGCCGTATGATTTTCCAGTGGATAGGAGCTCAAGGTCAAACCTTCCAGCAGTAACTCCTGTTGCTCCAAGGTTTTCAACTCAAACATCGTGTCAAACAGCGCATTTCGGCTCGTATCTCTTGTCAAATTCAGCTGTTCAACCAGTTCTTCAAAAGGATAGTCCTGATGCTCATAAGCACTGAGCGCATGCTCCTTCACCTCTTGCAGATAATCCAGGAACGTTTTGTCGCTGGACGGATAATTGCGAATCGCCAGCGTGTTAATGAAGATACCCACCAGATTACTGAGCTCCGCATGCGGTCGTCCTGCAATCGGCGTGCCGACAACAATGTCCTCTTGGCCTGTATATTTGTGCAAGAGCGTAGTGTACGCCGCCAGCAGCACCATATACAGGGTAGCGCCTGTTTGCGAAGCCAGTTCTTTCAGGCGTTCACTAACCTCACGCCCCAGTGCAAACTCGATCGTATCCCCTGCCGTACTCTGCACCGCCGGACGGGCAAAGTCGGTTGACAGATCCAGTACAGGCACTCCGCCCCGGAAGGTGCCCAGCCAGTACGCTTCCTGACGCTGCATCCACTCCTGATGGGTTTCGCTTTGCTGCCATACGGCATAATCCTTGTACTGAATCCGCAATGGCGACAGTTCTTCACCGCCATACAAGCGGACAAACTCATCGGTCAGTACCTCCATCGACACGCCATCCGAAACGATATGGTGCATGTCGAGCATGAGTAAATGCTGGGATTCTTGCTCTACTCCTTGGACACCCAGATCCACCAAGCCTACCCGCAGCAGCGGTGCAGCTTTTAGATCAAACGGACGGATAAACTGCCGTACCCGTTCTTGTGCTTCCTGGCTAATCCTCGTGTACGTAGCTGTAGTTGTATCCATTCCTGTAGCTGTGTCCTGATCCGTATCCGTAATCACACTCTCTACCTGTACCTTCGTATATTCCACCTCGAATGGCACGGTATCCTCAATCCATTGCATCGGCTCATTGTCTACCAGCTCAAAGCGGGTACGCAAGGTTGCATGACGATCGATTAGTTGACGGAACACGTCTTCTACTCGTTTCACATCCAGCGGACCGCTCACTTGCAGCACTGACGGCATGTTGTAGTTCACATCACTTGGATCAAACTGATGCAGTACATACAGTCGTTTTTGTGCTGAAGATAACGGGTAGAAGCTGCGTTCTTCTGTTACCGGAATGGACGCGTACACCACTTGATCCAGACCTTCCAGAACGGCTGCCAGTTGTTCAATCGTGGGTGCTTCAAAAATACTGCGCAGGGGAAGCGGCTTGTTCAACTCCTTGTGAATCTTCGAGGCCAGTGTCGTCGCCCGCAGCGAGTGTCCACCAATCTCAAAGAAATTTTCCTTCACGCCGACCTGCGCCAGGCCCAGCACATCCTGCCAAATTTGCGCCAGCTTCACTTCCACCCACGTCCGCGGTGCGACATAATCGGCTCCGCTTTGCAGGCTGCCTTCCGGTGCTGGTAGGGCCTTGCGGTCAATTTTTCCATTTGGACTCAGCGGCATTTGTTCCAGTTGTACAAAGTAGGACGGCACCATGTAGCTTGGCAGTTCCCGGCCCAGCTCACTTCTCAGCTCGCTGGCACCGATCTCTTGTCCAGCAACATAGTAGGCCACCATTTGTTTTTGTCCCGTTTCGTCTGCACGAGCCATGACAACCGCTTCTCGCACGGACGCTACTTGGAGCAGCTGCGTTTCGACCTCGCCGAGCTCAATCCGGTACCCCCGGATTTTCACCTGATGGTCGATCCGGCCCAAATATTCAATGTTGCCGTCCGGCATCCATCTCGCCAAATCGCCGGTGCGGTACATCCGCTCATACCCGGCTTCCCCGCCGGCAAACGGATCTTTCACAAATTTCTCGGCCGTCAGCTCCGGACGGTTCAGATACCCACGTGCCACACCGACACCACCGATGCACAACTCCCCTGCAACCCCAATCGGCTGCAATTGCTCCGTGCCTTCCTTCACGATGTACAGGCGAATGTTTTGAATCGGTTTTCCGATCGGAATGACTGCATATTCTTCCGTCGGCTCGCAATCAAAGTACGATACGTCCACCGTCGCTTCGGTTGGACCGTACAGGTTGATCAGCTTCGCTCCGGTCAGGCTCGACACGAGCCGTTGGAAGCGAGCCACATGCTGTGGCGGCAAGGCTTCACCACTGGCAAAGACATGACGCAGCGTTGCCAGTTTCGCTTGCATTACTTCCCGTGGCTGCTGCTCCACATACTCCAGGAACGCATGCAGCATGGCAGGTACAAAGTGCATCGTGCTCACTCCGTCGCGGGCAATCGTGTCCACGATCTCTTCCGGGTTCTTTTCCCCGCCCACGGACAACAGGCTCACCTTCGAGCCGACCAGCGACCACCAGAACAGCTCCCACACCGACACGTCGAAGGTGAAGGCCGTCTTTTGCAGGATCGTATCTTCCGCACTCAAGCCGTACCGATCATGCATCCACAAAATCCGGTTCAGAACGGAATGGTGCTCAACCATAACGCCCTTCGGTTTTCCCGTGGAGCCGGACGTATAAATGACATAGGCGACATGGTGCGGTCCGGCCAGTGGCTCCAGATTCGAACCGTCTTCGTGGTAAATGTCTTGGCCAGCCTGCTCCTGACGATCCAGCACCAGCACCTGGCCGTCGAAACTCAGCGATGCTTGCTCCGCCAGATGCGATTGCGTCAGCACCAGCTTCGCTCCCGAGTCCTCCAGCATAAAGCGGATACGATCAGCCGGATATTCCGGATCAATCGGCACATAGGCTCCGCCGGCCTTGAGAATCGCATAGATGCCTACAATCATGTCCAATGAACGGTGAACCAGAATGCCCACAGGCTGATCCGGTTTAACCCCTTGCGCACGCAAGGTGCGTGCGAGACGGTTGGCTCGCTCGTTCAGCTCCGCGTAGGTCAACGATACCGCTCCACACAACACCGCCACTTGCTCCGGCGTGTTCGCGGCCTGCTGCTCGAACAGTGCGCTTAGCGTTTGATCCTGCGGATAGGTTGCCGCCGTATCCCCCCAGACCTGAACGGTCTGTGCCCGCTCTTCCGGTGTCACCAATTCCAGCTCATTCACACGGATATGCGGATTGTCAATTATTTGCTCGATGACATGCAGTACATGTCCCTGCATCCGCTCGATCGTAGACCGATCGTATACATTGGCGTTATATCTAAACATGATACGGAAGGTTTCATCTGGCATCACAATCAAGTCCAGATCATAATTCGTTTGCTCAACAACCTCTACATTCGTAATTTCAAAAGCGGATGGACGAACTTCACCCAACTGCTCGACTTGCTCCTCAACCGGATAGTTCTCAAATACCATAATGTGGTTAATCAGATTTTGCTTCTGCTCGGTCAGCGCCTGAATTTCATATAGCGGGAAGCTGTCATATACCCCCGAAGCCAACGCTTGCTCCTGCGTTTTCCGCATGATGTCCACAAACGTGGCATTCCGTTCACTTTGAATCCGAACCGGGATCGTATTAATGAACAGACCGATCATATGCTCTACACCCGCAATATCCGTCGGACGTCCAGATACGACACTGCCGAATACAACATCCTCATTGTTGTTATATTGCTGCAAAATAAGGCCCCACACGCTCTGCATCAGCGTATTAATCGTGACCTGCTGCTGCTTTGCAATCCGGTACATGGCTTCGCTCCACGTTGGATCCAGATCTACCGTTATTTTTTCAGAAACATATTCGCTGGTTTCGCTTGCTGTATTGGACACCGTATGATCCCTGCTGTCCGCCACGTGGTCTTTCGATGAAGTATCCAATCCAGGTAACAAGGTTTGCTGTTCAAAGCCTGCCAAATAGCTGCTCCAATACTCTTTTGCCGCACGTTCATCCTGACGCTCTAGCCATTCGATATATTGGCCGTACGGTGTGATATGAGCAAGCTCCGGCTGCTTCTGCTCCAGCAGCGCAAAGTACGTACCAAACACTTCGCCTGTAACGAGCGATAAGCACCAGCCATCCATGACAATGTGATGGAAGCTCCAGACCAAATGATACGTTTCTTCATCGGTTTGCAATACCTGTACGCGCATAAGTGCATCCGTACCGAGATCAAAGCCTCTAGCCTGGTCTTCCTGCTTAAACGTCTGGATATACGCCTGTTGCTCCGCTTCCTGCATTTCGCGTATATCCTTGAAGGACAGATCGCTATCTTTGTGACGGAACACGATTTGCAATGGCTCCGGACCATGTCCTGTTTCAAATCGATGGAAATTCGTCCGCAGTGCTTCATGACGCTGTGTCAGTACATCTAGACTCTTGCGGAAAATTTCAACATCAAAGCTGCCTTTTTGATCAAACGACGCTTGCTGGAAGTATGCACCTGAGTCCGGCTCCATCAGACTATGGAACAGCATCCCCTTCTGCATCGGCGAAAGAGCATACACATTTTCCAGTTCGCCCACAGAAGCCGTTTGCTCCGTCAATTGCTCCAGTTGTTCCAACGACAAGCCTTTGAACAAGACATCGCTTGGGGTTAGTTCGCTCCGCTCTTGGGAGGCACAATGCGCGATCACTTCCTGCAAGCTTTCCTGCAGCAACTGCGCAAAGTTCTCTACATTTTGCTGTTGATATACCTTACTGTCATAGCGAATGTCCAGTGTCAGCCCGCCTGCTGTAATCATGCCGTTCACATTCAGCGGCTGCTCCAGAACGGTATGATCACTCATCGGCTCTCCACCTGGATGCGAAGACAGCGTAATATCCCCATTTTCCAAGTCCTGATCAAACTGTCCCAAATAGTTAAAGCTAATTTCAGGCTGCAAGGTCAAGGAAGGATGGACATCATGCTGAGACATATATTTCAAAATGCCGTAGCCAATGCCCTTATGCGGCACATGGCGCAGGTCTTCCTTCACCCGCTTGATTCGCTGCCCTACTTCTGCCTTCCCATCCACATCAAGCAGCACCGGATATTGGCTCGTAAACCAGCCCACGGTACGTGTGATGTCGATATCTGGAACAATGGCTTCCCGGCCATGGCCCTCCAGATTGACCAGTACGCGCTCCTGACCGCTCCAGTTATATAACGCGGTGCCGAGTGCAGTTAACAGCAGATCATTGACCTCGGTGTTGTACGCACGATGCGATTCCTGAAGCAGTAGCCGGGTTTCCTGTTCGCTCCAAGCTACGCTCACCGTCGCAGTGTCTCTGATTAGAGAATGTTGTCCCTCCGCTCTCTCTTGATCCTTAGGCAACGATGCAACTTCCATTTGGGCAAGATGCTGCCAATATTCGCGTTCGTTGTCGATCGCCGGACTGTTCGCATATTGAGACAACTGCTCTGCCCAAGCAGAGAAAGAGTCCGTTTTATATGGCAAGCGAATCGCTTCTCCCCGCACGGCCTGCTCATACCCAGTGGCAAAATCCTCAAACACAATCCGCCATGAAATCCCGTCTACGACCAAATGGTGGATCGCAATCAGTAAATGATCTCCATCCATGCAGCGGAAAAGTCCCAGCTTCACCAGCGGTCCTTCATCTAGACGAATAGAGCTTTGGATGGCATTGGCTTTCGTTTCAATCGCCATCGCCACCTCTGCCGTGTCTTCGACGCCTGTCAAATCAACAACGTCCAGACTGTACAGCTCGCCTTCGTTCACACCGCGATTCCACGCTTCATAGCCCTGTTCCGTCTGACGAAAGACCATACGTAGCGCATCATGATGCTCAGTTACCTTGGCCACCGTTTGATGCAATGCGGCTTCATCGAATCCTTGTGCTCTATACAGCATCACCGATTGGTTGAAATAATGTGGCTCTGCTGAGGATTGTCCAAAGAACCATTGCTGTATTGGGCTCAATTTAACTGCTCCCGAGACCACCCGCTGATCGGCTGTGCGGCTAACTTTGTGTACATGACTGCTCAGCAGTGAAATGGACGGATATTGGAACAAATCCTTCATCTCCAGCTTGTAGCCCGCTTGCAGCAAGCGGGACGATACCTGGATCGCTTTGATCGAATCGCCGCCCAGATCAAAGAAATTATCCAAAATGCCGACTCTCTTTGCTCCTAATACAGACTGCCAAATGGACACTAACGTCTGCTCCAGTGCTGTGCGCGGCTCTACATAATCCGCTCCGCTTTGCAAGCTGCCCTCCGGTGCTGGCAGTGCCTTGCGGTCGATTTTACCGTTCGGTGTCAGTGGCATCTGCTCCAGCTGGATGAAATACGAAGGCACCATATAGTTGGGCAGATCCTCACCCAGTAAGCTACGCAGCTCCCCAGCGCTTACGTCTCTTTCAGCGACATAGTACGCCACCAGTTGGTTTTGCCCCTGTTCGTCCGCTTGGGCCAGTACGATGACCTCTTGCACGTCTTCCACTTTCAAGATTTGTGCCTCGACCTCACCCAGCTCGATCCGGTAGCCCCGGATTTTCACCTGATGGTCAATCCGGCCCAAATATTCGATGTTGCCATCTGGCATCCATCTCGCCAAGTCACCCGTACGGTACATTCGTTCATAGCCTGCTTCACCAACCGCAAACGGGTTCGCTACAAATTTCTCCGCCGTCAGCTCTGGACGATCCAGATATCCACGCGCCAGACCTGGACCAGACACGCACAGCTCACCTGCTACGCCGACCGGAGCCAAATGTCCATGCCCATCCACCATGTATACCCGATGATTCGGCACAGGACGTCCAATGGAAATGAGTTGTCCAGCTCTCTCATCCTCGGACACCGGCCAGATGGACGTTGCAACTGAGTTTTCAGTTGGACCGTAGCCGTTGTAGTACGCCACTTGATCCTTCCACTTGTATACCAGTTCGGTGGAAGATGCTGAACCCGCAGTGAACAGAATACGCAGGTGTGGCATCCGCTCTGGCTCCAGATACACCGCATAGGTCGGCGGCAAAGCGGCCACCGTAATCCGGTGATTCGCCATATATTGCTCAAACCGCTCGTAGTTCAAAATCGTCTCTGTCGTTGGCACATATAACGTGGCTCCGCAGAACAGCGCTTGGAAGATTTCCCAGCAAGCCGCATCAAACGAATAGCTAGCGAACAGCAACGCATGATCCGACGTGCGGATTCGAAGCGTCTGATCAAAATACGTTTTCAGATTGCACAGCCCGTGATGCTCCAGCATAACGCCCTTCGGCTGCCCTGTTGTACCCGATGTATAAATCACATACGCCAAATCATTTGGACCGGACCACGGCTCCAGGTTGGAACCATCCTCGTGATACACTGTTTGCGTTCCATCCAGCACCAGCACTTGGCCATCGATAACTGCTTTGTCCACCAGATGACTTTGTGTCAACAGTAGCTTCGCACCCGAGTCGTCCAGCATATAGCGGATACGTTCCTCCGGATAGGTTGGATCGATGGGGACATATGCGCCTCCGGCTTTTAAAATCCCGAAGATGCCCACGATCATATCCACCGACCGCTCGGTCATCAGACCCACCAAACGATCTTTCGTCACGCCTTGACTGCGCAAGGTACGAGCTAATCGATTGGCGCGTTCATTCAACTCGCGATAAGTCAGCGCTTCTCCTTCAAAGAACAAGGCTGTCTGCTCCGGTGTCTGCGCGGTTTGCACCTCGAACAAACCATGAATCGTTTGCTCGCTTGGATACTCGGTAGCCGTATCTCCCCATGCGCTGAGAATTTGCTCGCGCTCCTGCTCGCTTAACATATCCAGCTCATGTACACGGATGTCCGGATTCGCTGTCACCTGCTCCAGCAGTTGCACCAGATGGCCTCGGACTTGCTCTACACTTTCCCGTTCAAAGGCCAGGGCATTATAGCCAAAGCTCATGTGAATGGTGTTCCCGGGCAGTACCACCAGGTTAAAGTCATAGTTGGTCTGCTCGACAGACTCGGCTCCGGTGATCGTGAAGCTGGACTCATCACCGCTGCCTAATTGCTCGATTTGTTCCTCGACCGGATAGTTCTCAAAAATAAGAATATGATTGATCAAATCCTGCTTAAGCTCCGACAGTCCCTGAATTTCATACAACGGATACGTATCATAGGTATGGGAAGCAATCGATTGCTCCTGGGTTTGCTTCATCACATCGGAGAATAAACTGTCCACTTGACTGCGGATACGCACCGGAATCGTATTGATAAACAGACCAATGATGTGCTCCACATTCGGAATGTCTGCCGGACGTCCAGATACCACGCTGCCAAACACGACATCATCGGTGCCATTATATTTTTGCAGCAAAATACCCCAAACGGTCTGCATCAACGTATTGATCGTCACCTGATAACGCTTGGCTATACGCTGAATACCAGCTGTGAGATCCGCGCCCAAATCAAAATCTAAACGCTCCGACTGATACCCCGTTTTGCCCTGAATTTTAGCCTGTGGCAAACGAGACTGCTCCTCATATCCTTCCAGAACCTTGCTCCAGTAGCTTGATGCGGCCTGACGATCCTGCTGCTCCAGCCATTCGATATATTGACTGTACGGCGTTACAGGGGCCAGTTCCGGTTGTTTATGGGCCAGGATCGCAAAATAGCTCGCAAACACTTCGTTTGTCACCAGCGACAAGCACCAGCCATCCATCACGATATGATGGAAACTCCATACAAAACGGTACGTCTCCTCACCTGTGCGCAACACAGCGACACGCATCAAGGCGTCTTGTGCTAGGTCAAAGCCTCTTTGCTTGTCTTTACGCGTAAATTCGAGCATGTATTCGTTTTGCTGCTCGTCCTCCATGTCCCTTAAATCTTCCACATACAGTTCACTGCGCTTATTGCGGTACACAACCTGAAGCGGTTCATCCTGCCAGCCGCTGTAGAAGTTCGTGCGCAGTACCGTATGCCGCTGCATTAAAACATCCAAACTGGCCGCAAATGCAGCGATATTAAAATGTCCTCGCAGATCAAAGGAGGCCTGTTCAAAATAAGCTCCTGATTGCGAATCCATCAGATTATAAAAGAGCATCCCCTTTTGCATCGGCGTCAGTGCGTATACATTTTCCAAATCACCGGTATGTGCCGCCTGTTTCGCAATTTGTTCCAGTTCTCTAGTCGTCAGACCTTTGAAGGATACATCACTCGGGGTCAGTTCCGGCTGTTCCTGAGCGACGCAATGCGTAATCACCTCTTGCAAAGCGGATTGAAGCAGTCCTGCCACACGTTCCAGCGTTTCTTTACGATACTGCTTACGGCTGTAAGCAATCGTCAAGCGCAGCGTGCCTTCCGAGATCATCGCGTTTAAATCTAGCGTATATTGCAGCGGTGAATGTGCATCCTCTGTCTCCCCTGCACTATAGGGTGACAATGCGATTCCACTGTTTTGTAGATCCTGATCGACTTGACCCAAATAGTTAAAGCTGATTTCCGG
Organism: Paenibacillus sp. SEL3; assembly: GCF_054602585.1. Classification (NCBI taxonomy): domain Bacteria; kingdom Bacillati; phylum Bacillota; class Bacilli; order Caryophanales; family Paenibacillaceae; genus Paenibacillus; species Paenibacillus sp. SEL3. The sequence continues at coordinate 5,691,620 of NZ_CM137725.1, read as the reverse complement.
TTCTGCTGCAATCGTATGCGCTTCATCCGATGCAGACGCAGGAGATAAGTAGCGCCAAGTTCCATAGGTCAGCCCTTTATGTGGAATCCGGCGCAGACCTTCCTTCGTTTCTTTAATCCGCTGAGCCAGTGTCATTTCCTTGCCGGTCTCCAGCAGCACTGGATACAAGCTCGTAAACCAACCTACGGTACGTGTAATATCCATCTCTTGCAGGATCGCTTCCCGGCCATGGCCCTCCAGGTTCACCAGTACCTGTCCGGCGCCTGTCCAATTGTGCACCGCTAGTCCCAGCGCGGTCAGCAGCAAATCATTGACCTCGGTGTTGTAGGCGCGATGGACCTGCTTTAACAGCTGCTGCGTTTCAGCTTCGGTCCACTCTACCGTCAGCACTTCGCTGTCTGCATTCAAAGAGCCCTCATAGGCAAAATCCTTAGGCAGCGGCGCCGCTTCGGCTTTGGCATGTTCCAGCTGCTTCCAATAAACTTCATCCGAGGCAGCCTCAGGGCGGTTGGCGTAAGACGACAACTCCCGTGCCCATGCTTGGAAGGAATCCGTTTTATAGGGCAATCGTACAGGCTCGCCTTTGATCGCTTGCTCGTAGCCTGTCGAGAAATCTTCGAACAGAATCCGCCACGACACTCCGTCCACCACCAAGTGGTGAATGGCGATTAGCAGATGGTCGCCTTCGGCTGTGCGGAACCATCCGAGTTTGACTAAAGGTCCTGCGGACAGGTCCATGCTGCTTTGAATTTCCGTTACCTTCGCTTCCAGCGCTTCTGCATAAGTTTCCTGTTCACGGTAATCCACCGTTTCCAGCGTATACAGCGTGCCTTCCTCTACAGGGCGTGTCCAAGCCGTATAACCTGCGGGAGCCTGATGGAAAACCGTACGAAGCGCATCATGATGCTTCACAAGGTGATCCATGACTTGCCGAACCACTGCCTCGTTAAAGCCCTCAGCGCGATAGAGCATGACCGCTTGATTAAAGTGCTGCGGACGCTCGCGCTCCTGCGCAAAGAACCAATGCTGGATCGGTAGCAACGCGGTTTCCCCGCTCACTTCTCCTTGATCTGCCATACGGCTGACCTCATGCATATGCGGTGCCAGTGTTGCAACCGTTGGATACTGGAACAAATCCTTCATGTCCAGCTTATAACCGGCCTGGAACGTACGCGATGCGATTTGGATGGCTTTGATGGAATCGCCGCCTAGATCAAAGAAATTGTCCAAAATACCGACTGTCTGCAGCCCCAGTACCGACTGCCAGACCGCTACCAGTGCGCGTTCTTGCGCCGTACGCGGCTCTGCATAATCAGCTCCAGTTTGCAGGCTGCCTTCCGGTGCCGGCAAGGCCTTGCGGTCAATTTTGCCATTTGGACTCAGCGGCATCTGCTCCAGCTGTACAAAGTACGATGGCACCATGTAGCTTGGCAGCTCCCGGCCTAGCTCACTTCTCAGCTCGCTGGCACCGATCTCTTGCCCAGCGACATAGTAGGCCACCATTTGTTTTTGTCCCGTTTCATCCGCACGAGCCATGACGACGGCTTCGCGTACCGATTCCACTTGGAGCAGCTGCGATTCCACCTCGCCCAGCTCAATCCGGTAGCCCCGGATTTTCACCTGATGGTCGATCCGGCCCAGATATTCAATGTTGCCGTCCGGCATCCATCTCGCCAAATCGCCGGTGCGATACATCCGTTCATACCCGGCTTCCCCTCCGGCAAACGGGTCTTTCACAAATTTCTCGGCCGTCAGCTCTGGACGGTTCAGATAACCTCGGGCTACGCCGACACCGCCGATACACAGCTCACCCGCAACCCCAATCGGCTGCATTTGTTCCGTGCCTTCCTTCACAATGTATAGACGAATATTCTGAATCGGTTTCCCGATGGGAATCACCGCATATTCCTCATCCGGCTCGCAATCGAAGTACGATACGTCCACCGTCGCTTCGGTTGGTCCATACAGGTTGATCAGCTTCGCTCCGGTCAGGCTCGACACGTGTCGTTGGAACCGGGCCACATGCTGTGGCGGTAAAGCTTCACCACTGACAAAGACATGGCGCAGCGTGCCCAGCTTCGCTTGCATCACTTCCCGAGGCTGCTGCTCCACGTACTCCAGAAACGCATGCAGCATAGCGGGTACAAAGTGCATCGTGGTTACGCCATCGCGGGCAATCGTGTCCACGATCTCTTCCGGGTTCTTTTCCCCGCCCACGGACAACAGGCTTACCTTCGAGCCGACCATTGACCACCAGAACAGCTCCCACACCGACACGTCGAACGTGAAGGCGGTCTTTTGCAGGATCGTATCCTCCGCACTCAAGCCGTAACGATCATGCATCCACAAAATCCGGTTCAGCACGGAATGATGCTCCACCATCACGCCCTTCGGTTTTCCTGTGGAGCCGGAGGTATAGATGACATAGGCTACATGATGTGGCCCCGCCAGAGGCTCCAGATTCGAGCCATCTTCGTGATAGATGTTCTCGCGGTCCAGTACCAGCACCTGGCCGTTGAAACTCAGCGATGCTTGCTCCGCCAGATGCGCTTGCGTCAGCACCAGCTTCGCGCCCGAGTCCTCCAGCATAAAGCGGATGCGGTCGGCCGGATATTCCGGATCGATTGGCACATAGGCTCCGCCTGCCTTGAGGATCGCGTAGATGCCTACGATCATCTCCAGCGAACGGCGGACCAGAATACCGACTGGTTGATCCGGTTCAACACCTTCCGCACGCAGCGTCCGAGCCAAACGGTTCGCTCGCTCATTCAACTCCGCGTAGGTCAACGATTCCGCTCCACACAGCACTGCCACCTGATCCGGCGTGTTCGTGGCCTGCTGCTCGAACAGTGCACTTAGCGTCTGATCCTGTGGATAGGCTACCGCCGTATCCCCCCAAACCTGAACGATCTGTGCCTGTTCTTCTGGTGTTACCAATTCCAGCTCATTCACACGGATATTCGGATTGTCCACAATTTGCCTGATGACATGGTCGATATGGCCCTGGATACGCTCCATAGCAGACCGGTTATACACCAGAGCATTGTATTCAAGCAGGATAGAGATATCCTCGTCAGGCACAACAATCAGGTTAAAATCGTAGTTGGTTTGCTCGGCAAGTGCCACATTGGCAATCGAGAAGCCTGTTTGTGCCTTTGTCTCGCCGGAACCGCCCATCTGCTTCATCTGCTGCCCAATCGGGTAGTTTTCAAAGACCATGATGTGATGAATCAGGTCTTGTTTTTGTTCAGTCCGTGCCTGAATATCGTACAGCGGGAACGTGTCATAGACACTGGAGGTCAGAGCCTGTTCCTGTGTGCGCTGCAATACTTCAGCAAATGTAGCATCCGGTGCACTGCATATGCGTACCGGAATCGTATTGATAAACAATCCAATCATGTTCTCCACACCTGGAATGTCTGCCGGACGACCGGATACCACACCACCAAACACAACATCCTGATTATTATTGTATTGCTGTAAAATAACGCCCCACACACTTTGCAGCAAGGTGTTAATCGTGACATGTTGTTGCTTGGCCATTTGGTTTAATGCGGCACTCCGTTCTTTACCCAACATAAATGGCAGCTTTTCCGAAACATAGCCAGAATTTGAACTTCCACCACTTCCGTCTGGTTCTTCATCCCGTGCGGCTACAGAAGCTTGCGCATTCTCACCAGGCAACAAGGTTTGCTGCTCAAAGCCTGCCAAATACTCACTCCAATAACGGGTCGCTTCCTGTGCATCCTGATCTTGCAACCATTCGATATAGTCACTATACGGCTTGACAGGTGCGAGCTCTGGCTGCTTATTCTCCAGCAAGGCAGCATAGGCACCAAACACTTCGTCCGTCATCAGGGACAGGCACCAGCCGTCCATCACAATATGATGGAAGCTCCATACAAAACGGTATGAGCGATCACCCGTGCGGAAGACAGCTACACGCATGAGCGCATCCTTGCTTAAATCAAAGCCTCGAGCTTTGTCCTGGGCCACAAATTCAGCTACAGCCTGTTCACACCCTCTGACATCCTCATAAAAGAAGCTCGGATTTTTATGACGATAGACAATCTGCAACGGTTGACCATGCCAGCCACTATAGAAATTCGTCCGTAATATCGCATGTCGACTAACCAGCAGCTTCAAGCTTTCCTCGAATATAGATGGCTCCAAGTGGCCCTCCAGATCAAAGGTCGCCTGCTCAAAATACACGCCTGTTTCTGCATTCATCAAACTGTGGAACAGCATCCCCTTTTGCATGGGGGTTAACGGATATACATTTTCCAATTCCCCAACCGTCTGGGTCTGCTCCTTAATCGTATCTAATTGCTCCAGGGTCAGACCTTTGAACAGTACATCACTTGGAGTTAATTCGATCCGATCTCGTGTGACACAATGCTCGATAATCTCAAGCAGATTGGATTTCAACAGATTAGCCAGCATTTGGACGGTGTCCTTACGGAAGGCTTTGCTGTTATACCGAATGTCCAGTTCCAGGATGCCGTTCGTTACGATCCCGCTCACATCGAGCGCATATTTCATTTTCGTCCGGTCACTAACGGCCGATCCCATCGAGTAAGGAGACATACGGATATCGCTGTTTTGCAAGTCCTGATCCAGCTGTCCGAGGTAATTGAAGCTCACTTGCGGCTCGGCAAAAGCTTGATGTTGAGCGAGATGCAGTGCATCTGCTTGCTGAGCCATGGCTTGGCCAGATTCACTCAAATATCTCCAAATTCCGTAGCCCATTCCTTGATTCGGAATATCACGCAGACTCTCTTTGACCTGTTTGATGCGTTCCGACAAAGCCTGATCACGACCGATGTCCAGCCATATCGGATATGGACTCGTAAACCAGCCTATGGTACGAGAAATGTCCGTATCCGGCAAAATGTTCTCACGTCCGTGTCCCTCTAAATGAATCAGACTGCGTTCATGGCCGGTCCATGTGTACAGCATCATGCCCAAAGCCGTCAGCAACAGATCGTTCACTTCCGTGTTGTACGCGCGGTGCGCTTGCTTCAATAGTCTCTCTGTCTCTTCTTCCGTAAGCTGGAAGACCACTGTATCGGTGTCAGCCAAAGTAAATGAGTCAGCCTGCGCTTGATCCTCAGGCAATCGTACTTGGTCAGACAAAGCGACTGCGTTCCATTGCTCCCAGTAGGCGTGCTCACTGTCCATGGCTGTGCTATTCGCATACTTGGAAAGTTTTTGTGACCAGGAACGGAAGGAATCCGTTTTGTCCGGCAGCTGAAGCACTTTCTGATGAACGGCCTGTTCATAGGCAGTAGCCAAATCCTCAAACAAAATACGCCAGGATACCCCGTCCACCACCAAATGGTGAATCACCATCAGCAAATGATCGCCATCTACACAGTGGAACAAACCTGCTTTAAACAGCGGCCCTTCTTGCAGTTGGATACTGCTTTGAATTTCGGTAGCTTTCGCCTCCATTGCCACGCTGAGCATGGCTTCATCCGTTATATCCCTAAAGTCCAGCACGTCCAGCTGATACAGCTCGCCTTCCTGTATTCCGCGATTCCAGGCTTTATGGCCTTGCGCGGTCTTGCTGAACACCATTCGCAAAGCATCATGATGCTTTGTCAGCTTGCCAAGCGCCTGACGCAGAGCCGACTCGTCAAACCCCTGCTCCCGGTGCAGCATAACCGCCTGATTAAAGTGATGCACGTCTACTTGCTCCTGCGCAAAGAACTCGTGCTGGATCGGAAGCAACGCCGTTTCTCCGCTTACTTCTCCCTGATCTGCCCTACGACTGGCCTCATGCATATGCGATGCCAGGGTTGCGACGATGGGATAGCGGAACAAATCCTTCATGTCCAGCTTGTAGCCGGCCTGGAATGCACGCGATACGATTTGAATCGCCTTGATCGAATCGCCACCCAGATCAAAGAAATTGTCCAACATACCGACGGTTGGCACACCCAGGACGGACTGCCAGACCGCTACAAGCGCTCGTTCCGGTGCAGTGCGTGGCGCTACATAATCCGCACCGCTGTGCAGATTGCCTTCCGGTGCTGGCAGGGACTTGCGGTCGATTTTACCGTTCGGTGTCAGCGGCATCTGCTCCAACCAGATGAAATACGACGGCATCATATAGCTTGGCAGTTCTTGTCCCAGCTCATGTCTCAGCTCACCGGCTCCCAGTTCTTGACTCGCCACATAGTACGCCACGAGCTGTGTTTGACCCGTTTCGTCCCCACGAGCCATGATGACCGCTTCTTGTACCGACTCCACCTGCAACAGCTGCGATTCGATCTCGCCCAGTTCGATTCGGTAGCCCCGAATTTTCACCTGATGGTCCATCCGCCCCAAATATTCAATGTTGCCGTCCGGCGTCCATCTCGCCAAATCGCCTGTATGGTACATCCGCTCATGGCCTGCCTTACCCCCAGCAAACGGATTAATCACAAATTTCTCGGCCGTCAGTTCTTCACGTTTCCAATACCCACGGGCCAATCCTTCCCCGGCAATACATAACTCGCCCGGCACACCGACGGGCTGCAATTCTCCACTCGCATTCATGATATAGATTTGGGTATTCGCAATAGGACGTCCAATATTAATATGCTGAGCATGGGTCAGTTCCTGCACGGCCGACCACACCGTCGTTTCTGTAGGTCCGTACATGTTATAAATACGGGGACCGTCTATCTCTTGCAGTGCTGCGAGCAGCTTGGACGGAAGAGCTTCGCCCCCAACCATAATTGCCTTCACGCTTTGCAGCACGCGCGAGCCTGCTTCATGACCCAACAGCATTTGTAACCGGGATGGGGTCATTTGCAACATCTCAATCGAATGTTGAGTAATCAACTCACCCAGCGCCTGAGGATTCACCTGATGCTGGCTGTCGCCAAGCACAACCGTCATTCCACCCAACAGGGGGAGAATGGTTTCCAATACGAAAATATCGAATGAAATGGTCGTCAGTGACAACATGGTTTGGCTCGCTTCAAAATCAATGACTTCGCGCATCCCAGTAATAAAGTTGAGGACCGAGCGATGCTGGAGCATAACTCCTTTCGGATTTCCAGTCGAACCCGACGTATAGATGACATAAGCCAAATGCTCTGGGCGGGCAATCGTCTCCAGGTTGCTACTTTCTCCCTGATACAATGCGGCATCCTCAAGAAACAGGGTATTGGCATGGCAATGGTGTTCTTCTGCCAGTTCACGACGGGTCAGAAGCACTGCGGCCTCGCTGTCTTCCAGCATGTATGCAATACGAGAGGATGGAAATTCGGGATCAATCGGCACATAAGCACCGCCTGCTTTTAGCACAGCCAGCAGACCTACGATCATTTCCACGGAACGCTGCACCATCAGACCGACCAGTTTGTCAGGTCCTACTCCCTGGGCTTGAAGCATTCGAGCCAATGAATTGGCACGTTCATTCAGCTCCCGATATGTCAGACGCTGATGTCCAAACACCAATGCTACCTGATCCGGCGTACACTCCACCTGATCCTCGAACAGCTGATGAATCGTCTGATGGGACGGAAATGCACAAGCGGTGTCATTAAAGGCCGCTGTAATCTGTTGTTTTTCTGCTGCTGTGAGTAGTTCCAGCTCTTCCACCCGAACATGCGGGTTGAGCGAAATTTGCTCCAGCAAACGTGCAAAATGTCCATACAAACGCTCGATGCCTGCTTGATCAAAGCTGAGCGTGTTATACATAAAACGAATCTTGATGCCTTCACCCGGCATCACGACGACGTTCAGATCGTAGTTGGTTTCCTCTGTAGACACCACGTTTGAAATCGTAAATTTATCCTGTCCATCACTGCCCAACTGCTCTACCTGCTGCTCCACCGGATAATTTTCAAAAATCATAATATGATTGATTAAATCCTGCTTCTGTTCGGTCAGTGCTTGAATTTCATACAGCGGGAACGCATCGTAGGCATTGGAAGCCAGCGCCTGCCGCTGTGTTCGTTTCATCAGCTCGACAAAGGTTTCACCTGGTTCAGACTGCACACGCACTGGAATTGTATTGATAAATAGCCCGATCATGTGCTCCACGCCTGGAATATCTCCCGGGCGACCGGACACAACGCTGCCGAACACGACATCCGTACTGTTGTTATATTTTTGCAACAGAACGCCCCATACGGTTTGAATCAGCGTATTGATCGTCACCTGATTTTGCTTCGCCACTTGTTCGATCTGGGCAACCAGCTCTGGTTGGAATTCGCAATCCAGATCTTCAGCGATATATTCCCCGGTGTGCATCGATTTAGGCTGTGTTTTTTGCTGGGGAAGCGTAATTTGCTGCTCATAGTCCGCCAGATACCCACGCCAGTATTGCAAGGCTGCCTCACGGTCTTGACGTTCCAGCCATTCAATAAATCGACTGAACGGCGTGACAGGCTCCAGTGCTGGCTCATGACCCGCGCGCAGTGCGAGATAGCTACCAAATACCTCCTGTGTCATAAAGGACAAACACCAGCCATCCATCAAAATGTGATGGAAGCTCCAAATAAAGTGATACGTTTCATCCCCGGTTTGTAGAATCGAGATACGAAGGAGTGCGTCCTCCGCCAGACGGAATCCTTTCGCTTTATCAGCAAGGGTAAATGCCTCCACACGCGCTTTACGTTCTTCTTTTTTCAGTCCGCGCAGGTCTTCATAGTACAACTCTCCGCTGCGGTTGTGGAAAACGACCTGTACAGGCTCATCCTTCCATGAACTGATAAAGTTCGTCCGCAATGCCTCATGACGCTGTACGAGCAGATCCAAGCTCTTGCCGAAAGTAACCACATCAAAACGCCCGTTCAATTCAAAGGTGGCCTGCTCAAAATACGCCGCCGAATTCTCATCCATCAGGCTGAAGAAGAGCATGCCCTTTTGCATCGGTGTCAAAGCATACACATTTTCCAGTTCGCCCAGATCTTGTGTATCCTCCACCAATTGCTCCAGCTCGTCCAGCGTTACATGGTTTAACAGGACATCACTTGGGGTCAACACCGTTCTTTCTTGGGCGACACAATGATGAATCACCTCACGCAAGCCGGATGCCAGCAGCTCTCCAAGTCGTGCAATCGTCTCATGACGGAATTGCGTTGTACCGTAGCGAATCGTGAAAATCAGTTCTCCATCCTCGATGACTCCATTGATATCCAGTGCAAAATCCATAGCCGCATTCGTGCTGACAGGCACACCGATGGAATAGGAGGAAGGCTCCAGATCATTGCCTTTATAATCCTGATCGAATTGTCCCAAATAGTTAAAACTGATCTCAGGCTGAGCCTTTAACTGCACGCCTGCTTTCTCCAGAACATTCGTATCCGACAGGTATCGTAAAATACCATAGCCGATGCCTTTCTGCGGAATATGACGCAGCCCTTCCTTGACCCGTTTGATCAGACGAGCCGTATTCCCCCCTTGTCCCAGACTTCCATCCAGTACAACCGGGAACTGGCTCGTAAACCAACCGACTGTCCGCGTAATATCCACATCCGGTACAATAGCTTCCCGTCCATGGCCCTCCAGGTTGACCAGCACCCGTTCAGAACCAGACCAGTCATATACGGCTTTTCCGAGCGCAGCCAGCAGCAGGTCATTCATTTCCGTGTTGTATGCGCGATGAGCTTGTTTGAGCAACTGCTCGGTTTCCTGCTTCGTCCAGCGGACCGTCACAACCTCACTGTCCCCAAGCAGTGCATTGTCATTCGCAAAATCCTTTGGCAAAGGCTTCGCAAGACTGGCTTCTGCTTGTTCGATATGCTGCCAGTAAGCAAGCTCCCGCTCCATCGTCGCGCTATTCGCATAGGCCGACAGCTGCTCGGCCCAAGTCTGGAACGAATCTGTTTTATGCGGTAGTCGGATAGCTGTGCCTGTTTTGCCTGCAATAGCCTGCTCATAACCGGATGCCAAATCCTCCAGCAAAATACGCCACGATACACCGTCCACAACCAAATGATGAATGACGATTAGCAAATGGTCGCCCTCAGCGCAGTGGAACAGACCGAGCTTCACCAGCGGCCCCTCGCTCAAATGAATGCTCGCTTGAATTTCACTCGCCTTAGCTTCTACAGCGGTGGATTCGTCTTCAACTCCACTAAAATCTACAATGTCCAGCGTGTATAGCTCGCCTTCCTCTACACTGCGGTTCCAAGCTGCATAGCCTTGCTCCGTCTCACGGAATACCGTGCGCAATGCGTCATGATGCTGGACCATACGGTCCATTGTACGGCGTAGCGCGTTGACGTCAAAGCGCCCAGCTCGGTACAGCATCATCGCCTGATTGCTGTGGTGCAGATCAGCAGGCTGCTGCTCGAAGAACCATCGCTGAATGGGTGTCAGATCTACCTTGCCTACTGCTTCTTCCTGACTGGCCATCTTACCATCTGTACGAAGCAAAGGACTGAGCGCCGCTACCGTCGGATTGCTGAAGAGATCCTTCATGTTCAATCGATAGCCTGCTTGCAGCAAGCGGGACGATACTTGCAGTGCTTTGATCGAATCGCCGCCCAGTTCAAAGAAGTTATCCTGCGTGCCTACCGCTTCCACGCCGAGTACTCCGGCCCACACTGCAGCCAGTACTTGCTCCACCGTAGTACGTGGTGCCACATAGGCTGCACCCGTATGGATGCTTCCCTCCGGTTCCGGCAAGGCCTTGCGATCGATTTTGCCGTTGCTGGTCAGCGGAATCGTCTCCAGTCGCATCAAGCGTGCTGGCACCATATGCGCTGGTAACCCGGATTCCAGTTCTGCTTGTACTTCCTCGATCCGCAGCTCAGCTTCTCCCGTGATGTACCCGCACAAGTACTTGTGTCCACGCTCATCCGTCCGGTCGATGACTACGGCTTGACGCACACCCGGTACCCGCTGGATCGCCGTTTCAATCTCGCCCAGCTCAATCCGGTAGCCCCGGATTTTGACCTGGTAGTCCATCCGGCCGATAAAGTCCACATTGCCGTCTGGCATCCACCGCGCCAGGTCACCTGTGCGGTACAATCGTTCACCGGCTACATACGGATTCGCCACGAATTTCTCGGCCGTCAGGTCTGGGCGGTTCAGGTATCCACGTGCCACTCCAGCACCGCCAATGCACAGCTCGCCCAGTACGCCGATCGGCACCGGATTCAGCTGGCTGTCCACGATGTAGAAGCGTGCGTTCAGCCATGCCTGACCAATCGGCACACTGCCGCTACTTGGCAGTTTTGACAGTTCTTCGTCGTAGAAGCTGGAGTCAATCGCCGCTTCCGTGACGCCATAGCTGTTCATAATGCGAATATCTGCGCCAAACCGTTCTTGCAGCACCCGATAATCCGTCACGCTGCAGCTATCCGAGCTGGTGATCAGCAGTTCCAGACTGCTCATGTAAAGGCCCTGTTCATGCACATGCTGCATAAACGGTACGATTAAAGCCGGTGTGGATTCGAACACCGTAATCTGATAATCGTGAATCCAGCCATACAGACGGCTTGGATCAATGCGGTCGTCTTTCGGGCAGATGACCATCGTGCCACCGTTATAGAGCGCCCGCGCGATATCGCCGACGAACACGTCGAAGGAGAAGCTTGCCAGTTGCAGCAGCCGTACCGGGAACTGGTTCAAACGGTAATCCCGTCGGTATGCCACAGCTGTGTTTACCAAACTGTGATGCTCGATCATGACACCCTTCGGACGTCCCGTTGTACCGGAGGTGTAGATCACATATGCCAGATCCTGCGGCTCGTTGATATGTTCCACATCCGTGGCATCTCCGGTGTACAACGACTCATCGTCCAGCGCCAATACAGTACGCAGACGCAGCCCTGTTGCCGGTTCGGATGCTTCTTCGTTGTCAGAACTCGAATCTAATTTAAAACTTACGCCTTCACTCAGGCTGCCTCTTTCCATCGTTTCAGCGCCAGCCGCTATTTCCAACTCGCCCTCAGACTGCCCACCGGCCAAGACCTGTCGGCTCTCCTCCAGCCATGCTTGCGCGCGTTCCTGCAAACCTGTTTGCGTAAGCAGCACCGTAGCGCCGCTGTCCTCGAGCATAAAGCGGATACGTTCTGAAGGATAATCTGCATCCAGTGGCACGTATGCACCGCCGGCCTTCCACACCGCCAGTACGCCGACCATCATGTCCACCGATCGCTCGCTCAAAATACCAACAATGGATTCACGCCCAATGCCTTCCTTTCGCAATCTACGAGCAAGTTGATTCCCACGCTCGTTCAGCTCGCGGTACGTAAGCTGCCGCTCCTCGTATACCACTGCCACATGATCCGGCACAAGCTGCGCTTGTTCTTCCACATAGACGTGGAACAACCCTTCTGATTGCTTTTCATCACTCCATGCAGATACGCCCACGGATCCAAAACCGTCGATGATTTTTGCTTTTTCCGCAGCAGTCACCAGCTCAAGTTCATCTACCAGCGCATCTGGTCTGTTAATCGCTTCTTCAATCATATGCAGCAAATGCTCGCGGATTTGCTCTACAGCTGTGCGTTCCAATACTCGCGCATTGTACTCCAAATGGACATGAATTTCATCGCCCGGCACAACCGTAATGTTGAAATCATAGTTCGTTTGCTCCGACACGGAAGCATTTGCAATCGTAAAGCCATTCGTGCCACGACTGCCCATTTGCTCCATGCGCTGTTCCACCGGGTAGTTTTCAAACACCATAATATGGTTCACCAGGTCCTGTTTCTGCTCTGTTAGGGCCTGAATTTCATACAACGGATAGGTTTCATAGGCACGGGAAGCCAGTGCCTGCTCCTGTATCTGCTTCATTAACGCAGCAAACGTCATATCTTTCTCACTGTGAACTCGTACAGGAACCGTATTAATGAACAAACCAATCATTTTATCGATGCCCGGAATATCCGCTGATCTGCCGGATACGACACTGCCAAATACAACATCCCGACTGTTGTTATACCGTTGCAGCACAACGCCCCACGCTGCTTGCAGAAGGGTATTGACCGTTACTTGCTTCTGCTTAACCAGCTTGTTCATCCGTTCCGTCACTTCGTGGCCCAGTGTAAACGAAAGCTTATCCCCTTCATATCCCTTGGCGTGACCGTCCAGCTGTTTTACCTGCGGTAATACGGTCTGCTGCTCAAAGCCAGCAAAATAATCACTCCAGAACCGTTCAGCCTCCACGTTGTCCTGCCGATCCAGCCATTCAATGTATTCGCTGTATGGTGTTACCGGGGCGAGCTCCAGCTTGCGGTCTTCGAGTATGGCAAAGTACGTATTAAATGCTTCCCCTACAACAAGGAACAAGCACCAACCGTCCATCAAAATATGATGGAAGCTCCACACAAAACGATACGACTCCTCGCCTGTACGTAAAATAGACACCCGCATCAGCTCGCCTGAGCTGAAATGAAAGCCTTCGGCTTTGTCGCGTTCAGCAAAATCAGTAATGTATGCGTCCTGCTCACCTTGTTCCATCGAACGTACATCTTCAAAACGGAACCCGGCGTGCTTGTGACGGTACACCACCTGTAAAGGCTGCTCATTCCATCCGCTATAAAAATTCGTTCTGAATATTTGATGGCGATCCACCAGCTGATTTAGGCTTTCGGCAAAAGCCTCCACTTGAAAGCTGCCTTGCAGATCAAATGTCGCCTGCTCAAAGTACGCCCCGGATTGCGGCTCCATTAAGCCGTGGAACAGAATGCCTTTTTGCATGGGTGTGAGCGAATAAATGTTTTCCAGTTCTCCCGCATTAGCCGTCTGCTCTACAATATGATCCAGCTCTCCAGCCGTCAGTCCTTGGAAGGACAAGTCGCTTGGTGTCAGCTCCGGCAACTCTTTACCCACACAGTGAGCCAATACCTCACGTAAGCCCTCCTGCAACAGATCAGCCAGCTTTTTGATTGATTTTTTCATAAACATTTTGTTGCTGTAGCTGATCGTCAGTTCCAGTGCACCGTCCGTGATCATGCCGTTGATATCCAGAGCATACCGCTTGGTCAACGTGTCACTCATGGAAGCTCCGATGGAATAAGGAGACATGCGGAAGGCATTATTCTTTAAATCCTGATCGAATTGTCCGAGATAGTTAAAGCTGATTTCTGGCTCGGCAACAAAAGCTGCTTCTCCTTCACCGCTAGCAAGATATCTCAAAATCCCGTATCCAATCCCTTTATGCGGCAAACGGTGCAGCCCTTCTTTGACGTTCTTGACACGCCGTCCTACATTCCGATCCTCGCCCATATTGAGTACAACCGGGAATTGACTGGTAAACCAACCGACTGTGCGCGTAATATCCATATCCGGCAAAATGGCTTCCCGTCCATGACCCTCCAGATTTACAAGCACCTGACGGATGCCCGCCCACTCCTGAATTGCAGTGCCCAGAGCTGTCAGTAAGAGGTCGTTCGCTTCCGTATTGTAGGCCCGATGAGCTTGTTTCAAGAATTGTTCTGTTTCTTCTACCGTCCACGCTACGGTCAGCGTTCGATCATCGCGAAGCTGTGGCTTGGCCTGAGATTTACGAGTGTAATCCTTAGGCAAGGATGCCTGGCTTTTCCCTGCTTCCTCAATTTGCTCCCAATACGCACGCTCCTTCTCCAATGCTGTGCTGTTCGCATAAACTGACAGCTGATTAGCCCAAAGGCGGAAGGAATCCGTTTTATTCGGCAAACGGACAGACTCGCCCCGTAAAGCCTGTTCATAGCCGGTTGCCAAATCCTCCAACAAAATACGCCAAGACACACCGTCAACCACCAAATGATGGATTGCTACCAACAAATGGTCTCCATCGTTGCAACGGAACAGACCCAGCTTTACCAGCGGTCCTTCATCTAGACGGATGCTGCTTTGGATTTCGTTGGCTTTGTTCTCCAGCAAATGAGCAAAGTCAGACTCCCTTGTGTAATCCACCACTTCGAGGCTATACAGCTCTCCTTCTTGCACGCCTCGGTTCCATGCTTCATACCCACCGTCTGCATTCTGGCGGAATACGATGCGCAAAGCATCATGATGCTCGACAATGCTTTGCAGTGCCTGACGAAGCGCCGTTTCGTCCAGTCGATCCTCACGATGCAGCATCAGAGCCTGGTTATAGTGCTCAGGATTGGATGGCTGCTGTTCAATGAACCAGTGTTGAATCGGTGTCAATGCCACGGTTCCACTAACTTCTCCTTGATCGGAAACGCGGGTCACCCGCTGCACCCGTCCATTCAGCTCAGCAATCGTCGGATACTGGAACAACTCCCTCATTTCCAGCTTGTAACCATTTTGCAGCAGTCTTGAAGACACTTGGATGGCCTTGATCGAGTCGCCGCCCAAATGGAAAAAGTTATCCAGAACACCAATCTGTTCGATTCCCAGTACAGATTGCCATACCGATACCAATGTCCGCTCTACCTCATTACGGGCTGCTACATAATCCTCGCCGGAATCCACGCTTCCCTCCGGTTGCGGCAACGCCCGACGATCCACTTTGCCATTTGGTGTTAACGGCAATTGATCCATCTGCACAAAATACGACGGCACCATATAACCCGGCAATTCTTGGCTCAAGGTGCTTCGCAACTCACTAGCCGCGATATCCACAAGGGTGACTACATATGCGCAGAGTTGTTTCTGTCCCTGCTCATCCTCACGTGCAATGACGACAGCTTCTTGTACCGCATCTAGCTTCAAGAGCTGCGCTTCCACCTCGCCCAGCTCAATCCGGTAGCCCCGGATTTTCACCTGTGCGTCGATCCGTCCTTTGTATTCCAGCGTTCCATCCTCATTCCAGCGAACCAAATCGCCTGTACGGTAGCAGCGCTCTCCGCTACGGAACGGACTATCTACGAATTTTTCAGCCGTTAAATCAGGACGGTTCCGGTAGCCACGTGCCACCCCGTCGCCGCCGACGATCAGCTCACCCCATGCTCCAACAGGCTGAAGCTGCATGGAACGGTCTACGACATACGCTGTGGAGTTGTGGATCGGACGCCCAATCCGCACCGCTTCTGATTGCACTCCAGCAATCGCATGAGTTGTAGAAAAAGTTGTATTTTCCGTCGGACCATAGCCGTTAATAATCCGCAGAGACGGATAAGCCTCCAGCACCCGGTTAATATGCGGTACGGACAGCACATCACCACCGACCAGCAGTTCTTCTACCCCCTCGAACAGCTCCAAGTCCTGCTGAGATAGCTGGTTAAAGAGCGGCGCAGTCAGCCACATTGTCGTGATACCATGGTTGCGCACGGCTTCCTTGAGCTTGGGAGCGTCCAAAATAACATCCTGACTCACCAGCACGAGCTGTCCACCATTCAATAGTGCACCCCAAATTTCGAAGGTGGACGCGTCAAAGACAACGGCGCCAGTTTGCAAAATGCGCGTGTCAGCACCCAGTTGCGCATAGTTTGTATGCTTTACCAAGCGCACGACATTGCGATGTTCTACCATAACCCCTTTGGGCTGTCCGGTCGTGCCCGAAGTATACATCAAATAAGCTAGTCGGTTTCCAAATTTCCGTTCTTGTGTCCCAGCAGTGCTGTCTACGACAGACGAGGACGATTCCTTTAAAATCTCATTTAAAATCTCATTTTTCGGATTTTTATAATCGGCATAATCCACATGATAAGCCTCGTTTTGCTCCCCATGTACGGTATTCAAGCCTTGGTCATCCTCTGCCGCGTACACCTTAGCATCGCTCAGATCCAGTACGATTCCGGTGTATTCCTCCGGTTGCTGTTCTGCACGCTGCACCAGCAACAACTTCGCTCCCGAATCTTCCAACAGGTAACGTACACGTTCAGCCGGATAATCAGGGTCAATGGGTACATATGCACCGCCCGCTTTGAGAATCGCCAACATGCCGACGATCATATCCGTGGAACGCTCAGCAACGATACCTACAGTTTGCTCGGCGGTAACACCGTGTCCGCGCAACGTGTGAGCCAGTTGATTTGCTTTTACATTCAGTTCGCCATAAGTTAAACGGGCATTTCCAAACACAACTGCTGTCTGATTCGGTGTATGTTCAGCCTGTTCCTCAAACAACTCATGAATGCCTGCTTCGTGTGGATATTCCACCGCTGTAGCATTGAATACGTCGACGATTTGCGCCCGTTCTTCCTCACTGATCAGCGACAATTCCTGTATCCGCTTGTGTGGGCCCTGCACCATATGCTCCGCCACACTCAAAAATTGCCGAATAATTCGAGCAATTTCCTGTTCACTAAACAGCTCGGTACGATAATCCAGATACAGCACGAGTCTATCATCATCCAGCATTTCAACCATGTGAATATCGAAGTCGTTCACCGTATCTCCGCAGAAATCGTTATCCACCTGCTGAATCGCTTCATCAAACCGGGAGAAACTCAAGGTACGGTACTGAATGGAAGCACCAAACAGACGCTGAATGTCCAGGCTGCTTTGCTGTTCACGCAAATCCTGAATAATTTTGTTGTACGGGTAACGCTGATGCCGCAAAATGGACGCCTGCTCCTTCCCTACACCTTGCAGAAAGGTCAGCAGTTCGGATTCTGGTTCGACCAACAGACGCGTAGCCACGGTGCTGACGAACATACCGATGGTATCCTTTTCCTTCTTAGACGTACGGTTGGCATAGAGTGTCCCCACGGTTAAGTCCTGCTCCCCCGTCACTTTATGCAAATAAATATACAGAGCCGCCAGGAAGAACGTGAAAATACTAATTTTATGCTCTTCGCAAAAAGCCGTAACACCACGATACAACTCATGTTCCAGTATAAAGCTCTCCCGGCGTGCAGCTGTACTCAGTGTCAGCGGGTTATATGATTTCAAACCTGTAGTCTCAGGCAAATCGGCAAACTTTTCCGTCCAGTACGTTTTGTCCTTTTGATAACGGTCTGATTGCTCATAACTTTGCTCTACCTGGATAAAATCCAGATAGGGATTGCTTTTGGTCGGCGCATCTTGGCCTGTACCATGCACAATATCCATATAATGTCCTGTGATTTCATTAATGGCCTGATTCATGGACACGCCGTCTGAAATAATATGATGCATTTTAAAATTAAACCATGTTTCTTCTGTTCCGAGCTGCAAGATAACAAATCGGTACAGCTGCGAATCCAACAATGAGAACGGCTGTGGATTATGACGCTTTAACCATACATTCGCTTCTTCCGGGGTAACTTGGATCGTTTCTATACTTTCTGCCGTAAACGGCTCTACATATTGATATGGAATCCCATCCTGAGCAGTAATTTTGATACGAAAAGAATCATTTTGGGCAATTACCCGATTCATTGCTTGCTGCAAGGCATCTATGCGAACAGTTCCCCTGATCTTTACAGTAGCAATAATTGTTGAAGTGTTCCGATGAGGATACAAAAGCTCCGTATACCAAATACGTTGCTGTGGCTGGCTTAAGGAAAACAATTGAACATCTTGCTGTGTCATCCGTCTCTCTCCTCACAAAATAGATATTTGGTAAAAAGGAAATTCGCATATTCATGCGGTTTGTTCCTCGGGATGCTTTCGAAATTGAAGCTCATACAGCTCTGCATAATGGCCGCCCTCGGCAAGGAGCTGATCATGGGTACCTTGCTCTTTCAGTTCGCCATCGGCAAGGACACAGATCGTATCCGCCCGTTCAATCGTAGACAATCGATGGGCAATAACTAATGTCGTACGATCCTTCATCAACTCATTTAAGCCCTGCTGGACTTCATATTCCGATTCTGCATCCAAAGCTGAGGTCGCTTCATCCAATAGCAAAATCGGTGCATTTTTGAGCAAAGCACGGGCAATTGCAATCCGCTGTCTTTGACCGCCGGACAAATTGGCTCCGCGTTCACCGACAATCGTGTCGTACCCCTCTGGCAACTCGGCTATGAAGCCGCTGGCATAGGCTGTTTTGGCTGCAGCCTCCACTTCCTCATCCGTGGCAGTCGGTGAGCCAAAACGGATATTATCCGCTACTGTACCGTGGAACAGCGTAGCCTCCTGTGGTACATAGGCCATCAAATCCCTGACCTCATCCAACGGAAATTCTTCTGCCAAACGACCACGAACCCGCAGCACACCTTCATCCGGTGGGTAAAATCCCAGCAACAACTTCATGACTGTGCTTTTGCCACCACCACTCGGACCGACAAGTGCAGTGACCTGCCCTTCCGGCACGACCAAGTTTAACCTTTGCAGCGTTGGATGGTCAGGCTGATAGCCAAAGGTGATGTCGTGCAGCTCCAGCGCAGCCGGAGTCTGTTCAATGGCGTGGTCTGAACGTAAGGTTTCAACATCGCCATAGAATTCCCCAGATTCACGGGCTGATAAAGCTGCCGTCTCGGGATCGCTAAGCCTAGTCAGCGGTCCCTTCTTTTTAGCCGCGGGGAACTGTTCCTCTTCCTTCGACTCATCCAGAATTTCGCGGATACGCGCCAAGCCTGCCAAGGAGTTTTGTAACAGTGTTACAGCCGCCCCTAGCTCCAAAAATACCGTTGAAATACCGGTTTGCAGTTGTACAATCTGTCCCAATACTCCCAGTTCCATTTGCTTCTGCGATACCAGAATCAATCCGGCGACAAGCACACCGCCCAGCGTAATGAACTCTATGACAAAATTGCACATATCCTGCAAGCCCATATGACGTCCCTGCCGGATGCTGATGCGATTGATGTCCTCGCTTGCATCGTTACATAGTCCACCTACCTTTGTCCTCAACCCAAACAACTTCACCGTCTGCAAACCGGAAAGCAAATCACTCAATCGTTCCGTGAACCTGCTCATCCGTCCCTGTAACTCTTCACTCGTCTTTCGCATTTTCTTCGCGAAATGAGCATTTATCCAGGCTGAAGCCAGCCCAAGTACAACCGCCATAATCCCAAATCGCCAATCCAAAGCCATCAAAATGACCAACGAGCCCAAGAAAAGCGAAATTTCCAGTATAATCGAGCGAATATGAACGGTGTAAGCCTGCTCTAGCGCCTGTACATCGTTCGTCATACGGGATACAAGATCACCCGAATGGTGTTTTTCGGCTTTTTCGTACGATAGCTTGACAATGTGGCCAAATAGTTTCATTCGTACATCAGCAATCGCCAGCTTTACACACCGTTTATACATATAGCTGCACAGGGGGGAGATAAGACTTAATGCCAAAAATGTACCACTGACCAAATAGACCGCTCGGTATAGCTCCTGTACATTGCCATTAACCGCGAAATTCAGCAAATAATGCACCACAAAAGAAAGTAAAATCGTGATGCTGGCATTGGTCAGACTATTGCCAACCAGCCCGGTAAAATACCATTTTTGGTGCGGCTTCATCAGGGACATCAACTGCTTAAATTCATAAAACCCCTGCTTGAAGGTCACGACGCTCACCCCTTTCCTCAGGCAACGAATTACCGTTTTCCGTCGTATGCTGTTCTTCTTCAAAATTTTTCAAATACAGCTTTCGGTACACACCATCACGACCCAGTAATTCCTCATGAGAACCCGATTCCACAATGCTCCCCTGATCGAGTACAATAATGCGGTTCGCCTGACGTACGGTTGACAGTCGATGAGCAATGACCAGTACCGTCCGGTTTTGCATTACCGCATTCATCGCATTCTGCACCTGAGCCTCCGACTGACTATCGAGTGCTGAAGTCGGCTCGTCCAATAGAAGTAGCGGAGCATTTTTCAATAATGCTCTTGCTATGGAAATACGCTGTTTTTGACCGCCAGACAATCCGCCTCCCCGCTCGCTCAACAGGGTTTCATAGCCCTCGGGAAGTTGAACAATAAAATCATGCGCATGTGCCGCTTTCGCCGCCTCGACAATTTCTTCTCGAGTCGCCTCCAAACGTCCATATCCGATATTTTCTGCAATGGTGGCCGGAAAAAGCGACGGCTCCTGAGATACCATCGAAATATGACTGCGCAGGCTTGTTAAATTCCAATCTGTCAAACTCTTTCCAAATAGTTGAATGGTTCCAGCATGCTCTCCAGGTTCATTAAATCCGCAAAGCAGCTTGAAAATCGTGCTTTTACCCCCACCGCTGGCACCGACAATCGCGACCATATCCCCTTGCCCTGCCTGGAAGCTGATATCCTTCAGCACTGTGTTCCCTTCATCGTAGCCAAAGGTCAAATGCTCAAAGCTGACTACAGCAACACTATCAACGTCATCATCACTTTCTGCTCCGCCTTCACTCATTCGGTTGGCTTCCCCATCTGCATCGTCTTTCAAATGAGGCGCCCTATTCTCTCGCTTCTGATCTACCAAGGTCATTTCGCCGTCCTGACGTTCATTCTGCCAATCCAGCACCTCAAACAAATGCTTTGCGGCTCCACCCGCTTCCTTCATTTGCGAAATGATCGTCGGCAGCATGGCAATCGGCTGCAATATGAACGAAATCAGGTATAAAAAAAGTACAATGCCTCCAGCATTCAACTCTCCATGTTGTATCAGGTATCCTCCGTATACAATGACCAAAATAATCGGTGTTGCTAGCATCATCACACCTACCGGAGTAATGGCTGCATAGCGCTTTTCTAGCCGTAAGCCGCGCTTGACGACCCCCTCCATAATCACCATATACTTCTTCAACAGCACAGCTTGCATATTGAATGCCTTGACGATAGGGATTCCTCCGATTGCATCTTGCCCCACAGCGTTCAAATGAGCAATTTTCTCCTGAAGATCCGCGGAGTATTTTTCAATTGGCTTGCTCATTAGTGATGTTATGATCATTCCTATTGGCATGAGCGCAAGACTTGCCAATATCAGTTTCCAGCTTGTCAGTAAAAGCAATATGAGTGATGCCGTAAACACGAGCGGTAAATAGAACAGATTGGCAAACTGCTGGATAAAAAAGTTCTGTAATACTGCCGTATTATTGGTTAGACGGGATACCAAATCTCCGGTAAATTTCCTTTCCACGCTGGAAACCGGTAAATCGCAAAACTTATGTACGAGATCGCCTCTCAAGTCGCGCAGAGCACTAACACTAAATCGCGCTGAAGCGTACCTCATCACAAACTTACAGGGCATTCCAATTAGCGTCATACCAACAACCAGATAGATCATGTTCTGGGTAGAGGAGAATGTCCCCTGTGCCATTTGCTCAATGGCCTTACCCAAAATAATGTCAATAGCTGCCAAACACAAGGAGGTGATCACCGTTATGAAAACCCATAGATTATACGGCCTTACATAACGTGCGAGTCTCCGAAAAGCAGAATTTAATCGAAACAAGGGCATCCCTCTTTTCGCTGCCCACACTTTTTCAGTGCGAACTTTTTATATTGGCTGTGGACGTCGTTGAGATAAACTCTGGGTTTGGATGCATGAGTATCCGTACAGAATAAAATGCGATTTTGAACTATGCTGGAATTTACATCTTGGTGTGGGTTGGTTGTTGATTGTTGCTGAGATGGTAATAACGAAGTGTATCGTGATGTGTGGGACATTTAACTCTGTCTGAATCGTGGTTGTAGGGTGCTTGTGTTGTAAGCTGTATGAGCTCCCGCCGCGTGGGCCATCGGCGAGGATGTAGAAAGAATGTTCTCGACTGTGCTCATAACCTCTTGTTCTTGTTCATGGATGAAAAAGTGATTACCTTCGAACATTCGAACATCCATAGGTGATGTCGTATGCTGTTGCCAGGCATGCAGTGAATCTGTGCTAACCTCAAAATCCTTCATTCCGCCTAAAACAGTCATCGGACATATCAATGGATTTCCCGGCTGATAAACATAAGTTTCACATACCTTAAAATCTGCACGCAGACGAGGCATAATAATTTGCATCAATTCTGCATTTTGCAGCACCTCTTCAGGTGTTCCCTGCATCAAACGAAGCTCTTCGGTGAAAGAATCGTCTGCTAAATCATGGAGTCGTTTTTTGGAATATGGAATATGTGGTGCGGATTTACCGGATATGATGATATGCTCAGGTAGCTTTCCAGTTTTGCTGTACAATTGCCGTGCTGTTTCAAATGCAATCAGTGCCCCCATACTGTGTCCAAAAAAAGCGAACGGCTTATGTATGTATGGAGCCATAGCTGGAACCAACGATTGAACGATGTCTTGAAGAGTATCCATTGGAGCTTCTGTTGAGCGGCTTTCACGTCCTGGAAGTTGTATAGGCAACACGGTAATGTCAGGCGCAAACCTGGACTTCCAAGAGTTAAATATATAAGCACCACCACCGGCGTAGGGAAAGCAAAATAGTTGGAGCTTCGTAGTCGGTTGGACCTCTGTTTTCGCGAACCAAGATTGTGATCGAGTTGTCATAAGAATTCCTCCATCCTCTATGCAGTTCATAATTTTACAGTAAATCCTTATATCTCTTTTTTTCTTCCAACACTTTCTAACTGTTTTTAAATATACAAACTTTAAAACCACTTGGCATGGGACAAAAGGGCTAAATTGATAGAGCTCATAAAAATAAAATAAAATCCATATTATGTTATTTGTTTCCAAACTTCAAAAGCAACAATTTCACTTTTTGTATGAGTTATCTGTCAATCATGATCTGTTAATTTAGTTTAAAACAAGATTTCAGGTTTTCACGAATTTTGTAAAACTGAACTCATTTTGATTTACATTGAGGTCCAACCCCTTATCCTACAACAATTTTATCTTTACTTGCCATTAACATAAATGTAACAAATTCAACCTGATATCATCCGACAAATTCCGACTTTTTCCG
The DNA here is from genome assembly GCF_054602585.1 of Paenibacillus sp. SEL3. Classification (NCBI taxonomy): domain Bacteria; kingdom Bacillati; phylum Bacillota; class Bacilli; order Caryophanales; family Paenibacillaceae; genus Paenibacillus; species Paenibacillus sp. SEL3. The sequence continues at coordinate 5,668,012 of NZ_CM137725.1, read as the reverse complement.
CAACTCTCTTCAATCACCTAAATATTGGATTGGATTTGTATCAAGCTCACATAAGACAAAATTAATAACTCTTTATTTTTGTAATAAATATTGTTATTCCATAGTCATAAAGGACCATTTTTTTCATATTTTTTTCTGACTCTTCGTCTAAAAAATCCAGTTCGAATTGAATTTTTCTCTCCTAAATCTATGAATTTTCTTTTCAAACTCTAATAAAAACGTTTCTATCTCGCTTCAAAAGTACCTGTTCTCTAGAAATTTATAGCCTTACTTTTAATCTTTCACCCTCTCAAAAAACAGTAACGGCAAACAGCAAGGCTCCCCGTTGTTGGAGACTTGCTGCTTTATAAATTTCATTATGTTTGACTTCACTATCGGTCGATATGCAGAGTGTTGTAAGCTTTATTGTAGTTATCCCCCAATCTTATTAATTTAGTGGAATGGAGTATATGTATGGGTTCATGTATATATAATTTCCAAAATGCGAAAGCCTTATGGTATACAAAAAGAGCACAGCCCATTAAGGCTGTGCTCTCAGGCTGTCGAGAAAGTCTCGACAGCCTATTTTATGTTAATTTTGTTTAAGACGACACCGCGTTAATGTTGTATAATATAGGTAACTATTGTAGAACGGATGGTGTTGATATGCTACGCTCCAACCGCGAAAAACAACAATCCTACGAATTTGTTTCCATCGAAGATCTGGTTCCTCAAGATCACTTGCTCCGCAAAGTAGATAAGTATATCGATTTTTCGTTTATCGATGATAAAGTTCGACCACTGTATTGTGCAGACAACGGGCGTCCTGCCATTGATCCTACCGTATTGTTTAAAATGATCTTTCTCGGTTATTTCTATGGCATTCGCTCAGAACGGCAACTCGAGCGAGAAATTCAGACGAACCTAGCTTATCGTTGGTTTCTGAGGTTGGGCTTAACGGATAAAGTTCCGGACCATACGACGATTAGCTGGAATCGTCGTACTCGCTTTAAAGACACCACGATCTTTCAAGATATCTTCGATGAAATTGTGCTGCAGGCGATCTCTCACCGAATGGTGGGTGGGCGTGTTCTCGTCACCGATTCCACACACGTCAAAGCCAATGCTAACAGGCACCAGTACACCAAAGAACAAGTGTTGCAGAATACTAAAGACTATATGGACGAGCTGAACGAAGCGGTGAAGGATGACCGGAGAAACCACGGAAAAAAGCCTTAAAATCCCGAGAGGAAGTGAACGAAGAAAAAGAAATGAAAGTGAGCAAAACAGACCCGGACAGCGGCTATATGATCCGTGATGGCAAGCCCGAAGGCTTCTTCTATCTGGACCACCGCACGGTGGATATGAAGTACAATCTGATTACGGACGTGCATGTGACACCAGGGAATGTACATGATTCTGTCCCCTATTTGTCCCGTTTGGATCGCCAAAGAGAACGTTTTGGTTTTCAAGTAGAAGCTGTTGCACTAGATTCAGGTTATTTAACAACGCCGATTTGCCAAGGTTTGCAGAACCGAAAGATTTTTGCCGTGATTGCTCACCGAAGATTCCATCCCAGACAAGGACTGTTTCCGAAATGGAAGTTTGAATACGATGCCAAACGCAATGCGTATAGATGCCCAGCCCAACAGGAACTGCCCTACCGAACGACGGACCGTAAGGGATACCGGCAGTATGCCTCTGACCCAGCTCAGTGCCAGCATTGCCCACTGCTAAGTCAGTGTACCCAGTCTCGAAACCACCGCAAAGTGGTGACTCGGCATGTCTGGGAAGACAGCAAAGAGTGGGTACGGAGCAACCGGCTGAGCCCATCTGGTAAAAAGCTGTACCGCAAACGAAAAGAGACGATTGAGCGAAGCTTCGCGGATGCCAAAGAGCTCCATGGGTTTCGCTATTGCCGTTTGCGCGGTCTTCCAAACGTCAGGGAACAAGCCCTTATGACGGCAGCCGTGCAGAACATGAAGAAGATGGCGATCCACCTAGATCGCCTGGAGAAACAGGGGTAACCCCCCCTGCTTCTCCAGAGACCAGAGCATTATGATGTAAAAAGGAAACCCACGTCTCAAAATGACGGGGTTTCTCGACAATCTGAGAGCACAGCCCATTAAGGCTGTGCTCTTTTTATCGTGCTTGGCGACGTCCTACTCTCCCAGGACCCTGCGGTCCAAGTACCATCGGCGCTGGAGGGCTTAACGGTCGTGTTCGGGATGGGTACGTGTGGAACCCCTCCGCTATCGCCACCAAACATGAATTTGCTACGCAAATTCTTCCGTATTGAAACTCGGTTCATCACAGCTGTGTGAATGAATTTCAATGCGTATTTCGTATGTATCTTGTACATACCTTCAAGGTTACACCTTGAAAACTGGATCCGAAACTCATTTGCGTTTTATTCTTAGGATAAGCCCTCGACCGATTAGTATTGGTCAGCTCCATGCATTACTGCACTTCCACCCCCAACCTATCTACCTCGTCGTCTTCAAGGGGTCTTACATACTGGGAAATCTCATCTTGAGGGGGGCTTCACGCTTAGATGCTTTCAGCGCTTATCCCTTCCGTACATAGCTACCCAGCGGTGCTCCTGGCGGAACAACTGGTACACCAGCGGTACGTCCATCCCGGTCCTCTCGTACTAAGGACAGCTCCTCTCAAATTTCCTACGCCCACGACAGATAGGGACCGAACTGTCTCACGACGTTCTGAACCCAGCTCGCGTACCGCTTTAATGGGCGAACAGCCCAACCCTTGGGACCTACTTCAGCCCCAGGATGCGATGAGCCGACATCGAGGTGCCAAACCTCCCCGTCGATGTGGACTCTTGGGGGAGATAAGCCTGTTATCCCCAGGGTAGCTTTTATCCGTTGAGCGATGGCCCTTCCATGCGGTACCACCGGATCACTAAGCCCGACTTTCGTCCCTGCTCGACTTGTAGGTCTCGCAGTCAAGCTCCCTTCTGCCTTTGCACTCTTCGAATGATTTCCAACCATTCTGAGGGAACCTTGGGGCGCCTCCGTTACTCTTTAGGAGGCGACCGCCCCAGTCAAACTGCCCACCTGACACTGTCCTCGCACCGGTTCACGGTACCAAGTTAGAACCTAGATACGATCAGGGTGGTATCCCAAGGATGCCTCCCTTCAAGCTGGCGCTCAAAGTTCTACGGCTCCCACCTATCCTGTACAGATCGTACCCAAATTCAATATCAAGCTGCAGTAAAGCTCCATGGGGTCTTTCCGTCTTGTCGCGGGTAACCTGCATCTTCACAGGTATTAAAATTTCACCGGATCTCTCGTTGAGACAGCGCCCAAGTCGTTACGCCATTCGTGCGGGTCAGAATTTACCTGACAAGGAATTTCGCTACCTTAGGACCGTTATAGTTACGGCCGCCGTTTACTGGGGCTTCGGTTCATAGCTTCGCCCGAAGGCTTACCACTCCCCTTAACCTTCCAGCACCGGGCAGGCGTCAGCCCGTATACTTCGCCTTGCGGCTTCGCACAGACCTGTGTTTTTGCTAAACAGTCGCTTGGGCCTTTTCACTGCGGCCCCCTCGGGCTATTCACCCTACCGAGGCACCCCTTCTCCCGAAGTTACGGGGTCATTTTGCCGAGTTCCTTAACGAGAGTTCTTCCGCGCGCCTTAGAATTCTCTTCTCGCCTACCTGTGTCGGTTTGCGGTACGGGCACCTTCTCCTGGCTAGAGGCTTTTCTTGGCAGTCTGAGATCATGACCTTCGCTACTACAATTTTCGCTCCCCATCACAGCCCAGCCTTAACGATATGCGGATTTGCCTACACATCAGCCTCACTGCTTAGACGGACATCCATCCGTCCGCGTCACTACCCTACTGCGTCACCCCATCGCTCATAACGGATTACGGTGGTACAGGAATTTCGACCTGTTGTCCTTCGACTACGCCTATCGGCCTCGCCTTAGGTCCCGACTTACCCTGAGCGGACGAACCTTCCTCAGGAACCCTTAGGCTTTCGGCGGATCTGATTCTCACAGATCTTTTCGTTACTCATACCGGCATTCTCACTTGAATGCAGTCCAGCGCTCCTTACGGTACACCTTCAACCCGCATTCAACGCTCCCCTACCCCTGATGTAAAGCATCAAGCCATAGCTTCGGTGGTGTGTTTAGCCCCGTTACATTTTCGGCGCAGAGTCACTCGACCAGTGAGCTATTACGCACTCTTTCAATGGTGGCTGCTTCTAAGCCAACATCCTGGTTGTCTGTGCAACTCCACATCCTTTCCCACTTAATACACACTTGGGGACCTTAGCTGATGGTCTGGGCTGTTTCCCTTTCGACAATGGATCTTAGCACTCACTGTCTGACTCCCGGAACTAAATCTATGGCATTCGGAGTTTGACTGAGCTTGGTAACCCTTGCGGGCCCCGCACCCAATCAGTGCTCTACCTCCACGATTCTTCTTTCCGAGGCTAGCCCTAAAGCTATTTCGGGGAGAACCAGCTATCTCCGGGTTCGATTGGAATTTCTCCGCTACCCCCACCTCATCCCCGCATTTTTCAACATGCGTGGGTTCGGGCCTCCAGTGCGTGTTACCGCACCTTCACCCTGGACAGGGGTAGATCACCCGGTTTCGGGTCTACGTCCACGTACTAAAGATCGCCCTATTCAGACTCGCTTTCGCTGCGGCTTCAGCTCTTCACCTTAACCTTGCACGGGAACGTAACTCGCCGGTTCATTCTACAAAAGGCACGCCATCACCCCTAGATCGGGCTCTGACTTCTTGTAAGCACACGGTTTCAGGATCTATTTCACTCCCCTTCCGGGGTGCTTTTCACCTTTCCCTCACGGTACTGCTTCACTATCGGTCGCCAGGGAGTATTTAGCCTTGGCAGATGGTCCTGCCGGATTCATACGGGGTTTCACGTGCCCCGCACTACTCGGGATCCGTCTCGGAGAGAACCAGTTTTGAACTACAGGGCTTTTACCTTCTCTGGCGGGCCTTTCCAGACCTCTTCATCTAACCGGTTCCTTTGTAACTCCATGTGAGACGTCCCACAACCCCAAGGAGCAAGCTCCTTGGTTTGGGCTAATCCGCGTTCGCTCGCCGCTACTGACGGAATCACTATTGTTTTCTCTTCCTCAGGGTACTTAGATGTTTCAGTTCCCCTGGTCTGCCTCTATTCTGCCTATGTATTCAGCAGAAAGTGACTGTCGATGAAGACAGCCGGGTTTCCCCATTCGGACATCCCCGGATCAAAGCTTGCTTACAGCTCCCCGAGGCTTTATCGTTGTTCGCCACGTCCTTCGTCGGCTCCTGGCGCCTAGGCATCCTCCGTGTGCTCTTTGTAGCTTAACCTAGTATTTACATCGTAAATACGATTTGCTTTGAATTTCGGTTCAACACTTACGTGTGAATGAAATTCAAGGCAGCTACCTTTGTTTCACTTGTTTACACAAGATCAGCTTAAAGGAATATTCTAAAACGCAATTTCGTTTCGGTATCCAGTTTTCAAGGTGCAATTCGCTTCTCCGAAGCGAAACCC
>NZ_CM137725.1:4345000-5660000 GCF_054602585.1 Paenibacillus sp. SEL3 | reverse complement strand
GACAAAGATAATTATGTTTACGTCACTCAATAAAAGTGAGGTATACTCGATTCTTATTCCATGGAGTTGATAACTTCATCTGTTCTATGACAGTTAGATTGACCCTAAAATATGAAAAACAGCGGTATCCTTGGATAAGTCCTAGATACCGCTGTTTTATTGAACTATAAGCCATGACTTCAATGTTCAAGAAGATGCCGCTACCGCAAGCGTACCGGAAGAATCAGCTGTATGATGGATACTCCGCACGAAGCGAATCGTTTTTGTATCCGAGTGCATTACGACTGAATGAGTTTCCGCTCTGTGGCCGGGAAGAGAACGAACCCCCTGCAACCACTCTCCAGGTGTTACACCTGTAGCCACAAACATCACGCCTTGCCGTCCAACCATATCATCCATAGATAGCAACGCGCCAGGATCAGTAATGCCCATACGTTTGCAACGCTCAATCTCTTCTTCACCATGAGGCAACAAACGGCCCTGTATTTCTCCGCCCATGCATTTCAGCGCTGCAGCGGCCAATACACCCTCAGGAGCGCCACCAGAACCGATATGCAAATCTACACCGCTATCCAGGCATGTTTCAATCGCGCCCATCACATCCCCATGGCCTAGCAATTTGATACGAACTCCGCTTTCCCGCAGAAGCTTGATAATCCCGGCGTGCCGTGTACGATCCAGAATGGACACGGTAAGATCAGACAAGGATTTACCGAGTGCTCGTGCAGCTTTTGACAATGTGGTCGGGATTGGGTCCTCAAGTGACAGCTTTCCAGCCAGCGCCGGGCCAACGGCCATTTTTTGCATGTACATATCAGGAGCGTGGAGTAGACTACCACGAGGTGCAGCAGCAATGACCGACAGAGCGTTATTCAAACCATTTGCCACCGTTTCGGTTCCTTCCAGTGGATCGACAGCGATGTCCATAGCCGGTCCTCTGCGATTGCCTACTCTTTCCCCGATATACAGCATGGGAGCCTCATCCATTTCGCCTTCGCCAATGACGACCGTGCCGTCCATGGATACCGCATTAAAATGAGTGCGGATGGCTACCGTAGCCGCCTCGTCTGCGCTATTCTTATCTCCACGCCCTGTCCATTGTGCTGATTGCAGTGCCGCTGCCTCTGTTACCCGAACGAATTCCAATGCCATTTGACTCTCCATACCTATCCCTCCACCTCTCCTAAAATAATTATTACCCTTAAGCAAATGAATATATTTAGGGCAGCTTTGCTGCAATCTTTCTATTTATCTATTAAACTCCTGTATCCTACGTTTTTAATTTTTAGTTATATGAGCAGCTACTAAGCTCTATAACATTCTGATAATTAAACCTGCCGTCTCTTCAATCGCCTTATCTGTAACATCAATAACCGGACAATTCAGCTCTTTAAACAAAGACTGCGCATACGCTATTTCCTCTTCCACTCTCGTCGCTGTAGCATACTGCACATTATTAGGAAGCCCCATAACCTTTAGTCGCTCACTGCGTATTTTCAACAGTAACTCTGGCTCGATCGTTAATCCGAACACTCGACCACGCTGAACATCCTTCAACTGAACAGGCGGTGTCAGCTCCGGCACAACCGGTATGTTGACCGTTTTATAACCTTTATGCGCGAGAAACATGGATAAAGGGGTTTTGGAAATACGGGATACTCCAAGCAATACAATATCCGCTTTGAGAATGGCGCTCACATCTTTGCCATCATCGTATTGAACCGCAAAATCCAAGGCCTCTACACGCCGAAAATAGTTGTCGTCCAGTCGGTGCAGCAGACCAGGCTTCTCTTTGGGATCGTTATGGAACGTATCGGCAAACGCCTGCATCATTGGTCCCATAATGTCGACAGCCCGCACATTCAGCCGGACAGCCTCTTCTTTCATCGCCTCTCTCAATTCCGGCTGTACCAGCGTATAAGCTACAAAGCCTCTACGCTCGGCAACTTCCTCCATCACCCGGCTCAGTTCGTCTTCATCCCTCACGTTCATAAATCTTTTGATCTCTGTGTCCGGTAACTCAAACTGGCGCATGGTCGCCTGTACGACAGCTTCTGCCGTCTCGCCAATCGAGTCTGAACAGATCGCTATAAAATGACTGCTCGCCTGAACCATTCGATTCCTCCCATTAATCCTCTGCTACCATATCGAGCAACATTTTAATAATATTTGTTTTTGTAATACGTCCCACGACTTTCCAGTGCTCTCCTGGCTTGTCGGAGTCGGAAGGGACGACGACAGGCAGACTGTCGATTTGACGGGCAATAATTTTGCGCGCTGCCTCTAATACCGTATCCTCTGGGGAAACGGTGACAACATTCGCCTGTCGGGTCATCACTAGGCTGACAGGAATGGTTGCTGCATTGGGATTCCCTAATGTTACCTTAAGCAAATCCTTGCGGGAAGCTACCCCTGCCAAATCTCCGTCTTCATCGGTAACGATCAAATTGCTCACATTTTCCAAAAAGAGAGCTACAACAGCTTCCTGAATCGTTGTTGTTTCACGTACGATGACTGGAACCCCGTGAAGATCGCCCACCTTCATTTGCAATAGCCGGAATTTTTCCTCCCGGTTCGGCGTGCCCCGCTTTCCAACAAAATATCCGACCTTGGGCTTTGCATCTATGTAATTCAGAATACCCAATTTGGATAGGTCGGTCCGAATGGTCGCCTTACTGAGATTAAGCATTTCCGCAATCTGATCCCCGGTAATTGGGGCATGCTTTTGTACGATGTTTAAAATTTCTACTTGTCTTGCCGTAAGGTCGATGATGAACGTCCCTCCTTTTTTTCTTGCGATCTAATATTGAATATAATACGTCATATATAACAATAAATCAACCTTAAAAAGCATATAAAACATCACATATATAAAATTAAAGTGGTTATTCATGTCTTTTTATCATTTAAAACACTTATTCAACACAAAAAAACGGGCACTTTACACCCTGCTCTTTCGAGTAAGGCGAAGTACCCGCTCTCTTATTCGTATCTTAAAGCATCAATTGGACGCAGCTTAGACGCCTTCCGCGCCGGATATACTCCGAACAACACTCCGACTGCCATACAGCACAGAAAAGAGTAAAGCACGGGCTCTATCGAATACACAATCGGCATTTGGACGAATTTCTCAAGCAGTTTTGCACCTCCGAGACCCACCATTACGCCAACTAGTCCACCCATCAGACTGAGAAAAACAGCCTCAGCCACAAACTGCAGCATAATATCACTACGTTGCGCACCAATCGCTTTACGAATCCCGATCTCCCTCGTACGTTCCGTGACGGACACCAGCATAATATTCATAATGCCGACACCTCCAACGCCAAGCGCAATTGCAGCTACACCGGCCAGCAGCATATTCATAATCCGATCAACCCCGGACACTGTTTTTAAGATTTCCGTCTGGGTCATGATCTGAAAGTCATCGCCCTCTGATGGCTTTAGCTCATGTCTGACACGAAGCACCTGCCGAATTTCTGCACTTGCCTGATCAATCTTCTCCTCTGATGTTGCAGAGGCGTTCACCTGCTGAATACTCATATTGCCTAGCCGTTCCATCCCCGTTGTAATCGGTACATATACCTGCTGACCGCTGTTACTCATATTGGAATTGGAATTTGCCAGCACACCGACCACCTTAAAAGGAAGCTGTTTGATCATGATCGTCTCACCGACCGCTCTGGAGGCATCCGGACCAAAAATATTACGGGCCGCATCACTCCCAAGCACGGCCACATTCATTTGTTTATCCACTTCATAGTGGGTAAACGACCTGCCTTGAGCTAGTGACAGCTTTCTCACATGAACGAATGCCAGTGAAGTCCCCTCAATTTGTCCACTGACCTTATTGCGACTCCACGTAATATCTGCATTGGTCATAGCACTTGGTGCTACCTCTGCTACTGCTTTTTGCTGCTCTAGCGCATCGATATCTTTTAGAGATATTCCTTTCGTCTGATTGAACGACATGGAACTAGAGCCATCATATGGAGCATAAGGATAGATCATCAGCAGATTATTTCCCATACTGTTGATCTGAGATGTAATCGTAGCCGTTGATCCTTTACCGATGGCTACAATCATAATCACAGCGGCCACTCCGATAATAATGCCCACCATGGTCAGCAAAGATCGCAGCATATTGGTTCGCAAACTGTTGAGTGATACACGGATAATTTCCTTAAACTTCATGCCTTCACTTCCTCTGCCGCCATTCTTCGTTTCCCAACAGGCTGATCCTCTTCAATCCGCCCATCTCGAAAATGAATCAGACGCTTGGCGTATTCCGCAACCTCTTGATCATGAGTAACCAATACAACCGTTTTCCCCTGATCATTCAGACGCTGAAAAATCCCCATTATTTCAACACTTGTTTTGGAGTCCAATGCGCCTGTAGGTTCATCCGCCAAGAGAATGACCGGATTGTTCACAAGTGCGCGGGCAATGGATACCCGCTGCTGCTGACCGCCTGACAATTCGTTCGGCCTATTGTTCATCCGATCGCCTAGACCTACGCTAGTGAGGGCTTCCATTGCCCGCAAACGACGCTCCTTGACAGGAATACCTGCATAAATCATAGGCAGTTCCACATTCTCCAGAGCCGTTGATCGCGGGAGCAAATGAAATTTTTGAAATACAAATCCGATTTTCTGATTACGTATAATAGCCAGTTCATCCTCACGGGCATCTAAGATCGAATAGCCGTCCAAATAAAATTGTCCTGACGTAGGTAAATCCAGACAGCCGATAACATTCATCATCGTGGACTTGCCTGATCCAGACGGTCCCATAATCGCAACAAAATCACCGTCAGCAATATCAAGTTGAACCTCACGCAGAGCATGAATTTCCTGATCTCCGACATGGTACACTTTTTTCAAATCCTCAATCTGAATGACGTATCTCATACCCGTTTAAAAGCCTCCCTGCATGCCGCCCATAGCGGAAGGGTCCGGCGGAGGTTCAGGAGCAGGCACAATAAGCGTGTCACCCTCCTTTACACCTGACTTGAGTTCGACTCGATCTGGCGTATAAAATCCGAGTTCTACGGGCTTGAAAGTGCGCGCCCCTGGATTTGCAGCATTATTAGCGGAAACATACACGCCATCCTGTCCCCCTTCGGATCTCAGCGCAGTCGCAGGTACGAACAGTACATTTTTGTGTACTCCCAAAATAACGGCCACATTCATAATCATGCCCGTTTTGAGCTTGCCTTTCGGGTCATGAACAGACAGTTCCATCAGATACGTCGTCATCCCTTCATCCGTAGAGGCTTCCGGTGACACGAATTGCACCTTCCCTGGAAATGATTCACCCGGATAGGCATTGGTAGTCAACACGGCTGAAAGACCCTTCTTTACTTTGACAATGTCGGTCTGACTTACCTTCACAACCACCTTAAGGTCGTTGGAATCCGAGTTATTCATGACAATGAATGGAGCTGTCGGACTGGTCCCTACATCCCCGTTCACCTTCAAGATTACCCCGTCCCAAGGTGCTGTAACCTGAAGCTTGTTCAATTCATTTTTCTTCTGCTCCAGTTCCGTCGCCTGTCTTCGAACCTCTATCCGTGAGGCTTGAATATTGGATGCATCAGCCGGAACCTGAATTTTGCGAAGCTCTGCCATTGCCGTACGATATCCGATTTCAGCCTCTGAAATGGTGCGACGTTTTTGTGACATGATTTTGCGGAACTGCAGATCCAGACCATCATAGTCCGTCTGTGCTTTATCCAGTGCTTGCTCTGCCTGCTCCAATTCACTGTTGGACACCGCCCCGGCATCATGTAAAAACTTTTGGTCTTCATATGCCTTTCGCGCCTGTTCCAACTGCTTTTGGGAAGTTTTCTTCTGACTTTCGGCTTCTTCCAGCTCAAATGATTCTTGCGCTGTATCGATAGCCATTTTGGCCCGAAGTACATTTGTTTTCTGAATTTCAATGTCCTCAGCCTTCGGACCTTTCTCCAATTCAGCCAGCTTGGCTTTAGATATTTCCAAAGTATCAGACGCACTCTGAATTTGCATTTTAATTTCAGAACTGTCCAGAAGAGCCAGGACTTGTCCTTTCTTCACTTTGTCTCCGGCCTTCACGTTCACCGCTGCCAGCTTATTTTCGCCTGCGCTTGTAAAATTCAACTTCACTTCCTTGGAAGCCTGTACGGTACCGGACGTATCCAGCTTCTCGCTCACATCGCCGCGTTCTACTTTAAGCTTCTCATCCTGAACCAACGGTGCCGCCTGTTCTTTGGGCAAATTTAGGTATACTGCTGCTCCGCCTCCACCGACAACCAGTAGAACAATTGCAGTCCAGATCCACTTTTTTCTCCGTTTTCTCCGTAACTTGATTAAAGCGTCATTTAAAACCGTTTCTGCCAATGCCGTTTCCTCCCTATGTGCTCCATGGCTTGTTCAACGTATACTCATTTTGATCCAACTCGATCGCAAGCTCTTCCATTTGCCGTTCAATCTGGTTCACTTTCAACTGATTATTTTTCAATTCCATCTCAATAATTAGACCTCTGGCCCACTTTTTGCGTGATAATTCCAAGGCCTCTTTTGCTGTACGCAAGCTTTCTTCCAGTTGTACGTATTTCTTTTGATTTTCCTTAACTGTGGCATACAAATTACGGAGAGATTCGGCAAAATCCTTTTGACCTTTGTCGAGTTCCTCCTTAGCCGTATCGACATCCATTTTAGCTAGATCATAAGCACCAGCACCATTGTTAAAATCGAAATATCTCACATTAAGCTCCGAAGTTTTGATGCTATCCTCCAGCTTCCATAAATTTGGATTCATGTCTGTCAGCTGTTGTATATGTAATTCGATATCCAGCTTCTTCGGTTCCTTGTACACGGGTCGATCGACCAATTCATAAGCTGTTCCATTAGGCTGTCCCATGAGGAAGTTCAGGGCATCCCTGGATTTTTGCAACGCAATTTTCCCCTGCTCTACGGTTTGCTGAGCTTGGCTTCTGGCCTGTGTACTCTCGTTTTTCGCATACTCAGACAGCTTTCCGCGCGCAAATTTGGCAAGTGCAATCTTTTCCTCCGCTTGGGCGATTTCAAGCGCTTCTAGATCATTTTTCACCTGATTCTCTGCCACGAACACACTTTGATAGCTTTTCATCACATTAAAATAAATCTGGTCTTTGGCGAACTGCGCCTGCTTTTTGCTGGCTAAATAAGATAGCGTCGAGGAACTGTAATTTCTCCATGACGTTTCATCATCAACATACTCATTGTCTATAAAATCGACAGGTGAATTGCCCAGGTCCTTTTCTGCATTTTTCAGTTCCATTCTGCGGCGCTCTACGTCCCGTTCGGCGGTACGTGTATTGTAACTGTTCGTCTGTGCCCATTCCGCGGCCTGCTTGAGTGTCAATGTAGGTAAAGCCTGACCCGTTATGGATGATGTCTTCGATGGAGCCGCAGCAGAAGGTTTAACTGACGTACTTGATGCTACATTTCCTGATAAACTCTCAGCCTGTACAGTGGAGGCCAAGCCTGATGATAATGACAATACAAGCAGCACGGCAGCCGCTTTTTGCTTCATAGATGAATCTCTCCCCTTTCGGTGCATTCTTCGAATCTTTTCCGTTTTTTTCGACATAAATTTCCACAAACTCTTGCATTCTAATTGTACTTTCAGGTTTGTGTTGGTACAAGGTGTCAAAACAATACATTTTTGTAACCTTTACTTCCAGATTACTCGCTTTATACTACTTTTCGTCCAATCAGATATGGATTCAACCTATTTTTACCTTAACTTTACCTAATTTTCAGCTAATTTTAAGGAAACCAACAGCATCTATTAAGGTTTGGAACATATACTAGAGAAAGAATAACAGCCGCTCACTGGGAGGGTTAATAGATGATAAAAGAATCTCGTATGACAACCACTAACGAACTGTCTGATTTGTGGATGACCCGCTTTTTACGTGAATCAGAACAAAAAAAGAAACAACTCATCCGGGAAGCCCGGAAAAATAACGATATACCACTGATGAACAGCATTTCTTTTCACCTTGCCCAACGGGATCAGCAGCATCTTATCGGATAAAATGACAAATGAATCTTATGCTATAAATAACAGATTACCTCTAGTTATCTGCTTCGTATGCTAGATGAAAAAGACCGGGACAAATCGTTAATTGACTTGTCCCGGTTCTTTATGATGATCAAATTTAATATAAAACCGCATAGCTTGTTCCGCGCCTATTCTTCCATCTCTGCCTGCGGATCATAGAGATATTGATCCAGTGGAATGCGCCCGTTTTCATTAAACCGTATGCCTTCCTCCTCCAAATACAGACGCTGCAGGGATGCGGACTCATCCTCCTGCAAAGCAATCTCCCCCAAACGGTTGACTACTCTATGCCAAGGAAGCCGGTGTTTTTGGCTCAATGTATGCAAAATCCGCACCACCTGTCTGGCACCTCTTGGGCTTCCGGCCTCTGCCGCAATTTGACCGTAAGTCATTACTTTTCCCTCAGGGATCAACAGTATAATTTGAAGCACACGGGCAGTGAAAGGCTGCATGTTCTAATTCCTCCGTATTACTATTGCTTTTTCAATAATTATAGCACCCTGAACAGATGCTAAAAACCCCTGCTCCTACAAATGTAAGAAACAGGGGAAAACCCATCGTTAAAATTTAGAATCCGCTCAGACCCTGCCTTTTTAAATCCTGTGCTACCAATCGTGCCAGTTCCCTTGCACCTTCATAGTTTGGATGGAGTGTATCACCGTTCATGTACAAAGCCAGTGTAGCGACTTTACCAATAGAAGTAAAATAAGCTGAGCTAAGAACATTCAGGTCGACTAAAGGCGTTTGTTCCTCTTGAGCCAGCGCCAAAATAGCACTTCTATACCATCTATTTTCTGCGTTGTGTACATTGTTAGCATTAAAGTCAGTGGCTCGTCCTTGCGGAGTTGACAGGATTACCGTCGCCCCCTTAGCCTTCGCCTGCCGGATCATATCCCGCATCCAGTCCTTAAACTCTGCTTCGCTTTCGTTATGCTTTGGATTGGTGTCATTAATGCCCAATTGGAGAATAAAATAATCCCCCGGCTTAATATATTGGACGATGGCCTCCAACTGACCGTCCTGATGGAAGCCTCTAGCAATTTGGCCTCCTGACGCCATATTGCGAATTTGAAAAGTATTCGTGTTCACAAACTCTGGCAGCAGTTGACCCCATCCCGCCTGCACGCTGCTATCCAGCGGATAATAGTTACATACCGTAGAATCCCCACCGATATAAATTGTTCGATTCGTAACCGGATTGCTAGATAATTGCCTGATTTCCATTGCACTGAGTGTGAAGACCGCCCCCTCTTTGCCTTCAGTAACCAGCAGATTTAGTTGTCCGTCTGTTACTGGAATTTGAAAGCGATCCTTGGCCCCATTCCCTGTCATATTTATGACCTGATACACCCCTTCAGCTGCAATACTCGAACGAGAGGTATCTCCTAAAGTAACCGACACCTCATACAAACCAGGAGGAAGATCAACATCAAAAGTATTCTCGCTTTTCGTACCTGTAACCAGGAAACGTACCGCATCACTTGCCACTCCAGTCCCCGAAGCACTGACATTACGCATATTCTCAGGGGTACGAAAGCCATAGCCACGTGCTAAGTCATAAGACAGCGAAGCGCTCACTCCGGTATAACCCGTTTCGACCGTACCTCCGCCAAAATCAAACTTGTACTCGCCAGCGGATGCCTGGGCCGGGAGAGCTATGCCCACACCTGTTGCACCACATAAAAAAGCTGCTAAAAGCATATGAGTCAATCCTTTTTTCCACACCATTCTTCATTCCTCCTCCAGATTTTTAATTGTACAAAGCAATGGATATTTACTGTAAGCGCATACATAAAATTCTACCCATTGTTGCAGGGTTATGCCTGTGTAATTCTTATGCAAAAGAAAAGTAGTTTAATCGTTAAGCTTGAAACTTGTCTTGTACACAAAAAAGCTTCGCAGTTACATCTGCGAAGCCTCATGAAGCGATATTTCGTCATATCAAAATTACTACATTAATCCGCAACCAAAATTCCGTCAAAGCTCTCTGGACCTACACGTATTGTACCCAGCAGGTTAGCTGAAACAAAAGCAGTGTACACCAATTGTTCCGTAATCGGCGGGTTAAAGTCATCGGCTGAGAATGCAATAACCTGTGGAGCCAACAAACTCAAACTAAAAGTTGACGTGGCCGAATAAACAACAGGGTCAGTAACCAGGGTACCTCTTACAATAGTGATCGTTATTCCGACTAAAGCAAGCGGAAGTTGAAGCGATATAGTTCCTTTAAGCAAAACCCGTGGCGTACCTGTAGCTCCCAGTGTGTTTAACCCGATCTGCCCGAACAATTGAGGCGTATTTATAAGAGTGATCGGAATGGCAATAGAGTTGGCTGTCGAAGCATTTTGGGATGTTCTCCCATCAATAAATGTTCCCATGGTTTCTCCTCCTCTCTCTATCAGATACTCATAGACTATGAAAAAGTTTGTTTTGTGCTTGGACTGAATAACTTGTAAAACACACAACTTCTGATGAATAGGCTAATGTGCAGCCCCTTCTCTAGCCCTGTGAATACACTAAACCAACACTGAGAAAGGAGGGATGTCATGTCTAATAAGTTTAGAGCCACCTTAAGGGGGGCTAATGAAGTGCCTCCTGTCAGAACAAATGCGACAGGAACAGCCGAATTTCGTTACCGTCCAACGAGCCAACAATTAAGCTTTGAACTGACTGTACGCAATATCTCACGGGTAACCGAAGCGCATATTCATCTGGGACGAAGAGGTGAAAATGGCCCTGTTGTTGCTACACTGTTTGGTCCTTCGAAGTTTGGAATAACCGTTAGAAGAGGCGTCGTTAGCGGCGTGCTCCGTGCATGTGATCTTACCGGTCCACTCAGAGGCAGAACCATTTATGATTTGGTGTGCCAAATTAGAGAGGGTAATGCCTACGTCAATGTCCACACGATCCGTCATCCGAATGGTGCTATTCGTGGACAAATTAGACGCGCACCTATCAAACGTTGCAAATAACGAATAATCATGAGTATAAAAAAGAACTTCCATACCACTCATTTTGAGGCTATGGAAGTTCTTTTCTTAATTCAGGATTTTTGCAAAATCCTCAATTCTTAACAAAAGTTAAGAAGTTCATAAGCGTTTCTTAAGCCGTTCCCTTTAGGGTTGTTAAGAACTTTATCTTTTAATAGAAAGAGTTCAACAAGATACAGTTCACTCCTGAAAGGAAATGAAGCTTATGAAGCCTACGACCAAAGAAAAAATTCCCGAATTGCAGTTGGTCAGAGCCATGGCGATTTTAGCCGTCTTGATGGTACATGCCACTTCTTATGCAACGGTTCAGCTTACAAATTCCAGCCTATATGTTGTATACAATGCGCTCAATGTGTTGATGAAGTATGGAACCCCCGTATTTATCGCGCTTAGCAGCATGGTACTGTTCTACAAGTACAAGGATCGTCCAATGGGACGACAGCTCTTAAGTCGCTTTTATAAGCAGAGATTGCTGTATATTCTCTTACCTTACGTCATGTTCTCCCTATTTTATTTCATCCTGTCTCTTATGGCTGGCAGTTCCGGACCATCCCCTCTATCATGCTCGTTAGGGGGGCTACACGCTAGCCCACTAACAACGTATAGACGATACCTGGCCCGTGTACACCGATCGTCAAATCATTTTCAATATCCGACGAGCGGCTTGGTCCAGTAATAAAATGAATGCCTGCAGGCAGTTGCTCACGCCCGACTTCGTCAAAGCGGCTTAGAATCTCGCCCAGTCGTGTTCGTAAGCGCTCTACTGGCAGAAGAATGATCAGTGCGGTTGGCAAAAGGCTGACCGCACGGCCTTTCTCCGGCGAGGATAGCACCGCTACCGAGCCGGTGTAAGCAGCCGCTTCGTCGGCGATGACGATGCCGATATCCGCCTCAGCGGCGCGGGCCTTCCAATCCTCGACTGGATCGGTGTTCCACACCGATAAACGGACTTGCGGCAGTGCCGATTCCAGCTGGAGCGCATCCAGGTCCGGCTCATTCTGCCGGACGATATAGGCCGCTCCCAGCTCTCGCGCTTTGCACGCGATCCAGTCTGCGGTCTGCTCCAAATTCGGCAGACGCACGACATGCCCGCCAACACTTGTAAAGTTAGCAGTGAACTCCTCGATGCGCCGCTCCGCGCTCCAATCGAATTCGTACCAAAATGCAGGTGCCCCGCGAAACGGCTGAACTGGCGGCTCCGTCTGTCGTGGACGCTTGAGCCGCGTCGCGATGCCGTCCATAAAGCGTACCTGCTTGGCACGGGATTCTTCTTCCATTTGATGAAGCCACGCTTCATGGGCCGCTTTTGCTTGCGCAGAAGGATTACTATGCTCACTCATGCTGCGTCCCTCCTTTACTTCTATCTGCCAAAATCTTCTCCATTCGGCTGAGAACATCCGGCTGCATCACGTTGCGTTCCTGCTCCAGCTTATGCTCCAGCGTGTTCCATTGCTGACGGAAGGATTTTTTCGCCAGAGAGGGAGCCACACGGTACGTATTCCAGCCTTTTAACGGGCCCAGCTTCAAGGTAATTTCACCTTTACGGACGATCGCTTTCTGGGCGATCTGCCCTAGCCGAATCGCCACTGCGAATCGCTTCGAGTTGGAAACTACGGTCGCAAAACCTTTCATCCCTGCCGTTTCCAGCTTATCTCCTTGTCCCGCCTCCACCTTGCGTCTGCGCAAATATACCAGCATATCATGCAGCGGTATTTTGACCGGACAGGCTTCATAGCACGCACCACACAGACTGGACGCACTCGCAATATCGTTCCACTCTTCGATGTTGCTATGAAGGGCAGGCGTAAGCACCGCACCGATAGGGCCACTATATGTCCCGCCATACGCGTGCCCGCCAATGTGTCGGTACACCGGACAGGCATTCAGGCAAGCACCACAGCGAATGCAATTCAGCAACTCTTGAAACTCGGGATTGCCCAGCTGTAGTGAACGTCCGTTATCTACGATGATGATGTGCATTTCGTCAGGCCCATCGGCATCTTGGCTGCGCCGAGGGCCTGAAATACCAGACATATACATGGTCAGCTTCTGCCCCGTAGCGGATCGTGGCAATAATGTAGCCATCACCTCCAAATCCGTCCAGGATGGAATAATCCGCTCCATGCCCATCAGCGTAATTTGGGTTTTGGGCAGAGTGGATACCATCCGTGCGTTCCCTTCATTTTCAAACAGGACCATG
Organism: Paenibacillus sp. SEL3; assembly: GCF_054602585.1. Taxonomy (NCBI): domain Bacteria; kingdom Bacillati; phylum Bacillota; class Bacilli; order Caryophanales; family Paenibacillaceae; genus Paenibacillus; species Paenibacillus sp. SEL3. The sequence continues at coordinate 5,646,722 of NZ_CM137725.1, read as the reverse complement.
GAGCCTGTCTCGGCGATGGCGAAATTACAGCCCGTCATGCCAATATCCGCTTCTAGAAACTTCTCACGCAGCTTTTTGCGGACAAAGCCCGCCAAAATCGTCGTATCCGCGGACAGTTTCTCACCTGCTTCTTGGGATAACAGTTCGGCAATCTGAAAGCGGTTTTTGTGAATCGCCGGAATGACGATATGAGACGGGGGCTCTCCTGCCAGTTGAATAATATATTCACCGAGGTCACTTTCAATCGTCTCGATATCCGCACCCTCCAGCGCCTGATTCAAATGTAACTCCTCCGACACCATCGACTTGGATTTGACGACGGAACGGGCTTGGCTATGTGCAGCAATATCCAGGGTAATACGTACGGCATCGGCTGCTGTATCGGCAAAATGGATATGCACCCCGTTGGCACGGGCATTTTCTACAAATAGATTTAAGTAATAGTCCAGATGGGCAATGGTATGCAGACGAATTTGACGGCCCCGTTCACGCCATTCTTCCCAATTTCCGTGTTGCTCTGAAGCCACCTGCTTTCCGTTACGCAAACGCTCTGTAGTGAAACGAACTGCATTCCGCAGAAAATCATCATTTAGGGCCAGCTCTGCACGTTTTTTGACCTTTTGGTTCATGGAATGTGTGTGTACGACGGTCATGCGTGCTTCACCCCTTCGTACAGCAGCTCAGCCAGATGCATCACCCGAACTGGCTCCTCCCGATACCGAAGATTTCCGGCAATGTTCATCAAGCAGGCCATATCTAGTCCGACCAGTACCTCGGCTTCGGTCTCCCTGATATGGTCCACTTTTTCAGTCACCATCGCTCCCGAAATATCTGGCATTTTCACCGCGAAAGTCCCGCCAAAGCCACAGCAGTCCTCAGCAAAGGGAAGTGGTACTAATTGCAGCCCCTTTACACTGCCAAGCATCTTCATCGGTTCCTCCTTCACGCCGAGCAAACGTGTGCCATGGCAAGACGGATGATAGGTTACTGTATGCGGAAAAGACGCGCCCACATCGGTCACGCCAAGCACCTGTACCATAAATTGCGTAAACTCATACGTCTTTTGTTCCAGCCTCCGTGCTGAATCGAGCCATTCGGGCTCATCCTTAAACAACTCCGGGTAATGATGAATCATATATGTACAGGAACCGGAAGGAGATACGACAAAATCGCTGTCGTTAAACGCTTTCAGAATTGTTTTGGCAGCAACCCTCGTTTCATCCCAATAGCCGCTGTTATAGGACGGCTGTCCGCAGCATGTCTGTACCTTCGGAAAATCCAGCTGAACACCATATCTGGAAAGCAAGCATGCCATCGCTTCCCCCACCTTGGGATAAATCGCATCACTCAGGCAAGTAATAAATAAAGATACCTTCATACGGAACACCCCTTACGTCTATGGAATAGCTATTACTTTATAGAGGATACCAGCGGATCGGTTCATTTGAATCTGGAGAAGCGTCAGCGTTTGCCTAAAAGCTTTCCAAAGGAGAGCTCTCTACGTAAGCATAAGCTTGCAGTGGGATTCTCACCTAAACGTGTTTTACATCATCAAAGAATCCCACTGCAACAGCGAGCGTAAGAGCAAATGAAACGCGGAGCGACACTCTCCACCTCGACATTTTTAAATTCACACAACCGTAACTGGAATAGCCTGCTCCGCAAGTTGACTGCGAATCGGATCCGACAACCTCGAATCCGTAATAATCTCGGATACCTGCGACAGGTTCACGACATGCGTAAACGCCTGTTGCCCAAATTTGCTCGCATCGGCCAGTAAAATCACACGGTCTGCAATGCTGACCATTTTCTGCTTCAAACGAGCTTGCAGTTCATTCGATTCACTAATACCGCGATCCAGATGAACCCCCTGGCTGGAGAAAAACAATTTATCCACATAATAGGTTTCCAGGGAACGCTCTGCGAGCGGGCCTACAAATGACAGCGAGCGTTGAAGCAACTGCCCCCCCGTCGAAATGACCTCGATTTTTTCCTTACCCGCCAGCTCTGTAGCTACCCGAATCGAATTCGTTAATATTGTCAAAGGAATATCCGGTAAACTTGAGGCCATATACCAGGCGGTTGTGCTGGCATCCAGCAAAATACGATCATTCGGCTGAATCTGCTTGACTGCTTCTTCGGCAATTCTGCGCTTTTCCTCTGCGTTCATAATTTCCCGTACCGCATAGGGCGTTTCAGGCTGCTCGTTTTTGACACTGACCGCTCCCCCATGCGAACGGCGCAGTCGTCCCGCCTGCTCCAGACGGTCCAGATCACGGCGAATCGTTTCCTCCGTTACTTTGCACAACTCACTCAATTCGGACACTCGTATGCTTCCTTTTTCATTCACGAGCTGCACAATCATCTCATATCTTTCTGCGACCAGCATGGCAATCTCACTCCACATCTTTAATGTACAAAAAGTCCCGCTACCCGCCGGAATTGCCCATAGGCATCCTCCCACGCTTCTGACTCGGCAGGCTCATATTCCTCCACGGAAATAGAATTCGCGATGACCCGGCGGGCTTCCCATATATCGGCGAACTTTCCCTGTGTCATCCATTGTACCGCAAGATTGCCGATTGCGCTCGCTTCTGCAGGTCCCGCCCACACTGGTTTTTGAATCGAATTGGCCGTCCATTGGCACAACAAGCGATTTTGAATCCCTCCTCCGACCATATGTAAACCATTAAACCGTTGTCCTGACACCTGTTCTGTAAGCTCCAAAATGTAACGGTACTTTAACGCCAGACTCTCCAAAATACAACGCGTGATTTCTCCCGGCGTCTCGGGCAATGGCTGTCGGGTATTGCGGCAATATTGGCGAATTCGTGTTTTCATATCCCCGGCGTGCAGAAATAATTCATCGTCCGGATCAATCAAAGAAGTGAATGCTGGAGCCTGTTCTGCCATATGAACCAGTTCAGGGAAGGAATAGGAGTACCCCTGCCGTTCCCACTCCCTACGCGCCTCCTGTAAAATCCACAAGCCCATGATGTTTTTAAGCAGCCTGTAAGTTCGGCTGACCCCACCTTCGTTCGTAAAATTAAAACGAAGCGTATCGTCATTGATTACAGGCTGTGCCGTTTCCGTTCCCATCAGGGACCATGTTCCACAGCTCAAGTACGCAAACGAGCGCTCCAGCGCAGGCACGGCAGCCACAGCAGATCCCGTATCGTGCTCTGCTACTGCAATCACAGGAATCGCTCCAATGCCCAGATCGTTCATAACCGACGAGCGGATCGTTCCTGCAACATTTCCTGGCTCCAGCACCTCACCAAACCAGGAATGGGGAATGTTGATTCCAGACAAAAGCTCATCATCCCATTTTTGCTGCATCGGATTATATAATTGCGTGCTGATCGCATTGGAAAACTCATTGTACATTTCACCTGTCAGAAAATACCGTAGCAGATCTGGAATCATCAAGAAATGCTTTGCCTGCTCCAGCAACGGTGAACTCGCATTTCGCATAGCAGCCAGCTGATAAATGGTATTAAACGTCAAAAACTGAATGCCTGTGCGCTGGAAAATAAACTCTTTTCCCAGCCGTTCCTGTACTTCTTCCATTACCCCATGGGTGTGCCAATCCCGATAATGATAAGGGTTGCCCAGCAGTTCTCCGGTTTCTCCGATCAGTCCAAAATCGACCGCCCAGGAGTCAATCGCCAGGCTGGATGGATTCATTCCCCTATGCTTGGCTTTGATCAATCCTTGCTGAACCTCGTGATACAGACGCAACAGATCCCAGTGCAGATGTTCCCCAACCTTGACCGGATCATTCGAAAAGCGATGGATTTCCTCCACCACTATACGTGAATCCGTCAATTCTCCGAGTAGAACCCTTCCGCTGCTTGCCCCCAAATCATAAGCGAGGATACTCACCAGCTTGCACCACCCTTGCCTCTTTGCAAAATCTGCGTGCCATACTCAGACGCTAAGTAAGCTTTCATCGGGTCTGCTGGTAACCCTTGCTCTTCACGGATCGCTCTGAGCAATGGTGCCACATCAAACTCAAACGCTTGTCGCACAGCATCCTCCGCACCCAGCACATTCTGGCGGCTCGATGCTTCCTCCACTTCTGCATGATTAATTAGGAGCGCTTTCGCATATTGAGTCTGCACATTCAGCACCGAACGAATCATCGCCGGAATTTTTTGCTCAATATTGTGCGACTGATCGATCAAATAAGCAATTTTGTCCACCGTATGCCGAATATCTTTATCCACATCCTGAGCCGCATTTAAAATTTGATAAAAAATCAAGAACAGTTCATACGGATTCGCGGAGCCCACGATCAGATCATCATCCGCATATTTGTAGCTATTAAAATGAAAACCACCTAATCGCTTCTCATCAATTAGAAACGCCACAATATGCTCCACGTTGGCTCCCGGCAGATGATGCCCAGTATCCACCAGCACCTGTGCCTGCGGCCCCAGCTTGGTTGCGTAATTATACGCCATGCCCCAATCGGCAATATCCGTATGATAAAAGGCTGGCTCGAACGCCTTGTATTCAATCAGCATGCGCATGTCAGATGTGAGCGCCTTATACATTTCACTGAGCGCTTCCAGCATCCAATTTTTCCGTTTGCGAATGTCCCCCTGACCGGGATAATTCGTTCCGTCTGCGAACCATAAGCTAAAATCGTTCGAGCCCGTTTCCTTCGCAATATCTACGCATTCTAGCAAATGGTTGATGGCCTTGCGGCGGATGGCCGGGTCTACATTGGTGACACTGCCGAGCATGTAGTCCTCGTCTTGAAACAGATTAGGATTCACGGCCCCAATCCGCAGACCGAGACTTTCCGCATGACTGCGAAGCTTGCCGTAATTGTCTACTTTATCCCATGGAATGTGAATGGCAACGGATGGACATAAGCCTGTCACGGCATGAACCTGCGCCGCATCCTCTAACTTTTCGAACGGATCACGCGGCACGCCCGTTTTCTGAAAGACTTTAAATCGTGTACCTGAGTCGCCATATCCCCAGGATGGTGTTTCTATGCTAAGCGATTTCAGCTTTGCCTTTACTCGCTCCAGGTCAATGCCTCGTTGTTGCTGTTGTTCCTCGAATAAGGCGTACGCTTTGTCACTCATCATGGTTCCTCCTTGGAAAAATGAAGTGAGTTATGGGAGATCGCTTCGCGTGCGGATTGTTCTTCCGATCGCTCCGCTGCTGACCACCCATAAAGTCACTTCTATTTTTAAAGTGTTAGTGTGTGTATAACATGTGGCTTGGATTAGTGAAATAGATTAGTACATTAAATTAGTTCGTTATAATCCTAAGTGTTGAGCCGTTGAAATGAGTCTATCGCTTACCCAGGTTCATTTTAATTCGGCTAGCGTGTAAAGGCAGCGGGGACGCCGCCGTCGATGGTCAGCATACAACCTGTCGTTTTCTCTGCCTTGGATGAGGCGAAAAAGGCAATGCCCTCAGCGATATCCTGCGGGTAAATATTGACCAGCAGCGTCGTCCGTTTGCGATAATGCTCCTCCAGCTGGTCGGGCTCAATGCCGTAGGCAGTGGCGCGTTCATTACGCCAGTTGGAGTTCCAGATTGCCGAGCCTTGCAGAATGGCATCCGGCAAAATGGTGTTCACACGGATACCATATTCACCACCTTCTGCGGCAATACAACGGGCTAAGTGCGCTTCCAGCGCCTTGACCGAGCTGTAGGCCGTTACATTTTTACCTGCGTAGACCGAGTTTTTGGAGCCGACGAACACCATGCTGCCGCCAAGTGTCTGCTCCTTCATGAGCTTGAACGCTTCTCGTGCAACCAGAAAATAACCCGTTCCCAGCACATTCACATTTAAATTCCATTCCTTTAACGATGTTTCATCGAACGGACTGGATGTAGCAAGGCCTGCATTGTTGACGATGATATCTACACCGCCATAGGTCAATGCCGTTTCTGCATAGGCAGCCTGAATTTGCTCCTCCTGCGTCACATCCATTTTTACGGCAATGGCACAGTTTTCTCCGTAGCTACTATTGATCTCTGCGGCTACCTTTTGCGCGCCTTCCAGATTCAGGTCTGCCAGTACGACATGTGCGCCTTCATCCACCAAACGACGTGCGGTTGCACTGCCAATTCCGCCTGCACCACCTGTAATGAACGCAATTTTACGGGAAAATTCAACTTCTGCTGGCGCGAGTGACAGCTTATAAAGCTCCAGCGGCCAATATTCCACGTTATATGACTCGTTCTCACTGAGTGAAACAAACTCTCCTAACGTCGTTGCCCCTCGCATAACAGCGATAGCCCGATGATACAAGGCGCCGCTTACCTGCGCATTGCTCCAGCTTTTACCTGTGTTGATCATACCAACACCCGGAACCAAAATTACACGTGGCGCAGCCTCAAACATAACATCCCCTTCAAGCCGATTGCGCTCGAAATAAGCTTGATACTGCTCCTTATAAGCTGCTATACCCTCGGCAAGCTTAACTTTCAAGCCCTCTACATCCTCCACATCCGGTGTCCAATCTACATAGAGTGGCTTCATCTTGGTATGGACCAGATGATCCGGGCACGCAGCCCCGACCTGGGATAAAGCAGCAGAATCCCGGCCGTTCACAAACTCCAACACATCTTCCGCGTCATCAAAGGTTAAAATCATCTTTTTCTCATCACTGACCGCTCCCCGAATCGACGGCATAACTTGAGATGCAATGCTTCGGCGTTCCCAAAAAGTAAGCGCTTTATATTTTGTTCCTCCAAACGCCTGATTTTCCTCTTGACGGGCTTTAATATAGCTTTCTGCTTCTTGGATGATTTCGATCGTTTTGGCATAAGCCGCTTCGGATGTGTCTCCCCACGTAACCAGACCATGCTTTTCCATCAATACCAATTCAGCTTGTGGATGATCGAGTACACCTTGGGCAATCATTTTCGACAGCTTAAATCCAGGACGGATATAAGGCACCCATACAAAACGGTCACCGAAAATTTCCTTAGCGATTTCCTTACCGTTGTGCGCACAGCACAAGCTAATAATCGCGTCCGGGTGCGTATGATCGACATGTCTAAAAGGCAGAAAAGCATGTAATAGCGTCTCAATTGAAGCCCGTGGATGCTTGGCATCTATCATACAGTTCGCCAAATATGCGACCATATCCTCGTCAGACATATCTTCTCTTTCAAATAAAGGACGAATATCCTCCATACGAAGTCCTGTGAAGTTATGCGTTTTCATTGTTGCGAGATCGGAACCGCTGCCCTTGACGTACATCACTTCTACTTCACGCCCGCGAAAATCTGGTATCGTCGTTTTGGCCGAAGTATTACCGCCTCCCCAATTGCACACACTCCTCTCTGTACCAATCAGGTTAGAACGGTATACGAGCTGTTCCAGCATGCTTTTCTGCTCAGACGCTTGTGAAGAAATCCACAGACTTTGTACCATAGGAAAAAGACCTCCAAGTTTAGTTTTAGTTTTGAAAGGCTTTATTACAGTGGTTATTCTTTGTTTATGGAGACTATAACACCTTTGTTTTAATTTGAAAATAAGTAATACAAAAATAATCAAAAATAAATTTTAATTTTCATCCATCTGTAATCTGTGTACATTAATCAAAAGCCGCGCCGGGATCAGGTTATGAGAACCTTTTCCGGCACGGCCTTTTGGTAGGTAAATCACTTCATTCAAGCATATTACTACAAATCGAATACGCTCCGTCCAAAGAAAGACTACTCAGGGAATATCAAGTCGTTTTTTAACGACTGCTGGTACCCCTGCAGCCATGGTAAAGCTGGGTATATCATCTTTAACAAAGGCACCTCCACCTATCATAGACCAACAACCAATGTGACATCTCTCCCGTACCGAGACACCGACGCCGATATAGGCCCCCTCATCTATGGTTACGTTACCTGCCAGATTCACGCCAGGGGCTATGGTTATATAATCGCCAATAACCGCATCATGACTCACGTTAACACTCCGATTGATAATCACATGCTGTCCGATCTTAATATTGTCCGACAGGACAGCCCCTTCAAAGATCATACTTCCCTCTCCAATGGTGTTTCTTCGAGACAAACGAACACGCGGATGTATTAGCGGGGCTGCGATACGAAATCCCGATTGAATTGTATGATAAGCGAATCGTTTCTTTAATGCTGGGTCACCCACTCCCGCACATATCAGTTCCACCTCATATTTTAACGCTTTAATGTCGGTCAACGTCCCCAGTACAGGAACCCCATTTACGATCTGCCCTTTCGTCTCAGGCCGTTCGTCTAAGAATCCTATCACTCGAACTCCTAACTCTTCACATAACCAGTTAATTTCCCTGGCATGTCCGCCCGATCCCCAAATCACGAGTTTCCTCATCTGGCTGTCTCTCTTCCCAAGCTTCTTAGAACATTTACAATTCTTCGAACGATAATCTCATCCAGTTCCTCCCACAAGGGCAGGCTGACAATATGTTTGGTAATATGCTCGGTAACATGAAGAGTAGACCGGGGATAACTTTGGAACTGCTTCTGCTGATGGCACGCCGGAGAAAAATAGGTTCTGGCTTCTATTGAATTAGAGGCTAATAACTTAACGACCTCTTGATTCGTGTGTGAATCCGGACTAAGAATAGGGATAAATTGATGGACAACCGATCCTTGTGTTTTTTGTACAGACCATCCTCGTTCTAATAAGTCTGCTTGGAGCAGTTCTTGAAGATAATATTCGTAGATCGTCCTTCTATTCTCCCGTACAGTTTTGAAGTGATCGAGAGTAGCTAAAGCGATAGCAGCGGTATACTCGGATATCTTACTGTTAAGACCTTGGGTGACAGACTCCCTGCTGCTGGAGAAACCGAAATTCCCCGCCTGACGAATTCGCTTAATGAGATGCTGGTCCAAACTGTATACCAATCCACCCTCTCCGATACCAAAAGATTTGGTGGCATGAAAGCTGAATACTACGGCCCCTCCAAAGCCTTTACCAAAATGGGTGGCTTCCTCGGGAGATATAGTCCCAAAACTGGCAGCAGCATCAATGACTACCGGAATTCCTTGCTCCTGCAGCTTATTGTATACAGACAAATCAATGGCTGTACCGAAAGTGGCATAAGGAACGATTACCGCAATCTCATCTCCCAGCAGCTTGACTGCCTGCTCTAACTGCTCCCTATTCATTTGCCAATTCTCCGGTTCAATGTCAAGGAAATAGGGTTCTAACCCGCACCACTCAGCAGCAAGTGGGGTGGCAGCAAAAGTAAAACTTGGCATAACTGCATATTTGCCCTGTGGTCGCTTGCTGTGAGCGATAGCCAAAATCAAGCCGATGGTAGCGTTACTAACAGTCACAGCCGAACCGATTCCATTAAACACTTGCGCAATGACCCGCTCTTCAAACAGGTTATTTAAGGGGCCATAATTGGAGTAAATTCGCGTCTCTTCTATTTTCTCAAAATTAGCAATAAATCGTTCCTTTTTTACTAAACTAGGTCGTAAGAAGGGAATTTCAAACATAAGCCAAGCCTCCTTTGCACATGGGATGAGCAAGTTAGGATTCCAATGTTTTTAATATCATTTCAATTCGCTTGATATCTGCAACAAATTGTGGACGGCCTTTTATACGTTCATGATAAGAATGAAGTGCAGTTTTAAACAAATCGTTGGTATCAAGAAATCCATCATCTCTCGAGGCAATCATAATATCTAACCATTCCGTGAACGCATTTTGACCAAGCGTTTGATTATTTTGATTGGGATGTATTCGAAAATAGCTTAGCGCTTCAGGAATATAAACTGCTTTTCCTTTGGATAGTAAGTTCAACCAGGAAGCTAAATCATTAAGAAGAGAATACTGTTTCCCTTTATAAACTCCAAACCGTTCGATAAGATCTGTTTTTTTGAAAAACACTGTTGTAGGTTCACCAATCACATTTAAACAACGAGTTAATGCAACGTTTGCCAACATTCTTCCGTCCATTATCCTTGTTTCTTCGTATAACTTTTCCGTTGCATAGAGCGGTGGGAGAATAGCCCCTAATTCATTCATGGTTTGCCGATACGAGGTAACCAGTGTGATGTTTTCAAAATTTTCAAAAAAATAGAGCATCCTTGCTATTTTTTCTTTATGAAACATATCGTCATCCATCAAGTAATTGATATATTCACCTGATGCCAAATCAAAACATTTATGCCAATTTCCAAGAAAAAGATTTTTATCATTTTTATAATATTTAACTTGGGGAAAAGAATCTAAATAAGAATCAATCATTTCTTGTACTTCATTCGTTGTACTGTCATCACAGATAATAATTTCGATGTTCGGGTAAGTTTGTTCCAATACACTGTCGATGGCGATTTTTAGTGTATGCGGCCGGTTATATGCAGGTATAACTACACTTACTAATGGGCATTCCACACTTACTCCACCTTTCTTTAATGCTTCGGTGTTTACGACGGAGGTTTCAAACGGTTTATTCGCTATGTTCATATGGGCTGGTATTTTTCTCACATCCCCGAACACATACACATACATATATACTACTGGGAAATAAAATGATGCCAGGAAAATGGTTGTTTCAATAAAAACAATAGCTTACGTCTGAACGGCACCTCCCTCTCGTTGATGTTCGAAACTGGTAAAGGGGAATGATCATGTCATTGAATTTCACTCCGCTACTGACAACTCATTTATTTGTATCGAAGAAGGTTTTAAAGGATCATGTAAAAGAATTGATAGATAGATTGGAAGAAAATCACATTACAATAAACTTGTATGAGGCTGATCAGCCACTTATAGACAATAGCCTCCAAAAACCTCGGGTTTACGTCTCGATCGGAGAAGAGTGGGGAGAATTTTCAGCACTAAAAGCATTGCCTGGTCACGAAAAAAAACGCTGGTTACACTTCCAATCACCTGACGAAATTCAACCTATGCATTTATTTTTCTGCTGGCTTAAGGCAACAGATCCTCTTCCGGAGAATAGAACGATTCCTCCTACACATTTTTCTTCAAACACACCTTTAATATCCGTCTTTACTGCCAGCTACAGATCAAAGGAAAAAATTCAACGACCTTATCAATCTTTATTGAAGCAGACCTACAAGAACTGGGAATGGGTAATCGTGGATGATTCCGGTGATGAAGATGAAACGTACAAGGAGTATTTACTCCCTTTAGAGGATCACCGTGTGCGGAGATATCGCCAGGATTCCCGCAATGGTTATATAGGGGCTATCAAAAGGTTTGCAGCAGGTCTATGTACAGGGGAAATTTTAGTAGAAGTCGATCATGATGATGAGCTAACTCCTGACTGCCTGGAGAAAATCGTCAAAGCATTTCAACAAAACCCTGACTGTGGCTTTGTTTATGGGGATTGTGCTGAAGTGTATGCAGGGAGCAATCATGCACATTGGTATGGCTGGGATTGTGGCTTTGGCTACAGTGTTCATTATCGAGTCTGGCTGCATGAAATGAACAGATGGCAAAATGTACAAAAACATACGACCATTAATGGCAAAACCATTCGACATTTGGTCGGTTTACCCAATCATCCCCGTGCGTGGACAAGGGACTGTTATCATCTGATCGGGGGACATCGCAATGAACTACTGGTTGCAGATGATTACGATATGCTGGTCCGGACGTTTCTTTGCACTAAATTTGCAAACATCCCCGATTTGATATATATCCAATATCGTAACGAACATGGGAATAACACTACATTCCTAAGAAATAAGCAGATTCAGGTTCTTGTAGGGGAACTAAATAGATGCTATTTTCAAAGGATACAAATGAGACTGAAAGAACTCGATTTACCACAGCAATTGCCTTATCGTCGTATATGGGAGACTTCTACGGATGATCCTGCCCGGAAATCTGCTCACGTTATTCAAGAAGATACTTCTAAATTCTCGATATTGTTCCCTATCCCCCATTCCTGTCCTGAAATAGAGCACACCCAATTAATTAAAACGCTCCAAAAGGGCATTGAAAACAACTTTAGGGAGATCGAAATTGTGGTTGTAGGTCGAATTCCATCAGAAATCGAAACCTATGCCTCCAAAGCTCCCAGGGGAGCCATACGATGGTGGCCTATGGAGCCAAATGATTCATTAGAAACTTGTATTCAATATGGAAAATTTATTGCGTCCTGCAAAGAGAAAGTGGTTGTGTTGCCGTAAATTACAACAAGGCTGATTAGAATATTAGCCAACAATTATTTTCCAATACCTTTGTCGAAGTCTCTCTGAATCATTTCCATGAGACTTCGACAAAGTTTTTTTTTGTTACAGCAGGACTGCAAACATTAACTTAAGACAAAAAAAGGACCCAAAAGTTATAAATAACTTTTGAGTCCTCTAAATATACCTTGACCTTAAGCTGGTCCTTGGTCACCTTGCGGTCCTTGAACACCCTGAGGGCCTTGGTCGCCTTGCACGCCTTGAACTCCTTGAGGTCCTTGGTCGCCTTGGACGCCTTGAACTCCCTGAGGGCCTTGGTCGCCTTGCGGTCCTTGAACACCCTGAGGGCCTTGGTCACCTTGCACGCCTTGAACTCCTTGAGGTCCTTGGTCGCCTTGGACGCCTTGAGGTCCTTGGTCGCCTTGTACGCCCTGAGGTCCTTGATCGCCTTGAACACCCTGAGGTCCTTGATCGCCTTGGACTCCTTGAGGGCCTTGATCGCCTTGGACTCCTTGAGGGCCTTGATCGCCTTGAACTCCTTGAGGGCCTTGAACACCCTGAGGTCCTTGATCGCCTTGGACTCCTTGAGGTCCTTGGTCTCCTTGTACGCCTTGAGGTCCCTGATCGCCTTGGACTCCTTGAGGGCCTTGGTCTCCTTGTACGCCCTGAACACCCTGAGGTCCTTGGTCACCTTGAACTCCTTGAGGTCCTTGGTCACCTTGGACTCCTTGAGGTCCTTGATCACCTTGAACTCCCTGTGGTCCTTGGTCACCTTGAACTCCCTGAGGTCCTTGGTCACCTTGAACTCCCTGAGGTCCTTGGTCTCCTTGAACTCCCTGAGGTCCTTGGTCGCCTTGAGCGCCCTGAGGTCCTTGGTCACCTTGGACTCCTTGAGGTCCTTGATCACCTTGAACTCCCTGAGGTCCTTGATCACCTTGAACTCCCTGAGGTCCTTGATCACCTTGAACTCCCTGAGGTCCTTGGTCACCTTGAACTCCCTGAGGTCCTTGGTCTCCTTGAACTCCCTGAGGTCCTTGGTCGCCTTGAGCGCCCTGAGGTCCTTGGTCACCTTGGACTCCTTGAGGTCCTTGATCACCTTGAACTCCCTGAGGTCCTTGATCACCTTGAACTCCCTGAGGTCCTTGATCACCTTGAACTCCTTGAGGTCCTTGGTCGCCTTGGGCTCCCTGAACACCCTGAGGTCCTTGGTCGCCTTGGGCTCCTTGAACTCCCTGAGGTCCTTGGTCGCCTTGGACGCCCTGAACACCCTGAGGTCCTTGGTCACCTTGAACTCCCTGAGGTCCTTGGTCACCTTGAACTCCCTGAGGTCCTTGGTCTCCTTGAACTCCCTGAGGTCCTTGGTCGCCTTGAGCGCCCTGAGGTCCTTGGTCACCTTGGACTCCTTGAGGTCCTTGATCACCTTGAACTCCCTGAGGTCCTTGATCACCTTGAACTCCCTGAGGTCCTTGATCACCTTGAACTCCTTGAGGTCCTTGGTCGCCTTGGGCTCCCTGAACACCCTGAGGTCCTTGGTCGCCTTGGGCTCCTTGAACTCCCTGAGGTCCTTGGTCGCCTTGGACGCCCTGAACACCCTGAGGTCCTTGGTCACCTTGGACGCCTTGAACTCCTTGAGGTCCTTGGTCACCTTGCACGCCTTGAACTCCTTGAGGTCCTTGGTCGCCTTGTACGCCTTGAACTCCCTGAGGTCCTTGGTCACCTTGTACGCCCTGAACACCCTGAGGTCCTTGGTCACCTTGTACGCCCTGAGGTCCTTGGTCGCCTTGAACTCCTTGAACACCCTGTGGTCCTTGGTCGCCTTGAACACCTTGAACTCCTTGAGGTCCTTGATCGCCTTGGACTCCTTGAGGTCCTTGGTCGCCTTGCACGCCTTGAACTCCTTGAGGTCCTTGATCGCCTTGGACTCCTTGAGCTCCTTGGTCACCTTGTGGTCCTTGAACTCCTTGAGGTCCTTGGTCGCCTTGCACGCCTTGAACTCCTTGAGGTCCTTGGTCACCTTGAACGCCCTGAACACCCTGAGGTCCTTGGTCGCCTTGCACGCCTTGAACTCCTTGAGGTCCTTGGTCGCCTTGGGCTCCCTGAACACCCTGAGGTCCTTGGTCACCTTGAACGCCCTGAACACCCTGAGGTCCTTGGTCGCCTTGCACGCCTTGAACTCCTTGAGGTCCTTGGTCTCCTTGTGGTCCTTGAACTCCTTGAGGTCCTTGGTCACCTTGTGGTCCTTGAGGTCCTTGGTCGCCTTGCACGCCTTGAACACCCTGAGGTCCTTGGTCGCCTTGGGCTCCCTGAACACCCTGAGGTCCTTGATCGCCTTGGACGCCTTGAACTCCCTGTGGTCCTTGGTCGCCTTGAACGCCTTGAACTCCCTGAGGTCCTTGGTCGCCTTGGGCTCCCTGAACACCCTGAGGTCCTTGGTCGCCTTGGGCTCCTTGAACTCCTTGAGGTCCTTGGTCGCCTTGCACGCCTTGAACTCCTTGAGGTCCTTGGTCGCCTTGGACGCCTTGAGGTCCTTGATCACCTTGGGCTCCTTGAACTCCTTGAGGTCCTTGATCGCCTTGGGCTCCTTGAACTCCTTGAGGTCCTTGGTCGCCTTGCACGCCTTGAACTCCTTGGTCGCCTTGGACGCCTTGAGGTCCTTGATCACCTTGGGCTCCTTGAACTCCTTGAGGTCCTTGATCGCCTTGGGCTCCTTGAACTCCTTGAGGTCCTTGGTCGCCTTGGGCTCCTTGAACACCCTGAGGTCCTTGGTCGCCTTGGACGCCTTGAACTCCCTGAGGTCCTTGGTCGCCTTGGGCTCCCTGAACACCCTGAGGTCCTTGGTCGCCTTGGGCTCCCTGAACACCCTGAGGTCCTTGGACGCCTTGATCGGTTCCTAAAAGTTCATCAGATACTAACCGATGCGCAGGTACTAATTGCCCCAATGCATCTTTACCCCAAACAGAAATTTGAGTTTCATTCACTGCTGGTCCGCTTGTGGTAAACACGAATTCAAATGCGTCTAAATTTGCAAAGAAATTCCTAGTTATAACCGCATTTGGTCCCACTACAACTAGTTGTTGTACATATACTGTTCTACTGCCGTTTAAAATAAAACCCTCGATCAAAACAGTAGAAGAATTTACAGAATCTCGGTTATCTATTTTTACTGTGACCAGTTGGGTGGGTCTGACTCCTAGAACAGGATCGTTTGCAATGGGTCCAGTAGATAATACTGCCATTTAGATATTCCCTCCTTTCTAGTAAAAGCAAGCTTTTCTTGTAAACAATGAGGTCTTTCTCAAGATCATGTTCCCTCTATTTTATTTCTAAAACATGTGATATGATTGTGGCTTTACCTCTGTGCATTTGTTGAGTTTTAAGACTCTAACTGCTCATCCGCAACAATACGCTGAGCACCAATGATTGTACCACTCCCGTTTTTTCCCCAAACAGAAATATCAGTACTTTCTTCTGCCAAACCGCTTGTGGTAAAAACGAATTCATATGCGTCGAAGTTCGCTAGATAATTTCTCGTAACAACTGCATTGGGGGCTAAAGCTATTTGTTCTAGTACATGTAATGTTCGTAAACCATTTAAAATGAATCCCTGAATTAATATTGTTGAAGAATTGACTAAGTCACGGTTTACCATTTTAACAGTGACCTGTTGGATCGGCCTGACCCCACCAACAGGACTGTTCTCAATAGGACCAGTTGTTAATATTGCCATTAAGTTAACGCCTCCTTTACTGGTTATTAACAATAACTCCATGCAATCAAGTAAAATACTAGGACGAAAATAGAAAAGGAACCTGGAGTTCCCATGTATTATATTAATAATTTATTAGATATGATTGTTTGTTTACCCATTAAAAAACAAGATATTATTTATTCTGTCATTCGGTCCGATCGAGCCTCAAACTACTCGTTGTTCTCAAGTTTTGGAAATCTCCTAATTCTCTCTCAAGGAAAGGAAATGAAAGATTTGCCCCTTCCTATATCATTCCAAACCATAAAAAAAGCACCCTAAGAGAAAGGGGTGCCCTCATCCTTGTTACAAATACCACTTGCGTCATGCTACAACACTCTTACAGATTTGTTTTTTAAATCCTCAAATTGTTCCTGCTTTTGTTTCTCATTCCATAAATAATGAAACCCCCATCGATTTGCGGTATCCCCTTCTCGCAGCTCTTGCTTCAAAGCTGAAAACCGTGAGTTAATATAGTCAAAACCCAAATATTTATAAATTACTTAAATATGTTAGCAAGCTTTGATTTCACTATTTGACTAGCATCAAATTT
This sequence comes from Paenibacillus sp. SEL3, assembly GCF_054602585.1. Classification (NCBI taxonomy): domain Bacteria; kingdom Bacillati; phylum Bacillota; class Bacilli; order Caryophanales; family Paenibacillaceae; genus Paenibacillus; species Paenibacillus sp. SEL3. The sequence continues at coordinate 5,630,277 of NZ_CM137725.1, read as the reverse complement.
ACTTTTTATCTTATTGGAACCATTTTTTCCAACAATCAACGCTTCTTCAAAGTGATCCTGGATCCAAAACAACCTCTCAGAAATTGCGTACCCGTTAGGTTCAACTTCAAAATAATCCTTTCCTTCCTCAAGAATAAATCTATCATTTCGGGGGTTTGTCGTAACAAGTACACATCCTGTCGATATCGCATCAACGGCAGCCGTAGTTGGAAAACCATCTAAAGCAAATCGATCCGGAACACTGCAATTTAGAAATATATGAGTTCTTTCGTACACTGACTTTAACTCTTCAGGGGAAAGTAGGCCATAGAATGTATAATTCTTATTTTTCAATAGAAGTAATTGATCTTCCCAATCACCAATTAGATTAAGATGAAAATCATCCGTAAGTCGATTAAATGCATCTGCCATAATGGGGAAACCTTTTCTAATGGCATTAAAAGCACAGAATGTTAACTGTATAGGCATTTCAACTTTCTTCTGTTTGAATGTATATAAGTCGGTATTAATCACAACGGGATAATAAATACTTCCAACAATCGATTCCATAACTTCATTGATGTTTGTAAATACGGTCGAACAATGCTGTCCTGCAATGGAAAGAAACTCTTTTTTTGTCCATGGATCCAGTCCGCCACCAGGGTACAAGGTAGCATGAAGATTAATATTTCGGTCATCTAAGAATGGCTTAATATTTAGATTAGGATTTGCTCCTGGCAAATAACTTCCATCCGGAAGAAAGCCATGACCAAGCAAACTAAGTGTTAAATTTAAGAAAACACAATATACATCTGTAACCCCCTCAGACACTGCAACTTTCATAAAATCAGAAAAAGGATAAACTTTAGAAGGAAAATAATCATCATTAGGTTCAGTTGCAAAGAACAAAGTATCAGGCCTTTGCTCGAATATATTAAAGTTCTCCCAATATCGAAAACCACTTAGCTTCCATGGAAACTTCGTATCAATTACTGCAAGACGCCGGTTAGTATGCGATTGAATTTGCTGACTAAATATTTCCATACTTTCACCCTTTCTTAAGTTGCTGCTCCCTAAAGCTGTACACCACAGGCGTTTCCCGTATACATATGTGGCTACAATGGCCGATGTTCTAGTACAGGATAGCTGAATCATTCCTACGGTTAGAAAAGCTTCTTAAATTTGTAAGGCTTCCGCTGGTTCGCAAGCAGGTGATCCTGTGGCAGGAACGGCGGGTTCGTCAGGCTGGGAGTGTTTGGACTTCCGGCCGCCACTCTCACCATTCATCATATAATTCTTTAGCTCAATTCATCCCACCAAACTTTTGAACAATAATTTTTTGTGATGAACAACGGCTGCGAATACACGAATTCCAAGCACCGTCATATCCGCTGATTAGGTTGAGGTTTGATCGGACCGATTGACTGAATAAATGTCTAAATTTTGTGGGTAAACAAACAATCATATCTAACAAATTATTAACTCAACTTTCGCACCTAGAAAATCAGCCTAACCCCTTGAGTGAGTAAGGAAAAATCGAATAAATTTTTCCGTATTGACAAAAAACACCTTACTTGTTTGGTATCATGGAAGTGTCAAATCAACCATGCCAACAAGAAAGGTGCGTAACTTTATGTTACAACAACATTCCATGTCTGAATAGACTCGCTTTTCCAACATTTTCGCAACCCTCCAAATGGAGAAATTCTTACAAATTGTGGGGATTTCTAAGTCTTTTAGCTTACCTAGTCCCGCAGTTTTCCAAATCGTCTTCTCACTGGTTTTTGAAGGGTGGCTTTATAACATCCCTGCAGGTAAAGCAGTATGCCTCCCATCAGAATGGAGCGGACACGTTCTGAGAGTTGTACGATCCCCATAACAAAGCCTTTTCACCCTACGGCAGCTATCTAATCAACAGCTACTGTCACGCGTGGAGCTGGACCCCAACCTATTTGATTCGTAAATATAAGCTTTAAAATATAATAAGGCCATGCCAGATCAGGTTATGAGAACCTTTTTCAGCACGGCCTTATGGTTTGACCAACTAATCGTCTGTTCGCATTACTTTGGCTAGCAGCTCATACGAGCGCAGGCGCGCTTGATGGTCATATACCTGAGAGGTTGTAATCAGCTCATTGGCTCTAGTCTGGTCTATAATCCAATCTATCTTTTGCTTGACGGTGTCAGGACTGCCAATGGCTGAATACCCCAGCATATTACCACGAACCGCCTCCTTTTCCTGCTCACTCCAGAGTTTCTCCATGTCATCAACTGGTGGCTTCAGTCCTCCGCTGTGCCCGCGCAGCACATTTAGAAACTGTTGTTCTTGTGATGTAAAGAGCCTTTTCGCTTCCTCATCAGAATCTGCAACAAGCACATTAACACCGACCATCACATAGGGCTTATCCAGTGCTTTAGATGGTCGAAAATTGCGATGATACAACTCTAAAGCCTGTAGCAAATGAGCCGGGGCAAAGTGGCTGGCGAACGCGAACGGCAACCCAAGCTGACCTGCCAGCTGTGCGCTGAATCCGCTTGATCCCAGTAACCAGATGGGAATGTCCAGCCCTTCTCCAGGAACCGCTCTTACTCCCGGAACTGCTCCGCTTAGCGCTGGATTCAGGTAAGAACGCAGCTCATTCAATTGCTCGGGGAAATCTTCCCCAGTACTATGAAGCCCTCGCCGCAGTGCCCTCATCGCGGGTTGATCCGTGCCTGGAGCACGGCCAAGTCCCAGATCAATTCGTCCCGGATAGAGCGACTCTAATGTTCCAAACTGCTCCGCAATCATGAGTGGAGCATGGTTCGCCAGCATAATACCGCCTGAACCGACCCGAATCTTGTTTGTATGTGCAGCTACATGCCCGATAATCACGGACGTAGCTGCACTAGCAACTGCCTGCATGTTATGATGCTCCGTTAGCCAGTACCGATGGTACCCCCATTGTTCTGCATGCTGGGCAAGATCCACCGTGTCGCGGAAGGAATCGGCAGGAGTGCCGCCTTCAATGACAGGTGCAAGATCTAATATAGATAGTGCAACGTTCCGCGTAGTCATTATATATAAACCCCCTGTCAAAATATTATTATACGTATTTCCCTCAACGCCTTAATTCTTTGACCTATCAATTGATACGTCAATTATAATAATGTGTCCCGTTATGAATTGCAAATGATTTAAATTTTTAGTTTTTATCAAAAATCAGTTTACTTTTATGATAAGCTCATCTATTATGCAAATATGTGGATAATGGTTATCCACATTAGCCTGGTTATAAATATTGAGGTGATTGCTAGTGCATATGAAAACAGGTGTCGAACAATCTGTCTACGCTCTTCTTCTACTCACGATGCTGCCGGACAAAGCTGTTTTACCTGGGGAGGCCATTAGCCAGCAGTTAGGTGCTTCACCTACTTATTTTCATAAACTGTTACGAAAATTGGTTAGCTCCGATTTGATTACTTCTGTACCTGGTGTCAAGGGCGGGTTCAAATTAAAGAAAAAACCTGAGGATATACGGGTATTTGATATTTACCTAGCGATTGAGGGACAACAAACCCTTTATTCTTCCAGTGGTATATACAACGAAATGCTTGAATTAAAGAAAGACGATCAGTGTTGTTTACTGACAAATTTGATGGAAGAAGCGGAAGCCTCCTGGAAGGCCGTTCTGAAAAGGGAAACCATCGCGTCACTATCCGCTGACTTTTTTAAAGAAGGATATGATGCCAAAATTACTTCTTTGGAGAACTGGATTCAGGAAAAAATGGTCTTGTAAAGAACACTAATTATCAGAGAGGAACATGAACATGAACGATTACTTAGTAAAAGCTCTTGCCTACAATAATCAGGTACGGGCTTATGCCGTGAGAACAACGGAAACGGTAAGTGAAGCCCAACGGCGTCATTATACCTGGCCCACAGCATCGGCTGCATTGGGACGTTCTATGACGGTCGGCGTCATGCTGGGAGCCATGCTTAAAGATGAGGATAAACTGACGATCAGAATCAACGGTGGCGGGCCTATCGGCACTATTCTTGTCGATACCAACTCCAAAGGTGAAGTTAGGGGTTATGTAAAAAATCCACAAACCCATTTTGAGCTTAATCAGATAGGGAAATTAGATGTCGCCAGAGCTGTAGGAACAGATGGAGCGCTCATTGTATCCAAAGATATCGGCTTAAAACACCCGTTTGTTGGACAAATCCCTCTCATATCGGGTGAGTTGGGCGAGGATTTCACATCTTATCTCGTCCAATCCGAACAAATCCCCTCTTCTGTAGGAGCGGGAGTTATTGTTAACCCGGATAACTCTATTCAGGCGGCTGGAGGTTTCATTATTCAGCTGATGCCAGATACGCAGGAGGAAGTTATCAGTTTTATCGAGAGACGCATTGAGAGCATTCCAAGCATCTCCGCAATGGTCATGGAAGGTCTTACGCCAGAGCAGATTCTGGGTCAGATTTTGGGAGAAAGCAACCTGAACATACTGGAAACCATGCCTGTACAATTTCATTGTCCCTGCTCAGAAGAGCGTGTTACCAATGCCATTATCAGCTTAGGGAATAAGGAAATAGAAGATATGATCCATACCGATGGACAAGCTGAAGCTCATTGCCACTTTTGTAATGCACACTACCATCTCACCAAAGAAGATCTCGAAGGGATGCTGGAAACAAACATCATTTAAATATGGGTTGTTCCCAAAAAGTAGGTCTAGCTACTGGGGAACAGCTTTTTCTTTCCCAATGCTTCCGACGATTTCTTTATCCTAAATACGGTAGACTTGTTCATGATGTAAGTGATAATGTTATATTATTCCAATCACCTGAGATGAGGTGCGCTATGCTTGAAAATGATACGCATGAAATTCTGGCTTATTATGATGGCGGTGCAGAAATAGGCAGGTTAGAGCGAGGCATAGGAAAAATAGAACTGGAAAGATCAAAAGAAATCATTTCACGTTATCTCAGCGAGTCTACTCATGTTATTTACGATATCGGCGGCGGTGTAGGGGTCTATTCTTCGTGGCTGGCGGAGCTGGGATACGAAGTTCATCTATTTGATCTATCTTCCCAAGCCATTGAATTCGCTCGTCAGCAGCAACTGAATAACCCCATCATCAGTAAGCTGGAAACCGCGGATGCCAGAAATCTTCATCGTAAAGATGAAAGCGCGGACATCGTGCTATTGATGGGACCTTTATATCATTTAACGGAACAGAAGGAACGAGTAAAAGCACTACAAGAAGCGGCGCGTGTCTTAAAGAAGGGCGGAACGCTGATTACTTCAGCTATTTCCAGGTTTGGCTCGCTACTGTGGGGGCTATCGTACGACGAGCGCAATACCATTGTGGAGGAAGATGCGTTCATGGATATGGTCAGACAGGAGCTGACAGATGGTCAGCATGTACGACCGGCGGCCTATCCCTCTTTTATCACACGGCCCTACTTTCATACACCGGATGCCTTGCGCGCAGACTGGCAGGCGGCTGGATTGCCGAAGCCTCGTGTACTGGGCGTGGAAGGACCCGTCTGGATTGCACCCGGATTTGAGGAAAAGTGGGCGTTTCCTTCCCATCGCAGCCGTTTGCTGGATATAGCACGGCAGGTTGAAGAGCAGGAATCTGTGATCGGTATGAGCCCGCATATGCTTGCAGTCGGTACCAAGTCTTGAAGCTCATCACCTCTACAACTATGGAGAGATATAGCCTATGAGAAGACGTAATCGTTACATCGTTAAGTCTGCAATCATTCTGATCGCAGCTATAATCGGAATGGTTTATATCGTAAATCTGGATACCTCTTTTAGAAAAGTCGTTTTGGATCGCATGGATACAGCCAAGATTAATACTATTCTCATTAGTAAATCGCCAGACTATACAGACCAATTGGTAAAAGACAAAAATGAAATTCAAAGTATCCTCAATGCTCTTGCTGAAATGAAATTAAGAAAATCCAGTGTATTAGATAAAGGTCTTAATTCTGTATACATGCTCAGTATTTTCGTAGATCACGAAAACGAAAGGGACTTATTTGGCATAACACTGTATGACCAAAACTATATAGAAATATATGATGAAACCAAAACGAAAAATAAAGTTACTTCCTATAAAATTACGAGTGATTATGATGTAGAGCCCATTCGTAAACTATTCAAATAGGCCACCAGATATGGCGGCCTTCCTCTATTGCATTCTATCCTTTTATTCAATCGATTCAGCAAGAGTACGAGCAATCTGCTCGCTGTTTGCTTCCTTATAAATAAAATCATGATAATGTGGCTGATGGATGTCGATCCATCCCTTCTCGATTGCCTTCTGATAATAATGTCGTGCGCGTTTTTGTTCACCCGTCAAATAAAACATGCAGGCGGCATTCCAATATAGCCCCGCATCTCCACTCCAATCTCAGCCTTGATCAAGTGCTTGTGCGTAACTCCAGGCTGAGCGGGCGTAATCAGGTGCTACACCATATTCTATATTGCCATGCATATAATAGTTCCCGTTCACCAGAAGATTGTTTAAGGGAAGATTCCATCCAAACAGAACCGGAAAATCCGCAAGCACTGTAAACCCTACAGATAAGGCTGTTCTTTGAGAAGCTATATTATCGGACCAGCACTGCCAGCCGACGCTGTCGATCCCCCGTTGTTTGGCCAGAGAAAGCGCACCGAGAGCTACCTTTCGGGCCCATCCTTTTTTCTGATAGCTCGCAACAGTTTGAATGCCTAACTCACACTCTTGACCCACGACCCAATCGGTCAAGCACCAGCTGACAATGGCCGGGCCTTCCTCCGTATGTTGAATGGCAGCGCATCCAAATCCATTTTTTTCATAAGCGGCTTGAGAGGGCCAACCGTCCAGGATCTCATGAATGATATCCTCAAGACCCGCCAGATGCCGCTGCTTTAATAGTTCACGATCTATTGCTACGATATCCTCCCCAAGCGGGCTAGCTATACCGTCTAAATGCTGAGTAAACGTCATTCGGCCACTCTTCATAGGCCGTACATCCTTCATCACGGTTTCAAGAGCAGCTTCCCACTTCTCATCTGCCGGGTAATATAGCACATAGTCTAATTTTCCTTTAAATGCAAGTTGAGGTAATAGGATTTCTTGAAGCAACATGTTGATTTCTTTAAAGAAGGCTTTATTGTCCGGACTTCCTCCCAGAAAAATGCCTTGGGGGTTGCTCAATACAGCGGTATTCCCATCATTAGATAAAAAAATTCTACCCGGTATGATGCCGCTAATGACACCTTGAATCGATATGTGATGCTTCATTGTATCAAAAAGACCGAATGCCTTATAAAAATAAGATTCCGCGAGTTCCATTTCTTGAATCATGTGATGAGCACACATTTGTCTGTTTTGCCTCCCATAAGCCTATGAGAGATTCTTATTCATCTAAAGACATAAACCTCTCATAAGCTTTTTGATTTGTTTGTTCGTATTCAAACATCATCACTCCTTTAAACGTATTAGAGGATTAGGCTCTAAGATGGTCTGTACTTGATGCCTCCGCTTCATTATGGATAACACATACAATTCGGTCAAGTGTACTTTTGGTAATAAAGATGGCCTCGGCTGCACTGTTGAATAGCTTCTGTGTATAGGCTATTGTAAGTACAGGAGACTTTTTCCAGATAAACTGAACTACAGGAGGTCGTTTTTCTTGATGATCATTGAACTGGTGGCCATTATTTCTACTGCTGTCTTATCTACGTTTTTTTCCTTTCGATACCGCTTGTGGAGACAACTATAGTGAGAAGTGAACAAGAGATGCTGCATACCATTCTCCAATTTTCTCAAGAGGACGAACGGGTGCGTGCCGTGATTATGAATGGTTCACGCGCTAATCCACATGCTCCACGAGACGTTTTTCAGGATTTTGATATCGTCTTTCTCGTATCTTCCATGGACAGCTTTATTCAGGAACGTCGCTGGATCAACCATTTTGGTGAATTGATCATTATGCAGACGCCCGATGAGCATATGGAACCTACTTCGACGCCCCATGATCGCTTTGTTTTTCTCATGTTATTTACGGACGGCAATCGCATAGATCTTACACTCTACCCTGCGAATAACATCGCCAATTGGACCCGAGACAGCTTAAGTGTACTGCTGCTGGATAAAGATGGACTGGTGGAGCCTTTCCTACCGCCAAGTCTTCAAGATTATAAGACGATACCTCCAACTGCCCAAGTCTATGCGAATTCCTGCAACGAGTTCTGGTGGGTCAGTACTTATGTAGCTAAAGGATTATGGCGACAGGAGCTGCCCTATGCCAAATTTATGCTAGATCGGCCTGTAAGGGATGCGCTTCACTTGATGCTGGAATGGCATATTGGTATACGAACAGACTTCACTGCAGATCCGGGTAAACAGGGAAAATATTTCGAGAACCATCTTGAGCCTGAACTTTGGACGCTCTACATCCAAACGTTTGCGGATGCAGATTATGAACATATGTGGCAGTCTCTTTTGATCATGGGAAATTTATTTAGAGAAGTTGCCTTGGAAGTAGCGAACCATTATGGTTACGAATATCCGACTCTGGACGATCAACGTGTTACGAACTATCTCCATCGCGTAAAAGCTCTCCCAGCAGATGCTAAGGACATTTATTGATAAAAAACCAGTCGGCACTTAATTTATATGTGCTAGGCTGGTTTTATTTTTATACTCTAAGTTATTCGGTCAGAACCCGGTCACCTCTGCTCGCAGGCTGAGAGATAACCAAAAATTCAACATCCTCATTCGTTTCATTAAACATTTGATGAGGTACCATAGGAGGAACCTCACACCCTTCCTGAGATCCTAATTGGATTTGTTCACCATCCACTTCAAGTACCGCTGTACCTGATAAAATAAAGAAAAATTGGCGTGCATGATGATGATAATGTCTGACCTCATGAGTATTTCCGGGCATCCGCTCATGAATAATACTCAAATCCTTATTTTTCACTAAGCGCCAACCATCACATTGATCTCCCCATATATAATGTTCAGCATTATTTTTACTTATTTTCATATTGAACTCCTCCTTTTTGCAATTACAGTTTTATTTTAAATATGAATTCATAGAGCTACAATCTTATTTTTAAAAAAACGGCGGGACAAATGTAAAAAGCACTCCGACTTAGTCAGACTGTTTTTTATATATCCGCCTCGATAATTTCCTCCAACTTAATCCAGCTAAAATCCTCTTCCCCACGGGACAGCTTCACTTCTCGCCGACTTGTGTTAATCACCGTGACCAGTCCACGCAGCTCCTCATCATCAAATGGATTGAACACTTTTAGCGTAATAGGCTTACGTTCGTTATAGGATACGATGATGGCCTGTTCAATCTGCTGCATTTCCTGATCGTCCAGTGTCGGTTTGCCGCGCCTACCTTGCTCCTTCATCAGTCTTAAATATGCCTCCCGATGCTCAGGCAAAATCATGCGCGAGCTTTCCCATATGCCATTTCCTTCAAGCTTTTTCCCCATCGTAAGCCCCTCCTATGCTGTTCTGGTTACCGGATGCCATGCCAATACATGATCTAATCGAAAAACACGTGGCTGGCCTGTCTGTAAACAGGTGGCTCGTATCAAGCCATTCTGCACACGATGCACCTCGATACGCCGATGAGACAGTTTGCCCTTCCGATCCAAATACACGATTTCCACGATCTGCCCCACGTATTTTTCCAACATGATCCTTCACTCCTTATCAGAACGTTTGTTTGTATTATATGCGAACATGCGTTTGATTATCAATGTAAAAAAATCCCCTGAGGGATTTGACTCTCTCAAGGGAATTAAAATTCATAAGTGGATAGCTTAATATCTTCTTTATTCAAATCTTTCAGAGGATGGACAGGGCCATTCCAATAAGTGAGAATATCAAGCGGCTCATTAGTACCATGTTCTTTTAAAGAAAGAGATAATTCAAGTAATAAATGGGGAAGTTGATAAGAGCTTGTTAAAAACTGATATTCCTCTGGGCTTTCACAGTCTTCTGCTCGATAGAACACAAAGTATCCCTCGGTATGATCCCCAATGAGTACAATATAGCGAGCAAGAAACATAATTTCGCCATTGGAAAAAGGAATGGAATATGTCGAAGCAGAGATCAAATCTGTCTCTAATCCCTCAATTCGAAGGGTGAGTTCATTGTTAAGAGCATCCATTCTTTCTCTTTGTTCGCTGACGAGTTGTTCATAATTTACAGGGACAAGCCCTCCTTTCTTGATCGTAGCGATCAGTTCGTCTATAAATACTTTTTGAGACAACACTCGATTGCTCATTCTATTCATCTCCATATTCGTGAAAATAAGCATGGAATTCCTGCTTCTACATGTTCAATAATTATGTATTAAAAATCTTGATTCATTAACTATCAAGCAATTTTGTGACTGCATTCACGACCCTTTCCATCTCAAATGGCTTAACAATAAAGTCTTTTGCACCTGCCTGAAATGCTTTTATAATCGCTTCCTGCTGCCCCAAAGCAGAACACATCAAAATGTTGGCTTGGGGATCAAGTTCTATGATCTTTTTAACAGCCTCAAGCCCGTCCATCTTAGGCATATTAATATCCATGGTGATTAAATCGGGACGAAAGTGTGCGTATTTCAAAACAGCATCATACCCGTTTTCTGCTTCCGCAATAACAGCGTGACCTAAATCCAAAAGAATATCTTTAAGTACAGAACGCATAAACAAAGAATCATCCACTACTATAACTGCTGCCAAATTAATCTCTCCAATCCGTTGTCAAATGATATGCACGCCCAAACTTCAATATCGGTGAAAAAACTGGTAAAATTAATAGAAAGAATCTGTAAAAATAAAAACGCTACCAATGAATTATAAAAGAAATTTGAAACTAGCTACTACAGAATTAGTTTTCAAAAAAACGTTTCACAATGACGTAAATCATTTCTGAAAAGCAAATTACAAAGGACTATATATCTACTGTATCTTGAGCACTAGCCATAAAAGCACAATCTTCTTGGATAGTTATAAAAAAACTGACGTCGGTATCATTCCGACGTCAGTTTATAAACTTATTCGTTTAGCATTTCTTATTCATTCAGAGCTTTTTTCAAAGCCTCCAGATTGTTTTTCATCACACCAAGGTAATCCAGGTTCTTCTGTTTGTCTTCATCCGTCAATCCTTCGAGCGGATTCAGTACATCGGTTTTTGAACCGATTTCAGTAGCTACGGTCTCAGCGACCTTCGGATCAACAAGAGTTTCGAAGAAAATCGTTTTAACATTATTTTCTTTAGCAAATTTGATAATACCCGCCAGCTTGTCCGGTGTAGGCTCTTGCTCTGGAGATAATCCGGCAATGGGTACTTGGGTCAGACCATATTGCTTAGCTAAATAACCAAAAGCAGCATGCTGCGTAATAAAGTCTTTACGTTTTACATCTTTCAGACCTGTTTTGAACTCGGTATCCAGCTCTTTCAGCTTGGCGATATAAGCATCAGCGTTTTTCTCATAATCAGCTTTGTTTGCTGGATCGGCTGCTACAAGCCCTGCTTCAATGGACTCCACTTCTTTTTGGGCCAAGACTGGATTAAGCCATACATGAGGGTCCATCACATGATCGTGATCATGGCCTTCCTCTGCATGTGCTTCTTCTCCTTCTTCCTCCTCAGCGGTGCCTTCCATCAGGTTTAACCCTTTGCTCGCTTCAACTACAACACGCTTATTATTGGACGTGCTACTCAAAGCCTGTTCTGCCCAGCCTTCGACGATACCGTTATAAACAAACACGTCAGCATCCTTTACCTGTGCCATATCTTTGGCGCTCGGTTCCCAGTCATGCGGCTCAGCACCAGCAGGAATCAACGCGATTACGTTAGCATGGTCTCCAGCAACTTGCTTGGTAAATTCATACATTGGATAAAAAGTGGTGACCACATTCAGCTTGTCTGCTGTTTGTGCCGCATTCGGCTCGGTTTGGGAAGCGTTTGTAGCTGTATTATCAGATTTGGCTCCGCAGCCAGACAAAATAAGTGCTAGTCCCGCAGACAATACAAATGATTTTTTGAACCATGTATTCATATTCATTACTCCTTTATCCGTTAGATTTTTTAGTTATTCTCACTGTAATTACACTCACTGACCTGCCGCATTCTGCCGTCGGGAAGCTTGTTGCTTGCCCAGCTTGCGGACCAGCTTTTGTATACCAGCTCCTACAATCAGGAATAATAACAGCACCATGGCAATTGTCCCCCCTGGGGGTGTACTAAGTTCATACGATGCCGTTAAACCCATAAATACGCCGATCAATGCAGTGACCATAGATATCCAGATGGCTGCCGCGAAGCTCGGTGCAATTCGAATCGCCAGCGCTGCAGGGAGCACGATGAGTGAGGAGACAAGCAGCACACCGACAATCGGCATTGCAGCAGCTACAATCATCCCTGTTAAAATACTAAATGCAAATGAGATGGACTTGACAGGAAGACCGTTGGTCTTCGCCGTTTCTTCATCAAAGGTAATCTGATACAAAGGACGCCGGAATACAAAAAAGAAAATACCTCCGATGACAGCCACAACGATCATCAACATCAGCTCTGTCTGATTGACAGCTACTACCGAACCAAATAAATAAGCGGAAAATCCTTTGTTGATGCTCTGATTCAGATTCATTAAAATAACGGCCGTCGAGAGGCCACCTACCATAATAATAGCCACAGATATCTCACTATATGTTTTATAAGACCTGCGGACGTATTCAACGATAATCGCGCCGATTACGGCAACAATAAATCCGGTTATCGTCGGGTTAATGCCTAAATAGGCACCCGCTGCCACCCCTGCCAGCGATACATGCGATAGCATGTCCGCCATGAGAGCCTGACGCCGCAGCATCAGGTATACTCCAAGCACCGAGGCCAGCAGTGCAATTACCCCACCGGCACAAAATGCCCGCTGCATGAAGTCGTAGTGCAGCATTTCCATCCGCCATCTTCCTTCCTTTCAAGCTCAATAATTCGATCCAGATAATGTTGTACTTCCGATAGTCCATGGGTCACCATGACCACGGTTCTTCCATATTCCTTAACCTGCTGATTCATCAGATCGTAGAAGTGGTAGCGGCTTTCCTGATCCATGCCGGTCGTGGGCTCATCCAAAATGAGCAAATCGGATTCCTGAGCGAGTGCTCTCGCCACACAAATACGTTGCTTCTGTCCACCGGACAATTCGCCGATTTTACGGTGACGCAAATCCCACATGCCTACCTGACGCAGCGCCTGCTCCGTCAGATCATGATCCTCAGACCGCATACGGCGTAACCAAGAGCCATGAGTATATCTTCCTGAACGGACAAATTCCAAAATCGTACTTGGAAATCCGCCATTGAAGGCGGCAATTTGTTGGGATACAAATCCAACAACGAGCTTTTTGCCTTCACCTGTACGATTAGACATGAACACCTTGCCCTTCCAAGGCTGAAGCAAGCCGAGCAACAGTTTGAGCATGGTTGACTTGGAAGCACCATTCGGTCCGGTAATGGCTACAAATTCTCCCGAAAAAATTTCAACATTGGCATCCACCAAGTTAGGAACATCTCCGTAGCCAAATGTGACCTGTTCCAATGAGGCCAATAACATGACGCAAATCTCCTTTTCCTTTAAAAAGCCTGGAGCCATCTGAGCAATCATCCTTTGCGCAGATTCTCCAGGTCGTTTATGATCATTAAACCATCTACCGTAATTATTACGATTTGGTGATAAAAAAATAAGCGTTTGATAAACGTAACCTTTACGCATTAGCAAGTTTAACAGTTTAGGCAAGGTTCGTCAATGATTTGGCAACTCTTTTGTTTGTTTACTTCACTTTGTCCGGGTACAAGCCTGCAGCCAAGGTTTTCAGTGCAATTGGTGCACGCACGCCTTCAGCCGCCGCGGACAATGGCAGGACTATAAAGCGTTTATTTTTGATCGCTTCCACACCAGCTAATGCAGGCTTGCTCAGGAGTAGCTTCTCTTTATCCGCCAGTGAAGTATCTCCATAGTCGAGAATGACAATGACGTCAGGATTACGGTTCACAACCTCTTCCCAGCTTACCTCAGTAAAACTTTTGTCGATATCATCAAAAATATTTTTCGCCTTCACACTTTCAATCAAAGACGTTAGATAATTGTTGGCAGCCGTAAAGGGCTTGTCTTCTCCGCTGTCATAAACAAACACCTTGGGTGCCTGTTCAACAACACCAATTTGAGTCTGAATGGACTGCACTTGTTCACGCATTTCATTTACCAGCTTTTCTGCACGCTCCTCAACCCTAAAAATACGCCCAATATTTAGTATATCCTGATATACATCTTCTAATGTGGGGCCCGACTTATTTGAGGACTCCTGTATATAGGTCAGCACCCCTTGTTTGGCTAGCTCCTCACGGGAACCCAGATTTTTATCATTAAAGGCACTCTTCCAGCCCGCATAGGCAAAATCCGGTGCAGCGGCCATAAACACCTCTTTGGACGGATATTGTTCGGCCAGTACCGGGATTTTGTCATATTGAGCCTTATATTTTGGCAAAATCTGATCATCCAAATACGCAGTTCCTACCATAGAGGATTCCAGTCCAAGAGCCAGCATAACCTCAGTCGCGTGCTGGTTCAGTGTAACCGCGCGTTTAGGCGCCTCGGGAAATGCCATTTTAACGCCCATGTTCTCAAGCTCTACCGACGTCTCCTTGGTTGCTGATTGGGATGCGGCAGGTTGCTGCCCGTTTGCGGATGGATCGCTTGTTTGGGCCGTGTTTCCTGCTGCACAGGCTGATAAAAACAGCATCATTGCCAAAGCGAGCATAACCAGCGGTAACGCGGGCCTGCTATATCTTTTCATATGTACCGTCTCCTCTTTTATTTGTAGTTAATCTTACCTCATCGTATCGCCTTTTCTGTTAACATCATGGATGGCCTCCTCTCCTGAGAGAATCCGGTAAGAAGGTAATATTCGGCTTTCCGGTTTTTGGATGAATGCAGATTTCTGTCTCGACCCCGAATACACTCCACAGCAGGTCTGGCTGAAGCACATCCTCTGTTATGCCGGAGGCTACCACTTTGCCTTCTTTTAATACATACATTCGATCACAATAAAATGCCGCTAAATTCAAATCATGCAGTGCAGCTAGCGTAGTTATCCGAAGTGTTTTGACCAAATCCAGAATTTGCAGCTGATACCGGATGTCCAGATGATTCGTCGGCTCATCCAAAACAAGAAATTTCGCCTGCCCGGCCAAAGCTCTGGCGATCAATACCCGTTGCTTTTCGCCGCCAGACAAGGTGGCAAAGCCCTGATCTGCCTGAGCATTCATGCCTACCCGCTCCAGCGCCTGCTCGACCAGTTCATGATCGACGACAGTATCTGCTTCCAACAGTTTCTTATGCGGATGGCGACCCATCAGGACGATGTCCCGTACTGAGAAATCAAACGTTTGCGGCGCATCCTGACTCACCACTGCCATTTGTCGGGCCGTCTCTTTATACTTCATCCGCAGCATATCCTGGCCATCCAACGTAACTACACCACTATCAGGCTTTAGCACACGATACATATTTTTGAGCAACGTTGATTTCCCGCTGCCATTCGGACCGATCAATCCGACTAGCTCCCCTGCTTTTACCTGGAGACAGATGCCGTCGATCAGCCGTTTGTCGTGAATACTGAAGGTCACGCATTCGACTTCTATATTCATTTTTCGCCTCCAAACGAGTAGGAACTACGACGCAGCAGCCACACAAAAAAAGGTCCTCCGCACACAGCCGTCACAATACCAATCGGTAGCTCCTGTGGAGCCAGCACAAGCCGGGCACATACATCAGCCCACACGACAAAAATAGCTCCCGCCAACAGGCTGACGGGCAGTACACGCCGATGATCTGATCCCACTACCAGCCTAACGATGTGCGGAATCATTAGTCCGACAAAGCCAATCGAGCCACTAACGGATACGACTGCCCCGGTTAAAAGAGACGCCACCACAACCAGTAATACGCGGAACGCCTGTACGTTCACACCAAGCGTTACTGCGGTCTCTTCACCCGTTAGCAAAGCATTCAGCGACCGGTATCGGGTCAGAAGCACAGCCGTTCCAACGACTACAATAAGGCTTGGAATGAAAAGCGTGTCCCATTGAGCACCTGCCAGACTTCCCATCATCCAATACATCGCGTCACGAATGCCTTTTTCATTCGGGGCCATCGTCACGATAAAGCTAGTCACAGCCGACAGCATCATAGACACCGCCACCCCTGCCAGCAATAAGCGGGTCGTCGATATGCTCCCAGCTACACGGGCTAACGCGAACACCATAAGCATTGCAGCTAACGATCCTATAAAAGCAGATAAAGGCAGCGCAAGTCGTCCTAAAAACCCGAAAGCTCCGAACACAATTACCAATGTGGCTGTCACCGAAGCCCCAGACGAGACACCTAAAATATAGGGATCCGCTAACGAATTACGAATTAATGCCTGTATAGTCGCCCCTGTAACAGCTAGTCCTGCTCCTACGATGACACCTAACAACACGCGTGGAAAGCGGATTTCCCAAACGATATATTGCTCAGGCTTGGTCCATGTCACGGGTATCCACTGGTCCAGCCAGGGAAGATGGGACAGTGCAATTCGCCATATCGTCCCCGGTGCGACAGCTACAGGGCCCAGCATGACCGCGAGTGTGACCGAAAGCAACAGCCCAGCAGTCAGCAGCAGAATTGTTGTAAATCCCCAAGTAGGCTTGCCCGCTAGGTGTGCACGAGAATGATGTTGTGATGGATTAGGTCTTGATGGATTAAGGTGACTCGTTCTCGAAGTCATGAATTACTCAATGGCTTTTCGGCCGCTTCCAGCTTTCTCAATTGTTCCTCGATCTCGGAAGCAGAGAAATTCTCACCCATGACAACCGCTACATCGTTCACTGGCTTTTGCGGGCGGATCGGAATGATTTCCAGCTCCCGATAGGCAAATTGAAACATCATCTGACCCTCTGATTCCAGAAACCGCACAATTCCTTTGGCCCGATAAATTTCAGCTGGCAAACTGCGGAACAACTGTTCAAACTCGTAGCGTGGCACAGGTTGTCCAAAAAAATGCGTGTGAACAACTACATGGTCGTAGGAATGATAATGCTCCCCATGTTCGTGTTCGTGGTCATGGTCATGAGACTGATGATCTGTATGGTCATCATGGTCATACGTGTGCAGATGATTTTCCAAATGAGGATGTTCACTCTCAATATCAACTGCGGATTCCTTATGTCGCGAAACATCCATACGCTCCTCTCCTTGAGTGGAGAAAAAAATTCCAGCGTCCACGTCACTTCGTTGCGTGCTCACAGTCAAAACATATGGATTTAACTCTTTTACGAGGGCCTGTACTTTCTGTAACTCGCCCGCAGCCAATAAATCGGTCTTGTTAATAATCAGTTTGGAAGCGCATCGAAGCTGATCCTGCATCAAACGAAGCGATTTGCTTCTCTCGTTCCCCGAGGCAAAATCCAAAAATTGACGCGCGTCTATGACCGTGATAACGGATTGTAATATCATAGTAGAATAAATTGAGGCGTCTGTCACTGCATCTACAATCTCCATCGGGTTAGCCACTCCGGTACATTCTACAATAATCACGTCCGGCTTATATTCCTCAGCAAGATTCATGAGCTCGACGCCCAAGTCCCCGCGAATGGTACAGCATATACAGCCACTGAGCATTTCCTTCATGGGTGCTTGTCCATTCACCAAACTACCGTCCAGATTAACATCACCCAACTCATTCATCAAAATGGCTGGCTTGAGACCCTTTTCCTTGTAGTAAGCCAGCGCATGCTGAAGAAGAGTGGTTTTACCGCTACCCAAAAAACCGGATAAAACAACAATCGGTATCATATAACCCCTCCTTGTCTTTGCAACATTTAATATGGATCGTACCTTAAAAATTTCCTTCTTGCAATCATTTATCGGATTTTAATCGTAATAATTACTATTAATGAGTATAAATATATATGAGCATGCTCAGATTTGTCAATATAGGGAGGTGATTCACACACAATCCGGCGGGCATGATTGTCCCCTTACAGGCATAGGCTGTAGATAAGAACCCTTATTCCCAAGGAGACGTGGAATGAAAAACAGTACGCTGTTGAAGATGCTGCCTTTTATGATTCCGTTTGCCTTTCTCATCCCTGTGCTTGTCACGCTATCTCCCCAGTGGCTTCGTTTGTTAGATGTGGGGCAGCTGCAGCCATTAAAAACGGTATTTATGGGTATTTTTCTGGAAGCTGTTCCGTTTCTCCTTATCGGTGTGCTCGTCTCATCCCTTTTGCAGTGGCTTGTACCGGAGACATGGATTCGCAAAATAGCGCCTGCACATCCTGTACCGGGTGTCCTGCTGGCCTCCTTACTAGGTATACTGTTTCCCATCTGTGAATGCGGCATGATCCCTGTCGTTCGCCAATTAATGCTCAAGGGAATGCCTGCCTATATGGGTATCACTTTTATTTTAAGCGGGCCCATTATCAATCCCGTGGTACTGGCTGCGACGATGATGGCTTTCCCTTCCCATCCCGAGGTCACTGCCGTTCGAACGGGTTTGGCTTTTACCGTTTCCGCGATCATCGGACTTATCGTGTATGCCTTTGTGCGAGTACATCCGCTCAAACGGTCGTTACTCTCTTTTAACCAGCAAAAGCAGAACAATCAGACTCATCGGCATAATCGCACATGGCGGGGATTTTTTGTACATGCTGGGGACGAGTTTTTGGACATGAGTAAATATCTCATTATCGGCGCATTATTGACAGCCTGCATCCAAACCTTCATCCCACGTAATGAGATGCTTTCGTTAAGTGAAGGAACGGTCGGATCGTACGCCTTTATGATGGGTTTTGCCTACATACTGTCGCTGTGTTCCACCTCTGATGCCTTTGTAGCCACTGCTTTTTCACATACCTTTACACTGGGTCCACTGGCGGCCTTTCTTGTACTTGGTCCGATGCTAGATTTCAAAGGCACGCTCATGCTACTAAGCACCTTCCGCACCAAATTTGTCGCCATCCTGGCCTTGCTCATTGTTTCACTTGTTCTAGTGGGTTCTATAGCTGCTGAATGGTTATTGGGGAGGTGAATACAAACGTGAATTCAACCTTTAGCATCCGCTGGCAATATGGCATTCGCTCCTTGCTCATGATCGGATTGGCTGTATACATCATCTCATTAAGCCGCACGAATGCACTTCATTACTACCTAGCTCCCCATATGCAAAAGCTACTCCTACTCTGTCCTGTACCCCTCTTGTTCATCGCATTGGCGATGGCATGGCACGGAATCGTTGGGGGGCGGGACGGTGAGGATGTATGTGATTGTGAGCACCCGTTGCCGCAAAGCTGGTTCAAAAAAACACTCGTATATGGAATGCTGCTCATTCCGCTCCTATTCGGTTCTTTGCTGCCCAATCAGGCACTTGGTAGTGATATGGCCGCCAAAAAAGGCATGTCCTTCACGTATCCCAACCCGGACATCCGACGGAAAACAGATACACAGACCACGAAAGCATCCACCTCCTCCCTTTTATCAACTGCATCTTCTGTCCCCACTTCGCCCCCTCCAGAGGGGAAATGGAGTCAGGAAACGCTGGATAAGCTGTTCGTTCCGCCTGATAAGTACAATGTGGAATTCGCCGAACTGGCGAAACGCCTGTATCAGCAACCTATCATACAGATCAAGCCAGAGATTTTTTCCGAAACTATTGGAGCCATTGAATTATATAAACAAGCTTTTGAAGGAAAAAAAGTACAGGTGACTGGCTTTGTGTATAAAGACGACAATCTGCCGGGTAAAGGGCTTTTTGCAGTAGGAAGATTCCTCGTCAAGTGCTGTACTGCCGATGCCATGCCCTTCGGGATCATCGTCCAATCCCAGAAAGCCCCGTCCTTTGACAAGGATACCTGGGTGACCATTGAAGGAACACTGCATACCGCACAAAAGGGAAACGCTCCCGTACTTGAAATTCGATCCGAAAAAATAACCGCTGTCGAGCAGCCAGAATCCCCTTATGTCTATACCCAAGCAGACTCGGTAGCTACCTTTGATCGCTTGAACACAACACACTAACCCCGCCAAGGAGGAAAAATGATGAACAAAGTTCCTGTTATTTTAATCAGTGGTTTTCTTGGAAGCGGCAAAACAACACTGCTTTTGCGCCTGTTAGCCCATACCCGCCAAATTCCCCTTCGTGCTGTTGTTTTAATGAACGAAATGGGTGAATATAATGTAGACAGCGCTATAATTTCAGAGGAAATGCCTGACGTAACAGTAGAAGGATTGCTAGAAGGCTGCATTTGTTGCAGCAAAAGAAATGAACTGGCAGGGGCTTTGCATACCCTGCTCAGCCAGGAGCCAGATCTGATCTTCATGGAGACCACCGGGGTAGCCAACCCCGAACAAGTACTGGAGGAGCTTCGCTCCCCTCTACTGGCAGATCAGCTTTATCTGGTTCACAGCATCAGTGTTGTGGATGCTGAGCTGTTCCATGAATACAATAGCCGTTTTACGGCTGATAAAGAACTGGTTCGCACCCTGCACGGACAACTGCGCACCGCAAACTTCATTGTGGTGAACAAGACGGATGCAGCAAGCAGCCGTGAAGTGACGAGGGTCGTCAAAAGCATCCGCAAGCTCAACGATACGGCCAAGCTGCAAACTACTGAATATAGCCGGGTTGACCTTGAACCACTGCTAGAGCCTGTTCTGGCCTCCACATCCGTTGCCGCGAAACCTGTACAGACACCTCAACCAGCACCTGCACAGGTCCAGCCCACTGATGCAGATGCACTGTCTGTCCCCATTCCCGTCAAAAGTTCCGGACGACCCAGTATTACCTCTATAAGTACGCCGTTCAAAGTTATTTCTGCACACAGTCATAGCCACAGCCACGATCCCAACCAGACCCACTCGTTTTCCCATTTGGAGAGCTTAACGCTGCATCAATATTCTCCTCAGCCACTCGAAAAACAACGATTGGAGCGCTTTCTGACAGGGCTAGGCTCCTCTCTGCTTCGAGCGAAAGGTTATTGCGTGCTTCCTCAGGAAGGGACAATGCTTTTGCAATTTTCAGGAAATCACTTGGAGTGGCAGCCTACTGCACTTCCCGTGAGTCAGGGATATGTCACGCTCATTGGGGAGCAGCTCGACAAAGCATCCATTACCGACCAATGGGAACAGTGCTTCATTTCGCTATAAATAACAGGTCTAAATTAAGACAAAAAAACCTCCTGCAGATGCAGGAGGTTTTTTAAAAAGCGATGTTCACGGATTATAAGCATAATCCATGAACACAACGCTCGACTGTTCTTACTTAAGGTTATATTTTTTGTTAAAGCGATCCACACGGCCACCGATATCCACGTTTCTTTGTTTACCAGTGAAGAACGGGTGGGAAGCGGAGCTAGTATCTACACGGATAACTGGGTATGTGTTACCATCTTCCCATTCCATCGTTTCTTGCGAATATTTAGTGGAAGCACTCAGGAAAGTAAATCCACAGCTAGGGTCCAAAAAGATAACTTTGTTCAATGTTGGATGAATATCTTTTTTCATTAGTTTCACCTAATCTTTCATGTAGTTTTAGTTTCAACCTCAAACGTACTGGCGCAATACTCCATCAGTTGGCAAAAGGAACGGTTATGTCCCAGAAAAAAAGACGACAGACCTTAACGGTTGGCGCTCAAGCTCGTAAACGACAAGCAAACGATGCCGCATATATCGCATCGCCCATTGCACGAACGCTCCGGATCTTTCGTCAGCCTTCATCGTTATATAAGCATATAGTGAATGGTCCTCCGGCTCGTCCCAAATGCTGACACCAGCACAGGAGAAGTCGGTAGCCACGTGCTTTCGATTCAAAAGGCAAAGCGTGCCATGTAGCTCAGCATCTATCATACAGCCGTGAAAAAAAGCCGTTCTCTTAGATGCAAGCTTTAACTTTAGACGCTCTGTCCACTGGACTAATTCAAGTTTTCGCCGGTTCCATAACGCAGGCTTTTGCAAACTTAACAGGCTTCGCTCAGGAAGCAGGATAATTCAGGTTGCTATACAGCAGGCCTCAAATTATCTAGTTTCACGATGGATCGTGTACTTTTTCAGACGCGGAGAGTATTTTTTCATTTCAAGACGGTCCGGATGATTTCTTTTGTTCTTAGTTGTTGTATAGTTGCGGTCACCGGATTCGGTGCATGCCAAGGTAACAATTACGCGCATTTCTCTTCCTCCTTAATTGGAATACATGGTATACAATTACAATAGTAATTTTTACGATTATTTTTATTCTATAATTCATGCTCCGCTTTGTCAACCTTAGAGTCACGGTTTATCGCTTCTTCTACCGTGTTCCAGCGATTACGGTACTGTGCAAGCTTCGGATGAAGTTGTAGTGGTTCGCTCGAAAGCACCAATCTGACATTTCTAATCCATTCTCCAAACGATGCATAGGAAGCGCACAAATTTGCCATTTCAGGACTCATGTACAAAAAAAGTGGGGTCGTATACTTTTCCGCCAAAAAACGAATAGCTGCTTCAATCGGCGTATACTTTTTACGCTTACCTTCCCAGCTCTCAATGACAACAGCACTCAAAGCCTGCTCCCGCTGCCACTCTCCCAGCTCGTCCACCCGCTTGTAATACGAACGTACCGGCTGCTTCCACATTCTTCTGACGGTTTCTTCATGCAGCGGATACAGCACCAGCTTTGTAAAAGATAATGCAGCCCCCGTTTCGGCAAAAAGCTCCAGCTCTCTGGCTGTAATCTGCTCGAACGTATCATAGTAGACCATGGTCCCTTTATGCGTCTCGATCGGAGGCTCATAACCATAGGGTACATATTGAAGGTTTCTTGTCATGCCGGACACTCCGTCCTTCCATAGATGAACTTTTCCTTCTATATTATACCCTTGTTTTGGCATGAGGTTACATCAAATGTTTATCCTTGTTCAACAGCAGGCGTATTACCGCGTGGACCCCTTCGGAATTGCAACGCATAAAGTCCCATCGTCACAAGCGCAATCAGTGCAAGCACCGTAAAAATATTGCTAAAGTTGAACACCTGCACATTAGATACGACAGGATTCAGATGAAAGGACGACGAACTATCTAGCGTTTTGCCCAAGATACTTGTCGTAATCGCTCCGGCAATGAAATTCAGCAGAGATAGCAGCCCCATTCCAACACCAATCTGGTCTTTCGACAAGGTACGAGAAATCGTGTTGGACATGGCAATTTGCATGAAGGTCTGACCTACGTTTCCGAAAATAAGCAAAAACAAAATCAGATACGGAGACGCACCCACAAACGTAGACAAGCTGATAAAACAAATAAACAAAAGCGATACAGCTGTATAGACGAGAAACGAATTTCCTTTGCTATCCGCCAAACGCCCCCCTCTTTTACCCAATAGAGCCGAAGCAATAGCAGCCGGAAACATAACCAGTCCAATTATTGCGGGCGTAAGCTGATTGAGACTGTTCAGAAACTGCGGTGCCAAGTACGGCAATCCAAAGCTAATCCCCGTCCCTAAAAAAGCGATAAGGAGCCCGTATGAATATTGTTTGTTACGGAACAGCTTCGGCTGGATGAATGGGTCATGTGCAGTGTTAATGCGCCATATAAACAGTGCAAACAGCACCATACCGACCAGAAAAAACATCATATTGGTTTGCGAAATCGAAAGTAATAAGAAGGCTACTGTTCCACCCAGCAATAATCCACCAAGAAAATCGAACTTCTGATCCTCTCCACGCTGATCGTCCAAATATTTACGAAAGAACGGCAATGCGATCAGTGGCAGCATGGAAATGACGAACAAAAAACGCCAGCTTGCAAAGCCTGTGATCAAACCGGAAATAATCGGAGCCAGTGCAGTACCTAACGCCAAGCCGATTGCTGTGACGCCCAAAGCACGTCCTCTTTTTTCAGCCGAGAAATAACGGACTGGGACGATCATAGCAGTGGCCGGAATAACAGCAGCCCCTGCAGCCTGAAGCAAACGAGCTACAATGAGCATCCAAAATTGATTGGCCAACAGTCCAATAAGCGAACCCAGTGCAAAAAAGATAATCCCAAACGTCAGCAAATCCTTAAGACGATATTTATCTGCCAATTTGCCGTAGGTCACCGAGCCAACCGCATACACGATCATATAGCCAGTCAGCAACCAACTTACATCGGAAGCACTAATATGAAACTCCTCTCGAATCACAGGCATAACGACATTAAACATAAAAGCGTTCATCACTGAAAAAACAAGTGTGAAAGCTAGCACACGCATAAGCTTATCCGCATTCGGATAAGTTTGTTCATTTATCATTTGGTTGTCTCCCTCTCCTGTAAACCTCTTATCTAAGATCGTAATTCACTGCTTTTGAATACCCCTATCCGGGTAAAATCTCTATATATTCGCTCATGCACGGGCGTCCGCAGGGTGGTAGTCGCGGAGAATTTTTTTAAGCAGGCCGCGCAGCGTCTCCGATTCTCCGACAGATAACGTTTCCCCTACCGAGCTTTTAATTGCCTCAATAGTACGTTCAGCTACCTTGTGAATCTTCAAGCCTTCCTCAGTCAAATAGATTTGCTTCATGCGTGCATCTTCCGGGTGACTTTTGCGTACTGCCCAGTTTTTCTTAACGATCCCGTTAACCAGGCTAGTAACGCTTGATTTATCAATAAGCAATAGCTTTTCCAAATCCGTATTGGTGACTCCAGGCGACATCGCCAGTATATAGAGCGTCTGCGATTGTGGGGAGGTGAGCCCCAAAGGGCGCAGTGCTATTTCAATTTCGCGCCGGACGGTAGTGAAAATCCATTTAATTAAATACATCGTGCTCTCTTCCTCCCAAGGAAGACAAACGGGATACACCTCGCTTCCCATCTCACTACGAACCTCCATATCTATCTAATTTTAATAGTTTGAATTCCAACTAATTTTAATCAGCTGTCTACTTAGTGTCAATACTTTCGTAACATGATGCTTTATTAGATAGGGTTAATTTTGAATTACAAATTCATCCTTTATGGAAATATAGGCACAATAAAAGACGAGTCCTTTGAAGGAAACCCGTCTTTTACTTCAGTCATCATTCATTTCTGTTTTATAGTTGCTTAGTCCGCAGTTTTCACTTGAACTAGCGGATATTCTTCTCCATCAACGGTAACCGTGCTAGCATCATTCAGTTCCAACCGCTGCCAAAGGGTCAATAGCGTACGATAAGGATACTTCTTCAGATCATACTCCGATGGTGTGTCAGTGTCTGTGTCTGTATTTGCTCCATTGCCACTACCCTCAGTAGTAATCTCCGAAGTCAAGCCTCCGTCCGTGTTGCCAGTCACTGCTCCAGATTGATCACCACTTTTTCCACTGGATGTACCCCCACGAGCTGTGGAACCATTGTCCGTGGATTGTCCATCTGCTGTCGTGCTTTTTGTAGTGGCGCTCCCAGTGTTTACATCACCGGATGGATCATTGTTCGCCTTACTGGCTGCTTCCTTGTCGTTCTGTTCAGCAAGTGTAAAATTTTCGTATAAGTGCTCCTGCTGATCCGCACCGACAATGACGAGCTTCTTCGGCTTAAATTCTGCCTGCTCTGTCGATGTCTGAAACGCAAACAACAGCTTGACCATTTTCGTAGTGGACTTGGTATTAGGCACATGTGTCACTATCGCCGTAGGCTCCTTTTTTACGGGCACTGTAGGCTCTACAGGCTGTTGTTGTACAGGCTTCGGAGTGGCAACAGGCGCAGGTGTGTCAGCAGATCCGATCACCCCGGTTGCTTTCAGGCCGCCTAGCGTACCTGCAATGACAATCAGCACGATCCCGGAAATCACCCCACCTTTACGGAAACGACGAAGCGTTTTGACCAGAGGCGTGTCCGTCTCACGCTTTGCTGCCAGATAGAAATTTTTAAAGACAGGCTTTGCAGGTTCAAAATATTGACGCCACAGCGTTTTTTTATGCAGTCCCTCTCGTCCTTCCTTTTGGAAGAATAGAAGTAGCGCACGTCTGTAGGATGGTTCAAAACCGCCGCGTGGAGTAGCAAACTCAGGGTGTTCCTCCGACCATCGGATAAAGCGGTACATCGTATCGTTATCCTTTGCCCATTTGCGAATCGAACTGACCAGGCGAGCGAAATCCAATATTCCCTCTCCCGGCCCGTCAGAACGATAAAAGGCAGGCAACAGACGGGCAAAATGGCCTTCCGCAAGCTGCTGGGGCAGCCAGCTGTAAGCCCAATCCTGTACCTTTTCTACTTCGCCGGGCTCCAGACCGTCCAGCACCGACGGTTCCGGGTCCTCCGTGTTAAACCAATCATAAGCCGCAACTAATCGCACAGCTTGTCCCTTAAGAGGAGCAGGCAGCTTTCCAACCCACTGCACCAAATCGGGCCGTGTGAAAAAAGGAATCTGTACGACCTGATCGGGTGATATTTCCTTTAGCTCTACTTCGGTAAGTAAATACCGATCCGACGCTTCCTGCAAGCGTTCTGTCAATCCAGATTGCTCCAGCGGGGACAGTTTGCCTACGGCAGAGTTGCTGTCCCATTGACACAAGCGTTGGTGAATGGCAGCCACAGCCTCTACTGGTTTTCTTTCCGCACGCAGTCGGCCCATCAGTGCAGATTCTGCCAAAAGCTGAAAATCGGCATTCGCCGACACTTCGATATACCTACTGCCCCATTCGTGCACAACAGCCAGCAGCCCCTTGGCATCCGGTGTTCTTTTCATCTGACTGTCCATGTAGGGAATGAACAGCATTTTTGTCAGTGCCGGATTACCCAACACTTTCGTAAAATATGCCTTGCCTAATGATGGATTCTCTTCAATTGTATGATAAATATACGTGACTGCTTCCGTATTTCTGGCAGTATAAGCATTGTTTAGCGAACGGATTAAATATTCCACCAACCGATTTTCGCTGCTGCGTGCATGAACTTTATAATAGTCCTTGAAACTATCTACCAGGCCTACATCCGGAATATATCCATCCTTCACCCGATCAAATTCATGATCAAAGAACGACAGAAACAGATCATTCAGCCTCATTTTACGTGGCAGCGCATCGGGTGGCGATAAATAATCAGTCTGGCTTCGTAACACAGTGATTCGTTGTTCGTTGTATAATGCCCGCTCTCCCTGCTCAATTCTGTACAACGTAATTAGCTCATGATAGCTGGATGGCGTCAAATCACGCCCGGCCTCCATACCTGTCAGCATTTGCTCGGCAAATTTGAAGAAATCGTCCGGCGTCTCACCATTCAACAACGTACGGACGATCCAGTCAAAATACGGCTGTCTCACCTGCTCTGCATCCACATTAAGTATTCGACTATGATTAGACAGGTCAAATACAAAGTCCTTTTCTACATTCCGATCACCGGGACGCAAACTAAAAGGCTCAACAAACATCAAGTGAATGCCTTTTCTGCTGTTTGGTTCCTGTGCATATGTAAGAAATCCGAGTCTGTTGCGAAATGCATAAGGCAGTGCTGCATATAACACACCCAGCAGTTGCTTGGCTGAAGATCCGACCGCTTCTACAGGAACATTCAGCGCTACGTATACCTTTTTGCGACCCGCTGCGGACATCATGACTGCGTATAAAAGCTGTTTGAACACTTCTTCGCTCAGCTGCAATTGAGCCAGCACTGTAGACGGGTCAACAGCCGGAAATACACTTCCACCTGGTAGACGCTCCAATTCCGGCAAATCCGTTCCCTGCTCAATATCATAAGTATCAACAAAGGAGGTGTTCAGCCACTGCTTATAATCAGACGGAGATTCACCATGTCCGGCTGGAATCACATAGTTGTGCGTGAAAAGGGCGCTTCGTAGCCCAGTAAAATCCGCAGCCTTATAAATACTGCGGCCAAGTACTACATCCCCGGACTCCGTCCGTACCAGATGTATGGCTTCCGGATAGACACTTTCCTGTTTCTCGCCGCGCGCCGTCAAAGCAGCAGGCGCATCATATACACATAAGGGATGCAGCACCTTTTTAATAAAAGAAGCATCCAATCCTTTGGAATTAGCCACTGTATCGAAGCCTTCCGTAGAACGGAAAATACCACGCCGTTCCCGTGTGTACATCTGCTGTTGTATCAAATGAGAGGTAGCATAACTCACTGTGATTCTCTCCCCTCAATGTACTTCAACTTATAAAGCAGCCAAATAAATGGCTCATCCACACGGATCGGACTAACCAACCCTTGCAGCTTTTGCTCCACCGGATTGCTACCCAGCGCGGAAACCGCGAAATAGGCCGTATCCGTAAAATATACATCCATCGTGCCCTTGAACGGTTTATCCACCTTTTCGATGAAGCGCCGAACTTCGCCATCAATGTTCGCAAACTCATCCAAATCCATATATTTGCGATGCTCCATCGGATTAAAAATATTGCTGTTCGTCTTGATGTATGTGCCTTCTTCATCTGCCAACGCAGTAAGCATATCACTTTTGGTCAGGACGACAGCGGTCGGAATGTCCGTTTTCCCTTTTTCCTGATAGGCGATAAAATCACCGAACATCGTAAGTACAACGTCACGCGGTTCATCATATTGTGAGACCCACTCACCCGGCTTATCGCCAAGGTTAATCTTAATGCGCTCCCGAATAGAGCGGATTTGTAGTGGATCGACCATAAAGAGAATACCTGCAGAATTCTTAATATGCTGTCCATGCAGTCCCAGATAGTCCTGATCTACCATTCCCTCACCGGCGACATCAAAAAACACTAGCGTCAGTGGCGGCTTTTCCTCATCCTTAAATACGAACTGGAAGATAAAAGGCTCCTGCATCTTTTCTTTTTGTGTCGATGTAAGCAGATCGCCTCTTTCAAATAAGGGTTCCTCATACATAGTGCGGAACTTTCGGCTGATCTCTGCATTGAGTGGCATGCAAGCCGCGTCAAAATGATCGGCCGTAACATGTTGCAGCGTGTGAATCAGGGAGGTCATATAAACAGATTTCCCTGCCTGCGAAGCTC
This sequence comes from Paenibacillus sp. SEL3, assembly GCF_054602585.1. NCBI lineage: Bacteria > Bacillati > Bacillota > Bacilli > Caryophanales > Paenibacillaceae > Paenibacillus > Paenibacillus sp. SEL3. Next base: position 5,601,251 of record NZ_CM137725.1, on the reverse strand, counting down.
CAATAATCGAAATGATATTGCTAGGCACCTTACCCGCAGTCACGGGCAACTCGTTATGGCAGTGCGGGCACAGTCGGTGACGCGTCAGCTCGCCATAACGGTCGGTCAGTCCTGTCAGTACATGATCAGAATACAATCGATGTTCCTCAGGAACATCAAGGGGATGTAAAATCGCCTCCATATCATGCACACTGTCCAAGCCAAAACGCTCCCGATATTTGTTCAACAGCTCATCTTCACCCAAAGCGTAGTCCTCGTCATCTTCACGGTGATGAGAAGCACGGAATACTACTTCCTCCGGGGAGAATTTACTAAAGCAATAAGGGCACACAATATCATAAAATAACGGCCTTGGCGCTGCCTGTGGCTTTCTTCTGAATAAATTGCTAAGAAAACTCATCGGTTGCGGCCTCCTTTCATTCAGGAACTAATTCATATACCGTGCCATATTTCTGGCCGTCCGTAAAAAACAGCCGCACATATTCATCTCCCCCCACTTCAACAGCGGGTAAAACATTCCGTCCCGCAACAAAAGGTGCTGTGAACGGATACAAGGTTCCATCGTCCCGATCTGCGGGATAGCCCCCACGCTTCTTCACGTAGCAAAGCGCCTCCTGCGGGACAGGAACTTCGGCTGTCACCTGAATTTGGACGGTTTTGCGGCTGCGAAACCAGCCTTTTTTATGGTGAACCGCATATCTGATTTTAGCCCTTCCGGTGCTCAACTCCAGTTGGTTGGCTCCGTCTTGCTGACGGATCACGTAAGTGTCTCCATCCTCCCGAACAGCCGGATACACGGTATACCGCACGCGTCCAATGCCTTCAATTCGGTCACGATAGCTGCCAGCAGCCTTATACTCCTCGCGTGTAAAAAGTTTTAGGCTTGAAAAAGGCGGTAAAACTTCACCTTTATTTTGCCCATTCACACCTGCATCGGCTGATTGCTTCGCAATATATACCACGGCTGCGCCCTCAGGCCACTGCCAGCGTAACACAACCCGGTTGTCATCAATTTTGTGGCTCAGCTCCGAAATAATAGGATCACCGGGCTGTGCTTCCCTATACTGCATAAGTTCCAGCCTCCCGTTCTAAAATCCACTGCTGCGTCGATTGCGCGTCGGGGCTTCCGGTGCCCCTCTTCGGCGTCCTGACGACTCACCCTGACTTCCTCCACCGGAAGATCGGCGAGTATTTTCCGCAATCGGCAGAACAAGCGAAAAGACAGCAATAAGGGCTGCCAGTACGAGCGCTGCCAACAAACGAATCATCAAGTCGCCTATAGGCGATCCAGATAATCCTTTTTCCAAAATAAAGCCAGCGAGCAAGCCTGCCGGGACTCCACCAATGGCGAAATTCCGTGCAAGAAAACGGTTATCGAACATCAGCCCAAGAGCTAATCCCAATAGAGCGCCGATAATGACCAGAGCCGTTACACGATAAATGGCAAAATACAGACTGTCGGCATATTCACCTGTCCGCTCCGTTACCAGTGTGCGATCACCGATTTTGTTATATATTTTACCGAACGCCTGAGTAAGTCCTTGGGCATTGGCTACATTAGAATAAGTTCCACCTGTCAGGTTAGCAATATTTTGCAATAAGGCTATACCATCCGACTCTGCCAGTTTCAGCCCGATCGTATTAATCGGAATCTGGCGGGCGATATAAGGAGCCAATGCTGTCTGGGTATCCAGATCGCTAAAACCATCAGAGAGCATAATAACGAGAGAACCTTTTTCCGCATTGCCTTGGGTTTCAATCTCCTTGATCGTCTCGTCCAAAGCAAGCCCGATCTCTGTACCGCCTGACATTATAGTTTGCATACTATCGATTTTAGAATATACCGCTTGCTTCTCTGCATCTGTGCCAATGGGAGTAAATGGCTGAACCAACTGCGCAGCAGATTCAAATGAAACAATGGCTACCCGCTTGTCTCCATCCATTTGGGCAATCAGACTCTTGGCAGCCGTTAGGCGTTCATTATCAGGATCTGTTTGTTGCATACTTCCGGAATTATCAATCACAAGTACGAGGTCCTGTACGCTCTTGCGCCCTTCAGGGTTAACCTGATAGCCCAACTCCAATAGCAGACCTGCCACGAACAACATCACCAACGTAGCAGGCACCAGTAACTTCCAGGATAACCCGGAGTAGCGCTGCCGCCATGAATGTCCATTTAACTGTGGCGAAATCAGTTCGCCAATCAGACAGCCTAGGCCAATGCACAGGGCCATGATGCCAAAATACAGCCCGATCACGACGATATGCGGCCAGTGCCCTATCAATTTGTGAAGAATAAGCTCTCCCAAGATGAAGCCTACTACAGCGCCCAGCAAGCCGAACAGTAATAGGAGAACGTTAAATTTACGCTGCTTCATAAGAATCGTTGCTTCCTTCCATCAATAAAGTAGGATGAATATGTGGCTACCGCAATTCCGGCAACCGGTCCACGTCGATTCCGTGAAACACGAAACCATTCGCAGTATATGTCTCATAATACGTTTTGCCGTTGCGGTAAACCATCAGATCCTCCAGATGGAAGCCGCCCATCAAATGCAGTTTTTCCACCCCGCTACTGCGACGCTCATGCACAAAACCCAGTTTGTAAATACGCGAAGTAATGTCCACATCCATCGCATAAGGAAGAAATTCGCCTTCGTAGTCACCAAAGAAGTACTTTTCTTCATACCGATGCTCATGGGTATAGTCGAGCAAACGTACGTTAATTCCGCCATGTTCCTCTAACGTTTGATACAGTTTTCTAAACAGCTCATCCTTCGGAACGACCAGCCGATTTTCATATGCAGCAGCTACATTCGCACGCCGCAATAATTCTTCTTCGAAGGTCTGATTAAACGGCTGTGAACTGAGAATCAAGGTACGACAGGTCTGCGTAAGTCGATCCACCAATGCGGACAGACCCCCGTCCAGCAATCCGGATACAGGCCCCATATGCCGGGTATCAAAGAATATAGATTTTCCCCGCTTGCTTTCCAGCTCGCGCATGACATCCTCTGTCACACGCTCGTAATACTCGAACAGGTTTTGACCTGTGTAACTGTCGGCCTGCCGAATACTGTCCGTTGCAGCTTGATGCAGTTCACGCTCCAGGCTGGCAAGCTGTACTGTAATATGCTTCGCTTGTGCATGCCATTTCTCTAGTGCCAGTTCATAGCGGCGAAGTAACTCCAAATCCGCTTGAATCCGCAGCATGTGCAGCTTGTGCCCGTAAACTGTCTCGGTCAGGTAACGGATCAAGCTGCGCACATTATGCTTATCCATGAGTGGTAGTCGTTGAAAAGGCTGGTCCTCCACCCGCCCGTTATACAGGGTATCCAGTTCAGCGGCACTAATCTGCAAGTCATTGGACGTATCCCGAATCAGCCCCCGAACAGCCGTAAGCACATTCCCTGTTTTATTTTCATCCGTCCAGTCTGTCAGCTCGAAAAATCCGATTTCAGGATATTCCTTGGCAGCTGCATTCACAGCCAACTGCAGACCTGATTCCGCCTGAAAATCTCCCAACCGTTTGTGCACAATCCGTTCACAATTATCACGGAAAAAGGCTTCGCAGCCCTGACCAAACAAGGCTTCCTCCGCCTCACGTAATGTCATTCGCTTCAACGAGCCGTAGCTGGCTCCGCTGGTCATCAGTGCACTCATGTCCGTGATCGCTTCATTACCAGGAACTAGATCATTTCGCGTGCGACCGCGCTCAGCAGCATCTAAACCAAAATAATTCAGCTTATCGCGTATGTCCCACTCCTGCTCTGTTCTCATACGCTCTAACAGCTTCACATAAAAGTGATACAGCACCGTAAGTGCGATTGACTGGTTAGGGCGGTTGACTCGGGAAAATCCAGCCGACACATAACCCTGCCGCCCGGATTCCGTCATGATGTTGTTTTTAAACGATGTATTGTTGTATCCCCCATCCTGTGACCGATAGGAATCTCCTGCCTGATAACGGTTTTTAAGAAGCTGAATGTGGCAAATGATGTCACAGCTTTCTCGCAGACTATTCGGCACCGTTACGCCGCGTTCGTTCTTGTCGGACAGCACATAGACGAGATCGAACAACGGCGATGGAGCATGGGATACCGGAATGGTCAATTTGTCCTCGGTCATATGAAGCGGTGCCGTAAACGTATACTCCGGACTCTGGATATAGTCCAGCTCTCGCATGAAAGCAACGGACGTTGCACTACTGTAGCCAAATTGGGCAGTCTGATCGCTTTCATTCACCAACACATACAGATCCATTTGTACCGATTTAAAAGACTGCGCAAAAATATACTCCGCCAACAGCGTAACTTCAGGGATTAATACGTTCATGGGGTCATCCGCTGTTGTCAAGATCGACAAATGGACACGCTCGAACGAAGAATACAACCGACCGTAATCTGCCAGATGTCCACTAGCCCGGCGCAACGCGGTGTTAAGCTCAATTAGCTGCGATTCATGTGTATAAAAGGCTTGGTGTAAGTCACGGCGTATCGTTTGGTGGCCACTTTCCTCCGGTACCGCTATCGTATGAACAATAGCATCCACCGAACGATCTACAGCCGCATGTTCTTCCTGCGAGCGAATCTGAATATATGTTACTCCCGTGCTGTTATCCCACTTGGTTCGGTTGATATCTGCAATGGTGTTCATCACCGGGTTCATGCGATCCCCGATAAAAAGAAACACGGACGGGAAATGGATGCTACTGCGTCCATCCCCGCTTCCGATTAATTGGTCCTCTGCGGCTGCATAGTCAGCCGCATAACGTAACAGCTGCTCTCTCATACTTTATTTCAACTTTCTGCGGATGTCGTTTAATTTTCCAGCCATTTGAGCATAGAATGCATAAAGTTCCGCTCCGTTAGCCAGCTCCACCTTTTCATATTCCAATTGATTACGGGCCTCTGTATAAGTCGCAGCCAGTTCATCCAGCTTTGCCAGCAATGGTGTAATATCCTCAGATGAAGTCAATACAGCATCACGGCGATCCGCCTTGCGCATTAGAGTTGCAAATTTCTTTTCTTCCAAACCACGGAAGTTTGTAAACACTTCAAACTCCACATAATTGCGGCTCTTCATGACGTTCGCAAACGGCTCCCAAGCCTCTTCCTCTTCGTCACGATCATAGACATACAAAGCGCCTTTTTTCGTAATCGTGTCCGTATAGAGAGCCTGAATGAACTGATCCAGCCATTTTTCTTCATCCTGATATTTACCCAGCAAAGCTTCCAGTTCAGCGGCTTTCGCTTCAATTTGTGTATATTTCACCAGTTCTTCACGAACCACCTGTGTTAACTCTGGTGAACGGATCAGGTTTTCCTTCGCCATCTCTTCATTGATGCTGCCAAAGATGTCCTTGCTTCCGGCCTGCTCCAGCCCTTCAGCCAGTACACGTTTCAACTCAGACCATGCTCTTTTTACCTCACCCAAATTCGGCTTGGATTCCTGCAAGCGCATATCGTAGCCTGCCAGCATCGCATTCAGATCTAGCGCATGTGAACGGATTACAGTGAAGCGGCTGCTCGTATTCTGATCGACATCCTTTTCCCGAATCACGCCAAGTGACTTGGCACGGTCAAAATCATTACGAATGCGTGCATTGTATGCTTGCACACGCGAATTGACGTAAGTTTCGCCCCATGACTTTTCAGGAATCGGCGACGGCAGATTAGTCCAGTTGTTCTGGCCTGTTTGCACCAGATGGCGGCCAATACCTTCGCGGTCAAGAATCGTTTTTTCATAGCTTTCTTCATACACTTTGAGCGGCGTATATACAAACAGAGGAACACCATTACGCGTATTGAGCCAGAAAATCCGGTTACGAACTTCACTTTCTTTAATAGTAAAGTGTGATTTTCCAATTGCATTATTTTGATAATTGCGAACGCCTTTTAGGATATTAGGCGACTGTACAGGTACCGAAACGAATCCCCAAGACGGGAAGTACAAGTTGCCAGAGCTATTGCTCAGATGGAACACAGGTACAGCTTCCTCATCCAGTTTGCTCGCAATGTAGCGCTCCACAAATTTTTCAATAGCTTCATCTTGCCCGTATTTCATGACGAGGAAATCCTCCATGGAACGGGTAATGAGATCACCGAACTTATCAGTCAAGAAATTGGAGATTGAGCTGATGATGTCCATATCCTGATCCTTCACCCATTGATCTGAATTTTCGAGCAATTCTTGGGCAAAATCACGAATCAAATCGTCACCGTTGCGGTTATCCAGCAGCTTGGTCACAACTTCAGAAATATCCGGTACACTTACCAGATTCCAATAGTACGTTTTGTTACCTTTGTGATCGGACTGTTCCTCGCCGTTAATCAGCAGATCACCATTCTTCTCGAATATTGCGCTCAATGCGTTCAAAATTTCAGTAAATACATTATAAATGCGGCTATTTTCCTTATTCAACAGGTCATACAGGTCTTCATAAAATTCAATGAGCTGCTCTGTACGTTCCACATCAGCACGCAGCCAATATTCATTAATTTTCGCTTCAATGTACGCATTTTTCTTTTTATCCTTGGATACAAACGCGCTCTTGGCATCGCCCAACTTTTCGTTCGCCTGCTCACGCGCCCATTCAATGTCCGTCGGAATACGGTGCAGTGATTCACGCAACGTCTCCACATATGAAAGCAGCATTTTCAGCAAGCTAAATCCTTTTTCAGTATAAATCATGCGGGATACATAAAACGGTCCTTGCTCAGGATGCAGAAACATCCGGCGAATTTGATCCGTAAACTGTCCTGTAATTTCACCAGGAAGCTGCTTCTTCGCTTTGATATACTCTTCGCGGGCACGCGTCAGGAACGTTTGCTCCAGCTCGGTGTCCATATTGACAACTTGCATTTTAACGACATTGCTATAACTTAACCGTTCACTGTTTTCAAAGCCCGGAAGCGGCTCAGGTACACGGGATTCAAAGTTTTTGATCATGCTATCCAGATCCACGCCCAGCTTGCGGGCAAACTTCTCTACATCCTCTTGATTTGGCGATTGCTCGAACATTTTGGACATTTTGCCAAACATTCGATAAGCCAGATATGTCGTCATTTCCTCCATTGGCAGCACCGCCGAGGAAGCCCCGATAATATTGTAATCGTAGTTTGCTGGATGCGCCTTATTCATTTGTGCGATGTTGGTACGGATATTGCTGATATAGTCATGAATGGCAAATTCTTCGCCGGATTGTTTTTCCTCACTCGCCATAAAGTTGGTGATGTTTTCGGCGGTGACATTCATGCAGTAATCATAAGCATTTTCCAATAGCTTGCCTTCCGTATTCGTGGCCGAAATGAGATGGCACAGATTAAACGGCGGAAGCGGCGAGTTCACGGTCAAAATATTTCCGTACTGCTGCTTAAAGCGTTCACCACGGCTGTCTACATTCATCCAGTAGTCCAGCTCTTTCAGTGCAGCATAGCCGTTCTTTTTAATATATTCACGGGTATGCTCGCTCAGGCTTTTGTTCGCCAAATTGATATCCGGTGTAAACAGATACCCTAATGTATTTACACGGTCTACACCTGCAGAGCCATAATCGCGCTCAATAATTCCTCGGACGATATATGAGATATCGAGGAAAGTACCGCTTCCTGTACCGCCGGACAAACCGGACAGCAGGAACACCATAAGCTTCTTATTGGTGCCCTCAGACAAGGTTTTGATTTTTTTGTCAATGCTTTGAACGACCTGATTAATTTTGGTGAACAGCAGTAATCGTCCTGCCTGACGTACCCCTGCCGCCCCGTTCATACCATCGGTAATGCTCAGCTCTGGAGACAGCCAATCGGTAATGTACGGCTCTAGAATGCTACGGTTTTGCAGCAATCCGCCGATTTCCGCATTGGACAGCAATACAAACTCATTGATGGGGTCCAAACCAATCCCCTTGTATTTTTTGTTGCGGTCTTGTTCATTCGTTTCAAAAGCGAGAAATTCCACATTGTCCGGTTTATCGCTCTTTTTCTTGGAGATCGGATCTGCTGGAAGCTTGAATCTGCGGTTAATTTGATATTTCAAGCGGAGAAGGGCATCAATTCCCGTACCTCCGAGTCCGATAATTAAAATAGGATTATCAATAGTATCCACTCTGATCTTATCGCTTACGATTCCCCCGCCGAGTGATACGTCTAATTGTTGGATATGCTCTCTAACTACTGGTTTCATAGATATGACCTCCTAAGGGTTCGTTTAGCTGTTTACTGAAATAAATTCCAGCAAAATGGTTTTGTCCACACTGGCTAACGGGATGGTCAGACGATCACCGTTTTTGAGTTCAAGACCGTTGCCTGTGTCTACAGCCCGCCCGGATTTTTCAATCGTAATCTCGGAGGTACTGCGCACAATGATACGATCCTGATTGGCTGGTGTGAACACAACCTTGTCGGTTCCAGCAAATTCCGGTGCCAGTTGCAGCAACTGGTGCAGATTAAATTTGCCCCGGAAGGTGTTCAGCTTCTTGTACTGCGGATACGTTTTTTCGCCAGTGTTCTCATCCCGGATTTCCAGTACGATTTGACCGACAAAACCACGGTTGGCCTTTTTCATAGCCTTCCAGATGAAATATGCGGCAACCAGCAGAACGAGCAGTCCCAGCCCTAAAAGAATGAGTGGCATTAGCTTGGACTTTTCAGCAGGTGTTGTTGGCTGAGTCGTGCCCGTATTTGTACCGCTCGTCGCCCCTGCTTTAGCACTAATGGTTACAGGCTGTGTTTCACGGTAGAAGCTCTTCTCCTCTGCTCTAACGGTTAGTTCGTAGTCATGCTCATCTGGAATCGTATAGGAACCGGTAAAAGAATCCCCTGCGTTGGTTAACGGCACCTCATTCGTTGTACCGGAATCCAGATCCTTGACCTTCAGAACAGCATTCATATTCGCATACAATTCCTGATCCTGAAGATGCTGGCTATTGCTCGTCAGGTAAGAACGAATTTGAACTGCATCGCCTTTTTTGTATGATTTGGCGGGCGGTGCGTCCATTTTCAGCTCCAGATCATAGTTAAATACCAGATTAATATCAATCTGATCCTGCTGGACTCCCTTGACTTGGAGCTTCCAGTCACCAGCCGCAGGCTTGAGCAGTTTAATCAGTGAGTAGCTTTTGGACTTGGACAGCAGCACATCGCTCGAAGGAATCGGCTTGCTGTTGCCCGACGGGTCTATCAGTCTCGCATCCACCGGTTTCGAGGACATGATCGAAATGTTAGCCTCCAGCACACTATCGTTCGGTACGGTTACCGTTACGTCCTGATAGTCGCCGTTTGCCGTAATGGACTGCAAAGGCACCACTTTCAACTTCAAATTGCTGGCGAAAATTTCACTCAGAATGTTCGGCAGGTCATCCGCTGAGCTTGTAATAAAGGACTTGCCGCCCGTTTGCTGCGCTATGTCGGCGAGCTTGTTTTTATTCAGCTTCCCATCTGCATTCAAGCCGATGGTGTAGATCGGAACGCCGCTATTTTTAGCCTCGGCTACAGCCTGTGCCATATCCTGATCGGATTGGCTTTCGGTTCTACCTGTCGTCTTATTAAAATCGTTGTTACCGTCGGCCAGCATGACGATCATAGGCGCATGTCCAGCTGTTTTACCATCTTGCAAAATGCGGATTGCTTCCTTGACACCCACGGAGGTGTCAGTATACGCCCCCCGGTTCAGTCCGTCAATAAACGTCTTCAGTTCCTGCTTATCCGCTTCGGATGTAATATTAAGCAAGGCTTTCTCACGCTGTACGACATCCGTATACGCTACAATCCCGACCTTGTCATTTTGCGTCGACAGCATATCAATGAACATTTTCATAGCTTCATTGCCAATTTTCCCAGGATCACTGGTGTTCATTGAATTACTTACATCGACGACCAGCACCGCATCCACCTTAGAAGCAGAGGGTGAAGCGGCATTCGCCATCTGTGGCTGCCATGCCAAAATCGAGGTCATGATCATTGTACATATGATTCCGATGACCAAAAACCATTTTCTGTCTCTACTAAACATCGCTTGTACCCCTTTGCCGGTTAATTCTCATTCTAAATTACAGTTGTACTCCCCTACTATTAAATTATAATGAGTTTTACATGAGCGCCAGCTGAAAATACTGCCCGAATGGTCTGAATCCAACCCAAAAGCCTGTTATACCGCGAGATTTTACCAATATCCTGCAGTAATGATATAATTATACCCCAACAAGGGCAATCGGGCACCAGCCTTCTCCTTTATACGACAAAAATAACAATAGCGAAACCCGCCCATGTAAAATATTGAAGTAAAAATCCAAGTAGAAAGAGGAAATACACTATGATCTCATACGGATGTCTGGCGATTATGTTTCTTTTTGTCGCCATCAAATCACTAATTTACTATATACATAAAAAACGCGCCCCGTCGATTACACAAATCGACACCGAGCTTCTAGCGCTGCTGAACCGGAGAAGTGAGCACAATGAATAGTTCCAAACAAGCTGTACAATTTCGCCCATTTACCCGCACAGAGTACGCCTTCCAAAAGCTAAGAGTCTGTAAGCGTTGTGGACAATTTACCGCCCTTTGGGAAGAAGAGTGCACATCATGTGGTCGGGATACACTAGTCCCTGTAGAGCAATATGCCAGACTCAGAGCCAAACGTTATTTTCGTAAAGACCTTGCCGTTAGTGTCATATTGCTGGCTGCTACTGTCTTTTTCGGCCACTCGCCGCAACAAATGCTTCTGTGCGGTATCGTCGGTGCGCTTCTTCTGCTGCCCTTGGTGCTTCTACAGCAGGGTATTTATCCTTATGAACAGCGTAGGCAGCTTATACGTCTGTTCAGAGGCCGTATAGGGCAGATCCAGGAAGGACTAAACGTTAATCATAAAAACGCAGTTGCCCTGCGGCAGCTTAGTGAGCGTGTCTCCTATGAAATGCTACGTGAGATGGCTGTACTCCTTCACAATGATCGGATAAGGCTCCAGCAGGTCGCTCTGCTGCAATCTTTTGTTCTCCGCAAAGACATGGAATTAACGCTCGATCCTCTCCTGATCAAGAGCTTTGAGCCGCTTATGGTCAGATATATCGGAGAGATTGCCAGACTCAATCGTGAGCTGATCAAGGACCGGACATTCCGATACGTAATCTTTTATGAGCGCCGTATTCTGGAATTAGCAGGGGGCGAAGATATTCTCGTCCGCGTAGCCAGTGCAGCTGTCCGTAAAAAGCGCTACGTAGTCACCCATTCTGCTTTCATTTCCAGATATGTACGCAAACTGCCAAAGGAACGAGTCCAGCGTTTATATCATATCATTCAAGAGAATCCGTTAGAACCCTTTGGAGATTTGGCCGATGAAGTAAAGATTATGTACCTGATGGAGCAATATAAAAGCTAAGCTGCCATAATGCCCTTCTTTATATGACGTCATCCCGATCACAAATCACTGCAATGAACCAGCAAAAAACCGTCAGGATCGCCAATGTGCCTCCAGACGGTTTTTTAAATTATGGATTATTATAACATTGTTACTTTTTTATTGGCTATTGGCCTTGCAGTTTTTGCTGCGTATGTCTAATGGAAGTAAAGTTAAAAGCACGCACTCCCTGGCTATCATACACAATAATCTCTTTATTCAAATACGGGTGTAGACCATTAAAGTATCCGGGCATAATCAGTCTGCGCATAAATAGGTTTTTACCCAGCATACGGGGAGAATTGGTCGCTACGACAAGCATTTGCTGGGTTGCAGACCATGGGCTAGGTTGAATATATGACAGACAATACTCGCCTGCCGTAAAATCGCCGCCCAATGTATAACCTTCCTCCGTACATGTAATTTGCAGATCGGCTTGGTGCTTGTGAAGCAGCTCATGTCTGGACAAGCCCGAAGTGACACAAATCACGTTGCTATCAGCCAGTGCTTCCTCCGTAATATCAGTGGAAGACACCACCGGATAATGAACACCGATATACGGATTCCAAGTCGCTGTTCGTGGACTAGCCAAGGCGTTCGCCGTCCGTCTCACCGCCTGCTCTTCCTCCGGTGTAGCGTAGCTGGACGGAAGGACAATGTGAAGACGATCCATATAAACATCAAGCACACCCATACCATGGCTCAAAACGTTTCTTCCCACGCTTTTCGAATCCACAATTTTCTTTTTGGCATCCGATTCTTTTGTAAAGCATCCACTGCTTTCTTCCTCCCGTTCGGCAATCAAACGGTATTCAGGGGAGGGACGTTTATGTGACTGTGTCTTAACAAAGCGAAAGCGACTGTATTCCCGCAAATCCAACACGAAAATACGGGCTCCGATACGAACTTGAGCCAATTCCAAGGGCATGACCTCTTGAGAAAGATGAATGATAAATTCTTCGGCGTGAACTGCCTCGATATCTAACTCACCTGTGGCACTCATTTCACCGTACAACTCGGCATATTCCTCATTTACATCCATTCGCGTCAGTTCCAGCCAGTAAGCCCGGTTATGTCTGCCCCGTTCCGTCCGGTAGGCAATACGCTGAGGTACGACATCTCTTTTCCATTGCATAAGCCAGCCTAGTACACCGTCCAGAAGTCTCAGCTCATGCGTGTCCCAGTGATTAGAATGACGTTCTACGACACCTTTAAAATGATCAGATGGAAGCGCTGTTACAGGGGCTGTAAATGCTTGTGCAAATAAGTAATCCTGATCTCCACATACATTCAATATTGGCATATTCAACAGATTTATCAGATGCTTGGGATGTGGCGCTCCAGAGATAACCGCAATAGCCGCAAAACGAGAAGGATAAGCCTGTGCCATCGCCCAAGCAGCGTATGCACCGTTCGAATAACCCGTCAGATAGACCCGATCTTCGTCCACTCGATACGCTTGCAGTATGACATCCAGCCCCTCCAAAAAAGCAGCTTCTCCAATATAACTGCCCAACGTTACACCACGGCACGAAAAAGTAACGAATATAGCTTCCTCTTCCCAGCCTTGCCCAAAACCTCGATTCTGAAAATCCGGCAAACCCAGCTCATATCGCTTGCCTGGCATCAGAACTATCAGAGGATACTGTCGGTCAGCCGAATAGCTTCTAGGAAGCTGAATGGTATAGCGTTGCAAACTATTGTCCAAACGGGAGACAAAAAATCCTTCCCCAATTCCGTCATTACACAAAAAGATGTGTTCTTCTTGAAGTAAGGATGGGGAATGTGACTGCTCGGTATGTCCATATGTGAAAATTTGTTTTAATAGCTTGATATATTCACGTACAACCCGGTAATCCCAGATTTCAAAAGGATCTTCTGGAGAATCCGTTAACCTTTTTAATTCTTCAAGCAGGCCCTCTATTTGTATTTTCTGCGCAAAGTGAAGAATATCTATAGCGCGGGATTGAATGTACCGGTCATACTCTTCCTGCAATCCCTCCACGACGACTGACAAAGGCCGCACAAGTGCCGAATACACAAAATGATGCTCCACAGCCTCATGATCCCGATATGTAACAGTGAAGTGCAGCATTCCCGTATTCCTGGCCTTTTCCTCATCCCAGTCATAGCTTTGCTCCTGCTCCCAATGTGCTGGAAAGCGATCCAGCTTCATGCCCTCATCATCCGTTACCTCGACCCATAACGTTTGATCTAAGGGAAGATCTATCCGATCCTTACGCAGTAAATAAAATAAGATCGGGCTGTCTTCGCCCTCCCTGCCAGCACTTTCTTCAACCTCTAGCCATGCCATATGAAAACGTATATTACGCTCTACAAATTCTCGATGCAGTTCTGTCACATCTGATTCGTCGCATACCTGATTTCCACTGATACGAATAGAGCGGGCCTCCTCGGGAATAAACGCAGCAATGATAACTACCGTGTGATCGCCTTCCTCCAGATACAAGCGAAAAGGACCGGATTCCGCATATACCAGTGTGCCATCTATCCATATTTGTCCCGTTCCTTCAAAGGGTCTGAAAATCACTTCCTGTGCAGCCATACAACGAAGATTTGAAACCAGCAAAAGCCTTTCTTGTTCGGCCAAAGGCGGAAAAACACCTAGATTCAGTTCCGCAGTCCGAGGGTCCAGCTCGGTCAATAATCGGCACGCTGCCTTTCCTCCGGCTGAAAGCTCTACTCCTTCTTCACCACAAGCCTTTTCCAAATTCCAATCCTCATGGGCAAAATAACTTGACCATTCCCTGCCCACACCGCAATTTTCCGGAAGCTCGACTGGACCGACTGCATAAGCAGACGCCAGACGTACCGGATGATCCGACAGCACAGTAGTTGCTTTTTCCAGATGTGTGAACCTCATAACATTCCCCCTCCAGGTTTTTGTTTCCTCAGAGACGTAGTCGCGGTTATATTCCGTTTAACATTCAATTGAACTATATAAAACTATTCGTTATTACCTCTACGTACTCCTCTGTGCTTTTCAAAAAAGAAGCTATTCTCACAACAAAAAAAGAGGCAGCTTCTGCCACCTCTCTTGAACATTACACTTATTTTCTTACAATGCTGCCTGCAAGTCTTCAATCAAATCTTCCAGATCTTCAATCCCAACCGAAATCCGCACCAAACCTTCGGTAATGCCTAACTCTGCACGACGTTCTACCGGAATAGAAGCGTGCGTCATACGTGCAGGAACGCTAATCAGACTTTCAACCGCTCCCAAGCTTTCAGCCAGTGTAAAATATTTCACCTTTTTCAGAAGTGCAACCGCGTTAGCGTCACTACCTACATCAAAGGAAATGATGCCGCCAAAGCCTTCAGCCTGGATTTTGGACAGTTCGTGCTGTGCATGGCTTTCCAGTCCAGGATAATACACTTTGCTAACCTTCGGATGTTTTTCCAAAAAGGCTGCAATTTCCTTCGCATTTTGCTCAATCGCTTCCATACGCAGACCTAATGTTTTAATACCGCGGATCAATAACCAAGAATCCTGCGGGCCGAGAATAGCACCAATGGCGTTTTGCAGAAAATGAAGTTGTTCTCCTAGCTCGTCGCTGTTCACAACAGCCAGACCAGCTACAACATCGCTGTGTCCGCCCAAATATTTGGTAGCAGAGTGAATGACAATATCGGCTCCAAGTGTAATTGGCGTCTGCCAATAAGGGGTAGCAAATGTGTTGTCGACGATCAGTAAAAGATCATGTTTTTTTACAAGCTCCGAAACAGCGCGGATATCCGTAACCTTCAAAAGCGGGTTCGTTGGCGTTTCGACATACAATGCCTTCGTATTCGGACGAATTGCTTTGGAGATGGCTTCCAGGTCAGTCGTATCCACAAATGTGGACTCAATTCCGATCCGGCTGAGCACTTTGCTTACAATGCGGTAGGTACCTCCGTATACATCATCGGTCAGCAAAATATGATCCCCTGCGTTAAACAGTGAAAATACCGCATGAATTGCTGCCATACCTGAACCGAAAGCAAAACCACGCTTTCCTTCCTCCAGATCTTTGATTAGCTCCTCTAGAGCAAACCGGGTCGGATTGCCTGTACGCGAATACTCGTATCCCTTATGGACGCCAATTTCCTCTTGCTCATAAGTGCTTACCTGATAAATAGGAACGTTAACCGCGCCTGTATGGGGATCGGTAGGAAGCCCGCCGTGAATCAGTTTTGTTTTGCGTTTCATTTTATATCCCGCCTTCATATATTTTTTTGCTCAGATAACGTTCGCTGCTATCCGGGAAAATGGTAACAATATGTGCACCATCCGGTGCATTTTCTGCTTCCAGTAAAGCGGCATGTAAAGCAGACCCAGAAGAACTGCCAACGAGAAGACCTTCACGTGCAGCCAGTTCCTTGACACGGTCAAAAGCATCGACATCGCTAATGGTATGGATGGCATTAAAATATCCTTTATCCACAAATTCAGGGATTAATTCCATGCCGATTCCTTCCGTTTTATGTGGGCCTGACTCGCCGCCATTCAAAATGGACCCTTCCGGCTCCACGATGACCGTTTTAAGAGCTGCATTTTGTTCCTTAAGATAACGCGAGGTTCCCATAAACGTTCCCCCCGAGCCTGCACCTGCCACAAATACGTCCACTTTGCCGTCCAGATCGTTCCATATTTCAGGTCCCATTGTCGTATAGTATGCCTCGGGATTATCCGGATTACTGAATTGCCGCGGCAAGTATGCATCTTTTATTTCAGCAGCCAATTCTTTTGTTTTTTCGATAGCTCCTTTCATCCCCTTACTCGTCGGGGTATGAACGATGCGTGCTCCCAATGCCTTCATCAGGTCCTGTTTCTCTTGGCTGAACTTCTCAGGCACAGCAAAAATAACCGAGATATTATAATGAAGTGCTGCCATCGCAAGACCAATACCTGCGTTGCCTGCTGTTGCTTCAATTAATGTCCCACCTGGCTTCAGCTGACCTGTTTTTAATGCTTTTTCAATAAGAGCCTTACCCACCCGATCCTTTACGCTGCCGCCGGGATTCATAAACTCCAGCTTCGCAAACAGGCGAATTCCTCTCGGTAGAGAATAGCTGTTCAGCTCCACTAATGGCGTACGTCCGATGAGTTCAAGGGTATTTTGATATACATTCATAATTTCAAGCTCCTTTTAATGGCGAATCCAAAATAAACCAATGGTCAAAAATTAACGCCTACTGTCGGAGAAGTTCGCTATCATCTCCAAGAAAACATAGTAATGCGGTAAGTATTGATGCAATAAGATTTTATGTGTATTTGAAGCTTTTGTCAAATGGACCAGTCACAATACCCACACCCCCTGCCTGCTTGCTCGATAGGATAGAGAAGATGTCACAAAATATTTCCCGTGCAACATAAGGAGGAGTTCATATATGGGAAAGCAATTTCTAAAGATAGCTGCCGTATATTTTGCCCTCAGTGTGCTGCTTAGTGCCATTATTGGCGTGTCGGGTGATTACAGTCTGTCCAATGTTCAGTCTCATATCCATTTATTGGGTTGGACAGCGCTTGGAATCATAGGTCTGATCTATGTGGCCTTTCCCGCACTTTCAGTTACTATTCTGGCACATACCCATTTTTGGATGCATAATATCGGTCTGCCCGTGTTGATATTGGCGCTTACAGGTCAAAATTACAAGGTTCCAGAGACTGAAGTTTGGATCGTCACAGGGTGGGTGTTACTCGCAGGGGGGACTATGCTGTTTATGGTGAATGTGTGGGACAGACTGCGCTAGAGCAGATAAGTTCTCTTCATTTGACCATAAAAAAAAGGAGCCTGATCATGTCAGGACTCCTTGATATCTTCATCATATGTTAGCTATATACCAGCTGTACTAGCTAAGTGTCTTACTGTTACTTCACTGTTACTTCACTGTTACTTCACTGCTTCATCCTGTACATGTTCTTTACAGAAGTTCTCAACAGCTTGCAGCTCATCCTCTTCAAGTTCAAGATCAATGTAACGATTCGTTACTTTTTCAATTAATTCATACTTCAGCAGTCCTGTCTTTTCTTCGTCTACTAAATAAAGACAACGGATATACAGTCCGTTTTCAGTGTATAGCTCGTCGTCCTCCTCTACCTCTACATCAATGATAAATTCATAACGCTGTCCAGTCAAAATACCAAAAGCATCTTTAATCTGATCTACGGTGTACGCTGTAAAGTTCAACATGTTTTTATTCCCTCCGGGTTTCCTTCAATTACGGTGCATTCTACGCCCGCAGGCAGTAGTTGTTCAACTTGTGTACGTACTTCTTGACGACTTAAATCCTGGCCCATGATAGATATCCAGCCCCGATCATTACGCGAGCGAATTAAACGCCCTATGCCTTGTCTAAGTCTAAGTGCCATGTGAGGCATATCTATCTGAATAAACGGATCTGCTGCATCCTTGCGCAGAGCCGTAAAAACCGGATCATTCGGAGGAAATGGCAGTGACCAGATAATGACGTGCGACAGAGAAGGTCCAGGAATATCCAATCCTTCCCATAATGTAACAGCGCACAACACACTTTCCTCATCATTCTGAAAAGCTGAGATCAGATGGCTGATTTCAGCCGAACCTTCGTACAGAAAACGATAGGCAGACGCCTCCGGGTAAGCAACGAGACCCGTCTGGAATGCAGCCAATTCCTCCTGTGAAGGAAACAGGATAAGCGCTCTTCCCTGCGATTTCTCCAGCAGTGCCAGCGCTCTCTGGATTGGATCATCCCCCGCTTGCAACGGGTACAGTGCAGCTTGCATCTGATCGCTGTAGTCATAAGGTGAAGCAACAGAGAACGTTAGCGGATTTTCAATACCGAGACTCTGCGCCATATAGTCAAAAGAGCTTTCTACGGAAAGCGTAGCTGAAGAGAATACGATCGGTATATGCTGCGCAAATACTCGCTCTTTGAGAATCTCTTTTACCATCTTCGGCATAACCACAAGCGTTAATCCATCCTGATCCTCCATCACCCACGAAATGAGAAGTTCAGGACGCTTAAACAAAGCCAACGCGGTTTGAATCATTTCCAAATGTTCTTCCACAATTTTGACTTGATACTCATCCAAAGAGAATAGTCCGCTTTCAAATACAAGCTCTTCCTCGATCATGCCGATCAGTTCTCCAAAGCGGTTTACCTCTCGAGTCAGTGACTCATTCAGGATGAACTCCTTGCGATTAGAACCCTGGACAGGCTGACTGTTCTTATCTAGTGCAGCGAACAAAGCCTCACTTTGGGAGATTGCATCTTCAATCGTCATTGCCAGAGATTCTCGCACTTCTCCCTCCAGCAGTCGGGTAATTATAGACTCAAACTGAGCGTGCTTAAGCTTGTAGGTAAGCGCATTTTGTGCCGCTGTCTCCAGCAAATGCCCTTCGTCAAAAACAACAGAGCTGTGCTCCGGCAGCAACGGCAGCTGCCCCTCGCGCTTTCTCGCTTCGTAGGTCCATACATGCTCCATATAAAAATCATGAGAGCAGATGACCAGATCTGCCGCTTTGCGATAATGATCACGAGACAACGTCTGACCACAACGATGCCGCTGATGGCAAACGAGACAGTCTTGAAATACATCCCATCCGAGTCTGCTCCATTGTCCATCTGTTAGCTCAGGATATTCCTTTCGGTTCCCGTAAGGAGTGAAGGACTGTAACGTATCTGGAAAATGAACAAAATCCGGTAGAACCTGATAGATATCACGGAAAACATCTGCGTCCTCATCCAGTCCGCTTCGCACCTCATCCAGCTTATTCAGGCAAATATACTGATCTGGCGACTTCCCCAATCTGGCATCAATCGTCAGACTCAAATGCTGTGCCAGCTTGGCGATATCCCCTTCCGGCTTTACCAATTGTTCAATTAACGATTCATCTGCACAGGCGATAATCGCCGGTTTTCTCATGTATCGGGCATATGCAATAGCGTACAGCAGGTATACCAGCGTTTTACCAGTACCCACACCTGCTTCTGCAAAAATGGTCTTTTTTTCCTTATAGGCACGTTCTAGCTGGAATGCCATATAAATTTGTTCATCCCGAACCTCAAAGCCGACTTCAGGCAAAACTTCATAAAATACATCCGCAATCCAGTCACTTGCCTGCTCAATAAACGGCTTGGACGGATCAAAGGCAAAAGGGTAAGTAGTCAATCGGGCTGTGCCTCCAATTCGTTCATAATGTGCATCCTTTCATTATAACGCAAAACAAGCTAAAAAGAACATGAAAACTGTAAGAGCAGCTTATATTTTTTTTATGTCGGTATAAGATTCCCTTTAAAATAAAGGGGCATACTTTCGTCTCAGTGAGATGCTACGTTATATTAATATTTCATAAAGAAAGCTACATAGACATCTACGATGGAAATTTTTTGAGAAATGTCTGTTTTTTCCGTAATAGTAAATGAAGAAAATTATCATGACAAAATAAAAGAAACTAGCTAATGTATTACAAGCATTAGCTGGTTTCTTGTTGATTGATGAATATGCATTAAGCAGAAGCTCGTTCTCCTTAACTCATGTTTAAGATTCGCCAATTAGATCCAATTTTCCCCACGCTTATTAATACATGGTTTTGTTCTTCTCCATCTATATAAAGCTTAACTTCAAGCACCCTTATTTCTTGTATATTCATAGTCTGCTCTATAACATTTTTGTTCTTTTCACTATGACTCGATATTATTTGAGGCTTAGAGTACGTGCTACTCACCTTCATTTCCTTGATTTTCTTTAGGTCCCTAGCAGCATTCGCTTCTCCCATAACGATACGTTTGCCCACCATATCCGGATTTGAGTTTAGGAACAGTAACATATAAAATTTCTCCCAATACTGTTCATATTCGATAAAGCTTTTTAAAAAGTTATGGCTTTCAAAGGAAGGAATGGGAGCACCTGCTTGAAGCTCATAGGTATGGAGCAAATTGAAATGATTATCTACTGTATTCGCACGATACTTTTCCACAATAGGAAAACATTTTAACGCACTGTCGAAGTTATGATCATTTACAGCTTCAAAAAAGGCTTCTACCACCAATTCGGGCGTGGAAAATTGCGCCTCAGTGGGTTGTGGCAGATCTGCCTGCAAGTTCTCCAAATAAGTGCTTCCAGGCTGCTCTTTTCTAGCATCTTCAGAGCTGATCTCTCCAGAATGTCCTTTATTCGTACAACCCGCAACCACTACGAACAGCAGCAGGACTACAACTGAACAAAATATCCATTTTCGTTGTCGCATGAATTCATGTTCCCCCATTATTTTGAAAATCAAAGACTACTAAGCTTTCCTTAATAATCGGTGATCTCCTCCGTACTTACAGAAAAGACGATTGCTGATTGTATCGCTGCAACTCTTTTTTATGTACAACAAAGGTATTGGTACAAAGATCGTGGACTCCCTGTTTCTTCGCAGTAAAAGCGACCACAATATATATAAGACGTAAAATCACAAAAGAAACGGCTTTAATCCAATAACGTCCTGAGGCATGCAAGAATCCAAGACGCTTTCCTTCCTTGTCTACAACAATTAAAGAGAACACAAGCTTACCCGGTGTTGCTCTTACCTTCGATGATTCCCATAACACACAGTAAAGCCATGGTACTACGAGCCATAAGATCAGCGGCCAAACCATAAGCAGCACTTGTATGAAACCCGTCTCCTTTATACCCAGAAGATCTGGGATAATGTTAATTGCTCCCCCTACTAAAAGGACTATGCCAGTAAGGATGATCAAATCAATCAAAAACGCGGCTGTTCTTATCCAGAATCCTCCGTACATCCGTCTTTCAGTATCACTTGTTCCTGTCATGATATGTATAACTCCTTTTGAAACGATATTTAAAATCCAGTTTATTCCTTTACACAAGATGATATCATACGGTTACCTACCTATATTGTCAATTTACGAATAAATACTCTTAAACAAGTAAAAGGACCTATTTCCATGCATTAAAATGAAAATTTTTAGGAATTAAGATCTTATATACAATGATTTTTCTTTGATTGGGTACAAAATAAGCGCAGCTACAATCTCTTCCCCCTCTATAAGTAGTACTTTGGCATCGAATTAAATAAAGTCTTTTTTTGTGCATAAAAAAACAGCGTATATGTAAATGAGATTACATACACGCTGCCTCACTATTACTCTGTGGATTTGACAAGCAACAGCTCAGCTCGAATGAGCTTGTTCCCGACCATCTTACTCACTATATTTTTTTGCATTCAACACTAAACAAACCTTCTTCACCGCGCAGCTTTGCCAATGCCTCGACAAAGAAATAATCGCCATAGATAATGGGAACGTTGATGTATTTTTGCTCAGGATAATGTACGGTCCCATTCATCAGCAATCCCTCATGCTCCTCGCCCCACGCCGTACACGTATGATGCAAGCCCTTGAGAATAGATTCTGCAGCTTCTGTAAAATGCTCCGCACGTGTCGAATATTTTGCCAGCTCCAGCAAACCACTGGCTGCAATTGCCGCAGCCGACGAATCCCATGCTTCGCGGTGCCCTTCTTCTGCTCTAAAATCCCACACAGGCAGGCAAGCATCACCCAACTGGGATAGGAAAAAATCAGCCGTGTTCTCGGCCACCTTCAAATAACGCGAATCGCGCGTGTACCCATACGAAAGCGTAAAACCATACAATGCCCAAGCCGTGCCACGTGCCCAGGCAGAACCGGGAGCAAATCCCTGTCCACCATGCTCGGCGACCTTTTTTCCAATCTCCGGATCGAATTCGACCACATGTGCGATAGAACCGTCCGAGCGGACAAATTCACGTGCTACGGTATCTGCATGCTGCATAGCGAGAGCGGCAAAACGCGGATCTCCGCTTTCCTCCGAAGCCCAATAAAGCAAGGGTAGATTCATCATACTATCTATAATCGCAACGCCCCGTGTATCCATGTCCTTCGAGGGGAAGTTCCATGCGCGAATAAAACGGCCATTCACGTTAAAACGAGCAGCCAGCAGATTGGCAGCCAACACCCCGCGTCTTCTGGACTCTAAATCTCCGGTCAGCCGATGGGCGGCTACACCGCTGAGCAGCCAAATAAAGCCAAGATCATGGTCTACAGCTTCGCTATTATAGAGTATTTTTTCCAAACGACCCTCGCACCGCTGTGCAATCCCGGCAGCCACACTGTCAGGACGCGCCCGATTGGTCAGCCACAGTAGCCCCGGATAAAAGCCTGCTGTCCACCACGCTTCTTCACGATTATCATAACGTCCACCCTCAGCAACATGTGGAAAAGCGTCCCCCAGTCTTGCCGCTAAGGCAAGGGTCTTATCCAAAGCCAGCTCCCACGATTGTTCCAGCCACGCTTCTGCTTTCGTCATTTCTTTTCCCTCTCCTTTTTCCACATGTTAAACCATATTCATGGCTCCAGCTCTAACTATTCAGGTAACCGAATGATAAAGGAAATGCGGTTGCCTTCATATTCCAGACGCGCTCCCTTAAGTAAACCATTCCGACAGGCTACTGAAGCTAATTCTTCCGGCCATACCACGTTCGTTCCTTCCGTCGTCGGGATAACTTCGAGGCTTGCGCCTGCGTATTCTACTCGAATGCTTTCCGTTTCTTTCCCGGCTGACATGACATGATGAATTACGCTGCGTTCCCGACCGTCATACGCCATTAAGGGAATAAGTGCCCCTACATTCTGAATATTGCCTTGAATCTCATACGCCACTTCAATTTTGCCAGGTACCTGACGATAATGCGTTCGGATTTCCCTCACTCCCGGGAAGGGACCTTCCCACAGAAGAGTAAAATCCGTTGCTCCGTCAGACGCTGAGCTTTGTTCCAGCTGCACGGTTCCTCCGCCATCCTGCGGGTCAATCCCTCCATCCCGATCGAACTCCAGCGTACCGGGAATGCCTTCCGACAAGCTGTGCCACTTTCCGTCCTCCGTTTGCCAGGCCGGGGTATAGCTCAGCGGGAAAATATCTCCCTCCGCGAAGCCTGTAAAGCCACGGTCTGCATGACCTGCTGAGGACGGACCGATCAGCGACGGCAGCGCAGACTGCTGAATACGCACGATGCCCGGAACATTATACGGGTCGTTGACCGATGTTTGCACAAGCATTTGCTGCCCCTCTACGGCTGCAATGACAGTCTGGAACCAGCCATCCGTTGCCAACACCCGGCTGCCGATTTCCGCCGGGACGAAGGTTGGAGAAATGCGATCCATCTCCTCCCCATATAGAAGGGTGTGGGCCAGCACAGCCGCCGTCCACAGACTGTAGCAGGTATGATTCGAGTACACCTCAAAGCCATGCCGTGCCTCGGACGAATAATGGTTGCGGACGATGTGCAGCTTGCCGTCATCGGTCTGCCAACGGCTAATCGCTTGCCAGCATAAATCTGCTGCCCGTCGGAACGCACCTGCAAGCCCATGCTCTCCTGCCGTAATAGCCTGCTGAGCATGTGTTGTAAAGACAAAGGCAGCAGCCGCTTCGTTCCACTGATGCTGCGCGCTTCTTCCACGCGGCGGAATTTCCCCGTGCGGGGATAGCGCCAGTAATGTGCTGAGCGCCCCCCTGCGAAGGTGGTCACGCAGTTCGAGTGCGCAGCTGCCATCATATCCATTCTCCAGCATCACGCCCAAATGAAAACGTGTAACAATATCGTAGGCAAATGGGCTATTGGGCCGATCCAGCGGTCCATCCTGATACAGGCCCAAACCGGTAAAACGAGGCAAATGGTAGCTTCGGATATACTTCTCCATCCATTCCGAATCGGCTGCAATTCCTTCCGCTGCACGCAAAAACTCGCCGGAAATCATAATCGCATTCCAGTTGATCATCCGGTTCGGATTTTTCATTTTGCTCATCGTAAAAATGTAGGTCTGCTCCGGCTGAATTCTGCTCAGTTGTTGCTTCCATGCCGTGGCTTGTTCTGGCAGCAAATTTTTAAGGAGCCGATACGCTCCCATCATCATAATTGGAAAAAAGTCTGGGTGGTGATCGGGCGCTTTTTCCTCCACTACACAAGCTATGCTATGCGTCAAGGCCGCAGCAGCAGATTCCAGTAAATCATGCCGGCCTTCTTTGACCAATACCGCCGCAGCGAACGCATAGGACGGGGTGGAGTAGTACCGTTCACTTTCAGAATGGGGGTCAATGATAGCTCCAGTTTCATCCTGATGCAGGGCATATGCGCGAACCAGCTTTTCCAGCACGGCCAGCTTATGTTGGTGAGTCCATCCGTCATTCACTTGGTTCGGTGCGCTTTCCACCTGTTCTATAAATCTCTCCAGTTCCGTCTGCCAAGGGTACGCGCTGCCTGTCTGCAGCTTATTCATCCTGTCTGCCTCCCATTCAAAATGAAAATTAATGTATGGTAAAAAACAGATTGCAATCTACGCTTGCAGAACCGTTCCAGTGATTGGAGCCCAGCTGCAGCGATGTTTTATAAAACACAAAGGAAATTCCGTCATGATCTATGTGCTTCACAGCCTCTAACCCTGCCCACAGCACGCTGGCATCATAATCTAGCCTGACGACCGCGCTCGTTCCCTTCCATTCCACGAAGTTTGCTCCCAGATTAGGCTGAATGCGGCTGATGAAAAGCTCCTCCACATCCCATGACTTCATGCTCACGCCAGACGTTTCAAACTCAAAATGATCTGTGACGGTAAGCCTTGCTCCCTTGCTTCCCTCCAGCACAGTCCATGTGAAGGAGCGGGTGAAGACTGCCAATTCTTCTACGGGATAAGCAGATGTCAAATCAAGCTTAAGTCTTGTGCCTGGCTGTACCTCCTCCTGCTCATCCAAAGCAATATCCAGTACAACCGCCTTTGCCTTTGCGCCCGATTGCTGCATAGTCCCATTGATGACAGGCACGGAGTGACCTCCGGAGGAGATATTGATAATCGACTCTCTTCCCGGTGAAAAATAGGCCTTCGTGTATAAGCCTGCTCCCAGATCACACAATAGATTTTCGCCACCACCATGAAGGATGAAGTGTCCAAGATCGTTATGATTGTGCGGTTCATTGTTATGCCCAGCCTTCGCTGAAAATGCAAGCATGATACCTGATTCACCCTTTTGGCTTCCAAATCCACTATGGCTGGAACTGCGGCTGCGGCACATCAGCCAACCAAGTTGCGGCAAATAATTGGCAACGGTCTCACCGCTCCCAAATGCCAAAGGATTCGTCCAGACCAGATTACGCAATACATGAGCCCAGCGGCGACAGGGGTCTTCCAACAGACCAGGTACGCGGAAAGGGAGTGTAGATGGTCGTTCTTGCAATGAATTCAAATGAGAGATGAGTCCGGAAGGCAAACGTTCCGTTTCACTACTGTCCGAATAATTAGCAAAAATGCCATCCGACAGATGAACCCGCTCTGCAAAGGCTGCGATTTGCCTAACCTTTTCCGAGTTCAGAATATCCACTGCTCCTTCGGTAAACTCACGCAGCATATCGGCAAAATAAATGAAATAACCAAAGCCGTACACCCAGTATCCTACGCCTTCGGGGCATCCCCCGTCCTCACTGTAGCCTGCCAAAAAACAATCCAGTGCGCCCAGCATACTCTCGATGGCTACCGCTCTGGAAAAGTCATCTTCTACCAGCAGCAATGCTGCAATTCCACAACCCGAAGCACATACTGCCGACCAGTTATGATCTGCGGTTTCCCATCCAAAATGACGAGGCTGCCAAAAAACGGGTTCCAGCACACGACGTTCGATCTCTTCGTGCACCTGAGCAACCACATGGCTAGCCAGTTGTTCTCCTAGCAGCAATAAAATTTCAACCAGTATTTGTGCTGTTTCGGACGCGAATAAATCCACCTGCTGCCAAGGCGGTGTTACTGTGTCCTCTTCATTGACATGTGCAGGAAGCGCCCAGGTGTACTCGCTGCATATGTCCAGCAGACCGCTTTCCACCGCTTTTATCTTTCGAGGCTCCGGCTTGACAACCGCTTCCAGCACTATAGCAACCAGTCGTCCACGCCGTCCAAAGTATACATCCTCATACGGTTTGCGCTCCCCTGTATTAGCAAATTCCCGAAACAGAGACAACGGCAGTTCAGGCCATGATGTTTCCCGATTATCTTTACAGGCACGCTCAATATCCTTCCAAAACTCGGCGTATATCGGCTCAGAGACAGTCGTCCGCAGCCTTTTTGTCCAATTACTCCTTAACCGTTGCCTTGCTGAATCCTGCATACTACCAGCTAGCGCCTTAACGAGCCGCGAAGCAGGCCAAGCCTCCCTCAGAAGACTCATTTGCCTTTCCTCCCCATGAGAAGCATTCGTTTCACCCTCTTTTTTTGTTAACGCTTTCATTGTATCTAACAATCATCCTAAATTCAAAGGGGTAGTAAAACAATGGAGAAAAATAAAAGAACCTCCAAGCCCCGTTGCCGTGGTCATGGAAGTTCTTTTATTACGCTATTGCCAATCTACGTCCAGATTAGCTTTGATCATGTTTTCTAAACTGTAGGTTTCTCTTGTTTCCACTTTCTAATCCCGTCATCCTCCAGAATACCCAGTGCTGCATCTGAGATATTAGGATCACGTAGCAAAGCGTCCTCGACTCTAAATTTAATATCGTCAGCATCTGCCAGCGTCATGCCCGGTGTAAGCTCAATCAACCCTTCCACGTGATAGTAACGTCCTTCCTGTAGAATACGCATTTGATAAATATCCGTAACATGTGTATCTGCGAGAATAATGGAAGCCACACGTTCTTCGATATCAGGAGGAGCAGATACACCGATCAAACCTACCATGTTGTCGTAACCGACCCGGAAAGCAACACCGACCATCAGACAACCGATGAGAATACTTGAAATACCGTCCAACAGTTTAAAATCGGTCAGCGATGTGACCACCACTGCTAGCAGGGCGAGTACTCCCCCCGTTGTTGCTACCAAATCTTCATAAAATACCAGACGGGTTGGCGGTGCAGCACGCCCCACGTGGCGGAACGCAGTGGTGAAAATGCTTAGCCCCTTCGCTTCTACTCTGGATTCATGCAGCACTTCTTTCATCGCTTTGCTCCATACAAATCCGTCCACCACTAGTGACAAAATCAGCACTACTACATTAATCCAAAATCCATGTGTAGATTCAGCCGGATGCTGAAGCAAATGAATGCCTTCCAATGCGGTTTCATAGGCCATGATCGTTACGACAATAACAGCAACCATACAGAACAGGTTAATCACCCGTCCAAAGCCGGTAGGAAAGCGTTTTGTCGGTTTTTTCTCTGCTAGTACACTGCCCGCGAACACAAACATTTGATTCACTGCATCCGCAATGGAATGCATCATCGTAGCAAACATAGAACCACTACCTGTCAAGGCAAAAGCAATCCCCTTAATCAAGGCAATGCCAGTATTACCTAACGCCGCCGAGCCCGAAGATTTGTTTCCTTTTTTGACCATACTCCAAAAGGAGTCCTCTTTCTGTTTCACTTCCATCTTGTAGCTCCTCCTGAGGTATACATAATCTGTTATATCATCGTTTGTTATGTATTATTTTTAACCCGTCCATATTCTACCTAACCAGCTGAGGAGAATCAATACAAACGATAATATTTTCCATGGAAAAGGAATGCCCCATGTCACCCTACGACATGAAGCATTCCCGTTACAGCCTTCTATCAGACATACCCTCAAGTTAACAACACAGATAATCTACATGCGCTGGCGATCAACATAAGTGCCTGTTTACCAGCTTGATTTCGTAATGCCTGGAATTTGGCCTTGATGTGCCAACTCGCGGAACGCTATACGAGACAGCTTGAATTTGCGCAAGTATCCTCTGGGTCTTCCTGTCAGCTCACAACGGCTTTTCAGGCGTGTTGGAGATGAGTCACGCGGAAGCTTTTGCAAAGCTTCGTAGTCCCCTTTTGCTTTCAATTCACGTCTCAGGTCCGCATATTTAGCTACAATTTCCTGGCGTTTCTTCTCTTTTACGACTTTTGACTTCTTGGCCATGTAAAGCTCCTCCTTGTGTTATATGCCAATCATGAAGGTTCACCATCACTACCACGAGATTGATGAACACGGATATGAACATGATTTCACACCATAAATAGTAATAATTACGATTACTATTTAATATAACGCTGCTCCAAGCGTGTTGTCAACCCAAGCGGTTTGAATCACAACAACATTAAAAAGCCGTTGAAACAGTAGCCCCCTTCACTCTTGTGATCGGTCTGCCGTTTCAACGGCTTTAAAATTTGTTGACTAGCTCTGTTCATTCAGCCAAATGGCAAGCTACCCAGTGATCTGGACGTGCCTCACGATAGAGTGGAATCTCTTTAGAACAACGCCCGATGGCAAAGGGGCAGCGAGTATGGAATTTGCAGCCCGAAGGCGGATTAACCGGACTAGGAATATCCCCCTTGAGCAAAATTCGTTCTCTTTTCAACTTCGGCACCGGAATAGGCACAGCCGACAGCAACGCCTTCGTATACGGATGCAGCGGATTGCCGAATAACTCGTCACGCGAAGCCGTTTCGACCATAGAGCCTAGATACATCACGCCAATACGGGAACACAAATGTTCCACCACGCTCAAATCATGCGAGATGAACAAATATGTCAAACCCCGTTCGGCCTGCAATTTGGCGAATAGGTTAATAATCTGCGCCTGTATGGACACATCCAGCGCTGATACCGGCTCATCAGCGATAATTAGATCCGGCTGAAGCGCCAACGCTCGGGCAATGCCGATCCGTTGACGTTGACCTCCCGAAAATTCATGGGGGAAACGGTCGATATGATATTCGGACAATCCACATAGCTTGAGCACGTCCAGCACAATCTGCCGGACCTCCTCTTTGGTAGCTATACCGTGATCCAGTAGCGCCTCACCAATGGCATCACCAATCCGTACACGGGGATTCAGCGAGCTATACGGGTCTTGAAAGATCAGCTGAATTTTAGGACGAAGCTCCTGCATCGCTTTGGCAGACAAGCTGTGCAGATCCACCCCTTTGTATTTTACGGTACCGTCCGTTTTATCCGTCAATCTAACAATCGTGCGGCCCACCGTGCTTTTACCGCTCCCCGATTCCCCTACCAACCCGAAGGTTTCACCCTGACGGATTGTAAAGCTGATATCGTCTACCGCCCGCACATGTCCTGAAGTACGGTTCATAAACCCGGACTTCACGGGAAAGTATGTTTTTAAGCGGTCTATTTCCAACAATGGCTCAGCCATGAACAACCGCCTCCTCATATAGCCAGCAGGATGCTTTCTGCTGAGCTGAAACTTCTTTTAATGTAGGCTCTTTTATACGGCAAATATCCATGCAATGCCCACAGCGATCGTGAAAATAACAGGAAGTCGTCAGCTCCAGCGGATTAGGGACCTGCCCGGGGATGGAATACAGTTCCTCTTGGCGCTGATTAAGCACCGGTTTGGATTTTAGTAACCCCTGTGTATAAGGATGCTTGGGATGATTGAACAGCTGTACCACTTCGCCTTCCTCGACGATCTTGCCCGCATACATCACTATGACGTAATCAGCCATTTCGGCGACAACACCCAGATCATGGGTGATTAGCATGAGCGACATATTGGATTGGGCTTTGAATTCACGCAGCATATCGAGAATCTGCGCCTGAATCGTTACATCCAGCGCCGTCGTTGGCTCATCCGCGATAAGCAGCTTGGGACTGCAAGAAACAGCAATGGCAATCATAATGCGCTGCAGCATCCCCCCGCTCAGCTCATGCGGATAGCTTTTTAAAATCTGCTCCGGCCGGGATATACCGACCTGTTCGATCAGCTCCAGTGCTCGCTTACGAGCTTCCTTACGGCCCATTTTCAAATGCTCAATCAGTGGTTCGGATAGCTGTTCACCAATGGTCATGACTGGATTCAATGAAGACATCGGCTCCTGAAAGATCATGGATATTTCATGCCCACGAATCGTGCGCATCTCATTTCTGCTAAGCCCTAGCAGATCGGTTTCCTCAAAACGGATGCTTCCGCCTGTCACCTTACCACCAGGACTCTGGATGAGACCCATGATCGACATCGCGGTAATACTTTTGCCGCAGCCCGATTCACCGACAATGCATACCGTTTCCCCCGGCTTCACACGGAAGCTGATATCATCCACCGCTTTAACCGTTCCTTCTTCTGTATAAAAATGAGTGCTTAAATGTTCAATGGAAAGTAAATTGTCCATGGTGTATGATCACCTACCTCTTATGTTTCGGGTCAAGTACATCCCGCAGCCCGTCACCAAAAATATTAATAGCGATGACTGTAGCAAAAATAGACAGTCCTGGCGGTATCCACAACCACGGTCGTTGCTGAAAATCCAGCACATTGTTAGCGGCATCAATCATATTGCCCCAAGTTGGTGTCGTGGGTAGCACGCCAAGACCAAAGAAGCTGAGTACAGATTCACTCAAGATAGCTCCGCCAATATTCAATGTAGCGATAACGATCAACAACGGTAAAATATTCGGCAGCAGATGCTTGAACAGCTTTCGACGATTCGAGAGTCCCAGTACCGTCGCGGCTTGCATAAATTCACGTTCCCGCAAACTAAGCATCTGGCCCCTCACCATCCGTGCAATCCCCGGCCAGTTGACCAGACTAAGCATCAGCATGACAATATACATCCGTTGATCGGGTTGAACCTTCCAGTCAGATAGCAGCGCGCCCATAATAAATAGCAGGGGCAAACTGGGAATTGTCAGCAGCAAATCAGCAACGCGCATAATAATCTGATCTGCAATCCCGCGAAAATATGCGGATATGACCCCCAGCGTAGCCCCCAAAAAGACTGACAATACCATGGAAGCCAAACCCACGGTAAGAGAAATTTGACCTGCCTGCATCACACGTGTCAGCACATCCCGTCCCAGCTTGTCTGTTCCTAACCAGTGATGGATATTTGGCGCCTTGTTCATCATTAATATATTTGTTTTATTATCGGAATAAGGAGAAAATAACGGGCCGATAAAACAGAGCAAAAACATAAATACCACGACGAGCAGACCAGCCATAGCAAGCTTGTTTCTGAACAGCTGCCGGAGCGCTTGCTGCCACATTGAAGATTTAACAGTTGCTTGCAGTCTGCCGTTGCTCTTGCTCAAATTACTGCTCACGGATGACATTCCTTAGCCCCCTTCTTACACTTTCACACGCGGGTCCGCGATGCGATATAAAATATCGGACAACAGTGTCCCGATCACGCTCAATATGGCAATTAGCATCGTAAAGCCCATAAGTAGCGGATAATCCCGGAGCGAAAAGGATTGCATGTACAACTGACCGATTCCCGGCCAATTAAAAATCTTTTCAATAATCAGGGACCCGCCAAACAGCGCAGGTAATTCGAAGCCAACGAGCGTAATGGCAGGCAGTAATGCATTTCTCAATGCGTGCGTAAAAAGTACCTTTCTTTCCTTTAAGCCCTTTGCACGGGCTGTGCGTATATAATCCTGCTGGATCACGTCGATCATATTGCTACGGAAGTAGCGGGTCAACGACCCCAGTCCCAGCAGCGTCATAACGATCACTGGCAAGGTCATATGCTGGAGAACCTCCTTCACATACTCCATACCTGTAGCGTTACTGCCCGTATTGAGCATGCCACCGGGTGGCAACCACTTCAGGTCAACCGCTGCGATTTTAATCAGATACAGCCCAATAAAAAAAGAGGGCACAGACATGGCAGCGAAAATCACTATCATTACCAAAGTATCAAACCATGAATACTGCTTATAAGCAGCAACCACACCAATAATGACCGCGATAAACCAGGTCAGGAAGGTCGATATAACGGCCAGCAAAAACGAGTTCCAGATATATTCATTAAATAAGGTCAGCACCGGCTTCTGCTGGGCAAGCGAATAGCCAAAATTGCCATGCAGCGCATTGCCTAGCCAATTTCCATAGCGTTCAAGAATAGGCTTATTGAGGCCGTAAATTTCCCTCAGCTCCGCCTTTCTCTCTGGCGACAGCTTCAGATTGCCGCTAATGAAATCTCCCGGTGTCATGGCATACAGGAAAAAAATCATCATCGATGCGGCCAACAAAATAATAACCATATACGTCAGTCTTTTCGTTAAAAACGAGCTCATGACAGACTCCTTTCAATTCAAGGTCAGGCTACTCATTACGTTTCCCCCATTTGGGAGGCCCCTTGATCCGAACCTGATGTTCTTCACAAGGGGCCCGCAAATGTGGCTTATTTAAGGGACCATTCGAACAAATTACCAGACAAGCCAATGAACGGACTGACCTTTACATGTTCCATCCGACCATTGTAGGCATACACCGTCTTCTTATAGTTGGTAAAAATAACGGGCAGTTCATCGTTTAGCAGCACATATAATTCTTTATATATTTTCTTGCGTTCTTCCATATTCGTCGTAGACAAGCCTTTTTCATATAGCTCTTTTACCTTTGGATTGTTATATCCCTTGACTTCTCCATTGACGAATTGCTCGATTCCATCCGATGGATCTGTCAGCATGCCTGTCGAGAAGGCGGCGAGATCATAATCTTTACCTTCTACTTTGGCTACCATTGCATTAAAGTCTGCAAAGATTTCCGGCTGAAGGTCAACACCAATCGCTTTGTAATTTTCAGCCGCAAGCGCAATAAAGGTGTCTGTTTCTGGACGTTTAGAGGTCAGCAGGTGAATGGTCAGCTTCTGACCGTTTTTCTCACGGATACCGTCACTACCTTCCACCCAACCCGCTTCATCCAGCAGCTTTTTCGCTTGCTCCGGGTCGTAGTTGTATGGATTGATTCCATCGGTCGTGTAAGACCAGAATATTGGGGAAGCTGGAATGTTTGCGACCGCCCCTGCTCCCTGAGCTGCGTCGACATAAATACTTTTCCGATCTAGTCCATAGGTCAATGCTTGACGAACCTTTTTATCCTTAAGCTTTTCATTTTCTAGATTTACTTGCAAATATCCGTAAGTGCTAGGGGTATACGGCAAAATGTTTAAAAAGCCAAGCCCTTTCAGTTTGTCAATATTTTCCTGAGTTGCGGTGAAGGATGCAAAGTCGGTATCGCCCGTTTCAATAAACTGCCAAGCATCGCCTTCTGCTGTTTTGTAAATGAAATGCTGTGTTTTCGGCTTGCCTTTGAAAAAGTGATCATTCGCCTCCAGACGAACTTCTTGCCCCGGAATAAATTTTTCCAGCTTATAAGCCCCATTCCCCAGAGGACTACTATGTAGATTCTTAAAATAATCCAGCTGTCCAAACTTATAATCCTTGCCGTAGTAGGCTTTGGACAGTACATATTCACCCAGAATCGGCAGAGCCAACGCGTTAGGTTTTTCCAACGTCGCAGAAATGGTCTGCGCATCAATTACCTTGATTCCTGCAATTTGTTTTGCCTTGCCTTCCGTATAGGCGTTGCCGCCTTTAATGTTCAGCTTTCGGATTTGACTGTCGCCAGGATAGGCTTTGTCATAGATCAACGTCCAAGTAAAAGCGACATCTTCTGCTGTCAAAGGGGAGCCATCACTGAATTTAGTACCGGGAACCAGATGAAATGTATACGTTAGATTATCTTTAGAAATATCCCAGCTCTTAGCCAGATTGGGCAGCGGAAGCCCCTTCTCGTCTACTGTGACCAGCGGAGTCCACAATTGCGAAATCACGTTGCCGTCATAGCCGCTTTGGTTAAAATACGGAGTAAACACCCCGGCTGGGTCAGTCAGACCCACAATAATCGTGTCGCTTCTCTTTTTGGACACTTCCGGCAATTTGGACATATCAGAGGCCTTTACCAAACTTGTTAATGGCTGCGTTGTAGTAGCTGTCTGTGTGTCCCCATTATTTTGGGCAGTAGCATTGTTGGAGCTGTCCGGTCCACCGTTAGAGCAAGCCGCCAGCAAAATAGAGCTCGCCAGAAGTAGACTGCTAAGTAAAATAATACTCTTTTTCAACATAATCCCCCCGAGTTAAATTATTAAATTCCGATAGAACAAGTTGTGATTAAGAAGATAAACCTCATTATAGGAATTTATTGGGGTTCTGTAAAGGGAGAACTACATTTTTTATGTAAAAAAAAGACGTCAACTCATCTGGATTCCAAATGATCGACGTCTATTTGTTTAAAGTGTTAAAGTCTGACGGGTGCGTGCAGCCTAATTTCGCTCCATATAGCCAAAAATGCTCCGATGCATTTCATCCACAGCCGAAAGCCGTGCGCTATATCCGAGTAATGTTTCTCCATCAAAATGTGCATGAATGAAGCCGGAGGCCCGGAGCTTAAAAATATGGTCGTGCGTGATTCCCTTGGACAGCTTGAGATGACGGACAATCTCAATAAAGGTTCGTGGAGACTGGCTTTGATACAAATATTTTAAAATCCTAAGCCTGCTCTTCTCCCCCAAGCTTCGGATCATTCGATATTCCTGTGGGGATAAAAAATCTTCCTCCTGAACATAAATTCCTGCCGAGTAATGGCATAACAGGAGCGACCCAAATCGATAAATAATATTTATCGGCTGAAAATGGTATTGAGGCACCAGCAACACGCGCGTCAGTCCCTCGGAAGGCTCGAACCGGAAGCCATTAGTGGTACGATCCACCCACTCCATAGAGCTATAAACGCCCTTCTCCTTATTTCTTCGTTCAGCTTCCTGTTCCAGACCGCTTAGAATACTTATATCCACATGGCGAAAATACTCTTCGTCCCAGCCAGATAGCAGTTGCAAAGCAAGTTTGCGAAGCTTCTCCATGTCGTCAGGCAGCGGAATCCCATAGGCTGATGCCTGTTGTTTTAATTCCTGTAAAGTCTGGCTTTCCAAACGGTCTACGACCTCTTCAACGCCCCCCTGATCAGAAAGCATATAGACAAGTCCATAAATAACCTTCCAATCTGCATTGATTTCCATGGACTCCAGCAATTCGGACAAACCTGGAGACAGCGTTCCACTCACTTGCTCCGCCCATCCGGCTGATAAGTCGGTCTTCTTGTAAGCCTTGCGGCAAATAAAGGTGTGTAAGCTGCTGAGCAGCTCAAACACCGGTCCATATGCTACATGTACATCGTAAGGAGCATTCACGTCGTGACTCATCGCTTTCTGTCCTCTTTTCTATCATATCTGATGTCCATTATACATACTATCGTACACCCATTCATTCTTAGTGAGCCATTCGTACGAGAATTTAGCAAAACACAGACACAAATATGAAGGAAACAAGCGCTATAATCAAAGCGCAAAAAAAGCCTGATCTCACCAGACTTTAACTGTTCAGCTATGAATTCAAAAAGGTTGTCTCCCACAAATATCGCAGGAGACAACCTTGGGTCAAATAGTATAATGTTTAAAGTTTGTTAGCTGCTACTTTCCACTCTAAAATTCCTGTGGATGCTGAACCTTTGGATACCATTTCAATTCTTAATTTCGTTGTTTTTACAGGCGTAAAAGTAGTTGTATTATACTGGTCTGCCGAAGCACCCAATCCATTAGCCTGCTTGACATTGGACCAGCTGCGACCATTCCAATACTTAATCTTGTAAGACTTAAGAACATCAATGCCACCGCCATCTTTAAACCAATAGACATCCGTTTGGGATACCGTATATTCTTGATCAAAATCATATTCGACCCATTGTGTACCTGTCTCAGGCCAAAATGAAAAAACCGTTTATTCACTGAATCAATTCCATCGCAGAATTTGATTTTGGAATAAACGGCTCTATTTATAAGCTTTTTCACACTACTCTAGTAATTTTTTAGCGGGTAGGAAAACGAGAGGTATCCTTCTTAACCTAGCTCCAGGTATAACGCAACATCCAGGTATCCACTCTGTTATTTTGGGAGATTTCCCGGCCCACATAATAGTTGGCACAGGAAAACCACCGCTAGGCTCATGCTCTACTCTATGGATATCAATGCTGATTCAGCCAGTGAAGCCAGTAGCTTCGCTGTTCCCGGCAACGCACGTTCGTCCAAATCAAAGGCAGGATGATGCCATTCCTGGCTTCCCTCAGTGCCGACAAAGACAAATACACCTGGGATGTTCTTCTGATAAAACCCAAAATCTTCGCTCGCCGAGGATGGTATGGGACGAACGACATCCAGACCGACCGCTTCCGCCGCCTCTTCCGCGATAGCGGCCAACTTACCGTCATTCAGAACAGGTGGCGGACCCTCGATCCAGCGGATGGTTGCTTTCGTGCTGAAAGCATCGGCAACGCCTTTTACGACCTGCTCGAAGCGCTCAGTCACCTGGGCGCGAACGTTCTCGTCAAATGTGCGAATTGTTCCGTCCAAATGGGCGCGGTCAGGAATGATGTTCCAAGCATTGCCACTGTGCAGCTTGGTGACGCTAATGACCGCACTATCCAGCGGATTAACGCTGCGACTCACAATGGATTGCAGCGCCGTAATGATATGTGACGATACCACGATAGGGTCAATCCCTGCATGCGGCACTGCCGCATGTGTGCTCAGACCCTCCACCTCGATGTAAAAACCATCCGCCGCTGCCATTAGAGGACCTTCTTTGATGCCGACCGTGCCTACGGGCAGGTCTGGCTTGTTATGCAGGCCAAATATGGCCTGCACCCCTGCCAACGCACCGCTGTCCAGCACTTGGGCAGCGCCTTTGGCCTTTTCCTCAGCTGGCTGGAACACCAGCCGAACCGTGCCTTTCAGCTCCTGCTCCCGCTGCTTCAGGAGTATGGCTGCTCCTAACAAGGACGCGGTATGAAAATCATGCCCACAAGCATGCATCTTGCCCGGATGCACCGAAGCATAAGGCAATCCCGTCTCCTCCTGAATAGGCAACGCATCAATGTCTGCACGAAGCGCGACAGTTGGTCCCTCCTGCCGTCCGCCAATTTCCGCTACTAATCCGGTACGCAGCGGCACATCCAGAATCGTTATGTTCTGTTCTTCCAACAGACGTCGGATAAAGGCGGTAGTTTCAAACTCCTCGTTAGATAGCTCGGGATTTCGATGCAGATGGCGGCGAATATCCACCAGTTGCTGCTCCAAAACCTGCTCCTTCGTTCCGGTTGATCCACTCATCCCTATTCCTCCTTCGTGAACCCAAAATAGTTACAATTCTCTCAGACCAACAATTTCTAGGACTGCACAGGCAATCCGGCAAAAGCTTCATGCAACAACTCGAACGAGCGCACGCGCTTGTGTATATCTCTTATTCCTGTCGTAACGATCAGCTCATCGACCTGATACTTCGCTTGAATTTCCGTCAGGACAGCATAAATTTCGTCTTTATTCCCTTTGTTAATTTGCGCTTGTGTAGCTTCAATTGTATATTCTTCACCCGATTGCTTGCCAAACTTTTCTGCACTTTCCAACGTGCCCACCGTAGCCGTCTTGCCACTGGCCAGATGAATTTTGTACAGCTTGTGCTCCCCTGCTAACTCTGCAGCTTCCTCGGAAGTGTCCGCTACGATGACTGAAAGCGCAAAAAGAGCTTTCGGCTCACGTCCATAACTATAATCGAAAGACGCCCGATACGTACGGAATGAGTCCAATGCAACCTGCTCATTACTATTGATAAATTGCGAGAAAACGTAGGGCAACCCCAAACGCGCAGCAATTCCAGCACTGTCTGTACTTGTACCCAAAACGTAAATATCTGCCGGTGTTTCTGGAATCGGATTCGCCTGTAACCCGGCTAACGGTCCTTCTTCAGACGGAATATTATGAATATAGCGACTTACTTCATCAATTTTTTCTTCGAGAGAAGGCGCATCATGAACGTTTCGTTGTAACGCCTGTGTGGATTTCGGCAACCCGCCCGGTGCGCGTCCGATTCCCAAATCTACGCGACCCGGTGCAAGAGAGGACAGCACATTAAAGTTTTCGGCTACTTTATAAGGGCTGTAATGCTGAAGCATCACTCCACCAGAACCGACTTTAATACGCTCAGTGCGTGCCAGCAAGTGGGAAATGAGTACCTCTGGCGAAGAGCCCGCAACCTGCTCGGAATCGTGATGCTCTGATACCCAGAAGCGCGTAAAACCCAATTCCTCTACACGCTGTGCTAGCTTAATCGTATTACGAAGGGCCTGCGCTGCCGTTTCCCCCTCGTGTATAGGGCTTTGATCCAATACTCCGATTTTAATACTCATGTCTCCCTCTCCCGTCTAAATTGAATAGTTATATTCCGGTGTAATCCGTTTCAGGAATTGTTGGGTACGTTCCTCTTTGGGGTGGTTAAAAATGTCGTCCGGTGTGCCTTCCTCGATAATATGACCGCCATCCATAAATACCACATGATTTGAAACATCGCGCGCAAAGCCCATTTCATGTGTAACGACAATCATCGTAATGCCTTCCTTCGCAATCTTGCGGATCACCGACAACACCTCACCCACCAGTTCAGGGTCCAGCGCCGAAGTCGGCTCATCGAACAAAATCACTTCCGGGTTCAGCGCCAAAGCACGCGCTATGCCGACACGCTGCTGCTGCCCGCCGGATAGCTGGCTTGGATAATGATTTAGCTTTTCACCCAGACCGACCTTTTCCAGCACTTCAATGCTAATTTTTTTCGCTTCCTCCTGCTTGACCTTGCGGACAACGACAAGTCCTTCCATGACATTTTCCAGTGCTGTTTTATGCTTGAACAAATTGTATTGCTGGAAAACCATAGCCGTCTTTTGGCGTAGAGCCAAAACATCCTTCTTCGCAGGTCGCTTGCAGTTCACTGTAAAATCTCCAATGCTGACTTCCCCATCATTCGGCTTTTCCAGATAATTAATGCAGCGTAGCAGAGTCGTTTTTCCTGAACCGCTCGGGCCTAAAATAACGACGACCTCGCCTTTGTTCACGGTCAAATCAATGCCTTTAAGCACTTCATGTTTGCCGAACGACTTCGTAATATTTTGCAGACGGATCATGATGCTCGACCTCCATTAAACACATTGATTTTTTTCTCCACCAACCCAGATATTCGCTCGATCAATACCGTCAAGCCCCAAAATAGCAGTGCAGCTGCGATATATACCTCCAAATATTTCCAGTTGGTAGATGCCAGAATTTCAGCCTGTGCCTGGATTTCTGTGACAGAAACCGTGAAAGCCAAGGTAGAGCCATGAAGCATCCCAATAACGGAATTCGTCAGATTTGGCAAACTCACCACGAATGCCTGCGGAAATACAATCCGTCTCAGCACTTGCCACGTCGTCATCCCGACAGCATAAGCCGCCTCGATCTGCCCCTTGTTGACCGATTGAATTCCAGAACGGACGACCTCAGACATATACGCGCCACTGGTAATGGAAAACGAAATGAGTGCAAATACCATATAAGGAACATCTTTGGATTGCAGCGGCCAGCCGAAATGCTTCGCTCCCGCATCAATTAACAAAGGCAAACTGAAATAAATAAGCAGCAAATGCATCAGCATCGGTGTGCCACGGATAAAGGTAACGTAACCGTGGGAAACCTGGGACAACACAGGAACCTTATAGATTCGCGCCAGCGCCGTTATCATACCGATGACCAACCCTGCCAGTACAGAAACCACCGTAATCATTAAGGTGTTGGGCAACGCGGAGAACAACCCTAAAAAGGCAGTATATATAAATCCAAAATCCAGACTCATATGCCTTTACCTCCTTTACTCAGACGAGGACTTCTCAGGTAGCGCACCACAAAACTTTTTCGTTTTTCGGGTTCTTTCTGCACTTCATCCCGATGCTCATGCCGGAGAAGCGTATTTTCCAGCACCCTGAACAATTTTTGTAAAATCAGACTGATGACCAGATAAATAAGGGATAACGCGATGTAGGTTTCAACAAAATGCTGGGTAGCCGACCCTAATGTCTGTGATTTCCCTGTCATCTCCATCGCTCCGATTGTAAATGCCAGCGAGGTATCCTTCAGATTGCCAATCACCAGATTGGAAAATATCGGAATCACCACAGCCAGCGCTTGCGGCATTATGATACGTGTAAAGGTCTGATAGCCTGACATGCCGACGGACTGTGCAGCCTCGATTTGTCCTCGGTCTACTGCCTCTACTCCTGACCTGATAATTTCGGAAATAAAGGCTCCACTATTGAGTGCGTAGGTCGCTACAGCAAACCACAGCACATCCCATCTGGAGGAATTGATATCTACCAGCTTTAGTAGCTCTGGCAGGCCGTAATACACCAGAAACAATTGGATTAGAATAGGTGTTCCGCGAAAAAAGGAAACATACACCTGAGAAACACGTTTGAGAAATGGAATGTTATACATGCGAGGCAGCGCAACCAACAGACCAATGATAAGCCCCAATACAAGCGAGCTTGCTACAATAAACAAGGTGATGTGTAAGTAAGACAGCATTTTCGGGATAAAGCTAAAAACATAGTCAATATTGAACTCTCTGCTCATATGCCTGCCTCCTTTCTATACATCAGCGGTCAGAATACATAGAGTACCCTGACCGCTGAAATGTCCAAGTCTATCCTTACTTTTTACTGCTGTTACCTTCCTTTTTCACATCTTCCAGAGACTTCGTGAAATCCTCTCCAAGCCATTTAATGCTCAGCTTCGACAGCGTACCGTCGTCCTTCACTTCCTGAATGGCTTTGTCCAGGTCATCCGCCAATCCTTGCTCATTTTTATTCAGTACATACAGTACATCCGATTGAGTCAAAGGATCACCAACGGTTTTCAGAGCTACTTCTCCTTTTTCATCGGTGTTAAAACGGTTCGCAAAGTCTGTCGTAACGGTAGCATCTATACGGCCACTCGTAATTTGTTGCACCGTATCATTGGCCGCACCACTCGTATAAACGATATTCAGGGCATCTCCATGGTTTTTGTTATATTCTTTTAGCACATACGCCGCATTACTGGTTGGGCTGGTAAGTACCTTTTTCCCTTTCAAATCATCAATGGAATGAATGGTATTGTTATCCTTCGCTACAGCGACTCTGTTCAGAAAAATGCTATATGGATTTTTGTTGAACAGATACTTGGCTTCGCGCTCCGGGTTTTTTTCCATTTGATGCGATACCAGATCAATCTTGCCGGCATCGAGACTTAGCAGCAAATTTCCAAAGTCCATCGTTTTGAATTCAAACTCGTATTGAGGCAGGCGCTTGTCCAGCTCCTTAATCAGCTCCACATCAAAACCTGTTAAATTTCCGTTTTCGTCAATAAAACATACATTTTTGAATTGAGTACCTGTGCCTACGATAATTTTCTTCACGTCTCCGCTTGAACCTGACGCGCTAGACGCGTTATCTGAGGAACCGCAGCCTGCCAACACCAGGATGATTGCCATAACAGACAATATTGCAAACCACTTTTTCATATGAATCCCCCTCATCTCTTTGTATATCAGCAGTTTGCGACATACATAGTAGCTACAGTATATAATAATCAATAATTCCTATAAACTTAATTGGTTTTAGGATGTGATTAATTTAACACCTGGAAATCTATATGTCAATCCACCAAGCTATAGAACTTTTCTATAACAAAACAGCACCCCGGAAGCCCTCTGTCAGTGCATCTGCAAAATCCGAGGTCACTGCACAGTCTTCTTTGGTCGCAATTATGCTAATCTGCATCGACACCCCAGCTACCTCTGGAACATGGATACGGAACAGTTTCTGATCTTTCACTTCACGGTTTACACAGACATCCGGCAAGAAGGCAATACCCGCTTCTTCCAATACCAGCTTTTTGGCCGTGACCACATTGTCTACCTGAAAAGCAATGTCTGGTGGCTGCTCCAGTGATTCAAAAGCGTGATGAATTCTCATCCAATCTAGTGATCCGCATTCAAAAAACACCAGTGTTTCACGTTGAATATCCTGTATGCTGGCCTTTCCTGTCTTCATAAACGGATGGCCGTCGTATACATACAGGGAAATCGGATCTTCATAAAAAGCAAGCGTACGGATAGCCGGATGCATCACTTTACGGACAAAACTAATGTCTACCTCACGGTTCAACAGTTTATGTAGCAGTTGATCCGTCGTTGCCGTCACAATTTTGTAGTTAACCTCTGGATAACGGGCACCAAGCTGCTTTAATATCTCTGGAATAATGTAGTTCGACACCGATATCGTGCAGCCAATTCGAATTTGTTGAGGGGCTTTCTTACGCTGTTGGAGCTTTTGCTTCCCTTTTTGCAGCACCTGAAGCATCTGCTCCGCATAAGGAAGAAACTTTCGTCCATCCTCCGTCAGAACCGTTTGCTTGCTTTGACGGTCGAACAGCTTGCATTCTAGCTCGCGCTCTAGCGTCTGAATCCGGGCTGTAACAGAGGGCTGGGACAAGAACAAGGCTTCTGCCGCCTTATTAAAGCTCCCATAATGATTCACGTATACAAAGGCTTCCATATTCTCGATATTCATACGCAAGTCCCCCAGTAAGTTTTATATACACTTATCCAATATATTAACTCGGTTTTTTTGTATCATAAAACTCACTGAACGACCTGTCAATGGACATATTGAAAAAAATATCTATAATTTTAATAGCTCATTTAATTCTTTAACAGAACGTTCCAACCGTGCAACCAATTCTTCGGACAACCCGTATAGTCCATCCGGCAGACGTTCGACCCACTGATCCACTGCATACACCCCGCCAAGAATATGTCTTCCGCCCAGTGCATTGATAACCGGCTTCAATGCATAGTCAATGACCAGCAGGTGAGCCAGTGTGCCTCCGATAAATAAAGGCAAGACAGGTTTCCCTCTTAGTCCCTCCTGCGGAACCAAATCCAGAAAGATTTTCAATAGTCCTGAATAGGACGCCTTATAGACTGGAGAAGCCACAATGACGGCATCCGCTGCTGCAATCAGCGCAAGTGATGCTGTGATATCAGGGCTGTTAAAGTTAGCTGTGACTAGATCCTCCGCTGGCAAGTCGACCACATTCAGCAGTTTGACCTCCGCTCCAGCCTGCTGCAACTGCTCCGTTGTATAGTGAATCAAGCCGTATAAACGGGATTGTGTAGACGGACTGCCTGATAGGATGACAACCTTGGACATATTTTTTCCTCCTTCTGTTATGCGTCAACCTTCACTTTAGATCTGGCCGCTGTGTAGCGGTTCTCAGGTATAGGCACGCCCAAGTTTTCACGCAGTGTGCTAAATTCATAATCCTGACGGTACACACCGCGTTCCTGCAAAATAGGCACAACCAGATTTACGAAGTCATGCAGACCCGATGGTACATCAGAACCAATAATGAATCCGTCTGCTCCTTTTCTATCAAACCACTCCTGCACTCGATCCGCCACCTGCTCAGCGGTTCCGATAAAAGAGGTTTTCGGCGTAGCTGAACGCAACGCAACCTCGCGTAAGGTCAAGTTTTGTTCCTTGGCTACTCGTTTGATTTTATCTGTACCGCTGCGGAACGCATTGCTGCCAATACCATCAAGCTCAGGGAATGGCTCATCCAGCGGATATTGTGAGAAATCATGATGATCGAAGAAACGTCCCAAATATTTTAGCGCAGCCTCAATCGTCACCAGATTAGTGATCTCTTCATACTTACGTTCCGCTTCCTCCGTTGTATTGCCAATAATCGGCGATATGCCTGGCAAAATGACAATATCCGCTTCGGATCTACCATAGCGTACCGCACGTTCTTTCACATCATGATAAAACTGCTGCGCTTCCTCTAACGTTTCATGTCCTGTAAATACAGCATCCGCTTCCTTGGCGGCCAGGTTTTTGCCATCCTCCGAGGAACCTGCCTGGAAAATAACCGGCTGTCCCTGCTTGGATCGTCCAATGTTCAGCGGACCCTGCACAGAGAAAAACTCACCTTTGTGGTTCAATGTATGCAGCTTTTCAGGATCAAAAAATACTCCAGCTTCCTTATCACGAACAAACGCATCCGCTTCCCACGAGTCCCACAATCCTTTCGTAACCTGTAAATATTCCTCTGCAATTTTATAGCGCTGCGGATGCGACGGGTGCTCGCCTTTGCTAAAGTTAAGGGCAGAGCCTTCCAGCGGGGAAGTCACCACATTCCAGCCTGCACGACCTCCGCTAATATGATCAATGGAAGAAAACTGGCGTGCTACCGTGAACGGTTCGCTATAGGAAGTCGACAATGTGCCAACCAGTCCGATATGCTTCGTCACTCCAGCCAAAGCAGACAAAATCGTAATTGGCTCAAAACGGTTCAGAAAGTGAGGAATGGATTTTTCGTTAATGAACAGGCCATCTGCGATAAATACGAGGTCGAACTTTCCTTCCTCTGCCTTTTGCGCCTGCGTTTTATAAAATTCAAAGTTAACACTCGCGTCCGCAGGTACTTCAGGGTGACGCCAAGTCGTCATGCTTCCCCCAACGCCGTGAATAATCGCACCAAATTTAATTTGTTTATTCTTAGCCATAACTCTTCCACCTCTCTTGAA
This sequence comes from Paenibacillus sp. SEL3, assembly GCF_054602585.1. Lineage (NCBI taxonomy): Bacteria > Bacillati > Bacillota > Bacilli > Caryophanales > Paenibacillaceae > Paenibacillus > Paenibacillus sp. SEL3. The sequence continues at coordinate 5,556,532 of NZ_CM137725.1, read as the reverse complement.
CATGATTGTTATACCACTTGATTGTAACTTTCCAGCACTTTACCCAACTCTTCCAGATCCGGGTTGAGCAGGGCTTCATATTTGTTATCCCCGCCTACTTCGACGACAGGAACATAACGAACACCATATTTGGTTTCCAGCACGTCACGCAGCGCATCATTTCCGTCCACTTGGATATTTTCATACGGCTGATTTTGGGATTCCAGGTACGATTTGATCTCTCCACAAAAATGACAGCCGGTTTTGCTCCACAATACAACTTTAGGTTTGGACGACATATACATACCTCCGTGAGCTTAATGTTTATAATTCCGATGAATTAAATAAGGATTATATTTATAATGTATCCTGCCGACCCTTTTCCGTCAATCGCTTGTGTAATAGACATTGCTAATTCAACGATAGAAAATTTTAATCTTATATCGTATTTAATCGGTTTATTGGTAGCTCAGTTATTTAAATTTAGGGGAATTGGAGTTTAAATGTGCCTTGACGCGGATATCCTTGGAATAGTAGCGCCCTTGTGGCGAAATGAAATGGGGTTGAGTAAATGCAGGATTGGGCCGAGGTTGCTATACGCACATTAATGGCTGTCGCTATATTATTTTTAATCACCAAAATTCTTGGAAAACGTCAGGTATCCCAGCTTTCCTTGTTCGAATATATAACAGGAATCACGATAGGTAACCTGGCTGCTACCATTCCTATGGAGCGTGAATCCACCTGGTATCTAGGCCTCATAGCCTTGTCAGTATGGGTACTGACAACACTTGGCATTGAATATTTGCAAATTAAAAGCAAGAAAATCAGAGATATAACAGATGGAAGGACAACAATCCTGATCAAAGACGGCAAAATTTTAGAGGATAGTCTGAGAAAGGAACGGCTCACCCTGGATGAACTCATGGAGCAGCTACGAAGCAAGAATGTATTCAAAGTATCTGATGTAGAATTTGCTCTCATGGAAACCAGTGGCGAAGTCAATGTGCTGTTAACCAAAGACAAGCAGCCTGTGACGCTTAAAGATTTGAATATGTTTCAGCTACCGGAGAAGGAACCCACAGCAGTCATTATGGATGGACAACTTATGGAGCAACAAATGGCATATATGGGGATTACTCAACAATGGCTGGATGCCAAGCTAAAGGAAAAGAGCCTGACGGTCAAAGATGTGTTTTTCGCGCAGGTGGGCACGCAAGGGGAGCTATATATTGACCCATACAGCGATAATGTACAGCTAAGCAAGGTGCAGGATTCGAATCAAGCCGTGCTGACTTTGCTGGAACAATGCACAACGGAATTGCAAAAACTCGCATCTGGTTCCAGTGAGCAACAAAGAAAACAGCTGTATGAGCAATGCTCACAAAGCTTGAAAGAAGCTATACAGGAGATGCAGCCGGTAAATACATCTAAGTCCTGAGCGCATACGCATATGCCATAAGAGTATAAGTATGGGAACTAAAAAGGAGCGTCCTTCAGCCGTTTATGGCTTTGAAGGCGCTCCTTTTTATATTACTGTGCCGGTGTACATTTCACAGTTGTTGCTGCCTTTCATTCCTTGCCGGCGCAGCGGCAGCATAACCGTAAATACCGTTCCTTCTCCCACCTTGCTGGATACAGAGATAGAGCCGGTATGCATCTCTGTTATTTTATAGGCAATGGACAGTCCCAAGCCGCTGCCACCTGCGGATCGAGCCCGTGACTGGTCTGCTTTATAAAATCGTTCAAAAATCCGCTGCTGATCCTGTTCGTTGATGCCCTGCCCCGTATCCGCAATGCGGATAACCGCCTGTTCACCGTTACTTGAAAGAGAAACAGATATGCTTCCACCCTGTGGTGTAAATTTAATGGCATTGTGAAGGAGATTTACCCAAACCTGGCCCATCAGATCCTCGTCCGCGTTAATCTCAACGATATCCACCTCAACAGTCATCTCGATTTTTTTAGCCTCCCATTGCGGTTCGCAGGCGAGAATAAGCGAAATTAGCTGCTTGTCCAGCCGATAAAGGGACGGACGAAACGGATGCCGCTCCGAATCCAGAATCGCCAGCTTCATGAGATTATCGCTTAGCTTGGATAGACGAATACACTCCGTCTCGATGATCGTCAAATACCGGTCTCGCTGTTCACGATCCAGATTCTCGTCCTTGAGCGCCTTGGCGAATCCGATTATCGAGGTCAGCGGTGAGCCAATTTCATGGGATACGTTTGAAATGAACTCCTCCCGCAGCTTTTCCATAGCCTTCAGATTTGCAGCCATATCATTGATACTGTCCACCAACTGTACATAAGGATGCGGCCTCCGATGTTTTCCGTTCCTCCCGCCGAGATCCCAATTCAGATTAATGTGAAAGTCTCCTTGCGAAATACGTTTTAAAGCATCGATCATTTCGGTAAAAGCGTGCTGTTCTCTAGGCTGGAAGAAGCGCCTTACCGTCATACTGATAATAACGAAGAAGAAAAAGCCAAGCGTCGTATTCATAAGAAAGACGAACAAACCATGGGGAGCCCATGACATGTGCGAATAGATCGCCTCCATAATAAAGAACGCGGCAGTCCAGCTGAGATACAGCACCAATAACACCAGCATGAGTCTCGCAAGGATATGGAGGAATCCCGGTTCTCGTTTCATTGCCTTACCTCCAGCCGATAACCCAATCCTCGGATCGTACTGATCCGGAAGGAGTGGCTTGCCTCCGGAAACCGTTCCCGAAGGCGTTTGATATGGACATCAACCGTTCTTTCGTCTCCCTCGTAATCGTAACCCCAGATCTGTTCGATCAACTGGTCGCGGGTAAAGGTTTTGCCAGGATAGCTGGCCAGCTTGAAGAGCAGCTCAAATTCCTTGCGCGGCAGGGTAATCTCCTCTTGCCCAGCCCGGCATTCAAATGTATCACTCCGCAGGACAAGATCTCCGACAGTCACTGATTTGGAAACCATGATACGATAGCGTTTTAATAAAGCCTTCACACGTGCAACAAGCACCATGGGGTCGAATGGCTTGACAAGATAGTCGTCCGTTCCGAGCGCGAAACCTTTCACGATCTGTGTCGTCTCGCCTTTAGCTGTAAGCATAAGCAGCGGCAGGTCGGTTTGCTCTCTCAGCTTACGACACAACTCCCAACCATCCATTCCCGGCATCATGATATCAAGAACAAGTAAATCGACCTTGATTTGATCAAAAATGCGCATCGCGTCCAACCCATCCACCGCCTCGACTACCTCCAGACCTTCCATCCTCAAAAAGTGTCCGACCAGTTCGCGAATATGCGGATCATCATCAACGACCAATACACGCGCCATTTCAATCTCCCCCTAACTAGTTCTGCCTTAAATCTCTCATCCTCGTCAAGAAGACTGCCATCTTATGCTTTACGCATATATGCACGCACCGTAAGCGGCGCGAAGATCGCCACAATGACTGTAGCGCCAAGCAGGGAGATCGCCAGTTCCCCGCCAATCATTCCCGTATTCGCAAGCTCCCTGACTGCGTTCACAAGATGTGAAATCGGGTTGACGTTCACAAACCACTGTAGCCAACCAGGCATTGTGTCCACAGGCACAAATGCGTTGGAAACAAAAGTGAGCGGAAACAGAACAATCATGGAGATGCCCTGTACACTGGAAGCAGTGCGGGCAATCACGCCAAAGAAGGCGAAAATCCAGCTGACTGCCCAGGAACATACGATGACCAAAAGCGCGGCGATAGCAACACTCAGCAGTCCTCCCTCTGGCCGATACCCCAAAATATACCCCATGGCGAAGGTAAGTACAGTCGCAATAGTATACCGGATACTGTCAGCTAGCAGAGCTCCAGCCAAAGGCGCAATACGTGCGATTGGGAGTGACTTGAACCTGTCGAACACTCCTTTGTCCATATCCTCACGTAGTTGGACGCCGGTAACGACGGAGGTCGAGATCACAGTCTGCACGAGGATGCCTGGAATAATAACCGGCAAATAATGCTGCACGTCTCCTGAGATGGCGCCACCAAAGATATAGGTAAACATAAGTGTGAAAATGATCGGCTGGAGCGTGACATCAAACAATTGCTCGGGAGTATGCCGGATCTTTAGAATGCCCCGGTAGGCCATCGTCATGGAATTGAAGAACGCCTGTCTGAAACTCACAGACTTCTTCAATGTGCGATCAAAACCTGTCATAACCGTAGTGCTCTTCATGCTCTCGCCCCCTCCCCAGCATGCGCTCCTTGGGACGTCTGCTGCTCGTTCACTTGTGCCCCATGACCAGTGATGGACAAAAACACCTCGTCAAGCGTCGGCTTTTGCACACTCATTTCTGCTAGACGAATCTCTCCAGTACGGAGGGCAATCAGCAGGTCCGTTACCCGATCTGCATTGGCCATCGGAGAAATAATCTTTCCAACTTCCACTGACACGCTGGACTTGACTGAAAGCACCTGTTCAACGATCTGAACAGCTCTCTCAATGTCCTGTTGATTTTGCACTTTGAGTTGCAGAGTCGACGCCCCCACTGCCGCTTTCAGTTCATCCACCGTACCCTCAGCGACTACCCGGCCATGATCGATCACCGCGATTCGGTCAGCAAGTTGATCCGCCTCGTCGAGGTACTGAGTAGTGAGCAGTACGGTGGAACCGGTCTTGACCAGACGCCGGATCGTGTCCCACATCTGGACACGCGTGCGCGGGTCTAGTCCGGTAGTCGGCTCATCCAGGAAGATCAGCGGCGGCTTAGCAATGAGACTGGCGGCCAAGTCCAGTCGGCGGCGCATGCCTCCCGAAAAATTTTTTAACGGTCGCTTGGCTGCTTCGGCCAAGCCAAATTCCTCCAACAGCTCCGCTGCCTTATGACGCGCCTCGGCACGTCCCAGTCCAAGCAGTCTAGAGAAGATGATCAGGTTCTCAGTAGCGCTAAGCGACTCATCGACCGATGCGTATTGGCCTGTTACCCCGATCAATTGACGCACAACCTGCGGCTCCTTTACTACATCGTGTCCGAAGATACGCGCTGATCCACCATCAGGTCGCAATAACGTTGACAGCATTCGGATGGTAGTCGTCTTACCTGCTCCATTAGGGCCGAGCACACCGTAGATCGTGCCAGCACGGACATTCAAATCGACACCGTCAACCGCATGCTTATCACCAAAAGTTTTAACGAGTCCCCTTGCTTCAATGGCCAAGGTCTCTTTTTTGTCTGTATAATCCACATTCATATCCTCCCTATAAGGTTTCTATAGCGAGGATAACCCACGTTTATGAACTGAATATGAATAGAAAGATATTGAACCTATTTACACTGTAAAAAAATAATCTCGTTCTACCTTGCTCACTCTTAAACCAAATGTTTTATACCACTCGGATTTCCCTTTTTCCTGCGCTACCTTGTGCAGCTCGTTATGTTTCCAATTTTTTATAGCGTCTAGAGACTCCCAATAGGAAACTGTGATGCCTACTCCATTGTGATCACGAACACTTTCCACACCTAGAAAACCAGGCTGCTCGGCAGCCAGTTCCACCATTTTGTCTCCCATCACTCCGTATCCGCCATCTCCTTCCGTACGTTCAGAAGTAAAGATAGCCGCATAATAGGGTGGCCGAGGAGTTTTAGCAATTGAGTTCATATGTTCCTCCTAAAACAAAAATATATAACCTTTCTTTCATTTGATTATAATCATAAATATTAAATAAAAAAAATGAATATATCTGATATGATACATGAATATATTTCATTAAAAATAGGAGTGAACACGAATTTGTTTAAATATAAGATTTTTCTTTGTGTAGTTGAAATGGGAAGTTTCACAAAGGCCGGGGAAGTTTTAAATCTTACACAATCAGCAATCAGCCATGCGATCTCTGGATTGGAACATGAGCTAGGGTTGACTCTTCTGATCCGAGGTCGTTCAGGCATCAGATTGACCAATAACGGAGAAAGATTGATGAAGCAATTTAGAGAGATCGTACAAATGGACGAAAAGCTCTACCAAGAGGTAGCTCTAATTAAAGGATTGGAAATCGGAACCGTAAAGATCGGCACATTTTCAAGCGTCTCTATTCATTGGCTGCCCCGTATTCTAAAAAAATTCAATGAGCAGTTTCCTCTTATTGAAATAAAACTGCTCGATGGGAACTACCATGAAATTGAGAGCTGGATAGTCAGTGGAGAGGCTGATTTCGGCTTTGTGAACCTACCCACGTTAGACGCATTAGAGGCGTTGCCTTTAAAAGAAGAAAGCATGCTTTGTCTACTCCCTTCCGATCATATTCTAGGAAAGCAAGCCTCCATTCGAGTAGAACAGCTCAGAGATGAGCCTTTTATTATGCCTGTTGCAGGCTGTGACACCGATGTAAGGAATATTTTTTCACAGCATAATATGTCACCTAAAATCAAATATGAATTAGAAGATGACCATGCGATTATGGCTATGGTGCAGAATGGCCTAGGCGTGAGTATTCTTCCTGAAATGATCCTGTCTCACATTCCTTACGACATCTCTATTCGACCTTTGGATGAAAGGCATTCCCGTACTATCGGTATCGCTACCGCTTCCTTAAAAAGTGTTTCTCCAGCAGCTAAAAAATGCATGGACTTTATTACTGAATGGATCAACTAGCTTCATCATGTCGGCCAAGGAAGCGGATTCTCAAAACTGGACCAGTCCATATCCATTTCATTATCGTTCAGCAGACATTCATCTAGCTCTTCTTCCAAGTCCGGTCGATTCATTCCGATACCGATCATGACGATTTCGTTCATGCGATCGCCCCATTGTTCATCCCATTGGTCCAGAGCCTCAGGGTCAGCTGCAACGATCTCCTGCCGTTCTTCTTCGGATAATGCAGCAAGCCAGCTTCCCGCAGGGCCAAATTGAATAGATGGTCCTGCCTGACTAATACTCGCTGCCCAATCCTGCGGGGTTGCAATCCAGGCCAAACCTTTGGCGCGAACGACTTCCTGCGGCCAGTAGTTCATAAATTCAGCCAATCTCGCAGGATGAAATGGTCTTCTACGGCGATATACAAAGGAATGAATCCCATATTCGTCCGTTTCCGGTGTATGGCTTTCAAGCTCCAGCTCCCGAATCCATCCAGCGGATTGACTAGCCTTGTCAAAATTGAACAGCCCTGTATTCAAAATGTCCGAAGGAGCGACCTTTCCCTTGGAAGTACGAATGATTCGGGCTTCAGGCTGTAATCTCCGCAGCACACCCTCCAGCTTATCCAGCTCAGCAGACTGAACCAGATCGCACTTATTCAGAATCAATACATCACAGGTTTCAATCTGGTCTATGAGCAAGTCCGAGATATCACGCGTGTCGTCTTCACCAGTAGCCTGCCTGCGATCCAGTAACGTTTCTCCTGATTCAAAATCATGCCAGAAACGGTTCGCATCGACTACGGTCACCATGCAATCCAGTTTTGCCAGCGATGCCAAATCAATGCCAGTTCCTTCATCGGCGTACGTAAAGGTTTGAGCGATTGGCACGGGCTCACTGATGCCTGTAGACTCGATTAAAATATAATCAAACTCGCCTTGCTCCGTCAGCTTCTTGACCTCCAGTAATAAATCTTCACGCAATGTGCAGCAAATACAACCATTAGACAACTCGACCAGTTTTTCTTCTGTTCTGGACAAGCCGCCCTCTTTTTTAACCAGCTCGGCATCTATATTCACTTCACTCATGTCATTGACGATGACTGCTACTTTCATTCCGTCCCGATTGTTTAATACATGATTCAAAATCGTTGTTTTTCCTGCACCCAAATATCCGCTCAACACGGTTACCGGTATTGGTTTCTTATTCATGCTGGTACCCTCCCTTGAATATTAGTTTTTCATTCTTTAAATCGTAATGATTACTATTAAACATCAACTTTCAGTAATATACAGCATCCCTTTTGCCTTGTCAACTGTGAAGAAACTCTTGAAATGAATAATCTAAGGTTGCTTCGTTGCGATATCTGTTTATGGTTCCTATTCTAGTTGTCATTGTGATAACCCAACAAAAGCTAGCCTCTTTGGAAAGTCATGACGAAACAACCAGGAACGTGATTGTGGTGGAGCTTCATCGGATTTGGCTTATTTTATGCTCCGCTATGCTTCGCATCGGCTTATTCACCGGGTTGGTTGATTGCGGGAACCCGGCAAATTACCATTATTTCTGGTTCTTTGCTTGTCCCTTTATTTTCGGAATTCTGCCTGTCATACTCGCCTCATTCGCCTATCCATTAGGTAATCGCAAAATGATGGAGTGCTTTTTGCATTAATGGGAGAATTATTTTTTTGTATATCCCCATGCCGTCTCCTTTATCATGGATGGGTATGTTCATCGTCATCCTCGGCATGATTCTGCGCAGTTATGTAACACATGCTAAAAGCTTTATGTAACTTCAAGCATTAGAAAAAGACCGCAAAATAGATGCGGTCTTTTTAAATTTCTTATATCGAACGATCTTACTTTTCTACATTTTTTTTGAATTCGATCATAAAGTCTTTAGGATCTGATTCTACAGTATAAGGGAATACACCTTGTTTCGTATGCAAATAAAGAACACCATGGCCCTGCCCGATACTTTTAAACGATATATCATATACCTCATTGAGAGAAAACTCCCGGTACGCTGATACAATTTTAGTTGTATACAAGTGTAAAACTCGACGATGAATGACTGTTTCCTGTTTTAACGGAGTTACGATCCTTTCCGCTTTGTAATACGGCTGGACTGAAACAATATTGTGCACACGATCCCTCCACATTTATTATCAATCCAGACGGACATGACGCAAATCCTGCACTATGGGCTGCTTTCATTTTGGTTGTTTTGAAGACGTATTTTGTTCCAATACCGGCGCCAACTCATCCTGAACACTGTTTTCCCATAGAGGGACTCCCGAACGGTAGGCAGCTCTTCCATTTAGATGTCCGGCTACGGGAGAAGTGATAAAGACAAATACAATGGCAAGCAGTAATTTGATACTGACCACGTCTACATAAAACAAAAAATAAAGAAAGGCTCCTGTTAATACGCAAAGCACGCCAAGCGTTGCACTTTTGGTTGCGCCGTGAGAACGTAAATAAACATCTGGCAGCCGCATCAATCCAAACGCGCTCAATCCACAGAACAGAGCACCGAGTAAAACAAGGATCGCAATAAGCAACTCACCGATCAAGTTCATCACCCCCAGTATCTATGACGGCGTCTCTTTCTATATATCTCGCCAATGCCGTTGTTCCTATGAACGTCAGTATTCCTATAACAAGAACAATCTCAATAAAATCCTGTGTCCTCAGCTGCATGCAGATCACAGCAATCATAGCTAGCAGATTTATACCTATCGTGTCCAGCGCTGCTACCCTATCCGGACGTGTCGGTCCTTTAATCAAACGGTACAAGCAACCTAATATGGCTAAGGAGAGAATAGCCAGTGATGCAGTCAAAAGTGCCGAAACTATCACTGTGTCACCTCCATGATCGCTTTTTCAAATGTCCCTCTAATTTGCTCAGAAAGCAGTGTCGCGTCCTGTATGTCCATGGCATGAATATACAGCATTTGACCTTCTCCAGATACTTCTAGAGTGAGCGTTCCTGGTGTCAGACAAATGAGGCACGATAAAATAGTGATCTCCCAATCTGACTTTAGGGCGGTCTCATAGGCAAAAATGCCTGGGCGGATCGTCAGCTTCGGGCGGAGAATATGATGGATAACCGCAAAGCTGGAAACGATCAGTTCCCGCATAAACAGAAGTAGCAGCTTTAGGATGGCCCATATACGCTTCAGGTAGAAAGGTTCTGGACGGAATTTACGCAAAACAAGCAATATGGCTATCCCTAGCAGAATGCCCATGGTGAACCGCGACCCTGACCAGTCGTTGTTAAGTAGCATCCAGAGCAACGCAATCATCAGATTTAATAATATTTGAAAGACCATCTTCATCTACTCCTTTATTACAGCTTTGATGTATAGCGCGGGATGAGCCAGCACATCCCCGGCTTGTGCAACATAGGAATAGACCCAATCCGCCCCGATGCCCATCAATATAACCAGAACGAGCAAACCGGCCGCCACAGCATTCACACTTTTTAGCCCTATCCTCGGCAAGTCGCCTTCGGGTTCATTCCCCCAAAATGCAAGCCTGAATACTTTGATCAGCGAATACAGCACAAGGAAACTCGAGCCTAGCCCAATCAAGGATAATGTCAGCATTCCGGCATCCAGTCCGCCCCGAGTGATCAACACTTTACCGGCAAACCCGCTGAGCGGTGGAATACCTACAAGTGCAAGGGCCAGTGTAAAGAACATCCAGCCGATTAAGGGATAGCGTTTGATGAGGCCCCCCATATCTTTTAATTGGTCCGTTCCCGCTGCAGTGATAATGATGCCCCCAAGAATAAACATTAATCCTTTCGCCAACATATCGTGCAGCAAATAGAAAACCGCCCCATTCAATGCATCTGGTGTCGCTGCAGCCAGACCGAAGGCCACAAAACCTACACTGATAATGACGTTGTAATTAAAAATACGGGGAATATCATTATAAGCTACCGCTCCCAGTCCTCCCAGAATCATCGTAGCCGCCGCCATCCAGGCGATCCACGTATGCGTGAGTCCGGGATCATTCACAAAAATAAGAGTAAAGGTCCGAATGATTGCATACAGTCCCACTTTTGTCAGTAACGCACCGAACAAGGCCCTTATAGCAGACGGCGGCGAACTGTAAGAACCCGGCAGCCAGAAAAAGAGGAATAACCCCGCCTTCAATGCGAACACAATCAGGAACAGAACAGCGATCACATTGAGTACGCCGCCCTGCCCCGCTTCAGCAACCCGCTGAGACAAATGAGCCATATTCAGGGTGCCTACAGCCGCATATAGATAAGCAACTGCCGCCACAAAGAGTGTGGAAGACACAATGTTAATAAGCAAATATTTGGATGTTTCCCGAAGCTGGAGCTTCGTTCCCCCCAGTGAAATTAAGGCATAGGAGGAAATCAGCATAACCTCGAAGAAAACGAACAAATTGAACATATCTCCTGTAAGAAATGATCCATAGACACCTACAAGCAGGAAGTGAAAAAAGGTATAGTAATAAAAACGCTCCCGTTCTGCCCCTATACTGCGGAAGGAGTAGAGGAGAATACCCAAGCTTACCACTGAAGCGGTCAGCACAAGCAGAGCCGCAAACATGTCCCCCACGAACACAATGCCATACGGCGGCACCCATCCCCCCATTTGCAAAGTTTGTATACCCCCGCTATGAATGCGGTAAATCAGCACAAGAGCACTTATAATATTCAAAATGGCGCTAACTGTACTAATGAGCCGCTGAAGCAGAATCTTCTCCTTCAGAAAAATCAATATAACGGCGGTACACAAGGGAATTAAAATCGGTAGTGCCAAGAGATTGGTCATTGTTCTTCCCCCTTAACACTGTCGATTTCATCGGTGCCCAACGTCTGGTATGAGCGGTAAGCAAGCACGAAGAAAAAGGCAGTGACTCCAAAACTGATAACGATAGAGGTCAGAATTAACGCCTGCGGTAAAGGGTCCACATAAGTTTCCGCTTTACCTCCTAATACTGGAGCAGCTCCCGTCTTTAGCCCGGCCATCGTCAGTAGCAGCAGATGGACGCCATGTGTTAGCAAGGAAGTACCCAAAACAATACGCAGAAGACTCTTAGATAGAATCAGGTACACTCCAATTGTAAATAAAATACCGACTGCTACAGCCATAATCAGTTCCATTTCACTCATCCCCCCCTATGGTAAAAATAATACTCATGGTCACACCTACTACAGCCAGGTATACCCCCAGATCAAAGAGGACTGCTGTAGCCAGCTCGGTATCACCCATAATAGGCAGATCGAAATGGCCAAAGGCATGGCTGAGAAAAGGGGCTCCGAAAACAAACGAGCCAGCCGCAGTCAGAATTGCAATGAGCAGCCCCACCGCCGTGATCATGCGGTAATTCACCGGAAGGACTTTACGAACCGTGTCCATTCCGAAGGAGATCGCCATCAAAATAAGCGCAGCTGAAGTCATCAGCGCTCCGATGAAGCCACCTCCCGGATTATTGTGTCCGGCAAAGAACAAATACATTGAGAAGGTGAGAATCACGATTATGATAACCTTGGACAGGGTTCGCAGGATCACATCATTACTCCGGAGCGGAAAGGCAATTCCCCCCCCCTTCTTATTTTTGTTGGCGGGTGAAATACCAGGCTCCATTTTCAAGTTAATCAAGGCATAAATGCCGAGGGATGCAATAGCGAGAACCATAATTTCGAATAAAGTATCGAATCCCCGGAAGTCAACGAGAATGACATTGACTACGTTTTTCCCTCCGGCCAAGGAATAGCTTTCTTTAAGGAAAAACTCCGAAATGGGAGCGAATGGACTACTGCCCATGGCTGCCAGCGCAATGAGTGTCATCGTAATTCCTACACCTACAGCGATAATCAAATTCGGCAATCTAAAGCTCAGACGCTCCTTATCCTTCTTTAACTTTGGAAGATACTTAAAGCACAGAAGGAACAGAATGACGGATACTGTCTCCACGATCATTTGTGTTAACGCAAGATCCGGTGCGCGGAAGATAACAAACAGCAGGGTCACCATGTACCCGACTGCACCGGTGAACAAAATCGCGTTGACCCGCGACTTGGCAAAGGGTACGGCAAACGCTGCTAGAAGCATTACAACAACAATGACAGCCTCATAAAAGGCCAACGGAGCATAGTGGCCCATACCCAGCGATATCCCTTGCGTCCCAAGCATCACACTTCCCAAGGCAATGACGAAAAAGCCAAATATATAAAGCAAATAGTGTCTGTTTGATCCCGTCATATAGAGATTTGTGAAGCGGTTCGATCCACGCTCCAGCACTTGAAGAGATCCATCATACAAGAGATTAAGAAAATTGCTACCGTTCCATTCCCGATCCAGAATCCGCAGTCGGGTGTATCTTCTATAGAGAAGTGTCCCGGCAGCGATAACACCCAGTGTCATGAATATCTCAGGTGTCCAACCATGCCAGAAATGTATGGAGACACCGAAGGTTTCCACTGGCGACAATAGCTCATTATAGATCGAGCCCATAGCCGGCTCAATCAGAGAATAAGACAAGAGATCAGGAAATAAGCCGAATACCACAGCGAGTGAAACCAGCAGGACTGGGGAAATCAACAGACCCAGCGGTGCTTCATGCGGTATTTTATCGAGCTTCTCCGGCTGAAGCTTACCCGTAAAAGTCTTAAAGACCAGAATCATACTGTAAACAAAAGTGAATACACTGGCAATCCATGCAATCACCGGAATTAGAATCATCCACGACTGTGTATTCAGAACATCCAACTCCCGAATATTCAACACAGCGGTAAAGAACATTTCTTTACTCAGAAAACCGCTGAATGGTGGTAACCCTGCCATGGAGAAAGCCCCCATCAACGCCACAGAAAAGGTGACCGGCATTAAGGATATTAAACCGCCGAGTTTGCGCAGATCCCGAGTGTTCACCTCGTGGTCGACAATACCAACCACCATAAATAGAGAGCCTTTAAAGACGGCATGGTTGATCAGATGAAAGATGGCCGCCGCAGTAGCCGTCGTATAGAATAACGACTCCTCTGTACCAGAAAAAAAGGCAGAAGCCGATCCCAGCCCGAGCAAACACATAATCAGACCGAGCTGACTAATGGTGGAATAGGCAAGCAGAGCTTTAAGATCTGTTTGTTTAATCGCTTTAAACGATCCATAAAAAAGCGTGACCAGACCGGAAAGTGAGACCAACCAGAACCATTCGGACTGACCAGCGAATACGGGGCTAAGACGCGCCACAAGGTATAACCCCGCCTTAACCATTGTAGCTGAATGCAGATAAGCACTGACAGGTGTCGGTGCCTCCATGGCATCGGGCAGCCAGATGTGAAAAGGAAATTGTGCGGACTTAGTGAATGCCCCCAGTAGAATCAGCAGCATCGCCGGAATAAACAACGGGGACTCGGTCAATAAGCCGACTTGGGCTATAATCTCCCGAATGCTGTACGTTCCACTCATTACGTAGAGCAGATTGAACCCCGCGAACATCGCCAGCCCGCCAAAGACAGTGATTAGCATCGACTTCAGCGCTCCATAACGGGATCTTTCCCGTCGGTGCCAAAAGGCGATCAGCAGGAATGAAGTAATACTGGTTAACTCCCAGAATCCATATAGAACCATCAAATTGTCGGACAAAACGACACCAAGCATTGCTCCCATAAACATGAGCAAATAGATGTAGAAATGGCGAATCGCTTCCGTCCGCTTATTAAGATAATAAATGGAATACAAGATCACCAGCGCACCCATCCCCGTAATCAACAGAGCAAACAGCAGGCTGAGTCCATCCAGATGCAACGTAATATCAATCCCAAGCGAAGGCATCCAAGATATAGTTGACATCGTATCATTTCCAGCCTGAATATTCGATATCCTTGTCAGGAAATACAGGAAAAGAGCTGTGGGTACGGGCAAGACTGTCCAACCTGTATGAAAGCGCGAAATGCCCTTGGTCAACGGGATTAGAACAGCCAGCAGAAATGGAATCAAAATTGCAGCATGCAACACAGTCGAGCACTCCCCCTATATAAACTTATTTTTTTGTATATGAACTTCTAGGAATGCGGCTTTACCCATTCACTTTGTAGAATTCTCAAATACTGGGCTTCGCCATTTCTAACGATTTTGAATAGACCGCTGTTGAAATCAGTATCCAGCTCACGAAAAAATATCCCTTTGATCGTATCTTCTCCACCAGGCTCTTCACTCAGTACATAACTTCCATCCTGCTTCACCAAATAAGCGGAAAATCCCTTCTCATGTGAGTGCTCTAAAAGCTCGGGATAACGCTGTACAGCCACAATATGAAGATCAATAGGACCCAGTTGTTCAATCAAATCGTTGACAAAATTACCACGGGTAATCTCTTGCCATAGCGTTTGACTGGACTGGCCGATGATGATTTGAGTAACCTTTTTTTCCTGGGCTGTCTCCACAATCACCTCAGCTGTCTTTTTCCCATTGCATTTACGAATCAGAAACGCTCCTCCAGCATCTTTAGTCTGCTCTTCCCATCCCGAGAGGTATTGTTCCTTGTTTTGGTTGTATTCATGATCTGTGGTTGCATCCACTGTAAGCACATATAAAGGAGCCCCGAGTAACCGGGACAACTCGCTGCCTCTTTGAATTAACCGCTGTCCGTGCGGACCATAATGGACACACACCATAATGCTCTCATTGTTCATCTCCGCCATCATTTTCTCTGCCTCCTGTTTCCAATTTACGAAAAAAACACAAAAAGAGCCCGCTGTTGGCAGGCTCCTCCGGGTAAACCAATATACAATTAGCTTTAATTATATAGTTTACCGGGGAGATTGTAAAGGTAAATCCTTTTGCGTATAGCACCTAGTATAAATGGAGAATATTCATACAAAGGAGTGGTTCACATGTTGATGCGCAAAGTGATGATCTGCACCAGTCTCTTTATCCTGTTGCTTGTCGTGGGCTGGAGACTTGAATATAATATTCATGAAAAAGCAGTTAAGAGCAACCAAAAGTTATCAGCAAATGAAAGTTACAAATTCCGATCAGCCAATTTTGCTGAACCTGTTCTAATAAGCATTCCCTTTCTCCCCCGGGAGTATGTACGAATAGTACGAAAGATTGGTGAATAGTTGTTAGCTTTTTCGATTATCTTTAATATGAACCCTTGACTATAGCCGTTTTGCCAACCACGATTTAGGATAGGACACTAGTATAAAAACAGCAGATCAAGGAGACTATTCCCGATCTGCTGCTTTTTGCCGATGATTTCTAACAAAGAATGATGCTTTATGACGAGTACAAAGTATTATTACCAAGCGTAGGCTTCTGGCGCAGGTTTTCCCGGACCCGGGAAAATCTCATTCAGCTTGGCAAGCACATCTTCGCTCAATTTGACCTCAGGTACCCGTAGAGCATCCTCTAACTGTTCTAAGGTCCGTGGTCCGATAATTGGAGCCGTTACAGCCGGATGGGACAGTACCCAAGCCAGTGCAATCACGTCTTCCTTTTCACCCAGCTCGCGGGACAATGCTGCAAATTGCTCCAGCTTCGCACGATTCTGCTCCACCTTTTCCTTGGCGCGTGCGCTGCGAGAACCAGTACCTGCTAACGCATTCCGTCCCAGCAGTCCGCCCGCCAGCGGGCTCCATGGAATCACACCCAGCCCCAGCTCTTGAGCTGCCGGTAATACTTCAAGCTCGGCGGAACGTTCGTTCAAGTTGTACAAATGCTGCTCGGATACAAGCCCCAGAAAACGTCGTGCCTTCGCTTCGGCCTGCGCCACCGCAATATGCCAGCCCGCAAAATTACTAGAACCGATATAACCAACTTGTCCCCGATCCACCACGGACTCAAATACGCCCCACAGCTCATCCCATGACACGTTTCGGTCAATGTGATGCATTTGGTATAGCTCTACATGGTCGGTCTGCAGACGTTTCAGAGACGCATCCAAATGGCGGCGAATTTTGTAAGCAGATAAGCCTGATCCTGTATTGGGTCCGTCATGTTCATTTTTCATATCTCCGTATACCTTCGTTGCCAACACGACCTTCTCGCGTCTTCCGCCGCCCTGCTGGAACCAACGTCCGATAATTTCCTCTGTCCAACCTTTACGGTCATGGCCATATACATTAGCCGTATCAAAAAAGTTAATGCCCGCATCCAGCGCGGCATCCATAATTTTAAACGCATCCTTTTCTTCGGTTTCTGGTCCGAAATTCATCGTCCCCAGACATAACCGACTAACCTTTAAGCCTGACTTTCCTAAGTATGAATACTCCATACTACCTCCCGCCTTTGCCTAAGGATTTTAAAATTCCGCAAAATTACATGCCAAAAAAAGACCATACTCCGTTTATTCACCAGAACAAACCGCATTGAAACACCCCCAAATGCAATTTAAAGATTGGATAGCGCATGCAAAAAAGCCTCCGCACCATGCCGAAGCATAACATGCGGAGGCCACCTCCCCGTACTACCCGCCGAATGTTAAAGAAAGTGACTTTACGGCGGATGCCAGCAGAGCGGAGGATTTGAATCTGGAGAAGCGGAGCGTTCGCCTTTGCCACGGGATTCTTACCTTTTCATGTCTATCTAATCCAAAGAATCCCGTGGCAACAGCGATCGTAAGATCAAATCCTTCGCGGAGCGGCTCACTTCAGCCCCCGTAACTCATTCTTTTTTTAACAATCAAGGAATTAATTTCGTTTCTTTCGCTCGCTCAGCCATTTTTTTCGTATGCTTGCTGAGCGGCTTCTTCAACACCAATCCAAACAGGAAGCAAACACCGATAAATACAAACAGCATCACCACATCCCGTATCACCGTTGAAGCCAACATCCCTCCTACTGTCTCTCGTAACAGACTAACCGCATAGGTAAATGGTACAAATGGATTCAGCGCCTGAAAGAATGGTGTACTCGTCGCAATCGGAAACGTCCCTCCTGAACTGGAGAATTGAAGCACCAGCAGGATGACCGCCAGTCCCTTGCCGATATTGCCGAACACAGAAACTAGTGTATAGGTCATCGCCGTAAACACCAGACTGATCAGCATAGAGGACAGTACAAAGGCTACTTTGGCATCCACATACGCCCCGAGCAGGAACAAGTCACCGAGAGATACGCTCAGCGCCTGAAAAATACCAATTGTGGAGAATGTCATCAGCCGTCCGAAATACACTTGGTAGCTTTTAAATTGTCCTTCCGGGTCATCCACATCTACCCTGAACATTGATACCAGTAGCATCGCACCTACCCAAATCGACAATGTAGTGTAAAAAGGTGACATCGCAGAACCATAGTTAGGGATTGGATATATCCGTTCCTGCTTCAACGATACCGGACTGCCGAGAAACTCACTTTCCTTTTTCACATCCCCCTTGAGCAATGCAATAGCGCGTCCGAGTGCATTTTCGCCCTTAAGCTTGCGAATGGTATCTGCAGCCTGACGTATGGAATCCTCGGCAGCTGGAAGATCGCTCCTTACAAAATTGGCTACTTGGTGCACCGCTTTTTCCGCTTCAGGAAATTTATTTTCAATTAAGTCAGCCATTTTGACAAACTGTTGTTCCGCTTTGGGCAAATCATTACGCACAAAATCTGCCGCCTGATGAATTTTACTTTTAACCGTCGGCAAATCGTTATTTACGAAGTCTGCTGCTTTGTTCACAGCATTCGTAAACTCGCCCATACGTCCCTGAATCGTTGTCGCCGCTTCATGCAGTTTCTGACGGTATTGTGGCAGATCCTGCTGGAGACGTGTTAGCTCTTGCTGGCCGAATTCTGCTGCAGCCTGTGCGTCATTTAATAGCTTTTCAATATTCGGTAGCTGCTCTTGAGTTGTAGTCAGCACATTGGCAGAATTGCGGGCTACGGATTTGATCTGATCTAGCGCCTTTTGAATGGCGGGTGCATACTCCGTATCATAATTGCCCAAAATGCTGTCAATTCCGCTACTGATTTCTCCAGCAAGGCGATCAGTGTCATCCAGCAGATTTTGCGCAGGCTTTTCACCGCGCTGGATGACATTCCCGATACTAGTTACTGTGCTATTCAGACGGCGGAAACGATCCTCCACCCCGCTCACACGGGAAATAAGTGAATCCAGAGGTTGACTTGGCAAATATCCGTTCACACGGTTCAGCAATTGAGATATATGATCCAGCACCCCCACGGCAGTTGTCAGCCTACCGCTGACACGATTCACCGCAGCTTGTGCTGCTTTAGGATCAAAATCCACACCACGAATGATGTCTGTAATCTGAGAAACCTCATTCGCAATTTGTTGTACCAGTTGTAAATCTTCTTTAACTACTGTACCTATCGAATCAAGCGCACCCTCATTTTTGTCCAGAAATTCAAGTAAACCGTTTGTAAAGTCCTTGCCTGTGTCCGCTATCTGCTGTACTTCTGGCAGTGCCTTCTGGGCAGCATTAATAACTTTAAGAGCCGTTTGCATGTCCTCTAGGGCGGTGGTCAGTGCGCTTTCTACCTTGCTAAAATTTTGATCCAGTTCAACAATTCGATCACCAGCCTTTTGAATATCAGGTAGTCTTTTTTGGATATCTAAAATAACAGCGGCTACCTTGTCCAGCTCAGGCATGTTTTTGTCAATTTTGAGCACCAGGTCACCGGCGCGGTTAATTTCAGGAATTTTCTCCTTCAATGCGATAATCTTTTGTCCCTGCGCCTTAATTTTCGGCAAATTTTGCTCCAGCTTCAAGGCCTGTTTGCCCAACCTATCGATATCCGGTAGTCGATTATTTAGCTCCAACACCCGGTTTTCAATATTACGAATTGTCGGGAGTTCCTCCTCCAACTTTACTCCAGCTTCCTTCAACTTCGTCAATACCGCCTGGCTGGCAGTTTCAATAAAGTTTTGGCTAATCTGGTTCGTCAGAGAAGTTGCCCCCGAAGATGTAATTTTCGGAGCTACTGCATTAATTTTTTCATTTACGGCGTAATCAATTTCCGGCTTTTGCGGATTTTCCGTCAGCACACTCGTAATTTTCTCTGAAAAGTCTTTCGGGATCAGCAGGCTGGCATAATAATCACCATCCAACACACCTTTCCGTGCTTCCGCTTCATTGACAAAAGTCCAACCCAGCTTCTTGTTATTTTTAAGGTTATGCAAAACCTCATCGCCGATATTAATCTTCTTACCATTCACTTCTGCACCCTGATCTTGGCTGGTTACTGCAATTTTAATTCCAGATGTATTCGCATATGGATCCCACATCGCTTTCAAATTCACCCATGCATAGACGGAAGGCAAAAGAATGATGCCAATAACTAATAAAGTCCCGGTCGATACTTTGAATACATTTCTCCAGTCTGTTAAGTAGATTTGCCATATCTTCCGCAACTTCATCACTCCTTGTATGTACATTAACCTGTCGTCCATTGTTGTATGCACACGTATTGTAAACGATTCGAGCGAATGAAGCCAACCCTGTTACAATATATGCCAAAAGCGTATGGGTCTTATAGAGATCAAAGGCTTTTTCTTGCCCCAACTCAAAGAAGCCCTTCGGACCTAATAAATAGGCTCGAAGAGCTTCTTTCTTATACATAGTTATCCATTCTTCAGCAGTCTGGCCGCCGAAAATGCTGCGCCATGACGCAACTTCCGCTTCTCCAACCGTTTGTGCAGCGAACGATTATACAGAACCTGAATGACAAAATACGAGATAATGCCCAGCACCACACCGAAAATCGACATGCCGATCAGGATGTGCAAGCCTCCGTGCAACAAGTCTCTGAATACAGACCAGTT
Organism: Paenibacillus sp. SEL3; assembly: GCF_054602585.1. Classification (NCBI taxonomy): domain Bacteria; kingdom Bacillati; phylum Bacillota; class Bacilli; order Caryophanales; family Paenibacillaceae; genus Paenibacillus; species Paenibacillus sp. SEL3. Next base: position 5,536,189 of record NZ_CM137725.1, on the reverse strand, counting down.
GCCGTGAAACAGCTCCATAAAAGAATGCTCGTGAAGTCGTCCACCCCTAACATGTACCGGATAATGAGATGGATAAATCCAAGCCCCCACTTGCTTGGCGAATGGCATCAGTACAATTGGTAAAAAGGTTAGCTTACCTACAACGTTACCCACAATGGCCGCAGGCAGCGATCCGCCAGAGAGACGAACAATCGGATAAAAAACAAGGTATACCAGAGAAGCCGTGGAAATCACAATCATCTCCAGCGCAAAGCCAATGGCGAAGCCCAAGGAGATCTTTTTAACTCCTCCAGGGGCGCGCAACAGCTTGATGAAATTCAGCCGAATCGCACGCCCTATATTTTGAAACATATTATAGTTCTTCTTCGATTTATGAGGTTTGAGCCTTTTCGGATTGAGCTTTATCAATAGGAGGACTCCTTCAACAGTACAATTCAAGTTCAGGAATGAGTATTTACAGCTCCCATCCTTACTTATGTCTATACTGTCATTATAACCCTCAGCGTTCGAAAAGCAATGCTATTCCGCCTGTTTCGCCGTTTTAGGACAGAATTCGCTTGTAGACATCGTTCTGGAGAGGTACAATGTCCCAAATCTCAGCCGCGTATTGCTGAATCGTACAATCACTAGAAAATTTACCGGAGTGTGCCATATTGACAATAGCACGCCGAGCCCACTCCGAGGGATTCCGATACACCTGTTCAATATGAACCTGCGTATCCACATAGGCTGCGAAGTCCTTGAGCACAAAGTATTCATCATTATGATCAATCAGGGATTGATAAATGGCCTCAAATTCCCGTTCATGCCGCGTAAAAGGAGCATCGTTCACGAGTTGATCCAGCACTTCACGCAGTCTTTCGTCACTGTTGGCTGTTTTGCGCGCCGAATACTGGCCGTCCCGGTAATATGCCTCGATCTGATCCACCTTCAATCCAAAAATGAACATGTTGGCATCGCCTACCATTTCATGCATTTCAACATTGGCTCCGTCCAATGTACCTATTGTGAGCGCACCGTTCATCATAAATTTCATATTGCCTGTGCCTGAAGCTTCTTTGCCTGCCGTGGAAATCTGCTCACTGACATCCGCCGCAGGAATAATCAGCTCCGCCAGTGAGACCGAATAATTTTCAAGGAAAACGACTTTCAGCTTGTCCTTGACTTCCACATCTCGATTGATCGTGTCCGCCACGTTATTAATGAGCTTGATCGTCTGTTTGGCGAGAAAATAACCGGGTGCGGCTTTGGCTCCAAAAATAAATGTGCGTGGCGTCACATCCAGGCCCGGATTACTTTTAAGCTGGTTGTATAGATGCATCACATGCAAAATATTGAGCAGCTGTCGCTTATAACCATGCAACCGTTTGACCTGTACATCAAAAATGGAGGACGTATCCAATCGCACGCCCTGTTTTGCAAAAACATACTCAGCAAGCCTGACTTTATTATTTCGCTTAATCGCCTGTATCCGTTCTTTGAACGTCTCGTCCCCACTGTAACGAAGCAGGTCGATGAGCTCCCTTGGACGGGTCCTCCAGCGTGTGCCGATCGTCTCATCGTACAAGCTTGCCAGCTCCGGGTTGGCGTGCATCAGCCAGCGGCGATGGGCAATCCCGTTTGTTTTATTGTTAAAACGGTCAGGGTACAGCTCGTGAAACGACTTCATCTCTCGTTCCTTTAATATTTGCGTATGCAGCGCAGCCACCCCATTAACGCTGTAGCTGCCGACGATTGCCAAGTGGACCATACGGATTTGTTCACCGTGAATAATCGCCATTTCACCAATTTTGATGTCCTGGCCTGGGTAAAGCTCCAGTAGCATAGCGCAATAACGTTTGTTAATTTCTTCAATGATTAAAGAAATACGAGGAAGCAGCTCCCGTACCATATTAACAGGCCATTGTTCCAACGCCTCACTTAATATCGTATGATTCGTATATGAAACGGTTCGCGTCGTAATATCCCATGCTTCGTCCCAGCCCAAGCCCTTCACGTCCATCAGAATACGCATCAGTTCCGGAATAACTAGGGTCGGATGTGTATCGTTAATGTGCAGTGCTATTTTATCGGGCAAATGGCTGTAAGGTAAACGAAGCTTCTCAAACGTACGCAAAATACTTTGTAATCCGGCCGAGCACAGGAAATACTGCTGCTTCAAGCGAAGCAGCTTTCCCTCATAATTGGAGTCGTCCGGATATAGAAATGCGGAGATAGATTCCACCGATCGATTGTAGTCGAGAAAGCGGTAATAACCGCCTTCGCCTCGAATCGGTCCTCGAACGGGATCAAGCGCTGATTCCGCACTCCAAATCCGCAGCGTATTCACCTGTGTATGACCATAGCCTACCAGCGGAATATCGTAAGGGACAGCCCAAACCGTTTCGGCATCCTTTGTCTCGAATACAAGACGTCCCTCCTGTTCGTGGGTTTCCACTCTTCCCCAAAAATGAACCTCGACCTTTTTATCAGGACGACGTTCCTCCCAGACATTCCCTTTCTGTAGCCAGTAATCCGGCAGTTCAACCTGATTGCCGTCCACAATACGCTGTTCAAACAGACCATATTTATACCGGATGCCGCAGCCATGTCCTGCATAGCCAAGGGATGCCAGCGAGTCCATGAAGCAAGCCGCCAGACGGCCGAGACCCCCATTGCCTAGCCCCGCGTCCGCCTCCTGTTCTTCAATTTCCTCCAGATCCCAGCCCAGTTCACCCAATGCCTGCCGAACCATATCCAGTACGCCCAAATTCAGCAGATTACTGCCCAGTAGACGACCTATCAAAAATTCCAGGGAAAAATAATAAATCTGCTTCTCTTGTCCTTCTTTATAGGCTTGGTTCGTTTCTGCCCAATTCTTGCCGACTTGTTCACGAATCATGCCACCCAAAACCTTATATACGTCTTCCGACTGAGCCTCCTGCAGCGGTTTGCCCAGCCTTCCGACCAGTTGCTCTCGAAAAGCCTGCTTAAATGCTTCTTTATTGCTGAACAAAGTTGTACCTCCTGTTATTTCCGTTTTAATGGCTAAGTATATCCTTTAAATTACGCTATTCTTGGCAATGACATAGGGAACTCTAATGTCTCCAATCAGAGTTCGATCTGGTGAAAGCTGTACATCTTTATCTAAAACCACATTCTCCACAACTGCCCCTTTACGGATGACACATTTTTGCATAATAATCGAGTTGCTTACCCGCGCACCCTCCTCCACCCGCACTCCACGGAAAAGAATACTATTCTCGACCTTGCCTCCAATGGTGCAGCCATTGGCAACAAGTGAATGATCCACCTCGGCGCTGTGCGTATAGCGGGTCGGGGCTTCATACTTGATTTTGGTGTGCACCGGCTGATTCTGAAACAGGGCTTGATACTGCTGCTGATCCAACAGCTTCATGCTATTTTTATAGTAGCTCTCAATAGAATTAATAACCGCATGATAACCTTCATAACGATACGCATAAATACGCAGTCCACTTGGGTTTTTCTGGATGGCATCACGAAAGAAATGATTATCCTGATGGGCAATGCAATGCTTCACCTGATCCAGATACAAGTCTTTGTCCATCACAAACATCTCCAGATAAATGTTATGATGATCCTGCTCCTGATGAATACCCGTCACTCGTCCGTTCTCATCAATCTCCAGTCGTGCACAAGGATCATGCTCAGATTCTAGCTGGTCTATGGGTTTATATACAAGGGTAACATCTGCATTTTTCTCCTGATGATAACGATATACATCCTCGATATCCACCTTATTGACATGCTGAGTTCCTGCGTGAATAATGGTTTGCCCCGATGAGCGATGGAAAAAGTCCAGATTGTTGTGCACATGCTGCAAATCTCCACGCGATGCATCCGTCGGATCATTCCAGTCCGGTGGCAAAATAAACAACCCGCCCCGTCTGCGGTCTAAATCCCAAGGCCGACCTTCGCCCAGATGATCCAGCAGCGAACGGTATTTGCGGCGGATAAACAATGCAATATCATGCACCCCTGCATGCATCATATTGGATAAGGTAAAATCAATGAGCCGATATCGACTAGCAAAGGGGACTGCGGCCCCGCACCGGAAATAGGTCAACTCCTTCAACTGATCCAGTTCGTGATCCAGGTTGATAACTCCAATGAGTCGACTCATTGCAGACACCGTCCTTATCCAGGTTAAATTCGTGCATGAAGCTGGCTTTCCTGATCGAACAAAATAATCTCATCAGAACTATCTTCAGGTCCAATAAACGCGTTGTCTTCAATAACGATGTTCTCATTCACGATAGCCCGGTGAATACGTACATTGCGCCCAATTTTTACGTTCGGCATGATGACAGAATCGGTAATGACGCTCCCTTCACCTACTTCGACCCCATAAAATAGTACAGAATGCCTTACTTCTCCATCCACCATGCAACCTTCATTTACAATGCTGTTTTTGAGAATCGCCCGTTGGGTTATATACTGGGCCGGTTGATTGGGGCTGCGAGTATAGATGCGCCAGAAAGGATCATTCAGATCCAAAGGCGGATCCTGAACCAGAAGATCCATGTTGGACTCCCACAAGCTCTGAATGGTACCTACATCCTTCCAGTACCCAGCAAACGGGTACGCATACAGCGACCGGCCATGCTGAAGCAACAATGGAATGATATCCTTGCCAAAATCATGTGAGGATTCAGAATCGCTTGCGCTTTCCAGTAAATAGCGACGCAACACCTCCCATTTGAACAAATAAATACCCATGGAGGCCAATGTACTTTTCGGCTGTTCAGGCTTCTCCTCAAAGTCATATATTTTCAGATCATCGTCAGCGTTCAGGATTCCAAATCGTTTAGCTTCCTGAATCGTGACATTGATAACAGAAATGGTGCAGTCTGCTTCCTTCTCCTTGTGATAGTGGAGCATTCGACTGTAGTCCATTTTATAAATGTGATCCCCTGACAGAATGAGTACATGCTCCGGGTCATACTGGTCCAAGAAATGCAGGTTTCGATATATTGCATCCGCCGTGCCCCTATACCAGTTGTTTCCATCTTCTTTCTCGTGCGGAGGTAAAACGAACACTCCTCCATCCAGACGATCCAAATCCCAGTCGCTGCCTACGCCGATATAGGAATGGAGCACCAACGGCTCGTATTGGGTCAATACACCTACAGTGTCTATACCAGAATGAGTGCAATTGCTGAGAGGGAAATCAATAATGCGGTAAGTTCCTCCAAAAAATACTGCCGGTTTGGCTAGTGTACGAGTAAGTCCTTTGAGTCTTTTGCCTTGTCCGCCGGCGAGCAGCATGGCAACCACTTCCTTCTTTCTCATAACAAAGACCTCCCTGTCATGTGCGTCTGAAGCCATTGTGGCGGGATATTTGATAATATCCATTAAACATGAAAAGACAGTCGTAATCGTTTCATTGGCGAAGGAACGGGTAAGATGTGATGGAGAAGGGTAAATCATAGTTATGCGGAACGAGTGCAAGGAATCACTAAATCGTAAAATCCCGTTCATCTTTTCACATTTTGGATGCTTTTAAGCATTTGGGTATGACAACATGATCATAAGGAGGCGTACTTTATGAAGAATAAGAAATGGGTGGTAGCAGCATTGGGAATGGGTGTGACGTATCTGATGAAAAATAAAGGGGCACGCGATAAGGTATTGAATAAGGTACAGACTATTGTCAATCGTGCGAAAACCTCTGCAAAATCGTAAAATGTTAAAGCTAGAAAAAAGCGAGCCTCTCTGAATCATGGTTCAGGGAGGCTTTTCTCTGCGTCTACAAACAAATTATTGTTCGAGGCTGTATTCGTAGACGGTCAGGCATTCTCCTTATGTTCTTCTACTTCCATGATATGTTCAACGGTAAAGGTTCGATGCGTCCATTCGGAAGAACGGTAAGCCTCTAGGAGACCGAAGGTACGAATTTTCTCCTTGTCCACCTTTTTAAAGGTATGAGTAATCCCTACCTTGCCCTTGAAAGGAAAAAAGGAGAGACCTACAGTCTGATCCGATAGCCACTCGGCCCAAACTCGCCCGCTTTCATGACGAACAGCCGGGAAGCTCAAACCTTCAGCAAACCATTCATATTCTACTGTAGGCGTACCCGGCTCTCGACTGCACAAAAACAGACTCAATTCGTCGCAAAACAACATTCTCCGTACATCCGTCCGCACTTGATGGTCGAAGGTTACGCCACATGCCAGCTCCTGTTTGAGCCTCAGACGACGCTGTTCCTCCGCTTCCTGATAAGCATGCGTAATCTGCTTGTCCTGAGCATTTTGATGCTCGGTCCGCCCGACTAGCTCCTTGTACATCAAGCTACACAGCAACGCAGCATACGTGTTTCCTTGTTCGACTTCATCAATCCCAAGACGATAGAAAACAAAACGTGGACTGAGCGGAAAATCAATAAATGTATAAGGTACTGACATATGATCATTCCAGAAAGGAGCAGCGTCTAACTGTATCCAACCCCGATCATGCTCCCTTGCTGCATATACAAAATCCTGCTTATGACGTCTATTCTTGAAGGCACTCTCTTCCCATTGTAAAGCCAACTCACCTGAAATATGGGCATGGTCATGCTGCGTCGTCATGATATAAGCTTGGTCCGTTTCATAAATAACCATATGCTCTCCCCTTCCGTTCGGCGATTCGTGTGATTGTGTACAAACTCTCTGATTGAAGGTCATGGTTATGCATACGTTTATTATATCAGGATAAGGGTAAAAAGGCAGTGGAGTTTTCCCCCTCTTTATATCTAATTACCCCTTTGATTCTGCACTCGAAACTGCTGCGGGCTCATCCCCTCCAGCTCACGAAACACTTTGTTAAAGTGCTTTGCATTGTCAAAGCCCACGTTAGCCGCAATTTCATAGATCCTGCCCCCTTGACACTCCAGCAGCTTTTTGGCTTCTGAAATGCGCAGCCTTTTTACATATTGAACAAAGCTGAGGCCTGTATAAGCTTTGAACGCCTGACTAAAATACGTATAATTCAAGGATACTGAGTTGGATACTACTGCCATATTCAAATCCTCGCTGTAATGAGCGTGGATATATTGGATAGCACGTGTCATACTACCACTTCTATCGACGTTGGCACTCGCGCCAGCTAGTCTATCTTTCTCTACGCCGACAACACTATCGTATGTGAGGGGGTTCCTCTCCTTCAATTCCTCATTCAAAACTGCCAGTGCACCGAACAGTTCCTCCCTTACGATCGGCTTGAGTAAATACTCCCGTGCCCCACAGCGAATCGCTTCGCGCGCATACTGGAACTCGTCATATCCACTGAGAATGATCACCGAAGGCCTGCGTTCCGGCTCCAGCTCACGAATATGCTGCATCAGCATAATGCCATCCATAATAGGCATACGGATATCCGTTATCACCAACTCGGGCAAAAACTGCTTCACATGCTGCCAGGCTTCCCTTCCGTCCTTGACCAGTACACATTCATAGAGACCGGAAAATTCCCGTTCGATCATAGCTTGAAGTCCCATTCGAATATTTTTCTCGTCATCCGCAATCAACAGCTTGGTCGTCATGGTCCGTCCCCCTCATCATGTAACGTCTAGGCAAAATCAGGGTCACTGTCGTCGATTGTCCGTGGATGCTGTCCAGTCTTATGCCATACTCTTCGCCATACTGCATACTTAAACGGCGATGCACATTATACAAACCGATTCCCCCATTCATCCCGGGCTCGTGGAAATCCATATTCGTTCGCGCTAGACCAGCCATGATGGCGTTTCTTCTTTCTTCAGATATCCCCACTCCGTTATCCTGTATACGCAATTCTATGATATCCTGCTTAGAGCAGGCTTCAATCGTGATGCTGAATGGGCTTTGCAATGTACTCCACCCGTGCTTGATAGCATTTTCGACTACAGGCTGCAGCGACATTTTCAGCATCTCCAGTTCCATAAACGCCGACGATAGATGAATTTCCAATCCAATTTGGTTATCGTGGCGAATGTTCATGATGGCCACGTAATGCTGGATATGTCGGATTTCATCCCGCAACGCAACACACGACCCGGACCATTGGAGATTATAACGCATCATCGAGCCAAGGGAGGTAAGGGCATCCGACAGCGGATACTGCCGTTCTATCTCCGCCATCATTTTTAAATTTTCCAATGTATTATAGAGAAAGTGGGAATCAATCTGATGCTTGAGCGCTAGCAGTTCAGCTTCTTGAGCAGTGGCCTGCTTGTGTACTGCCTCGGCAATGAGCCCGTTAATTCGACTCAGCAGACTGCGAAAATATAAAGCCAGCTCAGCCACTTCTCCCCGTCCATATACTGGAATCTTAAGCTGAAAGTCACCCTCCTGCTCTACTTTTTTCATGGATTCACGCAGGGTATGTAGCTGCTTGAGAATGAAGGCATGCAAGGTATAGGAAATGACGGACATAAACAAAATCAGCATACTAATAATGAGCAGCATGGCATTGCGTTTCTGACGGAGATCACCCAGCGGACCGTCCAGCGCCACCACATTTAGCAGGTAGGCGTCCAACCCTTCTATATAACGATACAAACCAAGATAAGGCTTATTCCCATAGGTAAAGTCAAAAACACCACCCTGTCCCTGAACGCGGGACTGTAACAGATGGTGCACATGGGACAGAGGGATCGGAATGGGATCAGGTTGAAAGGAAGCTGTAGCTATATCGGTAGAAGACACTAATTTTCCACCGTTTGAGATGGAATCCCCGCCGTTCAGAATGAACATTTGCCATGCGCGATTACGTTGCGGGATTCCAAATACCCTAGGTGAAAATAGCTCCAGCCTCATATTTGTTTCTACCAACCCCGCGTGTCTTCCTCCAGTAGACTGAATTTCACGCAGCAGTGCCATATACTGCACTGTCTCACTTTCCTGGCGGGATTGTCCCCCAAGTAAGCTTTTCGGCCCCTTGTACATATCCCACCATATTTTCCCTTGTCGGAGTTGAGCCGCTTTCAGCCAGGAAGCCTTAGGCAATCGTGATTCTTTGAAAATCATCGGCCATATTTCATGCGTCTGGGGATTATTGGTATACAGTCGAATGTTCTCTACATTGGGATTACTGTACAGCAAGTGCTGTAAATTTGGAAACACATTCAAGTTGAATTGGACTAGCTCATCGCTGCTTATTTCACGTTCCTCGGTTAGATAATGAAGCACGTTGCGATCTGAGATCGCAAGCTGTGCGGTTCGCTCCATAATTTCCATATTGCTATGAATATGGGCCAGCTCTGTATCCAACACATACTGATTTTGTACGGTAATGTCTTTCATTGTATTCTCGTACAGTTGGTGAAAGGTATATAGCGAGAACAATACCACCGGGATTAAAATGACGCCGATATACGCGACAATGAGCTTAACTTGAAGGGAACAACCGCCAAGCCGATCGGTCGTTCCCGTCATCCACTGCCATATCGTGCGGCGCAGCAGGCTCTTCATCTGTGAACGTGCACGGCCTGGCATGTAATCACATCCTTAGGGGTTCAATAGATTAAGTTATTGAATTAAATCATTTGGTGAACTGTTCAATTTTCTTAAGGTTTTCCTCATAGGCTTTTTGCTGATAAGCCAATACCTTGTCATAGCCTGCTTTTCTGCGGTCTTCCAAAAAGCGGGCAAACAGCTGATCGAACTCCTCATCCGAGGAAGCCAGCAGCAGTTTCGGTAATGCCTTGCCCCAAATTTTGTCTATCTGGCCTGACGCAATGCCTTCTGCCGAGGTTCCGGTCGGTTTGATATTCTCATATTGAGAGAAGCTGTGGGTCTTGCCTTTCGTCCAATCTTCAGGCTGCTTATACGGCTCGACACTGGGCGGCGCCCACTGCAAATTCATATTTGTATCCATCAGCATCCAGAAAGTGAAGGAGGCGCCATACTTTTTGTCAAATGCAGACCGATCCTTGTTCAGCAGCTCCAGTACCTCCGGCTTGAAGGCTGGCTTACCGTTAACTGTGTCCCACAGCTTTCCCTGCTCCCCCAGATACAGATCACGATTCCCTTCCTCGCTAATCAGATAAGTCAGAAATTCAATAGCCCGCTCCTTGTCTTTGACATCCTTCGAAATAAGCGTCACCGTCCACCCGGAAATGCCCGGCCCGGCCAGCGTCGGCGGGTCCAGCTTACTGTTGGAAGGTCCATCCACCGCAATGTAGACGGAGTTGGGATCTTTCGCATGCAACGTCACCTGTTGTGTAGCAAAATCAGAGCGCTGATATAGCATGGCAAAATACCGTCCCTGTGCCACCTTCTCCTCCATTTGCGGACGTTTGTCGATAAATACGTCCTTGGCGATCAGACCCTGCTCATTGGCTTGACGGAATGTTTTGAGCCAGCGAATGTACTCTTCGTCCGATCGACGGTCGTACAGCTTTCCGTCCTTCTCATGTGGAACGGCTAAAAAATTAAGTAAATAGTCTTCAAAAGAATAATTTCCGTTATCCGTAAATTCGTGGAACCCTATCGGGATCAGCGGTTGACCGTTTATCTCCGGGAATTTCTCCTTTGCTTTTTGAAGCGCTTTCAGGAATCCCTCTGGTGTTCTCATATCCGGCTTGCCAATCGCCTCGTACATATCCTTCCGAACCATAAACGTTTGATTGGAGACAAAATTTTGGCCGTATTTTTGGTAATCCTGTGGTGAAGAGGACGCGTTAGGATACCCATATACATTCCCGTCCGTTTGACGATACCATGACATTTTAGCTGGGTCTGCCACTTTAATCAGATATGGATCATATTTCTCAGCCAACTTGTTAAGTGGGAGCACCATCTTGCCCTCGATCATTTTTTTGATCGCATCTTCCCCCCAACTGAGCGTGACAAAATCAGGCAGTTTGCCCGAGGCGAGCATGGTATTCAGTTTTTCATTTTCATTCCCTGCGGGTACGATAAAATTAACGCTGACCCCAGTCTTTTGCGTCACATACTTCGAGGTCATATCCGTTCCCCACTTGTTCGGGAACCAGGAAAAATTCAAATACCAGTCAAACGTAATCGGCTCTGTATCCGCCTTCCAGCCTGGCGTATCTGCCGAAGCCTTAGTTTTCTCGTCCTTCAATTCCGTGACAGCGCCACTTCCACCGGACGTACACCCCGCGAGCGGTCCTATCAGCAGCACGACGGCCAACAGCCCTTTCTGCCATTTGCGAATGTTCATCATAAATCTCCCCCTTGGATGATGTGCTAACCCTTGATCGATCCGATCATCAGACCCTTGACAAAATACTTCTGCAGAAAAGGATATACCAGTACAATGGGCAGTGTCGTCACGACCATCGTCGCCAGCTTGATCGATTGCGAAGTGACGGACTGGGCAACGCCCCCCGGTGCAGCAGCCATCATTTGATTAGAGCTGGATTGGGCAACAACCCGGTACAAATACGTCTGAATCGGCTGAAGATCCGTATTATTAATATAGATCATTCCGGTAAAATAATCGTTCCACTGGTATACCCCATGAAACAACGCAATCGTCGCTACTACCGGCATGGATACAGGGAGCACGATTCGGCAGAAGATACCGAAATCATTCGCACCGTCTATTTTCGCCGCCTCTTCCAGTGCATCCGGCAGTTCTCGGAAAAAAGCCATAAAAATAATAAGATCAAAAAAGCTGAACATCGCAGGAATGATGTACACCCAAAAGCTGTCCAGCAGTCCGAGATCACGAATCAGCAAATACGTTGGAATCAATCCCCCACCGAAAAACAGGGTAATGGTACCAATCAGCATATACAGTTTGCGCCCGATCAGCTCCTTACGGGAATATGCATATGCAATCATAGCGGTAAAAAACACATGAACAATCGTGCCGATAAGCGTCTTGGCAATAGTCACTCCCATCGCAGTCATAATACCGTTGTTAGCAAATACGGCCTGATAGCTGCCCAGACTGAAGACTCTCGGCCACCAGTAAATGCCACCCCGCATAGCGTCTGCTCCTTCGTTAAAGGAGTTCACCAGCACATACCACACGGGATACAATGTCACAAAACAAATAATCAGCATGAAGACGTTGTTCATGAAATCGAATATCGCTTCGCCTGCTGTTCTACGTTGCAATAGCTGCATGCACCCGTCCTCCTTCAAAATAGGGATGTATTATTCACCCGTTTGGTCACCGAATTGGCAATTAGCAGCAAAATGAGAGCAAGAACCGATTTCAGCAAACCCACCGCGGTAGAATACGAGAAACGGCCCTGCTGAATGCCCACCTGATATACATAAATATCAACTACATTACTTGCACTTTCATTCAGCGAGTTACGCAGGACGAGAATTTGATCGAAGTTGGAGTTCAATATGCCGCTGACCGCCAAAATAAACAAAATGGATATGGTCCCCTTGATAGCGGGAAGTGTGACGTACCACATTTTCTGAAACCGTCCGGCCCCGTCAATTGTGGCCGCTTCGTACATGTCCGTAGATACCCCCGCCATGGCTGCCAAATAGATAATAGCTGACCATCCAAGCTCTTTCCAGATATCCGAGCTAACGACGATAGCCCAAAAATAGCTCGGCTCTGCCAAATAACTGATCGGCTGGTCAATCCACCCCCAGGCTAGCAACAGTTGATTGATCATCCCGGTATCTGCCAGCCACGTCGTTAAGATCCCGCCAAGAATGACCCAAGATAAAAAGTGCGGAAGGTACGAAATGGTCTGTATAGATTTTTTGAACCGTGTAGACCGAATCTCATTCAGAAACAGAGCAAATACAATAGGTAACGGAAACCCGATCGCCAGCTTGAGCAGGCTAATACCCAGTGTGTTTTTGACAATGTACCAAAAGTTATCATCCTCCAAAAAGGCCCGAAAATGCTCTAATCCCGCCCAAGGTGCGCTTGATATGGTTCCAATGATGTCAAAATGTTTGAACGCAATTAAAATACCGTACATCGGAATGTAATGGAAAATAATCATCCATACCACCCCAAGCAGCGCCATAGTCTGCAAATGTCTTTGTTGAACCCATTTGCGCGCTAGTGATGCTCCTCTTCCCGATCGAACCGGCGGCTGTGGCTGCGGATTCTTCCCTCCTGTACTCATACGAAGACCTCCTTTCTTTGTAATGTAAGCACTTACATTTATTATTTTAAAGGCTTCTGCTTCGTATGAGTAGTACTGGATTTTTTGATTTTGGTATCTAAAGTTCAGGTGGGGATCTGACTATAGGCGAGAATTTTCTTCCATACTTTGGATTTTCATATCTATTAATTTACGAAAAAGACTATCAGATGGTACGATAAGACTATATGTGATTCCAATCATTACCTATATACCTAGATCAGGAGGATTAAGAATGGAAGAATTGGTTCGTTCGATTCAGAAACAGGTTCGAATTAAAAAGTTTGCTTGCTGGGCGGGGCTCATCATGTTTGGTCTGTGTACTTTAGTTGGCATTGCAGCTCAGGAATGGCTTATGACGCTCCTGTCACTCGGGATGACAGTCTTATCAATCTATGGGTTAACCATGATGCGTGGTATGACGAAGTTTACTAAAGAGTATCAACCGGGAAAGGGCTACGGTTATTATCGCCGTACGGTACAACAAAAGCTGCGCTATCTAACTTGGGGACAGTGGTTAGTAGGCGGCCTTATTGTCCTGATGTTCTTTATATTTAACGTCCGACTTAGTGCTTTTCTCATTGCTATCTTGGGTATCCTGACTATTCAGTTCAGTATCAAAAAACGAATTAAAAATCATCAGGAACCCGATGTCACTGAGCTGGAGGAGTTTGTACGGATGGGGATTGTTTCTCCGCATGAGCAGACTATTGGTGTATATAAAGATTTTCTACACCTGAGTCATACATTTCGGGGTAACCAAATTGTTATCGTTACAGACAAACGCCTGATTTCTGTATTTGTGGAGGAACAGGGGCGTGCGGTGAAGACGGAAATGTTACTCTCGGGTATAAACAAAATACGCGCCATCGGTACGGGTTTTCAAGGTCAAGGTATATTGCTGTCCGTAAGCAACCGTGACCATAACGAGCTTCACATTCATATGGTCGGAAAAAGCATTTTCTTTTCTCCAGAGCAATTTATAGGTTCCTTGCTACGGGCACTGGATGCAGCGTTAAAAAGCAGATCATACAGTACGGAAGAACCATTCCCGGTTTACCAACAGACAAGGATTTCATTGCATCCGTCAGAACAGGGTTTGCTGCATAAACCTACGACAGCTTAAATATTGTTGGGACATGTACCGCGTTATATATACGGTATGATCGGTCTTCATCATACGCCCAATAGCAAGTAAGCCCTGACCTAAATGAGCTTACTTGCTATTGGGTGTACTTCCACATCATATTTTCCAATCAACTGCCTACCTGCTAAAACAACTAATTTTCTACTGTACTTCTGCCTTCTTAATGATTGGCTCCATGATAAAACACCGTGATGAGATCATGACTTGTAACAAACACTAGCAAACTAAACAGACTGAGCGACAGAGGGCGTGAAATCAATTTTTTCATCCTTTAACACTCCTTTTAAAATAGTTATATATTGGTCTTGCTGTGTTGCTGTAGCTTGGGATCTGAAAATTTCAAATACAGCGGTACATTTCCTAAACTCATGTTCATGTTCCATACCCAGGGTATCGGACAGCATGAGAGATTGCAGGATATAGCCCAACGCAACCGTAAACTGTTGTTGCTTGATATAGTAAAGAGCCAGTTGATAGCAGAAGCGAAAATAATAAGATACATTCACAGGCTCTTCAAAATATTTAAAACCTTCAATTTGTTCGGCAAATGATTCCAGCACAGCCTCTAAAGAATAGTCGTATCTCGACGCTCCCTCAACGATGGAAAGAAGCCCCGGTAACAGCTCTTCCGGATTGTTACGAAGAAATTGGATATATTCCTGCAACACTTCGGCATGGCCTGACAAAATATCAAGGGCATACAAATTAGCTCTGGCAGCATAGCGGTAATATTCCACCTCTGCTTCCCCATATTGATCAAGACCATTAAACCAGCCCAATTCTGCATATTTTTCGATGCAATCGCGAGCGGCCTCATACTTGCCCTGTTTTTGGAAAGCCATGCCTTTCATGAGATGACTGTAGCCGTAGTAGTAGACTAGCGGCCGTTTGGTATGTATGGGTTGTATAGGTTTCTTGCGCGCTTTGTAGAGCTGCAATTCCTGATACTTTTGGTTGACATGGCTATACAGCCGGTCGCATAAAGCAATCATATTGGCACCGTCCGCAAATGAAAAAGACAGCTTAATCATGTTGACAAGTGTGTCTAGATCTGTGATGTCGGAGTGAACAAGATCATCCACTATTCCCGCCTCCTTGTCTGACTTTTTATATTCACCAAACAAAAGCAAGCTCTAAACCCTAACTAAAAATAACTTAATTACGTATTTATTGCGTAATTAAGTTATACCATGAATTCAAACATATGACAAGTGCATTATGATAATATATTCCATTTTTAAAATACCAACGAAAGTAGATCGTTCACTTGTTCAATTCCATGTGAAGCAAAGGAAATGCCCTACCTGATCCATCCAGTGCAGAACGCGCCGTTTGTACAAAGCCGTAATGTCTGTAGAAGGCATACGCTTTCTCGTTCTGCTCATTCACGTCCACTTTGAGGTGTTTCCCTTTTATTTTTTCAGCATGCTGGATGAGTCGGCTGCCTATGCCCTGCCCATGGTGTTCAGGGTCCACAAACAGCATCTCTATTTTTAATCCGTCCAGCCCGATAAAACCTGTTGGTTCTTGACTTGTATTCCATTCCATCCAAACTTCAAGTTCTCTTAAAACACCATTGCGTACGATATGATGATAAAATTGAATGTCCTCTTCCGCCAAAAATGTGTGCGTCCGGCGTACAGCCCGCTGCCAAATATCAACGAGTTGATCATGATTTTCTTCCCGATAAGCAACAATTTCATTTTGCACGGTACTTCCCCCTTATTTAAATATCGATATTGCATGTTTTGCAGTAAGTCTAACATGCCTATTTAGAAGCATACAAACACAAAAAAGGAAGCGGAGTAATTCCGCCTCCCTTAGACTACAGCCTTTTACAACGTAACACCGTTTTTAAAAATAGCGAGCTCCCTGAAATTGTTTTTCTCATTGTTCACCCATGTTCCGCTGGCTACATCGACGATGTAATCGACAAAGTTGCGGAGCGCATCTTCCATACTGACATCCTCCACCAATGAACCGGCGTTATAGTCGATCCAATGAGGTTTAGCCTTATATAACGGCGAGTTGGTTGATACCTTCATCGTCGGAACAAAGGAGCCAAACGGCGTACCGCGTCCAGTTGTGAAAATGACGAGTTGGCAGCCCGCTGCGGCGAGAGCTGAAGATGCCACTAGATCGTTGCCCGGCGCGCTGAGCAGGTTGAGTCCCTTGGTCTTGAGACGTTCCCCGTACTGAATGACATCAGTGACCGTGGAAGACCCGGATTTTTGCGTACAGCCCAGTGATTTATCCTCCAGCGTCGTAATGCCCCCTGCTTTATTGCCCGGTGACGGATTTTCGTATACTGGCTGCTTGTAATCCAGAAAATATTGTTTGAAATCGTTAATCAGATGTACGATCTTACCAAATACTTGCTCATCGGCAGCGCGCTCCATTAAAATCGTTTCCGCGCCGAACATTTCAGGTACTTCTGTCAATACCGTTGTTCCACCTTGCGCTGCCATATAATCCGACAATCGTCCGAGTAGTGGGTTGGCAGTAATACCCGATAAGCCATCAGATCCACCGCATTTCAAGCCGATGTTCAGCTCAGACAATGGTACAGGTTCCCGCCGATCTTCTTGCACGGCCGCAAAAATTTCATGAAGCAACCTTACCCCTTCCTCTACTTCATCCGACACATCTTGGGAAAGCAAAAACTTTACCCGCTCCGAATCATATTCCCCGATGGCTTCCTTAAATTCTTTCATTTCATTGTTTTCACAGCCCAAACCCAGTACAAGTACGCCACCTGCGTTCGCATGTTTCACGGCATCGATCAAAATCGTGCGCGTATGTGCATGATCGTCACCCAACTGAGAACAACCATAGTTATGCTTGAGCACAAGTGCATTTTCAAAAGGTGAAATATCTCCCACTTCCTGCTTGAAACGGTTTAAAATAAGTTCAGCGATCCCGTTCACACAGCCGACCGTCGGCACAATCCACAACTCATTGCGAATCCCCACACGACCGTCCTTTCGCCGAAACCCTTGAAACGTACGACTCTCCTGTTCATATAAATGAGGAGCTGGCTTAGGCTTATAAGTGTACTCTTCTACGCCTGTCAGGTTCGTCTTCGTATTATGCGTATGCACATGCTGACCTGCCTGAATGGGCTGAATGGCATGACCGATGGGATATCCGTATTTCAGAACATGCCCACCTACAGGTATATCCTGCAAGGCGATTTTATGCCCACGTGCTACATCCTCGGCTAGCTCCACCCGTTGTTCTTCTTGTGCTCCCCATGCCAGTGTTTCTCCCTGCTTGTAATCACGCAAGGCGACAGCCACGTTATCTTGATTATGAATTTGAATGAATTCCAGCATTCCGGTTTCCTCCTTGCTTATGCTCTGGGCACGCTGTTCCCGGTTAGAGAATCGAGCGTCTCCTTCATTCCTCTGCTTGTAATTTCATACACGTGCTGTGCCGTTTGTTCAGCCAGCCCTTCGATCTGGTTCAAATCTTGACCCCACCATGTTTGCTTGCCGAGTACCCGCTCAGTCAATTGCTTCGCCCCGGCGAGAGTACCGTCATATTTACTCCACAGTTCACCAAACGTGCTCAACACTTCAGCTTCGTCTGCCAACGCAATCGACTCGCCATTTCTATCACCCCGGTAAAATACGAGTAAGGACGCCAGTGAAAACACGATTTTGGCAGGCAGCTCCTTACGTTGTTCTACATACTGGAGCAAGGATGGCAAGTTCCGTGTCTTGAACTTTGACACCGAATTCAACGCAATACTCATAACATAATGACTTACATATGGATTACGGAACCGCTCAATAACATCGTCGGCATATACATTCAATTCCGCTTCTGGTGAGTCCAGCGTCGGAATAATTTCTTCTCGAATCAGCGACTGGATAAAACTGCCCATAATATCATGCTCAACCGCCTGCCCCACTGTGTCCAGGCCATATAAATAAGCTACAGGTGTAAGCGCCGTATGTGCTCCATTCAAAATACGCACTTTCCGTGTACGATATGGCGCCATATCGTCGACAATCAGGACATTCAATCCGGCCAAATGAGCAGGTAATTCCTCTTTAAGCCACTGTGGCCCTTCAATAACCCATAAATGATACTGTTCGCCCACAACAACCAAATCGTCCTTGTAACCCAATTCCGCTTGGATTTCATGAATTCGGTCTTTGGGATAACCAGGTACAATTCGATCCACCAAACTGTTGCAGAACGTATTTGCTTCCTCTATCCATGCAATAAACTCAGCTCCAAGCTTCCATTGGTCCGCATATTTCAGTACGATTTCCTTGAGAGCGTCTCCATTACGGTCGATGAGCTCGCATGGAATGATGACCAATCCCTTGCTCTGATCGCCCCCAAAAAATTGAAAGCGCTTATACAGAAAGGCAGCCAGTTTGCCCGGGAAGCTCTTTTGCGGACGATCTTCTAGCTGATCGTCTGGGGCATAAGCGATCCCCGCTTCCGTCGTATTCGACACAACAAAACGCAGCTCCGGCTTTTGGGATAGTGCTTCATACTCCAAAAAGTCCGAGCCGTACGGATTAATCCCACGAGAGACGCACTCCACAACGGTATGCTCCTTCATGGCCTTCCCATCCTTAATCCCTTCAAGAATAACCGTATACAGGTCATCCTGCTCGTTAAGCTTCTCCACGAGGCCTCCTGGCTGCGGTTGTACAATCACAACTCCCGTATTCCATTCTGCCAGCTTATTCATTTTGTCAAATTGCCAGTCTACAAAAGCACGCAGAAAGTTCCCTTCCCCGAATTGCATCACCCTCACAGGATGCGGGTCTGTAACGATAAAGCTTTTTCTGTTTAATTGATCTAATGCATCTACTTTTTTCATCCGGAGTATCCTCCCACTATTACCATAATGATTTCAACGTTATTTTAGCATAATGCACACGTTAACAAAATAGTTTTCTCAACATTTTTACTTTATAAAAATAATAATGACAATAATATGAACACGTTAACATAATAGTTTTGCATAACAACCAGCAAGTATATGGACCTCTTTCTGTTGTTTCGCTGCTGAGCCAAGACGGTTAAGGCTAACTATCACCCTATCCGAGACCTTGTCCTTATATACTTTTCAGGAGAATAGACGCAAGAAAGCACGGGCAGGATAACACTACTTACTAGGCAGGAGGAACATCTATGAAGACAATTGCAGATACTATTGTACAAGTTTTGGTCAATGCAGGGGTCAAGCGGATTTATGGCATTGTTGGAGATTCTTTAAATAATATGGTGGATTCCATTCGCAGCAATGGTCAAATCGAATGGATTCATGTAAGGCACGAAGAAGTGGCTGCCTTTGCAGCCGGAGCGGATGCTGACCTTAGTGGCAGCATTGCTGTATGTGCCGGAAGCAGTGGTCCCGGAAATTTGCATCTGATTAATGGTTTATATGATTGTCACCGCAATCGTGTGCCTGTACTGGCTATTGCCGCTCACATTCCAAGCGACGAAATCGGAAGCGAATATTTTCAAGCGACGCATCCTGAACATCTTTTCGGAGAATGCAGTCACTTCTGTGAAGTTATTACGACACCGCGTCAAATTCCCAGAACGGTGACCATGGCCATTCAACAGGCAGTTTCACGTTCAGGTGTCTCCGTCATTGTTCTTCCCGGTGATGTAGCAGCATTGGGGGCGGAAAAGGTACCCGTCCCTGAACATGTCTACCATCCCACTACACCTGTAGTGCATCCGTCAGCTTCCGAAATTTCCCGACTGGCCGAATATTTGAATCAAGGCAAACGAATTACGCTACTATGCGGCGCCGGCTGTTCACAATCTCATGAATTGCTCATGCAGCTATGTGACAAGTTAAAATCCCCCATGGTATCCGCTCTGCGAGGCAAGGAATATCTGGAGTATGACAACCCTTATTATGCTGGATTAACGGGACTGATCGGGTATTCTTCCGGGTACCATGCGATGATGGATTGTGACGTCCTACTTATGCTCGGAACAGACTTCCCTTACAGACAATTTTACCCTGAAGATGCGATTGTCCTACAGGTAGATATAGAGCCAGCCCATCTTGGCAGACGTACTCCGTTAACGTATGGTTTATGTGGGGATGTAAAAGCCACGTTGGAAATGCTGCTACCGCATTTAACATCAGAGCATGATTCCAAGCATCTAGAGAAAACCGTCTCCCACTATACCAAGGTACGCCAGGAGTTGGATGACCTTGCTGTCGGTAAACCAGGTCATACGCCGATCCATCCGCAATATCTCGCCAAGGTCATCAGTGACGCCGCGCAGGAAAATGCTATTTTCACCTGTGATGTCGGTACTCCCACTGTATGGGCGGCGCGTTATTTGCAGATGAACGGTCAGCGCCGGCTTCTCGGATCGTTCAACCATGGTACGATGGCAAATGCGTTACCACAAGCGATTGGAGCACAGGCCACTGAGCCTGACCGACAAGTGATTGCCCTCTCAGGCGATGGCGGACTCACGATGCTGATGGGCGACCTGCTCACCCTGAAGCAGCATCATCTGCCTATCAAAGTCATTGTTTTCAATAATGGCGCTCTCGGTTTTGTCGAGCTGGAAATGAAAGCGGCCGGATTTCTGGAAAACGGTACTGAACTGGTGAATCCTGATTTTGGTGCTGTAGCGCAAGCCATGGGACTCAAGGGCATCCGGGTTGAAGATCCGACCATGCTGGAAGATGCCATTCAGCAAGCATTGGCTCATGATGGCCCTGTTGTGGTAGACGTGGTGGTGAACCGTCAGGAGCTATCCATGCCACCCAAAATTAATCTTAAACAAGCAGAAGGATTTACACTGTGGATGATGAAAGCGATGCTAAACGGACGTGGTGACGAGATTGTAGAACTGGCTAAAACCAATCTCTTTCGTTAAATATAGACGAAGCAGAACGCATTTCAGCCTAAAAGGGGCAGAAACCATAAGTCTCGCATGGTTTCTGCCCCTTTGGCCTACCTGTTAATCAAACGAAACTTAGTGTGGTCTGCCTGCCGTTGATTTCCGCTTCATGAGCGCGGTCTCCATAAATATAAGCTCGCCCTCATTGGACGGTGACTGAATTCGTTCCAGAATGCAGGCGGCTCCGCGCTCGCTAATCTGCTCAATCGGTCTTTTGACTGTTGTTAACGGTGGAGTCGTATACATTGAGAACCCGATATCGTCAAAACCAATGACAGAGATATCCTCTGGTACCTTCAAGCCGTTTTCGAATACCGCATTCATTGCCCCAATAGCCATATCATCGTTAGAGCAAAATACCGCTGTCGGCGGCTCCTGCAAGGAAAGCAATTGCTTCATTGCCTGGCTACCACTTTCAGTATCATAATGACCTTGCACGATATATTCATGTCGAATGGGCTTACCACTATCAATCAACGCATTCATAAAACCCTCGCGGCGTTGCTGGGTAGACTTGAAGCCTTCTACCCCTTCGATGATCGCAATGCGTTCATGCCCACTTTCAACGAGAAAGGAGACCGCTTCATAGGACCCTTCTTTATCATTAGAAATCACGTTTACAATCCCCGCCCCGGACACCTGCCGATTCAGAACAACAAGCGGAATGCCTTGACCGAGCACATGATAAATAAAAGGGTTGTCCGCCTCGCTCTGGCTCATCAGAATGATACCATCAAAACGTTTGCGGTGTATGGCCGAAAAATCAGCGTAATCGTCAATTCCTCGCACAAACAGATTGTAATCTACCCCAATGACATGATTAACACCGCGGATGGTATCGGCAAAAAAACTGGAGCTTGTGCCTTCTGAAATACTGGTGAAAAACAGGCCAATCGTATGCGAGCGCTGGAGAACTAGGCTTTTGGCATTAAAATTTGGAATGTAATTGAGTTGCTCTGCCAACTCCATAATTTTGCGTTTCGTATCTTCTTTAATCAGCGGGCTGTTATTGAGCGCCCGGGAGACGGTTGTATGGGAAACATTAGCCAATTTGGCAATGTCTTTAATGGTAGCTGCCATATACGTATCCTTTCCTTAGTGAGGCTCTAAAAAAATTATATACCCACCATACCACAGGAGCCGCCCGGAAAAGAAGACTTTCACAAATTATACGCGGTTGTCCGCATGTCGACGCTGTAATTCTTGAACCATTTCTGCATGTCTGCTGTCCGTCAGCTTGTACATTTTACCGATGACCAGCATGGCCAAAGCCAGGGCAACAGCCGGATAGAGACAAAGTAATGCTTTGATCCCAAGCAGGGTTCCAGAGGACTGAACCACATTCGGAACATACCCGATGAGCGCTAGTCCAATACCCGATAGAAAGCCAGACAAGGATTGAGCCAACTTACGTGAAAAGTTAAATAACGAGTAAGTAATCCCTTCCTTACGCTCCCCGGATGACCATTCGCCATAATCAATAATATCGGACACGAATGCCCAGGTCACCCCGTTAGGAATACTAATACCAATGAACGAAATACTGGCCAGGATTGTGAAAATGTATACATTTGAAGGCATAAAAAAGTTAATGGAGTCGGCAATGACACTAACCAGCATCCCCAGTATGGCTGTTTTTCGTTTACCGAAACGCCGTACCAGCTTGGGCAGGAACAATACACCCAGTAGCGACGAACCGATAATAATAAAATTCATATAAGCCATTAACTCTACATGCCCCAAGTTATATTCGGCAAAATAGATCAGCAGAGCGGACTTAATATTGTACGCGGATATAGTGAAAATCGTCATCAAAACGAGCACCAGCAAAGGCTTGTTATTCGTAAAAGTATGCACAATAACGCCTATAGATAGCTTCTCTTTTGGCCCGGACTGGCTAATAATACGTTCTTTCGTTCCTCGGTAACATATGATGAAAGCGATCACACCAATGAGTGACATAATCCCCATCACAACCGGATAGCCAACATGGTGGTTAGGAAATAGTAAAATAAGCGGCATGACAACGACACTGGTGACGAATAATGCGCCCAGCGATCCCGCCTGACGGAAAGATGACAATGAAGCACGCTGATGAGTATCCTGTGTAATAGCGGCACCTAGCGAGCCGTATGGAATGTTTACAATAGAGTAGCCGATCCCCCAGATCATATAGGACGCATAGGCGTAAATGAGTTTTCCTGTGGGTGAAATATTCGGCGATATAAAGGTTAGAACCGTAAGAATTGCAAGGATAACGCTTCCAACAATAAGAAAAGGTCTAAATTTTCCACGTGTACCGATATGTTTGCGATAATCAACAAAGGACCCGACAATGGGATCACAGACGGCGGCAAATAGCTTGCTGACCAAGAAAATGCCTGCGGCGGCTCCTGCAGAAACCCCTGCTACATCTGTAAAAAATTTCAGCAAATACAACTGCCCCAAATCAAACATGAATCCGTTTCCAAAGTCACCCATACCATACGAAATCTTTTCTTTCAGGCTAATATGCTCGCCTGTCTTGTTGTCAGTTTGGACGTTCTCCTGCACGATAGGCACTCCCATACCTACACACTCCTCTTTGTTTGTAATTAATTTCACAAAATTAGTTCTGGATTTTGCAAAATCCTCAGTTGATAACTATTTTATTTTTAATTGCTCTTACCGGGAGTTTTGAAACAAGCTCCCGGTAAGAGCCCTTTCTTATGAAGTTAGTGAGTCCTCGCCTTAGGGCGTAGTTTCACTTACTATGAACAACCGTTGGGAAATTAAAATATTGCTCGGCGTTGTTGTAGCAAATGTTTTGTACCATGGCTCCGAGCAGCTCCAGATCCTCAGGCGCCTTACCCTCCTGAACCCACGTTCCAATTAAGTCACAGAGTATACGGCGGAAATATTCATGGCGTGTGTAGGAGAGGAAGCTGCGGGAATCCGTCAGCATACCAATAAAGCGGGACAGCACCCCGTAGTTAGCCAGCACCTTCATCTGCTCCTGCATACCTTCGATATGGTCGTTATACCACCATGCCGTGCCAAACTGGATTTTCCCCACATTTCCACCGGATTGGAAACAACCCGCGAGACTTGCCAGTACTGGATAATCAACCGAATTAAGCGAATACAAAATGGTTCTAGGTAATCCTCCTCCCAGCTCCTGTGCGTCCAGCAATGCCGCCAATGGACGAGCGATAGAGCCATCATTTACGGCATCGTAGCCTGTATCCGGTCCCAATTGACGGAACATAGTAGTGTTGTTATTACGCAGTGCGTGGATATGGTATTGCATAGCCCAGCCATGTTCTGCATACTGTTTGCCAAGGAAAACCAGAACGTACGATTTATATTTCGCCTCCTCTAAAGGAGTCACATGGCCTTCCTCCAGCGCCTTATTGAATATGGCTGCAGCTTCCTCCCGTGTCGTTTCTTCATAGACTACAGTATCCAGCGCATGATCAGATACTCGGCCTCCGGCAGCATGGAAATGGCGCACCCGGCTCGCCAGCGCATTCAAAAATCCTTCCAGGCCAGAAACATCCAGTCCGCTGACTTCACCCAACCGAGCCACCCAAGGCCGGAAAGTTTCGCGATTTATCTCCAAAGCCTTGTCGGGACGAAAGCTTGGCAACACTGCGACTGGGAAATCGGTCAGCTTGCTGATTTGTTTGTGGTATTCGAGATGGTCTGTCGGATCATCCGTGGTGCACACCACAGTTACCTTCGAGTTCACAATCAGATCACGTGCGCCAAAGCCTTTTCCCTGCAGCTTTTGGTTTACCTTTTCCCAGATCACTGGTGCGTTCTGTTCATTCAGCAGCTCAAAGACACCAAAAAAGCGTTGAAGCTCCAAATGCGTCCAATGGTACAGCGGATTGCCGATTAGTGTAGGTACGGTTTTGGCCCAAGCCATAAACTTGTCATAATCTTCGCCATCCCCCGTAATCAGGCGTTCCTCAACCCCATTGGCCCGCATAAGTCTCCACTTGTAATGGTCTCCGTACAACCAAGCTTCCGTAATATTCTTGAACGCTTTATTTTCATAAATTTCTTGTGGACTTAAATGACAATGATAGTCAATAATCGGCATATCCTTGGCGTACTGATGATACAAGATTTCAGCCGTTGGATTGCTCAACAAAAAGTTTTCGTCTAAAAACGCTTTAGTCATTACTTTCTCATCCCTTCTATAATCGTGTTTCTCAACAAATTGTTAACGTTAACAAAAATGCTTGTACTGTACTCGTTTTCAATAATAGCATTCTCCACCACATAGCAGATCTCGTGATTAGACAAGATGATATAGCTGTAATACGATACCTGTACATCATTTCAAGCCGGATTACTTCACTTTAAATTTAATGTTTACGTTAACAACAATTACATTGTAACCGCTATCCTTTGTAGACGAAAGTGATTTTTATCATGTGAGCGAATAAAAAAATGGCCTACTGCCATTTGGAGCAGATCTGTTCTATATTTTCCCGATAGCTGATACCAAAAGAAAATTCTACAATTTTTAATTTTCCCCGATAAATCAAACTTTGAAAACGTTTTATGTTTTTTCTCTTCTTTTCAGAAAATTTCTTTCTTGAAAATACCAGTTATTGCATTATAATTGTAATATACATCCATTGTTTTACATTGAAAGTATTTCATTGGTTTATTTCAAAGATGAAAAGAAGAGGTGGTAGCATTGAGTACTAAAGTTCAAGCTGTTCAAACTAAAACTAAAACCAAATCCGATACAAAAGGAGCCGACCTTGTTGTCGATTGTTTGATCAAGCAAGGGGTTACGCATATTTTTGGCATTCCAGGTGCCAAGATCGATTCTGTTTTTGATGTTCTTCAAGATCGGGGTCCAGAATTGATCATATGCCGTCATGAACAAAATGCCGCCTTTATGGCAGCAGCGGTCGGTCGTTTAACAGGTAAACCGGGCGTATGCATTGTTACTTCCGGTCCAGGCGCGTCTAACTTGGCGACAGGACTTGTCACCGCTAATGCAGAGAGTGATCCTGTCGTCGCCATTGCTGGTGCAGTCCCAAGATCAGAACGCCTGAAACGCACGCATCAATCTATGGATAACGCCGGACTTTTCGAACCCATCACCAAGTACAGTGTAGAAGTAGAACATCCTGATAGTGTACCGGAAGCAATTACTAATGCATTTCGGATTGCGACCTCAGCCCAGCCTGGAGCCACATTTGTCAGTCTGCCGCAGGACGTGTTGACTTCGTCATCCGAAGTAACCGCCATTGAGAAGGTTTCCCTTCCCCAGCTTGGAACCGCACCCGCCGAGCTCATCAAACAAGTTGCAGGCCAAATCAAAAAAGCCAAGCTGCCCGTACTCCTTCTCGGTATGAAAGCCAGCACACCCGAAGCTACAGCAGCCATCCGTGGACTGATTCGAAACACGGATTTGCCTGTGGTTGAAACCTTTCAGGCCGCTGGAGCCATTTCCCGGGAGCTGGAAAGCCACTATTTTGGGAGAGTCGGTCTGTTCCATAATCAGCCGGGTGACATGCTTCTTGGAGCGGCAGATCTGGTACTGACGATTGGCTATGATCCTATTGAATATGATCCAAAAAACTGGAATATTCCTGCGAACCGAACCCTTATTCATCTGGATGATCATCAAGCAGATATTGATCATGATTATCAACCTGATCACGAGCTTATCGGGAATATAGCCCTGATTGTGAGTGGCCTTGCAGAAGAATTGCCTACCTTAAAGCTACCTAAAGCCTCCTGCGACCAATTAAATCGTCTTCGTCATGATCTAAACGAGCAAGAAGCTGTTCCTGTACACAGTCACGATTATCTGATTCATCCATTACAATTTATTCGTACACTGCGCAGCCTGATCGACGATAATGTCACTGTCACCTGTGATGTTGGTTCACACTACATTTGGATGGCACGATATTTCCGTTCGTATGAACCGCGGCGCCTTCTATTCAGCAACGGAATGCAGACGTTGGGCGTAGCACTGCCTTGGGGGATTGCTGCCACACTCGTCAACCCCGGTCAAAAAGTCGTTTCTATTTCTGGAGACGGAGGATTTCTGTTTTCATCCATGGAGCTCGAAACCGCTGTACGTCTTAACTCTCCGCTAGTGCATATCGTATGGAGAGATGGTACCTATGACATGGTCGCATTTCAACAACAGATTAAATATGGCAGAACTTCCGGTGTAAAATTTGGAGATGTTGATGTAGTGAAATATGCTGAAAGCTTCGGGGCCACCGGATTACGCGTGCACTCTCCTGAAGAACTGGAAAGTGTATTGCAGCAGGCACTTCATACGGATGGTCCTGTGGTTGTTGATATCCCGATTAATTATCAAGATAATATCCAGTTGGGACGTAAACTGCTGCCAAATCAATTAAACTAACCTTTACCAAGACTTACTCGTGACGTTTTCGTGACAATTATGGAGCAAAACGTTATTTTTTATGATTTTTTTGAGTTGTTCTCGTTATTTACTGAAAATTTACGTTTATTATTGAAAAAGAAAGAAAATAAATGCATACAATTACAAAAGGAAGTGTATTACCATGACCGTTGCAGGACTGGAAACCAAGCAAGAAACTGACCATGATATTTACCAAACGTCCACTATGCTCGCTCTATTAGATGGTCTTTATGACGGAGTTGTTGCCTTTGAGGAGTTGCAAAAGCACGGGGATTTTGGGATTGGTACCTTTGATCAACTGAATGGCGAGATGATCGCGTTCGATGGTGAATTCTATCACTTGCTTCCAGACGGTACGGCCCATCGCGTAAAACCGGAAGAAACCACACCTTTTTCCACCGTCACCTTTTTCCATGAAGATTTCACATATACTATTGACCGCCCCATGCATCGTGAAGAGCTGGAAGCTCTGCTGTTAAAGTTGTTTCCAAGCCGTAATCTGTTCTATGCCTTCCGTATGGATGGCACTTTTCGTGAAGTAAAGACACGTACCGTCCCTCACCAGGTGAAGCCTTACAAACCTTTTATCGAAGCGACCAAATCTCAGCCTACGTTCTCTTTTAACGACGCTTCTGGGGTGATTACAGGTTTTTGGACACCTGCCTATGCTCAAGGTATTGGGGTAGCCGGATTTCATCTGCATTTTATTAACGATGAACGCACTGGGGGTGGGCATGTCTTTGATTTTATCGTCGAAAAGTGCACCATCCGCATTTGTCAAAAATCCAATCTGCACCTGGTCCTGCCCGATACCCCGGATTACTTGAAGGCCAACCTGTCCAGAGAAAACCTGGAGAAGGAAATCGCCGTTACTGAAGGTGCGCAGTAATCGCAGCTATTTAACTCATCAATTTACAGACCCTATAGCCAAACAATAAACAGCAAAAGATCACAGTCAGGAAAGAGAATTACTGCTCTCTGACTGTGATCTTTTTATGTACGAGCGTATATATACGTTACTGCTTATGCTCTCACTCCGGTCCACCTATGTCTCGATCTGATCCAGTTTATCTGCATAATATTGAATGGCACGTGAGTACTCCTGTGTAGATAAATCCGAGGTCGTCTCAGCCACCTCCATTAGCAGCTCCTGCATGGCTTTCCCGAATTCCCCCAGATTATATAATACCATCGCGTAAAATACCCGAAACGGTCTGTAATCCGGAAATTCGTCCATTCATGTGTCCAAGCGGTCTGATACCACAATTCTGCATCATTTTGCTGCTGTTCTAATGCCTTCAAAAGAAGCTTTCGTGCTTCCTCTGCTTGCCCTGCTCGTCTAAGCTCGCCAGCTTGCGCCATGATATCGTTCATATTAATCCTCCACTTCTGACTCATGCCTATCTTTGAGATATATGTTACCCGACATTTGAATGCAATGTAAATGGAGTTTTTCCTAAGATTTAAAATCCAAAAAAACGACTCTCCTTACAGGAGAGCCGCTATATATCCGAAGTTACGGTTTATTTAACCTTCAATGATCCTGCAGTTAGTATTCCTGCTACACGCTGTGCGTCGAAAATACGCGAGAGCTCCTCTACTGCCGTCAAGTACAATAGACCGTTGCCTTCCAGCTTAGGAGAATTGCCAAGTGGAATCGTGCGTTTGATGAGTTGTGCATATAATTCCGGTTCGGTGAGATCACGCTCAAAGCTCGCACTTACCAGCTGCTTAATCAACGCCAATGCACCTGCTACGTGCGGAGTAGCCATCGAAGTTCCGCTAAAAGTCGCATATTTGCCGCCCGGAACGGTGGACAAAATATCTTCTCCGGGTGCAACTAAATCCACCTCATTATTAGAATTACTGAATTCTGAGGAGTGCCTGTCAAAATTGATAGCGCCTACGCTAATCACTTCATTATAGCAGCCGGGGTAGCCGAGCTCGTCCGTTCTGTCGTCACCGTCTCCCTCATTTCCAGCTGCACAGATGACCAAGATTTGGCTAGCTACAGCCTTTTTTACTGCTTCATGCAGCTCTGGCACATCTTCAGGACCGCCAAGTGACATCGATATGATATCTGCCTTTTGCTCAATCGCATAATAGATGCCTTGAATAATCCAGTCATATTGACCGGAGCCCTGCTTGTTTAGCACTTTGATGATGAGCAGGTCTGCCTCTGGAGCAACACCCACGACACCATCCGCATTTTCTGCTGCCGCAATGGTTCCTGCCACATGCGTGCCATGACCGTTATAATCCTTGAAAATTTCCGGATCACCTTGATCATCATCCGTGAAATTCCGTCCGCCAATAATGCGCGCCTTCAAATCAGGATGGTCCGAATCACAGCCCGTGTCCAGCACCGCCACCTTCACGCCTTGGCCTCGAGTCTGGTTCCATACCGCAGGAGCCTGAATCAGCTCTACACCTCGCGGTATTTCATTCACTTGTTGCTCCTGCTTGATCACTTGGTAAGGAATGATATGCACTTTACGTTCCATCCTATTCCCTCCTTCATGGATTCAATCGGAAACCACCCGTCTTTGAAACTATGAAACTTTGAAAACCTCTACTACATTCGAGGTTACTATATTCTAGCAATTTTTGAAAACTTTGAACATCCCCATTTTGCTTATTTTTGTAAAAAAACAGACATCCCCCAATTCGCTTGGAGAATGTCTGTTGTAGGTTCTCTATCAGCCTTAGACGGATTCCGCCTGAAGTTCAGCCTTGGATAACAGCGATTTGTGCTGCCATTTCCGGCCCTTCCAGCGTAAATAGTGGAAAATGCCTCGTACCCACTCATCGCAGGCATGTGCAATCCACACACCCAGCACTCCATATCCCATATGAATGCCCAGCACATATGCTAACGGGATTTTAATCCCCCACATTGAAATTATGGCCATCATTAACGGGAACTGAACATCTCCCGCTGCTCGCAAGGAGTTAATGACAACATGATTAAACACTCGGCCCGGCTCCAGCAATATACAGAAAAGCAAAATCGCTGCCCCTAATTGAATGATCGCCGGCTCATCTGTAAAGATCGCCATCACTTCATATCGGAAAAAGGATACTACCACGATTACAGCAATCGTAATGATCAAAGACCATTTCAGGCTCCGTAAAAGTTGATGATAGGCCTTTTCCTTGTCTCCTGCTCCAATCAGGCGGGCAACAATAATTTCCGTCCCCTCCCCTACAGCCATTCCAAATACCATAAAAAAGTACACAATTGTATTCGAATAAAAATGGGTTGCGATTGCCGTTGTACCCATAAAGCTGACAAACCGGGTCACCATCATTTGGCTAAGCTGATAAGACAACCATTCCAGCCCGGCAGGAATACCAATCTTCAGAATGGCTACCAGCTTACTCCATTGTAGCTGTACATAATACCGGATGCGAATCGGCGCACTTACACGCTTGTACAGCAGTAGAAAAATCCAGACACATGCTACAACACGGCTAATAACCGTTGAAATCGCTGCTCCCGCCACTCCCATCTGCGGCAGACCAAACCAGCCATAAATGAGCAATGCATTTCCTGCAATATGTAAAATATTCATACCAATGCCCACGATCATCGTATCTTTAGTAAAACCATGCGATCGAATAACCGGACCTGCGGTTAGCATGAGCGCTTCCAGAAACAGCGAACCCCCTGCCAGCATCATATAAATCTCTGCATTTTCCTTAATCGTCGGAGTAATATGGTAAAAGGATAGCAAAAAATCCCGACTGACAATAAACATCAAGCTCAATGCCAGACCAAACACCAGATTAAAGGTTAGTGCCGAAGCCGTAACACGGCTTGCATCCACATGCTTTTGCGCCCCCAATAGCTGAGCAATGATCACACCTACACCAAGACCAAGCAGATTGAAAAGTATAATCGTAAATTCAATCAACTGTCTGGACACACCCACAGCCGATACAACCTCATCAGAAACATGGCTTAGCATGAACGTATCCACGCTACCCATCAAAATGTGAAACAACATCTCTATAAAGATCGGCCAAGTGATTGCAAAAACCGTCATCGTTTTAACGACTTGCGCTTGCTTGGAAGCGTTTTCCTGAGACAGTGACATCCTTTCGTATTCCTCCTAAATGCGAACCCAATCATTACTTACTTATTACTTATATCATTTATATCGATAACAATTACTCATTCAAAAAAAGTCATATGCTTTTTCATTTTATAATATTCCAGGCGGTCCCGCAATTGTCCTGTGTGGAATTCATACTTATGTCCGTCTGGATCTGTAAAATAGACTGGCCTTTTGTCCTGTTCATTCCGTTCTCGTCCGGACAAAATGATGACATTAAAAGTTCTCAGCTTGATAAGCGTGGTATTCAACATGATTCGATTGTCCATTGCAGAACATCCTTCTTGTGGTTTTCGTTCAGGTAGACCTCGTTAAAATAATAATTTCTTATCAAAAAAAGACTATAACATCATCAAGATTGATGTTATAGTCCTTTTTTTAAAACTGGTCAAGAAAAAAACATCTTGGTTTTCATAGTTAAAATTCTAGACTACCGCTCTTTAATTCAGCTAACGTTTCCTAAGCCTAAAGTATGGCTTCTCAGACACTGACCTTCATAAACTTAGTTGACCTACCTTGTAGTTCTGATAAATATGAGATTCAAAGAATAGAAACTGAAAAGGAAGCAAAGAATTAAGGAAAAATTTTAGTGGATAATGGTTTGAATACGGCTTCTTTCCACCATTTCTTCTCCATTTTCCTTTCCTCTCCTTATTTAGCGTTTTTTAAGAATTCAAGCTCTTTGACAATACCGGGAAATAATTTATCTAGGTTGTAAAATGCCAGCAATACAATTTGCAGGGCAGCCAAGATAATTGGAACGTAGATAAACATGAAATGAATAGACGCTAGCGCTGTGGCACTGATTGTAGCTTGTCCACCAGCATATCCTCCCAATGCCAGTCCCCAACCGATGAGTGCCGCTCCGAAACCGCCTCCCGCTTTTGTGCCGAAACTACCCGCACTGTACACCAGTCCTTCGGTGCGCATCCCTGTCTTCCATTCGCCATACTCAATGGTATCTGACAACATGGCAAAGAAGGTTCCGAGAATAGCGGCATGTCCAAGCGCTTTAATAACGAGTCCCAGGCAGACCGCCATAAGACTTGCGGGACTGACGGCAATAACAAGCGATCCCACAATCAGGAGGATACTTCCGATAATGGATGAATTTCGTTTCCCGATCCGCTTGACGACGGGTGGCAATAACAGATAACCAAGCAGGGAAGGAAGGAGTAAGGATATGCCGAGCACCCCAATCAGATTGGCGTCTTTTAACACATAACGTGCGTAGTAAATATTCATACCTGTGCCCAGTGAGTTATTTATGAAATAGACCACAGCAAACCCAAGAATCAATTTCCAATACTTATTACGCATCAGCGCTCCAAAAGCACGTCCAAACGGAATTGGCTTCTGTACAACAGATGGAGTAACCCTTTCTTTGGTACTGAAGAAGGTAACGAGAAATAAGAAGGTTCCGAGCAAACCAAACAGAATAAAGGTGAAAATCCACCCCTTTTGACCGCCGCCGAACGACTTCACTAACGGAAGGGTGAAATAATTAATTAACAAGGCACCAATATTCGCCAGAGACATACGAAAAATATTAAGAAGAGAGCGCTGGTAAGAATCCTGCGTTATCATGGAATTAAGCACACCATAAGGGACATTAATGCTGGAATAGATAATGTTCATCAGCAGATAGGTAACGTAAATGTATAGAATAGTGATCGTCATATTTCCACTTGGAACCGTGAACAAGAGAATTCCAGACAACGCAAATGGCCCGGACATCCACAGTAACCAAGGACGGGCTTTCCCGTGTCTGCTCTTCGTTTTATCGATCAAAGCCCCAATCGCGACATCAATAAACGCATCCAGTACACGCGCAACTAGCATTAAAGTACCAATGACCCCGGCGCTGATCCCGATTACATCTGTGTAAAAGTAGGACAGAAAAGTCATTGCGGCGGCAAACAGCAACTGGCTGGCAAAATCACCGAATCCATAACCCATCTTTTCTTTCAGCGTAATATTTGAATCGGTTTGCTTTGAAGCCTCATTTCCCATTACAACAATATCGCTCGAACTTCTCATGCTCATGCTCCTTTTCCCTTGTTATTCTCTACAATCCCAAGCCATAAGGAAAACGTTTTCTTGATAATCAAAAAAACAAGCCGAAATACCTTGAATTCAGCTAGTTATTTGGTAAAAACAATCATTTATCTCCAGAAAATACTAGAAAACGTTTTCCGGAGTTGATTATACTCCCCCTATAAACCAAGGTCAAGCGCTTTCTTTGCTCTGGAATCTTTGTTAAACTCAATAAACTGATATAATAAATTCAATTGACTTTGAGAACCTTTTTCTAAATAAATACTTGCTTGAAAGCCGGTGTGTACAATGAAAATGACTATAAAAGATGTGGCTCGAATGGCCAACGTCTCCATTTCAACGGTTTCCAGAGTGATCAATAACAGCCAGACGGTGAACAGTGAAATACGCAAACGAGTTCTAGATGTCCTTGAAGCCACTCAATTCCGTCCAAATGCCATAGCGCGGACACTGGTAAAGAATAATACATCTCTGATTGGAGTACTTCTGCCCGAGATTAAAAACAATGTCTTTGATAACATGGTTGAAGGCATCAATCAAGTAGCGCATCTATACGGCTTCGATGTCATAATCGCCTTGTCAGGGGGGGACGCGGACTCTGAAATACACTATTACAATATGTTCCGTGAAATGCAGGCGAGCGGAATTATCATATCGGTAGACGGAATCCGGGATGCGCTATACGCGCTCATTGAAGCGGCGGGAATTCCCTGCATCCTTGTCGGACGGGATTTTCGAGACAAATCCATTCCTTCCGTACATGTTGACAACATAACGGCTGCTTTTGAAGCGGTAACTTATCTAATTCAACAGGGACATCAGGATATCGCGATGCTGCGGGGAGCTGCGGGAGATATTTCAGTGGGCAGTCAGCGTTTTTTGGGCTATGAACAGGCATTGAAGGCCGCTCACCTGCCAGTACGTCCTGAACGTGTGTTGGAAAGCGGCTTTTCAGTTGAAGACGGCGTAACCTCTATGAGAAAACTTTATCATTCAGGCCCATTGCCCAGTGCGGTGTTCTGCGCGACGGACCGAATTGCCATAGGCGCTATGAACTTTCTGACCGAGAATGGGGTGAAAATACCTGAACAGGTCTCTTTCTTGGGATTTGACGACATTGATATGGCTACAATAATCCGGCCTAAATTGTCAACTGTCCGATATTCAGCATCCGAACTGGGCATGGTCGCCGCCCGCAATCTCATTAAGCTTATTAAAGGAGAGGAATTGGCGGCTGTCCACTGGTCCATATCGCATCAGTTAGAAATTCGGGACAGCAGTGTAAAACATGGGGTATCCTAATCTTTGCATGTTCCTACGCGGTTGCTGGAAGTGCTTCACCGGCTAGGATGGATTTTGTCAGCTCCGACGCTGAATAATGGAAACGTTATCTTGCAAAGTTTTTCCCAAAAGAGCTTACTACATTCCCATGATTATAATAATAATTATATGGGGGGCTTTTTTTACCGGCGGCCTGATTGTAAGTCAAACTTGGTTAACTTCGGAGGCCTCAGAAGCACCTGAATTTGCTAATAGCTTGTTTGTCTCCTTTGCAAATTTAGGTGTCACGATTGGCACCACCTTAGGCGGATGGTTTCTATCACAGATGGGAACACACCTGATTACCTGGAGTGGAGTATTATTTCTGTGCTTGCATCTATCTGCATTGGGTTAAAAATCAAGTTTTTTGATGTACCGAAAAGAAAATATGATCCTTCCTTGTATGCTTTTATCCCTCTTCCTTACAGCGAATCCTGTTCAGCCAATAGGCCCACGCTTCTGTATATTGATCGAGATCTTCCGGATGATGACGAATGCAGGTGGCTATACGAAAATATAGTCCCAGTAACACTTCCCTGTTTAGCTCGTATTCCCCTGTCATCTCCGGCTCAAGCTTCTCTAAGGAAGGCAAAATGGTATCGATGGTCAGCCTATCCGGTGAAGAACAAAAGGCGTATATCAGATCATATAGGGGTTCTCCCACCACGGGATCAGGATCAATAATACCCGTCAATGTGCCATTTTCGTTAAACACAAAATTATGTACTCCACAGTCGCCATGAAGCAAATATTTAATATTCCGTTGCGGCGATCCAGCCACAAGGGTATGAACGAAACGATGATCCTCACGGGATAAAATGTCTTGTATGATCTTTCCAGATTCCTTCGTTCTGTGCAGCAGAAAATCTTTCCATTCCACAAACGGGTGGTCCGGATAACCATAATGACGTTCCTCACCAAAAGGCTTATAGTGCGAGATCACCTCCGTCGCCAGATGAAGCAACAAATTGCTTTTGTTTCGTCCATGATACTGTGTGAGCCCTGACCTGAACGTGTATACCAAATAACGGTGCAACGGATCTACATAAACCAAACGCGATAGTTTCTCAATCTGTACATAGGTATGTAAAAACTCCGCCTCAGCTTTTACAATCGCATGATCATTTTGCTTAATCACATATCGAGGCCTGGTACCATCCATGACAACAACCACTTCGCTCGAAGTACCGCCGGTCAGCGGTTTGAGATTTTGCATATGGCCTTCAAGCACGCCTGCTGCATAAAGCTCATTCAGGATTAGTTGAACGTCCATTTCACGCCTCCCTCCGTGCGTCTGATCCACAATGCGGCTGGCGATTTTTTGGATAATTTCATTAAGATAATCCCACACGTTCGCCAGCCGCTCTTCTTTTAAAAATAAATCTTTTCATGCTCCGTATAGATTTCAAGCGCCCGCTCCATCTTACGCACATAGGCCTCATCCTGACTAGAACATAGAAATGTAATGTGTCCCGCCTGCGATGGACTGGATTTTGGCGAAGGTTCCAGCAAATTACGCTCAGACAACACCTGTTTCAACCGTCTAACTGTTCCCTGGCTCCCGTCAATTAACTGAATATGAGAAGGCAGTAGTTCCCTTAGAATTTCCTTATAAAAAGGATAATGAGTACATCCCAATACCACCGTACCATATATGTCGAGATTGAACGAAGACAACTCACGGTTAAAATATGCGGACATTTCTGCCCGGTCAAAATTCAACTGTTCACAATAATGTACTAGCTCCGGCAGAGGTAGTGAGTCCACGCTCCCATGATCGTCAACTCTGGATACGAGTGCTGCATAACAAGATTGTTTCAACGTCAATGGTGTGGCTAACACCAGAACTCTTTTACCATTAGCCCGGTTCATCTCGACCGCTGGCTTCACAGCTGGCTCCATACCAATAATCGGAATAGGATATTCCTTCCTTAGCTCCGCAACCGCGATACTTGTAGCCGTATTGCAGGCAATCACCAGTGCCTTAACATCTTCGTTTAGAATCGTTTGCACTGAAGCCTTGACATAACCAAGCACCTCTTGGGGAGTTTTCGTCCCGTAAGGCACATGAAGGGTATCCGCCATGTATACAAAATTTTCGTTTGGCAAACGTCTTAGTGCCTCGGACAATACTGTAATTCCACCCAATCCTGAATCAAAAAAACCTATCTTCAAGCTACTCACCTTTTTTCATTCAACTATGGTGCCAAATCTTGCTGGCACCATGTTCATTTCCTTCTTCGCCTACTTAAACTATTCTCTTCATTAGACTTTACATTTAAATTTTACCGCAAAACTGATATTTTGCAAAAGAAACACTTGAATTTTACAGTGTAAAAAATAAAGTAGCTTTTCAAAGTAAATTTAATATAAAAGCGTTGACAGATATTATCTTTATATTGTAATATTACATGGTAACTTACTAACTTAACTTACTTATTCAACTTACTTAGGGGGAAATAAATTATGTCTAAAGTATTATTTGTCAAAGCTAATGATCGTACAGCTGAAGAATCTGCAACAGTTAAATTGTATAACGCATTCGTGGAAAGCTACAAATCTTCCCACCCATCTGATGAAATCACTGAGCTGGACCTATTCTCCGTCGAGCTTCCTTATTTGAATGCTAACATGATCAACGGCACGTTCAAATCCGCTAGAGGCATGGAGCTGAACGCAGAAGAAGCTCGCCTGGCAAACATCGCTAATGGCTACCTGGATCAATTCCTGGCAGCAGACAAAGTCGTATTTGCTTTCCCGCTCTGGAACATGACGATTCCAGCTGTACTGCATACGTACATTGACTACCTGAACCAAGCTGGTAAAACATTCAAATACACTGCTGAGGGTCCTGTGGGTCTTGTAACTGAAACTAAAGTAGCCCTGTTGAATGCAAGAGGCGGCGTTTATTCCGAAGGACCAGCTGCTGCAGCTGAAATGTCTTTGAACTACATGAGCAACATCTTATCCTTCTTCGGAGTAAAGGACATCGTGAAGGTTGTTCTGGAAGGACATAACCAAGCTCCAGATCAAGCACAAGAAATCGTTGCTTCTGCTGTACAACGTGCAGTAGATACAGCAAAATCGTTCTAATCATATATTATGAAGAGAAGAGGATATCCGCGCCCTATATGGGCTGGATACCCTCTTCTTTGTTACAAAATATAAAAACACGTGCTCCCCTGATCTATAATCAAGTGAAAGCACGTGTTTGTGATAATATTACTTCTATTTTAAGGAATAAATTGCTGCACGATTTTTACAACTTTACCGTCACGAAGCGTAACATGGTATGGAAATTGACTGAGGTCCAGAACGTCCTTTTTTGCAAAATCTTTCTCAAACTGTGCCAGCGGAATCGATTCGTTCCATTGCACGTCTGTATCTTCTATGTTACCCGTGTGATCATAAATCTGCACCTCTACCGAAGCATCTGGTGCAACCTGATACACGTCATTTTGCACGGAATTGTTTACGATGTAGTAGCCATCCGGCGCTCCATCCAATCCTGTATTTCCTTCATGCTCCCCAAATGCTTTGTCTGCCGCCGCGCCTTCATACCATTCAATCGGGTCTGCCGACAAATAAATTTGTCCGTCACGAATCTCCATTTGGTTTATATATACGGTCTCCTGATTTTCAGCAGCTGCGACAGGCGTGTAGCCTTGCGCTGTTGCTCCTGCCGTCGTAATCAGCATCATCATTAAAGCCAATACGGTCCATTTCGAAGCTAGTTTCATCATGTCTGATCTCTCCTTGCCGTTTGGGTATGTACACGGTGTCTATAAGCTTCATTACCCTTGTGTACTTATCATAAACGTTGCACGGTTAAAAAGTGTATCAGATACATAAAAAAGAAGTTACGATTTTTTAAGACTTGGTCTTAAAACTTGATAACATGTCCTATTTATCTTTGCTATCTTAACAACCCGACCTGACGTGCCTGTTCTTCGGTGAGAATAAACTCCTCATTTTGCCATACTTCGTCCTCTTTGGTTACAGCAAACATCCCCATGATCTCTGTCCATATTCCTTTGTCGACGGCTTCCTTTTGTGTAATGATAATTTTCATGAGAATTCCTCCTCCTGTAGAAATACATGCAATCCAACGCTGTCGATTTGTGTGGCCCACTACGCGAACAGATGGTAGGTCAAATATAATACTTTTATTTAAAGTCTCTACCTCTTATATGGAACTCACAATGCTTGTCCTAGATTTACATTATCGGAGTGCTTGAGGGCTTCTTGTCCCGCTTATAACATATGTACCCTTTTCCTACCGATATTATTCGTATCTTATTTGTAACCTTAAAATTTTAGTTTATTTTCGTAGTTAGTGACTTCTTTAGAAATGACTAAGCCCTAAAATAAAAACGGCTGTAGGTTATCCTACGAGCCGTTTTCACTAACAATTTTTCTATGCTTGGTTAATCTATTAGTACCATCAACATATACATATTCAATGGCTGTCAAAGCATTAAAGCAGCGGAGCGTTCGCCTTTGCCCCTGGATTTCTACCCTTGAACATACAAACAAGAAATCTGGGGGCAACAGCGATCGGAAAAATGATCCGTTCTCGTAGTGGTCACAAGTCGCATACCGTTACTTAGTTCCCCCTAATGTTTTCCTAATTTTTATACAGAAAAGTAAAAAGGCTGTACGCATACTGGCTTGGACACGGTTACTTGTTGCCCGGTGTAGGTCAAGCGTCCACTTGCCTTGTCCACTTTGAACGTAACGATGTTATTGGTGTCGCGGTTGGCCACGAGCATATGGTTACCATTTGGAGTCAAAGCAAAATGGCGTGGATGCTCTCCTTCGGCAGATACATGCTCCACCAAGCTCAGCTTGCCAGATGCTCCGTCTACAGCGTATACCACAATGCTGTCATGCCCACGGTTGGAACCGTACAGATAAGCTCCATCCTCCGAAATTGCAACTTCAGCAGTTGTGTTTTCACCTGTAAAGTCAGACGGCAATGTCGGTACGCTCTCAAGCTCAGTGAGCTTACCAGCCTCTGCATCATATGCAAAAGAAGTAATGGAAGAATCCACTTCGTTAATGACAAAAGCAAATTTACCATTTGGGTGGAACGTCAAATGACGTGGACCTGCACCTGCATGGGTTTTCGTTTCACCATGGAGCACCAGTTGTCCTTTGCTGTCATCAATGGTATAAACACGGATCAGATCCAGACCGAGATCTTGTACGAACAGGAAGCGACCATCTGGACTAAAGAAACTGGAATGTGGATGTGGACGATCCTGACGTTCAGGGTGCGCTCCTTTGCCCTCGTGCTGTTTAACATCCAGCAACTCACCAATACGTCCGTCCTCAGTCAGAGACACCAGTCCCACCATACCTCCGTGGTAGCTGACTACAATAAGGTAACGATCAGATGGATCACGCTGAATGTGGCAAGTTGTTGCACCCACGTTTTCCGCACGATTCAGCAATGTAAATGTTCCTTTAACTGGATCAATTTCGAAAGCAGAAGCTTCGCCTACTTTTGCTCCTGCAGCAGAAGTCGTCTCCCCAATGGAATACAGCTTCCGATTTTTGACGTCCACATTCAGGAATGTAGGATTTTTCAAGCCGGAGAACTCATCCTGTAGTGTAAGTGCTCCTGTCTGTTCATTAAAAGTATACGAATAAACTCCGTTACCTTCCAATTCGGCGTAAGAGCCTGCGAATACGAGCAATTTTTGTTGCGCTGTCATGGTTGTGTCCTCCTTGGATTAAAAAAATGATGGGCAATTAGAATGATTGCTCCTGTTACAGATATCGCTTTAAGAGGCGCGCTCCACCACGGGCTCTGTGGACAACGTCACATTTCCCGCTACAGCACGCGAGATCATGCATGAGGTTTCTGCCTGCTCTGCCAGTCGCAATGCTTGTTCGATCTGCGATTCTGTCGCATCGGCGGCCAATTGAACCTGCGGACGATGCACAATTCGGCGATATGTAAAAATATTGTTCGTTACATCGACAATCCCTTCGGATTCCAGCGCCAGTGACGCCACCGGGAGACTCGCGCGTTCCATCATCGCCGCCAAAGTAATCAAATAGCAGGTAGCGGCGGCACCGAGCAGCATTTCATCTGGATTGGTGCCCACACCAGGGCCTCCCATCTCGGCCGGGATCGAAATTGCAGTCCGCAACTGTCCAGCCTCAATACGACCGTCACTGTTGCGCCCCCCGTTCCAGTCTGCCTTGAGCAGAAAGGTATGCTCCATTTCAGGTCACTCCTCTCTCTTATATTATGAATCTTCACACAGGTGAATGTAAAGGTTAGTCAATCTCCTGATTTTTGGTTTCCGTACCCAGCAACCATACAGCCGCTGCTCCGATCAAGATAGCTACGAAGAAAATCACAAAGATAGATGGTAACGCTACGCCCTGTCCTACGAGTATACCGACTGCAAAAGGCCCGATAACGCCTCCAATACGACCAAACGCAGCCGCCATACCCACACCGGTTGAACGGACGGATGTCGGGTACAATTCTGGTGTATAGGCGTACATGGCTCCCCATGCACCGAGATTAAAAAAGGACAAGCAGATACCAGCAGCTAGCAGCATTCCCGCCGTTTCCGAGGTGCCAAACCAAATGGCAGACACGGCTGTGAGCAGCAAGTAGATGATCAGTACGAATTTGCGGCCCAGCTTTTCAATTAGATAGGCGGCGGTAAAGTAACCTGGGAGTTGGGCAAGCGTCATGATCAGCACATACTCAAAGCTTTTAACCAGTTCGAAACCTTTCATAAACATAATGCTCGGTAGCCACAGGAACATGCCGTAGTATGAAAATACAACTGTGAACCATAAAATCCACAGCATCAGCGTAGACTTGCGATTAGGTCCCGACCAAATCGAAGCCAATCGTGCACGCAGCGGAAGTTTAACGCTTTGCAGCTTGTAACGCGGTGAATCATCAATAGCTCTACGCAGATAAAGAGCGTACAGCGCAGGTACTGCGCCGAGAATAAATGCCATTTGCCAACCATACTTTGGAATAACAAAATAAGCAATAAGAGCCGAAAGGATCCAGCCTGCCGCCCAGAAGCTTTCCAGCAGCACAACCGCTCTCCCTCGTTCTTTCACAGGCACTGATTCTGACACCAGCGTCGAAGCAACCGGCAATTCCCCGCCCAAGCCTGCACCAGCAATAAAACGCAGCACCAGCAGCATTCCGAGGCCTGTCGCCAAAGCTGATAAGCCGCTGGCAATAGAAAAGATCAACAATGTCCACACTAATATGGCGCGTCTGCCGTAACGATCAGCCAAAATCCCCGCCAAAGCGGCTCCGAACACCATTCCTATCGAATTCATTGCAGTCAGCAGTCCAATTTGCTCAGATCCCAGATGCCACTCCTTTGCCAACGCTGCGACTATAAATGAAAGCAGCCCTACATCCATAGCATCAAACAGCCAGCTAAGCCCTGCACTGAACAGCAATTTTCTTTTTTTGGCTGGTGGTAATGAAGTTAAGTCACTCATGATTCGCTCTCCCTTAAAAATATATCGTATGTAGACGTATATTCAGGTGTCTTGTCACCTGTAGCCTAGCATCTATTGTACCGTAAGCTTCCTTAATCTGCGAGCTTTTTAACACAGAAAAAAACGGAAGATTGCCTACGGCAATTCTCCCGCCTTCTGGAACCTGCCACTTACCGGTTTTGGACCAGACCGATGATCGTCACCATGAGCACCAGCAGCTGGATGAGTGTATCGTTACTCATTCCAATCGCCTCCATCCCATATGAGATACTCCTTCGGCCGTTTCCCCTCTCCCCGGATCATGACGCTTGTTCCCAATACATACCTATGCAGGTGGCGGAAAGCTTATGATCAATAATGGATGAAAATCTCCATACGTTTAAGGTTTAATCCAGGACCACTGCAAATCCATTTCCTGAATACATTCACGGTTATCATGTTCATCATTGGCCACCAGCGGGGTCACTGGATAGATGTTCATGTCGCCTTGCTCATACGTGCGCAATAGAGGCAGCAGCTCATCTATGTTCTGGACAGACGAATCCAGCCATGAATCTATATGATCAGCTTCCAAAATAGCTGGCATGCGGGTATCGAATTCACGTATATCCGTATTAGCATGAACTGTCATCATCGTACAGGTGCGTAAAGGCTCCTTACGACTATCATGCCATACTTCATATAGCCCCGCGACCGCAAACATCTTCTGTTCCGGCAGTACCACCCTTACAGCACACATGCGTTTGCCTAATTTTCGCCAATAATAAAATCCATTGCATGGAATGATACAGCGTCGGGTTTCCGCCATCTTGCGATAACTCGGATTTACCCGAACCGTATTTAAGTCTGCATTGACACAATCCTTGCCCCAGTAGGGAATAAATCCCCAACGAAATTCATCAAGTACCCGCTCTCCATCCTGATGCAACACAATTGGAACATGCTGAGTAGGACTCATGTTATAGCGTGTTTTGTAATAATACATCACCCGTTGTATACCAAAGTGATCCCTCACCTCATCTAAATCAGCCGATAACGAAAACCTTTTGCACATATGCTATTCACCCTTCCGCCTTTTTCACCTATTGTGCGGATATACAAGGAAAAATATGCATATGCAGGTTATGCAAAAATCCAATAAACGCCAAAACATATAGCAATATCCCCGCAGTTGTAAAGCTACGGGGATAGATACTAGCTTATATTGTTATTACTTCTTTTCTACCGCGTGACCGCCAAATTCATTGCGCAGTGCAGCAACCACTTTCCCGTTGAACGTGTCCGCATCAAGAGACCGGTAGCGCATCAGCAGGGACAAGGCAATAACTGGTGTAGCAGCCTGAATGTCCAACGCTTCTTCAACCGTCCATTTTCCTTCACCAGAAGAGTGCATAACCCCACGGATTTCGTCCAGGTTTGCATCTTTGGAGAATGCACGTTCAGTTAAGCCCATCAACCAAGAGCGGATAACAGAACCGTTGTTCCACACACGCGCTACTTGTTCATAATCAAAGTCAAAGTTGCTTTTTTCCAGCACTTCAAATCCTTCACCGATGGAAGCCATCATGCCGTATTCCACACCGTTATGAACCATTTTCAGAAAATGTCCGCTTCCGGATTTACCTGCGTACAAATATCCATTTTCCACTGCTGTGTCGCGGAAAACAGGCTCAACAACCGCCCAAGCTTCCGGATCGCCACCGATCATATAACAAGCGCCATTGCGTGCGCCTTCCATCCCGCCTGAAGTTCCAGCATCCATGAAGCTGATACCATGTTCTTTTAAGCGGGCATGACGAGCAATAGACTCTTTGTAATGAGAATTACCACCTTCAATAATGATGTCCCCTTTGGACAACATCGGTTGAAGCTGATCCAGCACAGAATCAACAATTTGGTGAGGAACCATAATCCATAATACTCTAGGGGATTGAGTTGCCTGTACAAGCTCTTCCAATGTAGAAGCACCTTTAGCTCCATAATCCTTCATTTCTTGGATTGCGGCTGCGTTGACGTCGTAAGCGACAAGTTCATGCTTATGATCGATCAAATTTTTTCCGAGATTCAAGCCCATTTTTCCCAAACCAATTAATCCTACTTGCATAGTAAAGGCCTCCTGCCATAGCAAACATATTTTGTATATACTTTCTTAAAGTGTTAAGAACGAACGACTGCTTTCTCAGAGCTTTCGGACTTTTCATCCAACCACCATGTAAAG
Organism: Paenibacillus sp. SEL3; assembly: GCF_054602585.1. Taxonomy (NCBI): domain Bacteria; kingdom Bacillati; phylum Bacillota; class Bacilli; order Caryophanales; family Paenibacillaceae; genus Paenibacillus; species Paenibacillus sp. SEL3. The sequence goes on along the minus strand of NZ_CM137725.1, from coordinate 5,491,426 downwards.
CCTTGCTCCTCTAACAATTGATCTGAAGCTTCTGGACCGTAAGAGCCTGCTGCATACGTGTGAAGTGGAACCTCACCACGAGCAAAAGCTTCCAGTACAGGTTGAACCCACACCCACGAAAGCTCAACTTCGTTCCAATGAGCAAAAAAGGTGGAATCGCCGCGTAGCGCATCAAAGATGAGGCGCTCATAGGCTTCTGGTACATCCTTGGCCTCGGAATGATAATTCATCAGAACCGTCTCCAGTTGACCATTGTTCAGCGGGTCTCTACTGTTCAGACGCAGCGTTACCTTTTCATCCGGGTTAACATGGATGATCAGCAGGTTCGGGTCAGTCGGTTGCCCTTGAGCGGCATAAGGATCTGTGCTGTCCTTTTTGAATTCCACGACGATACGAGTAGATTTTTCTTTCATGCGTTTGCCGGTACGAATATAGAACGGCACACCCGACCATTGTTCGTTGTCAATCCATAGGCGAGCTGAAATGAAAGTATCATTTTGCGAATCAGGTCCGATATCCGGCTCTTCTTTATAGGAAGGAACTGCTTTTCCGTTGATCTCACCGTTGGTATATTGGCCTCTAACCACGCTGGAAGCAATATCAGAAGGATCAAGTGCACGAAGCGCGTCCATAACCTTGCTTTTTTCGTCACGCACCTGGTCAGCCGTGACATGTCCCGGCTTGTTCATAGCCGCCATCATCAATACCTGCAGCATGTGATTTTGTACCATATCACGAATAGCGCCGGAGTGATCATAGTATCCTGCTCGCTCCTCTACTCCTACAGTCTCAGAAGCGGTAATTTGCACATTGGCGATGTACTGATTGTTCCATATTCCTTGAAGCAACGGATTAGCGAATTTTAAGGCTTCAAGGTTTTGAACCATGGGCTTGCCTAAGTAATGGTCAATACGATAAATCTCATCCTCAGCAAAGGTTCTGCTCAGACGATCATTCAACTCACGTGCGGATTCCAGATCGTGACCAAATGGTTTTTCGATAATGAGCCGTTTCCAACCCTTTGTTTCAGCTAAACCACTCTCCCGAATATTGAGGGCAATCACATCAAAAAATTCCGGTGCCACCGATAAGTAAAACATGCGGTTCCCCGGAATTCCCAAGTCATTTTCACGTTGCTCAGCAAGCTGTAGCAGCTTTTTATAATCTTCCGGGTGGTTGACGTTCAATGCGCTGTAACGGAAAGCACTTAAGAACTGATCCATCTGTGCACGGTCTTCATTCACGTGTCTGGAAAAATCCTTAATGGATTGCTCTACATTACTTTGAAATTGCTCGTCTGCCACTTCACGACGCCCCATCCCAATTACAGAAAAGGAAGCCGGAATTTTACCTTCTACAAACAAATTATACAAGGCAGGGTAAATTTTACGTTTAGCCAAATCCCCTGTCGCTCCAAATAAGACAAATGTCATTGAATCCATGAATTATTCCTTCTTCCCATTATAAAGATGAGGTTATTAAAAGTTACCTGAGGAATTAACGTAACCCATAATACACCCAAAATAAGGGGCAAGTCAATCAAATTTTAGCGAAATCGTGAACATTCGATATATCCTGTAATGATAACGTTTTCTGTGGTATGATTGACGAAAGGAAAGAGAAAAAAATGTTAAATATGTCACAGTTGACACAAAGCGTTATAGTTACTATTGGTATACAGAGTTACTTTTAGTATACTGTTTAAAACAACAATGAAATTGAGGGGATTCAGATGAGCGACGACAGGCAGCCTAAGCTTTTGTGCGGTAAGGTGGAACAGTCCTTTCAGATCATCAGCAAAAAATGGACCGCTCTCATCATTCATACTTTGATGGAACATCCCAAACGATTTAGTGAAATTCACGTCTCCATACCCGATCTTAGCAAACGCATGCTGAACGAACGCATCAAGGAACTAGAGCTTTCCGGCCTGATCCTTCGCAATGTCATCACAGAGCGGCCTGTGCGTACCGAGTATTCGCTGACACGCAAGGGTAAAGAGCTAGGTGATGCATTGAATGGTGTGGAGAGCTGGGCCGAGAGATGGCTTTAACTTCTAACAGGAGATCGTCACACATGGTCTCCTGTTATTGTGTTACCCCATGTGGATCATAATACAGACTACAGTACGAAAATAATGGAACAACCACGCAGCAGCTCATGATTTCAGTCTGAGCCAAGGAAGGAAGAGAACGATGGCATTTGGCATTACCCGGCAGGAGCTTATGGCCTGGAAAAGAGAGGTCAGTCGTGGTGAAATTGCTTTTCTGACACATTACTGGCTGGATGATCGCTTTCCAGGCATTACAACCGTCACCAAGGTGGGATGTTCTGATTTGGACAAGCTGCGCTTATGGTGCAACCATAACGGATTGGACCCCCAATATATTCATCAACGTCAGGCCTATCCGCATTTTGATCTTATCGGCAACAAACAGACAGAAATTTTACGTAAGTACGGCATGAGCGATCAATTAAAACGCTTTGAACTTCATCTCCCAACGAGTACACGCCCATCGTTCTAAACCGCAGCTCTCAGAGCTGCGGTACTTTTGTTTTCATACCCATTAATACCTTGTGTATCCAAATCGCTGACATAGCTCCTTCTCCCATCGCCACAGTCGCTTGCTCGGCATGAACTCCTAAGTCCCCGGCTACCCACACATTTTCCACATTTGTCATTTTGCTGCGAGGATGAGTTTCAATGTGCTTATTATGCAGCAGATGTACACCCAGTTGCTCTGCCAGCTCTGAATGAACATGATTGCTGCCAAAAGCTAAAAAGCCCCGCTCTGCTCGAACTACTTGTCCATCGGCCAGCCGCACTCCTTCAAAACAGCCCGGTTCTCCGGTTATAATCTCAGAAATAGCGGCTTCCTTATAGCCAATCCCTTTTTCCCGCAGCTTTTCGCTCAGCTCGTCCGGCACCTCTGAACGCTCATGATTGACATATACAAGTTGATCGGTGCGCGCTGATAAAATCAGAGCCATGGAAGCTCCTGCTTTGCCTGCCCCCATGACGACCGTACTGCGATCCTGAACCTCATAACCGTCACAATCCGGGCACACATATACACCGTTGCCCAAGCAGGCTTGTAACCCATCCAGTTTTGGAAAACGGTCCGTTAGCCCTGTCGCCAACAGCAGCGTCTTTGACGAATACACGGAGCCTTCCTCCACTTGAATGTCAAAAAGCTCATCCCTTTTGGCGGCTTTTACCGCCTTCCCTACAATAAACTCAGTACCTAGTTTTGTGGCTTCATTACGTCCAAGCCGTCGCAGCTCTTCACCAGAAATTCCGTCAGGAAAGCCCAAAATATTATGATACTGGTGGCATAGCGTAGATCGACCATAGCCCGAATCTATCACTAGAACTCGATGACTGCTGTATCTCCCCAATTGAATCGCTGCTTGCAATCCGGCAATTCCCCCACCAACAATAATGCAATCATAGTTCATAACTTTTCCTCCTTTGAATGCGCGTTATCCTAGACATCTGCATAAAATCGCAATAACACCTATGTAAACTTCTCATCCAATTTTAAACATAATATCACCCACTAACGGATGAATTAACCCCTGTGTCCGTACATATCAAAGCTTATATGCCTTAAAAATGGAATGGCAAAGAGCACTGTAGATACCCACAGTGCTCTAATCAGGCTGAACTTGAAACGTCATTTTATCGTGAAAATTATTTAAATGTTTTTACGCGTTCTTCAATAGGTTGGAATTCTTTATCCCCTGGTTGGAATGTCGGTTTACCGAACGGCATTTCGGCAATCAGTTTCCAATGCTCAGGAATGTTCCATTCGTTTTTCACTTTTTCATCAATCAATGGGTTGTAATGCTGAAGGGATGCGCCCAGTCCTTCTTGTTCCAGAGCCGTCCATACAACCAATTGCAGCATACCATTAGATTGGTTAGCCCAGATTGGGAAATTGTCCGCATAGGCTTCGAATTGTTGTTGCAGACCAGCTATCACGTTGTTGTCTTCAAAGAACAAGACTGTTCCGTAGCCGCTGCGGAAACCGTTCATTTTCTCAGCAGTAGATTTGAATTGTTCTTCATTGCCTACCACTTCCCGCAAAATACCTTCTGTAATATTCCACAGTTTGTCATGATGCTCTCCGAGCAACACTACAGCGCGTGAAGTTTGGGAGTTGAAAGAGGTAGGTGTGTACTTAACAGCTTCCTCTACAATCTCTTGAATCCGTTGGTCAGAAATGACCTGTTCTTTGCTAATACCATAATAGGAGCGTCTGTCTTTCAGAGCTGTGAAGAAGTCTTTAGCCATTTTGTTACCTCCTGAGAAAAATTAATTACTTTTCGTAACTTAATATACATTGCATATATCTTAAAGTCAAGAGATTTCTTTTTAAATATTACCAGCTAGTTGATAATTATACGCCACCATTATATTTTTTCTCACTGGAAGAGGTGTGCTTGGTTGCATCCTTGTCTCTCTCCTCCTGTCTTTCCATCTTCAAATCCTCTACAGGAATGGCGTCTACCGTCTGCTCGATCTCAAAACGGTCGAACAAGCTTTCCTGCTCTGTCGGATACTGCTCTGCATGATCTCGATTGATCGACTGTTCCTGATGTTGAGACTCCGTTGTTCCTTTCCCCGTCTGTCCTTTCTGCTGATTCTGATCGTGCAGGTTATCTTCAAATGGGGCCATTTTACTTCCCTCCCTATCGGATTGGTGTCCACAGTATACTTTTACCTTTCACATCGGGGATTAAACGCAAAAAAGAGAAAATCTCTGCAAAGATTTTCTCTACTCATGTACTTATAGATGGTTGATTGAATTATTCCGAACTGGATTGACCTGTACACTCATGAAAAAGATGAGGTTCCAGCTTCTCTCCCGTTACGAGCTTCTGCACCAGTTGAGTCCCCGAGTCGGGGGTCATTTGACCATACCAGTCCCCTTGAGGATATACGATCACAACCGCAGCATCATGACAACGCCCATTACAGCGAGTTCTGGTCGTGTGAATATATGCTTCTGCATTTTGTTTACGAATTTCATCCCGAATTGCCTGTGTAACTTCTTCACCCTCATGTCGCATACATGTGCCTCCATTGCAGATCAACACATGATGCTTCATTGGTTCTAATTCAAAAATAGCCATAGCTTCCCCTTTAATCAACAGTTGTTGGTTTTAAATCAATGTTTATCTGGATAAAGAACAAGCTGTGCTTCCATCTGATCAGCTTCAATCGTCAGCACGATAAATGAATATTCGTCTTCGCCACGTTTGTCCGTCGGAGACCCGGGATTAAGGACAAGCTGACCGTCAATCGTTTTGACCACCGGAATATGCGAATGTCCATAAATCAGACAATCCAGCGTTTCTCCCTTAAACGTATTCAATGCGATATTTTCTGTCGTTCCTCGCCAGCCGTGACCGTGAACCATACCGATCCGCTTGCCTTGGGCTTCAACGATTCGCTGATAGCCTAAACGCTCCACGATGTCCATTCCATCATTGTTTCCGGCAATGCCTTGCACAGGCGCAAACTCAGCTAGACGTTCATATACGAACCAATCCGTCCAGTCTCCGGCATGGAGAATAAGGTCACTGCCTTTTAACTCCTGTACAAGCCGACTAGGCAACGTTTTGCTTCTATGCGGCATATGAGTGTCTGAAAGTACGATGATTTTCATATCAATTGCTCCTTACCAGCGTCTTTACACAGATGAACTTTGTTGCCCCACGCGCTGCTGAAGTGCCTGCTCCAGATCTCGCAGCGTAACGGTCTCGAAAAACGCCTGTATTTTCTGCTCTGCCACGGTATATAAACCATCCAACAATGCGTCTATGTTCCTGCCTACCTCACAATTATGATTGCTATCGGTATGGATGGCGAACAACGGACCTTCATCCTTGGTCGCCTCATAGATCATTTTCAGATTGATGTTTGAACTGGACATGCTTAGACGAAAGCCGCGTGCTCCAGGCGACGAATCCACCAAACCCGCTTGCTTGAGTCGGCTCATAATCCTTCTCACAACTACCGGGTTTGTATTGATGCTGGAAGCAATAAGTGACGATGTCATTCGCTCTGGTGCCCCTTCAGCCAGAAGAAGCAGACAATGGATACTAACGGAAAAATGGGTACTCATGTTAACCACCTTTATGTGTGTGCCTCATTAAATGTTTTATAAAATGCATGTTTCCATCATACCACAATAGAGGCACCAACACAGTGCTTACTGCACCTTACTCCGGAAAATAGTCATTTTCAGGACGTACTCGCACCTTTAATTGGCGCACACTATATTCCAACTGTTTTACGATATCCTCCAGTTGACGACGGTCAAGTCCATTAAGGTCGGCCGCTGGCTTGGGTGCATTTTTCAAATCACGTATGGTTGCCTGCTGCTCCTGCCACTTGTCCATCAGGTCGGCTATATTCGCATAAAAGCGTTCGTAATCCTTGATCACTTCATCCAGAAAGGCATCCACCTCGTCCGGATCATAGCCGCGCATTTTATTCTTAAACTGTTTCTCATGAATGGAGAGCGCGTCCAGCTGAATGCCCAGTTGTTTAAACAACTGCTTTTGCTTATCCAGACGACGCTTCATATGTTCATCCATCGGTTATTCCCTCCTTAACACACTATTCTTTTTATATCACATTCTAGGCTGGGAATAAAAGTCTCTGCTGATTGCCCAGGCCTATGAACGGGTATAAAAGAGCATACGTGTCACTTATCCAGACCACGAAGGGGAGAGATGATCATGAACCACTTGAACGATTCGCAGCTTGCAGAGCTGAAACATATGTTGTTGGAGCAGAAAAAGGATTTAGAAAAGCATTTTGAACAAAACGGTCAGGCAAACGCTCAATTGGGAGAAACACTGACAGATTCCACAGGTGAGCTCTCGTCCTATGACAATCACCCCGCTGATATAGGGACAGAAACCTTTGAACGGTCCCGTGATCTGGCGATTAATGATTCGCTGCAAGACGAGCTGGAGCAAGTCAATGCAGCCCTTCAGCGGATAAAGGATGGGACGTATGGAATTTGTGTGGAGAGCGGGGAAGAAATTCCTTTTGAACGGTTGCAAGCCATTCCATATACAGCCTATACCGTCGAGCACACGCCAACTCGAGAATTATCGAATGACCGCCCGGTAGAGGAACAGGTCATGACTCCGCCACCCAAGGGTGCAGGTGAGGTTCGCCAACGAAATGCAGGACGATTTGACGATGCGGGCGCATGGGACGCGGTGGAAAAATACGGTACATCGAATTCGCCTGCAGCTGCCGCCAAGCGTGATGTCACAGATTATGATGAAAATATGTGATGCTCGAATGTCCAAAGACTCATTGAAAATACCTATGTATTTGTCATCTAAAAAAGCAGCTTGTCCTTTTGACAAGGCTGCTTTTTTAGATCTTCTAGGAATACGGTACACCGCTTATCCAATTTCTATCCGTTTCCGACTGCGAGCTGACTCAATACAAGCATCGATCACCTTCATATTGCTCACCGCATCTTCTGGCTCATACGGCAACGGGACACCGTCAAGCACTGCTTTAGCAAAAGCATCCGCTTGCAGTTCAAAGGAATTAAAACCTTTCAGACGTTCCTCACGGGTAACCGAACCGACGTGGACGAAAATTTGCGGTACCACAGACGTTCTTTCCCAACCGAACATTTTGGGCATCGCAATCGTACCCTTGCTACCGAGAATTTCCATGTTGGAACGATTGGCTGCCCACATGCCACAATCGAAAGTAAGATTGATTCCACCCGGAAATTCCAACAAGCCGGAAGCCATCATATCGACGTTGTCATGCTCCGGGGAAAATAAGGCATGTACCGTCACTGCCTCTGGCTCCCGATCCAAATACATACGAGCGGCTGATATCGGATAGACGCCCACATCATATAGCGAGCCACCACCCATGTTTTTATTAAAGCGCACATTATCTGCCTGATCGGTATTGTTAAACGTAAACGTGCAATGGATGCCGCGAATGTCACCAATTTCCCCACTATTGATAATTTCCTTAATTCTTCGATGTTTGGGATGATAGCGATACATAAAAGCCTCTGCAAAGATCACTCCTGCACGTTGGCACGCTTCAATCATGCGGCTTGTTCCGGCCGAGCTCAGAGAAGATGGTTTTTCACACAAAACGTGCTTCCCGGCCTCTGCTGCCCGAATGGTCCACTCTTCATGCAGATGGTTTGGCAACGGAATGTACACCGCTCCGATTTCGGGATCAGCCAACAGTTGATCATAGCTTCCATAACTTTTCGGAATATCGAACTCCCGGGCGGCCTCAGCAGCTTTATCCGCATTACGGCTAGCAATCCCAAGCACTTCTCCGCGTTCAGATTGCTGAATCGCAGGAATTACAGCGATTTGGGCGATCTCCGCAGTGCCTAAAATTCCCCATTTCAGCTTTCTACCCATCATTCTCATCCTTTCGTGGTTAGGAATAGTTGTCTTGTTCCGCTTTATGCAGCATACCTAAGCAACGGTCCAAATCAGCTTTGACCTGCTTCTTGTACAGTCGGGCTTTCTCCTCCCCATCATCTGTAAAGTGATAGAGTACAATCTCCTGAAAATCCACGCGCGGGTCTGTTCCTTTCAATCGCTTGGTACGGTAAAAAACGCCTTCCTGTACCAGCTCATGCAGCGCCCGGTAAACTTCGCTCTGAGGCGGAACATATCCAAAGCCACTAAACTCATCCTTCATCGATTCGAGCATCTGATATCCATAACCGCGATGCCTCTCCACCATTGTGATCAGATAAATTTTGATAAAAGCCCGCTGGGATATCATAAACGCCATTTCACAGCCTCCTCCACACCTTATTCATACACCTTACCTTCCATTATAAACCACTCTGCGTCCATAGACTATTTCCTTTGATGATATGAGAGCTTATGAGAACTCTCCATCCCTTGTGACCTGTTTTAAGATGGCGAGAGATGTAGAATGAGGCGATATAGAGTAGTGTGCGAAGTGCTGAGAAATGAGTTTATGGTTTACTATTATGAACTTTTCATATGTTGAAATAATATAATATCAGTTAAAAAAGTATCCCTTGGCCTTATTTCTTGACTTTGGGATACTCTTGTGAACATATGTGATTGGATTATCAAATCAAGCTTGCTTTTGTACGGCTGGCGGACTCCCAGTCGGGCGAGGACGAACCCGAAGCCCCACGATCCATTTGCCCAGAGGCAAACGTGCCAGCAGCCATGTTCCGGCAACGGAAAAGATCATACAGAGAACGAATGAAGCCAGCATACGAAGAACGTGGCTCCAGTCTGCAAACAACGTCTCGTCAAAATAATAGGTCACACGCAGCATAAAGGCATGCATGAGATACGCTCCATAAGACAACGTTCCGATGGCCGTCAGCATACTCGCCGCACGTCCCCCCTTATGAGCGATCCACGTCGCTACCCGGTAAGCTACAAAAATAGACGCAACGCAATATACAGCCATGATCGGACGCAGCAGAGATAAATAGTTAAAGGAAATAACTGTACCTCGCGGCGTCTGGAACTGACCGATCATCTCATACAGTAAGTAGCCTGTAATCACGATAAACAACGGCCAGTATATCATCTGTGCTTTGGTTACCCAAGCATTCCAACGCTTGACGTTCATCCCGGCTGCCGCTCCTAGCACAAAATAAAAGAAAAAGTAGATCACATTCCGGTCAGCGTACAGGGTAAACCAAGAGGTGATGACCGGAAGCTGGAGCTTATCCATTGCTTGGTATACGGGTCCAACGGCGAACATGAGCAAAATATATAGCACGCCGAATCCAGCCAATGCAGCGGGTCGCCATTTTGACGGCAGCAGCGCAGACAAATGACGGACCGCATAACGAAACACGGGAAATAACACATAACACTGGATAATCATAACGATGTACCATAGATGATAGCTGCTTTTCCCGTTCAACAACTTCTGGAAAAAATCAAGTGGGTGAATATATCCACCACTTTGGGCAAGCTGATTTCCCAATTCGTATAAAAGAGACCATATGATATAAGGAACGATGATGTCCATGAATCTTTTACGTAAAAACGTTCCGTACTTTAAGGCTCCATCATAATTGTAAAATAACACCATTCCAGTGATAAATACAAACACAGGAACTGCAAATTTGGAACATAGCAGTAAAAGTGTCATCAATACCCCGTCCTGGATGCGCGCCCCCTGCGCAACCGCATAGTGTGCGACGGAATGCTGAAGAACAACGGCCGCAAAAGCCAGCCCTCTCAGCAAAGCGACTTCGGAAATTCTCTCTTTTTGACTCATGCCACTCTCCTGTTACATCTAGCAATTTATAAATCCAGGATTTTTTCAAAATCCTCAATCTATTATAACGACAATTCTGTAAAAATATATAGAAGGTTAAACGTGCCAACGGCAAGCTTAGCATCATTTATCTCAGATTTATTCTATGATCCACAAATATGTAAAAGCAGCAGTCCTCCCTCTCGGGGAGACTGCTGCTGTAGAAACAACCCATATACAAAGGAGATAGGAAAGCCTGTTAAATCACGTTCTCAACTAGCCGTTAGGTTTTTACAGGTTCCTTCTCGTATCTGTGTATGCATCTGTACGCGGCGTGTCTGCCAACGTATCATCATACGTTCTGTAACGATCCGCATTCAGCGAACGGTTGGTGCGGAAAATATCATAAACATCCCTGTTATGGTCAGCGGAGTCCACCAGCACTAAAATCTTGCCCTGATCGACGTAAGTCTCGTATTGACGTGCATCATCTTCCGGAATACCCAGCCCGACCAGTCCACCGACCAAGCCACCTGCTCCCGCTCCGACAGCTGCTCCGGTAAGGGTAGCCGCGATAGGTCCAGCAGCAAGGATTGGTCCGATACCTGGAATAGCCAAGGCCCCGATGCCCGCCAGCAACCCAGCAACGCCGCCTACAACGCCGCCGGTAGCCGCACCGGTCGCTACACCCTCCGGTGCTTTGGTGCCTGTCTCTTCACTAATCGTCCTCAACTCGTCACGGTCACGGGTGATCACAGAAATTTCACTGCTTGGGATTCCTTTGCTCTGCAATTGTCCTATCGCACGAGATGCTTCCTGCTCTGTATCAAAAACACCAACAATTTTCTTTTCATTATAATCGTTTAAGTTATTAGTCATGATAGTTACCTCCCAATATTTTGGTGTTGAGTGGTTCGTCTTTCATTACCCCGCTATTATGACGTTTAAACGATTTTACGAAAATTCAAAAAGTCGATTAGCATAAAACAGCTTCTATTTAACGCTTTGGCTTTGCTCTGTTGGTCGCCACAGCTTCCAGTGGATCATCCGGCCAATAATGCTTGGGATATCTGCCTTTCAGGTCCTTTTTGACTTCAAAATAAGCCTCGCTCCAGAAGCTGGACAAGTCGGATGTCACTTGGACAGGTCGCTGGGCAGGTGACAGTAAATGCAATACAATGGGCACACGTCCGCGTCCAATACGAGGCGTATCCCTCATACCGAACAATTCTTGTAGTCGTACGGCCAGCGCTGGTGCCTCAGGATTCGAATAATCGACAGGAATGCGGGAACCGCTGGGTACACGGATATGCGTCGGCGCTTCCTGATCAAGCTGCTGCCGCTGTTCCCAGTCCAGCCTGCCAAGCAGCAATGCAGCACTGTCCAGCCGTTGCAGATCGGATACGTTTTTGGCTCCTAGAGCAAAAGGCAACAGCCACGATTCCAGTGAATCCAGCAATGCCAATTCCGTGCAGTCCGGCCAGTCTTCAGGCGCTGAGAAGTGCATAAAAATCAAACGAGCCTGCAACTGGAGGGTTTGCCGATTCCATGACAACAGCTTCAGACCGCGTTCACGGACACCCTGCATCAAGGCGGCAGCAACTTCCTCTGCCGGAGGTCGCTCATAGGACGTTTCCTTTAAGACGAGTGAGCCCAGTCGCAGTACCTTGCGGGCTCTCACTGCTGAGGCGGAGCTATCCCAGTATACGCTGGCTTGTTCCAGCAACAAATTGCTGCAATGCTGGACCAGCTCTTGCAGTTCAACCGGTGCCGCCAACTGAATGGCACCATCTGCTCCCTCGTCGTCCACTTCGGCGGCGACGAGATAGGATGAACGCGACATCCACTCCACTTGTCGGAGTCGCGTCCCTCGGCCGCCGCTAAGCAAAAAGCGGCCATCCCCCCGGCCCTGCGCGATCCGATCCGGATACGCAAAGGCCAACAGCAGCCCGCAAGCCGCGGAGCCGTCAGGCTCGTCCTGCGCTGCGGCTGCTGTCGGCAGCGTGGCTAGCAGCTGCCGGCTCTCTTGCACGATACGGCGAATCACCGTATCGTCTGCTGCCCGCAGCAGGCTGTGCGTACTGCGGGCATGGGCCGCCTCGCGCAGGGCATCCAGCCGCGGGCGCAAATCCGTTCCGCCATGTGCGCGGAACGGGTCCCGCTCTTGCAGCAGCGCAGCCAGACGGCTGGCGGTTGGTGCCAGGCCGAGTGCCGCAGCACGCAACAGCATGTGCCCAAGGCGCGGGTGCGTGCCCAGGGCGGACACCTCGCGCCCATGCGCGGTGATGCCGCCTGTAGTGCCATCGGCTGCTTCATCTAGGCAGCCGAGCTGGCGCAGCAGGTCTGTGGCCTGGCGGTACGCGGCCTCAGGCGGGGCATCCAGCCAGGCCAGCTCTGCGGGCTCGCGCACGCCCCAGGCCGCCAGCTCCAGCGCGAGCGGGGCCAGATCCGCTGCCGCGATTTCCGGGCGGCTGGCATCGGGGAGCGCGGCATGCTCCTGCGCGCTCCACAGCCGGTAGCATACGCCCGGCTGGAGGCGCCCCGCCCGTCCGCGCCGCTGGTCGGCGGAGGCCTTGGACACCTTGACGGTGGTCAAACGGCTCATGCCAGTTCGCGCGGAAAACACCGATTCCCGCGACAGTCCGCTATCGATCACCACCGTGATCCCGGCGATGGTCAAACTGGACTCGGCAATCGAGGTGGCCAATACCACTTTTCGACTGCCCGAAGCCGACGGGCGTATTGCCTCATCCTGCTGCTCCAGCTTCATGCTGCCGTACAGCGGAATGATCTTGACGTGTGCTGGTAAATGCTTTGAAGCCAATTCTCGTTCCGTTCTATGAATTTCTCTGGCCCCTGGTAAAAACACCAATAGATCGCCTTCATGAGCATGAAGCGCCTTTTCTACTGTCTCAGCCGTAAAGGACTCTAATGAGGTTGACGAAGGCTTGGACATATGGAAGGTTTCTACCGGAAATACGGTGCCTGGGCATTCCAGTAATGGCGCATCCCCTAATAGTCTACATACAGGCTCTGCCTCCAAGGTGGCAGACATGATCAATATCTTCAAATCCGGTCGCAGCAGCGCCTGGCTTTGCAGGGCAAGTGCCAATCCCAAGTCTGCATGCAGGCTGCGCTCATGAAACTCATCAAACATAATCAGCCCGACTCCCTCCAACGCCTGATCATGTTGCAACATCCGGGTGAGTACGCCTTCCGTAACCACCTCAATCCGCGTATTTGGCCCTACTTTTGTATCCATGCGAACCCGGTAGCCCACCGTCTTTCCGGTGGGCTCTCCCAGCGCTTTCGCCATTTGCGCTGCTGCTGCACGTGCTGCTAAACGCCTCGGCTCCAGCATAATTAACTTTTGCCCTGCCAGCCACGGCTCATTCAGTAGCTCCAGCGGTGTTACCGTCGTTTTCCCCGCTCCCGGCTGTGCAATCAGTACCGCCGCCGAATGAGATTGCAGTGTATGTTTAAGCTCGGGGATCACTTGCATAATAGGCAGTTGTTTATCTGTCAATGAAATCTCTCCAATGATACGCTTGATGCGTAGAATCTAAGTTTTAATTCTTTTATTATTGTGAATTTTTCATTACCTGTAATTATTGAATAGAAAAGGTTAAGCTGCCCTCTGGAACTTCTCCTCGGTCTGTCATACATAATTCTTCTAAATCTATTATACAGATATTTAAATTTCCCGTCTGACCATCGCGGCTATGTATGCTTCGTCTTTAGCTTCTATACCTATCGGGATGCACTCACGGCAAGATCATTTTATAATATAGTTGATATGGATTGCTGAAGGACGGAACATAGAATCGAGGTCACTTTCGTATGGAATTACAGGCCCAACCCATCAGAGGGCGATTTGCCCCAACACCATCGGGATGGATACACTTAGGAAATGCTCGTACTGCCTTATTATCCTGGCTGCACGTTCGTTCCCTGGGCGGAACCTATATTTTGCGCATAGAAGATATTGATATGACGCGAGCTCGCAGCCAGTTAGCGCAAGGAATAATGGAAGATTTGCGCTGGATCGGTCTGAACTGGGACGAAGGACCCGACGTAGGCGGTTCCTACGGTCCCTACACTCAAAGCCAGCGGCTGGATCGCTTCCAATCTGCATTGGAGAAGCTACAGGGGCATGATTTGCTATATCCTTGTTTTTGCAGTCGGGCTGACATTCTGGCTGCCGCTCATGCTCCACATGGACTGTCTGGTGAAGGACCCGCATATTCAGGGGCATGTCGTAACCTTAGCTCTCAAGATGCCGTAGCCAAAGCACAGCATAAACTCCCTTCACTTCGCTTTAAAGTACCGCAAAGTCCAGATGCCGTTATTTCGTTTCATGATCAGGTAGCAGGTCATGTGACCTTCGGTGCGGCAGAAGGCGGCGATTTTATCGTCAAACGAGCGGACGGCATGTTTTCCTATCAGCTGGCTGTCGTTGTCGATGATGCGGATATGCATATGACCGACGTACTCCGCGGGTATGATCTTCTCGATTCAACGCCCCGTCAGCTATTGCTGTACCAAGCTTTGGGCTTGCAGCCGACACGTTTCGCACACGTTCCCCTTGTCCTAGGCCCTGATGGACGAAGGCTGGCAAAACGACATGGTGGCGTAGCACTCCGAGCCATGCGTCGACAAGGGGTCTCACCGGAAGCAGTCATTGGCTGGCTCGCCTATTTTTCAGGGCTGCTGGATTCACCCGAGCCTGTGAAGGCAGTAGATTTAATCGATGACTTTCATTTAGACAAACTGCCCAAAGAATCCGTCATCCTGACGAAGCAATGCCTCACGAGATTATCTGCACTGCAACAGTAATGAGGTAAAGCGTAGAAATTAAAGTGTACGGGCAAGGGCCTTCCGCCCTTCGCTCCTCTCGCTTCTATTCCTCCAGTCGCTTACGCATAGCGGACTCATATTCATAAAATACAGACGACGTATTCAGCCCTCTTTCCTCCAGCAGCATACGGAGACGAAGTGATTTTTCAGTCAGCCTGCGACTGATCCGCTCTTGCTCTCCCGCCTCATGACAAGCGTGAAGCAAATCACGTAGCTGGACACATTCCTTTTGCAGCTGAAGCTCTTCCGGTAAAATGCCTGCATTCTTCAACAGCTTGTACGACATCCGCAGCTCCTCTGGAACATGTGACAAATCCTCGATCACCAGTGGCTTGCCCTCTCCCGGTAAATGATCAAATTCCCCTTTGGCCATCGCCTCCGCAATCTTCTGCTCTGCCATTCTGGAGAACATTCCCATCGACCCTTTCCACTCCTTGTATTAAGCATCCTATGTATAATCTATATTAAATAAACCCGGAGTTCTTTGCCACTGTAGCTTACATATCATTAGGATGTCTTGTATCCATAAAAGAGAAAGGGAGTTATTCTTCGATCCCCAGCAATTGAGATACTTGTACTCTATATTTTTTGGCCTTACGTGTTCCATGAATGAGATTAGACAAGCGGCTAGCAGGAATATGGTAGGTATCACAAAATGTTCTCTGATCCATTTGCCTCTCGACTAGCTTTTCTTTGATTTTCCAGCCAAAAGGGGTTACAGGATTTCGTTTGTTCAACAACGTTATCACCTCTTCATAGTATAAGATTTAGGATTTAGGATTTTGATTGGGGTTTGGAGATTGGATTTCACGCTCTTCCTTTAGCAATATGGCATGAACTCATTTGTTAGGATTTCATTTTGTATATTTGGTATTGATTCAATAGTTCATCCAGTTTCATGGATTGTTCAATCACTTTGGGATGCGTTAAAAATCCGTATTTCTTCTGGACTTGGTACAGTCTTTTTCTGGCCCGTTCGACACGAAGTAAAGTCACACCTGGATTCATCAGCATGATTCCCCCTTCTGTGTCATATCTTAATGCAAAACGTAAATTTTTGGATTTTTTTAAAATACGCTTACCAAAAAAAAGCGCTTCTGGAATTCCAGAGGCACTTTTTTTTGGTATATGTTTATTTTCAGTTGGTTTCAAGTTGTTCAAAGTTAAACTTTGGAACCCTTATAATCGTCAGTTGTAAAGTTAGCAGAGCATTGTTTGTGTTTCTCCTCTGTTACATACCTCCAATTTGATCATTAAGTTGAATGTGACTATGCGATTGAACTGGCACAGTAGCAATAAACAAAAAACTAGTCGCGATGATCAGCAGTACCATCTTTTTCAACATTCTCTAACCACACCTTTTCAATAAGATTTAAAAAATCTGCTTTGGTTTCAAGAACCGCATAATCCCGAAAATGTAAAAACAGCCCCATACAATTTATAAAATAAGTCTCATTATTTAGTGTATGATAACTTACCATTGCATACATCAAATATTTAAAACCATCACTATATATACCTTGATATAAATAATAATAAGCCAATTCATATCCAAAACGTGCACATTGCTCTGGTATTACTTGATTAGTATACATATCATCAAACAACGTTTCCGGCTGAGTGAGAGAACTAACTTCAGTTTCAAAACGCCGAAGTATTTTATCTACATCAATCTGATATCGGTTAGCAGCCATCAAAACATTTAGCAGTTTGGTGACCATTTCTTTATTTGTTTTATTTGTTGATGCAATGTATTCAACATAATCCGCAAGCACACCTGTATCTCCAGATAAGAGTTTATTAACGTAAGTATTACCTTCGGACCAATGTTTGTACAAATTGACCCAGTGCTGAGTATCCTCGTCTGTCTCTATGACCCAATCTAAATTAGCGTAGGCGTATGTATATTGCAGAGCTTGTTTATAATCGCCTTGAGCTTCACAGACACATGCACACAACAGGTCAGCATAAGCGATGTAACCGAATAATGGACTCCTTGTTTTCTTGCCATAATCCTTTCGCTTTTCCTGCTTATGCTTCATAGTGTATTGAATTTTCGCTTTATCCCTCATTTTACAAGCTGTTGCATCAAGCTTGTCCCATTTACGTAAAGACCTATACACATTCGCCAAATCCTTTAATGCATCAAGCTGAACTATTTCATCCAGACGCTCGACATAAGGTTCAAATAGTATGGCTGCCTTGAGATTTCGGCTTTGATCAGCTCCAACTTGAATCGTGAATATACGATATTGGCAGGTGGCCAAGCGTTCAGAATGCTGATATTTCTCCACTTCTGCGACATTCTCATAGAGAGGCAGCGCAGCAGCATGTCGTCCCTGTTCAAATAATGCTTCTGCAACATCAAATAGCCTGGACGCATACAGCGGATTATCCATGATATGCCCTACCATTCGACGGATTGCATCCAGCTTGTCCAGTTCTGCACAACGATACAATAATGGCTCGATTCGCCTAAAATTCGGGGAAAGATCAATGATGTAATTTTCTATGTATAGGTCATAAAAATAGCCTTCTGGCAAATCCATAGCCACAGTAATTCGGTCCAGCTGCTGTACGGAAACAGGACGATGCTGAGTAATCCAATTACTAAGCGTTCTTTGATGTACCCCTGAATATTCGGCAAATTGACTCAACGTCATATCATTTTGTTTTAGATAATACTCAAACTCCGCTGAAATCGTAGGTGTATGCTTCAAGTCATAACCACCCTTCACATAAAAATTCCATTATTTTAAAAATCACCCTCTATTCTTCTCCATAATTAACCATCTGTCAATATATTATGCAACTAATGTTTATAACGAAAATTCAGCATAACTCACACACAAGGGAAGATTGTGAAAACGAATAACAAAAGTGAAATTGGATTGCCGAAATAAAAGGTTTCACAAAGTTGACATGACTATTTCATTTCTCCATATTCTTTACTATTAGTAAATGATATAGAGTTCCCAGGTAGAAACTCTGTTGAACCTTTTAATCAAATGAAAAATCCCCTGATTTTGATGTAATCAAGGGATACATAGGTTCATTTCTCTCGCTTTGATAATGCGAAGTTGATTATTTCTCCAATCACAATTCCTGTCAAAATTGCATAGATTCCCATAGCGCTCATCTTATATCCCAAAGCGTAAAATAACCCTATACATATTGCGTAGCCCAACAAAATCGCTGCATAACGCTTTAGAAACTTACTCATGGAAATTCTCATAAGCAACTCCCCGGTTATTTTTATACTTCAATCATTGTAAAAGTCTGGTATCAATTATCAACACAAATTCCGTAATTGTTTCTCCTAGCTGTGAATATCCTTCCGACCGCATTCTCTAACTTTGTGCCTCTTCATTCTAGACAGATTGCATTGCTGATATTAAGTATTTGTGCGTCATTGCGAACCACACATACTTTCGTCCCATGATCAGCGCGGCCAATTCCCATCACATATGCTTTTTTCAGTCCTTTGTTGACCCAAGTAATCATTAAATATTCAAAAGTAAATCTATAATGTTGATAGAGTGCATTAAAGTTGAAAAAAGTGGAGTTTAAAATTATGACTATTTAGATGATACGGTTTTGGTGTTAATTGAGATATCTTCTGTTCTTCGTTCTTAGATAAAGAACCCTCCTTTAAAATTAATTTTTTTGTTTCTGAGTAAGTATAGAGTACTGCTTGTGGAGAATCGTCACCTTTACTCACAAAGTCAAAACTTTTCCCATCTTTATGCCAAACTATAGATGAGATCAATGTAAAGTCCTTATCGGACACATGCATATAGCTCTTACGCTCAACATTGTATAGTCCGATATAACTTGAACCTAGATCACCGATTCCAAACGCAATCTTTTTTCCATCAGGCGACCAGTTATAGGCATCAATCTTTTCGCTCCCGGCTCCGTTACTATTCATCTCAAACATGTTTACAATAGTTTGAGTCCCATCGGATAAATTAATTAAAATAAGTCTACTCCCCTCGTGATCGCTTACATGAAGAGCTACCTGGTTGCTTGTAGATAAGGAAAGTGAGTTAACTCTCAAAGGTCGTGGGTTGAGCTTAACGAGTTGCTCTCCACGCTTACCTTTTATTTTCATAGAATCCACAACTTCATTGGCTTCGGCGGCTTCTTCCCCCTTAGCGTTAGTTAATTTTGCGGTAAAAGTAACGTCTTTATTTTTCCATACAATCTGTTTTCCCGAAACTACAACCTTAGATTTGTCTTGGTTATTATCATACTGAGAATAATCTAAGGTGTTCACCTTTTTAACAGTTGCTCTAGATGTTTCTACAGCTGCTTTTTCGTCTACCTTTTTTACACCTTCCTTTGTGCTGTTTACCCCGGTATTATTCACTTTGGTCTGAGGTAGTTGATGATTTGAGTTTGCCTTACCACTACACCCTGAAATCACTAACACCACTATCGCACCTACAGACATAATCTGCACGAATTTCATAGTTTCCTCCTTAAGAGTCGGTTCCCTAAGTTCCCTTTTATAGCTGTTCTTCTTCTGGAATAGAGAAAAACATTTGCTTCGCCTGATCTTCAGTCGCTTCCCCCAGACGAGTTTTTTTGCCAGCTTTATCAATAGTCCCGAACGTGGTGCCACCCGGAACGCTATAATTATAATAAACTACGCCCTTTTGGATCGTTGGCATTTTGCCGCTTTGTTCAACAATTTTGTTGGTGAGGAACGGCAGGCTTGCATTTTTAGCTTCCTGTTGCAGGTTCAGCCTTGCAGACCAGAGCAGTTCTACATGTGTGTCAATGATACGATAGTAATTCATAATGTCCATGTGTTGTTCAAAAAATTCACTGGATTGGTTTTTTTGGAAGTAGCGAATATAAGCCATACTATCCCCTTCTTTACCTGACAGTACATTAACTTTGGCAATACGTGGAAGACTGTATGCACCATGACGAGCTACAGAAATATCGCTAGATTGGATTTCTTTCAGCATCTCTTCTGTCGGCTTAGCTACGTAAACTGTACGATCTGGGGCATCCCAGTACACTTGAGAACCGGACGCATCTGCAATGAAACGCAGCGGTACCATAACACGACCATTTTTCATTGCAGAAGAGGTAGACAGCGTTACTTTTTTATCACCTACCATTGTCTCTTTTTTACCAGCCACCAGTGTTGATTTTGTTCCGTTATTATCTACAGTTACCGTTTTAGAAGTATTGTTCCAGTTGATCGTTACACCAGGAATCGATCTTATCATATTCAATGCTACTAATGTGGAACCATTCTGAACATAGGGGTCTACATCCCCTGGCATGGGTACGTTATTCACTTGCACAATAATGGACTTGGAGGCTGCTCCAGAAACACCGCTAGCAAGCATACTAAAAGATATTGTTGATGCAAAAGCCGCTTTGAAAAATGTATTCATAATTATATTCACCTCAATAGTGTCTTCTTGTCATCATTTCAAACTAAATTGAGCTTAGTAGTATTAATACATCGATTCAGTATTAGCTAGTGTTTTCTCGTCTCATTAGGAATAGGTTGGATAACATCTTTATAGGATTCAGCTTTTACAGTGAAATCTTTCTGTTGACCTTTATCATCTTTGTATATAATCTTGAAATTTCCATCTCTATCATTACCCATTGTAATGTCTGTTACCCATCCGACGTAATTATAACTTGGTCTTTGGCCAGCACTGGATACAATATCATCCATACCATTTCCTGAGGTAAATTGCCAAACCGCCTTAGCTACTCCATCTTTAATCTCAACTACCGTATTACCAACATTGTTAAAATACATGTATCTGGACGAATCCCCTCTCGGGAAAGCATAAAAATAGCCTTGATTAGCCCACGGTTTTTCCAAAGCAGAAATTGATTTGAAGGAAAATTGAATCGGCAACGATATAGCTGCCTCACGCGCTGCTTGTAAATCTTCTGCCTGTAAGCTCTCTTGATCGACCTTATAATTACCGTCTTGAATAAATAGTATGGACCGAAGCTTCTCATAGCTTGCCTTGTAGCCAAAGTTCTCCGACACAAAACGAATAGGTACCAATATCCTTCCCTGAGTCATTTGGACAGGGACATCAACCTGGACTGTTCTATTATTTTTAAATGCTTCCTTTTTGTTGGCCGTCAACTTAATTTGATCTGTGCCTTTTGTGATGAAAGCAGATTGACTTTTACTATCCCATTGATAGGTTACCCCCAGTGAAGCAAGCGTGCGTATAGGGACCAAAACACGCCCGTCCTTAATAATAGGTGAAACATCGGTTGCTATAAACTTCCCATTCACATTCACCGCGTTAACGGATATCGGATTGGCAGCATCAGCAATCGCCCAGGATTGAAACATAAGTACGAAGAAAAACACAATAACCTTTTTCAAGATAAATTACCTCCTTTTTCAATAAGCACCCTTACATAAGACGTATGAAATAATTCGAAAGTTTCTAATCTATACCAAAAAATTCATATGTTTTGAGATGATGAGCGAAATGTAGCGTTCATGGTGTTTTTTGCCCTCCCTAATCCCTTTTCAAGGTCCTTCGCTCCGTGGGTTGCGTTAAGCGAGCGCCAGGAAAGTAGAGCGCCTTGGCCGGACGCTTTCTCCCGGCGTAGGCGCTCTAGTTATCGGCGTGAGTAGCGGCCCAGCGGTGCGTACTGGCTCTTAGGTGGCCGCTCTTGCCCCCTTAGAGCCAGTAGCATGAGCCTGTTTCCCCCACTCTTGTCCTGCTCGCTCCCTTACTTGCCGATCAGCGAGTCTATTTTTTACAGATATCCCGGCTGGTTAAAACCAGCATTTAGGGTTTCAACAGGCTCATAAAAAAAGACTCTTCCGGTTTCACAGAAACGTCCTTAATAATCTTCAACCCACAAAGATACATATATAAATAATACGTAAGCTAAAAGGAAGAACCCAATCACACTAAAAAGGATAATCCAGATAAAACGTTTTTTTAATGGAGACAGGATTTCCCCGCATCGTCTTAGGATTCTCTGACGGGTAGGCAACAACTCATATTCTAATTTCTTTATAACATGTTCTGCTTCTTCCTCATCTCTAACTAAAAGTTCACTCCATAATTGCTCATAGCGTTCTTGAATTTCTTCTTTTTTAGAACTATCTTCTAGAAAAGCCATTTAGCACCTCCATAATAATTCATTTATGTAGAAAAGATTTGGAAAATGTACAGCACCATTTTCCGAAGTTTTCTATTATCCAACCTTACACATTGCCTGCGTAACATAAAGAAAAACACAGGTTCCTTTTTGTTGGACCCGTGTTTTATCGTTTATACAATTAGCTGTGGTCGATGGATAAGGCCCCGCTTATGGTATTAGCACTGTTATATGAACACCAAAGAAATAATTTTTATTTTTATTTAAATTGTAAATGCGTACAAAAATGCGCTCACCTGTTTTAAAAGTGGAACTGGACACAGCGTTATTACTGCCTAATTCATATGCAGTAATGGTATAGCTTCCCGAATGTGGGTAATCCTCCATTCACAGCTCCTCTAATTTTTATTTCTCCTGAGCTGTTTGTAGGGAAATAGTAGTGAGTATAAATAGTGTCTCTTACACCTGAAAATTCAGCAATATAAGTACCTTGGCTGTTAATGTTCCAGAACGAGGTTGGGTACGTAATGCTGAATAACCCTAAGCTGCTTGAAGTGCTTATTTTCTTAGGATCAAGAGCAGACGTCTTATCTGTTGCTGGATCTAATATTTCGACTTTAGCATCACTCGTTGTTTCTATAACTGGTTTATTCATATTATCTACAATACCAATTTTATCTACCGCTTTTTCGTTACTTCCAGTTCCTACTGGCAGAACTTCGAGAGAAGGAGTCGCCTGATCTTTAGTTATTTGCTAGCGGCAGGAACCGAAGCGGCGGATACAGAAGCACCTAAAGCAGCAACCAAGTGTAGCAAGCATTGTAAACCATGTTTTCTTAATTTCCAATTCCATCCATCCTTTAATTTTTATTCTATTAATGTATAATTTTTGTATGCAAATAGTTACTAATCTTTTTTTGTAATTTACAACTAATTTTTTATGGTTTTTGGAATATTCATGTTAATTATACAGGTAACTTGATAGTTTTTCCAACGTATTCAATTAATCAATAGCGAATATACCGGAATTGAGTATATAGCACTTTTTTTGTTAAATGCGTAATTTAGGAAGTTTCACATTCCCCATGACAACTTGATTTTTCAACAATTATAATCTCGTATATTTTTTTCAGGGAGGAATTTACATGGGCTTTTTGATCTTCGTACCACAGTTTCTAATCCAGGTTTTTACCATAGTCGTCGCTTTAGTGATATACGATAGATTTTTCAAAAGAAGATAATCAATCAGTAACATAGTAGAATACATAATCACGTAAAAAAGAGCGATTTTTATCGCTCTTTAACATTCATTTATATGTATTCAGTTGATTTTCCTGTCCGTCGCTCCCTGATCTCATCAGAAAAGTTATGTACCAGCTCCCCTTGGTATATCAACATTTTTAACTGATCATGTGATAATGAGGGGATATTTCGCACCCATGTTTCGTTTATCGCGTTTTACTTAACAGTATCAAGCCCCCATACACTTTAGCTGTGACGAAGTTTACTGCCTGGCTAGCAGGGTCTACAGCCCAAAATACATCAAAGTAACCCCCTCTGCTATTATCCGCATAAACAATAGTAGCACCTTTTACAATGCTTACTACCCAACCTGGCACACCCAAAAACGAGAAAATACCGGTAAGAGTTCCTCCGGATATTGCGAATTCTCCCTGTACTTCATTTGGCGTTGCTACTGTACTGCTGATAACAAGCATTAGCATAATGGATGCCATCCAGGCTGATACAAATTCCTCATTTCACCACATAAATCCTAATAATATGATATAATTGTAATAACGATACATAGAATACATATATACCACTTTTGGCACATTTTTTTTGAAGGAGTTTTCAATTTTGAAGAATATCGCAACAATCTTGGTCGTTGGATTTTTTACTGGAATATTGACTATATATACTTAATGGAAAGGTAGAACTAAATGGTTTATTAGTTTGCTTTTTAAGCGCAGGTATAGTAGCACTAGGCTTCTTGGCTGTACATTTAATAAAAAAGTGCGTAAAAAATGAACACACTCTAAAATGAGTCCGGATCTCATGGACTCATTTTCATTCACACACTACAGCGTTATCGCATATTGTTTTAGTTGGCATATGTATAAAACCCAGCATTTGATACATATGAAAAAAAAGGTGATACCAATGAGTTTTGCTCTTGTATTATTTATTGCAGCTGTGATTCAATTTGTTCTGGATAAAATTATCAGCAAAACAAATGAGAAGACACCAGACACGGATGGTTTTATCCCATACAGGTGGTTCATTGTGATTGGGGGTATTGTGGTAATTTTGTCAGTTCTTTTTGTTAAAGAACCTTATAAATATGTTTGGATTAGCGTATTACTTATTCTAGTGTTCGGTGTTCGATCTATCTTCCAATGGAAATATATTCGAAGTTCACAAAAACATATTATTTCACTATTGATGATGGCCATATCTGTAGTTGGTACAATTGTTTATGTTTTAATTTAACAAAAGAACCGCACAATTTGGTATTATCCCCTTCTAGTAGACAAGAGAAAAAAGACATCTGATAAGATGGACTTAATCTTGTTGAACGGAGGGGATTTTTCATGGCTAAAAAGGGACAAACCATTCCGACAGTACTCCTTAGATGTGAAGATGGAGGCAGTCCGGTTGGTAAACGAAGAACATATGAGTAGACGGGGTTGACCCCAATAAATTCCACGTCCTCTCGGCTACCGCCATCATATGACGCCTAAGAAAAAAGACCAACCAGAAATCTCTGGTTGACCTAATAATACGAAATAAAGTCCTAGACTATCGCTGTTCCCATTAAACTAACGTTCCCCGTTAGCGTAATGATGTCACTTTTTTCGAAAGTGGTTTCCAATTCTGATTACGCTCATCGTTAATCGTTGGCCTACGATTAACACGTCCGTTTAAATAAGCTTCTTGATATTGCCTTAGCGATTCAATATTTGCTCCCCCTTCATAATCGGGATCGTGATATTGAACAACATCATCCTCCCAAAAACAAATATCACAAATGTCATAAGTACCTGGTGGTTCATAATCCAGTGTTTTATAACCACAGCATGGACATGCATATTTCATATATAGTCACCTCTACATAAATAATCAGCACTTTGATGTGTTCGCTATATGATTAACCTAGCCTGCACGTTAGTTGAACAAAAGCAGCAGCGATCACATTGGTCAGCTGCTTTATTAGTTGTAATGAGCTATCGTATCCCGTTAGTATAAAGACCAACTGATTTAATAAATCCCAGAACTTACCCATGCAACAGTTGTTATTGCAATTGATGCGGCCATCAAAACAAATAAAATATAACCGCCTTTAGTTTTCACACTGCTTCGTTTATCATAAACCTCTGGCTTGACTCCTAACCCAAGCCACAAATCGCTAATAAGACTCACAACGACTAACGCGAAATTTTTGATCAGCTTCATGTTACAACGCTCC
Source organism: Paenibacillus sp. SEL3 (assembly GCF_054602585.1). Classification (NCBI taxonomy): domain Bacteria; kingdom Bacillati; phylum Bacillota; class Bacilli; order Caryophanales; family Paenibacillaceae; genus Paenibacillus; species Paenibacillus sp. SEL3. Next base: position 5,465,687 of record NZ_CM137725.1, on the reverse strand, counting down.
TTGTCCCAGCAATTGTTCTCGAATCGATTCCTTCTAAATAATACCACATATTGGCTCTATCCTGCGTTACTTCAATGAAAAAAAGCAGCCCCTCATGAACTGCCCTACTGCTAGTCACTGCAACAATAGGAGTTCATCCAAGGGCTACCTCATTTACCAAGTAATCCAACCACTTGTTCGTTTGTAACTGTGTAGGAGCTCGTATTTCTCACTACGCATCAGTCGTTTCATTTTTGTTCTATACAGACGATAATCATCTTTTCTTGCTACTTTACATTCTTTATTGTAATGAACACTCTTGATTCCTTTACGGAAATCCTTAAGCTTCTCTCTTCTTGGATCTTTGGGCTTATTATTGATCTCCAGACTACACTGTTTCTCATCTTCCCAGGATTGAATCTCTTCCCGTGTAAACATCTTCATCCCCGTTGTGCCGGGTTAGATTTTGGCATTTGAAGCCATGGCCTTAGACACAACTAATAGAAGAAGATCTTCGGATTGAACATTAAATCACCTCTGATTATATTCACCCTTATTTTAAATTATTTATAACTATTCTGCCCGTTAGCTTAATGTAAAACGGAGCTGCTGCTGACAGCAAACTGCTCCGTTTAAATTTAAAATAATGCGTCCCAATAGTCTAATAATTGCCGCATATAAAAATGAGTTCTTCGATGACAGAATAACTTCACGCCTTTAACAATGGAGATTATCTGAACCACCAAGCAAATCAACTGTGAAAAATATGGAGATGAAGTGTCCTCTGTGGGCTATTGTTTTTACTGCACTTGAAGTGAGACGAACAAGTGAGGGGGCGTTCCCCTCACCTTATTCTTAACTAGGAATAGTATACTTGTTCTACTTTATATAGTGTATGCTCGATAGTTGGACAAAGTTCGGCATCTACTTTATGAAATTTAACTCGAAAGTATAAACTTTTCAAGAAGTTCTTTATATTATTTTTTTGCTTAAAGGCATGAAGAAATTCTGTATTTTTCTCCACGTCACCAAAACTTTGGATCCATTTCTCTACATAGGTCTGACTAAGTATTTTTCTATTTAAAACACTAATTACGGATTTCACCATTCTTTCATCTTCACCATCGGAGTAAACTCGATCTGATATGGTCATCTTTTCATAAACCAAATCGAGGATGGTTAAGAGGTCTTTTTTGTCCAGTTCGGAACATTGGGCCAGATCGTCCAAAGCATCTGCTGCATGAGCTATGGCATGAGCCCATCCTTTTTCTTCATCATACCCACGGTAATCTCGCTCCTTATGTATATTATAAAATACTTTCTCTTTGATCTGATGAATATGCCCACTTGAGAGAAATGGTGATTCCCTATGCCTCATAAGGAGAAGCGGTATAACTAGCATAGAGAAAGATCTAGTGAAGACAGAGTCAGTATTTATTTCATCGAGCCTGAAAAGCAAATGGTTTTTATCCAAAACAACGGGTAGGAGTTGTTCCAGTTCGTTTACAGTTAGAGCATTACCAGGAATCCAATTGGATAAGGTTGTATAAATTAGCTCATCACGTAATTGGGCATCTAAAGAACCGATGTTATTCATCATCTCTTGTATCAATTGGAATGTATCGGAAGGTGCTTGATAGTCACTTGCTTTTATCAATATCAACTTTTCTTTTAGATTCATTTTACACACTCCTACTATATTGCTATTAATTTTTATTCATCTCTATTTTAGTAACAATTCAAGCTAGTTCATGTATTAACTGAAGTTCATACTTTTGAGCACCTTTGTACTCTTCATTATTAAAGTCACATTCGCATTCAAAGATATATGTACGCGCTTAAACTTATCTTCCTTTAAAGTGACATAATAATCTTATATTTATGGCTCTCTTAGTTTGAATATTCTTAAATTGAAGCTTGGTTCCAGAATCGATCTTCATCAATGAACAATTCATAGATTAAAAATAAACGATCAAAATAGGCAATACGAATGCAACTGAGGACCCAACTCTAAGTCATACGAACCAATTAAGGTTAGTTTACCACTCAGTGACTAAATGAACAATAATGTATTGATACAGAGTTTGGTAGTATACTGCCCCTTAGTTGAACAAAGACAGCCGATCACGTGAAGTGACCCCTTAAAGTTAGACAAATATTTTTATGCAACCAGTTGGGCATGAGTGATACTTCAGAGCCAAATTGAGGACACTTAACGCCCTGTCTTCTTAAAAGCTCGTTTAAGTTCAGGATTGGTTACAGAAAATAATTGCTAGACTTGATTCTTACGTCTTGTTAATTGAGTAGTAAGTAACCAGCGATCCCTAGTTAATGTGCAGTACAAAACCTGCTCTACACTTGCAGGACAAACTATTCGCACCGAACGCATCATGGTCCGCAACCGTTGAAACACTTGCGATTGACGCGTGTACTCATAGTAGAAGCCCCGACTTACGGAATCTGCGATGACAAGCGCATCTTCGGGGTCATTCTTTGATGGAATGTTATCTCGATTTTCTTTATTACGCTTCGTCGTAGCGGGGTTCACCATGACCACGGTAATCCCTTATCTGATGACCAGTTGGCTCCAGCGATGATCAGCTTTTTAATCGATGTTTCTCCTGTAACTCGGTCATTCACCGGTTTAGTTTTTCAAAACCTTCGATTGCATTCGAAAAGGAGAGATTCCGTTTTGAAATGACAATGCCTCGAAAATTCGTGGCCTGTGCCACATGTGTCTCTTTGGCTATGTCGATTCCTACGACGAGATGCGAGGTGGTAATTCGTTCGATCCGTTGATTTTGTGCGTCTGATTGCTTAAACTTCATAGTAAGAGCTCCTCCTTGATGTTTTATGGACAAACCCATCATACCGAGGCGCTCCCTTTTTTTAAAAAAGCTCATTTCTTAAGCTCTACAGGAATGTTTAGCGCAACAAGACAGCTGATCCATGAGTCTGTGGTCAGCCAATCTATGGATGGAAACTTTTTCAAGTTCACCCGCGTCTAACATACAAATAGAGATTGCTGGTATGCATTCGGAAAGAACGTTGCCATCATGAGAACAGGAGTGGATACTATGAAAAAGCTTCTATGCACATTCGCCGTCATCGGTGCATTATCCGTCGGTACAACCGCGTTCGCCACCGTGGATATTGGCATTACGGTGAGGAGCAAGCCGATCGCGACCGACAGTCCCCCCATCTACGATCAGGGACGGGTGCTCGTGCCGATCCGAGCTGTCTCCGAAGCACTGGGCGCCGCTGTCGATTGGGATGCGAAAACGGACACCGTGGTCGTCCGAAAATGGTCGCAGACGGTTAAGCTGACCGTCGGGAAGAAGACGGCCGCGACCGAGACGTTTGGGAATAACTCGTCCTCGTCGGGTCCGATTTCGCTCGACGTGCCAGCGAAGGCGGTCCATAATCGCGTCTATGTGCCTCTGCGCTTCGTCTCCGAGCAGTACGGCTACAAGGTGGAATGGAAAAATAACACTGTCGCCATCGAGTCGCCACTCTCCGATAAGCAGCGGGACGCGCTCTATACCGGCGATCTGGCCGCAAGCAGGAATCTGGTCATGGAAGCGATGTTCTCTGGAACCCATTACGAGCATACGCCACTGCGGACGCTCCACGAATCCGAGGACTACAGCACCGCCTTCCTCTTTCCCGAAGGAGAGGCACTCCGCTTCTTCACCATCGAGGGCAATGAGACGGCGACCTATTACGAATACAAGGACGATTTCCTTGTCGCGACATGGCAGGCCCATTTTGACGGAAGCATTGGAGATAGCTTTCAACTGCTGCTGGAGGAAAAGCTGAAGGACCGTACGGGTCCGACGCCGAAAATCGACAAGCCGCTGGTATTCTATAGCAGAGGCATTGCCGGAGATTCCAGCACGGAGGAAAGCGGCCTGATCGGACTGGACGGGAAGGTCACCCGGATCGGCTTCGAGCATACAGTCGGCGGTTCCGTGACCGACTCGTCTGGAAAGCTAACCGTGACGCAGCCGGACGAGGTGCGCAAGGAGGTCGTTCCCATCCCGCAAAATTAACAGCCTCAACGGATGTTCAAGTCTATTGCTTCTATCAGGAGGCGCCGATAGGCAAAAAGGGATGGGATAAGATTATAAGTTCTTGTCCTTTTCGGATACCGATACATGTCTTGGGAAAGAACATGTATCACGAAAAAAACAAAAATCCGCGAAATCCGCGAACCCGATACGTAATATGTTCTTTTCCTCCAACACATCCGTCAGGAGCATCGGAGAATTAACTGAATAGACCAGTGAGTCTTGGCGTTTAACATGATTATTTCGGATAAAAAATAAGTTGGGGCTACCGTGTGGCGCAGCCTCTTCGAAGTTAAACTAACGTTCTCCGTTAGCTTAGTCTTTTCTCAGGTTTTGAACAGGTTGTCCCCGTACTATGAATTTCTTAACATCTGTAGACTGGAATTGCTTAATAAAGCGGGTATTATCTCGTGAACGCGCACCGGATTTTGATGTTAGTCTTGTCTCTGCTCAATGCTCAAAAGGTCGACAATAGACTTGACATAGGAACGGGCGAGTCCACTTGTCATCGAGATGTGAACACCACCTGTTCCAAGCTTCTCTAAGAAGCCTTCGTTCATGACGACGCTTTCGACAGATGCATCATCCCATAAAATGGTTGCAACAATTCCCCTGCTCATTACTGTCTCAACCGGGCGGGACGCCAGCTGTGCGCCCTGAGCAACTAGGAAAAAATTAATGCTACTCTCTTTCCTCGAACCAGCGCTCGAAGCGTTCGATGTTGGCCTGTAAATCAGCGCGGAATTGCTGTAACCCACCGATCTTCTGGTCAGCCTCTGCGAGATGCTACCGCAGGATAGAGAGGACTTTCTGCTTAGGTTGTACTCCACTAGGGTCAATGAAATAGAGATCAATAACGTCCCTTATTTCTTCCAGGCTGGCGGTTGATGTTGGTTTGCAGCATAGTACAGAATATAATGACTGGGCTCCTTTCATGCTCATTGAAAGTGTAAAAGAGCCTTATACTTTTAAGCCACGCTTTGAGCCTGATCAAGAAGTACAAATGAAATTTTATGTCCCTTCTGACTACAAGATCGACAAGACTATAACGATGGTTCTTACATCAGAAGAGTTCGTTGAGCTACATCCTATATTGGTAAAGATTCTGAAGATAATAACCCTTGGCGAAACAGTCAAACCTATGATTATTGTAGTATGCCACGGAGTAAAGTTGAAGTGGATTACGTGCATGGAGGAGAGGAAATAGACAGTATATTTTTAGATTGAAATTCCGTGAGGGGCTGTGGTAGCCTCTCTCTTTTAAGGAGGATATTTTATGGGAAAGATGTTGTTCAGAGTCATTCTTATAGGCGCATTGTTTCTTTGCTTTTCTCAACCCTATACAGGAAAAATGTCAGCTCAGAGTATAGCTCCAAGTTCTCCATTTTTGAAGATTAACAATTACTATGTCTTGTTCACAGCTCCTAAGGCACCTTATATTGATCAGAATAATCGCTATATGGTACCTTTGAGATCCATAAATGATTTGTTGGGAGGACAGACTACGTTTAACCCAACTTCTAATACGGCTACAATTAAGTTTGGAACACACAAGGTTGAGTTTAAAATGAACTCCACTGAGATTGTTACCGACTCGAGCTCGTCCGTGATGGATACCGTCTCTGTGCTTTATAAAAATGCGATGTTTGTCCCTTTAGGGGTACTTACTAAGCACTTAGACATACACCAGGAATGGGATCAGCAAAATAAACTGTATTCCCTCTCTGGGAAAGAATTAATGAAGACACCTATGATGGAGAATGTAGAAGATTTGGATCATTTTAGAGAACAAGTGGATAATGAAAATGCATTCCAGTTGTTATCGTACAAATTGACCATGGGAGAAAAAATTCATCTGGCCATTACAGCTAAGAATATGACAGGGAAAAAGATTAGTGAGGGCATTGAAGATTTAAATACCACTTTTATTTTTTCTGACAATAGCACGGCCGGGGAAAATAGAAATCATAAAAGACCCAGTATAGATAAGGATGAAATTGTAACTCGCGAAGATGACATAGATTATGTGAAAACAATAGAGAATAATAAAATTATCAAACATGAGCTGTCGTATATTCTCTTTAAGGGCAGAACGCTAAAGACTCACAAGTAAAAAAGTACTTTTACTTGTAGAGTGGAATGGGTAAATAGTAGATTTGTGAATTTCAAATTCCTTACGTTCATAAAAATACCCCAACCTACTCCATTGTCAATTAGGGACAAACTTGATAAATAGTGATTGCTTTCTCCGTTCCGAACGGCGTTTTACTTGACTGATTATTTATGTATTAGAAAGTTTATCAAGAGTATGTCTATATTTTCGACTGCCTTCTTTATTCTGGGGTGTTATCATGACGATCATCATTTTTATTCATATAATCCTCCTCGTGCAAATCTTCGTTTATAAAATAAAAATGCTGACTGTACTGAACCACGACTTGTTCTAAACCAAACTTTTTACCAGCCAACAAATTCGCAATCCACGCACTCATATAGAGTGCGACTGGGTGCGCGACCCATCCCGTGCAGACATAGACATTTCAATCCACGCACTCATATAGAGTGCGACTCAATTGGCTAGGGATGCGACAACGGACGATGTAAAAATTTCAATCCACGCACTCATATAGAGTGCGACTATGTTGATTCTGTACTAGATAATTCGACTACTATTTCAATCCACGCACTCATATAGAGTGCGACTACGATTATCAACATCTATCTTTATGGCTACGATCCAATTTCAATCCACGCACTCATATAGAGTGCGACGTCAATGTTTGCGTAAGACGGAAGCACGAAAATATTTCAATCCACGCACTCATATAGAGTGCGACAGCGAAAATGGGTCAAATGCCCCCTATTTAAGTAACATTCTAGCGTTATTTTGGCAAAAACGCATCTAATATTACCTCATCCTCTTGCAATCGTTTAAAATTTGTTCACATTCGATATAATTCGACAAAATCTGAGGTGCGAATCTCTCAGAGAATTCATGTGAGCTTCACATTCGCACCTGAACAGACTCGCTTTTTGGCTTAGCAACAAATACCTGCCTGGACTTATTTCACCTCTGCCAGTTCTGCCACCTGTGAAGGAGGAAGCGCACATTCGAATATATTTAATTCATCGATAGCGCATTTAAAAGCAGGGTTCCACCAGTTAACTCCAAAGCTGAACGTTCGGGCTTTGGGTAAATACATCCGAAAATATCCACTACATTGATCAGAAAAATACCTTTATGTTTTCGAAAATCATAAAGGTATTTGTAAAATATTTTATGAAAACGTTCAGCAAAAGTTGAGTTATTAACCCTGTTCATCATACCGGCTGCATTACCCTCATAAACCTTCCCATCCGTTCCAGTGCCTTCTCCAAATCGACGAGCGAGGCTGCATATGAGCAGCGAATAAAGCCCTCTCCGCCTGATCCGAATACATGTCCCGGTACGACCGCCACCTTCGCTTCCTTCAGCATACGAAGTGCAAACTGCTCAGATGACATGCCAGTAGAAGTAATTGAAGGAAAGGCATAGAAAGCCCCTTCAGGCTCATGACAAGCAAGCCCGATTGCATTCAAGCCGGCCACAAACAGCTTGCGACGTTCGTTGTAGCTCGCCATCATCTCATCCTTGGCATCCAAGCCATGACGCAATGATTCCAGCGCGGCTATCTGTGCAATGGTGGGCGCACACATGGCTGTGTACTGGTGGATTTTCAGCATGCTGGCGATCAGCTCACGCGGACCGCACGCATAGCCTACCCGCCAGCCTGTCATCGCAAATGCTTTGGAAAAACCGCTGATAACAATCGTACGCTCCTTCATGCCCGGCAAAGAGGCGATACTGACATGCTTTCTCCCGTAAGTCAGTTCGGCATACACTTCATCCGAAACGACGACCAGATTATGTTTGATAATGAGCTCTGTAATCGGTAGCCAATCCTGCTCCGTCATAACTGTTCCTGTCGGATTACAGGGGTAATTGATCATTAAAACCTTTGAATAAGGTGTAATTGCCACTTGCAGCGCTTGCGGGGTCAGCTTGAATTGCTCCTCTGCCGTAGCCACTACCTCTATAATTTTACCACCATGCAGATGGGTAATGGGTTCATAGGCAATATAGCTTGGGGCTGGAATCAGCACCTCGTCACCTGGATCGATCACTGCTCGTAGCGCCAGGTCGACGGCTTCACTGCTCCCCACCGTCACGATCATTTCGTGCTCAGGATCATAGGAAAGCGCGAAGCTGCCGGAAAAATAAGCAGAGATCTCCTCCCGCAGCTCCATCAAGCCGGCATTCGAAGTATATTTCGTCTGTCCTTCACGCAATGCCTGAATGCAAGCTTCACGCACCTTTTCCGGTGTAACGAAATCAGGCTCTCCGACCCCAAGGGCGATTGTATCTCCTCCTGCTGCATTCAGATCAAAAAAAGCGCGAATTCCCGATGGCCGAATATCCCGTACACGCGAGGATAGAAACCGCCCTGCACCCTTTTCAATAAACATATTACGCCACCCCCCATTCCTGTTTCCGCTCATGGAGCGAACTGGCAATAATATGGTCCAGCAGCTGTGTAAAAGTTATACCCGCAGCTGCCGCACTTTTCGGAAGCAGGCTATTGGCGGTCATTCCCGGTAATGTGTTCACTTCCAGCACGTAAGGCCTATCCTGACACAAAATCATATCGACCCTTGCATAGACCTTGCATTGCAGCAGTCGGTAGCTGGCCAGTGCCGCCTCGCGCACACGATGCTCAATAACGGGAGGAAGCTCGATCACCTCCTCCTTAGCACCACCGACCTCATATTTAGCTTTGTAGTCGAACCACTTCGAACGAGCGGAGCTAATACCAATAATCGGCAATACCTCGCCGTCCACGATCGAGCAGGTAATCTCGGTCCCTTTATAATAGGGCTCAATCAAAATCGCTTGATCCAAGCTGCAAGCCTCCTGAACAGCCGGTAGCAGCTCCTTCTCATTCTGTACAAGCTGGATGCCGATGCTTGATCCCCCCGTATTCGGCTTCACAATAACCGGGTAGCCCAGACGCTCCACTACCTGCGGATCATAATCGTCCATCCCCTGCCAGTAAAGGCCTGAAGGCGTATGCACACCCGCTGCCTTCAACAGCATCTTGGACAACTGCTTATTCATGCATAAGCTGCTTGCCAGGACACCACTGCCTGTGTAGGGAATGCCCAGCGTCTCCAGCGCTCCCTGCACCGTGCCGTCCTCGCCATACTGACCATGCAGTGCCAGCAGCGCGATATCGATGCCGGCCTGCTGAACCTGCGTGATTAAATCCGCTCGCTGCTCGATCACCATTGGAACCACTTCATAACGGCTGCGATCCAAATGATTGATCATCTCTTGACCTGTCTGCAGAGAAATCTCACGCTCAGAGGAAATACCGCCCATAATAACGCCAATTTTCATCATGACACCTCATTTTTCTTCAAAATTATTATGTGGCTACGGATTGTTCTTCCGATCGCTGGTGCTTCTCCAGAACAACATTTCATCTCTATAGCTCTTTTCTTAATCCTTATGCCTTAGGAAAGTTACGCGCCTGTTTGCCGATTATTTGAATACCCCGTTCGATATTTTCATCCGTTACTCGTGAAAACCCAAGCCGCAATGTATTCATCCCTTCGCCTTCTTGAATAAAAAACCTGTCTCCCGGTGTAAAAATGACGCCCTGTTCTGTGCAAGCTTCTAGCAGCTGGCGTGTATTCACACCTGCCGGGAAGGTAAGGAACAAATGCAAGCCCCCGTCACCAGAAACCTGCGCCTCAGGAAGATGTGCTTCACAGCATGCCTTTGTCAGCTCATATTTGCGCTTATACTCTGTCCGTGCTTTCTTTACATGTTTATCGAAATTTCCGTTAAGCATATATTGGTATAAAATCGATTGATCGATTGTTGAGGTATGAATGGTGCGCGCACGCTTAATGCTTTCCAGAGTGTCAATCAGTGCTCGGTCTCCAAGCACCCAGCCTACTCGCAAGCCAGGGAACAGCACTTTGGAGAAGCTACCAATATAGATTACTCCGTTCCCTTGCCCTGCTGTCGCTATTAAGGGCGCAACATGCGCTCCCGAGTAGCGCAGCTCCTCATTGAATCCATCCTCGATCACCGGAATCTGATAGCGCATCATTAATTTCATAACAGCGCTGCGCTTTGCTGGCGACATGACGATGCCTGTCGGATTATGATAGGAAGGAGTCAAATAGGACAAATCGAAGCTATTGGTCTGCAGTACCTCCTCTAGCCGCTCCACATCAATACCGTCACGCTCCATCGGAATGCCAGTAATCTCAAATCCTTGCAACTTCAAATTTTTGATCGCTGTGTGATGGGTCGGATTTTCACAAATTGCTGCTCCGCGGCGTGCAGAAGGGCGTAAAGCCGACAGCACAATGTCAAAGCCTTCTGTAAACCCGCCTGTAATCAGCATATCCTTTCCAATTATATCGACGCCCTTGTTCTCCATATAATGCATAAGGTAATCAATCAGAGGCTTGTAGCCCTTGGCATAGCCGTAGTTGAGCAGCACCTGTCCTTCGATTGCCATCCGATCCATAAAAGCTCGCCTTACATCCCCCAGATCAAACAGCTGCTCATCGGGAGCGATGCTTGTGAACGAGATAGTTCCCTTTTGGGCACGAATGCCCTGCTTCATCATATCCAGATCAACAGCCGATACAGCATACTCGTTCATTCTTGCCTTCCAGTCGATCTCCCAGGTGGCAGAGCTGTCAGACCCTCCGTTATCTACATTCGACCGGCCCACCATGGCGGCCACATAACTACCCTTTCCGGGAATCGCATACGTAAACCCGTCATCCTCCAAGCCTTCATATGCTGCAATGACTGTATTGCGGCTCACCTTAAGCAGAACGCTCATTTCTCGTGTGGAAGGCAGCTTCTGATTTGCCTGAAGCGCCCCTTTTATAATTAAACGATTGACGTATTCTTTTACTTGTATCGAGACCGGGCGGTCACTGACGAGCTTGAAATCCTGGAACATCCTTCATCGCCTCCCCCTATAATGATGACATACAAGACGAGTGAAAAAAAAGAACCACCGCACTGGATTTTTCATCCTTCGGTGGTTCTTCCGCATTTTATCCCCTGTACGCCCTCATATTGTTGCCTCATTCCCCTGCATTCCTTGGCCGGGCCCGCGAGGGTCAGTAGTTTCAAACCTTCACCAAATTATAACACGGTGAGGGGATTGCATTGGGGAAAAGAAGAAAAAACAACTTACAATTAATGTTCAATATTCTGCCGGTCGACGAAAAAGCCACCCGCCTTGCGGTGGAGGAATATTTGGAGACAGTTCGGCAGTATCGTCAGATCGGTTCTGTTCGTCGGGAAGCAGCAACCACTTAGGCGTATTCATATAGAGAACATCAATCTACAAATGCTATCAGCAAGCAGACGGAGGAAATCGCCACATACAACGTGGACAAGGAGGCAGAACTGGAGGCGAAGGATAAGCTGCTGGAGCGGCAATGAGTAGATTGTCTAGTGTGCAGCGTGAGGTTATTATGCGGAGTTACTTGGATGATGAAGGTGAGTTTGATTTCATAGTTTGTGGAGATTTAGGCTTGGGCGACAGGACATTCCGCCGTATAAAGTCGGAAGCCCTTAATATTCTTGCCGCTGCCTTGAGAGTCGAAGTATATGAGGTGGGGTATGTAGAGAGGTTATATAGCTGAATTTATTGGTGTACGACTACTTATCTTTTTTTGGTTTCAGAATTGTGAAGAAGGATTCCGATTATGAGAACCAGTAAAATATAGGTAGTCTCATCACCTTTAATCACATGGATAGTAAACAGAGAGAGAATGAAAACCACGACATAAAACACTATGAGACTGATAAACATGTATAAATAGACCATGTTTATTACCTCCAACTTATTTAAAGGTACTGGGTGGAAATTATCCAGCACCTTATTCTTTTGTGAATTATTTTAGTAAGAAAGGCGTTCCCCGTTTTAATGAGAAACACCTTTTCAAAATACTTTATAATCTTTATTTTTTAATTTGGGGCTCTTCTAAACCGTTATTGTCTACTCCGGGTGGTTCAGCAGTAATCCCTTTTTCAAGTGTCGCCTCTACTTTGTCTTTACTGTTAGCAGCCTTCTCACTTTCAGGTCCAGAGTTCGTCCAAGTTTCACCGCCTAAAGCATCTGATTGCCACCAATAAAAATCACGATATACTAAATCTGCTGTCAAATAGAATAATACTTCATTATCTTTACCATTGATAGTCAGATCGTATTGAGAAATACCATTGCTGTCTTTAGCATCATTTAACGCCATTATCCACTGTTCAATTTTAGGAACCAGACTATTGATCTCGGAGACATCCGCTTTAATCACAATCTTTGCCAGCTTTCCACCAATAACGCTATCTGTAATATCTACCGATTTTACATCCATACCGTTTCCTTGAAGTTCACCATATACAGCTTCCAGGACCTTTGTCGACTCCAGGGAACCTTGGATTTTTTTCGAAAAGTCTGGGATATGAGTAACATCATTAGAAACTTCATCATAAATCGTTTTTCCATTTGCACCTTTAATAGCTAAATCAATATTTTTGATTTCATTGGTTCCGTTGACTCCACTCCGTACTTCATTTCGAACCGCGCGAATCGCTTTAATGTCATCAATTGTAGCTTTCCCAGAACTAGAAACTGATTTTGTTTCTACTTTTAAGTCCTCCTGTTGAGCACTAATGCTTGAAATGGATACTCCTTGCTGAGAAAGCTTGGTTTGGATAAGCTCAGTAGGACTCTCGGCAGAAATGGAATTTATATAAAAAGCCCCACTAAAAATGCCCAGTGCAGCCCCAACGATCAGCAACTTTTTATGTTTCATTATTACTTTCGACCTCCTTTAAAATTATTGGTTAATAGACTTTGTAATTTGAATTATCCGTTTTGCTGACATGATATGGACTATCGGCACGTGGGGCCGTATCATTTGCTTTCCACACACCATTTGTATTTTTGTATTGCACACCTGTAAATTGGAATGGTCCCATTTGGGTATTTGTAGAATGGGTTTCTGCATTCGCTTGTACATTATTATTTGTTCCTAAGCTCCAGCTCCCCTTATCATAACCTCCAATATATGCATGCCATTTACTGTCAGAACCATATTGAACCATATATTTTACAGATGAAGATAAAAGGTGAGTCCCTATTTCCTGCATGCCATAAGCTCCATTAACAGTATGTTCAACGTAAGTTGCAAATCCCGGATATCCTGAATAAAATCGGATACCTGTTTGAATCCAATCTCGACTTGGAGTGACATTTGTTACCCAAGCTGACTCACCGCTAGTACCAAGTGTAGGCAATTTACTCGGAGTTGTAATGGTAGCAGTCATACCCAAATACTGACTTCCGGGCTTCGTGACTCCAGCGTAATAACTCTCTGCATAAGTTGAACTAGAGCCAAAAAGGAAGAAAACTGTGCAAATAACAGAAAATAAAGATACCCACTTTTTCGTCATAATCTTTCCCTCATCCTCTCATGATATAGCGATAGGCTTCCCCTCATCTACATACAGGAGTTTGAATAAATTTGCACTTCCTTTCAATCTTAATTAGATTTGGAAAAAAAAGCCTTCTTAGATAATAGACTGATCATAGATGGAAAAAGTTGCGGAGAAAAAACACTTTTCACAGAAAATTTTTTTCGTGTCCTATATTTGTCCTTAAAGTGGCCTCTAAGTGGCCCGTCCCTGGACTTTTCATGTGGTAAATTTGTATCACGGAAAATCAAATGAGGAGCATGCCGCACAACATGGCAATCACGTGCAAACATCTTTAACTGATGATGAGAGCGGCTACCCGGTCGTTGAGGGCCAAGGCGATGTATATTATGCCTACGAGGATAAAACCTACATCAAGGGCAACAAAGGTGACGGCCAACTCATCCCAACACCGCCAGTGCTCAAACAGATCGCAGCAGAGCTCCTGTAATTCAGCAATATCCAGAGTCACTTCCCGAGTTATTCCGGGGCTTTACGGCACGTTCAGGCGGCAAGGAACCAGTTAACCAGCGGAAACAATAACAGCCTGGTCAGAACCCTTGCGCAGTTCAATTCCGCAACGTGTCTTCTATTCATTTCGATGGGAGCTGTACTTGTGAAATTTCAATCCACGCACTCACTCACATAGAGTGCGACTGAAACAATACTTATAGACCACCAGTTAGGCATATTTCAATCCACGCACTCACATGGAGTGCGACTATGTAAGAAATGATTTAGATACTGATTCCAAAAGATTTCAATCCACGCACTCACATGGAGTGCGACTCTAATTCACCTAATGCCGATCCAATTCGCAATGATTTCAATCCACGCACTCACATGGAGTGCGACCAATCTTGACCATTACTCTTACAACTGGCTTAGAATTTCAATCCACGCACTCACATGGAGTGCGACTACAATGTGGCTCTTTCTGCATGGACAGGTTTTTCATTTCAATCCACGCACTCACATGGAGTGCGACTTCGAGGTCATATTCATCAATGCAATATACTTTGCTATTTCAATCCACGCACTCACATGGAGTGCGACTAAGTTGATTCTGTGCTAGACAATTCGACTACCATTTCAATCCACGCACTCACATGGAGTGCGACGTTACATCCAACGTTATATTGGTGTGCTCAGCCAGTTATTTCAATCCACGCACTCACATGGAGTGCGACAGCGAAAATGCAGTAATTGATACCCTAATGATATCAATTCTACACATTGTCGCAAAAACTGATGCCAAAAAGGCTTTAATCAACCATTGACTTTTACTGATGGCAACTGATTCAATTGATTTTCGACAAATTCGAGGTGCGAAGGACCCGGGATTTTTATGTGAGCTTCACATTCGCACCTTACAAAATGAGTGGGCTTTCCATATCATAAGCTTCCTTTGCCCCTATATGCTCTACTTTCTTTTTGTAGTTATCTCCTAAGTTGTAGAAGCGCAAGCTGTCTTCTTTTGGGTCTATTAATTCTTCAAGTTCATACTTTAAGCTGCGGAACTGGGTCGAGTCCAAAATACATTCAAACACAGAATTTTGCACCCTTTGTCCGTGATCTACGCACTTTTTCGCAACCTTTGCCAGTCTTTTTCTACCTTCTCTGTCTACTGTGCTTACATCATACGTGATCAAAATGAGCAAATGTTCACACCTACTTCCACAAAAATGGAGGGTACTCGTCCAAATCTCCCCGAATATATCTAGCCAAGAGCAAAGCCTGTGAATAGGGCACCAGTCCCCAAGACATTTTCTCATTCAAATAAGGATGAATCATTTTTTCCTGTTTTCGTTCTTGCCATGCCTTCAATACGATTTTCCTCGTATCATCGTCCATCATCACAGCCCCGTTTTCTTTTTTGTAAAATCCTTTCCCATGAATCAATTTTTTGTTAATCAATGTAAGGACAAAACGGTCGGCATATACTCCTCGAAGCTCTTCCATCACATCCAGTGCCAAGGAGGCTCGCCCTGGACGATCTCGATGCAGAAAACCTACATAAGCATCCAGACCGACAGCTTCCAGTGCAGATTTCATATCGTTGGACAGCAGTGTATAGGCAAAAGATAATAGGGCATTCACATTATCTAGCGGCGGGCGCTTATGGCGCCCATGGAAGTAAAAATCATCTTTTTGCTGCAAGATCAGATCATCCCACACGGAATTGTACTGAACTGCCGCCGTCCCCTCCAAACCGCGTAATATGTCCAGTTCCTCCACTTCTCGGACTTGCTTCATGATCTTTGTCAAAGAAGCGGTCACCTTCTTCATGCGTTCCGTATCAATACGAAGTGGATAATCCCTCGTTGCCCGTTCCAAAATCCATTTATGGTTATATATTTTGCCTATAATCATATTTCTGGCTACAAGAGCACTTCTTCTATCATCATCGGAAATCCGGTACTGTTCTTTTCTCAGTACCACATTTCCCCGGCTTTCCCCGGTAACTCTCGCCAAGAAGCGTCCGCTTCGTGTCATAAAGGTTAGGTCTATATTGCGTGTTGCACAAGCTCCCATGAGGCCTGGACTGGCCCCTGAATAGCCAAAAGTGCAAACCGCCTCCAAATTGTGCAAAGGATACCGTGCAAGAATGGACTCTTCTTGTTTGATCACGATATTTTCCCCATCTAGTGACAAGTACGTATCTGGCATGGTCACAAATAATGTGTTTAGTAATTTTTTCATTCAGCTATCCTGCTTTCAATAAAGCTTGAAACTGATTTTTTATTCAGTATTTCGGGAACACATATGTTATGTAGTGAGCAGCTCAGGCAGTGTGGTCCCGCTTTGGCTTTAGGTGTATGATTTCGCTCAAAATAATGCCGCATTTCCTGCAAGCTTGTACGCACACGCTCTCGGTCAGCCGCCGTGATGATGACCTCTACACGGTGTTTGATCTCATCGTAATAAAAGTAGCCTTTTGAAATCTCACACACGAGCATTTCTTCAAGACACATCACTTGTGCGACCAATTGTGCATGATCCGAGTCATTTCGTTTCGGTTTGCCACGCTTGTATTCAACAGGAAAAGGAAGGTAGGTACCTTCCTCCCCCGCAAGCGGAACACCAAGGGGATCACATATGAACTCTACCACGTCACAGATTCCTGTAATTCCAAGCTCTCTGGAATGTACAGGTAACGCGCGTACGATGAGCTTATCCCCTCTTTTTTCACGAATCATGGGCTGATCTGCTTTCCTATGCAAATGATTGCCCTCAATCGTCCGCACGTTTTCTTCCCATTGCTGCTCAATATGAATAAGCGCCCACTGTCTTCTACAAAAATTAAAATGCTGTAAACCAGATAGCAGCAAATAATCTTCTTCGTTATAGCCCTGCATACTCTTGGACCTCTAAGCCTTCGAGCGGTGTTAATATACATTCATAATGTGTATCAAAAGATTTGTCGATTGCACTTACATTTTCTTTCGGTTTCACTTCCAAAGATCGGTGTACTTTAGCAGATGAGTATTTTCCAAGTTTGGACTTGTGCTCCCACCAATAGACTTTATGAACCTCCATACTACCGTCAGGACGGGCGGATGAAACATCATTTTCAAACAACGAAATCAGCGCATCCTTGATCTTTCCAGCATCTTCGTTGGTAAATCCTGTTTTTTCTGCTAGTTGTGTATTGATGCTTCCTTTGAAAAGGTACACGCCGAAATCCACCCGATGCTTCATCCCCATCGTATCGGAACCTCTTTCTTTCCCTGGTTCGGAGTTTACACTTTTTGTAATTTGCATACTTGTAATATCAATAGGATCTATACTGGTTGCCGTATGTATAGATACAGGACCTCTTACTCCAACGGACACTCCTGCTCCCTTACTCGCCGCCTTGAACGCAAATACTTGACCGAAGCTACGAACATCTATCCATTCCTGACAGGCAATTTTAGCAAATTCATCACTTGAACCTTCCTTGCCCTTGAAGAATTTTTCCAATTCAGGATTGGCATCTGCACGTTCTCTTAAACTATTAAAAGCATCCGATTTCCGATCATTCGATTGAACAAAAATAGACTCTCCTATATCTTGCAGACGATTTCTCAATTTCCGTTTCAGAGCCACATCTGAAATCTCACCATAACCATCGTAATTTTGCCGCGGACGATTGCCATTCAGGGGATCGCCATTGGGATTTGCTCTAGTAACCGACAAAACAACTGCAAAATCAATTTTGTGATCCAACACGGACATATGATTACTCTCCTTTAATGTACCTACATATTTTTAAAGTTACTTAGGATTCCTGCTGTTCATTCATGTCTAAGGTGTTGTTCTCTTTGTTGTCGTTATTGCTCTCAAGATCTTTTTTATGATTATTATGGTAGATTTCATAGCGTTGGCTACTGAGTCCTAACAAGTATTTCCCGGTCAATGGTTTATTGTTGAATTCGTTGAAGGGGATTTTGTGAAGCACTTCATCAATCATATTGGAATAATAGCTTAAGCGTTTACCAAGTCTGGCCTGATGTGGCTGCAAGGCATTCTGAATGGTCCTCCAGGTTCTTTCTGGATGTTGTGAGAATGCATTCATATATCGGATTGCATTTGTAGATCGTTTCTCATCCTTGTCTAATGCGCTTCGTTCCATCACATCTGCTATCGCCAACAGTCTGCCAAATAAATAACTGCGATCCATATTTTCTTTATCTAATGCCACATTGTATCCCTCCCGTTGGTTAACCAAAGCACATGTCACGCTCAGTGTTTTCTCCCATTCCCACTTGTCCATGGATACCGGGTTAGAGGCGCGGTTAATAGCACTCCTCACAATATCCTGAGGAATGTTTTGACCATCTACTATACAGGGGAGCATTCGTTCCATCAAACCCTTAACGAGTTTATCATTAGCCTTTGAACCGTATGCTGCAAAAGCAATATCTTTCGTTGCTGGAGCACCCCAAAATTGTAAATATTCACCCTGCTCATCCTTCTGATAGCGATGAAGCCATACACAGGTGGAATGCCAGTGAATAAGCTTTTCAAAATACAATTTTTTATCCAAATTACGATAATAGATCACAGCCATCCGCCCTGTTGTTGCTGAGTCAAGTACAAGAATATTGACTTTTGCTTTGGAATTAGATTTGACAGCTAGTGTATTGGCATAACCCGTTAACGCTTTGGCTAATTCAAAAGCAAACTCTTCGTTTGTATGACTTTTTATTTCTTTAGCCTTGGATGGCAAGCCCATTGCAAAGATATTATCATTTTCGGTAAAATTCAGAATACTCGGTTCATCATTTCCCCACACTAGGAAAACACGTTGCTCCATGACTTTACCTTGACGATTAATGAGCCATTTTAAGGCATTATGAGCCTTTTGAGATACTTCATAACTGATACTTGCAGCTTCATGACTGTGGGCAAATCGTCCTCTGAACGTGAATCCACTCGTATCATTGGCGGAAATCAACTTCGCCTTATCCCCGGAATTTCTGATTTTATTGGCATGCTTGTCTGTGCTAGGGAGCTGCTTTCCAGTAACATAGCAAATGTCTTCTTCTCCCAGCAACTGGCTATAGTAACCAACAAATGAATCATACATTTCTTTATCTTCCCAAACTTTAGCTAAAACTTTATCTGGAGAGTACACATTAAAACGAATGAATACGCTCTCTTGTTCACCAGGAACCGCTTTAAATATAGGTGGTTTTTCCCCATGTATAGGTTCGTACTTCTTGTCCCATGTACTTATTAATTTCTGATCCACATCAAGATATAAAATTGCCTCGTCTACTAAGTCTTTAATCAGGCGGCGCTTGCTTAAGTAACGATATATGCTTTTCACCTTTGAAGTGGCATAATCTGAAGTAGCCCAGCCTTCTAACTGCTGAATATAAGCAGAAAATGGTTCTTCTTTTTTTATTTTTCCACCATATGCTACAAAATCTCCGGCAACATAGCTTAATTTATCATGCAGCGGATAAGGTGATATGACAGAGCCGGCTCTACTGGCGGACTTTTCAGTAGAAGGAATCAATGTACTAAACTCATTTTTATCCAATATCCTGGCTGAATGAAAATCACCTTGTTCTGTAACTTCGACTTCGATCTGCGCATTTTGGGTCGTGTGGGAAATAGGCAACAATGTATATTCACGATCATTATATTTCTTCTCAATCACACCAACACGGTCAAGATTAGATTCATACGTTTCATATAAATTTAGCAACCAGCTCATTTAATTCACCCACCCTTCCCATTGCGCAAGCAACTCATCAGCGGATTGAACGTTATTTTCATCAAACCGTTTAGGTTGCATATTCGCTATTGTGCGAACTTGTGTGCATTCCTCCGGTCGAATAAAATCAATGACTCCGTCCTTCATTACTGGATTCCACAAACGGACTTCCATATGATCCCTGCCTGTCTCATCTGGATAGTTAATTCCATGTACCATATTACCTAAATGAATGTCACCATAGTTATCGTAAAAACCTGCTTCTATACCAAATTCACAAGGCTCTACATAAGCTTGGCATTCTCGTGTACCTAGGAAAATATCTCTACGCCCACCAGCAAGTAATGATCGCTTGAGAATGTTATGATGCTTATTCTCATTACGGTCATATTCCATCTCGGGGCGATGCGGATTAAATTCAAAATGAGCCTGAACCTCATAACAGGGATCTTTCAAGTAAGTATAATTAGCAAGGGTATTACCACCGCCATATTCGATGGGGCGAACGCCTTTGGATTCCATCCGAATAGCATGAAGAACACGAACTTTGTCTACTACCATCATAATCGTAGGCTTCCAATAAATACTTTCGACAATACCTTTTAACGCCTGATATGTTGGAACACTATAAGTTAATTTCTCACCACCAAGTTTGGTTAGTGGATCTGTGAACAGTGCATAATCTCCATAAACTTTAAATTCGATCGCATTTCTCAACTAGCATTTACCTCCTTTCTATGACTATTTTTTCTAAACACAGTACCAGAATATTACTTTTGGCAGGGTCAGTCAATGTAGAATATAAGTCCCTAGTCCCAATCAAAGAGTTTTTAAAGGATAAATCCACTAAGCAGACTGTCATTTTCAAGATTGAGGCCATAACAGTCATCGTAAGCTCCATCGGTTAGTGCATATATTTTTCCATCCAAAAAAGAAACTAACCCCTTATTTTGATCTAATCGGTCTTTCTCATACTTAAATATATTAATAGTGAATTGTTGTGCCCTGCGTAACAAATCGGTAAGGTCTTCTATGCTTTGCTGTCCATTTAGGTCCGCGATGATCTCCTTTCCTTCTTTTTCTCCATCCCCATAAGGAACAATTACCGCGGTAGTATGATCCTCAATGACTTGAAAATGGTCCGCTGCCGTCCTATAGCTATTCGCTAAGAATAAGGGAAGAATCGTCTCATTTTCTTTGCAATAAGATTGAAAATAAGTATTTTCTATACGATTGCCATATAATAGCTCAGTCATATTTTTTCTCAATTTAGGAATAAAATAATTTAAGTCGGTCTTTAACTCGGAATAATATTTTTGAAAATATATTTCCATGGACTGAGCTGATAATACGTTTCCGCCTAAGCAAGTTTTATTACGTTTTAAGTCAATGAACATTTTTCTGGAAATCTCTTTACCTATTCTGATTTCTTTTAATCGCTTGAGATCTTCTTCTTCATGATCAATGACATATACTTGCTTCATTCTATCTTCTCCGTGGCGATTACATCTGCCCGCCGCCTGAGCAATGGAATCCAAACCAGCCAAGGACCGAATGACACACTTAAAACTGATATCCACTCCCGCTTCAATTAATTGTGTACTGATGCAAACGACAGGCTCTTTATGTTGCAGGTGATTTTTAACTTCCTCCAATATGGAATTGCGATGAGCTGGACACATGGATGTACTTAAATGGTAGATCGGGGCTGTACCACTTCCTTCTTTTAATCTGTGATATAGGTTTTTCACCACCGTTTTTGTATTTAAAATAACGAGCACGCTTTGTTCATCAGCAAGTCTTTCCTCAACAAAGTCGGTAAGTTTCTCCGTATTAAATTTCATATCCGTTGCTTTATCCACAATTTCAACCCGCTTAAACGCTTCTATAACATGGTTCAGGTCATGCACCATTTCTGCATCTGGTTCAATTTCTAGCTTGTTATGTACAAAATCTAATTCGGGTTGTGTAGCCGTGCAGAGAACAATACTTGAATGAGCATATGTTTTCAAAAAATTTACTGCTTGATTAAATAATGAAATACAGTGAGTAGGGACTTTTTGTACTTCGTCAAAAATAATGACAGACTCGCTTAAATTGTGAAGTCTACGAATATTTCTACTGCCACCAGCATAAAAAACATTTAAAAATTGCACCATTGTGGTGAAAATGATCGGCGAATCCCAATTGTCCTTAGCCAGCTTTAATTTTTGACGCGTACTCACAACTACATCTTCAAGCTCATTACTCTCTCCCTCTTCTACATCGTCCATGGCTACATTAGAGTGATGTTCCAGAACATTCGCATCGTCCACTATTATTTTGCGAACCTCTCGGGCATTTTGTTCAATAATGGTCGTAAATGGAACGACATAAATAATATGTTTCTTCTTATATGTTACAGCATGTTTTAAGGCATAACGAAAGCTGGCGAGCGTCTTTCCACCGCCTGTGGGGATCGAGAGCGTATGTATTCCAGAGGGCCTTTCTGCAAACTGTTCGCATTGTTCGGACATTTCTTTTCGAAGTAGATTAATAGGTGTATTGGCATCCTTGGCTGCTTGTAGGGATTTGATGTGCATCATTAATTTTTCGTAATACCCATGAAACAACTTTTGATGATTCATGGCTTCAACTGCGATCTTATCGCCTGTGTTCTTATTTTCTTCAAAGCAGCGAGTATTGGTTCGATCTGCATCTATCAAAGCGCTAAACACAAACTTGGATAAATACATCAATTTGAGTTCAAAATCTGCCCCATCATCTCGGTTCATATATTGATCCAACTCAGCCTTTGCTTGATTCACATAATCAAAAAATGTAGATTTCTCCATGACCTGCTTATAGAAAAGCGCTACTGCATCTTCAAATCCCGCTATCTCTAGGTCACGCACCCGATACAAAAATTTTGATTCAAGCTGTGGGTTTAGAAAATCCTGCAAATAAGAATGGTGAGAAATAATAGCGTTTGCTACAACTTCAGTCAATATATATTTGATAAATAAATCCTGTTTATCGAATGTGCCTTGAGGTTGAATGTGAAAAAGATTAAATAATAACTTTCCACCCGCACTAGAATGATCTACACTTCCTCGCTTCGGTGGATTGTCAGGATTTTGTACCGCCAAACGTATGTAATTTTGAAACTTTTCCGTGTACTTCCCCAAGTCATGAAGCATGCCAGCGAGTCCGGTGATATGTCGAATACCTATTTTGTCTCCATAGGTTTCTGCTAATTGTCGGGTTTCCAATAGATGTTCGGCAACCGTTTGAATCTCTTGGTCGCTTTCCCGTATGTGGGCGATATATTGCATTTTTTAATCTCCTTTAATTTTCTTCGTGAATAACCTCTTCCAAGTAATGACTAACCACATCGGAAGCCAAAAAAGCATAAATAAAATATAGATCGCAGCAATAACACCTTTCTGACCTATTAAATGATAAAGATCATGTAGAGATTGATAAAGACCCTCTCTAGCTGTTGACAGTTCCTCATCGTTTTCCTCTGGGTTCTCTTGCTGCATTTCCTGTGCACGTTCAGTTAATTCCTTAGATACAAACCAATATCCCACGATAAGGCCTATACCTAGATAGATATAAAAATATAGACCAGGAATAGATAATAAATTCAACTATTTTCCCCCTTTGAGCAAATACTTAAAATGTGTAATCGTGTCATAAGGTACAATATCGATAGCATCTACAATCCCCACTTGGACATTCCTCGTTGTTAAGTGAATCCATAGATAATGATAATATAATTGTCCTAGCGTTGTAATTTCTCTTCCTTTCCTCTCTTATCTACTTAATTTAAGGATTTCGGTTTCACACCCATAGCGCAATATTCATTTTATGACTTTTGGGTGTTTATTGTGAAGAGACTTGTATTTCGCTTAAAAATACTAGACTCTCTTCCACTTACTAATCATATTAGATCTATTCTCGTTATGTAAACAAATATTATTTATAGTCATGTGGAAATAGTATTTTAGAGAGAACTAAACTAATAATCTTAAAGTTCATAAAACAAATTATATATTGACTCCAAACATGTAAAGCCTCCTGGGAGTTATTATGCAAGGTTACGAACACTATAGATACTTCAACCACATACTCGTATAGAGTACGACCAATGACCGCCTGCGGCACTGTTGGACATTTGTGATTTCAATCCACGCACTCACATGGAGTGCGACGTGCAAATCCAGTTCAACATTCTATAATTGATGGAAATTTCAATCCACGCACTCACATGGAGTGCGACCCAGGGATATGTATACAGGGAGGGAATACGACCTATGATTTCAATCCACGCACTCACATGGAGTGCGACATGCGCCTGGTGTAGTCGGCAGCCGGGAAGCTGAGATTTCAATCCACGCACTCACATGGAGTGCGACTATCATCCGGTGCCCTAACCGTCATAGATTTAAGTGATTTCAATCCACGCACTCACATGGAGTGCGACCTGCCACTTCTGAAACAGATACTGACTCTGAACAATTTCAATCCACGCACTCACATGGAGTGCGACTCCCAATCTTCTAAGCTGCTGGTGGTTTTTGTGCATTTCAATCCACGCACTCACATGGAGTGCGACTCATAGGTTTTGCCATCTACATGCATAGGCCGTGATTTCAATCCACGCACTCACATGGAGTGCGACTGTAATCTTAGATGTGACTACTGTCCTTACACTTCACAATTTCAATCCACGCACTCACATGGAGTGCGACGGAGTATCGCCACAATTAATGAGGGCAACAGAGTATTTCAATCCACGCACTCACATGGAGTGCGACTGTTCAGGGGTCAATGCCTGGCTTGGCTGCTCCTATTTCAATCCACGCACTCACATGGAGTGCGACCGCGAAAATGCAGTAATTCATACCCTAATGATATCAATTCCACGCATTGTCGCAAAAACTGATGCCAAAAAGGCTTGTATCAACCATTGACTTTTACTGAAGGTAACTCATTCAATTACTTTTCGACAAATTTTGAGGTGCGAAGGACCCTGGTTTTTTATGTGAGCTTCACATTCGCACCTTACAAAATCAGTGGGCTTTCCATATCGTATACTTCTGGGAATAGGACACCAGCCCCCAAGACATTTTCTCATTCAAATAAGAATAAATAATTTTTTCCTGTTTCCGTTCCTGCCATGCCTTCAATACGATTTTCCTCGTATCATCGTCCATCATGACGGCCCCGTTTTCTTTTTTTAAATCCTTTGCCATTAATCAATTTTTTGTTAATCAATGTAAGGACAAAACGAAACGGTCGACATATACTCCTCGAAGCTCTTCCATCGCATCCAGTGCTAATGAGGCTCGTCCTAGACGATCTCTATGCAGAAAACCTACATAAGCATCCAAGCCCACAGCTTCCAGTGCCGATTTCATATCGTTGGACAGCAGTCTATAGGCAAAAGATAATAGGGCACTCACATTATCTAACGGAGGGCGTTTATGGCGTCCATGCTGCAAGATCAGCTCATCGAGAACGGAATTGTACTGAACTGCCACCGTCCCTTCCAAGCCACGTAAAATCTACAGTTCCTCTACTTCACGGACCTCTTCATGTTTTCGGATAAAGAGGCGCTCTCCACTTATACGACCAAGTGGCGACTGCTCCGTCATGATCCACGTACTCACATAGAGTGCGACTAGTGGCATAGGCACTAATGGCAACTCCCAATATATTTCAATCCACGCACTCACATAGAGTGCGACTACGTTTCCCACGCGGCAAGATCAAACTTTGGCTTATTTCAATCCACGCACTCACATAGAGTGCGACGTTTCGTAGCGGCAAAAGATATAATAACATCCGCAAGATTTCAATCTACGCACTCACATAGAGTGCGACTTCAGGCCACATCACCGCTGATTACTGGCAGGCGTGGCTTATTTCAATCCACGCACTCACATAGAGTGCGACAAAATATATAAATCATTAAAGTCACACCAGTCAATTTCAATCCACGCACTCACATAGAGTGCGACTTTTACAGTTCCTAGTTCGAAAGACTATGTCTAATAATTTCAATCCACGCACTCACATAGAGTGCGACGACAAATTAAGTACACTTGCGGTGGTAACCCGGTGTTATTTCAATCCACGCACTCACATAGAGTGCGACTTTTACTGTATAAATAATATCATAACATACATTAGGAGATTTCAATCCACGCACTCACATAGAGTGCGACCCAAAGATATTTCCAACGTCCATATATCCGTTTTGTAATTTCAATCCACGCACTCACATAGAGTGCGACTAATAGCGATTCTTGAGGTGTCAGTCCTACGCGATTTCAATCCACGCACTCACATAGAGTGCGACTTTGTAGCGTAGGCAGCGAATGCAATACCTGAGTAATTTCAATCCACGCACTCACATAGAGTGCGACTAGACCATCCTTATGAAGACGTAGACAGCACAGATATTTCAATCCACGCACTCACATAGAGTGCGACTCAACTTGCCAGTTACACAAAAACGATTTACCCGATGATTTCAATCCACGCACTCACATAGAGTGCGACAGGGTTCAAGTTATGGGGTTCAAAAAACAAGAAATTTCAATCCACGCACTCACATAGAGTGCGACAGCGAAAATGAAGGAATTAATACCCTAATGATATCAATTCCATGCATTTTCGAAAAAAACGATGCCAAACAAGCTTGAATCCACTATTGACTTCTATCAAAAAAAATAATTCGAATCCATTTCGACAAATTTCGAGGTGCGAAGGATCCAGTTTTTTTATGTGAGCTTCACATTCGCACCGTAACCAAGACAATACACTCAGGATACCACAAAACATTTCTCTGTCCCAGAGAATGCTCTATTTTCTAAAACAATAACGACTCTGCCCCGTCAATGACAATTTGTGCGCCAGTAATGTGACGCGAATGATCTGAGGCCAAAAATGTTACCAAATCAGCTACCTGCTCGGGTTGACCCGGTCCATCAGCCAACGGTTGTCCTCCTTCGGGAAACTTGACGGGGATGGTAATTTGCTTTAACCCTTCCGATTTCTCCGTGGTTTCATCAATATTTGTCGAAATGGCACCTGGATAGATGACATTCACACGAATACGGAACTTGGCCAGCTCCAGCGCAGCCATTTTAGCAAAACCGGTTTGACCCGCTTTCGATGTGCTGTAGGCTGACATCCCAAAGCTGGTAAAGCGCTGATTTCCATTAATGGAGCTGGTAATAATAATGCTGCCGCCACCGTTCTTTTTCAAATGTGGTATTGTATACTTCACCGTTAGGAAGGTGCCGTCCAGATTCGTAGACAACGTTTGGCGCCAATCCTCAATGCTCAGATCCTCAATCGGTCCGACGACCCCGTTAATCCCCGCATTAGCAAAAATGATATGCAGTCCGCCAAATAATTCAACCGCTTCCAGGACTGCTTTTTCCACACGCACCGGATCGGCAATGTCCACGTCAAAAGCCCTCGCTGATCCTTCACGTATAGCATTAATTTCTCTTTCCGTCTCCAAAATACGATCGCTACTTATGTCAAAAAGAGCGACATTTGCTCCTTCTCTAGCCATTTGAATGGCTGTTGCCTTGCCAATGCCAGAACCAGCTCCCGTGATTAGAGCCGTTTTGCCTTCAAAGCGTGCGCCTCCTGCATATGTGTAGCTCATATGTATCGCTCCCTTTCAGTAATCTGTATAATCACAAGATTACCCAAAAGGATATACTTTATAATCACCATTTTTGCGCATTTTTTGCTATTCTTTTGCGATATTTAAGAAAAGTACGAATATTACGCGCATTAGCGCGTCTTTCCTTCTCCTCCTCGTTACATTCTATAAATATCTTAACGAATCGTAATGTTCTATGTATTCATCAAAAAAAGGACGTATACATCCATATCCATGGTTGTATAACGTCCTTTTGCTTATTCATTTACCACTGCAGCTCAATAAATGCAGCATCATCATCAAGTCCCCCGGTGTGGGATGCATCCAGCAATACCTGTATCTGCTCATCAGGGACAGGCTCGCGAATGGGGTCCAAATCGGATAAACCGTCCGTATATACCTGTAATCTCATCGGCATATCTGCGGATATGCTTCTTTCGTACCAATGAGGCTTCCCTCCAATCGGCCCACGGCTTGTAGACCAGCGCTCCGCTGTAGAGAAGGTATGATCGAATAGCTCGCTGATTTCCTCGGCACCATTCCATAGTCGCAAACGTGAGTCCCCTTGCCAGGCAAGTCGGAGACGACCACGGCTACCACGCTTCGGCAGTTCGATTTTACCGCAAATATACATGGACTGGCTACCTTGACGACGTTTATCTTCCAATACCGAACGCATTAAGCCTGATTCGTGATCCAAAGGTTGCCGATCCAGTTCCTCTGCCGCTGTACCTGCCAAACGTTCAAGGTACACTCTCAATTGATCAGCAGACAGATCTTGTCCCCGTTCCATCCAATCCAGTAAAGAAGAACCCAGATAGCGGGCCGCAAAATCTCCTCGGTAACTGAGCCCGACACCATCACACAAGACAAAACAACAGACGGATTTATGAATACGTACTGCGGCGAAATCCTGTCCGCTTTCTCCCATACTGGCAGATTCGGCAGACCTTCCATAGCCATAACGACACATAAAACGACTGTGATGAGATGATAAAGGCTGATCGCCTGTCTGAGAGCTTATGTAAGCAAATTGCTGAGTCAGCCTTGCATTCATTCCCTTTTTTTTGCTCACGAGGAGCAGGGACAGCAGTGGATTCATGCTTTTACCTCCTTACCGTACAGGCGTTGCGGCCGACATTTGGAACCCAATGGACACCAGTTCCGCACAGGTTCCGGGTAGCATCATAATGGCTCCTTCACCTAACTGATAATCTGCCTCAAATAGCATTTCCCGATAGCTTTCAGGCAGCACAGAAGACATATCACGCAATTTCACAGCATGTTCATCCTGCAACGGCGTATTATGTGTTAGACCTTTCCAGCGACGGGGGTCCTGAATAGGCGTTTCCAGCAACCTGTCGGATAAAAATATATTTTCCACCAGTACATTACCGTCCGGTACGCTCATGCTCATAATACGCTTCGCAATCGGTTCCGGATCATCACCTGTGGAAACTCCATCTGTCATATGACAGACCAAAGGTGCAGGACAGTCCTGCATCCCTGGTAATTCCGCTTGCAAAATACGCTCAGCTTGCAAGAAGGCCTTTGCTGAATCTGAAAACCGTTTGGGTGTCAAATCGGGCAACGAACCAATGGCCGCGATTTCATCAATTCCCTTGACACCATTCAGCAGGTCATACACATCGTCACTATAAGCCAAAATCGCAATCCGATAGCGCGCTGTCAGCCGATTTCCTTTGGTTGACCGAAAAACCATCTGCCGGATCGCCAACGATATAGCTTCATATACAACGTCAATACGCCGCCGCCCCTCCATCAGCATGTTCATCGACGCGCTGATGTCAATCAGGTAAATGATCAGGGCGGGAGTGCGTTGTGAAGCCTGTATTGTATAATTCATGATTTGTACATGCTCCCCTCAGTTACCTTCTATCTCCATCTGTTTCGTATCTATCATTCCGTCCATATATAGACATATGAAATATTAAATTTTAGGCAGTCTAAAATTCGTGTCTCCTAAAAAGTTATAAATAGAGGAGGCCCGATATCCCACTTCACCTACCGAACGATAATAAGAAGGATTACTATCATATAGTGTTCTA
The DNA here is from genome assembly GCF_054602585.1 of Paenibacillus sp. SEL3. NCBI lineage: Bacteria > Bacillati > Bacillota > Bacilli > Caryophanales > Paenibacillaceae > Paenibacillus > Paenibacillus sp. SEL3. Next base: position 5,436,130 of record NZ_CM137725.1, on the reverse strand, counting down.
AAACGCTTCGCAAAGCTCTTTGCCTTCGCAGCGCTGCCACCTTCCTGAGAGGCATACGCCTTGTTGTACAGGGAAATAAGCTGAAGAACGTTCTCCTTGTTTCGTGCATGCATGGACTCTTTTTGCTTTTGTTCCGCCTCGGCTGCTGCCTTACGAGCTGCCTCTTCCTGGGCGGCGCGGGCTTCCTGCTCTTTTTTCAAAGCCAAGTATTTTTCATACTTTGCCTGTTGATCATACGCTTTTTGCTTCGCCAACTTGGCAGCCGCCTGCTTATTTTGTTCCTTTTGAGCGAGATAAGCTTCATATTTAACCTGTTGAGCGATAAGGGCTTGCTGTTTCTTCTGCTCTTCCTGTTGCTTTTGAACAGCAAGTGCCTGTTGTTTGGCCTGCTGTTCCGCTTCCTGGCTTTGTTTCTCCGTCAGCAATTTTTGAGCAGCTTCCTGCTCGGCTGCCAGCTTTTCCTCGGCCGCCTTTGCAGCCTTCGCTGCCTCTTCCTGCTTGGCTGCCTCGATTTGCCGCTGATTGGACTGATCTGCAAGAATATTCACGGCTGGGATTCCAGCTGCCAATAGAACGACTGCGGCCGCAGTTGTCACGATAAACGCTTTGGAGCGATACCAGGCCTTTGTTTTTTCAGGTTGCTCTGGCGTCATGGGATTCAACTGCTCCTCTAGTCCTGTGATCGCAGCTGACACCTCCACATGCAAAGGACTGCCGTCTTCTACAAAATGATACAACGACCGGTATACTTCCAGCGCTGCAGCAGGTTTGTTTTGCTGCTCCAAATCACGTGCCTGTCGGAACAGCTTGTCCGTTACCCCACGCTCTCCTTGCTCCAGGGCGACCTGATTTAGCAGTGCAGCCTGTTCAGTCTTGAGCGGTGCAGGCGCTGACAAAGAGGATGCAGCTTCACTGGAAAGGCCACCCACCGCTGCCGATTCTATTGTTTCTGTCGCAGCAGGTTCCGGTTCTATAGCCTCAACTGAAATTTCCTGCTCAGTAACCGCATTAAGTACAACCAGCCATTCGCCAAAAGTAGGGCAACTGCTTAAATCCTGACTATCCCAAGCACGGCTGAACAATTCTACCACCTTGCTGCCCCAACGAGATTCCAGCGATTTTCGTAAAATAAAATAACGTTCGCAAGGCGTCTGCATTTCATGCTGATCAAAATAACTTTCGCCCCACGCTTTGTCGACTACTACACGGTCAGACCAGCCTAACATTTCTCCTATAATGATTGCCCCTGCAAAACGGTCTGCATACGCACTCCACAACCCGCTGTGGACGGTACGATGGGCGGCATACCCTGGCGAACCTGCCAATAGAGCGTCTGGACGATCCATTTTAGTACTATACATTTGTTCCACGTCCACCAATTCCACAGCTGACGTGCCTTCAGGCAGTTCCACTTCAGAAAAAAACGGAAGCATCACATTCGGCGCCGATAAATCACAGTGCGCCAATCCTTTTTGCTCCATAGCTGAACCGATCCCTGCCAATGCTCTGGCTAAAGCCAGACTATCGGAAGCCTCAAGCTGACGCTGATCTGTGAGACAATCGAACCATGTCATACCGTGAACCCATGGCATCAGTACCGCATACAGCAAATCAGGCTGCTCGGCAATCAGACTTCCGTTTCTTTCTGGAGTGAGCACATCACGCTTGCATACCTGCAAACCGGGAATATCCCCGTATGCTTCCATATGCTCAGATTGATAAACCATAGCCGGGATGCGGAACTTCGGAAAAAACACCTTAAGGGCTTTTGCCTCATGTGGCGCTCCGTTTTTGGCATTTAGCTGGTATACAATTCCCTGACGCCCTGCTTGAGCATAGGCTAAACCGGGTGCAGCGGGATGTCGTCCAACCACATAAGCTGTGCCGTTTATGATCAATTCGTCTCCCGGATTCGGTTGAAAAGACATGAAACATCCCTCTCCTTACATCATTCAGTATGCTAGTTTTCCTCACCTTATTATATACATCTATGGATGGCAAGAAAACCGGGTATCCGAAGATCGCCCGGTTTTTCCTGAACATCCTGTGCCAAACCGTGAGGAATGGCTCACATATTGCTTCTTAATAGAGTGGTATATGATAAGTTAATGCCTATCAGGCAAGACAACTTATTTCGTTTGGTCAACCGTGCGGAATTTGTTAGCGATAGCTGTCAATTCTTGACTGATGCTGTTCAAAGTCGTTACGAAAGCTTGCATTTGTTTGCTAGCTTCCTGAAACTCTTGGAAGAAGCGTTGTTTAGTCATACCTTCCCATTGACCTTCCATACCTGAGATGGACTGTGTCAAACTGGAAACGATCTGCTGGCTTTGCTCACCACTTTGTTTAAATTGGTTAGCCACCTGATCAACCTGTTCTGGGGTAATTAAAATGCGTCCTGCCATTTTTTGAGTCCTCCTTGATGATAAATAATGTTTTTGTTTATCTGGTTCAAATTGTACTATGGCTATTTAATTCCCTACAAAAGGCAAAGGACCTAATTGTAACAATCCCACTTTTTAACTATAAAACAGCACCTAACAGTATAATATTAACAAAAAAACACCTAATAAGTCCCATAAAGCCGGGAATTGTGGAACGAGCTCAAGTAATTTTGCAATCGATCCAGATTGTCCCGGAACGCGATCCCAACTAAGCGACAGGCTGATCTCTTACTGTAGACGGATCAGTAAAATACCAATCCTGCGGACTGCTAGAAGACGCCTGCATCAGAATATCCTGATGCAACGTTTCTACATCCGAAGACTGTACACCAGAAATGGCATGTACGACAGACTGCGGGTTAGAAATCAGGCTGCTTCCTTCCGAAGCTTGCCCAGGCAGAATAGACGGTGATTGCTGATTCGACCAATCGAGCATCGTGACGGGTCGTCCCAATGGTTGGCTGGCAAATGACAGTATCGTTTGATAGTTGTGGTCAACAGACTGAAACTGCTCTGCCTTTCGGTTCAGTTGTGTACCTGATGTATGGAGGTAAGCATGGATCTGTTCTGACATCCGCTTGGCCTGCATCCAATGATTCAAGATCGCCTCGCGTGCAGATACATCCCAATCCAGCGATTGTAACGCCTGCTCCAAACCTGCTGTTAACTGTTGAATTTGCTCCGCCGCATGCTGTAGCTGCCCGCTAAGCCCCCGAAGCACATCCGGTTCAACTCGAATGCGCATATTCATCACCCTTCTTCTGTCACTTCTTCATTCACTGCCGACTGTTTCAACCAATTTAATAATAAATCCACAAACTGATCTCTTGAAGCCATAGCTGCAATCAGCCAGTCCCCGTTACCACTAGAGCTCATCCGAAATATCCAGTTCATTGCAGGACACAGGACAAAGGCTGCCCGTTGTGATTCCCACTCCCTGCCGTTCCAAACCAGCAATTGCAGTTCTCCCTCAGCTACACGGGAACTCAAAGACTGAGCCAGTCTTGCAGACCCCTCTGCATCTCCGCTAGCCTCGGTCAGTTTACTGCTGATCAAAGACACACTTTCCCCTGCCGATTGCTCGTAAATTTTATTAAACGCCTGCTTGGAGAACATTAGTGCGGGGGATTCAGGCACAAGTCGATCTACCCAACCCATTTTATCAATCAATGTCTCGCAAGCCTTTTCCACATTACCCAGATCGTACAATCGATACTCATCGGGTTCATCAGCGGATTTCACGAGTTCCACTACACGCTCGTTCGTGCAATGGAGATAGCCTTCAAATTGCTTACCTCCCCGCACATAGCGTATACGGCAAGCCCTGTTGGATAATCCCGCGATAGCGACTCTTGAAAAAACAGTAGGAGGCATTGCTAGCTCTTTGCCCTTATCTACCCGCTTTAGATAACCCTTTTCCAAAAGAGTAGCTTTTACTTGCTCCCACTCTTCCGCCAACTCCTCTGCTAGATAGCCCTTAAACGGATCTTCCACCCCAAGCAGTCGGTCAGAACCCAATACGCCTGCCAGAAAAAACAGTTCCTTCGCCTTGAGGGTTATTAACTTCTGCTTGGAAGCTTGAAACGTTAACATTATGAGCCACCTCCCTTCAAACTACAACATGCCATCGGTCACGAATTTTCGTTATCCAATCCTCACAGCTCACTTGCTCTGAGAAGGGAATTGCCGCTTTTATCCTGGTAAATTTGCGCCGTACGTAGTACCCCTGCCCAGGTGGCAGGACTTTTAGTCCACCAGTAGCGGCGTTCGCCTCCGAATAAGGGATACGAAAGAACGATAGATCATTCGAATCTAGTGTTCCAAATAGCATACCGCTTTGGCTTGCCTTGACATCATTAAACCAGTCCACACCAAAGGTAGGAAAATCAGATGGCACACCCGAGAGCACGACATGCACATTGCGATCACGTCCCAACCGTACAATGGCGGAGAGCTGATCCTTTATCATAAAATCATTCAGTTGCTTGCTTAACATATCCGCATCATCAATGACCAGGAGCAATTCGGGATCATTCCCCTCCTTGTTCCGTTGTTGAACAATATCATACACTTGCTGTACCAGAGGTCCCATTTCTTCCTCACTTTCAGCAGCAGCCTTAACATGAGGAAGATGTCGTAATCTAGATAGTCCCCCGCCTCCATAGCGTGTATCGATCGTATAGACTTCCAATTGATCGGGTGATGTATAATAAGCCAGCGATATAATCCAGCTCATTAGAAAGGAGGTTTTTCCACCCTCCATTGGACTACCCACAATAAAATTGGGCCCTTCTTTCAGATTCAGGAGAAAAGGCTCAAGATCGTCACTCTGTAGGCCTACAGGTACTTCGTAAGGTAGTGCGCCCGATGGTCCACTTGTCCGATCCCACTGCTGAAGCAGTTCCGATAGTGGAATCCGCTCAGGTAATGGTAGGATAGCTGGTGCGTGCTTGCCTTTCCATTCCTGCACAATGCCAGCAATATTGCGGCGTAGCCGTGCTGATCGCTCCGCCTCATCTTCTCCTGGTGAGGGCAGTGCCGTCTGGAACTCCAGCGGAGGAACATGCCCTTTAACCAGAGCGCGACCTGGAATTAACGGTCCTGGCGTTTTGGCTGGTCGCCCTACCGCATAGTAATAGTCACTCGGGTCGGACATTTCAAAAGAAACTGCATTCGGTATGTTACTGCGGAATTTCTCAAACACATCGGTAATCCGGTTCGCTGTAATGATAAACGTGATGCCTAGACTACCTCCTTCTCGCAAAAGAGATTCCAACAGTTCATTTTCATCTGGATAAGCATTACGGAAATTAAGATATCCATCAATAACTACGACAATTTGCGGGATATCCTCGACAGCAGAACGTCGATAAGAGCTTATTGTTTTGACTCCAGCCTCGGAAAGCATTTCCTTGCGTACGGCCACCATCTTGAACAGATAACGGAACAATCGCTTGATCCGGTCATCCTCCTCAGCCATCATAACAGCCCCGATTTGGGGAAGTTCCCCAAAGTCGCGCATCGTTCGACCCATGTCAATGATATAACCATTCCAATGATTCGCAGCAAAACGCTGAGCCGTGGACATCAGCAACGTATGCAAAAAGGTTGTTTTCCCCATGCCGGGCATGCCATACACAGCCCAATGACCATGATCTAGCGATGCATAAATTGGCTCCTGTCGCTGATTCGGCAAATCATCTACTAGACCAATAAGAGCCTTCAGATCCAAAGGTGATGATGTACTATCTATTTCGGTGCATACCGGCAAATTTGTTAAATCCAGCAATTCAGGCAGCGGCGGAAGCCACGGTCCCTGAAGTCGTTCGATCCCTGCCTTAGCAGCCTCATTCGCAATATAATCAATAAATACTTGAAGCTGTTTAGGGGCTTCTTCTCCTTTTAAGCCTGAGCTTGCCCGTTCGCCGCCCGTCAGTAGCGCTTCACGTTTTCCGTTCAGTCTCACCTCATGTACAGGTAGTGCAGAAGAAATATCGCTGTTGCCTATATACGGCGCACCGCTCCAAGCAAACTGCATCTCTTCAAATACTTCGTCACTACCCACTTGGAAATATCCTCGTCCCGGCTTCGTAATCCACGCGGCATTCGGTATTTTCAACATGTCACGGCTATCGCCTTCGCTTTGCACCCGTAAGCAGATGCGGAATCTGGAGTTACTCCAAATCTTGTCATCCACGACACCTGCAGGCTTTTGCGTCGCCAAAATCAAATGGACACCTAGTGTCCGCCCAATCGCAGCAATACTGATTAGCTCGTCCATAAACTCTGGCTGATCCCGCTTTAATTGTGCAAATTCATCAATAATAATAACCAGATGAGGCAGCGGTTGTTCCTGCCGCTGCCGGAGTAGTCTGTAATATTCATCAATATGCTGTAAATTGCCTGCATCGTTCAATATCTTCTGCCGACGAACCAGTTCTGCTTTAAGAGATATTTTGGCACGTTCAATCAAATTATTGTCCAAGTTCGTGATCGTACCCACAACATGCGGCAAGTTAACGAACGTGTTGGACATGCCTCCACCCTTGTAATCGATCAGCATAAAAGCAAGATCATGCGGATGAAACTCGGCAGCAAGCGAGGCTACGATGGACTGGATAACCTCACTCTTTCCTGAACCCGTTGTACCGGCGATCAAGCCATGGGGACCATGCCCTTGACGCTCTATCTTATCATGCAGGTTAATCATAATCTTCTTGCCGCCTGCTCGCACGCCCATTGGCACAGGTAAGGTATCAGGATGGCGGTTACGACGCCACCGATCTGTCACATCCAGTTCTTCCACACTTGCTACGCTCATCATATCAAACAGAGGCAGCACAGCGGGAATATCAGAAGCTGAGGAACGCTTCAAGCGAATAGGAGCCATGTACCGCGCTAATGCATCGGCTTCCTCTTTTGACAAACGATCCGGTTTAAAACTTTGCTGTTCAACCTCCGCCGACTCTGATTTACGGGCATATACGCCCTGCTCTTTGGTAGCCTCCACAATCAGCTGACACTGCATCGGCAAAGCCTCTTTACGAGAAGCCAGCACAATCGTACACGCATCAATGGCCCGGCCGTCTTCCAATAACAACGGCAGCAACGGTTCTTCCTCAATCAGCTGGGTGTCAGATAAAACAACGACATAACAAGGGACTTCCATCCCTTTGCCTTGACGATCATTACGATTATTTTTACGGCGGTTCAGTCTGGCAAACAGAAAATCTGCTAATTGATGTGCACTACTACTGCGGTCTGACATCATTCTCTGGATTCGGTCATCATCCCACACATGTGGAAGCCAGCGCATCCAGGTCCATTCACTTTCCTCTCGCTCGTCATAGAAGGAAGCAATTTTCACTTCATCTGGCGAGTGACGAACCGTCACTTGTGCCAAAATGACTCTTAACGCAGCAAGGGTATGTTCCCGATCGCCGACCAATCCAACCACTTTGGATTGAAACAGCGGTAATGCAATGGAAGCAGCGTCTACCAGACGAAATTCTTCTTCCAGTTCATCCGCAGCTCCCAACAAAGGATCTCGGTCATAACCGTCTGGGCGTGGAATTTGCAATTTTATATGAAAGGGAACTTGTCCAGTTCCAATACGCACCTGCAAAAAGTCCTCATCCTCCGGTGATCGTTCCCAAAGTGAACTGTTGCGGTTTTTGACAATTTGAGTGCATATTTGCGGGTCACCGTGAATTTCATATAGTGTGCGAATTTGCTCCTCGCGTTTCATTTCAAGTTCTTCACGATGCTTTTGGAGCTGTTCCCGGTACATGCGGTCCCGTTCCTCTAGCTTGCGCTTGTATTCCTTCTTATTATTTAGATAGACAAAAAAAGGAATCGTATAAGATGTAAGCATCATGACCACAGTGACCATTTGGAACATCAAATAGTTACTGTTGCCCATCTTGCCTGTTTTGCTCATATATACGTAAAAGCCTATAGTCACCAACGTCATCATTAACGGAATAAGTATAGATATAATAGAAAAAGACGGCTTGCTCGGCTCAGCCGGAGGCCGTAAAATCTCCAGCTTCTCCTCTCGGAGCGCCGGCCTTAATCTCGGGGATCGCTGGTATAATGCATTCAAGACAAAAGTCCCCCTTTTCGCTTACTATTTCATTTTACCAAGGTTTCATATAATTTCATGTGTGTATTTACCCATTTTTTTCATTTTGAAACAGAGAACGCCTTCCATACACAGGCGCTTCGTCCTGAGTTGTCGAAAAAGCGCGCTGAATACGCACAGTACAGCCTTCCCGCAAGCCGGATCCTGTAAGTAGCTGGTTATCTCCCACCCTGAACCAGAGCCCTTCCGGGAACTTTGCTTCCATAATATATTGCATGCCTTCCGCCGGAGGCTCGCCGAAAATGCGCACACCCAGCATCAGCTTTAAATGTTCCACCGAGTATTCATCAGCTACCTCGATGTCAAACCACTCTGTTTCCTGTCGTCCTGAAAGCACGGTCAGGATCATCTGTCATCCCTCCCGATCCTTAATATATAGCAAAGTTCACGCAAAAAGCCTATTTCCACGGAAATATGGCTATCGTAACTGTAGCATCCGACTATTAGACTGTCAATTTGTTACAAAATACCCACTCCAAAAATAAAATAGTGACTTTGGTCATAGTTTCTCATATTAGTAGAGTCATTGGTATCAATAATATGTATTGGATCGGTTCTAATATGGGTATATACGTCATTTTGTCGATTAGTTAGAACTAAATTCGATTGTTACCTAGATTGTTGTGAACACTTTGTAAATTTTTCAGACCTTTATGTTTTTATAAGGTGTTTTTAAGGTAATTTTAAGAAACGGGCACTACAATTAAGCCATGAAATAACTCAGGCGAGGTGATTTTTGTGAGAACATTAATTACATTTCAAAACAAACGTATTCCCGTATACTTCAATCAAGAAAATAAGCAACCAGTACAAAAAACATTAAAACTTCTAAGTAACACTTTGGAGAATAAAATCTCCAGCGGCAAGCGTGCCCTTCAAAAATGCCTTAACTCTTTGATCAGTATAGAGATTGTCGGTTGTGAAGCCATCCTGCATAGTGTTAGTGAAAATGATTCATTGGCATTGTCCCTCTATTAAGAGGGACTTTTTTTGTCCACTTTAGACACACAAAAAAGAGAGGGACATTTCAGCACCCTCTCCATATCAGCAGCTTTAAAACATGATACATGTGACTTACCGCAGCTTATGGATTGATCAGACTTTATTTAAAGTATTCTGCGATAACCTTTTTTACCGCCTCGTTCCTTATTCTGCGCCTTCTCAATCCGTATTCTAAACAGTTCTAGTAAATTAGCGCGTGTATGCTCTTCCCGGCAGTTGTCCAGCTTTTTTAAGATAAAACGGTCAATGGACATATGACTCAGGCTCCTTTACAGCAAGCTGCCCCTGCTTTTCAAGGGGATGATCAGGCTATCCATTTTTAACCATTCTGCCTGTTGTTTAAACAGGTACGTTCCTTATAGGATAAAGCAGGCGGGATTACATACCCTTTAATAAGGGTAAATACATAAAGTTTCGATAATTTTATCACGTTAAGCCTGGAAGCTATGGACAAGGAGCGAACAAAAACCATGAGTAAACACATGATTACCAAAATAGTCTGCAACCTTTTATTCGCATTCTTAATTCTAACGATGCTGGCTGCATGCAGCAGGGAAAAAGCTTCAACCCGGAGTATAGCCCAACATGAAGCTGAAGCACGTGCCTACACCGTAACGGGTAATCCCAACCAAGGTGCATCATCCCTTGATGAACGAGCTGCCAATCATACACCTGTCCATCAGCAAGGCAGCAGCTATGTCGAAATATCAGGTGGCGTCAGCATTGATAAAAATACCGTGAAGGTTACAGGACATTCCAACCTCCCGGCCGGAGCACGGATCAAAGGGAATCTTGCGGTCAAAAACTCCCTGTTAACTGGGTACACGGATGAGACAACCGTTCAAAAGGACGGAAGTTTTGTACTCCAGGTACAACGCCCCGGAATACAGGGCAGTATGGATCTGACTGTTCTGTTCCGTCCAGATGACCAAGACAATGAAATACGAAATCTGTATGGCAGCGGTGGCAACAAATTGGAAGGTCCTTATGTATATCAATACGAAGAAAACAAACAGCTTCTGCATGAAGTTCGGATTGGGGCTGAATTTGATCCTGAACAAGAACGCAATACCCCTTTAGTTAAGCCCGTCTGGAACAAACCTAAGGACTACGGCAGCCCTCAAGTGTGGATTAAGCCTGATGTGAAGCAAGAGGGTAACTATTATCATGTATATGCGCGCAGCAATTTGCTGGAAGGGTCGGACGTCAAACTCAAGATTGATTTTCCGGGACGATGGCAGTTTGGCTACGATGATCAAACCAAAGTTATGCCTGACGGCTCCTTCAGCATGAGGGTCAAAAAGCCGAGCCTTGCCAACCGCTACATCATAATCATAAGTTTCGAACCAAACGAAGATATGTGGACCAACGCCAAACAGGCGTATGGTACACAAGGAGAACGTCTTTCGGGACCGTTAGTCAAATCTGCAGACGAAAAAGAGGGCTCCAAACAGATTGAAGCCCGTATCCCTATCCAACCCAAATCGTAACTAAACGCAGCATCTAACTTAAAGTTACGGCCGTTCGCCATGAAATACGCTTCACAGATACAGTCTATGACGCGGTTTCCACGTATGAGTAGATACAGAGTCTCATGTCGTCTAGCCGCTACGGCTGTATCGTGACTGGCGTGCCTATACTTACCCTCTCCTGAAGCTCAAGCACATCCTTATTCTGCATTCGAATGCAGCCATGTGACACCATCTTGCCAATGGACCATGGCTCATTGGTGCCGTGAATGCCATAATGCGGCTTGGACAGCCCCATCCAGAACGCTCCGAAAGGTCCGCCCGGATTAGGTTGTTTGTTAATAATCGTAAATTGCCCATGCGGTGTCTGTGTAGCCAGCTTGCCAATACCGACTGGATAATTAAGAACAATCTGATCTCCATCCTTCAAATATAAACGACGATCCGATAAATCCACCACAATGCTGTAGTTCGGCATATATTCACCCCTTTATACCATATGCCGACTACAACATAGATTTTCGTATATTTTTACATTTGATACTTCACTGCAGTTCGGCTCACCACTCCACATCACGTCGCCAGCCACTTCGCTGATCCCTACGCCCCGGGGTTGTGCTTGAACGACTATCTTTCCTGCGCCGGTCTGCTTCCTTACGCGCCTGATATTCCAGTTCCCGCTGCATTTTGCGATAATTGTTCACTCTGGATTCCGACAATTCCCCTCTCTCTATAGCTTCCTCCACTGCACATCCAGCTTCGCCCTTATGCTTGCAATCTGCAAAACGGCACTGCTGCGCCGTTTCCATAATATCCGTGAAGGTATGAGCGACACCCATGGAATCATCCCATAGATTAAGCTCGCGCATACCAGGTGTATCCAGCAAAACGGCTTGCTTTGCGATAGGAAAAAGCTGTCGGTGAGTGGTTGTGTGCCTGCCCCGACTGTCTTCCTCCCTCACATCCTGTGTCAGTTGAACCTCAGACTCGGAGAGCCAGTTTACTATCGTGGATTTGCCACTACCGGAAGAGCCTGTCAAAGCAACTGTAGAGCCAGGCTGAAGAAACGTCTCCAGTTGCTCTCTGCCTTCATTCTGCAAAGCAGAAATAACGATAACAGGTACACCAGGGGCAACTCCCTCCGCTTCAGCAACCCGTTGTTCGACATCTTCACAAAGGTCACTCTTACTCAAAACGACAACCGGGTTTACCCCGCTGTTCCAAGCCATAATTAAATACCGTTCCAGTCTGCGCATATTAAAATCATGATTCAGCGCATTAACAAGGAACAGCGTATCCACATTGGTAGCGATCAGCTGCTCCCTCGTCTCAAAGCCCGCTGCCTGTCTAGATATTCGACTTTTCCGCGGCAAGACGGCATGAATTACTGCATCCGACACTTCATCTGGCGTAGTGATTGCTAGCCAGTCCCCTACAGCAGGCATTTCCGCCGGATCGACAACAGCATGTCGTAGCTTACCTGAAGACACTCCCCAGCGTTCTCCATCCATTGTGATAAGCTTCACCTTTTGTCCGTAATCGGCAATCAAGCGAGCAGGACGTACCTGTGTATTTCCTGTGCGTTCCTCAAAGCCTTGCTTCCATTGGTCCCAAAAAACGTTCCAGTAATCAGACCAACCGTATTCATGTATACTCATTGTTTTCCTCCTGAATTCATTGTTCATTTTTGATCGTAATGTTATTTGATAGGTGTACATTTTCTCCCCGCATGCGAACAACGCGAAAAATCCGCAGGGGTTTCCCTGCGGAGGGTATACGATTCAGGTCGATGCGATCCGTTCGTTCACTTAAGCAAGCAGTCTCTCACAGACCACTCCCCAGAACCAACAACTGGATAACAAGACGCCTAACCATAAAAAATCCGCAGGGAATCACTCCCTGCGGATTTTGTTGGTTCTACTGTCCAACCAACTGCTAAGCCAAGACTATAGATCTATACAGTCTTTAACTGTGCATTGTCCGTGCGGGAGACAAGTCATTCTGCTGCTGAACCCATCCATTCATGTTCGTACGCATATAACATCGCCTCCTCCTAAAATTTCCTTTATCATACAAGTCCATCAATTGTCTGTCAAGGCAGCTACGAAACTTTTTTGAAATCTTTGTCAAGTTTCGTTTAGCGTACCTGATCCCAGCGCGTCCACATCTCACGCGGGTTCAATTCGTACATTTCCCGTTCCCTGTACATAAACTGATGCATAATCAGCTCACGCCGAATCGTTGCAAAATCCTCATGGTATTGCTTGATCCACTCGTTTAATTCACGTTCAGGATACATGCGGCCTGGCTCCAGCTTTTCTGCCAGCATCTGAAGTACGATCAATTTTTTCTTATACTGCGCAGGGATTTGGCGCAACTTGCCGTCCTTGGAAAAAAAATTGCGTAAGACCGATGCCTCCAGCGTTTCATTCAACTCTGACATCTCTTCCTCCCCCTCTCCTTTTTCGAAAATAAATCGCACCGTCGCCTCGGCATGCTGCCGGATCAATTCTGGATTCAGTGTAAAATACACCGTGTTTTTATCACGTCGTTCCTTAATCAACCCAGTCTCACGAAGTTTGGAAGCATGATGCGTAACAGTCGGTTGGGACAAATTCAGCTTTTTCGCCAAAGCTTGGCCATGCATCTCCCCACGGGACAAAAGAAGTAATATCCGCATTCGCATTGGATCAGCAAGTGCTTTATGATAATTGACCATTTTATCCAGTTGCATCGTTATTGCACCTCTTTTCACTAGTACATACTTGCTATGCAAACGAATTCAATCACATATAATTAGATATATATCTAATTATATGTTCACTAAATGTGGCTGTCAATCTTCACCGTCTGTCATCTTTTCTGAAAACGGCTGGATATTGTGTTCGCATTGCGGTAGGATTATTATTTGAAAACTTCTCACATACTGAGCGATTTGCTTCAATCCTGAGATCCGTTTTTAATCGTCAAAATAATGTTAACCCTACAAAACTGGCGTAATAAACCAATACAACTGGAGGTTCATCCAAATGCACGACGTAATCATTATCGGTGGCGGACCCTGTGGACTATCTGCTGCAATCGAATGCACCCGCAGAGGTTTGCAAACTGTCATTATTGAAAAAAGCAACATCGTTCACTCCATTTTTCTGTATCCGACGAACATGCAGTTTTTTAGCACCGCCGAACTACTGGAAATCGGTGATGTACCGTTCAGCACCCCTAATGACAAACCTTTTCGTCATGAAGCACTGGCGTACTATCGTAAAGTAGCTACACATTATAACTTGAACATTCAGCATTATGAGGAGGCCCAGTCTATTCATCGCCAGGATGACGGTACATTTACTGTACATACCCTGAGCAAAGGAGAAATAACCAAAACGTGTTCGTCACGCTATGTCGTTGTGGCTACAGGATATTTTGATCATCCGAACTATTTGGGCATTCCCGGGGAACAATTGGATAAAGTCACTCACTATTTCAGCGAAGCCCATCCCTATACAGGAACCCGGGTCGCAGTTATCGGTGGCAGTAACTCTGCGGTAGATGCTGCGATGGAATTGGTGCGGGTCGGAGCTACGATTGATATGGTATATCGTCGAAGCGAGTTGTCCCAATACATCAAGCCGTGGGTTCGTCCACTGTTTGACAGTATGGTACAAAAAGGGAAGATCACGCTGCATTTAGGCGCACGCATTACCGAAATTCATCCAGACCATGTCGTAGTCACTCCGCTGGACACTGAAGCATTCCGACTCGAAAATGATTTTGTACTGGCACTGACTGGATTTCACCCGGAACGAAAACTACTGGAGTCTGTCGGCGTTCATATGGCTGAAGATCTGGACAAACCAGAATTTAATCCTGCCACGATGGAAACGAACATCCCAGGTATATATGTCGCGGGGGTCATCGCTTCAGGCAGCAATGCCAATGAAGTGTTTATTGAAACAGGCCGCTGGCACGGGCGTCAAATCGCGGAGCATATCCAAAGCTAAATAAACGAAGGAGAACATCTGTATGGATTACAGCTCACTTATCTTACTGGTATTGGCTGGTCTTGGGATTGTTAGTGGCAACTCTACCGTGACTATTGCCATGGTTGTATTACTGCTACTGCGGGTAACCAGCTTTCACACTGCTTTCCCCTGGCTTGAAAAGTATGGCCTGACGATCGGAATTATTATTTTGACGATCGGGGTCATGACCCCGCTAGCCAGCGGTAAAATCAGTATCAATCAGGTGATGGAGTCTTTCCTGCACTGGAAATCTCTGCTCGCGATTGGTATCGGAATTCTGGTAGCCTATCTTGGCGGCCGCGGAGTAACTTTAATGTCTGGACAGCCCATTATTGTGACAGGTCTACTGATCGGGACCGTCATTGGCGTTGCCTTCTTTAAAGGAGTTCCTGTTGGACCTCTAATTGCTGCCGGATTGCTTTCCTTGTTAATCGGCCGCAGCTAAATTCGTACAACAAGTATAGGAATACATGATAGCAATCTGCATGTCGGGCTGAATTCAGTCCCGCTTTGTGGTATACTCATATCGCATAATTTGGTAAATGCAGGAGGCTTGACCGATGTCTCGACAATTTGTAACGGAAGCTGTAATGGTGGCTATATACGGCCAACTACTTACATCTCCCGCCCCTGTGGAATATATAGTGCCTTACACATCACTGCTAGAGCTATACGAATTCCAGGACAGCACAGAGCCGCTTATGGATAATCCTATGGACGATCAACATGTGAAGCGGAAGGTAAGCGAGTTAATCAGTTATTTTGAAGAACCGTTGAATCAGAAAAAAATTCGGCGTGCCCTTCAGATGCCTTGGGCCAAGAGCTTGCCTATTCTATTCGATGCCAATACATCACTTATTATCATTAATGCTGTTGATACAGCACATTACGGAGAATATTTTGATCCAATTGAGACTGAACTGGTGTTGACAGCTCAGCGTGAATCATTACCCATTCTGACGGATCAATTGGACTGGATTCACCGCATTATCGAAGCTTCCGTACCTGTACATGTGTACGACATTGATGATTTTGATTTTGCACTCGATGGTCCTATGCTTAACAACCCTTAACATACGACATACCTGCCTTAACCACAAAAAAGCGGCAGAGCATCATGTACAGGTTCATCTCCTGTAACACGATACTCCGCCGCTTTTCATGTCCAAGAACAATTATTTGCACGCTATGATTGACAGTGGAGCACTAAGCTTGTCCATCCTCAACATAGGTATAAATAATGTCATCATGTTCCTCCAAATACTTAACTTCCAGATGATGGCCCTTTAGATACCAGTAATCCTGGTCCTCCATATAAAACGTAATGCCAGCCGCTTCATGCTGTAATACGGGGTGCTGCGGAGGCTCTACGGCAATTCCCAGAGAAAAGCCTGGATGCAACCCACCGCCAGAGCTATAGCGAACAAAAAAACGGATCGAATCTCCACGTTTCAAACCAAGCTCCTTAATATACCACTGTGCCGCAGGTTCAGTTACCTGTATGCTCATGCGCTATTCTCATCTCCTTATACAATGACGTCTGCTAACTATATCATAGCATTTTTTAGAATGACCACCAACCGTCCTAACCCAGCCAGTTTTTTGGACAAGCCATATACATTTTTTTGAAAAAGGTTTGACAATTCGCAAAAAAGGGTGTTAAGATTCAACCATACGAGATCCATTTTGAAATTTATTACCAATTTGAACGATTACTCATGTTAGAATGAACCCATTTTGAGGAAGAAAGGAGTGTTACCGGTGCTAAAATTTCCTATTGCATTTTACCCACATCTACAAACACAACAACTTCATACCGGAGCATCTCCCCTGTCGCATCCTTCAGAATTGGGCCATTCATGTTGTATGGTTTAATACGAGTGGCTGCCTGCGTTTGAGCAGTTTTTCAGTGGTGAGTGTGCTGAAAATACCTGCGCGCCATATGATATTGAGATTTAAGGCATATCGTCTGCGGACGGTATGCCTTTTTTGCGCCTGTTGTCGGATCATACTTGTGGCAGCAAGCCCTGTTGTTTCTTCAAAATGGTACACAACTCTCGAATGAACTTGTCATGAAAGGATGGGATTCCTCTTGTTTTCAGTACTTAAAAATTTAAGCTGGTTTTTTAAAAGAGAACGAAGCCGATACTCCATTGGACTGTTTTTGCTGATAGCTGTTGGTGTACTGGAGCTTGCTCCACCTCGGCTGCTAGGTAGTGCCATTGATGAAATTGTGCGCGGTTCGATTTCCTGGTCCTCACTTTGGCATTATATTTTGTACATCATAGGCATTCTAGCCGTCATTTACTACATTACGTACATATGGATGCACAAGCTGTTTGGTGGTGCCAATCTGGTGGAGCGCTTACTGCGCACACGCTTTATGAATCATCTGCTGCGGATGACCCCTCCATTTTTTGAACGTAATCGCACTGGCGATCTGATGGCTCGTGCTACGAACGACCTTCGCTCCGTAGCAAGTACAGCGGGCTTCGGCATGCTGACACTGACAGACTCTACGGTCTATCTGAGCGTGGTATTAGTTGCCATGGGCACCCTAATCAGTTGGAAGCTGACACTGGCAGCTATCCTGCCCCTACCTTTTATTGCACTGGCTATGAGCATTTACGGTAAAGCCGTTCATGAGCGTTACACACTGGCACAAGATGCATTTGGTGATATGAACGATCAGGTGTTGGAATCCGTGGCTGGTATCCGGGTCATTCGCGCCTATGTGCAAGAGCGAATGGACGAAAAGCGTTTCGCTGATATTACTGACGATGTATTTCGTAAAAATCTGGCTGTCGCCCGGATGGATGCCCTCTTTGAACCAACAATCCGTTTATGTGTAGGACTTAGCTACGTCATTGGACTCGGGTATGGTATTTATCTGGTATTTCATAACGATATCACGCTAGGCGAATTGGTCTCCTTTAATATGTATCTAGGAATGATGATTTGGCCGATGTTTGCCATTGGAGAGCTGATTAACATTATGCAGCGCGGTAGCGCTTCACTGGACCGGGTCAATGAAACTCTCGATGTCCAGCCAGACGTTCAGGATGCCGCTCAACCTGTTCCAGTGGACCGCCTCGAATCCATCAGGATGAAAGACGTTACCTTCCGTTACCCAACCTCTACTATTGACAATCTGTCACATGTGAGTCTGGAGCTCAAACGCGGAGAAACGCTAGGTGTCGTCGGTAGAACCGGCAGCGGTAAATCCACTCTACTCAAACAGCTACTGCATGAATATCCAACAGGTAGCGGTGATATTTTAATCTCCGACATACGTTTGGAGGACATTGCAGTAGAACAACTACACAGCTGGATCGGCTACGTGCCGCAAGAGCAAATTTTGTTTTCCAAATCAGTGCGCGAGAACATTCAATTCGGGAAACCTCATGCAGATGATGACGACATTATGGAAGCAATCCGTACTGCTGCCTTCGATCAGGATTTAGGTACCCTGTCTGACGGGCTGGATACACTGGTCGGAGAAAAAGGTATCGCCCTGTCTGGCGGCCAGAAGCAGCGCGTTTCGCTGGCACGCGCCTTTATCGGTGACCCGGATATTCTATTGCTCGACGATGCACTGTCTGCAGTAGATGCCCGGACGGAAGCTAGAATTATTGACAATATCCGACGCAAGCGCTCAGGTAAAACGACTCTGATCTCTACCCACCGCCTCTCCGCTGTAGAACATGCAGACCGGATCGTCGTGTTGGAGCAAGGACGCATTATTGAGGAAGGAACCCACAGCGAGCTGCTTCATACTGACGGATGGTACCGACAACAGTATGAACGGCAACAAGTGGAATCTGATCTGACCTCAGGGGAGGTATCCTAATGAAACCCAATATCGGCAAAAGGCTATTCCAGTACGCACTGACGAGCAAAGCAGGCTTTATCGCCGCTCTCATCGCTTTGGCTATCGGAGTAGCCGCCGAGCTGGCTGGTCCCTTCATCGCCAAAACGATGATCGACGACCATATGCTCGCTATTGAAAAACCATTTTATGAAACAACTCGTGTGGACGACGGCACTGTAAGCTATGCGGGAACCCACTTTAAGCGTGAAGATCGCTTTGAGTCCGGGGAGACTAAAGGTCGCGAAGCGAGAATTTTACAAGTTGGAAAATCTTTCGTATTTGTGGATGGCTCGGTTCAAGTGGCTGACGGTAATCGCTCCTTTACGAACGGAACGCTGACTGTGACACGTGGCTCCGACACCTTTCGCTATGAAGCCAAGGCTCTGACAGCTGATGAACTGTATAGCTTTTACAAACCGGAAATGCCCGGTATCTTTCAACTGATTGGTTGGTATTGCTTCTTCCTGGTTATTTCCATTTTTGCTGAATTCGGCAAAACATACTGGCTGCAATCCTCGGCGAACAAGGTCATTCAAAAGCTTCGGCTTGATCTCTACGCGCACATCCAGCGGTTGCCAGTTTACTTTTTTGATAACTTGCCTGCAGGCAAGGTCGTATCCCGTGTTACGAATGACACTGAGGCAGTCAAAGATTTGTTTGTGGCTGTGCTGTCAAATTTCACTTCAGGGATTGTAACGATGGCAGGGGTATATGTTGCACTCTTTCTGCTGGACTTCAGACTGGGTCTTATCTCACTGTTTATTGTACCGTTACTGATCTTGTGGATTGTATTGTACCGCAAGGTCGCCACCCGCTATAATACGATCATTCGGTCCAGACTCAGTGAGATTAATGCGATTATCAATGAATCGATTCAAGGGATGTCCATTATTCGCGTATTCCGGCACCAGAAACAAACGCAGCAAGAGTTTGAAGAATTGAATGATGACTACATGAAGCATCAGAATAAAATGTTGAATTTGAACGCCTTCACTTCGCACAATTTAGTCAACGTGTTGAGAAATCTCGCCTTTGCCGTCGTGTTGTGGTATTTCGGATCTGAGGCGCTTGGCACTACAGGTAGTGCTGTTTCACTAGGCGTATTGTATGCCTTCGTCGATGTGCTGGGTCGACTGTTCCAACCTATGACGGGTATGGTCAACCAACTCGCTGTACTGGATACTTCCATCGTATCCTCAGGACGCGTATTTGAGTTGATGGACGAAACTGGAGAGCCGGTGACCGACGGCATGATGCCGCGCTACAAAGGCCAGGTAGAGTTTAACGACGTTTCCTTTGCCTACAAAAAGGATGATGTACTTAAACATATTTCCTTTACAGCACAGCCCGGCCAAACGGTTGCCCTTGTCGGACATACCGGATCAGGCAAAAGTTCGATTATCAACCTGCTATTCCGGTTCTATGATCCGCAAAAAGGAACGATCACCATTGACGGAACGTCTGTCAAAGACATCCCTAAGCAATGGCTTCGTCATCATATGGGTATTGTTCTTCAAGATCCATATTTGTTCACAGGTACGGTAGCCTCCAATGTCAGTCTCGGAGACAGCCGAATCACGAGAGAACAGGTGAATAAAGCGCTGCATGATGTTGGAGCCGACAAACTGTTGGCCCATTTGCCGCAAGGATTCGATGAGCCCGTTATTGAGAAAGGCAGCACCTTATCAGCCGGGCAACGCCAGCTTATTTCCTTCGCTCGTGCACTAGCCTTTGATCCCGCAATTTTAATTCTGGATGAAGCTACTGCCAATATTGACACCGAAACAGAAGCGCTCATCCAATCCGCTCTTGAGGTACTCAAGAAGGGACGTACGACCTTTATCATTGCTCACCGTTTGTCCACCATTCGCAGTGCGGACCAAATTTTGGTGCTGCATCGGGGTGAAATTGTTGAACGGGGTAGCCATGACGAGCTTATGGCACAAGGCGGGCGTTACTTCCAAATGTATCAGCTCCAGTCGGGAACAGTTGCAACAGAATCAGATTCAATCTCTGCTACGCCTCCTGCGCAAAATGACTTACTTACTGGCAAAGTCAGCATTTAAAGCTTGAATGCCCTATTGCTTAGGGCTAACGATGAACATTTGGCATGAAAAAAACCAGCAAGTCTCCCTACACATTGGAGGCTCGCTGGTTTTATTTATATCTATAACATATGGCTTGTAATTTTATTTAGCTACAGATGTGCCTGTTCCTGTGGGCGGAAGCACTGTTCCATCTATCGCTTTGAGCGTAACCTTATACTTGCTGTCTACCAATGTACTTGTATGGGTATCCGTAATGACCTGAATGTTCATTTCCCCTGGCTTTGGACTAGTCAACTTGTAGTAAATTACTGCATTTGTATCATCTACGTAGTCGATGTGATCCACTTCAATGCCGTAACCTGGATTAGGTGCCTGCAAACGAGTAATTGTCACTTTGTTCTGCTGGTCATTCGCCTTCTCTATACTCATACTAATGTTATTTTGTTGAACCGGATCTGCAGGCTCAACCGGATTTTCAGGAGTGGATTCAACTGGTTTATGATTTTGCACAAATTCGGATGCGTTATAGACCATTTCTGCTGCCTCCATCCGCGTTACTTTACGATCCGGGTTAAAGTTGCTCTGTTCGTCCAATTTTGCAATTTTGGTCAATAGCAAGAATTGAACTGCTGCGTTAGATTCCTGGTCTAGTTTTTTGCCATCCGCTACATTAATGTACATACGAACAGTTGGATATTCACCCGTTGCACTCACTGCTTTATACAAAATATTCGCAAATTGTTCTCTTGTCATACGGGTGCTTGGATCAATATCTGGTGACAAAGGGATTTGGTGTTGGGCTGCAATCCGATAGGACTGGGCATACCATGCGGAAGCCGGAATGTTTGCAAAGGAACCCGTTGTGAAATCAGGCATTACCTGAAGATCCATTGCACGAACAACCAAGTGTACTCCTTGTGCATACGTGAGCGTTTGATTCGGTGCAAATTTATCCTTGGTTATTCCTTGAATAATTCCTTTGTCCTGAAGTGAGTTTACGATCTTCTCCTGTTCAGCTCCCTTTATATCCAGAAAAGCAGAAGCCGACGTAGCCACTGCCAATGAGCAGACGACAAGCAGGGCAGCTGTCACACTTTTGTTCTTTTTCATGAGATACACCTCCATGTTTACTTTGCTTCTATACTTACCGACGCAATAGAATCATCAAATGTTTCAAATATACACAAATTGGTTGCAAAACAGTGGAATTCCTGCGATTAGTGTACCCGTCTAACTCTTTTCTGCTCACAACATTTATGCATACCCAAAAGTGGCTGCAACAGATTAATCTTTTACAGTATTCCTTTGGAAGAGCCAGGTATGGGTAGCAGTCATCCCGCCAGCAAAAACTCGCTCCCTTCGTTCGCTTTGCTTACATCCGATTCGGTGCTTTCAGACCAAGAAGTTGCAGCGCGCATGCCAGAATATCGGCAGTTTGTTCCGCCAACTGAATACGCCATTGTCCACCATCGACAATCCTTTCCTTGGCGTAAAACCGGTTAAACGCCTGGGCCGTATCCAATGCAAATCTCGCAATTACCGAAGGCTCTAGTTGGCGAGCCGCTCGTATCAGTTGACCGTGATAGCGACCCAATTGCTTAAGCAGCGCCCAACCTGCGTCACCCAATATTTCATCCGATACGTCATTCAAATCATGAGAATGGCTATCTTGGAAAAGGTCATTGTCGCTAGGGTTAGTATTAACATCAACATCGGCGCGAGCGTGAGCTTTCTCCAGAAGGCTGCGTATGCGCGCATGAGTATACTGCACATAAGGCCCGGTCTCGCCTTCAAAGGTCAGCGCCTCCTCCAACGAAAAGTCCACTTCATTCAGTCGGTTGTTTTTTAAATCACCAAAAATAATCGCCCCGATGCCAACGTCCTCCGCTATTGCCTGTTGTTCCTGTAAACCAGGGTTCTTCTGAGTAATGATGCCTTGAGCACGCGCTACAGCTTCATCCAGCACCTCCTCCAGCTTCACAACCTTGCCACGTCTTGTGGACATTTTCTTACCCGCAAACCGCATTAATCCAAACGGCACATGCTCACATTGCTCCGCCCATGCCTCCCCTGCATGCTTCAGCACCGCAAACACCTGCTGGAAATGCAACTTCTGTTCTCCACCAACGACGTACAGCAACCGATCAGCCTTCATCACTTCATGACGATAAATCGCTGTTGCCAGATCACGTGTCGGATAAATGGTGGTTCCATCCTTTTTCAGAATAAGACACGGAGGCAGTTCCTCGTCTTCCAGGCGAACTACGAGCGCCCCATCACTTTCCTCCAACAATCCTTTTGCTCTTAAATGATCAATAACTGCCTGCATCTTATCATTGTAAAAACTTTCTCCCAGCACATGGTCAAATGTAATGTTTAGACGCTGGTACATACGATCAAATTCACCCAGACTGATTTCAACAAAAAACTCCCATAGTTGTCGAGCCTCCGCATCCCCATGTTCCAAACGTCGGAACCACTCGCGCCCTTCATCCTCCAAAGTCGGATCATGATCGGCCTCCTGATGAAAACGCACATATAGCTTTAGCGATTCACCAATCGGATCATGTTGTAACTGCTCCTCATTTCCCCATCTTTTATAGGCCGCAATTTGCTTACCAAACTGTGTTCCCCAATCCCCAAGATGATTCACACTAATAGGTACATAACCTGTTTCACCAAGTATGCGATACAAGGCAGCACCGATAACCGTAGAGCGAAGATGACCGATACCAAACGGTTTGGCAATATTAGGCGAGGACATATCAATAACTACCCGCTGCCCGTTCCCGATATTAGGCCTGAGGAAATCAGCCTTGCTCAATTCAGCAAGCATAAGCGGAATATGAACCGATCGATCCAAGGTTATGTTTACATAGGCACCCGATGCTGAAGCGGTTAAACCTTCTTTATGGCCTACTAGTTCCGCCAATTCCAGTGCAATGTGCTGCGGAGACTTTCGAAACTTTTTAGCCAGCATAAAACAGGGAAACGCCACATCTCCCCATTCAGGCTGCGGAGGCACCTCAAATAAAGATAAAATTTCTTTCTCCTCCAAGCCCGTATGGGCTAATATCGCTTGAGCAGCAATCCTCATTAACATGATGATCTCTCTCCTTCTTTTTATAGAATCTAACAAAAAAAGCCCCCGCCTCTTGAAATCATTCAAGAGACGAGAACTTCAATATCCCGCGGTACCACTCTTCGTAAATCGGTTGTGCAGCTAAAGCTAACTACACAAATCGCGATTTCACTCCAATGACTAATAACGGTGTCTGCCGGGCTGATCTACTAGAAGTTCTGCTCGTTGGATCAACCGTCTCCCGGGTGCGCTTCACATCGGACCTCATACCGGCTTCCACCTCTTCCGGCTCGCTGTAATGATACGGCTCAGCTGCTACTCTCCCGTTCCGTGACGTTAATTCCATTCATTATACAAACCTATTCAGTAGAAAGCAACCTATTATTTCCTCTTCAGGCACTAGTTCCATATATGTAATTACACTGCCACCAATTGGCGGCATGCCTGAACGCAACGACGGCAGGCTTCTGCACAATGTTTACAATGATCATGGGAATGCTTGCTGCATTCAGCAGCACATACCTCACAGGCGTTGGCGCACAGCTCACAGATTTGCTCGGCAAAATCCGTTCCACGCTGCAGCATTTGGGCAGCAAATCCGCATATTTCTGCACATTCCCTACTCACTCGAATACATTCACGCAGCATAGCTAAATCATATTCCTTCAAACTCGCTACGTAACATACATTGCAAGCGTTCATACATTCCAGGCAAGCATCCACGCATTGTTGGTATGAATGATTCATATTACATTACCTCCCAGTTGTTGACCCTGCTGTACTATTACCCGCTGTCCCTTGAGGTTAACCATTTGATGTGCGCGCTTTCAATAAAACAAAACAATATAATCCCGACTTATGTAAGGAAGTGTACTATATTCCAGTGTGCAAATGCAAGGATATTAATCACATAGATTTTTAGCCCCTGTTTCTGACTTGCATACGCTCAGTCATTGCTCTATTGTAAAAAGTGTATGTCTAACCGCCGATCAAGGAGTGAACATTTTAATGAATATGTCTTCTGTAGAGGAACACCGTCAGGAATCCCCCCAACAAGTGAATTGCATGGTCGTGACTGTCTCGGACACACGCACCGTGGAAACAGATACTGGGGGACGACTGCTCATGGATCTACTAGAAACCAATGGATATACAGTTGTTCGATATGTCATCGTCAAGGATGACTACGAAGGTATTCAGCAGTTAGTATCCGAAGCAGCGGCACAGGATGACATCGAGGCTGTTCTTTTGACAGGTGGTACCGGTATTTCTCCACGTGATACTACATATGAAGCTGTCTCTTCTCTACTGGATAAGGAACTACCTGGCTTTGGGGAAATCTTCCGTTATTTAAGCTTTGCTGAGGACATTGGTTCAGCAGCTATCTTAAGCCGGGCTGTAGCTGGCACTGTGGGCCAGACAGCTGTATTTTCTATGCCTGGTTCACGCGGAGCCGTTCGTTTGGCAATGGAACGCATTATTGTCCCTGAGCTACGACATGTGATGAGAGAAATTTATAAATAAGCTCCTATTTCCTACATGCTCCAACACAAAGAGGCACCCCATGCATTCATGAGGTGCCTCTTCCAACTATTCTTTTTCTTCAACTTCGGGCTGCATATAACTGTCGATCAGCTTTTGCTTTAGCTCCCATACCTTCTCGCTCAGATTTACACGATAAATTTCAGGGTTCAGCTTCCGCAAATATTCTGGCCAGAACAGTTTTAACTGTGAAGTATGGTAGGCTCGAATTTCATCCAGCTCGGGAAGCTCATATACCTTCTGTCCATCTATAAAAATAGGCTCAAGCATCGGCACGGCTTCGTAATTTTCTACATACTTCTTCATATACGGATGCAAAGGGTTAAACAGCTTCAGGCGCTTACCATTACGCGGACGCTCTTCATCCGGAAAAGAAATATAATCGGCTACAGCTCTCCCTTTCTTCTTATCCACAATGCGATATACATCCTTTTTGCCTGGTGTGGATACTTTTTCTGGATTCCCCGAGATCTTGATCGTCGGCAACATTTCGCCATCCACTTCACGTTCAACTAGCTTGTATACCCCGCCAAGCGATGGTTGATCTGAAGCCGTAATAAGCTGTGTTCCTACACCCCATACATCAATACGTGCCCCTTGGGCTTTCAGGTTAAAAATCGTATTTTCATCCAAATCATTGGAAGCTACAATTTGTACGTAATCCAAACCTTCAGCATCGAGCATTTCCCGCGCCTGAATGGATAGATAAGCCAAGTCACCGCTATCCAGACGAATTGCATTCATACGCTTACCCTGACTCTCCAGCATTTTTGCTGTCCGAATCGCATGAGGAACACCGCTTTCCAGCGTGTCAAAGGTGTCTACCAGCAGTGTAACCTGATCTGGCAATACTTTCGCATACACGTCAAACGCCTCCTGCTCCGTCATAAAGGTCTGCACCCATGAATGGGCATGTGTCCCCTTCGTCGGGATTCCAAAATGTTCGCCTGCCAGCATATTAGAAGTCGCGTCAAAACCAGCCACATAAGCTGCTCGTGCTCCCCAAATCGCTGCATCTGCTTCCTGCGCACGCCGTGTTCCAAATTCGAGCAGTGTATCATCACTTGCCACCTGCTTGATGCGCGATGCCTTTGTCGCAATGAGTGTCTGATAGTTCATAAAATTCAGCAATGCCGTTTCGACAAGCTGCGTTTCCATAATCGTTCCTTCAACACGTACCAGAGGCTCGTTGGGAAAAACAAGGGCCCCTTCTTTCATCGAATGGACCGTTCCACCAAACTCAAACTGGCGAAGCGCCTCCATGAACATGGGATCGTACTTCTCCTCCTGTTCAGACAGGTAGCGAATGTCCTCTTCTGTAAACCGCAAATTTGAAATATAATTCACAATGCGTTCCAGACCCGCGAACACGGCATATCCATTACCAAAAGGGAGTTTACGAAAATACGCCTCGAACACAGCTTTACGCTGGTGACTTCCGTTCACCCAGTGGGCGTACATCATATTAATCTGATATTTATCTGTATGTAATGCGAGGCTCGTTGACTGCATTGTAATCATCCTCTCTGACTGTCTCCAGGTTTGTGGCGCTACCGCCTCATCTGTCCAGATTCAGCAATATCCGGCTCCATTTTGTTATCGGACATTGGTGCACAATCGTTAAGTTATTTTACTTCTTCTGGCGTAAAACCGTATCCTCAGCCGATCGTACCGCGGCTCCAAGACTTCCCTCAAAATGACCCAAAGCCCAATCATGTCCAGCTTGATTAAAGCTCGCCACAGCGTCCTTGTATACAGTAATAGCAAAACCTTTGTTATAAGCATCTACAGCCGTATGCAGTACACATATATCCGTACATACACCAATCAGATGAACTTCCACAATACCACGTTCACGCAGCCTGAGTTCCAGATCTGTGCCCGCAAAAGCACTATACCGTGTTTTATCCAACCAGTAGATAAGATCACTTTGTTGCTCATAGAGGCTATGAAGCTTGCCATACAAATGTCGTCCGTTGGTTCCACGTATATTATGCGGAGGAAACAGCTTGCTCTCTGGGTGATAAAGGTCGTTCTCCTCATGCAAATCCACAGCCATGACGACAAAGTCCCCTTGATCTACATATGCCTGCGTAATTGCTGCGATCCGTTCATCCAACTCAATCGCAGGTTGTCCTACAGGCAAACTACCATCCACAAAATCTTTCGTGTAATCAATCACAATTAGTGCCTGCATCGTACGGTCAGCTCCTTATCCTCAAAGTGAAATTGTACGTTCTATGCGTACCTATTACATTAGACGTTACGTGTAGATAGATAAACGCGGTACTCTGTCACTAAAACGGTACAACTGTGCCGGTCTTTGTGAATACTGGTTGGAACTGAGCGGTTTGCCGTTCTCATCACGCACCTCTTCCAGAATTCCCTGTCTGCTACGAGTCGATGTTATTTTGCGAATAAAGTTTGGCTCTTCGAAGTCCGGTACGACACTCTGTATCACCTGATATAATTCACCCAGTGTAAAATGTAGCGGTAAAAACTGCTTGGCGATCGTCGTCTGAAGCATCTGCAACTGAATTTTGCGATAAGCATCTACTATGATATCCCGGTGATCAAATGCCAGCTCCAATTCCTCCAACGCTTCGCGGATTGTGAATAGCCCCACCTCGGAAGCATCATCGGCCGCCTGACGCTGTTCCAACATCCATTCTTCTACCAGCGCAAAAAATGCATGCGATATGATCCAGCCGCGCGGATCACGTCCCGGTCCACTATATACACCCAAATACTCCAGATGCCCGCCGTCCACACCCGTTTCCTCTAACAGTTCCCGCTTGGCAGCTCCATACATGGATTCATCTTCCTGACAAAACCCTCCAGGCAACGCCCAGCGTCCTGCAAACGGCCAACTGCGGCGCTTGATGAGCATCACTTTCAGCTCCCGAATCGGCAATGTCTTTGTTACCGTCTTGCGCTCCCGCTTCGTTAAGGTAAACATAACGATATCCGCCGGAGCTCCATCTGGAGTGCGGTATTTCTTAATGTTATACGACGCCTTTTGCGCCTCTTCGTTTATACGATTGCTATCCATTGGCATCACCATATTATATCGTTTTGATAAATTCATTATGACATAATAAAAATTTTTGTCAAGCGTCAGGCCTTACCTGAATCACTTGCTTGTGTACGTAATACTCGGAAGGTTGCTGTAGATGTAGACCCAAGTGTGCCTTCACTATCCCTTACTTCCGCCTCAGTGGTTATAGTCCGACCTCCCTGATGAAGAATCCGCGCCCTAACCTCCAGTCGGCCTTGCCTCATGGCTGACAAGAAATGAACATTCAGGTTCGTCGTTACACATGGATCCATATTTCGTGAAGCCATACTGACCATCCCCATCGCCTGATCCATCAATGAAGTAAGCACACCCCCATGGACAATACCCATCACATTGGTATGCTCTTGTTTGGCTTCCAAAGCGATCTGTACCTCGTTTGCATCAGCTGCAATCAGCTCACACCCTAAATACTCCCAAAAAGTATTATTTTCGCCCTCTAGCATCTTACCGAACTTATCCATTCCCTTGCTTCCATCCCTTCTATGTTGTCCCATTTCTCTTGATGTCTTATAAATATATACGATGGCAAATTGCTTTCGAAAAAAAGGCGTGGAAGCTACGCCTCCACACCATAAATTTCATTCTAATCACTGCAATTCGACGAGGAAGTACTTTTTCCCTCTTCAACGTTCACCTTCTCAGCAACGGTATCACGAATCGCCATGATCACCATTTGCAGTAGCTCATTAATTTCCACCTGACTCTGCTGAAACTCCGTTACAATTGGAATACCATCAAGTTCTTCCTGTAGCTCCTGTAGCTCGGCCTCTATTTTGGCAATCATTTTTTGATTTTTTAAGGATTCAAATGCAACAATTTCCTTTTGCTTCTTTTTCATCGTTGCAATCAGTTGCTGAATGCGCCCATGATCCTGAATCTTTTCTTCTGCTTTCCGGAATACCTGTACTTCCTCACTGCTACCCAAAATACCTGCTAATTCTTTGGCTTTTGCCAATATCATTTCGCGATTGACCAAATGATCATGCTGGCGCGCCGCCGATTGAAGTTCTGTTTGTTGCAACCGCTCCTCTGTCATTGTCCATCGCTCCTTTTCTCACTTAGACGGCCCTGCACACAACCTTACTCAGACCGCATGCAACCCGCTAGAATATTCTTTTATCCGTTAACTGCTACAGCCGTTTCAACCAGATCACCTTTGATGTAAAAGGTCATAGGTTCCGTAATTTTCACTTGAACAAAGGAACCAATCAGGTCCTGAGAACCCTCAAAATGTACAAGCTTATTGGAACGGGTCCGACCGGCAAGCACTTTGCTGTCATTTTTGCTCTCGCCTTCCACCAACACTTCAACCACTTCGCCACGCAATCGACTATTAAAGCGAAGGCTGTTTTGGTTCACCGCAATGTTCAGACGCCGGAGACGCTCTTTTTTGACCGACATAGGCACATTATCTTCCATCGAAGCAGCTGGCGTACCTTCACGTGGTGAATAAATGAATGTGTAGGCAAAGTCATAGCCGACCTCGCGCACCAAAGATAGAGTATCTTCAAACTGCTCGTCTGTTTCGCCCGGGAAACCTACAATGATATCCGTTGTCAGAGAAACATGCGGAACAGCTGCTTTAATCTTCGCTGCCAGTTCCAGAACACGCTCACGGGTATATTTTCGGTTCATTTTCTTCAATATATCCGTATTACCGGATTGAACAGGCAGATGGATATGCTCCACCAAATTACCACCCTTACCGAGCACTTCTACCAAATGGTCATCAAAATCACGTGGATGTGATGTTGTAAAACGTACACGCGGGATATTGATTTTGCGCATATCATCCATCAGATCCCCGAATCTGTAATTCAAATCTTTCAAATCCTTACCATAAGCGTTAACATTCTGCCCCAGTAAGGTGATTTCTTTAAAACCTTGACGTGCCAAATCCCGTACTTCAGCGATAACATCCTCTGGACGACGGCTTCTTTCCTTACCACGTGTAAAGGGAACAATGCAATAGGTGCAAAATTTATCACAGCCGTACATAATGTTCACCCAAGCCCGCATACCCTCGCGCTTCTTCGGCAAGTTTTCGATAATGTCGCCTTCCTTAGACCACACTTCGACCACCATTTCTTTGCTAAAGAGTGCTTCCTTGACGAGCTGAGGCAGACGATGAATATTATGGGTACCAAAAATCATATCGACAAAACCGTGTTTTTGCATAATCCGGTTAACGACGTTCTCTTCCTGTGACATGCAGCCACACACGCCGAGCAGCAGTCCTGGCTTTTCTGTTTTGAGATGCTTGAGGTGACCCAGCTCGCCAAACACTTTATCCTCCGCATTTTCACGGATAGCACAAGTGTTTAGTAAAATGATGTCTGCTTCCTTCCGATCCTCGGTTGATTGGTAGCCCATTTGCTCCAGCAAACCTTTTATGGTTTCGGAATCATGCTCGTTCATTTGGCAACCAAATGTGTATACGATGTAATGCTTTCCCTCACCGATATGCTTTAGCTCATCCGGGACTGCGTTATCATATAATACCTGTACATCCTCTTTACCGCGTTGCTTTTCTTTTCTATGGTTCGGCTCCGCCATAATGTTGATTTCACGTCCGCGAATACGGATCTTTTTGCTATGCTCATCTTCAGAAATAATCTTCGCATCCGAGAAATCAAAATATTTGGAGTAATCTTTTGTTTTCTTTTCCATTCCTTAGTCACTCCTTACACCATCTATTTCACGAGCTAATTTGTGATTTTACTGTATCTTTAGGCATGGGTAAATTTATTTTAAGTTCTAAAAAAACCTTTAAAAAAGGCATTACACTAAATTATAGCATGATTTATAGGCCATCGCCATAGATCAACCGCAGATACCATTGAGTGCAAAGTGAACTCATGTTCTTTTTGTACATAAGTGAAGTATTTGTGAATTATATAGTATGTAAAAAGCCCGATTCTTTTGCAAGAATCGGACTCTTTAAGCCTTCCGGCATTTAAATCGTGTATATTAGTCTACGATTTCAGCGTTGTCACCGTTTTTCACACCGGCACCGTTCGCTTCATCTGTATCAATGTGCATATCCAAAGCAAAAGAATCGGACACACGTGCAAGAACATTTTCAAATACAAGACCACGTTCGCCGCCAACACGTACTTTCAGCAACTGCTTGTCCTTAATGTCCCATTTAGCTGCATCAGATGTATGGAAATGAATATGGCGGGCTGCTACAATCACGCCTTCTTGCAGTTCCACTTCACCAGCTGGTCCTTTTACTGTGATTCCTGGTGTACCATCAATGCTACCCGATTCGCGTACAGGTGCTTTTACACCAATAGCAAAGGAATCAGTGCGAGAAATTTCCAACTGGGAAGCGGGACGAGCAGGTCCCAAAATGCGAACCTTATCAAATTGGCCCTTAGAACCAATTACAGCTACCGTTTCATTTGCGGCAAATTGTCCTGGTTGGGACAAAGGTTTAAATTCGGTTAATTGATAGCCTGCTCCGAACAAAATTTCAATATGCTCTTGAGTCAGGTGAATATGACGGGCGGAAACGCCGACAGGTACGATTTTACTCATCGTGTGGTCACTCCTTTTTCTCTATACAATACTTTACACATCCATGCTATTATACTCCTATTTTGCCAAGAAAGAAAAGAAGAGCGTATAAAGTTCCCTTTTTCGCCCCAATCATCGTTAAATATCATCCCTATAAATCAGATCAAATCGTCGTTTTAGCGAACAGGAGAAAGAAAAGCATGATTTCAGCTACAATGAGATGAGGGGGGACGACAATAAATATATTAAGGATAAACAGGACACAGAGTATTCCAGTTAAGAAAAAAATGACTCTGAGACGGGGTTTAAGATGACTTAATCTGTACTGATGAAATACCAGTAAAACCGACAAAAAGTAAATAAAAACAGAAGCAAAGGTAAAGCAAAGCACAAAGATATAGTCTACTTGTCCCAAAAACAAGAGCTGAATCGAAGCAGCTAGCATGCTAAGGGAAAGATAAATAAACAAATGACCATAAATAATAGTCTGTCCTGCTGATTGTTTTGATTTATCTACGCGCTTCTCCATATTCTCAAAATATTGCCACCAGATTGCGATGACTAATATAAAAGCCAAAGCGGCAAATACAACGGAAGAAACCGTAAAATGATCGGATTGTAAAACAGAAAGCATACTTATCACAGATTCGCCAAGCAGAATTAAGGTGAACTGTGCAAATCGTTCTAAAAGATGCTCCGTATGGATTGGTGTGATCACCAACTTTTTACGACCAATCAAAGGAACGAGGATATCAACAGCTATACCGGTATATAAAATCAAATATCGAACCCAAGAGTCAAAGAAAAGGGAGAAACTAGAGATGACTATTCCAATCCAAAAATAGGTTCCGAAAAAACGAGTTGTTTCCTGTTTATGAGCCGTTTCTTTGGGCGCCGAAAGTAAATATTGAACGACAGTTAAACCTCTTAACCCAATATAGCCAACAAAAAAAGATACATAATACGCATCAAAATCTATATTCAAACTGGCAGTCATGATTAACACGAAAAACAATTGCAGGATCATAAAGATTCGATGCGTTATACTGTCTTGACCAAAACGGTTGTTGTAGACAGTTTGCCCCACCCAAGCCCACCATATCGGGATAAAAATCATAATGAACTTCTCCATATGTTCCCACGAGATACTACCATGCTCAACATGTAGTAAAACATGAGTGGCCTTAGAGACAGCAGCTACGAATAGTAAGTCATAAAAGAGTTCAAGCCAGGTAACCTTTTTTATTAACATTGTGTAATGGAGCCCCCTCTGGTATAGCGGTGCAGCATGGTGCACCATCAGTCTCGCTCCATTGTCTGCCGTATTTCTGCAAATATTACTTAAAATATAAGATACTTCTCATTATTTCGTAATCGTTCTCGCTTTGTCAAGAGTGTTCGCAGCCAAAACATCTCCTTAAATAGCTATTTAAGAAGACATTTTAGAAGACATTTTAGAAGACATTTTAGAAGGCAGATTCGTTTGCAGGTATTCCAGGGCATGAGCTCCCAGCCATCCTTTGACTAGCTCCTCAGGGTAATGCTTCAGCAGCAGTTCTGCAAAAGCCGGATATTTCCCCGAGTGTTCCAAGCCTTGCACATGGTGCTCGATACCGTCAAAATCAGAGCCAAACATCAAATGCCTTTCGCCCCCTAATGAACAAATATGCTCAATATGCGGTAGCATATCCTCAGCAGTTACTGTACCCTGCTCTTTGAGAAACATGGTGACGAAGGTCAAACCAATCCGTCCGTTACGGGCGATCAGTGCACGAATCTGTTCATCCCGCAGATTACGAGGATGAGCACATCTCGCAAAGACATTCGAATGCGAGGCGATGGGCGGTAGAGTAGCCTCCTCCAGCACCTCCCAGAAGCCCTGTACGGACAGATGTGACACATCTAACAGCAGTCCCAGGTCATTACAGCGATTGACCAAATCGCTCCCCTTGCTAGTCAGCCCGCCACCTCTATGTTCCATAATGCCGTCAGCTGCCCAGTTCGCATAATTCCATGTCAGCCCAATCAATCGTATTCCCATGGCATAGCACAATTCTGCATAAAAAGGGTTCCCTTCCAGCGCATCTACCCCCTCCAGTGAGAGCAATGCCCAAGGTGCCCATGTATGATCCGTCCCATTACCATCCAAATACGTTATCTTTTCCGTGCGCTTCTCTTCTCCTGCCTGCTTTACTTGCTCCTCCTGATGCACTGCGGACGCATTTTTCCACATTGCCAAGTCTTCCTTCCACAGCAATGGTCTCAACCCACCGGAGATAGAGGTAACATGCTGCCTGAACAGCTCAATTTGACGTACCACATGCTCAAATCTTGGTGTGCCTAATACCTGTGAAATATATATAGCAAACGTTTGCAACTGCACGTTACCTTCTAGCAAACGTTCTTTTGTGACATCAAGCGATGGATGACTGAAATCGATCTGCGCATCGAGCTGCATTTTACATAACACATCACAATGAAAGTCAACAACTGGCCAATTCACTTTTAGCTTATCATTCATGCATCTTACCTCCATTTATAGATTGAAGCACCACAAATTTATTTTAAAAATCATAGTAACAGACTCACAATGCAAAAAAGCCCGTTTACAAATCGTAAACAGGCTCAGGCAACTTACATTTATTATCTTGGCTCTACAATCAATTTGATCGCAGTCCGATCTTCTCCATCAATAACAATGTCTGTAAAAGCAGGAATACAAATCAAATCCACTCCGCTTGGTGCGACAAATCCCCGGGCAATGGCTACCGCTTTAATGGCTTGGTTTAGTGCACCCGCTCCAATCGCCTGTAATTCTGCATTTCCGCGTTCACGCAGTACTCCTGCGAGTGCGCCTGCAACTGAATTAGGATTGGATTTTGCTGATACTTTTAATACATCCATAGTAAGTACCTCCCCTGGGAATGATGATGGTTTGATTCCACTATTAGATGTTATTCGAGGGTCAGCAAAAAATTCCTGCTTTTTGGTGACAGTTTTCCTTATTCTTTCCTTAAGCAGCTTACAAAAAAGTTAATCCATCCGCCATTCATCCTCTTTGAGTCTGATTTTCTGAATTTTGCGGGCTTTTCCATCGTTATCATTCAGCTCTACGCTGATGGCATGGAAATGCCATTTGCCCATGTCCACTTGAAAACGCACCGGAAGCTGGGTCTGGAATTTCTGTAACACAGCCTCTTTCTGCATTCCAAGCACTCCCTCATAAGGACCTACCATTCCCGCATCTGTCTGATACGCAGTTCCTTGTGGCAAAATTGTATCGTCATTGCTCTGTACATGTGTGTGCGTACCTACCACGATTGAAGCACGTCCATCCAAATGCCAACCCATAGCGATTTTTTCCGAGGTTGCTTCGGCGTGAAAATCAACTAGGATATGTTTATGTTTTTTGCGCAACTCATCGACAATTTCATCTGCTGCACGGAATGGATCGTCAATAGCTGGCAAAAAGGTTCTACCTTGCAGATTAACAATAGCCAGCTCCTTACCTCCACCCTTTACAACAGTATAACCCCGACCCGGTGTTCCTGGTGGAAAGTTAGCCGGGCGAATGATCCGTGGCTCATCATCTATAAAATCAAATATTTCCTTATTGTCCCAAGTATGATTTCCCATCGTAATCCCATGAACGCCCCAATCAAAAAACTCTCTGGCGATAGCAGGAGTTATTCCTCTTCCCGAAGCTGCATTTTCTCCGTTCACGATAATAACATGCGGATTGTATTTTGATTTGAGCGAAGGAAGATTTTCCCTCAGTGCCTTTCTGCCTACACTGCCGACGATGTCTCCAATAAATAATACGTTGATAGAAAGCCCTCCCTAGTCTGCCTTACATAAATGAAAAGTGGCCCTACAAACAGCGGCCACTTTTCATTGAAATGCTTTTATTTTGCGTATTCTACCGCACGGGTCTCGCGAATAACAGTAACTTTGATATGTCCCGGATAGTCCAGTTCATTCTCAATCGTTTTCGTAATATCGCGGGCCAGTCGGAATGCTTCCGCATCATCAATTTTCTCTGGCTGTACCATGACACGAACTTCGCGTCCGGCTTGAATTGCGTATGATTTTTCAACGCCTTCAAAAGATTCGGAGATGCGTTCCAGCTTCTCAAGACGACGGATGTACGTCTCTAGCGTTTCACGCCGCGCTCCCGGTCTTGCTGCTGATAGAGCATCTGCCGCCCCAACCAGCATGGCGATCACTGAAGTCGCTTCGCAGTCGCCGTGATGTGAAGCAATGCTGTTGATGACGACCGGGTGTTCCTTGTACTTCTTCGCCAGTTCCACGCCAATTTCAACGTGCGATCCTTCCACTTCGTGATCCAGCGCCTTCCCGATGTCATGCAGCAATCCTGCCCGTCTTGCCAGTACAACGTCTTCGCCCAGTTCCCCGGCCATTAGACCTGTCAAGTATGCAACTTCCATCGAGTGCTTTAATACGTTCTGTCCGTAACTCGTACGGAACTTAAGACGTCCCAAGATCTTGATCAAATCCGGATGCAAGCTATGCACGCCCACCTCAAAGGTGGCCTGCTCACCATATTCACGGATTCGTTCGTCCACCTCTTTACGGGATTTTTCCACCATCTCTTCAATACGAGCCGGATGTATCCGTCCGTCCGCTACGAGCTTTTCAAGCGCAGTACGCGCAATCTCTCTACGAATCGGATCAAATCCGGACAATATAACAGCTTCCGGCGTATCATCAATAATGAGGTCAATTCCTGTAAGGGTTTCAAGTGCACGGATATTACGGCCTTCGCGCCCGATAATCCGGCCTTTCATTTCTTCGTTCGGCAATGTGACAACAGAAACCGTCGTTTCTGCTACATGATCTGCCGCACAGCGTTGGATGGCCAGTGTGATGATTTCACGAGACTTTTTGTCCGCTTCTTCTTTGGCCTGCTGTTCAATTTCTTTAATCATCTGAGCTGTTTCATGACGAACTTCCTGCTCTACGTTGGTCAGAATAATACTTCTTGCATCCTCCATCGTCAGATTGGAAATACGCTCCAACTCAGTTACCTGACTCTTGTAAATCAAATCAATTTGCTGCTGGGTTTCATCGATTCGTTTCTCTTTGTTGGCCACCTGTTCTTCTTTGCGTTCCAGCGATTCCAATTTTTTATCCAGCGATTCTTCTTTTTGCAGCAATCTTCGTTCCTGTCGTTGAATTTCATTGCGACGTTCACGAGTTTCTTTTTCAGCTTCGGCACGGATGCGGTGAATTTCATCTTTCGCTTCCAATACCGTTTCCTTCTTCAGCGCTTCTGCCTCTTTTTTCGCGTTCTCCACGATTTGCGCGGCAGCTTCTTCCGCACTGGAGATCTTAGCTTCTGCAATAGATTTGCGAATAAAATAACCAATCCCGAACCCAAAGAATAACGCGGCTACAGCAACGAGAACGAACCAGATCGCAGTCATCATACTGTTCACCTCCCCGTTGGTTCCTCCAAGGCATTCCTTGGGACTTTTTGCAATTGTCACATTTACTTTGATCGTCAAACTAAGATAACGACACAAGGTCGTTTCATTTCATATGCACATGCTTTCACATGTACAATTCCGCCTGGCATAGCGGCATCACTTGTTATTTGGCGATGAGAACTCACCGGTGGATTCCGCTTTTTTGGAAGGAAAAAGGGCGTTCCACAAGTATCGTTTCATATATATTTTATTATTTGACAAATGGCATTGTCAAGGGAATGCAAACATTAGTAGAGTACCATGCAGCTTTCCATGTAATAACTAGCTCATCCTATCCGTTCATACTAGCCCAAGGTTCAGCAGCCGTTTGGCAATTATTCCTCCCACTGCAACAATTCCTCGTCATCTGAAGCAGCGTCATGCTCGGCCGCAGTGAGATGATTGACCACTCGGCGTGTCATATCCCCCGAATATCCGCGTCTCATGAGAAAAGGGTAGGTTTTCCTTTTTTTCTCCGTTATATCACCACGTACCTGATTCCATTTCTTACGTCCGACCGTCAAAGCACTCTCCCACTCCTCATTATCGGTGATTTCACCTAACGCTTCCCCAATAGAGGCTTTAGAGATGCCTTTCTGACGGAGTTCTTGCCTAACCCACATCTTCCCCTTACGTTGGCTAGTTATACGCTGCCTTGCCCATTGGCGGGCGTACAAATCATCATCCACGAGTTGCTCCCTTTCCAGTCGGACCATTACTTCGTCAATAACAGACTGATCCAGTTCTTTTTGCACCAAACGCTGGGCAATTTCCTGACGTGTGCGAGGCTTTCGCCCCAAATATCGAAGCGCGAGTACATAGGCCTGTTGCTTTTCATCTGCCAGAACAATATCTTCCAGTTCCTTTTTGACGAATGACGTTCCTTTGAACATATTATACTTGATCATTACATCTTCTAATACAGACAGTGAATACGGGCCAAAATGAATGATATAGCGTCCACGTTTGCGTCCCTGTCCCTGCTCTACCCTAGTAATCATCAATTCCTCATGATCTGGAAAAAGAGAAATCTCTTGTTGCTTATTAGCTTCCGCAGAATATTCATCTTCATCGTCCAACTGCAATATATTTCCCTCACTTTAAAATTCACGAAAGCAGCCTTTTGGACAACTGCAACGCAAAAGTTAGATTCCGCTGACAAAGTAGCTTTAATTGATGCAAAAATGCCCTGCACAACTGTGCAGGGCATCAGAATCATGCTATTCAACCGGATTGGCCATAACCCTGGCTCCAGTTCACAAATCAGGATTCACCAAGCTTTATTCAAGCTCCAACAATTCCTGTTCTTCCTTGGCTTGCTGTGCCAACTCTTCTTCTGTAGGCGGAGCAACCGTCGTAATCAAATTGCTGGCCACCCGAATTTTTTGCTCGATCGTACTAGCAATGTTCGGATTTTCCTTCAAAAATTGCTTCGCATTCTCACGTCCCTGACCAAGGCGCTCACCTTCGTAGGAATACCAAGCTCCGCTCTTGTCGACAATGTCATGCTCCGTACCGATATCGATCAAGCTACCTTCTTTGGAAATGCCCTCACCGTACATAATGTCCACTTCAGCCTGACGGAATGGAGGGGCAACTTTATTCTTCACGACTTTAATACGTGTGCGGTTACCCACAATGTCGTTACCCATTTTTAAACTTTCAATACGACGAACATCCAAACGTACCGTAGAGTAAAACTTCAAGGCACGTCCACCTGGTGTTGTTTCAGGGTTACCGAACATAACACCTACTTTTTCACGTAGCTGGTTAATAAAAATAGCAATAGTTTTCGATTTGTTAATGGCTCCAGACAGCTTACGCAATGCCTGCGACATCAGACGTGCTTGAAGACCGACATGGGAATCTCCCATTTCGCCTTCAATCTCTGCCTTCGGCACAAGTGCCGCTACGGAGTCAACAACTACAATGTCTACTGCTCCACTACGTACAAGGGCTTCGGCAATCTCAAGCGCCTGCTCTCCTGTATCTGGTTGCGATAGTAACAACTCATCAATATTGACACCCAGCTTGCTTGCATACGACGGATCAAGCGCATGCTCGGCGTCGATAAAGGCGGCTTGTCCGCCTGTTTTTTGCACCTCTGCGATAGCGTGAAGAGCTACTGTCGTTTTACCGGATGATTCCGGTCCGTATATTTCAATAACCCGGCCTCTTGGAAAGCCGCCCGTTCCTAACGCAATATCCAAAGCAATCGAACCACTGGGGATCGTTTCCACTTGCATGTGGGTAGACTCACCCAACTTCATAATGGAACCTTTACCAAATTGCTTTTCTATTTGACGGAGCGCCATATCCAGCGCAGCACGACGATCTGACAATAAACTCACATCCTTCATTGTTTGTACTTTAATAATACCTTGTTTTGACACGCTTGCCAAGCATTTTTTCGAACATACATTCGTTTTTTTATTCACACAGCTCTCTTCTGTAATTACACCTGTCTCTTAAAACAAAAAAAGAACCGCTGGCAAAAGGCTTTGCAACGGTTCTTCCGATAAGGTGATTATATCATGAATATCTATCTAAAACAACTCTACGACCCACACTGTACATAAATGATTAAGAGAGTTTCTCGTTCTCTACCAGCCTGCGCCACAATCTGTACAGAATCGCTTTGACTGATCGCAGTCGGATTGTTTCGCGGTTACCACTCAATCTCAGTTCATGTACTTCCGTTTCCTTGTCGCGTTCAGCAATGCCAATATACACTAGACCGACTGGCTTCCGTTCGGAATACCCAGGCCCGGCTACACCAGTAACTGAAAGTCCAAAATCGCTGTCCATGATCATTCTCGCCTGCTCTGCAAGCACAAGGGCCACTTCCTTACTCACTGCACCTGGCGCTTGATCCCCTTCCAAATAATCACAAGGCACGTTGAGTAATTTCATCTTCATTTCATTGGAATAGCACACGATGCCACCTTGAAACATAGTAGCACTGCCAGGTATAGAAGTGAGGTGTTCCATCAGCATTCCACCTGTACAGCTTTCTGCCGCACTCACAGTGAGTCCGCGATTGGCCATTAGATCTACGATAACCTTCTCCAGCGTAACATCTTCGCTTGCATACATAAATTCCGAAAGACGCTGCTGAATTTCTACTTCCGTAGCCGTCAGCTTAATCAATGCTTCACTTTCGCTGGCCGCCTTGGTGGATATACGGATCGTGACTTCCCCTTCCTTGGCATAAGGAGCAATCGTGGGGTCTGTCTGGGATTGGATCAGATCTAACAAACGGGTTTCAAGAGCTGACTCACCAATCCCTGCAAATTTTAGCATTTTTGAATAAATTGGCATTTCCTCACCGCTCAATGCCTGCTGAAGCAACCAAGGTTTGGCCTGGTTTGCAAACATCGGTTTGAGTTCCTTAGGAGGTCCAGGCAAAACTACATAAAATTTACCATCCTGTGCAATTGCGTCGCCCACAGCTAGCCCTGTCTCATTTTCAAGCGGAGTAGCACCTTCAATAGAAAGCGCCTGCCGGCGGTTATTTTCGGTCATTTCTACCCCACGGTTACGAAAAAATTGATCTAGCTTGTCCATTGCAAGACGATCTATGTGCAATTTTCGCCCCAATACAGACGCTATCGCATCTTTCGTCAAATCATCCTGGGTCGGTCCCAGACCGCCAGAAAATAAAATAATATCCGCACGCTTCTGAGCAATTCTTATGGCTTCCTGAAGCCGATCTATGTTATCGCCAACCACAGTCTGAAAATATACATCGATTCCAATTGTAGCCAACTCTTGTGACAAATATTGAGCATTTGTATTCACTATTTGTCCAAGCAATAACTCTGTTCCTACCGCAATTATTTCAGCTTTCATCAATTCTTCCTCCTGTACTGCGAATATGATGGGAATTATATAAAGAAACAGCAATAAGTTTAGTCCCTATTGCTGTTTCCATAAAATTTATACTGTTAAACCTTGGAGGAGCTCAGCAAATGGATATTTTTCACGAAATAATCAATACCCGAATAAATGGTGATCAACACCGCTGCCCATATCGCTATTAAATCAAACGGTATACCAAGAAAAACAAACGGGAAATTATTAATGAGCAGCGCTACTATAGCAACAATCTGAATGATCGTCTTTAATTTGCCCCAATTGCTTGCAGCAACCACAGACCCATCCAGCAAGGCAATCTGACGCAGCCCCGTAACCGCAAACTCACGGCTAACAATCACAACAACAATCCACGAATCAATTTTCCCCATTTCTACCAAGGAAACCAAAATGGCGGTTACCAAAAGCTTATCAGCAAGGGGGTCCAACAGCTTGCCCAAATTGGTGACCATATTATTTTTACGTGCCAAATACCCGTCAAGACCGTCCGTGCTGGCTGCTACAAGGAAAATGATAGCCGCAATCAGCTGATTATACGGCAGCTTGAAAGCTCCGATCTCAATCGGTGGCGGATAAAAATCAAAGTCCACCAGCAAAGCCAGCATCATCACCGGGATAAGGCAAATCCGCGTTATTGTAATTCTGTTGGGTAAATTCACAACACACTCTCCCCTGATTATCGTACTTGATTACAAATGGCAGTTTTCGGATTAAATTCAACCCTATGTAAATCGCTTTCGGCGAGCGCTATACACCTGAATTGTCTGCATTTTCGTTACAAGTATAATATGGCGCAAAACGCATGTCAAAATAACCTGCCGCACATCAAGCAACGTTTTTCCTGCAAAATATATGAGGGAAAACGTCTTTATTTCATGTTTGTAAATTGAAGCTCCAATGGCAAATCAGCTTTACGTAGCAATTGAATGATCGCCTGTAAATCATCCCTGTTTTTCCCGGTCACCCGGATTTGATCACCTTGAATCTGACTTTTAACTTTTAGCTTGGAGTCCCGAATAAGAATGTTAATTTTCTTGGCATTATCCTGATCAATTCCCTGCTTCAGCGAAAGACGCTGACGCACTGAACCTAGAGAAGCGGGTTCCAATTTGCCATACTCCACATTTTTGAGGGACAGACCTCGTTTAGCCATTTTAGACTGCAAAATATCAATCACCGCATTCAGCTTGTATTCGTCTTCCGATGCAATCGTAAGAGCTTCTTTCTCAAGCTTGAGGCTACTTTTGCTATCCTTGAAATCAAATCGTGTTTCAATTTCACGCTCCGTCTGATGAACCGCATTTGTTAACTCCTGCATATCCATTTTGGAGACGATATCAAATGAATTTTCTGAAGCCATCGTTTCACTTTCCTTTCCACAACAAAGTTCAATATCTAATTATAGGCTAGTCATTTACAAAAATCCAATAATCGGTTGACTAAAAAGGCGTTCTTGCCAGTTTTCCTGACAAAAACGCCTTTATTTCATTTACGGTCAAAATATCTAATTATGGCTTCGTGTTGGAGTTCGGAACATATCCAAAAGTCCAAGCACAATGTGAGCAAGACCAAAGCCCAGTATGCCATAGCCCCATGCATTCGGTGTCAGATAATAGCCCAGTAAACTGACAATTATACCGAGCCCAGTCACAATCCAGCTGACGGTCATAACGTATACACCTCACTTTGCGGAAAATGAAATGACTGCCTTTCCAGGAATTACAGTCATTAGTATTTCCTCGCACCAAGGCGTTTATTCACCATTAGTAGTTGTAGAATCTGTACCACTTTGTGCTGAATCCGTACTGCTACCTGTCGTAGAATCTGCAGGTAAACCCGTCACCCCTGCATTCGTTCCGGTCGAAGAGGCTTCTCCTTGCTGTATCAGTACACGAGTAGTCGATTTATTATCTGTTATCGGTTGACCTGCTACGGAAATATCTGTGGCAGAAGACCGCCCTGATTTGATATATAAACCTTCTGGACCAATATCGAAAGACATGGCATCTCCACTTTTAGTCATACCATAACTCAGCTTTTCTCCACGGGAATTTTCTCCCTTGTACACTTCAAGCCAGCTTTCACCCGTAGCTTTAATATCAACCTTGGCTGTGGCTCCCGTTGCACTGGAAACTTTAAAAATCGTCGTCTTGCCTTGCTTGCCGTCCTGTGCCACAGTTACACCTTGTTGTGGAGTAGTCGTATCCGGCTGTTGTCCAGTATTTGGAGTAGTAGCATCCGTATTCCCCGTACCATTTGGCTGAGTTTGCCCGGTTTGCCCCGCACCAGGAGTCTGCCCACCAGCACCATTTGGAGCCGTCGTTTGACCATTGTTCGGCTGTGTCGTAGTGGTATCAGGAGTAGACGTGTTTGGTGTTGTACTTGGTGTTGTACTTGGTGTTGTACTTGGTGTAGTAATCGGTGTTGTGTTTTCTGCTGTTTTTGGAGTTGAATGGTTGTTGCTCACCCAATAAGCATAAATAACCCCAACAATGAGAACTAGAAAAAGCCACATTAACGCTGTAGGCAACCATTTAAGATTACCAATCGTGGCGGGACGGCTGGAGCGTTTCTGTGTAACAGGCTCCATGACTGCTTCCGGTTCAGGTTCAGGCACATTGCTTTGATGCCCTTCCAGAATCTCATCAGGATTCAACCCGACCGTTTCAGCGTATGTTTTAATAAAAGCTCTGACATAAAAGCTTCCCGGCAGCACTTTGTAATCGCCCGTCTCAATGGCTTCCAGATAACGTTTGCGTATCTTCGTCATTTCCTGAACATCGTCAAGGCTCAATCCTTTTTGCAGCCGGGCCTCCTTTAATTGCTGACCCAGTTCTGACATGTCATCATCTCCTTGTGTAATTACGCTTATTTAAAGATCTTCTGTATAACTGGCTGTAAAGGTATCATAAATAATTTCCTCAGCCGGATTATTGCGAAGTTCAATAATGATATTGAAATCGTCAAAGCTGTATCCCGACTCACGTACAAATACATCAGGATGCTCAATCACTTTAGTACTTGGCATGCTCATAATTTCCTGAAGCAGGTGATAATGTCTTTCATTTGACCGAATTGTACTCACAATACCATCAATAATAAACACATTGTTTGGGTTCATTTCTTCTTCAGAGAGCTGACTGCGTACCGTCTGTCGTAGTAGCGTCGAAGATACAAAAGTCCAACGCTTCATTGCGCATACACTACTGGCAATAATGGATTCCGTTTTGCCCACACGTGGCATCCCGCGAAGACCGATTACCTGATTGCCGTCCCTCTTTAATACTTCACCCAAAAAATCGACCAGCAACCCAAGCTCATCGCGTGTAAAGCGAAATGTTTTACGATCATCCGAATCCCGATCGATGTACCGGCCATGTCTTACTGCCAATATATCAACCAGTCTCGGAGCACGTAAGGCCGTGACTGTAATGTTGCTCGCTTTTTTTAACGTGTCTCCGAGAATACGTATCTTCTCATCATCGTCTGTTTCAAGCAACATCCCCCGTCTTTCACCTTCAACACCGTTGATCGTCAGTATATTAACCCCCAGAATACCAAGCATGGAAGCAATGTCTCCCAGCAGTCCGGGTCGATTTTTATGTATCTTGTACTCCATGTACCACTGTTTCGTTTCTTCCGTCACGTTAGCACCTCATTCACATTCAAACCGTCAACAACTCCAAATCAAAGCATTATTGTATCATAAAATAACATCTTTCGACAAAACCAATTATTGAAATTTGATAGGCTGCATTGTGTTGTAAGCCTCAATCACGTTTATGATATATAAATTACAATGGAATTACAAGAACAGCTCTGTAACCATTACAGAAAAGCCCCCAAAAGGGAGCTTTTCATGT
Organism: Paenibacillus sp. SEL3; assembly: GCF_054602585.1. Taxonomy (NCBI): domain Bacteria; kingdom Bacillati; phylum Bacillota; class Bacilli; order Caryophanales; family Paenibacillaceae; genus Paenibacillus; species Paenibacillus sp. SEL3. The sequence goes on along the minus strand of NZ_CM137725.1, from coordinate 5,391,177 downwards.
TGGTTCTTACTTATGCGTTGCTCTTGGCCAATTTAACCATTAGCCGGGCGATGGTGTGACGCTCGTCCTCATCGGCAACTCCCCACAGTTCTTTCAATGCGCGGTTGGAGTGGTTGGCTGGATCGACCTTCTCATCCAGAAAATCACCGATTTCATAAGCAAGCTCTGAAATGGTATCTTGGCTGATTCCCAGCTTCTCCGCTTGCTCTACACGCTGACCGAGGAACTTTTTCCAAACATCAAAATTCTGAACAACTGTTGACATACTTAAATCCTCCTTAGATGATTCAGATTTAAAATCAACAGTTGTAATATGCTCTTCTCAGACGCTTACTATACTGGTGGATTCCTCCAAGCGCTATTTCCCTTAAGTCACCCATCCTCCGTTAGGACTTATGACCTGGCCATTAATATAACCTGACTCAGGAAGCGCAAGAAAATAAACCAGGGATGATATCTCATCAGGTCGAGCCAATCGTCCGGCAGGAATTTCTTCTTCCAAACTGGTAATTTCGCCTTCATCTAAATGATCCAGCATCGACGTATTCACTGCACCTGGAGCTACTGCATTCACTGTCACCCCGGAAGGTGCTACTTCTTGAGCCAGCGCTTTAGTGAAAGCGTTAATGCCTCCCTTCGTGGTGGAATACAACACCTCGCACGAAGCCCCACATATCCCCCACACGGAGGAAACATTCACAATGCGGCCATAGCGTTGGGAAATCATATGTGGCATAAAAACCTGCGTACACAGAAAGGTTCCCTTAACATTGACTGCCATCACTTCGTCCCATTCCTCTTCCGAAACATCTGTCAACAGCCCATAATGAGATAATCCGGCGTTGTTCACAAGAATATCCGGCTTCATCCCGTGATTATCCAGCTTTTCCCGCATGCGTTCGATCTGCTCCTTGCTCCGCAGATCCGCTGACACGGTCATTACCTTGCCTGAATAAACCATGCAACGACGGGCAACTTCATTTGCTTTTTCATGGGACTTCATGTAGTGAATGACCACATTCATCCCTACAGCTGCAAAACGCTCAGCAATAGCCGCACCAATTCCGCCACTCGCTCCTGTAATCAGCACAGTTGTATCGCCAATCGCTTTTAATTCTCCGCCCTCAGTGGTCATCGTTTCCCTCTCCCTGGACATTACGGACTCACCACTAGTGATATTGCGAGTTGATCCCACTGGATATGGTCTTTCAGACGGCGATTTACATCCTCAAGCGTAATACTTTCATAAATCGGAAGCAGTTGGAAAAAATCACTGCCCCGGAAGCGATGTCTTGTAAATTCATGCGCAATATTTTCTGGTGAATTGAGTGTACGCAGATAACCACCGATTTTCTTTTTGCGTGCCCGTTCAAAATGTTCTGCTGCGAAGCCCTGCTTCTGGATGGACTCCACCTCTTCACGTATTCTCGCCAACAGCCGATCCGGGTCTTTGGTATCTCCACCGATTGCGGAAAATGCATATTGCTGCGTACTATTGTACTCATGGCCAAAACTGTCCGAAATCAGATCCTCATCGTAGAGCTTTTGATACAGTTGTGTACTGGAACCAAATAGGAGATCAAGCATCAGCTTGGTTTCCAGATCATGACGAAGCAATTCTTCACCCGTTAAGCCTACTTCAGCCTCCTTGAATCCAAACAGTAGCTTTGGCAGAGAAACGGCCAGCTTCACCTCACGACGTGGTTCTGCAACTGTAGTGGGTTCATCGTCGAAAATCCGCTCAATCTCTCCCTGCGGCTTATAGTCCTTTTTGGCCTGATTGTTACGTACCAGCTCTATTACTTCAGCTGGATCCACTCCTCCCACTACAAAAAGAATCATATTGCTTGGGTGGTAGAAAGCTTCATAGCAACTGTACAGCGTTTCCTTTGTAATCGTACTGATGGATTGAATCGTACCTGCGATATCAATATGCACCGGATGGACCTTGTACAACGCCTCGATCAGACCAAAGTAACTCCGCCAATCGGGGTTATCTTCATACATATTGATTTCCTGGCCAATAATGCCTTTTTCCTTCTCTACATTTTCATCTGTAAAGTAAGGATGTTGAACAAAATTGACCAGCGTGGTCAAATTTTCTTGAATACGCTCAGTTGCCGAAAACAGATATACGGTTTGATCAAAGCTCGTAAATGCGTTCGCCGATGCACCATTAGAGGAAAAGGTAGCAAAAATATCTCCTTCAGGCTCTTCAAACATTTTATGCTCCAAAAAATGGGCTATGCCATCCGGCACCTTTACGGGCTGTTGACCTTCTACGCGGAAATGATTATCAACCGAGCCGTATTTAGTCGCAAATGTGGCGTACGTCTTCTGAAAACCCGGTTTGGGCAACACATAAACGTGTAAGCCGTTATCCATTACTTCATAGTACAGCGTTTCCTGCAAATGCTCATAAGGTATATGCTCCACCGTTATTCCCCTTTCTGGTCTCTCAAGAAATAAATAGTGTCCAGTCGGAACGTCCGGGCGGCATCCTGAACATCCTGCACCTTGACTGCCTCCACCTGACTCAGCAGCTCATCTACCGTCCGCTCTTTACCGGAAAGCTGTCTGTTAAAATCATAGGCGATCATCTCAAAAGCGGAATCCTGCATCTCCTTCAGCAAGTTGCGAATCATCGCCTGCGTTTGGGTCATTTCCAGCTCAGTAATCGCTCCGTTTTGCGTATCTTCCAGTTGCTTGCGGATAATAGTAACCGCTTTTTCATAATTAGGAATTTCAATACCAGATTGAATCGTACCAATCCCTTTATGCCCGTCATATCGCGATGAAGCGTAATACGCCAAACTTTCCTTTTCCCTTACATTAACGAACAGCTTTGAATGCGGATACCCGCCCAGAATGCCATTGTACATCAGAGCGGATGCATAGCGATCGTCACCATACGTAATAGGGGTCCGCAATCCCATGTTGAGCTTGCCCTGGTTCACATCAAGACGCTCTACAACAGTTTGAACATCACGCTCTACCGACTTGGGCTGTTCCGGAACATACCCTGCTTCCGCTGAACGGTTCAATTGAAAATAGCGATCAACAAACTTCTCAACTTCTTCTAGCGTCGTATCTCCCACAACGTATAAATCCATGCTGGCATGATTCAGCCATTCTCCATAAGCCTCATACAAGCTCTGTGCATCTATACTGTCCAGATCAGATCGTTGACCAAGAGGGTGCAGACGATAAGGCTCATCTTTGCACATTTCCTCCATGCAGCGCTCACCAGCATAACGTATTTTATCGTTAACTATAGATTCCAGCTTCTTGCGCACATTTTCTCGTTCCTGCTGAACGTATCCAGTTTGAAATGCATCATTTTCCAATGCAGGCTTCGTCAGCACTTCTCCAAGGAAAGCAAACGAACGATCCAGCAAACTATCCGGACTGTTTACAAAGCTGTCATTAATCGTATCCATGCGAAATTGCACGATCTGATAATCTCCACGTTTATACACATCGAATCCGAAACCTGCGCCATACAATTGCTCTAACTGTTCTCTGAATTGTGTAGTCTGCGGATACGATTCTGTACCCCGGCGCAGAACGAAAGGTACCAGCCCCACTCGAGTTACGGTTTCCTCCCGTAGCGGAGTGCCTACATACAATGATATAGCAAACGTCTTAAAGCGCTTGGTTGGCAGTACATGAATCCTCAGTTGTCTGCGTGTGCCACGCTCGAAACCTGTTTTGTTCAAGTCCAAAACTCCTTTGTGACGTCAATTGGCGTCTAGCCTTTGATTAGCATTAGCTGCTGTAAATCGTCCCCCTGTAAAGAGGTAAAGTGTACCAATCTTTATTCTAACCATGCAAAAGCCAAGAAGCAACCGGAGACAAGCTCCCGGCTGCTTCGGCGTTTTACATGCAAAAAATATGTTCCCCGATGGTTTTCACCTGCGGACGGGTCCAAATCCATTTGGAGGTGGCTGTTTTTGGGTTAAAATAATAGAGACATCCTCCGCTTGGGTCCCAGCCGTTCAGCGCCTGTCGTACTGCCTTCTGTGCAGTTTCATTCGGCGTAAGCCAGATTTGTCCGTCTGCTACAGCTGTAAAGGCCCCCGGCTGGAAAACCACCCCAGATGGTGTATTTGGAAAACTAGGTGATTTAACCCTGTTCAAAATAACCGCCGCCACGGCAACCTGCCCTTCAAAGGGCTCGCCACGGGATTCACCGTAGACCGCATTAGCCAAAATCTTAAGATCGTTTGCAGATAGTCCCATGGTGTTGGCCGATCCCATTGTTTCATCATTTTGATCCGCTTTATCATTATTGTCCGCTGTGTGTCCCTGAGCGGAACCTTGATTGTTACGATGCATAGGAGTTTCCGTTGGCTTCCAGTTAGGGGTAGCATTCACCAGCTTTAATTTCGTCTTTGCTCCGACCACTCCATCGGGACGGATACCAAATTCCTTTTGAAAACCTTTAACAGCTTTTAGTGTACTGCTGCCAAAATGGCTGTCCACTTTCCCGCCAAAAAAGCCCAGCAACTTCAAACGTGATTGCAACTCATATACATCCTGACCGTAAGATCCAAAATCAACCGCTCCCGAGCTGAATGTCGGCTCGGATGGTTGCGCCGCTTGTACTTTCTGCTGTGTGCTGAGCGACTCTGCTTGCTGCTGTGCAGAGTCATTTTTAAAAAGTCCTGTGTACGTAATAGCCGAGGCTGCGAGGATACCCGTGCAAATCCAGACCATTGTCTTTTTCATATGCTGCGCTCTACCTTTCTTTTGTGGGATTAACAGGATGGCTACGTTTATTATGACAAGCTCCGCTTAAAGCTATTCACCCTTTTAATCTTCTTTCAGCAGGTAGTCGCCACACCTCAAAAATACATCATAAAAAACGCTGTTTGTGCACTTGGAGTTGTCATTTTAGAACAACTACCTTGCGAACGAACAGCGTTTTAATGTAGTGCTGGATAGAGATAATGCTTAGGAACTAACTTTATTTTGCTGATATTGCTCCATTGAGATAAGAACCTCACGGGGCTTGCTGCCCTCGTAAGGGCCGATGACTCCGCGAGCTTCCATGGAGTCAATCAGTCGAGCAGCACGTGTATAACCGATCCGCATACGGCGCTGAAGGAGCGAAACGGAAGCTTGTTTAGCCTCTAAAATGATGTTGACAGCCTGATCGTACAGCTCATCCAGCATTTCATCTGCATCAGCCGATACCTCTTCCACCTCCGGCACTAGCGTCTCATCATACTGCGCTTCACCCTGTTCACGTACATAGTTAACAATATTTTCGACTTCTTGATCGCTCATGAACGCTCCCTGAACGCGGACTGGTTTAGAAGCACCCATTGGCATGAACAGCATATCACCACGTCCGAGCAGCTTCTCGGCTCCACCCATATCCAATATAGTACGGGAATCTACCTGCGAGGAAACGCCGAAGGCAATACGTGAAGGAATATTGGCTTTAATTACCCCGGTAATTACGTCAACCGAAGGTCTTTGCGTTGCAATGATAAGGTGGATGCCTGCTGCGCGCGCCATTTGGGCAAGTCGTGCAATCGCATCCTCCACATCTCCCGCAGCTACCATCATTAAATCTGCCAACTCGTCCACAATAACGACGATGTAAGGCAGAAATGCATCCGGGTTATCTTTCATCAAATTATTGTATCCCTCAATATTACGGGTTCCTGATTTGGAAAATAACTCATACCTTTTTTCCATTTCAACTACAATTTTCTTCAATGCAAGTGAGGCACGCTTTGGATCAGTCACGACCGGAGCCAACAAATGTGGGATTCCGTTGTACACGTTCAACTCCACCATTTTAGGATCGACCATCAAAAATTTGACCTCATCCGGCTTTGCTTTGTACAAAATACTCGTGATGATCCCATTGATACACACTGATTTACCCGAACCTGTTGCCCCAGCTACAAGCAGATGGGGCATCTTGGCCAAATTACCGACAATCGTCTGTCCTGCAATATCACGTCCGAATGCAATAGACAAGCTGGAAGCTGACTCCTGGAAAACGGTTGTCTCCATTACCTCACGCATCGTTACAATGGAAACTTCATTATTCGGAACCTCAATTCCGATAGCAGATTTGCCAGGAATTGGAGCCTCCATACGGATATCTTTGGCAGCAAGCGCAAGCGCAATGTCATCCGTCAGACTCACAATACGGCTGACCTTCACTCCAATGTCCGGCTGAATTTCATAACGTGTTACGGCAGGGCCACGGACAACCTCCAGCACCTTCGCCCGCACACCGAAGCTTTCCAGCGTTGCTTCCAGTTTGCGTGCCGTTTGCATATAATCCTTTTGTCCCATACCTTTGCCTGCATTTTGTGGTTTAGCAAGCAAACGAAACGATGGTAGCTTGTACGGTTTAGGCGGCGGCGGAGCCGGGATAGCTGTATGGGTACCTTCAACCTCTTCGCCTGCCACCCCAGTTGCAATCGTCTGAGCTTGTCCCTGAGCACCTTCTAATGTCCCCTGAATCGTAGTCGAATCATCCATATCCTTATTCGCATTGGCACCCATAAAGTCATCATCCAGGGGTTCGTCAATAATGGAAGTCGTCTGCTCTGCCCCTGTCAGGGACTCTCCAAATTCAGCTTCCGTTCTTCTTTCCTCATGCTTTACTTGTTCGAAGAAATCCCTAATAATCGGCGACCTTTTTACCGGAATTGCAGCTTCCTGCTCAGCGTGTTCGACTACGTCAGACAGCTCTTCACTCTGGTTGCCATTTCTCCACTGGGCCTGCGCGTCCTCAGCTTCATATGGAAAATCATGCTCATCCTCATCGACGGAATGCTCTTCCTTGTCCGCTTTATCTGAATTCTTAAGACCAAACAACTGAAAGAAAATCGGTTGTTTGCGTGCAGGAGGCTGCATTTCGTCAAAGTCATCATCCATGTCTTCCTCATAGGCAGGAATCGGCTCAGACTTGATCTTTCTATTTCCATTACCTTTGCTAGATGCCGAAAGCGGAGTAGCTTTACCAGTCCACTTTTTGCGCACACTTCCCCCAGCTGCTAGCAGCTTGGTCTTTACAATCCGCACCAAATCCACATAGGACAGTTGAGTCATCAGCATGAAACAAATGACGAACATAACAATCATGATCAGTTTAGCTCCCGTGAGACCAAACAGCCACAACAGAACAGTAAGCTGCAACGCGCCTACGTAACCCCCGCTGATATCCTTGTTCAGCATTGAGGAATGGCCCTGCTGATCAGGCGACAGCAACTGCTCGCGCATATCTATATGTATCTGGGTCATCACTCCGCCCGGCTGAAGCGCGTTGATCGGCCCCAAACGCTGCTCCATAGATGAAATAGAACTCATAAGTGTAAAGGCAAATACCAACAGGAGCAAACCCGTTTTACGCGAGTTCCACTGGTTCGGCCACTTGCGGTGAATCATCACCATCAGACCATAATAAATGCCAATCAGAGGGATAACAAAATAGAATTTCCCCAATACGAGCCCAAACATCTTGGATAGCGACCGACCAACTGCCGCTTCACCCGATAACGAAATGACCGCTAATGTAATCAGCACAATGCCGTAAATTTCAAATTTTAGAACTCCGCCAAATGCGGCTTTCTTTTTTCTTTTTCTTCTTCTGGACATACAAGGTCACCCCCCAGAAGAATATTATACCACGTCACCCGGTATCCGCACATATGTTCTTTTTCAGCAGTAAATGACCGATTTCTATACTATTCGACACCTTTTACGACCATTCGATGACTTGACCGGGTCCATAACGCGGATTCAGGTAGGCTTCCAGCGGGCAGTCCAACAACCGTACAATGATCCCCCGACGACTTTCAAGCGGCTGTACCTGCATAAGTAGACCGTCTACTCGAACCTCTGCAAGCTCCTCAGCCTCTTTCCACATCCCTTGCCACACCATTTCCATTGGCATTACAGTATATAATGTCATTGAGATAGCTCCCCGCTATGCTCCCCTGACAGTGTCTCTGTAGGAGTTCCTGTGGCACTGGGAATAAAAGGAGCATACGGAGCCTGCTGTTGGATCCCAGCGTTCCCGTTTTGCTGACGCCGCGTTTCAATAATGGTGTTCAGCTGTTTTAAAGCCTCTCCGATCCCTCCAACCGCGTCCATCAATCCATACTTCACTGCATCGGCTCCCCCAACCGCTGTACCAATATCGCGGTTTAACTCACCGGTTTTAAACATCAATTCCTTAAACTGCTCTTCTGTAATACGAGAATGAGAAACGACAAAGCGTACGACACGTTCCTGCATTTTTTCCATATATTCAAAAGTCTGTGGGACTCCAATGACCAGGCCGCTCATACGAATAGGATGAATGGTCATCGTCGCACTCTCCGCAATGTAGGAATAAGTGGAAGACACAGCAATCGGCACACCGATGCTATGCCCCCCGCCTATCACAATGGTCACCGTTGGTTTACTCATCGATGCGATCATTTCAGCAATAGCCAGTCCTGCCTCTACATCACCACCAACTGTATTCAGCAAAATCATTAATCCTTCGATACGAGGATTTTGTTCTGCCGCTACCAGTTGGGGAATAATGTGCTCATATTTTGTCGTTTTGTTTTGAGGCGGTAAAATGAGATGCCCTTCAATCTGACCGATAATCGTCATGCAAAAAATATTGGACTCGCCTCCAGGCATGGAGGTTTGACCCAGTTGCTGCAAAGCCTCCATAGCAGGTAACGCGGGTCTTTGCCCAATTTCTGGTTGATCTGGCGTTTCCGTTTCCTCGTTGCCAGATGATAGATTGCTGTATTGTTCCATATGGGTGATCTTCCTTTCGCTTTACGCATCTATATGACCCGTAGTCACCCTATAGTATGGGATGTAAATGGAATATTTTATACCTACCCCCATGCTTTTCCTTACCCCGAAAAATCAAAAAAGCCTCTCCTTCCGCGGAAACCGTCCAATATTTCCTGCGGGAAGAGAGGCGACTGTGTGCCTGTGACTTAAGTTTTTAATTCAGGTTTTTGAACAAATTTCAATTGAATCACACTTCCATTATAATTGGCAGGATCATCGGTCTGCGACGAGTTTGCTCATACAAGAAGCGACCCAGTGCATCCTTGACATTTGTCTTGAGGGAAGCCCATTCATTTACATTTTCACTCATGAGCTTATGCAGTGTACTTGAGACAATACGATTCGCTTCATCAAGCAAACCTTCCGATTCACGGACATAAACGAAACCGCGGGAAATGATATCTGGACCCGATTTAATCGTTCCGTCTTGCTTGCTCAGCGTGACAACCACCACCAAAATACCGTCCTGTGACAGCAATTTACGGTCGCGCAATACGATATTTCCTACATCCCCTACGCCTAGTCCATCGATCAGTACGTTACCTGCTGTAACTTTACCAGCTCTGCGTGCTCCGCCATTCTGAATTTCAATGACTTCACCGATATCCGTGATGAAGATATTTTCAGGCTCAATACCTACGCCTTCAGCAAGAAGGGCGTGACGACGTTGCATTCTGAACTCACCATGAATTGGCAAGAAGAACTTTGGTTTCATCAGATTCAGCATCAGCTTAAGTTCTTCCTGGCTTCCGTGTCCAGAAACGTGAATACCTGGATTAGCTGCGCTGTAATATACATTGGCACCCAGACGGAACAGTTCATCAATTGTGCGTCCAACGTATTTTTCATTACCCGGTACCGGAGTAGCTGCAATGATGACTGAATCCCCTGGAAGAATGTCAACCTTTCGATGTGTGGAACGAGCCATTCTTGTCAAAGCGGACATCGGTTCGCCCTGACTGCCTGTGCAGAGAATAACTACACGGTCCGCTGACATTTTGCCAACTTCTTCAGGCTCAATCAGCATTCCATCCGGAATTTCCAAATAGCCCAAGTCCGAAGCAATGCCTACGACATTAACCATGCTTCGACCAATAACTGTTACTTTACGTCCCGTTGCTTCAGCAGCATTAATTACCTGCTGAATACGATGTACGTTAGAAGCAAAAGTGGCTACGACCACACGCTGTCTCGACTTGCGGAAAATGTCTTCCAGCACAATACCAACGCTCTTTTCCGAAGGTGTAAAGCCCGGTTTCTCGGCATTCGTACTGTCTGACAAAAGAGCCAGTACGCCACGTGTGCCAATTTCAGCCATACGCTGCAAATCTGCATATTGTCCGTTCACCGGAGTATGGTCAAATTTGAAGTCACCTGTATGAACAACAGCGCCTTCAGGAGTATCAATACATACACCTACAGAATCTGGAATACTATGGTTGGTTCTGAAGAAGGTTGCTTTTAGTGTGGAACCCAGCTTGATTTCGGAATCAGCATTGATCAAAATACGTTTGGTTTCACCAAGCAGATTCGCTTCCTTCAGCTTGTTTTCCACCAATCCCAGCGTCAATTTGGTACCATATACTGGTACATTCAAATGTTTCAACACGTAAGGCAAACCGCCGATATGGTCCTCGTGACCATGAGTCAGCACAATGCCTCTTACTTTGTCGCGGTTCTCTGTAAGGTAGGAAATATCAGGAATAACGATATCAATGCCCAGCATGTCCTCTTCCGGGAATTTCAGACCGGAATCCACCACGACAATGTCATTGCCGTATTGAACGACATACATATTTTTCCCGATTTCACCGACGCCGCCCAAAGCGAAAATCATCAATTTATCGTTGTTTGTTTTTTTAGACAAATGAATCTAAACCTCCTATGGTAGTTGGACGTCGTACCTTGATTTGTTATTTAATTTTCAAAAAAATACCGCACCCAGTCACTTGACCCCATTATACATGATTAAAATACGAAAAAACAAGTCATCCTGTTCGTTACGCTAGGTTTCCCATTGCCGTCTCAAACCATTAGTATCTGTCATTTTATCTATATGCATGGTTAAAAGCACAGCAAAAAGGACGTCCTATAAGAACGTCCTTCATGCTGGAGGACCTTGTCAGACAATAAACTCTATCGGTTTTGTACCTACCGACTGCCCTTAACAAGGTTACTCCTTAGTATTAATTAATATCCTACATTCCTATTTGTCTTTAGCGGGTAAATAATTTCTTAATAAATTCCGCCTCATCCTCAGTTGGAGGAATGAGCGGCAACCGAACCGAACCAACCCTAATCCCTCGTAATTCCAATGCATATTTTACTGCCACTGGATTAGGCAGAGGATGAGGACAGCCAAACAAACCCTTGAAAATCGGGAACAACTGCTGATGCAACTTTGCTGCCTCCTGCGAGTGTCCTCCTACAAGTGAATCGATCATCTGCTTCATTTCAGCACCTACCACATGGCTCGCTACGCTGATAATACCATAAGCACCTACAGCCATAGCAGGCAACCCAGAAGCATCATCCCCGGAATAAACCAAAAAACCCTCTGGCGCTGCCGCTGCAATCTGTGTAACCTGCGCAAGTGATGCACATTCTTTGGTTCCCACAATATTTGGAATTTGTGCAAGACGCAGCGTTGTTTCAGCTGTTAGACTCGCTCCAGTACGGCTTGGAACATTATACAGTATAGCTGGAAGGGATGTGGAGTTTGCAATACTTTCGAAATGCTGATACATCCCTTCCTGATTCGGTTTATTATAATATGGCACTACCAGTAGAACACCATCTGCTCCTGCCTGCTCCGCGGCACGGGTAAGATGAATGGAGTGACGCGTATTGTTGCTGCCAGTCCCGGCAATAATTTTACATCGTCCAGCTGCTTTTTCTACAACAAAAGCAAACAACTTGATTTTCTCATCATCGCTCAGGGTAGGAGACTCTCCTGTTGTTCCAGATACAACAAGTGACTCTGAATGCTGTTCTTCTATTAAATAATCAATCAACGAGGACAATGCAGTCCAGTCAATCTCTCCTTGCTGATCAAAAGGTGTCACCATCGCGGTAATCAATCTGCCGAAGTTCACCATGCTGCCTCCTTTTTGCAAATCCGAGCACGGACCATGCACCTATTGATGGAGTTCAAATTTATTATGCAATGCGCGTACAGCCTGCACCATATCTTCTTTTTTAACAAGTACCCAGATCGTCGTGTTGGAATCTGCGGATTGAAGGATCTGTACGTCTGATTCTGCCAATGCCTCCACAATCGTCGCCATAATGCCCGGTACCCCGTTGATACCACCGCCTATGACAGAAACTTTAGCACATCCGGCCAGTATCTTAGGTTCTAGACCCAACCCGTTCAATACTTCAACCGCTTTGCTTCCATCATAATCGAACACAGTATAAACTGCCCCCGATGGCGTTACATTAATAAAATCAACGCTGATTCCATGTTCAGCCATAGATTTGAACACTTGTAATTGCAAGTGCTCCATACCCGGCTTTAATTCAACATTAATCTGAGTGACATTGCCAACATACGCAATACCGGTCACGAAACGGTCTACGATGTCTGCCTGCACGTCTTTAAAGCCTTCCGGATGGGTAACTAACGTACCTTCTCCTTCGGAGAAGGTAGAGCGAACACGGACCGGGATATTAGCCTGCATGGCGATTTCAACAGCACGAGGATGGATAACCTTTGCTCCCTGATGAGCCATATTACAAATCTCCGTATAGCTAACATGTGTAAGCGGCTTTGCGTTTTCCACAATGCGCGGATCGGCGGTCAATATACCATTCACATCCGTATAAATATCAACCATATCCGCATGTAGAGCAGCACCTAGAGCAGTAGCTGACGTATCGCTGCCTCCCCGACCCAAGGTAGTCATATCACCGTCTGCTGTTTGTCCCTGAAAACCTGTCACAATGACAACTCTGCCTTGGTTCAACTCTTCAACAACACGGTCTGGCTTTATATCCAAAATACGAGCATTGCCGTATTGATCATCCGTAATAAAGCCCGCCTGTGCCCCAGTTAGCACTGTAGCAGGAATACCTTCCTTCTCCATCAGGCTGCATAATGTAGCAGCAGAAATAATTTCACCACAGCACAGCAATAAATCCCGTTCGCGCTTTGGCAGACTATCGCCGTTAGACACCGCCCAATCCAGCAGCGTGTCGGTGGCATAAGGCTCTCCTTTTCTCCCCATGGCCGACACAACAACAACCAATTGAAGATTTTGTTCCAGCTCCCTCTTCACATGTGCCAACACAAGTTTACGTGCTTCAGGTGTGGAAAGCGAGGTTCCTCCAAATTTTTGCACCAAAATACCCATTATTTTTCCCCCATATTGGAACGTTACTCCGCGTTTGCAGCAATAATTTCCGCGATTTGCACCGCGTTCCATGCCGCTCCTTTGAGTAGATTGTCGGATACGACCCACAAATTCAATCCACGGCTATTGCCCAAATCACGGCGTACACGCCCCACAAATACGTCAGGTTTTCCTGCAGCTTCAGATGCCAGTGGATAAAGCTGAGCAGCAGGATCGTCCACTAGTGTTACTCCCGGTGCTGAAGCCAGCAAATTACGGATTTCTTCTAAATCATAATCTTTTTTAAGTTCTACATATACAGATTCCGAGTGACCATATACAACAGGAATACGTACACACGTTGCTGTTACGTCCACAGATTCGTCACCCAGTATTTTTTTCGTTTCACGTACCATTTTCATTTCTTCCAGTGTATAACCATTGTCCTGGAATTTATCAATTTGCGGAATAGCATTGAAAGCAATCTGATGTTTTACTGGCAACGAGCCTACTGGCAACAGATCAGGCTGAACTTCATCACCGTTAAGAATCGCTGCGCTTTGACGATTCAATTCATCAATAGCTCGGCTTCCAGCCCCGGAAACGGCCTGGTATGTGGATACTATGATACGAGAAATGCCATACTGATCATATAATGGTTTCAAAGCAGCTACCATCTGAATGGTGGAGCAGTTCGGGTTCGCAATAATGCCTTGATGCTCAGCAATTTTGTCGCTGTTCACCTCAGGCACTACAAGAGGAGCTGTCGGATCCATTCGGAATGCATTGGTGTTATCAATGCAAACTGCCCCATGACGAACAGCATGCGGCGCCAATTCCTTACTTACGTCTCCACCTGCACTAAACAAAGCAATGTCGATTCCCTCAAAGCTGTCGGGGGTAGCAATCTCTACTGGAATTTGCTGACCTTTAAAGCTAATTAACGTGCCGGCAGAACGAGGCGAAGAAAGAAATTTGATTTTGTCCACAGGAAAATCCCGTTTTTCCAGCAGATTTACGATCTGTTCTCCTACAGCGCCTGTCGCTCCAACGACAGCTACATTAAACTTTCTATTGCTCATCTGGTATATCTCCCCTTCTCGACTAAAAAACCATTTTTTATTCTGAAAGCATCCACCGCCAACAAGAAATTAGACCCGATACAATATCGAATCATCTTCTAGGCGAGGGATGCTCAGCAGTTAACTATAATACTTCATGGGGTCTTGCGTTCCACAATCATCGGCTGAAGCTGTTTGCCCTGCAATGCTTCATAAGCAGCCTCCGGAATCAACTCCATGTTAGCTACAAGCGAGTTCGGCTTTTTAACTGGATTGTCCTGTCCGAACGGTACAAAAAAGATATTTTTGGCTACGAGTAATTTGGCGATATTGGCAGCATTTAGGCCCAGTCCATCATTAGTAGATATGGCTAAAAGAAGTGGACGGCCGTTGCGCAATTGCGCCTTGGCAGCCATCAAAACCGGACTGTCTGTCATCGCATTCGCTAACTTACTCATCGAATTCCCCGTCAAAGGTGCAATCACCAGCACATCGAGTATTTGGGAGGGACCCAGTGGCTCAGCCTCCACAATTGTAGAAATGATATCATTCCCTGTTATATCTTTCAACTGTTTTTGCCAACTTTGCGAAGTACCAAAGCGAGTATCCGTTGTTAGCACTGTATTGGATATAATAGGGACGACCTTTGCACCCTCATCAACAAAGCGCTGTATAACAGGCATTACCTCTTCAAATGTGCAATGTGAGCCTGTAATTGCATAACCTACTGTTTTCCCTTGCCAACTCATTGTGCATCCCCCCGATCAGGATTATCTTCCATTAACAACTGCACCAGCGTATTCGCTATAATGGCACCAGCAGTTTTGGGAGCAACAATACCGGGAAGACCAGGGGCAAGCATAGCCTTGATTCCACGCTTTTCCGCATAACGGAAATCACATCCGCCCGGGGCGGAAGCAAGATCTATAATCACGGTGCTCAATGGCAATTTAGACAGGATTTGCGCTGTGATAATCATAGAGGGTATCGTATTAAAAATCAAGTCAACTCCCTTTGTCTCATGCGCTAAATCCCTTGTCATAAAAGGCTTCCAACCCATTTCCACGGCTCTCGCTGCATCCTCTGCCCGCCGTACTCCAACCTTCACTCTAGCTCCCAATCCCTGTAGTGCCCTTGCCATGGTAAATCCAGTCCGTCCCATGCCTAGAACCATACAATCTGCACCGTGAATCGTAAAATCAGTATGCTGAATGGCCATCATCAGTGCGCCTTCGGCCGTAGGTATAGAGTTGTATATGGCCACATCATCTCTCTCCAGCAGCTCTACCAGCTTTAACTCATGTCTGGTACAAATTTCTTTTAAGTACGTCCGCGCCATTCCTGTATATACAATACAATGAGGTGGAAGAGCAGCAGCATGCTCATTCAGGAACTGAAGCTTCTGTGCTCCGAAAAGTGCATTTACGTTGCCTTCCTCATCGCATCCCACCACCGGCAAAATCAATGCATCTGACGATTCCAGCAGCTTGACAGACAGTGGTTCTAGTGTCACTCCTTTGAGTGGTACTTCAAGCTTGTCAAAACCGACCACACTGACGGTAGCATCCATGTCCACACATTTACGGATTACCTCAAGCTGCCTAGCATCGCCACCCAAAACAACGACGCGTATTCCTGTTAGCATCCGGATCACTCCTTTCCGAGACACGATATGCTTTTAGTCTATGCGAGTGCCCGGAAAGGGGTGAAAAAACACAAAAAAAAGCCGCCTCTTTATGAGTCGACCTTTAAATGCATACATACTCTTAAGCAAGTAAATACGAAGCTTTTACAAAATAGATATTCGTCATTTTAAACCAACCATTG
The DNA here is from genome assembly GCF_054602585.1 of Paenibacillus sp. SEL3. NCBI lineage: Bacteria > Bacillati > Bacillota > Bacilli > Caryophanales > Paenibacillaceae > Paenibacillus > Paenibacillus sp. SEL3. Next base: position 5,375,123 of record NZ_CM137725.1, on the reverse strand, counting down.
CCTCAGCGTCCTGTATGACCAAAGCCTCCAGCACCACGCACTGTTTCAGATAATTGGTCTACTTGTTTCAGCTCTACCTCAGGTACAACTTGAAATACCATTTGTGCAATTCGCTCATTGCGCGTAATCGTGAATGATTCGTCGCCCAAATTAATAAGAAGTACCTTAATCTCCCCACGATAATCCGCATCAATTGTTCCCGGTGTATTGAGACAAGTAATACCATGCTTAAGAGCCAGTCCACTTCGCGGACGGATCTGTGCCTCCAATCCCGCCGGCATAGCTATTGCAAATCCGGTTGGAACGAGGCAACGTTTGCCGGGTTCCAGTACCAGATTTTCCTGTATTGCTGCATACAAGTCAAACCCTGATGCAAGCTCTGACATCTTGCGGGGCAGCTCAATATCTTCATTGCCCGCGAGTCTGTTAATTTCCACGTAAGTTAACAAAATAGTCCCTCCTCATATCCTTTACCGCTGAATCACTCGCTCCCACCATCGACAGGGCAAACGGCTCCGAGAACATCCGATCCAGCACTTTGTTCACATCATTCGCCGTCACTTGCTCGATATGTTCGATCATTTGATCCAGCGTATAATGCTGACCAAGCATTAATTCATTTTTTCCAAGCCGATTCATCCGGCTACCTGTACTTTCAAGGCTTAAAATCAAACTTCCTTTTAATTGCTCTTTACCTTTACGAAGCTCATTAGCGTCTAAACCGTTGACAGCCACATCTCGTAAAAGCTCCAACGTCAAATCCAGCACGTCCTTTGTTTGTTTAGGAGCCGTACCTGCATAGATCGTGAACATGCCACTGTCCGCATGGGAGCTATGATAGGAATAGACCGAATAAGCAAGCCCACGCTTTTCCCGAATTTCTTGAAACAAACGTGAACTCATGCCGCCGCCGATCGCGTTATTCAGCAAAACCATAGCATACTGGAGTTCGTCACCCGTTGCAAATCCAGGTAGGGATAAACAAATATGATTTTGCTCCGTTGCTTTCTCATGATACAACAGTTCACCGTTAAACGCAGGTACTGTCAGCGGCGAAACAGTTCCATGATTGTCAAAATGTCCAAAATGTCGCTCCAACAATTCTACCAAGCGATCGTCAACATTACCAGCCACACTGATAACCGTATTGTCGATTGTATAATGTTCCCTCATGTAATGGCTGAGATGTGAGCTATCCATAGCAAGCAGGTGATCTTCGGTTCCGAGAATAGGATAAGCCAGTGGATGTTCACCATAGGCGGCGCGAGATACAAGATCATGCACCATATCATCCGGTGTATCCTCATACATGGAGATTTCCTCCAAAATCACATTCTTCTCTTTTGCCAATTCTTCCTGATCTAGTTTGGAATTAAAAAACATATCAGACAGCACATCAACTGCGATCGGTAGATGCTCATCCAACACTTTGGCATAATAGCATGTATATTCCTTCGAAGTAAAAGCATTAACATTTCCTCCGATGGCATCGAATTGCTCAGCGATTTCCTTAGCGTTAAAACGCTCTGTTCCTTTGAAAAGCATGTGTTCGATAAAATGAGAGATACCGCTATTGTCCGGCGTTTCATTCCGGGAGCCAGTTTTAACCCAGATGCCGAAAGAAACTGAACGCACGGTTGGAATTTTTTCAATGACCACTCTTAGGCCGTTTTTGAGTTGAATTCTTTCCACGATTGGCCCTCCTAAACTGAATTGCATACTTAGCCATAATGTTCAATCCTAACAGAAAAAAGACGTTCACTCAACCGGAACAGGTAGTTGCCGATCAGGGGAAAGCGTCTGACTGACAGTTCCGAGCATAAGTCCCTTACTACGAATGGTATGGATCATGCCTTTGAGAGCAGCCGCTGAGGAATCTGTTGGGTGCATTAATATCAGGGAGCCTGATTCTACCTTACTACTGATTTTGTTAATCACCGATTCTGGTGACGGATGTCTCCAATCTACTGTGTCCAATGTCCACAACACTGTTTTGAGCCCACTTTCTGCTGCTATATCCACCGTTTGCTGATTAAAATCACCCGAAGGAGGGGCAAACCAGTAATTTTTGATACCCAAAGTTTCTTGGAGAAGTACTTGAGTCTTTTCAATTTCTTGTGTGGCTCTGGCCCGACTCAGACGGCTCATATTCGGATGAGAGTAAGCATGATTTGAAAGCTCATGCCCTCTTTTTTGGATCTCCTTGGCGAGATCTGGATTTTTTTTCAACCAACTTCCATCAAGAAAAAATGTAGCCTTGACCTTTTCCTGATCCAGCGTGTTCAGTATCGGCAGGATAAATTCATTCCCCCATGCTACATTGATCATGAGGGATACCATCGGCTTTTCGGGGTTCCCCCTGTAAATTGGAACATTACCAAGCTGATTTAAATGTATTTTAGGTGCCAATTGCCGATATACATATTGAATGGGTCGATCCGGAGATGCAATCGCTTTGCGATAGGTAGCATCCAAATCCACCTCCAGCCCGTTATAGCCTGGAATAGCCTTCCATACCCTGTCGATCTTGGCATCAACTGGCTCCCGCCGCTGACGGGCTGCTTCTGTTCTTAGTCGCTGCATAAGCGCATTATCGGGTAAAGCCGCCATCGCCATCGTTGTTTCAACTTTAGGCTCCCCAACTCCTGTAACGTCTCCATTGCTTAATTGATCAGCGAAGTCACGAACCCCGCTAAACTGTCCGACTACCAGTGTGATGGCTAAACTGGCTACCACCCACACTGCTCGTTTTGCCCTACTCATAATTCCTTCATCCCCCCGCCCGTTTGTCCACATTGTATGCGGAGAGGACAAGAACTATGACGCAGTAGCCTCTAAAAGCCCACTTTGGCGCAGCTTGTGCATATGTATGAAAAAAGAGCCAGAAACGTAGCTCTGCCTCTTTCCAAAAGCTTAAACAATGCTATTCAAATCCCTTGTACTGTTAATACGAAAAGCGACTCCTGTCTTTCTAGTCTGCAACATGCAGGTCCTAGGATTTTGCAGGTGCTTCTGCTGTCAGAACAGCCTTACGGGACAGATTGACACGACCTTGTTGATCAATTTCGGTTACTTTCACCGTAATTGTATCCCCAATAGCAATTACATCTTCAACTTTGGCTACTCGCTCAGTAGACAGTTGAGAAATATGAACCAGACCATCTTTACCTGGTAAAATTTCAACAAATGCACCGAATTTCTCAATCCGTTTTACTGTACCGATGTAAATCTCACCGACCACGACTTCCTTTACGATACCCTCAATAATGGAACGTGCTTTTTCATTCATCTCTTGATTTGTGGAAGCGATGAACACACGACCATCTTGTTCAATATCGATTTTCACGCCGGTTTCTTCGATGATTTTGTTGATGATTTTACCACCAGCTCCAATAACATCACGGATTTTGTCCGGGTTAATGTGCATCGTCATAATTTTTGGAGCATACGGAGACAACTGCTCACGTGGCTTCTGGATCGCTTCCATCATTTTGCTAAGAATGAACAAGCGTCCTTCTTTAGCTTGCTTGAGCGCATCCTGTAAAATCTGGCGGTCAATACCGTTAATTTTAATATCCATTTGAATGGCAGTTACGCCTTCCGCAGTACCAGCAACTTTAAAGTCCATATCGCCCAGGTGATCTTCCATACCTTGGATATCAGTCAATACGGAGACATGATCTCCATCCTTGATCAATCCCATCGCTACACCTGCAACCGGAGCTTTAATTGGTACACCTGCATCCATCATAGCCAGTGTACTTGCACAAATACTAGCTTGTGAAGTCGAACCATTCGATTCCAGTACCTCGGAAACCAGACGGATGGTGTATGGAAATTCAGTTTCGGAAGGAATTACTTTGGAAAGCGCACGTTCACCAAGAGCACCATGTCCGATTTCACGACGACCTGGCGCACGCAAAGGACGAGCCTCCCCTACGCTGAATGGCGGGAAATTGTAATGATGCATAAAGCGTTTTGTTTCTTCCAGATCAATACCGTCCAAAATTTGCACATCACCCAATGCACCAAGTGTACAAATGCTAAGTGCTTGCGTTTGACCGCGTGTAAATAAGCCCGAACCATGAGTACGCGGCAAGATGCTAGTGTCGCTTTCAATCGGACGAATTTCGTCAAGCTTACGACCATCAGGACGCACTTTATCATGCGTGATCAGACGACGTACTTCTTCCTTGACGATATCATAGAGAACTTCGCTCACGTCGCTCAAAAGCTCTGGTGTCTCTATGTATTGTGCTTCAAAATGGGCAACTGTCTCTTCGTTGACTGCATCAATCGCCTCTTGACGGGCATGTTTTTCTGCAATTTTAACAGCTTCCATTAAACGTTCAGCTGCATAAGCACGTACTTCACTGTTCACTTTTTCATCAACAGCATGCAGTTTAACCTGCATTTTCTCTTTACCTGCTACTTGCACCAATTGTTCAATGACTGCCACAATGTTCTTAATCTCATCATGACCGAACATAATGGCTTCCAGCATAACTTCCTCTGGAATCTCATTGCCTTCGGCTTCTACCATCATGATGGCATCTTTCGTTCCGGCTACAACCAGGTACATGTCGCTTGCATTCTGCTGTGCAATATCCGGGTTAATCACAAATTGTCCGTCTACACGTCCTACAGCGACTCCACCGATTGGCCCATTAAAAGGTACATCCGAAATGCTAAGTGCTGCCGAGGTTCCGATCATTGCTGCAATTTCAGGTTCGCAATCCTGATCGACACTCATAACCAGGTTCAACACCTGTACATCATTCCGGAAACCTTCCGGGAACAATGGGCGAATTGGACGGTCAGTCAAACGGCTGGACAAAATCGCTTTTTGACTCGGACGTCCTTCACGTTTAATAAATCCGCCAGGAATTTTCCCCACAGCATACAATCTTTCCTCATAGTTTACGGTCAGGGGAAAAAAATCCAAATCTTTCGGCTCACGGGAAGCGGTCACGGTACAAAGCACAACTGTTTCTCCGTAGCTCACTTTAACTGCCGCATTGGCTTGTTTCGCAAGACGTCCTGTTTCCAGCACCAGCTTTCTTCCGCCGAGCTGCATTTCTACGCGTTGCTCCATGGTATCCCTCCATTTCATTTCATTGTAAAAGTTCTATACATATTCAGTATTTCCTGCGCAGATCTTATTCATAAGAAGCTCGCAGGCAAACCAGGATATGTAATTCAAAAAAAGATTCCTCATTTCAAAAAAGAACCCGGCTGCTGTCCGCCGTCGCCTTAGCAGGGACAAGCGGTGAACAACCAGGCTTCTTTTCTCATTACATGTCTGAAAATTAACGACGCAGTCCGAGACGCTCGATCAACGCACTGTAACGTTTAACATCAGTCTTCTTCAGGTAAGCCAAAAGTTTACGACGCTGACCGACCATTTTCAACAACCCGCGGCGGGAGTGATGGTCTTTCTTGTGCGAACGAAAGTGACTTTGCAAGTTGACGATGTTTTCAGTAAGGATAGCGATTTGTACCTCTGGTGATCCTGTATCGGATTCATGAGTTTTGTACTCCTCGATCAATTGCTGTTTACGCTCTTGAGTCAATGCCATCCTGTTCACCTCCTTCATTATAATCGCCATTAGCCTCGTAGCCGCCGGTGAAAGCGGACAACCAAGCTAAGGTTCATCGTTGTTTACACAACATAAGTCAGTATAACACAGCGCCTGTCTTATGTAAATAAATTAGCCTAACAGCTTTTTAGCCGTTTGTGCGTCATTGCCAATTTGGTCGATCAGCTCATCCACCGAAGAGAATTTGCGTTCAGGACGGATGTAGTGGTGAAGCTCCACAAGTACAGACTCTCCATAAATTTGCTGATTAAAATCAAATAGATGTACCTCAAACGACGGATTCAGCACACCTTCATGGAAAGTAGGCTTAACCCCTACATTCATTACACCGTTTATCCAACGATCACCTACTAGTGCTCGTACAGCGTATACACCCTTGATCGGAATCACGTAAGTATCATTCAGTTTGAGATTAGCGGTCGGAAAACCGATCGTACGTCCACGCTTCTCCCCATCCATTACAGTACCCTGGATACGATAAGGACGTCCCAACCAGCGAGAGACATGCGCTAGATCCCCAGTCTGTAAAGCACGGCGAATTCCAGAGCTGCTCACCTTGTCCCCATCCAGTTCGAACGGTGGTACGGTGTGCACAGACATCAGCTTTCCCCCCAGCGTCCGAAGTGTATTCTCATGCCCTGCTCCCCGGTGGCCAAACCGAAAATCAAAGCCTACTACCGCTGTTCGAATTTGCAATGGAAGCAGCACGTCGCTCATAAACGCCTCAGGGCTGACCTTGGAAAATTCTTCGTTAAAACTCAAAATATAAAGTACATCCACACCCATATCAGCCAGAATAGTCTGCTTGTCCGCAAGCGGTGTTAAATAACCTTCATAATCGCCTTTTTTCATGACTTCCTTCGGATGAGGGTGAAATGTCATGACAGATACCGGCATTTGCTGTTCACGAGCCAGCGCAACGGCCTCGCGTATCACGCTTGCGTGTCCAAGATGAAGACCATCAAACTGACCGATCGCCGTGACCTGTGTACGTCCCCATTGCTGCAAAAGCTCATCACTCAATGGATAAGATAACGATACGGTAACCATTATTAATTCACCTGCATTTCACATCATTTGACTAACTTCGTCAAAATTATAGCACAATTCAAGGTAAGAAAAACGTCTATCGACGTAATTCACGGAAGCCAGACCACGCCTAGCGGAAGTTTTTCTTGCGATTATAGAATTGTTCAGCTCCCCTGAAAATCTATAAATTCTATAATCTTAAAAAAACTTTAATGGGAGCAATCGCGTCTGATTCATCCCGTCCAAATATGCCTAAAAACGTTTTATCCTCTTTATACAAACGGAAGGGCTGGTTGTCCGTCACAGGTGGTGAAATCATATTCAGCGACAGGCGTTGGCCTTGCAGAGCCGCAGTTACCTTGGCTTCAGCCACAAAATGTTCAGGCATATAGTCAATCGCCTGATCCGTTGTAATAAGTCGCTCTCCAAGACTGCCATCCGCTACGAAACGCTCTATCTCTTCGAAAGTCAGACAACGTTCCGCAGGAATTCCCGCAGACATGGTTCGCTCCAGCTTGACCATCGTAGAAGGATATCCTAATTCACGGCCAATATCAACACATAGTGTACGGATATAAGTACCTTTGGAGCATAAGGCACGAAAAGAAATATCCACATACGCCTCCGTCTCCGCGAATCCCGTCATCTCCAACTCATAAATGCTTACTTCACGGCTTTGGCGCTCAACAGTTTTGCCTTCTCGAGCCAGCTCGTATAGACGTTTGCCGTCCACTTTTAGCGCGGAGTACATTGGAGGCACTTGGGAGATCGTACCAACAAAATGCTTCAGAACCGCTTTGACTTCCACTTCCGTCACCTCTACTGGACGTTCACTTTCTGCCGTAATTTCCCCAGTCAGGTCCTCGGTATCCGTGGCAATGCCTAATCGCAGTGTAGCCCAATATTCCTTGGGCCGCTCTTGCATGTATTCCACTACACGGGTGGCACGTCCCAGACACAAGGGCAAAACACCGGTTACTTGCGGATCAAGCGTTCCAGTGTGTCCGATTCGCTTCATACCTAATAAACGGCGAGCCTTGGCCACCACATCATGAGAGGTAAATCCAGCAGGTTTATAGACAGGTAGAACGCCTTCCCAAGTTGCCTGTTCCTTCTTCATCGAGTTCATAGCTCAGACTTCACCCGCCCTACAACTGTCTTAATGATATCTTCCAGTTTACCCTCTAGCCGACAGCCAGCCGCACGCACATGTCCACCGCCTCCAAATGATTGAGCCAGCGCAGCTACATCTACATTCCCTGCCGATCTCAAGCTGGCCTTGACCGCTTGATCATTAATAACCTTAAAGAAAATGCCTACCTCAACACCACGAATATTTCTTGGGTAATTCACGATGCCTTCCAAGTCCTCATTAACAGCGCCACATTCTGTCATATCGTCAGGTGATACAACGACCCAAGCGACTTTTCCATCCTCCGACATCGTGAGCGTTTGCAATGCTTTTGTCAGCACCTTCATTTGTGGAAAGGTCATCTCTTCGAGCAATTTCTCGGACAAAGATGGACCATCTACACCGTAAGCAAGTAGCTTTGACACCGTAGACATCACTTTCGGTGAAGTGTTGGAGTAGCGGAAACCTCCTGTATCCGTCAGTAACCCTGTATATACAGCCGTTGCTACTTCGACGTCCCATGTTACTGCAAACTCTTCCAGTAGATCAAAAAGAATTTCCGCTGTTGCCGCAGCATCCGACTTAATCACATTAACTGTACCATAAGCATCATTTGTTGGATGATGATCAATATTCAGAATAATGGCATCCTCCGTAAAAAACTGCTCTGTCAAACCAACACGACGGTAATCCGCACAATCTACACAAATGATCCGATTGTATTTCCGTTCTGGCGGTTGCTGGCTCATATCCATAATCTCATCGGCATGCCATAAAAAATCCATGCGCTTGGGAATAGGTCCCTCATTCAGCATGGTAAATTTCTTCCCCAGACATGAGAGAAGCCAGCCCACCGTTACGGTGGAGCTGACTGCGTCTCCGTCCGGCTGTACATGCGATACGATCAGGTAATCATCATGCTCCAGAATAAATTCCTTCGCTTGTTGAAGCGCCTGTTCATAGGTATGCATTGCCTTCTCCTTTACATTCAGTTCATGGTTCCTTCAGACAAACTAAAAGTTTTATTTTTCATCCTTGTCGATATCACTCAGCAGTTTTTCAATTCGACTGCCGTAAGCAATAGATTCGTCAATTTTGAAAATCAACTCAGGAATATGGCGCAGCCGTATCCGTTTGCCGAGTTCAGAACGAAGATAACCGTTCGCTTTGTCCAATGCTTTCAGGGAAGAATTTTTTTGTTCTTCATCCCCGAGCACGCTCAAGTATATTTTCGCTTGGGACAAATCATTTGTAAGATCGACACCCGTTACCGTGATAAAACCGATGCGGGGGTCTTTTAATTCAGTTTGGATGAGTTGGCTTAGCTCCTTCTTGATCTGCTCGCCAACCCGACCTGTACGTATTTTAGCCATGGATGCTCACCTCTCTGCCGTTAGCGCTCCACTGTTTCCATGACGAACGCTTCAATAATGTCGAGTTCCTTAACATCATTATAGCCATCAAGGGTAATACCGCATTCGTAACCTTGGGCAACTTCTTTTGCGTCGTCCTTAAAGCGTTTCAGTGAGTCGATTTTACCTTCAAAAATGACGATGCCATCACGAATCAGGCGTGCTTCTGCTGAACGGGTAATTTTACCGGATGTCACCATACAACCAGCGATCGTACCGACTTTAGTAACTTTGAACACGTTACGTACTTCAGCATGCCCAATCACATTTTCTTTATATTCAGGATCCAGCATGCCCTTCATGGCTTGCTCTATTTCTTCAATGACATTGTAAATGACACGGTGTAGACGAATGTCCACTTTTTCAGCTTCCGCTGTAGATTTCGCCTGGTTATCCGGACGAACATTAAAACCAATGACAATAGCATTGGAAGCTGCTGCCAAAATAATATCGGATTCGGTGATTGCTCCTGCACCACTGTGAAGAATTTTAACGCGCACACCTTCGACTTCAATCTTGTTCAAGGAACCTTTCAACGCTTCGACGGAACCTTGCACGTCACCTTTAATAATGACGTTCAGATCCTTCATTTCGCCATCCTTGATGTGTTGGAACAGGTCATCCAGTGTTACGCGTGTATTACTGCCCAGATCAGATTGGCGTTGTGTGATCGCACGTCTGTCAGCAATAGCGCGTGCTTTCCGCTCATCCTCAAACACCATGAATGGATCGCCAGCAAGTGGAACTTCTGTCAAACCAGTAATTTCAACTGGAGTGGAAGGACCTGCTTCCTTAAGACGACGACCTTTATCGTTGACCATGGCACGCACACGTCCGAAGCAGTTACCCGCTACGAAAGCATCGCCAACTTTCAGTGTACCATTCTGAACGAGGATACGAGCCACAGAACCGCGGCCTTTATCCAGTTCTGCCTCGATGATGGTACCACGTGCCCGTTTGTTCGGATTCGCTTTGTACTCATTCACTTCAGCTACGAGCAGAATCATTTCGAGCAGGTCTTCCAGACCCATTCTTTGTTTCGCGGAAACGTTGACGAAAATCGTATCGCCGCCCCACTCTTCAGGTACCAATTCATATTCAGTGAGTTCTTGCTTCACTTTATCCGGGTTGGCATCTGGTTTGTCGATCTTGTTCACAGCTACGATAATTGGCAGACCTGCCGCCTTCGCATGGTTAATAGCTTCGACCGTCTGAGGCATAACACCGTCGTCAGCTGCAACCACGATAATCGTCATATCTGTCACTTGAGCACCACGTGCACGCATAGCAGTAAAGGCTTCGTGACCCGGTGTATCCAGGAAAGTGATTTTTTTGCTGTTAATTTCAACTTGGTATGCACCAATATGCTGTGTAATACCGCCAGCTTCGCCACCAGTTACATTAGTCGAGCGAATGGCATCCAGCAAAGTTGTTTTACCATGATCGACGTGACCCATAATCGTTACAACGGGTGGACGTGTTTTCAGATCCGCAGGATCATCATTTTCTTCCACCGTTTCAAAACGATCTTCTTCGACCGGAATTTTCACTTCTACCTCGACACCAAAGTCTCCGGCAAGCAAGAGGATAGTATCCATATCCAGTTCCTGGTTAATGGTCGCCATCGTTCCGAGCATAATCAGCTTTTTGATGACTTCTGACGCATCCTTGTGAAGAAGCTTGGCTGTTTCGCCTACGGTCATCTCACCACGCACAATAATTTTCTTTGGCGTGTTGTCGATTTTCTCGCGACGTTCCTGTTGTTGACCTTTACCACGATTGTTAAATTTCCCGCCACGATTACTACCACCGCGATTATTGCCTCCACGACCACCGTTACCACCGCGTCCGCCGCCTTGACGGTTATCGTCAAAACGTCCTTGACCGGAACGGTTACCACCGTTGTTGGAGTTACTGCCTGTACGGTTGCCACCACTACGGTTCGCATTGTTGCTACCTGTGGAGGATGATGTTCTTACAGCCGTACCACCCTGACTACTTCCCTGAGGGCGTGAGTTAGTGCTTTGGCTACCTTGAGGACGCGAACCTGTGTTACCGCCGGGACGCTGTTGTCCTCCCTGTTGTTGACCATTACTGCGGTTTTGTGTACTTTGCTGACCAGTGGGTCTGCTAGTACTTTGTTGACTGCGGTTTTGACCGCCCTGCTGACTGCTTTGCGCTTTTGGAGCGCTGCTTCGGTTACTGTTTTGGTTGTTGTTTGTCCTATTCATACTTACCTGCTTTTCCTGTTGATTTTTGGTTTGCTCAGTTGAATGATTACTATTCTGGCTTGAACCGGCCTGATTCGAGCTTACTTGCACCGTACCTGCTTCGCCTTGCTTGGCCGCAGCATTGGATTTAATATTCTTAAAAAAACTTTCCACTTTACCTACGGCATCATGTTCCATGACGCTCATATGGTTGTTCACGGGAATATCCAGCCGTTTAAGAATGGTGATAATTTCTTTGCTGCTCATGTTCAACGATTTGGCGTATTCGTATACCCGCACTTTGTCTTTGTTTTCTTGTTTACTCAATATACTCCACCTCCGACATTATCCCCGTATGTTTCTTGATCAATTTCGCGAATCCTTGATCCGTCACAGCCAGCACAACCCGTTCAGGCTTGCCGATACTGCTTCCCAAGCTTTCCCGGTCAAATCCTATCATTAAGGGGATTTTGTACGTCCCGCATTTGTCGCGGAATTTCTTTTGAGTATTCATTGAAGCATCTTTCGCAAGAATGACCAGCTTGGCTTCTGAAGACCTGATCGCTTTATAAACGATCTCATCACCTGTTAGCAGCTTGCCAGCTCTCATGGCAAGACCCAATCCAGACAGCGCCTTATTCATCCTGCACGCTGCCTTGTGCCGCCAGGAATTCTTCCTCGACGGCAGCAAAATCACGACTTAGCTGCTCATAAATATCAGGATGAACCGAGTGCTTCAATGCTCGATCCAGTGCCTTGCTCTTTTGAGCCAGCTTGAAGCAGGCGGCTTTGCCGCACAAGTAAGCGCCGCGTCCCGACTTTTTGCCAGTCAAGTCAATCAACACTTCGTCTTCAGGGGTTTTGACGACACGGATCAACTGCTTCTTTGGCATCATTTCATGACAGGCCACACATTTGCGCAAAGGTATCTTTCTCTGTTTCATGCATTAACCCCCCTACACTCCGCTTAATCTACAGAAACGGAATCCTGATGCATTTCATCGGTGGATGTTCTCGGTCTGCCGAGTTCTTCCTCCGCCTGTGTTTCACTCTTAATATCAATTTTCCAACCCGTAAGCTTAGCAGCAAGGCGAGCATTTTGTCCTTTGATACCAATAGCAAGAGAAAGCTGATAATCAGGCACAATAACACGCGCCATTTTCTCTTCTTCAAACACCTGCACTTCGAGCACCTTGGATGGACTCAGCGCATTAGCCACGTATTCATCAACATTATCGGAATAACGCACAATGTCGATTTTTTCGCCACGCAGCTCGTTCACAATAGTCTGTACACGTGTTCCTCTAGGACCCACACAAGAGCCGACCGGATCCACCTCGGCGTTACGGGAATGAACCGCGATTTTAGAACGGAAGCCTGCTTCACGCGCTACGGAACGAATCTCTACAACACCATCAAAAATTTCAGGCACTTCGAGTTCGAACAAACGCTTAAGCAGACCCGGATGTGATCGGGACAGCATAATTTGCGGTCCTTTGGTTGTGTTTTCTACTTTGGTAATATAAGCCTTAATTCGATCCAGATGGCTAAATTTCTCATTAGGCATCAATTCGCCTAACGGGAGAACCGCTTCCACCTTACCAAGATCAATATAAATGTTACGTGGGTCTTGGCGCTGTACAGTTCCTGTTACAATATCTTCTTCCTTGTCCACAAACTTGTTGTAGATCAGTCCCCGTTCCGCTTCGCGGATACGCTGGGTCACGACCTGCTTCGCAGTTTGTGCAGCAATCCGTCCAAAATCACGTGGTGTAACTTCAATTTCAGCGATATCTTCCAACTGAAAATGCGGGTTAATCTCACGAGCCGCAGGCAATGAAATCTCGGTGCGAGGATCCAATACCTCCTCAACGATCAGCTTGCGGGCATATACCTTAATGACTCCCGAGTTGCGGTTCATATCAACACGCACGTTTTGTGCGGTGTTGAAATTCCGTTTGTAACTAGAAATCAAGGCTGCTTCAATGGCCTCAAACAGCACATCCTTGCTGATCCCCTTTTCTCTTTCCAACTCGTTCATTGCTTCAATAAAATCCATACTCATGGATTACTGCTCCCCCTTTCAAATGATGCACCTGCGTACTGGTCGGCACACGAGGCAAAAAAACATGTAGTACATGTCAAACAGCAACAGTCAAATCTGAATTAAAATATGATCGCGAGCCTTGCACCAGCTACCTTGTCATAAGGTATAGCATGCTTCTTTTGTCCGCTTTGAACGGTGAGTTCCCCATCTTCAAAAGAAAGCAAACGACCTTCAAATTCCTTCAGGCCGTTGATCGGCTCGTATGTAGTAACGAATACGTTTTTGCCTACCGCTTTAGTAACGTCCTCCGCTTTTTTTAGCGGTCTTTCGGCGCCTGGTGAAGACACTTCCAGAAAATATGCTGTAGAAACAGGGTCATTTTCATCCAACTTTTGACCCAAATATTCACTGATCATACTGCAGTCGTCCAGATCAATTCCTCCGTCTTTGTCTACAAAAACGCGAAGAAACCAATTACTGCCCTCTTTGACATACTCGACATCGACCAGTTCAAAACCATGCTCTTCGAGGTAAGGTTGGGCCATTTCTTCTACTACTGATTTGATCTTTGGTGTGCTCAAAGATTATAACCTCCAAAAGTGAACTTTCCTGTGTTGAAAAAAAGATGCCCTATTGCATGGACAATGCTTCTCCATCACCGGCATTTTCATTTTCATTTGATGTAATGTTCATTTCGGGCTCACTGCAAATAAACCGGCGTACCGGTTTCGTGCCCAAAAACAACCTTTTCACGTTGTAACTGTATATCAAACAGTAAAGAGTGGGTTTCCCCACTCTTTTAGCAACGGTTTTATCTCCATGATTACCAAAAAAATTATAACATAACCGTAGTTATGTGACAAGTGCCAGAGCTTGACTACTGTGGTTCGGATTAAAACAGAGACAGCTGATTACTCTCTGGAAGACCTCGAAAGCAACCCATCTGAGACAGCATTTCGACAATGGTTTTACTAGCCTTCGATTTTTGTTGAAAATCCTCGACAGACAAAAATTCACCATGTTCACGGGAGGCTGCGATGTTACGTGCCGCGTTGTCTCCAATTCCCTGAAGAGCTCCGAATGGCGGAATGAGTGAATCTCCATCCACCTTGAAGCGTGTAGCTTCGGAGCGGTACAAATCAATGGATTTAAAACTAAACCCGCGAGCCGTCATTTCCAGAGCCATTTCCAGGATCGGAAGCATCCCTTTTTCTTTGGGAGGTGCCTGAAAACCGAGTTGCTCGATTTCGACAATCTTCCGCGCGATTGCATCATATCCCTGACAGCACAGCTCAATATCAAAATCGGCTGCACGTACTGAAAAGTAAGTCGCATAATATTCAATCGGATGATACAGCTTAAAGTACGCTGTGCGCACTGCTGAAATAACATACGCTGCAGCATGCGCCTTCGGAAACATGTACTGGATTTTCAGACAAGAATCAATGTACCACTGTGGCACCTTGCATTTTTTCATTTCCTCAATCCATTCAGCACTAAGCCCCTTACCTTTACGTACGCTCTCCGTAATTTTAAAGGCCAGACCTGCGTCCATGCCTGCCTTGTAAATCAAAAACAGCATGATGTCATCACGACAACCAATTACAGTCTTGATGTTACAAGTATTATTCTTAATCAGTTCCTGTGCGTTCCCTAGCCATACGCCCGTGCCGTGAGACAGTCCGGATATTTGCAGTAAATCGGCAAAAGAACTTGGCTGCGACTCTACTAGCATTTGGCGCACAAACTTCGTCCCCATCTCTGGTACACCATAGGTTGCTACAGGCGTGCGGATTTGCTGGGGTGTAACACCGAGCGCCTCCGTGGAGTTGAACATGCTCATAACCTTAGGATCATTCATTGGAATGGTCGTAGGATCGACACCAGTCAAATCCTGAAGCATCCTCATCATGGTCGGATCATCATGACCCAGAATATCGAGTTTGAGTAAATTCGCATCAAAAGCGTGATAATCAAAATGCGTTGTTTTCCATTCCGAGCTTGTATCATCGGCAGGGTACTGTACCGGCGTAATATCCTCGACCTCAATATAATCGGGAACAACGACAATTCCGCCTGGATGTTGCCCGGTACTGCGTTTGACCCCTGTACAGCCCGAAGCCAGCCTATTCAGCTCAGCCCCACGCCATTTTTTATGATGCGCCTCTTCATATTTCTTGGCAAA
This sequence comes from Paenibacillus sp. SEL3, assembly GCF_054602585.1. NCBI lineage: Bacteria > Bacillati > Bacillota > Bacilli > Caryophanales > Paenibacillaceae > Paenibacillus > Paenibacillus sp. SEL3. Next base: position 5,359,508 of record NZ_CM137725.1, on the reverse strand, counting down.
GCCAAAGGCTGTCTTCTCGGCAACGGTACCGATGGTTCCAGCACGGAATACACTTTTCTCACCAAACAGTACTTTCGTATAGTTATGTGCGACAGGCTGATATTCGCCAGAGAAGTTCAAGTCAATATCGGGAACTTTATCTCCCTTAAACCCAAGAAACGTTTCAAACGGAATATCCTGTCCCTCACCCTTCAGTTTGCCGCCGCAATTCGGACAATTTTTGTCCGGCAAATCAAATCCACTCGGCACACTACCGTCCAAAATCCATTCGCTATGTCTGCATTCAGGATTACCGCAAATATAATGTGCAGGCAGTGGATTAACCTCGGAAATACCGAGGAAGGTAGCGACCACAGAAGATCCAACAGACCCCCGTGAACCTACCAGATATCCATCCTTATTAGACTTTTTAACCAAGCGCTCGGAAATAAGATAGTTGGCAGAGAAACCATATTTAATAATCGGCTCCAGTTCTTTTTCAAGGCGAGCTACAACCACCTCGGGCAATTCCTCACCATAGATAGATTTAGCCGTCTCATAGCAAGTGTTACGGATTTCCTCGTCCGCCCCATCCAGCAAAGGTGTAAACAGCTTGTCAGGGAACAACTCCAGCTCCTCAAATCGATCCGCCAACTCACTGGTATTCTTCACAACGACTTCATAGGCTTTCTCCTCGCCCAAAAACTCGAATTCTGCCAGCATTTCGTCTGTGGTGCGTAAATGCGCATCAGGCTTACGAATATCTTTTAGCGGACTAAATCCCGTAATGCCATGTATCGTAATATCACGGTACAACTTATCGCGCGTTTCCAAATAGTGAACATTGCCTGTGGCAATTACGGGCTTATCAAGTCGCCGCCCAATTTCGCATACTTTGCGTATTGCCGTTTTCAGAGCATCAGGCCCGCTTACCAGTTGTTTTTCTACTAAATGCATATACATCGTCAAAGGTTGAATCTCCAACACATCATAAAACTGTGCTATTTCCTCGGCTTCTTCCTCGGACTTGTTCAACACAGCCTCGAAGAACTCTCCTTTTTCGCAGCCAGAAATAATAAGCAGTCCGTCTCTCATTTCTGACAATTTTGATTTAGGAATGCAAGGCACACGCTTGAAATATTCGGTATGAGACATCGAAACCAGCTTGTACAGATTTTTTTTACCAATCGGATTGAGGGCATAAATACAACAGTGAAATGGACGAACGGTCGATAAGTCCTTACCCACATAATCATTCAGACGATCGAGCATTTTTAAACCCTTAATTTGTTCCGCATCATTCAGCAAGCCATTCAGCACTTCAGTCAGTGCGACTGTATCGTCAATGGCTCGGTGATGGCTTTCGAGCGCCACTTTATATTTGGTCGTCAGCGTATTCAGACGATGGTTTTTCATTGTTGGAAACAGTAAACGAGCCAGTTCGAGCGTATCCAGTACCGGATTGGTCATTTCAGGCAAACCCATATTTCGAAGGGTGGCCTGGATAAAACCGACATCAAAACGCGCATTATGGGCAACCAATACAGCATCGCCAGCAAAAGCTACAAACTCCTTCATAACAGGTTCTACATCCGGCGCGTCCTTGACCATTTCATCGTTAATGTTGGTCAGTTGCTGTATATTATATGGAATGCGCTCATGCGGATTGACAAAGGTAGCATAACGATCAATTTCTTTGCCATCATGCATTTTCACAGCTGCAATCTCAATGATTTTATTCTGTGTAACCGATAAACCGGTGGTTTCAATATCAAAAACGACATAAGTCGCTGTTTTCAAATTTAATGGCTGTGCCTGCATTACAACCTCAACGGCATCATTAACCACATTGGCCTCAACACCGTAGATCATTTTAATGCCGTTTTTCTTTGCAGCCTTAGCAGCATCAGGGTAGCACTGCACTCCGCCATGGTCGGTGACTGCAATCGCCTTGTGCCCCCATTTGGCGGCTGTTTTAACGTATTGATCAATCGAGGCAACAGCATCCATTGCGCTCATCTTTGTATGGAGATGGAACTCGACTCGTTTTTCCTCTGCTTTATCCTTACGTGTGGGTGGAGCCTGTACTTCAACTAGATCAGAGGGAATCATAACCAGCTCGGGAATTTGCATAAAACGATCATATTCAACTCGACCCCGTACTTTGACCCATTTCCCGTTAGCCAACAAGCTGAGGATCTTCAGATCTTCTTTAGTTTTAGCAAACATTTTCATTTGCAGGGAATCACTAAAGTCGGTCAAATAATACGTAAACAACGTACTGCCATTGCGCAATTCTTTACTATCCAAACCGAAGATTGTTCCTTGTAAAGTGACTTTCTTCTCTTCGTCCTGAATATCTTGCATCGAAACAGCCGGTTCTTTGATGTCATAACCGAATTGAAGCCGTACGTCTCCTTCTTCTTCATCCAAAGGCGGCATTTCGGATTCCATACTTTCCATCATCTGCTGAATGACTTCGCGTTCTTCCTGCATTTTTTTCTCTTGGAATTGCTGTAACGCCTCCTGGTTACTTTCACCCACCTGGACTTTAATGCGCATAGAAAGCCCGAAATATTTATCGTAAAATTTGATGATAGCTTGATCTATCTGCTTTTTACGCGCCAGTTCCAACGACATACCGTCGCTCATCGTTAGCAATAATAGACCGTCGTCCCACTCATGCACAGCCCGATTCATCCAACCGTTAACCGATGGAATCTCACGATGTACCCACTCTAGAAAAAGTTTCCAGTATTCACTGATGATATCACCAGGCTGAATCTGCTCACTGTACTGAAAACGGAACGTAATTTTTGCGATGTGACTCATTTTTTCCTGTACTTGAATACAGAACGTACGATACACCTGAGCGGGGACCAATGTCTCCTTGGCAATGGTGATGTTCCAATCCTTATTGGTTCGGCTAATCTCCACTTGGTCAATCCAACCGTCCAAAAAATAAGGTTCAACCACTCCCGCCGGCATCCCAACTTGCTTCATTAGCAGTTCCAGCCGCTTTCTCTTTTCTTCAGCTCCGCCCATGGCTCTCCCCCCAATTTCAAATCTACCATTCTGAAAACATGAAAAGCTTCTGCGTCAAAAACATCTCCGACCGCAAAAGCTTTTCGTAGCCCTCTTCAATCCTCTTCACAACGACACATAGATCCTTCGGGACATTGTCCCGTAACAGTTACCATGTCAGCGAAGAGAATGAAGTGAGTATAGTGGTATTGCCCTACTTCTATATTAGTACGCCCGTGCGAACACTACTGTATGCTTGGCAGGTTTGCCACAGCACAAACATGTGGACTTTTGCTCGTTTGTTTTAAACGGTATATTACGGCTTGTAGCACCTGTCACTTCTTTAACTTTATCTTCACATTCTTCAGATCCGCACCAGCCTGCCAAAGTAAAGCCGCGTTTTTCTTCCATGAGAGTCTTCATTTCATCCAGCGTATCAACGGAATAGAAGTTTTCTTCCATGAAATTTTTCGCACGATCAAACATCTCCTGCTGTACCTGTGCGAGCATCGCGTGTACTTCCTCAACCAGATTATCCTGCTGCACGATTTTTTTCTCACCGCTGATACGGGATACGAGCACACAGACACCGTTTTCCATATCACGCGGCCCGATTTCCAGACGAACCGGCACACCGCGCATTTCATATTCATTAAATTTCCAGCCTGGGCTTACATCGCTGCGGTCGTCCATTTTAACACGCACTCCAGCTTGTTTCAACTGAGCGAATAGTTCATCTGCACGAGCGATAACGGCATCACGCTTCTTAGGTGGCCCAATTGGAACCATAATAACCTGCGTAGGCGCAACTTTAGGAGGCAATGCCAAACCACGGTCATCTCCATGGACCATAATCAGTGCGCCGATCAAACGTGTACTTGTTCCCCATGAAGTCGTATGCGCGAATTCCAGGTTGTTTTCACGACTCAAATATTTGATATCAAATGCAACTGCAAAATTAGTTCCCATATAGTGGGAAGTTCCAGCTTGTACTGCCCGTCCATCCTTCATCATCGCTTCCAGTGAAAATGTATCCTTCGCACCTGCAAACTTTTCAGAAGGTGTTTTCTGTCCAGTAATAACCGGAATAGCCAGAACTTCCTCAATAACCTCACGGTATACTTCCAGCATTTTCATCGTTTCTTCACGTGCTTCTTCTTCTGTTTCATGGGCCGTGTGACCTTCTTGCCACAAAAATTCACTTGTTCGCAAGAAAGGTAGCGTACGTTTTTCCCAACGCACTACGTTAGCCCACTGGTTAATAAGCACAGGCAGATCACGATAGGACTGAATCCATTTGGAGTACATATGACCAATCATGGTTTCCGAAGTCGGACGAATTGCAAGACGCTCTTCCAGCTTTTCCCCGCCAGCCTCGGTTACCCAAGGCAGTTCAGGATTAAACCCTTCAACATGCTCTTTTTCCTTTTGAAAAAAGCTTTCTGGAATGAACATTGGAAAATAGGCATTACGGTGACCTGTTTCTCTGAAGCGCACATCCATGGCTTCCTTGATATGCTCCCAAATTTCAAAACCATCGGGGCGGAATACAATACATCCGCGAACAGGGGAATAATCCATCAGTTCTGCTTTTTTAATAACATCAATATACCATCGGGAAAAATCTTCACTCTGCGGTGTAATTTCCTCGACAAACTGTTTATCGTTCGACATAGAAATGCATGTCCTCCCATACAGACCGTTTTTTATATAAGTCCGTCTCTAATTAACCATTAATTAAGCGTAAAATATCGTTATACGTGACCGCAATCATAAGCAGGAATAGCATAGCAAAACCAACGAAATGGACCATACCTTCCCTACTCGGATCAACGGGACGTCCTCTTACCGCCTCCACACCAAGGAAAACAAGTCTGCTTCCATCCAGCGCCGGAATAGGCAATAAATTAAATATCCCCAAGTAAAGACTCATTATAGCAGTCCAATACGTCAACTGCTCAATCCCCTGCTTGGCAATTTGCCCTGTCACTTCAAAAGTACGTACCGGGCCTCCCAGGTCATTGATAGAAAAACGTTGGATGAGCTGGCTAAATCCTTGGAAAATAATATCGGTCGTTCTGACCATAGATTGGCCGGCAAATTTGAACGTTTCTCCCACACCTGCTTGGCGTTTTGGAAGTTCGGGTACAATACCCACCTTGCCACCCTTTTGTCCTTCCATAGCACGAGGTGTAATCGTAAGATCAAAGGTCTTACTATCACGGCGAACCGTCCACTTCATCGGCTTGTCTTGAGAATCCGCAATCAGTTTGATCATGTTTTCAACATTTGCACCAATGGCTATTCCATTCACCGATTCGATGATATCTCCCTTATGCAAATCAGCTTCAGCGGCAGGCATACCTGCTGTAATTTCACTAATTTGGACATAAGTCGGGTTGTCCACTTGTATGCCGACCATCTGAATATGCAGACCAAACAAAATAAAAGCAAGAATAAAATTCATCAGGGGTCCAGCAAAAATAGCCATCGCACGCTGTCCTACTGTTTTACTCCCGTACTGCCGATCCTTGGGTGCAATCTGAATGGATTGACCTTTGGTTACCATCATCGCTTGCGGATGTACAGTGTATTGCTGATCTTCGCCATCCACATCCAATTTTAAAGTTAATGACTGTTCCAGATCAATATCCAACACTTCGCCGCGCACCACATTTTTACGATTATCCAGTTGATCTAGATAGATGGTTTTAACGACGTCATCCGTTACGCGTACAGCAATCGTTTGTCCGGCCTCAATTTCATTGACCTCCGGATCCTCTCCCGCCATGCGGGCAAAGCCACCGAACGGCAACAAACGCAACGTAAATCGCGTCTCGTTTCTTTTATAAGAAAACAGTTTCGGACCGAAACCGATCGCAAACTCCCGTACCAGAATCCCGGCGCGTTTGGCAAAATAATAATGCCCCCATTCATGCACCGTCACTATGACGAAAAACATGAGCACCGTCATCAACACTATTTGAATCGTTTCCAATCGTTTCTGTTCCCCTTTCAATGAGATCGAGTTTGTCTTCCTAGATTATCATTATTCTCCGATCCCGCACAAGAGAATCACATTTCGTTTCTAACCCAACATTAGCCTACAACCCCGCAGATATGCTACGAGTCTCTTCGTCACAGGCTTCAATTGCAGAAAGATCAGGATTAGCCACATTGACATGCCGCTCCAGCACACGTTCAATAATAGCTTCAATATGCAGAAAAGAAATTTCTCCACGCAGGAAACGGGCAACTGCAATTTCATTAGCCGCATTAAATGCGGTCGGTGCTGTACCACCCATTTTACCACATTCGAAGGCAAGCCTTAAACAAGGAAAACGATTATAATCCATTTCCTTAAAATGGAGTTTACCCACTTCAGCTAGTGACAACGGCTTCGCCGGGGACTTCATACGCTCAGGGTAAGTCAATGCATATTGAATGGGTACTCTCATGTCCGGATTCCCAAGTTGAGCAACAATGCTTGTATCCTGAAACTCAACATAGGAATGAATAATGCTTTCCGGATGAAGCAACACATGAATGTGCTCATAATCAAGTCCGAATAGCCAATGCGCCTCAATGACTTCCAGCCCCTTGTTTACCATCGTTGCTGAATCAATCGTAATTTTGGCCCCCATTGACCAATTGGGATGCTTGAGTGCATCTTTCACTGTAACTTCACGCAACTGTTCTCTTGTCAAATCTCGAAAAGAACCCCCTGATGCTGTGAGGGTAATATGTGCCACATCTTTCATACGCTCACCATTCAAGCATTGGAAAATAGCTGAATGCTCACTGTCAATCGGCAGCAACGGCACTCCTTTCGCCCGAGCCCGCGCTGTGACCAGATGACCAGCAGTAACCAGTGTCTCCTTATTGGCCAAACCGATCTGTTTTCCAGCCTCAATCGCGGCCAGCGTGGAGTGCAATCCGACACTGCCCATTACAGCCGTCACAACCATATCCGCCTCCGTGTTCGCAGCAAGCTCAACGAGTCCTTCATTTCCCCAATACAGTTCCATTCCAGAAGGCAGTAAAGGACGAATTTCATCCGCCAACTGCCGAGTACCCACAGACACTTTTTTGGGTTTATAAAGATGCGCCTGCTCAGCAAGTAACTTTATATTAGAACCACCTGCTAAAGCCTCAACAGTAAACTGATCCGGGTGCATGGACACTACATCCAGCGTTTGAGTTCCAATAGAACCGGTTGAACCAAGTACCGTAATTCTTTTCATGATGCACCTTCCTATCCTGAAAATCACTTTTATCCAGGAGCTCATTGATTATTATTCAGGCAGCTATGCTACTGGTTCCAACCTTCTAGTAGCGCAGAGTGAGCAGCATAGAGATTAGCCTGAGCATAAACTGTAATCAATAGACTCATGGAAGCAGCATCAGCATATGTACAAATGGAAAAACGACAATCCAGCTGTCGCAACGGTCTAGTATACCACCGTGCCCTGGCAGCAGATTACCGGAATCTTTAATGCCGTACACTCGTTTGTATGCAGATTGTACCAAATCGCCCAGTTGTCCCACAACTGCACATGACAAACCGATGCCGATGGCTTTGCCCCATGGCAGCAGTCCACCCGATAATCCAGCGAATACAAGAGCTATAACCAACGCTAAAACGATGCCGCCAATGGATCCTTCGACCGTTTTATTCGGACTAATCGCAGGCCATAATTTCGTCTTTCCTGCCATTTTGCCTACAAAATATGCCCCTGCATCACTTGCCCAAATACAAGCCAATAATAAAAATGTCCATAACAGTCCATGTTCCATATGACGTGATTCCGCAATATACGAAAATCCAAACCCTATATAAACGGTACCAAGAAATAATATAGCTACCGTTTGAATCGGGATTTTATTTTTTGTTCCTACCGTGATGATCATAAAAGCTATCATTACCAGCCAAAGCATACTGGCAAAGGGTAAGGGTGAGTGCAAGCCAAAAGGTTCATACGGGAATACAAAAGCTAATATGCTTACGTATCCAAGTATTGCTGTACCTCCAAAAGGAGATACCTGCGTCATTCGTGCGAACTCATAAAATCCGATTAGGGCCATCGCCAATATAAGCAAATGGTAGGCCAAGCCGCCCCACAGGACCATCGCCAAAAAGAATATGCCTGCCAGAATACCGGTAATTAATCTCTGTCTCAACGGCTTTCATCCTCCATTTACTTCAGTCCGCCATACCGTCGTGTTCTTTGCTGATATTCGATCACTGCTTCGTATAAGTGTTCTTTCTTAAACTCAGGCCAATAAATATCAGTAAACCACAACTCACTGTAGGCAAGCTGCCAGAGCATAAAATTACTAAGTCTAAGCTCACCGCTTGTTCGAATCAGTAAATCAGGGTCTGGCATACCGCTAGAAAGCAACGTACTACCGATCAGCTCAGATGTTATATCTTCCGATTTAAGCTTCCCATCCGCAATTTGACGGCCCAATGTTTGCATGCATTCGGTGATTTCCAACCGACTTCCATAATTTAATGCAAAATTAAGAACAAGTCCGGTATTATTTTCAGTTCGTCGAGTCGCTTCAGTCAGCGCTTCAACGGTATGGGAAGGTAAATGTTCTTTATTGCCCATCATACGTACTTGCACATTTTTTTCAATCAACTCATCTAGCTCAATAGCCAGAAATTCCTGCGGTAAGCGCATTAGAAAATCAACTTCGTCCTTTGGACGCGTCCAATTTTCAGTTGAAAATGCAAACAAAGTCAAATACTTAATACCCAGTTCATCCGCTGCAATTGCTGTGCGTTTCACTGCCTTCATTCCATTTTGGTGCCCTACAATCCGCGGCATTCCAATCCGTTTGGCCCATCTGCCGTTCCCATCCATGATGACAGCAACATGCTGCGGAATATTGTCTTTTGAAATGGCCGGTATTTGCTGTTTTTGTTCCCCGTTCCACCAAGACCGAACCCGTTTGATCATTCCAGTTCCTCCAGCATTCTCTGAAAATGTGCCTCAGGCTTGAAAAGAGACAAACCCCACCGTAAGGGAGGGGCTGCCAATCTTTTAGACTTCCATAATTTCTTTTTCTTTTGCAGCTAAAACTTTATCCACTTCAGCGATAAACTTATCAGTTGTTTTCTGGATATCTTCCTGATGTTTACGAGATTCGTCCTCGGAAATATCACTTTTCTCCAATTTTTTGATGTCATCATTGGCATCACGACGAATGTTACGAATAGCGATCTTCGCTTCTTCACCGTTCTTCTTTGTCAACTTCACCAAGTCAGTTCTGCGCTCCTCCGTCAAAGCAGGAATGCTAAGACGAATGGTGTTACCGTCATTCGAAGGTGTCAAACCTAAATCGGATTTTTGTATAGCGCGCTCGATATCGGCCAAGGAAGATTTGTCCCAAGGCTGAATCATCAAGGTCCGGCTGTCAGGTGTATTGATATTCGCCAGTTGGTTGACTGGAGTCATTGCACCATAATACTCTACCTGTACACGGTCCAGTAAAGCTGGTGTCGCCCGTCCTGCACGCAAAGATGCAAGATCACGTTGCAATGCCTGGATTGCTTTTTGCATGCGTTCCTCAGCACTCTTTTTCACAGATTGTGGCATTAATTTACACTCCCTTTGACGATCGTACCAATTTTCTCACCCAGCACGACACGTTTAATGTTACCTTGCTCTGTAATAGCAAAGACAATCAACGGAATATTGTTATCCATGCACAACGAGGAAGCAGTAGAATCCATGACACCGAGATTTTTGTTGAGCACATCCAAATACGTAAGCTGCTCATATTTCTCAGCTGTGCTATCTTTAAACGGATCAGCAGAATATACGCCATCCACTTTATTTTTAGCCATCAGAATCACTTCCGCTTCGATCTCAGCGGCACGCAGTGCAGCTGTAGTATCAGTCGAGAAGAACGGATTACCTGTACCTGCTGCAAAAATAACAACCCTACCCTTTTCTAAATGACGGATAGCTCTACGACGAATGTAAGGTTCTGCAATCTGTTGCATCGCAATGGATGTTTGTACACGGGTAGGTACCTCAATCTGTTCCAAAGCATCCTGTAAGGCCAGTGAGTTCATCACCGTTGCCAGCATACCCATGTAATCTGCCGTGGCCCGGTCAATTCCGTTGGCACTTCCAGCAATACCGCGCCAGATGTTACCGCCACCACACACGATAGCAACTTCTACTCCCAGTTCCACTACGTCTTTGACTTGTTCGGCAATGGATGCAATCGTATCCGCGTCAATACCGTAACCGTTAGGACCTGACAGCGATTCACCACTAACTTTCAGGACAACACGCTTAAACACAGGTTTTTCCAAATGATCACCCTCCAATATCATTTATACTTTATGTAACAGGATAGGTGTCCTGTTGCAAGAAATGGAACACTGATGTGTCCCATTTCCATTTTTCCATATACGATTACCGTTCGTTGGTAATTATTGTTTCACTTGAGACATAACTTCTTCGTAGAAGTTGTCTTCTTTTTTCTCCAGACCTTCACCCAGTTCAAAACGAACAAAGCGACGCAGGGAGATGTTTTCGCCAATCGTACTGATTTTTTCGTTGATAAGCGTGGAGATTGTTTTGTCTGGATCTTTGATGAAAGATTGCTCCAACAAACAGAACTCTTCATAGAACTTACCAATACGGCCTTCAACCATTTTTTCAACAATTTTTTCTGGTTTACCTTCGTTCAGCGCTTGTGCTTTCAGGATTTCTTTTTCTTTTTCGATCTCTTCCTGTGGCACTTCTTCACGACGAACATAACGAGGGTTCGATGCAGCGATATGCATTGCAATGTCGCGTACAAAATCTCTGAACTGGTCTGTTTTAGCTACGAAGTCTGTTTCGCAGTTTACTTCTACCAGTACGCCGATACGGCCGCCAGCATGAATGTAGGATTCAACAACACCTTCAGTAGCAATACGACCTGCTTTGTTGGCTGCAGCTGCAAGTCCTTTTTCGCGCAGAACTTCAACCGCTTTTGTCAAATCACCGTTTGCTTCTTCAAGCGCTTTTTTACAATCCAGCATTCCTGCGCCTGTTTTTTCACGAAGCTCTTTTACTGCGCTAGCATTAACTGCCATATTATTTCCCTCCAAATTTGATTTTCAGTGGTATACCGTGCTTATTCCTTAAAAAAAGGGTAGTGAGAGGTTATACACCTGCCAACCACCCTTTTCATTTAATTCATATAGTTATTTCCTAATGGAAATGTTATGCTGTAGTTTCTTCGCCTTGGTTTGCTTCCATAACTGCATCAGCCATTTTACCTGTCAGCAATTTAACAGCGCGGATTGCGTCGTCATTACCTGGGATAACATAGTCGATTTCGTCTGGATCGCAGTTTGTATCAACGATACCTACGATTGGGATACCCAATTTGCGAGCTTCAGCAACCGCGATACGTTCTTTGCGTGGATCAATGATGAACAGAGCACTTGGAAGGCCCTTCATGTTTTTGATACCGCCCAAGAATTTTTCAAGACGATCTTTTTCTTTGCGAAGAATGATAACTTCTTTTTTAGGAAGAACTGCGAATGTACCGTCTTCTTCCCAAGCTTCCAGTTGTTTTAAACGGTCAATACGTTTTTGAATCGTTTGGAAGTTAGTCAGCGTACCACCCAACCAACGTTGGTTAATGTAGAATTGACCAGCGCGTGCTGCTTCTTCTTTAACGGAATCTTGTGCTTGTTTCTTCGTGCCTACGAACAGAATTGTACCATTCTCAGCTGCAATGCTTTTTACAAAGTTGTAAGCTTCCTCAACCTTTTTCACTGTCTTTTGCAAGTCAATGATGTAAATACCGTTTCTTTCAGTGAAGATATAACGATCCATTTTCGGGTTCCAGCGACGTGTTTGGTGACCAAAGTGAACCCCAGCTTCCAAAAGCTGTTTCATGGAGATTACTGCCATCTTCACGCACCTCCTAAGTTTGGTTTTTTGTGTGTCCTCCGCCGACATCATTTTCCATAAAGACTTTCCATTGGAAAGCACCCTTTATAAAATTAACCGACGTGCGTTTTTAACACCGTTAATTAATATACCATAACACTTGCATCGTTGCAACCAACTTTTCGACAATAGTTAGAACAACGCAAGATGTGACGTTTTACGCCTCTCATTGAACTTTTCAGCAAGAATAAAAGCCGTCCACTTCCCAGTCTGGTCAGTTGGACGGCTTTTTCGTAATTTTAGTAATGATAGAACTGAAATCCTCACCTTTAGCAAACTGATAGGTACCGGTACGAATTTTGGTATTGATTTTTTTAGCCTTAGCTGCTGCCTCAAATGCACTAGCATCCGATACGACCCCTGCCCGTTGCAATCCTGATGCCACACTTCTCAAATTGCTTCCGGATGCAATGCTATACTGCACTTGTGGGGTGGCAGGCTGCTTGGGGATATTGGGAGTCGCTGTAGTGCCAGAACTTTGAGTTTGCGGCTTATTCGGACTTTGTGGAACCGATGTGCTGGTCGAAGGTTTAGAACCAGCCGAGGATATGCTGTTTGCAGGTGCCTTTGGTGTTGCTGGCGTTTGAGCTGGTTTAGCTTTTTGGGGTGCAACGGGAGTTTTATTACCTTCCTTGATCACCTTATTACGCCATTCCTCTTCTGTCATTTTCGGGTTAGAGCTGTCACTGACCTGGAGATTTAATCCGGCTGCTGCCTTTTCTAATTGCTCTCGCGTCATGTTTTTCGGGTCTGTGGAAGTTTGCTGCGATTGCCCCTGACCGATCAATGCCAGTTGCAATAGCAATGCCCCCGTTATAAGACCAGTACCCATGCCTAACATAAATGAACGGTTTTTGATCACGTTACATCCTCCCGCTCCGCGAGTTGCAAAATAAGCTGTACTTCACCCCGTTGAATGCCTGATTGCTTAGCTATATAGTCCACCGACTTACCTTGCTCATGCAGCGCAAACAACTCTTGATAACGATCACGGATGGACTCTGCTTCCTGCTCAGTTTCAGGATCTTGTAATGCCGTCTGTTCCTCCATAGTTATGAGGGGAGCTTCTGAACCAGAGTAGCCTTCCTGCACAGACATCTCAGGTTGCGGACTTTGAAATTGACCGTATGCAACCGCTGCCTGATGAGAAGCAGCTGTATGTTGTATTTCCTTAGGTACAGGCTCGGTTTGCATAGACACAGTTGCAAACATAGCCTGGCGCTCAAGCTCCACGATACGGCTCCGAAGCTCAGCTACTTGCTCCTGTAATGCCGCCTGTTTCACTGTATGCTCCTGCTTCATACCAGAAACGAGTTCAATCAACTCGTCATTATCGTTTTCAATATCGGCCATATATTGCTCTAATGTGGCCTCGACCTTTTGGACGACGGCCTCTTCTGTTCCCCGGCCTGGCTGACGCTTAGGCTGTAGCCAGGCGTAGACAACAGCTGCGGCGCCCAGCAGAACAATATAAATCCATGGTTGATCCACTGCCCATCGTCTCCTTTAATAACGCTTCTCCACCTGTCGGATCAGAGCGAAAAATCAATATGGTGTCCCTTGAACGGATGCTCTGCCGGATGCTCCTTAGGCAGTTCAGCCTCATCTGGCCGGGAGCGGCTCTGCTGGGAAGAATCTCTGCTCTGCCCCCCTGTTTGCCGCTCACCGACGAATGTTTCCGCAGACTGATCTACAGCACTGCTTCGCTGACGCAAGTTCTCCGTCTCCAGCGCGGCCTTTTGTCCAAGCAATGCTTGATCATTCATCGGCCGCTGCTGGGACTCACTTTGGTATTTTCCAGCTTCGCTGGTGCGAGGTACGGCAATTTGCAATTCAACAGCCTTCAAGCTCATTGGACCACACCCTTTCCGATTGGGCATCCGTATCTTTCTTCCAAGGAATACAATGTTAAATGTTGTTTATCAGTGTGCCGAATTACACGTAGGAGGACATGCTGATGTCTCCCTCATGATAATAAAACGCCATTCTTTCCACTGAATCTTTAATAAATTTTGTATATCTGCCGATAACTATTTTAGAGCCACCATAAATCACATTTTTCACTTCTACCCGTGCGCGGCTTGTATCCTCTAATGTTCGTTCAATTTCAAGCATTCTGGACTTGGTTTCCAAAAGCTCCTGTTCATTAGATTTTTTAGTAGATGTCAGCTTGATTCGCATAGCCATTCTTTCAGGTGCAAGCTGTCCGGCGGCGGCAAGCTGATCCAATATGGTAAGAGCCTTATTCGTTTTATCCTGGCTGTCTGTCTGCTGCTTCAAACGTGCGCGGAGTTCTGTCAGTTCATCGCGCAGTTCGGGAAGTACACCCACTTCGATATTGGTAGCTGTGGACATCGTATTACCGACGGTACGAGCCACTACCTTTTTACCAGCTTGTACACTGCCACCTACGATAAGCCCTTTTGTCCCTTCGCAGATTACATTATTACTCGCTTTGATCTGGGAATGCATGATACTCTGGGATACAAGTACATCGCCTCCCGCAATCACGTTACCATCTTGTATAAACGAGCATTTCACATTTTGTGCAGCTTTCACGAACCCCTTATGGTATCCGATAATACCGCCAGTGATTTCCACTGAACCTTCCGCCACAATTTCGGCCCCTTCCACACCACCGATGACACGAATGTCGCCAGCCGCCCGAACCCGGAAACCTGTCAAAACATTCCCACGAATGACGACGGTTCCAACAAAATCAATGTTGCCGACACTATAATCGACGTCCCCGTTAACTTCATATACGGGGAACACATTAAGTTTGCCCTTTTCAGTCGTAGTTACCAGTCCGTCAATAGCCGCATACATCGCAACACCTTCTGGATGGATCACTACATTTTTTCCAACTTTAAAACGCGCCTCTTTACCTGGAAGAAAAGGAATTTCCTCTCCGGTTACAGCAATCCCCGGTACACCTGGCAGAGGATCAACCCGTTCGGCAATCAGTTGACCACGTTTTACATTTCTTAAACGAGTTAGTTCTTTATAATCCACCCGTCCATCCACGGTTTCAAGCGGCTTATGTGCATCTTCGCCAGTCACAATATCAGCCAGATTGATTTTTCCGTCTGTGCCATGGATCGGCTGCTTTCCCTGAGCAATCAGTAATTTTCCGAAGAAATGATCTTCTGGACTTGCCGCAAATACGCGAATTGCATCGGTTATTAAACCGTAGGATATTTTTTGGTTGCTTAGAAAACGCTCTAATTCTTCCACAGAACAGGCAAAGCCTTCTTCACGTTTGGCAAACTCCAAGTAGGCGGTTTGTTTGTCAGGTGAGACAACCACTTTTAAAAACTGGTCCAAAGCATATTGCTTCTCCACAAGGGTGCTCCTTCCGTCTAACTGTTACTGTAACCTCCCGTACGTTAATCTTTACGCATTAGCAAATCCCGTTGTTTGTCCAATGTCGCTCTCAGACGTAATATTGCTTTGGAGTGCAACTGTGAAATTCGCGATGGAGATAGCGACATGACCTCAGCGATTTCGCTGAGTGACAAATCCTCGTAATACAATAAAGAAACAACGATACGTTCTTTTTCAGTCAATTTATCAATGCCTTGTGCAAGGGCATCACGAAGTGTAAATTCATTGACCTTATGATCCGGATTTTTCGCCTTCTCGTCCACCAAAAGGGAAAGCCGTGTTTCCGATTCCTCTTCGCGGATCGGGTCCTCCAGGGAGACAATCGACATAACGGCGACCTCCTGGATCATGCTTTGAAACTCTTTCTCAGAAACGTCCAAATAATGACTCATCTCTTCGTCGCTTACCGTGCGTAGATATCTTTGTTCCAAGTGCTGGTAGGCATCCTCGATTTTTTTCGCTTTTTCCCTAACTGAACGAGGAACCCAATCCCCTTGACGAAGACCATCCAAAATCGCTCCACGAACACGCCAAGAAGCATAGGTCTCAAACTGCAAGCCACGCTCATAGTCAAATTTCTCTAAAGCGTCAATCAAACCCATAACGCCGTTGCTCGCCAGATCATCCTTGGATACATTTTTAGGCAAGCCTACTGCAAGACGGCCTGACACATATTCCACAATATGGAGATACTTTTCAATTAACTGTTTTTTTGCTTCCTTGTCACCGTGTTCTTTCCATTGTTCCCATAGTTCGGAATGGTTCAAATGAGCGGCTTTACGCTCGTTCATCGGCTTCACCCTCCTTATTTGTCTGTCAGGTGACGAACGGCCTTGGCCAATTCTTCAGGGTCCTTGTTGGAAACCAGCTTAGGTGGGTTTAAAGGTGCAAAACCATTATCCCCCTCGTCCGTCTGCTCTGGTTTCGGTTTCAGCAATTCATTCAGGTCTTCATTTTCGTCTGGTGTCGTCAGGTCCAGATTCCCCCCTACGCCATCTACCTGAGAGCTTGCCCGGCTTTGGGCATTCCCCAGATCTGGCCGCGCTACAACACCTAGTGTCCAGCGCAGCACAAATGCAAGTAGGAACCAAAAAACGAAGGCGATCAAGCCACGAATTAAGCTCGTGGTCAGCAGATTGCTGCCAACGGACAACACAAAAGTCAGAATAAATCCGACTACTCCAGACCAAAGATTAATGCGTAAGCTGCCAAATAACATGTTTATAATTCCTTTACACCTTTTTGTACGCTTCGAATATTCAAAACGCCAGTTTCAGAGTCCAACTCAATCGTTCGTCCATAATTGCCGCCTGTGTCCTCCGCAATCAAAGGAATGCCGAGATCTACGAGCATTTCCTTGCATGATTCTACATTACGTGGACCAATCCGCATGGTGTCTCCACTACCAGCAAAGGCGAACATCTGCGCTCCCCCTGCCATTTTGGCAATCAGCCTGCGTCGTTCTGCACCCAATTTCAGCATCCTCTCAAATAACTCGGGCAGCGCCGTATCCGCATATTTGGCTATATTCAGCTGCCCTTCACGCGCAATATCTGAGGACGGTAGCATCACATGTGCCATGCCTGCCAGTTTCAAATGAGGATCATAGAGGGTCAATCCGACGCAGGAGCCAAGTCCTGTCGTACGAATCGAGTTCGGATTGCTGGTAACATTTAAATCTGCCATGCCGACTTTAATGATGCTTTTATCCTCAATCATCGTTCATCGGGACTCCTAACGACCTAAAGATTTTCCCGAACGATTCTGGATCAGGAATCAGGAAAAATTGACCCTCTATCTGATTCTGCCCTTCCAGAAACGATGTGTCAATCAATAATGCAGCATCTCCCATCTGCCCAAACTGCAGCAGTCCGTAGCTAAGAATTGCTCCTGCCATGTCCAACGCCAGCGCAGGGACTGTTGGATACATGGATAAACGTGTGAAATCGGCCAGCGAAGACAGGTAAGAGCCCGCTAAAATGTTTCCGATCTCCGACAGGGCTGAGTGCTCCATTTCGTTAAAACTGTCCTCGTCATCTGAAGGAATATTTGCCAAACGGGAAAGTAAGCCTTTTGCCGCCTGAGGCTGCAATATGAAGAATAGATTGCCGGGAGCTTCCCCTTCTACCCTAAAAAATATTGCAACAACAAGTTGCTCATTTCCACCGACTTTATCGGCAATTTCCTCAAAAGGCAGCATTTGTACTTTGGGCACACCCATGTCGACCGGTTTATTGAGAAGCCGGGAGAGCGCTGTAGCAGCGTTCCCCGAGCCAATGTTGCCGACTTCTTTCAACACATCCAACTTGAAGTCTTCGAGATTCCCAAGATTCTCCATATATTAATCCTCTAAGCCTTCCAGTTGGTTCATTTCGCTACGATTCAGGACTTCGGACAAGTTCAGCATAATCAACAAGCGCTCTTCACCAATTTTAGCAACTCCGCGAAGATATTTAGCCTTAACTCCGCCAATCACTTCCGGTGGTGTCTCGATATTGTCAGTATTCAGGTCAATAACGTCATTCGCTGAATCAACGATAAAGCCGACTTGCATTTCGCCCACTGCCACGATAATGATGCGGGTTTGATCGGTATATTCAGCTTCAGGCAATCCAAATCGGCCACGAAGATCTATAACCGGAATGACTACGCCTCTCATGTTGAATACGCCTTTTACAAAATCGTAAGTTCTTGGAACCCGTGTAATCGGCACCATGCGTTCAATAGATTGGACTTTTTCTACTTCAACACCGTATTCCTCTTCACCAAGCTTAAATACGATAACTTTAATTTCTTCTCCCATGTCTAAAAACCCTCCTTATTGATGTCAGCAACTTCACATTTCTTTCATTTCTGATGAAGACATTATTTAATGAAAACATTCGGGTCAATGATCAACGCAACCTGACCGTCACCCAGAATCGTGGCACCTGAAATTCCTTGGATGTTTGGAAGGTATTTGCCCAGATTTTTAAGGACAATTTCACTTTGTCCCAAAAAGTCCTGTACAGAAAGAGCTGCCAAACGGTCTCCCTTGCGGATGACCACGACCTCTGTCTCTTCTTCTTCATCTTCATTGAAGTCCGGTACCTCAAACAGCTGACTCAAGGAGATGAGCGGGATATGAGAATCGCGGAAAGCAATCATTTTATTGCCATGTACAGAACGAATTTGTGTCCGTTTGACAATCGCAGTCTCCACAATGGAGGACAATGGGATCGCATATTTTTCAGAACCGATCTGTATCATCATGGCTGCAATAATGGATAGGGTGAGCGGCAATTGCACAGAGAAATTAGTGCCTTGGCCCAGTGTAGAGTGAACCGTAACATTGCCACCCAAAGCAGTGATTTTGGATTTAACAACGTCCAAACCGACACCGCGTCCTGATACGTCTGAAATGACTGCAGCTGTGCTAAAGCCTGGAGCAAACAATACCTGATAAGCTTCCTCGTCGGTCATGACCGCTGCTTGCTCTGCTGTCAAAATCCCTTTAGAAATAGCACTGTTTAGTACCTTATCGCGATTAATACCATTTCCGTCATCTTCAATCTCGATGAATACGTTATTTCCGCTATGAAAAGCACGCAAGTTAACCGTTCCTGTCTCAGGTTTACCAGCTGCAATCCGATCGGCTACCGACTCAATGCCATGATCCACGGAGTTACGAAGCAAATGCACCAGAGGATCGCCAATTTCGTCGATAACAGTGCGGTCCATTTCAGTCTCTGCTCCAGTAATAACCAAATCAAGTTTTTTATCCAGCGATTTGGCCAGATCGCGCACCATACGCGGAAAACGATTGAAAACAGTGTCTACTGGTACCATCCGCAATTTAAGAACGACGTTTTGTAAATCGCTGCTCACACGACTCATGTGCTCTACCGTTTCTGTCAGTGCTGGATTGGAAGCTTCACTTGCCAACTGCTCTAACCGCACGCGGTCAATGAGCAACTCGCTAAATAAGTTCATAAGTACATCCAGACGTTCAATATCTACACGAATCGTACGGTTATGCGTAGGGGCAGCTGCCTTAGCTGCTGGCGTCTTACCTGCAGCTGGCTTAGCCACAGAGGCCGCAGCTGAAGACTGCGGCTGGGATGGAGCAGGTGATTGCACGGCAACAGGAGCTTCCTGTACCGCAGCAGTCTCAGCCAGTCCAGCAGTAACTTCGCTCATTTGTTTAAGCGATTCCTGATCTAGTTGTACCACTGAGACAGTGTCAATTTCAGAAATGCCCGCGATTTCCTTTTCCAGCTCCCTAACTTCTTTCTGCGTTATGTAATATAACGAGAAGCTTTGCTCGAATTTCTCCTGCTCAATATCCTGTACCGACGGATAGGCCTTGACGATTTCACCAGAGTTTTCCAGTGTATTAAACACCATAAAAGCACGCGCCGCCTTTAACTGGCTCTCTGAGCTGATTGTTACCTGTATATAGTGAACACGATGTCCTTCAGAAATAGATTGCTCCAGTACAGAATACTGGAACTGATCCAAAACAAGCCCAGCACTATCGTTTTTGCCCACTTTTTTAGATGGAGACTCCTCAGTCGCGGCATTTGCGCCGGTCTTTTGGAAATCCCCGCTCACGATGGATTGTAGTGAAGATACAATAGAGGAGACATCCGCTTTTCCGTCGCCTCCCTCTGTAATGTGCTGCACCATGGACTCCAGAGCATCCAATCCCTTAAATAAGGTATCGAATATAAATTCATGCATCGCCAGCTTGTTGTTACGTACAAGATCAAGAACGTTTTCCATTTGGTGAGTAAGCGATGCTAGGTCTTCAAACCCCATCGTAGCAGCCATTCCCTTGAGGGTATGGGCAGAACGGAAAATCACCTGAACGATGCCTAGATCAGTTGGATTGCTTTCCAGTTGAAGCATTTTTTCGTTAAGAGATTGCAGATGATCATTCGACTCATCAATAAACATGTTTAAATATTGGTTCATGTCCATTGTGAGACACCTCCTCCATGAGTTACACTCCGATTATTTCACAACTTGTACAAGCTTGGGGGCGATCTCCTGCATTGGCAGAAGGTGACGCACACATTTTAACTCTACTGCTGAGCGGGGCATTCCGTACACTACACAAGTTTCCTCATTTTCAGCAAATGTGGATTGTACCCCAGCATCATAAAGCTTCTTCATCATTTTGGCCCCGTCGCTCCCCATTCCAGTGAGCAATACTAGATGCCGCTCCAACGAGGTTAACGAGAGCAACGATTCAAACATCGTATCTACGGAAGGACGGTGACCATTGCGAGCTTCCTCCGTCTTCAGTGACACAGTGTATTTACCACCAGCTCCTGGTACAATTCTTAGTTGATATCCCCCTGGGGCAATGTAGGCCGTTCCAGTCTCCAACGTCATTCCCTGCTCAGCCTCCACAACTCGGAGTGGACTTAACGTGTTTAAGCGTTGTGCCAGCGAACGAGTGAAGTTTGGCGGCATATGCTGAACGATAACGA
This sequence comes from Paenibacillus sp. SEL3, assembly GCF_054602585.1. Lineage (NCBI taxonomy): Bacteria > Bacillati > Bacillota > Bacilli > Caryophanales > Paenibacillaceae > Paenibacillus > Paenibacillus sp. SEL3. The sequence continues at coordinate 5,338,669 of NZ_CM137725.1, read as the reverse complement.
TTGGAGCAGGAAAATCACCAGGAATGCGTTCCAACAGCGTCTTAAGCGCCCGCGGACCGCCCGTAGAACATCCCACCGCCACTAGTTTGCGAAAGTTGGACGTGTGCACACCTTTTTTAAGTGACAATCCCTTAGGTGCGGCAGGAACTGTAGGTGCCGTTACTTGAGGCGTAGCAGCCGCAGGAATAGGAGTAGCTGATGAAATCACCGTCTTACGGGGCTCCGGTTTTACCAGCCCTGCTTTATCCTTACCATGCAGCGATTTGCCAGCGGCCGTAGTAGTACTGGTTAGTTGCCCTGGTGTTCGTCCTACCCCCTTGGACAAATCTTCCTTCTTCTGAACAGTAGGTGCTTGGACTGACTTATTGCTTGGCTGAGCAGCTGGCTGCTGTTCTATGCGCCCCGCTGTAACAGATGTTCCAGACTGTTGTCGTTTAGTTTCCTGCTTGGCTACTGCCGGGGCGGACTTGCCAACATCACGCTTCGGCTGAGCTGATACAGCAGGTGAAGGAGCAAGCGGAACAACAGGAGACTTGTCTGTCGAAGCTTGACTGCCTGATCGCTTCTCAGTCACAGCCTGTCCTGGAGGCTTTTGCTGTGGCGTTTTTTTCGCTTGTTCCAATGCAGCTTTGCGCTCATTAGCTTCCTTGCGCTCCAGACGACTCCGCACTGCTTGCATAGCAGTGTGCATCTGTTCCAGCAGCGCCTTGCTCACTTGCTCAATATCTTGCGCATGAGCGATGGAAGGCTTTCTTATAAAATCGAAAGCTCCTGCCTCCAGAGCCATGATGGTCTCCTTCATGCCTTGTTCATTAATGCCTGACAGCATAATTACAGGTAGCGGATGCGCTGCCATAATCAATGGCAATGCTTCAAGACCATTCATTTCAGGCATCTCGACATCCATGGTGACCAAATCGGGCTGCAATTCCTTCACTTTCTCTACAGCCTCTTTGCCATTGGCGGCTGTACCTACGATGTTGAACGACTCATCTCTTACAATTAAATCTGTAATAATTTTGCGCATAAAGGCCGAATCATCTACAACCAGCACCCGGTAAGCACACATGTTAAACACCTCTGTTTCCTCTCATCAAAATCAATGTACAGAACGCCGCAACCATTTTTGCATAAACCCTTTAATTCCACTCAATGCACCTGATTGCGGAATCTGTGGCATTGCTGCAAAACGGTGTGCCAGATTCAATACATCTCTTGAAGCCGCACATCCCGGAAAAGCAACCATAAATGGTACTTGCCTTTTGACTGCTTGCATGACATGAGTATCATCACTGATATGTCCAAGCAACGGGATATCGATCTCCAAAAAGCGTTTCGCAACCAGTGCGATCTTATCGGCAACTTGACGGGCCTCATTATCGTTATCGGCACGATTGACTATAATTTTGAATACCGTATCCTTTTGCAAACCGCTGACGACTTTAATTAGCGCATACGCATCTGTTAAGGACGTCGGTTCCGGTGTAGTTACAACCAGGCATTCGTCAGCTGAAGTGATGAATTTAAGGTTTTCTTTGGATAAACCAGCACCTGTATCAAATAGAATATAATCCATATCTGCCGCCATTTTCTCTACTTCTTCGGCAAAATAATTCAGATCGTCATCCGATAACGTAAACAATTCGCTCAAACCCGATCCTCCAGCAATATAAGGCAAACCACCTACACCCGTTTGAATAATTTCATCAATTGATTTCTCACGTTTTAGCAGGTGAAAAAGATTGTATTGTGAATTGGCTCCCATTAATACATCAATATTGGCCATACCTATATCAGCATCAAACACAAGTACCCTTCGACCAAGGGATTGCAGAGCAAGAGCAAAGTTCAGCGTGAAATTGGATTTGCCCACCCCGCCTTTACCACTGGTGATCGTTATAATTTTTGCTTGACGATTACGTGGGGGCAATCGATATTTATCCAAGGAAGAAGCCATTTGTCTAAGTGATTGGGCTTGGTCACTCATATGGAATCTCCGTTAACTCCTGTTGATGTTTTGGGTCCAAGCAGCATGCTTGTCACCATTTCTGTATCGGGATGAAGCAGGTCATCAGGAACATTTTGTCCATTGGTAATATAGGCCAGCTGCATCGGAAATTGATGCAAAAGATTAAACATTCCACCGCAGCTACCTGTCTCGTCCATCTTAGTAAACACAACCTTACCGAGACCAAACTTGCTGAAATGTCCAGTTATATTGAGCATATCTTTGCTTTTGGATGTTAGGCTGAGTACCAGATACGTCTCACTTTCATTAATAGGCGAAAGCAGACTTTGCAGTTCCGAAACAAGTAATTCATTTCGATAATTTCGTCCTGCCGTATCCATGAGGATCAGGTCACAATGTTCCAGACGTTGAATGGCTCTGTGAACGTCACCGGGAGATTGCACAACTTCAAGCGGTACATTCAAAATCGTAGCATATGTACGCAGTTGCTCGACGGCAGAAATCCGGTACGTGTCAGAAGTAATAAATCCAACTTTGCGATGATGCTTAAACAACTGTTCTGCTGCTAACTTGGCAATGGTTGTTGTTTTCCCTACTCCGGTAGGACCTGCCACATACACAATTTTGGTATCTTTGGAGATCCCTTTGTCCAGTCTTGTCTGAATAAAACTGGCCACTTCCTCACGAAAGGCTTGTTCCCAATCGAAAGTTTCAGGCGCAAAAGGGTGCTCGCTCCGACGCACATATACCTGTTCGAGCCAATACTCCAGTAAATCACGTTCCACTTCCTGTTCCAGCACACGCTCACAAATCTCTTGCAGCGGCTCCGGCCAAGTACTTTCCATTGAAGAGTTTCGGGAAAACCGAGTCATCATAGCTTTCATTTCCCGCAATTCATTAAGCAGAGCCTGATTTTCCTCCGCTCCGCTCTTGTCTGAAACGCTTGCTTCAATGGGCTGTTTAAACAGTTCACTGGATGATTTCATGTTCGAAAGTAATGCTTCATGATCAAGTGCTTGAGACGTAGTCTCCAGATTATTAGCAGACCTAGATGACAAATGCTCAGTTGCTGAAGCTGCTTGTTCTGCATCGATCATTAATTCAGCTTGTTCTTCTTTGGAACCACCCGTCATCTGCGTTACCCGCCGGTAAGCTTCTGGAGCAGCTTGTCTGGGAACCACAGGCATAAATGATTTTTCTGGCTGTTCAGGAGCGTTCATTTGAGGTGAAGCCGCCCGGGCAAGCTCTTGTGAAGATGGTCCAAACCGTCGTGGCTTTTGAGGTTGCTTCTCCTCTACCGCTGCAACCACTTCGATTTTCTTTTTACTGAACATTCCCATGAAACCGCCGACCTTCATTTCCTTTGTACTTAAAATGACGGCGTCTGTTCCTAAGTCACCCCTGATTTGCAGCATGGCTTCTGGCATGGTATCCACTACATATCGTTTTACTCTCATAAGTTCACCACCCCGACACTTTGAATTTCAACGTTCGGCTCCAGCTCACTGTACGACAGCACCGGGACATCCTGCATCGTCCGCTCCATCACTTGCCGCAAATACATACGAATTGTCGGTGACGTTAATACAATAGGCTGCTGTCCAGATTGAATAAGGCGGTTGATTTGCTCCATCATCCTTTGATACACCGTTTGCGTAGACACCGGGTCAAGAGCCAAATAGCTACCTTGCTCCGACTGTTGCACGCTTTCAGCAATTTTCTTTTCCAATCCTGGTCCCACTGTAATAACGCGTAACGTCTCCCCTTGTTGGGCAAATTGCTGCGTAATCTGGCGGGACAACGCCTGACGGACATATTCAGTCAGCACGTCGGGATCTTTTGTATAAGTACCGTAGTCAGCTAGTGTTTCGAAAATAGTCACCATATCGCGAATGGAGATTTTTTCTTTCAACAGCTTGGCTAACACTTTTTGTACATCCCCAATCGCAAGCACAGAAGGAATAAGGTCGTCCACCAGCACTGGATAATTCTCTTTGAGATTGTCGACCAGCGAACGTGTCTCCTGTCTACCAAGCAACTCATGAGCATGTTTCTTGATCGTCTCCGTAAGATGAGTAGCTACAACTGAAGGTGGATCAACTACGGTATAACCAGATAATTCCGCAACATCCTTGGTGTTCTCATCAATCCAGAGCGCAGGCAATCCGAAGGCTGGTTCCGTCGTTTCGATTCCTGTAATAGAATCATCGTCGTATCCTGGACTCATAGCCAGGTAATGATTTAACAGAAGCTCTCCGCCGCCCACGGTATTACCTTTAATTTTAATTACATACTCGTTAGGTTTGAGCTGAATGTTGTCTCGAATACGAATGACCGGTACAACCAAACCCAGTTCCAAAGCACATTGACGACGGATCATAATAATCCGATCTAATAAATCCCCGCCCTGCTGTGTATCCGCCAGCGGAATTAACCCGTATCCAAATTCAAATTCAATTGGATCTACCTGAAGCAAATTAATGACACTTTCCGGACTACGGACTTCTTCAATTTGTTGCTCCTCTTCCAGCTGTTCATCGGCTATTTGCTTGCGCTCCATATTGCCCTGCATTCTTCGAGCCGCAAAAAACAGCAGAATCGCCAGTGGAAGAGTTGTAATGATATGAATAGGTGTGAAAAGCCCTAATAATGCAATTGTGGCAGCCACAATGTAGATCAGTTTTGGATAAGAAAAGAGTTGTCCAGTTAAATCCTCTGCCAAGTTGCCATCTGACGTAGCCCGCGTAACAATCAAGCCTGACGCCGTGGATATGAGCAGTGCGGGAATCTGACTGACCAGTCCGTCACCGATGGTCAGGACAGAATAAGTCGACAGCGCCTCTTGAAATCCTTTTCCCTGAACGGCCATACCGATAATAAAGCCACCGACCAAGTTAATGATCAAAATGATAATACTAGCAATGGCATCACCTTTAACGAATTTACTCGCACCATCCATCGCTCCGTAAAAATCCGCTTCCCGTTCGATTTTACTGCGTCGTTCACGGGCTTGCTGCTCATTGATCAAACCTGCATTCAGATCCGCATCAATACTCATTTGTTTACCTGGCATTGCATCCAATGTAAACCGTGCGCCTACCTCAGCAACCCGCTCAGATCCCTTGGTGATAACAATGAACTGTACGACCACGAGAATGAGAAAGACAACAAAACCGACGGCAATTTGCCCTCCTGCAATCCAACTACCAAACGTAGCAACTACTTCCCCTGCATGGCCCTCACCTAAAATAAGTTTGGTTGTAGAGATATTAAGTGCCAAACGAAATAACGTTGTAATGAGCAGCAATGAAGGGAAAATAGAGAACTGTAAAGCTTCCTTCGTATTCATAGAAACGAGTAGAATCATTAAAGCAATAGAAATATTAATGACGAGTAGGATATCCAGCAGCCATGATGGGATCGGGAGAATCATCATAAGAACGATACCGATGACGCCTGCAAGGACAGTTATTTCTTTTATTTTCACGGGTCTCTAGCCCTCCGATCCCTTTATTTCACTTTACCTTTTAATTTATATACATACGCCAGCACTTCGGCAACGGCCTGAAACAGATCAGCTGGTATCGCATCCCCGATTTCGGCTCTTTGAAACAGCGCCCGCGCCAGCGGCTTGTTTTCCATCGTTATAACGCCGTTTTGCTTGGCAATTTCTTTAATTCGGAGCGCAACGTAATCTTGCCCTTTCGCAATAATCTGCGGCGCTTCCATCTCCGAACCGTCATATTTCAAAGCCACAGCAAAGTGCGTAGGGTTGGTAATGATGACATCTGCATTAGGAACCTCCTGCATCATACGCTGCATAGCCATACGGCGTTGACGCTCGCGAATTTTCCCTTTGATCAGCGGGTCACCCTCCATTTTCTTGTATTCATCCTTGATGTCCTGTTTGGACATTTTCAGGTTTTTCTCATGCTCATAACGTTGATACATATAGTCCAATACCGCTAAAACGAACAGCACCACACCAATTTTGAGCCCCAGTTCCATCGTTAATGAAGCTGTAAAGCTCAACATCTGATCGCCGGACATTTCAGCCAGTTTGGGTAGGTCAGCCTTTGTTTTCCAGAGTACGCTGTACACCAGATAACCAATTACGGTCATCTTTAAAACAGATTTCAGGAATTCAACCAATGACCTCATGGAAAAAATATTTTTGAATCCTTTAATCGGATCAAGCTTGCTAAACTTGGGCGTAATGCCCTCTCCAACTAATAAAAAGCCGATCTGCATGTAATTCGCTGCTATCCCGATGACAATGGCCCCAATAAAAATAGGTGCCAGCATAATCATGATTTGCACGCCATACTCACCCATCATTAGCAGCGTTGTGTTCGGCGTTACCTCCATAGAAAGCCGATTCACAAAAATATCCCGAAACAAGCGGACCGCATGATCCTTAAAATACCCGCCGAAAATCATGAGGCAAAAAAAAGTAACCAGCAGGACACCAGCGGCGGGCAATTCCATGCTTTTGGCAACCTGCCCTTTTTGTCTTGCATCCTGTTTCTTTTTGGGTGTAGCTTTTTCCGTTTTTTCCCCTGAGAACAACTGCAGGTTCATAGCATATTTAAATGACAAACTACGTTCCTCCAGACCAGACATTAAGGACGATTACCCATAATATCCAACAAATTGCGCATGGATTCGAACATCACAGAAAACAATTTCTCGAATATAAAAGCAAAACTTGGCATGAGAAGTAGTAACATGAACAGTCCCACAAAAATTTTGAGCGGTACACCAATGACAAAAATATTAAACTGGGGAGCCGTTTTAGCAAGAAATCCGAGTCCCACATCCGTTAAAAAGGTAGCCACTACAATGGGAGCAGCAATTTGAAAGGCCAGCATAAATGATTCCGCAAAAGAACGTACCAGGAATTCAGTTACACTGCCACCATACAGCTTTACAAAAAAATCATTTGTTAGCGGTACCCAATCATAGCTGTATAAGATAGCATTTAGCAGATGGTGATGCCCGTTTATGCTCAAAAAGAGCAATACAGCTAAAGCAAACTTGAAATTTCCTGTTAAAGGCGATGAAGCTCCTGTCATAGGGTCAAGCACATTGGCCATTCCGAAGCCTACCTGTAGGTCAATAAATGAACCAGCGGTTTGGATCGCAGTCATGAACAAATATGCAGTAAACCCCAATAACAACCCAATTAGCACTTCACGACCCACTAACAGCACATACGCTACATCAGTCGGTACCTGTTGATGCGTACCATACGTAAGATACACGACCAAAGCTAGAAATCCTGAAATTCCAACCTTAAAGATATTAGGTACCCCTCGGGTTGAAAAAATAGGTGCTACTACAAAAAATGAGGTAATCCGACAAAAAATCAGCAAAAAAACAGGAAAACTCTGTAACAATATGCTCATAACATTCAGCCTAACCTATATATTTGTACAAATTGTCCAGAATGTTATACGTAAAGTCCACTAATGTGGTCAATATCCAGGGCCCGAACAAAAGCAATGCCAGCAATACGGCAACAATCTTCGGAACAAAGGCCAGTGTCTGCTCCTGAATCTGGGTTGTCGCCTGAAAAATGCTGATAATCAAACCCACGACTAGCCCCAAAATCAGCATCGGAGCGCTCACCTTGAGTACAATATACACCGCTTGCCCAGCTAGGGAAAAAATAAACTCCGAAGTCATTGCCGTCCTCCTTGATTGCTGTCCCTGCATGAAATATTCATGTGTTAAAACTCAGAAGCAATGATTTGACTACCAAATACCAACCATCTACAAGTACAAATAGCAGTATTTTAAAAGGAAGTGAAATCATTACCGGTGGTAGCATCATCATCCCCATAGCCATGAGTGTACTCGCTACTACAATGTCTATAACTAAAAATGGTATGAAAATCATAAAGCCCATCTGAAAGGCCGTTTTCAACTCACTGATTGCATAAGCCGGAACCATCACCGTTAGTGGAATATCCTGATAATTCTTTGGTTTTTCCATCTTGGTGTATTTCATAAAGAGCAGTAGATCCTTCTCACGTGTATGAGAGAACATAAAGGTCTTGATCGGTACCGATGCCTTGTCCAGCGCCTGAGACTGTGTTATATCCCCCTTGAGATACGGCTGAAGCGCAGTTTCATTCATAGCTGAGAACGTCGGTGCCATAATGAATAAAGTGAGAAACAAAGCCAGTCCAACAAGCACCTGATTAGGCGGCATCTGCTGGGTTCCCAGCGAAGTTCGCACAAAGCCAAGCACAATCACAATTCGCGTAAAACTTGTCATAAGTACAAGCAACGCGGGCGCTACACTAATGACAGTAATAAGTAAAATAATAGACAGCGAGGTGGCACCGGGCTGTCCTTTGTCCGAATTGCCGACTTGAATATCAATGTTCGGAATCGGTTCCGCAGAGGCCGCCGTCACCGAAATGAAGCTGAACAAGACAAGCAGCAAACATGCAAGTATAATCTTTTTTCTCATGAATCTCCCGACCGATCTGTAGTATTCTCCTCATTGCGCAGCTTTTCAAGTTTATCCTTGCGATTCGGCATTTGCCGAAGCTTGGATTCAAACATCTCGTGAAAAGATGTCTCCTCTTCAGGCTGCTGCTGTGCCGCGTTGTTCCGGCGAAGCTTATCCGCAATTTTAGCGAATAGCGGGGCAATCGGGCCGCGCTGCAGAGAAGCTTCCTGCTCCAGTGCGGCCAAAATTTGCTCCACTTCTTCAGGATCGGATACTTTGTCAACAAGCTGGATATCTTCTCCCACACCAATGAGGTACACACTGCTACCTACTTCAACAAGCTGAAGGGATTTATTGGGACCCAGTCCCACGCCTCCCAGTATGCGAACGGAGCGGTTGCTGAACCAGCTCTGATTTCTTTTACTCAAAAACCGTATCAAGTACACGATCAGTACGATGATAAAGATTAGCACGAAAAGGACCCAGGCAATGTTGCCTATATTGCTGGATGTACTCAATGCGTCAGAGGCACCCTGTTGTGTATCCATACTGGGTGCGCCTTACACACCCAGTGTTTTGTTGATGGCTTCGATAACCCGATCCGATTGGAAAGGCTTAACGATAAAATCTTTTGCGCCAGCTTGAATGGCATCAATAACCATTGCTTGCTGACCCATCGCGGAACACATGATAACCTTTGCATTCGCGTCAATTTGTTTGATTTCCTTCAGAGCGGCAATGCCGTCCATTTCAGGCATCGTGATATCCATCGTAATCAGGTCCGGACGAAGCTCCTTGAATTTTTCAATGGCCTGTGATCCATCTTGGGCCTCTCCTACTACCTCAAATCCATTTTTGGACAGGATGTCCCGAATCATCATTCTCATAAATGCAGCATCGTCCACGATCAAAATACGGTTTGCCATCTGAAATAAATCCTCCCTAAATTATGCTTTTATTGTAATTTTTGAATACGGTCCCATTGACTTACAATATCTGTTACGCGCACACCAAAGTTCTCGTCGATTACGACAACCTCGCCCTTGGCAATCAGTTTGTTGTTAACCAAAATGTCCACCGGCTCCCCAGCAAGCTTGTCTAGTTCAATAATTGAACCTTGTGAGAGCTCCAGAATATCTTTAATTTGCTTTTGGGTCCTTCCTAATTCTACGGTGACTCTAAGGGGAATGTCCATCAATAAATTTAAATTGTTTTCATCCACTTGCGCAAATGCACCGGACTGCAAGTTAGAAAATTGTACAGGTTGTACATTTACATTACGTCCCGGTACTGCGCCGTAATGATGAGGCGTTCCGTAAGGAGCTTGCGGCGGTACACCAGCTGGCATTCCATAACCCGGTGTTCCATAGCCTGGAGCGCCCTGCTGCCCATATCCCGGGTCTTGAGGATACATTGGCGGTTGTTGACCATAGCCTGCGTCTTGCGGCGCCTGCGCGGCTGCAGGTGGCTGTTGATAGGCTGGTGCAGGCGGTTGCTGCGGAACGCTAGCTTGTTGCGGCGCTTCGGGAGCAGCTGTTGCAGCTACCTGCTGTGCGGACGCTTGCGGTTGTTCCTCATCCTCTCCGCCATTCATTAGGATGCTCACCATTTTTTTGGCGAAATTAACAGGTAACAGTTGCATCAGCGTAGAGTCAATAAGATCCCCGATCAATAACCGGAAGGAGACTGTGATGAGCGTCTCTTCATCCGGCAGACTGGATACTCCATCACCGTGCATAGGATCCAAAATATCAATCCCCGGTGGAGAGATATTAACAAAACGATTAAACATAGTAGACATTGAGGTCGCCGACGATCCCATCATCTGGTTCATCGCTTCCTGCACAGCACTAATGTGGATTTCATTCAATTCTTCATCTGCTGGGTTTCCTTCACCACCAAGCATTAAGTCCGCTATCACTTGTGCATCACGCTTTTTGATTACGAGTGAGTTAATACCCTCGAATCCATCGACATAATTTACATGTACAGCTACGTGTGGCTTTGGAAATGCAGTTTCAAATTCAGAACGGGTAATAATTGAAACTTTAGGTGTCGTAATATCCACCTTTTGACCGAGCAGTGTGGAAAGAGCCGTAGCTGCGCTGCCGAACGTTATATTACCGATTTCCCCGAGAGCATCCTGCTCCAGAGGAGTCAGAAAATCGTCAACGGTCTTGCCTGCGGGAGTAGAATCCGTCCCCGCTTCAGACTGTTTCAGCAAGGCATCGATTTCCTCCTGGGACAAATAGTCTTTACTCGTCAATTTCTTCAACTCCTTCGTTGACAATTTCATCAATTTGTACGGCAACACGATCTCTTACCATGCCGGGACTTCCCATAAACTTCAATTTCTCGCCTACCCGGATGGATAGTCCTTCTTTGACAGGTTTGTTCAATGAAATGACATCCCCGACCGAAAGACCCAGAAACTCGGCTACATTTATCCGGGATTCACCCAACTCCGCAATAATAGGGAGCTCTGCTTTGGTGACCCGTAATCTCAAGGCGTCAATCTCTTCGGGCGCCCTTGATTTCTTTTCGGATGTAAACCACTGGTGCGTGGACAGTCTAGCCATAATGGGTTCCAATACCACATGCGGGATACAGAGGTTAATCATCCCTGTGGTATCACCAATTTTGGTACTAAGCGAAATCAGAGCAATCGTTTCATTCGGCGAGACAATCTGCATGAACTGCGGATTTGTTTCCATCGCCTCTAGACGCGGTTCAATGTCCAGTACCGTTTTCCAAGCCTCTTGCAGGCTATCAAAGGTACGACTGAAAATTCGCTCCATAATCGTCGTCTCGATTTCGGTCAACGCAGTAACCTTTGACGGTGCCGAACCTGTTCCTCCGAGAAGCCTGTCCAACATGGCATAAGCAACGTTCGGGTGAACCTCAAGCACCATACGGCCTTCCAGCGGTTCAGCTTCAAAAATGTTTAGAATGGTCATTTTCGGAATGGAGCGAATGAATTCATCATAAGGAAGTTGCTCCACCTGAACGACATTAATTTGGACAAAAGTACGAAGCTGCGCTGAAAAATATGTGGTCAGATACCGAGCAAAGTTCTCGTGTATCCGCGTCAGACTCCGTATATGATCCTTGGAAAACCTAAGCGCTCTTTTGAAATCATAAGCGCGAACTTTCTTTTGGGTATCTTCCTTTTTAAGTTCTTCCGCATCCATTTCACCGGACGAAAGAGCTGCTAAAAGGGCATCAATTTCCCCTTGTGACAGTACATCCACCAATGTTATTCACCCCCTTACGTGTTCCTGACAAGTTCACCTGGAATCAAATGGCTGCCAGCAAAAAGTCTGTAATTTTGGCGTTCCCCAGGTGACCTTCAGGGAGCGACTTGTTGATGAGATCCGTCAGCTTGTCACTGAACTGGTCCCGGCCTTTAGCCGTTCTGAGCTCATCAGGTTTGGTGTCTGCAAGTAATTGAATAACGATGGGCTTAATACTGATGTCTTTGATTTTTTCAAAAGATTCTTTTGCTTTGGCATCGTTCAATTGAAAAGATAGGTTCATCTGAACAATGTAATCTGCGTCTGCCAGATTTGTTTTGATACCGGTAATTTCAGAACTCACTTCCACCAATTCATCTGCTGACAATCTTGGGAGTTGTTCTGCCTGAGCAGCTTGCGCATTCGGTATGACTTCCGACTTCTTCCCGCTAAGCGCTGGTATAAGTACAAAGGCCGCGCCTGCAATCAAAGTAATCGCGAGTAAAATTGTAATGAGCCATGGCAGCATCTTCTTCATTCGTCTTCCTCCATTTGTTGCACTTTTATCGTGGCGGCATGCATGCCGATTTCACGGCTGTAACCCTTGATCAAGGAGACGACATCTGCCGCTTTTTCCAATACAATCAACCGTTTCCCCGTCACCAAAGTGACGTATGTATCCGGTGTTTCCTCCACAGTCTCAATGAGCAGCGCATTAAGCCACATAGGCGAGCCGTTCAGCCGCGTTAACGGGATCATCGTAATACCAACCTCCTGATAGGTGCGGAGGAGCCTCTACTCCTCCGCGTTTAAATAAGATTATCGTTTCAAGTTTACAACTTCCTGAAGCACTTCATCCGAGGTCGTAATGATACGCGAGTTCGCTTGGAATCCGCGCTGAGCTACGATCATTTCGGTAAATTCGCCTGTCAGATCAACGTTAGACATTTCCAGCTGACCTGAGATAATAGCACCGGTGCCATCATCAGTGCTGTTTGCTTCCATAGCAGTGATTTCACCCTCGTTTCCAGAGTTAACTGTAGCACGATACAGACTACCCCCGATTTTTTCTAATCCTTCTGGATTGATTACTTTAGTTACTCCAATTTTGGTAGCATTATCTGTTCCACCAGATGCCAAAGTTTGTACAATGGTTCCATCCTGAGAGATTGAGAAAGCAGTAACATCGTCTGCTAACGTAATGGGAACTCCACCACCTGAATCAGCAACAAAAAAACCGTCCGAAGTTACCAAATGCCTATTTCCGTCAATGTGAAAATCTCCTGCTCTAGTCAAGTATGGAGCTTCTTGATCCGCATTCATTTTAACCAAAAAGAAACCATCACCATTAAGGCGTAAATCTGTTGGATTATTCGTCGTCATGGCACTTCCTGGTAAATGAAGCGTGTCAATGGAAGCCACAGTCGAACCCAATCCAATTTGCTTTGCGTTACTTCCTGCCGTTTCTTCTCCAGACGCACTTGCACCTGAACTCGTTTGGCTCAAGATATCCTTGAACATCACTCGGCTGGACTTGAAGCCTGTAGTATTTACGTTTGCAATGTTGTTACCGATAACGTCCAGCTTCGTTTGAAAGCCCTTCATGCCCGATACACCTGAATACATTGATCTCAACATTGAGTATAAATCCTCCTCTGATTGGTTGCTTAGTTGACCGCATCAGTCGATCCGCGGCTTTTTCATGGCTTTCCTATTCGGGCCAGCCACTTCGTATACATTTTTATGAAATAATTACAGCACTATCTATCTGCGTAAATACGTTATCCTCCATGGATTTCTTATCCATCGCGGTAACAACTGTTCGATTAGGTACACTTACAATCAAAGCCATATCCTGCATTAAGATCAGTGATTCTTTGGCGCCTTTGGCAGCTGCTTTATCCACAGCAGAGTTGATTTTCGCCATTTGGTCACTTCTCAACTCTATTCCCCGCTGCTCCAGACGCTTGGCTGCATGGTTGCTCAGCTTGAGCACCTGATCCTGCAACACCTGACCGAACGGTCTGGCACTCTTCGATACCGAATTTACTCGGTTTTGTGAGATTGCTGCTGGGGGCACATTGGCGGGAAAAAGGCGTCCGACCGTTATTCTGTCATTCATGAGTTCTCACCGCTTCCAGTAGAGGAAGAAGATGAAGTATCCGATGTATCTGTAGCGGGAGTCGTTTTGTTAGCCTGGCTCACTGATGTTACATCTTTTAATGCCACCTCAGCCGCTCCCATTTTGGCATACTGCACACCGTCACGAATAACGATGGAATCCACGATTCCACTTTTCACTGTACCCGCACCTGTTTCACCTGTAATGGAGTCTTTTTTACCTGCCTCAATCCAGCTGACTTCTTTTCCTATCAAACCGGAGGCTGTACCTAAAGACTGTCCCAATGCATTCAACTGCGTAGAAATGTTCATCAGTTGTTCCACCGAGGAAAACTGGGCCATTTGAGCGATAAATTCTTTATCCTCCAAAGGCTGCATCGGATCCTGATTTTGTAGCTGGGTGATCAAAATTTTCAAAAACTGATCTTTACCCATCGTTTTAGTATCCTTGGCACTTGCTGTTTTGACATTATTCACATTGTAATTCGGCCAGACGTTACTGGTGGATACATTGTTGTCTGTAGTCGTCATTGTGTTCTCACCTCCATCATTACGCTTGTGCTGTAAAGGAGCCTGTCCGATTCATATCATCTGCGCGTTGTTCAGCTGTCCAGTTACGAAGCTCTTCTGCCATTTCAGCTACCTTCAAAGCATCCTCGCTCTCTTCTCTACCTCGAGCTTTGGAACGTTGATTGGATTGCTGCTGCTGATTAGCTCCAGATCCGCGTCCATCCTGATACATATGGGAGGAAAGCGACTCATTGTGCGTTACTTCTACCTTATCTACCTGGATACCTTGGCTCTGGAGACTCGAACGCAGCTGCGACATTTGCTGTTCCAGCAAATCCTTCGCTCCGCTATGCTCAGTCATGAACTGGGCAACCAGATGACCATTTTGCATTGTCAGCTTAACCTCCAGCTGGCCCAGATGATCTGGACGAAGCATGATAGTCGCTTCCGTCAAGCCAGTGTGTTTTACAATGTCAAGTTTCTGCACTACAAATTCGGTCATCTCCTTGGCAAATTGCCGCACATGTACGACTGGTTGGGCCGGAGCCGAAGGCGTTGTTCCTTGCGTTTGTACCGAAAGCTGTCCCGCAGTCGTGATCACTGGAGTCTGATTGTCAGTTGCTGTCGAATCCGCTTGCTCAGTTGCATCTACGAATGCACTCGCTTCATCCGTTGCAGTCGTCTTAACTGCAGACTGAACGAGAATATTAGTTGATGAACGTTGCCCTTCTGAACCTTGTTGATTAGTTTCGCCTTGACTAGCTTGCTGCTGAGAAGCAACAACCTGTTTGTCTGTAGTGGCTGTAGCTACGGTCTGAGTACCATTTGTTCGATTTGCAGAAGGCTGAACTGCTTGTGAATCCCCACCATCAGCAAGTTCCACAGCTTTCATTACACCATTCCACTGCTCATCGGAAATTGCTCCCGTACCTGCCGTTGCGCTTTGGAGCGATTGTAGCAACTGTGTCACCTGGGACTTTTGGTCTCCAGAAGCCTGCTCTGCTACATTGGCAAGTTGTGACAAAGCGTCCTGCAATGCAAATCGAAGAGTAGCCGGGTTGGCTGCCAAGGCTGTTAAGCCTGTCGCCTCTGTCGTTTCTCCACCGTTTAACTGTTGATTTGTTCCGTCGCCTTGCAAAAACTGTTGTACTTGCTGAATCCAAGCTTGCAGAGTTGCAAGCAGAGCAGGATCGGCAGCTACTTGATCATCCAACTTTTCGAGATTCTGCAGCAAAGGAGCCAGTGTTTCGACCAGCGACTCGGTTGGAGCTTCCGTGGATTCTCCAGTCGCAATAAGCGGGAGTACCATAACTAATGGAGAACCGTTCGCATCTGTGCCTGCTGAGCCCGTTTGCCCGCCTGTCATCATTTGCGTAAGTGTTTGATTAAAAGCACCCGTGGTTGCTCCAGCAGCTGTGGCTGTAGTCGTTGTTGAGGCCGTTGTACTGCTAGCTGTCTGACTGGAGCCGAGCGATACACTTTGAGAAATAAGGGTCATTTATTTTTCACCTCCCTTCATTTAAATTACTTACTGCCCATCAATTTGTTTAAAATTTTTGCGGTCTGAGCCGCATCCTTGGCAGACATATTTTGTAGTAAAGAACCACGTGTCGAATCATCTACTGTATTTAATATGTTTAATGCCTTGTCTGGACTGATTTTGTAAGTTTGCAAAATAAGTTCGGCACCGCTCTTCTTGTCCATGGAAGCAAATGTGCTACTGATTTGAGTGCTTTGCAAACTCTTACTCGTCGTGCCAGCTGTGGTACCTTGATCCTTTTTCAGACGAGACTGCAACGCTGCAACTGACAAATCCGTAGATGGCGTTACGTTTTTCAGAGCCATAGTAATATCGGCTGCTTTTTTAGCGTCCATCTTTTGCAAAATCTTCGCACTGTTGGCAGGGTCCATGTAGCTTAACAGCTGCACAGTCTCTTCCGTAGTCAGATTCTCCATAATCGGTGCCGCTTTACTAGCTGTCATTCCTTCATACATGCTAGCAAGATCTCTGGCCTGTTTTACATAAGGATCTTCATTTGTTGTTCCACCTGTAGTTTGCGTACCAGCCTGTCCCTGCTGACTGGCCTGTGGCTGCTGTTCCTGTTGCGTTTGGAGCGTATTGACCTGATTCTGCAGTTCAGTAACCTTTTTATCTTGTGTCGTCTTAGCAGCGGTAGCCTTTTTAAGCTCCTCCGTCTGCTTGGCTAGATCTGCCTTTAACTGCTGAATGGTTGCTTCAGAACTTTCGGACTGAGCCTTTTGATCTGCCTCTTTCGTCTGTGTAGCCTTATCTTTCGGTTCAGGTACCCAATTTTTAACAACTGGTATTTTGTTCCCTAATGAAATCATTTCGCTTCTGAAGTCCATATTGAACAATGTAAGCAGGACCCCGACCAGAACGATTGTGAACACAATCGGAATCAGGAAAAACATAAACCGTTCAAATCCCCCGCCTGATTCTTTTCCTAAATCCATATCCAGTTCATTTTCTGCTAACTTCTGTGCCATCGTCTTCCTCCTCAGGCAGCTGATATGCGTATCCTATGACTTTCCGCTTACCGGGCTTTCATGGCAAATCGCACGGAAGCCATTTCATCCAGCTCGTTCTGCTCGCGCAGGAGCACTTCCTGTTGGAATTTCACGTTGGCCTTCTCTCTCGCTTTCAGCCAAACCTGTTCATCCAGCATTTTATCGGTCAAAACGGTTTGTTTGCTTTGCACATTTTGCTGCGCATATTGAACATCCCTATGCTTGCGTGTAATACATTGGTCCAGATGATTAACATAAGCCTGTAATTCCTGAATGGTAGAGAGTGGTGCGCAATCCTCAGCAGCCTTTTGGATGGCTGATATGACTCGATTCCTTTCGCCTACAAGCTGTGTTAATGTCTGCTCCTCAGCCTGCAATTGTCCAACAGCACTGGAAAGCAACCATTCGGCCTGTGACTTTTCGTTGGTTTTCAAGTCTACAACTTTCTGAAAGGAATACTGAAATCTCATCGTTCAACCTTCATCTCCTCGTAAATTCAGAAATCAAACGCTCTCTTACCTCGTCCAGCTCAGCCTTTTCATCTGTTCTTTGTCTTGTAAAATCCCATATATCCCGTATACGCTCCATGGATTCGTCAATTTCTGCATTTGAACCCTGCTGATAGGCCCCAATATTAATCAGGTCCTCCGAATCTTTGTAAATGGCCATCAAGCGCTTAATGTTCTCGGCAGCGTCTATCTGATCTCGTGGTGCGATATCCTTCATAACCCGGCTAATACTCGCTAACACATCGATTGCCGGAAAATGTCCTTTGTTCGCAATTCCACGATTCAAGACAATGTGTCCATCCAAAATCCCGCGCACCGCATCCGCGATGGGCTCGTTCATATCATCACCATCGACCAGTACCGTATAGAAAGCGGTTATGGAGCCAGTAGGGCCTGTCCCTGCACGTTCTAGAAGCTTAGGTAGACTAGCAAACACGGAAGGTGTGTACCCTCTCATTGCCGGTGGCTCCCCTACGGCTAGGCCGACTTCACGTTGGGCCATCGCATACCGGGTAACTGAATCCATCATCAGCATGACATTCAACCCGCGGTCCCGAAAATATTCCGCGATCGTCGTTGCAATAAGTGCACCCTTAATACGGATTAACGCAGGTTGGTCGGAAGTTGCCACAATGACCACGGAACGTTCTAGTCCCTCCGGACCTAAATCCCGTTCAATAAAGTCCAGCACCTCGCGTCCACGTTCCCCGATCAAGGCGATTACATTCACATCAGCTTCCGTATTACGGGCAATCATTCCCATCAAGGTACTTTTACCTACACCCGAACCTGCAAAAATACCAACCCGTTGTCCTTTACCGATAGTAAGCAACCCGTCAATAGCGCGCACCCCGATACTGATTGGTTCCTGCACACGCGGACGATTCAGCGGATTGGACGGAATATTGAAGGTTGAATATCTCGCCATTCGCGAGGGAATCAATGAGCCATCCAGAGGCTGACCCAAGCCGTCCAGCACCTTGCCTAACAGTTCCGACCCGACCTGCACATTCAACGGCTTCCCTGTTCCTACTACATCACAACCGGGACCAATGGATTGCAGTTCTCCAAGTGGCATTAGAAGCACTTTATTGTCCCTGAAGCCTACAACCTCCGCTTGCAACGGCTTTGCCGTTTTACCCGGATAAATGTAACAAACATCCCCGATACTGGCATCTGGACCTTCCGATTCAACCATCAGGCCGATAACCTGCGTAACCTTGCCATTTACCCGAACCGGGTCCAGCTGGCGCAAATGATCCATGTAGCGCTGCGTATTAAGCCCCTTCATGTCTTCGCTCCTCATTCTCATGTGCCAGACGCAGTAGTTCCTTTTTGATCTCAGCTAATTGCGTATCAATCCGCGCATCCACGCTCCCAAAAGAAGAACGGATAACACAACCGCGATCTTTCACGGTACCATCAGGAATAATTTGCAGTTCTGCCTGCGAATCGACAGTTAATGACAATTCTTCTCGTGCACCTTGCACAAATGCGAAATGCTGAGGCGACACACACAATGTAATGGTTCCTTTTTCCCGCTTACGAGCCAAATTTTTACGAATTAATTCAATTGTGTAGTCCGGCTCAAGGCTAAGCTGTTTCTCAATGACCTTCTCAGCAATAGCACTACTCAGTTCAACCAGAAAAGGCTCAGCTTCCTGAATTAGTTGTTCCTTTATCTCATAGGCCTGACGTAGAATATCCTGTGCTTCTTCCATCATCTGCTCTGATTTCGTCTGAAGCTCGGCCTCAGCCAGCTTCTGACCTTCTTCATATCCTTGCTGAAACCCATCAGCCTTTAACGACTGAGTCAGCTGATCGTCATGCTCGCGTCGCTCCTGCCACCAGGCTTCAATCTGCTGCTGCGCCTCCTGAAGCATCCGTTCCGCTTCTTCAGCTGCCTCGCGAACCTGACGTTCGGCAAAATCCTTAGCATCTTTCAGCATTTCATCCCGTAGCCGTTCAGCCTCATGATCTCGCTGAGGCTCCGGCTCCGTATATTCAGTTGTGATTTCTTCGTCCGTCGTTTCTGGCGCATACGTATGTGCCACATCAATTGTTTTCAAAGCCTCTACAGGAATATATTGGAAAGATTTGATCAAGTTAGACAATGATGTCATCTCCTCCGCCGCGTGCGATTATAATCTCACCGGCCTCTTCCAATCTGCGGATCGTCGATACGATACGTGTCTGTGCTTCTTCCACATCACGCAACCGCACCGGTCCCATGTACTCCATTTCCTCTTTGAAGGTTTCTGCCATACGTTTCGACATATTTCGGAAAATCACATCACGTACTTCTTCACTGGATACTTTAAGCGCCAATTGCAAATCTGCATTGTCGATATCGCGGACAATGCGCTGAATGGAACGGTTGTCCACATTGACGATATCCTCGAACACGAACATTCTTTTCTTAATTTCCTCAGCCAGTTCTGGATCTTGAATTTCAAGCGAGTCGAGAATCGTACGTTCGGTTCCGCGGTCTACGCCATTCAAAATCTGAACAATGGACTCAATACCACCTGCATTCGTATAATCCTGCGTCGCGGTTGCAGACAGCTTTTGCTCCAACACTCGTTCCACCTGGGAAATAACTTCCGGAGATGTACTGTCCATGACAGCGACACGCCGGGCCACATCTGCCTGCTTTTCCTGTGGCAGAGACGACAGAATTGCAGCCGCCTGCTCGAATTGCAAGTACGAAAGCACGAGGGCAATCGTTTGCGGATTCTCATTCTGTATAAAATTCAATATCTGGTTTGGATCAGCTTTGCGGGCAAAATCGAAGGGTCTTACCTGTAACGTCGCTGTTAGACGGTTAATGACCTCAACTGCTTTTTGCGATCCGAGTGCTTTTTCCAATATTTCTTTAGCGTAATTAATACCGCCTTGGGAAATGTACTCCTGAGCCAAACAAATTTGATGAAACTCGGCCATGATGGAGTCCTTCTCAATGGCATCGACCTTCCGCACATTGGCAATTTCCAATGTAAGTTGCTCGATCTCCTCATCACGCAAATGCTTGAATATTTGAGCAGATACCTCTGGTCCCATTGTGATCAGAAGTATAGCTGCTTTCTGTCTTCCCGTTAAACCTTGACTGCTTGCCTTTGCCAATGAACTCACCTCTATTCGTCAGCCAGCCATGTACGAAGCAGATTGACGAATTCGTCGGGTTTCTTTTTCGCCAGACTTTCAAGCTGTTTACGCACTTGACTTTCATTTGTCACACTTTCCATGGTAATAGACGGGAACTCCGTCGGCGTTGGCATAAGTTGCAATTCTTCATCCAACTCTTCTTCCTGCTTACGACGACCGCGTACGATGAGGAAGATTACACCCGCCAGCAGTGCCAGAACAGCAGCTCCGATGCCCCATAGCCAAGGGTTGGAAGCTGAGAAGAATGTATTTGTGCTCGCAGGCGCCGGAACTGCTTGTGAGAACACCGAAACCTTCTTAGCCAAATCAGCGTCTGTAATTGTAGTACCAGAATTCGCCAACGACGCTCTTACGATATTAACCAAAATATTTTGAATTGCTGTCTGAGTTGCAGTATCCAACGTTTGCTGACCTGTTGGTGGTTCAACTGCTACATTAATGGTTAAATCTTTTACAGTATACGGACTTTGGATAATATCCCTTGCAATTCGGTTAACTTCGTAGTTAATCGTACTTGAGCTCTTATCTGAGCTGGTATTGCCGGAATTAGCTCCTCCGGGGTAGCCCGGAACATCCTGTGTTCCTGTTCCTGCAACTCCTCCGGTTTGTCCACTACTACCTGTATAGCTTTCCTGAATTTGTTGGGCGCTAATTTCAATACCCTTCATTTTCGTTTGGTCAACAGGTGTGACCATTTGTTCCTTTGATGTTACTTTGTCGAAATTTAGCTGGGACATCACAAGTACATTTACCTTGTCGTCTCCAACAATTTTCGACAAAAATTGTTGAACATTATTCCTTACATCGCTCTCAAACTTCTTCTGTAGAGCCATGTTTTCTTGAACACCACTAGTGAGCCCACCTTGGCCGCCCTTGGCCGTTGGAATCAACTCATATTCCTTATTAGTGATCGTAATGTTTTCCACTGGAAGATTCGGTACTGCCGTTTTTACCAGATTAAAGTATCCATCGATCGCCTGCTGATTTGGAGTAAAGCCAGGCTCGAATTCCATTTGAATCGAAGCGGAGGCTTTGTCCTTTTCCTCAAGTCCGGCAAAAATGTTTTCCTTTGGCATATTAATGACAGCTTTGGAGCTTTGGACACCATCCATCCGTTCCAACAGTTGCTGTATTTCGCCGTTCAATGCATTATTGTACTTCACATTGAACTCGTTCTCCGTCATGCCAATGGCAGAGGAGGACTGGTCAAAAGCGCTCATGCCGATTGAACCCTTCTGAATCAGGCCTTGAGACCCAACATCTACCTTCGCCTTATCCGCATTAGCGGTTGGGACTGAGATTTGTGTCCCACCAGCATTAAGTTGATACGGTATACCCGCAGAATCGAGATATTTAATGACTCCGGCAGCATCGTTAGCATTTAAATCTCGGAAAGCCACTTCATACTCGGTTTTGGTAAACTGCATCGTTAGCACTACAACAGCGATAATGATGAATGCTAATGTCGAAACAAGTAATATCTTCTGTTTTTTGCTAAAATTATTCCAATACCCGGAAATCTTATCCCGATATTGGGCGATTCTCTCGTTCACTCCGTCACCCCATCCGAAACTTTGCTAAACCCTCTTTACATCTGTGTACGCATGATCTCCTGATAGGCTTCGATCGCTTTGTTTCGGACCTGTGTAGTAAGCTGCAGGGAAAGCAGCGCTTGTTGGGAAGTGATCATGACCTGATCTACATCAACTTTGCCTGCCATGAATTGGTCGGACATCTGGTGCGTAGCGGCTTCCTGCTGCCCTACTTCATTGAGAGCATCCTTTAGGAAGGAACCAAAGTCCTTCAAGGATTCGGAAGGCGTCGCTTTCGCCAACTCATTGTTAGGCGATTGAATCTGCTGTATTACCGGTGTCTGTACATTAAACATGGCGTTCTGAATCATGTTTTACTCTCCCTATTAAGTAATTAGTAGTCCTAGAGCTTAGCGACCGATTTCAAGCGCTTTGGAAACCATAGCCTTTGATGCATTCAGAGCTGTTACATTGGCTTCGTATGAGCGTGTTGCGGAAATCATGTCGACCATTTCTTTCATAATGTCTACATTAGGCATATATACATAGCCATCTTTATCAGCATCCGGGTGACCCGGATTGTACACAGGCTTCAAAGGTGACTGATCTTCCTGAATTTGCGAAACCTTAACGCCAGCAGCGCTAGTTCTACTTCCTTCCATTTGAGCCTTCAAAACATCGGCAAAGCCAGATTGGTTCGGCTCCAAAACAACCGTTTTTCTCCGATATGGAACTGCTTGTCCATTCTCTACTTTCGCCCGAGTTGTCTCTGCGTTGGCAATGTTGCTAGATATAACGTCCATCCGCAACCGTTGGGCAGTAAGAGCAGACGCACTAATATCAAAGCCGTTGTTAATCTTCACCTATTCCTATCTCCCTTCTACCGCTGTTCTCATCATCTTGATGCGCTCATTAATTTCTTGGATGTAGGTATTATATCTTAGTTGATTTTCAGCCATAAGACTCATTTCTCTGTCGATATCTACGTTGTTCATATTGTTATTCATGACTGAGTACCCATCTTTGGTGACCGTGGCATCTGGAATGGAGTTCACAGGTCCTATTTGAAAATGTCTTGAATTGGTTACTTTTCCACGTAGTGGTGTGACATCCCCGTCCATTTGCTGCTGAAGCAGTTCTTCAAATGAAACCTCCGAACGCTTAAAATACGGGGTATCCGCATTGGAAATATTGTCAGCCATCACACGTTGTCTCGTATTTGCCGCCTGTACACCTGCCTGAAGCTTTTGAAAGCTCATATCACCCAGCAGATTCATTTAGCTCCTCCCTCCCAGCGTCTACTCCAAAGTAAGATTCAATAAAACAAGATTTTTCACTTTTTTTCGACAATAAAATTTCATAATTATACATTTCTTTTAGGTCTTAAGTAGAAAATAATAACTTTCTGTCATATATTCTAAGTTTCGTAGAGTTGGGACCTAATTACAATAAGAAAAAAGCCCTATCTTTTTAAAAAAAGAGGGCTTTAGATGCATAAATTGTTAAATTTTTCAGGTTTTTTTCAAGAAAATGAATGTTTTCTTAGCACTTTACACCTGTAAAAGATTATACGTCCTACTTTTGGAATAGACAGAAAAATCATCAACTTGACCATTATCTAGGTCTAAATGACGGTGCAAGATAGTGTTATTCTGGACCACACACCCTATTTTTAGAAAACCCTATTCATAAAATATACTGACTAAGGTCCCTGTTTTGGGCAATATCTCCCAGCTTCTCACGTACATATTCCGGGGTAATGATCATACGATCCAATGTAAGCTCTGGTGCTTCAAACGACAGATCCTCCAGCAGCTTTTCTAGAATGGTATGCAAACGACGTGCGCCAATATTTTCGGTGTTGCGATTTACAGACTCAGCAATACTGGCAATCTCACGAATCGCTTCCGCAGAAAATTCGACTTCAATCTCCTCGGTACGGAGTAGATCAGTGTATTGCTTGGTCAGCGCATTTTTAGGCTCCGTCAGTATCGACACAAACTCATCCAAAGTCAGGCTACTTAATTCCACACGGATTGGAAAACGGCCCTGAAGCTCAGGGATCAGGTCAGATGGTTTTGCAACATGAAAAGCTCCTGCAGCAATAAATAGAATGTAATCTGTTCTTACCGGACCGTATTTGGTCATGATGGTAGATCCCTCGACAATAGGTAAAATATCGCGCTGGACGCCTTCTCTCGACACATCGGGGCCACTCCCCTTACCCTGGCTGGCAATCTTATCTATTTCATCGATAAAAATAATACCCGATTGCTCAGCACGCTTCACAGACTCCTGAATCACATCGTCCATATCGATCAATTTGGCGGCTTCATCTTGAATCAACACCTTGCGAGCTTCCTTGACTGGCAGCTTGCGCTTCTTCGTCCGCTTGGGCAGAAAACTTCCGAACATCTCCTGCATATTCATACCCATTTGTTCATTCCCTTGCCCAGCAAACATATCGAGCATATTGGGTGCTGTATCCTCCACATCAATCTCTATGACATCATCCTCAAGCTTACCGGACAACAGATCGAATTTAACCTTACGGCGCTTTTCTGCCAAAGATCCATCCTGTTGTGGTGGTTCTTCTTCTACCGAAGTTCCCGTGTTATTGCCAAACAGCATTTCAAAGGGATTACGTTGCGATTTGTTTGACTTTTCTGCAGGTACAAGGATGCTGACAATCCGTTCATTTGCCATGTCCTCCGCTTTGTCCTTCACATTCTCTGTTCGTTCCGACTTGACGATGCGAATGGAGGTTTCCATCAGATCACGCACCATGGATTCCACATCACGACCGACGTAACCTACTTCTGTAAATTTGGTCGCCTCTACCTTGACAAAAGGAGCCCCCACGAGCCGTGCAAGTCTACGTGCAATTTCAGTTTTACCCACACCAGTCGGTCCGATCATCAAAATATTTTTAGGCACAATTTCATCCCGTATGTCATCCGGCAGCTTGCTACGCCGATAGCGGTTGCGCAAGGCAACAGCAACAGATTTTTTTGCTTCCTTTTGTCCGACAATATACTTATCCAGCTCGGATACCACTTGTCTGGGCGTCAACGATTGATTATTCATTTTGCACTCCTCCACCCTTGAATACTCAGAGCCGATTTACAGTTCTTCCACGATAATCTGATTGTTCGTATACACACATATTTCCGAAGCAACCTCTAGCGCTTCCCGTGCCATGTCCTTTGCTTCCATGCCAGAGCCATGGCGTTTGAAAGCGCGGGCAGCAGCCAATGCAAAATTGCCACCTGAGCCAATGGCAAGCACATCATCATCCGGCTCGATAATTTCGCCGCCTCCAGAAATGAGCAGCATCCCGGAAGAGTCCATCACAATCATAAGCGCTTCCAGTTTACGCAGGATACGATCCTGACGCCAGTCCTTGGCCAGTTCCACGGCTGCTCTTTGAAGATTTCCGTGGTGTTCCTCTAGCTTATTTTCAAACTTTTCAAATAACGTGATAGCATCGGCCACCGAACCCGCAAATCCTGCAACGACCTGACCACGATACAATCTGCGTACTTTTTTTGCCGTCTGCTTCATTACAACACTGTTACCGAACGTTACCTGTCCATCACCCGCAATAGCTCCTTTGCCATTGTGGCGTACAGCGCAGATGGTGGTAGCATGAAAGGACATATCCATAACGCGCTCCTCCTTTTCCTTCATCCCTATGCCTGTACTTCAGCTGATATAACTCCCGTTTCATTGATATAACCGCGCAAACTTTCCAACGCGCGACTAGCGAGAGCTTCATTCTTTTCCTTTTTGTTACGAATCCGTTTTTCCAACTTTGGAAGCAAACCAAAGTTTGCATTCATCGGTTGAAAATGTTTAAAATCAGCGGTCGTAATATACCGCGCCATGCTGCCTAATGTCGTTTCTGCAGGAAATACAAACATTTCCTGTCCACGTGCTGCTCGTGCCGCATTCATCCCGGCCAGCAGACCAGAAGCTGCCGACTCCACATATCCCTCTACACCGGTCATTTGTCCGGCGAAGAATAGATTACTTCTTCCCTTGAACTGATAGGTTGGATGAAGTTGCTGCGGTGAATTAATAAAGGTATTGCGATGCATCACACCATAACGTACAAACTCTGCCTCTTCAAGACCCGGAATCATTGAAAATACACGCTTTTGCTCCCCCCATTTGAGGTGAGTCTGGAAACCAACCAGATTATACAGCGTTCCTGCAGCGTTGTCCTGCCGAAGCTGAACAACTGCGTGAGGCAGTTCACCTGTATGCGGATTTACGAGACCCACAGGTTTCATAGGTCCGAACAATGCCGTTTGTTTCCCACGTTGCATCATCACTTCGATGGGCATACAGCCTTCAAAATAAATTTCTTTTTCGAATTCCTTGACTTGCGCTACCTCAGCCGTAATCAGAGCCTCATAAAAAGCATCAAATTCCGCTTCGTTCATCGGACAATTCAAGTACGCTGCTTCTCCCTTATCATAACGGGAAGCCAGATAAACCTTGCTCATGTCGATAGAGTCCTTTTCCACAATCGGGGCCGCCGCATCGTAAAAATAAAAATACTCCTCTCCCATCAGTGATTTAATCTGTTCCGACAAAGCTGGAGAAGTTAAAGGCCCCGTCGCAATAACCACAATACCGTCCTGTGGGATTTCCTGAAGCTCTTCATTAACAACCTCGATCAAAGGATGTTGATGAAGCGTATCAGTAATATGACCGGAAAATCCGTCACGATCTACTGCCAATGCACCGCCAGCCGGAACAGCATGACGATCTGCTGCGCTCAGAATCAAGGAGTTCAGTATTCTCATCTCTTCCTTCAGTACGCCTACTGCATTCGTTAGGCCGTTTGCCCTCAAGGAATTACTGCATACCAGTTCGGCAAATTTATCTGTATGATGTGCTGGTGTTTTTACAACCGGCCTCATTTCATATAACTTGACTGGCACTCCACGGCTTGCAATTTGCCAGGCAGCTTCGCTGCCCGCCAAGCCTGCTCCGATGACCGTTACCTTTTGTAGTTCACTCACGTTTAAATCCCCCTGCTAATGTTGTTCTTAAGAAGTCTCTACACTCTCATCGCTCTCTTCCAGCATTTCGCTGTGATCGCAGACAGTACAGTTGAGCTTCGTTCCTTGTTTCGTACGTTTTTCAACCATTAGGCTACTGCAACTTGGGCAAGGCTTAATGGACGGTTTATCCCAGGATACAAAATCACATTCCGGGTAGCGGTCACATCCGTAAAAGATACGTCCCTTTTTACTTCGTCGTTCGACAACATGTCCCTCACCGCATGTAGGACAATTAATCCCGATATCCTTAACAATTGGCTTTGTGTTACGGCAATCTGGAAAAGCAGAACAGGCCAGGAATTTACCAAATCGGCCAAGCTTATAGACCATTTGGCTGCCACACTTATCACAAATGACATCGGATACTTCATCTTTTATTTCAATTTCTTTCATTTCTTCTTCAGCCACTTCAAGTCGCTTCTCGAATGACTCGTAAAAGTCACTCAACACCTTGACCCAATTACCTTCGCCTTCTTCGACATGGTCAAGATCACCTTCCATATGAGCTGTAAACTCCACATTCAAAATCTCTGGAAAGAACTCCTCCATCTGTTCGATGACCAATTCGCCCAGCTCTGTAGGGAAAAACTTCTTCTCTTCAATAGCAACGTACCCACGTTTCTGAATGGTTTCCAGCGTCGGCGCATACGTACTTGGACGTCCTATACCCAGTTCTTCCAGCGTCTTAACAAGTCGCGCTTCCGTATAACGGGGAGGCGGTTGTGTAAAATGCTGCTTCGGCTCAACTGCTTCTTTTTTTAATTTATCGCCTGGTTGAAGTGGTGGCAGCAGTTTATCTTCTTCGGTTTTACCGTCGTCATTTCCCTCTACATACACTTTCATGAAACCTGGAAAACGAACCTTCGAACCTGCTGCCCGGAATATCGTCTCACCCGCTTCAATATCTACGGACAAAGTATCCATAATAGCAGAAGCCATCTGGCTGGCCATAAAACGTTCCCATACCAATTTGTACAAACGGAACTGATCCCGACTCATAAACGGTTTAACTGTTTCCGGTTCGCGTAACGCAGAGGTTGGGCGAATCGCTTCATGCGCATCTTGGGCGTTGGCCGCTTTTTTTGAATATTGACGAGGAGTTTCAGGTACAAAAGCTTCGCCATATTTTTGAATAATTAATTCTTTCGCTTCCTCTTGAGCTGAAGCGGCGATCCGTGTGGAATCCGTACGCATATACGTAATTAGACCCACGGTCCCTTCTTTACCTAAATCCACACCCTCATATAGCTGCTGAGCTACAGACATCGTTTTAGAAGCACGGAAGTTGAGCTTCCGAGCCGCCTCCTGCTGCAAGGAACTTGTTGTGAATGGAGGAGAAGGATTGCGTAAACGCTCTTTCTCTTTCACATCGCGCACCTTGTAAGACGATTTTCCGATAGCTTCCAACACTTCTTGTACATCCGATTCGCTGGAGAGTTCTTTCTTTTCACCGCGCAGCTTATGAAATTTCGCTTCAAAGGTGCTGTCTTTAATAGCTAGTTTAGCTGTAATCGTCCAGTACTCTTCCGGTACAAACTCACTGATCTCGTTTTCCCGGTCCAGGATAATTTTCACCGCAACCGACTGCACACGCCCAGCGGATAGGCCCTTTTTCACCTTTTTCCAGAGCAACGGGCTGATTTTGTAGCCTACAAGTCGATCCAGTATCCGTCGTGCCTGTTGAGCATTGACCAAATCCATATTGATTTTACGGGGTGTTTTAAAAGCATCTTTGACAGCCTGCTTTGTAATTTCATTAAATACAACACGGCAATCTGCCGTATCGTCCAGTTCCAGCGCATGCGCTAGATGCCAGGCAATAGCTTCACCTTCGCGATCCGGGTCAGCCGCCAGATATACTTTTTTTACTTTTTTTCGGGCATCCTTTAATTCTTTTAGAATTGAGCCTTTACCTCGAATGGTAATGTATTTGGGATTAAAATCATTTTCGACCTCTACGCCGATCTGACTCTTCGGTAAATCCCTGATATGACCCATGGAAGCCTTGACGATATATTTGCTGCCTAAGTATTTGCCGATCGTCTTCGCCTTGGAAGGCGATTCCACGATGACGAGTGAATCCGCCATAGGCTCTTCCTCCTCTCAATTACACACATGAGTATGATAGACTTCCTGAAATGTGGTGAGCTATAGTTCGTTAGTACGAGCTATAAATTCAACACATTTCAGGAAGTGGGGAAGGAGTAGGAATCCGCAGCGCGGATAAATGCCATACTGCCCTCCACCTGATGTTTAAAATTGAATTTGTGCATTTACTAAGGACTTTGCAAAAACAACTACTAAATAAGCTTGTATTTTGTGCCCGCTAGCTGGGCGATCCTTTTTTTTATGATTAACGATAACAGAACTGCGTGTAAAAGTCCAAAATCCCATGCCGTAGCATCAAGCAGTTCATCCAGAGTCATGGTTCCCTGTTCGAGCAACAGTATGACACGGTTTTCCTCAGAAGTCTCACTTTCTGGCAATTTGGAGACCTCCTTCAGATTAGGACTCTGCTCTCTATTGTATGAAGAAACCTCCCTTGTACGCAAATCCGCTTCATACTCCTCAATAATATCCGAAGCTTCAGTGACTGTTTTGGCTCCTTGCTTAATCAAGCTCAGCGTGCCTCTACTCTTCGGTGACGTAATGGGTCCGGGAACAGCAAACACATCTCGATTTGCCTCTAGCGCAGCATCAGCTGTAATCAAGGAACCGCTTCTTGCATCTGCTTCGACGACAAGCGTTCCCTTCGTTAGGCCGGCTATAATCCGATTACGTTGTGGAAACATTCCCGGATGCGACCTTGTGCCTGGAGGATACTCTGATACGATCAAGCCTTTGCTAGCCAGCTCTGCAAATAAAGACGCATTTTGGGGAGGATAAATTTGATCGATCGCTGTTCCCAGTACACCAATCGTGTTTCCTCCCCGGCGCAGGGCTGTTTCGTGACAAATACTGTCAATGCCTCTCGCCAATCCGCTAACTATTGTAATCCCTGCATTACATAATCCCTCTGTTAGTATCTCCGCTGCTCTACGTCCATAAGCGGTGGGAACGCGAGTTCCTACCATGGCTACAGAACATGTATGCAAAAGTGATTTATCCCCTATTGTATACATTACCCAGGGTGGATCAACTGTTTCCTTCATTAATAGGGGATAATCCTCGTCCACATAAGTTACCGTTCCAATATCACCGGATTGGACTCGCTGATATCGTTCATGCACCCATTCTTCATCGTAACACTGGGCCGCAATGCGTGCCTGAGCAGGGCTTAACCCTATCTCAATCCATTTTTGTTCGCTAAAATGCAGTAGCTCATGCAATTGATAGTCACTCGACCAAATACGCTGGATTGTTTTTCTTCCGATTCCCTCTAACTCATGTAAGCCTAACAAAAGCCATCTTTCTTCCAAACTATGGTTCCCCCATTCACGGAAGAGTGAACCCTCCCTTATTTTGTGGCACAATGAGTCATTTTGCAAGCGTTTCCCCGATAAGCCTGTCTTAACGCAAAAAAAGCAACCTTTTCATCCCCTGTTTCAGAAGATAAAAAGGTTGCTTACCTTTCTTTCATTATACACTAGCCTGCGGCAAATTTCGATGCGTTTTATGGCCTGTATATTAATGAAGGAACACGATTTAATGTGTCGTGCACAAATTCAAAATACCACGTGCTTCCAGCACACTTACCAGTGTCGAGCCCATTTCGGAAGGAGTCGGTGCCACCTGGATCCCGCAGGCTTCAAGCGTGGCGATTTTCTCTTTAGCCGTTCCTTTTCCGCCAGAAATAATGGCACCAGCATGCCCCATCCGTTTGCCCGGAGGCGCAGTCACACCGCCGATAAAGCCAACCACCGGCTTCATCATATTGTCCTTGATCCACTCAGCAGCCTCTTCCTCGGCTGTACCCCCAATTTCTCCAATCATAATGACAGCGTGAGTGTTGGGGTCCTCATTGAAACGTTGCAAAATATCAATGAATTCCGAACCTTTAACGGGGTCACCGCCAATACCAACAGCGGAAGATTGTCCTATACCCCGGGTCGTTAACTGATGCACTGCTTCATAGGTCAAAGTGCCACTACGTGACACAACGCCTACATGACCTGGTAGATGAATGTAACCTGGCATAATACCGATTTTACATTCTCCTGGTGTAATAACACCTGGACAGTTAGGGCCAATCAGAACGGTCTTTTTACCTTCCATAAAACGTTTGACCCTAATCATATCAAGCACCGGAATGCCCTCCGTGATACAAATCACGAGATCTAAATCCGCATCTACAGCCTCCAAAATGGAATCTGCTGCAAAAGCCGGTGGCACGTAAATCACGCTCGCTGTTGCGCCAGTAGCTTCCTTGGCTTCGCTCACTGTGTTAAACACTGGCAATTTGACCTGTTGTCCGTTCTCCAGTGTAATTTCTACCTCGGTGCCCCCCTTACCTGGAGAGGTGCCACCTACCATTTGTGTACCGTAATCAAGTGCACCCTTGGCATGAAACAACGCCGTTTTTCCCGTAATCCCCTGTGTAATCACCTTTGTATGCTTATCGACCAAAATACTCACGATCTTCACATCCCCTATCGTTTATTCGGCATATCGGAATGCAAACAGGCTATTGAACAAGTTCGACGATTTTTTGGGCGCCATCCGCCATAGAATCGGCTGCCACGATATTCAAACCGGATTCCGCTAAAATCTGTTTACCGAGCCCAACATTCGTCCCTTCAAGACGGACAACAAGCGGACGAGTCAGCCCCAACTGTTTGGCAGCCTCCACGACGCCGTTCGCAATGATGTCACACTGCATAATTCCGCCGAAAATGTTCACGAAAATACCTTTTACCTTCGGATCGGACAAAATGATTTTGAACGCTTCGGTTACCTTTTCCGTCGTCGCACCGCCCCCCACGTCCAAGAAGTTGGCCGGATCGCCACCGTAATATTTGATAATATCCATGGTTGCCATTGCCAAACCCGCACCATTGACCATACAGCCAATATTTCCGTCCAGGGCAATATAGCTTAGATCGTATTTAGATGCCTCAATTTCCTTCTCATCCTCTTCATCCAAATCACGCAATTCCAAAATATCCTTGTGACGGAACAACGCATTAGAATCAAAATTCAGTTTGGCATCCAACGCCAGTACATTCCCATCACCCGTAACGACTAAGGGATTGATTTCTGCAATCGAACAGTCCTTGTCCACAAAAGCTTCGTATAGCGCCAGCATAAACTTGACCGCTTTGTTTACCAGTTCATTAGGAATATTAATGTCATACGCCAACTTACGAGCCTGATACACCTGAAGCCCAATCGCTGGATCAACAACCGCTTTAAAAATCTTCTCCGGAGTGGCTGCAGCCACCTCTTCGATTTCCGTACCGCCTTCTTCTGAGGCCATCATTACAATACGTCCAGTCGCACGATCTACGACAACACCGACGTAATATTCTTTACGAATATCGCAGCCTTCCTCAACCAAAAGGCGTTTGACCTCTTTACCTTCAGGTCCGGTCTGATGCGTCACCAGCACCTTACCCAAAATTTCAGCAGCAAAAGTCCGCACTTCATCCAAACCTTTGGCAACTTTCACGCCACCCGCTTTACCGCGTCCACCAGCATGAATTTGTGCTTTTACCACCGTAACAGCGCTCCCAAGCGATTCTGCCGCAGCAACGGCTTCCTCCACCGTATAGGCAACCTTACCGTTCGGTACAGCCACTCCGTACTGTTTCAATACTTCTTTACCCTGATATTCATGGATATTCATTCTGGAATCCTCCTATCAACATGACTGCAACAAGGGCGGTTCACAAGGAAATCTATACTAAACCTACATCATTGTAACATGTTTTTAAAACGCTTTCCTTATAATTTAACCTTATGAATTACAGTATTTTGATATCATTATCATTCCCAAAATCGAATGTTTGGATATTACTGGATATTATATATAATACAAATTCACACAAAAAAAGCACCTCTACAATATGGGATTACTAATCCGCATTAAGAGGCACTTTATTTCTTCAAGCACGATTAGGTATTTTTTCTTTCAGTGGAGATTAACTCATGCCGTAAGATTCGCAGAGCAACTGAAAATACCTTATGATTTTTCGATTTGTACATTCGCTTGATGAACACGATCGAGCAGATCATTGAATTGGAGCAGAAGCGACCCAAATTGATCATGGGTCATACTTGTTTTTTCCTGGATGCATCCAGGTACAGACAGAGCTTTTTCCCGTAATGCGATTCCCTCTGTCGTCAAAGAAATCAGCACCTTACGCTCATCCTGAGTGGAACGCTTTCGATCGATCAGCCCGGCGTTCTGCAATCTCTTCAATAGCGGAGTTAGTGTGCCGGAGTCCAAATATAGTGCCTCACCTAATTCCTTCACTGTACACTCTTCACGCTCCCAGAGCACGATTAACACCAAATATTGTGAGTACGTCACACCGAGCTTTTCCAGATAAGGCTGGTATAGCTTCGTAATCTCTCTGGAGCATGCATATATGGCAAAGCATAACTGATTATCAAGTTTCAACGCTGCGTGTTCATTGAAGTTATTTTCCATACTGTCTAGTCACCTACTTTCGTCATTATTTTAGCACATTATATAGCAAAGTACATTCTAATTGCATAAAATACTTTACAAACAATAATTATTTTGATAAATTAAATTGTGTAAAATATAAGTTAAGCGAGAGGCAGTGATTGGATTATGATGACCATTCAACAAAAAATGTATGAAACAACAGTAAAAGCGGTTGGTGGACGTAACGGTTATATCGAGTCTTCTTCCCCTGAAATTCGTTTAGATATTGATACCCCAAAAGAAATGGGCGGCGCAGGCGGTGCTGGTACGAATCCAGAGCAATTGTTCGCAGCAGGCTATTCCGCTTGCTTTGATAGTGCCTTAAATATGGTTGCCCGCATGCAACGTGTTAAGCATGAAGGTACCGAAGTCACAGCTACGGTCCATTTTGGCAAAGTCGAAGACGGCGGCTTCGGAATCGGAGTAAACCTCGACGTTCTGGTCAAAGGCGTTGATCATGAAACTGCGGTAAAACTGGTGGAAGGCGCACATGAACAATGTCCATACTCCCGCGCTACCCGCGGTAATATTGAAGTGAAGCTGAACGTTTTGTAACATAGAGTTAGAATGAATTTCACAACAAGCCCCTGAACCGTATTGGTCGAGGGGCTTGTTGTTTTTCCATCAAGTAACATGGGAGATGATGCATAATCGCATATACGAAATTGATATACTCATAGTATAATCACTATTGTCATAATCTTTTTTGCTTCTCCAGGTCTTTTTGCCTGGAGCTTTTTTTGTCCTTATTTC
This sequence comes from Paenibacillus sp. SEL3, assembly GCF_054602585.1. Taxonomy (NCBI): domain Bacteria; kingdom Bacillati; phylum Bacillota; class Bacilli; order Caryophanales; family Paenibacillaceae; genus Paenibacillus; species Paenibacillus sp. SEL3. The sequence goes on along the minus strand of NZ_CM137725.1, from coordinate 5,304,197 downwards.
CGTTTTCTCTCGTATACATACCCTTTGGAAAAACTTTTTCATAAAAATGATCGTGCTGTATCTGCTAATTTTATCGCCTTTTTACATTTCGGGAAAATTGGAATTTGCTCTATCCATCTGGCGGTATTGAATAGCTTCAGCCACATGTGAAGTCGTAATTTTCTCTGACTCATGTAAGTCTGCAATGGTGCGGGACAGCTTGAGAATTCGATCATACGCACGCATGCTTAAACCAAGTGCATCCATCGTCTGGTCAAGCAACTCCGCTGCATTTTGTTCTAATACCGCATATTTACGCAGCAGCTGACCGGACAGCTCACTATTCCATGAAAAAGGAAGCTTGCTGTATCTGCGGATTTGTATTGCTCGAGCAGCCAACACCTGCTTTCTCATATCAGCAGACGACAGTGATTCTTTTTCCTCCCGCCAATCCTTCGGTTGTGATACCTCAAGCTGAAGATCAATTCGATCCAGCAATGGACCGGAAATACGTGAGCGGTATCGAGCGACTGCTGCAGGTGAACAGGTACAGCGCTGATGTTCCGTGTTATTGCCGAAAAAGCCACAGTGACACGGATTCAAAGAAGCTGCAAGTAAAAAATGCGCCGGATACTTAAACACTGCACGTGAACGACTGATTGTAACATGGTGGTCTTCCAGAGGCTGCCGCAGTACTTCTAGTACATGACGGCTAAACTCAGGCAGTTCATCCAGAAATAAAATCCCTCGGTGTGCAAGACTGATTTCTCCTGGTTTGGGTATGCCTCCTCCGCCTACCAATCCAGCAGCAGAGATCGTATGATGAGGCGAACGGAAGGGACGAACATGCATGAGATGGGGCGATGACTCCTTCCATTTTCCTGCTGCGCTGTATACCTTGGTCACTTCTAGCGACTCCTTTTCAGTCAAAGGCGGTAGGATAGAGGACAATCTGCGGATGAGCATCGTTTTTCCAGCACCCGGCGGCCCCATAAGCAAAATATTATGCATTCCTGCTGCAGCAATAACTAACGCACGTTTGGCGTGTAGCTGACCCAGCACATCGCTGTAATCCTCCATATTACTGGCTAGTTCCTCTTGCTCGCACAACGCTATATGCTCTGCTTGGGATAAATGGTCATAGGAATGGATTATAACTTGTTTACTGGCAGTACAATTTTGATTGGTCACTTGGCCGTCCGGGGTGCCTTGTGCATGCTCATTAACCGGGATAAGATCCACCAGATGGCGTATAGCGTAAATACGTATATCCGCAATTAGACGAGCCTCGCTTGCGTTTTCTTGAGGAAGCAGCACGGAATCGAATCCTTCTCGCTTGGCCAGATCAACCATAGACAACACCCCATTTACAGGACGAATGCTGCCATCCAGTGCCAGCTCGCCAATAAACAGCGTTCGTTCCCCTACTGGTAAAACAACCTGTCCGCTGGTTGTCAGCAAGCCTAAAGCGATAGCAAGATCAAAAGATGAGCCTTCCTTACGCAAATCTGCAGGAGCTAAGTTAATCGTGACACGCTGGGACGGATATTTGAAACCGCAGTTTTTGATTGCTGCTCTCACACGCTCTACTGCCTCTCGAATCGCTGAATCTGGCAATCCGATAATTGCGGTCTGAGGCAAGCCATTGGACAAATCAGTCTCAACTTCGATCAGAACGCCATCTATCCCATATAGGCAAGCTCCATGTAATTTTCCATACATATCAAAAAAGCACCTCTCCTCATATTGAAATGTCCCTCTCGGGAATCATTGCCTATATGAAAAAAGGTGCTTCCAAATTTTCATTTATTGCAAATATAATGTTCTAATTTTAGCTCTCAACCCTAATTTCAAATTCTCAACTAAGCTTATCTAACAACAGATTATTTGTCAATTAAGGTTAGCTTATCGACTGCTGGAGTACGTGGTCTTGATTCCGGGGCTCGCCCAAATCAAGTTTGGACAGCACTTCAACTAGCGCAGCATCCTCCTGAACAGGAACACCATGTTCTTTGGCTTTTTCTAAAATGCTATCCGCAATGCGGCCGCTCCCCTTGGCAACGACGATCGGCGCTTCGCTCTCACCAGGCGTATATTTAAGGGCGACCCCTTTTTTATGGAAGGAGAAGAAGGTTGCAAGGGCTCTCCTGCGGAAGAGCATCGTTTTTTCCAGCACCCGGCGGTCCCATAAGAAGGATATTATGATACATTGTCACGCATTGAAAAACCAAGTAATATCAAGGGGTTGACAATACTAAGCGGTTTTTCTTTCGGCGGGAGATCGCTTTTTTTCTTGTAGGCTCTATTAAACACATTTGCGATTTTTTTATAATTTCATAAATACTATCAATTTAAAATTTATCAGGAGCGATGTATTGGCGAGTTTACTTTCCACGATGATGTAACTCTAAAAAGAAGACAAGTAAGCCGTCTCCCTTTAGGTCGGCGTGAAGAGGAGAAGCCGAAGGCTTGGCGAGCGTTTCCTATTGCCGTCGTAAGCGGGAGTGCGCTTTCCATTCTTTATTGATATTCTTTATCCTAACTAAAGGATGAATCATCATGGATAACTGGGATCGCCGATAGATAAGTCTGATGAGAAATTGAAGGAACAAAAAAAACCTGAGATGTCAGGACTTTTTTTGCTGTGCGCTGCCCGAATTCGACATTTTATTTTCGCGTAGTGGTGGGAGTTTTCAGTTTTCACCCGTGAGAAGTGCGTTCAGCAGGTCTGAACGATTAGAAAACCACGACTGAAAGTCGTATATTGAGGGGACTACCCCAGCCAGTATTCCCACGTACAATTACTATACCGTCGTCATGCGGAACGACGTTATGGATCGTCATGGTAGCAGCTCCTTGAAACGGCTTAACTTGACCGCCAAAAATACCAATTTCCGTGATCGAGACAAGTACCCTACTTGAGGAATTAACAAACCCAGCCAGGTTCAAGCGACTTTGGAACAAATTCGGACCTACATTGTTGAGACTAAAAATGAATGCGGTACCTGCTTTAGTTCTTAGGCGACGCGTAGGTTTCAGAATTTTTCTAGAAGAATTTATTTTTCCCATTCGAATCAACTTCCCCTCTTTTTTGATAATATAGAATATGCTAGTTTTTATAGAATCGAAACAGACAAACGGATTGGAAAAAGTGACTATCTTTATCACTAGGCAATAAAAAAAGCCCCGCTATGTCAGGGCAATGGTCTAAAACTTGATTGAGGTGAGCGAACGAAAAACGACGGAGAGCTGCTCAAGCGGATTGCCACGCTACAAATGAAGATCAAGGAACTCCGTGAGAACGAATAGAATTACCGAGAGCTGCACGATTAGAGAAGATCCGCTGACCGTAAATTTGACGCTTTTATGGATCAGCAGAATATTATGCATTCCTGCTGCAGCGATAACTAACGCACGTTTGGCGTGTAGCTGACCCAATACATCGCTGTAATCCTCCATTATTACTGATCAGCGCTTCTTGCTCACGCAACGGTATATGCTCTGCTTGGGGTAATGGTCATAGGAATGGATTATGACTTGTTCACTGGCAGTACAATTTTGATTGGTCGCTTGGCCGTCCGGTTAGAACGCCATCTATCCATATAGACAAGCTCCATGTAATTTTCCATACATATCAAAAAAGCACCTCTCCTCATATTGAAATGTCCCTCTCGGGAATCATTGCCTATATGAAAAAAGGTGCTTCCAAATCTTCATTTATTGCAAATATAATGTTCTAAATTAGCTCTCAACACTAATTTCAAATCCTCAACTAAGTTTATCTGACGACAGATTATTTGTCAATTAAGGTTAGCTTATCGGCTACTGGAGTACGTGGTCTTGATTCCGGGATAACATCAGGATAGCCTGCATATATCATTCCAATTACCTTCTCACCTGGTTGAATTCCCAAGCAAACACGGAATTTAGGCGAATACAGAAATGGTTTTGTCACCCAAAACGTTCCGATCCCTTTGCTCCATGCAGCAAGCATAAAGTTTTGAACAAGCGCGCTGACTGCTGCAAAATCCTCATCCCAAACCGCTTGACGCGGATCTTCTTCCATCACCACTAAAAGCTGAATCGGGTTGTGCAAAATTCCACTCTCAAACTTGTTGTCCTTACCGATATCGGCTGCAATTGCTCTTGCAAGCTTTTTCCGTCCTTCGCCAGCAAACAACAAAAAACGCCACGGCTCACGCATTTTATGATTAGGAGCCCACACAGCGACGTCCAACAGTTCTTTGATCGTTTCTACCGGAATGGAGTCGGATTTAAATCGTTTAATCGTTCGACGTTCCTGAATTATATCTATGACATGTTCACTAAAGGTATGCTTTGTCACGTAAATCCTCCTTCACAGGTACAACTTCTCGATATTCATTTTAAGATGAAAATGATAACTATTCTCAATAAAATATACCTGTAGCTTTCCTTCCTGTCAACCTGCACATTTGAATTCAGTCCCGCACTGTTACCTTCGCAAAAGCTCTTACTCTTTTAAAATGCATCTATTAAATGGTCCGTAACAACTGCCTTTTCGTCAGTTAATTGTACAGAAATCATGTCAAAGCGGATTGGAGCATCTCCAATCCCATTCATATGCAAATATACAGCAGCTGTTTGGCGAACTTGGGCTATTTTACGCGCAGTAACTGATTCTGCTGGCGTTCCATATTTGGAGCTACTACGACTACGTACCTCAATAAACACGAATGTATGCTCCTGCTTGGCAATCAGATCTATTTCACCACTGCGGCATCGCCAATTACGCTCTATGATACGGTAACCCAAGTTTTCTAAAAACAAAGCCGCTGCCTCTTCGCCCATCGCTCCTTTGGCTTTCCGTTGATCCTTGCCTCCAGCCTTCATCTCATTCCTCATCACCAGTCATCCCTTGATGCAAGTCGATCCATTTGATAAATATAGGTAAGCACCTCTGCCACCAACTGATAGAGCTCAGCAGGGATTTGTTCGTCCAAATCAAGTTTGGATAGTACTTCAACCAGCGCAGCGTCCTCCTGTACCGGAACACCATGTTCTTTAGCTTTTTCTAAAATGCTATCCGCAATACGGCCGCTCCCTTTGGCAACGACAATCGGTGCTTCGCTCTCACCAGGCGTATATTTAAGGGCGACCGCCTTCTTTATGGAAGGAGAAGGAGGCTCCAACGGCTCTTTCATATTTTAAGATCGACTCCTTTATACGGCTGAGGTACATAGCTTTGTACTTCAGAAGAGACGAGGCTGTTCTGTTCAGTCCTTATAGGCATGGGCTCGGTACGAAGCGATAGAAGTTGGTATCCTAGTGACTCCAATGCTGTGTGAATGGACTCACGCCCACTGGTTAACAACGATGTCGCCCATTCATGATCATTATGGAGCTTGACACTTACAATCCGATCTACAACCTGGACATCTACCAGGGTCGGTCCAAGCCCCTTCATGTCCAAATCAAACCAAAGACGACAGTTGGAGGCGTCCAGTTCTCCCCGTTTGCCGCGGCGAGACTGAATCTGGATCGTAGCTGTTTCACGACCGTCCGGTCCAACGAACGGTATAAACATGTGTACTTGTGCAAAAGGCGCCGTTCGGTCTGTATTGAGCAGCAACTGCTGACCTGTCAGGTGCTGTACAACCTGCTGAGCCGCCTCTTTCAAAGCGGGCGGCAGGTCGTCACTGCTCATCAGCTGGAGCAGCGCACCTTTTACGGTGGCTGCGTCTGCTGACACTGTGTCGCCTGACGTAGCCGCTAATCCCGGCAGTGTCTGGGGCATTCCCTCTGGCGACTCCATACGTGCCGTCGCCCCTTGCGCGACCTGTGTAGTCGCGCGGTGCACTTGCTGCTCATGCTCTGCACCGAGCAGCTTCAGTACGCGGCCCACCCACGGATCCTCCGTGGGGGTGAGCTGCGGGCTGGATGCCGCAGGCTGTGAAGCAGCGGCATCCGCAGTCCGCGAGGCGCCAGCCGCCGGCTGCGCTACCTCTCCCGTGGACTGGTCTGGTGCAGCCGTGCTCAGTTCGGGTGGCACGGCCGCACGTAGCTCTTGCAGCAACGTGCGCAGCCGCTGGAGCGGCACCTCTGGTGCAGCAGTGTTGTCTGCTGTGGATTGCGTCACAGGGACACCAGCCTGCTGTGTGGAGAGACGGTCTGCCATGACTGCGTTTAAGGCAGACTTCGTCCCCGTAGGCTCTGCCGTGGCCGGAGTTGGAGCACCATCGGCATCCTTAAGCTGCGTACCTGCCGCAGTAGCTTGCTGTTGTTGCTCCGCTTTGACGCGGGAGCCGTTTAATGCATCAGCAGCGCCCGATTCAGGCGCATTGGCACCAGCATCCAATACCACTGTCGCTCCTCGCCCGCTAACTGCTTGCGGTTCTTCTGAAGCAGTCCCGTTGGATGCAAATGCAGTAGATCCCGCCGAAGTATCCGAATCTGTAGCCAAAACACTCGCTTCGCTTACTGTAGCAGCGAGATTGGCTGCCTGAGTCCCTTTTAACAATTCCTTGCCACCTGTGACTTGTTGTCCTGTTTCTGCCTGTTTTGTAGCAGCAGAGGCAGAAGCATCCTTGGACAATGTTAAAGCTTGGCCTTCCTGTCCATCTGCAATCACCACAGAAGAAGTGCCTGTTGGACTAACTGACGTTCGGTCAGTGCTTTTTATTGTGGCTGCTTCCCCTACTGAACGGTCAGTAGGCGTTCCCTGTCCTTGCTGCTTTAACACCGCTTCAAGTTCTTGCTCCAGCGAAGATAACAGATCATTTAAAGGAGGCCCAAACATCGCTTGACGCAATCCGTTTATGCTTTCTGCCGTCAATGGAAGTCCCCGCTGAAAAGCAACTGCCGCCGCCTGCACAAACGTTCCCAACTGTACATTGCCACTTTGCTTCGCCATAGCTTCTCGCAAAGAAGCCGCATTTTCAGATGTCAACGGCACACCATTCTTTTGCATTGCCTGTATAAGCTCCCTGTTCTGAGCTGTATCCGGCAGTCCCACCGATTCCAATACATCTGTCAGCGCTACGGTTTGCTGTGGTGTATTGGCCACATCGTTCAAAGGTTTAAGCACCGTCATTCCGCTGGGGGAAGCCGGTTGAACCTGAAACGTTGTAGTCTGCCCAGGTTGAAGAGGGGTCTCCAGCTTTGCCCTGACCTGAGAACCTTGTATTTGCAATACAGCCTCGTCGCCGTCCTCAGACACCTTTAATACGACTCCTCTTACGACCTGGCCTGGTTGCATATCAAGTTTTTTTGCCTCTCCCGCCTTCACATCTCCAAGTAATCCCCGGAATACAGATCCGATGTTCATATCGCCCCTCCTCTCACTCTCCCCCTACTCAAAAGGGGCTTATGGTATTAGTTATCCTTTATATCGGCATTGTCCCGATTCATAATAAGTAATCACAGATCAAACAGCGTCGGTTGCTCCGTCAACAGATTGCCCAGAAAGCTGCGTCTATGCATCTTTGTAGGTCCTAGCGCCAAAATTTGTTCCCTATGCAACTTGGTAGCGTAACCTTTATGTATACCGATCCCATATTCCGGATACTTCGCATCCCATTCACCTTTGCACAGCCGATCACGGGTTACCTTGGCGATGATAGAGGCCGCCGCAATAGACTGACTGTTCGCATCTCCTTTAATAATAGAGAGCTGCGGAATAGGCACATCTACCTTTTCTGCATCCACCAGTAAACAATCAGGAGACACATGTAAAGCCTCAATAGCCTGCTTCATAGCCAAACGAGCTGCTTGCTTAATATTGATATCATCAATCGTCTGCGCATCTACATAGCCAACTCCTACAGCAATGGCCTTCTCCATAATCAGCTCGTAGTACGCTTCTCTCTTCTTATCCGTCAATTTTTTGGAATCATCCACACCTTCCAGTAACTCACCCACTGGTAAAATGACTGCTGCGGCCACAACATCACCAAACAGACATCCGCGACCTACCTCGTCAATTCCTGCAATCCGCTCACAAGACTGCTCCCAGCATTTTTTTTCATAATGTAGCATGTCCTTCACTACAATCTCTTTATCTTCCATATTCAATACCTGCCCATCTATATGTAGTTTAACGCGTCATTCATGCCGTAGCTCTAGCGATTGAATTCAGCTTACCACAGACCTTCATCGTCCAAAACCCTTTTCTAACTGCCTTCAAATACCAAAAAAACCTTCCTCCTCTCCGGAGAGATGGGGAAGGTTCTTCCTTGCCACAAAGTGCTATGTTCTGTATCGGTGTACCCGTAGAATCAGTAAGGAGCTTCCAAACTGAATCGTCCCAGCTTCCCTGCACGCAGCTCACGCAAAATGATTTTTGACGCCTTTTCAAGATCCACACGTCCGCCGCTAACAATACAGCCGCGTTTACGTCCGATCGCTTCCATGACGTTGACAATTTCATCAGGATTTTCTGTATCTTCAGGACGTTTGGTGAGCTCAAAGCGCTCTGCCATTACATCCCAATAGTACTGGACCAAATATTTAGTCGCAAAAAAAGCAATATCCTCGACATTCAGAATTTCTTCCTTGATCGCACCTGTAACAGCCAGACGATAGCCTACATTCTGATCCTCGAATTTAGGCCATAGAATACCTGGTGTATCCAGCAATTCAACTTCACCGATCTTGATCCACTGCTGTGCCTTCGTTACCCCTGGACGGTCACCCGTAGCTGCAATATTACGTCCCGCCATTCGGTTGATCAGTGTCGATTTACCGACATTCGGAATACCAACAATCAACCCACGCATAGGACGCGGGTTCATTCCCTTCCGAATCTGCCGATCTATCTTTTCCTTAAGCAACAGCTTAGCCTGAATCGGGATTTCTTTTAGCCCCGTTCCAGTTGTGGCATCTACTGGTAAGGCCACATGCCCCTGCTCCTTAAAGTAGGCAATCCATTGCTGTGATACTACGGGGTCCGCCAAATCTGCTTTATTCAATATAATCATTCGCGGCTTGCCTTGCAAAATATCATCAATCATTGGATTTCGGCTGGAGAGCGGCAATCGAGCATCAATCAGCTCAATAACCAAATCAATCAGCTTTAATTTTGCTTCAATTTGGCGGCGCGCTCTGGTCATGTGACCAGGAAACCATTGAATCGTCACCGTCATCACCCCATTGTGCGTAACTCCAACTTTTACCCTTAGGCTCTTAGTTAGGATTACGGCAGCTATGCTGCTTATTAGTTATTCTAGTGGTTAATCCACTGCATATCTTTCGCCGGCCAGAAAATAACGTCAGCCCGACCCACGACTTCTTTCAAATCAATATATCCGATCATCCGACTGTCTGTACTATTGGAACGGTTATCTCCCATTACAAAAATATGCCCAGCCGGAACTTTTCCATCCTTAAACTTCTCATTTGGAAAATTTGTAAACTTGTTGTAAAGCTCGCCATTTTGATGCGCTTCTTCCAAAGGAGCTTTCAGGTAAGATTCCTGAATCGGCTTGCCATTTACTGTAATTGTGTCACCTTCTACCTTGACCGTATCTCCTTCAACGGCAATGACGCGTTTGATAAAGTCTCTTCCTTCCTCCGGCACATGAAACACGATCACTTCGCCTGGTTTAGGGGCACGGAAATCATACAAAATCTCATTCACAATGACGCGTTCTCCGGTATGAAAGTTAGGCTGCATCGACGGGCCATCCACAATAAACGGCTTAAAGAGAAGCCAGCGGATTAAAAAGACAAGCACTAACGCAATAATGATGGCCTTGAGCCACTCAAAAATCTCATTTTTTGGTTTACGCTTGGGCGTACCATCCTGATCAGTTGGCTGCTGTACAGCTCCTTGTCCTACTTCTTGCTCCATAGCTCACTGTCCTCTCTTTACGGTCAATAATCCACAGTTCCCTATGTACGTAGAAAAAACGAAAGGAGCTTGTAACCAAGCCCCTTTCGTTATTCGTTGTATTAACGACGAATTTCTTTAATTCTCGCTGCTTTACCGCGCAGTTCACGAAGATAATAAAGCTTCGCACGACGCACTTTACCACGGCGAGCCACGTCGATTTTATCGATTTTCGGGGAATGAAGCGGGAAAGTTCTTTCCACACCTACACCGTAAGAAATTTTACGAACTGTAAAAGTCTCACTGATTCCACCACCACGGCGTTTAATTACAACACCTTCAAACAACTGGATACGCTCACGAGTTCCCTCAATAACTTTCACGTGCACTTTCAAAGTGTCACCAGGACGAAAGTTAGGCAAATCTTTACGCAGTTGTTCTTCAGTGATCGCTTGGACGATATTCATCTATGACTCCCTCCTTCCGTACAGGTGTTCATGCTTCTTCTGGAAACACAACCGTTTCCTTCATCATCCACAGAGGACCACCGTATTACACACAACAGATGTATTGTATCATGGAGGATACCGCATTGCAACAACAAAAAGGGATTTGACCAAACATTATTTAATTGACTTTATTATAGAACAGGTCACTGCCTGCTTTCAAATCCACTCATGTTTAAAGCGTTTTAATGCTTGTCTTCCAAAAAGTCAGCTTTGCGTTGCTCCTCAATCCACACGCGCTCCTTGCCTGTCAGTTCAGCTTGTTCCAATAGATCCGGTCGGCGTTCCATCGTGCGACGTAACGCCTCTTGTCGTCTCCAAGAATCAATATTGACGTGATGCCCTGACAGGAGTACATCGGGTACTTTCCAGCCCCGAAACTCCGCAGGCCGGGTATAATGGGGGTATTCCAGCAGCCCCGTACTAAACGAGTCCGTTACCGCACTCGTTTCGTTCCCCAGAACTCCTGGAAGCAACCGTGTCACACTGTCAATGACGGTCATGGCTGGAAGCTCACCACCAGTCAGTACATAATCTCCGATAGAAAGCTCATCCGTCACCAAATGCTCTCGAATACGCTCATCATAACCCTCGTAATGCCCACATATAAAAATAAGATGGTCCTCTTTGGCCAGCTCTTCCGCTTTCTTTTGCGTAAAAGTCTCGCCTTGTGGACACATCAAAATAATACGCGGAGATTTTATGTCTGTGTTACGTTCTACCCCTTCATGTTGGTTAACTTCATCGGCAGTCTCTAATGTTGGTTGCTCTGATTTATCCAACAGCGCTTCCACAGCAGCAAAAATAGGGTCAGGCTTCAAAACCATGCCGCCCCCACCGCCATAGGGCGTATCATCCACTTGTCCGTGTTTGTTGCCAGCATACTGACGAAAATTAACCGCTTGCAGTGATACAATTCCCTTATCCCTTGCTTTTCCCAGAATGCTTGCATTAAACACTCCATCAAACATCTCTGGAAACAGGGTCAGCACATCCACCCGCATTACAGCAGACCTTCCATTAACCGTACCGTAACCCGTTTTTCACGCACGTTTACATCCAAAATAACATCTTCTATATACGGCAATAGCAGTTCCTTGCCTTTAGGCATTTTGACTACCCATACGTCATTGGCTCCCGGAGTCAAAATTTCCTTGACCACGCCGAGCTCATTTCCGTCCTCGGTCACCACTTCCATGCCGACTACTTCATGAAAATAGAATTCATTTTCTTCCAATTCGCCTAACCGCTCAGCAGATACCTTCAACAATGTACCTTTATATTTTTCAACTTCATTAATATTGTGATATTCCTTAAATTTAGCGACAACCATATTTTTTTGAAAACGCGCTGTTTCAACAGTTACGGGGATCGGTGCTTTACCTTCAGCCGGAACAATCAAAAGCTCACTGCCTTTTGCAAAGCGATCCTCTGGAAAATCTGTCGTCGTTAATATTTTTAGCTCCCCACGAATTCCATGGGTGTTCACAATTTTTCCGACATTAAACAATTGTTGCATCGTGTTCCTCCTGCTTGTAATCGGTCCCGCTCCATATCATCTTCATCATGTACGAAAAAGGGTTAGGACATACATCCTAACCCACTTTCGTATATCTTTAAGATATGATGTCTACGGTAACCCGTTTATCCATCTTAACGGCTGCTGATGCAACCACAGTGCGAAGCGCCTTGGCGATACGACCCTGCTTACCAATGATCTTGCCTACATCCTCAGGATGTACACTAAGCTCATATACAACAAGCCGATCTTTCTCCAAGGTCTTCACGGTTACATCTTCCGGATGATCGACTAAAGCCTTAGCAATGATTATCACTAATTCTTCCATGGTTGACCCTCCGTATCAGCACCTTATTTCTGTAGTTTAGACTCATGAAACTTTTTCATTACGCCCGCTTTGCTAAGCAAGTTACGGACTGTGTCGGATGCTTGTGCACCATCTTGCAACCATTTCAGCGCTTTATCTTCATCAATTTTTACAACCGCTGGTACTGTGATTGGGTTGTAGTAACCGATTTCTTCGATAAAACGACCGTCACGCGGGGAACGAGAATCAGATACCACGACGCGATAGAAAGGAGCTTTATGTGCACCCATACGTTTCAGACGAATACGAACTGCCACGAAAATTCACCTCCTTCAAAAAGTAGACTGTATATTGTTATCCATAATTCCAAGGGCCTATTGGCCTTAGCGGAAAGGAAACTTCATACCTTTACCCATACTCTTCAACTGCTTCATAGCCTTGTTTTTGCCACCCTTAGGTCCCATCATATCTGAGAACTGCTTCATCATGCGACGCATTTCGTCAAATTGCTTTATCAGACGATTTACCTCAGCCAGTGATGTTCCACTGCCTACAGAAATACGTTTGCGACGGCTATGATTAATCATGTCTGGGTTTTGCTTCTCCTGTGTGGTCATAGAATGAACGATAGCCTCAATTCGGCCCATCTGTTTGTCATCCACTTTGATATCTTTCATCTGCTTCATGTTGCCCATACCGGGAATCATATCAAGAATCTGGTCGATTGGGCCAAGCTTCTTAACTTGATCCATTTGCTCCAGAAAATCTTCGAAAGTAAACTCGGCATTACGCATTTTCCGTTCCATTTCCTTCGCCTTATCGGCGTCGATATTGGACTGCGCTTTTTCAATCAGGGACAACATGTCACCCATACCTAAAATCCGTGAAGCCATCCGTTCAGGATGAAACGGCTCCATCGCATCCAGCTTTTCACCCAATGTAGCAAACTTGATCGGACATCCCGTTACAGCTTTAACCGATAAAGCTGCACCACCACGAGTGTCGCCATCCAGCTTCGTCAGTACAACTCCCGTTAACTCTAGGCTAGTATTAAAGTGCTCCGCAACGTTAACCGCGTCCTGCCCCGTCATGCTATCTACAACCAGTAGAACTTCATCCGGGTTGACGTTGGTATGAATCTGGCGCAACTCTTCCATGAGCTCTTCATCAACATGAAGACGACCGGCAGTATCTATAATAACGTAGTCATTTCCATTATCCTTAGCATGCTGCAAACCCTGTTTTGCGATTTCCACTGGGCTTGTCTGATCTCCCAGAGTAAATACAGGAGTATTAATCTGCTCCCCAAGAACCTGAAGCTGCTTGATCGCGGCTGGTCTATAAATATCACCAGCTACAAGCAATGGGCGATGATTTTGCTTTTGCAGCAATTTCGCCAGTTTACCAGATGTCGTCGTTTTACCTGCGCCCTGGAGACCCACCATCATAATGACCGTAGGCGGTTTGTTTGCTTTGGCAAGCTTGGCCTGACTGCCACCCATCAACTCGGTCAGTTCCTTGTTCACGATGTCGATGATGACCATGCCTGGCGTAAAGCTGTCCATCACTTCCTTACCAACGGATTTCTCCTTTACCTTGGCAATAAAGTCCTTTACAACCTTGAAGTTAACGTCCGCCTCAAGCAAAGCTAATCGTACTTCGCGCATCGCCTGAGCTACATCATCCTCAGACACTTTTCCTTTACCGCGCAGTTTACTGAATACATTTTGCAAGCGAGTCGATAATCCTTCAAATGCCATACTTTCGCACCTCCTTGTCTACCAGGGTTGTTTGTTCTTAATCTATATGTCCTACAGTTCCTGCAGGCGATTTACAATTTGATGGACATGTTGCAGAGTACCTTCATCGGACTCACTGATTTTACCGAATGCCTCATACAACGTCTTATTTAATTCATCGAGATCTTGGATTCTGCGCTCATACTTACTTAGCAAACCAAGCTTTTCCTCGTACATTTCCAATACCTGTTCAGCACGTTTAATATGTTCATATACTGCCTGACGGCTAATTTGAAATTCCGATGCAATTTCCCCTAAAGAAAAATCATCATGGAAGTAATATTTTAAAAACATCTGTTGCTTCTCTGTAAGCAGAGGTTCATAGAAGTCAAACAGTCGGTTAATCCGGTTTGTCTTTTCCAGCCGATTCTCCTGACTCATCTTGTATACCTCCATCGTCAAGGAAAAACACTTTACAGTTCTTTTCAACGTTCCTTATGATACCTAAAAGAAAAGAAGATGTCAAGCGTTATCCCTTGTCATACAAAAAAAAGCCGATCCACTGTCCTTAAACGGAAGTACGGATCGACTTTTTACCCATTGTTACTTAAACCCTTACTGGAGTAAGATACAGCAGAACAGCCAGAAAATGAAGTATGCTGCCTGCCAGAACAAACAGATGCCAGATCGCATGGTGATATGGAAATGCCCGCCACACATAGAAAATCGTGCCCAACGTATACATAAGGCCACCTACGAACAATAACGTCATCCCTCCGGCGGGAACAGTCGCAACCAGAGGATTCCAGGCAATGGTGATGAGCCAGCCCATCACAATGTAAAACACGGTAGACATAAACAGGAAGCGCTTGGTGAAGAACGCCTTGAACAACACACCGAACAGTGCAATCCCCCAAATCACTCCAAACAGTGTCCATCCCAGAGTACCTCGCAGTGCAACGAGCATAAACGGGGTGTAGCTACCTGCAATAAACAGGTAAATGCAAGAATGATCGAATATTTCGAACAAATCCTTCATTTTTCCTTCACGCAGGCTATGAAGCAACGTTGAATTGGTGTACAACAACAGCATCGTAATCCCGTAAATCGTAAAACTGACGACATGCCAAGTGGTTCCTTTCATGCTAGCAAAAACAATAAGCAACACAAGCGCTGCCACGCTTAAAACGGCTCCAATTCCATGTGTAATGGCGTTGGCTACTTCTTCCCGTCGGGAGTAGGTATAGGTGTTTGCCATCGGTTTTTCACCCGGCTTCCTGATTTATATTTTACATACAAGATACATTACATATACGACATCGACAGACCTCTTGCTTTCATTATACATCTGGGCAAACTTGAACAGCAACAGGATGGCTACTTAGTTATCCCAAACGTAGCATGAAAGCCCACTTTAAACGTATCAGTTCTGTTCTTCCTCGCCTGTAGCAGTTGCTTCGACCGTCTCTTCCTGAATCAACCCCGCGAACAACGCATGAACGAATTGCTCGGAATCAAACGGTTGAAGATCATTCACTTTTTCACCTAAGCCCACCAGCTTAACAGGCAAATTCAGCTCCTGACGGATGGCCACAACAATCCCGCCCTTCGCTGTACCATCCAACTTCGTTAGTACCAGCCCGGTTACACCGCTTTTCTCACCAAACAGCTTGGCTTGGTTAAGTGCATTTTGTCCAGTCGTCGCATCAAGTACCAACAACACTTCATGAGGAGCATCTGGAATTTCGCGTTGAATCACACGGAAAATTTTGTTCAGTTCCTCCATCAGATTGCTTTTATTCTGAAGACGTCCTGCGGTATCACACAACAAAACATCCACTTGTCGCTGCTTGGCAGCCTGTATGGCATCAAACATAACTGCAGCCGGATCGGAACCGGATTGCTGCTTAATAACCTCTACACCTGCCCGCTCGCCCCATACCTCCAACTGTTCGATCGCACCCGCCCGGAACGTATCTCCGGCAGCCAATAATACTTTTTTTCCCTCTTGTTTAAAACGATGAGCTAACTTGCCAATGGTTGTCGTTTTGCCGACGCCATTGACTCCCACGAATAGAATGACTGTAATTCCGTCAGGACTCATTTTGAGCTGACTGTTGTCATTCCCCCGCAGCAACTCGGACAGCTTTTCCGACAATACAGGCTGTAATTCGGATGCATCCTCAATTTTGCGCTTTTTCACTTCTTCTCGCAGGTCTTCAATGAGGTTCATAACCGTGTTGACGCCTACGTCCGCTCCGATCAGAATTTCTTCCAGTTCCTCATAAAATTCCTCATCAATCTTTTTACGGCGAATCATCAAGTCCGTTACTTTTTCAACAAAACCTTTACGTGTTTTTTCCAATCCATCTTTGAACTGTTTGGTGACCGATTCAGTTTTGTTTGCAATGCTTTCCTTCAATTTCCTAAAGAAACTCATGGATTCCCTCCGTTGGTCTGAAAGTATGTTGTTTAATGTCAGGCAATCTCAGCTTCATCGTTGTCCAGCTTGACAGATACGAGTTTGGAAACCCCGCCTTCCTCCATCGTAACCCCGTACAGCACATCAGATTCTTCCATTGTGCCCTTGCGGTGTGTGACTACAATGAACTGTGTCTGCTCCGAGAATTCTCGTAAATACTGGGCAAAACGCACCACGTTTGCTTCGTCCAATGCAGCCTCTACTTCATCGAGTACACAGAATGGAACAGGTTTAACGTGTAAAATGGCAAATAGTAACGCCATCGCTGTTAACGCACGCTCACCGCCCGACAGTAGCTGCAAGTTTTGCAGTTTTTTGCCCGGTGGCTGAGCTACGATGTCAATTCCCGTCTCCAATAAGCGTTCAGGGTCAAGTAACACGAGATCAGCACGTCCGCCTCCGAACAGCTTGGAGAATACCGTTCCAAATTCGCGCCGAATAGCATCGAACGTAGTCTTAAAGCGTTTGGACATTTCTTCATCCATTTCACGAATAACCTGATAAAGTGTTGTCTTGGCCTCCACCAAATCAGACTTTTGCTCATCAAGAAACGTATAACGCTCATGCACACGCTGGTATTCATCAATGGCGCCCAGGTTCACCTCACCCAACGCGGAAATACCACGTTTGAGCCTTTCCACCTCGCTCTGCGTACCTTCAATATCTTCCGGTATAGGGTAACGCTGCTTGGCTAACTCATAACTGAGTTCATAATCATCACTTAATTTTTTCAGAACGTTTTCCAGTTCCACATCAAGTCGATTTACTCCAATTTCCGTTTGACGAAGCAACTCCTCCACTGACTTGAGCTGAATTCGCTGTTCTTTTGTATCGTTTTCAGCCACTTCAAGCTTTTTGGACAAGCTGCTGCGTGCAGCCCGCTTGAATTCCAGTTGCTGTGCGGCTTCTTCCTTTTTCAAACGGTATTGATTGAGATTTTCAATCTGTTTCACGGTCTCCTGCTCATTGGTCAGCAAATCTGCTTCGATGGAAGCAAGCAACGTTTTGTTTTGTCTTGAATCCTTACCAAGAGTATCATAATCCCCACGCAATCTGCGCAACTGCTCTTCCAATGAAAAGCGTTCCTGGTCCAGCTTTCCTTCTCTTACTTTGAGATTCGTGAGCTCTCCCTGCAACTGCTCTTTGGCAGATTCGTTGGCTTTACGGGCGAATTCAGCAGCGTGAATGGCCTGATGCGTTTTCTTTTCTTCTTCCTCCAGCGCAGCTAACTTTACCAACGCTTCTTCCCGGGAAGTTTCCAGCTCCTTGATTTCCTGATCAAAGCCCTTTTTCTCCTGACCAGACGCAGCGACCTGCTCCAGAACATGACGAAGTTCATGCTCCAGTTGCTTAAGTTCCATTGCCATCTGTTGCTCTTCACCGCGCTTCACATCGCCGCCCTGACGCAGCTCGTCCAGACGGGTCTGTGTCTCCTCCAACTGGCGTTTGGTATCTATTGCACTCTGGCGCAACCTTGCAATTTGCTGCTCCGTATCTACAATGTCTTGATCCAACTGATCCAACTGACGTTTGCGTCCAAGCAGATTAGCATTTTTCTTGAACTGGCTTCCCCCAGTCATGGAACCCCCTGCAT
This sequence comes from Paenibacillus sp. SEL3, assembly GCF_054602585.1. Classification (NCBI taxonomy): domain Bacteria; kingdom Bacillati; phylum Bacillota; class Bacilli; order Caryophanales; family Paenibacillaceae; genus Paenibacillus; species Paenibacillus sp. SEL3. Next base: position 5,286,263 of record NZ_CM137725.1, on the reverse strand, counting down.
TGACAACATCGCCTTCCAAAGTGACAACGCGGTATCTATATTGGCAACGAGCCGCAATACGGTTTGCGTCTTCCAACGTACGAGCAATGACCACATTCCCCAAAAGACTGCCTACAATTCCGGCATATCGATCATCATACTGAACAAGATCTGCACCGATCCCGACAAAGCCTTCGGCTCCTTCTGCAATTTGGCGTTCTCCTGCGCCGATTTGACGCGGGCGGATAACATCCATAGGCAAAAATGTCGCTCTGCCCAGTTGACGTTGCTTTAGAAAACTAATTGCCTGTCTGGATACGGATTCATTTTCCATCACAATATGCTGAACTGAAGCACCCAAAGCGGTTTCCATCGCCTGCTCTAAATGCTCAGGCACCCGAATCAGCTCTGCTACCGCTCCATGCACACCGTGCAAGGTTTCTTTTCGTGCAGCCTTCAATACCTCTTTAACTCCAAGCATGAAGCCGTCAAAGTCATCCTGCATTTCCTTCATTGTATCTCGCCGTGAAATTTGAGCCTCACGTTTTTGTTCCCATTTACGAACTGTACCCTGGTTTTCTTCCAAAAGTTTTTGCAGGGCCTGGTACTTTTCACTTCCCTGAATATAGCCACTACGCAAACTACTGATTTCCTGCCCCAGCTTCTGAACCGCAGCTTCCAATCCCTTTTTGCGCTGTTCAAGTTGTACTTTCTGGGCTTCCCATTTGCCGGATTCGTCACTTACACGAGTCACACGCCGTTCCAATGCTTCCTTCTGTTGGTCTGTATAACGGATTTCGTTACGCGCCTGCGCCATCTGATTCATCAGCTCCAGCAGACCACCCTTTAGGCTTTCTTCCTGCTCCTGGCTGATTCCGCCTGTAACTCCAATCAGTTTGGCCTCTTCGTCAGACAGCCGTGCACGCAACTCGTCAAGCTCTACATTCAGTGCAGACAGCTTTTCGTTCAGCTGATCCAGTTCACTCTTGCGCTCGGAATGCCGTGATTCGCTTGTACTAAGTGATAAGATCAGTTGTTCCCGATTAGCCGCCAGATTGCGTGTGCGCTCTTTGAGCAATTCGCCGTAGCCTTCACTTTTCTCCGTCGCTTCACTGTATTGCAGCAGATCCCTTTGCAACTGTTCTACTTGCTCTTCCAGCTGGCGTAATTCGTTGCGGTCGCTTTCCAGCATCGCATCATGGCGGGAGACCACCGTAGACAACTGAAGTTGCTCCTGCTGCAGCAAAGCTAATTTGGAAGTCGCATCGCTCCACGAAGTATGAATTTGTTCAATTTGATGGACGTACATAGAGATTTCTTTTGATTTCAATTCACCGCGTAGCTCTTTAAAATGAATCGCCTTTTCTGACTGCTCCTTAAGCGGTCCAATCTGATCCTCCAGTTCACTAACTAAATCGTGAATACGCAGCAAATTTTGCTCCGTCTCATCCAGCTTGCGAACCGCATCTTTTTTACGGGATTTATATTTTACGATACCCGAGGCTTCCTCAAAAATACCTCGACGATCCTCAGATCGAGTACTTAGGATTTCTTCAATGCGTCCCTGCCCAATAATGGAATAAGCTTCTTTACCAATCCCTGTATCCATAAACAGCTCTGTAATATCTCGGAGTCTGCATGATTGCCGATTAATGAAATATTCACTATCCCCACTTCGATGTACACGTCGCGTTACCGTAACTTCACCAAAATCCAGAGGCAACGCCTGATCTTCATTATCCAACGTAAGCGATACTTCACCGTAATTAACAGCCTTACGAGCATCACTACCTGCAAAAATAATGTCCTCCATTTTGCCGCCACGCAGTGATTTGGCACTCTGTTCGCCCAGCACCCAACGAATCCCGTCGGAAATATTACTTTTTCCGCTTCCGTTGGGTCCGACGACTGCCGTAATGCCGCGGACAAATTCCATTTCCGTTTTATCTGCAAACGATTTGAAGCCCGCCAGCTCAATGCGCTTTAAAAACATGCTCAATCTCACCTCTAACATTTCAAATATGCTTGTACAACACCGTTTACCTGATTGATATGAATTATTCCCTATTGTAGCATAAACTAGCTTGTTTAAAGCACAGTACCAACACTCACATTACACCAGCAAGCCACGAAAAAAGAGCAAAACGCAGTCCATTCGCCATTACGGGCCGGGACTCCCCGCGGACTGCCCTTTGCTCTTACTTTGTGCCCCCTGCTTGCGTAACCCGTCCGGGCTGCTCAGGTACCGATTACGATTCTGCCAGCTTCAAACGGTTTAAAGCTACTGCCGCCGCTTGCTGCTCTGCTTCTTTTTTGGAGCGCCCCGTACCTGCCCCTAGCCGTTCGCTGTCCATATATACCTCGGCTACAAACTCGCGCTCATGGGCTGGTCCGCGCTCCTCTACAATCTTGTATTCAAGCATCCCCATGTTATGATGCTGTGTCAGTTCCTGAAGCTCTGTTTTGAAATCACTCATCTGAAGTTTACCATTTAATACAATTTGAGGAAAAATATAATGTTCCAGAAACGAACGGACGGCCTCCAGACCCTGATCCAAATAAAGCGCACCTACGAACGCTTCGAATACATCAGCCAACAGAGCCGGACGAGTACGTCCACCTGTCAACTCTTCACCTTTTCCAAGCAGCACATATTGCCCGAACTCAAGCCCGACAGCAAACTTCACCAGAGAAGGCTCACAGACAATAGCTGCACGCAGCTTGGTGAGTTCGCCTTCGGGTCGGTTAGGGTACTGATTGTACAATTGCTCGGACACCGTCAATTCCAGAACAGCGTCACCTAAAAATTCAAGACGCTCATTGTCTGCATGCTGACTGAACCGATGTTCGTTTACGTAGGAAGCGTGCGTAAAGGCCTGCTTCAGAAGCTGCCGATTGTTGAATTGAATATGAAGTTTCTGCTGTAATTGCTTCAAGTCTCCACTCAACGAACTGACCCCTTATGCTTCATATTTTTTTAGAATAACCGTAGCATTGTGACCGCCAAAACCAAAGGAATTGGACATAACCACATTCAGTTCCGCTTTTCTCGGCTTATTAGGTACATAATCAAGATCGCATGCCGGGTCTTGATTATCCAAATTAATCGTTGGCGGAATCGTCTGATGCTGAAGGGCGAGACCACAGATCACGGCTTCAACGCCGCCCGCTGCACCCAATAAATGCCCTGTCATCGACTTAGTTGAGCTGATCGCTACCTTATAGGCATGATCTCCAAGCGTTTTCTTAACTGCTTCCGTTTCGGATTTATCACCGACTGGCGTAGACGTACCATGTGCATTGATATAATCAATCTCTTCAGGATTCAATCCGGCATCACGGATCGCCATTCTAATGCAGCGTGCCGCTCCCTCTGGATCAGGCTCCGTCATATGATGAGCATCGCCAGAAAGACCGTAACCAATCACTTCACCGTAAATACGCGCACCACGCTTCAAAGCATGATCCAACGATTCCAGAATAAGAACACCAGAGCCTTCGCCCATAACAAACCCGTCTCTTTCGGTATCAAAAGGGCGGCTTGCCTTTTCAGGCTCGTCGTTACGCGTGGACATCGCTCGCATGGAACAAAATCCAGCCATACCAATCGGACGGATAGTCGCCTCAGCTCCTCCGCAAATCATGGCGTCTGCGTCACCGCGCTGAATCATGCGGAAGGAATCGCCAATAGCATGACTGCCCGTGGCACAAGCCGTAACTGGTGATGTATTTGGGCCTTTAGCACCGAGCGAAATCGACACTTGACCGGAACCCATATTAGCAATCATCATCGGGATGAAGAAAGGGCTTACGCGTTTAGGTCCTTTTTCAATCAGTGCGTTGTGCTGATCTTCCCAAGTTCCCAATCCGCCAATACCGGAACCGACAGATACACCAACACGCTCAGCTTCCGCATTTTCTCCGATTACAAGTCCGCTGTCCTCAAGCGCCAATTTACTAGCAGCAACCGCAAACTGCACAAAGCGGTCCATTTTACGCGCATCCTTACGTTCAATATAATCCTCTGGATTAAAATCTTTAATGGAAGCGGCTATTTTCGTAGTGTACTCACTTGTATCGAAAGCTTCGATTTCACTGACGCCGGATTTTCCGGCCATCAGATTATCCCATAGTGTGTTCAAATCCTGTCCCAGCGAAGTGATTACACCCATTCCTGTTATGACAACACGTTGTTTCAAAGATAATCACCTCTATGTCTACTGCATATTGTATTTTAAGACCGCACACTTTTGTGCGTAAAAATAATATAGAATCAACTAAAGTTAGTAATGCGGCATACTTCTCAGCCTTTGACTAAGTTAAGCTGAACCAAACTCAAAAACACGCAGCAATTCCGCCTTTAGTTCAATCTGTATAATTAGGAGAAAGTCCCGCCTGTAACAGAACGGGACTTTTGATGACATGAATTAGGTATGAGATTGTATGTACTTCACAACTTCACCTACAGTTGTAATTTTCTCTGCATCTTCATCAGAGATTTCCATATCAAACTCATCTTCCAATTCCATTACCAATTCAACTACATCGAGAGAATCAGCGCCTAAATCATCTTTAAAAGATGCTTCAAGTGTAACTTCGGCTTCGTCGGCTCCCAAACGGTCAACGACAATGCGTTTTACGCGCTCCAATACATCGGACATCCGGCTCACCTCCTCTTAGGTATTATACGAAAATTACAATTAAAATGCCATAGAAGAGAGTTTTCTTTGACAACTCTTCATCGGGGCATGCAGATTGGCAACATGCTACTACATATACATGCCGCCATCCACATGCAAAGTCTGGCCCGTCATATATGAGGAAGCATCCGAGGCCAAGAACAGCACCACGTCAGCAATTTCCTCAGGCCGTCCAAGACGGGCCAGCGGAATACCGCTAAGCATATTGTCACGCAAATCATCAGCCAGTACCTGTGTCATCTCAGTATCGATGAATCCGGGAGCTACACAGTTCACTGTAATACCTCTCGATGCAAGCTCTCGAGCAGAGGATTTGGTAAGACCAATCACCCCTGCTTTAGCAGCAACGTAGTTGGCTTGTCCTGCGTTGCCAAGGACACCAACCACGGAGGAGATATTGATAATTCGGCCAGAACGCTGTTTCATCATTGGACGTGTTGCCGCCTTAAGACAATTAAACACACCCTTCAGATTCGTTTCGATCACCTGATCGAATTCCTCTTCCTTCATGCGCATGATTAAATTATCTCTTGTTATGCCGGCATTATTCACCAGGATGTCAATCTTGCCCCAAGCGCCAATCACATCCTTGATCAACTGATCTGCTTCGTCAGCGCGACCGACATTAGCCTGAACTGTAATAGCCTCCACACCTTTGGCACGAATCTGCTCAGCTACCTCAGTCGCAGCCGCTTCACTGCCAGCATAGTTTACCGCCACATTAGCGCCTGCATCAGCCAGCGCCAGCGCGATACTACGGCCAATTCCGCGCGACGCTCCCGTAACGAGCGCCGTTTTTCCACTTAATGGCTTAGACATCATAGTCCTCCCTTGCAAGTATATAACCCGTTAAGGCAATGATTATACTTTTAACGGGCCTCCAAGGCTTCCGTTACAGAAGCAATCGACTCTAGGCTACTTATATTATACAGCTTAACCGTTTTGTCGATTTTTTTAACCAGTCCAGTCAAAACACTTCCCGGTCCAAACTCAACAAAAGTGTCAACACCTTGTTCCAGTAGCCATGCTACACTGTCTTCCCACAGTACCGGAGAATAGACCTGATCCACCAACAGTTGGCGGATTTCATTCCCCTCACGTACAGGTTTAGCTGTTACATTGGCCACCACCGGAATCTGAGCTTCAGAGAAAGTTACAGTCCCCAACTTGTCTGAGAGCTTGGTCGCTGCTTCCTTCATCAATGACGAGTGGAAAGGACCGCTAACCTCCAGAGTAATAGCACGCTTGCCGCCTGCTTCCTTCACACGTTCAGCGACAGCAGCTACGCCTTCCTTCGTACCAGATACGACAATCTGTCCGGGACAATTGATGTTGGCTAGTTCGACCAGTTGACCAGACTCCGTAATATCACGGCACAATGCTGCCAATGCTTCACGATCAGCTCCCAACACAGCAGCCATACCGCCTTGTCCATCAGGAATAGCCTGTTCCATAAACTGACCACGTGCACGAACAGTCTCAACCGCATCCGCAAATGCAAGGACACCTGAAGCAACTAGCGCGCTGTACTCTCCTAGACTGTGCCCAGCTACATAATCGGGATGAATGTCCATTTTTTCCTTGAACGCTTCATACAGTGCAATGCTCGCCGTTAACAGTGCAGGCTGCGTATTGGATGTTTGCTTCAAAGCTGTGTCTGGCCCTTCAAAAACCAGTGTGCTTAGTGCGAACCCTAACCGTTCGTCCGCTTGGCGAAATACTTCTGTTGCAGCTGGAACTGCTTCATAAGCATCTTTAGCCATACCTACAGCTTGTGAACCCTGACCGGGGAATATAAATGCCGTTTTGCCCATCGTGTATGCACCTCTCTATATCCAATGCTTGTCCTGTAAAACACTACACAAATTCAATATTATATCAAAAATCCCATCTTATTACCAGACAAGAACCGACGCTCCCCAGGTCAAGCCACCGCCAAAGCCCACCATTAATACACGGTCGCCTTCCTTCATGCGGCCTTCCTCAGCTGCTTCTACTAGGGCGAGAGGGATTGATGCTGCGGATGTATTCGCATATTTATGAACATTAACAACTACCTTTTCCTCTGGCAAATCCAGACGTTGCATCGCCGATTGGATGATGCGAACATTGGCTTGATGTGGAACGAACAGATCAATATCATCTTTGGACAGCCCTGCTTTTTCCAACACATCAACCGTTGCCGTTCCCATAACACGAACCGCGAACTTGAACACTTCGCGTCCGTTCATGTAAATATAGTGCTGTTTATTCTCCAGTGTGTCTGCACTCGCAGGCAAACGCGAGCCACCAGCTTCCAGCTTAAGCAAGGTTCCACCTGCACCTTCAGCCCCGAGATCAAAGGATTGGAATCCTCTGCCTTCAGGCACTTCGCCAATCACTACAGCTCCTGCACCATCTCCGAATAGGACACAGGTATTGCGGTCGGTATAATCTGTAATCCGAGAAAGACAGTCTGCCCCAATGATTAACGCATTATTATAAATACCTGTCTTAATGAAGCTCGTTGCCGTAGCCAGTCCGTATACAAAACCCGAGCATGCCGCAGACAAATCGAAAGCCGCTGCGCCTTTGGCTCCCAGTTTGTCCTGAAGAATGCAGGCAGTTGACGGAAACGCCATATCCGGTGTAACCGTAGCTACAATAATTAAATCCAGATCCTGTGCCGTCATACCCGCGGACTCCAACGCCTTAATTGCTGCTTCATAAGCTAAATCAGATGTAGCCTGCTCTGGAGCTGCAATATGGCGCTCCTGAATCCCTGTACGGCTGACAATCCATTCATCACTTGTTTCTACGATTGCTTCCAAATCTTTATTGGTCAGAATTTTCTCAGGTACGTATTTCCCTGTTCCGATAACACCAACCGGCCGTAATTTATTCATATCGTCACTCACTTCCTGCTGATTTCCTTGGATATACTTTCCACCAACCGGTTTTGCAAGGCCGTACGAGCCTGCCTTACCGCATTTTTGACGGCAACGCCGTCAGACGAACCGTGACTTTTCAGGACGAGTCCACTCAAACCCAGCAAAGGAGCCCCGCCATGCTCTTTATAATCCAATTTACCTTTCAGACTGCGGAGCTCAGGCATAATCAAGGCAGCCGCAAGCTTGGTCTTCAAGGATTTGGTGAATTGCTCTTTTAAGAGAGAAAATATGGCCCCCGCTGTACCCTCTAGTGATTTTAGCATGATATTTCCAGCAAATCCATCACACACCAGTACATCGCAATTCCCAGTTAACACATCTCTCGATTCAACATTACCCACAAAATGGACAGGTAACTGCTCAATAAGTGGAAATGCCAACTTCGTCAGTTCATTGCCCTTCCCAGCTTCAGTCCCCACATTCAGCAGACCCACCCTTGGAGAAGTCACACCGTGAACTTTCTGACGATACAAGCTCCCCATCAGTGCATACTGGGCAAGATGCTCAGGCTTGGCATCCATATTGGCTCCCAAGTCAAGCGCCAGAATACCCTGATCGTCAATCGTCGGTATCATCGGTGCGAGAGCCGGACGTTCAATGCCCTCCATTCTTCCAACCACCAGCAACCCCGTGGTCATTAGCGCGCCTGTATTACCTGCAGATATCATGGCATCCGCTTCGCCTTCTCTGACCATTCGACCAGCTACGACCATTGAAGCATCCTTTTTGCGGCGCACCGCCTTTACAGGCTCGTCCTGCGCATCTATCGTTTCGGATGCATGGCGAATGCTGAGGTTCGTCGGCAACGCTCTACCGTTCAGAACCGATTCAATTCGTTCCCGGTCACCAACCAGCGTAATGTCCGTATCCTTCCATTCCGCCGCCGCAGATAGCGCGCCCTCTACTGTCGCCTCAGGAGCATTATCTCCCCCCATGGCATCAATGGCGATCCGCATGCTGACTTCCTCCTTCGCTATACTCTTCCTCCGTGGAGCGATAAATGACAAAGTTGCCTTGGAACACCATTTCTTCTCCTACGTAGGCGAAAACTTCCACTTTAGCCTTCCCTTTTTGTTCTGGATTTGAACGTACATATGCCTTGGCAATGCACTTTTCACCTAAATGAACCGGGCGGACAAAGCGTATATCCGCTGATGCAGTCAATGCTATCTCATCATTAATCACAGCAACGGCCAATGAATTGGCCTGAGCAAATACATAATGCCCCCGCGCAATGCCAGTACGCGAAAAAACATGTTCCTCTTTAATCTCAAAAATCGAAATACCGCTTCGATCCAACTGCAGATCAACGATATCCCCGATCACTTCATGCAAAGGCAAGGAACGAACCTGGTCGTAGGAGCGCTCAGCCATCAGCTTTAGCCGTTCCCGCAATTCCGGGATTCCCAGCTCCATCCGGTCCAGCCGAATAGTCTGAATACTCACCTTCAGCTGTCTTGTCAATTCCTGATCCGTTACGAATGGATTATCATCAATTAATTGAGTCAGCCGCTGCTGTCTCTGTCTCTTCGGCAAACGTTCGATGTCAGTGACGCCTCCTTTCCCTACAATAAACCATCGTTCAGACGACAGTTCGGGTTACTTTACTTCACTTTCTAACGGCGAAACTTCAAGCCGATTTGTCTTCTTGTATGTATAAAGGAACCCCTTCGGCCCTTCTTTCTTAGAACCTGGTACTAAAACAGTATATAGCATGCTGACGTAAAAAGGAAGCATGCAGACAAAAAAAGTAGCGCCTCACTGAAGTGAAGCGCTACTTTTTCTGCGAAGATTCCAAAGAATCCGCTTATCGGACATTATTGAGAGATGATCTCTCTAGCTTTGTACGTTCCGCAAACTTTGCACACATGGTGAGCAAGTTTCAATTCGCCGCATTCGGAGCATTTCACCATACCTGGTACTGCCAGTTTAAAGTGAGTACGACGTTTGTCGCGACGAGTTTTGGATGTTCTCCGTTGAGGTACTGCCATTATTCCCACCTCCTTAACCAGATCAACCCCGCATAACGGGTATGACTTCTTATCTCATTCAAGACTGAAGAAAATGCCAGAAGCAATTATCTTACAGCCGGTGAATCAAGCCTGCAACATCCACGCATCGGTTCTGTAACTTTCCGGCACAAGCGGATGATGATTTTTCAGAATTGAACTCAATTCTCATTTAAAAAAATCCTTAAGCCCTGCCAGACGCGGATCAATCTTTTCCGTATCGCCATCGCTACTGTCATCGGAGCCAATACTCCAGTTTTGTCCGGTCTTTGGTGCGATTCCCTGACAATCCTCACTGCACAAAGGCGCAAACGGCACATGCAGTACAAACAGTTCTTCACAATACGGTGCAATGTCGAAGGAGTCCTCCGTCACTGCGATAAAATCGCCATCTTCATCCTCCTCTTCAACACTCGAAGAGGTTTGCTTGAACCGTTCACGGAATTCAATCTTTAAATCCTCGTGCATCGGGCTTAAACAGCGTGAGCAGAGCATGTCCAGACCTGCGGTCAACGTGCCTTCCACGCTCATCAAGCCTTGACCCAGACTAACGGCGACCAAGTCGGTCTCCAGCGGGGAAACGGCCGTAACATCAGCACGATCATCCACCAATTCACTCACATTAAGAGATTCACGGATAGGAAAAGGACCGTCACTTGTTGCTACTTTGCGAAAAAATAGTTGCATCACTATCACTCCAAACAAACAAAAATTATTATACCGACTGATCGAGTCGTTTGTCAACACCTTTCACTTTACACCACTCACAAATCCACCGGTTTTCCAATGGTTCGACAAGTTTTATGCAGAAGCAAAAATGCATTGTGCTAAACATGTACCGATGAGTATTCGTACCCCCGCCACTCTTCGTGTACAATAATGCGAGTATAAAGCTTTTTCGTCCAGGTCTCAATGGTCTTGTTCATGCCGATGATGAAAAATCAGTATAGCTGCCCTGAAAACAATCATTCACGGGTACTTAACCATTATTGTCAAAATAGTTATCCAATAAGCTACCATAAGAAAGGAGCCGACATACGGTCTTGAAAACACTCGGTATGATTGTAGAGTACAATCCCCTGCATAACGGACATGTCCATCACTGGGAGGAATCTCTTCGCATCACTGGTGCACAGCGCACAGTGGCTGTGATGAGTGGTCCTTTCCTTCAGCGAGGTGAACCCGCGATTACAGACAAATGGTCCCGCACCGAAATGGCACTCGCCATGGGTGTGGACCTCGTTCTGGAGCTGCCTGTGGCCTATGCCGTCCAGCCTGCAGAATGGTTTGCCCGCGGAGCAATCGCCCTGCTCCATGCGACAGGCATCGTAGACGCGCTCTGCTTCGGCAGCGAGAGCGGAGACATCGCCCCGCTGCGCGCGCTGGCCCGCGTGCTGGCGGCAGAGCCGGCCGAGCTCAAGGCCGGCATCGCGCAGCGCCTGAGTAGCGGCGCGAGCTATCCCGCTGCCTACGCGGGAGCCGTAGCCGCGCTCGCGGCCGAAGGAGCGGACGGCGCTGCGCTCGCCGCCCTCATGCAGCAGCCCAACAATACGTTGGGGCTGCATTACTTGATTGCGCTGGAACGGCTGGGCAGCACAATCAAGCCCTTCACGGTAGCCCGCACGGGATCGGGCTACCATGAAGCCGTGGCCCCTGCGGACGGAGTCATCGCCAGTGCCACGGCCATTCGCCGTCTGCTGCTGGACGGCGGGCCGGAGGCCGCGTCGCCATACATACCTGCGGCGACACTGGGGATTTTGCGGCGCGAGTGGCAAGCCGAACGCGCTCCGCTGCATTGGGAAGCGTTCAGCCAGCCGCTGCTGAACGCCCTGATCACACGTAGCTCGCAGCAGCTGGCGGAGCTGCACGAGGTCACCGAAGGGCTGGAGCATCGTCTGCGACAATCGCTTTACACGCTGCCCCAGCCCTCTGTGGAGGCCCTGCTCGCCGCGATCAAGACAAGGCGCTATACTCGTACGAAGCTCCAGCGGATGTGTGCACATATTTTGCTAAATCATGCCAAATCCGATATGACTCCGGCTGAGCTGGCGAAAGGTCCGGGCTATATCCGCGTGCTTGGCTTTAACAGGGCTGGACGCGAACTGCTGGCACGTATGAAGCAGACAGCCACCCTTCCGGTATGGGTCAAGCTGTCTGCCGGATCACATCCTCATCTGGACTGGGATACCGCCGCAGCCGCCATACATGCAGCCGGGATGCCACGCCCCGCCATCCGCGACATGTATGCTGATTACTTGCGACCGCCTATTATGGTTTGATGGGCAGCTTTTCCATATAATTCAGCGCATCGCCAAGTTTGCGAACCGGAACAAGCTTCATCCGGGTTCCAATTTGCTCAGCTTTGGTCTTGGCCTCTTTATAATTATCCGCAGGGACGAAAAACAAATCCGCACCCTGACGGTCAGCAGCAACTATTTTATACTTTGCACCACCAATCGCTCCAACCTGACCGTCCTTATCAATGGTACCCGTACCGGCTACACGATATCCCTTACTCAAATCACCTGGTGTCAGTTGGTTATAGATTTCCATGGTAAACATCAAACCTGCCGAAGGACCGCCAACATCCGTAGATGTAAAATGAATCGTTTTACGTCCATCCTTCGGCTCTACCTTCTGTACCGTGGCAATACTGACGCCAAATCCGGAACGTTGCTTGCCCGTCTCACTGTCCGTAATGGTCGTTAAAGGAGCTTGCACGGACAGCAACTTTCCATCGCGCTTTAGCTTCACTTTAGCCATTATTCCCGGTTTTTCGTCCTCCAAAGCCTTCCGAATGGAACGATTATCGGTCACCCTCACGCCGTTCAGCTCCAATATTTCATCCCCGGGGTCAAACACGCTGCTCGATCCCGGGACCTTAAATACATACACGTAATCCGGCACAATGCGATAGGGGACATGGGCACGGGTGTAGGCAGCCTCCATCGCGGAAGATTGGGAATCCCCCATATACCATAACTGTTCTGCCGCATATTCGTCTTCACTTCTTCCATGCAGACGATCCTCTTTGCGCTGAATCTCCGAATTGCGGTCCAACTTGGACAGACCCAACATGATAACATTGGCATAACGCGCCGATACCGTCGTCATCATAAAGGCCCCCCGTTCGATGCTGTCACCCTCCCGGACTCTAACCATCGGTTTGATCTCATTTGCCCCACCTGGTCCGTAGATCAGATAAGGGGTTGGCATATAGACCAGCACATAGACCATTGCAGCCAGCATTAAGACATAACCGGTTGTAAAAAAAGCTCTTTTCCGGTTTATTCGTTTCATTGCTTCTCCCCCCTTCCAGCCTAACTTCTCCCATCTTATCCAAGTGCCTCTGTGCACCTGTTCTCAAGCCTTTCAAAAAAGCATACATTGTTTACGACAACGTATACGAACAACCTATCCCAAGACAACGAACGTGAATAAACGCTGGAGATAACATCCGACTCTCCTTAGCATATTTATGAGAGGTGAATTTTTTGATGCAAAAGGAAGCCCATTCCGCTCCTTATTGGACAACCGTACTGCTTGGCCTCGGAGCCATTTTGCTTGTACTGGCTGTTGTCGCCTCACCAGAAAAAGTATTTCAAGCCTCTACTCAAGGCCTTAAGCTATGGTGGAGTATTATTTTCCCAGCTATGCTACCTTTTTTGATGCTGTCCGAAATGCTCATCGCCTTTGGTCTAGTACATGGACTAGGTGTCCTGCTGGAGCCGTTTATGCGATTCTGGTTCCGTCTACCCGGACGAAGTGGCTGGGTGTTGGCCCTCGGCCTGACCGCGGGATTCCCGGCTGCTGCGGAAGCAGTACGCCAATGGTCACAACAGGAAGATATGACCGCGCTTCAGCTTCGACGTCTAACCGCCATCGCTCATTTCTGCAATCCGATTACCATCCTGCTCGTCATCGGGACAGGGCTACTGCACAATGCTGCCGTAGGCGTGATGTTACTTGCCGTTCACTGGATTTCCGGGCTGCTGGCAGGCTGGATCACCGCCAGACTACCTGTATCGTCCAAAGAATTGCAAAAACGGGAAACGCCAGCTGCCCTTCGGCGCACCTCAGTTTCCCGTACTTCTCCCTCCCTGATCCGATCCGCATGGGAAGCTACCCGTTCTGCCAGAGAACGGGACGGCCGCAGCTTCGGAAAACTGTTGGGCGAAACCGTATCCCATGCTGTACAGACGCTGATGGTGACAGGTGGATTTATTATTTTCTTTTCCGTACTGATTCGACTGCTGTCCATATACACAGGCCAAGGATCGCTTTCTTTCATATGGCCTGCTTGGATGGAAATCCATCTGGGTTCCTATGAAATCAGCCGTCTGCCCTACGATCTCCGTACACAAGCAGCCCTGATCAGCGCTGTGTTGGGCTGGGGCGGCCTATGCGGCTGGCTTCAAATTACCGCCGTCACCAGACCTTCCGACAAGGGTATCACCTTCACCTTGTCACGAGTGTTCCATGGGATCATTGCTTTTGGACTTACCTTGGCGACATGGGTCCCGCTTAACCGCATCGTCAGCAATACAACTCCCGCTTACGTCAGTCGCAGTTCTGTGTCTTCTTTTGCGGAAAGCGTAAATGAATCCGCCACGCATCCTGTTATGGCGGGAGCCAGCAGCTTACTAACACAAATAGAAGGAACATCTATGTACCCCTGGCAACTAACCGTACTATCCATTGCGCTGCTGGGTACAATTATAGTTACCCTAGTGGCCTTTTCCTTTATGACTTCATGGTGGAGCCGCCGCGATTTGCGTTGACCTTCGCACGCAGCGCGTCTTCCACCTCCGGTGCCACCAGATCTACAACCTTGCCATCGAAATGCGCAATTTCCTTCACCATACTGGAACTCAGATAGGAATAAGCCGGATTGGTCATCATAAAGATCGTTTCCGCATCCGGGTTCAGCTTATGATTTGTAGAGGCTAATTGCAGCTCATATTCGAAATCAGTCACCGACCGGATTCCTCTGACAATAACTTGGGCCCCTTTTTGACGTACATAATTAGCTGTTAAATCACGGAAGCTGTCCACTTCAACGTTCGGTATATCGCGAGTTACCGTTCGCAGCAGCTCCATTCGTTCCTCAAGTGAAAACAGCGGATTTTTACTAATATTGTTAAGAACCGCGACAATCAATAGATCAAACTGTCTGGCTGCTCTTTGAATAATATCCTGGTGCCCCATTGTCACAGGATCAAAGGTTCCCGGATATACGGCAATACGTGGTTTGTGCTCAATCATGATGGTCCTCCCCGTCTGATTCGATGATGCCGAACTTGACCACTCCGGCTTCTGTATGTTCTTCGACATCCGATAAAGCATCGGCTGCAAAATGATAAATGGATAACGCCGTTTCCCCATAGACTGCTTTTCTAACCTGTTCGAACGGCCCGAAGCTTTCCGGATATTCATGTCCCGATTCATACTCCAGCACGATGATTGCATCTGAACGAAGCAAGTTCAATTCAACCATACGGCTCATCAATTCATCTCCGTGTTTGAGACGATAGGGCGGATCCAGAAAAACAGCATCAAAAAGAGCTCCACGTTTTGCCAGCGCCTTGAGCGCTCGTCCGGCATCATTGCGGAACACTTCAGCCTGTCCTTCCAATCCAGTTTTTCGCAAATTTTCTTTAATGACATCAATGCTTTTGGATTCCATATCAATAAAAACAGCCTTGTCCATCCCCCTGCTAAGCGCCTCTATACCCAGGCCACCACTGCCAGCAAACAGATCAAGTGCGACTCCCCCATCAAAATAAGGACCTATCATGCTAAATAGCGCTTCCTTGACCTTATCCGTGGTTGGCCGCGTCCCTGTGCCGGGAACTGCCTTTAACGGCCTTCCTTTGGCACTACCCGATACCACTCTCACGCTGAAACTCACCTATTTTCTATATGTGTTCATAACCATAGATTATGACGCTATCGTACCACATGCACCGCCGTTTGAAAAACTTAGGATGAGGCAGGTATAAAAAACCATTCCCTGGGCATCCTTAGGATATCGGCATTCAACCAATGTCGTAGACAACCGCGGAGAAGACTTACGTTTCCCCATAAGCTCTTCGTCCGGTTTCTCCTCTCCCATTCGGGCGCTCTTTAAATGGAGCGCCTGATTTTTTTTGCATAAAAAGGAGCTGCTTAAGAGCAGCTCTATGTATCATTTTTCTATTTCGGCATTTTGTTTATTTCAGTAGTTCCTCGGGTGTATCCCCTTGATAAACATACACGTAACTCGCCACTGATACAGCAAATGTAGCAAACATAGACAACGATGTGGCTAACCCATATACCATTTTTCTCATCATTCCACTCACCTCCTTCCCCGGATCAATGTTAGGCTTTGGACCAAAAAAGCAACAGCCACTACAGAGGAACCGATTACAAAATTAGTACATACAAGCAAGGAGGATAACAGCCGCAAGAGGGGATAAAACCGTACTGGAATGCGCGACTGCTTTTCAATTCTGGACGGGGCAAAACATAAAACGAAAATGAGAGCTATTCCGGTAAACAGGTTTGTCCACCAACTATTTAAGGCAATGCAGGATATGTAAGTAAAAGCTGCTGAGGTCACCAACACACATGTCATGCCCGTTTTCAAATGAATGCCTCCTGACATTTGGCGCAGTAGGGCGAAAGCGACGAGAATCGTAACAGCCTCTACCATACGCCCCGTGAAGAATGAGGCGAATAGTGTCAACACAATGATCAGGGACGCATTCAGAATGAGAGCAAGTGCGTATTTAAGTACCGCGACAGAGGCCGGATGATCAGGCACAGTACGTTTGATCTGGTTAGCAAGTTTGAAAGCCATCGCTTCAATCATCCCGGTATTCCTTTCCGATTGCATAATAGATGAAAAATCCCGAAACCAGTGCAAAAAATATCATACTTAACCATACCTCGTTATAGTAGAGCACAATAGAAGTTGAAATGAGAGACAGGATAATCAGCGTGATGACAATGCCATATTCCTCTTTGAACTTAAGCTTCTTGAAATTAGGGGAAAAGCCGATCCCTTTTCGAGACAACATCAATGAAATAAGCAGTCCTACTGCCGCGCTTACCACTTGTAGCTGATAGCCCTTCAAGGACCCATCCTGCAGCTCAGAAACCGGAAGATTGCCGAACATGACTTTTAAGAATACCGACTGAACAACGGCATATGCAAAATAACCTGTAACCGTCATAATACCGGACCACACAATCGGAATCTTCACGACCGTAGCGAGTAAAAAAATAAAAAGCAGCATATTTACGACAGGCACCAAATACGAAAGGGAAAACTCCTCTCGAAGCATATAACTTTGCATATTCATAATCAGGTTAACAAAAATGGCCTGCCATAGATAAGGGGTCATTTTAACTTTAAAAATACTCAAAATAAGCGCAAAAACAGCGACTCCCTCAAGTGTGGAGAAAAGCAAAAAGCCGATTGGCTTCAAAAGCATGCGTGCATCTCCTTTACAATTCCAACAAACCTCATCGGTGTATTCAAAAACTTGGATGTACATCGAATATAAAGGGCTGGGAGCTACTTTTCAAGAGGTCTTTTCAATTATTTCATAGATTTATTCAAGCACTTCAACCAAATGTTATCGGATGCTGCTTCAAGTTGTAGCTTAGGCAACACTTTCTTTGACCGAATCTCCCTGCTTGCGCACAGGCTTCATACGTGATATAAGCTTTTTCCCCCAACGAATGCCGGGCTGTTCAATCCACGAGTAGGTAAACCAAGATAGTCCGATGGTGACTAGCAACGTCATGATAAACATAAGTATGAGGCTGACTAGGGGAGCAAAAGGTATTTTAACCTGTACGATTAGTCCCAGAGCCAGCATATGCGTCAAATACATGCTGTAGCTAAGGCGGCCGATCCATGACCATACCCGATTAAGCAGCCATATCGGCTGCCAGTGATACAAAGCATACGCTCCCAGCAGCAACCCGACACCTATGAGAACATCGGTCATGCCTTCTAAAAATGAAAATAGCACAGAAACAAGCAGCAAACCTCCACTGACTCGGTCTATACTTTTCCAATGCCGCTCGTCTTTCCAAATGAAAAACAACAATATACCTAGCCCAAAGACAGGCAATTGATTCGGAAACCATAAATACAGATAGTGCCCCCATAAAGAGTGATCACTAATCCATGGATATTGAACACTTACCGTATTTAGCCCCAAGCTTACCACAAGCGCCATCACGACAAACCACGTCGCATGGCGGACGGATCGGATCAGCTTAAATAATAGAGGGATAAACAGATAAAACATACATTCCACCGCAATGGACCATTCCACACCGATAATGCTGTTGATCCAGTACGGATTCAGACCATTCAAAAACAGGACATGAGCTGCGATATTGGCGGCAGTGACTCCCGCCTGATCCCCAAGCCAAAATCGTGGACCTGTCCCGTTCACAACTAAATAGATTCCTAACATCACGTAATACAAAGGAGCAATCCGAAAAAAACGACGCATCAGGTAAGCTGAAATTCTTTCACTCTTGTTACCCGAACGTCTGCTTAAGGACAAAAATAGCGTAAAAGCGCTGGCCATATAAAATAAAGCGACACCTTTGGCTCCTATACTCAAGCCTTTTTGCAACCATCCGTTTAATCCGTCCACATGCTGGCTGACATGCACAAGTAAAACTCCAATAATAGCCAGCGCCCTTAGCGTATCTACAAATTGCAGCTTGTCATCTTCCATTTTCCCCTTAGCTTCGGGCATCGTATCCCTCCATAACAGCCTCAAATGATACATTTTGTATCTATAATACACAAAATGTATCACTAAAGTAAATATCCTCGTTATGCAAAAAAACACCTTCCGGCCGCAAAGAAATACGGCCAAAAGATGTTCATTTTGTCATTTGTTTAAATGAAAAGGTACGGTCGTTACGATCACGTCTTTATAATTAATTAAATAAGCTCTCATCAGTAAGCTGGTCTGATTGTGTAGAATATTTTCCCACCAGTGCTTGGTGATGAATTGTGGAATGAGAACAGTGATATGGTCCTCGTCTGCTTTTTTCCACTCTACTGTATCAATGAACTTGCGAAGCGGATTAATAATGCTGCGATAACGGGATTTCAGTACGACCAAACGTATACCGACATCCCACTCTTCCCATTTCTGTTCCATTTTGCGAATTGCATCATCATCCACACCCACATATACGGCAACCACATTGTCCGACAAGGTTTTGGCATAGCTGATCGTATTCATAACGACTCGCGTAATGCCTGCCACCGGAATAATAATCGTATTGCCTTTCACCATAGGTTTATCCTTGGTAATATCAATGCGCAGTTGTTCAGCCGTATTTTTGTAATGCCTGTTGATCTTCATAAAGAAATACAGAACCAAAGGCAGGAAGATAAAGACTACCCACACCTGGCTAAACTTGGTGAAGATAAAGATGAGCGTAATCGACAGCGTGGTCAGCATCCCAACCGTATTAATAGCAAGTTTGACAATCCAGCCTGGCGGTTTGAGCTTGATCCAGCGAATCATCATACCCAGCTGTGAAAGGGTAAACGGGATAAATACCCCTACTGCATAAAGCGGGATCAGATTTTCTGTGTTGCCGCCAAATACGATGACCAGCAATGCCGAGAAGATACTCAGAAACAAAATACCATTAGAGTATCCGAGCCGATCTCCACGAACCATGAACATGTGCGGCATGTATTTGTCCTTCGCGAGCATAAAAGCAAGCAATGGAAAGGCCGAATAGGCTGTATTCGCCGCCAAAAACAAGATGAGCGCCGTCACGCCCTGAATGATGTAATACATCACACCGCGCCCGAAAGTGGCGTTCGCAATTTGCGAAATGACCGTTTCATGCGGATTAGGACGAACACCGTACCAATAAGCCAGCAAACTGATTCCGATAAACATACACCCGAGAATCAAACCCATCATCATTAGTGTAGTTGCTGCATTTTTGGCAGCTGGCTTGCGGAAGTTCGGAATGGCATTCGAGACAGCTTCTACCCCAGTTAACGCCGAGCAACCCGAGCTGAACGCCTTCAGTAACAGGAACAGGCTGACGTTGGATACCGTAGCTCCAAATTGCGGTGCTGCAGCATGAGCTCCCCCTGCCACGTAATGAATGATACCACTAATAATCAAAACAAATATGGCAACAACAAATAAGTAAATCGGTACAGCCAGCACTGAGGCAGATTCTGTTACTCCGCGCAAGTTCATAATCGTCAAAAAGATAATCATAATTAGAGCAATGGCGATCCGATGATCATGTAACGATGGGAACGCCGATGTAATGGCATCTGTACCTGCTGATGAGCTAACTGCTACCGTCAGAATATAATCGACCAGCAAAGAACCGCCTGCAATCAGACTCGGACTCTTTCCCAAATTGTCCTGTGCAACAATGTACGCTCCTCCGCCACCAGGATAGGAAAAAATGGTCTGTCTATAAGACAGGATCAGAATGATCAGCAAACCCAATACCGCAATGGATATAGGAATGGAATACCATAGGGCAGCAAAGCCGGCTGTAATTAAAACCAGCAGAATTTGCTCCGTTCCATAAGCTACAGAGGATAAGGCATCTGAGGACAGAATGGCCAGTGCCTTGAGCTTATTCAGCTTCTCATCTTCAAGGGCCGTCGACTTTCGCGGACGACCGATTAATAATCTTTTGACTTTGCTCAGCATTTCGTTGACTCCTTCTTTGGATGAGGGTTTTGCAAAAGAACTATGAATCTTATGTTTATTATGTCACCTGCACATCAGATGGATGAAACAAATGAACTATTATTTTATACTCCCTCTTCCTAAAAAAAACAATAAGGAATGCTCCCTAAAAAGAGCATTCCCGAGTAAGAAAGAGCATTTCGATAAAATACCTTTATGTATACAGTAATTTGAACCTTTCCGGGGTAATTCCTTCAGCTCGGCGAAAAGTTGCCACAAAATGACTGGTATCTCGGAAGCCCACTCGCTCCGAAATCTCCTTTACTGTTAATTGCGGATATTCCGCCATCATTTCCTTGGCCTTCCGCAGCCGAATCACAATCAGATAAGCATACGAAGTCACACCAAACGCTTGCTTAAATAATGTATTTAAATGACGGGAGCTGACATTCATCATAACTGCCATATCACCTAGGCCCACATCTGGACTGGCATAATTTTGCTCCATAAAGGCCAGTACAGGGGTTAATCGTTCCACATTATGAGATAGGGAAGGCATCGAGCTATGTTGTCCATGTTTACGCAGCAGAGTCAGAAAACGATACATATTGGCCGAAGCATCTAATCCAGACAAATCACGTTCACTAACCATGGAATGAAGCATCGTTTCCCCAAAACTGTGCAACTCGCTATCCGGGTCCCAATGATACCCACGCGTATGCTTCAACCCCAGTGCAGTCAGTACAGCAGCGGCGATGGGGCCGTCAAATGTAATGTATAACGTTCGCCATACCTTGGTTGCCCGTCTGTATGCATGGGATTCCCCAGGTAGCAGCAGAACTCCAGACTGCTCCCCCAGACGGACGGCCCCCCCCTTAAATGTAAACATCCCTTCACCAGACACCGTCTGAATCCAGTGAAAGCACGGATAGCCCTCTGGACGGGACACATCCTCCTGCCTGCTGTTAAATCCGATACTTTCAATAAAAAGGGGTAAAGAGTGCTCACGCGTAGTCAGGAAAAATCGCAAATGATGGGGAGTTAAAATCATAAAAAGCACCTCCGGCGTATGCGGGTATGTATTTCTCATGTAGATCCATATTGTTATATACACGTTCATTTTATTATATTTAAAAGCAGTTATTTGTATTATAAGATAGAATTATTCTTATATACAGAGGTGATTGGCATGATAAGCAGTAAACTACCTAAAGTATTTTACGGTGGAGATTATAATCCTGAACAATGGGATGAGGCCACGCATCAGGAAGATTTACGGATGTTCAGGCAGGCAGGGATTGATATCGCCACGGTCAACGTATTCTCATGGGCCAAAATTCAATCCGACGAAATCACATATCATTTTGAATGGCTGGATCAATTGATTGACAGTCTTTATGAAAGCGATATCTTCGTTTGTCTAGCTACTAGCACGGCAGCGCATCCTGCTTGGATGGCTACTCGCTACCCCGACGTTCTCCGGGTGGACGCTGACGGACGGAAGCGGAAGTTCGGTGGCCGCCACAATTCTTGTCCGAACAGTCCTACGTATCGAAAATTTGCGGAGCAGATGGCTGGCCAACTTGCGGAACGATACAAAAACCATCCCGCGATCCTCGTGTGGCACGTGTCCAATGAGTACGGCGGGGATTGCTATTGTGAGAACTGTGCGGCCGCATTCCGGGTGTGGCTCAAGCAAAAATACGGATCACTGGAAGAGCTAAACCGGGTGTGGAATACTTCCTTCTGGGGTCATACCTTCTATGATTGGGATGAAATCGTGCCACCAAATAATTTGAGCGAGCATTGGGGAGAAAATCACTCCTCCTTTCAGGGCATATCCCTCGATTATGCACGTTTTAATTCAGACAGTATGCTGGATTGCTATCTGCTGGAATACAACGCGATTAAAAAACATATTCCCCATGCCGTGATAACGACCAATCTGATGGGATTTTTCAAACAACTGGACTATTTTAAATGGGCTAAGCACATGGATATTGTATCTTGGGATAGTTATCCTGCGGCTAATACCCCGCCAAGCTATACCGCGATGGCACACGATCTGATGCGCGGCTTGAAGGATGGGCAACCCTTTATGCTGATGGAGCAAACACCGAGCCAGCAGAACTGGCAGGCGTATAATTCGCTTAAACGGCCCGGCGTTATGCGGTTATGGAGTTATCAGGCAGTCGCGCATGGCGCGGACACGGTCATGTTCTTCCAGCTTCGCCGCTCAATCGGCGCATGTGAGAAATTCCACGGGGCTGTTATTGAGCATGCCGGGCATGAGAACACACGTGTATTTCGCGAGGTGGCACAGCTTGGCAGTGAGCTTGGCGCATTAGGCAACACGCTACTTGACGCGACCGTCAATGCCAAAGTAGCCATTTTGTTTGATTGGGATAATTGGTGGGCATTGGAAAAATCAAGCGGTCCTTCTGTCGCCTTGAAATATGTGGATCAGGTGCATAAGTATTATGCGACCCTCTTCCGGCGTAACGTACAGATAGACCTGATTTCCGTTGATGCAAATTTCCAGAAATATGATCTCATTATCGCGCCTGTACTCTATATGGTCAAGGCAGGTACCGCCGAGAAGCTGGAACAATTCACAGAGCATGGAGGCACCTTCGTAACAACCTTTTTCAGTGGCATTGTAAATGAAAACGATTTGGTCACAACCGGAGGATATCCTGGTAAACTGCGTAACTTGCTCGGGATCTGGGTGGAGGAAATTGACGCGCTTCTGCCGGAATCATACAATCGCATTGTATTAAAAGAAAAGGTGGGCGTATTACAAGGTGAATATCAATGTGGCCTGCTCTGCGACTTGTTGCATAGCGAAGGTGCCGAGGTGCTGGCGGAATACGGCGATGATTTCTATCAGGGCATGCCAGTGCTGACACGCAATCGTTTCGGTCAAGGCGAGGCATGGTACGTTGCTTCAGATCCTGAAGAGACTTTCCTTGATGGCCTGTTGGGCTACATTTGTGAGCAAAAAGGGATTCCATCCCTGCTGCGCGCTCCTGCGGGTGTAGAAGCCACTGTACGGACCAAAGATGGAAAATCATATCTGTTCATTCTGAATCATAACGCCCAGACGCAGCAATATCATCTGGATGATCAGAAAGGGAATGAGCTAATCAGCGGTAAATACCTGGAAGGAGATATTTCTATTGAAGGCTACGGCTTTCAAGTACTGGAGCTATCATAATCACTCAGATTTGACACATACAGTTCACTTTGCTGCATGAGTATAATCTAGGTATCAAAGGAGTTCATCATGAAACGACTGCTATGGATCGGCAGCTTGTCTTATTTTTTAATCGGCCTGGCACACGTGGTTGTAGGCTCCCTACTGCCTGTGTTGTTAGAGCATTACGGTAGAAACTATACGGATGGCGGTAGTCTAATCTTCGCTCAATTTTCCGGTTTTCTGGTTGGAGTCCTGCTGTCACCGTGGCTTGCCCGAAGTTTCGGTAAACGCCAAAGTCTGGTATTCGCCCTGCTCTTGCTGTGCGCGGCTGAAGTGCTATACTCATTGCTGCCGCCTTGGGATTGGCTATATGTCGTCGGTGCAGCAGCGGGGTTTGGCTTCGGCATGGTAGAAACACTCATTGGCACTATTATTATCAGCGGTATTACTCAAGGAACGGGCGCGGCGATGAGCCGTCTGGAAGTCTTTTTTGGGATTGGCGCTTTGGCTATGCCCGCTATCGCCAGCCAACTTATCGCTCTCGGTTGGTGGCGATTGGCCTTTCCCATCATTTCCATGTTTGCAGCCGTGACCATTATAGCTTGGTTGCGCGGGTCCTTCGGCCCGCTGGACGCTGTATTGGACCCACAGGAACACCGAGATAACAGCCTTAAGCGTTCGACTAATTCACTGAAGTCACCCACGGAGAAGGCTTCTGAAGGTAGCCCTATTGGCAATCGGAAGCTACTTACACTATTTATCATCTTTTTCTTTATCTATGTAGGAACAGAGATGAGCCTAGCTAATTTCCTGCCCTCCATGTTCATCGAACGGCTGGGCCTCACTCAAGCGGAGGCAGCACTCAGTGTTACCTGCTTCTGGCTAGCAATGGCTACCGGACGGTTGTTCGCAGGAAGTATTGCTGATCGGTACGGCTATGGTGTCTTTGTAGCCCTAAGCTCGCTGGCGGCGACCGTGCTGCTATGCGTGTTCCCGCTGATCAAGGGAACTACCGTTGCCTTTGTCCTTATCACACTGCTGGGGCTGGGCATGTCGGGCATTTTTTCCATCGCACTTGTTTTTGCCAGCAAAATGATGCCAGGCACCGAAGAATCTACCACCAGCCTGCTTATAGGCGCAGGTGGAGTTGGGGGAGCTCTGCTGCCTTTATGGCTCGGAAATAGCATGGATCGTGGTGGAGCAGTCTCATCGGCGTGGTTGCTGGCAGGCTTCACATGTATCCTGTGCCTGCTTGGGGGCATCTTGTACGCCCTATATGTGCGCAAAAAGCGGCTTCAAACCGCCTCATCATGATATACACCTCTACTGGTGCCTTTGTCTGTTCCTTGGTTGTCATCCAAGTGCACATTCAAAGGTGCTTTTTTTACATACTAGACGAATGTACCTTGTACAGTAGCCTGTTTTTAGTCAAAATAGATCGTTTCCTATGAATCACAGGACAGATATCCATGCCTCCTCTAGATGAATGGAGTAGTATACAACAAACCATATGGAGGTGTTTGTATTGGGTCATCCTGAATTAAAACGAAAAAAAGGCCGTAAAAAAAATGTTTTTGTCCGTGCCTGGTTTGATAAGTTAGAAAAAAAGTTTGAGGAGAAACCCCCAAAGAGAAAAAGCCGCTCGAAACGGAAAGGGTTTGGGAAAGACATCATCGTCAAAAAGCAACTTGTAAGTGTGAATATTAATCAGGGTGCTTTAGGACCTGAAGGGGATTCTGGAACCATAGGTGATTTAGCGCAGTTCGGTTATATTTACAATGTAAAGCCCCAAGTTGTTCCGATTGAAGGGGATGTCATTTGGGATACGAACGGTATACTTACACCTGGAATTGCTCATGTTCCAGGAACTACACAGATTGCTGTATCCGATGCTGGAAAATATGAAGTTCACTTTTCGGTGTCCGGTGTGGAACCTAACCAATTCGCCATCTTTATTAATGGCGCACTGGCTGTGGGAACTGTATACGGCTCAGGAGCCGGGACACAACAGAACACAGGGCAAGCCATCCTTGCTCTGGCATGCGGTGACGTCCTTACTCTGCGAAACCATAGCTCTACTACTGCTGTTACCCTGCAAACACAAGCCGGAGGAACTCAAGCCAGCATAAACGCTTCTGTCCTCATTAGAAAATTGGGATAGGCTTGAACTCCCGCAAAGCCTCAGTGTACTAAAAAAGGGTTTATCCATACAGCGAGGATAAACCCTGAATATTTTTAAAAGGCCATAATGATCCCTTTGTCATTGGCATACATTGAACTAATCCCTCTGGTGGACACAATATGAATATCTTTAAATTGATAGCGTTTCCTCAGCGCATTCATTAATTTTTCCGCCAGCCCAGGATTATTGCAGTGAGTAATGACAATGCTTTCTCCTTCGGTAGCCCTGCCACTTTTTTCAATAGTATCTGCGAGCTTTTCGATAATTTGATTCTGACCGCGTGCTTGAGTAAAAAATGCGATATTACCGTCACCATCCGAGCCTAAAATAGGCCTGATATGCAAGAGTGAAAGTATCTTTCCAGTGATTTTATTCATCCGCCCGTTCTTAACCAGATTATCCAGATTTTCTAAAACAAAGTAGGTTTTCATCTTGCTGATAAAGCTCTCCAAGGATGAAATAATTTCGCTTTTATGATATCCCTCGTCAATCAACTTGCGCAGTTTTAGAGCTAACAAGAGCTGTCCAGCCGAAGCGCTTTTCGAATCAAATACATGAACATCCGCCCCCTCTTCTTCCGCCATATCTTTTCCTACCAATGCACTGGAATACGAACTGGACAGGTTGCTGGATAATGTAATGGCAAAAGAAGTATGCGCACCTTGAAAGGCTTCCTTATATAGCATAGGTGACGGTGATGCGGATCCAATTTTGGTTGTACAGGCTTTCATTTCTTCCATAAACTGAGGCAAGTCCAATGTGTCATCATCTACGAAGCATTTATCTCCCAGCGTCATATTTAACGGAATCGTAGTAACTTGCATCTCTTCTCTAAGCTCTCTCGTTAAATCACAGCAACTATCTGCTATTATTTTATATCTCACCCGGTACACCCTCACATTATGTTATTTTTCAATAGAACGCGCATTCATAATACTCAAAGAAAGCTCAATTAACCGTATAAATTCCTTCACATTCTTCTCACCCAAACCTACTACAAGCGCTTCAAAATAACCTTCAATTCTCTCTTGCTTCTGTCTGATCAAGGATTCACCATTTACTGTGAGCCTTACACACATTCGTCGTCTGTCATGCTCAGACATTTCCATAGTCACGTAGCCTTTTTTCCTTAATCCCGTAAGCGCTGCCGTAATTCTTGATCTGGATACATGCAGATCATCGCTGAGCAAGGAAGGATTAATTTCATCATCCCGGTGCTGAACTAAATATTGAAGCACATGGTTTTCCCCCTGAACAAGCTCCGTCAGGCTACTGAATAATTCCATGTCATAAATCCGGTTAACGGATTCTCTCAATTCGTCCCTTAGTTCATAATCTTTCATAGTGAACCTCCGCAACACACATAATACATACAGTTAACTATTAATACTATGTACTATAATGAATTGCCCACGATAATAACAATGAAATATTTGTGAATTTTTATACTTTATCCCCCCCTTGAATGTCCAATAACAGGAGGTTTTATACCTTGGACTGTGAGACACCCAGAGGAGAGGGACTGACCCCATAACGTGAGACAACAAGGAGGGTTTTATTTTATGAGGTTCTGGAAACGTGTTATATCATAGAATTTCAAGGAAAAGGGGGATTTGAGCAGCTCCAAATGAGATTGTTGTTTGGACTATATTAGAGAAGTATTAACATTTACAAGAAAAGGCCAACCACTAAATACGGGTTGACCTCATTATTTAAAGAATGTCTTACGTTTCTAAAAGAATATGAACTGAATTTACAGCACCGTTTTAACCGTGTCTTGTACTTGCTTCAACAACCCTTTATAGCCATCTTCATCAAGATAACCAATACTTCCAAGCAGCAAGTGACCGACGGATTCAATTCCAACGAAATCAAAAATTCCCGTATCGGATGTGAGCTTCAATCCTGCAGTCATACCGATTTCATCGTAGATCGCGTTGGGAGTACCATGTGTATTCACGATAAAACCTTTTTTACCTGTAAGCAGCTTATTAATCCCTTCCGCACCAGCCGTATATGCAAAGCCGTATGCAAATACACGATCAACGTAACCTTTCAGGATAGCCGGAAGACCTGTCCACCAAATGGGAGAAATAAAAGTAATCGTATCCGATTGTGAGATGTATTCCTGCTCCACTTTGATATCAGCCGGAGTTTGCCCTGCTCTCATAGCGGCAGTATCCTCAGGTTTTAATACAGGTTGAAAATTAAGGGCATAAAGATCGCGTACAACGACTTCATCACCTTTTTCTTTCAAGGTATTTACAACCGTTTCGAGTATCGCGTGATTGAAGCTTTCTGCGTTTGAGTGAGCATAGATAATAAGATGTTTCATTTTAATAACCTCCAGATGTTTTATTGTTATTTTGATATTAATATAGATATCTATACATTTACTTAAAAAAATTTATAATCTGTTTTTGACATGCTCCAGCAAATATTCCAGTTGTTCTTTTTCTTCATCTTTGAGACCACCATAGATGGTTTCTTGTAATCTATTGGAGATCACCTCAAATACAGGCTCTATCTCTCTTCCCTTATCGGTCAGAAATATCAGGGTAACTCGGCTATCCTCCCTTTCTTTTTTTCTTTCGACATATCCCAACTTCACTAGCTTGTCGATCAAAACAGTGACCGTGGGTTGCTGACGAGAAATTTTTTGCGTCAATTCCTTAATAGAAAGCCCGTCGTTTTGATAAAGGAACATTAGGATTCCGCCATGAGTAGGAACAATCCCTTCAATTCCATTCGATTCGAGCTCAGACACAATCAATTTATTGATCGAGTCTCTAATGGTTCCTATCAGTGCAGCTGCATTATTTTTTAACATACAAGCATTATTACATAGACATCTATATATATCAAGTGTTGGTGTCAGTCTGAACTAAAAGCAAATATGACTTAATCTATAATGGTTCATGGTGGATTACTATCGCAGACGCATAAAAAAGCCAAAATACCCAAGTTCCTTACCTGACTTTGAGTATTTTGGCTTACAGTATTTATTTATGAAATGAAGAGATGTTCAAAGTATGATATGTTTTAGTTGAGCGTTTGAAGTATCTCAGGTGTAAAGGTTTGAAGATCATGAATTCGGCCTTCACGTATTTTCGTAGCCCATGCAGGATCGCCCAGAAGCGCACGCCCAACAGCTACCAGATCAAATTCATTGTTGTCGAGCCGTTCCAGAAGTTCATTAATATCTTGGTGTCCTGCCCCTTTCCCTTCGATATAACTTACAAAATCCTCATCCAGACCTACAGAGCCAACCGTAATCGTAGTTTTTCCAGTCAGCTTCTTCACCCATCCGGCAAAGCTCAAATCGGAGCCTTCAAATTCAGGTACCCAAAAGCGACGTGTCGAGCAATGGAAGATGTCCACGCCCGCTTCTACTAATACATTCAGGAATTGCTCCAGTTTATCCGGTGTATCGAACGGCTTTGCGTTGTAATCATTCATTTTCCATTGGGATAGGCGCATGGCAATAGGGTAGTCAGGGCCAACCTCAGCACGAATAGCTTCCACAAGCTCAATGGCGAATTGAGCACGTTTTATGATATCGCCACCATAGCGATCCGTACGTTGGTTCGTCCTCTCCCAAAAGAATTGATCAACCAGATAGCCGTGTGCTCCGTGAATTTCAACGCCGTCAAAACCCAGTCGTTTTGCATTCGCAGCTGCATCGACATAGGCGCGAATGACCTTGACAATTTCTTCTTCTGTCATCGGCTCGGTCACTTTATTGCCTTCCAGATCCAGCCCCGATGGACCAATCGATAGCGCTTCGGGATTCGGCTGAGATCCCAAAGGACGAGCCATCCCCATATGCCAAAGCTGTGGGAAAATTTTACTACCAGCTTCATGAACCTGTCTGACCACTTCAGCCCAACCGTTTAAAGCCGCTTCCCCATAAAAATTAGGTATCCTCGGCTCACTTGTTCCAGCCGGATGGTCAATCACTGCGCCTTCAGTAATAATAAGACCTACATCATTCTCTGCGCGACGGCGATAATAAGCGGCTACATCCGGTCCTGGCACACCATTTGGTGAAAAAGCGCGGCCCATTGACGGCATTACAATACGAGTCTGTAGGGTTAGATTATGAATGGTATAAGGTTGAAATAAAGCTTCTGTTGAATGAACATTTTGCGGTTGATTACTCAAGGATTGTCCCTCCTCATTTTCTTTTATTCTTTTAAAGGATTATATATAAGGCTCGTGCATCTTCAAACGGGGTGCAAGTGAAATGTTAGCAATGTTTAATTTATCATTCAACCGACAAAATGTTCATTCTGTTGCTTAACCAAAAGGGTTATGAAATTGTTGTATATCTAAATTCACTTGTTGACAAAACAACACATGTTTATAATGGGGGAATCATTTGATTTACCTGAAAGGAGTGTCTTTAGGATGCCTGGTGTAACTTCACCCAACCCAAACGATCCTCGCGTCATTCGAACACGTAGATTAATTCTCGACGCATTCGTTGACCAATTAAATAAGAAAGACTTCTACACGATTACGATCAATGACATTACCCAAAAAGCCACCATTAACCGCGCCACGTTCTATGCACATTTTCAAGATAAATATGCACTGCTTGAAACCCTTTTGTCAGATGCATTTTTGGAGTATGTTATCAAGAGGATTGATGCTGAGGCACGTTTGTCGGAGGAGATCATTCAGAAACTTATTCTTTCGTTATGTGACTATCACGACTCAAGTAACCAATGCGTTCATAAATATAATTCAGTGGCACCGATCCTGGAAGAACATATTAAGAATCAATTACAGCAATTCATACTTCAACTCATAACAAGAGAAGCCAATAATACAGACCAAAGAACGTTAGAACTTGCCGCGACCATTTTAAGCTGGTCCATTTATGGTGTAACCTTTCGCTGGAATGTGGAAGGAAAAAAAGAGTCTCCTACAGATTTAGCCGAGAGAGCTGTGCCTTTAATCTTCAATGGGGTTGTCTTATCTCTAGTCTCACAAATCTCTTAGCAGAAAATGCGAATAAAAAGGGCCGTTCCCAGTATACTTCGATCAGTTCCTGGGACAGCCCTTATAGTATTTAGTAAAATAATTGCATCTTTTATTTAAAGAATTTTCTTAAACATCTCGATAACTTGTTCTTTGCTAGGTATAAACGGATTGCCCGGAGCGCAAGCATCCTTCATTGAGTTCTCGGCAAGCAGATCCAAATCCACTTCATTTACACCTAGTTCAGAAAGTTTGGAAGGAATCCCCACTTCCTTCGACAGGTCTTTGATTCTTTGGATTACATAGTCTGCGCATTCCTTATCCGTTTTCCCCTTATCTTCAAAACCGATGACCTTAGCGATGGCACGAAACTTCTCTGGTACGTGCTTGGCATTCTCCTCCTCCACGATTGGCAGCAGCATGGCATTACAAACACCATGAGGCAAATCGTATACCCCGCCTAGCTGATGGGCCATCGCATGGACGTAACCCAATCCGGCATTATTAAATGCAAGTCCTCCCAGGAAAATAGCGTATACCATTTGCTCACGCGCTTCTATATCATGACCGTTTCTCACTGTACGAGCTAAATGTTTAAAAATAATTTCTACTGCTGCCAACGCAGTTGCATCCGTTACAGGATAAGCACCTGGCGTAACCAAAGCTTCAATGGCATGGGTCAAAGCATCTAGTCCTGTAGCTGCCGTTAACGCGGCCGGTTTGTCTACCATCAGTTCAGGATCATTTACTGAAATCGTAGCTACACTATTCTTATCAACCATAACCATCTTGACCTTGCGGTCTTCGTCCGTAATGACATAATTGATCGTGATTTCAGCAGATGTTCCTGCTGTGGTATTAATGGCGACAATAGGAAGCGATTTATGCTTGGATTTATGGACGCCCTCATACTCGGTTATATGTCCCCCATTGGTAGCAATAATGCCGATTCCCTTAGCCGTATCCTGTGGTGATCCTCCGCCAATCGAAATTAAAAAGTCACATTCATTTTCTTGCAGAAACTGAACACCATCATGTACATTTTTACAGGTCGGATTTGGTTTTACTTCATCGTATACCGCATAGTTCAATCCAATATAATCCAGCAAAGATGTAACCTTGCCTGCAATACCACTCTTCATCAAAAATTTATCCGTCACGACTAGAGCTTTATTTAAATTCAGTTCTTTTATATACGGCCCAACTTCTTGCAAACAGCCTGTTCCCATAAGATTGATAGATGGTACAAAAAATACATGTGCGCTCATATAAAATCGGCCTCCTAAAGGATTCACTTCTTGTTGCCTCGCTAAATCATAAGGGTATTTCTCAAAAGTGAAATATTTCACATGTATAATGTTATCTTTATTTTATTTTGATGTCAACAATTAAACACAGATATTTATTGGTTTTATTTTTGTTTGTTTACGTTTTTCGAATCAGTCCAATATTTGGTATACAACTAATCGGAGACAGCCTCGTACAACTTAGATGAACACATTAACAACGAGGTGATGACAGCATGACAATCAACAAGGGAGTATTGCTGGCTCTACTGGCAGTATCGCTGCTCCAAGCAAACCCGTCGTATGCGAAGTCGGTGCCGCTGACTCCGGTGACGACCGTTTATGTAGATGACCGCCCACTTCAGCTTGCTGCCCAGCCGCTGCTGCTAGAAGGAACAGCGCTCGTCCCGATGCGCCAGTTGTTTGAGGCACAAGGAGCCGAGCTTTCCTGGAACGAATCCAGCAAAACCGTAACAGCTACCAAAAATGAAGCGGTGCTGACCTACCGTATGGGGGAACTTGCTGCCACCTTAAACGGCAAAACGCTGTCCCTGAATGTTCCTGGACAAATTGTTGAGGGCAACACAATGATTCCACTACGTTTTGTGAGCGAGGCACTTGGGAGCACAGTGAAGTGGGATGCCCTGACCCGAGCGATTCGGATTGTCTCCAGTAACGATTTTTTTACAACGGTTCTTTCGGGAGTCAACCTGCGCAGCAAACCGGATTCGTCGGGAGCTTCCCCTTCCCTGCGGCTTATTCCAGCCAACGAAAAGGTTCATGTCATCCGTGAGATCAATGCCCTCTGGTTGGAAGTGCGCACTAAAGACAACCTGACCGGATACATATCGGCTAAACCCAAATACAGCGATTATACCAGCTCATCCCTGGTGGAACGGCAGGGAGATGAACTCATCGCCTACGGAGAGAAATTCCTTGGTACTCCTTATGAATTCGGCGCAGCAAGCGGCCAGACATCGACCTTTGATTGTTCTTCTTTTGTGGGGGAAGTGTTCCGACATACGCTCTCCATCGACCTCCCCCGTGTCTCTTACGATCAGGCTAAAGAAGGCCAGAAGGTCGGGCTAAACGAGCTACGTAAAGGCGACCTGCTGTTCTTCAGCGCACGCGACCTGGAGATCGGCCATGTGGCGATCTATGCAGGGAACAACAAATTGTTGCATACATTCTCCAAAGAACGTGGCGTTCATTTTGACACGCTTGATGGTAAATGGCAGAATCGTTTCGTAACAGCCCGCAGGCTGTTTTAAGACAAACTGGATGGCTAATAATAGCGGGCTATTCCAGTACCACATTCAATATTTTCTGTTTGCATTTTTGCCGGACGCCTCCCTTGCGGTTTGCGTTCAGGTGGCAAAAGGTATTGATTCGTTCCCATTGTTCAACACGTAATTCGATCCTCTTCTCTAGCACTTTCTCTCAAAATCTTGGATCTTCCCCATCAGATCTGCTTAAATAGGATTAATAGAATGTGCAAAAAACACGAATATGTATGCTAATTATAGACAGGAGGAATCGTTATGCAATTTGAGACAAAACGGCTCATCATTCGTGATATTTGTACATCCGATTGGGGAAGTATACATACCTACACGTCATTGCCTGAAGTTACTAGGCACACAGCATGGGGACCCAATACAGAAGAAGATACAAAGGCATATATAGAACAAGTTCTAGCCTCACAGCAGGAAATGCCACGACAAGACTACGAACTAGCCATATGTCTGAAAAACACTGGAATCCTGATCGGCGGTGTTGGTATTCATGTCAAAGATACTAATGCAGAAATGGGCTATATTCTAAACCCAGATTATCAAGGAAAGGGTTATGCAACAGAAGTGGCACGAGCCCTGCTAGGCTTTGGATTTAGCACACTTGATGTCCATCGTATTTATGCAACATGTCGTCCAGAAAATAAGGCTTCTGAGAAGATTATGCAACAGATCGGAATGCAACGTGAAGGTATAATGCGAGAACACTGGTACTACAAAGGCGAATTTCACGATTCATATTTGTACTCTATTCTTTCTGAGGAATATAACAGGACATAAAAGGTATTGTTTACATCTTGGGAAGCATGTTGCTGCGATAAATTGATAGTAAACCATTTTGACTATCTAGTTTGAAAATATATATCGTTGGAAATAGGTGTTGTTAAGAACGTGTCTGAGCCATTCTATGAGGAGTTTTAACGACAAATAGGTTCGAGGAACTTCTCTGAACGATACAATTTTTAATTAAGGAGGGAACAACATGGAAGCTTTTGCAGAATATTTAGCGCATATTGATAACCCCCAACATCGGGCTCGAACGCAAGAAGTATTGGCTTGGGTAACCAAGAAATTTCCAAATTTAATGCCAAAAATTGCGTGGAATCAGCCTATGTTTACGGATCACAGCACATTTATTATTGGCTTTAGCGTAGCCAAACATCATTTGGCCGTTGCCCCTGAAAAGGCAGGGATTAATCATTTTTCTGAGTTAATTGTGCAGGCTGGCTATGATCACACCAAGCAGTTGGTACGTATCCAGTGGGATAGTCCAGTTGATTTCTCATTACTTGAGAAAATGATCGAGTTTAATATTTTGGATAAGGCAGACTGTTCAACCTTTTGGCGGGAATAAAAAAAGGTTCCTTTTCTCGTAAAACTATACACCGAGCATCACAAATAAGTGTTTTTCTTCTCACCCCCTCTACCATCCTTCGAAATCTCATCAGGCTAATGCCCCTTAAAGCGGCCTTATGCTATAATGTGGAAAGTATGGATTGTTACATGCACAGGAGGATTGGAGAAAAATGATTGGGAAATTTTTAATTTTCTCTCTACTATGGAGTTTGCTCGGCAACCCGTTTCTGGCACTGCTCGTACTCTTAATCGTGATCTATATATTGGATCGTAGCTTTGTCGGTGTATTGCCCAGCATCAGCAAACCATGGAAAAGAAGACGCAATGCCGCTCGATTGCGCCAACAGATTGCGCTAAACACCAACGATGTGGCTGCTAGGTTCGATTTGGCTCGTATCTGGATCGAAAGCAAGAAATATCCGCAGGCTTTGGAGCTCTTATTGGAAATTCAATCCCGTTATGAAGACTCAGCAGACTATTGGAACGCACGGGGAACGGCTGAAGTACATACAAACCATCTGGAGGATGGAGAACAACATTTACTAAAAGCACTGGATATTAACCCGCGGGTACAGTACGGTGAGCCTTATTTGCATTTAGCCGCTGCTTTCAAGGAACGTGACGTCAATAAGTCGCTTCATTATCTGCAGCAATTTCAGGAGATTCAGTCTTCTTCCAGCGAGGGTTATTATCTGACAGGCTTGATGTACCGTATGCTGGGACGCAAGGATGAAGCCACTATAGCCTTTAACCAGTCCATTGCCGTCTATCGCTCTCTACCCAAATACCGCAAACGAAGTGAGCGCAAGTGGGCTGCGCGTAGCTTATTTCGTAAATCAATCGGCTAAACAGCGCCTACTAACGCAAACAAAGAGGTTCATAATGGTCAGTTTCTACTGTCATCATGAACCTCTTTCTTTAATATACTTTGTCTGATCCAAAGCATCCTCTCACGCTCGCCTTAATGGCGCATAACCAAGCCGATTCAACTCTTCCGCAATCACGCGATAACCACGACTGTTCGGATGCACCCGGTCTAACGAAAGTAGTGCCCGTTCATAGCCCTCAAATGCGGGATAAATATTCGCCACCCGGTAATTCGGTCCGCCTAATGTATAGAGAAACGAGTTGTACTGACGCACATATACTCCCGCCTCCCTTACTTCTGGAAAAGGATTATATAATCCCACCATTCGAATGATAAATGGCTCACGCTGACCGGACTTTATCTGATACAGGGCATGTACAATTTGGCGTACATGTTCTTTTGTGTGATTCAACGCTTGTGGAATGGAAGAACCCGACAAGCCGGACCCTCCAGCAAGGGCGCTGATGTATGGGCGCAGATCATTCCCGCCGATCGTTACCGTTATAAGTTCAGCCCGGCTGATCGCCGACCGAAAAAGTGGATTGTTGCGGACCATGGACAGCAACTCCTGCGATGTCAGCCCGTTAATTCCCAGATTCTCGTAACTGACTGGCGTACGCAGATGTCTTTCTGCCATTCGCCGATAGATAGGTACAAATCCGCCGCTCAGCAACGTCCCTGCACCTGTTGTTAAAGAATCTCCAATCGCTGTGTAGTGGTACGCCAATGAAACCCACCTCCCTCTTTCTGCATAACATATCTTATGTAGAAAGAGGGACGCGGGACCCGGAGATTCGCTTATTCTTCGTCTATTTCATATACACAATGGAATTGCCCACCATCCGGCAAATCCTCTGATCCATACACGGCAAAGCCCACTTTGCGGAAAAAATCTGCCCCCTCCGCATCCGTGTCCACAGTAAGCCGTTTTGGATTACGCTCCTGAATGAGCGTAAGTAGCATACCTCTGGCATATCCTCTATGACGGTTTTCAGGCAACACGGCCAGATGGCGAATTACAGTTGTTCCATCCTCCTGGTCCTCAAAGCCGACAATACCTACAATAAGTCCTTCATCTTCTACACCGAACAGCTTCCAGTCATCCGAGCCTTGATAGGTACGTAAAGCTGTTTCTCCGCGTTCAGGATGATCCAGCACGGCGTAGGTTAACAGCTCCAGAACTTCCTCACGATCTGAATCTATTTTTATATTTTTAAACATTGTTTGTCGTCTCTCCTTAATATCCTAAAATTAGGATTTCACTCTAATTCTCCATAATAAGCAACGGCCAGTTATCAAGCCATTGCTTCTCAAATACACGCTGCCGAAAAGCCGTTGTGTGACGAAACAAAGGGCTTTGCCGTACCCGCATATCCAGCAGATCTTCCAATCCATGCGGACAAATAACCTCTATTTGATCCTTGTCATTCAATCTAACCGCCACCGCCGTTGCCGTCTCTGGCCAGCGGCTCATCGCATCCTCTACCGAGGAATAAGGAGCCTCCCCGTTGCGAAAATGCATCCGAGCCTGATTTTTGACAGACCAGTTACGTCCGGCCTGCTTACGGTTCAAGGACAACTCTAGATACTCATCTCGTTCCT
Source organism: Paenibacillus sp. SEL3 (assembly GCF_054602585.1). Classification (NCBI taxonomy): domain Bacteria; kingdom Bacillati; phylum Bacillota; class Bacilli; order Caryophanales; family Paenibacillaceae; genus Paenibacillus; species Paenibacillus sp. SEL3. Next base: position 5,249,168 of record NZ_CM137725.1, on the reverse strand, counting down.
CTAGCGTGTTTTTCGGGTCAAAATAGATAACATCTATATCGTTTAAAGGTGTAGCCGTTGTATAGCCATGGAGCTTATCCCAAACGCGGTTACGTACATAGCCTGCGGCAATACATCCTTGCGGCAACTTCAGCTCTCGCACATAGCGCAAGTCTTCCAGTACCTGCGGATCATTCATATATTGTATGACTCGTAGCACATCTTCTTCCGACTTCATCCTGCACTCAACTCCCTTTTTATGATGACAGTTGCTGCACCGATTCTCCTCCTTGAGCCGCGATCCGTGCTGTACGCTGCACCAGGCGGCGGCGTGCGACCAGAAGGAACGGAATGCCAATCACAACCGACAGGGCAACCGGAACAAAAACAACAAGCGGCGCCGTTTGACCATAGATATCCAGCAACCAGCCACCAAATAAAGGAGCCAGCACGCTTCCCAAATTATTAAATCCGATTGTACCGAAGTAGGTCCCTTTATATTGAGCATCTGCAATTTGGTCAATCAATACGTCCAGCATCGTGAACAATAACACTTCACCAACCGTAAATAGCACCATATCCAGTATAAACATCCAGCCTGAGTTTAGCATACCGCACAGCAACAGGCTGACCGCAATACATATATTCCCTGCAATCAGGGAATTCACCGGGGAAAAACGGCTTGCCAGCCGCACCAGCGGATATTGAAATGCCAATACACAAACCGCGTTGGCCGTCAGCATATATGTAAACCATCGAGTTCCTTCCGCGAAGGATAAGGACAAGAATTGAGGCATTGTGGAATTGGAATGCGCATAGCCCATCACACAAAATACCGTTCCCAGCAAAATCGGCATAAACACCGGATCACGGCTGGCTGTACGGAATGCCTCAGACATTCGCAGTGGAGCCTCTCTCGCCGTTGTACCTATATACAGATCCGATGCATAACGGGCAAATTGGATCAACAACAGCACTCCGTATAGTGCGTACACACCAGCAGCTACCATGAACGGCATACCATTGGATGCAGATCCTAACATCAAACCAAGCAACGGCCCTGCCACTACCCCAACATTAATGGCCGCATATCTCATATTATAGATAAGCAGTCTTTTCTCCTTGGGGGTTACATCTGATAACAGCGCCCGCGAGGTTGGCTCGAACAAGGACCTGCACAGTCCATTTAGAGCATTAATGACAAAAAAGGCCCAGGCCGCTTCCGCCAACGCAAAAGCAACGAATACAAGCGCCCAGCTCGCAATGGACACCAACATCACCTTACGCCGTCCGATTCGATCTGAAATATATCCACCGTAAAAGCTGGCAAAAATGCCGACCAACGAGCTTACCGACACGATCACCCCCGTATGAAAGGGGGACACTCCTAAACGGGTGGTAAGGTAAATTGACAAAAACGGGATACTCATGGATGTCGCCATCCGCCCGAAAATAGTACCGACAATAATCGTCCAAGCCAGCGGGTGAATGGAACGCAACTGTTCTTTCATATATGCCTCTTACGTTCTCCTTCCGCGTGCAAGTCTAATAAGGGGGGAAAACGGTCTAGCACTGGTGAATATAGCGTTCCAGTTCTAAACACGTTGCTTGATAGACAGATTGGAGCGCAGACAACTTCGCTTTCGCATTCTCGAGTCGGTTCTCCCGTGCAAGCTGTTCAATATCCGACAGCAACGAGGACAAACGCCCGACACCCAGACTCACGCTGCCTGATTTCAACTCATGAGCAGCCTCTACTACTTTTGTGACTTCGCCCACAGCAGCCAGTTCTCTTAACTTATTGATTTTGGCAGGTGTATCACTTGTATACATTTCGACCAATGACTCCAGTAGTGCCGTGCTGCCATCCTCGTCCAGCAGCATAATTTCACGTATAACTTTCTTATCCAAAATCGGCTCGGTTTCCGGCTTTGGAAGCCATTTGACAAGCTTTTCAGAGAGCTTTTCAATCGTTACTGGCTTTATCAAGTAATCGTTCACTCCAACCTCCCGGCCCCGTGCCTGATCCTCCTCAGACACATTTCCGGTCAAAGAAATGATCGGTACAGGTGGTTGCTGGTTTTCTGCTTCCCTCTGGCGGATCGCTTTTGCCGCATCATGACCATTTAGCAGAGGCATGTAATGATCCATTAGAATACAAGCGTAGGATCGTTCGGAGGCCGCTTTTACAGCAGCTTGTCCATCCTCAGCAAAATCAATATGCCGGAATCCCAAATGGTTAAGCTGTAATTGCACCACCTGACGATTCACCCGATTATCCTCAGCCACCAAAATAGTTTGAGAATGACCATGCTCACGCAGCAACTCGCTAAATACCTTTAAATCACCATTTTCATGCTTCTCCATTTCGTCTGCCTGCCCCGATCCTTTCATGAAGGGAATTTCAAACCAGAACGTAGAGCCTTGGCCTTCTTCACTGATGACCCCAATTTCCCCCTGCATGAGTTCCACAAATGAACTGCATATCCATAGCCCCAGACCCGTTCCTCCATATTGGGAGGCACTGCCTTCACCGGCTTGTACATAAGGCTGAAACAGCTTATTCTGATCCTCCGGTGAAATCCCAATACCCGAATCCTGCACCTCAAACCGAACACGTTGGGAATCTTTTGTTTCTTCCACTAATTTTGTTCGAACGATGAGCAATCCTTCACTCGTAAATTTATTCGCATTGTTCAACAGATTGAGCAAGATCTGCATGATCCTTGCCGAATCTCCCTCCAGATGCTCTGCCACATCGGTATCGGTCTCTATACTCAAACGGTTACCCATCTGATAGATTTGCGGCTCCAACAACTGAGCAACATGGCCCATAATCGCCTCAACTCTAACGTTTCCGATCTCCAGTTCCATCTGTCCTGCTTCCACTTTGGATATATCAAGCAGATTATTAATCATGTTCAACAACAGGGAGGCTGACTCACGTATCACACCGATGGCCTGCCGTTGATCCGGGGAAAGTTTGGATGAACCTAACATTTCGATCATTCCAAGTATTCCGTTCATTGGCGTTCTGAATTCATGACTAACCACAGCCAGAAAAGTGCTCTTTAGGTCATTAGCCCGTACCGCTTCTTCCTTCGTCCGTGATAATTCCGCATTGCTTTTGGCAAGCTGACGCTGCAGATTAACCAGCTCGTTGTTCATTGATGAAAATTCATTCAGCAGCTTTTCTTCCTCAGCCTTGCCTTTCACAATCTCATCCGTTAATTGTTCGACCGTTTTCCGCAGGACAGCCATTTCTGCTGTCGGTTCCTTCATATTAAAAGGCCCCCTTTACAAAATGACTTACAGGTTCACAAAACTAACCTTATTTCCTGAGCGAAAGTAAGTCACCCGCAACCTCCAGCGCTTCTTCCGCACCTGGCGCGTATCCGTCCGCCCCTACTTCTTGCCACAAGAGGGAATCGAGATTAAAAGGCAAGCCTCCGACCATAATTTTCACATGGCTAGTCGTTGGGTCTTGCCGAATGAGAGCAATCAACTCTTTCACTAGATGGACATGGTAAGCCATGGTAGCTGAGATAGCCACTACATCCGCCTTGTAACTCACAATGGCCTGAAGCAAACTCCGGTTAGGTACATTGGCGCCTAAATAATACGTATCCCAACCATCCATTTCAAATATATCAGCCAGCATACGCACTCCAATTTCATGCTGCTCGCTGCCTACACACGCCGCCACCAGGCAGCGTTCCTTACTTCCACTCCCCATCCATCTGGGATACAGGCTTGAAATAATAAATTGAGTCACGGCAGTGCAAAAATGCTCTTGACCGACGGTGATTTTGCCTTCATGCCATAGACGGCCTATTTCATATTGCGAAATTTGAAAAATATATTTATACGTATGTTGAATAGAGATACCCTCATCCAGCAAGCGAACGATCCAATCCAAAGCCTGTCTGCGATTACCTGAGAGTAAATATTCCAAATATTGAGCCACGTCAGCAGCATAGGGATTATCACCTGTAATAAAAGAGGCATACTCCTCTTTCTTCCCAATTTGCTGTATCCCCAAATCCAGGTGCTCCAGCACCATGACTTTATTCGTATGATCGAAGTGCTCTACCAACGTCTCCTGGATTAATCTGAAATTGATGCTCAAATCTTCTTGGGTTATCCCGAAACCCTCCAGAAGCTTTTTTAACCAAGAAACATACTGTGTAAATAAAATAGGGCTGTTCATGATTACACTTTCAGCCAAATAGTTCAAACTATATATGGAATCCTGTTTTGTCTTTATTTTACCGTTATCCCCAAAACGCTGCAAAAGATCGGGCTGTAATTCGTATTGCTTATGGGTAACTAATTCAGCCAAAGCTCCTGCTTGCATCAATAGCGATTCACCTGCGGTGTATTGCTGTATACTCATGTACAGCTCCTTCCCCGACAAGGTTTTGTATTCGAAACAGGTACTGGGAATTTGTTCCGGACGTGACTATTAGACAATTATACCTGATTTGCGTCTCTACATTAACCCTACTCCCCCATAATACGACAAAAAAATAAAATACCGAAAAGTCGGTATTTTATCTAAAGCAGATTTAACCTGCACATGCACCATTTATGATCCGTTACTCTTCTGCCCCTCAGCCGTTAGTCCAAGCTTTTTTAACAGATGAATAGCCTGCTCCTTCTCTTCCACGGATAAGCCATCCACGGTCTCCATAATAACACGATGATGCTGCGGGAATATTTGCTCAAAGAAATGACGTCCATCATCAGTCAATTCTGCATAAATCACACGCCGATCATCTTGGGATGCACGACGGGTAAGCAAGTTTTTTTTCTGAAGTTTATCTACCACGTACGTAATATTCCCACTAGAGATTAGTACCTTTTCTCCAATTTTCTGCAAAGGCTGGGGTCCCCGATAATACAGCAGATCAAGCACACCAAATTCTGTTGTATTTAATCCATGACTATGAATGTCCCGATTCGTACGGGAAGTGACCGAATTATAAGCACGAGCCAGAACAACGAACAAATTAAGTGCTAAGTCCTGATCATCTGGTTTTACAGACATATTAACAGCCTCCGTTACTCATATCTTTATTCCAAGATATCTTAATTGTGCGCTTTTGTCAAGTTTAAGCGTTCCTCCCCCTACTCCTACGGCCTAAAAAAGGAGGAATTGTCGTCTATTATGTGAAGATTACAGTTCATTATGTAAAAAAAGCCCGCTCTCAGCCAGTCTTAACACACTGATCCAGAGAGCAGGACGATTATATTGCAATCCCTAACTTCTTACGTAAAAATACGTAGGCAATACGGCCGCATAATACTCCCAGAACATTCAGTATGATGTCATCCACATCCATTGTACCTGCGCCCAGCAGCATTTGGGACACCTCAAGAATGACCAGTGCGATCACTATCGTTACCAACAGACTGCCTATACTTCGCATGGACACCCAAATGATAGGCACAAGGATACCGAAGGGAATGAATACGCCAATATTACCGAGCAAATTAATACCCCATACCCGAAAAGGAAACGACTCCATTGCCCGGCAGTATTGCCTGATTGTATCAAATGGAACCATATTATACGAATACGGAGGTCCCGGTCGTAATGTACGACCAAAACCGAGAAACATCCAATATAATAGAAGCCCTGTATATAAAATCAATAACACCAATGCCACATGTTGAAACAGGCGGGTCCTAGACATTACTTGATACGGACGTCGATCTGTCCATTGGCCCGTGCGATAATAACCTGGTCCGCCATATTAATGAACAGTCCGTTATCGACTACACCCGGAATTTGGTTCAAGCGGATTTCCAACTCCTGCGGATTCTCAATCGTACCATAGCGACAATCGGCAATATAATTACCGTTATCCGTAAGGAAGCGCTCGCCGTCTTTCATACGCCACTCCGCCTTGCAGCCCGTCTGCCGCAAGGCCTCCAACGTCCATTCACTGGCAAAGGGTACGACCTCAACGGGTAAAGGAAATGCACCCAGTACCTTCACATCCTTGGACTCATCGACAATAATAATTAATCGGTCGCTATTGCTTTCCACAATTTTCTCTCTCAGCAGGGCTCCGCCTCCACCTTTCACCAGTACCAGTTGCTCGTTCACTTCATCTGCACCGTCGATGGTAACATCAAGCCTTCCAATCTGATCAAACGGAATGATGGGAATTCCCAGCTCCCTGGCCTGATCTTCCGAGGCTTGGGATGTAGCTACAGCCTGTATATGTAATCCTTGCGCTACACGCTCACCAATTTTTTGAATAGCCCAAAAGGCTGTCGAGCCTGTACCAAGTCCTACTTTCATACCGTCCTGAATCGCCTCAACTGCTTTTTCAGCCGCTTTTTGCTTTAAATTCATTATCATCTCTCCCGCTATATAGGCTAGTATTGATCATCATCCATTTTATAAGAGAACGCTTTATATTAATAGAGACAGCTTTTTACCATAACAAAGGCTGTTTTCATCGTGTTCATACTCCCCAAATCGTTCAACAGGTTCGTATCCCCGCTTGGTATAGAGAGCAATCGCTTCAGGTTGAGCCGCTCCGGTCTCCAGTTTAATTCTTACAACTCCCCGTTTGCTGGCTTCCTCTTCCAAAAAAGATAATAGGCTCACCGCAATCCCTTGTCTGCGATAAGAGGAATCGACATAAAATCTTTTAAGCTCCATTTCTTCCGCATCTATAGGCCTAAGCCCTCCACAAGCCACCGGTTTTTCGTCCACATACACAACAGCGAAAACCATTTCTTTAACTTTCGGATTGGAAAAATCAACCAAGTAAATTTCATCGGCAGGATACCTTTCCAGCAAGTCCTCATCCAGCCTTTGAATCAACTTATGCAGATCCTCGTGATTACTCTCAACCTTTAAAATCGTAAGCTTGGACATTCTTCTTATCCCTCTTCTCTTTGCATGGATATAAAGACTCATTTGCAAACAATTCACAAAAACCGCGATAAATCAAGCATTTCCAACGTTAAATATGAAAAATGTCCCAAATTGATAAGTGCATTTGACTCTATTATAAAGTATGATGGTTTCTGTTGAATAGTTGCTTATGGACTGTAATGAATTCAAATTTCAAGTTGAAGTATAAATTGGAATATACTGAAACACAGACAGCGTTTACCTATTAAAAATTAATTTTTTATTGTGTAAGGTATTCATTTCAAGGGCTTTTCGTACGACATATATATAGGGATATCATACTTGTCTGTAAAAGGACTTAAGACCTATTACATAAAATTCAAGGGTCTATGATCTCGATTATTTTGTTTGTAAGGGGGACTTGATTATCTCATTCGATAAGCGGTTCAACACCATATACAAAAAATACAACCAGGGAGTGGAACATTTTGAAAAAGTGGAGTAGCTTATCATTCTTCACCAAAAACCTATTATTATCCTTCTTCAACATCGTATTGATTGGGCTAGTTCTTATTGTGTCCAGCTATTTGATCCAACGTACGATTTTGATAGACCAATTGCATGGACAAGTGGAAAAAATCACATTGAAGTGGGCACAGGGCATTAATTCCGATGAAGTAACCCAAGCGGTTCAAGAGAAAAATTATGATGGACCCATTCAAACCAAACTCCGCGCGTACCTAGACAACATCATGGCGACGAATCCGAATATCTCTCATGCCTATATTTTCGGGACGGAGCTCGAAAATGGCAATCTGACATCTATTGTGGCGATGCCAACGGATCTCAGAGAAGCATTTGAAAAAGATAAGATGCTCGTTGGCTCTATGTATGAGCAACCCAATGTCGTGGCAGTAGGCGTAACCGGTATGCTGGACAGTGGCAAACCAACATTCACCAGCTTCTACGATGATACTTTTGGTACATGGACGACTTTGATGACTCCGATTAAAGATCCAAGTGGCAAAATCTTTGCATATTTTGCAGTCGATGCAGATGCCGGTGCCGTACCTGCAGGATTGACCAAGCTGCTCATTAGCGGCGCTACCATTTTAGTGATTTTCCTACTGATCTGCCTGGCGCTTCAATATTGGGTTGTGAAACGTACGCTGTCCCCGATTAAGCAATTGATGTACGGTATCAGCGAAGTAAGCAGAGGAAATCTGGATGTTCAAATTCATGCAGGTCATGATGATTTGGGACTCGTAAATCAGAATTTCAACGATATGGTAAGTCATATTAACAGCATTATGACTAAAGTGAAGCAGACAACTGATGAAGTCAATGAATCCGCCAAAGAATTACTCGCAATCTGCGAACAAAACGGAATCAATTCCAACATCATCAATCAAAACATCAGTGAAATCACGGAGAATATCCGTTCGCAGGAAAAAGCAACAGGCGATAGTGCACGTGCCATGGCTGAAATGGCTTCGGTCATTCAAAATATTGCCACGAGTTCTTCCAATGTTGCGGAAGAAGCCAATTCAGTAGAGAAACGCTCTAACGAAGGCAACGAGATTGTAAGTAAGGTGTCATCCCAAATGCACTTGATTACCGATACAGTAACCAATACTTCCCGTATCATCAAGTTGCTCGACAGTCGTTCGCAGGAAATTGGCAATATCATCAGTACCATTTCAGGCATCTCCAGTCAAACCAACCTGCTCGCTCTGAACGCTTCTATTGAAGCTGCGCGCGTTGGTGAAGAAGGTAAAGGCTTTGCCGTCGTTGCCAGTGAAGTACGTAAGCTGGCAGAACAATCTGCGGAGGCAACCAAACAGATTACATCACTGATTGAAGAAATTCAAAATGAAATCGGACAAGCTGTGAAGTCGATGGAGCAAGGAAACGTTGAAGTTCAAAACGGAATCGTCGTTGCTGGACAAGCAGGCGTGCTGTTCAATGATATTCTTCAAGCAACTAAAAATGTAGCATGGCAAATCCAAGAAGTATCCAGCGCTACTGAGCAAATATCTGCGGGTACACAGGAAATGACAGCGACAGCAGACGATCTTTCTTCCACTGTAACCAAAACAGCCAATAACAGTGTTCACATTGTGCAAACGGTGGAGGAACAAAAAGCTTCTTTGGATTCGATTATTGATTCATCCCATAAATTGACATCCATGTCTGAAGAGCTTCAAGAAATTACATCTTATTTCAAAATTGCAGACACCAACCGTAGCAAATCATAATAGCCATTTATCGACTTAAAGTTAATTTCATAAGTAAATCATTCATTCGGTAATGCCTCCCTCCTGTTCATGCATTTGAAGGGATCGGAGGCATTTACTGAGTTTACCATTTATATTAAGACATCATACATTCAGGAGGTTAGCGTAATGGCTTCATTACTACAAAACAGTACACAGACAACCCCTTCCCCATTCCTAGTTCCCTTGGATTATGCACGTATACAACGCAAGCATACATCCTCTACTTATCAAGTAGAGTTAGAAGCGTCCATCTCGGAACAATTAAATCAGCAAAAAACTGCGGGAGACAAACAAGCGTTGCTCTTATCAGCATATACTGCATGGGTATATCGCCTTTCCGCAGAAGAAGAAGTTTCTTTTTCTACTTTCGTGCCACAAACTGGTCTGCTTACAGCTTCGCTGACAGTCGAAAAGGAAACGACTTTTCATGAACTAGCAGACTTATTTCAGGAGATGCTCCGTGAGCCAAGTGCACACCTTGCGGAACCACAAGCCGATACTTCATTTTCGACAAATCTGCCTACGGACAGCGGTGTAGAATCCCGTATTATGGATTGGGCTGTCAGTGAACACAATGGCGCTTATCAAATACAGATACGATATGATCAATCACTCTTGCTGGAAACAACGGTTGTCCGATACGCAGAATACTTTGAAACCCTTTTGCGTGGCGCGCTAACCAACAGCCATGCACCTGTGAATTCAATTGATATATTATCGGATGCAGATCGAGCTGCTCACGAAGCTTTAAATAATACAGTCGTGAAATATCCTGAGCATCAAACTATTCATGGAATGTTTGAGGAGGCGGCTTCACAATACCCTGATCGTCCGGCTATTGCTTCCCACACTGGAGAGTACACGTACCGTGAGTTGAACGAACGCGCTAACCAAGTCGCACGTGTCTTGTTATCCAAAGGTCTTACCAAAGGTGAATTCGTGACCATCTTCATGGAACGGAGCTTAGAGACCGTTATTTCACTGCTTGGTATCCTAAAAGCCGGAGGCGTATATGTACCTGTTGATCCCGCCCACCCCGCTGACCGGAGTAGCTACATTGTCGAAGACACGCGTTCTCCTTTTGTATTAACAACTTCCGCACTTATGGAACAAGCGACTGAACTGTGCGGTTCTATTGAAACGGTAAAAGAAATTTTAGCTATTAATGGGCCGCTGGCAGGCTATGCTGCAAGCAATCCGAACGTTCGTGTAAGTCCGGATGATCTAGCTTATGTCATCTATACATCCGGCTCTACAGGCAAACCGAAAGGTGCCCTGATCGCTCACCGCGGTGTTGTTAACCTAGGAGCTGTCGTGCAACGCGATTGCGACATTACACCTCAGGATGTATTGACCCAATTTGCAACCTACAGCTTTGATGCATCCGTTTGGGATACCATTGGAGCCTTGTTTTACGGTGCAAAATTGTACTTGCTGTCTTCTGAAGAGCGTGTATCTGTTGAAGAATTCGCTGAAGCCATTGCACGTACAGGCACGACGATTATTACCATTTTGCCAACTGTATTCTTTAATCAGCTATCTACGTACTTGTCAGACGAAGGCTATCGCAAACTCGCTAAGGTACGGATTGTTACTGTAGCAGGCGAAGCGCTGTACGGCTCCCAAGTTCGAGCGTTCCAAAGCAAGTTCGGTACAGATACCGACATCGTAAACGTATACGGACCGACCGAATGCACCGTAGCGACAACGACCCATCGGGTCCGTGGTGCCGTGCCTGAGCATGTCGTCAATATCCCGATCGGCAAGCCGATTTACAATTACAAAGTGTATATCGTTAACGATGATAACAAGCTCTGCCCAGTCAATATTCCGGGTGAAGTATGTATTGCTACTCCTGCATTGGCCCATGGTTATCTCCATCAGCCAGAACGTACAGCGCAATCGTTCGTGGACAATCCTTTTGTTCCGGGTGAAAAAATGTACCGCTCGGGTGATATCGCCAAGCTGCTGCCAGACGGTACGATTGAATACGTAAGCCGCAAGGATTCGCAGCTCAAAATTCGTGGAAATCGGATTGAAATCGGAGAAATTGAAGATCATTTTTCCAAACATCCAGGTGTTCAGGACGTCGCTGTGGTAGCCGTCAAAGATCACACAGATCAGAACATGCTAGTTGGCTATTTCACCACTTCGGATGGACAATCCATTCCACAGGACGTTATTCAGTCTTATATTGGGGGCAAGCTACCTTCTTATTTTGTACCGAGCCATGTCGTTCATTTGGAAGCTATGCCAATTTCACCAACTGGCAAGATCGATCGCAAAAAGCTGGCCCTGCGGCCACTGCCGGAAGCGTCTGATCTTTCATTTGGCGGGGAACCTCTTCGCGAAGGAACCGAAACACTCATTGCCGAAGCATGGACTCAAGTGCTTGGTAAAAATAACATTGGCGCTACCGATGATTTCTTCCTGATCGGGGGCGACTCGCTTCGTGTCATTCATGTGCTGGCTATTCTGAAGCCACGTTATGGCGCGCTGCGCATCGGAGATTTTTTCCGCTACAAAACCGTTCGTGAGCTTGCTGAATACGTGGAACAATTAGGTACGGAACAAACGCAGCAACGCAAGCCACTCGCGATTCCTCAAGAAAAAATGGATTTGAATGAGCATCCTATTGAGCTGTCTGATGCTTCTGACTTAGCTGAAGTCCGCGACTTGCGCGTGATTTTGTTGACTGGAGCTACAGGCTATCTGGGCTCGCACATTTTGTATGACCTGCTTCAACGGACAGAAGCCAAAATATACGCGATGGTACGCCCTTCTCAGGACGGTCCATCTGGTATCGAGCGTATTCAGTCCGTATTGACGGGATATTTTGGACATGATATCTCCAGCTTGATCGAAGGACGAGTGAAGGCTGTCTATGGGGATCTGGAGCAAGCTGATCTGGGTCTCTCTTCTGTCGACCGCCATATGCTGGAGCACCAAATCGACGGCATTATTCACAGCGCCGCTGACGTACGCCATTTTGGTGATTCGGCAGCCTTCGATCGCACGAATGTGACCGGAACACTGGAACTGTTGAAAATCGCTCAAGCCAAGCCAGGAGTATCCTTCCATCATGTCTCCACTATGGGAATACCGGAGGATCTTGCTAACGAAGGAAAATGGGAGTCGGCATTGGAGCTTTCTGCCTTCCCAGACGAACTGAATGTGGACAACCTGTACACGAATAGTAAACTGGCTGCGGAGAAGCTGTTGTTCCAAGCAGCTCAAGCGGGTACGCCTGTCTCGATCTATCGCGCGGGTAATTTGACAGCCCATTCGGCCAACGGACGCTTCCAGCGAAATATTGATAGCAATGCTTATTATCGTATGATGAAGGCGATGCTGCTGCTGGGCAAAGCGCCACAAGCCGATTGGCATACGGACTTCACACCGATTGATTACGCCAGCCGTGCTATCGTAGAGCTGTCTGTTCATCAAAAAAGCGCAAACCGTATTTTCCATATCTGCAATCCGAACCCACTGCCATATGATGAACTGATCGCTATGGTAAACCAACTCGGTTACGTAGTAGAAACCCTGCCTTTTGACGATTACAGCGCCTGGTTGCTAAATCCGTCTTCCGGCATTCAGGAGGATGCACTTCACCTTGCTATGGGACAACTGGAAGGTGACGGAGCCAAGGATTCAGCTTACCGTTACGGATGCTCTGTAACCACAGCTCTGCTGGAACAAGCTGGCGTTCAATGCCCGGCAACCGACCTGAATTTTATTCGGAACATGATCCAGCATGCCGTCGAGATCGGTTACTTCCCGACCTCTTCACCGGTATCTGTAAAAGCTACACAGAGGTAACAAAGTTGTGATATTTCCCCCGCGTGTTTTCGGTATGATAGACTAGATTTTGCTAGTTTCATATCTAGTATAAACCTCTATACTTTCAGAATTTTTTTGCATGCGGGGGATGTCATTCAATGAAACACACTTTTTTTAAAAGAACGTTGCTGATCATAAGTTTGTTGGCTATTTTAGGAATTTTGGTGTATGAAGCACGTAGCATATACCACACACCTACAGTTAAAGGGGCTCATCGTACACGCACAGCTAATGCAGATCGACTGGTACGCCATTTATTTTCAATGACGCCTACACCAGATAAAGTATATTACCAAAACAAAGTAATTGTCCTGATGTATCATGAGGTGACCAAGACTCCACCTGATCCCGGTGCTCTCAAGCTTAGTAATTTAACGAGGCAGTTGGACGAAATGAAAGCTAACGGCTTCCACTGGATCACGATGAAAGAGTATACGGATTTTATTTTACATAAAGCCAAGGTTCCTGATAATGCGGTACTTATGACATTCGACGATGGCTACGAGTCCTTTTATACGGACACTTTTCCTGTGTTGAAAAAGTACCAGGTACCGGCAACCAATTTTCTCATCACGTCCACGATCAGCAATCCCAAACATATTGGTATTCCAAAGCTGACATGGGATCAAATTCATCAGATGCATGCTGAAGGCATTGATTTCTACAATCATACCAATGACCAGCATGCTTACGGATACTCCAACACAGCGCGCACCCAACAAAAGCCGCTTCTGATGGCTCCAGTGTATTCGAAAAAGCTGGGGCGAATGGAAACCGAGGATGAGTTCAAACAGCGAGTTTCTACCGATTTGGACATGGCTGACAAGAAGCTGTTCAAGCATCTACACAATGATCAGAATGTACTTGCCTTCCCTTATGGTGGGTATACCAAGGAGACGATGGAAATTTGCCGTTCCTTGGGTATTGACGTTACGTTTACGGTGAAACGCGGGATTAACTCGCCAGGGCAAACGAACGGCTATCGCGTCAATGCAGGTGGAATACACAATATTCCCGAAGTATTGGTGCAATACATGAAGGAAGGTGCTCCCCTTCGCCCACTTCCTTTTGCTCAAGGTCCCAACAAGGTATCCTAAACGTTGGCTAGCTTATTGAAGGATAAAAAAGAACCTTTAAAACCATTTTATGTCGTGGTTTTAAAGGTTTTTTTAATGTATGAGATGTAGATTAGGGCCAGATGCGAATTGCCGCGATAACAGCCAGATGTACCGGGTAAAAGCTACGCCACAACCAACGCGGTACCCGACTATAAAATCCGCTTTCTCCAGTTGCAAAACATACGATCAGAATACTGGACAGCAGACTAAAGTGCTGAAGATTCGCGTGATGCACCATATCATACACTACGTTCAAAACAAAATGGGCTGCAATCATCATATATGAACGGGTGTATCGATAAATCAGAACCAACAGCAGTCCATAGGCTCCGTAATCCATCTGGCTGAGCTCCATAACCAGAGCTGAGACGACGTACAGGCACGTTACAGCCGTCCAATGCTTTAAGCGGGATGCAGCAGCCAACGCAAGCAACGAGGCCAATAGCGTCCAGATTACGTTCGGTCTAAGCACATCAAACGCCAGCATATAGGGCACCTGAGAAATCAGAGCCAGTCCGAGTAGACGGAGCATGTAGCTCTGCATGTCTCGGGTATGAGTATATCCCGCATACAGCGCGTACGCGTAGATTGGAAAAGCAAGCCTGCCGGCAATTCTCCAAGCCGGATCCGTCGGAAAAAACACAAGTCCGACATGGTCAATCAGCATCGTCAGCATGGCCAACCAGTACATACAAGGCCCCCTTATTTATGTTTTACGTTTTATCTTCTGTCAAGCTCAGAATGGCGTTCATGATGTCCGTTTTCGTAACCCGCCCTACCAACTCCCGAATTGGAGTTGAAGAGCTACATTGCTCGTCCAAAACTGGAAGACAATTGACCTGATGCCGAATCAGTTTCGATATCGCTTCCAGTAAAGTGTCTTCTGGAGCAAGCGTCGTCATTTGGGCCCGGCGCGTCATTGCCATGGTCACCGGGACGGTGTGAAGATCGGTATGCCCCAGCATGACCTTCAGCAAATCCTTGCGGGTAACAATTCCAATGAGCTCCTGCTCCTCTCCTGTGACCATCAGGGTGCCTGTATTTTGCTGAAACAGCATCAGCACCGCATCATAGGCGGTCGTGTCACCGGAAATCAAAATCGGATCACTAAGTATATCCGCCACCGTCAGCTTTTTGAGCATGTTGCCGATATGACTATCATATTTAGGATGACGCCCTGGCAGGTAGCCTACCTTCGGCTTGGCATCCACCAGTCCGAGCATAACGAGCAGAGCAAGGTCAGAACGGAGAGTCGGACGCGTCAATCCCAGTGTTTCAGCAATTTTATCCCCTGTAACAGGTGCCAGACGCTGGACAATATCAACAATTTCCCGCTGTCTTTCAGACAGTTGAATAATGATTACCTCCTTATGGAGTGGGGTAGAATACATTATAAAGAGTATAGATCGGTAAATTTCAGGCATCTTCCGACAATTCATCAAATTTTAATCATACACCGCTTGTTTTCAAATTTAAAATGTGTCACAATTAAGAATGTAATACATACTAATTATAAGTTTAACGTGTGCAATATGCTACATTTATAATGAACTATTGTACATCGCGTGTGATATGTATTATGTATTATATAAACCTGAGGAGGAAATCAAATGAAATTTTTCTTGGATACTGGTAACATTGAAGAAATCAAACGTATTGAACGTTTGGGTCTGGTTGATGGTGTAACAACGAACCCTTCACTGATCGCTAAGGAAGGTCGAGTGTTCAAGGAAGTCATTCAGGAGATTTGCAGTATCGTTGAAGGTCCCGTAAGTGCTGAGGTTATTGGTCTGAAGGCTGAAGATATGCTCAAAGAAGCTTATGATATCGCCAAGTGGGCACCGAACGTGGTTATCAAGCTTCCTATGACTGAAGATGGCTTGTATGCTTGTAACGAGCTGACCAAGAACGGAATCAAAACGAATGTAACACTGATTTTCTCCGCGGCTCAAGGTTTGATGGCAGCCAAAGCTGGCGCTACTTTTATCAGCCCGTTCGTAGGACGTCTGGATGATATCGCTGTTGATGGTATGAAGCTGATTCGTGAGCTGAGACAAATTTTGGACATTCATGGTCTGAAATCCGAAATCATCGCCGCATCCATCCGCAATATTAAGCATGTAGAAGATGCTGCTCTGTCTGGTGCACATATTGCCACCATTCCAGGTTCCTTGCTCCCTTCTCTGTGGAAACACCCACTGACAGACAGTGGTATCGAACGCTTCCTGAAGGACTGGGAAACCGTACCTAAAGCTTAATTCGCCAGTCATGGCAAACGATATTATATCAACCCAAACAGCCCGTATTTTACGGGCTGTTTTTTTTGCTGTAGTGATAGCAGAACCCAAAACGCTGAACAACTTTTTTTGACAAAATAACTTGTTGTTCATATAATTGTTATAACAACTAATTAATTTCAAAGTAATTTATGTACGGGAAACAGAAAGGAGTACCTATGAATAACTTGCCTCCCGATTGTTCCATTGGGATGTTGCTCGGGATTACTCACCGCAAAATGAGTCAGCAGCTCTTGCAGCGCCTCAAACCTTATGATATTTCCCCAGAGCAATGGTCGGTTCTGTTCCAAATCTATCAGGCTGAGGGTTTAAATCAGAAAGAAATTGCAGCTAAGGCCGTGAAGGACCAGCCTACCACGACTCGAATTATTGATTTGTTGGACAAGAAGGGCTGGGTACGGCGTGTAAATAGCCCACAGGATCGTCGGGCCTATTTGCTTCATCTGACTGAAACAGGCCGACAGCTTGTGGAGAAGACTCTTCCTGTCGAACTTGATACCAATCACGATTTTGTAAAAGGAATTTCCTCGGCCGATCTGAAGCAATTCCGCCAGACTCTTTTACAAATTCACGCCAACATGACCGAATCAGAAAAACAAGGAGAGAACGATTAATATGCAACAAGGCAAGCAACCTCTTTGGACCAAGGAATTTATCGTTCTTACGGTTTCCAATTTATTTTTGTTTCTGGAATTACAGATGATCCTATCTTCCATTCCTTCTTATGTGAAAAATACATTCCACGCTAGTTCCGTTCAGGTGAGTCTCGTTACCACCTTATTCGCTTTAAGTGCGATTGCAGCACGACTCTTTTCAGCCCGTATGCTGGAAAAGGGACATCGCAGTACCCTGATCTTCGTGGGACTGCTGTTTGCATTGGCAGGAACGCTGGGGTACAGTGTTTCGCCAACGATTACAGTGCTTCTGCTCATGCGGATGTTATTTGGGATTGGCTTCGGTATGAGTAGCACGGCCTTTCCAACGATGGCCTCTGACGTCATCCCGCCCAAACGTCTCGGTGAAGGAATGGGCTTCTTTAGTCTGTCCACTAGTCTAGCGATGTCGATTGGGCCGACCATCGGCATTTCGATGCTTCAATACGGGAGTTTCAACCTGCTTGCCTATACGACAGCAGCTGTAATTGTTGTGATATTCCCGTTGGCTTACTGGCTGATTCGTACACTACCCAAAGGGCACATCGAACCACCTATGGTTCCTTTGGAAGAAGGGCGAAAACCGGCATTTAACCGTAAATTGTGGGTTCCCGCCTTGTTGAACATGCTGATGTCTATCACATATGGTGGATTACTCGGCTTTATGGCGCTTTACGGGGATGAAGCAAATCTGGCACATCCGGCCTACTTTTTCCTGTTTAATGCGGTATCCGTGCTGATCGTGCGTCCCTTCTCGGGCCGTATTTATGACAAAAAAGGGGCAAAAGCACTGCTCATTCCTGGCTCCCTGTTTTTAATTGGCGGTCTGATCCTGCTTTCCTACGCACACAGTGATGTCTTCATGTATATGTCTGCTCTTTGCTACGGTATCGGGTTTGGTGTCATGCAGCCGACCCTCCAAACCTGGATGATTCAGGTCGTGTCTCCTAAACAGAGGGGCATGGCAAACGGTATGTTTCTCAATTCCCTCGATTTCGGGGTTGCAGCCGGAGCGCTTATACTTGGCATTATCGCCAAAGCAAGTGATTATGCGTGGATGTACCGTCTTTCCTCGCTGTTTGTTGTACTGTTCTTACTAATCTATGTCATACAAATCGTTGTGAGCCGCAAGCCTAAGACGCATCTCCCTCTAGAAGGGTAGACTATATTTTACAAATGAACATTAGCTCTTACTTGCTTAGTTATCAAAAACACCCGTTGCCATGGTTTCATGGACAATGGGTGCTTTTTCATTTATTTCGCAGGAGTTTTGCGTCTTAGCTTGGGAGAACGAGGCTTTTCCCGGGACACGCTTGTTTGCTCCTCATTTACACTCATACGGTCCGTGGATTTGTCATCTGTGGGTTCATCCTGCTTGGGTCTGACCGCAAACAGCATCAGCAGAGCTGCAATGCCTCCCACTGCGGCCATCACGCCAAAGAGCAGACCATGTCCACTGCTGCCCAGCAGCAAGGATACAACCGGAGGGCCTAGTGACACCCCGACAAAGCGCATGCTGCTATACAGGGCAGTAATGGTTCCGCGTTCCTCTTTTTCAATTCCCTTTGTAATGAGAGAATCCAAACAAGGCAGCGCAAGCCCAATTCCGCCGCCCCCTAACGTAAACAGTCCGATCACCGCATAAATATTTTGGATAAATCCGAGAATGGCAAAGCTGATCGTCAATATGGCCAAACCACTGAAACCGATCCACTTCATACGCTTTTTGTGCTTGCCGATGATCTTGCCTCCTACATAAGAACACAGACAGAGGGAAATCAGCGGAATGGCTAACACAAAACCTTTCCACACTCCATGGAGGTTGTAACGACTTTCCAAGATGTCGGATAAGTAGAACAAGACGCCAAAAATGACAAACATACAAATGCCGCCCATAGCGAAAATAGCATAGAGCCAACGTCCTTTTTCGGCAAGCACCCGCTTCACATTTCCCACAAACTCCCGAAACATAATCGGTTGGTTCTTACGCTTAGGCACATGGATCAGCCAAAGCACCAAAATGAGCGAAATCAGACAGAGGCCTGGAATTACGGCCAGTGGCAAAAACCATAGAACAGCTCCCAATGCGGCACCGAGTATCGGACTTAGCACTTTGCCAAATGTGTTGTAAGTCTCGACGACCCCCAGGTTCTTACTGGCCTCATCCTCATTCTCGTACAGATCACCCACAAGCGGAATGACTATAGGAAAAGCCCCTGCCGCTCCCGCACCCTGAAGTAGACGGCCTGCAATAATGGTCCAGTATGCTGCCGAATCGTGAAGCAGCCATGCTCCCGCTGCAGAAATCCCCCCACCAATCACCGTCAGAATCAGACAGGGAACAATCACCGCCTTACGGCCAAATCGGTCGGAGAGATAGCCCGCAATCGGTATCAGTAAAATGGCCACCACCGCATATACTGTAATCAACATGCTAATCCGAAAAGAGCTTACATGTAGCTTACGTCCGATTTCCGGTAACACAGGAATCAGCATGGAATTACCCAGCGTCATCATCAGCGGGATGGAACCTAACGCAAGCAGATTCCCCTTATTTTGTTGCATCCCGTTACCACCTTTGCAAAAGTAATAACACAGCTGTTCAGATTTGTTCAACAGATGTTATTGTGTTTACATTGGTGGGGATTTATACGGCTACACTTTAAATCCACCGACCCTTGCATTCAGCAGTTGCGACATATCCGCCAGTGTATGAATAGATGATGCAATTTCCTCCATGGAAGCCAGTTGCTCTTCAGCCGCCGCACTGACGCTCTGGGTTCCTCCTGCCGACTGCTCTGCTACTTCACGAATACGTTCTACTGCTTCCACCATTCGCTCTGATCCGCCGGACATTTGTTCTACGGACCGGTTTACATTGTGAATCTGTTCGCTGACCTGTTGAATGGAACTTCCAATCTGACGAAATGCGGTTTCTGCGGATTGCATGACCTTTACGCCAGACTGCACTTCAACCGTCCCTGTCTGCATACTGGAAGCGACATTTCCAACATGCTCCTGAATATTTTGCACAAATTGTGTGATTTCTGCTGCTGAAACCGATACCTGCTCGGCCAATCTTCTTACCTCAGAGGCTACAACTGCAAATCCTTTGCCCTGCTCTCCGGCTCTTGCCGCTTCAATCGACGCATTGAGCGCCAGCATTCCTGTCTGTTTAGCAATTCCAGTAATAACAGCTCCAATCATGCCAATCTGTTCGGCCTGTTCACTAAGTGAACGTACAGCACGTGCAGAGCTGTCTACACTTTCGCTTACCTTCTCCATCTGACGCATAGCCTGACCTATAGATTGTTCCCCTGCTTCTGCATCTTTAGCGGCTGTATCAGACAACTCATATACCTGCTGGCTCGTAGCTGCAATATGCTCCAGTTCGTGGGCAAGCTCTTTCACAGTATCTGTAGTTTGTGTAATATCGTCGACCTGATGCTCCATACCAGCCGCTAATTCTTCCATTACACCGGAAGTATGACGATTGGCCTGATTCATTTCCTCTGTACTTACGCTAACCCGTTCTGCGGTTACGGTTAATGTACGCGCCGTATCCTGAGCATCCACTATAATACTGCGGAATCCCTCAATAAGCTTGTTGTAGGAGCTTGCAATCATACCGATTTCGTCTTTGGACGTAATATCCAGTCGGCTACGCAAATCTCCCCCACCTTCAGACATTTCCAACAGTTGCTCATTCATATGGTGTAATGGACGAATTGAACGAATCAGAACGATGGATTGAAAAATACTGTAAATGATAACCAGAAGCCCTACAATACTCGTAATCAAGGATGTATTCGTCATCGTTTGGTGCGCTTGCTGTACTTTCACCGTCACCATATCCTCTTGAGCTTTGACGAAGGCTACTACCTTGGTATCAAGTTGCTTGCGCAACACCCGTTCGTTTTCAAAATCATCGAGCAAATCAGAAAATGGCGGGAAAGCGTCATCTCTTGTACTCTGATACCCCGCTGTAGTCAGTAAACGATGAACTTGATTCATATAGGTATTAATCCCCGTCTTGAGATCAGTCATCTTTTTACTAGAATCCTCATTGCCTGTACTAAGCAGAGCTTCTGTCTCCTGTAGCAACTTTGCAACTTCACTTTGCTTGTTTCCGATCTCTTTCCCATACTGTTCGTCACGAGTTAGCAAATATGCCCGCTCATCATTAGATATGCCGTTTAACAAAAATTGAAGAGACTTCGAGTTATACGCAATAGCCTCTTCACGATTCATAATATCCTTGTACTCATTCTCACTATGTACGCTTAAAATGTAATTGGTCAGCAGCATTGCTGCAATCACACTCGGGATCAGTATCGCGCTAAGAATCATTTTGGCCTTAATCGTTAAATTCATGAATCGGTCCCCCAGTTATTTCTGAATAAAATGTCCAACTTACTATATATCGTTTTATTCGATTGTTTTTTTGAATGAAATAGAAAATAGTGTATAGATTTTTAAATATATTTATGTCTATTCAGTGAACATATATATCTTTTTTAATATCAAAAAACAAAAAAATTCAAAATTAGGTAAATGAACTGTTTTCAGTTTGTACTCTTCGAATTTCAGACTATTTAAATGATATACTATGTATTGGTATAGCATAAGCCTCAAGGAGGATCTGCATGAACAGTCTGGAGCTCAAACCGCTTATTCACGTGCTTAACGAGTTGGAAACCCGCAGCTGCCTTATTGAGCAGCAGGGTAACATGATCTTGAATTACTATCGTGAACCTCAAATTGCTAACGAACTCTATAAAATAAATTCCTGCACCAAAAGCGTGATTTCTGCATTAGTTAGTATCGCTATGAACCAGCAACAGGGACCGAAACCGGAGACGCCGATCCTCGAATTCTTTCCCCAGTTGGCCACAGATAGTGATTCTCGAAAACATGATATTACGATTGAACATCTGCTGACGATGTCCGCAGGCTTTAACTGGACGGAGTTTGGCGGACAAAACTCTTTTCCTACCATGAGCAAAACGTCAGACTGGGTGCAATTTGTACTTTCACAGCCATTATCGGATGTGCCAGGCACGCGAATGGAGTACAGTTCTGGCTGTTCTCAACTTTTGGCCACCATACTACGTCATGTTTCTGGACAAACAGTTGCTGAATTTGCCGAACAGCAATTATTCCAACCGCTCGGTATCGAAAGCTACCATTGGGAAACCGATCCTCAGGGCACTCATACGGGAGGCTTCGGACTGCATCTCAGGCCAATGGACATGCTCAAATTCGGGCAGCTTTACCTGAATGAAGGAGGCTGGGAAGGACGGCAGATCATCCAAGCAGAGACGGTTCGATATTCAACCCGTCCGTTTCTCCCTGCTGCCAAACCACAAAAAGCATTTTACGGATGGCACTGGTGGACTTCTTCCTTTTCAGATGGAACAGATACAGGAAGTGAAACGGACTATTTTTACGCTCTCGGCTTTGGTGGGCAATATATTGTTGTCGTCCCGTCGTATGACATGGTTGTTGTCGTTACCGCCGATAAATTCAAAAAGAAACGGACTCCTGTGGATATTTTCCGGCAGTATATTGTACCGCTACTACTCCAGCAGAATGGATAGGAGTAGATAACCAATGCTAAAAGTTGCAACTGATTCTATCAAAAATCTGCATCAAAAAGGGCTTGCCTGTTGGATCAGGCAAGCCCTTTCTTTACATATAATCGCTACATTGTGACATACTTCATCCACTTTCTAGCGCCTTACCTAGCCCAAGTGAATCGTAAGCTCTTGCTGTCCACTGGAAGCTGGTGTAATAATTACACCCTGTTCTCCCGACTGGCTGCTGCCTTGCTCCACTTGAACAACCTCGTGGATACCGCGCAGGACGATCGACCATGGTTTAACAGCACCTTCTGCCTTCACTGTAATGACAGAATCCTTGCGGCTGGCAATAACCGTTAACTCTTCTTCACCTGACGTATTCACGATAACCGTTCGAGCCTGTTGCCCCTCACCAAGCTCAAACAAATGAAGCGCCACTTGATCAGCATAATCATAATCCGGACGACTGTCCTCATGACCGATTGCCAACAGTGTGTTCGGCTTCACGAGCACAGGCAAAGTTGTAAAATCATGATGCTCGTTGACCCAACGACCACCTGACACGCTCTCATTCGTAAGTAAATTTGTCCACTGACCTTCTGGTACATAATACTGTACATTGCCTTCTTTATTAAAGATTGGGGCTACCAAAATGGAATCCCCCAGCATGTATTGCAGATCCAGTGTTGCACAGGTTGGGTCCTGCGGGAATTCCAATACCATAGCCCGCATCATCGGCAGTCCCTTTACCGAGGATTCCACAGCAGAAGGATACAGGTATGGCATTAGCGAGCATTTGAGTTTTGTAAAGCTACGCACCACATCCACTGATTCTTCGTCAAATAGCCAAGGCACGCGATAGGATTCGTTTCCGTGCAGACGGCTATGGGAGGACAGAAGTCCAAATTGTACCCACCGTTTGTATACGTCCGGCGCAGCCGTTAACTCAAAGCCGCTAATATCATGGCTCCAGAAGCCGAAGCCGCTCAAACCAAGCGACAAACCGCCTCGTAAGGATTCCGCCATCGACTCATACGTCGACGAGCAGTCTCCTCCCCAGTGAACCGGGAACTGTTGCCCCCCGGCTGTAGCGGAACGTGCAAATAACGCGGCTTCATTTTTACCCAGCTTTTCCTCCAGCACATCAAATACAGCCTTGTTGTACAAATGCGTATAATAGTTATGCATTTTCATCGGATCAGATCCGTCATGATATACCACATGGGTAGGGATGCGCTCGCCAAAATCAGTTTTGAAGCAATCTACCCCCTGATCTACTAACACCTTCAGCTTATCCTGGTACCAGGCGACTGCAGCCGGATTCGTGAAGTCAACCAGCCCCATCCCCGCCTGCCACATATCCCATTGCCACACGCCACCATCGGCGGTTTTGACCAGATAACCATTCTCCATGCCTTCATCAAACAAAATGGATTTCTCAGCAATATACGGATTGATCCATGCACAAATTTTGAGCCCCTTTGCCTTCAATCTTTGCAGCATGCCTTCCGGGTCTGGGAACATGTCTTGATCCCACTGGAAATCGCACCATTGGTATTCCTTCATCCAGAAGCAGTCAAAATGGAATACCGAGAGTGGCAGATCTCGCTCAGCCATCCCGTCCACAAAATGATTCACTGTGGCTTCATCGTAATCTGTTGTGAACGAAGTGGTCAGCCACAAACCAAAAGTCCAGGCTGGTGGTAATGCAGGCTTACCCGTCAGCTTGGTGTAATTGTCCAGTACCTCTTTAGGGTTAGCTCCTCCAATAATAAAATACTCTAACGATTCGCCGGAGACGCTAAACTGAACCTTTGATACATTTTCCGATGCAATCTCATAGGATACCTTTTCCGGATGGTTGACGAACACACCATACCCTTTATTAGATAGATAAAATGGAATGTTTTTATAGGCCTGCTCACTGCTGGTCCCGCCATCTTCATTCCAGATATCGACCACTTGGCCATTTTTTACGAACGGAGTGAAACGCTCTCCGAGTCCGTATACGTACTCACCGATGCCCAGCTCCAGCTGTTCCCGAAAAAAAGGCTGATCCTGCGGGTCTGTAATATAGCCTGGTCCCCGATGTCCGCTACCTGTGACTCTGCGATCCTCGACATAAAAGCCTACGTCCCAGCTCTTTCCACGACCGACTCGCACACTCAGATCGCCGCTTTTCAGTACCGCTGCGTCCTCATCCACCGTAATGCCTACCTCTGTTGGCAAGGTGTGAATTTCAAAATCCGGTCCCTGATGCACCCGTCCCTTATGGTGGTTTAGACGTACCCGAATGACATTCGGCATAGGCGAGCTGTAGGTCGCTTTCAGCAACGCTCCGTTCAGTGTATCTCCTTTATGCTCGATCCGGTGGGTTGCTGCATATACCGTCATGGAAGCATCGTCCGTCACGATATCACGGATTTCAGCAGGATTTTGTATTTCATAGCCCTTGCGAACCAACCAATAGCCATCAGTAAATTTCATCTATTCCTTCCTCCGTCTCAATCTTTATATTCTTGATTCCAAATCGCTTGTTGGATTTTTTCGAAATCCTTACTATAATAATATTGATTTATGTAAGGGTTTACTTCTTTTATTTTGACGTATTATATCAATATTTTGATGTTTTCTATATAAATCAGTTTGCCGAAAGGAATCATTGAAATGCAAAGGGAAATGTTACGAGAAAACCGCATTCACGGCAATCCCATGTATCCGGTCAGCGTATATCCGAGCGTAGAGCAATTGAACGGAAATAGTATATTGGAGTCCCATTGGCATGAGGAAATGGAGTTTATCGTAGTGGAACAAGGGACCGCTGTATTTCAGACGGATATGGTCTATACGGAGGTTAGCGAAGGTGAAGCCCTTTTTGTAAACAGTGGCGAGCTTCACGCCGGTTATTTACAAAAAAGTCCTCGCTGTGTATTTTCTGCGGTGGTGTTTCACCCCGACATACTGCACAGCCGCACGCAGGATACGGTGCAGACGCAGTTTATTGACCCATTTATCAGTAAAAAGCTTGTCCCTCCCCCCCACATTCGCGGCGTGCAGCTCTGGGAGCAAGAGGTGCTGGCTGCATTGCGATACATTATCACCAGCCATGAAAAGAATGCGCCTGCCCGTGAACTGGCGACCAAGGCACAGCTCTATAGCATGATCGCCTGCCTGTACCCACACATGACTCCCGCTAACGGAGAGGATGTGATTATGGCGGGTCAGCGCAACAAAGTTGAACGGATCAAAAAAGCGTTGGCGTATATCAACAGTCATGCTCATGAGCCTATACGTTTACGGGAAATCGCAGATGAGATTGGAATGAGCGAGGGACATTTCTGCCGTTTTTTTAAGCAGATGGTTCAGAAAAGCCCGGTAGAATATATCAACTATCATCGGATTCAAAAGGCTTGCAGGTTGTTGGAGCAAAGTGATCGAAAAGTGGTTGATATTGCGCTGGATGTTGGATTTGACAATCTAAGCTACTTTATTGCGACCTTTAAAAAATGGAAAGGCCTGACCCCTTCGCAGTACCGTAAGCAGCACGAAGCAGATCAGGCGCTTGCTGTCCCTTATATAACAGACTGATATGCATAGGATAAATTATTTGTTTTTTTTGGGCTTCATAAGTACTAAAATTATTTTTCTTCCTCTTAATTTAGTAAATATGTAGCCAGCTACACCTCCTAAAACAGAGGGAATTAACCACCCTAACCCTACATTATATAATGGGAGAAAATGGGTGAAAAAATCATTAATTACATTAATTTTTATTCCAGCAGCATTTAAGCCATCAAATAAACTAATGATAAAGGTTAATATCAAACTGCCTTGATATACTTCTGACTTTCCTTTAAATACGGGATGTAAAAAAGTTAAAAATATTAGAGAAATAGCAATAGGATATATTGCCATTAATACTGGCGTTGAAACCTTAATGAGCTGTGTTAAACCTATGTTGGCTACAAGGATACTAAATATAGATAACATGAGAGCGACTCTTTTGTAAGAGACTTTTGGAAATAATCCATGAAAAAAGGAAGAGCAGGAAGTGATAAGCCCCACACTTGTCGTTAAACACGCTACTGTAATCATTAAGCCTAATAGAATAGATCCATAAGATCCAAAATAATAGGAGGAAACCTTAGCTAACACCTCAGCGCCATTTCCTAAAACACCCAGTTTTTCAACACTAGAAGCTCCCATGTATGAAAGAGACGTATAGATAAAAGCTAAGAGTATAACCGCAATTGCTATCGCTTTGCCACAAATGATCATCAGCTCTTTTTTTGTATTAACCCCTCTATCCTTAATCGCATTCACAATGATAATTCCAAAAATAAAGGCTACAAGAGCGTCCAATGTTAAATAACCCTCTTGAAAGCCTTTAAAAAAGACATTGGATGTATAACCCTCCGCAGGTTCTTGGAATTTTCCTATTGGGTGAATAATAGCTACAATCACAAGTAATCCAATGAATGTCAATTTAATGGGTGTTAGGAACTTTCCGATGACATCAATAATTTTTGTAGGATTAAGTGACAACAAACATGCAACTGCAAAAAAAAGGATAGTAAATGCAAAAAGTGCGACAGGATGATCTACATTGTCTGAAAAAAAAGGCTTTACTCCAATTTCAAATGACACACTACCGGTTCTAGGAATTGCATACAAAGGCCCGATGGCTAGATAAAGGATTGTTGTAAAGACAAGACCGAATACAGGATGTACACGACTCGCTAAAGTTTGCAAATTGCTTTTGCCCGAAAAAACAAAGGCTGTGACGGCTAGTAATGGTAAGCCGACACCGGTAACCAAGAAACCCGCATTGGCTATCCATACATTCTTTCCGGCCATTTGCCCAAGCATAGGTGGAAAGATTAGATTCCCTGCACCAAAAAATAAGGCAAATAGCATTGATCCTATAATGATAATAAAGGACGTAGAAACACTTTTAGACATAATAAATCCTCCAACCACGAACTCACAACATTTTGTTTTTATTCGTTTTCTTTTAATTTTGTATACTATATGTTAATAGGAACGTAGCCAATTGTTGCATTCAAAGAACGGCATCTGATTGCCTAGAGTATGTTACTCTATATACGATCATCGTTTCAAGTAACTTTGTACTTGCAAAAATGAATCATTTCATCCCCTTGCTTTTGCAATTATGAGGCTACCCTATATTTCTCCTCCTACTTAGTGAGCTTAATGAACTATAAGAGAATTTTACACGTAGGACTTATTTCTTACAAGACATAGATGTAGTTACACACACCCGGTAGGTCTCGTAAAAGTTTTAAATTACTACATAATCTGCGGTTTAATCGAATCATCAACTGATTGTAATAAGCACAGGAAATCTTGGGAAAATGCCCTATGGAAGCAAGCGAATAATCCTTACAATTAATAGTACAACAATGCATATTAACGTTGAATACAATTTGAGCGGCTACAATTGAAGGGGTGCTTAACATGACGAATTTGGCAAAACGCAACTATTGGTCTCTGAGTATTTTTAACTTCGCTTATCTATTTACATGGTCTGCCGCCATGTCTTTTTTTGTCATTTGGCTGGGACAAAGCCTGGAAATTTCAGAAACCTACACGGGATTTTTATACGCGGCTAATTCAATCGTCGCCTTGATCATGCAGCCTTTGTTCGGTTACTTATCTGACAAGCTGGGCTTGAGAAAACACCTGCTGTACATACTCTTTACAATCCTTTTGCTCGTCGGGCCCTTTTTTATCTATGTATACGGTCCATTGCTTCAAACGCAGTTCGTCATTGGTGCCATTGTTGGTGCGCTATTTATCGGCCTGGTATTTAATGCAGGTAACGGTGTCGTCGATTCGTATATGGACAAAGTTTCGCGTAAATATGGCTTTGAATACGGACGGGTTCGTATGTGGGGTTCACTCGGGTGGGCGGCGGCTACTTTTGTTGCGGGACGGGTCATCAATATCAATGTAAATCTGACCTTCTGGATTGCCTCCGTATCTGCCGTTGTTGCCATGATCTGCATCTTCCTGACCAAAGTCGAAATTTCTGGACAGGAGCAGCAGAAAACAGAATCGTTGAAGCTCATTGATGTGCTGCATCTCGTACGTACCACAAAGTTCTGGTTTCTTATGCTATTCATGGTTGGTGTGACCCAAATTTATGAGGTATATGACCAACAGTTTGCCACATACTTCGTATCGCAGTTCAGTTCCAAAGCGGAAGGAAATCAATTCCTTGGCGATTTGAGCGCTGTGCAGGTTTTTCTGGAATTTGTGTTCCTTTTCGTTACCCCTTGGTTTGTGAACAAAACGACCGCCAAATGGGCATTAATTATTGCCGGGTCGATTATGTCTTTGCGTATTATCGGCTCTTCGCTGCCATTCGGTTCTATATGGGTGGCTGCGATGAAGATGATTCACTCCCTGGAGAAACCACTTATTCTGGTAGCCATCTTCAAGTACATTACCGTTAACTTTGACCAGCGCTTGTCCTCCACCATGTACCTGCTGTATTTGTTTATGGGCTCCCTGGTGGTTTCCATTTTCTCACCCATTGTCGGGCATATGTATGAAGTATTAAATTTCCCGATTACTTATGTAATTCTGGGTTCCATTGCAGGTCTATTCACCATCCTATCCTGTTTTACACTGACAGCAGACAAGAAGAATGGAGAGCGGTATCTGGAAGAACGCCGTAAACAGGATCTGAAAAGAGCAACCAAAAAAGCTGAAGCAGTTCATTCGTAATCTAATGGTTTAAGCTTAACAAAACAGCGGCAGTCTAGGACTTTTTTCTCATCCAAGGCTGCCGCTCTTAACTCCAGTTGATTTGAAGCTTATTTTAAATCTTGAATACCGACACCGTCTGATTCATCTCTTCCGCCCTCTTGGCAAGCATGTTAGCACCCGCAGACACTTCCTGCATGGATGCAGTAGTTTCCTCGACTACGCTTGCGACTGTTTGAGTAGAATCTGCTGCACGTTCGGAGATTTCAGCAATTTTCTTCATCGATTCCACCATAGAAACGGTCCCTTCATTTACGGATCTTGCTTCTACAGCCGCAGTGTCCACCTCACCGCTCACTTCTTCAACGGCACCTACAATCTCAGAAAAAACGTTACCTACGCCTTCGACAAGCATCATGCCTTCATTCAGAGATTGAACACCTTCATTCATTGAAATCACAACTTCATCTGTTCTTAAGGCAATTTCGTTAACCAGAGAAGAGATCTTGCCTGTTGCTTCACTTGCTTGTGCCGACAGATTGCGTACTTCAAAAGCAACAACCGCAAACCCTTTTCCCTGCTCTCCCGCCCTCGCAGCTTCTATACTCGCATTTAGTGAAAGCAAATTGGTTCGAGCTGCTATATCACGGATCATAGCTGTGATCTGTCTGATCTCCGCAGACTTTTCTCCTAGAATATTTACTACTTCAGCGGATTGAGTTACCTTGGTATGCACATCTCTTATTTGAGAAACAGTCGAAGACATTTGGGTTTTTCCGTTGTTTGCTTTTTCTTGTGCTTGGGTTGTGAGATTTGCCACATTCACAAAGCGATTGGTTATGTTCTCTACACTTTTAGAAACGTCTACCGTGTAATTCAGCGTTTCAGCTATGTCTACAAGCTGTGTCTGAGATCCCTCCGCAACCTGAGTGGCACTTATAGCTATCTGCTCGGTAGCAATGCTTGTCTGTTCCGCACTAGCCGTTAACTGTTCAGCCGTAGAGGCAACCAGTAAGGAATTATCCACAACTTCCTTTAAAAGATTGCGAAGTGAATCGCACATTTCATTAAAATCGGATGCCAGCTCCCCGACCTCATCTTTGGATCGGATACTAAGGGGTTCCACTTGCAGGTCCCCTCTCGTTACCAGCTTTATCTGTTCCGCTATCTTTAATATGGGCTTAGTGAACGATTGAGCCAGTAAAAAAGAACCGATAATTCCAAGGATCGTACATATGATAGTCAGAGAAATCATCAAAAGTCTACCTGAATGGTAAGATTGACTCGATTGATTAGCGGCATCAGTAGCGTACTGCTCATTAAGCAGCTTCAGTTTATTCACATCATCCAAGGCTGCCTTATAAATAGAAGAATTCCCATGGATGATCATGTAGGCCATCACCTTGTCGTTTTCTTCCATGGCCGCGGAAACCACCTTTAGATGGCGGAGATACATTGCCCACTGACCATAAAAGTCGGTGAATAGTTCTTTTTCCTCTGCCGTGGAGGCTAAACTTTGATATTTATTTACACTCTTATCCATTGACGCTGTAGCTTTGGTTAGTTCTTCTTGATAAGTGCTGCGGACGGCTGCATCCTCTTCGAGTATCATTCGAACGGTGAGCCTATCGATTTCTGTAATCTGCTTATCCATACCTTGAAGAAGAATGACTGCAGGTAAAGACCTGTTATTTACCTTATCAGAAGCCTCCCCCATTTCCGACATCTTAATGACGCCTATAACACTTGAAAGGGACAGCACGATCACCAGTATGAGCGCTGCACTAATTATCTTTTTCTTTAACGTTAATTTAAACACCCTTATCTTCCTCCCGTGACTGGTCTCGTATCATCACTGCTGAGCTTTCCAATATATACGTATTTGGCGCAACAGCTCTGCCTTATCTATCTTTCCACTGATGTAGCTTTGGATAGATGCTCCTGTGATGCCCCCATGATCAGGTGGAAGGGTTGCCATGAACGGCAGCGTCTTTCCGCTCGACATATATGACTTGATCGATTTACTCAAAGGATCTGAAGGCACCATGTCAATATTCTTGAACGCCGGTATAACATTGGCCTTGTTAACCAAAAGTTCTTGTCCGGATTTTTCATATACCAGCCAGTTCAAAAACTTCTTTGCTTCCTCTTGCTGCTGAGGTGTGGTAGTTGTGGAGTCGATGAATATATACTTTGTCACACCGACAGTGATCTTAGCATTGTTAGGATCATCCGTATTATCGTTTAGCGGAAGAGGCAAGAAACCGTATTCCTCATTTGCCGTATCATTGCTCTTTATTCCATTCCAAGCCCAGTTGCCCATAAACCAAAGCCCTACCTTGCCCTCTCCCAAAGCTTTGGCTCCATCTTCATACGTACTGTCCAAAGGCAAGCGCTTATTAATGTTGTTATCCTTGAGCAGATCTAAAGTTTGTACCCATCCAGACATTACATTGTTCTGGGACATATCAATGGAGTTATTCTGCATACCTTTAACAAACTCCGGAAAGCCCCCAGGTTGAACAGAATAAGACAGAGCTAAAAGATGAGAGCCGAGAGACCAGTCCATTGGTGAAAGCATGTCCGGTGCTACTCCCGACTTCTGAATTTTAGCCATTAATGAATTCAGGCTACTTCTACTTTTTACCGAGGAAACATCAAAAGCCCCCCCTGTTGCTTTGTCCAGTACTTTCTTATTGTAAATTAATCCGTAGCCTTCTACTGCAAATGGAAACCCCAGCACAGCATCATTTTTCTTGACGGTGTCAAGTCCATTTTCTATCGTATCGGCTACCCACTTCTCTTTACTTAAATCAATAGCTTTATCCAAGAATGTCTGCGTGTCGCCTGGATCAAGCATCGACATGGTAGCTGGACTTCCTGAGCCATACATCGACATCAGCTTTTGATATGCAGACGTCCCCTCAGGAGCGGTTATAATCTCTAAAGATACTTCAGGGTGCTCTTGATTGTATTGTTTTGCTACTTCCTCTAACTGGGTTTTTATTTCAGATTTAGAATTCAAAAGTGTAATCTTGGTCGTCTGCTGTGATAATGGTGAAGCTGAACAACCTATAAACATAATTAAACATGCTAGAGAAATCGCAACTTTTAGCTGTTTTCTCATTAACTTCCCCCCCTAAGGATTTGCTTTCATAAAATTTATGAACAATATTCAATGTTATCGACATAATCCTTCGCGAAGGTTAGAAGTTTTTCGTTGGTAAATATCGGAAGTTAAATAATAGTACAAACAGGTTGTTACGTTAAGTTAACAGACAAGATAGCACAACAAATTTTATCCAATCGCGTCTTAATATGGGGAAAAGTTACTTCACAACAAATTTAATCAAAAAAGGGGCAATCATTTATGAACAAAGCATTCTGCTGGGTTTTTCTTGCAATCTTTTTATTTATTTCATCATCCACTACTTATGCAGCAGAAAATCAAATCAAAGTTGACGGTGTGACTGCTACATCCGATGTGAAGCCCGAAATGAAGAACAACCGTTTAATGGTACCTCTACGTGTTGTTAGTGAAAGTTTGGGGGCTAGCGTCGAATGGTCCAATTCCGAGGTTATTCTCGCTAAAAGCGATATGAAAGTGAAATTAGCAATAAATAGAAGTACAGCGGAGAAAAACGGCGAAAAGATACTGCTTGATGTAAAACCATACACGAAAAACAATCGCATATATGTTCCACTTCGTTTTATTGCAGAGACGTTTGGCTGCAATGTCAATTACAGCAACCTTGCAGTGATTGTTGATACTAAACCACTGTTCATAAACGGTGTACAAGTAAAAGCATTGCAACAGGAATACCGTATGACTTTGGGCGGCGTAGTTCAGCAAATTCATGGCAATGCATATAATGAAACCATTTATAATATTTTCACAAAAGGCAAAGGTGAAAAGGTCGAAGCACCTGAAAACTATTCTTGGAGCTTAACTCTTGACACACCTGGATCTTATTATAAAGATGCACAATACGATTTCTTAGGCCAAAAAGGGAAAAGCTTAGCTCGTTTTGATATGTATTCTTTAATTCACACTTATCCACCTGAACTTTTAACAGGCTACCCAGAGACATTGATTCATGACGTATCGAATGATGAGTGGTATTTGTTTAACGATACCGCAAGAAAATCCATTTATCAGTTAATGGAGACCGCTGGGAAGAACGGTTTTCTGAAGGTTATAAGTAATACCGTTGTATAATGCGATTCTTTCTTGTTACACTTTTTCGTCTCCAAAAGATAAAAGGCGAATTCCCAGCTGAACATAAGCAGCACAGGAATTCGCCTTTATTAACCGATATAAGATGAACTCTTCATTTTACATAGAAAGCGGAATGAAGGTTATTTTTCCATCTGTAACATTTCTGACTCATAGGACTGAAATGCATTTTCCATACCCATCACTACATCTTTAATCTTCATGTATCCTTTGGTATACGGTTCCGAATCGCGAATTTCTTCCCACATATAGTGATATTGCTTCATATCCTCTGTTTCGCATACGACGAAATCGGTGTAGTCCTTTCCAGGCAATGCTTCTGCATCAAAAAACCGAACCTGAACCTGTTCGTTATACTTTTGAATGGTAGCCTGCAAGGTCCCCGCATGTTTTCGACGTTCCTCCCGAGGAAGAGCCAACCAGGAAGGGTAGAATTCCAATAATACAATCATCATATAACGCATATGCCTATCTCCTTTTTTTGGTGAAGCTTGAATGATGTATCGTTATTGTACGCTGCTTGTCTACAAATTCGCATTAACATAGGTTAATGCGGATCACTACGCAGCAAACGACTAAGTGACACAGGGGAGACGCCTATGTAAGAAGCTATATGATATTGGGCAACTCGCTTGTCCAATCCGGGGTATTTGAGGAAAAAAGCGTGATAACGTTCCTTAGCGGAGAGGTACAATAATTCGCGTTCCCGCTCCTCTTTTCGAATGTAAAGTCTCTCTACACTCTTGCGCACGAATCTTTCCCACATATGGCTTGTATCCATAAGCTCCTTCAATACGTGATATGGAATTTCAATGACAACCGAATCTTCCATTGCCTCAATCGAAAAAGTGGAGGCTTCTTCTTGGATCATAGCCCCATAAGAGGTTACGTAATCATCTTCTGGCGAAAAACCAACATTATATTCTCTGCCATCTGCTAATGTATAAAATAAACGGAATAATCCCTCTGAACAAAAATAGGCATGTTTCACAGGCTCACCCGTTTCAATGAGAACCGTTCCCTGCTGAACATGCTTCACACGGGTTTGCTCTACAAACCGGTTCCAATCCTGCTCTATAATCGAGGCATGATGAGCCATTTTTTCTAGTGAACGATAATAGGGATGCATCTGCCCACCTCTTCTTGACTTTTATAAAGGAATCGAAGATAACTTTTATGGCTTCGTATATGAAAAACAGGGGTTATCCCTTAGGTCTGGACAGACCTGCAGGACAACCCCCAGCGACGTGTTCTATCAGACTTCCGCAGCATCCTCTTCCACGAAAAGAGATACCTTGCGGATGCCATCCGCTCCGATGACGACAAGCCCCTGATCCGACAGACGGATTTCAGGGATAACGACCAGTGCGAGCAGTGACAGTGTCATCAGCGCGTTGTTCAGCATGCAGCCGGCTTGCTGAAGCGCGCGGCTGATACTTTCGGACTGCGCTGCCACCTCTGCAAACGGAGCTGGGGACATCAGCCCGGCAATAGGCAGCGGGAAGCGTGTCTCACCCGAGGCGGATACAACCACCACGCCACCACGCAGACCAACAGCCTGCTTCGCCGCCTGGGTCATGAGCTCGTCATCATTACCAATGACGAGCAGGTTGTGACTATCATGCGCGACGGTCATGGCAATCGCAGCCGGCTCGGTGAAGCCGACACCTGTCACAAGTGCGACCGCGTGACTGCCACTGGCATGATGGCGCTCGAAAACGGCGATTTTGCACAAATCCTGCGCAGGATCTGATGCAACTTCACCATCACGCACCGGAACGGTCATCCGCACTTCCTTCGTGTCCACATGATTTTCCGTAACACGAATCACCCGTACGGGTACGTTCCCCTCCTGTACTGGAGCCGCAATGCGGAAATCTGCTGCACTCAGCTCTCGTCCCAGATGGACCGTGTCCATTACTTCCGCAGGATAAACGAATCCGTCCCAATCGGCGACCATTTGACCGTGCTCGGCCACCAGCTG
The DNA here is from genome assembly GCF_054602585.1 of Paenibacillus sp. SEL3. Lineage (NCBI taxonomy): Bacteria > Bacillati > Bacillota > Bacilli > Caryophanales > Paenibacillaceae > Paenibacillus > Paenibacillus sp. SEL3. The sequence goes on along the minus strand of NZ_CM137725.1, from coordinate 5,213,587 downwards.
GCCCGCTGCGATGGTAGCCGTCACATTCACTTCGGCCAATCGGCCATCAAGCAAAATAATGTCGGCAATCGCACCCGGAATGATCGAGCCGATGTCCCGTGCCACGCCGAAGCGCTCTGCCGTATTCAGCGTAGCCATCTGAAACGCGGTTACGGGCTTGACGCCCTGTGCAATGGCATGACGCACAACGAAGTCCATCTGCCCTTCATGGAGCAAGGATTCTGCGCTGCGGTCATCCGTTACCAGCATCATGCGGCGCGTGTCGAGACCCATTTCCGTGCTGGCGCGGATCGTCTCGGCCACATCATGCCATGCGGAACCTTGCCGCATCTTGGCATACATGCCGAGCCGGATACGCTCGGCTACATCCTCGGGCGTGACACACTCGTGGTCGCCCGAAATTCCCGCGGCTGCATAGACCGGCAGTCGCCAATCATCGGAGGCCCATGTAAAATGGCCATCCGCCACCTTGCCCGCGCGCAGCGTGGCCTGAATTTCCCCGATCATCACATCGTCTCCATAGACGACACCAGGGAAATTCATGACTTCGCCCAGCCCGATCATATCCGGGCCCCAGCTTAACGCTTCTGCGACTTCTGCCGGGCCGAAGGAGGCCCCCGTCGTTTCCAGCTCCGGACCTGTGGACGGCACGCAAGAAGCCACCTGCATGTAAGCTGCCAGCGGTGTCGTGCGGGCTTCGTCCAACATCAGACGAAGCCCTTTTAGACCCAGTACATTAGAAATTTCATGCGGGTCAAAAAAACCACCCGTCACTCCCAGCGGCAGTACAGCCTTAGCAAACTCAGTTACCGTTAGCTGCGTGCTTTCGATATGACAATGTCCGTCCAGTAACCCCGGTGCCATATAGCGGCCTTCCGCTTCAATGATTATGGTGTCTTCTCCAATCGTATGACTGACGTCCCTACCGACGTAAGCGATACGAGAACCTTGCACAGCAATAGACATGCCCGGCAGCAACTCGCCCGATACCACATTGACCAGTGTTCCTCCGCGGATCACCAGTGATGCCTTGCGCTCCCCTCTAGCTGTAGCTACTAACTCGGGTACACACTCCGCCAGTGGCGGGCGTTGAAATACACTCTTCATGTCCATTACGTTTGTAACCTCCGTTTATGCTTCTTACCTGTTTTGCTTATTTGCTTATGTTACTGGAATACGCTCCATAATGCCAGCCAACTCTATATCTATTCAAACATCGCAAAGGTTCCTGTGGCATTTGTCCCCAGCTGATTGCCAATATCCTCTCTACAGAACACGATCACTTTCTTCCACATTGCGGGTATACGTATCCGAATCCCGTAAACTCACGAATGGTGTAATCTCCCCTATGCTATAAATATGCAGCAAATGCATCGCTCGCGTACAGGCGGTGTAGAACAGCTTGCGCTCACTCTCACGCTGGTATTGTTTCGCTGATCCGTCATAAATCAGGACCGCATCGAATTCCACGCCTTTTGCCAAGTAGGCTGGAATGATATGAATCCCCTTTTCAAAAGCGGGGGTTGTTTTCTTAATTAATTTTGGCTTCACTGACAGCTGCCCTTCCAGCGCTTCGTAGGCTGCCGCGCTTTCGTCAGCATTTTTACAGATCACCGCGATGGACTCATAGCCTTCTGCCAACAATTCAGTGACATTCCCAGCTATCCGTTGATGCAACTTTTCACGTGAACGCACCTCGGTTACCAGAGGCTTCTCACCCTTACGGTTAAACGGTACAATGTGCTCTCCCCCAGCGACCATCCCCCGGGTAAATTCCACAATCTCCTGTGTCGAGCGATAGCTGCGTGTCAGGGAAATCATCTCGGTCTGATCTGCACCATACAAGTCATACAATGGCTCTGCATCCTGAAGCACCGAGGCATGGGCATAGATGGCCTGATTAAAATCACCCAGTGCCGTCATTTTAGCCTGTGGAAACAAACGCTTGAAGAACGCCAGTTGGAATGGGGAATAGTCCTGTGCCTCATCAATAAACACGTGACGGATGTTACTATTGGAACGGAAGCCCAGCATCAGCTCACGCAAATATAAAAAGGGGGTTACATCCTCATACGCTAACTCCCCAGCCTGAATTCGTTGCAGGGTTTGCCGACTAATTTCACCCCAGCTGACGGGCAGCTCTGCATGATTCGCCAGTTGGCTCAACAATGCCTCATTCATAAACAGCTCGCTGTAGAGCCGGGTCGTATCTACGAAGCGAAGCGCCTTAATCCATTTGCGCAGAGGCTTTAAGCGGTCACTGACCACCATACGCGCCAATATTTCTCTTTCACGTGCAAAATCGTCGAAAGTATCGCCCTTATTCTTGGATTTACGGCGCATACGGTTATAGGCACGCTGATAATCCTCCGGCTCCATCAGATCCATCTGTTGATCCACCCATGGGGCGGAGCATTCTTCCTTACCAAAGCGGGCCAGCTCTTTAAGCATCCAATCCCGCAGCAGTTCCAATCGATTCGCCAGTCGCACCGTAGAGTCGAATTCATAAAACTTGCGTGCCATCTGCTCTACTGAAACCACCTCACGTCCCTGAAAGCGGATGGGTTTAAAACGCATGCCCTCCTGCTCCAAATACGCCTTGTAGCCTGTAATCACATGTAAGAACGTCTTAGACGATTTAAAACGGATACCTTCCATCCTGGCTTCATACCCAGGCAGTAACGACGCTGAAAGCACATATTCCAGCTGTTCAAAGGGATCTTCTAACTGAAACTCCCGGCCCAAACGCCGCTCCAAATATTCCTGAAACGTGGCCTGAAGCATATTTTCCTCACCCAATTCAGGCAATACCGTCGAAACATAACTGTTAAACATCGGGTTTGGCGAAAATAACACGACCTGATCCGCTCGCAAGCGATCCCGATACTTATACAGCAAATACGCTACTCTCTGAAGCGCTGCAGAGGTTTTGCCACTTCCTGCCGCCCCCTGAACAATGAGCATCCGGCTTCGATCATCACGGATAATGCGATTCTGCTCCTTTTGAATGGTAGCGACAATACTTTTCATTTGAGCATCCGAGCTGCGACTCAATACGGCTTGAAGAAGTTCGTCTCCAATCGTCACCCCTGTATCGAACATAAAACGGATCTGTCCATCACGGATCGAGAATTGACGCTTAAGCGTGAGCTCTCCTTCCATCTCCCCTGCCGGAGTTTTATAAGAAGCGGGACCCGGCATGTTATCGTAATAAAGATTGGAAATAGGCGCACGCCAGTCATAGATCAGAAATTCCTCATCTTGATTATCAAGCAGGGAGGCAATCCCCAGATAAACACGTTCCGCAGTCTGCCCTTCCTCAGCAAAATCAATGCGTGCAAAATACGGTGAATCAAGCAACTTTTTCAAACGACCTAACGCCTCTGTGGAATGCTTGTGTCTTCGTTCCCGCTCAGACAAAATCTCAGACTGCTGACGCAAACTGGTGGACGTCTCGCCCACATCATCCGCCTCACTGAAATTGATCGTTACCTCATCCCAGAAGTCTTTACGCATATCGACGACATCTCCGCGCACAGAACCAACCTCTGTCTCTAGCTTCCGAATACGCCCGCTAATTACTGCGGTCACATCTTCTACTCTTCGTTGTTCTTCATTCCATTGCTGTTCAGTAGTCACTGGCATCGCTCCTGTTCCGTTTCCTCCTGCTCCACGCAGGGCTCCCTTGCGTACAAACTATGCTCTATTATGGACCCGGACATACCCGCGGCATCCCCCTGATCCGGGAAAATTGACTAATCCTTTGAAGCATGCTATAATGTAAAAAGAAGTGTAACTCACAATTTATGCATATGGTTTTACCATAAAACAGAGCATTCTCTATTGTAGCAAGTTCAGTCCCTGTTCGCAACCAGCGGGCTTTTTTTGTGCGTTCTGGCAACCTTCTATTAACCTGTTCTGACATACTTGAATTCATTACATAAAAAAGCGACCGTTTCATCTGATTGATGAATGCGGTCGCTTTTCTTTTTGGAAATTCGCCTATCTGCTCTCTTCCACAGGATGAATATGATCGGCCAATCTGCTCAACCTCTCCAGCTGGTGACCATAGTCGTACATCGCCGCAGCCACAATAGAAAGCCGCAGCATTCCTTCCTGACAATGGTCAAAACGTGTAATCGCATGCTTCATAAATTCGCCGTTCGCCTGCTGGAACAATTCACTTTCGTCCTCGTTCGGTTTTAGCTTATTTTCGAATTTCAGTAGAGCGTGCTCGTGAAAACGAATCAGCAACTCCAGATGACTGTCAAAAAAAGCATCCGTTCCCTTTGGCCGTAAAGACTGGAAGTAGTGCCTTTCCACCGCATCTAGTACCTCATATCCTTTGTGTAAACTTCCGAGCATTTGTTTGTATACTACCATTTGTCTCGTTTGACTAAACTTGGAGCGCTTGAGCTTCTTCTGCTCTTCCTCGAACAAATGATATTTGTCCGAAAGGGATTTAATAGCTCCCTCCAGATTTCCTTTTTCCTCTTTAAAGACAGACTCCTTAATCTCATCGGAAATGGCAGTGCGCAGCAACAAGGACATACTGTTAAATACATTTTGAATCTGATTGATAAACTGCCTTTTCGGTTTCGGGGGAAAAACGCTAACATTGATGACAAAAGCAGACACAATTCCAATCAAAGTGAGCGCAAATCGAGTCACCGCAAATTTCCAGTCCCCTGAGGCTTCCATTACAGAAACAACGGTCACGAGTGTCAATCCAACCGTATCAGCCATATTTATTTTCAGACATATCATAAGTACCAATACACATACGAGTCCGACTGCAATCGGCTCATTCGAAAATACCATTCCGCCCAGCAATGCCATGATTGCACCTAGTGTGCTTGTTTGGAGTTGATCCAAGAAATAACGCCACGACCTATATATCGACGGTTGCATGGCAAAAATAGCGGCTATCGCTGCCCCCACAGGCGAATGGGTGTTCAAAAGCGTGCTCAGAAAAAGGGCGAGCGTCACTGCAATTCCCGTTTTCAACACCCGTGCTCCAAAAGCCAAAGCCATCCCTCCTGCTTACCTTTCAAATTTATTCATACCGAATTACTATAATGAAAATTCAATGTAAAGTCCATGCTTTATTATTACCCAAAACAAGCGAAGATCAGGAATATTTATGAAATGTACAGTTCCTGATAGAATACATATCAACAGTATTAACTTATTTGCAACACGTCACAGGAGGAACTCATCGTGTCATGGACTAGCAAAATGTTAGAAGAGCCCCGAAAGTGGCCGCGTAATATCCGATTGTTTTTTATGGCCAATCTGTTGTACCAGATGGGCACGGGAATGTTTTCTGTACTGTATAACCTGTATATCCAAGGGCTTGGCTTTGATGATGATATGAACGGCCGGGTGGTCAGCATGCAGGCGCTGGCGACGGCGTTGCTGTTCATTCCGGTCGGATTTTTGGGGGATCGGACGAGCCGCAAAAATATGCTGGTCATCGGTGCATTATTCAGCGGCCTGGCCTTTCTCGCCCGTACCTTTACAGATACCAGCGGAAGCATGTTGGTATTTGCCGTAATCTCAGGTATATTCGCCGCCTTTATTCAGGTACTAGCTGTGCCCTTTTTAGCAGAAAGCATAAGCAAAGCCCAACGCTTAAAAATATTCAGCTATTACTCGGCTCTTGTATTGGCAGCTCAGGTCCTGGGCAGCTTCGGGGGTGGCGTACTTGCAGATGGGCTGCAGACGTGGGGAATCACACCGCTATCCAGTCTGCGGGTTGCTCTGTTCCTTGGAGGAATGGCAACATTGACTGCTTTTATTCCTCTATTGTTTATCACAAAAACTACGGCAACCGTAGAAGCACCAGCTCCTGCCGAATCTTCATCTCAAACAGAACAAGTACAGACGCCGTACATTACATCCGATATCCCTGCCTCGGAGACACCTACTGCTTCTTCTGATCGCCGGATTATTGGACAATTTGTTCTGGCCCAGTTTTTTCTTGGACTGGGTTCAGGTCTGGTCATCCCGTATCTTAATTTGTATTTTACGAACCGCTTCTCCGTATCGCTCAGCGCAATGAGTTTACTGATTGCACTCGGCCAGCTCATGACCATCCTCTCCATGTTGATCGGACCTACCCTCGGCAGCCGAATTGGTCTAGTCAGAGCTGTAGTTGGCTTCCAACTGCTTTCGCTACCGTTCCTTCTCATTACAGGCTTTACAAACGTACTATGGATCGCTTCGATCAGCTTTCTATTCAGGCAAGCGCTCATGAATGCAGCTAATCCGCTGCAAACCGCCATTCTCGTCGAACGTGTGTCAGATAAAAATCGTGGCATTGCCAACTCCATTCTCCAGACGACCTGGATGCTAGGCACCGCAGGTATGGGATCTGTACAAGCCTATCTGGTTACAACTTATGGCAACTACTGGGGCTATGCCATCACATTTAGCATGACAGGTGTTTTCTATATTTTGTCCTCCCTCGTCTATTACAGGATGTTTCGAGAAAAGCGTCCGTCCGCGAGCCAGCTTTTACAAAACCCGGCAGGCCCGTAAACAAAATCATGACACAATAAAAGCCGGAGCCTCCAAGCGGACTCCCTTGGAACGTCATAGGATAAATGAGAATGGCGGAGGAGGAATGAAGGCATGCTTCGAGTTGCATTATTTACGGACACGTATACGCCTGACGTGAATGGCGCTGCTCTGACCCTGGAACGATGGATTGGCTATCTGGAGACACATGGAGTATCTACGCTCGTCTTCGCACCGGAGGCAGACCATCATCTGCCCTCTGGGCCGGGTGTAGAGCGATTTCGAAGTATTCCCTTTTTGTTGTACCGGGAATGCAGACTTGCGATCCCCAACGCCAAACAGATCAACGAGCGTCTGTCAGCCTTTTCCCCGCATTTGATTCATGTCGCTACTCCGTTTAACCTTGGCCTGTATGGAACAAGCTACGCAGCCAAACACCATATTCCACTCGTTGCCTCATATCACACCCACTTTGATAAATACCTTGAATATTACAAGCTTCGCTGGCTTGAACCTGCGTTATGGAAATACATGCTCTGGTTTCATAGACATTGCGAAAGGGTATATGTCCCCTCTCAATCAACCATGGAATTGTTGCGCAATAAAGGAATGGGGCAGCTCGAAATCTGGAGCAGAGGCATTGATACCGACCGATTTCAACCAAAGGTGGACCGTCATGCAGTATGGAAGAAATGGGACGTTCATGCAGATGCATTTGTTATTTTGTATGTGGGCAGGCTTGCACCAGAAAAGGGGATAGACACGTTACTGGATTCCTACCTCCAGTTACCTGACGACGTCCGCGCAGCCTCTGTGCTGGTCATTGCAGGAGATGGTCCATTATATAAGGTCAAAACTGCAGCGGATATAGGGGTGCCGGAGCATGCACTCCACTGGCTTGGTTTTGTGAAAGGGCCGGAATTAGCTGAACTCTACGCCGCAGCCGACGTATTTCTCTTCCCTTCCACCACGGAAACCTTCGGCAACGTAGTACTGGAGGCTATGGCGAGCGGTACACCTGTGGTCGGTGCCAATGAAGGCGGGGTAAAAGATAATCTAATCCATGGAAAAACGGGGCTATTGTGTCCTGCTGGGGACGCCTCTGCCTTTGCCAAAGCTGTACACCTGTTGTATGAGGACGCCTCACTTCGCGATGCTATATCCAGAACTGGTAGAGCCTACAGTCTGGAGCAGACATGGGACCGTATTTTTGAACGGCTACTGGACAGCTACATGGACGCAGCGACCCTCCATCTTGACAGCCATCCCATGAGGCGAATGTAACTCTGAGGACTTCATAGCTACAGATGCTAAAGGGTGGTTAGAGAATGCTCCTTCACGCATTCTGTAACCACCCTTCATCAGCTTAACTATTTCCCCGTCTAACTACAATTGCAGATAAAAGAAGAAAAGCCTTTGCTAATACCTTAATTGTTTCAGCAGCTTGTTATGTACCCCACTCAACAAAATCACTGCGGTCAAAGCGCCGATGAACGCAAGAAGCATATCCCATTGGGTGTCCCATACATCCCCCTGTGTGCCCAGAAAAGCTTCTGCTGCTGTTCCCGTTGCCTTGGCTACAGCAAACTCAATCAACTCGTATACAGCGCTGATCGCAAGACACACACTAACCGTGAGGAAAGTGAGCCAGCTCCCGCTTCCCAAGGCCGTTTTACGCAACAACACTTCCCTGACAATGAGTGCAGGTACAAAACCTTGTACAAAGTGCCCAAGTCGATCATAATAATTGCGCTCCAGTCCGAACGTGTCCCGAATCCAGTTGAACAGTGGCATTTCGGCATAGGTATAATGTCCGCCCACAATCAGGATCAATGCGTGCAGCCAGATTAGGGTATATACCAGATTGGTAAACCGAAATCTTCGGTACAGAGCCGCCAGCAGTACAGCTCCTAAAACTGCTGGGAGAACTTCCAGTACCCATGTAAAATAATCCGCCGGGCGAATCAAAGACCAAATGAGGGCAAGCGCCAGCAATACAAGTAAAACAAGCGGGTAGCGATCATTTTTAGACCATGCCGTTGCCTGGTTCATCGTCATTCCTCCTCAGCCCAAAGCTCTAGCCTTCGTTCGTTACGATATGTTTGACACGCCCAACCTGTCCGTCTGTCAGACGCACTTTGATTCCATGCGGATGACGTGGGGAATTGGTCAAAATATCTTTCACCGTTCCTCGCGTCAACTTACCGGTAGGCTGATCCTTTTTAAGTACAATATCTACCTGAAGACCAGCGCGGATGTCGGATCGATTCTGTCCGTTCATTGTAGCTATTCCTCCTTTGTTTTTATATTTATGATGATATTCAGCCACTCAGTTACAACAAAATCACCAACGACGCCATTCGTCCTGGCGGCTGTTCCCCATCCAGACTACGCACATCGTGGATACATAGCTGACGAGCAAAATAACGAATACCATCCCGCTAAACTCCACAAAATGAGTACGTTGCAAGGAGTCTGCCCATATGGAAGATACCTGTGCATACAGTTGAGAAGGCGCAGAAACAATATCCCATGTGTTCCCTCGAAAGAAACGGCCAATATAAATACCCAGGCTGCTCAACAAGAGTACCGCCATCATAAACAGCCAACTAACAAGCCCACCACGTGCACGTTGTACCAACTGTCGTACGGATTCGAGTGATACAAATCCCATTGTCAGGCCAAGTATGGCTACCAGCAGCATCCCCAATACATGATTCCAAAAATACGGATTTCCCCAGAAACGTTGCTCCCCGAGAAACGGATATCTGGCGAATACATGCAGCAAATCTGTGATCAAATAGGGTGTATTGGGATAAAAGAAAAGCCATGCCGCCCCCGTGACCCAGAGTAAAAAAGTCCTCGTTCCTCGCCTCCACGAGCTATACATTACATCAAGCAGCAGCGTCAACAGCATAGGAATCCAGGCCAGCATCATATTCCACCAAATAAAAAGATAAGGGCGGCCCCCTGAGGGCAGTCGCACGTTAATGATCCACAATGTACTGATTACGGAGCATAAGGCCAGTGTTAAAAAAACATAAAGTTTTACTGGATAATTTAACGATCTTAAACGGGCATACATACGTGTCTTTCCCTCCTTGTAACCGTCCTGCCTTCCTGACGTTCCAATTTACACCTGTTCTGGACAGTGTACACCACAATGGCTTCAAGCTCAATGGAAGCGCTCCACCTCTGCATAAATGAACATTAAAAAACATCTATTCTTTGGGAATTGACCTCATCCCCGAAAAATAGATGCATACTGTGTTTTAGACTTCACTCACAGGTAAAGGCGTAGCTCCGGTAGTTTTAAAATTCGGGCAGCATGAATTAGCATAATATCGCTAACGGCATTATAAATTCCGTTGCTGCGCTCTGTCCATTCGCCATCCGTCGTCCGGGATGCACAATTACCGCTTTTGCTCCGTACTGATGCGCATATTCCACAGATTGCACCAGCAGCTCTATCGCACGTTGTCGCTTGGTTTCATCGTCAAACCCGAGCAGAACGGAATTCGTGCCGTAATCCGGATCTGGTGTATGAGGAAATGTATTGTACACACTCGATATGCCGATTTTCCCCCGCTCAATCATAGGCTCAATCGTCGTTAGCATTTCCCGGGTAATGTTATAATTCAGCTCCACCCTGCTAAAGCCCAACTGACGGATTTCCTCTACAAGTTCTCGGCCGCCCATATGTTTTTTATATTCCAACAGTTAGATGCTGAATAGATAAATTTCTTACAAATGATCTGTTATCACTCAGCTCCCAAGCCTTCTTTTGTTATGTATATGAACATTATGAAATCGCTCCACATATCACAAAAATAAATTTATATTATAAAAAAAGCCTATCCATCATCTACTTAAAGACGGATAAGCTTTTACTGTTGTCTAACCTTGTATCCAATTGACTAATGAATGTACTGCCAATGTACCCGGCGCAGCTGCCACAAATGCCGATGAACCGTTGTGCAAAGCCAAAAATTCCACTGTTTTTGGAATACCGGGAGCTAGATCCAGATGGTTGTCGCTGAAAATACCTTCCTGCTCTGCCGATAGCCACACGTGTCTGGCAAGTACATCCGAACACAGCATGAATCTGCTAGCATCGCTTCCCTGAATCTCTGTCACTTCAATTTTTGCCTGCGGTAAATCCATCTCTTTCGTGTCTGCAAAATAAATTTCACTGGAGGTCACCTGTTCACCATTCTGCGTCAGACGCGCGACCAGCATATGCTCCGCACGGTTCAGGCCACTCAGCCATTTGTCGATAGGCAGTATATGTACAATTCCTGCACCACCTGCTGGTTGCTTTACCTTAACATTCTCTTCACGAACAGCCTGGCTGCTTCGGATATGCAAAAGCGTCAGCCGCAACGTACCTGATATCGGCTCTAGTGTATCGTTGACCAGATGTAGTGCCTTATTCCCCTGTTCTGTATCTGTTGCACTCAACAACACATCGGCAAAGCTACGCTTAGCCGTATATTGGAGCGCTTTCCAACGACCAAAATAGTCCATACTCGACCAGGAGGCAACGGGCCAGCAATCATTCATTTGCCAGTATAATGTTCCCATGCAATAAGGCTTGTGACGACGATGCGCCTCTATAGCTGCTTTCATTGCTTCTGCCTGTAAAATTTGGCTCATGGGAAGAAAACTCGTAAAATCCTTTGGTTCTCGCATGTACCGCTCCATATATTCTTTAATCAGACGATTGCCCGCACCGTTCTTCTGATGTGCCAGCATCACCGCAGATTCCAGTTCCAAATCCTTCTCTTCCGCATAAGTACGAACGGACTTGTATTCAGGAAAAGACTGAAAACCATATTCACTCATAAAACGGCCCACATGTACATGATAATTCTCAAACGGCTCAGACGCGTGCCATACACCCCAATAATGAACATCGCCTGCAGTTGAAGACCGATGGGCATGCTGGTTCCGATCCCTCGTCAGGTCAATTAGCGGGGAGGAGGGCCAATATGCTGTCTGCGCTGACCAGGTGCGTACCACCTCCGGTAGAATCCGATGAAAGAGCATTTCATAATCATCCCACAGGCGTTCCCGTTGCTCAGGTGTGTAGTTCTTTTTCCAGCCCCAGCCTCCATTCTCTTCATAATGCGCCCACGCAGAATCGATCTCATTGTTGCCGCACCATAAGGAAATACAGGGATGATTACGCAGCCGCTTGATATTGTCCTCGGCTTCCTGTGCCACATTGTCTATAAAATCTTCATCGCCTGGGTACATACTGCAAGCGAACATAAAATCTTGCCACACGAGCAAACCGTATTCATCACAAAGCTCATAAAATACGTCTTGTTCATATATACCGCCACCCCACACTCGCAACATATTCATATTCGAGGCGGCTGCGCTGGCAATTTCATACCGATATCGTTCCATCGTAACTTCAGTGACAAAGCTGTCATTCGGAATATGGTTAGCCCCTTTTGCAAACACCGGAATTCCGTTCAGCTCAAAATAAAAGCTCTCTCCTGCTGCATCCCGTTCCCGTACAAGACGGATGGAACGCAGTCCCGTTTTTACTGATTTTTCCGCGATTACAGCTCCTTGTTCTTGTTCCACTAATTCGGCCACAAACGTATATAGATGCGGCTCCCCCAGTCCACGGCACCACCACAGCTTCGGCTTCTTCATCTCCAGCTCCAGCTCCACTGTCTGCTTCCCCTTCAGCAGCCGAACTGGCTTGGACCACACTTTGCCGTCAGCAGAAATACGCAACTCGGCATCTCTAATCTCATCTGCATTTTCGATCTCTACCACTGCCATGAGTTTAGCCCCTGCCGAACTCACTTCGTCCTGTCGAATAAACAAGTCTCTCACGATCAGACCGGACCAAGCCTCGATCCGAACCTCTCTCCAGATACCGCTCGTCACCAGCCTCGGTCCCCAATCCCAACCATAGTGGTAAGGAGCTTTACGTGCGAAAACGCTTACCTTTTTATCGGACAAACCACCTATTTCGGACTGATCATTGGGTGCAGGGAGTCCATAACCTAAGCTTTCCAGCTTGGGTACATCTTCAGCAATCGGAGAACGAAAACTGATTTCTAGCCGATTTTCCCCTTGCTGAACCAATGCCTTCACATCCCGTCTCCATACTCGAAACATATTATTGGCTGACAAGACAGATTGATCATTCACTTTTACATCCGCGTATGTGTCCAGACCTTCCAACACCAACTCTACACATTGACATTGAAGCTGATCTGCATTTATCTCAAAATGGGCTTCATATATCCAATCCTGCTTATCAATCCACTGTACCTCCATCTCGTTCATACCCATAAACGGATCAGGAATTTTGCCATGTCGTAAAAGATCGGTATGCACACAACCCGGCACTTTCGCGCTGAGCCACTCATCACTTTGTGCTTCTCTAAACCTCCAGCCATCCAACCCTATCACATTAACCATCGTCACAAGCCTCCCTATAAGCATGATTGGGAACATCTGGATTCGTCAGTAACATAACAAAAATAACATTAAGCTAACAAAGTAGTCAATTGTTTTTTTGGAACAAGTGACAAAATACAAAATAAAAGTCGCCCTCTGCCCCAAACAGGCTAAAAGCGACCTCCTTTGTCTTCACGATGTATGGTGTCACACACGTATCTGGACATTAACTATATGTGATTGTGCTGATGGGACGCTCACGGTCATCATTTTCCCGACTGATCCGGGGTGCATGAACTTCCCGTATGAATAGCTCAGCATGTAGCAACTTTTTCTCGACAGGCGAGTTCGGGTTCGTTATGCGCCACAACAATTGGTCCACTGCACGCATTCCCAGCAATTCCTTATCCACTCTCACCGTGGCATAAATTGGCATTTGTTCATTCGTATCGTCAAACCCGGTCACTCCGCAACGCCTCGGAACGTCAATCCCCTTTTCTTTCAGCACATCCACGACCTGCGCAGCAGTCACATCATTAGCACATACAAAAACCTCAGGCAGTTTGTCCTCAGACAACTTGTCCATTTCCTCAGCAAGCGCCTGCGCTCCTCCGTGAAGAAGGGCTTTATTTTGTCGCAATTCTACTCCGCTCATTTCCAGTGTAGAACGACAAGCTTCCCAGCGTTCGTAGAAACTGTGAGCGTCATCAATATGACCCACAAACTGAAAGCGGGTATAGCCCCTACACAGCAAATCCTTCATTAATTTACTCATGCATGTGCGATTATCTGTAAACACCGTATCACTTAAAAATGCAGAATCCCAATGATCTACCATGACGACCGGAATACCCATCCGATAAATGTTCAGCAACAACGAAGTTGAAATTGTCCCTACTGTGATAATCCCTTTAATCGCCTCCGGGTTCAGTAGAGAAAACATATCCTCAGTCGAGGGCTCCGTTAACGTGATCATATCCATCCCCTTACGGTTCAGACGCTCGGAAATCCCTTCAAATACAGGTCCCCAGTACCTGGATTCCCTGTTCTGGTGCCGAATATTTGGAAATAACACCAGCACCGTACCCGACCATTCTCTGGCATCTGTGTCCCGAGGCTCTATCCCAGTCATTTTGGGATGACTGCGAAAATAGCCCATCTGGGCAGCAAGCTTAACCAGCAGCGCCCTCGTCTCTTCACTTACACCGGGTTTGCCTGACAGTGCACGCGAAACAGCAAACTTTGAAACACCCGCCGCATCCGCAATTTCCTGCAATGTTACTTTTCCACGCATCTCCTCACCCAACCCTATTCGAAATCTTTTTCTACCTTAGTCTTCTAAATATACAGGTATGCCTATAAACTGGTACCATCGTAGCATACTTTGTTTTAGATCATCAAACGATGGATTTACACAAATCCACACTTTTCATTAAAATATGTTTGCTTAATAAAAAAACAAACTGCATAACAAACAATTATAAATGGCTTGACGTGAGGTTCTTTATTTCCTACAATTTACTATTGAAAGCACTTACATTGTGTAAATCATACTTATTAAGGGGGATTTGCAAATGTTCATGAACAGGTCGGTACGACAGAGCTCTATTCTACTCCTGTCTTTGCTGCTGCTCGTTACAACGGGCTGTGCGAATGGAACAGACGGTAAGGCAGAAAAGGAAGATCCTAATGACACCAGTCCCATTACATTTACTTTCTTTGGCGGTGATTCCAGCTCTAACTGGAACAACATGAAGGATGCTGTCGGACAGGAAATTATCAAGAAAACGGGCGTTACGCTAAATGCCGAACATGCTGTCAATGGTCGAGGCGAGGAAAAGTTTGCTTTAATGGCAGCGAGCGGAGAGTATCCAGATCTCGTGTACCCTAAATCAGACATTGGCAAGTTAGTCGATGCCGGGGCACTCATTGACTTAACCGACCTCATTGACAAATACGGCCCTAACATTAAGAAAGTGTATGGAGACTATTTTAATCGTATTAAATATAGTAGTGAAGATCCAGCCATCTACACGATCCCGACCAATCTGGGTGTGGATCACATTGCGTTTGATGCACAAGCCGGCTTCGAAATCCAGCACCAGGCACTTAAGAAGCTCGGATACCCTAAAATCCGCACCGTTCAAGATTTTGAAAAAGCACTTAAAGATTATGTCGCCAAATATCCAACCACCAATGGACAGCGAACCATCCCCCTATCACTCGATGCCGAGGACTGGAAAATTCAAATTACAGTGACAAACCCGGCTGTTACTGCTACAGGTGGACCCGACGATGGCGAATATTATATTGATCCTAAAACACACAAAGCCATTCTTCACTACAAGCGCCCAGAAGAACGTGAATATTTCCGTTGGTTGAACCATATGTACAATGAAGGACTGTTGGATAAGGATACTTTTGTGCAAAAAAGTGATCAGTACAAGTCCAAAATTGCCGCAGGCCGTGTCATCGGACTCATTGATCAGGAATGGAACTATCAAGATGCCGAAAATGCGCTCAAAGCAGCAGGTAAGGATGAATTCACTTACGCCCATTTTCCAGTCACTTTAAATGAGAAATACGAGGACCATTCCCTCCAGCCCATCGGCTTCGATACCGCATCCGGGATCGGAATTACAACCTCATGTAAAAATCCGGTGCGAGCTATCAAGTTTCTGGATTTTCTGGCCTCCGACGAAGGACAAATTTTACGTAATTGGGGAATTGAAGGCCAGCATTACAACGTAGAGAATGGCAAACGAGTCATTCCGGCGGATGTGCAACAACGTAAGAACACCGATAACGCTTCTTTTAGCAGAGAGTCAGGTATCGGTTTGTACTGGATATGGGGTCCACATTACGGCGATAGCGTGAAGGACCCTTCGGGCAATTATTACACAACCAATTATCCGGAGATGATTACCGAAAATTATAGTCAAGCCGAGAAAGAGTCCCTTCAGGCATACAAAGCCCATACGTGGAAAGACCTGTTCCCGAACGAAAAAGATTTTCCGGTAAAAGAGTGGGGGGCTGCCTACAACATGCCTGTTCCGACCAATACGAATTACAATGTTATTTATCAAAAGTCGCAGGACATTGTACGCAAACGCATTCCTGAGGCCGTACTCGCCAAGCCAGATCAGTTCGACGCTGTGTATGACCGCATGCTCCAAGAGCTGGATCAGGCGGGTGTGCCAAAGGCTGAAGAAATCTACACTGGCCTAATTCAAAATCGGCTGAAACTGTGGTACGGCGAAAAATAGGGTTTGCCTTTTTAATGAAATATTACAGGGCTGACAGACCATGCTGTTCAGCCCTTCTACATTAACTTTTACATTACATATTCTGTTTGGTTTCTTTTTCTTTCCAAGAATTACTTTTCCCTGATACACGATTGACGTAAAACAATAAAATGATAGGAATCAACGCAATCCCGCCACACATCACCCAAGATATTTGAATAGGTGTTTGATCGGAAGACAAATCCGTAAAATTACGACTGATGGTCCCTGTCACGATTAAACCTATGCACATGCCTAATTGTGAAATCGCAGAATCCAAAGATAGTAGTGTAGAACGATACTCATTAGAGATTCTTTTGTTCAGAAAAATTTGTTTGGCAACCGGGTACATGCCGCGCCCAATTTCATAGATCAAAAAGGTAAGCAGTACAGGATAAAATGTGTTGAATGCACCGGCTAAAATGAGCCATATCCCAATCATGCCGCAGGCATACATGAGTATATGTACATCACTGAATCGTGCGCCTAGCTTTCGAACCAGGTAACTTCCCAAAGTCATACATAGTGAATACCCTGCCTTGATAAACCCCATAATCCAAATCCCTTGTTCAGAAAGGCCAACCAGACGTGGCTGTTGGAATGTATTCCCCGCCGAGTTCGAAAAGCTGATAAATAAGCCTATCATAAACACAATCCAGATAGACTTATTTTCAAAACCGATACGGACACTTTCTCCGATAATCGTTTTAATGCGAGTATTAGACGTCTTTCGATGTGCAACATTCTCCTCATCCATATAAAAGAAACATAGAAAAATGCATACAATAATAGATAAAATGCTAACCGCCCATGGAAGTGAATAGTTAAAAGTTGCGAGAAAGGCCCCCAACAGACCACAAATAAATCCTGAAATGTACTGTATACTGTTAGAGGTTGTAAAAAGAACTTCCATGGGCTTATCACTATTTTCCACAACCCATGATTCCAACGAACCTGATTGTAAACATATAGCCAGACCTCCAAAGACTTGCGCAAACACAAGCACCCCGATATGATCTGTCGAAACGAACAATACACTATAGGCTAGAAAACAACAAAGTCCCAAAATAACAGAGATTTTTCTTCCATACTTGTCTGCAATAGCCCCCGTGGGTATCTCAAACAGAAAAATACTTACAAAGAATACAACCAGTAAGAAGTTCGCACTCTGCAAAGAAAGTCCTTTAGCTAATAAAAAAAGGATGAGCGTAGTCCCCGTGATTTCACTCATAAAAAATTGAAGAAAGCTGACGGAGTAATATAGCTTATGAGGTTGCACTCTCAGGATTCCGTCGCTTGCTGTGCAGCCTCATATTCACTTCGCAAAATCCCCATCTGAATAATGTCATAGTATCGCCCTTCCCTGAATAGCTTTTCCCGCAGCCGCCCTTCCTCCTTGAAGCCGCTGGCCAAATAGCAACGGTGTGCACGTTCATTGAACGCATAGACCTCCAGCTCCAGCCGATGCAGGTTCAGCGTATGAAATGCAAATTTTTGTAACAACCGGATCGCTTCCCGTCCATAACCTTTGCCTAGATCACCGTCACGCCCGATCACAATTCCAAGGGTGGCGTGCCGATTCACCCAGTTGATTTTAAATAAGTCCAGTTGTCCGATATAATCCAGGGTGTCTTTATGCGCAATGACAAAACCTTTGATCTCGGGGTTGCCGTCAATCATCATCTGTACAAAAGATTCACTATTCACCTGTGAATGCGGATAGATAAACACGTCGCTTAAACCACGTGTGATTTCCGGGTCATTGACCCATTTTCGGATATCTGGTATATCCTCTTGACGGTATTCTCTCAATACAACTCGTTTTCCAATGATATGCGGCATCGTAATCTTCCCTCCGATTATGTATTTGTTTAAGCACCTTTATGCTTCCATTACTCTCACAAACTCCAGAAAACGTGTACCTTTATAATGAAGCTCCCCACGATCCCCGATCACAATCATACCAAAGTCCCTATCCTTCACCTCCAGCTCCTTACGCTCACCCCCGTCAAACTCAAAGGTGATATAATAATAGGTCGAAGCTGAAAAATCGCCTGATCCCCCACGCACTCTCGTCCGTTTATCCACAACCTTACATGAACGTTGTACCCGTTCGGCTGCTTGATTGGACAGGCCCGCTCCGATCGTTTTGACAATTCCCATAATCATTACAAAAGCAATGAGTCCAAATACGATAAAAAAGATCGTATTAAACGATTGAACTTCCATAGAATCACTTCCCATTCACTTCATCCTTTCTACAGTAAAATGTAAATTTTCCATTCAATTGCCCATTGACAAATCGTACATCTTCACCCTCAAAAACTCCAATACTTTTTTAACATACTTACGAAAAAAAAGTTCTTTCGCTCTTTTCCGCACCCCGCTTGGACTTCTACCCGATCTGGGTCCTCTGATCCCCTCTAGACCGATTGACAAAACTATATATAGATATAAAATAGAGAATGTACTCTAAATATAGTGTAAAAAACGTATTTATGCCCGATATCTTGAAGATACAGGTATGAAAATACATGTAAATATAGAGTCAAAAATCTTAAATGGCGCAGCCAGCAAGGGATTCCATCTATAATAGATCCCAGGCAATGCCGTTTTCTTTTTTCGTTAAATGTTTAAGGAGGTTGCATACCATGCTGATTGCATATGATTCCAAGACCGGCAATGTAAAAAGATTTATAAACAAGCTCAAGCTTCCAGCGGTTCAGATCGAGGAGCAAATGACTATAGAAGAACCTTACGTACTTATTACATATACAACTGGGTTTGGGCAGATACCTGAGAGGGTATCTTCCTTTTTGAAAAAGAATGCTCAAAACCTTGTTGGTGTAGCTGCAAGCGGCAACCGTAACTGGGGTGAGAAATTTGCCAAAAGTGCGGATTTGATTGCCGATCATTATAATGTCCCCGTGATTAGTAAATTTGAATTATCTGGAACGTTCGGAGATGTAGAGCGTTTTAAACAGGAGGTGAGCCGAGTTGCGGCATATTGAATTGAACAACATGTTGATGAAACGCGATACAGACGGCTTTTTCCAATTGGAAAAAGACCAAGAGGCTGTAGCAGAGTTTATGAAGGAAGTTCAGGAACGGAGTTTGAAGTTTGCTGACACAGCCGCTCAAGTGCTGTATATGATTGAGAATGATTATTACGAAAATTTCTATAACAGCTACACGGCTGACGAAATTAATGATATTTTCCATATCACTCATAGCTATAATTTTAAATTTCCTTCCTATATGGCAGCATCCAAGTTTTATACCGACTATGCAATGAAGAGTAACGACCGTAAAGTCTATCTGGAACATTACCCTGACCGGGTTGCTGCTGTCGCGCTGCATTTAGGACGCGGTAACGCCGATACGGCACGCCTGTTGTCTCGCTCGATGATGGAGCAACGTCTCCAGCCAGCGACACCAACGTTCCTGAATGCAGGCAAAAGCCGCCGTGGGGAATTGGTATCCTGCTTCCTGCTCGAAATGGACGACTCCCTGAACTCGATCAACTATGTGCTGAACACCTGCATGCAGTTGTCCAAAATCGGGGGCGGTGTTGCCGTTAACCTGTCGAAGCTGCGGGCACGCGGCGAAGCGATTAAAGGCGTAGAAGGCGCAGCAAAAGGCATTATGCCTGTGCTGAAGCTGATGGAAGACGGCTTCTCCTACGCAGATCAAATGGGGCAACGCAAAGGCTCTGGGGCAGCCTATTACAACATTTTCGGATGGGACGTGCTGGAGTTCCTGGATAGCAAAAAAATCAATGCTGACGAAAGAGTACGTCTCAAGACACTTTCGATTGGATTACTGGTGCCAAATCGCTTTTACAAGCTGGCTCAAGATAACGAACCGCTGCATGTATTTGCTCCTTACAGTGTGTTCAAAGCCTATGGAACACATCTGGACGACATGGATTTGGATGAAATGTACGACACGCTGCTCGCCGACGATCGGGTGAAGAAAAAAATAGCGATGAGCGCACGTGACATGCTGACGAAAATTGCCATGATTCAGTTGGAGTCTGGTTATCCATATATCATGAACAAAAGTAACGCGAACCAGGCACATGCTCTTAAAAACGTGGGTCAAGTCAAGATGTCGAACTTATGCACGGAAATCTTCCAGTTGCAGGAAACTTCCGAAATTACAGATTACGGACAACAGGATACTATCCGCCGGGACGTGAGCTGTAATCTGGCTTCTCTGAACATTGTAAATGTGATGGAGCATGGCAAAATCCGCGAATCCGTTCACGAGGGTATGATTGCTCTTACTTCGGTCAGCGATATGACCCAAGTAGCTAATGCACCAGGTGTCGCGAAAGCGAACCGTGAAATGCATTCCGTCGGTTTGGGTGTCATGAATCTGCACGGCTACTTTGCCAAGAACAAAATTGCGTATGAAAGCAATGAAGCAAAAGACTTTGTCCGTACCTTCTTCATGACGATGAACTATCATTCCATCGAAAAGAGTATGGAAATCGCGAAAGCGGCTGGACAAAACTTTTATGGATTTGAGGAATCGGATTATGCGACAGGCGTATATTTTGACCGATACCTGAACACAGATTATCGTCCAACAACTGCACGTGTGCAAGAGTTATTCAAGGGCATCTATGTTCCGACTACAGCGGACTGGGACAAATTAAAAGCAGATGTGATGAAAAATGGCCTGTACCACGCCTATCGTATGGCAATTGCGCCGACTGCCAGCATTTCGTACATTCAAAATGCAACATCCAGTGTTATGCCGATTGTTGAGCAGATTGAAACCCGTACCTATGCCAATTCGACGACCTACTATCCAATGCCTTATTTGCAAAAGGATAACGTGTTCTTCTATAAATCTGCTTATCAAATGGACCAATTCAAAGTGCTGGATCTGATTGCAGAAATCCAGCCGCATGTGGACCAAGGAATTTCGACCGTGCTTCATGTGAACAGTGACGTGACTACGCGTCAGTTAGCACGTTGCTATCTGTACGCCGCACACAAAGGACTTAAATCGTTATACTACACACGCACCAAAAAGCTGTCTGTGGAAGAGTGTCTCACCTGCTCCATCTAAAGCATAAATGGTAACAAGCTGTAGTATAAAAATTAGATTTTAAATAGATATGGATGCTTTGCATTAGAAGCTGTATCCAGCGTGTGGTTTAGACCTTTACGGGACTGGACAAGACCCTCGCGGATACAGCTTCCGTATGTCAAGCATACGATGATTCGCCTGCACTATTTCAATGTGTGTTTCCAGGGAATCTCGCAAGCTGAAGGGAGAATGCTAACAATGACAGGTATACAAGCTGTAAACTGGAATCGCTCGGACGATGATTTCACACTGATGTTCTGGAACCAGAACATTATGCAATTTTGGACGGATGACGAAATCCCGTTGTCTGACGATAAAATGTCCTGGGTAACCCTCAGTGATATCGAAAAAGAAGCCTACATGAAGGTGCTAGGCGGACTAACGCTACTGGATACCATTCAAGGCGGCGTGGGTATGCCGCAAATTATGGAGCATGTGGACGGACTACAACGCAAAGCCGTACTAAGCTTTATGGCGATGATGGAACAAATTCATGCCAAGTCGTATAGTAGCATCTTTACAACGCTAGCTTCCACGGAAGAAATTGACGGTGTATTCCGCTGGGTAGAAGAAAATCCACATCTCCAAACCAAGGCAGAAACCATTCGTCAGTATTATATGAATATCCACACACCGAAAGACCTGTATCTCGCGATGGCAGCGTCGGTGCTGTTAGAAAGCTATTTATTTTATAGCGGCTTCTTCTACCCTCTTTATCTGGCGGGCCAGGGCAAGCTGACATGCAGTGGCGAAATTATCGATTTGATCTTACGGGACGAAAGTATTCACGGTGTGTACGTAGGTGTATTGGCACAGGAGATTTATGCAGAATTGGACGAGGAAGAACAACGTGATCTTTACCAGACGCTGGTAGGCTTGCTGCGCTACTTGCATAACAACGAGGAACAATACACCGAGCAAATTTACACCCCTATTGGACTCGTAGACGATGTGAAAGTCTTTTTGCGCTACAACGCCAATAAGGCCATGATGAACTTGGGCTTTGATCCACTGTTTGAAGAAGAAGAAGTTAATCCCATTGTATTCAACGGCATCAGCACCCACACTAAGCAGCATGATTTCTTTTCTAAAAAAGGAAACGGCTATGTGCGGGCGATGAATGTAGAGCCGCTGACAGATGATGATTTTAATTTTGGCGTATAAGTACAATTACGTAAAACTGTAAACAAATAGGGTTTCAGAACTTGTCCCTGAGTTCTGAAACCCTATTGCCTAAATAAAGTAGATAGTTTACATATTTCAGGATTTTGCAAAATCCTCATTTACATGCGTTCGCTTATATAAAACTGGTATTGCCGCTGCTATAAGGATCATACCCATAAAAGCGGGTGCGGCATGACCCAGTGATACATAGATTTGACCTCCAATAATAGGCCCAATCATTCTTGCTAAAGCCTGAATAGATTGACTACCTCCTTGAATCCTTCCTTGTTCACTAGAATCGACAGACTTGGAGAGCATCCCGTTGAATGAAGGCCCAAAGATCGAATCACCAAAACCAAATATAAACATTCCAGCGATAAAAAGAGGATAGAATGAGAACAAAGTAGATAGCGCAATAAGACTGTAACCTATAATCTCCGAAACCATTCCAAGAATGGCTATCTGTTTATCATTAAGTTTTATCAAAAGCTTGGGCATGATGAAACCTTGTGAAATGATGTCTTGGAAACCCATAATTGAAAACATAAGTCCGATTAGTGCAGGCTTCCAACTGAAAGTATCCATTGTAAATTGTGAAAAAACGGCCTGTAAAGATCCGTTGGGTATCCAAAGTAAGAACGCAGAGACAAGTAGCCTGTTTAAGTTTTTCATGGAAAGCAGGTTTGCAAGCTGTGTAAATGGATTCAGTCTTACAAAGGTAATCTCTTTCAGTCTATGTTTCTTGTCAAGACTCTCAGGCATAAAAAAGAATCCATAAACAACGTTCAATAAAGTGATGATTGCTCCAAAATACATGGGTACAGAATAACCAAACTTGGCAAGTAATCCGCCTAGAGTTGGCCCAATGACAGTGCCTATACCTACAACCGCACTCACCCATCCAAAGTATTTGGTTCTCTGTTCTGGAGGAATGATGTCTGCAAAATAGGCGAAGATCGTGCTTATGCTCCCGCCTGTTAACCCTTCTATGATGCGCCCAGCAAATAGCACCCATAGAGCTCCTCCTATGCCAAAAACCAAGTACCCAATTGCGGAACCCAAAAGGCATACTAAGAGCAATGGACGACGGCCATATTTGTCGCTCAAAGCGCCAAGTACGGGAGCCGCAAAAAACACGCAGAATGCATAAACAGAGGTCAGCAACGTAACAACTATAGCTTGTTCTCCCGGACTGCTTGTATAAGGCTGCACTAAGAATGGGACGACAGGTGTTATGATACTGAAGCCTATTCCGCAAAGAAATACAGAGATAAGGCCGAATATTAAAGCGTGTTTATCTACGGTTTGTTCTGTGTTCTGTTCATTGTGTGATCTACATTTGAACACTTCATTTCTCCCCTTAAAGGTTTCGATTTCACTTCCTTGGAAGCAAAAACATCGTATCACAATTTTGCTTCCTCGGCAACAAAATAATAACAAAAAAATACAGCCCGTTCTCAATAGAGCCCGGCTGCCTATGGTTTGATTTTCATTATTCAAATTTATTCCGTCTTAATATCTATACCCTGTTTTTTTATTTCTGCATCCAAATGCCTACTATACTTTTCCAAGAAGCTAATCATACTGTTAAATTGTTCTTCGGTTACCTGCTCAAATACGGCTTTATCCCGCTCTTGAAACTCTTTGTGCAGTTCCTCATGGATGTTATAGATTACTTTCCCTTCCTCAGTAAGCCTAAAATAGACTTCTTTCTTGTTATCCAGCTTCTGGTAGCTTTCGATAATGCCTTTTTTTATAAGCTTCTTAGTTATTTTACTTATGGCACCGGTAGTCATATAAAGGGACTCCGCAAGTTTTGTCACGTTGGAATCTGCATTTCTTTCAATGTATTCGATGCAATGTACTTCAGAAGGCTTATAACCCTTAAGGCTGTTTTCCATCTTATCTTTATTAAGCCAAACCATCTTGTTAAATAAGTCCCTGAAACCCACTATGACCTGTTCTTCTTTGTTCATGGCCTGTCCTCCCACCAGTTGGTGCATTAACAATACAATATAGTATATTTTTGTTTCTATTTCAACAATATTAAAATAATTATTGAATTGAGCACGAGGGCATACACGAAAAAAAAACGGCCAGATCGCTAAAGTAGCGGAATCGAGCCGTTTTACATTTCTTAAGACCGAGCCTCAGTGAACATTTGAAAAGTGACACCAAACTTGTCTGTTACATTCCCATAAGCTGGACTAAAATGGGTTTCCTGCAAAGGCATTCCCACCTGTCCTCCCTGCTGTAGAGCATTAAACATTTTTTGAGCTTGCTCCACACTATCGGTTGTAATACAGATGCTCACCTGATTCCCGCGGCTAAACGGTGACCCGGGAAAGGTATCAGAAAACATGAGCTCTGTCTCACCCACTTTAAGGGTAGCATGTCCCACACGTTCCTTGACCTCTGCGGGAATGGGAAAATCGGGGTTTTCCGGCATTTCCCCAAAGGTTTGAATAAAAAGCAGTTGAGCATCCAATGCCTCTTTATAAAATTCGATTGCTTCTTTTGCATTTCCATCCATCGTGATGTAAGGAATCAAACGTTTGGACATCTTCAACACAGCTCCTTTAATTCGAGGTGGTTAACCCAGCATTTCTCCTGTATTATATACAAAACTTGTCAAGAAAAACAAATCTGTATTCTTAGCTTTCATGCACTTGAACGCTAAGCTGCTTTAGCTCCTTTATCGCTTCCGTAACGTTACGCTGTGGATGAAGCGCAGAGATCATCTGTGCAGTGATCGGAACGCCGTTGAAAATCTGGCTTACCACCCCTAGAGAAATCGGCAACTCATAGTAACTCTCAGCCCAATCCTGATATTCCTCCGGTGTAACTATAATTTTCCCCAACAAAAAGGATGAGCCATCGTCATATCCCTCAGGAAAGTTCGCGTTGCCCATACGCCACTCTTTATCTCCCGCTTCCCTCCACATACAAAAGGTAACGTCCTCTTTCTCCAGTGCTTCATCTTCCAAAAGCTCCATCATATCATCAGGCACACCGTCATATATGCCCGGCCAGACTTCATAATCGTCTCTCGCATGAGAACTTACAGGGGATTCATGGTCAAACCCCTTCAGCAGCACACCTTCACCCGTCCATAGCATATGAATCGTATCTCCAGCGCCATTGTTTACCTCACCC
Organism: Paenibacillus sp. SEL3; assembly: GCF_054602585.1. Classification (NCBI taxonomy): domain Bacteria; kingdom Bacillati; phylum Bacillota; class Bacilli; order Caryophanales; family Paenibacillaceae; genus Paenibacillus; species Paenibacillus sp. SEL3. Next base: position 5,187,929 of record NZ_CM137725.1, on the reverse strand, counting down.
AGGCACACATCACCAGACCACTCAGACCGCATACGATACGTGCGTAACCAATCTTCTGGAGACAATATAATGTCCAGCGCTGACAGTAGTAGCATTCTGTCTTTTAAACCATTCGGCGTTAGCTGTGCATCAAGCATCATATTCTTCATCATTCCCCCACTTTGTTCATGCGACTAAGAATTCATCTGTCCCTACCTATATCTTTCAAGCTTCGCCCGCTCAACCACCTGCCGAATGAATGGTCCTTTGGCTTCTGTATACGCTGCACGGTCATATTTGAATGCATAGCTTTCTAAAAAATGCCTTCTAATCGTGCTTGGCACAAATCAGAAGGCATTCTCTTGTTCAATTTAAAAATCATTCAGCAACTCCAACCCTATTATTCGGCTTCTCAATCACGATCAGACAGGTGCTGTCTGGCAAAGAAACCTGCTGGCCCTGCTCATCCATGAACTCAACACGTCTGGACAGCGCCTCGGCATAGCCCTCCTGTAAATAATGACGGCTCACGCGGATAATCGCTTGTGATCCAAGTGTGCTACGAATACACTCTTCATACTGTGACGGGGTAAAATAACCAAACTGCTCCTGCACTTCATGCACATAGGCTTCCGCTCCCCATGTATAGGTATAGAGAAATTCCATCGCATCGTTCACTGGTAAAACAGCCTCATGCTCCCCCACACGCTCTATTTCAATGTGGCGACCTGCAAAATCTTGCGCATACCGTATCAGCCATTCCATTCCATCCGGCTCCAAGAATCGAATTCGTCTGCGCTGCTCTACTGGTTCGGTCATAATCCCGTCACGAATGATGATACGCCCGCCGGGTGCAAGCACACGATAGGCGCTCTGCAGAGCTGCCTCCACTGTTTGTGGATTGAACCGAATCCCATCTCGTTCAATGTAGGAATAGAGCTCGTGAAGAATTGAAGAGAAGATGACCGTGTCCATACTCTCCGTTTCCACATATTCCTCTAACTGAAGCGCATCCCCTTTGATGACATCCCAACGATGGCGCTCCAATTGCTTTTTACGTTTAAGTGCCTCAATGACATTTACAGAAATATCAAGACCTAATGGCTTCGCATCTGGTCTTTCCTGTTCGATCAGATCCAGCAGTACACCCCCGCCGGGTCCAATATCCAGTATGCGGGTTCCAGTCACATAATCTAAAATGACCCTTTTGTAATCTACGGTCTGGTTCATATCTGTAAGGTACGTTTCCTCATTGTGAAAGCGATCATACGCATCGCGCCGTAATCCGAACAGATCGAACAGCAGCAGGACTGCTTTGTCATACAGAGGCGTTTTTTCTGCCTCAATACAAAAGTCAATCAGTTTCTCAGCCGCAGATGAAAATACAAAATTAAAAAATACAGTACTCGGCAGCTCTTCTTTATGCTCCACGATCACACTCAAATGAGGATTATGCTTCCGTTTTCCTTTTGAAATGTCCTGCCAAGACAGTGCACTTAAATATTTTTCTATCATTCGTTTTTTATATACGTTAATTTTCTTGACACCACGATAGTCATAGTACATCGTATTCATGAGCGATTCGAAACTGATATGGCGAACGGTCGCAGGCTGTTCCTGCCCTGTGCCATCCCTTAATGTGAGTAAAAATACCTTTACCAGTTCTTGAAGTGAAAAATCCTGCAAAGCTGATTCTACATACCAAAGTGTCCGATTCTCCAACGGAGCCAGCGCCTTCTCTACATTCAACTCCCGCTCTAGTTCTGTGTAAGCCTGCTCGAACGGCTCCCCTTCATGAATGGAAACCGACCGTAACCTTTCCAGTCGCTCCTTTACACTCCAGACTACAGGTGCGTTATCCCATGCAATCCAGCCGATTAGCTGCTCCACTTCACTGCGTACTTGATCCCATAATGCAGGTTCCACCCCGGCGATAATACACTCGTTCAGGGCCCGTAAAACAAGCTCCAGTTCCTCAGGGCTTAGCCAGCCTTTACGAGTAATTTCAAGCAGCAGTCGATTTTCAGCAAAAGGAATTTCCCCCCGTATATATTGCCCGATCAATCCATGCGTCTCAATCAGAATTCGGGTCATGCTATTGCGCGGGTAAGCAGGGGACTCCGCTTGGGCCTGTCTGACATACAGTTGGGAGGATCCGATATTATGTACAAATAAATTAATACCCTCATGCTGCCAGCGTAGCCGTTCGCGGACTGTGCCTCCTTTGGCTGTCTCAGACCATACCAATACATCCTCCAGTAGCTCTTTAACCCAGAATGACAATGGAAGTCCGTCCAAAATAAGCAACGTACGCTCCACGTAATCCAGTACAGGATTGGCATCCTTTAACTCACCTATAGATCGAATGCGTTCCAAATTTACAATACGCTCTTCAGCCGAAACAAGCAGCTTTAACCAAGTCGGTGTATCCCAGGCCAGATCATTTTCTTTCCTGTAATTAGCAATGGCTTTTAACGATTGCAACATTTTTCTCACCTCGTGTGATTCGGATTCGGTATGCACAGGAGACTTTGAATAAGACATTTGGATTAAAACCTTGTATATACTACACTTTACCATACATTTGTAACTTCCACCTCGTGGAAAATATTAAACATTTGTATCAATCAACCGCTTGACATACTTTCCAAACGTATACATAACCCTCAGGTGCACTAGACAGTGCCACCTCAGACAAAACAAATGACCGTAACTTCCATATAAGGAATTACGGTCAGCCTGTTTATTTCCATATACAGTTTAACGACACGACTCCCACTACCTCCATCTTCCGAACTTATCATTCTGGACTTCGTTAACCTGTCCAAAAAATACCTGCATGATCTATTTCTACCTGTTCGAGCTGTTCTTCAAAGCACGGATTAGGTGCAATCTCTTTTACACACTGCCAGCTTTCAGCTTCTTGCCGGGCATATACATGCCAATGATTTTCTTCCCAGCGAAATTGGACAATGTCCGTGCGATCCCACAACTCAGTTTCATTAGAAGGCCTTTCCTCCATCAAGATCAAACAGTTATCCTCTATTTGATAAATGAGCCGCACGTCAGAACGTACGTAGCCTGGCACCTTTAGCGCAATATAGCCATTCAGCAGGTATTCAACCTTTTTAACGGTAAACGGATCGATCCGTTCGTTCACGAGATTTCCACCCCTTGACCAATTCGTAAATATTACGATTTAAATATAGCAGAAATCGAAGTTTTTGAAAAGAGCCCTTCATGCCGTCCCAAAATCAAAAAGATATCCTCCAGCCTGAAGGCTCAGAAGATATCTTATTACTCTTGTTATATGCAGCCGAATCATAATCCCCTATGATTTCTAGAAAGTTACAGTGCCGCTGTGCAACACGTTAACCATCTATAATAGATTTCGCTTATTTATTAACAGAAACGCCATCTGGTACTGGAATACCAAAATCAGGTGTTCCATCTTCTTTCCAGTAGAACGGCTGCACACGTGTATGACGATTCGGATCATACAGCGGGTCGCCTGTAATTTCCTTGTAATTCCGGGCGTGATATACGATTACATCGCTACCATCAGCAGCAACCGTAAAACTGTTATGACCTGGCCCGAATTGTCCTGTTTCCTCATGGGTGCAGAATACCGGCTGAGGTGATTTCGTCCATGATTTCGGATCAAGTAAATCCGCATTCTCATCTGCCGTCAACAGACCCATGCAATAATTGTGGTCTGTGGCGCTAGCTGAATAACTGATAAAGATCCGCCCGTTCCGTTTCAGAACCGCTGCTCCTTCATTCACCTTAAAACCGATGATTTCCCAATCATATTCAGGAGTGGAGATCATCACCTGCTCACCCCGCAACGTCCATGGATTGCTCATTTCGGAAATATACAGATTGGAATTACCGACGATGTCAGGGTCCTTCTGAGCCCACACATAATACAAAACTCCATTATGCTGGAAGGTTGTCGCATCGAGAGCGAACGTCTCCCAACGGGTTTTGATCTGTCCTTTTTCCACCCATTCCCCTTCCAGAGGATTAGCTGAATCATTTTCAAGCACGAACATCCGGTGGTCGAACAGGCCTTCCTTCGTTTCCGTTGTACGAGCTGCTGCAAAATAAATGTACCATTTGTCGTTAATATAATGAATTTCCGGTGCCCAAATGTTCGCACTTAACGGGCCCGTTTCATATTTGTGCCACACTGCGACAGGCTCTGCTGTACTCAAGCCTTGAATAGTACTTGCTCGTCGAACCTCAATCCGGTCATACTCTGGTACAGATCCGGTGAAATAATAGTATCCGTCACTATGCTTGTAAATCCAAGGGTCTGCCCGTTGCTCAATGACCGGATTATTAAAGGGTACAGTTTGATTCATGGTTATTCTCTCCTCTATGTGTAGTATGTAGTTCATACAATTAATCGCTGATACGCTTTCCCCAAATGGAAATTCCCCTTTCATTCATACCCGTGAAAATTAAAGTATGGCGACCAAGCTCCCAGTCCCATGAAGGAAGCAATAACAATTCTTCCTTAGTTCCTTCGGATGTATTGCTCCAATCTATTGTTAGAGTACGCTTGCCATCAAAGCTCCAGTGACCTTCAAGAGAACCGCTGGTTGCCCGCCCTCCATCTTTCAGACGGAGCGGTTCAGCTTCCACTTGGCCGTCTACTTCCTGCTTTATCACGATGCGCTCCCAGTTGCCGGATAATAGCCTTTTGGGTATATCCTGCTCCTTTTCGCCGGCATAGCGCTCTGGAGAGACGACCGGCCAGCCCTCTGCCGTCCACAATATTCTGCGTACATGCAGGTACGGCCAGCTCTTGTCCGTTTCTCCTCGCGCATGATGTACAATATAATAATCCGCACCGTCCTTCAGGACAGAATTGTGACCTGGCGCAACCCAGCCTTCTCCTTCGCTGAACCGATAACCGCCCAATACCTTGTTTCCAATCTCGTATTGAGGCAAATAGTTGGTATCTGCCATATCATGTCCATTCATGTCCACATAAGGGCCTGTGATAGAATCTGAACGGGCAACGCGAACATTGTAGTCCTCAAACAAAGAATCATACGAGACGAACAAGTAGTATTTACGGAACATTGGATTGTACACAATGTATGGTCCTTCTACAGCACCGTCCTCAGTTGCCCGATCTCTGGCAGCGATATTTTTACCATAGCCAGATTCTTTGAGCTTTCCAGTCTGGGGATCAAGCGGTGTAATATAAATACCGCCGAAAAAAGAGCCGTATACCATCCATGGATTACCCTCTGCATCCAGCACCGGATTGGCATCAATCGCATTCAGCTTGTCATGCTCTTTCGTTTTAACGACCACCCCCTCATCCTTCCAAGGGCCTTCCGGGGAGCTGGATGTCTGCAATCCGATCGCAGACCGTGTGCTGCCAAAGGTAGAAGCAGAGTAATACATCCGATAGGTATCACCCATCTTGATGACGTCCGGTGCCCACAGATTGGTTGCCGATGACCACGATTCTGCTTCCTTTGGAATGCCGGGGAGTGCATACTGCACCCAATTCCAATGAATCAGATCAGTCGATTTGCGTACCATGACACCGGGTCTCAATTCTCCACCTGTCTTTACATCCGTTGAGTAGACATAATAGCCTTGATCTGTTTTGATAATCGCCGGGTCATGTGCATTGTTAATGGTCCAGCGCTGTTCATCGTTAATCGTACTTTGATCATACAAGTGATCGGGAGGCGGAGCCTGCGGATACACAGGGTCCGGAGTGTTATCCCCACAGCCAGATAGACCCAGCATGAGCAGCATAACCATAACTGTTATTCTCCTCCTTCCTTTACCCATTACATATTGTAACTGCCTTACATCATTCATGCGTACCCTCCAAGTGTCAATTAACCTTTGACACCCGAAATAGCAACCGATTCAATAATTTGTTTCTGGAAGATCAAGAATATAATCAGTACAGGTAACAAGGCTATTATTGATGCTGCCATTATAAGCGGATAGTCCGTCTGAATGGCGTAAGTCGCATTAAAATTCGCGATAACCAGTTGCAATGTCTGCGTTTCTGGTGAGTTCAAGTAAATAATCGGTGCCAAATAATCGTTCCAAATCCCCATGAACCATAAAATAAGCTGTGCCGCAACTGCTGGCTTAATGAGCGGGAACGTTATCGACGAATAGAGTCGGAAATAAGAACTTCCGTCAATTTTCGCAGCTTCGATGATGGCATCCGGTACGCTAAGCAAGTACTGCCGCAGGAAAAAGATCATAACTACATTTCCGAATAAGCCTGGAACGATCAGAGGTAAAAGTGTATCGACCCAGCCAAGTTTGGAAAACATCATAAACTGTGGAATCATAACCGTTGGGTATGGAATCATCATAGATGCGATGAGTGCCAAAAACAGTTTGTTTTTATGAGGGAATCTCAGCTTTGCAAATGCAAAAGCGGCCACACTGGATGTAAAGGTACCCACAACGGTAACACTTACAGCCACAATCACGCTGTTCTTGATCCCGCTTAACAAAGGTCCTGCTTCCCAAATTTCCTTATACTTGCCAAACTGGAACACCTCTGGTATCCATACTGGTGGAAGAGCAAAAACATCCTGCTTTTCTTTCACCGAAGTGGACAGCATCCAAAGCAGTGGCGCGATCATCACAATCGCTCCAATCGCTAGTGCAATAAAGATAATGATATTGGTAACTTTCGTTTTTTGACTATGGGACATAATCAGACTCACTCCTTTCCGCGAAAATCAATCCCCATCAAAGGACGATTTTTCATTCATTTTGAATTGAATCAAAGTTACGATAAAAATGAAGATGCCGAGAATCATAGCCATCGCGGAGGCATATCCCATTTGCAGGTTTTTAAATGCCTTATCCCAAATATAAAAGACGATTGAGGCGGATGAGTATTCCGGACCCCCTGTAGGTGTCATAATGTTCATTTCAGTAAAGATTTGTGAACCACCAATGATATTAGTTACGACCAGGAAGAAGGTTACTGGTTTCACCATTGGCCATGTGATATTGCGGAACATTTGGAATCCGCTAGCTCCATCTAGCTCTGCTGCTTCATAATAAGAGCGAGACACGCTCTGCAGGGCTGCCAAATATAGCAGCATCGTATATCCAAGCCCCTTCCAGACGGTCATGAGAATCAAGGCCGGCTTGACCGTATCCTTATCCATTAGCCAGTTAGGACCCTTAATACCGAATATTTCGAGGAATTGGTTCACCAAACCATAGTCCCCGTTGTATGCCCAGTTCCACATAATAGAAACGGCAGCCAACGAAGAAATAACCGGGATATAGTAAATCACACGAAATGTTGTCGTACCTGGAATCTTGCGATTCAGACCTAGTGCCAGCAGTAAAGCTAGTACAAGACCGATTGGAATACCTAGCATTAAGAAAAGAGTATTGTACATCGATTTATAAAAGAGCTCATCGCTAAATAAATCTTTAAAATTGTCGAGACCAATAAAGTTCATTTGTCCCAATCCGTCCCAGTCTGTAAAAGAGCCGTATAATGAATAGACAAACGGGAATAACGTAAAGATTAGCAGACCGAGAATAGGTGGAAGAATAAATAAGTATCCATATACCTTCTCTTTGCGGTAGAGATTAGATTTGGTTATCACAGGGCTCACCTCTGTTTCTAATTTGGAATGAAGATGATGTTAGCAGCATGATATTCAGCCACTAACATCATCCTTTTTTCCTCTATTTACGCATTATTTCTGTGATTTTTTCTCTTGCTCCACCGCTTTATCCAGCAGTTTCTGCATCTTCGGTTGTTCTTGTTTCACATAATCTGCCGCCGTAATTTTACCATCCAGCACAGGTTGAATATCTGTGAAGAAAATATCGTACCATTCTGCATTATACGTATAGTTGCCTGGTAATGAGCGTCCATAGTCATTCACGATATCAATAAATTCTTGTTTATTGTTAGGCTTGGTTTTCGTATCTTTGGACCATTCATCAGCCATGTCCAGCAGATTCGGAATTTGTACCTTGGCATCTACAAGCTGCTTCATTCCTTCTTTAGAAGTCGTCAAATAGTTAACCAGTTCAACAGCTTCATCCGGGTATTTTGTTTTAGAGGAAACGCCGATACCCAGAGAACCAATCCATGTTGCTGATTTGCCAGTCGATCCGGCTGGGAACGGCAGCAAATCATATTCGAATGGCAGTTTTTCAAATGTACTCATATCCCAAGGACCTACCGGGAAGAATGCCATTTCACCCTTCATCCAACGTTGGTATGTGTCCAATGTTTGCGATTGTTCAATACCAGGTGTGATTTTATATTTGTTTTGCATGTCAGCAAAGTACTGAAGCGCTTCCGCAAATTTCGGATCATCAATCGTTACTTTAGTTTTGCTCTCATCCAGCCAGTCAGCCCCATTACTCCATACAAAGGCTTGCAATGCCCACTGAACGTTAAAGCCTGTACCGTATTGATCTGGCTTGCCGTCACCATTGGTATCTTTGGTCAACTCTTGGCTAACCTTGATAAATTCATCCCATGTATACGGTTTGTCTTTGTCAGGCAAGGGAACGCCCGCTTTTTCGAACATCGTTTTGTTGTAGCCGAGTGCGAATGGACCTAAATCCTTCGGCATACCGTAAATATCTCCTTGGCCGGCCATTTTACCGTCATAGCGATACAAATCCACACCGTATTTCCAAATGTTATCCAGTTTAATATCCTTGTTCTTCTCAATGTAAGGCGTGAGATTCTTCAACACCCCACTGTTTACATAAGCTTTCACATCTCCAGGGGCAAAGTAAAAGATATCTGGAAGATTGTTTCCTGTAATTGCAGCTCTAAGCTTTGTGGCATATTGATCTGCTGCAGTCACGACCATTTTAACCTTTACGCCAGGATGTTCCGCTTCAAATTTCTTGATTACTTCCTTATAAGCCTTTTGTTCATCTGTGCCACCACGGAACATGAATGTCAGTTCCTTACTTCCATCACTACTGGAACTTCCCCCACTACAACCAGCCAGTGCAGCCACCATTAACAACAGAACAACCATTGTTATTGCAAAACCTTTTTTCTTTATCAACGCGACCCCTCCTAAATTTAAATGAAACCGCATACATTTAGTGTTAAAATAACTTTATACCACTCGGCCTAATCTTTAACTGTGCGGTACACAACCCGTTGTTGATTGCCGCTGTGATTATCATCCCTCTCATGTACCATATAATTAACATTTTACTTTATCAATAATGAATTCGTTTACAAACAAAATATAGCATGCCTTTCCTCGGTTCGTCAATGTATTTTTCAATCTTTTTAAATAATTATAAAACATAGATTAGAGTAACATGGAAAGCAAAATTAAATCGTATTTAAGTTAACTTTTATCGAAATAATCAGTGATAAAGCTTAAATACGATTTATTTTTGAAGTAATTCTTAATTCGAAGTTTAATTTTCTCCCCTCTTTATTTAGTAAAAAAAATTTACAAAAAAGCAGTTTACTTCTTTTTGATTTTATTTTAACATAAATCAAAGTAAATATATAAGCGCTTACATCACAATTTTTATAGATAAGGATGGTCTATAGCTATGATTTATATTAAGGACTTAATGTCAGGATTAGATATTTTTAAAGCACTGGGTTCAGAAATCCGCATTCAAATTCTCGAGTTACTTGCCTACCAGGGACAAAGTATGAATGACATTGCTAACAAACTTAATTTGAGCAACGGTACCATTACAATGCATATTCGAAAATTGGAAGAATGCGGCCTTGTGGAGATCAATACCGTGAGCGGCAAGCACGGCACCCGAAAAATGTGCTATTTGAACAAGGATAAACTGATGGTAGATTTGCGCAGTAGAGAACAAAAAAATGTGTATGAGGTTGAGATTCGCGTAGGTCATTATAGTAACTATCAAGCGTCCCCCACTTGTGGATTGGTGACCCGAGACAGCATTATTGGCGATTTTGATGATCCACGCTATTTTGCAGATCCCGGGCGGCTGGAGTCGGAAATGATCTGGATGGCTGAGGGCTTTTTGGAATACCGTATCCCCAACTATCTGAAAGCGAATCAATCCTTTAAAGAAATTCAATTCTCCGCAGAACTGGGCTCAGAAGCACCCTGCTATTGTGAGGAATATCCCTCCGATATTTGTTTTCACATTAACGGTATCCCTATTGGGCACTGGACCAGCGCCGGAGATTTTGGAGAAGTGCCGGGGGTTCTCAATCCAGATTGGTGGCCACCGCATCTGAATCAATATGGTATGCTCAAATTAATTCGCATCAATCAACAAGGCAGCTTCATTGATGGGTGCCGCATTTCCGAGGTCACAATAGATGATATTAACCTTAATTATAAAAGCGACATTACACTCCGTTTATCTGTAACCGATGAATCAGAAAACAAAGGAGGACTCACTATTTTTGGCAAAAGATTCGGGAATTTCAGTCAGGATCTGCTTGTGCGCGTGCTTTACGATGTGCATGGGGAGGACAACGCCAACTCCTGACTCACCACATGTAAAAATAGGCCGAAGCCTGTATTCATGGAATACATGTCCTCGGCCTAAACATCCTGATCCTCACTTAAAGAGATATAGATCAATAAATAAAAAATGACTGCTATCCCAAACACCAGCCAGCAAAAGGACAGCAAATGAAGCCTAGGTCCAGCATATACTCCCCAGCTCCAAATATCCGTAAGGAGCACCAGTGGCTGCAACAACACATCCCAGCTATTCCAGCGAGCAAATCTGCCTATATATACGCCTATGCTGTCCAGCCACAACAACACCAAAACTACAGCCCATGCGAGCCCCTTTGAACAAATCCTCCTCAGCATATGATGGATCACCAACACACAAAGGGATGTAAGAAAAAGGCCAAGCCCTGCTGCTGAAAAAGACGTAAATAAGATTAACCAAAATTGGGTGTTCAACCAAAAACGTGTATCAGGATTCACATCGTAAAAACGAAACGCATGAAGTAACTCAGTCACCAAATAGAGAGCATTCGGCAGAAAAAACAACCATACAATTAAAGAGAAAAATAAAAGAATACTCCTCACTTTTGTACTTCGCAGTCTGGATAAAGCCATCATGCCGAGAGTGATAAAGACCGGAACCCAGGCCAGGAATATATCCCAGTACAGAAATTGATACATCCTCGTTCCGCTTGTGGACTGTAAATACATAATGAGCCCGAAACAGCCCAACGTAGCTACAAGCAGCACTCCCAACAAACTGGGCAGCTTGTAACCCTTCCTTCTTAACAGCAAGTTTCCATCTACCTCCTGCCTGAGTTGCGTATATACGTCTTTTCTAATCCTAATTTTATAACGCTTTCATATTAAGAAAGAGGGTCTTTGTCTGTTTACTCCACGTTTCGTATGTCCTCAGATACATGGTTTGTTATCGTCAAGGCATCAAAGGTAACAGCACAGCCCTCCCCCACGGGAGATTGAGCAACAACTCCGACTTTTAGCTGGTTAGGAACATTCATCCCAAAATATCTCGCCAGCTTCCAATGCTGACCATCTGATGAATAATGAAATGCAAAGCAATTTCCAGCTCGTGCCACTCGTAAATACGGATTGGACACGTCCATCGCCCCAGAGATACAATCATCAGATGTATCCCGAGTGACCACACTAAGAATAGATGGAATGCTTTCGAAATATTCAAAACACAGCTTAGCCCAGCGGGTATCATCCGCCATTATCATCAAACATCCTGAATCATAAGGCTGCTTCATATCAACACGAACCCTCGTCCATATTGTAAAATCACCTTGAAGCGTTGTATGCAAAAAAGGTGCGGACGATTTAGTCGCTGCGCCGGACGGATCCCTAAAGAAATCTGCCTGTGAAGGTGCAAAAATTTGCAAAGACTTGGTATCATCAAATCTCCATTCTGTCGGCTCATTGATCCAGCTCCAATCCGCCGGCAAAACTTCACCGCTAAAGCGTTCAAATACGTTCATATGGATACCATTCCTCTCTGGCAATATAGTCATATAACACATTGAAATCTGGGGCACAATCCCCTTGATACCACTATATACGTTATTTTCCAGTCGTCAATAATGATGATATGTCTTTAGAGTTTATGAAAAAAAGACTTGCCATCCTGAAATGTTGTGCTTATAATTACACCTAACTTGATACGGTAACAAATTTCAATGACGAGAACGAGTAAGCTATACAGCGGATTTGCAGAGAGTTGGGGCAGGTGAAAGCCAACATTCCGAGGGTAGCCGAACGCCATCTCTGAGAAGCGGGCTGAACCTGAAGTAAGCTCTGCCGCCTTTCCAGCGTTAACCGGAACACGTATTGATGGATACGTGAACAGAGTGTCATTTCCTATGGAATGAAACTAGGGTGGTAACACGGGTATAAACTCGTCCCTTTTACAGGGGCGGGTTTTTTTGTTTTTCAAAAAGGAGGAAATCATCATGACAAATGTATCGACAGTAGTATCTATAACCGATTTTTTGACTCCAGCTGTACGGGAAATGCCGCCTTCAGGCATCCGTAAGTTTTTCGAATATAGTACAGGCAGAAAAGATATTGTATCGCTTGGTGTCGGTGAACCCGACTTTGTAACCCCTCAACATGTCAGAAAGGCCTGTATCACAGCACTGGAAAATGGCAAAACATCATACACACCAAATGCCGGTCTTCCTGAGCTTCGTGAGGAGATTGCCGGGTATCTGGAGAGCAACTTCAACACATCCTACAACCCGACAGATGAAATCATGGTTACCATTGGCAGCAGTGAAGCCCTAGATTTGGCACTACGCGCCCTCATCTCAACACACGATGAAATACTCATTCCGGCTCCATGTTATATTTCGTATTCGCCCATCACGTTTCTGAACGGAGGACATACCGTAACGGTTGAAACCTCTGCGAATCAGCAGTTCAAGCTGACAGCTGAGGCACTTCAAGCCAAGCTGACTCCACGATCCAAAGTGCTTATTCTCTGTTACCCGAATAATCCAACGGGTGGGGTGATGACCTATGAGGATTGGCTACCGATTGCCCGCCTGGTTGAGGAGCATAATCTTGTCGTCATATCAGACGAAATTTATGCTGAACTGACCTATGGACAGAAGCATGTAAGCTTCGCTGCTCTGCCAGGAATGAAAGAGCGCACCCTGCTCATCAGCGGCTTTTCCAAAGCATTTGCGATGACAGGCTGGAGGGTCGGCTATGTGTGTGGCCCCAGAGAGTTGATTTCAGCTATGCTGAAGATTCATCAATATACCGCCATGTGCGCTCCTATTATCGGGCAAATTGCCGCTATTGAATCCCTGCGTAACGGGCTGGAGGAAAAAGATCGTATGATGGAGTCCTACAATCTGCGTAGAAAATGGTTCGTTGAAGGCCTATGTCAGACAGGACTGCCATGTCACGAACCAAACGGTGCCTTCTATGCTTTTCCCTCCATTATGCACACAGGGTTAAACTCAGAGCAGTTTGCCAAGCGGTTGCTGGAAGAAGAAGGAGTCATTACTGTACCCGGTTCCGCATTTGGCTCAGGCGGCGAGGGCTTTATCCGCTGCTCGTATGCATCATCGCGAGATCAGTTGGAAATGGCTTTAGAGCGCATTAGCGCATTTTTGAAGCGCCTGTAAATGCGATTTTTCCTATCTTGAAATGAACATGAGTACTGGATGAACCCTACTGTAACAGCTTCTGAATAAGCTTTTTCTGGTGTGCTGGCAAGCCTTCCGGCCATTCCCCTACACGGCAATAACAAATGTCGGAGACTTCAGCGCTTGGTCGGAAAGTACCCGGAATGTCCGGTCGTCCTAGTCTTTAGGATGTCCGATATTCAGAACGTTTTGCACAAAATCAGTCTTGGCATCCGTGTACGCTTCACGATCATGCTGATTTTCCATCGCCAGCCGCCTTTTTAATACATCATATTGCTGAATCAGCTCAGGCTGTTCACGAAGTCGGTTCCGAAACAATAGCTGCCGATCCCAATGCTCATCAGATTTCAGTATGAGATGCAGATGTCCCTTTCTTTGATCCTGTTCCACTTTAACCAAAAATCTTCTCCATTCCCGACCGTCCAATTCAGGCGGAACATAGTTCCAGCCTGCTGGTTGTAAAGTAGACACGATCTGTTCCAGTTGATCCCAAGATTCTAATTTTGCCATTATGTCAATAATGGGCTTAGCGGAAAGATTGGGAATTGCCGTGCTTCCTATATGTTCGATTTCCGTCACCTTAAACGGCAGTAATAACTCCCGCAACTGGTGAATGATCTTTAGGCCCTGCTCTGACCAGGCAGGATCAGGATTCACTATTTTTACAGGCTCCGTAGCCCACACCGGCCAATGTTCCTGGTTTTGCTCCTCATGCATTCATGATCCCCCCCTAATTTCTATTCATGTATTCTCTCTTCAACTGTATCTTTTTGAATATCCTTAACACCATCTTGTAACTTACGGCTGTATAACTGAGCATTTTCCGCATCAAAACAAACAAAAATAATCTCATTCAAACCGGCATGTTCACGTACAAAACGTGTCACTTCCTGTATAGCAATATCCGCCGCCTTTTCTTTGGGGAAACAGTAGATGCCTGTGCTGATATTCGGAAAAGCAATGCTTCGTGCATTCAGTTCTAAAGCTAATTGGAGTGCATTATGGTAGCATTTCGCCAATAGCTCCTCTTCCCGATGGTCGCCACCATTCCACACAGGGCCGACGGTATGAATAACATATTGGGCATCCAGCTTGCCAGCTGTGGTATAAACTGCCTCTCCTACGGGACATCCACCCTGCTTGTTTCTGATACTTACACAATCTTCTAAGATAGCCGGACCGCCAGCCCTATGAATCGCGCCGTCTACGCCACCGCCACCCAGCAAGCTTGTATTGGCTGCATTGACAATAATATCCGCCTTACAACGGGTAATATCCCCTTGCAACACACGTATTGTCACGTTCAATAGTTCAATTTGGGTATCCATTGATCCTCTCCCTCTTCTAAAAATCAACTCGTTTATATAGTCATCTTATAGTCTCTACAGGCAATTTCTACTATATCGTCATAGGTTTTCAACATATAGTGCTTTAGATTTTTCCCCCGTGCGCTTGCTACTGTAGCTAATAACGGCGTATCTATAAGCTCATCAAAGCTGCTGCCCTGCGTATATTCCCGTTCAGACATGTGCAAAGCGACGTCCAATTCAATCATGTTGAAGTAGTAGACTTCTGTAAATATCAGTTCATAAGGCACAAAATCATCTGCTGCTTCCGTTGCCAGCCCCCCATTAATCTCTCCCTTTAAAATCAGCTCCTTCTTCGAATAATTCATATGCACATGGTCCAAATAGATCGCATCTCGTCCATACAATACTCCAATCGGGGTTTGAACGGCCTTTATCTGTGGCATCCACGCTCCCCTCCCTTCATCTCTATTTCCCATCCAGCAACATAAGTGCGGTCGCAACCGCATGATCCACAAAAGAACGCTCTGGGCGTGATTTCATCATCACGGTAATCCCGATTAACAAAGAGACCAACATATGCGCTAAAGCCCGTGCATCCATAGTCGCCTCAAGCTCCCCAGATTGAATACCACGTTCGAGGGTCTCCTGAAAGACAGCAGAAAGATACATTTGATGTTCTCTAGTTAAAATTTCGAATTTTTCATCATGAGGGGCTAATTCTACCATCGTGTTGATGCAAAAGCATCCCTTATTGGGTCCCTCCTCGTACTCTTCTGCCACCACTCCTCCAAAAAAATTGTAAAATGCTTCTTTTACAGATGAACTATTTTGCAGTTTAGCCCTTACACAAGCTGCATGAGATTGCGTATATTTGCGCAGCGCGGCTTCGAATAATTGCTTCTTGTCTCCAAAAGCAGCGTAAATGCTAGGACGCTGAATTCCCATTTTTAAGGTTAAATCGCTTAAAGAGGTAGCCTCGAATCCTTTTTCCCAAAAAATTTGTATCGCTGCATCCAACGCTTGATCTTCATCAAATTCCCGTGGTCGAACCATAAGCAGCTCCTTCTTTTCGTATCGTTCAGTATATTAAGATTGTATGATTACGAAAAGGAACTGTCAAATATGTACAGGATAAACTCTTGACATAACATATATGCACGAGTTATATTGACCTAAATTAATTACATACCAATCGGTATATTATACTTAACGGTATGTAACTTACAGAAAGCGATGTGGTATGTGAAAATGAAGACGTCAGAAGAAAAAGCGGTACTCTTCCCTCATCAAACGGTAGCAAATGCTACCGAAACAGCCCCCATTCCCTCCCTGTCCCGATCTGTGGCACTCCTATTTGCCATAGCCTGCGGGCTCGCTGTCGCTAACATTTACTATGCACAGCCACTGCTGGATGCGCTGGCAAATGAATTTGGCATTACGCACTCATCGGTAGGCATGGTCATTACCATCACGCAAATTTGTTATGCATTGGGTTTATTGCTGCTCGTCCCGCTTGGCGATCTTTTGAATCGACGGCGGCTGATTGCTGGGCAAATGCTACTGTCCGTGCTGGCATTAAGCGTGGTTAGCTTTGCTCCTACTCGTACAATACTGCTTATGGGAATGGCAATGGTTGGACTGCTGGCTGTAGTTACTCAAACACTCGTGGCTTTCGCCTCTACCTTGGCTAATCCGACTGAACGGGGTAAGGTCGTAGGTCTGGTGACCAGTGGAGTCGTTATCGGCATTCTGCTTGCACGAACCGTGGCCGGTGTATTAACTGATCTGGCAGGCTGGCGTTCAGTTTACCTTGTTTCTGCTATACTTACGCTGTTTATGGCTGTAGCTCTGTTGCGGGTGTTGCCAAAGAACGAACCCACGAGTGCGGCACTTTCCTATCCGCAGCTGCTCCGATCGGTTATCTTGTTGTTCGTGCAAGAACGAATTCTACGCATTCGCGCTGTCCTTGCGTTGCTCATTTTTATGGCATTCAGCATATTGTGGACTTCGCTTGTGTTACCTCTCAGTGCCCCGCCTCTATCTCTTTCACATACAGCCATCGGAGCCTTTGGCCTGGCTGGAGTCGCCGGAGCATTAGCAGCAGCACGAGCAGGGCGTCTTGCTGATCAAGGCTTGGGACAACGGACGACAGGTATCGCACTCGTTGTATTGCTGCTGTCCTGGTTACCTATCCGCTACACCGAGCATTCTTTGTTCGCTTTAGTTCTTGGCGTAATACTTTTGGATTTGGCCGTACAGGCTGTACATGTCACCAACCAAAGCTTGATTTTCAATGTTCGCCCTGAGGCACGGAGCCGACTTACCGCAGGCTACATGATATTTTATTCCATCGGTAGCGCCACCGGGGCTATTGCTTCCACTCATATGTACATCTATGCCGGATGGAACGGGGTGTGTCTATTAGGAGCTGGTGTCAGTGCTCTGGCTCTCATCTTTTGGGCTGTGACCCGACGTTCAACTTGATGGGGAGAATGCTATGGATTGAATCAGAAAAAACCGCCGGGTCCACGACAATGACCGGGTGGTTCTCTTCTGTCACGACAAAATCATCACTTGATTGCGATATAAATCAAAACAGGTTCATCAGGACTGCCATACACTTCAAAATCACCTGTGTATGTCCGCTCCCCTTGTCCCGTGGCAGCCCACTCCCAGATCGTCTGCCATACTCGGAAGATAGAAGAGGGTTCCTGAGTTGTCTGAAAAATGGCGTAGCGTGCAGCCGGAATAACAAGTTCTTCAAGATCGTCAGGAGTTTGGAAATCAACAGCCGCTTCCTTCCCGATAAAGAATGTATACTCGCCCAAAGCTCCATTTTCATAGTCAGTATAGCAACCATAGACGGAAGCAGATCCTTCATGCCCCCTGATCCGACCTGGCACACCCTCGCTCCAAAAACGTTCCCACATATTTGGAATGATCCCGTGAGATGTTTGTTCCTTCTGATTATTTGTACGTGCTTTTAGTCCAATTAAATGGATTTCACCTCGGTATTCCTCCCGAATGGGTCCATCAAGTTGAAGCTCTGTATCCTCTAAAGACCTCCACCTTTTCAAATGCGGTAGGTAATTACGCAGCATCGAAGTCGCTTCTTCTGCCTGCATCCCCTCTTCTACCAGGATAGGCACACACTGCTGAATCATCCCCTCCATAGTCAATTCAGGCTGTACAAATTCGCCTTCCTTGTAACAATACTTGCAATACTCATCCGTTTTATGATGTTGTGCATCCGTTCCATATTGGTCCTCATGCTCCAGCGGCATCCCACAACTTTGACAAGCTTTATCCATCCTCGTAAATCCCCTTTCGCTATCTGATATCAGGTATGCCACCAGTATAACGAAACAAACCTGACAACTATGGGTCAGGTTTGTTTTACTTTAATCTAAGAATTCCTTTATGATTCCCGAACTTCTTCGTAATTAGACGCAATACGCAGCGCCATCTTATGAATCTTATCCCGCAAATGGGCTGGTTCTTTGACAACCACATCCGGTCCCAGGCTTAAAATAAATCCGTACGCCCATGCATCCTCAGGAAACGGGACCGAGACCGTATAGATCCCTTCCTCCTGCTCGGTCAATGCTTCTACGCCAAACCAGTCCTCCGCCAGATGCCTTGAGTTACGGTTAAATTGTAGCGTAAATGGTTGTACGGCCCTGGATACCTCCATCCGCCCCTCATTCCACGGCAACACTTCATAAGAAAGATCCCTGCGAGCAAAAACGGTCTCTGTAACCACAAGGTCACTCATGCGGGAAAGCTTGAATAGACGAAACTGCTCCCTATCGGGACAATATGCATATACAAACCATTGTTGTCCTTTCAGAACGAGCGTATGCGGTTCAACATTCCGTTCTGTAATGGCTCCCCCCGCATTTCGATAGGTAAAGGCGACAGTGCGCGCTTGGCTCATTGCTTCTTTTACCTTTATCAATTTGCCTTCCTGCGCAGCCCGATTTCCCCATCCCGAATGATCGACGATAAACTGTGTGGTATGGACACTAAATTGCTCTTTCCCAGACTCTGGTATAATACTTTCAAATTTATGAAGTAACCGCGACACATTCGGGCCGCCCAACGACGAGGACAAACTCTGCAGCCCCATTACAATGTCCTTGACATCATGATCCGTCAACATACTGCGATCCAGGCGGTATCCTTCCATCAAGCCGATCCCCCCATTGGCTCCCTGATAAGTCACCACCGGAATACCTGCCATACTAATCGCTTCAATATCTCTATAGATCGTCCGGATCGAAACCTCATATAAATCAGCCAGTTCCTTCGCTTGTATTCTATTTTTCTTTAGTAGCAAAATGACGATAGAAAGCAATCGGTCAATTTTCATTTTTTCAAAACCTTTCACCATTAATAAAAATAAGCCATGAACTCCTCATCGTATTCCTTCATCTTACTCTATCTCTTATCTTGGGATTTAGCAAAAATCCATTGAGCGACTTTCAATAAACAAGATATAGATCGAAATGGTTTAGTTCGTCTATATCTTGCACTTCAGAGCCACTAGTATCGAATTTTGCAAAATCCGGATCTAAAATGAATCTGTTATTCTTCAATTAAAATAACCTCAGGTACTCTATCCAGCCGAATAGAATGCCTGAGGTTTCAATAACTCCTTACAAATTATGATTCGTAGCGCTTCAGCACAATGACCGCATTATGACCACCGAAGCCGAAAGAATTAGATAGCCCAATATTTAGTAGAGCCTTGCGCGCTTCGTGAGGCACATAATCCAGATCGCAAGCCGGGTCCGGATTGTCCAGGTGCATCGTTGGTGGAATGATGCCCTCCCGTAGGCTTTGCACAAGCGCAATCGCTTCGACCCCGCCCGCAGCTCCCAGCATATGACCCAGCATGGACTTATTCGCAGTAACCGGAATCTGATAGGCATAGTCGCCAAACAGTTTGTGGATTGCCAAAGTTTCAGCGGTATCCCCTACAGCTGTACTCGTTGCGTGGGCACTGATCACGTCCACTTCTTCCGGGGAGATGTGAGCCGAACGAAGGGCCGCTTTCATCGCCAAGTAAGCTCCGGTTCCTTCGGGATGCGGTGCAACCATGTGATAAGCATCCGAACTCGCTCCATAACCGATGACCTCACCATAGATTTCCGCTCCCCTCCGGGTAGCGTGCTCCAGCGACTCCAGTACTAGGATGCCTGCTCCTTCGCTCATGACAAAACCGTCACGATCTTGATCAAACGGCCGGCTTGCTATCGAAGGCTCCTCGTTACGTGTGGACAAGGCTGTTGCATTAGCGAAACTTGCCAAGGCCAATCGGGACACCGCTGCTTCAGCTCCACCGGCAAATATGACATCCGCATCTCCTGTACGAATCGTCCGAAACGCCTCTCCAATTGCTGTATTCCCAATAGAGCAAGCCGTCACGGGGGAAAGCGTAGGTCCCATCGCTCCAAACGCGATACTAATTTGAGCAGCAGCCATATTTGAGATCATCATGGGTACCAGCGTCGGGCTAACTCTGCCCGGTCCACGCTGTAGCAGTACATCTACATTGTCCACCAACGTATCCAAACCGCCGACTCCCGATCCCACATAAACACCGACACGCTCCAAATCGGTGTGATCCAGTTCCAGACCGGAATCCTTGAGCGCTTGCTCTGCCGCATATAGTGCAAACTGAGTAAACCGATCCATTCGTCTAGCATCTTTACGTCCCCATTGCTTTTCTGCATCAAAATCCTGTACCAGTCCAGCAATTTGTGCTTTCAAATCGGACACATCGAATGTATCAATTTTACGTATACCTGAATTGCCTTCCAGCAAATTCTTCCACAACGTGTCCACTTCATTACCCAGTGGGGAAACGACACCCATACCTGTTATCACTACTCTTTGCATAAGCTATTCATTCCTCCTGCTCGGTGACTTACTTATAATCCTCATTTTACCCTCGTCTTATCCTATTACAAGTGTTTGTTTATCCTGGTATAATGAACACTACTATAGTATACGCCTTATTGGCTCACTTCGGATATACCCATTGAATGGAGAGAAAATACCTATGAAAACGGAAGCACGTCTGGAAGCACTATCTGTTTTTCTAAAAACAAAAAGAGCCCGCCTACACCCACATATGGTCGGTCTTCCCCAAGGATCACGTCGGAGAACACCAGGCTTGCGCAGAGAAGAAGTCGCTCAGCTGGCTGGTGTCAGTACGACCTGGTATACCTGGCTGGAGCAAGGACGAGATATTAAGGTGTCCGCCTCTGTGTTGGATGCTATTGCTGTCGCATTGCAGTTGAACACAGACGAGCGCAAATATTTGTATGATTTGGCGATCGAGGCTGGGTCTCACAGCCTTCCTGCTCCTGCAGAGCAAGCCGTCATTTCCCCCTCTCTGCAAAAGATCGTACAAGAGCTACACTACTGCCCTGCTATTATTTCAGATCGGCGCTGTCATATTGTCGGCTGGAACGCCGCTGCTGCTCATGTTTTTATGGATTTTGCCGAGCTACCACATGAGCAACGCAATATGATTGAACTGCTATTCACCAAAAAGGAGTTTAAAAGTCTAGCTGTGAATTGGGAACACTTTGTAAAGGGGTTCCTTGCTATTTTCCGCGCTTATTACGGGCAATACGTGACAGATCCCTGGTATGCACAATTTATACAAAATATGAGCCAGGCCTACCCGGAGTTTAACGAGCTTTGGAATCAGAGCGAAGTAAGCTCTGCACCGGAGGTGCTCATTGAATTTCGTCATGCGAAGGCTGGCAAAATGCTATTTGACCTAACTTCTCTTCAGGTACAAGGCAGTGTTGATCTCCGTTGCAGTATCTACACCCCCAATGCGCAAACCTCAACGGAAAGCAAACTCCAAAAGTTAATGGAAGGCAGCTAAAGGATTTCATCCCTCCTGTTATGAAGATATCATTTTCCGTCCATACTACATCTACGATCTGTGCAAAAATAGATGCCACGTATGTGACAGAACCAAGAGCTTCAACTGTGCTACTACCAGGAGGGAGGGAATCATCATGAAAGCCAAATCGACAAGTTCCCCGCACATACACAATCAAGCGCCACTGCCTGTTCCGGTGCAATTTGATCGAAGCTGGCAGGATGAGCTGGACCAACGCCTACGCAAAGGTGGCCCTTGGGGAGATTGGAATCTGTATCAGCTGGCCATTGAGGCAGAAAAAGTCAAACTGGTGCCGAACTTCGATGAGCTTCAATGTCTACAGCATTTGCAAGACCTCACTCCACTACCCCATCAGCTGGATACCGCTCGGAAGGTACTGTTTCAAATGTCCGGACGTGCCATTCTTGCCGATGAAGTCGGCCTGGGCAAAACGATCGAAGCTGGAATGATCCTAAAGGAATATCTGGTTCGCGGGCTGGCTTCCAAAGTGCTTATTCTTGTACCCGCATCCCTGGTCCTACAATGGGTGCGTGAGCTGAACAGCAAATTCGGTATTCCCGCTGTCGCCCAGAAAAAAGCGTATTCTTGGTCTTCCGAGATTGTCGTGGCCTCTATGGATACCGCCAAGCGAGAGCCCCATAGTAACATCCTGCTAGATACCGATTATGACTTGCTCATTATAGACGAGGCCCATAAGCTGAAAAATAAAAAGACATCCAACTACCAGTTCATTATGAAGCTGCGTAAAAAATATTGTTTGCTCCTGACAGCGACACCTGTACAAAACGATCTGTCTGAGCTGTTTAACCTGATTACACTGCTCAAGCCCGGTCAATTGGGAAGACATGGCGATTTTTCAGCCAACTTTGTTGTAGATAAACGTCTGCCCAAAAATGAAGATCAGCTCAAGGATGAGCTGTCTAAAGTCATGATCCGCAATCGTCGCGGAGAAGGCCCAGTTCAATTCACCAAACGAAATGTTTCCAACATTCACTTGGAACTTTCGCCGGAAGAGCAAGCGCTGTACGATGGGGTAACCTCTTTTGTCAAAGAGCAATACCAGGCGAATGGCGGAAATTTAAGTAGCATGCTGTCTCTCGTTACCCTTCAACGGGAAGTGTGCAGCAGCCGGGACGCTGTGTTCGTGACGCTGGTCAATTTGTCTAAAAAAATGGCTCCAGACTCTCCCCTACGCGATCGTGTCTGGGATTTGGTTGCACACATTAAAGCAATCAAGGCCAATTCCAAAGCAGAAAAGGCGCTCGAGCTTATCCGTCAGATGAACGAAAAGGTGATCATTTTTACAGAATACAGAGCCACACAGGAGTATTTGCTGAACTATTTCCGTGACCGTGGCCTATCTGCTGTTCCTTACCGAGGCGGTATGAACCGTGGACGCAAGGATTGGATGATGGATCTGTTCCGTGGGCGCATTCAGGTCATGATTGCCACCGAAGCGGGTGGTGAAGGCATTAACCTGCAATTTTGTCACCATATGATTAACTTCGATTTACCGTGGAACCCCATGCGCGTGGAGCAGCGGATCGGACGGGTGCATCGACTTGGACAGACGCATGATGTTAATATTTTCAACTTGTCCACAACCGGAACGATTGAGGAGCATATCCTACATCTGCTGCATGAAAAAATAAATATGTTTGAGATGGTCATTGGCGGATTGGACGTTATTCTGGAGAAGTTTGAGAAGAAAGAATCCATTGAAAAAAGTTTGTATAAAATCATGCTTGAATCCAGTAGCGATGATGAAATTCGCAAAAAAATGCAAAAACTGGGCCACTCGCTGGATTCCATCAAACAGGAAATGGAACAACTGCGCACAGACCAGCCAAACACCGAGAACTTATTAGGCTTAGCAGGCAATACGGTTCCTCCGGGTAAAGTTCGACGCAGTGTGAAGGGAGGTCGCTAGTTTGACCATGGATGCACAGCAAGTCCAGCGTTTTGTCCACACCTATCTGGAAGCTACCGGATGCAGTGTCATTGAGAGGTCACCCCACCATGTAACCGTCAAGCTTTCTCCAGAAGCGGATAAAGCCTTAACAAACCGGCCCTACTATTGGGGATACGTGGAGCGTACTGGCGTTCCAGCGCAGACGATGTCCTTCACCTTCATCTTTGATGGGGAAGCCTATCGCACAGAACAGGAACGTTTAGCGGACCATACACCCCCAACTCCAGCATCAGGCAACGCAGCACAAGATCAGGTCATGGGGCGTTTCTTCGGTCATGTACCGACATTACCACAATTGGGACCTGGACGTATTTTGCAGGAGGAGCTTCGATATGGAAGCCGTCGGCTGCACCAAATTTTTGAAGCCGCACGGGATGGAGGAAAATATGTTTATTTGTTTGAGCAGCCTGATGCCCGTCAGTTGTCTGCCCGCTCTCCCGTAGTCTATGAAGCTTGGCTCAGCATCTGCTATAAAATTGAATTCGCTTGCGATTTGAAGCGTGAGGAACTTCATTGGCTAGGTATTTCGCTCAAAAGCGGCACCATTGTAACCGATTTTGGCGCCATGCTCGAAACCCGGCAGCTCAGCCCGCTGCTGGCGGGCAATATGCATGTACAGCCTGCCAAGCTATCTGTCCCGGAAGCTTCCACCTCGCTTGAAAGCTACCTCACTGAACAACTCCGTCAGCAAGATTATGGTTGGGCTGAGCAGGCGAAGGAACGATTGCGCGAGGAATTGGAGGTCATTGACCACTACTACGAAGATCTAATCAAGGAGCAGAAAGAGGAAGAGGAAAAAAAAGAAGCCATATCCGAGCAGCATCAAGCCCGCCGTAAAGAAATGGTATGGCAATATGAGCCAAAGGTACTCGTATCCGCCATTAACTGCGGGATATTTCATCTGCGGTAACCGATATCTCTCGCTCCTTCGCAGGAGAATTGCAGAGATATCGTCAGCTTGTAACATCTTGCTTCAGCCTACATCAGTTTCCGCTGCTGCAACCACGAGTTTGGTGAAACATGTCTCCTATGTATCGACAGCAAAAAGCGAACCTGGATACGACATTTGCGCCGACAAGGTGCAGCAGTCTTTTTATCGGACAGGCTGTATGCTGGATAAAAAAGAATGCCTCCGTCGGGCAATCAAGCCGACAGAAAGGTGGATTTCATTGAAGAAGAATCATTCCGGGCACTATAGCATAGGTATGATCGCAGCTGTTCTGATCGGCCTGTCCGCAGTCTGTCCGTTCACTTCCATTCATGCGGCTCCCTCAGTCGCTCAAGACAACAATTTAAACTCGGAGTCTCTTTACAACGATAGCTCGCGGGTTCCTCCATTGGAATCCGCGAGTCCTGCTACTCCTTCCCCTTCCCAGGATGACGTTTCCGCAAGTTTTCCTACACAGGAGCAAGGCGTACCTACGGGCGTAAAACAAGCCGCGGACAACAAGGTACAATCCTTATCGTCCCAACCCCCTTTTTCCTTGTGGAAAGATGCTGAGCTGAGCTATCATCCGCTCGGACCTGGAACCCATAGTTGGCTTGTTCAAGTAAACCGTGCAGGAGAATACATCGGCTACCTGATTATCGGATCAGACTCAAATGGCGCATATCAACTCAACGAATATGGGAATGGTCCAGGTGGACCTTATAGTATGGATGTACTTCGCCAATCTCTGGTGTCGCTCACAGAAACCGATCTTTCATCTATCGACAAGCTGCAAATCACACCTATGTATGAGGAACCGCTACTAGCCTACTGGCTGGTGCGTTCCTCTACAAGCAGCCAAATATGTATTGATGCTGTAACTGGCGATCCGTTACCTGTAGAAGTGGCAGATGGGAGTTGGAAACATAAGCTCCAAAGCAACGCATTCTCTTCATCTATACCCTTTTTGAAAACACAGGCGCAAGCGGTTACGGTCTCGTCTGCTCCTTTCGATCCCTATGACGATCTGGGTTGGCTTCAACCCAAGCAAAAACTTTCTGTCCGTAACACAGCCCAATTTATGGATACACTGAGTATTTCACCGCGTATTATATTTTCTGCCACAGGTATCAATTTTGCCTTTGGAGGTCCCTTATCCATTAGTGGGTATCAGTCCTGGATATCCCCAGATCATCCGTCCCAACCCAATTTATATGCGTTAACCTACCATCATGGACTTTCCCGATTTGTACCACTAAAACAGTTATTGTCAGCTGGCGAATTTTATCGTTTGGACTCCTAGTTATTAAGAAACACGAAAATATCGGAATGATCCCTGCAACATAAAAAGAGACCTCAAATGGCATACCCTATGCCTCTTGTGGTCTCTTTGGCGAGTTTAATGTCGCTCCCTTCGCCCTCTGCGTGTGGATTTCATCCACATTTTCAGAGCGAGAGGCAACATGCCAAACCATTTGCTCCCCCACGGCTCTCTGGCTTGTTTTTGACTGCGCCGAACATCACGCGGCGTTTCCATATAGCGAACAATCCGCTGCGTAATATACGTCACCAGTTCGTCACTCTTTGCCATCCTACATGACCTCCTCCAATCTGCGCCCATCCTTTCCATTTACGTTGCTTGGAAATATCGGATTTACACGTTAGGTGCAGATACAACTAGCTTGCTCATTTTCCAAAAGGTCTAACCCTTGTGGGAATAACTATGCATGGTTTCCCTTAAATGGAACATACTATCTTCAATCAGTAAATAATCAATTCGTCCACTGGAGGAATAGAACGTGCGGAATAAAAAGTTAAACAAGATAGGGCTGACAAGGCTGGGATTGAGTCTATGCATCCTTTGCAGTGCTGTATTTGCCCCATTTACCTATATAGCTGCTCAGCCCGACGATAAAAGTAACGAACTGAACAAGTATACAGATGTTCCGCCCAACGTACATTCGTCCTATCACGCTTTTGCCAAGCCCGTTGTCCTGATTGATGTAGGCCATGGTGGTGTGGATGGTGGAACAAGTCACAAAGGAATTTTGGAAAAAGACATCAATCTCGCCATTGCTCAAAAGCTGTACTTGATTTTACGATCCCAGGGATATCCTGCTG
The DNA here is from genome assembly GCF_054602585.1 of Paenibacillus sp. SEL3. Taxonomy (NCBI): domain Bacteria; kingdom Bacillati; phylum Bacillota; class Bacilli; order Caryophanales; family Paenibacillaceae; genus Paenibacillus; species Paenibacillus sp. SEL3. Next base: position 5,161,034 of record NZ_CM137725.1, on the reverse strand, counting down.
TTCTGAATCGGGACAAGGATTACGCACTGAGTGACGACAACCGTTGGCTACAGTCCAAATCCCGGCATCTTAAAGACCTCGCCCAACGTAAAAGCCTAACAGAACAACTGCCCACCGCTTTGGTTGTAAGCCTGCATGTCAATTGGACCAAACGTGCCGAAAAACGGGGACCCATTGTGCTGTATCAGGATGAAGGCAGCAGCTATCTGTTAGCTGAACGGATTCAGCATTCATTAAACCGCTTATTTTGCATGAATAGAAAAACAGTGTACGGAAAACCCTTTTATCTTTTGAATAAAATCCAGCACCCTGCTGTCATTGTGGAAACCGGATTTATAAGTAACGAACAGGACAGAGCTATGCTTTCCGAGGATCGTGGTCAAAAAAGCATTGCAGGAGCTATTGCCGAAGGCATTATTGCGCATCTGACGGCCTGGTAGTGTTGGTGGCTGGGTCTCCCGTCCATCCCCATACAGCTCGCACCAAATCGCTAATACCCACAAATTTGGCCTGCTCCTTTAGCTTGGGAACCGACGAATGAAGAGCGGAGGACGTGTACATGCCCGACACGCCGACATGCCCAATCGTTACGCAGGTGTTGTGCTCATCCAGCCATTCAACCACTTTTGTAAGTTGCCGATTCACATGGGCGTGGGTATGGACATCATCCAGAAAAACATTATTGCGTACCGGAGGCATTCCCTTTTTAGCGGCAAGCTCAGGCACCACTGACCAATAATTAGTACGGCTATCGACAAAAAATAGTCCATGCTCCTTACAAACATCAAGAACTACAGACATAATGCGCTTATCTGAAGTGACCTTGGAACCCATGTGGTTGTTCATCCCTATCGCATAAGGAACATCCTTAATGGCTGCTGTCACCTTAGCGTGTACTTCTTCATCCGTCATATTAGCCTTAATTGCTCCGGGTCCGAGCCATTCGGGCTTTCCCTGTTTTGGCTCCATTGGAAGATGAACAATGACGTCATGACCACGCTTGTGCGCTTCCATAGCGTCCTGTTTGGTTGTAGGCAGGAAAGGCATCACAGCAACGGTAATCTTAACGGGTAAATTTAAAATTTGCTCAGTCCCTTTCATATTGTTTCCCAGATCGTCAATAATGACAGCAACCATCCTTTGCGACTCGCCCTGTTTGTCTATTGCTTCTGCAACACCAGTACTACAGACCATGAATAACATGCATACCGAAATAGAGAGAACTACGGTTCTTCGTATTTTGGAGCTTGAATGGAATACAGGTACATAAGCTGGCTCTTTCCGACCGCGAGATGCCTTTAAAGCCTTTTTTATTATATTTCTCATGTGCAGCTTCCGTCGTGTACTCATTGCGGGTCAGCCTCCTTCTCTGTCCCTTCATTGTGTGAGTAACCTCGTCTAAATATGTATAAGGCAGACCATGGAATACTCCCTAATCTGCCTTATCGTGCGTAGAAACGTATGTTAAAGCCGCTTACCAGTTCTTATCAATAAATTCATCACGGCCCGATTGAGCCCGATCTTCCTTATAGTGCTTCACGTTTTTCTTGTGGTAATCCTGATGATAATCCTCTGCTGGATAAAAAATCGAAGCCGGAAGGATCTCCGTTGCAATTGGCTTATCAAAGCGTCCACTTTGTGCCAACTGCTCCTTGGACTGTTGCGCAAGCTCACGTTGCTGCTCTGTATGATAAAAAATTGCGGGTTTATACTGTGTGCCCCGGTCCTGAAATTGACCTTCCCCGTCGGTAGGGTCTGTTTGTGGCCAATATAATTCGAGCAGCTTTTCATAAGGAAACAGCTCAGGCTCAAACGTAATCTGCACCACCTCGTAGTGACCTGTAGTTCCTGTTTTAACCTGCTCATAGGTCGGATCGGGAATCGTTCCTCCAGTGTATCCTGACACAATGCCATGAATGCCCGGCTGCTCTTCAAACGGAGTTACCATACACCAGAAGCACCCACCTGCAAAAGTTGCTTTCTCCATCTTACATCCAACCTTTCAATAACTTCATCATAAAATTTTCTATCATATCTGGAAATCCATAGTTTGCGTGAAGACAAGAAACGTGTTCAGCTTAAACTATGAGCAAATCCCCAGAAATATAAGAAAAAGGTCTCTAAAACTGCTACGAGAGCAATTCTATAGACCTTTTCTAATGGATGCGGTCGAGAGGACTCGAACCTCCACGGGGGGTTAGCCCACACGGACCTGAACCGTGCGCGTCTGCCAATTCCGCCACGACCGCATATAAATTATCGTTTATCCTCTTTCTTAGCGACAAGATAGATCATACCATGCACATATCAAGATGTCAAACCTTTTATGTTCGTTAATTTCCTCTTGATAAAAAAGGAATAATAAACTAAAATAAGAACATAGGTTCTAGGGAATGAATGTTCCTTTTCTTCAATCGTTTATGAATTATCATCACATTTTCCTAAGGCGGTGAATGGTAATGACCTCTTTGGATACTACTCAGCATGAATGGTCTCTTGTTAAAAGTTATCTGCTCCTTACCTTTATTCAAAGAGTATTTGAGCGGGACAGCCTAATTCTTGAAGAAAGCGGTATGCTGAAAACCCCTGATCTTTATGTCGAAATGGTTAACGCAGGTGTAGATCGTACCGGAATCCTACTGTCTGAAGTAAAACATGAATTTAATAAATATCACATTCATGTTCTGGACATACAACAAAACCACTCCGGCGTTCACGCCACCTATATAAGTAAAGGCAATAAAGAGCAGTTCAGTATGGCAATGCCAGCATTCCGCAAAGAAATGTATGAGCGGATGCGAGCATATCTGGGGCTCTCAACCTCTATGCCCCATACAGCTGCCCTTCCTTTACTAAAGAAACATCGCCCCGAATTACCAAACAATTCAACTTCCAACCCCCTACGCATCGTTGATCGAAGTTTGGTTACATCCTCTTTGGCTTATAAGCGTAAAACGTCTCGCCCCGCTGCTGTTGCCGCAAGCAGAAGAGCATAATCCCCGCACAATAAACACGCAAAAAAAAGCTTCCGCAGACACCAACTGTGCTCGGAAGCTCCTTTCCATATCCATCATATCTCCAAATCGATCTATAACCGCTAAGATGAAGCATAAGCATATCTATTAATGATTCGCTTTATTGCAACGCCTTCTGTACACGCGTAACCCCTTGACTTAGAGCATGTCCTCCACCTACCGCTGCGGCTACAGCAATGGTCTCCATAATTTCCTGATCACTAGCTCCTTTGGACCGCGCCTCGTCTACGTGATAAAACGTGCATACTTCATTGTTGGCAAATAAGCCAATGCCTAGTGCAATCAGTTGCTTGGTTTTCTCATCTAAGCTGCCGGCTTGAAAGCACTCTCCGGTAAAGCGATGATATGCATGAACTACCTCGGGCAACTGATCTTCCAAATGGCTGATTTGATCCTTATATGCATGTACTTTTTCGTCCATAACCGTCATTGACACAGCACGTCCTCTCTGTTGGATTTTCCTTCATTACTGTGTCCGATTTAGAGTTTCTGTATGCCTAATGAATCACCCAGTTATTTTTATCCAACACCCATTTGGAACCCATTCCTAATCCAGATCTATCGGATTGTGACGTGGCTCGCTGAACGGCTGATATGTATAGCTGCGATCCAATTTAACCACACGTCGATTCTGGCGCCGAATAAGCACCTGTTCATCATCCCATGCCAGTACAATGCCAACAACATCGTTGGTCTCCAATCCATCGCGTACGACACGCACCTTTTCACCGGAGAGTCGATAAGCATCCAATTCTTCGTCCATAATCATCCTTGTCCCCTCCTTATACACTTTTTTTAATAACACAGCGACCATGATTCTATGCATGAAAAAGTTTAAAAAGAGACCTAAATGAATCATTTAGGTCTCTTCTCACTTACTACTTATATGGATTGCCAACAGAGCGACAAATTATCCCGACTGATTTACACTGTGATCATGTTCTTTTGTATCGTTCTTCTCGTACCAGAAGTCCAGCACTTGTGCAGACAACACTCGCTGATCTACATACTCCACTTGGTGAGCAGTAAATTCTTCTTTCCAAGAGAAGGACAATTCTTCGCATAGGTTAACCAACGTCAACAACTCAGACCAGGCCACATAGCGTTTATACCAAAAAAACTGAGGATGTTCAATCATATAGGGATACAAATCGTCAAATTCCGTATGCTTACAATCCAAGGCACGCTCAAAGTGTACTTTAGCCGCTGCCAGTTTTTCCAGAAAAAACTGTTCGGTCAATTGTTCTTTCCCCATGTTGCTGCCTCCTCTCCAAAACCTTAACTATATTATAAGCTAAATTGAAGCTCATGCAAAGGTTATTATTAGAAATAAGGAACAGGAGTTTTGAATTGTTACTATTCAGCAAACTCAATCTTACCGTCCGCTAACGACGAAATTTTGACCAATGACTCTACACGAATACCCTGCTCACGGATGGTTCTCGCTCCGGCCTGAAAGCTTTTTTCCACCGCGACACCGAATCCAACCAACTCAGCTCCGGAGCGTTGAATGATTTTAACCATGCCTCGCGCCGCATCACCATTAGCGATAATATCATCAATGAAAAGAACACGATCATCTTCGTGAATAAATTGACGAGACAGCATAATATCCGTAACAATACCTTTAGTAAACGAAGGTACGCGTTCACACAGCGCGTCTGGATCAGCTAGTAGGGTCTTTTTACGACGAGCGAATACCAACGGGACACCCAATTCCAAAGCTGTCGCAAACCCGATGGCAATGCCTGAGGACTCCACGGTCACTACTCTGGTAATCTTCTCTTCTCGGAAACGTGCTGCGAACTCTCGTCCCATTGCCATTGTCAATTCCGGATCAACTTGGTGATTAAGCAAACCATCCAGCTTCAGTACCTGATCTGATGCAATCACGCCTTCATTTATAATTCGTTCCTTTAATACTTCCATTACATGACCTCCCACGGCATTCCTATGCGGTAAAAGTACCATACTTCACCCGCCGCTTTCAAGCTATAGCTGCTTTCCATGCGGTCATGTGACATTTTTTTTACGCTTATTCCAGAACCATACGGTGATTCCTCCCACAACAATTAAAAGAATAACGACCAGCCCTACCCGATGCGTCACCTTCTCCATTAGCTTCGCCACCTGCTCCCAATGCATGCCCACCGCATGTCCAATCCCCAAAAATGTACCGCACCACAGCAAAGCTCCTGCTGATGCATAACAGATGTAGCGAAAAACGCCTAGACGGGTTGTGCCTGCCAGATATGAGGATACATGTCTCAAGCCGGGGACAAAATATCCGAACAGAATTCCCCAGGTACCATAGCGCCCAAACCAATTTTCAGAAGAGGCAATCCTGGAAGGCGTAAGCCTCACCCATTTTCCGTATCGATGCAATAGTGGTTTGCCCAGTAGACGCCCCAGTGTGTAGCTAAGCATCATACCCGTCATACTACCGAAAAATGTGACTGCCAGTGCAGCAATGAAGTTGTAGTGCCCTTGAGACACGAGCCCGCCGAAGGCGATCATTAGCACTTCGTCGGGTATCGGCATACCCGCTACTCCAAGTGCAAGTAAGCCGAACATTGCCAAATATCCGTATTCCAGTATCCATGCAAGGATTTGACCCATAAATTACGCTCCCGTCAAGCTATTCATTAAATTCACTTTAATTATTTTCAGTCTCATCCAGTCATGTCCTATTTCAGTTGAACATAGTTTGTATTATATGCTCGCTGCAGCGTTATTCAAGCAGGCAAGGAGGGACTGGGGATGAAACGTAATATTCATGTTTTTCAGATTGCTTTTACATACATCGGTACAATCGTCGGTGCCGGATTTGCTACCGGACAAGAAATTCTGCAATTTTTTACGCAGTACGGTCGTTGGGCTACTCTCACTATTATGCTGTCCACAATCATATTTGTATGGTTGGGTACAAAAATGATGCTGATCGCTCATGATATTTCAGCCAAATCTTACGAGGACCTGAACAAACATCTTTTTGGCGCCAATGCTGGGAAATGGATTAGCTGGTTCACGCTCATCGTGCTGATTGGCGTAAACAGCGTCATGTTGGCAGGAGCCGGCTCTGTTTTTGTAGAGCAACTTCACCTGCATTACCAAACCGGACTGCTTATTACACTGATTGGTACTTATTTGCTGCTAAGTAAAGGCATTAAAGCCATCTTACACATGAACACCGTGGTTGTCCCTCTGATGATCATCATGTCTCTTCTGCTCGTTCACAGCACGCTCTCCATGCCCAATCCGCAGAGTTTTATTACGAATACGACAGATCACAGTACATTTCAAACCTTGCTCTCTCCACTGCTGTACACGTCCTTCAACCTAACTATGGCCCAAGCCGTGCTTGTACCACTTGGCAGCCAAACCTTTTCCCGAAGAACCATCCGCTGGGGCGGAGTTTTGGGCGGAGTTGGTGTCGGGTTTATGCTGATGGCTGCACACTTTGCCATGTCAGCACATATGCCGGGTATTCAGCAATTTGAAATCCCTATGGGAAGCATTGCTTATCGTCTGGGTGCCTTCGTCGAAATCATATACATTCTACTCATTTTCATGGAAATCTTCAGTACCTTTGTGGCCGACATTTACGGAGTCAGTCTGCAAATTCGTCAACATGTCCAAATTTCGCCCAAGCTCATCACACTATTCATTATGCTCACCTGTTTTTTAATCAGTCAGTTCGGCTTTAGCTCACTGTTATCTGTTCTTTATCCTATTTTCGGGATGCTCAGTCTGATGTGGGTTAGTAAACTAATCATAGCAGGACGCGGGAGGCCTTTCCGTTCCTCACGTCCTCGCTCCAGCTTTCGGCATTCTGATTCCAAACCAGGTGGTACTCGTCATGGTTAGTGTGGAAATTTCAAATACATTTTCTTCAACTCGTTAACCGCTCGACTCAAAGAATAGCTTGATTTAGCCTTATCGCAGGCAGATCTAGCCAACTCATAACGATAGGCAGGATCAGCGATGACCTTTTCTAATGCGTCTGCCAGTGCCTTCGGATGGTCGGGTGGCACGAGCAGACCATTGACCCCATCCTCAATCTGCTCCGGTATTCCTCCCACTTCTGTGCCTACCAATGCCAGACAACTCAACGCTGCTTCCGCAAATACCGAACCAAAGGCCTCCGCTCGAGAAGGCAAAACAAATACATCAAAGAAAGGCATAAACTCTTCTGGATGAAGGGTATATCCATAAAAAATCGTCTCATGGTATATATCGAGCTCTCGCGCCATCTCTTCCAGCTCAGGGCGAACCGGGCCATCTCCAATAATATGAAGCACAAATTCCATATTTCTTTTTTTAAGTTCAGCACAGGCCCGCAATAAAATATCCAATCCTTTCGCCGGAACAAGGCGGCAAACGGTTATGAGCTGTGTCACTTCATTTTCGTGTGGAATGGGCTTGAAGCGCTTCTCATCATATCCATTCGGAATGACTGCAATGTCTTGCGGATTCTGAACGTAAGGAGTTAAATAATGCTGAAAAGAATGAGATACCGCTATCAGGCGATCCGCCTTCTGCTCCATTTCCCCGTACAGTGATACCAAGAATTGGTGTTCAGGCCCGTTCTCCTCTATTTTCCCGTTTAGGATTAACTCCTTCTCATAGGAAGAGTGAATCGTCTGTACAAGCGGGATGTCAGGAAAAACAGTTTTCATAGCAATCCCGGCAATGGGGTGATGAGCATGAATGAGGTCATAGGGCTTCTGAATACGAAGCCGGGTCCACCACAAATAGTCACGGTACGTCTGAATATATTTTTGAACGATTGGATATTGTTCATATCTCGTCCAGTCAAAGGTATCAAAAATTACTTCGTCCCTACCCTTGTTACGAATCCGTTTAGGGATTGAAAATAGCTCCATTTCCCAACGGGGGGATGTAAATCGCTCTTGCAGATATGGAATCATGGATGAAACACCTCCCGGTTGCTCGGGTGGGAAAAAGAGAGCCTGTAGCAATTTCATGACGTGCTTCCCCTTTCAAGCATTAAACTGCCCGGATCACAGATGTATGTATAGGTTTCCGGATTTTCTGAAAGATGATATATTGAGAATAAATGTTAGTCACAAAAGAAAATTATAACATTTTAAATGGGATACATCCTGTCTATTGTATCGGAACGATATCATCCGTTCAATAGATTGACTATTTTTGCAAATGGAGTCGGTGATGTTGACGTTGTTGTCCTTATCGGGAACCTTGGGTTTCCCATCTCTGGCCGAGGCCGTAAGTGCAGCCTGCGGTTTGTATATTATACTCATGATGGCACTGATGTGCGTGATCATATATAGCAGACAACGAAAAAAAGCCTATATCCTTTTTTCAGTTGCCGCTATTATTATTATGACATATGAAGCCATGAATCTCTATTCAGCAGGCGGAGGCAAGATGCAACTCCAAGGAATCGTGTGGAAAAATGTACTGGAGGCGTCTGCCTTCGTACTCATCAATGCCGCCGTATTTCAACTATACCGGAAGCTGAAACGTGTGCAGACATGGACCTTGCTACTGCTGGGTGCGTTATTGATATTGCCGGTTACTGCCTGGACAGCAGGTTTGTTGCCCGCTTGGATCAGCGCAGCGAAACTGGTTGGGTTCACTCTATTTTATCGAGTACTGGTGCTTATACTGAGCCTTGTGTTTATCACCCCACGAATCGGGCAGCCAAAGAAGTATGTGGCGGGCTTATTCATGTATTCGCTCTGGCTCGGCTATTTATGGCTGCGAAATGACATCCCTGAAGAAGCTGGCAAATCAAACACAGTCTTATATATGTCATTTTTACCATTGTTGTACTACACTACGTTATTCATCATTCTATTTGAACGAATTGTGGAGCTGCTCCAAAGGATTTACCGTTCTTCCATCACCGATGGCCTGACCGGGCTATATAACCGTAAATATTTTTCGGGGCGACTACGGCGATATATGGACCAGGGAATCCGCGTGTCGGTCATTTTTTGCGATATTGACAATTTCAAAAAGTTGAATGATACGCAGGGTCATGCTCGTGCCGATGAAGTACTCAAACAGGTGGCACAGATTATGGAGGATGAACTGGATGAAATCGGACTGACCGGACGATATGGTGGCGAGGAACTGGTCGCAATGGTTGTGGATCGACGGGCCAAGGTTGGACATGTCGCAGAACGTATCCGCGAACGGGTCGCGGAAGAAAGCATTGTCACGATCAGTGTCGGACACAGTACAGTGAAGAAGGAAATGAACCCGGATGAACTGGTCAAACAGGCCGATCAAGCGATGTACATATCCAAAACGACAGGTAAAAACAAGGTTACAGCTTATAAGGCAGCCGAAGTGAAAAAAAGTCGGGCAGCACGCGCACAATAATTTGTAAACTGCGATTCGTTGTTAAAAGTTGAGTTTGAATAATTCTCTGTCTGGTTGTCTATACCCTAAAATGACGCACAGGAATCTTATAAGAGCCTGTGCGTCATTTATATTTAATCTGCTCATCAAACTTCTGACGTTGCAGACGCTATATCCCGGCCGATCCATGCCAGCTCTTCACTAGTCAGCTCTCGATAGCTGCCCAGTGGAAGCTGTTCATCCAGCTTCAATGGTCCCATGGCCGTTCTTTTCAAATAGGTCACCTTTTTACCAACCGCCTCGAACATACGCTTCACTTGATGAAATTTACCCTCATGGATGACAAGCGAAATATAGGAAATGACTTCTCCATCTGCCTGGTACGGATGTTCGTGGCGAAGAATAGTCAACTGTGCGGGAAGGGTAACATACCCATCATCCAGTTCCACTCCTGCTGTAAATTGAAGAATATCCTCCTCCGTGACATGACCCGACACGGTAGCTTCATACGTTTTAGGAACATGCCGCCGTGGAGAAAGTAGCTCATGCGCTAGTTTACCGTCGTTGGTCAATAGCAATAATCCTTCTGTATCTTTATCTAAACGTCCTACTGGAAAAGGCTCAAAATGTCGTTCCTCCGCACTCAGCAAATCCAGTACCGTCCGCTCCCTTGTATCTTCAGTTGCAGAGATGACACCTGGTGGCTTATGCAGCATGATATAAATATACTCCCGAAAAACAACACGTTCCCCGTTCACTTCAATCTGATCCTGGTATGGATGAACCTGTAAGCCGCTATCCTTGGTGGTCTTCCCGTTTACCGTGATTATCCCTTGCTTCACCTGTCGCTTGATATCACTACGGGTGCCATATCCCATATGGGTTAAAACTTTATCCAAACGTTGCGTTTGTCTCCCTTTTCCACTCATACCGATGTCCACCTCCAGCCTGTAGGGTATTCATTTTTGAGCATGCCATCCTGCCATTTGCCCCACCCAGCCGAATAACCATCAATGCACACGAGAGTATGGCCTTTGGGCTGGACTTCGTTCCGCAGTGCCATTCTCTCAACGGGGATGGACAAGGTCTCCCCTTTTAAATACCGGATGGCCTCAGCATCTGAACTGGAGAGATTGATGCTTCTAACCGCCTCTGAAGAGCGTAATGCCACCGCCAGCGGGTGTGAAGGCACAAAGCGACCATTCTTGTCAGTACCCATAAACCAGCCTGGTCGCACCACTTTAAGGCCGTCCAAACGATGTGATGCCAGTGGCGACTGATAAATGCGATCTCCATAAACCACCGTATAGCCTGTAAAAGACACTTCCAGCTGCTCCTTCACAAATTGGTGATAGGATTCCAGCACATCCTGTGGGGAGCGTACAGCGGATTTTACATTCTCTTTGCCAGATCGGGACTTAATGCCACCCAAGCCGCGCCCGGACTTTCCTTTACCGGATTTCCCGTCCACTCCTCTTCCACTTCGTTTAGGCTCACCAGTTCCATGTCTTCCTTGACGGCTTGGCGTCTGCGCTTCCCTGACGGACAAAAACGGCTTCTTCCGTGGATACGCTTCATCTATGTTCAATGCCCTATCATCTTTGTCCTCAAATGGAGTCAAATCCTCCGATTCAGTGTGATCTTCTATCGCAGCGGCATGCCCCCCCTGATGCTGCAATACAGCGATATAATGGCCTTCTCCCTCTACGAGATGCGGCCAAAGGCGTGCTGTTCCCCGCAGCTCGGGGTATGCTGACGCGACCTCTTCACTCATCCATTCCGGGTGGCCTGGTGCAAAGCCTGCTTCTGATGAAACAGGGACTACGTCAAAATCGGGGTGAGCCTCCAGAAATTCTGCGATCATTCCTTCATTTTCTTCTGGCGCAAAGGTGCAGGTCGAATAGACAATTCTCCCTCCTGCGCTCAGCATTGAGGCCGCTACACGCAAAATGTCCCGTTGCATGACTACACATTTATCTACCGAATGCGTTTCCCATTGTTTTACCATGTCCTCATCCTTGCGGAACATACCTTCTCCCGAGCAAGGTGCGTCAATTAGTATCTTGTCAAAAAAATGTGGAAAGGCATCGGCGATTCGATCCGGGCTTTCATTCAGTACCACGGCATTACGCACACCGTACAATTCCACATTTTTAGCCAACGCTTTGGTTCGGTCCGCGCTAATATCATTTGTCACCAATACGCCGCTTCCTTGTAGTTTGGCAGCTATTTGGGTCGATTTCCCGCCCGGTGCAGCGCATAAGTCCAATACAGCTTCGTCCTGAGCTACATTGAGCAGCTCAACCGGAGACATTGCACTCGGTTCCTGTACATAGTACAGCCCCGCATGGTAGTAAGGGTGTAATCCCGGCTTTGTACCGTGCGGAATATAAAAACCCGTGGCACACCACGGAATCGGCCGCAGTTCGAACGGAGAACATTTCTTAAAGTCCTCTACCGGAATTTTTAATGTATTGACGCGAATCCCGGCATGGGGCGTGTGGTCATAGGCAGTCATAAATGCTTCAAATTCTTCGCCGAGCAATTGCTCCATGCGCTTTACAAATGCTGTGGGGAGCTGTACACCCATAATCGTAATCATCCTGTCCTTTTAAAATAAATTTTATTGTACCATATTCAACCTGTTATCCCGCAATATCCGTGTGATTTACAAACTTTCACTACAAGATGTAATGTTGTATAATAATAAGATTCATAGCTGCATATTTTGAATTTTGATAGGAGAGATTGCATTGAACGCACAAAATTCCAACAAAAAAAAGCTTATACCCGTCATCGGCTTTTTTGTTGTGCTGGTCATTTTGATTGGTGTGCTGCTCGCTTTAAATTCAGGCACTAAAAACAAGCTGTATGGCGTTTCCACAGCCTCGTTAAATCCTGCTACTCAAGAGCTGCTGAATGACCCGAACTATCAGCAAATTATTAAGCCGGAAGATTTACAGAGCAAAATTGACAAAAAGGAAAACTTTTTCGTCTATCATTTCGCCTCCGACTGTGTGCATTGCCGCGCCACTACTCCCAAGCTCTTGCCTTTGAGCAAGCAGGAGAACATCACGATGCACGAATTTAACCTGCGTGAGTATGAGGATGGCTGGGACAAGTATAAGATTGAGTATACCCCTACGCTCATTTATTACGAAAAAGGCGTGGAAAAGGAACGTATGGTAGGCGGGTTGAAGGAAAATCCTTCGGACAATGGATACACACTCGACGATTTCAAAGCCTTCTTTGAGAAATATAAAAAGAACGTAACCTCCTAAGCAAACCTTCACAGACCTGAAAACGATAAAGCAGCCCGATCCTCATGAAACGGATCGGGCTGCTTGCTTATCATGCGCTTCAAACTCAAGGTGCATCCTTCGTTTCCGCTGAGACAGAACCTGAGCCGCCAGCGGCCTGTCTTCGCCTAATAGAAGCTTCCAGCGCCTGCTGACGCTGCTCATGCTTTTCCCCACGCCGAGGACCTCTTTGCTGCGGAATGTTGACCGGAATAGACGACGATGCCTTCTCCACGGCCCGGCGCAACCCGGGCTCGACGATTTCAATCGTCATATCCCGATAAACCGGCGGTTCTTGCTGAAGCTCTTCCGTGCCGGTCATAACAGCTTCAGCAAGCTGACGAGCGCAAATGCGCGCCTCTTCCACCAGCTTCACCATATTAATGCCCAGCGCCTGCGAAGGAGCATGCTCCAACCGGTGGACCGCACTATCCAGCATCATATGTCCACCACGATAGTTACCATTCCGAAAATGATACAGCCCTACAGCAACTTGCAGCAAACCTTTATATACAGGGTCACGGTCCAGCTTAAGCCACAGCTCTTCCAGTACCTCATGACATTCAAAGTAATCCCGATCACGATTGAAGTATACCAAATAAGTCACGTATAGCGGTTCGTAGGAATGGTGTGCCATTTAATACTCATCCCTGTCTTCTTCCTTGGTAGAGGCTTCTAGCATCTCCTTGACCTCATCGTGAAGCAGCTTGATTCCTTCCATGTCGTGCCGTTCCCACAGTTCATTGAATCTGCGCTGCGCATCAATCGTTTCACTGATCTTATGGTAGAAATACAGCCGATGCATGCCTGTTAGCACTTTGGAAACGATATTGGCTTCATCCTCGAATTTTTTCTGCGCTTCCAATATTTCAAGACGCATGGAAGACATCTCATTATCCAATACAAAGGCTGCCTCAGCTGCCTTTTTCAACCGTGTACGCATATTATCAGGCAAGCTTTCACGATACTTATAGCTAAGAGAATGCTCTATGGTTGCCCAAAAATTCATAGCCAAAGTACGGATTTGAATTTCTGCCAGCACGATTTTCAGCCCGACTGCTGTCTGAACCGGATACTCCACAATCATATGAAAGCTGCGATAGCCACTGTCTTTATAATTGGTGATATAGTCCTTTTCATACAGTACGGTCAAATCCTTACGTCTTCTGATATATTCGGCCACCCGCCGAATATCCTCTACAAATTGACACATAATGCGAATACCTGCAATATCCTCGATTCCCGTCTCCAGCTGATCAGAAGGAACCTGTAATCTCTTCGCCTTATCGAGGATGCTTGATATTTTTTTAACCCGTCCGGTTACGAATTCGATAGGAGCGTATTCCTCGCGCTTTTTCAGCTCCGCACGCATTGTTTTGAACTTGACCTTAAGCTCTTCCACCGCCTGATCGTATGGCAGTAAAAATGTTCCCCAGTCTCTTCCGTCCATCCCCGTACCTCCTGTCTCTTCCGACAACACTTTTTTATCTGTGATCTGCACCAACAGCCTCGGTAATGTGTCTAAAGCCGTCCTTTCGAAGCAGCTCACGCAGGCCAGCATGTATAGCTCTATTTACTTCCGGCCCTTCGTAGATCAATGCTGTATAAATTTCAATCAGACTTGCGCCTGCTTTAATTTTGTCATAGGCATCACGGCTCGTGAATATACCGCCTGATCCGATAATAGGAAGCTTACCTTCCGTCTGGCGATACACCCGTCCGATGACCTCTGTGGAACGGTCACGCAGCGGCTTACCACTAAGCCCTCCTGTTTCACTCGCATTTCGGTGCGTTAAACCAGCTCTGGATATCGTTGTATTGGTCGCAATAATGCCGTCTACTCCACTGGCAGCAATCGCATCTGTCATATATTCCAATTCCTCATCCGATACATCTGGCGCAATTTTAACCAGTACAGACTTGGCATTGCCATACTTTTTCGCCTGGACTCCCATCTCTGCCCGAACCGCTTCCAATAACGACTTCAGTTCATCACCATGCTGGAGCTTTCGTAAATCCGGCGTATTCGGCGAGCTAATATTCACTACAAAGAAGTCCGCATACGGATACAGTGCGGAAATACACATTTCATAGTCCTTATGAGCATCCTCATTGGGCGTGATTTTATTTTTGCCGATATTAACTGCGACCGGAACAGGTCGATGTTTGAGTGCAGCCAGACGCTTGGCCATGCTCTCAGCACCCAGATTGTTAAAGCCCATCCGATTGACTAATGCCTCATCGGGAGGCAGTCGGAACAAACGTGGCCGATCGTTACCGGGCTGTCCCACAGGTGTCACCGTTCCCACTTCCATAAATCCAAACCCGATGGAAGAAAAACCAGTAACCGCTTCTGCATTTTTATCCAGTCCTGCAGCCAGTCCAATCGGGTTGGGAAAATGAATGCCAAACAGATCAACGGCAAGATCCTCCGTTTCCTTGACTCCGTACATTCCTCGCAGTGTCGCTGCTCCACCAGGAAGTGAGCCCGCATGTTTTAAACCGTCAATGACTACATGATGGGCCGTCTCTGGACTCATTTTAAAAAAAACAGGTTTCGCAATCCTTCGATACAACACGATTCATCCACTCCGTTCTATGCCCTTGCACAATCCTAAAAAAACATCTCTACAAAATAGTTTAGCTTTTTCCATACCAAAAAGAAAGTAATTTGCGAGGTGCAACATCAGAACAATTCAGTTGTCATGGAGATGTCATTGAAAATGTATAATCAAACCATTTACAATGGACATAGTAAGACAAGACCTTAGCTCGTTAGAAAAGAGGGATTGCTGATATGAAGACCAAGCGCAAGCCGCCCAGTCTGCAAAAGAAAAAGGATGAGGTGAACAAGAAAGCGATTGT
Source organism: Paenibacillus sp. SEL3 (assembly GCF_054602585.1). Taxonomy (NCBI): domain Bacteria; kingdom Bacillati; phylum Bacillota; class Bacilli; order Caryophanales; family Paenibacillaceae; genus Paenibacillus; species Paenibacillus sp. SEL3. Next base: position 5,145,481 of record NZ_CM137725.1, on the reverse strand, counting down.
ATGGACCGCCGTCAGCTTTGTTCTCCTCATCATTGTAATTATTCTGGTCATTGTTTTAGCACAAGCAGGAAATCGTTAAACACCAAGTAGCAATAGCATCAAAATTTTAATTTAGCCAGTGATAGGTTTTGCGGGGATTCGTCTGGTCATGCTGCGGCTCACTTGTAAATCGAGAACCAGGCACAAGCACTTGATCAGGCAATCCCCCGTTACCAATGACTACCTCCGTACCCGAAGGTACGAGTGCAAACAATTCCTCCACATCCTCTTTACCCATTCGGACGCAACCCAAAGACTCATTTTTGCCAATGCTGTCCGGCTCGTTCGTGCCATGAATGGCATAATTCGTTGCAGACAGTTGCATTCCACGGCTGCCAAACTCACCGTTGGATTTTCCGTTCGGATTTACTACTTTATCGGTAACCACAAATTTCCCTTCTGGTGTTCTTTCTCCACCCAAACCGATAGGATAATTTCGAATAAGTACATTGCCACTTACCAGGGCGAGCCTATGCTTAGATTTGTCCACCACAATTCGCAGCGGTTGCCCCAGAAAAGGCCTTCCGTGCAATGACGATGCCAGTAATGGACTGCTTCCGGCCAACGAGTCAGCGTCTAAATCTACTGCCTTCCCTGTTCCCTTTCCTGGTGAAGCAAGTAAATTACGCATAGGTGTAAAAGCCTTCTTCATCCCGTCTGTCGTACCATACATCGTGTTAGCGGGAAAGTCTCGAGTCAGTTCATCAAGACTCTGGGGAAGACGTTGATGCTGTGAGCGAAAAGCACGCATGGAGCTATTCAGCACAGCTAATTCCTCCTGTCCAGCAGCCCATTTTAGACCTGCTTTGCGAAGATTTTCACTGTCTGACGGCTTACAAGCACACGCAGCTGCGTCGTAAGACTGAACAGCTAATCCGCCGTTTCCTTTGTTCTGTACACTAAGTAATGGTTTCATGCCCTCTCTCCAGAGCAGCCACGAGCCCCCTTGCTCCATGCCCAACACCGTAGTCCTGGATGGCAGTCGGCTAGTCTTAGCCAACATATCAGTAAGCCCCGTTCCAGCTTCACTCCCTTTTCGAGCTTGAGCCGTAAACACACCACCAACCACACCGATCTGGGCCGTCTCCTTCGGATCAGCAGTGGCCACTTTCGTAACTTCAATATTATCAATTGCTGCCTGCTCAGTTCCAGATGGATCAAATGTATTCTCATTTGAAGGTCTCGGTGAATTAGCTGAAGGAACCCATATGAGCAGTAGTACCATTAACGCAGTTAACAGGTGACGTGTTCGAGCCGTTCTTCGCTCCTTCTCCTTGGACATCTGAACCAGTTTATCCTGATATTCCATCCATACGTCTGCCGGAATCTGTTTATGCTCGAAGGCTTCGAACACTTCTCCTGCGCGATTAAAGCAATAATTTGCTTTGCCCTCCTGACCGCTGCTCTCATACTCTTTGCCGAGTAAATACCAGGCCATTTTGTTATCAGGGTGTTTTTTCACATACGATTTAAGATGAGGCGAATGGTTCATCGGATCCTCCTGATCGTGTAATCTTGCATACTTCCTATTATGTATATCGGTAAAAATAGACTTGATGGACAGCACATAAGAAAAACGTCTATCGACGTACTTTCACAGAAGCCAGACCGCGCTTGGCAGAAGTTTTTCTTGCGGTTATAGAATGGTTCAGCCTCCGCTGAACCATTCTATAACCTAAAAAAACAGCACCAACAGCTTACTTTCACCGTTATACGGCGAAGGGAACTGTCGGTGCTGTGCCTATCAAAGAAGCCTACGCTTAACCTTCTTTATTGAACGGCTCGTCTGCTACTTTAATGGAATCCGTAGGGCAACCGTCACAAGCATCCTGCATATCATCAAACAGGTCTTCTGAGATCGCCTTGATGCCTTGGTTGGCATCCCCTTCAAAGATCACTTCAGCCAAACCTTCATCATCATAATCATAAATGTCTGGTGCTGTAGCGCCACAGGCTCCGCATGCAATGCATGTATCTTTTTCTACCCAAGTGTATTTAGCCATAACTTTTCTCTTCCTCCTATACAATCAAACAAACCAGCTTTTGCATTCTATTCACATATTAATACAAACCCAATATTATTACAAATTATTTTCCTTTATCCTTCATGCAAAAAATGCTTATAACGTAAGCTTCTGCTTGCACTAATCTATCCAAAAGTTCACTCCGGAGTTGGTAGATTGTCTTTTTGCAGCGAAGTTCCGCGCAACTTGGAGTTGCGAAGAAGTACCGAAGGATCATCTCCCAGCATCCCAGCGGTCAAAATTGCATTTTCACCAAACTTGTCGCGAAGTGCATCCATCGTCTTCAATAAGCTTTCTTTCTTGGGCTGATCCTGGTATTCAAATAGATCCATTTGAACGGCCGCTTCCTCCTTTGGAATAAGCTGCTGTAGCGTAATCCCCAGCAAGCGCACAGGCTTATCTTCTCCCCAATGGCGACGATATAACGCACAAGCTTCCTTATATATGTCCTCTGCACTTTCCGTAGGAGTGCTCCTGACTTGAGAACGCGTAAAGGTCTTCATATCCGGCGTCCGAATCGTCAATTGTATACCTCCTGCCAGCATACCGTGTCGTCGAAGCCGCCGGGCTACCTGATCACTAATGTTAAGAAGTACCCGTTGGGCTTCTTCCAGTTTGACCACATCCATAGGTAAGGTGGTCGTGTGGCCGATAGACTTGTTTGGCTCCCGCTCAGTGCTGACTGGAGAATGATTAATCCCGTTAGCAGCCAATTTTAACCACGAACCCGTCACACCAAATACGCCAACCAGCATATGTTCATCAGCCTTAGCCAGTTGCCCAATGGTGCGAATGTTCATTTGTAGAAGCTTATCTGCCGTTTTGCGGCCCACACCAAACAATTGACCACAAGGTAGGTTCCACAAAATGTTGGGTACATCACGCAAACGTAGAACAGAGATCCCACGTGGTTTTTTCAGATCAGAGGCCATTTTGGCCAGCAACTTGTTGGGAGCAACTCCAATTGAACAGGGCAGACCCAGTTCGTCTTCTACTCTGCGCTGGATTTCCTCAGCAATTTCCATAGGTGTTCCAAACTGTTTGGATCCAGAAATATCCAGATAACACTCATCAATTGAAGTTGCTTCCAGCATAGGCGTATACGAATATGCAATGCTCATAAATGCTTTGGAATAACGACGATACAAGTGAAAATCAGGCTGTATTACGATGAGCTGTGGACAGATCCGGCGAGCCTGCTGAACGACCATTCCTGTTGAAATGCCCAATCGTCGGGCTTCATAAGAGCAGGTTACAATTACACCTTTGCGCAACTCACTACTGCCTGCCACCGCGGTAGGTAGTCCCTCATATTTCTCCGGCTCCTCCGCGGCATGAACGGAACAATAAAATGCGTTCATATCCACATGCAGAATAACTCGCCCGCCAACCGGATAATAAGCACTGACATCTTTCATGCTCAACCCTTCTTTTAACTGTAAATTCACCCGTCATCGCGGGAATATGTGTTTTAATTTTACACTTGAGATACCCTTAAGTACCATTTCTATTTTACATAAAAAATAAAGGTTTTGCGGCTAAAAATGATAATTATATATTACAATTGAAGTCATAAGTTGATATAATCGACTAACATACGAACACGACAAACTAACGCTTTCCTGTTTTTAAGCGTTAAACAACTAAATTAATGTGCTTAAAAAAGCAGAATATCACCAATCTGAGCAATCCGCAAAGGAGGAGTCCCTCATGTCCACCGCTATTTCTATCTTTGACACAACGCTGCGAGACGGCACTCAAGGAGAAGGAATTAGCTTGTCTGCTGATGACAAATTGAAAATCGCCAAAAAACTCGATGATCTCGGTGTTCATTATATTGAAGGCGGGATTCCCGGAAGCAACAGCAAGGATATCGAATTTTTCAAACGGGTACAAGAACTGGGCCTTCAGGCAAAGATTGTCGCCTTCGGCAGCACGCGCCGCAAAGATAGCATCGCAGCACAGGATGTCAATCTGCAACGAATTCTGGAATCCGGCGCTCAGGCTGCTACACTTGTGGGTAAATCATGGGATTTTCATGTACACACTGCCTTACAGACGACACTGGAGGAAAATCTGTCTATGATTTACGACTCCATCGCCTTTTTAAAGCAAGGGGGCATGGAGGTTATTTTTGATGCCGAACATTTTTTTGACGGATATAAAAACAATCCCGAGTATGCAATGGCCGTTATGAAAAAAGCTGAAGAAGCAGGCGCGGATTGGCTCGTGATGTGCGATACAAACGGCGGTACCCTGCCGCATGAGATTCAGGATATTGTCACTATGCTGCAAAGCCAGATAACGAGGTCACAGTTGGGTATTCATACACACAATGACTGCGAATTGGCAGTAGCGAACTCTCTAAGTGCTGTACAAGCAGGCGCAAGGCAGGTTCAGGGTACTATCAACGGATACGGTGAACGGTGCGGTAACGCTAACCTGTGCTCCGTCATTCCTAATTTGCAGCTTAAGCTGGGCTACGACTGTCTAGATACCGAGAAGTTAAGTCAACTCCACAATACAGCCCGCTTTGTGAGTGAAGTCGCCAACGTCAATATGCCTGTGAACCAGCCTTATGTTGGCAATGCAGCTTTTGCCCATAAGGGGGGCATCCATGTGTCAGCCATTCTGCGCGACTCGCGAACTTATGAGCACATCGCTCCTGAACTTGTGGGGAACAAGCAGCGAGTCTTGGTCTCCGAACTGGCCGGGCAAAGCAACGTAGTATCCAAAGCGCAAGAGCTGGGCATCACCCTTGACCCATCCAGTGATGAGGCACGTGGCGTAATTAGCCGCATCAAGGAACTGGAGCATCAGGGATACCAATTTGAAGGCGCGGATGCTTCGCTGGAACTGCTCATTCGTGAAGCAGGTGGTGAAGTGAAGGAAATGTTCTCTTTTGAGTCCTTCAAAGTGCTGGTAGAGAAAACAGCCGGCCGCCCGGTCGTATCCGAGGCATTCTTGAAACTGAATGTCGCAGGGACGAGTGTCTATACTGCAGCTGAAGGCAACGGTCCTGTCAACGCGCTCGATAACGCACTCCGCAAGGCTCTTTCTCAATATTTCCCTGCTTTGCGGGACATGCATTTGGCCGACTACAAGGTACGTGTGCTTGACGAAAAGGATGCCACCGCCGCCAAGGTACGTGTGCTCATTGAGTCTAAAAATTACGAGGACGTCTGGAGTAACGTAGGCGTATCCGAAAATGTAATTGAAGCCAGCTGGGAAGCTCTCTTGGACAGCTTCCGTTACGCATTGTTGGAAGCACCAACTCCAACAAACGATCAGTCAGAGCTTACTCATCATGGATTAGTTAATCATTAATCAGTTGCTCGTATGAGCTTATAAGGTGCCTTTGGCGGTCTACTCGGCTCCCAAAGACACCTTCTTTTTTTGAAGAGTTTCTATTTTGCGTTCCAACTCCTGCTCACTGAGCATGCCGATGATGATTTCGCTGACCTGTCCATGAGGATCAACCATTACATGAGTCGGAAAAGCCACCCCTCCAACTCGTTCAAACAATGCTCCTTGCTCATCAAGTAAAATGGGAAACTGGAGATCCAAAGAGCGGGAAAACTTCTGTACATCCTCCAATCGATCATAACGAGTTACATTGATACCATACACATCTACATCATCTTTGTACTTACTATACAACTCATTCAGCATAGGCGCTTCTAATCGGCACGGATCGCACCATGAAGCCCAAAAGCTAATAACCAAAGCCTTATTGCGCGGGGCCCCTACATCGTAGGTCTTGCCGTTTAACCCCTTTAAAATCATAGAAGGAAGCCGTTGACCAGGCTTTAGCTTTTTCAATACCTCTACCGCATGTGTTTCAGCCTCTACCTCTTTCTTAGCTTCAAGTTTTTCTCTACCATTCCCCTCTTTTAATAGTGCATTTTCCATGGACAGGGTTGCTGCATAAGTTGTGTTTGCAATAACTCCCCATGAAGCCCCAACCACAACCAGTATAATTATCGCTCTGATGAAAAGAAATTTTTTCACAGTCTTATCACCTGTCTTTCATCTGAATGGCCCTTACCTTCTCCATAGGATGCCCATACTGTTCCCACCTCTAACCTTCTAAATCTGAACAGGACGCAAAAAAAACAGCAAACCCACGAAATCGCGAACTTGCTGTTTTGATGTGTATATGAATGCTATGCCTTGTACTGAATCAGGCATGACTTAAATGCGCGTAGACATCTGCCAAATTGGTCACATTACGCTTCAACATTTCCTGAACATAAGCAACCCACAGCTTAGCCGTCATTTTCGCATCCTCTAACGCATGGTGCCGCCCTTCAATCGGAATGGATTGATAGGTCAACAATTCATCCAAACTGTAGGTTTGATGTTGCTGTGGCTCAAGCCATTTGGCAAGCATCATCGTATCCAGAACACGATGAGTCAATTGAACTTTAGATGTTTTCCATAACGCAGCATTCAAAAAGGCCTTATCATGAGCGCTAGCATGTGCTACAAGTACTCGCCCACCTACAAAGGACATAAAGTCGTGCAGTCCATTCATAAGTGGTGGAGCTTCATCCGTCATTTCCCGGGTAATCCCAGTTAGTTCGGTAATGTACTCAGGAATCACAGTCCGTGGATTAACAAGCGTATAAAACTGCTCTTTTTCCATAATCATGTCCCCGACAACCCGAATCGCCCCGAATGATAAAATCTCATCTCCATGCTGTGCTGAAAATCCCGTTGTCTCCAGATCAAAAACTACCGTCTCCAAACGATCCAGCGGGGTCCGCAATACTTCAGAACGCCGTTGCTCCCGGGTTAAGGAGCGAATAAACGCCATCTGTTGAGCCGTAGGAGCCCCCATTACAGATGCGATCGCAGACGGCACTCCTCCTCTGCGGAGAGCGCTCCAGAAGCCACTTCCCTGCGCTGGTTCCTTCATGACCTTCTCCCTTCCATAAATCGCAACTGCCTTTGCAACGCACGATGCAACCGTCGTACCGTCGAAAGCGCCTCGCGCAACTCATGCCAGCCTTTACCTTGTTTCAGCGGCTTTACAGCCAGGTAGCCATTGCTGACCAGCAATCCATCATTCTCCTTCACTAGTGTAGCCATTCGTAGCTGAAGCGCAATCCGAAAGGCACGCTCGCAAGCATCGAGTAAAGGCAACGGTGCCGCTTCCAGTGATGCGAGACGACTGAGCCTTTTGAAGGTGGAGGTTTCCTCTACACCATGTTGCAACGCCAAAAAACGGACTGCGTTCACCAGCGGAATGTACAACCCGTATTTCACATCAAAATCGCCCGCATGCTCACCGAAGCGCTCGGTAACAACCTGACCTAAAATGTTAAGTGTCGCTTTATGCCTCACCGTGTTCCTAAGTACCGCCGAGGGTAAATCAGGATGTATTCGGAACAACTCATAAAAACTTCGTTTCCAGTTTGCAGATAGTCGTTCATCTCCAGCGATATGCCTCATATCAGACGAGATAATCAGATAACGGATCGGCTCCCAAGCAAAATCGTCCGACCATTTTGTTAGCTGTTTTTGCCATTCAGATAATGTTTGACGCCACAACGGCTCCGAGCACATTACTTTCCCCTCACATTTGGGATATCCCAAATACTCTAACATCGCAGACACTTTGCGACCAAACTCTCTAAAATATAATTCTTTGTCGGCAGATATCGTGTCACTGATAATCATACCGTTATCCTGGTCACTCCACAGCGTTGATTCCGAGCGCCCCATGCTTCCGAAGGCTATAAATGCGTAAGGGACGGGAGGAGGGCCGAAGCCATCCTCAACCATCCCTTTTTCGCACATTTGTACAGCTCTGGCCGCGATGCGGTCATGCATTTCATTCGCCGTTTGTAACCAGTCTGATAACGGAGCGGAGGCTTGAGAAGCCAGCAACCATTTTTGAGAGTCGACCCTGGCCCGCCTTAGCGATTCAGGTGTATCTGCATGATCAATCGCTTCGGCGGAACTCACCCAAGGGGCCATATTTTGCAGTTCCATACTTCCATCTCCTCCGCTCATCCATACTGGTTCTTTATATTTTACATATTAGTTCACAATTCCAGAACGCTTTTCAGCCTCAGCAACCAACTTCATTTGCTCAGGATAGCCGTACGTACCGTGTTCACTGATATCCAATCCCATTGTTTCTTCCTCTTCTGTAACGCGAATACCCATAATCGCTTTCATCGCACCCAGAATAATGAAGGAAATGACAAACACGAAAGCCAAAGTGCCAATCAGTCCAAGCAACTGTACTCCTAATTGGGTAAATCCACCACCATAGAACAGACCCGCTTGACCTACACCAGTTATTTTTACAAGCTCAGGAGTAGCGAAGAACCCTGTGGACACTGCGCCCCACATCCCTGCAACACCGTGCACGGAGAAAGCATATACCGGGTCGTCTACTCTTGCACGCTCGAACCATTGCGCTGTGAAGAAAGTAACGATCCCTGCAACTGCACCAATGACCAATGCCGCCCAAGGTGCTACAAAGGCACAAGAACCAGTAATAGCAACCAAAGCCGCCAGCACACCGTTTAGCATGGCAGGAATATCTGCTTTTCCATATACCATCCAGGATACGAGCAAAGCGAAAACCCCACCTGCCGCAGCAGCAATATTGGTAGTCAAGGCCACATATCCAAAGAATCCGTCGTTCATAGCTGATACAGCACTACCCGGGTTAAACCCAAACCAACCAAACCAGAGAATAATAACACCCAAGATAGAGTACACCTGGTTATGACCAGGGATAATGTTCGGCTTGCCATCTTTATTAAACTTGCCCAGACGCGGTTTGAGCAGCAGGGTAGCGACGAGTGCTGCCGTAGCGCCTGTCAAATGGACTACCGTCGAACCGGCATAATCCTGCATCCCCAACTTACCAAGCCATCCACCGCCCCACACCCAGTGAGCTACAACCGGATAAATCACGATGGAGAACAAAATACCGAAAATAATGTATACACTTAATTTTGCACGCTCTGCCATCCCCCCACATGCAATAGAAAGTGATACCGCAGCGAAAGCAAAGTGGAACAAAAACATAATTGTAATCGGAACATCCAGACCTGAGAGAGCATCAAACGATGCAGCCGCATCCGTACCACTCATGAAGAAACCCGTCAGTCCCATAAATCCGTTTCCGCCATCATTACCAAAGCCGAATCCAAATCCAAGTGCCCAGAAGGACAAAGCCGCAACACCCGTGGTGAGAATCGTTTTACCAGCGACATGACCCGCATTCTTCATTCGAGTCGAGCCTGCCTCCAGCAATGCAAATCCCGCTTGCATAAAAAATACAAGTATAAATGCCAAGAACGTAAAGGCCGTGTTTAGCCCGGCTTGAAGTTGAATATTTGTCGGACCGTCAGCAGCAAACGCACCTACCGGAAAAGCTAATACTGTCAGCATGGCCAATAATACAACTAACCACTTTTTTCTCATGAAGCCCACTCCCTCGAATGTTAAGTTTCTTTACATTTCGTGAAATTCTTATTGTCATTATAATCAGAATACATGAAAGTTGACAAGATTTTTTTTATTATGTTAAAAAAATATGGTTCCAAACACTCCATGTCATATTTACTAACTATAAAAGTAGCTTGTTTCTGTTCAAAAAAAAGCATAACGTTTGACTGTATGGTTGGGAATCATGTAAAATATTCTTTATAAACACTCCGTTTGCAAATGCTAATATTGAAGGTTGAACGAAGAGCGCGAGGTGAAGACAGATGGGGATATGAAGCTGTATCGAATTGGTGAGCTAGCCAAGACGGCTGGTGTCAGCGAACGAACTATTGATTATTACACAAAGCTTGGTTTGATCACACCTGAAGAACGATCATTGAAAAATTATCGGCTCTATAATGATGAAACCTTAAACAGGCTTGAACGTATTAACCAAATGAAACAAGAGAAGTATAGCCTAGAGGAAATCAGACAGACACTGATTAAATGGAACTCGGTTGCGGGGGAAGAGCACGTCACTGACAAACTAACGAGTCTGGAGATGCACATGCAGCGTCTAGAGCGTGAAGTCAATGAACTACAACCTCTCTTGGGGCAGCTCAAGCCCGTTCAAGCACGCAAGTTGCTTACTGGTCTACTACCACAAAGCGCCGCTTGTATCGAAGCTCTGAAGTATCTGCTGGAACATAGTTCTATGATGTAGATACCTGGGCTAGTATGATGAACAATATTGGAGGGTTGCTTTATGATGGGTATGTATATATTGATTATTCTTGCGTTCGGATTATCCTTATGGGCGCAATTCCGTGTAAAAGGTACTTTTAATAAATGGTCTGATGTCCCAAATGAAAATGGGTTGACCGGTTATGATGCAGCTCGGCATATGCTAGATCGCAATGGTTTGCATGATGTGCCTATTGAACCAGTACCTGGTGCGTTATCTGACCATTATGATCCAATGCAAAGAGTCGTACGGCTGTCCGAGCCAGTTTATTATGAAAAATCCATTTCCGCAGTTGCCGTAGCTTGTCACGAGGTTGGTCATGCCATTCAGCATAAAGAGCATTATCCCATGCTGGCACTCCGTCACCGGATCTTTCCGATCGTAAACTTCGCTTCTGGGATTGCACCGTTTCTGCTGATTGCCGGTTTCTTATTCAGCTACACGAACCTGATTGGCTTGGGTATTATCTTTTTCTCGGCTACTGTTGCTTTTCAATTAATTACATTACCAGTTGAATTTAATGCTTCCAACCGGGCCCGAGAAATTATGGTTTCCGAAGGGTTTATCCGTAGTGATGAAGAACGGGGTATAGCCAAAGTATTAAATGCTGCTGCATTAACTTATGTGGCTGCAGCTCTTGTCTCCTTGTTGGAACTAATCCGCTTAATCGGTATCTTCAACAGCCGGGATTAATTGCTTGTGTTGCAAAAAAGGTTGTTCCTCTACCAAGTTAACGGTAGAGAACAACCTTTTTCTTTATCTAAACTATACTCACTGTCCTAAATCCGCTTTTGCACTTCCGTTCGGAGTAGCAACATTACCTTTAAGACCAAAATATTGCAACAAGAAAGTTCGGAATGACTTTGCAACTAATGGCAGTTTATCATCTCTACGATGAATCAAGCCAATAGTTCGCGTGACTTCTGGATCAACAATTGACACTCTTGCAGGTTGAAGCGGGTTGGTCTGAAACAACGCCATTTCAGGCAAAAGACTGACTCCCATGCCAGCCGCAACTAATCCGCGTATCGTATCTGTCTCTTCACCTTCAAAAGCGATATCCGGCGTAAATCCTGCCTCCAGACAAGCCTGCCAGACAATCGGACGTAACGAATATCCATCTCTGAACAGAATAAATTTTTCTCCCTTAAGCTGACTCAGCGTGATATGTTTGGCCGTGGCTAAAGGATGATTGGGCGGGAGAACAGCAAACAACTCCTCGGTCAGCACCACATCCCCCTCCACATGATCATGACGATCGGGAAAAGGAGATACAAAAGCCAAGTCCACCTCACCCGCTAACACATCACGAATTAAACTCGGATACATCCCCTGTTTAAATCTAAATTTAACATTGGGATACCGCTTTCGGAATTCAGCCACTACCGTAGGAATAAGATGAATCCCCAAACTGTGCGGAAAACCGATGCGGATTTCGCCCCCCTCAGGATCCAAAAACTCATGAACCTCCAAAACAGCTCGCTCTAGATCTTTTATTATCGTCTCAACCCGTTTGCAAAATAGCTGTCCCACTGGCGTAAGCTGCAAATTGCGACCCTTTTGCATAAAAAGATTAACTCCCAGCTCCTCTTCAAGCTGATGAATTTGCCGACTTACCGCAGATTGCGCCACATGTAGCTCCTCGGCTGCCTGAGTGACATGTTCTTTTTGCGCTACCTTCATGAAGTATTGTAACTGTCGTAATTCCACTCCGATATTCGCTCCAATCTGTTTTTCAACATCCGGAAGAAGACGTCAATCGAACATCATCCTCTTTCTTCCCTGCTAACTTACGGTAAAACTGTCTTTAGTGGCGTTTGCGCTGGCCAGTCAATCTAATCAATAATCCATACATGAAAAATCCACTGAGTAATCCCCCAAAGTGAGCGGTCCAATTAATGTTCGCTACAGCAAAAGAAAACAGAATGCCAAACCCAAGCAGCGTGTACAGCGTTTTGCGCGAAGCATCATCCATCAAGGAACGTTGGAACAAGGCAACGTACAGAAACGCCCCATAGATGCCATAAATCGCTCCTGAGGCCCCTACAGAGACTGTCGTTTCCGCCACCATGTTGTAATGGGCAATGGACAGTATGTTCCCTACAATACCCGTGACCAGATACAACAACACATAGCGGAAGGACCCCAGCAAACGCTCCAGCGGAGGAGCGAAGACGAGTATGGCAAAGGAATTGAACAGAAGATGATCAAACCCTGCATGTAAAAACATGGCTGATACATATCGCCACAGTTGATCGGTGAATGGCGCCTCATTAATCAAAGCTCCATATCGGATCAGCGTCAAACTATTTTCCGATCCACCCTGTACGGTGAGTACAATAAACATCACAATATTGATGAGCAAAATCAGACAGGTTACTGGGTAAAACCGCAAATAACTTTTCCAGTTCTCATAACGTAAAAAAATCAAGGCAATCCTTCCTTCATGGGTGTCTCCACCTTATTCAAATTGGACAATGTCTTTTATAAAAGATTATAATAGATTTCGGCAACGATAACCAATGCTAAAAACCAAGGAGGCTATTACATATGGCACAAGAACGTACAGGAGCTGCTACTTTTAAAGGCAATGCTTTGACACTCTTAGGTCCTGAACTGAAGGTTGGAGATCAGGCACCTGATTTCAAATTACAGAAAAACCTGTTAGAAGCAGCTACGCTCCAAGACTTTGCAGGCAAAGTCAAACTGATCAGTGTTGTTCCTTCTTTGGATACAGGTGTGTGTGACGCACAGACTCGACGTTTTAACCAGGAAGCTGATTCCCTTGGGGATCAAGTCGTGGTGCTAACTGTCAGCGTCGATCTGCCTTTCGCTCAAGCTCGTTGGTGCGGTGCTGCCGGTATTGACCGCGTATTAACACTGTCCGACTATAAGGATCATTCCTTTGGCGAAGCTTATGGTGTGTTCATTAAGGAATTCCATTTGGATCATAGAGCTATTTTTGTGATTGATCAAAATGACAAAATTGCTTACGTAGAATACTTGAGCGAAATGTCCGAACACCCTGACTATGACCAAGCGATTGCAGCAGTGAAAAAACTCGTCTAAATCAAGACTGCATATTAAAAAAGCGAGTGAAGGGTTGCCTTCCTCGCTTTTTTTGACGTTTGTCTGCCACATCACTGCTCACACATCTACAATCACTGCACAACCTTATGAGCAGACAGCTTCTTGTCAATCACAGCGAACAGTTGCAAAATGATGCGGTAATTCGCGCCCAAGTCCCCTAGCGATCCGCGTGAAGCAGAATAAATATCCACCGCACTCCGAACTGGTGAGACAGACAATATGGAAACGGTAATGTCGACGGTTCTACCGAACGCCGTTCGCTTCTCTAACGTAATTTCACCTACGGATGCTACCTCATGAAGAACCTTGTAGCCAGGAATTTTTTTTAGAATAGATGATACTTCTTCCCAAGCCTTGTCTCTCGATAAGTTATAATAGCGTGTCTTCATTTGGGGGTCCTTGACCCGGTCGCTTGTACCTTCTTGGCTGCGCACAATCCCTACCAGAGTCCTCTTCAACGACAAGACATTTCCTCCTTCACGATAATCGTTGCCATAATGCAGCACATCGGTTTTTTTGCTGCAAGCGCTTTATAAAACGTTAAACAACAAAAAGTTAACCGACCATACCTGTGGTATGCGACCTTAGTACCTCATGTCTTAGTTTAACATTGTTGCATACAAAAAACACCCTGTTTCTGCAAGAAGCATGAACAGAGTGTATTCATTATCTTTGGAGTACCCGCCGATGCCGTCCGACCATAGCGTCTTCTGAACCTGCTTTAGCAGGTGGGTGACCGCAGAATAAACTTTTGAAGTCCCCTTGTCAGGAATTGACAGGGCTTTTCAGCTATTCATCCGTATAGATCTCCCTAGACATTGTCATTGGTTCAAAACAACAAATGACCGTAACGTGCATCGCAGGATGTGACCTTATTATAGCGCTTCTCACTCAGAAAGTAAATGCTAGGAGAAATATGTTTTATTTTTAGAGGTTATCACTTTTCTTGTCTTCAATGCTTGCCGTATCTTCATCTTTCTGCTTCATCTTTTCCATTTGATCCTGCATTTTAAGGAATGTTCCATAAAAATTAAAGAAAGCGAACCAGGCAACTACACTACCGATGAAGAATAAGAAAAGCACAGGATATTTGACTCCAATAAATATAACAACGGCGCTACCGAGCATGGTGGAAAATACACGGAATGGTCGAATCAGCGTCAGTAAAACCGCATTTTTGATAATTTGTCCGGTAGACATATGATAATGAGCCACCATCGAAAAGAAGTTAAACATAGACACAAGCAAAATAATGATAAGAATGAGCATAATTACGCCCACCATTTGCAAGTTGCTGAGTTGTGTCATATATACGGTATAATCCACATACATGATGACAAACAGTAACGTGTAAAAGATACCCCCGATTAGACTCTGCTTATAGTTCTCTTTGTACCCTTTAAAAAAGGTACGAAACACGCCTGTATCGGTATCCCCCATTACCCATTTGCGAACCACTGTGAACATAGCCGATGTGGATGGAAATAAAGTAAGCGGTGCCAAAACAGCCATCGCCCAATTCATTTGTAAAGATTCATTAGCCAAATTCTGATTCATTACAAGTAATTTCAGTATGAGGCAGAACACAAAAGGCGACGAACATAACACCCATAACAAATTTGTAGCCGCCAGTCGGGTAATCCACTCGGTCAGGCGGTAAATACCACCCATAGCTCCTTTAAACTCCAATGTCAGTCTCTCCCTCCGCAAGCCTTGGCAGTTCCAAGACTCATGTTGCTATGCCTATAAATTCCGGCTCTTGGCTATATCATACCGTATTTCAGCCCTAATGCGCCAGTGAAATCAATAAGTGCCTCATTAAAGCAGATTGCTAAAAGGTTCATACATACTGATTCAATCATAACAAAAAAGCCGAAGCTTCATCTGCTTCGACTTTTCATTATTTCATTTCTTATTCGGAAGAGGAATCTTCACGTCTTGCAGGACGACGAGTTTCCCCATTGCTGCTCGGGCGTGGTTTGCGATCTCCACTGTACCGGCTTCCGGAATCACGGTTGTAGCCACCGCCTTCTTTGCCACGGTTGTAACCGCCATATCCACCTTTGCTGCCACTTCCGCCGCTACCACCGGAACGGTTGGAATTGTAACCACCGTTGCTGCGACCGCTGTAGTTGGAAGGCTTGCGACCGCCAGAACGCACGTCTGGTTTACGACGTTTTGCACGGATCGGATCTTCTGGAGTCAGCTCAATCGATGCTTCTCTCTTCTCACCAGTCATTAGTTTCAGAGCTGCGGAGAGAAGTTGCACAGAATCATATTGCTCCAGCATTTGAATAGCCAAACCTTTGTACTCGTTCAGCTCGCCGCTTTCTACAGCCTCTAGGAGACGTTCAGCAATGATACGTTGTTTGCCTTCCAGAGCTTCAGCCAACGTTGGAAGCGGCTTGCGTGGAATGCGGTGACGAGTTACACGTTCGATAAAGTGCAAATGGTCAATTTCACGAGGCGTTACGAAAGACCAAGCTTCCCCTTCTTTACCTGCACGTCCAGTACGTCCAATACGGTGAACATAGCTTTCTGGATCTTGCGGAAGGTCAAAGTTCACAACGTGAGTTACACCGGAAACGTCCAAGCCACGGGCAGCTACATCAGTCGCTACGAGCACATCGATGCTTCCGTCACGGAATTTACGCATTACAGCATCACGTTGGTTTTGAGACAAGTCACCATGCAAACCGTCTGCAGAATATCCGCGTTTTTGCAGAGCTTCAGCCAGCTCGTCTACCCGACGCTTGGTACGACCAAATACGATAGCAAGTTCTGGGGATTCCATGTCGATCAAACGGCTCAATGCTTCGAATTTTTGACGCTCAGGAACTTCGATATAGGCCTGATCAATCAGTGGAGCACTAACTTGTTTAGGAATAACTGAAACATGCTCAGGATTTTTGAGGAATTGTTCAGCCAATCTTTTAATATTAGGAGGCATTGTAGCCGAGAAAAGCATCGTTTGACGCTCGTCTGGAACTTGCTTCAGAATGGATTGAATATCTTCCATAAAACCCATATCCAACATTTCATCTGCTTCATCCAAAACAACTGTGTTTACATCTTCCAGCTTGATGGTTTTACGATTAATATGGTCAAGCAAGCGTCCTGGCGTACCAATAATAATTTGAGGTTTCTTTTTCAAAGCGCGAATCTGGCGTACGATATCTTGTCCACCATAGATTGGCAAAGTACGAAGACCTTTGAAACGGGAGAGTTTTTCGATTTCTTCAGCTACCTGGATAGCAAGCTCACGTGTTGGTGCCATGATCAGAGCTCTGATTTTTTCGTCGCTTCTAGAAATTTTGTTGATCAGCGGAATACCAAACGCAGCAGTTTTACCAGTACCTGTTTGGGCTTGGCCAATCATGTCTCTGCCTTGTAGTGCAATCGGGATGGATTGCGATTGAATTGGTGTTGCTTCTTCAAAACCCAGTTCTGTAATCGCCTGAATTACTTTCGGTTCAAGATCAAATTCTGCAAATGTCGTCAAATTTATTCAAACTCCTTCTTAATGGTGGATGTGGTGGACAATCCACAATGTTGTCTGTATTCTTAAGTAGCGATATTATTGTATAAGTTTTCCCCAATACAGTGACAGTTTATTTAGACCTATAACTGCAACTTTCTGTAATGAATTTGGGGAACCTATCCGATACATCTTAAACGAATTTATCCTTTTTAAAACAGTTTAAATTTTAAGTGTTTCTCTGGACATAGGTCCCTACTCAAGAATATCCACATCGCATTATAGCACAGAACAATTCATGAATACCAGCAAGTTGCTTCCCGTATAATTTAAATGAGGTGAAAATAAGTTGTTAAAAATGGTGTTAAACTGCTTAACTGTCATTCTTGGAGCCGCTGCCATTGCATGCGGTTTTAATCTGTTTCTCGTGCCACACCACTTGCTGAGCGGAGGAGTAGCTGGGCTTTCCATGTTAATCGGCTACTTCACAAAATTTGATATCAGCGCGATGTATTTTATTATCAATATCCCGATGCTTATTACAGGCTGGTTTATTTTAGGCAAGCGTTTTATTAGCCTGAGCATTTTATCCGTTGTCGTTACAACATGGATTTTGGCCTTGGTGCCGGTGCGATCTGTCGTGTCGGACCCCCTGCTAGCCTCCGTTTTTGGAGGAGTGATGATCGGCGTTGGAGCAGGAATTTCCTTTCGGGTAGGGGGATCTACGGGCGGTTTTGACATTATCGGTTCCATCGTCACTCGTTATCGTGACTTCCCCGTAGGAACTGTACTTGTTGGCATGAATGGACTGGTCATTCTTGCAGCAGGATATTTGAACGATGATTGGAATATTGCACTTGCGTCGATGCTATCTATTTTTGTGACTGGCAAAGTGTTAGATCAAATCTATGTCAGTCACACGAAGATTACCGTCTACATTATTACAGAACACACCGACAAGCTACTGGAGCGGATGTTAACCACACCACGCGGTGTTAGCAAAATAAAAATTGAAGGCGCATTTTCACATACTGAAAAAGACATGCTGATGACTGTCACGACACGCTACGAGCTAGTTGAATTAAAACGGATCATTAAAGAAGTGGACCCTTCTGCTTTTGTCAATATTGTGGAAACGGTTGGGGTGATGGGTTCATTTCGCCGAAGATAAGCACAAACCCAAGTGTCAAAATACAGTTTCTGTGGTACACTATATGTGCGCTGTTCCCATAGTATATAAAGACCAGCTTTACCTGCTATTTCACAGGCACTTTGCTTTTCCGAATCGTATTGAATGATTCTTTTGGAATGATTCCGAGCAGGAAAGGGTGATTTTTGTGGAAATGGAAACGGTAAAACTGTCCGACATTGTCTTAAGATGGTATCCGGAAATGCTCCCTTCTCTCAAAAAGGATGAGCTGAACTCGATGATTGTGCTTCGGGACGGGATGTCCATACTCAAGCCAACGGATGCGCTAGAAATTATTCAGTACAGTATTTGCGAGCATCAAGACAATAATTATCTTCAATAAATTTCTTTACCAAGTGCCGCTTCTTCCGGTTGCATCTACAACTGCGAAGAGAGCGGCATTATTTATGCATTTTTATGGATTCAATAAACATAAGTTGGGTTAATCATGTAAGACTGTGCCTGATGATTCCAGTATTGGTTACAAGCGTGTTGTTTTTCGATACATAACTTTACGTATAATCAGGTAAGCGACATCCATAAGGGAGAGAGTTAGGAAATGAATATGATTTGGGCAATTATGCTATTGGCGATGGGGATAGGCGGAAACGGGGACCAGTCAGCCAACACTCCAAATGTAAAAGATACGGTGGCAACAACAATTAGCAGCGCCATGATTCAGGCTCAGCACAATAAGATGAAGGTGGATGCCTCCAATCCTCCGGTTAAAATTGACCCACAACCGACGACTCCTGCTATCAAGGGCATCTATGTCACAGCTTATAGCGCAGGCGGTTCGCGTATGACCCAGCTGCTTGAACTGCTTGATAAGACAGAGCTCAATTCCATGGTTATTGATATTAAAGACGATGCAGGTTATATCACTTATCCAACGTCCAATCCCGAGCTGCTCAAATTGGGCAAGCCGCAAAAATTCATTCGGGATATTTCCGGTTTGATGGACCGATTGAAAAAGCATAATGTTTACCCGATTGCTCGTATTGTCGTATTTAAAGATACGGTACTGGCCAACAAAAATCCCGAGATGTCTTTCCGTAATCCTGACGGCTCTGTCTGGAAAAACGGCAAGGGAGACGGGTTCGTCAATCCCTATAATAAAGAAGTATGGGATTATAATATAGCCATCGCTAAGGAAGCAGCCAAACTTGGTTTTAAGGAAATTCAATTTGACTATGTACGTTTCCCTGAAGGCTTTGAGAAAAGAGCAGACAAGCTGAAATATACCAAATCAGATCAATCCCGCTCGGATGCAGTCGCTGAATTCGTACAATATGCCCGCAGAGAGCTTGCTCCATTAGGTGTACGAGTATCCGTAGATATTTTTGGATATGCCGCATCCGTTCCTGCTGCGGAGGGAATCGGACAGGATTTCACTAAAATTTCCGAAAATGTGGATGTCATTTCACCCATGGTTTATCCAAGTCACTACACCACAGGCTGGTTCGGTGTAAAAGACCCTGATAAGAATCCCTACCAGACGATTAAAGGCTCCATGGTCGATACACACAAAAAGCTAGATCCGACAGGCAAGCTAAAGCCAATTATTCGTCCTTGGATCCAGGATTTTACTGCAAGTTGGTTAGGAAGCGGACATTATGCTAAGTATGGAAAAACTCAAGTAGAGGACCAAATTCGAGCGCTTAAGGATATGAAAGTGGATGAATATTTACTCTGGAATGCCACAAACCGCTATTCAAGCGGAGTAACTTACAAATAATTTATCCCTCTGGACTTCTCGTTATCTAATACGAAATTTAGAAATTATATAATTTTTTTCGAAGGCTGTCCCGTTGTTTGGCGAACGGGTGCAGTCTTTTTTATTACTGTTCAAATGTGGCGGTATCCCTTACAATAAATACTTACATGTTATGATACATACGAATATTCAATCCCTAGTAAATGAGGAAAACAAAAATGCAATTGACTTCAACAACGGGGCAGAAATGGAAGCAGCTTTTATACATTTTGCTCCCTATCCTGATTACCCAGCTTGCACTATCTGCCATGACTTTTTTCGATACGAATATGTCGGGACACTTTTCCCCTGCCGATCTGGCTGGAGTAGCCATCGGAGTAAGTCTGTGGATTCCTGTACAAACAGGCCTTAACGGAATACTTATGGCTATCACACCTATTGTATCTCAATTAGTGGGAGCACAGCGCAAAGATAAAGTCTCCTACTATGTCATTCAAGCACTTTGGCTCTCTCTTGCCCTATCCATGGTCGTTTTGATTGCTGGCATCATTTTGGTCAAGCCTATTCTAAATGGTATGAATCTTGAATGGAGAGTTCATAATGTAGCTCTGTACTACCTTTGTGCGATGGCCTTCGGTATTGTGCCTCTATTTGCCTATACGGTGCTCCGAAGCTTTATGGATGCATTGGGACAAACCCGCTTTACGATGTTAATCACGCTCATGTCGTTACCCATCAATGTCTTGTTGAACTATCTACTTATTTATGGGAACTGGGGTTTTCCGCGTCTGGGAGGTGTAGGCTCCGGGGTGGCAACGGCAACCACCTACTGGATCATTATGCTGGTCGCTGGTATCACTGCGCATCGGGGAAAAATATTTGCCGAATACCGAATCTTCAGCAAAATATACGGGATTGCTGCTAGTGCTTTGAAAGAGCTCATCAAGATTGGAGTACCGATTGGATTTGCAATATTTTTTGAGACTGCCGTCTTTTCAGCCGTCACTCTCTTCATGAGTAGCTATAATACAGCTACCATAGCCGCACATCAGGCCGCGATGAACTTTGCATCTACGTTATATATGATTCCACTCAGCATTTGTATGGCACTTACGATTCTGGTTGGCTATGAAACAGGAGCTACTCGCCCGCGGGATGCCAAAGCTTATAGTGTAATGGGCATCAGCAGCGCAGTAGGTCTATCACTGATTACAGCTATTGTACTGCTTATCTGGAGTGAACAGGTCGCTCGACTTTACTCCACCGATCTGCAGGTCATTCAGTTGGCACAGCATTTTCTAATCTATGCGATTTTCTTTCAGATATCTGATGCTGTCGCTACACCTACACAAGGAGCGCTACGCGGGTATAAAGACGTCAATCCAGCCTTTTTGCTCACATTCCTCTCCTATTGGGTCATTGGGCTTCCTGTAGGATATATACTGGCACGCTGGACTTCATTGGGGCCCTACGGCTACTGGATCGGTTTGATTACAGGGTTGGCAGTAGGCGCTATTTTACTTCTCTGGCGTCTGGTGAAAGTACAACGTCGTTTCTCCGAAAAAAAACAACACGCAGAGGTTATTTAGCCTTTGCGTGTCTCGATTACATATGCTGCGCCTAAAGTTATTCGTTTTTTCTCCACAATAGCCACTTCGTTCAGCTTGGGAGGATATAGAAAGTGTCTCTCCACATGTTGTTCAATCTCTTCAAATGCCTGTTCTTCATTTTCAGCAGCGAGAATGACAGTCAGCGCTCCTTCCGAACTATCCACTTCGATTTTGAATAGGTACATGTATGACTACCTCCTGATAGGACTCAAAGCTAAAAAATAGCGGATGACTCGGGTCATCCGCATAATTTTGATCTTTTCCAATATCAGAACCGATCTACTGTACGTAGAAGGCTCTTATTATTGGGACAAACGCAAAGCAAGTTCATAAAGCTCCATGTTGAAATCTTTTTTAGTATTTACAACCTTGTCAATATCTGTAGCTACCAACTTACCGTCGATCGTTCCGCAAGCCTTATCAGATATGCCCTCGATCAATTGGCGAACAGCAAAGTCACCCAAACGGCTCGCCAGGTTGCGGTCAAACGCGGTTGGTGTGCCTCCACGTTGGATGTGTCCAAGCACTGTAACACGAGGCTCATAATCCGGACAGTTTTCTTGGATTACCTTTGCTACATTTTCGCCTTTGCCTACGCCTTCCGCAACGATAATAATACTGTGGCGCTTGCCATGCTTGAAATTTTGTTTCATACGATCAGATACTTCGTTCAGGTCAAATTCTACCTCAGGCACCAAAATTGTTTCTGCGCCAGAAGCCAGACCCGCATGCAGAGCAATATCACCACAATGACGTCCCATAACTTCCACAATGGAAGAACGTTCATGAGATGACATTGTATCCCGCAGCTTGTTGATTGCGTCCACTACGATACTAACCGCTGTATCAAAACCAATCGTGTAGTCCGTGAAGGAAATGTCATTGTCAATCGTACCCGGAAGACACATGGTTTTAATGCCTTGCTTGGTCAGTTTGTTAGCTCCTTGGTAGGAACCGTCTCCACCAATCACGACTACGCCGTCAATCCCACGGTCACGCAAAATTTGCGCGCCTTTTTTCTGCCCTTCTTCAGTCGTAAATTCCAGGCATCTTGCAGATTGAAGTACAGTACCCCCACGTTGGATAATATCTCCGACGCTTCTCAGATCCATTGGAAAAATATCGTCGTTCAAAAGGCCTTGATAACCACGTTGAATTCCGAATACTTCCAGTCCAAAATACAATCCGCTACGTACGACGGCGCGAACTGCCGCGTTCATCCCTTGTGAATCTCCACCACTTGTTAATACTGCAATTTTCTTAACTGCTGTCATGGTTTATGACCTCCTCAAAATAATCATATAAGCCTTCTTATCCATCGACTGTTTAATAAGAAAAACAAACGCATGAGCGGACTATTTTTCATTAAACGTCTCGAAACAGCGCGAACGTCTTGCTGCTCGCTAACTTTAGGGTCGGATAAATATAAAGCCAGCAATCCCTCGATAATCATCCGGTGAAAGGAGCTGGCAGGGACATCTGCAATATCAGCCCGCGCCCGATTCACAACGTAGGCGATCCGGTTTAGCATCATGTCGGTATCTTCATAATAATTGCAAAAGTTAAGATCTCCGCCCTTCCGGTCTTCGTCTTGATCGATTAGATAATCCAGCAAAATATGAAGACTGCACACATGTGGAAAATACGATGCATGTATTGAGGCAGCCCCCGCATCTGTCAGATGCTGGTCGCTGGCAGCAAGAAACAGCATAAAGACCCCCAGAGTTGAACCGGTAGCCGCAGCAAACTCATTCCAGCGCAACTCTGGTGTACGGTCTTTATGAAGCGACCACCAGTCCAAAAGCGCTTGTTCCCGCAGCTCGGGTTTAATATGCTTGTATACTTGCAAATCCGTGTATAATCGCGCCAAATCCTGAACGTAAGGCATTGCCGCCTCATAGCCCGGAAGCCTGCTTATACAAGACTGACAGGTTGTCACCAGCCCGGTCAAATAACCGCCATCCTCCTGCTCACGACGCAACTCATAATAATTCACTGGCATAGCCTTCGGATTAACCGCATCCAGCATAGCCTGATGCAGCAGCCTGAAATCATCCGGGTCCATGGACGTACTGCGATCACACAGGTTGTCCAAATAATCACTAATGGTCTGATACGCTACGATCAGCGGAATTAGCGTCTGCCGAGCAGACATATTGGCTGCGGCATAAACCGCCCCACCCACGCAGTGAAACGTTTTATCCGCTATGCTCGCAAGCGCCTGGCTTCGCAGCTCCGGGTCCGGAATTTGTTCGGCCTTGCTCTTCCAGTTACTCAATTCTTGTTTCGTTTCAGGGAGAATGTGCTTGTACATTCGGCTCATTAGACCTATGGGGCCTCTCGGTACTTGATAACGTCCTTGCTCAACATAACTCAAATGACGGTGCCTCCACATTGTTGTCTACGTAATTATACCTATCCAAACCATATTCATTATAATATGATCGTCCTTTTAGCACAAATGAACAACCTCACTTTTTTCTTTAAAATTCAAGAAAAATGAGCTGTTCTTACAAAAAGACTTTACACCTGTAATGTTTCATTAGTCAAAAATAGGAGATACACAAAATCTATCCTTATAAGACTTTATTCGCAAATAGTATAAATGGCCTACCTAACCCTTGTCCTCTGTTGGCTTCACGTTTTGGATTCCCTCCCCCATGCTTGCCTGCTTCCATTTCCCGAAAGCATAATAGAAGATGACTGCAACGGCAGAGATAGCAAAACCAACAGGAAAGCTCCACCATACAGCATCTAGACCATACTCATCGACAAATGCATAGGCCAGAGGTATACGAATGCCCCATAATGAAATAATGGTAATTAAAAGCGGTACCATTACGGAACCCGTTGATCGAACAACACCTGTAATGACATTGGTAATACCGAATATAACAAAAGACCACAAGGTGATCAGATTAATCCGCATACCCAATTCCAATGCACCCCCCGTAGAAGGAAGGAACATGAGCAAGGCCTGACGGTTAAACATGTAAATCAATACCACTGCTCCACCAGTCAACACAAAATTATACACAATCCCAATCCAGGTTGTTGTGCGCACTCGATCCCAACGTCCGGCTCCGATATTTTGAGCGGCAAAGGAAGAAACAGCTGCACCTAACGCCATTGCCGGCATCTGCACATAGCTGGACAAATTATTGGCTGCTGTATAAGCTGCAGCTGCAACTGTCCCGTAGCCGTTAATCAGATTCATTAAAGCAATCGCACTGGTAGAGACAGCAATCATTTGCAACCCCATCGGCACTCCCTTACGGACTAGGGTCCAAATAATCTTCCAATCAAATCTAAGTAAGTGAAGCTCTGAAGATGTAATGCGCAAAAAATATTTTACACGATATAGATAAATGAGAATCAACACAAAGCTGATCCCTTGAGCAATCAGGGTAGCAGTAGCGGAACCTCCAATGCCCATAGCAGGAATCGGTCCCCATCCGAATATGAACAGCGGGTTGAGTAGTACATCCAGTACGACGGAAACGATCAGAAAATAAAATGGTGTTTTGGAATCTCCAGCCCCTCTCATTACAGTCATGATGTAATTATAGCCGTACAAAAAGGGCATGCCTGCGAAAATAATACGCGTATACGTGATCGCCATATCTACCGATTCAGCAGGGGTATTGAGTACATGAAGTATCCAAGGCGCACTCAAAAATCCGATAATACCTATAGCAAAAGCGAGCACCAGAAAAAAGACTGCACTTGTACCTACTACACGCTTGGTTTCAGCTACGTCTCCTGCTCCGATATTTTGTCCAATCATAATACTGGCAGCCATGGTGACGCCAAAAATCGAACTGATAAGAAAAAACATTATAATATTTCCGTTGGAAGCGGCAGTCAAGGCGGCCTCCCCCAGAAATTTCCCAACCCAGATCGAATTAATCGTTCCATTCAGGGACTGCAGAATGTTGCCGAACAGCATCGGCAAAGAGAACATAAACAGCGTTTTAGCAATAGGACCTTCAATCAAGCAAGGCTTACGACTAGCCTCTGCTGCACTCATTTTCTCAACTCCTTCAATCTATAATGTCTTCTGCCTAGTTTTATTACGTATAATACCCTATTCCTGCTCAATCTTCTCATATCATAAACGTATTTACGCAAAAAAGCGCAGTCCCTTAAAATAAAGGAACTGCGCTCTCAATTCATAGTTTAACCGTAATATATAAGACATCCGTAGAAACGGAACCATTCTTACAATTCAGTTACACTTACAGTTTGATTACGTTAGCTGCTTGGGGTCCACGGTTACCTTCAGTAATTTCGAATTCAACCGCTTGACCTTCTTCCAAAGTTTTAAAGCCGTCGCCTTGGATTGCGGAGAAATGTACGAATACGTCCTCGCCACCATCCATTTGAATGAAGCCATAACCTTTTTCTGCGTTAAACCATTTAACTGTACCTTTCAAGTGAACAACCTCCTAAAAATACCGCCATCTATGGCGAATATCCATATTATACTTCATGCTTTTTCACAATGCAATTGATGTTTTTCCGGGTTTTTTGGGCTGGAATGATTTGCTTTTGCGGCGGAAACTGCGGTATCATGAACCAAAACATCTATAAAATCGGAGACATGCATATGATGAAAAAACACGAAATATACAAAAAAGACAATTGGAACATGATGACTGTCGAGGTGCAGGGCCGTTACATCGTTCTACGGGAAATATCCGATGATTGGGGCGAGGAAGCCCACACGTTTTTAAGCCGCCCGGCGCTGATGCATTGGGCTCAAAATCGGTTTCCCAAGCAGTCCTTTCAAGATAATGAGGAAGAGTGGCAGCGGATCATGAACGCTTTCAAACAGGTCTAGCCTATTCATGGTGTCCAACAGCTATCTCATCTTCATTATTCTGGCCTTCACGCTGGGCGGAGTGCTGATCATGAAGCGTGATACGATACCGACTCCTCTCAAAAAGTGGATGGCCCTCACTGCTGTAATCATGGTTTGCCTTGCCTTTTATCTCATTGTATACAGCTTATTAAATATAGGTTCCAACCCACAGTAAGGAAAATTATACTTTCGGGCGTAAGAGGTCATACTATGGCATAACAAGCCATGGTATAAGGAGGATCTGCCGTTACATGCATCCTGTAAAACCTCTTGCCCTGCTGCTTACGGTAAGCGTGGCGGTTTCTTCGTTTTGGCATCCGTCCCTTACTGCCGCAGCCCTACCCCACATTACGTTCGATCAGAGGAGGCTCTCCATGAGTGAAATTGTAAAACGCGCTGATGCGCCAGTGGAAAATACATGGAAATTGGAAGATCTGTTTCCCAACCGCAAAGCATGGGATCAAGAATACGAAGAAGTCAAACAACTAGCCAAAAAGGCTGAACAATTCCAAGGCAAGCTCAATTCAGCAGAATCGATTGGCAACTGCTTTAAATTGGAAGATGAATTGTCGCTCAAAACCGAGCGTGTATATGTGTACGCACATCTGCATCATGATGAGGATACAGCTGAACCTACATACCAGGGTCTTTCGCAAAAAGCCAAAAAATTAGGCGTTGAGGTTAGCGAGTCTCTTTCTTTTGTGACACCTGAAATTTTGGCACTGCCAGATCATCAGCTCGATGCCTTCATTGAAGATCCGAAGCTTGCAGATTATCGGTTCACCCTTCAAGAAATGAAGCGGGAAAAAGCACATATTTTGGGCAAGACAGAAGAAGCGCTGCTCGCTCAGGTTGGCAATCTGGCTCAAGCCCCGCAAACGATTTTCGGCATGCTCAACAATGCTGATCTGAAGTTTCCAAAAATTAAGGATGAGAACGGCAAAGAGGTTGAGCTGACTCATGGCAGCTACATTCAATTCCTCGAAAGTCCACACCGCGAAGTACGCGAACGTGCTTTTAAAGCGGTGTATGACACGTATGCCAAAAATAAAAATACAATTGCTTCTACACTAAGTGCCAATGTGAACAAAAATATTTTTTATTCTCGTGTTCGCAAATACCCTTCTGTACTGGAAATGTCACTATACGGTGACAATATTCCGAAGGAAGTGTATACGAATCTCATTGACACCATTCATGAAAGCTTGCCCCTGCTCCATCGTTACATGAAGTTGCGTAAGAAGTTGTTAGGTGTGGATGAGCTCCATATGTATGATTTGTTCGCTCCACTTGTGGACGAATACAAGATGGACATTACGTATGAAGACGCCAAAAAGCAAACAAAGGAAGGCCTTAAGCCACTGGGCGCGGACTATCTGGCTTCGTTGCAAAAAGGCTATGATGAGCGCTGGATCGACGTATACGAGAATGAAAACAAACGTACGGGTGCATACAGTTGGGGAGCTTATGGTACCCACCCCTATGTGTTGCTGAATCATAAAAATAACCTGAACAGCATGTTCACACTTGCTCATGAAATGGGGCATGCGTTGCATTCGTACTATTCAGACAACGCATTGAAGTATAGAGATGCACAGTACACCATTTTCCTGGCTGAAGTGGCATCCACAACCAATGAAGCGTTGCTAATGGACTACCTGCTGAACAAATCAACCGATCCAAAAGAGAAAATGTACCTTCTCACCTACTATGCAGATCAATTCCGCACAACGGTATTCCGTCAAACCATGTTTGCGGAATTTGAGAAAATTGTACATGAACGCGCTGAACAGGGGGAATCCCTCACACCGCAGCTTTTATCAGAGATTTACTATGATCTGAATGTGAAATACCACGGACCAGGCATGAAGGTAGATAAAGACATTGAAATGGAATGGGCACGAATCCCCCATTTTTATAACAGTTTTTATGTCTACAAATATGCTACTGGCTTCTCGGCAGCAACCAGTTTCTCGAAACAGATTCTGGAAGAAGGCCAGCCAGCCGTTGACCGTTACTTGGGCTTCTTGAAGAGCGGTGGCAGTGATTATTCAATCAATATTTTGAAAAAAGCTGGCGTTGACATGTCCTCTCCGCAGCCGATTCGCGAAGCGATGAGCGTATTCGAAGAAGTCATCACAGAAATGGAAAAGCTAACTGAAGGAAAGTAAAACCGTGCGCACTTAAAATCCAGCATTGAAATGATGCACGGATAAATCCCTTGTCCATGGCGGGCAAGGGATTTTATAATGTAACGGAAGGAGGTGGCATTTTGAAAACACAATGGTCTTTGATCGCAGCTCTTGTTATTGCTTTGTTAACAGCTGTATTTGCTGTTATTAATGTGAATTCGGTTCAAGTGAACCTTCTATTCAGTATGGTCAGCATTCCTTTGATTCTGCTTATTCTCGGTTGCACTCTTCTAGGTGGACTTATTGTCGGTTCTTTCGGTATTTTCCGCCAATATAGGCTTCAGAGGGAGATTAAACGTCTGACGACTCAGCTTCATACACTACAAGAAGAGCACACATCCACGGTAGAAGCAAACGCGGATGTGATCTATGACACGACTGGTTCTTCCAGCACAGGGTCTACATCCGACCAAGATATAGAGCAACCGTCCTCTAACTCTGATCGGTTGTCCAAATGAGGAGGAGCAACAAATGACGATTCAATTAAATGAGAATTATATGATGAACTTTTTAAATCAGCTACTGAACACACCCAGTCCCAGTGGATATACACACCATGTGATGGAGCTGATTCGTCAAGAAGCGGAAAGCCTCGGGGTACAAATCGAATGGAATGCAAAAGGCGGTGCCATCTTGACTCTGGAAGGTCAGGAAACGGACCATACGGTGGCGCTGAGCGCACATGTGGATACATTGGGCGCAATGGTGCGTTCCATTACAGCACAAGGCACCCTACGTCTGACATCCGTCGGCGGCTTCATGATGAACAGTATTGAGAATGAATACTGCCTTATTCATACCAGAAGCGGACAAACGTATACAGGCACTATTCTGTCCAGCCATCCATCTGTGCACGTCTATGATGATGCACGGAGCTTTGAGCGCAAGGAGAGCCATATGGAGGTACGGATTGACGAGCTTGTCGAGTCAAAAGAAGACGTGCTTCAGCTCGGTATTGCAGTGGGCGATTTTATTTCGTTCGATGCGCGTCCAGTCGTAACACCAAGTGGATTTATCAAGTCACGGCATCTGGATGATAAAGCTAGTGTAGCTGCGCTGTTTGGTTTACTGGAATCTGCTGTACATGGAAACTGGAAGCCTCGACATACCGTTAAATTGCTCATTTCTAACTACGAGGAAGTGGGGCACGGAGCGGCTTACATACCTGAAGGAATCAGTGAGATGATAGCTGTCGATATGGGCTGTATGGGTGAAGATCTGAGCTGCAAGGAAACGGATGTTTCTATCTGTGCCAAAGATTCCTCCGGGCCTTACGACTATACTATGACAACCCGTCTAATTGAGCTGGCCAAAGAGCTGAATATTCCGCATGCGGTAGATATTTATCCACACTACGGTTCGGACGCTTCGGCTGCACTACGAGCAGGTAATAACATCCGTGCTGCGTTGATCGGCCCTGGCGTACACGCCTCCCATGCTATGGAGCGCACGCACAAGCAGGCCGTGGTGAACACTGCCCATCTGCTTGCAGCTTATGTGACAGTTTAATTCGAATAACGACAATCAGCCTGTTACATCGTCGAATAGATCAGTAAATAAAAAAGCAAGTCTTCCGGTTTTTCGGATACTTGCTTTTTTAGTCTGAGCAACATGAAGAAATAGCTCTGGCAGAATGCTATTAATGTGGCTTTATCATTGCTTAAGATTTACTTTGTTCAATCTGCTCGGCCAGCTCATTAAGGTAGGTCCAGCGTTCCATTTGGTGCTCCAAATGCTGTTCTGCCTTCGCTTGCTCAGCCATGAGCTCCTGTAGTCGTGCTGAATCACTAAAAGACTCTTCCATCTGCCGCTGAATGTCGGCCAACTTCTGTTCGGCTTGTTCAATCAGCTCATCAATTTGCTCATATTCCCGCTGTTCCTTAAAGGTGAATTTAAGCTTGGTTTTACTTGTCTCCTTGACTGACTCGGAAGGACCCGCAGACTTAGGCGTGGAAGAGCGATTCGAGGAAGCCGTACTCGTCGAGACAGACGTATTCACAGAAGATTGAGCATTTTTACTAATCCATTCTGCATACTCGCTATAGTCGCCTACATGTACACGTACCTGTCCATCCCCTTCAAACGCCAGTATTTTGTCCACTGTTCGATCCAGGAAATAGCGATCATGAGAAACAATAAACACCACGCCCGGGAATTCATCCAGATAGTCTTCCAAAACGGAAAGGGTTTGAATATCCAGATCATTTGTTGGTTCATCCAGCAATAGCACATTCGGTGCCGACATCAGAACACGAAGCAGATACAAGCGCCGTTTTTCACCCCCGGACAGCCTGGAAATAACCGTCCATTGCGCGCTTGGTGCGAACAGGAAACGCTCCAGCATTTGTGCAGCTGTAATCGTCGAACCGTCTGCTGTACGAATCACTTCGGCTTCTTCCTTAATATATTCAATAACACGTAAAGACTCGTTCATTTCCTGATGTTCCTGAGTAAAATAGCCAAGCTTCACCGTCGGTCCCAGCACAACGTTGCCGGAATCCGGTTCTATATGCTGGGCAATCATTTGGAGCAAAGTGGATTTCCCACTACCGTTAGGACCTAGGATACCAACACGATCACCAGGAACCGCAATGTAGCTCAAATCCTGTATTAGCTTACGAGAATCTACCGATTTGGAAAGATGCTCGATCTCCAATATTTTTTTACCCAGACGTGTGGAGGCGACGGACATATCTACAGATCCAGAACGAGCTTCCGGTTGCTGATCCCTAAGCTGCTCATATCGGTCAATACGCGCTTTCTGCTTGGTGGAACGAGCCTTTGCTCCACGGCGGATCCAAGCCAGCTCATTACGCAGCAGGTTCTTCCTTTTTTGTTCCGTAGACGCTTCCCGCTCCTCGCGTTCTGCCTTCAGCTCCAGAAAACGGGTATAGTTAGCCTCATAACGGAAAAGGCGACCATGATCGAGCTCCAGCATGACATTTGCAACTCTATCCAGAAAATAGCGATCATGCGTGATCATTAACAACGCACCACGTCTTTTTTGCAAATACTGCTCCAACCATTCAACGGACTCATTATCAATATGGTTTGTGGGCTCGTCCAGAATGAGCAGCTCGCAGGGTTGGATCAAAGCCGCCGCCAAAGCCACCCGCTTACGTTGCCCACCGGATAGAACGCCCATACGAGACTCAAACTGGGTGATCCCCAGTCGGGTAAGTATATTTTTGGCCTCACTCTCCAGCTGCCATGCCTGGAACGTATCCATTTGCTGACTTGCTCGCAATAGACGTTTTTGAAGCTCCTCGCTACCCGGATTTAATTCCAACAACTCCATGGTTTCTGTGTATTCACGGACCGCTTTCATCTCAGGCTGACTGCCATGAAAAATATGCTGGAGTACCTTCATTTCAGGATCAAACTCCGGATTTTGTGCTAGATACTGAATTCGCACATCGTTGTTCACTGCAATATTGCCATCATCCGGCGGCTCTAAGCCGGAAATCACGCGTAAAAATGTTGATTTACCGGTGCCATTTACACCAACGACCCCTATTTTGTCACGTTCATCCATACCAAAGGAAGCATCCTCAAACAACATTTTCTCGCCATAGCTTTTCGTTATATGTTCAACGGTCATAATATTCATACGGATTCCCTACTCTTCCCCAATTTTGTGATGCATCCTGTTTATTTTAACACAGACACAGCCAATGATTAAAAAAACCGTTATCTGAATGAATTCAGTACGGTTTCTTAGCAATAAGATGTCAGGATTTTTGTATTCCGGCTTTACAGCCATGCATAAATAAGTTCGCTGCTAGTTCAGCCGTCTGATCCACGTCACATTCTCGGAAATCTTTATTTAATAAAATATCCATTTTTAGGCGCTCCAACATCCCAATGAATGCCTTCGCATGAAACTCGGACTGCTGTACACCCTCTGACGCCAGTTTATTTTTGACCAAATCAGTATAGTCCTGAATAAATCCCCGCATAAACTCCATTAGATCGGGGTCACTGTTGGGGGTCATAAAAAATAATTTCGTATGCTGCTTGCGCTTGAAATAGTAGTGCAGATGCAAATTTGCCATCCGCAGCAGACCTTCTCCCAAAGTACGATTGATTAATGCGCCTTGCATTTCGGCTAGGTATTGCTCGCAATCTCTACGTGTGACTGCTGTAAATAGCTGCTCTTTGCTTTTAAAGTACAAGTATACTGTGCCTTTGGCAACTCCCGCTTGTTCTGCAATCTCGGAAATTTTGCTTTCATAAAAGCCTTTGGTGCCAAAGACTGTGTAAGCGGCGTCCAAAATGGCTTCATATTTATCTCCGTGTATATCGCCCATCTTAGCACCTCCTTATACAAGGATCGAAACACCGTCAATTCTTATAATAATTATTCCCTTGTAACGATCCCCAGCTCCGTGTTCAGAGTATAAGAAAAATACCTGCAAGAGCGACCAATCCTCCGAAAATAGAACTAATGCTATTCACCCGATCATTACTCATCCAACGCCAGCCTCGTACATAGACTGTCGTTTGTCCACAATGTGAGTCTACTTCTACTTCCCGTCCACAAACCGTGCAGGAACGCATCATTTGCACCGTAGCACCAAGATAGGAATCAGCAAAGGCTCCGGCGCTACCGGAGATACCTCCAACCAGTGCCCACAGCCATAACGGCAAGCTCGGCGTTCCTATGGCGTGTCCAAAGCCCCATGCACCTATGCCAATCAGTACACCCCCAGCCAAGGCCGCAGCCGTTCCCAATACAGATACTCCGCCTGAGGTTCCAGGTGCCAGCACCTTCCCGTTAAGCACTGAACGGGGTGGCTTACGACTCAGACTGCCAAATTCCGTTGCCCACGTATCGGAAGTGACCGTAGCCATGACACCGACAAAAGCCAGCTGCCACGTAACATGGGGCCATATCGCATAACCCAGGCATAACAGCATACCTAATCCCCCATTAGCCCATACTTGGCCTGCATCCCGGTTGCCGGTTTTGGCATACGATTTTTCCAGCTCAGCCTTGCGCTCCTTTTTGAACCTCGACAGGAGGGTTGACGTGATAAAGAACAAGAGCAATGTGCCGAACCAGAACAGGTTACCCGCCCCATAATATACGGTTCCCATCAGTACAGCCGCAGCAAAGCCAGATAAGGTTAAGGATTTTTTATAAAATGCAGCTCCCGCCACCACAGCAGCACAAAGCAATCCGATGATCCAGTCCATGATATACCCCCGCTTTTGAAATGAATCTCCGTTTTTCTTTATTCGTTCTGTATATTATTGTACAACGCTCCACGCTTATATAAAAGCCGTGTCCCATGCTTTGGCACAGGACACGGCCTTCAAAACATTCCCTTTTTTAATCCTCTTCTGTGGATTCCGTTCACAAATTTATGCGATGGTGAAGCTTCCCTGACGCTCACTCCCCCAGAAAAGCTCAAAGCGATCCCCGCTTGCTGTAGGCCCTACTCCTGCTGGAGTACCTGTAAAAATAATATCTCCCTCGCCCAGTCCATAATGAGTCGCTATATATTCAACGATGTGCTGGATAGAAAAAATCATATTTTTGACATGTCCACGCTGCACTTCCTGTCCATTTTTGAGCAAGGAAAAATCCTGCAGCTCCAGCATGTCCAATTGTTCTAAAGGCAGGAATGGTGTCACGGGAGCAGACGATTTAAAGCCTTTGGCGGCGGTCCATGGATGGCCTTTTTTCTTGAGAGCACTTTGTACATCACGCAGGGTAAAATCGATGCCGAATGCAAATGCGTTCAGACACGTATCTGCGGACATGCCCGGTTCGTATTTACGTCCTACAGCTACAACCAGCTCAGTCTCAAAATGAATATCTCCCTGCCCCTGCGGAAGCTCCAGCGTGGCGCCATCCAGCGGCACAACCGCATGAGACGGCTTCAAAAAAATCATTGGTTCTGCGGGAACCTCATTACCCAGCTCCTCCGCATGCAGTTTATAATTGCGCCCAACACAGTAAACATTACGAATTTCCACGTTCATTACGACCCTTCACCCTTCCCGCGTATGTAGTCCAATTATTAATGTATAAGTTTACGTATATAGTGCCACATCCGATGCTTGGAAAGCAAAAAAACCCGTTCCCAGCGATCCGGCCAATTGGTGCAAATCATCAATTCAGGATGCAATGAGGCCAATTTCCGCATTATACGGCGGTCATCCACCGTCCACGCCATGACAGTAATACCGCGTCCAGTGAGATCTTTCATCGAGTTTCGATCCAAACGCGGATAGCCTATAGATAAAAAAGTGCATTGTAGCTGTTCCAGTTGCTTTGCCAAGTCATCTGGACGCGCGTCAATAATCAATCCGCTACGGATCTCAGGACACAGCTCCTTAGCCCGGCGTAATGCAGCACGCTCAAAAGAGGTTAATACCACCTCTCCCTCCATCCCTCTCATCGCAATTTCACGGAGTACGGCTTTCTCCAGTCCTGGATACATATCTCCCGCTGTTTTAAGCTCAATATTGAGCGATACGCGGCCACGACATAAATCCAGTACCTGTGCGAGGGAGGGGATTATTTCTCCACGGTATTCTGCACTTTTCCAGCTACCAGCATCAAGTTGTTGCAATGCTTTCCAGTCCGAATCCTTTACTCTCCCTGTACCATTCGTCGTTCGCTCCAGCGTAAAATCATGAATTACCACCGGAACACCGTCCTTTGACAGCTGTACATCCAGCTCAATCCAGTGTACAAATGGTTGCTCCAACGCAAGCTGAAAGGCTGCCATCGTGTTCTCAGGAGCAATCCCCGAAAAACCGCGGTGAGCCACACACAAATTATTCATCTTGTTATGACCTCCATCCACAAAGGAGTCCCTCATACGTTCATTCCGTCAATTCTTATATTAACAATTTCTTTCGAAATTCTATTGAGCACTTACTGTACCATCCGTCCCAATCGAGACATTTCCCGGTGACAGTGCCGCCACTCTCTGCAAAATTTTGCTGGCCTCCGTATCCTTCAATGGGATCGGCTGACCCAGCTCCGCCCGATAAGGGGTCAGCTTCATCTCGCAAGCCCCATTACGGGTACAGGTTGCCTGAAATATCGCTGTATCCCAAGTGGCTGGCACCGTTGATTTAGAAAAAATAAAATTGCCTGTGCTGTATGCAATCCATTTACCTTTATATTGCTCCATCCCTTGAAGCACATGTGGATGACCGCCAATGACAAGATCAGCTCCAGCATCAATAAAAGCGTGCGATAACTCGGTTTGATGGGGCTCAAGTGCAGTTGCGCGCTCCTTCCCCCAATGGGTAATGACAATCACCAGATCGGCCTGCATTCGTGCCTCACGGATAGACTTTACGATAGCGGTCGAATCATAGGCTCCTGCTACACCGGGCTGTTTGGCGCCCGCATTCCAGTTGGCTTCAGGCATAACACGTGTAGTCCCCAACAAGGCAATTTTGATCCCTTTACGTTCAAAATAATGCGGTGCATATGCTTCTTTTGCATTACGTCCGGCTCCAGCATGGGCTATACCCTTTTCATCCAGGTATTTCAGTGTATCCAGTAATCCGCCTGTGCCCTGATCCAAAATGTGATTGTTGGCCAAATTGACAGCGTCTATCCCTGCCGCAGCCAACGCAGTTAACGCTTTGGGCGAAGATTTATACACATACGTTTTATTTAACGCACCCACACCATTCGTTGTCACGGGCGTTTCCAGATTGGCAATCGTCAAATCGTCTTTATGAAACAAGTTTCCGAGATATTGATACGGAAAATCAAACCCATTCTGCTCCAAACGCTGCTCAACTTTACCGGAAAACTGCACATCCCCTACAAAGTGAAGCGTGACTGTCGGAGAGTCTGCACCGTCTGTTTTGGATTTCTTTATATCCTCCGTTCCTCCCTTATCGGTGGATGGATTACCGTCGTATATATCCTTATTGGACGTATCGTTCTGTGCTTGCCCGTCTTTCCCCGAGGACAATTTTGCTCCTGTGGAACTGCCTTCGGGAGCATCTGTGTCAGACGTTGTCGCGGGACGATTGCTTGTGTCTGAAGCAGCAGATTGCTTTGTTTCATCGTCAGCAAATTTCTTTTCTGCATGGGGGCCTTCATCCAGCTGTTTATTTGACAAGGCTGTAACATTTTCACTGACCGAGGGAGTAGACCGATCTTCACTAGCAGATCCTGTTTGGATTTTCTTCTCCGTTTGCGAATACCCGGCATTTTCCGCAAGAGAGCCACTGTTGTCGTGTTCAAATATGTAATAATAACCGAAAAGACCTACAATCATAAGCAGTAGGACCAGATTTGTAATGATCCAAGCCTTGCCTATTTTTGGTTTTCTTGCTTTTTTGCGACCTTCATTTCGCTGTGATCTGGGAGGGTACATTCTTCACTCCTTCTATGCTATTGCATTTGCATAACTTCTTTATTAGCTGGCGAACTTTACACCTTCTCCATTATATATCAAATTTCAATATAAATAGAACCCCTCGCCTGGATCGCGAAGGGTTCATTATCGAACATTTACACCTGTACCTTGACTGCTTCCTGTTGTGTCGTTTGGACGGCATTGGAGGCCCATTCCTTAGCCTGACGGATGCAATCCGGTAAGCCAATTGCATCATAGCCAGCGCCCAACACATACACTCCCGGCATCTCAGTGCGTAACTCTTCACGCAAATCAGCTATAGCCTGCGGGTGCCCTACCGGATATTGCGGCATGGAATTGCGAAGACGTGTAATTTCCGTGAACAACGGAGTCGCTGTAACTCCCATCATCTCTTTCAGATCCTTACGTACCAGTCCAATCAACTCATCATCCGGTAACTCTACAGTGTCTTCAGCTCCTGCTCGCCCTACATAACAGCGCAACAGCACCTTATCATCCGGGCTGGTATGAAGCCACTTGGCAGACGTCCATGTGCAAGCGGTCACGCTGCGTCCTTCTTTACGAGGAACCAGAAAACCAGAACCGTCAAAGACGTTCTCAATATCTGTTTTATCGAAGGCTAGGACCACGTTTGCTACGGAGACGTAATTAACAGCTTCCAGTGCAGCCACATTGACATGATCTCGCAATAGCGGCGCAGCAGCAAAGTTGGGAGTCGTTACAAAAATATCATCCGCCTCCAGCATCTCTCCATTGTCCAGCATAACGCGATATGGGCTGCCTTCACTTGGCGGTGTCTTTGTGAATTCTGTAACAGCAATACCGGTGCGTAAATCACAGTCATACAAATCATTCAGTAACGCATGCACCAAACTTTGCAAGCCTTGACGGAAGGTCAAAAAGGCGCTTTTTTTCGTACCCGTATGTGTTTCAGCTGGTTTTCGACCTGTCATCATTCCGTGAATGAGACTTCCGTATTGCTTCTCTACCTCAGCAAATTGTGGGAAGGTCGCTTGCAAACTTAGTGTCTTCATGTTGGCAGCATAAATCCCTGCCAATAGTGGTTCGGTTACATTTTCTAGCACTTCTTTGCCAAGTCGGCGTTCAATAAAATCACCCAACGCCTCATCTCCCGGTACACGGCGAGGCGGAATGACAAAATCCATCATAGCCCGCATTTTCCCGCCTAAAGAGATCAAGCCGCTGCGCAAAAAGGGTTTCAGCTCCGTTGGAATCCCCAGCACCAGTCCAGGGGGCATCGGATGAAGCTGTCCTTCATGCAAAATGTATGTCTTTTTAGCCTCAGGATTCGTGCTCACCAGTTCATGATCCAACTCCAGCTCTTTTGCCAGGTCTATCATGGCCGTTTTACGGGCCAGAAAGGAATCTGGCCCCTTTTCAATCACAAAACCATCTTTATGCAGTGTTTCAATTTTTCCACCCAGCACGGATGCTTTCTCCACCAGCGTAATTCGAGGTGTGTAGCCAGCTTCTTTGTACATTTTTCGTGTATAAAAAGCAGTGCTAAGCCCGGTCAAGCCTCCGCCTACAATTACAATATTACGTAACCTTTGCTCCATTATGTCCTCATCCCTTTTTCCATTGGTCTATGATGACATCACTAAGCGTCTCCATATACAGTGGATCACTGTTGAGTGAATCAATACGCTGAAAACGCATATCCAATTCCTTCGCCAACGCCTGTGCTTCAATATCCAGATCGTATAACACCTCTAAGTGATCAGAAACAAAGCCAACTGGTGCAGCCAGCACATACTCCACTTGCTCCTCTTTAAGACTGTGCATGGTATCCAAAATGTCTGGCCCCAGCCATGGTTCTGCTGTACGACCGGCGCTTTGCCACGTAAACTGCCAGTTGGTAATCCCCACCTTATCCGCAACAGCCTGCGAAGTAGCCATTAATTGCTCTACATAAGGATCACCCATAGCCAAAATCCGCTCAGGCAAGCTGTGCGCACTAAATAGAACACGAACCTCATCCCGCTTGGCTCCAGCTTCTTCAAAAAGCGCCAGCTTGGCGTTCACACGCTCAGTTAGCGTCTTAATCAACTTTGGATGAAGATAATAGCTCTCCACAAATGATATGGCCAGATCCAGTTCCTGTGCCTTAGCCTGTGCGCGCTTAATATAAGTGCCTACACTCATAACGGAATAATGCGGAGCCAGCACGACACCCACCGCAGCACGAATGCCATCTTGCACCATGGCTTCCACACCGTCCTCAATAAACGGTTTCGCATGTTTGAGTCCCTGATAACAGGCAAATTCAATGTCCGGGTTGCGATTTTCCCGATTTAGGGTTTCCTGCAGGTTTTGAACCTGCCGATCCGTATTCTGACGCAGCGGAAACACACCGCCCACAATAGCTTCATAACGATCCTTTAATTCCTTTAGCTGTCCCGGCGAGGGAGCATTACCGCGACGGATATGTGTATAGTAGGCTTCCACCTGATCCAGACTTTCTGGCGTCCCGTAGGACATAACCAGTACACCCACTTTGGTTTTCATTAGCAGATCACCTCTTAACATTTCTAATGGTTTAATTCTTTGACAAAATCGAGTGGGAATACTCATGTACATAATCAGTAAGCTCTCTTAGCTTATCTAGCGAGGCTTCAGGAAATAAACCGTGACCGAGATTGAAAATGTAACCCGGCTCCAAGATACCTTCATCTACAATGGTTTTCGCATACTGCTTGATAACATCTATTGGCGCAGTAAGCACATAAGGATCCAGATTTCCCTGTACACCAAAACCGTTGCCCAAGCGACGACGTCCTTCAGGTATACTTACCCGCCAGTCCAGTCCAATCACATCGGCTTTTAACCCATTCAAGTGTGGGAGCAATTCACCAGAGCTTACGCCCGGAAAATAAATTTTAGGTACATCCAGATCAGATAATTCATGAAAAATACGTGTGATAGTCGGCAGCACAAAAGTTTGAAAATCATAGGGCGAGAGCGCACCTACCCAACTATCAAACAATTGAAAAGCCTTACCGCCATTAGCGATATGAGCTCGCACGTATGTAATAACCATGTCCCCTAGCTTATCCATCAGGCGATGCCACAACTCAGGCTCTCCATACATCATCGCTTTGGTGCGAATATATCCTTTGGAGGGTCTTCCTTCTATTAAATAGCTTGCAATGGTAAAAGGCGCTCCAGCGAACGTAATCAATGGCACTTTCAGTTCACGGTCCAAAATGCGGATCGTTTCCAAAATATGGCCCAAATCGCGTTCCACATCAATTGGACGCAACTTGTCTACGTCTGCAGCTG
The DNA here is from genome assembly GCF_054602585.1 of Paenibacillus sp. SEL3. NCBI lineage: Bacteria > Bacillati > Bacillota > Bacilli > Caryophanales > Paenibacillaceae > Paenibacillus > Paenibacillus sp. SEL3. The sequence goes on along the minus strand of NZ_CM137725.1, from coordinate 5,105,409 downwards.
ACCGGATCGGATTATCAATAACCGGTCCAATATTTTTGACAATATCAAAATCAACCCCTAGCGAGGCCACCGGATTCATAATATCAGAATATAAAATTGCAGCGTCCACCCCGAGCTTGCGCACGGGCATTAAAGTCACTTCTGCGGCCAACTCGGGCTGGCGGCATATCTCAAGCAACGTGTATTTTTCTTTAATTTTGCGATACTCAGGGTCATACCTTCCGGCCTGCCGCATGTACCATACGGGAATATGATCCACAGCTTGCTTGCGGCAAGCGCGGATAAAAGTATCATTGTAGGTCATGACTTCAGCCTCCAGTTCGAATCATAAATACTATATTTTAATTATGCCCTTTTTCAAGAGTCGTAACAACCGTAGCTCTCGAACAAACCATGACAAACCCATGACATTTGGATAAAGTTTCAATGAAGTGTGCTATACTAGAGAAATGGCTTTTTTTAAAGCTCCGGAGAAGTTATGCGTTGATACGTAGGATTTACAACAGGATGAGAATGGGCAGAAAGGAAGTGAAAGCACATTGAAAACGTGGGAGACGTGGAAAATCAATCTCATTGTGCTTTGGTTCGGTCAGTTTCTGGTCAATGCGGGTATTACGATGATTACTCCGTTCCTCGCCCTGTATCTGGCTCAGGACCTTCATGTGAAGGGAGAGCACGATATTGGTCTATGGGCTGGAGTTATTTTTGCCGCTAACTTTTTGACCTCATTTATGTTCCAGCCTTTGTGGGGCAAGCTGGCTGACCGATATGGACGTAAAGTCATGCTGCTTCGCTCAGGCTTTGGTATGGCTTTGGTCATCGGATGTATGGGTTTGGTCACCCATCCGTGGCAACTGCTGGCGCTTCGCCTGCTGAACGGTACGATTTCGGGTTTCAATCCGGCATCGATTTCCCTAGTATCGGGCACCACTCCCAAAGAGCGAACCGGATTCGCTATGGGGATTATGCAATCCGGTCAGATGGCCGGCACGATTCTCGGTCCTCTGCTAGGCGGATTTTTGGCTGATTGGGTCGGATTCAGACCGATCTTTTATATTACAGGCGCTCTGATTTTTATAGCCTCGCTCATTGCAATGTTTCTGGTTAAAGAAAATTTCAGTAAAGCGGAAGCCGCACGCACACCGCAAATTTCGGTTCTTGCCGGATTAAAGGAGCTAAGCCATACGCCCCAGCTTCCGGCTTTGTTCACCGTAACGTTTCTGCTCCAATTTGCCATGATCAGTACGGTATCTCTGCTGCCGTTATATGTGCAAAAACTATATGGGTCGGCAGAAGGAATTGCACTGATTGCCGGGTTCGTTACAGCTATAACAGGCGTATCCAATATGATTGCTGCACCACTCCTTGGAAGATTGAGTGACAAGATAGGAGCGCACAAGATCTTGACCATTGCACTGCTCGGAACGGCGGTTATGCTCATTCCGCAGGCTTTTGTCAATGAAGTGTGGCAACTTGTCATTATCCGTTTTTTCATGGGTGTATTTATGGGCGGTCTGCTACCAAGCGTAAATGCGCTGATTCGCACGTATACACCGGAAGGAATGGAAAGTCGTTCTTTCGGCTTCAATACCAGCTCGCTCGCGCTTGGGAATATGCTGGGTGCTGTCATTGGCGGGGTGCTATCCGGGTTTATCGGCATCGAAGGACTGTTTATCATGTCAGGTGTCCTGTTAATCGTCAACATATTCTGGGTACGCATGAAGCTTTTTGATCGTAAGGCTACGCCTGATTTCAGGTAAGAAACCTTCAGGTAAGACAAGCCCACCTTAACAGACAAGAACCTCCTTGTTCACGCTATAGTGGACAAGGAGGTTCTTTTTTTGTATAGATAGCTATACATGGGGAATGAACGCTATTTAACTCGAGCTAGCGCCAATCCATCGTAAGCTGGCAAAAGCGTGCTGACCAGCCGCGGATCTGTTGCTATCGTTTCGTTAAAACGTCTCACGGCCTGGACGGCAGGGCCGTTCTTATCCGTATTCAGCGTCCGTCCGCGAAGGAAACAGTTGTCTCCCGCAATAATGGCACCTGGATTCGCCAGAGCAATCGCATACTCCAGATATACTGGGTAATTTTCCTTATCTGCATCAATGAAGAAAAAATCGAAAGTTCTTCCCTCTTCCTGAAGTTCTTTCAAGCTGTCCGCTGCGGGTCCAATACGATATTCGACACGGTCACCGTAGCCATTTTTTTCCATATGTCGATGTGCCAGCGCTGCGTACGCTTCTTTCAGCTCCAGTGACACAATACGGCCCTTTTCTCCCAACCCACGGGCCAGACATAATCCACTGTAGCCGCCTAATGCGCCGATTTCCAGTACATGCTGTGCGCCAGATACTTCAATTAGAAAGGTCAACAGTTTTCCATAAGGATGGGCAACGGATACTTCCGGCATACCTTCTTTAACGATAGCCTCCCTAATACTGCGAAGTGCTTCATCCTCTTGTACCAGCTGGTCTACATATTGTTCAGGCGTCATATTGGGTGTAATTTCCACGGTTCATCTCTCCTTATTACTTAATCATAACGCAGGTAGGACGTGGTGTCCTTCGTAAATTTTTTACCTTAATGATTTGTCTCTTCGAGTACAATGACCTATACTATAGGGATTGAACCAAGCTTACATGATTATGGGGACGGAGTGAATACGTTTAATGACTCAACTGCAACTAATTGCGACTGCGCCAATGGGACTTGAGGCCGTCGTGGCCCGAGAACTCAGAGAACTCGGGTACGAAGATCTAACCGTCGAAAACGGCCGCGTCGTTTTTACCGGAGATTATATGGATATATGCCGGTGTAACCTGTGGCTTCGCACATCAGACCGCGTACTTATTAAAATGGGTGAATTTGCTGCAACAACCTTCGATGAGCTGTTCGAGGGTACCAAAGCATTACCCTGGCAGGATTGGATTCCTGTAGATGGTGAATTCCCCGTAGAGGGACGTTCGCACAAATCACAGCTTAGTAGCGTACCAGCCAGTCAAGGAATCGTCAAGAAGGCGATTGTAGAGAAGCTCAAGGAAACCTACCACACAGATTGGTTTGCTGAAGATGGCCCTCGTTACGTCATTGAGGTCATTCTATTGAATGATCGTGCGTTGCTGACGCTTGATACAACCGGTCCAGGACTGCACAAACGCGGCTACCGTAAGCTCGTTACAGAGGCGCCCCTCAAAGAAACGATGGCTTCTGCTCTTATTCAGCTTAGTCGCTGGAGCCCGGACCGCCCCTTCTATGACCCATGCTGCGGTTCCGGTACTTTATTGGTCGAAGCTGCCATGCAAGCCTGGAATATTGCGCCAGGACTGAGACGTACCTTTAACTCGGAAGACTGGCCTGTCATTGGCAGAGAATTATGGGATCAGGCTCGCGACGAGGCGATGGATTTGACCCGCGATGACATTCCTTTTGAAATTGCAGGTAGCGATATCGATCCAAATGCCATACAAGTTGCTGAGGCAGCTGTAAAAGCAGCAGGCTTTGCTAAAGACATCCCTCTTAAGGTGATGCCTGTAACTAAAGTCAGACTCGAAGGACAATATGGTGTGATGATTACAAACCCACCTTATGGCGAGAGACTGAGCGAACAATCCGAGGTGGAAAAGCTGATCCGTTCACTCGCACGCACGGCAGCCGAAATGAAGACCTGGTCCTTCTTTGCCATCAGCTCCACCAAGCAATTTGAGCATTATTGGGGCCGTAAAGCAGACAAGCGCCGGAAGTTGTTTAACGGCCGGATCGAATGCCAATACTATCAGTATCTAGGCCCTCTGCCTCCGCGCCGCAAAGATACTTCGCCGTTGCAGCCTTAAATAAGATGAAGCCTAGGCCAGGAAACGAACTCTCCGTTCGTTGTTCTGGCCTGATTTGTGCTGTATTTTCTTTACTTAATCATTGAAATGCGCGAGATGAGCGCTATAATAATTAAAGGCATTTCGGTTTTAACATTACGTTAATATGTAATTTATACTAGCCGAACATTTCTGCCAGAGGGGGTAAAGTGTTGGTTATTCGCACGTCCAGTGCAAGTCGCACTGGTAACACGTTCAGCAGAATGCTGCTGTCTCGATATTTTGGACTAGGTCTGTTTTTTGTGCTTATGATCGGCAAGCTCGTACTGATTCACTATAACTTGCATGCCCAAAATATTGACATGAATCCGCTGGATTATGTCATCGCTATTGGTTCGCTTTTACTTGTGAGCTTCTGGACCTTATGGCTGCCACGTCGCGGACGTTTGATTGCTCTTGTGGTGCTCGATATGTTGCTCACCGCGCTCATTTATTCCGACATGGTTTATTATCGGTATTTCCAGGATTTCATTACGATTCCCGTCTTACTTCAAGCCGGACAAGTTGATTCTCTGGGCGGAAGTATCGCATCCCTTATGTACTGGGGGGACATTCTCTTTTTTGCAGACTGGATTCTATTCATTCCGTATGTCATATTTGTGGCTTCCTTACGACGTCGACTTACCACGAATGATACTTATTTAAAAGCATCCCGAAGCTCCTTCACAAAGAGGTTCCTGCTTCGCTTCTCCAAAGGAGCATTGGCCTTCCTGATTGGCTATGTATTAACATTTGGGCCGATCAAATATTATACCTCCACGTGGGCAACTGGCATATTTGTCGGCAACTGGTGGTCGATGGCCTTGTACAATGTAACAGGGTTGATCGGATTTCATGGATATGACATCTACCGCTATGGTCAGGATCACCTTGGTCCTCAGCCTACATTGGCTCAAGCGGAATCCGATAAGGATAAGGAATGGTTTAATCAGCACCAAAAGTTGCTTCAGGTAAAAAATGATCTATCTGGCAAGTATAAGGGCAAAAACGTGATGGTCATTCAAGCTGAAGCGTTCATGAACTTTTTTATCGGCAAACAGATCAACGGTGCAGCGATTACGCCTAACTTTGACAAACTGACGAAGGAAAGCATGTATTTCAACAATTATTTTCACCAGACTGCGCAGGGCCGTACTTCGGACGCGGACTTCTCTACACATGCTTCGCTGCATCCGCTCCCTACAGGCTCTGTATTTATCCGTTATGCGGACCATAAATTCGATACGCTACCTTCCATTTTGAAGGATACTGGATATAGTCCCAATGCGTTTCACGTGTATGACAGCAGCTTCTGGAACCGCTACACTATGTATAAGGCAATGAACTATGACAAGTTCTACAGTAAAAAAGATTTTAAAATTGATGAGCCATTGGGCTGGTCCCTGGGAGACAAATCCTTTTTCCGTCAAACGCTCAATGATCTCACTACCGAAGTTAAGCAGCCGTTCTATGCCTATATGGTCGGTATCTCGAGCCATCATCCGTACAACCTGTCACCTGACGCGGTAGATTTAGACGTTGGCGAGTTTGAAGGTACCATGTTCGGAGACTATCTAAAATCTGTCCATTATGTAGATGAAGCACTAGGCGAATTGGTAGATCAGATGAAGAAAGACGGACTGTGGGATGATACGATCCTGATGTTTTATGGGGATCATGATAATTCTATTAAAGACAAAGCACTGTATGAGAAATTTTTAGGCAAGCCACTTACGGATCTGGACATGCAGAAAATCATGAATCAGGTGCCATTGCTTGTGCATCTTCCTGACGGAAGTCAGGCGGGCACGTATACAGAACCGGCAGGTCAGTTGGATCTGACTCCTTCCGTAATGCACCTACTTGGGATTTCTACAAAACCATATCATTTTATGGGAAACGATCTGTTTAGCGGGAAGCCTCGTATGGTTGTGCTACGTACTGGTGCTTTCACGGATGGACGAGTGTACTACATTCCATCTGAGGACGGTACATTCTCCAAAGGGACCTGTTACAACCTGAGTACAGGCCAGCCTACAGACGTAAACGCCTGCGGACCGGGATATACCGAAGCTCTCAATCGGTTGAACATATCCGATCAGGTTATCACATACGATCTTATTCGCGAATGGGAACCACAAACAAAGAAGTAACTCCTTCTGTATCTGTATCTAATAGACTTTATGTGGGAGGTTGCTGATATAGCATCTTCCCAAACCCCTTTAACGATGTCGCCGCATAACTACTCTGTATATAACAAAAAAGCACGATCCATCGGCTTGTAAGTGCTGTGGATCGTGCTTTTTTATGGATTGTCACTCGACTGCGCTCGTTGTTACCAGTCACAAATGCTTAGGAACGCAACGTTTTTTTGGCCTGTTCAAGCCGTTGTACCTCTTCACCAAGCATATCCTCCGCAACTTCTACTGAGTCGTCACCAAGGCTATCCTTCGCCTGCTGTATGGCATGTTCAGCATGAGTGCGAGACTGCTCCGCCTGTTCAATCAGTTGCTCAGCTGGATGTGACAATGCCTGAGAGACGGCATTGTGGAGCCTGTCCACCGAGTTTTGTGTTTGAGCCTCAACACTGTGATTGTCGAGATTGGAATCATATTGGGCCATGAGTCACTCCTCCTTCTGGGCAGTGGTCTACATCCATTAGCATGGATCAGAAGAAGGGGAACTATTCAAAAATTGCGAATGCTGCGTACTGGAACTATTTGATAAAGCGCGCAGCCTTCTCCAATACTTCATCCTCCGTAGCCGCACTCACATAACGTCCGTTCACATACACAAACGCCCGTTTCCCACAAGGACCGCAATACGATTTGCAGCCGATTTTGATCTCGGCATCTGGTGCCATCTTTTGCAACTTGGGCAAGATTGTTTTCAAGCGAATATGATTGCATTCATCACATACGCGAATATCGTTGGCCATCTGTCATCCCTCCGAGCTCCGGCTTAGTGGTCGCCGTGATTACCTTGGGAAGGGTTAGTAATGACAAATCCTTCTTCGGGGAAGTACAAGTAATCAATTTTCACACCATCCAGCAGCGGCTGGCCGCTTTCCAAAATTACGTCAATGCCTTTATCTGTAGATACGACAGTATCTGTTTCTTTAGGCGTGTCCAAATCCAGCCCGTAATGAGCATGATCTCCATGAGCATGAGTAATAACAACGCGCAGGCTCTTCCCTTGGTTCTCTTCCTTATCCAGTTCAAGTTTCAATACTTTAGCTGCGTTACGAGTAATTTTGCAGTTCATCAAACTTCATCTCCTTCATATTCATTAAATGAAATGTGGTTTATTGGATAAATCACAATTATGTTTAGCATAGCAAAAGGCAATATTCCTATTGTAAAGAAAATCGTGAAAAATCGCAATCACGAAATTCATAAACTTATCTACCGAACACGTACATGTTGCTTTTCAAGCACATCTGGATATTTTCGTTCGGCACGGGTCACAAACCAATTCATAAGCAATAACGTCACACCAATATCGTCGATGGGCATAAATGGCATGACATCAGGTAATACCCAATAGAGCAACACAGGCACCGCAAAGAGTAATTTTTCTCCCAGCGGAATCCTTGATGAAGTAATCAGTCGGGGCATACGACGAAATACATGTGACCATTGACGGAGAGATAGTAATCTTTTCCACTTCATAGGTTGTTCACTCCATTTCCAATGCTCCTAAGTATATATACCCCATTGAAGGGACATGTAAAGAGGAACACTTATAAAAAACGTGTTCCTCCTAATACGTGCAAATGATTCAATACGTTTCAGTAGGCCGAATTTTTTACCATGACAGCACTGTTGCCATTAACATGCTCACTTCTGCTGCAATATCATCGTAATCACGCATGGGCAGCGGATTTACGCCTAGACCGACTTCAACGGTAAACCCCGGTTTACCAAATCGCTGTATAAACCAATCCTTGTACCCTGCATCGCTCCCACCCAGCTTTACCGCCCGGTAACCTGTTGCGGCAGCTAGCCGTAAGGCCCAATCTCGGCTCTCCTTAGGCTCTAGATCCCGATAATTCCAATAGATCTCCTGTCCCTGACTGTGTATGGATAACACCATGTCGAACTGTTCGCGCTCCGTTAGATCGGCAAGCGCCTTAGACTCTGGTTCAGACAAAGGTGCAGGCCCTGCATAGTCTCGTCGAGACGGACCTGTTTTACCGCGTCTGCGCACCTCTTCTTCCCAATATGCCGGAAATTGATCGTTGAGGTCGACACCACGAATATTGGCCTTCCAACCGCGATAATCAGCACGTCCTTCATTCCACTTTTTGAGGTCATGATACAACGGATGAGTTGGGAGTATACCTTGTTGCACCAGCTCTACCCCATCCGGGTTGACCATCGGAACCACCCATAAGGATGTATGCTCCAGCAAATCCCGCGGAGAACCTCCATACACCCATTGAGTGGCCCCTACATGTTCTTCAGTCCCACCGATCCCTTGTGCATATTGCTCTATAAAACGCAGCAAACAAGGCGTCGTCAGCCATTCATTAGCATGAACTGAAGCATTGGCGTGAATTTTACGCGTTCCTTGCCCAATACGTACATAAGGAATATCCTTCCCCATGACACTGGTTCCAATGCTACCAACTTCAATAAACGGATATCTGCGGGCCAAGGCCGCTAGGTCTTCCTTTAAATCTTCGTATCCATATTCTCCACGTAATCGTACAATCTGATCCTGATGCTCCTCAGGAATAACAATAGTTTTTCCTTCCATAAAATCATGCTCCGCAAGTCCGGGGTTGGCTAGCCGTAACTCATCAAGCTCCACACCAAACTGCTTGGCAATCTGTCTTGCATACTCACCAGGCTGAATAACGTATTTACGATCCGTAGACGGACGAATATATAACACTTGACCACTAATCAGATAGGGTTGTGTGGCGGCCCACGGATTATCCACGATCAAAGTATCCGCCGATAGTTTAAAAGCCGAGGCGACCCGGTGCAATGTATCTCCTTTTTGAACGATATATTCCCTCATCTTCTACGCCCCTTCCATCTGCCTTACTGCATGTTATGCAAACGCGGCGTGTCTTGATGTAGTGAAAAGCAAAACAGCCGACTTCTTTTGTCCAATGACAAAAAGTCGGCTGTCTCGTTAATCCAAATTGGTGACTTGCCAGACGACAGGCGTTTGGCGAATTTGCTCCCCGAGCCACTGTGCGGCAATGCGCTGGAACAATTCAGGATCGCCGGAACAAAAAAGCTGATGTACCGGCGTTTCGTCCCCAGCTTCCAACTTGTCTTTGTTATACAAAATGGTACTCGTCTCACGCGCCGTTTCATCTGCCGAGCTAATGAGCTTTACTGCAGGCCCCATGACTTCTTGAATCGTTTCCTTCAAAAAAGGATAATGCGTACAACCAAGAATCAGACAATCAATCGGATACGTTTGAATAGGTCTCAATGTCTCCTCCACAACCTGCGATGTCGTCTTAGAGCGAAATAACCCTTGCTCCACCAATGGAACAAGCGCAGGACACGCATGGCTCACCACGTCTACGTAAGGAGACAATTGCTTGAGCGCAGCTGTATACGCTCCGCTTCGAATCGTACCGACAGTCCCAATCACCCCGACATGCCCGGTAGCAGTCGCGCTAATCGCAGCACGAGCCCCGGGGTGAATAACTCCGATCACCGGAATGGATACCTTTTGGCTTATATAGTCCAATGCCGCGGCAGTAGCCGTGTTACAAGCAATAATAATGACTTTCGGATCAAATTGAATCAGAAAGTCAACCATTTGCTCTGTAAATTTTTTAACCTCTTCCGATGGTCGGGGGCCATACGGAGTGCGCGCAGTGTCTCCAAAATAAATGATTTTTTCCCGTGGAAGCTGACGCATGACTTCTTTAACAACCGTCAAACCTCCTACACCGGAATCCAATATTGCAATCGCTTGCTGCACGTACACACCGCTTCCTTTTTTGTTCAAATATGAGTTATTTCATCTCGGAAAGCTATCCGTTGCTACATACCTTATGTCGTATCAGTGTAAAAGGTACCCCAAAAGATTACCCTAAAACGAGGAAGTGATCAATAAAAAGGCTCCATCCCAACGGGAGAAGCCACGAATTCAAACTGTATTCAGTGTTTCACCTATTTTTTACAGACCGTTACAGCGCATCTTTTTCCGTATCTTCTTGAGCAGTCGCTGATGAAATACTAACCTCAGGAATCATTTCACTCTTTTTACGCCATTGCCCAATTTCATGAATGACGGCTGAGGCTGTCTCCTTAATTTTGTCAGTATACTCAATTGAAGTGTCTGAAATTTTCCCCGCTAGCTCCTGTCCCTTATCACTTACGTTGCGCGCCTGATCTGTAATATTCTGACGCAGCTCACGACCTGACTTAGGGGCAAATAATAAAGCAGCAACCGAACCAACAATGCTGCCTGCCAACGCGCCTCGGATAAAACTTTTGCAGTTCTCCTTCATCATCATCTCTCCCTTGTGCCCGGGCGAATGCCCATCTGTTAGTGCATTATAAGCATGGGGAGCTTGTCATGACACAGAAAACAAGCCTGAAAAGTTTCACTTTTTTTTAGAGCGGATACGATACAGGCAACAACGGCCCCCATCTGCCAAACAATCCTCACGAACAACCTCGGCATCAAGTAGCTCCTCAAACATTTGCTGCTCGCATTCACAAGCCTTGCGGTAACGGCCTGCAATTTGAGAGATAGGACAATTGTATTCCACAATAGAGTAGCTACCATCCTCTTCCTCGCGCCACTCTGCCATATATCCGGAAGCATTCTGGATGCCCGAAAGCTTTTCCACACGTGAAGCCAGTGTAGTCTCCCCCTCTATATGAGGGGCGTATCGCTTCATCATTTTACGTTTTCTACCATCAAACAGCGAGTAAACAGCTTCCATTCCCTGTTCTTCATCGAGTTCCTCTAACAGTTCCAGTAACAAATGATCATAATTACGTGGAAACTGCTCGCTTCCCTGCTCGCTCAGGCTGTACAAAAACGTCGGGCGTCCCATAGCCTGTCTCACGATTGTAGCCACGATCAGGCCATCCTGCTCCATCAATTTGAGATGCCTACGCACTCCCATTTCGGTAATGCCTAATTGAGCTGCCAAGCTTCCGACGCCCACAGGTCCCTGGGTTTTCAATAGTGTCATGATCATGCGCCTAGTGGGCATTTCGGGTACGATATACTTATCCGTCACTTTTGCCTTTACACTCCCTCGGGCTGGGGACCCAATTCCTTATTTAAATAATCATGCACGTTAGATGCAAAAAGCTCCAGCAACCCAGGCAGCTTTGTTGTAAGCGGGTGAAGGCTTGTCCGGTCCCAATGGAAATACTCCTGCACTAAGGGTTTACGTAAGCCTACCAGCTCTACTAGCGAATGAAATACGGTATCATCCAGTACACCTTCCTCATGAATGATACCGATAATATCCTCATAGCTACTGGCGTCACGCATAATAAATCCGTCGATGATATAGCTTCCTACGTCCGTTACCGTCTCAATGGCCAGATGAAGACAGCGCTCCTGCACTAGCCCCTGCAACAGATCGCCGTTCCAGGAAGCAGAAGTCTGGCGAAGTCCGGCGACAATGTCGGGAACAGCCCCTAGTCGAAGCTCAATTTGTTCCCGGTTGACATAATACAAGGTCCTGCACCTCCAGTACCGCTTTAGATTTCATAATCAACTGCGATAGATACATCCTTCACTTCATTCATGTGTACAATAATTTCCTGGTGCACAGGGTGTACCTGATACGTTTGCAAATCCTCCAGTGTTTCGACAACAGCGGTAAGGGAAATATCATAAGAACGTTCCGAACGAATCACATCCGTACCTACTTCGAGTGACAGCAGCTCTTTGATTTTGCCGTTCATGCTGCGCAAAATGGATGCTGTGTGCTCAATGCTTTCGGGGGAGCGGTCTTTCAATTTGAACAAAACAATATGTTTAATCATGCGTATAGGCTCCTTATCTTAAAATGTTCTCTTGAAAATTTTATCATAACGCCCCACATACGGAAAGAAACTTTGTAATTCTAGCGATCTTTTCCACCATTTTTACCATCAGACTCCTTGTCCTTTAATAGGGCAAAAAAATTCTTGAGCTTCGGTGGGAGCGGTAGACCCATTCGTGAACAGTTTTCCGTAATAGAGATCAATTCATTGGATAAATAAAAATACGTTGCCGCCCCTTTCATGATTTCGGTACCCATCAGGAGGTCCACATGATGCGCCAAAGAAATTACCATTAGCATTAAAGCCTTTCTCGCCAACCCCCAAAAGCCGGCTTTACTGCTTAAACCTTGCCCAGTCTTAATTGCTGCGGCGACTCCAGTCACATAATCGACAGCCATTGCAACCGTGAATAGCACCATTAGCTGATTCCAGCCGCCAAATGCAAACGTAATAAAGGCTCCTGCGGTAGCGCAAATCATACTAAACATACTCGGATTAATATTCATACCTGCTCCTCCTCTCGAGGCGGTTACTGTAATATATGCAGCGACGTGGTAACCCGTAAAGTCGTATGACCTGTGCATAGACATGAATTCATAGATTCATATAAACCATGCTGCAAACTTCACATTTTTGAGCAAATACAACAAAAAGACACCTTCCAAACCACTATATAAATGGTTGAAAAGGTGTCTTTTTTCTTTCATGCTATTCAATTAACGATGATCATTCCAAAAATTAAGCGGAGTCATGTTATCATTCAACGGCTCGAACGAATAGCCTTCTTTCTGCAAAGCAGCCATGATTTGTGGAAGCACCTTGATCGTAGATGGTTTATCATGCATAAGAACGACTGGTGTTCTGCCTTGCTTTTTCAATCTCTTTATATCACTTAGGACAGTCTGTACAAAATGCTGTGGATTTTTAGTATAACGCCAATCATTGGAATCGATGTTCCAGTCCCAAATATGATAGCCTGCACCCGTCAGTTGATCGCGGTATGCTTTCTTCAAATACGGTTTGCTGCCATAAGGTGTACGAATCAAAGAAGTGCGTTTCCCTGTGGCCTTAAATAAAATGTCGTTATCCTGATTCATCTCTGCCAATGCTGCTGCCGGAGATGCATAGATTTTCTTCACCTGATGCGTCATCCCATGCAAGCCCAAACCATGCCCTGCGTCTACCATTCTCTTCATCACTGTGCTATGTTGGCGAATTTCAGGTCCCAGCATGAAGAACGTAGCCTTGGCATTATATTTGTCCAAAATATCCAGCAGCTGCGACGTATGCGCTGTAGGACCATCATCGAAGCTCAAATAAATCGTACGGCTGGATGATGAGGCAGTTCCCTTGTTGCCTGTATTGCTAGCTTTGCCTAGCTTAACAGCCGCGTACTGTTTAATTTTTGCCTCGAATGTATTCAAGAACTGAGCATCAGACAAACTAGCGTTTGCATTCTGAATTCGATACAGATTACTTGTAGGAACCGTAATAGTGAAGCCGAATGCATTGGTCAAAGTGCGAATTGGCACCATCGTGCGTCCTCCACGCTCGAACACATCCCCCTTGTTCAAATCCAGCGTAAAGCTGCGATTATGTCCAGTCAGCACCAATGTATTTCCATTGGCAGAAGTAGAAATCCCCATCTTTTGCCCTAATGTAACGATAGGAACATACAACTTATCATTTTTCATTACCGGCTGAATTGTATTCGAATCTAGTAACACATCATTGACCCCCAGCAAAGGAGCCTTCGCTTGTGCACTCGCCGTATTCGTATGTATACCTAGCAAACCCAAACAACAGATTACCATCAAGCATACAGCCATCCATTTTACTTTTAAAAGCTTCATTCATTACACCATCCTGTGCTGTATTTTATAATGTGCGGGAGCTATCTCTAGCTTGTCTATGAAGTTATACAGACATGACGATATAGACATGGCAATATAGACATTCACTCAACATATAGAACATAAACGCATATAAACCGACTGAACCGGACGTCTTTTCGTTCCCCCTATATATATTAATAGATTACCAGACTATAGTAGGTAAATATAGTAAAACAATTTGAAAACAATCTCGCAACCCCCCTGCCAGAGAAAGTTACAAAGTTGTGAATAAATTAGTAGGAGTTAAGAAGGGTACAAGCGGGTAGTAGATTCTTTTGGCGGAACTAGAACCTACCGGAAGAAAATGAAGATGAGGTACTTTTGAGCAAGATACAGTGGTATCTGAAGATTTTGGGTTTCTAATTGACTATGGGATTGTCATTCAACCATTTACTTGGTACTAGGTATTAATATAAAGAAAGACCTTGGGATTGCAGCCCTCAAGATCATTCAAGAAAATATTTCATCGATTTTATTTCGGTCATAATCCAATATCCAATGATTATACTGCTCATAAACAATCCTTAGAGTCTCCTTGTTTTCCGCTACAATATCCAAGCCTCTATCGTCATAAAGATGAAAAATTGTTTTGTTCGTGTCATTTATTAAATATATGTCACCATCTACACTAGGTTCTAAACCAAGTGTTCGATTGGCAATCGCCTCTATCAGACTATCAATCTTCAAATCTTGGGATTTCACATTTATACAATATCTAATAGTTACTATATCATCAGTTTCGTCGGAATCTTTATATCGGTACTCCTGTTCTTGTTTAAATACATGTCCAAAATCTATCTTACTAATATAATTATTGAATTCTTTAAAGACATCATTCTCAATGGCATTAATTGACTCATTACTCCATTTATCTACGAATAGTACAAAGTAAACATCGTCATCATAACTATTTAATGCGTCAAATAAAGCAACCGCTCTCTGTTTCACCTGCTCTACTCTTTTTCCAGGCGTATCTGTCCCTCCCCCCATTTCAAACCTAATAGCAATTGAAGCATTATAAAACAAAGGTTTCTTTAAATAAATTCCTTCAAAGTATCGCAACAAAAAATCATTTAAATTTTGATTATGTTCCATTCAATCATCCCCATCATGTAGCCGTAAAGGGAAATCTATGTTCCCTTTACGGCGTTTTTTTAACTATATTTATTTTAGCTTTATGACTGTACCTGTTGTACTCTTGTGTTTCCCTGTTATGAAATTTCCATATTCATCTGCATCAGTAATCCAATGAAGTGAATTTCCTTTCTTTTCAAATACCTTATACGCTGAACCGCCGTGTCCAGTTGTGTCTTTCGCCCACCAATAACCTTTCTTTGTGTTATCTTGGTAAGCTGTAATTGTATCTCCGTGGAATTTGTAAGTGACTTTTCCTTTTGCATTCATTTTTATATCCCATTTTGTTGTTTTATTCGGGATATCGCAAGCGTTATGAGTCCACACACCCAAATTTGATACAAAATAAGTATGAAAATCTTTGACCTTAAAATTGTATACAGTGTCATGTCCCTTTTTAACTTCAATCTTCTCAATGGCTAATTCCTTACCATCCGAAGTTGTCAGAACATCTCCCACCTCGAGGTCTTTAGACTTGACCCAACCTTTGCCGACAATCCAAAACGGATGCTCATCAGTTGTCGTTATGACTTCTCCACCAACAGTAATATTATACGTTTCTTCCACATCACGTTGGTAGAGCCATTCGACTTCCTTATAAGCCATCTCACCTGTCTCATCGTCTTTGGCTAGAACCTTGTCACCTACCTCGACTTCCTCGATAGGTTTCTCCCCTTCGTCTGTTTGAACCTTAGTCCCCGCCGTAAAGCAATTACAAGGGAGTGCCTTGGCTGATTTTAGATTTTTTTCTGTCAATTCAACAGAACGTTCAACATATCTTCCCTCCTTACTCGTCAGCTGTATGATCAATTTTCCACCTTTAACAAACTTACCAACAGGTATAAATCCTGCTAGAGCAAGTGTTTTGTCATATGCGGACGATTTGGGATCAAGTATCGTGTTTATATCATCTACAATCAAGAAATTGGCTACAGCCGTGGATGCCTGAATAGTTCCTGCTTTAAACTCATTCCAGCATGTCCCCATGCCTACTCTTTGATAATGAATAATCGTCTTCTGGTTAGTATAAAATATTCCGCCTTTAGTCGTAGGCATAAGTTCATGCCCGCTAGGGTCTACATATCCGAGTGGATTATTGGCCACATACGCATACCAGTTCAAACTCTGCGGATCACTAATCTCGCCCTGATACGTATCCTCGCCCATAAAACGGGCTGTGCCTGGATCGTACCAGCGAGCCCGCAGGTACTGGAGCCCCGTCGTATCATCCCAATACTCGCCAGCATAACGCAGCACGTTCGGAACGGTCTCTTTGACCGTCTCCGGGCCGCCCCAGATATCGTAACTATAGCTATTCAGTTCCTTGCCCGAACTATCACTTAGGACCACCACATCACCGTGACCGTTGAGCTGATAATATTGTAGCTGTCCGCTTGCCTTGTCTTGTCTGGCCCACAGTTGACCGGACAAGTCATACAACACGTAAGCGTATGTAATCTTCACTGCCCTACCTTCGAAGCTTCGGTTTCCTTTTGAAACGTAGTTGTAAGTCTTATCCTTTGTACCTGCAGATTCAGTAACCAGCCCGTGTAGCACAGTATCGAGAATATTTAGCTATTTATTATTAGTTCAGAACTAATAATAAATAAAGACCACAATACGAAACTATCTCGTATTGTGGTTAAATAATTCAAATTCTACTTCAATACTTGTGCAGTTCCAGCTTTTACATCAATTAAAAAAACTCTCGGATCCATGCCATACATACCGTTGTTATACTCATCCAATGTAGACAACTCGTATTGATTTGGTACTTTTGTTGGTTTTAAAATACCCCAAGCCCAATTATCTCCATCACCACCTGAGTAGCCACTATTTTCCTTTCTAATTGAAATAGGGATATTCTTTTCTTCTCCTGTTGAAATATTTTTCAAGTGCAATTGTTCTCTACTATTCCTCTGGAAAGGATTAATTAAATCTATACGGTATTCATATTTTTGATCTGAAGTTAACCGTACAGGATCACTATCAACGTTATCATACAACCATCCACGTGTAGGAGTCCCGTCAACCAAATAATAAGAACAAAATAATAAAGATCCCATCAATATTGCTGATACTAAATATTTCACACCATTAAATGGTGGCCATCCTTGCCATATATATGTTAATGATATTAATACAATAATAATAGACGGGACTCCAAATATGACTAATGTAGCAGTTGCCAAGATATCATGTCCACGTTGAAAGCCCCCTGTTGAGCCTAAAATAAACCATATGAACGCCGCTATATTAATAACAATAGGAATCATCCATATGATTTTAAACCAAATGGGCATTTTCATTTCCTTCCCTCCAGTCTCACTGAAATGTTTACTCACATTTCAAAAACTGATACTTCACTATTTCGAATACTAACTTTATCCTAAAATACATAATAAACCAATTATTTCTAGTGATTAGTACCTACTCTGATTCTTTTTATAACTTTCATATCTGGCTTTAGAAAAGTTGTGCCACAGCACTCGTGGTTTTACGTATTTATCCAAAATATTGGGATTATTGTGCATTACAGAATGAGCTTCAATTGGATGTTTAAAATAATAAGGGGATAATTTAACTTCAACATTCTCAGCACCAGGGTATTTGCGTTTTGCTTCTCCTAAACCCCAAAACCCTCCGTTAACTTGAATAATATCATTATGGTTGTATACATTGATATGTTGACCGACCTTCGTTTTCAGTCTATATTCCCTTACTGGTGTTGCAATAGTGATAAGAGTATCTACATGTACCCCACGTTTAGCCAACATATTAGTTGCCATGATGGAAACATTACCTCCGTGACTATGCCCCATGATTCGTATCGGTTCTGTTGGATGAGCTTTGTGATAATTATAAATTTGATTCGCTACAATTTCTGCACCTTCAACTCGGGCTCCATCATTATTCTTACCGCTCCATCGCGGAGTATCAGTCGGTTCATTAAAAAGCTCATTTTTAATATACGTTTTACTATTATCCCATGTACTTGGATCAACAAAAGTACCGTGAACTAGCCAAACTTTATGCCCACTTGGATCAATATACTTTAACGGATTATTATTTGCATACGTATACCAGTTCAAGCTTTGCGGATCGCTGATCTCGCCCTGGTACGTATCCTCGCCCATAAAACGGGCTGTGCCTGGATCGTACCAGCGAGCCCGCAGGTACTGTAGCCCGGTCGTATCGTCCCAATACTCACCAGCATAACGCAACACGTTCGGAACGGTCTCTTTGACCTTCTCCGGTCCACCCCAAATATCGTAGCTGTAGCTATTCAGTTCCTTGCCCGAACTATCACTTAGACCTACCACATCACCGTGACCGTTGAGCTGATAATATTGCAACTGCCCGCTTGCCTTGTCCTGTCTGGCCCACAGTTGACCGGACAAGTCATACACGTAAGCGTAAGTGATCTTGGCTGTTTCACCTTGGACCTCGGCTTCTGCAATCAGCTTCGCTTCTTCGTCATAGTAATACCGAGTCGTTTTGCCGCCCTCTGTACGCTCGTACAGTAGACCGTCTCCGTTATAGCTGTACCCTACCTCTTTGCCTTCACCGGTCACCTTTGTCAGACGGCTGGCAGAATCATACGTATATTCAGCGTTTTTCATGCCGAACACTTTGCCACTGCCTTCAGCACTTCGGTTTCCATTCGGATCGTAGACATAGGTCTTATTCTTTTCACCAGCGGCTTCGCTGGCAATACGGTTTGACGGGTCATATCCAAACTGGTCTGTTGTTCCGTTTTGTGTACGTCCGATGATGTTTTTATTCCCATCCCGTTCATACCCAAATTGATGTAGCGACGTACCACCGTGCTCCACCGTAACCCCGGATAAATCCAGTCCGTTGTAGCTGAATCGCGTACTCAGCCCTCTGCTCGAAGACTGGCTTTTCAGCAAACCATTAGGAGCATAATCGAACGTCATTCGATCCAATGATCCGCCCGCAGCAGCACTCGCTTCTCCCAAACTCTGTACATTTGCCGCACCGGCCCCAGCGCTAATGTCCATTTGGGTAACTCGGCCCACACTGTCCAGCTTGGATTGAACGTGCATAGACGTGCCAGCAGCATCTGTTAGCACATAGCCTGTACGAGACTGCTTGTTGTATTCATAGCTGATGTGCGTACCATCAGGGTACTTCAGCCCAGTCAAGGCTCCATCTGATGGATCATAGGCATAGGAGGTCGTTCCCTGACCATCAGTCATGCTTTTTCTTCGTCCTGCGCTGTCATAGGTGTAATTGGTTTTAAAATCGGGACCCGCCGCTTCGGTAACTAATCCGTCAGCGTTATATTGAAAGGTAATGGCCTCCGATTTTCCTGTCAACATACGGGTGATGTTTCCATCTGTATCGTAAATATTTAACGTAGTTCCTCCGCTTGATTTCTCAAGTAACGTACGTCTGCCCAGCTCATCGTATGAATACACATTCTTTTGCCCATCAGGAAACTGAACGGTCTTCAAATTTCCGGCTAGATCATACACATAGCTGACCTGCTGTCCGGATGGATCAGTGACCGAGGTCATTTGTCCCAAAGCATCGTAATCATAGATCATACGTTGACCGTTACCATCTGTACGGCTAGTGACCATACCCGCATAATTATAAGCTAACGATTCCAGCGGCTGAAATGATCCATTTTTAGCTTCTTGTGTGGAAGTCACACGACCTAAAGCATCTGATACTTCACGCACACGATAACCGGGCGCATCCGTCTGAGTAACAGTACGATCCACTGCGTTATAAGTCACGGTATCTGTGGTTCCATCCGCATAGGTCGTCTTCACAGGTCGTCCAAAGGCATCATAGGCATAGCGAGTGGTTGCTTGTTCAGCATCCGTGCTTTCTACCATATCTCCATGATCATCATAACCATATCCGTAAATCGCATCACCCACCTGCTGCTGGAGCATCTGTCCGAATGGATTATACATTCTTTCAGCACTTACTCCATCTGGTCCGGTGACGGTGACATCGTTCGTATCATCCTTATACACCACAACCGTCTGAGTTCCATCCGGATAAGTAACCTTCGTTACACGTCCCAAAGCGTCATATACGTAGGACTCTGTTTTGCGCTTGGCATCTGTTTGGGACTTGATTTCCCCAGTCGGATAATAATCATACGTATACTCAACACCTTTAGGCAAAAGCTGTCTTGTTGGGAGCTGAGAACCATAGGGAGATTTATAATCAATCGAAACATCCGTATAGTTTCTGTCATCAATAAGAACTTTCTGACCACTTACATTCCCTTTTGCATTGTAAAAAGTATAGGTATCTGATAAAAGCTTCCCTTGCTCTGTACCTTCATAGTTTTTCAGTTCATACAATGTACCCTCTGCTTTATAAGTTCGAACTGTCGTTCCAGTTTTTCCTTCACTTATTTTAGTAACCGTCTGGGTAGGTTGAATCCAGAAAAAAGGCTCACTAGAGGTTTTATACGTATGAACAGTCTCCAATCCAGTACTTTGGGATACTTTTAGTGGAAGACCATATTCATTGTAGTCATAGGAGGTGGTTACAGGTTCTGACGAAGAACCTCCCTCCGTATACGACTCTTGCATTTGCACAGGCAAATTCCAGTCCATGGCAACATTATACTTGTAATCTATATGATAGCCGGTAGAATCACCCTCTTGATCATAGCTGTTTAGAACAAGCTTGTCCGGTGCGTTATCTCCTCTAAAGACTTTACCAAAATGGAAGGTTTCCGCTGTACGTGTCCCTTTGGCAACTACCGTCCATTCAGCGTTTTTCCCATAGTTGGCTAGATCTTCTCCGGAATAGGTGAAATCAATTTTATTTAAAAAACGATTGCCTGCGGTTGTACTGTACATATCAGCGCGTGAAACCACCTTAAACACGCCTTGTGTACCGTATACACCTATCTGCTTGTTAAATGCTTCATAACGAATGTCTGTGATCGATGAAGTAGGTCGTACAATTCGTGTAAGCAACGCCGATGCATTTTGCTGTAGGGCTCCAGTCTTTCCTTCACCATCTACGACCACATTAAAAGGAGCGTCCATGAATGTATACGCATAGCTTGTGCTTCTGGAAAGAGAATCCAACACTTCTGACAGCACCTTGCTGCTTCCCTCGCCACTTTGGCGATAGGTGTACTGATGGTCCGTGCCCTGCTCTTTAACAACAATTTGCCCGGCATTGTAAGTGAAGTCAAGCTCTTTGCCATCACTGTTTCGAATCGATCGAATAAGCTTTACTCCACCAGAACTTGTATAATCAAACTCCACCCGATTCTTATACGCATCCTGGATTAAAATCAAATAACCGTCCTGATCGATATAATAGTCATTTCCATTCAGCACTGCTATTTTGTATGCACTGCTTACTCCCTGCACACTTGCGCTTTGATCTGTACTGATCTTCAGATCTTTGTATGCATATCCTTCTAGCTGCAAATCATCTCTCAGTTCATAGGAGCCTGTTCCCGGAATATACAAATACCGTTTACCATCCTGTTTCTGCATATGAGGAAGATCCCATTTCCAGCCTCTCCCCAGACCAGAAGCTGCTTCTTCCTCGCGGATGGCACTTGTGTTTGTATACAACCCTTCATTTTGCTGCACACCAATCTGATTATTTGCCAATGAACTGTTATACACACGAGTCAATGCAAAGGGCAATGACCCCGGCAGTACCAAATCCGTATTTTGAACAACGAGCTGTCCTGAAGCGGTGGACACACTGTTGTCACCATAGTCCATTCCATAACGAGACGTATCATCACTCAACCTGCTTTGTGCAAGCGCCGCCTGATCAAAAGGAGCATACACATCTGTTGTAGCTGATACCTGCAACAAACTTTGTTTAAATAAATCCTGCCCGATCAGTCCGCTTTCTCCTGGAGTCGGAGCATATACGGAATCATTTACTCGGGGTATAGATGGGATAACCATCTCAGTCGTGTCTGGAGCCGGCTCTTTACCCTCTTCCTTATCAAGTGGATGTTGAGTTGCCTTTTCATCCTGGGTGGTCTGAGCGCGCTTTTCGCCCTCCTTCAGTGCAGCCGACTCATCGGATGGTTCCACCTTTGTATTTGTGCTCAATGTCAGTCCATTCTGCTGTACCCACAAGCTTGGACTTTGTTCTGGTAATGAATTTTCTCCACCATCTTTTTGCCATGCTTTATAAATATCATATAAGGTATAGCCTTTGGATAACTGTGCATTGACCCACGCCTGATCCTTACCTGTTTGCTGTGCAAGCCAAGCTCTGGTAATAATCTGCGGAGTAGAAGACGAAGAAGATTGAGAAGTTGCTGCCTCTCCACGACCTGCTTCTCCATATGCCCATGTGCTCCATGAACCCAGTAACATCAGCACACATAGTAGACTACAAATATAACGTTTAAACACTCGCTCACCCCTATTAATAATGCCTATACATCTAATGATCTGTTATATTTTTTCGAAGCCAAGACATCCTTTTAATCTGTAAAAGGAAATACCTTTTTTGTCCGTTTAATGATGTTTCCGTTTAAATCATAATCCAATTGAATTTGATCACCGGTGAATAAGATAACTTTATTCAGTCGGTTTCCTTTGCCGTATTCGTATGAAGTATCTTTGCCAAGCGCCATATGGGCTGCCTTAATTACAGTTTGCAATGCACCGCTATTAATTTCTGACAGCTTCACATAAACCGTTTGACCTGCCTTCATCTCATACTCTAAGACCGTGTAATCCCAACCATATATTTGTGCTTGCTCAGTTGAGGAGACAAGCTGACTACTAAAATCAGGGTCCGTAAACAAGGCTAGAATTGGCTGCTGCGCAGCAAAGTTGGATTTCTCCTTCATCGCAAAACGGTAAATCCCGTCTTCTTTGGGTGTAAACCGATATTTCCCTTGTTGGCCTACCGTAAAGTCAACTTCCTTATCTATAAGCTCAATTAGCTCGTCCAGCTTGCTGTCATCGTTATTTTTTACAGCAAACACACGATAAGGCGCTCCAAAGTTAACAGCAGGAGTAGTTGCAGCTACGGCGAGATGAATATTTCCGTTAGCTGGCACTTGCTGTTGAGTGTCTGTCGCCTCTTTATGTTCACGAATCACTTTTCCAGCATGATCTGCAACAGTGAACTGATATGTTCCACCCGTTGCTTTCGCATTCGTCAAAACAGGTGCTTCCTGGTTCCCGCGATTGATCCATACTTCCTGTTTGCCGCCAGACAAAGACGTTTTTAATAATGCTGGTTCTGTGCTTGGATCTGCTTTAATGTCATTGTTGAAATGAATGGTTACAGCTTGCGGCGAAGTGACGGTTACAACAAGTGTACCTCCTGCTCCAAGTGAGATCTCAGGTAATGAAACACTCATACCTGCTCTATCCACCTTGGAATTCACACCGCTACCTTCTCCATACATGGCATAGTCATAGAGACGGCTTGTGTCTGAAGCATCTGTGGTTAATGAGGAAGCCTGTGAGCCAATATTATGGAATACATAGCTTTCTCCCTGCTTGATGGTAACCTGATTGCCTGTTGGCACCTCGGCAGCCTCAACATCGAATATTCCTAATACAGCTCCATAAGTCACTGGCACATCCGAAACCGTCGTTACAATGGCATAACCTCCGGCCTGTACCAATGGCAATTGAGTTGTATCCTTAGCCTGGCTGTACACTGTCCCATCTGCCTTATAATTAATGTAATTCCATTTCATACCGTTGACCGAAATGACGTCAAGGGCCTTGTCCAAAGTGCTAACATTTATAAATTTCCGGCTTTCACCGCGTTTCAATGTAATTCGATGGAAGGCTGCCTGTGCGTTAAGCATAGCCTCTACCTTACTGCTGTAAATAAAGGTGATTGGCCGATCGGATACATTGGTGACAATGGCTTCACCGCCCGCAACAATCTCTGGGTCCACTGTATTGTTGAAATGATCTGATGTCAGTAAACGAAGCCCTCGATAGCTTGCCGAATCAAAGCGTGCACTTCCACTACTTTTGTCATGCCGCAATGAATTCGATTTGCTATCATGATTGCGGAAAATGTACGAATCTCCCGGCTCCAGCGTCGTTTGCCCAATACCATTATCATCTTCGCTGGCCTTAAAGCTCCGATAGATACCCCCAAACGTGATTGGCGTGTCACTGGTTACCGTCACACTAGCCTTTTTACCTGCGCCAACCAAAAAGGTTGAGTTCCCGGTATTGCGCCTGGATTGCTCTGTATCATCTGCTTTATACAGGACCACATCAAATTTTCCTTTAACAGTTTTGGCTGTGCTGTGCAGATTCCTCAAATGATCACTAATATTGGTAAAAGCATAACTTTCACCTTTCGAAAGTGTTACCCGCAAGAAAGCAGGATGGCTACTCGTTTCCCAGGAAAAATCATCTGTATAATCAAAGATAATAGGATTCGGACCAATCACAGTCACAATGGCATATCCCGAAGGCGGGATCATGGGACCAGACTGGCTGTTAAAACCAGAGGAATTTACCGTTCCATCCGGCTTGTAAATAGCATAGTCGAACAAGCTTCCTACCTTTTTGGAGTTATTGTAGATCGGATTCATCAGCGTACCATTGTTGTGGAAAATGTAGCTCTTGCCTACCTCAAGCTCCACACGGCTGATTGCATCTCCACCCACTGGACGGGCAATAAAATTGCGATACGGAGCCCCGTATGTCACCGGGTTTGCAGTGACCTGGGTAATTACCGCGTATCTGTCCACAGCAATCTGCGGCTTCGCCGTAGTGCCACTGCCGCGTGAAGCCTCTGTTCCGTTTGCCAGATAAACAACATAATCAAGTTTATCTTTAGATGTACCGTCACTTTCCACCGTATCCAATCGGGTTCCCACATTGATAAATTGGTAGCTTTCCCCCTGATTTAGGGTAACCCGCGCATAAGCCGGCTCGCCGGTGCTTTCTATACTGTATTTACCGTATGGAAATCCGAAGGTAACCGCATTGGCAGTGGAACCTGTAATAATCAGTTCCTCGCCATCACCCAAAGAGGGATGAGCAATGCTATTAAGATCAGATGCGGATAAAGTTCCGTCTGCCTTGTATTTTGCGTAATCAAAACGGCGATTGTCTGCATTTGACCCATCATGCTGAATCGAACGGGCAGTCCATCCTTCATTCACAATCCGATAGCTTTCATTTTTAGAGACCGTAACTCGCTCTAGTGCCGGGTCCTCCGATGTACTGTAGGTGAAGACGTCCGTTACTTTTACGGTTAATGCTGCTGTTCCTGTATTCGTAATAAACGCTGTGCCTCCCCCAGGAACACCAATGGGGCTTATGCCATAGTCCATATGGACAGTGCTGATGTCTCCGTCCTCTTTGTAACTTACACTATCGTACAAAATGCCTTTTGATTGAGAAGCGTTGCTATATATGGACTTACTGATCGTATCTGTATTCTCGAATTCATAGGTTTCCCCAGGTTCGATAACAATTGACGTATACTCCACCGCTGCCAAACTCATCATGAGTGCGTCATAAACACTGTTTGTCGCAGAAGTGGGCGGTTTGAAAGAAACCGTTCCATCAGAAAGCTGTTCCTCCTGTACCAAACCTGCATGGTCTTGTTGTATCCCGCCCGTTGCATCTTGTTTTTCTGCCCTTGCTACAACAGGCAGACACAGCAAGGTGTTAATCGCTAAAATCGCCGTCAGAAACCATACCACTACCTTTTTACAAATCATCTAGCTGTATAACCTCCCTTTTTCTCGTCAAAAAAATGCATGTTGGGCTGCAAGGACCCACTTTTCTCTCTGTACATCCTTACAATCGTAAGAGAAGAACATATTACCTCCATTTCCATTAAAAATGTCACATTTTAATATATCGACACCTTAAACTTCCATTTTTATAGGTCAAATGGACCTTATTTTCCATAAACCGGTTAAGCCCATGGGATTAAAAGAAAATCAGGAGAGGAGCCACTTGCAAACCCCCCTTCGGGTATAGTAGTATGTGTTTAAAAAAATCGGAGGGTATATGCCTAAACAACAAGATAAACATTCCATTCAGGCGTGGTCTCTGATCAATCGCAAATATTTGGGAAAAGGCGTGCGTGTCAAACGTTTTCGTAAACCAACACGCTGTCAAGTACGCAATCGCGTTTTGCTTGCCGTTTTGATGGCTAATGACATTAAACTGTCCCAACTTGCCGAGGAGCTTTCCATTTCCTCCCGTAGTGTCAGTGCGTGGGTATATGAAGGTCGCATTCCCGGCAACACTAATCTGGAAAAGACATGTAATACACTTGGTTATCCGCACCATATCCTATTTAATGAAGAGGTTGTCCGGCGTTCACCACTCATCTG
Source organism: Paenibacillus sp. SEL3 (assembly GCF_054602585.1). Lineage (NCBI taxonomy): Bacteria > Bacillati > Bacillota > Bacilli > Caryophanales > Paenibacillaceae > Paenibacillus > Paenibacillus sp. SEL3. The sequence goes on along the minus strand of NZ_CM137725.1, from coordinate 5,079,203 downwards.
TCAACCAGCGCCGTCCCGTTTTATGAAACGGACTGTGACTCGTTCTCCGGTTAAAAATCGGATTTTGGCGGGTCTATGCATGGTACATGATATTTCGGTGACCGATGTGAGTCATTGGATTGGCGTTCACCCCGGTACATTTCGGAAATGGTTGCATCAGGGTACCGTTCCTTCGCAAACCTTCCAGGATCAGGCGGAACAGTTTTTCCGTATTCCAAAATCCATTTTGTTTGCTGATGCCATGCTGAAAAAGTAAAAATGTCCGTAAAAGAGAAATGGTTGTAATTTTCATGAAAGTCTTTGAAAGGAACGCATTACCATCTTTCATTCGCTGAGACTTTCACATCATGTAATTTCACAGAATATAAAATGCAAAAAGCACAGTCTACCGATTCCTCGGTGTACTGTGCTTTTTAGATAACAGAGCATTTAAATATTTCTTGCTTATATTTTATCAGTATCTTAAGAATGAATGCTTACCGCTTCAGTTGAACGTCCCGCTTCTTCCTTAATGGACTTTAGCTTTTTCATCACAGGGTTGCTCCACGTCCAAAGTAGTCATGAAGACGGCAGTATTCCTCGTACAGCTTATCATACACGGCCGCGTTCTCAGGGATCGGTTTGAAGCTCTCGTCCCGTACACGTGCCATATGACGCGCTGCTTCGATGATATCATTGTATCCTCCAGTTTCAGCTCCCGCAGCCACTGCTGCGAACATGGCCGCACCCAGCGCAGGAGTTTGGGTGGAAGCTGCAACCTTAAATAAATTCCCGTCCGGTTACGTCAGCAACGTATACCCGACAATAAGCCCTGTCAGGTTAGTGTCGACCAACAGAGAACGGTTACAGACCGATTGCATTGACCCTTTATTCTTGGTTCTGCTTTCATTATATAGTTGTACGTACAACTTAGCTAACCTTTTTATGTTTTTTCGATAGATTTATGTACTTATTTTCAGAAAAGATATAACAATAACAGTCTATTTCTGCAATCCAGAAAACAGACTGTTCGGTATGGCGAGAACCATGCCCATCAAATATGAAGCGTTACAGCTGTATACTTACTAACCTGTCCTTACATGTTAAGTAATAAAAGTGACTGATCTCCCAGCCTAGTGTTCTCCAGGCATGACCTGGACAGGCCCTGTAGATTCACGAACGATGAGCTCAGGCGGTAGAATTAACTGACGATCTTCTTCATGGTACCCCTTCTCTTCAATCATCGACAGCATGGTATCGGCAGCACGTAACCCCAATTCTTCCTTTGGATGCCGAATTGTCGTTAGCTTGATTTCTGTTGCTGTCGCCAAAAACGAATCATCAAACCCAACCAGCGATAGATCATTGGGTATATTCAGACCCGCCGAACGTACAATATCCAGGAGTCGAACAGCCAACTCATCATTATAGGTCACCCATCCAGTAGGACGCTCTCCCGCCTCCATCGCCAGCAGCCTCGACGCACGTTGTAGCGGAATCTCATTTTTTTCTTCTGTCCGGTAAGTCGTTACTGCGTTCGGGTGTAATGTCACTCCGTATTTGCGGTGAGCGGCCACAAATCCCTTCATACGAAGAATCCCCTGCATATCATCGGTTTTGAAAAATCCAGCCAAGCGTCGATGTCCCAGCTTAATCAGATGCTCGGCCGCCAAAAAACCACCCTTTTCATCATCTACTCGCAGACATGGCGCATCCATTTCCTCATAACGCGCATTGATCATCAAATAAGGGATTTGGCGATTTTCCACGGTTAAATAATAGTTCAGATTGGGGTTACGCTCTCCACTTTTGGTCGGTTCAATAATAATTCCGCTCAGCGGTTGACTTAACAGCATTTCCAGGCACTGACTTTCTTGCTCAGGGTCATTACCTGTACTTGACAGCAGCATCTTGTAGCCCTGGCGACTCAATTTGGATTCAATTCCCTGTACAATGGAAGGGAAAATATAATCCGAAATATAGGTTGTAATGACTCCAATAATCTTTGGATCTTCGGGCTGTTTACTGTCACGTGTCGCGACAAAGGTTCCCTTGCCCTGCATTCGAAACAGCCATCCTTCCTGCACCAGTTCACCCAGCGCCTGACGCACCGTTTGCCGACTAACAGCAAATTGTTCAGACATTTCATGCTCAGATGGAAGCTGGCTTTGCGGTTCCAGTTTGGATGAATGAATCCAGGACAAAATTTCCTGTTTAACTTGTATATATTTGGGCGCCATAATTTCCTCCGTACTTGCAATATCGTGTACCTGTTCATATTCCACGATTATAGCATACCGTTCATTTGTACATACAAATGTTACAGGAACAGGATATCGTCGTATTGCTGTCGGAAATGTAAACCCATTCACTTATCCCTTCCTTGCCACACATAACTGGCCGAATATCTAAGGACAATTTGTATAGATGTTGCACATTACGAACGAAGCAATTGATGTTCGTTCATATACTTGAGCCCAGTATAGCGATCACGCAAGGTATGAGCCGTGCGCAATGCACGAGCAAGCTGTTCCTCCGTAACCCCAAGCTCGGTAATGGTAGATGGACCTCCGACCTGAGCCAGCCATGCACGCATCTGCTCCGACGTAGGCAAAGCCTGATACACCTTAAAAGCCTCTACATCCTGGCTGGATGCTAAATCCCTGTACAGGTCAGACAGCAATGCGGATGCTACGCCTACTTTGGCACCATGCAAAACTTGCTTGCGTCCCTCTGCAATAAAATCCATTTCAATTCGGTGGGAAATATGATGCTCTCCCCCTGACGCTGGACGGGAATGATCTATCATCAGCATCGAAATACCGGATGCAATCAGCGCATTCATCAATACCTCGACACCAGCCTTGCTGCCTGCCGAAATCTCATCGACATGCTCTACACAGGCACGCAAAGCCTCCTCGGTAATGCGATTAGCCACGGGCGAATACGGCTCGTTTCCCAAATCTCTGGAAACATGCCAGTCCGCTAGTGAGGTGAACTTACCAAGCATATCGCCAAAACCTGCAGCAGTCATCGTCTGTGGCGCATTTGCCAGCACGGACAAATCAGCAAAGATCGCCTCTGGCGGAACTGCTTGGAATGTCTGCTTGCTGCCGTCCACAATCAGTGGTGCGCCTGCGGAGGTAAAACCATCCACCGAAGCAGCCGTCGGTACTGACAAGAAGGGACGATTCATTTTATAACATACGAAGCGAACCAGATCATGAATCGTGCCAGAACCTACAGCAAGTACAGCCTGACTCTTATCCGCCACACCCAGCAGCACCTTCATAATGTAGGTTTCATCAGCAATGACATCCCCTACAGCATTCGGAGGTAAACGGACTACATCAACTGTCAAACCTGCCTCCCGGATCAGCTCAGCTACTTTTTTTCCAGCCGCAACCGAAGTATGCTCATCTTCTACCAGAGTTACATGACGATAATCCTGTTGGTTCAAATAAGGAACAACAGCCTCCAATGCTCCATCTCGTACCTCAATAAACAATTCAACCTTTCGGTGAGGATGATCAGCGTTACTAGCCTGCGCCTCTTCGTTCCACAGCTTGATCTGTTCATTCATATTCATTTCATCAGCCTCCTGAAAAAGGAATAATTTGCACAAGAATGATACATAATGATTAATAGATTCCGTTTGAAAACGATTACTATTTAATTGTACGCACAAGTGTGTGTCTAAGTCCAGAGAAAAAGTACAAGTTACTTTTTAATTTATACATTCGAAAGGAACATGTTTATGAAATTTGGAACGGATATTGCCTGCGCACTTGGGTTACTGGCAGGTACAACGTTTGGCAGTGGTATTGCATTTTTGTTCGGCTGGCAAGCTTACCGGGCCCTGACTTCTGTTGCAATCTTTGGCATTGCAGGGATTATCATTACCATTGCCGTTTTTCGCTTGCTGCACCGTAAGTCGCTTTCCACGTCTAATTCTCGATAAATGCTGTTAATGAAACGAGTGCAACTTGTATTTTGCTAGAATATAAAAAAACGGGCCTCTTAAGCCAATTGCATCGCTTGAGAGTACCCGTTTTTATTTTACACATATTCACTTATGAAGTCGTGTCTACCTCTGGGTTAACATCTAATTCATAATCAATTTCATCAAACCCGAATCCAAATAATTGGAGGAAATCCAGACGGTATTGTTCGAGATCGCCCAATTCAGATACATTTTCTGTAGTAATTTCGGACCAAGCTGCTTTGACAGCCTGCTGTACATCGTCTCTCATTTCCCAGTTATCCAGACGGATGCGTCCTTCTTCATCCGTTTCCACCGTGGACCCACTGTATAGCGTCTCGAACAGACGTTGTGCCTGCTCAATACATCCCTCGTGCAGTCCCTTTTCCTTCATGACCTTAAACAGCAAAGAAATATACAATGGTACGACTGGAATAGCCGAACTGGATTGTGTAACCAAAGCTTTATTCACAGAAACGTAGGCTTTTCCATGATAACGTTCCAGTTGCTTTGTTAGAGTATGTGCTGTAGCTTCCAAATCATTTTTAGCTTGGCCAATGGTTCCTTTACGATAGATAGCCTCCGTAATTTCGGGACCAATATACGAGTAAGCCAGTGTGGTTACCCCTTCAGCCAGCAGATCAGCTTCTTCCAACGCTTTTAGCCACAAGGACCAATCTTCGCCACCCATTACCGTGATGGTGTTCTCAATTTCCTCCTGCGTAGCCGGTTCCAGCGTAATTTCTGATACGACACCTGTATTCGTATTCACTGTTTTATTAGAAAAAGACTGTCCGATAGGCTTGAGAACGGAATTAAAAGTTTCACCCGTATCGGGATGTGTCCGTCGCGGTGAAGCGACACTATACACAATCAGGTCTACCTTGCCCAGCTTTTCCTTTACCAGCTTCAATGTCTCCTGCTTAATTTCATGAGAAAAAGCATCTCCATTAATGCTTTCTGCTATGTAGCCAGCTGCTCTGGCCGCTCTTTCAAAGGCTACTGTATTATACCAGCCTGCTGAAGCCGTGCGCCCCTCTGATGCGGGACGTTCATAGGATACCCCTATGGTATCCGCTCCCAGCCCAAAGCTCGCAGCAATACGAGAAGCCAGCCCATATCCAGTAGATGCTCCGATCACAAGTACCTTTTTAGCTCCTTGTATTGATGTACTGTCTTTGATGTAGTTGATCTGACGATTAACATGAGCCGCACATCCTGCAGGATGTGCAGTCGTACATATGAAACCACGAATTTTCGGTTTAATAATCATTGTAAATGGTCCCCCTACTTTGGCATTCATTTAATATGGATGGAATGGTTGTCCAGTCATTACTATATAGCAAATCAGCTTGTGGCTCAACATATAACATAGCACTTGAAGGCAGCCGAAGAAAACCGCCGCAAACATCGTAGTCTATAACGCTTTTTTACTCCACTATTCATTTTGAATCATATTCTAACAACATCACATCTTCTCCTTGCTGTTGTCTTATTTTGATATTAGCTCTTCCCCAAGAACACATTAAATCAATTATTTCATTTGCTGTTATACCATATTCCGTTATATAATACTCCACTTTTGGAGGCATCTGATTATACACATGTCTGCCAATGATGCCATCCTTCTCAAGTTCACGGAGCTGCTGTATAAGAACCTTTTGAGAAACGCCTGGAATACTGCGCTGTAATTCACTTGTCCTCTTTCTACCAGACATTAGTAAGCATATGATTAAGGATTTCCACTTACCTCCGATGATCTCAAGTGTTGCTTCTATGCCTAAATTATATTGTTTCATACGACCACCTCTTCAACGCTAAAATAACTAAGTTGATCTGATTAATTCTATAATCCCATATATTTACTCTAAGTACCATGCACACTTTCTAGTAACTATATTACTTTATTGTGTGTATTTACTTTTTTTATAGCGTACAGAATAATAAGACGTACCAACAAAAAACAAATGATGCTATGTAAGAAAGGTGATTTATGATGAAAACTCTCGTGATTTTAGCACATCCGAATATTGAAGATTCCAGAGTAAATCAAAGATGGAAACAAGAATTACTTCAGTATACCAATGAAATTACTATTCATGAGATTTATAAAGAGTATCCAAACTGGAGCATTGATGTTTTGAGAGAGCAAAAGTTACTTGAAACACATAGTAATATCATATTTCAATTCCCTTTATATTGGTATAGTTACCCACCTTTATTAAAAAAGTGGTTCGATGATGTTTTTACTCACGGATGGGCTTATGGTTCACAAGGTGATAAGTTAAAAGGAAAGAAGCTAGGGATAGCCATGTCCATTGGCGATAAAAAAGAAAATTACTTACCTACTGGTTCCGTTTCTTTCACTGTTGATGAAGTTATAGCACCTTTTAAAGCAAGCGCAGTACATGTTGGCGCCATAACATTACCCTATTTCGCTGTCTTTGGAGCCTCGTTTCAAGCAAGTGACGAAGACATTAATCAGAGTGCAAAGGATTATATCAAATATATATTTCAGTATAAATAAAATAGTTATAATAGTACACGCATCTTACCCATATAAAAACAGGCTCTTGGTGGCATCCAGCCAATCCAAGAACCTGTAAATGTTAGGCATGATGCGGTCGAGAGGACTCGAACCTCCACGGGGGGTTAGCCCACACGGACCTGAACCGTGCGCGTCTGCCAATTCCGCCACGACCGCATATTATGTATTCACACCGATGTTTTTCAATCACGGTAATTTAGATTATATCTTCCATAGAACATAAAATCAAGCTATTTTTATCTTATATTTTCTATGAATCATTCCCGTAAATATAAGAAAATCACTGGATATCACAAACCAAATATGGTAAAATGGATTCATCAGGAAAGGAGGTGCGTCAACATCAATAATCACATGTTGAGCGTATCCCTTACCCGGTCCGTTATTCTCTAATTTACAGAGTTGACGGAGGCGCGGGATACGGATCAAAGCTTTAATTAAGCGCCACGGGTAAAAAGACCGTCCTCGGACGGTCTTTTTTATTTCAACATCATCTATAAGATTACATACTGTACTGTGAAGAGGTGACACGATGTCGATTAGACCCGCAAATGTGGAAGAGCTCAACGAGTTGGCAGCCATCTGGCTAGATGCTTCCATAGAAGCCCATCATTTTATTGCTCCGCAGTATTGGACATCCCAAGTTACCGAGATGGAAAACAGGTACCTTCCTCTCGCTCAAAACTACGTTATCATACAAGATGATCATAGCATTGGCGGCTTCGTTTCCATGTTGGATGGATACTTGGCGGCTCTATTTATACGTGTTGATTCTCAAAGAAAGGGCTATGGCAAGCTACTATTAGATTGGGTGAAAAAGCAGCATGACGAAATTCAATTAAAGGTGTATCAGTCAAACACGAAAGCATTTAACTTTTATACTAAAAATGGATTTACCGTTCAAGCAGAATCTGTGGATGCCGAAACTGACGAGAAAGAATTGGTAATGGTATGGACAAAACATGAACGATAATGAAGTACCTTTAGCTATATAGTCTTCTTATTTAACCCATAGACCTCGGTATATAAAATCTCTTTACACGGAGCAAAATCCTGTTCAGCCAACGCACCTGGATAGCTCATAATTTGAAGCCGCAGATCAGCCTGTCCTTTTCTTAAAGGGGGCTGTACATAGTCAAAATGGTTCAGATGAAACCCCAAACGTTCATAAAAACCAATTCTTCTCTGAGTCCATTCATCCACTGGTGGCTCAACTTCCAGCACTACCGGTTTACCGGACTGTAAAATAAACTTGCTCATAAGCTCTTTACCTAACCCGCCACCCCGTATAGCCGAATCTACGGCAATATGCTCTACAAACCGAAAATCTGTAAACTCCCAGCCCGCCAAAAAAGCTATTGTTTGCCCTTGTTCGTCTTTTTTGGTAAGTAAACGATAACACGGATGATGAAGAAGAGCCCTCTGTGACTCGAATGTCCTGCATTCCGTTTCAGGAAAAGAAGCCTCCATAATCGCATATACTTGAGAGAATTCAAGTTCATTCATTTATACTTTCAACTCCTCTAACGTTAACTTGTTGGTCTACTAATGTTATTTACATTACGGTCCTAACCCTTTAGACCTTGTTTAATTCCATAAGCGTCAGCAATATGTGTTCCAACAGCTCTGGAATGTCTTCCATCTGATCTTCGTTAATTTGTCTGGAAAATCGGAGTTCAATCCTGTTTTGGTATGTAGATGTCCTCTCTCCGTAAATCTGACTAAGCGTTTGTACCGGTCGAAGATCGGGCTTCCAAATTTCGGTCAGTATATTTTCAATCCGGCTGCATTGTGACTCAATATCACGAATTTCCATGTAAAAACTCAACAACAAGACACATCCCGGAATTTGATCTTTGATTTCCAAAATTTCCGCAGCCAAGTTGTTTAAATCCGCCTTTAGTTGAACCTCTGCTGTCACACTCGGGTGTTCTCTCAGTCTGAATTGGACAGCAAATTCACGTGACATCACAGACATTTCCAATCTGTCGATCCGCTGTGTAATGTCAATACGTGAATCCAAATTATCCAGATCGTAAACAGCATTTTCTATAGCCACTTTTAAATTATCAAAAACGGTCGGGTCGAACATGTGCAATTCACCTCTGCCTATCGTTACAATTTATTTCCCAAGTCATGTCCAAGTTTGTTCCTAATCTAAAGAGTATACCATATATATTTTCCTCCAAGAAATGTGACCTTTAAACGGAACTCCTGGGACAAACTTGTGAACATGCAAAATGAAATTCTGTAACAAAATATTCTATTATATTTATTTTATTGATAAATATTCCTTTTTATTATTCCAATTTCCTGGTGATTGATATACAATTAACTCAGAAACAGTTACTAATATATTCATATAAATGAATATAAATCCCAAAAAAGAGAGGGCTCTTATTCATGAAAAAAGCGTTGTTGGCTTCATTAGGTTTTGCACTTATGCTAAGTACTTCTGCTGGTGTCGCATTAGCGGAAGAAACAAATTCCGTACCAGCCGCAAAGGAATCAACTCTCACCTCTGCACTTGAATATCATGAACAGGAACCAAATGATAGTTTTGAACAGGCTAACTACTATTTTATAGGTGATGCTGTTATCGGAAGACTTGGTGCAGAGGGAGTGCCTGGAGTCTGGGAAGCCTACGATGTATATAAAATCAAGGCTTTTGAATCACAAAAAGCTCATTTTACAATTCAGGGAGACAGATATTCAGATTCCTGGTTGCAGATGACTGTTTACGATAATACTGGTAGTAAAATGAAACGTTCAAGAGATGGTCAATATTCTTTAGATGTAGAACTTGAAAAAGGTAAAGAATACTACCTAGCCGTCGAGGTTTTTCCAGGACTTCAACCTGGAGGACATATATTTGACTATAAAGTCTCTTCTGAAGCTGTAAGGTAGACTAATTAAATTTATGTAACTTTTCAAGTAGTGAATCATTATTTAATGCCCGTTGTCGTATTGGATACATGCAACAGGCACATATAAAAACTAAAAAATCCTAACTACACCAAAAAGCCTCACCCCTTTCTCAAGGGGCGAGGCTTTTGTAGTTCATTCATTCTTCGGTACAGTCATTTAGATCACATCTATTTCTTACGACAAACGAGAACTAAAGTCCTCGTAGGAGAACTGACGGATTACCTTAATGCCTTCTTCGTCGTTGTAGCTGGCGATGGCTGGCAGGTTGACTCCGTTGAACATGTGGTTTTTGACCATCGTGTAATGGGCCATGTCGCAGAATACAAGCTTGTCTCCCGGCTTCAATGGCTCTTTAAAGGAATAGTCACCAATTACATCTCCGGCCAAGCACGTAAGCCCACCAAGTCTATAAGTATGTGCATACTCACCAGGTTTGCCTGCATCAATGATATTCGGGCGGTAAGGCATAGCCAGCACATCAGGCATATGACATTCAGCCGAAGTATCCAGAATGGCAATATCCATTCCGTTCTTCATCGTATCCAATACAGTAGCCACCAGATATCCAGTATTCAAAGCAATAGCTTCGCCTGGCTCCAGATAAACCTGCACACCATATTTATCCTGAAAATATTGAATACAGCGTACCAGCGTGTCCAGATCATAGTCTTCTCTGGTAATATGGTGACCGCCGCCGAAATTAAGCCATTTCATGTTCTTAATGTATGGCCCGAATTTCTCATCCACGACTTTAATGGTGCGCTCTAGCGTATCTGAATTCTGTTCACACATCGTATGAAAATGAATACCGTCCACGCCATCCAGATCCTCAGGTCTAAAGTTAGCCAGAGTCACACCCATTCTGGAGTTGTTGTAGCAAGGATCATACAACGGCGTTTCGATTTCCGAATATTCCGGATTCACCCGAATGCCGATGTCGATTTTTTTGGAAGTTACGCCTTGCACTCTGCTTTTGTAGCGTTTCAGTTGATCAAAGGAGTTGAAAACAATATGGTCAACATACTCCAATAGCTCATCAAATTCACTGTCAACATAAGCAGGTGCGTATACGTGAACTTCCTTGTCCATTTTTTCGCGACCAAGTCTAGCCTCGAACAACGAACTGGAGGTTACCCCTTTTAGGTATTTGCCAACCAGAGGAAAGGTCGAAAACATCGAAAATCCCTTAAGAGCGAGCAAAATACTGCAGCCTGTCCGTTCTTGAACGGAATTTAAAACCTCAAGGTTTTTGACAAGAAGTCTTTCGTCAACAAGATAACAAGGTGATGGAAGTCCTGTAATATCAATATTCATCGCAGACCTCAATCAAGCAACGTTGGCGTAAAGTTCTCTTGCCATGGCAATCCGTGTTTATTTAGGGCTTCCATAAATGGATCTGGATCAAATTCCTCAACGTTGTAAACGCCTGGTTTTTTCCAGAGACCTTTGATGATAAGCATGGCGCCGATCATGGCAGGAACACCAGTGGTGTAAGAAATGGCTTGGGAGCCAACCTCTGCATAACATTCCTCATGATCACAAACATTGTAAACATAATACGTTTTTGGTTTTCCATCTTTCACACCTTGGATGATGCAACCAATGTTTGTTTTGCCTTTTGTTCTTGGACCCAGAGAAGCCGGATCTGGCAAAATAGCCTTCAGGAATTGCAGTGGAATGATTTGTTGTCCTTCGTAATCAATAGGCTCGATCGAAGTCATGCCTACGTTTTGAAGTACATTCAAATGATTCAGATAATTGTCCGAGAACGTCATCCAGAAGCGGATTTTTTTCACGCCTTTAATATTCACTGCAAGAGATTCCAGTTCTTCATGGTACAAAAGATATATATTTTTCGGTCCAATTTCAGGAAGGTCGTATACCTTTTTCTCAGAAAGTGGCTCAGTTTCAATCCATTCTCCGTTTTCAAAGTAACGGCCCTTCGCCGTAATTTCACGAATATTGATTTCCGGATTAAAATTAGTTGCAAAAGGATATCCGTGGTCCCCTGCATTCGCATCCACAATATCAATCGTATGAATTTCATCAAAGTAGTGCTTTTGAGCATAAGCCGTAAATACTCCAGTCACGCCTGGATCAAAACCGCTGCCCAGCAGAGCTGTAATTCCTGCTTTTTCGAATCTTTCTTTGTAGGCCCATTGCCAGCTGTATTCAAACTTCGGCGTATCCGGCGGTTCATAGTTCGCCGTATCAACGTAATGAACACCTGTCTCAAGGCAAGCATCCATTATCGTCAAATCCTGATAAGGGAGAGCCACATTGATAACTACATCCGGTTGAAAGCTTCGAATCAAGTCAATGACCATGTCGGTGTTGTCAGCATCAAGCTGAGCCGTTTGAATCTTCGTACGACCTCCACCCAGCTTCTCTTTAAGCGCATCGCATTTCTCAACAGTTCTGCTTGCGATACAAATTTCTTCAAATACATCTGGGTTTTGGCAACATTTATGCACCACAACGCTGGCCACGCCACCGGCGCCAATAATCAATGCTTTTCCCAAAATAAATAACCTCCTTATTCCATACGCTAATCGCTAATCATTCTTGCAAACAAAATGATTATAAAGACATCCCACCAAATAATCAAGAAAAACGATAATTTGCTGTGTCAAAATTCACAGGAGCATGTCACAAAAACTTTACAAAACCCAAAATTAGGCATAAAACTCCGTAAAGTGAACAGAAAACAACTATTACCCCATACACCCCAGGGAAGTCAGCACACGTTTAACGGAAGTTTTTTTGAATATAATGCTCATAGCCCTAAAGAATTAATACTATCTTATTTCTAAACAAAAGACCACCCCTCCACATCCTATGGAGAAGATTCATGGGGTGGTAAAATGATGGGCTGATAGCGTAATGCCTCATCTACGATCTCTGCCGCACTCAAATCACGATCATCCCAGTAGATCAAATTACTGATCCCCGGATGAGGCGTATTTTGCATCACTATGGTCAACATACTGTCGATTTCCTCTTCTGTTCCCTCATCTCTGATGATTTTTTCTACTAACTGTATAAGCTCACTTCGTTCTAAACGGTCTAAATTTTGGAGTTCCTGGTTGGCTTGATCCAGACTCATATAATTGCCCTCCTTTGTATTGAGTATGATCGGCAATGTGTGGGCCCATCCCTTCTTCTGTAAGCGCTATATGGTCTATCATGAAGCTTTAGGAAACGTTTATGATAAATAAAGCCGCTCCCAGTACGGGAACGGCTCTATATAGTAATAAAGCTTGTTAAACCATGATTTTGCAAATATCGTTCGTGAATTCAACTGGATCTTCCAGTGGCAAGCCTTCGATCAGCAAAGCCTGATTATACAGTAATGCCGTATAGAGGTTTACTTTCTCCTTATCCTCGGCAAAAGCTTCTTTCAAAGAATTGAACACGGCATGGTTTATGTTGATTTCCAGCACTTTATTCGCTTTGACATCAGCGTTATTAGGCATGGCGTTCAAGATTTTTTCCATCTCAATCGTCACCTCGCCGTCTGCGGACAGACATACCGGATGTGTCTTCAAGCGCTTAGAGGCTTTAACACTGGATACCTTGCCTTCCAGCAAGCCCTTCATGTACTCGAACAGCTCTTTGTTGTCGTTTTGTTCTGCTTCTGTTTCTTTCTCAGTTTCGTCAGGCTCAATGCCCAGATCGCCGCTTGATACAGATTTGAATTCTTTCTCTTTGTAGCTTAAGAGCATTTTAATAGCGAACTCATCAATATCATCAGTGAAGTACAGAATTTCGTAGCCTTTGTCAGCCACCATTTCGGTTTGCGGCAGTTTTTCAATACGCTCGTTGGACTCGCCGGAAGCATAATAGATATACTTTTGATCTTCTGGCATACGTGATACGTATTCGTCCAAAGTAACCTGCTTTTTCTCTGTAGAAGAGTAGAACATGAGCAGATCCTGCAGAGTTTCTTTATGTCTGCCGTAATCGTTGTAGACACCAAATTTCAATTGTCTGCCAAATGATTTGTAGAATTGATCATATTTCTCCCGGTCATTTTTGAGCAAGGTCAGCAATTGGCCTTTGATTTTGCTTTCGATATTTTTGGCAATCAGCTTCAGCTGACGGTCATGCTGCAGCATTTCTCTGGAAATGTTGAGTGACAAGCTTTCGGAGTCAACCATACCTTTGACAAAGCTAAAATAATCCGGCAGCAGATCAGGGGATTTTTCCATAATCAGCACACCGTTGGCATACAACTCCAGCCCTTTTTCATATTCCTTGGAGTAGAAATCAAACGGGATATTCTCAGGAATAAACAGAATAGCTTGGTACACTACCGCGCCGTCCGCGCTGACATGGATATGCTGGAGCGGCTTGTCGTAGCCATAGCGTTTTTCCGCATAGAAATTTTGATAATCCTCGTCGGTCAGCTCGCTTTTGTTTTTTCTCCAGATCGGAACCATGCTGTTGATACGCTGTTCTTCCTCGTAATCCTCAAACTCGTTGTCGCTTCCCTCTTTCAACCGCTTGCCTGTAATATCCATTTTAATCGGATAGCGGATAAAGTCGGAGTATTTTTTAATCAGTGCTTTTAAACGATACTCGTCCAAATATTCGTCGTAGGACTCATCTTCGGTGTTTGCTTTGATTTTCAGAACAATCTCGGTTCCGACCTCGTCCTTCTCAGCTGCCTCAATGGTATACCCGTCCGCACCTGTGGATTCCCATTTATATGCAGTATCGCTTCCCAAAGCCTTGGTAGTCACTGTAACCACATCTGCTACCATGAAAGCTGAATAGAAGCCGACGCCGAATTGACCGATGATGTCATGACCATCCTTGGATTCATTTTCATTTTTGAATGCCAGTGAGCCGCTTTTAGCAATAACACCCAGGTTATTTTCTAGTTCTTCCTTAGTCATACCAATCCCGGTATCACGCAGGGTTAGCGTTCTATTATCCTTATTGGCAGTTACTTTGATATAATAATTTTCTTTGTCAAAGACCAGTTGATCATCCGTCAATGCTTTATAATAAATTTTGTCAATCGCATCACTTGCATTGGAGATCAGCTCTCTTAGAAAAATTTCCTTTTGCGTGTAAATCGAGTTAATCATCATTTCGAGCAGACGCTTGGACTCAGCCTGAAACTGTTTTTTCTCCATTCGGATATCTCCTTTCAGATGTAAACCTATGTAAGGCCAGCAGATATGAGCTATGCAAACGATTCTACTTTGTTAGCACTCCCATCTTTCGAGTGCTAGCCTACCTTTTTTATAACATTCCTCATTTTTTATGTCAATATCTCGGTTGGCTGAGCAGTAAAATTACATTTTAGGAAATCGCTAGTGTCTAATGTGTTTAAACATCACGTTAAACATTTCGACAGAGGAGGGAAACAGCCCTTGTACATGGGGAAGCAGATTACTCCTGATCCGCAGCTCATCCTCATCCAAATGCTGTAGGTCCTCATGAAAGAACCAAACAATAGGATAATCGCCGTCCTTATGTCTGCTACCTACATTTAAACAAACGGGACCTTGGTCGTCCTCTGCTATTGCAAAAGGAATGTAGCCTGCTGACAGCAGAGGTGACCATTGATCGATCAAATCATAAAATGCCTTTAAGCCTTGACCTACAGGCAGACGCGGGAACTCAACAAACGTACAATCGCTCCAGTATACTCCCGGAATGGATTCATTATCGAATTGTAAAGATACATAATGGTAGGACATGATAAAACTCCTTAGCAGGGGCGGCAGCTCAAAATGGTATTTTTCCTCCATCTCCCGAATTTCCTGTTCAGTAATCTGTGAAGGGAGAGGCTTCCACTTGATCCATCCCTCCTCGTCGACATTCCCATCACGCATTTCAATCGGTACATTTTCTTCCACATCCATAAAAAAGGCTTCATCCATCTGTGCAAATAGTTCCTTCATAGATGTACGAATATCCGCTTTCTTGTCCATGTCCTCACACCTCTTTCCTCTCTATTCGCATTTTGCATCATGGGTTTATGCCAAATGCTCTCTATATGAAAATAGCATTGTATTCATGTGTTACTGCACTTTTAAGTTCAGCTTATCAGAACTTGCTTTTATCACCATTTGCGGAATATTAGTATTACCAGCGCAACGGCTCATAGTTACGCCAGATCATCCAACGTTCTGTCTCGTGAATTAGAGCGGTGCCAATGCTATATTCGTCCTTCGTGCTGCTCTGCAAATCAATCAAATGAAGCATACCACCATACGTTCCAACCGCCAACATGCCTTCATCGGGTGTAACTGCCAGCCCGGATATCGTACTGCCGACAAAATAGCGCCAAAGTTCACGCCCCTCCCTGTCAATCAGACGGAGATAACCGTAGGCATCACCCAAAATAGATCCTTGCGTCAGTGCTGTTGCAGCGTATACTCGCATTTCTTCATTTATCATCGGCCACTCTTCCTTATTCTGAGCAAGACCCTGATCCACCTCAGCAATCGACACTTGAATGGTGGCGCCGTTGTAGAAATGACAGGCATTGTACCAGACATTCAAATCATCTTTGGAAAATACAGCATAATGCGGATAACTAGAATTTGGCTCCAATGTATGCACCGTCTTATCGGACAGATCCATAAGCATATGCTCACTCATCTGGCTACCGTAAGCGATCCAGCGTCCATCCCTCGACACAGCTCCATGGGCCATATCCACAATCGTGTCTTCCAGCTCTAGTTCTCTTCGTTCAGACGTCTTGGGATGGATCAAATCCACCTGATCACCAGCCAACAAATAAACGCCGTAACCGCATACCAGCAGAACTCGCTGTCCATCGCCAAACGGAATCACTTCATCTAATATATCCTCTGGATGCTCTTCATCTCCCAAGCACTCCAAATCAGGAATGGATGCTTTTAAGCGTCCTTGTATATCCTTCCACTGAAAATGTGCTGTCTCTTCTCCTTGCAGATTTAAGTCCGGTTGACGAACAATACGAATCCCCTGTCCATCCACCAACGCAAAATAAGTCCCGTCTGGCGAACAGCCTACTCGATGCAGTCCGGGGATTTGCAAGATTCTATCTTTTCCCGCCACATAGATCATTCCACATTCCCGAGGATTGCCCGCATGTAGAATGACTTCATTGCCTCCATTCATAAAAGCTATCGGCCTAACGGCTTGCAAAGCCTCCTCAAACGCTGCTGTAAGCGGCCAGGATGCAGCCGGAATTTCCCGACGTAACTGCTCTGTTTCCTCTGCCTGATTTGCGTCCTGAATCATACGAAAAATATCTTCAGCCAGTTTGGAGCGTTCGTCTTGCTTTGGCTCTGGCTGCTCCTGCTGCCACTGGCTTTCCATACCGATTCTGACAAATTCATTCACATCTGCAGCATACCTTTTTCCTTCCTGTCGCCACTTTGCTGCCATTTCATGATCCAACCAACTCATTCGCTTCCCCCATCCAGTGTATGTATGCCCCGTTTGATCTACAGGCTTGTTCATTCTGCTAGGTGGTTTCTCACCTTTGTCAGCACAGACCACAGGTCTGTCACTGCCTTCACCTCTTCATAGTCCAGATAGGCATCGTGCTTGTCATAGTATTTTACCGCTATAATCACCATCTGAAGCGTCACTGGCTGTCCAGCAGCCTTAAGGACTTCCACAATACTTTCGAAGGTCGCCAACTCAAACCAGGTTTGAACCTGACGATCTGGCACCCACTTGGGAATAGACTCGTCATGTTCGTTGGTTACGGCTGTACCCTCCTCTGCACATTCCTCTAGCCAATGCTCATCCCAATAATAAATCGGTGTGTGAACAGGGTCCTGATCCCATTGATCTACATTCACATATAACCAGTTATTATGCAGTTGCCCCACGCTATGCACCAATTCCTGCAATCCTTCAAACACACGATAAGACGGGCGCTCTCTGCGACGGTAATCCTCAAGTCTCGTCTCATACCTGCTCATCCCCAGCCACCCCGCTTCCTATATCAGTTAAACACTCAACATTCGTATAACATACATTTACAACTCACAAAATCCGATATAACTACAAGCACCTCGTAAAGTGTCAAGACTACATAAGGAGATTGATCTATTCATGAAAAGAATCACCGCACTTGTTATCCTGTCCTTGCTATTACTTGTAACCCCGATCTACGCTGCTGCCCCAGCACCTATGCTGGTCTATGTGGATCAAAGTAACCACTCCTTCATCCCGCTCCGTCTCCTGAACAGCTATGAAGGGATCACACTCAACATGACTGCCGCGGACAAAAAAATAGAGATCGCGCAAGGCAATACCCGGATCACATTATTCACCGGACAATCTACCGCCAAAGTGAATAACCAGACGGTCCGTTTGCAAAACGCTCCTTTTACCGATAATGGTTCGACCTATGTACCCTTGCAGTTCGTCAGCCAATATCTAAACCTGCAAGTCTCATGGCAAAAGGAAACCTCAGCTGTACGCATTAAGCAGGGTACAACGTCCGTCACGCTTCCGGTACTTACTGGTAAGCTACCCGGAAATACTACCCCCATTACAACGGCTCATAAAAGCTTCAAGGTCGGGTCTCGTACCTTTTCCGCTAAGGTGGTCACCATCTCTATGCTCCATCCCAAGGTAAGCCTAGACGTGGCTCTAGCAGGCGATACCATTGGTAAAGTGGAAGACTTAAGCAGTCTCGCCAAACGTAATCAAGCGGTTGTAGCCATAAACGGTACATTCTTTGATGCCTATACCAAAAGCTCCTACAAAACGCCTTACGGCTACCTGGTCAGCCATGGAAAGATGTTGAAAAAGAGCTCCGGCGACCAACGGACGGTCTTCACCTACGATGCTAACCATTTATCCGAGCTGGTGTCAGGTTCTGCCTTTGAACAACGCTTAAGTCAAGGCAGTGTTAAAGGTGCCCTTCAAGCCGGGCCTCGTCTGGTTACGAACGGTCAGGTTTCCCTAAATGTCAAAGCCGAAGGCTTCAAGGACCCTAAAATATTAACAGGCGGCGGCGCCCGCAGCGCACTCGGAATGAGTCGGGATCATAAGCTGATCCTCCTGACCACCAACGGAGCGACTATACCGCAGCTCGCCCAAATGATGAAGCAGGCCGGCGCTTATCAGGCCATGAATCTGGACGGCGGTGCTTCCAGCGGGCTGTATTACAACGGCTCCTATCTCACCACACCCGGCCGCCAAATCAGCAATGCCATTATTGTAAAGTATCAATAGCCAATAGAATGATAAAGAGCTGTCTTCACGGATCTGTAAGCTGTGGGGATAGCCTTTTTCCATTTCCCCTGGCTTCGGTTGTTCCTGCTTCCACCTGTTCAGGCGGCATGTATGGCCGTCACGTATTGATTCTGCAATCTACAGTCGAATCAGACCTGTAAAGCTATTGCTGCCTTCGCTTCCTTTTTTTATAGAAAGGTAAATACGGTTGTCTTCTCTGCTTGCCATGCATTCATAAAGTCCCGGTTGCACAGATAGGAACGTCCCTCCCCATGCACACTCAGGCTCCAGTCCACCACTTGTGGCTTCCTCCCCCGCTCCAATAAACAGGTTGCCTGAGGGAACCTTCAAAAACAGCCGCACAGTAGGCTTGTCAATATGATCTGTCATCAAAACCTCATAGGTCCCGTCCGCTCCCAGATTCAAAAAAGCTACATTTCCTTTGTTCAACTCGCCCAGCTCGTCCTCTTCAATGGACCACCAATCCGGATCATCGTCCAAACGATGCTTAAGAGCTTGCGTATCAAATAGGCAAAGAGTCGCCGTATCTGTTGTAAATTGAAATGGACTGCTTGCCGTATTCATCATGTGATCCTCCTGATTTTGGTCAGCTAATTTCTGTTTTTCCACGTCATACGCTATCCGTATTGCCATATACTTGAGGGAAAATCTCCCTGTATGTAAAGTATAACAATGCTTGCAGGGCCAGACAACATGTTGGACTAACACCCATTCTGCATAAAAAGCCCTCCCTCACGATGTCGTGAAAGAAGGCCGATTTGTGATTTAAGCGATGCTAACCTGCTGTTAGATCAGAAAAGACTTAGTAATAATTACCAACAAAATGAACAATACCAAAATCGCTCCTGTGGATGTCCATGCTCCACCGTAACCTACTTCACCCATGTCTGAATCCCTCCTTGCATTAAAGCTTACTCTTATCGTATGTAGAAAAGTGGATAACGACAGGGCGAATCGGCAAGTTTATTGCCATAGAAGGGCTACTCAAAAAATGGACTGATACGTTTGAGATAGATCGCTAATGACTCTGGATGACAACTGGCAGAGAATATCGTTAGTTCTGCGAAACAGCCTGCTCACATCCTTGTGCCTCATCATTTGAAGGAGCGGGGTTTCTAACTGGGATGAAAGAAATTGAGTGGTACCTATAAATACGACAACATCTAATCCAGGGTGGTTTCGGTATGTAATAAGTGCAGCAGGTCAGTCATAGACAGGAATCCGGGAGGGAAACGGCTGTTGTTTTCTTTCATATATAGTGCTTTTAACATGGAGGTCAAAGCCCAGTCACATAGGATAATGCAGCATTGGACTTGATTGTGCTTGTACAGGATTTGGGCTAGTTTCATGTGGTATTGGGATAGAGTGTGAAAATCCGTTATTGAATTATGTAGGTGTTGTGAGGGTCTGGACGGTTGAGGGGGACTTGGAATAAAGGTAGAAGGAGCTTCTTTCATATCTATTCCTCCAGAGAATTTCAATATTAGTCTTATTATACTCCAAAATAATACTTATAGATATTATTATTATTTATTATATTCATTATTCAATGTTTTCGTTTGGATATCTTGTCTACACTTTTAGAATAGTGAGGTGTAGACGATGGAAGATAAAGAAGTTCTTAAATTAGTGGGTGCCAGAATACGTGCTTTGCGAAAAGAAAAAGGATTATCTCAGGAGTCGCTTGGGGAAAAAGGTGGATTCCATTTTTCATACATAGGGCAGATTGAGCGTGGAGAAAAAAACGTATCTTTAATAAATATAGCTAAAATTGCTAATGCACTGGATGTTAATTTGATTCAGCTTTTTGCTTATGTAAATGAGGATATTAAGGTTACAAAACATGAAACTGATATACAAGAAATCGTAAAAATACTCCAAAAATCGAGTCCAGAGAAAGTACGCTTGGCGAGGAATGTGATACGGGAGATTACAAAATAAAAGGATTTTTTAGCAAAAATAAAGGAGCCACCTTTAGTTAACAAGGCAGTTCCTATTGCACTATTGTTTTACGTAAGTTCAATACCCTATCGAACATTAAAATAACATATATATATCCAGTATTATCTTAATTTCAAGTTTCTTATATAAAAGCGCGAACCGAATCGAATACGAAATTGCAAAGGATTTCCCGCCATTATGAAATTATTGGCTTCTAGGTAGTTTCTTGCGGTCATTCAATTTAAATTTCCTTTTTACCCTTTTTGTGGGCAATACCATACGAACATTTTTTAGCTTCGTTTTTCTTTGAGCACTATTTGTAATAAGGTTGACTGTAAAGTTCACGAAACCGCGTTGGATGTTAAGTGTTTTAAAACCAACTCTTCTGCAATTATTGCATAGATTACCATTAATATTCCAGATCCAACATCCACTGAAGTTATAATTAGGAACATGTATGGGGAAACTACCTGACCACACAAGATTTCTTGATACGCTCTCAGCGTAATAATATATTGTTCTATCCCCTACGTTGCCAGTAACAACTTCCCTCGTTTGACCAGGCGCCAAACGGTACCAGGTAGACAATATACCAGTTTGTCCCACAAAGACAAACCCACACCTACTCGCGTGATAGAAAATGGCTACCTGTACGGTAGAATTGGTGCTGTTTCGAAAATAAAGACTCATTTTTTTGTCACTCCCTCTTAATACCATTCTACAATCCATTGTATGCAAGAGTTGTAAATAGGAAGTGGACAAACATAAAAGAGTCTTAGCCTTTTTTAGGATACTCAGAGATTATGCTTTTTTAGAGTTTCCCGCCGTCAGTTTGGCGAAACCATATGACCATGTTGTTTATGTTATAGAATTCAATCAAAAGAAAACCACCACCTAATCTTGTAAAGATCAAAAAACACGTCCATATATGACGTGTTTTTCAATAAAATATCTTTAACTAATAGAACCTTTTAAATATCCTAAACCAAACCTTACTTCCAAATCTCGTCCGCAATCTCTTTAATGAAAGCAAGCTTTTTCCACTGCTGCTCTTCTGTCAGAATATTGCCCTCTTCTGTCGAAGCAAAGCCGCATTGTGGGCTGAGGCAGATGTGGTTGATGTCGACGAATTGAGTCGCTTCCTTAATGCGATTAATGACCGTCTGCTTGTCTTCCAGTTCACCCGTTTTGGAGGAAACGAGACCCAGTACGACCTGCTTTTGATCTTTCAGATGCTTAAGCGGTGTGAAATCGCCTGCACGGTCGGTATCGAATTCGAGATAGTAGCCGTCGATGTTGTCGATGCCGAACAGGGTTTCGGCTACAGGCTCATAGCCGCCAGAAGATGCCCAGGTGGAATGGTAGTTACCACGGCATACATGGGTCGTAACGACCAAATCGGCTGGAAGATCCTTCACCGTTTCCTGATTCACACGGGCGAACAGCTTTTTGGTATCTTCCACATTTTCACCCGCATGCTGTCTAGCTTCCCAATAGTTTTTATCACAGAGCATACCCCATGTGCAATCATCCAGTTGCAAGCTGCGGCAACCCTCATTGTACAACGCTTGAATCACGGATTTGTAGGCTTTGGCGATATCCGTCACCAGTTCATCCAGATTGCTGTAATACGTATCGGTTGTTTCTTTATTCTCTCCGCGCAATAGCTCGGCCAGGAACTGTGCAGGTGCCGGGATCGTTTGGCGTGCGATCGCATCCTCACCTGCTACTTGCTTCAGGAATTTGAAATCTTCAATGAAAGGATGACGGGAATGTCCGATTTTACCGGACAAGCGTGCAGTTTCCGCTCTTGTTTCCACACCTTGGAATTGGTAGCCGTTCAAAAGCTGTACCTTTTCCACACCGTCCAGACCCCACATAAAATCAAGATGCCACCAGGAGCGTCTGAATTCACCGTCCGTCACGGCTTGAAGTCCTACGGATTTTTGCTTTTCCACTAGCTTGATAATTTCGTTATCTTCAA
The DNA here is from genome assembly GCF_054602585.1 of Paenibacillus sp. SEL3. Lineage (NCBI taxonomy): Bacteria > Bacillati > Bacillota > Bacilli > Caryophanales > Paenibacillaceae > Paenibacillus > Paenibacillus sp. SEL3. The sequence goes on along the minus strand of NZ_CM137725.1, from coordinate 5,056,616 downwards.
TCTTTCTCAGCTCGTCCGCAGAGATTTCATTATTTTGAAATTGAATTCTGGCGTCTTTAATCGCTTGCGGGCGCAAAAAGCTGCCGACCATATCATGTCTAAAAGGGGTCACTTTACGTTGGGATGCATTATCAAGGATGCTGCTCATTAGGGTTATCTCCTTTTTCGCTTCTATAGTGAAGTTCTTGTAAGAAAGATAACATACATTTTCAGTTATAAGGTAACTCCAATAAACTATAGCTAGTTATAGCCTAGGGCTATACCCAACTTTTTATTCCCCTATCGCCTCATGCAGCGCTTCTACATAGACAGTGGCCAGCTTGGAGAGCGCAGCATTTTTATGGCAAATCCATCCCACATTAATAGACTCATCACATTCCAGAGGGACGGAAATAATGTCGTTACCGTTCAGATCGGCACTGATCACTCCGGTAGAAATGGTATAGCCGTTCAACCCAATGAGCAGATTAAAAAGGGTCGCCCGGTCATGGACGCGAATGCTTTTGGGATGCGATAACGTACTGAGAATCTCCTCGGAAAAGTGAAAGGAATTGTACTCCCCTTGCTCAAAGGACAAATACGGATACGGATAAAGCTGGTCAATGGTCACGATGGACTGTTGGGATAGCGGATTATTGGCACTGATAAAAATATGTGGCTTGGCCGTAAACAGGCTGTTGAATTGTAGATTCGCATCTTTTAGCAGCTTGTTAATGACCTTGGCGTTAAATTCGTTCAGATACAGGATTCCGATCTCACTGCGCAGGCTTTTGACATCCTGTATGATTTCATGGGTTTTGGTCTCTCGCAAAGCCAATTCATACTCTTCTTGACCATATTGATTCACCAGATTCACAAATGCATTTACGGCAAAAGCGTAATGCTGCGTGGACACAGCAAAATGCTGTGGTGTAGGCTTGGCATCCAGATAGCGACTTTCCAGCAGCTCCGCCTGCTCAACGACCTGACGTGCATAACCGAGGAATTCCACGCCTTCCTTGGACAAAGAAATCCCCTTATTGGTACGCTCAAAAATGGTGATATGAATTTCTTCCTCCAGATCACGAATCGCGTTCGACAGACTGGGCTGGGAAATGAACAACCGCTTTGCCGCCTCATTCATGGAACCGCGATTGGCAACCTCAATGACATATTTTAATTGTTGTAGGGTCAATGCATGATGTCCTTTCCGTTTGTGTTTCTTCTATTATATAATACATGCCCATGCTCCTGAAAAAGGGAATTAAAAAATACCCCCTCAAAATGGTAACATCCATTTCAAGGAGGTGCTTTTCACTACTGTATTAATTAACGGACTTCGCCGTTTGTGGCAATCAGCTTTTGATACCAATAAAAGCTTTGTTTACGAATACGACGCAGATCCTTGAGATCAAACTCCTCACGATCCACATAGATAAACCCGTAACGCTTGCTGGAGCCTTGATGGGTACTCACCAGATCAATTGCAGACCACGGACAGAAGCCGAATACGTCTACACCATCTGTAATAGCAAATTGAATCTGCTCAATATGTTTCTTGAAAAAGTCAATACGATAAGGGTCTTTCACTAGATCCCCTTCTTCAAGCTTGTCAAAAGCGCCCAAGCCGTTCTCTGTCACGATCAAAGGCAAGTGGTAGCGAGAATAAATTTGGCGTAACGTGGATCTAAAACCGACCGGATCAATCTCCCAACCAAACTCCGTCGTTTGCAGGTTGGGGTTGACGGAACCTCGATATGCTCCGGGTTCACCCACAATTTCGTGCTGATCTCCTGTATGTGAAAAATCATTCCCGTCATCTAAACTTTCTCCTACGGTTTGAGAGGTATAATAATTAAATGCGATAAAGTCCGGGTTCCCCTTCGCTAATATATCCATATCCCCTTCTTCAATGACAGGCTCATAGCCTTTCTCGACCAAATAGCTCCAGGCAATATGGTTGTATCGGCCAAACACAGCCATATCCAGATAGAGCCAGTTGCGAATGGCTGCATAGTTATCGGCCGCGAGTGTATCTTCTGGCTTGGAACTGGCTGGATAGATAACCCCAATATTCGGTGCTGGTCCAATTTTCGCGTCAGGCAGCATCTCGTGGCACAATACCATCGCCTTCGCCTGTGCGACTAACATATGATGATTTTGTTGATACAGTACCTTTTGCGGATTTTCCAGACTTGTATCCAATGTACCAATAGAACCGGGATGGAGAATCAGCATGTTTTGCTCATTAATGGTTAACCAATATTTCACCCTGTCTCCAAAGTTCTCAAACAATGTTTTGGCATACTGTTCGAAGGCATCAATCGTCTCCCTTTTCGACCAACCGCCTTGTTGTTCAAGAGCATAAGGCAGATCAAAATGATACATGGTAACAATCGGTTCAATCCCGTATTTAATTAGTTCGTCAATTAATAAGCTGTAAAACGCGATTCCCTTCTGATTCACTTCACCTGCCCCCAGGGGATAAATACGTGTCCAAGCAATCGAGAAACGATATGCTTTAAAGCCCATTTCAGCCATCAGAGCTACGTCTTCTTTGAACATATGGTAATGATCACTGGTTACCTTAAAATCAGTGACCCCTTCAACGTGGTTAGCCATGTCAATCACAGAGGGGCCTTTTCCATCTTCGTCCCATGCACCCTCTACTTGATAAGCGGAGGTTGAACCTCCCCAGAAAAAATTTTCAGGAAATGCCTTCAATTGATTATGTTTCATGCTATAGTCCCTCCAGTTATCGTTATATCCTTCTGATTTTGCAATTCATGAATGTGATGATAGGCTTTCCTGTATCACACAACCAACGTTATCAATACTTCATTTTTTTGAATTTGCTCCTGATTTGTCTCAAACACATCCACTTTATTTTTTGTAAGCGTGACGATGACAGGGGTCACGATTTCGTATCCTGCTTCTATAATCTGCTCCCTATCAAATTGGATTAACAAGTCCCCTTGTTTTACGATATCTCCTTCTTGAACGACTGGATTAAAATGCTTCCCTTTCAGCGCAACGGTATTAATTCCAATATGAATTAATATCTCCGTACCCGCCTTTGAAGTCAAGCCGATGGCGTGTCCTGTGGGAAACAGCGAGGTTACAACTCCATCTATAGGCGCTACGACCTCACCGACAGACGGCTCAATGGCTAAGCCTTTTCCCATCGCCCCTGTAGAAAATGCCGAATCATTCACTTGGCTTAATGGTATAGCCTTGCCTGTGATCGGGCTGTAGATCGTTTCTTTCTTGATGTCAACAGCCTTGGTTGCTGTAACAACAGGTTCTGGTTCTGCTGTTTTCACGGATTCAACTGTTTCTGGGGTCTCCTCCTTCACCTTGCTTTCATACCCAAAAATAAGGGTTAGTGCGGTTGCTGCCGCGAATGAGCAGGCAATGGCAATCACGTATAACAAGGTTGGCGTATACACTGGAATCGCAAAAATGTTGTGAAACACATACGCCGTCATTTTCACTCCAAAATGTCCATTGATGGCACCGCCTAGAGCACCTGCGATAATGACAATTGGAATGACACGTTTATAGCGAAGCACCAGACCATACACAATCGGCTCTGTCACACCAGCCAGCAATCCTGTAATACTCGTGGAACCGGCAAGAGTTCTAAGTGTTTTATCTTTTCTCGCCTTCAGGAAGATACCAAATGCGACCCCAATTTGAGCAAATACAGCTGCTGCAGCCATCGCCTCAATCGGATCACCGCCAACACCGATATTTTGAATCGTGATCGGGGTAAAACCCCAGTGAAGTCCGAAGACGACCATAAAGGTCATAAAACCGCCAAGAACAATCCCTGACAAAATGCCACTTACACCGATTAACCATGTCACACCTGAAGAAATCCAATCTCCTACCCCTGTACCGAAAGGTCCAAAAGCCATCGCAGATAGCGGAACCATAATCATTAAAGCCAGCATCGGAACTAAAAATAGCTGTAAATCCTTAAGAATGATCTTCTTCAAAAACTTGTCTACCAACGCATAGATGCTAATGGATATAAAAATCGGGAAAACACTGGCGGAGTAGTTCATCATGACCACCGGTATTCCTAAAAACGATACATCAGAGCCTTTGTCCATCAGCCCCGTAAAGTTGGGTTCCATGAGAGCCGCACCGATCACACCAGCTACATAAGGATTCGCCTTCAGCTTTATACCAAGCGTAATCCCTAGTAAAATCGGCAAGAAGTAAAACACAGCATTCCCTGCAGCAGACAGGATCATATAAGTATCACTTGTTGCAGACATCCATCCTAGCAAGGTCAAAACCGTCAGGAGTGCTTTTATCATTCCCGAGCCCGCCATCGCTGGAATCAATGGGGAGAAACTACCGGAAATGACTTCAAAGATTGTGGATATGACCGATGTTTTTTTCCCACTGGATTCACTGGCTGCAGGGGAATTCGATCCAAAATCCCTGTTTTTCATGATCTCTGCATATACATAGGCAACATGGCTGCCAATAACAACTTGGAATTGTCCTCCGCTTTCAACAACGGTAATGATTCCCTCATGCTTCTCAAGCGCTTCTCTTTCGGCTTTTCGTGAATCCTTCAGGTCAAATCGGAGTCGTGTAGCACAATGGACAAGTCCATTGATATTTTCTTCTCCTCCAACGAGACGTACGATGTCTTCGCCCATTTTCTTATGGTCCATGTTCATTCTCCTCTTGGGCAGATTGCCTGGAAACAAAAAAATACCTAAACGAAAGGCCTGTATGATCAAAGAAAATGATCACTGCCATTCATTTAGGTATCGCCTGCTTAACCAGTAACAATCCTTATATTTAAGTTGTGAGCCTACTATAAATCACTTAGAAATCGTTTGCAAGCTTTTTTTCTAAGAACTAGCTATATCATTTCTGGAGGTTACACGCTGTATATGAATCGTCAAATACACTTTTTCATCAATCGACATAGCACTTTCATGCTTTAACTCTAAATATTGATTGATTAATTGGGTGCATTGAAAAGCCTTCTCGTATTTATCTTTGACTTGGTCATACAAGAAATTATCCCCTGAAGCTAGTTGTTCTTGTTCATTGCTCAGCAATCGTTGGGCAAAGTACTGCAAATGAGTAATAAACCGGGAATAATTGAACGAAGTTTCATCCAGTGTAATCTCGTAGTAATCGGTTACAATGTTGAAAATGTCATCAATAATCTCGGTAATCTCAACCGTTTGTTTCATTCCCTGACCGTCTTGTCTTGCATTTACAAAATGCATAGCAATAAAGCTTGCTTCATGCTCATCCATTTGGATGCCAAATTGAGCATGGATGATGTCCAATGCGTTCATTCCGATCATAAATTCTTTTTTGTAAAATTTTTTAATTTGCCATAACAGTGAATTTTTAAGTCCTACGGATTTTCTGTATCGAGAGATGGCAAATTGAATATGGTCAATCAGAGAAATATAGATATTGTCACTAAAAATATCTCCCATTTCCTTTTTTGCGCTGCCTACAATTTCATCCGCCACCTTTAAATACTCTACAGATGTTTCCCCAATAAGATCTATTAATTTTTGTGGAATTTTATCGGACTTTAATACAAAGGTTTTTTCTATTTTGTCCTCATCGACCCTCTGGCCATTTTTCTTTTTAAAGCCTAGACCATTCCCTATGACAACAAATTCATGACCCACCTGATTTTCGACTCGGATAACATTGTTGTTAAAAATTTGCCGGATGATCATTTATCTGCTCACCTCATTGATGTAATGACAAAGTTTGTAATAACAAAAAAAAAACCAAATAACGACTAAATCAATTAGTCATTATTTGGGTATCGCCTGCTCACCAGTAACAATCCCGAAGGGCACTTCACCCCTCATTCAATTACTCTTACTATACCGCTTTCAATGCAGAATAACAATACAATCATGCCAAAAAACCGCCAAACACTCGGAATCCTTTGTGCTTAGCAGTTTTTTAGGTTCATGCTTAACTTTCTTGCTCTTTGCAAAACACCTCTTTGGCAACCTGAATGGCTGAGGCTGCCCGGGGCCATCCTACATAAAAGGCAAGCTGTGTAATGACTTCAACCAGTTCTTCCTCCGAAATCCCGTTTTCCTTGGCCAGGTTCAGATGATAAGGAAGTTGATTCACATGCTCACCCGCCACCAGAGCAGCAACTGTAATAAAACTCCGTTCCCTAAGAGACAACTCACTTCTTCTCCATACATCTCCAAAAAGAACATCCTCCGTATAGGTTACAAAAGCGGGTGCAAAATCACCTATCGTTTCCCGAACACTCGATTTGATTAATTTATGCTTCATACAATCATCTGGGCAAGTCCATTGCCAAAGGACCAATCCTCTAATTCAGTCTCTACCAGTGTCACAAAAACATCCTCCGGTCGGACTTTACATTCAATAGAGATGAGTTCGGCTAATCTTTGGTAAAAATCCTTTTTTTGTTCCGTAGTTCTACCCGATCCCATCGTAATTTGGATGTACAGCAGCTTGTCTGTTCTGGATACATTCAAATAATCGGGACTATAATAAAACTCGCTTTGCTTATGAGCATGAAAAACCTGAAAGTAATCCTTGGGCGGGACCTGAAAATGTTCGATCAAAGCATTCATGATACAGCGGCTAATGTCAGGCAGCTCTTGCTCTGTGTATTGTTGCTCCATGTAGCCAACTCGTACAAATGGCATGTTCATCTCTCCTATCCGTTGGGATAAGATGATTGTACTCCTCTACCCTTCATCTGTATAATTGAAAATAATCATAAATATATTCAATTTCATCGATGGAGATGAGCAAGCGTGGATCTGAAAGAATTAACTACATTTCGTACCATAATCGAAGAAGGAACGTTTTCAAAAGCTGCTGTTAAATTAAACTACGCTCAGTCTACAGTCACGAACCAAATCCAGAGGCTTGAAAAAGAGCTGGGATTTCAACTTTTTAAAAGGGGTTGGGATGCGGAGTTAACGTCCCCGGGCAAACTATATGCCGAGGAGATAGACGGACTTATTCAGCATTGGAATTTTGTAATGGACCAGGCGAAGTCGCTGAAAAAGGAGGAGATCGGCACGCTCCATATCGGTGTGCTTGAAACGGTAGCGGCTACCTTACTCCCCTTGGCTCTGCAGCAGTTTCGAGAGCATAAACCGAATATTACGTGTCATTTTACAGTTGGAAACACGGATGCACTCGCACATGCTTTGGTGGATGGTAAGCTGGATTTTGCTATCTCTGGGGAACCTCACTCCATTCCTTCCTTACACTTTGAATCCATATATCACGAACACATCGCCTTTATTGTGTCCCGTAATCATCCCTTCGCGGCAAAAAGTGAGCTTCAGCTCGAAGATCTGTACGCGTATCCGCTTATCGTCGGAGGTAAGAACTGCTTGTACCATATACCACTGGAGAAAGAGCTTTCACACTTCCCGTCGATGCCGTTTTTTTATACTGTCAGTCAAATCTCGTCGATCCCCACGTTCGTAAAAACGATTCCTTCAGTTGGAGTGGTTCTATCGTCAATGCCTTTGCCGGAGGAACTGGTCACCGTCCCCCTCCAGTTAACAGACCCTAATATTGCCATTGGACTATTACAAAACAACCATCACCAGCAGTATATGTCTTCGGCCCGAAAGCTATTTATACAGCTGGTTAAGGAGCTTTGCAGGCTATAGCATCTATGCAAGACTACTAATAAGTTATATCATCTTTGCATAAAGAAAAAGCCGCTAAACACTCAGAAACCTGGTGTTTAGCGGCTTTACTATTTTGAAGGCCTAAGAAAATGTGGCCCTCTCTTTATTTTTATACTCTTGTTGTCATACCTGTTATTTCGCTTCAAGCGGTTTTTTCCACAGTCCCAGAATGAGCGCGGAAATTACGGAACCAATCACCACTGCAAGCAAGAACAGCAAAGCATGATTGGCAAGAGCTGCTACAAAAATTCCGCCATGTGGAGCTGGAAGATTGATTTGCCAGAACTGCGTCAGACCACCAGCAATCGCTGAACCTACAATACAAGAGGTTAAGACACGCAGAGGATCAGCAGCTGCGAATGGAATGGCTCCTTCCGTAATGAAGGACAATCCAAGTACATAGTTCGTCAAGCCAGACTTGCGCTCTTGCTCAGTAAACTTATTTTTGAAGAACGTCGAAGCTAATGCGATTGCCAGCGGAGGTACCATGCCGCCCGCCATAACAGCCGCCATCATAGCTCCGTTCGTGTTACCACTGGAAGTAAAGACACCGATCGAAAATGCGTAAGCTGCCTTGTTGAAAGGTCCACCCATGTCAATCGACATCATTCCGCCCAGGATCAGACCCAAAATAACTGCATTACCTGTTCCTAAATTGTTCAGAACGTTGACAAGCCACGTATTAATACCACCGAAAATTGGATCAAACAGGTAGAACATAATCGCGCCTGTAATTAGGAGTCCGAATACCGGGTATAACAAGATTGGTTTTAAACCATCCAGCGTTTTTGGTAGACCTGCAAAAGCTTTACGCAGGAAGATCACCACATAACCAGCCAGAAAACCTGCTGCCAGACCGCCAAGGAAACCTGCATTGGAGTTTACAGCCATCAGACCCCCAACCATACCTGGCATCAGTGCCGGGCGGTCTCCAATACTCATCGCGATAAATCCGGCCAGTATCGGAATCAGGAAGTGGAACGCACCTGTTCCGCCGCCAATCGTTTGTAACAGTTGGAAGAATACATTATCTTCTCCCGCTACCTGTTCAATCAAGAAGGAAATGGCTAGCAAGATCCCCCCGCCTACAACGAATGGTAGCATATGAGAAATACCGTTCATTAAATCCTTGTAGATTTTGCTGCCTACGCTGCTCTTCTCCGCTTTCGACTCTTCAGCGCTGCCTTTACCTTCACTACGATAAATTGGCGCATCGCCGTTCAGCGCTTTGCGGATCAGTTCCTCAGATTTACGAATACCGTCACTTACCGGTCTTTGTAATACAGGTTTACCGTCAAATCTGGCCATTTCAACCTTCTTGTCAGCTGCGACGATTACTCCTTTGGCACGACGAATTTCATCCGCTGTCAGTACGTTTTGTGCGCCTTCCGAGCCATTCGTCTCTACACGGATATTTACACCCATTTCTTTCGCTTTCTTAATAAGAGCATCTTCAGCCATAAACGTGTGTGCAATGCCTGTAGGACAAGCGGTCACTGCAACCACAAACTCGTCAGAATTCGGATTGCCAACGATAACGTCTGGCGTTTGCTGCGCTTTGGCTGCCTCTTTCTTAGCCTCTTTTGCTTTTTTGGCAGCTTCTTCTTCCGCCTGCTTGGTATCAAACAACACAGATACTTCATCCGGTGTTTGCGTTTTCATAAGGTTCCCGATAAAATCGGTATCAATTAAGAGCCGGGAAAGGGCTGCCAGTGTGCGAAGATGCGTATTTGCTGCTCCCTCTGGAGCCGCAATCATAAAGAACACTTTTGCCGGCTCACCGTCCAACGATTCGAATTCTACGCCTTTACTGCTTTTGGCGAAAACGACAGTCGCTTCATTCACAGCTTTGGTCTTGGCATGCGGCATCGCAATGCCGCCGCCGATTCCAGTGCTGGACTCTGCTTCACGTTTGTAAATCATTTCTTTAAACAAGGCACGGTCATTAATACGTCCACTTGCTTCAAGGCTAGCAATGAGTTCCTCAATCGCTTCGTCCTTTGTCGTCGCCTGCAGGTCCATGATCATCGTTTCTTTAATCATCAGGTCTGTTATTCTCATTTTTCACACTCTCCTAAGTTCGGTCAGCGTGTCGATACACGCATAATAAGCTCATGATGCAGCCGGATTACCGTTTTGAAATCGTGACTTGCGGCCGTAATTGTTCAATTTTCTCTCTAGTAGCCAGATCATCGGAAAACGCAGTTGCGCTTCCGGATGCCACTCCTGCACGGAATGCTTCGATCGGATCGCCATGAAGAGCCAGCGTACCCACGAATCCAGCAATCATTGAATCACCTGCGCCTACAGAATTTTTAACCGTTCCTGCTGGTACATTTGCGTGATACACTTCATCTGCCGTAATGAACAAAGCCCCTTCTCCTGCCATGGAAATCAGTACATTTTTTGCACCTGCTTCCAGCAGCTTACGACCGTAAGTGACGATCTCCTCCTTTGAATGAATAGTTACGCCAAACAACTCAGCCAACTCGTGGTGATTTGGCTTGATGAGCAGCGGTTTATGAACCAGTGCTTTCATCAGCGCCTCACCTGTGGTGTCGATGACGAATTCAGCCCCAGTTTGCTGGCATACGCTAATCAGCCGATCATAGAAGTCTCCTCCAAGTGACGGCGGGATACTTCCCGACAAGACGACAATGTCATTTTTCTGGAGTGCGGCCAGCTTTTGCACCAACGCATCGGCCTCTTGCTCACGAATCACAGGTCCCAAACCGTTAATTTCCGTTTCATCGCCATGCTTGAGTTTAATGTTAATCCGTGTGTCATCTTCGATCATTACAAAATCAGTTTTAATGGATTCTTCCCGCAATGTATCGTCGATAAACCTGCCTGTGAATCCTCCTAGAAAGCCGATCGCCGTGCTATCTGCTCCCAGCTGGTTTAGTACACGTGATACATTAATTCCTTTACCACCTGGCAATTTCAAATCACGTTTCATCCGGTTCAAATCACCAAGCTTCAAATCGTCAACTTCCACGATATAATCAATGGAAGGGTTCAGCGTTACTGTATATATCATTGTTATCCCTCGATTATCTTAGTTTTCTGAGCGATGGATCGGCGTGAGCGTTCTGGCATCGATTCGGTAATAAGTATAGCTTCCTTGAGCTCGAACAGTTTGGCGAAGGTTACTTCTCCAATTTTGCTGGAATCGGCCAACACATACGTTTTGCCTGACAACTGATGGGCTCGCCGCTTGATTAGCGCCTCTTCAGGATCAGGAGTCGTATACCCCATTTCCATATCCACCCCGTTCGTTCCTAGAAAGCACTTGTCGAATCGAAAATTGTCCAAATTTTGTAGGGCAATACTGCCAATTACGGCTTTGGTATGAATTTTCATCATCCCTCCCAGTAGATAGCTTCTGATTCTTTTACTTACCAGTGCTTCTACGTGGGATAGACCATTCGTCACGACCGTCACGTCTTTAGCTTCAATGTAAGGAATCATCGCCATCGTTGTTGTTCCCGCATCCAGATAAATACATTCGCCATCCAAAATTTCTTTGGCTGCCATGCGGGCGACTGCGTTTTTTTGTTGAACGTTTTTGAATGTTTTTTCTTCCATGCCAGGTTCCTGACTTTTCTGATTCAGTAAGGTTGCCCCACCATGAATCCGTTTTAGCAACTGACGGCCCTCAAGATCTATCAAATCGCGCCGAATTGTTGATTCAGAAGCTCCCAACAGATCAGCCAATTCCTGCAACTTTACAACACCACGTTCTTGTAAGCGCTGTATTATTAACTTGTATCTTTCCTCCGTCAGCATCTTCATTCCCCCAACTGTTTATATCGTACCACAAACATGATAAAAAACAATCATTTTTCTCCAAAAATATTCAAAAAAATTCATTCCAACTTCATTTTTTTACAAAATGGTGAATTCCCGCTCTAATCGACATGATTGCGTTTACATTTTAAAGAAAATTCATCTACTTTTATGTAAATTCATTCTTCTTACATAGGAATTCAGCAGTAAACGTTCAAAAACGTTCTAAAGCTTCCATCAGTACTATTTTACCATTATGCGCACAATTCGTCCCAATTTCCCTGAAACCTCATTCAGCTCATACGTAACCATTCCTGATGAGCATTAGGCACCTTGTACACTAGCGCTGTATTTTAAAATAACAAGAGCCATGACTGCGTGCATACCGCATTCATGGCTCACCTTGTTATGATACATATTCACCCTCAATAATCTTCTCCAGATAATCTTCCGGCTGTGCAAGAAACTCAGCAAAGCTGCACACATCCGCATATTCCTGATGCTCCTCGTCATAATAACCCAGGCACTTCTGCTTTGGATTCCACACCAATATAATATCCGAGTAATTATCTACGTTTAGAGACAGACGCAACAGCTTTTGCCGACCTACCTTCATCTCAACCGTATCGATAATTGAAAAGAACTCAACAAATTGAATATCAAGATCATTTTCTGGCAGGTTCACACGGAGTTGATTCCCTGTCAGAAAGGCTATTAAATCCTTCGGAAGCTTGTAGCTTTTCAAAGCATGTCGTTTATTTTCCAGATTATGAAATGCCGGAGGCTCTACAGACTTTAAATACTCAGCCATTTCTACGTTTTTATTACTTAGTGCAATTGTATATGCCCGTTCTCCATCTTTTTCTGCCAGCGTCACATCAGCGCCTAGCTGAACCAAATACTTCACCATCGAAAAATCGTTGTTGCGCGCCGCCACTGTCAAAGGCGTGGCTTTATATGGATATACCATATTAGGGGCATTGAAATTAATATCTACGCCATGTTCCAATAGTAAAGCTACTTTTTTCAAGTCATGCTCACTAACTGCGTTGCGGAGTGTTGCTCCAGCATGCTGCTTCATATCGAGGCCCAGCTCATGGATAAGCAGCATATTACTTTTGTTACCGTAGTAGGCTTGCTCATAAGCACCAGATTTGACATGATTTTTACCGTCCTGCTTGGCGCCATGGGCGACCACATAACGGACAACCTCTTCGGTACCATAGCGAACAGCCGTCAGGAATGCGGGATTATCCTTTACATTAAGTTGAACCCCCTCATCGACCAGTAGCTTCAAGACTTCCATTTGCCCAGTGATGAGTGTAATATCCAGTGGACTTAATGTCGTATATTTGCTGAGTACGATCCCTTGTTCTATATCCCAGCCTTCGGTCAGCGCCTGGCGTAAAGCAGATATATTGCCTTGAACGATATGCATCGCTATCTCAGGAAGAACCTTGAAATTGCCTACATCTTTTAATTTAATCATGGTTATTACCTCACTCTTTATGTATCTACTATTAATCATGTATATCTATTTTATACCAACCTCTCTTTTATATAAATCCAACAGATTCCCCAAAATTCATTATTCACTCTATCGCAAACAAGTGAGTAATAGAGGTCAAAATACCTTATAGAAGCTATAATTGTATTATGATTCTGTATACCCTGTGCAACCGAAAAGGAGAACATATGAATAGCATTCAATATTTGTCCCAATTTAATTTGCTTCATAGTCTCTCATTAGAAGATTTAATTGAAATGGATCAAATGACCTCCATTACGACTATACCGAAAAAAAACTTTATACAAACTCCAGAGGCCTTTTCCGAGGGACTTTATTTTGTGAAAAAGGGCAAAGTACGTCTATATAAGCTAAATGCTGACGGGAAGCAATTTACTTTGGATATCCTCCGCGAGGGAAATGTATTTGGTGAAATGGATATGATTTCACTAGGAACAAGGGAGATGTATATAGAAACGATAGAAGAATGCGATATCTGCCGTATGGACAAAGACCGATTCGAGCATTTTTTAATAGAACATCCCAGGTTCATGATGAACATGATCAAGGTGTTAAGTGACCGAATTTCAGGAATGAGCAGTCTGGCCCAGCATTTAGCTTTGGGAAATTTACAGGATAAAATTTTGTATATTCTTCTGAAATTGTCCGATCAGTTCGCCCTCCAAAGCCGTGATGAGTATTGCAAAATCAATTTCCCTCTCTCTCATCAAGAAATTGCGAATCTGGTCGGGGCCACCCGTGAGGCTGTAACAGCTGCTCTTCAGGAGCTTGTCAAAGAAAAGGTCATTAAAACCGGCTTTAAGACGATTTACATCCATCGCGAAAAGTTAGTGAAGTTGTAAACTACATTACATCTATACTCCAACCCAAAAAAGTATCGTATACCTATCAGACAATTTACGATATGGAGTGGATGAAATGTTACAACGAAAAGGTGCTCGCAAAGGGTCAGATATTCCTAGTGATGTGCTTCAGCTGCTACAGCAAGAGCGGCTTCAGACGGTGAATCTCACCGAATGGCTGGCTGTCGATCATGTTGTACTATTACAAAATACTCTTGATGAATTTGGCTTGCAGCAATCATCCGATGTCTTCCTGACCGAATTGAATGAGCTGAAGGAAAAGAAGATCATGAAAATGATACCCGCAATCGCGCGAGCGTGGCTTCATGTGTTTGAGCAACAAGCGATAGAAGAACGTATTCGCATCTTTGATGCGATGGCCTCGCATCTTTCAGACAGCATTCGCTGCTGGGCTGCCTACATCATCGGGGTTGATCCCTGTTTAAGTGTAGAGGAAAAATTGGCTGGCATTCGCCCCTTTGCAGCGGATTCCCATTTCGGAGTACGTGAAATAGCCTGGATGGCCGTGAGAGAATCCATATCCTTGCAACTGCTTGAAGGGCTTGCCCTGTTAGACAGTTGGGTGCGAGATGAGGATGCTAACATACGTCGTTTTGCCATTGAATTAACCCGACCACAAGGCGTTTGGGCCAAGCACATCCCTGAACTAAAAGAACATCCCGAGTTGGCTCTTCCGCTCTTGGAGGCTGTTCAGTCCGATCCGGTCAAATATGTCCAGGACTCCGTTGGCAATTGGTTGAATGATGCCAGCAAAACCAGCCCGGAATGGGTTCTTCAAGTTTGTAATGCATGGCTGATGGCTTCGGATACTAAAGAAACGAAGCGAATAGTAACCCGGGCCCAAAGAAGCTTGAACAAAGAGAAATAATTAGAAGACTCCTCCCCATCCAATCCATATCTAGAGTATTCACATAAACTATTATATTTATCTGGAGTATTAGGAATGAGGAATTCCTATGTCTATTATTCAAATCTATCTGGAAGCAGACAGTATCGTATCTGGAAACATTGCTATCACAACAAGTATCAATGTCACTCCAGTGGTTAATCGTTACACAGCTATTGTCGTGCTTGGTAATATATTAGGTGGAGTGACTCACCATCCCAGCACAAAGTTTTACAAATGATAGTGGTACTTCAGTCTCGGCAAACAGTCTTGTTGTTCCGACTAGTAGCGGATACTACAATGTTTTTGTAAATGGGACGTTGCAGCGAGGCGGCTTAACAACGCTTTCTGCTACAAACCTAATTATAAATACAGGCCTGATTGTTGGCGCGACAGTAGTCGTTGAAGTTATTAATTTCAACTCTAGTGCCTCCTCAACCTCTGTCAACAATGTTCAGTAACGACTACCATAAGCGACTGAGCTACGTAAAACAGGACAAACGCCTCTTTTTTATAATTTTATAAAAAGGTAAAATTTCCTTTGTAAATATGAAACAGAGGGAGTTATTTCCATGAAATTCAATTTTGCGCATTTCCGATTTTATGTTATTGCACTGATCGCAGTGCTCATGCTTACCAGCTGCACCTCAAAAAATGCTGCAACTGCAGTCCAAACAAATTCTGATGTAGACAATGCGACTCATAGTACAACAGTTGTAGACAAAGAAAGTCAGCCTGTTCTACCCGTCACAGAGTCGCTGCCTCATACCGTTACCTCGGATAAGGATCTTGTGGCTCTTACCATTCCCGCTGGCTGGCGTAAATTTAAACAGGGACAACTGGATTCGGTGCTTAGTGTTTGTGACAAAGAAAAAAAGAATGTAGGTCTGGTTTTCCGTGTCCCCAAGTCAGCTTTTGCAAATAATATGACGCTCGACGAATTCGTACAGCAACGTGAAGAAATCTCCGCATTGGGCCTAGAAAACTTTAAGGCTGTGGATACTACCCCAATCCAGATTGATTCCACAACCGCCAGAACAGCCGATTATAGCGGGAAATACAATGGCCAACAGGTCTATTACTTCAGTGCCATGTTAGAGAGTAAGCAGCACTATCTTCAAGTATTAATCTATTCAAGGGGAGGCTCTGCAGTAGAACAACATCACGAATTTGCAACTATAGCCAGCTCCTTGAAAGTCTTAAGCGACTCACAAGTTAAGCCAGACCTTCGCTCAACAACTATTTTGAAAACATTTAAAAGTGAAGATGCCACGCAACAAATTCGTCTCCCTTATATATGGAAGACTGGTTTAATTCTTAATCCAGATGCGCTAATTCAAGCTTGGTATGAAAAAAACGATGCATACATGACGATCATCAAGGATTGGAAATCTGAACTGCCGTATGAGAAATCCTCAATGATCACATTAAAAGATTACGCTGAGTTTTCAGCTCAATTAGTACTCAAAAGGTCTGGAAAAGGGATTATTTCGACAGGACCAGTAAAGGTCAATATAAACGGGAATCAAGGCTTGCAATACGAAGTATGGGTAGAGAGTGATAAAGTAAAAATTGTATATCTAATCACTTATTTGGAACATTCCGACTCATTCTCTCAAATTATTTTTTGGACGAGAGCTGATTATTACGATAATCAAAAATCTGAATTTCAAAGATACACCAAAACATACAGAGAAGAAGAAATATAGACATGATAAAATCCGCCAAACACTTAGGAATCTTTGTGTTAAGCGGATTTTGTCTATATGACTATCACAGCTTGAAATTCTAAAAGCTTCCCCTTGTTTAGATAGGAGATGTTACTTGTACATCCTTTAATTTTTTGTGGGCTAATAAGAGATTAACTATGGTATCCAGCTGAAGGCCTTTCCATAGCTCACTATGCAGAATCTGATTAGCCCCTTCATCTTCTGAACCGTATACAAAGATGTGATCTCCCATATACTCGGGTAAAACCTCAAGTGAAATATTTTCAAATCCTTCTTTCATATTCAATGCCTTCTTGGTAGGTGGCAGCTTTAGCATCTGATAAATGGTCGGACTTCCGTAATTGCCGCCTTTCGCTGCCAAAACATATATCGATTTATTGGCGACTTGTACAATTGAAACCGTCTCTCCGTCCTTAACGATACCTTGAATTTTCGTTCTGGCCTCTGCAGCTTTCTTCTCGTATTCAGTAATCCACTGCTCGGCTTCTTTCTGCTTGCCAAAGATTTCACTGATTCTACGGAATTTATCCAGTGCTTGCACTGCCGCTTGTCCATCGCTGTTGGATGTTGTCGCTGTATGATTAGCCTTCGTTTGCGAACTTCCATTTGTATTCGTCGGAGCCGAGCAAGCTCCCAGCATCAATGATAAACACAGCATAATCATCATGGCCGTTATTTTAACTCTTCCGTGCATGAGCCTGCGATACAAGGTCGGGCTTAAGAGGTTCGATGCCCTGCCAATACAACTGCTGCAACAACTCGTATACAAATTGATGAAACAAGGCTTTAACATGCAGTTTGCCAAGTCCAGAAGCTCCACGCCATTCTTGCTCCAACAGCTTCACTTTCTCGTACAGGGACAGCGGGTAATGTGGTGCGAAAGCATACTGATTCTGAAAGGGATTTTCCTTTTCCAGCAATTGTGCTATCTCTTTGCGATCAGGCAGGGCCAACGTCGCCCTGTACAAAATGATGTAATATTCAAGCACATCCTCCGCCAGGATACTCAGGCACATTCCTTTTCCGCCATGCAGTACATGGAAACGCTCTATCCTGTGAATACTGTTATCCAACCGTACCCGTGGACTTCCACGCACGGCATATAAGAACGCACTGGCAGGAAGTCGATAGGCTCGAAGCTCCTCTCCTTTTTCGATCTTCCTATGACGAACATCCATCACCTGTATAAAAACATGATTCCACAGCAAAATGTGATCGTTCAACTTCATTACTACCGCTCAGCCCCCATCCAAACCGTTCCTTCAGTTCTTATTCCGTCCTATCAGAATTAAATTTATTATAATTGATAATCATTCTCACAAGCAATCGAATATATCCAACTTCCTCTGAATAGTTTAAAACCATTAATTATGTATGTATATATCAAAATATAAGTAAAAAAGCCCTGCAAAAGGGCTATCTTTCTTGCGATTCATTCTACTGTCGATTAAAGCTCTACCTGTATGGCTATGTTCCAAATCGTTTGCGGTACCCGCATTTTCGGCATAACTCTTCTACCGCTTCTCTTTTGGAGAACCCGAAGTACAGACGGTTTGCACGCTCCCCTTCCACAATGTCGGAAAAAGATTGCTCATGCACATTACCTAAATTAATGACACCTTCTCCATCCAGACAGCAAGGGACCACCGTTCCATCCACCAATATCGCTGCTTGGCTACGGAGTGCATGGCAAAAGCCTTTTCCGTCATCTTCCGGGGCACTGAGGCTCGGCCATTCAAATTCGTGGTCCTGATTCAAATAAACGTTTGGTGCGATTTTGACCCCACTACCCGGTATCACCTTTTCCTCAATCCGATAGTCCAGTCCAAACTCTTGCTCCAGTCGTTCAAGTGTTTCCCGATTGCGCTGACGCTGCACATTAGTCAAATTATCTTCAGTCAAGTTCCAGAGACGGAACGAAATAATGACATTGTGTTTCACCGCTTCTCTTACAAACGTGAAAATATTACCCAAATATCCTTCTCGATCCACGGAGCCTTCATGTCCGTCAAAACTATGGAGAGAGAAGTTCATCTGACGCAGCGCTGGTTGCCCAAGCAGCTTATGTCCGGTCTTCGGCAGCAAGGTACCATTAGTGGTAATATTGACCTTTAAGCCTTTCTCATGAGCACTTTCCAGTAAAAGATCAATTTTCGGATGGAGCAACGGCTCTCCTTTTACATGCAAATAGATATAATCTGTATGTGGTTTGACCTGATCAAGCACATTTCGAAAGACTTCCGGATCAATAAATTTTTTGACACGCTGTGTTTGAGGACAAAAGCTGCATGCGAGATTGCAAATGCTCGTTATCTCAATGTATACCTTTTTAAAAGTTTTCAACATGATTTCCCCATTCTAACCTTCATCCTGAGCATCTTGTTTATGCTCACTAATCTTATGATTATAACGGGTTATCACCGACAGGTAAACTCTCCAGTCTCCCCCTTGGTGTGGGCATCAAATGCTCGACACCTACGCCTATCCAAGATTTGTTTGATATTTTCTATTGACCCTAGGTCTGACCTAAGGTTTATAGTGGAGTTATTCAAATATCAGTAAGGAGTCCTCTCATTGAAAGAACACATTACGATCAGCCAGCTTGCTCAGCTTATGAATGTATCTGTACATCAACTGCGATATTTTGAAGAAAAGGGAATCCTCTATCCATCACATACTGAAGAAAATCAATATCGGATGTACGGGCTTCATGAGATTTATCAGCTATCGCATATTTTATTACTACGTAAATTAAATGTCCCTGTCGGTCAGATTCAAGAATGTATGACTTCCTATGCTGCCGATGATTATAACCAGCTTTTAGAGCATTCGTTGCAAAAAGTACAAGCTGAAATAGCTAACTTAAAGATGCATGAACAGTTTATTCACAAAGTGTTAGAAGAATATAATAATCGGACCCAGCAGGGCGATGAGTATCAAGTCAAACGATTAGGTCCCCGTCATTTAAAGCTATGGTTTGCATTGGAGAATGGTCAAGAGTTCACTGCCGGAAACCTATTTGAACACCGCCCTGCCCCACCTCGATTATTTGAAAATGACCTGCATTACTTGTCTGATGCTGGACAGTTGAAGCTGTGTTATGAAACGGCGGATGTGGCTGACTATATTCTGGAAGAAGGCAACTATCTTTATAAGCATCTTTCCGTCATTGAAGAACCTGAGATTGATTATGAAATCAAACAAATGGAACGATATGTAGCTCATCACCAATATAACTGCCAAAGCAAGATCATTCTAGTAGAAAAATCTTATCTTTCGATGTTCGACAACAACAAGCTACAATATGAAATTCAAGTCAAAGTAGAATAAATCTTGGAGGGTGTTACATGAGTGCAAAATCTTTTGACATTGTTGCATACCAAAAACAAGACAATGAAGCTGTTTGCAGTCTTTTAGTCGAATCGTTTAAAGCAAAATTCCAATCTCTTGTTACACTAAAGGATCAAGCTATACAGCAGTTGTTAATGCAGGTTTGGGTTCAAAATCCTTATTCTACATCTATGAAACAATTTGTAGCTAAAGAAAACGAAGAAGTTATCGGTGTTCTTTCCCTTAAATGGAAACCCTCCTACTCTTCACTTCCTGAAACAAACCCCATTTCTTTGACTCCGCTGCTAAAACAGTTTGGTTGTTTCAATGTATTTAAATTTTTGGCAGGTATGCATGCGCTAGAGTATACCCCCGCTGCAAATGAGTGTTACATTGATCATTTGGCGATTCGTTCAAGTCATCGTAATCAGGGAATAGGACGCCATCTTGTAGCTTTCGCACAGCAATTTTCGGTTGAATCTGGTTTTCATGCATTGACACTTCACGTAGCGCATAAGAACCAAGGGGCTATCCGTTTGTATCACCAACTGGCGTTTGAAGTAAAACAATCCAAATATAATGGGTTACGGCATTTTTGGTTCAAGGAGCCTGTATGGCATCTGATGAGTTGGAAAGAGAACCTGCATTCGAGGAGAGAGCATCATTGAAAAAAACACTCAAGCTTACTTTTGGTATTACGGCAGCTCTGGCTGTTGTATCGGTACTCATTGTTCTATATCAAAATTCTTACAAGATGACAGAAGAAAAAATACAAATCACGACACCTAAAGGGCTGTTAACAGGTACATTAACTTTGCCTAAGAACTACTCGGGAAAGGTTGGATTGGTTGTTTTTGTCCATGGGGATGGTCCTATTAATGACACCTATGATGATGGATACAAACCACTGTGGGAAAAGTTCGCTTCCAAGGGTTATGCCTCCTTGTCACTGAATAAGCCCGGTATTAACAGCGCTCCTGGTAACTGGCTCGCCCAAAGCATGGAGGACCGCGCACAGGAGATCCGATATGCAATAGACTGGGCAAGAAGCTTACCTATGATTGATAAGCAAAAAATCGGCCTATGGGGAGCCAGTCAAGCAGGATGGGTCATTCCGAAGATCGTTAAAGAGGAGCATGATATTGCATTCAGCATCCTTGTATCGCCTGCCGTGAACTGGATTTCCCAAGGACAATTTAATACCAGAAAAGAACTGGAGCGAGAAGGAGTTACTCCGCAAGAAATTCAAAAGACATTGAACTACGATCAAGAGATTCTACAGTTACTGAAAAGACAGGCTTCTTATGAAGAATATCTAAGCATAGCCGATCCTGACGATATGATTTCCAAAGAAAGATGGAGCTTTATACGCAAAAATTTTCTGTCTGATTCCACCGAAGAATTAAGTCACTTCCATACTCCTGTACTCTTGGTTCTGGCTGGAAAAGATATTAATGTCGATGCAAAGGATACCGAGCGAGTCTATCGCCAGAAAATACCTCCAGAACTGCTGTCCGTGATTCATTTACCTGAAGCCGACCACTCCATGATGGATGAAAAAATCGCGCGTTCAAAATATCTAACTTTTTTAACAGCCGTATTCGCCCCAAGAAAATTGGTGAATGACGAGTATCTCGAAATCCTTGCCAATTATGTCAGTGAGCGTTAAACAATGATGTTTTTTCCACACTTCTTTTGAATATGCTGATAAAAAATCCATCGAAAGATAAAAGGGTACATTTTTTTTGAGTATACGATTTTCTTAATGCGGTCTACAGACAGTCCGCATTGTTCTGAGAGTTCGTCAATGGGCAGCCCATGTCTGCAAATAACTAGTCCTTGCACTCGTGAATAATGGGTTGCAATTCAAAAAAGACGTCTATTTCCCTGTAGGATCTGTTTTCTGTGCATTCAGTTACGCGCTCATTCAACTCATAACTGTTCTCGGTTAGACTGGGAATAGATCTATAAACAACAAAAAAACGGCATCTCTGCCGTTTTTCTAAAAGGATGGACTCTCAGGGACTCGAACCCTGGACCAATTGATTAAGAGTCAACTGCTCTACCAACTGAGCTAAGAGTCCATAATAAAATTTTGGTGGAGCCTAGGGGGATCGAACCCCTGACCTCATCGCTGCCAGCGATGCGCTCTCCCAGCTGAGCTAAGGCCCCATCATAAGCAAGTTTTATCAACGTTTCAAGCGACTTCTATATCATATAAAATATTTAACCCTGTGTCAATACTTTTATAAAAAAATATAATTTTCTCCCTTCATGGCCCAGAAAAGATACAGTCAGCGATCAGTCGCTGGCTGTATCTTTAGATAACAGTGTTTTCAGTTCCTTCATAAACATATTGATGTCTTTAAACTGACGATAGACGGACGCAAAACGTACGTAGGCGACTTCATCCACTGGGTAAAGCTGTTCCATGACCAGCTCACCAATCTGCTGGCTATCCACTTCTGTGGCTGCTGTGTTGCGGATAGCGTTCTCCACCTGGGATACGATCATATCCAGTTGCTCGACGGATACTGGACGCTTCTCGCAGGCTCGAATGAGACCGCGCAGCATTTTATCACGACTAAACTCTTCACGGCTGCCGTCTTTTTTGATGACCATGAGAGGGGTTTCCTCCACCATTTCAAAGGTGGTAAAACGCCTGGCACACTGCTCACATTCACGGCGGCGACGGATGGACTTGTTATCATTCGCAGGTCGCGAATCCAGCACTTTCGTGCCATTGTAGGCACAATACGGACATTTCATAATCTCACCACTTTCTTTTTCCAATAAATTCCCGAAGACTTTTAGTAATAATTTTGTCAAAACAGATCATAATATGTTTACCATATCGCGAGGAGGTGAACAACAATGGCACAAGGAAACAATGGCAACTCCAACAATCTGGTAGTCAGCAGATCCTCCGGCGCTCTGGAGCAAATGAAATTTGAAATCGCTCAAGAGTTGGGTATCAGCATTCCTCAAGATGGATACCAAGGTAATATGACTTCCTATGAGAACGGTTCGATCGGGGGCTACATCACAAAACGCCTCGTAACGATCGCCGAACAACAATTGGCAGGTCAATACCAATAATCGCGGTAATAATGCAAAAATAACAAGAAAAAGTGTCTGGATGGGCTGGTAAAAACAGCCTGTCCAACGCTTTTTTCATTTTAAAGCGAAAAGCTCATCATGTCATTAACTTGGATTTAAAAATCATTATAAATTTTCGTGTATTGCCTGTAGTAATAAATGACCCGCTGTACATAATGTCGTGTTTCACCAAAAGGGATTTGCTTGATGGACTCTTCTTTTCCATCCCACACTCCCTTATCCAGCCACTCTTGAACTTTACCCGGCCCTGCATTGTAAGCAGCTACGATTGCTACAGGATTATCCTGAAACTTTATGGATAGGTTATGCAAATACCAGGTTCCCAGCTCAATATTGGTGCCAGGCTCGTGCTTGACACTGTCCAGCGGAACCTTTTGAATCTGGGCGCTGTCCATAATCCAATTTGCCGTATTCGGCATAATCTGCATCAGCCCTAGCGCCCCCTTATGTGACTGCTTACTGGTTTTAAAATTGGTTTCTACACGGATAATAGACGCCACCAAAAATGGGTCTACTTCATACGTCTGTGAATACTGCCGAATCTCATCCTTATATTGAATTGGATAGAACCAGGACATCCAATTTGAATTAAGGAATAGAATCAGGACAAACCCGACAAACAAAATGAGCAGGACTCTTTTCTTTCGCAAAATATTCATGCAAGTCCCTTCCGCTGCCAAAATTGATCAATTTGTCGCTTCGTCTCAGTCTGTGTTCCACTATTATCAATAACGATATCGGCCAAGCTTTTCTTTTGCTCAATATCCATTTGTGCGGACAGCCGAAGTCCAGCTTGCTCCTCCGTCAGACCGTCTCTGAGCACCAGACGCTGGAGCTGAATATCACGTGGTACGTACACAACCATAATTTCCTCGTACAAGCTCTCAAGCCCCGACTCGTACAGTAACGGAATATCTGCCAAAACAAGCTTGTCCGGCTGTTCCCGTTCAAATGCTTCCATGCGCATACGCATTTCCTCACGAATAGCAGGATGTGTAATATCGTTAAGTGCCTGCCGCTGGGCAGGGTCTCCGAATACAATCTCCCCCAGTTTTTTGCGAAGCAGAGTTCCGTCACTGTTCACTATAGCTTGTCCAAAATGCTGAATGACCGCCGCCAACACCGGATGCCCCGGAAGCATCACTTCCCGGGCAATGGCATCTGCGTCGATCAGCAGCGCACCTTTGGCGACCAAAAGAGCCGACACGGTGCTTTTTCCGGTAGCAATACCTCCGGTTAATCCGATATTCATGCTCTTTCACCTCATAACAGCTTCAATATGCCCATCATAATCAGTAATAATGCCGGCAATACACCCAGCGCCTTCATAAATCGAAATGCTGATAGAAAAAAGCCTGCCTTCATCCCTGCAATCAAAAATGTTCCACTGAATAACGTAATAGCCAGCGCAGTAGACAGTGGCTGAAAACCAAGCATAGCTGCCCCGAGTCCCGCTCCGAACGCATCGACCGATAATGCAATACCCAGCCAAACCGCTTCGGTAGCAGATATACTGCCGGAACGGTCCATATCCGCAGCAGACGGGCTTCGAAGAATCCGAATAACAAGCCCCCATTTGCGAAGCTCCAGAGAAAATACTGTTCGTTCCTGCTGCTCCACAGAAGCTTCTGCCGACAGATCTTTTCTTGAGCTAGGGAAAGACTCGGTATCAGCATTCTCTACACCCTTCTTCTCCCCAAGAACAGATCTGCTCGCTGGATCAGTCTGTTTTGTAAGAAGCAAACCCCGAGAGGGCTCCACTGAATCCTCTGGCAAATCCTCTTTGCGGTGCAGAGCTTGAATCAAAGAGTAACAGCCGATACAGATCAGGATGACAGCACCGAAAACGGTAGTATATACAGGAGACAGGGCACGAGATAGTAATGCGCCCAATTGCATGGATATGCCGATCACCAAACCTGAACATACGGAGATGATAGCAATCGACAACAGTGGAATTTTCATTTTGCGCAGACCATATGTAACACCGACTCCGAAACTGTCCAAACTTAGCGCAAATGCCAGTAACAGCAGGGCTCCCCAATGATTAGCCACTCCAATTCCCTCCCATTGCGAAGGCAGGGCCTTATAACAACCGAAACCCTCCGCAGTATTGGTACTTGGAACAATATATGAGAGGGATGGGCTTGGGGTGACTGTGCTTGTTTAGCGCAGAGGCTGGCAGACCGGACAATGATGTGTGCCCCGTCCGGCTACGACAGATTTTTCGATCAATGTACCACAGTTGATGCAAGGCTTCGCGTTACGTCCATAGATTTGCAATTGATGCTGGAAGTCGCCCGCTTCGCCCTGTCCATTCACGAATGATTTAATGGACGAGCCTCCAACCTGAATGGACGCACCTAGCGTGGAGACAATAGCTTCATGCAAGACATGAAATTGGCTATCCGTTAGGCTTTTGGCTGGCTGTGCTGGATGAATCCCCGCCTTAAACAACGATTCATCTACATAGATATTCCCGATGCCCACCACATATGACTGGTTTAACAGCGCTGCCTTGATCGAAGTCGAACGAGTTCCAACAGCGGCACGCAGCATTTCTGGTGTAAAGGCCTCGTCCATCGGTTCCAGACCAAGTTTGTTCAGCGGCTTTTCCAGCAAATCCTGTCCTGCTGGAAATAAGTGCATCGTGCCAAACTGGCGCACATCCTGATAACGCAACTCCGTACCATCTTTAAAATGAAAGATGACATGGGTATGCTTTTCCACAGGATCATGTTGTGAATATAATCCATATCGTCCTTCCATTCGAAGATGGGAGACCAGCACCAGCCCGTCCAGCAAAATCCGCAGAAACTTTCCGCGTCTCTCCACCCCTGTAATCCGGTGATCAGCCAATTCCATGGCAAAAGCGTGGATATCATCGGGCCGTTGAATGATCCGCGGCAGATTCACAGTGACATGATCTATATGTTTATCAACGATAAGCTCGTTTAGCGTTCGTTTAATGGTTTCTACTTCCGGTAATTCCGGCATGATGTCTTCACCTCACCCTATATTATAACGGAAGCAGCGTCAAATTGGGACTATCTACTCATTGAAATATCTTATTTGGCCTCATACCAATTGCTGCCATAGCTTACTTCGGCTTTGAGCGGCACAGCCAGCTTTAATGCAGCTTCCATGGTAGCCGGGACAAGCTCTTTCATCGTTTCCATTTCCTCAGGCGGAACCTCGAATACAAGCTCATCATGTACTTGGAGCAGCATTCTGCTACGAAGATTACGTTCACGTAGCGCTTTATCCATCTGTACCATCGCCAACTTGATAATATCGGCTGCGGTGCCTTGAATCGGCGTATTCATCGCTGTACGCTCGGCGAATGAACGCAGGTTGAAATTGCTGGCGTTAATCTCCGGCAAATAGCGTCTGCGTTCCAACAGCGTTTTTACGTAGCCGTCCCGCTTCGCATCCTTCACAATATCATCCATGTAACGGCGAACGCCTTGGAACACATCAAAATACTGGTCGATAAAGCGAGCCGCTTCCTTCCGCGTAATATTCAAATTTTGTGACAGACCATAATCACTGATCCCGTAGACAATCCCAAAGTTGACTGCCTTCGCAGAACGCCGCATATTGGAGTCCACATCTTCCGCTGCTACACCGAACACATCGGATGCGGTCTTGGTGTGAATGTCCATATCGTGGACAAAGGCTTCCTTCAAACGTTCATCATCCGAAATATCAGCCAGCACCCGCAGCTCAATCTGTGAGTAGTCTGCCGCCAAAATAGACCAGCCCGGTTCGGACGGAACAAATACTTTGCGGATTTTGCGACCTTCTTCAAGACGAATCGGAATGTTTTGCAAATTCGGAAATTGACTACTCAAGCGTCCAGTTGCTGCAACCGTCTGCCGGAAATACGTATGCACCTTACCCGTTTTCTCCGAAATTTCTTTAAGCAATCCTTCAACATACGTCGATTGGAGTTTGGCAATGGTACGGTACTGCAAAATGTTTTGTACAATATCATGATAGGGGGCCAGCTTTTCCAGTACCTCCGCATCGGTCGAGTACCCCGTTTTCGTCTTTTTAATGACAGGTAAACCCAGTTTATCAAACAAAATCTCACCCAACTGCTTAGGCGAATTCAGATTGAACTCTACTCCGGCAATGCTGTAGATCTCGTTCACCAACGTTGCGATCTGGGCTTCAAATTCTTTACCCAAAGCACGCAGTTCTTCTACGTTCACCAAAATGCCCTGCTTCTCCATATCCGCCAAAATGCGGGACAACGGCATCTCCAGCTCATGAAACAGCTTGTGCATTTCCGTTTTCTCCAACTCAGCCTGCTGCACAGGCACCAAAGCTTCAATCACCGCTGCCTTACGCGCCACATGATCAGACAGTACATCCACGTCAGGAACTTTATATTTAGCTCCTTTGCCGAACACTTCTTCGTCAGGACGGATCGAAGACAAGCCATATTTGGCTGCCAATCCGCTCAATGTCTGGTTTGCATCAGTTGGGTCCAGCAAGTATCCTGCCAATTGCACATCAAACTCGGCACCTGCAAACTCAATTCCATGCCAGTGTAAAGCCAAATCCGTACGATGCAGATCATGACCGCGTTTTTTGCGTTCAGGGTCAGCAAGCCATTCGCGAATAGGTGTAGCTGTATCGCTTTGCAGTACATCCAGTGTCATAAAAAACTGCTGTCCCGTTGCGGCAAATATCAGACCTACGATGTCAGCATGATGCGGATTATCGCCATGCGTCTCAACATGCAGCACATCCACATGATCCAACACTTCTACCAATTCGCTAATCCGCTGCTCATCCAGCACTGTTACGTCAGCCGCGGCTTCCTCTACGTCTACCCCAGTACTGCCAACCTCACCTGAAAAAGATAAACGTTCCAGCAAGGACTTGAACTCCAGCTTCGCCAGAGCTGGCCCGGCTGTTTCTGCTTGCAGCCCGCCGAAGGCCACATCTTCCAGCTGCTTGTCCAACGTTACGTCCCGATAAATGGTCGCCAAATCTTTGCTCATTCGCGCATCGTCAGCATGTGTCTCAACGCGTTCTTTCATTTTGCCCTTCAGCTCATTCGTGTGCGCCAGCACTTCTTCGACTGAACCGTATTGATGCAGCAGCTTGAGCGCTGTTTTTTCACCCACGCCGGGAATACCAGGAATATTGTCCGACGTATCGCCCATCAGGCCCTTAAGATCAATAATTTGCAGCGGCTTCAGCCCATATCGTTCCTGAATTTGCTCAGGTCCATACGTCTCCACTTCAGTAACCCCTTTGCGAGTCAAGCCGACTGTGACATGGTCTGAAGCCAATTGAAGCATATCCTTGTCCCCGGTCACGACCAGCACATTGAAGCCTGCTTCGTCCGCTGTCTTGGAGAGGGTCCCTATAATATCGTCCGCCTCATAGCCATCCAGTTCAAACTGGGCAATGCCAAAAGCGGTCAATAGCTCTTTCAGCAACGGAAATTGCTGGGACAGCTCTGGCGGGGTTTTCTCCCGTCCACCTTTGTAATCCTCGTATCCCTTATGGCGAAACGTTATTTTACCGGCATCGAAGGCAACCAGCATATGTGTTGGTTTGTGCTCCTCCAAGAGCCGCAATAACATCGTCGTAAATCCGTACACCGCGTTCGTCTGCTGCCCGCTCGAATTCGTTAACGGTGGCATAGCAAAAAACGCCCGGTAAATGATACTGTTACCATCTATAAGCATGAGTTTATCCATTTAGCACCTCGCAAGTTCATCAATGCATTCGTAACGTTCTTACGTTTTACGCATTCCTCTTCCTATCTTAACATACAAGACTCCTTTTTCAGAAAAAAACGGCTGCTTCCTAACCAAATTTGCCTTTTGCTCAAAGACAAGTCTGGGTCAGAAACAACCGCTATATACCTGAAAGCTCTACTGGTTCAAATCTGGTCTCTCCCCTGTCACGAGATATACAGTGCTTTCACCGATATTCGTAGCATGGTCACCAATTCGTTCAATGTATCGTCCTACAAGCAGTTGCAGCATGGCTTGTGAAGCCTCTGCCGGCTTTTCTACCATGAAGGCGTACAGATCGCTGATCATGTGGCTATACATGGAATCCACACGATCATCCTCTTTGGCCATTTTGTAGGCCAGATCTGTATTTTCATCCAAATAGGATTTGATCGCATCGTCAATCATTTCTTTAACAATGGAAGCCATGTGCGGAATATCCACCAGCGGCTTAATGATCTGCTGCCCTTCCAGACGAAGGGTCACCTTAGCAATATCAAGTGCCAAATCGCCCATTCGTTCCAGATCACTGGAAATTTTAAATGCAACAATGATTCGGCGCAAATCCTTCGCTACCGGCTGCTGGGTAATAATGAGCTTGGAACCCATATCGAGAATATTCTCTTCCAGCGTATTGAGGGATGCATCATTTTTGACCACCTGCTGAGCCAATTCTGTATTTTTGGTCTGCAAACATTCAATGGCCTGATCGAGCGCCTTCGAAACGTGTGCACCCATTTCGCGCAGTACGGCTCTCAGTTCGTCTAATCCTTCATCAAAACCTTTTCTACGTATCATTTCGAAGTCACCCCTTCTGGCATATTCATCTGGTAGGCTTTAGCCAAATCGCCCTGAAATATAATCTTCCGTACGTGGATCTTGCGGCGTGGAAAACATCGTCTGTGTGTCCGCCGCTTCCACCACAACACCATTCAAAAAGAACGCAGTTCTACCAGACACACGCGCTGCCTGATGCATGTTATGCGTCACCATGACAATGGTATACGTGTCTCGCAATTCCTGAACCAGTTCTTCAATTTTCATCGTGGAGATCGGATCCAGCGCAGATGTCGCCTCGTCCATAAGCAAAATATCTGGCTGTACAGCAAGCGCCCGGGCAATGCACAACCGCTGCTGTTGTCCACCGGACAAGCTCAGAGCTGAACGCTTCAAAAAGTCCTTGACCTCTTCCCAGAGTGCCGCCTGCCGCAGGCTTTGCTCGACCAATTCGTCCAACTTGTCCTTTTGCCGAACTCCATGCAGACGCGGACCGTAGGCCACGTTATCATAAATCGATTTGGGAAACGGGTTAGGCTGTTGAAAAACCATTCCCACCTGCTTACGCAGAGTTTCTACTTCCATAGTATCGCCGTATATATCCTGACCTGCGATACTCACGGTGCCTTCAATACGCGTTCCCGGTATCATGTCATTCATCCGGTTCAGCGTACGCAGCAGGGTCGATTTGCCGCAGCCGGACGGGCCGATAAAGGCAGTTACCGTTTTTTCAGGAATATCGAGGTTTATATGTTTCAGCGCGTGAAATTTCTCATAATATAAATTCAGCTTATCAATCCGGATTACGGAATCATTCATGGATTTATGATCTCCTTCGTGTTGCAGTTATGATCCTCAAGCATTGCACCTGATTTGCACAATATGAAGATTATATAAGCTGTGTGTAAATTTAGTGTGGTGGATTTGTTAACGGTATGTAAAATGATCAAGAACTCAGCATGAGCTCAAGCTCCTGCGCAATTTCAGCTGCCTTCAAAGCCGCTTCCTCTGCGGAACGAGACATTTCGCTGTTTTTGGCTTCAATTTCATCAACAGCCTGTAGTAGTTTGGCAAAAGTTTGTGTTCCAGCAGAAATATATTGAGAGCCTGTATGAATCTGCTGCATACTCGTATCCGTCAGTTCGGTGGTGTCACGCAGCATTTGCTCAATATGAGTAAGTAAACCTGTAATCTGTGTGGAAAAGGCTTTCGTCTGGAGTGACATATTTCGCACCTCCTGAGACACAATCTGGAAGCCTCGTCCGTGTTCGCCAGCATGCGCCGCTTCAATGGATGCGTTGATCGCCAGCAGTCCGCTGTGATCTGCTAGTGCACGAATGGATGAGGCCATGCCCGCAATGTCATTCAGCGATTGGGTCAACGCCGACATCTGCTCATGCTGACGCTTCATTTGCTCCGTGACTGCACGATAGGAGAGCAAAACATCCTCCAGTTCTACTTTGCCACGGCGGGATAATTCACTCATTGAGCGGGTTAGCCGCACACTGTCATCGGCCTCTTTAGCTGCATCCAGCACAGTGAGCTGAATACGCTGGACTCCGTCATAGCTATGCCGAATCACATCGCCCCGCTCTTCATCTGCTTCTCTTTGCATTCGCTGCACGACGGACAGGATATCACGAATCGTGAGTACGCCGAGTAACCGTGTTCCTTCCTTAATCAACACACAGTCGTAAAAACGCTGATCTTCGCGCAGCATCGCCAGTTCCACAATGTCCGATGCTTGGCTTTTCAGATCCACAATTAATGTATCGGGGTCGGCAAATAGGGCCGCAGGCTTGTCATAGAACAACGCCGCAGCAAATCTGCCCGTAAAATGGCGATTGTACGCATCTCTCATAATAATGCCCAATGGAAGATCATTTTTATCCACAACAATGACACAAGGAATATCTTCCTGTGTTTTCATAAGGGCTAACAGTTCTTTACAAGACATATCCGTACCAATGATCGGAACCTCCCGGCATGGCACATAGGTAGTAATCGACTTGTATGCTTCACGTTCAATCACGGCAGTGGAGCTCGGCTGGGTCTTTGGTTCCGTTATCATCGTTCTGAAGTCCCCTTTTTTTTAACTACTTGGAGTGACGGGAACATCATATCGGTCATTTGTTGATTCTAGCGTCTAGTTTTGTTAATGAAATGTAAAATCACAAAATGGACACAAAGGTCCCCGGACACTGCCCTGAATAAAGAAAAACGCTCCTCATTTATAATAAATGAGAAGCGCTTCTTTTTTTATTTACAACCAGCTTGTACCCCACTCCACGGATCGAATCAATATGAACCGAGTCGGGATCCAGCTCCAGCTTTTTACGTAAGGAACTGACGTGTACATCCACGGTCCGTTGCCCGCCAATGTAGTCAAAACCCCAAACAGCATTCATCAGATCATCTCGGGTTAATACCACACCCGGCTTGCGGGACAAATAAAGAAGCACCTCAAATTCCTTGGGTCTAAGGCTGATGGACTGACCTCCAAGAATGACTTCATATTTTTCAGGGTAAATCTCCAGCTCCCCCAATTGAATTTTGGAGCTATCCTTCTGATCAGACAACACTCCTTCATCCCCACCGGAAGTTCTTCGCAGCACAGCCGTCACGCGGGCCAACAGCTCAGAAACGCCAAAAGGCTTCGTGATGTAATCATCCGCACCCGACTTCAGCCCTTGGACAACCTCGGCTTCACCGTTTTTGGCCGTTAAGATAATAATAGGCGTCGTCAGCCCCTGATGGCGAAGTCTGCTCAGAATGTCCAGTCCGTTCATTCCCGGTAGCATCAAATCCAGCAGGATCAAATCGTAGGACTCTCTGGAGGCTTTCTCAAACCCGGCACTGCCATGATCCTCCGTATCCACTTCGAAGCCTTCTTGTATTAAATTGTAGGATAGCAATCTGGCAAGCGTTGGTTCATCCTCAATAACCAGCAAGCGTTGTCCCATAAATAACTTCATCTCCTGTTTACCTGTTAAAGGCGCATTGGTCAAAATCCTGAAACTTTTTCCATACTCATGCGACACCCGTTTATTTTATCACGGCATTGTTAACAGAATGTAAAAAATGTTCTAGTTCATTCTTCCTGTTGCAATAGCGGTAATTCAACTGTAAATGTGGTACCCAATCCAAGCTCACTTTCCACCGAAAGGGTGCCATGATGCAAATCGACCAAGTGCTTGACGATCGACAATCCCAGCCCCGTTCCGCCAGAGTTACGCGAGCGACCTTTGTCCACCCGGTAAAAACGCTCAAAGATACGTGGCAGGTCCTTCTTCGGAATTCCAATACCTGTATCACTGACTGTAAATACGACCTTTTCGGTGTCATTCTCGCGCTGTATCGTTAGAACCTTAATCTTTACCTTGCCACCATCAAGTGTATAGTTGATGCCATTAGACAAAAGGTTCAGGAAAATCTGCTGAAGCTTATCTTCATCTGCCTCCATAAACAGCTCATCCGGGATATCCATGTGTAGTGAAATTCTTTTTTTGGCAGCTACATTGTTCAGTTTTTCCAGCAATGATTCTATGAACGACGAAACGTGCACCGGCGAGCATTCCAGAGGGGAACGCTTGGACTCGATTTTGGACAGCTCCAGAATATCACCGATCAACCGATTCAATCGTTCGCTTTCATCATATATAATTTGCAAAAATGAACGGGCCGTCTCCTCATCTTTAACCCCGCCACCGAGCAAGGTCTCGGCAAAACCCTTGACTGCGGCAATCGGCGTTTTTAGCTCATGAGAAACGTTAGCCACAAATTCGCTCCGCATATTTTCCAACCGTCGAATAGCCGTAATATCCTGTAAAAGGAACAGCATCCCCCGGTATCCGCCCTCATCCTCATACATCGGAACACCGTCCAGCAACACGAGTCTCTCCTCGGGATTGTACAAATGAACCTCACCATGCAGCCTTTCTCGGCTTTGTATACTGCCCTCAATTAGCTTTGTGAGCTCATAATGCTTCTTCAGCTCATGATACGGCTTGTCTGTCACCCGTTTACCCACGACACCAAGCATTCGCTCAGACTCACGGTTTACAAGCGCAATACACTCATTTGCATCAATCATTAGAATTCCGCCTGTCATATTACTCATGACACTCTGGAGCAGATCCTCATTGTCACGTATCGTTTTCATTTGGTTTTGGAGACTATCAGCCATACGATTAATGGCTTCACCCAGTTGCCCTACCTCGTCCCGGCGCTGCACACCAACCCTTGCGTCATAATCCAGTCCTGATATACGGTTGGCTACCCCAGTAATATGTTCAATGGGCGAGGTGAGACTGCGAGCAATACGATAGCTCACCAGTCCAGCAGCAATAAACAGCAACACTAGACCAATCCCGATGGCCGTCCAGCCGCGCTGCACTCCCTCCTCCACCGCTTTCAGACTCATGGACAAACGGATATATCCGTCAAAACCCTTATCCGATACAACAGGCTCTGCAACGTATAGCATGTTCCGCTGCAAGGTTTCGCTGTAACGAATCGTGCGTCCAATCTTCTCTGTTGAAGCTTGCTGAATTTCTTCACGAGATGCGTGGTTTTCCATCTTTCGCGGATCGCTTAACGAATCTCCAACCACCGTCCCGTCCTTGCGAATGAAGGTCACCCGCGATTCCGTAAGACGAGCAATTTCCTTCGCCTTTTGAGAATAATAAGAGACATAATCCGTGCTGGACAGGGCATCTGCATTAACAAAAGGGAATGTAGCTCGAAGCAGGTCGATCTCCCGTCCCATGTTCTCCTCTAGCACCTTCATATTCGAATTTTTAAAAATTTGTCCCATCGTGATTCCAGCAGCAAGGACAGATACGCCAATCAAAATCAGCATGATCAGGGTAAGCCTGAAACGAAACGATTTCATAAAATATGCCCATCCTTTATGTAAGTTAAGTCTCATTCTACAGGCTACCTTCATTATGTTCCACTGTGAAAAGAAAAAAGGCTAGGGCATAACACAGCCCTAACCTTTCCCTTGTCCTTTTATCCGTTTATAACTTCACCGCCATTGATATGAATAACCTGTCCGCTTACATATGAAGAATCATCTGAAGCAAGGTACACATAGGCTGGCGCCAATTCTTCCGGCTGACCCGGACGCTTCATTGGCTGCGCTCCTCCAAACTCGCTGACCGTCTTGGCATCAAATGTAGACGGGATTAACGGTGTCCAGATCGGCCCTGGTGCTACAGCGTTCACCCGAATGCCTTGATCTGCCAAATTGAGTGAAAGGGAACGTGTAAAGGATGTGATTGCCCCTTTGGTCGATGAATAATCAATGAGTGTCTTGTTCCCAGCATACGCGGTAATCGATGTTGTGTTGACGATCGTGCTCCCTTTTTTCAAATGCGGCAATGCTGCTTGCGTCAAGAAGAACATACCGAAAATATTCGTTCGGAACGTGCGCTCCAACTGTTCTTTGGTGATATCCTCCAGCTTTTGTTGTGGATGTTGCTCTGCCGCATTGTTCACAACGATGTCGAGCTTGCCCAGTTCGTTAACTGTCTGTTGAACCGCTTTTTTGGCAAATTGATCATCTCCGATATCGCCAGGAATCAACACGCATTTGCGTCCCTCCTGTTCCACCTGACGTTTTGTTTCTTCCGCATCCTTATGCTCATTCAAGTAGATGATGGCTACGTCCGCACCTTCTTTGGCATACGTGACAGCTACAGCCCGACCAATTCCACTGTCCCCACCAGTAATAAGTGCAACTTTACCTGTTAGCTTGCCAGCGGCTTTGTAAGTTGGTTTTTCAAATTGGGGTGCAGGCGACATTTTGGACTCAATCCCCGGTTGCTGGTCCTGATGCTGTGGGGGCAAAGTTTGCTGAGGTTGATTACTTTTAGACATTGTACATTCTCCCTTCAAAATCAGATATTTTTTAGGATGCAACATTTGCATCCACTCTACTCCTGAATTACCACACAAAGTTATTCGTTAAACGAAAAAAGAACAATGTAGTGATTTGAGCGCAAAAAAAAACGGCCTATGCTTATTCAGCACAGACCGTTTTTCAATTTAGCATTTGTCATCATTCGATTATAGACTCTCACTAAATGCATAATTAAATAATATCGCTGTATACCATTAAAAACGTAATTAAAATCAGGAAGACGGCAAGCAGCGTACTGAACATTCGCATTTTGCCAGCATATTGCGTAATAGGCTGTTGGCTACGAATCGCTTCCAGCGACAGCCGTAACGGCTTACCCATGGCTCCCGCAATACCAGAAATAGCGAGAAACAACAGCAAAACGACAACAATCCATGCTACCGAATAAGAACCCCAGGGAAAAATCATATAGATACCGCTAACAAGCACTAAGATCAGCGCAAATTGAGCCAAACGGTTCAATAGCTGAACAGCCGATATCGTTCCTTCCTGCACGCTAGGAGCCAATTTGTCGATTTTGCCCACCACGAAGGGGAGCAATAAATAAAAACCCATCGCCAGTGATCCAATAATGTGAATAAAAAACATTTTACAACCTCCACTTCTTTGTTTTCTTACAAACTTTTTTTCCATAGAACGATCATATTCCAACGAATGACTACCATCTTTTTCAGTGTTTTGGGACATGCTTTTCTATGTCAGGATTTTGCAAAGTCCTCATGTAACTATCAATGCATATGAACTCTATTATACCGGGGAAGTGAGTCAAAGCAAAGGAATAAGGAAGAAAACGAATAGATTCCCTATATTCTGTTTATGAGTAAAAGAGGTGTCCCGCGGCCATGACTATGGCTTAGGGACACCTCTTCAGGTAATAGTCACCGTTTTAGTAGAAAATTGAATCTAAACGGTAACTATTTTAATCACACTGCGGACCGACTCCGCGGATTGATCGAGCGCTGCTTTTTCTTCGGCTGTCAATTCCAACTCGAACACTTTTTCGATGCCATTGCCACCAAGAAGTGTCGGTACGCCAAGGAATAAATCCTGATAGCCGTACTCTCCCTCCAGATAGGCGATGACTGGGATAATCCGTTTTTTGTCTTTTACAATCGCTTCCGTCATCTGTGCAAGCGAAGCTGCCGGAGCATAATATGCGCTACCATTACCCAACAGGTTGACGATCTCTCCGCCACCGCCGCGTGTACGTTGTACGATCGCTTCGATACGTTCCTGCGAAATCAGAGTTTCGATAGGTATACCTCCAACACTGGAATAGCGTACCAGAGGCACCATATCATCACCGTGGCCCCCCATAACGAAGCCGCGCACGTCTTCGACGGAAACGTTAAGCTCTTGTGCAATAAAGGTACAATATCGCGCTGTATCAAGCACACCGGATTGGCCAATAACCCGATTTTTCGGGAAACCCAGCGTTTGGTAGGCAGTATAGGTCATAGCATCTACCGGATTGCTCAGAATAATAACAATAGAATCTGGCGCATACTTCTTCACGTTCTCACAAACGGATTTTACAATTCCTGCGTTCGTATTTACCAAATCATCACGGCTCATACCCGGCTTGCGTGCAATCCCAGCTGTAATAATGACGATATCTGAGTTAGCTGCATCCTCGTAATTGGAAGTGCCCGTGATCTGACTGTCAAATCCCTGTACCGGACCGGCCTCCAAAATATCAAGCGCCTTGCCTTTGGTCGGATTCTCTAGTTGCGGAATATCGATCAGTACGATATCACCTAGCTCCTTTTGAGCCAGCAGCAATGCGGTAGTGGCACCGGTAAAACCGGCGCCAACAATGGATATTTTTTTACGTTGAATGGACAAGTGGTATTCCCCTTCCTTACAGGTTACTAATAATGGTATCTGCGAACTCGGAGCATTTCACTTGTGTAGCGCCATCCATCAGACGAGCAAAGTCATAAGTTACAATCTTCTTATTAATGGACGTCTCCAGCCCTTTGTAAATCAGGTCAGCCGCTTCTTTCCAACCCAAGTGTTCAAGCAACATTACGCCCGACAGAATGACGGAACCAGGGTTCACTACATCTTTGTCGGCGTATTTTGGTGCTGTACCATGTGTAGCTTCAAAGATAGCATGCCCTGTTACATAGTTAATGTTCGCACCTGGCGCAATACCAATTCCACCAACTTGGGCAGCAAGAGCATCGGACAGATAGTCCCCGTTCAGGTTGAGCGTAGCAATCACATCAAATTCAGAAGGACGAGTCAGTACTTGCTGAAGTGCGATATCAGCAATCGCATCCTTGATAATGATTTTGCCTGCATCTTCAGCTGCTTTTTGAGCTGCATTAGCCGCATCCTCACCGTCTTTTTCCTTGATTACGTCATATTGGGCCCAAGTAAATACTTTATCTGCAAATTCTTCCTCAGCCACTTCATAACCCCAGTTTTTGAAGGCACCCTCGGTAAATTTCATAATGTTACCTTTGTGTACAAGCGTTACACTCTTGCGTCCGTGGTCAACTGCATACTGAATGGCTGCCCGTACCAGACGCTTTGAACCCTCGGAAGAAACTGGCTTAATGCCAATACCAGAGGTTTCAGGGAAACGGATTTTGTTCACACCCAGCTCTTGCTGGAGGAACTGAATAACCTTTTTCACGTCTTCGGACCCTTCAGCATACTCGATCCCCGCGTAAATATCTTCTGTGTTCTCACGGAAAATAACCATATCTACCAATTCAGGACGTTTCACTGGAGAAGGAACACCGTTAAAATAACGAACAGGACGCAGACATACGTATAAATCCAGTTCCTGACGCAATGCCACATTCAACGAACGGATACCACCGCCAATAGGTGTCGTAAGCGGACCTTTAATGGCTACAATATACTCACGGATGGCTTCCAAAGTATCGTTAGGGAGCCATTCGCCGTATGTATTGAAAGCTTTCTCACCAGCGAATACTTCATACCAGGCAATCTTTTTGCTGCCGTTATATGCTTTTTCTACAGCTGCGTCCAGTACGCGCTTGGAGGCTTTCCAGATATCGCGACCCGTGCCGTCACCTTCGATAAACGGAATTACCGGATGGTTCGGAACCTGTAGTTGACCGTTATCAATCGTAATTTTTTCGCCTTCAGTTGGGAGCTCAAACTTTTCAAATTTCGCCATAAGTTCCTTTTCCTCCTCAGATATGAATGGGTACAGGACGAAAGACATGATCTTTATCACAGACAAAAACGTACATCTCTCGTCGTCCCCTCTATTGTACCTTATTTTTTAAATTCAGGGTATACAACCTCAATCTTCCTTCGACAAGGGGTTAGCGCAACTCTGGTGATACGTATTTTTGATCCATTGGACCTGTATATTCGGCGCGAG
Organism: Paenibacillus sp. SEL3; assembly: GCF_054602585.1. Taxonomy (NCBI): domain Bacteria; kingdom Bacillati; phylum Bacillota; class Bacilli; order Caryophanales; family Paenibacillaceae; genus Paenibacillus; species Paenibacillus sp. SEL3. The sequence goes on along the minus strand of NZ_CM137725.1, from coordinate 5,017,850 downwards.
GACGAATCAGGCGATTATTTTCATACTGCTCTAAAATGTGCGCTGTCCAACCGGATACACGACTCATAGCAAAAATAGGTGTAAACAGGTCTCTCTTGATACCCAGTTGGGTATAAACAGAGGCAGAATAAAAATCCACATTGGGCTTCAAGCCTTTTTGTCCTGTTACAATTTCCTCAATTCGAACTGACATATCAAACAACGTTGTGTCGCCGTTCATTTCCCCCAGCTCGCGGGACATTTTGTGCAAGTGCTTGGCACGCGGATCACCGTTTTTATAGACTCGGTGTCCAAAGCCCATAATTTTTTCGCGATTATCCAGTTTCGCCTGGATATAGGAGTCCAACTGATCCAAACCACCAATCTCCTCCAGCGTTTTGGCCACAGCCTCATTGGCCCCGCCATGCAGTGGTCCTTTTAAAGCTCCAATAGCAGACGTGATTCCGGAATAAATATCCGACAATGTGGCTACCGTTACACGCGCAGCAAAGGTAGAGGCATTTAATTCATGATCGGCGTGCAGCACGAGAGCCTGATTGAACGCTTTAATAGCCGTCTCCTCTGGATCCTTGCCAGTCAGCTGATACAAAAAGTTTTCAGCGATAGAAATACCTTTTTTAGGCGCAATCGGCTCCAAGCCCTCGCGTATACGTGCTATAGCTGCCACAATGGTAGGCAATTGCGCCTGAAGCTTGACGGTTTTGGTCACATTAGACTCTCTCGACATATCATCCGCCTCTGGGTCATACAAAGCGAGAGACGATACGGCTGATCTCAAGGCAGCCATCGTGCTCAAATCTTTCGGATATAACTTTAATTGAGTAACAATTTCATCCGGAATAGCAGCGTATTCGCTTAACTGGTTGCGAAGCTCCTGCAATTGCTCTTTATCAGGTAATTTCCCAAACCACAACAAATAAGCTACCTCTTCAAAATCGGCGTTAACAGCCAAATCATCAATGTTATAACCCCGGTACGTGAGAACGCCATCTACGATAGAGCTTATGGAGGAAGTGGTCGCTACGATCCCTTCCAGACCTTTAGTCGCTGTCATCGTTACATCTCTCCTTTGTAAAAACATTGTGAACGGACTTGCAATGTAAACATTTTCAAAAGTAAGATATGCCTTTTAAATAGCCGAGTAATGTTAACGCCATATGTCAATATTTAAACCTTCTTTCACTATACTGGATTTTGTCGTTTATGTGAACATTGAGGGCTATTCCAACACATTCAAATGTTTTATCGCTTCCATAAATAAATTTTTGAAACCCCTTACAAAAAATATTGATTCATTTGCACTTTTTTACACAGGTCTTGTCTCCCCCCTTTCCCGCATATGTATAGTAGAGCATTTATTTTATGAAATACTATCGTAAAAGAAAGGAGTCGTGAGAGCTTGAGCCGGTTAATCCTGAATCGCATATTTCGTGCTCTATGGGTGGCAATCGTGATTGTAGCTCTGTTATTGGGCATATATGTGCTTTTCCCTCTCGTCTATCCTTTCCTATTCGCCTGGCTTGTGGCTTATGCCATGAATCCATTGGTTGGTTTTCTGCGTAACAAAGCCCGTATGCCACGTTGGACGGCTGTCACGGTCTCATTATTTGTATATTTAGGTGGAATTGCAATTATCCTGTCTGCAGCAATCACCCGCATAGTCCGAGAAGTTATAAAGTTGGCCATGACTTTTGACGGGCATATTGAGCGTTTTAAAAGCCTGTTTATCGATTGGACACAAAGCGATTTGATTCAAAATGTAATTATTGAAATTAACCATTTTATCCGGGATAATCCGGATTACCAACATACCATTAACAGTAATATTGATAAAACAACTCAAACCGTCAGTTCGGCTGTCACTACGCTAGTCGCTCAATTTTTTAATGGGGTTTTGAACTTGCTGACCTCTCTGCCTAATATGGGAGCAGTTCTAATGGTTATTGTATTAGCAGCTTTTTTTATTAGTAAGGATTGGGACCGACATAGTCGGATGCTCGCAAACACGGTTCCTGATACGATTCGCAAGCCATTGTCGGATATATGGCACGATCTACGTAAAGCACTGTACGGCTATTTGCGTGCACAGTTTATTATCATCTCCATTACGGCATTAACGGTCATTGTTGGGCTGTTCATATTGCGTGTGGAATCCGCCTTTACCATCGGTTTAATGATCGGGCTGGTGGACTTGCTACCTTATTTGGGGGTTGGCATTGTGATGATTCCGTGGATACTGTATGAGTATATGTCTGGTAATTTGGCGCTAGGGGTAGGATTGTCGATCCTTTATATCATCCTGTTGATTGGACGACAGATCGTGGAGCCTAAGGTGCTGGCCAGCAGCGTGGGCTTAAACCCGCTTCCCACCCTTATCGGTATGTTCATCGGGCTCAAGCTATTTGGCGTTTTAGGACTCATTATCGGACCTGTATCACTCATTGTCGTTGATGCACTGAATCGTGCGAATGTCATTCAGGACTTGCGCAATTATATTCTCGCAGGAAGAGTCCGCTAGATCATGGATAGGAAAAACGGCAGCTCACGTCAAAACCGCCGAAACGTAATACTGCCGTTTTTCATTTTTTTCTCCAGCCACTTTAATAAAAAACGTCGGTACAACGCTCGTGTTAAAGGGAACACCAACGTAAAACCAATAATATCTGTTAAAAATCCGGGGATAAGCAGCAAACTCCCACCAAAAAAGACACATAATCCATCCAGCATTTTACGGCCGGGCATTTGTCCCCGATTCATTTCATTTTTCGCATCGGCAATCACCTTACGACCTTCAAATTGCATCATGGCAGCCCCGATTAGCGTCGTCAGAATAATGAGTAAAATCGTTTTGCCTGCTCCAATCCAGTGACTTACCCATATAAACCCGTACAGCTCCGCCAAAGGAATGAGCAGCAGCAACAGCCACAGACGTTTACGCATCATCATGACTTCTGTCCCTCCCCGCCTGTAAAAGCAAACCTTAATGCAGTGTACAGCTCAGGTAGCGCCTGGTCCAGTCGAACGGGCTTCCATTCGGTGTTCACCCATACGTGACGTGTCATCCCTGTAACGAGCAGCTCTCCCGGCAGCGTGTCTGCCTGGGTCCATACCTTTCCCAGATACCTTTGATGCTCATCATCCGTTACCCGCCGAACCTCATAGATATAGTTTAGACGCAGTCTGGAGAAGTCGGTAATTGCGGTATAAACGGTAATTAAATCATCATATCGAGCAGGACTCGCATATTTCGCATTGATTTCAATAACTGGCAGCAAAACTCCACGTTCCTCCATGATCCGATAGTTAAAACCCGCCTGTCGGATCATTTCGGTGCGCCCGATCTCAAACCAGTTCAAATAATTGGCATGATATACGACCCCCATCTGGTCGCTTTCCTGATAACGGACACGTAGCGGTGCGCCATACCAGCGTAATTCCGTTTGTTTCTCCTCTTGAGTCATACAAGCTCTCCTATCTTTGTGCATCTTTATCTCTATTTTGCCCTCTCTCCATTAAACCATATTTACAGCCCGGGAACAAAAAGAGGGCAGACCGACCGGTCCTCCCTCGCCAATCCTATATAATAATGCCTTTATTATTGTGGCAACGGCTTGGACAGTTTATAATATCCGCTATCCGAAGCCAGCTTAAGCAAGCTCTTAGCTTGGCTTCCCGCCCAGGCGTAACCGAGTCGTCTTTCCTCACTAATTTTCATGATGTCGGTATACTTTTTGCCATCCCGGTCTGAAAAGAAGTATTTATTGTCTTCCACATTATAGAACCGATACCACATTACACTCGATGCGTCCTTTTGGAAAAACTCCGGACCTTGACGATTGTATTTCATACCGTCGATTCGGTTCGCGTCAAACCATTTCAAAGCACTTTGAGCCGCTTTTTTCACTTCAGCGGTTTGCGGCTGGGACATGAGAAAAGCAGTAATGCCTACTGATTCCGTAGTTGTTTTGGAAGGTAACTCAAATGCCCGGGCTTCAACAGATGCATAAGTAGCCGGATCGTGCTGTGCACCCCAGATTGTTGGTGTACCATTATTTACAATTTGAGATTTAATTGTGTACTGGATACCTTTGTTTAGCGCTTGCTGAAGTCTGGAGCGATAAGCGTTATCCAGAATATCGCTATCAAACGGCTGCTTCTTGTTCACAATATCGTCAGCCAAAACCATAACTCTAACCATCGCATCATCATTATAAGTTACAGCATCGGAATAATTACCACGTTTAGGGTATACCTGAGGCCAGCCACCGGAGGAATATTGAGAGGTTAGTACGAAGTCAATTGCTTTTTGTACACTGTTCTTAATATCTTTATTTTTGGTTTTTTTGTATACATCCGCCAAAAAGCGAATCTCGGTTGTCGTCGCCTCGTTATCGAACGTTCCGAGTTCAACACCATCCTTGCTCTTCCATGTGGAGCGTGCAGCTTTGCCATCCCATTTAGATTTATAATTCTTTTCCATAGCTTTGAAGAATCCACCATGTGGCAATTGCCAGGATACAATATTTAAGGCAAGTGTAGTATCCTTGGATGTATTCCCCGTAGAAAACTTACTGAAATCGCGCATCTTGTTTAGGATGCTGTCTGTATTGACAACAGCGGTTGGCTTCGCCACAGCCGACAGCCCAAATAATTGCTCACGATCCAACACACCTGAATTTACATCGTCACCATAAACGTCCCGTCCCACAGCTGAATCTGTGGTAAGCTCATAAGAAGCAGTAGCCGATTCACGTACTGAATCATATGTAGCCGGCACAATCTCCTGTGCCGCAGCCCATGAGGGACTTAGGAGCCCTGACGTTACTGCAATCGCCAAACTTGAAAGCGCTATCATCTTTACAATTGGACACATCTTCTTCTTCATTTGAACCTCTCCCTTATTTTAAGTTGGGTCATTGCGTTCAGTTTAACCTATACATTCTTGCTGAGGATTCTTTTGGATAGTGAGAGGAACTGAACCACTATTTATGCATGATAAATAGTTAGTTGTATTATATGAAAATATATCCAAACGATCAATATATTTTAATTTACTAATAGATTAAAAAAGTTAAAAAACTTTGAAAACAATAAAAATCCTCTTACTAATGCCGGATTAGTAAGAGGATTTTACATAAAGCTAATATAAAGTAGGTCGATGAGCAACATCGCTTAACCAAATCGACCCATGATGTACTCCTGAGTCAGCTCATTTTCAGGATTCGTGAAAATATCGTTCGTTTTCCCATGTTCAACCAGACTTCCGATATAAAAATAAGCAGTATAATCGGAAATTCGTGCAGCCTGCTGCATATTGTGCGTCACAATAACGATGCGCAATTCTTTTTTCAATTCGGTAATAAGCTCTTCTACCTTGCCTGTAGACACAGGATCCAGCGCTGAGGCTGGCTCGTCAAGTAACAGAATTTTCGGTTGAACGGATAGTGCACGTGCAATGCAAAGCCGCTGCTGTTGCCCGCCAGACAGCGCTAGAGCGGAGTCGTGAAGGCGATCCTTGACCTCATCCCATAATGCTGCTTTACGCAGGCTGCTTTCGACGATTTCATCAAGCTGTTTCTTCTTGCGCACCCCACGGTATTTGGGACCGAAGGCGATATTATTGTAAATGGATTTGTAAAAAGGGTTGGGACGCTGCCACACCATGCCAATTTGCTGACGCAGCTTGATCACGTCCGTTTCCGGTGCCGTCAAATCCTGTCCATCCATCCAGATGTGCCCCGTTGTAGAGGAAGATGCAATCTCATCATTCATCCGATTAAGGGAGCGCAAAAAGGTCGATTTACCGCAGCCGGAAGGCCCGATCAGGGCAGTCACTGTCTGCTCGGGAAAGGCTAGATTCACTTTTTTCACAGCCTCAAAGCTGCCATAATAAATACTCAAATCCTCAGTACTGAACGGATGCGGCGGTTGCCCCACAAGCTGTTCCGAACGCGTAGACTGAACGGATGTTGCTGGTGCGGCGGTTTTTGCCGTTCGCGTAATCACATGTTCCATTGTTCTCCATCCCCTTTCTAATCCATTCGTTTGGCAGCTGTCAGACGGCGGTATACAACTCTTCCGAACCATCTTGCACTCAAGTTGAATGCAAGCACAAGCAGCACCAGTACGGCAGAAGCGCCTGCAGCAATATCTTTGGAGTCAGGAGCAATCCCCTCACTATTGACCTTCCAAATATGAACAGCCAATGTCTCAGCAGGTCGCATCGGGTTAATAGGCGATCTAGCATGCAATGGATTCCAATCAGTAAAATCAAGCGGCGGTGTACTCATCCCTGCTGTAAACAGCAATGCGGCGGCTTCCCCGAAAATACGGCCTGCGGCCAAAATGGTACCCGTAATCAAGCTTGGCAGCGCAGCTGGCAACAAAATGGAGGTAATGATTTTCCACTTGGACAATCCAAGCGCAAGTCCAGCTTCTTTTTGCTCCTTCGGCACAGCTCTGAAAGCCTGCTCAGTTGTGCGAACCATCAGCGGCAGGTTAAATACGGCCAAAGCTAAGGCTCCTGATAAGAGGGAAAAGCCAAAATCAAACGTATTTACGATAAGTAGTAGTCCAAACAATCCGATGACGATCGATGGGAAGGAGGACAATACTTCGACGACAAGTCGTATAAAGTCCGTAATTTTCCCCGGCTTTGCATATTGCGCCATGTAAATACCTGCGCCCCAGCCAATCGGAATGGTGATAATCAAAGTTAAGATTAACAAAAATACGGAATTAAATAGTTGTGGGCCAATACCACCGCCTGCACGTAATGTTTGGGGAGCACTGGTTAAAAAGTCAAAAGAAATATGACTGACTCCGCGGGCCAAAATGAAGCCCAGTAATCCCACCAAAAGTGCAACAATGAACAAAGCGAAGAAACAGATTACAAATGTAGCGATCTTATCGGTCGTTTTAGCTTTCATCAAACCCGGTTTCTCCTTTCAAGCAGCCTTACCAGCAGCACGAAAATGAATGTCATGAGCAGAAGAACAAGCGCCATGCTCCAGAGAGCATTATTATGAACGGAGCCCATCGCTGTATTCCCCATGCTAAGTGTAATGACGCTGGTCAAGGTCGAAGCGGATTCCAGCAAGGAATGCGGTATGTGCGGAGCATTCCCGATTACCATCTGTACAGCCAACGCTTCTCCGAAGGCACGGGCCATACCGAGAATAATTCCTGTTAAAAGAGCAGGCAGCAACGTCGGAATAATAACACGGGCAATTGTCTGCCAGCGGGTAGCACCCAAAGCATAAGAGGATTCACGCAGCCCCCCCGGCAAGGAAGACAACGCATCCGCCATAATACTCGTAATCGTCGGCAAAATCATGACTGACAACACTAGGCAGCCTGCCAGAATGCCGATGCCTTGTCCTCCAAACACGTTCCGCAGCAGCGGGACGATTACGGTCAGGCCGACAAAGCCATATACAACAGACGGAATACCGGATAATAATTCAATCGCGGGTTGAAGGATACGTTTACCCGATTTCGGTACAATTTCCGTCATAAATAAAGCCGCACATAAGCTGAGCGGACTGGCAATTAAAGCCGCCAGTATGGTTACTGCAAAAGAACCCGTAATAAACGGAAGTGCGCCGAAGGACTTAGGCTCGCCATCCGGACTCCATTTGGTTCCAAAGAAAAACTCTCGCAGACTGACTCCATTCACCGCAAATGTAGCTACACCTTTGGAGGCAACAAAATATACGATGGAGACAATAACCGCAACTAAAAAAACGACACAAACCGACGTATATATGCGGCCGGTCCATTCTTCCCAGTAATGTCTTTCTTTCATAACTCGGGATCGTTTATTCTGTTCCATGTATGCCTTCCCTTCAATTGGTCCCATACTGTAACTCCTTTAACCGAAGAATAGAGGCCGGACGCTAGTCCGCCTCTTCTTCGTGAATATACTCGCGTTAGCTGCGTTCATCGAACAGGAGGTGTGACTCTCCTTATTTCGTGATATTACCGTCAGCATCACGTTTCACTTGCATACCTGATACTGGAATGTATCCCAAGTCTACGACATCCGTTTTTTGGATTTCATCTGACAGAATGTAGTCCAGGAATGCTTTCACATGCTCTTTTGGCTCACCTTTAGTGTACATATGCTCGTAAGCCCATACTGGATATTTACCTTGTTCTACATTTTCAACGTTAGCTTCAACGCCATCGTATTTCAAAGCAGTTACTGTGTTGTCGATGTAGGACAGAGCCAGATAACCAATCGCACCCGGTGTTTCAGCAATCAGCTTTTTCACAGTACCGGAGGAATCTTCTTGAATGGAGCCCGGCAGATCTTCTGTTTTTTGTCCCAATGCGTATTTTTCAAATGTTGCACGAGTACCGGAGCTGCTTGGACGGTTTACAATAACGATTTTTTGATCCGCACCGCCAACTTCTTTCCAGTTCGTGATTTTACCTGTAAAGATTTGTACCAATTGATCTTTTTTCAGGTCTGTAACGCCTACTTTAGGATTCGCTACCGCTGACATGGCTACAACAGCTACTTGGTGATCGACCAGCTCATCTGCACCGCTCTCCAGTTTTTCTTTTGCAAACACGTCGGAGTTACCGATGTCCGCTTGTCCGCCGGAAACCTGAGTCAAGCCAGTACCGCTACCGCCGCCCTGTACTTGAACTGCAATGCCTTTATATTTATCGACAGCCATAAATTTTTGTCCCGCTTGCTCTACCAATGGTTGAAGTGCAGTGGAGCCCACAGCCAGAATGTTTCCTGTCAGTTCAGCAGCTGCTTTATTGTCTGTTCCTGTAGCAGCTTCTCCTTGTGGTGCAGCATTGTTACCTGATCCACAAGCTGCAAGTGCAAATACCATGGTGAGAGTCATCAGAATGAACGGCCATTTTTTCAACATTTTTTATTGTCCTCCCCTTAGTTAAGTGACGGTTTTTTATTTATGACCATCAACACTTTTACATTGTAGGCCTGGAATGTTAGACGAACGACGTGGTTTTGTAAAACAAATATAAAATATTGATAGATAAATTATTTTACGGTATATAATTAATCTATAGTTTGAAATTCATATATGAATGACATATAAGGAGAGCTGTTGGATTCCATGAATATTCTAAAATTGCGTATCTTGATGCTGATCGACAAATTCCATAAGGCGACGGATGTGGCCGAAGCTTTGCAAGTCAAACAACCTACCGTCAGCTTTCATATGAAAAGCTTGGAAAAGGAAATGGGTACTTCCCTATTCTCTCTTCAACAAGGCAGGATTATGCTAACAGAAGCTGGAAAAAAATTATTACCTTACGCAAAGCAGATCATCTCTCTGGAGCAAGAAGCTAGACAAGCTGTAGATGAACTGACAGAAGAGTCACAGGGTCAATTACATCTGAGTGCAGAGTCGATATCAGGTACGTATCTCCTCCCCACTTTGATGGCTAAGTTTGCTGAGCGGTATCCAGATTGTCGTATTCAGTTGGAGATTCAATCCCCGGATGCAATTAAGCAGCTACTGAAACAGGGGGAAATTGATTTTGCTTTTCTCGACGATAGAGATTTTCTTCCAGAGTATACGGTGGCAGAGCCAGTGGCTTCTGATCAAGTAGGAGTTATCCGTTCTGTACGTGCACCTGAAGTCAAATTAGAGGAGTTCGATGGAACCGATATGCTGGACAAGCACACATGGGTAAAATATAGCGGTTCATCCGTTGTAGATCTGTACTCCTCGCTAGTTAAGCCCCATCTGGAAATCAACTCTTGGGAAGCGGTAAAGCAAGTCGTAAGCGGCGGAGAGGCGCTTGCCTTCTTTCCTGCAAGCGGAGTCGATAATCATGAAAATGCTGCTTCCTCGGTGGAGTGGCTTCCTTATCCCGAGGCTGATTATCAAATAAACATCGTGTATCAACAAGATACACACATGAACTTAATGCAACAGGCATTCCTTGATTTCATACGACGAGAAGGACTAGAAATAAAAAGCTAGAGAACATAAAAAAGAGCATCCAAGTCTTATTGACTTGAATGCTCTTTTGCTTGTTGTAACGATACATACAGCCTCGGTATTATTTCACGGAGGCTTTAATTACGCTTGTGCTGGAACGCAGCTAATTTTGATCAGGTTCGTAGAACCGGAATCACCAAGAGGTACGCCCGCAGTAATCACAACCAAATCGCCCTCTTTAACGAGGCCAGATTTGCGACCACCTTCCAGCGCGTTGTCAAACAGACTGTCTGTTGTGTCAACGATTGGTCTACCTTGTACTGCATGTACGCCCCAGATCAGAGCCAAACGGCGAACTGTTCTTTCCTGTGTTGTCACAGCAACAATCGGAGCTTCTGGACGGTATTTAGAAATCATACGCGCCGTTGTTCCGCTTTGTGTGGACGTCAGAATCGCTTTAGCATGCAGGTCAAGTGCAGAAATAGAAACGGATTGGCTGATTGCTTCTGTGATACTAATTTCTTGAGCCGTTCTTTGTTTTTTGAACAAATCACGGTAGTTCAGAGAGGACTCAGCTTTTTCTGCAATACGTGACATTGTCAATACGGATTCTACTGGATATTTACCCGCAGCTGTTTCGCCGGACAGCATAATTGCGTCTGTTCCGTCAAAAATAGCATTCGCCACGTCACTTGCTTCCGCACGAGTCGGACGCGGGTTACGTTGCATGGAATCCAGCATTTGTGTTGCCGTAATAACAGGCTTGCCAGCTACATTACATTTGTTAATCATCAATTTTTGCGCCAGAGGCACTTCTTCAGCAGGAATTTCCACACCAAGGTCACCACGGGCAACCATCAGGCCATCCGAAGCTTCCAAAATTTCGTCCAGGTTGTCCACACCTTGCTGATTTTCGATTTTGGAAATGATTTGAATATGACTTGCGTTGTGTTTCGCCAGCAATTCACGAATTTCCAGTACATCACTTGCTTTACGAACAAAAGAAGCCGCGATGAAATCAATGTCCTGCTCAATGCCGAAAATGATATCATTAGCATCTTTCTCCGTAATACCAGGCAAAGAAATTGCAACGCCTGGAACGTTAACGCCCTTCTTGCTTTTGATCGTTCCGCCATTGACAATGCGGCATTTGATTTCAGTGCCTGATACTTCAATAACGGTGAGTCCGATCAGACCATCGTCGATCAGAATGGTGGAGCCGGGCTCCACGTCCGAGGGAAGATCTTTGTACGTAATAGAAATACGATCTTGCGTACCGAGAATTTCTTCCGTTGTCAGCGTAATGAACTCGTCCTGAACAAGCTCAATAGGTTCAACTTCGAGCTTTCCTGTCCGGATTTCCGGCCCCTTCGTATCGAGCAAAATAGCAACATTTTTGTTAAGCTCCTTACAAGCTTGACGGATGTTTTTAATCCGGTTGCCATGCTCCTCGAAATCACCGTGAGAGAAATTCAGGCGGGCTACGTTCATACCAGCCAAAATCAGTTTCTTCACATTTTCCAATGACTCACTGGAAGGACCGATGGTACATACAATCTTAGTTTTGCGCATTTGGGTTTTTCCTCCGTTTTCAAAGGTGCTACTCTTTATATCTTTTTCCAACAATTAAATCTACTACACTTTTTCCTATTTGTATAGGAAGTTCGTCATATTTATTGTTACCCGTTTACAGCGTATTACAACATAGGTTCAGTTTCCGAAGACTTCAAGAAGGTGTATTGACCTATTTTTCGGAATTTCTGATACCGATCTTCCCTCAATTCATCGCAGCTCATATTGGTAAGTTCCGCCAAGTGACGTTCCAATAGCTCCTTGATTGCGGCAGCGGTCACTTCATAGTTACGATGCGCGCCCCCTTTCGGCTCCGGCACAATATCCTCGATAATTTCCATGCGCAGGAGGTCATTAGCCGTAATCTTCATGGCTTCAGCTGCCTGATCGGCCTTGGAAGCATCTTTCCATAGAATCGAGGCTGCACCGTTTGGAGAAATGGCCGAATAAATGGCATGTTCCAGCATCAGCACACGGTTACCGACTGCAAACGCAAGCGCACCGCCGCTTCCACCCTCGCCGATGACCACACAAATAACAGGCACCGAAAGCTTTGCCATCTCCCGCAAGTTGCGGGCAATCGCTTCCGATTGACCTCTCTCCTCTGCTGTATTACCCGGATAAGCGCCCTTCGTATCAATGAATGTAATAATAGGGCGTTTAAATTTCTCAGCCTGCTGCATCAGACGCAAGCCTTTACGGAATCCTTCCGGATGGGCACTACCAAAAAAACGTGCAATGTTATCTTTCGTATCCTTACCACGCTGCTGGCCAATGACGGTCACCGGAATACCATTCAGCTTGGCAATCCCGCCTACAACCGCCAAATCATCTCCAAACAAGCGGTCGCCGTGTAATTCAATAAAATCCGTAAACACCTGCTCTATCAGATCAAGAGATGTTGGTCTTTGATGATGACGAGCCAAATGCATTTTTTGTGGTGCTGTAATGTTCGAATATATTTCTTCTTCCATCTCGAGATAACGTTCCTCGAGACGGTTGATTTCATCTGTAAAATCAATTTGCTTATCCTGTCCGAATTGCTTGAGTTCTTCGATCTTCTGTCGCATCTCGACCAGGGGCTTTTCATAAGGCAATTCGCCAGCCATCTATTCCTCCCCTTTCACACTGTGTAGATCAAGCAGTTGCCCAAGGGTATCACGCAGTTCCTTGCGATGTACAACCATATCCAATTGTCCGTGCTGCAAATTAAATTCGGAAGTTTGAAAATCATCCGGCAGCTTCTGTCTGATTGTCTGTTCAATTACAATACGCCCTGCAAAACCGAATACAGCTCCTGGCTCTGCGATATTAATATCTCCAAGCGTAGCAAAGCTAGCGGATACTCCACCTGTAGTCGGGTCGGTGATAACAGAAATATACAGCAAGCCCTGCTCATCCAGACGAGCAAGAGCCGCACTTGTTTTTGCCATCTGCATGAGGCTTAAAATACTTTCCTGCATACGTGCCCCGCCGGAAGTTGAGAAAATTATTAGCGGCAGACGCTTGTCTATTGCTTGCTCAATGGCGCGCGTAATTTTCTCTCCTACGACCGAACCCATACTACCAGTAAAGAAGTCAAAGCTCATCACAGCAACGACAACAGGATGTCCATAAATAAGGCCGTCGCCCGTAACGACAGCCTCTCGCAAGCCAGATTTCAGGGTCTGTTGCTCCAGCTTGCTCGCATATCCCGGAAAGTCCAGCGGGTCAACCGAAATCATATCGGCATCATATTCCGTAAACGTGTCTTCGTCGAGCACCATGCGAATACGATCCATTGCATTCAAACGCATATGGTATCCGCACACCGGACACACTTTCAAATTTTTCTCTAGTTCTTTGCTGTATTGAATACTTCCGCACTTGCCACATTTGGTCATAAGACCTTCGGGAATTTCCCGTTTGGGACGATCCGGCATGTCCGCTTGATCGCCGCTCAGCGCCCGTTCCGAAGGGATGGTCGCGTATTTACGCTTCTTTTGGAATAAATCTTTAAACACAACTACACCTCTCCAGCCGTTTATTTGTCAGCCGTAACCGATACAAGGTCCTCTGCCGTCTATGCGGCACCTCTAAGCATTATGTTCATACACACGTCAACGCCTGTTCCTAAAACATTACCGCCGATCGTGCATCCTTTGTTCCACTCATGCTGCTGTATCACTTCCGCCGTTCCGGACTCAAGGGCGCAAAATCGAATTAAGCACTTCCTGAATTTCTTCGACTTCACCCGAAGGCACAAGTATCTCAAACTGTTGCTTGGATGCGCTGATGGCCCGGGCCTGCACCATAAAACCTTCTTCAGACAGTTTGAGCTTAATCATGTCAGCCAGTCTGGCCGTCGGTGCAATATAAATCACCGTCCACATGCCTTGTTTCTACCCCCTAAGCCTCAAGTTTTGAGCCCATATAATAGACTCATGATAACATACCTTACTTTTTTCCCGCAACAAAAGCCCTCCTGATCATTTAAGTTCCGTCGGAGGGCCTAGAAAATCATCAACTCTGTTTACACAGGTCAACTAAGCATCCAATGATGCAGGATAATGCTTGGCATGGAGACTCCGATGTGCAATTCGCGAAGAAGCAGCGGCAGCCAGTCCGGCGACAAGATCGTCTAAAAACACATGAATACCACTGCCTTTTTGGTTCAGCTGTTCGATAATCCCCGTCTTTTCCTTATCCAGATAACCAAAACTGGTTAAGCCAATCATGCCGTACACACTCGTAATTCCAAGAGCTAGTGTCTCGTCCACTCCGTACAGCGGTTCGTCTGCCTCCATAATGGCTTGCAGCGGCTGAGGGAGAAGTTTTTTTTCAGCCAATTCATCGAGCGCAATGCCTGTGAGCAAGGTATATTGAACCTCGCGCTTTTGCAAAACCGCTTTGACACTGTCTATACATTCTTCCATCGTCAAATGAGGATAATATTTTAGCTGAAGCTGAAAAACAATGTCCGCAATGGACTCGATACGAATGCCTCTGCGATTTAGCAAAGTTTCTGCATATTCATAGGACATAATTTCCCTCCCGCTTTCACCGTGCAGTTCTATTCTTTCACCGTGCGGGACCTTATGGTGCAGGGTGCGTGTTGAACCCCTGTTCCGCCAGTTTTCCAAGTGTATGCGGGAGGGAAGGAAAATGTTCATTAAACCGTTACAATAAGGGCGGGTTACTGTGTACCTATTATTTGACTTTCACCGTGCCTTCACCCAACATCGACTCCATTTGATCAAAAAGCTGAGGAGAGGGCTTAATACTGTAAGCATCGCTCAACGCCAGCAGACGCTGGTTGCTCTCATAAAAAAGTACGGTAGGCATAGCACCGGGATGCTCCTGTAGCAGCGCCTTGAGACTGACCAACAAGCTGGCGTCTTCCTCAGCCTGGCGGGTGATTTTGACAAACACCCGCTGAAAAGTGGTCGGCTCCGCGCTGCGCGGGACCGGCACCTGCTCACCGCGAGCCGCTTCGACTCCGCGCGGTGAAGCCGCCGCCACGGGGGGAGCCACCTTCGTTTGAGGCGAAGCAGATGCAGTGGCTGCCGAAGGCGGGGACGACACACGCGACGCGCTCCCGCCTGGGCCGCCAGCGGCAGAACCAGCAGCTAGTACGGATGCTCCAGCTGCTGCGGACGAGCGCGTACTGGCACGTCGGCGCTGGAGGAGCCGTGCCAGCGAGTCTTCCGCTAGCGGGGCGACCTCATCCGCAAGGAGCTTGAAGTGCTCATCCTGCTGCTGCATCTTGGCTCGAAGCGTAAGCAAAGCTCCCTTTTCAATCCACTGCTGGCTTCGCTTCCATACCTCAGGAAACAGCACAACCTCACAGCGCTCAATCTGATCCTCCAGCTCAATGAAGGCCATAGCCTTACCCTGCTTGGTCGTAATCGTTTTGAGTGACACTACCATGCCTGCGGTCACAACAACCGTTTCATCTGGGACATCGCCCAGCTCCATCAGACGATCCGCCTCGCTGCTTTCCAACAGCGACTCAAAATCATCCAACGGATGCCCGGATAAATACAGTCCCAGCAGTTCACGTTCCAGTTCTAACTGCTGGCTGGCAGTGAATTTGGGTACATTGGGATATTCGATATCCCAATTGGGCATTTCCACAAAACCAAACATATCAATTTGCAAGTCATCCCGTTCCTTGCGCCACTTGACGGCTGCATCCACTGTTTCATCCAGCATGGCAAGCAACTGTGCCCGATGACCCGTCAACGAATCAAAGGCCCCTGCCTGAATAAGCGATTCAATTACTCTCTTATTACATACCCGCAAATCGACACGTCGACAAAAATCGAGCAGGCTGTCGAAAGGCCGTTCCTTGCGAACAGCGAGAATGCTCTCCATCGCCTGTGTGCCAACATTTTTAATTGCAGCTAGGCCGAAGCGGATGCCTCCTTGCTGTAATGGAGTAAACAGCACCCCGCTTTCATTCACATCAGGTGGCAACACTGCGATATCCATACGACGGCATTCGACGACATATTCAGCCACTTTCCGATGACTTCCCATCACCGCCGTCAGCATTGAAGCCATGAATTGTACTGGATAATGTGCCTTTAGATAAGCCGTCTGAAATGCTAGCACACCATAAGCAGCTGCATGAGCACGCGGGAAGCCGTAGTCAGCAAAACGAACAATCATATCGTAAACCCTGCCGGCCTCCTCCTCCGTGTATCCCTGCTTCATACTGCCTTCAACAAAATGTCCGCGCTCCAGATCCAGTACTTCGCGCTTTTTCTTGGACACAGCCCGGCGCAACAGATCGGCTTCTCCCAGGGAAAAGCCCGCCATGCGCGAAGCAATCTGCATGATTTGCTCCTGATACACAATAATACCGTACGTATCCTTTAAGATCGGTTCCAAGTCAGGATGCGGATAAGAAATCTCAATCTGACCATGCTTGGCCTGTATAAAGTTAGGAATAAAACCCATCGGGCCCGGACGATACAAAGCCAGGACAGAAATGATATCCTCAAATACACTCGGCTTCAAATCCTTGAGTACCCGGCGTACACCGGCCGACTCCAGCTGGAATACGCCTCCTGTATCTCCTTTGCCCAACAAGTCATAGGTATGCGGATCGTTATCGGGAATACGGCTAAAATCAGGCGTTTCTCCATGCTCTTCCGCAATCCAGTGTATGCACCGTTCAATAATGGAGAGCGTACGCAGCCCAAGGAAATCCATTTTAAGCAAACCAATGCGCTCTAGATTTTCCATCGAGTACTGCGTCAAAGGTACTCCTTCGCTCCCCTCTTGAAGCGGAACCGCATCGGTCAATGGAGTCCGCGAAATGACAACACCCGCTGCATGTGTCGAAGCATGACGAGGCATTCCTTCAACCTTGATCGCCATATCCAACAGTTCACGTGTCTTGGGCTTCGTTTCATATAGCGTTTTCAGCTCCGGGGTAATTTCCAGCGCATGACGGATATTAATGCCTAGCTGCGCCGGAATCAGCTTGGCTGCCTTGTCCACCTCGCCATATGGCACGTTCAATACACGACCGACGTCACGGACAGCGGCTCTTGCCGCCAGCGTTCCAAAGGTAATAATTTGCGCTACATGCTCATTTCCGTACTTCTGTACTACATAGTCGATAACCTCGTCACGCCGCTCATCACTAAAGTCAATATCTATATCCGGCATACTAATTCGTTCAGGATTCAGAAATCGTTCAAAGAGAAGGTTGTATTTCATCGGATCGACATTCGTGATGTTAAGCACATAGGCAACCAAACTGCCTGCTGAGGAACCACGCCCTGGTCCCGTTGCAATCTTATGCTTATGTGCGAAGGCAATAAAATCCCATACAATCAGGAAATAATCGCTGAAACCCATACTGTCAATGGTATTCAACTCATAGTTTAGCCGTTGGTTCAGCCTTTCCCGTTCCTCCGGCTGCTCCCATCCGGAATCGCTTCCATAGCGACGCTCCAGCCCTTGCACGCACAGATTGCGTAAATAGGACGAAGAGGTCATTCCTTCCGGCAGCGGGCGATATTCAGGTAAAATGGATTGACCGAATTCCAGCTCCAGTTCGCATTTTTCAGCAATACGCACCGTGTTGGCGATGGCTTCTGCCACATGCGGGAATAAACGAGCCATATCCTCCTGACTTTTCAGATACAACTGACGTGTTGGTATACGCAAACGCTCCTCATCGTCAACTGTCTTTCCTGTCCCGATACAGATCAGAACATCCTGCACGTCCGCATCTGGCTCAGTCAAGTAATGCACGTCATTCGTCGCGACCAGTGGAATATCCAGTTCCTTCGCCAGTGCGATCAAGAGAGGATTTACACGTTTTTGCTCCGAAAGACCATGATCCTGGAGTTCCAGATAAAAATCATCGCCAAAAATGTTACGATATCGTTCCGCTGCTCGTCGTGCCTCGGCTTCCCGACCATGCAGTAAATGCTGCGGCACTTCACCGCCCAAACAAGCGCTCAGGCATATGATGCCTTCGTGATGGGCAGCCAAAGCCTCCATGTCGATACGCGGCTTATAGTGAAAGCCCTCCAAATGGCCGATGGAGCACAGCTTCATCAGATTTTGATAGCCTGTTTTATTTTTGGCGAGCAAAATTAAATGATATATGGGCTGATCCTTGCGGCTGCCACGCTCCTTGCGCGATCCTGCCGTCATATAGGCCTCACACCCAATAATCGGCTTAATGCCGTTCTCTACACACGCTCTATAAAAAGGAATGGCACCGTACATGACCCCGTGATCTGTAAGGGCCAGCGCCTTCATTCCGTAAGCTGATGCCTGTTTGACCAACTCCGCGGTACGAGCCGCGCCGTCCAGCAGGCTGTACTCGCTATGAACATGCAAATGCACAAATGAACTCATGCGCTTCTCTTCCTTTCACCGCTTGATTTTCTTCAAACTATTTTATCATATCCGCGTTAGTAGCGCCCATAGAATAAAAGTACAGACCTCGGCGGACAAGCGCGGTCTTGATTCGTATACCTAAGGAGGAAAAGAGCATGAGCACTTTTATATCCAAAGCGATTCTCGACTTCTTCATTGCTTTCGGCATCGTGCTCGGTGGAGCCATGCTCGGCGGAATGGGAGCTGTGGTATCGCTTCAGCCGCCCACCCAGACGATGCTAGAGGTTGCCGGAAGAATTAAAATATGGGCGCTTGCTGCCGCTGTAGGGGGAACGATGGACCCGATCCGGGTCATTGAAAGCAATATGTTGGATGGTAATTTGTCACCTGCCATTAAGCAGATATTGTATTTGATTTTCGCCTTTTTAGGCGCTCATATGGGTGCAGAGCTGGTCAAGTGGGTATGCGGCAACGGACGACCGTGAGGTGAAACGACTATGAGAGTTCCCCCTTTTGAGCGCCTGCGTCCTTTTATGCAATTGTCCTCCGTCTTTGTACTCGGTATGATTACGGGAGGCATGATCTACAACGTCATCTGGCATGCCAGCTTCAATCAGCTATGGACGAACAACCAGGATCTCCAATTCCAGCTCCAGCAAGCCGAGGAGGACAACAAAACATTGCGCAAATACAGCAAGCGCCAAACCGTTGTCAAAGAAATCAAGCTGATCGCGGAGGAAGCTTCGGCCGAAAAAATTGATTCTATCAACCTGAAGGAACTTCTTCGCCGTGTCAGTCGTGATCTGGAGGTGCTGCGCGGCAGAGATATGTTCGAGATTGACTCTGACAGCAAGCTGGTACGTATGTTGCTGCACCAAAAAAAATACACCGTTCGTGACAAGGAGTATACGATCCAGGTCAAAACGATGCTTGTAATGGAAGGCGTGCTGCAAATTTGGCTGGAAGCAAAAGAAAGATTGCCTGAAAGCCACTAGTCGATCTATTCGACTTCACACCTTACTCCGATCCATTGTAAACTAACCATGTTCAATGGAATGAAGCGTCATCACTGCTTTGCATACCAAATGATTTTCCCGTGAAATTGCAATTTCTAGCTTGCAGGTGCGGCGACTCATCTCGAGCAGCATCGGACGAAGAACGACAGCATCTTCTATCTGTACGGGTCTAATAAAATATGTCGTCAAATTGTCCAGCACATAATCCTTGCCGCTCATGTCTCTAGCTGCCCGGTAGCCCGCTTGTGTCATCACGTTGACCAGTACGCCTTCCGAGATCGTACCTAAATTGGTCGCCATTTGCGGAATGATAAACCCGCGAAAAAATA
The DNA here is from genome assembly GCF_054602585.1 of Paenibacillus sp. SEL3. Lineage (NCBI taxonomy): Bacteria > Bacillati > Bacillota > Bacilli > Caryophanales > Paenibacillaceae > Paenibacillus > Paenibacillus sp. SEL3. The sequence continues at coordinate 4,998,152 of NZ_CM137725.1, read as the reverse complement.
ACGATCCGTCCTCATTACGCTCCTCAGCAAACCCGTTCCAGATCAGCTGGTCGAACGTCTCGCCAAGTTGCGGCTGCTTTTGGGCGTTACGCAGCGCCTCCAGCACCTCACGCCGTGTAACGGACCCGAGCAGCTTGCGGTTGCGGTCCACGACCGGCAAATAATCCACACCTTCCCACGCCATCATTTGCGCGGCTGAAGCCAGCGAGGTCTGGTAGGTGACCGTTATCGGATTGCGGATCAGACATTTATCCATCGTATGCTCAGGTTGAAGCCCCTCCACATCTTTGCGGCTGACGATACCAATTAAACGATTCCATTCATCCACGATTGCAAAATGATGATGTCCAGTCGTCACCGAAAGTTCTTCAAACTCGGTAAGTGTGCTGTTGATTTTCAAGGTCAACGTTTTCGGTTTGCCTGCCGCAATGTCTTCAATCAGCATAATTTTCTTTTTGATCAAGCGGTCAAATATGGCTCTATTAATCATAGATGCCACTGTAAAAGTATCATGGCGTGAGGAAATAATTGGCAGACTGATCTTGTCTGCGAGCTGCTTAACCTCTCGGCTCGTACCGAAGCCCCCTGTAATCAGCACACCTGCCCCCTGCTCCAATGCAAGTGAATGCGCATCCTCACGGTTACCTACGATCAGCAAACTACCTGCGTCAATATAACGAGCCATAGCTTCCTCGCGCATCGCTCCGATCACATACTTGTGCAAAGGCTTCTCCAGCCCCTCACTTCCGCCCAGCACATGTCCCTCTACAATATTCACGACATCTGCAAAGGTCAGCTGCTCGGACAAGCCGCGAGGGCGCTTCTCCACTCGTACTGTTCCGATCCGTTCCTTGGTAATGACAATTCCTAGGTTTTCAGCTTCCTTCACGGCCCGATAGGCCGTTCCTTCGCTGACGCTCATTTCTTTAGCCAACCTGCGCACAGAAATTTTGGAGCCTATTTTCAACTGCTCGATATGTCGCAATAGCTGCTCATGCTTCGTAACTGTTTCATCTAGCCCGTCCAACTCTGTTACACCCCCAACGTTCAATCTGTATCATTCTGTATCTATTATAGCACAAAAACTCTTTATTTTAGACCTTTGTTCATTTTGAGTTCTCTGCTTCGGAAATAGCAAAAAAGCGATCCCCTCTTCACAAGGACCGCTTCTTACTATGATTGATTTGTAATCTGGTAGGCCAGCCCAAGACAAGCTGAAAAAAAAACTCACTGCATACTGCCTTTGTCAGCTTTTTTATCCCATTTCATCTGCCACTGCTGCATTTTGGCCCGCCGTACACGCTCCAGCGTTTTGCGCTTTTCCTCATCCACACCCAGCAAAAAATGCATGTTCGCTCCGATGACTAGCAGCGCAAAAAGTACCCATACTATCCCAAATCCGTTGACCCAGTTCAAACCGCCTGCAAGCGAGATGCGTGGTAACGCGACCAAGACCATAGCCAGCGCAATCAGTGTATACAAACCATGTTTCCATTTTTTAAAAGAACCCAATCGTATCCCTTCCTCTCCCTGTGACTCTATGTATCTAGTCTATGAGAGGACAGGAAGGAATATGAGACAAACTTACAGAGATGAACCGTACAAATCTTGAAGGCTGTCTGCAATAATTTTGTTAACGTCCTCAATAATCACACTCAGGCGACGTTCAGCGTCGAACAGGCGACGGATGTTGAGATTCAAACTTAACACCTCGAACAGCTTCTCCATCTTTTCCATCTCTTCCTGTGCTGGCATATCGCCGCTCATCATGCGTTGTTGTACTTCCATTTGGCGTTCACGGAAATCGTCGAGCATTTTCTTGGCTTCTGGATCGGTTTCGATCAGCTTCATCGCTGACGTAATTTCCTCTACCTCTTTGCTTTCCTTCAATGCTTTCGCTAAATCATGGGCTTTGTCGTAGATGTTCATGATTGTTTATTCCTCCAATACAAGTTTAGTGTCAACATTTCACATTGTCCGTCAATCACCAAGGGATATATGTCCTCATATGATGAATCAGTGCTATTACAGCCCATTCACGTTTCCCGTTACTTTCAAGACATCAAGTTGCTGCCCGGAAGGAGATCCACGATGTCCATCAAAAAAACAACGATTCAAATCATCGGATCGGGCATCTTGCAGGATGACGTACTCATGGTCGGCGAGTCCTTGCTTCGCAAATGGAAAATATCCGCTGGCCACCCCGTTCAGCTCGCCTTCGGTTCGTTCCGCCAAGAGGTTACCGTCATATCGGTGCCCCGCTATAGCGGCCTACGTGTGGGAAGCGTGCTAGCCCGAAAAATGGGGCTTCATGCCAATTGTGATCTGCGAGTAACCTACAGCCGAGGTCGCCGGACACTTCGAGTGGGCCCACTTATTAGCGTGCTGGTCAGTCGGGACTATCCCGAACAGCCCGACAAGCCTTTCGGGTCGATCACCCTGTTCTGCCGTGAACTAGTCGGGGAATGCCGCAGACAAGGAGCATATGTGTATTTCTTCACCCCGGAGCATATCGGAAGTCAGCCCGGGCGAGTTCAGGGATGGGTGTATGACGGAGGCTGGAAAAAGACGGTCATGCCCGCCGGCGATGTCGTCAATAATCGTCTTACCTCCCGTAAACTCGAGAACAGAACTAGCGTACAGCATTTCATGAAAGAAGTAAAATCGCAGTACGGCACGACCATTTTTAACGAAAAGTTTTTGGATAAGAATGAAGTATTTGATGCGCTTAAATCAAATTCTTCCCTGCGCAAGTATTTACCCGAGTCCCACTTGCTGCAAACTTTTGTTGTTTTCAAAAAAATGTGCAACCAGTATCCCGCTGTTTTTCTCAAGCCAGTGCGCGGAAGCCTGGGTAAAGGCATAATGCGCATTAACAAGCAAACCGATGGCACCTTTTCGGTGCTATCCACAACAGCAGGCACACCCCGCAAGCAAACGTATGCCAACGTCGATAAGCTGTACAAAAGCTTGGCGGGAAAAATGAAAACAACACGCTTTCAACTCCAACAGGGACTTACCTTGATTGATCACGGTAAGCGTCCGGTCGACTTTCGTGCGCTTGTGCAGAAAAATTCGTCCGGAACCTGGACCGTAACATCCATTGTCGCCCGGATCGCCGGAGGAAGCCACTTTGTGTCCAATCTGGCAAGAGGCGGCACGCTGAGTACTGTCAAGGAAGCACTTGCCAAGACCACGCTGCCCGCAACCGTTAAATCGAATGGGCATACCTCTCTCAAAACAGCAGCACTGGATATCGCAAGCGGAGTGGAAAAAGCAATTCCCGCCCATTTCGCAGAATTTGGTATTGATCTGGCAATAGACAGCACGGGGCGCATCTGGTTGCTGGAGGTCAATTCGAAGCCATCGAAGAATGACAACACGCCGTTAAATGATCAGAAAACTCGCCCGTCCGTTAAAAAAATGATTGAATACTGCTGTTATTCAGCCGGCTTCAAATGAATTCATCTCTTCCAGAGTCTGGCTGCCAAAGGAGCTGTTGTCGGTGTCTCTTGTTGTGCCAGGCACGCTGGGCGTGCTTGTTAGCCGGAATCAGGCCGCCACTCCCCCTATTACCGAAGCCGATTTTTGCCGCAGGCTAAGTCTGTTGGGCAGGCGCTCTGATCTTAGCGTAATGGCGTTTACCGTCGAAGGAGTTTCACCTGAAGATCACTCCATACGAGGTTATGTTTATCGTAACGGTGTATGGACATCCGGCCGCTTTCCGTTGCCGGATATTGTGTATAACCGCTGTCTCCATGTCCACGAGAGCCAGAATGTCAGGCGCACACTGGAAGACATGGCGGAGCAAAATTCGCGCAAGCTCATCTACTGGTCGCGTAACTTACCTGGCAAATGGCAGGTGTATCGCGCTTTGCATGCGGTAGATAAAGTACGTCCTTTTGTGCCGCCTACGGCGCCTTACCGGGACACGGCCCAGCTTGTGGAATGGCTAGGACGCCATTCGGAGCTGTTTATGAAGCCACAGACCGGAACACATGGCAAGAGCACACTGTATCTCCGACTGGCAGAAGGAGGCCAGGGACTACTTGTACAGGGTAGAGACTCCCGTAACCGTCCGTTCCGGCGTTTGTTTCCCGAATTGGATGCAGGATTGTCATGGATCCACGGAATTGCACACAAACGCGCTTATATCGTGCAGCCTTATTTGAAATTAACAAGCCAAAGCAATCATCCCTTTGATGTTCGCGCACTCATGCAAAAGGATGGCAACGGCCATTGGCGCCTGACGGGCTTTGCTGTAAGAGAAGGCAGAAAAGGAACTCTGACTTCTAATCTGCACGGTGGGGGCGAAGCCCATCCGGCTGAGCCTTACCTTCGTGAACAATTTGGCGCGGACACCACGCGTCTCATCATCGGGCAGATGAGGGCGCTGTCCTCGACCATTACCAGGGCGCTTGAGGAACGTTATGGCCGCCTTGGCGAGTTGGGAATTGATTACGGTATTGACCAGAGCGGGAACATCTGGCTATTGGAGGTTAATTCCCGACCTGGTCGGGCCGCCTTTTTTCAGACCCGTCAGCCGGAGTGCGCTTTCCAGTCGGTCAACCGCCCGCTCGAATATGCTCGATATTTAATGACCCATTCCAAAGCGACAGGGCCAAAGGGCGCGGGCGCCTCCCTTGAACATACGGTATAGGAGGATAAACAGATGAGTTTAACGCATTGCAATGTGCATTTCTCACAGCAGCCCGACAAGGTGGCGTATATATCCACTGCCTTGTTGAAAAGCCTTAAATTATCCGGAGCCAAGTCCGTTCGTCTGCGGCTCGGTAAGGATCAGATTCCCGCTACAGTAAAACCAATTCAGAAGGCGGGACGCCATCTATACTTGACCTCCGGCTTACGTAATGCAATCCGTGTTCCCAAAAGCGGGGCCATCTATTTGCGGAATCTGGATGGTGATATACAGCTAGGGCCGTTGATTGGCGTGCTGTCTGACGGTACCACCTCCACCACTCGCCCTTTCGGATCGCGCACAGGCTTTATTAAGCAACTGCTGAGGGAAGGCAGCAAAAAATCTTATATTTTTGCCTTCACCCCTCGGGATATCAACTGGCAAAATGATACGATTAACGGCTATTTTCTGTCATCCAGCGGGGAATTCACACGTAAACTTGTACCTTTGCCGGACGTGATCTATAACCGTTTGCCGAGCCGTCGCTCTGATTTTTCCCCGGCGATCAATCAACTACGCGAACGCTTTTCCCGCAAACGAATTCCCTTTTTTAACTGGAGTTTTTTCAATAAGTCCGATATCTATAATCTGCTGGAGAATAACCCAGATGTTAACCGCTATGTCCCTGAATCATATATGAATCCCAGCTCTGAACGTATCCGAGGTATGCTGGAGCGACATCAATTTGCTTATTACAAGCCAAGTGGAGGCAGTCTCGGTAAAGGAATCTATCGTCTGTCCCATGTTCCCAAGCAAGGATATTATGTGAGGTACCGTAAGAAAAGTAGCAATGTATTGCTAAAATTCGCCTCTTTTAATTCCATGCTCAGGATGCTTCACTCCAATCAGGGACAGATGTTAAAGGGTTATGTCATTCAACAGGGTATCCAGCTGATCGAGATTGACAATTGCCCGATTGATTTCCGGTTTCACATGCATAAAAATGGAAATAATCAGTGGGTCGTCGTCGGCATTGGAGCCAAAAAAGCCGGACGTGGCAGTGTCACAACCCATATCAAAAATGGTGGCTCTCTTATGACACCTGAACAGGCGTTGAACCGGGTATTCGGAGACCGGGCGGGTGAAGTGCTTCAACGTGCCAAGAACGTAGCAGTTACGCTCGCTGAAGCCATTGAACACCATCACCAGCATCTATTGGGTGAAATCGGTTTTGATCTGGGCATTGATCAGGATGAAAAGGTATGGATGTTTGAAGCCAACTCCAAGCCAGGCCGATCCATTTTTCAGCATCCATCGTTGCGTGCGGAGGGTAAAGCATCCGTGGAGCATATTTTGGACCACTGTCTTTACCTCAGTAAATTCCGCAGAAAAGAGGAACTATGAATACCCGGGCGGAGCATAAGCCAGTCGTTGCTGTATTGACAGTGCACGACGAAGGGCAATTTTTCAAGGGCAATCAGCGCAATTTCAGGGATATTCTTGAAACGGGAACACGGATGGGATATCAGGTGTACATTGTTACCGTCAGGGATCTGAAACTGGCAGATGAGACGATTAAGGGCTATGTCTTCAACAAGAGCTTACAGACGTGGGAGGAACAGAATTTCCCACCTCCACAGGTCATTTATAATCGCATCCCCAACCGTAATTATGAACTTAAAACCTCTGTGCGCACAAAGTTGGATGAAATTTCACATGCCTCAGGCATTGAGCTGTACAATCCAGGCTTTTTTAACAAATGGGAACTGTTCAAGTGGTTGCGTACCTCAGAAACGACTCGTCAGCTTGTTCCGGCAACCAAACGGTTAAGCAACCTGTCTTCCTTAGGAAAAATGCTGTCTACGTATCCATACCTGTATCTCAAGCCGGAAAACGGTAAGGCCGGAAAGGGGATTATGATTCTTAAATTCCTCCCAGACCATCTAATGGCTTACAGACTGACCATTCAGCATGACAAAAAAAGTGTAACCTACAGATCTGTATCGCTATCCCGGCTGTGGGGACGTATCCGCCGGGAAGCAGGCAACTCACCTTATATCATTCAACAGGGTATCGATCTGGCAACCTATCAGAAAAAACCCTTCGACCTGCGTATCCTGGTACAAAAAAATATCCGTGGCTCCTGGAGTATCACCGGAGTCGGTGCCAGACTGGCCGGTAAGGGGAGCATTACCACACATGTCCCGCGTGGCGGGAGTGTAGAGGACCCTTTCAAGCTACTGTCCTCACTGTTTGGGCCTGAGGACAGCACGGATCTACTGAACAAAGTTAAAAGTACGGCCATACAGATTGCACGTCAAATTGAACGCGCATCCGGTCTTTCTCATGGCGAAATGTCCATGGATCTGGGCGTGGATACGCTCGGAACCCTCTGGTTTTTTGAGGCCAATGCCAAACCAATGAAATTTGACGAGCCGGAAATCCGCCAAAAGTCGCTTAGACGCATATTCCAGTACAGCTCCTTTTTGGCCGGACGAATGAAATCATGATCAAGGAAGTGGAATCATGCCGCAAATTAGCGATGTTCAACATTTGCCTGCCCGGAGCTGGCTGCTGAGACGACGACAGTTGCTGTTTTTGGCCCGCAGCTCAGGGGGCATGCGCATTACTCGTAATGCTCTGCGGCAGTTGGCCGTTTTAACGCCCGAGCAATTGAACACCCCTGGCTCCTCCCTCCTGTGTGCATTTGTGCGCACGGAGAAGGGGCTGCGGATTGCCGGATTTTCCCTCGCTCTGAATTACGGGGAGGATGCTTGCATCGTAATTGTTCGTCCGCTTTACCGGGGCCGCAGACTGGGCGCTAGACTGCTGTCCGCCCAGCTCCAACAGCTGCGCCGTCTAACGTGCAGCGTAGCCGCCGACAATATGTCCAGTCTCAAAACCTGTTTCCGCGCTGGGCTTGTTGCGCATGAAATGACGACTGGACCAACCGGGAAACCCACGCTGATATTTCACGGAGAGTTATCCCAAGATAAGCAGACGGCAGAGGAAGGTGGAATGCTGTGCCAAAACCTGTCCTAGGCATCATGACTTTGTATTTGAACAACAAGAAGCAATTAGAGGAACGCGACATATATGAGCGCATGATTGCAGAAGGGAAACGGCTGGGACTGGATATGTATGTATTCACTCCTGCGGATGTCCATAAGGATCGCAGGCTGCTCCTTGCCCAAATCTATGATCCACACAGCGGAAAATGGAGCCGAAAGTGGCGAGAGTTCCCAGACATGATTTTCGACCGTTGCCGGGTACAGCGCAGTGAGCGATATCGTCAGTTGAAGCAGTTCCGATTGCAATACACAGACCTTGTATATTTAAACCGACCCCTGAGTAACAAATGGGTCATTCATCAGCAGCTTGCGAGAAGGTCTGCCTTTCGCCCCCATTTGCCTGCAACAGAGCTGTTCAGTGGATTTCATAGTGTCAAACGGATGCTCAAACAGAATTCACTAGTGTACCTCAAACCGATTAACGGTACGGGAGGCCGAGGTATTTTACGTATTGAACCTGTTAACAAGCAAGGAGGCCTGTATCTGATTGAGGGCCGCAATCGCAAACGCCATATCATTCCCCAGCAGCGGGTACGTCTAGACCGTCTGGAGCCGCGTCTGAGCAGCTGGAACATGGATAACTACATTGTTCAGGAAGGCATTCCTGTGCAGTTGCCGAATGGCAGAGTCCATGATTACCGTATGCTGGTACAGAAAAATGGCCAAGGAGTATGGGAGCTAACCGGATGCGCCGGGCGCATCGGGGCGCATCGGAGTGTCACTTCCAACCTGCATGGTGGAGGCAAGGCAGTACCGATGAGCCAATTGCTAACGCAATGGATTCGTGATGAAAGCCATAGAGAGAAAATCATCAAGCAAGGGGAAAAACTCGGACTGGACATCGCTGCGTATCTGGAAGAAAGCTACGGGGCATTGTGTGAGCTTGCACTCGATTTGGCAATTAATAAGCACGGTCATATATATGTGCTGGAAGTCAACCCGAAGCCAGCCCGCGAGGTCTTTTCGCGTATTGGTGAAAAAGAAACCTATCGCCGCTCCATCGCCAAGCCCATGGAATATGCCTTGTGGGTCTACCACACACAAATTAATCCAAAGCCTCAGGCTGACCACAAAGCAGAAGATAAAACAGAAGATAAAGCAGAAAATAAGACAGAGAATAAGACAGAGAATAAGACAAAGGAAGGCTCCGCGTAAAGTGGCTGCCTTCCTTTCTTTTTTTCATCTGTCCGACAGTAACAGCATGTTTAATTATATGGTGCGTCGAGCCTATTTATAACCAATAACCTGTGTTTCACAGTTACTCAGCGTTTTTATAAAGTGTAAGCAGTTGCGTAAAGTCTGTAATAATCGCATCGGACCCCTTCAACTCATCGTCCACACCAAATCCCGCATAAGCGCAACCGATCACCGTCTGTCCGTTCTTTTTGCCTGCTTCCACATCTGAGGAACGATCTCCTACCATCCATACGTTCGAAATATCGTGCTTGCTCAATAGAATTTCCAGCAAATTCACTTTGGAAAGCGTGCTGTACTCCCCAGCGCTGTACAGTCCTTCAAAAATGGGAACCATTTCATACGCAGCAGCGATCCCCTTTACATAGTCCTCCAGACCGTTACTAGCTACGAACAATCGGACACCTTGCTCATGAAGGGCCTGGAGTGTTTCTTTTACTTGTGGATACAGGGCATGACTTCCGCTCTTCAATCCCTCCAGTTCCAGCTGAAGCAGCAGCTCGTCCGCTCTTCTATGGGCCGCTTCGCTGGCTTCCGGCATCACTCTTCTCCAGATTTCATCCAGCAGCATGCCCAAACTATTCAAAATAAGCTCCTCGGGAGGAGTCTCTCCTTCATAAAGCCCTTCGGCGCGCAGCGTATCAAACAGCTTGTGGTACGCAGGAAGCAATAGCGTCTCCGTCTGAAAAAGTGTACCGTCCATATCAAATACCATAGCCTCAGGTTTCTTCAACACAGGTGCATTGTTCATGTAGTTATCAGTCATTCCTTTCCTATGTAGGTTTACAACTCTAACCCCTCTCATGATAAGCAATAAGAGAGGTCCGTGTAAACCTCATTGCGCATACCGCTAACTCTTATATTTTTTTAAAACAGTCCTGAAACAATGCAAACCACCCCACATATCCGTGTGTAAGGCACCCCTTGGAAGGTTGAGATCCACACCATTCCAATACGAAAATCCCGCCTGCTCTATCCATTGCTCCATCGCTGATAGATCCACTGTAGGGTAATCAAACGTCAGCAGAAGCATTCCGTCATCGCGTATGGTCCGGTGAAATTCATGTAAGGCTGCCAAAGACTCCTCAGGTGTTAAATGTTCCAGCACTGAAATACATACAATTTTGTCAAAACTGGCATCCTCATAAGGCAGAGCTGTCAGATTGGCATGTGCGGAGTGGAGCCGAACCGGTAAAATCTCCTGAATGCGCTCGGCAGCCTCCTCTCCGATATCCCGCCGCACCTCGGCCAAAATGGCATCCACGGAAACGATCCGTATATCCAGATCGCAAGCATAGACCTGAGCGCAACGGCGGGCCAACTCAAATTTGAATGGATGTGGAATTCCACACGCTGCATCCAGCACCGAATCTTGACCGGACATAAATTGAAGACACCACTCATACTCATAGGGGCGACTCCACCAGCTTTGGGGGAGTCTGTAAATCATGCTGGAGGAGTTGGGGTCAGAATATACAAAAAAGCGAGATAGATACGGGTCAGACATGTTCATGGATGCTGCCTCCTTTTGGAGAGATTTAAATTACTCTTGCAACACAGCACAGTTCATGACCCCGTTTCTCGCCTTGAAGTTTGGCCAACAATCCCATTTGCTCCGTAAAGGCAAGATCACCGTACAAAGGATGGGCTTGCAGCAAGGCATCCAAACCAGAGGGAAGCTGGCGGGTAAACATAGCCACCGAGCGTAATCCAGACTTTTCCAGTAAGAGCGCCAGCGTATGCTCAGAATAATGATATAAATGATCTTCCTCAGTAAATAAAGGTGAATAAACACCATAAGCCTCATTGGTGAACGAGTTTTTGTTGGGCACTGTAATATATAACGTCCCGTCAGGTTGAAGCTGTTCGCGTAAATCTGTCAAAAATGCAACAGGGTCCGCAATATGCTCCAGCACATGCCAGCATGCTACGGCCTCGTATTTGTGATCCAGTGGTAATTCAGTATCTTCTTCTACTTCTTGTATTTCTTGTGCTTCATTCAATTCCTGCATATCACATGCTTCATCGGTTTGAGTATCTTCTTCGGTTTCACCGTTCCAGTAACCCGGCAATAAATCCACGTCATATTTGTGTTTGGCGTAAGCACGCGAGTCTATGGAAGGTTCAATACCCACTGCATCCCAGCCGGCTTGAAGGGCAGCATGGATAAATTCTCCGGTACCTGATCCAATCTCAAGCAATTTTCCTTTACCGGAGCTGAACATATCCAGTAGCATGAGTCCAAAAAGGGCATGATCCCCATAAGTTGACGCTGCTGCACTATCCCGCATAGCAACCCAATCGGCATTATAAATCTCTGCAATCATATCCTCCGGCTGTATATGATCCACATCATTACGAAAAACCAAGCCACAGGAGCCGCACCCCATCAAGGTAAAGCGTTCATAGTTATGAAATACTCCCGTGTCAGACGAACCACACAGTTTGCATTTACTATAAAATACGTTCTTTGTTTCACTTTTAATTTGTAGACCGGAATTATTCATAACCTGGACACTTGAAATCTCGGCAACATCCATGGCGTTCACATCATGGGTAGCTTCATACTCTGGTGTAGTTTCTTTTTCTCCATTTATGTTGTCCTGATCTACCCAAAGCGTGAGTCGGGGGTTCGGGTCCAAAATAGATTCATATTGCTCTTTCCAGCCATAACGAGCACTTGGATCAAGCAACTGATATCGCTGAAATTTGGCCATGCGAATAGCAGGTGTACACCATCCCCAATGCTGGATGCGGTAGTTGCTGATTTCACTGGGAAGGTCAAGCACATTTTCCGGAAATCTCCCACAGTGCAAGGACTGCTCCTTCCATTTATAAGAGAACCCTTCCTTATATCGAATTAAAAAAGGACGGTAATATTGATGAGCCTGCCAATAATCATCATCGCGGTAATGCGTGGAATTCCACATATCAAACAACCTGAAACAAATCGTATCTGCTTTCGTTCCCGCTAACAAAGAATGTACCCCTTGAGCAAAACGGGATTCGAACATTTCGTCAGCATCCATATTTAATATCCATTCCGGAAAAGAAGCCAACGTCTCTCTCCACTGTTGCTTACGTAGTTCCAATTCATTGGTAAAAGAAGCTGTTTCATTGCGTATTAAACGTAATGGGATTCCCTTTAGGATCTCACGGCACAACTCTCCGCTATCATCCTGACTGCCATCATCAATAATGACCGCTTCATCAATATATTCTCGATGACTCCGCAGCACGTCAATGAGCTTGCGATCTGCCTCATTGTATACCGTCATGGTCAGCGTCAATTTGGGTTTGGAGACAGGCGGCGTATGAAGTTCACTTTGTCGTGGACCAGGGAACGTTTGTGGTATAACAAAAGAATCTGCCGTGTACTTGGCAAAGACAGCTGACTCACGGAGGTCATACGGTATAACAGGAGGTTCAGGGAACTTAGATGGACTTGATGATGCAGAAGGATTGAAGGCAGGAGAGTTAGTAGAAGTATCGGAGTGATTTAGATATGCTAAATGTTCTGATTGGTCCGTATGAACAGCGCTCGTTGTAAAATAATTTAGGGTGAATAGTAGCTGCTCTGCCTTCATTCTGTCCGCTTCCCGGTACAGATGCATCGCCGGATAGTGTGTATCCACAAAAAGTGGAAATCCAAATGCAGCTGCCCGAATACAGAAATGTCGATCTTCTCCCCAATAGGAAACGTTTTTGATTTTACCAAAGTGAATCCCTGCTTCCAGTGCACGTCTGCGGATTAGGGTGCAAGCACCTAGACCCCCCACTTCGTACAAACCAGGAACATGCATTTGGTGTATGAAATGCAACTCGCGTTGCGCTCGCTCCTCTGCCGACAACACTTCGCCTTCTTCACGATGGAACAAATTATATTCATCACTAACCCACACCTGAGGCAATAGAGGCCCCTCCGGCTGCCAGCGTGTCCAGAAAATCTCAGATACAATATCCTTCTCCGCCTCCACCAGCTTACATAAGGTACGGGAATGGAGAATCAGGTCTGAGTCGACTAAAAACAGCGCGTCATAATTATGCTGAAGTGCATAATCGATAAGACGATTTTTGAAGTCGGCCACTTTCCAGACGAGGGCTGGCGGCCAATAATGAGTGTGCTCATCACTTCGGTTCTCCACTTGCTGTGGACCTGTTAACAAGGGCAAAACCCTGCCCGGCAGCCGATTGGAAAAATCGGCAAGCCATTGGCTTGAAGTCGGATTGTCATTATCATCGACAAATAAATAATCGGGCAGCACATCAGGTGCCTCCAGTCGCTCTAAAGCTTGAAGAAATAAAGACAATATTTCCGGTTTCTGGTGCACCGGGCTACCGATTAGTATACGCATGATTCAACGCCTCCATCAGGCAGAAGCCTCATAACCGTTCCCCCCTCCATATCCTAAGGCATACCATAATTGCAACCGAGCGATATGGGAGTGAGCGTAGTATGAATGGACTTGCACCTGGAAATATCAATGAAAACGACATCCATACAAAAATACAATCTTACCATCCAAACAACTACTCTTTTTCAGTTTTCTACCCGTTTTCTAACTACATTTAGCCATCAAATTTATTTCCCGGTCGCTTGATAATATCGAATTTCGCACAATCTCCTCCCCCTCATATCAGACTTTGATTTTCTAATTTATTAGAGCAAGACTGAATTTATGATTATCACCATCCTCTCAACGAGCCCTCGGAATTACTACATAATGAGCAAGCTATCCTAATAAAATGGAGATTATACCAAGTTTTTTGGGAGGGACAAAGAGCATGGTAACTGTCAGCTTATGTATGATTGTCAAAAATGAAGAAGAAGCCCTTCATACCTGTCTGAAATCAGTCCATGACCTGGTAGATGAAATCATTATCGTAGATACTGGTTCCACTGACAGTACCCAAGAGGTCGCTGCATCGTTCAATGCTCGGGTATACCATTTTGAATGGTGCGATGATTTCTCTGCAGCCCGCAATTATGCGTTTGATCAGGCAACGCAAGAATATCAATTTTGGCTGGACGCTGATGACATACTGGAAGAAAAAGACCGAATATCATTTCTCAACTGGAAGAAACAAGCCACCCTCTCCTATGACAGCATTACGATGGATTATGTGCTGTCTGTAGATGAACAAGGACAGCCGTTGTATAAGCTCAAAAGAAACCGAATTGTGCGGCGTGATCAAAGATTCAGATGGATCGGCTTTGTGCACGAATTCCTGCATGTGACTGGCAGCACCTTTCACAGTAATATAGCGGTGACTCATAAAAAGACACGTGCCTACACTGATCGTAATTTGCATATATATCTCAAGCATCGGGAGCAAGGCACTGCATTTTCTGAGCGAGATCACTACTACTTCGCAAATGAACTATATGATAACGGACGCATACTAGAAGCCATCCAGCAGTACGAGCACTATCTGGGACTCGATCAAGGATGGATTGAGGATCGGATTGCTGCTTGCTTTAAGCTAGCGGATTGCTACGCCCACCAGGGTCAAAAACAGGAGCAGCGTATGGCTCTGCTTCGCACACTTAACCTTGATGTACCACGCGCCCAGTTCTGCTGTGTCTTTGGCAATTTGTTGATTGAAGACGAACAGTATACTCAAGCCATTTACTGGTTTCACCAGGCAACGTTGATAGAGCCTCCACAAGATGTGATGGCCCTAACCAATTCGTCGTACTATACCTGGTTTCCACACTTGCAATTATGCCTGTGTTACGACCGAATCGGTGACATCGAAAAGGCAAAATCGCATCATCGCATAGCTCAGTTGCACCACCCTACTCATCCAAGTGTTTTATATAACGAGAAGTATTTCGCACAACTGAAGCAATAGGGATGAGAAAGACGCGCCGGGGAAAGGTCGTTCAATGTAGCCGACCTTAGTCATCATGCCGATATGTGCTCGGCACGATACCCGGCGGACAGCCTGCAATTTTTCGGGGCTTTTATTTTTACCCCCTCTTATATATAAATGCCCATTGCTGCTCCTCGGGAAGGACCATTTCATTAGCTTAGATTACCTCAAAAGAAAAAAAGTCTCCTGCAAGCTTAAGCTCACCAAGAGACCTCGTATATCATTTTATCAGAACACTTTCTTCCGGTCTCTTTCCCCCTTCAAAATTTCCACTGACTCACGGAAACGGAGCGAATGGATTATTTCACGTTCACGTAGAAACTTCAGACTATCTTGCAAATCCACATCGTCTGTCAGATCAATCAGCCACTGATATGTAGCTCGTGCCTTTTCCTCTGCCGCTATGTCCTCATATAGATCGGCAATAGGATCGCCTTTGGCTTGAATATAAGCCGCTGTAAAAGGAACTCCAGCAGCGTTTTGATAATATAGCGCATGGTCGTGTGCCGCATAATATTCACCCAGACCGGCAGCCTTCATTTGCTCTACGCTCGCATCCTTGGTCAGCTTATAAATCATAGTCGCAATCATCTCGAGATGCGCAAATTCCTCCGTGCCTATGTCGTTCAGTACACCAATCACCTTATCGGGAATCGTATATCGCTGATTCAGATAGCGCAATGCCGCTGCCAGCTCGCCATCCGCTCCACCATACTGCTCCATAAGCAGTTTGGCCATATGAGGATCACATTTGCTGACACGTACGGGATATTGCAGTTTCTTCTCATATACCCACATTCATGTCCCCTCCTTTATAAAAGGTTGTTAAAAGGTTGTACCTGCCTAGACCTGCCACGGCCAAGGGGATTGACTCCACTCCCAAGGATACTTGGAATAGGCACGACCAAAATTTTGTAAAGGCCCATATAGCATCTGATACTCGTTAGCAATCGCCGTTCTATCCTGCGTCAGCTTATTGAACTGCTCGATGGCCTGTAAATCATCTGGGTGCGTATTCAGATACAAATTCAGCTCCACCAACACAAAATCCACCGCTTGGAGCTTCTCCAGCAACGCATAAAACTGGGCATCCCCCGGCTTGGTTTGGGACGTGCAGCCTTGGGTCGGGTTTCCGGCTTGACTATAGCCCTGAGTTTGGTTCTGATACTGGTTCTGGTATGGATACGGATTTGAATAAGGGCTTTGATATGGATTCGGCTGTTGCTGTCCACTCTCATGCTGATTTTGCTGCTGGAATTGGAATGGGGACTGACCCTGATTTGGATTCTCCATTCTATTCGCCTCCCCCCTGGTTTCTTCTAGGCTCATAAGGGCTGTAAAGCAAAGGCCATAGCGTTCCCTTCGTCAGCGCCTCATCTGGACTGAATTGCGGTAGACCAGGGGGCTGAAATTGCACAAACAAGTTTGGCGGAAGCACATAAGTCTTGCACAGAACGGGCGGACACGGATCGAACGGGCCGACAAACGGGGCATACTCACCTTGCTGTGGAAATTTCACGGGCCGGGACCTCCTTTGGTTGATCCATCTGCTTTACTATTCAACATATGCCGCATCGCCCAAGTCTCGAACAAAAAATCACAGATAAAAATAATTGTTCAAAAAAAATAACTATAAAACTGTTTCTAATCAAAAAGAACCTTTAAAACCACGGTAACGTGGATCTAAAGGTTCTTGCTTCAGCACACTATAATAACTTACATACCTGAACTGATCTTACCTATCTCTGTGGATCAGGACTCAATCGGTAGAAAGCTCATCTTCAATCACAGGCTCAGGCTTGCGGTGAATCTTCACTCTCATTATGCGAAGCCTTGTTGCTTCCTCCACCTCGAAGGTAAGGTTATAAAACTCAATTTTCTTCCCTTTCACCGGAATGCCTTCCAATTCCTTGAACAGCCATCCTCCGATGGAATCCACCTCGTCGTCTTCAATGTTTACTCCAGTCAAATCATTGACATCCTCAATGAGCATACGACCGTCCACAGAGATGAAGTTCTCCTTGATTTCCACGCTTGGGCGTTCATCCTCAAACTCATCATAGAGATCCCCGACGATTTCCTCCAAAATTTCCTCCGCTGTCAGCAGCCCGGCCGTTCCGCCGTATTCATCTACCACGAGAGTCATTTGGGAATGTTTTTTCTGCATAAGGCGTAGCACGTGACTCACTTCCATAGACTCCGGCACATTCAAAATAGGACGTACCACCGAAGCCAGATCCAGTTGTTCCCCCTGCTCAGCTAGCAGAAGATCCGTGATATGGACAAAACCGATAATCTGGTCTTTATCCTCAACCGCTACCGGGTAGCGGGAATGCTTGGTCTCGCTGATAATCTTGAGATTTTCCTTAAACGACAAATTCGTATACAAACAATCCATATCTGTACGCGGCAGCATGATTTCACGTGCAAGCAAGTCGGAAAAATCAAAAATATTATCCATCAGCTTAATTTCGTCCTTATCAATCACACCGCTTTTGGCGCTCTGATTCATCAATATACGAATCTCTTCCTCCGAATGAGCCGCTTCGGCTTCACTCGCCGGCTGAATCCCGAATGCACGCAACAGCAAGTTTGCCGCAGCATTCAATACCCAGATCACAGGTAGAAAGACCTTATAAAAAAGCAGCAAAGGCGCCGATAAAAACAACGCCACACCTTCAGTCTTCTGAATCGCTAAAGACTTGGGAGCCAATTCCCCCAATACAATATGCAAAAAGGTAATTACGCAAAATCCGACGACAACGGATATCGTTGTAATCAGGGTGCCGTCAGTTACACCGAGTTTGTGCATGAGTGGCTCTATCAGGTAGCCGGATATTGCTGGCTCTCCAATCCAACCCAAACCCAATGAAGCCAGCGTAATGCCCAATTGGGTGGCGGACAGATAAGCATCCAACCTTTGGTTCACCTTCAGCGCATAGCCTGCCAGGCGATGACCCTCGCTTTGGAGCTGCGTCAATCGGGATTGGCGCATTTTGACCAACGAAAATTCTGCGGCCACAAATACACCATTTAGAAAGACAAGCAGCAGTACCAAGAGGAGATTCACAGCTAGCAATCCCCAATGAAACTCGGTATGACCATCCAATACGAACTCCCCATTTCTATAGTTGTAATGCTTTTCTTGATTTAAAGTCTATTCCTTTGTAGTACATATCCGCTACGAGCAGGTTCGGTCCACAACAGGCAGCGGCATCACAATGACAGTTCACAGTCTGATTCAACGGATGCTCATTCAGCCATTCACCAAAAATATCGTCCAGACTGTCTTCCTGAATGTTGCCGAAAGCCGGAATGTCTGCAAAATCCGTCACATACACGCTACCCGTGAACATATTCACATTCACACGGTTTCTTCCGTCTGGATCATTACGCACCGTAATATTCGGTTCCTGACACAAGCGGCGAAGCAGTTTGCGATCTTCTTCCCGGTCCGAACAAGCAAAGAACGGTAATGTGCCAAACAACATCCACATGTCCTGATTACGTACATCCAGCAGCTTATGGATAGAGTTCCGCATGTCGTCGAGTGAAAGCACAGGCAAAGCAGAGGCAAAATTTGACGCATACATTGGATGAACCTCATGCCGTCGGCATCCCATTTCGTTGATCAACTGATGAATGCCCTCCAGCTTCGTGTGTGTCCGATAATTAATCATGGATTCAGCTGAAATGAACATTCCCATTTCACTTAATCTGCAGGCATTCTCGATCATTTTTTCATACAGGCGAACAGCACCCGCACGTGGGGTCGGCCGGCCTGTATTTGCAAAACCCACTTCATAAAAATCGTCCGCATTCAAATAGTTAAACGAAATATGCATCACATCTAGATAAGGAAGCATCTTCTCATATCTGCGAATATCTAACGTCAGATTGGAGTTGATTTGCGAGCGAATACCGCGCTCTTTGGCGTATTTCAACAGTGGAACGATCACTTCATCCACTGTTTTATCGAGCAAAGCAGGTTCCCCGCCTGTAATACTGATGGTCTCCAGATGCTCGACTTCATCCAGACGCTTCAGCATTAGGTCTAACGGAAGGAAAGGGGCCTCCTTCATAACCAGCATGTCGCCAACAGCGCAATGCTCACAGCGCATATTACACAGATGCGTTACGGTCATTTCCACACTCGTAAGCAAATGACGACCATGTGTACGCAATGAGACAATCGGGTCCCACGGATCATAGGTTGGCGATATTTGGGGTAGCGTGTTATTTTGTAGAACTGTCATTATGTTTTCACCTTATTTCTGTTATTAACCTCAAAAGACGTATAATTATCATATCATGATGTGTAAAGTGTCTGCATGCTTTCTTCCACATCATCTGCTAATCTACGTGTACTCCTCCGAAAGGGGCCACAGTAGCACCCAATGTATTTGTAATCATAACCGAGAGGGATATGGACAAATCCACATCATAAGGTGCTTTCACTTCCTGCCCATCCCGGTCCCTTACAATGCGAATGACGGGTCTTTGCGGGATTTTGGAATGTATACGCACCACGACCCCCTCTTCCCCCGTGTTGAGCACCACAGAGAGTCCCAAGGGGTAAATAGCCACACAGTCACGAAAGGCTTCTAGCATTCGCTGCTCATATAACGTTCCTGCCCCGGCGTACAGCACTTCCATCGCCTCATAAGGCAACAAAGCCTGCTTATATATCCGACTTGCTGTCATTGCGTCGTACGAGTCTGCCAGGCCGATCCATTTCGCATATTCGTGGATCTGATCCTTTTTCCAACCGTGTGGGTATCCGCTGCCGTCAATACGCTCATGATGCTGTAATGCACAATGAGCCGACAACAAGGGAATTCCAGGTTCGTCTTTAAGCAGCTTGTAGCCGATCACCGTGTGTGTTTTCATATGCTCATATTCCTCTTCGGTCAATTTACCCGGCTTATAGAGTACTTGAGGTGAAATTTTCATTTTACCGATATCGTGCAGTAGTGAACCTATTCCCAACTCCATCAGCTGATTGTTATCGTAGCCGTTGGAAATTCCCAGTACAAGTGAATATAGACATACGTTCAAAGAATGATGATACAAATCCTGATCTGCGGCCCCAATATCCATCAACATAATGACGGCGTCCTGCCGGCCTCCAATATCGTCCAGAATAGATTCCATCACCTTATAAAATGACTTGCCAAAATATTTGTGCTTATGATCTACGGAGTAGGATGACAACCCTTGAAATTGCTTTTTGATTTCCTGTAGCGCCGCCGCCCTTGTCTGTTCATGGATCATCTCAGGAATGACGATATCTTCTGTCACAGCATCCTCAATGTATACATATCCAATACCGACTTGGCCTAGACGTTCAATCAATCGCGAAGTAAGCTCAACACCTTCCGAGAGCAGCACCATTCCATTTTCATTGTATATTTTTTTGCCCAGCTTCATGCCGGCTCTCAATAATGTAACAGGTACCAGTCGCAGCTTAATCCTCTCCCGATTGTTTTGATACCTGAAGCCACCTAGCTGCAAAACATTCTTCCATCGCGCCCGGACGCTTCAACTCCATTTCAATCAAATCCCGTAAAAATTCTGGAAGCATAAATCGGAGATCTGTTCCGTTCGCAAGCACCTCATAACCTGCTTTGAAAGTGAACATATCCAACGTGCCCACTGTGTATTCCTCATGCTCTTCCAAAGGTTGACCTGCTACACGAATGTCCGTTACTTTTTCATAAGGAGCACGGCCAGGGTCATACTGAATAGCCAAGCCTTCCACACACATCGTACCAAGCACTTTGCCTCTGAAGCCAAAGCCCGTCATAGGCTTGTCCGCAAATTCAGGCAGCAAGGACTGCTCCAGCGCCAACCGAATATCGCTCCCCCGCAACTTCATAACACAGGCATTAATCGGTGAAGGGCATAAGGAATGCAGGATTCCTTTACTGATATCCCCTTGAGGTAATGGGCCGAGCAGTTGTCCCGCATTGACGAGGGCAATTTCTGTTCCTGTAAAATGGGACACTGATTGTGCCAGCATATTCCCGAAAGGGGATTCCTGATCATATGCGATCTCCAGTTTCCGATCCGTCACAGCAACCGTGCTCTCCATGGCGCGCTCTGCTTGTCTGCGATGCACCACAATGGCCGATGCCACTTTTTCGTCCAGTATTGTCAGATCCACAGGAACTACACCGCCTGACGTGACTCGAAACGGTTCGAGGCTATTGTTACGACTTAGCGTCACTTCACCCAGCAGCGTTCCGAACTTACCCGCCCCACATAAAGCTGTTTTCCCGATCCAAAGCGGTTCCTCCAGCACATGATGGGTGTGACCTCCAAGGATAACGTCAATCTCAGGAAATTGCGACGCTAACTTTTTATCGGAAGGTAGGCCCAGGTGCGACATCACGACCAAAACATCAACCTGCTTTCTCAGTGCCGCGATCTGCTTCCCCAGCACATCAAACGGATTGAGCACATCCCAGCCCAGCAATTGATAATACTCTACAAAAGGAGCCGTCACACCAAGTAAACCGACCTTGATTCCTGCTTTGTCTACAATAAGGGATTCCTTCATCCACGCAGGACTCATCCCTGTGGCACACTCAGTCATATTGCCACATATGACCGGACAATGAATGCCCGCATATGCCTGTTCAATCATATCCGGGGTAAAAGTCAGTCCCTCATTATTACCGATCGTAATGGCATCATATCCTGTTAGATTCATCACATCCACATTTGCCCCACCTAGCGTTCCTTCCGTTTCGGGGGCCATCCGGTCCATGTGGTCTCCTATGTCAAGCACAAGTAGCGCATCCCCTAATGCAGCTCTTCGTTCATTAATCATCGCGGCTATCGAAGGCATACTGCCAAAATGACTATGGATATCATTGGTATGCAAAATGGTCAACGTTTGCCGAGTCGTCATCTCCATAACCGCCCTTCTCTATATTTTATATATCGACTTTGGAGCTTCTAATGTTTAAGCATATCATGTTATTTAGCAATATGGTACATATGGGTAGACATAGTCCTTAAGCTTCGCTGTAGTCTCTGGGCAATCTCATATTACAAACATAGTGAAAAGTATTGACGTTATCTACTGTAGGTATCTGATAGGAATTGGGTTCCTGGGACCTATTTTACAGCTTGGAATAATAGTAAATTAGTCGTTGTCATCCCATATAATTCTTGATATATTAAGTTTGTTTCGTATTTTCGACAAATTTACGACAATAAGGAGGTTAGCGCATGAGAGTACACGTTACCGATGCCAAGCCAGGAGATCGCCTCAAATCCGATACATACAATGGGCACGGTGTGCCTGTCATGGTTCAGGGCACCGAGCTACAGCATGACGATATTTCCAAGCTCATTATGCACGGTGTCGATTATATCGACATTGATGCCGGTTCTGCGAGCATTCCGGTTGACTTTGCCCCCGATGTTCCAGCTTCGCCCGAGTCCCTCAAACGTGCCGTTCCTCTCATGGAGCAGACGATCAGTGGCTTTGAAAGCATGTTTCTCGAAGCTTCCTCAACTGGCAAATTTGATGAATATCGAGTTGATGAGCTGTTCGGCCCTCTCGTTTCAGAGCTGGCTCGTCAAAAAGATGTCGTATCTCTGCTGTTAATTATGGAACGGGGAGATCACTATACCTATAATCATTCTCTCCAAGTAGGCGTACTGTCATATTACATTGCCACATGGCTTGGATATACGGAAGAAGAAGCATATGCCGCCGGTAAAGCTGGATATTTACATGATATAGGCAAGTCCATGATACCCGATGAAATTTTGAACAAACCAGATAAACTGACACCTGAAGAATTTCATGAAATGAAGAAACATTCGCTATATGGCTATGATATTATTCGCAATTCAACCAGCGATGAGATTTCTGCAATTGTCGCCTTACAGCATCATGAGCGTGAAGATGGAAGTGGATATCCCCATGGTCTGTTCAAGGAAGAAATTCATCCTTTTGCCAGCATAACAGCTATTGCCGACGTGTATAGCGCGATGATTTCCAATCGTGTGTATCAGACGAAGCAGGAGCTACTCACCGTATTACGCGAGCTGCACAGCATGAGTTTTGGACATCTAAACCCAGAAGCTACCCAAGTGTTCATCAGACACATGCTTCCTAATTTCATTAATAAGCAGGTTCTGTTGACTACAGGTCAGACAGGAACGATCATTCTGAACAATCCTGCTGATTACTTCAGACCCTTAGTAAGAATTAACGATGATGAATATGTAGATTTGTCTAGGGAACGCCATGTATCCATTGATGAAATTTATTTGGAATCCTGATCCGCTACTGCCTCCCGGCGTTACTTCGGTGGAACGAAATGTTTTGCCGAAGCACAGACTACGCGAATAAAAAGAGACTGTCCTTGATTCGTAGGTTCTTCTACGAAGGACAGCCTCTTTTTAAGTTACGGATATTAACCTTGTTACTATCTTTATTTATGGTTTAATCCTAAGTGGTAAGATCGTGTAGCCCTGGACTATGTTCATTAGGCAATTCGGGCATATACGGAAGAGGAAAACCCTCAGGAGGATCTATTACACTCAAATCCCCACCGTTTCTGCTTGGAGTTTGCCCATTGAATATTTCCCCAATACGGGTAGAATCCAATCGAAAATTAAACTGCGCATTGTGAAAGCCCATCTCAACATACTTCCGGCATTCTGGATACTTGTTAATATCGTAATTTGGAACCGGGAACAATTTTCCCCAATCAACTCCAAGTGTCTCTAATGCTTTGGCAAACGCGTTTTGATGAGCATTATCCCTCACAATCAAAAAAGCCAACGTTTCCCGGAATGTTTTGTTCGAGCTCATTTCGTAAATTCGGGATTTTTGCAGGACCCCTGTAGATTCGAGTACGAGATTATCAAGCAAATCACTAACCAGATTCCCGTGGGAATAAACATAACTACCTAGCCAAGGATTCCCACTTGCATCAACAGGTAAGGAACTTTGGGCTCCCATAATAAAATGATGAGGATTTGCGTGTTTTATCGCCTCATCTAAAGGAGCATGATCCATTCCCGCATCGCCGGCTTGGTCTGCGCCTGAGCCAGTCAGAAGTTGATTTATAGTATGTTGGACCAGTTCAACATGACTAAGCTCCTCTAGAAAAACTCCTCGTATCAAATCCCTGTACTGCACAGCATTACCACGAAAATTATTACTTTGAAAGAAAAACTGCATCATAGTACGCATTTCTCCGAATCGACCACCTAACACTTCTTGAATCACTTTAGCAGCAGCAGGATCGGGCTTATCGGGTACTATTAAGTTAATTAAATCTTCTTTATAAAAATACAATTCAAATCCCCTCCTTAGACTCTTCATTTTAAAGTGAAACATAGGCTTCCCTCTTTAATAATTTATATACAAACCAAACAAACAGAAAGTTAAATATAAAGACCCGTATCGATTTTTGTGATGCTGCTCCTCGTTTTATTACATCTTGAAAAGGTTAAATACAGTTAGAATTCACTAAGCTGCTTTAGCTATAGGAGGAGTAAATATGTTTAGACATCAAAAAGAGTTGCAGTTTGAAGTGAAAGTAGAGCGCCCTGATCCTCTTTTTGCCCGGCAGGTACAAGAAGTTTTGGGAGGGCAATTTGGAGAAATGACCGTAATGATGCAATATTTATTTCAAGGGTTTAACTGTCGCGGTGATGAAAAATATAAAGATATGCTGATGGATATTGGAACTGAAGAAGTAGGGCATGTGGAGATGCTGTGTGCTTTAATTAGTCAACTACTTGATGGAGCTAAACCAGAAGATCAAGAACAAGCTGCAAAAGACCCTGTTACAGCTGCCATAATGGGGGGAATTAACCCACAGCATTTGCTGGTCAGCGGTCTAGGCGGATTGCCTACTAATTCAAATGGAGTTCCATGGAACGGCTCTTATATCGTCGCAAGTGGCAACCTTTTGGCAGATATGCGATCCAATTTGCACGCAGAGAGTCAGGGTCGATTGCAGGTAGCAAGGCTATATCATATGACACAAGATGAAAGCGTCAGAGCTACACTACGGAAAATGCTAGCGCGTGACCGCTATCACCAGTATCAGTGGATGGCGGCAATCCAAGAATTAGAAGAGAAAAACGGTGTTGTGGTTCCGGCTTCTTTTCCCCCTGAGGCAGAACAAGAGTCTCAGCCTGAAGCTTATGAGTTTTGGAATTTGTCTGAGGGCGAAGAATCTAGTGAAGGTTTGTGGGCAACAGGGAGTGCGCCGGATGGAACCGGGAGCTATGTATACATCTCAAAACCAGTTGCCAAAGGACAAATCTATAATGCCAAAATACCAGCAACCGAGTTACATCATGACTTAGACCATAAAACTTCAGATAAATAAACAAGTGGCAGACGAGCTGTCCCAACATTAAAGAATTGCTTATTGGTGACACTGACCATAAAAATGTTACAAAAAATATATACTTAATATTCGAATAAGGCGGCTTATCATAAGGCATAAAATCATAGCCGATCATAAATCATGAAGTACAGAATTATGTAAGTCTAAAAGCCCTGCCGACCAATTATGGTTAGCAGAGCTTTTTGATTTCAAAGACGATGCTCTCATTCTGTATGAGCAGATGTCTATAACAATCATTTGTGTTACCTCAGCTTCGGTCAAACCACCGTTCATTAAATAAGAGGTGCCTGAATCAATGTTGCAAAATTAAACTGGTGTACATGACCATCATTTAATGTAGTTTGGCCCGTAACAAAATGTACATGCTTACCATTTCCGACTGGAATAGCGGGCCCTGTTCTAATCCTTCTCAGATTATGAAAATGGTTCACGAAATCAGTTTTCGTAAGATCAATTTCATGGACATGACTTCTTCCAACTCGAATCGCTTGCCCAGTAACACCTGCAAAGCGGTGGTTATGTCGGTCTGCACCTTCTTCGGCCAGTTTGGTGCTTCCTTCAAATTCATGTACATGTCTCTGTGTCTGCTTAGAAGAGAGGGTTTTCTTCTTCACTCCAGCTTTGTTCTTCTGCATCTGTTGGCATGCCTCCTTATGTTTATGTCACTCACAACATCCTATTAAGCAAACATACATAAGTGCTAGGCAACTATCTGCAGTCCTAAGCATAATTTTTTTTTTGTAGTAGAAAGAAGGCTTATGGACTTAGGTATCATAGTAAAAAACAAAAGAAGACGAACTTAAAAAGTTCGTCTCCTAGACTAGCAGGAAATCCGAATCGGCATAAAATCGGCACGACTCGGATTTAACAAGCTTTAGAATACCTCAAGAGCCTTGACATACCAAGGGGTACTGCGTTTTAACCGATACTACCTTCCATCTCGAACTTGATCAAACGATTCATCTCTACCGCATATTCCATCGGCAGTTCTTTTGTGAATGGCTCAATAAAGCCCATAACGATCATTTGCGTTGCCTCTGCTTCAGTCAAACCACGGCTCATCAGATAGAACAGCTGATCTTCCGATACCTTGGAAACCGTTGCTTCGTGCTCAAGCGTGATGTCATCATTCATGATTTCATTATAAGGAATAGTATCTGAGGTTGATTGATTATCCAAAATCAACGTATCACACTTGATATTGGATTTTGCACCTTGAGCCTGACGACCGAATGAAGCTAATCCGCGATACGTTACTTTACCGCCGTGCTTACTGATCGACTTGGATACAATGGTGGACGTGGTGTCTGGTGCTAAGTGGATCATTTTCGCACCTGCATCCTGATGCTGGCCTTTGCCTGCAACAGCGATGGACAAGACCATCCCTTTCGCTCCACGGCCCTTCAATACAACGGCTGGATACTTCATCGTCAACTTGGAACCGATGTTACCATCGACCCATTCCATCGTTGCATTTTCTTCTGCAACCGCACGTTTGGTTACCAGGTTATAGATGTTTGGTGCCCAGTTCTGGATCGTTGTATAACGAACGCGTGCGTTCTTCTTACAAATAATTTCGACTACGGCACTATGCAGCGAGTTCGTGCTGTAAATCGGAGCCGTACAGCCTTCTACATAGTGCACAAAGCTGTCTTCGTCAGCAATTATGAGCGTACGCTCAAATTGACCCATGTTTTCCGAGTTGATACGGAAGTAAGCCTGCAATGGAACTTCACATTTCACACCTTTTGGTACATAGATGAAGCTCCCGCCTGACCATACCGCACTGTTCAGTGCTGCAAACTTATTGTCCGCAGGAGGTACAACTGTTGCAAAATACTCTTTCAGAATCTCAGGATGCTCACGCAACGCCGTATCGGTATCCATGAAAATAACGCCCTGATCTTCCAGTTCCTTTTGCATACTGTGGTAGACAACCTCGGATTCATACTGTGCGGATACACCAGCCAAAAACTTTTGCTCCGCCTCGGGAATACCCAGTTTATCAAAGGTTTCTTTAATTTCCGTAGGAACCTCTTCCCACGTCTTCCCTTGTTTCTCGGAAGGTCTTACATAGTACTGGATATCGTTGAAATCCAGTTCATCCATATCTCCGCCCCAGTTTGGCATTGGCATTTTTTCAAACTGCTTCAGTGCCTTCAGACGGAACTCCAGCATCCATTCTGGCTCATCCTTAATTTTGGAGATTTCCTTTACGATTTCCGGAGTGAGACCCTTACCTGTTTGGAAAATGGACTTGTGCTCGTCACGAAAGCCGTATTTATACTCTTCCATTTCCGGTGCTTTCTTGGCCATGTTTCTCAAACCTCCTCTGTTCTATTTAAATTATTTATCTTCATCAATCCCTTTGCGCAGCGCGTTCCAAGCCAGTGTCGCACATTTGATGCGGGCCGGGAACTTATTTACGCCTGACAAAGCTTCCAATTCTTCATAATCATCAAATTCGACGGCTTCCCCCTTCATTAAAGAAGAGAAGCGGCTTGCCATATCCAATGCCTGATCAATCGTTTTTCCTTTGACTGCTTCTGTCATCATCGAAGCTGAGGACATACTAATCGAGCAGCCTTCACCAGTAAAACGGGCATCTTCGACCACGCCGTCTTTCGTTTTGAGTTGAAGGGAAATCCGGTCACCACACGTAGGATTATTCAAATCCACCGTAACGGCATCATCCTCAAAACGTCCGCGATTGCGCGGATTTTTATAATGATCCATAATCACGCGTCGGTACAAGTCATCAAGTTGCATCGCCAAAATACTCCTTTGTTTGGATTAAGGCGCTGACCAGAGCGTCGACTTCTTCTTCCGTGTTATAGAGATAAAAGCTGGCACGTGCAGTTGCACTGGCTTTCAGCCAGCGCATCAATGGCTGGCAGCAATGATGTCCCGCACGTACAGCCACCCCTTTGCTATCCAGTACAGTAGCTACATCATGCGGATGCACATCATCCAGGTTGAATGTTACGAGCCCAACATGACGTTCTGCAGGCCCGTATATCGTCAACCCCTCCACTTCACGGAGACGTTTGAGGGCATAGTTGGACAAACGGCTCTCATGCTGTGCAATGGCGTCCATTCCGATGCTTTCCAGAAAATCAATAGCAGCTCCCAAACCAACAGCTCCAGCGATAATCGGAGTTCCACCTTCGAATTTCCAAGGCAGCTCCTTCCATGTGGATTCATACAATCCCACATCGTCGATCATTTCCCCGCCGAACTCAATGGGCTCCATATTTTCCAGCAGCGCCTTCTTGCCGTACAGTGCCCCGATCCCAGTAGGCGCACACATTTTGTGACCCGAAAAGGCATAAAAGTCAGCATCGATGTCTTGCACGTCTACTTTCATATGTGGTGTGCTTTGTGCACCGTCTATAACGATAACTGCGCCTTTGCGATGCGCAATAGCTGCAATCTCTTTGACAGGGTTCACAACACCAAGCACATTGGAGACATGCGCAATCGCTACAATTTTCGTGTTTTCTGTAATGGTATTCTCCACATCAGCAAGATCAACGCTACCATCCTCTTGAAGTGGAATATATTTTAAAGTTGCGCCTGTGGCTTTGGCTACCTGTTGCCACGGGATCAGATTACTGTGATGCTCCATTTGTGTGATGACAATTTCATCACCCTCCTTACAGTTAGCTCTACCATAAGAAGAAGCCACCAGATTCAGCGCCGTTGTTGTTCCGCGTGTAAAAATAATTTCCTGACTGCGCTTGGCATTCAGAAAGCGAGCTACTTTCTCCCTCGCACCTTCATAAGCATCCGTCGCCCGGCTACCCAAGGTATGCACACCACGGTGAACATTTGAGTTATCATATTCGTAGTAGTGCTTGATCGCCTCGATGACCGCCAGCGGTTTTTGCGAAGTAGCCGCATTATCCAAATAAACCAGCGGATGACCGTTAATCTCCTGATGTAAAATCGGGAATTGTTCACGGATCAATGCAGTATTCATTGGCCTAACTTCCTTTCAACAAGGCTTTGCAGCTGATGTTGAAGTCCTTCGAGCGGAATCTCAGATACGACAGGTGCCAAGAAGCCATAAATAATCAGACGCTCAGCTTCTGCCCGGCTAATTCCGCGGGACATCAAGTAATACACTTGTTCACGGTTAACCTGACCAACCGATGCTGCGTGACCTGCTGTTACATCATCTTCATCAATCAGCAGGATTGGGTTAGCGTCACCACGCGCTTTCGGGCTGAGCATCAGAACACGTTCTGTTTGCTGACCATCTGCTTTGGTAGCACCTTTTTCAATTTTTGTAATTCCGTTAATGATGGAAGACGCTTCTTCACGCATCACTGCGCGCGTTATCATCTGACTAGCGGAATTTTTGCCGAAATGCTGTGCTTGTGTCGTATAGTTCAGCTTTTGTGAGCCGGAACCTACAGCAATGATCTTGGCATCCGAATTGGAGCCATTGCCTTTGAGCACGGACATGGTATTGCTTGCTGTATTGCCGTTGTTCATTTCGCCCACAATCCATTCGATAGCTGCGTCATTTCCCAACGTGGCACGACGAATTGAAATATCCGTTACTTGCTCTCCAAACTGATGGACTGTCGCATAGCGAACTTTAGCCCCAGCATTTGCAACAACTTCTACCGCACCGTTATGAAGAACAGGTGCCGCCAAATCCGCAGATACATAGTTGTCTACGTACGTCACGGAACTATGACTTTCGACAATAAGCAGCACATGCGGCGCAAACGTTGCAGTCGCATCGTCTGTCAGGAATACAGCTTGAAGCGGAACGTTCAGTTCTACATTTTTAGGCACATAAGCAAATACTCCACCGTTCCAGAGTGCTGCGTGCAATGCAGATAATGAATTCTCTTCTGCCTTAATCACTGTGTTCAGATGAGCTTTAACCAAATCAGCATGCTCTTTAACCGCTGTTTGTAAATCCGTGAAAATGACGCCTTGCGCCGCCAATTCCTCACTCAGCTTCACATATACCGCACCGGAGTTGCGCTGAATAATCAGACCGCCCTCCTGTTGCTCTTTAACCAGATCAGCAATGGCTGCAGGAACCTGCCCTACCGATGCAATGACCTCGCTCTGTTTATGTTGACCGTAATCGTTTAATTTCCAACGTTCGATTTTTGTTTTTTCAAATACCGGAAGCTCCAGTTTGCCTGCAAGCTCAAGTGCTTTTTGTCTGTCTTCAGCCAGCCAAGATGGTTCGCCGTTACGTTCGGACAGAACACGCAGTTGCTCGGAATCTACCGGAAGGATTGTTTGTGTAGTCATTAGTTTTCCTCCTCGCTTCCGGCTTACGCCTCTTGTCCTACAGTTTCATCAACGATACCCAGCTCTTCCTTGATCCAGTCGTAACCGTCTGCTTCCAGACGCTCAGCAAGCTCAGGACCCCCGGATTTAACGATACGTCCTTGCATCATCACGTGTACATAATCTGGTTTAACGTAGTTTAACAGACGTTGGTAGTGAGTAATCACGAGGAAACCACGATCTTCGGAACGCATAGCGTTCACACCGTTAGCCACGATTCTCAAAGCATCGATATCCAGACCGGAGTCGATTTCATCAAGAATGACAATTTTCGGATCAATCATCATCATTTGCAAAATTTCATTCCGTTTTTTCTCACCACCAGAGAAGCCTTCGTTCAGGTAACGGTGAGCAAACTCAGGGTTCATTTCAAGCTCTTTCATTTTGCTTTCCATTTGACGGATAAACTTAATCAAGGAGATTTCTTGTCCTTCTTCACGGCGCGCGTTGATCGCACTACGCAAAAAGTCGGAGTTCGTTACCCCTGCAATTTCACTCGGGTACTGCATCGCCAAGAACAATCCTGCACGTGCACGCTCATCCACTTCCATATCCAGCACGTCTTCTCCATCCAAAGTTACTTTACCATCTGTGACTTCATATTTTGGATGACCCATCAAAGCAGACGCAAGTGTACTTTTACCCGTACCGTTAGGACCCATGATGGCATGGATTTCTCCGCCCTTCATTTCGAGGTTAATACCTTTCAAAATTTCCTTGCCTTCAATGGTCGCTTTGAGACCTTCAATCTTAAAGTTTGTAGCCATATTCGCAATACCCTCCAAAAAATGTAGTGTGGTGTCGAAATCAGAAAGTATATTTAAACAGGGGAGCCCCCTGATTTCAAGTAATATTTAAAAATTTATTTATAATCATTCTAAACTGATTCTCAATGATTCTCAAGTTATTTTATAATAAATATCTTGAAGGGTGCAACCAACAGACACACGTTATCCAACTTTCTTCATAAAATGTTCACCCTACCAAGCACACAAATGGCAAAATACATCCTGCGAATGTTTATATAATTATAAATTTGTACAAAAAACACGAGGTACATGATCTCTTTTCAGCCATAAAAACGCTACTGACAGCATGACGTCAGTAGCGTTTTACATGTAAAAAGTTTATTTCAAAGCGTAATCCCATCACTACAATTAGCCCAAATAAGAGCGAAGCATCCACATATGTTTCTCCAGATCCGCTTTATAGCCGATCAGCAAATCTGCAGTTGGCTGGTCGGAATTGCTTTCCGCCAGTTCAATACCTTCCTGAAACTCCTCGCATACCGTTGCAAAATCCTCGATCAAGGTTTGTACCATCTTGGGAGCATCTTCGTTGCCGGTTGCTTCCTGAATCGACGACAGCTCCAGGTACTCCTTCAATGTTGCGGAAGGTGAACCTTTCAACGCGAGCAAACGCTCGGCGATCTCATCCATTTTCAATGTCACTTCATTGTATAACTCTTCAAATTTAACATGGAGTGTGTAGAAACTGGAGCCTTTCACATACCAGTGATAGTTATGAATTTTTACATATAACACATTGAGGTTAGCGACTTGACGGTTTAAAAGTTCCTCCACCGATTTGGTTTGCGTATTTTTCGAGTTACTTGTTGTTTTAGCCATCATAAATCCCTTCCTTTTTCATCAAATTGATTTTCAGGAACGTTTACGTATCCATCACCGTCATTGCTGACGGTAAGACGCCAGCGGGCATCCTAATCACCTGCCGGACGTCTGTTTCATACTTACCCTCTCTATACGGAAACGAAACAAAAAGAAGAGTTCTCCTTTCTCCCTCTTTCGATCCTCCATAAAAAAAATGTACAAAACTTCAATGATTTTCGTTATACTTTCTCTATCCTATCAAAATACTTGGTTTAATATTGTGATATTCCCAGACTATTTACATGTGCACAATTTATGGAGGTGACTTCGTTGTCCCAATATCATCCTTTAACGACTGAAGAAGCAATCGAATTCGTGAAGAACATCCCCGGATTTTTTAGTCAGGAAGCTCGTCTGGAATGCCGGGAAATCGGTGATGGTAACCTAAATCTGGTTTTTCATATTACGGATTCTGAATCTAACAAGAGTATCATTGCCAAGCAGGCACTTCCTTATGTAAAAATTGTGGGTGAATCCTGGCCGCTCTCACTGGATCGTGCCCGTATTGAACGCGAGGCCCTTCAGCAGGAGCACCACATTTGCCCCGAATTGGTTCCTGCGATACTGGCGTATGACGATGAGCTTGCATTGACCGTGATGGAGGATCTTAGCTCCCACACCATCATGCGCAAGGGGCTAATAGAAGGAAACACATATCCATATTTCGCTAATCATATTGGGGAGTTTCTGGCACGCACGCTCTTCTTCACCTCAGATTTGGGCATGAATCAGCAGGATAAAAAAGACCTAGTCAAACGTTTTATCAACCCGGATCTCTGCAAAATAACTGAGGATCTGATTCTGGATGAACCGTATCGGTTCTCAGATAATAACAACTATGGTGCGTACATCGAAGACGAAGCAGAGGCACTCCGTACAGATCAAGCGCTTCATCTGGAAGTGGCTTTGCTGCGAGAAAAGTTTTTGACACGAACCGAAGCGCTTCTGCACGGTGACCTTCATACTGGTAGCATTTTTGTAACGACCGAATCGACTAAAGTCATTGATCCTGAATTTGCCTACTACGGACCCATGGGCTTTGATATCGGAGCGGTGATCGCCAATCTGCTGTTGAACTACGCTGCACAGCCCGGATGGACCTCTGGTGAGACGGCTCTAAAAGAAAGGCGCGACTGGGTTCTGGAGACTGCCATTCAGGTATGGGAGCAGTTTGAGCGTAGGTTCCGCAAACTGTGGGACGAGCATGTCACCGATCATATGGCACGTACAGCGGGATATCAGGACTTGTATCTCCAAAAAGTACTGCAAGATACGATTGGTTTTGCAGGGTGCAAAGTGATCCGCCGTATCATCAGCCTGTCGCATGTGGCAGATATCGAGACAATAGCCGATCCTGACCTCAAGGAAGCTGCGGAACGTCTGGCGTTATCTATCGGTAAATCCTTGGTTCTTCGCAATCGCGGGCTT
This sequence comes from Paenibacillus sp. SEL3, assembly GCF_054602585.1. Lineage (NCBI taxonomy): Bacteria > Bacillati > Bacillota > Bacilli > Caryophanales > Paenibacillaceae > Paenibacillus > Paenibacillus sp. SEL3. The sequence continues at coordinate 4,964,557 of NZ_CM137725.1, read as the reverse complement.
CATTCGATTCGGGAACTGGGAGACATTGTTCGGACAGCAACAGCTGCCCAAACTAAAGGAGCTTAATGAATATGAGTGAAAAGAAAGAATCGGCGCCCGTGACCTCTGGGAAAGCTGCAGTGTCCAGTCAGGCTCTATCTTCGCTGGTGTGGAAAGGCAACCACTTGTCCATGCTGGATCAGCGTCTGCTACCCGAAACGATTGTCATGCTGGATTTATTCACGGCTGATGAAGTTTGGGATGGCATACATGCCATGAAGGTACGCGGTGCGCCCGCCATCGGGATGGCTGCGGCCTACGGCGTTGTGCTGGGGGCTTCCGCCTACAGCGGCATCGACGCTGATGGGTGGCTGGAGCATGTACACGCCGTGTGCGGACATTTGGCTACTTCACGGCCGACGGCAGTGAACCTGTTCTGGGCCCTGGATCGCATGAAGAAGCGGGCTGGGGAACTCATCGTTGAAGCTAGCGGAGGACGGATCGAAGACTGGAATGCCGGGCTGGAGCGTGAAGCCATAGCCATTCAGGCAGAGGACGAAGAAGTATGCCGCCAGATCGGCATCCATGCTTTACCTCTGTTCGAGGACGGGATGGGCGTACTCACTCACTGCAATGCAGGCGGATTGGCGACAGCCAAATACGGGACAGCGCTCGCTCCGATGTACCTTGCGCAGGAGAACGGCATCCACCTCAAAGTATTTGCCGACGAAACCCGCCCCGTGCTGCAAGGTGCGCGCCTGACTGCTTTCGAGCTTCAGCAGGCAGGCATTGATGTCACCCTGCTCTGTGACAATATGGCGGGCATGGTGATGTCCAAAGGATGGGTACAGGCCGTTATTGTCGGCACAGATAGAGTCGCTGCTAATGGCGATGTCGCCAACAAAATCGGCACCTATAGCCTAGCCGTGTTAGCGAAGGCGCATGGCATTCCTTTTTATGTCGCTTCGCCACTATCTACCATTGATTTGCAGACCGCAACAGGCGCAGATATTCCGATTGAGGAGCGTTCTGCGGAGGAAGTTACCGAAAGCTTTGGTAAAAGGACCGCTCCGCTAGGCATCAAAGTCTACAACCCAGCTTTCGATGTTACACCTCATGAGTACATTACCGCCATCATTACCGAAAAAGGGATTGTCCAAGCACCCTTTAGCGACAACCTCCCCGCTTTGTTTGCCGATTAATCGTTCTTGCAGATCATACCGTTCGTATAAAGCCGAATAATCTGCTCGATAGAGTGTAACTTTTCATAGAAAAAAACCGGAGCCAAAAAGTCCGGTTTTTTTCGGTTCTTGTTCCTCTACTTTTATGCAACATTGCACATAGGCTTCACTACACCAGTTTCAATAGTGCTTCATAGCCTGGCATCCCTGGTTTAATCCCCAGTTGCTCGGCTTCTGCCGTCACTGACTCCATCGGCGCTTCCAACAGTTCCTTTAGTGTTTTTACCCCCACAGCTCGTGCGGCAAGAATTTTCCGATCCGCCAGCCGTTCATTGAGCAATCCAACATCCAGCGCACCACACATGATGTAACCACGGGAGTTAGAGATCGTCAACAGCGTTGTTTTAGGCAGTTTGACCTCGACTCCGATAAATGTATGCTCACCCACTTGAATGGGTTCCATGTGTATCATGGTTATTACATGCACCTCCTCTTTGTTCATCCGGGATATTTTATGCGGCATTTGCGGGTAAGTGTGGACACTCGTGGATACATTCAAAATATCATGGTGAATAACTATAGATGGAGGGGGCCTCCTAACTTTGAGCAACATTCAGTACATTTTCCTATTCGTTTTTGCTGTTAAGTTTTTTGTAGGCGTATGTTCATTGTTTATATTTACAACAGTAAAAGTGGAGCATGCGATTCGCATACTCCACTTTTACTGTTGATCTTAATTTATTTTATGAAAATCGCACTATCATATAAATCTACAGTAATTGTACTACTTGTGTTCCCTTTTTTATGTCTTTAATATTTCCTGAATCCTGCACACTAATACCAATGAGTGGAAGGTTAGCAATGGAAAAAGAAATGCTAATATCTAATACGTCCAGTTCGCATTTCGTCCCATCTACCTTATCTACTTGTATTTTTGAACCTATCAAACTCTTCAAATTCGTATGATCCTGCTTATCAAATTCAATATTTGTTCCAACTAAAATAATTCCTTTATTAGGTGTTTTAATGATATCGTCTAACTTCATAATCTCCAAAAGAACATCTCCATTCTAACTAACGTTCATGTATGAACAGTATATCTTTAACTTCCCTAATTTTAATACCTTCGTTTTTTAATCTAGTAATTCCATCTCTTAAAAGCATGATTCTTTCTAATTGAGTCAAGTCAGGAGCAAATCTTGCAGCTCGGATACTTGCTTGAGCTTCGTCAAGTGCAAAGTTCCTAGTTAAAACATTAAATTCATCATCCATAACTTGAAAGGATTTTCCTGCTAGTCCTGCTTCGTAATGTCCGACAACTTCATGAGCTATTGTTCCATGACCAGTAATCCGGCTATTAGCTGCTAATTTACCTGTGGCACTAGAAGGAAGTACATCATTATTTATATTGAGAATCGTATCGAATAATAATCCTGTAGGAGAAGTATCATTAGGCCCCGCTACACGGATATTTTCTTCTGGCATTCCTATTTTTTTTGCATACTGAGTTAAAATCCCAATTTGTGCTTCAGTTAAAGGTACTTCATTACGCAGACCATTAGTATCTATAATTTTTCTTGTTTTGTCCTCCCCTTCCATTATTCGGGTAGTTCCATCTTTTAACGGAGTATATTTTACAGACCCTGATAACCCAATTTTAGGTTTAATTACTGAACTGACTCCTCCAAATAATCCAGCTGTACCGATCATATTAGCCCAGTGTTCCTTTGACCAGGCATTGTTTGGATTAAATGCTCCCTGAATCATCCCTGTTACTCCAAATGTACCGAAATTGAGCATGTCATTCCATGAATCGTTTTGTTTAGCTGCTCGTTCCATGTACCCTTGATACATTCCTTTTGGAATACCATACGACATATAATCTAGAAAGCTCCAGACTGAATCAAACTTTTTCTCATAACGTACTGAATTAGCATCTACAAAATCCTGACCTAGTTCAGTTAAGCTATCTACCGATTTCTGGAATGCATTTCGTGTATCTGGAGCAGGAACAGCACATGAATTCGGTGGAGGCGGTAAACAACTTGCGTCAATATTACCTGCTTCCATCAGGTCCGCTAATCTGAATTTATCTGCATGGTGACGTAACTCCCTAGCAATAGAATCCATCAGGGTAACAAAGTCATTCATATTCTTCTGAGAGGTCTGGAAGGAATAGTAAAAGTGCTCTTTAGTCAGTCCTTCCCACAATTGTCCCATAGATGAAATTTGTTGTACTAAATTGCTATTCATTTGAGTTGCCGTTTGCTGTGCTAACTCAAACTGCTTAGAGACAGTCATAAGTTGCTTAGGTGTCACTTTAATAGTTGTCATAGTTTACCTCTAGTCATGAGTTCGTTATGACATAGTAACACTATTCCGATTTATGGAAAATGAACTTAATTCCTAATTGATATATGAAGGATTAACCTTTCTACCTATGCCTAAAGACTTAAATTCGTCGTTTTTTATCCTCATCTTCAACCATTAATCTGTAACTATCCATTTTGTTTCTTTCTGACTGGACTAATCATTGATTTCCTTATCCGAATAACCAGCCAGAAAGTTAAGAGATCATAGCTCAATCCCCAAACCCTTCCAGCGCCTCATTCACTAATCCCATATATTGGGAGTACAAATTAGTCTTAGGTCTTTATCAAGCAGCATCCCTAAAGGTTAAATCTTCTTGAATAGCACACTTTAGTTCCCTTTTTCCAGAAAACAGACTAACATAAGAATAAAGACAATCAACTTGATATTGTTTTGGAGGGTTGTGAATTGGTAGAAAAATTTGAAAAGACATTCGTTCAATTGGCTCAATGCGAGCTGTCTCTAGAAGAGTGGCAAGCATGGTGGGAAGAAAATAAAGTTCAATTGGAAAAGCACTTATCCCGTGGCGTTTTTCTTAAACTCAAATCCATCAAGCACGACTTTCGATGGATGCCTATTCTTGCCAGCCAAAAAAGAGCCGTCGAATATCTTTCGGCGAGAAACATTCCATTCGAAAATTCCGATCTATACCAACAACACTATGAAGCCGAATTCAAAACCTTTTTTAAGATTCAAAAAGAGCAGGGTAAAATTATTCAGTATAACCAAGCTCCCATGAAAGGAGTAGATGATGGAACTTATAATTATAAACATCATGAAAGTAATTAAAAGGAAAAGATCATCCTCAACTCAGTGGAAAATACTCAATTGAGGAGGATCATCTAAATTATTCATTTTTCCAAATAATAGACCCGTCAGAAGATGTGATCATGCTAGGGGGGTCATCATGCAGAGAAATTTCAATAAAGGAGCTTTTTCCTTTTTGTAACCATTTATATATACTTCCTTCATCGGTAATCGGCTTAGATACTATTTTTTTAACTTCAACAACCGCAGCATCATATTCAAGGAACCCATGATCATCTTCATCTAAACCATTGTTTGTTTCATAAATAGTGTCCCTAGTACCAATAATCTTTAATCCACTTTCCCAATAAATAGTTAATTCTTCTTTTGGTACTGAAATAATAGCTTTAATTAAGGAATCATATCCCATATACTCCTCCTTGGTTTAAGGCTCTTCTCGTCTTTGAATTCAATGGTAACGCTAGTGTTTCGCTATAAATTAACCATTATCCCAATTCCTTATTTCCCTATCCAAGCACAACCATCTTATCATGGATGATATTGTTGTTTGCTGTATTCAAAAACTCGTGTCCTTTATTTGATTGACCAATTATGCAAAAAAAACCTATTTTATTTTATTATTAAAGGAGTAAGCTCAAAAATAAATTATTTTGTAACATTAATTATCTTTTCAGCGATTAACCGACATTCTTCAATACTTTTATCGAATTCCTTTTTAAAGATTGAGCGAATACAAAATGAATCTGCTCTGCTAATTCTTCAACAGAGTTTGTTTCCTTACTTTTTTCATGGATTCTACGTATTTCTGAATAATATTCATCTTCTAATAGAGGATATATTTCGACTGGGTTCCATTCATTAATCATTTGTACAATATCATCGTTCATTTCTATACGCTCCTACTCTCCAAATAACGATTTAGATAGTTAATTAGAGATTGTAATGTTCACAATTAATGTTTCACCTATTTTTTTGGTATCTACTTTAGCTCCCAACACTTCAGAAACAATTCTTAAAGGAACTTGAACACGAGTTGTAGGAATCTGCGGTGCAGCCAGCATAATTTTCTTCTCATCGTTGACATACGCAATCTTACTACCGACCGCCAATTTAATCACAGTTCCATCCTTTGATTCGATGGTGACTTGTTGTAAATTTTTGTCCCAGTCTCTTACTTCCCCCCCTAGATTTTCAGAAACGAAGCGAAGGGGAACAAAAGCTGTATTTGTAGCATTTTCGATATATGGAGGTGAATCTGAATTAGTTCCAAAATTAATAGGAACACCGTTTACCTGTACATTAATTGTGTAATTATAAGGATGTTTTGCACTGGCTTGTACGCTTAATACAAGTGAAAAAATAAGGAATACGGAAACCGTAAAGAATTTTTTCATGATACATATCTCCCTTTGTTAAAATTAACAATTTACTAAAAATATATCTTTCTGACCTCCAAGATGTACTTTTCCTGTGAATCATACATCATTGCTTAGTAATAAGATACTACTTGGGTGAATTTCGCTCCTATACATCTCTTTAATACACTCTTGTTTCCTTTTTCGTAATAAAAAAAGAAGCAAGTTGTTTTTTTTCAACAAACTGCTTCTGTAATACATACTGCTAATTTATATCAATTAGGGCTTCATAAACAGAATCTTTTCCTCTATACATGTAAGTCCCTATCATTCTTAATTCTTTCCCATCAAGGAAATACTTATCACCTAAATGTCCGCCAGGTATACCTTCAATAGTTGAATAGTCGACGAAGCGAAGTTCATCGTCAAGATAACCGATTCTTACTATATTATCTGAATGTTCAACATAAAGCCATTGGCCACTCTTTGACTTCCCAACATAATCTCCAAGTAAATGTGGATATTTTTTAGGTTGACCCAGATCGTCAAATTGTGGTTCACCGGTTTTAAAATTAAGAATATAATTTCTTGAAAAATCAGTTGCTATAATATCTCCAGAATTCAGGTCTACATATTTATAATCAAAACGTTCTGACGAACCAAACTTAAATTTGATATTAATATCTATAGAATGTTGATAATCGCCACATATAATGAGCTTGACAGAGTCTCCCTTGTCGAATTTTAAAGCGTACCCCTTGGATGTCAAAATAACTTTATCCAGTTTCCACGATTTGTCTATTCCATTATCAACAAAAGAGTGTACTTGAATTTTATTATTGCTGTCTAGGTACTTTACTGTATATGATTCCTTATCGGCAAAGATAAAACCACCAGGAACCCCATCAATGGCACCAAATTTGTCTAATTCACCTAATGCTAAATCTTTTGATACCCAATTTCCATCTTTTCCTTCTGACACATATATTTTTGGAGGATCAAAATAATCTTTTCCAATAGTATGAGAAGAGACTGTTAATCTGTCATCTTGTTCAAAGGCATACCTACTCGTGGAGTCATCATTTATATTCGTATACTGCTGGTTACCATATTGTAAATTTATTTTTTTTAGAACAAATTGTTCCTTTGTAACTTCACTTGTGGATGTAGAATCATTGTCTATTTGTTTATAAGATTCAGTAGAATCTTGATTGCTGCAAGCAGTAATACCTAATAGTATTAGTAAAGTTAGTAAAACAAGAATCTTTTTCATAAATTTAATTTAACCCCTTTTTCATTTTGCTTATGACTTGATCCTGGCTAATCCTCTCCATAAAAAAACAAAAAGTTCATCATCTCATTTTCAACAACCACTTGGCACCGCATCCGTAAAAAGAATTGGAGTTGAAATTCAATGTCTCAGATAGTACATTGAACACGCTGATTATAAAGAATCGATAAACATCAAAATAGCTAATTTTTTGTCCGTCTCTATAATAATCGGATTCCCCCCTCTCTTCACCTATATATTGCCAGATACAAAGTCGATATATTCGTTATTAAGGATCGTCTAAACCTCGTTTTCTCTCCTATTTATATCGTTTCTTTAACTGTTTGATAAATTTAGTACCAATTCCATGTAAAAATCAATATCACGCAATTTCAAAAAATGATAAACTTCTTGCTTTCACTTAGGATGTAAATTATGCCAATAATATAATACGCCAAATTAGATCAAAACTCCTCCTTTTTATATTGTAAAGTAGGAAATTAGTCACTTGTCATTCAATTACATTTTATTTTATCCATTATATCCAGAACTTTTCCCGAGAGTAGCTATCAAAGTTGGTGTAGTCCTAAGTTTCAAAACTAATATGGATTGATCTTCTAGGGTGGGAATTAACAGGGTATCTGCACATCAAGATAGATCTAACTACTTTCATTTTTTAAGTAATTAGTCGCTTATTCCTTTATAGAAAAAAATAAAATGGGATTGTCTGATTTAATTATAGGGTTTAATATGGGCTCCCCCTTTTCCCGCTCTTGAAGGACGCTCCCTCTACGGGTTTCATGGGCCTTTGCGAGGACATTGACCTTAAATGTTCTACCAATGCGGAGTCACAGTATTTGCATCGTTCTTTGTCCCGAGTGTAAATGTACTCACGGTTCATTATGAATGCCGTTGCTTACATGATTATTGGATATTCGGCATGTCGTATGGCTTTACAGTTAAAGGTTGTCAGCGGCTAAGAGTGCAAGTGTTAACGACAACTGGTGCCGTCAATGAAGCAAGGAAGTTTTTTTTATTCCAAACTTTGCTATTGTTATAGAGTTTGATTATACTTTAGCCACTATTAGAATTACGTGTTTCTACCGAGGAGGAATCGAATTCCGATGAATTTAGCCGTCAAGTTGATGCAAAAATTCAAAGACCGCGATACTCAGAATAAGCTGAAAGGCTATCGGGACAAAGCGGAGCTCATTAGGAAACGGAATTTGGAAGCATGGGACGATCAGCGGCTGAAAGCGGAATCTCTCCGGCTGAAAAAGGAAGCAGAATCGGGTACGCCTTTGGACGAACTGCTTGTCGATGCCTATGCACTAGTCTGCGAGGCAGCGAAGCGAAAGCTCGGATTACAGCCTTACGATGTTCAGATTATGGCTGCCATCGCTCTGCACGAGAGATTTGTGATCGAGCAACATACCGGCGAAGGAAAAACGCTCTCTGCTGTTATGCCTGCTTATCTAAATGCGCTGACCGGCGAAGGCGTTCATGTGCTCACTTTTAACGATTATTTGGCAAATCGGGATGCGGAGTGGATGGGTCCGATCTATCGTTTCCTCGGGTTAACGGTAAAATCGGTTCAAGCGGGCATGAGCTTGTCCGAGAAACGAGAAGCGTACGCCGCGGATATAACCTATGTGACGGCCAAAGAAGCGGGATTCGATTATTTGCGCGACACGATCACACTAAGCGAAGCCGATACCGTGCATCGTCCTTTCCACTACGTCATCGTCGACGAAGCGGATTCACTGCTTCTCGACGAAGCTCGGGTGCCGCTAGTCATCGCTGGCGAGCCGGATTCTTCCGGCAACGACGTAATTCGTTTCGCAGATGTGACTAGGCAGCTCGAGCAAGATAAGTATTACGACTTCGACGAGTTCAAGCGGAACGTTTATTTGAATGAGGCGGGCGCTGCAAAAGCGGAGGCGCTGCTGGGGTGCGGCAATTTGTACGAAAGCCATAATAGTCATTTGTTGTCGTCGTTAAATTGCGCGTTGTATGCGGAAACGTTATTGAAAAAAGACGTCGATTACATCGTCCGGGACGGGAAAATCGAGCTGATCGACGAATATACCGGCCGCGTGGCGGAGAATAGGCATTTGCCAGAAGGACTGCAAGCCGCGCTTGCAGCCAAAGAAGGGCTGCACTCGAAAGTCGGCGGGAAAATTCTCGGGACGATCACCCTTCAACACTTCATTAGCCTGTATCCAAAAATTTGCGGAATGACGGCTACCGCGTACGCTTCCGCCATGGAATTCAAAGAGATTTATGCACTGCAGGTCGTGCAAATTCCGCCGAACCGGCCAAACATACGGATCGACCATCCGCACCGAATTTATACACATAAAGAAGCCAAGCTTAAGGCGCTTGTACAAGAAATCTCGTCCGTACATGCGACGGGACGCCCAATTCTCATTGGTACGTCAAGCGTGGAGGAGTCGGACATGCTGGCAAAGGCGCTAGCGGTTGCCGACGTACCTTGCCATATCCTGAATGCGAAAAACGACGCAGAAGAAGCCGAGGTCATTGCCAAAGCGGGAGAAATCGGCGCCGTGACGGTGTCTACGAATATGGCGGGACGCGGCGTCGACATTCGGATCGGCGGTGGCAACCCTACGCAAGCAGAAGTTGTCGCCAAGCTGGGCGGGTTGTACGTGATTGGTACGCATGTGCACGAAAGCGTGCGGATCGACGACCAACTGCGCGGGCGTTCTGGGCGCCAAGGCGACCCTGGAGCTTCCGTATTTTTCGTAAGCTTAGAGGACGAGTTGTTACTTCGATTCGGCATCGATAAAGCGATTCGCGCCCACAGGCAGGATGAGACTCTCGAAGACCCGGTGCTACGCAGCAAAATCGCGCATATTCAGCGCGTTATTATGGGCCAGAACTTCGATATCCATCAAGAACTAAACCGTTATTCGGATATGGTAGAGGAACAGCGACGAATTCTATACGAGGAGCGGCTCGCAATTTTAAAAGGCAAGAAGCTGATGAGTCCTTTGGAGCAACGCGTACGGCTTTTTTATATCGACAAGTTCTGGGCCGACCATCTAGCATACGTTTCTTACCTTCGTGAAGGCATCCACTTGGAAAGCCTTGTCAGCGGCAATCCGATCGACGAATTTCATGCACAAATCACCCAAGCATACGAACAAATTCCAGCTAAAGTAAATAGCGAGTCGGCGAATATGCTTGTAAGGCTCGGAGGTTCGAATGATCCGGCGGAGTGGGAAGAGTTCGGTCTGAAGAGCCCTACTTCCACTCGGACTTATATAATCAACGATCAATACATCCAGAATATGCGCAGCTCATGGACCGCTATGACTGTATTTGCTTTTGGGATTCGCAAGATTTTGAGGCCTATATTCAAACTGTCAAAGTTTTGATGCAGCGTAGCTTTTTCGAGGATGAGCATTGACTCCGTGTTGACTTCGGACGTCCGCTTGGATTCCTCAATTTTATAATCGGTATAAACATACCTACCAATCACGGCCGCCAAAGCTATGGCGGCTTTTTTGCACTCATTTTGAGGAGGGATTTATATGCCAATGGCAACAAGCGTATCCGCTATAAAGCAGCCATTCTATAGAATGTAACCGCCATCGGATGTTGGGCTAATAGTCAAGCCTGATTTTGAGATTGATCCGTTATTCTTCTCTTTTTCTCAGCAATAAGTAAACCTAGCAGTACATATCCTCTGTACACTAATCCAATTAAAAGCACTCCGCCAGCAATAGAAAGGAGGATAACTAAAATGTTAAGTATAAATAGAAATAACTCCAAAAGACACCTCCAAAGTAAATTAGTCTTTTTTATCTTATAGTAAAAGTCGTGTCGAAGTATCATAAAGCTTGTCATAAAACAAAATAAGAAAGCAGTTGAATGAAAGAACTAAGTTATTCAAAAAGGCTAATGGTCAGAGTAAAAGACTATATATACGCAACTTTTTTTCGTTTTTCTGGTATATATGATAAAAAAATGAAACTGGGTGTTTATTCAATGAGACGAATTTTTGTTTCTCTACTTGTATCTTCCTGCCTTCTTATTTCTGGCCTGCTTCTAGCGCCTCTGAGTTATGCGGAGAATTCAAATTCCAATCTTCCCGTTGTAGTAGAGGATGCGGCTGTGTTCTATCTGGTTCCGCACCAACTGACTGCCGAATTAAACAAATCTTCTTTATCGCTGGATTCCGTCTCCATAAAGACCGCTCCCCTGCTGAAGAAAAATAATCACTTGTATTTCCCGTTCAAATGGCTGGAAACAGCTCACTTGGCAACCACCAAGTGGGATGCAAAGACAGGCAGCACGTGGGCGGAGTTTGACACTGAGAACTCGGTACCTTTTTCCTCATTTCGGTTGATGCCTAACCAAGCAAAGATTTTCAGATACGAAGACGGAACCATGACAGCGCTGGATGAGCCAATCCCTAAAACGTTTATGAAAAACGATCAATTGTATATTCCAGCGTCACTTCTGCCTAAGATGGGAATAAATTATACATGGAGTAATGGAGTCATGCACTGGGTCTGGAACGACAAAGTAGTTAAAGCGCTTCATCCAACGTATACAACGGATAAGGAAAAAATCACTTTTAGTGCATTAGTACAAAAAGAGTTCGGGCATGCTTATCTTATGGTAAATACAGGGCACGGTGGCATGACAAGTTCCATTGGAGGTAGCATTAGCACGTTTAAGGGAAAAGAAAAAAGCATTGGAAAGCCGATTATAATAAATGGGCAAACATTTCGGCGGATTGAATATTCAGTTGAGCTTCGTCCCGGTCCAAATCCGTTGGAAATTACCACTAATGATAAAGGATCTGTTAAGATTATGGTGCATCGCAAAGTATTAAACCCGTCCTCCGTCCCTATTAGATACAACCATCCCGAGAACGAGCATGACATCCGCTTCACCAAGCCGACACAGGGGTACCTCCGTGTACAGGCTGGAGACCCAATAGCAATTGCTGGAGTCGTGACAGCTACGTATCTGGAAAGCAATGAAGTTTCTTTTGGAGTGGCAGCATTTCAGAACGGTGATTTTGTTGAAGTTGAAAAAAAGACCGTTATCCCCCTCAAACAGGATAAATCCTTTAGCGGTTCTGTCGTTATTCAAAAACCTGGCACTTATCTGGTCAATATTCTAAGTCCAGATGTATTTGTGGGAGGTAGTTCACCGTACGGCTCTGTCAAATGGGCTGAGATAGCAGTCGAAGTGTTGCCTAAAACCAAGAAAAACCCATAATTCTTCTCTTCCAGATCTAACACCAGCTAAATATGGACCAGTATATTAAAGGAGCAGCGGCGGACACAAGACTTGATAAATAAAGTCTTGTGTCCGCCGCTGTTGTCATTGAACTAACGTTTCCCGTTAGCGTAATGAAACTGTCACTTTTTTTAAAGTGGTTTCCAGTTCTCATAACGCTCATCGTTAATCGTTGGCTTACGATTAACGCGTCCTTGTAAATAAGCTTCTTGATATTGCCTTAGCGATTCAATATTTGCTCCCCCTTCATAATCGGGATCGTGATATTGAACAACATCATCTTCCCAAAAACAAATATCACAAATGTCATAGGTACCTGGTGATTCATAATCCAGTGTCTTATAACCACAGCATGGACATGCATATTTCATATATAGTGACCTCCACATAAACAGCTGCACTTTGATGTGTTCGCTATATGATTACCTAGCTTGCCCGCTAGCGTAATGAGATAAAGTAACTTATTAAATGTATATTTAATCGTCGATCGGTACAAGTTCTTGTCCCTCGACAACTCGACTTTTGATAGGAACAAATTTCTGCCTCTTCAATATGGTGCTTTTGACTGTGTAAGAAGAACTTGTCCTTTTGGTAGACCTGTCCCACCGTAAATAGTCACTGTATAAGCGCCTGAAGGAACAAGTGGCATACTATCATTATTTACAAGTTCTACTGTTGCGTCTGCTGCAACACTTGCATTAAAAATAACTGTATTCTTGCTGTTGTGCTGTACTTCGATCCTAAAAGAGTGTGCTCCAGTATTTTTGGCATTAAGTTTAATATGTGGATATCCAACTGTCACAGAATAATCTTTTTCAGGGTCCACTTTATCACCCGCTAAATCCCAAGTTAGTGTATCTTCGAGTGCATCAGGACTGCTTTCAAAGGTTTCATTTTCTTCTTTGGATTTTAAATCAACATTATTTTTTAAGGCACTTGAAACGCCAATAATAAGTAAAATAGATGCAGTGGTAACAATAATCTTCATAACTTTGTTTTTCATTCATGTAACATTCCTCTCAATGAACAGATTTCAACTAACGTTTCCCGTTAGCTTAACAAAGATTTTTTTTAATACTAGGCTTTTCCTATACTAATTTGAATGGCTTCATAGTACAAGAATTCTACTTTTCCAAAAACATTATTGGAGGCTCACAAATGAGTAAATTTGAAAAAAATCTAATTAAGTATTTGTCTTACGGTTTTATTGTAGGAATATACTATTCCTTTATTAAAGGGCCAACAACAACGAGTACTCCGATCAACGGTATGTTTGAATTTTATACGGTACCCACTTCTACTTTTATTTTTAGAACATTATCAACCTCGTTTCTACTAAGCCTCTTTGCTGGAGTAGTGTATACAATTACTTTTTTGTGTATAAGAGGAAATAAGTAGATTCTTTGAATAACTCCAAAGCAAAAGAAGCTGTCCAAATCGCAACGGCTCCTTTTCTTAAGTAACGGTTCGAAGCAAATATTACGTCATTGGTAGCGCTACTTTAGCTTGCTCCAACAAAGAAGATAGTTATAAGAAAATATGGAATAGCAATTTTTATAGTAATGATATTCGCAAGCGTTTGGATGCTTAGTAGTTACGCTAAAAGTGATACTCAAAATAAAGTATTCGATTATCTTGTAAAAATTCAAGGATACAAACCATCTGAAATTTATTCAGTTAAAACTCAAATAGGTAAAGCTCCCTTAGTTAGTACACAAGTTATTTTTAAGGACGAAACCAATGCAAGGTATTTTAAAAGAGCAAGATAAAATTATTCAGCGTAGCTAAGCCCCCATTAAAGGAGTAGATGATGGGGCGTATAATTATTCTTTGAAGGATTATAACGGAAATGCAATGCACAGTCACATGCTTGTCCTCCTCCAAGAGGTCACAAAATTCAGTCATTTATAAGATTTCAATAGAATGAATCAGTAAAGATCAGTAAATTGAAAACTGCTATGAAAGCTTGTCCTGCTTGACTTTAAGGCTTAAATAAAGAAAATTTTATATCCCCTGAAATAGCCGCATCTTAGACGCACCACACATGATGTAACCACGGGAGTTAGAGATCGTTAACAGCGTTGTTTTAGGCAGTTTGACCTCGACTCCGATAAATGTATGCTCACCCACTTGAATAGGTTCCATGTGTATCATGGTGATTTCATGCACCTCCTCTTTGTTTATGCTATAAGCCTCCAATATTTTTGCAAGTCCCAGCCCACAATGAAAATAACCGAAAATACTTCTTATCAAATCCATGATAAAAAATTTCCGATTCTTAAATCCTTCCTCTCTAATAGTTGTCCGATGAAAATAAAGATTTAGACTGGATTTGTTGGTCCTAAGTTGATTCTGAATTGCTAAATCGTCAGACTTGGAATAATAAGTTTTAGACTGACCCAAATATAAAACCAGCGGCAGTCAAGGACCTGAAAATAAAGTCCTAGACTGCCGCTGGTTTATTGAACTAACGTTCTCTGTTAGCGTAACAAGTGGTGCTAAATTATTTCATGCGATATATCTACAACCGTTTCGGTGCTGCCGATCGGCTTACCGTCAGTAAGAAACACCGAGGCGATAAATTCTCCCTGAATCGCTAGGCTTCCAATCGCCTTAAATCGTTCTACCTCTATTGGTTTTGCCGAAATAATCGGCTGGATCAACGTCTTCCATCAGTCCCCATTCGACCATATCTGGCGTACGGGTCAGCACTTTCCGATGCGACTGTCGAGAATCCTCTCTATCGCTGGATATTCCTCGAATCTTCGTTCAATGAAATGTTGAATAACCACCCCGTAAAGGGGCGGTTTTCTTATGCTTGCATGAATGCTTCTAACGGCTCCAGAGTCGCGAACGTCTTCTTTGCATCCTTCTTCCGTTGCTCATCATAGAGTTTGGTCAACTCTTCGAATGATTTAGCTTTAATCTTCGTATAACTCGATTTGGTGTATCTGATTATGTACGTCTTTACCCCTTCCTCTTCACTCCACTCGTAAACGACATCATATTTGTCCCTCAAATTCTTTAAATGAAGTGACCGGCGCAACACTGCAAAGTGTTCTTTAATGGCTTCATCACATTCCTCCATAATCTTCTCGTATGTGCAGCCAACTCGCATCAGAATCTCCAATGCCCGTTCATCGCCGTATCTCGCGAGAAATTCCTTCAACGAAACCAGCGCATATAGCATTATTTGTTCCTTGTCATTCGGATTCCTGTATTCATAACAGCCTACAACCAAATTGCGGTCGGTCATTTCCTCCTTACTGAATTGCATATTAAACAAATACTCGAGTGTCTTTTGCTTCATAACGGTTTCCAACATCTGTTCTTTATCAATCCTGATGCCCGTTGTCACCCACGGAAACGGTAGTTGGCCGTTACTTTCACGCGGTATGCTACCCCTAAGATTCAAAATCGGCATACCCGTAGCTATTGCGTACGACCTGTTATATCCGTCGCCCGCGAATATTTCCTGTTCTTCTTGCATGTGTCCTGCCCCTCCTTTTAGTACCAAGTTCCATTCGGCGCGTAGTGCCACCAGTTGTCTGCGAAGTGAATCTCCGCTCGATTCCAGCGAATTACGATCCAAATTACCCTCCGCATTTTCCAGTAATTTCTTGGTTAAGCTATAGTTCTCCGTTCGTATTATGAGCTGTGACCTACGCTTACGGGCTTTGCCACTTCACTTCCGCTCTTCCAATCCCGCTCTGTCCATTGTCAGACAACACTTTTATTTCCATCTCTCCAGGCACTTCATGAATCTCCGTTACAATCGGTTCAGACGAACCGAGGAATAAGATCCTATAGTAAACTATTGCATATCCATAAAACTACCACTTTTTTATGTTGGTCTCCTATTAGTTCATCACCGCTGCTTTTCATTAACCCGCGAAGATACTTCTGGGATAAATTGTATCATATGAGAACCATAAGTCCATTTAATGGTTGCGTTATCCTGCCCGTTGGCTAATGCCGGCTGCCAGTCTACAACTTTATTTTTCACGGTCTAATGCTTTGTTTTTCAGTCTAACACTTTATTTTCACAGAACAATAGTCTCATTAGACTATTTTGTTCTTCCCATAATTTTAAGAATGTATCATACTTCATAACATTCACGCACCTTCCGTATACTTTACCCATATCGCTAAGTTAGTAGCCTGATTGAAGACTCTCCTATTTAAACCCGCCTTAATTCTTAGGTGCATGCAAATTATCTTCTTTATCAGATAAATTACTTTGAAAAAAGCTTGCTACCATTTTATTATTAAAGGAGCAAGCTTATAGATATTCATTAATCGTTGTGAATTATATTGATTTAGGATTTTTATAGCACCAGTTTGGATCATAGGGCAGAGATCTGAACTTCTGCATATCTTCCCAACTGTAGACCCAATCGTAATCAGGAATCCAAAAATAGTCAGTAGGATTTAGCTTGAGATATTCATATATAAATCGAAAAATCAGCTCTTCAACACCATAAACATCTTCAATACATCCTACTTGATACAAGGACAAGCTTGAATCTAATCCACTAATATCCTCATCATGCTCATAATTAATTTCGTAATTATAAATTCCATCAATATAGAATATAAACTGCTGGTTATTTTCAGCACCCAGTGGGTTATAAGATATATTTAGAGTTGTTGAAAAAAACTGTTCGTTCTTATATTTTTTATCATTGTCAAAATATAATCCAGCATCTGCATGAAAGGCAGCTACGATTGCATCTCCTAGTAATTTCTCAGGTGTATATTTTTCTCGTTCTATTAAAATAAAAGCCGAACTCCCCATCACTTAACCACCTTTCTTAATTCCTCCAAGGAATTTACAACAGTTACTCCTAGCTTCTTGATATTATCTAATTTTTCTATATTACTTTGAGATAGATTGCCCAAAGGCTTATCAATATAAAGTATAACTTTCTTCTGTTCTGGATTAAAATAAAGCTTATCAGTAGTAATTGTCATTTTCTCAAGTTGTCCTTCTTTAACTGCTTTGATCGAAGCCTTTACCTCAATTAATTCATTTTTTGTAACCACATCTAAATCACCTGCAAATTGACCATCTTTCTTTAATATTTTTTGCCCAAAACCAGTGACTTCACGTTCTTCTTTTAAAAAGCCAGCTACTTTTGCTTCAGTTGCCTTTCCTACATCTGAGCTATTCATAAAGTTTTCAATATCACGGTTAATATTTTTGGGATGTTGATCAACCCATGTCAGTTCATTGCCAGCAGAGTTTGTATATTTCGTCTTATTTCCTTCCTTAATTATGCTACCCCTATTGTAATTGTGGGTTCCCTCGACGACATGCGGTGCCTTTTCTGCCTTAGCTCCCGAAGAAGGAGTGGATTTTGATGAGCCTCCACCTTCTCCTTTCGCCATCTGCCACAATTCTGCTGAGCTTTCCCCTGCTCCTTTTGCACTTTTAACCGCAGTTGTAGCTCCATGCGCCGCCAAAGCTGCCGATCCAATTAATCCGGGTACCCCAATGATACTCCCTACACCTGTAGATGAAACAGCAACGGATAATCCTTCTCCACCTATTCCAGCTACTACCTCACCTGCCCCTTGCAATGATGTAGCTACATTTCCGAGAATTTCTCCTACTTTAGCTGCCATGGGATGATCATAATTCCGTTCTTTATCAGGCCATATCCCCACTGTCAAATTCCCCTGAATAGCTCCTTTTGCTCCCTGTGCAGTATCCCAAAGGATTTCTCCTTGAAGTTTGCTAGCTTCCATTTGAGCCTCAGCCTTAGTGATCTCAGCTTGTCCAATCTGTTCAAAGATTTTATGTAACCAACTTTCACCTGTGGATGCTTTTTTAACAGGGGCTCCGAGCCACGGCACATCCAGTACGATTTTTTCCCCGTCCACCTTTGCAAAGTTTTTTGAAATAAAAATAAGTTCTTGTGCTACTGTCGATAGTCGTTCAATCGTCACACTCATGGATTGTCGAGAAACCTGAAACTCCTGAAAAAATCTCTCTTGGGTAGCCCCAGACCAGCCTTGTTGGACAAAATCAATTCGTCCACTCAAAAAATTCAGCATACGTTCCATTTCATGCTTTCTGTGTAAGAACTGATCAGCCACTTCCATCAATTTGTCAGGTGGAACTAAAATTCTCCCCATTCTACCACGCCCACTTTAATTTTGATGGAAATAATCTTATCAGAAGAGGTGATTTAGGGAAATCCATCTGCTATCCTGTTATTTCCTTTTTAAATCATGTGACATTTGAACTGAAGTAAAACAGAGATTATCACGACTAAAGTATTGTATATCACTGTTAGATGATGCCTAAGTTAGTTTTAGCTGTTCTATCCATAGGCTAGTGATCAAGTATTGATTAATGTTGATTATATCATTATTACTTTTTCTTGATTTATAACAATATAATTGACATAATATCAATAAACATCCTTACTATATAATTCTAGGACGCTATATTTAAAGGCCTTTCCTATATAAATTTGAATGGCTTCATAGTACAAAATTCTCCTTTTTCATAAACATTATTGGAGGCTAGTAAATGAGTAAATTTGAAAAAAATCTAATTAAGTATTTGTCTTACGGTTTTTGTGTAGGAATTTATTATTCCTTTATTAAAGGGCCAACAACAATGAGTTCTTCAATCAACGGTATGTTTGAATTTTATACAGTACCCACTTCTACTTTTATTTTCAGAACTTTATCAATCTCGTTTATATTAAGCCTCATTGCTGGAGTGGTGTATACAATCGTTTTTTTATGTATAAAAGGAAATAAGTAGATTTCCCAGAATAATCCCAAAACAAAAGGAGCCAACCCATCGCAATAGCTCCTTTTCTTTATCGACCCTTTATTTAATTGACTAACTATGCAAAAAAGCCTGCTCCCATTTTAATGTTAAGGAGCAAGCTTATAAAATATTAATCATACTCAATGAACACATTGCCGTTTCCATTGACGGCTTTCTGTAACAATATAATTATATCGTTCTTAAGATCAGGAAGTACAGGTAATATATTAGTCAAACTTTTCGCTTCTTCCTCGGTCAAATATTTAATATCAAATGAATCAAACAATTGTAGGGTCTCTCTAATATTTTCCACTTCCCATGGACTTTCCTCATACCAGCCTTCGTGAGCATAATATTCACTTAGTATATTACTTTGTGCAGATTCTAGTTGAACCAAACAATCCATTAATGTATCAAAGTATCCATTCCATATCTTCAATACATAGCTTTTATCTGAATTTGTATAAATCAATCTTATTTCTGGTTCTCCTTCAAATCCAGCATAGTAGGTATCATTTATTTTATCTGTCTTCATACTCTTACTCCTTCTAATGGCTGTGATTTTGAACTTGAGAGCATTTTATTCTCAGACTGCCACGTGGTGACCCGTTGGTCTGTAATTCGAGCCATTCTCTCAATGCTCAATAGGAGGTGCCTTCACTGCTACTAACATAAACTGGAATGGTGGGATCAGCTTACTCTTCATCTTCGTTAACCGCTTTAATCAGATCTCCGTAGACTTCCTTCGTGTGAGCAGATGCATGTTCTTTAAAATGTGTAAACAACCTCATACATCTGATTGCTTGTATTCTATTATTAGATTCAGCAGACTTTTCCAAACAACTGAACAAAAATGTGAACCCATCTGAAAACCTTCCCTTACGCAAAAGATAAATTGCCAATTCCCTTAAAAAATGAGTAAAACGTTCTGTAGTAAATTGTTGATTGTACACCCCCATACACTCAGGCTTATCCAGCAACGTTAAGATTTCCTTTTCAAATTGCTTTAGAATATGATCAATATCTAAACGAAACCGATTTGCAGCTTCAATTATATTATCTAATCCAGGAAGTATCTCTTCACTCCTGGAAGAAAAGGACGCTACATAATCATCCAAAACACTAATTTCACCAGCGTGAAGTTTATTTACATAAGCGTTGGCTTCAGACCACTCTTCATACCGCCTTTTCCATTTAAAGGTGACTTCATCGGTTTCCTTCACCCAACTTAAATCAGCATATTTGTACGTATGTTGAAGTGCTTTTTCATAATCTTTACGTGCTTCACAAACTTCAGCACGAAGCAGATGAGAAAACGCCCAGTAAGCAAAAGGTGGAGAAACAGGTTTCTTCAAGTTCTCTTTTTTTACGTCATGAGCTTGGTCTAACTTATATTGAATATCTGCTTTAATCTCCAGAGTTTTGGCGAATAGTTCTACTTTATCCCATTTTCGTAACGAACGGTATGTATTCGCCAAGTCTTTTAATGCCTCTAACTGATCTACCTCATCTAACCGTTCAACGTAAGGCTCAAATTGAATGGCTGCATCATAGTTTTTCTCTTGATCGTCTCTAATACGAATCGTAAACAATCGATACTGGCAAACCGCTAATCGTTCTGAATACTGATATCTCTCCCCTTCTGCTACATTTTCATAAAGGAACGCCGCTGCTTCAGTATAACCTTTTTTAAAAGAATCCTCGGCTACTTCAAAAAGTGAAGGAAGATAAACAGGATTATCTAGCAACATACCTACAACTCTTCGCAAGCAATCAAGTCGCCCTAACTCCACGCAGCGGTACAAAAAAGGGCTGATTCTTCGCCAGTTGAGCGGTTCTTCCTCAATACATTCTTCAATATAACGTTCATAAAAATAATCTGGTGGTAAATTCATTCCCATAGTGATGCGATCTAGCTGGTGAACTGAAATTGATCGGTTGCCCGTCACAATGCCACTAACTGTCCCTACATTCAAATCAATCATGTGACCAAACTCGGTCATGGTTAAGCTTTTCCGTATCAGATAGGTTTGAACTTCTGCTCTAATCGTAGGTGTGATCTCCATAGATAAACCACCCTTTCAACATAAACTCGACATATAATACATAATTAAACCATGTAATGAGAAACAGTTAGTAAAAATTACTTTATCCCATCATTGTCTTTTGGAACAAAGTCATATACCCTTCGTTGTTTACAACAGCACACATTACATTTTTGCACTTTTTACATATATTCCTCAAAAGAGGATTTCCTCATTTTGCTTATATACAGCAAAACACGCAATAAAAAGGCTAGACGGATCATTCCATCTAACCTGTTCCATTATCCATTTGGTTTTATACTCTATACCTTATTAAGTACTTTAAATATCATGCATCTTTTTCCTGTTAAGAATAATTACATTTCGCCATGGTGACTCGGTTGATAGCCATGTTCTTGATCATGAAAAAGTAAAGGGACAGTAACTATTGCTATTAACATAAAGCTGGTTGCTAAAAAGGTCAGAATTATTTTACGCTTCATCTTGATCCACCTCATTAATCAAGTTTCTGTAGGCTGTCTTCGTCTCAAATGATGAATGCTCCTGATAAGATTCAAAAAGCCTCATACATTTAATTATATATGATTTATTATTGATTAATGTAGATTTTTCCAAACAATTTAATAAAAATTTAAAACCATCAGAAAATCTTCCTTTAGTCAAAAAGTAGACTGATAATTCCTTAGAAAAATGTATAAAACGCTCTGTTATGAATCTTTGAGTATAAAAGCCTTCGATTTTTTGTTGTTCTAAATAAGATGAAATGTCCTCCTTGAATTGCTCTAAAATATCATCTACATCAAATTGGTATCGATTAGCTGCCTCGATGATATTATCAAGTGCGGGAAGAACCTCATCTTTCCTTGAAGAAATATAAGCTACATACTCGGGAAGTACGCTCTCTTCGCCTGAAAGAAGCTTATTTACATAAGTATTTACTACCGCCCAATCCTCATATTTATTTTTCCATTTCAATGTTTCTTCATCTGTATCCAAAACCCAGCTTAAATCAGCATATTTTTTGATATGATGAAGTCCCATTTCATAGTCTTTCCTCTCGTCATATGCTTGTGCACGAAGTAAATGCGAAAAAGCCCAATAAGCAAACAGAGGAAAGCTTGGTTTCTTTACATTTTCTCTTTTGGAAGGATGCCGTTGTTGCTCCATGTTATATTGAATTTTTGCCTTGTCTCCCAAAGCTTTAGCGAATAATTCTACTTTGTCCCATTTTCGTAACGAACGGTATGTATTCGCCAGATCTTTTAATGCATCTAACTGTTCTATCTCATCTAGTCGATCAACGTATATTTCAAATTGAACGGCTGCTTCATAGTTTTTCTCTTGATTATCTCCTTGCCTTGTATGGAACAAACGGTACTGACACATAGCCAGACGTTCTGAATATTGCTTTTTCTCACTTAGAGCCACATTCTCATATAGAATAGTTGCCGCTTCGTAAAGCCCTTCTCTAAAAAGTTCTTCGGCAAGCTCAAATAAAGATTCTGAATAGCCTAACTTATCCATCAATAAATTAACAACTTCTTGTATACAGTCCAATTTATTTAATTTCGCACAATTATGTATAAAAGGACTCATTCGACGCCAATTCGGATTAGCCTCTGTTAAATACTCAGACACATACCGTTCGTAGTAATAGCCAACGGGAAGCCCCATTGCTTTTGTAATTCGATCTAACTGATCGACTGAAAGTGTGCGGTTCCCATTAATAATACTGCTCATGGTGCCCGGATTCATTTCTGCTTCTCTAGCTAAATCACTTAGGATTAAATCATGATCTTTCATATGTTTTGTTATCTCTGTGAGTATCGTGGTTGTTGTGTTGTACAAAGTAACCACCCCTTGTCAGGAACTTAGTAGGATATCAACTCATTAAAAAAGGACTATTGCAATCCAATGATTGTATAGCCTTTCCGCAATTCATTGTACCATCTTTTGGCACAATATCATATACCTTTCAGAACCTT
This sequence comes from Paenibacillus sp. SEL3, assembly GCF_054602585.1. Classification (NCBI taxonomy): domain Bacteria; kingdom Bacillati; phylum Bacillota; class Bacilli; order Caryophanales; family Paenibacillaceae; genus Paenibacillus; species Paenibacillus sp. SEL3. Next base: position 4,941,534 of record NZ_CM137725.1, on the reverse strand, counting down.
ACTTAAGATACCTTTGAAGGGTTTGTAAAGAAAATTAAGCTCTATAAATCCTGAGACATACGAATCATATCTTTACACTGTATGCCATTCTCATAAATTTTTTCTACATAATTATGTCTGATAAAGAAATCTAGATCTACACCTACAATTCTAAACCCGCATTTTTGGTAGAGGGCTAACTGCCCAATGCTAGAGTTTCCTGTGCCCATTTCCATCGTTTTATAACCTTGTGCCCTAGCTGTTTCAATGGCATGTGTCACTAATAGTCTGCCTATTCCTTTACCATGCATATCTTCTGATACTGCTATATTCACTAACTCAACTGTTTCAGGTCTTGTAGGTAAAAGAACATAGACTCCCACAATTTGATGGTCAATTTCTGCTACATAACACTGCCCTCTTTTCAAATATTCCTCAACAAGTTGGCACGAAGGATCAGCTAGTAGCAAGAGCTCTATTGGATATTTTTCATTTGAATTAAGTAGTCTAATATTCATATATTCTCTCCTGAATGTATTATGGCCCCCGGATTTCCCCCCTTATCGCAAACTTTATTCCAGAAATCCGGGGGTGATGGCGATGAGATGAAGCCTTAACTCAGGTTGACCTCAATTCATACAAACCATTATGCAGTGAAAGACGGGCAGAGTATGGACCTTCAAACAAGACACTGGTATTAAATACGGCCGGAAGCCTATCATCAGGAAACCAAGGCCGTTGCTTGTCTATGACTATAAATGATCCTTCTACATTCCCTAGCGGCGCGAACTTTTGTCCAGCCCCTCCCCATGGATCAAGTTGGAACGTTTCGGTGATTATCCTAGATACTTCGGGGACATCATCGACAGGAAGACCGATCTCGCTTATACGAAGTAGAGAGTTGGGCCCGAAAGCTTCAGTGACTGCGTTGTCGAGTGTATGGTGAGCGATGAACTCGACAAGGTTATGATCCGGATCATAGAAGTAAAGCGCTGTTGCATTCCAGTTTTCGAAAAAAAACTCATCTTCTTGGGGTCTTGAAATCAATGAAATTCCACGGTCGATTACCCACTGTTTTGCTTCTGTGAATTTATTTGTTGGAATCGTAAATGCAATATGGTAAAACTCATTTTCCATATGGGAGGATTCCTGAAAAGCAAGAACCGATTCCCCTACTTGAAACGACAACCGCGAAGGGCTTTCCTCCACAACCTGCAAATCCAAAAGAGAGCCGTAAAAAGCTTTTATCGCTTCGAAACTGTAGGTGCCTAAAAGCACTTCTTTTAATTTCAATGCATTGGTCCTCCCCATAAATAATATTGAAGCCCATTAGTCCGTCGTATCCAGATCAGCATTTTATCTCAGATTGTATGAGATTATTACATTGGTTATTGATTATCCTTTAAATCGCTTAGAAGTTTGGCGTTCACATCCAACGCCGCAAATTGAAGTAATATATCCTGTTCATCCAGAGCTTTACTTTTCGCCATTTTGAGATAAAGCTTGGGCTGGTCCCGAAATGCTCTTGCACTTCCAATCGAGTATGCCTTCTTGAGATATTTATGAGCTAATACAGGGTTGCTCTGATGAAGAAGTGTTTCCGCCATCTGAATATAAGGTTCAGCATGTATAATCCGGTGCCCTGTACCTTCCAAATCTAAAATCTCCTCATTTAAAAGCTCTACTGATCGCTGAGTATGTCCGTTATAATTGAGAATTTGAACGTATTGATGCAAGGTTACACCTGTGATGCCCCATTTATGCTTAGGCTCGGGTATTAGATCCCAAGCCTTCTGTGCTTTTTCCACAGCCAAGTTGCTATCTAATGGGAGTGTATGAGCTGCATCCTCTCCAAGCTCCCAAATCTCTTCTTCCAATTGAGCCTCCAGATCGTGGTACATTCGAATATTCATCTATTCCTCCCAATTGGATAATATAAGTTCAACACATAGAGATGTCTACTCCTCATTGCGTTTAGCGAAAGCGCTTGATTAAGGATATCACTCCCCAGATGAGCAACGCCAAGATCCCGCTAACGATTACGAATGTCATTAAGATCGAAGTCCATACGATATGCAATCAACATCACCCCATGCATCATTTTATGGTCATCTTGTAGAGTACTCTTCTAATGTCTCTCCATATTTTAACGCACGTTGGCTTCCGCTGCATTCGAATTGAATATTTTTATTTTTATGATAATGGATAAAAAAGCTAGTAATGCAAACATCAGCCCGCTCCAGATGAGCTGGTGTATTCCCAAGTGAGAGATAAACCACCCGCCCGTAGCAGCCCCTATCGTAATACCTAGATTAGAAAATGAGACAAACAGGCTGTTACCAAACTCTGGAGCTTCTTTCGCTTCCGTGGTTAACCATGTTTGACTAATAATAAGCCCCCCAGAATGCACGGCCCCCCAAGTGAGCACAACCACAAACATCGGTAGGAAAGAAGCACCCAGAGCATAGGTGAATACGTAAATGACCGTATATAGCAATGGGAACATAATTACGGTCTTGGTCAGATTTTTATGTAATAATCCCCCGAATAAAAAATTCCCAAAAATCATGACGATTCCAAAGACCATCAACATCATACTGATCCATGACCCGTTCATCAGAGTTACTTCTCCAAGATATTCGGCAAAATAGCTATACACCGAAAACATAGCTGCAAAGATAAAAATAACAGTCACAATGTTGAACCACAATTGAGGTTTACGTAATATACCAAGCTGTTTGCCATAAGACATCTTTTCCTGAACTGGCAGGGAAGGAAGCCATACGAGTATTCCCACAAATGCAATCATGCTTACGACAGCTCCAAATAAGAAGGCAGCTTCTAACGATATCTTTTCAGCAAGATAGGAAGTCAAAGGCACGCCAAACGCAAATCCTACCGTAATTCCAGCGAAAACCTTGGTGACGGCTTTACTACTCTTTTCAGGGGGGACCAGATGAGCTGCAGTCACGAGGGCGACCGAAAAAAAGACAGGATGAAAAATAGCGGGAAGAACACGAAAAATGAGCATGACCTCCAAATGAGTGGTATAGGCATAGACAATATTGGAAATGACAAAACTGAATACAGCGATTAATAGAATGATTTTACGATTCATACCAGAAACGAGTAAGGTCAAAAATGGACCTGAAATGGCAACAACGAAAGAAAAAATACTGACGAGCCAACCAGCCTGGGCAGCTGATACATTGAATTTTTGGGTTACTTGAGGGAGAACGCCTATAATTCCCATTTCCGTTGTAATAATGCCGAATACGCCTAAAGCCAGAATGATAATAAGTAACGGGTTAACCTTTTTCATTTTAAGTATAAGCCTCCAAATTAATTATATATATAGATTTGTAGATATATTACGTGAAAAAAAACCTCCTTTCTATTTATAATTCCTTTTGAACATACTCGGCAAATTCCCGGATTGTTTTTTCATTCCGACGATAGTACGTCCACTTCCCAATACGCTCAGACTCTAACAAACCGGATTTTTGCATCGTTAATAAATAACTTGAAATCACAGACTGCGCAAGTCCCGCTTTAGCCTGAATATCTCCCACACATACACCAATTTGAAAATTAAGCCCTTGCTTCAGATAAGCCTGTTCATCAAAAAACTCTTCTGGTTTTTTTAACCACAGCATAATTAGACGGCGAGTTTCGTTTGACAATGCTTTATAAATCAATGACGGTTCCATATAAAACATTATATCTATTTTATTAGATTTGTAAATATAAAGTCCAATGATTACGTAGAAAAATAAATAATAAAGGCTGCTTTCCCACGGGAAATCCGTTGGGAAACAGCCTGTTCAAGTACATATTCAACTACACTGACTTACTCTTATTGGAGCGATACATCAAGTACAGGAAATACGGTGCACCGATCAGTGCGATCAGTAATCCGGAAGGAATTTCAGTCGGCGCAAGCACTGTCCGTCCAATTGTATCAGCCAGCACCAGCATTACCGCTCCCAAGATGCTAGACAGAACGATAGAGCGACGTACATGGTGCCCAATCAACGTACGCACGATATGCGGAGCAATCAGCCCGATGAAGCCAACTGTACCTACACAGGCTACCGCTCCGCCCGCCAGCAGCACCCCCACTGCCATCGCCAGCAACCGGGTGCGGCGCACCGGAAGTCCCAGTCCCATAGCGCTGCTGTCGTCAAACACCAAAAGATCGAAGCGGCGAGCTAGCCACCAGGCTATTGGCAACAACACGAGCAGAAAAGCCAAAATCGTCGCCACCTGCCCCCAGTTTCGAGCGTAGGTACTACCCGTCAGCCAAATATAGCCTGTGCTGCCCCAAAGCGAACCTTGGATAATCAGTATCTGAATGCCAGCTGCTCCGATCGCTGATACAGCAATCCCAAGTAGGATGACCACAGACGGGTTTAGGTGCTTGTTCCATGATAAAAAGAAGATCACCGCCGCCGACACCGTCGCTCCGGCAATCGCCGCGATAGGCAGCATATAAACAGGCAGCCCAGGCCAAACGATAATCACTGCAAGCGCGCCAAAGCCAGCCCCTGAAGAAACACCAATGATCGAGGCATCCGCTAAGGGATTACGAACGGCTAATTGGATCAAGACACCGCTGACCGCAAGCGCGATACCAGCCCCGGCTGCCACCAGCGTGCGCGGAATTCTAAACTGCAGCAGGGCCGAATTTGCGTTCTCACCGCCAAATAGGCCAGATAGCAAATCGCCAACCGGAATTCGCATCCCTCCAAACATCAGGCTGAATACGGTCAACAGCACGGCACCGCACCCAAGCAACGTGACCAGCCTGCCATAGGGTAATTTCCGAGAGCGCACACCTATGTTCATTGAAGATTGTCCATTAATACCAGAAGGCAGCTTCATCTTCCACAGAATCAACCAAATTAGCCAAGGAGCCCCAATCAAGGCCATCATTGCTCCGGTCGGCAGATCCATGCTTGATTGGTGGACCATCTTCGCCAGCACGTCAGCGCCTGTCAACAGTAATGCTCCCCACAGAAAGGAACCAGGCAGCACCCAGCGATGCATTTTTAGGCCGCTTAAGCGCACCAAATGTGGAGCTACCAAACCCACAAAACCAATAGGTCCAATGACGCTAACTGTAATGGTCGACAGCAGGACAGCTAATACAATACCCACCGCCCGGGTCAAACTAACCTTTTGTCCAAGTGACGTGGATGTGGACTCATCCAGATCCAGGACATCAAATTGTCTTGACAGCAGAAAGGCAATGACCGAGAGTCCTACGACCCAGGGCCAGGCGTAAGTCGTCCCGCTCCAGTCGTTTTGCACAAGCGAGCCAGAACCCCAGAGAAACAGTCCCTGCGTTTCAAATGAATAAAAGATATGCAAAGCTCCGGTAAACGAACCGAGAACCATGGATACAATCAAGCCGGCAAGCGCCAACCGAATCGGACTTCCCGCTCGTCCCCCGCCCATGAAGTAAGCGAGTACCGCTGCCAGCAGGCCGCCGACAGCGGCAAATAGAAACGGCGCCTGATGCAGCAGTCCGGGAAACATCACCGCGCCAAGGACAACCACAAAGTAGGCACCAGCGTTAATACCTAGTGTATCAGAAGCCGCCAGCGGGTTTTTGGTGATGGCCTGGAGCAAAGCACCAGCGATGGCAAGCGCACCACCAGCCATAATTCCGATGACCGTACGTGGCATCCGGAGATCCCACACCATGTTATGTTCAAGCGTATCCTGACGCTGGGTCAACGCCTCAATTACCGTGTGAAGCGGGATCGAAGCCTCTCCATAACACAAGCTTACAAAAAAAAGCACGATGAGGACGATCAATCCGCCCCCAAAGATGCTTCCTACACGCCAAGTCTTCGATAAACCCGTTGTGTCTGTTCGGGTCATTTCGTCAGAGCTCCGACTACCTGATCAACCAGTACTTTGGATGAGATTGGGCCGCCGAACGTCCATGTTGTGCCGTCCAGTGGGTAGGTCCGTTTTTCTTTGACAAAGTTTAGTCCGTTCCATACCGAGTTGTTCTTCATCGCGGCTCCAAATACATCGTCCGTCTTTTGCGTAATATAGATAAAATTGCTGTCCTGCACAGCTGGAAGAGCTTCAATGCCAACGGTGCTAAACCCATATTTCTCGGTCTTGTCCGACTTCCAGTCGTTCACCATGCCAATTTTCGCGAGCGTTCCCACTACAACCGAATTTTCCTTGAACATTCGCAGACTGGCAGCATTTTGAGCTGTGAAGGCCTGTGTCAGCGCATAGTGAAAGTCTGCTTTGCCCGCTTTCTCTAATGTAGCCTTTGCCTCTACGTAGTGCTGGTCAAGTTCGCTTAGGACCTTATCAGCCTGTTCCGTTTTTCCGGTAGCCACAGCGACTTGCTTGAAAATTTCGACCATACGGTCGTAATCATAGCCGTTCCCCTTGTAAGGATCGAATTCTATCGTTGGTGCAATCCCCTTAAGCTGTGCATAGATCGCTGCATTGTTATCGGCGTTAGTGATAATAAGATCCGGCTTAAGCGCCGCAATCGCTTCTAGATTCGGTTCGCCCCGTGTGCCGATATCAGTTACGGTATCAGCCAGCTTCGCCTCCAGTGTTACCCACAGCTTGTAGTTTTCATTGTCCGCATTACCGACAGGCTGTACGCCAAGTGCAATGAGGTCCTCGGTAAACGTCCATTCGAGTACAACTACACGTTCCGCTGGCTTGTCCAGCTTGACTTCCCCATGGTCATCCTTAACCGTAACCGGACCAGCCGTTGTGGATATCTGCTCAGACCCTGCAGTACCTTCCGTCTTCGAGCTATCCCCAGCCGCACCGCAGCCCGCCAATACAATAGTAAAAACTACAAATAATAATAGGCTATTCAACATCTTTTTCATTTCTCTCAATCACCCCTGTATGTATATTGCATTGGAAAATGATAATCATTATCAGTAAAAGATTATAGGGCTTAGTGACTTTTGTCAATACAGATAAATCTAAAATTGAATCACAAACAGGTTCCGTATATGATAGCTTTATCATTGTTTAAGGGAGGCTTCATTTACGTGGCGGTATTAATCAACGAGCAAATTAAAGCTGACGAAGTGGTACTCACTGGACTCGCAGGGGAGAAGCTCGGCGTTGTCTCCAAGTCAGAAGCCTTGGCTATGGCCCGATCCAAAGGGGTGGACCTGGTCTGCACCTCATTGATGAGCAGTCCACCACCCTGTAGCTTGGTCGCGAAGGGTAAAGGAAAAGCGCTGGCGCAAAAAGAAGCCGCAGCAAGCAAAAATGTCGGCCGAGCCGCAAAAAACAGCGGCAAAGAAAAAATCAAGGAGCTTCGCTTCACTGCTCATATTGAGGAACATGATTACGACACGAAGCTGCGTCAGGCAGACAAACATCTGCGTTCCGGCAAACCGGTGCAGCTGGTCGTTAAAGCGTCTGGTGCAAAAGAAGCGCCTGTCGCCAAAGCGGTACTAGAGCGGCTACTAATCGATTTGAAGGAAGCCGGAGTGAAGGATACTGGAATCCAGACGGGCGGCAAGGGCTCACAAGTGAAATTAAACCCTCGCTGAATGGCGAATCAGTAAATTGGACCAGTCACTTAGACCGTAGGAAACAGAGGGCCGATTCGGCCCTCTGTTATAAATTCCTTGGTTACAGGGTATGATTCAGGCTCTTTCTTGTCATAGCTACTTTGCACCAAGGGAGCATACCAAAAACGCTTCTCATCCATCAACCTCGATACATACCCGCTTGCTTATTTCAGGATGACGCCGTTCGTTCCCGTTTGCGGTATGACAAACGACCAATCGGCATCCTTGTACAAATGGTTGACGACCTTTCGTTTTAGCGTGAGCTGTTTCGGCATTTGATTTAGCCCATCAACGAAATATCCGGCATCCTCCTGCAGCTCGATTACACCTGAACGATCTGTTGTGTAGCCTCCGCCAAAAAACATCGAATACTCCTTATTATTTTCGTCAACGGCAACCCAAATGTCTTGCGTGAAGTTAGGACTACTGAAGATACCGCCTATCGGAATGGTCGCATACATTTTGCCCGAATTAGAACTGTTGGAACGAAGTTTGAGCCCCTTGAACAGATAAGCATCACCCGAGTCTTCGAATTTAACGGGATGCACAGCTGAAGTTTGAGCCGGGTCGATCACGACCGACGCCTCGCTTCTCTCTCGAATTATATAGCCGTCCAATACGAATCGAATTTGCTGCTTATCATAGGCAAAATCATTAAACTGGTAGAACCAGTGCGTCTTGCCACTCCAACGGTCCAATCCAGATCGACGTCCGAATTCAGGGTCTCTGTTATCCCCAAGCCATTTCCCGTGTGCATCTTCCAGATGATACTTAAGCTCGTGGAACCCGCTTTGTCCGTTCAGCGCTCGGTCTGCGGCTTCTGGGGTCAACTCTGTAGTATATTCCAATGATCCGCCGCTCGGCGTCCGGGTAGCTCCCTGCATGTGAATACGTAAGCCGCTTGGCGTCTCATACGTTTTATCAATCGGAGTCAGCAACGTTTGCGCTTTGGCTTTGGTTAGATCTGCCTCCACATCCAGTCTCCAATCTCCTTTTACCGTTTTAATAGGAGCTTCCACATTAAGTTTGTCCGCATACAGCCTCAATTCACGGATATGTGCACTAAGCTGCAGCTTGTCGGTCAGTACCGGCCGCATAAAGTCGAACTCAATCCTACTAATATTCTCGTTGCCCCCTGTGCTTACTTCAAAAGGAACAGCGCCAACATCACCTCTCTGGTTATCAAAGAGGCTGAAATCGACATCTTGAATACTAAAATCCCCGGTTACAGCATTTCCTTCAACATCGAAAACTTCGATTCCGATAATCATTCTAGTCGAATCGGCGATAAGTTCGTTGACTTTCAGAGTGTAACCCTGATCTTTAGCACTGGCACCCGAAATCTGTACCAGTCCTGCTTCACGGACCTTCTTCATGCCATTATCCACATAGCTGTCTTTCGCAAACAGCGACCTCACCATATCTGCAAGAGTCGGCTGCGTATACAGCAGTGTGCTAACCACAAATACAACGACGGCGACCACCAAACTCCATACTTTAAACTGTGAAGTGCGTCTGGCAGCGCGGTAATGTTTCACCTGGGCGACGATGGACGTGTCATCGTACGCGGCTGCGTTCTGTTGCCGATTCCTGTATTCAGTCGGTCCCGTCAAGATCTGTGCCTCCGTTTCCGCTGGTTGCTCGCTCGGAGAGTATCTGGATACATCATGATCGCTCGCGTCGGCTCTGTCAGCTGGTTCGATCTCGATTCCTTCCAGCGCCAGCATCACCTGGTCGGTAAACTCATTAGATAGCCTTTCGTGAAACAACAAAATTTCCCAGTTTCTGTCTTCTATCGTCGATTTGCCGTCCTCTGTTTCAAGATTGGCTTTTTTCGTTGTTGTACGATCCCAGACTCTCATAACGTTGCCCCTCCTTGGCTTCTACGGTTTTGCGCAGACTGATTTTAGCACGGTGGACGGCGTTGTTAACCTGCCGAACCGACATGCCAGTAATACCAGCGATCTCCTTGTGACTCAGTTGGTTGGTGTAGCGCAGAATCAACACAAGTCGATAATGCTCGGGCAGCGTCTCTAACAAGCAATCCAATTCGAAACGCAGTTCCTTTTGCAGCAACTTCGATTCAGGTGTTTCACGTTCATATGTATCTTCCTGTGTCAGAGACTTTGGATCTTTTCGGCGTCCACGGTCCTTCTGCAAATTGACAGCAATTGTATACATCCAACCGGCAAAACTCTGCGTCGGGTTATGCGCTCCCAGTTTACGATAGGCTTTAAGTAGTGTCTCCTGAGTCAGATCCTGAGCATCCGCTTCGGAAGACCCCATCTTGCGGAACAATCCGTAAAGCTTATTCTGATAGCGCCGGACAATGCCCGCGTACGCTTGTTTATTGCCTTTTAGTACAGCTTCAATAATTGAATGATCGTCTGTCAGCTCCACGCGTTCCCCTCCTTTTAGGTCTGGCTTTTGTTTGTCTTGCTTCTAAGACTCCTAATCTGCATTTTTTCTCTCACTCGATCCATATAAAAAAGACCTTGAGTTTTTGTTGCCCTCGAGGTCTGAACATATGACTCATTCCTCTATGCCTAGTTCAGCTATGAGAAGATCAGCCTGTCCCGTTTTCATCTGTTTCTTTCTGGGCTAGTCCCATCCAAGTGCTATAGCGTAGGGCACAAGTATTGGGTTTACGAAGATTGATTCGAGAAAAGAAAATTATTGACCATAATTTTTCTAGTTCCCTTAAAAAATAACTTCTTCAGATCATCGCTTTACTCATAAAATATATGCATTAAACTTGCCGCTATTTTCCACAGCTCTCCAGCAACAATTTTCAGCTATGGATTCACCCTATAACCGCCCTATCATAGCCGTAAGCAAGATAGAAAAGGCAACATGCTTGCTAAAATAAATCCGTTTGGGTACAATCCCCATAACAAAATCGCTTGGGAGGAATTCGAATGAATCGAAAAAATGTCCCCCGTTAAGCCCGAGCTCCTCCATCCATGTTTTAGTTTCAACTCACCCTAATAAAACAGAGGAGGATACTAATGAACATGAATGGACCTGTCAACATTTCTCGAAGTGAGAGACTTCAGACTTGCCACGATATAGCTGCGAGGTTACATGAAGTATATAGAGACAAAATTCTGGCTATAGGGGTCTATGGATCTGTTGCCAAAGGTACTGACGGCCCTTTCTCGGACATTGAAATGTTTTGTGTACTAAGTGAATCAAACGGCCCCGTAGAATTTAGCCATGAATGGTCAGCGGGACCCTGGAAAGCGGAGGTGAACGTCTGTAGTTCAGACGTTCTTCTTAAAATTGCCTCTACTGTTGAGGGCGAATGGCCGTTGACACATGGCCCCTTCTTTTCCCCACTTCGTCTGTATGATCCTGAAGACTTTTTTTCTATATTAAAGGAAGCTGCCGAATCCCCCACAAAGGAAGATTTCAGGCATGCCATCAACGAAGTGCTTGTAGGTGAAATGTACGAGTTTATAGGAAAGCTTAGGAATGTCCGTGTAAATGGTCCTCATACCTACTTGCCATACTTGGTAATGCAGTTTGCCCAATATGGGGCTATGTTAGTTGGGTTACACAATCAGAAGCTCTTCTCAACGGGTTCAATGGTTCTACCGGAGGCCCTGGAACTGCCGAGTCGTCCAGAAGGACTTGATCATGTAGTTAAGTTGGTTATGTCCGGAGATTTAGCTGAACCAGCGAAGATCATTTCAGCCTGTGAAGATTTCTGGAGTGGTCTTGTGAATTGGGCAGTCGAACATGACTACCTTATTCGATCACAACGGATCCCCTTTTGATCGAAAATAAAATTCGCTTTAATTTCACTTACTATAATATACCATGTTAATATATCATGTTTTTTATATGTCCAGTCCCCCTTTCGTTAAGGGGGAATTTTACTTTTCTTCTGGATGAATAGTACTTCTCCGTTATGTTTTTCCACTGTAATATATTTAAAATTTAAACTACTTGATTTCACCCACTACCTCCTTTATTCTCTGTATATGTAACTCTGTCTTTGCTTATCTATATCCGATGCTCACATACTTTCCTCATTCGTATACACATGCAAAAAATGTACAATTCCAGTGTACTCCATTAAAATTTTACACATAAAGCTTTATATAGATTTTATTTTTGTTAATATCCAACAACAGGGCCTTAGGCACTATGATAGATTACATTTTAATGATATATTGATAGGTACCATAAAAGACTAATTACCCATGGCTTGGGCTGGAGGATGTATGAAAAAGGAATCAAATCAAGACGAAACCAGTTATTTATTTAATGTAGATGTATTAGTTAAAGGCCGTTCGAATGTAGAGGCCCTTCAGTTCCTGCTTAATCTCTTGAGCCAAAACGAACACATTGCGGATAGCCGGATTCAATCCGGTATCGAACTTGGCAATTTAATTGAAGCTGCACTGTACCTAAAAAAACAGTCAGCCGTGAATAGCCCATCTGATGCAGCCGCTACGCTCGCGGAAAAATTCTCTAAAAAGAAATCAGCCGCAATTACGAACAAGCCGCCAGTCGTTCAAGAGATCAAACAATCCCACGTACAGCCAAAGCCTGCAACACAACAAGACCTTAGTACGTATGAATGGATCAAACGCTATATACATGATAATACGCTTGTACGGTTAATCGTAAACCGCTATGGTGGACAACGCAGCATTCCTTGCCGCATCCTCAATCTGGACCATGATAATAGCCTGCTGAGTGTGTATCATGTAGATGAGAAACAAGTGTACTCCTTTAAAATGAATGAGATCGATGAAATCACATCGTAAATGTAAATACTTCACCAAAAAACGAAGCATGAAAAAAGAGAACGGTCAGGAAAAACATGATGTCTTTCTTGTCCATTCTCTTTTTTTTGTATTATCCGAAAAGAACTTTAATCCTCTTTCTTCAGACCCATGGCAGCCCATGCCAGCAATATCCATCCTGCTATAAAACACACGCCTCCTAGAGGGGTGATAGCCCCCAACACACGGATTCCGGTCAGACTTAGCACATACAAGCTACCAGAAAACAAAATGATACCCGTCAATAACAGACGAGCTGCCCATCTTAGACGGTTGGAAGGCCCCCACTGTCCAGCAGCCAACGCAATGATCAGCAAACCGACAGCGTGAATCATATGATATTTCACACCTGTTTCATATACGGCCAAAGCATCCGCGTCGATCCGGGCTTTCACAATATGTGCCCCGAACGCTCCAATGGCTACCGCCAACATCATCATTATAGATCCCGTAAATATCCATTTTCGTTGCATGTTTGTGTACTCCTTTTCATCTCATCCTTTTAGCCGAATGTTCTTCTTATTTTATCGAAACCGTATGAAGTTTACCAGCCAGCGTGTGTGAAGACCGCATACAGAATTGGATGATTAGGCCCTGTCTTTTGAAGGGTATTGTGTAGGGTGGCTTGCTTTTTTGTTTATTTTGTGGAAAATTAGTACCTGTTCGGACTATGTTCAAGGAGTGGAAAAAATGAGTAACCAAGATCCTAATTTGCAAAAGCCTGCTGCGTCTGAGGAGCACCCTGTTTTTTCAGAATCTCCTGTGTTCCAGCCTCCGGTCAAGCTCAAACATTCCGGTCCCGGAATTGCTTCTTTTATTATGTCGCTTGTCAGTCTGATCGGATATATTATTCTGGCTATTATGGTTATTAATCTACTGGCTCATTTCGGCCAATACCAGACGATGAACCCGGAAATCGCTCTGCAGCAAACCGGAACGGTATTGCTTCCTTTTATTTTTTTAGGCAGCCTGTTGCTGAATTGTAGCGGACTTGTCGTTGGTATCATTGGAATTGCGTTAAAAAATCGTAAGAAAACCTTTGCTATTACAGGCTTAATCATTAATGCACTTATTATTGTGGGCTTTATTGCACTTCTTGCCATCGGTCTTTCCGTTCCGAATAGCACAGCGGATATCTATCCTTCCTCCGTGCAATCTTTATAATTTTTCTGCATCACACAGAGAGGATTCAATGTATGAACAAAATTAAAATTTTTGCCGACAGTACCAGTGATATTCCTACTCACTGGCGGCAACAGTACGAGATTAGCATTGTACCTTTGTATACGGTATTTGGTGATGAAGCATTGCAGGATGGGGTGAACATTCACCCGGAACAATTATTTCAACGTGTAAGTCGCGAGGGACATTTACCACGTACCGCCGCACCTTCTCCGTCGGATTTTATTCAAGCCTTTGCGCCCTACATAGAACAAGGGGACGATATTTTATATATCAGTCTGTCTTCCGAGCTATCATCAACGTACCAGAATGCGCTACTCGCTGCCTCTGAATTTCCGGAAGGCCGCATTACGGTTTTTGATTCCTTGAATTTGTCGTGCGGCTTTGGCCTGCTTGTGATGAAAGCTGCTCGTGCGGCAGCCAACGGCAATACGATAGAGCAGATTGTAGACATGTTGACGAAAACCAGGCCGCTAATAGATACGGAATTTGTCATTGATACACTTGAATACCTGTATAAAGGCGGAAGATGCTCCGGCATGCAAAATCTGATCGGCAGTCTTCTCAAAATTCGTCCGGTGATCAAAGTAATTGACGGAAAAATGACGCCAGCCTACAAAGTCCGCGGCAAACGTGAAAAAGCACTGGATCAGATGCTGCAAAACGCTCTGAATCAACGAGATCAGATGGATAACGATATCATTATTGTCGTGCACGCTTTGGCCGAGGAAGATGCGCTGATGCTGCAAGCTCGCTTGAAAGAAGAAACGAACGCACAAGAGGTACTGCTAACTACAGCAGGCTGTGTCATTTCCAGTCATTGTGGTCCACAGACTATCGGTATTATGTATGCCAAAAAGGCATAGTTTATCCAATATCAGACCCGTTGCCGCATAGGTAGCGGGTTTTTTGGTATTTTTCCAGCAATTTAGCAATGAATAACTTTCCTCTTTTTGATAGTATTATTCGTCGAGTAACGAACTATGAATCTACAATCTATCATAAAAAAGAAGGTTATTTGGTATGAGTTCCAAACGATCACGTTGGTTAGCCAAGCTTACCCTATCAGCAACGGCAGCCATCACAATATTCACAACATTCTCTTCATACTTAGCTGCTCCAGCAGCAGCATCCGGCGCTACGTTCCAGGATACTGCACACAGCTATGCCTATCAGTCTATTATTTCCCTGCACGCTAAAGGAATTTTGAACGGTACACGACCTGGTTACTTCTCTCCTAAAAAGGCTGTTACCAGAGCCGAATGGGTTACCGCACTGGACCGTACACTCGGTCTGGAGCCTGTACAAGCACCCGTTCCCTCCTACCGAGATGTTGCCAAAAAGACGTGGTACTATGGATGGATTGAAGCGGCTTCGCAGCTCAATATCGTTCAGGGGGGAACGTCTGCCACATTCCAACCTAATAGTCCTATAACCCGTCAAGAAGCGGCTTTGATGATCGCACGTCTCATCCGCTCTTCAGGCGGATCAGGAGATGCTACTTCCTCCTTCACAGATACTGGAGAAATTGCAGATTGGGCTCTTGATGCGGTAACCACCGTAAATCGTTACGGCTTTATGAAAGGTGAAAGTAACTATTTTCGTCCTGCATCCTCTCTGACTCGTGAAGAAACAGCGGTCTTACTGGAGCGACTGCTAACGTATTCAACAAAACATGCTAACCAAACTGCTTCCACCGCTTCTTCCATCCGAATTGGCTGGCAATATGATCAAACCGTTCAGCAGTTTGAAAATACGGTGCTCCAATCCAACATCAACACCCTGTCACCACGTTGGTTTTTTCTGAATGAAACAGGTATTATCAGCGATTATACCAATTCATCGCTGCTCACCTGGGCCAAACAGCATCATAAAAATATCTGGGCGATGGTAGGCAACCGTTCCAACCTGGCACTGACGCACCAAATTTTGTCCAGTGAGGTTCTACGAAATACAACCATAAGTCAGCTTGCTAATGCTGTATCTGTATACGGTTTGAACGGACTTGTCATTGATTTTGAAAATGTAGATGGTCAGGATCGTACCAATTTTACATTGTTCGTCCAACAATTAAAAGCTAAGTTAAAAAGTCAGAATACGGTACTGGCGATTTGTGTATCTCCTGATTACGGAACGGACTGGACTGCCGCCTTTGATTATAAACAGCTTGGCGCTGCGGCAGACTATCTGATCTTGATGGGATATGACGAGCACTGGGGAGGGAGCTCGATCCCCGGCTCTGTGTCCTCACTGCCATGGCTCCGTGAAAGCGTGCGGCGTTTTGTACAAACCACCGATCCAGAGAAAGCGATCTTGGCGTTGCCATTATTTACACGGAACTGGACGCTTAACGCTACCGGACAGTCAATCGCTTCCTCTGATATTTCATTAGATCAGCAAAACCAGCTCATATCCCGTTCCGCCTCCAAACCCATCTGGAATGAGGATATTCAGCAGTATACCGTGTCTTACAAGGACACGCAGCTTCATAAGCTGTGGCTCGAAGATGGGCGATCCTTCACTCGTAAATATCGCTTGGGACAGGATGCAGGGTTTGCTGGCTTCGCCTACTGGTATTCCGGCGGAGCCAGCTCTGATCTGTGGTCCAGTATAAAAAACGCAGACCGCTTTATAGAGCGTGGTTTATAAAATACAAAGCCTTCAACCTCACATGAAAAGTGAAGTTGAAGGCTTTTGGCATACATACTTAGCACCAGCCTATGACCGATATGCAACTTTCCCGTTTACAACTGTCATTCGTACCTTAACATCAAGTAAAGCTTGCGGGCTTTCCGATACATCACGGTCAATGACTGTAAAGTCAGCGGCTTTCCCTTCAGCTATCGTCCCTCTTTCATCAGCCTCACCAGCTGCTACTGCGCTTCCCGTGGTAAACAAACGAATGGCTTCATGTACATCCAGCTTTTCAGCGGGAAGATAGCCCTCATGCATTTCTTCCGGCTTGGCGCGAGTCACTGCCGCATGAAAACCAAGAAAAGGGTTTAACGGGTCAATCGGCGCGTCACTACCTCCAGCACATGGAATACCTGCTTCCAGTAGCTTTTTCCAGGCATATAAATATTCAGTCCGTTCTTTCCCCACCCGATCCAGTACCCAAGGGAAGTCACTTGCGACAAAACGGGGCTGGATGTCCGCGATCAGCGGCAGCTTCGCCATTCTCTTGACCAAATCACCCCTAAGCACCTGTCCGTGGATCAGACGATCTGGCAAACCGCTTTCCTCCGTGAGCGCATGGGCCTCCATCGCTGTCAAAATCATGTGCGCCGCCCCATCTCCTATGGCATGCACAGCCACGGGATAGCCTGCGGCTCTGACAGCAGCCACCATCTGATTGAGCTCCGGCTGCGGTTGGATCGCCATTCCGCAGGTATGCGGAGCATCACTATAGGGTTCAGACAATAATGCCGTTCTTCCACCAATAGCGCCATCGGCAAACATTTTAATCGCACCGATTTTAAACCACTCATTTCCGGTACCTGCACGCAGCCCTTGCACTTTCGCTTCTTCCAAAAATGGATGATAGATGAGCTGGTGTGTGCGAAAAGGAAGGCCTTCTTCTCTCAGCTCCCTGTAAATTCGCTGCATCGTCTCCACGCTGCCCAAAAAACGTAAATCCTCTGTGTGCGCAGCAGTCAAACCAAGCCTTAACGCATCCATAGAAGCCCGCCGAATCGTATCCTTCTTAACCGAATAATCCGGTTCTGGCTGCACGCTAGTAAAGGCAAAGGAGGCTTCCTCATAAACCAATCCGTTCAACCGTCCATCTGCGTCTCGTCCATAGGCCCCCGAAGCCGGGTCAGGGGTGTCCTCGTTAATACCCGCACGTCGAAATGCCTCTGAATTGGCCAAAAACGTATGAAAGCACGTACGAGTGAGATATACCGGATGCTGATCTGTAATGGCATCCAGCTCGGATATATCCGGAATTTCAACAGGAATAAAAGCATTTTCGTTCCAGTTAAGTCCTAAAATCCACTCTCCCGGCGGTGTTACAGCGACCCGTTTGCGTAGCATAGCCAGCATCTCGCCCTTGGAGGCAGCTGATGTTAAATCGAGCATAGATAACTTCATACCATGCATAGACAAATGCATATGTGAATCGGTTAAGCCTGGCAGTACATAGGCGTCTTCCCAATCCACGGTTTCATATTCCTTACCGGACAACTGTAATTCAAGCTCCCGAGCATACCCGATGGCCTGTATCCGTCCATGCTGTACAACGATAGAGTCTCCTTTGGAAGCCCACTCCCCATACAACCGGCCGTGCTTGAACAAAACGAATGTCAACGCCACTCATCTCCTTTTTTCAACTATACGCATACCCACTTCATATTACGCCTGTGTTGCCACTTCCAAGCGTAGTGTATTTATATCTATCTGCTGCACCTGCTCGGCAAATTGGTCATGAGCTGCACAGACAGCCATTTTATAATCCTGATCCAGCTCATACTGTTTAAAATGACAATACTCGGTGGTAAAGCCCTCTGTCGTGAAGCCTATGAATGGTTGTGCCTTTAGCTCAAATGAAAAAGACTTCAAGGGTAGGGTTAGTCCCTGCCCTACGGCCTTGACAAAGCTTTCCTTAAGCGTCCATAGATCGTAAAAATAGGATAAGCGGCTGTCTGCATCCTGACGCATTAACGCATCATACTCTGTGTCCGAAAAGCATACTCTACCTACCTCAAAATCAATAGGACGAAGCGGCTCAATGTCGATTCCAAGCGGGTGTTCATCAATAGCGCATACCACCCATTTTCCCGAGTGAGAAACATTAAAATGGAATGCAGGTGCATTTATTAAGGAAGGCTTACCGAATGCATTGTATGTAAATTGAAGACTGGCATTCGATACCTTCAATTGCCGACAGGCCAACCATCTTAGCAGTACATCGGCATATAAGCCCCTCAAAGCATCTTCCCGATGTAAAAAACGATCTAACTTGTGCTGCTTTTCTAGTGAAACCCGAGGTACCAGTAATTCGTAATGCTCCTCAGCTTCCGGCTTGCTCGTATCAATCGCGTATATTTTCATGGTCGCCTCCTATATACCTAATGAATATCAGCCAGTTTGTAACACTCACCGTTCGATGGAAGTCTGTTAGATATGGATGGCGTGTGCCGTGTACATGGTCAATATACTACTCTAGCACTTTCAATTCAATATGGATACAATTGGGATAAGTAGCTCTATTAAAACTACTTTATAGAGACCATCAATGAAAGCGCTTTAAAACAGCACATACAGAGGAGGACGAAACAATGAAATATGATTTTGCCCGCTTGCTGTGTATTATGCTCTCTATTTTGCTGACGTTGAGCATTTTTCAGATGTTTTCACCTAAGATCGCTTCAGCCGCTTCAGCGAATGTCGTGAATGGCATTCAGTTTAAAGATACAGATGGAAACGTGGTCCATGCCCATGGGGGTGGTATGATTAAAGTAGACGGTTACTATTATTGGTTTGGTGAAAATCGTAATCCTAACGGCACGTTCAAGGCGGTATCCGCCTACCGTTCCTCTGATTTAAAAAACTGGGAGTTTCGTAAAAACGTACTGACCAGCAGCTCCGCCGTAGAGCTGAATGTTTCGAATATTGAACGTCCGAAAGTGATTTATAATGAAAAAACACGCAAATACGTATTATGGATGCACAAGGAGAATGGGGTTAATTACAACGAGGCCCGAGTGGCTGTCGCCTCCTCCGATACGGTGGACGGCGATTACACCTATCAGGGTAGCTTCCGTCCTCTGGATTACGATTCGCGCGATATGACCGTATACAACGATAACGGTACAGCTTACCTTATTTCGGCTACCCGGGTAAACGCGGATCTGAACATTTATCGTCTGACACCGGATTTTCTGCAAGTTGAGTCGCTAGTGACTACACTTTGGCCAGGACAATATCGTGAAGCTCCAGCGATGTTCAAAAAAGGAGACGTCTACTTCCTGATTACATCAGGGGCGACCGGCTGGAATCCCAATCAGGCCAAGTATGCTACCGCATCCAGCATTGAAGGAACCTGGAGTAATACGATAAACTTTGGGGACGGTACGACTTATGGTTCACAGTCGGCTTACGTGATTCCTGTTGAAGGTGCCCAGACAACTTCATACCTGTATTTGGGCGACCGTTGGGCGGGTGCGTGGAGCGGTCCTGTGCAGGATTCTCAATATGTATGGTTGCCACTACGTTTTCCAACAGCGACTTCATTAGCCATGGATTGGCACGACAGTATTAATATTGACACTGCCAGTGGTGTGGTCGAGGGGATAACAACGCCCCCCATTGCCATTGATCCGGATGCCTATTATCAGCTAGTGAATCGCAAGAGCAATAAGCCACTAAGCATTATTGGCAATGCAACGACGGACGGCGCAGACCTGGAACAGCGTGCAGATGCGGGAACAGCAAGCCAACAATGGCAACTCAAAGATGCAGGCAGCGGATATTATAAAATTGTGAACCGCAACAGCGGAAAGCTAATTGGTGTTGAAAGCGGTACTACAACGGATGGTACAGTTATTGAGCAGTGGAGCGACGGAGGCTGGTCCAGTCAGCACTGGCAATTAGTATCCGTAACCGGTGGTTATTACAAGATGAAAAATCGGGCAACTGGCAAGCTGATCGATATTTCTGAAGGCGCCACCGCCGATGGAACCAAAGCCATTCAATGGGGCGATAATGGTGGGACAAATCAGCATTTCCGTGTAGTTAAAGTAGAATAGCCCAAGTTATTTTCAAAAGGAGCCGTATTCCGAGCAGATCATGGTGACTGCTAACGGAAATAACGGCTCCTTTTTACGTAAAACGATGAAATTGATAATCTTTAGTACGTTACAGTTCCCACGGATAATCTGTTGTCAGAAAACTAGCCAGCTGCTTGCTTTCTTCCCTCCTCTGACGCCGTATGGCTGCGCGTGATGGAGCCGTCTGGTGCAATTGTAACTGCTCTTCTGTTTCTGGAATCACCTGCGGCACGGTCACTTTACGGTTGTTCTCGTCCAATGCCACAAAGGTCAGGAAGGCGGTGGCTGCGATTTTTCGGTCGCCAGTCATTAGTCCTTCACGAATTACCTTTACGAACACCTCCATCGAGCTACGGCCTGTCCAGGTTACGAACGCTTCTAGCGTGACAGAATCACTCGGATGGATAGGTAGCAAAAAATCCACCGAATCCGTAGAGGCTGTAACTGTGTTCGTACGACACAGCTTAGCAGCTGCAATAGATGCGATATCGTCGATATACGACATCAGTCGGCCGCCGAAGAGCGTGTTATGATTGTTGATATCGTTGGGAAATACTCGGGATGTCTTAAAGCAGTAGGTTTCTCGGATGTACTTGCTTTCCATGGGTTCTTTCCTCTCTTTTCCTCGTTGCTCTCTTTTATATCTCAGGATTTTGCAAAATCCTGATGTGGAAGCCTGTTTTAGACTATGCTAATCATCCCACTAATCCGCATAATAAATCAATACATAAAAATCGGCATCCTCATCCGAATCATTGCGGTAGGTATGTATGTCAGATACTTGAAATTGCACGGCATCCCCTGCACTCAGCTTGAGCTGTTGCCCCTGCATCTCAAAGTACATTTCCCCACGGATCATGAGAATCGTTTCCTCTCCCAGATGCTTCTCTGCCTGGTGTGTAAAGCCTGGCTTCAGACTTACCGTGAACACCTCAAACTTCTTTTCAGCGTGATACGGGAATACAGGGTAAACAAAATAGTTACCGTCCTCATCAATAACCGGATGCAGGTGTTCCCTTCGAATCTTCGTGATTTGCGGCGGGTCTTCTTTAAGAAAGGTGGAGAAGGATACGTGCAAACCGTTCGCAATTTTCCAAAGGGTTGTTACCGTAGGATTGGATTTCCCCTTCTCAATCTGAGCCAGCATCCCTTTGCTGACCCCTGTCAGTTCAGCCACCTTATCCAAACTTAATCCTCTAGTCTTCCTGATTTGAGCCAAATTAGAGCCAATAATATACTGCATTGAATCCACGGACGATGCCTCCTTGTATCCAAAAGTCTATATAAGAAGAATACACAAAAGACTGTGTGTTCGCTATATATAGAAGCCGATCAAGGTATATACAAGGCTTAAACGGGAAGTAGGCATGCTATAATTTACTGTAATATGGTCAGGTTCCTCGTTAACTTCAACATGCCAATAAAAACATTTGACATTGAATATAAATGTCCTTAAACTTCACTTATTAAAACGTTTTTCAAAACTATTGTAATATCCTGAAGGAGGGCTGCTATCCTATGACTTTTCCGTCCCTGAACACCCAACAGGTGAGAAAACCAACGTTGACTATCTAGGAGGGACTAAATTGAATTCGCAAACCCGCAAGTCCCGTTACATGTACACGATGCAGCTGGCGACAATTTTTATTGGCTTTATTGTATTTGGCATCTCGGAAAATATTAAAGGCCCTGCTATTCCACGCATTCAATTCGACTTCAATCTGGATGAACAGCAGCTCGGAACATTGTTGTCTCTAAACGCACTTGGTTATTTGATTGCCTGCTCGTTCACCGCCGTTCTTGTCCGTAAGTGGGGAATCAAGGCGGTCAGCATCATTTCCTTTGCTTCCATGATCATCTCGGGAGTGTTCATCTATCTGTCGCACACGTATCCTTTCTTCGCCTCGTCCTACTTCTTGATGTATATTGGGAACGGCATGCTGGAGATTGCGCTCGCCATTTTGGGGGCGAGGATTTTTGTGAAAAATACCGGCACGATGATGAATTTGTCCCACTTTTTCTATGGGCTCAGTTCAACAGTCGCCCCTTTGCTGGCGACGGGAGTCATGTCACTGACGATATTTGGACATACGCTGGACTGGCGGGGGATGTATCTGGCTATGTTGTCTCTCTGCCTGCTGCCGATTGTGGCCGCGCTGCTCAGCACCTTCCCGGGAGACGATCTGCAGCATGAGGAACGGACCTCACTCAAGACCCTAACCCGCGATCCGGCTCTCTGGATGATGGTAATGATCCTGTCGTTTGGGGTAGTCTCTGAGCTCGCAGTTGGGGGCTGGCTAGTCAACTTCTTAGAGAAAGCGTATTCATGGAGTACGGTGAAGGCGTCCAGCATGCTCTCAGCGTTCTTTCTTACCTTCTCGTTGGGGCGCCTGTTGCTTGGTCCGCTCACTGACCGGATGGGGTTTGTGCTTTCGACGATTCTATTCTCCGCCTTCTCAGCGATATGTACGTTCGCAGCAATCGCGGGTGGGGAGAGACTGGCGTTTCTCTTTGCCGTATCGGGTGCAGGCATTGCAATGATCTATCCGACCGTGATGGCGTTCATAGCACGGAGATATCCGAAGGACAGTGATACAGCTATTACATTCGTCGTCACGCTGATGGGTATAGGTAGTGTCATTGGCAACTATGTGATCGGCTGGGTAATCGAAGGGGTCAAGATAGTCTACGGCGCAACTACTGAGCTTGGCATGTTGCGCGGGCTTCAGGCGGGATATGGAGTTATCGGTCTATGCGCAGCCATCTGCGCGGTCTCGGGAATTATTCTCTACAGATATCTGAAAAAACGGCAGGAGCTTATATAAGTCACCATCTTAGGGTTGTCCCATAAGTCATGAACTGACTGGGACGCCCTTTTTTTACGAACTCCCCATTCAGTCAAAACAGTCCTTGTATGAACACATCCGATTTGAACACCGCTTTTGGATGCTGGCTGCTGCCAAATCGTCTGCAACCGGAACACGAGCGAAGCTTTTTGGTAAATACATAGCCTTCCTTGGGTCATCAATAGTAAATCAAACAGCTTTTTAAGGGCAATTCTCCTGTAGTCTACTTTATTAGACTGTAATTCTTCTGATTAGAAGAGTGTAGCCGAGAACGGATAATAAGACTACGTGTTCGCTATAGGTACTATTCAATATAACATACAATTGTGTAATATATTGATACATTACGACTTCCGTTATATACTATTAAAAAATTTATACACTGGGGGTAAGATTAAAATGTCCATAGCTTCGGAGTTGAGCGGAACGAAGCATGATTCACTCAGCTTTTTACAAGGGGTTAAAGATTGCATTCCTACATTGCTTGGTTATGTATGTATTGGGTTCGCGGCAGGGATTGTGGGTGCTTCGTCAGGGGTTAGCACCATGGAAATTGCCCTGATGTCGGCGCTTGTATACGCAGGAGCCTCCCAGTTTATTATGTGCTCCATGCTGGCTATAGCCAGTCCTCCATCCGTCATTATTTTAACGACATTCATTGTGAATGCCCGCCATCTGCTGCTAAGTGCATCGTTGGCTCCTTACTTTTCTAAATATTCACTATGGAAAAATATAGGTATCGGCGTTCTTTTGACGGACGAATCCTTTGGGGTAGCGTCGGATAAATTGGCTAAAGGCGGGCAGGTCAATGACCGCTGGATGAACGGGCTTAATATTACAGCTTATCTCGCCTGGATTGCATCCTGTGTGGCAGGAGGGATTCTCGGAAACTGGATTTCCCGACCGGAGGCTTTTGGTCTGGATTTTGCCTTGCCTGCGATGTTTCTTGCCCTACTCATTTCCCAGCTCCAAAGTGTCCATACCTCCAAACTCAAGCATCGTCTGCTGCTTGTGCTATGTATGGCTGTTCTGATGTACCTTTTGTCCTGGTGGGTGCCGTCACATATTGCTGTCATTGTAGCGACCATGATCACCGCAACGATTGGAGTGTTAACCGACAAATGAACATTAATCCCCATGTCCTGTATATCATTATCGGTGCCATGATTGTCACGGCGATCCCAAGGATCATTCCCTTTGTCGTGCTGCAAAGGCTGGCGCTACCCAAGCCAGTGCTACAATGGCTTTCCTATATTCCTATTTGTATTTTCACTGCACTCGTGATGGAAAATCTACTCGTCCGAACCGAGACCTCCGTCACTTTTAATGGGCAAGTGCTTATGGCTGTCTTTCCAACGCTAGTGACCGCCTTGTGGAGCAAAAACCTGCTGGCTACCGTCGTTGTCGGTATTGTGAGTATGGCTGTAATTCGACTGTTGTGGTGAAAATAAAAGTTACCCTCCTACAATAGGAGGGCGTCTGTCCTTTCTTAGGTTCCATCTGTCGTCCTTACTAACGAGGGCGACAAATCTCCTTCCTCAAAACCATGCGCTCGTTGTGAAAGATACGAGGAGGCTTGCAGCCTGAACATTTCTGCATACACTCCGTCTATATCCATTAAGTGTTCATGACTACCTGCTTCTACAATTCTGCCCTCCTCCATTAAAATAATGGTATCCGCCATACGTGCGGAAGACAATCTGTGTGAAATAAACACTCCTATTTTCTCATGAATAAGCTGATCAAACTTTTGAAAAACCTCTTTTTCCGCGTGTGGATCCAAAAAAGAGCTCGGTTCGTCCAAGACATATATATCGGCATTTCTCATAAAAGCCCTGGCTATTGCAATACGTTGCCACTGTCCTCCAGATAGCTGCTGTCCATCTTCAAACCATTTTCCAAGCAAGGTATTCATTTTATCAGGCATGCCGACTATCAAATCTGTAATTCCCGCCTTATCTATAGCTGTCCAAATAGCCTCATCATTTTCTCTGGAAACCACATTCCCAAAGCCTATATTATCTCTAACAGCCATCTCATAATGTACAAAATCCTGAAAAACAACGCCTATTTTTTCTCTAAAACTGTCTTTATCCAATTCATGTATAGAGTGTCCATTAATTAAGATTTCTCCTTCAAAATCGGAATACAGATGAGTTAGTAACTTCACAATCGTTGATTTACCCGATCCATTTCTCCCTACAATGGCCAGCTTCTCTCCTTGATGAAGCTTGAAGCTAACATTAGAAATGGCATTCTCCTCCGTGTTCGGATATCTAAACGATACATTCCGAAATTCAATACTGTGAATAGCGGACAAAGGCAATTGCTGAACTGATTTTTGTATTTTTGCCTCTTCTGGCATATCCAAAAAGTCAAATAGCTGCTTGATATATAAATTATTTTGACACAAGCTTAAAATCCCTTGTACAATGCTCTGCGATGTTGACTGGGTTAACGTGATACCCTGAATTAAGCTCACCAAGTTCCCCACTAAAATTTGACCAACATAAGTGGCTTGTATGGCCATGAAAATAATAAATGCACACGCACCCTGATTTACAATCTGAAATACAAGAGAAGTATAGGATCTACGAACCGCTAGCACTTTATCCTCGCGATAAAACCCTTCGAGTATCGTTTTGTATCTTTTTCGCAGATAGTCTCCCAATTGAAATATTTTCACTTCTTTAAAACTATTATCTCTTGTCACTAAAAACGACAAATACCAGGATTCACGTTGTCTTCCTGCTCTTTGAAAGTGAACATTAAATTCTCTTTGCCCGATACGTAAAAAAGAATAGAATGATAAGCATGGAATGAGAAAAATGAATAAGAACGCCCACCATCTCCATGCGATGAGAATAGCACCCGTCGAGAATAAGGTTACAACACTGCTAATAATGGCAAGAATTTGAGTAAATATTTCAAACGGCCTAAAATCTGCCTCTCCCTGAGCACGTTGGAGCATATTTTGCACATCTGCATCCTCAAACGACTGCAAAGACATCTTTTGTGCTTTTTCAATAATTCTGATATTTACCTGGTTCGATAGCCGGCTTTGAAACATTTTACGAAAAAAGCTTTCGCCAATATTGATCAGATCGTACAGCAAATTGACACCGATCAAGACGCCAAAAGCTATAAAAACAGGTTGAAAGCTGCCCCCTGACGCTCCGGCCACGACACTGTTGATTAATTCTCTCGTGGTTAAAAGGATCACAGCAGGAATTGCACCCTTCAATAAATTCGTAATGAGTATAGCAATCAAAAAGGAAGGATGTGTGTCCCAAAGCAGCCTGAATATACGAGGCCAAAATAAAAAGGTACGAAATATATTTTTATAGGACAAAGAGATCAGGTCATTGGTTTGTCCATTAGACTGTGACATAGCTTACCCCTTTCCTATGCAACAGGTTAGCTACTGTATGCTTAGCTAAAGCCATACATTTTATTTCTCGCTCCCTATTTACACCAAGCAGACGATTCAAATGCATATGAATGATACTGCCTAAAATATCATCAGGAGGATTGGTAAGTTCGTGATTATTTTTAGCCAGGATTATCGCTTGAGCATACTGCTGAATCATAGTCTGTCTTTTTTCTACAAGCGCTAAGAAAGCAACCTGTGTGTTCGTATCTGCTTGTCCAATCCATTCATAATTCGATTCTACAGCGGTAATCAATGTTTTTTTGACATCCCTGAACGCCTTCATATGAGGCTTGCAATCAATTCTCTCTTCTAGCCATTTCACTTGCTCCTGAATCGTTAAACCAAAACCACTCAGATAATGAATAATGTTAATCACAGCCGCAATCTCTATGTCCAGATTGAAAGCATTAGAGCGAATTCCCTTCATATAGGCGATGACCCATTGACTATCCACGTCAAAAACCTGTTCTGCCAGCTCCATAAGTGTCTGTCCTCCATACCTCTCCAATTCAGGATGGTATGTATCTATGACCATATTCGTTATTAGCCCCTCTTCACGTAACTCGGCTGCCCACTGATTTAATTGCGCCAAACCAGCTGCCCATAGCTTATCGGGCTCTCCCTGAAAACGTAAACGGATATGATGTTCAGGATCAACGTATCGCAAAAAGTAAAATTTTCGACTCCAATCCTTAAACCCCGGCTGTTTTAAGAGATGCCCTAGGCTTAAGCCTACCAGGTCAGTCTCTCTTTCCTTGACTCCGTACAATTTAAGGTATAGCCACTCCCCTCCTGGAAATATGCCTCTATGAATGCTGGAAGGAGGATGAGCAATGAAGTTTTGAGAATCCATATGGCTTTGTGAACTAGGGATACTCGGTTTCACCTTTATTTTTTTCTTCTTTAGTGGAAACACAAATTCTCCCATATATCTTCCTGCCGTCCCCTGTACTGGGGTATGGAAGGGATTACCCAAACACTCGGTAAGAAGAAGTTCCTGTCCTTCACGTGTCTTGCTCACCTCATGTAGCAATTCTTTGATATGGAAGAGGTTACATAGGTCTAATAAAAGGCGATTATCCCCCATCGTTAGATAAACATAGCGCGGTACATTCCATTGTTTTCTCCACATATGGAAAAGTTCTTCCCCTTCTTTGGACTCGCATGATTCTGAAATATTCAATGAAGCTTTGCTCAGTTTCCACTGCGCAGCACTAATAATGATCTTTTTATATACTAGTCTTGGCAAAAAAGGGGACTGCTCTAATGGCCCCCAGTCAAAATAAGACCACGTACCAATCTCTTTATTGGTAATATCCGTTAGAAATCTGAATATATGTGGTGAAAGTTTGTAATTCAGCATGTGTGTTTGCAAGGGGATTATTTCCTTACCCAAACGTCTGGACTTGACATAAAAACGATCATGAGTAGCACCCACCACTAAATCATCAATACAGAGCGTATGGTCCTCATCTTTAGAAGAGGTGGTTCCCGACACAATCTCATATGCCATTAAATTTTTGCTTAATGAGATATTGGATATTTTCCCCTGTTCCGGCATAAAAACCATCTCTGACAATAACGCATCGGGATGAAAGCATCGGTGATGATCATATATTTCAGAGAATTTTTGTACAAACTCCTCACTAAACATATCCAGAAAACGTCCAAAGGTTTTACCCGCTCTATTCGAGCCAGCACTGGCTCCAAGTAAAAGCGAATAGTCTCCAGAATCAACTTTTTCAGGAGAATCAGCAAATATACTGTAATAGATCTCCATTGATTCTGGGGAAGTGTCGTAGTTATCAGAAATCATCAGTTGCTCTAACTGTTCATCTGTAAGGGCGAGTTCTATTTCATGATTAGAAATGACATTCGAAACCCATTGAAAGAGAACAGCGTTGCGTTTAAATGCCTCCATGCCCATTGATTTTTTTTCATTTGAACGATACATTTCCGGTATACCCAGACCCCAATCCTCATCAAACAGTTCATGAATAGGAACCTCCTGATACACACCGTACTTTTCCAAGAAACGATTCAAATATTCAGCCAATTCATCCGTTTTGGGGGATGCATACAATTTGCACATGACTTCAGCCCCTAATGAAACCTCATCAAGCACATGTTTCGGCAGCGTTACTTCTTTATCCAATTTAACATCAACTTGTACAGGTGTTTTTACAGAAATGATATCCAGCATTTTGTCACATAATTTCCGGTAGACCTTCTCTCCTTCTCCAATCGTGCATTGATTATATTGAAGTAACAAAGCATCAATTTCGTGTAAAATGTGAATCCAAGGAACGGAAATGTCCAGATTTTTAATTTTTTCGAATATGTAATGAAAGGGTGAATGATCCATTAACGGAGGTCTAAGCTCGCTCAAAATAAACTCTTGCTCTACTAGTTGCTGCAAATAATCAGCTATGATTTCCAAAGTAGCGTCAGGGAATGCCTTTAATAGTATTTCTTTCAGTTCCATCACCCGAATTGGATGTTCCGCAGCTTCAAACGTCATTCGAACAACGTCAGTAAGCCGAATGGAATTAAAAATTTCTGCCGAATCATCAGCTTCTGCTGCTCCATGCTTAGGTCGGAATGGTAATTTGGCTCGATTTCCTTTGATCATAACCGTTTTGTTTAGGAAAACCTTTAGTTGATTAAATATGGCCGGATCAGCTTCTATTTTTTGAATCAGTTTATATATCCATTCCATGTCGGGTCTAGCTCTCTTCAGATGCTTAGGATAGCTACCAATATCCAGATCGGTAGTCTTCCCGCAAATCCCCTGCCCCACTCCTGAAAATAACCCAAATGGAGTCGTTCGGGTAGTCATCCGAATAAAATAACGATAAAAGCTATTCAGCGTCTTCTCATACTTTTGTAGCTCTCCTTTATCATCCAAAGCATGACCATCATTCAAGTAATGTAAAAACTGCATTAGGGACGGAGAGGCTAATGATATGGCTTCTTGAACAACAGCTTCTTGGGATATCAACTTTAATCGACGAGTTATTTCCTCCAAAGTAAGCTGGCTGTCCACATCTTGATCCGAAAACACCTGAAAATATCGGTCTAGCGATAGTAATGGAGCTCTGATTAGAAAAAAATCACATGCACTAAACCATCTTTCATCCCGATCTCTCACTTCATTATGTAGTTTATGCGCATCAGTGTAATGCAGTTGTCTCTTCACAACTGACCACCTCCAAGTTTTTAGGAAATATATTCAACTTGTAACCGATTCCATGACATGTTACCAGAATTTTTGGATGACTTGGATCATCTTCTATTTTCTCTCTCAATTTTCGGATGTGCACATACACCGTATTAGACGTAGTAAAAGCATCCACTCCCCAGACTCTGTCTATAATGTGATCAATCGTAGAAGCACACTCTTTTGCAGTTAGAAGATACATTAATAATCGGAATTCCATCATAGTCAGCATATGCTCATGCCCTTGCTTCCAAATAACCTTTCCAGCAGGATCAAAAATGACATTGGGTGATAAACTAATAGCCTGCTGTTCTCTTTCCACTCCATATGCAGATGAAGCCATTGAAAACAGTTGTTTGAGGAGATCCAATTGCCGTTGGTCATCACTATGATAGGAAAGAAAGATAAATGGAACCGTGAATTTTTCTTTAATGGTGTGCCAGTAAGACAAGTCCTCTAGCGTTATATGATCCTGATTCAAAGCTACACCGATACACTGCTCATCAATCTCCGGTAGAGCCTGGTAAAGCGAATCATAAAACATGATTCGAATGTTTTCTGGAGTGCTTAAAGTCTCAAAAAAATGCTTAATCTTCCTAAAAGATGATATAACCATAAATTTTTGTTTCATCTAATCCCCCCAAAACCAATGCTTCAGATAAGCAATAAGGTAGAGCGCCCTTAAGAAATTAGAAACAATTCACTCCATCTCCCTGAATATTTAGGATGTTCTTTCCCAATTCCATAGTCCAGCAAACTTAACCCAATCCCTGTTGCTCCTTGCAGTATTCCTACATTATGAACATGAGTTGTCCCCTCCAAATCCCGGTATCCAAATGGGAGCTCTTCGTCGTATAAATTTACTAACTTTAAAGCTATCTGATCGGCAAAGTGTAAGGCTGCTATATTACCGGTTAAGCTATAGAATCTATGAGCCATATGAAGCAAACCGGCCAACCCGTGACAGAAAGTAGGGGATAGCGCGTTTAGTAGCTCATCATCTAAGCAAAATATGGATTCCATAGCTTTTTCCGCTATCTTTTTCCATTCTTCATTACTACACTCAATTCCTGCTCTGAATAATGTCCAAGCTATTCCAAAGGTTCCATGACACCAGCCTTCAATTTCTCTCATCCCTACTTTTTTCTCTCTCTTGTTCATTGAAGACGCTTGAGAGTTTACAGGCCAATACCAGCCATATTGATCCTCCTGAATTTGAATAAGCAAAAAATCAGCTATATGTTTTATAGCCTCATGTAGTCCTTCAACTTTGATCTTTTTTTGTAGGGCAGTGACAAGCAGTGCAAGTATTCCGGTGATACCATGCGCCAAACCTAGATGGATTGAAGCCGAATCTTCCCTTGACGACAAATGTATATATTCAGGTATAAAGTGCGTAATGGTGTCTAATAATTGACGAGACAGATCACACATCGTCTTGTCTTCAGCAACCTCCAGAGTGTATCTGCCCACTCCGAGCAGCCCATTGATGATATCCATTTGCCTACTGAACTCTGTAATTGTGTCAATTACAGGTAAATCCCCCCACTTTACTTCAATATACTTATTAAGCTGAGAGATTAGTTTGTTATAATTAGCTCTGTTATTGGAAGCTAATAATATGCCATAAGCTACTCCTGTTGTTCCATAATAAAGAGAAATACGAGGCAATAATAATAGAGAGTTAGTATCTAAGTACCGTAACTGACTATGCACATGCTCTGCCCAATTTTGATCTGGCTCCAGGTAACCCCATTCGGACAACAGCGCAAACACACCCGGAATTCCATCGGCAAGCGAGCCAGGATTCCAAGGGGGATTTCCACGTGAAGGTGAAAGGTTGTTTGTATGATTAACTATCTTTTCTGTATATGATAGGTCTATTAGCTTTTGTGCTATATACTTACTGATTTCAACTGATCTCCCCTTCAAATCTTCAACCATAAATCCTTCCCTCATTTTCGTAACTGGAAAAGACACGGTTATAGAAACCGTGCCTTTTTTCCATGTATTTTCGTTATTAACACGTTTTGCAGAAGGTAAGACTAACTTGACAATTCAAAGTACCTGTTGCACATGAAGGAGTACAGATAATACCACTGGCTGGTTGAACTCCTTTTGGAGCAACCTCATTTTTAGCTACTTGCAAGTCCAGATCAAATTGATTTTTCATCTTGTTACCTCCTTTTATTTTTTACAATTTTATTATAAGTTATATAATCTTAACTAGACTTTATATAATTCTTACATTTGTCTTAATTTCAACGAGTACATTTAAGATAAACCTTCATTATTTTTTAGTATTTTTAAGGACAACACACTAGATTTTAGTGACAATATAATGAAGAAAAAAATAATGGAGGCTTTCATATGAAAATGGATAGTTTTGTTATACAACAATCCGACCAAGTTCGTGCAAGAGATATTAGTAAAAAAATTGCTTTACGTCTATGCGAGCCCGAATCCGTCTATGCAGCAGTCCATGCGGAACACAATGTTTCGCCAGAAACAAAGTACCACCCATGGGGAGAAACTTCACTTTCGCATGGTTACCCTGGTAACATTCATTTACTATCGCAATGGCGTGCCTCAGACCCTTCGTATGATTGGAATAGAGCCATACATTCAAACATGGCTCAGATCCAATCCTCACTTGCTAAAAATGGTCTTCACGATCTCTCTCTTTACAGTGGCTGGGCAGGCATCGCTTCGTCCGTAAGAGAGGCTTCTAATCATGGAAAATACTACAGTAATTTCTTACAGCAAATACATCAATGGATGATGCCTCTTACAGAGCAATGGCTTCAGTCGAACACAGAACAATTAAGCCTTCACGAAGGTATGCCCATGCAAGCCTTTGACACCATTTCGGGAGCTTCAGGGATTGGAAGATATATTTTGATGAACTCAACCGATCCTATCTGTACTCCTCTTGTTGAGCCAATTCTTCAATTTCTTACCGATCTTACACATCCCATACATATTCACAATCGTTATGTCCCAGGGTGGTACTCCCCGCAAAAGTTTCAATTTTTAGACCGGGATAAACGTAACTATCCTCTGGGCAATTTTAATTGTGGAATGGCACACGGGATTCCTGGACCGTTGGCTTTATTATCTGTAGCTTACAGTGCTGGAATTGAAGTAAAAGGCCAATATCAAGCGATCGAAACCATTACGGAATGGTTGCTTAAGTATAAATATGAAGATACCTACGGCTACTACTGGCCTCATGTCGTTCCATTTGAAGCTGAAACAGGCTCTTTGCAGTTTGATTTGGAACGAGCAAGAGAAGCATGGTGCTACGGTACACCCGGCATCGCCTGTTCCCTATTTCTTGCCGGAAAGGCTCTCCATAACGATAATCTGCAAAAATTGGCTGTGAAAGCTTGTGTCGGTGCAATCTCCTATGAGATAGCTAAGCGGGAAATGGACTCTTCTGCACTCTGTCACGGTCTTGCCGGATTACTTACCATCTCTTGGCGAATGTGGTGTCATAGTAAAGAGCCTGCGTTTCTCCCGCTTATTCAACAGTTAACGAATTGTCTGCTTGATCGCTTTCAAATGGATAGCCCACTTGGATATCTGGACCCCGAGCCAAGGTCAGATGGCTCTTTAACTTGGCTGACAAAAGCGGGCATGCTTGAAGGCGTTGCTGGGATTGCAGCTGCTTTATTAAGTGTTTCTGAGAACAAAGAGATCGGTTGGGATTACATCCTCATGCTATCCTAACTACAACCAGTCCCTATTCACAAACATCTTTCTTCCACCATACAGATAGGCTAAAAACGTAAAAATGACAATCAGTCCGAGACTATAAGGCTCAACTCTGGGTGCATAAGTCGCTGTTTGCGGCATCATAATATAATAAGGAATCGTAAAAGGAAACCACGCACCTATGGAAGAGTGAAAGCCTGTTATGACAATATTAGGAACCACACAACAAATGGACATTCCCAGAGAAGCTCCAAAATTCCGAATTTTTATCGAGAGCATAAGCTGTAGTGCTGCCAGGGGAAAAATCCCAAGCCACCCTCCCAAACCGGTAGAAAGAACGACAGACCAAGGGATTTCTCCTGGAGCACCTACTATATTTCCACTTACAAAATAGCCTACTATAAATATAAGCTGATCCAGACCCAGTATGAGAATGAGCAATATATATTTTGCATAATAAATTTGTTGACGAGGATACGGGCTGCTTAATAAAATCTTCCATCCCCCATCCCGATGCTCATACGCACACAAAAGAGAAGCGATAATTCCACAATAGAGCGGATAAAAAAACATAGAGTGAAATTGCGCTGAATACGTATATAAAGTTAACCAACTGGGCGAAAAAAACTGCTTCAAATCATTCAGTTCCAGGACTCCCATTAAAGAATTTATGACCGCATCCAATATAATGAGAATCCAAACCATGATCCATTGAAGCTTTATTATCTCCACGCGTAAAATAGAGCCCATGTATCTTTTCCTCTCTATTTGAATTCATGCTTGGTAAACTGTAGTGTACCAAGTCCCGTAAAGATGACTCCTGCACTTAAAGCAACGATCACCCAAATCATGTGTTCCTTCATCAGAGGACTTGATAATGCAGGGTACGACCAAGGCAATATTTTAATCCACAGAATACTTGTGCGTGCCAAAAACAAGCTTGCAATTGAACCGAATATACCAAACGCTAATGGGAATGCCTGATTAGTGAAAAGCGTAGACAGCCAAAGTTGAATTGCAAGTACTGGTAGGGTAGCCAAGCTTGCATTAATCGGCTGTAACAACATGATCCGCCAAGGAATGGGTTCGTTTGTATATAACACCCAGATGAGGCTCATACCTGCTACAGTGATCAAGGCGGTACCCAACTGCAGAATCACAATCCATACGATTTTGGATAAATAGATATAACTTCTGGGAACAGGCATGGCCATAAGCTGCTTCCATGTTTGAGTATCATGCTCTGTACCGGCCATAATGCTCGCCAAAAGTGTACCGCCAAGCAGCATCACAAACGAAAGGAACATAAACATAACGGCAAAACCAGCGTAGACACCTCCCGGTCCTTGCCGAAAGTAAAGATACCATTCCACAGCAGTCATGCCTGTAAGTACACACCCCTGTATAAGAGGAATCCACCAGCATATTTTCTTCAGCTTAAGCCCCTCTGCCTTTATAACCCGGAGTATCATAAGCTTCGCTCCTTACCTGTCAGTTCCAGGAATATCTCCTCCAATGTTTTTTTCTTCTCTGTGACCCGATAAATGGGATGATTGTGCTCCACAAGCACCTTGATCATCTCCGAAGATTGTTGCCGATCTACAATAGGAGTCACGACCTCATTTTGTTCAATCGATTCAGCCCCGGCCGTCCACCCATGCTGAATCAGTGCACCGGCAGCCAGAACAGGATCTGGGGTTTCAATGAATAATTGAGGCTTGCTTTTGGCGGTGAGTTCCTTCATCGTTCCCTGGAAGATCATTTCACCCTGATTAATAATTCCTACATAGGTTGCAATCTGCTCAATTTCGCTTAATAAATGGCTCGAAACCAGTACCGTCATTCCGTAGGCGCCAGGGAGGCTCATAATTAACTCCCGAATTTCCTGAATACCAGACGGGTCCAAACCATTCGTCGGTTCATCAAGTATTAACAATTTGGGGTTGGCAATAAGCGCCATAGCAATCCCCAGTCTTTGTCGCATCCCCAAGGAATATCCCTTTACCGGACGATACGCATCCTTGGTTAATCTCACTAAATCCAGCACTTCATGAATTCTTCGGGTCGGCAGTCCACGCATGGTTGTAACGATTTCTAAATTTCGATATGCGGATAAATGGGCATAATAGGCAGGTGATTCAACCAAGGAACCAATATCCTTCAATATTTCCATACGCTGATCCTTCAGCTTTTTCCCAAAAATCTCAATTTCCCCGGATGTGGATTTAATCAGCCCAAGTAGCATACGAATCGTGGTTGTTTTACCCGCTCCATTAGGTCCTAAAAATCCATAAATCTGCTGTCCGGGTACCTGGAGATTTATTCGTTTTACAAATTCCCGTTTTCCAAAACGCCTAGTTAGCTGCTGTGTATGTATTACATATTCAGACATTTCCTGATCTCCTCTCGACTTCTAATGCTGAAGCTTAAGTTACATACAGTTTACTGAAGTAAAGTAAACATCAGGTAAACAGTCCCTAAACAACAGGCAAAAAAACCGAGCAAACTGCAAAATGTGAGATTAGATGTTAAAAAATTAGATATTTAGCGGCAGTGAAATCTCCATCCTTGTACCCGCTTTACTGCCTGGTAGGATACGAAGCGTTCCGTTATGCGCCTCAATAAAGCTTTTGGCAATAGGTATTCCATGCCCTTGGGAATGAGATACCTGCATGTACTCATTGGAATTCATTCCTATTCCGTCGTCTTCGATAGAAATATGAAGCTTATCGTTCGCTTTGCTTACTTCCATGGAAACGTGTGTACCTGGAGGATTATGAATGATAGCATTAATCAAAAAATTCTGCAGCGCTCTGCCTAATAATTTACTATCGAAGGGCATAATACATGCCGCGTCCATTGACGTAAAAGAAAATTCGTATTGCTCGGCTGAAGGATGGTTAGCGATATCTATGACTGTACTACGGAGAAACTCCACAATGTCCTCCTTCTCCAATTGGATTGGCAATGGACCTTCCTTAAGCTGCATAGAAGCATTCAAATCCTGAATCAACTGCTTCATTTCCGTCACTTTCTCACTGATACCCATACTAAAGCTTCTTCTTTCTTCATCAGACCAGTCATACTCTTGAGCAGTTAGCATAGCCGCATATCCTTCAATATAAGATAATGGTGTTTTGAGATCATGGCTTACACCTGCTACCCACTGCTGTTTTCGTTTCTCTAATTCCACTCTCTCTTCCTCATTGCTGCGCAATTGAGCCGATAAGATGTTCATTTGTTCAAAAACTTCTTTATACAATTGATACGGAGGTTTATAACTATTTTTCTGATTTTTTTTGCCCTCCGGCAGTTCCAGTTCACTTAGCGGCGCTTGGAATTCCCCTGTCGCAATATTTCCAATCCATTTGATTACATACACCAAAGGTTTGCCTATATACCATCCGTAAGCAACTATGAACACAACACTCTGCACGATACCAAGTCCTGCCCAGAAGAGATCAATATTTATATTTTGAGATGCTCCAAATATACTTTTTATAAAAATATATAAGATCGTGCAAATAACAAAACATAGGACATAGGCCAGTACAAAGCACAACGTTACTTTCATAAAACGAAAGGACATCTTAACCAGAGAGTTCATCCTTGCTCCTCCATCTTGACTGACATCATTTTATAACCAAGCCCTCTTACATTGATTAAAAATTGCGGGTGCTTGGGATCAGGTTCTATTTTTTTCCGCAAACGGGAAATATGAATCACTACAGTCTTCTCATCACCCAAGAAGGCCTCGCTCCATATCGCCTCGTAAAGCTGCCGTACACTGAAAATACGGTTAGGGTGCTTGCACAAAAATACCAGCAGCAGCCATTCACGTGCCGGACACTCGACCTGCTTGTCCTCCACATACAACACACCGGATTCCAGTTCCAATCGAAAATATCCAAAATCTAAACTGCGTAAGGTCGGTTTCATGACCACTGTCGAAACTTTCCGATATTTCATTCGAGCCTTCATACGGGCAACGACTTCCAGCGGGTTAAACGGTTTGGTAATATAGTCATCTCCTCCGATACCGAACCCCATTAATTTGTCTAGGTCTGTATCTCTTGCCGTCAAAAAAAGAATAGGGGCATCGGTATATAGTCGCATTTGACGACATATCTCAAACCCATCGTTATCAGGCAGCATGACATCAAGTACAATCACATCTATATGAGATTCCATCACGACTTGCAGCGCTTGCCGCCCCGTTGCAGCATGCCTGACTTGAAGGAACCCTTCTTTTTTTAACACCGTTGTCAGCATATCCCGCAACCCCTGCTCATCGTCTACTATAAGTACTGCAATTTCTTCCATAACCCAAGGTTCTCCATTCTTTTTTTACATTTTTTACTTTCATTATAAAAGCAAACGGGCAGAATTTAAATCGAGTTCCATCACATATCGTTCATCCCCGTGAATATACTTAATAACCAACAAGGCCAAACTGTGCCGTGTATCCACTTGGGGGGTGCCTAATAATGCCGGAACCACGCCAGCCATATTCATTCGTCGTATCCCGCGAAGATTGGTCGCTGCATCGCAAAGGGTACCAGGACCAGCAACGTCATCAGCAGAAGGTCAAAGATGTCATTAAGCAAAATCTACCCGATCTGATAACGGAAGAAAATATTATTATGTCGGACGGTCAACAGATTATTAAAGTGCCGATTCGCAGCCTGGATGAATATCGCTTCATTTATAACTATCAAAAGCAAAAGCATGTAGGCCAAGGGGATGGAGATAGTCAGGTGGGAGATGTCATCGGGCGTGATTCTGCCTCCCAGAAGCCTGGTAAAGGTGAGAAAGCCGGCGACCAGCCGGGACACGATATTATGGAAACGGAAGTCAGCATAGAAGAGCTGGAAGATATGCTGTTCGAGGAAATGGAATTGCCGAATTTACAGCAAAAAGACAAGGATCAAATTGAGGTTGAATCTATCGTGTTCAATGATATACGTAAAAAAGGCATGCAAGCGAACATTGACAAGAAACGAACCATTCTCGAAAATCTACGTCGCAACGCCCGTGAAGGGAAGCCCGGCATTCATCATATTAGTCCGGACGATCTTCGTTACAAGACATGGGAAGAGAAGACCATTCCCCAATCCAACGCGGTCATTATAGCCATGATGGACACCTCAGGCTCAATGGGCGCTTTTGAAAAATATTGTGCTCGCAGCTTCTTTTTCTGGATGACCCGCTTTTTGCGCCGTCAGTATGAAAAGGTGGAAATTGTCTTTCTCGCGCATCATACCGAGGCTAAAGAGGTTACGGAAGAAGAATTTTTTACCCGCGGAGAAAGTGGCGGCACGATCTGCTCTTCCGCTTATTTGAAAGCACTAGAGATTATCGACAAACGATATCCTCCTTCCAGCTACAATATTTATCCCTTCCATTTCTCGGATGGCGATAACCTGACCTCAGACAATGAGCGGTGCGTGAAGCTAATCGAGGAACTTATAAAGCGGAGCAATATGTTCGGCTATGGCGAAGTGAATCAATATAATCGCAGCAGCACGCTGATGTCAGCCTACAAGAATATTAAAAAGGATCAGTTTATGTACTATGTCATCAAGGAAAAAGGTGAGGTATACCAAGCCTTACGCACCTTTTTTCGCAAACGGGAAGGGGGAACGGTGGGATGAGCACCGACCAGAAGGAGCTAGAATATGCGATATCAGAAATTATGGAGATTGCCGATGGATTCGGGCTCGACTACTACCCGATGCGATATGAGATTTGTCCGGCGGATATTGTATATACGTTCGGAGCCTATGGTATGCCCACGCGCTTCAGCCACTGGAGTTTTGGAAAAACGTTTCACAAGATGAAAATGCAGTACGATTTTGGATTGAGCAAAATTTATGAGCTGGTCATTAACTCCAATCCCTGCTATGCCTTCCTGCTGGAAGGAAATTCTTTGGTGCAAAATAAACTAATTGTCGCTCATGTACTGGCACACTGTGATTTTTTCAAACACAACGCCCGCTTTTCAGCTTCTAATCGCAATATGGTGGAGAGTATGTCGGCCACAGCAGATCGAATCAACAGCTATGAAATGGAATATGGTTCAAAGACTGTTGAATCCTTCATTGACTCTGTACTGGCGATACAGGAGCATGTAGACCCACAGCTTATCAAACCAAGGCATCTGGATAAACAGCGCTATATGGAACTCAAAATCAAGGAGCAAAAAGAACCCAAAAAACACCAGCGTCCCATCGGACCTTACGATGATCTGTGGTCACTGGACACAGTAAAGCAGCATGATTCGGCCGAGACCGAGGGTATTAAGGTACGCCAGTTCCCACCGGAACCTGAAAAAGATATCGTCTGGTTTATTCAGGAATTCTCCGAGGTACTGGAGGACTGGCAGCGAGATATTATGACGATGCTGCGGGACGAAATGCTATATTTCTGGCCCCAAATGGAGACCAAAATCATGAATGAAGGCTGGGCCTCCTATTGGCACCAGCGGATTGTCAGGGAACTGGATTTGACCGGGGAGGAAACCGTTGAATTTGCGATGCTGAACGCTTCTGTCGTACAGCCTTCCAAGCAAAGCCTGAACCCGTACTATTTGGGACTGAAAATATTTGAGGATATTGAAAAACGTTGGGATAACCCAACCCGTGAGGAGCAAGAGCGACAAGGGCGCAAACCGGGCGAGGGTCGAGCTAAAATGTTCGAGGTGCGAGAGTTTGACTCAGACACCTCTTTTATACGCAATTACATGACCAAGAAGCTGACAGAGGATTTGGATCTGTACGTGTTTGAGAAACGAGGACCTGATTGGAAAATTACCGATAAATCCTGGGAAAACATACGGGATCAGCTCGTGTTTTCACGTGTGAATGGAGGCTCCCCTTATATCGTCGTCGAGGATGGAGATTACCTGCATACGGGCGAGTTGAAGCTCAAGCACCAGTACGAAGGCATTGAGCTAGATTTAAAATATATGGAGCGCACGCTTCCGTATGTATATCAGCTGTGGGGGCGCACCGTTCATTTGGAAACGATGATTGAGGGTAAGCTCGCCTTATTCTCATATGACGGTAAGAAGCATCATCGTAAGTTTGTATAGTCATGCAAAATCAAATAGCCAGCCTAATTTAAAAAAGGGGCATTCCTAAAAGGATATGCACCTTTTTTTACTATTTCATACAACCTTAAGCGACCTTCGTTTCTTGCCAATTTCAGGACACCTGTTTCGTTTTGGATCAGGGGTGTATTATACTAATATAATAAATGACCCACGGGTCATAATTGAGAAGCAGAACGAGGAGCGCTGATATAGATGAACACCCATCCCAGCTTTCGTGAAGTTCGTGAAAGTGATCAGCAGGTATTCCCGATCGCCTGGTATGCCGTTGGCTGGTCCAAGGAACTAAAGAATAAACCGCTTAAAAAGCGACTGCTTGGCAAAGATATTGTCCTGTACCGTGATGATCATCGTCAGGTACATGCCATCCATGCTTA
This sequence comes from Paenibacillus sp. SEL3, assembly GCF_054602585.1. NCBI lineage: Bacteria > Bacillati > Bacillota > Bacilli > Caryophanales > Paenibacillaceae > Paenibacillus > Paenibacillus sp. SEL3. Next base: position 4,900,520 of record NZ_CM137725.1, on the reverse strand, counting down.
TTGCCCGCACCGAGGAGCTGATTTGTCGCTCGGCTATTGTCAAAACGGGCACATCACATGTCCATATCATGCATGGTCTTTCGATGAGAGTGGGCAGTGTGTGGATATTCCGGCACATCCGGGACGGGCTATTCCTGAATTTGCTCATACCTATGCCTATCCCGTGATTGAAAAAGCCGGTCTGCTGTGGGTATATCCTCAGGCCGTTGGCTCAAAGTCTGAGATAAACTCAGGGTTGGGAACATCCACATCCCCCCCTCCTCTGGAGATTTTTCCCGAGCTGGAGGACCCCTCTCTCATTTTGTCTCCCTACGATTCCGTGTGGAAGGCACATCTGACGAGAGTTGTGGAGAGCGTGCTGGATGTCGCTCATTTGCCAATTGTCCATAACAAAACGATCGGTAAAAAATCCTCCACCGACATTCATATCGAGTTTGAAGCAGATGACAATCATATTCGAGTGAAAAACGGGAAAGGTTTATTACAATATACCTTTCCACAGCAATGGATTTTGACTCCCGTAAAAGAAGGACGCAGCAAGTTTATTAATTTCGTCACCTTCACTCCGATTGAGCAAGAGTTAACTGCCATCTACGGACTGGCTGGACGTAATTTTGCCAGATTTGTACCGGGCATGAGCCACATTTTTTCCAGATACAGTGGCAAGGTGCTGGAAGAGGATCGGGCCGTGGTGGAAAGCCAGCATCCGCGTCCAATCCCAGAAGCGCTGCGAATGGAGGCACACGTCCCCGCTGATGGACCTCAGGTTCGGTTTCGCAACCGCTGGTATGATTTCCTTGTCAACGATGAGCCTCGTGTACGACTGGGTCCAGAAACTACTTCCTCTTAAATTCGACGATGTAGCTTTGATTGAGCTGTTTTCCACCTTCCGAGATGTTCTGGTACATGGATAAAAACCGGGCGGATGGGCTCCATACCGTTGGGCTGTCATAGGATTGGATATCGGTCGTAACCGGAGTGGTTTTACCCGTGGACTGGTCAAACACATACAGCCCTCTCATGCCTTGCTGATCCTCATCATAAATGGAATAAGCAAGCTTGGACCCGTCGCTGGACCAGCTTCCACGACTCATTAAAGTGCCTTGACCGACGATTCCTTTCTCTTTGCCCTGTTCATCCAAAATGATCATACGGGCTGGTTCGGATGTATTCCATTTCCGTTTTTCAATGGCAAAAGATTTACCATCAGGCGACACGGCAAAGGACATGACACCCTCTGCAATGGTCACAGCCTGAGGATGATTGAGGGTGAACCGATTCAGCACCGGATACCCTTGTTTATCACTGCCTGTATAAAATATGACGTTACCCACTTTTTCGACATGAGAAATCAACTCAGAGCGATTCGGATCTTGAAAACTCAATTCTTCAGCTTTGCCGTCGAGACCAATCAGCTGGATTTTACCATCCGGTGTGCCTGTAATGAGATGATTCTCATCGCTCCAACTCACTTCATTAGTCATATCCAGCTTGCCAATCGATGTAACCTTACCACTGCTTAGTTCCAAAATGTAGCCCTGAATATCATATTTGCTGTTGGGGCTACCTTCAGTAAAGAAGACATGGCGCTGATCCGGTGATACCACAGCAAGTAACTGTGGAGCTTTACGACCTGGTGTTAAAATCCGCTCCTTGTCTGTCTCTACATTATGAATCCACAGCTGGGTTTTACGCTCCACAATCAGCTCTTCGTCGCTCAGCCAAGACCTCGCGTAGACATCCCCCAGCCTGTCGATAGACGATACTACCAGCTCATCCGTTACTTGCTTCTGAGCCGCATCCGTGTCAATCACAGTAAGCTGTTGGCCCGGTTTCATACCGAATGCTGGATTTGTCTCTCCTGCGCTCTTCATGCCGCAACCGCTGAGCAATCCCACGGCGATTAAGCCGATCATAAGCAGCCCCGTGGCTTTCTGTCTGAAAATTCTTGTACGGGAATCTTCGCGATGAGAGGAACCGTTCTTTTGCCCATAGCTGTCTATGTTTTTCTTTATCATGTACAACGGCCTCCTTGTTAACGATACCCCCAGTTTAATGCCCGAACATCTCATGAATACATCGAATTGTTTCCAAGTTGTAAACAAGACACCATTCTAGCCCTGTGCTAACAATCGGCCGTTTACAGGGAGCTATCGTGAACCAAGAGGGGAAGTCTAAGCGAAAATTCATTACCACTTACATTCGTATGGCCGTTTCCATTTTCCAACCCACTATGGTCTGAAGCTGTAAGCTGCAACTCTCCCCCCATGCGCTCCGCCAGTCTGCGCGCCAGAGGAAGACCGAGTCCCGTACCGCTGTCCTGACGAGATCGATCACGACTTAAAGTAGCAAACGGCTCAAAAATCATGTCCCATTGCTCCCTAGGAATCCACGGACCGGAATTGCGTACATACACAATCACAGTGTCCTGTTCTACCCGATTCGATAACGTAATCCATCCACCGTCTTGATTATACTTTACTGCATTATCCAGCAAATTTAGTACAATATGCATCAGATGCTTAGGGTCTCCCCACACCTGGGCAGGAACGGTATCTATCGAAAAATTCAGTCTACGCGCTGCTGCTTTTCCTCGAATACGGCTCCCTGCATCTTCCAGTAACGAATGCAATTCCACAGCCTCCGTATGCAATTCAAAATCATATTTATCCAGCACAGATAGCCGCAGCGAGTCCTCGACAAGCTCGTACAACCGTTTTGTTTCCTTACTGATGCTTTCTCTCGCTTCACGCACCAGTTCAGGATCATCCCCATACATATCCAGTAAATCAGCATAAGCTTGAATAGAGGTTAACGGAGTCTTTAGTTCATGACTGATATTTCCAATAAAAGATTTTTGCTGCTGCTCTAGCTCTCTCAAACGCTGAACCGCTTCTTCCAGCCGAAGCTTTTCGTTTTCCAGCGCGGTAATGCTCTCCCGGATCACATGGCTCATCTGGAGCATTCCTTCATCCAGTCTTCCCAGCTCATCCTGCCGCCGCAGCAGTCTGGCTTCCGGATAATGCCCTGCCGATATCTGTTCAGAAGCACGAGTCAGTCTTCCGATGTCCCTCGTCTGGCGGCTGACATAGCCTAAACCCAAGATAAAGCTCAATACCAGCACCGCACCCCCCGTCCATAGAAACAAGTGGGCAATGGCCCGGTAGAACTGCTGCTGCGCTTCTGTTGAGCTGTGAAGCTGTACCACTCCCAGTAAGCCGTCCGGACCTTGAAGCGGAGCCAAATAAGTGATTGCGCTTCCTTCCGTAATGTATGCAATTTTGCCTTGGATCGCATAGGAGAGCGCCTGGCTGACATCTGTTCTAAAAGCCAGCGGTAGAGAATTGCCAACCTCATGCCCTTGACCATCATATAAAATAACGCGCATATTACTGGATACGCCCAGTTCCACTGCGAGTTGAGGTCCCTGCTTCTTCATAAAGTCTTCCGGTGATTGGCGCACTCCCAACAGGTAAGACTGTTTTACACGCATTTCTACAATTTCGGCCTGACGCTTTAAGCTGCGTTCCATTTGATCTGTCTGGTTAGCGCGAATACCAGTAAGCACGAGCCAGCTCAGCACACCGACAGTAAACAGCAGCAAAGCCGCAAGTACCAGCGGAAATTTCCAACGCAGGCTCAAGCCTGTAGGTTTGCATTTGCGCTTCTGCTGGTCGGTGGACCGCAAGTTTCCTTGCTGATGGAGTGAATGATGTTCGTTCACGTCATTTTCTCTGCCTTATAGCCGATACCATACACGGTCTGCAATATCGCCTGATGCGGCTCAAGCTTCTTGCGCAAACGCTGGATATGAATATCCACCGTCCGCGTTCCGCCCACATAATCGAAGCTCCATACCTGCTCCAGCAGCTCGTCCCGTGTATACACCCTTCCGGCATGAGATACCAACAGCGCCAGCACATCAAACTCCTTGGGGGTCAGATCCAGCGCTATGGATCCAAGTTCAGCTGTTCGGCTGGACGGACGTACCCGTAATGGGCCGAGTACCATTTCTGTTCCTTCAGGGGCAGGTGCTCCTTCTCGCTCCAGTCTCCGTACCAATGCTTTAATACGAGCGAGCAGTTCCCTCAGATCAAACGGTTTGCTCATAAAATCGTCCGCACCCAGCTCCAGTCCGAGCACCTTATCAACGATATCGTTTTTGGCCGTCAGCAGTAAAATACCGATGCCCTTCCGACTTTCCAAACGGCGGCACACCTCATATCCACCCAGTTTGGGCATCATCACATCCAGTATGAGCACATCCGGATGGAACAAACGTACTTTTTCCAAGGCGTCCTCCCCATCAACGGCGGTTTCCACCAAAAAACCCTCTCGCTTTAACGCATAAGCCAGCGCATTTCGAATGCTCGCCTCATCGTCCGCTATCAGTATTTTTTTATCCATGTCCTGCCCTCCCTGCTCTCGCTTCATTTTATTTTACGCTCCTGGCGACAAAGGGCAAGCCCGCGGCCTGAACTTATGTTACTGCAACTTTCCATAGCGCTATCGTTACACTTTGTCCCTTTTTAATGTCAAGGAAATATGACGCAGTATAAACGTCTCTTCCCTCACTGCCTTGCGCTTTGAAGTGTCTTACCTGTCCGTATATGCTAAAATACTTCCGTATCGGCTATTCGCCTACAGGAGGGCATGATCATGAAACATTCTATTTTGATCGTAGAAGACGAAGAGAAGATTGCCCGGCTTCTAGAGATCGAGCTTCAATTTGAAGGCTATCAAGTATGTAAAGAAAAAAACGGAATTGATGGGTTGGAGACGTATTGCAAAGGCAATTGGGATCTAGTATTGCTGGATATTATGATTCCCGGTCTCAATGGCATCGAGCTACTTCGGAGGATTCGTAAGCATGATGCGAACGTTCCTGTCATTTTGCTGACGGCTAAAAGTTCCATTGCAGATAAGGTCGAGGGACTCGATTTGGGAGCCAATGATTATGTTACCAAACCGTTTGTGATCGAAGAGCTGCTTGCACGTGTACGGGCCGCACTCAGAGTGGGTGCAACGAAAGACATGGCTCCACAAGTGGTAGATCAATGGCTTAGTGCCGGGGATTTACGTCTCCATGAAGGTACTCGTGAAGTTCTTCGAGGAGAGCACAACATTGAGCTTACACCGCGAGAGTTTGACTTGCTCGTTCATTTACTCAGACATCAGCGGCAGGTACTTAGCCGTGAACAATTACTGGAGAATGTATGGGGCATAGATTATATGGGCGATACCAATGTGGTCGATGTGTATATTCGCTACGTGCGCAATAAAATCGACCCTACGCGCCAGCTCCCTGAGCTGATCCATACTGTACGCGGAATTGGTTATGTTCTGAAGGAATCCTTATGAAGCTACAAAACAAAATCCATACGTATACCTCGTTATTATTCGGGATTTTACTTGTGGCCATTCATTTCTCAGTCTATTTCCTATTCAGCCAACTTTCGATAGACAGTCGAAAAGACCAGGTAGAGGCCGCAGCAGAGAACATGATTCGTGGGATTCAACGTGCTCCGGTATCCGTAGCCGCTGAGGATCTTCTCCGAGCCTATGTACCGCTGGATGGCATGCTTCGGCTAATGAAACCAGAAGGCGACTTTCTTCCCCCTATCACCTCTTCTTCCGAGCAATCTCTTAGCTTGATGAAGGGCGTTTTTGATGAAACACGGCAGGTTCGCATCATTACCTATGAAAGCAACCGTTACATTCTTGTATCGCTCCCCATGATTTGGACCAATGGCGAGGTTGTCAATCTCCAGGTGACCGAAAGTCTGCAACCGACGATGCAGACGCTACAGGTACTCAGAATCGTACTTGTTGCTGTCACTGGCATTGCGCTCATTCCTGTCGTGGTATCGGGAAGACTGCTCGGCAGACTGATTACACGTCCCATTACATCTATGATTAGCACGATGAAAGAAATTCAGCGCAGCGGGAAATTTAAACGTCTTCCGCTCCATTCATCATCACGCGACGAACTGGTCGAAATGGGTGAAACATTTAATGACATGATTGAACTGCTGGAGCGAAATTTCGTCAGGCAAGAACAATTCGTATCTAATGCGTCCCATGAATTGAAGACGCCGCTCACCATTATTGAAAGTTATGCCAGCCTGCTCAAACGGCGGGGGTTGCAGCATCCCAAGATTTTTGCCGAATCCGTTGAAGCGATCCATTCCGAGGCGATCCGAATGAAGGACATGGCAGAGCAGCTTCTTTTGTTGGCCAGAAACGAAGAACAGTGGAATGTCGTGCTGGAGCCTGTACGCCTGACCAGAATAGCGACAGAATTAAAGACTACATTTGAAAATGCGTTCGCCCGACAAATTCAACTGGATGTTCAGACAGAATGCATTGGCTATACCGATGAAAATAAGCTGAAGCAGCTCCTATTTATCTTTTTGGATAATGCACGCAAATACAGTGACGAGCCGATACACCTGATGATTGATACCGTGGACGGCACAACTCAACCCTGCATAAAAATCACAGATCAAGGAATTGGAATCCCGGAAGAAAAGTTATCTAAAGTATTCGACCGTTTCTATCGTGTGGATGAAGCCAGAAGCCGCGAGGAAGGTGGGGCTGGGCTAGGCTTATCATTGGCTACAGGAATTGCACAAGCTATACATGCTCAAATTGGGCTAGAAAGTGTAGAGGGAAGCGGAACAACTGCAACGATCATCCTCCCTACCGTTCCAAAATAATAAGTCAAAGGTGGGAATACCGATGAAAGCTATCTATGTGTGGATGATTGGAGGTACGCTGGCGGCTGTGTTGATTACAATTTGCCTTTTACAGTGGCCTTGGGCACGGTCGTTAGCAGCTTCTCCATTGGAAGAAAAGGCCGTCATCCAATCCGTTTTGCATCAGTATCCCGGTGAGGTGCTTGAAACGCAACGCTTGGGTGATTTTTATCTGATCAGGCTGGAACGCGCCAAAGGGAAATACGATATAAGAGCCAATGCCTATGACGGTGTCATCGACTCTATTAAGCGGACACAGGCTTATACAGATGCGAAGCAGGAGCCCCAGGACCACAAGCCCGGTACCTCACCAACCAGAGACACATCGAATCCAACTAATAAACCTGACCCAGCCTCTCTCGTCATTACGGAGAAAGAAGCAGCCAAGCTTGCTGCCCAAGCAGTTAACGGAACATCCGATGATATTGAGCTTCATCGCAACGACAAAGGCCTCTACTATCTGGTTGAGGTTGAGGTAAAAGATGGGCGTGAAGCAGTAGTACAGGTCAATGCAGTATCGGGCTCTATTGACTCTATAACTTGGGAAAAAGAAAAACAGGCGCACGACGAATCATGACGATTTGACGATCATCTTAGCTCATGTTTCTCATGGTTTTCTCATGATTCTATTATGTTCCTCTCATGTTCAAGAGATAAGCTGTATTCATGCTTATAGCACAAGGAGGAATGATGTAATGAAAAAAAATTATACATTAGGAATTATGGCAGCCACGGTTCTGCTTGGAGTTACGGTTACGGGTGTCTCAGCGAGTGCCGTATGGGCCGCTAAACCTACGGGTCTTATTGGAGCGACCGCCGCTGCCAACATTGCCAAGAAAGCTGTGGGGAATAATGCACAAGTTGAAGATGTCGAACTGGAGCGCAAAAACGGAAAGGTCTACTATGAGGTGGATCTCCAACAAGGAGATAGAGATTGGGATATAGATGTTGATGCTTATACTGGGGAAACCATCCGTTCCCATTCTGAGCTTGATCATGACTCGAATGACGAGTCCATCCTTAACAAGCCAAATCACATCACCCTGACTGAAAAGCAGGCTGGGCAAATTGCGCTTAAACACGTGCCCGGGAGTACCCTTTTGTCTTCTAAATTGGATAAGGAAGATGGACAGTTCATCTACGAGGTAAAGGTACTCACCAACGAAGGAACCGTTGAGCTTGAAATCCATGCATCATCTGGCGCAATCGTGGATACAGACGAAGATGATGATGACAACGAATATTAATCACCCAGGTCATAATCAGGGTAACTAAATACAGAGTTAATTAAAACGGAGCAGCGAACTTTCGCTGCTCCGTTTTTTTGACCCATGTGACACAGGAAAAGAACGAAGATGGCTCCATAAAACTGCACCTATTATTTCTTCATGAATAGACTGATAACTAACAGAGGATTACCTTGTTCTTCAATTCAAAGTCAAGTGAGGTTCTTATGGCGAAATCCTATACTAAAGCACAGATTCGCAAAATCACCCGTCGTTTCGGCCTGATTCCATTAAAATCAAGCTTAGTCTCATCATTATACCGAAAAAATGCAGTGATCCAGGTGAAAACGAAAAAAGGAACTTATGCATTAAAACCCTTTAGTCGTACAAAGATGGTCCGTTCAAATACGATTCAACAGATGGAACGAGCTGCGAGCCATATAAGGCTTTTGAAAAAGAGAAAGTATACCTATATGCCCGCATGGCTCCCCATTCATTCCGGCAAGTTATGGACTCTATATCAAGGAACGCCATTTTATGTAAGCCAGTGGGTCAAAGGACGGGGACTGGAGACCGCTGAAGATTTCGAAAAACTGGGGCGGGCACTTGCCACACTTCACGCCACCTCCACCGGCTTGCATCGGATGGATAAAGGAAAATCCCCTCCGACCATTCAACAATTGCGGATATGGAAAAACCAGGATCGTCTTTTTCAAAGAAAAATGATAAAAAACAGTCGCCATGATAAAACGTACCGCAACTGGTACAATGCTCACGGCGAAAACTGCAAACGTTTATCCAGGCGAGCATGGAAGGATTTGCAGGATGCATCTATCATAAGGCTGCTTCGGATGGAACATCGGCACCCCTCCTTGATACACAGTGATATCACTACCCCAAATGTCATTATTTCGGATGGTGGTCATCTCAAAATCATTGATTGGGATCGGGTTAAGATCGGCTCAGTCTATGCTGATTTGGCAAAGGCCCTTATGAATACGACTCAATTCAATCCTGAATTTGTGCAATCCTTGCTGAAGGGATACCAAAAACGCAAGCCACTAAGCCGAACTGAACGGAAGATTGTTACGGCTTTATATAAACTACCACGAGAAGCCTGGCATGCTTCCCGACACCCGCACCGTTCAAGAGATCGTGAAATCCTGGACCATTGGGATCAGTCGTGGCCTCTTCGATTACAAATCATCCATATTTTGCAGGAGTGGGCTCATGTATAAAAGAAAGTGAGGAGCAAAATGTCGATTTTATCGAACGTTGAGCAGATGTATGGAATCAAAATTCAGCGTACCCGTCAAATGAAGGACATTCACAAGATTGAGACCGCTAATACGACTTATTGCTTAAAACCCTACAAATTCCCGGAAGAAGAGATCCGTTTTATTACACGTGTCTTGTCCTACCTGGATGAGCGCGGGTTTACACGCAGCCAAAAGGTCTATCCAACAGTACAACAAACGGCTTACATGACCTATGAAGGTGTTTCGTATACATTAACCAATTGGGTTCATGGACTCAGACCAGAATTCACAAAAAGAATAGACTTCAAAAAGGGAATTGCTACTTTAGCCAAATTCCATTCCAGTGCCATGGGCTTTCCTATCACTGAAGCTCCGCCATCCAGAATCCGTTATGAAGGCTTGAGCGATGAAATAGCTGGATACAAAAAACGCCTCATCCCATACAGAGGCACAGCACATCTCGTAGCACTTTGTGAAGAAGTGTCCCATCGTCTACAGCAGCCCAAAGTTAGAGAAGCCATTGCTCGGGAGCAAAAAGCCGCCGCATTTATACACGGCGACTATAATTATCCCAATCTGATTAAAGACAAACAGCTCAAAATCCATTTGATCGACTTTGAAAATTGCTCCCTACATGTAAGGATGAAAGATCTCTCCCATCTTCTTCATCGGAATTGTCTTTGGAATGGGACAAAGATGCTGCGCGCGATAGATTACTATCAACGATATCGTCCATTGAGCACCCATGATTTGCATCTGCTTCACGCACTATTGATCTCTCCCTATCATGTGGTCCGCAATATCAGAATAGGCGGCTTCCGTTCTGCCAAACGAGTCATTCCCTCGTTCGTTCATTTGAACAAATACCGACGTGAACTCAGATCACTATTATAATCGGTCAGCTTGGAACTAAACAAAAAAACAGACCCGATGAAACGGTCTGTTTTTTTGTGTTCTGACAACAACTACAGGAAAAGCGCATGCCGCTAAAGCCAATCGATTTGCTAACTGTACCGGTACAATCAAAAATGTATAGCATTGTAAACAGCACTTCCCCCTTCTACAATGATGCTAAGACTCAATGCTCAATGGTTTCGAGAAGAGAATCTGGGAAACTAACAACAATAGAGGTGACTGTACATGTACACCATGACAAAAGAAGAAATAAAAGCTTATTTAAACAGAATCGGAATTCCCGAAATTCAACCTCCTACCCTTCCCTATTTAGTTGAGCTGCATAAGGCTCATGTAAAACATCTTTCATGGCAAACATTGGACATTTATGCAAGGAAGCCGGCAGCCATTGGTTTTCAAGAATCCATTCAACTCATTCTACATGGGAGAAGTGGTTATTGTTTTCATCTGAATGGTGCCTTTAGTGCACTACTATATTCACTAGGGTACAAAGTTTCTCTGCATCGTGCCGGGGTACAACCTCTGGGAACTGAACCACGCATTAATTCATTTCATCTTGGACTAACAGTGAACTTGCTAAATGAGCATCATGAAGATGAAGTATGGATTGTTGATGTCGGGCTGGGCGATATGCCATATGAGCCTCTTCCACTCCGTATGGGAACTTATGAACAGGCTCCTCTTCATTATAAAGTCATGGAATCCGGGGTTGTTACAAAAGGTTGGCGGTTAGAGCATGACTCGCTTGCTTCATTTGTTGGCGTTGATTTTGCTCCAGCGGTTGTTCAGGATTTGGAAGAATTCATGCCGAAACATCATTTCTATAGCCGCTCAGCGGAATCTCCATGGTTTAACCTATTTCTGATTCGGCAAAGGCAAGCATTAGAGGCGAATGAACTCAGAGGATGTATTTGGAAAAAGCGCGGGCTAAACGGTTTGGAAAAAATAGAGCTGGATCAGAAATCGCAGTGGCTGGAAGTGTTGGCAGATGTATTTGGCGAGCCGCTCGTTAACTACAGTCACCAGGAACGGGACGAGTTATGGAAAAGAGTACTTGCGGCTCATATAGAATGGAAAAAGTCTATGACTGAATCGTTATAGCAGTGAAGCCTCCAACGTAAGGTTAGCCTTCAAGCCACATCTTACACCTTTAGCATTTCCGAGGAATGTTGCAGCATTTCCAATTCCTTCACCATGTTTTCGATCAGCTTTGTGAACGAAGCCAATTCCTCTGAGCTGGAGGCCTGTTGCCGGGCACTGGCTGTTGTTGCAGCGGTTTCGGATTGCACACTGTCAAGCATACGGGCAATATCCAGCACCTTGCGCTGAATTTGCTCCTGTGCTTGCTTTGAATTAGATGCAAGCTTTCGTACCTCCTGTGCCACAATTTGAAACCCGCGTCCTGCTTCCTGCGCATGGGCTGCCTCAATCGCCGCATTCAGTCCCAGCAGGTGAGTCTGATCGGACAGTTCCCGGATTGTACCGCTCATCTGCTCAATATGTTTAATCTCGTCACTCAAATGCTGTACCAGTTCCTCCGTTTGTTCCTGCGAAGAAGCAGTGTTGCAGGCACTCTCCGCGATATTATCCGTATTTTCCCTAAGCTCAGCAATCATCCCGGTCAAATTTTGCGCAATTCGGGACACAACGGTCAGCACCTGCGTTTGTTCGTCGGCCAGGTCGTTGATTTGTTCCTTTTCTTTTTCATGATAAGCTTCCAGTACAAGCTGGGAATCCAGGTTGAACATTTTGGAAAGAGCGTGCACAATAGAATACCAGTCCTCTATCCCCGAACGCTTTAAAATGTCTACTGCAATATCAAGATAAGCAATGTATGTGCCCAAATAATAATCGGAAGACAATCCGATTCGGGAATGTACCTGCCCCACAAAAAGACGGTGTTCGATAAACGGATCATCTATTTTTCCATCTGCGAGAGAAAGCCAGTATTCACGTTGTGTTTGTTTTAGCCGTTCAATATTTGACCATTTGGAAATAATCGACATGAGATGCGGAACCTTTTCTACATGTTCATAAAACCGATCCACGACCTCGTTCACAATAGATTGGAATAGTCCCTGATAATGATGCAATAAAGCCAAATCATCATCAGTAATACCAATATATTGTATCTGTTTTAATCTACTCTCCACGACATGAATCATAAGTTCCTCCAAATAATAGTTTACATAGATTTTACATTACCATATTTATCGGCAACTTTTTAGAAAATGTTAAAAAAGCAGAAGATTGATTATGATTTTTTTCATAGCAATTTCAGAAAAAATACATAATTCCAACTGTCTATGGATACAAAAAAAAGAATCCAGCAGCACCTAACTCCCTGTGCTTGCCGAATTCCCTCTAAAACAAGTTCATCGGATACCTCACGACTGTGTGGAACCATCCAGATCAACCCATAGTTTCACCATACTGTACTTATTTATTATTTCGTCTTACCGATTCAGGAGGCTACCTACATACCTTAACAGATCGTTAGCGCTGGCTCCTGTGTAGCCATGCTCCTCAATCAGTCGTTTAATCACCTCATTCATCCGTTTGAGCTGATTAGCGTCAGGCGTTTTGGTTGAAGTCGTAATCTTCACAATATCCTTCAAATCGGCGAACAGCTTCTTCTCAATGGCTTCTCGAAGCCGATCATGATGATGATACTCAAACTTCCGTCCCTTGCGAGAATACGCAGAAATACGGATTAATATTTCTTCACGGAATGCCTTTTTCGCATTTTCCGATACCCCGATTTGCTCCTCAATAGAGCGCATGAGCCGCTCATCCGGGTCGAGTTCCTCATCTGTGAGCGGATCGCGAATTTTCGCCCAATTGCAAAAAGCTTCGATGTTATCCAAATAGTTGTCAAACAGCGTCTTGGCTGATTCCTCGAAAGAGTACACAAAGGCCTTCTGCACTTCTTTTTTCGCCAATTCGTCATACTCCTTACGAGCCACGGAAATGAAATTCAGATAGCGCTCCCGTTCTTCCTTTGTGATGGAGGCATGTTGATCCAGACCATCCTTGATTGCTCGTAAAATGTCCAGGGCATTGATGGATTCCACATTTTGCTTAATCAATGCACTAGAAATGCGATTAATGACGTACCGCGGGTCTACCCCGGACATACCTTCCTCCAGAAACTCACTTTGCATTTCTTTCAGATCGGCTTCCTTGTATCCTTCGACCTCTTCACCGTCATACATGCGCATCTTTTTGACCAGATCCATCCCCTGTTTCTTCGTCTCCTTCAAGCGGGTAAGCACGGAGAAAATGGCAGCCGTACGCAGCGCATGAGGCGCAATGTGGATATGTCTCATATCACTTTGTTTAATGAGCTTGGCGTAAATCTTTTCTTCTTCAGACACCTTCAGGTTATAAGGAATCGGCATTACAATCATCCTTGATTGCAATGCCTCGTTCTTTTTGTTTGCAATGAAACTTTTATACTCGGATTCATTGGTGTGAGCCACGATCATCTCATCTGCACTGATGAGCGCAAACCGCCCGGCCTTGAAATTACCTTCTTGGGTCAGAGAAAGCAAATTCCACAAAAACTTCTCATCGCATTTCAGCATTTCCTGAAACTCCATCAGTCCACGATTTGCTTTGTTCAATTCTCCGTCAAACCGATACGCACGCGGGTCGGATTCCGAACCATACTCCGTAATCGTGGAAAAGTCGATGCTGCCCGTCAAATCAGCAATATCCTGTGACTTCGGATCAGAAGGGCTGAACGTACCAATACCAATCCGGTTTTCTTCCGATATAAACACCCGCTCCACGCGGACCTTTTCAATATCGCCATCAAATTCTGTACGCAATCTCATCTGGCAGGATGGGCAGAGATTACCTTCAATCCGTACACCCAGCTCCTTTTCAAAATCGGGACGCAGCTCATGGGGAATCAGATGAAGCGGGTCCTCGTGCATCGGGCAGCCTTCAATCGCGTATACGGCTCCCTGATCCGTTCTCGAAAATTTCTCCAAGCCACGCTTTAGCAACGTGACCAGTGTCGATTTCCCCCCACTGACGGGTCCCATCAAAAGAAGGATACGCTTGCGCACATCGAGTCGCCTGGCTGAGGAATGGAAATATTCCTCCACCAACTTTTCCAGCGCTCGGTCCAGTCCAAAGATCTCCTGCTCAAAAAATTTATATCGCTTATGTCCCCCAACCTCTTCTACACCAAAAGATTCAATCATCTTGTAAACCCGTGCATGAGCTGTCATCGCCGGCGTCGGGTCTTTCTTGAGTATCTCAATATACTCTCTAAAAGTGCCGCTCCAGGCCAGACGGTTGTTTTCCGCCCGGTACTCCGCAACGCGTTCAAAAATATTCATGCTCGGTTCCTCCCATGACTGCGTAATGACTATCCTCCACTCCTGATGATTATGGCTACACTCGTCACGCCTTTCAGGATATGATGCAATCCCCTTAAAAAAAGTGTAATACATACCTATGCAGATTGATTTCAGAATTGACCTATTTTTTGTGACAGGTCTCTCTGCTTTTTCGAAAAAACCAAGGGATACACTGTGCTAAAATATACAACAACGACGCGGACCTGACGCATTATGGTACAATATAAGCTCGGAATAATGGGATAAAGGAGCGGAAGAAGTCATGGCGGTTCGGCATGAGACGGAGCTGTACGCTCCGGTGAAAGCCTTTTTTGAGAGCTTGGGATATGAAGTCAAAGGAGAGGTGCGCAACTGCGATTTGGTGGGTATCAAGCCAGGGCAACAGACACCACTGATTGTGGAGATCAAAAAGACGTTTAACCTGGCGCTTGTGCTGCAAGGCATGCAGCGTTTGAAACTAAGCAGCAATGTATATGTGGCTGTAGAACGGAATCGTGCCAAAAAAGGGGCCGTGAATCAGCGCTGGAACGAGCTGGTCGGACTGTGCCGCCAGTTAGGACTTGGCTTGCTTACCGTCACCCATTTCAAAACGAAGCCGCCGCTCGTTGAAGTACTGTGTAAGCCTGCGGTACCTAGCGACAATGCCCGCAATGCAGCAGCGGTACGCCCGGGCTCGCGCAAGGAAAAGTTACTGAGGGAATTTCACGCACGCAGCGGTGACCACAATACTGGCGGCAGCACCCGACGCAAGCTGGTCACTGCCTATCGGGAAAAAGCGCTGCGCGTAGCGGCAGCCTTGCAGAGCTTGGGGGAAGCCGCTCCGGCGCAGCTCGCTCGCATAGCAGCCGTCAGCACAGCTGCTGCCGTGCTTCAGCATAACTACTACGGCTGGTTTGAGCGCGTATCCCGCGGCCGCTATCGACTGACTCCGTTTGGCGAAGCTGCCTTGGACGAGTATGCGGCAGTACTGCAAGAACATGGCATTAAAACAGCCGCTGGAATGGACGCAGAGCTTGACGAGGACAGTGGACAGCGCCAGATTGCGGAAGCGCCAATCACTTACTCCACCGTTGCTGCGGAAACGGTGGATGACTGACATGGGGCGATGGTTTTTGCTAGCTCCGCGCAGTAAATTCACTAATCGTCTCACCGATCAGATTCATGCCCATAAGCAATTGCTCACGGCCCGGATGGCTGAAATTGAGGCGAATATGGGACGCGCCTTCACTACCAACCGCACATAGCGCACCTGGCATAAAGGCTACGCCTTTGGGTAACGCCGCCTTTAGCAGCAATGCGCTGTCCAGCCCCTCGGGCAGCTGCACCCATACATACATGCCACCGGACGGAATATGATACGTCACGTCTTTCCAAAACGGACGCTTGAGCAACTCCAAGATTAATTGAAGTCGAGTCGAATATTCCTTGTTCAGCATCGCTAAGTGCTCGTGCCATTGAAAACGCGAGCTGGTCAGCAATTGGAACAGCAGCCGTTGGTTCATCGTACTGGATTGCATATCAGCCAACTGCTTCAAGGCGTACATTCCTTCAATCAGCGGCGCAGGACCAGCAGCCCAACCCGTTCTCAGCGCAGGAGCAACGGTTTTATTGAACGAACCGATATAGAGCACTTGACCGCCCTGACCCGCATGATCCAGCGCAAATAGTGAGGGGTAAGTCTCTGCGAATTTTCGACTCTGACCATGCGGACTCTTGTCATGGGACTCATTTTTTTGCTTCAAATGCAATTCACCATAAGAATCGTCCTCAACTACCAGTACCTCATGATGCCTACACAGGTCCAAAATTTCCTGCCGCCTTGCCGCGCTCCACAAGGAGCCCGTGGGGTTCGTAAACGTTGGCGTGGCAAAAAAAAGCTTGGGTCGATAACGGATCATTAAAGCTTCAAGCTTATCAGGAATGACACCTTCCCCATCTGATTCTACAGGAACGATCTGTGCACCCTGCATAGATAGTACTTGTAAACATCCAGGAGATGTAGGATTTTCGACCAATACCGGATCACGCTCATCCACCATCAGCCTTATGATCAGGTCAATGGCCTGCTGACTGCCTGTCGTGAGAAGGATTTGACCTGGTGGTACTCTTACTCCTTTACGCTGTTCCCACTCACCCGCAAGCCATGCTCGCAAAGGGAAATAGCCCTCCGGTTCACCATACTGGAGGGCATCAGGGCCGGAGCCAAACACATCATGGGCCGCTTCTTCCAGCAACTTCACCGGAAACAGCTCTTGTGCAGGCAATTCTTCAGCCAGAGATATAAAGGAGTGTCTTCTCGCATTTTCCCGGATATGACGCACTGGAGAAGCCAACATCGCAGCCGTTCGTGAAGCAAAGGAATATTGCATGAACATCCTCCTTCTCCTGAAAAATAGGTCATGATCTCCGGGCTGACGCATCAGGCATATAGCTGCTTCCTCTGACGCGCATATAAGGCATAACGTTCAATCGCCTGCGCCCGGCTGGACACGCCTAATTTTGCATAAATTTTACGTAGATAATTATCAATGGAACGCCGGCTAACTTCGATCTCGATAGCAATTTTGTCATATGTAATTCCTTGTACAATCCGTTCCATAATAAACACTTCGGTTTGTGTCAATTCGTCAAAAGGCTCGGATGCCATTAATGGCATAAAGGGCCAGTTACCATACCGAATCCAATCCATCGGCAAGGAAGCAAATCCTTCGCGTAAACCGTTGATCAGATGGATTAACTGGCTCGGTGATGCCTGTTTGGATAACATTCCATTTGCTCCGAGCGAAATTAGCTGCTGAAACAAAGTAATATTATCCTCATCCGTCATAATAACAATATGGCTGTCCGGAGACAAGGCCCGCATTTGTGTCAAAAATGGTTCCGCCGTTCCCTCAGGCAACCTGTAGTCCATTAAAACGATTTCTGGTCGAATGGAGCAAGCTAGCTCCAAGCCTTCCGTTCCGGAGGAAGACATCCCTCTGACAAGCAAATCCTGCTGGTCTTCCAAAATAAGCTTTGTTCCCAGCATACTTGTAGGATGGATATCTATGATGACCACCTGCCATACTTTTCTCATATCTAAACCTCCTGATTTTACAAAAAAATACATAGTTAATAGCGAGAATAATCCTAAAATTGGTGATTGCATATGTAGAAATTGCGCGAATGTGAACGTATAGGAAGCGAAAAACGTTTAAGGAAATTGTATCCTAGGACTTCCTTCCGATGCAATCTCTTTTTCCAATATTTTTATACGACTATTTCGCTTTTGCGAAATAAATAGGCCCATGATAGAATTGGAACTGCAAATAAAGACTGGAAATTTGACTTTACACGGGAGTTGAAAATCGTATGCAAGCTTCACCTGAACGTCCTTCTGCCGAAGCTCGGCGGAGCAATTCAAGAAAGGGGTTACCCATAAAGGCTTTTCTGCTATTTTGGTTCATTCTTATTATACTAGGTGCTCTAGCAACCTATCTGTATAGCAATCACTTGAAGCAGCAAATGCTAAACGAGATGCAAACCCATACAGACCAACAGATTCAAGCACTCAATTCTGACTATGAAAAGCAACTGACTGCTCTTTCCAAGGAAGTTAGCGGATTGCAAGGCAAAGTCCAGTCCTTCAATGAACTACTGACCTTTACGAAGGATAATGCAAACAATAAGACCGATAACAGCAATAAATTGTATACCCAATTAAACGAAGTTAAGCAGCAACTTAATACACTTCAGAAAAAAATGGACTTGCTAAAATGAATGTAGACGCAAAACAAGTGAACCGGTTCTTTATGTTGGCCCTTGCTCCTTTTATCGGTTTGTTGGGGTGTATTTTGTTAGTGCATCCCTCATTGAGCTTTCCTGGGTCTACTTCTTCAAGTCTGCAAAAAGCTGAAGTCACTCTACAAACGCAATCAGTAGGCAAGCAGCTTGATGAAGCCAAGCAAACGGCAACGTACACCTTATCTACAATTCGCCGGACTTCTGAGCTCTACAAGCAAACCACCCAAACGATGAATCAGCTTGTCGTGACTGCCTCTACGCAGTCCAAGCGGCCCGCGGTCATCTATGATCGACGCATCACCGCCAAACTGGGAGTTCCCTATGAGCGGGTAGATAGCAACCGGATTACCATTGAATTGTTTAAGGTAAACCCGGGAATTTATCATGGCTACGCTATGAAGGTCAAACTTAAAGATCCTACTGCTATGAAAATGTCTTTGGGAAGTGACAAATTGGGTGGCTCCGAAACCACCATGCGTGCAGTCTTGAGACACGGAGCTATTGCAGGCATCAATGCAGGCGGCTTTGCGGATGGAGACGGCAAACGCTATCCATTAAGCACTACTGTCTTGAATGGCCACTACCTTACTGGCTTTCAGTCCAGTTTTAAGGATTTATCCTTCGTCGGATTGAGTAACGATGGCAAGCTTATCGGTGGCAAATTTTACAGTCAAGGTGCACTTGACAGCTTAAAGCCTACCTTTGGGGCTACCTTCGTTCCCGTCCTGCTGCAAAGGGGACAAAAAATGCCTATTCCTGACAAATGGAAAGTCTCCCCCAAGCGGGCCCCACGTACGGTCATTGGCAACTATAAAGATGATCAGTTGCTCATTATTGTCGTAGACGGCTACAATGAAAGCGGGGGTTCGGGCGCGACGCTCGAAGAACTGCAAGGAAAAATGTACAATCTAGGTGTTCAAGATGCCTATAATTTGGACGGAGGCGGTTCCTCGTCGCTTATACTTAACGGTCGAGTCGTAAACAAACCGTCAGATGGTAATTTGCGTCCAGTCCCTACTCATTTTTTGTTCTATAAATAGTCATGTGTAGTCTGCTACCAAATTAAATATGCTTGCCGACGTACGTCTCTATCCGAAAAAAAGCATCACGAACGAATGTCGTGATGCTTTTGCCTCATTTAGGAGGAATACTGTGTCATTTCTGTCAGGCATTGAGCACAAATATAACGGTCTTTGAAATCGTTCACTTGTTCTACTGACCCGCAGAATACACATTTTGGACGGTAACGCTCCAAAATAATGTGGTCACCCTGAACCAAAATTTCGACAGGATCTCCCTCATTCATTTGATATCTTTTACGCAGTGACTTAGGCAAAACTATTCTCCCCAGCTGATCAACTTTACGTACCACACCGGCAGGTTTCATCGTGATCGTACACCTCTCCTATTGAGTAATAACTTACAATTTCTTACCATGCGAAAAACTAGGTACAAAGACACTATTCTTTATGTAGTATTCGCTGTCTTTTTGTCGAATCCTGCTGATCACAGGAAATTTTATTACATTTTTTCATAAAATCATGAACCATATCAAAGTATGGTACAGAATGTCTATAATATTTTTATCGACCGGAAAGCCAATTATCATTAGCCCTAGTTGAGAAATTTCGCAAGTTTTTAACCATACAAGCTTGATTTAAGCTCTACTGTCATGTACTTTTGAGCAATAAAAGTGAAACTTTTATTAGCAACTAAGGTCCTGGTTCTTTATTCGCATTTATACTTGTTCACCTGATGCTCTTTATGATAAATCCGGAAAATCCATTTGTCTCAGCGCTTCATATACGATAATTGCAGCGGAATTCGACAAGTTTAGAGATCTTACTTTATCAGACATAGGCATCTTGATACATGTATCTGGATTAGCAGCTAACAATTCAGGAGGCAAGCCTTTCGTTTCCTTACCAAATACCAAAAAATCTCCATCCTGAAATGCAATATCACTATACCGCTGATTTGCTTTGGTCGTCGCATAAAAAAAGCGACCTTCCTGATATTTCTCCTGCACTTCAGCAAAAGACTCGTGATATTCAATGTGGACAGCGTACCAATAATCAAGTCCGGCGCGTTTTAACGTGGCATCGTCGGTACGGAAGCCGAGTGGCTTCACCAAATGCAGATGAGTTCCGGTTGCAGCACACGTTCTGGCAATATTCCCTGTGTTGGCCGGAATTTCCGGCTCGACAAGCACAATATGTAATGGCATCTCGTTTCGTTCCCTTCATCATTAAATTCATCAGACAAATAACCTACAGTTTAACCAAAGTGTATACATTGAAAACATACACATTCTTCTATTTTAACAAAATCAGACAGATATGAACATCAAACGACAAAAATTTCAACCCACACCACTAAAAGCCTTCCCCTATACACATTCAGGGAAGGCTCTACATTTACTTTTTCGATTTCAAATATCGTGTATCGAAATATATGTCGACGTAATCAACTGTTACGTTGCTTGAATCCGTCCATAAACTCGGCTAATGCTTGACAGTTCTCCAATGGAACAGCATTGTAGATTGAGGCGCGAAGCCCTCCTACGCTGCGATGTCCCTTCAGTCCGATGAACCCGGCCTGTTCGGATTCCTTAATAAATTGTTTTTCCAGCTCCTCATTCGCGAGGCGGAAGGTTACATTCATAATAGAGCGATCAGCGCTGTCCACACAACCACGATAGAAGCCTTCGCTACTGTCAATACGGTCGTATAGCAAAGCAGCCTTCTGCTGGTTCACACGCTCAATACCTTCCAAACCGCCTTCTTCCTGAATCCATTTCAGCACTTCATTCACCATGTATATGGCAAAAGATGGGGGGGTATTGTAGAGAGAGTTATTTTTTTCATATGTGCTATAACGCAACATGGTAGGAATATTGTCCGGTGAGGAAGTCAGCAACTCTTCACGGGCAATCACGACCGTCACACCAGAAGGTCCCAGATTTTTTTGTGCGCCAGCATAAATCAATCCAAATTGAGTAACATCAAAAGGCTTGCAAAAAATATCACTGGACATGTCCACAATCAATGGTACGGAACCCGTATCCGGAAATTGCTTAAATTGTGTACCTTCAATCGTTTCGTTGGACGTCATATGCACATAAGCAGTATTCTCAGGCAAGTCCAAGGAATCCACATTCGGAAGACGCATGTACTTCTCATCAGCGGAGGATGCAGCAATATGAGCCTTGCCCAGTAGCTTGGCTTCTTTATATGCCTTGTCCGACCAGCTACCTGTCATTACATAGCTCCCAGTCTGTCCTTCGCGCAAGAAATTTAAAGGTAGCATTGCAAACTGCGTACTTGCGCCCCCTTGTAGGAATAACACCTTGTAGCCCTGTGGATTGCCCAGCAGAGATAACAGACGTTCCTGCGCCTCATTATGAACAGATTCATACACAGCTCCACGGTGTGACATTTCCATGATCGACATCCCTGTTCCCTGGAAATCTACGAATTCAGCTTGTACACGTTCCAGTACTTTGAGCGGCAATGCCGCTGGTCCTGCATTAAAATTGTAGGCTCTCTTACTCAACAAATTCCCATCCCTTCTCTACTCTGGTGTGGATATTATCGCTATGATAGC
This sequence comes from Paenibacillus sp. SEL3, assembly GCF_054602585.1. Lineage (NCBI taxonomy): Bacteria > Bacillati > Bacillota > Bacilli > Caryophanales > Paenibacillaceae > Paenibacillus > Paenibacillus sp. SEL3. The sequence goes on along the minus strand of NZ_CM137725.1, from coordinate 4,878,600 downwards.
AGTATTCATAAATGCGTTCAAGACTTGTATAAAAATGTTTTCAATTTCATTTATGATGTGACAGAGTTGTGAATGTTAACATATTTAACATCTTTATTCTGTGATTTTCACTTTAATATTAAAAGGTCCCCGGCATAAGACCGGAGACCTATTTTGAATAACAAGTGTTACCCGTAAGCTAATGTTTTTTATTCAAAGCAGCTATGCTATCGACTTATTAGCAGTCAAAATACAGGCTGTATTCGTGTGGATGAACACGGATGTTCACCGATTTAGCTTCAGAACGTTTGAGCTCTACATAGTTATCAATAAAGTCCTTCGTAAATACGCCGCCTTCAGTCAAGAATTCGTAGTCAGCTTCCAGAGCGTCCAGAGCCTCATCCAATGAACCAGGTACGCTACGGATTTTACCTTTTTCAGCATCAGACAGCTCGTAGATGTTGCTGTCAAGTGGACCATATCCCAATTCGATTGGGTTCAGTTTGCGCTTGATGCCATCCAGACCCGCCATCAGCATTGCTGAGAAGGCAAGGTAAGGGTTAGCCGTGGAGTCCGGTGTACGGAACTCGATCCGACAGCCTTTAGGAGTAACAGCTGCTACTGGAATACGTACAGCCGCAGAACGGTTACCTTTGGAGAATACCAGGTTAACTGGTGCTTCGTAGCCAGGAACGAGACGTTTGAACGAGTTGGTGCTTGGGTTGGTCAAAGCGATCAACGCAGGTGCGTGGTACAGAATACCGCCAATGTAATGAAGAGCCATTTCGCTCAGATTAGCATAACCACCTTTTTCGTAGAACAAAGGAGTGTCCCCATCGAAAATAGATTGGTGAACGTGCATACCGCTTCCGTTATCCCCAAAAATCGGTTTCGGCATGAATGTTGCCACTTTACCATATTGACGAGCTGTGTTGTGTACAATGTATTTATAAACGAGCAGGTTATCTGCTGTTTTCTTGAGTGTATCAAAACGGAAGTTGATTTCCGCTTGGCCTGCCGTAGCTACCTCATGGTGATGGCGCTCAATTCTCAGACCTGCTTCTTCAAGCAAACGGCACATTTCGCTACGGATATCTTGTTGGGTGTCTACTGGCGCTACAGGTACATATCCGCCCTTCACTCCCACTTTAAAGCCCAGGTTGCCGCCTTCTTCCTTACGATTCGTGTTCCAAGCTGCTTCCTCGGAATCTACGAAGAAGGAGGAGCTATTCATGCCGCTTTCGTAGCGTACATCATCAAAGATGAAAAACTCGGACTCAGGTGCAAAAAATGCTGCTGTGCCGACTCCTGCGGATTGCAGAAATTCCTCAGCTTTTTTTGCAATGCCGCGAGGATCGCGGTCGTATTTTTCGCCATCTGGCGTAGCAATGTCACACAGAATATTCAGTGTAGGATGCTGAGTGAAAGGGTCAATAAAAACCGCTTCTGCATCGGGCAGCATAACCATGTCGGATTCCTCGATGCCACGATAGCCGGGAATGGAAGAACCGTCGAAAGCAACACCGTTAACAAATGTTTCTGCATCTACTTCGGAAGCTGGCAATGAAATATGGTGAGCACGACCAGACAAATCTACAAAACGAAAATCTACCCACTCAATATTATTTTCCTGAATTGTTTTCAATACGTTTTCAACGGACATGTCTTCTTCCTCCCAATTTTTCCGAACATTAAGTCTTATACAACCCTGAAATGTTCATGATCGAATGTTTTTTTCTGTCGTCATTATAAATCTCAAACATGACACGGGTCAATAGCTATGTAAGGTATTTTTTAAACTAATGTTAGATATGCTTACGCCCTTGATAACATTTGGATAGCACAAAAAGCCCGAAACATCGGGCTTTTAGGCAATTTAAATCTCATTACTGCGTTGCAGCAAAACTTTTATGCATTAATGTTAAACATTGGTTTTAAGCAATGGTAGTAGGCGTGTGAAATGTTTTCCCCACAGCAGGAGCCAATATTTCCAAATCTTTTAGCAAATCTGAAAATTGATCTGGGAACAGGGATTGTACGCCGTCACCCGTCATCGAGTTGTCAGGGTCTGTATGCATCTCAATAATTAAACCATCCGCTCCGGCAGCAACCGAAGCCTTCGTCATAGGAACAACCAATTCACGTCTACCCGTGCCATGGCTAGGATCAGAAATAACTGGCAAATGGCTCAATTGTTGCAGCACAGGGATCGCGGACAAATCGAGTGTATTTCTGGTGTAGGTTTCAAATGTGCGGATACCGCGCTCACACAGCATAACATTCGGATTGCCACCTGCCAGGATGTACTCGGCAGCATTCAAAAACTCGTCATAAGTCGAGCTAAAACCGCGTTTGAGCAACACTGGCTTGCCGCAAGTTCCCAACTTGCGCAGCAGATCAAAGTTTTGCATATTACGTGTACCTACTTGCAGGATATCGGCATATTCCGCACAAATGTCTACGTATTCAGGTGTCATGACCTCTGTGATGGTCAAGAGGTCGTGCTTTTGGCCGGCTTCAGCCATCATGATCAGTCCTTCTACACCAGTTCCCTGGAAGCTGTAAGGCCCTGTACGCGGCTTAAAGGCACCTCCACGGAGAACTTGCGCACCTGCTGCTTTGACCAATCCGGCAATTTCATCTATCTGTGCAGCAGACTCAACGGCACATGGTCCACCCATAATGACAAGCTCGCCCCCACCGATATTTACACCTTTAATGGAGATAACCGTATTTTCCGGATGAAAATCACGGCTTGCCAATTTATAGGACTTCGATATTTTAACCACATTTTCTACGCCTTTCATTTGACGCAGATGTTCAGCCAGCTTGGGCTCTACGCTACCGATCAATCCGATGATCGTGCGATCCGATCCCCTTGATACATGAGCCTGCAATCCTTCTTTCTCAATAACTTCAACAATAGCTTGAATATGCTCTTCAGGTGTTTGAACACCAGCGATAACGATCATTTTTTTCTTCCTCTCTATGAAACATATTTTATTAACCAGTAATAGATTGATATTATGACACTTAGACGCTTGTTCGCTTTTAAGCTTTTATTCGTTAAAGCAACTATACCTGTTTTAGCTATACTCGTCAAGGTTTAATTATCCCGAATTATTCAATATTCAAACTTAGTGAAGCTACCGGATAATATCTATAAATTTAAACGATTGAAAAGCCGCTATCCGGATGGTTGTATCCGAATAACGGCTGTAATCAATCACATACTATTTCGTTGTTTTTGACTTCTCTCGTACAGGAGGCAGCAGTTTTTTCATATCTATGGTTCGCTGAATCTCCCACGTATCCGGGTTAGCCGCATCATACTGCTCCAAATACGTAATAACCTCTTTGGTAATCAGTGTCGGCGTTGAAGCCCCAGAAGTCACAGCTACTTTGGCTACGCCTTCAAGCCACTCCCTCTTCAGCTCGGTTACATCAGAAATACGATAAGCTGTTGTACCAGCAATTTCCTCCGAAACCTGAGCTAATCGGTTTGAATTGTTACTGCGCGGATCACCGACAACGATCACCAGATCCGCCTGTCCAGCTTGCTCAGCTACCGCTTCCTGACGTACCTGCGTCGCCAAACAGATTTCATTGTGTATCTCAGCACCCGGGAACTTCTCCAGCAGCTTCTTCATAATGTGCTTGATGTCCCATTGGCTCATGGTCGTCTGATTCGTGATAAGGATTTTGCCAGCTGGCAACGTAAGACTGTCGATCTCTTCTTCCTTTTCAATCAGATGAACATGGTTAGGAGCAATACCGATAGCTCCCTCCGGCTCTGGATGATTCTTTTTGCCAATATAAACAATCTGGTAGCCTTCGGCAGACTTCTCTCGAATCAGATCATGCGTTTTTGTGACGTCAGGGCAAGTCGCGTCTACCGTAGTCAGCCCCTTGTCTCGTGCCAACTTGCGTACCTCTGGTGATACGCCATGAGCAGTAAAGATAACAGTGCCGCTCTCTACCTGGCTTAAAATCTCGATACGGTTCGGGCCGTCCAGTGTAATAATCCCTTCGTCTTCAAAGGAATTCGTGACATGACTGTTATGCACGATCATGCCCAATATATAAATAGGCCGGGGTAAGTCCAGATTTCTGGCTGCCTGACGAGCCAATACCATGGCATCGACTACGCCGTAGCAGTAACCCCGGGGCGAAATTCTGAGTACTTCCAAAATGAGCCCCCGCTTTCTTCGACACAGTATACAGCTCCGATAACTCGGTAGCTGTGGGCATCCAAGCCTTTACCGGCCAATTCTATGATGTAGTTGCCTTCCTATTATAGCCTATTCCAAAGGCGCGGAAAAGCTGACCGGAAGCCAGATGACAAATGTCGTTCCTTCTCCTTGACGCGTAACCACTTCCACAGACCCGTGATGTTCATCAATAATCCACTTGGCAATAGACAGCCCCAACCCAATTCCCTCTGTCACCCCGCGCGACTCATCTGCCCGGTAAAAGCGGTCAAAAATAAAGGGAACCTCACTCTTGTCCATTCCAATGCCCGTATCACTGATCCGTAGCCCTACCTGTCCTTGATAAACAATGGCATCAAATCGGACTGTACCTTCAGGTGTGTATTTGAATGCATTATCAATGAAAATGAATAGCATTTGCTGTAAATAATCCTTGCTCCCATCCATATAAATACCATTCAGCAACGAAAAATCTCCCACATTCCATTCGGCCGTTCGCTCTAAAAACTGAGCACGACGGGCAACCTCACTTACAAGGGGTTCCAGCGCAACGGGAGTCTTATCGAACGTTTTCCCTGTGTCTGCTCTCGCAAGTGACAACATATCACTCACCAAACGACTCATCCGTTTGCCTTCATCTGCCATGTCATTTAATGCCTCCATAGAAAGCTCACGAATCATCTCTTCATCCATATTCGGTCGCTCTCCTGGTTCGGTAGTCCACATTTTGAGCAAAAAATCAACGTTGCCACGGATCGTCGTTAGCGGCGTACGAAGCTCATGGGAAGCATCAGCCACAAAACGGCGCTGTGCACCGTACGCATCTTCCAACTCCTTGTAAAACACCTCTGTACGCCCCAGCATGTTGTTAACTGTCCCGATTAATTGTCCAATTTCATCTGGTGGTCCGTCATATTCAATCCGAACACTCAAATCATTACTGGATTGAATCTGATTTGCCCCCTCAATTACCTTGACCAGCGGCTTCATAGACTTGCGAGCCAGAAAGAGACCTGAAGTCGCAGCAGCAAGTAATGCAAACAACGAACCATATACAAGCACATTTTGCAACCTGTTCATGAGTCGATCCTGAGAGCCCGTGAATTGTCCTACCTGTAGCAACCCGACTACCAAGCCCAACTCCTCGGACTTAATGGGCTGTTGGTAAATCATAAAGGTATCCCCATTTACGTTCACACGCCGGATTCCCTCATTTTGAACTGCTCCTGTCGCTGTAGATGGAACAGGGAAGGTGATATTGAGGTCTTTCATGTTTTGGGTGGTTTTGGTAACACCTGATGTATAATTGTAAATTTGTACATATAGCTGTGAATCATCAATTCCACGTTCTTGCACTAAACCCAAATCCAGATTGGGGACTTCAAATAATCCCCCTTTAATTGTAAGCAGTAGCTGCTTGTTAATCCGTGGCGCCTGAGTCGTAAGCTGACTTTTTACTTCATTGTATGTGTAATAATAAACCAGTCCGTAAATAGCCAGACCAAAAATGACAAGCACTATAGCCAAGATGCTCGAATACCAAGCTGTCAGCCGCCACCGAATAGACATATTACACATCACCTCTTAAAATGTAGCCAGCTCCCCGAATTGTACGAATGAGACGTTTACCGCCATCCTGCTCCGTTTTTTGTCGTAGCATGGCAATATATACTTCGAGCACATTCGATTCTCCGCTATAGTCATAGCCCCAAATTTTGTCCATAATCAGATCACGCGACAGAACACGCTTCGGGTTTTGCATGAACAAATGGAGCAGTTCAAATTCTTTGGCCGTCAGTTCCAAGCGTTTGCCGCCACGAACCACTTCACGGGATTCGTTATCCAGTTGTAAATCCTCGAAGGTAAGTCTATTTCCGTTATTGCCCTGTTGTTCGGTTTTACGCCGCAAAAGCGCTCGCACTCGTGCCAGCAACTCCTCCAGAGCAAACGGCTTGACGAGATAATCATCGGCCCCTAGATCCAAGCCTTTAACCCGATTCTCAACCTCATCCTTGGCTGTAAGCATTAGGACAGGTACCGTGCTCCCCCCTTCCCGCATGCGACGGCATACCTCAAAACCATCGACTTGCGGCATCATTACATCCAGCACGACTACATCAGGCTCAGCTGTCAGCATTTTATTTAATCCCTCTGCTCCATTGGCGGCTGTCAGCACTTCATAGCCTTCAAATGCCAGTCCTCTGCGCAGCATGGAAACAATTTTTTCATCGTCATCAATGATCAAAATAGTAGAACGCATACACGATCGAACTCCTTTATCTCTTCTTTTCCCTCTATTGTAGCAGGAGTACACGCGCGTAGCATCTTGCTACTTCATACAGCAAGAAACGGAAGGGATCTTCCTTCCGTTTCTTGCGTGCACATGTTCATTTTTGTAAAGTTATCATCTTATTGCTGGAGCGTCGAGCTAAAGTCATTTTTATTGCCTATTTTCAGTTGAACATCTTTTTTCTGCCCAGCTCGTTCGATGTTAAGCGTCAGTGCTGTACCCACTTTTTGTTTTTGAATGAACTGGATCAGCTCTTGTGACGTGCTATAAGGCGTGCCATTGGCTCCGATAATCACATCGTAAGGACGCAGATCAGCCTGATAAGCTGGTGATTTGTATATAATATCTCGTACAACCGAGCCTTCGGTCAGGGTTGTTCCCAGTTCTTTGGCTACTTCAGGACTCAAATTTAACAGACTTGCACCAATGAAAGGTACAGGTTCTTTAGGGATAGGCTGGTTATTTTTCAGCTTATCGACGACTTCCAAAATCGTATTGGACGGGATCGCAAACCCGATTCCCTGTGCGTCTGCACTAACAGCTACGTTCATACCGATAACTTGCCCTTGCAGATTTAACAGCGGTCCACCAGAGTTACCAGGGTTAATGGACGCATCCGTCTGAATGAGATGCTTGTATTGCGTCGGTTTTCCAGTTGATTCACTATTAATGGTGATCGTACGTTCTTTCGCACTTAGCACCCCGGCTGTTACCGAATGCTCAAAGCCTTCAGGGTTGCCAATTGCGACCATCCACTCGCCGACTTTAGCGTTATCCGAGTCACCCAAAGTTACTGTCGGAAAGTTATTTTTGCCTTCAATTTTAAGTACCGCCAAATCAAGATCAGCATTTTTGCCCAAGACTTTGGCTTCGTAAGGCTTATTAGTTCCCTCTACTGTAACCTGAACCACACTCGCGCCTTCAACAACATGGTTATTGGTTAGGACGTAACCCGATTTATCAAAAATAAAACCGGAACCAATACCAAGCGGAGTCAGCTGTCCGCTGTTGCTACCTTCATTTTCATTACTGTTACCGCTGCTGCCACTGTCACCATACTGATTACCGAAAAAGTATTGATACAGCGGGTCATTGTAATAAGGGCTGCTTTGTCTGCCGCTGCTGCCACTGGTTTGTTTGGCAAGCGTTTCGATTTTGACGACTGCCGGTCCAGCCTTAGCCACAACAGATTGAACATCAGCGGTACCTGAAGGCATCACAGCCGGAACTGCGCTTGGAGTCGAACTGGTTGTTCCCGAATTAGTCGTTTCTCCGCTTTCAGCTGCCGCCGAAGTCAACGCCGTCTCGGGTGTGAACATATTTGTTCGGTCAGCTGTATACATCAATACCGTAATGACCAGCATCCCGGCCAAAAAAGATAAGAAAATTGTTTTCACCTGCGACTTGGGCTTATTCGGTTTGAATTGCCAGTTGCCGCCATTCCGACCCGAACCATCCTGTTGCTCAGGCATAGCACGATGGTATGAGGGAGGAAGGGGTCTTACTGCCTGCGGTGGCGTGATCTCAACATCTTTTTCCACCGACTGCCCTTCCTTACGTTGTCCGTCCGATTGAACTGAAGAAAAAGGGCCGTAAGAATAATAATATGAGGAACCGTTCGAATCGTTTTGCCGAGTTACGTTATCGGTATCAACCTGATCGTTGTCGTTCCGGCGTCCGGAGTTATTATTTTTAAATTCGTCCATTGTATATCTCCTCCCAAACCCTATGCTTCAAGGTGGTGTTGTTTAACTGACTTTATTTTGCACTTTAAACCTTAATTCCACCTTAAAAACAATTAAAAAGGAGATAAAACCTTAGACCTATTTGTACCTAACCACTTTACTCAAAACGAAATGCCCCGGATATAATCCGGAGCATTATCGATTGTATATGCTTTTTTATTTCGTGTTAAAGTTTTCGTCGAACTTTTCATTCGGTGTTTGAGCATTGTTTTGAATTTTGTTGCGACTAGAGTTTTGAACTTTTTGTGCTACTGCACCTGTACCGCCTTGATCTGTTGCAAATTCTTCATCATACTTCTCATTTGGTGTCTGGAAGTTGTCTTGAATTTTATTTTGTTCAGACTGCTTTACCTTTTGTGAAACAACACCTACCGTATTGTCTTGTGCAAATTCCGCTTTGAACTGATTTCCTGTGCTTGCATTGAAGCCTTTGTTCGTGAAAGAACTTCCGCCTTGATTTGGCATAATTCTCAACCTCCCAGTATGTTTTGTGGGATAAACTCATCCCGCAACATAGTATGTGATGTTGGAAAAAACAATATTCAAGGATTATATGGAAGCATCCAGTGTCGCGGTCGGAATGGTTTTATGCGTTTCTATCGCCTTTTGGAGCGATTTCACCATCTTTTCCGTACATTTTCCGTTCCCTTTTTTTATAATTTGAACATCCACATCTTTCTTGCCCCATTCAGAATACACCTGCCGGGTTGTTTTAAAATACAAATCAATTTTATTGCCCTTAATCGCAGAACCTGTATCTGCTACAATCCCGTATCCATAACCAGGAATGTACAATATGCTTCCCAAAGGAAACGTTTTGGGATCAGCCGCAATCGTAGACAGCGTGTTCTTGTCACGACGCACTTTTACACCGGAATACGTAATACCGTAACCGGGATGACTTGGCCGTTTGCCAGTCGATTCATAGCCTGCTGTATATCCTGTTGCTGTGACCGTCATGGTCGTAATAACCTGCTCTTCACGTGGAGCTAAAACAGGTGTGGACTGCCATTTCTTATGCTGGACCGGTTCTTTGTGACCGTAAACTTCATTACCGGGCAATACCAGACAGGTTGCGATTAACACGGTTCCCAAAATCCGTTTCCATACCAACATGGATCTCATAAAAAACCTCCCCTTGAGGCAAAGGCTTTCCAGAAATCCATTGGTTTATACGAACAGATTATTATTTTTGAACATCCTGACCTGGATAAAATCTGCTCAGCTTCACTTTATCTTCAAAAATATGCAGGAGTGTCCGCACTATGGGGGTGTGCTCATCGTCTGTATGCAATATAATGGAAGCAGGAGAAATCGAAATAAGGGTGCTCACGATTCGATCCTCGACCTCCATTTCCAGTTCAATGCCTGGCATCTCGACAATGATGTCATCTGCATCGGGAGTCGATATCGGCACCATGGCACTATCCAGAATCGTAAAATTATGTCCGCCTTGGTGAAGTACGTGTACGAGCGGAACTTTGCTTTCCTGAAAAAAAACAAAATATTTAAGCAACCCCATAAATTCTTCGTATTGCCGATCTGCCCAGAATTCTTCCATGGCATAGTCGACGATTTCTTCAAGCTCTTTTTTATACGCATGGAGCCTAAATTGAATCAGTCCTTCCAAATTGATCACACGAAGCTCCTTAAAATCCTTCTCCAGGAGAGTGGTCAGCTTACCATGACGCTTCAAACGACCTCTCGGGCCATCATCGTTTAACAGTGAACGAATCATACTGCGAATTTGCTCTGTATCCTCTTTCTCCAGCAGCGAACAGGCTTTGGTGAGAATGAGATTAAGCAGCCCCCACTCCTTGACCTCGATAATATAATCCGCTATTGCCGAAGACATGATGCTGTATACACAGGGGAGAAAGCTTTCAAACGCCGAATTGCTTTCTGTGCCCTTGCAGGTCCATGCCACTTTGTTGTCCAGCTGTCTGAAAGTGAATCGAAATCCGCGCCGTGACATATGTAGTCCCTTTGTTCTACTTTTGACCACTTCGTAAAACCGGTCGGGTTCCTGATCTCCGTCTGTATTGGTCCACACTGTAAACAGTTCCATTGGCTCACTCCTTTCGATCACTGCTTTCAGTATATGGCGGCCTCTGAAGGGTTATACGAAGTGAACGACTGGAAACAGAAAGACATAGTCAAAAGAGGATGATCAGGTTTCAAAAAGCCGGTTGGCGTGTTATAAACAATTACTGTGGTATAGGAAAAAAACGAAAGACGTTTGAATATTTAGGGTGGGGTATGTTAAGGTTAAATTAATATGAATTTTTCACAAGAGGGAGGAGATAAGATGTCAACGATGCTGAACATGCTGCGTACATTCATGATCGTCATATTGAGCCTCGTTCAGATTTTGTCCCTTCCTGTGACGTTTCATGCGGAAGACACTACTCAATCCCTTCAGTTTACTGCGGGATCTTCTCTCCTGTCTCATGCTGATGTTTCCTCGTTAGAAACCGATTCTCACGGTCTGGAGCACCATCCCAAACCAGCTATACGCAAATCCTCCCCTTTACTTCATCTGGTGATCGCTGCGGCCAAATCACTTCCCTTTGTCATTTTGATGGCGTTTGTGCTGCTATTGAGCATCCCTAAACTACGTCTGCCTTTTATTCCTGTCATTTGCAAACTAAAGAAGCAATTGTACTTGTTCCCCATCAAATTTACCTCTAGTTATGTGGCTTAACCTCCCTTAAGCATGCACATCACTACATTTGCATGTCTATTTGTTAACCGTTCCCAATAAGTGTAATACGTTAAGTATATTTATCAGGTTTTCTATGTTAATTTATAAAATTTAATACAAAAAGAAAGTTTCCATGTCACTCCCAAAGCATGTGATTTATTTCCCATACCATTCATTTAAATAACGTATCGTACAGGAGGCTTTACAAATGGATATTCGAGAGTCTATTTTGCCAGGAATCGGGATTAAGTATCGAATAGATGCAGAGAGTGGCGACCGAATTGTCATTATTATTCATGATGATGGCAGGCGTGAGTTGTATCACTTTGATTACGAGGATTTGGAACAAAGTATTTCTATGACAACCCTGAATGATCAGGAAGCACGATTGGTAGCCTCCATCATCGGGGGTATGACATATAAGCCGAAACAGCTTGAAAGTGTAGAAATGACGTTTGACGATTTTATTATCGAATGGTACAGAGTGGAATCTCACTATGCAAGTGTTGGCAAATCCATCGGTGAGCTGGATATTAGACAAAATTCGGGAGCCACTGTTATTGCCATTGTGGAGAAAAAGGGAATGAAATATGTAAATCCTGGTCCTGAAGTGATTATTAACGATGATGCCACTGTAGTTGTTGTTGGGGAACGCGATCAGCAAAAACGCTTTAAACAAATCCTTATGAACGGAAGCGGGTGATTGGATGGATCATCTGGTATTTGAGGTTGGATTGGCAATTGCTCTCATCGCTGCAGCCGGACTTATTTCCTCCAAACTGCGCTTCTCGGTCATCCCTTTTTATATCCTGATCGGAATGGCAGTTGGACCGCATGCGATGGAGCTATGGCATTTTGATTTTCGCTTTATCGAAAGCGCCCCTTTTATTGATTTTATGGGAAGAATCGGAGTGCTGTTTCTTCTCTTTTACTTGGGTCTGGAGTTTTCAGTAGGTCGGTTAATTAAATCAGGCCGCTCCATTGCCGTGGGTGGCACCATTTATATTGGCATCAATTTCACACTGGGGCTGGCTCTTGGCTTCCTGAGCGGCTTTCCTGTAGCAGAAACACTGGTTATCGCCGGAATTACAACCATATCATCCAGTGCTATTGCTGCGAAGGTGCTGGTAGATCTCAAGCGGACTGCCAATGCTGAAACTGAAATGATTTTGGGCATTATTATGTTCGAGGATGTTTTCCTCGCCGTATACATCTCCATCCTCTCCGGATTGGTTCTTAGCGATTCATCCTCGCTCGGGGGTGTGCTGCTATCAGCGTTAATCGCGCTTGGCTTTATGCTTGCAGTCATTATTATCGGCCGTAAGGCCGTCCCTCTGTTAAATCGGATTCTCCGTATTCGCTCCAATGAGGTATTCGGACTTGTTGTTTTCGGCTCCCTGTTTCTGGTGGCTGGTTTTTCGGAAACGATTCATGTGGCGGAAGCTATCGGCGCCCTGTTGGTCGGTCTGGTACTGGCCGAAACGGAACATGCCAAACGAATCGAGCATTTAATTGTTCCTTTCCGCGATTTCTTTGGCGCCCTGTTCTTTTTCAGCTTTGGGCTATCCATTGATCCACTGTCCCTAGGAGGAAACGCGATATGGCTTGCGCTGGCAGCAGTCGTTCTCACGTTATTTGGGAACATTTGGGCAGGAATGTTGGCTGGGCGTACGGCCTCCTTATCTCCCAAAGCGTCAGCAAATATCGGCCTGACCATTGTGGCACGGGGTGAATTTTCGATTATCATGGCCAACTTGGGTAAAGAAGGTGGTTTACTTGATATTGTTCAACCTTTTGCAGCCATCTATGTACTCATACTGGCCATTCTTGGACCACTTCTCACAAAGCAGTCAAAACCTATTTTTAATATGTTAAACAAAATATTCAAGTTCAAGGACCCCCGCCTACGAAAAGAAGAAAGTAACTCGGCGTAACTGTAAAGCTGGATACGACAATCCATAGGAGGGAAGGCTATGCCGCACGCTATTAAACATGCCGAAACTCTATGAGGCGGCTTGTGAAGCCCGCTTCAGAAGATGCGAGCAGGTTCCCTGTCTTTTATACGGTGATTGGCGGAATTACGGCATCCGTCGGTCTGGAATTGTTTTTGCATCCGCATGATATGATCGCTGGAGGCGTCACGGGGATCTCCAGACTCATGTCGCTTTATACACAAGAGCATTTTGGGTTATTGCTATTCGTTTTGAACTTGCCACTCATGCTGCTGTATTCATTATCCACTCACAAACCCATGCTGCTCCGTGCACTACCCGGCTTGTTCGCCTTTTCAGGCTCAGCCATCATTCTTTCGCCTTTTCCGGCAGTGAGCGGCCATCCGGTCGTATGTGCTTTGGGCGGCGGAATCTGTATCGGGCTTGGCGCAGGGCTGGCAGCTCGTCACGGTGGTCTGCTTGATTCACTAGGACTTAACGAACCAGGCGATGGCCGTCCATCCACATTGTTGCTAACACACCGCAAGATTCCGTTAATACAGATTGTTATGCTATGTAACGGTCTGCTGCTCATTACAGCTGGCTTTGTGCTAGGCTGGGAGCCAGCTCTATATTCAGCCTTATCCTGCCTCGCCGCCTACGAAACGACCCGGCTGATGTTTACCGGTCTGACGCGTATGGTTTGTGTTGTCAGCAAGAAGCAGCCAACCGTCGAGGATGCTATATATCGCAGGTTGCGTATACACAGCACGCCTGTTGAAGGCTCTGCCCAGATAGAGGGCAAGATCAAAAGCGAATCTGAGGATAAAAAAGAACAAATGGTCATCGTTTACAGCGTTCATCTGTTGGATTTGCAGCGCTTTAAGGCAGTCATCCAAATGGCAGACCCGCAAGCTGAGATCATGTATATGAAACGATGGAAAGCATAGCAAAGTAACACATCAAAAAAACGCTTATCTGCACTAATCTATGTATAACGATTAGTACAGATAGGCGTTTTGTAATGAACACTATATTAACGGATATTAATTCTGCATGATAAAATCATGTTCAATACTGCTGGCACTGTCAAAAGTACGAATAATATCATAACGGGTATTACGCTGTGCCGGAATGTGACCCGTCTCGCGGATCAACTGTAAAATGGATTCAATGTTAACCTTATACGTTGCGCCTGCAGCGGAAACTACGTTTTCCTCAATCATGGTGCTACCAAAATCATCGCAACCGTAGTACAACGATTTTTTACCGATTTCAGGTCCCATAGTTACCCATGAGGATTGAATATGCTTGATGTTATCCAATACAAGACGACTGATCGCAACGGTCTTCAGATATTCCTCCGGCGTCTGACGTTCCTTCTTCAGGTTGGTATTATCTGGCTGGAAGGTCCAAGGAATAAAGGCCAAAAATCCTTCAGAATTATATTTGTTTTCAATGCATTCGTCCTGAGCATCACGAACACGCAACAAATGCAGCGCACGCTCCTCCATCAACTCGCCAAAGCCAATAACCATCGTAGCAGTCGTGTTCATCCCAACCTTATGAGCCGTTTGCATGACATCCATCCAATCACGCCAAGAGCCTTTGAGACGGCTAATTTTGCGGCGTGTGCGGTCATCCAAAATTTCTCCACCTCCGCCCGGAAGCGAATCCAATCCAGCTTCATGAATGGCGCGGATTGTTTCTTCCATAGAAAGACCAGATTTCTCCTTCATTTTGTGAATTTCAGCTGGCGAGAAGGAGTGCATCGTAATATCGGGAAAACGCTCCTTGATACCTTTCAGCAAATCGGTATAATAACTGAACGGCAGATTCGGGTTCACACCGCCTTGCATTAGAATTTCGGTGCCACCTACTTCCTGCGTTTCCTTGATCTTCTGAAAGATCACCTCATCCGGCAAAACATAACCTTCATCAGAACCTGGTCTACGATAAAAAGCGCAGAAGCGACAGTATACGTCACACACGTTTGTATAGTTAATATTTCGTCCGATAACGAAGGTTTTAACGGGATCGGGATGCATGCGATTCATGACTTTATTCGCCGCATGACCGATTTTTTCTACCTCGTCTGATTCGAACAAAGCAACGGTATCCTCTAAATTCAGGCGTTCGCCGCGTAGGGCTTTATCTAAAATATGGTCGATTACACTCATGGTGTATCCTCCTTCGCTGTCACAGGGCGACGAAATGAACGACAGGACTTATGAACGAGAATGCTTTCACAAACCTGCGTTCGAACCCTGCCGTAATGTATGTTCATGACTAGCCTTGTATGTTGTCTGTGCTATTTAGCATAGTAAAACCTAATGATAATACTAACATATCTTTAGGTAAGGAACCATACTTATTCCCGCTTCTTTCTGCTTTTCACCTAGGAAAACAGGCAACTGCCAAGCTTATCTCAACGTTGCATATAGCCAAAAAATAAGAAAACAGAACTGAAAAGTGTCTTTTTTCACACTGTCGTTCATGTTATTTTATAGAAAACAGCAAGCCTCCTGAAATACTGGAAACTTGCTGTTTAGTACTGTACATATTTGCTCTCAGCGTGAAAACGACAAAGATGCTGCGGATGTGCTAACGCCTAGCGCAGCGCCTCATCCAGATCACTGATCAGGTCGTCAATATCCTCCAAACCTACGGAGAAACGGAGTAGTCCGTTCGTAATCCCGCGCTCCAATCGTACACTATGGGGCATAGCCGCATGTGACATCATCGCCGGATACGACAAGATGCTTTCCACAGCTCCCAGACTCACCGCTACAATTGGAATACGTACGCGACTGAGGACTTCTTTTGCACGCTCACCAGAACCCACATCAAAAGATATCACTGCACCATAACCGCTGGATTGGCGCTCATGAACTTCACGCCCTGGATGATTCTCCAGACCCGGGTAGTATACCGCCTCAATGTCGTTGCGCTCGTTCAGCCAGTTAGCGAGCTTCGCTGCGCTCTTTTCGCTGTGAGCCATACGAGCCTCCAGTGTCTTCATACCGCGCATGAGCAACCATGACTCCTGCGGAGCCAACACGGTACCCAGTCCATTTTGGAGCTGCTTGATTTGTCTTCCCAACGATTCGGTACGTGCTACCGCAAGTCCTGCCAGCACATCGCTGTGTCCGCCCAGAAACTTGGTCGCACTGTGCAATACAATATCAACTCCCTGCTCAATCGGACGTTGATAATAAGGTGTCATAAAAGTATTATCCAATAACGTTAAAAGCCCGTTGTCCTGTGCCCAAGAAGTTATTCCTGCCACATCGGTAATTTTGAGTGTCGGATTGGACGGAGTTTCCATATATACAGCCCTTGTATTCTCCTGCAACGCATCTTTCACAAGGTTGAGGTCCGTCATGTCGACGAAGGTCGTTTCGATATTCATCCGTTTCAAAATGGAGGTCAGCAGTCGATATGTTCCTCCATATACGTCCTCGGAAACAATGACATGATCTCCAGCAGACAAGAGCATAAATGTAGTAGAGATGGCCGCCATACCTGATGCAAAGGCAAAACCGCACGACCCGCCTTCTAATAAAGCGATATAATCCTCCAAAGCTTGTCGTGTCGGATTACCTGAACGGCTATAGTCATGCTGTGGAGGATTAAAAATATCGTGATGGTGGAAGGTAGAAGCTTGATAGATCGGGACGCTCGATGCCCCCGTAACGCTGTCAATTTCAGAGCCAAAATGCAGCAGCTTGGTAGCGAACTTCCGCTCTTTGTTCAGATCCTGCCCGATCCTCCTCGCATCCTCTATCATTGCAGCTCTCCTCCTTCTACTTCTTGACGTGCCGCTTCCAACGCCGAACGTAAATCTTCAATTAGGTCGTCTGTATGCTCAATGCCTACGGAGAAACGCAACAGCCTGTCATCTACCCCGACTGCATCCCGAATTTCTGCTGGTATGTCCGCATGTGTCTGCACAGCGGGATAGGTCATTAACGATTCCACACCGCCGAGACTTTCCGCAAACGCAATGAGCTTAATGTGACGAAGCAAAGGTTCCACATAACGAGCATCCTTTACTTTAAAGGAAAAGATACCCGTATTTCCGCTGGATTGTTTATTTTGAATCTCACGACCTGGATGGCCTTCTAGAGCTGGATAAAATACTTCCGCCACAGCCGGATGCGTCAGTAAATAGTTAGACAGCACTGTTGCATTATGCTCGTGTCGGTCCATACGCAGCGCTAACGTCTTCATGCCCTTCATTAACTGGTAGCAATCGCTTGGGGAAAGCACTGCCCCTATGGAATTGTGCAGGAATGCAATTTCAGCTGATAGCTCTTTGCCTTTGGTTACGATCAACCCTGCCAGCACATCGTTGTGTCCGCCCAAATATTTGGTTGCGCTATGTACCACAATATCCGCGCCCAGTTCCAATGGCCGCTGGAAATATGGCGTTAGCAGCGTATTATCTACAATGGTAAGCAACTGATGTTGTGATGCCCATTTAGCCACCGCTCGAATATCAGTAATCATCATTAACGGATTTGTAGGCGTTTCTATGAATACAGCTTTGGTATTCGGTCGACATGACTGTTCGAGCGCTTCAAGATCGTTCGTATCCACATAACTGGCTGTCACACCAAATTTAGACAAAATACGCTCCAGCAAACGATACGTCCCGCCATACAGATCCAGCGATACTATGAGATGATCTCCCTGTCCAAACAATGCAAATACCGTTTGCAGCGCCGCCATACCTGAGCTGCATGCAAAGCCTGCATCACCCGATTCAAGTGCAGCAGAAGCCTCTTCCAGTACCTTTCGCGTGGGATTGATCGTCCGAATGTAATCAAATCCTGTGCTTTGACCCAGACGGGGATGGCGGAACGCCGTAGATTGGTAAATCGGGTAATTAACAGCCCCGGTTACTGGCTCTTCTACTGAACCGATTTGTGCCAATCTACTTTCGATTTTCCACTGTTTCTCACTCATATGAATCCTCCTGTTAACTTCCATAGTGGGTGCTATAACCAATCCTGCAAAAATGGATGTCAAAGACTATACTGCTGCGCTACTGCAAGGTGATACTCTACAAAGGTAAACTACATGCTCCTTTTTTAAATCTGGGGCCCGATATCATAAGGTGTTTCTTGGTATACATAATAGTTCAGCCAATTCGAGAATAATAAATTGGCGTGCGCCCGCCAAATTGAGGGGGGGGTGCGCTCAGGATCATCATTAGGAAAATAATTTTTGGGGACTTCAATATCCATTCCTTTAGCTACATCGCGGTCGTATTCCCATTTCAGTGAAAGCGGGTCATATTCAGAATGCCCAGTTACAAAAATTTGTTTACCGTCAAGCGTGGCTACGAGGTACACTCCAGCTTCTTCGGATTCGGATAAAACTTCTAATTCGGCGATATGATCAATATCTTCCCGACGAACCTCCGTATGCCTGGAATGAGGAGCATAAAACAGTTCATCAAAGCCGCGTAACAATTTTACTTTAGGTTTAATCACGGTGTGTGGAAATACACCGAAGCATTTGTAGTCGAGCCCATATTTAGGGACATCGAAATGATGGTATAAGCCTGCCTGTGAGGCCCAACAGATATGCATGGTCGAAGTTACATTCGTTTTCGTCCATTCAAAGATTTGCCGGATTTCCTCCCAGTAGTTCACATCCTCAAACTCAAGCTGTTCAACCGGGGCTCCTGTAATGACCATGCCGTCAAAACGACTGTTCTTGATCTCGTCAAACGTTTTATAGAACATGTTCAAATATTCTTGCGATGTATTTTTGGATACATGAGACTTCATATGCACCAGCGTGACATCCACTTGCAACGGCGTATTGCCGACCAGGCGCAACAGTTGGGTTTCCGTCGTTTCCTTTGTAGGCATTAAATTCAAAATGGCGATACGCAACGGACGAATATCCTGATGATAAGCCAAGCTTTCATCCATTACGAAAATATTTTCGCCCTCCAGCACTTCCTTAGCAGGTAATGTGTCTGGGATTTTAATCGGCATGTAAACTCACTCCTTGTTCGGTAAGTTTTGCGAAAATCGTCTTGTTGAGATGCCGGGCATATAATAAAAAGACCTTTCTCTGGTTAGAGAAAGGTCATATTTGTATCCATATGCGCCTCTCTCATCTGTCAGGGCAACGCGCTTTGTACAAAGCGCGCGTCCTGCAAGAATTAGCACCGTGCGATTAAAATCGCCGGTTGCCGGGTATCATCGGGCTAGTCCCTCCACCTGCTCTTGATAAGATTTCGCTATATTCATTTTGGATTCACAAAGTTCTTGTTGTTCACTTTAATGCATCGGCTGGGCTTCGTCAAGATGGGACTTGCAAATTTGTAACCTGCATTCACATTTTGTCTACCTTTTCCATAGGTTAAATCATATCCCTCCTATCGCTGAAGCTCTTGCCACTACTGTTGATTTTGCCCATGATTTTGCGCTTGAAAGGCCGTAGGCCGAGCGTTATACTATACAAGTGCTATTAGGCAAAAATATGGAGCAGTAGTGTAGATTTGAGTGTTTCCTGCGATACTGTGGCAATCTAAAAAAGAACATTTGAGAGGTGAATCCGGAATGGAAGGCGACCCGAGTCCGAATAGGCGGCGATCCCTGAACAACAGCATAGGAATGACTTCAGCTTGCCGAAAGACGGGACGCCAGGCTCTGCATGCTCCAAAAGCCTCCGGCTTTTGATGAGAGTGCACGCTTACCCGCACCGGCTAACTGAGTCCATTCCTTATGCTTAAGGTAAACGTATTTCCGTTACGGCGGAGCATAAGGAGTGACGTATATGAAAATCCGTTTGGTCAACAACGGGGTTTTTACCCCTGTCGAAGAAATTGAAATGGCGCTTACTGCACCGGCAGAAGGTTTTTATTGGATTGATGCCGATGTCGATGATTTGGCAGTGCTCCAGCCTTTATTTTCCATGCATGATCTTGCAGTAGAAGACTGTTTGAGTGAAGAAGAACAGCGTCCGAAGATTGAAATTTATGAAAGCCATTATTTTATCGTTGTAAATAGCATTCGTTTTGATGATGAAGAAATATTTTTGCGAGCTTTGAACATTTTTCTCGGCCGCCATTTTATCATTACGGTGACCAAGCAGAAAATCAATGAGCTTCGTACCCTCAAGCCTATGCTGTGGGAGCAAGAAGTCAGCCAGCCTGACCGTTTTATGTATCTGTTGGTCGACTTAATTGTTGACAACTATTTTCTGGTTGGTGACCGGATTGAGGTCCGCATCGAAAAGCTGGAAGAAGATATTCTAATGCATACGAAAAAGTCGCATTTGAACGAAATCATCGGCTTACGCAGTGAGATTCTGTGGCTGAAAAAAGTGTTGGGCCCGCAAAAAGAAGTCATCAATACCCTGAACAAGCGGGATTTGCGGCTCATCGACGATCAATTGCAAAAATATTTTAGCGACATTTATGAAAATGCTGTGAAAATTTCGGAGACTTTCGAAACTTACCGCGACTTGATGGGTAACCTTCGAGAAGCTTATCAATCCAGTATCGCCAACCGTGCCAATGAAATTATGCGTGTGTTTACAGCAATTACGACCGTATTTATGCCATTGACGGTCATTACCGGAATATATGGGATGAACTTCGATAATATGCCTGAGCTTCATACACGTTATGGCTATTTTGTCGTCATTGGTATTATGGTGGCATTAGGCGTCAGTATGTTCTGTATTTTCCGTAAGAAAGACTGGGTTTAAAAATAAAAGGGGAAAAAGTATCGAATTGGATACTTTTTTCTATTTTCAAGCTTGGTCATAAAAAGCAGCAGCCGTGTCCTGTGAGGAACTGGCTGCTGCTTTTTAGTATGTTGGACCCTGAATATACTTTAATACCTAGCTTTATCCAACCAGTTCTATATTATCCAACATGTCGGTCGGGTACCTGCTGATGACGAAACCGTATACGGATCAGACGCAGACGCTCATAAA
Source organism: Paenibacillus sp. SEL3 (assembly GCF_054602585.1). NCBI lineage: Bacteria > Bacillati > Bacillota > Bacilli > Caryophanales > Paenibacillaceae > Paenibacillus > Paenibacillus sp. SEL3. The sequence goes on along the minus strand of NZ_CM137725.1, from coordinate 4,857,772 downwards.
TCTGATCCAGTCCTGTTTCGGTTGCCTTTTCTTCCCCATACACTTTCAGCATGACGGGCTTGAGCAACGTATCCCCCAACTCTTCATAAGCAGACCAGATAGCTGCCTGCTCCGCCTCAGATACATTCACCAATTCGTTGTGGATCAGCTTCTCCATATCAATACCATCTCTATCCAAATGCTCCACAGCTTCAATCATCTCTCTACGATGCAAACCTGTCTTCATTCCGATATGCTCCAGTGAAAGACCGTCCGAAATGCCTTCAATAATCGTTCTAGTTAAGCTGAATTTGTTCAGCTCCTGCCTGTACTGGTTCTCTTTTTGCTTGTATAACCATGACAAAAAAACTTCTTCTTCCAGCGTCTCTGTTACCCAGTTCAACGGAAATGGCGTGGTGCGGTCATTTTGTGTCGTAATAGCCAATAGCTCCGTCCCATATTGCGACACCTTACCCTGACCCATACCAGGCAGCTCCAACAGTTCTTCTTCGGTATGGGGAAGATAAACGCTAATGAGCCGAAGCAGTCGATTCGTAGCGATAAAATAAGGTGCTTTTCGTTCCGTTGCTGCTTTTTGCCGTCTCCACATCGTCAATTGCTCATACACTTCATCACGTGGATACAAATCACTGTAGCAATACAGCTTTTGCAGCGTCTGTCCTCGCCCTGATGATCCTTCTTGCTCATGAAATACGCCATGGATTAAGGGCCTGTAGCCCTCAGCCATTTTGAGCGCCAGCTCATGACGGTATACATGCAGTAATTCCTGCCACAAGCTGCCCTCATACCAAAGGTCGTCTATACTTTCATCGGGGACATGGTGTGTGCTCCAGCCTGCACTCCATTCCCCTTCATGCTGCCCAATCCATACCTGAGCAAAGTCCTCATAGCCCTGTTCATTCCGTTTGGACAAGCGATTTAAAAATACTATCTCCATGATTTCTTCCTCCCTCATATCGTTGAAAGACAGTCCCGCACAACACAAAAACGCAAAAAAAAGCACCTATCCTGCGTATTCGCAAGAAAGGTGCTTCCCTTTTTGAGCCGTACTATACTGTTGCCTATATAATAACCGTACCTTGGAGTGCCGTCAACCCTAAATTCTAATGATTCAGCTTTTCCTTTGCCAATGCCAGAGCACCACACAATCCAGCATTGTCACCCAATCCTGGAGATACGATATATTGCTCAATATCTGTTGTCAGACTCGAATGCTGCACGTATCCGTTCAAAAGTTCTTGTAGTTTGGTACGAATGAGCGGGAACAATTGGTCTTGCTTCATTACCCCCCCGCCCATAATAATTTTTTGCGGGGACAGGATTAATACATAGCTCATTAAAGCCTGTGCCAGATAGTGCGCTTCCATTTCCCAGGCCGGGTGATCGACAGAAAGCTCATGTCCTTTAACCTTCCATCTTTTTTCGAGCGCAGGACCTGCTGCCAGACCCTCCAAACAATCTCCGTGATACGGACATGTCCCCTCGTAAGTATCTTCTGGGTGACGACGTACCAGAATATGCCCCATTTCCGGGTGAGATAATCCATGTATCAGCTTTCCACCAACCAAAGCACCTGCCCCGATGCCTGTACCTATCGTGATATACAGACAGTTGTCCAATCCTTTGGCGGCACCCCAAATAGACTCACCAAGTGCTGCTCCATTCACATCCGTATCAAACCCCATAGGCACATCAAAATGCTCTTTCAGTTTACCAATCAGATTGTAATTTCCCCAATGTGGCTTTGGCGTTGTTGTAATATAACCATATGTATCACTACCTTCGATAGGATCAATCGGCCCGAACGAGCCTACGCCCAATGCTTCAATGCCCTTGCCTTCAAAAAATGCGATGACATTCTCCATTGTTTCTGCTGGTGTGGTTGTTGGAAAGCTCGCTCGTTCCAGTACCTCTCCACGTTCGTTGCCAATTCCACATACAAATTTGGTACCGCCTGCCTCAATTGCTCCCAATACTGTCATAGTTGCTGTTGTCCCCTTTCGATAATCCGGTTCTCTCTCCACTATATTCACCTGAAATGTACCTGAGGTCAATCCCCTAATCGCAATTGTATATAATCCTTCACAAGACGATATAACTCCGTTAACATAACGGTATACAAATAAGGACACTGACGCATCCAGCCTCAGCATCCCTATATAACTTACTTTACTTAAATTGTCGTACCAAGCCTAATAGCTTCATTATGATCCGGTTGCGACACCCATCAATGTACACAAGCTTTTCATTTCAAGCTGCTCAAACTTGTCTACAATTTGCACGTGATCCAACGTCAGCAGACAACTATCCAAAGCACATGCTACAGGTACACCACAGTGAATTTCAGCGAGTTTGCGTGAAAGATGCAGCATATCCAAATCACTCTCAATTTTTTTGCGGACCGATGGTGTTAATTGATCCAGATTCTCCAGAATGCCCTCAATAGAGTCGTATTCCTGCACCAGCTTGAGTGCCGTTTTCTCACCAATACCTCGTACTCCTGGATAATTATCGCTTGCATCCCCCATCAGGCCTTTAAGATCCACCACTTGGCGTGGCTTAAGTCCTTTTTCAGTCAGCAGGGTCTCCGGGGTGTATACCATATAATTGCCGTGGCCTTTTTTCATAATAATGACCCGTGTCCGATCATCCACTAATTGAAGTAAATCATGATCTCCCGAGAGAATCATTACATCCATGTCCTCATTTTGCGAATAATGGCGTGCAAGCGTACCGATACAATCATCGGCTTCAAAGCCTTCCGCTCCAATGTTGGGAATGCCGAGGCTGTCCGTCACTTCACGAATCAATGTAAATTGGGGAATCAAATCATCGGGTGCGTCGGCTCGGTTTCCTTTATACGCAGCAAAATGTTCCCCACGGAATGTCGTTCCGCCCATATCCCAGCAACAAATAACATGTGTAGGATTAAACGTTTGGACTGCATCCCAAAAATATCGAATAAAACCATATATGGCGTTCGTTGGCACCCCAGCTTTTGTACGACGGATATAACCGTTTGCGGCGGTTGCATAATAAGCGCGAAATAGCAGGGCCATGCCGTCAACCAGCATTACGGATTGTTCATTGCGTTGTGTCACAGATTGTATTGCTCCCATTCATCATAATATTTAACCCCCACAGTATAACATATCGTGGGGGTAAATTGGGCGTTATTGAGCTCCCCATGTGCCCTCAAATGTTTCCTCTTTGAACCCTACCGTTACTTTGTTACCGTCGGTTACAATCGGGCGTTTGATTAATCTTCCATTTGAGGATAAAAGCGAAATTTGCTCTTCACGGCTCATGTCTCCCAGCTTATCTTTCAGCTTTAACTCTTTGTACACCTCACCGCTAGTATTGAAAAACTTTTTCAGCTCCAGCCCGCTTTTGCGAATCAATTCTTCCAATTCCTCCGGGCCGGGCGGCTGTTCAAAAATAGGAATCAGTTCCGTCTCATGCCCCTTGTTTTGCAGCCATTTCACTGCATTACGGCAGGTACTGCATTTAGAATACTGATATACTTTCAGTTGGCTCATCGCTAGTTTAACCTCCATTTGGTTTTCTCTTAAAAGCTCCTGCATTTCAGCCATATCGTCCGGTAGAGGAGCGCAAAACGTCATTCGCTCCCCGGTCACAGGATGCACCAAGGACAGCTCTGAAGCATGTAAGGCTTGTCGAGGCATCTTGACATCAAGCTGATCATATCGCTCACGTTGCGCAGCATCATCAGGTGTAATCCGGTACATTTTATCTCCGATCAACGGGCAGCCGATATAAGTCATATGCACTCGAATTTGGTGCGTACGCCCGGATTCCAACTTTAGTCCGATACGGCTTCCCCCGTTCCACACTTCCTCCAGCTTATACAGCGTAAGGGCAGGATAACCATCCGGAGTCACCATACGCAAATGCGGATCATCCGGGTTGCGGTCAATCGGTCCGTCTACCTTACCTTCCTGCAGCTCAGGGCGCCCATGCACCAGAGCCGTATAGCGCTTATCCACCGTTCCCGCAATCATCTGTTCAGAAATATGCTGGTGTACATATGGATTTTTGGCTACGACCAGCACCCCCGTCGTCTCCTGATCAAGACGATGAACAGGACGAAACCGGAACAGCTCCCCCTTGGTCTGCCAATAATGCACAACCCCGTTAGCCAGTGTTCCTGTGTAATGACCATGAGTCGGATGGACAATCATGCCCGCCGCCTTATTCACCACTAACAGATGTTCATCCTCAAACAATATCTCAAAAGGAATGGGTTCAGGTAAAATATCATCAGAACGCTCGCGCTCCATGCGAATTTCTACTCGATCCCCGGATTTCACCTTTACGCTGATGTACACACGCGTCCCGTTCAGCATAATACCTTGCTCGGTCAGCTTGAGTTTGGATATTAACTTTCGAGAAATGTTCATACGTTTTTGTAAAATAGTCTTCAACAGCATGCCCTCCTCCTCCGGAGGGATCGTATATACGATAGGTTCATAGTACAAGCTCATCACAAATTCCCGGTTGCCTCCTTATTTGCGGAACACTTTTTTGCTGCGCACATATTCGACATCGGGTACGCCCTGACGGACATTCGCTGTGCGAGCGACGGCAAAGAAATAATCGGAAAGGCGGTTTAAATACCGACGTACCGCCGGATTGATGTCCGTATGTTTACCTAGTGTAACCGCACGGCGTTCTGCGCGTCGGCAAACCGTACGGCATACATGAAGCGTTGAGGATAATGTGCTACCACCTGGTATAATAAAACGCTCCACCTTCGGATTTTCCTCCTGACATGCATCAATCCAACCTTCCAGACGCTCTGCCAGCTCGTCCTTCACCTTATATTTGCTTTCACTGATTTTAACAAATGCCAAATCCGAACCACAATCAAACAGCTCCTGCTGTATTTCTTCCAATTGAGTCCGAATATCCGCAAACTCTTCCCCTTCGGCAAAGCTGATGGCTTGTCCTACAAAGCTGTTCAGCTCGTCAATTGTTCCGTACGCTTCCACACGATCATCATCTTTGGACACTCGACCGCCGATCACAGAAGTTTGTCCTTCATCACCTGTTCTAGTATAGATTCCCATTCCATTTCATCCCCTTTATCATTCCGTAAGTGCTTTCAGCACCTTGATGGCTTCTTCCTTATTGCTTGTACGAGGCGGAACGGTAGCAAATAATGTTTTGGAGTTATATTTTAGCTCCTTAAACATCTTCATCTGCTCCACCGGAATTCCGAACAAATGAGTTTCCTTGCTCACATCTGTTCCTTCTTCCTCCTGCCCCTTCTTCTTAAATACGCCGCCCTCGAACACGCCCCGGGCATACGTCTTCTTGTCAAAAGCATCATCTAACGGCAGATTCGAACCATTCTGTCCATACAGCTTCATGTCCTCTTCCGGCAAAAGAAACAGATCATGCTCCCCGGCCGCATATTCTACAACCAGCTTCTGCTGGTTATACAGCGGACTGACTGAAATCTCAATAGTCGGAGCCTGTTCGCCCAGCTTATCCTTAAGCTTTTGTGCCAGCTCCTCACGGATGACTGAAGCATCCCCTTTATCCATAATAAAAATGGAGAAGCTGTCCTTGTCCCGTCCCCCACATCCAGCCAATAATACAAGTGTCAGCATTCCGATGATCCACGGCGATAGCCTTTTTAGCCCCGCTCTCATATGTACGCCCCCTCTTCCATGCCATTAATATATCATAAGTTGTGAACGCAAAAAAAGAAGGCTCGACGGCCTTCTTCTTACATTTGGCTGACTTCACACAGTTAAACCTTGCATTCCGTACCATACAGCTTCATATATTCATTGATTTTCAAATCGAGCTTGCAACTGATCTCGATGACAAGATCAGAGGTGAAGGACTGCTCTTTCTGAAACGTCCGCATCATCTCATTGCGCAGGAACAAAATTTCATCTTCCAGAGAAATGTCGTATCCTATTGAACTAGACGAATTAAATCCAACATATGACATGAGCATTCCTCCTACAATTGAAAAATTGAACTTCCTGCTATCGATTTCAAATTATAGCATAGAAATTAGAAATAAAAGACTATTTTTTATGAATTACCCATAAAAAAATAATTTTAACCTTCTTTTCTTACTTTTTCTACAAAATGACCAATCCGATCCAGTGCCTCCGTCAGCTGAGCAACAGAAGTCGCGTATGAGCAACGAAGATAGCCTTCGCCTCCCAAACCGAACACATTACCTGGTACAGCCGCAACTTTAGCCTCTGCCAAAAGACGCTGTGCAAATTCATCTGAGCTGAGTCCCGTGCTTTGAATACTAGGGAAAACGTAAAAAGCCCCTCTTGGCTCATGGCACTCCAGGCCGATTTCCCGAAACCCTTCAACCATCAGACGGCGACGCTGATTATAGGCTTCTACCATACGATCTTTCTCACCCAAACCATTCCGCAACCCTTCCAGTGCCGCAACTTGCCCCATAGAAGGCGCACACATTACGGTGTACTGATGGATTTTGAGCATAGCGGCAATCAGATCGGGATGTCCGCATGTATATCCAATACGCCAACCTGTCATGGCGAAGGCTTTGGAAAAACCACTGACGAGAATTGTACGATCCATCATACCAGGCATAGCCGCAAAACTGACGTGCTTCTCTCCATAATTCAATTCAGCATAAATTTCATCAGAAATGACGATCAAATCATGCTTTTCCACGACTTCGGCAATCGGAAGCCAATCTTCATAAGTCATCGTAGCCCCAGTTGGATTGCTCGGATAGCATAAAATCAGCACCTTGGATTTAGGTGTAATTTTTGCCTCCAGCGCCTCAGCCGTCAGCTTGAATTCATCCTTAGCAAAGGTTTCAATACCTACCGGAATCCCGCCTCCAATTGCAGTGATTGGAGAATATGAAATGTAGCACGGTTCGGGCACGAGAATTTCGTCGCCAGGTACAATTAACGCACGCAAAGCAAGATCAATCGCCTCGCTTCCCCCAACGGTCACGATAATCTCATTTTTAGGATCATAACGGACTTCAAATTGCTCATTCAGATAATCACTGATCGCTTCACGCAGTTCTGGCGTTCCCGCATTAGACGTATAGCTGGTAAAACCTCGCTCTAATGAATAGACACAGGCTTCCCGCATATGCCAAGGGGTTGTAAAATCCGGTTCGCCTACACCAAGGGTAATAATATCCTTGTTGCCACCCACCAAGTCAAAAAACTTACGAATACCCGAAGATGGGATCTCGCGCACCAACGGGGACAAATAGGAACTCATAGCTTTGTTACTGTCGGTAAATGCTTCTGTTTTGAGATTCATCATGATCTTCCTTTACGGCGAAATCATCAGACGATTATCTTCCTGATGGTCCTCAAAGATAATTCCGTCCTGCTTGTATTTTTTAAGCGTAAAATTAGTCTTGGTAGACAAGACCGAATCAATAGGCGACAGTTTCTCCGACACAAAGTTAGCGACCTCACGAAGATTGCGGCCTTCAACCTCTACCAGCAAATCGTATGCTCCGGACATGAGATAGACCGATTTAACTTGCGGATACAAATAAATCCGTTCTGCAATCCCTTCAAAGCCTCTTCCACGCTCGGGTGTAATTTGCACTTCGATCAAAGCGGTAACCTTTTCGTCGTCGACTTTGTCCCAATTAACTACAGCGGCATATTTGACAATCACGTGTTGGTCTTCGAGCTCTTTCATTGAGATGCGTACATCCTGCTCGTCAACCCCCAGCATAGTAGCCAATAAAGTCGGTGTTCTTCTTGCATCTTCTTTTAACAATTCCAGCACTTTTAATTTCAATTCATTCAGCTCTGTCATTCTACATAAGGCCTCCATCGAAAGAGATTACTATACATCATACAATACGCACTTTAAACCTGCAAAGAAAAACCGTCCACTCCGGTAAACCCGGCAGGTGGACGGCTGTTATGGGAATCTGCTTCAAAAACAGAAAATCCCGTTTACATATAATAAGGGTTGTTTTGGTGTGTAGACTGGCCTTGCTGGTGCATAGATTGACCATATACTCCCGCGGATGTCGACTTTTGCTGAATGAACTGTTGGCATTCTTGTTGGGTCTTGCGAGCTTCTTGAATCTGTTTGTCCAAATCGATGCGCAGTGCTTTAGTTGGAGTGGCGTACATATTATTTTGGCTCATCAGATGATACAAATCACCTTGCAGACGCAATGTATCATTCGTAAGGTCGGTGAACATCTGACGCACAGACGGACAATTGGATTCTGTCGTCGCCGTTGTGTATTCGCGCACTGTACGTTTCATATCAGCAAGAATGGTATAGAGCAAATCTTCTTCGGGCATAAATGACATATTGTTTTGTGAATACATTCTGTCATACCTCCTTTATTGGTAATCCATAATTACTGCTGCGGTTGCATTGGAGCAAGCTGCTGATGCTGTTGCAGGGCATTGGAAAGCAGATTCAAGTGGTGCTCATGAGTTCTTGCCAGTTGTAAACAGGCTTGTTGGATGGCTGGGTGCTGAATAGACGCCGCTGTGGCCGCACATTGTTTGAGTAGTAGTTCTTCATTGGAGATGGAGTCCACGATGTACTCCAGCTCTTTGCCTGACAGGGGTTGCATGTTCGTAGATTGCATAATCTCTGTGCCTCCTTAAAAGTTTTGTTGCACGCTGGTTATCTTGTCCGTTTGGCGAAATACTATGTACACATAAGAAATACTACATATTGCCTATGAGGAGTGCTATTTTATATGGAGTTGATAAGCGGGAATACATATTGGCCGAATACATTGGAGCAGGCGCTGGATTTTCCGCCTTTGGCAGAGGATTTAAATTGTGATGTATTGATCATCGGGGGAGGGATGGGGGGGGCCATCTGCTCCCGGTTATTGGGAGAACGACAGGTAGACACCGTGGTTATTGACAAACGCAAACTGGTAACTGGAAGCTCTTCGGCCAATACTGGCCTGCTGCAATACAGCAATGACAAGACCTTAACCTCTTTCATCAATACGTTTGGTGAAACGAACGGTGTACTGTTTTACCGCATGTGCAAGGATGCACTAGATCAGTTAGATAAGCTGGCTGCCACACTGGATACAGACCCTTCCTTTATTCGGCGAAGCAGCCTGTACTATGCAAGTACACTAGAAGATGTACAGGTGCTTCAGGAAGAGTACAAACAGCTAACCCGGTTTGGATTTCCAGTGGAGTACTGGGATGAGCAACAAGTGGCTACCCGATTTCCTTTTCGAAAACCGGCAGCCTTGTACACACACGAAGATGCTGAGGTTAATCCATTTTTGTTTGCCCAAGGACTATTGCAATCCGCCAGCCGTCTCGGTGTACGCCTATATGAGCATACGGAAGCCAAGCATTTTGAATTCAATGAAAATGAAGTCGTTTGTCATACCAGCGGTGGAATGATCCGAGCGAAAAAAATCATTTTTGCAACGGGTTATGAAACACAAGAGATTAAAACCGATCAGGGAGCCGTTCTGCAAAGCTCTTATGCTATCGCCACCAATCCAATCGGAGATGCTCCCTTGTGGCATGAGCAGTGTCTGATCTGGGAAACGGCCCGTCCTTATCTATATATGCGCTCCACACCGGAAGGACGTATCATTATTGGTGGTTTGGATGAACCTGTATTGGACGCCAACCAACGTGAAATCAGGCTACTACACCAACAACAAAAGCTGCTGCAAGCACTACAGGAGCATTTTCCCAGTGTGCCATTTCAGATCGACTACGCTTGGGCGGCTGTATTCGGCTCCTCTCACGACGGCTTGCCGTATATTGGTCCACATCCGCGTTTTCCAAACTGCTATTTCTTGGAGGGTTACGGGGGAAATGGGACGGTTACGAATATGATGGCCGCACAGCTATTGGCTGATGAACTGACGGGCACACACCGACCTGAAATGGAGCTGTATTCTCTGACCCGTACGACCAAACCCTCGCCAGAAGCAACAAAACCAATGGTTTAACATATGAATACAAAAAGAACCTCCTTTCGCCTATATAAGTGAATTCTGAGGTTCTTTTTGTATCGAATTTTCCTGTTATTCCGTTTGCTTGCGCCAGCGTTGTGCATGGGAATGAGAATTGCTTCGCTTTGTCTTCTGTTCCATCTTCAGCACATTTCGCATAAAAAACCAGCCGATCACTGGCATTAATGCAAGTCCAATCAACAACCAAATCATCGCTGTAGGAGCCTTGCTGATACTTAGGACGCCCAAGAAAATGAGTGTCCCGGTCAACCGGCCTACCATTAAGCACAGTTCACGCAGTACAACCAGTTCCACTCTCTGATTCGCATCTCCTTCACTCGTACCCATTAAATCAAAACTCGCTGAGATCATAGGAATTAAATACAAGGGCAGGAATATAGCGGTGCCGATCCCCATAATCAGTAGCGTGATATACTCCATACGCCATAATAAGGGTAACAGCGCAATCACCAACAATACAGCACCCAATAGCATACCAGCCGAGCGATAGTGTGGCTTGAGCCATTTTCCGACAGCCCAAAAGCTGAAAAATGAAACCGCCGAGGTGATAAGTGAAAACTGTGCCAGCTTCCATTCCTGTTGAGTAGCTACATACACGAGCAGCGTAATCAGGAAGGCAAAAACCCCTTCACGGATGCCCTGGGTAACAAGCGATAACGACAAGGGACGCCACATGCTCCCTTTTTGTGACAATCGTTGCTTAGGCTCCTTCCAATTGTAGTTTCCTGTCGGCTTACGCTTGCGAAGAAAGAAACTAAGTACCACTCCTACGACATAAAAAGCTAAGGAAATACTGAATATTACTCGATAACCCGCATCATCCTCCATACGAGCAATAATCCAACCAGACAGCCAAGGACCCACGATACCGGAAAACGAACCCAGCAGACCGACCCATCCGTTAAAATGATCGCGACTTGCCTGATCTGTGACTTCGAAAAAAATGACATTAAACGCCAGCCAGAATAAACCTAATGCTGCACCCAATAACATTCCGAGCGGCCATATGTAGTTTACAGCCTGCGGTCCCGTATATAACACGATTAAATAAAACAGACCGGACAGTGCTGTCCCCACGCGCAGGGCATTCATTTTGTTATGTTCCTTGACCCATTTCCCAGCCACCCAGACCATAATTCCCAGCGCAATTTGTTGGCTGACATTAAACCAGCCAATCATCGCGTAATCCTGCCTGCTCTTCCATAAATATACGTTGAGAAATGTGCCTGACAATGCTGCTGCAAACACAAACAATCCATTCAAGCTTAATAGCAGAATGGATTGTCCGTTCAGGTTTGATTTCAATGCAGTTCCCCCTAACCGAAAAATCACCAATCAGCTTATTTCAAGCCAGCTTGTTCAAAGATTTCTTCGATTAAGATGCCCGTATTGAGCTTGAGCCTATCCGGGGGATTGCTATTTAATTGTTGGAAATACCGCTGAGCTTCTCCAGCATCCGCAGTCGGTCATTCTCTGACAATGTGTGCTGGACATGAAAACAGCTAGGACAAACATAAACATTCAAGACGAATGGCAAGTCCAGAACAGGTTTGCCAAGTGCTGGCGACATCGACGGTTCAAAGCCTTCTCTAGTTACGGTTTGCGAACCCGCATGCAGCATGTATTCTCCACATTGGAAGCATTCAAGAACCTCATCTTGTCTGTCGAGTATTTGTTCAGCGCCTTGTTCATAAGCCATCAGATCCGCACCGCTTTCTTCAAATTTTTGCAAAGTATGCAGCACAGGCAGCTTATGAAGCTCATTATCCTGCAACAACGGTGCATCAACTGGTTTATCAACTACGATTTCATCCTCTGCCTCATATAAAATATCCTGCTCCTCTTCATCACCGAGCTGAATACTCAATGTACGATAACCCTTCAGGTCTTCTTTTCCATGAGAGTGTGGTACCGGGGTTACAGAAGCCGAATGATCATATTTTGTCTCTTCATGTCCATGCTCGCCGGCATGTCTATGAACAGGTGGAGAAACAGACTCCTCTTCATCATCGGTGATGTCAGAGTAACCTTTCAGATCATTATGGCAATAGGGACACTCTTCCTCAGGGCCCAATTCTTCATCCCAAATAATTTCCATGTTACACCATGGACAAATAGTCATTTCCAAGCTTTATCATCCTTCCGTTCCAAGCGTATACCAAGCTCTAGTATACAGGATGTGTCAAGTTACACTGGCACCGATCACATAAGATAACGATATTGAAATAATCATGGAGAACAAGCCGACAGCACGGTTATCCTCTTTAATCTGTTGATCGATAGAAAATACCGGTGTCAGAAACTCAAAAAGAAAGTACGCCGCAAGTAGCAGTAAAAAGCCAACGAACGACCAAATCATCGTATCGTACACGCTGGATTTGGCTTCCATTGCAAAGCGGAGCACGTTGCAAATACCGAACATTTTCCCTCCCGTAGCCATGGCTACTGAAACATTGCCGCGCTTGATCTCTTCCCAGCATTTATAGCGGGTTACCAGCTCAAAACACGACAAAAATACAATTAGCTCCAGCACCGCCACCGAGAAATAACCCAGCATCATCCCCAACGGATGTGACAGCAATTCATCAATCGCCATCTTCACTTCGTCCCTCCCGTTCTACCAAGCGTTCCCGAGCAAAGCCGGCAACCCATAGCTATTCCAATTCAGCAACGGTTACGCCTGTGCCGCCTTCATTGTAATTACCGATACGGTAGCTTTTCACATGTTTATGCTTGCGGAGGTACTCCTGAATACCGGTTCTCAGAATACCCGTACCTTTGCCATGAATAATGTGTACCTGACCCAGATTGGCCAGAAACGCTTCATCCATGAAGCGGTCCACTTCCATCAAGGCTTCCTCCACGTTCGCCCCCCGAAGATCAAGTTCACTTCGTACGTTATCATCCCGTGTCCGTTTAACGCCAGTGACTGGTTTTTGAACTCTTGGAGTCGTTGTTTGGGCAGGTTGCAGTAGTTCCAGATCATCCAGACTGACCTTCATCTTCATGATCCCCAATTGAACCACAGCTTCCTTGGTACCGGACAGTTCAACCACGTGGCCTTTTTTATTCAGACTGTGAACGGATACTTCATCGCCAGCCATGATAGAACGAGTACGCGTAGCGGCCGGGCGTTTGACAGTACTTTTCTTGCGTTGCTTCGGTTCAGCCTCATCCAGTTCTCTGCGAGCTGCAATCAGCTTGTGCTCCTTAACCGAAGCCCCTTCTTCCTGAGCCAATTTACGCAAATCAGTAATGATTTTCTCAGCTTCGCTACGAGCCTTATCCACGAGAACTCTTGCTTCATCCTCAGCTTTTTCCAGCATACGGTCCCGTTGGGACTCCAGCTTATCCAGCTCCATCTGATGACGGCTACGCAATGCTTCCATTTCTTTACGCAACTGCTCCGCTTTTTCCCGTTCTTGCTCAGCTGTCAAACGGTTCTGCTCCAGTGACGCAATCATGTGCTCAACGCGCTGGTCTTCTTCTGTTACCTCACCACGGGCATAGTCTAAAATGCGCCCTGGCAATCCCAATCGCTCGGCAATGGCAAATGCGTTACTTCGTCCGGGGACACCGACCAGAAGGCGGTAAGTCGGGCTTAATGTAGCGACATCAAACTCCATGCTTGCATTAATAATTCCTTTACGCTCGTAGGCATACGCCTTCAATTCACTATAGTGAGTCGTCGCAACCATACGGCAACCCATGGCATGTATATGCTCCAAAATGGACACAGCCAAAGCCGAACCTTCCGCGGGGTCCGTTCCTGCCCCCACTTCGTCAAGCAATACAAGACTTTTGGGCGTCATATTTTTCAGGATGCTAATGATATTGGTCATGTGGCTGGAAAATGTACTTAAGTTTTGCTCAATGCTCTGCTCGTCACCAATATCAGCATAGATTGCATCAAATACACACAGCTGGCTTTCATCCTCGACAGGTACAAACAGTCCAGACATCGCCATCAAACTAAGCAGGCCAATGGTTTTCAGGGTAACGGTTTTCCCCCCTGTGTTCGGTCCGGTAACGATAATGGAGGTGTATGAATTGCCCAGCTCCACATCTATGGGAACGACCTGCTCCAACGGAATTAGAGGATGTCTGCCTTTTTTCAGCTTCAAGTACCCTCGGTCATTCATTAAAGGCAAGGTTGCCTTCATTTCACGGGCGAGACGCGCTTTTGCAAAAATAAAATCAAGATTGCCCAAAACGTCCACATCATACAGCAACATATCCGCTTGTTCTGCGACAAGTGCGGTCAGCTTTTGTAAAATGACTTCAATTTCACGCTCTTCTCTCAGCCTTGTTTCCCTCAGCTTATTGTTCATGGCTACGATAGATTCAGGCTCGATAAACAATGTTGCACCTGACCCGGATTGATCATGAACAATTCCGCCAAAATAAGAACGGTATTCGGCCTTAACCGGGATCACAAACCGATCTCCACGAATCGTAATCAACTGATCTTGAAGCATTTTGGATACAGTTGAGGAACGAATCATGGAATCCAGCTTCTCACGAATACGCACTTCTCCCGAGCGCAGCTCCCGACGGATTTGTGAAAGCTCTGTGCTGGCAGAATCCAACACTTCTGCATTTTCGTCAATACAGCCTTTGATGGAGTTTTCTAAACCTCTCTGCTCCGAAAGCTGCTCACTCCAATACAGCAATGTTTCGACAGGATTTTCTTCATGCAAACTTGTCACGTATACTTGTATACGGCGTGCGGCCTGAACCGTTGTCCGAATGCCAAGCAACTCATGCGGGCTTAATGTTCCACCAATACGGGCACGCTTCACCGCCGGAGTGATATCCACTACTCCGTTAAATGAAGGCACTCCTTTGAGGCGATCAGCAGCATAGGCCTCATCCGTACCTTTCAGCATTTTCTTGATATGCTCCAAATCATCGCTGGGCTGTAGCCGAAGGGCTGTCTGTTGTCCCGTTGCCGTTTGGGCATAGTGACTTAGTTTATTTAGAATTTTTTGATATTCAAGGGTTTTGAAAATTTTAGAGTCCAACTTCACTACTCCTTTCACTTATATCTATATTATACCGAAAGCAGCAAACTTACGCTATTTGCCAACTCTGTTTTACACATAAGAAAGCTCTTCATGCCACACACTAACCTTTGTCTAACCCTGATTCAAAAAACAAAGGAGGTTATTCCGTGAGCATTCTCGGGCACATTGTACGTTTCATCGTTGCCGCTCTGGTGCTGATGGTCGTAAGCTGGATCGTTCCCGGATTTAGTGTAGGCGGCTTTTGGAGCGCGCTGATCCTAGCCATTGTCATTGCCTTGATTGGCTATATCGTCGAGGCGGTGTTTGGTCGACGCGTCTCCCCATTTGGACGCGGTATCGTAGGTTTTCTTGTGAGCGCTCTGGTGATCTGGGTCGCTCAATATGTCGTCGCTCATGTCAGTGTTTCCGTTCTGGGTGCATTGCTCGCTGCATTGGTTATCGGGATTATCGACCTGTTCATTCCGGTATCGACACCGTTTGAAGCCGGTCGCAAAAACGGGAATTAATTTCAGTAATCGCTTCTGGCAAAGCTGTCCCGAAGCAGAATTCATCTGCCAAAGGACAGCTTTTTGTCATTTACACCTCTGAGTGGATACAATAAACAAACAATCCCCGGCGATGAGCAGCCGGGGATTGCCTTACATGTATAATCCGTATCTACTGATCCTGTTCGATAAGTTCAATCCATTCATTATACTCAGTTTGAAGCTTGGTGTATTCTTCCTGTAATTGACGTAATTCCGTAGAAATCTTCTCCGTATTTTCCCGATCTACGTCCTGTTGTACTTGCAACAGACGAAGCTGATGCGCCGCCATTTCATATTTTTGACCCACTTCGTCCAATTCAGACTGCAAGGCCATTCGTTCCTGCTCTATGGACTGCTGTTCAGCCTTCGCCGTTTTGGCAGTTTCAACAGCCAAACGAATCTCCTCCTGAAGCTGTTCCTTTTGTTGAACCGTTACCGCTATTTCCCGCTCCCAAGAAGCAAATTCTTCCTTACGGGCAGCATCTTCGGCTTCCAAACGTTCCGCTTCAGCCTTCAACTGATCGTATTTAAGCTGCCATTCCAGGGATTCTTCCTCAGCACGTTCCAGTTCACTCCGCCGTTCTCGATTTTCCTGCTGGAGCTGCTTGATATTTTGCTCCAGCTGTCCAGCTCGGCTCTTCATGCTTCCATATTGCTCCTGAAGCGATTGATACGCCTTAGTTCCCTCTTGCTCTCGGACTTTGGCTTTCTCAAGCTCATCCTGAACGCGAATCAGCTCAGGTGAAAGCTCCTTGATTCTCGCTTCGAGTTGAACTAGCCGTTGCTGTTGTGAAGCAAATTTATCATTAATAGCTTCGAGCTCAGCCGCTGCGTGCTGTAATTGCACTTGTATTTCTTCCTTCTGCTCACGTGCTTCCAGCAGGGAGAGCTCCAGTTCATCAACTGCCACCTGTCGTTCTTCTGCAAGCTTCTTCCATGACTTCTCGCTTTCAGCTAGCGTAGCCAGCTCACTTTGTAGCTTGCGAGAAGATACGTGAGCTTGCTCCAACAGCTTCTGCATCCGCCGCTGTTCTTCCTCCAACTTAGCCGTCTGCTGCTGCTTAGCCTTGGCTTCAGCTTCTAATTGACCATATCGACTTTGCAATTCTTCACGTGCAAGCGTATCTGCCTGCTCTCGCTCTATCGCAGCCTGTCGCTGTGTTTCCAGCACAGACTCCAGCTCGGACTGTTGTTCCTTCAGTACTCTTGCTTGCTCTTGAGCCTCTCCCAGACGAGAAGAAAGCTCTGTACTGCCTGCCTGTACTTGTTCTAATTGTTCCTGAAGCTCCTCGACCCGAATCTCCTGCTCCAGTGCAGCTTCATCAGCTCGTTTCTGCGCTTCTTGATGCTGGAGCTTTTCTTCATTCAACGCCAATTCAGCCTGTTTACGTTCCTGCTCCAGCTGCTCATTCAGTCCGGAGCACTTAGTTTGCCATTCGCTTACCTTCTTGCTATGCTCTTGCTGCAAAGCAGATCGCAGCTTGTCCAGTTCTGTGCGCTTTTGCTCCTGATGAGTCTTCTCTGCAGCTGACAGCTTGGCTTCAGCCTGTTTAGCCGCTTCAAATACTTCCTTCTTCATCTGCTCTTCTATCTGCCGGATACGCGCATTGGCCGCCTCCTGCTGCTCTTTCAGCTTGCGAGAAGCTTCTTGACGGGACTCCTCCAATTCACGTTTAGCTTGTTTTTGTCCATTTTCAAGTTCAACCGCTTTTTTCTCCTGCTGTTCCAGCTTTGCCCTCAATTGGGCAATCTCCTTCGCTGATACAGATTCGGTTTCCATCAGCTTTTTCTGCGTTGCTTCCTTTTCTTCCTTCAGTTGAATAAGAGATTGATGCATATCTGTATTTTTCTGCTGTTGTTCCCCTAGAGCTGTCTGGAGTTGCGCCAGATCTCCCCGGAGCTCTGCTCGTTCCGCTGCTAAGCGGTTCATATGACTCTGAATTTCCTGGATTTGTACAGCTTCTTCTGCCATATGAACCGCAGCCAGCACGGCAATTCGGGGCATATCCAGACGCGAATGAGCTTGAGAAATGCTGTGCATACGCTCATCCACGTAATTGGCAACCTGCTTCATATAATCGGTATTGCTGCCGACGAGTTTATAAGAAGTACCGTAGATCTCTACAGTGACGCGAGTACGATCTGGTGTAGTCACAATTATGCCCTCCTTCAATACTACTGTATGTTGATTCTAAGGTGTGTCCGGTACTATGGTAACCCGCCTTCCGTGAAGCGTTCAACCTTATTAGTCCGGCTTCCCCGCAGCGGGTAATTATCAGAGTAAGAGAGCTCCTATGATGATAGGCCAAAAAGCCGTATCGAACCTCTGTCACTAAGATTCGATACGGCTTCCCGCATTTCCTGCTACTTTCTCAATTCCGCTCCAAAAGTTTGTTCCAGAGACGTAACGACAGGAGTATGCGCCGCATTGATCTCTTCATCCGTCAACGTATGTTCCCAGTGACGATAGGTCAGAGAGATAGCTACGCTCTTCTTATCTTCACCAAGCTTACTGCCTGTAAATACATCAAACACTCGTGCATCCTGCAACAGCTCTCCGCCTGCAGCGTGAATAACACGAAGCAGTTCGCCTGCCTCAACGTCTTTATTGACCACGAGGGCAATGTCACGTTCCACGGATGGGAAGCGAGCCAGCTCTCTGAACTGAATATGAGAGTTTGCGTGTTCAATGACCTGT
The DNA here is from genome assembly GCF_054602585.1 of Paenibacillus sp. SEL3. Classification (NCBI taxonomy): domain Bacteria; kingdom Bacillati; phylum Bacillota; class Bacilli; order Caryophanales; family Paenibacillaceae; genus Paenibacillus; species Paenibacillus sp. SEL3. The sequence continues at coordinate 4,839,520 of NZ_CM137725.1, read as the reverse complement.
TGCAACGCAATTTCTGCAACATACGTATCGTTCAGCCCATAAGATTGTTGGAGCTCCGGATGAATCTGCCCAAGGGTACCGATCCGTTGAGAGCTTCCATTCACATCCAGCCATACCGAAGCGGAACGGCCCGGGTGGTAGCTTTGCGGTTGGTCAGCGACATAACGAATGCTGGCACTCAATCCGAAATAGTCAAACACCGTTTCAAGCGCGCCTTTAATATCAAAGAAATCAACCTTTTCAGCACCAATATTCCATTGTTTTTCACGGCGAACCCCAGTCAACAACAGACTCAGCACTTGAATTTCCTGCGGCTGGCGGGTTAATGTTTGTTCCTCTGTATAAAATACTGTTCCCATCTCGAAAATCGCCAGATTGTCTTGCTTCCGGTTCATGTTATACACCGCTGTATCCAGCATCTGCGGAATGATACTCGTACGCAAAACACTACGGTCTTCGCTCATAGGCATAGCCAAACGTACCGGATGGCTGCCTTCTGTCAGGGCATTAAATAACCCCGTACTTTGCGGATGTACAAAAGAGTAGCTGATCGTCTCCTGCCAGCCACCATGAGCCAGCAATCTGCGCAGGGAGCGGCGCAATGATTGTGATGCTGTCAAAGCTCCCGGAGTTGTAGGACCTTCAATCGGCGTGGTCGGGATATTGTCGTAACCATACAGACGAGCAACCTCTTCGATTAAGTCCACGTCAATGGTGATATCTCCACGGCGTGTAGGAACTTGAACTTCCAGTACCCCTTGCTCTGCGTCGCCACATCCGAAATGAAGTCTACCGAAAATCGTTTTCACCTCAAGCAGCGACAGTTCGGTTCCCAAATATCGGTTTATTTTATCTAGCGACAGCTTGATAATGCGGTTTTCAGCTTTTGCAGACGCAGATTCTACGATGCCCTGGTGTACAGTGCCTCCTGCATAACGCTGAATCAGCGCAGCTGCACGATTCACAGCAGGCACAACAGCGCCTGGATCAACCTCTTTTTCAAAACGCAGACTTGCTTCTGAACGCAGTCCAAGTTGACGAGACGTTTTGCGAACTGTACCGCCGTCAAACTTCGCAGATTCCAGCGCAATGCTGACCGTCGCATCCGTAACCTCGGAGTTGGCTCCACCCATCACGCCTGCCAATGCTATTGGTTTCACACCGTCTGTAATCAGCAGCATATGCGGCTCCAGCTTACGCTCCTGATCATCAAGTGTAATCAATGTTTCGCCTGCACGAGCGAGTCGAACTTCAATATTTCCATTTTCCAGCTTATCCGCATCAAAAGCATGCAACGGCTGACCGTATTCCAGCATGACGTAGTTCGTAATATCTACGATGTTGTTGATGGGACGAACACCTGCCGCCATCAGACGGTTTTGAATCCATAATGGGGAAGCCCCCACTTTTACACCTGTAATATAACGGGCCGCATAGTGCGTACACAGTTCAGGAGTATCTACCTTCACAGACAGATGATCTGCCGCTGCATCGCTAATTTCCACCAGATCCTTAGCCGGATCAGCCAGCGAAATATCACGTCCCAGAATCGCACTCACTTCATATGCTGCTCCGTGCATGCTCAGGCAATCCGAACGATTGGGTGTCAGATCAAAATCCAGCACCTGATCATCCAGCGCCAGCAGCTTCGTAATTGGCATACCAATTTCAGCATCCTCAGGCAGCACCAAAATACCTTCTTGCAATTCCTTTGGAAGCAGCTTGTCATTCATGCCCAGTTCTTTGGCCGAGCAGATCATACCCATGGATACTACACCACGCAGCTTGGCCTTTTTAATGTGGAAATCTCCCGGCAACTTGGCACCTACAACTGCAACAGGAACCTTTTGACCTGCATCCACGTTTTTGGCACCGCACACGATTTGCAGATCTTCCTCCTGACCTGCATCGACAATACATACATTCAGCTTATCAGCATCAGGATGCTTTTCCTTGCTTTTAACATAGCCGACAACGACGCCAGTAATCCCTTGATTGCGCTGCTCGACCTCATCAATTTCTATGCCCGAACGGGTGATTTTCTCTGCCAGATCCTCCGCGCTTACCTGATCCAGCGATACATACTCGGACAGCCACTCGAATGATACTTTCATATGGGTTCACTTCCCTTGATATAGTTGTTTATTGACGCGCAAACTGTTTCAGGAACGACAGGTCACTGTTATAAAAATGACGAATATCATCGATACCGTATTTCAATATAGCAATCCGCTCTACACCCATACCGAATGCAAAGCCGCTGTACACCTCGGGATCAAAACCGCCCATCTCTAGCACTTTCGGATGGACCATGCCACAGCCCAAAATTTCAATCCACACGCGTTCGCCATTTTTCTTCACAAAAGTTACGTCTACTTCAGCACTCGGCTCTGTGAACGGAAAGAAGCTTGGGCGCAAACGGATTTCGGTCGATTCTCCGAACATTTCGCGTGCAAATTGAAGTAAGGTTCCTTTCAAATCACTCATGCGAATGTCTTTTCCAATGACAAGCCCTTCAATCTGGTGGAATTGAAAAGAATGTGTTGCATCGTCATCATCACGTCGGAAAACCGTACCCGGACAGATAACCTTAATAGGTGTTTCGCCCTTCATCGCTTCCATCGCGCGAATCTGAACTGGTGACGTATGGGTACGCATCAACAGATCCTCAGTCAGGTAAAATGAATCCTGCATATCGCGTGCGGGGTGATTTTTAGGCAGGTTCAATGCTTCGAAGTTATAATAATCCGTCTCAGCCTGTGGACCCTCAGCCACTCGATATCCCATGCCTGTAAAAATATCCTCGATTTGCTCAATCACTTTGTTGAGTGGGTGCAGTCCGCCTTGCGGCAGTGTGCGTCCAGGTAGCGTAACATCGATCTTTTCCGCTTGCAGACGCTCATTCGTTTCCGCTTTCGTGAACTCGTCTTGCTTACGGTTAACGACTTCTTCAATCGCCTCCCGCACCTCATTGGCTACCTGTCCAACAACCGGACGCTCTTCCGCGCTCAGCTTGCCCATACCGCGCAAAATTTCAGTCAATGCGCCCTTTTTTCCCGAGTATTTGACCCGTAGATCAGCCAGCTCCTTAGGTGTTGCCACCTTCTCCAATACTTCCAGTGCTTCTTCCTTCAAGGCCAGCAAATGTTCCTTCATTTGGATGGTTTCGCTCATCGCCTGTTCAGTCCCCTTTCTTCATATCCAGCTTTTCAGACAACAAAAAAAGGTCTTTCCTCCCGGTAAGGGACGAAAAGACCGTGGTACCACCCTCGTTAGACAATAAGCTTAGCTCACCCGGCGTTTTGCCTTACGGCAACATAGTTACAGGTGATTGTTCATGCTATGCATCATCGTCTCGCTCTGCACGTTATAACGGTCGTGAACCGGTATCCCCTACTTGCACATTCGCCATTCACATGGCGCCTGAGGTTCAAGGAACTGCTCCGGAGCGAACTTCAACAGCCCAGTATTTGCAGAAACGCTCTCAATCCTACGACGCTTCCTCCCTGTTCAATCGGACACTGTCTACTCTTCTCCATCAAGACATTTTCAAAAATTCGAACTATTGTTCATTATTATATGCAAACTACCGCGCTTTGGCAAGCAGGGCATACGTTTCAACCCTTTAGATATCGAGATCATCCAACCGCTCCAGATTTGCACGAATGCGCCTGATTTCGCTCAACAACTTTTCATTTTCGTCATTCGTGCCTGTCATTCCCATCAACTCTGTAAGACGCAATTGTAATCGAAGACGTTCCTCACGCCGCTCCTGGTCTTCTGGCTCCCGTTGACGGCTCCGTTCATCTTCTTGCTTTTCGTCGGCTGTCCCCTCATAGATTTCATATCTGCCCCCCGGCTTCATATCGAGTAACCGAGTTGCCGTGCTCCTCACCAGCTCCCGATCATGTGAGACGAGCACCAGTGCTCCATCATAGTTACGCAAAGAATCCTCTACAATTTCACGGGTTTCAATGTCAAAATAATTCGTCGGTTCATCCAGCACCAGCAGATTGGCTCCACTAAAGTACAGACGCAGAAAAGCTACCCTGCATTTTTCTCCCATACTAAGTGTCCCGATCCTTTTAAACACGTCCTCTTTCGCAAAAAGAAAGCAGCCCAACACTGTTCTCGCTTCTGTTTGCGTCATCGTCGGAAGCGCAAGCAGACTGTCCAGCAACGTTTGATCCTCTGGGAGCTGCTCCAGCTCCTGTGAAAAATATCCGATGTTCAACTGTGGGTTGGCTGTGATTTTTCCTGTCTGCGGCTCCAGTTGACCTGTTAATAACCGAAGCAGTGTGGTTTTACCAATTCCATTGGGCCCCCGAACAGCCAGACGGTCTCCACGTGCAACGATCAGATTTAGATTTTTCACAATGATACGGTCGTCGTAGCTAAAGTCAACCTGCTCAGCACGCAGCAAATATTTTGCCTGAAACCCGCTGTCACTTAATTTCATGTGCAAAGACGGAGCTTCACGTGGTTGTTCTACCCTGTTAGCCTCCAGTCGCTCCAGTTCTTTTTCTTTCGCATGATAACGGGAGATATTTTTTTTAGCCTTGGCCTTATAGAAGCTCTGTGTAATAGCCACTTCGACTTTGGATGCGCTACGATGTGCCTGGTGAAACCATTCCCTGTAATTTCGAATCGTTTCCTCCAGTGCCTGTTTCGCCAGCTCCTGCTTTCGATAGCTGGCTTCCTGCTCTCGCAGTTCCCGCTCCTTTTGCGCTTTATATTCCTTATAGCCGCCTTTATAGCGTCCAATACCTGTCGATGCAAGCTCAACTATACTCGTAGCCACTCGATCCAAAAAGGCTCTGTCATGCGATACAAACAGCAGCGTTCCCGGATACGTAGACAGCCACTGCTCCAGCCAAAGCAAGCTTTCGGCATCCAAATGGTTGGTCGGCTCATCCAACACCAGCAGCTTCGGCTGCCTGACCATGAGTCCGGCCAATCGCACTCTCGTCTTCTGTCCGCCACTCAGGTCACCATAAGCAATGGACCACGTCTGGACAGGCATTCCCATTCGAGTGAGCGCCTTTTCCACCTCAGACTCCCAGGCAAAGCCTTGCAGGTGTTCGTATTCATCCATCAGCTCGCCGTAACGCTCCAGATGATGCTCCATATCCTTCCCAGCATCGGCTAGGTCAGCTTCCAGCTGTCCCAACGCTTGCTTGAGGAGCCAATGCCGAGGGCTGGCCTGCTGTGCGGCCTCCAGTGCGGTTCGAGACCAATCCACCGTATCCTGCTGCTTCAGCCAGCCCCGCTCTTCCAGTGGCAAATCATGCTCTACTTGACCAGAGGTTGGCGCTTCATCTCCCAGCAATATTCGCAATAACGTCGTTTTACCTGCTCCATTTCTTCCAAACAGTGCGAGCCGTTCTCCTTCCATCACATCCAACGACACATTCTCAAATAAAGATGTCCCGTTCCAATCCTTTACTACATTGCGAATACGCAAAATCGTTCTCATACCGATCATCCTTTCCCAGCCCGGTTTTTTGACCCCGGAAGCAATAAAAAAAGCCGCAGAAGGCTGCGGCTTGCATACAAGGAATATAGAATGACTGTTATGAATCGTTTCAGAACATACGCTTATGAAAAATAACACCGTAAACGAATAAGCCAAATCCCGTTCCGGAATAAACGCATACGTCCCTACATTCATTTTCAGACACACTTCTCCCGTTGCAGCTTACAGCCGCCTGCCAGTAACTGTGCAGTTAAGTGGGAAAATCAGTGTGCTTACTTCATCGGACGTATGGTTACCTTCCTTTTCATGGGATAATTACTTGCGGTTAGTATAGCAGATCACAACACATTTGCAAATAACCCTCGTTATTTTCCAAATACCAAAGTTGTATTCGACGAGCCTGCATATTTCGTTACAAACTCTTTAGTATATTCAGGAGTCTGAACTTGATAGCTATAGTTCTTGCTTGGATTCCAGTTGGTTACACGCGATTTTTGATTGTTGATGGTGGGAAAACTCCCTACATCTTTAAACTCGCCATTGCCTTTATCATCAAGAATACCGCCCTTTTCACTACCTTTTCCCAAGTAGTTGTACTCAGAATAGATTCTTGCATTCGTAGCAATGGTATAAGCAAGCTGAAAATTATTAATATAATTATTTTTAACATGGAAATATCCATATCTCATGAGTCCTGGACCACGTACAAGTAAGTTTTCAAAATAATTATTAGCGATCGTGATATGGGGCATGCCATCATAATTTTTATTGCCATCATCAGGATATCCCAAAATGAGACCATATTTATGATTAGCAAATTTGGAGTTACTAATGGTTACATAATCAGCCGATTGGCCTATGTACAAAAGTTTGTCCAGATCCGAGCCATTTGCATTATAACTGTGACCTGCAAACGTAACATGATCAATCCAATAATTTGTGCCCGCAGTAAGATAAAGTTGGATGTCATCGTTACCGTTAATGTTGGCACTGTGCTCAAAAGTTAAATTTTGAAAGATCACATTTCCCGAATTATTTGTTGTTTTCAAATGAATGTTAACCAGTTTGTTTTGCGCATAAGAACCAATGAGCGATTTGTTAGTACCAATGTTGACCACGGTTTTAGAGGAGGCAGAGATATTTTTTTCGATGACCAGAATTTTAGGAGTTGAATCCCCTAACTGGTTTTTCAAATCGTTTAGATTATTGATATAGATAATCTGACCGCCTTTTCCCCCTGTTGTGGCAGGCTTAGTAGCTCCATTTTCACTTTTAGCCTGTCCGGCAAAACCAGTCATTCCATTCGTCGACGTATTCGGAAAATCAGCAGCGGCGAACGTAGAACTTGCAGGGAAAGTAAGCAGCACCAAAGTTAATGCTAAAAACAGAAAAGAAATTTTCCTCATTGCAGCTACACCATCCTTTTTTAAGTTAAATCCCAACAATGCGACTATACTTATTTTTTAGTAAATGGTAAATAGTTCTTTTTATCTGTTTATTTATAGCATATAAGCTAAATGTTTTATATTTTATTTTGTGTGGCAATGTAAAAATAGTTCGTAAGAACGCAAAAAGCCGTGATACCCCATTGGCACCCCGGCTATAATGTATTTATCTACTCCAAACAAAACAAAAACCCTTGCGTCACAAGGGTTTCGAACTTCTTAAAATAGTAAGCGGGTGATGGGAATCGAACCCACGCTATCAGCTTGGAAGGCTGAAGTTCTACCATTGAACTACACCCGCATTTTATAATATCTCGATTCTTATGTATGGCACGCTTAACCTATCGTCAACCAGCTGAATCAGGATGTTATTTAGTATAACTTACCTTTCAGCAAAATGCAAGCATACTACATACTATCCTGAGCCAGCCAATTCATAGGTTCACGTAAAAACAATTTTTCAAAGATTTCTGCCGGAATGGGGCGACTAAAATAATACCCCTGACCCTCATGACAATCTTGTGCCTGCAAAAAATGAAGCTGCTCCTCATTTTCTACCCCTTCAGCCGTAACCTTCAGCTTCAAATGGTGAGCCATGGAGGCAATAGTAGATACAATTGCTGCATTTTTGCTGTCGACCAGTACCTCATTTACAAAGGAACGATCAATTTTTAGACGATCAATCGGGAGATTCTTCAAATAATGCAATGAGCTATAGCCAGTTCCAAAATCATCAATACTGATTGCGACACCAATAGCCTTTATTTTTTTTAACTGTTCAAAGGCTCGATCCTTATCAAAGGTCATACTTTCGGTAATCTCCAGCTCTAGATAGCGTGCTTCAAGTTCCGTATAGGTCAAAATGCCCCGAATTACATCCACCAGCTTTTTTTGCTGAAATTGGCGCATGGATAAATTGACCGAAATCGGGATTGGTGGGTACCCAAGCTCCTGCCAATGCTTATTTTGCAGACAGGCCTCCCGTAACACCCATTCCCCCAAGGGCACAATTAAACCACTTTCTTCAGCCACCGGAATAAAATCGCCTGGCATCACCATCCCACGATGAGGATGATTCCAACGCACCAGCGCCTCCAAACTCGTTAGCTCGCCACTTTGCAGGTGGACACGAGGTTGATACACCAATGAAAATTCCTCATTTTCAAGCGCTCGCCGCAGATCATTTTCCAGCTGGAGTCTTTCATGCGCTCGCATCTGCATCGAACTAGCATACCGCTGAAAATTCACTCCCTGCTCTTTAGCACTATGTACAGCCGTATCCGCCTGCTGAATAAGCTGTTCACTCTGATTCGCATCCAACGGGTACAAAGCTATACCAACGCTCACCGTCACATGATAAGACTCACCATCAATATCGAAAGGCAGATCGAACAGCTTCACCATATCATCAATACGACTTCTCATAGCATCTGTATCTTCGTATCCCGTTAGAAGAAAGGCAAATTCATCTCCGCCCATGCTAAAGACAGCTTCCCCTTCATGGCTAAAATGCCCCAAGCGTTCGCCTACTGCATACAGCAAATAATTTCCTGCCATATGTCCAAGCGAATCATTAATCGCCTTGAAACGATCAATATTTAGAACTAAAAGTGCTACTGTCTCATCCGATTTCAATGATTTGCGCAATATTTTATCTAAACGTTGGGAAAGGCGGCGACGATTGGGGAGTCCTGTTATATCATCATTATAAGCAATGTGATTAAACTCAGATTCGGCTGCCTGCTTTTCACGATAAGGAACCAGAACCATCAACCGGACCAGCCCGCTCAACATGTTATAGAATGCTATCGCGTTGGTCAAAAGTCCCAATAGGTGATTAATATCGCTCATTTGCTCAGAAAATAAATAGAACAACTGACTCACAACACACAGTCCAATTCCACGAACCATAAGCAACATGCCCAACTCCGCCGGGCGGACTTTCCGATATTTTCGCACCCCGAAAATAAAAGTGAACACAAGTAGTAACATGACAGCCAGATTTAACGTCCAGCCCAGGTTGCCTATTTCGTATCGTATACGTAGATCCGGTAAGCCTGCACCAAATATCTTAATAACTCCTAGAATCAGCAAAGTGCAGCCTATCCCTGCCCACAAAGCCACTGTCTTGTATTCAGACTTCGTCTTGCTAAACGGGAGGAAACAAACGCATAAGAGCAAGACAGAAGTAAAGGCACGATTTACAAACAGCAGCCATAACGAAATGCCCGGAGACAAAGCAAAGTCCGTCAGGCTTACGAAACTAAACGAAACAATATGAACAAGGTAAAGCAGACCAGCCACCAAAAACGTCGGGGCAATAAGAAGTCTCTGCAAGGATAACTGTTCCAGTAAAACGGACCAGGATTGATAAAAAATAGAAAAACAAATCGCAGCACAGGCAAACCCTATGATCGGATATAACAAGAAAAAAACATTATGGGAGTATATCTTATTCAAAGTTACGTGAAATAACTGAACCAAGACAAACAAAACTATCGCAGCAATGCCGATACCTATCGTTTTTTTTACTTCCAGCCGTATACTCATTCAGCCTCTTCAGCCCCCTGCATATCGGAGATTCCGATCATCTAAGACGTTTGACAGCTTTGGAAGCCGTTGTTTAAGTCTATAGTATCAAAAATAATGTTGTATTCTGGTATATAATAGCATTTAATCTGTGAAAGGTGAATCATTTTTTTGTCTTAAATTCATGAATTCATTTTCGCATTTACGCAAATAACCGAGCTTACAGCACCAAAAAAGCGCATCATCTTGTCAGATTATGCGCTTCAGATAACCTTTTCCAAAAAGGTGATACCTATACCCCAACGCTGCACAACATAAAAGAAATAGTATGTACAGGACCCCTCTGCGAAAACCTCCCCATATTAAACTACAGGAAGCGTGATTTTGAATTGTGTGCCACTTCCATGTTTACTGTCTACATGTATGAAACCTCCGTGATTTTTGATAATTCGATAGCTCACAGCCAATCCCAACCCGGTTCCACTTTCTTTTGTTGTAAAAAAAGGATCAAATAAACGCGTCAATGTATTGTGATCCATACCTAATCCGTTATCTTCAATACAAATGTGGACATAATTGCCCTCAAGCACTGTATGAATATCGATGCAGCCCTCTCGTTCCCCACCCATGCTTTCAATGGCATCCATTGCATTTTTAATCATATTGAGAATAACCTGCTTAATCTGCTTCACATCAATGGAAACCTTCATGAGCTCATCATTTTCGTCCAATGCAATCTGGCAACCCTTCATCAATGCTTCGCTTTCTGTCAGCATCACTACTTCTTTCAGCAGCCCCATCACAGATACAGCCGTTTTTTGCGGAGCCGAAGGCTTGGACGAATTTAAGAACTCATAAATAATGTCGTTCGCACGATCAATTTCTGTTAATATAATGCGGGCATACTCATCCCTGCCCAACTCCACCAAATGCGGTCGAAGCAATTGAATAAAGCCCCGGATTGCGGTAAGCGGGTTACGAATTTCATGAGCAATAGAGGCCGAGATGCGTCCCAGCATCGCCAGCTTATCGTTTTGATATGCTGTCTGCTCAATCTGCTTATAATCCGACACATCCTTGACGCTAAACAAAAAATCGCCATCCATCTGATCACCATAGGTTACTGTTATCAACCAATGCCGACCATACTCATCAATTAACTCATGATAGCGCTTTCTATGAAAGATAGTTTCTTTATAAATCCGCATGATTTTCTTCTTCTTAAACCGGCTTAACTCAGGATGATGCAAAATTTGCATCAAATTGCGACCTGCTAGCGAACTCCGTGGTAGCTCCAGCAATTTCGCCATTTGCACGTTAATAAAGGTCAGTACCCCGTCACTGTCAAACAGCATGATACCACTATCCAGGTTCTCCAGCACATTTTCATACTTGTTATTGGCGATCTGTGTGGAAGGACAAGCTCCCACGGTATCAAGCAAGGCTTCTTGGAATTCACTGATCATGCCAGGCTTCCCCCTTGTTTCGGAATGACAAACTGGCCGTATCGGACGCGTAATAATCTTGAAGAAAAGAAAGGCATCTATCGACTACCCTTCAATGGTGTAGAAAACAGTTACACAGAAATCCGACCATCTCTTTCCAATTCCAGTCTTATTTTATGATAGACAAGATTAAGGATCGCAGTCAATCGGAAAAAGTGTCGAATCCAAATTTTTATCCTGTTTTCTTTCGTCATAATATCTGCGCAACATTACCAAAATGAAAAATGAAGTTAGGAACAAGCGCCCTACACACCAAAGAAGCTCTCCAGAATTGAGAGCTTCTTTGGTGTGTAGGATGTCAACTGCCGCTCTTATTATGTTGAAGCCGGGATCGTCTTTGGCTCATAACGGCCAGTCTTCTCTTAAGCTCTCCCTGCCATTTTTCATCATTCATCTGTTTGGCTACCATCAATAAATCCAGGGATATGTCAATTTGACGCTTCACAATTTCAAACGCATCTTCACTTTCACGATTCACACAATTTTCAAATATCGTATCATCGTCTTCCATGACATAATCCTGAAAATCAATCTCGCTTGCCCCATCTCCATGTGCATATTCAGCCAAAATTTCATACTCATTTTCGACTTTATAATGAACTTCAATGCGACGACATACCGGGCAAAACAGCAAAGGAACATTATGAACTTGGGTGCGGTAATGCTTCAGCGTTCCCTTGGTTCCTACCATGCTTGCTCCACAGCAATAACTCATCCGGGCTCAGCCTCCTCTGAACAAAACCTGTTCTGCCTTGCTTATCTTCTACAATACCTTATTCGCTTTCGCCAGGCAAAATTCCTCCAGAACACAACAACATTTCCATAATTATTTGTTACCTCACTCTGCGTTGCCTCATTAAACAGGCTGTCCTCACATTTTCAGCTGCACAGAGCAGGCAAGCAAGCCCCCAATAACGGTAGAGTAACCGCTAGTTGGGGGCTTGTTTGTTTAATTAATTTCAACTTGTGAAGCTTATATTACAGATTTTGATCGCCTGGTTTCCAGTTCATTGGGCACAAGCCACCGGATTGCAAAGCTTGCAGTACACGCAATGTTTCTTCTACACTGCGACCTACATCGTTGTGGTTAACCACTTGATATTTCAATTCGCCTTCTGGATCAATGATGAACAAGCCGCGCAATGCAACGCCTTCTTCTTCGATCAGAACGCCATAATCGCTTGCTGTTTTTTTCGTGATGTCAGAAGCCAATGGGAAGTTCAGTTTGCCTAGACCGTTGTTTTCTTTAGCTGTGTTGATCCATGCTTTGTGACTGTGCACGGAGTCTACACTGATACCCAGAATTTCAGTATCCAGCTCTTTGAATTGGTCAGCAGCATCGCTCAATGCTGTAATTTCCGTAGGGCACACAAAAGTGAAATCCAGTGGATAGAAGAAAAATACGAGCCACTTGCCACGGTAATCGGAAAGCTTCACCGAACCAAATTCTTGACCGTCTCCAGTCACTGTTTCCAATGCAAAATCAGGGGCGGGTCTTCCTACCAATCTTTCTGCCATAATATGAAATCCTCCTTTAAAATATGTAAGAAAAACACCACATGTGCTTTCCTCAATCATCTGTATTGTAATAAACAACAACTTACTTGATAAATGTTATCATTCGCTGAAATCAAAGTCAATATTGTAACCATTACTTTTTTATAATTATTTTAAACTAGCTTAAAAATTCACATTTTATTCACATTTTATTCACATTTTGAACCTTTGAATATACAAATAGCTCCTGATTGCTCAGGAGCTACTGTGCTAAACATTTGCCAAAAAGCCAGACTGTATAACCTTACTATATAATAGGAAGCTTTTTTTCAGAACGGGTGCATTTACGGAGCTTTTAGCGAATAGCTGCAGCGATCAGATCACCCATTTGAGTTGTCGAGATTGCTTGAGATTTATCCACCGCAATATCCGCCGTACGGTGCCCTGCATCCAGTACCTCAGCTACGGCTTTCTCAATGGCATCTGCTGCTTTCTCGTACCCGAAGGTAAGACGGAACATCAAAGCAACGGACAAAATCGTTGCAATGGGATTCGCCAGGCCTTGACCTGCAATGTCAGGCGCCGAGCCATGTACCGGCTCGTATAGGCCGAAGCTGCCTTCTCCCAGTGATGCGGAGGAGAGCATGCCGATGGATCCAGTCAGCATAGCCGCTTCATCACTGAGAATGTCACCAAACATATTTTCCGTCACGATAACGTCGAAGCTAGATGGACGACGCAACAATTGCATGGCGCAGTTATCAACCAATACATGCTCCAGCTCGACATCCGGGTAGTCTACAGCAACCCGGTTCACTACTTCACGCCATAAACGGGAAGTTTCCAGTACATTAGCCTTATCCACCGATGCAAGTTTTTTGCGACGTTTTTGTGCAATTTCGAAAGATTGGCGCACGATACGCTCTACTTCTGTTACATTATATGCGCAAGTATCAACTGCTTCCTCACCCTGAGGACTTTCTCGTCTGAACTTCTCGCCGAAATAAATGCCGCCCGTCAGTTCGCGCACCACGATCAGGTCCGTTCCTTCCAACACTTCCGGTTTCAATGTAGACGCGTCCTTGAGACAGTCAAAGACGACGGCAGGACGAAGATTCGAAAACAGACCAAGCTCTTTGCGAATGCCCAGCAGTCCGGTTTCAGGACGAAGTTCCTTTGGATTGTTGTCCCATTGTGGCCCTCCTACCGCTCCCAGCAGAACAGCATCTGCAGACTGACATACTGCCAGTGTTTCTTCCGGTAATGGTGTGCCCTTCTTATCAATGGCAATCCCGCCGAACAGCGCATGCTCCGTTTCAAATGAAAAGCCGAATACTTCTTCCGTACGTTTCAAAATTTTCTCTGCCTCTGCGACCACTTCAGGTCCAATTCCATCTCCCGCTATTACCGCAATTTTTTTAACGTCTGCCATCACGTACACTCCTCTTGTTATACAGCCATACAACCGTATTTTTCATACCTTCTTTGTAACATATATGGCAGGGCTTTGACCAAGATATAGAATCTATCAATTCAATAGGCACAGCCTATAAGCTGGTTTTTTCATCAGAAAAAAAGAAAACAGGACCGAAAAAACCCGATCCTGTAAACCCAACTCTTAAGTCTGCATAAAAACTAAGATTTATAATCTACGCGATTACTGTAATTTTTACGCTTGTCGATTAAACCATTCAGCGCATCCACGTAAGCCCGAGCACTTGCTTCCAGAATATCGGTGCTTACCCCGCGTCCCTGTACAGACAGTTCGTTTTGCGTCAGCACTACATGGACTTCACCCAGAGCGTCCTTACCATGGGTAACAGACTTGATGGAGTAATCTGAAAGTACAACGCTCTCACCGCTGGCTTGATCAATCGCATTATAGATCGCATCGACTGAACCATTTCCTTCAGCTTCTGTCTCAATAACCTGATCTTCATCGTTAACCAGACGCACTTGTGCGGAAGGCGTAGCCTTATTCCCGTAGGTAACAAAAATCGTTTCCAGCTTGAAGACTTCAGGTGCATCAGCCAATTTTTCTTCCAGCAATGCCAAAATATCATCGTCCGAAACTTCCTTTTTCTTATCAGCCAAATCCTTGAACTGCCCAAAGGCGCGATTCAGATCTTCTTCGTTCAATTCGTAGCCCAACTCGATCAAACGCTCACGGAAAGCATGACGACCTGAGTGCTTACCAAGTACCAGCTTGCTTTCTTTCAGACCGATACTTTCTGGTGTCATGATTTCATAAGTCGTTTTCTCTTTCAGCATGCCGTCTTGATGAATACCTGATTCGTGCGCAAAAGCGTTGGCTCCAACAATTGCCTTGTTGCCCGGCACTACCATCCCCGTCAAACGGCTAACCAAACGGCTCGTGCGCGCAATTTCAGACAATTGAAGAGACGTTTTGGCCTGGAAAAATTCCTGTCTCGTCTCCAGTGCCATGGCGATTTCCTCAATGGCCGTGTTTCCAGCACGTTCACCGATACCGTTAATGGTTCCCTCGATCTGATCCGCGCCGTTCAGGATGGCAGCAAGTGTATTAGCAGTAGCCATTCCCAGGTCATTGTGGCAATGTGCACTCAATTGAATCTTCTCCACATCGATTACATTTTCCTTAATATGTTTGAATATATTTCCATACTCATAGGGTGTCAAGTAACCTACCGTATCTGGAATATTGACGACAGAAGCCCCTTCTTGTACAGCCATGGTGACCATTTCAACCACAAATTCAAGCTCTGTACGGCCTGCATCTTCCAAGGAAAACTCCACTTTAGGCAAATATTTCAACCCATAGCGTATGGCAGCACGAGCAGTTTCCAAAACCTGTGCCTTCTCCATCCGCAGCTTATGTTGACGGTGAATAGGAGAGGTTGCCAAAAAGATATGGATACACGGGTCCTGAGCTCCCTTGAGTGCCTCGCGAACTGCATCAATATCCTGTTCCCTTGCACGCGAAAGACCAATCACCGTCGAATTTTTTACAGCTTTTGCTACTGCATTAACAGCTGCCAGATCACCCGGAGAAGCAGCCGGGAACCCAGCCTCCATACGATCAATTCCCAGCTTCTCCAACTGATGAGCGATCTCCACTTTTTCACGAGTATTCAAGTTCACGCCAGGTGACTGTTCTCCGTCTCTCAACGTTGTGTCAAATATATATATTTTGCGCAACCTAACGCACCTCCTCAGGATTAGGACCCTTAAATTACAATGCGGCTCACGCAATAAGCAGGGCCGCATTGTAATTAATATTTATAAATAATGCATGTAGTCGAATTCATAGTACAAAAGATTATTACTTTTTGATCCAATGCATCATTTCACGCAATTGTCCGCCCACCACTTCAATCGGATGGTTAGCTTCATTACGACGAGTAGCCGTCAGGAATGCACGTCCAGATTGATTTTCAAGGATGAAGTCACGAGCAAATTTACCTTGTTGAATGTCAGTCAACACATCCTTCATGGCTTTCTTCGTATCTTCCGTTACCACACGTGGTCCAGTTACATAATCGCCATATTCCGCTGTATTACTGATGGAATCACGCATCGTTGCCAATCCACCTTCATACATCAAGTCAACGATCAGCTTAAGCTCATGCAAACATTCAAAGTATGCCATCTCAGGAGCATAACCTGCTTCAGTCAATGTTTCAAAGCCCGCTTTTACAAGTGCGCTCACGCCGCCACACAATACCGCCTGCTCACCGAACAGATCCGTCTCCGTTTCTTCACGGAAGGAGGTTTCAATTACGCCCGCACGTGTACAGCCAATGCCTTTTGCGTAAGCAAGTCCGATTTCTTTGGCCTGACCCGTTGCGTCCTGCTCAATTGCGATCAGCCCCGGTACTCCAAACCCTTCTACATAAGTACGACGTACCATATGTCCTGGGGATTTTGGAGCAACCAGCAATACATCGCTATCTTTAGGAGCTACGATTTGTCCAAAATGAACGTTAAAACCATGGGAGAACAAAAGAGCTGCGCCTTTTTTAAGGTTAGGTTCAATTTCATTTTTGTACACAGAAGCTTGAGTTTCATCAGGTAACAAAATTTGAACCACATCTGCACGGCTTGTTGCATCAGCTACGTTCAGAACTTCAAAACCGTCGTTTCTTGCGACATCAGCCGATTTGCCTTCACGCAAACCAATAACAACATTCACACCACTGTCACGCAAGTTTTGTGCTTGAGCATGCCCTTGGCTACCGTAACCGATAACGGCCACTGTCTTTCCTTTCAATACGCTGAGTTCTGCATCTTTTTCGTAGTACGTTGTAACTGCCATGGTTAATTTCCTCCTTTTAATTGGACCCTTCATAATGAGCGGGTACTCCAAGAGACTTTCCCTCGTGATTAGCATCTAAAAATCTCTTCGAGTCCCCGCTCTTATGCGGGCGGTTCTTTATTGATGTAATGCGCTATAAGCGGTAATTCGTTAAAGCTCCATATTAAGCATTGCCACGTATCATAGCTGTAACCCCGGTTCGAGTCAACTCCCGAATACCGTAAGGCTTCAACAACTCGATCATGGCATCAATTTTTTCTGTATCGCCAATGACCTGTACAATCAAACTCGTCGTTCCAACATCAATTACAGCTGCTCTGAATGTTTCTACCACGCCCATAATCTCTGGCCGTTGAGGCGGTTCTGCCTTTACCTTTATCATCGCCAATTCCCGGGCTACCATTGGTTTGGAACTGAGATCGATGACCTTGATCACATCAACCAGCTTGTATAGCTGCTTTTCAATCTGCTCTAGGTTGTTCTCATCCCCTACAGTCACAATGACCATACGGGATAATCCAACTTCTTCCGATTGTCCCACAGTTATGCTCTCAATGTTAAAGCCGCGGCGACCGAACAGGCCGGACACACGTTGCAAAACGCCGGGTTGATCATTTACCAGTACAGCAATGGTATTTTTTGTTGTCATTTTACTCGTCCCCCATCAGCATTTGATCAATTGTCGAACCTTGCGTCACCATTGGATATACGTTCTCTTCCTTGCTGACTACAAACTCGACAACGACCGGTCCGGGTGTATCAAGCGCCTCCTGCCAAGCCCGACGTGCCTCTTCCTTATTCGTAGCACGCAGCCCTTTGACACCGTATGCTTCGGCAAGTTTCACAAAATCCGGACTTCCCGCCAGGTCAATGTGACTATACCGATTGTTATAGATCAATTCCTGCCATTGGCGAACCATTCCAAGCACCTGGTTGTTGATAATTACGATTTTAACCGGAATGTTATTGATTGCACAGATGGCTAATTCCTGCGAACACATCTGCATACCGCCGTCCCCGTTAATCGATATTACCAATCTGTCGGGATTGGCCATTTGAGCACCGATTGCAGAAGGGAAACCAAATCCCATCGTACCGAGTCCACCAGAGGTGACCCATGAGCGTGGCTGATTGAATTTGTAATACTGCGCTGCCCACATTTGATGCTGTCCCACGTCTGTCGTTACGATTGCACCACCCTTGGTCGTTTCATCCAACAACTCAACAACCCATTGTGGTTTAAGCACCGTTTCAGAATCCTTATAAGAATAAGGTTTCTCATTCTTCCAATGCTGAATTTGCGCTCTCCATGCATCTGCCAGGTCCGCACGTTTCACATCCTGATTCAGCAATTCCAGCACTGCCTTCACGTCACCCACGATAGGAATATCCGCTGCAACATTTTTTCCAATTTCAGCAGGATCGATATCAATGTGGACGATTTTAGCTTGAGGAGCAAACCCATCCAACTTGCCTGTTACCCGATCATCGAAGCGGGCTCCGATACAGATCAACAGATCTGACTGTTGAATCGCCTGATTGGAGGTGTATGTTCCATGCATCCCCGGCATCCCCGTCCACAGTTCATGTCCACTTGGGAAACCACCCAATCCGAGCAATGTTGTCGTGATAGGAATTTCCGTTTTACGAACAAACTCGTAAAGTGCTTCATGTCCACCGGAGTATACAACTCCTCCACCTGCCAGAATGAATGGACGTTCTGCTTCGGAAATAGCTTGAGTTAGCTTGTCTAGTTGAATTTTGTTGGGCAACACTTTCGGGTTATAACCCCGCATGGTCACAGGTTCCGTTTGTGGGACAAACAACGTCTGGGCTGCAGAAATATCCTTCGGAATATCAATCAGTACCGGTCCCTTCCGCCCTGTGTTGGCAATATGAAATGCCTCATGGATGATTCGCGGTAGATCCTCTACATCTCTTACCAGATAGCTATGTTTCGTAATCGGCATTGTAATTCCCGTAATATCGGCTTCCTGGAAAGCATCCGTACCGATCAGGGAAGATACAACGTTACCCGTGATGACCACCAACGGCACCGAATCCATAAAAGCCGTCGCAATACCAGTTACCAGGTTTGTCGCTCCAGGTCCGGAAGTCGCAATACAAACGCCCACTTTACCGCTCGCCCGTGCATAACCATCTGCCGCATGAATAGCTCCTTGTTCGTGACGAGTGAGGACATGCTTGAAATCCTTAAAGCCATACATGGCATCATAGATATATAACACTGCACCACCAGGATATCCGAAGACACAATCTACTCCCTCCAGCAACAGGCTACGGAGTAAAATTTCCGAACCTGTAATCACTTCAGGCTTCATCCACTTTTCACGTAATTCATTGGTTGACCTAACTTCAGGAATTTGTGCACTCATTGGTCATCCTCCTTTACAAAATTTACATACATCTGACATTTGTAAAAACAAAAAAACCTTTCATCCCTAGAACAGACTTGCTGTTACTGAGGGACGAAAGGCTGTAGCTTCCGTGGTACCACCCGTGTTTGCCCGATATTTCGCAATATCGAACCTTGGCAGGTACAGAAATCACAAAGGATCTCCATATCTGGCGTCTGTAACGTAGACCGTACGATTTTCCCTAATAGGTGATTTAGTACGCCGTTAATATCATCGGGCCCAAATACTTTTCAGGAAAACAGCTCCAAGGTGAGCTCGTTAAAAAGGGATTTTGGTGAAGCTTGCAGCTAATGCCTCACTCTCTGAACAAAAGAGCCCTAATCACTTCGTCCTCTTCATTGCCGTTGAGTTCATGTCATTCTTTCAAATGTTTAGACACATTATATGTCTCCCATCTGGGATAGTCAATACCCATATTTCATAAAAATTTATGTTTCTTTTCTGAAGCACCTCCGAATCGCACGCTTGTAAGAGGTACCCGCATATTATAAAAAAGACCACACGGTGAGACAGTACACTCCTCCAAAGCCACGTCTTATCTTGTTAAAAGGGTAGAAAAGGAGGCCCGTTTATGATTCGAAAACGCAGCTCTCAAGATGACAACATCATCTTTCGTCTAATCGAGCAAGAGCTTGTCCCCCTATCACATTTAAGCGCCCAGGAAATGGAACAAATACGCAAAGAATTACCCCGGCGCTTAAACCGGGGCATCACTTTTGTAGCTTGCAGACCGGATAATGCACAGGTTGTTGGCTTCATTCATGTTATGCTGCATGGCGAACTATTATACATTGATTTGATCGCAATCTCTTCGGCTCATCAAGGTATGCGATACGGAAAAAAACTGCTTGAGCATGCCGAACACTACGGACGACTGCGTCGCTGCAAGCGGGCTAAAGTGATGGTGGATGAAGACAATATCAGGGGGATCCACTTTTATCTGCGTCATCAATATCAAATGCTGCGATACGTAGCTCTGAGCCGATGCCACGAACTCGAAAAGTTACTGTAAAAAGTATCTTTTTCGGGCTCAGGATTTTGTATGACTAAAATAAATTAGGGTAATACGGATATCCTACCCCGGGGTATCCCCCGTCTGTATACGGGCCTGGCTGCGGACCATATCCTGGTCCTCCATAGCCCGGACCGTAGCCACCATATCCCCCACCATAGGCACCAATGTATGGAGCTGTGCCGATGGCAAGCAAGTCAAACAGCACCAGAGGAATAATTGCCTTCGTGTTTACTTTTTTCTTGCGGTTTGGTTGAAGAACCAGTCGGTTACCCGAAATGCGAATCAGCTTGCCGCTGACCTGGGAACCATCCTTGCGAGTAGCAAAGATGACTTTGCCGACAAGCTTCTCCACCTGCTTTCTGGTTACTGCCTGTTTCATCGTATTTCCTCCTTCTTCTCAACGGATGGACAGATTGAACGGCTCCTTGATAGCTCATCACCACCACAAAATAGACCGGAGCTGACAGGGGCCGAGCGTCCCGTCCAATCTGCATAGCACAGTCTATTCCATTCATGCCAGTAGCGTATGTTTAAATGCCTGCACAATATAAAAAAATCTGATACCTGCATATGCAGATACCAGATTTTTTATACACCCATGTACATTTTGCAAAACATACAGCATCAGTTGTTTATAAGTTTAACGCTTGCTTGGATCATAAAGTTGACCCAAAGCGGCCGGAGCGCGTGAACGTCCGACAGCCGCTACCAGTACAATAATCGTCAGGAGATACGGCAACATAAAAATAATTTCCTGGGGAATACTTTGTGACCATGCAAACAGCTGCACATAGTTGCGAATGGCTTGTGAAAAACCAAAAAACACTGCTGCGCCAAAAGCACCGAGCGGATTCCATTTACCGAAAATCATAGCGGCAATAGCAATATATCCCTGCCCCGAAACTGTATTGTGTGAGAACATGTTGGTTGTGGTCAGAGTGATTGTAGCTCCACCAATCCCAGCCAACGCCCCACTAATCATCACACCAATATAACGAAGACGATTTACTTTAATTCCCACGGTATCGGCCGCTCCTGGATGCTCCCCAACGGAACGCAAACGCAAGCCAAACGGTGTTTTATATAAGGTTAAATATCCAATAATAACCAATAGAATGGCTAGATATGTCGTTGGGTAAGCTTGAAAAAAGGCTTTTCCTGCAATCGGGATATCCACAAGGTAAGGGATGGATATTTCGTTGAAACCCTGAATCCGACCAGTGTCACCATCACCCTCAAATAAAAGCTTGACCATATACAGCGTACTACCTGCTGCCAGAAAATTAATAACTATACCACTTATTACCTGATCAGCTTTAAAGGTAATAGAGGCTACAGCATGAATTAGCGAAACCAGAATACCGAACACCGCAGCTGACAGCACACCTACCCAAGCCGCAGAGGTGCCTCCTAGTCCAGCTTGCTCGGCATAAAATCCGCCAACACCCGCTGCAAACGCTCCAAATACCATAAGTCCTTCCAACCCGAGGTTCGT
Source organism: Paenibacillus sp. SEL3 (assembly GCF_054602585.1). NCBI lineage: Bacteria > Bacillati > Bacillota > Bacilli > Caryophanales > Paenibacillaceae > Paenibacillus > Paenibacillus sp. SEL3. Next base: position 4,817,826 of record NZ_CM137725.1, on the reverse strand, counting down.
CACACCGGATTTTTCTGAAAAAACTCCGCCGAGAGACGCAAAAATAATCGCCGTCGCAAAAACGAGCGTTGTATGGATTAATTCACCAAGTGTTAACCAACTCATTTTACAACACCTTCTCTTTCTTCCGCTTGGAGTAGAGCGGCTTCACAACCCAACGTACAATACCTTGGGCCGCAATGAAGAAAATAATCGAGCCAATGACAACCCGGATAATTTCGGGCGGTACATCTGCGCTAAAGCTCATCCCCGCAGAACCATACGTAAGCGTTCCAAACAAAACAGAACCAAGCAGCACACCAAATGGGTTATTCATCCCAATCAGAGCTACAGCGATACCGTCAAAACCCGTTCCCGGTGATCCTGCCATGACAGATTGATAATGGAATACTCCAAGCACTTCAAAGGCCCCTGCCAATCCGGCAAAAACTCCACTAATGAACATCGCTTTTATAATATTACGATTTACATTCATACCTGCATAACGGGATGCATCCTGATTAAATCCGACAGCCCGCAGCTCATAGCCCTGCTTTGTTTTCCACATAAAAATGTAGAAAAAGACTGCTGCCAGCACAGCAATAACCGTACCCCAATGTACCCGAGCATTCCCCATCATCTGGGACAGCCATTCGATGGAAATTGAAGCAGAAGGCTGAATATCCACAGAACGATTCTCACCTTCCATAAGTGCGAACTGATTGATCACCAAATTAGCCAAATACAGGCCGATCCAGTTCATCATAATACATGTAATAACTTCATTCACGCCTCGTTTGGCCTTCAAATAGCCAGCAATCGCAGCCCACAGGCCTCCGAAAACTGCGCCTGCAATCACAGCCAAAGGTGCATGAATGATAGCTGGCAACCCATGGAGTTTAATGCCCACAATCGAAGCAGCTGTCATACCTACCAGAAACTGACCTTCGCCACCAATATTAAACAATCCGGCGCGGGCCGCAAAAGCAAATGCCAACCCCGTCAAAATCAGCGGAGTCATCTCGCGGATAGCCTCTCCAAAGTTATAAGAATCTCCGTATACACGGCTAAACAAAGCAGAATAGGCCACAATAGGGTCATACCCGCCAATCAGCATCACGATAGCACCCAGAAGGAGACCCAAAATAATAGAGACCAGCGCCAGTACAAAGGAGTCTTTTGTGAATATTTTCAATAGATTAGCCATTCTCTACTCCTTTCTTCACTGCACTTCCTGCCATCATCAGCCCCAGTTCCTGGTCATTCGTTTCTTCTGGCAGCACTTCCCCGACAATCTTGCCCTCATATATGACAGCAATTCGGTCGGATACATTCATAATCTCGTCCAGTTCAAAAGATATGAGCAACACAGCTTTACCTTGGTCCCTCTGCGCAATCAGTTGTTTCTGGACAAATTCAATAGCTCCAACATCCAGACCGCGTGTAGGCTGTGCTGCAATGAGAAGGTCCGGATTTTTATCAATTTCACGTGCAATGATAGCCTTCTGCTGGTTCCCACCAGATAATGCTCTTGCCTTCGTGTGAATATCCGGTGTTCTAACATCAAACTTTTCGATGAGACTTTTAGCCTGTTTCTCTATAGCATCTTTGTTCAAGAAGCCATTTTTACTGTAAGGCGCCTGGTAATACGTCTCCAGCACCATATTTTCACTCATAGAAAAATCCAGCACCAACCCATGCTTATGACGGTCCTCTGGTATATGTGAAACGCCTGCCTCTGAAATTTTGCGTGGTGACTGATTGGCCACCTCTTGTCCGAGCAAACGAATGCTCCCGCCATCCACCTTGCGTAAGCCTGTCAAAGCTTCGATCAGCTCACTCTGTCCATTACCATCTACTCCGGCAATCCCCAAAATCTCGCCCGCCTTGACCTGCAGGTTCAACTCATTTAGAACATGAATACCATCCTTGTTTTTAGAAATTACATTGTTCATTTCCAATACCGTTTGTCCTGGTTGCGCAAGCTGCTTGTCCACTTTAAAGGACACACGACGGCCCACCATTTTCTCAGCCAGCTCATTTGGTGTTGTTTCAGACGTCTTGACCGTATCAATAACCTGACCTCGGCGAATGATCGTAACGGTATCCGCAATTTGCATGATTTCTTTAAGTTTATGAGTAATAAGAATAATTGATTTGCCTTCAGCCACCAAACGTTTCATAATATCCAGCAACTCAGTGATCTCCTGTGGTGTCAGTACAGCTGTAGGCTCATCGAAAATCAGAATATCTGCACCGCGATAAAGCGTTTTAATAATTTCTACACGTTGCTGCATACCCACAGATATATCCTCAATTTTGGCATTCGGATTCACCTGAAGGCCGTACTGCTCAGACAACCGCTGTACTTCTGCGGCAGCCTTTTTATAATTGATTTTCAGACCCTTACGTGGCTCCGAGCCCAGGACAATATTTTCGGTAACGGTAAACGGCTGTACGAGTTTAAAATGCTGATGCACCATGCCAATCCCCAGATCAATCGCCTTATTTGGACTATCAATCTGTACAGGTTTACCTCCGATTTCAATGGTCCCTTCATCCGGCTGATACAGTCCGAAAAGAATATTCATAAGCGTAGATTTACCCGCGCCATTCTCACCCAAAAGGGCATGAATTTCTCCCTTATGCAGCTTGATGCTGATGGAGTCGTTGGCAACGATGCCGGGGAATCGTTTTGTAATTTGCTTTAACTCAACGACGGGGGTCGCTGCATCCATGAGATCACCCTTATACACTTTATAGTATGTGCTCCAATGAGCTGATTTTGCCCGTTATAATCCATATAACTCCAGACGTAAGAACAAGGCTAGTCTTATGAACCAGCCTTGTCGCCACCTCTATATTCTTCAATCCAAAACTTATTTCGAAGGAACTGTAATTTCGCCCTTAATAATTTTTTGCTTGTATTGTTCTACAATATCAAGCACGTCTTTAGGTACGTTTTTCGTTGAAGTGTCTGCCAAACCAATGCCATTATCCTTCAGAGCCAGTGTTTCGACACCGCCCTTAAATTTACCGTCAATTACTTCTTTAGATACGCGTTTTACAGCTTCATCTACACGTTTTACCATCGAAGTCAATGTTACGTCGTCACCAAATTCAAGCGATTGGTCTTTATCCACACCAATAACCCATACTTGCTGACCTTGTTGCTTACGTGCGAGTGCTTCGTTAAATACACCTGTACCAGATCCGCCAGCTGCATGGAAAATAATATCTGCACCGCTGTTATAGATCGTCGCAGCCGCTGCTTTACCTAGATCCGGCTTATCAAATGCACCTGTGTAGTTAACTTCCAATTTTGCATTTGGATTTACAGCTTTAATTCCTGCTTCGAATCCTTTTTCAAAACGTTTGATCAACGGGCTATCTTGTCCACCCACAAAACCAATTTTGTTTGTTTTAGTAAGCTTACCAGCTACAACCCCCACCAAGAAGGAACCTTCATTTTCAGCAAAAACAACCGATTTTACGTTAGGCGCATCCACGACACTGTCAATGATCGCCAAATTCTTGCTCGGGTTGTCTTTCGCTACTTGTCCAATCGCATTCGCCAGATTAAAACCGATTCCCCAAGTCAGGTTAAAATCACCCTTAACAAATTGGTTCAGGTTAGGAATATAATCTTGATCGGATTTACTTTGCAGGTATTTAACTTTAACGCCTGATTCTTTCTCAGTGGCTTGTAGTGCCTCCCAAGCAGATTGGTTAAACGATTTGTCGTTTACTCCACCCACATCTGTAACCATGCCGATTTGGACATTCGATGTTTTGGCAGAACCACCTGTGTCTCCACCATTTGCGTTGGACGCACCTTGATTTTTGTTACCGCAGCCTGCGAGAATGACCAAGATCGCCAGCAGCATAACCAAAGACATACTGAACATTTTCTTCATGCTGATACTGTTCCCCCTTAGTGTTAGATCCCTGGACTGTCTCTTTTCTTTGAACATGTACATGCTCATGCATGTCATTTACTGACGAGACAGATCGTACAGAAGACTTACTTTAGAGATTATACAATTATGATCGGCTAAAATCTAGACAATTAATAACCTTGGGTCAATTTTTTTTAAAACCTCAACAATGTAAGCGCTACAATCTTAAAAAAAACATACATTCTTCCATCCTACGTCATATTTATTCGTATTTTGGAGAAAACAAAGTCTTTTCCGTACCATTGAGTATGTACAAAAAAAGGCATCCCTACACAGCGTACTGCTTGGGATACCTCTTTACCACTTTCGTGGTTTCCACGCCTTCATTATGAATAATTAAGCGTTGATTTTGCCTTTAGCAACAGTTGCCAAAGAGTTGAATGCATTAATATCATTGACTGCAAGATCAGCCAAGATTTTGCGGTTAATGTCCACACCAGCCAATTTCAGGCCGTGCATCAATTTGCTGTAAGACAAACCGTTCAAACGAGCTGCTGCGTTGATACGCACGATCCACAGTCTGCGGAAGTTACGTTTCGTCTGACGACGGTCACGGTATGCGTAAACAAGCGATTTCATTACCTGCTCGTTAGCTGTTTTAAAAATGCGGTGTTTGGAACCAAAATAACCTTTAGCAAGCTTCAATACTTTTTTATGACGACGACGAACGACGAATCCGCCCTTTACTCTTGCCATATCAAATGACCTCCCAAATAATGTTTATACTTCATTCATTGCCGTGCTGTGCTATTTCAGGTTAGCAAGACCTTGTTTCAGACGCTTAACGTCCCCAGGTGCCATCTCAGGGTTAGTACCCAGAACGCGTTTTGCACGTTTGGATTTGTGGGAAAGCAAGTGGTTTTTGTAAGCTTTGTAACGCATTACTTTACCAGTACCGGTAATTTTGAAGCGGCCTTTAAGGCTGCTATGTGTTTTCATTTTAGGCATTGAACTTCCTCCTTAATTTGTCATTGACTCTTTGGAGCCAATATCATAATCATGCTGCGTCCTTCGAGCTTGGGTTGGCGCTCCACGGTACAAAGATCAGCAACTTCCAATTTCACACGTTCGAGAATTTTTTGACCCACGTTAGCATGAGTAATTTCACGACCGCGGAAACGAACGGAGCATTTCACCTTGTCCCCTTCATTCAGGAACTTCACCACATTGCGAAACTTGGTTTGGTAGTCATGTTCCTCGATGTTGGAACGGAACCATACCTCTTTGATGTCAACGATCTTCTGGTTTTTACGGGCTTCCTTTTCTTTCTTCTGTTGCTCATAGCGGAATTTTCCGTAATCCATAATCCGACACACGGGCGGCTTCGCTTGAGGCGCCACGTTCACGAGATCCAAGTTTGCGTCAATCGCCATTTGCAAAGCTTCACGCGTCGGTTTAATCCCGATTTGTTCACCGTTCGCACCAACTAGACGTACTTCTCTCACTCGAATCTCATCATTGATCATATGTTCCTTACTAATAACCCTCCACCTCCAGAACCTGTTATTGTTGTATTGTGTTTAAGCACAAAAAAGGGATGACGACTACACAGCCGACATCCCTGTCTGATACTCAATTCATCATGAAAGTTCAATTCACAAATCATTGGATCATGACCAGCCGGCAATACCGGACAGGTGAGAAGTCGGACCTTCTACTTGTTAATCCATACTTTTCAATTAACATACTCAAATATCTTATCACGGTGCAATCGAGGTGTCAACACTTTAATAAAAATTGATGACACCGATCTCTAGTCCTATTCCACCGTCTAATTACCCTTGCTTGCTCTGCACCTCTTCTAGGCGAACGACACGCGTATGCTGGGTATGGCTCCATTGCTTGTTGTTTTGTGTGAAGAACGCATAGACCGTAATCGGATACCACGATATCGCATAGACCGGGAACAGCAATAAGTACAGATATACTTTTTTGAATGTGACCTTTTCCAAAATCATTGCGAGCACAAAAGTAGCAACATTCAAACCAATAGCTATAACACCGGTCCAAGCTGGCAACTGTACATAGATGTTCTCGATATTAGGTCCACCAAAGAAGGCGATATCTATCCACATAGCTACTGTCATCAAGAAGGTGAGCAGTACGATATACACGTTCAGACCATAAAGAGCCATATCGAATTTAATCAGGCTTCTATGCTTGATACTTTGCCACAGCAACGGGAAGAAATAACGACGAGCAACCGTGAAATGACCTTGCATCCAGCGCAGACGCTGTCTGGAGGAGGCTTTGAACGTCAACGGCTTTTCATCATATACCTTGGCATCGTAATTAAATCTTGGATATACGTTGCACTGCGTGCAGCGCATGGTGAATTCCAAATCCTCTACGAGACTTGTCGCACCCCAGCCCATTTCCTTAAGCAGATTTGTTTCAAAGCACATGCCTGTACCACCGAGGAAATTAGCCATGTTCAGATTGTGACGTGACAGCTGCCACAAACGGTTGATGTACCAATAAGATACCCCGTATGCCGCTGTAATCCAAGAATCCTCAGGATTCTTAGTATCAATGTACCCCTGGATAACACGGGCACCTGTACACAGATCATTGTTCATTTCACTCAAGAAATTGGTATGCGCCAAATTGTCAGCATCAAACATGACAATGGCATCATATTGGCGTGGCATAGCCCATAATTCCTTGAGCATCCACTCAATAGCGTAGCCTTTACCACGCAGATTCGGATTCGTACGTTCACAAGCATTCATGCCGTGAGTGCGAACGATGTCCGCAGTCTTATCTGTGCAGTTATCACAGATTACGAACACATCGTAAAGTTCCTTCGGATAATCAAGTTGCTTCAAATTTTCCATCAATGCTCCGACAACCTGTTCTTCATTGTGGGCAGCGACTAAAATGGCAAATGATTTTTCTGGAGCCGCGTGCTCTTTCCTTTTCTTCCGAACCAATCCGAACAAGGAGAATGCAAACTGATAGACTGCGATCACCGCCAGTATGACCTGGAGCGTCACAAAAATAGCGTCTAACATGATCTCTTGTTACCCCCTTTTTATACCCCTTAAAATCTTGCGTTTGTTTGTTTTCTATCTGTGTAGCGCAAGTTGCGGCGCTTTTCGCGCCTTTTCTGTAGTTTTTGACCCGACCCTTGCTTTCTTCATTGGCTGTGCGCAGCCCCCTTTTGGCTGACACAGGAACGCCATTACGATTTTCGTTGGTTTTCAATCTTTTGTCAAAGCCCTTAAACCGGTCTCAGCAGCAAAAAAACACAACAAACTCCCGTTTAAACCGGGAATGCAGCGCTGGACTTCTCATTCATGACGTTTAGGTCTTATTTTCATCCATTTGCTAACTTTTTATTTCTTTGGTCCCTCCTTTTTGTGGGCCAATTAGCAACCACTTCTAAACACTCTATCTTATTAGACGGATGAACGCAAAGAAAGTTATACAATACAGCTTATATTCCATTAACATTTTTGTGTAGAATTGAACCAAGTAAGTTATGAATCTTTAGTGATTCTTGAAATGAACAGCGTTTAAAAATATGATGAGAGCAAGAGAATAATTACTTATGGTCTGATTATGTCAAAATGACTCAAAATATTTGCCGACTGACCTGAACCGGCAACCGGAGGAAACCAAATGCAACGTCTAGTCGTAAAACTTGTAAGTCTGGAGCAGCAGTTGTTCAAATGGATCAACGGACGCTTACACAACCGTTTTTTGAACTTCTGGCTTTATTATCTCACACATTTAGGCGGGGCTACCTTTACTATAGCCTCCACACTCCTTATTTGGTGGCTCGCTCCGAACCCGTGGAAAGATTCCGGTATGAAGGGAGCCATCGCTCTCGGGGTCAGTCACATCCCCGTAGCTATCGTTAAAAAGCTGTACCCACGGATTCGCCCGTATTTAGCGCTACCAGGTACAAATACATTCCGTAACCCCTTGTCGGACCATTCTTTTCCCTCAGGGCACACGACCGCTATTTTTTCAGCTACCGTGCCTTTTATGCTACAGTCACCGATGCTAACACTGCTGCTGTTGCCTGTAGCGACAATTGTAGGTTTTTCTCGGATTTATCTAGGTCTCCACTACCCAACGGATGTACTTGCAGGAGCGGTGATCGGAACGTCTGCAGCAATAGGAACGGTTGCATTCTGGCCTTAAAGCCGATATGGTATGATTGAGAACATCCCAGCAGGAACAGGTGAAATGAGAGTGGCTAAAAAACGAGTGTTATTATTATCGGAAGGTTTCGGTGCCGGACATACTCAAGCTGCCTACGCGCTCTCAAGCAGTTTGCGGAAGCTTTCTCCGAATGTGCAGACAAGAGTGCTGGAGCTGGGGAGTTTTTTGAATCCAAGAATGGCCCCCCTTATTATTACAGCATACAAGAAGACTGTCGTATCGCAGCCTCGCCTAGTCGGATTGGTTTACCGTCATCAGTACAAAAAATCATTAAACCGTCTTACAACGCTCGCTTTGCACCGTCTGTTCTACACGCAGACCCGAAACATTCTCCGGCAGCTTCGTCCCGATTTGGTGGTATGTACTCATCCCATCCCAAGCGCGGTAATTTCACGTTTGAAGCGCTTAGGTTTACATGTTCCGCTTTGTACTGTTATTACAGACTACGATGCACATGGAACATGGATTAGTCCCGAGGTTGACCGGTACTTTGTATCTACGCCTGAAGTCATGCGTAAGCTGCGAGCACGCGGAGTACCCGTCTCGAAAATCCAGGTGACCGGTATTCCCGTTCATCCAAATTTTTGGGAACATCCTGGGCACGATGAAATTAGAGAACAATTTGGACTTAAACCCATCCCGACCGTACTCGTTATGGGTGGCGGCTGGGGCCTTATGAATGACGAAGTTATACATCGTTCGCTTACTCAGTGGAGAGAGAACATTCAATTTATTTTTTGTTTGGGGCATAATGATAAAATTCGTCGTAAAATGCAATTAGATCCCAGGTTTAATCATCCAAATATTCATATCTTCGGATTTACACGGGAAATCGACAAATTAATGGAGGTATCGAATCTGCTCATCACCAAACCCGGCGGAATGACATGCACCGAGGGATTGGCTAAAGGGATTCCGATGCTGTTTCACAAACCTCTCCCTGGACAGGAGGAGGAAAATTGTCAATACTTTACGGCTCAAGGCTACGGAGAACCGATTACTTCGCTGGATGTTGTCGTGAAATGGATGAACCGACTGCTACACGATTTTCCAGAAATCGTCCGCAAACGACAGGAGCACGTCCACAATGTAGCGCGATATTATCCTCTTCAGAGCGCACAGAGTATTTTGGATATACTGGAACCGAACAGGGTGCTTTCCTAAAAGGAAGCACCCTGTCTTATTTTATCCATTTGATCTTTTTTTTATTTCCCGTACTTTTCAAGGCGTGTTTTTCCGTACTCTTCCAAAGCATCTTGGCCGATCAGCACTTCGACTCGATGAATATTCATACCCTTGCCCATGAACTTTTGTTCATATTCCGTCATGACATGCTCCTCGTTGATCCCCTCACGATGAAGGTTTAACGAAATATTCGTCATTTGTAAACCGCTATCGGCAAACGAATTCAAAGAAAACTCAAATAGTGTCTCCGAATCAGTCTTAAAATGAATTTGTCCTTTGCTGTTCAAAAGCTGACGGTACTTGTCCAAAAAACGCGGATGCGTCAAACGACGACGTGCATGCTTGGCTTTAGGCCAAGGATCACTAAAATTTAGATAAATGCGTTCAATTTCTCCTGGTTCAAAAACATTCTCGATCTGTTCAATGTTTGCCAGTGCCAATTTAATATTAGGCGGCGTATCAACCTCTGAATTACTCCAGGCCAGACGGGACTTTTCTGTTGCACGGCGAACCAGCTCATCATACATATCAAAGCCAATATAGTTAACCTCTGGATTCCGGAAGCTCATTTGGCTTATAAATTGCCCTTTACCCATACCGAACTCTACATGAATGGGACGATCATTACCAAAAAGCTGTTGCCATTTCCCCTTATACTGTGCCGGCTCCAAGATGACTAGATCCTGCTGTTCTTCCAGACTTTCCCGTATTCCTTTTCTTCCGCGTAAACGCATGTTACTCCTCCATATACTCTGTTATCAAGGAAAAAGGAATTTCACCCCCGCTTGAAGATACGGAAATGAAATTCCTTTTTCAATATATTTGGATTGGGGTCCAACTAATTTAATTGTTCATAGTCTACCCCATCAGCAGGTGAAAAATCAATTGTCTTTTGGCAAGCCGCTCTGATTTTTTGACGTGCGGTCGTTCCAATCTGACGATCCTGCCCAAAACGGACACCAGTCAATGCCAACGCCTCATCAAAGGTTAACTCAACAGTAACTTTATCCATACGCGTCTTATCCTGCGCATTCATAAAAGATCACCTCACGGGTTATTTGTGATGGAACCGACGTGCACTTACCCTAAAACAGGCGATAGAAACAGCACAGCTGCCTCCCTGAAGAATAATCATTAGCAACGGATAACTTTTATCTTCAGGATCGAAAACAGTCCTTTTATTGTATGTCTGGTACCGCTTACAATATAACATATTGTGTAACCTTTTTCAATCCGAAACGCCATGAAATCCGCACATTTTATTGACTTGTTCGGTCAAATGATTCCCAATGAAGACTAATTTTTGTTACAATAGGGTGATCGTAAAAAAAGGAGTACACCCATGAAAACAGATTTATTGCCTGCTCCTCTCCTGTGGGGAGATAAACGGTTCCACACTTGGAATTACGAAATGCGTGAGCAATTTCAAAATAAAGTGTTCAAAGTCATGCTAGATGCGGGTTTTACCTGTCCGAATCGCGATGGCTCCATCGCTAAAGGGGGCTGCACCTTTTGTAGCGCACGCGGATCGGGTGATTTTGCCGGGCGTCGTCGTGATGATCTGGTCACCCAGTTTAATACGATTCGGGATCGACAGCATCTAAAATGGCCAAACGCCAAATATATTGGCTATTTCCAAGCCTACACGAATACGTATGCCCCGGTTGAGGAACTGCGAGAATACTTTGAGGTAATTCTGGAGCAGCCCGGCGTTGTCGGTCTGTCCATCGCTACACGTCCTGATTGCCTGCCTGACGATGTAGTGGATTACCTTGCCGAGCTAAACGAACGCACGTACCTGTGGGTCGAAATGGGTCTGCAAACCGTCCATGAATCGACCTCAGAGCTGATTAACCGCGCTCATGATACTCAATGCTATCTGGAGGCGGTGGAAAAGTTGCGCAAGCGGAATATCCGCGTGTGCGCCCACATTATTTATGGTCTGCCCCAAGAGACGCATGAAATGATGCTTGATACGGGACGTGCAGTAGCGGCTATGGATGTGCAGGGCATCAAAATCCACCTGCTGCATCTCATGCGCAAAACGCCTATGGTCAAGCAGTATGAAGCGGGATTGCTACGCTTTCTGGAAAAGGACGAATACGTGAAGCTGATTGTTGATACGCTGGAGTTTTTACCTCCCGAAATGATTGTTCATCGGTTAACCGGAGATGCCCCACGCGATTTGCTAGTGGGACCCATGTGGTCGCTCAAAAAATGGGAAGTGCTCAATGCCATTGATCATGAACTGAAGTCACGCGAAACGTGGCAGGGAAAATACTGGAGGCAACCTTAAATGGGATTCCTATCCGTCCTGAGCTACGCTCATCAATTGGTGGCTACGCGGGTGCAGCCAGGCGATACTGCTATAGACGCTACCGTCGGTACAGGAGCAGATACGTTATTTCTGGCAAAAGCTGCTGGCAAACGGGGCCGTGTCTATGGCTTTGACATCCAGCAAGAAGCACTGCATTGCGCCCGTCGTCGACTGGAAGAAAACGCTTCACCTTCATTAGCAGAAGTATCGCTACTACTACAAGGTCATGAGCAAATGCGGGAGGCCGTTCCGGACATGCTGCATGGCAAAGTCGCTGCGGTCATGTTTAACCTTGGCTACTTGCCATCCGAAGGCGCCGATCCTACGGTCATCACGCATACGCACAGTACGCTCGTCGCACTGGATGCTGCCTTACAATTGCTGCGACCACGCGGCATTCTGACTGCCGTACTCTATCCAGGGCATGCTGGAGGAAGTGAAGAAGCAGATGCCGTTCTTCAATGGGCTTCTGCTCTCCCGGTCTCCAGCGGTCAAAGCATTATTTATCGTCAATTACAACGAGCCGCTTCACCTTACGTAGTGGCAGTTGAGAAGAAATAATGTCGGATTTTAAACTCAGGTTATGAGCGGCTTTTTTAGCCGCCTTACATATATCATTTTTTTAGCTCGTTTGGGCGCTATTCATCCCAGTTTATTGCCCATCAGCACGTTATTGATTTCCCTATTCTGTTAGATCACACTCATTTACTCATTATGGAGGAGAGAAATTATGCTAAAGCCATACCCGCTGCAATTTCAACCTGAGTTCAAAGAGAGAGTTTGGGGAGGACGGGCCTTAGAGCAATTTGGTCTAACCCCACCAGAAGGACATATCGGGGAAGGATGGATGATTGCCGATCATCCAAACGGAACAACAACGGTCATCAATGGTGAGCTGGCAGGCAAAGGACTGGATGAAATTCGCGAGACCTACGGGCAAGATTGGCTCGGGGCCAAGGGTGTATCGGAAAAAGGCGGACGATTCCCACTTTTGATCAAACTACTGGATTGTAATGATGACTTATCCGTTCAGGTGCATCCGACAGATGATTACAAAGGACTTCCAGCCGGAGAATTAGGAAAAACTGAAATGTGGTACGTGCTTGATGCCAAGCCGGATGCCAAGATTATTTATGGTCTGACCGAAGGTGTAACCCGCGAGAGTCTGCGTACAGCTCTTGAAAGTGGGGACATCCTCGGCAGTTTGCGCCAGGTTCCAGTCGAAGCAGGCGATACATTCTTCATCCCCGCTGGAACCGTACATGCACTGTGTGCAGGCGTTGTCGTTGCTGAAATCCAGCAAAATTCGGATACTACCTATCGCTTATATGACTATAATCGCCCCGGACTGGATGGCAAGCCTCGTGAGTTGCATATCGAGGATTCCCTCAATGTAACCTCCTACGCAGGTGCAGGCGCAACAACGATGAAAACGGACGGCTTACAGCCTGGAAAATGGCTCCAGCTGGCAGCCTGTGAGTATTTTGTTGTGGAAAAGGGTATCGTAGATGGAAGTTGGGCACTTTCTACAACGGAAGACAGCTTCACCATTCTCGTGATTTGTGAAGGCAGTGGGACCATAACATGGAACAATAATACCGAGTCTCTTTCCTGTAAAGCTGGAGATTGCTTCCTGTTGCCCGCTAACCTGAGCGGTTACACGCTGAATGACGGAATGACCGTACTTAGATCTTATCTTCCTTAAAGCTTAAAGGATGTGATGTCTAATTATGCGGGAATACACCTTCACCATCGCTGAAAATGACGGAACAGAGCTTTTTGCCTACCGCTGGCTGCCCGATCAGAATTTGCCCATTAAGGGGATTGTTCAAATTTCGCATGGTATGTGCGAGACGTCCTATCGGTACATCCGACTGGCCGAAAAGCTTACTGCTTGCGGTTACGGTGTGTATGCCAACGATCATATCGGTCACGGGCGCACGGCTGGTGATCCTGATAAGCTGGGTATGCCAGGAGCTGATGCGTTTAATCGAATGGCAAATGGCATGCTGGAGCTAGGCGAAATTGTGGCTAAGGAATTCCCTGAACAGTCTCGTTTTTTGCTGGGTCACAGCATGGGGTCCTTTTTAACCCAGAAAATTATGTATGACGATCGGCAGACGTATCATGGGTTTATTTTATCGGGAACCAACGGAAGACGTGGTCTTCTAAAACTCGGAGAGCAAGTTGCTCTACTGCAAGCCAAACTGCAAGGAATGGATCATCGCAGTATGTTGCTCAACGCTATGGTCTTTGGAGGCTTTAATCGTGCCTTTCGTCCGGTGCGCACAGCGTTCGACTGGCTGTCCCGTGATCCTGAGGAAGTAGATCAGTTCGTGCACGACCCATTATGTGGAGCTATTTGCACGACAGGCTTTTTTCTGGATTTTTTCAGGCTATTGCAAGAAATCCACTGGCCTTCCTCGCTGAAACATATCAATCCCAAACTGCCAGTTTATATTTTTGCCGGGGATCGTGATCCAGTGGGTTTGTTCGGTAAAGGCGTGTTGTCACTAGTGGAAATGTATCGAAGCCTAGAGCTTCAGGACATAGAGTATCGCCTCTATCCTGATGGTCGCCATGAGATGCTTCATGAAACAAACCGCGACGAGGTGATGAGTGACATCGTAGACTGGCTCGACCGTCATGTTAATACAGAGGTGACCTCTGTTTCCACATTGTCTGGAGCCTCCGATGAACCTGAACAATCAACCTCGTCCAAGTCATCAGCCTTGTGAGGAAATAAGAAAAGAAACCTTTAAAACCACGATTAAAGTGGGATTGAAGGTTTCTTTTCTTATTCCTTTTTATTTTCCATTTGGGTTAGTTTTAAAAATCACCATGCATTTCGTTCTCTCAGGGAAGTAATATGAGCTGTGTGATGTTTGCCATGCCAGGCATAGATACCGATGTTTCGTTCCAGGCGGATCGTCTGGCCCGATTCAGGATGAATAAACGATCGGTGTAGCTGATCCTCTCCCAACGATCGCAACACGGTCACCCACCGTTCATGCAGTCCTTCTAGCAATTGCAACGAGGGCTCCAGTGGAAGTTCCCTGGCGTCTGGTATTTCGGCCCAACGTCCCTCATCATATGGCTTGATCGTCGGTGTATCCTCCGTCAGCGCCAGCTTAAAACGGATATAGCTGTTCATATGGCTGTCTGCCACATGATGAACTACCTGCCTTATCGTCCAGCCCCCTTCACGATAAGGCGTATTTAGCTGCTGCTCATTCAGTCCTTCGACCGCCAGACGCAGCTGTGCAGGCAATTCAGCAATGTCGTGAATCCATGCGATAAGCTGTTCTTCTGTAATGGTGTCTGGAACAACGAATGATCCTATCGGATAGCGCAAGTCTTTGTCCAAAACAGTTCCCGCCCTTCTCTACATCTACTGACAGTAATGTCTGTAGCCTTATGTGATAACTATGCAGGAAAAAAAGCAGACTCGCAAGAGTCTGCTTTTGTCATACACGTAAAGAGGAGATACACTTACCTCATTTATTTTATCCTTCCAGTAACAATGATTCCGGATCTTCCAGCAATTCTTTGACCGTTACCAGGAAACGAACTGCCTCACTACCATCAATAATCCGGTGATCGTAGGACAACGCGATATACATCATCGGACGATTTTCCATTCGTTCCTCGTCGATGGCAATCGGGCGAAGTTGGATTTTATGCATTCCCAAAATCCCCACTTGCGGCGTATTGAGAATTGGCGTAGACAGCAGGGAACCGAAAATACCTCCATTGGTTATGGTAAAAGTTCCTCCTTGCAAGTCGGCCAGAGAAAGCGAATTGGAGCGTGCTTTGCCAGCCAAATCTGCAATGCTCTTCTCAATCTCAGCAAAGCCAAGACGATCGGCATCCCGCACAACTGGCACAACCAAACCTTCCTTGGCAGATACAGCAATCCCAATATCATAGTATTTTTTCAGTACGATATCATCGCCATTAATTTCAGCATTCACGGTAGGGAAGCGCTTGAGAGCACCAACCACTGCCTTTGTAAAGAAGGACATAAAACCCAAGCCTACATCATGTTTTTCCTTAAACTTATCTTTACGGCGTTTACGCACATCGAGAATGGCGGTCATATCCACTTCATTAAAAGTGGTCAGCATGGCAGCTGTCTGCTGTGCTTCAACAAGACGCTTAGCGATCGTCGCTCTGCGACGAGACATGCGCTGGCGTTCCACAGGCTTGCTGTACTCCGTTTGCGCTGGAGACGGAGGCGCAGGCTTGCTAGTAGCGGCAGACGCAGGTATAGATGCTGCAGGTGATACTTCAGCGCTGTTATGCGTTTTTACGTCCTCCTGGAATACACGTCCGAGCGGGTCCTTTCCCTGTACCTGCTCAAGATCAATCCCGCGCTCACGCGCTAACTTCCGTGCAGATGGTGATGCCGTCTGGCCATTTCCGTCGCTATTCGATGAAATAGGCGGTGCAGACTTTTCTTCTACTTTAACGCCGCCTCCTACGGAAGACGGTGAAGTCGCTACGGACGGTGCTTCAGGCGCTTGAGTCGCTGCAACTTCTCCAGCACCGGTTGAATCCGCACTACCACTGCCGCTTCCGATCAGACCAACAGCTTCACCAATGACCACAGTATCTCCCTCCTGACGAAGGATTTTCTGCACCACACCTGCTTCTTCCGCACTAATTTCCAGATTGACCTTATCGGTTTCCAACTCCAGCAGAACATCTCCCTGTCCTACGGAATCCCCTTCCTTCACAAGCCATTTGGAGATTGTTCCCTCCGTGATGGATTCTCCCATTGCCGGCACTATAATATCGCTCACAGCCGCTACCTCCCCAGTGTAATATTGTTTTTGGAATCCTGCTTCAACGCCGATTGAATAATTCGCTGTTGTTCTAGGCTGTGTACTTGCTGATAACCGCTGGCCGGGCTTGAACGATCTGGTCTGCCTGCGTAACGAATTTCTGCTCCCTGTGGCACAACATTCCGCAGGCGAGGTTCAATGTAACTCCAAGCCCCCATATTTTTAGGTTCTTCCTGAGCCCATACGAACTCCTTAACATGCGGGAAGCGACCGAAAATATTCCGAATTTCCTCTTCCGGGAAAGGGTATAACTGCTCCACACGAATAATATGCAGACGCTCTTCTGCCTCATTCTTATCCTTTTCCAATGCTTCTTCGAGATCAATGGCAATCTTGCCACTGCACAGTACAATGCGTTCTACACGATCCGGACGTGCACCCAGACCAGGCTGTTCCAACACAGGACGGAATGCTCCTTCGCTAAATTCAGAAGCAGGCGAAGCGACACGATTATTACGAATCAGGCTCTTCGGCGACATCATCACCAGCGGGCGGGCTTCCTCACTTTCGCTTAATGCAGCCTGACGGCGCAGCAGATGGAAATATTGGGAGGCACTGCTCAAATTAGCGACAGTCCAGTTATTTTGTGCGGACAACTGGAGAAAACGCTCCAGACGTGCGCTCGTATGCTCTGGTCCTTGTCCTTCGCTACCATGCGGTAGCAGCATCACCAGACTCGATTTCTGTCTCCATTTGGCACGGCCTGCGGAAATAAATTGGTCAAAAATAACCTGTGCACAGTTGGCAAAATCGCCGAATTGTGCTTCCCAAATCACTAACGTTTCAGGAGAATACACGTTATAGCCATATTCAAAGCCAAGGACAGATGCCTCAGACAATGGACTGTTATGAATACTGAACGAAGCACGTGCTTCCGGCAATGTATGCAACGGGCAATGTGTACGGCCTGTTTCAGGCTCATGCAGCACAAGGTTACGGTGAGCAAATGTAGCTCGCTCCGCATCTTGGCCT
Source organism: Paenibacillus sp. SEL3 (assembly GCF_054602585.1). NCBI lineage: Bacteria > Bacillati > Bacillota > Bacilli > Caryophanales > Paenibacillaceae > Paenibacillus > Paenibacillus sp. SEL3. Next base: position 4,800,394 of record NZ_CM137725.1, on the reverse strand, counting down.
GTCATACGAATAGGCTTGCCGTCTGCGAGAATGGTAGCCAAAGCCAGCGTCTCCGCCAAACTCCAATCTACCTTTTCACCTTCGTTCAGAGCGGTTTTTCTACGCTGTAAAATTCGATCCAGCTTCGGATATACGTGAAAAGACTGTGGCCATTTGAGTAAGTTTTCATTGATTTGGCGCAGTTTTTTCAATTCCACTGCAGTACGTACCACAGAACTCTGATTCTTTTTCGCCTTCACAGGAGTAATCTCCGGCTCTTGTTCCGGTTGATTCTTCACCTGCTCATGCGCTTCCTTCAGTCTGTTTTGCACCTTCTCAATGAGGCCGGCACTAAACGCTTCGTCCACAATCCCCTGCTTCATCAGCTTTTGAGTATACAATTTGCTCACCGTCGGATGATTCTTCACCTTACGATATACCAGCGGTTGTGTTGTTTCCGGGTCATCGGATTCATTGTGACCATAACGACGGTAACCAATCAGATCAATCAGAAAATCCTTCTTGAAACGATTGCGATATTCGCCAGCCATACGAGCAGCTGCAATACAAGCTTCGGGATTATCCGCGTTCACATGCACAATTGGAATTTCATAGCCTTTAGCGAGATCACTGGCATAACGGGTCGAACGGGAATCAACACTCTCTGTCGTAAAGCCCAGACGATTATTCACAATAATATGAACTGAACCGCCATTGCGGAAGCCGCGCAAATTCGTGAAATTAAGTGATTCTGCCACGATACCTTCACCTGGGAAAGCAGCATCACCGTGCATAATAATGGTAGCTGCCTTGCTCACATCCAGCTTCGGATAACCAGCCTCACTGCGGTCTTCCTGTGCAGCTCGTGAAAATCCTTGTACCACCGGATTCACATATTCCAGGTGACTTGGGTTATTCGCCAATGTCAGACGGGCCTGCACCGCTCCCCCATCTTTTACAAAACGATCAGCACCCAGATGATATTTCACATCGCCAGTCCAGCCGTAGTTAATTCCTGTGGAACCTTCCGACGGGATCAAATCCTTATTCGGCGAATGATGAAATTCAGAGAAAATTTTACTGTAAGGCTTGCCCAGCACATGTGCCAGTACATTCAAACGGCCGCGATGCGCCATGCCCATCAGGACATGACTTGCTCCTGCATTTGTGGTTAGACGAATAATCTCATCGAGAACAGGGACAAGCACATCATTACCCTCGATGGAAAAACGTTTCTGTCCGACAAATGTTTTATGCAAAAACTCTTCGAACTGTTCTACTTCTACCAATCTGCTCAGCAACGACTTGCGTTCCTGTGTGGTGAGGGGCTTGGAGGACCAGCCGGATTCTGCATAGCTGTTCAGCCAGCGGCGTTCCTCCTCGTTATGAATATGACTAAATTCATAGGCAATCGGACCTGTGTATGCTACACGTAACCGTTGAATGGCTTCCCATCCGTTAAGTGTTCCCGCAGGAGCGTTATCCCATATTAAAGAGGCTGGAAAAGCCTTCAAGTCTTGTTCAGTTAAACCGTAAGATGCTGGATTAAGCAAGCGTGTATCCTGCTCTGCATCCAGTTCCAGCGGATCGATTTGGGCGGCTAAATGTCCGTATTCACGGATATTCCATACCATTTTACCCGCTGTAACCGCTTTCTGTAATGTATTCGAATCAAGATGCCCCAAAGCACTTGTGGGGGGGCCTTGCAATTTGTTGTCTATCATGGAAGCAGCCGAGTATTCGGATTGTGGCGGCTCACCCCATTGATCAAATAGCTCGCGGTAAGCCGGGTCAACCGTTCCGGGGTCCGCTACATACTTTTCATACTGGTCCTGCACATAACCTAGATTAGGTCCGTAATACGCCTGCCAAGGTACCTGTCTGCTGCTCTCTTCCATTGTCATCTCGTTCCCTCCGTCAAATTTTGAAATTCATAGCTGGACGGAAATCATTTTCATTTTTTTATTAATCTTCAATTTAAGTTGTTCACAATATGCTCACATTATATGAAATTCTTCATCAAAAGTCGAATTTCACAATTCTTATTCCTCTTCCATTGTATAAAGTTTTCTAGCTATGAGCATTTCCTTTTTCTCAACATATCCATGCGTAAATGAGATGAATCGGGCTAATCTGTAATCAAACACCTGGCAACTTAAATAACCAGCCGTCGAATATCAACTGACAGCTGGTTATTTAGTCTATGTTGCACCTCATAACGCCAAACGAGTTTGAATGCAACTTCCGAGTCCACCCCACTATGATTACCGTCAACAGCAGAATTTAAAAGGCAGAAGGTCCGATACGATGCAAATTCAAACGTAAAGTGACATTAAAGTCACTTTTCTGTACAATATTCCTACTTTTCACTATTATTTTAATTAGGCATCTAAAAACCGCTTTGAAAGCGAAAGGGATGGAACTGTGACTGGACTAAAACAAGTACTCAGAAACAAGAATTATGTCAGGTTTTTTCTGGCAACCTTCGCCTCACAAATGGGAGGAATTATCGGGGTTACTGCATTCATGTTTTATTTGTTGAAACGGTTTACAAATCAGCCTTATTATGCAACGCTTGCCGAGTTAATGTATTCGCTTCCTATGCTGGTAGTATTTCTCGTAGTTGGAGTGCTGGCAGATCGGATGGACAGACAAAAAATTGCTGTTAATTGTGACTGGATCAGCGCTTTTTTATCCTTATGTTTGCTTATTTTTATTTGGGTCGATTCGATTCCTTTGATATTTGCCCTCCTGTTCATCCGTAGTGCTGCCTCCAAATTTTTCTTCCCGGCCGAAAGTGCCATTATACAGGGAATATTAAGCGAAGATGATTACACCATTGCCGCAGGCCTCAATCAAATGATGGGGAGTCTTTTCATGCTATTCGGAGGAACTCTCGGGGCCGTCGTTTACTGGCACTTTGGAATTACTGGAGCCATCCTAATTGATGCTGTTTCTTTTATTGTGTCTGCACTGCTTATTCGTTCCTGCAAAATTCCAAAGGAAGTACGCCTTCCGAACGGGGCACATCAATTCAAACAATTAAAATTCAAACTTGTCATGATCGATTTTAAACAAGGGTTTCTTTACATATTACGCAACAGACTATTGCTTTGGTTGGTTTCAGGCTTTTTTATGTTCGGTATTTTAAATGGTGGTTTTAGCGTTTTACCGATGTTTATTCTTAAATACAAGCTAGCTCCAGGCAATTACGAGCAGTATATGGTATGGACGGGTATTATTTTTGGGGCTGGTGTGTTGCTTGGTACCCTAATCGCTTCTCTCATCTCTGCCAAGCTAAAACTACACCAAATGATTGCAGCGGGAGTTCTGGTAGCCGGAATGGGTATGTGCACACTTGGATTTGTTAACCACATCTACGCTTTCCTGATTATCAACTTTGTCATCGCACTGATACTTCCGTTCATTAACATCGGCATAGGAGGATGGCTTCCTCGTATTGTAGATCCTCAAATGATGGGACGTGTGCAAGGTTTGATTAATCCGTTAATGATGCTGTCCCAGTCTCTTACATTAGGTTTCATTGCTGTTAGCTTTCCTTCATTTATTTCAATTGAAATTCTGTTTTTATTAGTTGGGGTCTGTACCGTTATTGTAGGAATATACTACACTATTGTGCTTCCCCGTTATGCTGATTACAGTACTTCTTCCAAGACCCTTCAGGAATCTTTATAGGCAAATTAAAAAAGTCATACAGCAGACCATTCCGCCAGCGATTGTTGAGTTGCCACTTCTGCCTCCGAATCCAGTTCAGAGGTGGCTTCATACATTCGTTGCATACGACTAGCTCGTCAAAACCCAGTAGAGACAAAGACTAATAGGGTATGTAATATTCAAAAAAAAACGCCCGGCAGACGCATTAGCTGCATCAGCAGGACATTTTGATTGAAATCGGAGTAGCGGGATTCGAACCCACGACCTCACCCACCCCAAGGGTGCGCGCTACCTAGCTGCGCTATACCCCGATAACCCAGTGTATGTAGATCGATGCTGTTATTTACTATTATATTCTGGTCATAAAATCCTGTAAAGGGATTATTTTCACGTTAAGAGGTCAAAAACAGAGATCATAGGAGCTAACCATGCAAAGCAAAAAATTACTTATCCCCATTGCATTACTTCTTTTAATACAGTTAAGCGTTCCTATCTGCTATACCTTTGCACAGGATAACCTTGTCATAGATCATGAAACGAAAGAGAGAATCAAAGAACAATATGGCTTGGAAGAACCTCAGTCTCCTATATTAGAGCAGCAGCAAAACATTTTATTCGGAGGTGATTGGGGCTTTAATCCTTCTGCCGATGCTGTGATGCTGGAATTGACCATATGGATTCGGAATCCGCTCATTTTCATCAGTCAACAACTGATATATTCGGTGAAATCATAAGCTTTATTTCGACAAGTTCCATGATATAAAGCATAAGAATCATTTATTTCGTAGCAAATTGTCTGCCACCTAAGGTCACTTCATCCTTCTTATTGAAAAGGTTTAATTCAATGGGGCCCCTACCATGTAGCCACAGCAGTTCATCGAATAAAAATGTCAGTCCATCCTTGGCGCGCAAGCGCTCGATGATCTCCGTGACAACTTGCATAAGCTCCCCTTGTACACCCGCTGCCAGTTGCAGACCTCCGCTCTCTCCATCCAGATAAAGATGCGTATGATATGACTGCTCCACCTTCTTCACATGGCGCCGACACAGTAAGCCATTTTCGAGGTAAAAGAAATATTGACGGTCATAAAGAACCCCTTCGCATATCTCATACATATGAGGGTAATCATACGGCCCCTGAACCATGGATACCCGTTCCAATTCCATTACCGATTCTGTCATACATCCTCGCTCCATTCCTTTGTTCAAAGTTTCTTATTTGCCAATATGCTCTCTTTTACAGGTAGTTTTTCAAACTAGGCTGTTGAACGATAATTAATTGCTAATTGTAAAACGTTTTGATACGATAAGCATATTACTATGACGTTCACAAATAACATCTCAATAAACCAAATGCACATTACAGTGTTATTTTTGTTGTTTCTAGAATACATTGAATAGTGTTTATTGTCAATACTTTGATGGGTTTTTTTAACACTATAGAGTGCATTTATCTGGAGGAAAATATGATAAAGATTCATCTTTCCCGTATTATGGGCGAAAAACGAATAAATATTGCCGAGCTTTCTCGCATGACTGGATTACATAGAAACGGAATCACCAAACTTTACAACGAAGAAACAGACGGTGTGAAATTTGATACGCTAGATAAAATTTGTAAAGCTCTAGACTGCCATGTTCAAGATGTTATCGAGTATGTAGAGGATGATACAAATTAGTAAAATGGACTTCTCTTGTTATGGGAAACTGTTTCAATTAGGTTTAGAACCGGCGTACTCCCTAGTGAACTGATCGAATACTTGCCAGAGAGAGCCGTTAACATTCTTACGGCTCTCTGTTCTTTGTGTAATATTCAAAATACTTTTTTACCGATCTTCCACTCAATTAAATTTGAACAATGTAATCCCTTTCTATCAGGCCACTTTAAATATATTTCTCCCACATATTATAAATGTCGAATAAAGCATTGGGTCATTTATATTTTCTCATTTCACCCTTTTTTCCTGTATAAACTTGTACAATCCATACAGTTTCAACTCCTCTTAAACCCATAGAAAAGAAAAACCACATAGAATCAATCCATGTGATTGGAGTGCAAACTCACTATTAAAGAAACATCTTGGACCGAATAAAAAATCGGAACATGTTTTTGCTCTCAATTTAATTTGATTATTTCCTATTACCTTGAAGATTCTTTACAGTTCCAGTAATGGCCTGATAGTGATTAATAATTGAGTTATTTTGAGGATTAGAAGCAAAACTGTTAGAGATTTTATAAGGTCTTCTATTAAAACTACTAATTCCACCTATATTTTTAATAGAAGGGCCATAATTTTGATCGTAGTACCACTCACCATCTAACGTATGGATAAAAAATTCTCCTAAGAAATAGCTTGATAACAGAACGTTTTCCTCCGTCGGTTCTGAACTTAGCAAAGCTTCGATGGTTTTTAGCGACTTTTCATCTTTAAAGTTCAGATTATTTACCTCGACAAATTTCTGTAGCTTCTCAAACCATCCTTTATCCAAAAAATTTGCAGGAGGAAGCGTATCTTTAGGCACATTCTCTTCAAACCATTTTAGAGCATGCTCATCAATAATCTTTCCTAGGGTGATAAATATATCTCGTAATGACTCTTCATCCTCATAGTAATGGAATTTATCTATCTTTGATCCATCAATGAAATAAAAGCTATACACTGATTCGGACTCAGTCATAAAAGTAATGCGTATTGCATTCTCTGTCCAATAACTTTTATCGATTTGGATTTTTTCCTTAAATCCATTGACTACTCTTGTAAAAAACCAAGTATTGTTTAAATGCTCATAAGTAAAGTTCAAAGCAGCTAATTTGTTCCCTATGGTTTTTCTGATAATATTTGATATTTTCACAAAATATTCTCCTTACAAGATAATTGGAACATGCATCCGTGGAACAGGAAAAAATCCTCCTACTCTCAATTTAACGAGCAAATGATCATCTTAGAGCATGTTGTCTCCTAATTATATATTTTCAGAATGAGGAGCTAAAAAGAAACCTCTTAGAGATTTATACTCCATATGGTCAAAATAACTATACAATTAATTTTTAATCGTTCAAGAGTTCCTGATTTATTCTTTTCATTTCTTTAAGGCACAAATCAATTCTGTCTAAATCTATGACTGTTTTATCAACGCCAGCTACAAAAAACAACTTTAGCCAGAAAGCATCCTCCTGAGCGTAATTTTCAATAGCTTGTTCAATAGTTTCTTCTGTTAATGACTTCACAATAATATCTGGTGGCGATGCAGGAATAAAATTAATATTCTCTTTGGTCATATAACTAATTAGATTTTTTGGGGTACATACAGCAACAGAAATATTAGTCCCATCTTCAAGTTCAATAAATACATCTATATTATCATCCTCAATATCTGCTATCTGAGATAGTGAAGTTGGATATACAATTTTTTTCACTTTCATTTGGGCCTCCTCATTTACCGTAAACTTTATATATGATATCAATAACTTAGCCATATTAGCCTTAGCCAAAATGTTCATTTGGCCATTATTCATTCTAAAAAACACTCTTGCTCCTTTTTCCCCCTTAAGTAATTAATATCTCTTGTTAGATTTCTTTTTCCATTTCCCGTATTAAAATTTCTTTTAAGGAATTTGCCACAAGTTCATCTGCTTCTAAATGTTCTTTCCCTTCGTTTTTACTCATTTCAGAGTATTCTTTCATGTCAAAAGGTGGTTGCATTAATTTATATCCATTTCAAAATCCCCTTCTTGCTTTGCTATCTTATTCGAAAAAAAATTCACGGTAACACCACCTGATACTAAGATCGTTAAAAGATCCGTAAAATATTGCTGTGGTGAAAATCTATAACATCTCTCTTCTTGATCCCATTCTTCCTCGAATCTTTCCAAGAAATAATGTGCGTTTTTCCAATGGATCGTGAACGGTCCTACTGTTCCAAAACCTCCACAGAGACAGTCCGATATACTGTACAAGCTAAATCCATAGTACCCTCCGGGTCCATTAATCGCTTCACCAAGTGCTATGAAAAATGTTGTAAAATCAGATATGTATTCGCCGTCCAAGGTGTAGACTTCTCCTCGTTTATCCAGTCTAGCAAAATGATTAGATGCAGAATGTATTCTAGTCACGTTTAGCCACCCGGACCGTTCTTCTTTAGAAAAGCCTTGCCATATATTATTTTCAAGCGACTGAGCACCCTTTAAAAACTCCCATAATCTTAATTCCACAGGGGAGGGCTTCGTTTCAAGTATACCTGTTAACTCCAGATTGAAGTTTCCTTTATTGTAGTTTAGTTTATGGATTATGTAGGATTCAGGTAGGTGATAATGATAGCTTCCAATCACTTTTTCTTCATCATTTAAAATAGCAATGTACAAGTTGTGTACAGATTGTTTTGTCTTTATTATGTTTCCTATGAAATCCTCATTAAAGACAAATTGTTCAAAAATAACCTTTTCATACGTTTCGACAATGATATCACCCGTTAAGCCAACCACATCTCTACAATAACCAACCGTGAGCCCACTTTCATCGTCAATGACAGCAAATCTATATTTCATATCATATCTCCTCACAATAGTTTTAAGGAATGTAGCATTTAGCATTTCGGAATAGAGCCAATAATTAATCAATTTGAAGCCTATAAGGATTGAGATCCTCTACACTTTTTATCTTTTTTAGATCTTCTGCAGGTATTGCAAAATAAATTTTTTCCTTCTCGGACTTAAATGTTAACGAAGCATCATACTTCTTTTCAACAATCCACTGCTTTATTTCCAACATCTCTTGCAGATAGTGAGTGGCCGAAAAGTTACCTTTAATACAAATTGAAGCTTCTGAGGAGAGTTTTTGACTAACCATAGAATAGCTTGGAACCTCGTCATGGTAGGTTAAAGCATCCTGCCCCATACTAGATACATTTACGATGACTTCTGCATCTGATCCTGTAACTTGCTTTGTTTTTTGTGTTACAGCTTCTTTTAGCTCATCTCTCCACACAGAAGAGGCATAGTCATCCATCATTTGCCCATAATAGTCTTCTTCCACCAAAAAAGAAATCCCTAATCCAGAGATCACATTAGCTATAAATTTATCATTCTTAAGGTCATAATCTACTGAATCAATTTTCCAGTTCATAGTGTATGTTTTATGTAGGTAGTCAGTAACGTTGCTCCGAAATTTGACTCTTTCAATTGGACTTCCTGTTGTAATGGATACAACTATATATGCAATGACAATGATGATCACGAATAAAACAGCTTTTTTTACCACTTCAACCAAACCTCTCTAATAAAAGAATCATGTAAAAAGCTCTAAAGATTCCAGCAAAAAGTCACGCTTATATTTGTTTTTATGATCGGTCAGCTTTCTTCTTATCATTTGTCTACATATATCCTTTTGAGCCTCAGAGATTTTATCTTGCACGGTACTTATCAGTTGGTAGGATTGTCTACTCGCTTCAAAGGTATCATCCAGTAAATCTACCAACATCACAACATAAGTAGATACGTCAAAAAATTCTAAAGCATATAACAGCGTTCCTCTATTCCCCTTGGTCTTTGGATTTTTTAACAAGTCGATAAGAGGTAACACCGCTTCACTGTCTCCTAGATCAGCTAGCGTAATGGCGATTACATTTCTTAGCAATACACTATCCGTCGTTACTAAATATCTCAATAATATTGGAGTGAATGTATGATCCAGCTTTTCACCCACATCCTCTATAATCTTTACCGCTTCCTTTAAATCTCCACTTTCTATGACTTCTTCTAATCGTATTTTGTTCATAGTTTACCAGCCCACCTTATTACAATATATAGCAACTATCCAGACTTAAATGTAATTCAATAATTTACATATGATAACAATCTGATGTCTCTTTTGTATATAGCGAACATTGTCGAAACCCTAAAGAGATATCCACTCATTGATTTAAAATAAACAAAATGTTATATTGTCTATAATATAATCATCATTTAATTGAGGTGTTTGCTAAAATGGATCATTCCGAACTATTCTGGAATGCTGGTATCGAAGAACTGAAGCGTGGATATATTCGCCAAGAAGAGCAGGTCATTTGCCTGCTGGACGGACAGCGATATGAGCAAGGCATCATATATCAGGATCAAGGGGTATTTTATGACGCGGAGAGGTACATGCGACTTCATATTGAGCGGACGTACGGTTCGGTCTTTGACTATTTGATCGGCCTGGACAAAAAGCTGACTGGACTGACAGATCATCAGAATCGGTTGCTTCAGTTATTTTATCAAGGCATGGGTGATGCGGATATTCAAAAGGAAACCGGAATCGGTAGCGCATCCACCATACGTAATCATCGCTTTGGTCTCAAAGAAAAAGAACGGCAGGCCAAGGTATTTCTCACATTAATGGAGCTGCTAAAGGAGAAGGACCGTCACGCTCCCGCCATTGTAGAAGTACCCATAGGAGCACGGATGGTGGACGAACGCTACAACATTACAGAAGACGAAAAGCAAAAGGTACTCACGAAGTATTTTCCGAATGGTACAGACGGGCGCCTTAAGACCTTTAAAATGCAAGAAAAGCACAAGCTGATTGTGCTGCGTGAAATTGCGGGCCGTTTTATGAAGGGACAAATATATCATGAGAAGGATATCAATGCGATTTTACAGGAAGTGTATGACGATTATGTCACGGTGCGAAGATATATGATTGAATACAGTCTGTTGGATCGCAAACCGGATGGCAGTGAATATTGGTTGAAGGAATCTTGAAGCTAGGCGCTTATGAAATCAGCATTTTGCATAATTCGATTCCCAACGCTCGTAGGTACAATATATAGACGAACTAAAGCGTTTCGATCTATACATTGCTGATTTGAAAATGCTCTTGGGATTTATGCAAAATGCTCAAATAGGAGGATTCGACAATGAATCGAAGAAAAGAACTGGTGCAGCAATACATGGAGATGAAGACAGAGGCAGGAATCTATTGCATTCGCAACACACGTAATGAGAAAATTTTCGTCTCTTCTACGCCGAATTTAAAGTCGCTGAATGGACGGCGTTTTGAGCTAAATATGGGTGGATTTAAGAATAAACAACTACAACAGGAATGGAATGAGTACGGCGAAGATTCGTTTGAATTTGAAGTGCTGGACGTTTTGAAGAAAAAGGAATCAGCGTTCTTTGATGTCAAAGATGCACTAGCAAAGCTGGAGCAGACCTGGCTTGATCGACTCCAGCCTTACGGGGACAAAGGGTATTTGTAAACTAAACTTACCGATTCACGGGATGCTCTTCCCGAAGGTATCCAAAAATAACAGCGTCGACAAATTGACCCTTTTCATAAAAATAGTCTCTCAGGTGACCCTCTTTAGTAAAGCCACTTTTGAGTAGCAGCCGTTTGGAGCCTTCGTTATCTGGATCAATGAAGGCTTCTATACGGTGAACCTTCGGCAATTGAAAGCCATAATTCACGACCACCTTCATCGCCTCTGTCATCAGACCTTGCCGCCAATATTCCGGTGCCAGCTCATAGCCGATTTCAATACGGGAGTGCTCCTTCTGCCAGTTATGGAATCCAATTGTACCCACGATCCGCTCAGGAGCTTCTTTTAATGTAATCCCCCAACGAAAGCCCTCTTGCTTCTCATATCTGGTTAGCATCGAACGAATAAATTTTTCGGCTTGCTCTACCTCTGTAAAGCTTTCCAAGTCATAATATTGTGTGACCTCATCCTTGGAGAAATAACCGAATACATCCTCCGCATCCCCTACTGTAAGCTGTCTTAAACGAAGCCGATCGGTTTCTAAAATCGGAAACGTTTCCATTGCCATGATCTATCTCCTCCTTCACATCGAAGAACCTTATCTTATCAGCCACCAGCCAATCCCAACTATCACTCCATTGATGAAGAATAATGCAATACATGCTCTCCACTTGCTGATTCCACTTGTTTGAAAAAAACCCGTCACTTTACTACGACACATGAACAACGTAAACAACAAATTCCAAATAATACGCATACCATATTTTACGTAGTATAAAGCAGGGTTTAACTGTACACCGCCCAACGTTGGAGGGACATCTGGAATAAACAGAATTGCACACGTATAACGCATGGTCTCATATGTAAAATAAAATACTGCCAGCCACCAAGCCCACTTCTTACCAAATAACATGCCGATACCGGCAGTCGTCCCTGCCAAACCAAGTAACGCGATAAATCCTTGAAACATGCCCCTACAAATGCCTACTAACGTAGCAGCCTCATTTAATGCATTAAGCGTCAATAGCTGGGTCACCAACAGAAGTGCTCCATTAAAGATCAATAAAATGGCTGAAATGCTTACACCTAAAGGTCGTTCGAAAACCACGTTGGTTACATAATCTTCTACTTCTTTTTTCGTATACAGATCTGACACTTCTTCTACTCTCCTAACCCAATTATATACATCCATTTTCGGGCGGGTTTAATAACAGTATGTTCTCGCCTCATTCCCATATATCGGCTTTTAGGAAAATATGGTTTAATCTTCCCTAAAATTCAGTTATCCGTAGGCTAATCATTATTATTCAGTGCAGCCATGCTGCTAATGATCATCCTCTATGGTGTCAAATTAGCGTCATGAGAATTTCTATCATCAACTGAATCCCAAATAGAGTAATATCTATCCTTATAATACCATTCCAAGAAGGAATCTGACAAATGAATGGACTACTACTAGCGCTTATGAATGTATACGCGTTATTTTCGTGGCCCTGTAACCTTCAGATGACTGGATATACTCTACCTGATAACCCATTCGGGCATCCAAAAGCCCTTCCATAAATGGAAGGCACGGACTGTAAATAAAACTCCCTCCTGGCCGAATGGCTCTAAGCAATTCCATATATTTGCGAGCGTACTCATGAATATTACCATCTGCCTTCAGATGATGATGTATAAAATGATTGGAGAATGCCATATGTGAAACGATCGTTCCCCATGTGCGTTCCCCAAAGGTGGTCTCTAACCAATCTCCTTGAGTGACCCAACCTTCTGTTTCAGCCAACCGATCTGTTCCGTAAGCCTCAATTCCACAGGCACGTAAATAAGTAACCAACCGTGCCTCAGATCCGCAACCAACATCTAGAACAGGCTCTTGCAAACGAGCAATGTCCAATCCTAGCAGATTGGCTTGCAACTCCGGCGTATATTCCTCACAAGGTATCCAAAAGGTATACTCACACTCTGCATACTTAGCAAACATTTCACGTCCGTTGGTACGAGTTAAAAAATCTCTCAAATGCCCGTAATGCTGCTGAAGCAGTAAGTCCAAGGTTGCTCTATCTATAAATTTCTTCTGGAACAGTTTCTCAATCCGGGTGAAAAGTCGATCATACAGCTCCGTAAGCTCCCTCACATGAGCTGTGTGAAAATGTAGATATTGATTGGTATTTACAAACTGGGACAGTATTTTAGCCGCTACATCCGTCACAAAAGCGTTATACATATGCTGGCGCTTCAAGCCTTGAAACATGAGGATCAGTTCTGAGCTTCTCTGCGTCAGCCAGTACGTCATTTCCGTTGAAGGTCCTAACAGAACAGAACCCTCGCGCATATAAAATAAACTCCGATGCTGATTGTACAGGAGTTGACCGTTAATAAGATTATGAAGTTGAGCGACTGTCATTCTCGCTTCCTCCTTAAGATCCAGAACATTAAAGCCCTACCCAAGCCTAAACAATGTTATCTTTGGGTAGGGCCAGCTTATTTTCTAAGTATACCATGGCTATGGAAATAATGTTTTATTGCGAATCTTCCACCTGTACATAAGAGGATAAAGGAATATTCAGCTCACGTATTCCCTGAGCTACCAGCCGAGCTATTTGCTCCGCACCATATTCCTGAAAATGAGTATCATCCTTCACTCCATCAGGAAATGCAGGATACACCCCTGGCTCCACATGCAAAAATAACGGGAGTGTTCCTTCCAGTCCAAGTGTATCATAGTACGCTACGCTCAAGCGGCTAAGATCGACCAGTGCAACATTTGTCTCCGATGCTGTTTCCTTCATGGCCTGCACATATTCCGGGAAACTAATCCGAAACGAGGCACTTGCCGCATCATAATCCCGGCGGCCAACAGGAGTAATTAGCACAGGTGTTGCACCGCGTTGGATGGCTCCTTGAATGTAGGTTTTTAAGTAAACTTTGTAATCCGCGGGTGAAACATAACGCTCTTGGTTGTTGATCGCGGCATCATTATGCCCAAACTGAATGAGCAGATAATCTCCTGGACGGATATTGCGTAAAATATCATCTAACCGCCCTTGTACCAGAAAGGTTTTCGTACTTCGTCCACCAATAGAACGGTTCACAAAAATAGGCTCATCTGTGAAGAACGGAGCAATCATTTGCCCCCAGCCCGCCTGAGGCTTCATCGCGGATTTATAGGTTTGAACCGTAGAATCTCCCGCAAGGTATACCGAAGGATGTTCTCCAGCCGTTCGAGCATCCTTTGGGGTAATAACCAAAGCGTTAATCTTCGCTTCATTACCTGAGAAATACAATTCGAGCTGACCGTCGATGAGTGCAAGTTCAAATCCAGCCTCGACAAATTGTCCTGCTGTTTTAGCAGTAGGTTCTACCTTGACGATGGACTCGGCTTTAACCGTAATGTCTGTGTTTCCGGCAGTATCTCCGGCAATCAGGGAAAGCGTGTAATCCGCAGGTGGTAAATTGACAACAAAGGATGATCCTTGAACACGAACAAAATCTGAGCGTATAGCATCACTTCCACCACGATCTTCTTCATTCACTTTGGAAAGATCGGTAAATCCATAGCCTCGCTCAGGCGTGTAAACATCATTGGCAGTGACTTGGGTGTAGCCGTCAGCTACCTTGCCGGGGCCAAAATCAAAACGAAGAGGTGCCACAAGCTGTTTTTCGGCTAATGCCTGCCCTGGGATAAGTATGGTTGCAAACAACAAGCTGAACCCTGCGCATAATCCAATCATCTTACCGAACAACCTGTGACGCTTTCCCTTTTGTTTCAAGCGCAACCCTCGCTTTTCAGATTATTTGAGTGGTTTGTCATCGTCTATACGTGTATTGATCCCCGCCAGCTTTTGACAGCCTTGGTCTAGCGCCCAGGATACCACAATGCCAACCGTGTACCTGATCAGATCCGCGGTCAGGAACCCTTTCCCAAGCACCAAGCCGCCCAGTGTCGTTGCCCGAATGTGGTTAATCCAGGGAGCCTGGTACATCTGGCTGAACTCAATGGCGAAGCAAAACAGCAAGCTGCCCCACAGGGCTACGGACAATTGACGATTCACCCCCAACATTCTCAGCCCAAAATAAATCATGCACGCCCACAAGGCATCCCCAAAGTGATTAGCAACGAATTCAGGCAACTGGGAGGAGAAAACTCGGCTTCCCAAACCCAACAAGATCGTGACCAGCACAGCAATTAGGTACGCAGCGCGGGCCTTCCAGCGGAATTTCGCCTTTATTTCCCGATTGTCCTTCCTGCTGACGCTCTTACGAACGCTTCTCATGCTACATCACCTGTCCTAATGCTAGGACATCTCCGCCAAGCTGCTGGAAATTCGTAAAGCATCCTCTCTTGGATAGCGTTTGCAAGATTGCTGAGCCTTTTGCTGATGTCATATTGTATGCACACCAACTTGTCTGTATTTTTCATAATATAATTAATCATAATGAGCCTCCGTAATATCGTACAAACATATCAGCAACTTCCAAACTGTTCATGTGAGGATACTAAAATTCAATACCACGCACCTTGGCAAAAACCATTTCGTGTGCCATGCTCCCCTTTTCATCATACTCGACGTTTCTTAAAATCCCCTCCAGTGTAAAACCTGCACGTTCCGCTACCTTGGCGCTGCGCGTGTTTCTGGAATCACAACGAATCTCCACCCGATTGGCATGCAAATGCTGTATGGCAAAATCCGTAATACCGTGCACGGCCTCTGTTATGATGCCTTTTCCAGTCCAGGATGTTCTGAGCCAATACCCAATTTCAAATCTTCGTGTATCCCAATCAATCCGATGCAGACCGCTGCTGGCTACAAATTCTCCCGAAGCCGTATCAAATATATACAACATCATATCAGAGCGATCCAGAAATTTAAGTCTGGCTTGACGCGAACGGATTTCAGATTCCTCTACCGTCGGAAGATTTCTTGCAAACGGAAGCCAAGGCCGCAGTTCATTCGCACTTTCTCGCATCGCCTCATTGACTGCCGCTCCATCCCCCCACTGCGGAGCGCGTATGGTCAATCTCTCCGTCTGGAATTGGTCCGGGAACGATAAGAGAATCGGATTCGGTTGCTGCTCCATACTCATGATGCACCCTCCTCCTTATTCGTTGAATAACTGCGACGATCCAGCCAACCTGTGATTTCACACAAACTCCCAATCTGATAGTCCGGTACAATGCCCGTTTCCTGCCACGTCATAAAGCCTTCCAGCCAGATGGTATGCAATCCTGCACTTTGTGCACCACGAATATCATTTGTCGGGTGATCGCCTACATAACAGGCATGGTCGGGATCGACAATGTCCAGCTCATTCAGAGCCAACTCGAAAATTCGAGGATGAGGCTTCTGGATGTTGACGCCGCCCGACACGATAATAGAATCCACATAATCCCTCAGCATAACTCGGTCGATTTTCGCTTGCTGCGTGCGGAGTGAGCCGTTGGTAATAATACCGAGCTTCAAGCCACGCGACCGCAGTTCGGACAATACTTCCTTGGCCCCGTCCATCAACACCGTAAACTTATGAAATTCACTATACCAAAAGCCCAGCATCTCTTGTACTGACGTATCGGGATTTTTCAGTTCCAAGTCTGTATGCAGCTCGGTATACAGTTCCTTCTTATCCCGGTATCCGTCCCGATCCGCCAATCGTATCTGTTCAACGACAGCCGCGCGGATCGCCGGTTCTTCTGCCACTATAAATCGTTCTATAAAGCGCTCTGTATATGCCGCAAACGCCTGTTTACGATGAATAAGAGTATTATCCAGATCAAAAATGATTGCTTCTATGGACATAAATAGCTCCCTTCCTTCATCCCCTTGTATCGATTAGGCTGAAACAAACTGAATAATTCCTATTAGAAATAAAAGAAAAAAAATAGACAAGAAAATAATGATCATGTACTTCAAGATTCTCTTGGAGGTCGACTTTTGTTCTAGTTTGGTCTCGATCTGGGTCAACCTTTCTTTGATTTCTTCCAAATCCTGCTCCACCTTCACATCATGCTCCCCTTCCTTCGTTTCGACTTATTCATCTTCCTGACACTCACTCACACAAGTTGCTCCAAAAACGCACTTTTTTTACGGCATTAAAATCAATTTGTTCATAAGGCTTCTCCCCAAATTCCAGCTTGAAATACTCCTGCAAACATTCCCCATACACGATAATATCCGTTTGATATACGGAAAATACCGGATTTCCTTCTTCAGATGGCTGCTCTGGGATATACCGATGTCCGTTGATTGGGATTAGCTTGGGCACACGTAAAAACTCACGTTTACATATATCAACGGCTTCCGCCGAATCTGTCGGTTTTTCGCCCCATTCGGGAGGCCAGAATATATGCTGCTCCACATCAAAAATCATACCTTCCAGCGGCCAATTCAACCTTTGCCGGATTACACCCATCCGCTGTGGTGACGTATCTCTCCAAGGGATAAAGCTTTTACCGATGGGAAGAACACTCATCAGAAGCTCCCGCAAATCGGGCGGGAAGTGAATATCATACCTGCCTTCGACGTCGGTAATCTCCTGCATGGATAAGCCTGGAGCTAGGGTCACATCGTGTTTACGTAATAAATCTATGATATAAGCGATATCCATCTCTTATCGACTCCTCAGCAACTACCTAGTTGACCGGATTGGTCAAGAGGCCTACCAGGCTTGTAACTTCAACTTCACCAACACGGCGCGGACCTTCCATGAAATATCCCCTTGTTCCTACCTGTATCCGATGTCGGTGTACCTTTTTCCTCATTTCTCCAAACAAAATCCACATTCTCGCTTGCCCTTCCCGCTGAACAGGACGACCAACATCCATAATCAGTTGACCATCTCCATCTTCAAACTCAGGATGTATGGCATAAATTCCCGTATTCCCGATGTCGTCACCCTCATAGGCAAAATCACAGCGATAACCCTGAATAGGCAGCTGTTTCCTGCCTCCTTCTTCCGGTGTGTAAAATCGATATTTTATTATAAAATCGTGCGGATGCTGTCTGCTATTTTCATAGGGGTTCCACATTTCATATCATCCCCTTAGGTCTTTTCCAAAAATATGTACTTCATTCTAGTGTAATCTAACAGGAAAAGAAATCCAAGACCTATCCGCAATGCGTTGCTGAATAAGCTTGGATTATATGAGATTCATTTATTAGAATGTATGACTTCTATGCTTGCTGTCCGTTCACCTGAATATCTGCGGCTACTTGCTGCCCTAACCAAGCCCGCATGCGATTCCATGAAAAAACCTGCTCCGTATGAAATACACCGAATGGAAGTTCTGAACGGTACAGGGCGAGCGCTGCAAAGACGGCTGCCTTAGCGGTTAAATCAGACTGATGGTGACCCCTTAGCCGACATTCGACCTTCGTCTCCTTGCCATTGAGAGTTCCTCGAGCATCTACCTTGACCGCTACAGCATTCCCACCTATATGTACCTTGCTAAAGCTGCGAACCACTGCATCACGCACGGTTTGCTGTCGGAGTAGACCTGAAACTCCTATCGTCCGAAGCCCTGCTAGAAGCCGAGTGGTCAAGCGCGAATCGAAGCAAAGGCGTGTGCTAACCGTAGGAACTTTGAGCGTACGAGGAAGTGTCTGCTGATCTGAAAAAGGAAATCGATACGCCCGATGACGACCCACTCCTGCACCAAAATCTGCCACTATTCCGCCAGTAAAGCTTTTTCGAGTCACAAAACGTCCCTGTTCTATAACCTCCAAATCGGCATGAATCTGATCTACTGTCCACTCAATGGCAGCCTGACCGTGTCGATCCCCCAAGCCCAGCATCAAAGATATATTCAACTCATCCGTCTGATCCATGAGCTGTGTCGCTTGCAATGCCAACATTGGTCAGTCCCGGAGCTAATCCTACACTTAACAGGGCTATGGCCTGATAATCTCGGGCCTCCTGATGACACTCCTCCACCTGACTCAAAAAATCCGCATTCGCGGTAATGTCCATGTAATGCACCCCATGTCGAAGACAAGCACGTACCAAGGCCGTATTGTCCTGATCCAGACACATGATTACCAATTTGGCTTGCTCTAATATCGACGGGTCCATCGGCTCATGAATATTAAGCTGCAAGGGCCGTATCTTACCATTCGATCGTTGGCTAAATTCAGTGGCCCGTTCCAGACTACGACCTGCGGCAAATACCTTGCCGGGAAACATTTCACTTAACTCCGTGCATACCATTTTTCCAACATGGCCATACCCGCCAATGATGATGATGTTATCCTTTGTCATAAGCCGTCTCCCCCACTTTAATCGCAAACCATGCATTCACTAAAAAAGCGCCATAATACTGGGTGATGTGGGTAAAACCCGCATTTATCAACAGTTCCTGTATTGCCGCATTGGACACCGGGTTTGACTCACGACCGATGGAAGCAGAGAATCGTTCCCAATCCTCCAGCGAAATGCCTTGACTTAGCATATGACCTTTCCATGCCTGCATTTGGATGGAAAAAGAAGGCTCCTGCGGATTCCCATTAATAGAAGCTAGACAAAAAGGCGCACCCGGCTTGAGTCGAGCGGATATCTGACGTAGCAATGCCTGTTTACTTTCCAAGTTCTGAAGAAAATGAAGCACCAGCAGGCAGGTTGCAGCGTCATAGATCGGTCCTCTGGATGACTCTTCCAACGTACCTGCAACAAACGATATTTTTGAACGGATGCCCGCATGTGTCACACGCTTATGTGCCAAATCCAGCATGTGCTCAGAGGGATCAACTGCCGTAAAGGACCATGCTTCATGGCGCCCTCCGAGCGTAATCAATTCCTGACCACCTCCAGCTCCGACAATTAGCACATTCGGCTCTATATTTTGAATATGAGCTTGTGCCTCAAGCTGTGTGGTTATCAAACCATCTGTCATCTCGTACAAATGAGCATATCCAGGTATTTTTAAAGCAATCGTATCCGCGTACTTGTGCACATTCGGATGATTCCAGCTCATAGGTTGATTTGAGTCCGTATTTCCAATAGGGGTATGTCTCATATGTGCTTTCCTCCAAACATTTAGCCTTGATCTTCTCAGACCATTCGTTTATTGTAGATTTAATTAAGAATCATTCTCAATTATAAAGACAATACAAATATCCACCATCCCATAAATGTGGGATTTAATAATCGCGCTTGAGAATCTCCAGCTTTCTCGATAGGAGTAAATGATGAACGCACACTACAAGCACACCCTAATCGACCGCTTGCGTACTCAGGTTACTTTCGATGCGGCGTGCTGTACCTCAGTAGATCCACGTACGCTGCTTTCCACAGGGGCATTTACAGAGTCGGGTGTGGAGGACATTCATAACAAACTACTAGAATACGAATACCTGCACGACGATATGATGAAATATGATCAGTTGGTGCGAGAAGGACAGTCTGTAGCGACGCTACATGGGTCTACACAAGGCCAACCGGATCGGAGCACACGATATAGAGATGTTTTGCAACCCGCCGGATTCGGGGACGAGCTGCGTGTTCCGTTTATGTACAAAGGGAGCTGTTGGGGATTTCTTACGTTGTTCCGTCATCACGGAAAGCCTGTATTTAGCGTGGAAGAGCAACAACTGCTTGAAACGTTAGCGCCGTCCATAGCCTACCATCTGCGTCAGGCCAGTGTCGGTTTATCTTCAGCCCCTGTCATGATCACGGAAAATGAACTTGAGCCAGGAGTTCTAATGCTTTCCGATAAGCTAGAACCGATCTCGTCCAATACAGTAGCAATGCATTGGCTAAAGCTGCTTCGGCAGCAGGAGGGAATCCATGAAGAGGGTCTTCCGGCTCTCGTCCGGGTGGTATGCTTGCGAGCGCTATCCACTGCCACTGCACCAGCACGACTATGTATCCCCTCCACAGACGCAGGAGCCCCATGGGTAACCATCAGAGCCACCCTTCTGCAAGGCGGACAGAAGCATACGGGACAGAAGCAGCTAGCCGTATGGTTTGAGGCTGCTAAAGCAACTGACATGCTACCGCTTATGGCTGAGGTGTACTCATGGTCCGAACGAGAGAGACAAATTGTCCAACTCATTGTTCAGGGCTTTTCGACCAAGGAGCTGGCCAGCGCACTTCATATTACTGCCTACACGGTGCAGGATCACCTGAAAGCGATTTTCTTGAAAACAGATGTAAGCAGCCGTCGTGAGCTAGTATGGAAGGTATATTCCAGATTCAATTAACCTATGTAAAAAAGACAGATGACCCGATTAGGGATCATCTGTCTTTGCATCACTGCTCTATTGGAATGCCAGAGCCTTATTTCTTCGAAGAGGAGTTCGTATCATCGTATGACACTGGTGAGGGCTTCGCAATCCATTCATCAGCCTCAGGCTCGATATCCACGCCATTTTCCAGCTTCGTTTTCTCCATCAAGGAATCTCCGTCCTCGTCCTTCTTGTTGCGGATTTTCGCTTCGTCTTGAGTGTGGTCGCTCATGTTGATTCCTCCTTTTTTAATTTCATCTGATGGTTGTACCTTACTCATAATTACCCATTGCCGTCCTGTACAAACCTCTACACGACCAGATGCCCTTTTTTCTCCGCGGGTTCAATGATCGCCTCAATGCCAGCATTAAACTCCAGAAAGTCACTTTCTACTCCATCACTGAAAATAACTCCGTTTTCCGGCATCTGCGATGCAATCCGTAACGGTTTTTCGGCTGCTACCTGACCAAACACGAGATCCGCAGCAGTCGTTCGGCTGGGGAATGGTTCTCTCACCGTAAAATAAAGCGATGGCGAACTCCAGGTTGCACGATGATCATGACTCATTCCGTCTGCTGTCCCTTCCTGACTGAAGGCTGTACCTGGCATCAGCTGGCTTGGAGTCAGCGAGATTGGATGCCGTGTAGCACTGCCGACAATTCCGGCCGCTCCAGCCAGTACGCTGGTCAGCCAGCCTGTCGCTCCCAATCCGGTTGAAACGATAATGCCGCTGGAGGATTGCTGCTCTACTTGATCCTCCAGCCTTAGCTCATATCTCGCGGAAACATGAGTTTTGCGTCCAATGAACAAATCATTTACAGCATACAAGGATTGGCCATCATTTAATTGGGCCTTAGCCAGCGTAACTTCCTTAATTGGCCGTCTGTGCACAAACACATCCGGCACTACCCACCGCAGGTCGGATACGGTAAACGGCAGCAATGCCCCGTCCCAGCGCAATGGATCTGGATTCACACCGATAAGCGGCTGCTCTGTCAAATATTTTAATGTGTTGGCTACCAGCCCATCCTGACCCAGCACCACCACTGTATCCTGCTCACCAAAAATAAAGTTCGGCACATGCTCTCGCTCCACAATCTGAACACGTCCCAAGGCCGTTAACTCCGACGTTGCCGTTGCCACCGCCCTGCGGTAATTTTCGTCCTCCAGCACATAATCACTGAAATCCGCACCCAGCCGTTCCATAAAGAAGCGAGCCTGCTGCACCGTATTGTATCGGACAATCAGTTCCTCCAGTCGCGTTTTACGCTTCACCAAAATGATCTTCTGCTCTGTCATTCGGCTGCTCATCGTGTTCTTCCTCCAGACCCTCTCGATCCTGCTGCTCCGCTTGCTCCCGTATCTGACATGAGACCTTGCAGCAGATCCGGCGTAATATTCAGCTGACCGATTTTCCCTGCATTTTCTGCAAGCTCCTGAAATGCTATCGCAATCAGCTTATCAGGGCTCATATCCATGTTGGCCATAGCTTGAAGTACGTTCGGTTCAACATCCTGCAACGATTTCATGACGGCTGTCAGCTCATAGGCCTTGGCATCGGCTTCTGCCTTTTTATTCGTTACGGTCAGCTCAATCAGCTCGCGTTTTTTCTCCTCCAAGGCCGTGTCAAATCGTAGCTGCTCCTCTTTCATCTCACTTTGCTTTTGCTTTACGGAACGCTCGGCATCAAGTTGAGTTTCACGGATCTGCCTTTTTTTCGTCTCCACTGCAATCTCAGTGTTCAGCTCGTTTTCCTTCACACGCCGCTCTTGCTCAATAGATGCATTACGACGCTCATACAAAGCATGATCCGCGTTGCGAAGAATCTCTTCCCTCGCTTGAGCCTCCAGCGCTCTCATCGTCTCCTTATTAGGTAGAATCGCCAAAATCGACAGCCCCATAACCTCAATGCCGAGCTTTTCCATTTCCGTATGCTGAGCAATATCCTTTGTCATGTTTTGGGCCAGACGTTCACTGGACTGAACAGCTTCTTTGAGCGGGACACGCTCCAAATACTTTTTGGTAAGCACCTTGGCAATGTTAATCACCCGTTGGGCCAGCTTGCTTGGATCATCCGAAATGTAACGTCGTTCCTTCAAGTCATACGTATAGTTTAAAATCTGCGTCGTTCTCCGATAATCCACAATTCGATAAGTCAGTTGCCCCTGTACCGTCACCGCCTGAAAATCATTTGTCATGTCCTCAAACATGAACGGCGCATCAATAGAAGAGACGGGCACGACAACAACCGAGGTGGTCGGGGCGTAGTAATAAAAAGATAATCCAACACCCTCCCGCACCACCTTCCCGTTTTTCACCTTCATCACATATTCACTGGGCTGAAATTTAACAAAATTAAATCCAAACATAGCCGCTTCCTCGCTTTCTTTATAGTTTATATTATTTTGTTATTATCATTTTATTATTAACAATAAAATAACACATGTTCCCGATAATATCAATATGACATTTATAAAAAACAAAGGCCGTTTCCCCTCCGATACGCTCGGTTAGAGGAAACAGCCTAATTCGTTCTCTGCCTTCTATGAAACTTTAAAGATCACGAAAAATTGTATGGTATCATCAAAAGGCGTTACATTTGTCATCATTTCATGGGTCATATATGAGCAACAGTTGTATAGTTGTATAAAGATATGATGACTCCCCGATTAGCGATGCACTGCATCGGCCTTGGGATGCAAGGAATCCGGCCTCATATCTGTCCAATGTGTGCTGATATAATCCATACATGCCTCACGGCTGTCTGTCGGGTGAACGACCTCCCATCCAGTCGGTACATGCTGGAAATCAGGCCAGAGTGAATACTGTCCTTCTCCATTCATCAGCACTAAATAACCACCTTCATTCTGCTCAAAAGGATTAATCATGGTTTGTTTTCCTCCTTGCGATTGTGATGTATTGATTTAGAAAGCCTGTATAGTTTTGCTACCATCAGTTTTCCAATATGAGACAAGGGTCCCGGCTGGCACAGATCCTTATGACGGCAATCCAGTTCATGCTGCTCTAGCTGTCCATCAATATAGGGAAGCCAGGTTTCCGGAGCAATTGGCTCAAACCAATCTGGGATAATTGTAGATCGGAAAAATAATATATCGCCTTTGTACCGTCTCGGAACGTACTCCCCCAAGATACGCACAGAATTTACATAAGTATCCTTGAGGTTTAAAATCGTCTCCTCGCTGAGGCTGGCCAAGGCGCTACCATCGCTTCGTAAGATATGCAGAGCGGTGGAAAGCCGCAAAGGCTCATCATTCAGACTATCCGGGTCATACCCCCCCAGAGCCAACAGAGCGATTAACGCTTCCTCCTCATCTGGTCCTCCCCGCAGCGGCAAATGGTTGCTTGGGTAGGAATCCAGCATGGTCAGAATCGCAATCGTCTCTCCTTCGTATTGAAGCTGTGTCGCTATTGCATGAGCTACATTCCCTCCCAAAGACCACCCCAACAGATGATACGGTCCTGTGGGCTGAATTGTGCGAATATGACGAATATAATCGGCTGCCATATCATCCAGTGTCTGCGGCAATTCCTCCTGTCGGGCGATCCCGCGAGCCTGTAAGCCATAAATCGGATAATCCTTGCCCATGGACTGGATCAAGCCCGCATAACACCAGCTTAATCCGCCTGCCGGGTGTACACAGAACAACGGAGCTTGCAATCCGCTTGCCCGCAAAGGCAGCAAAACGTCCAAAGCCCCTTGACTGGCACCTACGTTCAACTGCTCAGCTAGGCCAGCCACTGTTGGCGTTCCAAAAAGGTTGCCAATGCCCAACTCGATACCCAATGCCTCGCGGATTCTACTAATTAGCTTCACAGCCAGCAATGAATGACCGCCCAGATCAAAAAAGCCATCATCTATACCGATTCGCTCCATGCCAAGCGTCTCGGCAAACAAATCACACAGGATTTCCTCCTGTGGCGTTCGCGGTCCCCTTCCTCCACCCGCAGCCATCTGCATGGGAGCAGGTAATGCTTTACGATCCAGCTTGCCATTAGGTGTAAGCGGGAGATCGGATACCGTGACAAAAGCTGACGGTATCATATAATCAGGCAAGCTGACTCCTGCATGCAGTCGGAGTCTGGACGCTTGCGGTTCACCGCCAGGTACAGGAACAATATAGGCGACGAGTCGTTTGTCCCCCGGCTGATCTTCGCGGACAATGACCGCTGCCTGAGCCACATCATCATGCCGAACCAGCACCGCTTCAATTTCTCCCGGCTCCATGCGAAAACCACGTATTTTGACCTGCTGGTCAGCACGTCCGGCATACTCCAGCGAGCCGTCAGACCGCCAGCGGGCCAAATCACCTGTCCGATACATCCGGCTCCCCGGCAAACCATACGGATCGGCTACAAAACGCTCTGCCGTTAAAGCGGGTCTTCCCAAATAGCCTTGTGCCAATCCAGCACCGGCGACATATAAATCACCCGTTACACCCGGCGGGACAGGCTGAAGTCGATGATCCAGCACATACACTTGCAGGTCAGGGATGGGACACCCAATCAGACTGTTTGCTTTTTCAGCCACCATATCACGGTCCAACGCAATATAGCTGACATGTACAGTTGTCTCCGTAATCCCATACATATTCACCAAGGTAGGAGTATCGTCTGCATGACGCTCATACCATGCAGGCAGCCGGCCCAGTTCCAGAGCCTCACCACCAAATACGACATAACGCAACGCCAGCTTTTGTGAAAGGACAGGCTGTTCAAGATCAGCCTGCATCAGTTGATAAAATGCCGAAGGTGTCTGATTGAGCACCGTTACACTCTCGTTCACCAGCAATTGCAGGAATTGCTCCGGAGAACGACTGACAGTATACGGCACAATGACAAGACGGCCTCCATGCAGCAACGGTCCCCAAATTTCCCATACTGAAAAATCAAACGCATAGGAGTGGAACAGAGTCCATACATCCGATGGACCAAAATGAAACCAGGGCTGCGTCGAATCAAACAAACGCGCGACATTTTGATGAGGAATAACTACTCCCTTTGGTTTTCCGGTAGAACCGGACGTATAAATAATATAAGCAGGATGAAGCGGCAAGTAGGCGGCTCCCGATTTAAGCACAGCCAGCAATGCAATAACCATATCCAGTGACCGAGGAAGCGCCAGCGCCACAATGCGATCTGGACCTGCACCACGCGCTATCAGCAGATGCGCCAGTCGATTGGCACGCGCGTTCAATTCCTCATAACTTAGCTGGTTGCCTTCGTATGAAACTGCAACAGCTCCCGGGGTACGGGCAGCCTGTTGTTCGAATAAAACAGGCAAGCTCGAGGTAGACGCTTGGTTAGGACAAGTGCTCGCGTTCGTGTCACCGTTCCACTTCACGAGAATTTCGTGTCGTTCCTCGGGTCCCAAAATATCCAGGGCCCCTATCGGTTGTTCTGTATTAGCCACCGCGGCCACCAATAGTCGCTCCAGCCGTACCTTCATAGCTTCTATCGTTTCTCTTTTAAATAAATCGGTGTTGTATTCGATCCATCCCTCGATTCCATCAGGTCGCCCGTCTGCGGTCCGACACTCGCGCAGCTCCACCGTCAGATCAAATTTCGCTGCACCCACGCTGGCCAATTGCAGTTGAGTTTCCACACCGGGCAACAGCAATTCGGGATCAGGGGTGTTTTGTAAAGCAAGCATAACTTGAAACAATGGATGTCTCGATCTGGAACGTGTAGGGTTCAGCATCTCTACAAGCCGCTCGAAGGGTACATCCTGATGTTCATACGCATCCAGACAAGTACGACGGACCCGTTCCAACAGCTCACGGAAAGTAGGGTCGCCCAATGTGTTGATACGAAGCACCAGCGTGTTGATAAACAAGCCCACGAGATGATCCAGTCCCTCTGCGTTACGTCCCGCTATCGGACTGCCCACCGGGATATCCGTCCCTGCACCCAATCGGGTTAGCAATGCGGCCAACCCGGCCTGCACCACCATAAACAGGCTGGCCCGACTTTCACGAGCCAAACGCAGCAACTGCTCATGCAATTCGGGAGCGATACGCAATACTACGGTATCTCCCCGGTAGCTGGCCTCGGAAGGGCGTGGATAGTCTGTAGGCAGATCTATTTGATCCGGTAGACCTTTCAATGCGTCGTGCCAATAAGCAAGCTGCTTGTTCATCAGGCTGCCAGCCTCGTTCTCCCTGCCAAGCAGATCCTGCTGCCATAACGCATAATCCGCATATTGTACAGGCAGCATCGGCAACACCGGTGCCATGCTTTCAGGATGTGCGGATTGTTCCGCATGTGCATAACGGTCGATGTGCGCAGCATAGGCTGTAGCCAAATCACGTGTGAGTGCATTCAGCGACCAGCCATCTCCGACAATATGGTGCAACGTCACGAGCAGCACATGCTGGTCAGCAGACAGCGTGAACAGTTCGGTTCGCAAAGCCGGCTCCACTGCAAGATCAAAGCAGTAACGTGACCCTTCAGCAAGCATGTGTGGCAGCTCTGCCTCACAAATTTTCGTCACACGGAGTACAGGCCAAGTTTGCTGCATTTCCAGAATGACCTGCTGCGCTACACCTTGCACATCTGGAAAAATCGTACGCAGCGTCTCATGGCGGGCCACGATGTCTCCTAAGGCAGCTTGAAGTGCCTCCACATTTACATCCCCCGACATACGGATAACGAGTGGGATATTATATGTAGGGCTTGGTCCCTCCATCCGATGCAGGAACCATAATCGGCTCTGGGCGAAGGAGAGAGGAATTCGTTGTGGACGTACGGCCGGAAGCAATGAGGGCCTTAAGCTCTGCCCTTGGTCCAGTCGTTCCGCAAAACTGGCAACCGTAGGAGTTTCAAACAGGCGGCCTATATTCAGTTCTACCCCGAATACCTCCCGGATTCTTGCCATCAAGCGTGCGCCAAGTAGCGAGTGACCGCCCAGATCAAAGAAACTGTCATCAATACCGACTATCGGTAGTGCCAGCACTTCTGCGAACAGGTCACACAACATGGCTTCCTGTGGTGTTCTGGGAGTACGGACGTGGAGAATCTTATCCATAACAGGAGCAGGCAATGCCTTACGGTCCAGCTTGCCATTAGGCATGAGCGGCAAGGCCCCCAGCATCACAAACGCTGAAGGTACCATATAATCGGGCAGACTCGCAGCGGCATATTCACGTAACGCCAGTGAATGCAAACGATGAGGCGATGAGCCCAAGTTCCCTCTTATACTTTGATATCCAAAAGGTTCGGCAGGCGCTTTTTTTTCGGATTGCTCACTTTGTCCCGATGACCTACCTGGCTCCTGCTGAATAGTCTCTGTCTCAGCTCCGGTAAGCACCGGCGTTGCTGCGGCAGCGATCGGTACGATATAGGCAACCAGCCGCTGATCGCCCTCGCGGTCCTCACGGACAATCACAGAGACTCGAGCTACATCGGGATGCCGCGCCAAAACGGCTTCAATTTCACCCAGTTCAACGCGGAAGCCGCGAATTTTAATCTGGTGGTCCGCACGCCCCCCGTATTCAAGAGATCCGTCCAATCTCCAGCGGGCCAAATCTCCAGTTCGATACATCCGGCTCCCCGGAGGGCCAAATGGATTGGCTACAAAGCGCTCCGCTGTCAAATCCGGATGGCCGTAATATCCCCGAGCCAGCCCATCCCCGGCAATGTACAGGTCCCCTGTGACCCCTGCCGGAACTGCCTGAAGACTACCGTCAAGTACGTACACTTGCGTATTGCGGATAGGTCTGCCGATAGCCGGTGTTCCCGTGTCCCCTTTTTCGATGGAAGCTGCAGTAGACCAAATCGTCGTTTCGGTGGGACCGTACAGATTCGTAATGCGGCAATCCAGACGCTGGAGTGTATGCAGCAATTCCTCAGGCAGAGCCTCGCCTCCAACCAACACCCGCAAGCCCCGAATAGTCTCTGGGTGTTCCGTTGCCAGCACATGCCACAGCGTAGGCGTCGCCTGCATCAGAGTAGGCTGTGAACGGTTAATCAGCTCGGCCAAAGCAGACGGCTCCTGAACGGTTTCTTTCCGGGCAATAATCAGTTGCGCACCATTCAGCAAGGGCAAATAGATTTCCAGTCCGGAGATATCAAAGGATATCGTCGTAACTGCCAGCAGTCGATCCTGCTCACACAACGTGAATTGATCCTGCATGGCAAGCAAAAAATTTGTCAGGCTCTTGAAAGTAATAACGACTCCCTTCGGCTTGCCCGTTGAGCCAGAGGTATAAATAATATACGCAGGATGGTCCGTGGATAAAGGCTGAACACGTTCACGATCCGTAGGATTCGTATCCGGGTAGGCTGATAGTTCATGATTATGTCCGTTCAAAACAGCCGCCGAATCCCCTTGGCCGCTTCCTCCATCCAAAAACATACGTGGCACAGAAATGTCTGCCGGTATGCGGTCCGCTACCTGGGCATTGGTTAAAATGCAGACCGGAGACGCATGCTCCAGCACATAAGCAACACGATCCTGCGGATAATCAGGGTCCAGTGGAACATAAGCCGCGCCCGTTTTAAGCACAGCCAGCATCCCTATAACCATATTGACGGAGCGAGGGAGCATCAGGGCAACGATCTGCTCAGGTCCTGTCCCATGAGCAATCAGCCAATGGGCCAATCGGTTCGCCCGCTTATTCAGCTCCTTATAGCTAACCACCATGTCGTTGTCACATTCCACAGCTACAGCATCAGGTCTAAGTTCCGCCTGTAGCTGGAGCATTTCCTGTAAGGAAGCGACTGGCATCGGACTGGAAGAACGATTCCAGCCCTTCAGTATAAGCTGACGCTCCGCAGGCAGCAGGAGGTCGATTTGTCCAACCGGCTGTTCTGGTTCCGAAGCTGCGACCTTTGTAAGCAACTGCAAGAAACGCTGTTGATGCTCTTCTATTTCCCGTTTGCTATACATAGCAGGGTTGGCATCCCAATCTATGCGCAATCCAGATCCGTCCGACCTGTCATAGACATTCAAGGACAGATCATCAACCGGGCCTGCCGACAGATTATGTGTAATTCCGCGAGAACCGTTAAAATTCAGCTCATAGTCAAATGGCATAATATTGACCAATGGACCAAACAATCTCCTGTTTTCACTAAGCAAGCGCAGATCACGCCGTAGCTCCTCATGCCTGTATTTTGCATGACGCCGTATCTCACCCAGCTCCTGTACCAATTGACGGAGCAATGTGGCTACCTTCATTCCTGGCTGAATCGACAAACGCAGCGGCAACAAATTCATCACCATACCCGGCACACGGAGCGAGGCTGAGCCTAATCGGTTCATCATTGGCAAGCCAAGTATAACGTCTTGTGCACCTGTGAACCGGTGAATATAAATAGCCATTGCCGCCAAAATTACATCCGGCCAGCTCACGTTGAGACGTTCCGCAGCCATCTGAAGACGTTCACGCTCCGCAGAGGTGACATGGGCTGTAACGCGTACGAAACCTCCAGCCATCGCTTCTTTCGAAGCTACATGCCCGGAGTTTCTCGTCGCATGGTCTCCCAAACTAGCCACCTCGAACCCATCGGCAAAGCGTTTGATCCAAAATTCACGCTCCTGTCCAAACTTCTCCGAGACGCGATAGACCGAATCTTCCTCCAATAGTTGGCTAAACCGCGGAAAGCAACCCTCTTCGTCCAAGCGGCCTTCCGCTAAAGATGTGTACAGTTGAGCCACCCGCTGCGCTATGAGCGAAAAGCCAAAACCATCCAATGCAATATGATGAACACGCTGATACCAGAAAAATTGATGATGACCTACCCGAAACAATGCCTGTGTAAACAGTGGCCCTTGGGTAAGATCAATCGGCTTCAGCAAATCATCCCTCATCCAGACTTCAGCAACTTTACGAGGATCAGGAGCTGCGCTTACATCGATTTGGTGCAGCGTCCATTCCCCAGAAGGCATAATCATCTGCCAGGGTCCATCCTCATCCTCTCCGAACCGCAAATGCAGTGATTCAGCCTCTGCCATCGTGCGGCGAAGTGCTTCCTTAAAGCAAATGGGATCGACCGGCCCGTGAATCTCAACGTATTCACCGGTATTATAGGCCGGATTTTGCAAATCCATCTGTTGGGCAAACCAAATGCCCGCTTGCGCTCCCGACAAAGGAAGACGAATAGCCTGATGCTTGAGCATACACAAACCCTCCTTTAAAGGGAAAAATAGTCTAAATTAGGCATTGACTGCCTAGTTCGCGAAGACAATAGCTTCCACCAATCAGCAAGTGTCGGACGTTCAGCCAACTCCACGAACGTCACCCTTGCCCCGTAGCGGCGCCATTTTTCCACAAGACTCATCATACGAATCGAATCCAGTCCCCTATCCATCAGATTATCGTGGGTAGCCAATCCTTCCGCTGATTCCTGCAGCAGTCCTGCGACCTGCTCACGTACCAATTGTTCAGTTAACTGCGGAGCCGCAGGCACTTCCTTTTCAGCCATTGCTGAATCTGAAGTCTTTGCCTCGCTTTCTCTTTCACCAGGCTTCTGGCCAGCTATACCTGTCTGAGCTGTAGCCATATTTACACTTTGCACCTGAGTACCTTCCGTTGCTGCCCCCTTCGTAGTCTCCAACTCGTCAATCAAGGGGGCAGTCAGCATCGTAACCGCGCAACGCTCAGCAGCGTAAGTCAGGGCCATTTTGTGGTATTCCAGTGAAAAGTCCCCCAAGGCGTCAGCTACAAAAAAAGGCTGTATATCCTTCATAAATGCCTCGGTCGCGGTCATTAGACAGCCAATATGTGCGTAAATACCGGTAATCATGATCTGATCGCGATGATATTGCCGCAATATATCGTCTAAATTGGTTTTTTGAAATGCGCTATACCTCCATTTCGTCATAACCATATCCTGATCCGAAGGGGCAAGCTCGTTCACAATCTCCTTTTGAACAGGTCCATCATCCATCCCCTTGCCCCAAAAATCCTGCTGTAGCCCCCTTTTCTCCGGAGCCTGACCTCCCGGCTGCGCCGAATAGATTACAGGTATCCCAAGCTGCTGGCAGTGGCTTTTCAACAACTGGATGTTAGCGATCAACTCCTTGACCGGAGATTGCCCAGCCTCAAAAGCGGTAACAAAATATTGCTGCATATCATGAATCAATAGCACTGCACGTCTGGGATCAGGCCGCCATGCCACTTTATTTTGGGGCATATCCGAAGCACTCGGCATCGGATAAGCTGAAATTGGAGGAATAGCCATCATATCGCTTCCTTTCATTTTTCATTACGAGTATCTGTCTTGCGTTATGTGTTCTTGCTCATCGTTATGTCTCCATGCGGTTCAGGTGCAGATGCTAGCTGCTGTGTAATCATTTCCCGCAATGCTTTTTTACTAACCTTGCCTACACTGGTCTGTGGAAACGCTGTTATAAACTCAATTCTGTCAGGAATTTTGTAAGCCGCCAAACCACGTTCACGCAGAAATTTCTTCAACTCCGTTACGGTCGGTACCATCTCATACGGGATAATAAAAGCACAGGAACGTTCACCCAAATATTCGTCAGGCATGGCTACAATCGCTGCATCATGCACACCGGGATGGGCCAGCAAATGATTTTCAATCTCCTCAGCCGCCACCTTTTCTCCGCCCCGGTTAATTTGATCCTTCGCTCGGCCTTCCACAATCACATTGCCATCGGGACTCAACCTCACCAAATCGCCCGTACGATAAAATCCATCCCGCGTAAATGCTCTTGCATTATGCTGATCCGCCTTATAATAACCCCGAATCGTGTAAGGTCCGCGTGTAAGCAAATGGCCTACCTCTCCCGGTGCCACTTCTTTGTCCTCATCATCCAATATTTTAATTTCATCGTCGATTGAAATGGGACGTCCCTGAGTTGCTACAATGATATCCTCCGGATCATCCAGTCTGGTATAATTGACCAGCCCCTCCGCCATACCAAACACCTGTTGCAGGGTACACCCAAGTTCCGGCTTTATGCGACGAGCAGCCTCCTCATTGAATTTGGCTCCCCCTACTTGAAGCACCTGAAGACTGGACAAATCACAGGTTCTCGACGAAGCACTATCAAGCCATACCAGCGCAAGCGGCGGGACCAAAGCAGTAATCGTCACCTGCTCCTGTTCAATCAATGGAAAAGCATCATCTGGACTCGGCGTAGGCGCAAGTACAATTTTAGCTCCCGCATATAAGGCTCCGAAGACACCCGGAGAACTGAGCGGGTAATTGTGAGCCATGGGAAGCGCAGCTAAATACACGCTATCTTCATCCAGACCGCATATTTCAACACTGCCCCGCAGACTGTAAATATAATCATCGTGTGTCCTTGGAATTAGCTTGGGCAAGCCTGTACTCCCACCGGAAAGCTGGAGAAAGGCAATATCCCCCGCAAGCACCTGGGGTAACGACTGATCAGGTTGGATATACAATCCGGATAGAGCCGTAAATTCCTGCGGCTTGCCCACAACAATGACATGACGCAGGGTTGCCACTCTGGCTTGTACCTCTCTGGCTAGTCCACGATAGTCAAAGCCCGAATATACATCTGGAATGATATAAGCAACCGCCTCGGAAAATTCACCGAAATAGGCAATCTCGCTACTTCGATGAGCCGGAAGCGAGAATATGGGTAACGCCCCCAATCTGAACAGCGCAAAGCATACATCAAAAAACTCCGTAACATTTGGCAACTGAACGATGACCCGATCCGTCGATCTAATTCCCAATTGGTAAAATCCGGCTGCCAGACGATCTACTTTTTCGTCCAATTCACGGTAGCTTGTACTTGTTTGGCCGTCCGTCACTGCCGTCCGGTCACCTTGCGATACTGCACGCTCCCGCAACATTTCTCCAAAGGTCACTCCCTCCCAGTAGCCTGCCTTCCGGTAACGCTCGGCAAATTCCTGCGGCCATGTAGGGCATCCGGGCAACATCATGATATTCCTCCTCTTTCTGTATCGTTCTCGTTATTCATGCTTCAGTCCCAATGCCTGAAGCATGGTTCCAAACTTGGCTGCTGTTTCCGCCAGTTCGTCTTCCGGGTTTGAAGCCGCCACAATGCCTGCCCCTGCAAACAGACGCAAGGAATGCTTTGCAGCTTCTGCACAACGGATCGTAATCACCCATTCTCCATCTCCTGCTGCATCACACCATCCAACAATTCCCGTGTAAAAGCCCCGATCAAATGATTCGATATCTCGGATAACCTTTTTGGCCTGCTCTGTAGGCGAACCGCATACGGCTGGCGTAGGATGCAGCGCCAGGGCAACGGCCAAAGATGAAACCGTCAAATCCACTAATTCCCCCGTAATTTCAGTCGAAAGATGCCACATCGTCTCTGTTTGTATCAGCGAAGGCTCCTGCGGCACATCCAGTCTCCGGCATAGCGGTCTGAGTGCCAAGGCCACCGCTTCAACGACTACCGCGTGCTCATGCCGGTCCTTGACTGATTCCAGCAATGCCGCAGCCCGCAGCTTATCTTCGACAGGATCATCACTGCGAGGTGCAGAGCCAGCCAGCGGATTAACCGTCAGATGCAGCCCCTCTCGGGAAACGAGCAGCTCGGGGCTAGCTCCAATCAGCGTTCGCTGTTCCACACCGACAACAGCCCCGTCCGAGCCTGCTTCTTCCGCCTCCAAAGCGGGTAAATCAACAGCGAAGGTATAGCCTTTGGTATTATGTCTGGCTAAATTATGCAAATAACTTGGAACGTCTACTTGTTCCGAAGTATCCAGCTGTAGTGTTCTGGAGAGCACGATTTTGTTCAGCTCCCCGGACGCAATATATTTCAGGGCCTGTTCCACCCCCTGTACAAACTCCGACGGTTCGGGCACGGAACGAATACCGTAGTCCGGAGCCTGCCCAAGCTTTGTCGGGTTCACACGGCTGGCAGCATTCGCTGAATCGGCAGCTTTCCCATTCTCGGAGTGCCAGTTCGTAGAGTCAGAATGAAGCGGCCCCGCCCAGCGAGTCTCTGCCGGAACCAGAAGCTGTGCAGCCCGTGAAGCATCAAAGGGAATAGCTCCCACCACAATCGGATGTCCACCGTGGGACTGACGCACACTCTCGAGCAACGTGGCTACACGCCCGGTCAATCCGCCCTCCGTATCGCTTGCCTCCCCATGCGGCAATGCCCCCAACGTACCTTGGGCCAGTAAAGTCCGGGTGGGTGACGCAAAAAAGAAGGAAGAGCCTGGCTTGTAATCTTTTAGCAACTGAGTCGCTTGTACTTCAAGCGCAGTATTGGATTTCATACGTTATTGCCTCCTGTTCCATTGTTTTCTGTCACGATTGCCATCATCTATTCCCATACAAGACCGCTGCATTCCACTCAGACACCTAACGTAGCGCCACCATCAATGCGCAAATCATGCATCGTTATATGGCGTGACTTGTCCGAAGCAAGAAAAACAACAGCATCCGCGATATCTGCCGGATCAGCCAACCTTCGCAGTGGAATGCCGACCTTGTAAGCGTTCGGCG
The DNA here is from genome assembly GCF_054602585.1 of Paenibacillus sp. SEL3. Classification (NCBI taxonomy): domain Bacteria; kingdom Bacillati; phylum Bacillota; class Bacilli; order Caryophanales; family Paenibacillaceae; genus Paenibacillus; species Paenibacillus sp. SEL3. The sequence continues at coordinate 4,764,830 of NZ_CM137725.1, read as the reverse complement.
ATCCGTCAATAGCTGCTTGTGCCCCACTTTCATCAGACCACAGGGACCACTGCATTTCTGTCTCCGTAGAACCTGGGGACACCACATTACAGCGAATATGATGGCAGGCAACCTCCAATCCTAAGCATTTAGTAAACATCGCCGAAGCGGCCTTTGAAGCTGCATAAGCTGCCATATACATACGAGGTACAGCTCCCGCATTGGAACCCACCGTGACAATCGAACCCGATTTCCGGGGAATCATATGCTTCACCACAGCCCGGGATATGTAAAAGACACCGTTTGTGTTTACAGCAAAGGTTTCCGTCCAGTCACTGTCACGGAGCGTGTCTACTAGCCCAATTCGTAGCACACCCGCAACATTCACCAAAATGCCAACTGGTCCGAGATGATGCTCAATCTGCTCTACCGTCTCATCGACAGCCGCACGATGGCTGACATCGACAGGAAAAGCCGTTGCACGATAGCCGTCACGCACCAGCTCGTCTACCAGCCTGCTCACACCTTCTGCGTTTCGGTCTACAGCGGCAATGATTGCTCCCAATTCGGCCAGAGAACGCGCCACAGCAGCACCGATACCTTGGGCAGCACCTGTAACCAGAGCTACCTTCCCATGTATTCCGTCATCACTCATGTTCATTCCACCCTTTCCAGCGAAATCAAAAGAAGCAGTTTAACGCTCAGTCTCTGCTGTAATCATCATTCATTTTGAATTTAAATAACTAATAATGATAATCATTATCAATTAATAGTTACAAAATATGATAACTAAACCATCAATTACAGTCAATGTTGAAAATCGTCTGTTTTCGTCCATATTTGTACATTTAAGAAAATTATCAATTCAAAAAAACCTCTCCTGCTAGCATTGGAGAGGTTTTTTTGAATTTTATCCCTTTTTATACTCTATATCCCTTTATATATCTTCATTTTTTGATTCTTTTTATAGTTTTAGTGACAAACCGAAGCAAAACGAACGGCTCTGCTCACCAGTACTGGCAACACGGATATATGGCCTTCATCTGCAAATTCACGGAATTCTACATGCAAGCCCGAATCATTCACATTTGTTAAACGCTCGGCAAGCTCCCTGGCCTTTTCCTGCATACCACTTGAATGTCCTGCTTCCAGCTCACCCACCGCAATCAACAGCCTTTTGTTCCGCTGTTCCTGATCTGTGGAGGCTAAAAAGTGTTTCTCTTCCTCCATAATGGCCCTCCCACCCCAGTGAATAGAGGGACTTCCCGCCACATAGATCTGAAAAGAGCCGGGTCTTGTAAACAGGGTATGTAATACGAACAGGCCCCCTAATGAATGACCGAAGATCGTTTGTCGGCTGCGATCGATGTGAAAATCACGCTCCATTTTAGGCTTTAGCTCATCTTCAATAAATGACAGGAAATGCTCGGCTCCCCCGCTTTCAATAGGTGCTTCTCCGTTTGGTCTTACAGGAAGCTCTACTGCCGTCCTTGGTAGTGTAAGATCGTAATATCGAGAAGGATGGAACGGAGCCTCTGTTGGGTAGCCTATTCCTACAACGATAGCTGGGACAACACCCGTTTTGTCGGGTCGTCTGCCCTGAACACGCACCGCTTCCACCAGGGTTCCAAAAACAGAATTGGCATCCAGTACATAAATAATTGGATACCCGGATACAGGAGGTTCCTCAGCAGGGATCGCAATATAAATATGATACTCACGGTTTTCAGCCTGTGAATACATCACTCGATGCTGACTTCGAGGAACGTACACAGCTCCATGTGCATCACTGGAACGATGAACATGCGTAAATAGGTCTTTCACGGGAATAACCTCCTATAGAACCTCAATTTCAATTCAATTAGGCCGTTTTTTTCATGAGCAAGACTACAAAATAAGGGACCCCGATCACCGCAATAATCAGCCCAACGGGAATTTCCGCAGGCGCAACCACCGTTTTGGCAACAAAATCAGACAACAGTACCAGCACCATACCCACCATGCCGCATACGGGAATCACAAGACGATGATGAAGGCCAACCAATCTTCTGGCGATATGAGGGGACAATAATCCTACAAAGCCTATTCCTCCTGAAACAGACACACAGGCACTCACCAGTCCAATGCTGGACAGCAGAAGAATAGACTTTTCCTTTTCGGTCGCAACGCCGAGACTTTTAGCTGTATGTTCATGCAATTGAAATAGATCCAGAACATACGATTTCAACCAAATAACAGGGATCAAAATGACAAGCCACGGAATTACGGCGGCAACCAGCTTCCAATCCGCACTCCAAATACTGCCCGACATCCATACTGTCGCCATCTCGAAATCCGAGGCTTTCATTTTCAGCGATAGATATAAGCTTAAGGAACCGAAGCCAGAGCCAATCGCGATACCTACGAGGAGCAGCCGCTGTGGATCCAGGCGTCCTGCTTTCCATGCAAACAAATAGATCAGCAGTGCAGCCATCAATCCTCCAATCAAGCCAAAAAAGGGCATAGCCAACGCCGCAGTCCAGCCTGTCGTTTCCATCTGTCCTTGGTAAAAGAACATAAATATGACGATGGCTGCCCCCGCCCCTGCATTAATGCCCAAAATGCCGGGATCAGCCAAGCCATTCCGTGTAACTCCCTGTACCGCCGCCCCAGCAATCCCCAGCCCCAGACCGACCAAGGCTGCAATCACAATACGAGGTAGCCGAAAATCAAAAATTACCAAATCCAACTGCGGAGTAGGATGAATACGGAACAACGTCTGAACCACTTCCTGCAGAGTCATGTCAAACTCCCCATGGGTCAGACTAATATAGGAGGCTGCTAAAATGAGCGCAGCCACGCTTAAAAGTACGAGCCACAGGCGTTTTGCACTGATTTTACGCATGCTCTCCCCCTCCTTTTCTACGTATTAAGTACAGAAAGAAAGGGATGCCAATGACTGAGGTAACCACACCAATAGGCGTTTCAAACGGATAATTTAGAAAACGGCTCAACACATCAGACATACCCAAAAAAACGCCACCGATCAAACCAGAGCATGGAATGACCCAACGGTAATCTACTCCGATTAAATATCGGGTGATGTGCGGAATCAATAAGCCAACAAAAGCAATTTTTCCTGCCAGCGCAACAGAAACACCCGTCAGCAATGCTACACAGAGCATCGCCCCCAGCTTGACCGGTAATGACCGCTGTCCCAGGCCTGTGGCCACGTCGTCGCCTAGCGACAGTAGTGTTATTGGCTTGGCCAGCAGCATCGCCCCCACAACTGCCACAAGAGCAAAGGGAATTGCCAATTGGATCATCCCGGGATCCATCTGATGCAGTCGTGCGTTAAACCAGAAGCTTACATTTTGCGATACATTAAAATAAATGGAAAGAACGGCCGACAGGCTGCTTAAAAACGTGCCGATGATTGTTCCCAAAATGGCCATACGAACCGGAGCAAGACCCCCGGGAATCATCCAGGCTAAACCGAATACAATAGCTACCCCAAGAGCCGATCCTACAAAAGAACTGCCGATCAGCCCCATCGAAGTGGAGTTCGGCGCGAGGATCATCATTAAGGTGATCACAAATGCCGCTCCATCTGACACGCCCATAATGGAGGGTGAAGCCAAGAAATTCCGCGTCAGTCCCTGCATAATGGCTCCTGAAATCGCGAGAAAAGCACCAATCAATATAGAGCCGACCGCTCTAGGCAGACGAGAGTTTAATACGACCTGATGGTCTACATTGCCAGCATCAAAATGAAAAAAGGTAGCAATTACCGTCTCCCATTCTATCGTCTTGGCTCCGTACATCACAGACAGTAGTAACGTTAACACGATAAACAAGGGAGAGACGAAGATGATAAGGTAAGGAGAGATTAACTTTTTTCCCATGTTCCTACCTTTACTGCGAAAGTCGGTTCATAACCGCTTCCAAAAAGGCTAGTTTGCTCCATGAAGTACCGCCTTGAGCATTGGGATCTACGATGTTGACGAAGGTTTTCCCATTCTTTACGGCGCTGATACTGCTCCAAATCGGATTTTTCTCCAGATCCGCTAATGCCTGCGGCTGATCCTTGTTCTCTCCTTCCGAGAATTGCACGAACAGATAATCAGGGTTCATATCAGCCAACTTCTCCAAAGAAACTGCCTCTTGTGCCTTTACTGTATTTAACTCTTCCGGTACCTTAGCTCCCAGATCAACATATAGCGAAGGATTGAAATATACATCTGCAGGATATACATACAGATTACCTGTACGAATCCGTACCATAAGCACCTTTTTGTTTTCCCATAATGGCTTGAGCTTCTGTTGGGCCGCCTGAGCATCTCGCTTGTACTTGTTCAGTATCTCTTTCGCCTTCGCCTCTTTGCCCGTAAGTTGCCCCAACATGAGCAGGTTCGCTTCCCAGTTCGTTGAAATATGAGATACTGGAATCAACGTAGCGACCTTCCCCAGCTGTTCTGCCACCGCAGGCCGAAATTTGGAGCTCCCAAGAATCACATCTGCCTTCAGTTTCAGGATCGTTTCAGCACTAGGCTGCATTCGGTCACCAACATCTGCGGCTCCTTCCATCGCTTTTTCCATGTATTCGGGGAATTTTCCTCCCGAAGTAACCGCCCCAGTCGGCTTTACTCCCAGGACAGCCGCATCTTCCATCGCTTCCAGACTTGCTACAATAATATGATCCGTCTTGGTCAGCTTATAAGTCTTATCTAGATATGTAATCGTCTTGGCACTTTCTCCGTCGGAAACTGACGTCTGTGTCGATGCATTGGAATTCGTTTGAGCCGAGCTATCCACCTCCTGCACTTTTCCACCACACGCTGTCAACAACAAACTTGCCGATAATAAAGTACACACCCCTACTGCAAACTTCTTCATAACCTGAATGGCTCCCCTCTACTGCTTGATTACAGATAATAGTTATCATTATCAATGATAACTATTATCAATAGTAGGAGAGAAATCAGTGCTTTGCAATATTTTTTCTAATATTTTTTCTAATATTTATTAAAAAGGTGAGCTTTTTCCCTTGGAATCACTGCATCTAAGAAGCATCAGCCTTCCTCTCTCTGCTGAACATCATCCACATTCCATTCTCTATAGAACTGCTCCAGGTACATCTCCATCCATTGATGCCGAACCTCCGCCAGCTCTCGGGCATAAGTGGTATTCATTAAATCCTGGAGCTTGAGCAGCTTTTCGTAAAAATGGTATATGGCACTTTTACCTGCGGCACGATACTCATGCTGTGAAAAATCTTTATCCGGGTGATGCATCATACTGCCTTTTGAGCCTGCATACATAAAGGTTCTTGCAATCCCAATTGCTCCAAGAGCATCTAACCGATCCGCATCCTGCACAACTTGACCCTCCAGCGTCTCCATGGGCGGGTTTTGTCCACCATTGTAGGACATCGTAGCAATAATAGTCATCACGTGCGCGATTATATCCAGATCACTTACATGCAGAAGCAGCCACTGCTCTACTTTATCCAGCCCGGCTTGTTTGGAATCATTTAATTTTTCATCCGCTACATCATGCAGCAGTGCTGCTAGTTCACAAATAAACGAATCTGCGCCCTCTTTGGCAGCAATTTTAAGAGACAGCTTTCTCACCCGGTCTATATGCCACCAATCGTGACCACTATGATCATGCTCCAACTGTTGCTGTACAAAGGGCTCTGCCTTTTGAATAATATCTGCACAAATCGCTTCCTGTTGCTCCGTTCGTCTCTTCATATGTCACCTTTCAATCCAGTCCATACTTTCTATGGTAGGTTCGTTTGATTTTTTAATGCAAACCACATCAATCGTAGTCGCGGAAGTTCTTTTACATTTCCCCTACCCTATTTCTAATCCTATATAACTTATTCCGTATTCTTACTCCACGACACCAAGCTCGCGGTTTTTTTCCTTGAATCGGCTGTTATGAGAAGATACATATGCCGCTTTGTCAGCTGCTGGATCAATGTACAGCTTGGCGCTGTTCAGTGCAAGGGCGGCATCTGTGAACGTACCGGCAATTAGATACAGTTTGCTTCCGTATTCGACAAAATCGCCTGCCGCGAAAATACCTGGCAGATTCGTTTCCAGCTTTTCGCTCACTCGGGCATGCCACTCACCCATATCCAGCCCCCAATCCCGAAGCGGGCCGAAGTCGGATTTAAGTCCATGATTTACGATGACAGCATCGACATTCAACACCTGTATTTCGCCCGTATCTACATGACTGATCGTCACCTGTTCAATCGTCTCTCCATTGTTGCTATGTAGCTGACTCACCGCGTATGGTGTGAGGACACGGACCGAGGATGATTTCATACGAGCTACATTTTTCTCATGTCCGCCAAAGTGATCCCGACGATGTACGACGGTCACACTCGCCGCAATAGACTCTAGTTCATTTGCCCAATCCACCGCCGAGTCGCCTCCACCGGAAATCAGGACATGCTTGCCCCGGAATGGCTCCAGCTCTTGTACAGTATAATGCAGGTTCGTAACCTCATAGCGGTGCGCCCCCTCAATCTCCAGCTTAGCCATTTTGAGAATACCATAGCCTACTGCCAGAACGATCGTGCGTGTCCAATGCTGTTCCCCTGTGGCAGAAGTTAGCAGGAACGTGCCATCCTCTTGCCGATCCAAACCAGTGATCTGCTGTCCCAGCACAATGGTAGGCTCGAACGTCCGCGCCTGCTGCTCCAGCTGATCAATCAGCTTTTCACATAAAACCGGGGTAACCCCCCCGACATCCCAAATCATCTTCTCTGGGTATATGCGCATTCGTCCGCCCAGCTCATGCTTGGCTTCGATCAGCTTGGTTTTCATATCTCTCATTCCACTGTAAAATGCGGTATACATACCGGCAGGACCACCGCCGATGATCGTTACATCATATAATTCCAAGGACACTGTCACTCTGCAACTCTCCCTATCATAACGTAATATGTCTGCTCCTATTATAAGTGATAATAATTATCAATATCAATTAAGAAATAAAAACATGACCATTACAGAGGTTTTTGTGACCTTAGAACTACATTTTATAGGTTTATATAGCTACTGCTTCCATTATTCTCGTAGATTATGCAAGGATTGCTGCACTATCGCATGCAATGCTTTTTCATTAAGTCCTGTCTGTACAAATTGAAAACGGTGATCTGCCAATCTCTGAACTCGGTCTATGATCTGCCCCAGATGATAAGCCGTATGCTCCACCACATGGTATACGTCATACATATTTATCGTCCCCGTATGGTCCAATGCTGCACAGAAGGATGAAAAAGCTTCTTCTACCTCATCCATCAGTTGTTCCTTGTTTTGCATGGAAGGTATAAAGCTATCCTCCATTCCTTGCTTGTATGTAATCGTCGGATCTACGAGCTTGGCTGCGTTTCTGCACACATGCACCATGATATGGTTGATGATCCCACCAATGCTATTCGTTTCCGTCTCACCGACACGCCATAGCACCTGTTCATCCAAAAGCACAATGCATGCCCGCAACTTTACCAAATATTGATCGTACATTCTGTGCTTGGATATGATTTTAAACTCATGCATGGAAGAATCCATATATTTATTTCCTCCTTCGTCCTATCAAGTGAATTTCTCAAAAAAATTACTTCCCTCGATCATCCAATACTGTTCAGGTGAAGGTACCTCGTTCAAAAAGTTTTGATATTCCCCTTTCCACCCCGCTGGGACATAGTGTTCAAACGAGGCTGGCTCAGGAAATAGCGAATAGAGAACTTTTTCATTAAAGTTAACATACAGAGCAGGACAGAACTCCAACACTTCATCCTGATGCTGAATAGCATCATCCAGCAACTGGAGCATTGAAGTTAGCTCCCCTGTAGCCACCTTATATTCACAGATGTGATCTAAAAATGCTCCTGCTGTGGTTTCATCCAAAATAGGGATACCAAACCGTTCCTCCATCTCGGTATTCAAAAACCAATATTCTCTTTCCGTCACATACCAATTCCAGTTTCCTTCAAAAATAACACCAACAATGATGTTTTGCGCATATTCAGGCCATAATTTCATGAGCTTCTCGCGTTCCTCTCTTTCTCACTCACAATTCGATCCAAAACCGGTTTACACGGTTTCCGTCTTCCTCTATGTAATCCTTGTCCGGCATTCCGCCGTTTTGTATGATTGTTTTTTTGGAGGAAATATTATCGGAGTCGCATACGACCAGGACTCGGGAAATCCCCAGCTCTTTTGCTTTTTCCAGCGCCAAGGCCAGCATTGTAACAGCGTACCTGTTCTCTCGTGCAGAAGGACGGATACCGTAACCGATATGACCTCCGGCATTCATTAGGTGTTCGTTAAGGACATGCCTGATATTCACCGCTCCCACAACCTGTTCATTCGCATTCACAAGCCAGTATGTGGAGCTTTTGACCCAGCCTTCAGACAGGTTCATTCCATTTTCCTGATTACTTAAAAACGTCAGCATACCTTCAAAATCGTACGGCTCTACAGAGATCACCCAAGGTACCATATGCTCCTGACTCTGTTTCCATTCCTCATAAAATGAAAGATAAGCTTCCTTCCAGTCCTGATCCGGCTGTACCAATCTGACGGTCTGCATCCACTCACGGCCTCCTCTTTAAACGTTCAATTCATCTGCTATTGCTTATATTTCAATATCCATAAATTTTTGCGCCCAATCTGCAAAAGAGAGCTTATCATCCCAAGTGACTCGCTTCATCGCTTTGGCACATCCCCAGTTTAGAATCTGCTGATGCAGCATATGCACCCGGAAACGCTCAGTAAATCCTTCTTTGGCTTCCATCCCTTGTGCGTAAGCAGTAAGAAAACCCTTTGCCAACTCTTCTTCGCTGTTCTCCAGATACATGGTGGTTATTTTCGGAAGATCTGCAACCCCATCCCCCAAAATAGGCTGTCGTAAAATCAAAAAGACCACTGACTCCCCAGCCCTTATTCCCATTCTGCACAAGGAAATTTTGCGGTTTAAAATCCCCCATCACGAAAGTGGCAGCTTCCAGCTGATCGAATGCTTGACGGGAGCCTTCCAATATTTCCTCTACCCATTCCATATCCTGTACAGAAATGTTCGAGTATTTTTTGGCATCCTCTAGCCAATAGCGAATTCGTCCATACAACCATACTCGATAAGAGACTTCAAAAGGACGAATGCCTAGAGTTGTTGTATCCAGCTCTCCACTGTTCTTAACCTTCCATCTATGAAGCTCTAACAAAACAGTAGTAAGCATTTCAACCATTTGCTGTTTATCCAGCGAGGTCAGCTTTGCTTGCAACTCAGGTGTATGTATATGCTGACCGTATAGACGGGGCATAACTGCATAGTTCCAGCCAAAAATGTCCTCTGTATGATCCACAAGATACGGTGTTGGCACGGGAATTGGAGTCCGCGTCTGTATTTGCTCCACCATAAATTTTTCTTCTACCCATTGCCCTGGAAAAAGTGGGTTCCCCTTCAGCACAAACTGCCCAGCCGTTGAGGAAACATAAAGAGTTTGCCCTAGGACACCTTCTGCCGTTTTTTCGTAAGACAGCAAACGTCCCAAATCAAAACGATTCAGCATCCTTTGCACTTGATCAATTGTTACCTCGCCTAGCCGATTAGATGAGAAATATATGGTCGTCGTCATCTCTATACACCATAGCTCTTAATCGTTGCTTCCAGAGTTTCATCTGTATCCGCCAGCCACACGGAACTAACTTCAAACGTTCCTGGCTCAAAAAACAATGGAAATCTCCGCTTAAACCAATCCTGCATCGGCAGATTTAGCGCTTCTTTCATATCCACCCACAGCAGTTCTCCCTCGGGGGGATTTTTTAATAGTTCACCTTCAGTGGCTGTAGCCAAATAGTTAAAGACCATATATCTCAGCCCTTGGCTTGGGTCACAATATTCGTCGATTCCTTTAAATACGATTTTCGTAACGGTTAAGCCTGTTTCTTCCCTTACTTCACGAATGGCCCCATTCACAATGCTTTCTGGAAACTCTACTTTTCCTCCTGGAGCAATATAACCCGGAAACCCCTTTCGATTGGGTCTATTCATAAGCAATACCTTACTTCCGTCCTGAATCATACACATGGTATATATTTTGTGTGTCACTTCTGTTGTCAATCCGATCATACCTTTCTTTATTCACGATTCACTAAAATCTAGTTTTACTTTCACACCGACAAACTGTGGTTAAATATGGCATTTCCCATACTTTAACTCGTTATTTTGTAGAGCGCAATAACTCTAACCATAGATTAGACTTGAGAACTCATGCCTAAGTCGGTCAAAATTAGTAAAAAAAAGACCGCCTTTCTACAGAGCCGCTGGTACTACCAGCGGCTCCAGAAAGGAACGGTCTTATCCTAAACTTAATCATCATGCCAATACTCCGTTTTCTAGGCACGCTCCGGATAACGAGAACCTACTGCGAAACCTTTGGGCGAAATACGCTCGATCTCTTGAAGCTCTGCTTCCGACAAAGAGACCTGTAGGGCACCAAGATTTTCACGCACTCTTTCCAATCTCTTCGTTCCTGGAATCGGGACGATATGGTCGCCTTGCGCAAGCAGCCATGCCAGCCCCAACTGAGCAGAAGTACAACCTTTTTGGGCAGCCAGCTTTTCGATCAGGAGGACAACCTCTAGATTTTTGGTGAAATTCTCGCCTTGGAAGCGAGGGAAATGACGGCGGTAATCATCCACTGGCAGATCGTCAAATTTTTTGATCTGTCCCGTGAGGAAACCTCGACCCAGTGGACTGTAGGGGACGAAGCCGATTCCCAGTTCGTTTAGTAGCGGAAGGACATCGTCTTCCACTTCTCTGCTCCACAAGGAATATTCGGTTTCTACTGCGGTAATTGGATGCACCGCATGCGCGCGGCGGATCTGTTCAGCCGACGCTTCCGACAAGCCGATATAACGGATTTTCCCTTCCTTAACCAAATCGGCCATCGTTCCGACGGTCTCTTCAATCGGAGTATTGGGATCGACTCGATGCTGATAATACAGGTCGATATAATCAGTCCCCAGATGAAACAGACTGGCGTCTACGGATTTTTTAATATATGCCGGATCTCCCTTGGGTCCCTGAGTGTGTGTGATCCCGAATTTAGTGGCAATCACTACCTCCTCCCGACGACCCTTGAGCGCACGTCCAACTAGCTTCTCATTGCCGCCGAACTTCTGCTGTGCGTATTCCTCACCATAAAGATCTGCTGTATCAAACAGCGTTACACCAAGGTCCAGCGCTCCCTGAAGTGTGCGCACCGACTCCTCGTTGTTCGGCATCATCATCGTGCCAAGGCCCAGAGCTGATACCTCCAGCCCTTCACATCCCAATTTCCTTTTCAGCATATCATGGTTCCCTCTTTTCTTTGGGTAAATGGATGGAATGAACATGTACTCATTCTAATAGACCCTTATGGAGGCAACCACAGTACGTTTATACTAGTAACAAGATTACCAGGCAGAGGATTGGCTTACTGGCGTGTAGATACAAAAGTGCAGACCCGGTTGGTCCGTAATACTTGCTAAAGAATTAATATCATAGGAAACTGCTTCCACAGCGCCAGGGATTTGAAGGGAAACCCGATTCACCTTTTTGAGCTGGATATGATGCTGCTTCCACATGGTGTCAAACTCCATACTTTCCACACGCAGCCGTTCTACCGTCTCCTCAAACCAAGGATCTCCTAAATACTTGTCATAATAGGTTCTAAAAACAGCTACCGAATAGGACGCGAATTCTTCCCAGTTAACCATTCGACGACGTAATTCGGAATCCACGAACAACAAACGAATCATGACACGTTCAGAAACGGACAGGGAAGAAAAATCGGTAATCACCTCATTCGCCGCGCTATTCCAAGCAAGCACTTCCGCTTTTTCATTGCTGATAAAGGAAGGATAGGACAACTGATCGATAATACGTTGCCACTGTGGATTCAGCATTGTCTGGATGGGCGAAATCGCAACCGTCTCATTGGGATTCCACAATTGAATTAGATGCGCTCTCTCATCATGAGTTAATTGTAGAGCTTCTCCTATACTTTCGATAATCTCCTTAGATGCTGTTACTTCTCTACCTTGTTCCAGCCATGTGTAATACGTCGCACTGACACCTGCCAGCATCGCAACTTCTTCTCGGCGAAGCCCCGGTGTTCTTCTTCGCGGGCCCTGTGAAAGCCTAAGACCTGCCTGCTCTGGTTGAAGTCGATTTCTACGTGATTTCAGAAAAGCTCCCAACGTTTTCGATTTACTATTATCATTAGACATGTGTTACCTCTTTTCGAATCAATCGCTATAGAACGCTCACAGTCCCTCGTCAAACAACTGTAGGCCTATGATTTCAAAGGCGACACCGTCGCCCGCTTTAACGTTGACATCACCATTCATTTCTTCAGAATCCAAAATAAACGTAGTGTCTCCTACTACAATCTCCACACATTCTATCTCGTCTGCTTCGCCTTGCATCACTTGATGTATCGTTCCTTGAATCCAATAGTCGCCTAGCTTTGGTTGAGGTCGAAAAATCCCTGTCTCTTCAGTAGACTTCAGCCTTCTGAACCCCTCTATACTGGACTGAGAAGTCTCGACCGAAATTACACAACCGGGAATCATCTTATTCAAGCTTTGTTCATAGGGGACAACATACGCATATCCGGAGGTCAGTTCATGCCAAAAATATGTCCAGTAGCCGTATACTTTTTCCTTGCCAATATTACGAATGGTGATATGCTGATCTTTATTTATTTCCTTGATCTGTACGCGCATCTATAGAATCCTCAGTAGATATTTTTCTTATAATAATAGTGTTTAAAGCCTCTCGGAGCATCGTCAATGACACCAACGACTTCATACCCCTGCTTTTCATAGAATTCGGGCGCTTGGAAAGTAAAGGTATTAAGTTGTATAAAATCGCACCCTTTTTCTTTAGCAATTTGTTCAATTTCACCAAGTAGTTGTGAACCGTAGCCCTTTCCTCTGTAGCTCTGATCTACCCACAAAATATCAACCTCCACCCAGTTCCAACATAGTACACTTAGGAGACCGCCTATCACCTGACCGTCTTCATTTTTAAGCGTAAGATTAATCTCTTCGTATTGGGTTCGAATATCTGCTGGAACGTGTTTCGCATTAAACTCAATCAACTTGTTTCTGACTAAACGCGCTTCATCTCTACTACTTCGATTCATCTGAGGTTCCAGCGTCATGGCATAAATCCTCCAATTTGAAATGATTACTAGCACTTACTGATTTAAATATAGAAAATAATAGGGTTAAAATACTTTCATCTTCCTACTGTTATATATTGTATATACTTTTCTATGTTTAGTCACATGATTCAATTTAGATGGACAGAATTATTCTAATCTAAATATCGCTGATTAAAGTCGTTCCCTGGATTCATGCAAAATATTTAGTAACGAAAAAAGCAGGCCCCTCTGAAACGGAGAACCTGCTATCCTTTATATCCATCGTCTGCCATACAGGAGAAGAGAGGGGATGATTAAATTGAAATATCCAGTGATTTCCCAACTCCCGTAATATCGCTGCTGTTAGCGCTGTTGATACGAGTTGTTTCTGTGTTACTTGGAGCGGGCTTTTCCATTTTTGGAGTTGACGTACTGCTGGATTGCGAACTTTGCTGTGCAATTTGAGCTTCAATCTGTTTAATTTGTTGCTGAAGCTGCTTCATTTTTGTTTCTTTTGTATCTTTATTATCCTTACTTTGCTGTACCTTGTTGTACTCCGCTTCAAGTTGAGCTTTTTGCTTTTCCAGACTAGCTGTATCGTTGGTACTGGATGAAGATGAAGTGCTTGAAATAGATATAGAACTGCTGGATGTGGATGAAATGTTCATACGAGATTTCCCCTTTATAAAAGTATGAGTTTACACGTGTGGGCTAACCGGTTCTAAGCTATGGTGTTGCACTCTAATGACTATGACTACGATGATACAGATTGTTCAAAAGTCTTAGCGATTTTATCGAATAAAGCCGATATTTCTTCATCTGTGGCATTCGTAGGAAGCGGAGCCTGCATTCCTCCCGTGTATTCCATGAATTCCTTACTCAATTCGAGTGAATCGTTAGATTTCTTGTGTGTGGTATGACCCGCGGTATTTAGTCCATTCTCATGTGACTTCACCGTATTCGAATGATCATAGGAAGTCGTGATAAGATGTCTGTTAATGGATAGTGACAAAATAGATCCCCTCTCAGTGTACATAATGTTTTTGGCTGCCCACCTACCTTTCATCGGTAGCAAATCTGAATGCAACCTGAGGGTATGCTGAATGATAACTGAATCAATACAGACTCATTAATACCGTAACCCTTTTATTATTTCCTAGACCATAGTCAAGGAAAATCCCCTCCGCAAGACGGGGGGATCAACCCTACTTGAGACAGGAGTAAGTAAAGGGATAATTTGTTACTCTTAGCAAAGAATAAATGAACGTATTTTAAAAATTGAAAGTAGGGAAATGATGTATGATCCGTATTAGCCATTTGGTTCACGAGAGACTTATGTTCCTAGTCAAATTTTTGTACTCGCCTGCATACGTGGGTAGTGTAACACCAAGTTCCAGATTTTTAGCTAAAAATATGATAGAATCCATTCCATGGAGTGAAGTTCATGCTGTTGCCGAGCTTGGTGCTGGAACAGGGGCAATTACCCAATACATCCCGTCTGCTGCTGAATTTCAACCTAAGGTTTTACTCTTTGAGAAAGACCAAACCATGCAGCAGAGTTTAAAAAGAAGATTCCCGAATTATCTATGCTATTCCGACTCGCGTGAGCTTCAGCTTGCTATGAAAAATGCTCAAATAGAACAGCTTGACTGCATAATCAGCGGGCTGCCTTTTTTCAATTTTCCACAAGCGATGCGGAATCAAATTGTAGAACAAATTCATCTATCGCTCAGGGATGGAGGAATGTTTGTGGCCTTTCAATACTCTAAACAGATGAAGCAGCAGTTAGGTGAATGGTTTGATATTGAAGAAATCAAGTTTGTGCCCATGAATGTTCCACCCGCATTCGTGTATGTATGCCGAAAGAAAGCTTAAGAAAGGAGTACGGGTATGGACGTGGAATATTTAATTTCCATCATCGAACAATACGGCTATGCAGCATTATTCTTTTCTCTATGGCTTGGGATTGTGGGTCTACCCATCCCGGATGAAGTCATTGTGATGACTGGCGGGGCTGTAACAGGCATGGGCATACTTCATCCGTTACCCGCTTTTTTAATTGTATATCTTGGGGTTATATCAGGCTTGTCCTTAGGTTATGTATTGGGGAGAACCGTGGGCACACCGATTCTAGAACGTTTACGCCGGAAGAAAAAAATGGACAAGTACATTACGTTTTCGGAAAAATTGATACATAAGTATGGGAACTTCACTATTTGCATCAGTTATTTGCTGCCGATCGTCCGTCACATTATTCCTTATATTGTCGGAATCAATAAAATGAGCTTCAAGCGCTATGTCCTCTTCTCTTATTCAACGGGTTTGATCTGGACGCTGATCTTCTTTCTACTCGGGCGTATCTTTGGCGATCATGTACAGGCAGTAGGAGAACTGATTCATCGTTATGGCTTGCAGATGGCATTGCTTGTCATCATGCTGACCATTATATTTTTTATAATGAAATTAGTATGGGGAAAGAAAACAACGGAGGAGTAAAGGTAGAACACGGTCGGCTAGTCTCCTGCAAAGGAGGCGATGCCTGTGGAGGTTAAAGATACATTGATGTTGATGATTCAATTTGCGACATTGGTGATCTTGATTCTTTCCTTCAACAAAAAGAAATAGACCGCCCTCTGGAAAAGGAATGCGGTCTATTTTACTAATTCAACCCTACAACTACCGCCCTTATAAGCGGCTGTTGTAAAAGAGTGAGGATGTTGGCTGCATCTTTGCTATTTTTCAGTATATACTTATTAGCTTTAGTTTATCACAGGAAAAACCATATTGCCAATATGGAAAGCCTTTAAAGTGGCGGCTTACACCCGAGCTATTTCTTTAATTGAAGCAACTTAACCAGCTTATCATGAATGGCAGTATTCGGGTAATTCCCGCTAAACTGAGAAGAGCCTGGGCCCATCGCGGTTAACGCCACATCAACAGATGTATGTCCTCCCGTGGTCCAGTCAATATAAAACTTTTCATTAGAGCCTTTTACAGTAAAAGGGCCGTCCTCTTTGGAAACACCTTCACCGGATTCATCCTCCGCATCTTCGCCTTCAATCGCCAAACCGCCCGTTTCATGATCTGCCGTCACCAACACTAATGTATCTGGATGTGCTTTGGCATAATCTTTAGCTACTTTAACGGCCTTATCGAGCTGTTGCCCAGCCTTAATCGTTAGCTCACCTTCATTGTCATGCGCCATCTCATCCGTTCCTTCTTCTTCTACCATCAGGAAAAAACCTTTTTGGTTTTTGGAAAGAACATCAATCGCTTTGGTCGTCATATCCGGTAAAGAAACCGTTGGATTGTAAGAGTTACCCTGCTTGTTGTGAGCTTGGAACATCTCTTCATTGGCGAACAGCCCCAGCAACTTAGAACCTTTGGCTGCTTTCATTCCTGCCTGATCCGTCACATAGCTATAACCCAGCTTCTTCGCTTGTTCTACCAAATTCCCTTGAGTTCCCTTACTCGCTTCCTCAGGATCTTCTGCCGGAGCATCTGGATGTTTGCCTACTGTTCCGGCAGGGTACCAGAAATCCTCACCACCGCCCAGAATAACATCCAGCTTGCTTTTCTCCAAATACTGTTTGGCAATCTCGCTTTGAGCGGAGCGTTTTTCGACATGCGCACCAAAGGCAGCCCCCGTTGCGTCTGTCACTTGGCTTGTCGTCACGACACCTGTAGACATGCCTGCTTTTTTAGCCAGCTCCATAATCGTTGTCACTGGTTTTTTATTCAAATCCATTCCAATCGCGCCGTTATACGTTTTCACACCTGTTGCAATGGCAGTCGCAGCGGCGGCAGAATCCGTAACCAGGTTATCCCCTGAACTTGTGCTAACCAGGCCGGTTACAGGCATGTTGTCCATTTCAAGTAATCCCGATTTCCCTACCGTCGCCAAGCGAATCGCGTTGCGACTTGCTTCTCCCATACCATCGCCGATAAAGAGAATGACATTCTTAGGGGCATCGACTTTCGCTGACGAGGTTTTCTGTCCTTTGGATACCTGTGTCGTAGTAGACTTGGTATTAGATGAGGCTGCAAAAGCGTTAGGGATATTAGCAGATAACAATGGCGCACTCAAAACGGTAATAGCACCTAAAGCAAGGATACTCTTTTTCATCGAACGCTTTTTCACAAGGTCACACTCCAATAAATTTAATATTCATATATGATAAAGTAATCATATATCTGCTTTGTAAAGTATCGTAAAGCAATAGATTACACGAATGTAAAATTTGGAGTGCTCACCTGTTTTTTATAAGACAAAAGAAGGCACCGACTTTTGGTATATCAAAGTCGATGCCTCTTATATTAAATCGCAGCGATATTTTTGCCGATCGGCATGGTGTAGTAGAGCGGCTTTTGCTGTCCATTTTGCTGATAGACTACAAGCAGAAGCGTGCGGCCTTCGGCAGTCAATGGGCTACCCCCACTCAGGATATGATCCAGACTGAACGGCAGTACATCCAGCACAGCGTGCTTTTGCAGTTCTTTTTCACTCAGCTTCAAGGAAGCAAAGGCTGGGATAATCTCGCGGTATGGCTGCGGCTGTTGACTGCCTACATCCGTTCCGCCTGTACTCTCCTTGCTCGCATCTGCCACAAAATCTGCAACCACAGGTGACAACAGCGCATCCGGGTGCTGGAGAACCATTTTCATATAGCTGGACCAATCATTCTTCTCCAAGCTATGCTCCCACCAAATTTTACGCGGCTTATATTTATGGTTAAGGAAATAATCAAGCTTCATCAGTCCAAGCACCATATCCATTCGCTTTGTTCTACGCGATTCTAGAAAGGACTGGAGACGTGTGAACAAGTCTTCGAGCTGATGTCCGATTTTTTGCCAGCCCTGTCCTTCCCAGTAGTCTCCGAATTCCTGAAAGAAATCAAAGGCGGACGAGAATTCACGCTCAATCAGATAGTTGACTGTATGATCCATACGATGAGAATTCCAGTACTTTTCCAATACATCTTCCAAGCGCTTGAGCCGGACGATATCGGCAAAGGAAAGGACGTCATTGCTCAACATTTCATACGGCGCCACGTCCATGTACGTGTAGTTGTACTTATCTGCGTCGATACGCAGTCCAGTGCCACGCAGCATTTTGAGGAAGCCAAGTTGAAGCTCTTCCGGGCCGAGCGCAAAAACGTCATTAAACGTTTTACGGAATGTGTTGTAGTCCTCCAAGGGCAATCCGGCGATCAAATCCAAATGCTGGTCGATTTTACCGCTTTGTTTGACCTTGGTAACAGTACGAGAAAGTTTGGTAAAGTTCTGGCGACGCTTAACCAGCTCATTGGTAGGATCATTCGTTGATTGGACGCCGATTTCAAAACGAAATACGCCCGGCGGCGCGTTTTCCGCCAAATAATCCAATACCTCGGGACGCATAATATCTGCCGTAATCTCAAACTGGAAGACACATCCACGGTGATTTTCAATCAAAAATTTGAACATTTCCAGTGCATAATCGCGTTTAATATTAAACGTCCGATCCACGAACTTGATTAGGTTGGCTCCATTGTCGATCAGATATAAAATATCTGACTTTGTGCGCTCAATATCGTAATAACGCACCCCAACCTCAATGCTAGACAGACAAAACTGGCAGCTGAACGGACAGCCCCGGCTCGTTTCGAAATAAACAACCCGTTTCCCGAGTTCCGGTATATCTTCTGCAAAACGATAGGGCGACGGCAGCTCGTTCAAGTCCGCTTTCGGACGACCGGGCATCTGAATGACCTCTTCTCCCTTACGGTAAGCCAGTCCATACACAAAATGGAACTTGCGATCCCCTTCCAGCTCCTGCAGCAGTTGATGGAAGGTTTCCTCTCCTTCACCAACCACGATAAAGTCCACATTCGCCAAGCGCTTCATCCAGTGATCCGTATCGTAGGATACCTCTGGACCACCCAGAACAATTTTGACTTCGGGCATGATCTTTTTCAATACATCGATGACTTTAATCGTCTCTTCAATGTTCCAAATATAACAGGAAAAGCCGATGACATCTGCCCCCCGTTGAAACAAATCGGATACGATGTTCATCACCGGGTCTTTAATCGTGTACTCCGCTAGCTCGATATCAAAGTCCTTTTCACTGTAGGCTTTGAGACATCGGATGGCCAGCGAGGTATGAATATATTTTGCATTTAACGTTGATAAAATGACTTTCATAGGTCACAACCTTCTATAGTTTGCATGGACTGTTATATCCTTACCTTAGTATGGCTATTCAAAATCCTCGTACACATCGTCTGCATAAATCTCGTCCTCGCTTACCGTTCCCCCGATATTCCCCTGATTATGAAAAAAATCAAGAAACGGCTTGCCGTACTTGCGGAACTTCACTTCTCCGACACCCTTGATCCGCAACATGTCTGCCTCGGATTGCGGGCTCGCTACGCTCATCTCACGCAGCGTCGCATCATTGAAAATGATATAAGACGGTACATGCTCCTGAGCGGCCAGATCGCGGCGGATCAGGCGCAATTGCTCGAACACGGTTTCGTTGACTGCAGCCGGGTATGCATCGCGTCCCTGTCGTCCGCGTGAACCTGCTCCACCTGCAAAAGCCGTGGCATGTCGCACAACACGCTGCATGACTTCTCGCTGGCCCTTCAGCACTTCAGCGGCAAGCTGCTGCAAGCGTACGACCGGATATTGTCCCTCGGACAACATCAGATAGCCTTCCGAAACAAGAACATTGATGATTTCGGCGATCTCTTTTTCCGTCCGGTTGCCCATCACGCCATAGGTTGGTAGGCTGTCAAAACCATACTGCAGCACTTTTTTGTTACGCGAGCCTTTCAACACCGAGGCGACCATCGAGACCCCATAACGTTCCCGCATGCGATGAATGCACGAAAAAATCTTTTGCGCATCTATGGTCATATCAACCAGTTCCCGTTCATCTCTACATGAACTGCATATGCCGCAAGCTTCATGCTCTTCCGCTTCTCCGAAATACTCAAGCTGTGCTGTACGTAGGCAACGAGTCGTGTAGCAATAATCAACCATCTGCTGGAGCTTGCGATAGTCATTACGCTTGCGGTCTTCATCCTGTGGATTTTGCTCAATCAGGAACTTCTGCGTCACAATATCTTGCGGTCCGAACAGCAAAATACATTGACTCGGGTCGCCATCACGTCCTGCGCGTCCCGCCTCTTGCACGTACGCCTCCATATTTTTAGGCATGTTGTAGTGAATGACATAGCGTACGTTCGATTTATCTATCCCCATGCCGAAGGCATTGGTTGCTACAATGACACGGATATCGTCGTACAAAAACCCTTCCTGGCTATCTGCACGCTCCTGATCTGTCATCCCGGCATGATAGCGTCCAGCCGCCATGCCTGCATCACGCAGCCGTTGGTACAAATCGTCCACGTCCTTACGTGTCGCCGCATAAATAATACCCGATTCACCCTCATGCTCACGGGCGTAATTCAGTAAAAAGCTGCGTTTGTCTTCCCCACGCAGCACACTGAACGCCAAATTGGGCCGTCCAAGGCCTGTAACGAACGTCTCGGGTGAGCGCAGACGAAGCAAGCGCACGATGTCATCCATGACCTGCGGTGTCGCCGTTGCCGTAAACGCAGCCACGATTGGGCGTTCATACAGCCCGTCCACGAATGGAGCCACAGCCAGATAGCTGGTACGGAAATCATGGCCCCACTGCGATACGCAGTGCGCCTCATCTACCGCTACGCAGGAAATCGGCAACTGAGTCATTTCATCGCGAAACCAGTCCAGTTCCAGTCGTTCCGGTGCGACATACAGTAACTTCAAGTCACCATTCCGTGCGGCTCGTATGCGGTCATTCACTTCTCGACCACTCAACGTACTATTGATGTAGGCAGCAGCAATCCCCATCGTGGTCAGCGCATCCACCTGATCCTTCATCAGCGAGATGAGCGGTGACACGACAATGGTCAGCCCCTCATGCAACAACGCGGGGATCTGGTAGCATATCGATTTTCCGCCCCCTGTCGGCATGATGCCCAACGTATCGTTGCCCTCCAGCATACTGGCCACAATTTTCTTTTGTCCCTCCCGGAAATCGGGATAGCCATAAAATTTTTGCAGCAAGTCCTGCGCCCGTTCCAATGTTGGTGCTTGTACACTCATAGTTTCAAAACTCCTCATATCTCTAGCGTCCTTGACGCATATCGGCTTTTCTTTCGTTACCTTTAGTTTACCGGGGTTCAGGGTAATGTTCAACCGCTAGAAGACTGCCAATCTGGTTTAGTCCCTTATGGCGTTCGCTGTTTTCTCATGATATAGTGAACACGGTGCCGCAAATTTGTCCATAATTATGAAGAGACACGGTTCCAAGAAGGAGAAAGAACCCATGAACAATCGGAAACCCCAACGGAAAAACCATACAAAATCTACGTCAAACGCAAGCCATTCCAAACGCAGTCATAAACCTGCCGGAAGATCTGGCTCTCATAAACCGGAAGCTCCACGGAGAACGAATGCTTTTGATAAAGCCCCTGCCAAAACATACATCGTTCAGGAGCCTGCCGAGCTATTGAGCTTTTTAGTAGAGCATGTGACTGGCATGGGTCGCAACTCCATTAAATCAGCACTGGCTCGTGGGCAGGTGTCCGTCAACGGCATTCCGCGTACCGTGCATAATTTTCCACTGGAGCAAGGTCAGACTGTCGCTCTTTCCAAGGAAAAAGTAACTCCCGTCGTACCACTGACTGGGCTACGTATTTTGCATGAGGATGAAGCCATTATCGTTATCCATAAGGATGCCGGGTTGCTTTCCGTCGCTTCAGCGCAGGAGCAGGAAGTAACAGCATATCGCCAGCTTACGGCCCATGTGAGGCGCGAACATCCGTACAATCGTATTTTTGTACTGCATCGTTTGGATCGTGATACATCAGGAGTGATGATGTTTGCGAAAAGCGAAGCCATACAGCAGGAAATGCAAAAAGCGTGGAAGGAAGTTGTGTATGAACGAACATACATTGCTCTTGTGGAAGGACAGGTTAAAAAAGCGGAGGGTACAATCACCTCATGGCTGAAAGAAAGCAAGACGCTAAAAATGTATTCCAGTCCTTATCCGAATGACGGACAACACGCAGTCACTCATTACAAGCTACTTCAAGCCAATCGGCATTTTTCTTTGCTGGAAGTACGTTTGGAAACCGGACGCAAAAATCAAATCCGCGTACATATGGAGGATATCGGTCATCCCATTGTTGGAGATAAAAAATACGGTTCCAAATCCAAGTCGATTGGGCGCCTTGGCCTACATGCGAGGGTATTGTCTTTTATTCATCCCGTCACCGGGGTATTGCTGCGTTTTGAATCCGACATTCCTAAAACCTTTTTGAATCCGTTCCGGGAGTAGAATTGAGCAAAGCATACGAGATTAGATAGAAAAATAGAAAAGGAAATGAGGGGGCTGTAGAAGACAGCACCCTTTTTTGATTGATTAAGCGGTATACCTCCGAACACCATCAGCCATTTTCATCAACTCATCCCATATATATATGGGCGTATTACACACTGGACAATCTACCCAACCATTTAAATAGGGTAATTGGGCAATCAGCTTGTTCTCTTCAATTTTTTGGGCATATTCGTGTAACCACTGCATATTAGCACCTCTATGATCTAATGAACGGGGGCGGATCGGTCGGGGAACCAGATTATCTGAATTTACAGGATCCTTATCATAGACAACCAGGGTGTCATTCTGTTCATCAGGCCAAATATAGAGCGGGGTACCGCAATGCGGACAATCCAGCGTATATTCGTCACCAGTATCGAAGCTTTGTAGCATATAAGCTATGCTGCGATAACCCTGAAAAGCGGCACCCGCAGCCAGAACATAGCGTTTACCGACATCTCCTTCGTGTTCTTTCGCATAGAGCATCATTTCTTCAGTCAATTCTGCAAGTCGGACAATGGCACACCGATATTGCGCATAAATATATTCAGCCACACTAGAATCCACTTTTACCTGATCCCTTGTAAATTCCAAAGGAACTTTGGTATGTAAGGGATTGTTATTCTTCGCTTCGAATATTCCGCAAATGTTATATATATCTGCACGAATCCCTATATCAGAACTTTTTAACGCAATGTCTACAAGGTAAGGTACAGCCGCAAATGTACAAGTATACAACGTATTTTGGTGATACAGCTCCTCCCAATACAAGGTGTCAGCCATTTCGCCATCATATCCGGCTTGGAGCTGTTTCAACATTTCCGGGACGTATTGAGAAGAACCATAAGGGCCTTGGAGCAGAGTCCAGGCCGGATCGGACAAAGCCAGCATCTTGATACTCCTTCCACCGTTTTTCTTACAGTAAGGGATTTTGCAAAAATCCAATAAGCGACTTCCAATGAACAAAGGTATAGAACGAAGTAGTTTAGTTCGTCTATATCTTGCACTTCGGAGCGACTGGAATCGAATTGTGCAAAATCCTGACAGTAACATGGGATCGGTTTGTAAATTAAACTCGCTAACAAATTCATTTTAACTTCATAATTCTCAGCTTCTTACGTTTATTTTATTATACGCATATTATTAGCTGAAGTTGTTTTCTCGATTTATGCAATATACAAAATCACTATTTTTCCGGGTCTATAATCATATTCGGTTAAGCTTTCGGCATTGTGAAGGTGAAACACATTAAATTAATGAATTACTAACCCGGTTCTTATGTCTTACTACGAGTTCTCTGTCAGTTCAGTTCCTTCTTCGTATACATAGTTCATATTATAAGTCCTGTTACTTAAAAATTGCTGAGTAAGAAATAAAGTATATATACATTAAAATTTCCATACATGTAAAAACAAAGCCACTCCCCTGCCTGTTTTTAATTATGCCAAACGGGTAAGACATACTTGTTCAAGCCTTTAATCTAACAGCTACAGAACTGATTTTATGAATCGGTATATGAAAAGGCGTGTTGGGAATATTATGTATGAATACTGCGACTATAAGGGGAAATAGCCTATGACCATAACACCGGAACAGCGGATTACCCTGCACGGATTTAACAACCTGACCAAATCATTGAGCTTCAATATGTACGATATTTGTTACACCAAAACCAAAGAAGAACGCGAGGCGTATATTGAATATATTGATGAACAATACAACTCAGATCGGCTGACAGCTATTTTAAAGAATGTATCTGACATTATCGGCGCCCATGTGCTCAACGTAGCCCAGCAGGATTATGTTCCTCAAGGAGCCAGCGTGACAGTACTTATATCAGAGGGACCCATTGTGGAGGTTCCGACTGAATCTTATGCCGAGTCACCAGGCCCCCTACCTGAATCTGTCGTGATACAGCTGGATAAAAGCCACATTACGGTTCACACCTACCCGGAATATCATCCAGACGAGGGGATCAGTACGTTTCGAGCAGATATTGATGTCTCTACCTGTGGGGAAATCTCCCCGCTCAAGGCACTCCACTATTTGACTCATTCTTTCGACACCGACATTATGACGATTGATTACCGGGTACGCGGCTTCACACGTGATATGAATGGACATAAGCTTTTCATCGACCATGATATCGGCTCCATTCAAAACTATATTCCAGACGAAGTGCGCAGTCAGTATGACATGATCGACGTGAATGTGTATCAGGAAAATATTTTCCATACCAAATGTAAGCTAAAACAATTCGATTTAGACAATTACCTGTTCGGCTACACCAAGGAAAGTCTGACTGAAAAAGAGCAACAAAATATATCAACACGTCTCAAAATTGAAATGGACGAAATTTACTACGGTAAAAATATGACGTAACAGATCGAATGCGTGAAAATAAAGTGAATCATTTCATTGAAAAAAAGGATGATCGCTTGGACTGAAATACAGCCAGGCTTTCGTCCTTTTTTTGATACAAAATAAAAGATATTACTCTCTGTACAAGCGAGTGATTGTTCACTATGATAGGGGAAGAAACCACT
Organism: Paenibacillus sp. SEL3; assembly: GCF_054602585.1. Taxonomy (NCBI): domain Bacteria; kingdom Bacillati; phylum Bacillota; class Bacilli; order Caryophanales; family Paenibacillaceae; genus Paenibacillus; species Paenibacillus sp. SEL3. Next base: position 4,739,692 of record NZ_CM137725.1, on the reverse strand, counting down.
AATTTGAAATATCAGCATAGATTTTACATCCGCTTCATATTGTAAGCGCAATCAATCGATCCTACGTATGATTTTGTCATGGAAGACAAAGGAGGAATTTGCATGCAAGGCGGTATTGGCGGTAAAAATATCATTTTACGACTGGAAATTTCCACAGAGCACATCCAATTTGGTCAATTGATTACGTTGGTAAACGAACATGGCGGGGATGTAATCGCCATTGACGTCATCCGCACCTCTGAGAAGGTCACTGTGAGAGATATTACAGTCACCATTGCTGATCCAGCAGAAATCGATCAAATGATTGCCCGGATTAAAAAAGCACAAGGTGTTAAGGTATTATCCATCTCTGATCGTACCTTCCTATTACACCTCGGGGGCAAAATTGAAATGCAGCCCAAGGTCCCCATTCAAAACCGCGATGACTTATCCCGGGTATATACCCCCGATGTAGCACGCGTATGCATGGCGATTCACGAGGAGCCGGACAAAGCTTTCCGTTTGACAATCAAGCGCAACACGGTCGCTGTCGTCTCTGACGGAAGCGCTGTCCTCGGGCTAGGCAACATCGGTCCCTATGCAGCCATGCCGGTTATGGAAGGCAAAGCCATGCTGTTCAAGCAGCTCGGGTCCGTCGATGCCTTTCCCATCTGTCTGGATACGCAGGACACTGAAGAAATCATTAAGGCCATTAAGCAATTGGCCCCAGCCTTTGGCGGTATTAATCTGGAGGATATTTCATCGCCACGATGCTTTGAGATTGAACAGCGGTTACGTAACGAGCTGGACATACCTGTTTTTCATGATGATCAGCACGGTACAGCTGTCGTTTTATACGCAGGGCTGATCAATGCGCTCAAGGTTGTCGGCAAAGCCCTGTCTGACGTCAAAATTGTCGTCTGTGGTATTGGGGCTGCAGGTGTGGCTTGTACCAAAATTTTGCTATCTGCAGGAGCCGTCAACATCATTGGCGTAGACCGCCATGGAGCTCTTACAGCGGATGAAACATACGAGCATCCGATGTGGAACTGGTATGCACAGCATACCAACCCTGAACGGCTGTCTGGCACGCTGTCCGAGGTTCTGAAGGACGCTGACGTGTTTATCGGTCTGTCGGCAGGTGGAATACTGCAACGAGAAGACGTAAAACGTATGAAAGAAGGCCCGGTGCTGTTCACTATGGCTAACCCGGTTCCTGAAATTGCGCCAGAGGACGTCGAGGACATTGCGGGTGTCATCGCCACCGGACGTTCGGACTATCCTAACCAAATTAACAATGTGCTTTGTTTCCCTGGCATCTTTCGAGCGGCGCTCGACTGCCGTGCCCGTGAAATCAACGAAGAGATGAAGCTGGCGGCCGCAGAGGCCATCGCAGGCACGATTCGTCCTGAAGAACTAAACAAGCTGTATATTATCCCAGGTGTATTTAACGAGAGTGCGGTTCAACGGGTGCGTGAAAAGGTAATTCAAGCCGCGATTGCGAGCGGTACAGCCAGAAGAGTGCCTCGGGATTTCAGATAAAAGAAAAGGATTGCCCCCCTAAATGCGGGTGCAATCCTTTTTGCTATCGAAAGATCAGTCTTCATATCCGTTATCTTTACAGCGATTATGACCTCCATTTAGAGAACAATTGACTGGCACGCTGGGCAAACTCCTCCAGATTAAAGTTGGAGTTATCCAGCTTGTAGTACCATTTTTTAATTGTATCCAAAATCCATGAGGGAACTTTAACCTCCGAGATACCGGAATAAAACGTATGATACGCCCACACCAAATGCTCCCAGCGCTTATCATCGCCTTCCTTCACGTATTCAGATACGTCCAATACCTTGGCACGCCCGTCTTGCATGAGTACATTCTTGAGGTGAATATCACGGGGATTCAGCCCCTTGGATCGGACAAATTCCCTCGCCTTTTCCACATCCAGAATGACCTGCTCTGGCACAGGAATTCCTTGCAACAAACAGTCCAGCAGCGTAATACCGGATTCATAACTTATGACAATATACTTGTCGCCTTTTCCGTAATAATGAGGAAAAAAGTCAGACCCTCGCAAACGCTCATATACGTCGGCCTCCGCATCTTTCTTGTCGATCGCCATGTCTGAGTACACCTTGAACGCGTAGCCTGGCAACGTATCGAGCGTAAATACGGCCGCATCTGTCCCGATGCCAATACAGCGGACGTCTTGAGTGGCTGTTTTAATGGTAACCGGATCATTATCCTCTGTACTGTATACGGTCACTTGACTTATGATGTCTTCTGCCTGCCTCCATTGTTCTACCATGCGCGATCCCCTCCTTCTCTGTTCTAAACCATTACCAATGAAGTTAGTTCTATAACAGATAAATAGTATTACGGGTTATCTTTTGGAATGGCTTCAAAATAGGTTGATTCTTTTAAAAAATACGGTATGTACCGTGTCTAACGAGCGTCCGGCAGCAGCAACCTTCTTAACTCTGCATAGCTTGCTGCTGTTTTATAGATCCCCAGCACGTCAGTCTCCGGGGAAGCGTTTCTGTGATTGAACCAGATCACCTGCCAATTCGCAGCTATAGCTCCCGTCACGTCATTACGCCAGGAATCCCCAATGTAGCAGCAGTGCTCTGCTAACGTTCCTGTCCGTTTGTTCACTACTTCAAAAATGCGCGGATCAGGCTTGGCATAGCCAACGGTCCCAGATACAAAGATATGCTCTGCTGCAACATGATTTTCCAACGCCATGGCCTTGATCTTGCTCATCTGGTGTTCTTCAAGACCGTTTGTAATTAATCCAACTAAAAAGCCAGCCGAGCTCAAATCATTTATTAACGAGGTAGCCCCCTCAAATGGCTCAATTCGGTACTGACGATCCAAGTATTCTTGTTGAACATGTACTGCCTGCTCACGGGTAATTTCTACCCCGAATTCTTGTAAAGCCAGAATGAAACGGCCTTCCCTCATCTCATCCAGTTCATCCGGCCCTGCCTTCCCCTCCAATAGTCCTCCTTTAGCCGATAATACATCGCTGTAATAGCGAATACGGTGGTAGGCTTTCTCATAAGGAAAACGCTCACTCAATCCTAACACTGTACGCAATGCATCGCGTGTAGGGTGCAAATGATCGTACATCGTATCATCTACATCAAAAAAAACAGCCTTTTTTTGCAAGTTCATATGCCCACTTCTTTCTGTTAAATCTTCGGATGACGCTCCTTTTCACCTTGTCCTGATATTATACCCGTTGGCCTGTTGCGTTGCACCCTGTCCTTCACACTGCGCATCCTGCAATCACACTTCACGGTTGCTAACATACACTGAAAAGACCGCATTTTCGTAAACTCACTTTACTTCTCTACCGAGCTAACATAGGTATCTTGTCCTGCTTTGCCCGAAAGCGTTTTATTTGACAACACACGGGTAAAAGGTCACATTTTTGAAAAGATTCGTCATACAGGTTTACATTTCGTGTAAAATCACGTACCTTTTAGGGATGAACGCTTTATGGATGTATTGGATAAGGGAGGCATACACGATGGATTCCGGTTCTAACCTAGCCTATGGATCAGCTACACCTTTGATTGAGGCACTTATAGAATTTGAAAAGGAGCTCGAAGCGAACCGGCATTCTTTGAGTTTTGATTTGGGATTGATTATGGAGCAGGGCCGCGCGCCACGATATATGGCTACACCACCAGATGTTATTCCTTTTGCCCATGCAGGGATGGACGGAATACATTATGGCTTTTTAACGGATTTTGGTCTTGAAAAGGACCTTTCACAGGCCCCTATCGTATGCGTATCTCCCGTCGATTGGACGGGTGTATGGGTGGTTGCCCGTCATTTGCAGGATTTTTTAAGCGTTGTTTATACAGAGAACAGTTCATTACAACGATACTACGCCAGCGGGGACGACTATTCTGGACATGCAGGTCAGCGACTGCCTCAGATTGTAGATGAACGCACCGCGTTTGTACGCGAATGCTTTCGGGAACGATTTGGTATCGAACCGATTCAGGATATGGCTGCCTATATCGACAGCTTGCGAGCAGAACGGAAGCACAATGAAGCAGCTCCTACGCTGAACGGCTTGGGCATTCAGGTATCTTCTTCCGCGAAGCATAGCTCTTCTATGGAAAGTACCCTCTTGACCGTAACGGAGCCTTTCCTTTGGGAACAACAAGGCGAAGCTGTGCGTGAATTGTTCTATAACGGTTCGCGTGAAGCCAGACTGGCCTTTATTCGGGATGCCCAGACACGGCACCTGTTCACCCATTCTGCCCTTCGTGCTTTTGTAGCTGGACAGCTTAAGCTGATGGGTCTGTCTGAGGCCGCAACATATCTGGAAGAGTCTTACTATACCGTTATTCCCGATATGATAGAATCTTGACGAATTCCTTGGATTTCCCCCAACATAACCGCCTCCGAAAAGGCGGCTTTTTGTGCTACAATAAATGAAAATAATAGGGTCGAACGGCCCGGTACGAATGAAAGAGAGCGAGCATGAATAATCATTCCTATCCTACTCCTGAAATCATTGAGGTTTGTCTGTTGGCGGGCAAACTGATGATGCAAAATGGAGCCGAAACCTATCGTGTTGAAGACACGATGTCCCGCATTGCTTCGGCCTATGGCATATCCCAGTCCCATAGCTATGTAACACCAACTGGGATTTTTTTTGCCATTAATGACTCGGAGCCTGCCACGCTCATCCGCATCGTAGAGCGGACCACCGATTTGCACAAGGTGACAGAGGTCAATTCCATTTCACGTAAAATCAGCACAGGTGATTTGTCTCCCCGCGCTGCCGTCAAGGAGCTTTCCGAGATTGAACGTGGTCCCCTCCGTTATTCTAACCGTGTACAGCTGATGGCTGCTGCGTTGGCCAGCGGTTGCTTTATGATCATGTTTGGTGGAGTTTGGCGAGATTTCCCCGCAGCCGTGTTATGCGGAGGTATCGGATTTGCAGCCGTACAGTATTTTCACAGGCTCGTTAAGGTTAAGTTTTTCTCAGAGTTTTCTGCATCTTTTCTAATCGGCTTGCTGGCGGCTCTCTTAACGATAGTAGGCTGGGGACAGATGATGGATAAAATTATTATTGGCTCTGTCATGCCACTGGTTCCAGGCTTGTTAATTACAAATGCCATCCGTGATTTAATGTCCGGGCACCTTGTTTCGGGTCTTTCCAAGGGAGCCGATGCTTGCCTGACGTCTTTTGGCATTGGAGCTGGCGTTGCGGTGATCATTTCTTATATGTGATTCGGAGGAGATTCAAGTCTATGCTTGCACAATTATTCACAAGCTTTATTGCCACCGCTGCTTTCGGCATACTTTTCCATGCCCCCCGGCGCTCGCTGCTGCAATGCGGTTTCGTCGGTATGCTAGGCTGGCTGGTCTATTATTCAACTACGGACAGCATGGGACCTGTGAGCGCCAGCCTTTTGGCAACGATCCTCATCGGCATCGTCAGTCAAGGCTTTGCGCGGCTGTACAAAATGCCTGTGATTATTTTCAGTGTGGCAGGCATGATTCCGCTCGTTCCAGGAGGAATGGCCTATAATGCCATGCGCCAGTTCGTTCAACAACATTATCCTCAGGCACTAGAGTTGGCCATGAGCACGCTGATGATCGCAGGAGCGATTGCTGTCGGTTTGGTGCTGTCTGAAGTGCTTAATCAGATTTTTCACAGTATACGTTTTAAACCACAGCGCTAAAAGCGATGAAAATAGAAAAGCAAAAGAGGCTGCTCCCAAAATCATCTGCAGTGTATGAGACGATTTTGGAAACAGCCTTTTTCTGTACACGTTACAAAGAATATTTATATGTCATAAGCTTATTCATCCACTCGCTTACCCAATATCGCCAAATCTCGCTCTATGCTGTCCAGCACAGCTACACGCGGATAGTACCCCCATTGCTCAAAACCAAACTTCCGTAGCAGCCCAATACTTGGCTCATTATGACCAAAAACAAATCCCAACAACGTGGTAATCCCCAGTCTCGGACATTCATTTAGCAAGTGCTGCACCAGTCGACTTCCTGTTCCGGTTCCACGAGAATCCTCATGGACGTATATGCTAATTTCTGCTGTACCGTTATAAGCTGGACGCCCATAAAAGGACTGAAGACTGGCCCATCCGGCAATTGTACCCTTTTGTTTTAAAACCCACAAAGGCCGGTGGTTTTCCTGATGAGCCTCAAACCATGGAATTCGACTTTCCACTGTCACCGGTTCCAGATCTGCCGTGACCATTCGTCCTGCGATCGTAGAATTATAAATGTCCACAATATCGGGAAGATCCTCTTTGCATGCAAATTCAATGGAAAAAGATTGGGCGTTATTCATTATTCGTATCCGCCTCCTATTGTGTGATTTATTTATTGTACAAGACAAGCGCCCGATCAGCCATATCGAGTTGTTTTGCGGATTAGTCCCAAAGGGTTTTATAATAGAGCTTGAAGAAAAACAAAAACGGAGTAAGCGATTTAACATGAAGAGACGGGAGGTATGTTTCGGAGTCAAGGATTCTGAAGCAGCTTAATATGAATATTGGAACTCAACTCTTGATTTTGGAAATACCTATGGAATCTTTTTTTGGAAAAACAACCATTTATCCTGTACTGCTCAAGGACGAGGATGGACTTACACTGATTGACACGGGAATGCTCGGCCAATTGGAGCCATTACGCAAGGCTATTTCAGATGTGGGTGAGGATATCAGCCGCCTGAAAAGAATTATTTTAACACATCAAGATATTGACCATATCGGAAATGTTCATGCACTGCTGGACTTGCTGCCGAATACTGCCCTGTTAGCCCATAAGGATGACGTCCCTTATATGACAGGAGAGCGACCATTTGTGAAGCTAACGCCGGAACGGATTAATCAGTTGGATACTACGCTCAAGCAACAAGCAGAGGATCTGATTCGCCGCCTGCCAGATTTGCGCTTTGCTCATATTCTTGAGGATGGTGAGCATCTACCCTATGGTGGAGGAATACAGATTATACATACACCCGGCCACACGCCCGGGCATATCAGCTTGTATGTGCCCGCACAAAAGCTGCTGTTGGCAGCAGATGAGTTGCTTGTAGTCGAAGGTGAACTGGTCGGTCCCGCTGAGTCGGCTACGCCGGATATGCCACTGGCCCTAAAGAGCCTCGATAAACTGACTGTATTGGATGTTGATAAGGTACTCTGCTACCATGGTGGTTACTATGATCAGAATGTACAGGCACGTCTGCAAACATTAAGTCAGGAAAGAGAATAAGTCATTCCGTGCTATAAATAATGATGTATGAAGAGCTATAATGAATAAATAGGCAGAAAGGAATGAGACTTTATGAATGAGAAAATAACCCGACTGTATGATGAACTGAAGTCACAGTCTTGGGACGGCCTGCTTGTGACCGATCCTAAACATATTTACTACCTGACGGGCTTTGCCAGTGATCCGCATGAGCGTTTTCTTGGTCTGGTGTTGCTTCGGGACCAAGAACCAGAACTGATCGTACCCGCCCTGGATGCAGAAGCCGCCCAAGCTGCTTCTTCTGTGACTCGTATATCCACCCACACCGATACGGACAATCCATATGATCTGCTTCGTCAACGCACAGGCACCGGTGTGAAAGCATTCGCACTGGAAAAGGAGCACGTCTCCGTCCTCCGTTACGAACAGCTACATACTGCCATTGGCGCGGCTCAATATGTGGACCTGGGTCCAGTGCTTCAAGAAATGCGTGTGAGAAAAACTCCTGAGGAAGTACAACGTCTGAAACATGCAGCTCGTTTGGTGGAAGATGCTCTTCGCCACGGCCTCACCCATGTACGCGAAGGGGTGACAGAAGTCGAGCTGGTGGCCGAAATCGAATACCAGATGAAAAAAATCGGTGCAGATGGCCCGTCTTTTGACACAACAGTGCTGTCTGGACCCAAAACAGCCTTGCCTCATGGTGTTCCGGGTACCCGCAAGCTGCAACACGGCGATCTGCTCATGTTTGATATGGGCGTATACTCCGATGGCTATGCTTCGGATATTACGCGTACTTTTGCTTTTGGAAAGCTATCGACTGAGCTCGAAACAATTTATAATACGGTTCTTCGCTCGAACGAAGCGGGAATTGCCGCCATTCGCCCGGGAGTTTCCTGCGCATCCGTAGATCAGGCAGCACGGGCTGTTGTTGAATCCGCTGGATATGGCCCTGCCTTTAACCATCGAGTTGGACACGGCCTTGGCATGAGTGTTCACGAATATCCATCTGTACACGGAGGCAATAGCGATCTGCTTCATGAAGGCTTCGTGTTCACAATCGAACCCGGCATCTATGTGCCAGGCCTCGGCGGTGTGCGGATTGAAGATGACGTTCTGGTCACCTCTGATGGTGTTGAAGTGCTTACCTCTTTTCCAAAAGAACTGACAGTGCTCGGATAAATCCATTTGCTATTCATTATATAAAAAGCAGAAAAAAGGAGGGGTAACCCCAAGCCATCATGGCTTTAGGGTTTGCCCCTCCTCTTCTATAAAGCGGAAATTGCGTGCAATGTACAAAATGGGTGTACCCGCCGCGGTCAGTACAAATTTTAAAATGTAGGTGGTGAATAATATCTCGATCCATATCCCCCACGCATAACCGTAAAAGGCAATAGTACAGAAAATGAGCGTATCTATAAACGAGCTGATCATCGTGCTGCCATTGCCGCGAATCCAGAGCTGATGACGTTCCGGGAAAAACTTGCGAATCCAGGCGTACAGACGCACGTCCAGCAATTGACTGACTGCATAGGCTGTCAAGCTGGCAAGCGCAAGCCTTGGCAACAATCCAAACAGCTGTTGCATCGGGGTCTGGGCAAAATCCGTTGCAGTTGGCTCGAATTGCAGCACCATTTGCATCGTGACCGTCGTCATAATCAGAGTGAAAAAGCCGAACCACACAGCTTTACGCGCCTCTTTAGGCCCATATTTTTCATTCAGCAAGTCGCTGGCCATATACATAGAAACATACATCGTATTTCCCAATGTCGTGGTAATGCCGACCAGATCAATCGTTTTGGTTACCTGAATGTTAGCTAGTACAGTAGCAACACCAATCCAGGCGTACAGCCCTTTTTTACCGAACAACCGAAAACATAACAAAAAGAACATAAAATTGACGAGGACAAAAGCTGCCCCCCATAACAGATTAAACATGAAATCCTCCTAGTTTTGATAGCGCGGGATGGTTGCGAACCGCGGTTCATCCGAAGAAAGCCGGAAAAACATTATTTTAATGTATCATAGATTAGGATTCGTGAACAGCTATAATTTACACTGTCCTAAGCCTAATATAAAGAGCCGACCTTAAGGTCAGCTCTGAGTATTGAGGTGCACAGTGCATGTGTTACATATGCGATAGATGCGATATGAGACTGTAGTTTACACCATCTTGTCTATCTTTTACTTAAGAGTGCGCCGTTGCATCCAAATCCATACCTTGATTGTTGAACACGTCTTGATCGTTCTCTTTGAGCACCTTGCCTGAAATGAGACCTGCGGTAATAGAATCATTGACATTTAGCGCTGTGCGTCCCATATCAATCAACGGTTCGACTGAGATGAGCAATCCTGCCAATGCCACTGGAAGATTCATGGTGGAAAGCACGATCAGGGAAGCGAAAGTGGCACCACCGCCTACACCCGCCACGCCGAACGAGCTGACCGTAACGACTAGAATAAGCGTGAGGATAAAATCCCAGCTCGTTGGATCAATACCCACGGTTGGAGCAATCATAACCGCCAGCATCGCCGGATAAATACCAGCACAGCCGTTTTGCCCAATAGTCGCTCCCAAGGTCGCAGACAGATTCGCGATGCCATCGGACACACCCAGTTTTTTCGTTTGCGTTTCAACATTTAACGGAATGGTCGCCGCACTGGAACGAGAAGTAAAAGCAAAAACCAGTGTAGGCAATACCTTTTTCACATACGTCACCGGATTATAGCCGAACAAGGCAAGCAAAATAAGATGAATGATAAACATGACCAACAAAGCCACATAAGAAGCGAGCACAAACTTGATTAGCTTCAAAATTTCATCTGGATTGGTCGTAGCTACTACTTTAGTGATCAGTGCTAAAATACCGTAAGGTGTCAATCTCAGCACCAGCGTTACAATCCGCATCACTACAGCGTACACTGCATCGATCACTTTACGGAAGGTTTGCGCCTGTTCCGGTTTTTTACGATCCAATCCGAGCACAGCCACCCCGATAAAAGCCGAGAAAATAACCACCGCCAGCGTCGACGTACGACGTGCTCCCGTCATATCCTCAAAAGGATTTGAAGGAATAAATTCCAGCACCTGCTGTGGAATGGTCATGTCCTGAACTGTTCCAAGGCGCTCTTCCATCTTCAAGCCCTGTGCTTGTTCCTTTTCTCCACCTTGAATCTCAATGGCCTTTAAATCAAATGACAGACTGGTTACAATACTCACTGAAGCAGCAATTGCCGTTGTAATCAGTAGTACTGCAATAATGGACACGCTGATTTTGCCAAGGTTCTGTCTTCCCTTCAAATTCATAATAGCCGAAATAATCGACACCATGATAAGCGGAATAACGACCATTTGCAGCAAACGGACATAACCATTACCTGCGAGGTTGAACCAATCAACTGATTTTGTAATGACCTCTGAGCCTGCCCCATAGGCATATTGTAGAATAGCCCCGTAGATCAGTCCGAAGCCAAGTGCGGCAAATACCCTTTTTGTAAAGGAGATGTGCTTTTTCTGCATCCAGACCAACACGCCGAGCAGTGCAAGCAGCACGATGACATTCAAAATAATAAAGAAGGTATCCATATATCATTTCCTCCAAACTTAAACGTAAGATGTTTTCTAAAGTGACCCTTCAATCCGAAGATTACTATATCACAAAGCCAACTATTTTTGTAGGTTTTATTGAAATAAAAATAATAAATCTGCTCCAGCCTTAGATTTATCAAAATGACAAACAGCAAGCCTTCGTAAGATGAAGGCTTGCTGTTTGTTATCCTGACACAACGACACGTATTCGATTTAGCTGCCGGGGCTCTTTTCCACAACCGAGTTCGGAGAAGCATTCATGCCAGATGTAGATACTACTTGCGAATGCTCATCTTTTTCATCCACAAAGCCCATAAAATACGTAATTACGCCAGCCGTAACAAACGAAATCAGTATACCCACAATACCGTACACAAGCGTGGGTTCAGAAAATAAAGGTAAGCTGAGCAGCCCAGCAGAGGTACCAATAGCAGTAAGCTCTGTTTCAAACAAACACATACAAGCCCCACCAACGGCTCCACCAATCATAACTGCTATTAACGGTTTTTTGAAACGGATATTGACACCATACATGGCCGGTTCAATGATTCCCAGCATGGCTAACAAACCTGTGGACGCAGCCAGCGTTTTGACTTTGGGATTTTTGGATTTAACACATACGCCAAATGTTGCGCCAGCCTGAGCGAAAGCCGCTGCAATGACCACGGGAAAAATATGGTCGTAACCCAATGTTGTAAGCGAGCTGATCATAATCGGTAGCATTATATATTGCATGCCTGCAATAATAAGCCAAGACATCGCACCTCCGAGCAACAGCCCTGTAAATATTCCTGCATTGTCAAACAACCAGCCTAGTCCATCCGATACATATTGGCCGAGATAACTCCACAGTGGTCCGAAAGCGAACACCATCAAAGGTATAGTGAGTATCAGTGTCAAAGTCGGGACAACCAATAATTTAAGTGAATAAGGGGTATACCTGTCTAACCATCTTTCGACACACGATGCTATCCAAACGACAACAAGTATGAGTACTATAGATGAAGCAGCTTGTGGGTCTATAACTGACAGACCGGCAAAACGTACCTCCTCACTTGACTGGAATAAACTTGTTAGTTGGGGATGGAATACGGATACTGCGATGGCTGCCGCAACAAATACATTGCTGCGCAGCCTTCTTGCCGCACTTGCCGCAACAAAAATAGGTAGAAAGTAATACACCCCATCGCTGATAGCCATTAAAATAGTATATACCTGCGGATCAGACAACAATAAACCGAAGGACATTAAAACTAATATAATTACCTTGATCATTCCTGCCCCAATCATTGCCGGCAAGATCGGAGTGAATACGCCTGATACATAATCTAATAGACGACTTATCGGATTTCCCCCTGTAGCAGTTCTGTTACTGCCGGAAGTTGGCTCTAGTTCATCTTCTCCTCTGACCTGCGAAATCATTTCTTTGGAAAGTAAATCCCCATTCATAACTACCTTTTCCCCTTTTATATGTATATTGAAGACCACTTTCGAACTTACCAAACCAAGCTTAGAAGAATATTGTCGTAAAAGCGGTATTCCTTATGCTACTTATATTACTTCTTTTTTACAATAGTTTTATAGAAGGAGTAATCTATTCGTTTTTATGCACCTGATAATTTACATCAAACTTACATCTAAACACCTAAGACCATAGTTATATATTTTTTGTTTGTTTTTGGGCAAATATGACTATTCAACCGCCTGTTAATTATGTAAAATAGGTCTAACCTACTTTTTAGTAAATCATGGATTACTTCCCTTTCACATTCTTGTTCCTTGAATACAGCTGAAATATACATAGAATCCGAACATTTTCAGTCTTTTCTTCAAGCAAGGAGAGGAAAACAAGTAGATCATGGCGTGTCTAGCATCTTATTGGACAAGCGGCCTACATCAAGCAGGGGAATTCGTCTGACTTTATTACCATCATGTGAGAGGAGAATTTTCATGAAGAGTTTTAATCGTTCCATTGGCGCGAAATTACGAATTATGTTTTTGCTGATTCAGCTCTTTGCATCCCTTTTGTTCAGCATCAGTTTCTATGCAATATCCATGAGTATCATTAATAACAGTGTCATGCCTCAGGTAGACCAATTGCTAGAAATTGGAGCTAAAAATGTATATCAGGATCTCAATATTTCCTTAGCTGTTCAGGCCGGGCAAGGAAGCGGTTCTGATTCCGGCTCCGCTATACAGATGGAATCCTATCTGCAGGACAAAGTCGATACCCTCAAATTAGAATCGGCATATATCGCGGTAGTGAAGGATGGTAAAGCCGAAGTCGTCGCACGGAATGTAAAATCAGTATACAAGGTCAAGGATGCACTCATTCCTGTAGAGGATGTAAAAAAAGCAAAACAAGGCGAGATGAATATCAGTGAAATTTATAGCGATTCGTACGGAGTACACAAAACCGCCTTCTTTGCTATATCGGGTAGTAATTTAGTTCTGGGCGTGAACGAAGATGTTGGATTCGTACAAGAAAAATCCCAACAAATTCTATGGATCTGCATAGGTATTACAGTGGCAACACTCCTGCTGGGCGGAATTATTTCTACCCTCGTGATACGTAAAGTTGTAAAACCGATTGCTGAATTGGTTCGTCATAGCGAAAAAATTGCTCAAGGTGATCTTTCACAAGAAGCGAAGGTTCATGGCGTCAATGAAATTGCGCAACTTGCCCGCAGCTTCCAATCGATGTCTCATAACTTAAAAGAAATGATCGGCCATGTGCTTTCTACATCCGGTGCGGTTGTTGGAGGATCGGACGAGCTGCTTCGTCGGACTGAGGCTATGAGTGTAAAAGTCCAGGATTCTACAGTTGCCGCAGAGGAAATAGCAAAGGGCAGTACCAGCATAGCTACAGCTGCTGCTGAAAATGCGCAGGCTATGGAGGAAATCGCTCAAGGTGTTCAGCACATCGCCTCCTCTGCCAATGATGTATCCGATCAAATCAGTGAAGCGACAAAAGAAACGGTTAACGGTACTACGCTCGCTCAAAAAGCTGTAGCTCAAATGTCACAGGTAGGACATGCTGCTGATGAATCGCTTCGATACATCCATAGTATGAATGAGCGCTCAGAAGCCATTGGCAGTATCGTTTCGGCTATTTTCGATATTACGAAGCAAATTCAAATGTTGTCCCTGAATGCCTCCATTGAAGCTGCTCGTGCGGGCGAACATGGACGGGGCTTCGCCGTAGTAGCCGGAGAAGTGCGCAAGCTTGCGGAGCAATCTAAAGAAGCCACACAAGAAATTTCCGACTATTTGGTTACCATTCAAGAAGTATCGCAACAATCTGTGGACTCTGTGACCCAGGTGAGCCGTGAAATTCATTCGGGAACGGAAATGGTTCAACAAGCGAGCTCAGCCTTTAACCAGCTAAGTGAGCTTATGCAAAAGATCAATGCTACGATTCAAACGGTATCTGCAGCAACGGAACAAGTATCCGCCAGCTCGGAAGAAGTATCTGCTTCCGTGGAAGAGACAGCTCTCATCGCTGCCAATGCACAGCATATGATTCAGGAAATCGGTTTAAATGCCGATGAGCAACTGAATGAAATGGAAAGCCACAGCGAGGTTGTTCGCCAATTAAGCAAACAAGCAACCGAGCTGCAAAAGGCTGTCCAAAAATTTAAAATTACGTAAGCCGATACCATAGAGGATTTTGCAAAATCCTGAATAAAAAGAGGTATCTCTCAGTCATGAAAATGGCTGTAGAGATACCTCTTTATTTTTAAGAGCGATTTAAATAATCATTTTATGAAGTTTATGAATTCATTCCCATCATACGATAAATTTGCTCCATATCTAAATGAGCCCGAACCACCTCTGCGACACGGTCAAACTCTCGTTCCTTGGCTTCACGTACAGTAAAAGTGCTTTCTAAAGGTGCCAAGCCCTTGGCTTGTCGCAATCCATCCAGCCAGCATCGGCGAAAACGGTCATTATCAAACACACCGTGCAAATAGGTTCCCCATACTTTACCGTCTGTCGTACCCCAGCCTTCCTCAAAAGCTGTTCCTTCGCCACGCCGGATATGGAATAACCTTTTCATTTCGCTTAGGTTTAAAGTTCTACCTGTAGGTGCGTATGGTTCCGTAACATACTCCGTAACGCCCATATGTATTTCATAACCTTCAATACTTGGCTTGGAGGCATAACCCGAATCAGGCGCAGTGCCAAGCAAAAGCGGACAATGATTAGACAGGGTTCCTTGTACGCGTACGGTTTGCTTTTCCTTCAAAAAGGTCGTGGACAGAGCCAGCCAACCTAACCCCTCTGCCTGCTGCGGCAACCCAGATTCGACGGCTTCGGAATCAGCTAGCGCTGTACCCAGCATCTGGTAACCTCCACAAATGCCAACTAGCTGTGTGCAGCCGGTATTCATAGCCTGCCGAATGTCTTTCTCCAGACCTCTCTCACGCAATTCCAACAGGTCTCCAATGGTGTCTTTGGTCCCCGGTAAGATAATGGCGTCCGGTACACCCAACTGTCCGGCTTCTGTGACATAACGAACACTCACATCCGGCTCTGCGGCCAGAGCATCCGTGTCCGTAAAATTGGAAATCCGTGGATATCGTATCACTGCAATATCCAGTTCTTTATCCTTTGCAGATTGCTTGGGCTTCTTATCCAGTACTACCGAATCCTCTGCTTCAATGCGAATGTCTGGTAGATAGGGCAATACACCGAGTACAGGAATGCCTGTCCGTTCCTCCAGCCAGTCTAATCCCGGTTGCAGCAGAGACAGATCACCTCTGAATTTGTTAATGATAAATCCGCGGATACGTTGTACTTCATGGGGTTCCAGCAACTCGATAGTTCCTACGAGAGAGGCAAAAACACCGCCCCGGTCGATATCTGAAATAAGCAACACTGGAGCATCCGCCCAACCTGCCAGATTCATATTTACGATATCGCGGTCCTTCAAATTAATCTCTGCCGGGCTGCCTGCCCCTTCCATAAGGACAATATCATAGGTATCGCGCAACCGATTCAGAGCATCCATAACGGTCTGTTTGGCTTTTGGCAAAAAATCCTTCCGGTAATCGGAGGCGCTCATATAGGCATAAGGTACACCGTGTACAACAATTTGTGAGTGCATATCTTTGACCGGCTTAATCAGAATCGGATTCATGTCGGTCGTGGCCTCAATACCGCAGGCCTCAGCCTGCACCCCCTGAGCGCGTCCAATTTCCTTGCCGTCTTCGGTAACATAAGAGTTTAACGCCATATTTTGCGACTTAAATGGTGCTGGACGATATCCGTCCTGCGTAAAAATACGGCAAAGCGCAGTCGTCACCACGCTTTTGCCCACATCCGACGCTGTTCCTTGAAGCATCAATACGGCTGCCGGGCTCGTGCAGGACGGTTCGAAAGTTGACAATTGCCTCTTCCCCTTTAACGAATTCATTTCAAATCTGGTCACAACCCGTACAAAATGACAATAAACAACAATAAAACAGTCTCCAGCAATTCGTTTAAAGTTCCGTATATATCTCCCGTAAGTCCACCCAAGCGGCGGTTAATACGGTTTGCCGTGAAGGTTCCAACACCGTAAGCCAAGAGCGGAATCAACACAAAACCTATCGAGATTGGAAGGCTTTCAGAATATGAAAGCAAGGTTTGTAAGCATGATCCTGCCAACGACAGATTCCCAGTATCCCTTGTTGCTGTAGCCAAACCTGCCAGAAGATATTGTCCTACGGCAGCACTCAGGGTCACTAATACAGCCCAGAATACGGCCAACCCTACGCGGCCACCACTCATATCAGCAAAACGCGCAGCCAGTCCATCATCATTACGGGCTTTAGGCCAGCGCTTCATCGCATGTACCATAAACCAGCGGCTCCAAACCATCGGAAGCAGCAGCAAGCCAGACACATTCCGTTCAACCAGCACCGTATATAGCAAAGAAGCCTTGAGCATGAGCAGCAACACACAAGCAATAACGCCCATTGCCCCTACACGGCTATCCTTCATAATCTCCAGCATCCGTTCACGGGATCGGTAGCTGAACAAGGCATCAGCCGCATCCATCCACCCGTCCAAATGCAATCCACCCGTCAACCAAACCCAGACAACAAGAGTAAGAATCGCACACGGCAACGGCGGCAGCACCATAGAAGCAAGCGCCGCAAAGCCCCAGACGATGATGCCAATGACCACTCCCACCAGCGGATAATAACTTGCACTGCGTTTAAGCAAATCCGGGGAAAAGTCTAGTTCAGCCTTCACCGGAAGACGCGTTAAAAATTGAAAAGCAGCAGCAACAGCCTGACGTTCGCGGCTCATAGCTTATATTCCAGCCGTTTGAGTTCTACGGGAATACCCGCCGTCACCAAAAATACTTCATCACAAAGACGGGCAATCCGCTGATTCATAACCCCACTCAAATCCCGATACAGCCGACCAAGCGGATATTCGGGCACAATGCCGTCACCAACCTCGTTGGTCACGATGACAAGCTGCCCCGGATACTGCTCCACAGCTGCCGTCAGTTCATTAATGGCAACTTTGGACGCAGCTTCGCCGTCCTCGCCTGCGGCCAGCAGCACGTTCGACAGCCACAGGGTCAGGCAGTCGACTAACACCATAGGCGCGGGTGATGGCTGCGACGCTTGATCGCCGCCAAGCCGTCGCAGCAGCTCCGGCAGCGCCTGCGCTTCCTCCAGCGTCTGCCAGTCGTACCCGGCAGACTCGCGCTGGACCCGATGAAGGGCGATGCGCTCCTTCATCTCCATGTCGTAGGCTTGCGCCGTTGCAATGTAGCAGGCGCCAGGCGCGCGCGACATGCATAATCGCTCGGCAAAGCCGCTTTTCCCGCTGCGTGCCCCGCCGGTCACGAGCGCTTTCATCGCTGCGCGGCTCCCTGACCGTCCGATACGCCTGCATCGGCAAAGGTCGCCATTTCGCGCATAATGCGGCACGCCGCATCAATCAGGTGCAAGCTAAGCGCACCACCTGTGCCCTCCCCGAGCCGCATGTCCAAATGAAGCATGGGCTCCAGCTTGAGCTCGCGGAGCACCGCCGCGTGCCCGCGCTCGTCCGAGGCGTGCGAAGCGAGCATGTACGCAGCGCTTGCAGGCGCAAGTGCACGCGCTGCGAGGGCAGCTGCGCCGGAAATAAAGCCGTCCAACACGACTGGACAGCGATGTGCGGCTGCGCCGAGGATGACTCCTGCCAAGGCGGCAATCTCCAGACCGCCGACCTTAGTGAGCACGTCGAGCGCATCATTTGCATCTGGCTGGTTCACGTCCAATGCGCGGCAGACAACCGCTATTTTGCGGGTAAGCCCAGCCATATTTACACCCGTTCCCCGGCCTACGATAACTTCCGGCTCTAGCCCGGTAAGAGCACATACGACCGCAGCGCTGGCTGTGGTATTCCCGATGCCCAGCTCTCCAGTAACGAATAGCCGTGTGCCACCTTTGACCGCTTCTATTACAGCTCCAGCTCCGGCCAAAATCGCCTGTTCCGCTTCCGTACGCAGCATCGCTGGCCCTTTAGCTATATTCGAAGTACCCATGCGTACCTTTCGGTCCACCAGATTCGCGTGAGCGACATCCGCATTCACGCCAACATCTACCACCTTGACATCTGCGCCCGCATGGCGTGCCAGCACATTAATTGCTGCGCCACCTGACAGCATGTTATACAGCATTTGCTGTGTAACCTCAGCCGGAAAGGCACTGACTCCCTCTTCACACACCCCGTGATCCGCAGCCATGACCATAACCGTTTTACGATCGAATTCAGGCTTATCCACTCCTGTAATTCCTGCTAGCTGAATGACCACACTTTCCAACTTTCCAAGACTTCCCGGTGGCTTTGTTAATTGGTCCAAATGGGCTGAAGCTGCCGAGGCCGCCACCCCATCCGGCTGGGCAATGCTATCGATCAGCTGACGCAGCTTGTCGTTCATACCTTCCACTCCCTGCTCTTTTTAAGTGTGTTTCATCGTTTATTTAATCTGCTGTATCCGAAGCGCTCCTGCGCAGCAAGAGCTGCGGCACACCGCTATCAGGATGCGGAAGCATCACAGGCTCAACACCGTATACTCGTCGAATCCGATCCTCAGTTAATAACTTCGATGAAGCTCCCAATCCTTCAACCATTCCATCCTTGAGTACAAGCAAATCTTCGCAAAATTGGGCTGTCAAGTTAAGATCATGCAAGACCGCAATGATCGTCACACCCGTTTCTTGGCGCCAATCTGCCAGCAGTTCCATAAATTCAAGCTGATAGCGCAAGTCCAGATAGGTCGTAGGCTCGTCCAGCAGCAATATTCGTGGCTCCTGCACCATTACTTTTGCCAAAGCTACACGCTGTCGCTGTCCCCCACTCAAACGGTCTAATGCTCTGTCCGCCAGCGTGGTAAGACCCAATCGCTCCAGCACGCGATCCGCGATCGCCTCCACATCAACACCCTTTTCCCTGCCTAGCCAGTCCTGATGGGGAAAACGTCCCATTTCTACGACTTCCCTGACGGTGTATCCCACGGGAGGAAGCCCTTCCTGTTGGAGTACGGCTATGAGTCGGGAAAGCTCTTTCCTGCTGTAGCTACCGACCTTTTTGCCATAGATATGAACGTTTCCCGAAGTTGGCTGATCTACACCGGAAAGCAAATGCAACAAGGTCGATTTTCCACTGCCGTTCGGACCAATAATCCCCCACCAAGTTCCTTCGTCGACGCTCCAGCTTATATTTTTTAAAGCATGGAACTCTCCATAGGCACGTGTCAGACCCACTACCTCTAATGCCCGATCACGCACCTTCTGTGATTCACTTTGTTCTGTCACAGCAGTC
Organism: Paenibacillus sp. SEL3; assembly: GCF_054602585.1. Lineage (NCBI taxonomy): Bacteria > Bacillati > Bacillota > Bacilli > Caryophanales > Paenibacillaceae > Paenibacillus > Paenibacillus sp. SEL3. The sequence continues at coordinate 4,720,059 of NZ_CM137725.1, read as the reverse complement.
CCCCCCTGCGCAGCTTCTTGTTTCGGTACAGGAGATATGCGAAGAACGGTGCCCCAACAAAGGCCGTCATCACGCCCAGAGGAATTTCTGTGGGGGCTAACAATGTGCGAGCCGCCGTATCTGCCCAAGCCATAAAAACAGCTCCGCCGAGCGCAGATAATGGAACAATCATACGGTAATCAGGACCTGTCACCAGACGAATGATATGCGGTACAACGAGTCCAACAAAGCCAATCACGCCACACACCGAGACAGCGGCTGCTGTCAGCAGCGTGGAAATAATCAGAACAGATAGCTTCGTCGCATCTACATGAACTCCCATGTGCGCCGCCTGACGTTCACCCAAAGCCAAAATATTCAGCACACGTGCCCGGTTCCATAGAAATACCAGCCCTATGACCACATAAGGTAAAAGGATTCCTGTATATGACCAACCGCGCAGACTAAGACTTCCCATCGTCCAGTACAATATTTCATTGACCGTCTCCTTCGACATGGCTGTCAGAAAGGAAACAACCGCTCCCAGAAAGGATTGCATCACCACACCCGACAAAATGAGACTTTGTGTCGGAATTTTCCCACCTTCCCGTGCCAACGTCAGCACCATCCACAGCGTAAGCATTCCGGTCGTAAATGCCACTAGCGGCAGCGTCCATATGCCAACAAATGAAAATTGAAGGCCCCAATAAATCAGTACTGCCGCTCCTACCGAAGCCCCCGAGGATACCCCCAGTGTATACGGATCAGCCAAAGGATTACGCAGCACACCCTGAAATCCGGCTCCCGCCAGCGCCAGCGCTGCTCCTACCAACATTCCCAGTAACACTCGTGGCAATCTGACCTTCAAAATAATCTGCTCTGAGGATGTATTCCAATCCGGTGTAAACGTATCGCCTAACCACGGTAGGTGGTTAACCAGAATGCCCGTGATTTGGCTGACCGGAAGCTTGGCCGAGCCGATGCCAAGACAGAGCAGCAGCGTCAGCAACAGCAGGACAAGACCTGTCCCTCCAAAGCCGATCAGTTTACGGTTCATTTGAAAATTTCAGGATACACGCCCTTGGCCACTTCCTTGAGACCTTCCGTTACGCGTGGACCCGGACGACTGATCAAATTATCATCCACGGCAAATACCCGGTTGTGGCGAACAGCCGATATTTGATCCCATCCACTGCGAGCTTTAATGATATCACCGAGCGTCTGGCCCGTTTTGTCGTCCTTGACACTTTTGCTGTACAAAATCACGTCAGGGTTCGCAGCAATAATATTTTCCTCACTGATTTGGTACCACCCCTTCTGCGTGGCACCTACATTTTCGCCGCCCGCCAACGTAATCAGCTCGTCCATAAACTCGCCTTTACCCACTGTCCAGCCTGGTGAAAACTCGACGTATACCCGCAGCTTCTGCCCTTTACCGATATTTTTAATTCCTTCTTTTACTTCTGCTACATCTGCTCTCATCTTGTCAGTCACCGCTCTTGCTTCTCTCTGATGATCGGTGATTTTCCCATACAATTCGATGTTAGCCATGACATCTTCCACTGTCTTCGGTTCCGTTTTAAAAATCATAATTCCCATGTCGCGCAGCTTGGTCGTAGCCTGTTCACTAAGTGATATCCCTGCAAAAACGACTTCCGGGTTCGCAGCAATGATCGCCTCTTCGTTCGGTTTCATAATACCGCCCACTTTAGGCTTTTTCGTAGCTGCTTCCGGGTAATCAGAGTAGTCGGAGACGCCGACAATTTCCTTATCCAGCCCAATGGCGAACAACGCCTCGGTTTCTGCCGGGGAGACGGAAACGATTTTATCCGGCGCTTTTTTGAATGTAAATTCCTGTCCTGTTGCATCTTTAACTGTGAGCGGGTAAACCGTTTTGCCCGGAGGCTCTTGTGCGTTTACTGCCTGTCCCGGCTGCTGTGAAGAAGCCTGACCCTCTTTATTTTCTGCATTTTTTCCATTAGCGCCACATGCACTCAGCACAACTGCCAAAATCAGAGCCAATAGACCTGTTGTCCACACCTTTATTTTTTTTCCTGCCATGATTTGCACCCCTTCATAAATAAATCGTTAAGAGCGTTACTTGAACATCATCAGATATCTTCTAAATCTAGCCTTCTTTTCCTATCAAAAACCCCCGCATCCTCATATCAGGACACAGGGGTCACGTTAGCGCAGATCGTGCGCAGGCGGCAGCTTCTTTCCGCATGGACAGTCACTGCGAACACGTCATCCTTTCCTCGAAGGATTATGGTGACAGGCGGACGGGCAGGTATCCTGACTTATGGTAAAATACATGTCCTGAAATTCTTTCATATGCTTAGTAACATATAAAGAGGACTAACGGGCATGTTTCCATTTACAGTGGCGGGACCGCGCCGGATTCACACCGACTTCCCTTTTAACAGCGCAGGGAGGGAAACCATAGTTTCATCACGCTGCGCCGACCTCGTCTGCTGGATATTTGATGTAGTGGTAGTCAAGCCGTTCTTTTACTTGATGATTATAGGTTAAAATGAGGCGGCTTACAACCCAAACAGCCTCTTTATCCGCTGGTGTCTAACCTAATGAGGAAGCATTTCCGCTATGTAATTGTGCGGTCCTGCCAGCCTCAATTGAATCCTTAATGCTTCTCCCGGCTTCGGATTCAGACTCCAAAAATCATGGCCCGGTATCAGCATGCAAGCTAGCTGACGAATTACGCCACCATGCGTAACGACCAAAACAGAGGGCGACGTAGCAGTCAAATCCATGGGTTGAACTTCCATAGCAACACGCCATTCATACAGAGAGTCAAGAAATTTGCGCAGACGATTTACAAAATCTGTCCAAGACTCTCCACCAGGTGGGGTGATCCGTTGCGGCTCATCAATCCAAGCCCGATACAACGACACATCCTTGAGCATGTCATACGTTTTTCCATCCCACTCGCCAAAATGAAGCTCTCGCAGACATGGTTCCATCATAGGAGGCATAGTAGATAGGGAACGCCCAGACGTCAACTCTGATTCCGGCACAATGATCTGCAAGGTCTGGCGACATCGCATTAAGTCGCTGCAATAGATTCGAGCAAAGGACTGACCTTGCAATTTTTCCTGCAAAGGCTTTAATTCCTGCTCTGCCCCCGGTAGCAAACCTAAGTCGGAGTGTCCCAGATATCGACGTTCCTTGTTCCATAAGGTTGTGCCGTGACGAACTAACACGAGCTCCATATCCCAATGCAGATCTTCTTTAGCATCATACGGCACCTTATCCTCCTGTGAGTTCGGTCTTTGTGCGTATTCTACTGTCCTTTTTGCTGCTATATCTTGTTTCAAGAAATGTCACTTCCTGCTCGATCATTATTCAGCGTGTCACTCCTCACCCTCACCGCACCCATCCCAAGGCAAAACAACCTGCGGCTCCTAACAAACACAATCCTACAAACATACTGGACACGGCGAACATCAGCTGGATCGTATGCCGTATATCTTTCGACTCTAGCGGTCGTATCCAATCCCCCATGTATGCACGAAAGGAGCGCACGCCATGATACACATTATATCCTCCAAGACGAATCCCCAATGCACCAGCAACAGCCGATTCCGGGAAGCCACTGTTCGGACTTGGGTGCAGACGAGCGTCTCGCTTGACTGTGCGCCAGCTTCTTGCAGCATCTCGTTTGTACATCCACGCCGCTATCACAAGCATTGCCGCTGTCAGGCGTGCTGGAATGTAGTTAGCCACATCATCTAGACGTGCTGAAGCCCAGCCTAAATGCAGATACTCTTCATTTTTGTACCCAACCATGGAATCGAGCGTATTCACAGCACGATAAGCCAGCGCCAAGGGTGCTCCCCCGATCAAGGCATAAAAAAGCGGGGAAATAATCGCGTCCACGATATTTTCAGCGACCGTTTCAACCGTACCGCGTACAATCTCAGGCTTATCAAGTTGCTGCGTATCCCGCCCGACTATCATGCCCAGCTCCCGCCGTGCCACAGCCAGGTCATCCGCCTGCAACGCTCGGTAGACTGCCATTCCTGCATCCTTTAGTCCTTTGGAAGCAATCGTGGTCGCAATCAGCACTATTTCTGCGCCGACAGATAACCACGGATGAATCCAGGCAAGCAATTGCAACAGCGCCCAGGCGAGCGCAAAGGAGCCTCCCGCCACAATGAGTGGAAGCAGTATACCTGCACGTTTCAGCCCTCGGTCACTTCGGACCTGGCAGCGAATCACTTTTTCCAATGCTGAAATGGCATGTCCCATACCGATGACTGGATGCGGCAACCACCTCGGGTCACCGATCAGCCTGTCCAATAGATAGGCTGCCAGGATAATCAAGCTAACTGTCACGCCGCTCCTCCTCCTCCAGCACTTCACCCAATACAGATAGCAGCCTGTTATTGGCTTCTGCATCCTTGACTGCAATCCGAAAATGGCTCGTCGTCAGTCCCGGATACATAGCACAGCTACGTATAAGGATTCCGCGTTGTCCAAGCGCCTGCTGAATAGCTGATGCGCTCCACGTACCCGGCGCCCTTGCCAGCACGTAATTGGCTTCGCCGGGAACGACACCGCAGCCCCATTCCGCCAAGCCGGTCAACAGACGGTTGCGCTCCGCAGCAATCAGCTCCTGTGTTCGGCGCTCATATGCTTGCCCACTTTTCAGACATGCCTCCCCAGCCAGCAACGCTAACCCATTCACACTCCAGGTCACCTGTTTGGCCGTCATTCGCCGGATATAGTCCGGATGAGCAATCGCATAACCCAATCGTAGGCCAGGAATGGCATAAAATTTGGTCATTGACCGGATCAAAATCACATGAGGATAGCGATCCAGCACAGGCAGCAGTGAGATTCGCCGTTCCAGCGGAATAAAATCAATGAATGCTTCATCCACCACCAGCACAGTACCCGTTGTGCCAGCCGCCTCTGCCAGCTCGCACAGCTCCTGCTCACTATATTGGACGCCATTTGGATTATTCGGCTGCCCGAGGAACAAAACATCTACCTGCTCCATGAGCTGAAGGATGTCCTCCACGTCCGCCTTCCATTGAAGCGAGGCCTTCCCATACACCCGGTTGACCTCGGCTCCGAATTTGCCAGCCAGCTCGGCATATTCCGAAAAACACGGCTCCACTGTACCCACACGCTTAGGAGCTAGTCCCAATAACAAGAGCGCCATGCTCTCAGCCGCTCCGTTTCCGATACTTAACGACTCCGGTGGAACATGCAGTCGCCGTGCGAGCATATTTTTAAAATTCCGATGCCCAGGGTCTGGATAGCGAATCACAGTGTCAAATGAGTGTTGCAGCGCCTCAAGCACCTCAGGCGGTGGACCAAGCGGATTAATATTTGCACTAAAATCTACAAAATCAGCAGCAGTCCCGCCAAATGTCGCCGCAGCTGTTTCCCTGTCCCCGCCATGACCGTAAACCTCTATCATTGCCTCTCATCCTTTCCGCCCGTTTCCAATCATTTAGCTCCATTATGAGGCTGCTTTTTGCGTCCCGTCAATGCAAATGAGCTTTTGTACATGGCTCACTTGGGTTACAATAGAAGGAGGCACACATAAAATTACACAGTTTATATACGGAGGAATGGACATGCTGTTCATCGACAACCAGGGGATACACGATCCAGCCATTAATCTTGCTATTGAGGAATACGCGCTCAAGCATCTACCGCTGGACGACAGCTATTTGCTGTTTTACATTAATCAGCCTTCTATTATTATAGGCAAGCATCAAAATACCATTGAAGAAATCAACGCCGAGTTTGTCAGAGATAACAATATTCAAGTCGTTCGTCGCCTGTCCGGCGGCGGTGCTGTATATCATGACCTCGGTAATTTAAATTTCAGTTTTATTACCAAGGATAACGGGGAGTCCTTTCATAATTTCCTTAAATTTACGCAACCTGTGATTGATGCTCTGCGCCAAATGGGAGTAGAAGCTGAAATGACAGGCCGCAACGATCTGCAGGTCGGAGAACGTAAAATTTCAGGAAACGCCCAATTTGCCACACGCGGACGTATGTTCAGCCACGGTACATTGATGTTTAACCTGAATCTGGACAATGTGGCTGCATCACTGCATGCCAATCCCGAAAAATTCAAATCCAAAAGCACTAAATCTGTCCGCAGTCGCGTAGCTAACATCAGCGAACTGATGGACCGTGAGATGACCATAGAGCAATTTCGCGAGGAACTGTTGCGTTTCATATTCGGATCAGAATTGGATCAAGTACCTCAATATAAGCTCACCGATACCGATTGGGCCAAAATCCATGAAATATCCAAAGAACGCTACCAATCGTGGGATTGGAACTACGGTCTATCCCCCGAGAGCAATATCAAGCACACACGTAAATTTCCAGTCGGTATTATTGATATCCGCATGGATCTTAAGGAAGGCTACCTCCGTGATATTAAAATCTATGGGGATTTCTTCGGTGTGGGTGACGTTGCTGATATTGAAAATATCCTGCGCGGCAAGCGTTATGATGAAGGTGAGGTACGTCAAGCCTTATCCTCTCTCGATTTGAAGCACTATTTTGGTAATATTGAGTTGGACGATTTTGTTGGACTTGTATTTTTGGAAGACTAACCGTTACTTTTTCCCATCGTTTCAAACCAATACTTCAGTGGTTATAAGGGGACAGGCTCTTATAAGAGCCGTCCCCTTTTCATTGCGATATTGTCATTTTGAATATTATAAGATACAATTTTAGCATTGCCCCATGATAGAGATAAAGGAGAGAATACCGATATGTATAAATTAATTGCCATTGATATTGATGATACACTCATTAACGACCAAAAAGAAGTTACACCAGCGACACAACAGGCATTAGAAGCTGCTGTAGCGAAAGGTGTGGTGGTTACCCTCGCTACTGGACGAGCTTATGCCTCTGCACACAAAATTGCTCGCCAGACTGGTTTGAACGTGCCGATCATTACGTATCAAGGAGCTTTGGTTAAAAACCTGCTGGACGAAAACGTGCTGTATGAGCGTTATGTTCCACTCGTGGCTGCACGTCGTCTGTATGAATTCTGCGTGGAACGCAATCTGCATCTACAAACGTATATTGATGACAAATTGTACACACGTGAAGATAATCAGAAAATCAAAGATTACACGGAGCTGAACAACACGGAATATTTTGTAGAGCCTGTATTCAGTAAAGTTATAGAGCAGCCGGCTCCTAAATTGCTGATTATCGACGAGCCGGAAGTGTTGGATGAATTAATTCCTGAACTTCGCGTACTGCTTGGCAATGAAGTTCACATTACAAAATCCAAGCCTCACTTTCTGGAAATTATGCACCATGAAGGCACCAAGGGTCACGCGCTTACCTTCCTTGCAAACCATTTTGGCTGTGAACTGTCGGAAACGATTGCCATCGGCGACTCTTGGAACGACCATGAAATGCTTGAATGCGCTGGTCTCGGCATAGCGATGGAGAATGCCATTCCTGATTTGAAGAAGCTGGCTGATTACATCACTCGCAGCAATAACGAAGATGGTGTTAAGCACGCCATCGACAAATTCGTACTCAATGTTGAATAAGCAAAAAGTGCCTGCTCCCATAATTCTTAAATAAAGTAATACAACAACAAAGCCTCCAAACTGTCGCATGATCAGTAACATACGACAGTTTGGAGGCCTTTTCTGTCAGATCATATAATAACCTGACCGCTATAAAATATCAGGCAGCAGAACGTAACTTACGCCTGTTCACCAAACGGATAATTCCATTGTTCATAAGGATTAGTCCGGTCACAATGAGCAGCACCCCAACCAGCATCCACCAGCTTACATGCTCTCCATACAACAACGCTCCCAAGCCCACCGCAATCGGCGGTGATATATACAGCCACGTCGTCGGAAACAGGGGATTTGTACGCTCCATGAGCCAGTAGAACAGTGTATGTGCAATCATCGAACCAAACAGGATCAGATAGAGTAAAGACCCCATGGCAGGAAGGTACTGCCACCCCTCAGAACTCCACGGTTCCGTGATCGCAGACAGTAACAGCAGCATCCATCCCCCATGGATCATTTGCGCCGCATTCAGGGCAATCGGGTTCGTTTCACGAAATACATCCATCACTCGCTTGGAATAAAGAGCTCCCCCTGAATAACACAGCTCCCCCAGCAAAATAACAAGGCATCCCGCCAGCCACAGACCACTGATCTGAACCGCCAATCCGGGCAGCACAACCAGCACCACACCAAGAAAGCTGATCATGCAGCCAACGACCGTAATCCGTGACGTTTTTTGCCGTAGCAGTACAGATTGCAAAATGACGATCATCATCGGCCCGGTAGCTGACAGAATAGCTCCGATCCCGGAGCTGACATATTGCTCTGCCCAATACAAGGCCGAAAAGGTACCGAAGGTCGTTCCTGCTCCAATCAGCAACATTTCCTTACGCCATAATAACGACCATTTCACCTTTCCGGTCAGCTTCATAGCAATAAATAATATCGCACCTGCGGCGAAAAAACGTACCCCTGCCGATAAAAACGGCGGAAGCCCGGCTTCCACTCCCACTTTTATGGCCAAAAACGTTGTGCCAAAAATAAGACACATTACTGTAAACGCGATCCCAATCATGATACGTCCCTCTCCCTTCAGTTGCTTTTAAGCATACAGGGAGACGAACAGAACAGTTGTATAACTACAGAACAGTTGTATACGTTTTTGAAGTGCTATATAGTACAATACACACAAAGGAGCGTGGATAGCATGGGTAAGAACAACAGCGAACTACTTTTTCCAGCCGATCATGCCTTAAAGCTGTATGAGCAGGTTATCCATTATGTAGCTGTGCGGATCGATCGCGGGGATTGGCAAACAGACATGAAGCTGCCGTCCGTACGAAGCTTGGCTCAGGAGCTGGGTGTACATCGGCTAACTGTTTTCCGGGCATATCAGGAGTTGAAGCAACGAGGACTGGTCTATGTAAGGGACAAATCAGGATATTACGTTCATGCTTCCCAAGCGACTGGACATGCAAAATATGCTGGCTACTCGAGACATACGTCCATAGACCTCACGATTCACTCCAAATCTGCCCATGCGGCAGATGATCCGTCAGTTTCAGCCTGGAGAGGAATGGATGGACTTACCCGCGTTCAATCAGTGAATGCGAATTTCCAGTTTTCCAAAGCGCTGATTGACCCCTCTCTCCTGCCCAACCGATTTTGGGGAGAGCTGATGATGCAGGTTTTTGAAAAGCATCCGAAAGTAGCAGCCACCTATTCCGCTGTACAGGGTGATACCGAGCTTCGGGAGGCCATGGCGCAGCATTTTAGCGTGGATAAGCATTTTGCTTTATCACCGGATGAAGTGATGATTACCTCGGGAGCACAGCAAGCCATTGATTTAATTGCCCGATCTCTGCTCCATACAGGAGACCGTGTATTGATCGAACGCCCTGCTTATGGTCCTGCCATGGAAATATTCCGCAGACAAGGCGCACGTCTGACCATGACCGATATTCGACCAGAAGGATATGATATGGACCAGATTGAGTGGTGCATGAAAACGGAAAAACCACGTCTCTTTTATATGAATCCGACATTCCACAACCCGACGGGCTTTACGGTCCCCGATGAGCAACGCAAACGACTGCCTGAACTAGCCGAGCGCTACGGCTGCCTCATTGTTGAGGATGACAGCACCTATGACATCAGCTTTGGGCAAAAGCCTCCTTCTCCGATTTTCGCCTATGATGTTTCGGGAAGCGTCGTCTACATTCGAAGTTACAGTAAATATGTCGCACCCGGTCTACGAATCGCAGCCGTGACCTGCCGACCACAGCTCATGAACAGCCTGCTCAACGTCAAAGCGTTGGTGGACAATGGATCGCCACTGCTGAATCAAAAGCTATTTTTAGAATACTTTCAATCTCCACGTATGCAGCAGCATATTAAAAAACTATGTATCGCGCTCCAGATTCGTAAGGAAACGATGGAAGACAGTCTCCGCGATTCCGGTTGGACATGGACCAGCCCAGCGGGAGGACTCAACCTGTGGCTCCAGCTGCCTTCTACGTTGAAACCTAATGAATTACTTGCCAAAAGTGTACAAGAATCTGTATCCTTTGTCCCCGGCAATGTATTTGATCCCATCGGCGCAGAGGGTAAAACGCATGTACGACTGTCCTATTCATACGCCAACGAGCTACAAATCAAAGAAGGAATCTCCGCCCTTCTACGTATCAGTCGAACGATGTAAAGGTAAAATGCACCTTTATTCTAACGGCAAACTCATGCCGGTGTGTGCCAAACTAATCCCTTCCAGAAGCCCATAATTGCGTGTGACATCCACATCATGGGACATATGTGTAAACACTGTGCTTTGGGGCTTAAGCCTTCCTATAAGCTCCTGTGCCTCCAGCATGTCATATACAGAGCGGGTGGCATACTCGGCCTCCTCATGATAAAAACTCGTTCCCAGGACGAGCAAATTCAGATTGTGCAAAGGCAGAATTTCCGCCTCATTTAATCCAATCGAATCCGAACAGTAGGCCCACGAGAAGCCGTCCTTTTCCAGGCGATAAGCGTAGGCATATCCGTTCTTCCCGTGATTCACACGCCATCCCCGGATATTCCACCCGCCAAGTTGGGCTCCCTGATCTACTGGAATAAGATCCAAATTTCCAGAGAGCCAGGAAAATTGCCGCAAGATCGTGTCGATCACTTCCTGTGGCGCGTACAATCGACCTCTGTTCCCAGTCCAGCGACAGGCATCTGCCCATTCTGGTAATCCTCCAATATGGTCAAAATGTGCATGTGTCACAAGGATCGTAGGGATAAAACGCAGATCGCGTAATTCTAGCTGTCTGCGCCAGTCCGGGCCACAATCAATCATAAAGTCCTCCGTCTCGCTTTCGATCAGCACAGACGATCTCAATCTTATGTTCGCCCCTGTCGTGCGAGCTTCTGTGCATACGAGACAATCACAATATACACGCGGAACCCCCATTGCATCCCCCGTGCCAAGAAAAATAAGCCGATTCATGGTTTAACTCCTATCTATTTGGGTCTTTTTACTACTATTATAACGAACAGACCGATTCTACGTAAATCATCTGCGTAAATCCTTCCAGCGTCCAACGCCAAAAGGAGCATGCCCAAAGCCGTGAAATCAGGCTAGACATCCCCCCAAGCGTGATCATATATATTTGAGAATTTTGCAAAAGCCTGATTTTTAAATGATGATAGGCATGGGATCTTCCTTCAGGCGGTTTTCCACCATCCAGCTGGACTGGTCATTATATAGATAGGCTCGATGCACCAACACTCGCACCTGCTGACCAGGTTCCAGCGTAGACTTCTCCAGCGAACGGTACGTCATGAGACGATGGTCCCCAACTTGTACTTCAACCATCCACTCACTTCCACGAAAATGCAAATGCTTCACTACGCCTTCCTCGGTCGCCGACAGAAGCGTAAATTCCTCGCTTGGCCCGACATCAATATACTCCGGACGGATCAAGGCACGTGTTCCCACTCCAGCAGCTTCTTCGAAGCCTTTGAGACTGCCTGCCTGTTCAATCACCGTAGATTCCCCAATGAAGGAAGCCACGAACGGGGTACCCGGTTTTTTATAAATATCCCAAGGCGTTCCCTTCTGCTCCAGTCGTCCCTGATTAATCACCATAATTTCATCCGCTACTTCAATCGCCTCATCCTGATCATGGGTGACAAAAATTGAAGTAATGCCCACCCGCTCAATCAACTCTCGCAGCCAGGTGCGCAGCTCCTGACGAATCTTGGCATCAATAGCTGCAAAAGGCTCATCCAACAGCAGCAATTGAGGCTCTGGTGCCAAAGCACGCGCAAAAGCAACTCGCTGTCGCTGTCCACCTGACAACTGATGCGGATAACGATGCTCAAATCCTTTGAGCCCCGTTAGTTCGACCAACTCCGTGACCCGTTCCTTGATACGGGTTTTGGAGCTTTTTTTCACTTTCAGACCAAAGGCAATATTGTCGTAGACGCTCATGTGCTTGAACAAAGCATAGTTTTGAAATACAAATCCGATTCCACGTTCCTGCGGGGACAGCTCGTTTACCCTTTTTCCATGAAAATGAATTTCTCCCGCATCCGGTTGCTCCAGACCCGCCAAAATGCGAAGAATGGAGGTTTTCCCCCCACCACTTGGACCGAGTAAGCCAATAAGATGGCCCGCCTGAATATCAAAAGATACGTCCTTTACTGCATGAAAATTACCGAAATGCTTGTTTAATCCTCTTACTTCCACATGCATATCCGTACACTTCCTTTCCGCTTCTGGACCTGTTCAGGAACAGCAGCAGCCTTGCTTACCGCAAAGCACGTACCTCATTTAAAATCATTTAATTATTCCAATGCATATACTATGTTTTTTCTTATGTGATACTTTATCAAAGGAAGGTAATTTTCGTCAACTCTATATATTATATTAGGAATTAAAAGGGTAAAGTATTAGGAAGAAAGGAGATGGAGTTATTGTTGCATACTTTAGAATTATCCACTACACGGCGAGATGAAATTCGTGATATTACACGAGAGGTTGCTTCATTGATCGAAAAAAGCGGGGTGCAACAAGGAACCGCACTTGTTTATTGTCCACACACGACAGCCGGCATCGCCATTAATGAAAATGCAGACCCAGATGTCAAACATGATGTGATGTTAAGACTAGATGAAGTCTATCCGTGGGAGCATCCCCAATATCGCCATATGGAGGGAAATACAGCGTCCCACCTAAAATCCATCACGACAGGCCCCTCACAAACGATCATCATCCATGATGGAAAGCTGTTGCTCGGACGATGGCAAGGACTTTATTTTTGTGAATTCGACGGACCACGCAGACGTCAATACCATGTGAAAATCATGAAGGGCTGACGGAAACGGGTAAAAAAACAGACCATGATGTTTTCCTACTGGATGCATCATCGTCTGTTAAATTCTTAGTCGCTTTCGCAAAGTACCGTAATGATAAGTCACCGTCATGAAGTGCATACACCTAGAAAAGCGCCCTACATGTTCATGGGTGAAGCGTGTGAATGCAGGTACGCTCATAGGTGTCTGCACAGCAGCTTTACATGTGCTAAAGCAGCGGGCCTAATTTCTTCAAATGTTAAACCGTCCTGAATATAAAAGGATACAAAGCCATGCATGGATAAAAACAGACTTTTCGGTACCCTTGAGCAATCTTCCTCCGAATGCCCCTGACCACTCAATTCTTGACGGATCATGGATGCAAATAGTTCGACACAACGGTTTTGCTCTGTGCGACAGTATGCAAATAGTTCTTCATCGTGCATCATGAACATAATTTCGTATTGATATGGATTTTCCAAACCAAAACGGATAAATTCCAGCATCAAGTACTCTAGTCTGCTCAAGCCATCATCAGGTGTGCCTGTTGCTGCTTGCAGTAGAATCCCACGCAATGTATTAAAATCTTCAATCACAATGGCATAGAACAGTTCAGCCTTCTCTTTAAAATGATAGTATAACGAACCATGACTGTAACCCAGATGCTGGCCAATGCTGCGCATTGAAATCGCACGGTAGCCCTTGGTAATAAACAAGTGCCTGGCCGCTTCCAGAATCCGCCCTCTTGACAACTCCTGTTCTACTGCTCTTCTAGCCATATTATTTATTCCCCTTCAATAAAGTAAAGCTGCTCTCCCTCCGACACAAGCGATTGCCCCTGCGTCAAGTCTGTTATCCAGTTGCTAAAGGATTCCGCATCACCAGCCAGCGGCAGACAGGTTAAGGTAACTTTATCCGTAAACATTGTTTCTCCAGTGCGGATGCTGCGATTGCGTAATTCATTTTCCACTTTGCCCAACCAGGTATAATCCAATTCTACAAAAACTTCACGATGCAGCACACGCGTAATTGCATCCCCTGCCTCGATTGCTGCAACAGCACCATCTGAATACGCGCGAATCAGACCGCCTGCTCCCAGCAAAATCCCACCAAAGTAACGGGTAACAACAATAGCGACATTTTTCAGCTTCTGGTTGCGGATCACCTCCAAAATAGGCTTTCCAGCCGTACCGCTCGGTTCTCCGTCATCCGATTGCTTTTGGATTTCGTCTCTTTCCCCAATCATGTAAGCAGAACAATTATGGGTAGCGTTCCAATGCTCTTTTTTGATGCGCTCTATGAAAGCAACTGCTTCTTCCTCAGTTTGAACAGGCTGAATATGGCCGATAAAACGGGATTTTCGGATCACAATTTCCTTGTTGCCGGCACCGCGTACGGTTCGGTATTGTTCCAACATACACGTATAACCTTCCTTACTTCATTTTACAAGAAAGCAGTCCCCCGCTACTGGCAGCTGGTGAACTGCTTTCCTGTACTTTAATTGCTGCTATACACTATAACACTTCTGACCGAAATCCTGTTTCGCATCAGAGATTACAGCACTCTTATTCAGACAATCTCGCTTCAAGCTCAGCTTTTTCTTTTTCGAAGCCTGGTTTACCGAGCAGCGCAAACATGTTCTTCTTGTAAGCTTCTACGCCCGGTTGATCGAACGGATTTACACCCAACAGGTAGCCGCTGATGCCGCAAGCTTTTTCGAAGAAATAAGCAAGATAGCCGAAAGAGTAAGGGCTTAAGTCAGGAATATTTACAATCAAGTTCGGTACTTGTCCGTCTGTGTGAGCCAGCAATGTACCTTGGAATGCTTTTTTATTTACAAAATCCACAGTTTTGCCTGCCAGGAAATTCAGTCCGTCCAGATCATCCTCATCTGCTTCGATGGTGATGTGACTAGGTACATTTTCTACTTGGATTACCGTTTCGAAAATATTGCGGCTGCCTTCCTGAATGAATTGTCCCATGGAGTGCAGGTCTGTCGAGAAATCAACAGAAGCAGGATAAATGCCTTTGTAATCCTTGCCTTCGCTTTCTCCGTACAACTGTTTCCACCACTCGGATACAAAATGAAGAGACGGCTCATAGTTTACGAGAATTTCAATTGCTTTACCTTTGCGGTACAAAGCGTTACGAACGGCTGCATATTGATAAGCTTCGTTCTCAGCTACATTCGGGTTGCTGTATTCTTTGGAAGCGTCTGCCGCCCCCTGCATCATTTCTTCGATGTTAATGCCTGCAGTAGCAATCGGCAACAAGCCTACTGCTGTCAGCACGGAGTAACGACCACCCACATCATCAGGAATAATGAAGGATTCGTAGCCTTCTTCGTTAGCCAGTTTTTTCAAAGCGCCACGTTCTTTATCGGTCGTTGCATAAATACGTTTGCGCGCTTCTTCTTTACCGTATTTTTTCTCCAGAGCTGCACGGAATACGCGGAATGCGATAGCTGGCTCTGTTGTCGTACCTGATTTGGAAATGACGTTCACAGAGAAGTCTTTACCTTCAATCAGTTCCAACAGATGATTCACATATGTAGAGCTGATGTTGTTGCCTGCAAAATAGATAGCTGGGCCCTTGCGTTGATCTTTAGGCAGTGCATTGTAGAAAGAATGCGACAGCATTTCGATCGCAGCACGTGCTCCAAGGTAAGAACCGCCGATACCGATTACGATCAGTACTTCGGAATCGCTTTGAATTTTAGCAGCAGCCTTTTGGATGCGCGCAAACTCTTCTTTATCATAATTGGTAGGCAGGTCGATCCAACCTAAGAAATCGGAACCTACACCGGTTTGGTTGTGCAATTGCTCATGAGCCAGCTTGATAGGCTCTGCAAAATAATCAATTTCGTGCTGACCTACAAAGGAGAGCGCTTTAGTGTAATCAAAAATAACTTTTTTAGACATGTTTGGAACCTCCTGTTTGGTATTACTAAGACCATGAATACGAACATAAGGACTTAGGAATAGGATACTTTAATTTGCTGGGCCTGACAAGCTTACGTTACCTGTGTATCCTGTACTTGACAGTCCCTCCTGTAGATAGGGTAGCATGCCCATGCTACAATTAACTGAGATCAACCTGTTTCAATATTCAATTCAGGGCCGACTCGCATCTGCATCGGACGGCAACTTCCAACAAGAAAGGTGATTAGCAATGAAAAACATCGGATTTATCGGACTGGGCACCATGGGCGCCCCGATGGCATCCAATCTGCTAAAGCAGGGATTCGGAGTCACAGTTTATAATCGCACCGCTTCGCGCTGCGAGCCACTGGAAGAGCAAGGCGCACGTACAGCTTCAACCCCTCGTGAAGCAGCTGAAGGTCAGCACTTGGTCATTACCATGGTCAGTGATGATCATTCCATTCGTGACATCTATTACGGCGAAGACGGTGTGTTTGCCGGCCTTACGGCTGGCATGACCGTGATGGACAACAGCACGATTTCACCTGAGCTGGTCAAACAACTAGCCGCCGAAGCGGACAAGCTGGGCTGTTCCTTCATTGATGCTCCCGTAACAGGCAGTAAGCCTGCCGCTGTAGACGGCACACTCGTGTTCATGGTTGGTGGTAATGCAGAAGCCATTGCGGCACAATCAGATGTTTTTGATACCCTGGGCAAAAAGGTACTTCATATGGGACCTAATGGAAGCGGGGCCGTAGCCAAGCTCGCTCATAATACGATGGTCGGTATTCATAACCTCGCTCTGGCTGAAGGCTTTGCTATCGCGGCTAAATCCGGCATCCCGGCAGACAGCTTCCTTGAATTGGTACAACTCGGATCGGCAGGCAGCAAGGCCGCTGACCTGAAAGGGCGCAAAATCATTGAGCATGATTTTAGCAACCAGTTCTCACTTGCCTTGATGCTTAAGGACTTGAAGCTTGCTTCCTCACTAACAGACAGCCTGTCCATCCCCGCACCTATGTTATCCATTGCCAAAAGCCTATTTCAAGCCGGGCAAACGCAAGGCTACGGCGACGAGGACCTATCCGCTGTCGTGAAGACATACGAAGCATGGATTGGCCGCACCATTGGTGGTCAACCTCTCGAATAAGCTGTACCTTTCTGTGTAACTATACTGCTGTGCTTGTGTACATATGGCATAGCTTTAGGGTAAGCACACTTAGCTTGAAGGCTGAGTGTGCTTACCCGTTTTAGCTTACTATTCGGGATAAGAACAGCAATAATCAGTTACACTTCGTACTTCCAGCTTGAAGGAAGACTTTGCAGGTACGTGAAAGGTTGCTGTCCCTTGTATTTCCAGCCATTCCTCAGTACCTGGAAGTAACACTCTCAGATCCCCTGCCAAAATCTCCATAATCTCACGGGAATCCGTGCCGAACTCGTACGTTCCTGGCAGCATAATCCCCAGTGTAACCTTACTACCGTCACCCAGGATGACTGTACGGCTTGTAACCTGACCATCGTAATAAACGTTTGCTTTTTTAACTACGCTTACTCCATCAAACTGTGTCATTCGTTATCCCCTCATCTGCTCTCAATGGTTGAATGAATATTGGTGCATCATAACATAGATTTGATTCCAGCTTCAGTATGAAAATACACACTGTATCACGTATACAATACACTGGAATTCCAAAGTGATCTTTTCGCAAAACATCAACTGTATGAAACAAACAGCCGTAAGCCTTACTCAGGTTACGACTGTCTGTTTTAGATGCTCCAATGTTTTATTTCAACAAAGCTTTCACACGGCTAACAACATTCTCTACTGTAAAGCCGTATTCCTTAATCACGCGATCGCCAGGTGCGGATGCGCCGAATGTACTGATACCGAGAATGTCGCCTTGGTCGCCAACATATTTTTCCCAGCCCAGTGGATATGCCATTTCTACAGCCAAACGAGCTTTCACTTCTGGCAGCAGAACGGAATCTTTGTATGCTTTGTCTTGTTTTTCGAACAGATCCCAGCTTGGGAAGCTGATAACACGTACTTGAATACCTTGTTCTGCCAGTGCTTCCTGAGCTTTAACAGCCAATTGCACTTCGGAGCCTGTAGCTAGAATTTGAGCAACTGGTTTGCCATCTGTTGCATCTGCAACCACATAAGCACCGCGTTTGATACCTTCGCGTGCATGCTCAGCACTAGCAGCCAGGATTGGCAGGTTTTGACGAGTTAATACCAGAGCAACCGGGTTTTTCTTGTTTTCCAGCGTGTAAGCCCAAGCAGCAGAAGTTTCATTACCGTCCGCTGGACGAATTACTGTCAAGTTCGGGATAATACGCAGGGAAGCCAATTGCTCGATCGGCTCATGAGTCGGACCATCTTCACCTACAGCAATACTGTCGTGAGTCAGAACGTAGGTTACAGGCAATCCCATCAGAGCTGCCAGACGAACAGCTGGACGCAGATAGTCTGTAAATACGAAGAATGTACCGCCGAATACTTTTACACCTTGGTGCAACGCCATACCGTTCATCGCAGCAGCCATACCAAATTCGCGGATACCGAAATAGATGTTACGACCGGCGTAGTCTTCTGGCGTAAAGTTCGTCAGGTTGTTCAAATGTGTCATCGTGGAGCTCTCCAGATCGGCAGATCCGCCTGTTAGGAAAGGTACGTTTGGAGCTAATCCATTCAGAGCATTACCAGAAGCTACACGAGTCGAAACGGCTTTGTCTTCAGTCGTGTACTTCGGAAGGTCACGATCCCATCCTTCTGGGAGATCGCCGTTTACAGCTGTTTCGAACTGAGCTGCCAAATCAGGGTGAGCTGCTTTGTATTTGGCGAACTGTTCATCCCATGCTTTGTTCGCTGCGATACCGCGCTCTTTTACTTTAGCAAAATGCTCGCGAACCTCTTGTGGTACGTGGAAGTCCTCTTCGTATACCCATTTGTAGAATTCTTTAGTCAGCTTGGCTTCTTCTGATCCCAGCGGGGAACCATGAGTACCGCCGTGTCCGCCTTTACCTTGTTTGTTCGGGCTTCCGTAGCCGATGACAGTTTTCACTTCAATCAGCGTAGGACGTGTCGAGTCGCCTTGCGCTTCTTCAATGGCTTTTTGGATGGCTGGAAGGTCGTTACCATCTTCTACGCGCAGTACTTGCCAGTTGTAAGCTTCAAAGCGTTTGGCAACACTCTCGGAAGAGGACAGATTAAGCTTGCCGTCCAGTGTAATATCATTGGAATCAAACAATACAATCAGCTTGCCCAGTTGTAAGCGACCAGCCAGCGAGGCAGCCTCGTGGGAAATACCCTCCATCAGATCGCCATCGCCGCAGATTGCATACGTGAAGTGATCTACAACTTTAAATTCGTCCTTATTATATGTTGCGCCCAGTTGAGCTTCAGCCATTGCCATACCTACGGACATTGCGAGACCTTGTCCCAGAGGACCGGTTGTAGCATCTACACCAGCAGTGTGGCCAAACTCAGGGTGGCCCGGTGTAAGGCTGCCCCATTGACGGAATTGTTTCAGTTCTTCCATAGGAAGATCATAGCCGCTCAGGTGCAGAAGGCTGTATAGCAACATGGAACCGTGTCCTGCAGACAATACAAAACGGTCACGGTTAACCCATGTAGGTTGATCGGGATTATGATTCATCGTTTTAGCAAAAAGTTGGTATCCCATTGGCGCGGAGCCCATCGGCATACCAGGATGTCCCGAGTTTGCTTTCTCGATGGCGTCAATTGCCAACGTACGAATAGTTGTGATGGACAAATTGTCGATCGTGGAGTTTTCATCCTTTTGAATCGCTTGGTTCTGGTCAGTCATGGTTAGCCTCCTCATATTGTAAAAAGTATGTCAATTGCATTCGGTCATACTCCCCAACATCACCGCCTGATACAAAAACGATATCTGTTGAAGTGAGTGAATCTGCTTGAATGTTTCAATATGACTTATACATTCTTAAGTATTGTACCATTTGCCGTGAAAGTTTGCCAGATCGTTTATAAAGATGATTGTGGGAAATGTAGTACCGTGTCCTCATATAAATATACCCGTAATGTATTAACCTCATTTAAAAAAATATAAAATCACAAAAATATTATGTACTGACCGGCTATAAGGCTAATAATTCACATGAGGATTTTGCAAAATCCTTATATAAAAAAACAAAGCCCGTTATGCGATGGGCTTTGTTTAACAAAAAATATAGATTCACAAATTTTTTCTAAAATTTTAAGATTAGTTAAAAACGACTGTTTTGTTCTCATGAACCAGAATACGATCCTCTGCATGCCACTTCACGGCTCTTGCCAAAACGACCCGCTCTATGGTGCGACCGATCCGTTTTAGCTCATTTACATCATCTCCGTGGCTTACACGCTGCACGTCCTGCTCAATGATCGGGCCGCCGTCCAATTCTTCAGTTACATAATGCGCAGTAGCACCAATAATTTTCACACCGCGATTATAGGCTTGGGCATATGGCTTCCCACCCACGAATGCAGGCAGAAAGGAATGATGGATATTGATAATTCGGTTGCGATAATGCTCAATAAACTTGGGAGATATAATCTGCATGTAACGGGCCAAAATGATAACGTCAATGTCTTCGCCAATAACCTCTAGTTGGCGACGCTCCGCCTCCGGCTTGGTATCGGCGGTTACCGGAATATGGTGATATGGGATACCAAACGATTCCACATACTCCTTCATATCCGGATGATTACTAACCACCAATGAAATATCCGCGTCCAGATCTCCTGCCTGCCATTGCCACAGCAGTTCTACCAAACAGTGATCTTCTTTGGAAACGAAAATAGCCAGTTTTTTCTTGCGGCTAACCGCAGAAATCGTCCACTCCATACGGAATTGCTCAGCAACAGCGGCAAAATCCTGCTCCAACTGTGGCTGGGTTGCACTCAAATTCGGCAGATCAAATTCAATCCGCATAAAAAACATACCGCCCGACGGGTCCATTGTATATTGGTCAGATTGAACGATATTGGCCCCATGCTCGTACAAAAAACGGGACACGGCCGCTACAATACCTGGTCCATCTGGACAAGATACAAGCATACGCGCTCGGTTTTCATGGGCTGATAGAGTGCTATTTGGCTGATGTTTTGCGTGAATTTCCATGTGGCTATTAATCCCCCTTAGCTTATACCGTCACTGGCAAATGACTGCCGGCAAACCAGGCAATCAACCGTTGATTAATGTGTTCTTCGCTCAAATCTGGAAATAGTGCTGCTTCCGTTATCATGTCATACAGACGCTCCAACGGTTCACGTGGATCGGCTTTTCTTGCTTTGGCATCATTTTTCAGCAGAGCCCAGGTGTCCAGCACAAATTTACGGACATCCACATCCTGTTTTTTGAAAAACGAATGCAATTGCTCAACCTGACCCAAAAACTCATCCCCAAAGCGCTCCTTTACATTTCCGCGAAGCAGGGCAATTTCAACCTCATACATCGGACGCTGAGTTTTGGCTTCCTTCCCAATCCATGGCGTCTCCAAAATAAACGGACGTCCTTGAAGTGCTTCATGATGCACCACATTATGAATAGTCTGATAGCCAATCCAGCCTGATCCGATCGGAGTATGGCGGTCTTTATGAGCGCCAACTGGATTTTTACTGTCATTAATGTGAACAACTGCAATGCGATTCAAGCCAACAATACGGTCGAATTGCTCCAATACACCGTCCAGATCATTTACGATATCATAACCCGCATCGTGAATGTGACAGGTATCCATACAAACCGTAAGACGCTCGTTACGCTCTACTTTATCTATAATGGAGGCAATCTCCTCAAAGCTACGCCCCATTTCCGTTCCTTTGCCTGCCATCGTTTCAAGCGCGATGTTAACATCTGTCTCCTTCACGCCGTTCAGTACCTCGTTCAAACCATCGGCAATACGCCCGATCCCATATTCCGCATCCTTATCGGTAAAAGCGCCCGGATGCAGCACAATATTTTTCACACCTATCGCGTGTGTGCGCCGAATTTCCTCCTGAAGAAAGCTGACCGCAAGCTCATAGGTATTTTCTTTGTAAGAGCCAAGGTTGATGATATACGGGGCATGCACCACGATATCTTCCATTCCCTTCTCAGCCATTAACTGCTTGCCTTCCTCCAAATACATGGACTCCATCGGCTTACGACGCGTGTTTTGCGGTGCTCCCGTGTATATCATAAAGGAGCTGGACCCGTAAGTAGACGCTTCTTTTGTAGCGCTGAGCAGACCCTTGTCCGAGAAGGACACATGAGAACCAATTTTCAGCATGACCCTGATTCATCCCCTTATCCTGTTATGCTTGTCTTATTTTAATTTAATCATTTTAACGTGATTATTGAAATCAAACAACATAGCTTTTATGGCAACTTTCTTAAATCAGGATTTTGCAAAATTCGATTCCAGTCGCTCCAAAGTGCAATATACAGACGAACCAGACCATTTCGATCAATATATTCTTCATTGAAAGTCGCTTATTGGGCTTTTGCAAAATCCTCAAATAACTCTATTAAGGGAATACGTAGATAAAGTACACATCAGAATATATGTTAGTCAAACAGGGGTAAATAAAATCATGGATTGACACTTAACCGTATAAAGGACATTCATATGAAGTTTTTTTCTCTCGAAAAGGGTTATATTCTATAACGGATGTATTTTTTGTGAATTGGAAGGAGAGCTGGCTCCATGAACATCATCGTATGTGGAGGAACTGGATTGGTGGGGAGTGCACTGGTCAAAAGCCTGCTAGACGACGGATACACCGTGAAAGTCGTTACCCGCAAGCCACTGGTAGGACACGAAGCGAGCCCCCGCTTGCAATATATGAGCTGGAACGAATTAAAACAAAAGCCTGAAGTACTGGAAGGCACAGATGCGGTCGTTAATTTAGCAGGCGAAACGCTGAATCAGCGCTGGACGGATAAGTCCAAACAAAGAATTCTTCAATCTCGACTGCTATCTGTTGCCCGGTTGGCTCAAGCATTGAATGCTCTACAAAAAAAACCGAAAGTAATCATTCAGGCTTCTGCTGTTGCCGCCTATGGTACATCCCTGACCGAAACATTCGATGAAACGAGCCCGCGCTGTTCGGGAGATTTTCTGTCTCAGGTGGTTGAGCAATGGGAAGAAGCAGCCAATGCCTACCCTTCTGAAGCCCGTTTAATTAAGTTACGCATTAGCCTTGTGCTGGACAGAAAAAAAGGGGCATTCCCACTCATGAAGATGCCTTATAGCTTCGGATTCGGCGGCAAAATAGGTAGCGGCCATCAATGGATGAGCTGGATTCATATTGAAGATATCGTTCGTCTGATCACGTACTGCATCCATACGACGGAAATTGTCGGGGCAGTGAATGCTTCATCACCACAACCCTTGACGAACGACCAGTTTGGGAGGACAGTAGCTACGGTATATCACCGTCCGTACTGGTTTCCCGTCCCCAGCATTCTCGTTTCAAAGCTAGTTGGTGAGATGAGCACGCTAGTATTGGATGGTCAGAAGGTGATACCGCGCAAAGCGCTGGAGCACGGATTTAAGTTTCACTATCCTTCACTTAAGGACGCTCTTAAAGAACTCCATTCTTCCCAAAAACAGCATTGAATTGAAAAAGAGGAACTCCTGGCTGGTAGGTAGTGTCACTACCAGCTTAGGGTTCCTCTTTTTAGTCAGATACAATCTCTCAAGCAGACTGCAAGTTATTAAGATGCCCCATTTTATTCCCATGAATAGTCCACTATTCATAAAGAAAGAAGCTCTGAATATAACAGGCCTCTTCTTGACATATATCCATATAACCTTCATTTATGATGCATTGGAGGATTTAAAAGAGTCCAACCGGTAAGTATAAGAAACTCCAGCGATTTTAAAAGTATCTCCATCCTTCATTGTGTACTCCTTATAAGGCACCATAGGCTCTCCATTCAGAACAGTTCCATTCGTCGAGGATAAATCCTTAACAATGTGGCTATGTTCTCCTGTAACTATGCAAAGCTCAATATGAGAACGGGAAGCTCCATCCGTATGCTCTACAAACTGAACCAGTTGCGGATCTCTCCCGATGATAAAACTGCCTGCAACGAATTGGTCTGGCTGCAACCGGATGCGCTCTGTCCCTCCACTACCTGGTGGCTTGCGATCCAGGCAAGCCATCGGTGATTGCTGCACTGGTGAAATCTGCATCTCTTGATCTGCACGAAGCAGCATCGTTTCCTGCTTAGATGCAGCATTTAGAAGCTCCGTTACCCCGGAGAGAGACTTATAATAAGCCTCACTGGTATCACTGGCTTCCAATTCATTTCCCCGTTCCGCACCTTTCCACGATGGCTCGTGTAAGTCAAAATTCGCTGAAGTTTTCTTACTATTTTCCATAACTCGATTTCCCACGCTCTTATATTCTGAGTTTGGAAAAGTCCATCTCCAGTTCTCCTGCCCTTGATCACTCGAATCGGAAGATTGCTTGTCTTGATGATGACGTCCCGCTACAAATCCGGTCAGCTTATCTACCTGATAACGATCATTTTTGCGCTGTACTGGGGAAGAAGTAGTTCCTAACCATTCCGAATCCAATACAGGTACTGAATCGCTGTACATATGAGATGAAGTTCGATTGCGCTCCCATTTCCCCGTCCAGCTTATATAAGCAACAGCGGCAAGTACCAAGGTCAGCACCACGGAAATAATCAACGGTACCGTCTCTGGATGGTCCAGATAAATATAACGCCACACGATGGCCGAAGCGAGCAGACATCCGAGAGCAATGTAGGTTTTATATTTTTGCAATCCAGACTCCACATCTTCTACTTCGTTTTCTGTTACATGCTCGGAATTCTCCTCTGGTTTCACGGACGGTTTGAGCCGATTGATCCGTTTAAGCTCCTGAATCTCCTGTAGAGTTTCCCGATGCTCTCGCGCGTATGTTCCGCCACGATCCGTATAGTTCCCCTGTGAGGTATGGGCAGATAGGATAGGATCAGCTGATGAAAAAGCTCGCTCTTCCATACTTTCTGCCTGCACGCTAACACTCTCTGTACCAGCCTTCATTCCTTGCAACAGCAGTTCCTTTAGCAAACCCAATTCAAATTCATTTCTATCACACAGATCGAGTATGCGTTGTATATTTTCTCCCTGAAAGTGGGCCACACGAGTCATTAAACGAATAACCATCTGCTTAAATTGACTGCCTGTTTGCCCTGCATACTGTACACTGCGTAAAGGAACATAGGTTAAACTGGCGGTTTCCCTTGTACCTGAACCACTTAGAAAAATATAATCCTCGTGCAAAATAAACTGGCGAATATCTAACATATATTGCGGGCTGCGATGGAGGGCATCTGCCACTTCAAAAAGAATCCGGTAGAAATCAGAAGTCGACACGCCCCCACCTTTCCATAATTGGGAAAGCATGCGTTGCCCCGAAATGTCGTAATGTAACTCAATCTGAAAATCGACTTCCTTTATTCTAAGTTCCAGTAGACCGGGAATCCGATTACCAGTCATCATTCCAGTTTGCACGGAATTTAAATCATCGGTTTTGAGCCCGTCTTCCTTGTTTAGAATCATAAATGTCCCGCCGTTCCGGGCAAAATCCCTGCTTAAACCAAACAATTCATGACCTCCTTAACAATTTCCTATCTCCGTGAGGTAGCATGATCTCCCCCAGCGGACATGTCATGGCAAGAAGTAAAGATAAGCACTGATCGCCCCCGGAATGACTGCCGTCATAAAAGGAAACCTGAGGTGTGCTTCATTTCCACTGGTCAGTGCTTTTCCACTGCGAAATAGAAAAAATCCTCCTAAATTAAAAGCTACGCGCCGCAGTCTCATGATGGTTTCCCTCTTCCATAGCAAAATCCCTATGCCAATAATACCTGCAAAAAAAATCGAATATAAAGCTGACTGCCATGCAAAAGCGGCACCTGTCCATGCTCCAATCAAGCCGAACAGCTTCACATCTCCTGCACCAACAGCTCCCATCCAGTACAAAATCAGCATGAACCCAAATCCGGTACCCAGTCCAGCAACAGCAAATAAAAAACCGTGCCATCCCCCAAATAGAGTATTGAATACCAAGCCTACCACTATGCCGGGCAATGTAAGCTTATTAGGGATTTTCATGCTACGTAAATCCGTAACTAACGCGATCGCGAGCAGAACTCCGCATACAATATACATCCACGTCAATGCGATCTTCCCCCTTTATAAAATAGAACTAGCAGACTGCCAAATCATTTTCCATCGTAGCTATCCCTACAAGTCTATATCCATCCTATCCATCAGCTGGCTTTTCCACGGTAAACGGAACTTCTATACGTTGACCAACCTCTGTTTCAATTACAAAGCTCCATTGACCAGGTGTTGTGTTCGTTCCCACAAACCAGTTCCATTCTATAATCCCGTCCGCGTTGGCAGAGGTCCAGCCCAAGTGCTGAGCTGTGCTTTCACCCGACTTATAAAGCACAGAAAGGTTAGCAGTCGTCCCAGGCTCAACCTTGGCCTTGATTAAATTGTACACACCCTTCACAGCAGGTTCAGGCTTAACGAGCAACTGTATGGAATGCTCCGCATCCTTGTCCCCCGTCGCATTTCCTGTACCTGCTCCTTCCCCTGTGTCGCCAATCCAAAGACGTTCCTCAGCTGCCGCCTGAAGCACAATGCTGCGATACAGAAAAGGAACCTTCATCGGCAGTTCATACGACAGTTCTACTCTAAAATAAGGGTCCTTAGTTCCTGTAAGAGCAGGTACATGTACGCTCGTTATATGAATACGGTCATATTCCAGAATGCTTTCCTCCATAAAAGGCTTTAGCATCGGCTTCAAAACAGGATCGAGTGCAGCTTCCGTAAATCGCCCCCGCAGTTCCTCCATCGGCTTTTGACCGCCCTGAACAGCGCTTTCTACCCAATCACCAATTGGAGGTGGCAACTGGGCAGCGAATTGGCTTGCATATTCACTCACAGATAACTTGGGCAGTTCATCCAGCGGTTCACGCACTGCATCTATTTTTGCGGACGCCGCCTCCACGGCTAGAGAAACTGGGTAGATTTTAGCCGAAACCTGTTTAACCGCTTCTGAAGCGGTGGTCTGCAACGCTGTAGATACCAGTGTCATCTGAACCATATAAATGAGAAAAATAATAAAAAACAGAAACATTGGCAACACCAATGACGCTTCTAAAACAATACTTCCTTGTTCACATTGCTTTTGTCCACAAACTTTCCGTAAACATCGATTAATAGGAAAAATGCGCTGTTTTCGTGACATAGTACACACTTCCCTTAATACTCTCGCCTTCTTTTGAGGCGGTCCCGAGCATCTTCATTACCCCAGGTAGAAACCACAGCCTCATCCCATTCTTGACCTCACCCGTTGCATACGTTTGCCGCTCAGCAGGATTGACATCTGTATTCAGACGGATCAGAGCCAGCATACGGGACATTTTTCGTTCATTATTGCTATGGAGCATCAGGAACAATCGCAAATGATCCTTGTATGTCATTCGAAATTTCAGAAAATCAGACAATGGCACGTCCCCCTTTTGTGCCAGCATAATCATGTCTTCTATCGCTTTTTCTACTCCATATAACAAAGCTGCCGCCAAAACGACCAACGGATTACCTTTTGAGCTGTTCTTAACCAATCCCTCCATTGTTCGAATGGCAAGTCTCATAGCAAAAATTTCCCCATAGGCGGATGCCAGATTACCCGTCGGATTATGGAACCCATACAGGATATACTCAACTTCCTGATTATTTACCTCTAGCTGATCTCCCAAAATCTGTGCAGCATTTCCCGCATTTCCACCCGATCCGGCCAAACTGCCAAAACGGCTGAAATCCACATGATGGAAGTAAGAAAGTGCGTATTCATTCTGGTAAAACTCGTCTCCCAGTTGAGTCAGTAAATTGGATGCCGATCCGTATAGACCATCCATACTATCCATAGAAGCTCCCGCTGCATCATAGGTGTCATAGGGCAAATCGGAGGAAACAGATGGACTGGATGTAGACTGGTTAAACGAAATACTTTCATTGTAATACCGCTCCAGATTTTGGAATTTTTCTGCATTTTGTTTACCCTTGGATAGAACCTCAATAATCCGATAGGCTTGTTTGAGCTTGTTTTTCGCCTCTTTTTCCATTTTCTTGCGTTCTTTGTCCGGGCCGCGTCGCGTATCCATCGTCCTGGCTTCACCGTCGAGTACATTGGCGGGTCCCGCCCAAGCATACGCATTTAAGTATTTATCTATCTCCTTGAGCGTAGAAGCGACTTCCTGCTTGAGCATGTCTGCATTCAAAAATGGATCTGTATAAAAGGATAACGTACGCATCATACTCGTTATTCTATTGTTAGCAGTATTTATAGAAGTCCGTTGCTTTTCAATTTCTGCTTCCCATTGTTCAAATTCCTTGTCTGGAATCAATAAATCCTCTGCTTTTTGCCGTGCACTTCCTACCGACGGATCTGCGTTGGAGCCTGCTCCGCTTGGAGTAGGGGCTGCTGAAACCTCATCGTAGCCTGCATTGGCCGCCCTCTGCTTATATTGGGCAATGACTTTGCGTATCTCTTCATTAATCTGCCGTGCTTCATTTAACGGTTCCTTGGCTTCCAGAAGCAGCTTATCATGTTCTTCCCCAGCTTGAACCATGATCTGACGCAGGCGATCAAGCGCTGCCCTCGCTCTACGTGCATATTTTTCCATCTGCATGATTTTAACGTCGTCCACACTCTTCTTATTGTCTTCATATACATGTACGTAATGCTTATATTGAGCGGCAATATCGGCTACAACCTCAAGCGGGTCCCATATATACTGATTGGGCATATAGGTGCCCCTCTGTTTAATAATCCGCTTGCGAACCTCTTCCATATAAGCTCCTGCCTTACGCTGCTTCTCCAGCATGTCATCCAGTTTGGCCTCTCGTCTGTCGTATAGCTTTTGCAGCCGTTTCAGCAAATCTACCGTATGAGAAGCCTCTTTCATATTTTGAGAGAGCGGCTTCAGCTTTTCGAGCACTTCAAACGTAAAATCGACAGGTGCTTTATACTTCATCTCTTCACGGATCTGCTCGTTAAATATGGCATATTTACCAAGCTCCCTTTCCATTTGCAGGGAACTAGAATCCAGCTTCATATTCATAAGCGGTAGCGTTTCTGCGCGTGCCGTACGCCGCGCGCTATCATTCAGCACTTTGACCATAATTTGTTCTCCGCCGCCTTCGCCATAAGCAAACAAACCGTACTCCTGTTGTAATGTCGGATCATAAGCAGACATCACTGAACGAACCGCCGCATGGGTCAGCCGTTCGGTCTGCACATGCAGTGCAGCAATTCTCGCGTAATCAATAAATACAGCAATAAAACCGAACATGACCGCCAAAATCAGAATTAAAAAGACCGTGACAGCACCTGATTCCCCGTCCTTTGTATTGTGACCCTTACCAAACACCCGCTTCCTCCTTCCCAGTTACATTCCTATTCCTTACTTCTCACTGACCATTTTGACCATATTGCATCAATACTTTCCCTACAACTGCCGAATCTACCTTTTCACCTGATCCTCTGCCCATAAACTTCGCACCATAATAACGGACCAACTCCACCGTACGAATCCATTCCACAGGTTCGACCACGCCTGAACTCATTTCCCCTTTCAAATCTGTCTGATCTAAAAACTGATTCAACAAAGGTACCTTCACGATCTTATTTAACTTGGTGGTCACCTTACGGTGAATCATACTGTTCTCATATGTCATCTGCCCCTGCATGCCCGCAGGCATATTATTTTCTGCATTGGACAGCTTTTGAGCAGGTAACGAGCCTCCCCCATTGCCGCCCGGAACCTGTACACTTTCCTGATTGTTGGCTCCGGTCCAGCCAAACAGGGCTCCGAGCATAACATCATCCTTCAAGCGCCAATAGAGAGAATCCCGTTGCCCCTGT
Source organism: Paenibacillus sp. SEL3 (assembly GCF_054602585.1). NCBI lineage: Bacteria > Bacillati > Bacillota > Bacilli > Caryophanales > Paenibacillaceae > Paenibacillus > Paenibacillus sp. SEL3. Next base: position 4,690,303 of record NZ_CM137725.1, on the reverse strand, counting down.
GTAAATGCTCCTGTACGTGGGTCCTTGAAGCTGTTATCCCAACTGTAAGCGGCCCTTTCCGAAGCAGTAGCAGCGACCTGCACCAATATAGACTTTTGATATATGTACAGGCAAAAAAATAACATCACAAAAATGACCAGCAGTAGAATGGGAAAGACGAGGGAAGCTTCCAAGGAGAAGCTCCCGTCCTCTTTTTGTGCCAATTTGCGCAGCATTATGAATCCATAAAATCGTTACTTTTTTTATCCGCCTTTTTCAAAAGCCCTTCTACAATTTTCTTGATCTGATCCTTAAAAATAATTGCCACCGCAATCAGAATGGCAATGATCAGGATCATTTCTAACGTACCCAGACCATCCTCATCCTTGTACAATTTACGAATACTGCCTGTTACTAATGTCATCATCGTTGTATTCCTCCTACATATTCATCATCATTAAAGCCGGAGCGCCCACCAGCACAATTACCGTTAGCAAAATCAGCGCCATCGGGAATACCAGCTTAGATGAAGCCTGCTCCCCTCTTGTGCGGCTAATTGAAGTCCGCTTGCCCCATAACGTCTGGGACAACTCACGTAAAGCCATCACGAAATCGCTCCCGCCGCGCCTCATATTCAACAAAACTGTCGTCGTAAATACTGTCATTTCCTGAATACCACAACGTTTGCTCAGGTGCTCAAATGCCTGTTGAAAGGAAAAGCCGCTTTCCCATTCTGCCACCGTCTGCCTCAGTTCTCGATACAACGGATGTTCCGTATCCGCCCCTTTACGTTCCACGCAATGTAGCAATGCCCGTTGTACCGTCTCACCTGCACCTACTAAAAGCATCATTTTACTCAACAGTTCAGGCAGTTCCATTAAAATTTGCTGATCCCGCTTCTGTACTTTCCCGTGCAAATCCTTGATCAGCGCGATGGGTACCAGAAGACCAAGTCCCAATCCGAGCACCAGCCCGGTCGCATCCCCACCCAGCAAAAGCGATATTATAGCTCCACCAGCAGCCATCATATATCCGTAACCCAACATTTCTGCCAGAAAAAGCATCGTTTTTTCTCCGCTGTTACGCATACCATACAGCTTTTGCACCGAACGCTGGAGCTTGAACATTAGCAAAGGCAGTCTATGAGTAGCACGTGAAGCATGAATCATGTGTACAAATGGGACTGAAAGTCTTTGCAGCCGCAGTCCCTCCAACTTCATATGGCGAAAATGCGCATACTTAGCACCGTGCATCTGGTTCAGCACCACCCAACCTCCCACTTGCAGAACCAGCATGACCAGACAAATCAACATCACCACACCCATCTCTCCTTACACTTCAATCTTCATAATGTGGTTGATCCACACGAGACACCCACCAAGCACCAATAAACAAAAGGTTGATAAAATCATACCTGTACCGCTGTATAAGGGCATCATGTAATCACCCGCTGTCATGGTCATAAACAATACAAACAAAAAAGGCGCCGCAAACATAACCCTCGATTCAAAACGTTTCTGCGCAATCATTACACCGATCTCCTGCTGAATTTCCAGCTTCTCACCAATGACACTTGAAGCTCGTCTTACGACTTCCACCAGATCACCTCCGGTTCGTTTGCAAGCCGCAAATACATCCGCAAAATTAGTAATATCCTCCATCTGCGCCCGACGGGCCAAATCCTGCAAAGCGGTTTCTACAGGCTGTCCGATTTCGAGACAGGCGGTAATAATGTTAAATTCAAAAATCAGATCGTGATCTCCATCTGGACTAAGCAATCTCAAATCCTCTACAGCCTCACGAAAACCATTCTCCACCGACCTTCCCGCTGAAAGAGAAGACGAGAGCGAATATAAAGCCTGTTTGAATTGGATGCTTAGGGCAGACCTGCGTCTTTGCAGCAAAAATTGCCTAAAATAACGAGGCATCACCCCAGCCCCGGCAGCGCACAGCAACGATAATATCCATTGGTGATAAAATAGATAACCGATCATCGCGAACAACACGCCACTAAAGAATATGCACAGACTTTTTTGGACTGTCGATAATGTATACACCGTATAATCTGGCAGAGAAGGGGCCTCACGTGATACTTGCTTGGCCGCCGTTTTTCCTGACTTCACGCTGATACGCCTCCCCTGTGCCAGTTTTCCGGATTGATCCCGGCCATTTGCAGCTTCAAAGTATGTTGCAGACCCTCGCCACAACGTTCCAGACCTCCTACGATTCGCCCCTTGCTTTCTCCTCGCTCCTGAAACCGATAAAGGGGGTTAAGCGTCACCTCACCCTTTTCAAAACCAATCACTTCGCTAATTTCCAGCACTCGTCTGGATTTGTCGCGCATCCGTGACAGATGAACAAATATATCAATAGCCGAGCTGATCTGCTGTCGTACTACTCCAAGCGGAAGCTCTGCCCCTCCCAGCACCATCGTTTCCAGCCGGCTGACCATATCGCGGATATTATTTGCGTGGCCAGTTGACAGCGATCCATCGTGTCCTGTGTTCATCGCTTGCAGCATATCCAATGCCTCACTTCCCCGGACCTCACCCACCACAATGCGGTTGGGCCGCATACGCAGGGAGGAACGAATCAGATCACGAATTGTGATTTCTCCCTTCCCCTCGGTGTTCGCGTTCCGTGTTTCCATGGAGACCAGATTAGGGACTGTCACAATTTGCAGCTCTGCTGAATCTTCAATGGTAATAATCCGTTCAGACGGCGGGATAAATTGGGATAATGCATTCAGAAAAGTTGTTTTACCAGAACCCGTTCCTCCGCTTATAAAAATGTTGTACTTGCTACGTACCAAGTCCTTGAGCATAGCAGCGGCTTCTGCATCAAGCGCACCCATTCGTATCAAGTCATCCATCGTCATAGGACGCTCGGGAAACTTCCGTATGGTCATCGTCGGACCCTTGAGAGCAACTGGAGGCAACACAATATTTACGCGTGACCCATCCTTTAATCGGGCATCCACAATGGGGGAAGCCTCATTCACAATTCGATTCACTCCGGCTACAATCGTCTGGATTAAATCCTCCAGTCGCTCGCGGGACTCAAATTGATCGGGTATCTGCATCACCTCACCAGCCCGCTCCACAAAGATTTCCCGGTGACTGTTGATCATAATTTCCGTAACGGTCGGGTCGTCAATCAATGGCTGGAGTACATCCAGCCCACGGAAAGAGTTAAAAATCTTGCGGACAAGTGCGTGCTTCTCACGGGAAGTTAAGCCCACCAGCTCTACATCGTGTAAAATTCGATTTTCAATATGCCGTACCAGATCTGCATCCTTTACCGAAGACGTTACGTCCAGCCCGTTTCGGATATCTGCTCGCAATGCCTTAAATCGTTCCTCATTCATGTTCATCAGCCCCTTTTAAGACCAAACGGTGGCCGGATGTGTTACACTGTCCACATTCAGCAGCTCGCGGCATAGATGACGAATTTCCCGCTGATAAATCGGTGAACTTAGCAGCAGCTCACGGTGCTGCATCTGTTTCCATGAAGGTATATAGGGTAACGCTCCGTTTAGCTCCATGAAGTCACGAGGTAACGAGTTAATCATAGTTCCCATATAGCGGTTCACCACAAAGCTGGTTTTGCATATCATGTCTTCAAGCCCTTCAGGCCGCGTGGTTTCTAAAACATCCAGCCATAATCCACACTTGTGCATGCTCATTAAATCGTCTGCCAGCAGCCAAATCAGCTTATGACTAGCTTCAAGCACGGCTTGAGCCCGATCACCTTTTTCAGAATCGCCATCTACGATCACTACATCATACTGTCCACTTTCGGCAACTGTTCGAATCAGCTCTTTCGCTTCATCACAAGTCATGTCCGTCAGCTCCTTGCGATTATAGACAGGCTGAAAAGTATCCGCCTGAATTTCAGGGCGACGAACACAATAGGAAGCCATGGATAACGGAGTCTCCTCACTCCCTTCTGCCTTGAGATCATAGAGCAGCCTGGACAGCCCTTCTCCTTCTGCTCCGCTAGCACTGCCTGAACCAGTGAATAATGAGCTTGAATCCACCGTCTCCAGATTCAGATAGAATACCGAATATCCCTCATTCCCCAGCTGTTTGGACATATTGAGTGCGGCCGTTGTCTTGCCCAGTCCTCCGGAAGCTGCTACCATGCCGATAATCATCCCACCTTCCCGGCTGTTTACACTTTTCCGACCATTTGACTTCTGTCTCGCCGTTTCCAAAATAAAACCGACCAGTTCAGATAAAGGCTGATATTTTAATAAAGGCTGTCCATATTCGCTCACTTGTTCTCCCTCATGCAATACCAAACAAGGAATATCAGCAGCTTCCCTGTCTGTCCATAGATTCAAAAAGGGAGTTTCACCAACCACCACATCCGGTCTTTTCATTCCGCTGGTTTCCATCATGTATTGATGAAATGCCTCCGGTTGCGAAAAAGCCGTTATTCTCAGCCTTCTAGCGTACTCGCTTACGTGAACATAATTCAGCAGCGGCTCAATATAATCCCGACCTTCTACGGCTAATACCACTTTCACTGGAATCATAATGCTCATCCCTTCCCTAACACAACAACGCAAAAAAGCACCGTTCATCCATCCGTAAGTACATACGGTTGGTGAACGGTGCTTCCGTCACGTGCAATCTATTTACTGGTAGAATAGCATAGCGCTTATATTAGAGCAAGTATTTTTTGTGCAAGTATCTTCCAAAATCCTCGTACTAAGAGAAGGCGGGCAGTCTAGCCCCGCCTCCTACCATCTTCATCTTAGTAGAATTTGTGGTGACGACGATGACAGTCATGATGGCGATGATGGCGATGATGACGTTTCCGGCAATGACATTTCTTATCAAAATCTTCATGTTTCCGATGATCACGTTCAAATTTAGGTTTAAACTTAATGACAGTCACCTTAATGATCTTCTTAAAGACACGTTTTTTTGGCTTTGGAAAATGACAATGATGCTTACGATGTTTAAACATTTAAATTCGCCTCCATTTCTTTGAGATAGAATATACTATGGAAGCAGCGAACCATCGGTAACCAGCATATGACTATTTATGAATTTGCTGGGCTAATTAATGATCTACCTCCAGCTTAATATCCGGATCATAATCCGCCACAATTAGAACATCCATATGACGTGCTTGACGGAGAATCCTCGGCACAACCGCAGACTTACCCCAACAGCTACTTCGGGAAGACTGCCCCACGATAAGCTGCGTTCCTGAATATCCTTCCACCGGAGCAATCAAAATGTCGGCAATCTCGCGTCGGCTGGAAACAAGCCGCATCTCAAAGGTTCCCCCCAGTCGGTGGGTCAGCAACTTTAGTTGTTCCAGACGAGGGTTCAGTCTCTCGGGTATACACTCACCGACATGAGCATACGTCACAATCCACACAGCCTTTAGCCGAAAGGCGATACGAAAACCACGGCGGATCAACCTTTCAGCATTTTCGCTTAGCGTCACGCCTACGAAGATCACTTCCTCCCTGCGCCACGGTCCCCGAAGTGATTCGTGTCGATCCCAGGATTCTAGCCGCTCATCTACGTCATCTGCCAATTCCCGCAAAGCAAGTTCACGCAACGCAATCAGATTGCCCAGTTTAAAAAAGTGGCTAAGTGCCTGTTCCACCTTCGCAGGATCGTATATTTTGCCCTCACGCATACGTTGCTGCAACGATTTGGGAGCCACATCAACAAGCTGCACTTCATCGGCCAGACGCATCATATGGTCTGGAACAGTCTCTCTCACTCGTATGCCAGTAATCTGTTCTACCGCATCATTTAAGCTCTCCAGATGCTGTACATTCATTGTGGATATCACAGAGATCCCTTGTTCCAAAATGGCGAGCACATCCTCATAGCGCTTGGATCTCAGACTTCCTGGGACGTTGGTATGAGCCAGCTCATCAATTAGCACCACCTCGGGATTGCGCCTGAGAATAGCTTCGGTGTCCATTTCTTCCAAGTGTGCGCCATGACGCTCAATGGACTGACGAGGGATCATCTCCAGAGAGCCTACCTGGGCCAATGTTTCTGCTCTTCCGTGCGTTTCCAGCAATCCGATAACCACATCAATCCCGCTCTCCAGCAGATCGTTTCCCTCTCTCAGCATCGTGTATGTTTTGCCGACCCCCGGAGCAGCGCCAATGTATACCTTGAGCTTGCCTCGCAGGATTTTGGCTGCCTCAGCCTGTGCTTCCTCAACGCTCAAACGATGATACGGGTCATTCTCTTCTACCTCCTGTCTCATCGTTGGTAAAATTCGCTCACCCTCCTGCTCGGCTCGGTCCGCAATCAGCAGTAGATCCATATTTTTCATTCGTTTTAAAATCCCGTTCACCAGCGATCCTTTCATCAGCTCCTGCCACGGAGTCTGCCGAGAATGTCCCATAACAATACGGGTAACATTGTGCGTCACCGCATAATGAATCAGTTGGCGAGGCAACCTTCTGCGGGAAAAAAGCGGGATTTCTTCAAATGTTGATCCTATCTTGTCAGCCAATTGCTCAATTGAGCGCTTAAAGGCTGCTGATTCCTTGGACAGCTTGCGCTTCGAGCTGACAAAGGAGACTACTAGCATATCTCCACCCAACCGCTTGGCGACCTGTTCCCCCCTGCGTACATAAATGGACCCATTCCAATGATATTGGACAGGTACTAAAATACGCTCTGCGGCTCCTGACGCCCCGTGCAAGCCCAACTCCTCCCGGTGCCGTTCCAGCGAATCATTCACATCCTCTGCTACCAATCGCAAGGCAAGCTCACGCAATTTACCCAGATTTCCCCGGTGAAACATCTCAGGATTGGGCGTATGCATGTAGCCTTTCGCCAGCCGTTCCAAAATCATCTCCGGGGTGGCATCAATCAGACGAATTTCATCCGCCAGCTCCAGTGTATCAACCGGAACCGTATATTCCGCTTCAAAGCCTGTCAGCTGATATACCCACTCCGTAATTCCTTCGAGTTCATAAACATTGACCGTCGTAATGACACTAATCCCCTGCTCCAGCAAATACCGAATATCCTCCAGCCGTGTTGGAAATGGGGCGTCTTTGCGGTTATGATGTGCCAAATGATCCACCAGTACCACCTCGGGATTTCGTGCCACCAAAGCTTCCACATCCAGATCCTTTTGCTCCTCACCATCTTTTATCCAATGAATACTAGGCACGCGCTCCAACGTGCCGACCTGTTCCACGGTCACAGGCCGCTGCATGGTCGATACCGCACAAATCACAACATCGATACCTTCATGCTGCAGCGACCGTCCCTCATGCAGCATGTGATACGTTTTACCCGAGCCACTGACCGCACCCATGTATATTTTGAGTCTGCCTCGATGCAATTTGTTAATCGAATCCAGTATTTCCTCTGGTGATTTACGTTTGAAGCTCTCCACTTTCGTTCCTCCCCACAGCGTAGCCGCTCGTTCCGTCCATCTTATATGGTTGTAATGAATGTACTCCCGTGTCCCAATCAATTCAAGATGATCAATCAAGCTTGCCCCAAAAAAAGCCGCACAGGGTAGCATAAGCGCAAAAAAACGTGCATTCAGGTCTCCTATGCCTGAATGCACGCTATTTTGGGTAACTCATATGGGATCACTTCCTACAATCACTTGCTATATTCGCCAACGATCCCCCGTTGTTGAATTAACTTTTGCCATACCACACCATGAGACGGGGAAAAGAGAAAAGCCAAAAGCAGCAACACACCCGATACACACAGCATACATGCCGCAATAGAAGCATCCAATACACTTGCTGTGTAAAAGCCTGCGACCGAGCTGATGGCCCCAAGTCCGACACTGTATACAATCATACGGGACAACTTCTCCGTCAGCAAATAAGCGGTAAGAGGCGGTACAACGAGCATGCCAACCACCAGAATTGCGCCCACGCTCTCAAATGACGCCACCGTCGTTAATGAGACGAGACTCATCAGCAGATAATGAAAAAAAACAACTGGAATACCTAATGAAGCTGCCAAAGCGGGATCGAAGGAAGTAATTTTAAATTGCTTGAAAAAGCCCCCTATCACGAGCAAATTGATCAAAAACATCGCACCCGTAATCCACACAGCCCTCGGACCGACATCAAAGCCGGCTATCTCTAACGTATTCCACGGCACATAAGCAATTTCCCCATATAAAACGTGATCCATATCCAGATGGGCATTGGAAGCAAACACGCTGATCAGCAAAACACCGATAGCAAACAATGTCGTAAACACCACGCCAATGGCAGCATCACTTTGCAGACCGCTTTGTTGGAACAGCTGAATCAAATACACCGTTAGAAGACCCAGCACTGCCGCACCAAACATCATCCACACCGAATCTCTCGATCCGCTGATGAGAAAGGCAATGACAATCCCCGGTAGTACCGCATGACTGATTGCATCACCGATCATAGCCATTTTTCGGAGCACAAGAAAGCACCCAACGATACTACATCCCCCCGCCACTAACATTCCCGTCAAAATTACATAAAATGAACTCATAGGGCACGCTCCTCCCTTGGCTGTGTTCCGACTGTCAGCTCCAGATTTTTCCTGGCGTTCAACCGAACGATAGCCTTGGAGATCATCCCGCGCTGCGGCGCAAAAATCAAGCTCATTCCAAACACCACAGTCGCACACAACACACATAACGGTCCTGTAGGCAGATTTTGCCCCAGAGAGCTAATGAGCGTCCCACCAAGCCCCGCTATAGCACCAAACAAGCCTGATAAACACACCATGACACCCAGCTTCTCTGTCCAGTATCTTGCCGACACTGCCGGGGTAATCAGCAAGGCAGCCATCATTATGACTCCCACGGCCTGAATGCCAGCAACCACCGCAATGACAATCAATAGCATCAACAACTTATCCAGCCAACCTGCCGGAAAACCAAGTCCGCGCGCAAAGCCAGGATCAAAGCTGAGCAACTTAAATTCCTTGAAAAATAATATACATATTCCGATGAGTACCACTGAAATTACCGCCATCGTATAGACATCAGACAATACCATTGCCGCAGCTTGACCAAATAGAAATTTGTCCAATCCGCTTTGGTTTCCTGCGCCACTATGCTGAATTTCGGTCAACAACATAATGCCGAAGCCAAAAAATACCGATAGCACCGCTGCAATCGCCGAATCGCTTTTAATTCGCGAATACCGGGTTAACGCACTGATAGCAAAGGTCGCAACAATCCCTGCAATGGCGGCCCCAATCATAAATCCAAACACAGATTTTGTACCTGTGATTATAAATGCCACACATACTCCCGGCAAAGCCGCATGTGCCAAAGCATCTCCCATGAGCGACTGCTTGCGCAAATACATAAAACTGCCAATCACCCCGCTGCTTAAACCGAGCAAAATGCAGCCCAGCAAAATCCACTGCATGTTTGGATCGGTCAAAAGCGTTGCCAAGCTTGTCATACTGCTCACCTCACTCCAAGTATCGTGCCGGAATCCGGGCCTGTTTTGAGTATACTCAGACGCCCGCCATACGTACGCTGCAGATTTTCCTCGGTAAAAATATCTGTCGTCTCTCCAAACGCCATAAGATGCCTGTTCAACAGCATAACCTGATCAAAATAATCCGTGACTGTAGATAAATCATGATGAACGACAAGCACGGTTTTACCCTGCTGTTTCAGATCGTTGAGCAATGAAATAATGGCTTTTTCTGTTGCAGCGTCCACACCGACGAACGGTTCATCCATAAAATAAAGCTGAGCGTCCTGCGCGAGTGCTCTGGCTAAAAAAACACGTTGTTGCTGGCCGCCAGACAATTGACTAATCTGTCTGTCTGCATATTGGCTCATTCCAACTTTGTCCAAACTCTCCATTGCAGCCTGACGATCTGCTGCTCCCGGACGCTTAAACCAGCCCAATCTGCCATACCGTCCCATCAAAACCACATCCAATGCGTTCGTCGGAAAATCCCAATCCACCGACTCCCGCTGTGGTACATAGCCAACCTTAAGCAGCTGTTGCTTATAGGGCTTGCCGTAAACTAGCACCTCGCCCCTAAGCTTTGGAATCAATCCAAGCGTTGCCTTGATCAGTGTAGATTTCCCAGCCCCGTTCGGGCCGATAATACCAATCAGCTTGCCTTCCGGCACCTCAAAGGAAACATCGAACAAAACGGGCTTTTTTTGATATGCTACCGATAAATCACGAACGACAAGTGGTGAATGCCCCATGTATCTCTGCCTCCTTATTTAAGAGCTTTAACAATCGTATTGACGTTATGCTTGACCATTCCGATATATGTTCCATTTTCTGTGCCCTCTTCACCCATGGCATCCGAATACAGCTCGCCACCAACCTCAATTGTATGACCTTGCTGAGCGGCCCCCTGAATAACCGCATCTATGGCCTTTCTCGGAACACTAGATTCTACGAATATGGCCTTGACTTTATGCTCCACCAAATAATCTCGCAGCTTGGTCACATCTTGAGAACCCGCTTCTGATTCTGTGCTCATACCTTGAAGTCCTCTCACTTGAATGTGGTAGGCATCTCCGAAATAGCCGAAAGCATCATGTGCCGTGACAAGCACGCGCTGGGCTTCCGGTATACTGGCAATCTGCTCTCTCGTGTAATCATCCAGCTTTCGCAGCTCAGTAAGATAGGCTTCTGCGTTGGCCTTATATTCCTCCGCATGAACAGCGTCTAGCGTCGACAATTCATCTCTGACGGTTTCTACCGCAGACATCCAATTCTGTACGTTAAACCAGATATGTGGATCATGCTCAGATCCCATTTCCGGGCTACCTGCACGCAACTGATCCTGTGTGATGTTCTTGGACACGGGTATGACGGGTTTTTGCTTGCTGATTTTCTCCAGAATGTCCTGCATTTTACCTTCCAGATGCAACCCGTTATAAAAAATAACATCGGCCTGATCCAGCTTGCGCATATCTCCCTGTGAAGCCTTGTACAAATGCGGGTCAACGCCTGACTTCATAATTCCCGTGACCTCCACATGATTACCGCCGACCTTGCCGACAATGTCAGAGATCATACCGATGGTAGCCGTAGCCTTTACTTTTTGTCCCGTCTCTCTCGCACTTCCCTGCTCTTTCTTCTTAGCATCGGTACATGCAGTCGCTAGAACCAGAGCTAGAGACAATACTCCAACTGTCGTTACCCAGCGCGGCAAAGCCTTCTTAAACTGCTTGTTCATGTTTTAAAATCCTCCTTTGAATTTCGTTTTGGGACAAACTATTTCCTTGATTCAATTATTTTTTATCAATACTATATTTTAGAGTATACACTAAAGTTTTTACCTAGGGAAACATTTTGTGAAATATAATTCTTCTTATGTATTTCGTTATACCGTTCGATTTTCGTTCTCCCAATGTGTAATATATAGAAGATATCCAATCGTTAAACCAAAGAATACATATAAAGAGGTGTAGGTCATGAAGCCAATAGGGTACAGCCCATATCGGAACAAACGTCGGCAAGTTCGGATACGAAAAATACTGCTCATTTTTATGCTGGTATGCTGTCTGCTTGCCCTAACTTCCTGTGCTCGAGGTGACATCCATGTAGATGTTCATCTCGATCAAAGTGTAGATATGGATGCGACGTTCAGCGTAAACAACCAGACACTGATGATGTTGGACAATCCCGGGGTGCTAGATCAATTAGTCAAGCGTATTCAAAGCAACAATGTAGATGTACAGCCGCTAGCTGAACAGGGAAGAAAGGGATATCAAATCAAGGGGCATTATCAAGGAGATTGGAGCACAAACAAAAAAAATCCCAGTCAGGGATTACATCTACCTGAGGGATTAGAAATAAAGCGCGCTGTGAGCCAACATTTTTTCACAACGAATATTGATCTTACCATGAAGCTCGATCTACCACGGATGCTTCCTGAAGAAGCTCAAGGACTGAGTGACAAATTTAAGCAAATGAATGTGTTTGCGCGCAAATTACTGGAGCGGCAGCTGGATCTTAACTTCAGCCTATCCTTACCCATCCAACCTGCTACCCATAATGCGGACCGTGTGTCGGAAGACGGAAAAACACTGTACTGGAACATTGCTCCATTGGAATCTAACGAGCTAAAATTGTCTGTTAACGTGCCCAATGTACGACATATCATGTATGTAGCTGTTACGAGCCTGATATTGATCGTGATCGCTGTGATCTTACTAATTCGTAGACATCGCTCCAAAAAAGAAACTTAAAAAAGAAACTAAAAAAATCGTTGTCTAATTTCTGGTGGGGGGATCAGACATTGATCCTCTTCATCCTTGCCAAACCAACGATATCGGTTACGCGCCACCCAGTTATAGACTGCGTTGCGCACAAAGCGGGGTACCAGGATGAAACCATAGGCCAGCGGGTATGGAAAACGAAGACGTTTGGCAATTCGCAAAGCCGCGGTGGACCTTGTATAATACGTACCGTCTTCAATCAGCACGAACGTATCCAGCTGATCCGCAGATAGTCCTCCTGCACGTAATAGTTCTTGTCCTGCCTCGGATTGCAGGGAACCAAAATGAAATGTTCCCTTAGGGTCACGCTTGATAATAAAGCGGACTGCTCCCTGACAAAAGTGGCATACCCCATCCACCAACACAATGGAGTAATCTGAATGAGCATGATCAGACTGGTTCATATAGCATTTCACCTCCAGGAAATCAACGGCATGAATACCATCAACGCAACCATATGAATATAAACAAAAAAACGCCGAAAGTATCCGACGCTTGTTTAGAAATGTATAGTCTTTACCTGTTCGAAAAACTAGCTCAATGCTTTCTCAAACAGCTGTTTCGTATTAATTTGCTCTAAAAACTCCTCATGGAACTTATCCATACACTTGCAGATAAAATCCTTATGGCATACCGGGCAAGGCGTCGTTAGCAGTCGACTAATATTCGTCAAGGTCCACTCCGGATGACGTTGAGAAAAAACGCGGCACTCCGTTCCATCGGCCAAACTCATTTTAAACTCATAAAGCCCTTCTTTTTCGTTGCTGCCAGCCAGCGTGAAATTAACAATATTCGGTCTGTAAGACATCATATCACCCGTATTTTTCAAATTTGTTTCGTACCTGATGACCAGAATCACCTAAGCCATCTTAATGAATTTTGGCGATGATGTCAAATGGTCGTGAATCTCAGCGAATCAAGATCTATGTGCAAAAGCCCCCGATAAATCGGCGGCCAGAGTGTAGAAGTTATAGAAATGCAGTCAAATGACATTAAGCTCGACATCAATGTTACCGCGTGTTGCTTTGGAGTACGGACAAAAATCATGCGCTTGGCGTGCCAAATCTTCGGCCAGGGCGCGTTCAATACCGGGTATTTTCACATCCAGACGTACCGCCAGCTGGAAGCCGCCATCGCTTGGATCCTTGCCGATAGATACGTGGCTAGTGACCTCAACATTGTCCACCTTCACCTTAGCCTTCCGGGCCACATTAGCCAATGCGCTCTCATAGCAGGCACCATAGCCTGCCGCAAACAATTGCTCTGGATTCGTAGCTTCTCCACCTGCGCCACCCAGTTCCTTCGGCGTGCTGAGCTTATGCTTCAAAACTCCATCGGATGAAGCGACTGAACCGTCTCTTCCACCATGTACCGTTGCTGATGCTGTGTATAATGCTTCCATGATTTCATCTCTCCTTCACTATATTTTTTGCATTCCGCAGGAACCTATCGTCATGTTAATACATGATTTCCTTCTCGTATGTACTTTAAACGAACTACATAAAATGAATCATTTGAAATATGGATGTAAACTAGTACATTTACCGTTTAGTTCCACCCCACCATGTTTACACTATATGTTATAGGTCCCTACTTGGGCCGTCTACATTGAACAACCATCTCCACCAGTCGTTTAATTTTCGGGGACGGAATAAGGTAAGACCATTTTATGGTCCTACCCATTCGATGGGATAACTCTGTCGCACGTGAGAAGGAAATTCACAAAATATGGAACGGGCCTTCACCCGGTAGATGGACAACAATTTAAAAAATCCAAAACGACCAAGCCGCTCCCCTCAGAGCGATATAGCTTGGTTTTTCTATGGTTCAGCTTATACGATGGCCATATTGCTTCAAAAATACGATTAACTTGCTTGACCACACAAAAGTTGTACTAGACAAAAACTATTGGGAGTGTACAATAGGGATAACACAATCGTTATGTCACTAATAATATATTTCAACATCCATAAAGAAGGTGAAGCGTATGAAAAATACAAAGGGTAACTTCGCGGAAATCGCTTCACTGTCGGAAGTGAATCGTTCCTTGAGCGTCCCAAAAGACGGGACCTGGTTTCGGAAGTTTCTTGCCTTTGCTGGACCCGGCTATATGGTCGCAGTCGGCTATATGGACCCCGGCAACTGGGCTACAGACATCGCCGGCGGATCAAAATTCGGCTACACGCTGCTTAGTGTCATTCTAATCTCCAACCTAATGGCCATCCTGCTGCAAGCCTTATCTGGCAAGCTTGGCATTGCCACAGGTAAAGATTTGGCTCAAATGTGCCGTGATGCCTACAGTCGTCCTGTCGCGATCGGCTTATGGCTCTTGTGCGAAATTGCCATAGCAGCCATGGATTTAGCCGAGGTCATCGGTTCAGCCATTGCGCTGAAGTTGCTGTTTGGTCTACCGTTACTATACGGAGTTATCATTACCGCATTTGATGTTATGCTCATTTTACTGCTGCAAAACAAAGGCTTTCGGGCATTGGAAACCCTCGTCATTGTACTGATGGCGACGATTGCCGGCTGTTTTGGCATTAATCTCATTTTGGCACAACCGGAATGGGGCGGCGTATTGGGTGGCTTTGTACCAGACTCGCAAATTTTGACGAATCCAAGCATGCTGTATATTGCTATCGGTATTATGGGTGCTACCGTAATGCCGCATAACCTGTATCTGCATTCTTCTATTGTACAAACTCGCAAATTTGAGCAGACTTCAGCAGGTAAACGGGAAGCTATTACATTTGCAACTTGGGATTCCAGTATAGCGCTGATGTTCGCATTATTTATTAATGCCGCCATCTTGATCGTGGCAGCTGCTGTATTCCATACGGCAGGAAGAACAGATGTAGCCGAAATTAGCGATGCCTACTATCTGCTTTCGCCCCTACTGGGAACCACACTGGCGAGCATACTATTTGGGGTAGCGTTACTCGCCTCAGGGCAAAATTCAACCGTAACAGGCACTTTAGCCGGGCAAATCGTGATGGAGGGCTTTTTGAATCTTCGTCTTTCACCTTGGTTGCGTCGTCTGGTGACCCGCCTCATCGCGATCATTCCAGCGGTCATCGTCACTGCCATCGCAGGTGAAAAAGGTGCGGAGGAACTGCTTGTGCTGAGCCAGGTCATCCTGTCCATCCAGCTTCCCTTTGCCATCATTCCATTACTGCTCTTTACCAGCGACAAAAAGATTATGGGCGAATTCGCAAATAAAATGTGGCAAAAAGTACTAACCTGGCTCGTGACCGCAGTCATTATCATCTTGAATGTAGTACTCATCATCCAAACGATTTCAGGTTGAACAATAATGCTTACAGACGCCTAGCTACACCCAAAACAGGAGATATCCAAAACGCCATAAAAGGCGTAGTGATATCTCTTTTCTTTATGCTTAGCTCCGCATTCTTTTCCACAAATCTAACATCAAGCATGCTCTCATGATCTCCTTACCCGACACGGATCGAATATTCCCGAGTTGTAGAGCGCTCCCCTTACTTACGAACCTGTTCGTATTGCTTTTCAAAAGCTCTTTTTAACTTCAAAAGTCATATTACCAATTTTCAATTGTATGTCTATTCATTTAAGTAAAATTCTTTACTTCCTTAGTTTGTAATGCTACAGTAAAATCACAATACTAAATGTTTAGTATTAAAAGTTTATTATTAAACTATATGGAGGAGATATTATCTTGAGTACAACACGTGTGATGGTTCTTGGGCTCTTGCTGCAATATGGAGCAATGTCAGGATACGAAATACAACAGAAAATGCAATCTGCACAAACGGATAAATGGGCTTATGTGCAACCAGCTTCCATATATCATGCCTTAAAAAAAATGGATTCAGAAGGAATTGTACAGTTAGAAACGTTAGAACAGACAGGGAACCGGTCCAAAGCTATATATGCTATCACGGAGGCAGGAAAGAGTGAGTTTAGTCGGCTTTTAATCGAATCATTTAAGGAATCTTCTGTTGTATTTCCAACAGCACTGTACACAGCTTTAACCTTTATGGATGAGGCTGGGCTCCATGAAATTGAAGAAGCTTTAAGTTTTCAGCAGCAAGCCGTCGAAAAAATCTATAGAGAAATGAAATTAGGGCAAGAACAAAAAGCTGAACTTATGGATATCCCTGTAAACGTTATGTTAATTTTCAGAAATATTTATGATCAATGTGAGCTTCAATTAAAATTTGTCAAACAAATTAAAGAGGAAATCAGAAGAAATTTATGAGGAGGATGTAATAATGAAACTGAGTAAAGGAGCACAAAATAAGCAAAAAGCTGCACTAATGGTTGTCGGATTAGCTGTATTCATTGATATGTTAATCTATGGATTAGTCGTTCCCATTTTGCCAAGGTATGCAGATTCTTTGGGCGCAACTCAAACTGAAATCGGATTTTTATTCAGCAGTTATGCAATCGCATTATTTATAGCTACACCTGTTTTTGGCCTATTAACGGATCGGATTGGGAGAAAGACACCTCTATTATGGGGGTTAATTGGACTCATAGCCTCCACTTTAATGTTTGCCATAGCCCACACTTTCTGGCTACTTGTAGTGGCACGCGCTCTTCAGGGAATAGCAGCCGCAATGACCTGGACAGCAGGACTCGCTCTCTTGGCTGATCTATACCCTTCTGAAGAACGTGGTAAAGCTATGGGCTTAGCATTATCCGGTCAAGCCGCCGGAACCCTTCTCGGACCGACAATTGGCGGTTGGTTGTATCAATGGGGAAGTTACCAGCTTCCTTTTTACTTTGCCATCTCCTTGGCCGTCATCGATGCTATACTTCGACTAATTCTCCTGCATGATATTCCGGAAGCGAAAAATGAAAAGTATATTTCCCCTTTCTCGTTCATGAAAAATAAAGATTTGCTTTTGGTTATTGGAGTGGTGATTATCGGTGCATCCATCCCAAGCGTACTTGAGCCAACATTACCGTTACACCTACAGCACAATTTTAGCGCTAACCCAGGACTTATTGGATTATTATTTGCTATTCCCACGCTTGCTTATGGCCTAGCAACACCTTTTATAGGACAGTTTTCTAGTAAAATCGGCTATAAAAACGGAATTCTCCTCGGTCTACTTATGGTATCCATTGCACTTCCTCTGACTGCACTTCCAGCAATATTATCGCTTCAAGCTGTTATTTTAGCTGTTTTAGGGGTTAGCATGGGTATGGTCCTTGCTCCCTGCTTACCTCAACTTGCTGATATCTCTCAACGAAGTGGAATTCATTCTTATGGAATTACTTTTGCACTCTATAACACGGCATACTCGATTGGCCTAATGATCGGCCCTATTTTGAGCAGTACTCTCACGGATCTAATGAATATTAAGTTCTCTTATTTAATCATAGGCATTATTGTATTTATATACATGTTCGTACTCGCTTCAACCTTAAGGAAAGCCAAAAATTCATATCCCCATAAGAAATAAAACATTTTATTACATATTTTTACACCACAGAGCATTCCAGTCCCTGAAAAAAAGGTATCCCTCAAGCTTATCGCTCAGGAATACCTTTTTTTGATCCATCTATGGCTTGACATGCTCTACCTTCATTTGCGCCTCAAGCGCAAGATTTAGCTTGAGCACGTTGACACGCGGCTCGCCGAACACGCCGGCGCTGCGGCCTTCTGTCTGCTCCTGCACCAGTGCTCTCAGTTGATCCTGCGGGATACCCGTCAAGCCGCTAATGCGCGGAATTTGCACCCATGCCGCCTGTGGCGAGATGTGTGGGTCCAGACCGGAGCCGGAGTTCGTAATCAGGTCCACCGGAACCTGACTAACGGGCACATCCGGGTTATGCTTCTGCCAATCCGCAATAGAGTCCTTGACTCGCTGTATCAAGGCCGGATTCGACGGTGCGTAGTTACTAGAGCCTGAACCAACCCCATTATAATCAACGCTCGATACCCGACCTTGAAAAAACGCCGAATCAGTGAAAGACTGCCCAATCAGTTCGGAGCCGACCACCCGCTCCTCCGCGTCACGAAGCATACTGCCGTTTGCTTGCTGCGGAAACAGAACCTGCGCTATTCCTGTACTGGCTATCGGATATGCCAAACCGCACAAGAGAATCATCAGCACCGAAGTTCGCAAAGCCACTCCAATAACTGTACTTCCTCGCATCTCTTGTCTCTCCGGTTTTCCTTCCGACACAGTCCCGGTCCCTGTATGTTTGTTATGACCTTGTCCGCCAGATTCAGCTTTTTCGTGTGCAGCAAATCTGCGTCCAGACATCATCCGATAAAAACCACTCATGTCGTTCACCCTTTCTGCGCTAAATCCACAAATGCACCAGCAAATCAATGGCCTTTATACCGACAAACGGTACGACCATACCGCCCAGACCGTAAATCAGCAAATTCCGTCCCAGCAGGCGATCCGAGCTCATCGGCTTATACTTCACGCCCTTCATGGCCAGCGGAATCAAAAGCGGAATAATAACCGCGTTAAAGATCAACGCCGACAAAATAGCGGACAGCGGGGAGCCAAGCCCCATGACGTTCAAAGCGCCCATTTGTGGAATGGCTAGCATGAACATCGCCGGGATGATGGCAAAATATTTGGCAACATCGTTCGCAATGCTGAACGTTGTCAATGCTCCGCGCGTCATAAGCAGCTGCTTGCCGATCGCGACCACCTCAATAATTTTGGACGGATCGGAATCCAAGTCCACCATATTAGCCGCTTCTTTGGCCGCGACTGTGCCGCTATTCATGGCAAGACCTACATCGGCTTGCGCCAACGCAGGTGCATCATTGGTGCCGTCTCCAGTCATGGCAACCAGCTTACCCTGTTCCTGCTCACGTCGGATAACCGCGATTTTGTCCTCCGGCTTGCTCTCAGCTACAAAGTCGTCCACACCCGCTTCTCGAGCAATTGTAGCTGCTGTCAGCGGATTATCTCCGGTACACATGATCGTACGGATACCCATTTCCCGGAGCTGATCAAACCGTTCCTTCATGCCTGGCTTCACTGTATCCTTTAAATAAATAATACCGTATATCTGATCATCTAGCGCGACTGCCAACGGTGTACCTCCTTCAGAGGCTACCTGATTCGCTTTTTCCTCCAGATCGGCTGGAACACTGCCATTTTGCGATACGACCCATTGCCGAACGGAATCCACTGCGCCCTTGCGTACCTTTCGTCCATCGGCCAGATCCAGACCACTCATCCGGGTCTCCGCCTTGAATTCGATAAAGGTTCCACCTGCCGCCAAGGATTCATCCAACGTATGCTCCTGTTTGCGCATCAACTCGAGAACCGAGCGACCCTCTGGCGTCTCATCCTTCATAGAGCTAGTCGCTGCCCACTTCACTAGCTCTGCCTTCTCCACGCCCTCTACAGGCACGAATTCACTCGCCATCCGGTTCCCGAAGGTGATTGTACCTGTTTTATCCAGAATCATCGTGTTGATATCCCCAGAAGCTTCTACCGCCTTGCCTGACATGGCTAGCACATTAAACTGGGTGACCCGGTCCATACCGGCAATCCCGATGGCTGACAACAGTCCTCCAATCGTGGTTGGAATCAGACAGACTAGCAACGAAATCAGCACAGGAACAGGCAAATCAATGTTAAAATGACGGGCAATCGGCGCTAGCGTAACTACCACAATTAGAAAAATAATCGTCAAGCTAATCAGCAAAGTGTTCAGCGCAATCTCATTCGGCGTTTTTTGCCGCTGAGCGCCTTCCACGAGCGAAATCATTTTATCAATAAATGTCTCGCCCGGCTCTGTCGTAATCCGCACCTTAATCCGGTCACTAACCACTCGCGTTCCGCCGGTTACCGAGCAAAAATCACCACCCGATTCCTTGATGACCGGAGCCGATTCTCCCGTAATTGCAGATTCATCCACCGAAGCCAAACCTTCAATGACCTCACCATCGCTTGGAATCATTTCACCCTGGGAGACAATAACTACGTCCCCCTTACGCAACTCGGTTGAGCTAACCACCTGAATGTCATTTCCGACGAGCTTGTTAGCTTGCGTGTCCTGCTTGGATTTTTTTAAAGAGGCAGCTTGTGCCTTACCCCGCCCCTCCGCGAGCGCTTCGGCAAAGTTGGCAAAAAGCAACGTAAACAACAGAATAACAAACACGGCCAGGTTAAAGCCTATTTCCTTGTCAGTTCCAAAATAACCGGGAAACAGTAACATTAGCAGCACGACCAATGTACCGATCTCCACGACGAACATGACAGGATTTTTCATCATCATCATCGGATTTAATTTTATAAAGCTATCCTTGATCGCATGCTTCAAGATGCTTCTGTCCAGCATGTGTTTGCGTTGTTCCTTCATGGTCAAACACCCCGTTCATCCATTCTCATTTTCTTCTTCACATGGTCAAAAATTCAGCAACAGGTCCCAATACGATGACAGGTAAAAAGGTCAACGCACCAATCAGCAGCACGACTCCGATCAGAATGGCTCCAAATAACTTGTTGTCCGTGCGCAGTGTCCCCGTCGTCACCGGAGTCGGCGCTTTGGCATTCAACGAAGCCGCCACAGCCAACAATGCAATCATAGATACATATCGCCCGAAGAACATAACCATCCCCGTTGTTACATTCCAGAATACGTTGTTATCTGAAATACCTTCAAACCCCGAACCATTATTTGCGGCAGATGACGCATATTCATAGAGCACCTGAGTCAACCCGTGATAGCCAGGGTTAGTGACCGCATCATATCCCCAATGACTCATAAACGCAAGCGCAGTTGGGGCGAGAATGAGAAACGGATGTACCAAAATGGCAATGGCGATCAGCTTCATTTCCTTGCCTTCAATTTTCCTTCCCATAAATTCCGGAGTTCTCCCGACCATCAGTCCGCATATAAACACACCCAGAATCGCATACATCAGCATATTCATCAGCCCGACACCCTTGCCGCCAAAAATGACGTTTAGCATCATTTCTCCCAAAGCAGCCATGCCACCTAGCGGGGTTAGTGTATCATGCATATTATTGACCGAACCTGTCGTTGCCGCTGTTGTGACCGCAGTGAATAAAGCCGATTGTCCAATACCGAAACGAACCTCTTTCCCTTCCATGCTTCCCTGAGAAGCATCCACACCCAGTGTCTGGATTAACGGATTACCTGTCTTCTCAGACACATACGTAATGGATAGAAAAATTAGAAACAATACCATCATGGAGCTAAAAATAATCCAGCCCTGCTTACGATTACGGGCAAACAATCCAAAGGTATACGGCAACGAAGCCGGCATTACCCACATTGCCAAAATTTCCAGCACGTTCGTCCAAGGACTTGGATTCTCAAAAGGATGCGCAGAGTTAGCTCCCGCATAACCGCCTCCGTTCGTCCCCAAATGCTTGATGGACTCCAGAGAAGCAATAGGTCCCATAGAAATTTGCTGTTGTGTTCCGCTAAGCGTCGTAAGATCCGCCGTAGGCTGTAGCGTCTGTGGTATCTTCAATCCCACCAGCACCAGCGTAAGCACAAAGGCCAGCGGCAGGAAAATCCTTATAATAGCTTTAATAAAATCTTGAAAGAAATTGCCCATCCCTTCACCGCGCCGCGTCAATCCTCTCATAAAAGCCGCAGCAACCGAAAAACCGGAAGCAGCCGAAGTGAACATCATCATCGTGACGAACGCCATCTGTGTCAGATACGTAAGCCCGCTTTCTCCGCTATAATGTTGGAGATTCGTATTCGTCATAAAGCTGATTACCGTATTAAAAGCTAGTGATGCTTCCATATTACTGTTTCCAGCCGGATTACCGGGAAGCATTCCCTGTAAACGCAACAGCAAGTAGCTGATTGCCACAAGCACGACGTTCGTAGCAATGAAACTCATAACATACGTAGTCCAACGCATGCTCTCCACTTTCTTCAAGCCTACTACCTTATAAATCAGCTTTTCTGTTCTGCCAAAAATCCGATCCGTCCGATTCGGTTCATTCGAGAATACATGATACATATATGTACCCATTGGCTTTACCAAGAGCAGCAATATAACGATCACAATTCCAATTTGAAGCAGCTCCATCCTCTATTCCTCCTTCAAAATGCTCCTGCGTTTGGAACAACAGACCCGATTAGACCATCTATGAAGTGCACACGTTTGCGAAAACCTGCTACCAATGATGCTTTAATGCTCAGATCTGTTGTTCTTCGCCCGCTCTATCCCTACAAGTGACTAGAACTTTTCAGGGTTCAGGAGTGCGTAGATTAAATACATAAACACAATAGCCGTAAGCCCGAGTATAACGATCATCCTCTTCGTCCTCCTTTAGAGGTCTGCGCATCACACCAGCGTACAAACAGCAGTATCACTCCATAACTCACAGCCATGACGAGCAGCATGTATATATCCATCATGTTTATACCCTCCGTATCGATCCTCAGATCGCCATTCTTATTCCATCATAAAATCATAAAACAACTATGTCATAAGTGCTTATCCGTTCAGCAGAAAACCCACCTCTCCGTTCAATGTGTAGATCACATGGTCCGCTCCCAATCCCCGATAAATTCCTTGTGGATTACAGCCGTGTGTAATAACATAGATCGATTCCGATGTTAGTGGTCGACATATTTGCAGGAAACGGCAAGTCAGATTCAAGCTGTTCTCGAACAAATACACACTACCAATTTCTTTTTTTGGAAAATTCCATTTTCCCGCTTGCATGGTATTGATGCGGACAATGTGCTCCACACCCATTTTTTTGAGCTGTCGTTCCTCCTGGGCGCTATTCGTGAGAACTGCAAACGCCAATTTTTTGAAAATAAGCAATTTCACAAAACTTCTGCCCGCTTCATTCGGTGCAGTGACAATAATTAACCGACCTTCCATCAGTAGCTCCTCTCCCGGTATAAAAAGACAACAAAAAGAAGCCGAAGGAAAAAGGCTTTCCTCCGGCTTCTGACATATCCATGATAAAATAAACCATGGCTGCACACGGCGGTTTGTTGCCTCTCCCTGTACGCTTACGAGGTTAGCTGTCGGATTCGGACGTGAGAGTCGCCCTATTTCTGGCACTTGACCGGAAAATTCACCCCATGAGACACACGGCTTCCAAAGCCGTACAGTCTCGATTGGTTCCCCCGCTTTTGCAACTGCAAAATTCAGCGCTATAGACATTTCGTTGTTGCTTCATTCAAGTTAATTTGAAATTACGTCTTGAATCATACACCCGCGCATGGAAGACTGTAAAGCTCAACTGCAGGGTTATAAATCGGGCTTTAGAGCATAGAAGATTAATAATAACGCTTACAATGCAACTATGCTTCTCACATCTCCTTTAATCTCTGTTTTTCATCCCTTTTTGAAAATGACAAGCATGTCAATATTGGCGTAGGGTAAAGCGTTATTGGCCTTTTTTTGTAAAAAGAGAAGAAAATACGCTATATGTACCAGCTAAACACCGATTGAACCCGCTTTTATAAGAAGAAACACCTTAATTCGCTCCATTTGCGGTGCGATTTACTGTTTTGAGCAAAATACGATTTTACAGCGCCTGAAGGCTTTATACAGCTTTTCCAGGCTTGCAACCCTTCTTTAAATTGTCTAAAATTTAATTGCTGAATATTGAATGAGGAGAGATGCTATGACCGTTTATGAATATGATGCGCAAACCCTGCAAGGGAAACAAATTCCGTTATCCACATTTGAAGGGAACGTTCTTCTTATCGTGAACACTGCCAGCAAATGTGGGTTAACCCCCCAATACAAAGCGCTACAAGAGCTATATGACCAGTATCATGAACAGGGGCTCGAAATTTTGGGATTTCCCAGCAACCAGTTTGCCAAACAAGAGCCAGGTTCCAATGAGGAGATCTCCGAGTTTTGCCAGATCAATTATGGTGTCACCTTTCCGATGTTCGCCAAGACAGATGTCAATGGCGATCAAGCACACCCCTTATTTCGCTACCTGACCCAAACAGCTCCGGGGGTATTAGGGTCCAAAGCGATCAAATGGAATTTCACTAAATTCTTAATTACAAGAGAAGGTAACGTATTTAAGCGCTATGCACCGCAAACCACGCCAGATAAGCTGGCGGGAGATATAGAGAAGCTTTTGCAGCAAAACTGATATTCTTCATTATCACAGTTAATAAACGACCTGTTGCAACCGTGGCTTCCGTGGCTAAAGAATATAACGAAAAATGCTTAATAAAAAAAAGCATCCTTTCACGTAAACCGTGTCAGGATGCTTTTTTAACTAGATCTTGCATATAATGCGGTCGAGAGGACTCGAACCTCCACGGGCGTACGCCCACTACCCCCTCAAGATAGCGTGTCTGCCATTCCACCACGACCGCAAATCATAATGTATTGAGGCAACAGATTTATTATACTCTCTCATCAACTATTTGTAAACAAAAATATTATAATTATTTTAACTTACATATATGAGCGATAATAATACCGTCCTGCATAAAGATAACCGCTTGCTGAACTATGCATTAATGTTGCCCCCTTACGGATTATCAGAACCACCTAGCACTTAACTAAGTAATTAATTTGACGAAATAACGTATTTACGATTGTAAAAACACGTATAAAAGTGTATCATAGTTTCAGATGGTTAATTCTAACATGTTTACTGATGATTATTATAACATACCAATTATTCCGTAAGAATCCGTAAGGGGCGATTTCTTTTGAACAACAAAATGCCTGTCACCTCCTTCGGGTGGGCCATCAAACAACGGCTTGTCGAACTTCGACTGGATCAGAAAACATTTTGTGAGACACACAATATTCCGCCTTCACGCTTGTCCAATCTGATTCACGGCACCCGCAAAGCACAAAGGTACAGAAAACAAGTTGCTGCAATTCTGAACATCGACGATAACGATTATAAGGAGGCATCGCCACTCTAAATCCAACAAGCATTCCAGTTACATACAGGTCATTCCATATCACCAAGAAACCAAATAAACCCGTAAAGCGAACCCCTCCAGTTCGTTTACGGGTTTTCAACCCAGACAATCTTTAGCCAAAAAAATCATTCCGGCTTTGTTTTATCCTTCTCACTTTTTTGCTTACGATATTTCGCAAATTCAACATATTCTAAAATAAAATTCTGTTCTTCCGTCTCAAGATCTTCTGCCTGGCAATTCAATGGCCCCATCACTCCAAAAAAATAAGCAGCCTTCTGCTCCTGAAGTACGCCTTCTCCCGGCTTAATCCCTTTCATTAACCAATCGAGCGATACATTAAAAAAGTCCGAAATCTGAATTAAATGAGTGGTACCCGGCGTTGTTTTCCCCCTTCTCCAATCACCGAGATTCCCTGAACTGATTTTAAGCTTTTCACAAAATGCCTTCTTGGTCATTCCCCGATCTTTAATCAAAGCTTCAATCCGTTGATAAATAGTTTGATCTCCCAAAATGTTTCCCCTCCGAAACAGTAACTTTTTCTGAAATAATTTTCATTTTTCAGCCTTACTCATTAGTAATCCCCATTAAATCCTAAGCAACCATTACCCCATAGTAGAATTGCGCTGGTTTTTCTCTTTACGAAAGCGGGTAAATTCAATATACTCAAGTATAAAATTTCTTTCCGCCTCACTAAGCGGTTCCCCCTGGCAATTCAGTTGCCCTGAAGCGTCAAAAAAATAAGGGTCTTGCGACTCCTTTAGCACCTCACCCTGTATATCTCGACCCAGCATAATCCAGTCCAGACTCGCATCAAAAAAAGAAGCGATTTCAATGAGTTTATTCGTGCCCGGCGTCGTTTTTCCTCTTTTCCAATCCCCGAAGTTCCCTGTACTAATGCCTAACTGCTGGCAGAACGCCTTTTTCGTCATTCCCCGTTCCTTGATGAGTTCCTCGATGCGATGGTAAATAGATTGCATAGAAGTTCCTTCCTCCCTAGCAGGCTCTCAAATAACGATATCATGTTCT
The DNA here is from genome assembly GCF_054602585.1 of Paenibacillus sp. SEL3. Classification (NCBI taxonomy): domain Bacteria; kingdom Bacillati; phylum Bacillota; class Bacilli; order Caryophanales; family Paenibacillaceae; genus Paenibacillus; species Paenibacillus sp. SEL3. The sequence continues at coordinate 4,664,185 of NZ_CM137725.1, read as the reverse complement.
CTGTTCCCATTTCAAAGATCACGTATGCTAAAATTACCGAATTATGTATGTTGGTTTCCATTATACCACAACACGCAACAAAAACCGCCTGTTTTCCGAAGAAAGGGCGGTCTTTAAGCCAGTCCACTTACGCCAATCACGTAGCAGAGTTGTCGATTTTAAGTAAAATATGCTTCAATTCATTCAAAGTTTCACTCAGATGCAATAAATCTTCTTCTGGCAGATACACCAGTCTTTCTTGAATTTTATTGGAGAAGGTATGAAATACCTGTTCACAAAAAGCATCGCCTTCCTGTGTAATCGCCACATTCACGACTCTGCGATCCGAATCACACGACTGGCGGTCAGCCAACCCATGCTCCACCAGTTTGTCCAGAAGAGGAGTCATGTTCGGACGTGAGACATTGAGCTGTTTGGATAAATCAGATACCGTAGACGAACGTACTTCACGCAGGAGCATTAGCACCTGAAAGTTATTAGGCGACAAGTGTAATGGGAAATCGAGCGGACCGTAGGTGAAAAATTTCTTCTTCACAATCGGAAACAAGCCCAAAATATTTTCTGATATATTTCCTAACAGTTGAGTGTCCATATTTTTCACCGTCACTTCATAAGTTTATACTTATCATTCTATAACATTATGGCGTTATATTATACTATGGAATCATTATTTCATCATAATCATTACTTTATTACATCATTACACAAATAAAAAAAGCCTCTACCGCGAGAGACTTTTCCGTTCATTCCATTGATGCGGTCGAGAGGACTCGAACCTCCACGAGCGTACGCTCACTACCCCCTCAAGATAGCGTGTCTGCCATTCCACCACGACCGCATAACAAAATATAAATGGTGAGCCATGAAGGACTCGAACCTTCGACACCCTGATTAAAAGTCAGGTGCTCTACCAACTGAGCTAATGGCTCATGCTGTTCATCCAAGCTGTCCGCCATTAGACCAGACCTCAGGAATTTCCCTTAAGCATGCAACATGTAGTCTATAAAGACAACAATGACCCGTAGGGGATTCGAACCCCTGTTACCTCCGTGAAAGGGAGGTGTCTTAACCCCTTGACCAACGGGCCTTATTATTATGCGCCAACTTGGCGACAAAAAAGAGTATATCAAATAGAATAACAAATGGCAATACTTATTTTTGAAATTTTAAAAAAAGCAGTTTTTATCATTATAAAATGCATGTTCACTTACATTAACTTATCTATAATCATCTAATCCCTGAAAAATTATGATAAATGATTGCAATATCACTTATATTTACTTATAATCACTTACGAGATACCGAAATCATTATATATCAGAGGAGCTTTCTATGTATCAGGAAGAACGAATGTTAAAAATCGTTGATTACTTACAGCTTCACAAGCGTATTTCGGTGGATGATATTTGTGAAATTTTTAATGTTTCACGGGATACGGCCCGTCGAGACCTGGTAAAACTTGAGGAGCATCAAAAAATTATTCGCACCCGCGGCGGCGCCCTTCTCCCTAAACTGCATCACGATCCAATTGGAAATTATAACGAAAGACTGCTTACTGTATCTGAGGAGAAACAAGTGATCGGACAATTGGCTGCCAACATGGTACGAGATAGGGATCGTATTATATTGGATTCCTCTACCACCGTACAGGCGTGTGCAGAAAGACTGAATGTGCAGGAATGTTCGGTTATCACCAATTCAATTAATCAGGCTGACGTACTATCTGGAAAAGACGGTGTCTCCATTCATCTGTTGGGAGGCCGCCTGCAAAAAGAACACCGATATGTATATGGCTCGTCCGTAATCGCCACTTTGTCTCACTATTTTGTAGACAAAGCTTTTATCGGGATTGGAGGCATATCATCTCACGGACTAAGCCTGATTCATGAAGAAGACGGTATGCTGAAGCATCAGATGATGAAACAGGCGGATCAGGTGATCATCCTTGCGGACCATTCGAAATTCGGAATTAATTTCCCGTATCGTTTTGCTGATTTATCTGAAGTTAATATCGTGATCACCGATCGCTTGCCAGAACCAGAAATGCTGGAAATTTTGCAACATCATGATATTGAAGTTGTTGTCCCCTCATGAAATATGAAACTGCTTAGCTAGAACTCAAGATTTATCACAGAGATATCGAAAGACAGGAGTTGGAGAGAAATGAAACTGTTTGCGATTGATATGGATGGAACACTGCTGAACGAGGAAGGAAAAATAAGCAAAGTGAACGCGGAGGCTATACGCCAAGCACAAAAGCAAGGCGTTCAGGTGACAATTGCCACCGGTAGAGCCGCTTATGACGCCTGGACAAAGCTAGAGGAAGCAGAACTTATAACTCCCGTCATTGGAGCAAACGGCGCAACCGTACACGATGTGCATCGTCGTCAGTTAACCTCTACTCCTATGGGCCGCAGTGAAACGTTTGAAGTGCTGAGCTGGCTGCACGATAACGACTTTTACTATGAGGTCATGACAGACCGCGCTATTTATTCTCCACAAAACGGACATCAGCTACTTGCTGTTGAAATGGATCGATTGCTGAGCGCCAACCCGGATATTTCGCTAGATACATTATTACACGCAGCCGAAAAACAATATGAACAGACCGGACATACCCGCATCGCTTCATATGAGGACATTCCACTGGATGTAGAGATTTATAACGTGCTCTGTTTCTCCTTTGATCAAGCCAAATTGGATCGGGGCCGTGAGCGTTACCAAAGTTTTCAGGGCCTGAACATGGTCATCTCTTCAGACCGTAACTTTGAAGTCGAGCATAAGGACGCGTCTAAAGGTAATGCATTGCGTTATCTGGCGAATCATCTGAGCATTCCCATGCAGGAAGCTGTAGCGATTGGGGACAGTTACAACGATATCTCCATGCTGACAATGGCAGGAAGAGGCATTGCCATGGGCAATGCAAAAGACGACATTAAGGCCGTCTGCTCCGAAGTGACTCTGACTAATACGGAAGATGGCGTCGCTCATGCTCTGTTGAACATACTTAAGACAGTTGAGGCTGACACTGTGAAATAGAAGTCATTGGCTGCTTACAAGACAGGTTGACGTCGCTTCATGGCGTACGCAGCACGTTCGTCTCTCCATTTAAACGAATTTCAGTCCACCGTTATTTTCAAAGCAGATCTAGACAAAAAGGACGCTCGCAAGCATCATTACAATGCATACGAGCGTCCTTTTTCTACTTAAAATACCAACGGAGAGAGAGGGATTCGAACCCTCGCACCGCTTTCGCAGCCTAACCCCTTAGCAGAGGGTCCCCTTATAGCCACTTGGGTACCTCTCCATGGCTCCCCGAACAGGACTCGAACCTGTGACAACTCGATTAACAGTCGAGTGCTCTACCAACTGAGCTATCAGGGAACATTACTGTAAATTATCTTACAGTATGGTTAATTTACCATGATTCAGGGGGTGCCGTCAAGTGCCAACAGGCGAAGCTTACCTCCACATTTCCCACAGCGATATCGCTGAGGATTCATCTTACGCTTGCGCATATACTCCTGTTTACAGGAAACGCATACTAGCTTGTAACGATAAGGCTGAGGCTTACGTTCCGTTCTTCCCGGCAGAGTCTGACAATGCCTGCTTCCTCCTACACGGGCCAACCATGCTTTGAAGTCAGCATCTCGATGCTGATAGCCCATCCCGCGCAAATGTAAATGATAATGGCACAGCTCATGCTTAATAATTTTCTCCACCTCAGAACGTCCGTAAGCTGCGAGTTGATGTGGATTAATTTCAATATGATGACTTTTCATAAAATACCTACCGCCTGTGGAAGACAGACGTACATTAAAGGTGGCTTGATGTCGAAACGGCACACCGAAGCTCTCCAGCGAAATGCGCTCTACCCATTCTTGAAGCTCTTCATTACTCATAGAATGGCTCATTGAATGGTTCATTGAATTGTTCAGGGACTTGGACTCCATCCTTACGGTCTCTCCTCCTTTGCTCCTTACTGACAAGCATATTATAAAATAACGACCGAAGTCTAACCCCCAATTCATAAGCACACTTTAGGTACCCACCCCATATGCTAAGCATACAGATGTAACGCAGAGGAGGAGATCGGCTTGCCTCAATGGCTCAGCAATCAGCTCATGCGGGCCTTTTACAAAAAGGACCGGCGCCAAATTAAACTGTTGAACGATTGTTGGTTTTTTTATCATAAAGCACCTGGCGTGGAGTTCGATGCCAACAACGGGTAAAAGCTAAAGGCATCCAAAATGAAAGCCGGAATCTCCGATGCAGTTCGGAGATTCCGGCTTTTGTTAACCCTTCACAAGAAGGTTGCACAGTTTTATTTAAAGTATTATGCCTGCGATTGCGCCTCTGCAGGAGGTTTCATCGTCAGACCAACCCTGCCTTTTTTCAAATCAACATTTAACACCCACACCGTTACGTTATCACCGACAGATACGACATCCATCGGATGCTTTACGAAGCCACTGCGCAGCTGTGAAATATGAACCAACCCGTCACTTTTAATACCGATATCGACAAACGCGCCAAAATCAATGACATTGCGGACGGTTCCCTGAAGCTCCATACCCGGTGCCAGATCCTCGATCTTCAGCACATCCTTGCGGAATACAGGTAACGGCAGCTCGTCACGCGGGTCACGGCCCGGACGCTGGAGACTGTCCAGAATATCCTTCAGTGTCGGCACGCCGACTTCCAGCTTCGCAGCTAGTTCGTCAATGTTGGACACGTTCAGTGCTTCCGTTGCAGCCTTGGTGCCCAGATCGTGGGCATCGATGGCCAGTTCCGCCAACAGGCGGTCTACGACAGCATAGGATTCAGGGTGAATCGGTGTGCGATCCAGCGGATTTTCTCCACCCGGTATACGGATAAAGCCAACAGATTGCTCGTAGGTTTTTGCACCAAGACGCGGCACCTTCTGCAACTGACGACGGTTGCTGAATTTACCGTTTTCCTCACGGTACTTAACGATGTTTTTGGCAATCGTCGCATTGATCCCTGCTACATAGGATAACAGCGCAGAAGAAGCCGTGTTCACATCTACACCGACATGGTTAACGGCTGATTCGACAACGTCCTTTAAGCTTTCATCCAGATGTTTCTGCGACACATCATGCTGGTATTGGCCTACACCAATAGCCTTCGGCTCAATCTTGACCAGCTCAGCCAGCGGGTCCTGCACACGACGTGCGATGGAAGCCGCACTGCGCTCGGCCACGTCCAAATCGGGAAATTCCTCCTGTGCCAGCTTGGAGGCAGAGTATACGCTTGCGCCCGCCTCATTGACGATCAGATACGCTAGACTGCTGTCACCAATGTCCGCGATGACTTCCGCTACGAATTGCTCTGTCTCGCGCGAAGCGGTTCCGTTACCAATGACAATCAATTCGATCCCGTATTGGGCAATCAGCTGCTTGAACTTTTCAGCAGCCTCGCGCTTCTTGTTGTTCGGTGGTGTCGGATACGTCACAGCCACTTCGAGCAGCTTGCCGGTGTCATCGACAACCGCCAGCTTGCAGCCTGTCCGATAGGCCGGATCGACACCGAGCACACGTCGGCCCTTGATCGGAGCCTGTAGCAACAGGCTGCGCAAGTTGCCTGCAAAAATGGAGATCGCCTGCTGCTCGCCCTTCTCCGTCATTTCAGCGCGCACTTCACGCTCGATAGACGGCGCGATAAGTCTTTTATACGCATCCTCAATGACACTGCGCAGCAGATCTTGCACGACAGACGATCCTTTAATCACTTGGCCTGCCACGTAATTGTAAATAGAATCTGGCACTACCTCCAGACCAACCTTAAGAATGCCTTCCCGCTCCCCGCGATTAATCGCCAGAATACGGTGAGGTGGCATTTTCTTAGCGAGTTCACGATAGCTGTAGTAGTTCTCATACACGGATTCTTGCTCTGCGTCCTTCGCTTCGGAGGTCAGCATACCATGGTCCAGCGTATATCGGCGTACCCATTGGCGAATAGCCGCATCATCCGCTATATTTTCAGCTAAAATGTCCAAGGCTCCTTGGATGGCCGCCTCAGCGCTGTCCACTCCCAGTTCCGCATTTACATAAGACTCGGCTTCTTTCAGAGCATCGCCCTGCTTCGGCTGGCTCCAGATCCAGATGGACAGCGGCTCCAGTCCCCGTTCCTTTGCTACACTGGCGCGGGTTTTGCGCTTTTGCCGATACGGACGGTACAGATCCTCCACTTCCTGAAGTTTAACCGCAGAGGTGATAGCCGCCTGCAGGTCTTCCGTCAGCTTGCCCTGCTCATCAATAATGCGGATGACCTCTACCTTACGATCCTCCAGATTACGCAAATACACTACACGATCTTCAATTTCACGTAGCTGATTTTCATCCAGCTCTCCTGTCATTTCCTTACGATAACGCGCGATAAAAGGAATTGTATTCCCTTCATCCAACAAACTGATCGTTGTCCGGATTTGCTTGAGTGCCAGCGACAGCTCTCTCGCCACTTGTTTGACAATCCGCTCTTGGCGTTCTGCTTCGTTCGGCTCCTGCCGGATTTCCGTCTTCGTTTCCTCGTTAGACAAACCTATCCCTTCTTCCTCACAACTCTTGTCATACAGCATGTCTTTCATTATCACAAAAAATGATTCAAAGCGCCAGCAGGTGCCGTTAGAGCAAGCCCTACCTGCATTTTTCATCAGACACGCAAAAGGACAGCGCCCAAGCGCTGCCCTTTTCCCGTTTCACTCGTCGTTCCATCACGCTAAAAATCAATCAAACCGAGACTGATTTGTAGCGAATCGCTCACTTTGCGCATAGTTTCTTCATCTAAGTGGGTGATTTTGTCGGTAAGCCTTTGCTTGTCGATCGTCCGAATTTGCTCCAGAAGAACAACAGAATCACGATCAAAGCCATGCGTCGCCGCGTCGATTTCCACGTGTGTAGGCAGCTTTGCCTTCTGAATCTGAGCGGTGATAGCTGCCACGATCACGGTAGGACTAAACCGGTTGCCGATATCATTTTGAATGATCAGCACAGGTCTGACGCCACCTTGCTCGGAACCGACTACGGGTGAAAGGTCTGCAAAAAAAACGTCGCCGCGCTTTACGATCAATATGGATTACACCCCGCTAACTGTACGGCCCAAGGTGCTGTTTGCATCTTCCTCCGCGTGAAAGGCTTCGGATGCCATGGTCAAGTTAATTTTAGCCATTTCCATGTATCCACGCTGCATAGCTTCACGAATGTAACGTTTTTTACGTTCGCCTACATACAGCTTCATGGCCTGCCTGATAAATTCACTGCGGTTGGAATTTTCCATAGCTACGATCCCGTCCACTTCCTGTAAGAGATGATCTGGCAAACTGATCATTATTCTTTTGGTGTTCTGCAAATTGGCCAACTTCTCTTCCACCCCCAAAACCTTGTCGCCATTGTACCATTATAACGTTATTCCCGGTAATTTATTCAAACGGAATACAAGAATGTATATGATATTCGTATATCATCTATGCTGCATTCCATTATAAACTACGCAGTTCGTTTTCGTACAGGCGTTTGATCCCCGAAATACAAGTGTCAGCGGAGCCTGATGCGTCTTTTGACAGTTATAGCGCTCTTTTCTTTCCTTTATACATATTTCGGGACGTTCTGCGAAAACTCCTGCTTTTATTCGGTAATTTGCGTTATGAAATTAATTCCAGTGGGTTGGAAGAAGCGAGTTCACTCGAATAACAGGAACATGACCTCGTGTGTATACACGCGGTACCCTGTCTGCGATCATGCAGATCACCTCATAGTGGATCGTACCAAGCTTGGATGCCAGCTCATCCGCCGCGATAGTTTCGCCGGACTGCTGACCGATGAGAACAACCTCTTCGCCGGTTTGGATTTCTTCCGCATCTTCTGCGAAAGATTGTAAGGATACCATACACTGGTCCATGCAAATCGTGCCGAGTACCGGGACGCGGCGACCGCGTATCAATACTTCGATCTTCCCACTCAGCATGCGGGAGTATCCATCCGCATAGCCGATTGGCAGTGTACCGATCCGTTCTTCACTGGAAGTCACATACCGGGTGCCATAGCTAACTCCCCAGCCGGGAGGAAGCGTCTTGGTATAAACCACCGCCGTCTTCAATGACAATACAGGCAGCAGTTCAATGGCTTGCCGGTTAACCTCATCAGACGGATACAGACCGTATATACTGATACCAATCCGCACCATATTGGGGGAAAGAGAAGGGGTATCAATGGTAGCGGCGCTATTGGCCGTATGTATAATGGGAATGGTGATACCTTGTTCCCTTAGCGCTTCCGCCACGCCCCGAAACCGATCATATTGTAGCAGTGTATAGCTTTTGTCTTCTTCATCCGCGCGGGCAAAATGGGTGTACATGCCTTCCAGCAGCACCTGCTCTAATTCGTGAGCCTGCCGGACAAAAGCCATAGCCTCTTCTCCAGGCAGCAAACCCAGTCTTCCCATGCCGCTGTCTATTTTGATGTGCACCTTCAGCTTGCGTTCATTTCCTTGGCAGTCCAGTCTGCGGATACCCTCCAGCACTTCTTCACTGAACACAGTCAATGAGATATCATGCTCCCAAGCCGTTTGTACAGCTTCCGGTGGGGTATAGCCGAGTACAAGAATCGGTAGCTGAACCCCCGCATGACGAAGCTCCAACGCTTCATCCAGAAAAGCGACGCTCAAATAATCCGCACCAAGGCGTTCCAATTCCTTTGAAATTTCCACGGCACCGTGTCCGTAGGCATTAGCCTTGACACAGACCAGTATCAGCTTATCCGCTGGCAATGCCTTGCGAAAAGCTTCATAGTTGGCGCCAAGGTGATCCAGGTTGATTTCGGCCCGGGTCGATCTGTATTGTGCTTGCAAATCCAGTCACCTTCTTCAATTGTTAGCCTGTAACATAACCTTTACCATTCGGAGTGTGGCAAAAGTGCTTGCTTCCAAAGGTTAATGGTAATGTTCAAAAACGTGGCTGTCAATGGCAGGGGGGCTTTACCAGCCTCCTCTACCATCTCTACAATAGAACAGGATATACAAGCGATGCACATCTTAGACTGCGAATGAACAAAAGACGGATACGGGCGGCAGCAGAGCATTTTTACACTCTAGACCGTCTGCATCCGTCTATAAAATTTTATTTACCCGATTGATCCTGTATAGAAGCGGCAATTTGTATCATTTCGCTCACAGGCAGGTCAGCACTGGTGATTCTGAACTCGATTCCGTCATTCATCCAGGTCATCGTCTGCTGTTCGCTTCCGGTCAGCACGGCGAAGCTTCCTCCAATATCAACCAGTTCGCCTGCGGCCAGTGCGACCGCCCGATCTTTTGGACGTGCCTCCACAATGGTATAATTATATGTTCCACTATACCGCAGCATCACGGCATGTGTACCATTATCCTCCAGCTCCGGCGTATCCTTGATCTGTACTCCGGCTGGCGTGTAGGACGGTTCGATCAAGCCGAACTCACCCATCACAGCTTCTGCCGCATCCGTTCCCGCTGACGTTCCGTTTGCGGCATCCGATGTGCCCGGGGTTTGTTGCTGCGCCTCTGCGTTGGCTGCTTTGTCCAGTTTGGACGTATCGTTTGTGGCAGTACCGTCCACCTTGGCTTCTCCTGACGGTTGCTGGACTGCATCCCCTGCTGTCCCCTGCTCTTGTCCGGGTTCGCCAGTCGTCACGCCAGTCGTCCCATCCATCGCACCGGAAGGATCAAGCTGACTGCTGGGATCTACTGCTCCGGAAGATGGCGCCCCTGCGCTACCTGTACTCGTCTTACCTGAAGCCATATTCCGCTCCATATCAAAAGAGTCCTTGTCAAACTTCGTATCAAAAGCAAATTGATCGAATTTCAGATCAACAACTACCTTGGCATTCGCATCAGACACCTGTACCTGAGTGGGTGCATAGTCATTTTTGGACAGCCATATCTTTTGTCTCACCAGCGCATGGCTGTTGTAATTCGCTGCCACATCAAACACATAGGATTTATCGTCGGTAGCCAACTGACGGGAGGCATCGCCGATAATGCTGCGAACCAACGTTTCATATAAATATACTTGACCCTGATTGTTTGGCCAGTCGCTTTTGAAACGGAAGCTTTTGTTCAGGCTGGGTGTTAGCACAAATACACCCTCATCATTACGAAGCACAATTTGCGTAACATCCTTTTTCTCGTTCGTCATGGCAATTCGGTAATAGGACGGCTTGCGGTAGGAAATATCCACCTTGTATTCCTGCGGCGTGTCGCCGGTATGCAGCGTCATCAAAGCTGTACCGTGGTAGCTGTTCAGGTCGCTCACCACGTCACTCAAATCTTTAACCACATCGTCCGCGCTCTTCTTGCCGCACCCGGCCAGCAGCAGCGTTACACACATGACCATGGCGAGCATCCATGAAATCCGGCGCATGTCATCAACCCCTTCAGCACATGTTTTAAATGAATTAGTACATGTCTATGAAGGACTTGTTCGATTTATGCAGACTGGCATGACAAGCTTGAACGTATCCTTGCGTAATGCTATAAAATCTTTTGGAGAGTGATCATAAATTCATACAGAAAATAAATCGAAAAACCGATCAAAACCACGCCTGCACCGATCGTAACCCACTTGATAGCGGTTCGATTCATGGCTTTCCGTGTTGTGGCTACGAGGGTCATCAAGCCTAAATCATGGATAAGAATACCAAACAAAATACCTAAGCCAACAATCAAGAATTGACTTGTATTTGACCGATCAAATGAGCTTGCCAGCACAGTTCCAAAAACACTCACCCAGAACACTAAATTTCCTGGTGAAACAGCTACAAGCAGCCCATTTTTATAGGAAGAAAATAATGATTTCGTCTTTTTCTCTCCTTCTAGCGCAATATCATGATCTGCATTTTTAATGCTGTCGTACCCCACGTAGCACAAAAAAAGGGCTCCAACGAACCACATAATCACTTGTACCACAGGTAATGACAAGACTGAGGCCAGACCAAAATACAAGCCAGTAATTAATAACAAATCGATGGTCATCCCCCCAAGGCCCACAATCCAACCATGCATGAATCCATTCTTTAGCCCTTGCTTCGTCATTTCAACCGTAATTGTACCTACAGGTAGTGCTATAGAGAAACCTAGTAAAACATATGTAATAAACAATGCCATTTCAAAACCCCTTTCAAATGTATAAAAATGATATTCTATACCATAAAAAATGACAAATCAATAAAATTTGAAGAATGAAATGAGCTAAGAACACCTGAGACTTATTTTGTACAAAATCGGATTCATTGACCAAGTTTGTCCATTGAGTATTGAGGGTTCAGCGCTTATCATAGCTTTTGTGATAATAATTCTCATTTGCAAAATTCAGAATCATTCTATTATACGGAGGTTGCTATGACCAACAAGAACTCGACAATCAACAAAAAATCCACTCGACCATACACTGCTCTCATCTGCCTATTCTTTCTTATGGGGGCATTGCTGCTGGGATGCGGCGCGTCTGACAATCAGAGTGCAAGCAGCAACACAACAGCATCTACAAAAACATCGGAAGCTGCCACAACTCGTGACTACACAGACTATAAGGGACATACAGTGAATATTCCCACGACTCCTGGGCGCATTGCTTACTTTGGAGAAAACTATGGGGATTTATTGGTTTTAGGCGTACAAGCTGTAGGTACATCGACTTCTATGATTGAAGGCAAGGTTTACGAAAAGCAGGTTCAGAACGTGGCCGACCTGGGGTTCCCGATTAATTTGGAAAAAGCCTTGGAACTACAGCCCGACCTGATCATTACCGCCGATACAGATGAAAAACAATACGCAGCGTTAACAAAAATTGCACCTACAATCATGTTCGATACCTTTGCTCCGTTAAACGAACGTTTGCTGCATCTCGGAGACATTGTGAACAAGAAAAAGGACGCTGAAGATTGGCTTGCCCAATATAAAATAAAGGAAGCGGAGATGTGGACCAAACTTCACGCAGAAGGTGTTAAGGCGGGGGAAACAGCTTCAGTCTTTACCTACTATCCAGGTGACCGTTTATTCGCAATGGGACGGACCGGACTATCACAGATACTGTATGAAAAGAATGGTTTCAAACCTACCCCTCCTATCCAGAAAGCACTGGATGAAGACAAAGGATTTGTACAAATATCTCAGGAAGTGATCGGACAATACGCTGGAGATCGGATTTTTATACTAAGAACACCAAGTTCAGAAGCCAAACAATCCACCGAACAGTTAATGAAAAGCAAGCTGTGGCTCCAGCTTCCTGCTGTCAAACAGGGGCGAGTGTACATTCAGGATATTGGCAAAACCGAAAGTGATGCTTCCACTCGAGAATGGCTGCTGGAGGAATTGCCCAAGCTCATCAAATAAAATTGGAGAAGCCTATCAACACTTGTTGATAGGCTTCTTTTTTGTTGAACCTAAAGGAGGTATACTTATATACACATGATAACCATTCTCAATAAAAGGAGCAATACCGTGAACCAGTCTCCGTCGTCCATATATCCTCTCCCGTTCAGCTCATTGCTTTTTCATTTTAAAGAAATTGCGTTAGTTGGTGAGCCTACCGATGAATTATTATCACGTCCCAATTCATATCACTGTCTGCTTATGTTCATCTGTGGGACAGGGAGGGTGGACATTGGCCCAGAGCAGTATCTATTCCATACAGGTCATAGGTATTGGCTAGCTCCAGGTGAATCCTATCAAATCGCTCCCCTGAATGGAACTGTACCTGAATACTACAAAATCACGTTTGAGGTCATCGCTTTGCCGTCGGAACCACAAGCGGACATGGTCTTGGCTGAACACGCAGCGCGCATGCCATCCCTATATCATGGAGCTGTCCTGCCGGAACCGCGCGAATACATCGTCTCCTCTTCTTCCTCCAAACTTATTCAGTTGATTGAAGAGTTATTTTATAGTACCCAACAAACGGTACAGCCGCATAACCAAACATCCGTATTACGGCAGCAAATCATGTTTCAAGAGTTGTTTTTGCTGTGGCAGGAAGATCACACCGATATTGATCAAAACAATACCTCTAATCCGGCATTGCCAGCATCGGTAGAAGGCACTCTCTCATATATGGAAAACAACTATGAAAAGCCCATTACCGTCAAGCAGCTTGCCGAGCAGGCGAACGTTTCCATATGGCAATACTCGCAAATGTTTCGTAAAATTACAGGCAAAAAGCCGCTGCATTACCTCACTGAGCTGCGCTTGAATCATGCCAAGCGGCTGCTGCTGGATTGCAAACGGCCTTTACGTGAAATAGCCCGTCAGGTTGGTTTCTCTGACGAATATTATTTTAATCGACGGTTTAGGCAAATGACCGGGATTCCCCCTGGCAAGTACGCACTTTCTGTCTCCGGTTCTGTGCGCGTCAAGGATTGGACGGGCCACCATATTCATATTCCGCGCCGAGCAAGCCGCATCATCTATCATGGAGAAACGATGGGCGATCTATTGGCATTAGGGGCCAAAGCCATCGGCGGAAGTCTGCAACTCAGTGAATACAGCGTCTATAAACATCGTCTTGTGAATGTCGCCGATGTAGGCCTTCCACTGGACACCCGCTTGACCAGTGCTCTTGATCCTGATCTAATTATCATCGCCAATTCGGACGAACAGGAATATAAGCGCATTGCCAGCATCGCCCCCACCGTCACCTTCAACTCCTTCGCCACGCTGGAGGAACGGATGCGTACACTTGGCGCCTGGCTCGGTAAGGAGCGGGAGGCCGAACGCTGGTTGTCTACCTTCAAAGCCCGTAATCTGGCAATGTGGCAGCAGCTCGGTACGCAAATCACAGCCGGAGAAACGGCCTCCGTCTTCATCTTCGATCATGGTGATCGGCTCTTTGTCATGGGTATGTCCGGATTCTCATCGGCCCTCTACCACCCCCAGGGCTTTCAGCCCGTTGAGCCGATCCAAAAGGTGTTCGACGAGGGACACGGCTTCGCGGAAATAGATCCGAACGAATTGCCTGATTACGCCGGGGACCGCATTTTTATGCTTGTCCCGACAGCCCCAGAATCCAAACGTACGCTGGAACGCATGATCAGCAGCCCTCTCTGGCGTAGCCTCCCTGCTGTACGTCAAGGTCGGGTATATTTCGTAGAAGCTGAACGCTGGAACTGGAGCGATGCCATAACCCGACAAAAGCTGCTTACTGCACTGCCCAAACTGCTTGGCACTTCATCCTGAGAAGCTGCCATTTTCTAAAGATACTACATTAGACCTTGAATGCTTCCATCTGCCTCCAGCGACATATGCTCAGCTGCTGGGGATTTGGGCAATCCTGGCATCGTCATAGTATTGCCTGTTTCCACGACCACAAAGCCTGCCCCTGCAGACAAAGCAACGCTGGACACGTGAATGGTAAAGCCTTCCGGTGCACCTAGCAGAGAAGGTTGATCTGAGAAAGAATACGGCGTTTTGGCCATGCATACAGGCAGTTGTCCAAAACCAAGCTGCTCCATACCGGCCAACACCCGTTTGGCCGCAGGAGTGTAAGCTACCTCTGCCGCACCGTAAATCTCCTTCGCAATAACACTAATTTTCGCTTGCAAATCAAGGGTATGCTCATACAATGGTGCAAAATGGGCTTTGTCCTCCTGGAGCAGGTTGAGCAGGCTTTGGGCCAGCTTTTCTCCCCCTTGGCTTCCCTGTGCCCACACCTGTGACAACTCTACGGGTACTCCCAGCTTGAGGCATTCCGAGAAAATCAGTTCCAGCTCGGCTTCGCTATCTGTTACAAAATGGTTGACCGCTACCAGTACTGGCACGCCAAACTTTTGCAAATTCCGTACATGCCGATTCATGTTGGCTAATCCAAGTTGCAATTGCTCCAGATTTTCTGCGTCCAGCTCATTTTTAGCTACACCGCCGTTATATTTCAGCGCTTTGGCGGTTACGACCAACAGAGCCGCATCTGGCTGCAAACCGGATTGACGGCACTTGATGTCAAAAAACTTTTCTGCCCCCAGCTCAGCCCCGAACCCAGCCTCCGTGACAACCACCTCTCCCAGCTTCAGGGCTAGCTTCGTACCGATCAAACTACTGCATCCATGCGCAATATTCGCAAAAGGTCCGCCGTGCACAATAACTGGAGTTCCCTCCAACGTCTGCACCAGATTGGGTTTCAATGCTTCCCGAAGCAGCACAGCCATACCTTCCACCGCATGTAGTTCCTCAGCTGTTACCGTTTCGCCATCTTCGTTATAACCAATCACCATCCGACCCAATCGCACTTTAAGATCGTCCATATCTTCACTTAAACATAATACGGCCATCACTTCTGAAGCCGAGGTAATCAGAAAACCACTTTCTCTCACTGCTCCATTACCTGACCCCAATCCGGTTACAATGTTTCGTAAACTCCGGTCGTTCATATCTACAGCGCGTTTCCACACAATCCGCTCGGGTTTCAACCGCAAAGCATTTCCATGAAATAAATGGTTATCGATCATCGCTGCCAGCAAATTATGCGCTGCCGAAATCGCGTGAATATCACCTGTAAAATGGAGGTTGATGTCTTCTGCTGGAACAATCTGGGCTTGTCCTCCCCCAGTTGCTCCTCCTTTCATGCCGAAGCAAGGGCCAAGGGACGGCTCACGTAACGCAGCAACGGTTTTATGCCCCAGCGCATTCAGCGCCTGCGACAGTCCAATGGTGGTCAGCGTTTTGCCTTCTCCCGCTGGCGTGGGGTTCATCGCCGTAACCAGCACCAGCTTTCCATTCGGACGATCCTTTAACTGCTCCCACAGGGACGGGTTCAGCTTTGCTTTATATTTTCCATACGTCTCTAGATGTTCTTCTTCAATTCCTGCTTCTTTGGCTATATCAATAATCCTCTTCATCTTTCGTTATGTACCCCCCGTTTTATAAGTCTGACCGATGGTGTCAAACCCTGTATCGTTTTATTTTACCAAAGTGTGCCGCTTATTGCGCTATGATTCATTTCATCGCAAGCGTTGCTATCATGTGAGTTATTAAAAAAGAGCCTCCCCCGCCCGTATGGACTTTGGTGGATGCCCTTTTGATACGTCTCGTTTAACAAACAGCTCTCAAATTAACCTGCAAAGTTAGCAGCGTAATTTTCAGCAATAAATCCCTTAGAAATCAGGATAGATTGGGATTTCTTAGTAGCAGGGCCATAGCCTTGGGACAGCAGATCATTAATATGTAAGCGATTATAAATGAAGCAAAATACAAAGTTGGACGCCCCACTCGTAAGGATCGATACCAGAAAAATAATAACAGCCCACTTCCAATCCCCTCTAAACAACGCAGGGAAAAAACCGAAAAAGAGCGTAGTCCATGAAAAACCTACTTTGCGTTCCTTGATCATTCCAGTTTTATTTCTTAATTTAATCTTCATTTACCCCTTACCTCTCTTTATATAGTCTTTTAGAACTATATTAGATTATATAGGACAGAGGGAATAAATGGAACTCATTTCGTAAAATCATAAATTTCTCAAATACGCTCTAGTTTATAATGCTTTTCCAGCACTTCTTTAAAAACATCAACAGGGTACTTGTATTCAACAGTTTTGAAAACAATCCGGTTATTCCACTGGTTTTTTTCCAGTTCGCACCCATGCTCCATATCCAGTTCCTTCATAATAAATATAATCTCATCTAAGGTTACCAACACACTATGTCTATTCGTCGTAGTTGCCAGCATCTGCTCGCCTTCCTGTGTGTATGCCTTCACGATCTGCTCATCAAACCCTTCGCTGATCATTAATTCCTTCAAGGCTTGTATAAAAAGAGTCGGCAAGTTTTTGTACTGCGATTTTTTAATCCCAAACAGCGTGATGCTTAAGCGGGATATATCATGCATAAACACTATATTTTTTCTTCGATTCAGTAAAAATAAGCTGGCATGCCAACTATTTAAAGGCGGATAAATATCAACTTGAAGTGGTTCAGTCTCCCATTCCTTCAGCAGTTTTTGTGTTCCTCGTATGACAAACATCGTTGCTCTCCTTTATTGACGCTCCTGTACCGCAGCGTGATTCGACATACCTGATTTCTTGTATAAAGCATGTCACGTATATCATAACATCGTATTCCAAACACCGGATTATAAACTCTTTCAGTATAATAGAGGAAAGATATATTGCCAGACACAGCTGATTACGTAACTCCCTGGGACGATCCAGGGAGTTTCCATTTTTTCTTTGGATATTTTTTATGGAAATCCCCTCCACTGCTCTATATAATTCAGGTACAGTTCGTCACACGAGCTTAATCTAAAAATTAGGGGTGTTCCACACCTATGCCACAGCATATTTTACTTATTGAAGACGATCTATCCATTGCCGAAATGCTACTTAAAGCACTCACTAAGGAAGGATACAGCCTAACCACTGCCTATGACGGGGAAGAGGGGCTTCTTGCCTTTGAACGTCATACCTATGATCTGGTACTGGTGGATTTGATGATGCCGAAGGTGGACGGTATGGAGGTGATTCGACGAATTCGTACCCATAGCGCCGTCCCGATTCTGATTATGTCAGCCAAGGACAGCGACGTGGATAAAGCGCTTGGACTGGGCTTTGGGGCAGACGATTATATTGCCAAACCTTTTTCAATGCTGGAAATGACCGCTCGTATTCAGTCCGCGATCCGAAGATCTACTACATATGCCCGTCAGCAACAGCAGGAGGAACAGCCGCAAGCACAAGTTTTGACCTACGGCAGTCTGTGCATTGATTTTGATCATTTTACAGTCATACGCAATGAAAACGAAATTCAGCTAACAGCCAAAGAATCCGATATTTTGAAGCTGTTTGTAGCCAATCCAAACCGGGTATTTACAAAAGCACAATTATACGGATTTATTTGGAAGGACGATTATATGGGCGACGAGAACGTGATTAACGTCCATATTCGCCGCCTGCGTGAGAAAATTGAAGAAGATCCCTCTCATCCTGTCCACATTAAAACGCTATGGGGCATTGGCTACAAATGGGAGAATGGCTGATATGAACATCGAAAACATTTCTGAATGGATTGTCGGTCTCATCATGTCAGTCGTTATAGTATGGCTTTGGCGGGAGCGTATGGCCAATAAGCGCAAAATAAGGGATATCCGAGCCCTACTAGAGCGAATAGTGACGGTGAATCATGCGGAAAAGCTGCTATATGTCACAGGTGACGTTGAACTGCAACGACTCATGACGGAAATTAATCGACTGCTGGACTTGAATCTCAGAGTGTCTGCAGATTACAACCGTAGCCAAATTGCTATGCGCAAAATGATTTCGAACATTTCACACGATCTCAAGACCCCGCTTACGGTTGTGCTTGGATATGCCGAGATGCTGGATGGCGATCCGACTATTTTGCCGGAAGAACGTATAAAGCTGCTATCCAAAATTCACCAAAAGACAAGCGAAGCGATTGAGTTGATCGGAAGCTTTTTTAATTTGGCGAAACTGGAAGCTAATGATACGGATATTCCGTTGACACGACTGGAAGTGGGAGAACTGTGCAGACGCAGCATTTTAGAGTTTTATGACCTGCTGACTGCACAGGGGTTTACTGTGCATATTGAGATCCCGGAGTACCCCATTCATGCCTTGGGGAACGAAGGAGCGATTGGGCGGGTGCTGAATAATCTGATCTCGAACGCCATTCGCTACGGGGCAGATGGACGGACGCTAGGCCTGACGCTGTCAGAACAGCAGGATACAGTGCGTATAGAGGTATGGGATCGTGGCAAAGGCATACAGGAATCTGAGCAAGATAAAGTTTTTGAACGTATGTACACACTGGAGGACTCCCGCAATAAGGCGGTACAAGGCAGCGGACTGGGCCTTACGATTGCCAAACGTCTGGTTGAAACGATGAACGGAGAAATTCAATTGACCAGTAGACCTTATGAGCGGACAGTCTTCTCTTTTACATTGAAGAAAATCAACTATTAATCGAACTCAACATACTCAACTTAATAAATTTGTAAGAATCACGAAAGAAAAATGAACATTTCGCCCTTTATCCTTGAATTATCAGCAGTATACGAAGGGAGAACACCCATGACTTACGTAATACGTACACATCAGTTGACCAAAGCCCTGAAGGGCAACGAAATTGTAGCAGGAGTCAGCATGAATGTGCGCAAGGGAGAAACCTATGGCTTTCTCGGCCCCAACGGGGCAGGCAAGACAACGATAATGAAAATGATTACGAATTTACTCAAGCCGACATCGGGTGAAATTGAATTATTCGGTGAAAAACTAACGCCAAAATCGTATCATCTGCTCGGACGGATGGGTTCGATTATTGAATACCCGATTTTTTATGACAGGCTGACGGCGCAGCAAAATCTGGAACTTCATTGTGAATACATGGGCTACTATAATAAGCAGGCTGTCCGAGATGCCCTGGAATTAGTAAACTTGCAGAATGCGGGTGACAAGTCGGTAAAAGACTTTTCACTGGGAATGAAACAGCGTCTCGGGATTGCCCGCGCTATTGCGACTAAGCCAGAGCTACTCATTTTGGATGAACCGATTAATGGTTTGGACCCCGTGGGAATCAAGGAAATCCGCCAACTATTCCACATGCTATGCAAGGAATATGGGATGACTCTGCTCGTGTCCAGTCATATTTTAGCGGAAATAGAGCAGATTGCGGATACGGTAGGCGTGATTAATCACGGAAGGCTGATTGAGGAAGTGTCGATGGAACAGGTGCGAGAAACCAATACGGAATACATCGAATTTACGACCAACGATTGTAAAAAGGCGGCCTACGTCCTCTCCCATCATCTGAATCTGAATAATATAAGGGTGCTCAATGAACAGAATATACGTATTTACGACTCAAATGTACCGCAGAAACAAATTACGAAGACGCTCATTTTAAATGATATAGAAGTGGATTCCATTCATCAGAAAAGCAGTACGCTAGAAGACTACTTTTTGCGGCTGTTAAACGGAGGTGATCTCCATGCTTAAATTGATGCAATTGGAGCTGAAAAAATTTCATCTGGCGGGTTATATCCGTTCAGCACTGATCGCCAATGCATGCATTCTTGGGTTGCTCTGTATCATCGCGCTGGACAGCCAAAGTACAGGAATACCCGAATTTACACAGTACACTCAGCTTCTCGATCTCATGGACATGCTGGTCAGAGCCACATTTATTGTGTTTGCCTCTGTTCTTCTGTGCCGCTTTATCGTAGGGGAATTTAAGTCCAAATCGATTACGATCCTGTTCATGTATCCGATTCACCGTCAGAAGCTGATGATCGCCAAGCTCTTGGTTGTGCTGCTGTTTACCTTCTTATCTATTATTATTTCGGAAATAATCATTACGGCTGCTATTCATCTGCTCAACCAGCTTGTCTTGATTGTACCCGATAACCTTACTCTTTCGATACTGGGTCAACAATCAGCACGGACGCTGATCAATGCCGTTGCTGCCAGCTTTATGGGACTGGTTCCGCTGTATATGGGGATGCGAAGATACTCTGTACCCACCACCATTGTGACCTCAATCCTGATTGTAGCATTGCTTTTCTCCAATAATAACGGCGCTACACTTAGCTCCATAGCCCCCGTGCAAATAGGCTTCTCTATACTGGGAATGCTTGTGGCTTATGCAGCGATTCGACGCATTGAGTATAAGGATATTACTTCATAGTATGTAACTTAGTAAAACGCTTT
The DNA here is from genome assembly GCF_054602585.1 of Paenibacillus sp. SEL3. Lineage (NCBI taxonomy): Bacteria > Bacillati > Bacillota > Bacilli > Caryophanales > Paenibacillaceae > Paenibacillus > Paenibacillus sp. SEL3. The sequence continues at coordinate 4,643,487 of NZ_CM137725.1, read as the reverse complement.
CGAAAAATAGATGAAAATCATTGTTAGATATACACACATTTTTCACTGGACTTCATTCTAAAACAGGTATATCCTATAGGAGAAATTAAAAAACGGAATAAGGATCTTCGGGGTAGGGTGAGATTCCCAACCGGCGGTATGGCTCATGGAGCTAAGCCCGCGACTCTGTATCTGGCAACAGGATACGGACTGATTTGGTGAGATGCCAAAGCCGACGGTAAAGTCCGGATGGAAGAAGATCGAAATATCAACATGCCGCGAAGTGGATGAATGCTGCGTTATGGGTTTTGCAGTAGCAGTAACTTCATTTAACTTGCATAAAGCGGCAAGTTTATTTGATCAACCCCCGTCTTGCATGGCCTTTCGCCATAGACGGGGGTTTTTGTGCCACCGGTCCTGTATTCGCAAGGAGCTAATTGAGTATGAGTCAATCTTCTACTGTACTAACATCCAAAGGTTTTGATCATAGCTCCCACATGAAAAGCGGTTTTTGGCTGGTCGCAATAGGAGCAGCCTTGTGGGGCGCTGATCCGCTGTTTCGTATTATTTTGCTAAAATCATTTACTTCAACACAAATTGTACTAATGGAGCATATGCTGCTTTTCCTTGCTCTGACACCGATGCTGTGGAAACATCGTGAGGAACTCAAAGCGGTACGGCTTCGTCAAGTTTTCGCTATTTTGTTCGTCTCGTGGGGCGGCTCGGCTCTGGCCAGCGTGATTTTTACCATGGCGCTCAGCAACGGTGATCTGAATGCTGTACTCTTACTCCAGAAGCTTCAACCATTGGTCGCTATTATTCTGGCCCGCGTTATATTGAAGGAAATGCTGCCGCGTCATTTTGGATTATTAATTGTCGTCGCTCTGTTCGGGACGTATCTTCTGACCTTCGGTTGGTCGCTCCCCTTCGGGCATGTTCGTGATTTTGCCCAGGTCGGTAGTCTACTTGCACTGGGTGCAGCGGTTCTGTGGGGCGGTTCGACAGTCATGGGAAGCTACTTGCTTCGTTCAATGAAATATGAAACGGTAACCTCCCTCCGCTTCATGGTGGCGCTCCCTCTGCTGATTGTCCTCACCTCTGTAGAGCATGCGCCATGGAATATGCCTGCCGGTACATGGGCAGGCGCAGCTGTGATTATCAACTTGCTATTGCAGGCATTGCTTCCGGGTCTTCTTAGCTTATTGCTGTATTACAAAGGCTTAAGTACGACCAAAGCGTCTTATGCTACGATGGCAGAATTGAGCTTTCCCATGGTGGGGGTCGTGATTAATTGGATCGCATTTCAGCAAATCGTTACTGTAGCGCAATTGACTGGTTTTATGCTCATCTGGATTACGCTCTTTATGATTTCACGTCAGCAAAAAAATTAACAGTTCAATGTCCCCTTCATGACTCACCCAAGCCAAATTGTGAAGATGCTTTTGCATCTCCGATTTGGCTTTTTATGTGTTCGCATTAATATTAATCATAGTTCTTTAGACCTGTTTTTCAAAAAAAGTGTCTAAAATATGCTACTATTTCTCGTTTCCCAATGATTACATCTATAAAATTCGTCGGTTTATGTCGAATAAAACAATGTAGTGATCATCAGACACAGAGGAGCAAGAACTATGACTAAAACAAAACAAACAGTTCCGTGGTGGAACAGGTTTCTCAAGCAGTTTTATTTAATGAGGACAAGATTAATAATATCTTTTTTAGCTGTGTTATTGATTCCGAGCGTACTTATCGGGTACTTTTCTTATCAGGGGGCTACGACCCAACTCAGTCAGCAAATGGGCGGTTCCGTATACACGAATCTGTATCTGATCCGGAGCAATGTCAATCAGTATGTAGCGCCTATTATGAAAGACCTGGACGTGCTTACCACTGAAATCAATTCTGATTCCATTGGTACCAACCAAGAGACCCTTCAGAAAAAGTTAGATGTTATCGTCAAGGCTCACCCCGAGCTAGATGCAGCGCTTCTCGGCAATGAGAAGGGGCAATACATACGTTCGCCGAAAAAACAGGAGTCCGATTATGATCCCAGGGAGAGAAAATGGTACAAAAACGCGATGCTGGAAAAGGGTAAAGTATTCGTCGGTGTTCCAGTTGCCAGCGTCACGACAGGGAATTTAGTCGTTAATATATCGGGAACGCTGGAGGACGGTGAAGGAGCTGTTGCCCTGGCTTTGAACCTGGACAAAATGAGTGAAAGTCTGCAGTCTGTTAAGATTGGTGAGCGCGGAGGACTCATTATTGTTGATTCTGAACATAAAGTTGTATCTGGGACTGGAACAGCTTTCAACAAGACAGGCAAAAAAGCGGCTGACGCCATAGAAGGACTTCCCGAAGTGGCGACAACCGTCGAAAATGATACTCCTTCCATGTCGCAAATTCAATTTATGAATCGAGATATGCTGGCCTTTACACTTAAGGACCCTCTCACCGGTTGGAGCATTGTCGCACTGTCGGATCTGGAGGATTATAGTGATGCAGCCCAACCAATTCTGAAACAAAGCCTGATTGTGATTGTTATTTCCATACTTGCCGCGGCGATCATCATTGTGCTTATGGTCCGCTCATTCTTAATTCCGCTGCGCAAGCTGCAAGCAGGAACACGCATCGTCCGTGACGGAAATCTGACCGAACGTGTTAATCTATCCAGCAAGGATGAGTTCGGCGAACTGGCACAGAATTTTGACCAGATGACGCATTCCTTGCATACGATGGTCTCAGAGGTCAACCAAACCTCCTCCCGACTTGCTTCCTCTTCCCTGATAATCAAGGAAAGCACAGAGCAAACGACGGAGTCCGTACAACATGTAGCGGAAACGGTTATGGAATCCGCGGAAAATGCAGCCACCAGCGCCGAGGCATCCGAGCAGACCGCTAATGCCGTTGAAGAAATGGCGAAGGGTGTCAGCACCATTGCCGAATCGGCAAGCTCCATCGTGGATTCAGCAGGACAAACCGAGCATGATGTGGCTCAAGGCAGCCAAATGATCAGTAGTGTACGGACCCAAATGGACCGTATTCTGGAGGCTGTCAGCCAAACGGCTAGCTTAATGGATGAGCTATCCCAGCTCTCGGACGATGCGAAGCAGATGAATACGGCTATTGCCGCCATTGCCAAGCAAACCAATTTGTTGTCTCTGAACGCGTCTATTGAAGCTTCCAGAGCTGGCGAAGCCGGGCGTGGATTTGCCGTAGTCGCTATAGAGGTACGCAAGCTGTCTGAGCAATCCAAGGAAAGCGCGGATTCCATCAGTCAGATTATTACTCAGATGCTCGATTTGATTCAACGCTCTACCGCTACCATGAACGGTAATGTTCGTAACCAGGTAGGTGAAGGTATGCGTATTAGCCAAGATGCAGAAGGTGCATTTACGAATATTGAGCGCTCTACTTCTCATATCGTGGAACAAATTCAAAGTGTGTCCGCTGCTGCTGAACAAATCTCAGCCAGTACAGAGGAAGTCTCCGCCACTGTTACCCATTTGGCAAGCCTGTCTCGCAATTCGGCGGACAGCTCGCAGACAACATCTGCTGCTGCTCAGGAACAAATGGCAGCTATGGAGGAAATTGCCTCTTCGTCACAGGAGTTGTCCAACATGGCGCAGGATTTGCAACAGCTGGTTAAGCGATTTAAGATTTAACTTACTACTAACAAAAGCCTTCGTCCGTATACAAATTACGGGCGAAGGCTTTTTACATTTGAGTTCTTGATATGCTCTCTCTCTTGTTACTTATAGGGTCATCTGACCGGTTAAATGACGGCGTCTATCTCCTTCAGGGTCGTGCTCCACCTTAATATTCTGATGGAAAATAGCTGTAGTCCGCTCTTCTCTGTCGTACATCGGCCAAGCCCCCTCGGACAGCACTGGCTTCCCATCACGTGCAAAAGCAACCCATGCCTGCTGCATATCTTGAGCCAGCTTCTGCATCGAAGGTTGAATCTCTAATCCAAGCTTATCTAGCAGCTCCAGATTATCGAAAACAAACGCAATCTCTGCACCGTGAACCGCTTGTCCAAAGGTAGGATGCCCCGGCAATGTCCAATCAAAACGATACATCCATACAGGCGCATGCGCCGACTGTGCAACAGCAAGAGCCAACGCAGGACGCCAAAAAAATAGATCGGTCAACATTTGCGCCTGTCCCTCAATCGTAACCGGAAAAGGTTCTATCAGGTCGCCGATGTCTGACATGCCCGTCATCATTTCCAATGCCTGTCTCGCTGTCGACTTGTTCATTAGATGGGATTCTTTTCGGATGAAATAGCCCCCCTCATGCAAGTTCGTTCCAATCAAAACGGAAACCTGCTTTGCTGAACCTTGCGCGATTGCAGACAGGGGTACATCTGGCAAGGTCACACCGTCCACAACGGGTTGATAGATCATCGCCATCCCTGGTCCGATGACTTCATGCGTCTTCGCCATCGCTAGCATCAGCGCATCTGTCGGCAGGCTAAACAACCTCTCTGGATGCTGAGTGTCCACACCCAGCTGCTGTAGATACACAGCCGTCACTTGCTCGGCCTGTGAAGTTGGCAATACCTGCGACGCACCGCTCTGCAAAATTGCACGCTGGAACAGTCCTTTAGCTGCTGGCATCGCCAATAAAGCGGCAATACTCATCGCGCCTGCTGATTCACCGAACACCGTCACTTCGTCCGGATTGCCGCCAAAGGCAGAGATGTGATCCCTAACCCATTCCAGCGCAGCGATCTGATCCAGTAGTCCCGCATTAGAGGTCAGGCCATCTCCCTTTGGAGTCAGATGCAAAAATCCTAACGGCCCCAATCGATAATTGATCGTAACAACCACAACATCGCCATTCTTCGCCATGCGTTCCCCGTCATATAAAGGTATAATCCCGGACCCCGTGACAAAGGCACCGCCATGAATCCACACCATCACTGGACGTCCCTTCTCAGGAGTCTTCGAAGCAGGTGTCCAAACGTTCAGGTATAAGCAATCCTCTGACTGCTCAGGCGGCTCCACCAGATTTCCAGTCATACTTTCAGCGGATGGCATAGGTTGCGGACAGATTGGCCCAAAACTCGTCGCAGCCCGCACACCCTCCCAAGACTCCAAAGGCTGGGGCGCGTGAAAACGTAGTTTTCCAACAGGAGGCTGTGCATATGGGATACCTTTCCACACATGATATCCATTTCCCGTTTCCCCACGTAATTGACCTAAACGAGTATGTACCGTAATACTTTCCATTATGAAGCCCCCTTTATTTCGTATGTTCAACACAACGGTATAATATCAATCTTTACATATCTCTATTATACCCTTTGCACACGGCCAAACCAAAAAATACCGGAAGCACTTTTGCGCTCCGGCATTTTTATAAACAAGATAGGGAAATAGCGATTAATCCCGAACTTCTTCTTTTGGAATCAGCTTGTAAATTTCTTCGCTTTCCATAGAGTCAATTAGTCGGTCTAGCCACTTGTAATAAGCGACGGCCTGCTTCATCTTCAAACGATCTTGCTGAAGAATCGCCTTAAATTCCTCGTACTCTTCACCCTGATTCATCAATTTGTCCAGCTCATCAATGGCTTTGCGCAGTACCAGTAAATTTGTTTCTACCGCTTTTCTCCATTTAATAGCGAAGAAGTCAGTAAATGTTTGATGCCAGTCATATTCAACTTCATACAAATCCTTGCGTGAGCCTTTGCTCCATACCTTATTTACCATTTTCAGATCCAATAATGTGCGAACTCCTGTACTCATGCTCGTTTTGCTCATTTCCATTTCACGGCCCATCTCGTCCAGCGTCATTGGTTTATCCGCAAAAAAAAGCAAACCGTATAAATGCCCCGCAGACAAAGTAATCCCATACAGGTCCATGTTTTTACCTATAGCTTCTATGACACGTTTGCGAATTTTTTGCAGCGAAGCCTGCTGCTCATCACCTAACTGGTACAAGCTCATGCTTGCAACCTCCTAATTTTAGAGCATTTTGCACAACCTAGTATGAACGATTTACCCGTAAAAGATTAGCTTTGACGCAATATATGAAATCTTTCAACAATAAATGAAATGTTTCAAAAGCAAAGCTTCTGTCTATATTACAACAGCATGGGTCGTTCAAAATCATAATTCGCAAAATTGCTAATGATAGTAAACTTTTTAAATTATGGATATACATAAATCTTTTTCTTATGGTTATATTTCATTGTCTATTTTAAAAAAAGCACTATCGGTTGTAAAGTTCCGAATGTTTGAGCATTCTATAGAACGAAGGAGCATATCGAAGGAAACTTTGTACAGTTTTTTCTGTACGTACTTTATGAACAGTTTTTTTGTTTGAAATGTAAGCAATGCTTCTGTTACAATTAATTTTGTCATTAACCGTTCAGGATGTTCAGAATTATGATTTTTATACTCAATCCTTAATGCAACATGGGGTTAATACCAAGCAAAGTATAGAAAGAAGAGGTGTATGTATGACGATTTTGGAAGTCAAAAATGTCAGCAAACTCTTTGGTCCTCACGCAGAGCAAGGTGTTCCGCTCCTGGAGCAAGGCTGGGGCAAGGAAAAGTTGGCCAAAGAAAAACAGATTACTGTTGGTGTCAATAAGGCCAACATGGAAATTAAGCAAGGTGAAATTTTCGTAATTATGGGGCTATCGGGCAGTGGCAAGTCTACTTTAGTGCGAATGCTAAATCGCTTGATTGAGCCTACCTCTGGTGAAATTCTGGTCCACGGCAAAGATCTCCGTAAGATGAACAAAGAACAACTTCGCGAAGTTCGTCGTAAAACCATCAGCATGGTTTTTCAAAAATTCGCCCTGTTCCCACATCGGACTGTACTAGAAAATGTAGAATATGGTCTTGAAATTCAAAAGGTAGAAAAAGCACAGCGTCAGGAAAAGGCGCAACAAGCGCTGGAACTGGTTGGTCTTAAAAACTGGGGCGATAAAATGCCCGATGAATTAAGTGGCGGTATGCAACAGCGTGTCGGTCTGGCACGGGCGCTGGCTAATGACCCTGAAGTGCTCCTGATGGATGAAGCATTCAGTGCATTGGACCCTCTCATTCGCCGTGACATGCAGGATGAGCTGTTGGAGCTTCAAGATAAAATGAAGAAAACCATTGTGTTTATCACCCATGATCTGGATGAAGCGCTGCGGATTGGTGACCGGATTGCATTGATGCGAGACGGTGCGGTCGTACAAATCGGTACACCGGAAGAAATTATGATCCAACCGGCTAACTCTTATGTAGCCCGCTTCGTCGAGGATGTGGATCTGTCCAAGGTATTGACGGCTGCTCATGTCATGCTTCGTCCAGAAACCATCACCATGGATCGTGGTCCGCGTGTGGCTCTGGAATTGATGCGGGAGCGTGGGATTTCCAATTTGTTCGTCATTGACCGCACCAAAAAGCTACTGGGTGTTATTAACGCCGAGGATGCTGTTCATGCACTGCGCAATAATTTGAAAATTGAAGATATTTTGATCACGGACGGACCGCAGGTTGCTGCCGAGACAGTCATTAATGATTTATTTGAAATTACAAGCTCGTCCAAGGTGCCGCTGGCTGTGGTCGATGACAAGCAAAAGCTGCTGGGCGTTATCGTCCGTGGAGCATTGCTCGGCGCACTTGGTGGAGATGTTACCACTACGAAGGAGGTGAATGCCCATGATACCGAAACTGCCAATCGCTGAGTGGATTCAATCCATTGTAGACTGGATGGGTATTCATCTGGCTGGATTGTTTAATGTTATTTCTTCCATTATAGAAGCTGTAGTTGGCTTTTTCTCAGGCCTGTTCATGCTTCCGCACCCTCTGGTGTTCATCGTAATCATCGGGATTATCGCCTTTATGATCGGGCGGGTTCAGCTTACGCTATTTACTGTCATCGGCTTCCTGCTGATTGATAATCTTGGTTATTGGAGTGAAACAATGAATACGCTCGGACTGGTCATCACGTCTGCGCTCGTATCCATTGTTATCGGGATTCCCATCGGGATCTGGTGTGCATACAGTAAATCGGCATCACGCATTATCACGCCTTTACTTGATTTTATGCAGACGATGCCTGCGTTCGTGTACTTGCTCCCAGCGGTTACCTTTTTCAGCCTGGGTGTTGTGCCGGGTGTTATCGCATCTGTTATCTTTGCTATCCCCCCAACCATTCGCATGACCAACTTGGGGATTATGCAAGTATCGGGTGAGCTGATCGAAGCATCAGACGCTTTTGGTTCAACATCTGCGCAAAAGCTGTTCAAAGTTCAGCTTCCACTTGCATTGCCTACCTTAATGGCTGGTATTAACCAGACGATTATGCTGTCACTGTCTATGGTTGTCATTGCTTCCATGATCGGTGCGGAAGGCATCGGTGCTGTTGTGTACCGTGCTGTGACACAGCTGCAAATCGGTAAAGGTTTTGAAGCCGGCTTAGCTGTTGTCGTTCTGGCTATTGTGCTTGACCGTTTTACGCAAAACCTGTTTAAACCTACGCAAAAAGGCAAAAGCCGCGTATCCAGCAAGCAAAAAGTATGGATTACTTCTGCAGTTACAGCTGTCATTTTGATCGCTGGTGCATCCCAATATTTTGTGGGTACAGATCATTCCGCATCTGGCAAAGGTAACGCTGCTGCCAACCCGGTTGGCGAAGAAGTCGGTTACAAAATTATCGGTATTGATGCCGGGGCAGGCATTATGAAATCGACTGCCAAAGCAATTCAAGACTACAATTTGTCTGATTGGAAGCTGGTTGAAGGTTCCGGTGCAGCTATGACGGCCACACTGGACAAAGCCATTAAAGCGAAAAAACCGATCATTATTACAGGTTGGACTCCACACTGGATGTTCAACAAGTATGATCTCAAATATTTGGAAGACCCTAAGAAGTCTTATGGTGAAGCCGAGGGGATTCATACGATTGCCCGTAAAGGCTTGCAGCAGGATGCTCCTATCGCTTATGAGTTTCTAAAACGTTTCAAATGGACACCAGAAGATATGGGTGAAATGATGGTCGCCATTCAAGCCGGAACCAGTCCTGAGCAAGCTGCCAAGGATTGGGCGGAGAAACATGCCGACAAGGTTCAGGAATGGACTCAAGGACTGCAACCTGTCAATGGTGACACCTTCAAGCTAAGTTATGTGGCTTGGGATTCTGAAATTGCCAGCACCAATTTGCTAAGTTATATTTTGGAGAACAAACTGGGTTACAAAGTAACCGCACTTCAAGTTGAAGCAGGTCCTATGTGGACGGGTGTCGCTAGTGGTGATGTAGATGCTTCACCGGCTGCATGGCTGCCGTTAACACATGCGGATTACTGGGCTAAATACAAGGATAAGCTCGACGATCTTGGGGCTAATATGAGCGGTGTTAAAACCGGATTGGTCGTTCCAGCTTACATGGATGTTAAATCGATTACTGATTTGCAGGATAACGGAGCCGAAGCGGCTCCGGCTTCCGCCACAACTGGGGACTTTGGCAAAGAGGTCGGCTACCGCATTGTCGGTACCGACCCTGGCGCCGGACTAATGAAGCTGACCGCTAAAGCTATGAATGACTATGGCTTATCCGACTGGAAGCTGCTTGAAAGCTCTGGAGCTGCTATGACTGCTACACTGGATAAAGCTATCAAAGCCAAGCAGCCTATCGTCGTAACAGGTTGGACTCCTCACTGGATGTTTAATAAATATGATTTGAAATACTTGAAAGATCCTAAAAAGGCGTACGGTGATAAGGAAGAAATTCATACAATCGCCCGCAAAGGCTTGAAGCAGGATGCTCCTGTGGCTTATGAATTTCTAAGCCGATTTAAGTGGACTGCTGAAGATATGGGTGAAGTGATGATCGCGATTCAGGACGGTACTGCCCCACAGCAGGCTGCCAAGAATTGGGCTGATAAACATCCTGACAAGGTTCAGGAATGGATCAAGGGTCTGCAGCCCGTCAACGGCGATCCTTTGAAGCTAAGCTACGCTGCTTGGGATTCTGAAATTGCCAGTACGAACGTATTGAAATATGTATTGGAACAAAAATTGGGCTATAAAGTAACAGCTCTGCAAGTGGAAATCGGCCCGATGTGGACTGGCGTGGCCAGCGGAAGTGTAGATGCTACCGCAGCCGCTTGGCTTCCATTGACGCATGCTGATTATTGGGCTCAATACAAGGATAAGGTGGATGACATCGGAACCAGCATGACTGGCGTTATGTCCGGACTTGTCGTTCCATCCTATGTGCCGATTGATTCTATCGAGGATCTTCAGCCGCCGCAATAATATTTTTTCTGCTTTTAAACCATACGAACAAGCAAAAGGCAGATCAGGGTTTACTCCTGATCTGCCTTTTTGTGATATCCAATATTTAGAGTTGCTCTCAGCCTTTTAGCGTGAATCCTTCTTGAGCGGACACATCGGCATGCTGCTCTGTCGTCTGGTGCTGTCTAAAGAATAACGGATAGATCGCGAAAGACACCAGCAGACTTACACAACCAATGACGCCTAGAGCAATCATATCTTTGAAGATGTATGTGATATCCAGTCCTTTGAGCGTGATGTTCCGTACAGCATCCAGGTAATACGTCAGTGGCAATATCTCAGCAAGCCCCCGCAAGAAGCCGGGCATTGCCTCTAATGGCCACGTATAGCCTGACAGCATAAAGGAAGGAACAGCAATCAGCATCAGAGTTTGGGTCGCATCTACTCTGGTTTTGGAAAAGAGACTGAACAGGAAGCCTAATCCGCACAAGGCAAAGTTAAAAACCAGCGACACTAAAATCAACGGCAATACCTGTCCCCTAAACGGAATATCGAAGCATAAAGCGCTGATACTGAATACAGTCAGCACATTGAAAGCTCCCGCTGCATAATACGGTGCCAGTTTGGCAATAGCCAAACGCCAAGGGGTATTTCTCCATGCGCCAAATCTCCCCCAAGTCCCTGCTTCCTTATCACGCGTGCAGGACAACGCGATACCAAGCAGCAAACACTGCTGGAGAGCCGCAGAGATAACCCCTAGGGGCATGAAAAGCTTATAATCATATACCGGGTTAAATAGCACTCTGGATCGGAACGGGATGGTAGTCAGCGTCGATGCGGCCTGATCGGCGTTCATTCCCTTTTGTTTCATGGAATTGACTGATACTCCGGCACTCACGCTACTAATAACCTGATTCGCAATCCGACTGGCACTATTGGAATACATCATATTACTGCCGTCAATCAGCGTGAGCACGGGTGGATTCTCCCCATGCTTAAGCCGAGTAGTAAAGTTGTCGGGAATGACGATTCCGACCTTAGCTTCTCCAGTCTCTACTTGACGGACTACATCATCCTGATTGTTTGCTTGCCGTGTAACGGCAAATGAATCGGTCGAATCAAACGCCTGAATGATCTGGCGACTGAGTTGCGAATTATCTCCGTCGTACACGGTGACAGGCATCTCGGTAATCCGCTGATGTGAATATAGGAAGCCGAATAGTATCGTATACACAATCGGCGTAATCAGCAGAATAGCCATAAAGCGGCGGTCCCGGAAGATGCTCAGCCATTCCTCGCGAAACACATCGCGGATACGAAGTCTTTCCTGTGAATCCTGCATATTACTGCGCCCCTTTGCCTGTAAACAGAACCGTGGAGCCTGTTGGAACCGATGCAGCAAGGTCTGGCAATGCTACTTTAACACCGAAGGAACGGACATCCTTGTCACCGGAGCTTTGGCTCGGTTTTTGAATGGCAAAGTCAGCAGCCGATTCTAACAGAATGACTTTACCCTTCAGCTCCTTACCGCCAGACAGCAATTTAATTTGGACTGTATCCCCTGCTTGAAGACCGTTCAGAGACGTTTCAGGTACATAGAATTTAGCCCAACGTTGTGTCGAAGTTTCAATGGTATAAACCGGGAACCCTGCACTAGCCATTTCACCTAAGCTAAGCGACTTGGATTTTACGATTCCATCCTCAGACGCACGCAGCGTAGTGTAGCTCAAATAGGTCTGAGCCTCCTGAAGCGCGGCTTCCGCTTGGGCTACCTGTGCATTGGCACCTGCAACCGCAGATTGAGCCTGCTCAACTGTGGATTGCGCCGCCTTCACCGCAGATTGCGCTTGTTCTACCGAAGCCTGAGCGGCTTTGACATCTTCCTGTTGCAGAGCAACTTTGCCCGCTCCTGCCTGTGCTTCCTTCACCGCAGCCAAGGCTTGGCGGTATTGAGCTTCAGCCGCCGTAATTTCCTCCTTGCGGCTTCCCTCCCGTGCCATATCCAATTTTTGCGACTCTGCATTATACTTGGCCACTGCCTGTTGATGTTCCAATGTCGCTTGATCCAAAGATGCCTGGGTTGCTGCACCGGCTTCTTGAAGCTTTTTGGCACGCTCCAGATTTTTAACGGTCAGGTCCAGCGTTTCCTTGGCTACCTTCACAGATACTTGCAATTGCTCAAGCTCCTGTGGTCTTGCCCCGCTCTTGAGGGCATCCAGTTTTGCCTTGGCAGCGTTCGCAGCCGCTTTGGCCTGTTCAATCTGGCTGGAGGAAGCCTCTGCGGTCACACTGACCGATGTCGTGCCTTGGCTTTTCTTGGCCTGAGCAGCACTCACAGTAGCCTGTGCCTGGCCTACGCCTGCTTGAGCCTGCAACACTCCAGCTTTTGCTTTGGATACATTACTCTTGGCTGCCAGCAATGCCGCCTGTGCCTGCTTCACCTTATCTTCCAACTCGCGACTTTCCAGATGGGCTAACACCTGCCCTTTTTTCACCTGATCGCCTTCTTTGACGAGCATCTGGTCAATCCGTCCTGCCATTTTAAAGCTGGCATTGAGGGTATCCGACTCCACATAAGCCGTAGGAATGGAAGAAGACTGATCCGCAGACAAGCTGCTTCCACCCCGTGGAAGAGCAGTTAAGGCATATATCCCAACCGCGATTAAAATAATAAGTACGACATAAATCGTATATTTTTTAGCTTTCATGTTTTCATCACTCCATCTGTATATTAATGTTGCATGCCCAATGCATTACACACAAAAACTTCAATACTTTCACGAACCTCTTGCAGATTCATCGTTTCGCCCCAAACCATTGACCTCATCGGTGCAAAAATGTAAATCCCAAATAAGCAATTGGCTGTTGTTTTGGCATCCAGCTTACTTGAAATTTTCCCATGAAACTTGCCGGAATCGATCTCTGCCTCCATAAAATCAAAATAGTCAGCCAGCACCTGCCTAATATTAAAATGCTGCTCTTGCGAAACCCAGCCCTTACTGACCAATAGACGGCAAAAGTCCGGTTCTCTCACAATAAACTCAATATGTACTTGGATTAGCTTGCGAATCCTAAGCTCCACCTGATCTTTAGGAGTATGAGCCATTGCTTCATGGATATCCCGGACAAAACGCTCCATCCCCATCTTCAAAATGTAAATGTACAATTCTTGCTTGTTTTTAAAATTGTAATACAGGGTTCCTTTGGCTATGCCACAAACTTTGGCAATTTCCTCCATATTTGTTTCATTAAATCCTCGTTCAGAAAAAGCTTTGAGTGCGCCGTTAAAAATAATTTCCTTTGTCTGCTGTTTCATGCTTCCTCCTTTTTTGAACTGACCGTCCAGTACAAAAATTATGTATTTATTATAAGCCCATTTTTAGTTATCCAGCAATAGGAAAAATAAAAATATTTCATTTTAGACAATTCGTCTAAACGCTTATTCTAAAAGTGAAAATGCAAAAACGGATCGAATAAGTGAGGGGGTCACTCATTCGATCCGCTATGTCATAAAATCGGATGATAAGGGGGCCATTCTACGGATTATCAACCGATTTTAAGGGAAGGCCGACTATTTTTTCACGGTTTGATTATATTGCGCAATTTTGCCTGTAATTTCTTGTGTAGCTTGATCCAATGCCTGTTTTGGTTGTTGCTGGCCACTCAGCACAGCCTCGATTGCACCTTCGACGATTTGACGCGCTTCTGGGAATACGCCCATCACTGCGCCCTGTGTAGCGGTGGATTGTGCCGATGCATGCAATTGGTCAACCGCCGTCTGGAATTGCGGATATTTTACCATATTGTCTTTAAGTACCTTTTCGTCATAGGCCGCTTTCGTGATCGGGAAGTACCCGGTATTCACACTCCATTGTGCCTGTACAGCTGGGGAAGCGACGAATTTAATGAACTCCCATGCTGCCTTCTGCTGGGCTTCGGGCTTGTTGTTCATGATGTACAAGCTTGCGCCGCCTACAACCACGCCGCCTTCTTTAGCTTCATTGGCTCTTGGCAGGAATCCTGTGCCTACTTCAAATTTATCGCCAACCTGCTCCACAATATTACGCAGCGAAGCGGTGGAATCCAGCGTCATTGCAATTTGCCCTGCGGAAAAAGCCTTTGCCGTATCGTCCGAGTTACGTCCCAGATTGGATACAACCTTTTCATCGATCATTTTCTTCCACCACGTTAGGGTTTTTACACCTGCATCCGAATTCAGCATGGATTCCGTTGCCGCTTGATCACGACCATTGCCATTATTCACATAATCTGCGTTCTGATTGGCAAACAGTTGTTCCATAAACCAGCCGTAGATGGCAATGGAAGCACCGGATTTACCATCCTTGCTCAAGGCTTTAGCAGCCTTTTCGAACTCATCATACGTTTTCGGAGGATTAGCTGGCTCAAGTCCTGCGGCTTTGAATGCATCCTTGTTGTAATATAAAATCGGGTTTGACGTATTGAACGGCATGGCGTTCAGTTTACCATCAATCGTATAGTATCGTGTAATATTCGGCTCTAGCTGTGACAGATCGAACTTGTCTGCATCAATAAATTGTTGTACGGGTGTGATCATTTTGGAGTCGATCATGAATTTACTACCGATTTCATATACCTGAATGATGTCCGGTCCGCTGTCGGAACCAAGCGACGCTTTCAGCTTGTTCAAGCTATCATCATATTTGCCTTGATATACTGGCTCTACCTGAATGTCCTTATGACTGGCGTTAAAATCAGCAGCGATCTGCTTGATTGCTTTTTCACCGTTACCGGACATCGAATGCCACCAAGTCAGCTTCACTGGGGAAGCCGCTGCTGCTCCATCACTACCATTACTCGGCTTCTCTGCAGCAGTATTATTGCTACAACCTGCTGCAACCACCATGGCAGTCAGAATAAGCAGGGTCAATGCACTTTTCAGACGAAAAAATCTCATAATCTCTCTTCTCTCCCTTTGATTAAATGATTCTTGAATTGGCATTCTCTTGCGATATTCTTGTGTGTTGATGCTCTGTATATGGGCTGCTTGCGCAGGTGTTGCTTATCATTTTAAATATGTGGTCAGCCTTTAAGTGCACCCGCCGCCATTCCACGAACCAACTGTTTTAGTCCAAAGATCAGCAGGAGCAGAGACGGTAAAATGACAAGAGCCGTACCCGCAAATACCAGATTCCATGAAGTCGATTCCTGAAATTCGAGCATGGATATGCCGATCTGTACCGTGCGCATATTCTCGCTATTGGTGATCAGTAAAGGCCAGAGGTACGAATTGTACATATTCAGGAACGAATACACAGCCAGTGTTCCGAGCGCAGGGCGCGATAACGGAAGCACATGGAACAGAAAGTAACGGATATGTCCGCACCCATCCATACGAGCCGCCTCGAACAGTTCCTTGGGAAGCTGGAGAAAAAATTGCCTTAACAGGAATGTCCCGAATGCCGTCGCCAGAAAAGGAACCGTCAACCCTTGATATGTATCAAGCCAATTCCAGCTCCGTACCGTCAGGTAGTTTGGAATAATGGTCACTTCCCAAGGGATCATCATTGTCGCAACAAACATGCTGAAAATGAAGTTTTTTCCCTTGAATTCCATTTTGGCAAAGGCATAGGCCGCCAAGCTCGCTGTAATCAGTTGCCCAATCATTGTAAGACCCGAAATGAGAAATGTATTTCCAATAAAGGCTGCAATCGGAACGATTTCAAACACTTCAGTAAAATTGGCCATATGAAAAGAATGCGGGAAAAAGCTTGGTGGGTAAGCGCTCGCTTCCTCGGGAGACATGACTGCCATAAAAAACGTATATATAACCGGATACAAAATGAGAGCAGCTGCAATCGTAAGCAGCACATACAGCAATGTAGAATTCAGGTGTCGTTTCATTGGTAATGCACCTTTCTTTCCACCCATTTGAACTGAATCATCGTGAGCAGCAGAATGACAGCAAACAAGACAATGGCCTGCGCGCTCCCCGTTCCGAACCGGAAATTAACGAAAGCTTCCTGATAGATGGAATACACAAATACATTCGTACTGTTCACCGGACCGCCTTTGGTCAAAATGTTAATTTGAGCAAAAGACTGGAAGGCTCCAATGATAGAAACTACGGTTACAAAAAAGATCGTCGGTGATAACAGTGGCATGGAGATACGCCAGAACGTGACGAGCGGGCCAGCTCCGTCCATTTTGGCACTTTCATACATATCATCTGGAATCCCTTGAAGTCCGCTCGATAAGATAATGTAATTGAAGCCTAGATTCATCCAGATGGTCATTATGGCTACTGAAAACAGCGCCCAATCGGGGCTGGTCAGCCACGGAACCGGATGGATATGTAGCAGGGAAAGCACATAGTTGAACATCCCCAGTGTTGGATGAAAAAGAAATTTCCAAATGACCGCAGATGAACCGACCGACAACACCATCGGCAGCGAAAAGGCAAACTGGAAGATACGCATTCCCCGCAATTTACTGTGTGTAAGTGCAGCCAGTACCAGCGCCAATAAAATACCTACTGGTACGGTTAACAGTGCAAACAGGAGTGTCACCTTAATCCCTTGCAGAAACAGTCCCGAGCTGAAAAGTGTAGTGAAATTATCTAATCCTACATATGCTGCAACGTTTCCTGCGGGATCTGTAGAATGCAAGCTGAGATAAACGGACTTGATCATCGGATAAAACATAAATACAGCAAACAAAATAAGCGATGGAGCCAAAAAGGTATACGCCAGCGCGTTTTCGCGCAGTCTTTGAATTTTTAGCGAACCCGTGCGTATGCGGGCTTTAGACGAAGTCTGTTGCTGACTCCTCGTCCCCAGTCCCATAGATTTGTTAAGCTCACCCAAAACGGAGCGCCCCTTTCTTTTCAAACCAACCTCAGTAAGTGTATCGTTTCGATGTAAAGGGAACGTCAAGTGGGCTGGAGTAAAATGTTAATGTTTTTTCTTATTGTAAAAGCAACTCTCTATAGGTATGAGCACAAGGACGGTTATAACCCTGTTGAGCTAGCGTTCGATCCAAATACAATCTGTCTAGTTAAAAAGACAAAAAAACCTCCAATTCCGTAAGGAGCCTGCCATTGGCCCATTACGAAGTTGGAGGTTTTAGTTATCTCTATACAATCTCCACTCGGCAGGTGGGTGAACACCTCGTTCACACCCTGATTAATCAGCGTGATGTTCCCTCTAGAATCCGACAAATAGATCTAATCTTGAGTGATTTGAAATGATGAATCTTAGAAACGGGGAATGGTATGCGCTCTTTCTTGGCAGGCTAATGTGAGAATACGTAAGAACGGAGAAGAAGCCTGATGAAATATAACCGATTACTATCTGCAAGTATCGCTGTTTCCTTGTTTTGTGCCAGCTTGTGCCCCACAACCTATACAAATACTGCACAAGCCGCATCTTACACCTCCCCTACTCCTACAAAGGGAAGAGCCTATTATGAAGAACGCGGCGACATTGTATGGGAAGTTCCTACCCATCGCAAGTTGATTGCCCTCACATTCGACGACGGACCGGATGGACGCAATACGCCTGCCATTTTGGATTTGCTTAAAGAATACGATGCTAAAGCGACCTTTTTTGTCGTCGGCAGTCGTGTAGAAAAGCTGCCTCAACTTGTCAAGCGGGAACGAGAAGAAGGGCATGAAGTTGGCAACCATACCTTCCTTCACTCATCCTTTCAGTATATTTCTCGCAACAAAGCTCTGTCCGAATTGGATCAAGCTCAGGCGAGCATCATACAGGCAACTGGTGCGGGGACCCATCTTTTTAGGCCGCCCGGCGGCTCCTATACCGATTCGCTGGTCAAGCTCTCCAAGGAGAAAGGGCTGAAAATTATTTTATGGTCCTGGCATCAGGACACCTTAGATTGGCGAAAACCCGGTGTACATCGTATCGCTAATAAGGTCCTTCGCAACGTCCGTAACGGCGACATTGTCCTCATGCACGATTATGTACATCAAAGTACGCAAACCGTTGAAGCCTTGAAAATTATTCTACCTGAGCTCAAGAAGAGAGGTTATACCTTCGTTACGGTATCTGAATTACTCTCTAATCGGGAAAAACCGGATGGGCTGATTGAAGTGAATAAGTGAAAGGAAGAATTAAACTCCGTCAATTATTTGTTGACGGAGTTTTATATAGCGTTGCAGTATGAGACTCTTGGCATTTGGTTTTGAAAAGGATCTCATCCCCCAAAATATAAAAAGCCGCGATTTACGCGGCAATTAAAAGATCATTGCTATACTTCAGTCCAATGTTTTGGAGGCAAGCCATTGCATCATCGTTGTTTTCTTTCCGTTAATCACCTTCGATACTTCGTTGTTATATACGTAAATCCAAGACCAATGGCCGTTGTATTCATACGGTGTTTGGTCGCTCTTCTTGTACAAACCAGAGGTATCCACTACGTTATCAAATAACGACATATGAACATCCTTTGCTCCAGCATTCACTAAACGGTTGTAAGTCGGAACCGTATAATCGTTGGGCGGAACCACGGTGTCGGTTTTGGCAGCCACAAACCAGATCGGCAGGTCCTTCATTTCGTTAATCTGTTCATCGGTTATAAGACTATCCTTCAAGGCTTCACATGCAACCACAGCTGCTGCAAAATAATCTTTATAGTCACGGATCATCAGCATAGTCATGTAACCACCGTTGGAGTCTCCACCAATGTAGATTCGATCTGTATCAATGTCTTTGTTTTGGGCCACGTAATCCTTAATTAAGGACATCAATGCTTGCTCATACTTGGAGGTTCCGTCCCCAAAGCTTGTAAAGCCATCCATCCAGTAGGTTGGGGTCTGAGGTGCCAACACATAAGCCCCGCCAAAATAGGATTGGATATCCTTAGAGGCAAAATTTGCTGCTTTATTTCCGGCAATCGGAATCGTTGGATCGGTACCTCCCTCACCCATACCATGCAGCCAGATCACCAAAGGGTTTTTCACTTTGTCTTTTGCCGGTGCATAGTCTGCGTAGGTTAAAGTAACTCCATCAAAAGTAGATTTACCGGTCGCAAATTGATCAACCAACTTCCGTATCTGTCCTGCGGAAGTATCAATCTTCAAATCGGAAATCGTTCCGGATTTGGTTTTAATAGCTTTTTGCTGCGTGATCGTGTATTTGTTATCATTCCATGCATTAAACCCGGAGCCTGCCGCATCATAATGAATAGCGGAGCTTAGTGTTAATGTCGGACCGATTTCCATTTCCAATACAACATAGCTTCCGGTTTTATTTACAGGATTTCCACTTTTGTCCGATACATAGGCCTTGGTGACTTTCCGGTTGCCATTTTCAATAAAGGGATTTACCAACCGATTGTCGCTTCTTCCCATATGCACCTTAAATGTATCCTTAGTTATCGCATCTTTAGGGACTGGCTTACCCAGGTTAACAATGATCTTCGTAATGGCTGCTCCCCAATCCTTAACTTCCGCAACCGTCCGGTATGAGGTGGGCTGTATCTTTACATCCTTGGCCCATGCACCGGAGCTGAAAACAAGAGTCGTACCGATAGCTAAAGTGAGTAACATAGTTGTCTTAGCAGCCTTTTGAAACCGTTTAAACATGATGTCTTACCTCCCAGATCCATTAATAGAACGCTTACATTGTTTATTTTAATAATCTTTTTAATTTGCATCCTGTCTTTTATTAGCCTAATTCAGGTCAATTACTGACTCCTTGCTCCAGAATACCTCTTGTTCTCTTTTCGATATTGATGCGGTGTTGCCTGGAAAACCTTCTTAAATACCCTGGCAAAAGACTTCTCGTTCGGAAAACCGTGCTCCAACGCAATTTGTATGATGGAATGATCCGTATTCATAAGAACACGATAAGATCTCTCCAGACGGATGGCATTGATATATTGAAATAGAGTCATCCCTACATGCTTCACAAAAAAACGGGACAAATATTCGGGAGATAGTCCAAAAACCTGGGCTATGGAATCCAGGGATAAGCTTTGATCGTAATTCTCTTTGATATAATTGGTTATCAGCGTCAGCCGCTCCAAATATTTATCAGAGTTAAAGCCGGGGATAGATTCATTGTCCATTTTAAAATGCATTAATAACAGATACACCAGTTTATAAGATAGCGATGTTAAATGGATATGTGCTAAAGAATCATTATGCTGATTGAGATAAGCCACAAATAAGGTGTTTAGCAAATCACGCAGCTCCGCAAAATGCTGTAATCTCTGCTCGTTAGTTTCGAAAATGGATATACAGTCAAATGAAATGGGGTTACTGCCGTTGACATTTGCTCTAATAAATTCAGAAGGAATCAGAACGGTTATGGCCTCTCTTCCTTTTCCCTTAGCCACAGAAAAGGAATGAATAGCATTCGAATTAATGAGCACAATATCTCCTTCTTTGGAGCTATAGCTCGCACCATCAATATAGATATGGTCAATTCTTCCTGAAAGTACATAGGATATTTCGATGCTATCGTGCCAATGCCCAGGTATGTATGCTGGTTCATTGGAGGAATGAACTATAATTTTTAACGGAAAATGATTATCTGCCTGGACCAGCTCATATTTGTATTCCAAGTTTATCGCTCCTCTCAGATGTGACCTCATAAATAGAAGAAAATGGCTTCAGCAGAGTGCCGAAACCACTTGTATTTAACCTCCCTCTCTCTATAAACAAAAAAACCTAAGTATAACAAAATACATAAGATCCTTGGATCTTAACATTTTGTTCCTTAGGTTTTGCCTGCGTAACAGTAACAATCCTAGTGCTATTCATTTAATTAAGCTAAGTATATAGTGGGTTGAAACACATGTCAACGCTTTCATTTTAGAGCGTAATGAAGTGAAAAAACTGGATTAATTTTCGCCTATAAACGTTTTTGAACTTAACTCTTATTTTATAACATGGTTTGTTCCCTGTTCAGAAAATTTCATTTGCCTATATTCATTCATATTCCCGAGATTGTGATTTTTTATGTGATTTTTTGTGATTCAAATAACGAAATATTCATCACATATCGGCCTCATCAACAATTTCCTTCTATTGTATATTGAGGCATAGGAAGTAGCAATGATATTTCTGAAATTTAATATTCTCTAAAATACCTCTTCCTAAACAGCTGGCATTTTAACGATCACATATCATAATTGTGGCTTGGTAACTTGGAAAAATGTACTGAAATTAATTTATTGACATGAAACCAGTTACATATTTTAATCTTGTTTTGTAGCGAGAGATCATAGATAAGCATGTGACCAACTCGTTTTGAATTTTTTTAAAGACATTTTAAATGTCCATTATAAAGTATTTAAAAAAAGAGTTTTATGAATTTCACAGGAGGCGAATTTGATGGGAATATTAGGTGGATATATTGACCACGTGCGTTTTGATGGGTTCGTATTTTATCATTAGCGCAATTGTATATTCGCAAAAGTTCAAATTCTGGTGGAAAACATGCAAGTGAAATACGTCGATCATTGCAATCAGAAGGATAAACAAGACAAACAAAAAACAGGAGGGTAATAAGTATGATTAAACTTGTAGTCACTGATCTAGACGGAACATTTCTGAACAATAAAAGTTTGTACGATGTCGAACTTTTCAAAAAAGTTTATGCAGAGATGCAGCAAAAAGAAGTCACATTTGTCGCATGTACAGGTAAACAATGTGAACGTGTTGAAAAATTGTTTGACGAACATGGCAAGGGAGTTTGGATATTGGGTGACAGTGCTGCTCGAATTAAAAAAGATGGCCAAGTGGTTAAAGAGTTTAGTATTGATCGAGATCTAGCTCTACAGGCAATTGATCAAATTCAAGACTTCGACAACAATATGACACTTATTGTATGTGCTAGTGATGCTGCGTACGTTCATTCTTCCATTTCAGAAGACATGTATAACGTTGTTAAAGGCTCCTATGAACGTGTATTAAAAACAGACTCCTTTGCAAACATAGATAGCTGTTTTATCAAAATTACGGTCTTCGACACGGAGGGACGAAGTACAGCATTAAGAGCGCATGTTGAGAATACGTTGGGTGGGAAAATTTATATTGTTGATTCAGAAGCTAGATGGCTGGATATCACGGCATTGCATACGCATAAAGGTGAGACAGTAAAGAAACTGCAAGAAATGTTGGGCGTCACATACGAGGAAACAATGTCATTTGGTGACGGCGAGAATGATGTGGAACTCATGGCAATTGCGAAATACAGTTTTGCAGTGAGTAATGCTTGTGAAAATACTAAAAAGGCAGCAAACTTCATTACTAAGTCAAACGAAGAAAATGGTGTTCTTCTCACGATTCAAAAAATACTGGATTTGCAGTGATCCTTTCCTTGTCTGTCAACTGGTATTGCATTATGTAAAAGAGGGGGCAATGGTGTGATTGCCCCGCTCATGAAAATGATCAGCATATCGTATCAAATTAATAGCAATGCATTATTAGCGAAGCAAAACGTCAATTTACAGTTAATAAGTATTTAGAAATATTCGTTGAATATAGCATCCTTCATCTTGAACAAGCTGATGACATTGAAATCTTTCACTTGCTTGCCTTTTCAGGGATACGATCTGGGGAACTCTGTGCTTTAAAAGATACGGACTTTAACTTTGAATTAAATGAGTTACGAATAACCAAGACACTTTACAATCCTGATAATAATATGCGTAAATACATTCTAACTCCACCCAAATCTACAGGATCTATTCGTAAATTTAATATAATTGATAACGTTATGAATTTGCTCCAAAGACACATTGTTAAACAACAAGCTTTCAGACTTGAATGCAAGAAATTATTTGATGATTATCATGAAAACAACTTTGTTTTTGCCCACAAGAACGGCTACCCACTCATTCAAAAAAATATATTAATCCGTATGGAACGTATTCTCAAGAAAACCTCAATTAAAAAGAAAGCTACTCCTCACATTTTTCGGCACACTCACATATCGATGCTGACTGAAGCTGAAGTTGATATCAAAACAATCATGAAGCGAGTTGGTCATGATGACGCAAAAACGACATTGAAAGTCTATACACACGTTACGGAGAAAATGAAGAAAAATGCCAATGCGAAGATTAAAAATCACTTCTCAGACATCCTTCAAATCTGACTCGTTGCAGAGAATGTGATTTTTATGTGATTTTATAGAAAAAGGCTCCCTCTCGGGAGCCCTTTAAATAGCGGTATTACAGGGTTTTGAGGCCCTAATTACATCATGCCGCCCATTCCACCCATGCCGCCCATGTCAGGCATTGCAGCCTTTTCTGGTTCTGGCTTGTCAGCGATAACCGCTTCAGTAGTCAGGAACATTGCCGCTACGGAAGCAGCGTTTTGCAATGCATAACGAGTTACTTTCGCAGGGTCAACGATACCAGCGTCGATCATGTTTACCCAGTCGCCAGTAGCTGCGTTAAAGCCTACGCCAACTTCTTCGCGTTTCAGACGCTCAACGATTACAGAGCCTTCTTCACCTGCGTTAGCAGCAATGGTGCGGATTGGAGCTTCCAGAGCGCGCAACACGATGTTCACGCCTGTTTGCTCGTCGCCTTGCAGTTCAACAGCTGCAACTGCTTTGTATACGTTCAGGAGCGCTACACCACCACCGGATACGATACCTTCTTCAACCGCAGCACGGGTTGCGTTCAGAGCATCTTCGATGCGCAGTTTGCGTTCTTTCAATTCTGTTTCAGTAGCCGCACCGACTTTGATGACTGCTACGCCGCCGGACAATTTAGCCAGACGCTCTTGCAGTTTCTCTTTGTCGAACTCGGAAGTGGTTTCTTCCAGTTGCGTACGGATTTGGCTAACACGAGCGTCGATGTCGGCTTTGTTTCCAGCACCGTCAACCACAATCGTATTTTCTTTTGTGATACGCACTTGACGTGCTGTACCCAGTTGGTCTACGGAAGCTGTTTTCAGGTCCAGACCCAGTTCTTCCGTGATCACTTGACCGCCTGTCAGGGCAGCGATATCTTGCAACATTGCTTTACGACGGTCACCAAAGCCTGGAGCTTTAACAGCTACAGCGTTGAATGTACCACGCAGTTTGTTAACAACCAGCATAGCCAGCGCTTCGCCTTCGATGTCTTCAGCGATCAGAACGAGTGGCTTGCCTTGTTGTACAATTTTTTCAAGCAATGGCAGGATTTCTTGTGTGTTTGTGATTTTTTTGTCTGTGATCAGGATATACGGATTGTCCAGTACAGCTTCCATTTTGTCCGTATCTGTAATCATGTACGGGGAAATGTAGCCACGGTCAAATTGCATACCTTCAACCACTTCCAGCTCTGTTGCAAACCCGCGGGATTCTTCAACCGTGATTACACCGTCTTTGCCCACTTTTTCCATAGCTTCAGCGATCAGTTCGCCTACTTCGTCATCAGCAGCGGAAATACCAGCTACTTGAGCAATGGATTGTTTGCTTTCGATTGGTTTGGAGATGGCTTGCAGTTCAGCAACAGCCGCTTTAACCGCTTTGTCGATCCCTTTACGGATACCGATTGGGCTAGCGCCAGCAGTTACGTTTTTCAGGCCTTCTGTGATGAGGGCTTGAGCCAAAACAGTAGCAGTAGTCGTACCATCACCAGCTACATCGTTCGTTTTGGTCGCTACTTCTTTAACCAGTTGAGCGCCCATGTTTTCGAACGCGTCTTCCAGCTCGATTTCTTTTGCAATCGTTACACCGTCATTAGTGATGAGCGGGCTACCGAATTTTTTCTCCAGTACAACGTTACGGCCTTTCGGTCCGAGTGTTACTTTAACAGCGTTAGCCAATGCGTCAACCCCGCGCAGCATAGAGCGACGAGCGTCTTCACTGAATTTAATATCTTTAGCCATTTGTGATAAACCTCCCTATGGATTATGAATGATTTGTTTCAATTCCTATATTCAGGTCTTGTCCGGGTTCCGGTTAACCGATGATCGCGTGGATATCGCTTTCTTTCATAATCAAATATTCTTTACCTTCATATTTGATTTCCGTTCCAGCGTATTTAGAGAAAATGACACGGTCGCCTTCTTTTACTTCCAGAGGAATACGGGCACCGTCTTTCAATGCGCCTGCGCCAACCGCGATAATTTTGCCTTCTTGCGGCTTTTCCTTGGCAGAGTCAGGAAGTACGATCCCGAAGGAAGTCGTTGTCTCTTGCTCAATTGCTTCCACCAATACGCGTTCACCCAAAGGTTTGATCATGAAAAAATAGCCTCCTTATTAAGTGTTTTATCCTGTAATTTGGTTGTTATGTTGTATGTATTAGCACTCGACAGTCGTCAGTGCTAACAACCAACTTTATGATACTCAACTTGGGATTGAATTTCAAGTCCCTAATGTATTTTTTATGGGAATTTTTATGGACAGCCCTTCCCGATTATATCCATCTATCTGAAAAATAACCGTTAACTCAAGGCTAATGGTTATTTTTCAGGGGACTAAGCCGCTACTGTTCATGCTCTGTACATAGTCATGATATACAAATGCTATTCATCATCTGCAAGTTGCCATGAAGCGCGACCCGAATAAATTATTTACTGAGCCATTCAAGTCCTGCCTTATTATTCTGAAGCTACACGCAATTGAGCCTCACGTTCCTCCTGTGCACGCAGTTGCTTGCGGTACACGACCGAAGACAAGTACACGCTCACTTCATATAACACCAGCAACGGAATCGCCACCAAAAAATCGGAAATAAAATCCGGCGGGGTAATGACAACCGCGACAAACACCAGCAGAAAATAAGAAATCTTCCGCCATTTGCGAAGCCGCATTGGTGTTAAAACATGAATCCCCGTCAGAAACATGATAAGCAGGGGGAGCTCAAACAGTAGCGCTACAGGCAGTACAATATTAAACATAAAGGTGAAATATTGTGCGATCCCGTACGTTTCCTGTAATCCCATACTTTTGGTGACAGACGATGTAAACTGAATCGCCATCGGGAAAATAATGAAATAAGCAAAAGCTGTCCCAATGATGAATAAAAGCAGCACATAAGGCACATACCGCAAAGTCGCACTTCGTTCTTGCGGCCTTAATCCCGGGCTGACAAATTTCCACAGTTGGTAGCATGCAAACGGTAGCGCCACCGCAATCCCGATGATCATGGCAATCTTCATGTAGATACCAATCCCGTCCCAAAAGGAAAACGCGTTTAACTGAAAAGCTTGCGCCGAACCGGAGCGAATAAGCCAGTCATAGACAGAACCCGCCGCGAACAGACCACCAGCCAGTGCCAATACAAATACAATTAGCACATAAATTATTCTGCGGCGAAGCTCACCCAGATGTTCCATTAACGGCATTTCATGCTCTGATGGGGTCAAATCCACTCCTCCTTTCTGAACGGAACGCAGCAGCGCCTCCTAAAAAATAAAGCCCTTCACTGAAGAAGAGGCTTTTGTTTAGTACAAGATCAAGAATCGATCACTAAATCTATGACAAGCGTTTATCCTCAGACTGAGGCTGAGGTTGAACTTCTGAAGACGTCGTTTGTGATGCTTTGACCACACTATCTTTGCTGTCTTTACGCTCAGTCCGTTCATCTTCTGATAAAATATCGCGTGCCCCGTTTTTAAACTCACGGAATGTACGCCCTACAGCTCGACCCAGCTCAGGCAGCTTGTTCGGACCAAATAGCAGCAGCGCCAGAATAATTAACAAAATATAACCCGGTGCTCCAATATTGGGCATGTGTAGTAATCCTCCTTATGTTGACGAACAAAATAAGAATCTTTGTCCGTTTTACGGCCTTATAAATTCTTATAGGTATCATACCACACACGATGTGCTGCCTTCTACCGGAACTGACCTGTCACCATAAGCAACGCTTCTGGAAGCTGGTCCATTATCGCCGCCAAATTTTCATGCACGCCTTTGGGCGTTCCTGGCAAATTGACGATCAGTGTACGTCCGCGTATTCCCACGATTCCACGGAATAGCATAGCCGCTGGATTTTTCTGCATCACGATCATTCTCATGGCCTCTGCCATACCCGGCACTTCCCGTTCCACGACCCGCCGAGTCGCCTCGGGTGTCACATCACGAATGGCCAGCTCAGTCCCGCCCGTAGTTAGTACCAGGTCTGCATGAAAATAATCGGTCATTTCGATTAAAGCTGCAATAATTTCATCCGGTTCATCGGGAACGATCCGGTATTCCACAATCTCTCCGCCCAGTTCTTCTTCGATGAGTTCCCGGATGACCTGTGCGCTTGTATCCTCACGCTCTCCCCTTGCCCCTTTATCACTGGCTGTTAGGATCGCCGTTTTCCACACCATAAGATCACCCTTCTCCTATCATGAAAGAATACTTTCTCTTCTGAAAATCAGAAACAGCCACGCTGCATCCTGCATCACATCACAGTACCCTCTCGGCGACAATGTTTATCTATGTCAAGGTTCCCGGTGGTCCTCCCGTTGAAAATCCCCATGCTTGCCACCTGTTTTGGATTGCAGCATGGTAGGGCCGATGATCATATCTTTTTGCAGCGCCTTGCACATATCATACACGGTTAACGCTGCGGCTGAAGCCGCTGTCAAAGCTTCCATTTCTACACCTGTCTTACCTTCGGTCTTCACTTCAACTTCAATATGAAGCACATCATGTCCATTATCGGAAAAAGTAATGTTCACGCCTGTCAGAGCCAGTGGATGACACATCGGTATCCAGTCTGACGTTTTTTTCGCGCCTTGAATCCCTGCGACCTGGGCCACAGCAAGAACATCACCCTTGCCGATTCTTCCTTCTTTTACAGCCGTCAATGTAGCCGGATTCATCGTAATCTGAGTCACGGCAACTGCTGTACGAACCGTAGACGTTTTACCCGAAATATCTACCATACGAGCACGTCCCTGTTCGTTAAAATGAGTAAAGGAATCCACGACTCCCTCACAGCTCCTTTCACATACCCAACTTTACTTCAATCATCATTTGTCAATTTTGCATAATCACAATCTAAGCGTCCATCCAGAGTAAACAGCACGTCCACTCGCAAATCCCTTGGCTCCATGGGCACCTGTGTCAGCAATTGTCCCGGCAGTAGCAGCGAGACATACAGCGGACCTACATGGCTGTTGTTACGCTTCTCTGCCTCTACCTGTACGGTAAAGCGGTCATAATAGCCTCCGCCGTAGCCAATCCTGCCCCCACGACGATCAAAGGCCAAGCCAGGCACAACAACCCAATCAATTCCCGTCCACATTTCAGGCGACCATTCCTTGCATGTCAAAGCAGGCTCAGGGATGTTCCAGATGCCGGGTACAATATCTCCGTTCTGATCCATCTCCCTCAGCTCCATCGTCCGAGTTACCGAATCCACTCTTGGGGCCAGGACACGATCTCCCTGTGACCAGCAATGCTCAATGAGGGGAGTCGTCGAAATCTCGCTGCCAAAAGAGAGATAACTAAATAAGGTTAGCTTATCTCCGTTTCTGTCTATTCTAAGCTGCTCCCATGCCTCGATTGCATGCCGACAGGCCACAGCCGATGCCTTCTGCCTTGTCAGCGGGTCCATGGAGTCACGCGCCTCCCGTTGCTGTAAACGCAGCGCGTTCTTCACATTACAGACATCCATCACATCCGCCCTCCCGGACAATCGTCGATAATCTTTAAAACGTTGCTATTGTCCCATTTGTCAGTAAGTGCTGTACGTTGCAAGTTTTTTTCATTCTTTTTCACTTCTCGCTTAAGTTTATCATTGTTTATACAAATTGACTACACGCGGCTCAAGGGTTTACAGGGTGAAAGCAGTGCAATAGTGGGTAATTTCATGTAAACTGGAAGGAAGGTACCTGCGAAAAAAGCAGGTAGAACTGTGCAAAATGTAATGGAGGAACGATACGCTATGCTATTGCAAGTAACCGGAATTACTAAATCTTATGGAATTGAGCCCGTTCTGAACGGGATTAACCTTCAAATATTAGAACGTGAACGTATTGGACTCGTAGGTGTAAACGGGGCAGGCAAATCGACCCTGCTCAAAATCATTGCTGGTGAAATATCCTATGACAGTGGACAAATTTTCAAGGCGAAGGAGACCAGCATCGGTTATCTGGCGCAAAACAGCGGCTTGAATTCTGATCGTTCTATCTGGGGGGAAATGATGCTGGTGTTCACTCCGCTGATTGAAGCGGAACGGGAACTGCGGCAAATGGAACAGGACATCGCTGACCTGGCCAATGCTCAAAACGAAAAACGCTACGCAGATCTGCTGGAACGCTATGCACGTCGTTCAGACTGGTTCAAGGATCACGGTGGTTATGAAATGGAGACCCGTATTCGCAGCGTGCTGCACGGTATGGGCTTTGGCTCATTTGCACCTGAGACGCCTGTAGCTACTCTGAGCGGAGGACAGAAAACTCGGCTTGCGCTAGCGCGCATCCTACTGCTCGCACCAGATGTCCTTATGCTCGATGAGCCTACCAACTATCTGGATATTCAAACACTGACCTGGTTAGAGGACTATTTGCGCGGCTACTCCGGTTCTCTGCTGGTCGTATCACATGACCGTTATTTCCTGGACCGACTGGTAACGACGATTATTGAAATCGAACGCCATCGTTCTACCCGATATACAGGCAACTACAGCCGCTACATGGAGCTGAAGGCTGCCGAGTACGAAACGAATCTTAAGCATTACGAAAAGCAGCAAGGAGAAATTGCCCGTTTAGAAGCATTCGTACAACGTAATATTGTGCGGGCTTCCACGACCAAACGCGCTCAAAGTCGGCGCAAGCAGTTAGATAAAATGGAGCGTATGGATCGACCCATGGGAGACTTGAAAAAGGCTCATTTTTCCTTTGAAACAGCCCATATGTCAGGTAAGGAAGTACTGGAGGTCCGTGACCTCTCTGTGGGATATGAAGGGAAAAAGCCTTTATTCCAGCACGCATCGTTCGACTTAAAACGTGGAGATACCGTGGCACTGATTGGTCCGAACGGGATCGGAAAATCGACGTTGCTCAAATGTCTGACCGGATCACTTAAACCTGCTGCGGGCTCCATCCACTGGGGCACGAAAATCAAAATCGGTCTGTATGACCAGGAGCAGACGAACCTGAACCCTGCCAATACCGTACTGGAGGAGTTGTGGAGCGAGTATCCTCATATGGAAGAAGCACGTATTCGTACAGTGCTGGGTAATTTCCTGTTTAGCGGTGACGATGTACTGAAGAAGGTAGCTTCATTAAGCGGAGGGGAAAAAGCCCGCGTATCTCTGGCCAAGCTCATGCTGCGCGAAGCCAACGTATTAATTCTCGATGAGCCTACCAACCATCTGGATCTGTTTAGCAAGGAAGTGCTGGAAGCGGCTTTGATGGACTATGACGGTACACTGTTGTTCATTTCCCATGACCGTTATTTCCTGAACAAAATGGCGGAACGTGTCATCGAGCTTCATCCTGGAGGGATAGAACATTTCCTGGGGAATTATGATGACTATGTAGCCAAAAAGCAGGAATTGGAGGAAATTGCACAGGAAGCTTTGGAGGCAAATCAGGCCGCACGCGGCAAAACATCGGCTACCTCTGCATCCGTGACAGACGAGACCACATCCAAATCACGCGCCGCCACCTATGCTGCAGACAAACAAGCCAAAAGCGAGGAACGTAGCCGTCAACGCAAGCTGGAGGCATTGGAAAACCAGATCAAAACGCTGGAAGAACAAATTTTAGGGCTGGAGGAACAAATGACCCTACCTGAGATTTATCAGGATTACACAGCGCTTCAGAATATTCAGGCACAGCTCGACACCCATAAACAGGAATTGACTGAAACCTATGCCTCTTGGGAAGAGCTGTTAGAAGAATAGACACTACTGCATAAAATATTAGCCTTAAAAATTTCACATTTTCCTCTTCTATTTTTTTGTACACAAGATTATCCACAACTTATGTGTATGAGTGAGATTGAAAAATGGCCTTTTGGGCCATTTTTTTATTGATAAAAAGCCACTTTCAAATGAAAACCAAATTTATCCACCCTTTTATCCACATTATCCACAGATTTCACAAGAACTAAAGGTGTTACATATCCCCCAACTTGCTATCTCCAAAAAGTCTTAGCCTGCTTGCTTCGGGCTGGGTTATCCACATTTGAAACGGTATATGTGGATAACTTTGTTCACAACTTGACAAATCACATCATTATTCGGGCAATATCAAAATTCCAGATTTTTTTGATGGATTATGAAAAATCGTGAACCATTGTGACGAATCATGTGAGGGAATGAGATGCTGCCATTCTTTTGCTCAAACTCCTGTATTTTATCCTCTTGAATTTATATTTTTATGATCGTTATGGTGCGGAACAAAAAAGACACGGCTCAACTGTGCCATGTCTTGCTCATTCTTCTTCAATTAAGTTTGGACAGACCATTCTTCCAGAGACAGCCCTGGATCAGCCTTCATATCCAATGAGGTAAATTCCCCGCGCTTCCATTTGGCGTAGGCCGCAGCGCCGATCATCGCTGCATTATCTGTGCAATATTTCATTGATGGTACAAGCAGCTCGATTCCTTCGCGCTCACAGCGCTCCCGCAATGCTGTACGCAGTCCGCGATTAGCAGCCACACCGCCACAAAGCAGGAGCTGCTTCGCACCGTATTCACGCATGGCACGAATCGCCTTTTCCACCAGCACCTCGACGACCGACTCTTGAAAACCTCTTGCGATCGCTCCGACATGAACGGTTTCTCCGCGCATTTTCGTCTGGTTAATTACATTCAGCACCGCCGATTTCAAACCACTAAAGCTAAAGTCATAAGAATCTGGCTCCAGCCATGCACGCGGCAAAGTAACCACTTCCTCCGATTCATGAGCCACACGATCCACATGCGGACCGCCGGGATACGGAAATCCAATGGCTCTCGCTACTTTGTCGTAGGCTTCCCCAACCGCATCATCCCTTGTACGACCAATGAGTTGAAAATGACCTTCGGACTCCATCAGCACTAGCTCTGTATGTCCTCCTGACACAACGAGAGCAATGCACGGATATACGATATCATGCTCCAACTGATTGGCATAAATATGTCCCGCGATATGATGCGTCCCGATTAACGGCTTGCCGAATGCCAAAGCAGCACTCTTAGCGGCGACAATACCAACCAGCAATGCGCCAACCAGTCCTGGTCCTTGTGTCACGGCAACCGCCGAAATCTCACGAGGGGTAATTCCCGATGTTTGCATGGCCTCGTCCAGCATATAGGTGATGCTCTCTACATGTTTGCGTGAAGCCACCTCTGGTACAACACCACCAAAGGCTTTGTGTGTTTCAATCTGACTGGAAATCAGATTCGAGAGCACCTCTGTGCCATTTTTCACGACAGAAACAGCCGTTTCATCACAGCTCGTTTCCACTGCCAGTATATAGCAAGGCTCGCTGGAGGCGGAGCCTGTACCTGCTTTTTCCTCTTGCGTCATTGCTTCTGCACGCTTCCTTCCTGTTCACCGGATGCCCCATGCGCGGGAAGATCCGCCCACATGATCACGGCATCCTCGTTATTATCCGAATAATAGCCTTTGCGCACACCCGCGGGCTTAAAGCCTTTTTTCTCATACAAGCCCTGAGCGATCCGGTTCGTTACCCGCACCTCTAGCGTCATACGTTCCATCCCTAAATAAGAGGCGGTCTGCATCAGCTCATTCAACAGCTTGTCTCCAAGCTTGCGTCCGCGATAAGCCTCACGAATCGCAATATTCGTAATATGGGCCTCATCCATAATCGTCCACATGCCTGCGTAACCAATGGCTTGTCCGTCTAGTTCCATAATCATATATTTAGCGAAATGATTCATCGTCAGCTCATTGCGGAATGCTTCCTCCGTCCACGGTAGCGTGAACGCTTCATGCTCAATCTCCAGCACATCGGGAATATCATCCAGTTGCATCAAGCGAAACTCAAGTTTCTCTTCCCTCTGTATGTTCTTTGCCATGTTGTTCACCGCTCTCTTCAGCGCTGACGAAGCAGATTGGCTTCCGCCTCCGCCAGCTGGGTATAATTAGGAACCAGCGTATGTAGCTCGTCATGTTCCTGACGAAGCAGCTTATCCGCCCCAAGGCGGCCAACCCATCTTCCTTCCAGCTCATAAGGTACAATACGAAGCTCGCTCCAAGCACGCAGACGCTCAGCTGTTTCGGCGTGAACCGTCGTTTCACCGACTAGCCAAATGACTGGAGGACGCTCTTCAGAGGGCAAAGCCTCCAGCCGTTGCAGCAGGTCATCGGTCCAAGCAGTCATTAAGCGAATTGCATCTGGCTCCAGCCGTTGCGGACTCTCGACGTCGTCAACTGTATTCACGGCGAACAGCCCCGTGTAAACCTGACCACGGCGCGCATCCAGCACAGGCACAATCCAGTCTGCTGCCTGCGCTCCGGACGAACCGTTATTCACAGACTCATTTTTATCTTCTTGTCCCTTCATCTCGATGCCGCGATTCCAACCACCCCACGCCAAAGCGTGCAAAGTCGATATGGACGTCACCGGGATACCCCAGGCCCAAGCGAGTGTTTTGGCTGCAGTCACCGCAATCCGGATACCGGTATAAGACCCCGGTCCAACACCAACTGCAATACCATCTACATCATCTCGTGTCAGCTCTTCTTCAGTCAGCAGTCGTTCCAGCTCGGTAATCACATGCACGGAGTGATTACGTTCGCCATAGACGTTGCTTTCTCCCAGCAATTCTCTTCCGTTCATCAGAGCGGCCGCCATCACGGTCGTCGCTGTATCTAACGTCAAAAACCGCTCACGCGGCTTTACATTCACATCTGTATGCTCTCTTTGCATGGTTCAAACTCCATTCTCCCGCAAACTGCGGCACCATTGTTCATAAGGCTCGCCGTACCCGGTCAGGTGAATCAAGCGCTCCCCCACATCCGTTGTTTCTATATACATGTGAAGCCGCTGCTCCGGCAATATATCCGGTATAATACTACCCCATTCCACCAGACATACTCCTGTCCCGTAAAAATATTCGTCCAGCCCGAGATCCTCCGCCTCATCCTGGGAAATCCGGTACACATCCATATGATACAAAGGCAATCGGCCCTCGTACTCCTTAATGAGGGTAAAGGTTGGACTATTTACGATACCCGGCACACCTAAATGGCTGGCAAAAGCCTTGGAAAAAGCAGTTTTGCCCGCCCCCAGATCTCCATCCAGCACAATCACTGTTCCGGGAACCGCTTTGGCTGCCAAAAAACATGCCAATGCCCCGGTCTGTGCCTCTGAGACAGAACGGAACGTAAACTGTTCCTGCGAAATTGTCATATATTTTAATCACCTTTCGTCCGAATCGGACCCTTCCAACTTGTTCTTTATTATATAGTTCACCTTATGTCGCCGCAAGGCATGAAGACATGCTATTGTAAGTTAGATGATACACACAGGGAGGGATCGAAACGATGGGACAAACCGTTTTACTCTTGATTGATGTTCAGCAGGCGATGTTCATGTATGATGAGAAGCTGTATCGCGAGCAGGAAGTTGTATCGCATTTACAGCAGCTTTTGGACAAAGCCAGAGCTACAGGTACACCCGTGGTTTTTGTACAGCATACCGATGAAGCGGATGAGGATTTCCGGGAAAACAGTGTAGGCTGGGCCATCGCCGATGTGGTGCGCCCTCTTCCTCATGAACGAATTGTCCGTAAATCATCCTGGGACAGCTTCTACCAAACCGAATTGGGCCATGTGCTGAAGGAACTGGGGGCCGATCAGCTCGTAATCGCGGGGATGCAGACCGAGTTTTGCCTCGACACGACTTGCCGAAGCGCCTATAGTCTGGGATACCAGAACAACGTGCTCGTATTGGATGCGCATAGTACATTTGATAGCAAGGTGCTGAGCAGTGAACAAATTGTAGCTCATCATAATGAGATGCTTGGCAATCGTTTTGTGCGTTTACTCACGACAGCAGATGTACATTTTTCGTGAGTTATTGATCCAATTCACAAGTTTTCACTATCTCGCAAAGACGTCATCATTTTTATTGGAATTCCAAATGTATTCAATTGGATTGGCAACCTGCCTAGCTTTTTCAAGACCAGATTGGTCAGAAACAAAGCCGCCTTCAGAAAATTCTGGAGGCCTTTTTTATTTTCCAGCTGAGTTAGGCGATATTTGTGAGGAAAATTTTTTTACGTATGGATTGTAACTTTCATTTTTAACATAAAATTCAATTTATGATCATGGTTTTCAGAAAAAACAAGAAAATAACAGAAAACGTTAGAATGGCCTAATTATTGTGGCCTATATGACCCTATAAACATCTGTACATAGATATATGTAAATATTTGAACATTGAGCAAAAAATGCATTAGAACTATGATAAAACTGGTTTTAATTTCCAACGAGAGAAGGCGATCGAACCGTCACATTCACTGTCTTAGACACCATGAATATGCCCGCATGCAAATATATCTTGCAGTCGCTACGTCTCTTAGGTTAAGAGCGGAAATTACGAATTGAAGTGCAATCATGGATGTATTGTGTTTTGAACACAGCGAAAGGAATGTGAGTTTTTAATGAAAAAAGTAGCTTTAGTAAGCCCGTTGAGAACAGCGGTCGGCTCTTTTAACAAAACCCTTGCGCCTCTAAGCGCTTCCGAACTGGGAGCAACCGTGATGACAGCATGCCTTCAGCAAAGTAAATTAGAGCCTTCTTTGATTGATCAGATTTATTTGGGAAATGTTCTTCAGGCGGGCAATGGACAAAATCCTGCCAGACAGGCGGCATTAAAAGCCGGTATCCCTATTGATGTACCCGAAACAACGATAAACACGGTTTGCGGTTCAGGACTTCATGCCGTTGCTTTAGCTTACAATTCAATATTGGCTGAACAAGGCAACATCGTCTTGGCCGGAGGCATGGAGAGCATGTCGAATGCCCCTTACCTGCTAAGAAATGCAAGAAACGGCTACAAACTTGGTAACGGTGAGTTGGTAGACTCCCTGGTGGCCGACGGCCTTACATGCCCGATCAACCATTACCATATGGGAATTACCGCAGAAAATGTTGCCGATAAATATGGAATTTCAAGAATGGAGCAGGACGAATTTGCCTATCAAAGCCAGATAAAGGCCGTAGAAGCAAAAAACAAGAAGCTTTTTGAAGAGCAGATTGTTCCAGTCATGATCAAAAACAAAAAAGAAACTATTTCTTTCACAGAGGATGAACACATAAGAGGAAATACAACGAAAGAAAAACTTTCTCAATTAAAACCTGCGTTTAAGGAGAACGGAACGGTTACCGCCGGGAATGCTTCGGGAATCAATGATGGCGCGGCGGCCGTACTTGTGGTATCGGAAGACAAATGCAAAGAACATGCATTAAAGCCATTGGCATATATCAAGGGTTATTCCCTTGTTGGCGTTGACCCTGCATATATGGGAATGGGGCCAGTGAAAGCCATTTCGACACTTCTGAAGCAGCAAGGTATATCCATCGATGCCATTGATCTTTTTGAAATTAATGAAGCGTTTGCCTCACAAGCATTAGCGGTAGTGAAGGAGCTAGGGGTCAGTCTGGACAAAGTGAATGTCAATGGGGGCGCGATCGCGATCGGGCATCCTGTCGGGGCCAGTGGTGCTAGAATATTGGCTACGTTGGTTCATGAAATGGTGCGAAGATCTTCACGTTACGGCATCGCCTCGTTATGCATCGGAACAGGAATGGGCATAGCGATGCTGGTTGAAAATGCGCTCATTTAAAGTGCGTATTCAAGATGAATTTTAGAATATCTGTTAAAGGGAAGGGAGACCGTTATGAATCAAAAAGATGTACTTTCACTCCAATCCATGCCTGCGGCTAGCGGCAGCTACGGGCGCCCGCCATACCGCTTCATCAACCGGGAATTTTTTATCATTACCTATGAGACCGATCCCGCTGCGATTAGACAGGCGGTCCCGGAACCTCTTCAGCCGGATGGAAGCAATACGGTTTCCTATGAATGGATCAAGATGCCCGATTCATCCGGGTTAGGAAGTTATGAGGAAAGCGGTATTGTCATTCCGTGTACTTTTCAAGGAGAACCCTGTAATTTTGTCGCCCAAATGTATTTGGATAACGCGCCTGCTATTCTGGGGGGACGCGAAGTCTGGGGTTTTCCGAAAAAATGGGCAAAGCCTCGCTTGATCGTTGAGGAGACGGAGACGCTGACGGGTACATTGCATTATAACAACGTCCTGGTGGCCACGGGAACTATGCCTTTCAAATATAACATTCTTGATGAAAAGGAAACGGCAAAAGCCATCGCAAAAACACAAGTTAATTTAAAGTTAATTCCTGATGTTGACGGTACCCCCAAAATCGCTCAGTTAGTAGCGTATAATCTTGAGAACATTACTGTAAAAGGAGCCTGGTCAGGGCCTGCCAGATTAAGCCTGATCCCCCATGTTAACGCTCCTGTGGCAGATTTGCCGGTTAAATCTTATATTGGCGGGAAACATTTTATTGCTGATTTAACGCTTCCATATGGAAGAGTCCTCTACGATTATCTTCAATAAAGTTTGCTTTCCTAAAAATATATATATATAAGGAGAAGGAACCATGAATAACAAAGTAATCTCCGCTGAAGAAGCAGTTAAGAAGGTCAAAGACGGAGACACGGTGATGGTCGGAGGTTTTCTGGCAGGAGGCTTTCCGGAGGAGCTGGTTCGTGCGCTTGTCGACACCAATCCCGCCAGCAATCTTGCGATTGTTTCCAACGACACAGGCACACCAGAATTATCTATCTATAAGCTTGTAAAAAGCGGCAGAGTAAAGCGAATTTTTGCATCCTATATCGGCTCCAATCCGGAAACGGGAAGGCTCCTGATGACGAAAGAAGCTGAGGTCCAACTCTTCCCGCAAGGCACGCTCGCTGAAAAAATACGCGCAGGAGGAGCCGGTTTGGGCGGGGTTTTAACACCTGTAGGTGTAGGCACCGTTGTAGAGGAAGGAAAAAAGAAAATCAAAATTGATGAAAGGGAATATTTGCTCGAACTCCCGCTCAAAGCGGATGTGGCGTTAATCAGAGCCCATAAGGCTGATGAAGCGGGGAATCTTGTCATCAACGGCTCTTCACGTAACTTCAATATGGTTATGGCTACAGCGGCAGAGTATGTAGTTGCTCAGGTAGACGAATACGTAAAGACGGGTGAAATTGATCCCAATCATGTCAACGTTCCCGGAATATTTGTCGACGCAATTGTAAAGGTGGGTGAAAACGCATGAATAACAGAGAATTCATTGCTCGAAGAATAGCCCAGGAATTCAAAAGTGGTGAAGTTGTCAACCTTGGTGTCGGATTGCCTACAATGGTAGTGGACTATATCCCCGAGGACATTCATATTATGCTGCAGGCTGAGAACGGAATCCTCGGTGTAGGCCCCAAAGCGGCTCAGGGAAAAGAAAGGCTCGATTGTATCGATTCAGGCGGAAACTACGTTACAACCATGGAAGGAGCATGCTTTTTTGACAGTGCACTTTCATTTTCCATCATCCGCGGAGGGCATGTGGATATCACCGTGCTGGGCGCCCTGGAGGTCGACGAGAAAGGCAACCTTGCAAGCTGGATGATCCCTGGGAAAAAGGTGCCGGGTATGGGGGGAGCCATGGATTTGGTAGTTGGAGCCAAGAGAGTGATTGTAGCCATGGAGCATGTGAACAAAAATGGCGCGCCGAAAATACTGGAACAATGCAAGCTGCCCTTGACTGCTGTAAATGTTGTAAAGACCATAGTAACCGAAAAGGCTGTCATTGATGTTATTCCGGGTAAAGGGCTGATGCTAAAAGAAATTGCTCCGGGTTTGACGGTGGAAGACGTTCAATTAGCAACAGAGGCTAAACTGATAGTTTCACCACATTTGAGGGCCATTGCAGTGTGAAGGTCATAGAAAGGAACCAACTGCATCTTCAAATTAACTTGTCTGGCATTTAACTCGTCCCTACGACTGCACTTGTTATTACAAAAAAAGGTTCGCTAATTGCTCATTGAGCAATTGCGAGCCTTTTTTTGGTGGAGCGGGACCTTTCAAGCAGCATCTGCGATGAAAGCCTACAGCTGTGCAAATAAAATGCGCCTTTTATGAGCGTAAAATCCAATCCGCTACATGCTCAGCCACCTTCGTATGGTTAAGATAAGCAAAGAAGTTGTGGGGATTGGCACGCCCAGTGTGACTATCTTTCCAGAATGTCTGAATAAGCGGCTGATCATCAATACTTTCTATTAAATTTCGATTCAGCATCAGATGGAAATCATCTTCAACCCTTGCATCATGCGCAATGTAGTCATCCTCGGCGTTAATATTGGTCCAATGTCTGATATTTGCGGGATACATACCGTCCTCAGGCTCATTGGAATCATACAAGCTGCGCTTTACGGCTGGCTCGCCTAGCGGATTACCCAATGTTAGCCATTCGTTAAGTTTGTGTTCCCATAGATGTTTGTATTCGCTCATACGTGAAAATTTCCATAAAACATCGTAAGCCACCATGCATCCCATACTATGGGAAAGCAGCATGACATCCCCTCCACTACTTAAAGCCTGGGCTAGAGGACACTGTAGCCTTTCGCGAATTTGGGAGCCTATTACACGACTGGTTAAATAGGCTCCCAGATCAGGGAGAATCCTTTTGATCGCACGGGTACTCATACCAAACAAAGAGAGGTAAGGGCTGAGTATTTTTGCAGCATCATCATAGAAGTGTATAGTGGGTTCATTGGCTATCAGACGCTCGTATTCCTCCGGGGTCATATGATCCGTTGGTCGATTAATTAATTGTTCCATACTTTCGTCGTAATAATGGTCTGGAACGTAGAAATCTCCATCGTCTTCTTCAAAAAGTTTTCTGTACCGAGGCTGACTCTTTAATAAAAGTCGATTGTTGATGTCACCATAATAACTAAATGTCAGTAAAATCTGCTCTTGCTCCAGTTTTTGTGCCGCTTCCTCGTTCACTCGACGCAATCCTGCGATCAGTGCTTTTTTAATAAGACGAAGCATTTCGTCGCATCTGGGCTTTTTGTCACGGCCATGGATAATGACCAGATGTTTGGTTCCCATCTCCTACCGCTCTTCCAGACGATCCACACGGACGGTTTGAGTATTGCCGGGGTTGCTGCCCACCTGTACGGTAGCCATACCGTTTGCTTCATCCACATGCTCAATCCAAATCGGTTTGCCATCCAATTGTACGGCAATATTTTCAGATGAATCATAAATGGCTTTTGCTCGTTCCACGTTCATGCTGTTCTCCTCCTGCTGATTGTTGGTGCATTAATTTAGAAATGTAGGTCACCTAGTCTTCATCTATAAGTCGTTCAACATCCAATGAAGGAAAGCTATGGGAAGGCGAGGTTGAAACTACAGCCTCCAAATCCACATGAGCCACAGCAACGGGAAAAGGCGGCTGAGTTCCATGTGAAAGGGCAAACTCGGGCGGCAATGCATCTTGTTCGCCTGCGGCGGGACCCCGAAAGGCGATATGGCTTTGACCCACACGATGACTGATCTGCCGAGGATAGGATTTTCCGGACATAAATTGTGTACCCCCTTTGAATCGGATATGCCTTACTATGTACCAAAATTGCTGTAACCATGCGCAATCGGCAGCAATTTGCAGTCTTCATCTACACCTCATACAATCACTTATACGAAGCATACTAAGTGAAAATCATATGCTCATATCCCGGGGTGCCCGGAATCGAAGGATGCAAAATGCGGATTAAAGAAAAGGAGGACTGGCGGTATGCATACGGTCTGGAAAGGCGCGATCAGCTTCGGGCTGGTTCATGTGCCCGTTAAAATGTTTTCAGCTACGGAGGATAAGGACATTTCCATGCGTTACATTCACAAGGAGTGTGGAAGCCCACTTAGCTATGTACGAAAGTGTCCCGTTTGTGACAAGGAGGTTGAGTGGGAGGAAATTGGAAAAGGTTACGAGTATGAAAAAGGAAAATTTGTCATGTTCGACAAGGAGGAACTGGAGCAAGTTAGCGGACAAGCGGATAAAAATATCGTGATTTTGGATTTTGTTGATTTGCAGGAAATTGATCCGATTTACTTTCAGAAAACGTATTATTTGTCCCCGGATCAGGCCGGCTCCAATGCGTATAAGCTGCTCATGAATGCAATGAAGGATACCGGGAAAATCGGGATTGCCCAAATCTCCATCCGCTCTAAAAGCAGCTTGGCGGCGATTCGGGTGTTGGATGAATGTTTGGCGGTGGAGACGATGTTTTACCCCGATGAAATTCGTCCCATTGCTCAAGTTCCTAACTTACCGGGGCAGGAAGAGGTTAAAGAGAAGGAGCTGACCATGGCCAAAATGCTGATTGAGCAGCTATCTACACCTTTTGATGCAGCCAAGTATACGGATCAGTACCGCGAGCGTCTGCTGGATCTCATTCAGCATAAAGTTGCTGGTGAAGAGGTGCGAATCGCCCCAACACAGCCTCAGACCAATGTAGTAGATTTAATGGCCGCCCTTCAGGCCAGCATCGAGGCAGTGCAACCTGTCGTTACCG
This sequence comes from Paenibacillus sp. SEL3, assembly GCF_054602585.1. Taxonomy (NCBI): domain Bacteria; kingdom Bacillati; phylum Bacillota; class Bacilli; order Caryophanales; family Paenibacillaceae; genus Paenibacillus; species Paenibacillus sp. SEL3. Next base: position 4,601,768 of record NZ_CM137725.1, on the reverse strand, counting down.
ATCCCGGCCCTTCTGCGAAAAAACGCCCTGCGCGTAAACCAGCAGCCCCAACAGCACAGCAGGCGGTGGCAGGCGACAACCTCTCTCCGACTCCAGTCAAAAAGAAAAGAAGCACTGCCAAACGTAAAGAAACTTAAGCTGAGTTACAAAAAAGTCTGGTTAAGGGGTGGCGGTGACACTGCTTTGATACGATAGTAGCTGACTGAACGCCCCCCACTCCTCTTGTTCCAGTTGGCGGTAGTTCCCCTGCTGTATGACCTCGCCTTGATCCAGTACGACAATTTGATCCGCATGTCTGATGGTTGACAGGCGGTGAGCAATGACGATCAACGTCATTTGACCTTTCATCCGTTCCAGTGCTGCCTGAATTGCGGCTTCATGTTCACCATCCAGCGCACTTGTCGCTTCATCTAGTATAAGTACCGGAGGATGATGCAAGATAGCCCGTGCTAATACTAGCCGTTGACGTTCTCCTCCAGACAGACGAATCCCGCGATCCCCAATGATCGTGTTCAGCCCTTCGGGCAGTCTGGATACAAAGTTGTCTGCTGCTGCAAAATGTAACGCCTCCCATAGCTGCTGCTCACTAGCATCCTTATCCGCTAGCATCAAATTTTCGCGGACAGTCGCATGAAATAAAAATGGATCTTGTGACACGTAGCCAAACGACTGCCGCCACTGGGGCAATAATTCGTCGCCCAGAACAAGCCCGTCTATTGTAATCTGCCCCCCAGTTGGACGTAAAAAACCCATCAGGACATCGACCATTGTACTTTTACCCGCTCCTGATTTCCCTACAATGGCTGTCATTTCCCGGGCGGGTATGAACAAATTAATATGACGCAGTGCAGGCTCTGCTGCACCCTCGTAGCGATAATCCAGATGGCTGCATTCAATCCCATGACGAAGGGACAGGGGTTGCCGTTCAGATGCAGATGATAGATTGACCACCGCGGATGGAACGCGAGTCTCAGAGGATGCAAGTGCAATCAATGACGGATCTGTGAAAGCTTCGCACTCTTGTTGCACCTTGGTGACACTTTCAAAAGCGGAGATCATAGACATGATGTATTCCAGACTCGCTTGAATAAGAGCAAATCGAGGCCATAAGCGGGAAAATATAAGAATCAGCACAATCAGTTTTTCAGGTGTAACATGCAGCCACTGCAGCGATATAAATATGACACAAGCGACAAAAACAGCTGCCATTGCACGATGAAAAAACTGTGTGGTCGCATTTTGCCGGACAAATTGAGTCGTATTATCCTCCATGCGTTGCGTCAGGGAGCGAAACCAATGGATATTCGCCGCTTCCAACAGATTGCTTTTTATATCTTTCATACCGTTCATGTGATCCGTAATTCCAGCAAAATAAACCTGTGACAGTTCAGTCGTACGATCACCTAATTGTTTGGCATTTCGAATGGAGCGGCGAAACACAACAAACAGCCCCAATCCACTCAGAAATACCAGTCCGGTTAAAGAGGGGGATAACCAAAAAGCCAGCGCAATCTGGATCAGCGTAAACATGACGGCTGTAGTCAGTTGAAGAAGCAAATTTGTTCCCTGACTGACACGCGCCAGCTCGGTCGTCATCACATGGCTAAAATCAGATTTACGCTGACGCAAATAAAAGGCCCACTGCGCCTTCATAAAGGAAGTGTACACGTCTATTCGAAGAGAACGCATAAAACGCTGCTGAATCCGCGAATTCAGGATGGATTGGTAACGCTGAAGCAAAGCCTGCCCTGTAAGCAGCGCTACAAAAACCATCAACATCCCCGGCAATAGCCAGCTTTTAGGAACGAACGGCAAAAAATGATCCAATCCATCAGACAGAAATGGCATCCCTGAATGACCGACAAATACGCCGATGGCCGCCAGCATAGGAACAAGCATATAAATGCCAAAACCCTCCAGTAGACTGACAATGATCATACACCCAATATTGAGAAATAACGCACCGCCGTTCACGCTATACAGCTTTGTCATATATAATCGCAGGTGAACCATAATGCACACTCCTTATTCAGGACTTTGCAAAATTCGATCCCAATCGCTCCAAAGTGCAATATATAGACGAACTAGACCATTTCGATCTATATATTGTTCATTAAAAGCCGCTTATTGGATTTTCACAAAATCCTCTATCGAGTCAGTGCTTTGAAAATCGCCGCTTCAGCCAGAGAAATGGACGTAAAGGGATATACAAAAAATGCAGCTGACGAGGCAATGGAAAAACGCTCGAATCGCCCGTAGAAGGAAACAAACGGCTGATGAGATACCATAGTCTGTGTCTTGGCTCTTTTAAGGAAAGCAAGTAAGTGCGGCTGACCGGCTGATAGACAGCCCTGTTTTTGGTCATGACTTGGCTGGAGGCAGCAGCTGGAGTCATCGGGGCACAACTGGTAGCGGTGCTCATCGGGCTATGATCGTCGTTACTGGCATCTTCCGTGATGCTAGTAACGCCACGGGTGGCAAGCATGGCTGCTTCGCCAGAGGTACTGCATACTGAAGGACCGCCACCTGGAGGGGCGGCCTCCGCTTGCTCCGCCAAGGCTCTGCTGTGCAGCAGCTCTGATGGAGCAAGCCTACCTGTACCCGACCCGTGGGTGATCGGGTACAGTGCGGGTACGCTGGCCTGCATGAAGGCCAGCGCGCTCAGCGCGAGCCTATGCGCCTGCCGGGTAGCCGATACCGGACGCATCGGCTCCGGTATCGGCGTACCCAACAGCGCAGCGGCGAGTGCCCAAGCCTGCCCGCCAGCAGGCAGGCCCCCGTAGCGGCGCATCATCGGCAGTAGCGCCTCCCAATCGACAGCACATATCGCAAGCCTGTCGATGTCAACCAGCCAGCGCAGCCTGAACCAACCGTGACGCGCACCATGCGCACTCAAGTACAGAAATTGATGCTCGCTGCCAAGCGTATACATACAGGACGTCATCACAGTCCTGTTGTCGGCAGATCCCAACGGTACCTGCCGAATGGCTCCTGCAGCTTTGCCCTTTTTCCGGCAGTTCCACAGCTCGTTAAAAGAGGGTTCCCCACCCCCATCCGGGTGAAGCCGCCAATGCAACTCTATCTCTACCCGTTTTTGCGGATGTAAATAGGATGCATGATGGTCCTTCCATTTCCAACTGCCAAGGACACGCACTTCTCCGCTCTTGGACGAATATCCAGCTTCCTGCATCCAATGCTCAGCCTCATCCATATCGTCAGGGGCAATGAGTAAGTCTATGTCCTTGGAAGTACGCAGAGAAACATCCCCGTATAATTGCTGCGCCAGAGCAGGCCCCTTCAACATAAGCACACGAATTCCATGAGCTATGAGCAGCCTGGTCAGACGCTCGGCTTCTGCTTGAAGATGGAGCATGCGAAGCGTGTTTCGATGATATTGCGCCTGAAGGTTTCGCAACAATTCTGCGGGAATGAATGGATGATTCAATGTTTTTAGCTGGAGATACACCGTAGGTACCACTCGATGGTGCTCGGTCAGACGTAAAAAGCGGACCCAATCCATCTCACGCAGCTGGGTAGCAGCAGTCGTATCCTGCCAATGAATAACGTCCTTCCCCAATAGAGAGAGTAACAACGTTAATTCTTGATCCTCATTCCAATTCGCAAGTTCCAAAACAGACTTGGTGGGCATGCATTCTTCTCCTTCGTGTCTCATCGCATTAAAGTAAAGAACTACTTTTATCTTCCATATTCTTATTTGTATCCATCACAGCACGTCTTCCGAATATCCCCACCACCGTAAATGCTTCCATCTCCCGTTTCCCCGTAACATAAATCGGTCCGCTACGTACCCATGCATGTGCAGCCAAGCGTCCAGCGGCATTTTTGGCTGTACCCAGATACAGCGTGCAGTCCAGTTTCCTGCGCCCCAGCAACGTCATCGCCGCAGCGGCTTGTACAAGACAACTACTACGCCAAGGAGTATAACTGCTTGCCAGCTCTACAGCGTGTGAAATCTGCTGAATGGACTTCTCTTGCCCAACGTCACACTGCCATGGGGTTTCTTCCATACGTATGCCCCAAGCCCTTGAGTAATCCCAAAAAGAACGACGCTGGCGCAGCCTCGCCCATCCCAGCTCCAGCCAGGCTTCCGGCAACAATCTTCTGACTTCTGGAGACAGGAGAAGAAGCCGTTGTATCCGCATGTTATACCGGCTCCCGTAGAAGCTTTAACAGTCCTTCCCGCTCCAACTCAGCCACAAAGGTATGTACCTGCTGTCTGCACTGTTCCTCGTCCACCTCATATTCGTTCGTCAGGACAGTTACGATATCGCCAAGTGAAGGACCGGATTCTGCCAGTTCCCAGATTCGTCCTCCTGTGTAGCCTAAATTGTAATATTTACCAGTGTTAATGCTCATCATCACTTTTTCTCCGTCCATATCACTGACGTAGACCTCTTCATTGTAAATGACGCGATAATGATCCTTAGCTGGATTAGTGGCTGCCATAACTCTTTTCCTCCTTACGAATGAGTTCAAGTACCCGTTGTACAACCTCGGACGCAGTAAAGACGGAACTATCCCTCAGCAAGCGCCAGCCCTCCACTTTCCGAGCCATCCTAGCCGCTGTATCAAACGACCATTCACTCAAACCCATTCGCGGAATAATCACCCTGCGATATGTATGTTGTAGTAATGTATGCAAGCACTCCAGAACGTTCAAGGGCTGTTCCGTAACCGACACTAGCTCCCCTTCGCGCATCAACGCACGGGTTGGAGAATCTGCCACCAGCTCGAATACGCCCCCTAAGGGCAGCGGATCGTTATAAAAATCATCTACAGCGGGTACGGCATATTTATTCAGCTCACCTGCAAGCGTACGCAGATCTGTGTATTGTGGCATTACAGAATTGTCGTCAGTTAGGGACTGTATGTGCTTTCTTTTGCGTACATGCTTGTTCTCCCGTAAAGCCTCCAGTTGGAGCAAGCTTTCAAGCCCCAGCTTTTGCTGCGGATAAGCTGGATACACAATGGCAGAGGAACCCGTAGCTTTTACAGCAATCACGTCATCACTAACCATCTGATAACCTGCCTGCCTAAAAACAGCAGCCAATGTCGATTTCCCCGTACCCGATTCACCCACAAATGCGTAGGCCCTCCCCCCGATGACGACCGCACTTCCGTGAATAGGTAATATTCGTCTTTGCATCAGCAGAACACCCATGCATGTACCCAGCACAAACAGCCGCACGGTGTCAGGATCAGCCCCAGAGAATATACTTACCTCGATCTCCTTGCCTTCCCTGACGGCATAAATGGCCGTGCCCGGTATTCGGAACATAAATCGCTCATCCAGCATCACAAAATTGGCCTGCTCCAGCTGACCACTCCATGCAGTCAAATCAGCCTGTCGAATGACTACATCCTCTACCACTCCTGGTGCTGCCAGCATCAGCTCAGGCAGATTCAGCTCACTCGCAATCCTGAGTCCAAAGGCCGTATATTTCGTCCAACTGACATTTGCACTCCTGTCATGCACGTAGGACTCACTCCTCTGTCTTTAAAAATCCCGTCTTTATTTCTTGGGCAACACCTCTAACCCGAAAGAAATAAAGACGGCTGTATATTGAATACGAGTCCAATGGATCATGCTATTTTCGTTCATTCAATCGTTATCGGCCCAGTTGTCTGGCTTCCAGTCCAACATTGGCTGCATGTATAACATGTATAACCATCTATTAGCTTGGATTATAGATATCGGCATCGTGGTCGGACACCCAATCAATCTGTCTCCAGCCTTTACCCGCCATAGTCTGGCTAATATCCAGCACCTCTATCGTCGGTTCCTGCCATTCTTTTTTACTCATTTCATCACCTCCCCTCCAACGAATGGCGAACTGTCTGACCGAACAGATTCGATCAGTTGAATCTACAGAGAAAACGGTACACAATCAGGCTATGCATGAGTAGTCTTATATTCGGATCAGACGCCTGCTCAGGGCCGGGGTGGTGAAGTTTTGCCATAGCCGTCTTAATAAACTCAATATTGAGATATTCGGCGGCTCGTAAATCATGACACATCAGTTGAAGCTCCCCCATAAACGTATCCCAACAAGGAAGCATACGATGTAGCCAATCTGCAGGCTGCACGCCGCGTACCCGCTGGTTCAACCGAACATCATCAGGTAGATGATCACGCATGGCCGTACGAATGAGGGCACGGTCCCGACCGTTTTGTACATACTGCTCAAAAGGCACCGATAAGCAAAAGCGAATTACCCGGCTGTCCCCGGTCGGATCACGTTCCCATAGGCCGTAACGTAGTGAAAGTTTGGTCGCGACCACACCATTTTTGTTGGCAATCGCCAAATTTGAGAACTTCTCTTTTCTCGTCTGATCGGCATTTTTCATCCAACCTGTTCCGCTCAATACAGGAATATCTTCTACATTCATCCGTTGGGCAAACTCTGGGTGAATCAGTGAAGGAACGGGACTGCTATGGCCACGCCGCAGCCATAAACGAGGTTCAAGTGAAGTCGCTTTCTTCAACATCACGGGGAGTAGATGAGACATACGCCTGCCCGTAAGCTTGCTGTACCGCCTCAATCCCTGAAAGGATTGCAACCAGTGCAAATGACGAAACTGACGGGCATAATAGTCCAGTGCAGGGCCCCACGATACGGAAAAATTGCCTCGTGCCCCGGTCAACAGTACACCGACATTGTGTTCCTGCGCTTTTTCATAAAAACCTCTGATCCAGAAGGAGTTTTCAAAATATTTGTAGGGAGCCTCCATCAAATCCAGCCAAATATCAATTTCTGAAAACGGACTTTTTCCCTCAAAATCCATATAGTTCTCGTGAATGTTGCCCACATAGCGAGCCGTAGAATGAATGTAGCTTCGTTCGTTCGCCAGCAATGTAGGCGGTGTCCAGTCTGTAAAATCTTGAACAGGCACATAGCTGTAGGCATGTAGCGGCTTTTGTTGCAAGTGCAGCGCTGGCGCGGCAAAGCTGGCAACCGCTCCGGAATCCAGCCCTCCGCTCAAGGCAGCCCCTACAGCGCGATGCGTCCGTAATCGGGCAGTGACCGCCTGTGTGAACACCTCGTGGAAAGCTTCTATGTACTCACCTCCTGTTTTGAGCCGCAGTGGCTCTACCTCATCCAGGCATGCATATTTATGAAGGGTTCGCTTCCCCTCCTCCATAGTGAACCAATGTGCAGGAGGAAGCTGGTTGATATGCTTGTAGGCGGTCGTCCCGATATCGACGGATTCCTGCATGGTGCGGATGGACAAAAATTCGGCCAGCCACGGTTCATGCAGTTCTTTTCGCAGAGAGGACAGGGCCAAAAGCGGAGCGACTACCGTGCTAAACGCGAATCCTCGGTCATGTTGGTAGATGTACAGCGTACGATGGCCTGTCATATCTCGAGCACCATATAATCGATATTCCTTGGCATCCCAAATGACAAAGGCAAAATCACCTATCAGATAACTGGCTGCCTCCACTCCCCATTTGTCATATGCCAGCAAAATCAGCTCGCTGTCCGTGATATCTTGCCGCCGTTCCTGCTCAACTCCCAGCCGTTCAAACAGCTCGGAACGATTGTCAATAATCGCATCCGCCGTGATTGCCAAATCTCTTAGCTCATCATAAAAGGGAAGACGCTCATGAACAGATTCCGGGGTCACATACTGGGCATGACAACCCAAAAAAATAGAGCCTTCACACCAAGCGCATACGCGGTCAGCGGGATATTTCCGCAGGGCCTGCATCATTTTCCCGCCTTCTTCGGTGCATACAGACTCATGCCCAAAGCTATAGATTCCGGCAATCGCACTCACGTTCTTCCCCCTTTTTCTTTTCCTATACTTGATAATGCTACAGACGCCAAGTACCTGAGTTTACGGGCCAAGAGGCTGCGAGATCGGAGACCTTGATGTGGGCGTTGATAGCTTTGAAGCTGAGCGATAAGACGGTTCCGCTCCTCATAGCTATGTGCCAACCTGTTTTCCAGTGATTGGATCCGTCGATCGTTCACGCTCTGGTCCACATGCATCCATGTCGGATCTTGGGGTGGAGTATGATGGATTGCATTTGTCATGAGTTCTCTGTTATCTGTATCCTGTTCTTCCAGCATCCGATAAGCTGCCTTCCATTCAAAGCCGCTTTGCTGGAGGAATTGTTGTGTACGTCGACTCAGCAGCTCCATATCTGGCTCATCTTCAAAGCGAACTCCAGTCATCTGTTCAGCCTGCTCCAGCGCTTCCGCGTAACCAAGTTGCTTAAACATGCGGGACCCAATGCTTCTGCAATACAGCTCAATTTCCCTTTTACTCAACACATGTTGCCAGCTATGTACCGAATCCTGATGCGCCTGTTCATGCTCTCCTACGAATGGATCGCCCGCTCCCATACTATAAAAAAGACTGGATTTGGGCGTATCCGCGAAATCTCCGTACTTTTCCATCCCCGCTTCATAATGGATTCCCAAAAAACTGCACAGTTTCTCGATCTCCATCGTTGGATTGGATACGAGTTGTTCATACCTAAGCGGGTATGCAAGTGGATGAGGTGTAGCAAAATAATGAGTATAACGGAACAAACCAACCGTAATATCCGTCATTTTCATATTAAAATGCGGACTCCCCAGTTCCTCCAGTAGTTGAAAACGTCCGTTCCGTAGCTGATTGACCTTTTTGAATGAGGCCACAATGGCCAAAGGGTTTCGGATAAGCCACAACCTGCGGGCAGCAGGGAATAAACGGTCTATAAATTCCAGCACCGTATAGTAACGCGGGGATTTGTCGATAAGCATATCTGCTGTTGTACCTTGAAGCAAACCATTATATATTTCAAGTGCATACGAACGGGAGGCCTGCTCCAATACGTCGGAGGGGACCATACCTTTAAAAAATTGCCGGAGTATCCCTGTTCCTCCATATGGACGTGCATGTGACTGCGGAAGATCATATAAACTGAGCAGAAACCACATTTCCTGCGTGGCAAACAGGCGGGAATGGTTTTGCAAAATGGCGGTAAGCAACGAGCTTCCACTCCGAGGGACACTTAACAGGAATACCAGCCCTCCGCCTTGCTTTTCAATCAAGCAAACTCCTCCTCTACCTCTGCTCAAGACACTTTAATAGATACATACCGTATTTTTATTATAAATTTATGATACATAATGTATCTTGTCAATCCTTTTGATGGATAAATTCAGCACTTCACGTTCATGTTAAACCCTATGTAGATCTAAAAGCTTAACAATCAGCCTGTAAATAAAGATTTTGCTGCATATTAGCCAAAGGAGGATAGCACAATGGGACAAGCTGTTAAAGGTACTATTACCATTGAAGGTCAGGAAATTCCTATCACCAACCCGGATAAACCGCTGTGGCCTGAAGCAGGCGTGACTAAGGCGCTGTATCTTCGCAAGCTCGCGGTACTGGCTCCCTTCCTGCTCAAATATTGTCATCATCGTCTGCTGACCGTCATCCGCTGGCCACATGGGATTCACGGTGATTTTTTTTATCAGAAAAATGCCCCACGTCCTCGGCCGGACTATATTGAAACCGCCCTGCATGATGGCATTGAATATATCGTGCTCGGCAAATTGCCACAACTCCTCTGGCTTGGTAATCAAGCTGCGTTGGAATTCCACCCCTCTCTGCACGAAGCGGGAAACAAGCTGCCCTGTGAATGGATGATTGACCTTGATCCATCCAGAGAGGTGGAGCCACGTATTATGGAGGCAGCCTCTATTGTCGGTGAAGTACTGGCTTCGCTTGGTTTGGACTCCGTCCCCAAAACATCCGGGGCCACAGGTGTACAAATTATCGTTCCGATCCGTACAGGCATAACCTTCGACGAACTTCGCAGCATCGGGCTATTAGTCGGACAGTTTGTGACAGAAAAGCACCCGCATCTGTTCACACTCGAAAGGTTAAAGAAGGATCGTGGAACAGCCATCTATTTTGATTATTTGCAGCATTATCAGGGGAAAACTCTGGCCGCTCCTTATACCCCGCGGGCACGCCCCGGCGCTACGGTCTCCACCCCGCTAACATGGGAAGAGGTACGGCAAGATGTATCACCACTTGACTACCATTTGCTGAATATTGAGGAACGACTAAATCAGGTAGGCGACTTGATCGACAAGGTTCCTCCCCAACCTGTAGAAGATGTCCTCAAGCATATGCGCACCAAGGCACACCGAACCTGATCCATGCTTGGAAGAACAAAAAAGGGGACGAACCCCGCAGCCATTAGGCTGAGGAATTGTCCCCTTGCGCTAGTGTATTCCTTTTTTCTTAAAGCGTCCGCCCTTCACATCGTGAATGTTACCGATCGCAACGAAAGCGTGCGGGTCCCAATCTTCAACGATGCTCTTCAGCTTCGCTTCCTCCAGTCGGGTGATGACGACGAAAATCACTTTCTTGCTTTCGCCTGTAAAGCCACCTTCACCTTCCAGATAAGTTACGCCCCGTCCAAGACGATCCGTCAGGGCATCCCCGATATCACGGTATTTGTCACTAATAATCCAGACCGATTTGGACTGATCCAGACCTTCAATCGTAATATCAATCATTTTCATGGCGATATAATAAGCAATCATGGAATACAGGGCATTTGGCCAACCGAACACAAAACCTGCACTTCCCAGAATGAATATGTTAACGAACAGTACGATCTCACCGACCGAAAAAGGAGTCTTTTCACTGACGAGAATAGCTACGATCTCTGTTCCATCCAGCGAACCGCCGGACCGAATCACAAGACCCACCCCAACACCGAGAATGACGCCCCCAAAAATAGCGCCGAGCAGCGGTTCACCAGGAGTCAACGCACTTACATTGTGAAGTAACGCGGTTCCAATGGACATAACGACGATACCGAATAATGTGGATAAAGCGAAGGTTTTACCAATTTGTTTGTAGCCGATAAGTAAAAATGGAAGGTTCAACAGGGTCAGGAAAATACCGAGCGGATAGCCAGTAATCTTGGAGGCCATAATGGAAATACCTGTAACGCCTCCGTCAATAACGCCGTTAGGAACCAGAAATATTTCCAATCCCACTGCCATCAGAGCTGCACCAACTACAATCATGGCTGCACGCTGAAACAGGCGTTTTACTTTGTTCTTCGGATTAGCTGGAATTTTGCTGATCTTGGTCAACTCTCCGGTCACATCTGTAATCTCAGATAAACTTTGGACTTCCTTGCTCACTACACTCATATATAAATCCCCCCGTTACAGTATGATATATTGGACAAAAAAGGGGCTGCTATCCGCAGTCCCCTATTCTTTACCGCGCTATTTATATAAATAGTATATCACAAAACTGTGATTTCGCGCAAAAAAGTTAGCAAAGAGCACATAAATCACAATAAAGCGGGATTATAGCGATAAAAACGACGAAAATCGCCTTTAAAGGAGTGGAGAGAGCATGCGAGTTAGAATTTCAGCTATTTTCTGAGATCTAGGCCGTCTGCGGAACACGTTTAAATCTATGCGTGAGGAGTTGGAAATGTCCTCTACAAAATCTGCCGAAAGCCGTTCCAGCGCTGAATTAGCAAAAACTACAGCGGTCAACTCAAAATTATAGAAAAAGCTGCGCATGTCCATATTGGCGGTCCCGACCGAGCCGAGTAAATCATCGACAATCACCACTTTGGCATGAATAAATCCTTTTCGATATTGGTAGAACTCCACCCCTGCCTCCAGCAGTTCTTGTACATAGGACAGAGACGCCAAATGAACTAACTTCGAATCGGACTGATAGGGAATAATAATTTTCACATCTACGCCACTGACTGCCGCCAGCTTGAGCGCCTCATAAATGCCCGGATCGGGAATAAAATACGGCGTCGTAATCCAAATCCGCTTTTTGGCAACTGTGAGCGCCCCAAAGCACATTTCCTGAATCGTATCCCATACCTGATCGGGACCGCTGCTCAAAATCTGTACTTCCTCATCCCCGGTACAGGTATGTGGAGGAAATAAATTCACATCCATCAGTCTCTCCCCTGAGGCCAGCTTCCAGTCACTAAGAAACGCATTTTGTAGAAAATAGACGCTATCTCCTTCAATCTGCAAATGCGTATCCCTCCAAAATCCTACTTTGGGGTATTTTCCGAGATAATCGTCGCCTACATTAATCCCTCCTACAAATCCAACCATGCCATCTACCACCACGATTTTCCTGTGATTGCGATAGTTAATCCGGCGGTCCAGTGTGGCGAAAAACGGAGGTAGAAAATAATGAAATTCCACTCCCGCCTCACTACAGGTGCGAATAAAGGAATAGGGTAAATTGTAGCTCCCCACACCGTCTACAACGAATCGTACTTTTACTCCCTCACGTGCCTTGCGGATCATGACCTCTTGAAACTTTCTTCCGATTTCGTCGGCCCGAAATATGTAAAACTCCACATGGATATGATGTTGCGCATGTTCCATCGCTGCCAGCATGGCCTCGAAGGCTTCTTCACCGTTCGTCAGCACACGTGTGCGGTTACATCCAGTCAACGGGTTTTCCGACATACGAATTAACTGGTTAAACAGGCGCTCCTGATGTTTGAAATGAGGATTATGCATTTGCTCCACATGTTCAATGACCTTGGATTGCGCCCATAGACGCTCGCGGAATTCACGAAACAGCTGCGATCCCCCTTTTCGAACCACTTTACGCTTCTGATAATCCTGTGCAACAAAGTAGTACACGACAAAGCCAATGAGCGGGAAGCAAAACAAAATAAAAAGCCAGGCTACCGCTTTGGACGGCTTGCGAAATTCAAAGAGCAGGATCGTCCCGGTCTGAAAAATAAAAACAATTAAAACCAACAGCAACCACAGCATGTCTAAGCCTCCTTATATATCTCAGGATTTTGCAAAATCCTCATCTACGTTTTATACTAAGCTCCAATTTTTTTGACATGTTTGCCTCTTAAGCTGAATAGATAGTAACCAAGCACTATAGGAGCGATGTCCGGAAAGGAGCGATTATGAAAAAAGGAAGCCTAAATCGCCGGATGACCCTGCTTGTTATTCGGGATGCACAGCAACCGCCCAAGCAGCTACAATGCTCTACAGCCGCTGTCATTCTCGTCCCGACTCTTGTGATCGCGTCTATCTCTACGCTCGTGATCGGGCTGCAAATCCGTTCTTCCCATATTATTTCCCAAATGGAAACGAATCTTGCTGTCCAGAGTTTGCAGATGGAGGTCACGGTAGCGGACAAGGATGCAGCCATTGGGCGACTACGGCAGGAAGTCATGGAGCTGACAAATCAAGCCACCCATATTCGTGAACGCCTTCAGCGCGTAACAGAGCTGGAACAGCAAATGCAACAATTCATTCGTAAACACGGAAACTCATCTGCCACAAGTAACCATAAAAAGACCATGACTCCGCTCTCCTGGGATGCTTCCGGCCATATTGGGGGTGAGCTGATCGCAGTACATGAAAATACTGCATTCCTAACTCGCCAGGCAATGGATGATTTTCAGGAGATCGAATCTCTGTTGGACACGGTGGAACGTACGGTTCCTCGCTCTATTCAGCAAGCAAATGCCGTCCAGCAAAATCTGGAGCGCAAACAAGCCGCACAGTTACTCCAGACTCGTAGGCTGGCTCTTGCCGTGCAAGGGAAACCCTCCGTTTGGCCTGTAGGTTCACGGCGAATGACCTCCAGCTTCGGCTATCGCAGCGACCCTTTTACGGGTAGATCTGCCTTTCATTCAGGCGTGGACATTGCCGGACAAACCGGTGATCCTGTCTATGCAGCAGGAGCAGGCACCGTCTTGGAGGCTGCTTCTAGTGGAGCCCGCGGCAAGTGCATCATCATCCAGCATCCTGACGGACTCCAGAGCTGGTATATGCACCTGAGCGGCATGCAGGTGGCTCCAGGAGATCGTGTCCACAAAGGACAGACCATCGGTCTGCTGGGAAGTACCGGGAGAAGCACAGGACCTCATCTTCATTTTCAGATCGTCAAGCATAACCAACCTGTCGATCCATTACTGTATGTACAATGAGGATTTTGCAAAATTTTCACAATAAAAGATTGGGGGAAAACCATCATGTTTAAGGAATCCAAAAAAAAGCTCTCCACCCCAGCTATGGATACACTGCTCGCTAATGGCACCAGCTTTGAAGGTACAGTTGAAGCAGAGGCCAATATTCGGATTGACGGTCATTTTCAGGGCGATATCCGTAGCACTCGTACTGTCGTCATTGGAGAATCTGCTGTTGTACGTTCGGACATCTTCGCACAAGACGTCATTCTTGCCGGTAAGGTGTTCGGCAGCATTACTACAGAAGGACGACTGACCATTACGCCGACAGGTGAACTATACGGTAATACCGCGACCGCTGCATTGGTCATTTCTGAAGGCGGTGTACTGGACGGCACAAGTCAAATGAACCGAACAAAGGATGTAGAGTTGTCAACTTCTACGAATGAGCCAAACGACGAAACCCAATCTAGTTTCAGCAAAGACAGGGAGGACAGCCAAGCCGCTCTGCAATCCGAAGCAGGGTAAAATCAGGATATACTCCTTTAAATCCAGTGCATTCTCCATTCATTCCATAATATCCTCCACTCTGCGTTCCAAAAATAATTGGTATACCTTGCGTATGACGATTTTTCCGCACATATACAATGGAATCACCAAAATGATACCCAGAATCCCGAGCAGGTCGCCACCAACTAACAGTAAAATAACGACAGTCAACGGATGAATATCCAGCTGTTTACCAAAAACTATAGGTGACAGCCAATTATCCTGAATTTGCTGTGCAGCAATCACCACGACCAGCGACCAGAGCGCCATCGAAGGTGATTCGAGAAATCCAATAATAACCACGGGTATAGAAGCAGCCACTGCCCCCACATAGGGAATAAAATTAAGGAAAATCGAAATAACGGCGAGCAGCAAGGCATAAGGCAAACCAATAATTAAAAATCCAAGGAACATCATCACACCCAACGCGACATTGATCAGCACCCGACTGACGATAAAGCTGCTGAGTGCACTATCGATATCTTCCATAACCTCCAATGCGTCCTTGTGATATTTTTTAGGAAAGAAGTTTAGCATTTTAGGGCCAAACTTGCTCCCTTCCTTCAGCATGTAATAGAGCAATATGGGAAAGGTAGCCAATACGATAAAAAAGTAGGACACGAACGATACCAGCTTTACCGAATAATCAGATAGCGTCGAAAAGGCTTCGTTCAACGTATCTGACAGTTGTGACAGCGGGTCTTCACCCGGAGGCAGCACTTGTCTCAAGGATTGATTATGCCGCCATTGGCTCAATTGATCAACCAGACTTTTAATGAGCTTCGGCGCATTTTCAAATAAATTGGTTACTTGATCACGCAGCGTAGGCCACACACCCCATGAGAAAACAAACAATAACACTCCAATGACCAAATAAATCAGCAAGATGGAGATCGATCGTTTGATTTTTCTCCGTTCCATTACATCCACAATCGGCCTTAATAAATAATAGAGGAAAAAAGATAGCATTAACGGTACCACCAGCAAGCTGACCAAAGATACGAGAGGACTAAATATAAAACTTACTTTGGTGCCCAAGTAAATGATGAGTAATAGCATGACGATACCTGTAGTTACACGAAAAAAACGATTATTTTGCAGCATACCATGCGGCCCCCTCTGTTCTATTTCTCTCTACCTCTTTAAACGCAAAATGACCCTATTGATTGATTCTTGCTGAAAATAGATTACAATATACCCCTGCACGCAGAATATGTAACAAAAATGACATAGATACTGGATAAAACAGTGTTAAATGAGGATTTTGCAAAATCCTGAAATAACAAAAGGACGTCCAAATGCTGAGCATTTGAACGTCCTTTGTGTAACTCTAAGACACTGCGATTTAGGTTGAAACATCCCGTTTTACGAAAACCACCCAGGCAATGGCGATAAAAATTACATAATAAGCGGCCAGCACGGTGAGCGAAAAGGTTAGACTGGAACTTACCGTACCCGGCGGCATATCTAGATATTTTTTCAGATCCATATGCGTAAATAGTACGTATTTGGTCCATTCAAAACGATCTGTGCTGAACAAGCCAATAGAGTTATAGATTGTTTTGGTGAACATCATGAACAGCGACAGCCCAATCGCCAAGGCACTGGAACGGAAAACAGCGGACAGCATAAAAGCAAAGGCCATCGTCACGAACAAGGCAATATAGCTATACAAGAAGTTCAACGTTACGTAAGATATCGGATCACTGAACAGCGGAACAGAACCCGCTGGTGCATCCTTGGATAACATCAGCCATGAGGACAGCGTAACCATCAAGATCAAAATGATCGTTCCGAGCAAACTGAACAAAATCACGGATATATACTTGGACAACAATATTTTGCTGCGAGTCCAAGGTCGGATGAGCAGCAGCTTAATCGTTCCCCAAGTAAATTCACCAGCCACCGAATCAGCAGCTACAATGACCGTAAACGTCGTATTGAGGAAAAACGTAAACAACGTCGTCAACGCAATCCCATCCCACACACTGACCTGATCGGAAACCAGGGAGATCAGCATCGGAATCGCAGCAGTGATGACCGCCAGCAATCCCAGCATAATCCATGTGCGCACACGCAGGTAAATTTTCAGATTTTCGTTATGTACCAGTTTGAAGAAATCACCCAATAAACCCGCCTCCCGTCACTTCCAAAAATTGATCTTCCAGCGTACGGGCAACCGGGCGAATCGCATATACTTTAATTCCGTTTGCAGCCAGCAGGCTGTTCATCTCTGCGATCTGTTCCCGCTCCAGGTGAAGCAGCAGTTGATTACCTTCAACGCGTCCTGCTCCAGCAAGCGCATAGGCTTGTTCGGCATCATTTACCTCAAAAGCAATTTCCGCCGTCTGCACTTCCTCCCCTGTGTTCTTCAGTTGCTTGATATCAACCAGCCGTCCGCTCTGAATAATGGCTACACGGTCGCACATCAGCTCCATCTCGGACAACAAATGACTTGATACGAATACGGTAATTCCCTCCGTACGGGTCAATTGACGCAAATAATCCCGCAGTTCACGAATACCCTGCGGGTCCAAACCATTGGTCGGCTCGTCCAGCACAAGCAGCTTCGGTCGATGCAAAATCGCATGAGCTACTCCAAGTCGCTGTCGCATCCCGAGCGAATAGGTTTTTACTTTATCGTGAATCCGGTTTCCGAGTCCCACCAAACGAATCGCTTCATCCACGCGTTCTTGGGTCACCCCAGGAGACATTCGCGCAAAATGCTGCAAATTTTGATAGCCTGTCAAAAACTTGTACATCTCCGGGTTCTCAACAATCGCGCCGACATGGGAAACGGCCTTTTCAAAATCAGTATTAATGCTGTCTCCACAAATATGAATATCGCCCTTGCTGATCGAAATCAGGCCAACCATCATACGGATGGTTGTCGTTTTTCCCGCACCATTGGGTCCAAGGAAACCAAATACCTGCCCCGCCGGAACCTCCAGCGTCAGATCATCCACGATCGCTTTTGAGGAAATGATTTTACTCACACCCTCCATACGTATGACGGGAACCTGTCCTGTCGCTTGCTGCATGCTATGAAACTCCTTCCATCCGGAGTGAAGCTGTTATCCATTTACTGTACATTTCCGGTTTTGGAAGTATTGTACCATATTTAACCTTTTAGAAACACCTCGCAACCTCTATTCCTTGTCCTTGTATATCCAAAGCACCCGCCATTTCTCATCTTCCTGCGCCACATAACAAGGCTGTACGATATCAAAATTACCGAATCGGGTCTTGTAATGCTGAGTGACCGTAATACGGTAAACTTTCCCTAACTCTTCTCCATTCTGATCCGTACGAATGTCATATTCAGTCTGCGGCTCCCCCAGTTCAAACGTGAACGTATCCGTCCCCATATCCTGCATAAAAACGTGCGCACGCTGCTGTACATACGTAGATTTCTCGAATTTCTTTTTTATTTGCGAATGAAAAAGCTCCCATGAACCTCCGAAATTTCCCGATTGCTCCATCGTGTAGAACTCGTTTAGTGCTTCTACCGCTTGATCGCCCTCGCCTGTAGACATCACCCCACGCAGACCCAGCCACAGCAGCCATAACAATCCACATATGATGGCAAAATATAATAGCTTACGAACGAACGCCGAAGCCGCTCTCCTTCTAAACAGCACACATTGCCCCTCCCTCTGTTGGACTATACCGAATTCTCTACAGATGTATGTGGGACAAGCCTTTTTTAGAAGACTTTAGAAGAAAATAACGGGTGACCTCCCAACAGGGCACCCGCCTACATAAGGCTTACCTAAGGCGATACGGCAGTGGTAAGCCTATGCTTCTCCAGCACTCCATGGATACGCTGGCGTTCCTGTTCATCCACTATGTAATAATACACGCCGTTGATTTTACGCCCATGTCCCTTCAGTTCAACGGTATCCGTCTGCTTGAGGGACGGACCAATCCGGGTCAGGAAGGTGGTCATATCGTCAAAGGTAATGTCTGTGCGAATCTGCTCCCCCGCTGCCTCCAGTATCGGTTTTACCCTCAACAGCCCTTCCTTGCTGATGGACTGGGCAAGAATTTGCTTGAGTAGCTCCCGCTGGCGAGCATTTCTTCCGAGATCCCCACGTGGATCATCGAAACGCATACGGGCGTAGGCCAACGCCTCAGCCCCGCTCAAGTTCAAATTACCCTGTGCAAAATGATGACCCTCATATTGAAAATCAAGTGGATTATGAACCTCGACTCCCCCCACAAGGTCCACCATTTTCGCAAACCCTTCCATGTTCATCTGTACATAGTAATCTATCGGATAGTTCAAAAAATGTTCTACCGTACGGATCGACATATCCACGCCCCCAAAAGCAAAAGCGTGATTGATTTTGTCCTCACGCCCCCTACCGATCAACTCTGTTCGCGTATCACGCGGAATGTTGAACATCAACATAGAGCCTTCGGCAGGGTTAACAGACAAGACGATCATCGTATCCGATCGTCCTGGATCGTGAGACCGCCGATCTACGCCCAGCACCAGCACGGTAAACGGCTTGAACTGGGAGATGGCTGCCGGATTGGGTGTACTTGATCCAGAGTCTGTATCTACGGATCGCCCTGCTCCGCCCGTTGCAAGGGTAGAAAACGCCCCAGGCTGTACGATGCTGCGCGGATGATACATCGCATTCGCCGCTGTTTTAAAAGAATGATACACATAAGCGGTGTAGGCAGTAGCCCCTATGACCAATAACGCTGCAGCCCCCAATGTCATCTTCAGCCATCGTTTCATATGCAGCCTCCCCTTTACGGATTTACTACAGACTGATGACGATCTACATCCAGATTATTCATCTGTGGCCTACCAACAGAATAGTATGCAAAGACGGATTGTCTGATTTGCTCCTCGCTGTACACATTGCGTCCATCGATCATAATAGGATACTTCATAAGCTCATTCAGCTCACCCAGCCCGATTTCACCAAACTCCTCCCATTCCGTCAATAGACACAGTGCGTCACATCCCTCTGCTGCTTCCCGTGCGCTATCTGCCCACGTTACTTCCGAGCTGTCCAGCAGTCTGCGGAAGTTAGCGGTAGCGATCGGGTCATATGCACGGATTTGCGCCCCTGCCTCCAGCAGCGACTGCATAATATCCAGCGCCGGGGCATCTCTTACGTCATCTGTATTCGGTTTAAAGGCCAGTCCCCATATACCAATCGTTGCTCCTTCCAGATCACCCAGCGCCTCTTTCAGCTTACGAATCACGTTAAAGCGTTGACCCTGATTCACTTCCACCACAGATTTCAGCAGCTTGAATTCATAGTCCACGTTGCCTGCAATTTGGATTAGAGCTTGTGTATCCTTTGGGAAACAGGAACCCCCATAGCCGATACCTGCAGACAAAAAGGAGGAGCCGATCCGCTGATCCAGCCCCATACCGTGTGCCACACGTGTAACGTCTGCGCCCACCTTTTCGCAAATATTTGCAATCTCATTAATAAACGAAATTTTGGTCGCCAAAAAAGCATTCGACGCATACTTGATCATCTCCGCCGAACGGATATCTGTGGTTACGATATTTGTCGTCAACGGCTCGTGCAGTGTAGTCAACACAGCGGACACATGTGGATCGGAAGCTCCGATGATGATTCGATCTGGCTGTAGGGTGTCTATGACTGCTGAGCCTTCGCGTAAAAATTCAGGAACCGAAGCCACACCAAAAGAATAGTTTGTGCGGCTCGCAATCCAATTTTGAATACGTTCGTTCGTTCCGACAGGCACCGTGCTTTTGGTGACAATGACTTTGTAGCCATTCATGGCGTCTGCCATCTCGCAGGCTGCTTCCTCAATATAGGACAGGTTCGCTTCCCCGCCCGGCAGTGAAGGCGTGCCGACCGCCAAAATAACAATTTCAGCCGCCTCTACCGAAGCTGCCGTATCTGTTGTAAAGCTTAGTCGGCCTTGTTCTACATTATCTTTAATTAGTGCCTTTAATCCCGGTTCATAAATCGGCACCCCACCTGCACGCAACTGAAGAATTTTGTCCTCATTCTGATCTACACAGACGACGGTATTTCCGAGTGCGGCAAAACAGACCCCCGACACCAGCCCGACATACCCTGCACCTATTACACATAACTTCAAAGCAACTCCCCCTTTTACATGCTGTCTCATTGCATCCTGCTTTTACCGACTTCAATTCTCTATATCTCTTCCTGGAAGCCGATTATGATAAAGCGTAAGTCGTTTGTTTTGCCGATAAGATTTTAGAAAACGGTATACATACATCGGATTGTTATAGGCATACCTCTTCCATAAACGTCTCGGTTCGCAGATCAGACGATACAGCCACTCCAGCCCCAGCTTTTGTACCGCTAGCGGCGGTCTGCGAACCTTTCCAGTGATATAGTCAAAGGCCGCCCCTACTCCAATCATCACGCCACGGATGCGGTCTTTGTTTCGATGCATCCATATTTCCTGCTTCGGGCAGCCTAAGCTGACGAATATGATATGCGCGCCGGACGCATTGATTTCATCAATGATCCGCTCCTCCTCATCTGGGTGAAGCTCACGAAATGGCGGTGAAAAGCTGCCCGCGATGCAGATTCCAGGGTAATCTTGTTCTACTCTCTCTTTTAAGCTATCCAGCGTATCCGGCGTACTGCCGTAAAAATATATACTCACCTTCGTCTGTGGCGCACGTTCGCACAACTTGAGCATCAGGCTGGGACCATCTACCCGATCCTGACGCTCAAATCCGTATAGCTTAAGCGCCCATACCAACGGCATACCATCCGGAGTACACAAATCGGCTTGAGTGAGCGCTTTGTGGAACTCAGCATGATTCCCGGCTGTGACAATGGAATGCGTGTTGCAAATACATACATAGCCGTCCTTTCGTTCGGCTGCCCATTGTTCCAGCGTGTGTACCGTCTCCTGAAACGTAAGTGCTGCAATATCTGCATCCGCAATCCTTCCAACTCTATATTGGGGCAGCTGCTTCATAATCACGCTCCTCCATCGCCTCGCTATATATCGCCATCAGCTGCTTCGCATTCACTTCTTCGGTATAGCGTGCAGCATAGTTTTTCGACACCTTCCGTCTCATAGCTGCATAGTTTTCATAGGCTACTGCGCGGTGAATCACGGTCTTTATATTTTCCAAATCATCATGTTGAAAATGGAAACCCGTCACCCCGTCCTCCACGACTTCCTCCAGTGCGCCGAGCCGGCTGCATAATACCGGAGTTCCAACAGAAAAAGACTCTACAATGGTCATAGGAAATCCTTCATACCAAATGGAAGGCACCATGACATACATGGCCCGGCTCATGCAATCCAGTACCGTGTCTCCATCCTGCTTACCGAGAAACCGAACATCTTCCTGCGGATAAGCAGCGGCCAATTCAGCCTTTTCCGGACCATCTCCAATGATGACCAGTCTCAATCCCCCCCGATCTTCCAACTGTGACCAAGCTTGCAGCAGATTGCGAACCCCTTTCTCAGCTGAAATCCGCCCCACAAACAACAAATAACGATCATTCGAGTCATACTGGGTTTTCATGGTTTTATGATGGATAAAATTCGGCTTTACCGCGATACGATCCAGTGGAATACCGCTTTCGGCAAATTTGTCCCGTGCAAACTCCGTCAGCGCAATATAGCGACTTACCTTGTGCCGCCATGTACCGATCAGATCGTTGAACTTAATCATCGCTGCTACTGGAATCGTCTGAAGCTGCGAACCTCGATAGCATCCATGACGGATGGAGTGCAGCAACGTGCCGTGCAGGCATTTTTCACAAACCTTATTCCCTCGCATAAAGGTTGCCGCCGGACAAATCAGCCTGTAATTATGCAGTGTCTGGACAACCGGAATCCCCAGTCGTTCACAAGCATGATAGACCGAAGGGGATATAACCGGAAAAAAATTATGCACATGCACGACATCCGGCTTCACCTGTAAAAGCAGCTTCTTGATTCTTTTGAATTCCGGCAGGGACCAGGCCGCCTCTACTGCCAGCTTTGCCATGTTCGCCAGCCCTCTGCTTTGAATGCTGTCGTTATGCACATAGTAATGTTCTATCTCTATTCCTCTGGAACGCAGCATAGCCGATTCTTGCTCAACAACCTTGTCTTCTCCCCCGCTTTGCTGATAAAAGTTATGGATGATCAGCACCTTGCTTACAGGAGGGTTCATCTGTCTGCTGACCTGTTGGCTCACGTGGCTGCCCCTCTTTCCTGCGTTGATTGCATAACGTGGTTAGAATTCTTGGGCTTGACCCCTTGATGGCTTACTATTTCATCTGCGATGCGATCCCACGACATACGCTCGACCGTAAGAAAGGCCTTCTCCGCCATACTTCGTCTCAGCTCACCATTATCCAGCAAAGCGCCTATTCGACCAGACCATTCCTCTTCTGAAAAGCTTCTCAGCATCACTCCGCTCACTCCGTCCTCAATCAAGGTAACCGAGCCCCCGTTTACCGAAGAGATAATCGGAACGCGAAACAGCATGCTTTCCAGCAGCACCATACCAAAAATATCGTATTGTGTCGGAAACAGCATCATATCCGCCGCTCCGTAAACCTGCCACAGATGACGTTGCTCCACTCTTGAAAAATGTATAATACTGTCCGTTATTCCCAGTTCATGAGCATATGTCCAATAGCGGTCTGTGTCCGTCTTCCGTCCATTCCCGACCATTAACAAAAGGCAGCTAGGATGCTTTTGGAGCACTCTTTTGAACGTAGTCAGCATAAAACGTATATTTCTCCGTTCCTCCAGTACACCAACATACAAAAGCACCGGACGATCTCCGATTCGACGTAGCTCATTCGCGACCTCACGGTTTTCCTCACGCTCTCCGCTTATGTTGTCACTTTTATTACTGGTGTCACTGTCGGATGCTCTCTCTACTTTACTGCGATCCAATCCGACTCCAATCGTAACCACGTTGTCAAAACCTTTATTCTCCAAATAGCGCTTGGCAAGATCGGATTTGACATAGGTACGGCGTAGAGATTTTGTTACCTTCGGCAGCAGCATAATATCGTACAGTTTGCGGATCAGCGCGTGCGTGTTATCCCGGTATGGGCCGTGATACAATGACAGCTTATCGGGACATTTACGGGAAAGCAGATAGGTCATGATCTGGTTGTATTCTGTAGTAATGACCAGACCATAAGCATCCAGAAAAGAATCTTTGAGAACATCTCTGTAGATGCTGTTGCTTAAGAACTTAAACCCGTGGAGCCAGATAATACGCAAGGTGCATCCTTCGTGACGGTAGACTTGTTCCAGATGGGTTTCCTTACGATCGTTGTAGTAAACAATGTCGCAATCATAGCCTTTTCGAACGAGTGCTTTGCCCAAACCGACTTCCTGTAAATTGTATGAGTCCCCGTTCACCTTGCTGGCAAAATTGCGGAGATACAATATTTTTCGAATCATCATCAGGGCTCCTGCCATTTCATATTGAGTGAGTTATGGAGCACGGAGGGTTCAGAGAACGCTGCGCGTTCCATTTGATCTTCCGATCGCTGTTGCAGTGGGATTCCTGGATATATAAAACATTCCGAGGTAGGAATCCCACTGCAAAGGCGAACGCTAGCGCTTCTTCAGATTCAAATGGACCGCTCCGCTGCTGACCACCGTGTCCATAAAGTCACCCCATTTAAAAAAAGGGAATGCTGGGTATGAAGTGCCCTCGCTGCGTGGATACGCGAGCAAATGCATGCAGGGCGCTGACCTCGTCGAACAGCTTGTGAGCTTGGTACGGTTATGGCAAGCTCACAAAACAACATGGAACTACTACCGCTAGCTGACCAAGATGCCTTAACTATGGCTAGACTGTCGCCTGTCCAGATTGTTATCCACCGGACCCTGTCACCCTGACAGAGAACTGTACAGAGCATTAATTACGCCGGGATGCATGCCCGGCATAGAAGTTCTAGGCGATAGGGCGAAGCTATCGCCGGACGGCTCTTACCTCCCCCACCTTATAGGCTGGGGGGAATTCTTTTTGGCGGCGGTGGGTAGCGGAGGGTAAGGATTTGAATCTGGAGAAGCGGCAGCGTTCGCCTTTGACGAGGGATTCCGCCCTTTTACAGGGCCTATTCAATCTAGGGAATCCCTCGTCAACAGCGATCGGAAGATCAAATCCGTCCCGCAGCGGACTTCCATCCACAAAAGTCGCTCCAGGATCAAATCCGTCCCGAAGCGGCCTCCCCCCTCCAACTTGAATGTTCCCGTTGCCTCTCCTCCGTCATCTGCATATTAAAATGATCTGCCCCTTTGAGCTGGGCAGCTGCCATATCTGCCACTAGAGTTACACTCGATTCCATCGGCACAAAGCGGTATTTGTAGGCTGTAAGCCGATGGTCGGTTTCGTGAAATAAAATATCCTGAGCGTAATTCCCCCATCGGTCCTTGGGCATCAAATCAATGGTCATACCGGCATGCGCAGAGGGCAGCAGCATATTAGAGCCGTGGATGCCGATCACTAATCGGCTGGCTGCATATACCTTGCAGACCCGCAGCTCACTTTCCCGGTCGAAGCGTGTGACACGCTCATCAGAAATCCATGCCGGGAAGCTCCCGGTACGCCCAAGTCCAGCGACTGTAAAGCGATGATCCGGGAAGCTTTCTCTCAGCCTGCGGAACAGCCGTATGATTTTACTGCGCTGATGATAAATTAGCGGTTTTAGCCCACGTTTGAGCTGCGGAAATTTCTGTACCGCTCTTGCGATATGATGGCTGCCGCTCCACAAGCGGTCTTCCCTCCATACGAAGGTAATGCGCGGCTCCGGTTCACGATCCTCGTTATAACGGGAGACACCTGTAAACTGCTCAATATCAAACTGATTGGGATGTGAATACGCCGGGCTGACATACACCTCATCAAAACGCATCAGTTCCTCAATCATCCGATGATGTAGTACAGGATAAAAGTTTCGTGCCCTGCTGAACGGCACATCAACCGTCCAAATTTCAGACACATATGCTGGCACCATCCACTCCAGCGACTTTTGCACAATGACGATGATGCCCAGGTCCGGCGATTGCTCGTATTCGCGTTGCACATTGAGCAGCTTGAGCAAAGCATGACCATACAAATAATCCATTGTGTTGACGATGATTACACGTGTAGAAGCTTTCATTTTATGCACGGTCATGCCGACTGCTAAGTCATAGGAAGGATTCATCAACGATTGTCGCAAAGGTTCTCCGAGCCATTTTCTCGACTTCGCATCACCGGTCAGAATATAGTCAGGCATTTCTACACGATAAGGTGAATACGTAGCATGGCCGACCCTCATGTCCTCAAGATATTCGCGTCCGCACCCCTCACACATAGTGCTGACACATACATGGATTCCCTGCCACAGCACCTCTCCACCACGTACCTTACCTCCACAATGCGGGCACTGTTCCTCATGCCGAACAAACGGTTTAATGGGTATCATGATTGTTCTCTCCAACTTTCGGTACTGTAATATGAACACGCCAGAAGGTCAGGATGGACTTCATCATCCAACCCAAATTAGATTTAACTTCCTTAAACAACAAATCTAATAGAAATACAGATATCGTAAAGGACAAAATCGTCGCCACTAACGACCCTCGGACACCAAGCAACGGGATTAGCGCGTAATTGAAAGCGATATTCGTGACCGCCCCCACCACCGAGGTCAGCAGCGTGTATCTGAACAAATTTTCATTGGTAATAAACAAGCTTTTAGCAACACTGAAGTTGGTGAAAAACAGACGAATCGCGAATAGAGACAACAGCGAACCTGCTTCGGTAAATTCTCTCCCATACAGCACAACCACTACCCATTGGGATAGAAAAAATAAAGGTACCGAGGTCACAAGAAAGCATATAAACATCAGCCGATACACCTTGGACAATGTCTGTCTGTACTCGTCGCTTCCTTTCTGCTTGGAACGCGTCACCACCGGAGCATAAGCCGTTGTCAGAACGACCGGAATGAAGCCCAACACTTCGATGAGTCGGAGTGCAACGGAGTATTGCCCAACCGCAGCGTTTCCCAGCAGTTCACCGATAATGACTTGGTCGATCCGTGCCTGTACATATACAGCGGAGGATGACAGTATAAGCGGCCAGCTGTGATTCATGATTCGCCGAGCTGTGGCTAAACGGAACGTCCATTGGTTCACGCGTCGTCCTTCCTTACGGAAGAAATACAGCAGCAGTAGGCTTCCCAACAGAAACTCTCCATGAGCACACAACGCCACCATCCATATCGGAACACCCGATAACAACAGAATGATTTTGACAGTGGAGCCGAGAACAAAAGCGGTATTCTTGGCAACAACCGTGTATTTGGACAGCATCTGCGCACGAAACCAGTAGTCGATGATATCAAACAATTGAAATACCGAGGCCGTAGCCAAGATCAGATTGATCAACCGCACCGAACTGTCTTCCGGTCTGAGTAGTGAAATGAAGGAATAGGACAGTACAATGGCTATCAGAGTACCTAACAATTTCAACAGAACCGCCGTACCCAATAGCTCATGCTCATCCTTGGGGTCTTTGACAAGATCGCGTACTAATATAGAATCAAAGCCAAGGGTCGTGAAAATCAGAAACATCCCGAAAAAGGATTCCGCATAATTCCACTTTCCCAGTTCCTCTGGTCCCAACACTCTCGCCATGATGATGCTGACTGCCAGGCCGAACACCATGCGAATCATTTTGTCACCGAACAGCCAGGATGTATTCACCAGCAAACTTCTGCGCGGTTTGGCGCGTTTTTCGACTAATGTCATAGGTTTTACTCCATCTTGAAAAATGACCTTGCGTACAGCGAAGAGACCCCCCGCTCAGGCGGATGGCCTCTCCATCTCTTACACGACGACAGAAGCTTCAACTGCAGCCTGCCTTTTTACCCGCTCCAAGTCTGTATCCACCATCATACGAATGAGCTGCTCGAAGCCTACTTCCAATCGCCAGCCCAGCTTTTCTTTCGCCTTGGCACAATCGCCGAGTAATAGATCTACCTCTGCCGGACGGACAAATTGAGGATCGATCACGACGTAATCCTCATAATTTAAACCTACATGAGAAAAGGCAATTTGCAGCAGTTCACGCACAGAATGCATTTCTCCCGTGGAAATGACGTAATCATCCGGTTGATCCTGCTGAAGCATCAGCCACATCGCCTTTACATAATCCCCTGCAAAACCCCAGTCTCGCAGTGAATCCAAATTTCCCATGCGCAGCTCTTGCTGCAACCCCAGCTTGATACGAGCTACCGCATCCGACACTTTACGCGTTACAAATTCCAATCCTCGACGTGGGGATTCGTGATTGAACAGAATGCCAGAGCAAGCAAACATATCAAAGCTTTCACGATAGTTCACTGTAATCCAATGGCCGTACACTTTGGCAACACCGTAGGGACTACGTGGGTAGAACGGGGTCGTTTCTGTCTGCGGTGTCTCCAGCACCTTACCAAACATCTCGCTGCTTGACGCTTGGTAAAAGCGCGCTTCCGGTTTGGCAATTCGAACCGCCTCCAGCATATTGGTGACAGATAATGCTGTAATCTGCCCTGTAGCCAACGGCTGCGGCCATGAGGCCGCTACGAAGGATTGAGCAGCCAAGTTGTAGACCTCATCCGGGTCGGACTGCCGAACGGCTTCAATCAATGAAGCCAGATCGGTCATATCACCGGAAAGCCAGTGGATGTCATTCTGGATATGCGCTACATTTTCAAAGTTCGGTGTGCTGGTTCGTCTGCGCATCCCGTACACCTCATAATCTTTGGATAGCAGCAATTCAGCCAGATAGGACCCGTCTTGCCCGGTAATTCCTGTGATCAGCGCTTTTTTCATTCCAATTCCCCCACCGTTTTTTTATTGTTCAACCAGATCCAGACCTTGAAATGCCTGATACACAGACTTTAATCCCTCTTCTAGTGAAATACGCGCCGACCAGCCCAGCCCGGAAATTCGGGATACATCTACCAACTTACGCGGCGTTCCATCAGGAGCGGAGGTGTTAAAGGTAATTTCTCCCTCATAGCCGACTACATTCTTCACTCGCTCAGCCAGCTCACGAATGGAGATATCCTCACCTACGCCGATATTTACAATTTCATTTCCCTCATAATTGTTCATTAGGAATAGACAGGCTTCAGCCAAATCATCAGAATGAAGAAATTCTCGCCGCGGCGTACCAGAACCCCATACTTCTACAGTCGGAGATTGATTCAGCTTGGCTTCATGAAACTTGCGGATGAGCGCAGGCAACACATGAGAAGTCTGGAGATCAAAATTGTCGCCCGGACCGTATAAATTCGTCGGCATCACAGAAATAAACCGGGTTCCATACTGACGGTTGTAAGACTGACACATTTTAATCCCGGCAATTTTAGCAATCGCATAGGCCTCATTAGTAGGCTCCAGTTCACCCGTGAGCAGATATTCTTCCCGTAACGGCTGCGGAGCAAATTTAGGATAGATACAGGTAGAACCTAGGAATAATAGCTTACTTACATTTGCCCGGTATGCCGCATCAATCACATTTGTTTGTATAAGCAGATTGTCACGGATAAAATCAGCCGGATATTCGTTATTCGCCAAAATCCCACCAACCTTGGCCGCTGCCAAAAATACATAATCCACAGGCTCTGTTTCAAAAAAATGATCTACTGCCTCTTTATTACGTAGATCCAGCTCACGGCTTGTGCGAGTAATAATATGACGGTAACCCGCTTCCTGAAGCGCTCGGACAATAGCGGAACCCACCAGTCCGTGATGCCCTGCTACATATATGTTGGAATGAAGATCCATACTTATCCCCTACCTTCTTCGTGAAAATGAAAGACTTTAATACGCATCCTTGGAGCCTAGCAGCACACGAAATGTTTTCAGCATAATAATCATATCTGTGCGGAAACTGCGTCTGGATATGTACTCCAAATCCAGTTCTACCATCTGGTTAAAGCTTAGATGATTACGACCGCTGATCTGCCATAGACCGGTGCAGCCTGGTGTAACCGTCAGACGCAGCTTATCCCTCACTGTGTAATCATGGACCTCTCTTGGCAACGGGGGTCTGGGTCCTACCAGACTCATCTGCCCACGCAGTACATTGAACAGTTGTGGCAACTCGTCGATGCTCGTTCTGCGAAGAAAGCGACCCACACGGGTAATTCGGGGATCGTCCCGCATTTTGAACATCGCACCCTCAATTTCATTTTCCACCAGCAGTGCAGATAATCTGGCTTCGGCATCAGACACCATGGAACGAAATTTGATCATGCGAAACGGCCGCTCATTTTTTCCAATACGTACTTGATAAAATATTGCACTTCCTTTGGGGTCCTCCAGCTTAATCAGCAAAATGACAAGCAGAAATACCGGGCATAGCACGATGATTCCAATGAAAGACAATATAATGTCCATGCTTCGCTTCACGAACGGGTATACGTTCCATCCTTGCCGCCGTTCAAGCCCATGAGCGACCGAATAAACATCCACTGACGCACCCCGCACTTCGACCTCATTCGAGCGGGAAGAAGACACGTCTCATCACCTCGCTCCTTATTAATAAGTATTATTTATACACTGTTAAAAGAATTTTATATACTCTCATTTTCCTCCTTTTTATTCATGTCAGATTGCGTTCCTCCATCCCCCGCTCGACACGGGTATTCGAACGCTTCACATTATTAAGTACTACGCCCAGAATGCGCGCCTTTACTCTTTCCAAATTCGCTTTTGCTTTCTTGACGACATCCTTTTTGACCTTCCCTGCCTGCACCACCAGAATGACTCCGTCACACATGGCGCTTATAATGAAGCCATCCGGAAAGGACAGCAACGGCGGTGTATCCATTAGGATCACGTCATAATGTTCTTTCAGCTCAACCAGCAGAGCATTCATTCTGCGGGAACTGAGCATCTCGGACGGATTGGGCGGGTTCGGTCCGGCTGTAATTGCATGCAGATGGTCAATCCCGGTTTCTTGAACCACATCCTGCCATGCCTGTTGATTGGCAAGCACCCGTGTCAGCCCTGTATGATTACGCAAACCAAACATATGGTGCAAGGAGGAACGGCGCAGATCCATATCCATAATCAGCACCTTTTTCCCCTCTTGCGCATAGGTTACAGCCAAATTGCTAATTGTGACCGTTCTGCCTTCACCCGCCTGAGCGGACGCCACCATCATAACCTCAATCGGCTCGTCTATAGAAGAAAACTGGATGTTAGTGCGAAGCATGCGGTACTCCTCCGAAACGGAAGACTGAGCATGTAGGGATGTAACGAGCTGATTATTGATTAATCGCGGCATATTGCCCTTCACCTACCTGTTTAGGAGTTGTAGTGGAGCTGTCAGAGCGTTTATCTTCTTTTTTCATTTTCGTAATCAGGGCTAGGGTAGGCAGACCGAGTTCTATTTCAATATCCTCTTCATTCTTAAATGTATCATCCAGTACCTCCAGCAGAAACGCCAAGCCTATTCCCAACAATAAAGAGGTGGCAAAAGCAATAAATATCTGTATAGTGGCATTACTGTTCACGGGAACTGCTGGATCATTCAGACTGGCTTCGCTTAGGATGGTGACATTGTCCATTTTCATGATAGAGGGGATTTGCCGTTTGAATACTTTGGCTACCGCATTGACGGTTTTCACAGCCTTCGTATACGATAAATCGCGGATTGTTACATCCATGACCTGTGAATCACCTGCGGTGTTCACTCTTAATTTTTGCGCCAATGCTGACGGAGTGACCTTAAGATCGGGGAAGCTGGCGACCACCTGATCCATAATCGCCGAGGAGATCATAATTTGCTTATAGGAGTTCGTTAAGGCTATATTCGTTTGAACTACACTGTAATCGACGACACCTGCACGATCCGGTCGTGGCGTCTGGTTGATAATGAGCTTTGCGGTAGCTTCATAAATCTGCGGGGTAAAATACATATTTTTTATGCCCACTACAGTACATACTAGCAGTACGATGCTACCAATCAACCACATTCTTTTACGGATCAAACGGATGTACTCTTTCAACTGCACAAGACCAGTCCTCCCTGATTGACTTGTTTTCGATGCAATAACGCTTGTACTGATCCTCTGCATAACGGGGAAAAGAACGGTGCATGACCCTCTAATCTATAGTAAAATGTTGTATAATAGCGCATAGAAGGTCTAGCCAGCGAATAAGCACAAAATGCTCATCATCGGTGGCCTCTTAGGGTATATAAACGAAGACATCAGTGAAAACTATTAAATAAAGATACGTTATGTAACTTACATAACTAATTTATGATACAAAACGTATCTTGTCAAGCGTAAACTTGCTTTTTTACCTTTCTTAACCTTGCCTTCAGGAGGAAAAACGGATGAATTATGGCACCCGCATCGCTGAATTACGAGAACATAAGGGATTAAAACAAGAGGAACTAGCACAATCCCTCGGAATTACGCGGGCAGCTCTTTCTCACTATGAAAAAAATAGGCGCAAGCCAGATTTCGAGATCCTGACCAAGCTCGCTGATATTTTCGGGGTAACGATTGACTACTTGGTGGGACGTACGAGCCATCCGGCGGCAATATTGGACTCAGATGTGAGGGAATTTGTGGACCAGCTTGAACTGTCCGATGAGGATATTCTGCAACGTTTCAAACTGACCATTGATGGACGCACCTTGTCTGAGGAAGAAGCCAAACGTTTTATTGCATTTGTCCGAATGGAACGAATGATGGAATAAAGAAAGCGGCCGACTGCTTCACGTCTCGCTCAAGTAAGACCAGCCGTTGGAATTTACACGCGCTTGTCCTTCCGGTATGTGGTTCCATCCGCGTCGCTTTCTAGCCATTCTGGCATCGTGAACCCACATTGGAGCAAAATGTCCCGGATGTCCAAGTGGATGGCAGCTTTGCCTGCTTTCTGTACGTTGTTTTGAAAAAGAGGGTTGTTCCCCCCTAATTCTGTCTCCTTGTTCATTCAGCACTAACCTCACTTTATTATTCTTGGTCACCGGAAAGAAATTTCCCACAAACCTTGTATGTATAGTCGTGAACAAAACTATTATATATGAATACACACCTGCAATGTTGTCGTCTTATGACGAGAATAAAAAAGGATTTTCTTATTTTTTTCTTCATTATACGTAAAGTATTGGCAAATCAGAACGATTTTCCAACAAAAAAGAACCTGTCAGGTCCTATTTTCTCCTGATAGGTTCTTTTTTGTTTTATTTCGAAATGATGTTAGGTATTCGAACTCTAAGGTCCTATATGCATTCCGATCTGATTAAGCGACCTCGGCTGCTTGGGAAACCTGAGTACCTCCGGTCGCTCGGACTTTGTAGACATAGTGGCTTCCGGCTTTTACCGTGCGGTCTGTATACGTGCTTCCCGCTACTTGCGAGGCAATCACCTGATAGGCCCCGTCGGTTCCGTCAGCACGCAGCACATCATAGGAAGATACGCCTTCTGCCTGAAGCCAATTAATCTCTACCGCCCCATCCTGAACAGAGGCAGCCTTCACCCCTGTTGGAGCTGAAGCTGCGGTCTGATCTGTACTTTTTAATTCCAAAATATATTGTACCGCTTCGCCAGGGCCCAGCTTTTCTTCAAAATCAAGGGCAGGAGAAGCCTTGAGCCCTGATATGGAACGCTGTGCCTGACTGTAAGTGGAACCCGCTCCAAAACGTTCACCCGTGTACAAACCGGCATTCGGCATTGTCACCCGTACACGAACGGTCTGCGTGGTGGATTCGAAATTCACTAGATTTACCAGCAATTTGTTTGAAGTAGCGCCGCTACCTGCCAGCGGTTTAAGCTTGGACGTATCCACCGCACGCACATACACCATTTTATCCTTGGTATCCTCTGGATTCAGCACTGTATAAGTCAGAGGTTTCCCATGCGTGGCATAGGCTAGACTCAAGCGTCTCATGATCTTAACACGAGTGTCCTGTCCCTGCCCGAACGGATAAATTTCTGTGTTGGCCGGGTTATGACTTTGCAGATCGAAGCCTGTTTTAAACAGCGTATAATCTTTATAAAAAGCAGCGTGCTGGATAAACATATCGGCAAACCCAATTTGTGAACGCATAATCCGGTCGAATGCGGCTGCTTGTGGCTGACTAGCCCCGTAATCTGGATTATCTCGATGCGTATCATTGGTACCGAACTCCGTGTTCAGCATCTTCTTCGCCAGTCCGTCGCTCGAACCGCCGAAGGTTTTCAAATTTTGAATGAAGCTGCCCCCGCCCTCTTCATTATACGATTCACCGTAGGCGTGTCCGTTGGTCAGGTCGGTGACTTCCTCCAGCTGTTTACGCTGCGCCGGGTCTCGCTCCCATCCATCCGGATCACCGCATTTTTTCGTACCTCCGGTTTGATTTTTGCACGCCTTGGTAGAGTACGTCGGCCAGTAGGCCCAACCCGGCGCTACCGTTTTGAGATGCGGTGCCAATTGCTTCCCTTCCGTATTCAACCACTTAGCTACAGCCAGATTTACCGCCTTGGAGCGATTAAATAATCCAGGTTCGTTATCTACTTCATAATATTGAAGATAAGAACCGTATTTTTTTACATAATCGCGCAACTTTTGCTTGGCCGTTTCTGGCAGAGAACCATCTTTTTGCAGCTTGATATCACCTGTATATAAATACAAAGCAGACGATTGCATATTATACTGCTTTAACGTTTGATAGTAATCATCCACGTCTGTACATGCCTTGCCCACATTGCTGGCACAGGTGACCCTCATGACATTGCCACTATAAGCAATTCCCAGCCATTTGAGAACGTATGGTAAATGCTTAACTGCACCCTGATCATAATAAAATTCTTTATTGTTCACATTTGTTCCGGTCAGTATATATTTACCGTGTACCGGTTCGGTCGCAGGTGAAGCTAACGTCTCCAAGCTCAAGTCATCCCAAGTCCACCACACATTTTTATCTTCTGCAGAGGAGCAGTATAGGCAGCGCGCTGTCTTTAGCTTGAGTACGTTAACACCGCTTTGCAATTGCTCTTTGGGTATATACAGCTCGTAGTTGTTTTTGAAATTATAAGCACTCCCAGTACCGGATACTCCGGCAATCTGAATAATACCGGACAGCTGTTGATTTGAAAATACAGCCATTTGTGGGACTGCTTTGCCCGCATCTAAAATCCGAACACGGAATATCATACCATTGGGAGGAATCTGATTCAGCTTATACTGGAGTGTCAGTTCAGGGTTCGTGGACGCATTCAAACCGGGAGGAATATCTCCACTGCTGAGCAATACCGGAACTGTTGTACTCTCTTCTGCTACCGACAACGCTGACATTGCTCCTTTAGCAGATGATTCGGTAGAGGCAGCTGCTGTAGAAATGTCGATATTATCCCTGCCGACCACACCTTTGAATTCCGCTGAAGAGTCATCCCTCTGCCCCAGCTTCCATACTGGACTGGCAGCTGCTACTTTATCCGTCTGCAATTCTGCGCTTCTTGAAGGCGTGTATATAAACCAAGCGATCATCGCTATAGCTACGATCGCTAGTAGTCCAGATAAAACTACTGTATACCTATGGGATAACCACTTTTTTATCATATGATCGACCCTCTCTCCTCAAATTTTTGGACCGGGAAAGAGTATTAATCAAGGAAGAAACAAAGCGTTTCCGGGAATCACCGCTTTCGCTTCATGCTGACTTTCCCACATTAGACGTGCCATCGCGTCGCCTTTTTCATCATAGTATTCTACTTTTAAATCTACCATTTTGCCTGCTTCCAAAGTCATACTGCCTTTACGCTCTGTCCAGCTTTGTTTGAACCAGCTGTCAATCACCAACTTGCCGTCTACCCATACACGGATACCATCATCGGATATCGTGGTGAACGTATAGGTCTCGCTATATTGCGGTTTGATTTTACCCGTCCAGCGAACCGAGAACTGATCGGCATTCACCTTAGGGTCAGCGGCATTGGCACGCCAGTTGTAGTCCAGCTTGCTATCTGTACGGATCAAAACAGGACTTCCATTCAAATTCATATTGTTAAAATATTCGCCACGCAACCCGTTCACATATACCACATCAGGAACAGAAGGAGGAGTCGGGGCTGGGGGAACGATCACTACTGGCGGAGCCGGGATAGGCTCACTTTGTCCCTCGTCCGGTAAGGTCGGTATATCTGTCCCAGGTGGTTGAATCGTTTCCAATCCATTCTTCACATCATCCCGCGTCAAACTCCTCGAATCATTCATATAATCCTGAATTTGATTTGTTGTGTTATTCTCAGTCAGCATCTTGCCCCAAGTCATGGAATATACCCATTTAGGTTGAGCCTGCAGCACCTCAGAACTAGGCATCTCACCGTGCTCCCCAATGGCAATCGGCTTATTCCGTGCCAGCCCAAGCAGACCTTCGTAATGACTTTGCTTAAAATCATTGTTGTAAATATCTACTGCCAAGATGTCCACTCTGTCATCCCCCGGGTATTTCGGGGTGTACGGGACAGTATACGAATTGGGCGCATTCGGACTCCATACCCACAGCAGATTGTTCAATTGATGTGTGTTGGTAAAACGGTCGTACATGATATTCCATAGCTGATTGAAATTATTTTTGTTTCCCCACCAGAACCAGTCGCCATTCATCTCGTGGTAAGGTCTCCACAAAACCGGAACCCCTGCATCACGAAGCTGCTTTAACGATACAGCGACCTTATCCAGATCGGCAATGAGGAGGTTATACTGCGTAGTACCT
Source organism: Paenibacillus sp. SEL3 (assembly GCF_054602585.1). Lineage (NCBI taxonomy): Bacteria > Bacillati > Bacillota > Bacilli > Caryophanales > Paenibacillaceae > Paenibacillus > Paenibacillus sp. SEL3. Next base: position 4,565,523 of record NZ_CM137725.1, on the reverse strand, counting down.
GGGGTCACGTATTTGTTGAACTCTGTCTGACTTACTTTCGCCTGTACATTGGCCCAAGTCAGTGGCCTACCTGGTAGCGCTTCATGAAAAGTCATCGTCACAATACCACCGGATCTGTCCCAACGGATAGCACTATCGACGACATTTTTACGTTGCGCTGCTTCTGTAGCGTCAGATTGACCAGAGATAGCTCCCATCTCATAGCCGTGTACACCTACATATGCCTGACTGATTTTTTGGACCTTGTTACTTAATTCATCCGGACTTTCCAAATAATCATGCTGACCGGTGACTATTTTTTTCCCTGAGATGTTGAGTAAATAATTGTATAGTTCACGGGCCTGAATAGAAGCGTCCGAATTAACAGGTTGTAATGAAGCGGCATTCGCCACAGACAGAGAATCACCAAAACCGACGGGCAACAATGAAAAAAGTATAACAACGGGGAGTACATGACGTATCAGTCGATACAGAGGAATAAAATTGAATCTCACTTTCGCTCTTCCTTTCGGTAGCCAGGCTGCCATCCTTGTGGAAGGCCCTTTAGCTTTGCGTACCTGCCTTTCGACAGGGCTGCGTTTATCGTTGGAAGGAGTTTGGATTCCTTCTTACCCTAAGTATCGACTTTATTTTACCAAAATTTAATAGGTCATGTTCATGAATTTACAGGTTTTCGCCCAAATTCGACAGTTTGGGCCATGAATTTTCATGAATTTGTCTTTTTTTCGTTTTTACGAAAATAATTATGAGATAAATTGGTGACGGGAAATTTCATTCCAATCCATACAAAAGCGGACAATATCCTCTTCAACCAATTCAGAGCCAGTCTGCACCTCAATAAAATCCACATCGGTCACAGCCAAAATGCTATGCTTCGTCCCTTCAGGAATGCGGACTACATCACCAGCCTTTACTTTGTGTAGCTTCTCATTCAAAATAATTTCCGCTTCACCGCTAATAATGGTCCAGATTTCACTCCGTTTGAAATGAAGCTGGTAGCTGATATTTTTGCCTTTTCGTACGCGGATTCGTTTGGTCAATACCTCGTTACCCTCGTCATATTTGACATAATCCACAACCCGATACTGCCCCCAACGACGTTCTTCATACATTGGACGCTGATCATGAGCCTTGAGCACTTCTTTAATACGAGGACTTTCTGCCTTATTGGTCACAAGAATGCCATCCGGGCTAGCGGCTACAATCAGATCATTCGTTCCAATGATCGCCACAGGAATGTCCAACTCGTTAATAAGACTCGTATTGACGCAATCCTCCGTTACTACACCTCTGCCCACTTGTTGATTAGACATTTCTTCTGTGAGCGTATTCCAAGTACCTAAATCCTTCCAAAAACCATCATACGGAAGAACTACAATGTCCTTTTCCTTCTCGACTACTTCATAGTCAAAACTGATTTTTTCCAGAGATGCGTATTGCTTTTGCATTTCTTCATAATTCAGCGGCAATCCCTTGGATGCCAAGATATCCAGCAAATAACTTAATTTGAACGCAAAAACCCCGCAGTTCCATAGAGCATTGCGTTCAATCAGACGCTCCGCCTGCTCCCGGTCGGGTTTCTCTTGAAAATGGCTCACTTCGCGGTAGCCAGTGCTACCTTGGGTGGCATCGTTTTTCGGAATAATGTAACCATATTTCTCTGAAGGATAGGAAGGGACAACCCCGATTAATGCAAGCTTGCCTTCACTCTCCTGAAGCGTATGTTCCAGTTGGGCTACGGAGGCGAAGAAAGCATCCTCAACATAAGGATCTACAGGCAATATAACTACAATTTCATCAGGTGAAACACCTGCAATGGAATATAAATAAGTCGCTGTCAGCGCAATCGCAGGAAAGGTGTCTCTGCGTTCTGGCTCAACAATGATACGCGTATTCGGCCCAACCTGACTCTGGATCATTTCGACCTGTGCTCTCCCTGTCGCAATAAACGAGGATTCTGATAATCCGTTGTCTCCCAATTGTCTCCATACCCGCTGTACCATGGATTCCGAAGTCCCCTCCGGGCTCTCCAGTACCTTCAAAAATTGTTTGGAACGGGAATCGTTGGACAAAGGCCATAATCTTTTACCGGAACCACCAGACAAAAGTACGAGCTTCATAACTCTCCACTTCCTCTCTATAATGTATGGGTGATCGGATGGGGCAGGGTTGAGTAGTCCGCTACGGGCTGGATTTGATCTTACGATCGCTGTTGGACCGGGATTCATTCGATTATATAAAATCGTATATAGGTTTGAATCCCGGTCCAAAGGCGAAAGCTATCGCTTCTCCAGATTCAAATCCACCCCTGCGCTACTCAAAAATGCATCATGCCGATCATACCGTTTATTGCAAAAGGCGCGACCGGACATTATTAAGTCCGGTCAGCCTGTAAAGACGTGTGCGAGGCGCAGGCGCCTGGCGCTTTGATCGGAAGGAGCGGTCTCAACCGCGCCGCTCCTTCCGATACGCCCTTCCTACTCCCACCCCATAAGGTGGGAGATTAAAAATCGTGACTCTGTGCGATAAAAGCAGCGAAGCGGTCCATTTGAATCTGAAGAAGCGCTAGCGTTCGCCTTTGCAGTGGGATTCTTACCTTGGAATGTTTTATATAATCCAGAGAATCCCACTGCAACAGCGATCGGAAGATCAAATGGAACGCGTAGCGTCTCCCCACCGCCCACAGTCACTTTTTAATCTGTCACTTTTAAGCTTCCACTTTATCTCTGTTCCACCCACTCATCCGCGGACGCCCCACGGAATAGTATTCCAGCCCGGAGCCTTGAATCTGTTCCTCGGCGAATACGTTACGACCGTCAATTAGAACCGGTTTGCGCAGAAGGGAGGCCAGTTGTACGAGATCGACCTTTTTGAACTCTTCCCAATCGGTCAACAGGCACACAGCGTCGCTACCTTCGGCGGCTTGCTGTGGGGATGAGCACCACACAATATTCGGGTGATCCACGTGCTCCTTGAATTTATCCATCGCAATGGGATCATACAGTTTGACAATTGCGCCTGCCTGAATGAGTGTTTCTACGATTTCCAGTGCTGGAGCTTCGCGGATGTCGTCTGTATTTGGCTTGAAGGCGAGGCCCCAAATGCCAATCGACACACCGTTCAGTTGACCCAGCGATTCACGCAGCTTGGATACAATCATAAAGCGCTGGTCGGTATTCACCTCGACCACCGATTTCAACAACTTAAATTCATAGTCTACATTACCCGCAATTTGGATAAGCGCATTTGTGTCTTTTGGAAAGCAAGAGCCACCATACCCGATCCCTGCTTGTAGGAAAGAGGAGCCGATCCGTTTGTCCATACCCATGCCATCAGCCACACAGGTTACATCGGCGCCAACCTTTTCGCAAATATTAGCGATTTCGTTAATAAACGAAATTTTAGTTGCCAGGAACGCATTGGACGCGTATTTGATCATTTCAGCACTACGGATATCCGTCACATAGATTTTATCCGTGAACACCTGATGCAGAGTGACCATTGTTTCACGCAATCCAGTATTGTCCAAACCAATAATGATGCGATCCGGATGAAGCGTATCATTGATGGCTGAGCCTTCTCTCAGAAACTCCGGCGCAGATACGATATCGAAAGACAAACTCGTGTGACGAGCCAATACGTCCTTAATCTTTTCGTTCGTTCCGACAGGTACAGTACTCTTGGTCATAATAATCTTATACCCGTTCATGGCTTTCCCAACATCAGCAGCCGCCTGTTCAATGTAGGACAAGTTCGCCTCGCCGTTAGCCAGAGAAGGCGTACCTACCGCCAAAATGACGATATCCGAGCGGCGTACCGCATCAGCCAAATCCGAAGTAAACTCCAATCGACCTGCTTCCAGATTCAGCGCGATCAATTCCTCAATACCCGGTTCATAAATCGGAGATTCTGCCCGGTTCAACATGTCGATTTTGTACTGCTCCAGATCGACACAAATCACCTCATTACCTTTTTGCGCAAAACATACACCCGAGACGAGCCCAACGTATCCAGTACCAATTACAGCCAGCTTCATTCCGTTCATCCTCCTTTTAGAAAGTTCACATAGGCTTGTTCTACATACTTTTTCAGTTGATCCTTGAAGTTATCTTCATCAAATTTGCGGGCATGGGTAATGATATCGTCCACATTCCATGCATGCTGCTCGACCTTTGCGACGGCCTCTAGCACATCCTCTACTTGATGCTTGCGGAAAAATACGCCGTTCACATGAGGAACAATCGTATCCAGCGCTCCCCCACCCTGAAAAGCGATAACAGGCCGTCCGGCCGCATTCGCCTCCAAAGGCGTAATACCGAAGTCCTCTTCGCCCGGAAAAACGAGCGCTCGGCATTCTGCCATCAGCTTGTTAACCTCTTCGTCCTCAAGCCTGCCGAGGAACTCAATGTTCGGGGCAGCCATACCTTCGAGTCGTTTACGATCTGGTCCTTCACCCACAATGCGCAGCTTGAGACCGTTACGTTTGAATGCTTCGATCGCGAGATCGATGCGCTTGTAGGACACCAATCGGGATACGATCAGGTAATAGTCACCGATGTTTGTAGCGCGTTTAAAACGGGATGTATTAATAGGTGGGAAAATGACATCCGAATCCCTTTGGTAATAGTGCAAAATTCTTCTTTTAACAACCGAAGAGTTGGCGACAAACTGGTCTACGTTGCGCGAAGTTTTGGCATCCCATGTTTTCAACCGGTTCATGTACAGCTTTAGCATGTTTTTGAGCAGGTTGGATTTGGACTGCCGGGCCATATATGTATCGTAATCCCAGGCAAACCGCATCGGTGTGTGACAATAACAAATGTGAAACGTATGTTTGGGTACCTGGATGCTTTTCATAAATGCACTGCTGGAGCTTAAAACAATATCGAAATCCCTAAAATCAAAATCACGGATAGCGATGGGATATAGCGGCAGCACTCCTTTGAAGTTGGCCTTCACTCCTGGGACTTTTTGTAGCCAAGTGGCTCTAATATCCGCATCTTTCAAGTTACGCGACAGGCGGTCGTCGCTGAACACCGTTGTGAAGATAGGAGCCTCCGGATACATATCGTGGAATACCTCTACTACCCTTTCCGCTCCGCCCATTTGGATTAAGTAATCGTGTGCTATCGCTATTTTCATCTAAATCATCCTTTAACGCGAATGTCGGTCAGACTCCTGCCAACAAACCCTTATAGTAATGAACTATATCCTTAACTGTGTTCTCGATGACAAAATGCTTCTTGACCCGTTCCATCCCTCTCTCACCCATCTGCTGACGTTCCTGTGGATGCTCCAACATCCAGCGGATGGCTTCTTCCAGCTTAGCCGGGTCACCCGGTTCAATAAGTAGCCCGGTTTCATGGGGTACCACCGTTTCCTTGGGTCCACCCTCATTGGAAGCAATCACTGGGAGACCAGCAGCCATGCCTTCAATAATGACCTGACCGAATGGTTCTGGTGTAATAGAGGTATGAATCAGTAAATCACAACGCTGCATCAGGCCTTGAATGTCATCGACGTGCCCCAGCAGATTGACATTAGCCAACCCGTATTCGCGCATCGTGGACTCTAATCGTTGCTTGTATTCCTCTTCTCCGAACAATGCATCTCCAGCCAGCCAGAATTTCACGCGCTGATCTGGTAAAAAGGAACGTGCCGCTTCCAGTAAAATATGTTGTCCCTTCCATTCCGCCAATCTGCCGACCAATACGACGTTAAACGAGTCATCACCACGTGAATGCGCAGCCGTGTCACGTGCTGTAATTGCTTTGGCAAAAGCGGAATAAACGACGAGCGTCTTTTTGTCCGGGGGTAACTCCAATGCACTCAGCGTGGACTTGGAATTGGCAATCACTCCGTTGGGCAAAAAGCGGGACATCAGCCGAATCCCTTTGGCTACAATCGGCTTCAGATACGGCGGACCGATGTGATCACGGATATGCCAGATCAAGGGCAGCTTCGCCGATTTGGCAGCTACTGTACCATACAGTGCAGACTTGAGCGAGTTCGTGTGAACGCACACGACCTTTTCCTCACGCAGCAAGGGCGCAAGTTTTCTACCGTATGCCAGCAAACGAAAAGCTGCTGCAGGCGCACCTAGATTCACGGCGTTCCGTCCCCGATTGCGAATCGAATCGTCCAATGGAACGATGCGCACATCAATATCACGCTGCCGAAGCCGATCTGCCAAATCGCCCTCCTCTGCCAAAATAACGAGCGGGTCGATATGTTCCCCGATATTCGTCAGTATGTTATACAAAGCGACTTCGCCGCCGCTCCATCTTGCCGTATGGTCAATATAAGCTACTCTCATCATTTTGCCGCCGCCTTTCTGTCAAGGACCTGTCGGAACACCTCTTCCACCTGCTCCGCTACATGTCCCCATGTATATCTGCTCAGGACATGGTCCCGGCATTCCCTTGCATTCGGTAGAAGTTCACGATGATCCAGCACACGCAGCAATCCTTCAGCAATGGCTTCACTGTCCGTTCCCTGGAACAATAGCTCGGGACGGAATCCTCTTAAAATTTCCTTGCTACCGCCCACAGGAGTGGCCAGCACTGGCAGTCCCGAAGCCATTGCCTCCACCGTGATCAGACCGAAACCTTCCAGCGCCTGTGTAGGTACGACGAACAAATTCGATGCTTGATGGTACAGTGGAAGCTCCTCATCCGACACATAACCGAGCAACCTTACATGGTTATGAAGATTGTATTCCGCTACCTTGGAAGCCAATTCCTCCATCAAGGGGCCCTTCCCTCCAATCAGCAGCAGATGATCAGGATGACGCTCGGTTACTCGTCGCCATGCTTCGAGTAGCTGTAGCAGTCCCATTCGATTAACAAGACGACGAACGGTTAGCACAATCGTCGCGTTTTGCGGCAAATTCAGGCGCTCTCGTACTGCTCCCCGATCCTCTGCTGGGTGGAACCTTTCTACATTCGCCGCTCCGGGAATAATGTGAATTTTGCTGAGTGGAACCTTATAGTGCTCATGCAAAATATCCCGAAAAGTCTCGCTTAGCACTATAAATTTATCCGACAGACCGTAGGCCTTCATTTCAATGGATTTAGCCAACGTCGTTTTTAGAAAATGCTTGATACCCTGTCCTTCAATCTTCATTTCCTCCGTCCACGGTCCGTGAAAAGTGGTAACTACCGGGATTCCTCTTTTTTTCGCCTCCAGCGCTGGCCCGACACTATAGGGAGCAAAATGGGAATACAATATATCCATTGGTTGCTTGTCGAACAACTCTGCTGCATATTTTTGCATTAGCTCCCGGCGCTTCCAGATGGATTGCTGCTTGCTGCCAATCGTATGAATCCGAATACGGTCGGGCGCTTGCGGCTGCTCGTCACTACAGATTAGAGCATCCAACGTATTGCGCTCTAACGTAAGCTGCTCACAGATCGATTGGAAATATGTGTTGAGGCCTCCTGGCTGCAAAGACGGCCAGCTCAACCCCGTTGCCGCAATACGAAATCCGTTATTGTACGACATAGCTGGTTTCTCCTTTCTGCTCGGTATGTCCGTCATCCACGATTTCTATCTTTTTTCGCCGCTTGGTTAGCTCATAATGCTTGAAGCAGACGAGAAACTCATACATCACCCAGAAAACGGCTACGGCAAAACCCGCCAATCCCTTGCGGTATAAGCCTTGGACAAAATACTTCTGCACAAAGCGGGCAGGAGGCCGCCACAACAGTCTGGTCATCCGAAAGGATCTTCCTTTGTTAAACGCCGTCTCTGCTTCCAGATCTGTATATTTATTAAAACGGGTCATATGATCACTGATGCTGCGGAAGCCGTAGTGCCATAACACACCCTCCAGATTGACAATCTGGGAAGAGGCTACATCCGGCATTTCATGAACAAGACTATTCGTAATGCCATAAATACGACGATTGTACAAACGAACCAGATATTCGCCTTTATTCATCCATTTGCCGAGAAAATCACCAATCCGAAATACGGAATATGCTTTGGCCGGATCGTGGAGCGTTTCTTTTACTTTCAACAAATCTCCAAGCAACTCTGCATCCACTACTTCGTCCGTATCAATCAGGAATATCCAATCAAATTCCGCTTTTTCAACACCAAACATGCGCTGCTTGGCATAACCGGGCCACGGGTTAGAAAACACCCGACAGCCCAAGGATTCAGCTACCTGAATCGTATTGTCCTTGCTCCCTCCGTCAATGACGACGATATCGTCCGCAAAGGGCTTGCAGGATTTAATGGCGGCTGTGATTCGAGTGCCATCATCCTGAGCGATAATAACTACGGATATCCGGTTGTCCGCGGGAACGCTAGACATGTGGTTCATTAGCGGGTGCCTCCTTCTTTATCTAACCGTTAACTGGCTTTTTCCGGATGTAGTGTGACATCGTTGATCGGAGCCATTGAAAATCTTGTTTGGAAATAAGCAGTCTTGGAATCTTCATTTTTAGAACGAATTTAACATTACATAAAATGAAAATGAACCGTAGAATCCCCGAAGACAGCATTGCTATCCCTGCACCCGTCAATCCATATCTCGGCACGAGTATGGACAGCAATGGAATGACGAGCGCCAATCCGACACCCTGTAGAATGGTAACCAGTTTGGGCTTACCCAACGCCATAAATTGTTGTGCCAGCACCATGGTCCCTCCACTGATAGCAACCTCAAGCACAAGGAACCGGAATACCGTAAGCGCTTGTTTAAACTCTTGACCATATAACAATGTAAATACGAACGGAGCAATCAGCATCAGCATCATCGCAGCCAGAAAGGTTGCTGTTGATGTCACTCGAAATGCCCGAAATGTTATGTCCACCGCCTCTTCCTTATTCAGACCAGAGGCTTTGGGAAACAGCACGACAATGATCGAGGTAGAAAATACATTCACCATCCTGGCCAAGCTGACCGCTACTGCATATAAACCGAGATCAGCGGGTCTGAGCAGACCCGCAATCAAAATCTGATCAATATAAGTGGAAACCTGCCCCATGAGATCATTTCCGTATGAACCCATACCGTAGGTAAAGAGATTTTTAAATTGCGTCCAGCTGTTCTTTACCTTGGGTTTGTACAGCCGAATCATTCGTATCGTGACACCGATATAAATCGGCAAGCCTGGTAGTAAATAAGCCAATGCCGAGGTGTACGGATTCATATTTCCGGTTAGGATCAGAATCGCCAGACCCAGCAACGTACTTAGCGGTACCAGATACCGGAATAAATTGTACTGCTTATATTCCGAGCGAACTTGAAGCAATGCATTATTGATCTGTGAAATCGCTATGAGCGGACACATCATCATGGAACACTGCGCGAAAAGGATGACCGATGAAGAAAAAGAGCGCAGCCAATAAGGAATTAGAAATACTCCGACGAGTGTCGCCAAGCCCCCGAACATGGTAGCCAGCAACAAGGCCAAACCATACAGCTTGCCCGTTTCCTCTGGTTTCCTTTTGGCATTGTAAATCAATGCAGACGGGACACCGAAGCTCATGCAGAAGGCGAGAAATTGGGACCAGTTCACCATCGCGGTCTGTTCCCCGCGTCCAGTAGGACCCAGGAACCGTGCTGTTAGCACACCAGTCAACATATTCACGACGAGAATCAGCATACTGAATATCATCGTTTTTACCGCTGCAGAGCTGTTATCCTTGCTTTTGGCAAACCGAATCACCGTGGACCATAGTGTCCGGACAGGTGCGGATAATGCTTGTAAGTTTTGCACAGCCTTTACCTTCTTTCCGCGATGACATCTTTTGCCCATAGTCCTATTCCGATCATCATCCAGATCAGATAGCCGCGCATACCCGGGAAACCATTATCCGATATGAGACTGGCTACAGCTCCGGCCCACGTAGCCAACGCCAGTCTAATATAAGGCTGACTGGAATCTCGTTCGGCAATACGGACAAGAAGGCGCTTGATGATAACGAACAGACCGCCGAAGAAAAAGAATGCTCCGAAAATACCGAAGGTGAGGAAAATGGCAATATATCCATTATCCATAATCCCAAGTTCGCCGAGATCGCCGCCGTTATCAAGCTTGGTTCCAATTCCTACACTCCCGATCCCCTGCCCGACCGGATTGCTAGTAATCGCCGGAAGCATCGTATGCAGTAAATCCAAACGTTCGTTGTACGAATGATCCTGTTGAATATCCGTCAGCGTCTGCATGCGAGCCACCAAACCCTCTGCTCCTGGAAGTTTTGGAACAATAATGTAGAGAAGAAGACCGACGACAGCTAGTTGAAACAAGGTCTTCCACTTTCCCTTGGAAGATGAACTGAGAATGTAAGCCAGCAACATAACGAATGCAATCAGCCAGGCTGAACGTACCAGCGTGATCAATAGACAAACGACCGTCAGCAAAATTCCGATCCATCCCAACGTACCTCGCCACCGTTTTTCCATTAGCATGGGTACAAGTGCCATTGCCAGGAAAATAGCGCAGGGACCGGGCGAGTTCATGGAAGAAAATACTCTGATTTGAAGTGGTTCTGGAACACCAATGGAATTCATTTCTACATGATTCATCCAAAATGCATCCCACGGAGGCACCGTCAAGTACTGGATAATGCCGTAAATTGCCACAAGAACAGCAATGTTGGCATATGAATACAGCAGTCGGTCCAGCTCCTTCGCCTTCATGGGCTTAATCGCAAGATAAGGCAACAGGATCAAAGGAACCAAATAATTGGCTAAATCATAAGCAAAAACAATACCATTTTTGAATAACCCGACTACACTTCCGTAGGCCAATTCTATACCGAAAAATACAGCAATTCGGGTCAATGGTTTTTCCGCCTGATGAATGCCTCGCAACACAGGAATAATCAACATACTGCTTACCAGCAGCGGTGCCACGCTCAACAAGGAAACCGAGTGATACGTTCCTTCCATCCAATCCGCAATACGGCGGATTTCCGGGCCTACTGCCCACACTACCAGCGTGTAAGGAATCAGTAGCCGGGATTGCAAGATCGCCAGCAGGAAGGCCGGAAAAACGAGCGCCAGCAATATGGCTCCCTGCTGGCTCATGGTGGGATTCATCTTGGCGCTGGCAAATCCGATGGCGAGTGGCAGCATACAAGCCAGCAACCCCATGCCGATCATGCCGATTCCACGCCGATTTCCTAGCCAAACGGAAATCTGCTGATCTGCCAACCGACTCATGTTTCTCACCCCTGACCTCCCTTCATCCGCTTCCGCTTGAACATCTCCTTAAACAGCAGAACGAGAAATTGGGAATCCTCAATCAAATATCTTTTCCACAATCGTTTAGGCTCCTGAGACAACCTCCAGAACCATTCAAATCCCGTCTTCTGCATCAGCTCCGGTGCTCTCTTCACATTTCCCGACAGGAAATCAAAGGTCGCTCCCACCCCAATCGAAATCGGAGCGCGGTAAGTCTCATAATATCTGTAAATCCATTTTTCCTGTTTAGGTGCGCCTACACCAACAAAAACGATGTCCGGGCGAGCCTCTTGCAGCAATTGGACAATGTGTCTGTTCTCCTCTTCGTTTTTCTCAAATCCATAAGAAGGAGAGTAACAGCCCACCACGTTCATGTTCGGATAAGATTCCTGGAGATTGAGCATAGCCTTCTCAGGAATACCGTCAGCTGCACCCAGAAAAAATAAACGATAGCCTCGATCCTCAAAAGCCTCCCCCAACCGAGTGAACAAATCTGACCCGGACACTTTTTGTTTGAGGGGCTTTTTCAGTAACTTGGACGCCCATATGATAGGCATCCCATCGGCCACTACAGCTCCGGCATCTGAATACACCTTGCGGAATTCATCATCCTTGCGAAGCTTGATCACATGATCGACATTACAGGTCAAAATGTAGGAATGACGCTGATGTTCAATAGAAGTATCTATAAATTCGAGTAGATCATTAAAATCGTAATTATCAAAGTTGACATCGAACATGTTCACTCTGCTCATCGTATCACTTCTCTTTGCGAAAATCGGTTTGAGTAGATGTCTGGTATAACGCGTTTAAATACCAGCAAAATGGAATAATCATCTGAACCGTCGACAACGTATTATCTGAAAACGAGTAGATCAGAAAGCCTGCAATTAAGCTTGCAAAATAAGGTTTGATAGACTTGGCAAGCGACCGGTAAATGAGAGCGAACACGATCAGCAATGAAAGCATTAATAGCCCGCAACCGATATATCCCGTGTCAAAATAAAAGCGAATATACTCATTATGCGGTACAACGAAACCATTGAATAACGTCCCGTCGTTCGCAACCGTTACCGCGCCAAGACCTCTACCTGACCAAGGGTAATCATGTACTCTGTTCAAAAAATATTCCCATGCCTCCGAGCGTCCCGATAGGTCAATGCCTGTATCGGTCTCCCGTTCGAAGGAGCGTTTTTTTAAATTGTTCCATTGCAGGGCCACCGCCCCCAGAGCAACCAAAAACGATCCGGCCAGCGGTAGCAAATAATTGACTTTCCCCTTGAGGTACTGACGGGCAATATCAAACAGATACACAGCAAACAGTAATAACAATGCCAGAATCGGTCCACGTGTACCGGTGGCGATCAGAATCAGAAAGTTCAGTGCCAACACTGTGTAATAAAAAGCGGCTTGCTTGGGTTTGCGCTTGACCTCAATTAGAGAGACGGCAATTCCGAGAAAGGAGAGCATTGCCAGATGCGGCGGTATATTCGCTCCTTGTACTCTGACTGCGCCCGTAAATTCCACATCCGTAAACGAATGCAGCCCTAGAACCTGCAAACCCAGCCCAATGACCACACTAATAATGGGCAACAGACTGATCAGTCGGATATGCTTTTCTGCCACATCCTTTTTCCACTGGATCAGTAAAAAAAAGAAAGGGAGTGATAAACCGACGAACGCCTTGACGGCAATCGAGGTCGTTAACAAAGGCATCCATGCTGAAAATCCAAATGTGATTCCCAGCATGATCACCAATGCCCAGACCGGATAGCTGAACTTGAGACGTATGCCATACACGAGCATGCACGGCACCAACAGAGCCAAAATGCCCAATTTGTACAATGACAAAATCTCAATACCGAACACGCCGCCCTGATACAAAGAATCGACTGAGACTGCTGTACTTAGCAAAACAGCATAGCTGATGCGCTCCGGATGATGGATAGAAACAGCCAGCAAGAGCAGTAAACATACCGCCGCAATACTGACCACCGGCTGATAGGTAGCCGCAATTCCTACAGCAAGAGCGCCCAGTAGAAAAATAAAAACATGCTGTATGGTGTTTATTCTAGTAGTCCAAGGATAGTTACTCATGTTCCATCTTTCACCCCGCAGCTGACTCGCTTTTCCGGTTGCGCAGTGTATCCAGCGTCCCACGGATACTTTCAAGCCTGCACCGGTTCAACAGCTTCCTGCCCTCACTACGCGCCAGCAGGGAATCCAAAGTGATGTATAACACTTTGGCTGCCGTCTTCGCCATCAGCATCGCGTTGCCGCGCAGACCTACGGCCTGAGCAGCGTTAGACATGCCCTGACAATAGTAGCGGTTCATGATCCATTCTTTTGTTAACCGTGAAGCCGGCACAAAATGTTCCACAGACATGTGTGGATGATACATAATCGTTCCACCATTTTTACGGATTTGCTCGAATACCCACGATTCTTCACCAGATAGAAGGATATCTCCCTTTCTGCCTAGATGAAGCGGGAACATAACAGCGGCAAAAGCCGTTTTACGCATCGCCATATTCGCTCCAAATGGATTCAGTCCCGACGGATATTCACGAATGGCTTTGCCCAGATCAATAATCGTGTAAGGCAGTTCAAGCGGGCCTGTCAGCCAACCCGGTCGTTCCGTCTCAAACATAGGGTCAATTTTCCCACCCATAGCCGTCAGCTCAGGATTGTTCCCGAATGCTGACATAATCGTTTGCAACCATGTAACACACGGAATTGCATCATCATCGAGAAAAGCAATGACTTCCGCTCTTGATAACGTAATGCCTGCATTACGAGCAGCAGACAGTCCTTGTTCGCGCTCATAATGATATCGGAGATGGATATTCTGACCATGGGCGACGGTGAACCTTTTGATCGTCGCTGCTGTATGATCAGTGGATCGGTTATCGACCACAATGATCTCAGCCAGTGCAAGGTCTTCCAGCTCCAGCAGGGACATTAACGTTTTTTCCAGCAGATCCGCCCGGTTATAGGTGCAAATAACGACGGATACTGCGGGACATCGCTTGAATGCATCCATCAATAAGCATCCTTGGAGAACAGCATTTTAACGCCTGTTTTCATGATGATTTTCAAATCGAGCCACGTATTGCGTACATGAATATACTTCAAATCCATTTGCACCATTTCTTCGAAGCCTACACTGTTACGTGCGCTCACCTGCCAGTAACCCGTACATCCCGGTGTTACAATCAGGCGTTGCTTATCATAATCGGAATATTGCTCGACCTCGCTGGGCAACGGCGGACGCGGACCGACTAAAGTCATGTCGCCGACCAACACGTTCCACAGCTGCGGAATCTCATCAATACTCGTCTTGCGCAGAAAACTACCAATTTTCGTGATCCGAGGATCGTTTTTAATTTTGAACATGGCGCCGCTCACTTCATTCAGCTCCATCAAGTCCTTTTTCAATTCCTCAGCATTGGACACCATTGAACGGAATTTATACATATCGAATAACTTCTCATTCTTGCCCACCCGAGTTTGCTTGAAAAACACGCTTCCCTTTGGGTCTTCGAGCTTAATCAATACGCCTACCACTACAAAAAGCGGAAGCAAGACGATCAAGCCTACGAACGACAGCAGCATATCAAGGAGGCGTTTTGTGACCAGGTAGGACGTTTTATCCTGAACTTGTGTATTTCCGTATGGCATGTAAAACGCTTTACCTGACATGACAGCCTCGCCGTCCTCCGGTAAATTTTCCATGCTCATGCTGACGTACCCCCTCTCAACCTGCCGTGGTTGCTTTCTCGGTCTTTTTCAACCATTCATTCATAGCCTCCATAACCGGATACTTCAAATCATCGCTGGCAAGTGCAAATTCAAGTGTGGTTAAAATATATCCAAGACGCTCACCTACGTCATAGCGTGTGCCTTCAAAATCATAGGCGTACACACGCTCACTCTGATTCAGCTTTTGGATCGCATCCGTCAACTGAATTTCGCCGCCAGCTCCTTTTTCCTGAAGATCAAGATATTTGAAAATTTTCGGTGAGAACACGTAGCGACCCATAATAGCCAAATCGGATGGCGCTGTGCCTGGAGCTGGTTTTTCTATAAAATTATTCACTCGGTACAAGCGTCCGTCCTGCTGATCCGGTTCAATGATGCCGTACCGGTTCGTAAATTCCTGCGGTACCCGCTGCACACCGATAACCGAATTTTGTGTTTCCTCATACTGATCCATCAGCTGGCGTAGGCAAGGCTTCTGACCTGTTACGATATCATCGCCCAGCAGCACACCAAACGGCTCGTCCCCGATAAAGCGTCTTGCGCACCATACCGCATGTCCAAGACCTTTGGGTTCTTTTTGGCGAATGTAGTGAATTTCCACTCCCGAAGAACGCTGTACTTCCTCCAGAAGCTTCAGCTTACCGTCCTCGAGCAGTTTTGACTCCAGCTCAAATGCGTTGTCAAAGTGATCCTCAATGGCACGTTTGCCTTTACCCGTAACGATAATAATGTCCTCAATACCAGAAGCAATCGCTTCTTCCACGATATATTGAATCGTAGGCTTGTTGATAATTGGAAGCATTTCCTTAGGCATCGCTTTGGTGGCAGGGAGGAAGCGCGTACCTAACCCTGCTGCTGGAATAATGGCCTTTTTCACTCTTTTCGTCATCGCACTCATTCTCCTTGCTTCATCGAATTTTGGTGTTGCTTACTTCACCTGATTCATCACAATTCCAACCAGCGTCGCACTGGCCTGCTCCATGAGTTGCTTTGTTTTGCGCAGATCTTCCCGTTTGGTACGACCATGTTTAGCAACGAGAATCACACCATCTGTCAAGCCTGCAATCAGGCGGGCATCCGTATAATTCAGCGCCGGAGCTGAATCGAGTAAGATGATGTCATATTCACGTTTGAGCTCTTCCAGCAGCTCAGCCATACGTTCGCTACCGAGCAGATCCGCTGCGTTGTACAGGGTGTCTCCACCGGGAACAACCGATAGCTCCAGGCCACCATGCCTAACGATAGACTTGGAAGAAGCCCCACCGCGCAAATAAGCCGATAGACCTCCGGTATTCTCCATTCCGAATATCTCGTGCAGCGCTGGCTTATGCAGATTGCAATCCACCAGAGCCACCTTCTTGCCTTCTTGTGCAAAAGAAACTCCGATGTTGGCGAGCAGTGTTGTTTTACCCGCTCCGCTTTCCGGCGAGGTCAACAATAGAACCGTCCCACGGTCCTTTTGTCCAATCACCTGCTGCCGAATGTATGTACGGAGGGATCGAAATGATTCCGAGATATACGATGATGGATTACTTTCTGTAATCAACATGTCATTCAATCGCAGCATATTTACGCTCCCCTACCCGTTCTTTGGAATTTCCGGCTGCTCCATCGATGTCCTTCTTGCGAATGACTGGAATCGATGCAATTACCGGAATACCGATGTCTGCGTCTGCCTCTTTTTCCGAGCGCAGCGTGCCGTTAATGCTTTCCAGGAACACAATCGTGCCCAATGCAATCATCAGCGATACGAGAAAACTAATCGCAATATTCATGAGCGGGTTCCCATTAATCGGGTCAGGATTGGCCTGAGGATCCGCTTCATTTAAAATTTTTACATTATTCAATTCCATCAATCCCGGAACCGTCTGTACGAATTTCTGGGTAACCGCGTTTACAACCGCTGCGGCCTGTGGATAGCTCCCTGCCTCAAACGTCAAACCGATAACCTGACTTTTATCCGAGGATTTAATCTGCAGCTTTTCTGCCAACTTCTGCTGTGTCAAACCGAATTCGGGATGAGTCGCTACAACAGCGTCCATAATTTTAGGTGAAGTGAGAATTTGCTTGTAGCTTTCCACCAAATTAAGACTTGTGTTGACGTCGTTCAGATTGTTGCTCCCCTGCTTGGCGGAAATATGATTAACCAGCAGTTGGCTTGAAGCGGAGTAGACTGGCTTCACGACATTGTCGCTCACAAAGTATGTTGTTACACATGAGAGAATGACAAAAATCGCAATCAGCCACAATCTTCTTTTAATCAGGACTAGATAATCCAAAATGGTTTTCTCCACAAAAATCCTCCCTCCTATACAATTTCTCTTCATATTTAAGTATGACTTTATTGTAACAATTGGCTCTGTGAACGACATGGAACCGAATGGCACTTTCTCCCTCACTACAGGGGGAGGGAAATGTATACTTTCGGATACGGCATGGTATACTTTTGTACCATACATTGTTGATTATGGAAAAAGAAATCGAAAAAAGCCTCAAAATCACAAAAATTGGTGATTTTGAGGCTTTTCATTCCACTCGCATATGAAAGTGCAATGCAACTTATAGAGTCAGCGCATCATACAATGTTTGTTGGCTCGTACTTCGCCAGACCAATGGCATTGGCATACAATGCTGCCTGCGTGCGATCCGCCAGCCGCAGCTTGGCCAGGATCTGACTGACATGCTTTTTGACTGTAAACTCACTGATAAATAATCGGGATGCAATTTCACGATTGCAAGCTCCTTGTCCCAACTCGACCAGCACTTCCTTTTCCTTTGGCGTCAGGTCGTCCGTCAGATTGCCCGCATCTTCACGCAGCTTGTTTTCGAGAATAGCCGGATCATAATATTTGCGTCCTTTGTTGACAAGATGAATCGCGTAAATTAGTTCCTCAGGCAACGCTTCCTTAAGCACATAACCGTCCACGGAAGCTTCCTCTGCTTTCAGAAAATCTTCACGTGTTGCGGAAGAGGTCAGCAAAATAAATTTACTTCTGAAACCACGTCCGCGCGCTATCTTGATAATATCCAGCCCTGATTCATCAGCTAGTTTCAAATCCAGCAGCACCAGATCCGGATCCGTTTCCTCAATCACCACAAGTGCTTCCTGTTGATTCTGGGCCTCTCCCGCAAACTGAACATTGGGCTGCATGGATATAACCGCAGCGAGTCCTTTCCGTACTAAAGGATGATCATCGACAATGACAATTTTCATGATTCGGCCTCCTGTCTACAGTTCAGGATTTGCATAATCCCTATGTATCCGATTGTTACCGCAGATTTTGTATTGCAGAATGTTCACACATTTTATTCGAGAATTTTGCAAAATCCTCATTCATAAGCATTTACCGGAATGGACAATCGGATCTGTGTTCCTTCTCCGATTCGACTTGAAATATCAAATTCGCCTCCCATCGATTGAGCTAAATATTCCATATTCATCATGCCCAGGCCCCCGCCTGCACTGACCGCCTCACCTCCTGCTACCATTCTCGCCGTCTCAAACCCTACTCCGTCGTCATGAATAGACAGTCTAATCACTTGGGGCGTCAATTTTAACTTCACATCAATTCGCTTGGCCAATCCATGACGGATTGCGTTCCCCGCCGCTTCGGAAATGATGCGGAACAAAGCCTTTTGGTACAAATACGGAAGTGAATAATGATCACCATGAATGTCAAAATCAATTTGTACATGATTCAGCTTGGATAGTGTATGCAGATGACTTTTCACCGTCCCTAACCAAGTTGAGCCTCCACTTTTTTTCGAGCTTAGACTATGAATCGCTCCTTTCAGCTCTCTAACCGCTTGGTTGGCAGATTGCTGAATTAGATCAATTTGCTCCTCCACCTGCTCCTTTGGCTGATGACACCAGGTTTGCCGGAGAGAATGCGTTGCGTACACAATACCAAAAAGGCTCTGAGAAACATTGTCATGCATTTCATTTGCAATCCGGTTCTGCTCATTCGTCACAATCAATTGATTCTCAATACGCTCCAGCTCATAGCGCTCCAAAAACACAGCACTCAGCTCAGCCAAGAATATCAGTTGTTGCACGAGCCAGCGTCTTCCTGTCAGACTTTGATCCGGTCCCAGCTTGAGGCCAATCGTCGCTACAAAGCGGGTCGTCATCGGTACGGTGATCATGAGAAAGTCGCCCCATTCTGGCAGATGTCTGAAAAATGGTTCGCGTTCTTCCCTGAACTCCTCCCGGTAATTCTCCAGTTCCTCGAATAGCTGCTCTTCCTCCTCCACCGTCCAGCCTGTCTGGCTGCTTGCCGGTGCATCCTCCTCCTGACTATCCAGCCAGAAAAATGCACGGCTCTGCTTGGTAAGCTTGACAGTGTAATCCGAGATGACCTGACCCAGATTTAATGCCTCATTATGGCTGGTCGTCTCCATGATGTGGTAAATCGACTTGATATGATCCATCGTCTCATTGGCTTGTTCTTTAGCCACCTTCAGTTCGTCCTTCATGACGCCGATAACCTGCATTGCCATCGTGGTTACGATCAATACCAGAAACAAATTAATGTTCTGCAATATAAGATCCCACAAAAAATATTGACCTGGTGTAAAAAAGATATAACAAAATGTAAGCACCAAACCGATATAAGAAAGTAGGAGCGTCCAGCTGTACCTCATAGATAGATGAGCACAAGCTACCAGCATGGGAGTAATCACATACCATTTGAACGGGCTATTTATCCCTCCGGTCGGGAATAACAACAAAATGATCCCTGCTGTTTCTAGTGCAATGCTACATTTCAATACCATATCATGAAGTCTGTATTTACGGTAAATCCAAGTAAATGCTGTAACGGATAAAAATAGAAAACCAATCAGTAACAGCTTCTGCCACACGATTAATCTAGATGATTCGAACAGAAAAACAAGTGACGTTAAAGATAGTGATACATAACGGTATAGAAAAATCATTTTGTCTTCTGCTGACTTCCTCAACTTCATCCTGTCACCCTATTCTGTGTTTTGAAGGGACGATGGGCATATTAGGTTTGTGTACTCTAAAAAATCATAACCAATCCAAAAATAAATAACAAGACATAAACTCTTACGTAAACGGTTACATTCCAAAAAATTTGGTACTTTTTATAACATATTTACCGTTTCAGGAAAACATTTTGGGGGTAATGTCAGAATTTATGACGTTTGTCAAGGAAATAAATCACATTTTAGCGACCTAAAAAAGACTTGCTGGTACCACTGTGATTATCACAGCGGTATTCAGCGAGTCCTTTTTTAGTGAACCTGGTAGTCTACATTTTAGCCCCCGGCACGTGCTAATTCACGCATATTGGCTTCAAATGCTGCCAATAGAGCTTCATCTCCGCTCAAACCAGTTGCCTCTTCTTTTTGAATCTGTTCAACCATACGCTTGTAATCCTTTGGAATTACTCGTACAAACTGCTGAATCGCAGTCTGCCAATCATCCAAAATACGTTGTCCCGCTTCACTACCCGTGTAAGTGACATGGCGTTGAATCAAGCCGCGCAACTCCGCTGCTTCTGTAGGTTCTTCCACACCTTCCAGCAACACCATTTCCAGATTACAACGGCTCAGGAACGTCCCCTCAGGGTCATAGACATATGCAATACCTCCGGACATTCCGGCTCCAAAATTCCGTCCGGTTCCACCCAATACAGCTACACGTCCACCTGTCATATATTCGCAACCATGATCTCCAACGCCCTCAACAACTATACGTGCGCCGGAGTTCCGAACGGCAAAACGCTCGCCTGCGATTCCGCTAATGTAAGCTTCACCGCTGGTCGCTCCATACAAGGCTGTATTTCCGATAATAATGTTCTCTTCTGCCTTAAAGGTCGCTTTGTGAGACTTTTTCACAATAACCTTACCGCCAGATAGCCCTTTACCGACATAGTCATTGCTATCGCCTTCCACGCTCAACGTGATGCCTTGCGGAATAAATGCTCCGAAGCTCTGACCTGCCGATCCAATAAAGTTAAAGCGAATCGTATCCTCAGGCAGACCCGCCGCTCCATACTTACGGGTGACCTCGCTGCCCAGAATCGTCCCTACCGCCCGATTCACATTTGTAATAGGTAAGGTACCCTCAACAGGCGTTCCGTTCTCCAGCGCTTTCGCAGCCATCGGTACAAGCTGCTGCATGTCGAGTGTTTCTTCCAGACCGTGATTTTGGCGTTGTACACGGTAACGTACACTACCTTCTTCCAACTCAGGAACATGCAACAGCAAGCTCAGGTCTACGCCCTTCTTCTTCCAGTGCGAATCGGCGTTCACGGTATCCAGACATTCCGTACGTCCAATCATTTCCTGAATCGTACGGAAGCCCAATTCCGCCATAATTTCACGGACATCTTCTGCGATAAAACGCATAAAATTCACCACATGGGCAGGATCGCCCATATAATTTTTACGCAGCTCCGGATTCTGCGTAGCCACACCAACCGGACATGTATCCATTTGGCATACCCGCATCATAATACAGCCCAACGCCACGAGCGGCGCTGTAGAGAAGCCGTATTCTTCCGCGCCCAACAGGGCAGCTACTACTAAATCGCGGCCAGACAGCATCTTGCCGTCTGTCTCCAATACTACGCGGTCGCGCAGGTTGTTTAGCATCAGCGTCTGATGCGTCTCCGCCAGACCCAGCTCCCAAGGCATACCCGCATGACGAATGGAGCCTTGCGGAGAAGCGCCTGTACCACCGTCGTAACCGCTGACTAGAATAATGTCAGCACGGCCTTTAGCTACCCCTGTAGCAATCGTACCTACGCCTACCTCTGACACCAGTTTCACGTTAATGTCAGCACGCGGATTGGCGTTTTTGAGATCATAGATGAGCTCTGCCAAATCCTCGATAGAATAAATATCGTGATGCGGCGGCGGTGAAATCAAACCTACTCCTGGCGTAGAGCCACGGACCTCAGCGACCCAAGGGTACACCTTACGTCCTGGCAGTTGTCCACCTTCGCCCGGCTTCGCGCCTTGCGCCATTTTGATCTGAATTTCGTCGGCATTCACCAAGTAATTCGATGTTACACCGAATCGGCCCGATGCTACCTGCTTAATCGAACTGCGACGAGAATCACCATTGGCATCCGGTATGAAACGTGCAGGGTTCTCCCCACCTTCACCCGTATTGCTCTTGCCACCGATCCGATTCATCGCAATCGCCATATCTTCATGCGCTTCCTGACTGATCGAGCCAAAGGACATGGCTCCTGTCTTGAAGCGACGCATAATGGATGCAGCGGATTCCACTTCATCCAGCGGCACAGGCTCACCAGCAGGCTTCAATTGAAGCATGGAGCGAATCGTCAAATACTGTTCAGATTCACCCTGTACCAGCTTGGCGTATTTCTTGTAAAGCTTGTAGTCTCCCGAGCGAACCGACTGCTGGAGCAAATGCACCGTTTGCGGGTTAAACAAATGCTCTTCCCCATCGTTACGCCATTGATATTCGCCGCCCGAATCCAGCACTTTGTCGTTGCCGTCCTTGTCGGTGAAAGCACGATTATGATGAACCAGCGCTTCTATAGTCACTTCCTCCAGACCAATACCGCCAATGCGGGAAGGTGTCCAGGTGAAATAACGGTCAACAAAATCCTGTTTTAAACCTACGGCCTCAAAAATTTGCGCCCCACGGTACGACTGAATCGTGGAAATACCCATTTTGGACAATATTTTAACGACACCCTTCGTTGCCGCTTTAATATAATTTTTAACTGCCTTTTCGTGCGAGATGCCGCGCAGCAAACCCTGCTGAATCATGACATCCAGCGTTTCAAAAGCCAGATACGGATTAACCGCACTCACACCGTAGCCAAGCAGCACCGCATAATGGTGAACATCCCTTGGCTCGCCGGACTCCAGCAAAATACTTACACGTGTGCGGGTACCCTGTTTAATCAAATGGTGATGCAGGCTGGAAACAGCTAGCAACGCCGGAATGGCTGCATTCTCCGCATCCACTCCACGGTCGGACAAAATCAGGATGTTATGACCTTTGTCAATGACACGGTCAGCCGCCTCAAACAATCCTTCCAGCGCCTTGCGTAAGCCCTCAGCACCTTCCTTCGCTTCAAAGAAGATCGGGATCGTCATCGATTTGAAGCCTGGACGGTGCACGTGGCGAATTTTGGCAAACTCCTCATTCGATAGCACCGGCGAATCCAAACGAATCTGGCGACAGCTTTCCGGTTCTGGATGCAGTAAATTGCGCTCTGGTCCAATCGTAGTTGCGGTTGACGTTACAATCTCTTCACGAATGGCGTCAATCGGCGGGTTTGTGACTTGGGCGAACATTTGTTTAAAGTAATTGTACAAACGTTGCGGACGATCAGACAGCACCGCCAATGGTGCGTCGTATCCCATTGAGCCAATCGGTTCTGCACCTGTAAGTGCCATCGGCTCCAGAATTTTGCGCAGTTCTTCAAACGTATATCCAAAAGCGAGCTGAAGCTGATTTACATTTTCATGTTTAGGCTCCGGCTGTTCTAGTGCTTCCGGCAGCTCATCCAAATCAACCAAGTGCTCATCCAGCCATTGCTGATAAGGTTCCTCGGAAGCAATACGTTCCTTTAACTCTTCGTCAGAAACGATACGGCCTTCTTGGGTATCAACCAACAGCATACGACCCGGACGGAGACGATCCTTATAGAGCACATTTTCAGGATCAATATCCAATACACCCGCCTCTGAAGACAGTGCGATCAGATCGTCCTTGGTCACATAGTAACGTGCAGGACGCAGACCGTTGCGGTCGAGAATCGCCCCGATTTGGATACCGTCTGTAAACGCCATTGCAGCAGGTCCGTCCCACGGCTCCATCATAGTGCTGTGATATTCATAAAATGCCCGCTTCTTCGGGTCCATGGTTTCATGCTTGTTCCAAGGCTCCGGCACCATCATCATGGCTACATGAGGAAGGGATCGTCCGCTCAGATACAGAAACTCCAGCGTATTATCAAACATGGCTGTATCCGAGCCATCTGGGTTAATGACGGGTTTTACCTTCTTAATGTCTCCGCCAAACGCTTCGCTTTCAAACTGCGCCTGACGCGCATGCATCCAGTTCACATTGCCGCGCATCGTATTAATTTCACCGTTGTGAATCATAAAACGATAAGGATGCGCACGATCCCAGCTCGGGAACGTATTCGTACTAAAACGGGAATGGACCAGCGCGATCGCTGATGTCACCCGCTCATCCTGCAAATCCAGATAAAATTTACCTACCTGCTCGGTTGTCAGCATTCCTTTGTATACAACCTTGCGACAGGACAAACTTGGAATATAGAACGACTCACCGTTCTCATCCTCTTGGTTATAGCGAATAGCAAGCTCTGCACGTTTGCGAATGACATACAGTTTCCGTTCGAAGTCCAACTCTTCCTTCAAATCGCTACTGCGACCGA
Source organism: Paenibacillus sp. SEL3 (assembly GCF_054602585.1). Taxonomy (NCBI): domain Bacteria; kingdom Bacillati; phylum Bacillota; class Bacilli; order Caryophanales; family Paenibacillaceae; genus Paenibacillus; species Paenibacillus sp. SEL3. The sequence goes on along the minus strand of NZ_CM137725.1, from coordinate 4,541,139 downwards.
TGAATACCTGACGCACACCCGGTTTAGCTGCTTTTGCCGATTTACCCAGCATTTCGTCATAAGTAGGAACATCGCGAAAACCCAAACAATTTTGACCTTCGTCCACGATGATATCTCTTAGCTTCTGCTCATGCACCTCACGAACTTTTGGATCATTGGATACAAAAAGCATACCCACGCCATAATGTCCGGCCTTTGGCAATTTGAAGCCCAATCGCTCCGCTTCCTCTTGAAAAAACAGATGAGGGACCTGAATCATAATCCCTGCTCCGTCACCGGAGTTAGGTTCACTTCCCTGACCGCCCCGATGCTCCATATTCACGAGCATGGTCAAAGCCTGACTTACAATATCGTGCGATGGTTTTCCCTTGATGTGGGCAACAAAGCCCATGCCGCAGGCGTCTTTTTCGAATTGGGGATCATATAGTCCCTGTTTGGGTGGTAAACCTGTCTGTCTCATGGAACGCAACCTTTCTGTTATAAAGTCATGCTGGCCTGAAATACAGGCGGCCGAATAGAAGACAGTGGCAACAAGAGGTAACTCAAAGAACAACTACGAGGAATGGGGGACAAAACATGTGACGCATTCAAGGCGGTACGGTCCACCGAATGCGTATGTTTTTCAATAATTATGCAATGGCTTGACTTGAAAAATACGTCGATTCCACTGATGAATCTAATTAGTTCTATCATTTTATCATTGACCTATCATGTTAGCAATTCAAAGTTTTTATGATTGTGATAATAAATCTTTTACATTACAGCTTCAACGTATCGATGCAAATTTATCTCATTTTTATGTATAAATATTCACTTTTAAAAAACAACCTTTCCTATTCCTCTAAGGAACAGAAAAGGCTGACAAAGGAGATACGATAAGTTAATAGACCATCTAGTGTATTCACGCAAATCAGATATCCGTATTAAAATTCGAGACTTTCGCCGGGCTTCAATGCTTTCCCTTCAATACCTTCTTTGTGCAGACGATCACAGAAGCCATCTCCGTCCTGCTCAATACCCGGGAACGTATTGTAATGCACCGGTATTACGCGGCTTGCACGCAGCCATTTTGCTGCCAGCAATGCATCCTCCGGTCCCATCGTATAACCATCTCCGATCGGCAATACCGCAGCATCGATGGAGTTAGTCTCCCCAATGAGACGCATGTCGCCAAACAGACCAGTATCCCCTGCATGGAAAAAGGTTTGGCCTCCCATGGTCAATAAAATCCCCGCCGGCTCTCCCATGTAAATGGTTTGTCCGTCCACCGTCAAAGATGAGCTGTGAAACGCAAGTGTGAATTTCACATGGAAACCGTCAAAGTGGTGACCCCCACCCATATTCATACCGTGAGCTTTGGCCCCCAAGGATGAACAATATTCGGCCAGTTCCGCGACCGCGATTACTGGACAATCATTGCGCTTGGCAATTTCAACAGCATCACCAAAATGATCGGCATGACCGTGTGTCAACAACACGGCATCCACCTGAATATCCTCGGCCTGTACGGTTGCTTTAGGATTTCCCGTCAAAAAAGGATCAATAATAATCCGTTTCCCCTCTGCCTCTACCAGTACAACTGAATGTCCATAATATGTGATTTTCATTTCATCTACGCCTCCTTTGTCACTTTCATTATTTGGGTTACTTTCCTTTATCTATTATACCTCTTTTGCATTCTGGCTTCACCTGTACCACAAAATCCGTTCACAAAGCTGAACCCTATTGTTTAGAAAGGGCTGTTATTTGTAGAAGGGTGCCTTTATTTATAAAAGGTATGATGACCGATCGTTTTCACCTTGGTACGGGAATGATGAACCGTAAGGTCCTGGGCCAACGTAAGCGACAGGAAAAAACAGGTGTTATCAGGCACGGCTTTATGGCCGTTCAAAGCAGCAGTAACCGCACGAATGCTGTCCTGGTTGGGCTGAACACGACGAAGACGCCCGTTCGCGACCGGACTAAATTGCGCTTTTTGATAAATCACTGCCTGAATCGTATCGGGAAATGGGGCTGACCGCAGCCGGTTTAAGACAACGTTGGCAACTGCCACTTTGCCTTCGTACGGTTCGCCTTCTGCTTCTGCCATCACTATTTTTTGCAGCAGGAGCAGTTCTTTAGCGGAGACAGTATAGCTCCAGGTAGACAACGCCTTGTCATCCTGCGTGAGCATTTTTGTCTTCGTAAAGTAGATGGTTGTAGGAGGGGTTAGGATTGCGGACTTGCTATGCTGGACCTCAGGCTTTTTCTTGCCTGTAGCAACGTTATTCCGAGCTTGTTCCGCCTGCTTCATCTGGGAAGCGGGTAACGGAGTCGGCATGATTTCTTTCCAGCTTGGCTGCCCATGAGCAGCAACAAAGATGGGGCTTGTCCTGTTAGACCCTTTATGGGTCCCCATCCTGTCGCCATATGTAGGAGCTGCAGAGTTCCCTGACCAGCTCAGAGAATGCATGGATGCATTTTTATGATTATTCTGTGTTTGCTGAACCTCAGCGTAGAGGCCTATCCCCAATATACAAACAAGCAGCACACTCAAAAGAGGTGCAAACCAACGATGTTCTTTAATAATTTCCATAATGTTCCTCCCGTTAACTTAAGCACATTCCTCAGATATGTAACCCAAAATGCGCTTTTTGAATAACGCTGAAACACTATATCACTAAATTCGCTGATAGATCAAGGGTTTCGCCTCATTAATGGGAATGTTTGAATTATTTGGTACATTGGTTTTTGACCCAATCGTGTTGCATATAAAACAAATTCTCCCACTTCCCAAGGCCCGCCGCTTCGGTCATTTGGCTGCCACACAGAAGCTGGAACGGGCTGTCCCCCTGTGTACGAACGTGCTACGGTGATATGAGGCCGATAAGGTCTGTCCTCAGGTTTAAAACCAAGGGGTTTGGTAGCACGAAGTATAGACTGATATAGCTGCTCTAGCGACTCTCGCTGTCCAGTCACTCCTTTCCAGAGTACACGTGGAAATTCTTCACGGCCAAAAAAACCTGCTTCTCCAATGCCAAGTGTGAACGGGTGATGCTCAGCTGCCGCTTGAACTAAAACCTGCTCAAGTTTCGGGATAACCGAGGTCTCCACATCACCCAAAAACTGAAGTGTCACGTGGTAATCTCTGAAATCAACCCATTTGCGAAAAGAAAGATCATTCAAATCCTGCTCCACCCAATGATGTAAGTTCTTCTTGTGCTCATTTGGGAGAGCAATAGCTGTAAAAAGTCTTTGCGATTCATCTTTCATCAACCTTTACCTCCTTTGCTATAGATATTTGTGGATATCTCAAAAGCAGCTGTTTGGATTGTCCCTAATCAGGGTAAAGCCATTTGTTGTTATATATAGTGACACCGCGAGCTCGTTTTTATCCTTCTTATGCAATTTTTTCAGCAATCTGTTATTCTTGAAAAGATGGTTCGCCAGAATATATTGGAAACTCCAAGGAATTAAAAATCGAGGAGGCTATGAACTATGGGAAACATTTTAAGCTTACATCAACTGACGGAAGAGCAAAAAAAACAAGTTCGTGCAGCGGCTTCGGGCTACGAGTTGATTATTGGCAAAGCTCAGGAATTAGAATCTAAACAAATCCGGGAAGCCGAGATTATTCTGGGCTGGTCCAAGCATATTGCCGAAGATGCATTACATCCAGACAGCAAGCTGAAGTGGATACAAACCTGGTCGGCTGGGATTGATAAGCTACCGCTTACCGAATTGGAGAAGCGTAACATTTTACTCACGAATACGAGTGGTGTGCATGCCATTCCAATTACAGAGCAGATCTTTGGAATGCTGCTATCGCATACACGTTATTTACAGCAAGCAGCTCTCTTGCAGCGTCAGAAAACATGGCAACCACCGAAAGGCCAACTGACGGAATTACGTGGCAAAACGCTGTTGATTACAGGCGTTGGCGAAATTGGCCGTGAAACAGCGCGGATTGCAGAATCCTTTGGCATGCGGGTAATCGGAGTCCGGCGTTCTGGTAAGGAAGCTCCGCATGTAGAGCATATGTATACTAACGAACAACTACACGATGCATTGGGAGCAGCGGATATCGTGGTAAATATATTGCCATTCACCGAGGAGACTCATCACTTCTTTGACGAAAAAGCATTTGCAGCTATGCGTAAGGGAGCCTTCTTCATTAATGTAGGTCGCGGTGGAACCGTTCATACGGATGCGCTTGTACGCTCTTTGGAGCAAAAGCATATTGCCTTTGCCGGACTGGATGTATTCGAGGAAGAACCACTACCTGCGTCACATCCACTATGGAGTCTGGACCATGTTTTGATCACACCGCATATTGCAGGCGATACGGACCGATACGCCGAACGAGCGGTAGATATTTTTCTTACTAATTTGAATGCCTATGCCGCTGATCAGGAACTGCCGTTGAATTTGGTTAACTATAAAACTCAGTATTAACACACTACTTACAGATCCAGATTTCCCGACTCATACCTGTCTTATGTATGCGACATTGCTCCGTAAGGGTCCAACCTGACTCGGATAACAATGTTTCCATCGGCTCCGTGCTCACGACCACCGCCCGCGCGGCCAAGCGTCTCAGACTGCGCAGCATCTTCTTTTGTTCATCAGCCGGGAGCACGGAGCACAGGTTATAGGGCATATCCACTATGGCCGCATCGTATGTGCCTTCGAGCTTATTCATATCCCCGAGTTTCACTAGATCTTCTTCATATCCAAAATGACGCAAATTCACTCGTGCCCCACGCACCGCCAACGGATTGATATCACAACCGCGAATATCCTTTCCCATACTCAATGCCTCAATCATTACATTGCCCATACCACAACACGGGTCTAGCAGTTTCAATGAGCCTGGTTCTCCCTTTGTTGCTATTAGATCAGTTGCTGCCAAATTCACAAGTGCCCTAGCTACCAGAACGGGTAGTCCAGTAGAATAATTTTGCGGCTTCTGACGACGCTCCTGCCACGATCTGTCGCTATACTGACACCTGCCCAGTAGCCACCGTTGTCCTATCCGAATAACACCAAGGATGATATCCGGTGTCTTCATTTGCGCCTGGCCATGAATGCGTGCACCAATTCGGCGTTCGATCCCGCGCCGCTCGTCATAGCCGGCCTCATGGTCACCTTCTTTAAGGCACAACACCTTGAAAGTCTTTCCTTCCTCAAGCTGTAACATAGAGGCTGCTTCGCATAGCTCTTCCAGTGTTCCCGCATCTGTCACTACATCCAGCCGAAGATGAATAAACGGGCTGGTCCCCGGTTCCAGCCGTCGATGGGACAACAGGATGGAATCCTGCACGGGCGGCTGACCGAACAAACATTTTAATTCCAAAAGACATAACTCACGCTCTGTTTCATGACACGCATAGGTATACACGTAGCTTGGTTTCATTTCATCGATATTCGTTTTCTGTTTATTCATGTCAGATCTCTTTTCATCTTTTCATTAGGAATCAAGGCTAGAATTTACGGCCTCCGCTATTAGACGGTAGGAGTGAAGCCGCTGCTCATAATCGGGAATCGGTGTGACCAACAGAAACTCATCGTTATCATATTTAATCTGCAAGCCACGTAACCGTTTGGCAATAACCGACGGCGTTCCCACCAGCCAACTGGCTCGCATTGCCGGGTCGCCCAATGAAATCTGAGCAGTCCATTGCTGCGCCAGCTCATCCGTCAAGGCACATACTGCGCCTACAGCAACCATGGTACGTGGCTTGTCTATCCGGTTGGATGGCTGAAAGCTGGAGCGGTAAATGCTGAGCATTTCTTCCGTTTGCTGTTCACTCATAAACTGACCGAATACATAGCCTGTTGAATACTGGGCGGCATATTCGGCACTTTTTCGGTTTGTACCCAGCATCCACACTGCTGGCGGCTGTTCAGGCATCGGCCGAGCAAGCACAGGCACCTGTTCATATTCGTAAGTACCTTCTAGCAAAGCCAATAGAGCTTCCATCGTCTGTGGCAGCTCCGTCACATGTTGAAGAAAATTGCCGCTCAGTGCCATCGAAGCATGAGGTCCCCCACCAGGTGCTCTCCCCAGACCCAATTCGACTCTGCCAGGATATAGAGTGGCCAGCAGATGAAACCATTCCGCGACCTTGACTGGACTATAATGCGGGAGCAAAATAGCACCTGCACCCAGTTTGATTGTCTTCGTCACCGCCCCGATATGAGACAGCAGTACTTCCGGGCTGGAGGAAGCCAGCCCCTCCATATCATGGTGCTCCGAGGTCCAGTAGCGTGTATATCCCCATGCTTCTGCCTGTCTCGCTAGTTCACCAGCTCGTTGAACCGCCTGCTCTGGACGGTTACCGGGCAGCAACGGCACCATATCGAGCACACCGAGATTCAACCTTTTTATAATTAAAGACCGAGATGGCACAGACACATTCCTCCCTCCTGCTATCCGCTATAAACCAGTTCCTTCTACTATATAGGGGTAATTTAAAGGTCAATCCAGATCATAAATGGAACCCACCTTCAGACCGTATAACTCATTATAGATTTTTTCAGCAAAAGCATCGGTCATGCCTGCAATATAGTCTATAACCATATGCTCCCATGTCCAGATCGGCTTCGTCTTGGCTTGGTCGCGCTCATAGCGCTGGAGCCAGTCGCTTGGAATAATAGATTTGGATGTTTCCGGGTCCAGAAAAGCCAACCAAAGTCGTTTGAGCATCCACTCACTCCGTTTTTGCAGTCGCTGTACGCGCAGATCGCGGATCATCGTAACCCAAGCAAAGCTTTTCAATACACTCACCGTGCGCAGCATATCCAAATCTTCGTTTCCATCCCGTACAAAGGTCACCTTTTTCCAATTTCCATCATCAATGACACCCAAGCTGCTGACAAACAGGCTGACCCAGTATGCCTTCACTTCACGGCGGGTCCGGGAATAATCGTGTTCACACATCGGCATCTTGCCATTCCACACCTTCAAAAATTCACTCAGCACAGCCGCTACCTTCTGCTCAATCTGAGCCAGTTGCCAGCCTTGCCAGAAGCTATCCTCCAACGTGGTGATTTTCTCCGTAATCAGACGAATTAAATACGGATCATACAAGAAGTGCTCGTGCACCTCGATTTTTCCAGCCTTAATCCCATCCTCCAAATCATGCGCAGAATAAGCGATATCGTCGCACAGGTCCATAAGCTGGGCTTCCAGCGTTTTTTTACCATCAGGGATACCCCAATCCTCGCGGATGGAACGTATATATTCCCACTCATGCAGATACAACCCTTTTTTGTTCAGAATCCCTGGGTACGGGTATTTGTTGATCCCCAGTAACACAGCGTCCGACAAATTCAAACCATCCACGTTCTCACGCTTCTCCAAAAACATAATCAGCCGGAAATTGTGCGCATTCCCTTCAAAATGCTCATAAATTCGTCGCTCACGCGCATAGGCCTCCTGTCCACGCTTGGACTCCAGTGTGAAGCCTCCGGCAGAGGATATCTTTTCTACCTTTGTTTCAATCAGTTGATCCAAAATCCCGTCCAGTACTTCTTCTCCCTTGTGCCCGAACGGGGGATGCCCAAAGTCATGTGCGATGGAAGCACATTCTACCACCTCAGGGTCAATGATCAGTCCTGCGTTATCTGCCTGTTCCAGCTCTACTTCAGGATGGCGGCGCAGCAAGCTTCGGGATGCTTCACGCGCAATTTGCGCTACCTCCAAAGAATGCGTCAGTCGTGTGCGATAATAATCGCCCGTGCCTGCACCAAATACCTGTGATTTACCCTGCAACCGACGGAAAGTCGGTGAATGAATCAAACGGGAGTAATCCCGTTCATATGCGGCCCGTGAAGCGTCGCTTCGTGTCTGTTCCGCAAATTGCCGATGCTCTCTCTTGTCCTGCCATGTCATAAATCCCACTCCCTACGTACTCAATTGGAGTGATTATACATTTTTTTCGCGCTTCATGAAAGCTCACATGACTTTCAGCTGTAAAAGTTACTTTTAACGCCACTTCGCAGTCGGATGGTGCTTTCTACTCCAATACGAAAAATGTCACATAAAAGAGGTGTTCCCCAGCCATTTGCTTCAGGCCAGAGAACACCTTTTACTCAACTTTATATACTTCACCACTTTTGCCCTAACGCTTCGCCCTCGGGTCCAATACATCCCGCAGGCCATCCCCCATCAGGTTAAAGCCCAATACGGTCAGCATGATAGATATCCCCGGAAAAATAACTGTCCACGGGGCATTTTGGATATATTGCCGCGAATCGGACAACATTTTACCCCACTCTGGCTCAGGAGGTTGTGCACCCAAGCCTAGAAATCCAAGCGCTGCCGCTTCAATGATAGCCGTTCCGATCCCCAACGTTCCCTGTACGATGATTGGTGTCAGGCTGTTAGGCAAAATATAACGGAGGATGATTCGTGTATTATTGGCTCCAAGCGCTCTAGCAGAAGTGATATACTCCTCTGTTTTGACACTCAGCACCTTAGAGCGAACTAACCTTCCATACGTTGGCACATTGACAATGGCAATGGCGTACAACGCATTTTCCAATGAAGGCCCTAGAATGGCCACAATAGCAATGGCCAGCAAAATCCCCGGAAATGCCAGTAAAATGTCGAATAGCCGCGAAATGATCATATCTGCCCATTTTCCGTAAAATCCTGCGATTAAACCTAAGGCGGTTCCTACAATCATTGAACCAATAACAGACAAGAAACCGACCCACAACGAGATTCTGGCTCCATACAGCGTGCGAGTCAGTAAATCTCGACCGAGATCATCCGTACCGAACCAATGCTCCGCAGAAGGAGGCTGCAAACGGCTCACCAAATTTTGCTCTTTATAGTCAAAAGGAGCAATCCACGGCGCGATCAAAGCAATGATGACAAAGAAGATAATAATGCTCAGGCCGACGAACGCCATTTTATTGTGACGGAATGCCCTCCATGCGTCTCTCCAAGGACCAGTCACGACAGGCAAATGCGCCAATGTACTGCGTGTCGTCGGTATGTTGTTGGGTTCCATTGAAAATTGTGACATCGGACAAGCTCCCCCTTGAACAATTGGCGACTTGATTACTGATAACGGATACGCCGGTCGAGAACCGCGTACAACAAATCGACAATCAGATTAATGATGACGAACAGAAACGCTATGATCAGAATTCCGCTTTGAATAACCGGATAGTCACGCGAACTGATCGCTTCAAAAATGTACCGCCCGATGCCGGGCCAGGCAAAAATGGTTTCTGTCAGTACCGCGCCTCCCAGTAGTGATCCCGTCTGAAGACCGATGACAGTAAGCACAGGGATCGCAGCATTTTTAAGCGCATGTTTGTACACGACTTGAAAAGATGCCAGCCCCTTCGCCCGAGCCGTACGGATATAGTCCGCATCCATAACCTCCAGCATACTGGAACGGGTAATGCGCGCAATGACCGCCATTGGAATCGTTCCCAGTGCGATACTGGGTAGGATCAAATGCTTGATGACGGTCCACACCTGATCCATACGCCCACCTATGAACGCATCAATCACGGCTAAATGTGTCACAGCTTCCACCGGATCACGGGAATTCATGCGTCCGATGGAAGGAAGCCAATGCAGCTTATTTGCAAAAATCCATTGCTCCATCAAGCCCAGCCAAAAAATCGGCATCGATACTCCGACCAGTGCAATGACCATGCTGACATAGTCAAACCAGGAATTTCGCTTCCAGGCACTCACGATGCCAGCGTTCATTCCAACTACTATGGCAAAAAACATGCTCGCTACTGTCAACTCCAGCGTAGCCGCCAGATAAGGAAGCATTTCCCGGGCAATCGGCTGTCTGGTGCGAATGGAATCACCCAAGTCTCCATGTGCCAGTTCACTCAAATAGGTTCCATATTGCTGAAACCACGGCTTATCCAGTCCCAATTGCTCACGTAGCGCCTGTTTGGACTGTTCCGTAGCTTTATCTCCTAGTATGGTTTCCGCCGGATCACCCGGAATAGCATGAATAATCGAAAATACGATAAGCGTCATGCCCAGTAATACAGGAATCAATATGGCCAGTCTTTTTACAATATATGAGTTCATATCCTATTCACCGCCTGCTTGCGTTTGGGCTATTCAAAATAAATATTTCCGTACGCTTCCATACCTGCCGGAGAAGGTACAAAACCCTTGAGGTTCGCTTTACCTGCCATCAACGGTGTGCTGTGAACCAAGGGAATCCACGGTGCATCCTGTTTAATAATCACTTGTGCTTGTTTATACAGTTCCCCACGCTTGTCCTGATCGACCTCAACCTGCGCCTTCACCAATACTTTGTGGAGTTCCTCATTCACATAAAAACTACGGTTATTGCCTGGAATCGTATCCTTGTCCAGCAATGTATAAAGGAAATTATCCGGGTCACCATTGTCCCCGTTCCATCCCAACATGTACAGATCATCCTTCTCTCCTGCTTTAAGATCATCCAGATACGTAGCCCATTCTGGAGATTGGATGTTGACTTTGACGCCTATTTTTTCAAAATCGGCTTGAATGGCCTCGGCCACCTTTTTGCCGTCAGGCATATAAGGACGAGATACGGGCATTGCATAGAAGGTTAACGGCTCGGGAAGCCCGTTAGGAAAGCCTGCTTCCGCCAGTAAAGATTTAGCCTTATCCAGATCATAGGCGTAGTCCTGAATACTATCGTTGTACCCCCATAACGTAGGTGGCATCGGATTGACCGCAGGCTTAGCCTGCCCTGCAAACAATGCATCAATAATGGCCTGTTTGTTCACTGCGTGATTCAGCGCCTGGCGCACCTTGGGATTATTGAATGTTTTTTTCTTTAAATTAAATCCAATGTACGCCACATTAAAGGAGGGACGTTCAATTTTCACCAATTCGCTATTACCGTCTAGCTGCTTTGCATCATCCGGATTCAAATCCTCCATCAGGTCAATTTCTCCATTTTGCAGAGCATTAAATCGCGCGGTATTGTCGGGTATGGAACGAACAATGATCTTTGCCAACTTCGGCTGGCCCTCTTTCCAATAGTTTGGATTCTTCTCCAGCGTGATGGTATCGTTCCGTTTCCATTCCTTAAATACAAAAGGCCCCGTGCCGACCGGATTACTCTTGAAATCAGCCTTTTTCTCCTGAATTGCCTTGGGACTTGCAATACTAAAGGATGGCATAGCGATATTTTGTAAAAACGGCGCCTGCGGCTTGTTTAGTGTAAACTGGACACTGTTCGCATCTACCGCTTTAACCTCCTTAATCACCCTACTTCCTTCAGGACCGAACATAGAATCATAATAGTCAAACGAGTCACCTTCAAATTTGTATGGACTTTTTGGATCAGCCCAGCGGTCAAAGTTAAACACAACCGCTTCAGCGTTAAAGTCACTTCCATCATGGAATTTTACACCCTGACGCAGCTTGAACGTATAGACCAGCCCATCCGGTGATACTTCCCAGCTCTCTGCAAGCCCCGGTTGGATCTCCGTTGTGTTTTCCTTATATTCCAGCAGTGTGTCGAACACTTGCATTCCAATTTTTAGCGACTCGCTTTCAGTCACAATGGCAGGATCTAGCGCCACGGAATCTCCGCCGCGTCCATAAATAAGCGTGTCCTGCACGCCCTCTCCTGCTCCGCTTGGTGTTTTCCCTGCCTCTGGCTTTGCTCCTTCACCTGATCCCCCACAACCGGAAAGCGCCAAAACAGCTCCTAGCGCAAGCACCAGCAGAACGGTCCAGATTTTGTGTTTTGCATACTTTTTGCTCATGCAGCAAACCCCTTTCACACCTTATATATTGTTAATTCGTTGATACCGGATGAATGTCAATTCTTGAATTGACATGACAAGCTTGTCCTCAAGCTGTAATCCCAGGTTCCGAGTTCATCAAATAGGTGTAGTAGGACAGAAGTGTTCATAATCTAGTGGTGTAAGAGATGCTGTAGGGTAATAAATAAATGTGATGTGATAAAGAGAAAGAGGAGTATGTCAGGTCGTGGTAAAAGTGTGACATATACTCACAAACAGTGAATATTATGCTCAAACAAAGTTGATTATTGGATACTTTACTATAAAATCTGGAAGACGACAAGGGGGTTTTTCATACATTACGATATGTTTTTATACATCATGTCAATTAATATTACAAACCAACTTACACGATCATACCAAACATATATTCCTGCTGGGGGTCTTTAACCTCCAAGCAGGAGCATGATCTTACCTCAAAAATGTATTCAGCACCAAACCTACATCCTTAATATCCTAATTCCCAGGTATGTTCTGAAATAAACAAACATACAAGAGCTTTTACCGCTTGATTTGGCTGGTAGACATGCTGCATTTCCACCCAATGATTCACACTTTTAAAACGTTCTAGTTCAGCTTATGTAGAAATCATGAAGAACATCACTTTACAATAAGTGCAGGCGGTTGCCTTTGAACCGCCTGTCTATTTACGTTTCAGGCGTATGGATTAGTTTTCATGAAAATAATCCCTTTTTCGCATAAAATTTATAAAAGATCATTTGGTCGTTTTAAACACACCCAGACGGTTCAGTACGACCAGTAAGCGATAAAAATCGTAACTGCTTGGCAGTTTCGCATCCACAATCGGGCTTGCTGGATGAAATGCAACAGCGGCAGCCATTGCTTCCTTCGCCCAGGTCGGTACAGGCATAGTCTGACGCGCCTCCAGCTCAGCTACCCGCTGATCCACTTTTTTAATATAAGCGCTTTGTTCATTCAATGTTTGTTTGAGCACATCTTTGCTGTTCTCAAGCGCGGCGACCTGCTGCTGCAGGGCCTTAAATGCCGCTTTTTCCTCTGCTGTCATTGGCTCATCCCCCTTTTCTCCTGCAAATGCTTGACGTAGCTCGGCCTCTGTTCCGGCGTATACATTCAGGTCAACCGGCCCTTGAATCCCATCAACCCGTCCACTATCGCTGTATTGCCAAAAGTCCCAGCGCTTCCATGCCGTGGTGTCGCCGGGCACCCGTGTGCTATAACGCGCAATCCACAGCTTATAACTACCCAATGGCGCTTTGAAATGGGCAGCAAAAGCATTCCCTGTATATACCATCGGCTTACGGCCGCTTACCCGTTCAAATTCCGTTACAAATGCCAACGCAATCTCATGAATCGCGGCCGATCTAAGCCCTCCCGGATTATTTTCGTAATCCATCACCGCTGGCAAGTCCAGCGCTTTCGCACCACCCACCTGATCCAGCACCTCGGCGAAATGCCTGGCTTCCGCTTTTGCTGCGTTTACACTGGTCGCATCTACAAAATGATACGCTCCCAGGAGAATCCCGGCTGCCTTGATCCCTTTTGCATTCGTGATAAATGTCGGATCGACGTAACGCTGTCCTTGACTCGCTTTAATAAAGGCAAACGATTTACCATCGGCTCGTACACGCTTCCAATCAATCGTTCCCTGATATCGGGACACGTCAATGCCTTCGGTAGCATTAGGGCTACGACTTTGCATAAGGCGCTCCCTCCCTGTCATTATAATGTTGTAGCACTCTGTCTCTGTTATATATGCTTGGACCATCCATACGGTCTGGGCTTTTCCACTTTTACACCGAAAAAAGGGCAAAAAGGTAGTCAGCCTATTTGGGTGGTGGTCACTGATGGCACTTTATGAAACTTTATTCTCTTTGTCGGAAGGGTCGGTTGACTTTATTTTTTCTCCACTCGACTTGGACTCAAAAATAGCTACCGCATTCCGTAAAATATCCGGCATCGGCACTCCCATTCTGCCCACATTTTCAATAATGGACAACAGCTCGTTCGCTAAATAAAAGAAAACGACGGCATCCCGGAAGTAATGTGCATCCCCGAGAATACCGTCGATTAGGTGAGCTACCATAATGAGCAAAAACACGGTAACCTTGCGAAAAATACCGTAATACCCCTGGCGGCTTTTTAGCTCCCCATTAATCCAGGCCGCTGCCCATCCGGTGAAAAAGTCGATCACGACCATCCACCACAGCAACGTCAACATTGTGGTCCACCCCCCGAAAAAATAACCGATCAAGGTCCCCGTGGAAAGCCCCAGCCAAATCTGATCGATCTTTTCATGCATATTTGTTCCCCCTTTTGAACCTAGGTGTAAAGTGAATGCCCTTGGACTGATCCAAGGGCATATAAACAATGATTTTTATTTTGTTCTCTATACTGTTTTCTTACGGAAAATAGAGGTATACCATTTAACCGTTTCTTCCTGTTCATTTGAAGCATCGGTTGATGACGATCCTTCTACGTTGCCCGCTATTAGATCAGAACGCTTGGATAAAATAATCTTCATTACTTGTTCACGCTGTTCTACATCTAAAGCGTAGCTTCCCATGATCGTTGCTATATTGCCCTCACCCCGCTCATAGCGAGTGATGCAAGCATAAGCACAAATACGCATTTGTGCCTCTGTTAAAGCGGCCATGTTTATAGTTTCACCTCTTTTATATAAAGATGCTGTTACATATAATCCTCAGTACACGTTATTTTCCTGTGTTACCAAGCATAAGCTGGGTCAACGTCACTTCGAGATCTGCAATCCGCTGCTTCAGTTGATCTGTCTCGCTTGGCTGTTGTTCTGCTTTTTGTGTCAGTTCCTTAATTGCTTCCTCACTCAATCCTTCACTCCAGAACGTCGTTGGGTCTCTTCGTTCTGGGGCCATGAATGTCTGAGCAGAATATATAGGTTCGTCTCCACGTTCGTTTTCAGGTTTGTTTTGCCATTCATCATGCTGCTTCTGAAATAAAGCTTGGGATTCGTTGTTCAACTCCTCATAGGCTTTTTGCGCTTCTATCAGCTTTTGATCATATTTCGCTTCGTAGGCCAGCCAACCTTGGATGTCAAAACGAGGATGGTATAGACCGGGTGGCACTGGAATTCCTACTGTATAACCAGCAGGGATGCTTTCTGAACTTGTTCCATCTATGGTACTAGAGCTACTGTCAGTATGCTGATGGGTGTCTAGCTGCTGGTTTATGTCAGATAGCGTGGGCGAAGATGGAGTATAAAAAGGGACGACACCGGAAAAGGCATCGTCCACTACTTCATCCTCCAGATAGAGTCCGTCTGTATTTACTTTAGGTACTAATTTCATGGTATGACCTCCTTATTGCTCTGCTATGAATGGCGGGAAAAGAACGCTCACCGTAGTGCTATCTTTTGCCCCTCCACCACCAAAACAAACTCTTCCATCTGGAAAAATATCAAACGGTACAAAAACAGGCCCGCTAGGTCCATAGCCATAAGAAACAGGGCCTTGTATACTGATAGGTCTGTAACCTTGCGGCAGAGTAAACAGTGCTAACCCTCCGTTTGTCAAACCATTCGCGATTAGCCCCCTGATATGGACGAACCCGTTACTGTCCTTCATTATTCCTACGGGTCTACTCGTAGCCCACCCATTAAGCAACGTCGGTGATATCCATGCAGGACTGTCTTTGTCAGCCTTCTTGTTTTCCAGTACCGACACACGCGCTGTGTTTTGCTGCACACTGTCCACCAAGTCTGCAAGCAGCGTCTTTTCATTTGCGGCAAACGATCCCATGAATGGTACGAACGGCGATGGTGCAAGCATTACGTAAGTGATACTGTAAGAAGCAGCGGCATTAAATTTGTTCGGATTTAGCTCGGATGTTATCCCGTTGCTACCGGAGTTTGTGTAGTTGGCCCAACTGCTTGTATCATTTCTGTTATTCGCCAAAATATTGATAATGCGGCTAGGTGTATTAACTGTATTACTACCTGGAACGGCATTCGCATTAATGTAATAGAACCCGTTTGTGTGTAATTTAGGCCCAACTGCTTCACGCAGCACAATCCCCGTACCTACTTCAACCTGATTATCGCCCTCGACAAATGATAGTTGCCCCTCGGATACAATAGGCTCCACCGTAGGCGCTGCAAGTTGGTATACAAGTTGATACGGCGTGTACCCTGTATATGACGTTGTGGGTACCGATTGCGTGAAATTAGCTTCGCCCACGCGTTGCACCCAATACTTAGTACCTGTACCTGTCCATGTAGCCGTGGTCATGGCTTGAGCGTTTGCAGGAGTGATGGTGTTAGCGTCATAGGCTTTGTAACCAAAAAAGTACGCTTTGACATCATCTTGCGACGGCTCATATCCGTCTGCCCACCCGCTGTCTGCAACCGAGATAGTCAGACCCACAACTCCTGACTCTGGACTAAGGTGGGATTGATCCGGCCCAGTTAAAGGGAAAACATGCTGGACCAACTTACCGTCAAACTTTGTTATCCTCTCACTGTCAACAAAACCGTTATTAACAGGAACACGAACACCCTTATATCCCACACCTGACCCAAAGTAAACCCAAGGTAACGACCCGTCCAGCGTCATGCCTTGCCATTTCTTAGACTTGAAGTATTGACCGTCACGTTCGAAAACTATATCCGCTTTGACTCCCGTTACTGGATCGGCGTATAGGTCTGTTTGCAGCGCCAGCATGGAATCCTCGCGTGGCTTGAATGGTTTGGCTGTACTGCCGATGTTAAGCATAGGATTTTCATGGGTGAATGAACCCGCAGCAGCGTATCTAAGCCGCACAGATAAGAATCGCGTTTGTGACGATGTGGTGAATGTTTTAGAATCTACGGCAATTACACCTGGCATAACTTCCCCACTTGGGTCAGAATCGTTTTCATCCCGACGTTCAATGTACTGTATTCCGTCACCCGCACTTGAGATTGTGTATGTTGTATTCGGCAATACAGGAACAACCACTTTTAAGGGCGATAAAGGAAATGGACCAGGATAGCTACTTGTTGAAGCACTCGCTTTGTAAGGAGCTTGCAGATTGACTATCCCTGAATTGATGACCGTCCACTCATAAAAGTTAGGTAACAGGTTTTCCCCGTACCGAATCGCATAAGGATTACGTACAGGCATTACACTATCAACATATGGATACTTAGCTGCGGCCTGTGCTGGCGTGTAGCTAGCTGCCACTGCATAGTCTGCCTCACTAATCTCATAAACGCGCACACTATCCATATTAAACGTATTACTAGCCACACCCGTGCCTGTAACCGTAACAATATGAAAATACTCCTTCGCCGTAAACCGTACAACAGACGGAGCAAAAACAGAGCCAGAAGATACCTCGTTACCCACATCACTGGCAATACCATTTATTGATATAGCCACCTTGCTGGTATTACCACTTTTCACGTCCGCTATTGCGATATATTTTCGACCAGGCGTGGTCAAAAAACTTGCAGACGCCGTTGCTGGTACACTGCCTAGTGTAATTTTAAATGAACTGCTGCCGTTGGTTTTGTTGTTAGAGTCTATTGCAATAGCTACATTCGAGGACCACTCGCTTACTGTCTCGCAGTTCCCCATCCGCCCCAACAAATTTACCAACGTACGCCCGCTCAGCCCCGTCAGCGAAAATGGGGCAGCCTTTTCCGCATGAACAATTTGCACCCCGGGTTCGAGAGTTACCGTCTTACGCTCTGTCGTATCCAAACGCTTCTTGATCGCATTCACACCATCATTCACGTCACTAGCAAATTCATCAACAGCCCGCCAGTTTTGGTCCAAATACTTCTCCAAATCAAAATACGTGGTTTTGGGCGATGTGCGGTCAATTTGATTTAAACCAAGATTCGGTGTTTTTTCACTTGCCATGTTATGCGCCACCTCCTAAATATCTATCCTGTGTTGTATGTTCATTTTCATAGAGGGTCATAGACTCCACTTCGGCAATGGTCAGGTAGCGTAGTTTGTACTCCACTGCCATGTGGGCGGGCTTGATCTCCTCGATGGCTGCTTTAAGATCATCTACGTTGGGTGGAATCCCGATGGTATCTATAAATTTGACCGTAAATCCCCATTCGGCAGGGTGAAAAATAACATCTACCGTACCTCCGTCATACGCCTCTGCTACATTTTTGACAAGCCGACCGGAAAAAGTTCCTGCCCCTCGCAGCTTCGACTCCACCACCGCACGCCGTTGGTCCAATGGCTTCGCCAGATCGGTTTCGATCCCCAACTCCATTTCCCAGCGTTCCAATCCCCACGTGGCGGTACGTACGAAAAACTGTCCCACCGTTGCATCCATTGCAAGATACAGGGCGTCCAATTCGCTTCCTTTAGCATCCATATCAGAACGCATCACACGTGAAGTTTCATAATAGGCAGGCAAATAGGAAAGCAGCTCGCGTCCTCGCTCGCTGTTCATTTGGCCCACTGTATCTTCCGCTATCGTTACTCGATTAACAAAAGTGCCACTACGGTTTGCGCGTTTTCCCTGGTCTGGGTTATTCAATAAATCTTCAAAACTGTTCGTTTCATTGTTACTCACTAACGCTCACCGTCCCCAGTACTGCCACCTGACCTGACCCAATCTCAATATTCTGATTGCTCTGTCCATTGATTTTCAGTTCAGAGAAATCAATAATGATCGGAATGTCCAGCAGCACAGCGGAAATCCGGGTGTACCGTACCAACGGGTCTTCCTTGTAAAAAGCAAGCTGCTTCAAATACGTCCGCACACCGCTTTCGATCAGCTTTTTGATTTCATCCAGTGTAGACGGCTTCTCTTTGGTACGCTGTACCTTGACTGAGATGTTAATCTCCACTTCTGCCGCTGGCATGATCGTCACTACAGGACCCGCTGGCGCCAGCCCTTCTCCTTGCCCATCCTGCGTCGGATCGATGTACTTCTGCACCGCAGCGACGATATCTGGGCTGGCTGCGCGTTTATCCGTATCCAGCACATATAACCCCACTGTTCCCGGTCCTTTCCAGAGCGGAACTACTTCCACGCCACCCACTCCAGCAATCTCACTCGCCCACTGGGTATACTGCGCCTTGTTGCCACTGGTGCCCTGGTTCCGCACCTTGGCATAAAAACGCTCCAGCAATAGCTGGTCGCTCTCAACGTCTGTACCGCTTTTGGTTTCCTCCGTATTGATCACAGAGGCAACCCCGCTAATCGGAGTGGCCATCACCTGGATGACGCCCGCAGGTACATTACCGCTGCGCCCGGGGTTGACCGCCCGAATAGCCGCTTCCCCGGCACCTTGTTCATCCAGCGTGACCGAAGCCGTGGTCGCATACTCAATAGAAGCTTCCCCGGATACATCATCTGCCGGGGTCGCCACCAAGGTTCCCGCCGGGACAGTCGTTCCCGCTGTGCCCGTGAACGTAACCATACCTGAGGCCGCAACCGCTTCTCGCCGTGTCACCCCATGCTCTGCTGTCCGCAAATCCAGCTCCGGCGAACGAAAATCCGGGTTGTCGCTGGCTGCTGTGCTGGCAAAGCCCCGACGCAGCAGCTCCTGCGCCCAGATCGCCGCTTCCGAGAGCATGAATGCCACCGGCGCCTGCGCATCCCAAATAAAAGAGCCCTCGGACTTATCAATATCCGAAGGCACTTTTTCCAGCATTCGATTTAAAATTTCCTCTTCCGTCTGGTCTACCAAATATTCCGGCAAGTCTGCCATTAGATCACCACACTTTCCACAATTTCCGTTTCATCCCGCACGTTCGTAATCTGGCAGCTAAAATGGCACGCCTCGCCTTCCCAGCGAAACGTGAACTGATCCACACTAGCCGTACGTGCATCTGCTAGTAGCGCCTCTGTGACCATGCGTTTAATTTCACTTTCCTGCACACCGTGCCCATAGCTGCTGCCAATGAGCTCCTCCAGCTCACTCCCATAGTCAGGTGAATAGATCACATGCCGGTAGCGAGGAGTGCGAATCGCTTTTTCACACCACTGTACCCACGCTTCTTTCTCCCCTGTAGTCACGATTTTACGACTAGGGCTCATAACAAACTCGCCGGCTTCAAAATCAAACCTCCAGCTTCGCCCAAATACTGCACGGTTATCCTCCAGTATATCCGGGTCGGTCATATCCCTGTCTGTCCAGATCATATCATCTGTTTCGGGAAATAAATTAGCCACGTCCACTCACCACCTTGCACACGACCACCACATCATTGCCGCTATTCACCCGAACCGCCAGTACACGATCTCCAGGCTTGAGTCCTTCGTTCAAACTGAGATTCACATCCTCCAGCTCGTCTTCCCCGATATAAAAGGAAGTTTTCAGCTCTTTACCTTCCCAATTTTCTGATTCCACTGCGGTTGAGGTACCTTTGTACATATGGCGTGGTACAGATAGCAGTCCCGGCAGCTCCGCGACCAGATAATCCTGAAGCTCATGTTTAAAATCGTCCAGCTTGAGTCCCGTGGAGGTGATCGTGCCTAGTACCGCGCCTACTCCACTCAACGCTTGCCGAGTGTGTCCCGCCATAGACGACTGCATTACACTTACAAATGCACCATAGGGATCTTTACTCAAGAAAATACCTCCTTTTAACCATATCGAAGGAAGCGAGCTCTAAAGTCATATTCCCCGGGCTCCCCAAATCCCGACTGACTGAAGTAACAATCAGCTTTAATCCTTGTAACATCACAGCTTCACCGGCACGTATGGTATTAATATCTGGTAAATTAACTGTAAAAGTTTCCTGGATTCCAGTTAGATGACTTTTAGCAAGCTTACTGGCTCCGCCAGCTGCTTTCACTTGATCATCTTCCACCAGTTTTTGCAAAGTACCTAGCGCTTTAGTATCCCCTTCTGCTACAGCCAGCACCTTAGACGGTACCTCTTGTCCGCTTCCTACGTTCTCATTAGCTGTCATTACTTTGACCTTAGTTACGGCTCCCTCAAGTGTCCGCAACTGCGTAAGATCAATAAATCGGTCTAACACATAGGGGGAAGGATTGCTACCGATTTTAAATAGCTCCAATCCAGCACTTGTCATGCGTAACTGGTACAAATCTCCGCCCAATTTTGCTGTCTCTTTCAAATCAGCAAGCATCATGGAATATAGGGTCTGGGCACGATAAATACCTTTTCCTAATCGCACTTTCGTATCAGGTATTGAGGTGATCTGAAACTCCCAATCCTTCGCGTATTTACGCAACCGCTGCGTAGCTGTCTGTCCTTTGGGAAATAAATATTCATCCTCGGATTTATCCAGATAAATCGTCCGATCATATACCACCAGAGAGAAACGTTTTGTACCGCTGTTAGAGCTCTCTACTTCCCATACAACAGCAGGGTGGAGAAGTGGTACCTTTACATTTTTTCCAAATGGAATTCCACTGACACGAATAGACATTCCCGGAGTAATCGTGGGCATAACATTTGAAGCAGCTACACGTATGCTGGCCTGATATGCAATTTGATTAAGAGCATCTTTTAAAGTTATTTTCTCAACTAGGGAGGTAAGATCATATCGATCTTGAAGTATTACTTGGTAACTCATGGCATCACCAGCTTTTGACCCGCTTTAATCCTATTCGGATTGTTGCCTATGATCTTTGAATTCACTTGATATATACTTTTCCATTTGGAACTGTCCCCCAACTCCAACTTTGCAATTTTAGAAAGCGAATCCCCAGTTTTGACAGTGTACGTCTTAGATTTAGTTTTAAGATTCGTGCGTGGAAGGTTACTAGAGTTTACTTTTTGAGGAGAATTCCCTTTTCGCAACACTATTTTAGGTTCCCTCCATGTACGCAAAGTAATTTCAAAATATATATCTCCTGCCTCGCCTCCACGAAAGGTCGTATTATGAGCAATGATAAAAACAGGAACATTAATTAGTGTATTCGTAATAATAAATTGGTACGGCTTCTCTGCTTTTAACATTGCATTTAACCTGTTCATCGCTTCGTTAGGATCTGGGATATTTTTATAACGACAATAGGATGCATCGTACACCTTGGGAAAAAAAGAAGAAAAGGTGATTTCTTTCACCTTTTCTCCTTGTGGAAAATCAAATTCCCCATGTGTAAGCATCGTAACTGTTTCATACCCTTTTTGCCGTGAAATATTCACCTCTTCGGGATTAACTGGGAATTGAAACACGCTTTGACCATTAATCAGAAAAAAGTCTATACCCATAGCCTCCCTCCTTTCTGCTGTGATAGATTTACGTTAGACTAGTACAGCTTTATCCTTTTTAAGGGAACTATTGTCCCCTCCACCTCTATTAATAATTGCCTGTCGTACCTCATTTACAATCCGGTGTCCTACTTGAAGTGCCATCGTGTCGAAATCAATAGAATCTTCTTGAACCGTTACCTGTACTGCTCCAGGAGGCAACGTTACACTGATTTGGTTGTTCGTTTCTGTCTTGAAATCCTTGAGAAAGCCTGAAAGGCTACTCATTTGTTCATCCGTTATTTGCACGAGCTGTGGAGCTGGTTTTCCTCCTTTCGCCGTAGGAATTTGTGAACCACCTGGCCCCATACCCTGAATCACCTTGGAACGGTTTTGGGCATCCTGAATAAAAGATGGTAATGGAAGCCCCGGATCAACCGAAGGGAATCTTGACAGAGCTAATGACGCTCCCGGTGCAGTTGAAGCGGGATTATAAGATTGCGAGGCCTTATTTACAGAAACAACAGGTTGTGATTTTTCAGGTTCATTTGAATAACCAAACAAATTAGAGAAGTCACTTTTCAAACTTTCTGTTTGACTAGAAAACCAATTACTGACATCAGATGCTTTATTACTCATCCAATCTGTAGCTTGGGAAGCTTTTTCACCAACCCAATCCTTTGCAACACTTGCTTTCTCGCCAATCCAATCCTTTGCACCAATAGCTTTTTCTCCAACCCAGTCCATTGCAGAAGTAGCTTTTTCTCCGGCCCAATCACTCATTTCAGAGAACTTTTGAGCTAACCATTCACCTGCTAAACTATCTACTACAGCGCCTACAATTGCACCAATAAGACCACCAATTACAGTACCTATACCTGGAGCAATCGCTGTACCAATAGCTGCCCCAGCAGTAATAAAGCCACTTCCTAAAAGCGTTGATGTAATAGCAGCCGGACGTTCTTCCGGCGACGCTGTAGCAATGTCTACAATATCTAATACTATGCTAATTGGGCCAAGCAGCTTCTTGCCCCCCTTCATTGCTCCCTTACCTATCTTTTTAAGCATATTTCCTGGATTTTCACCAAGTATTTTTTTACCGAAATCAAATATCTTTCCAAACTTCCCCTTACCTCCATGCGGAGTTGGCCGTCCTCCTGGGACTCCCGGCTTAGAGCTAGGTTTTGGGTTAAATAAACGTTTTGCTTTTTCCCACAGCTTAGGAAGTCCTCGTTTTTTGCCAGGGCTTTTTTTGTTGTTCTTATTTTTCTTTTTGTTTTTACCATCAGGTCCATCTTGTTCAGCAATGCTTCTTTTACTTTTTCCTTTTTTCCCACAGCAACAACAATTACAGATCACCTTAATTTTTGGAGAAACTCGAATAGGACCTGTTTTTACGTTGATCTTAGGCGCATATTTTGGAGCTGCGACTCTAATATTCAATCTAGGTGGTTTTACCTTGATATCATAATTAAAGTTAAAGTCAAATTTAGGATCCTTTATTTCTAAATTTGCAGTAACACTGATAGACTTGTTCACAATATTTGAAACATTTAAATTATTTCCCCGGTTGCCACCCTTAGCTTTCTTCTTATTTGTATCGTCTTGATCAATGCCCGTTTTTGCACGTGCAACAATATAGGCATCCTTAAGACTTTTTAGCTTTCTGATAAGCGCTTCGAGGACTGGAGTCGCCTTATCAATCAGAAAGACTTTTGGCCTAATGCGTAGCCGGCTAAGACGAACAGCTAGGCTGTAAATATTCCCAAGATGCCTATGCATATACTTAAGTTCCGTATTCAGCTTAATCAAGCTCTGATAACGGGCACGTCCTAAGCGATCAGAAAGCCGTTGTATCTGCTCAATATAGCGACTTGTTGCTTTAAGTTCCCGGTTTGTAATTATCAAATCCTCTACATCTGTAACAATATTAACTCTATAGTTACTTGATCCTGCCATTTACTCACCTCCTTACGTATCTATCATTGCTGTATTTGCTTGGATAATGCGTCTAGTTCCTCTTCAGCAAATGCAATTAACATGGATTTTTCACCTCTGTTTAAGGCCCAAAACTCTCCGGGACGGAGATGATGCCGTATCCACAGATAATACAGCACCGATGTCATTCCGCCGGAGCGAATCAGTTTTTTAGATCATCAATTTCCACACCGAAGCCGGACAGTTCCAGCACCTTATCCCCTACTGCATCCAGTTCACCTGCCAGAAGCATTCGACGCACAGCCTGTTCACCACCAGACAATTTAAGTCGGCTAGTAATTCGCGGATCACCCCATCCGTTAATTTGCAGACCTTTTACTTCTAGACCAGCCGTAGCTTCCGAGATAAGCAGTGCATTGAATGTTTCTGTATCTACTTTTTCATCCACACGGCCTTTAACCGTTTTACGAATTGTGCACCGTTCACGGATGCTATCTACTTTGTTGGATGTCAAACCACGAAGTGTGAGAAGCATATCCAGGCGCTGAATCCGAACAGTTTCCTCTGGTAATTTATCTGCAGCTTCAAAAAGACTATCCAAAATTTGTTCCTCTGACATATTTTCAGGCAAACTCATATTAAATCCCCCTAATAAATTTTTGAAAATTGGGCCCGGATTACTCCAGGCCCACCATAACCAATAAATTATTCAGCAACGATAGGATCAAGCAGTTCATAGCCTTCAAAGGTGAAAGTAGTTTCTTCTGGCACTTCTTCTCCCGCAGTCCAGTTAGCCAACTGAATCTTATCTGGCATGCAGCGAATCAAACGAACGCGTTCATGTCCAAAAGATTCAGGATCGTCTAGCTTGGAAATAATATCGAATTTTTCAAAACCGCGACGAATCATATCGGAAGTTACTTTGTAACCACTCATCGTTCCAGTGCCTTTTTTAGCTCCATTTTTATGCACCTTCCAAGTATTACCAACCAAATTCAGTTCTCTTTTATCAATTTCCACGCTAGCTTCCAGCTTGTTAATATGTGTCTGCCATACCCCATCAATATATGCCTGACCAAACGTACCTAAAATAACTCTTGAAGCATCCAACATTTCTTTTTCCTCCTCAAAATAATCCATAATATAGTTCGGGATTTCATAAAATCCTCGTTGTTAACAAGCTACTTCATTTCTGCCGATTGCCTGCGAAATGCTTATACACGTAAAATGCTTATTTATTGCACGTAAAATGTGCCGAACAACTGCTCCATCACGTCGGTGAGCTTCACGTTCCATTGCAGGAACACTTGATCCGGCTCCGGTTTGATGACTGGCGCATCGCCGTAGTAAGCCGGGTCGAGAATGACATCGTAGCCATCTGCTTCGATGACATTGCTCAGCGACAGCTGTGCCAGGTATTCTTTGATTGCACCGATAAGTGCCAGACGGCCTTCCACCGTATTGTTGATTTTGCCAATGTAAGTCTCTTCAGCTGCACGCTGCAAGTCAGCGTTAATAGCGTCCATGACACGGATGGAACGAATTTTCTTCCATGCGTTGTTTTGCCCGGCAGATGGATTCACCAAGCTGTTGATCCCGCGCAGCGCTTTGACCTGACGACCGTCGAAGAACAGCAGGAAGACACCGTTACGGACAGCCTGCTCCTGCTCGGAACGTGTCCAGCGGCGGGTTACATCCTCAAAAGGCGTAACCGCATATGTTGCCGATTGATTCAGACGTTGACCTGCAATCAGGCCAGCTACATAAGCAGCCGTTTGGGCGGAACTGTAATCCGAACCTGCCAGACGTACGCCTGTACCAACGTTCACGATGCCTTCATGGTTTAGGGCCAGGGAACGTGCAGAGGCCAAGCTGACGGCTGTTTTGGACACATCATCTGCCGCAGAACCGCCGAATACAGCGATTACGCCTTTACCTTCGCCACGGACACGCTTGATCCAGGCAGCGAAGCTTTGCAGCAATGCCAGATCAGCTGCATAATCCAGAGCCAGGACATTAAACTCTTGTCCTTCAAGTGCCTCCTGCATCGCGATGTAATCGGCATTAACCAGCTTGCTATTGCCGCTGTTGCCGCCAGTGAGGTGTACGCCGCTGACATCCACCGGAATGCCGCCGTCGCCGACAACTTCGGCCTTCACCCATACATTTTCGCTGTTCTCGTTCATCGCCTTGGCGATAGAGGCAGCCGTACCGTCACTGCCTTTGTACGTGCCGAGCAGCTTGGTTCCTTCATAGAGGCGCACCTCACGAGCTTGCTCATCACCCAAAGTTGGCTGTACAGTTACAGCAAAACCATTACCGCGGCTACCTGTGTACAAAGCCTTCAGACGCAGCACATCCGCCGGGGTCGCACCGCCGCTTTTCAGCGTCACAGATGCTTCAGCAGCTGTATCATCTGCCAAACGGTAGGCTAAGAGCTTTTTCGGACCGCCCAGCAAAGCCAGATACAGCGTCGAATACGCGGTCGCACCGTCCAGACTGTCACCCGAAAAGATTTGGCTGATTGCCGTTTCACTGCCGATCTCTACAAACTCACGTACAGGGCCCCAATTCGCCTTAACGGGCACAACGACCGTACCACGCGACCCACCTTGAATCGCTGAAGCTGCTGCTGCCTGAAAATTCATATACAAACCCGGCAATACCGGTTTATTCGTGTTTTCCCATGTTCCGCCTGCCATAATTAGTCCACCTTCGCTTTCATAAATTGTTCGATTTTAGTGTGTGCTTCTGCTACCGTAAACAGCTTGTCCTGTGTGCCAAAAAAGGCGCCTGCCAGCACTTCTTCTTTCACGGAAAACAATGGTTCTGCGTGCTCTTTTAGCTCCTCCAGCGTATAGCGAGGGCCACTTGCTTCTTGCCCGGCATATACCGGGGCCTTCTCATGGTTTTCCAAGGTCACTCGGACCACCTCATTTCAAAATAGGATGAATTTCCACTCTGCGAATCAACGCCGCTTCCTCAGCCGGACGCATACGCCGCTGTACTAACATCAGCCGAAGCTGACCATCTAAAATGGCATCTGCCTGCAAATCGGCTGAAGCTTCAGCTGTAGACATATAACGGCCCTTGTCCTGATCCAGAGGAAGCTGGATTTGAGCGGCAAAGCCCTCGATCAGTGCGAAAGCTGCGCGGTTTTCCTCGGTGGTGTCCGGGGCGGTAATATGCCCGATGAACCGTTTGCGCAGCTCATACATGGAGGCTCCCGCCATCCTAGTTTCGCAGCCGCTCATCCGCCATAGTACCGCTTGCCGCCCCGGCTGTGCGGGCCATGCGTCGGCGTATACCGACCACGTTTCACCCAGTTGCTTCTGCGTCCAGCGGACCAGCGCGGCCAGCCACTCTTCCGGCTGTGTAGCACCGCTTGCTGGAACGGCCAAACCACCTTCCGTCTCAGGCACATACACGCCAAAACGAAGCGTTCTATAGGCCTTGCCCGTAACGGTGTCCAGCTTTTCTGCATCCCGCACGCCCAAATAGTGCGCGGTAAAAGTCGATGTATCCTCACCTGCACCTGTCACGGGTTCCCGGTGCAGCCCGGCAATCAGGGCATTCGCCCATACGTCAGCCTGCGCCAGTCCGGCTTGTCCTGCGTACAGCATGATGCGGACAACCTGCCGATAGCCGGCCCAGGAAGACTTCCAGATTTCCTCGCCCAGCGCCATAACAGCATACGGCTCCTCTGCCGTCTGCGACGGTGGCTGAACATCGTATACACGCCCTTGCAGCGCTGGAATAATTTCAATGAGCTTTTGCTTAAAGGCTTGTCTCATTCTGCGGCATGCCACCTTTGCGTACCCTGCGTTCGCATGTTGTGGCTATTCAGCCAGGCTTTTTTCCACTTCCGTGTTCTCATCCGGCGCAGCTCCATACTCATGCATTGCAGCATCCCTTGCTTAGGCAACACGACTCCTCCTTTCTATTCAACGAATTCCCGGGAACCGACAGAGACGATCACCGCATGAAAAAACCGGCCCTAATGGCCGGCTAACGTTTGACTGTGTGTGTCTTCGGTATGTCCTCTTGTCTTGATTCCCGATGATATAATCTTACACCCTAATAACGAATGCGTTGCCGGGGAAATGGACGATAAAAGCAGAGGATAGGGATGATGTTGGGAGGTTTTTTGAGAACACATGTTCGTATCGTAAAAAAAGACCTTGACCCCTGTTATTACAGGAAATCAAAGCCTTTTAGGAAACCATTTTAAAATAGAAATGAGAACAAGTGGATAATTATTACATCAACCCAATTTTCGATCCGCGCCCTTCTGCAAGCCTGCCAAATTTAAAACGCCTTGGTCCGCCAGTGCAAGCGCCATTTTGTAAAAAGCACGCGTGCGAAGCTTCGTATACGTATCCTTGCTGACTGGCGGGTCTAACACATAATTGTAAACCTTGTAATCGAACACATCGTCATCCTTTAAATAACGTTCACGGATAAGCAGCTGTTCGCGTTCATTCAAGCGGCTCACTACGGCATCCACCATTTCGCAGTAGGCCAAGCGGGCGGCAGGAGCATCTACATTATATACGGCTGTCCGGGCGGTTGGATCGCTTGTCACATTTGTTGGGCCGCTCGGGCGATCCGTATAGCCAGCCGTAATAAAGCTCTCCCGATCCATAAAGGTAATCGTTTTATAAATTCGGTATTTCTCAAACACACCCTCCAATGCATTCTGCGTTTTGCGACGGTCCAATTCGGGTAAGTTATTTCTCATGTAAAGCAACACTCCTTATATGCCTTTTGACAATGATGTATTTTTAAATATAAAAACGCTTATGTTTACATTGTGTTCCCCTTTTGTTCGTATCTTGAGTATAACATAACATTATTTAGGATAGGTATCCATCCTCAAAAAAAGCAGTATAGCTCCAAAAACAGGATATTCGCTTTATTTTCCTATGCCTTTTGGCATATTACGTGCTTTTACTATTTACCTAATGGTATAATAAAAGCAATATCTATGATTCTCTTGCAGAAAGGAGCCCCCATTGTGGAACAGCCAGCATTCGGAACTTACTTAAAACAGCAGCGCGAGCACAAACACTTGAGCATCAACCAATTGGCAGACGCCGCAGGTATTAGCAATTCACAAATTTCCCGCATTGAAAATGGACTGCGCGGAATTCCCAAACCCTCCACTCTCCGCAAAATAGCGGACGCGCTCAGCGTATCCTATACCGAAATGATGAAGGCCGCCGGATATTGGGGAGACGATGATTCAATGGAGCAAAGTCCATATGAACTTTATCCTTCTACTGTACCGGAATGGGCAACCTCTAAAGACCGCCGGGATTTTAAAAAAATGCTGGAGGAAGACGACGAATTAATGTTCGATGGCATTCCGCTGGATGAAAAAGATCGTCAACGGATCAAGGACGTTCTGACAGGTCTGTTCTGGGAAGCCAAACAGATGAACAAACATAAAAAGCCCAAAGAGCCCCAAGCGGGCAAAGATCAGGGATAGCAGGTGAGCGTATGAACGAACTCATTCACAAACTTGTCCGAAAATACCGTACCAACTGCCCCTTCGATATTGCGAAAGCCCTGGGTATCCATATCCGATACTGCGATCTAGGCCCCACAACCAAAGGGCTGTATTACCACAAGCTACGTAGAAGATTTATCGTTATCCACAATGGCCTCACACCCGAATGGGAACGGTTCGTCTGTGCGCATGAATTGGGACATGACCGACTGCATAAAGGCATTAGCCGCTTTTTTATGGAGGAGCACTCCTACTTTTCCCCAGGAAAATTTGAACAGCAGGCCAATCGGTTTGCCGTGCTTTTGTTGAGTGAAGGAAAACCGCCACTAGCTGACGAAACGTTGGATCACTATTTACCCCGCATTGGGCTGCCCAAAGAGACTGCCCTTTTTTTTGATCACAAAACAGAACACTAGTTCCCCACCCGTAGGTTACTGTTTATTACTTCCTCTATAATATAGGTAACTAGACGATGGGTTTAACAACCGATATATCAAAAAATTTTAGTGCTTTGATATAAAATAGAAGTTATTTTTACAATCATCTGATAAAATGTGGTCGTAAGCGGTTTCTCTAATTCATTCATTTTATGGGAGGTTGAAGGAACAACATGAACTCATGGAAAAAACTCTCGTCGATCCTGACGACTGCCGCGCTTTTACTTGGGTGTCTCGGTACAGCAGCAGCAGACCCAGCAACCCATGTGGGAACAGCGGGAACGGCAACGACTCCAGTCAGCGGTAAACACATCACCATCCTACATACGAATGACACTCATGCCCACGTGGTCGCGAACGACAAGGAAATGGGATTCGCCAAGCTGGCGGGCATCATTGATCAGTACCGAGCTTCCAATCCCAATACATTGCTGCTTGATGACGGGGATACCGTTCACGGAACGACTTTCGCTACTTTGGTTAACGGTGAGAGTATCGTGAAAGTGATTAACAAGCTACGCTATGATGCTATGGTTCCGGGTAACCACGAGTTTAATTATGGTTGGAAGCATCTTGTCGAGCTAAGTAAGGAAATTCAGTTCCCTGTGCTCAGCGCCAATATTAAACAAACAGACGGAACACGTTTGTTCAAACCCTATGTTATTAAAGAAGTGGACGGCGTTAAAATCGGTATTATCGGTCTGACTACGCCAGAAACAGCATATAAGACGAATCCCAAAAATGTTGAGGGTATTCAATTCACTGATCCTGCGGCTGAGGCCAAAGCGGCTGTTGATGAAATCCGCAGCAAAGTAGATGTCGTTGTTGTTCTTGGTCACCTGGGGCAGGATGCGTCTAGTAAGGACACCAGCCTCAAAGTTGTTAAGGAAGTGCCTGGCATTGATATTTTCATCGATGGACACAGCCATACTGTACTGGAAAAAGGCTTGGTTAGTGACAATGGTACATTGATCGCTAGCGCAGGTGAATACACCAAGTATCTGGGTGTTGTGGACTTATGGGTTGACGGCGGTAAGGTTACGCAAAAGCAAGCCAAGCTGATTGATTCGACTCAAGCAGTGGACGTTCAGCCCAACGCTGAAATTGCTGCATTGATCGCCTCCATTCAGAAGGACCAGGAACCTATTCTAAAAGAGGTTGTAACGCAAACAAGTGTGGATCTGGAAGGAGCACGCGAAAAGGTGCGTGCAAGTGAAACCAATCTCGGTGACCTGCTCACCGATGCTATGCGTGACGTTTCGGGAGCAGATGTGGCTTTAACGAATGGTGGCGGCATCCGTGCTTCCATCAAGACGGGAACGGTAACCAAGGGAGACGTCATCACAGTGCTACCTTTCGGCAACCAGATCGTTACCCTGAAAGTGAAAGGCTCTGACATTCAGGCCGCACTGGAAAATGGTACAGCCTCCTATCCAGAGCCAAGCGGAGGTTTCCCACAGGTATCAGGTATTTCGTTCAAAATAGACACATCAGCAGCCAAAGGGAGCCGCGTTCATTCCATTCTGATCGGCGGCAAGACACTTGATCCTGAGGCAATATATACACTGGCCACCAATGATTTTACTGCCGTAGGTGGTGACCAATATACGATGTTCGCTAAATATCCACAGGCAGGTATGTTCGGCTCGCTTGATGAGGCGTTAATCCGCTACATGCAAAAGGTGGGCTCCGCTAGCCTGCAAGTACAAGCAGACGGTCGCATTCAAGAAGCCAAGACTGATGGTAAAACTTCTGTCCCTGCCGCACAAGCTGTGCCATCTGCTACAACCGCAACACCCGCACCTGTGCAGGAAAAGCCGCAATCCGTCTCTACACCGGCTGCAAAACCAGCGCCCGCAAAACCGGCACCGGCAAAGTCTCAAACAGCTAAGCCACAGCAGACATCCGATTCTGCACAAGTTACAAATAGCCATGTATATGTTGTGAAATCCGGGGATACGCTGTATGACATTTCCCGCAAACATGGTACCACCTGGCAACAGCTTCAACAGTTGAATAAGTTGAAGAATCCTCACCGTATTTATCCCGGACAAAAGTTAGATCTCCCGGCCTAATTCGATAGCTAGCAAAGGCAGCATCCTAGTGGTTCCGGATGCTGCCGTAGGTCAGGCGTTTATAGATATGCGATAGTCCAAGCTCATTTGGACATCGCATATTTTTTTAAAAAGCAAACCTTTTAACCGCTGACAAGTTGTGAACCGAGAGGTATGATGGAGAAGAGTCACTCGGGCAAGAACATTCGTCCCGATCCCCATCGGGATCAGTTATATGTGTGGAAGGAGTCCAGAAATGCAATACATTATTTACGATCTTGAATTTACCGTTAGTCGTAACGCCAGATATTCCTCCGAAATCATTGATATCGGTGCCGTCAAAGTTGTTCAGGGAGACGATGGCCTATACGTTGCGGATACGTTTCACAGTTTTGTAAGACCCTCGAATCGACCTGTACTCTCTACTGATACCGTTCAGTTCACGGGTATTACTCAACGAGACATTGATGCCGCTCCACTATTTCCTGAAGCTGTGAAGGAGTTCATAGCCTGGCTCGGTACGGATTCCCCTTATTATTTATGCGCATGGGGCCCGGATGACCGTCAGAAGCTGGTATCCCATTGTCGTACCCATCATGTAGATCTCGGATGGATTCATAATACAAATGATATACAGAAGCAGATTTCCCGTCTGCTTGGTTCCAATGGAAAGTACCGTCAGTTGAGCCTGTCTCAGGCGCTGGAATTGTGCAACATTGACTTT
Source organism: Paenibacillus sp. SEL3 (assembly GCF_054602585.1). Lineage (NCBI taxonomy): Bacteria > Bacillati > Bacillota > Bacilli > Caryophanales > Paenibacillaceae > Paenibacillus > Paenibacillus sp. SEL3. The sequence continues at coordinate 4,508,555 of NZ_CM137725.1, read as the reverse complement.
GACGGTCAACAACACCGGGCACTGGATGATGCCGTGAACACCGCTCAGGTTTTCATGTACCATTTTGATCGTATTACATTAGTTCATAATGCTGCTGACGATGAGGAAAGCCGTGGATCGAAGCTCGTCTACTCCTCACCTGAAGAAGAGCAGGAACAGTACAGTCCTTTTGGCAATCTCGCCAACCTGTTTAAGGACCGTTAAGCGGATAGCTCCCCGGCCCGTTCCGGGGGATCTCCCCCTGTTATTCTTAATTTCCTGCCTTTTTATCGAAATAGAATGCCCCCCAGGTCCGCAGCATTTCTTGCATTCGTTTGCGGTACCGTAAAGGCTCCAGGATCTCGGCCTCAGCTCCATAGGAAGTGAGCCAATCCAAAAATTCACGGTCATGATTGACCGTCACCTCAAACAACAAACTTCCATCCGGCAAATCCTTAAGAAAAGGCTTGATGAACAGTTCCTCTTCTTTGACCCGATATACAGACTCGGCAGAAAAACGTACCACAAACCGGATATTCTGATTTCCTTTGGTCACCGACCAGGTCCCTTTAAAAAACATTTCCATTTCAGTTGTATTTTTTTGAAACGTATACGGCAAAATTCTCATGTTCCGAAATCGGCTGATCCGAAAGGTTCTCATCGCGGATTGCTTGTGACAAAAACCAAGCATATAGAATCGCCGATCCTGCGGAACCAAACAATAAGGATCCACCTGAACGAGTGAAACATCTTCATTTTGAGGCGAACTGTATTCCGCTTCAATGGTCTGCTGCGTAAGACTCGCTAAAACAATCAGCCTGAGCAGATAGGGCTGGTTTTCCCGATCAAGTGTCGAGCCGAGCCGGACAATATTTTTCATTTCCTGCGCGAAGCTCGTCTGTTCCATCTTTTTTTTCTGACTAGAGGCCATCACTTTCTCATAAGCACTTTCAAAAGCTGGCGGTAAAAGAGGCTTTACCGTTTCCATAATCTCTCCCAGCTTAGTAAAAGCCTCTGCCTCTTCTTCCGTCCAATTCAGAGGATACAAAGCGAAATTGCTAATAAAAATGTACCCCTTGCCATGCCCCATATTCGCAATCGGTATATGCATAGCGCTTAGCGCCTCCATATCTCGGTATATGGTACGTTCTGATGTTTCACAACGTTCGGCAAGCTCTCTTGCCAATATCCCTGGATTTGCCTGAACAATAGTAATAATCCGCATTAAACGTATCAACCGATCAGTCAAGGAAGTCTCTCCTTTACAAAAAGATAGTAAATTAGACTCACTATATTACACAAATAAACTAGCATAATTGCCTATCTCAAAGTATCATTTTCAGTAAAATGAACATCTTCTAGCGATATTGCCTTATTGAAAAAGACTTTAGAACTATACGCTGTAAATGATACAAAAGTACCACTCCATTTATTACGTATAGCCAGAAGCAACTCGGCTTCCTGCAGGTAGTCCATATCATCGCTTCTTGCTGCACGTATAAGTAATTCATCTGCTTGTCTGGTAAGGATGAACGCCCCTTGCTCATATTCCCCTTTCTCGTACATACGCAATGCCTTTTTTACAATAGGGGACGTCTCATTCAGCTTTATGTATTTTTCCACCTTCGGGTTGGATGGAATGCTCAGCAGACCAAGATGATGCGTAAAATGGATGTAGAGCTGGTCTGTCCGGATCATCGTTCGCTTTTCCTGCGATGGCTTGCGCCAGCTCCACTCCATCATTCCAATCGTATGTCTTCCGGACGAGTGAGCCGGTATAGAAAACGTCAAAATAGCCTGTCTATATTTTCCCCGCCGTACATCACCACAGTGAACAAACATGCTATCTCCGTTTTCCGAGCGTTTAAAACCGAGCCTTACCCCTTCAGCTTTTAATAGACTTACCCCGTTTTCTGGAATGAACTGGAGTTGAAGGTCACATCCCGCTGCTTTCGGTATTAGATTTCCTTTTCTTTTACGTTTAGCTCCATAGCCCCATTCTATCAGTAGATTTACTTGTTTGGACCCATTCGCAGATATAGACTCTTTGTCCCATGTGTACGTTACATTGAGCATTGACTTCACCACTGGTAAATTCCCCCTAAAAGAACATGTAACTCTAAATTAACAGTGTTATCTGACACTATATTGTCAGGGAACGTATGTTTGATTGTGAAAATTATACATGGGAATCTTTATGAAGGGGGACCTAGTTTGGTAAATAACATTTTAAACCATTTGAATTACATGAACGCGCAAAAATAGCCCGGCGTATGCCGGGCTATTTTATAGTCTACTTCTATACTTAAACTTATGAGATTGTAGTTTCTGTTAAAGAAACATTCGTTTTTGTGCAAATATCAGATATAGGGGCAAAAGTAGTACTATCTACGACGAGATCCTTTGATAACGGCTTTCCATTTACAGTGATTTTTAAAGTTTTATAGTTTTGTTCTTTCTCATTCATCTTGCAAAATCTCCTTCTATATTAATTTTTAATATATTTCAGTTTATATATTCATATTTAAGACCTGATCAGGTGCGGATCGTTCTTTACTCGTATGCTAGAAAAAATGCCGGAATGTTGCCGCTTCCTTGATATACCCGTTTTTTGGTACACTTAAACTCATATATCGACTTTTTTTGAGATCATTTTCTCCGTATTTATCGTCCGTTTCTTCAAAAATCTGCATCCGTATCGTTATATTATACGTAACCATGTCATATGGGTAATGATCTATATCATCTAACATCTTGGTTTATCAAAAGGGGGAACATCTCTTGGCACGACCAACTTGTCGCTTTGCTTTGTATCGCCGCATTGTCTGCGCTGCTATAGCACTTTTGTTTATTTTTGGGATAACTCGTGTACCCGAAGTACATGCTGCTTATTGGGATGATGTATATCAGGGCTTCGAGCAATTTTCGCGGTTACCTGGTGATGTATATCAGCTCAAGGAAAGCTATCGACAAACCCAGGAGGATCTGGAAAAGGCCCGTAACAGCTTAGAAGCCTATCAAGAGCAAAACGCCCAATTGCTGGAGCAAAACCGCAAGCTGACTGACACAGTCACAGAATTAAAAAATCTTCAAACCCAGCGCGATCAGGCTTCACATCGAAATAAATTGCTCATTATCACAGCTATAATTCTGCTGGCCGGTTATTTTATGGGTATCCGACTGTTGCGTTACGGGATGCGTCGACGTTCGGGAAGATACTAACTGTCTGAAAGGATGAAAGGTCTGAATGGACATACAAGCAGGACAACACCATGATGAAAGCGTCGGTTCGGTCGTAACGCTCGATCTGGCGGAAGGAGAAAAGCTGCACGTTCTGCATCCGCAGCAAATCATCGCATACCGCGGACCCAGCTCAGGCCGCAGTGATAAACTGATGAATATTAAGGGCATGTATCGCAAACACAAACTGATTCAGGCCGATTTCACAGGAGCTTGTCGCCTAATTGCTGCACTTCCACCTGGCTTTAGTCTAAAAATGATTAAGCTTGAAGGAAGCGATGATCTGTTATACGATTTTCGCAACCTGTTCTGGTACAGCTCCGGTATCCAAATGCGTACTAAGCTGCTAAGCATGAAAAACATGTTGTTTAGCCGTGATGTTATAAAAATGAAATTTGATGGTGTGGGTCAAATCGGTCTTTTGACGCAGGGATTGGTGTGTCAGGAACAGCTTCATCCGACAGAACCGATATATGTGGATGCGAGCAGCGTCATTGCCTACCCCGAAAACGCCCATCTGGAGTTGACCGTGTACGGCAACCATCTGGCCAGCCAGCATATGAACTATCATTTTAAAATGACCGGACAGGGTACCGTACTATTCCATGCCGGGGAGCATCATCGGCGGCTCCAACAGGATATGAACGACGATGGCGTGATCAAGCGATTTTTAAGGGAAGTCATTCCATTTGGTGGAGTGTTTATCAAATAGCCCTGCCATGCTATAATGACAATGCTAAAGCCGTCTGTCCTCGTGGCAGATACTAATGAAGAAAATCCATGCGTCATGCATGGGAGAGGTTCGCGAACTCCCTCTATAAAAAACTAACGATGCTTTGTCCTCCGCAAGAAAAATGATTTCTCGGGGCAAGGCCTGTTTTTTGTTGAAGTCGGTTCAAGAACTCTCCTTCTTCCAAGTGACAAGACTTGTGTCTTGCACCATTCCAAGAAGATCGAGAGGTTTTTTTATGTTTGCAAACGAAAAAGCAGTCGTCGTATTCAGCGGCGGCCAAGACAGCACAACCTGTTTATTTTGGGCAAAAAAACATTTTGCTGAAGTAGAAACTGTGACGTTCGATTACGGTCAACGCCACAAGCAGGAAATCGAAGTAGCCGCTGGAATCGCCCGCGAACTGGGTGTTCCACAAACGGTACTGGATATGAGCCTGCTTAATCAACTAGCCCCTAATGCCCTCACACGCACAGACATTGACATTACTCAACAGGAAGGCGAACTGCCTAGCACCTTTGTAGACGGTCGCAACCTACTGTTCCTGAGCTTCGCGGGAGTTCTCGCCAAGCAAAAAGGAGCGCGCCACATCATTACAGGCGTATGTGAGACGGATTTCAGCGGCTATCCCGATTGCCGGGACTCCTTTATCAAATCGCTGAACGTCACACTGAATCTTTCGATGGACTATCCCTTTGTGATTCATACCCCGCTTATGTGGTTGAACAAGGCCGAAACTTGGCACATGGCCGATGAGCTGAAAGCTCTTGAATTTGTAAGAACACGTACACTAACGTGCTATAACGGCGTCATTGGCGATGGCTGTGGCGAATGCCCTGCTTGCAAACTTCGCCGTGCTGGACTGGAGCAATATCTCGCGGTGCGCGGAGCTTCATCCCAAGGAGTTGAAGGTCATGCGTGAGCCAGGTACCTTTCGCATTGTCGATAAGCTCCAAGAGTTCGGGACAGACATTGAGCGCTCTCAGCTGCGTTATCACCGCAAACGTGTACTCGTCAGCAAACAATTTACATTCGATGCAGCACATCATTTACACTGCTACGAAGGCAAATGCAAAAATCTGCATGGACATACCTATATCGTCGTATTTGGCATAAGCGGCATACCGGGCGAAACGGGTCTAACGCTAGATTTTGGTGACATCAAAACGATCTGGAAAGAGCGGATTGAGCCTTTTCTGGACCACCGTTACTTGAATGAGACGCTTCCTCCAATGAATACAACGGCGGAAAATATGGTCGTCTGGATCTTTGAACAAATGGAGTCAGCCTTGACCTCGGAGGCATACTGCAACCGTGTCGAAGGTGGACGTACCGAGTTTGTACGGTTGTTCGAGACACCTACCAGCTACGCCGAGTTCCGACGGGAGTGGATGCTCGATGAGTAATACCGTGACTACTCACCAACCCATGACAGCCTCCCACGGCACCCAAATAGCCCCTATTCCCGTACTGGAGGTGTTTGGTCCCACTGTTCAGGGCGAAGGTATGGTCATTGGTCGTAAAACGATGTTTGTTCGTACCGCAGGCTGCGATTACCATTGCTCGTGGTGCGACTCCGCCTTTACCTGGGACGGCAGCGCCAAGGATCAGATCCGTCGTCTGAGTGCCACGGACATTTGGCAGGAGCTGAAGGCCATCGGCGGCGAACGCTTTTCGCATGTGACCCTTTCTGGAGGCAATCCTGCCCTGCTACCGCAGCTTGGGGAGCTAATCACCCTGCTGCGCAGTCAAGGCATTGCCACCGCTGTCGAAACACAAGGCTCCCGTTGGCAGGAATGGCTGTACGATATCGATGAGGTAACCCTATCCCCGAAACCGCCCAGCTCGGGTATGATGACCAACTGGGATGTGCTGGATGATATTGTCGCCCGTCTGTCAAACCGGAAGAGGGCTAGTGAGTCCCAAGCGACGTCCCACGTCGCAATCGCAACAGACTTGAAGGAACCCGCTAATGAATCTGCGCGGCTCTATACCGGAGCTTGCAGCTTGAAGGTCGTCATCTTCGATGACACCGATCTTGCCTATGCCCGCACTGTTCACGAGCGCTATCCACACGTACCGCTGTTCCTTCAGACGGGTAATCCAGATGTAAACACGGAGAATACCGGACAGATAGCGGAGTCTCTACTCCATCGTTATGAATGGCTTATCGACCGTGTCATGGACGATTCCCTACTAAACCATGTAAGAGTACTCCCGCAGCTCCACACCCTCGTATGGGGCAACAAACGCGGCGTATAACACTTATATGTAATATATTCCGTATGCGCTGTATGTGATACACAAAGGAGAGCATTACTCACTTCTATCCCAACCTACACGTAAACGAGTAGGACTTTATGGTGATGACGGCGGTCGGCAGCGAAGCGGAGACTCAAATCATTCGCGGAGCGACCTCCCACCACCATAACTCCCTCTCTCTTTTACCAAACCAACTTACTTTAAGGAGCCTTATCCATATGACCGGAAGAACACCCGAAGAAATGACCGATGTTACCCTGCTTGGCAATCAAGGCACACAATACACTTTTGCCTATGATCCCGCCATTCTCGAAAGCTTTGATAATAAACATCCCTATCGGGATTATTTTGTAAAGTTCAATTGCCCGGAGTTCACCAGCCTGTGTCCGATTACAGGACAACCTGATTTTGCAACCATCTACATCAGCTACATTCCCGATATTAAAATGGTAGAAAGCAAATCCCTTAAGCTGTACCTGTTCAGCTTCCGTAACCACGGCGATTTCCATGAAGACTGCGTCAACATCATCATGAATGACTTAATTAAGCTGATGGACCCTCGATACATTGAAGTATGGGGCAAATTCACGCCACGCGGCGGTATCTCTATCGACCCGTACACCAACTACGGCAAGCCAGGAACAAAGTATGAACAGATAGCGGAGCACCGCATGATGAATCATGATATGTACCCAGAAAAGGTTGATAACCGTTAAGCTAATAACTCTTCTGACATAGCGTAAATATCAAGGGGTTGTCCTAAAGTCATCAAATGACTCAGGGACAACCCCTTCGTTTTACTGAAAGGAGACTGTGCACGCTTGTGGCATTACACATCCAGATCAAATCTTGATTTTTTATATTCATACGGTGTTTTACCCATAACTTCTCTAAAAGCTTTTCTGAAAGATTTCTCGTTTGGAAACCCGACCTCGTAAGAAATTTCTGTAAGTGACTTATTAGTTGAATCCAGTAAATCGATCGCCTTCTCCAAACAAAGAATTTGCTTGTATTCGGTAAACGTCTGGCCTGTATATTTATGAAACATTCGCGACAAATAAGCCTCCGAATAACCGCAGATACGGGCCGTTTTGGCCAAGCTAATATTTTCAGTATAATGCTCTTTAATAAAGTCCATGATTGTCTTTATCTTTTGTTGCTTTTCACTGAATACTTCCGGTGGAATGTCTGTCGTCTGACTAAAATGATTGACAAGCAAATATTTCAGTTCAATAATTCGGCTTTGCTCTAAAATGTAGTCGTATTTGCTTTTGGAAATATGTAGATCATATATATCCATAAACAATCCTCTTAATTTAGAGATTATAGGTTCTTCAACTTGTTTCTCTTGCGTGTTTAAATGGATGATTACTTGTTCATTGGCAAAGAAAGTGTCTGGAAATTGCAGCACTATGACCTGGTTCTCCGTAATGCTCTGCGTGGAATGCGGAACATTGCTGTTAATGAATAGCGCATCCTTTTCCATCAAAATAGTTATTTTTCCTTCATGCCACACCTTTAGACTTCCACTTGTACAGTAGATCAACTCCATATTGCTGTGAAAATGCATAGGAATGACTCTTTCTGTATCTCTGGATTGGAACATAAAAAGGTTAATCATTTTTTTTCTGTCTATTTCGATATGTTCATATATTTTTTTCATCACCACACCTCATCAGCCAGCCATGAGTAATTCATCTGTATTCTATATTAAGGCATAAACTCTTATACTAATACTCATACTATACCGATAGTAAAATGCCCGGACAAGCAGAATCTATTCAACGGACCAAAAATAAAAAAGAAGGCAGTTCTTCCCGCAAACGGGATAATGAACAGCCTTCCTTAACCTGCTTGCAACCCGGCAAGCAAAAAAATGTTACCCTACACATTCCTGCAACTGATACATTCTAACTTCTCCTACATTGTCTCCTGCCTCAAGTAATACATTGCTTTGGTCTGCATCTTCTATGAAATAACGCAGGGAAAACACTTCTTCACCCTCATTCACAAAGATCTCCAGGCTTGAGCTTTCAATGAATATTTGCATTTCTGCAAGCTTATTATTTAATGTTGCTCTTCTGTACTCTCTCTCGCCAGTCAACCAGTTTGTTCTCCAAACGGTCAGACTGTTTTGTTCCTGATCATAGTCAATTTGCACAGCATCCCTTATGATCATTTTAAAATTTTCTGTCAGTAAGGAAAAATCAACAATTAGCTCCGCTTGTGTAGAAGGCAGCACCCACTCACTACTACTTTGAATTTCCCCTTTGTAATGCATGCCATCCAGCCTTAACAATTGTAATTCCGGCAATGGTTTCTGGTACAACACACCGTTCATCAGCACAACTTCTCTAGGAAGTGTTAATGCATGAATCCAGCCCTCCTGAATGGTCGGGACAGCCCTCTCCGCTTCCTCATTCATGGCGCTCATCCATCCGAACATAATGGTTCTGTCATTAACTTTGAATGATTGTGGAGCGTAAAAATCAAATCCTCGATCAAGCTCTTTAAAATCGGAAAGGTCCCCGTTGAATTTGCCTGTATTCGATAATTTGCCAACCATATATCCCGATTGATTAGGATTTTTATAATATTCGCCTCTCTCCGGTAAACCCTGAGGAGAGAAAACAAAAACATCATTTTCGGCAAAATGAAGTACGTCCGGACATTCCCACATATATCCAAATCGGTGGTCATGATCAACAAATGATCCTTGGCATTCCCAATCGGACAAATTTTTAGATTTGTAGATAAGTGTATCTCCAGTCAAATCTTCTCTCTGAGCACCAACAATCAACCACCAGTTCCCGTGTTGGTCTCTCCATACTTTCGGATCTCGAACATGCCTGGTATAACCTTGTGGATGCTCAAACAAAGGACCGATTTTTTGAAAATACTCTCCATCCTCCGAAATCGCGGCGCATTGATAGCTTTCTTTTACTCCATCATCTCGGATTACATTTCCTGTGTAAAACAGATACAGCTTTTCATTATGAACAATGCCCCCGCCCGAATAAATGCCATCCTTGTCATACCATTCCGAAGGCTCCAGCGCGACACTTTTCCTTTGCCAGTGCACCAGATCGCTGGAAACAACATGGCCCCAGCATTTATTTTTATGCTCAGTTCCTTTTGGATTCCACTGATAAAACACATGATATTGATGATTGAAATAAGCAAGTCCATTAGGATCATTGAGCAAACCGTAAGGAGGGGTAATATGATATTTCAGGTTATACGCGTCGCTTTTATTCATGCTCATCCTCCGGTAAAAAAACAAAACTAAAACTCAGCAAAATTTCCTGCGAGCTTGACCCGATATAAACATCAAATTCACCGGGTTCACTTTTGTATTGCATTTCACGATCATAAAATTTAAGCATCTCTTCATGAATTGAAAATTCAACATTTTGGGTCTCGCCACTTTGCAAAAAAACTTTTTTAAAGTCTTTTAATTCTTTCACTGGCCTTGCAATACTTGCAAATTTATCGCGAATGTATAATTGGATCGTTTCCTTTCCATCATAAATTCCAGTGTTGGTAACAGAAATACGGATATCAACTGACTCATTTTTCTTCATTTCTTTTTGGCTAATTGTTAATAGGCTGTATTCAAATGAGGTATAAGATTTACCATAGCCAAATGGATACAAGGGTTCATTCACTTCATCTATATATCGGGATGCAAACCGATAAGAGCCATTTTCCTTTAAATTCGGTCTGCCTGTATTCAACTCATTGTAGGATATCGGAATTTGTCCCACGCTCCGTGGAAAGGTCATGGCTAATTTCCCCGATGGATTGACTTCCCCATACAGTATATTAGCCAGTGCTTCTCCGCCCATCGTTCCTGGATACCAGGCTTGAACAATAGCGTCCACTTTTCCGGCTACTTCGGTAAGAATCAAAGGTCTTCCGCTATAAACGATCAGAACCATCTTTTTGCCCTGTAAACTTAATTCATGGAGTAGTTTCATTTGCGGCTTAGGAAGCGTCGGGTTCGTTCGCGATCCCCCTTCTCCGCTCTGATAAATACTTTCTCCCAAGGCGAGGACAATGACATCCGCTTCGTTAGCATTTCGGATTGCTTCGCGCAGCAGGGCCTCCTCATCGACTGTTTCAGCAGCCAGCTTGTCCGCATATTTGCCAAGGGCTTCTCTTGCATTAGCAGGAAGCATGTGCGCCCCTTTGCAAACCGAGAGATTGTCGGGATCAACATGCTTTAATAATCCCATTTTCAAATTGACGGTATCCGCCTCATCCCCCTTAATGGCCCACATACCCAGGGTGGAGTTTTCATCTGCGTAAGGACCGATTAAAGCTACTTTGGTATGTTTAGACAATGGCAGCAGTTGATTTTCATTTTTCAGCAAGACTACGGATTCTTCAGCCAAGGACAGCGCGGCTTTTTTATGTTCATCTGACAGAATGCTGTTTCTCGACCGCTGAACGGTTTCCTGTAATCCGCGGAACGGGTCCTCAAACAGCCCCAAATCATTTTTCAGCTTTAAAATACGGTATACCGCTTCATTCAAAAGCTCCAACATATGCTCGTTATCAGATACTACTTTCTCCAATTGATTGGCGTATACTGCTGTCTTCATATCCACATCAACACTAGCCAACAATGCCAGCCTTGCAGCGGAAGCCTCATCTTCGGCATAACCGTGCATGATCAGTTCTTCTATAGCGGCGTAATCCGAGATCAACACACCATTAAAATTCATCTCTCGTCTTAGCACGTCGCGGTTAAGCCACTCGTTTCCTGTTGCAGGAACGCCATTCAAGGTATTAAAGGCCGTCATAACAAGCTTTGCCCCCGCCTCGATTGCAGCTTGATACCCTGGCAAATAATATTCTCGCAGCGTGTGCTCCGACATATCCACGGCGTTATACTCACGTCCAGCGACAGGTGCCCCATAAGCGGCAAAATGTTTGACGCAAGCGGCAATTTTATTGGCTGGTATGATATCCTCCGAGTTTCTCCCCTGGATCCCCTGAACCATGCTTTCGGCATATTTCTTCGCCAGCAAAGTGTCCTCTCCAGGCGATTCCATCACCCGCCCCCAACGGGGATCTCTAACGATATCTACCATGGGGGAAAAGGTCACGTGCACACCTTCGTCATAACATTCCTGGGCAGCAATCGAACCTGCATGTTCTATACCCTCATAATTCCAACTACATGCTTGTGCAATCGGGATCGGGAAGATGGTTCGATACCCATAGATAATATCTGCCATGAACAGCAGCGGAATTTTATGAATCGATTTTTCCAAATAATCCGTTTGCAGTTGGATAATTTTTTCTGGATTAGTGATGTTCAATATGGAGCCTGTGTTATATATATTGTAGCCGGCGTTTAACCCTAATTTTTTTAAAGGACCCGTCACAACAGTGTCTATATCCCCTTCAAAAAAATCACCGGTCAGTTGGATGAGCTGGCCTATTTTCTCTTCTATTGAAAGGCTGTCCAATTTCTTAAGCAGTGTGTTGTTGTCCATGATTCTCCCCACATCATTTTATTTGTGATCTGTTTTTTCTTTAAACCCAAAGATCCACGTTAGTGCAAATGCCACAGCAAAGCCGATTACACAAACTAAGATATATATGAATATCTGATTGTTCAGGTACAATAACATTCCCGGTAGGGCTGTGATTGACATGCCCGTTGCTTGAACATTAAATATACGTGCGAAGAAACCGCCAACCGCTCCGCCAATCAAGCCCATCAAGAACGGTTTGCCATATCGAATGTTCACCCCAAAGATAGCGGGTTCTGTAATACCCAATAACGCAGACAAGGTAGAAGGATACGCAATGGATTTGGTTTTTACATTTTTAGATTTTAGACCAACAGCCAATGCAGCACCCGCTTGTGCGCAAATCGACGCTGAACTGATCGGGTTCACCATATTCCAACCATTGCCTACTAACATCTGTATTTCAATCAGGTTTAAGGCATGGTGCAGTCCGGTAACTACAATAATCTGATTGATGCCACCGTAAATAAATCCGCCGATGCCGTATGGTAATTTTAAAATGGCGGTAACACCCATTAATATTAAAGTTTCCACCTCGTGAAAAATGGGACCAATCACGAACAATCCCAGTACCAGTGTGATTAATAATGTCAGAAACGGTGTCAGAATTAAGTCCAATGCATCCGGGACTGATTTTCTGATTTTCTTCTCCAGCATCGCCCCCACGACACCTATTATGAAAGCAGGCAAAACCGAGCCCTGATAGCCTGCAATTTTAATGAATCCGAAAAACACTAGTGGTTCCTGAACTTTTTGAGCGACATCCCAAGATGTAGGCAACGAAGGACTTACTAACATTAATCCAATCAATATCCCCAATAGTGGTGATCCACCAAACACCCGGAAGGCCGACCAACATACCAACACGGGTAAAAATGCAAAAGCCGTATCGGTCAATATTTGCGTAAACAATATGAAATTCGCAGAAATATGATCAGGTGTAAGTCCAAATAACTGGAGCAGTGCAGGCTGAGTTACTAAGCCTCTAACTCCCATGAATAATCCTGTAGCTACCAATGCAGGCATAATCGGAACAAATACATCCCCGAAAACACGGATCATTCTTTTGAAGCGATTATCACCTTGAGTGGAGGCCATCTCTTTCAAATCAGCCTTTGATGTAGCAGATATGCTTTGGCCAACCATGGCATCGTATACTTTATTTACAGTACCGGTTCCAAAAATAATTTGATATTGCCCAGAGGTAAAGAAAACGCCCTTGGCCTTATCAATATTCTCAATAAATTCATCATCAATAATTTCTCTATCTTTTACAATCAGCCTCAGCCGTGTGGCACAATGTGCCATGGAAATAATATTGTCTTCTCCGCCAAGCCCTTTAATGACATCTTGGGCTATTTTAACGTATTCTTTTTCAAGACTCATCAGTCTCTTCCTTTCCTCTGTTCCTCTTAGTTAGTCTGAATCATTAAAACGTTGATCAAATAGGCTTCTTAAGAATATCATGACTGCGCTTTCAAACAGCGGGATTATTTTACTACATTAAGGTCAAATTTTGACCTTTTTATATCCTTGATTATAAATGCATACTAGCAACTGGTGCCTGATGAAACAATAAAGTGCACCCTAGAATACATACTGGAATAACCTTCTGGTTTATTCCCATGTATTTAAAGGTGCACTTCAATTGTTGTATAGCGAGCTAATTACATTTTACTTAGTGACTTTCAACTGAGCACTGTCAGCTGTATAGATAACCTTCACTTTATAATTGCTTGGTAAACCTACCGTTTCAATCGAAGAAAATGCTCCATTCCGTTTACCATAAGTTAAGATCGTAGCACCATTAGCCGGCACATATTTGTTAGAGAAATTCAGGCGTAATTTTCCGTTGAGTATAGCTGTTCCTTTTATTTTGAGCACATCATTTTTAGTGTGCAGGTTAAGCTCAAGTGTTCCCTTGGCAGATTGTCTGTAATTTCCGCCAATAATCAGCTTCCCAGAAGCATTTTTAAGAAGAGTTCCCCCGTTATTCGTAATTCCGCCACTTCCGAAAGCCGTTTCCGTAGTTCCCTCCAAAGTACCTTGGTCGATCTGTGTACCGCCGGAATACGTATTGTTGCCCATTAGTTTCAACGTACCTGTTCCCTTTTTAGTCAGCTTTCCAACACCAGATATATTATTGCGCCAGCGATCCAATGCATTGAAACCGCCTTTGGAAGCGTCCATATTCACCATCACATTATTGGCGAAAGCACCGTAGCCATCCGCAGCGGAAAACAGGTTAAGTCTTCCCCATCCCTCAGCATCATCAAGTACAGGATATCCGGAAGGAATCCCCGTGGTAGCCAAAACCCAACGACGTTGTATGCTATCCAGGTAAGGCAAGCGTGTCTCCAACAGTACCTCGGCTCCCTTAGGCACTGTCATTGGCGTCGTATTTAGATTAACCTGACTGAATCCGTATGTTAATCGTTGATTATAATTTTTTTTGTTTGTGGCATAATTGCTGAACCGATCTGGAGCTGTACCTTTTTGAGGCAGCAGTTGTTTGCGAGCATCCTGATAAGCGGCTTTCTTCAAACTGCTATTGGCTGGATCAGACAGGATAGCAGCAGCCATCGCTGTTGCCATGACACGTCCTCCCATAACATCAAGCGGGGAATGCATACCAGCAACAACACGGTTATTGCCCAGCTCCGAAGCGCGCGTCAGCAGTTCTTGATAACGCTCCGGCACGGCGTAGGCCATAGCAATAGAACTAAGATACGCAGCATTGGTATGACCGCTAGGAAAGCCGCCATCGCTAGTAGCATCAGCTTTGAGAGCGGGAATAAGGCTCGGAACAACTACAGAGTTATCGCTCCAGCGAAACGGGCGAGGATAGCTAAAATAAGACTTAGCCGGGTTCGTCGTAGAGTATTCTCCACGCAAGGTATTTACCAGATTTACGATGTTGCCGAGATTGGAGCTTGTACTCCCAGCATTCGTTCCCTCATCTTCGTATTTCTTAGTCAGGGCATCTGCCGGAATGTCGTTGATTGTTGTCGTGGCACCTGCATTCTTACGATATACATCAGTGAGCGAACCCAGCCCGTCGATCACACTGTAGCTCTGGTTTCTGCGATCATCCAAATAAGCCGCATCGGCCTCACTGGAAGTGCGACGGGCAGCGATATCAATCACTTTTTGAATATTGGCGTCCAGCACGCTGCTGTTTAGCTTGGTACCTGTATCCCAGGTAGCGCCGGGAGTCCAAAGCTTATTAAATTCGGAGAGCAACCCGAGAGTCGGATTAGAGCTTTCCGTCTTATTTGCAGAACTATTATTTTTATAATGATCTACGAAATATCCCCACGACGGTTCTGTTGGAGTTACCGCTGTTGGTAGGGTTGCTGCACTCGCATAACTTCCACCCAGGGAACCTAGAAGTAAGGGTAAAGATAGTAATGCAACTGATAATGGTTTCCTTAGCGATTTCATTCTTAAATCAGATCCTCTCTTCTCTTGTGCTCTTCATACTTTCTCTACGGAGCTATTATCTATATAACAAGATGTATGACATAAAGAATCATATCTTAAGTTTGTTAAATCAAGAGCTTAGTTTTGTTAAATGAAAAAAAGGCATCCCAAGATTCGTATATACGAATCTGGAGATACCTCTTTCAAACCGTTATAGAAAATCAGCTACCCTACAGCCATACTTCTATGACTTTGCCATTTACGAAAGCTACTGCCTTGAAATAAAGACTACGATTGCCGTATACCCAGGCTTCGACTTGAGTTCCGTTTGAAGCAGCCCCCTTTTCTCTGACTGTTGGGCTTCCCCATGCGAACTGCACCTGCGTCGTATTCATGCCCAAGCTTACCTCGTTATTTTTAATCTTGTTCCAGATGGCTTGCGACCATTGGTATTTGTTGTACGGATCGTAAGTTAGAAATTGATCGGAATCAGACAGCATTTGTGGAATGCGTGAAGCTCCGATAATGGAAAACGTGTCATAAGTTTCGCCATTAGCCCCCTGGAAAATAACTTCGTAAGATTTAACACCGTTAGGGTCTGTGCTGACTTCGATGTCTTTAACTGTTACCTTGCCAAATCGCTCTCCAGCGTTATAGAAGTTATTGACCCAATAGGTTTTGCCAATTAATTTGGACAGACTCCCCAGATCAATGGCTTTGATAATTTTAGCCGTTTCCGGCGTCTCAATGACCAGCTTGGTAGCGCCCACAGATAATTCGCCTTGCTGACGGTCACGATTCCATTTGAATCCGCCCAACTTCAGATCGGTCAGTAATGTTCCCGGGAATACAACCTGTCCGTTAACCGTTTGAACCTTGCCCTTCAGTGCAACAGGTTTACCATTCACTATCGCGGTGGAACTCCCTTTTTGGAGTACGATATTGTTTTTACCCAGCTTGATCGTAAATGCCTGGTTTGCCACGGTAACAGATCCACCCAGCGTCTTGAACACAGACTGCACAGGCAAATACACACTGCCGTTTAGTATAGCCGCCCCGGTCAAGGTTTGGTCAGACGATACCTTTAGTGTAAAAGAAGAGGGTATACCTTCGTTCCGCAGAGATACGGCTGTGCTGCCAATGCCCCTTACTTTGAGTGTACCGGAACCATTCTGCTGTAGCTCAGCAACCTGCGGTTTCTCCACTTCAATCTCACTAGCTTCGGGATGACGTGTTAGTCGATAACCGTTCGAATACGTCTCTTGTACATTTAATTGAATCGTATCGCCGATGGCAGCCTCTTTGGAGGTCGTCAACAAGGACATACCCGTTAATGTAGGCAAACTCAGCGCAGTCGTGGTTCCGTCCTTATAGCCGACCCAAGAGCCATCCTTTAATTGTGCAAAAAGCTCGTCAGGCGAATCAACCAACCGTGCAACATTAGATAACCCGCTAAGTTGCACCGCAGGATATTTTTTCAGCCGGTCATAGCTCCATACTGTCCCGTCGCGATGTACAGTAATCAAGACATGTGTACCTTTTTTCCACAATATCGAAGTAATATCACTTCCCACTTCACGTGGCGGTTCATTGGTCAGCATATCCAGCATCGTGACATGACCATCTTCCTTAAGTATTGCAGCATACGCCGTACTCATTTTGATATCAAGCGCACCATCTACATGACCTATCTTGCGGGGCTTAGATTCTGCGTACCCTGTGGAATACCATACATCACCGGATCGAGTAAGAACCGTAAAGTAGGTACTTACCTTATCACCGTCTATAGCATCCGATATTCCCTCGACCTGTTCTCTTCCCCAGGAGATCGTCCCATCGGTTTTAATAGCCAGACCCTCTCCGGTAATCTCCTTTACTCCTGAAGATTGGGCCGTCACTTTTGGGTCGGAGTTATCATCCCAGATGGCTACCTTCCCGTCCTCAGTCCAGCCATAATAACCTTGACTCTCGTTTTTGCTGCCTGTAATGCCCTTCAAATTCAATTTCTCAATAGCCGGGCCATCTATACTCTTTCTCCATAAAGAACCATCATCCAGTATGTAGTTATTCCGGTCGATCACGTCTATAATTTTAGCATTTTTCCAAGTGTTGTTCGTCGTTACATTTGCCGCTACTGCTGTTTCTCCAGTGTTTAACGTAGTTCCCACCACCGCTCCACATACCACGGATACTGCCAGCAAAATCATCCCTGCTTTTCTCATCGTGATTCCCCTTTTCTATCTCTATTTCCATATCAGTAACTTGCATAATTCCATTCCCAACGCTCAAAAATACAATATATAGACGAACTAGATCGCTTCGATCTCTATATTACTGATTTGAAAGCCTTTTTGGGATTGATACAAAATACTCACATATATATCGGTTTTGAGGATGGTAAATGTTTGAATTTCGATATGCCATTTTAGAAATTCTAATTAAATGGAGCAATGAAGAGTATCCAGCAGGATGGGCAAGCAGTAATGAGTAAAAGTGGCCTTCATCCCACTTTCAGCCATTTGCTGCAAATGGATCGCTTCCTATATCTTAAAATATACATACATATTCGGAGGTTGCCATGACTAGTAAATCTGCTACAAAAAATGAAACGGGCCAATCGCTCCCCCTCCCGGGGCCGCAAGTGAAAGGCACCGTTTTTGCGATTCTGATTGCGATCAGTTTCGTCCATCTGTTCAATGACTCGATTCAATCGGTCATTCCAGCGATCTTTCCGATCTTAAAGGAATCTATGCGCCTGAACTTTACACAGATCGGCTGGATTTCATTCGCAATCAATTTTACAGCTTCGATCATGCAGCCTGTGATTGGCTTGTTTTCGGACAAACGACCTACGCCCGCTATCCTTCCCATAGGTATGGGCTTTACGCTGACAGGCATGCTGTTGCTCGCCTATGCTACCGATTATAAAGCGGTGCTCATCGCAGTCATCTTTGTGGGTCTGGGCTCGGCTGCCTTTCACCCGGAAGGCTCGCGCGTATCCCATATGGCGGCAGGATCACGCCGGGGATTAGCACAATCCATTTTTCAAGTTGGCGGCAATGCGGGCCAATCACTGGCGCCGATGCTCACGAGCTGGATTTTTATCCCGTTGGGACAATTTGGTGCGATCTGGTTCACAGGTATTGCGGCAGTGGGAATTGTGGTGCAAACGTTCATCGCCCGCTGGTACGGTAACGTCCTGCGTACAGAAGGCATTGCACGCAAAAAAGCGGTGGCACGCCGCATGAAGCCCGAAGTGCGTAACCGTGTTATGTTTGCCATGATTGTCCTCATTCTACTGGTATTCGTTCGATCGTGGTACTCGACCTCGGTCGGAAGCTACTATTCGTTTTACCTGATGGAAGTATTCAAAATGCCATTGGCTGATGCACAGCTTTACATTTTCCTGTTCCTCGGAGCTGGAGCGCTGGGCACCTTCTTTGGCGGTCCGCTGGCGGACCGTTTTGGTAAACGCAATATGATTTTCCTGTCCATGGTATTAGCTGCACCACTCGCGTTGCTGCTGCCTTATGCCAACCAATTCTGGACGGCAATCCTGCTGGCGATTATCGGATTTATTATGCTATCTAGCTTTTCGGTCACCGTCGTATATGCGCAGATGCTCGTGCCTGGTAAAATCGGGACCGTGTCCGGTCTCATTACAGGTCTGGCTTTTGGCCTTGGCGGTGTAGGCGCGCTCGTACTCGGCAACTGGATCGACAAAGTAGGCATCACCCACATCATGTTCCTGTGCGGCTTTTTGCCACTGCTCGGCATCTTAACCTTCCTGCTTCCTACAGATAAAACCCTGAACCGCTGGGCGGAAGAAAATGGAGCCGAAGTGTAACAGGCTAACGTGTGGCGGCCATCCTGGCCGCTGCACACCTTTATAGCCAACTAACGTGATTCCTCACTCTCTACTTCTGCCAAACGCATCACAATCCGACGCTTCCGATAGAGCATTTTCCCTGCTTCAGCTACATCACTAATAGCGCTTCGATTCGCGATGGAGCCGAACAAAATACCCGCAATCGGGACCATTTGAAGCAGCTTTTTCCATCCAAACTGATCACGATAGGTGTTAATGACCTCTCTCCATCCCTGCATCTGGGAAAAAACCTGTGCCTGACGTGAAGGATCATCGAACAAAGCCAGCTCCTCTAATACGGCCTTCTTCCCCACAATATCGGATGAAGCAAATTGCATACATTTAATAATAAAAATGCGTTCCTGCTTATCATGGGGATTAAAGCCATAGCACAAGGCTATTTCCTGAAGCACTTTGAGCGACAAGCCGAGCAAAAGAGGAATATCCGCCGCAATCGTAAACACACCACCAATCCCCGTTGTTGCTCCCTGAGCGGTGGCAAAGGTAATGCGAGCCGATGTCATATCGTCGGCAGTCCGATCCATGATGGTTAGCGGGAGCTCAGCCGCCTGCTTCAACTCCCACATAGGTTCGACACTATGTTCTGAATCAACGTTTTCCCCGGCACGAGGCAGGTCCTGCGTATCCGAAGCGGAATCTGCACCATTTTGCTGAATGACATGTTCATGGGCCGTCTTTTTCAGCCTGTTCAGAACCGTTTCTTCCTTCACCAAATATTTGCCGCCGTTCTGAATGAAGCTACCCAACTCGTTAAGGAGTTGCTCCAGCTTGTCTTTAATGATTTTGGGCGTCAGCCGATCCAGCAACATAAAAGGCCATCTGCCGATTTTTTCCCAGAAAAAAATGTCCTTCTGTTCCTTCTCCCATTTTTCAATATTCTTCAACTCATGACGCAATACGTCCTGGCTTTCCCGATATTCTGTAAGCTGCTTCATAAGCGTAGACGTCTCCTTTTGACTATGCTAGTTTATGTATGGGTAATACGTAAGCAAGGCGAGTTCAGGTTTCTTTTTTTAGCAAACTAGATGATAAAGAAAGTTAAAAATCCATACAGATCGGAGTGTAATGATGAATAATGTAGAGCTTGTCCCTTACCATTGTGGGCATGATGCCATTTTACATACCTTCTACTTACCTGAGGAGCAGAAGCAGTTTACTGGAATGCCGGATGAAATGCTCATACTGGCCAAGGAAGATCCGCACCGCCATCCTGTCGTGATTACGGCTACTAGAAGACCCGTTGGATTTTTCATTTTATACAATGGGGATGAATTAGCGGACTATACGAATACTTCTGAGGCACTGCTGCTACGCGCGTTCTCTATTCATTACGCAGATCAGGGACAAGGATTCGCCAAAAAAGGGCTGCTTCTACTACCACAGTTCATCGCCAGACACTTCCCACATATTCGCGAGATTGTACTGGGCGTCAATGCCCGTAATCTGTCTGCCCAAAGTCTGTATCGCAAATGCGGCTTTATAGATGAAGGTGACACTAAATTGGGACAACACGGCTTGCAGCATATTTTTAAAATGAGCCTATAAGAGGTTGTTCAAAAAGTCGTCTTTCCATAACGAAGCTATTCAAGAAGCGGATTCGACGTCGAATCTTGAATTCAGCCGGGCCTTCCGTTGCTCACGTAGATCTGTCTACGCTCCGCTACTCTGTCCCTAGCTTCATCCAACCTTCTCGGTCCTGAAAAGCCGACTTTTTGAACACACACTATAAGTTGACCTCGATAGCCCTCGCCCAAATAGAAAAGCTTTCGGCACCAACGCCGAAAGCTTTTATCGTTAAATCTCACCAATGGAAAAACTCAATTTGTAATTACCAAACTTCGTAAGTTCATCCAGCATGGTATTTAACTCTGTCTGTGAGGACATGCGCACCCGCATCCAATAACAGCCCTCCCCACTCACCCGGTGGATTTCAACAATATAGGGATGCTCCCGTGCAAAAGCCTGGAAAGCACTGTGAGTCGTTCCTGAATTCAAAAAAACCGTAATAAAGGCATGAATCGTCTGTCCAATTTTTTCAGGGTTCCAGCGCAGCGTATAGCCTTCGATAATGCCCGCATCCTGCATTCTTCGAACACGCGCCCCTACGGCTTGGCCTGTCAAATGAACAAGCTGGCCGATCTCCTTGTGCGATAAAGAGCTGTCTTCAATTAAATGATGAAGAATGCGCAGATCGGTGTCATCAGGTGCGAATAGTTCCATAGTTATTTTTCCTTTCATGATGAAACGATAATGCTGATTTTCCTTTCAGCAAACCGTAGCCTGTAGCTCCTTGCGTCAGATATGATTGTAACAGAAACAATGAACTACCGAAAATACACTTGGTCAAAAATAACATTCATCACAAAGGAGCTTTCATATATGAAAATCACACTAATCCGCAACGCAACCTTATGGCTGGAATACGCTGGAATAAAATTTCTGATCGATCCGATGTTAAGCGATGCTGGCGCAAATCCGCCGGTCCCCAATACGGAAAATGCCCGCCGTAATCCACTGGTTCCCTTGCCGCCACAATGGCAGGCACTCGGACAGCCTGACGTTGTCATCGTCACACATTTACATCCCGATCATTGGGACCCGGCAGCAGTACGCTGGTTGGACAAACAAATTCCTGTCTTCTGCCAGCCCGGAAATGAAGAACAAATCACTGCTGATGGTTTTACACAGGTTACCCCGATTCCGTTGGCTGGTTCTGTGGGAGAAATTGAGATTATCCGTACAACCGGGCATCACGGCACCGGAGAAATCGGGGAGCAGATGGGACCCGTATCCGGCTTTGTTTTTCAGGCACCAGGTGAACCTGTCGTCTATTTGGCCGGGGATACGATCTGGTGCAGTGAAATCGCGGAAACACTGGATAAATACCGTCCTGACTGGACAATTGTGAACGCTGGAGGAGCACGGTTTACGGTAGGTGATCCCATTATTATGACTGCCCAAGATGTAACGGCGGTAGCACAACATGCCCCTTATACACAAATCGTGGCTGTCCACATGGAAGCAATCAATCATTGTCTACTAACTCGCTCAGAGCTTACGGAACATATCAACCGTGAAGGTTTAAAGGGGCGCGTCCATATTCCGGCAGATGGAGCGACGGTTTCGGAGTAAGGCAATCGTCCTGAGTCACCGTTTGCGCCTATTTTGAATATATTGGATTTCAAAACGTATAAAGAAGGGATTATCGATGAATTGGCAACATCCTAATTACGGTACAGAAACCCAATGTAAAGAAGTTCCGATTACTTTTCCTCCCCAGCATCAATATAGACAGCCGGGGTTGGAATACCTGATGGTTCCACGCCCTATTTATGATAATCCAAAGTATATCGGCACTGGAAAGCTTCAGGATCGGGTGGCTATTATTAGCGGTGGTGACAGTGGTATTGGTCGCGCGGTTGCAGTGGCATTTGCCAAGGAAGGGGCCGATGTGGTCATTGCCTATCTCGATGAGCATCGAGATGCTATGGAAACCCGTGATGTCATTCACAGGCTTGGCCGACGTTGTTTGTTAATTCCGGGGGATCTAAGGCTAAAAAGCAACTGCTGTCTGGTTGTTCAACAAACGATGGAAACCTTTGGTCGTATTGACATCCTGATTAACAACCTAGGTATTCAGTTTGTGCGCGAATCGTATCTGGATATCAGTGAGCAGCAGCTTCGTGATACGTTTGATACGAATATTATTTCCTTCTTCCATATGACTACAGAAGCATTGCCGTATATGCGGGCTGGGGCTAGCATCGTCAATACGGCATCGGTGACAGCCTATGTGGGTCAAAAGAATATGATCGATTATTCAGCTACCAAAGGAGCTATCGTCAGCTTCACCCGCGCTTTGGCTAATAATCTGGTCGATCAGGGTATTCGCGTGAATGCGATTGCTCCCGGTCCGATCTGGACTCCGCTGAATCCGGCCACACAGTCGCCTGAAGTCATTCGCACCTTCGGCAGCAATACACCAATGAAGCGTGCCGGGCAGCCTTATGAATTGGCTCCTGCCTATGTGCTGCTGGCTTCGGATGACGGTTCCTACATTACAGGCCAAACGCTGCATATAAACGGCGGCCAAATGGTCACCACTTAGTTTCGTTGGCTGATAGCCACAAGACCCAACAAGCAAGAAAACCTCCAGCATCCACATTTCTAGTGGAACTGGAGGTTTTCTTGTTTTACGATACCGAATCTGAGCTTAAGCAGATCTTTTGTTTTTGTTGTAAATATCGAAGGCAACCGCCAGCAGCAGCACCAAGCCCTTGATTCCTTGCTGCCAGTCAATACCCAGACCGATCAGAGACATACCGTTATTCAGTACGCCCATGACCAAACCACCGATAATGGCTCCAAAAACGGTTCCGATCCCGCCGGACGCCGAAGCTCCACCGATAAAGCAGGCTGCGATGGCATCTAGCTCGAAGTTCGTACCCGCTCTCGGCGTAGCCGCGTTCAGACGTGCAGCAAAGATCAGACCGGAAATGGCCGCCAGCACACCCATGTTAACGAATACCCAGAACGTTACTTTTTTCGTTTTGACACCGGACAGACCCGCTGCCTTTTCATTTCCACCCAACGCATACACATGACGACCCATAATCGTGCGGTTCATGACGAAGGAGTACACAACGATCAGTATGAACAGCAGCACGAGAATGTTAGGTATCCCCGCGTAGCTCGCGAGCATGAAGGTGAACAGATTGATGACCGCAGCTACCACAATCAGCTTGAGTACAAATAATGTCTGTGACGGAACCTCAAATCCGTATTTAAGCTGAGAACGACGTTCGCGAAGTTCGTTCACGATAAACCATACCGTGAGTGCAATGCCGACAATGATGGATACCAGGTTATAACCGGTAGATGAAAAATCCGGCAGGAAGCCTGAACTGATTTTCTGGAAGCCCCCCGGAAATGGAGAGATCGATTGACCTTCCAGCACGATCATGGTCAATCCACGGAAGAGCAGCATTCCTGCCAATGTAACGATAAATGCCGGAATCCGTACATAAGCGACCCAGAACCCTTGCCATGCGCCGATTAACGCTCCGACCAGCAAAGATGCAATGACAGCGATCCATGCTGGAAGCTGCCAATCGACCATCATTATGGCGGCAACCGCACCGACAAAAGCAGCTATGGAGCCGACGGACAAATCAATATGTCCAGTGATGATGACCAGCACCATCCCGATGGCCAGCACGAGAATATAGCTGTTTTGCAGAATCAGATTGGTAATATTAATCGGCTTCAACAGCAGGCCGCCTGTCAGCACCTCGAACAAAATCATAATGACGACCAGCGCAATCATCATGCCATATTGGCGGATGTTATTTTTAAATAGTTTAGTTATGGTTTCCATGCTTCACGCCTCCTGACTTGGTCATATATCTCATCAACGTTTCCTGCGACGCGTCCTCACGGCTAACCTCTCCAGTGATCCGCCCAGCATTCATGACATAAATCCGGTCACACAAACCTAGTACCTCTGGCAGCTCGGACGAAATGACCAGCACTCCCTTGCCTTCAGCGGCAAGTCGATGAATAATCGTATAAATTTCATATTTGGCACCCACATCAATGCCGCGTGTCGGCTCATCCAGAATCAGAATATCCGGCCCGGCGAAAATCCATTTGCTCAGCACCACCTTCTGCTGATTGCCGCCACTCAGATTACCCGTTTTCTGTAAAATGCTCGGTGCTTTTATGTTCATGCTTTTTTTCATTTCCTCTGCAACAACGACTTCCTCCTGCTCATTGACGACAGCACCCTTCGTCAGCTTGTTCAGGCCAGTCAGCGAAATATTACGCTTGATATCATCCATCAAAATGAGGCCATACTCCTTGCGATCCTCTGTCACATAGGCAAAGCCGTTGTTGATCGCGTCTGTAACCGTGTTGTTCTGGATCGGCTTGCCGTCTTTAATCAGCTGACCGGAAATGTTGCGTCCGTATGACTTGCCAAACACGCTCATCGCCAGCTCGGTCCGTCCCGCTCCCATCAGCCCGGCAATACCGACAATTTCACCGCGACGGATGTTCAAATTCACCTGATCCAGCACCTTGCGGTCTGCATGATGCTCGTGATACACCGTCCAATCCTTCACTTCCAGAACGACTTTGCCAATCTCGGCATGACGCTCTGGATAACGGCTGGTCAGATCACGTCCAACCATCCCGCTAATGATCCGATCCTCCGTGACCTCATCCTTTTTCATATCCAGTGTCTCAATCGTCTTCCCGTCCCGCAAAATCGTAATCGAATCCGACACCTTTGCGACTTCATTCAGCTTGTGGGAGATGAGAATGCAGGAAATGCCCTGTCTTTTAAATTCCAGCATCAAATTAAGCAGATTTTCACTATCATCCTCATTCAACGCCGCTGTCGGTTCATCGAGAATAAGCAACTTTACCTTTTTAGAGAGCGCTTTCGCAATTTCGACCAGTTGTTGCTTCCCGACCCCGATGTTCGTAACTAATGTATTGGGATTCTCACTCAAACCGACCTTGGACAGCAGATCGCGTGTACCCACAAAAGTCTCTTTCCAATCAATCACGCCGCCGCTGGCACGTTCGTTGCCCAGATAAATATTTTCCGCAATTGAGAGATACGGGATCAGCGCCAGCTCCTGATGGATAATGACAATGCCTAGTTCCTCGCTCTGCTTGATATCCTTGAACTCACACGTTTTGCCCTGGAAAACAATATCCCCTTCATAGGTTCCATGCGGATATACACCGCTTAGTACCTTCATCAGCGTCGACTTGCCCGCACCATTCTCACCGCACAAGGAATGGATTTCGCCTTCCTTGACCTTGAGATTTACATTTTCCAATGCCTTCACACCGGGAAAGGTTTTGGTAATTCCCTTCATTTCCAAAATGATTCCAGTCATGGGATACGCTCCTTTCGGTTGGATTCCTACTCTTATTTCAGTCCAATTTGCTCTTTGGTGTAATAGTGACTGCCGACAATATCCTTCTCCACATTCGTCCGATCTACCGAGATCGGATCAAGCAAGTAGGCAGGAATGACCTTTTTACCGTTGTTATAGGATTTGACGTCATTCACTTCCGCTTGTTTGCCCTGTAAAATGCTGTTGGCCATTACGACCGTTTGCTCAGCCAGCTTGCGGGTATCCTTAAATATAGTTTGCGTCTGCTCCCCAGCCACAATGGACTTGATGGAAGCCAGCTCCGCATCCTGCCCTGTAATGATCGGCAGCGGCTTGTTCGCTGATCCATATCCGACCCCTTTCAGGGATGAAATGATACCGATGCTAATGCCGTCATACGGGGATAGTACCGCGTCCAGATTGGCCCCTGAATAGTAGGCACTCAGCAGATTATCCATCCGCGACTGCGCTAAAGCTCCGTCCCATCGCAGTGTAGCGATCTGCGCCATCGTCATCTGCTTGCTGCGTACGACCAGCTTACCGGAATCAATGTACGGTTTAAGTACAGACATCGCACCATTAAAGAAGAAATAAGCGTTATTATCGTCCGGTGAACCACCGAACAGTTCGATATTGAAAGGGCCTTTGCCTTCCTTGAGTCCCAACTTTTTCTCAATATATGCCGCCTGTAGTACGCCCACCTTAAAGTTATCGAAAGTCGCATAATACGTCAGATACGGTGTGTTGCGAATCAGACGGTCGTAAGAAATGACCTGAATGCCTCGGTCATGTGCCTTCTGAATCACATCCGTCAGCGTGTTTCCGTCGACCGAAGCGATCACCATAACATTGACGCCCTTGGTGATCATATTTTCGATTTGGGAGATTTGGTTTTCTACTACGTCCTCGGCGTACTGTAAATCCGTTTTATAGCCTTGCTCCTGAAACAACCGAACCATATTTTCTCCGTCCCCTACCCAACGCTCGGACGATTTGGTCGGCATGGAAATGCCCACATAGCCTTTTTCCTTGCTGCCCGTTCCACTCTCCGCCAGATTGCAGGCCGAAAGCATCAGGGCCAAAACCAGAAGCCATACGACAACAGCTCCTTTTTTCATATGAAGTTCCCCTTTCCTCATGTAATGCAGGTCATTTGAAGGTAAGGATTTTGCAAAATCCTCAGGTCAGTGCTAATTAGAGTTGAGATGAGATAGCGCTTACATAAGTGAGGCAATGAGTGCCTCTCCTTTTTTTATGTGCAAACACATGGTATCATTCCAGGCCGGGAAAGGTCTTTGCTGGTTTTGAACTTTTTTTATAAAATTTTAACCTTTGTGATGGGGGGAGTTAGAAGTTGGAGAAGAGAAGATAAAATAACTTCCACTTTATAAATTTTTCGCTATACTAGGTGCTTAAAAAGAGACAAAAAAGGTAGCTCCAATTATCAAGCTCCCCTTTTGAATGTGCTATCCTTGAAATATTTAGTTAACTTTTATCTTCATCTACATCAATTAAAAACACCCGCTCCTGAAAGCCACCCCGTGCCTCGGCTTTGTCTGCCCGCAGCTTGTCCAGCTCTGCCGCATTCGTCCCATGTACTTCTGCCAGCGCCCGGATGACTTCCAGCATATCCGCCAGTTCTTCCAGCGCTTCCTGATCTTTGTCCGCTTCAAAATATTCCCCGGCTTCTTCACGAAGCTTCGTTCGCAGTTCCTGCTTATACTCCTCTGGTTCCAAGATACGTGTCCGACATTCCTTGCCCTGAGACATAATGAGGTGCGGAATCCGATCCCGCACCAGTTTGTTGTATGTAGGCATATGAAATAACACCCTTTCTGATGTGGAGGTGTTAGCCATCATCTAACATCTTCCTTTTCGTCATTATATCATTAGCTCAAAAAGAACCGGGTATTATTGATAAAAGATCTACCGATTCATTGAACGAATTTTCTTTATAAATAGACGGATACCGCTTAGACGGATCAGCTACGATCCGCTGTGACAGAGACTCTAGAATAGAGTCCGTTTTATAAAGCAACTTGTCTACTTCCTCCTGTCTCATCGTCTCCTCGGATGCTTCATCCTCTCCCGAAACCAGATAATGTACCGTACCGATAAACAGCACCATATCTAAATTGGGCTCAGCATCTGTGTGAATTAAAGGGAATAGGTCAGTCATGGATCGAATGTACGATGGAATGATTTGGTTTCGATGAACATACATGGCCTTAGCCATAGAAAACATCGCTCGATCACAAAGAATGAGGCAGTTTTGAAACTGATGATGGTCGCGCATCATCTGTGCAAGCTTGATCTGGTATTCGGCAAGCTTTTGAAAATCCATCATGCAATTGAATATGTAGGTATCGCTGTACTTGGGCAATTTGAAATCAGAATCACTATGTAGTTGGGGACTTAAGGAGTAATGTTTCATGGGGAATCAACTCCTGAATTAAAATTTCATAAATAAGGGTTTTGCAAAATCCTGAAACAAATGTGAGCAACGTAGCACAAATATGTAACCATCAAGATGTATAATTTTCTAGCTACCGGACAAGCTTCCTAATAAATATTACTATATAGTAGTTTTTAATTCAATTTACTTACTAACACTTATTAATTAGATGTAACTCTTTCTCTACACTTCTAACTAGAGGATTTTGCAAAATCCAACAAGCGACTTCCAGTAATAATATATAGGTCGTGATGATCTAGTTCGTCTATATATTGCACTTTGGAGCGATTGAAATCGATTTTGTAGAACCCTTACTATAGAGAGGTGTATTCATGTCAGAACTTTTGGAATTAGTCGGTACACGTATTCGAGATATTCGAAAGTCTAAAGGGCTTTCCCAAGAAGCTTTAGCCGAAAAAGCAGGATTCAATTCGAGTTATATTGGATTTATTGAGCGAGCGGAGAGAAATATATCTTTGAAAAATCTGGAGAAAATAGCGAAGGCATTGAACGTGGGCGTCTATCAGTTGCTTACATATGTGAAGGACAATGATGAGCTTACCGAAGAACATTCAAGTATAAAAACCATTTTAACTCTCCTAAGAACTCGTGAATCCAAAGATACTGAACTGGCATTAAAGATTCTTACGGACATCTTTATAAGAATCGATGAACGATGAAACAAAAAAGGAACTGCACTTTGCAGTTCCCCACCAATCTCTTACGACAATGCCAACATCGCTTTCATATCTTCCTCTGCGGTCGTAATTAGCTTCAAGCCAAACATCTCCACTAGTACATCCAGCACGCCAGAAGAAATAAACTCAGGCGGCTTCGGCCCAATGCGAATATCCTGGATGCCAAGGCTGAACAAGCCCAGCAGGATGGCAACGGCTTTTTGCTCAAACCAGGACAACACAATGCTGACAGGCAGCTCGTTCACCGTACAACCGAATGCATCCGCTAATGCCAGAGCGATTTTCACAGTAGAACCCGAATTGTTGCATTGCCCCAAATCAATATAACGCGGAATTCCTGTATCTCCAACGGTTCCATAATCCACGTCATTGAAGCGGAATTTACCACAGGATGTGGTCAGAATGACCGTATCGTTCGGCAAGGATGTAGCCAGCTCGCGATAATAGTTGCCGCCTTTGCCTGGTGCGTCGCAGCCTGCGATGACGAAGAAACGGCGGATATGTCCGTCTTTAACGGCCTGAATAATCTCAGGAGCCAGCCCGATAACTGTCTCATGATGATATCCCGTTGTAAGCACCTGCTCTGAATCTACATCTGCGGCTGGCAGAGCCAACGCGCGCTCGATCAATGGTGAAAAGTCGTCGTCCATGATCTTGGCTACTCCCTCCAGCCCGGCTACTTCATAAGAGAAGAAGCGGTCTGCATACGTGCCTTTAATCGGCATAACACAGTTCGTCGTAGCCAGAATTGCGCCCGGGAACTCTTCGAACAGTCTACGCTGATCGTACCAGGCTTTACCGATATTCCCTTTGAGATGTGCATATTTCTTCAATGCCGGATAACCGTGAGCAGGCAGCATTTCCGAGTGAGTATAGATATTAATGCCCTTGCCCTCTGTCTGCCGCAGCAATTCCTCCAGCGCATACAGATTATGTCCGGTCACGACGATGCATTGGCCTTCGATTTTATTTTGGCTGACCGTAATCGGCTGCGGAATGCCAAAACGATCCGTATGCGCACGATCCAGCACATCCATGATCCGTACAGCCGCATTTCCGACCTTCATCGCCATTTCCAAATGCTCTTGTACATTAAAGTTAGAATTGGTTAAGGTCATATATAACGCTTCATGCGTGATGCGATCTACCTCAGGATCGGTATAGCCCAACTGGCGAGCATGTGTCGCATAGGCAGCAATCCCTTTTAATGCAAAAATCATCGTATCCTGCAAGCTCGCTATCGTCTCATCTTTCCCGCACACCCCAACTACTTTACACCCGCCACTCGGCGTCTGTTCACACTGATAACAAAACATATCGTTTTCCTCCAAATATTTATAGATATTTGTTCGTTATCCCCAGCGTAACAAACCCCTGAATGCGTAGGTGTGATTACACACACATTTTTTTAGCATTTATCATCATAGAACAGTGTAGGACAATTCCACATGCCAATCATTCCTACTCCAGCGAATTTTCCTGAATTCCCCCGCCTTTACGGTACTGCACAGGGGACACACCCATGGTCTTTTTAAAAGCGGTGCTAAAATAGTGCTGACTGTCGTAACCCGTACGTTCTGCTATATCATAGATAGACAACGTCGTGGAATCCAGTAGCTGCACTGCTTTACGGATACGGGCACGCGTGACGAGGGTCACGAAACTGTCGTTGAGCTCCTTTTTGAGCACACGGCTGAGATATACGGCGGATACCTGTAGCCGCGAGGCAAGGGCTTCCAGCGTCAACTCCCGATCGGCGTAGCCTTCCTGAATAAGCTGCCGAGCACGGCGTACGATGGGAGACAGCTGCGATTCGCCATACACCCGATCCCGACACATCCGGTACGCATCCATTGCGCCTTCCAGCCCACCCGCGTTGGATTCCACATGCGTATGAACCGCTATATTCAGGTAGCGTCCAATCGCCTGCTCTATGGAAGCGCCAATCGTCTCGGGTGCCTCCTGCCACAGGCATATGCCGATCAGCCCGTTCGCATCGCGGAACAACACATGTGGCAGGTCCTCCAGCAGTTCGCCAATAATATTTTCAGCGGCAAAAAGAAACAACTGTCGGTCATTCTCGCGCATAATCGTCTGCCGGGCCTCTGCCGCTGGCCACCGTACGACACCGATCTGAGCAGGCGGCCGCGATGGAAGCCGTAAAAACGCCAACTGCTCCATGACATCTATGCCCGTATGTTGCCCTTCCAGCCATTCCAGGCAAAACCGCTGGCGCAACAACGGAATATTCCGCTCAATCTGCCCGGCAGCTTGTTCTACATAGGCGGCACGCTTACGCTCTTCCTCGAGCCGCTGACCGAGCCGTGACAGCGCAGCGTGAAGCTGCTCAGCATCTACCGGCTTCAAGATATAATCCTCTACGCCAAGTCGGACTGCCTCCTGCGCATAAGCAAATTCATCATGCCCGGAAATGATTAGACAGCGGCACTCCGGACGTACTTCCCGCAGCCGACGAATCAGTTCAATCCCGTCCATGAACGGCATATTCATATCGACCAGCATGATATCTATGCGAAGCTGACCCACCAGCTCCAGCGCTTCTTCACCATCCTCCGCCTCAGCTGCAACCTCCATGCCGAGTGCCGCCCAGTCTATGCAATCCCGTATCCCCTCTCGGATGATCGGCTCATCATCTGCGATCAATACTTGGTAACGCTGTGCTGTCCCTGTTATCACTTCCGTTATGGCCTGGTCAATCAGACTCACCGTCGTTGAGTTGTCTCTGCCCTTTGATTTCGTCATCCTGACCCTCTCCTTTTTCATGCGGCTTCTTCAGTTGCGCCATATCCAGCAGCAGCGGATGAATGATCGTCACGCAGGTGCCTGCTCCTTCTTTACTATCCAGTACAATTCCATATTCCTCACCAAAAGATAGCCGGATACGCGCTTGTACATTCAGCATGCCGTAGCTTCTACCATTTGTACTAGCCCCACTTTGCTTCTGCTGTCCTTCCATCGCCTCCAGCGGTATTTCCAGCAATTCACGCAGCTCACGCAGCCTTTCTGCCGCCATCCCTGCGCCATCATCACGCACCGTCAGCAGCAGCTTGTCGCCTTCAGCTTTAGCTTCTATCCAAATCGTGCCTGGGCCACGTCTGGCCTTGATGCCGTGATAAATCGCATTTTCCACTACAGGCTGAAGCATCAACTTCAACACGAACAGATCCTTTAGCTCGTCGGGTACATTCAACTCCCAGCGAAGTCGGTCACGATAGCGGGTTTGCTGGATTTGCATATAGCTAGATATATGCTCAATCTCGGAGCGCAGCGGAATAAAGTCATCCCCCTTGCTCAGCCCGAGACGAAACAATCTCGATAGCGCTCCTACCATGTCAGATACGTCGTCTACTCCATTTCTTCGGGCCATCCAATGAATCGTATCTAGCGTATTGTATAGAAAATGGGGCTTAATATGCTCCTGAAGGCTGCGTAGCTCGGCATCCCGTTTTTGCCGTTCTCTCAGTTCGCTAAGTGACATGAGACGGCGAATTTGCTCCAGCATCCGGTTAAAGCTCCGCCCCAGCATTCCGACTTCATCCCCACGGTCACTCCATTGGCGAACTGTAAGATCCCCTGTCTCTGCCGTCCGCATATAGGACATCAGCCGGAAAATTGGCTGCGCAATGGAACTCGACAATCGCAAGGATGCCGTTAAGCCAAATAGACATACAATGAAAACAAAACAGACGACATAGAACTGAATTTGTCGCACTTCCAGTGTAGATTCGCGTGCCGGGAATACCCCCACTGTTCTCCAGCCCGTGAATTCGGAAGCCCTGAACATGAACAGCAATTCCCTGCCCCCAGCTTCACGGGTAAACATCCCGCTGTCACCTGCCCCGAACCATTGCGGTGGAATGCGCTCAATCAAAGGCATATCCGGCCTGTACACGCTGCGTCCCTCAGCATCTGTCACCATTAAATACCCACTTTTGCCCAAGGTTACATCTCTGGCGGCCTGCGACACAGCCCGTAGCTTGAGGTCAATCATTATCGCGCCTAGCACGCGTCCGGTTTCCGAATCCGTAACCGAACGAACGACGGAGACAATTTCACTGTCCTTGTACCGGACATGAGTGGTCACATTACGGTGGCTCGGCTGTCCTAGCACAGTGAATATGCCTGCATGCTGCGCCGCCTGTTGGTACCAATCTTCTTCCGTCAGGCTACGCGTGCTTCGAGCATACATTTCGTTGCTGATATAGTCGCCTTTTTCGTTCACGATCAGAATCCCTGCAATTTCAGGATATAACGTAGTATAGCCCTGCAAAAATTGCTTCATTTTATACAGCGTATCCTGCTCCTGTACAGAACTTAATGCCTGCTTGGAGCTGAGAGCCTGATTTTGCGCCGAGTTCTGAGTCTGCTCCCCCTGGTTTTCCGTTGTTATTACACTCGCATGACCTGCGTGGCCGTCAGCCAGCGTCTTCCCTTTCCAGAACTCCCCGATATCGGGGTTAAAAGCAATCAGATACGTCATGTTCTGCAAATTTTCCATTTTGGTGTCCAGTGCTTCATTTACCTTGCCAATCAACTGCATCGTATGGTCTTCCACCTGCCGCTCAATAATCCGTTCCACCGTCCAATTGACCAGCAGACCTAATCCCAGCGAAGGTACAATGCCAAACAACAGGAACAGAAGCATCAGCTGATAACGTAAGGGCATATTGCGCAAGCGTAACCGCGGCATCATGTGGTGCACTCCTAGCTGGATACGCTTCCAAAATTTATTTCGCATAATAATCATCTACATTCGCCTGGGTGACAACAGAGATTCCAGTGTCTACCCGCACGGGCAGCGGAGTGTTGTCTCCAGTGGAAGAAGGCGCAGGAGTCGTCAAATGATGATGCAGATGGAACAGATATTGAAGCGACCAATAGCCCATATTCCATGTTCCCTGGGCAATTGTTGCCGAGATTGTGCCACCACGAATCATATCCAATGTCGCTTTATTCGTATCAAAAGAAATGATTTTCAGCGGGTGGCTGTTTTTTTGACTCAGTACCGCTTCACCTACACCTGTTCCTCCCGTTGCTTCGGTCACAAAAATGCCCGCCAGTTTCGGATAAGCTTTCATCAGCCTTTGCGACTCATCCCGGGAGACCATCGCGTCTGCGCGGCCATCCGCTACTTCCACCACCTTCATGGCAGGATACTGCCGCTGTATGGTATCGCGAAAGCCACGCAAGCGTTCCTCATGATTTTGCTGACCGGGTAGCGTCAAAACAGCGACTTGACCTTCTCGTCCCAACAGCTCTGCCATTTTGTCCGCAGCGGTCACGCCCGCCTTATAATTATCCGTGCCCAAAAAAGAATACGCCCGACTCCCCGGCGCTTCGGCATCAAACAGTACCACAGGAATGCCCGCATCCAGCGCCTTATTAATTACCGGAATCAGAGAGTGAGGATCAATCGCTGATATGGCAATCCCTGCGGGCTTACGAGCAATCGCCTGCTCAATAACTGTCGTCTGCTCCTGTGCATCATAACGGGTAGCTCCCCGATACTCCACAGTCACTCCCAAAGCATCTCCTGCATCCTCGAAACCCTTGAGCCCGCTTTTCCAATACTCCAAGCCAGACTGGAAGGTAATCATCATATAGGTTTCTCCGATGCTGCCTCGTAGCCCCTTATCTTCCCAAGTACCATTCAACGGGCCAGTTTGTTCATACCTGAACACATAGAGAGCAAAGGCCGCAATCAACAGCATATATACCAGCAGCGTTTTTTTCATCCTTCCTCCCTCTTCCTGTGTGTATCCTTAAGTTATAAATTCACTTTAATTTATTCTGGTTTCACTTAGATTGTAAACGCAATCATATTAAATTGGAACTACTTCACTCTTCTTACTTTCAGGTGGCGTTAATCCTGCACTAATGTTTCTACGTTACAATACCTACAATTGTGCTAGGAAAAACATATGCGTATCTTGAGGAAAAGGAGTGATATGGATGAGCAAGCCGCGTATCGCGGAGTGGACAGAACTACGGGGTCTTGCCTACCTCGCTGTCGTGCTTCAGCATTGCATTGGCGAATATATTTATCGCAGCGACATCCAACAGCCAGATTCCGTTATGCTCGCGATGCTGTATCATTTGACACGTTTTGGCACACCGACGTTCGTTTTCCTGTCTGCGGCGCTGCTTTTTTATAATGGTAACAAACCGATTGGCTACCCTCGCTATATTGGCAGGCGGTTTCGAGATATTTATGTTCCTTTCCTCTGCTGGACGGTTATTTATTGGGTATGTACTCAAAACTGGTCAACGGCGCAGTGGGGAAATATTTATTTTTACAAAGGTATGTTCGAGGAAATGATCATCCCCGTCAGCGGATATCATCTATGGTTTGTAGTGATGATCTTTCAGTTTTATATTTTGTTTCCTTTATTTTCAAAAGCAGCCGGGCAGGTTCAAGTGTTTCTACGTCGTTACAGCACGAAAAGACGCAAACAGCTTGTTTTGGCTGTTATGCTGATTGCCGCTGCGGCTTACGCTTTGTTGTTACAATGGTCCTACTATGACATGTCTGCATGGAGCACTGGGTTGCCTCCCTTTTGGCAGACTCTGTTAGATTACCGCACTTATAACTTTGTTATGTATTTTTTCTATTTTATGCTGGGCGCAGTGTGCGCCTATATGACGGACACCTGGCGGGGATTGGCCCAACAGACGTTGCCGTGGAATGTATTTGTCTTTATTGGTTTGTTCATGCTTATGGGTCACACAATGCTGATCCAGTCGGGTGATACGATTAATCTTAATATTTCCACCTATCTGAAGCCAAGCACCTTCGTGCTGATTGTCTCGCAGTTGCTTTTGTTGTACGGACTGCTGCTTCATTTGCAAAAAGACCAGCGATCCGAGCCGTTTCGCCGTATGCTGAACTGGATTGGACGCTATTCCTTCGGAGGATATCTGGCCCATGCGCTCGTGCTGTCCTTCATATCCTACTACACCCGCCCGCTTGCACTGGGTGATCATCATTTTACAGCTACGCTCATTACGTTTGTCGTCGTGGCAAGTGTTTCTCTGGGCATCAGCTGGCTCTTTGCCCATCTGCCCGGCGGCAACTGGATTGTTGGCTCCAAAGGCAGACAGCGGTTGAACTGGCATGCGTTTCGTTTCCAGTTCCTTTCCTCTAAGCGCGCTTCCAAAAGCACGCAGGAGCTTGGCTAAACTTGTGCGTCTGTGTTTCAGCATGGGGTTATAAATCCAATGGACTTTGGCAGGGCTCTCTTATGGAGCTCTGCTTTTTTGTTGCCTTAGTATGCTGTCCCCAAAAAAATGATTAACATTTTATGACATGAATATGTATTTTATTTTAAAATAAGTCATTATATAGAATAATAATAAACATTACGTGGGAGAAGTCACAGTTTTGCATAAAGAGAAAGGGGAGGATGGACTGAACATAACATCGTCGTTGTTAATGATCTGATCCAAAACATGGTGAGGCTGCTTTCTGGTCTGATACATACGGTTGTACTGATTAATCAGTTCATCCAAAAGCATAGACTGTTCAAGTACACAAGCATGTCCGAAGCCATACTCTGCGTAAAGATCATGCAAGTGTTGTCTGGCGTGTTCCATTTGTTGAATTAACGTTTCCGTTTTATCCCTGTTCATCCTGCATACCTCCTATTGAATCTTATTTTAAGGAGGGATGTCCAACTACTTAAGAACCTTTTTTGAATCAAAAAATTACAAAATAATACAAAAAAAGACCAGCAATAAGCTGGTCCAGGGTAATAAATTAGTGCTTGGTCAAGATCCACCAACGTGTCCTTGTGTTTGGATTGTGTCATGGCTTAGATTTCCAGCCTGGGCTGGTACTGTGAATACCAGTAAAAAGCTAGTTACCGTCAAGCAGAAAGCCATCCTTTTGATCATTTCTCTCCCACACCTCCTCATAAATAGATTGGAACTGAGCATGTGTTTCAGGAGCCGCATGTGTTTTGAAATGAGAAAATAGTCCAAAACAATTGGCAATAAGTAGTACGTGGTTAATTGTAACAGCTTTTTCAAAAGCGTTTATTAAACAATTGAAACCATATGGATATCTGCCTTTATTTAGGCTGTACTTAGCCATCTTGTACCAAAATCGCACGTATTCTTCAGGTAAAACTTGTTGTGTATACATGTCAGAAGATAACGGCTCCTGATACGCTGCAATTTGGGATTCAAAACGCTTAAGGATATGGTCTACATCTACATTGTACCGATTAGCCACTTCAATGACGTTTATTAATTCGGAAAAAATCTCTTTTTCGGCAGCCATATGTTCTACGTAATCCGGCAGAACACTGATGTCCCCGGACATAAGTCTATTGACGTACGTATTAATTTTCGCCCATTGCAGATACTGCTTCTTCCAATAGAGAGACTCGGAATCTTGTTCCTTCACCCAACTTAGATCGGCATAACCTCGAATATGTTCTAATGCCTGTTCATGATCGCCTTTTGCATCACAAGCATTAGCACACAGCAACTCGGAGTAAACTATGTATACAAACAGCGGCCTGCTTAGCCTTTTTCGCGGCTCTGTTCCTTTACGCTTGGAGTTATGAACCAAATTATATTGGATCTGTCCTAATTGACCCATCTGATGGGCAAATTCATACACCTTGTCCCACATACTTAATGATCTGTACACGTTAGCCAAATCTTTTAAAGCATCTAATTGCTCTATCTCGTCTAAACGATCCACAAAAGGGGCAAATTCAATGGCAGCTTGAAGATTTACAGCTCTATCTTGTCCAATATTGATTTGGAACAAACGATACTGGCAGACCGCCAATCGCTCTGAATGCTGCTGCTTCTCACTTTCAGCCACCTTTTTGTAAAGGTATGCCGCTGCTTCGTTGTAACCGTCTTTGTATACATTTTCGGCAACTTCAAAGAGCGATGGCGGATAATTAGGGTTATCCAATAACATAATTACAACTCGCTGCAAGCAGTCGAGTCGTCCTAGTTCAATGCATCGGTATAGGAAAGGGCTGATTTTTTTCCAGTTGAGCGGAGATTCTTCAATGCATTCTTCAATATAACGTTCGTAAAAATAATCCGGTGGTAAATTCATTCCCGCAGTAATACTATCCAGTTGATGAACAGAAATAGATCGGTTACCAGTCACAATGCTACTAACTGTACCTACATTCAAATCAATCGTGTGACCAAACTTGGTCATCGTTAAGCCTTTTCGTTTCAGATAAGTTTGAATTTCTGCCTGTATCGTAGGTGTGATTTCCATGGATAAACCACCCTTTCAGCATTTTCATAGAATTTCAATTTCAATTTCAATAAACAATGTAGTTTGGAAACTAATGGTATAATTATTGATTTTCTTTCACGATAATACCATCTTTTGGAACAAACATAAATGCTTTTACTTTATTGATTTTTATATTTTTTTTAGGAGATCATTGGATGTTGGACAATGGAAGGAGAAGATCACTTGAAAAATACAGGTATGACACGTCCCTTGGATACGTTAGGCCGGATTGTTATTCCTAAGGAGATGCGAACCTCTATGGGGATTCAAGCTGGTGAATCTTTAGAATTTTATTTGGATGTTGAAACAGGATTATTGAGCATGCGAAAGTATATAGGAGTCTGCTGTCATTTATGCTATTCGGTTCAGGATTTAAGCTATTTCAGGGGTTCATTTTTATGTAAAAAATGCATAAACGATCTGAAGGGAAACATAGGTGTGAGTCAAATGCCTGTACCTGTTATTAAGGAACCTGCGTGCAAAGAAAAAAGTGTACATCGGTTGTCTTCACAACATTTGGTTGAGAAGCTAAGAAGACTCATGCGCGAGCATCCAAACGCCAAGCAAGGCGAATACGCTGAACGGCTCGGCGTATCCCAAGGCCGTATTTCCCAGCTTAAAAAGCTATTATAGGTATCGCTCAACTCTTATTCTAGCAAAGCTAAATAACCAGTCGCTGGTTGATTTCGTGCGACTGGTTATTTCAACTTCCAAGCCTATATTTGCTGTAAATTATGGAATTAAACCTATCAAAGTGGTATATTGACTCAAAGCTAAAAACTAATGTTGAAGTAGGTGTATAAATGAAATCACACGTTCTAATTTATGATGGTTATGTGAGTTTTGAGATTATGCTAGCAACCTATTTTATGAAAACCAAAGGGGACATTGTTACGATTGGAGTAACCAAAGACCCTGTAATTTCCTATGAGGATTTTAAAGTTACGCCTTCGGTAGCCCTTGATGAAGTGTCTGCTGTGGATATTCAACTCCTAATTATACCTGGCGGAGATAACACCCCATTAAAGACGAACAAGCAGCTTCTAGCTCTAATTAATACATTGAATAATGATCATAAAGTGATAGCGACCATTTGTTCTGCCACTGAACTACTGGAGATAGCAGGTGTCTCCTATAAAAATCCTGTGAATCATCCAACGGGTCTGGAGATACACAAGAATATCATTACGGCTAAACCAAATCAGTATGTGGACTTTGCAATTGAAATAGGCAAGGTGATGAACATTTATACTGATGATGAAGATTTAAAAGAAACCATTGATTTTTTTAAGCTCTTTAAAGATAATTGACTCTTCTGCTCTCCCACAACAATCACTTTATATATGGTGATATTTAGGATACTATAGTGAGGGAATTAGCATACATAAGAGGGGTAATTAAAATGAATGACAAATTAAAGGGGCTATTAGTGGGCTTAACCATTGGTATGATGATTACTGGTGCAACCGCAATGGCTGCATCTGGAACAAGCGTAAATGCTGTTGTGAAAAAGTTTGATGTATTTTTAGAGGGGACAAAAAAGAACACTGCCGATGGCTTGATTTACAACGGAAACACGTATATCTCTGTTAAAGATATTGGGATTGCAGAAAGCAGACAAATCAGCCTCATTGATAATAAACTGTATTTAGGTAAACAGCAAAAGATGATTACAGAAAATCAAGCACTCCATATTCTTTCTGATAAAATAAAAAAGGATGCTGTTAAATATAATTTAAACTTAATGGTTGAAGGTTTGGAAGGAACTAAATATTGTATAAGAGTTTACGAAGATTTCCCTGATCACATTGCAACTTATGGATTCTATTATGTAGATAAATACACCAGTAAAGTAACTAAATATGACATAGCACAAGATAAGGAAGTGGAAATTTAAGGATGGGTTTCCCCATCCTTTTTTTATTGTCAAACGATCTACTCCTCGACTTATTCAAGAGCAGATATACCACGGTATCCCCGGCTAACGCTTCAATTGAGCTTCATTCGAAGCGCCGGACTTACGATCGAATGTAATCGGGCCTTTACGGTTCACAAGCCGTTTCAAGTCCACGGTCATTTCATTCTTCAACTTATCAATGAGCTGTTCCTCTTTGATGCCTTTGCTTTTAGCAACCTCGGCCAACGACTTCCCTTGTCCCAGCTCTTTCTCTAACTGGACAGGAGTGATGCCCAGCAGCTTGGCTACTTTCTCGTTGAGATGGTGATTCAAGCCGCCAGGCCTTTTGCCGTGCCTATGTCTGTGAACATGCCCGTGTTCGTCCTGTGGTTCAGCATTCCATTGGCGGGCTGCCCCTTGGATAGAGTCGTTGGGAGTGAGAGTTTGCAACGAATTACTCGGTTCCGTCCCGGAAGCTCCAGCTGCACCCGCAGTGCCATACATCATCACTCCTCCATACAGGATAGCAGCGGTCAATTTCCATTGTTTTTTCATGTTGCAGACCCTTCTTTCATCCTTTTTAAAATAATATTTTCTTTTCCCGCTATTTTTATTCATATTTTCGCCTGTTAAGTAACCATAAGACGGGAAAAAAGAGATTATGAACATTGCTATCACAATTACACCCAACCTTCGATCTACACGCGCTCCTTGGGAACCCTATCCTGTAGAGTGAGCAAGAATGAATAACTATACTTTCTACAATATAACTTGAAATTTTCCAAGTTATATATTAAGGAAAATATGATAAAATAAAATTGTAAACGTTTACATTTTTATTTTTGGAAAGACATGTTGCATTAAGCTACTACAGAATGCACTGCATCATAGTGAGGCTACAGGAGGAAAGTCCAATGAAACAAAAAAATAAGGTTATTTTTATGGACATCCAAACGCACGAGCAAAACCATATCGGTCAGCGAGCACTTCAAAAAGTGGGAAGACATGGACAAGATGTATGAAGATTCACTTATTGTATAGGGATACCAAAGCAGTCGGAGTGCCAATGTAACTAGTAATACAATTACGATTGGCGGCAATAATGGCACCAGAAACCAAGAGATCGAGCTCGTTGTAATAGCCGATGACGGAACATGGAATGCTTATGTTGATTATTTGGAGATCAACTAAAATTTCAAATCTAGTAAAGAGTTGAATCGGTTCGGAGTATCGGAACATCCATACTATATTAAAATAGCTAGGAGGTAGACCCATGTTTATAGCTAAAGCAGGAAAATGGACGGCGATTATGTCAATCACCTTGTCTTTATTCACAGGCTCGCTGGTGATCTCGAGCAACCAGGCGCTTGCGGCTGATTGCTCGAGCGGTTATGTAGCGTTAACCTTCGACGATGGTCCCAATCCCTCTAACACCAAAGCGCTTCTTAGTGCTCTGAAGCAAAACGGTTTACGCGCGACGCTCTTTAATCTTGGACAAAACGCGCAGAATAATCCTTCGCTTGTACGTGACCAGCAAGCAGCAGGCATG
The DNA here is from genome assembly GCF_054602585.1 of Paenibacillus sp. SEL3. Taxonomy (NCBI): domain Bacteria; kingdom Bacillati; phylum Bacillota; class Bacilli; order Caryophanales; family Paenibacillaceae; genus Paenibacillus; species Paenibacillus sp. SEL3. The sequence goes on along the minus strand of NZ_CM137725.1, from coordinate 4,466,681 downwards.
TGGATCGGTAATCATTCATGGTCACATCCGCATATGACACAACTGAGCACATCGCAGATGTCATCGGAAATTACACGCACGCAGCAAACGATACAGTCCATTACTGGCACGGCACCAAAGTTGTTCCGTCCTCCGTATGGCGAGACCAACGCAACCCTCAAATCCATTGAGACCCAAAACGGTCTTACCGAAGTATTGTGGAACGTTGACTCCCAAGACTGGAACGGCGCCTCCACCGCACAGATCGTAGCTGCTGCGGGCAAACTTAAAAACGGCGATGTGATCCTGATGCATGATCAGTACCAGACTACACTCCAAGCTATTCCACAAATTGCACAGAACCTCAAAAATCGTAACCTTTGCTCTGGTATGATCTCACCAAGCAATGGCCGGGCGGTAGCGCCTGATGGCGGAAACGGCGAAACGCCGCCAAACAAAGGCACAAAAGTGGAAGCAGAGAATATGACCAAAGGCGGTCAGTATACTTCAAATATCAGCTCGCCGTTCAACGGAGTGGCTTTATACTCCAACAATGATTCAGTGAAATTCACACAGAATTTTACCAGCGGCACCCATAGTTTTTCACTCCGTGGTGCTTCAAATAATTCCAACATGGCCAAAGTTGACTTGAAAATTGGTGGACAAACGAAGGGTACCTTCTACTACGGCGGGAACAGTCCTGCGGTCTATACTTTAAACAATGTCAGCCATGGAACCGGAAATCAAGAGATTGAGCTTGTTGTAACAGCCGATAATGGGACATGGGATGCTTATATTGACTATTTAGAGATCATCTAATTTAAAAAAACAAAATCCCGGCGGGATCTTCCCAACCGGGATTTTTGTCGATATCCTTTTTACAACATTCTCAATGTAAAAATAACAAAATCTTGAAAATTGCAATCTGTTGTATAATGGCGGGTAACAACTAGAAGTCGCTATAAAAATATTCATAAGAGATGCAGGTGATGGCGATGGAATGGTATTTTGCATACAAAGACGAATTGGAAAAAGTATTTCGTCAAGCGGAGGAACGGACGTCCACGTTTCCAGCTCCCTTTCAGCAAGAGGGTTTGGACTATCTGGCGCGTTTTAATCCGTTGCGGGAAGACAGCACGCGTAATTACATATGCTATTTGCTTCCATTTTGGCTGCAAGAACTCACAGGACTGCCCCCCGAAACATACCGCAGGCTGTCACTTGGCAACGTGTTCGTCATGGCTCACTATTTAATTCAAGACGATGTGATGGACACAGCAGCAGACAACCGTAAAACGCAACTCGCTTTAAGTCAACTATTCTATACCGAGTGTCTAAGCGTATATCGGGACCTTTTTCCGGCAACCTCTCCTTTTTGGTCATATGCCCGAACGTATGTTGATGAATGGGCCGTTAGTGTGATATCCGAAGGAACAGAGGACTATTTTCAAGGAGAAAAAAATAAGGTCGCGCTGAAAGCAAGTCCATTAAAAATGGCCGGAACGGGTGCTTTGCTGCTCGCAGGCCGTGCTGATCTGATTCAAAACATTACAAATATGACGGACTTGGCGCTACTCGTGCTTCAAATGTCGGATGATTGGGCGGATTGGTCAGAAGATTTGGTCGAACATAGCTATAACTGTCTTTTGTCCCATATCAGTGCCGAGCAAAAGACGGCTTACTGTGAAGGATTGGGACCCAAACAGATTCAGGAAGCGATTTATGTACGCGGTGCGCTTGCCAGCTATGTGAACATTGCCGATCAAGCAGTCCAACAGTTAGAGACCCTGGAGCCTTCTATCCACGGCCTACATAGCTTTGCACATTCTATCGCAGCTGAGCTGGGCGAAGTGGCGGCAGAAATTGAAGGCGGACGCTCGCATTTGAGAAGAGGCGGACTTGACTACTGGCTCTCCAAAAATATGAAATAATGCTAGATTTTTCTGAGCCCTTCGTGGTATACTGACTAGGTAAATATAACCAATTGAATGAGAGGGTGATTTTTGATGGCTACTGAAGTTCTTCAAACACAAGTCATTCAAAAAGCTTGGGAGGATGCCAGTTTCAGAGAGAAACTGATGACTGATCCCAAATCTGCAATTCGTGATGTGTTAGGAGTCGTGATCCCCGATCATATCCAAATCAAAACATTAGAAGAAACGCCTGATCAGTTTTTTCTGGTAATTCCTCCAGACCCCTCCGGCGTGCTCGCTGCATCCCAGAAACCTCGCTCAATGTGGTAGAATGGTTGTTAATGCTTATTTAATCTAGATTCCTTAACCTCATAGGGGTGGGCTCAGCAAGCTTCCCTCCGTTTTCTCCGAACGCAAAAAAGCCGGATATTATCCGGCTACGGGGAAGCGGATGGTCGCTTCTGTTCCCACCCCTTTTGCACTTGTAAAAGTTATTTTTCCATTCATCGTTTCAATAATCCGAAAAGTCACCATCATTCCTAAACCCGTGCCTTTTGTCTTATTCGAAAAATAAGGCTCACCTAGTCTGGATAAAGTCTGAGCATCCATCCCTTCACCATTATCCCGAATATGAATGACAGCTTCTCCGTTATCCACATAAGCCCATATATGAATAAGCCCCTGATCTCGCAGCGCTTCAATACTGTTTTTGATGATATTGATGAACGCCTGCTTGAACTTGGAGGAATTCCCGCGTACTTTGATTTCCTGGGGAATATCCAGCGAAATTTTTCCACCTTGCAAATTAGCCATTGGACTGATGATTCCTTCAATATGCTTGAATTCGTCCAATATGGTCAACGTTTTGGTTTGGTCAAATTCTGGCTTGGCAAAGGTCAGAAAATCAGTAATAATCGCGGAAGCTCGATCCAGCTCCTCCAGAGCAATATGTAGATAGTCTTTGTTCTTACCATCCTCCTGCTTGCTCATCAACTGAAGAAATCCACGTGTAACTTGAAGGGGATTACGTACCTCATGAGCTACAGATGCAGCCAGATCGCTAATTATCTCCATTTTCTCCGAACGTTGAAGCTCATTATTGAACATCTCCAGTTCTCTGGAATACCGAACCACCTGCTTGTGCTTTTCTGCCAGCCTTCTGCCCAAAATCGCGATCAACGCCAGTACAAAGCCGAACACGCCCCATTTCCACAAAAACATATTGTAGTGTCCGTCCAGAATGAAAAACCAGCTCAGTTCCCCGATAGAGATGACTGCAAAAAATGCAAAGCCTGTCGATAAGATGATCGCTTCGTGATCACCCTTAAGTGCCATGCGAACCGAAGCAAATACCAGCAGTATCATTAAGGCGACGAGTAATATACCCAGAATGACTACACTAAAAAAATAATATATGTTGTTCAACCGCTCCTGTGCTCCTAAATTCACAATCATCATGGTAAAGCAGAACAAAGAGTAGGCGGTTAACAACTTTCTGAATTTACGAATCAGTATAATCGAATTGATGTTTTGCTCAAAAAAGAAGGCTAATGAGGGCAGCAGAATAAATAGTGCCACATCAAAAAGTTGTAAGTACAGCTTGCCATAGCCGCGATAGAATGTATACAAGAATGGTGAATACGTTACGATCATCAGACCAATAGACAATACAATCGCACTTAGAGACAGCCACATGGCCATACTCGGACGGAACAGAAAAAACGAGCAGATCAGCAGCACCAGGGCGATAAAGATAAACGTACTGCCCAGTACAATATCTAAAACATCCATTCTGACCAAGGTCCCCAACAAATCGCGATAATCACCGGTCATCACATTACCGATGATGCCCAGTCTTTTCTTACTGCTTTCCGTCCATATGTATAATGTTTTACCGCTGTCTTCCGGCTTCAGCGGAATCAGAATACGATTATTCTCATAATTGTACCCACGGTAGGATTCGTAAAAATTGGTCCCATCCTTATACAGCGTAATATGCCTGCCATAAATATTTTCAAAAAGTATCGCTGGCGTTTCATCATTTAGCGAAGGTAACTTAATACGAATCCAGGCGGAGCCTATATTGCCGGGCTGCCTAAGCAGTTGTGTATCATCTTCAATATGCATCCAGATCTTGCTGGGATTCTTTACCTCATCTAAAGAGCCATCCTCGTCTACCTCTCCCCATCTCATATCCCAGGAGGGTATTTTATAATCCCCTTCCGGGGTCATTTTGGCCGCATAGGCGGAGTGACCCAGCGACAACAGCATCACAATGACCGCTAGCAGGGCGGCGACAGCTTTGGGCACATGCCTCATATTAAGCACCTCAAAGTTACATAGTAGGATTTACAAGTTTGTATACGTTTTAACATTTTTTACGTCCTGAAATTATATTATTCTATACGATGATGTGCATACCTTCTTCACAAGAAGGATATCATGTTCTTTTTACTCATTTTTTGTAAAATCTTCATATTGATTAATGATCATTTCCTGTTCGCGCCGCTCTTTCTGCTCTCTAAGCCCCAACCATGGTTCACAATCTTCATCTTCATAGATCGTCCAAATATCGGAAAATAAATAATCGCGTATTTCTACTATTTTTCCGGCCTGTCCGCCATCTGTCCAGTATAAGCCTTCCGGGCGTCGAATGAGGGTGCGGGAAAATCCCGGGGTAGATGCCTTTTGTCCTACGCGGATACGACTAATCATCGGACCAAACATGTACCATTCCAATTCATATCCCTCCCTATCTTCTTTATCATATCACAGCAGTTACCAAAAAAACGCTAATTGAGAATGGGCATCTCCCTATTCGCATGATTTTAACTTCCTACAGACACACTAACTGAAGGTTTAGCCGTTCCGCTGTTTGGGTAAGGTCGGAATAAGCAACAAAAAGTAAAGGAGCTGAGCAACATGGCAAATCGTGACGATCGAACTACTGAGCTACATGACAATGATTTTGAGCCTTCTCTGCAAAATGCAGAAACCAACTGGGAGAATCTGACCGAAGGGCCGGATACTCCTCTGGAGGACGTACCAGATGCCGATGAACTGACACCGAACAGTCCCGTTGATCCTTCTGCTCCTGCCGAATTCCTGCATGGTACCGATTTGCTGAATGGTACCGATGGGGATGAAGAAGATCAACTGGAAAGCGACGATATGCTGGATTAACCACTTCATTTTATCGAGTGAAAGAAAACGGTTACCCATACTGCTATGCGGGTAATGTAGTGTATAACAGAAAGGAGTTGACTGATCTCCTATGTATAAAGATCCGATGTCTCAGGCCGATATGGAATACAAACGGTATAAAGCCTTGAATCCTGTGGAAGCAGACGACCGTAGGACTGCGGACAAGACGAATACGGACGATACCTCGACCGAAGATAACCCACGAGGAGTCGCATCTGCGAATCCCGAACCCAGGGATCAAGGAAAATAAAAGGGCAGCAATTCAAGGGAAAAAACTTGAACCTGATAATCAGGGCTTGCCTTCTGTACCTACTTTGTTTAAAATAAGGTCAAATCTTTTGAATACCATGAACAAAGACATCGACGGAGACAAGTAAACGTCTAACGGATTCCCACAGAAAGGTACGAATTGCTGAGAGCGTACCGCAATCCCGCGTTGAAATTCACTCCCGAGTCGAGCCTTGAACCGACAGAAGGATTCATTCCTTTGTCCGAGTAGAGGTTTCCGGAAGCCCCCGTTACGGGCATCAAGCTCAGAAGTTACTGCTGTCGACTGAACGACGTTGACGATTCGTATGTATACTTCTGTAATTAGGGTGGTACCACGGCATTCGTCCCTTGCGGCGAGTGCCTTTTTGTGTTATTTTCTGCAAAAAAAGTCCATGGACTGACAGAAAAAACAAATTAAATTCGGGAAGGGTGTAGTACTGTATGTCTACAAATGAAAATTCTTTGGAGCTGCTGCGTGAACAACTCGATGCTACAAATTTGCAATTGCTGGAGCTGCTGTCCCAACGCGCTGAACTGGCCGGACAACTTGGAAAATTGAAGGAAGCTCAAGGGGTACCTGACTTTGATCCGGTACGTGAGCAACAAATGCTGGACAAGCTGATCGCGGCTAACCGTGGGCCTTTTGACGATGCTACGATTCGCCAACTGTTCAAAAATATTTTCAAGGCTTCTTTGAACTATCAAAAAGAAGAACACAAAAAACATCTGATCGTCAGCCGCAAAAATCAACCAGATAGCACAATTATTAAGGTTAAAGATACGCTGGTAGGCGGCAAAGCCTCCATCATGGTCGCAGGTCCATGCTCGGTGGAAAGCTACCAGCAAACTCGTGAAGTAGGTGCGGCTCTCAAGGAAGCCGGTGTGCCGATTCTTCGTGGTGGCGCGTTTAAACCACGTACGTCTCCGTACGATTTCCAAGGACTGGGCGTGGAAGGACTGCAAATTCTCAAACGTGTAGGTGATGAGTTCGGACTGGCTACAATCAGTGAAATCGTCGATCCAAGACATTTGGAGGAAGCGATCCAATACATCGACATTATTCAAATTGGTGCGCGTAACATGCACAACTTTGAATTGCTCAAAGCTGCGGGTGAAACAAGAACTCCGGTTCTGCTCAAACGCGGACTGGCTGCAACAATGGAAGAGTTCCTTCATGCTGCTGAATACATCGTTTCCCGTGGTAACACGCAAGTCATGCTGATTGAACGCGGTATCCGTACGTACGAAAAATGGACGCGTAACACGCTGGATATTTCCGCTGTTCCGATTTTGAAAAAGGAAAGTCATCTGCCTGTATTGGTGGACGTGACTCACTCGACAGGCCGTAAGGACATCCTGGCCCCTTGCGCCAAAGCTGCCCTGGCTGCTGGAGCCGACGGTATCATGGTGGAGGTCCATCCGAACCCGGCAGTCGCTTTGTCCGATGCTCAGCAACAGCTGAACATTCCTGAGTTCCACAACTTCCTATCTGAAGTCAAAGAATCCGGTTTATTCAAAGCGTAAAACTAATTTTATGCTGGGACTTGTAAACCGCTTTCATTTTCTCGGACATTGATGTAAAATCGGATCAGGATTGTGACTGATCATGCAGGCAAAACCTAAATGTATATATGCTCAACTATTGTTGAGACATATATATGTTTAGGTTTTTTTTATGCCTAAATCTTGAATAAAAAGAATACTTACATGGTCATAATCCTAAAAAACATCATAGGAGCGTTCAGAGTGGGGAACAAAAATGAGAGAAAGTAAACACGATTGACTTGCAAGGTAGTGATACGAATGCAGTTAGTTTCACAGTTCCCGCAGATGCTAAGTCAGGGAATACGCTTCATATCATTGCAGAAGTACAGGACAATGGAAAACATCCTTTAAAGCATTATCAACGTGTGATTGTAACCGTAAAATAATAGAACACAACATCCAATAAAATTAGGCTCATGGAATAACACTCCATGGGCCTGTTTATTTTTGCACATCGGACCTCAGACAATCTCTATACACGTTTCATGCTTTTTTCAGTCAAAGGAATATAATATCCTTTGCCATTCGGACCCATAGCAAATTTATTGCGGAGATGGATTAGATTAGGGCCGAATTTCTCTTCTAATTGTTCACGGAACTCATATAGGATTTCCATGATATAAATATCATGAATAATCACTTCCGTAATCGGCATCACCAGACCCGGATGCAACGTCCATGCAGCGCGGCTGTCATCTCCTAGTGAAAGTATGCCAGCTACGACCTCCCGGTCGTCTATGCTAAGTACAATCCACCGCCCCCCAATTTCGGACGTAATCTCTTCACTCATATCATGGCGGTAAACAGTAGCGAAATCAAAGTTAAGCTCCCCATACGCTACAATGATCACTTCAATTCCTTGTTGGGCTACTTGCTCTAAGGCATCTCGGAACACCTCGGCATCCTCTTTCCAAATTTCCAATAAAATTCGGTGTTTAGCTCCTTTTACCCCTTCATTTATACGATTGATAATGGCTTCATACCCCGAAATATTCCAAATATTCTCTCTGTTTTGAAATGATGCCGTGTACTGCTCCAAACTCTCTTGCGCCACATTGAAAATCTGCTCTGCTTTGCGTTTTCTCTGGGCAATCAATTCATGTGGCGGAAGCGGCACATACAGAGGCGTATTTTCTTGACTGACCATGATGTCCCCACGGTTGACCATTCCAGACAAAACCTCGTAAATTTTGGATCTCGGAACCCCGGAATTCAATGAAACGGCGTATCCCGAAAGTGGAGAGCTTTCCAATAAGGTCACATAAGCCTTGGCTTCATATTCACTAAAATTCAAATCCCGTAGAATTTCTAATATATTTGGTTTTGGTTTCATGACGTCTTCTCCTCAATTCGTGTTCATCCTTACTATATCACTTCCCCTTGACAAAAACTGATATACACACTATCTTTTTAGTAACGTTTTTATAGTAGTCACTATAGTAGCAACTATTGTATTTCACAGGGGATTACCTCAGGGAGGATTTAACTTGAACAAAGTCATAGCTCATCACAGCGAAAGCAACAGGATTTACTACGGTTCTACGATCCTGGCCCTATTGATCTGGAGTACATCGTTTATTGCCACCAAAGCAGCCTACACGACGTTCCCCCCTCTTACCTTGGGTCTATCCAGATTTATTATAGCTTCCGTTTTGCTAGGTATCGTTTTGCTGATTAAAAAAGAACATGTCAAAGTAAAGCCAAAAGATTTGGCTACGATTTCGTTTAGTGGTGTTTTGGGAATCACTCTCTATTTTTCAATGGAGAATATAGGGGTTAGCCTGACTACCGCTTCCAACGCAGCATTAATTGTTGCATCATATCCCGCAATTACATCGCTGCTTGAACTTATTTTGTATAAAGTGAAATTATCCAAATATAAAATCTGCGGCATAGCACTGGCCATGATCGGAGTATATTTCTTGACTTCAGTTGGCGAAAGTTCGGATAGTAAGAATCAACTCATCGGAAATTTAATATTGATTGGAACGGGTTTTGCGTGGGCGTTTTACACTTTCATGACGCGTAAGGTTGTGGACAAATATCCACCCGTGACGTTATCTTTTTATCAAACCGTTGCAGGGAGTATCTTTTTTATACCGTTGGCTCTATTAGAAAAGGATCGTTGGCAGGTTCCAACAACAGGATCGTTTATGTTGTTAGTATATCTGGGTGTATTCTGCTCCGTTATCGCGTTTTTGCTTTATAATTACGGATTAATCAAGCTGTCACCGAGCAGTTCCGTTTCTCTGATGAATTTGGTTCCGATATTTGGAGTCTTATTTTCTGTGTTGCTTTTGCAAGAAACGATTACATGGCGCCAAATCATCGGCGGTTTGGTCGTTATTATCGGTGTTTTACTAAGTGCCCATCAAACAAACCGTACCTAAAATGATAGATTGCGCACTAGTTAGAAAAGTTAAAACAAGCATCGTTGTTATAAGTATCCGCGCTACAATACAAGGGCGAGTGACCTTACCAAAAGTTTCTCGCCCATCGGTTACATTTATGCCGTCGGTTTTTTTTCTTTTATATAAAAAAGGTGGTTATATTGATTGATGAGGTTATCCATAATTACAGACTGTCTGAGCACACTGGCATGATTAAAACCATGTTTTGCTTGCAAAATATACAGCTTTTGACGAGCATTCTCAAGCTGTTGACGCAAAATGTCGTCTCTTATCATAATATATCCCTCCTTGTCATATTATCAGTGTAGAGGGTTATGAATAAGTATACTAAAAGTAAAGGTTTGGGATAATTATCTAATCGCGCAAAAAAAGACCTGCTCTAGGAACCTTAAGCTTATGCCATTAGACAATCTGCTGTCATTCTCCTATCCGGCAGAATGAATATCCTGATCCGTGACGTTCTTCTTGGCTGAAACCGGAAAAACGTTTTTTCCCTTGGCCCATAGCAACAACGCTGCAAGCAGCAATATGCCACCGTTTAACACAAAGATCCAGCGGATTGGCATCCAGCTGCCAAGCATGCCGCCAATCAACGGCCCCGCCATGGTCGCGAGTTGGGTGGCTGATTGATTCAAGCTAAAGGCTCGTCCGCGAAACTCCGGCTTGGTGACCTCCACAGTCATTGCGTTGATAGCAGGCATAACGGACGCATAAAACAATCCATATCCAAACCGAAGCGCACCAAAACCAACGAAGTTGGTTACATAAAATTGTAGGATGTTCCCGATTCCCGAACCGATCAGTCCAATCAGCAGCACATGTGCAAATCCGGTCCGTCCCCCAATCCGTCCCCATTGAGGAGCCATCAACACCGCCGCAATGCCTACGGCTGAGAATACAATCCCGGAACTTAGAGAAGCTTGGCTGCGGTCAACTCCCATCTCAAGCACATATACTGTAATTAACGGTTCCAATATCATAACGGAAAAGGTACTTATCCCGGCCAAAATAAGCAAAAAATACAATGGCCGGTTAGCAATAGCCTCCTTGATATCATCACGAACATGCGAGCGGGTACGGGTTCCCTTGAAGCTGTCCTCTCTAGCGCCAAAGGTCGCAATTAATGCAGATACCAGTACAAGAGCTGCAGAGAAGAAAAAGGCATTCCGATTGCCATAATAATGGCTCACCACACCACCAATCAACGGACCTATAATGCTGCCTGTCGCCCCAGCGGTCGCCATTATACCGAGCGCATAGCCCGTTTTTTCTTCTGGCGAACCCGTTCCGACCAGCGCAATCGCAGCAGGAATAAACCCGGAGAGAAGACCCTGAAACAACCGTACTCCTACGAACACATACGGATCTGTTACAAAAGCACATATCAGGTACAACACCGCCAGGCTAAAGCCTGAACGAATCAGCATCGGCTTACGTCCATATTTATCTGCAAGCGAACCCCAAAATGGGGCAATCAGCGCACTGGCTAAAAAAGTGACTCCAAAGGCAGTCCCCGACCACAGTTCCAAATGATCATTTACGCCCATTTCCGTATTCAGAAAAATAGGTAAAAACGGAATAGACACGGAATAGGCCATGCTGCAAAACAACACTCCAATCCACAAAATGACCAGGTTTCGCTTCCAATATAGATGCATGATGCCACACGTCCCTTCTGCTCATTCCATTATTACCCCCTCAATTAGAAAAGTCTACCGCCCCCCTCATCCTTCCATCGTGGAACAACCGTGAAGAAGCTGATATAATCGAATGGAATGGAGATGATGACATGGCTAAGAAGAGAAATTCGTCTTCCCCTGCTCCTGCGCCTCAGGACAAACCTGCTACGTTAAAGGATCTGTTGAGTCAGGATGTGCTGAATAAACTTAAGGCTCAAGCCAATGAAGCCCAAGCAGAACAGGACAAGCGTAAAGAAGACGAACGGCAGCGTGCCGTCGAAGCAAAAAAAGCTGAACAGAAGAAGCTAGATAACAACTTTGAGCATCTGCTGAATAACAGCAATTTGGACTGGCACAAATACAAATAAGCCAAAACCATAACGGTTTTGGCCTATCTTTACGCTTTATGTTATAGCCAGTCACGAATATGTTGTACTGAGTACAGCACCCCTACCCAAACCGGCAGACTGAACGCCATACCCCATATGAGACCTTTTGCCAGCTTTTTGTCTACCTCCATCATGATCCTGCCCCTTTCCTTGGGAATAGCAGCAGTATGGGTCAAGAATACGGCTTTCAAACCCGTATTTCCTTATCCCCAGCAAAAAAGGTATGATAGAAAATGGAAAAGTGTTCTGCGCTGCCCCCAAACTTTAAATTAGGATGTTACACCATCCAACCTTTCAGGAGGAATATCAATGAACCGAAAAACGATACGCCCATGGTACACGCTGTGCCTACTAGCCATCATGCTCGTGCTGGTTGCTGGATGCGGTACAAAAGCGGCCGATGTGGAAGCTGCCAGCCGGACAAGCACTTCAACTCCTGCTGCGACTAAAGACAAGAACAAGGCTGTTTCCCATCCGATTGTCACGATTGTCATGAATGATGGCAAGAAAATTAAGCTTGAGCTGTATCCGGAAGTAGCACCGAACACGGTTAACAATTTCATTTCTTTGGTACAAAAGGGAGCCTATAACGGCACCATTTTCCACCGTGTGATCCCAGGCTTTATGATTCAGGGTGGTGATCCGCAAGGTAACGGTACAGGTGGCCCCGGCTACAGTATTAAAGGCGAATTCAAGAGCAATGGTGTTAACAATACACTCAAACATACACGTGGCGTATTATCCATGGCCCGCTCAGCGGATCTGGATTCGGCCGGATCGCAATTTTTCATCATGGTTGCCGATGCGGACTACCTCGACGGTCAATATGCCGCTTTCGGTAAAGTAACGTCCGGGCTGGACGTGGTCGATGCTATCGTCAATTCCAAACGGGATAGCAATGACAAACCGATCCAACCGGCTACGATGAAAAAAGTAACTGTGGATACGCTAGGTAAAAAATATCCAGCTCCAGTCAAAGTAAAGTAAGACATTCAAATCACTCTTTCAAAACGGGATAACAGCAACGACCTTGTGCATACGCATGAGGTCGTTTTTGCTTATCCCTTGATGCTCTCTAAGCTGCTGCCTCTATGATGTAGTAAGAGTATATACACAAAAGGAAGCGTTTTCAATCATTATTTTTAAAGTTTTTTTCCGTTATAAGAGCCGCCAGCGTTCGACAAAAAAACTACTGTATGAGCAGTAAATTCGTCTAATTGGACTTGGTCTCGACTGAACGAATACCTTCCATCTCTTGCAGCAGTGACAGCAATTCCTCCACTCCTTCTGACCGGGACAGCTTTAGAAGCATATGAATAACCAACTGTTCACCGTTATTGATGCGCTCGGCGTGAAAACTGTGAATGGTCAGCTTCTTGTGCTCCAACAGTTCTTTGATCCGATTCAGTACGCCCGGTTCATTGTCGACCTGAACAACCACTTGTCGCGTAGACGGGGTAGCCATCTGATAAAACCGACTATGGAGCAAGGACTGAGCCGCTAAAATAAACAACGTCACACCTGCACCAAGCCCATACATTCCTGCACCTACGGCTATACCGATTCCGGCGGTAGTCCAGATGCCTGCGGCTGTGGTCAATCCTTTGATTCTATTTTTTTGTGTGAAAATCATCCCTGCGCCGATAAAGCCGACTCCACTTATAACCTGCGCTGCTATTCTGGAAGGGTCCAGCGACAGGTTAGACCAGACGGCTTGATCCTGAAACCCATATTTGGATACCACCATCATGAGCGCTGCGCCAATACCGACAATGAAATGCGTGCGAATGCCTGCCTCCTTCATCCGACTCTTCCGTTCATAGCCGATTAACGCACCGCACAAGCCAGCGAACATGACCCGAATCAGATAATCCCAATCCCACATACTTTTTTCACTCCACTATTTATTTATGTTTTGAAAAGATGTTGCCTTAATATATACAACTCAATAATGCTACGGCAAATGAGCCGTTTATACAGCTGTTATTTTGTTATTACCCAAATTTTAAGGTATCTTCACTTCATGCTCTGGCAGATTGCGATGTACCTTTCTCCCCTTAAACAGCCACAACTCCGGTGTATCCTGTACACCATCAAGGCGCAAGCTGAACGCCCCCGCTGGTAAATTGCGTATACGCAGCAATAGACGGTTTCCGTCTGCTACGGCATCCACAAGCTCCAACAACGTTAGTGAATCCTTCCTTAGGTGGCGGCTCAGGTCACGTGTTGTACCTGCTCTGTCCTCCCGGCTCCATATACGCAGCTCATCTACAGACGGTGTAGCAATCCGCTTGCTGAAAGAAATAACCACCTCATCTTCAGCTGATCGTTCCGCCTTAAGCGGTTTGGGCGGCTCATCGTACATGTAACCACCCAAATGGTATTCATAGGCGGTCCAGGCGTCGTACCCGCCCTCCAAGGCGGCAGCGCCAAACCGCCGCGTCCACTCACGGTCCCGAACCATACGCGCGAGAGAACCGATATCCGCCTGCACCCCGAGGGGCAGACCCGGATAAGCGGCCCGTATCGACTGCGCGATGCGGGCGTAGCCGTGGGTATACTGCGGCGGCAGACGGCGACGCATCCAGTCCGGCCAATGGGTCTGGAGCACGTGCATATCCGGGGCTACGCACCCGATCATGGCTACCGCGTCAAGACCCTGCCATTCCCGTAGCTGGCCGGGGACATCGCCGCGTCCGCTCACAGCAAGCGACCATGTCGCCACACAGATGTCCGGTCGGACATCTCGCACACCACCCGCACCGTTTACCAGCTCGCTGATCAGGCCATTCACGGCGTCCACACGCAGATCAACCCACTGCGCGTACAGCTTCGGAACCTTCCGGTAATAATTCCGCGCATGCTTGTCGCGAAAATCCGGAATGTCCTCACCGCTACGCTCGCGAAAGGCGCGCTGTGCATGTGGCCCAATATCCCCGTACACTCCACTGCGCAGCCCGTTCCATTCGGGGAAATAAGGCTCCGCCACCTCGAACCCGTCGAACGGAATGTCGGTGACGAGCCGGGCAGCAGCTTTCTTTTTCCATTCCACATACTCCTGGGCAAAATGCGAAAGCCGCTGAAACCCGTCGTTCGGTTCGCGCAGCAGCTCCATGCGCCATCCTTTCCACTCCGGCGGCAGCTGGGACACGCCAAAAGAACCGTTGCCTAGCACCATCGCCCACACCGCTATGCCTCTGCGTTGAAAAGCAGCAACAAGCGCTCCATCCACTTCATTTTCACGCACGACAAAATAATGAACGGTCTGGTAGCCCGCAAGGGCGATCTCATCTGCTATACTGTCCCGCGAACGGTTCGCGTAATAGGGAAACAACGGATCGATTTGAATACTGGGGCCGCTCAGTGCCCACGGTTTCACTTTTCCGGTCAGTGCTATAGCGTCTGTCGATTCGGGTTGGTCATTTGCGTTATAGCTCAATTCGATCCACCTCCGTCACCCGGTCTTCCCCGATACGTGTTCCTGCTATAAGTTCCTGCTGGTTCCCTATGTTACCATATTTCGCAAATGGGGTGAAATCCAGCGGTGACTGTTTCACCATCAACGTACAGAGGTATGGAATAACGAGTCAGGTTTAGTTTATGAACGGAATGGGAGGAATAGTCAATGGCAGAGCAGAGATTGCAAGGAAAGATAGCAGTGGTCAGTGGTGGAGGTTCAGGAATCGGCAAGGCGACCGCGATCCGTTTTGCAGAACAAGGCGCCAAGGTGGTCATGCTGGATCGGACATCCAAGCATGCAGAGGAGACCCAAGCAATTATTGAGCAGGCTGGCGGTGAAGCACTTGTGCTGGAATGTGATATTTCCAAGCCAGATATGATTCAGCAGGGGTTCGCTAAAGTCGTGGAAACGTACGGAAAGTTGGATATCGTGTTCGCCAACGCAGGCATTAACGGCACCATGGCCCCTATCGAGACACTGGAGCTAGAGGAATGGGACCGCACGATGAACATTAATCTTCGCGGCACCTTTGCTACTGTTAAATATGCCGTTCCTTACCTGAAAGAACGCGGCGGCAGCATTATCATTACCAGCTCCATCAACGGTAATCGAACCTTTTCGGGTATTGGATTCTCAGCCTACGCCTCCACCAAGGCAGCTCAGGTTGCGTTTATGAAAATGGCAGCGCTGGAGCTGGCACGTTACAAAATTCGGGTCAACGCGATATGCCCGGGAGCCATCGACACGCAAATTGACAATAACACATACCCTTCGGAAGACTTGAAGAAGGTACAAATTCCAGTCGAATTTCCGAAGGGCGGAGAGCATCCGCTAGAGGATGCCCCTGGTGAACCAGAGCAGGTTGCCAATCTGGTCCTGTTTCTCGCCTCAGACGAGTCATCTCATGTATCGGGTACGGAAATTTATGTAGACGGAGCAGAATCACTACTGCGTTAAGTATTAGAATGGAGAACGTTATCCCCAGGCGTACTATTGTTTAGGCATTCTTAGCATTCTTAGCAGCCTTATCCTTGGTCAGATACTTGTGGAGAAGGCTGCTTTCATATGGCTTTACAACGGCTTTGATGTCGACCTATCAGCACCATGCACAGCTCCTTTGCGAAAGCGGACATACAGCCTGCCTCCCGGGAGCACCTCGAACAACAGCATCAGAAGCGAAAAGAACAGCAGTGCAATGGCTTCTTCTGCCAGAATGTACAGAGGATATGGCCCCAAAACATCCAATATCGACGGTGTCGACGGCTTTCCGGCTAGAAACATGTAGTTAGCACCGAGAGCATCGTCTACGATCCACACTATCAGCGCCAAGCCATTCAGAAAAAGCATAGCTCCCCCCACACTCTTCCATGTCGGTTTGAGTCCTTCTATCCAGGTCATATACAAGGCTGCCAAAATAATAGCACTATGAGCTACGAAAAAATGGATAAAACGATAATGCGGAAAGGCATATGCCAAATTAGGCGTGAGTACTGCTTGGAGCGCCCCTCCAATTCCGGCAAAAAGGATGATCGGATATAACCAGCGGCTTCGAAAAATGAGCATCAGGATAGACAACAGCAGTGTCACACTACACAGTTCTAATGGCAATGAAGTCTGGACATCCCAAATATGCTGCATCACATACCAAATATTCAGAGTCACCTCTGACAGAATGAGGACTGTAATTAACAACCAGCGAATTCCCTCACTTACAGGCTTGTTCGACCGAATCCATCCCCTAGTCAGCCACAGCAGCAAAGCGCAAACAATGAGTCCCAATACAGCCAACCCATGTGACGGAGAAAAAGCCTCGAACCCTTCTGGCGCGTTGGCATCAAACCAAGGCCTTGACCACGACCTATCCATAGCTAGCCCCCTTTGATCTTTTTCTCGATCTCTTTCTCGCTTCATTGCATTCTATTTTATAACCAATAGCCAATTATGTTCTAGCCGCGTTTCTTGCTTGTTCAATACCTTACCTTTATGATAAAAGATATTATATTCAAAGGAGAACCCTCATGGCCATTAATCGCCGATTAATTACAGATCAGGATTTCAATGAGGCACTGGAACGTCATCTTCGTGTCCGAGTATTTCAGGATGACCAATTGATTGGCTCTGGCGGAATCATAATCCGTTTCGACGATCAAACCATCGTCGTGCAATCCAGCGTCAGTGATCTGGCTTACCACCCTAGAAAACAATGTGAGTTTTTTGAAATTAAAAAATAGCCGCTACACACCGGGAAACCATTTTGCTGCGTTTTCCGGTGTATAGCGGCTACATTTTGTTCGTATATATCATGCCTCACATGACGATTTCTGATTATAGTTGCATTCCACGTGTTTTCATCATGAGTTTATTCGTAAGCACTTTCAAATCCTCGGAAGAAGACGAAATTTCCTGCATAATTGCTGTCTCCTCATGAGCAGCTGTATAAATTTTGTGAGCCCCTTCAGAGAAGGCCCCAGACATTTGCTGAATACGATGGATCTGCTCAAAGGTTTGATCTACCCGATTCGTCTGCTCCGTCACGGCCTCTTCCATTAAACGGATGCTCTCGACAAATTCACGTACAATAGCGTTCAAATGGTTCAGCGTCTGATCCACAGAGCTTGTCCGTTCCGCCTCGGCACTGACCAATGACGTTTGCTGATGCATCAACTGCACTGTCTCTACGATTTGTGACTGCACACGGCTAACGATGGCATTTATTTGCTGCACAGACTCCGTACTTTGAGCGGCAAGTGCGCGAATTTGGTGAGCCACTACCGCAAACCCGTTCCCTTCTTCTCCCGCACGCGCCGCTTCTATAGAAGCATTCAACGCCAGCAAATGGGTTTGTTCAGCAATATCCTTCACGGTGCTTGTAATCGCTTCAATTTGGGAAGCTTCTTTTTCCAGTCGTGCAATTACCTGCTGCGAACGACCATGTGATGCTGTCAGCTCTCCCATTCCATCCATCAGGGATGAAAATACGGTCTGCGTCGAATCTACTGAATGCTCCATATGGCCTGACAGTTCCAGCATATGTCCCGATTTGCTACGCATCATTTTAAAATCGCCCAGCATTCGGTCTGCTGTTTTAATCGATTGGGCAGATGCTTGCTTTTGCTGCTCCACGCCATTCAAAATATCTTCTACCACCGAAGACATGGACTCAATTTGTGTGGTAGCCTGTACAATAGCCAAGCTCAGATTTTCCGCACTTTGCGAAGTGGTTCTGGTGCTGTACGAGATCTCATTGAACATATCTTTAATGTTCAGCATCATGTGCCGAAATGCATCATACAGAACTTTGATTTCATCCTCCGAGCGACGTTCAGGAATCACAACAGACAGGTTCCCCGCCGAAGCTTCCTCTGCCGCCTTCGCCAACCTAACAATGGGCCGCGTGAGTAATTTTGAGATCAACCAGCCCAAAATGCCACTCCACAGGACACCCAATAACAGAATGATCGAAGTGTACACCCATTCTTGTGTACCTTGAGCAAGCCAGTCCTTGAGTACAAAAATAAAAAAAGCGCTTGTTCCATAGGTTATTGCAGAAATTGAGACAAATGCAGTAACCATTTTCGTACCTAGTGACATCTTCATGTACTGTAGCCCACCCCAAAAAACTCAAATTTGATTCCATTTTACCATAAAATTGCTACATTTCTAGTAGAATTTTTCACAGACAGATATATTTATGAGCATAAAGATACAGAGTCTTAAGTCCCCTATCCTAATTACAAAAAACAATATGTTACCAGGTAGCAGCTTGCATCTTAAGATGGACAAATTGCGTTGCCACAAGCTTTACAGGCTATTCGTCACATCTTAAGCAAGCTGTTACTCGACAAAGCCATTTTCCATTATTAAAAATCATTGTCATTTTTCTGTTCAACGACTGCTTTCTTCATCGCTTCAATTGTGTCTATTTGGTGACTGTTTTTTTCCAGTACAGTAAACTCCCATAAACCGATGGTCAGCTTGTCTCCTTGCTGGATATCAAAACGCTCTGAAAGCATCCATCCACCAATCGTATATACGTCCCCGGCCTCAATATCCGTCTCCAAGCGCCGATTGACCTCATGAATGAGCGCCTGTGATTTGAGTATGTAACGATGATCATCTGTTTTTGTAATGAGTGGAGTTAACGCTGCGGGGGTTTCGGTGTCGGTATAGGAAGGAATGTCTCCAACAATCTCCTCCATAATATCCTCCAGTGTGACAAGTCCAGATGTTCCACCATATTCGTCCACCAGCACCGCTACTGGAATGCGCCGTTTTTGCATCTGAATCAGCAGATCCCGAGCCTGAACCGTCTCGATAACCTGAAGCACCGGATGAATATAAGAAGCCATCGTCGTATTCCCTGTGCTGTGCCCACGTGCCAAATCATGCAGGGCTTCCTTAACGCGAATCATCCCGATAACACGATCCCGGTCGCCATGTTCAGCTACAGGTAGAAAATTATAAACTTTGTCCTCGATCAGCTCCATAAACTCGGCCACTGTTGCCTGGTGGGAGATGGAGCGGATGTGGATGCGCGGTACCATAATTTCCTGCGCTGCACGGTCGTCAAAATCAAATACATTGTTCAGATATCGATATTCTGTCGGTGTAATTTCACCACTACGAAAACCTTCAGATAATGCCAAACGAAGCTCAGCTTCACTAAGTGCTGCATCTTCTTCAGATACTTTTTTGAGCCCAAAGAGACCTGTAATGACACGCGATGAACGACTAAGAACCCAATTCAGAGGATAGGTCATTTTATAAAATATCGTGATCGGACGGGCAAAAAACAATGCCATCGGTTCCGCAATCTGTATGGCGAATGTTTTCGGTACCAGCTCCCCAATGACCACCTCAAAATAGGTCAAGATCAGAAAAGCCAGCAAAAAGGAGAGCACTCCCGTCAGGCCTGCCGGAATATGAGCCAGCACAAACAGGGGGTGTAGCAGATGTTCAACAGTAGATTCCCCTAGCCAGCCTAGCGCCATTGAGGTTAATGTCGTTCCGAGCTGACAAGCAGATAAATACTCGTCCAGCCGAGACAAAATGTTTTTAACAGCTTTCGCATTTTTGTTACCTTCTGAGGCCAATTGATTGATGCGAGATACCCGCACACGAATAATGGAATACTCCGAGGCCACAAAAAAAGCAGTTAATGCGATAAGTAATATAACCAGAATGATATTTATCGTTTCCATAGCCCTCTCTTGCTCCGTTCATGATGAAGCAAGAAGCACCCCCTTTGACATTCATTTTTGGATGGAACCATAACATAAGTAATGATGTCCATAATCGTGTATTACCCAAAAATGACAAGGAGTAGACTATGTATGACCCTGTTAGCGAATCGCCAGCGGACTCTTTTGCACGATATCTATCCATTGATCAGCTATCAACTGATGCCCAACCGCTGTCGGATGAACCCCGTCATGCAGCCAATAGGAGGCGTCCGCCTGGGTAGCGGCTTCGTTCAACATGCTCTGGAGCGGCACAAATACAGCACCAAATTCGTCCGCTAGCTGACGTACAATACGCTGATACCCCGTTATTTTTTCTTGCCAAATGTTCCATCGCGCTTCGGTAGCTCCTGTTTTCAAAATAAACGGCTCGCACAGCACGAGTCCCAGATCAGGCATCACTTCACGCGTTTCCTCCAGAAGGTGGCGATACGCTCGTTCAAATCGGTCCGTCACCCCGGACGGTTCCTGCTCGACGATACGCCAGGCGTCGTTCACTCCGATTAGAATACTGAGCAGATCCGGCTTCAGGCTAAACATGTCCTCATTCCAGCGTGCATACAAATCTGAAACTCGATCCCCCGAAATTCCCCGGTTCACAAATTCTGGCTGTGTGGTCGTCAAACGGCTCCCCAATGCACCTGCGATCAGATACACATAACTCTGACCCAGCCAATGGTTCGCATCCTCATTTCGTCCCCTTCCTCCGTCTGTTATAGAATCTCCCTGAAATAGAATACGTGCGTGTTCTGTACTCGTCATCTTCCTAACTTCCTCCTTCACATTTTCCAATAATACCCTTATCATACCTCGCGTCATCTAAATTATAAAGCGGTTTCAAAATATAGAAGAATTATAGATTTGCCATATGGCCGGATTCACTAGCTTTAATTAGGGTAGGAATCCGGTGGCAAAGGCGATCAAGTCATTTCACACCGCTCGGTACTTACACACCTCACGAAAATTACAGCCTCCGCACGCTCTGCGTGAAGGCATCGGAGTGAAGAAAGACTCGGACTTGGGGCGGTTATAGTAATCGTCATCGAGACAGGACTTCATTTCATCGATGTATCGTCCTACATTACCAACCACTTTGTCGATATCTTCTTGCGCGGGACGATATACCTCATGCTCTCCTGTCATCAAATACTCCACACGTACCTCAATCTTCTCCAAAGGAAGCTGATAGTGCTCCTGCACATAGGAAGCATACAAAAAAAGCTGGTCGGAAAAATCGCCTTCCTTGCCTGTTTTCCAATCCACGATGACCATGTCTCCATTGTCTCTACGGTAGAGCAAATCCATTTTGACATACACCTTCGTCTCATGAAGGAGCATCGTATCCCACTTCTCCACTTCTACAATTCGGGCCTTTCCCTGTTGCAGTTCACGCCAAACCGCAGTACGGTACAAATTGTGTATCACCGCGTGCTGCCGCTCCTTAATAAGGGCGATCCGTTCTGGAAGCACCTCGTCGTCGTAATAAACCTCCGCCAGCATGACGCGATTTTTCGGATCTTGTAGCCATGGCTCACGGTGTAGCGATTCCTTGTAGCTGTTATTCAACATGTTCTTCATAGCTGTCTCAAGGTATGCTGTGCGCGGGATAGCCCCTTTTTCCATCCATCCACGTATGACGGATTCACACATTTGATGCGTAATATTCCCGAATAAAATATATAAGTTGCTCAGTTGCTTGAGCCGATACAATGTAACTTGCTCTTCAGTGCCCTGTGCCGAATTCCAGCCATTATGCGAGCCGTAATAATGATAATAGTATTTGCGTAAGCATTCATCGAACGTTTGAGCCCTCGATTGCGAATAGGACCAGGACGGGTATATAGCCATGACAGGCCCTCCTTCATTAAAACTATCATCTCTTTATTATAACGCAAACCCAAGCTGTATCGGCGATAAAAAGGACGAAGACCTTAACCCATGGGTTAAAGTCTTCTACTGACTGACTAGTTTGTAGACTCGCAATGAGTCCGTTCAACATTGATCAAATTACTAACATTAACGGCACCGTCCTCACGGACGTTGACAACAAGTACCGGAGTTCCCAGCATGCCGCTGATCCACTCCTTATAATCATCCACATGATCATTCGGAAGAATCGTCAAGATGACACCAGCAAAGCCACCACCATGTACTCTGCATGCGCTGTTATCTATTGACTTTAAATACATTTCGGTTAAAGCCAGTGCAACCGATACGTCTTGTTCCCGCGCAATCCCACTTCTATATACGTTTTGGAGCCATTTCCATGAGGAATTACCAGATTCAGTAACGAGCCTCAGGAAATCAGTAAAGCGCCCTTCCTCCAGTGATTTCACCTGTTCATCCACACGTCTATTTTCTTCAAAAAAATGCAACGCCCGCAGCACTGCACGGTCTCCTGCTTTTTCCCTGACCATCTTGAGGTTGGCATATAGATCCTCCGGCAATAAGTCACGGCAAACCGTTGCGCCTAAAGATTGTGCCACTGCACGCATTTCGTTGGGCACTGCCGCGTAATCGTCCGTTAAATCGGCATGATTTCCACCTGTATTTACAATAACGAGGGAATATCCGTTTTGTTCAAAATTCCAATGAACAGGATTTATGATCGGTTCCTTGGGATTTTCAAAGTCAATGGAAATCAAGCCGCCATACGCACAAGCCATCTGATCGAGCAGCCCCGACGGCTTGTTCCAATAGCCATTTTCTGCATACTGACCAATTTTGGATTTAGCAACGGCATCTAACGCTCCCTCGTTATAAAAATGATTTAATATCGTACATATCAACATTTCAAAAGAAGCGGAAGAGCTTAAACCTGAAGCAGAGAATACATTACTTGATATATAAGCTTGGAATCCTCCGATACGGTATCCGAATTCAAGCAGGCCAGCGGCAATACCGCGGACCAACAGCATCGTACTGTCATCCTCCGGTTTTGGCGACAAGTCGGTTAAATCGATGACGTACTTCGTCTTATAGCCTTCAGAAAAAAATGTAATTACAGACTCCTCCACTTTAGCAGCTGCAGCGATGGTATCGAGTGTAATACTGCCTGCCAGCACCTTCCCATGATTGTGGTCTGTATGATTTCCGCCAATTTCGCAGCGTCCCGGAGCACTAAACAGTTCAATGTCCCCTATACCAAAATGCTCCCGATACGCCTGTATAAGTGATTCATATCGAGTCGTTTGCTCAGAAATTTGCTGTTGACCATACATTCGGGCAAGCACCCTTTGCCCCTCTCTGGAATTCAATAGTTCCATATCTTTCATTGTATATCCCCCTAATTGTATGTGTTTTACTATGCTGGAATGATACTATCATTATCTCAATTTCCCCTGTATAAAAGTATGGCACTTTTTAAATTTGTAAGCGCTTATTTTAATCGCTTTACTGAGCATTTTATCAATATAACTAAAAAAGAACCAGCCCCTAATTGGGCCGGTTCCTTGAATTTCTTTTTAGTCGCGTTTCAGTACATATTCTCCATCACTGTTACGAGTTACTGTGGCGCCAAGCGCCTCGGCAACTGATTTGAAAGGAACATACAATGTGCCATATTCATCCGTATATGGAGCTTGTGGCAGCGTCAATGTGCTTCCTTCCAATACAGCCTGTTTGGAGCCACTTTTCAGCTTAATCGTCTTACCTGTAATATCATCAATTACAGTAGTCTGTTTGGCAGCTGCATCCCATTTTAACTCGGAGTTCAGTTCGCCTGTCAGTTCACGCAATGGAATAAAGGCAGTACCACCACGATTCTCCAAGACGTAGTAATCGTCTTTAGGATCGAAAGTTGTTTCTACTTTTGTAATTTCCAAATCATTTTTTAAAATGTTGTAGATCGGAGAATTCGCTTCAAAATTGCGCAGCGTCGCTCCCGGAGTTAATTCAGCTTGTTTATTCAAGTCAATAACACCGTTAGAAATATCCACTTTATCAGCCGTCACACTACCATTGACGTTCCAAGATTGAGTTTCGGTCAGAATTGTGAAGGACTTCACCGGAAGACCATCCACATCTGGCAAAGCAACCGTCAGGTCTGTTGCCGCTTTGCGAACATTTCCTTTTTCATCAAAATACATGTCGCTTTTCAGAACCGTGTTAGCACTCAGGACCGTTTTGATTTCAGGGGACTGTGCATACATGGTGCTAACGCCTACATCATATTGATCAACAGCTAGATCCAAATATTTTTTAACTTCGGTATAAGCCTCATTGACCATTTTTTCTTTGTTAGCACTCAGTTCCGCTGTTACTTTATCACTATCTTCAATATTCATGCCGGAAGCAATCGTCTTCGTCATATCAATGGCTTGCCCGATCAGCTCTTTCAAGCCTGCTTCGTCCTTGGCCAGATTCGCCAGGAACGGTTTTACCAATGTTACCAGCTCATCACCACGAAGTTCAGCATGCAGATGGGTCAGTTTCACTTTGTCTTTTTCACCGTATACTTCCTCGGTTACAGACGTTGCAGAAATGGTCGAAGGGTTAGGCGCATGCTTGAGCATAAGTGCAGCGGCTGTTTTCGTCAGTTCTCTCACGTCTTTGGAATATACATATGGATCAAATCCAGCAGGCAGACCGCTCAAACTCTCTTGCGAGTTCAGAGATATGTAATAAGGTTTTTTGGCACCTTCCAGTTGAATAGCCAAACCTTGGCGGTCTAAAGCAAGTTCAAACGGCAAATTATACTTATCGATGTGCAATGTACCTTTGGCAGAAGCAAGTTCCTCCGATTGTACTTTGGCTTCATCCACAGTGACGGAAATCGAATTAATCAAATCTACGATTTCCTTATCTCCTTGCGTGATTCCTTCTTTGGGAGTCAATTTAAGAGAGATTTTCTCCGTTGTCTGCTGGGATTTCACATCAAGTGTTCCCAATAAATTTTTACTTACATCAAATCCGCCTACTGCCTGGCAACCTGTCAAAGCTACCATTAACAGAATAAGAGGGACGGCAATCCATTTTTTTATATTCATATTAATCCCCTTTCAAGATATTTCCGTAATCTCTTCTATTATCTCAGTGTTAACACGCATTGTAAATGAGTAGAATGGAAAATAGAACTAGTTATTTAGGATCAATTTTCAGCCTGCAGCATCCGGTAAGCCAGTAGTGCCATTTCCAGGCAACGACGTTTGTCAGGGTCTGCCAGATTTCCCTCTATGATTTCATTAATTTTATCCAGCCGATTATAAAGGGTCTGTCTGTGAATGTACAAAATTCCGGCGGTATCACGCTTGGAACCATGGGATTGAAAGTAGGCATCCAGTGTATCCAAAAGCTGCATATGGTGCTCACGATCATGCGCAATCAGTCCACCCAAATGATCCTCTACGAACTCTTGTAGAAAAGGAATGCGGGGCACCGCCTTCAATAACTGATAGATTCCGATGCTGTCGTAAAATAACCGATCCTTCATGACTGGGACGCTTCGTGTCACTTCAATGACCTCATATGCCTCTTCAAAACTGCGATCCGTCCCCGTCATGCGATGCCTTACCTTACCAAAGCCTGCATGAATGCGCACCTTATCAAGCTGTCCTGCGGCATAGTTCTGAATATATTGAACTGTATGGGCAAGCACTTTTTTCATTTGCGCTGCGGAACGTAGTGTTAATTCCTCCTTGGCACAAAGGATGTAGCATTGACTCCCCTTCATCATCAACAGATTGTGCAACGTTTCTTTTTTCAACAATGAACGAAGTAGCACTAGCACATCCTGATTGATGGACTCCTTGCGTACCTGACTGGCATCTTTGTCCTGATGTTCCACCTCAATGACCCCTGCCCAAAATAAATACTGTCCCTTCGATAACAATCGCAGGCCCATTCGGGTCTGGGCCTGTTCTTCACTGGGAAGCTGCCCGCTCAGCACATCCTGAATCAATTCATTTTGATTACGCAGCAATCGGTCTTCAAGAAACTGTGTTCTCAGCACCAATGTAGCGGCTGCCTTGGCCGTGTAATCGAGCAGCAGCGACATTTCTTCTGTCGGCATTTCACCATGCAGCACCAAACCTACTGCGGAAAACACCTGACCGAAGCATACAACGGGCTGGAACAACACGGCAGTGGATTCATTCAGGTGAAACAGCAGATGCCCCTCCCGATCGGCGGTCATACTAGATTCCACTTCATGGGCATAAAAATCTGCAATACGGTCCGCTAGATCCGGCTGGACGGAAGGTACGAATCGATTGGTATCAATGGAAGACATGTAGATGACCTGCCGGGCTGCATAGTCATGGAGCACACGCAAGAGGGCGCTCATATCAGTACTGCGCAGGGTTTCCTGCTGAAGTTGACGTGAAAATCGTTCCAGATCTTTTAGGAGTTCATGATGTCGGTTAATAAGTAGGGAATGAATATCTTGTGTAATTTCAACAAAACGTACTGGCTGCTCAAATACGATGACCGGGAAGTGATGTCGTTCCGCCAACTCCAGAATTTCAGAAGGGATTTCATGAATGCTCGTGCCCAGCTCCACACACAATCCCGCAGCTTCCGAGCGGATCAGTTGCTCCATATACTCGGCGCGCTCTTCCCCCTTCCGGGTAAGCCACAGGCCGGTCGTCAAAATCAAGTCATGACGGCTCACAAACGGAGAGACATTTGTGATTTCTAGCACATGGACCCAACCCACACGGCGATGTACGCCCTGTTCCCCCGCCGCCAGCTTCGCCCGCCGGAAAACGGGACGTTCCAGCACATCCGCAATGGTAAATGTTTTTTTACCGTTCATCGGCATTCTCCTTATGTATATGTCTTTATGTCATTTTACATGACATATATTCATCAAAAAGTCGAGCCTTTAAGTCAGATAATCCGACAAAATGTATGATGTCAAGGAGCTTCACCCCTTGTAAACTGTACCTAATCTAACATGAATTGCATTTATCGGCTTGAGTCCATGTAACTAATCAGCAGGCTGCATAAAAATGATAGTGAAATTTTCTTAACCATTATTTTTAGGAGAGGTGAATGAAATGAAAATTGGGGTTCCGAAAGAGATTAAAAACAATGAGAATCGTGTCGCTCTAACGCCCGCAGGTGCAGCTCAAATGATCCAACACGGACATCATGTGTTTGTGGAAAGCCACGCAGGTGTTGAAAGCGGCTTTACGGATGGAGATTATGCCACTGCGGGTGCGACTCTTGTGCAGCAAGCTGCGGACGTGTGGTCCCAGGCGGATCTGATCATCAAGGTAAAAGAGCCGCTCTCCTCTGAATACGGATATTTCCGACCAGGATTGATTTTATTCACCTATCTGCATTTGGCCGCCGAGCCAGCACTGGCCCGCGCTTTAACAGACAACGGTGTAGCCGCTATTTCCTATGAGACACTAGATGTTGAGGGCAGCCTCCCGCTGCTTACTCCGATGAGTGAGGTTGCCGGTCGAATGGCTGTACAAATTGGAGCACAACTGCTGGAAAAACCAAAGGGTGGCAAAGGCATCCTGCTGGCAGGTGTGCCGGGGGTCAAACGCGGTAAAGTGACCATTATTGGCGGAGGGGTGGTCGGTACCAATGCTGCCAAGGTCGCCATCGGTCTCGGGGCAGATGTGACACTAATCGACCTAAGCCTGCCAAGACTGCGCCAACTGGATGATATTTTTGGCAATCAGCTCCATACGCTAGTGTCCACCCCGTCCAACATTGCTGAAGCCGTGGCGCAAAGTGATTTGCTGATCGGCGCTGTCCTAATCACTGGTGCCAAAGCTCCGCGGCTCGTAACGGAAGCCATGGTACAGACGATGCAGCCCGGTTCTGTGATTGTGGATGTCGCCATCGACCAAGGCGGCATTGTCGAGACGATTGACCACATTACGACACACGACCAGCCTACCTATGTGAAGCATGGCGTCATTCACTATGCGGTAGCAAACATGCCGGGCGCGGTACCGCAAACCTCGACGCTGGCCCTGACGAACGCGACACTCCCCTTTGCTCTCCAGCTCGCAGATTTGGGTGTGCAGGAGGCGCTTCGCAGAAGCAAACCACTGCTTAGTGGCACCAATGTCCTGAATGGACATATTACCTACGAAGCGGTCGCACGTGATCTGGGATATCCCTATGTTCCCGTGGAACAGGCATGGCAGGCGAAAGCCTTACAATAGAAACAGCTCAAAGAACCACACGCTCTTCCCAGCAGGGACCGAAGCGTGTGGTTCTTTTTGTACTAGCTATATTCACCGTACTTACTGCATTTCAGATATTTCTGACGAAAGGAACGTTTGAAGACGGCGATAAATATCTGTGATTTCTTCCAGCGACATGCGCACCAGTCCGCTAGACGAAGGTGCCACAAATTCATGCATCTCAGGAATTAGCGGTTCAGGCTGAAATCCCCAATCTACTTTGGATCTTTTACTGTATTCGGTGTACACGCCTTTGCCGACAAAGCAAGCAACCTTCGGGCGGTATTCCTTTAGCTTCTCGTATAGCTTCAGACGTCCTTCGGCGTATTCCTCGCGTGCAATGTCCTCCATTCCCCTCGTGGGACGGGAAACAATGTTCGTAAAACCAAAGCCCAGCTTCAGCAGCTCCCGATCTTCCGATGGATTGTACAAGCGAGGTGTCAAGCCTGCTCCCTCAAGTATGCGCCAAAAGCGGTTGCGCGGATTCGCATAATGATGTCCTACCTCGCCTGATTTCAGGCTGGGATTAAAGCCGATGAATACAACGGATAATCCATAATCCAGATGATCATCTACCTCATGCAGTTCTGTCTCTCGCTCTGTCATGGGCTCCTCCTTCCTCAAACCATATCCAGCGGCTGCTTCCGCATCGGCGGAGGAAAAGCTTCGTCTATTTGTTGAAGTTGTTCAGGGGTGAGCCGAATACTTGCTGCCGCTGCATTTTCTCGTACATGCGATTCCTGTACCGCCTTCGGAATGGCCCAGACATCACCGTCTCGTATGACCCACGCAAGCGCAATTTGCGATGGAGTTACCCCGTGGCTGGCAGCAATGTCTACCATAACAGGATGCTCCAGCAGGCCCCGTCGCAGGCGACCACCTTGGGCAATCGGGCAATAGGCCATCACAGGCACTCCATTCGCACGGCTCCATGGTAGCAGATCATATTCGATGCCCCGCGAAGCCGCGTGATACAGCACTTGATTGACAGCGCAGGCTTCGCCTCCACTCAGGCTCCATAGCTCCTCCATGTCGGACTTGTCCAGATTGGACACTCCCCAGCTGCGGATTTTGCCCTGCTCACGCAGTTTTTCCATACCTTCTATTGTCTCTTCCAGTGGAATATTCCCTCGCCAATGCAACAAATACATATCCATGTAATCCGTTCCCATGCGGGTTAAGCTCGCTTCGCACGCTTGAGCCAGTCCTTGGCGGTCCGCATGATGAGGGTAAGCCTTGCTGACAAGATAGACATCGTCCCGGCGCCCCTGAATGGCCTCTCCGACGATCTCTTCTGCGCCGCCCTCCGCATACATTTCAGCCGTGTCCACCAGCAACATGCCCAGCTCGAAGCCAAGTTGAAGCGCACGCATCTCCTCCTGCCGAAGTGAGGCTTTTTCGCCCATATTCCACGTGCCCTGCCCGATGAGCGGTACTTCACGACCGTCCGTCCATGTGATCACACTTTTCTTATGTTGGCTCATATGCATTCCCTCCTTAGGAGCCTGGTGTCACAGGCTTATCAAATACATGGCTCTGCGTCCAATGCTGTCCACCATCCGAGGTAGTGTACATAACTGGGGCCTGCTCTGAGTCCGAAAAAATAGCCCAGCCTTCTTTGGCATTTGCCATCCCGATTTGCTGACCGCCATAACCGTCAAAGCCTTGCTTTCCATTGTTCCACGTCTTGCCGCCGTCAGTCGTCCAGCCAATCGTATTGGGCTTGTCGCACGGTGCGCAATAACCGCCCATCCATGCGGTACTGCTATTAACCGCATAGAGCATACCTGGTGCCGCCCCTTCATTTTTAGGAACCTGATTGTCTTGCTGGCTAATACCTGGTGCCGGGCCACCGCCAGCGGTGGCATTCGCCAGTACAGGACGCCAGCTTTGTCCACTATCGGCAGTATGCCAAAGCGAATACGACGTCTGATTCATCCCCGTATCTCCAACCAGCTCGATCCATGCGTTGCCACGTTCTACCGAACGAATAATGGCTCCATTTAGAGGCGCCTCCGTTGTCCGTGACATGACAGTAGTCCACTTTTGGCCCCCGTTAACGGTATGTAAAATCTGGAATGAACGGTTTGTGTCCTGCGTAACCGCCCAGCCGTTTTGCCGATCATGGTAATATGGCTGTCCTACCATGTGGCCAGGCACGGGGAGCGAAGACCAGCTTTGCCCGCCATCCTTCGTATATTGGTTGCCACTGAACCCTTCCTTGGATGATACAAAGTGTAAAAAGCCCGTTTGCCCTTGCTCAGGTACAGTCCCAACAACCTCCCAGCGTTTGCCGCCATCGCGAGTGGCCAGCAGCGATCCGCTGTCTGCCATAACAGCCCAGCCTTGCTGCCCGTTCAAGGCAAAAATCTGCTGAACCGTACCTTGGCCCTGATATTGCACATTCCACGTCGATCCGACTGAACCGGATGCAGACGCGTCCGTTCGGGC
Organism: Paenibacillus sp. SEL3; assembly: GCF_054602585.1. NCBI lineage: Bacteria > Bacillati > Bacillota > Bacilli > Caryophanales > Paenibacillaceae > Paenibacillus > Paenibacillus sp. SEL3. The sequence goes on along the minus strand of NZ_CM137725.1, from coordinate 4,435,990 downwards.
AATCCAGCCATTTCCGCCGATCCAGCCGGATTGGCCGTCGATCAAACGCAACGCGGTAATATTGTCCATGCGGACTTTCGCTATAGTAGTGTCTGTGGTTGCTTGTCCTCCTATTTTCGGTGTATCTACAGTCGCTCCCGAACCATTCGCTTGTGCCGAGACGGCACCCTTTTGCTCATTTTGAGCCGTTTGTCCTGTTTGCGAACTTGTTTGTGAGCCTGTTTCACACCCCGCTGTCACTATGGCTACGGCGAGTAAAAGCACCCAGACCGATGTTTTTTTCTTCATTTTCGTTCATCCCCTTATGTTGGTGATATACATGGCTGTGCGGGTATTGTATTCACAGCCATGTATATTCTATGTATTACCCTGCTGTCTTCGTTTCACTCTTAAGGTGAATATACGGAATGGACTGAATGCAAACCAGCGTTACAGGATTACGAGTTTACAGGAACAAAGCCGCCTTTTTCGATGGCCCGAGTTCCTTCTTCACTTTGCAGCCATTCGAGTAATCGTTGCATCGAAGGGCTTGGTTTCTCACCTTCCCGTGTGACTACAAACAGTTGAGCTGTGAATGGATATTGCTTCGAGCGGATGTGCTCTTTGTTCGGCTTCACTCCATCAATAGACAAAAATTTGACCTCTTGACGATTATGCATCACATTTGCAAAATAATAAAATGAATATCCGAGCGCGTTGTGATCCTTGTTAAAATCTGCGACTGCATTAATCATACCACCCATAATGCCAATTTGTAGTTCACGTGGCGGGTCAGCCATTTCATGGCCTGCCATCACTTTCTTTTGCATATATGTCTGACTGCCTGAATTTTCTTCTCGCTGATAAGCAATGATCGGCTGATCCTTGCCCCCTACCTCATTCCAATTGCGGATAGCCCCTTCATATATACGGCGAACCTGCTCCGAAGAAAGTCCTCTAACCGGATTGTCTTGATGTACGAGGAAAATAAACGCATCCCACCCAATGGGTGTGAGCTTCATTTGTATTCCCCGACTTTTCGCCAGCCGCAGTTCCTCATCGGAAGGACCAGCCACCAGAATCAGATCCGCCTTCTTTTTGATCAAATTGACATATGCCTGATGGGTCGTGTTGAATCTCAGTTCGTGCGCTGCTCGCGCCTTGCTCATTCCGGTCAGTTCATGCAGCATATCCTGCGCAAACGGAATGGCCGCTGTAGCCCCGTCAACTACCGGAAAATCTCTCTCTGCAATGTATGGGCGTTGAGGAAGCATCAGTGTAATCGTCAGCACAATGACGAGCGCAGCAGATATCGCAGCAACAATCCATTGCCATCTATGATCCACCTTACCATTCTTGTCGATTAGCGCTGGATAACGATTCACCCCAACTCCTACTACCATGCCAACTATCGGCAGCAGTGCAGCCAGTAGAAACCAGATTTCGCCATGCTGTGTATATGGACCCAATACCTCTAACACAGGCTCCGCCCAAGCATGATAGAATGAAAAGAGCCCCCACGCCCCTCCCGACACTTCAGCAGGTTGACCACCAGACCCTTGTATTCCTACAATCCACAACCACAGCCCACATAATAATGATAATAGCCCGGTCAGCATCAGCGAAAGCTTGCCCATGCTGGACATACGCGCACTCAAGGCACCATAAGCTGCAAAGATGAGACCGATAATCCATGCATATAGAAGCAGTATTACAATCACAGTTGTATCCGTTACACCTTCATGCCTCAGTAGAAGCTGCACTTGGGGTGCCACAACCATACTCCAAACTACATTAAACATGACTGAAAACAATCCAAACATAAACGTACCGCCCAACCATGGCCAAAACCATGCTGTCCGAACAGACTCATCCTTTTCCGGCTTGGTTATAACTCCCTTTGGATCAGACATGTACATCCCCCTATAACTAATTGAATGAAATGAGACAGAAGCCATTGCTTCTTCATTGTACAATTATGGTAAAGATTAGTATACGAGAGGAGGAAAAAAAAGCCTTATCCGATCTTCCCAGCGATGAATTACTCAAGCTGCGTATGGCAAAAAAGGCCTCCCCCACGGGAAAGGCCTTTTTGTCATCGAATCTTCTTTATATTGCTCTGGCATGGATCAAAAAACGGTGCTGCTTCACGTCCCAATAGCCATCACGTTTAATATCTAAATACAGACCATATAGCTGTTCTATATATTTCTCCGGCTGAAAGTCTGTAATCTGCCATTCGATTGCTTTTAAGTAATAGACAATCGCTCCAATATCGTAAAAGCGCTGTATCGGAAACTGTTCCTGCTGCTCTAAAATTTCGAAGCCATTGCTTTTCAAACCTGCAAGTGCTTGAGAAAGGGTCCAGTCCGCATACTCGTAATCAGGTGCTCCCAAACGGTCGTTGATGCCCGCACAATCTAGGCCCCCTACCTGTTGAGTCAAAAACGTCCCACCTGGTCGCAAAATACGCCGCACCTCCGTTGGCGAAAATGACTCATGCTTATTCAGCACGAGGTCGAACCCGGCATCGCCAAACGGAAGGGAATCGTCATCCTGTATAGCCATAACGCGCACACCCAGCGGCTCCAATCTTTCCTTGGCGATAGGAACATTCGGTGCATACGCTTCTGTCGCACATACGATCTCTGGAAAAGGGCGTAGCCGAGATAATAGCTCTCCCCCGCCTGTTCCCATATCCAGCATCGCCTTGGATGAATGAATAAACTTCATAGCCTTGCTGACATAAGACCATTCCAAGGGCTCGCTCGCCACACGTCCCGTATCCGAGATGAATGAAAAATCCCATCCGGAAAATGACTGCTTATAATTCTCCAAGAACTGTAGAAATTCACGATCTTCTGTATATTTCATATTATTTTTGCTCCTCCACCATTGAGCTGTACGTTATTGAACTCTTCTCTCTGTATGTTCTACGTTGTATCTCTCTGTACATCTATTTTATGTCAGCTCTAATGTGGAGGAGCTCTTGCCCGTCGGTGAGGTTGTTATATGTCGTGTCGGAACCATCCCATGTTTATCTACCTCCGTCCATATGCCATCCAAACCAGATGCTGTCCCACTTAAGGAACTGTCGGTAATGCCTTCGCAAGCTCCGGTGTCATATCGTTCGGAGTAAAATAGCAATAGCGTGTATGGGGGTCTGAACTAAATAAAGGTTTGATCTTGACCTGAACCAGGTAAGTGCCTTTCGCCATATTTGGAGTATAGCTATAGGGTCTGCGCTTTTCCAGTACAGTGCTCCAGAGCTTCGGATCTTCAATCGTTATTGCTTTATGCTTCTGTTGGATGCTTTTAAATAGCTTATAGTCTTCAATATACTGATTGGATTGATAAGGTTCAAGCTCTTCAGCAATAATAGGAACAGCCCGTATCGAAAAAATATCCTTGGAATCAATGATCACCTTATCCGCATAACCTTTTTGCTCTAGCCAACCTGTAAGCTTGTGATAGGAAGCCGGCCATTCAAATGAAAATTCACGATGCCAGCTCGGTTCGTTATTGATAGAGGATGACTCTTTATTTGTAATAGAAACACTCCCCAATGGATATTTCTCTGATTGCATCTCGCTATAGCTCATATTTAATACTTCTTCTCTGAGTATATCTTCAAATTCACGAGTTTCTTTTGGATTGGTTAAAACCACTCGTCTTTCACTATCATCTACGGATTGGATATTAATCGTCTCTGCTTTTCCTTGCAGCTTATCCAGCCTGTATCTTACCGTTTTATAAGGCTCTGCTTCCATAACTTTAGTCAGTTCTGTCCGGAAAGGCTTCTCCGGGAATGTATAGCGGCGAGTCATGGTGGAACCATCATCCAAACGGTAGACTATGAATGCCGATTCGACGGCCAGGTTTTTGGACAACATTTTCTCGCCAGCTGCATGTGCACGTACGAGTTCTCGATGTAAATTCAGCACAGAGGTGATATAGGCCCTGTCTTGGGAGTAATACGCTTCTTTTTCTGCATCTCCCCCTAGAGGCTCCTCTCGCCCGACATAAACTTTTTCTACGGAGTGTGCTGTTGGAATCCGCCCCTCATAACCCAACCAACCTGAAACCGGGATATATAGTACCAGCCCCATGATCACACCGTACACGACCATTTCCACTAAAGCACGAACACGCATAATTTGCCACGTCTTGCGAATGACCATCTCTACAACGATATAGCCTAAAATAGCTCCAAGTGCATACCCAAAAATCGACCAATTAGCTCCTCTTGTACCTGCATTATTAAAATAATCGCCTAGTATAAGCATGGCGCATAGTATGACTCCTGCCTTGAACAAAGGCTGTAAGAAAGGAAATGCTATGGCCTGAGTCGCCTTTTCGACCAAGCGTTTACGATACAAACCATAACTCAAGGCGACAAACAGCAGAGAGATACCTAAATAGGCAAGTAACTCCATGTAGGAAAAGGCGCACTGTGGCAAGTTGTCCATAATGCGTACAAACGGCGATAAGTTTTCCCAAACATTATTATTGCTGCGAAACTCCCCACCATTAATATATTGAACAACGGTTTCTCGCACCCGCACATATCCGTATAAATTACGTTCTAGAAAACGCCCTATCATCATGAATAGAAACTGAGGCAATAGCAGCAAAACATACACTACTACGGTCTGTAGCAACGATTGTCCCACACAAATCCCTACAAACACAGTAAAAGTAAACAAGAAAATCGTAAGGACGGACACGACCAAAGCCCACGATCCAACATCATTAATTTGAAAAATATAAGGCAGTTCGACTGACGTGTTAACCCAAGCAGTTACTCCCGCAGTCAGCCATACAGGTACAAGTAAAAGAATAAGACCGCTAATTAAATGTGACGTTAATAGATGCTCTCTACGCAAAGGTAGGCTGTGATACAAATCGGATGGCCCCTGTCGCTGAACAAAACGAAGCAGCATCACACCTGCCAGCACCGGTACAGTCATTAAAATCAATTTTTGCAATTCATTACCCGAGTTTGTACTATCGAACAAGCTTTTTAAAACCACTCGTGGTTGTTCATCACCAATGCTCATAAACAATGACAGCGGTACTGTAAACAGTAATCCCGCCAAGTACAGTAGACCGATCCAGCCATGCTGTCTCAGGCATTGGCGAATTACGCCGCCGCTACAGAAGAATCGGTTGGATGTCATAACCTGCGTCCTCCATTTCATAAATGAAAATTTCTTCAAGCGTCAACGGCAGCAAATCGAACACATGCGGCTCGTATGCTTCAATCGTCTCCGCAATCCGCTCTCGCTCACCCCGGATAATAAGCAGCAGAACACTGCCCCTTCGCTCCTTATGTACGACCGAAAGTTGGCTACAGACAGCTTCCTCATGCATGCTGTCCCGAAAAGCAACCTGCACCTTATGCGTATCGGATTTGAGGTCATCGACCTCTTTTTCCAATAGCATCCGACCTTGGTGCATAATGCCGACATGATCACACATGTCTTCAATCTCACGCAAATTATGAGATGAGATCACGACGGTCATCTCACGTGCAGCGGTTTCTTGGAACAAGAGATTTTTGATCATTCTACGCATCACTGGGTCCAGACCATCAATGGGTTCATCCAAAACCAGCAGCTCAGGCATGCAGCTCAAGGCAAGCAAAAAAGCGGCTTGGCGCTTCATCCCTTTGGAAAAACGGTGAAGTTTGCGCTTCGGGTCCAGCTTGAAAATATCCGTAAGCTGTGTGTAGCGTTCCTCACTCCAACTTGGATAAATGGAGCGGTAAAACCGGGCCATCTGACGAATTGTCGCTTGCGGGAAAAAATAAGGGGTATCCGGTAAAAACAGAATGTGCTGCTTGACTTCAGGCTGCTCATACACTGGCTGACCACCGATTAGCACCTTGCCAGTATCCGGTCGGTAAATTCCGGCAATGATTTTGAGCAAGGTCGTTTTCCCTGCCCCGTTCGAGCCCAGCAGTCCAAAAATGGAGCCCTTCTTTACCGTAAGGGCAAGCTGATCGACAGCCTTTTCTTCTGTAAATGTCTTTGTGACTTCCCTTAATTCAATCAAGGGACATCCCCCTTTCCTTTGTTTGCATAGCTTCCACGTATATGTCGTCCACTTCCTGCTGTGTAAAACCGAAATGGACAGCTTCGATCATCTGTTTTAACAATGCCACCCGAATCTCATCCCGCTTCATTTGTTGCGGCTGCTGCTGGGTAGGCGTGACAAAGCTGCCTTTGCCCTGAACGGAATAGATATATCCTTCGCGTTCCAGCTCGCGATACGCCTTCTGAATCGTATTCGGATTCACCGTAAGTTGAGCGGACAATGCCCGTACAGAAGGCAATTGCTCATCCGGCTGAAGCGATCCGTACATGATCATTTCCTTGACCTTCTCCATAAGCTGTTCGTAGATCGGCTTACGGCTGCGGATATCCAGCTCGAACACATGGACTTCCTCCTTTCAACACTGGCTCAAATTCATTTATACATGTTCAACTGTCCTAACTGTACTATTATTAATAGTACAGTTAGGACAGTTTGTCAATCTTTTCTTTGAACATTTCTTACAAAAATAGCCGTGATGCATCCTGCATCACGGCTATGTCTTTTTAGCCTTCCTTTGAATCATAAGGCTGATCACGGCATATATTGGCAAGCGTTTGCCCTTCCGGCAGTTTAAGATCCAGCTGGAACCGGAATGTTGCTCCTTTGGCCTCGTCGCTATCCACACCAATGGAACCTCCCATTAGCTTGACCAGGTTTTTGCAGATGGACAAGCCTAGGCCTGTCCCTCCATATTTTCGGTTCAGTGCCGGATGAAGCTGGGAAAAAGGCTGAAACAATAGATGTTGGCGGTCTGCTGGAATACCGATTCCAGTATCAGTAACACTGAACTCAATCAGGCATCTATTTTTACGACGGCTGTAAGCCTTTCTCTCCACAAAGATATTTACACGCCCTCGCTCCGTAAATTTGATCGCATTGCTCACCAAATTCACTAGTACCTGTCGAATACGCACATGATCACCGACCAGCATCCCCGGCATTTCCTGATCCACATGCCATTCCAGCTCAATGCCTTTTTCCATAGCCTGCGTCATGAATAGGTCAGCCACACTGCCGACCACGTCATCTAGCACAAAGGATTCGTGCAGCAAAGACATTTTACCAGCTTCGATTTTGCTCAAATCCAGTATCTCGTTCAATATCTGCATTAAAGCACCACTGCTACTGGTAATAATGTCTATATAGCTACGCTGCTCCTCATCCAATTCAGTATCTGCGAGTAACCCTGCCATACCTATAATGCCGTTCATCGGTGTACGGAGCTCATGACTCATCACAGAGAGAAACTCTGACTTGGCCCGATCGGCGCGTTCAGCAGACTCCTTGGCCCGAATGATCTCCTTTTCATTCGTCCTGTCTACAAAAACCATCACAGCCCCTTTTCGCTCGCCATTATCCATCAAAGGGCTGATTCGATAGGAGGCCAGAAAGCTGGACCCGCCTTTTTTCCAAAATACTGCTTCCTCTGCCTGATAAGAGGCTCCACTTCGAATCGCTTGAAGAATAGAGGACTGTTCGTCCGGAAAATGACTGCCAATTTCGTCAGCATGGCGGATCATGTCTATGCATGCGCCATTCAGCGGTTTGGCCGATCCTACGCCGAACATCTCGACAGCTGCCGGGTTCATAAAGCGGACATGTCCTTCGTTACTTAAACCCACAATCCCTTCGGATACGGCATTTAAAATAAGCGAATGCTCATTACTGAGTTTTTCAATTTGAGCAATGTAGCTTTTGAGAGGGGTAACATTTTCTATAATCCCGTAGCAGCCTACAATTTCATCTTGTACGAAAATCGGAATATTCGTCATCTTGATGAATAGACGCTCCCCCTCCTTATGTATAAATTCCGATTCATAGGTTTGCGTCTCACCCTGCTGGGCCAGCTCCATGTGATGCTTGATTTTGTCCTGTTCCTCAGAGGAAGCCATGATAAGTATGTCAGCTCCAAGCAACTCATCCCTCGTATACCCCGTAAGCTCCTCCAAACTCGGATTCACGCTCAAGATATTCCCTTCCATATTCACGGCGCATATCCCGAGTGGATTATGCTGAAATAGTGACTTATAGCGGTTTTCACTTTCACGCAGACGTTGCTCCATTTCCCGGTGCTCTGTAACATCCTGAATCATCCCGACTATTTGAACAGGCATGCCTGCATGCTCGTCCATTTCAGCTTCCCAGATTGAACGCAGTACCTTTTGTTCCCCATTCGGCAATACAATTCGGTAAAAGGTCTCTTCGTGTATTCCCTTCAATATAACGTTGGTGATAATCTGTTTCATGCGCTCTGTATCTTCTGGATGAACAGCCGCCATGAACGCGTCAATACTTGTTTCAACTGGCTTGACACAATAGCCAAATATGCTGCGAAATTCCTTGGAAAAATGCATAACATTGTTGACCAGATCCCAGTCCCATGAGCCGAACATCGCCAACTGTTGAGCTTTTGCCAGGTTCTCCTCGCTCTTCTGGCGCTCTGTGATATTTCGTCCGATGGATAGAACTCGCTTGATTCTGCCCCGTTCATCCCGAATAATGCGGTACGATACTTCCAGCCACAAATAGTGCCCGTCCTTATGACGAACACGCCGCTTCATGATGCCTGTTTCCTTGAACATTCCATGTACACGCATGTAATCGGCATCTTCGACATGGTAAAATTGCAATCGTTTTTTCCCAAGCATCTCCTGTTTCGTATAGCCTAGGAGTTTTTCCACCGAAGGAGAGATATATTGGAGTATGCCGTCCGCCGTGCTATATGAGATAACATCCGGCGTATTTTCGGTAATCAGCATGTACAGATCCTCATTGTCCGAAAGCACCTGCTCCATGTCCTTTTTCTCCGTGATATCCATTGCATACGCAATCAAATATGATTGCTCGGTAGCCTCATCATCAAATATGGTTAATTCCAGCGATAGCCAGACGGATGTTCCCCGTTTATGTTTCAAACGTAGCTCTGTCTTATAGACTTGATCCGTAGCCTGTAGCCAACCTGCGTAAGCCTCCCTCAACCCTCGCTGATCCTGAGCCTCTTTATACAAGAGATGGTAATATCGGATATCCAGTAATTCCTCCTGCTCATATCCGACCATTTTGCAAAAGGCGGGATTGACGTACAGGCACTTCCCTTCCCTCGACAAAATCACGATTCCTGTCGGGGCATGATTATACATATGTTCCAGCAAAGGTAGTCGTCGAGCAGCAGAAAACACAATCAATCTCCTCCTTTGTAGTCTGGCAGTTTTATCCAATTGCACATATTATACCATGACGTGGGATTTTTATAGCGGTGAGTCCACCTCTAGATGAAAGCCCTTAAACATGTATGCACAAAAGATTGCCGATGCAGATTCATCGGCAATCTTTGAATTATTTTTTTATACCACCCGGCTAATTTATACCACCCGGCTAAGAAAATGACGCAAAAATCGCTCCGCATCGACTTCAAGTGCCACATCAACCGTAGTCAGTGCTTGAGCTTCGTTCTCATTTTGCATCTCACGGGTGCGACCAACCTCGGTGGAATCGCCCACCTCGACGGCAATGTGCATTGGACGCGTCTCCACAAAACTGGAGTCAATAGCCAACCCTACGGCTAAAGGGTCATGCAAAGCACAGCCTGCAATGCCAGGTCTGAAATTGCGATAGGCTTCCATATAAAAGTCTGTCATATCTGCCATAAACGCGCCCAGCTCGGTCCCTTGCTCACGCCATTTGTCCACATCCTGCTGGGGAAGCAGTGTCTGCATCGTGACGTCCAGCCCGACGAGCGTAAGCGAAAAGCCCGCTCCCAGCACATAGGCTGCGGCTTCTGGATCGGCGTAAATATTCGCTTCAGCCGTTGGAGTTACATTCCCTTTCACTGTGACCGCGCCGCCCATGATGATCAGGCGCTCAAGCAATTGGGGCAATTCGGGACAGCGATCCAATGCAATCGCAAGATTGGTCAGCGGTCCCACAGCTACCAGGGTAAGTTTGCCCTCATAGCGACGAGCCTGTCCGATTATAAAATCAGCGGCATCCCCAGACGCAGCCTGACGGGAGGGCGCTCCTTTCAACTGATTGCCAATACCGTCTTCACCGTGAATATGCCGAGAATAAGGTTTGAACAGCTCCCGAGCATACGGCTTGTGAGCCCCAGACACGACCGGAGCCTCTACCCCTAGTTTTTCCAGCAGAATCAGTGAGTTACGTGTTGCCTCCTCCACCGAGATATTGCCAAAGGTGGTTGTAATACCGAGTAGCTCCAATTCCGGCGAATGGACCGCGTACGCAATAGCAAGCGCGTCGTCAATGCCCGTATCTACATCTAAGATTAACTTTTTGCTCATGATGACCCTCCACAGTAGAAACAGCATTCTTTTTTTCATTATACACAATTTCAATGCTTATTCCCTTGGTCATCAAATTCTTTATTCGAAGACGTAAAAGAAGGCTACGACAGTTATGCCGTAGCCTTCTTTTACTACTTTTCAATCACTCAAGGGCACATGTTCTGGCCAAATCCTAAGGTTCGATTCCCCACACCAGCTTATCATTGTGGAACAACGTTACTTTGTTCCATTCTGCATAAGAGGTTTTAGTTGGATCAAAGGAATAATCATTGGATTCGTTCAGGTTAGACCAGTCGCTATTGTTCATGCGGATCTGAATATCACCTGTTTGCGCTCCAGCAGCAAGCGTGCCGGCAGCAGCACTGAAACCAATTTCAATATAGTTGTCTGTAATGGTACGCAGCACGTTATCATTGCCTACTTGCGCATAGTCTACTACGGATTGCAGCTCTTGGCTGCCATCCTTCGTAAAATAGTAACGTATTTTCAGCTCACTCAGCTTCACGGGTGTTGTGCCTTTATTTTTCAGGTTAAGGAAAGGCTTAACTGCGTTATTCGCTGGGTCGGTGTCCCCGGCCCGGTACATTACAACCAGATCACCCGCTGGTTCTGTTGGATCAGTCGGTGTACCTTTAGGTTCAGCACTTACCGTTGCAGAATCCTTACTTGTTCCTTTCGCATTCGTAGCACTTACAACATAGAAGTAAGTTGTTCCGTTCGTCAGTCCCTTATCTGTGTACTCTCTTTCTGTTACAAGAGGGGCAACGGCTGTAAAAGGACCTGCTTCGCTAGTGGCACGTTTTACCGTGTAGCTATCGGCACCAGTAGACGCACTCCAAGTCAGCGTCACTTGAGCATTACCAGCTACGGCCTTTAAGCCAGACGGTACAGCTGGAGCTGTAGGCGCTGGGTCCACACCACCAGTGGAAGGCACGATTGCAGGGTACGCATTTTGTACCAGCATCACAAACTGATCATGGAACCAAGCTCCTGAAATAGGTGCATTCGGCAAAGCATCTGTTAATGTGCCATCCTTGGTTGTATAGGTAGGATCACACATACGGTCAAAGCCTTTACCCTCATCGTTCGGAATGAGTGAGCTGGAACCATCGGAATCACCCGGAGGTTTCGCCCAGACATAGGCATCGATATGGCCAGCTGGAGCCGTTTGTGGCGGCGTTCCCATACCTGCTCCGCTGCTATTACACCAGTTACCACGGTGCGAACGTTTGTCCACACGACCTGAGTTTACATAGGAGTTAATATCATTGCCGACTGCGGAAGTCGGACGGTTAGGTCCTCCCCATCCATTACGGCCGGTATCAATTAACATGCCGAGCGAGCTTGGCCAGCCTGCATTGACAAAATCTCTATGCAAGGACTCAGCGAAATCCGATTCATCGAAATTAGGATTCCATTCGTAGAATTTGGATGATTTGATCGGCTGCCCGCCAATATTCAGGTTGGGATCAGGCAGATTCGGTTCTGTCAACGGTGAAGTATTGGCTGTATTCGTGATAAAGCCATCCACACTGGACAAACCTTTGCTAGTATCTTTGAAGATAGTTGTAAACAGAGATACCGTTGCTGTACGGTTGTTATCCCAACCTAACCAACCAGAGTGACCGATATCCACGTATTTGTACACATTCGGAATCTCGTTCAGCTTATTCATTGTGTATTTAACGCCAGCCTCATAAATTCCTGTAGATTTGGCTTGTCCACATTGGGGAGTATCCAGATTGGTTACCAGATTTGGCAAACTGTCCGGTTCAATGATCGCTACGATGCGAATATCCTTATATTTGGGATTCGCAAAAATAGAAGCGATTTTGTCAATATAATCCTTTTTGTACGTTTCCAGACCTGCCTGAGTCAACGGCAATTCACCATTGGAAGCCAAGGCATGACAATCTCGTCCGGGCAGATCATACACAATGAATTCCGCCGTAATCGGCATGTTGCCTTTCTTTTGCGCCAATACTTGGTCCAAATGCGCTTCCAGGCCAAGCTTGCCTCCACCGCCGTTAATAGCAGCGATACGATCAAGCCATACGGCTGTCGGGAACGTTTTGACCGTTTGCATTTTTGCCTTCAGGTTCGCATCTGTAATCTTGGCAATCGATGTGTCGACACTAGCCGCATAATCAGGGTTAACATATTTTGTCGCTCCTTGGTAAGGATTATCGACATGGGATTCTGCATGTATTTTATCCGTAAATCCTGCACCTGGTAGAAAGCTGCTTGCGACGAGTGATAGCGCAAAAGCATACTTCATTCCTTTACGAAGCACTTGCTTTGTTTTCAATTGCTTCACCTATCTTTCCGTGGATTTTGTTGAATCTTCCTATGTCGGCACCTGATTGTTACATGATTAATTGTGAGTTACGCCTACTCTACTCTCTCCAAAAAAAGTGGCGTTCATAGTTGCGAAAGGTAAGCGCTTTCTATTTGTGCATGCGCTCACATTTTCCCCTTTTTGTCACCTCCTATGTTAGATTATAGTGAGCTGGAAATCTGCTGTAAATTGAATAAATTAAGGACTACATTATTAATTAGGCATATGAATTGCCACCCTAGTGGTTCATCACGGCCCCTCTTTTTCTGAAGTCGGTTTCTTCATTTGTTGAACATCCCTGCTATAACAAGCTTTCGGGAGATTTAGGATCGACGGCAAAAGAGCAAATTCATAAAAAGCAAGACCGTATTCTTTAATTTCCGTCAGCCTAAATCGACAATGATAAACTCCAGAACGCCAACTATGCCAAATCGTTATATCTATCGACAGCAAAAGGGTGTTTTCAGGCCCTCATGACCGTGAAAACACCCTTTTATTGTTGTGAAGTCAATCTCTGCCCTTGTTGTTCTACACTTTTTCGCGATCCTTGCCCTTGTCGGATTGTCCTGCATTTTTATTGGCGGCATCCCGATCCAGTTGCATTTCTTCAACCGTCTTCACCTTAAGTCGTGCTGCTCCCTCATAAGGCCGGGTTGGAATCAGATCGCCTGCAGCCAAACGTTGGCGCGCCTCGGCAATCGCTGCTCCGTATTGCGGCAGCCATGCTTCCTGTGCCACTAGCATCTCATCGACCATCTGCCAAATTTCTTTGGGATTACACACCGCGCCCACTAACGGGTCCATCATAAACGCTTGCCGAAGTAGCATGTCGTCACCATGTACAGCTGCTTCGACAGCCAAACGCTGGACGGAAATACTTACATTGCAGACGGCAGCAGGACCGAGCGGAAGGTCTCCTACATGTGGCATGGAGATACCATTCCGATCCACATATCCAGGCGCTTCAATAATCGCATCGTCCGGCAAATTGGAAATCACACCGTTATTAACGACATTAAAATGCCCCCGGTATACACGTCCGGTTTCCAGACCTTCGATAATGTATGAACCATGCTCTTCACCGCGATTTTCCGCCTTGTACTCCAATGGCTCTTCTTTCATCCAGTTAGGGAAATCTGTTTCAAACCAATTACGTCCTTCTGTACATACACGCAGATAGCCGCCTGTTTCTCCGTTGATCCAGCTGCCTAGATCAATCCAGTCCATAATTTCATTCGGACGCTTCCGGTACCAAGGTACATATTCACTTAGATGACCATTCGACTCTGTGCTGTAATAGCCAAAACGGCGAAGCATGTCGATGCGCACCTTTTCGGTACGGCTATATTCGGGATGTTTTTCAAAAGCCTCCAGCAGCCCGGCTGTCAGATCCTTGCCTTCATGTGACGCCTGAATGTACCACGTCTGGTGATTGATTCCGGCGCACACAATGTCCACATCCTGCTTCTCCAGACCATACACCTCGGCAATTTGGTGATGCCCATGCTGTACGCCGTGACATAGACCGATTGTACGCACACCGCTGTATTTATTACAGGCCCACGTCATCATTGCCATGGGGTTCGAGTAGTTCAGCAGCAATACATCCGGTGCACTTAGCTCGCGGATATCCTTGCAGATGGCCAGCATTTCAGCAATACCACGCTGACCGTACATAATCCCTCCTGCACACAGTGTATCGCCCACGCATTGATCCACGCCATATTTCAGTGGAATATCCACATCGGTTGCAAAGCCCTCCAGCCCGCCAACCCGGATCGTACAAATGACGTATTTGGCATCCTTTAAAGCTATCTTACGGTCCGTAGAGGACTGTATTTGTATGGACAAACCATTCTCGCGAATATCCCGCTGGCACAGCTCAGTAACCATATCCAGATTGTGCTGACTGATATCCGTAAAAGCCACTTCAATATCATTAAATTCCGGCACCGATAACAGATCTCGCAAAATTCCACGGGTAAAACCGATGCTTCCTGCTCCAATAAAAGCTACTTTAAATGACACGGCATTCAACCTCCGGTAATTAGAATGGGTATATACCGTCATTGTAGCAATAGGCCTGTGGAAAGCGTTATCAAAATCATGACCAGTTTCGTATTTAGGTGTCAAAAATCCTAACTTTCGCGTGATCAGAGGGTTTCCCATTTCCATTTTGATCCATCCCACTTCTCTCTTTCTATCTAGTGTTTTTTCAGTTCAATATGTACTTTAAGTGCGGTAAATGTAGTAACATAAAAGAAAACATTGGAGAGCAAGGAGCAGCCTAAGATGAACAAAAAGATTATCTTTTTAGATATAGATGGAACGCTAGTGAATGATGATGGTATGATTCCCGAATCTGCAAAAACAGCATGTATCGAAGCGAGAAAGAACGGACATCTGATTTATTTATGCACTGGCCGATCCAAAGCGGAGATTTATGATTTTATCATGGAGGTCGGTTTTGACGGGATCATCGGAGCTGGCGGGGGCTTTGTAGAAATCGAAGGCGAGATGTTATATCACCACAAAGTATCGGATGAAGATGTTAGACATATGGTCGATTACTTTGATGAACATGATTTGGACTTTTATTTGGAATCGAACGGGGGACTGTTTGCGAGTAAAAACTTTCTGCCCCATGTGGAACGGCTTATCTATGGAGATGTGGACAATGATCCCGTAGCCAGAGAAAAAAAAGAACAACGCCCGCATCCTTTTATCACCGGCCTAACTATAGGAGAGGACAACCTGTACCGTAGTGACGTGAACAAAGCATGTTTTTTGGAAAATAAAAATGTTCCTTTTGAACAAATCAAAAAGGAATTCGCAGGGAAATTTGAGGTTATTCAATGTACTGTATCTGCTTTCGGGCAAGACAGTGGTGAGCTAATGGTTCCCGGTATTCATAAAGCCGTAGCTATTGAAAAGCTTATTGAGCATTTGGGAAGATCCCAAGAAGACACCATTGCTATCGGAGACGGGATGAACGATGCTGAAATGATTGAATATTGTGCCCTAGGAATTGCCATGGGAAATGCCAAACCGGACCTCAAAGCCATTGCAGATGACATTACGGATGCTGTGGATGAAGATGGACTGTTTCACAGCTTTAAAAAGCATGGTCTGATTTAGTGAGGTTATTTTTATATACTTAAGCCCCTGCAGCAGTTTCTGGACTTAAAAATGTCCTAATCCTACTGGTAGGGGCCTATCTCCAATGCTATCTTTCCACGGAATTCATTTAGTGCCTGCTCGACTTCCATCTCCTCAATAATCGCGCTTATGCTGGCGATAGCTGCCTACGCTTCTTTGGTTACTGTATAATGAGTTAAGTCTCTAAATATTTACAAAGGAGCAAGACATGTCAAACCGTAAATGGACATTTATCCTTATCCCAGTCTTCCTGCTATTTGCCTGGCTGCTCTTTCAGTTCACTCTGTCTTCCTTTCAAATCCACCAATTTGCAGAACAATTGAAGACGGTTTCACCAAACGACGGGGGTTCCGATACAAAAGTGGTATTGATATCGCAAGAGCTAGACAATTATTACTGGCGGTCCATTGAACAAGGAGCCCGAAAAGAAGCGGAACAGTACGGTA
This sequence comes from Paenibacillus sp. SEL3, assembly GCF_054602585.1. Lineage (NCBI taxonomy): Bacteria > Bacillati > Bacillota > Bacilli > Caryophanales > Paenibacillaceae > Paenibacillus > Paenibacillus sp. SEL3. The sequence goes on along the minus strand of NZ_CM137725.1, from coordinate 4,419,668 downwards.
TGCGGCTCGATTATATCGGTCCAGACCGCATTAATCCGTCCGAGCAGATCAAACTGCTGGATAAAGCGATCGCTGCCAAGGCGGATGCAATTCTGGTTCAAGGGATAAATGATCCGGAGTATCGACGATTAATCGACAAAGCAGCCGGACTTGGCATACCTGTCATCGCGATCGATACGGACGAACCGGACTCCCGAAGGCTGGCTTACGTCGGAACGGATAACGAAGGAGCAGGAAAACAGATGGGCGCGCTGTTAGCGAAAGCCTCTGGAGAGCGTGGCGACATTGGAGTTATGATCAGTAGCGAGCACGTCGAGAATCAGCGACTTAGGCTTGCCGGATTTCGCTCCGTGATCAGCCGCTATCCCAATCTCCACATTGTGGAGATTCGCTCCTCAAATATTTCACGGCTTCAGGCAGCCCAGCAAGCCCAAAACATGCTCACCCGGTATCCGCAGATCCGCTACATGGTCGGATTCAGTGCGCTGGACGGCCTTGGCATTCTGGAAGCCTCGGAGCGGCGCGGCGCGCGGAATTTGCAGATTTTTGCTTTTGACGATATGGCTGAGACGTTGAAAGCAATCAAAGATCGCAAAATCGAACTGACCCTTGTTCAACAGCCAGAGGAAATGGGGGCTAAGGCCATAAAATTGCTGAATGATTATCTAAAGGGGAATGATCCCCAGCAACTAACATACACCAGGATATATGAAGTGCATGCGGACACTCCCGACAACATGTCCGGAGATGACAGACGATGACGATCAGAACGAAGCTGCTTCTGTTCATCCCTCTTCTAGTTGTGTTCGCCAATATCATCGCTTATTTTGTATTCCAAAGCGGAAAGGTCGTACAACAGAGCTACGATGAAATGCTTGGCCGCATTCTCCTCATCGAGCAAACCTCCGAATCGGCGGAGAGCAACTTAAAGCTCCTATATGCCTATCTGCTTAATCCAAGGGACGATAAGGCTATGCAGGGTCCGACAGAATACCAATTAATGCAGTTGAAAGGCAAAATCCAAGAAGTCTCCGACTCGACCGACCCTTCCTTCGCCGAGGAGGACTACGTGAATTTGTTGACCACATTTCTTGAACAGAAACAAGCCGCAGTTCTGGATGCAAATACACAAGATCCTCAATCGGCTTTTGAACATTATATTGAAGCGGAGAAAACCGTCAGCTATATTCATGAGGAGGGACAGCGACTGATCGATGCTGAACTGGCCTATTACCGGCCGATCATCGAGAACATTCGGAACAAAAATGAGCGAATGAACGTTTTAGGAGTGGCATTGTTCGGCATGAACGCGCTGATGGGGGTTTTGCTTGCAATCTGGATCTCGCGCAGCATTACTGGCCCTGTCGGCAGACTTGTTGGACTGGCAAAGCGAATCGCTACAGGTGATCTGAATATCAAGCCCCCACCGCGACGGGATGACGAGCTAGGCGTACTGTCGGACGCCATTTCGCAAATGTCCGCCGATTTGAGCATCCTCATTGAGAAGGATAAACAGAGTCTGGAAATGCGGCGGCTTGTGAAGGAACTGGAGCTTCTGGCTCTGCAAAATCAAATTAACCCGCATTTTTTATTCAATACCTTAAATGTGCTCTCCAAGCTGGCGATCCTGGAAGGGGCGGAGAAAACCAGCGACCTGATCGTCTCGCTGTCCAATCTACTACGGTACAGCCTGCAGAAGCTGGACAAACCCGTAACACTTCAGGAGGAACTGGATCATATTCGCGAATACGTAACCATCCAGCAGGCACGCTTTCGGGACAGAATTCTCTTTAATCTTCACTTTGACGCTTCCGTTCTTCAGCAGCAAATTCCGGCCTTGACGATCCAGCCATTTATTGAAAACGCTTTTCTTCATGGTGTGGCAGATATGGAGGACGGAGCCATTATCACGTTGACGTTGTCGCGAGCGAACGAGGATGTACAAATTGAAATCTCAGACAACGGAAAGGGTATGACGGAGGAAACCCGACTGTCCGTGCTCCGTCTTGAAGGCAAAGTCGAAAGTGACAGTTCAACAGGACTTGGAATGCAAAATGTGTTTAGGCGGCTGCAGTTGTTCTACGGAAAAGAAGGAATGGTTGAAATCAGTAGCAGTACCGGACGAGGTACTACCATAACCATACGAATTCCAGTCAAGAAGGAGAGTGAGTAGACTGATGTATCGGTTGTTAATCGCGGATGACGAGGCTTTAGAGAGAGAAGGACTGGAATTGACAGTGGAACGGGCGATGCCGGGGATATTCCGGTTTATTCATGCCGGCAACGGTCGCATGGCGATTGAATGTGCGGAAGAGCACCGCCCCCATATTGCGATTCTGGATATCAATATGCCCGGAATCGACGGGCTTGCAGCGCTTCGTGAATTAAAGGAGCGGCTTCCCGATACCCGATTCGTGCTCGTCACTGCCTACGATTATTTTGCCTATGCCCAGAAGGCGCTCTCTTTGGGCGTAAAAGAATATATTCTGAAGCCGGCGAAGCGAGAACTGATCATCGGCACACTGAAACGACTGATTGAAGAAATTGAGTGCGAGAAGCGAGCACGTACGGAAGAATTGGAGCTTAGGCACAAAATCTCACAGCTGATGCCGCTCGCAGAAAATGAGCTGGCTTTAATGCTTATGGTCGACCAGACAGTGGATTCGAGCGCTTCCCAGCTATCAGAATGGCTGGACTTTCCTCTTGATCAGGGAAGCGCCATCATTGCCGCCTTTGACGGATATACGGACGAGCAGGATAAAAAGAAAATTTACGATCATTTCCGAAGCTATGTAAAAACACATGGCCCGAATGCCATTGTAAGCTCCCTGATCGACCATCATGTAGCCACTTTTTTATGCAAGCCGCCTGCCACCAGCGAAAACGACTGGCGCCAGTTGGTTAAACACCTCGTTCAGCAGCTCTCCGAGCTTGCCCACCAGCAACTTGGCATTAAGACGGCCATTGGAATCGGATCGCTGCATAGCGGCGAGGAAGGACTTCGCAAGTCCTATTTCGAAGCCGTTTTTGCCTCCACCCTACGCAAGCGGGATGGAGGTTACTGTCACTTTGACGAACTGAAGTCGTCAGAGGCTGGAAACGCTTCTGTGCTTGCCGTCAAAGCGGAGAATGGAATGCTTCAGCAGACGTACGTCATGTCAGCACTGCAACGGATACGCGAACAGCGGGAGGTTCAAACACTGACTATGCTGGGCAGAGCGAAAATGTATATCGAGGAACGATTCAACGATGAGCTTTCGCTGGAAGAAGTGGCTGATTTTGTCCATTTGAATCCCCACTACTTCAGTAAAATTTTCAAACAGGAATACGGAGAGACGTTCATCGACTTCGTAACCCGGCTACGGATTGATAAAGCTATTTCTCTGATCAAGGAGGGTAACCTTGCTCTGAAGGAAATCAGCTTTGAAGTGGGTTATAAGGACCCAAACTATTTTAGCCGTGTCTTTAAGAAGATAACGGGCGTTCCTCCCACTGAGTTCAAAGGCCAAAAATAGTAGAAATTCATCCATGCCGGCCATCGGCATGGATTTTTTTAAGCTCGAATGACAAGGTAATGCTAGATTTAGCCCCTCCGTCTCCAATTCGGGAACCGAAGCCAAAATCGTGCGTGAAAAGGTCCGTTTATTGAAGACGATAACCGGCCTTTCTTTTATAAGCGCATGTTATACTTCTCCTCGAAGAACGGAATGAGGTTTTAGGAATCTGGAGGGGAGATGATTATATGGGAGTAATCATTCATAATGAAAGCGCTCAACAGAAAGCGCTTCAATCGGAAAAACCCAATATGCTTTTTGTGACGCTAGTATCCATCGTAGCTGCGCTTGGAGGGATACTGTTCGGTTTTGATATCGCGGTCGTTTCGGGAGCAGTTGAATTCCTACAGCAGCGTTTTTCGCTGAGCGAATTTCAGGTTGGTTGGGCGGTGTCGAGTCTGATTGTAGGGAGTATCACGGGAGCGGCTCTCTCCGGCTACATGAGTGAAAGGATCGGTAGAAAAAAGGTATTACTGGCCGCCGGATTTTTATTCGTCGTCGGCTCGATCTGCTCTGCGCTTCAAGACTCGTTCACCGGGTATGTTATCTTTCGCATGATCGGCGGCATTGGCATAGGCATCACTTCCACCGTTTGTCCGGTGTACAATGCGGAGATCGCTCCTGCCAAATACCGCGGCCGTTTGGTTGCTTTAAATCAGCTGGCGATCGTAACGGGCATTTTCCTGGTTTATTTTCAGAATTCGTGGATCGTCAGCCTGGGGGATGAAGCCTGGGGTGTCTCAACAGCCTGGCGCTGGATGTTCGGAGTGGGAGCTGTTCCAGGACTGATCTTTATGCTCTTGATGCTCTTCATACCCGAAAGCCCGAGATGGCTTATTAAACAGAATCGGCCTTATGAAGCGTTGCCGATATTGCTGAAAATTCACGGTGAAGAAGCCGCTAAGCAGGAAGTGCTTGATATCAAGGAATCATTCAAAAATGAGAACAACTCATTGAAACAATTGTTCGCTCCCGGTATTCGGGTCGCTCTCTTTATCGGTGTCATGCTCGCCATTATGCAGCATATTACCGGCATCAATGCCATTTTGTACTACGCGCCGGTTATCTTTAAAGGAATGGGACTCGGTACGGACGCTTCTTTGACCCAGACCATCTGGATCGGGTTGATCAATGTGTTGTTTACCATCGTATCTGTATGGCTGATCGACAAAGCGGGACGAAAAATCCTGCTGATAATCGGCACCTCGTTGATGACCTGCTGTTTGGTCATTATTGGAGCCGCATTCAAAATGGGTTTGACCACCGGACCGCTCGTACTCATCATGATATTGATCTACGTGGCCTCCTACGCTATATCGCTTGGGCCAATCGTATGGGTCATGATCTCTGAGATCTTTCCGAACCGCATTCGCGGCAAAGCTGTAGCCATCGCTTCGATGGCACTATGGGCCGGTGATTATCTGGTATCGCAGGCATTCCCTCCTCTGCTGAGTTCAGCCGGTCCGTCCAATACCTTCTGGTTATTCGGAGCCATCTCGTTATTCGTCGTAGTCTTTATATGGCGCAAGGTTCCCGAAACCAAGGGGAGATCACTTGAACAGATGGAAAATATGTGGCTTGGGAAATGACCCAACTTTAGCTCTCAAAAAGCCCGGACACATGTTATAATGCTTCAAAACACACGCCCTCTGAGTCATACCGACCTAAATCGGCAATGGTTCAGAGGTTTTTTTATTGCTCATTTGTAATTTACCCTCCCGCTTCTCCTTAAATCGCTTGAAATTATGAATGGGCTGTTTTTGATTAATGGATAGCGGCGGCGTATCGTTGACTAACACCGTTCTTTTTATAAGCAGCTCCCCGGCGGTTAAAGGCTGTGGCTTCCCGCGCCAGATTCCTTCTGCCCAGCACAGCCTCTTGATGGCACTCCTGCCAGCATGGATAAGCCTGCAGCCGCGCACTTCAAGGCACAGGTTGGCCCTTTCTTGGCGACGTCACAGCGAATGGAGGTAAGCTTGCTGTTCACCATTCGGACAGGCGTTTCCAACACGGGGACTGTGCCGATGATACTCAGCGCCTGCTGCGCTAGATTCAGCATCCCGCCCAGCAGGTTTGCCTTTGACGATGCAAGTGTGACAGGGGAAGCACCTGCCCTCTTCGCTGACCACCACCTGAGCATCCCCCGTTAGGTGAGCCCGCTCCAGATCTGCTAGCGCGCTTTTGGGCGCATGGGTGGCCTGTAAGCCTGAATTGACATCAGCGACGGCTTCGGTACAGAATCTAACTCTGTTGTTGTTCGTTCATCTTTTCTGCTACTACCTGTTCACGTTTTGCCATTTCATTCAACTCCTTCATTGATTTCTCTATACTAAAAGGGCTCACTCCTAACTCATAATTCAAGTTGGAATAAGCCTTTGAAAGTTTATCAAGTGTGCTTGTCAAGTTTTAAAGCGTTTGGTTTGTTGGTTGTATATTGTACGATCTTGTTAATGGGATTGTAAACTCCGTTTACACAAACTATTTTTCAGACTCTTAACTACTCATCCATCTCCCAACGAAAGTATTTAGAAAGATTATGGTTTGCCTTATTAATATCATCATCTGAACACTTATTAATAATATGACTTAATGTTTCTTCAAGTTTTTTTTCATTAAAGTCACTTGTTATAATATGACCACGTCCTATGATGATACTACCTTGACCTACCATCCTGTCTAACCTTTTGGGACTAACTAGTTCAAATGAAAATAAGTCTGATGCTCCACTTATCTCTTTAGGGCCGATATCTACATGATAAGTAATATAAAAATCGTCTATATCTTCACCCCAATCCTCAAATATTTTTGTTAGAGCTTTTATAGCAAGCATTTAATGTGCCCTCCTAATCCAAAATATCAATATGAACATTTTTAATCTGTTTCGGTGCCCAAGTCTTATTATAGTCGTTATAGTTACGTTCTGTCCTAATCATGATATTTTCCTGAAAATTTGCTCTTACCATATTTTCTCCCTTCTTAAATTGAATTCTAAAAGCCCTCATTCCATCTACACTTGAAAAACCAACAATTTCACCTGTCGTTTTATTAAGAATATCTTTCCCCCCCTTACCTACCCATGCTTTACCGGCACTCATCGCCTCTGCACGAGTAGAACTACCAAGAGTTGATAATCCTTTTGATGATTGTTTAACTCCAAGAAGAATTTGAGAATTAGTCAAGTTATCTACATATCCAGAATGCCACCATTTAGGCTTGCCCGTCTCCTTAGTCCCAAGTTTAACTTCTTGCTGGAGTATATTTTTCGATTGCTGTTTCAATGGGACACTATCGGAAATTATTTCCTCGGTTATTTGTTTCTTGCTTGATTGTGAGAAAAACTGTTTAAATTCTTCTGCACTTGGGCCACGTCCTCCGCCTCGTCCATCAAATACAAAAGGACCTTCCGTCATGTTAGATAATGACATCCATTTTTGCTCTTCTTGAGATATACCTTCTTTATTCGATAAAATCAAAAAGTCGTCAGGATAACTTTTTTTCCAATCCTCATAATATTTTAAATCAGGATCGCCATTTGCTTTGCGCACCACTCGATCTGCTGCCCAATAACTTCCTTCCGGTATATCAGGTCTGTAGTCCTCATTAACTGTTATATAAACATACGTTCCACGAATTCCCCATTTCTTTTTATCTTCCTCTGTAGGCTCTATCCTTTCCTGCACACTCATCTTTCCCCAAGGTTGCCTTGGAGGCTGTTCTATATTCTTGGGCTTCCAGCCCGCTCTTACTTCAAGCGGAATTTTGTGATACTCCGTGTTTAGCTTGTCCATATTATGGGCTAGATTTTTCGCTAGCTCCCCTAATGATCTGGAACTAGCGACGTTGCGGGCTGCTGTCCATACTTTGCCCCTGTAAGCGGAGGCGTAGCGTTGTCCGACGCCGTTCTTTTTATAAGCAGCTACCCGGCGGCTAAAGGCTGCGGCTTCCCGCGCCAGATTCCTTCCGCCCAGCACAGCCCAGCCTCCTGATGGCACGCCTGCCAGCATGGATAAACCAGCGGCCGCATACTTCAAGGCACGGGTTGGCCCTCCCTTGGCAACGTCACGGCGAATCGAAGTGAGCTTGCTGTTCGCCATCCGGGCAGGCGTCCCCAATACGGGAACCGTACCGATGATACTCAGCGCCTTCTGAGCTACGTTTAGTATCCCCCCAAGCAGGTTTGCCTTCGGCGATGCAGGTGTGGTGGGTGAAGCACCTGTCTTCCTCGCCTGGCCACCACTTGAGTTTCCTCCGTTAGGTGAGCCCGCTCCAGATCCGCCAGTACTTTTGGGCGCATGAGCAGCCTGATAAGCCTGAATGGACATCAGCGGCGGCTCCGGTACAGGCTCTAAATCCGCTACGAAAACAGGGCGTTTTGTAAATCCATCCAGTTTAACCCTGGATGCACGAATATCCGTCTCGCCATCCATCACCATACTACTGCTACCTGCTTGCAAATAAATGGCCTCGTTTGCCGTAATGTCCAGTGTGTCCTCCGCGTGGATCGTTAGCCCCCGTTTGGCCGCAATTGAAAGCGTATGGTCACTGTGTACCTGTATTCCCTTCGCATCAAGTGAAATATATACGCTATCCGTTTTAGCCGATACCAGCAACTCTTGCGCGCTTAGCTTAACCAGCTTGTCATGAGGAGTGCCCCAGTATTTAATGTCCGGATTGCCTAACTCGGGTATAGGCTTGCCACTGCGCCTCACAGACCTGGCTGCAAAACCATCCGACTCCTGCAAAGTCGGGAACTGTACCTGCACCATGTCTCCTTTTTCGGGCATCACATACCAGCCGCTATGGCCCTCTGCACTATAGCCTGTTGCATAGGGGAGCCAGCATGCCTTTTCCCGTTCCTGTACAGCATCTATGGTGAGATGTACACGTACCTGATCCCGCTCAACTTCCAGTACCTGGCCCTCTAGGGAGGCCCCTCTCACTGAATGGTTCCAGATCGGCTTTTGCCGAATTTCATCTTCAGAAACCAGTGTATAGGTATGTAAAAACAACCCCCGGTCCATCCGGGACACGATATCCGCAACGAGCAGTTCCTTGCCTTGAAAAGAGAGTACATCTCCCGGGCGGAAATATCGTGCACTCTCCACAGTATAGAACGTACCATAGGGGGTGTTGGCTTCGTTATGGCGCATACCGATTTGAATCCCCGGCTGTCTTTGCCAAAGGTCTGCTCCTCCAGGCAATGCTCTACCCATGAAGCCATCCACGCTGACAGCAGATAGTCGCTCACTGCTGCTTGAATCACTCCAAAAATATTTTATTCCGTCGTCCACATGACCCGATCCTGGAAGAGGGCCGCCAAGGATTGCTGCGGCTTCGTACACCGACGATGCTCCACATGACAAACCGTCCCCGTCAGAAAAAGCCCCATCTGCGCCGACAAAGCTTTTTCTTGAACGATACGGGACCTCATCCAGTGTTGCGGGTCGCCCCTCGGGAATACCGAACCAGAACTTGGGGGCATCTGCGGCAGCCTCAGGCACAAGCACAGCTCCAAATCTGGAAGCCATCCTTTTCAAAAATGCCCAGTCTGTTTCTCTGTACTGCAATGTCAAAGCGCCCAGTTGAGCACCCCCGCTGACCGTATCAATCACATCTGCGCCTGTATAACCAGTAAGTACCTGCTTCAGCAGCTGCCCATACGTCATGGTATGATTTTGAAAAGACCGGGTCACAGGCCTCACATCGAGCCGAATCGTATGCGATATGGCCTCTAACTGTACGTAATGAATACCGTGTACCTGCTTCAGCGTGATACGCGTCATTTGTCCATGAAACAACGTACGCAGCCGCTGGCCATCCTTGTCCTTTTCGATGACTTCAACCGGTTCGGCTTCATTCTCTAACTCCATAAACCGTTCCTGATTTTCCTCCGGCACGATACCACTTACTACCAAACGCACATGGTCGCCCAATCTACGCTCAATACGAATGTCTGTCATGGTTTGCAGCGGAACTTTACTCAGTAATTCCACATGACGGTAACCGGATGTTTCCTGCACCTTGTCCATTTGATGAGAAACCCCCACTATCATTCCAGATTCTGCCCGTCATTTTCAATCGTTATTGCTCCGCAATACAGGCAGGCATTGGTACAATACTCCAGCAAGGCAGGCTGTCCCTCGACGAGCACATCCTGCTTGCCCCCAATCCAGGGTCGAAGAATGACCGGAACACAAGGCGCCTTCTTCACACCGAAAATGTCCACCATCTCGCTATTTTGAACCGCCGGATTGGCCGAGCTAAAACAGTTACCAAACCCAGATATATGAACTCCCGGTTCGTGATCCCCCACATTCATCTGGGCCTTGTCCTTGATGTAAACACCGTGGCTAAACGGACGCTTGAGCCGGGTGGGTTGTGTACCACGGTTGCATTTCAAAATAGCCCCTGCAACCACATATCCTTTTTTTGCACCTGATCCGGCCTGAATGGTCATGGATGCTTTTTCTTTTGCCATGGTCTGCTTCCTCCGTCAATTCGTTTTGACTTCGCTGCCAACGACCGATGTGTCACCACCGAGTGTAATATGGCTGCTGCGGCTGGACAGGTTGATTTCCTGACCGGCGGAAATAGTCACCTTTTGCCCCGCCTCCATGTGGATGTTACCGCCTGCCGAAAAATGAATATCTTTGTTGCTCACCATATGAATACCGTCGCCCTGATTCAGCTTGATGAAAACAGCGCCATCCTTGCCGGTAATCACCACCTCGTCCGGTGTCAAGCGGATTTCCTTACCATGTGGCGTTCGGAAAATTTTTACGTCGGGATGCTTCAAATGATTGTGGCCGCCATCCCCCCGATCCTGCCGGACCGAGCTACTCGCGATGCCCTCGTCATCATGCTGGTTCGGGAAATAAATACGCACTTTATCCCCCAGCTCAGGCATCACATACCAGCCACTATGCCCCTCTGCACTATACCCTGTTGCATATGGAAACCAGTGGGCTGTATTTTTGTCCTGCTCCGGGTCGATATCCAGATGCACTTTAACCCGATCACGTTCGACAGCGATCACTTTTCCCTCCAGAGACAGACCCGTCAACTGCTCGTTATAATACGCTTTCTGTCGCAACCCCTTATGTGTCGTCAAGGTATATGTGTGCAGCAGTACTCCCTGCGTCATACGAGTTTGTGCCTCGTATACATATAGCGTTTTGCCACGGAATTGGATTTCATTGCCCAGTTCCAGCACCTGCTCTGTTTCAACGGTATAATCGAGAAAATCCTGCTCGTCCACCGAAGCTGTATCATTGCCTGCAAAGTAGCGATATGCCGAGATTCTTTTGCTTACCGTGTAATGATAATTGTCCAGTTGAACGGCTGTTCCACTTTCCTCAATGCCAAAATAGAACTTTGGGGTATCAAATATGGCCGCGGGCATAAGGGAGGTATGGTAATAGGAAGCCAGCCGCTTGAGAAAAGCCCAATCAGTCTCGCGGTACTGCACCCACATCCGCCCGATCGACGCTCCTCCGGTGGCCGAATCCATGATGTCCAAGCTAGGATAAAGAAGCGAAATACGACGCAGCAGTTCATCCACCTTCATATTTTTGTCCTGAAAAGAACGACTTTGGGGGCGTACATCCAGCCTGTAGGTATGCGACACAGCCTCTACCTCCAGGTAGTACACATCTCGTACCGCCTTCACTTCAATCGCCAGCACTGTTCCGCTAAACAAGGGAACCTCCGTGCCATCCTCAGCCAGCTGCGAGATTCCGACAGGTGAGTCAAATTTGGTCATATCCACATAAGTATCTTTTAGTTCCTCAGGCACGACAGCGGTAAAACGCAACCGAGTGTGGTCGTTCAGCTGCTTGACCAGGTAGAGCTCCTGTACATTGATAAGCTGATAAGGCGTGATTTTCAGATTAGAATAGGTGGTGCTTATCTGCTCCATGTTCCTTCTCCTTCAGCCTCACTAGGCAGGATTTTTAGTGTGGTCATCATACGTTGAGCGACCGGACGCCATGTATCCATACGTTCCTCCGTACAGTTAAATGAGCATATAAGCGCATGCCCTTCCAGAGCTGCAAAAAAGGTCAGATTATACAGACGCGTATTCAAAGCCGGAGTCATAAATTCACAGTATCCGACCCGTCGTCCGTACACCTTGCACACACCGTCTGCATACCATTCCGTCAACTTTTGCGTGTGGTGCAAAATGTAGATCATCTCGCTGGTGAACGCCTCTAGCTCCTCATCCGTCAGTTCGCTTGGTGTCAGGTTAAAAGAAAAATTGATCTCCCCTGTTGGATCGGTCAAAATGAGCGGTGGGCGATAACTCGAAGGATATTTAAGTTCAATCTCCCGCTCACCCATCTCGGTGAAAGTCCGGGGCAACCATATCGAAATTTTGTCGTTCAGCAAAGGACGTTCTGCAAAAGCGATTCGTTCTCCGTCCAGCATCTTAAGTGGATAAAGTTCCAAGCCGCTCTCAGATTCTATGTAATTGTGTAAATCCGATTTCGGGAGACCAGATGCACCCTGTTGTTCCTTCCGTGCAGTATTAATCATGTCTGCAATTTGTTCATCCATATGTCCCATCGACGGTAAAACTCCTTTATATGTTCAATCTCAATATTCATTTCATGGAACTTTATAACATAATTGAATCCAAAGAACCATTTTAATTCCAATTTATACCTTACATTATAGGTATCATACGAAGTGTTTTTGTTATTGTCAATTTATAACTCTTATAAAACAATCAAGATATAAGACCTATTATCATGCATAAAAATGAAAGATTTACTATCATTCAGATTCTTTTTACCCAAAGCAAGCATCCATACTTGTGAAAATACGTCTTCATTTTCAAAGAAATAAAGTTAATTCGCCTCTGAACATCTTCGATTTAAAATAATTATATGAATTTCAACTCCCAAAAAATGATTCTTTTGAACCTGAATCCAATTGCCTATTTTCAAAATCAAAAAAAAGCCTACCTTATTTATCAGGTAAGCTCCACGCGAATATGAATAAATCATAAAACTTCCTATATATTCAGTCCCCTTCCTCCTCCGCATAGTTCCTCACATTGCGCTCTACAGCAGAGCGGTATTCTACAGGGGTTTGGCCTGTGTGCTTTTTGAACAGCATATGAAAATACTGCCTGCTGGCTACGCCTACATAATCGGCAATTTCTTGAATGGGAATGTCCGTTTGCTGAAGAAGCATACGGGCCTTGTCCATTCGCAGCATTGTTAAATACGCGGTGAGTGTTAGCCCCGTATGTTTTTTGAAAATACGGTGCAAATAACCTGGGTGCAGATTCACGGCCGCCGCCATGTCCTTGACCACAATCTCTCGATCATAGTTCAGATGGAGAAATTCAATGCATCGTTTGATGTACATATCCGTTTGCTGCGTGTTGCTACGCTCTGCCTCTTCCCGTAGACGTGCAATTCGTACTAGCAATTGCATAAAAAGCATCTCTGCCATTGCACCCGGCTGTTCTTTTCGTTGGTCCAGCTCCAGCACGAGACTTTTCAGCGCATAATATACCTCTTCCGGGTCCGATAGTACCAGATACGGGAACGGACGTGACATGAGAGTCGTGACCTCCTGCTCCTCCGTTGCGATTTGTCGGATAGACGGCCCTACCCTCACCCCTTCCGTAAAACCAAACTCTACATTTAGCATCCGGCACGGTTGTTCTCCTTCCACCACCAGTCGATGCGGTACACCTGCGTCCAGCATAATAAACTCGCCTTTACGCAGCGTGATGCTTTCTTCCGTGTTCTCTCCCGTTTGTACATCTACCCTGCAAAAGCCGGAAATCATGTACATAATTTCAGTGGAATGATGATCGTGGTAAGACATGGTATAGTCATGCCATTGCTTGTAATAGTAAGCAAAAAAACGGGGAATATAATCCCCGTCACGTAGCCGTGGCTCAAACAGACTTCCGTTCATCCCCGCACCTCCACTAAATAGATAAGGCTAACACGACAACGTATCTGAAATCGCTCTATTTTCACAGTTTAACAGACTGAGCCGTGTACTTCTATTTCACACCATTGGACGATCTATAATCCTTTGGAATGTAGCAGGCGACTTCTACCTAAAAGGTAGGGGATTCATCACTTTCTGGACTTAAATACTGAATCAACATCCCCACAAATCGGTTAGCAATTTCTATATCCTCAAGTTCGTTATTCCGTTCGTCCTTGGACGTCAGACTCATTTTCTGGAGTATACCCATCATAGACGTGAAGATAAAATGAGCGGTCTTCAAGGGCTCCGTGTCGGACTTTAATGATCCATCTTGGAATCCAGCTTCCAGAGCATCCATCAGGAAATGTCGTTCCTTTTCCCGGCTAACAAAATTGTTGTACTGTTCTTTGAGTTCTTGATTTGAATCATAAGCTTCGTAATGCAGATCGAATAAAAGAATAAACTTGATGTATTCCGGATGTTGCCAAGCGTAATTAATCCATGCATCAAGCATCGAAGTAAGCATCTTCTTCCCGCTCATTTCAGCTGAAGGTGCCCTTCTAACAAATTCGGTCATGCTCTCAAGGATTTCCATCTGGACCTCAAAGATCAGTTCGTTCATGGACTGAAAGTGCTTATAGAATGTGACCCGACTTACACCAGCCACGTTGCATACATCCTTAATATTAACTTTGAGAAAGCTTTGCTTCATAAAAAGTTCCTTCGCAGCCGCAATGAGTTCTTCCCGATTTTTGTTTTTTAAATTCTGGTGCCAGTTCTCAGTCATTCACAACCATCCGTTTCTTATTTTTCGATTTTTGTAAGGTTAAGAAAAGGGCAGATGCAAGGATAAGTGCACCAAAAATATAAGGAATATGAATGTGTTTGTCAAACAACAAGCCCGCTAAAATGGGTCCCAATATATTGCCTAGGCTGGTATACGTCGTATTCAATCCAGCGGCATATCCTTGGCGATCACCAGCTGAGTTCGCGATCATTGTACTTACCGTTGGTCTTAGGAAGGCATTAAAAGCAAAAAATAGAGCAGATACCGCCAGCAAATAACCTAGATTAATCTTAATGATCATTAACAGTAAAGCGATGGCTGTCATGATCAAAGAAAGACGTATAAGCTTCATCTCACCAAGTCTCTTGATGAGATAATCAAGTAGCCATATCTGCACAACGATGCCTATAATTGCACCAACCGTAATGATCATTGAGATTTTAGTGGCATCAAAACCATATTTTCGTTCCACAAAAAGAGCATACACTGTTTCGTAATTCATCAAACCTAATGTCATGATCAGAATGAGGAGAAGATAACGAAAATAGGATGTCCGAAATGAATTTAGGATTTGGTTGCGAATGGGTTCCCGGCGGACCCAATGGCTAGCGGGTTTTCGTTTTTCCTTGGGTAATGTCTCTGGCATATACAAGCTAAGCAGCGTAGCAACAAGTCCAAGTCCACCAGCAAAAAAATAGGGCACCCTTATGCCAAACTCAGCGATCATACCGCCTAACCCCGGACCAAGCACCATCCCCAAATTCATGGAAGCACCCAAGTACCCCATTCCTTTAGCGCGAGTTTCAGGAGTGGTAATATCAGCAACGTAGGCCATATTGGAAGGAACCATTAATCCAATACCCATCCCCCCAATAAATCGGGCAATATATAAAAGGGGCAATGTCGTAGATACAGCAAACATGAGATCCGAAATGACCGTTAAAAACAGACCGGTGATGATCATGGATTTTCGACCCCATCTATCCGAAAGCTGCCCACCTAGGGGCGAAAAAATAAACTGTGCTGCTCCAAATGCGGCAATAAGATACCCCGCAGCAGCTCCTGCCGCATTAAATTGTTTCAGATATTCAGGCAGAATGGGAATCACCATGCCTTGACCCAAT
This sequence comes from Paenibacillus sp. SEL3, assembly GCF_054602585.1. Classification (NCBI taxonomy): domain Bacteria; kingdom Bacillati; phylum Bacillota; class Bacilli; order Caryophanales; family Paenibacillaceae; genus Paenibacillus; species Paenibacillus sp. SEL3. The sequence continues at coordinate 4,404,246 of NZ_CM137725.1, read as the reverse complement.
AAAGCAATAAACAAATTCAGCATCAGAATGAAAAGCGGAAATGTAGCAGACTTAGGTAAGCTGCTCATGTTTGTAACCCCCTCCAACCCTTTACACTATGTAATCCTTTACTATGTGTAAACTATATTAGTTGAAATAGGGGGCATTGTAAATAAAAATACAAACCTATTGAGCCTAGCTAATACCGAAAAGAGATCTTGTTATTCTTGATTTACACATGAGGCTCCCTTTTTGCAAACTCTTGTAACATACCTCTTATTTGTTCTACCAATATAGCAGGTGCTTTCTTGGGTGAACCCGTGTCAAACGGAGGCTGAGGATCGTATTCCAAAATCAGCTGGACTCCTTTACTCATGTCTTCTCCCAATTCCCATGCTATTAGCTGGAGTGCCATATCAATACCAGAGGAGACACCGGCTGCTGTAATGATTTTGCCCTGACGAACCACTCTCTCATCTGTTGGAATGGCTCCAAGAGATTGAAGCAGGTCTAAGGAGCCCCAATGACTGGTGGCTACGGTTCCATTTAACAAGCCTGCGGCGCTCAAAATCAGAGAGCCATTACAAACCGACGTGGTCCATTTCGTAGTTTCATGTATTTGGCGAATCCAGTTTAACGTTTCTTCGTCATTCATTGGAGTTTTATAATTTGGCGGACTGCAGCCTGGAACAACAAGAATATCAGCTGAAGGTACTTCAGAAAAACTGTAATCGGCATGCAAATAACCCATATTTGAGTCCAGTTTGACTAACCCCTTTTTCTTAGCGACAAACTTCACTTCACATTTCAGTGTAGCAGCAAATACATCATATGGACCTATGGCATCTAATGCTGTGATTCCATCGAAAAGCATGATTGCGATTTTCATGATGACTCTCCTTTGGAGTGGGATTTTATTCTTGCACACCCATACTAACATACATATACGGGGTATGGGTATATTTAATTTTGTGAAAACACTGCTCGGCTTTCTTCATAGACGATATTGCCCACAACCAGAACAGTGACCTTTTGAAGTAATAATACGCTTACCAGCGTAAAAGCCTCTGCCCTCAAGGGGGTATGTTAATTTCAAACATCTCTTGTCACCAAAAGGCATACTTAAAAAGGGCTACCCCCAGGGTAGTCCTTTTTAGCATCATAAAGCTTCTACATCTTGCCTACAAATCTGTGAATCGAGAGCCGGCTTAAGAGCTTTGCTTACTCAATTGACCATAATATAAATCACTGTAAAAGCCTTTGTGAGCCAGCAGCTCATCATGAGAACCCTGCTCCTCCAGACGGCCATCCTTCAAGACCAGAATCCGGTCAGCCAGACGAATGGTATTCAGCCGATGTGCGATGACGAAACTTGTTCGACCCTGCATAAGCCGCTCCAGTCCTTCTTGTATCTTCATCTCAGTAATGGTGTCGATGCTGCTGGTTGCCTCGTCGAGTACAAGAATGGAAGGGTTGGCCAAAATAGCACGGGCAATAGCCAGCAGTTGTTTTTGCCCTTGACTGATGCCGCTGCCGTTCGCTTCCAGCACCTTGTCGTATCCGTCCTTCATCCGCATGATAAAGGAATGGGCGTTGGCCAGTTTCGATGCTTGTTCAACCTCCTCATCGGTGGCGTCCAGTCTGCCGAAACGGATATTTTCACGAATCGTCCCCTGAAACAGGAAGGAGTCCTGTAGCACAAATGCCATGCGGGAGCGCAAGCTTTCACGCTGTATGGTGGTAATATCGCGTCCGTCCAGCGTAATCGTGCCCTTGTCGGGGCTATAGAATCTAGAAAGGAGCTGGATCAGTGTCGTTTTTCCTGCCCCGGTCGGACCGACCAGCGCGATCATTTCACCGGGTTTGGCTTCAAAAGAGATACCTTCCAGCGTAGCGCTTCCCTCATCATAACCGAAGGAAACATCCGTAAACCGCACCGCCCCCTCTACATGCCCTACTTCCACTGCACCGCGTTCATCCTTGGACTCTTCATCTTCATCCAATATTTCAAATACACGCTCAGCTCCGGCAATGGCGGACAGCAGGGTGTTCCACTGGTTAGCCAAATCGTTCAGCGGTCTGGTGAACTGGCGGGCATATTCTACGAATACAATAATTGTACCTATAGTGATGGAGCCGCGAATGGCCAAAATACCACCGATCCCCGCTACAATAGCAAAGCTGAGATTATTCAGTCCGTTCATCAGCTTCGGTATAAAGCCTGAAATCGTTTGGGCCCAGAAGCCCGACAGCCGAATACGGTCATTGCGCTCACCAAAACCATGGATGACTCTCTTTTCCTGCGAAAATGCTTTAATAATCTGCTGCCCGGACAGCGTTTCTTCGATGTATCCGTTCAGTTCGCCCAAATTTTTCTGTCGTTCCTTATATAAGGGCCCGGTACGACGTGTAATCCAGCGCATCCCGGCAGCCATTAACGGCACCACGATAAAGGTCAGCAGGGTCAGCAACGGGCTTAACCACAGCATCACCGTGAGTGTACCGATTAACGTCAATATGCTCGAAAAAATCTGAATGGCGGAGCTGTTCAGCGTAGAACTGACATTTTCGATATCATTGGTCAGACGGCTCATGATCTCTCCCTGCTGACGTTTGCCATAGAAAGGAATCGGTAGTCGATGCAAATGTGAAAACAGATCGAAACGCATACGGTACACCGTCTCTTGGGCAATCTCAATCATCCAGATATTTTGCAGCCAGGAGGTCAGCGAGTTCAGTAGATATACAGCCCCTAATCCGATGAGAAAATAAATCCACGTGCGTCCACCCGGACCTTCGAGAAAATCATCCACCGCTACACCAACCAGATATGGACCCAGCAGAGCCAGCCCGGAGCTGAGCAGCACCATGAACAGTACCAGCATCAGTTTGGCCTTACGACGAGCCAGATAAGCCCATATCCGTCCTAAGGTGCCAGACCAGTTTTTCGCTTTGGCCTTGCGGCGTCCTTCAGCTCCCGCCGGATTTCGCAGCACACCGGACGGCGGTGTAGGCTGACAGAACGGTTCAATGAGTTCCTTGAACATGCGACTCCTCCTTTCCATATTGTGATCCATAGATACGTCGATACAGATCCGAGCTATCCATGAGATGCTTATGACTTCCGCTTGCCATCAGACGACCCTCATCCAGCAGTAAAATCTGATCTGCCGATGCGGTCGAGCTGATTTTCTGCGTAATGAGAAATGTCGTACAGGACAGGCCATCGAGTGCATTCAGTAGTGCTGCCTCCGTCCCTACATCCAGCGCACTTGTGCTGTCGTCCAAAATCAGCACTGCCGGCTGGCGTACCAGAGCGCGGGCAATCGAAAGTCGCTGTTTCTGTCCGCCAGACAGATTGACGCCACGCTGCCCGAGCATCGTATCATAGCCTTGCGGCAAGCGTTCAATCATACTATGGATTTGCGCCATGCGTGCGGCTTCCTTAATTTCCTCCAGGCTGGCATTCTCCAGCCCCCAAGCAATATTATCCCGAATCGAGCCGGTGAATAGCAGTACCTCCTGAGGGACATAGCCAATAGCCTCTCGTAATATGGACGCATCCAGTTCACGAGCGTCCTTTCCGTCAAAGCGCACATGACCTTCATCTTCTTCATACAGACGCGTAATCAACTGCACAAGTGAGGATTTTCCCGAGCCTGTGGCCCCCATAATAGCTATCCGCTCGCCCGGTTGCGCCCTAAAAGATATATCCTTTAGGACAGCCAGATCACTGCCCGGATAACGAAAGCTCACCCGGTCCATTTCCACCTGTCCCTTAATCCGTGTATGATGTGTTGAAGCAGACTCCGGCTCTGACCCATCTTCATTAGATGTGTCCAATACCTCACGAATCCGACCCGTAGATGCAGTTGCCCGGGAAAACACAACAACGATACCTGATAAGGCAGATAAGGCTCCAATCGTCCGCAGTGAATAATTGACGACTGCGACCACCTGTCCTACACTGGCATCCCCAGTGGAAATTTGGCCGCGTCCGAACCAAAGTACTGCAATAATCCCTGCATTCATCGTAAACAAAATGAACGGCATCGTCGTTTCTGTCCAGCGTAGAGCGGACACCGTCCCTTTCATCAATTCGCCTCCGTAATGGGCAAAACGTTCGATTTCATGCCGCATCCGTACAAAAACCCGGATGAGCCGGATTCCTGTCAGGTTCTCCTGAATCACTCCGTTAACGTCATCTAGGCGACGCTGGACACCCTTAAACAAAGTGACCGTTCGCCGCATCATCACCAACACAAACACAAACAGCACCGGGGCCATAACCGCCAATAATAGTCCAAGCCTGAAATGTACAACCAGTGCCATCACAATACTGCCGATGACTACAAGCGGAACCCGTGTCATAAACCGCAGGCTCATAAACACCGTATCTTGTACTTGCGTGACATCTCCGGTCAGGCGCGTAATCAGCGACGAAGTGGCAAAACGTTTAAACACAGGATACGAAAAGGATTGCACTTTACAGTACAGCTTTTCCCGCAAATCATAGCCGAAGCCCTGACTTGCATGTGAAGCAAAAAAAGAGCTGGATATCCCCGCCATAAAAGCGATAACGGCACTGCCCACCAGTACACTGCCCCATAACCAGACGACGGACAAATTCTGTTGCCGAATGCCCTCATCTATGATTTTGGAGATCAAATACGGCTGCGATAACTCTACCGTCAATTCCAGCAACATCATCACGAGCGCCGCGATGGCTGGAACCCGATATTTTTTTAGAAAAGAGAACATCATCCCCACAAGCATTCCTCCAATTGCCCATAGCCGTCCTTCCAGATCAGCGTGTAATGGTTACAAGATTCGAACCCGCCTGCTGTAAAACCATATATACGCACTTTATACAGCACTATATTTTATTATACCCTTCTGAACGGCTTCGTTTAACCAGCAAATTGGAGACTCCGGTTGCAGGAATTAACAAATATACAAAAAAAGCGTTCCAGTCACGGTCACACTTACCGGACGGGAACGCCTTTTCGGTTATTTCGGCAGCTCTGCCGGATAATACTGCAGCCAGCGCCTTAAATCTGCGCTATGGATGACACGCTTGGGATCTTCACCGACGAGGCGAAGCATTTCCAGCAGGAAGTTGATTTCACCGGAGCCTGCCGCGATTCCTTCCTGCTCCAGCATATATTGAACTGCACTTCTGCCCGAATGCTTACCGAGTACGAACGAATGGTCCGTTCCCAGCTCAGTCGGATCAAGGGCCTGATAGGCGGAGCGCTCCTTTAGCAGACCGTTGATATGTATGCCGGATTCATGGGCGAATACCATGTCTCCCACAATGGGCTTGCCTTCGGGAATGATTCGGTTGGAGGCTTGGGACACCAGTGCAGCCAGCGGGTTCAGCAGTTCGGGACGGACGCTGCAGGTTCCTTGATATAGGTCCCTCCACGACATCACCACCTCTTCCAGCGCCGTATTACCTGCCCTTTCTCCAAGTCCCGACACCGTGGTACTGGCCCAGACAGCTCCCGCCTGCAAAGCTGCCAACGTATTGGCAAGCGCGAGGCCATAATCATTATGACAGTGAATCTCAAGCTCCACATCCTGCGGCACGCGCGATACAAACCTGTCTATACGGGCAGCTATGGCAGCAGGATGATGAACGGACAGCGTGTCGGCATATCTGAAGCGCCGGATACCATCCCTGTAGAGCTGATTCGCCAACTGCTCAAGGAACAGGTCATCTGCCCTCGAAGCATCCTCAAAGCCTACGGAAATAGTCAATCCTTTACACTGACCGTAATCGACAGACTTGCGGATCAGTTCTGTCACCTGCTCAGGATTCATACCCAGCTTGGCTTTCATCTGCACCGTCGACACGGGAACCGAAATATGGGCCCAGCCGACACCTGTCGATTTAGCTGCATCAATATCTGTGAACACCGCGCGATTCCAGGTCATTAGCTTCATCTGAAGTCCAAGAGCAGCAATTCTGGCAATAGATCTGCACTCCGCCTTTCCCATTGCCGGAATTCCGATCTCAGCCTGCTCCACCCCCGCCGAGTCCAGCATGATGGCAATTTTAGTTTTCTCCTCGGCCGAAAAGGCAACGCCCGGAGCCTGTTCTCCGTCACGTAGTGTTGTATCACAAATATGCAACTGACTCATCTGTATCCCCTCCCGTTCCGCAACACGGACAGCGTGGGTTGCGCTTGACCGCTATGGTACAGCTGCTCATATCCAGCACATTCATACGGTACATGCGGTCAGTGAACAGATTACCCGCATCTGTAATCCATTTGACCGCTTCCAGTGCAGCCATGCAGCCAATCAAGCCGGAGGTCGCTCCCAGGACCGGGAATCCCAGGGGTTCCCAAGGCTGTCCGCCTTCCGGGTAAAGACATTCCAGGCATGCCGTCTTACCGGGATCAATGGTCATCAATGATACTTCATAGGCGTACATGGCCGCTTCTATCATTGGTCTGCCATGTTGAACACATAGTCTGTTCAGCGCATATCTTTCTGGAAAGTCATATCGTGCATCAATCACGATATCGGCCGCTTCTACCCATGGCCCAGAGGATTCTTCCGTGATTCTGTGGGCGTGGCCCTCAAGCTCCGTCTCCGGATTGATACGATGCAAATGCTGTAATGCCGTCTCCATCCGTTCCTCCCCGATTCGTCCGCTGTCCATCAGCACCTGCCGGTTCATATCGGGCAGATGGATTATGCCCTCATGGGCCAATATCAGCTTTCCTACTCCAGCAGCGGCCAGGTACATGGCCGCTGTCCCTCCCAATCCTCCGATGCCTGCAACCATAACAGTAGCCTGCTTTAGCCTGTTCTGACCTTCCACTCCCAGCAGCTTCAACTGGCGTCCGTATCTACTGTCTTCCAGCAGCTGTACCATTCGTCCACCCCCTCCATGTGCGGCTCCCGCCTTTAAGATATTCGGTCCGCAGGATCTTGGTAACTTATAGGGTTGCTTTTCCTTACAGGAGAGCTCATGATTCGGCTTTGCCGCTGCCCTCCTCAGCATGCAGGATTTTGGCAAGCCACATGGGCGGATTGCGAGCCAGCATATTCTGGAGACGCTGGACCTGCTCCTCAATGGTGCTACCAAAGGCCACCTTCACAGGCATAATGGTCCGCTTGGTAACCTGTGCGGCGGCGGAAGCGCCAATCTGTACCAGGAAGATCAGGGCACAATCCTCGATCAGGCCAATTCGGCTGGCGATCTTGCCCGCCTCATTCTCATCGCCCCCCAGGGCTATCCGCCGATGCTCCAGGAACTGGACGCCTGAGTGCCGGATTTCAAATACAGTGAACATGGGACTCTGCCCAAAATGAGCATTCACAAGCACGCCGTCTTCCGTCGCAAATGCAACCTTCATCCTCCCCTCCCCCTCTCGGCAAGCAATACATTGCCCACCTTATTCACCCACTCCATGGTTCCACGGTATCCGACGCTTACGGATGTGTGGGCGCCTAGCTCGTCATACACCGGCAAGCCTGCCGGTACGAATGAGGCCCCAGCCCGTGCCGCTCCCTTTCTTCCATGTGAATTGCTGATCCACAAATCAACACCCTGCGCGCTCTCCTCTGCATCATCCAGGTCACCGATCCAGACTTCCCGTTCTGTCTTTTGCAGTGCGGGCGTGCTGCAGGGTGTAATTAGCCGCTTCAGTTCCACTCCCATCTCCTCCAGCCAGGCTGCGGTCGACAGCATATGATCCGGTTCTAGCGCCACTACAGCCGAAGCGCCGGAATAATAGAAATGGGCATCCAGCATGCTGTCCAACAGATTTTCACGCTGCCAGCGAAAGCGAACGGGGGCTGGCTCGCGGCTGATCTTCTGCAGAAAATGTATGAACGCATCGCTCGCGGCCAAGCCAGACAGACCAGCGAACAAGTGGTAGGGAATGCCTGCGGCATGAGTCAGCCTGCGCGCCGGCCGCTCCATGCTCGCGCCAATGGCAATGGTACAGGAAGACTCCAGCATCTGGCAGGCTGAATCCAGCGGAGTCCCCCCTCTTGTCAAAGGGGAGAAGCCTGTCAGCAGGTGACCGGACAAGGAAGTGGAGATATCGGGGAGCGTAATAACCTCCAGGCCGAAGGAAGCGATAATATCCTTGATTTCCATGACATCTCCGGCAGTCAGATAAGAAGCCGGCAGCAGATTGACCTGCATCCGGCGCTGTTTTCTGGGGGACTTGCCTCCGGCCAATCCGAGTACAGCATCCATTAGGGACTCTACTGTACTACTGTAGCCCGTCTCCAGAGAGCCGTGAAAATCAGGCAGCGATACAGAAAACAGCAGACTGTCTTTCAAGGCCCGTTCTCGCTTGAACGCCTTTACCCTGGACTGAAAATCAACGCCTGCCACCTCGGTGAGGGCTGTGCTGATGACGCCGATGACATCTGGATGGTGTTTGGACCAGATATGATCCAGTGCCTCCTCCAGATTCCGGTCTGCATCAAATATAACGTCCATCTCTTGCAGCGCAGAGGTCTGAACGGCTATCGGCTCTCGAAAATGGCGAGTCAGCAGCGCCTTGGAGAAGGCCGAGCAGCCCTGAGCGCCGTGCAGCAGAGGCATTGAGCGATACATCCCCTGCAGAGCCAGCACGCCCCCCAAAGGCTGTCCTACCTTGAGCGGGTTGACACTGACAGGCTTCGGGGCGGATTTAATCAGCAAATTCCTTCTCCTCCTCCCATGGAGCCAATTTGGCGGTCAGCTCCCATACCGGATGCTGTAGCGTATGCACAAGCTGTTTCGCCAGAGACAACAGCCCGTCATAGCCCGCATAGGCTTTGTGCCGCTCCTGATTGATGTCCACAAAAGGAATCTGTTCCTTAAGCGCCATATACATATTCCGGCCCCCGGCAATGACCATGTCCGCCTTGCGGCTCCGTACGGTTTTGAGAATCTGCCGGGCACCGCCTTCCGGGATGTATTCCGCATCATCCCCGATACGGTCAGCAATCCGGGATACATCCTCGGCAGTGCTCTTGTTCGTGCCTACACCTACCACCTTTATGCCCAGCTCCTGCAAAGCCGTAATGACAGACCAGCTCTTTACACCCCCGGTATAGAGCACTGCCCGCTTTCCTTTCAACTGCTTGCGATAGGGCTCCAGCTCCAGCGATAGCCTCATTTCCTCCCGTGCGGCCAGCTTATCCACCCGTCGCTCTACATCCCGATCTCCGGTCAGGTAAGCCATCTGCCGCAAGGAATAACTCGTCTCCTTTGCTCCATAAAATGAACCTTCAAAATAAGGAATGCCGTATTTACGCTCCATTTGGACTGCTAGGCCCAGCAAAGCTCGGCTGCATACGACCATGTTGGCCTTGGCACGATGCGCCCATCCCACCTCACGGAACCGACCGTCCCCGGTAATTCGGGACAGGATAGTCATTCCCGTCTGCTGCATCAGCCGCTCGATATGCCACATCTCGCCCGCAATATTGTATTCCCCGATGAGATTGATATCATGGGAGGTTGTCTGTTCCGGCTCGGTACTGCCGATAATATGCTGGAACAATACATCTCCGGCCAGCCGAGTCCCGAGATTCTTACTGCCCACAAATCCCGGACTGTTCACCGGAATGATCGGCGTCCCCAGCCGCTCCGATTCAGCCTTGCAGACCCCCTCGATATCTTCACCGGTGAGGGCTGTGACGCATGTGGTATAGACGAATACAGCGGGAGGAGCAAAACGGCTGACAATGTAGCGGATCGATTCATGCAGCTTCTGTTCACTACCAAAAATGATATCCTGTTCTCCAAGATCAGTAGTGAAGCCATACGCCGACAGCCCCGGGCCGCTGGACAGGCTGCCTCTGCTCTCCCAGCTATTGCCGAGACACGCAATCGGCCCGTGCACCAGATGAGCCGCATCTGCAATGGGGATCAGTGTAATCTGGGCCCCGTCAAAGGAGCAGCCACCCGAAGCCTCCCCCGGCACAGGCCGGGGACAGGGCGTGCTTTTGGGAATTTTGTTGCCGCAGGATATCTCCAGCCTTCCGTTAGACACAGCCGGCTCCATCCGCACACCCCCTTATTTCAGATAGAATCCATTGAAATCACAAGCCAAGCTGCCAACTTCCATCTACGCGATACAGCAATTAGCGCACCAAATCAAAGCTATGATCCGGAGCCTGCTCTTCCATGACATCCAGTACGGTATTCACGAATTGGGTAAGCAGATTCAGCGTACCCTGGTAGCCGATAATCGGATAACGATGTAGATGATGCCTGTCGAAGATCGGAAAGCCCACACGGAGCAAAGGAATTTTCGCCTCTTTCGCCGCAAACTTCAGATGGGAACTGCCAATAGCCAGGTCCACCTGGTCCTGGAACAGCAGCGAACGCATATGCCACAAATCCTGACCAGAATGAACCGTGGCTTCTGCACCGTAAGGGCTGGACTTCAGCAGAAGCTCTGCTTCCTTCTCAAATTTCCGGTCTCCATTGGAGCAAACAATATGCACCGGCTCCATGCCCAGCTCTAGACAAAAGCCAATCAAGCCGATGAGCATGTCCGGGTCTCCTGCCATAGCCACTCGTTTGCCGTGCAGATAAGCATGCGAATCCATCATGGCATCCACAACTCGAGCACGCTCCTGCTTCAATGCCTCGGGTATTTCTCTTCCGGACAGGCGGCTAATCTCCTCAAGCAAGCGATCTGTAGCCCGGATACCCAGCGGTGTGGAGATGGAGAACATCTGCTGCCCCCAGGTTTGCTTCATATAACCTAATGTTTTACGAAGAGAGTACTGCTGGATCGCCAACGTGCCGGCAGCATCTGCGGCCTTGGGCACATCCTCAAGCGGCGTTCCCCCGTAATAGTAGCTGTACTCTCCAGTAGCTCCTGAATCAAAATTACTGCTGTGGTCACCCAAAATGGTATACGTAGCGCCGAACATCCCCAGTATGCGCCGCATTTCCGCAAAATTTCCCGTATACCCGTCAAACCCGAGCAGTACATTCAGCTTCAATTCATGACCAGGCTGCGGCGTCCGGCCTGACTTGTTATACAGCGTCTCCAGCACAGAGCGCAGCATGGCATCATAGCCTGTAATATGTGAACCGGAGAAGCTGGGGGTATTGGCAAAAGGAACTGGCATATCCTCGGGAAGGGCTCCCTCCTGACGGGCATTAGCCAGGAAGGCAGACAGGTCATCTCCGATCACCTCTGCCATACAGGTCGTGCATACCGCAATCATCTCCGGCTGATACAAGGCAATACAGTTCTCTATACCGTCAATGAGGTTGCGCATGCCGCCGAATACGGCGGCATCCTCGGTCATCGAGGTGGAGACGGCAGGAACAGGCTCCTTGAAGTGGCGGGCAAGATGGCTGCGGAAATAAGCCGTACAGCCCTGTGAGCCATGAATGAACGGGAGCGTTTTTTCAAAGCCCAGTGCAGCCATAACCGCTCCCAGCGGCTGACAAGCCTTGGCCGGGTTCACGACTACGGCTGTGCGGGCAAAATTCTTGTCCTTGTATTCCTTGGTCTTGGTGTACTCCAGGGTGTCGGTAACCTCCTCTGGCGAACAAGGGGCCTCGAAGGCTCGTTTCTCCTCACGCTGGCGCACATATTTATCCTGCCGAAACAGCTGATTGTGATCGACAATATTCAGACGCTCGCTCATACCGACACCTCCGCAGTCTGCCGGGACGGCAGCAGGCTCCAAACTGGACTGTTTATGGTCATATCCATATCACGTGCAAAAATCTGGAAGCCGTCAAAACCATGATAAGGCCCGCTGTAATCCCATGAGTGCATTTGACGGAAGGGAATGCCCATTTTGTGATACACGTATTTCTCCTTGACTCCGGCGCCCATTAAGTCAATATTCAGCCGCTGGGCCAGTTCCTCCAGCTCATAAGCCGCTGGATCATCGTACAGAATGGTGCCTTCTTTTACATCGGGAAACGTCTTTTCGTAATCATCCTTATGGGCAAATTCATAGCCTGTAGCCACAATTTCCATACCCAGATCCTCATAGGCACCGATGGTATGCCTTGCCCGCAGCCCGCCAATCAGAAGCATCACCTTTTTACCTTCCAGACGTGGGCGGTATTTACGGATGACTGCCTCCATCTGCGGCATATATCGGGCGATGACCTGCTCACATTTTTCCTGAATCGTCTCGTCAAAGCGGGCAGCAATCGCTCTTAGGCTCTCCATCGTCTTGGTCGGGCCGAAGAAGTTATATTCCATCCAGGGAATTCCGTATTCCTGCTCCATCGTTGTGCACATATAATTCATGGAACGATGACAATGGATCAGGTTGAGCTTGGATTTGTGCGCAATCCCCAGCTCATTGACCGTACCGTCCCCCGACCACTGCGCTATGACCCGCAGTCCCATTTCCTCCAGCAAAATGCGCGACGCCCAGGCATCACCGCCGATATTGTAGTCTCCGATAATGGAGACATCATAAGGCCCGCACTCCTTTAGCTCCCGGCGCCCCATCAGAAAATCGCGGATAGCATCATTGGCAATGTGATGGCCCAGAGACTGACTCACCCCGCGAAAGCCCTCACAGCGTACGGGAATGACCGGAATGCCCAGCTCCTCTGTCATCTTCTTGGCCACAGCCCCGATATCATCACCAATCAGTCCGACCGGACATTCAGATTGCACGGAGATGCCCTTAGCCAGCGGGAACATCTCCTTAATTTCCCTACAGATCACCTCTAGCTTCTTATCTCCGCCGAACACGATATCCTTTTCCTGAAAATTGCTTGTAATCTGCATGGCGGTAAAATTATCGATTCCCAATATCCCATTCGCATAATTACGTCGAGTACCCCAACTGTATTGCCCGCAGCCGATGGGACCATGGCTAATGTGCACCATGTCTTTAATCGGGCCCCATACCACACCCTTGGACCCTGCATAAGCACAGCCCCTTGCTGTCATGACGCCGGGTCGTGATTTCATGTTGGACTTGATGGAACAGGTCCCGCAGTTCACAAGCTCCTCATCCGCGATCTCAAAATGCTTGGTCCGGTCCTTCTTGGCCTTCTTGGGATATACCTCCAGTATCTCCTCTACGATCTGCTTACCCTTATCCACAATACTGCTCATTTGACCTATTCCTCCCTCCTGCGAGCTGCGCGTTCAGCTCCTCCCATCATCACACGATGATTCCGTCATTAAGCCTTCTGGCTACAGCCTACTGCCCGGACGCCTCAGCTTTGTTAATTGCGGTTTCTTCATCCTCAATAATGCCGAATTCCATCAATAGATCCTCCAGCTCTTCCATGGAAATAGGGGTGGGAACCGTTAGCATGTCATTATTCAAAATTTTACCTGCCAGCTCTTCATACTCCGCAGCCTGCTTATGGTCCGGGTTGTATTGAGTTACAGTCATACGGCGCAGCTCAGCGTGCTGGACAACATTATCACGCGGCAAAAAGTGGATCATCTGCGTGTTCAGTCTTCTTGCAAGCTCTGTAATCAATTCCGCTTCCAGGTCCGTATTCCGGCTGTTGCAGATTAAGCCGCCCAAACGCACCCCACCGCTGTTGGCATACTTCAAGATCCCGCGTGCAATATTGTTGGCAGCGTACATAGCCATCATCTCGCCTGAGCATACGATGTAGATTTCCTGCGCCTTCTTCTCCCGGATCGGCATGGCGAAGCCCCCGCACACGACGTCCCCCAGTACATCGTAGGATACGAAATCCAGCCCTTCGTAGGCCCCCTCTTCCTCCAGAAAATTAATGGCCGTGATAATGCCGCGCCCTGCACAGCCGACACCAGGCTCCGGCCCACCGCATTCCACGTTCAGAATGTCACCGAAGCCCTTCTGGACAACGTCCTCCAATTCCAGGTCCTCCACCGTACCCCTTTCAGCCGCCAGATGCAGCACAGTCTGTTGGGCCTTCGTATTCAAAATAAGACGGGTGGAGTCTGCCTTGGGATCACAGCCTACGATCATAATTTTTTGTTTGAATTTGGTCGCGAGTTGAGCCAGTGTATTCTGCGAGGTTGTCGATTTGCCGATACCGCCTTTACCGTAAAACGCAATTTGTCTCATATTTTCTCAGCCTCCAAAATGTTCAATGGGTAAATCCGAATGACTGCCCTTAACTCCCTTATTACGCTGACTTCCCTTATTACTCTGCACAGGATACATATAACGTAGAAATTTTACATATTCCAGAACGGATTCCTCAATATCCCCGCCGCATACAATAGGCAGCACGCCAGCTTCCTGCAATGCCTCTTCGGGGGCCTCGCCTATGCCGGCCGACAGCAGCAATGCACAGTCATGCACCATGGAAAGGATCTCCTTCATCGTCTCGGCCTTGTCTCCATTGCAATCGGCTTTCCCGTGGCAGTAGGATTGCACCTTACGAATGCCTATGAAATTTACGATAATCCCATCGCTTTCATAGATCATAAATTCCTTGGTACGGCCGAAATGCTGATTCACCTTCCCTCCGCCACGACTGGCCACAGCGATTAGGACTGGCTTTGAGGTAAAGCTCACTTCAGGCTTATCCCCAGATAACGGGCAGCTACATCCAGCCCCGGTTGACGGTTGTTTGGGGTGCGATTGTCCCTCCTTGCGTTCCATTCTCACTCTCACCTTCTCATCCAGTTCTTTCTGAAATTGTGCCCTTGCCTCTTCATCCATGGGAGGAGCAGCCGCAATGTTCTCCCATGTAAAATCCTGATTGCGATCCTCGCCCAGCAGTCCAATCGCATCCGCCCTGCACTGACGGCAATGGCGCATAATGACAGCTCCCGCTTCAGCACATTTCTCCTGCAGCTGCCGGACCAGGCGGGGACGGGGGGCCCGCATCCCTTCCTGCTCATATCGGCTACCAGGTGCGATGATGAGCGGCATAATGTTGTGCAGCACCGCGCCGTGCTCCTTGACCACCCTGGCTACCTCCGGCAGATGGGCATCATTGACTTCGGGAATCAGCACCGAGTTCACCTTGCACAATACGCCTCTCGAAGCCAGCATCTTCAAGCCTGCCAGCTGGCGGTCAATCAACAGCCGTGCGGCCTCCTCTCCTGCATAGCGTTTTCCTTCATCGTAGACCCATCCATAAATACGGCTCCCCACCACTGGATCTACAGCATTGATCGTGATCGTGACATGCGAAATGCCCAGCTCTACAATCCTGTCGATATGCCTGATCAAGGTAAGGCCATTCGTGCTGAGACAGAATATGACGTCCTTAACTGTCTCACGGACCCGGCGGAAGGTATCGAAGGTTGCCTCCGCATTGGCCAGCGGATCTCCAGGTCCCGCAATGCCGACAACGGACAGCTGCATCAGCTGTGCCGCTACGCCATAGGTCTTGCTCGCCGCCTGCTCCGGCGTAAGCAGTTCACTAACAACGCCGGGACGGCTTTCATTGACGCAATCGAATTTGCGGTTGCAATAATGGCACTGAATATTGCATGCCGGGGCTACTGGAAGATGAATGCGCGCAAAATAGCGATGTGCCTCTTCGTTATAACAGGGATGTCGTCTGAGAGTTTCTAATGCTAAGGGGGTTTCCGAGAGATCAGCTAAAGAGTCCATTCATTCCCTCCTCTCTACGTTATATTCCCTTACATAAATCTCTGTTTTTGTCTGGAATATAATTACATCTTAGAGACAGGGACAAATACAGTCAATTCACTTCTCCATGAAATCCCTGACATTTATCCTCAATTCACATATGTGTCAAATTTTACGTCAAGTAATATATCGTACACTTTACATGTGCGCGGTTACATTTCATATTCTCAATAACATCAAGACGTAAAAAAAGAGAGTCCGTAAATACGGCTCTCCTTTTGAGATAAGAAACTTTAATTTTTTATTATATATTTTGGGAAATAGTCTCCGCTTATCATTCCTTCACATCTATTTTCGTCCCATCGACTATCGTTCCATCGACTTCTTTTTCATCTACCTCTGCTGCCTCTACTTCATCCGCTTCGTCACTGCTCTCTTCCTCTATTAAGGCTTTTGGCGTGTAGAGCTTGGGAATCGGCACATTCGCCCAATCCATATCGGATGCAAAATAAAAGCTCGTGTAGGACGGCTGGTTATACCCGGTATTTTGACGCGCCACATCCGTGCGATACTGCGGATCATGCATCAACGTGTACAATTTATGCGTCGTAGGTTCTGTGCTCAGATAGATACGGATGGCTGAGCTATCCGCTGTACGGACGAGCATTTCCTCCCGCCAATCTCCGAAAATGTCGGCTACCAGCGATGGAGTTCCTTTCGTATAGTTATTCGTTTTGGTTCCAGTAGCGGTCAGCAATGTACCTCGTTTCCAATCCTCAATGGTTGGGGTTACATCAATTGCGCCGTTTACGATTTGTGTGGTCATATCAGCTGCCCATTTGATACTCATATTGGTACCCGGCATCTTCGTATCCAGTTGTTTGCCCGCTGCGGTCCACAGGCCTATGGCCCAAGTCTCCAGACCTCGCTGATCCGGGTCTATGTCACCGACCATTCCCCGACCAGTATCCTTGCCGGAGTATGCGCCGTAAATGATTTCACCCGTTTTGGCATCCCGCAAAGAATAGCCATATGGAGCGTAGGTGCCACCTTCATGTACCATAAAGATTTCTTTGCCGGGGCGATCCGGGTCAATATCGGTTACATGCAGTGCATCGCCGTGCCCCAATCTGGCGGTTTGACCCGGAGTTGCACTTTCAGGAGGCATGACATCAAATGAGCTGTACAACAGGCTGCCATCATGGTCAATCGTGGCGGAACCGTATACGATTTCGTCCTTGCCGTCACCGTCCACATCCACCACGCTCAAAGAATGCGCTCCCTGTGTGGTCAAGGTGCCAAATTTCGGGTCCGTTCCATCACGCCCGTGCGGACCATCGTTAAATGGATTGGTCATTGGTGTCCAGCCACTGTCCACCATCCAATGTTTTTGGAGATGGCGACCATCCCATGTGTAGGTGGCCAAAGTGGAACGCGTATAATAGCCGCGTGCAAATACGGCATACGGCTTGCGGCCGTCCAGATAGGCCACACCTGCCAGGAAGCGGTCTACACGGTTGGCGGGTTCAATTCGGGCCATGGCGTAGTCGCCCCACATGAGGCCATCGTCATGACGCTCCGGCTCATAGCGGACGGTATCCAGCTCAGCTCCCGTTTTCCCCTTGAAAATTGTCAAATACTCTGGTCCATCGACAATAAAGCCCTCGAACTCTCTCAGCTTGTTTTTGTCGCTCCGTGATGGTGCATATACATCCATAAAGTAGTCTGTCAGGCTTTCCGCATCCTTTCGGGATAACGGATAACTGTACTTCGGAGCGATGCCAAAGCATTCCTCCAGCGTAGCAGGCCATTGTCCCTTGACCACTTCTTCATGCTTCGTCCAGTTCATGAACATGTTCACCACATGCTCATAATAATCCGAACGACTCAAACGGTAATCGTCCTCATGTGTAATCCCTGCTTTGCGATCCTCACGTGGCAGAGTAATATACTTTTCTTTTTTCGCCTTGCCCTTCTTATCAAAAGAAATCGTTTTGGTCCCTGGAGCCGTTTTGAACATCAGCTCGGCTTTACCATCGCCGTCAAAATCGTACACCATCATCTGTGTATAATGCGCACCTGATCGAATATTCACGCCTAGGTCGATCCGGTACAGCAGCTTGCCTTCGGCCGTATACGCATCAACATACGTATTTCCGGTATACCCCTTCTGAGATACATCTTTGGAGTTCGACGGGTCCCATTTTACAAAAAACTCATATTGTCCGTCTCCATCCACATCCCCCACACTCATATCGTTGGCCGAATACGTATAGGATTCACCTGCGGGTGTTACGCCATCGGCAGGCTTTTGGAGAGGAAGCTCATAGTAACCCTGCTGCCATGGCTTCACTTTAGCGCTACGATCCTTTTCCCGCCCATTAACGACTGAAGCTACTCTGTATACTGATTTACCATTCCCTTCCTTATCCACATAGTTGGTACTGTCGGTCACTGTCGCAATCTTCTTACCGTCACGGTATACGTTGAAGTCCGCTCCTGTCAGCCCCGTTGAACCGTAACCGTTCACTTCTTGAGCCAATAACCGCCAGCTTAAAAAGACCCCCTCCTGCGTCACCGCAGCTACCAGTCCGCGATCCAACTTTTCCAGCTGAATGCTACCGCTACGGTTCTGTTCAACTGCAATGGCTGATTCCGCCTGTAGTGTCGGTTCGGACAAATCTTCCGCAGCCACTCCTCCAGTCGTGCCCGTCATCGCCAGCATGGTTGCCAGCGCAGCGGTCAAGGTTCCCTTTCGCCATGCGCCTTTCCTTTGAGCCATTCAAGTCGTCCTCCTCAATTGTATTGTGATGACAAGCAAGTACGCCAAAATGATTGCGCTTACATAAATTAAATTCCCTATTATTATAGTTTTGCCGTTCCCTCAAACGCGTTTAAATATCCGAGGATTTCTCTACACAAAACCGTGTTGTTTACTCATTCCAAATAAAACAGCCCCCACCAAGTCTGTATGAAAACAGCATGTCGAGAGCTGAAGATAGGTCTAAATATTCGCATAAACGCAAAAGGGAAATAAAAAAACGGACAGTGGATTGTTCCCATTGTCCGTTTCGTATTTTTTGCGCTAACTATTGATAAGGATTCATCTTGATTACTGCAAGTTAGTGAGGAACAAATGAACTAAAATCGTCCCGGCTGGACTGATCCGCATGATAAAATACTACATCCCCGTCCTGTAAATGAAAGGTATGCCCGTACGGGTCCTTTATCTCTCTGCGGTAACCCTCCAGTTGCCACTGGTTCAATAGCGGGCCATTTATATACTGTAAATGCGGATGCTCGGCGTCACCCTGACGCAGTGACTCCAAATTAAAGCGAACGACGATAAAGCCTGTTTTCTTGAATATATCCGTATGCTCGTTAAGCTCCTGACGGCGACTGACCTCGCGCAAATCTGTGCCTTTGGTGACTGCGTACACATTAGCAGGCAGGCTATATTCACCATACCAGCGCTGAATCGACGCATTAGCACGATCCACATTGACCCCATCCGGCAGGTCTGTCTTCGGACCCATCAAGGTACGCACAGCCGCAGGCAGCACCAGCCAGTCGTAACGTCCAATCCAGGTCTTGCTGCGTGCAATACGGTGGGCATACAGAGAAACATAGCGTTCCAGCGTTGACTGGCTTTGCTGTGCTTCACTCAGCTCATGCTTGTATTGGTAGGCTGCCGTGTCCTGCATTTCCTCCATCGGCACATTGCGTAGCCGTTCATTCAAAATAACATATCGCTTCTCCCGGTCCTCCGCCGATCCCAAACGGATAAATTTTCGGCTGCCGGAATGTGTATACAGATCCACCTCTTCCCGCTGTCGCCCATCTTTGCTCACCCAATAGAACGATGGCGTGATGCGAATACCGTCCTTGGCGCTAAACATATTGCCTTTGGTTTTGAGGTCAAACTTGAAATGGTAGCCTGTCTTGACTGCCACATTTGCATAACCTTCATGTGGGTGACTGCCGGGACGAATGGGCAAGGTGAATGGCTCCTGGTTCCCTCTCGGTAACCCGTCAATATTGCCAAGCCCCGTCCAATAGGACAGGCCGCTATGCGTCGGGCTCCCTTTACGTTGCCGAAACACCCGCTCCCAATGGTAATCGGCAATATCCGTGATATGAAAATCGTACATCCGTCCGATGACCTCTATATTTACCACATCATTGGCAACATGGTGGGCGATATCCGTGTTGGCATGGCGCTGTTCGGTGAACCCGTCCGGAGCATTTTCGGCAATGGTACGGAACTCAACTGTATAGTTGCCTTCATCCACCCATACGGGAAGATAAAAGTCTGTGTTGAGCTGCAGCACTGGAATGTCGATCCAGGTACCCCGCGGATAAAAATGCGTCTTTCCTTTGTCGTACACATCGAACGGAAAGCGAACCTGCTTGGTTCGTACATATTTGGCATACTCCCGATCACCATAGCCAGGAATATTCAAATGTGGACCTGCTGTTGAAATCGTCACCCGGAAAGGTCGCTCTAAAATAAGTGCGGATCGACCTTTCGTCGGTTGGGTTTTCTGATTATGAACAGCATCGTCCGACACTTTAGACAGATTCACTACGGGAGTGTGGACAGTCACCGTATTAATTCCCTGTATCGGGAACGTTTTATCCGCACCTCCATTGATATTTCCCTTAAGAATAGTGTAAGTGATGTCACCGCTGCTGGGCGTATTGGACTTATTTATCTTATGCTTTTCAATCATATGGCCCTGGCTGTACAGGATATCCGACCCGATTTTTACGGGTTCAGGGATTTTGCCAGGAGTCGGCCCCTTTTCCTTGACACGCTCGTGGTCCATGATCGTTTGACCGTTGAATTTCACAGTATCGTTTTCTACTTCCACGTCTGGTGTAGCCTTCTGGGCCACAGGCTCCAGTGATCTTTGTTCATTGGGCACCTTCGGCATACTCTTGCCGCCATAAATATAAAGTGAACCCCCATCGACGATGCCCGGAGAAGGAGCCGGATAGTATTTTCCGTTGGTCGCTGATTCTACAGACGGCGGCGTGTAATTCCTTGGTGGAATCGTAATACTACCTCCCGGCAGTGCATAGTTGCGTAGCTGCGCGTTCTTGATACCGTACACCTCAAGGTTGTCGATCACCCAGTAGGAGTACGGTTTCACAATTTCGTATTTGTAATACTCCGCGACCTTCATGTGCCGGGTATCGTTGATATCTTCCCATTCCAGATCATACGTGCGCTTCAGCTTGACGTTGTAGGTGCACTCGCCTTTGAGCTGTTGGTAGGTGTTTTGAAACAGGTAATTCCGGGCCAGCACGTTTCCGTACAGGCTTTCAGAAGTTGGAATACCCTTGGCTACATCAAAACGTGACGCGCCTCGCTGATCGGCTTTAATAACGGCAGATACTGTCGGGTCCAATTCGGCAGTATCCAAGCGCAGACCTGGAACGGGGCGGGAGCAGACAACACCTTTCGTTGGCTGTTCATGATCTTGGCAATCCGAGGGTGCTCCCTCTTGGCTTTCTCCAGGCTTAGGACAGCCCTGAGCTTCTTTGTAATACAAGTAAGCGGTAAACTGTTCAAAAGAACCGTCATAGGTAAACCCGGGTACAATTCCCGGCAAAATATCTCCGCTTGGCGGTTTACCTGTCGTGCTTTTCTTATAACCCACATACTCATATTTCGGGTTGGTTGGCGGGGGAAAATCATACGGTTGATCAGCTTTCAGTTCATCCTCTATTGGTGTAAATACGTTGTTAAGTGATTTCCCGTCAGTGGTAAAATGCTTGACGATTAGGTTGCTCTCCAGTTCGATCTTGAATAGGATGGGCTGGTAGATACGCCAGGCTTCTACTTCCTTTGCGCAGGTGGGGCAACTCTCCTCTTTTATATTCTCTGCTTGAACTTCTGGATTTAACCTTATGTTTACTGTAATCGGAATAATCGTGGTATCCGTACCAATTCCCTGTTTCTGGAATGGACGAACATCCTTATCATAATCTGTGCCTTTACTCATCGAGTAGGCATATTGTTCGTAGTTATCAGAACGGGATTCTCTAAAGTATTCTGGGTGATTCTCATTGTCATTTTTCGTATACAGGCTTGCTGTAACTGCCTTGATTTTACGACCCGGAAAACTAAATTTATAGGTAAATGTGGCTTCACCCTGCATGTTCTTATAAGGTTCCTTGCCGCCGTCTGTAACCCATTTACCCGCGGTATTCTTCCACATGTCGAAGTACATCATGCCGACAAAGTAACGGTCATTCTTGTCTGCAAAGTAGGACAACGGTGTAATTTCCGTATCGGCTACTGCCTTATTTGTGAGAAAAGAAAAAGGTGGGAACTGCAACAGTAGCAGTACCCCCACCAGCAATACGGCCAGAATGCGTTGTGCCTTCTTCATGCGTTTAATTACCTTTCCATGGGTTCACCATCATCGGAATATACTCCCTTGACGCTAATCCGAATGCAATATAGTCAATGTCTTGGAGTTTAAAAGATTTATAATTTTTTATGCCTTGAAAGAGTTCGTCTCCAGACGAATAAATTGGGTAATAGATCATCTTTGTACCATCCCCATTGTCTTTTGTCATTGCTCTAAAAGGAGTGCGAAGACGGGTATCATTGTATTTGGTTATGAAAAAAATGCTGCCTGCTGTAGACTTCGTTTTTACCCTTATTTGGAGATATGGTACGCCGCTATGCGCCGTGAAAGGTTCAACAGAATAAATATCGTTCAGTAGCTTAATAGGCAAATCAGATTGCTTGAAGATCACTATTTTTTCGTATGGCTTGCCTGCAACATCATTAATGAGGTTGGGAATTGTGCCAATCGCCTTCTTATACGGCTCAATACTCACCGCCTGATGCCCCGTATCCTCCAGCGCAGCAATTTCCTTCTTTCCAATCCAGACCCAGCGACTGACCTTATCCCACTCCACCGTTTGCCCCAGACCCTCACTTACCAACCGCAGCGGCACAAAAGTACGGTTTTGCTTCAAAATAATCTTCGTTTCATACGTTTTGGTCTGCCCATCCACGGTAGCGGTGTTTTGACCCACTGTCATGTTAACAGCATGGGCATCATTTTTAATCGACACAGCCAATTGACCGCCTGTTTTCTCCCAGCCTACTTTAGCCCCTAGCGCTTCGGATACAAAACGAATCGGAACCATCACATAATCGTTACTATCCTGAAAAGGTTTAGCATCTGGAAACTGTATTTTTTTCGCGTTTAACAAGACTTCAATGGGCTTGGTGCTGCTTGCCGCCTCCGTCGTTGGAATCGTACTTGTCGCGCCCCATAGTAACGTGACTGCGGTCAAACTCAACATCCATTTTTTCATACTCATCTCTCTATCCCCTTTGTCAGCTTAAACTTTAAACTATGTATATCATCTCTAATTTCATAAACTTATCGCATCCCCACTTTCGGAAAATACTGGATACAACTTATATATTATAGGGTTTCCCTCTTACAAAATCTATAAGAAAAACTTCTAATACAAAGCATTCCAAACAAATAGACTCTATTGAGCAATCCTCCCCCTTAAATCATAGAACTGACTCTTAAAAAAGTTATATTTCTGAAAATCCCAACAAAAAAGGGCTGCCTCTCCCCTATGAAGGAAGAAACAGCCCGTGTGCTTCACGCGCAACAAAACTATGAATATATCAGCTTATACCATCATATGGATTATTCCAGCATCATCCAATATTTCTTACATCATAAATCATACCGGACGAAAAATCAAACGTTACTTTTTCTCACGAAACATTTCAAAGATCATTCATGTATACCTGAACTTCCAGCTTGATAGAGTTGCTCATAGACCATCCTCAGCCCAAAACATCTGCGGATACGCTGTCCCGGCTTGGCTTTGAAGGTCACTGTCGCCTGATCCTTACCCTCCAGATATGCAGCCGGAATAGCGGCATTCACGTTGTAAAATTTATCGGCTTCATCAAAACCTTCACTAAAATGCTCAAGCGGATGACCGTTAATCAAAATATCAAAACCACAGTTTGGCATTTCCAGCGTAGCCGTGTAGGTAATAACCAACAGCATCGGAGCAGATGGATCTGTATTCAAATCAAAAGAAAACCAGCCGTCAATTCCCGCATTCCGATAAGGTCGGTTATTCACATATCCAGTGCGAGTCGAAGCATCTCCCTGGAAGTTATGATTCCGCTCCGGCTGCATTTCTCCGGGTTGGGCAAAATCAATCGTACACTGCTCCAGAATCGCCAGCTTTTCGCGTGCCGCTGTGTATTCCTGTTCCGCCTCCTGCCACGCTTCCTTCGTAAAAATATCCCAATATACGGAATACGTACGATCATGCATTTTATACAGAGGAGACAATTCCACATCCCGAGGATGCCCTGCATTCAAGGTACGGAACGTATTCGTCTTATCCTCTACAGACTGTATCCAGGCATCCAGCTTTTCCGTTTGAGGGATAAATACCGGTGTATAGAGGAAATCCTTGGCTTTAGGATCTTCTAAGGGTCCAAGGTCGCCTGCCAGCACCAACGGTCCATACATAACAGCCGCCCGATCCGGATTATCCGGCATCTGCTCCAGCCTCAGCGACATCGGAATCGTCACCTCTACAACATCCCCGTCAATCCACGTTCTGGCGATAGAGATGAAGCTGCCCGGTTCCGATACAACCGACTGTTCTTTGCCATTTACACGAATGGTAATTCCTTTTTCAGCCCAATATGGATAGCGGATGAGTAGCGTAAATGAGGCAGGTTGATCGCATTGAATCTCCAGCGTCGTATGATCTGTATCTGGATAGGAAGTGTTTTGTTTTAGCGTAACGCCTCTGTCCTTCCATTCCAGCGTGGAAGCAATGAACTGATTGACATACAGCTTATCGTGATCGTGAAAATAAATACCGCTGCCGTAGCTCGCATGGTTTTCCATCCCTGTGCCGACACAGCACGTAAAATCATCAAATTTGCTTTCAAAATGCTTGTGCCCACCCATGGCCAGTGACAGAAAATACGTAACGCCCCCGTGAACCGGGTCCTGCGAGGCCAAAATATGATTGAATAGACCTCGCTCATAAAAGTCGGCTTCCTTGGCGGAAACATTCCATTGAAACAGATGATTTGTCAGCTTGAGCATGTTATAGGTGTTGCACGTCTCCGTCGTATGCGGTCCGATGCGATCATTCAAGCCATCCGGCGCTCCAAAATATTCTCCAAAGCTATTCCCGCCAATGACATACGAATGATGATCCACCACCCGCTCCCAAAAAAACTCCACCGTCTCCCGACGCTTCGTATCATTCGTGAGCTCATATTCCTTGGCAAGCCCGATCAGCTTCGGAATCTGTGTATTGGCATGAATACCCTGTAAGCAATCCTCCTGTGAGCTAAGCGGGTCCAGCACTAGCTTGTGCCAGAAGCATTCAGCCAGCCGCAAGTAGCGCTCTTCCCCGGTATCCGCATACAAATCCGCCAATACCTCATTCATGCCTCCATATTCGCAAAACATCATCTGCTGCATCTGCTCATCGCTCATCGGCTGCAAAATTCCTTCGAGCCAGTCCGCCAGTTTGCGCTCTACACCTAATGCCTTGTCACAGCCTGTCAAATGATACGCATCACGCAGACCAGCGAACAACTTGTGTAGTGTATACAAAGGAGCCCAGGCACCGTTCAGGTCAAAGCCCTTCGAACGAATATTTCCAGCAGACACCTCTTCAAAAAGTTCCTTTCCCCTTGGAATACCGGATACATATCCGTCACCATGCGCCGCCTGGCAAACATCCAGTTCATCCGTAATGTAATGTGCAATTTCCTTAAAACGCTCATCGCCGGTCGAAGCAAACATCATGGAGCAAGCGGACAAATAATGTCCCAGTGTATGACCGGAAATAGTCATCGCTTCCCAGCCTTCATATTGAGGCGCTTTGGGCGCAAGTCCGGCATATTCCCGAAAACGCGCCAGCAGACGATCAGGCTCAAGCTCCAACAGATAAGATCGGTTCAGCTCCATCGCCTGTTTGAAGGGACCTTCAGCCAATACCACCTCGTTCAGTGCGAACGGCCTTGCTTTCATATGAGCCTTTGCTTTAAGAGTCATCTTCCGTACCTCCTTTAAGACAAATTTGGGGTAAAAACGCATATTCAACATAACGAGCCGTTACGCGCCACTGCCAGAGGTTTGCCCCCACTGCTGGTACAGCTGCGTTCTCGCCTCTGTAATGCCGGGATGAAACTGAATCAGCGCATGATTACGTGCAAAATGGACCTCACGGATCGCCTCCTGCACCCGCTGTTCCCCGCCTGCTCCACCGAGTCCAGCGGCATGCAGCATGGAAGCGGCGGCTAATCGACCTTGAGCCATCGCGACCAGCCCGCTTTCGATGCCGGTAATATTGCCGGCAACGTACAGCCCTTTGAGCGAGGTTTCCATTCGCTCACCGTGCAGTGGAACATGCCCGCCTAGCTCAGGGCTGTACACGAATTTGCACCCAGCTACCGCCGCCAGCTCAGCGAGCGGGTACAAGCCGCCGCTGAGCGCCACGAAGTCGGCGGGTTCGACGCGCTCGCTGCCAGGGATAGGCGAGCCGTCCGGTTTGACGTGGACCAGGGTCACGGATTCGACCCGGTCCTGCCCGTTGACGGACAGCACCGCCGTCCGCAACCGGATCGGGATATCCCACAGACGGAAGCCTCTGTGGGGATAGCAGCACGCGATGAGTTTCTCCATCCGCATCGCCGCTGCCAGCCTGCCGCCTGCACGCATCCAGGCGGCAGGAGCTAGCCCCGACAGCTGAAGCAGCAGCTTCGCGGAGGCTGTCGGATCTGCCGCCGCACCAGCCAGCGGATTAGCGCACGGCAGTGTAATTGCCGCCACCTTCACCCCGGCGACAGACAGCTCGCGGGCAATCGCCATCGACAATACGTTCATGCCTACGATGATGCCGCGTTCCCCCGGCTTAACGTAATGAACATTAGTCATTACTTGTGCGGCCCCGATAGACATGACGCCCGGTAACGTCCAGCCATCCAGCGGAACGGGAATTTCGGCAGCTCCAGTCGCCAGCAATACGTAATCCGCAGTGAACAATCCACAGGAAGTGGAAATTTCCCACGTTGTTGTATATTCCATACCATGCACGGAAACGCCGCAGCGAATGTCCACCCCAAGCTCCCCGCAACGGGTAATCAGCTCATCCGAAACGTGTTTTCCAACCCACCAGCCTTGACTGCCTTCCTCATGATATTGCCCGGGCATACGTCCACCCGGCTCTGTAAACTCATCCAGTACCGTGACTGGCAATCCTTGCTCAGCAGCCGATACCGCTGCGGACAATCCGGCGGGACCCGCCCCAATGACGATAAGATGCGCCATTTCATTCATGTCACAATTCTCCCTGTGATTTCATTCGAAAGCTGCCGCCCGGTTTCCACCACCATACCTTCTTCCAGCTTGGTCAGGCAGGAACGGACGGTACCGAACGGATGAACCGTCAGGCGGCATTCGTTACAATGCCCAATGGCGCAGTATACGCCTCTGGCCGTACCGGATTCCTCATGCCTTCTCAGCAAACGGACACCGCTGGCCAGCAGCGCTGCTGCCAATGGTTCTCCAGCCAATCCCTGCATGGGACGACCGTCAAAAAAGAAAGATACCTGCCGCCGCTCCGGCTTTGGTCCCAAAATAGGATGATTTACAATACGCGTGCGGCTCATAAAGAACCTCCCTCTGCCAGCTGCCCGAACGTTACGGGACGCACTGGTGGCCTTTGCGATAACAGCTCCGCCTCCCGGCGGGCAGCAGGAACCTGATTGTAAAACCATGACTCCACCAATTGTCGGCATACCCTACCCTGACATGCCCCCATCGTCACCCGCGTAGCCATTTTAAGCTGGCGCACGGTGTCCATACCCATGCGGCAAGCCTGCTCCATCTGTGCGATACTCACTTCTTCACAGCGACATATGAGCAAATGACCTGATGGGCTCCCGACTGTCTCACTTCGTCCCGTCACCCGCTTACTCATAGCTGATCGCACAGGTTTTAATCGCTGAATAAAAATCCAGCGCCGCCTGGCCCTGTTCCCGGGTATGTGAACTGGATTGCTTCAGACCGCCAAACGGAGCCTGATATTCCACACCAGCCGTCTCCTGATTAACCCGAACCATACCGGCGTTCGCCTCATCCAGAAACCGATGAGCCAACCGCAAATCGCGGGTGAATAGAGAGGCGCTTAATCCATAAATAGAATCATTGCACAGTCGAATTGCATCCTCGAAGTCGTCCGCTTGCACGACCCCCAACACAGGTCCAAAAATCTCCTCCTGAATCAACGGATGGGATGAATTGAGTCCAGTCGCCACCAGTGGACGCACATAATATCCGTTCTCTGTCCCGGCGGCGGCTCCACCTTCGGCCAAAATGTGAGCTTCCCGACGTGCGAGTGATACATAGGACATGACCTTCTCGTATTGACCTGCGGATGCCACAGGTCCAAGATACGCACCGGGGTCAAGCGCCGGAGCGATCTGTATTTTTTCCACCGCTTGGCGTAAGGCTTCCGTGAACGTCTCATAGACGGACTGTTCCACGATCACCCGGCTGGTGGCCGTGCATTTCTGCCCGGCTGAACGTAAAGCTCCGCTGATAATCATCGCCACCGCCTGTGCTACATCCGCGTCTTTCAGCACAATGGCGGCATTTTTACCTCCCATCTCGGTCTGGTATTTCATGTTACGGCGCGCGCATCGCTCGGCAATGCCCAAACCTGTAGCGGTGGAACCCGTGAAGCTGACCGCATCTAGTACCGGAAGCTCCAATAAGGCATCGCCAATACGGTTCCCCTGCCCAATGACTAAGTTCAGTACACCGGGTGGAAGCTGCACCGCCTCGAATAGCTTGGCGACCCGTACTGCAGTTAATGAAGCATGTTCGGCAGGCTTCCAGATGACCGTGTTTCCGCACAAAAGTGCAGGGGCGATTTTCCATAGCGGAATAGCTACCGGAAAATTCCACGGCGTAATGACAGCCGTTACCCCCAGCGCAATGCGCTTTGTGTATTGGAGCACTCCCGGCTCATTCGAAGGAATGACTGTACCGATGGAACGTACGCCTTCTGCCGCATAGTAGCGGAGCAGATGGACACCTCGCATGACCTCTCCGCGCATCTCGGTAATCGGCTTGCCCATCTCACGGCTGGCCAGTTCAGCTAATTCAGGTAATGCTGCTTCTAGTAACCCGGCTGCTTTGAACAGATAAACTCCCCGCGCTGCGGGACTTAAAGCAGCCCAGCCCGCCTGAGCCAGCCGTGCCGCATCCCCGGCCTGTGTAATATCGCCCGTTTCTGAAAAATGGACGACTCCCACCTCCTCCTTCAAGTCCGAAGGATTGTGAACCACCAATTCCTCGCCGGAAGGGCTCAGCCACTCACCACCGATCCAATTTCGGCTCTCCATCATCTTCACCTCCATTCAGGATGAAACCCCGCTCGGACGAACCGCCACCTCAAATGCTTCGCGAATGCGGTCATAATCCGCCTGCGGCAGCGCAAGTCTGGGCGGACGTGTCGGACCGACCGGAAATCCAGCCAGCTCCATCATATATTTGATGGACTGTACCAATTGCGGGCTGGCATCATAGTGGAACAGCGGCAGCAGCCTGCGATACAACGCGGACGCTTCTGCCATATTTCCCGCCTGTGCAAGTCGGAACAGCTCTACCCCTTCCTTGGGCAACGCATTAGGCACCCCCGAAATCCAGCCTGTCGCGCCGAACAATGCCCCCTCCATCGCCAGATTATCTACTCCGACCATGACCTCCAGCTCTGTCTGGTCCAAAATAGCGTGAATACGCCGTACATCACCGGAAAATTCCTTGACTGCTACGATATTTTCAATTCGCGACAAGTCCGCAAGAATATCTGGAGTCAAGTCAACCTTGTAATCATGGGGGTTGTTATACGCAATGATCGGCAAGCCCACCTTTGACAATGCTTCATAATGGGCCGTTACCTCATGAGGCAGTGGATTGTAATTAATGGGTGGCAGTGCCATGACACCCGCAGCCCCAGCATCCTTCGCATGCTGAATCCAATGCACCGCTTGTTTGGTGGACGGAGCCGCCGAGCCGACAACAACCGGGACACGCCCTGCCGCAGCGTCAATTACGGTATGCACAACCTGCGACCGTTCCTCCGGGGACAAAGCCGCATATTCTCCCAGCGATCCTGTAGGAACCAGTCCGCTAATGCCACTTGCAATCAGATGCTCGCATAGCTCGGTCAGACGCTTATGGTCTACCTCCAGCTCTGCCGTGAACGGTGTAACCAAGGCCACATATACACCTTCAAAACGTGCCATATGCTTACCAACCCTTTCCGATCTTTATTTTCATATTCAGCATTCGGGAATGATGTAAAATGCTCACATCAGCAAAAAACCTTCTTTAAGCGGGTCCTCAGGATCCAACACAAATTGATGATGTCCCGTCACCCAAGCCGAACCTGTAATTTGTGGGATGACTGCCGGATAAGGACCGATCTGCGTCTCGCCCACGATTTTAGCCCGAAACATGGAACCTGTGATGCTTTCATGTACAAACGGCTCATTGAAGTCCAGTTTTCCTTTGGCATGCAACACCGCTACCTTGGCCGAGGTTCCTGTGCCACAAGGAGAACGATCGATACCTCCCGGTGGGATGACAACGACATTGCGGCAATCGGCCTGTGGAGCCACAGGCTCCCCGTAAAATTCAATATGTGTCAATCCTTGAATAACCGGATTTTCAGGATGCACGACCTCAACAACCGCATTCACTGCCTCCCGAATCTGCACCGCTGTTCGTACAATTTTTGCCCCATGGCTCTGCTCCAGTGCAAGACCGATGGAAGCCGCCTCTACAATGCCGTAAAAGTTGCCTCCATACGCAATATCCAGCGTGACTTGCCCGATGCCCTCTACCTGAATCTCCACTTCACGGCGGTACACAAAAGAAGGGATGTTTGTGAACGCTACTTGTCGCACCTTGCCCGCATCCACCTCCAGTTCCACTTGAACCGGGCCTGCCGGAGTGTCCAGCAATATTGCTTTTTTATCCGCAGCAATCAGTCCGCCCTCCATCAGCGCCGTACATACTCCAATCGTATCGTGACCGCACATCGGTAAATAGCCACCGGTCTCTATAAAGACCACACCAATATCTGCATCAGGATGACAAGGTTCTGTTAAAATGCAGCCTGACATCACCTCATGACCACGCGGCTCGAACATCAGCAAACGGCGAAAATCATCATGATGTGCTGCCATATAAGTCATTTTTTCCAGCATCGTACGACCTACCAGTTTAGGCGCGCCGTGGATGACTGTCCGCGTCGGATTGCCTCCCGTATGGGTATCAATCGTAGTAATTCTGCCCGCTACGCTCATCCGGTTACCTCCCCGTGAACCTCGTGGTTGGTAAAAACCTCTCCAAATCGGTCATATCGCAGCGGCTCCACCGGAATGCAAGTGGGTTCGCCGCGTACCATTTCGGTCACCAGCTTACCCGTAACCGCCGCAAGACTAATGCCATCCCCCTCATGGCCAGAAGCGATAAACAGCCCCGGTACTTCGTCCACCGCTGATACAATTGGCAAATGATCAGGTGTCCATGGACGTAAGCCAGTATACGCCCGCATCAGCGGTACATTGGCTAAATCAGGGAAAAAGCGAATGGCTCTGCGGGCGATTAAGCGAATCACCTGCTGATCGACACGTGTGTCCATACCGACAAACTGACGGCTGCTGCCGATCAGAATGTTTTGAGATGCGGTTGGCTCGAATACCAACGCGACACCGTATTTTTCATAAAGCTCATCCACACACCGCTGACCGCCAAACTTGCTCATCAGATAGCCGAACTCCATTACCTTGCGGTTCCCAATGGAAGGCATTCGGGCAGACACCAGTATATGTCCTTTGCGCGGCATGATCGGAAGGTCCAAACCGAGTGAATGACCGATGCTGCGTGTCCACACACCTGCCGCCAATACCACTGCACCTGCATGGATAACGCCATTAGGCGTCTCCACCCCGCGGACGTTCCCCCTTTCGTCCTGAAGGATGGACTGTATCGGCATGCGCGGTAATAACTTGGCTCCCATTCGACGCGCGGCCTCGGCCAGTGCATACGTCATCAACACCGGATTCACAGTGGAATCTGTCGCGCACTCCAGTCCGCCCGGCAAATCTTTCGCTAAATGCGGCCATTCCTGTCGCAAATCCTGCTGATCCAGCATGCGAAACGGAAGTCCTTCCTGCTGCTGACGGGTTACCCACTGCTCAGCCGCTTGCATCTCCTGATCGTTTTCACAGACCAGAATACTGCCAGGCGCACGATACTCAAACTCATCCTCCAGTTCCCTAGCCAGCTCTGCCACCAGCTCCTGCGATACCAACGACATTCGACTGTCAAATCCGGGCTCTTTATCGATTGCCAATATATTGCCATCACAACGGGACGAAGTGCCTCCAGCAATCTCCCCTCGCTCAGCCAGCAAGACCTTCATACCGGACTTAGCTGCATAATAAGCGATGGCTGTACCGATGATTCCGCCGCCTACAATGACCAGATCCGCGGCATCATGTTTCATTCGCTTCCCTCCCTTCGACCGTTTTAATCTGCTTGTGAGGTATGCTTTACAGCTTGAGCGTAAAGCTTTGTGTCACAGGCTTGCTCAGCTCATCATAATCCCGCAGCTGTACGGTGAAGTTATACGTCTTGTTCCCTGCTCCGCTGTCTGCTGTTCCGCTAATCGTTCCTGTAAAACGGTCCAGTGTGAACCCTGCGGGCAGTTGACCGCCTGTCACCATCCAATCGTAAAACGGAACCCCTCCCTTGGCCTCCAGCTTAGCCATGTACGCTTTGCCTTTGACGGGTGCTGGCAATACCTTCGTCATGATTTCTGGCGCGAGGAAAGGAGTCAGGTCCTTACGCAGCGGCCAGCCCGCTTTTTCTGCTACCAGTAGCGAAAGCTTCGTGTTCATCCAGCGCCGGGTCGGGAACAGATGGCGCCAGCCTCCATTTTGTCCACTCAATCTGTCGACTTCTGCGAGCTCTCCAGATAGATGATAGCTGTCATCCAATGCAGCCGGTCTGTGCTGATAAGCCATAATATCAGGGTCATTGCCCGCCGCTTCCTTCAGCGCTTTGACACCCGGGAATGTGTCGCTGAACACAATCGCATGACCGAATTCATGCATGATCAGCCCATGCACATCCGTCACCTTGGACAGATCGGATTGATACCATTCTTCATCGTCCACCGATGTGAATGGAATCGCATCATCATAGAAATCCAAAATCAAACTATAGGAACGGTTCAGGTTCCCCGGGACGGTCACACCGTTACGTGTATGATAATTGCCGTTCGTGGCTGGAAAGCCTGTAGAATAGGGTCCGTTCAGCCCTCTCATAAACACCCACATGCCTTTGTAGGGCTTATCATTTGTCACCTGTATTTCATTTTGCCAGTCGTCTCCTGGCAGATGGTTTACCTCCGCGTTGGCAGGAACCTCATCGAAAGGAGCCAGATCAAAGAAATAGAACCAGTCCTTTACCGCCAGCTCTGCGGCTTTTTTGGTAGCCGCATCATTGAAATAAGGCTTGATCGTATCGAATCTGTAGTCAAAATGGAGGGGGATTGTGGGCTCTTCATTATCGTCCTGATCCAACACGCGAATCGGAATGGACTGAGCGGTCGTGTGACCATCATTTCCAGCAACAGACATAGACAGCGTGTAATTCTCTATTTCACCGTTTCCTCCAATCCGGTCAGGATGGATGGCTAGCCGAAAATCTTTTTCCTCCTGTGCATTGGCAAAAGTCAACGTTTTGCTTGCTCCTTGTGCCGACAACGTACTTGGCAGATCCATCATCAGCCGGGACGTGCCCCGCGCATTCAGCGTAACCGTCACCGGAAAAGCAGCATCCACTGGCGGCTTCACTTTTAGCTTTACATACGGGTTCGCCAGATATCCTTGCCAATCAACCAGATCTATACCATAATCGTTCACCGTCCGGCTAAAAATGTCGACGACTTTTACACCCGATTTTTCCTCGGCATAAGCCTGTTGACCCGGAATAGCTGGTGTCAAAGCTACAATGAGAGAAGCCGTCAGCGCAGTCAGCCATATTTTGGTGTGTCTTTTATGCGTGTTCATTTGATCCCCTCCATCTCATTTTTGAATGACTTACAAACTAAACTATGATAGTTACCTATAGCGCCACTGCGTTTTATAATAAAAGCAGCTCCTTAGGGGAAGAGGTCAGTACCTTGACACCGACATCTGTGATCAGCACATCGTCCTCAATCCGAACTCCGCCAAAGCCTGGAATATAAATGCCTGGTTCCACAGTAAGGACATGACCCGGCACGAGCACCGACTTACTTTCGCGGGAAAGCCGTACCTGCTCATGAATCTCCAAGCCAAAGCCGTGGCCCAGCCCGTGACCAAACTGCTCCCCATAGCCATAGGAGGCAATCACATCCCGCCCCAGACTGTCTCCCTCCCGACCGCTCATGCCAGGGCGAAGTCCAGCAATCGTCGTCATATTCGCTTCCAGCACAATAGCATACAGTTCCTCGTGCCGCTCCGACGGATTGCCGACGAATACGGTACGCGTGATATCGGATAGATAGCCACGCACATTTGCGCCAAAATCCATTGTGACAAACTCGTTCTGACCAATTTCCTTGTCACTGGCCAGTCCGTGCGGCAATGCCGAGCGCTCACCCGAAGCGACAATGAACGCAAAACCGCCTGATTCCGCGCCTGCGAGCCGAAGCTGATATTCCAGTTCCGCCGCAATCCGCCGCTCTGTGACCCCAGGCTGAATATAATTCAGCACCTCCGTAAAGGCAGCATCGGTAATACGCGTTGCCTCACTTATGGTCCGAATCTCTTCTTCGTCTTTCACATCGCGCAGCCGTTCAATTACATCCTCCGTTTGCACGTACTCCAACGAGCCCAGCGCGGCTTGAAGCTGTCCCGACTGTTGAAGTGAGACATGCCTGCTCTCCAAACCCAGTCTACGAACCCCCAACTTACTTGTGAGATCAGCGATGGTCTGGAAGATTTGCGCCTCATGCCGAATCACTGAATATTCCGTTGCCTGATCTGTTGCCTGCATCATATAGCGGAAATCCGTCACTAAAAAGGCCTCTTCCTGTGTAACAAGCGCAATTCCAGCGGAACCTGTAAATCCGGTCATATATCTTCGATTAGGCCCATGTGTAATAAGCAGTGCATCTATCCCTAGAGCCGTGAATTCCGAGCGTAACCGGGCCAGTCTGCCAGAAACACCCTGTAACGGTTTTGTCTTTTGACTGTCTTCCTCTTTCACTCGTACGCCTCCTTATTCCACATCTCTTTTCAAGGCATATGCCTTAGAACACACTCCTCCACTTGCTTTTGAACACATGTATGCTTTTCTCGCTGCCGCTTTCCCGTAAGTCCTGCGCCCACTCCTCCGTCTCTTTTTCAAGCACACCAGCGCGTCTCAACTTCCTTTAGCCTTTAATCCCTGTCAATGTGATGCCTTCGATAAAATAGCGTTGTCCGATAAAAAATATTAGGACGATCGGAGCCAAAATCGTGCTGGAAGCCGCCATCAGGTAAGGCCAGTTGGTATTGTTCAATCCCCGGAAAGTCGCCAGCCCCAGCGCGAGCGTAAAATGCTTTTCGTCACTTAAGTAAATAATCGGGCCCAAAAAATCGTTCCACACATCAATAAATGTAAATATTCCGATCACGATCAATGCAGGCGAAGATAAAGGAATAATGACGCGCCATAGTACAGTCAGAGGCGTACCTCCGTCCATATAAGCCGCTTCGTCCAGATCGCGTGGAATCGTCAGCATGAATTGTCGCATCAAGAAGATGTTAAATGCCCCTCCACCGAACCATGCAGGAACAATGAGTGGCAAAAATGTATTCAGCCCGCCCAGCTCACGCCACATGACGAAAGTGGGAATCAACGTCACCGCGTAAGGCAACATCATCGACCCGATTAGCAGGGAAAAAATCAGATTACGTCCAGGCCAGCGCAGGCGGGCAAAGGTAAACGCCGACACAATCGAGGTCAACATCACTCCTGCCAGCACACACACCTCAATCATGAACGTATTCATAAAATACCTGCCGAACGGTACTGAAGTCAGCGCTTCCGGGTAATTGCTCCATTGAAAAGGAGAGGGTATCCACTCTGGCGGGAACACGAAAATTTGCGATGTCCCCATCAGAGAGCTACGAATGAGCCATACAAATGGCAACAGCATTAACGCACTGCCTATCATTAAAACGATATACAGTACAACACGGCTGATTGAGAATGGTTTGGAACGGGTGGGGGTAGCAGGACTACGGGAGCGTTCAGGCTGTGGAAGCGGATGATGTGGTGTTTCTGAAGAATTGACAGAAGAAGTGACCTGATTCATGAACGTTCCCCTCCTTCATAGTGAACCCACTTTTTGGACGTGGAGAAGATCAGGACGGTAAGCACCATGATGACGAAAAATAAGATCCAAGCCAGAGCTGAGGCGTAGCCGATTTTAGTCTCCGTAAAGGCCGTACGCCACAAGTAGAACACATAGAACAACGTTGAATTGTTAGGTCCCCCGTTGGTCATAACATACGCCTGATTGAAGGCCTGAAAGGTGCTGATTAAAGACATGACCAGATTGAAGAAAATGGTTGGTGTCATCGAAGGAATGGTAATGTGAAAAAATTTATGCCACCTATTGCCGCCGTCTACCTCAGCTGCTTCATACAGATGAGTGGGAACCGACTGAAGTCCCGCCAAAAAGATAATGACCGTGTTCCCGATCCCCCAGGTGCTCATCATGATCAGCGAGGGTATTGCAGTGCTCTCATCATAAATCCATTTGCTCCCCGGCAGTCCAACGCCCTCCAGCAGCGAATTTAACAGTCCAAAATCCGGGTTGAACATCCACAGCCACAGCATCGTGTTGGCAATACTCGGTACAATGGTAGGTAAATAATAAATCGTGCGGAACACCGACAAACCCTTCACCTTTTGATTTAATAACAGCGCAATGATAAAAGCCGCCGCCAAGCCTAGAGGTACGCTGCCCAGTGCATAATATGTGGTCACGAACATGGATTGGGAAAAGGTATTATCTTCAGTCAAAATGGTTCGGTAATTATCCAATCCAATAAAGGTCATCTGTCCGCCAATCGTCCAATCGGTTAAGCTGAATACGAACGAGGCCGCGATCGGTCCAATTGTAAAAATCATTAATCCGAGGATGGCAGGAAGCGCGAATAGCAGACCCCAGTTTCGCTCCATGCGCATCATTCCTGATTTTGGTCGCTTCATGGGCTGTTCTCCTTTCGCAGCTGTCCCGCCGCATTATTCATCCGGGTATACGCCTTGAAGCAATGGCTGAATGATAGGTTCCAGTTCATCCAGCGCCTGCTGCGGCGTCTTCTTGTTCGTCCAGATTAGATCCAGCCCCGGGGTCAGCTTGGAACCGATATCAGGCCAGTTGCGAAGGGTCGAAGTTGACGGCTTGATCGCATAATCTCTGGCATACTCAATGCCAGCCTTTTGAAATTCCGGTGGATGTGCGGCATTGTTCGTCCATGACTGGATAGCCTGCTCATCGGTATAATATTTTTCCTCGATAGGCATCCAAAGACCGGACTTGAACAGATCCACCTTTTCGGGATTGTTATGGTATAAATAAAATTCGAGCGCTTCTTTTGGGTGCTTGGTGCTCTGGAAAATGACCGTGGCTCCCGCAACAATCATCGTTTTGGGCTCTTTTAGCTTCGGCAGAACGCCGATACTCCATTGCAGCTGCTTGTTGTTCGAAAAATCAAGCAGGGACCAGGTTCCGTCCACCACCATCGCGACCTTCCTCGTCTGAAGACGAATCGTATTAGACGGCATGTCCTGCTGCTGGATCAAATCAGGAGAAACATGCTCCTTGAACACCAGATCCTGCAGCTTCTGAAAAACCTCCACCGACTCAGGACTGTTCAGGGTGTACTTCTTGCCCGTTTTGTCAGTCAAACCTCCGCCGTTGCTTGCTAAAAGCGGTCCCCAGGAGCTGCGGTCATTGCCGAAGGCAAAGCCGTACTGCACAATATTTTTCGGATCAAATCCACTGTCTCCCGGATGCTTGCCGTTCTGATCCTTGGTTAGCTTTTTGGCAATTTCCAGAAATTCTTCCCATGTCCATGCTTTTTGAGGATCAGCCGGAGGGACGGGTACCCCTGCTTCTGTAAACAACTCCTTGTTGTAAAATAACTGCATCACTTCCAATGCGGTGTAATTGCCGATCGACTTGCCGGGTTCACTGTAGAGATAGGAGGATTTGAGCTTGTTTTTTAATTCGGGATATTCGCCATAATAAGAGGATAAATCCAGGAGTCTGCCTTCACTTGCCCATTTCATCGTGAGGGAATCGCCCAGGTAGGCGATGTCAGGAAGCTGATTGGCAGCCATTAACGTGTTGATTTTCGTCGTGTAGTCACCAGGGACATGCTCGCCTTTCACCCAGATGTTCGGGTGGGATGCATTAAAGCTTTGAATCATTTTTTCCATCGCCTGCTTCTCGTCATTGCTTCCCCAGTACATGAACTTGAGTTCGACCGCATTGGGATTAGCCGGTTCGCCAGTGCTACCACTGCAAGCCGTCAGCCCTGTCAACATCACCGTCATCACGAGAGCTATCCATGTTCGTAACCTTCGTTTCAGCAAATCAACCGGCCCCTTCCTGAACTGGTTTCTCCTTACAAGCCTATTATGCGCCGAGAGCCCAGAGCCGACCACCCAACGACTCCAGACTCTCTTTGTTTTGGTATGATTTTTTTAACAGCGCGTTTACAAAAATGTTTTACGAAACTCCGTCGGGGTCAGTCCAGTATGCTTTTTAAAGGCAATGCTAAAATAGTTCGTATCTGTGAATCCCACAAGCTCCGCTACCTCCGCCACCTTGCGATTCGGGTCCAGCAGCAGTTCTCGGGCTCGCTCAAAGCGAACACGCGTCTGGTAGTCGGCGAAGCTTTCACCTGTAACCTGCTTGAAACGGGTACTCAAATATTTGGGACTCATATTCATGTACTCTGCCAGACGGTTCAGCCCTCCATCCTCCTGAAGATGCTCCCGAATCCATTCCTTGGCCCGTTGGAATTTGCGGGGAATATCCTTCTCGCGTGATTCTCGGACATGTCGACCCACCCGAACAAAATAGCGCGATACATAATCAACCATCTCGGGCCCATGTCGTAATCGGGACAGTTCCAGCAACGGGTCCTGCTCCTGCATGGACGTTTGTCCTACAGATGCATCACTCTGAACGATCCGCATGACGAACAGCACGAGCTGGGTGACGATCATTTTCACCTGCTTGAATGGCAACCCTGCCAACTGTCCTGACCATTCCTGTAAAATCGCATGTACGGCAGCATCATTACCGGCTCGAATTTCCGTAATCATCAGCAGTTCCTTCTCCAGTAATTGACTGCTGTTTGGCTCGGCCGCCTGAATGCTCTCGTAGGGGATGATCTGGCTATAGCCCACCCACCCCCGATGCTCCGCCGCTTGCACGGCTTCCTCATACGCCTCGGGAAGTTGCTCCATCCGTTGTACAGGACGGCTAATCCCGATGGACACGCCCTGACTCAATCGTTCCTGCACGGCCTGCCGAATCTGCTGTGCCGCCC
This sequence comes from Paenibacillus sp. SEL3, assembly GCF_054602585.1. Lineage (NCBI taxonomy): Bacteria > Bacillati > Bacillota > Bacilli > Caryophanales > Paenibacillaceae > Paenibacillus > Paenibacillus sp. SEL3. The sequence goes on along the minus strand of NZ_CM137725.1, from coordinate 4,365,017 downwards.
GCTCCGCCGCCCTGCAAGATGCCGTCGCCAGCAGCACAACACGCCGATCGCGGGAAACCGCTGCACTGTGCGCCTTCGCCCCGGCTGCTGCCGCAGCCTCCCCAGCCAGCTCGGCGAATACATGGCTGCTTTTATGCATGGAACCGTATGGCTTGCTAGTGGCGGCTGCCTCCTGCTGCGACGCCTCCTCCAGCTCGCAGCACAGCACGGTATAAGGTGGCCCGCTCGTCTCGCCGAAAAATCTCAGCCCGTCCATCTCCCGAATGACCTCGGCTGCAGGACGCCGCTGCTGGAGCAAATCCAGCAGTAGATGCTCCCTGTACAATGGCTCCAATGAACGATGGCGGTGAATCGCTTCCTCCTCGCTTCTTCGCCATTGCGCAATGCGATCCTCAGCCCGACTCAATGCTGCCTCAAAATCCTCGCTGTTCACCGGCTTAAGCAAATAATCGACCGCTTGGAGCGAGACTGCCTGACGAATATATGTCATAGATTCGTACCCTGTTAGAAATAATAACGGGGTCTGCTGATCCTTGTCCCGAATGGTTTTTGCTACGTCCAGTCCACTCATATCCGGTAAATTAATATCCAGTAAAACCATGTCCGGTCGCTGCTCCGTATACAAACGTAATGCCGTTGCGCCGTCCCCCGCCACATCACTGACTTCCACTGACAGGCCACTTTCCGCCACCATCAGCTTCAGTCCTTCCCGAATATGATATTCGTCGTCCACAATCAGCAGCCGGTACATGCCCTTCTCCCCTTTCTTATTCAGTTCGAATGGGTGCCAGTAAGGTAACCGAGGTGTACTGACCCGGCTCGCTTGTCACGGACAGTCCATATTGCGGACCATAATGCCCAAGACGTTCATGTACATTGCGCAGTCCAAAGCCAATAGCACTTCCCCGCTCGGCATCTAGCGACTTCCGAATATCGTCCAGACGCTCGGCTCCAATACCGCCCCCATCATCACTGACCGTCAAACGCAACATATCCCCTTCCCTTGTGCCGGATAACATGATATAGCCATGGTCGGTGCGCCCTTTTAAACCGTGGTAAATAGCATTTTCGACGAGCGGCTGGAGGATTAGTTTGGGTACATAAAATCCGCAAATATCCTCCTCTACCTCGCAAATCCACTCGAACGAATTCCTAAACCTGAACTGCTGCACCTTCACATAGGCGCTTACATGCTCAACTTCCTGTCCCAAACTGATTTGCTCTCGGCCATAACTTAGTGAAATGCGAAAACATTTACCGAAGGCACCGATTACCTCTGCCATATCCCGTTGCCCATTCGCCAATGCCATTCCCTTCAGTGACTCCAGCGTGTTGTACAAAAAATGCGGATTAATCTGCGCCTGAAGCGCGCGGAACTCAGCCTGCTTACGCGACAGCAACGCTTCGTAGACCTGATCGTACAGTTCATGATTTTTTTGCATCATATGAAGAAAACGCTCCCCGATCTGCCCTACCTCATCCTTAGGATTAAAAACAACGGAAGTAGGAGCTTCGAAAGCTTGGGCTGAGCCTGTAGCATTCACACTCCCATCGACCGCCATTAATCGGCTCAATTGAAGCAGGGGGCGACGAATCGTGTCACTCAGCCGATAAGACAGCATCCAGCCCAGCATCAGTGCAACCAGAAAAGTCCAGATGGTCCAGGCACCAATTTTCCGCGCATCCTCGAACAGCACAGACTGATCGACTTTTTGCAGCAGCGTCCATTGTCCTTCATTTAACGGGCCGTAAGAGATCATCGTTTGGCGACCGTTCCATGTTCTCCAGTCCTTCGTAAGCACTGGCCTATCCACAGCCGATTTAGCAATCTGCCGCAATAGCGCTTGATCCGCAACGCTTTGCTCCGGCAATCGGTATACAGGCTCGCCCTCCTGATCCAGCACCCACATCTGGGTATTGCCGTCTGTCTCATGAAAAGCAAGCCCCCGAAACAGACTAGCCTTGTCGATTTCCAGCAGCAAAAATCCGAGGGGTGCGTAATCTCCAGTCGTTTTTCGAAGTAGCTTCCCCACATAGATGCGATCCCTCGCCATCCCGCGTCCTGATTCAAACGGCGAATGAGCCATCCACATCATGGGCCGCTCGGCGAGCAGGCGGCGATAGTACACACGTGCTTCCTCTAATGTAGGAAGGCCGCCAAAACGGACCGAAACATTCCCCTGATAGAGAGAATGCTTGAGCCCGCCATTGGCGGCATATATGAGAGAGGACGTGATATACGGCTTGGTCTGGGTTTGCGTACGGACAACCATACTGAGTGTTTCATCGTTCCGTAAATATTCATAATCATCTTCCGGCTTGGTCTCCAGCATGGACTGCACATCAGGATTGCTGAGAATGGCATTGGTCAGGTCATTCAAATCGGAAAGCGTCGCATTGACGTAATTTTCACTCATTTGCCGAGACTGCATAGCTAATGCTTCTGATTTCTCACCGATGGAATGGGCCGCGATCCGGTAAAAGGTAAAGGTCAATACCACCATCGGAATGACGGTGAGTACCAGCGTCAGTACAATAAATTTCCCACGGATTGTAGGAATCCCGGCGAACTTTTGACGACCCCGGCCTCCCATTCATCTGTCTCCCTTACACATAGGGTGGGAGCCATTCCCCGTGCGCTGCGATCAGGTCATCACACAGAGAAACGATATCATCTATGGACAGCTCTGCGGACGTGTGCGGGTCCAACATAGCAGCATGATAAATGTGCTCCTTTTTCCCGGTGATTGCAGCTTCAATCGTTAACAGCTGGGTATTAATATTCGTCCGGTTCAGTGCAGCACATTGGGGTGGCAAATCCCCGACAAAGGTTGGCGTAACCCCGTTACGATTCACCAGACAAGGTACCTCTACACAGGCTTCCTTCGGCAGATTGGTAATTAAGCCTGTGTTCATCACATTGCCACCAATGGCAAAAGGCTGATTCGTTTCGATCGCCTCAAATATATAAGAGGCATACTCGTTTGACCGTTCATGACGCAAATCCTGATCGCCCAAAAGCTCCTCACGCATCGTTTCCCATCGTGCAATCTGGTTCACACAGCGGCGCGGGTATTCATCCAAAGGAATATTGAAGCGCTCGATCAGCTCAGGGTATGCCCGTTTGATAAAATACGGATGATATTCCGCATTATGCTCGGACGATTCTGTAATGTAATAGCCGAATTTTAGCATCATTTCAAAGCGTACCATATCATGATGCTTTTCCTGCTGTTTAGCGGCGGCTCGTTTTTTAATCTCAGGATATAAATCTACACCATCCTTGCTCACTTCGAGCAGCCACGCCATATGATTGATGCCTGCGATTTTTGCCTTTACACCTTCCTGCTCCAGCCCAAGGCTTTTGAACAGCTCCGGTATACACGCCTGCACGCTATGACACAGCCCTACCGTACGGACACCGCCATAAACGTTCATTACATTCGTCAGCACTGCCATCGGATTGGTGTAGTTGAGAAACCAAGCATCCGGGCACACCTCACGCACGTCTGCCGCAAAATCGAGCATTACCGGAATCGTGCGTAAATTGCGGAAAATGCCACCAATGCCGACCGTATCGGCAATCGTTTGGCGCAGACCGTATTTTTTGGGAATTTCAAAATCCGTAATTGTACACGGATCATAGCCACCCACCTGGATGGCATTTACCACATAAGTTGCTCCACGCAGTGCTTCCTTGCGGTCAGTGTAGGAGCGGATCACACAGGTGCTCCCTGTTGTTTTTTTCAAATTGGATAAAATATTTTCTGAATCTTTCAGCCTTACGGGGTCAATATCGAACAACGCTAGTTCAAAGCCCTGCAAAGCAGGCGTCAACATACAATCGCCAAGCACATTTTTAGCAAATACCGTACTGCCTGCACCCAGAAATGTAATCTTGCTCATACTTTTCCCCCATTCACATTTTGTTCGCAGCTTTGCACTCCAAATGCAAGGATACCCACCGCCACTCTCCCCTTTATAGGAGGAAAGTGACGATGGGAAAAATTAGTCATGACTATGCGTTGTTGCCGCCCATTCAGAATACCCCCGCTGATTTAGCGGAGCTGACAGGTCGAGGCGGTAAGGCAGATGTTACCGGGGATGTCGTAGTTGGCGGGGTTACTGAATTCTCCGGGCCAACCGGTGTTACCGATGGAACCGCAGCCCCTGCCTCAATCACGGTTACCTTCGCCATTGCCTTTAACTCTGTCCCTTCTACTTTGCCCTTCAACTCAAACGAACCTGGAGCAGCATATTGTGCAGGGTCTATATCCTCCCATTCCACAGCCACCCATTTAGTGGAGCCTTCGCCATACGTAGCTTCCACTACGCTTGGCAGTTCGGGTTTTTCACCCGTACGAGTCGTCACGTTTACTTCTTTTAAAGCCGTAATTTTCTCGACTCCCGTTAGGCTTTGTGCTGTACCGGAGACCAAACCTGCTACCTCAGAAGCATTCAAAGCACGGCTGTAGATCCGGAATTCATCCACCAGACCATTGAAATAAGGATCAGGGTACTGAGATTTGCCGATAAAATTATTTTTGGTCTGTCCCAGACTGGTAGGATTCAGGGTCAAGTTGGTATTGCGTCCCACTTCTTTTCCATCCACGTATAAAATACCTGTGGAACCTGAAAGCGTGACCGCAACATGCTTCCATACGCCTGTCGGCAGTACAGGGCCTTCAATCGTCTGCTCCTGTCCCTGCCCGTTGCCTTGATTGGTAATGGCAAACAGCATGGTATTTCCTGCTTTAGGCGTCAGGAACATATATTCATTCGTCCCGGAGCCGAAGTCAAAGATCCGTACATAATCGCTCAGGCTGTTCGCTTTGACCCAGCCGGATACGGTCAATTGCTGTGCACGACTGACAATACCCGCCGGAAGCTGCACGTAGCTGTCCTTGCCGTTCAGGCTGACAGCATTGCCTGTTTTACCCGCAGCCCATGCAGCCGTTCCCTTCACGGCAGCATCATTGCCACTGTCCGATGAATCCGCAACTACAGAACCGCTTGTTTCATCAAACTTGTAAACTGCAAGCTGTTCAAGTAACGGAGCGGCCGGTTCAGCTACCACCGTTACTTTAGCCTCCGCTGACAACTGAGAATCGCTGGCTGTCAGCTTGAACACATACGTTCCCGGCTCGGAAACGTCCACCTTCGTGCGAAGCGATGTTTTGCTGCTGAATGTGACCTTCGCGTCCTGCGGTCCTTCAACCAGACTCCATTCGCTCGTCACCTTGCCTTGTGGAAGTCCATCATCCGTAGCTGTGCCTTTCAGAATGATCTGATCTGGCAGCTTCACCTTCGAATCTTTGCCAGCATCCACGGCAGGTGCTTTGTTTGGATCAGGTGTGGTCGGTGTCAGCTCTACCGTGTAGGAGGATGCTGTACCCATCTCCAATTTAAGCTTGTTGGAAGGCGCATATGCATTAAACTTCCCTTGTGATTGACCGCCTACTTTAACCAAATACGTTCCTTTCTTCAAACCGTCAAATGTAACGTACGTAGAATGAGCTTGGCCTGGCGTTTGATTTTTCAACTGAAGCCATACATAATCCTTGGAAGTTGCCAGCTTGGCTTCTGTATACTGATCCTTTTCCAGCTCGATATACATCTTTTCCGTAATCAGATTGATTCGCTTGAACAAACCGTCCAGCGGCTTGATCGTATACACGTTGCCACTTTTGCTCACCTCTGCACCGTAGCCCGTCAATCCAAAAATCGGATCCATCGCGATATCAGCGCTTAAGGTTTTGAGCGCACCGAACAATCCGAGATCAGCCTCACCACTCATGCCGCGCCAGCCGTTAAAGAGCGGAACATTTTTACCGCCGCCAGTGCCATTCGTGCCGTTATTGCCTTTTTCCGCTTGATATGTCCATGCGACCGCCCCGATGTTTTCAGGGTCCGAGCTGATTTGCCCGGAGTTAATCGCTCCGACATTGGCAATTTTAGCTGCATAGGACAACCGTTGTTGTTCCTCACGGTGATTGTCCTCATGATGGCGAATCCAGTCATCCATCGCATATCCAGCAAGCGAAGTCGTGTACTGGAAGTTAAACCAGTTCTCCCCGGTAATCGTCACCGGATCGGTGTAGTAGTACCATACAGGCATGTGACCGCGTGCCGCACGGGTTTTGGCATTGATTTTACCCATCATTTCCAGGGCTTTACTTTGCTCGCCCTCTGTATCTATATTCTGCTTGGCTAACGTATATACAGCTTCTTCCCCTGTATTGTCATAGCTATATTCAGAACCATAAGGATACTTTGTATTTTTAAAATTGTTATATTTACGATCCATTTTTTCCTTAAGATCATTCGCTTCATCATCATAGCCTTCATCATGAAGTGCCTGAATAATATCCGGTGTGGTCAGTTCGCCCATCAAACCTGTTTCCCAGTTGTACGCGACTGGCCCTTCATACAATGCTTTGAAAATGTTATACGCCCGCAGCAAATACGTTTCCTTTGGATGCTTGTAAGTAACAAGATCCGGGTATTCCTTGGCAATCTTGTACATGCTGAAATACGTGTTGTATACATGCGGATACGCATACCCTCGATAGGTCGGTGTATCATTCGGCTCTGGCATCAAGAAATCATGAATTAAATAATCCTCATGGTGTCCGCTCATCAGATTCGTCCAGATCGCCGTTTCCAAATAATCGTCTACTGCCCGCACCTCTTTGGCGACCGGAGACAGTGTGTTTTTCTCAGCCAGGAACTGTCCATGCGTCAGACCCCAATCGTCTCCCCAGCCCCAATAGCCGTTGAAAATGTTCCGTTTGGATTTGGTATGCATCATCCAATCGTCAAATACCTTGTCGCGCAGATCACCCGGTACATTCCATTGGGTTTTGTCGACCATAAATGTAGCGTGCCGTTGCAGTGCTTGATCAATCGGCTCGATGGCATAGAACTGTAACACCGTTTTATTACCGTTGCCGTATTCTACCGTGATGAAGTTCGGTCCCAGCTTAGTAAATTTCAATTCATAAATGTGGTGTCCTCCAGCCTTGCTATCCGTCTCTGGAATAACGGTTCCGTCGGGATAGGTTACTTTGCTGATCGCCTGCTTGGAGCGCAGGTCCACCTTCGCCTTTTGATTCGTAGGCACGATCATGCCGGGTACGACTGTTGTATCCACCAAGTTTTCTTGGTACAACGTATCTTTTACATCATGCTCGTCCTTCACAGCCAGAAACTTGAAGCCATAGTTTTTGCTTTGACCGGGATTCAGGATCAGGCTTGTATTGGGCAAATAGCCCCGGTTAGTGGACTTGATGACATTGGAATGAATATAAAATACATTCAGCCCTTCCAGCCATTTACCTTCGTTGGCCGGATTCCAGGCCCATTTGCTGCCCGGATGCTCCTCATCCCGCCAGTGATCCTGATATTCAAAACCCGCACCTGTTGTCGAATCAGGAATCAGCAAAAGGGAAGAGCCAATGCCGCTGGGACGCCCAGCTGTAATATAGGAGCTGTTATTGCCGACAAAGGAATGCGTCACCACTCTAGTTTCGTAGATCGCATCACCATTAGTCCATTGCTCATTGAAAGGCAGAGGCAAACCGAAATCGCCAATCTCCAATTTTTTCCCACTTGTATTCTGTACCTGTATATTCCACAACACCGAACCATTCGACTCTGCCGAATACGTTTCGATGACTTTAAAATTGCGTATGCCTTCTGCATTAGTAGAATTCTCGTACGTGACAGTGACACGGTTACCACTAGTTGTGATCTTGCGTGCGTCAGCCGACTTGTTCGTCCATGCTTTTGTCCAGCTACCTCCATCCAATCGGTACGTGAACATCAGCTCCCCTAGCCACTGATGATCTGCGGTGTTCTGCTCAGGTGTAACCGTTGCATTCATCACATATTCAGTCGGGAAAGCATCTCCTTTGATACGTATGGATGAGATTTCTCCATGCTCGCCTGTCTGAATCGTTAGCTTGTCATTGGATAGTTCATGGGCCTCTGCCGTATGCACTCCAAACAACACAGACGCTGTGGTTAAAAATAAAAACGCCGCCAATATTCCCTTAAATTTCATCAACACGGCCTCCTTTTGGATTTCGGGGTCCTGATTTGCTTGCCAATCACCTGAAGTCTCTTCATTTCGCCGCAACCTCCTTGGAAATGTAAGCGTTACAACTCTATTGTACAAATCCTTGTCCACTGGTAAAATCAACATTTTCAACCGATTTATATAGGATTTCAACCTTTCGAGACCACCACTTTATCATTGAACTATCGTTTCTCGTTAGTTCAATGTTTTAATTCTACTTTAGTCCCAAAAATTTAATTTCAGTAATTATATGTTTCTCGCTGAGGGTGCTTATCTATAGACTGGATTACAAAACGCATTTCTACTTTGATGCGAAATCCATTTCTTGGCTAGATCGATACCTTGACGGAGACGATGCTGGAACAGAGAAGTAAATAAGTTTACTAAGGAAACCGCAGAATGCATGACAGGAATGTCATACCTTGCAGTTTCTTTTATAAGATTCGCTTCTGCTGCCAGAAGTAGAGTATAGTAGGAGTAGTTGAAAAAATATTCCAGGAGGCTACAGCCATGTCACAGGATATCTGGATTAACCTGCCGGTCAAAGATGTTGAGAGGTCAACTGCCTTTTTCAATGAGATTGGATTCCATGCGGTGAGCGTTGGTAACGAGAGATCCAAGCTTGCCATAGGCCAAACAACGATTCTGCTGTTCCCGGATGCGGCGTTTGAGCAATTCACAGGTTCAAAAACCGCAGATACTTCCAATACCGCAGAAGTAATATTTTCCATTGGCGCTGAAAGCAGAGAAGAAGTAGATGCCTTTATTCAAAAAGTAGAGTTTGCCGGAGGAAACATCTTTGGCAAGCCGAGTGAAATTGACGGCTGGATGTACGGCGCAGGATTTGCCGACCTGGATGGTCACCGCTGGAACCTGCTGTACATGGATGAGAGCAAAATGCCGAAACGCTAATATGAAAACGCCGGTCACCTGCTTAAGGTCACCGGCGTTTTTTACACCCCTATAATCTCATATCAGTAATTCAAATCAAAATGGTTGCTTAGAAGGAAAAATTCGTGGGTTAAACTTATACAAATCACCTGGGTTAGCCCGTATTAATTTATTGGTCTTACATAAATAATCAATATTAACGCATATTTGAACTAACCTGCCCGTTAGTTGAACCCCGAATTAAATTAAGTTTTGCTTACATTCCGTAAAAGTATTTCCCTAATACTAAGGATTTTATATGCAAAAAGTAACTTTGAACAATGGGATTGAGATGCCTATACTCGGTTTTGGTGTTTATCAGATCCAAGATGCAAATGAATGTGAACAAAGCGTTTATGACGCTATTATGGCAGGCTATCGGCTGATTGATACCGCTGCCTCTTATCTAAATGAAGAAGCAGTTGGCAGAGCGATCAAACGTAGTGGCGTGGCAAGAGAGGAGTTATTTATCACTACGAAACTTTGGGTTCAGGATACTGGTTATGAGCGTACAAAAAAGGCATTTGAAAAATCACTGGAAAACGCACCTATTCAACCAGCAAATTGAACATGCAAAATTTACGAAAGAGAATAATGTTCAGATCGAATCCTGGGCGCCTTTTGCTGAAGGGAAAAACAACTTGTTCCAGCATGAAATATTGGTATCCATAGCTGAAAAGTATAATAAATCCATTGCTCAGGTGGTTTTACGCTGGTTGGCACAAAGAGAAGTTGTTGTGATTCCAAAGTCTGTTCGTAAAGAGAGAATTATCGAAAACTTCGATATCTTTGACTTTGAGTTAAGCCAAGAGGATATGAAGTCGATTACTACGTTAGATACGAAACAGAGCCTGTTCTTTTCACATCGCGATCCTGACATGGTGAAATGGATCGATACCCGTAAACTCGATATCTAACCCTCTTTCAAAAGATCACCCGTAGGTTTTGATTACGCCAAAAGAACCAACAATTTAGGGTAAACGTAAACCTAATTGAAACCGCCCATCCAATAACCGGATGGGCGGTTTTTACATACTACTTCTCCTTCTCCTGCTCCTTTATCACCTGCTCAATCCCCAACAGAATCAGCTTCAAGCCGAACTCAAACGCCCCGTCGGTTCCCATCAGATTGAACAGCCCGTTCGTGAACATCCTCCGAAACAGTCCCACATCCGTCTCGCTCATGGAGTCCAGAAGGCGAATCATCTCCTCACCCGGATGCGCTTTCTGGTCCTTAAAGATAGCGGAGACATTGCGCTCATGCTGATAATCGTCTAGAACGAAATAGAAGACATAGTTCACAAGCGTAGTAACCACTTGCATTTTCTGCTCTTGCTCAAGCGGCGTCGATTCCACGCAGAGCAGCATACGGTTGGTGAACCGGATGATGTCCGGTTCGTGGGGCAGCGTCATCATCATGAGCTGCGTGGAGCAGGGATATCGGCTGAGCACGTTCCGTACCGTTACCGCAAGCCCCGTCAGCTGCTCCTTCCATTCCCCCTCGGAGTGGAACTCTTCCAGAATCATTTTCGATACCTGGTTGGCCAGACGCTGGTAGAGATGCTGTTTGCTCTTGAAGTACCAGTACAGAGAGGGAGCCTGAATCCCTAACCTATCGGCCAATCGTCTCATGCTTAATTTCTCGATGCCCTCCTCTCCAAGAAGCTCCCACGAGGTTTCCAAAATCTTATCCTCCGAAATCTGAGGTTGCTGCTTTTTCATGTCATCCGCCCTTTTATCTAACAGTGTAAGTTTATGCTTTACAGGTTCATTGGTTCATGATACCATCTAACACTGTAAGTCACAACCTAACAGTGTTAGACTGAAAGGCAAAATAAATAGAGAAAGTAGTGATCCGCATGGATGCAGAAAACCTCCATTACTTTGAAAAAGCACCGGTCGCAAAAGCCGTAGCTCACTTCGCTATACCCATGATGCTAGGCACGTCAATGAGTGTCATTTATTCCATCTTGAATGCCTATTTCCTTGGTACACTTCACAATACTGCCATGTTAACCGCACTCGCACTGACCCTGCCGTTATTCGCAATCATTATGGCGCTAGGCAATTTGATTGGCATGGGTAGCGGTACATTCATCTCCCGTTTGCTAGGAGAGAAAAAATATGATGAGGTAAAGCATGTGTCTTCATTTGCCTTTTACAGCAGTTTAGTTCTCGGTCTTATCGTGATGGCCGTGGGTCTCCCGTTGATCAATCCAATCGTTCATGGCCTGGGAGCAACGTCTGACTCCTTCGGATTCACGAAGGACTATGTCACGATTATGCTTATTGGCTCACCATTCGTCGTATTATTCTTCACACTGGAGAATATCGTGCGTTCGGAGGGCGCAGCAATCACGTCGATGATCGGTATGATTCTCAGTGTTGTTATAAATATTATTCTCGACGCGTTAGTCATCTTCGTGCTCCATTGGGATGTGATCGGCGTTGCGTCTGCTACGGTCATTTCTAACTTGGTTGCGAGTGCATTCTACGCCTTCCATATGGGATATAAGAGCCAATTCTTAACCGTCTCCGTAAAATGGTTCAAGGCTACCAAGGACATTCTGAGCAATGTATTCAAAATCGGAGTTCCTGTCTTTATTATGAGTATCTTTTTGGGTGCAATGTCGCTCATCTTTAACCATTTTCTTGTCGAATACGGGGATCAGGCAGTAGCGGCTTACGGAATTTCATCACGTTTATTGCAATTTCCTGAGTTTATTCTGATGGGCTTATGCGAGGGAGTCGTGCCGTTGATTGCCTTCTCATTCACAGCGAATAAATTACGCATGAAGAATACCATTGGATTTACGATCAAAGTGATTGTGGCGTTAGCAGTCGTATTTGGCATCATCGTCTATTTGATTTCCGACCACTTAATTGGTTTATTTACAAATGACTCGCAATTAATTGGAATGGGCAGCTACATTCTACATGTGACATTCCTATCCTTGTTCATTACAGGAATGACCACATTGTTTACCGGGATCTTCCAAGCATCAGCACAAGGAACTGCCGCGTTTATTATGTCAATTATTCAAGGAATTACTCTGATTCCTGTGTTGTTTATCGCCAATCAAATGAACGGCTTCCACGGGGTGGTCTGGTCGCTTGTCATTGCGGATGCGGTCGCATTCCTTGTTGGTGCCATCATGTTGTATGTTTTGCGGACCAAATTGCAGCCAGAATTGGATAAGTTAGTACAGTAGAAAACATATAACACCCAAGAAGGCAGGATAGGACACTCCCCGACCCTGCCTTTTTTAGGTATATGGACGGGGAATAGGGCAATTGTCATTTTAAAAAGGAAAATGCCCCCTACCTGCACGATCTTGCTTATTCAGCGCCCCCATCGCCACACTCATCGGAAAGTTCTTACCTCTGAAGATCGTCGTTCCCAGCGCAAACTTCGAGACGAGCAAATCCGTGCCTCCTAATCCCTTATATCTCACTTTTCAACGCTACTGTATTAACCTGTACTGCCCGTTACTTCCATGAAAGAGGGAGCATTTGCCGCGGCAGTGTGCTCCCTGTTCTAAATTCAAATATCGTTTCCCGTTAGTTGAATCATTTCTGTGATTGATCCACCTTGTAGATTCTTCTGGGATGGCGGCCTGTGCAACCTGCACTGATCCACGACCTCGAACAGTCTCACTACTTCAACAACTGATTGGAGACGAGACCGAGAATCGATCATGGGCCGCTTAATAAAGCACTTGAGAAAAGCGAAGATAGACATGGACTAACAACAACATGTATGAAATAGAAGTTTGGATATTAAAACAAAATCAACACGAGTGCATACCACACTAAGTGTTGTTACCTTCATTCGCAGCAAACTATTCTGGCTAATCGTATTGTTAGGTCACTTCGCACAAGGAAATTTTTCATCTTCACTTATGGTATGGTTCACCGCGTTGGCTGAAAAGGCAAGTTCTCAAAAAAATAGTCTCCTTATCAGAGACTACCCGCGATCTTCCTGTTTGATAATCATACGATAAGCGGTAGCTTTTCATCATTCTTTCAAAAAAGGGCAATCCTTTTACGGGATAGCCCTTTCTTTAATTTCACTTTTTTGCAAAGAGAATAAGGTGCTGGATTCCTCCATTTGCGCTTTTGCTTACTTTAATATTGTCCTTTAATTACAAAAAACGAACCCCGAATTGTTCCAGCTAGTTTAGACTTCTGCCTAGCAAACTTAAACTTCCCTTCTAGCTCCTTTGGTACCTCCATCCCCTCAGAAAGCTTAAAACCAACAGCCCGCTTTTTAGGGTCATCCACCGTATACATGACATTGATTGCAAGACCATCCTCATAAAAAACGTAGGTAAATCGGATATTTTCCACTTGAAAACGCGACGTTTCTAAAGGTTTAGCCGCAAACGCAATATCACGTTCTTCTCTCAAAATTCGGTTCACATAATCAAGGCTCTCCTGGCTTTCGCTAGCTGGTACAACCGTAAATTCATACTTGTACTTGTTCATAAAATAACGGGCTTCATTAGCACGTAAACCAGCAAGCGCTTCTGCTACAGGTGAAGACTCTAAACCAACCGTAGATACATCTTTAAAATCAACGAGATACGACATTTCCATTCCTCCTATTCTCTCTTTACGCCCTAACAGCTTCCGCATTTCACCAAAATCAAATTCATTTCTCAAGTTGTTGTAGAAACATCCTTATAGCCAGACTTCAAATTAATTCTCTTATCTACCACATAGTATACCAAAATTGATTCAAGAGAAGATTTTGAATGGCGAATTTGTTAGTTTGTTAAATAGTGTTCACATAGACTGGTATTCACAAACACCGCTTTAAATATTCGACCAGCGAGATAATACGATACTGCCTATAGTTCCTCGAGGTCGGGAAATTAAGGACTCAGAGTATGTCCTACCAAAAAACTCTCGGCCTGTGTCCTGTACTTCCATTAAGGAGGTTCAGATTCACAAGCCAAAGATATTTTCATTCATGATGGTGGCCGTTAGTCCATGTTTGTTTGGGAAAGACCCTCTGCATGGAAGGGGGCGTACCCGCATACATAAACCAAATGAGTACGATACCTATCTATCATGAATATATAGATGCATGGCTGAAGAATCATATCGTGCCTGTAATTGTGCTAAACTTTGTAACGGTTATACACGAGCGCCAAATGAAAAAAATCGCCGGGGACGACAAGTTGTTGCGGCAGATGATCGCGGCTATGGACGAAGGCTTTCGCATGTTAGAGGCCTTACGGTATCCGCAAACGACCGGCGTTGATGCGCCTTTTTACGAAAATTTATCATAAGATGCCGATCAGCCGACTGGTTGACGGATCCGTAGGGGAAATCGTAGCTTTGAGCCGTGTGTTTCACCTTTGGAAGAAACAGATCCGGGTCCCTCCCCCCCAACTGGGATGAGTTGGAAAAGCGTTTTGAAGCCAAGGTCAACCGTTCATAACTTTTACCCTAGGAGTAATCAACCGAGGATGATCCTAGTTCTACAAAGAAGACTTTGAGCATTATAAAACAAGGGGCGTTTAGTTGCTTGAATCTTTGAAACTTAACACGACAGCATAACACGTTTACCGGTCTATATATTCAAATTAAGCTGCAGTTCCAAACCGCATTGGATCAGATATCCCCTGAATACAAAGGTGTTTATCGGGGATCTTCATTGAAGGTACGAACACCCGTACAGCAACTATTTATCCAGCAGCAATAAATACAGAGTTGTTGACTACCATCACAGATAAGAATACTTTAAAAGGTGCAACTGCATTGTATGAACAACATGGTATTTCACCTGATCGAGTTGCCAATGTTGTTGCGTTCGCGATTGATCAGCCAGAAGATACGAACGTTAATGAGTTTACAATTGGACCAACAAGTCAACCTTGGTAAGTTCATCTTCTAAAGCGCAAAAGTCTGTCGAGTTTCCCAACAGACTTTTGTGCTTTCTGTGTTGAGTTGGTGAAGTAAACTTAAAACTAACTTGTCCGTTAGTTTAATAAAAAGAGCAGACTTGAAGCGCCTGCTCAACATTGTGTGTTATTTAACTATCGTTCCTCGTTAGTTGTACGCCCTATCTTAATAACGCAAAAGAACGGAGGAGATTGCCTTGGGGTTTCTACTGCTTGTGATGTCGATAGAAATAGTTTAAAAGTAAAAAAGGAGAGATGGCATAAAAATAAGCCATCTCTCCTTTTTCATCTATATAAAGCGGGTAATGGGAATCGGACCCACGCTACCAGCTTGGAAGGCTGAGTTTTACCATTGAGCTACATCCCGAAATAGATGCCGGTGAGAGGACTCGAACCTCCACGGTTTCCCTCACGATTTTGAGTCGCGCGCGTCTGCCAATTCCGCCACACCGGCTTATGAAGTTAATGGCGTCCCCTGAGAGATTCGAACTCCCGACCTTTTGATTCGTAGTCAAACGCTCTATCCAGCTGAGCTAAGGGGACTAATAAATGGAGCGGACGACGGGAATCGAACCCGCGACCCTCGCCTTGGCAAGGCGATGCTCTACCGCTGAGCCACGTCCGCAAAAACAAGATGCGCGTGGAGGGACTTGAACCCCCACGTCAAAGACGCTAGATCCTAAGTCTAGTGCGTCTGCCAATTCCGCCACACGCGCATACAATGATAATGGTGAGCCATGAAGGACTCGAACCTTCGACACCCTGATTAAAAGTCAGGTGCTCTACCAACTGAGCTAATGGCTCGTAAAACTGGTGGAGGATGATGGATTCGAACCACCGAACCCGTAAGGGAGCAGATTTACAGTCTGATGCGTTTGGCCGTTTGGCCACTCCGCTAATCCTCCAATATGGTGCCGGCGAGAGGACTTGAACCCCCAACCTACTGATTACAAGTCAGTTGCTCTACCAGTTGAGCTACACCGGCGTATTAAGTTAAATGGCGGAACCGACGGGATTCGAACCCGCGATCTCCTGCGTGACAGGCAGGCATGTTAGGCCTCTACACCACGGTTCCAGAGGGAATTTCCTTAGTTGAAGTAATTGCGGGGGCAGGATTTGAACCTGCGACCTTCGGGTTATGAGCCCGACGAGCTACCGAACTGCTCCACCCCGCGACAGTAATAAATATTTATTTTTCAAATGGTGGAGGCTGAGGGGCTCGAACCCCCGACCCTCTGCTTGTAAGGCAGATGCTCTCCCAGCTGAGCTAAGCCTCCATACTGCTTATGACCCGTAGGGGATTCGAACCCCTGTTACCTCCGTGAAAGGGAGGTGTCTTAACCCCTTGACCAACGGGCCATATATCTATTATTAAGAGCTGGCGGAGAGAGAGGGATTCGAACCCTCGAGACGCTTTTGGCGCCTACACGATTTCCAATCGTGCTCCTTCGGCCAACTCGGACACCTCTCCACATGGCTCCCCGAACAGGACTCGAACCTGTGACAACTCGATTAACAGTCGAGTGCTCTACCAACTGAGCTATCAGGGAATATTGGTGGAGCCAAGGGGGATCGAACCCCTGACCTCCTGCGTGCAAGGCAGGCGCTCTCCCAGCTGAGCTATAGCCCCATCTAAAAAATCAATTTTGTATGTATAATCAATAGCCTGATAGGCGAAAAAAAATCCCCATTATGGGGTTGCTTGGCGACGTCCTACTCTCCCAGGACCCTGCGGTCCAAGTACCATCGGCGCTGGAGGGCTTAACGGTCGTGTTCGGGATGGGTACGTGTGGAACCCCTCCGCTATCGCCACCAAACATGAATTTGCTATGCAAATTCTATCGTACGGTTATTCACTTCACGACATATCGTGTGAACGAATAGCCATGCATTTGTTGTATGTCACTTGTACATACCTTCAAGGTTACACCCTGAAAACTGGATCCGAAACTTATTGCGTTTTATCTTAGGATAAGCCCTCGACCGATTAGTATTGGTCAGCTCCATGCATTACTGCACTTCCACCCCCAACCTATCTACCTCGTCGTCTTCAAGGGGTCTTACTAATTGGGAAATCTCATCTTGAGGGGGGCTTCACGCTTAGATGCTTTCAGCGCTTATCCCTTCCGTACATAGCTACCCAGCGGTGCTCCTGGCGGAACAACTGGTACACCAGCGGTACGTCCATCCCGGTCCTCTCGTACTAAGGACAGCTCCTCTCAAATTTCCTACGCCCACGACAGATAGGGACCGAACTGTCTCACGACGTTCTGAACCCAGCTCGCGTACCGCTTTAATGGGCGAACAGCCCAACCCTTGGGACCTACTTCAGCCCCAGGATGCGATGAGCCGACATCGAGGTGCCAAACCTCCCCGTCGATGTGGACTCTTGGGGGAGATAAGCCTGTTATCCCCAGGGTAGCTTTTATCCGTTGAGCGATGGCCCTTCCATGCGGTACCACCGGATCACTAAGCCCGACTTTCGTCCCTGCTCGACTTGTAGGTCTCGCAGTCAAGCTCCCTTCTGCCTTTGCACTCTTCGAATGATTTCCAACCATTCTGAGGGAACCTTGGGGCGCCTCCGTTACTCTTTAGGAGGCGACCGCCCCAGTCAAACTGCCCACCTGACACTGTCCTCGCACCGGTTCACGGTACCAAGTTAGAACCTAGATACGATCAGGGTGGTATCCCAAGGATGCCTCCCCTCAAGCTGGCGCTCAAGGCTCAACGGCTCCCACCTATCCTGTACAGATCGTACCCAAATTCAATATCAAGCTGCAGTAAAGCTCCATGGGGTCTTTCCGTCTTGTCGCGGGTAACCTGCATCTTCACAGGTATTAAAATTTCACCGGATCTCTCGTTGAGACAGCGCCCAAGTCGTTACGCCATTCGTGCGGGTCAGAATTTACCTGACAAGGAATTTCGCTACCTTAGGACCGTTATAGTTACGGCCGCCGTTTACTGGGGCTTCGGTTCATAGCTTCGCCCCGAAGGGCTTACCACTCCCCTTAACCTTCCAGCACCGGGCAGGCGTCAGCCCGTATACTTCGCCTTGCGGCTTCGCACAGACCTGTGTTTTTGCTAAACAGTCGCTTGGGCCTTTTCACTGCGGCCCCCTCGGGCTATTCACCCTACCGAGGCACCCCTTCTCCCGAAGTTACGGGGTCATTTTGCCGAGTTCCTTAACGAGAGTTCTTCCGCGCGCCTTAGAATTCTCTTCTCGCCTACCTGTGTCGGTTTGCGGTACGGGCACCTTCTCCTGGCTAGAGGCTTTTCTTGGCAGTCTGAGATCATGACCTTCGCTACTACAATTTTCGCTCCCCATCACAGCCCAGCCTTACGATGTGCGGATTTGCCTACACATCAGCCTCACTGCTTAGACGGACATCCATCAGTCCGCGTCACTACCCTACTGCGTCACCCCATCGCTCATAACGGATTACGGTGGTACAGGAATTTCGACCTGTTGTCCTTCGACTACGCCTATCGGCCTCGCCTTAGGTCCCGACTTACCCTGAGCGGACGAACCTTCCTCAGGAACCCTTAGGCTTTCGGCGGATCTGATTCTCACAGATCTTTTCGTTACTCATACCGGCATTCTCACTTGAATGCAGTCCAGCGCTCCTTACGGTACACCTTCAACCCGCATTCAACGCTCCCCTACCCCTGATGCAAGCATCAAGCCATAGCTTCGGTGGTGTGTTTAGCCCCGTTACATTTTCGGCGCAGAGTCACTCGACCAGTGAGCTATTACGCACTCTTTCAATGGTGGCTGCTTCTAAGCCAACATCCTGGTTGTCTGTGCAACTCCACATCCTTTCCCACTTAACACACACTTGGGGACCTTAGCTGATGGTCTGGGCTGTTTCCCTTTCGACAATGGATCTTAGCACTCACTGTCTGACTCCCGGAACTAAATCTATGGCATTCGGAGTTTGACTGAGCTTGGTAACCCTTGCGGGCCCCGCACCCAATCAGTGCTCTACCTCCACGATTCTTCTTTCCGAGGCTAGCCCTAAAGCTATTTCGGGGAGAACCAGCTATCTCCGGGTTCGATTGGAATTTCTCCGCTACCCCCACCTCATCCCCGCATTTTTCAACATGCGTGGGTTCGGGCCTCCAGTGCGTGTTACCGCACCTTCACCCTGGACAGGGGTAGATCACCCGGTTTCGGGTCTACGTCCACGTACTCATTCGCCCTATTCAGACTCGCTTTCGCTGCGGCTTCAGCTCTTCACCTTAACCTTGCACGGGAACGTAACTCGCCGGTTCATTCTACAAAAGGCACGCCATCACCCATAGATCGGGCTCTGACTTCTTGTAAGCACACGGTTTCAGGATCTATTTCACTCCCCTTCCGGGGTGCTTTTCACCTTTCCCTCACGGTACTGCTTCACTATCGGTCGCCAGGGAGTATTTAGCCTTGGCAGATGGTCCTGCCGGATTCATACGGGGTTTCACGTGCCCCGCACTACTCGGGATCCGTCTCGGAGGGAACAAGTTTTGAACTACAGGGCTTTTACCTTCTCTGGCGGGCCTTTCCAGACCTCTTCATCTAACCGGTTCCTTTGTAACTCCATATGAGACGTCCCACAACCCCAAGGAGCAAGCTCCTTGGTTTGGGCTAATCCGCGTTCGCTCGCCGCTACTGACGGAATCACTATTGTTTTCTCTTCCTCAGGGTACTTAGATGTTTCAGTTCCCCTGGTCTGCCTCTATTCTGCCTATGTATTCAGCAGAAAGTGACTGTCGATGAAGACAGCCGGGTTTCCCCATTCGGACATCCCCGGATCAAAGCTTGCTTACAGCTCCCCGAGGCCTTATCGTTGTTCGCCACGTCCTTCGTCGGCTCCTGGCGCCTAGGCATCCTCCGTGTGCTCTTTGTAGCTTAACCTAGTATTTACATCGTAAATACGATTTGCTTTGAATTTCGGTT
The DNA here is from genome assembly GCF_054602585.1 of Paenibacillus sp. SEL3. Classification (NCBI taxonomy): domain Bacteria; kingdom Bacillati; phylum Bacillota; class Bacilli; order Caryophanales; family Paenibacillaceae; genus Paenibacillus; species Paenibacillus sp. SEL3. The sequence goes on along the minus strand of NZ_CM137725.1, from coordinate 4,345,159 downwards.
CAACACTTACGTGTGAATGGAATTCAAGGCAGCTACCTTTATTTCACTTGTTTACACAAGATCAGCTTAAAGGAATATTCTAAAACGCAATTTCGTTTCGGTATCCAGTTTTCAAGGTGCAATATTCTCTCCGGCTTTAACCCCGGAAAAATATCATAT
>NZ_CM137725.1:3637500-4342500 GCF_054602585.1 Paenibacillus sp. SEL3 | reverse complement strand
AAACGCGGATTTACAACGTTAAGGAGCCTTATATTGAATTTCGTTAATCCTCCTTTAATAATTGGATACTAACCCACATCATTTAAGGCAGATTTATTGATCCAATCGGCCTCAACTGGTATGTTGGTCCTACTAGGCCTAACATAAAATAAAAAAGGCTGCCACGGCAACCTTTTTGTTTCAACTTAACTTAATGTACCCGTTAGTTCAATTAAACACTTTCTGATTTTTGGTGGAAAGCGTTAATCTTCTTTTGATGGTCGGTACGTCAATTCAACTGCTCCCTAATGTAAGGTCTTGGTATAGACATGCTTGAGAGACATCGTGTTGATGTTATCTGTAAACATCCGCTTTCCACTCATCCGCCGCTTCCAAGCACCAAGATGTTTCTTCCGGGTTGCCCTTTAAGTTTCAAAACTTCTTATCATCCATTATAATACTTTGATTCAAGAGATACCCAATCTATTCACGTATGGTTCTCACCTGTGACAAAACTGTCGGATGCTATTAGCTAGTTCCTCCGCATGAGTAAGGACAAGCATATGATCGGCTCCTTTGATTTCGGCAAACCTAATTGCAGGTACACGCTTGAAGTGCTCGGCGATATTGTACATATCCGGCCATTCTATGGTTCCTTGTATAAATAACGTACTCGCTGCAACCTTTTCTAAACGTTCAATCGAAGGCGCCTCTGGCCAAAGGACCTCAAAGCTTCTCCACTCGGTGAATACCCTTGTCATGTAGTGATTATGCATTTCAGTCAAAAAACTTCGATGGTGGCTAGCCATCGTAGCCCGATAGATCGGTGCGGCTAAGGACAACTCTACAAGTCTTGTAATATCGGGAGCGACCGCATTCACCGATGTCATATAATTGGTAAATTCTTGCGAATATGCAAATCCCGTTAATGAAGGGGCAATTACCACTAGCCGCTCAACCATAGAAGGATATGATAACGTAAAATCAGTCGCGACTTGCCCACCGATGGAATGGCCAACAAGTGTGACAAGATCCAGTCCGAGATGTTCAAGAAGTTTGCGCAAATCCTCCACAAGTGAAGTCGGCTCTTGCATAGCAGGTGAGCGGCCGGTTCCTCGACCATCGAAGGTAATGATCTTGAATGATTTTGCCAGTCCAGGCACCATATATCTCCATACCCTTGAGTCGACACCTCCCGAGTGAATCATGACTATAGGGACTCCATTCCCCTCGATTTCGTAAAAAAGTTCCACCTTGTCCCCCTCCCCAATGTGGTAATATTTTCTTGGCTACCATTTTAGTCATGACTGAACATACAGTCTATATTAAAAAAGATATCCACTATGAAGTCACTTTGAATAACTGCCCGTCGCTTAATTAATGCCTCGTCATCTTGTGTATAGAGAACGAGAGCTGCTGGGATTATGCGAAAAGTGATGAACAAACATAGCGGAGACATATCCTGGACCATCTTCTACTCAACATACCCAAAATATTTTTTATGCCTCTAAATCCCTCTTTTGTCAGCAGAAAATAAAGTATTAGACTGGCTCTATAAATTGAACAGCGACAGCCGAGGACAAAAAATAAAGTCCTAGACGGTCGCTGTCCGCCACCCTTCACAACTCGGTAGAAACCGCTTTCGCTATCCAAGTCTCCATACCAGTCCCAACACCATTCTCTTACGTTGCCAGACATATCGTAGTAAATTCCTAACTCGTTGGGTTTCCGGGTATCGATTGATTTTGTTTTATTATTGTTGCTATCTATAATAGGCCAGTTCCAGTCTCCAGATAAGTATTTGTCTCCGGCGTTTTTCCAATACCATTCGACCTCGTCAGCATTATTGCTTCCGCTGTATGTGTAGCCCTTGCTCGCCTGACCTCCGTCTGCAGCATATTCCCACTCCAATTCTGTAGGCAATCGGCAACCGTTAGCTCCCTCATTAATCGTTACTGTCCATTTTATATTATCGTTATCATCCTTATTTATTCGGGTCTTTTATTATCCTTGTCTATGTTGTAATACGGTTTTAAGCCCTCTCGTATACCTCTTTGATTACAGTACTCCACAACGTCATACCAACTCACCATTTCTACTGGCAAACTGTCGCCTATGAATACCGAGGGATTACTTCCCATGACTTCAACCCACTCTTTTTGAACTACTTCATATTTGTTGATATAAAAGTTCGATAGGGCCACGCTTTTTCCAGAGTTGTTGTACTTGTTGTTCTGAAAAGTCCCACCTTCCACGAATACAAGGTTATCCCTTTTCTCAAGCTTATCTTGCGAACAAGCGCTGATCACAACCCTTGGTGCTATTAAAAGGAAAATTAATAGCTTTCTCATTGATATATCCCCTTTAAGCTGATAGGGAAAATGATAGGCCATGACGGCCCGCAATTCGCCTCCAGCAGCGTCGAAGGCCGTTCGTCTAGCAGGTAACGGCCTGCAACGCATCCGCACTGACGGATAGACTGGAGGAGAACGGCCATCGGCCTGTCTACAATGCTTAGAGATCGTTGTTTCCTCCATGGACCAATTCGTGTAAATCCTATCAGACAGCTTTCGGAACCCGTTTATCCCGTGAGACAGCCCCAACCGCGCCTGTTCGTTGAACAGCTTGCAGTTAAGTGGTTACCACACCGTTACGTTAGAGCTCCCGCTACTCTGATACCCCTCTGTCGCCAACACCTGGTAAGACCAGTTACTTCCCAGATTCATTCCTTTGCTCGCCCATGCTTTCACGTGGTTGCTGAAAGTGATCGTGGAGTTGCCCCCGGTCGGTCTCTTCGACTGTCGAACACTCCAGTACTGAATAAACGTCGTTTTTTGGCCTTCAATGGAAGGTGCGTCGTATCGCATTGTTGTGTAGATGTCATATGTGCCCCCATCACTGGTCACCGTACCTTTATACGTTCCGGTAGGTCGATAAGTCCCCCAGCTATCAACGACGTAATATTCGATGAGTGAGTTTCTCGTCCACCCGTAGAGAGCCAAATATCCATTACCGGACGGCGCCCAGACACCGGCATTGTAGTTAATCGTTCTGTTTGGCGATCCAGTAGTCCAGCCTTTGCCGACAACAAAATTCCCGGTATCCTTCCATGTTACGCTGTAATTACCGCCTGATCCATTTACAGCATTGACCGTCCCGCCGCCATCGGTCCAATTTTGCCAATAGTCTGTCGCTGCACTTGAGGTTGTTGCAAACAACCCAAAACTCATGGAAGCTGCAAGAACTACCGTCATCATTTTCTTACTAAACTTAAACATACTCTACCTCCTAAAATTTTGTGTTTGTCCCATACACTTGCTTGTTGGTTGATTCTCTTTGCAGTATATCACCTATCCGTGCCATATTCCGTATTTTTTTACTTTAACCTCCTTTCTGAGTGAAATTATAGAATAATAGCGTTTGCATATAAACCTAGCAAATTAAAGCTTTAACTCTATTATGTTTAGCTTTATTTGAAATTTTAGAACCCGTCGAGGGCAACAATAGATACCGAGTCCCGTAACGTTGAAAGAAGGGCTTGGCTGCTTTTAATTAATTCGAGCAATATGCGAATCCATTTTTTATGTTTTCCTTTTTAGCTATTCACCTAATCAGCAACGATACCAAGTTCTTGTCCCTTTCGGCAATGGAATCAAGTCTTGTACTCCGACACCTTTGTAGTCTTTTGTTGTTGAGGATTTTCCATTGGTTCAAAATCGGGTCAGTCCCATCACCGCGGGAGCTTTATTTCTGGAATTATTCATTTTACCTTTAACGTTTAGGATTACCTGTCTGACCAAGAATAAATTCAATGCTCACCTTATATGTAGCTTCCACATGTAGTGAACTTTGGCTTGGGTGATGGATTTACGTGAGGATAAAGACTTAGTAAAACAGAATTTATAGAGAGGCATGATGAACATGGTTTTGGAGGATATGCATTATAGGAAATGGCGTCCCAGTGAACGAATAAAGTCAACCGACACTGAGTCTCAAAAAGTGAATTAAAAAATTAGTGATCTTATGGAGATGCTAAAAAAATAAACTACCAGCAGTCGATTTTGAACAGATTGAAGTCATGCTTGATTTACTAAGCGAATCAACTTCCCTACACTCGGCAGCAGCGTTCATCCACGGCTATCGAACGGGGCATTAACGATGATTGAAGTGTTTAGCGGGGAACACGAGTTTATACCAAAACGAGTGTGAAGGAACCAGTAATGGATAGGAAGATTTAACGAATGAGTTCAGAAAAGAGCAGCGAGGTTAGACCACCTGCTCTTTCAAAATAAAAGCGGGCAAACCACTCCGATCTAGTATTTATAGTACCTGAGTTATAATTCGTGAATACTCCGCTAAATTGACGGGAAGCTTGGCATTTTCGTAATAAAGAGAGTTTCCTTTTAATATAATATCTTTTTTCATCACATCATTATAGAGGACTGTTTGACAAGTCTTGCAGCTCTTATTGCATAATGATGACGTTTTCCACTCAGACATAGATGACTTGCTATACAGGATGCTGGAAAAACATCTTCGGGCAGTTGTAATGTGTACGTAAGGGTATACTAATTCCCTGCTAAAAGGGAGCACATCAGTATCAGCATCATCAATATCATTATTATTTACCAGATCATGATTGTCTTTGATATCCAGCTTATTACCTTGTATTCTATTATCATATTGAATAGCAGAAATTTTATATTTACGCATGAACCTAATATTGGGGACAAACCCTCCCGCAGTATTCTGTAAGGCAATTTTCGAATCATCATCAAGCTTGGGAAAATAGTTTGCAATAGAAGGACTTTTTTTAGCTTTATTCAGTAGTCTACCTAAAATAAGTTTAAAGCGGCCGGGATAATGATTTTCAAGAAAATACAACATTCCGAAATCATTAACCACCAACTCATCAAAAATAGATGCTTCACTTACTTCCTTTAAGATGTTCACAATCGTGTTCATACTTTCATCCGTCATATAAGGAGTAATCAAGGTTAGCTTCATGTCGTGCTGCTCACAAAAGCTGATAACTGATTTTAGCTCCCTTACTGTTAAGAAAGTACGCGGGCAAAACTCCTGTCCATAATACAGACGCTGATACTGGTTCTCCACATTCGTTAATTTACGCAGGTCGTCAACCATCATCGCTTTTTCCATATTATACACTCCCCTGAACATTATGAATGCCATTTACATGGTCCAGAATTTCCGGGTAGTAGCAATGTGTAATCAATTGATCGTTTTTCCAGCTATTCTGACATATTTGCGAAGAAATCATGTGATGGTACTCTTCGAAGTTTGCCACCTCGCCGCATAAATCTATCGCTGATTTTATCATCCTGATATCACTTAAAACCTGACTTCTGTCTGAAGCTCTCCCGACCAATTTCAAGCTATCAACCGATAATTGGTTCAGATAATATAAGCTGCACACACCACAGTCACCCTTATTGTCTAAAATCCAGTTTAGCTTTTTCTCCAGCAGTGGTACATCATACGGTATGGGCGTAATACTCTCAATAACCTGATATCTCAAAACACATGGAGGATTAAAAATGACCCCATCATTGTTATTCATAAATCGAGTCCCATGCACAAAATTACAAAAGCCATCTATATAAGTACAGCCTTCATTTTTGATAAAAACCTCAAACTCTGTATTTGGTGAGCTTTCAATTATGATTTTCATTTCTGCCATGGACAAGGAACGGGGCAAAATAAGCCGATCCGCATGAAATTCTTTGGTGTACATTTCTGCTGTGTAACAGTTAAAAATCGTGCCGCCTGTACTGATATGCACATCCACATTCGTTTTCTTATCCGCAAAATAACCGGCCAAGCCCAAATCAGCAAAAATAATAGCATCCACTTCACAACGAACAGCTTGCTCCAAATAGTAATCCAGGATACCAAGCTGCTGGTTGTTATAGCAGTGTTCGTTCATCGTAAAAAATACCTGGCACCCATGAGCATGCGCTATATTCACGACCTCCGCAAGTTCAGCAAAACTGGAAAAGTTCGCATCAGGCCAAGGTCTGCGATTCAAGGCAACGATATAGTTATACCGATCCAACCATTGTTCATCAATGACGCCACAATAAAATTCTTCGGCTCCGGCCTGAATAAAAGGCACTAAATCATCAATGGTCACTAATCCTGTACAAATTCGCATATGTCTACTCCTTTACCAGAATTCCAGCCGATTTTTCAGCCAGATGATGACTAATGATCGCTTTCAACAAAACAATTGTAAACTCCCGAAACAGGACACATGCATTGCTCTGAAGCTGATTAATCAATAAATTGCAACGTCCTCCGCACATATATCTTGAAAAACAACTTTTACAAGGTGCCAAATCGTCCACAGAATCGATACATCCTATCTCGTCGCTTGATTTCTCCAAGCCCGCCTTAGCATATCTATTGCAGCGAAAAAGCGCTCCATCACCATTTACTTGAAAAGAATGTACCCCAGCTTCGCAGGGAAACAATTGGGTTTGATTCGAGTCCAACATACTCAGCATTTTTGCAATATACTCATACTCATTTAATTCACCATAAGAAGGATGGGTATGACGCAAGTTTTTAATGTGGTTTTCTCCCTCTTGCAATTCCTCCTCCGAATACAAGGGACTACAGCCCCTGTGCCATTTTTGTAGAAAAAAATCCAGGTAAGCTGTTGGGCTACTAGGTCTGTAGTCTGCAACGAATTCAGGACGTTCCAGCGGTCCTTCAATTACATTGAAATCAGTCAGATGTAACCTGCGCGCAAGCTGGGCAATTTCGGCCTGAGCCTTGTCCGTGTTTTCCAGTTGATAAACACGCTCTATTTTCACAAAATTAGAAAGGTCATTGGCTCTTTTATGATGTTTAAATTCCGAGCTATAACTGTAATCCGTGACTTCTGAGTAGGGGTTCTCCCTATGAAAATGACCATTTTCGATATCATAGCTAAAAACAGCTTTTGGGGAAACGCGAATTAAGATGACCTCGGTATTCATCCACTACAACTCCTTCGAATCCATCATTAAAGTGCTTTTGGAGGGTACCTCTGTGTTGTTGTAGCTTCTACGGAAAATGAAGACATACAAGCAAAATAAAAGGCTAAACAAGGAATAGATAATCAGGAGTACAGCAATACTGTAGCTTTCAATAAGATGCCCACTGATGATAAGCATCATAGATAGGAGAAGATTATGTACACTGTACACAGTAGATACGGTTGTCGCCCTGCTAGTTTCGCTCGTGATGCTGGTATCAATGTGACTTTGTATTTTTGGAATAATGATCCCCCAGTTAAACCGAAACAAACAAATCAATACGATCCCAAGCCAAATGGACTTGGTTAACGCCATCCCTAAAAAAACAACAGCAAGGATCAAAGGATTAAGTATATATATATACTTCCCTTTGATTAAATGTGATAACTGAGCAGAGATAAGTGGAATAATGCCGAAAAGAGCATAAATAACTCCAAAAAAAGTCGGTGAAATTTTTAAATGCTGTAGATAGGGTTGATATTGAAAGAATACTGAGGTTAGAATGATAGCTGTGAATATATAGTAAATAGAAAATAATAGTAGTTGCCTGTTGACTCTGATTTCCTGAAAGGATTCCTTCATTATTTGTAGAGGGCGAACTCGTTGAAACGCTTTTTTACCTGTTTTGTCTTCATAAACTCTCTCCTCATGAACCAGACACACAAAAAACACCGCTAAAAAATTAGAGAATGCCGAAATGTAAAAAGTAACCGAATAGCTATATTGAATAACTACTGAGCTTAGAAGAGCAGCAGCAATCGTAGACAAAATACTTGCTGAAAAAATTTTTCCGTAGCTACGGTTCAAGACATCAAGCTTGTCATGCTTTTCATGAAGCTTATAAATCAAGCCTTGTTCCGAACCTGATATGAAGGATGAGCCCAATGCAAAAATGATATGAGCTATAATAAGTAGCATATAAGTTTGTAATGATCCCATAAGAAAGATACCAATACATTGAAAAACCGCTCCGATAAGGATAGCCTTTTTCTTCCCAATCAGGTCTCCGATCATTCCCGTGGGTATGTCAAATAGTATGGATGCCGTATAGTAACTGGCCATTACAATCCCAATTTGGGTATAGTTAAGCTTAATCATATTACTAAAATAGAAAACCAAAATGGAATTATATACATAGAATGTGTTCAGAAACCTCAATAAACCAAATAATCTGACCTGACTTTCAAACTTTTTAACCACCTACGCTTCCCCTTCCTCATCAAACAGGCTTACTTCCATTTCAAGTTCCCATAAATGCTCAATCTCATTACGAATACGCTCATTTTCCTCAAAAGAATCAACTGACCAAGTCACAACTCCAGCCACATCACCGGAACTGCCGCTAAAAGACAAGCAGTCACCCACTTGTGGTAAAATATCAGCCCGCTTCACACCTTGTATCTGAAGAAAGTCAGAGCTTGGGGTGACGTGTTTAACCCTTCCTTTCTTCTTATAGAGCAGCAGATACCCGCCATTCGTCTGTGGATAATATTGATTGAAAAGCGGCTGTTCGCCGACAAAAGCGCGAGCCCCCTCCAGTAGCGGGTTTACTCCACATGTATCCTCTATACCAAAAATAATTCCTCCGCCTGCAATTCGTGCCGCTGTTTCGCAAAATAAGATCTCCTGCTGCTTAGTGACTAATAGTTCAGTATGAGCTACTCCACTTGTGATCGGCATTGCACTCAATACTTTGTTATTTGCCGCGATAAGCTGTTGGACCAAGGGCATCTCATGGTCAGGGTAAAAATACCCGCACAGTGGCTTCCCCTCCCTGCATTCCAAAGTGCTATGCGTATAGCAGGCAACTGAAGTGAATGCAACTTGGTTATTATATACAATGCTATCCATATGGAACATTTTTCCATCAATATATTGTTCAATCTCAAATTTTCCGGCATGGTCGTTAAGCAATTGTTCATATTCGTGGATGTTATCCAAATGAACCCGAAACGTATGAAGGGACCCCGCTCCGTCAATTGGTTTAATAATGGCCTCGGGAGCATGTTTAGATAAAAAGTCGATTGCATCAGCAAAGTGGTGAACGGTTCGATATTCAGGAATAAGAATAACTTTCTCTTGAGCAAGATGATTTTTCATCTTTACCTTATCTCTAAAAAAATCACCATCTCTCCCGATGACTCCACACGTAAGACCCAATCGCTCTCTAAGCAAAGCGGTAAACTGCACCAAATCCTCACTCTCGGAAAAAATACCGTTCACGGGCTTTTCATCATGCAGTGTTAGTATAAACTCAACAACTTGAGGTGATGTTAAATCTTCGACACACAAGAAATGGTGATAATGATCACTACAACGCTCAATCAAACGTTGATTATTAGTAATCAACGTTTTTTCATACCTTAAAGAGCTCAAGCCTTCATTCACAATACGAGAAAAGTTTTCGAATTTCGCGAAAATTACATAATGTTTATCCATCCCTAATCCTTTCGTTTTATTGATAGAGAGACCTGGCATTTACAAGATTCATACAAAAAGAAAGTCCCCATTTTTTCAAATATAAAAGCAAATGTTCTTCTGACAGAAAAAAAGCATAAGTTTGTTTAATTTCCTGTTCAAACTCAGCAGCCTGTATATCCGCTTGCACCTGTGTCATCCCACTTTCCCTGCTAAACTCACTATAAAATCGTAAATGCTGGCGATTGTTAAAAGGTATTTTTTGAATGGAATACATAGCAGGATCGGCAGCAATAGGAGAATTTTCAAATAGAATAAAACGGTTATATCGGATATCTATACAATAGGGAAACAGTTCCCGTAGCCGTGCTTGATTAGCAAGAGCTTCTTCACTGGTTTCACCTGGAAACCCGATCATCGCTGTTAATTTCACTGCAATCCCAGCCTCATAACAACTCTTAATCAGCACAGGCGCATATTCAAGATCTATTCCTTTGTTCATCAGTCTGGATACCCTTGTTTCAAAGGTCTCTACTCCAAAAGAGATCATGATGCATCCTGCACGGTTTAACAGTTCAAACAATCGGGAATTAAAACCCTTTTCCAGTCTGGCACGACAGGCCCAGGATAATATAAGCTTCCTTTCTACAATTTGAGTTGCTATTTTCTCTAAATCTGTGGGTGAAATACAGCAGTCTCTGAATCGTAATACCGAAAATGTCTGTTGTTTTGAAAAATTCTCCATTAATTGCAGGATACTCTCAATACTCTCTTTCTGATAAGTACCATGCTCTTTAATAGAGCAATAAGTACATCCCTTCCAGTAACAACTTACAGACGCAGCTACATTTAGAACCTCTTCCGGCATTAGAGCACTTGCAGGAAGAGAAGATAAAACGGGTAATGTTATTTTATTGGTGTAATAGTGTTTATTAGTTTCTTCAATATAAGGTTGAAGTTCTTTTTGAGTAAGTAACCAAGATAGTTCTTCCAACTTAGATGAATCCTCAACAGCTCTAACCAGTTCGCTCAATCGATAATGCTCATTTCCCAAGCCAAACGAATCCACATGAGAAAACAACAAATGATACTCCTTATCTGGAAGATTTCGCACTAATATTTTTGTATTAATCTGATCCTCCAGATTGCCGAACAGATGAATGTGTAGATTAGAGTTATATTCTTTTAACAATGAAGTCAACGAAAATAAGGGAATAACCTGATCTGGATGAAAAATTGAAATAGCAACCATCTTGACGCCTTCAGGGACAAGATCCGGTAAAATTTCTTTGAAAAAATCAAAATATGGATTGTGTTCCTTCTGTTCGGCAATCCTTAGTACCTCATCAATATTACGTAGATCCACTCCCGGATCATATAAATTCCATCGCAGCACCGCGGGTGAAATCTGTTCACTAATACGATCATAAATCTCAGCAATTTTTTGGCAGGTTTCTTCTAAATGTTCAAAATTATAAAACAGTTCAGCGTCCGTAAGATGAGTGATGATGTCCGAACGCCCCCGAAAAAAGTAATGAAATGATTCCAAATTTAAATCACGGATTTTGGTACCCACTCCTTGGTGATGTAATAAAGCAGCCGCAGCCGTAATATCGGGTGGCACAGACTGGTAGTACCATAAGGGTGGATTAATCAGCAAAATTTCGAATTGATTTTCATCCTTTTTGCTTTTCATAAGTAGTCTCTCTTTCCATCACAAATTGGATCGTATCTTCAACTTGGTGGCTCACTTTCTCTAATTCATCATAAGTATCAGCTTTAAGAACAAAAAAACCATATCTGTCCATACTGCTAGTCATCTCATCCGGTACTGTATCTCCCTCCTTCTTTTCTATAACAATCTCTATGACACCCGGCAAACGTCTGGCTTCTTCCACCCCTGATATTTGTTTGATTTTTCCACTTTTTTGATGGAAATAACGGATTCTTGAAATATCGTTTCGGGTTTCATGCAGGTACTCATCCGGTCTTTCTCCCAAAGCGCACAAAATCGAAGCCTTATGCAGATTTACTCCGTAACTCAAGCTATACAAATCAGTTATGCGGTCCCCTGCAAGACGAGTAGAATATTCGATAATATAAATATGTCCCCTGGACAGCACAAATTCCAAATGACAGGGTCCTTCTGTAATTCCAAGCTCAGCCATAAGATTTATGAAGCTGTTTAATAATTGAGTGTATTTTGAAGATTCCATAGATGCTGGAAGAGTATGCTGTAGCTCAACAAAATAAGGAAGGGGAGTTTTCATTTTTTCAGTAATATGGGCAAATTTACAAGCACCTTTAAACATAAAAGCCTCGAAGCTATATTCCTGGCCTCTGATATATTCTTCTACTAGAAATGAAAGATTCGATGGATAACCGAAGTTATCCTCATTCTGAATAATCTTTTCGGCCTGCCTAATTAATTGTTCAGATGTTTGCACACATTTGACTAACATACTACTTGTCATATCAACGGGTTTAACAATAGCGGGGAATTGGATCTGGTCCAACTGCTCCTTTAGTTCGGATACGCTGTGATACAAATGGTAATCTGGATTGGATACATACTGAGAACCTTTTAGCCCGTTTCTCATACACTCTTTGCTGCGGGCATTATGGGCTACATCTGGGCGAATGGAATTCCAGCCAAACTTTTGGGAGATAATCGCGGCGACCGGTACTGCATAGTCGTGGCCAGGTACAATACCCGAGTTGCGGGATATATCCGGATGCTGACTGAAAAAATACTCCATTTTCAAGTAAGTAGACTCGGCATCTGTAATGTCACTGATGATTTCAAAATGTACCAGATGCGCCTTCTCCACCTTGGGGCCGCCTTCTCTTCGAATGACAATTACAATCAACTCAAGTTCAGCGGCAAATTCAATATATTTTTCTCCAAAAAAACAAGGCTCCAGTAAAAATATAGCCCTTGAACTATTAGCAGACATACCAAAGTCCTCCTTACGATCCTTCATTGACAGGAATACAATTTTGCGACACTATTCGCTTTATTTCTTGGGTTCCAAGAAGTGTATTTTTCGAGTTCCCCCTGATATTGTTTATTAGTGATAAGGCAGGAGGGCCTACTCTAAGTCGCTTGCTTAGTACCTCTTCCACAAGTGTTGCAGTTGAAGAAGATTTTCTTTTCCAATAATCACAAATACGCTCGCCAGCTCTATTTATTAATTCCGTGGCCGCATACTCAGTGATTCTTTTACCGTCGGATGTAAAATAGTAAAGCTCACAGTCAATTCCGTAGCATGAAGCCCTCCTGAAGTTTTCCTTCACAAAAGTAACGGGAAGAAGTCTTTCTCCGCCTTTGCTTAAGCTTAAATCCAAAAGCGCATAGACTCCGAGATGCAGTGCAATATCTTCCCGAAGTGTTGGCTGGATCGGTATAAATCGCGTTTCAAGCAAGCATGCTGTGGGCTTACCGCTGCCACCTACCAGTTTTAATCTCGCAATTTTCCAATTCATTTTTTGATTGAGGCTAAATGCATACCGTGGATCGGATTTCATATGTTTTTGTTGATACAAAGTAGCCCAATAATTATGGAAATTTGCATAATATTGATGAGGAAATGAAACGCGAGTAGACAGAGCTGCCAAAAATTCAGAATAGGTCCGCAAATCATAACCAATCTCCCAAATCAGGTTACGAGTTTCGAGCAATCCGGTTAATCGCCTGTCCAAAATCGGAGAATTGGCCCCAATGGCAATAAAGAGAGGTGAGATCTCAATCGTCTTGTTCAAAAGATCAATAGCAGCCTGATTATAGTTAACCTGTACATTCATTTGTGTCGACTGACACCCGCTAATTAGCTCATGAACACGACTTGATAGATCAACTTCTCCCAAATGAAGCTCAAGGTGATGTTTTCTTGAACTTTTAAACTGGTCAAGTATCATTTGATAATTTTCCCGGTCATCTGTAATTTCCAAGTCAGTAAATGAACCAGGATAGGTACCAAGACGCGCCAGTCTATTATTTTGGGCATGTGCTATGGCTGCCGCCTCTTGCTCCATTTCCTGCATTTCATTTATAAGATTTTCAAGTCCCTCTGCAAGTGTGAAAGGACGGGATACCAATTCAATTTGGCTGGCACCTATTTCCCGTTTTATAAATGTTGCATTTTCAATTACACGATTCCGGACCTTTTCATCTACCAAATTAAACTCAAAATCAAAAAGAAGGTATTCGGTTTCAAAACCCATAATTCCGGATAAATTATTTTTAGTAACCAAAATATTTTTTTCAAGCTGTCTAAGTTGTCGTAAAAAAGCCCTGTTCATTAACGCCGTTGGATTCAATGAAACGGTTTTGGACATACCCTTATTCTCCCATTTGCTCTATTGATTGAGTTGCAATAGGTAATAGTAAGAATCGTTTCCCCGTTTAAGTTTCTGTTGTTTAACTTGCACTATTTTTAGTCCAGCAGCCTTTGCCATCTCCTCTATTTCATGTTTCAATAACATCCGACATCGACAGGTACAACGGCTGGTTTCATTTTCATTTTTATAAACTGTGAAATACATCATTAAGATCTGATTAAAAACATCGATTTTGACTTCTCCATATACTTCAAATGCTTCCCCGTCGATAGTCAGTGATTTAATCACTTTAGGTGCCCCGCCATATTCCATGATTTGATGTTCCGTCACTGGCGTAACATTAACCATTCCAACCCCTTCGGCTGATAAACTTGAAGCAATTACTCTAAAAATATCAAATTGGTTTTTATACGCAGGGAACATTTGGATAGAATTATCCCCAATGTGTACGATGTCAAATTTTTGAGGGCAAGACCAATCATTTAAGTCAGAGCATACCGTATTAATCATATTTCCATGATCGTTATGCTTGTTGAGCAACAATTGCAACGATTCCGGCGAACGATCAACTACAGTTACAGATTCAATAGACTTGTTTATAAAACCAAATAAGTGTTCACCACTCCCTGAAGCCAGGTCCAAAACCCTTGCATGTATCTTCTCAGGCCAGACATCACCAATAAACTTTTGCATTTCAATCGTATCCGGACCTAGAAAATCAAAAATCAGTTCGTCTGTCTCCATGAGTCACATGCCTATCCGGTCCGTCTGCTTCCAATCTACAGGAGAGTATTGATGATCTTCCTCGCCCATAAATCTTACTGCATGGGGTGTGACTTGAAACAATACAAACTGATTTCTTTTCTCATTGCTAAAGGTTTCTTTTATCATAGGGTTGTTTTCCAAAAATAGATCTTCTTCCTTCTTTTCACTCACCCGTTTGGCCTTACCTGCCATTCTGAGCTGAGCCCCGTCTCCAAAATAAGTAAGCTCCACATTCTCACACGTCCGGATTTGTTCAACCTTATCTGTATTGCTGAAGGTAGAGAAATATATATATCCGTTGTGAACAGTCCCCGCATCTACAGGTCTTACATGAGGTTGATTATTGAATGAATCATACGTTGCCAGATAGGCAATAGAAACGTTTTTAATCCATTTTGAATATTCTTCTTGATTCATTGTATTCACCTTCACTTTACTCTTAGTTTTTAATTTCATCCGGGGCAGTCATGAGCTTGTATCCCCAGCCATCCCTTATATAATGCATTAGTACAATCGCGCGATTTAGACTTTCTGGTTTTAATATGTAAGCCGAGTCTTGTTGTTCCACCAGATTTTCTTGAATTAAAACGGACAAAAGAATATTAACATCTTTCTCCATTTCCATTACTTTTTCAAAATTAACTCCTAGATACTGCTCTAACGTTCGTTCCTCGATTTTTCCATAGGCATTCAAATGCCCCCATACAATCGTAAACGCATAATTATCGACTGTAATTTCTTCTTCGACTGAATGTGGAAGTTCTATATAATTTTTAATATAAGGAGGTGTGAAGCGTACACGATTATTATCCCAATATCCCGCAGATCCGGGTCCAAAAGCCAACACCGGCTCTGTTTCACTTATAGCATCTTTTTCATAAGGAAATATATAATCTGGTAAAGAAAAAACAGTATTATCTACTCTTATATATCCGTTTTGTTGTAAAAATCCGCACACTTCTTCATAAACTGAGATTTTATCGGACAATGCTAAAATATGCTTTCCTCTTTTCTCGCATCGCTCGACAAATTCCTTTCCCCCTGGATAAGAGGAGTAGAAAAGACTAACCGAAATATGTTCCGGTCGTATATTCACTGTATCCCTTATGCTTTCCATGACCGTGCTCTGCGTCTGCCCCGGGATTCCGATTAGCAGATCAATATTTAACATGTCGTAATCAATTTCTCGGATCAGGCTTGCAGCCTTTATAATTTTTTCTCGTGAATAGGGCCGTCCCAGCAATTTGAGCTCTTCATTATTAAAAGACTGGGCACCGATACTTACACGATTAAATCCTTTTCTCCTGAAAATAGACAAGGTTTCTTTGGATGCGGTATCTGGGGAAACTTCGTACGCCATAAATTTCATGTGGGTAAATTGTTCTGGGGTAATCCTATTTCGAATGGAATTTATAATAGTGTCTAGCTGACTTTCATTTAGGAGGGATGGGGTTCCTCCACCAAAAACTATCGAGGTGATTGCTGATTTTGGAAATTCAGTGCATTCAATGTCCACTTTCAAGGCTTTAACATACTCATCCATTACATCGAGGTTAATCATCTCCTCTTCCGAAAATTTGGCTGTAAAGTAGCAGTATGGACAGCGCTTCTTGCAAAACGGAATGTGACAATAAATGTGAAAACGATCAATCATTCAAATCCCAACCTTCCACTTTTAAATTGTGGAGCTAGTAACAGAATTTGTTTAAATCGTGGTAGCATGTTTTACATGTTAAACCCCATTTCTTACACAATCATATGAAATAGATCACATTTACTGGAATAAGAACCATTTCAAAAAAAAAAAAAAGCATTCTTCGTTCGCTTAACAGAGCTCAAATAGCCTGCTTCAGCTTACATCAGAATACTTCTTTAAAGTCGCTTTTGGGAGATATAAAACACATATACACAAGTATGCAAAGATGATATGCATCTTGGGCTAAGCTTCTACCCGATTCAAAAACACCTTCGTCCGCTCCAGCTGCGGATTACCGAAAATCTGCTCCGGTGTACCGGATTCTGCAATTTCGCCATTATCCATAAAAATGACACGATCCGCCACATCTCGCGCAAAATTCATCTCGTGGGTCACGATGACCATCGTCATATTCTCCTCAGCCAGCTTTTTGATGACCCGCAGCACCTCGCCTGTCAGCTCGGGATCAAGGGCCGAGGTCGGCTCGTCGAACAGCAAAATATCTGGATTCATCATCATTGCCCGGGCAATCGCCACGCGCTGCTTCTGTCCACCCGACAATCGGGACGGATACGCGTCAGCTTTATCCGCCAAGCCGACTTTGGCCAGCAGTTCGGCGCTTTGGCGGCGCAGTTCAGCCTTACTCACCTTTTTCACCAGCTTCGGAGCCAACTCCAGATTATCCTGCACCGTCAAGTGAGGGAACAGATTAAAATGCTGAAACACCATGCCCATACCGGTGGTAATGCCTTTAATGTCACCTGCCGGAGCGTACTGACCGTTTTCCACCAGTGCTTTATCATGAATGCGGATCGTCCCGCCCGTCACATCTTCCAGGTGTACTAAACTACGGAGCATGGTACTTTTCCCTGAACCTGAAGGACCGATGACAGCTACAACCTCGCCCGCTTTAACGTTAAAGCTCACTCTTTTCAGAACGTCGAGCTTGCCGAACGATTTTTTCAAATCGATAACTTCTATTGCATTAGTATTCATATCCCGACATTCCTTTTACTCGAATTTAAAACGTTTTTCCAGCGCTCTGAAGAATAGCGTCAGCACCAAAGCTAACAACAAATAAATAACCGCTGCTACAACATAAGGTACAATCGAGAAATCGCGGTTTACAGCCGTATTGGCAAAATGCAGCAGTTCCGGTACCGCTACTGCATACAGTAGTGCCGTATCTTTTACTAGTGTTGTCGCCTCATTGGTTACCGCAGGCAAAGCGATCCGTACCATTTGCGGCACAATGACTCTTATCAGCGTCTGCGACTTGCTCAAGCCCAGCACTTGCGAAGCCTCGTATTGCCCTTTATCAATCGACAACATTCCGCCTCTAAAAATTTCTGCAAAATAAGCCGCATAATTCAATACAAATGCCAGCACGGCAGCCGTTGTCCGATCCATTACCAGATACTCCCCAATGACAGGCAACATCGGCAGACCAAAACAAAAGAACAATAATTGCAGCAAAAGCGGCGTGCCGCGTATAACATAAATGTACGTGTGCATCAGCCAAGCGATTGGCTTAATCCGGCTTTTGGCCAGCAACGTAACGACAAAACCCAATGGAATAGACAAGATGAGCGTGATGAAAAATAAAATAACCGTCATCTGTGCCCCTTCAAGCATAGGCTTCATAATTCGTAAAATATATTCCATACTCATGACCTTCGACTCCTAAACCTTAGTTCAATACACTACGTATTAATTTAATACTTTATCTTCACCAAACCACTTTTTCGAAATTTCAGCAGCTTTTCCGTTCTTGTGCAGCTCATCCAAAGCGGATTGCAACTGCGTCAACAGCTCTTCATTCCCTTTTTTCACACCGATGCCGTATTCCTCAGGGGCCAATGATTCATCAAGCAGCTTATACGTCCCTTGTTCCTTGGACATATAATACTTGGCAACAACCTCATCAATAACAACTGCATCCAGGCGACCGGTTTTCAGATCTGTCAAAGCAAGAACGTTATCCGGGTACTCAGACACTGGCTTCAATTTACTTTTGATCGGATTCGCATCCAGTGCGTCGGCTGCTGAGGACAGCGTTTGGAGTCCCACCGTTTTGCCCGTCAAATCAGCCAGCTTGGAAAGACTGGAAGTAGCCGGAGCGACAATGACCTGACTGTTTTTCAGATATGGCTTCGTGAACAGCACTTTTTCTTTACGTTCATCCGTAATGGTGTATCCATTCCAAATGAGATCAATACGTCCGCTGTTCAGCTCGGATTCTTTGGCAGACCAGTCAATCGGCTGAAATTCCACCTGTTTACCCATTTGTTCCCCGACCGCTTTCGCATAATCAATATCAAAGCCGGTCAGCTCATTATTTTCATCTCTAAAGCCCATCGGGGCGAATTTATCATCAATGCCAATAATCAATTTACTGTCATCCTTACCGCCGGAACACCCGGCCAACACGATCATCATCAATCCAATTAACATCGTAAACATGGCTGCTTTTCTCATCTTATTCCCCTCCAACAATGGTGACCCCCGTATCCAAGAACAGGTGGCAAACGCTTTAGTTCGTTAACACGTTATCAGAGTATCATCATAACACACCGCAGGATACTCGTCGAGAGGAATGAGCGGAATCTTAGCCTTATATAAATGGAAAACCTGTGACGAAAATTTGACCTGTGTTCTATAATGTAAAACCTTACCTTGACATGTCACCTAAACCGTCTTATTATTTCCTAGTATTCTTATATACTTTTACTTATATTAAATTTTCAGCAGCAATAGTATGTAAATCAGCTTGATAGACAGGAGAAATTAAGCCCTATGTACATTTTAAAGCGTCTTTTTACGATGTTCATTACACTGTGGATTATCGTCACTTTAACGTTTATCATCATGCACATCATTCCGGGTGACCCATTCTCGAACGATTCCAAAACCATTCCGGAAGCGGTATTGCAAAACATGCGTGCCAGGTACAATCTGGACAAGCCGCTCGCTGTGCAGTATGTGCTGTATCTCAAAAATCTGCTAGTACTGGATATGGGCCCGTCTATTCAATCGAAAACGACGGACGTCAATATGCTCATCGCCCGAGGTTTTCCACCTTCTGCATTGCTCGGTATTCAATCCATCGTGGTCGCGATTATTGCCGGAATTTCGCTTGGAACACTGGCTGCTCTACACCATAATCGACCACTGGATTATATCTCGATGTTTATCGCCATTGTTGGTATTTCCGTACCCAGCTTCATATTGGCACCGTTGCTAATCAAGTATGTTGCCGTTCAATGGCACCTTCTTCCGGTCGCCTCATGGGGAACCTGGCAGCATACGGTGCTCCCATCGCTGGCTCTCGCTGTTTCACCTCTTGCCGTTATCGCCCGCTTTATGCGGACGAGTATGCTGGAAGTCATGCATGAGGAGTACATACGCACTGCCAAAGCGAAAGGGTTGTCTTCTTGGGCAGTAGTTCTGCGTCACGGATTACGCAACGCGTTGGTTCCGGTGCTTTCTTTTATCGGACCGCTATTCGCTTCCGTCATTACAGGTACCTTTGTCGTTGAAAAAATATTCGCCATTCCCGGCATCGGTAAATACTTCGTAGATAGTATCTTTAACCGGGATTATCCAGTGATTATGGGGACGACCATTTTCTACAGTTCCATTCTAGTCGTTACTTTATTTTTAATTGATATTTCCTATCGCCTTGTCGATCCACGAATCAAATTAGTCAGTAAAGGAGATTAACATGAAAGCAGCACCTACTGTCGAAAAGGACAGTCTGTTCAGTCTTGTAGACCGCAGCCAGATCCCCACCGCCACGTTGACCAGACCCAAAGAATCACTCTGGCGGGATCGGCTACGCAGACTTTTCAACAACAAGCTTGCTCTTTTGGGGCTTTCCCTACTAATCATGATTATTGTGCTGGCGATTGTTGGACCTTCCATGGTTTCTTATGCACCGAGTGATCAATCTCTTTTGAAGACGAATCTCTCTCCTTCCAAAGAGCATTGGTTTGGCACGGATGATCTGGGGAGGGACGTATGGGCACGGACATGGGCCGGGGCTAGAATTTCACTCATGATCGGCTTTGCCGCTGCCGCCATTGATTTGGTACTTGGCATTCTCGTCGGCTGTGTTGCTGGCTATTGTGCTGGGCAGGGTAAAACGGGCGACCGGATCGACAGCATTCTCATGCGTATTATTGAAATTTTGTATAGTATTCCTTATCTGCTAGTCATCATTCTGCTGCTCGTCATTATGAAGCCCGGTCTGCTCACGATGATTATTGCATTATCTATTACTGGCTGGGTCGGTATGGCACGTGTAGTACGTGGGCAAATCTTACAGCTGAAGCAGCAGGAATATGTGTTGGCAGCCCGTAGCTTGGGGACATCTCATTCGCGTATTATCTTCAGACATTTGCTACCAAACGCAGCGGCAATCATTATCGTGAATTTAACGTTCACTATTCCGTCGGCTATTTTTGCCGAATCGTTCCTGAGCTTTCTCGGTTTGGGGATTCAGTCTCCTTCGGCCAGCTGGGGGACGATGGCTAACGATTCACTTGGCGTTATTTTAAGCGGTCAATGGTGGCGCCTATTTTTCCCCGGGCTGATGATATCGCTCACCATGCTAGCGTTCAATACGCTTGGAGATGGGCTTCAGGATGCACTTGACCCGCGTTCACAACATTAACAACAGAGAGATCCCAATTGGACAAGGAGGGGTGTCACCATGATCCGCAGCTTCTCGCCTAACCGCAGGAAGAACGGCAGTTCCTTTATCGAAGTGCGCACACGCGGCATACCTGCAGGAAAGGAAGATGAGTAACTCCCGGTAAGGTGTACCTTATTTTTTGGCATAACTAATTACAGTAATGGAGGAAAACCACGATGAAAAAAATGCATTGGATGACGATCATCTTACTTTTGGCCGTAACGGCTTTGGCAGGATGCTCTGGTAATACGGACAAAACAGCAAGCAACGACCCGTCCGCTGCTCCTCAAGCAGATGTCCCGCAAGAAATTACTGCCAATCTGGCAGGTGGAGAACCTTATACGCTAGACCCTGCTTTCGCATCAGATACAACGTCCTATTTTGTAATTGATAACTTGTATGAAGGGCTGTATACATACGATAAGGCTGGTAAAATCGTAGAAGGTGCTGCCAGCAAAGTAGACGTATCTCCTGACGGCAAAACCTACACTTTTACTATCCGTGACGGTGCAAAATGGTCGAATGGTGACCCACTGACAGCTAAGGATTTTGAATACTCCTGGAAACGGGTACTAAATCCAAAAACAGCTGCCTACGATCCTTCTGCCCTCTACTACATCAAAGGTGCCGAAGCGTACAACACAGGCAAAGGTAAAATTGAAAACGTGGGTGTTACAGCCAAAGATGATAAAACTCTTGTTGTTGAGCTGAAATCACCGCTAAGCTTCTTCCCCACGATCGCCGTGGGTCATGCTTATCTGCCAGTAAACCAATCGGTTGTTGAGAAAAATGACAAATGGGCAGCAGAAGCAGGCACAATTGTCGGCAACGGTGCGTATGTAGCCAAGGAATGGAAACATAACGAACAAATTACGCTGACGAAAAACGATCAATTCTGGAACAAAGATGCCATTACGATGGCAACGATTAATTTTAAAATGGTGCAAGACTCCACAACGTATTATCAAATGTACAAAACGGGCGATCTGGATCTGATTTTGAGCCTTCCCGTGGATACACTGGATCAGGAAAAGAGCAACAAGGAATTCCTGTCGCATCCGTCTTTTAGTGTGTACACCTATTCTTTTAACGTAAAACAAAAGCCGTTTGACAATAAAAAAATCAGACAGGCCATTGCCTACGCGATTAACCGCGAAGCACTGGCTACCAGCGTAACCAAAGGTGGCGAAACTCCGGCTTACGGTTATGTTCCATACGGAACAACAACGCCATCCGGCAAGGACTTCCGTGATGAAGCACCGAAAAAATACTATGAGTTTGACGCTGCAAAAGCGAAACAATTGCTGGCCGAAGGTCTGAAAGAAGAAGGTTTGACCAAGCTGCCACCAGTCACCTTCAAATACAACACTTCGGACAAGCATAAAAAAGTAGCTGAAGCGATTCAGGAAATGCTGAAAACAAACCTGGGTGTTGAAGTGACGCTGGAGAATCAGGAATGGAAAACGTACATTGATACCTTTAAACAGAAGAACTTCCAGATCGCCCGTATGGGCTGGGAAGGAAACTTCCTGGATCCGCTCGGCGTATTGGGGCATTATACTTCCAAAAACTCGAACAACTTTACCAACTGGAGCAACCCGGAGTATGACAAACTGATTGAATCCTCAACCTTTGAGCTTGATCCGGCTAAACGTTTTGAACAGCTCCATCAGGCGGAAGACGTATTGATGGAAGATCTGCCGATTATTCCGATCCAGTTCTCTGCGGACACTGCATTAATCAGCCCTAAGATTCAAGGTATCGTATTTGATGCTCGTTCGAACCCAGACCTGCGCTTTGCGAAACGGGTCGAAAAATAATGATTTTACGTTTTGGGATCATCGCCCTGATTGTCAGTACCTTAGGGTTTCTGTACGCCACCCCCCATCTCTTGAATGGTCGTGAACACATGGCTACTGCAAATCTGTTATTCCTGTTGGGGTTGCTGGGCTTGGTGATCGGTGCAATCTTCCACGTTCTGCAAAGCGGTTTTCTAACCCTCTTCCTGCGGGGATTTGCCGACATCGGACAGTTATTCATTCGTCAATCCAAGGCATTACGAGAGGAAAATGAGCGTTTGCGTTCCGATGAATCTTTGTCAGCCTGGAAAACATCCATGTTCCGCCACCTCAAGGTATATACTTCGGGGTGCGGAGCAGGGCTTATCCTTTGCTCGATGATATTAATGGGGATGAGTTAGGTTAAAACGATTAGAAGCCTTTGGTCGGTTGGTGGGCGCTGCGCGTGCAGATTGTTCTTCCGATCGCTGTTATCCCCGGATTTCTATTGAATAGAACCTGTAAGGGTAAAATCCGGGGATAAAGGCGAACGCTTCGCTTCTTCAGAACAATTCTGCCCGCTCCGCTGGCAACCGCCGTAGAGCTTCTATACGTTTTAGAGGTGTGTAAAGAAAGAGAGAGTTTCGCATTGCTAGCGGAACTCTCTCTTTTTGTATTTTTTATATGAAGCTTTGTAGGATCGCATATTACAACACTTAGTATCCTTAATAAATATGCTTTTCTTTCGCTTCTTGCAACCATGACGGGAACTCGTTAAGCAATAGTTCGTACAATTCATTATCTTCCATAGATTCGATATCTTGTATTTGAAAAAAATTAGCGTTATCTACCACACGGCCTTGTATGTTGTCGAGCTTCTTTAATACACCAAAATCGGACTCACCCACACCTATAAATTGCCAGAAAATCGGCTCTCCTGACGAATCAATGACCGCGTTGTCGATGTTGTCTCCTTTTCCACGCTTCACACCGCCATCATTAATAAAAATAACAAAGGCCGGATCAGAAGAGGGTTCTTCCTTGGTGTATTTGGCGATGACATCGCGCATCACAGGCGGCTCATCATTACGACCGAACTTGGGCAAATAATCATTGGACAGAATATGTCTTTCAACATAGTTGTCAACATCATTTTCGGTAACGGAAGGTAACCGTGAAAAACGGTGATCATACACCCATACGTCCAGTACACCATCATCATCCAAAGCACTCGCTACTGCAACAATTCGTTCCAACACCTTTTGAACGGTACCATTTTTGTACAAACTTCTCATAGATCCTGAAATATCGAGCACCAATCCAACTCTCGCAGTCACATTCGTTAGATTCTTTTTAGTCAGTACCAGTTGCGCATTCTTTTTAAGTAAAGAAATACTGCTCATGTTCCCCACGCTCCTCTATGATGTTTGCGTTTGTACGTCTAGTACGTCTACTCTACCATCTGCGTCGTTCGTCGCCTCTCAGGGGAAAGTCGCTTAATTCTCCGAGTTGGTCATGTGCAGCCTTATAGATTCGAAGAATAGCTTGTACCTTGTTAAAATCATTGTCTTCGGGGCCGAATCCTTCCATATACATTTTTTGAATGATGTTTTGGAAAAAGTCCATACGTTCGCGGACGGAATCCTGCTCGATTTGCAGTACCTCTTCAAAGCTGTGTGTCTCGGCAAAATCAGACAGTTCATCAAATTCCTGTTCCTGATATCGATCTCCCCGAGTTTCGGGATTGAGATCAATAGAGGTACGCAGGGTTGATAATAAAATATTTTCGCGTGCCAGCATGACATGAAAATCTTTGTTCTTAAACAGATCCGTAACGATCAGACGGCACATTTCCTTGTTCTGCAGTAGAATCCCGTCAAAAGGATGCAGCGTCCACACACCGTAGTTAAAAAATAAATTAAAATTGAAGCTGCTGCTTCCATACTGATATACAATGTTAATTTTCGATTCGTCGATGATTTCAAATGAAAATTCCAGCATGCATTCTCCTTTTGGATTCCAATATTTAACTCTATCCTATCAGAAAATGCATGATTTTCAATAAAAAATTTTATTTCACAGAATCATTTAACTCCACAACTGAATCTGCTTTTTCGCTACTGGCAGCCACGAGTAAATAGACAATCACACACCCTAAAATAAAGGACATCATACGCTCGCTCTCTCCTTTTGTCATTCGCTTTTTAAGAGTTTATGCACGAGAATGCTATGTATGTTCATCATGTCCTTTATTAGCTGCTGGCAAACCAAAAAAAGACGCCCTTCGGAGTCATCCCGGCGTCTTTTTCATAGATTGGTCTATTATTCTACATTGTCATCAGTTCAAAAACGAGCTAAGACCCTCAGAAGAATTACTATCCTTCAGCGGTTTGGAAGGTTCTTTCCCTTCGATCCCCAAACGTTGGCTAAGGTTGGCATTGATTGCTGTCATTTTACTTGTATAATCATGGCAGCTTTCAATAATCCGACGGTTTGATTTTTCAGACAGATCCAAAGCAGATACCAAATCACCAATCGCCTGATTCACAGCCTCCAGTGACATAGAAGGCTTGCTAAGCAGATCTGTCGTTCTCTCGGTCGTCGTTTTGAGAAGCTTCGCATTTTCCTTGAATTGATCTTCAATGGTACGGTTGGTCGCATCGACGGCTGAAATGATTTTGTCCTGATCCGCCAGCGCCATCGCGATCATAGCCGATACAGTGATCAGATTCGATGTTTTATCAATCGCATTATTTACAGAATCAATCAGTTTATCATTGTTATCATTAATAATATCCGTTGCCGCAATCGCCTGATTGTATAACAAAATCATTTCGGTCATAGACTGCGTACGAGTAACCACCTTGCGCAATCCCCGCTCCAGATGAGGCTTGCGGTTTTCATTTTCCGGCTTGGCAATCTCGGTCTCAAACAGTTCTTTCAGGCGATTACCAAAGGCGATCTTCGTCTGTAAATTGTAGATTTCTTCAATGGAGGCTTTCTTCAACTGTCTCATGCTGACGATGTTTTCTTCCAGATTATCCTTACCATCTCTCAAGGCAGTAATGATTTTCTCGATGTTCGTCTTCACCGACTGATACTTGTAAATGTAGTTTTTTAACGGGCTTTTACGCAGAAGCTTGCCAAAAAAACTCACATTTTTGCTCTGCTGGAGCGTTTCACATTCATCACGCAGCTTTAAGATCATATTGGATACCTCAGCCCGATCACCGGACATGAGGTCGTTTACCGGACGATCCAGCATTTTAAGGGTCTGCCCCGCACGTTCCTGCGTTTTAACCCCCAACTTACCGATATCATCCATTAAGGTATCCAAGCTCATGACATCGCTTTGTGATACCTTCTGAATCAGCTGTGAAGCCTCCTCAGTCACCTTCTGTTCATCTTCTTTTTTCAACTCAGCCCATGGGGTCGCCATACGCTACCTCCTATTCTAAAAAACAACTGTTCCCAAGTATAATCGTTGTTTTTCAGAGCAGCTAATTTGCTACTTTTTTATTTTCTTACAAATCGCCTACAATTCGGAACTGCTATAACGCTGGTGAATAAGCTCCGCTTTGCTCTGTAATTCCATCAGATCCTTATGCTCCACCGTGGATACAATTACTGATATTTTACTATCCACATCCCGTAATCCGTTTAACAACGTCCTCCGGTTGGTACGCTTCGCATCGCCGCTGAGCCGAAGAAACGGATTAATTAGCCCATTCAAATCCTTCAAAATCAATCTCCGAACCGTATGATTCACTTCGCTGTTGTTCAGTTCATGCAAAAGCGGAATGACCCGCTGCAAACGTGCAAATAGAGCCAGCGCCTTCTCGACAATCTCGTTATCAAGCGCATCCTTCTGTCCCTCGGAGATCACCATATCCTCCAGTACCTCCAAATACTCCATCACCTGAGCAAATTCACTGCTCACCTGATCTGGTTGACGTACTTGTCCTGTCATAGACTGCGGTCGAACGGCAGCTTCCTTTTCATGCTGCTGTGTCTCACCGACCTGCTCCTGCACCACCGGAATCACGGAACCGGTCAGATTGGGGCGAGGATGGCGAACAGCCATGAGGGCGCTGTATCCTCCCAAACCAAGGATCGGAATCGCCAAACACACAAACAATGGCAACCAAAAACTTAGTAAAAGCGCAATCAGGTAGCTAACCACAGCAATCGTGGCACCCCACATTTTTGACGTCATAGCTTGTACCTCCTGACGTAAACCCTTACCATATTGTAGAAAACAATATTTGTGTGTGTCAATGTACGGATTTACGTATGGTGATTGGCTGCTCGATATGACTGGCTAAAATGTCGTATTGCGGATGAAGTGAACCGATCTCATGACCCAAAGCCGATTTCACCGCTAGATAAGGAAAGTTGATACCTGACAAACATGATACATGAAGTCCTCCGGACATCCGCGGATTGATCTCTAGCAGCTTGGCATGCTCGCCGTTATATTTTACCTGAATATTATAATTGTACGGAATATGATACGCCTCAGCGACCTTCTGTGCCACCTCCAACAGCTCGGGATGCTGCTCCAGCAGCCGTAATCGTCCTCCTGCCTTCCTACGCGGAACTGCTGCTAGCAGCTTTCCGTTCCGGTCGGCCAGGCAGTCAATACTGTATTCGTATCCCTCCAGCAACTCCATCACCATCAGATTGGGAAATGATTCTGTGGATGACAATACGCGGTGTGTTTCCTCGAATGAAATATGATTCAGCGCATGGCCGAACAGTTCCTCCAGCGGATTACGTTCATTGTCGATGATACGAAAGCCCATTCCGCCTTCCGCATTACATGGCTTGAAGCATACCTTATGCCCAAGTGCTATTAACGACTCATAAGCCTGTTTAAACTGCTCAGCATTGCTGGCAATGGCATAATCGGGAATCGTGACAATGTCCTTTTGACGGATGGATTCATAAAACAGATCCTTTTCCATCAGTTGCTCCAGCAGTTCGGTATCTTGGCATACCATCACTTTTGTCCCAATATCATCGAACAAATAAAGATGCTTGCTAATATCGAGCATATTCCACCGTGGGATAAAGACATCAATTCCGTGCCGTCTGCAAAAATCAGCGCAAAACCGTGCGTACTCCACACCACTGGTGCGAGGCTCTACTTCAGCTACATCACTGGCCTGTAACGCCATATGCTGCGGATCAGAGTGCGTCGCATAGATCTCGAACGGAATACCGTCCTCATTGTTACGAATAGCATTCATATAATGATACGCCACTGAAAACCAGCGGTTAAAATACACTTTAACCTTCTTCACAGAGCCACGTCCCCTATCTATTCTGAAAATGAAGTTTGAGCTGCGAACACACTCCGGTGTATTTCATGAACATACGCCATGATTTCGTTCGCTGCATAAACCCCCGACACTTCTGTAAAACGATAATTGACCTCCAGCTTATCCCGCAGTTGTTCCCGATACAATTCACCATGACGCGGAGCAATCGCATAATCGGCATAGTCCAGCAGACAACGGTCCAGCAAAGAGTCACCGGACGCAACCACAGCACCTCCATTCGTGAGATTACGGATGTGCTCCACGGCTGCCTGTTTATTCACGGCCGCAGGTACCAAATACACCTTACGACCTTGAATGGATACCTCCCAGCCCATTTCACGCATGATTCGCGCCTTCTCCAGCACTTGTTCCAGCGGCATACGATCCCGTTCAATCATGAAAGCATAGAATAACTCGTCGCAAAAGCGTTCGTTTACCACCCAGTCTTCATGCAGCACCTGTCCGAACACCTGACGTGCTTCTTCCGCATGAGCACCATCACGGCGTACTTGTTCATGAATACGCCGATTCCACTCTCGATCCACCTCGCCTCCGACGATGATGTTTCCACCATTACTCGTCACGGCATATGCGGGAACCAACTCCGTCTGAAACACGGTGATTCGTCTATACTGTTCTATCGTCCGAGTCGTCACGGGCATAAACATCACATCTTCAGGCAGTGTCTTTAGCAATTGCAGGGCTTGTTCAGAAATAAAAGCCGACGTCGCCCCGTCTATCTGTTCCGAAGGCAACAGACCAGGGGACTCCAGTGGTACGCCAAGCGAACGTTTGGAGTAAATCAGTGTCTGATCCAGATCACTTGCGTAGATCATTCTTGTCCCCCCTTGAGCGGCTTGATAATTCCGCAGCAGGAATAAGTCAATCCTTCAAACACCTCGACAGGCACTCCACGATCCTTTGCCAGTAGCATAATATGCTGGAGATTCGGATTATCTTCGCGATCAATCAGAATTTTCCACGGCACTCTGCGCAGCAGTACACGAGTCGTCTCCCCCACTCCGGGCTTGACCAGATTGATATCCCGAATACCAAATGCCTGCTGAATCGCCTCAATATCCCGTAAGCCCTGCCATGTCACCGCAGGCGGATTCAATGTCATTTGTTCAGCATATGCAACGGCCGCTTCAGCCACGTCTTGAAAATACCCGGATACCGTATCCACAAACGTATTGGACTGAT
The DNA here is from genome assembly GCF_054602585.1 of Paenibacillus sp. SEL3. Classification (NCBI taxonomy): domain Bacteria; kingdom Bacillati; phylum Bacillota; class Bacilli; order Caryophanales; family Paenibacillaceae; genus Paenibacillus; species Paenibacillus sp. SEL3. The sequence continues at coordinate 4,313,257 of NZ_CM137725.1, read as the reverse complement.
CCACTGACCGCCAGGATTCATAAAATTTGGCCCCATGGAAATCGTCAGGGCCTATGAGATCGTTGCGTAATACCGTCCGACTCATCAAACCTGATACAGTCGAATTCAGACAAGCACTTGGAATCAAATAATCTTCTCGTGTACCAAAGGTTTCTGAACATCTGCCCGGATCGGCCAGCACCGCCAGATCATCATTTAGGCGCAACCCGTAATCCGCATTTATCTCACGACAGGCCTCAATCAATACCTGGCGAATTGCCCCTTTCCCCGTCCAGCCATCGACAAACTGAAGTTCAATCCCCAGCCCATGCTGCTGTAAAATGTATAATATCGCATTCCGGTCAATGCCTTTGCCACGAATAATAGAAATGCTGTAATGCGGCAAGGATACGCTATACTTCCAGTCAATATAACGCTTGATCAGGATACCAATGGGCGTCCCTGCTCTAGCCAGAGAAACAATCGCCGTATTTAAGCCTCTTTTTCTCACAATCATCTCAGCCACAGAAGCTGCCGCTAATGCAACCTTTTGGGCAGATTGGGCAAGCGTTTCGTGAAACAATGCAATATACTCTGCGGTGGGCTCGTATTCCACTGGCAGCATTTCTGAATAATGGACGCCCGACTGAATCGCCTCTTCACGATCCTCCGTCCCTTTTTCCAACGTAACCCTACTCAAATCCTTCAATAAAAATGTGACATCCGAGGCAGGATAACTGCCTAGAGGTTTGGGCGGATGAATGTTCTTCTGTTGTATTTGCTCCATGAGTGCTTGCTTCATATCCGCGCTCCTTTACTCTCCTGTCTAGTTAAACCGTTAAAATAAACGACATGCACTTTATCGCAGCCCAGACGGTTCAAAGCCTCCAGCATGGGGTTCATCCGCTCTAGGTCCGACTCCCTTTCCATCAAAACGAATATTTCGTCATACTGACCAGGGTCTACATTATAAATAAAATTGCGTATCGTACTGTCCTCAGGCGATGGATATGTCACACCACAAGCGACTCCATACCCTTCTTCTCGGTGGGGATATACCGGGCTGCGTGTCGTCGATTGAAAATACACATCCGGGCCTAACTCTGCTGCAATCCGCATTGGAATGTACATGAATTCTCCCGTGCCCATAACCAGCGTGCGTTGCCCAGAACGAAGTTGCTTCAGTCGTTCGGCTGTACGCGTGATTTCTGCATCCAACGCTGAATTGTCAATGGATTGTAGACCAAAACGGCCTGTATATTTTAGATAAGGAGCTGTATTGGTGTACCCGTCCGTTGACATGGAGCTGTGTACTACCCGCTCAAAACCGGAAGCCTCCTGTTCAAAACGGTGGTCAATTATTCCAGAAGCATCTTTATTAACCTCTGCCATGCTAGTGGCTGCATGTTCTGGGTGCCCAGCCTGTCCAGCATATTCTGCGTGATCCAGTATTGGTACTCCCTGTACCTCAATCTTTCCTTTGAGCAAGCTTAAAGGCGTAATCGTAATGCCTAGCTCTACCTCCAGATCAGCGAAAGCCTGCTCGTCGCTGTCTGTCCGCCAATCCAATAACGAAGCAATCACATACTGTTTACGCGGAAAATGCTCCTGAATATCCCGTATGATATTAAGCGTTGTTTTCCCTGTCGTAATTTCATCATCTACCAGCACAATCGGGCCATCACCCGCAAAAGCACCTTCATCCAGTGCATAGCAACGATGATCAACAGCGTGCGAATGCTCTTCTTCAAACCGAATAATAGGCCGAAGGCCCGGGATATCCTCGCGCGTCGTATGAATATACGAGGCCCCGTCGTCAAACAACCGATACATACTGTGTCCCAGTGCTGTAGCCGTCTCGGCAAAACCAACAAACTTGATCGGCTCCGTAAAAGCAAAAGCTAAACGCTCATCCATCAGCTTTCGGTAGGCCTCTTTCGCATAGTCCGGGTTAAGTAGTCCTCTCACGGCCTCTCCAATCAGTTCATCCATCTGTTGTCCCGCTTGTGGGACAAGCTCCTTATATAGCAGGATCGCCAGCGCCGCACCACTGAGCAGAGAGGTGTATGGGTTTACCGGAATATGCTTGCCCAGCACCTTGCTGACAAATAAAAATGAACGCTTTTTATTGACCCGTGCCGCCATCGCAAACAGCTTGTCCACAGGAAGACGGAATGGATTATGAGTCTCCGTAATTTTAACGCTGAACTGCTCCAGGATTGGCAGCAGATGTGTTTTCGTGGTTGGGTAAGAGACTGACAAAATGTTGTTGTTCATGTAACACCCCGTATACTTTTGATCTATTGATAATTCGATGAGCCCAATTCAAATGCGGCTTAATTTCATTCATTTTGTTGGCATAGGTACTTTTGAATACACCCAGACTACCGTCGTTACGCTCAACAATTTCAAGTGCATCCATATACTCTTCATGTGTCACCGCATACATGGCCTGTACCGGCTTAATATGGGAGGGATGAATAATCGTTTTGCCGATAATCCCATTCTCTTTGTCCATCATGACTTCTCGGATCAGTCCGTCTACGGCATCTGAGATGAAGTCCATCCGCAAGTGTCGGCCCGGCTTCCCAAGTGCATCTTCGAAAGGAGATACTCTTAATTGAGGTTTAAAGACACGTTCTCGGTGAGAGAAATATTCCCATACAGGACCGGAAATGACGTAATTTGAGCCCACGCGTCCAAACAAGTTAATAATATCTGCGATGCAATCCCGAATGACGGCAATTTCATAAATCGTAATATCCGGGCTGCGTCTCAAGCCATACAGACTGGAAAAATCGGTTGCTCCAATGCGTACATTCAACACATATTCCTGGTACTCGTCTAAGATTTCTTTAATCGACAATAGCTCTTTCCAGCGGGTTTCCCGATAAATGATTTTGGAGCTTTCAAGAATCGGTAGCCCGTACAGCACAGGCATGTTGTTTTCGTTTCCTGCCCCTGTATGCATACTCCGGTTATATTCTGCAATGAGTGCAAAATACGCTCGTCCATTATCAGAAGAGAACTTGGGTAAGACAAAGCCCGTGAGCAGCGACAAAGATTCACCCAAACCGTTCAGTAGTCGTTCCAACTGCTCCACAGAGCGCACACGCACAAATAACAAAGGTAATTGCTGTTCACTCATCATCCCCGTCCGTACATAGGACAATAGTTGAAGCAGCTGCTGTGCCAGCGATTGTTCTGCCTGACCGACCTGCTGATCCCCTATCGCATCCTCCAAATCCAAAATGACCGTTGTTAACCCTTCATGTTTTCCATTTTTGATCTCTTCCGCTACTTCCGAGCGGGTCGCTGGCATGTACAAAGCCGCTCCTATCGCATAAGCCAATATACTTTTGGGAGAACGGTTATGAAACTCCAACGGTGGAGTATAAAAGATCGCTTCTACTTCCTCAGAGGTTAAATCATTAAAATATTTCAGGGCTCTTCCCCTCCTCTTGCTCTTTCTTGCCTGACTGAAGCCCTGTGCTCCGGGTATAAAAGAAATCCCCCCTTAGTTTCAGGAGGGATTTCGCTATACTTTGTACATTAAGCCTCTTTGTCGGCCTTTTTCTTTCTTTTCGCCGAGCTGATAACCATTGTGCCTACAAAGACAGCAATCAAAATGCCGAAGAATAAAATCTGCGACATATGAAAGCCAAAAGCAGCAGCCAGCATTTTACCCCCGATAATGGCGATCATAATAAAGGCTGTCTGTTCCAGTTCCGGAAATTTATCAATGAGCTTGAGGAACACTTGAGCAACGCCACGCATCATCAGAACGCCGAGAATACCACCCAGGAACAGAACCCATACTTTCTCGCTCACACCGAAAGCTGCAATGACGCTGTCAATACTGAAGGCAATATCCATCAGTTCGACCATTAATACCGTTTTCCAAAAAGAAGTAGGTTTGTTTTTCACTTCTCCATCACCTTCGGACTTGAATAAGCCCTTATAAGCGATATAGAGCAGATAAGCTGCACCCAGTACCTTAATCAGGGTGAACTTAATCAGGAATGTACCCAAGCCGATAGCCAGGAACCTGAATATATACGCACCCAAAATCCCGTAAAATAAGGCTCTCTTCTGTTGTTCCTTAGGTAAGTGTTTAACCATAACTGCGAGAACCAAGGCGTTATCCGCCGATAAAAGTCCTTCCAGCAAAATGAGAGTTCCTATAATCCCCCAACTCACTGGATCAGTAAGCGTACCTACAACATCACTCCATGAAAAGAAATGGCCGTAGTTTTCGCTGATATTTTTAAACAAATCATTCAACATGAAAAGAGTGCCTCCGATAATTCAATTTATTTGCTACCCTGCGACCAGCGCATGCCCCAGTTATAGGCCCGATCCAACTCACGATGACCGCCATAGAACTGCACGAGTCTTTCAATGCTAAACGTTTCATCGTTTACATTTTGGATCATGGCAATTGCACACATCCCTTTGCGATTGTCATGTTCATTCATGTGAACGATAATGTCCGGCCCATCCTTCTGGTACAGCGTGACTACCCCGTCCGCTTGTGACCAGTTCGTGACTCCTTCATAGATGAAGGTAAACACCAAAATTCGCTTAATTTCAGAAATTTTAGCACCGTTGATGCGAAGATTTTCCCCTGTTTTCACAGAGCCTGTTCGGTCGTCGCCATCCAGAGCAATGTACGGAAAGCGATTTAGAGAACCGAAAACTTCCCCGAGCGCCTGTACAACGCCTTTATCTCCATTCTTCATCTCATATAAGCAGCCCAGATCCAGATCGACACCCTTGGAGCCGCGATTAAAAAATCCCTTGCTTTGCTGCACCTGATTCCAGTTCAGATTGATCAGGATTTCACCCAATCCGCCTGAGCCCTTTTTCAGATTAATGGTGTCGCCCTTCTTCTTCAGCTCAATTTTCCGCAGATTCAGATTCACCGGTGTTGCAGATGGCTCTGGCTTCGGAGCAGGTGGTACTGGTGGCGGCGTTGGTGCTGGTCGAGGCGCTGGAGACGGAGGTGTAGGCACTGGCGTGGGAGGAGCCGGATTATTTTCCACTTCAATCCCAAAATTAACGCACAACGCATCCAATCCACCGGAAAAACCTGCGCCAATCGCGTTGAATTTCCATTCCCCGTTATGACGATACAGTTCACCAATGACAATCGCCGTTTCCACTGTAAATCCACTGTCCAAATTAAACCGCAAAACCTCTCCGCTAACCGGATGAGCAAAACGAATGAACCCACCTTGAACCTGTCCAAAATTTTGCCGTTTCTGATCCGCATCATAAATCGTCAGCGTAAACGCAATCTTCTCGATGTTTGCAGGAATTCGCGTCAGATCAAGGGCAAATTGCTTTTTGTCACCGGACTGTTGTCCGTCTGAATAGGTGATAAAGGGCGTGGTCGGATTGTTATAAAAAATTAAATCCTCATCACCCGATACTTTTCCTCCAGGACCTAGCAAAAATGCCGAAGTATCCAGCTCCAGAGACGCTGGGGACTCCCAGCCAATCCCTACGTTGACATGGGTCAGGCCCGGATTTGTTTTCGTCAAATCCGCCTTCTGTCCCTTTACTACGATAACAGCCATGATTGTGTCACCTTTCTGTCGGTTTGTCATGTGTCAGCGTACGCTAATGTAATAGCTTAAAAAGAAAGGGTAGCGCCCTATGGACACCACCCCAAGTGGATATTATTGAGCGTCCAAGCCATAGTTTTTAGCAAGCGCACCCAATCCACCAGCAAAGCCACTACCGATAGCCTGGAATTTCCAGTCTGCATTCTGACGGTAAAATTCACAGAATACGACGGCCGTTTCGGTGGAAAAATCTTCTCCCAAATCGTAGCGCAGCACTTCACGATCCGTTGCTGCATCTACCACACGCACAAAAGCATTGGACACTTGACCAAAGTTTTGCGCGCGTGCCTCGTAATCATAAATGGTAACCGTGATCCCGATACGGTGGATGTTCGCAGGAATCTTCGAGAAATCAACGATGATTTGCTCGTCATCCCCATCGCCCTCACCTGTGCGGTTATCGCCTGTATGGGTAACCGATCCTGCTCCACCTGTCGGGTTGTTGTAAAATACAAAATCATCCGCAGCTTTGGCTTTGCCGTCTTCATAAAGTAGGAAAGCTGAAGCATCCAGGTCAAAGTCCGCGCCACCACTGTATTTATTCGTATCCCATCCAAGACCTACAACGACACGAGTCAAGCCGGGATTCGTTTTGGTCAGATCAATACGTTGTCCTTTGGAAAGGCTAATGGTCATTCCGCATACCTGCTTTCTTTGTATAGATTTTTATGCCAAACCGTAATCGCGCGTCAATCCTGCAAGACCATCTTGGTAGCCGCTACCAATGGCATTGAACTTCCATTCACCGCTATGACGATACAGTTCGCCTACCACAACGCCTGTTTCGATTGAGAAATCTTCTCCCAGGTCAAAGCGAACCAATTCTTCATTGTTTGCTTCGTTTACGATACGAGCGTAAGCACGGGACACTTGTCCAAAGTTTTGGCTGCGTTCTTGTGCTTCATAGATTGTAATCGTAAAAGCGATCTTTTCAACGTTAGCTGGCACGCTACCCAGATCAATTTTAATTTGCTCGTCATCTCCGTCGCCATCACCTGTGCGGTTATCCCCTGTATGAACGACAGAGCCGTTCTCATTTTGTGGGTTATTAAAAAAGACAAAGTTCTTATCGGATTCTACTTTACCTTCCGCATTAGCCAAAAATACGGATACGTCCAGGTCAAAATCTTTACCACCATCATATTTGTTTGTGTCCCAACCGAGACCCACTGTGATTTTGGACAAACCTGGATTTGTTTTCGTCAAATCAATTTTTTGACCTTTGGATAAGTTAATTGCCATGAGTAAGAACCCCTTTTCACATTAAGTTTTGTATGAGCAACCTAAAATTACATATAACGCTGAGCCAGCACATCAATATGTACGGCATGGGTTCCTTCACCGATTGCAGCAAACTTCCATTCGTTGTTATGACGATAGAGTTCTCCGCAGACCAGTGCGGTCAGCCCCTCATAATTATCAGATAAATTAAACGTCACCAGTTCCTTGGAATTAGCACCATCCAGAATGCGGATATACGCTTTCTCGATCATGCCGAAGTCCTGTTTCCGGTTAACGCAATCATATATATTCACAACAACAAGCACTTTGTCGACATTGGCAGGAATACGTGCCAGGTCAATTTCAATTTGTTCATCATCGCCGTCACCTTGTCCGGTCAGGTTATCACCGGAATGCACGACAGAGCCACATGGACTTTTTTTATTGTGGAAACACACTACGTTATCTGACTGAGTCAGTTTTCCGTTGGCATCCAGCAAAATGGCAGAAGCGTCACAATCAATATTGGGTTGCTTCTTGAAGCCAAAAAATCCTTTGGACTGTACAGGGTCCCATCCCAATCCTGCTATAACCTTGGTCAGTCCTGTGTTTCCCTTGGTCAAATCAATTTTCTGGCCCTTGACCAGATTAATTACAGCCACTGATTAACACACCTCCCTTCCGTAAAATTTACAGACTAAATTCAGACGGATTCAAACCAAGCGCGCCGCAAATCTCAGCCACAATTCGCTGCTCATTGGCATCAAAGTCACCATCAGCTGCGCCAATAGCGCTACATACGCCAATGACGAGTCGGCCTACTTCTGGCTTACCTTTCAATTTACCAATCGCCTTCAGTGCTTCCTGTTTACCGATTTCAGGTGAAAACTCAAAGTTCGCTACATAGTGATTGAAACGGTTGATGACCTCACCCATATCAAACACTTTCAATTCTTCACTGATATTTATGTATCCGGCCATTTTTGTTTTCTCTTCCGGACTAATCGTACCGTCAGCAAATGCTACTAATGCACAGCCTGCAACAACAGCTTCCATAAAATCTTTATTCTTAAACTTCTTAACTTGGTCTCCAAGTCCTTTTTTAGTTGTATTCAACCAATTTTTAAATGTACTCATGTTTCCCTCCACAATTACGTATTTGGGTAAAGGCATCCTAGTTAATTTCTTCCTTTACTATAACCTGAATTACGATCTTTTTCTACAATAATATACAAAAATACGGTAAATCCGATCTATTTATTATTAGTATCCTCTCTATCTTTAGCCCTATTTTCTACATAAAAGGCCCTCTTCTATCATCCATCATTTGCTACCCCAATTGCAAGTCTGTAGCTTAATACAACCCTATTCTTCTAGATGGATTGACAGTATGAGAGGAAAAAGATATTATTCTATCAAATTACGAGTATTTTTCCAGTAATAATACAAAATAGTAAATTTAATTCAAAAACGAATAGGCACAGCCTTCCAATTCAACGGAATCCTTGCGCCTTTTACCATAATCCGCAACCGCCATATTTGTTATTTATAAGAGACACGGTCACCAATCACATACTTTTCTTAATACGAATTACCTCGCTCTTGGGAACGGAGGAGTCATGGTATACAACGAATGACTTATCAAAATGCTGCAAGTAATCAGCATTTTGCGATTTTGGCGAAAGGATAATCATTTTGCGTGTCAGTTCCTGCTCATACAATTCAAACACCCTTGCCTTGCGGCTCTCATCCAGAGCGCTGTCAAATTCATCCAAAACAATATAACCTGGATTGGTTTCTATGGTTTTTAACAAAGCCAGAGCAAACAACAGTGAACTAAGTGATTCTTCTCCGCCAGACACACCTTTACCTACTTTATTTCCTCGTCCCTTGAGGCTAACCTCCTCCAAAGGACCTCGATGTCCCTGCTTCCTAGCTCTTACGTTTAAGAAATACTTAAGCTCCCCATGTTTGCCCTCTTGATGGTGCCATGTAACTTCTCCATCAAAACCGAATAAATCCATATAATTAATGAATTTCTGATTGACGCGATGTACCTCGTTTTTAACAGTATTAAATAGCTTATCCTCCAACTCCTTAAGCTGCTCCTCCAGTTGTTCCATAAGCAACCTTGCATTTTGTACATCCTGAGTGCCTCTTTCAAATGCTTCTCGGGTACTTTCATAATTTTCAATGGAAAATTCATTAACCCTCTCATCACAAGCAAGCTGGAGTCGAGTACGAGCTTGCTCAAGCTCGGCTTGCAATGCGGGCTCTGTTCTCAATATCATATCTTCCGTTTCTATTTTTTCTTGCTCTATTTCATGCCATAAAAAATCCAGCTTTTCATGCCACTTTTCTACATCCAGATTGATTTCAGCCTGCTGTCTCTGGAAAACATCACGTTTTTCAATGTTTTTTTCCTTTTGCCGATTCATCTGTTCAATGCTTCCTTCTGTATCTAGCATTTGACTCTTCTTATCCCGTAATCTGCGTTTAGTGCTCTCAATCTGGGTATCAAGATCTTGCAGACGTTTGTTCAAATCCTTAAGTGTTGATATAAACTCTTCTTTCTGCCCCCGTAATTCTTCTAATTCTTTATCTAACTGTTGGAGACGCTCAATCTGTTCCCGTTCATGCTCATATCGTTCATACACGTCTGCATATTCTTGAAGTCGATCACAATCCTGATACAGCTTGGCAAAAGTTTCATTCAGACTCTTGATCTCCGCTTCCACTACAGTCCGTCGCTCTTTCGCCACTCCGCTCTCCTCGTTGGATTGTTCCAACTGCTTTATTCGCAGCTCCCGGTCGGCACTGTCAGCTAAAAAGGTTTCAGCCTGCTGTACTTGCAGTTGGACAGAACGAAACACCCCTAACCGTTCCTGAACCTTATCCCAAGCGGCAATACAGCTGTCATAATTCTGCTGTGCTGCTCTGATTTCTTCTTGAACCTTACGTTTGCGAATGAGAACGCCTTTCGTATGAAGCAGCGACTGCTTTTCTTCCTGCGGACCTCTCCGTACATATGGCTCACGCAATATTCCATTCTCTATTCGGGTCCAGTGTACTCCTTGCTCCAGCTCATACAACCACCACATCGCTCGTTGTGCAGCTGCATACATCTCATCATTCAGACCTTCCTTAACCTGAATATGCAACTTCTCCAGACGCTTTAGGGAACGTTCAGGAACAACCAAAGGTAGCTCAACATGGATCAGATCATTAGGTGGGGTAAAGGATTTACTGTCTACAAAAATACTGTACTTCACCGCTTCCAATTGAAATTCCTGTTCCAACGGTGCCTGCTCATTCATTTCTAGTAATTGCTGCATTGTGTACACTTGGATACCAAGCTGTCTGAACATGCGAACGGATTCTTCTTGTCGTTTAGACATGAATTTATTTGTGTTTAAAGAAGATTCCTCCTGCTTCAGATTCTCCAGCTTTCGCGATAGTTGCCTGGACTCATCTTGTAATACCAAATGCCTTGCGTCCAACTCTTCAATTTGCCTTTGCACATGAGAGCTTTCACCAAATTTCTGAAGTATTTCACGTGATCGTTCTTCTTCCTCCCGATCCTGCTCGGTCAGAGCCGATAATTTTCCTATCTCCCTTAACAACTTGTCTATTCTCGCCTGTAGCTCAAGGTCCTCAATATTTGCTACGCCTCGCTTTTCTTCCGTTTCTTTCATTCTCTTTTGAGCATCAGCTAACAGTATATTTACTTCTTCAGCTGAATACTTAATCCCCCTCATCTCTTCGGCCAGGCCTTTCAAAAGATTGGTAAGATTTTTATGTTCTTGATCTCGCTCTTTTATGTCTGTCTCTACTTTTATGAGCTGTAACTCTACAGTTTGCAACCTTAATTCAAGATCCTGTTTTTGCGATTGACGATCTGTCTGTGTTTCCTGCAGCCGTTCTATATCCGCAAGTAACGTCACCTTTTTCTCCAGATGTTCTGCCTCATCAAACTCCAACTGCTCAATTTGGCCCTCTAGTAACTTCTGCTCACGTTGATACATGTCCTGGAGCTTCGCAGATGTTCGCACAAAAATTTGCAAGTTATCGAGCCTGCTCCGGTTGCGGTTCAACAATTTATCCCGCTCTTTTTGCCATCTTTCCAACTCAAAATTATGTTGAATCTGATTACGTTCCGCTTCCTCACGGGTTTTCATTCCATCCAGTAGCTGTTCCTTGGCTCCTTCCCAGGTACGCTGCATCTTGTCAATTTGCGTCATTTCACCAAAGATGCGAAACCGTTCCTCTGGTCTCATCGTTGCAAATTGATTCACGTCCTGTTGATACCAGATCAGATAAAATGCATCGGGATCAACTACATATTTATGCTGCAATTGAAAACGATACTCTTTAAAATTGTTCACACTGTCTCCGGAGGTAAAACGAGTCTCCTTGTCCCATACTCCATTTTGTTCACCTTCACGAATCCAATATTGTCGTTTAAGCGGCTCGAAAGGCTTTTGTTCCACTTGTAATGTGAACTGGATATATGGAGCTGCATCAATCGGATTTGGACTTATATTAGCGAACACAAGCTGAATTTGAGCGTTCCAAACCTGATGCTGCTCAATATTTTTGGAACGAAGACCCTCCAACTCTACTTTAACGGAGTTAAGTACGGCACCCATACAAAATGTCAACGTCGACTTACCTGACCCATTGGGTCCTGTGATAAGAATATGCTCCATGTCCCCGCTCAGATCCAAACGTGTTGGCGGGTAATCGCGTATGCCGGAAATACTTATTTCCCAAGGAATCATCGTGCTTCTCCGCCCCCAAAATTATATCTTTTAAAAAATTTTAGCACTTCATCCATATGCAACTGTTGAGATTGACTAAACTCTGTAAAGCGCTTTAAGTAAGCATTGCCAAACATTCGGCTGCCGATGGCTGTAAGCTCATAGGCTTCCTCATCTGTATCACTGTTAAAAAGTGTAATAGCTCCAATTTTGAGTAATGGTTCAAGATTGGATTTCATTTTTCTACGAATATCTAATGTCTCATGACCGAACGTTTCGACCAATTGTTTGAATAAGGTAAATTCATTTTGCAGAACATCCTGATGATAAAAAATAAACATGAGTAGTGACAGGCTTTCAGCAGATAACATTTCCTTTGCTTGCTGTGCAGGAACGCGCATGAGCACAATGGTCTGATCCTTCCGCTCATCGTACACAAGTTGAAAATATCGGGCAACCGATTGGTTAACACGCACGATAAATTGTTGAAAAGCCTCTAATTCTTCTGGCTTAAGCTTAAGCAAACGCATAACTTCCCGTCTAGAAAGACCAAAATTGTCTTTGCGTACCGTAGCCGAAGAGGAAAACATAATTTGCATAAATGCGTGTTCTTCTTCCGGTTTTAGCACAGCCGTCAAGGACGCCATTGCGGATAAAGATTGATAATTATCAACATAGTTATCATCATTCGTTTCGGGTTGTTCGAACAACATATCGTCGGTCTGATTCATCAATCCATTCCCACTCCTTTTCTCTAACCGACTCTTCCGAATCCAACTCTGCTGCCTCAGAAGATTCTCTAAATATTTCAGCTTGCCGATTGGACACGACAGCCGATATCGCCAACAGTGCATTGATTGCATCTGTCCACTGTTCTGATCCAGCCTCTAATATGAGGGGCTCAATCCCTATTTGCTTGTGCAAAGAGAGAACGCGCTCCACATCCTCTGTGCGGATCATTGTCTTGGTCAACTGCCAAGCCGCATTCTCCATATGATCATTCAGTTCATGCTCTGTCCATTCTTTTGCATCCGTAAACTCCTCTATGATATCCGACTCTATCGGGTCTATAGAAGGCTTATAATTTTCCAAATATTCAATTGCAGATGTGATCTGCCGTTCCGGTATAGGGGAAGCAAACTTCACAGGAATCCATAATCCGTCCAGACGTTCCCCCTCATCCCGATCCTGTTCCATAAAGCTCAATATTTCCGTACCGTTCGGTTGTGTAGAATCCGGTTTTTTATGAAAGGAGTCTATCACATACTGCTTAAAAGCCATCGAATCAATTTGTATACCAATTTCTGTTTCTCGAATATGGGCAAATTTTAATATTTTTTGCAGTGTAGACAAGCTAATTTGCGTACCTTGCAGCATAACGAATGTTCCTTTTTTGAATAAACGATCCCATTTAAGTCCCTCTTCAAATGTCTTCATTTTATCCATTCGTTCATTAAGTCGCTTGTCCAATTGTCCCATTAATTCCACAATAATTTGCACCTGCGGGAGAGCATGTCTGTCTGACAAAAATTCAAGCTGACGCTCCTGAAGCTTGTCAACGGCTTCTTCCACATTCCGAACCATACTGGCTAATCGATTTCCGCCTGATATCCCCTTATCGTCATAAGCTTCGCTCAGATCCGCATCACGCGCAGCCTGAAATAACGATCTGGCAATCTCATCTCTCATGTAAAAAGCAAGGGAATCGTTCGCAAGTCGGATAAGCACATCCATCAATCGCTTACCAACATCCATCATTAAAATTCGACGTTTTCCCCGCATAATCCAATTATATTTTTCCAGTACATTCAACAACCTGTCTACAGATACAGGCGGTTCTGTTCCATAACGATTGCGATAACGATAATAAAGAGCACTGGCATTTTCAAGCGGTTGTTCCAGGCCCAAGGCCTCCTCGTGAATCAGATTAAGCAGTTGGAGCATATGTAGCACTTTTAGCGGTTCCTCAAAATATTCCCGCAGCTCATTCAACACACCTGACAGCTTAATCACATCCCGGAGTGATTCCCTGACAAGAGGTGTATCAGCATTCTCATCAAATATTGAAACTAACCGTTGATCCATGTTTTCCATAGTTCTACTCCTCCAAGGAATTCCTCCTGTTCCATGAGCCTGCCCTCAAGCAGAACCTGTTGTATAGCCTGTTGATATTGCTCCCACGTGCTATAAGCGCCCACTTGCCTGTTCATTGGCTCAGAAAGTAGCCATTTTACTTGCAGTCGCTGAAAAGGCTGTAACAGCTCCCTTACATGAGCAGCTATCACTCCACCAGACTGATCTGTATCACACCAGACAAGTACCTGGGTAACGGACGGTGAATTGCCCATAACGTCCTGAATCAACTTGCGATGACCACTTCTGATCTGACCATCCAATCCAATAACGAGGCTTCCACTGGAGCGAAGAAAAAGAGAATCTGCACACAGCCGAGTGAGCAACGCTCTGTTTTCAACAAGCCAGATGACCCGGCATGGAGTGCTAAACTCCATTTCAAACACCGTCAGATCTGTGGTGGCGTGCATAAAACCTGTCGGGTAGTAAAGTCCTGAACTTCCAGCCAGTTCACCAGCAAACAGGATTGGCGTAACTGCTCCCAGACTAACTAAGCCAATAAAGTGCAAAGGCATGCCCAAGTCTTCCTCCAACTTGCCCAGGAAGTCTTTTTTGTCCATATCAAAAGCTTTAGAGCCCCCGATTTGACCATAATAAGCAGCTCCAATCTGCTTCCAGTCAAATTGCTCATGCTCCATTCGCACAGTAGCAACAGCCAGCACAAAATGAACATACTTGCTAAGGCGGCTTTCTCTCCATTGCACTTCTAATGCAGCGCTAACTGGCTGGAATGCTTGTTCTCTATAGCTGTCCATAAGGGCAGCGCGTAATTTTTCTATATATGCATATAGCTTGTTCAACGCTACATCCTGATATTTGTCCATACTTCGAACATCTGGTAACTGGTTTAGCAGTGTTTCCGTCTGGCTAATCCAGCCTGTCAATCGCTTAAGCATTTCCTCCTGTTCCGCTCTATAATTTTTCCTCTGCATACTGTAAAGTAAATATCCCATCACATAAAAAATTCTCTTCATTGTCTTGCCATCTTTTAAATATTCAGTCTTCCGATAAATCAGTCCTTTTTCAACCCAATCGCTAAGTCGCTCCTGGGTTATGTCCATCTCAAGGCTATAAAGCTGCTTTTCCGTCTTCTTCACAAGAGTACTGTGAAAAATCGTTAGCAACATACGAGAATCTTCACCCGTTAGGATCAAATTCTCTCGTGGACAAGAGCCTCTTATATTACCTATTTTTTTATAAATCCTGGTGGAATATTTCATAATTTCTATATCAAAAGAGTTACCTGTAAAAAGATTATTTTGCAGTTCTTCTCCTTTTTTAACATAGTTCCCTTCTATGAATGACAACACTTCCAAATGCTGTATCTTCGATTCGTTCACTTTAATCTCCCGTTCATGGCTACATTTTTCAACCATTGTATCACATAGCACCAAAGCTAGATGATGTTCTATCAACTAAACTCGAATTCATTAAACCCTAATTTAAAGGGTTCGCTTATCCTTCCAACATAAAAAGCACCGTTCAAATCGCATAATACGAAATGAACGGTGCATCCGTAAACCCCAAACTTTGGATTACACACTTCTTCAGTTATAATCTTCCCAATAGCGATACTCCATTTCATTCTCACCTTTGGTGACGATGATCATGTTCTCAATATGTCCCGTTTCTTTATTCGTTCGGTAGATCATGGTACGGGTTTCGCCCTCATCGGGTACAGAGAAAAGTACTTTGTCACTGAGCATGCCGCCACCAATGCCAACGACGTGTTCCCCCCAGCCGGAGGCTGCGCCAGTACCGATGCCCGAACCTCCCCCACTAACACCAGCCCCGCGCGACAAAATAAGACCTATTCCATATCCGGTGACGGTCTGGGCCGTTTTACCTAGAGCATGCTCTCCGGCGGATTGGGTATGCTTTTGGACCCAGTAATCATATTTATCCGTATTTTGCTCATAACTCACAACATTCCCTTTTTTATCTATAGATATATCCGTTTTGCTTCCGTCTTTACCTGTCAGTTCGGTGACGGCGACAAGGGAATCGGATGTGATCTTGGAGGTCTCTCCTGTATTGTAATCTGTACGGGTAACGGAGTCCTCATATTGCAGCTGCAGGACATTCATCTGGTCGTGAATTTTCTGCATAACCTGCTTGTCGCCGATGGCCTCGGCGTTTTTCAGTAGTTCCTCATATTGATGATATTTAACCGCGTCTGACTGCTCCCATTCGTCAATGTTTTTGGGCTGCTTGGCAATTTCACCACCATGATCTCCAGCCTCTCCACTGCCTGCCAGCGCTGCGCTAGCGCTCATTGCCGCTGCTAGGGCTGTCCAGAAGCCACGTGTGCTCTCACCATCCGCATTTCTAAATTTCGAAGCGATGCTTTTCAGCTCAATTTCAATGGATTGAACCTTATTTAATACAGAAGATAGTGTATATTTAGCCGTTCGATAGTCATTATAAAAACGATTCCTCTCCATACCATCCCACTGGCTGTGAAGGTGGTTCATTGTGCTATCCAGGCCATTTAGCTGGTTATACAGTGTGCCGTGGGCATTGGCAAATTGGGAGGCCACGCTGTCCAGCTGCTCCGGTGTGACTTGGATTTTTGTCATGGTGATCACATCCCATCTATGAAAATAGGAGATAGAAATTATATTTTACAGTAAGCCTTATTTCATATTGTAAGCTATAAAGGTCGGACATTCATGAGGATTTATACGTATTTGTGTATTCAGAAGCAGTTCCTTTGATATAATGAATCCATATGAGTTCATTTCGACAAATACATTATTGAAAGTCAGGTGTAGGGACATGTCAGACAAAAAAATTATCTTTTTCGATATCGACGGTACGTTACTGGACGATGACAAGAAAATGCCGTTAACGGCAGAAAAGGCCGTCTTTGCTTTGAAAGAGCTGGGACATGAGGTGGCCATTGCAACAGGCCGTGCACCTTTTATGTTCAAAGATATCCGCGAGCAGTTGGAAATTGACTCCTACGTCAGCTTTAATGGGCAATATGTCGTGCTCCGCGGGGAAGTGGTCGCTACCAATCCGTTGAACAGAGAAGCCTTGCAAACGATGACCGATCTGGCCCTCACACATAATCATGCCCTTGTATATATGGATCATATGGACATGAAGGCCAATATTCCTAACGATGAGCTTGTAGAGAAATCGGTCCAAACGCTTAAGGCTAAGATTTCAGTTGGATACGATCCGCTCTATTTCCAAGGAAGAGATATTTATCAGACGCTGTTAATGTGTACAGCAGAAGAAGAGCCTTTCTATGAAACGGTATTCAAGGCGTTTGACTTTGTGCGCTGGCATCCGAGTTCTGTGGACGTTGTTCCTCATGCTGGTTCCAAAGCGAAGGGTATCCGCGAAATTACGTCCAGACTGGGCATTGCCGCTGAAAATCAATACGCCTTTGGCGATGGCTTAAATGATGTGGAGATGCTGACAGCTATACATAACAGCGTCGCGATGGGCAACGGCTGTGATGAAGCCAAAGCCGCAGCTAAAATGGTCACAAAACGCGCAGATGAAGACGGTATTTTGTACGGACTGCAAAAGCTTGGTTTGTTAAGCTAACAGAATTGCTGATAGACTGGACATGTTTCGGGAAAAATAAAGTCTGTTTAAAGACTTACATATGAGAAAATAGGAGGTTGTCCTTAAATATGGAGACGGAAGGCTTACGCAATGTCGAACAGCTAGCCATGAAGAAGTACAAAATTTACAAGCAGAGCCTACTCCGGTATTTGGCACGTTCCATGCTGGCGAGTATGTTCATCGGGTTCGGCGTTATTGTAGCCTTCAAGACGGGCAACTTTTTTTACATGGAGCATTCTCCATTCACTTATCCCATGGCGGCGCTCACATTCGGAGCGGCTATCATTCTGATCGCTTACGGCGGCGGGGATTTGTTTACAGGTAACACCTTCTATTACACTTATGCTGCGCTCCGTAAAAAGCTACGCTGGGGGCAGGTGCTTCGATTATGGGCTACCAGCTATGGCGGTAATTTGCTGGGTGCGGGGGTATTTGCACTCCTTATTTACTTGACCGGTCTGTTTGACTCCTCCAGCGTGAACAGCTTTCTACTGAGCGTGGTTGAGCATAAAATGGAAGCGCCTGCAATGCAGCTATTCTTCCGAGCTATTTTGTGTAATTGGCTGGTCTGTCTTGCCTTTTTTGTTCCCATGTTTATGAAGGAAAATGGTGCAAAGATGTTTGCCATGATGCTGTTTGTGTTCTGCTTTTTCATTTCGGGATATGAGCATAGTGTGGCTAATATGTGTACTTTCGCCATTGCGCTCGTGCTGGACCATCCGGGTACAGTTTCTGTCGCTGGCGTGATCCATAATCTCGTTCCGGTTACGCTCGGAAATCTGGTTGGCGGCGTGCTGCTTATGGGGGTTATGTACTATTCGGTGAATCTCCCGTTTTTGGATGAGAAAGAACACTAAAAAAAGAAGCCGTGGGACTTAGGTTCCACGGCTTCTTTGCGTTATTTTAGTAATAGATCATCCAGTGTTTACAAGTTTCTTGCCTTTTATCCTTCTTGAGCAGGAAAATGGATAAACTCCTCCAACTCCTTGAACAACTTCTTGGGATTAACATTGTCAGGTACAACCAGAGTTAGCGGCTCATCCAGCTTCAGCACGTACATGCCTAAAATGGATTTGGCATCTGCCATGCCGCTTTTGCCATGAATCCAGATGTCATACGTATAATTGGATACGATTTGATTGATTTTTTCAATATCCTTAACGTCTTTTACCTTGATGGGTGTCATCATTGCACAGCACTCCCCTGCATTGAATTGAGGCTTACGAAACAAGCCTTAACATCACTTTACCCCATATGAAGCCTGTTGCAAAATCTTAATTTAGAAAATGACATGCGGCGCAGAGCTGATTTTCCAGTAGCTGCCGACCTTTTCAAAATTCACGGTGATTTTCTCATTCGCTTGCTTGGTTTCTGCCGGATAAGGCACGGTCAGCAGGTAGCTGCGCTTCACCGGAGTCATGGTTACCATTTTCGCCGTAGCCCGGTTGAACTCTAACAAATTGCCACCATCTGCGTTCAACTGAGCTAATCTGCCATTAACTTCGACGAAAAATTTACCGACAAATTGCTCACTGGCCTGCTTTGTGTAGGCCTGCGTCAGATAGCTGATCAATTTGGTCTTTGTACCGATGTCCTCGGACAGATAGCGGTAGCTTTTACCGTTCAACTGGAACGACTTACCCACCGGGCTGCCACCACTGATTGCATATTGATAACGAGACTGCGCCTCCAACACAAGCGGAACCGCACTCTCGTGGTTCAGCTTGTCCAGTTGCGTCGGTTTCACGTTGGTAGCCGCTGCTGCTGGCGCTGAAGTGGACGGCTGTTGCGGCTTAGACGGCTTCACAGTCGAAGGTACGATCGGAGCAGCTGCGGGTGCTACCGATGTAGATGGACGCTGTGCTGGTGCAGACGGAGCTACTGGTGTAGCGGCTTTGGCAGAACCTGCGGCTGCAGCCGGGGGCGAGCTTGCTGGAGCCGACGGCGCTTGCGCCGGGGCTGGAGTCGTAGCCGGTGCAGACGCTGCTGGTGCTGGCACCTGACCCGGGGCGGATGCGGCC
Source organism: Paenibacillus sp. SEL3 (assembly GCF_054602585.1). Taxonomy (NCBI): domain Bacteria; kingdom Bacillati; phylum Bacillota; class Bacilli; order Caryophanales; family Paenibacillaceae; genus Paenibacillus; species Paenibacillus sp. SEL3. The sequence goes on along the minus strand of NZ_CM137725.1, from coordinate 4,293,931 downwards.
GGACTGGCAACGCTCGGTTGCGTCGCTTCCGCTGGAGCGGTCACAGCGGGCGCGGCAGCGGCGGCCTGTGCCACGCTCATAAGTGTGGCCGCAATGCATAGTGCGGATAGCTTCGTATTTAATTTCATACTTATATACACCTCCATAATCATATGTCTGCATAAACTGCAGACATTTCTATTATAAGAATTTCGCTTCTCGATTGGGTTGCTAAATTGTTTCTATTTGCCTTTTTTTGTTCATTCTGCACGAAGTTTGTCCGTATTTGCCGGGGACGGTTGCTCTGACTGTTTCACTTGCTTTGCCTCCATCTCTTCCAAAGATAGCGACAGTTGCTTAACAGATCGGTCCAGCTCCTCTAATCTGCGGCTCAAAGTGACGAGGATGTATTTTAACAGAATCAGACTTAATGCAGCAGGGAATCCGACATTAGTTACGAGCTCGATCATACCTTCAGTCGTTAAAGAACTCACAGATTCCGCCTCCTTTTTCATACATATATTCCATTTATAAGAACTAATGTTCCCATTTTTATGAAAGTCATACGTTATCTTGCGGGCTATCATAACAAAAAGAGCTCCAATTCGCTTGGAGCCCTCTCTGTTTTTGTTCATTTTATTTGTTTTCAAACCACTGTCTAACGACATATCAAGGAGTATATATATTCGGCTGCTGGGGCTTGGACATCCCTTCTCCCAGATAAAACCCGGTGTGCGGCGGCTGATTATAAGCTACGTTTTGCCAGGCAACACTCAAGCGATACACTGGATCATGCATAAGCGTGTAAAATCGATGTTCTGACTCGTATGGTGTTGTGTAGATACGCAGCGCTGAATTATCACTTTTACGCCAAATGACTTCCTCACGCCAGTCACCGAACAGATCGGCCTGCAAGGACGGCGTTCCTTTGGTTCCGTTATTGGAACTCGTTCCTGTTGCCGTAAGCAAGTTGGAAGTAGTCGAGTTCGTGTAGTTCCACTTGTCTATCTTTCCAGCGCTTGATGAGGTATGATCCAGCAGTTCACGGAGGAGATCCCCATCCCACCAGATGCCAAAATTAATGGAAGACGGTAGCGTGTTGGTGATGAGCTGTCCCTTGGCTGAACGCAACCCAATACCCGGTGCCCACTGCTCGTTCCCTTTGGTCCGCGGGTCAATGTCTGCTGACATGCCTCTTCCGGTATCCTTGCCTGTATTTACGCCCCATAAAATATTTCCATTACGCGGATCGTACATGGCAGCTCCGTAGGTGGCATTTTTGTCCTCGTTCACCTTGAACACTTCATAGCCCGAACGGTCGGGGTCTAGATCGCCAACATGAAGTGCATCACCATGTCCCATCCCGGTGTTAACCAGCTTCGCTCCGTTATCGTCTACAACCAGCGAGCCATACACAATCTCATCCTTATCATCTCCATCCACATCCGCTACACTCAAGCTGTGGTTCCCCTGTCCAGCCGTTCCGGCATTGGTGGAGCTGTTGCTGTCAAAGGTCCAGCGTCGGCTCAGGTTACCATTCCGCCAATCATATGCGACCAGAACGGTGCGAGTGTAATACCCACGTGCCATCACTATGCTGGGTCTCACGCCATCCAGATAAGCAACCCCGGCGAGAAAACGATCTACACGGTTACCATAATTATCTCCCTAGCTCGATACCGTTCCGCGTGGTGGCACATAGTCAATCGTACTAAGAGCCTTGCCTGTATCACCTGAGAACACAGTGAGAAACTCGGGACCTTTCAAAATATATCCACTCGTGTTTCGATGATCAGCCGAAGCGTCCCCGATCTTTACACCTGTACCATCTACCGTGCCGTCTGCTGTTTTACATACGATCTCTGCTTTGCCGTCTCCGTCAAAATCATAGACGAGAAATTGCGTATAGTGGGCTCCAGCCCGTATGTTCCGTCCCAGGTCGATCCGCCATTTGCGCGTTCCATCCAGTTCGTAGCCATCCAAAAATACATTTCCCGTATAACCGGATTGCGAATTATCCTTGGCATTGGAAGGGTCCCATTTTAACACAATCTCATACTCGCCATCCCCATCGAGATCCCCTACGCTGGCATCATTGGCATGGTACGTGTAGCTCACATTATCCGGAGTTGTGCCTCCCGCGGGCTGCTGGATCGGAACATCCAGATAGTTGTTGTTCCATACCTTCACCGCAGGAGAAGCGGCCTGCTCTGCTCCATTGACCACGGCACGAACGGTATACGAAGATGAGGTCGAACCTGCCTTGTCCAAAAAGTTGGTTCTCGATGGTATCGGCGCATCATTCACCTTGCTTGTCCCTCTGTACAAATTAAAGCCGACCGAATCCGCTTCTGTGCCCAGCAAGCGCCAGCTCACCAGTACACCCTCAGGCACCTTAACAGCGACGGCTCCCCGGTTCAGCTTTTCCATTTGTCTCGTAGAGACAGCAGAGACCTGGCTATCCATCGGGGTGACCACTCCACACAACATGACACCGAGACAGAGTAACGCAGTATACCGAAACCTTTTGTTCATCTGAATCATTAGCTCCTTTCATAGTTTGTATTTTCAATAAATTTATTTTATGTGACTGATAAGTTATTGTTGTTTAAATTCTATGATAGCGCTTACATCAATGTAAAGGGACGAATACGTCCTTTTTGTTCAAAAATCCGGGCTAATGCTTTAAAAATCAGAGGTCCATGAATAATCGTTCTTCATCCGCGATGCTCTGGATATCCTCCGAGCTGATGCTGATATACTGATAGCCCTCTGCCTGTTGTTTTTTCAATGCCAGTTCCTTCATAAAACGCGGGCTGCCCTCTCCGGCATCCTCATCGTAAACAAGCAATAAACCGTCTGTTTTGCGGAAAAGGAGTTCATCCCGTGCCTTGAGTTGCCATATTCCCTGATAGGGCTGACGGCTGACTACTCCCACATAGTCAACTTCGGCACAAATCTGCTGAAAATATTCCTTTTTGTCCTCCTTCCATTTTTCTTCCATATTTTGATAAGCCATCATAATAGAGCATTTTAGGTGGGGATATTGCTGTTTTAGTGCAGTAACGACCTCACAGGCCCACAAGTCCACCCCGTATTGGCCAGGGGTAATCACCCATTCCAGCCCTTCTTCGATCAGGGGAATAAGCCTGCCTGCAATCGCCTTTTTAATATATGGAATGCCTTCGTGCTTCTGACTGAAAATATTCAGCTCATGGGCACGATAGCCCGAAACGAGCAAGTTTTTCATCTTCTCAACGTCCTTCTCCGATTATCATAAAGGTTATTGTACCACTTCAGAGCAGGCCACTAAACACTTCATTTTTTGGTGGAACGATTGGAATATAACACAAAAAAAACGAACCTCTGCCATATAGGCTAAACAAGGTTCGTCTTTTGGAAACTTGGTGTAAATCAGAATTGCTTTTTTGGTGCTTAATGAATTCCTATTACCTCCGCACATCACTCCTCGGACGAGTTCGCGCGCCGATCTTGAATTCTAACATTGCTACTAAATATACCGGCATCACTACTTAGCTTGAACGACGGGTAACTAGGGTCTGCCTCAAGCCGCATTCTGCTATCGAACTGCTGTTCCTGCTGCTGATCTACCCAAAAAGAATAAGGCTCAGACTGTACTGCTTTATCAGTTGCATTGGGCGCGGTGACAACCAAAATGACGAGTACGCCATTGCATCCACAATCCTCGGTGTCATAAAACAGCTTGAACATTCCCGGTCGTCCTGAAAGGGCCATTTCTAGCCTTTCAACGGATAAGGAATCCAATTCCAAATGTATGCTCATGAGATGAATCCTCTCCTTTGTGAGTAAAGTGTGTGGAACCGTCAGCCCCAAAAAGACTAAATTTAAACTATATGTACATTATAGTCATGTTTTTGTATATGTCTATGTGACTGCACTCACTGCTATAAATGATCTCTTTTATCATTACCTCTTTGTACATAAAAAGGTGTAACCCTCCATAGTTGATGGGTTACACCTTTTTAAGAATTCATGACCTGTCTTCAAAAAACAGGCGATCGCAGACAAACATACCGTTTATGGTGTATGAATGCCGACAAATTGAAAGGTCCCTTTCGGGAACGCATTCCACTCATCTGGCTGATTATAGGCAGACGATCCATAGGATATTCCTGACTTGCGGACGAACGTTCCTCCTTGTGGAGTAAACTGTTCATGTGAATTTGGATTTCCTAATACATCCACCACTTGTCCTTGGTATTTTAAAACGTATGCAACAGTGTTAAATTCGTTCGGGTTGTAGAAATCGCCCTCATCATTGAAATACCAAGCATTCGTAATATCCATGAAATCATAGAAAATAGTGTCGATGATTATATAGGGCATGGCAGGATAAACCGGATTAATCGGTAGAGTGGTAACTTTCATTTGGTTTGTTTTCTTCATCCATTGATGAAACTCCAGTGAGTAACCGTCTGCCCGATGGGAAGGATCTCCATTCCCGTTATAATACAATTGCAAAACAATTCTTCCATCCCCGCCATCCACATATTGCGAGAAATATACAGCAGGCGCTTGCTGTGGTTCCTGTTGGACCTGAAATACGACAGCTCTTCCATCCGCTCCTACCACCCATACCAGTAAAGGTTCGGGGGAAAGGGGAATGGAGGTGCCCATGAGTTCTACAGGACCGATGAATGTCGATGATGGCGTTCCTCTATATACCAGGAATTTAGATTGTCCTGGGAAATAACTGGACAGATCCACGGTTCTGTGCGGCAAGCCGTATTTAACCCCTATCGGAGTGATCCCGCCGGAAACCAGTTCGGCATTGCGTGTATTCAACGTGTATTGCACAGAACCTCCCCGACCATCCGTGGCTGTAATGGTAACAGTGGCAAGACCGCTACCTGTTCCAGAAGCCACCGTTAAGATACTGCCATTAATTGATGCACTCACCAATGTCGGATCACTGGAGCTGACCGTAAACTGAAGCACATCTCCATCCTCATCGCTGAACAGCTGTTGCAAATCATAATCTCTTTGCTGTGTAACTCCGGGAGTCAATACCTGCTCGTTTATAGCCGCTACGACTTGAGGAGCTTGATTTAGCTGAGGCATGCTGACGGTAACCGGGAACGTCGCTCCCTCTGCACGTCCGTACTGATCATACACACTGAGTGTTACACTCGTGGTCCCTACACTTACTGGGTTTAACTGTAGTTTCTGACCATTCATATGGGCCGTAGCAATTCCTGGATCATACGTGTCTGCTGTCACTGACAGGGATGCTAGATCCCAGTTCAATAAGAACGGTGAGAGATCCAGTTCTGATGCAGCATCTCCCAATTGAAGCAACTGCTCAGGGATCGCTGTAATAACCGCATTTTCCAATAGATGAACCTGTAGGTCTGCGCTAATCTCTCCGCCTCTATCGTCTTTAGCCGTGATGGTAATCACGGTATTGCCGCTAGTCAACCCATGAATAACAAGCTGATCATTTTGAACTGTAGCATCTGCCACGGCTGGATCAGACGCACTGATCTCATAACGAATCGGGTCATGGTCCGGGTCAGCAAAGATGGTGGACAGATCCACAGTTCCGTCAGCCTTGCCTAAAATCAGATGTACAGCGTCTGGTGCACGGGTTACTACCGGGCTACTGTTAGGTATGGGCAAAACCGTTACAATCAAGGTAACTGTATCTGTTCCACCCTTGCTGTCGTCTGCCGTCAAGGTAATACTTACACTCCCCGCTTGCAGCGACTGCAAAGAGAGCTGAGCTCTCATTAAGGTAGTCTGTACGATGGAAGCATCCGAACTGATCGCTGTGAACACCAGTGGATCGCCATCTGCATCCGTAAATATTGTTGAAAGATCCAGTGTCATATCCGGCTGGCCCAATGTGACGGTTAACGGCTGAGGGGCTTGTCCATGTGGAGCATGGTTAGGAGCGCCCTGAACCGTTAGCTTGAAATCAATCTGCTTTTGGCCTGTGCTACCATCCTCTCCTTGCTGTCCGTCATTGGCAGTGACATGAACGCTCGTACTGCCCGCTCGAAGCGGACTCAGACGCAATTCATCCTCCGCAAGCACCACCGACGCTACAGCAGGATCATCAACCGTAACCTGATACGTTAAGCTTGCATTTTCCGGGTCCTGAACATAATCATTCAAATGCAGTACCGAGTCCGATTGTCCCACAGTAAGGGCCTGATCTGGTATACCCGCAGACACTGGCTGGCCATTCACGGTGATTTTGAAGGTAGACGACACCCTTTTTCCCCGTCCATCATTAGCTGATACACTGATGGATGCTTTTCCGACACTGACTGGCGTAAGCTTTAATGTATTGCCCGATACGGACGCCCGTACGATGCCGGATTGAAGAGAAGCTGCCGAAAAGGTCAAGTTATCCCCATCAGGATCGGTAAAGAATTGGCGTAAATCGTACAACTGTTCACCAGCGCCTTCTGTAATTACACGCTCTACTGAAGCATTTACGACTTCCGGTGAACGGTTAGCGCTGCTGGTTGAACTGGATGAGCTTCCAGAAGATGAGGACGTACCTGTTACACTTGCCGCAGCTAGACCCGTAACAGCGTTGGAAGCTACTCCGGTACCCAGTGTGACCGCAGAAACCTGTACATTTCCACTCACATTTACCTTAGCTGCCGGGTTGCTGACTTGAATATTTTCAATACTGCCTGTCGTTTTCAATTCCAAAGCCCCCGTCCCTGTGACGGTCAGCTGTTGGATTGTACTATTACCTGTCATCTCGACGGACTGGCTGCCATTTACCTGAACGGTCTGAACCGTTCCCTGAAGATTGACTTTGTTCGCCCCTTCATTAACATTCAGCTGCGGCAAGGAAGCATTCGCGCTAACCTCAATGCTTGCGCTGGATTGGACGTTCATGATCGTCGCGCTTGCGGTACCACTAAGTACAACGTGAACTTCTGGCTTTGTGACATCCATTTGCGTCAACGTTGAGCTATCAAATACAACTGTATTGTTATCTCCGCCATTAATATGGGTCTGTCCCTGCACCTGTACATCCTGTGCATAAAAATCCTGCTGTACCCGGGCATCCACCGTTAACTGCTGTTCCACATTCAAGTGCAGTACGGATGTAAAATCACCAGCGATCACCAAATCTCCGTTTAGCGTGGAGCCGTGTCCGTTCAGCACAATGTTTCCACTGAACTCTGCTTCGCCGTCACGAGCCGAAGTCCCGCTGCTGCGAAGCTCCAACCAAGTCACCTTGTCCACTGTTCGGCCTGTGGCATGGAAACGAATGCCCGCGTTGCGCAGCGCGGTCTGATTATCCGCGTGAAAAATGCCGCGCAGCGGCTCTGCCACGTCATACGCGATGCCATTGATCCGTATCTGCTTGCCGTCCATTTCCTCGAGCTGCGAAGCACGCTCCTGTGGAAACAAAGCAGATACGAGTAGGCTGGCCGCATCTACGCGGCTTACCGAGTCTTTGGCGTGTAGATTTCCGCCAAATTCACTCATCAGCCCGTTATTCAGCGCCGCCCGAATCATCGGGGCCGCCCACGGGCTGGCGTCCTTCCACGCCGTCGGCAGCGTCTGTGCCGACGGCGAGTCGGTTGTGCTAGCGGGCGTGCCCGCAGACGTCCCCGTCCCAGCGGACCTGACCAACAGCGCGACCAGTTCCTGGGCGCTGATCAGGTCATTCGGACGGAAGCGTCCGTTGGCGTCGCCCTGCATCAGCCCGGCCTTACGGGCTGCCTCTATAGCCGGGCGCCCCCAACTATCGGCGGGCACGTCCGTGAAGGAGGCAGCGCCGTCCAGGTTGCCCGTCGGAAGCTGCAACGCTTTGACCAGCAGTGCGGCTAGCTCCTGACGTGTGAGCTTCTGCCCAGGTCGGAGCGTTCCGGCGGGGTCGCCTTGGATAATCCCGAGTTCACGGGCTTTTTGCAGTTGTTCCAATTGCTGTGTTGTAAGCTGCTGTACGTCCGTCCAGGTGGCAGTATTGTTCCCTGTCGGCCCATTGGCTACGGAAGCCGCATCTATCACGGTAGCTTGCTCTGCTCCGGCAGGAAGCGAGGGGCTCAGCAGCAGCAATGCAGCTGCCAGCTGAGCGGTTAACTTCTTATTTTTCATGGTGTCATTCTCTCCCTACCGATAAAGTCACCTAAATTAACAGGGGAGTTCGTCCCCTCAACATTCCATTCGCCAGCTTGATATGGATCTGTATTACCAATGACCGTACCACTGTTCCGTCCCAAGGCCTGCCCTTGACCAATAACTGCCATATCAATGAGCACGTTGTTGTAGTACAGCTTAAGCGTAACGGGTTCCGAATTGTTATGTTGTAACTGCAGGAAGGTATAATACCAATCTTCCGATCCGAACGAACTCAAATCATTCGCAATTACAAAGGTTTGCCCAGGCATAATGACATCTCCGTCATTGGCATTTATGATAATCGGGTCTGGTTGGTCGGATCGCTCAATCCAGATTTTATTTTTCTCCAACGGTCTGTTGGTCGGATTGTACAATTCAATCGCCTGGTCCAGATAATCCGGTTCGCCTTGCCACACGACTTCGGAAATGAACAAATCTCTTTTCTCAACAATCACTGGAATCGTAAAAGATGTCGTTTCACCACGATTATCATTTGCTGTCATCGTAAGGAACGTCACACCATTACGCAACGGTTGTATGAAAAGTGTATTCCCTTCTACCTGCCCCCCTGCCACCAATGGATCAGAAGACACCACAGTATAGGTCAACGTGTCGCCATCCTCATCAGAGAACATATCATTCAGCTGCAATATTTGCTGACCATCTCCCGGGTCCAAATATTGAGGTTCAGGCACACGGGTCACTACCGGACGATGATTTACGGGTTGAGGAGCTTCAACTTGGAGCATAAATGAAGTGAAAGAAACGCCCCCACGGCCATCATTCGCCGAAATCTCAATCATCGTAATACCAGCGTTATGCAGTGCTACAAATGAATCTTCTCCATTCTCCACCACACTGCCTACTTGGGGATTGGAGGAAGTGAGGGTATACGTCAAGGTGTCGCCATCCTGGTCCATAAATAACGAACCTGGATACAGCATCAGCTTGTCCTGTAACACATTAGTAACTACGATAGGTAAATGAGGCAAAGCCACAGGTATGTGATTCTCAGGCTGCGGATCAGGCAAAGGCGCATTCACCATAGCAGCTAACTGAAGCGAGGCTGTGCCTCCCTTGCCGTCATGGGCTGTTATCGTCATTAGACTAGTGCCAGCTTGAAGCGGCGTAAGTATAAGCTGATCGCCTGTAACTTCTCCTGTGGCCACTTCTGGCGAAGCCGATTCCACCGTGTAGGTCAGTGCATCGCCATCCTCGTCATTAAACAAGTCAGACAGACTAATCTGCTTGCCACCTTCATTTAAGAGCAAAGGAATGTCATTTAGGCTGTTGCTCGCGACAGGACTATGATTAATGTCCTCCTCATAAGTAGAGCTGGTCACTGTATAGTTGAAAAACACGCTCGCTTTGCCGCCTTTTCCATCCTCTGCCGTAACAAATACCTGTGTGCTTCCTACTGATTTAGGTTTTAAAGTAAGCTGTTTATTTGCCACTTCTGCTTCTGCTACATATACATCCGAAGTGACCGCATGATACGACAACTCATCCTGATCGGCATCGTAAAACACATTTTTCAAATCCACTAGCGTATCTCCGGAACCCATAATGGCATATTGATCGGAAGGAACTATAGCTGAGACAGGTACATGATTAGGTGTTGGTATTGGTGTTGGCGTTGGATTCGTTGTAGAACTGCCACCGCCACCACCGGATGAACTTTTTTTAGTGCTTGTTGAGGATGTATCCGAAGATGCATCCAACGTGGTATCACGTATAATTTGAGTCTCTGTTCCCCGCTCCGCAAGACGGGTCTGTACAGTCTGTATCCCATTGGCGAGACGTACCTGTGTATCGGCAAAATTCAGTTTAAGCTGCTGCCATACACCACTTCCCTGGATCTGAATAGGCTCATGCGTATCTACGATCATTTCGTTTACGTCTGCATGAATCTCTACATTTTTGGCGCCCTGCATCAAGGTTACCTGAGGTAACGTAGCTCCTTGAATTCGCACAAAATCCGCTGCAATAGCTAACTTGCCTTTAAATTCTGACCCTTTGCTATATAAAGTCACCGGATGTTGGGCCGTACCACTTTGCACAATTTGAAGCGCCGACAGATCAGCTACGTTTCGGTTCGATGCCTGATAGGTCAGGGTAGCCCCTTGAAGCGCCGGCACATTGTCCGCTCCGAACAGTTGCTTCAATTGCTGGCCGATCAAATAGGGCTTTCCATCCATATAAGCGATATCCCCGTCGATACGAGAAAGGATTCCCGTCCGTTCACCCGATTGGAACACATTCACCAGAAAGGCTGCGATATCTTGACGTTTTACCTGTACTTTAGAGTCAAACCGATTATCCGGCGTATCCATTAACCCCAGTTTGAGAGCTGCTTCTACGTTGTTTTTGGCCCATGAACTCACCTGATCCCCATCAGAAATGTCTTGAACATCTCCGCCTTGAACATGGGTTCCTCCAATCGCTCTCACCAGAATTGCTGCCAATTCCTCACGGCTCACCGCAGCATTCGGGCGGAAAGCACCTGATTCATCTCCGGTCATTAGACCTGCCGCACGCACAGCTTCTATATAAGAAGCGGCCCAACTCCCCTGCGTATCCTTAAAAGTTACTGCTTGCTCCGTAGCGTCAAGCTTAAGTGCATTAGCCAGCAAAGCTGCCATTTCCTTGCGCGTTAACGGTTGATCTGGACGGAAGGAACCATCTGGATAACCCGTGATTAGTCCTTGCTTCACAGCCTCCTGCACCGCCTGTAATGCCTGGGATGACATAGTGGATTGATCTGTAAAAGAGACTGTACTGGTTTTAGTCACAATCGCAGACGTCTTCCCTTTCGTTTCCGCATGAACAAGCTGGGGCCCCCATGCCATACCTGCCAGCAACGTCACCATCAGCACTTTTTGCCATTCTTTATTTGTTTCTTGATTCATCAGACTCTCCCCCGTAAACGGTTCATTCTTGTTATTAGTGAAAAGATCTTATCATCCGCCTCTGAACCAATTCTGAACAATATTAAAATTTTATTTTTTTCGCAGTCTGGATTTTGTAGCAAATGAAAAAAGAGCGCTCAGCCAGATGGGCTAAGCGCTCTAAAACTTCTATAAAACGTTGATGTACAGACCGTGTCAGAAAGCCGTAGGATTCCATTGAAAGGTAGCCGCGGACTTGGATGGAAGGGTAGATTTGAAAACCTTATTTCCCTGCCGAACCTTAAATGTCTTTGTGTTCTCTCCTGTATTGGCGGCAATCAGGACAAGCGTACCGTCCGGATTGCAGTAGGCGACCGTTTCGATACTTCCACTATAATGTGTAGAATCAATACGTACCGCACCTGGACGGACAAATTTGCTGGCGTGCCCAATCGCATAGTACTCCACATTTTTCGTAACTGCACCGCTTAACGGGTCGATGGTCACTACACCTCTACAGTTGGTGCACCCCCCATTGGTCGGCCCCCCGGACGGGTCAAGTGCGATATTCCAAAAGAGGACATTTTGCGACCAGTTTCGGGGTGCACCAATGATCAGCTTGGACATATCCCAGCTCAAATCATCTCCAAAGCCCGGACTCCACGCTCCCCCACTACATTCTGTCATATATACAGGCTTATCTGGAAAAGCATGATGCACATCTTTCATCGCCGTAGGTTCTCCTTTGTAGCAATGAAAGGCTGTTCCATGCGTATAGTTTCGAGCTTGTTCATCTCCTAACACGGTCTTGGCATATTCACTCCCTGTATCCCAGTTATGGTCAAAGGCAATAATCTGAGTAGATAAATGGTTTCGATTTAGGGTTGGGCCCAGATATTGTTTAATAAAATTCGCCTGTTCTGCTGCCCCCATACTCATGCTGGGATACTTGGACGTCGTGAATTCTGGCTCATTTTGAATGGAAATCGCCTGAATCGGAATCCCTTCGTTCGCATAAGCCTGTAGGTAACGAACAAAATAGTCAGCATAACTTCTCTGGTGAGGATACAGGTGTAGACTGCTCGTTAACTGGGAAGGTTACCGGCAACTTACCCGAAGGATTTACATCTCCAAATAAGACGCGCGCTATAGCATTCCCTTGCTCTTGTCCAGCAAACCATGCTTGTACGATGGAAGGGACTTTGTCCTGCCATGTATCCATTTGCACGGCTCTACCGCTCATTTGTACGACAATGGTTTTCGGATTTACAGCCGCAACCGCACGGATCAGCCGATCCTGATTGTTCGGGAGCTCCATATCGGAACGCTCAACATATCCCTCACTCTCATACGTGCGCGTAACAACAATCGCAACATCCGATTTTTTCGCCAATTTCACAGCGTTGTCAATCAGCTTATCTGACGTATCTGCCGGAGGTTCCCAGCCCAGACGAACCATACCACCGGAATCCCGACCATTGGTCGGATAATCAGCGCGGTATTCAATACGTATCTTGTGCTTTTCACCCGCTTTAAGGGAGATGTTTTTCTTCGTAGTGCCCAGCTTTTCACCTTGATTGTCCACGAAAAGCTTATCGTCGAGATACAGCTTGCTTGATCCCAAACTGGTTAATGACAATGCATAGTCACCATCCTTGGGAGCTGCAATTGCCCCTGTCCAGCGTGCAGATATCAAGCCGTTCAGTGTCGTTGGTGTATTTGGAACTTTAGGAGACTTTGCATTGAAGCCCTGATAATTATAAAATCCAAGGTTCATATTGACTTGGTCATCATTGCGTACAAGAATCGGATTGCCTTCCATCTTGTTATTCTTCCAGTATTCGCCTCGAAGTCCCTGTTCGCCATCTCCATAAGTCGCATATCCAACACTGATATCCTCTTTCTCATCAGATGTAGTCAACAGTGAAGACGGAACAGCAGATGGCCCTGGCATAATGTCTCCTGCAGAGATCGGGTCTGTGCCCGGTGCATATTGGACGGTAACTCCTTTGCCGACACGATTGCGGATGCCCTCTAACGGACTCACGGTATACGTCGGATTCACCAGCGAACTGCCTCCGCCTGCCACAGTGCCGTTATCTGCATCGGGGCCAATCACAGCAATAGACTTGAGTTTATCTTTAGACAATGGCAATGCATTGTTTTTATTTTGAAGCAGTACCATACTTTCCTCAGCCACTTGACGGGCTGTCTTGCCATGGTCACGGGCATCAATTTGGTTATTTTGAGCCGGGTGATCAAATAAACCTTTGCTGAACATTTGCACCAGAATGCGCCCAGCCTTATCATCAATCGTTTTTTCACTTACCTTACCATTCTTGACAGCAGCCAGCAGCTGATCTCCCCATTTTCCATAAGGAGTCCCCGGTGTTTCCAGGTCCAAGCCACTATTTGCCGATTCGACTGTACTCAGGTTCGCGCCATAATCACTCATCACGAAGCCCTTGAATTGCATTTCCTTTTTCAAGAGATCTGTCATGATGGTCTTGTTCTCACATGCCGATTCGCCATTGACCTTGTTAAAGGAGCACATAGCTCCGCCCAAGTCTGCCTTGGCAATAGCCTCCTGAAACGGACGTATGTAAATTTCATGCAGCGCACGGTCACTGATTTTTACATTTGTTGTGAAACGCTCTGTCTCCTGATTATTCATAAGGTAATGTTTGGCAGTCGCCAGAACAGGATGACTTTGTATACCTTTGACATAAGCGGTCGCCATTTGAGATTGCAGTAGCGGGTCCTCGCCCATAGATTCAAAGTTTCGCGATCCCCATGGAATACGGGCAATATCCATCCCGGGTCCAAGCACCACATTATGAGTTGTATTAAAAGCCTCGTCTCCGAGCAAATCCCCATACTGTTTGGCAGCTTGGGTATCCCACGTTGCAGCCAGCGCAATTGGAGCAGGCAACGCAGTCGATTGCTTGTCCTGCACATCCGGATTAGCGATACGTACACCTGCAGGTCCATCTGCCATCGTCAGCGCCGGAATGCCCAACCGCTCCATCGAATTATTATAGAATCCATAGTAATTGTTGACCTTGCCAGTTACCAAATCTATTTTTTCTTCCAGCGTCATTTCCTGTAGCAGCAGCGCTGTCCGTTTCTCAGCCGACAGGCTCGCGTTCATCCAAGGCCGATCTGTCCGGCTTCCTGCCGCTCCTGCAATATTCATAGGTCCGATCACAACAGCCGCGATCACTGTCATCATCACCATACGGAACAACCATGTTGATTTCACTTTCACGTTTGTAATTCCTCCTTGATGTTAGGTCATGAGGTGAATGCCTATTCAACGCTCACAGGCTTGTAAAGGCTCTCGATCCTGCGAGCTCCGACAAGAATCCAGAGCCACGGGATAAGCAAGCAAGTCAGCAAAAGCCGCAATGGCTCAAGTGACACGTTAACCACCCTACCGCACATTTTCGGAAATTTCATTGAAAGTTTTTGGAAATTCAATACTAGGACCTTCATTCTTTTTCATAAAAAGAGAGCGTTTACAATTCAGTTAACCGATGAATAAATTACACTTTTGTAACTTTTTAATGACGGTTTTTTAACTAATTTAAATCACAAAAAATGATTCATATGTCCCACTCTTGACTTACTCATATGGCGTTACCTAGCGTGCGACCAAAGTCGCTATTTGGGAATTGGAAAGACTTATGTATACAAAAATAACGCTCACAAACAAAAAAATTCCAGAGAACCTGAAAGGTCCCTGGAATGAATATGATTATTCAAACGGATACCGAAGTCCCCACTGTGAACGAATCTGATCCATCAGTTTCATAATTCCTAATGATTCATCTAAAGAAATAGTAGAACTTTCGAGCAAACCTTCGTTCAAGCAACGCCCGACTTCTTCTGCTTCAAAGGCATAGCCTGTAGAGGATCGGTCATCCTGAAAGTGTTGTGCCTCTTCACCGTCCACAACTAAAGTAGCCGATGTGCTGTTTAGGAATGACGGAATGTGAATATAGCCCTTGGTTCCATGGATGTATGCCTCATTCGTCAATCCGAGACGGACTGCCCCGTTAAGCATAGCCGTGCGTCCTTGCCCATAATCCAGCAAGATCGAAAATGTCTCGTCAACGCCTGTCTCCCCGATATGAGCAGTGCTCCATACATGCTCAGGTTCAGGACCGAAGACCATTGAAGCAAAAGAAACCGGATAAATTCCTGCATCTAACAGAGCACCTCCGCCCAGCTCAAGGTTCAAAAGCCGGCCCTCCGGGTTCCAATCTACCCGAAAACCAAATTCTGCCTTAACCAGCTTTACCTCGCCAATGTGTCCCGCATGTATCCACTCCTGCACTTGGCGAATCGGAGGCAAAAAACGTGTCCACATTGCTTCCATCAGGAATAGCTTACGCTCACGTGCAAAGCCGATTAGTTCCTCCAATTCTTTACTATTGACGGTGAAGGGTTTCTCACACAAGACCGCTTTGCCCGCCCGAAGAGCCGTCAGAACATTTTCTTTATGAAAAGGATGAGGAGTCCCTACGTAAATAGCATCTACCTCGGGATCTTGTGCTAATTCCTCATAGCTCCCGTAAGCTCGTGATATTTGATGCTTAGCTGCAAATTCGGTAGCGCTTTCAATAGTACGTGATCCAACGGCATACCCTTCTCCATTCGTAACATGCGCCAAATCCGCCACAAATTGATCTGAGATCCAGCCTGTGCCGACAATTCCCCATTTAATCTTTTTGCTCATACTTGTGTCCCTCCCAGCAATTTGGTTAACGTTGACTTACAACATACCCTTTTATTCTAGCAAACGCCTGTCCTAAACAAAAGAAATTCCTGCTCAGCGATAGTTTATATTGCGGCTTGGCAGCAAGACGACACGGCGGCCACTAAGTCACACATTTTGAACTGGAATTTCCCTCAGCATTGTTTTGGTTCAGGATCATTTTATTGAATAATGTATCTGTAAAACTTTTTATCCACTTTCATGACTGGAAAACTAATCGGCAATTCTCCTGGATCTACACTAACAAATCCATTCTTCTCATAAAATCGATGAGCTGCTACGAATTGTGGTGTTGTTCCAAGATAGATTTCTTCAATAGACCTTTCCTTAGCCCATCCTATGGAATGATGCAATAATTGATTCGAAACATTGAATGTTTTACCTCTATAGTTTTGTTTTACAAACATCTTTCTAAGTGCTGTCTTACGGTTCCCAATATCTAACAAAGCTATAGTCCCTATTACGGTTCCTTCACGAAGAGCCACCCAGAAGTTGCCGTTGCCACGCTGATAAAAGTTTTCAATATCAAGCAAATCTGGCTGATCTTCTTTGGTTATGACGATATTATATTCATCTTTTTGAATATGTAAAATTAAATCGACAACTTGTGATTGATACTCGGTTGAGTACTCTTTTAGAAAGATACTTTTAAACATCGTTATGTTCTCCTATGATCGTCAATTGTTATACTGTTAGATTTCCATCAAACCACAGAACCTAAAATATTACCCATATCTCCTTATTCGTGCTTGATAAACGCTCAATATTAAATAACTCAACCTCCGCAACTAAACTAAGTTTCCACCTACACAGTCGAGGATTTGAAACCATTGTCTAGATGCGAACGTTGAGTTCATTATAAATCTATATACATCAGAATTCTATTCTACGCTTGAAGCTGTGTAAGAATTTGCGGGTCCTTGATCTTCTGATCCTCGGCCAACAACACTATTTTGGATAAAATCTCGGCTGTTCTTGGGTCTTCGTCCAGAAACGGCAGGAAGATGCGTCCACGATGCTGCGAATGCACCGGAATAATATGCAGCGCTCCCTTCGCTTGCTTATAGACACCCCCGCTTCCCAAATGCACAGCATATTCGCCAAGAGTCCCATCTACACGTGCATAATTCCCATCCACGCGTACATTGCTAATTTTCAGCAGGCGAAGTGATTCCTGCACAATGACCCTACGCATTTCAATCGTCGTCAGACTGGCCTCTGGATCAACGCCGCCTACATGGGCAACACTGACAACCAGATCCACGTCCCGCATAACTTCGGAGAACAGAACAGGAGGAACTTCGTCCAACGGTACGCTCTTATACGTTGTCCGATCAAAGAACTGCACGGTCTCCAGCGTAGGAGCCTCGGTATCTGCTGGTGAGAACCAGTCCGCCATGGCATACAGGTTGGCAATCAGATTCTCAGCATAGTACACCTTCTGGAGCCCATCCTCATAGCTGACCGTCCATTGGCGACCTTTCAATAGGGATACCGTCTTATTCGGCTGTACCTGGTGTCCCGCATATCGACGGGAAACGGTCGCGTTGGCACGTTCATCAGCATTCAGCAGGTACAGCTCACGAAACACCTGCTTAAATGGCTGGCGTATCTGACGGTCGAATAAGTCCTTCTGGAAGTCGCTCCAACGGCCACTTTCGAACAAGTGAAGGGGGTGAGCGATAATCAGCTTATCCTCTTCTCCTATAGAATGCTGTTCAGCAGAAGGATCAGTCAACACCAACGTATCCCCATTAAAATATCCGAGGTGCTCGCCAGCCTTGAAAACCAGTGTCCGCACCAACGGAGCAAGCACAGGATTACCCAGCAATCCTCTCAATTCCTTCACCATAAAGGTCGTGCCAGACTCCATAGAGCGCTCCAATTCCTTCCGAGCTCTGCGATACTGATCCACCAGATCTCCTTTAAGCTCCTTCAATGCCGTAATATACTCATCCTTCTTGAAACGAGCCGGAATGGATTTCAGCGTCTTGCCTTTGCTTACAATTTCAATATCTGCCGCTCCTTCATCATCAATGACGAGCTGCACCGTTGTAGCCTCGTCCAAAGCATGTGGCTCGAAATAAGACCGGAGATCATCCAGCTTGCGAGCCTCCATGTCCCAGACGAGACGGGTTACGTCATCATAACCTGCGTTACGTGCCAAATTCCCGAGTGCAATTCGTGAAACGAGTGCCTCACTAGCCTTACGCTGTGCCCCAAATTTTTTGCTTTGTTCCAGAAACCTTTGGATAAAATCATAACGTTCGCGTACATCTGGTTCAGGTGGCTGAGCAAGTGGAATCAAACTGTAGGTCAGCAAATGGTCTTTGTTTCGCTTGTCTTCCACTGATTTTTCCATTTCACTCCGTTTGAGCTTACCCAGCGTCGCATCCGCAAACAACTGGGATCGACGATGATTGGCTCCAGCCGAAATATACTTGGCACAATCGTACAGCAGATCAAAACGTTCCTCGCCCAACGTCTCGTAAGCCTCATGAAACCAGTGAATATCGAAGGCACCATCATTAAAATCTTGCGGAGCAATCGGCGAGTAATGAGCTACAATCGTTTCCTTCTCGGCCGAAAAACCTTCATTGATATGTGCATGGAAATACCATGCCGCACTGCGAAGTCCTTCCCATCCGAGATAACCCGCTACAATCTCAATCCACTGCGGGGCATACATTGCCGCCTCCAGCAGACGTTTATCTGTAATTTTAGTGTCCTTTAACTTTTCCTTGAGCAACGTGGCATCCTCGCCCTCACTCGGATAACATGCCTTGAGCAAGTGACTGAACGATTCCTTTTTGGTAATACGATCACCGTAACCGTACACATAACCACGCACGAATGTTTCCTTGTCGAGACCCTCCAGAATACGGATAAAATAATCCATGCCTTCAATTCGGTTCAAGCCCATAACCTTTGGCGTAGCCTCGGTAGGCAAATCGCCTCGAACCAATTCAACCTCTAACAGTCGATCAATAACCGTACGGCGTATCTCCAAAAATTCCGGGTTGCTAGAAATCCATGTATTGCGGGCATTGGTTAAGGTACTCATATGTCTTCTGCTTTCACTACCGGCCAGCAGTTCCCGATATACTTCCCCTACACCGATCAACCCTTTTTCATAGGCTTTGAAATAATCCTCCAGATCCAGCGGAGAATAAAAACGTTTTTCCGCTCCTGGCAGTTCTGCGTAGTTCACAAAAGTATGGAAAAAGCGCTTAAAGGACTCATCGTCATGGACCTGCCCCTTCTCCAGTGCCACCCACGGGCCGGACAATAGATGGAGCATTCCCAAATCCTCTACTGGTCTGTCCTTAGGCACGCACTGCATTAGTGAATTTAAAGCAAGGTCAATTACGTCAAATGTTTGCTCACCGGATGTGTCCATAAAATAAGCATTAACTAATGTGCTTACCTGATCGGAGTAGGTCAGCTCTGCCATCCATCTTTGAACCTCGTTAATCCGATCCACAGGATACATTTGCTCGGCGAAATCTTTACGCCATCCTTCCAGCAGCTTGTGCTTGCTTAGCTCTGAATAGTCCATGTTAAAAGAAAAGTATCGATAGTAGCGATCCAGCGTTCGGTCCATAGGCTCCAATCGGTCATAAAAAACAAGCTCCAGCAGTTCACGCGCTTCTATGCCGCTTTCCTGCAAATAACGGTCCCACTCCTCGTAAAGAGGATATAAAGACAGCCTGGAATCTACTTCTTCATCGACCTGAACCAGCCGTAGAGGACGAAGGTTCGTCCCAATAAGCAATGTATCTTTGTAGCCCGAATAATATTCCGCTGTATATTCCACATCACGATGATGATGAACAAGCTCATCCAGTCCAGTCAAAAACTGCTTGAGCTTCTCCAATGGACTAACAAAAACATCGGCCAATCTAAAATCACCCAGATCCACTTTCTCTTCCAACCAAGCTTCCTTGACATTCGGATCGTACAGGCCAAAACCGTTAGACCCTGTATAAGCATCCTCCTGTCCCAGCTTGGACAACAGTTGCTCCTCTTTGGCGGTAGGTTGCTGAATGATATCGGCCAAAGCCCGCAGGTTTTCATACTGTTCGGCACGATCCGGATCTGCATATATCTTCGTCAATACCTCAAGTCCACCCAATCGTTGCAGCTCCGCCTTAGCACGCAGCAAGCGTTCCAATGAGCCAGCGAGCGGCTCTTCCGATTGTGAGAGCAACACACCAATGACACTTTGTCGCAATGAGCCCGTCTTGAGCTTTAGTAAGGCTTCCATTTGTTGCATTTCTGGTTCCGACAGCGTCAGCTTACGCGCCTTGGCCACAGCGAACTCACGGATACTCATACTTTTGTCCGACAAACTGGAAAAAATAAAATCACGCTGTACCGTATCCTCAGGATTTTGCACAAAATGGTTCAACAGTTCGCCACGCAGATTAGGGCTAATCTGTTCCTTTAAGGCTATGATTTCCCCAATCCAAGAAGCGTCCATATCATAACCAGCGAGATACAGCATTTTTTGAATAGGCGCATCTGAGCGGTAATACAGATTAACAAAATCCAGCACCTTGGAGGGCTCTGTGGACTCACCCTTTTTCATATGTACGAACAGGTTATGAAGTCGTTCAAAATCCTTACGCCGCTCCTCTTTGCTCTCCAGCAAAGGAGTACGCACCACTTTAACGATCCGATCCGCGACCGTCCCGCCTTCTATCCATTCATAAAAATAATTGCTTGTATAGTTCGTCAGTATCCAATATTGAAGCTCCGGGTCCGTTTCATCCAGATATTCTCTCGCAATTCCGAGGCGCACATCCTTGTTGTCACTGTTAGACAGTACGTACAGTGCTACAATCTTCTGGTAAGTTGCTCCTTGCTCCATGAGTTTCCGAACCTGTCCATACAGATCACGTTCCTCATGTACTGCGGTAGCCCACAAACTCATATACACTTCATTAGCATTTGAGCTTGTCAGCCATTCCTGGCGCAGTTCACTACGAGTCAATGCTTCATATGCCTGCTCGATCAGTTGGCGAACGACCCGCTGATTGGCGGATTCTAAGCCCATTCCCGTCCATACTGCAAGCGCCCGCACCACCGAACTGTAACGAATGAAGCCTTGGTCGATGATCACCTTTAACAGATATATGAGAGCCTCTGGAGTTCCTTCATCCATTTGTTCCACGATACTTTGGCGCAATCCCTCCTGGAGTTTGGCGGCTGCCAGGAGCTCGCCGATCATGCGATAATTCTCCTCCTGATGACTCAGGAGCATGCCTTTAATCATATTGCGTGTAAGTAACGCCGCCTGATTATCCCCATAAATAATAGCTTTTAGCGCCTCAAGCACCTGTGAATTGCCGTTGTCTAGCTCGTAAGCAATCCAATCACCAATCGTTTCCTGAATCCGGTAATCCCTACCTGATTCATAACCTTTTTTCGTTAAATAATCCATTATAGAGAATCCGATACAGTCCATTCGGATCAACTGCACCATTCTTTTATAAATCCGAGAAGTATGGGCCGTAATATCCGAAGTACGAAACGGCTTTCGCGCATACCCGGTGCTGTATGGATATTCAGTCACATGCTCTGTTAGATGTGCGAATACATCGCCCGCTGTTTGTCCAATTAGAGCACGCAATACCTCTGTCAGTGGCTTAAACAGCGGTTCTCCGCTTTCTGTCGCCCGTTCTTTTAATATTCGCTGACATTCGTTAAATGGCTCCTCGTTCTCCTGTATGTAATGAAGCTTACTCAGTTCCACAACATACTGAGCCAACTCCTGTTGTTGTCCCTCCAGTTGCGCCGCGCGCTCCTTCAGTGTGGTGAAATATTCTTGCTCATTGTTCTCTCGATGCATATTTCATTTCCCCCTCTACCATAGGCCTCCAGCCAGCATTGTGAAGCGTATAAATACAATTTCGTTCCCATCCTTAAGTGCCAAAGGAGCATCCAGTTCAATAGTTTCCTCGTCACACACAAAAACTCTGTATAAACCATCTTCAAAAGCCTGCATCGCTGTGTTCACAGCATCCTTAATATCCGGGACACCATCATTATATACGGAACCGAATCCTACTTTGCCTATCTCGCTTTGTGCCTCAACTTCCTCTCCCGTGAGGAATGGAATCAGCGCGACACTCTCCTGCTTATCCCGCAGCTTTTGAACATTCAAAGCAACGGTTGCAGTAATCAAATCTCGCAATGTTTCTGGAGCAGGACTCAGCTCTATTTCCTGTCGTGCGAGTGCGGGCTTGCGTTTTCCCAGACTTTTTACAGTTACAAGCAGCTTCATGCCGTTCCCCTTCCTTTTTATTCACGCTTTTGACCCGTTGTCAGCTGAATTTTTTGACCCATTTAAAACACCGTTAATGAAATCGAAAACGAATGTTTGTTCGTATATTTATTTTAATAGGTTCCTTATCATTACTCCATCACCCTTTATGACCAAAATTCATAATACTGTAATACACTAAAATCTTAAAAAATAAGACTTTGTACCCTGATTTCGATGAAATTTATCCATATTAAGGATGAAAAAGAAAAAAACCTGCACAAGGGAGACCATCTGCTCTTCACAGACTTCACTCCATTATACAGGTCAAATATCATCATAAATAATGTTTCAATACTTATTTCAGGATTTTGCAAAATTCGATTCCAGTCGCTCCAACGTGCAAGATATAGACGAACTAAACCATTTCGATCTATATCTTATTCATTGGAAGTCGCTTATTGGATTTTTGCAAAATCCTCATTTATTTAAAATGCTGGAACAACGCTATCCTTGTAATTGTCCTCAAAAAATTTACGCACTTCCGGTCCGGTCATTCGCTTTGCCAGCTTTTGAATGGCATCGGAATCTGCATTATCCTTACGCGCTACCAGATTAATGGCAAAGTGCGTATCGTCTTTTTCGGTAATCAGCGCGTCCTTCTTCGGTGTCAGACCGAGCGGCTTGGCATATGCGGGATACATGGCAGCCATGTCCACATCATCCAGTGAGCGCGCCAGCATCAACAAATCCACTTCTTTAAACACAAACTTTTTCTTATTCTCAATAATATCAGCCTGTGTAGCATTATAGCCTACGCCTTCTTTAAGCTTGATCAAACCGTTTTGCTCCATCATTACCAAAGAACGTCCTGTATTGGCCGGGTCATTGGCAATGGCAATAGTCGCACCTTCGGGCAGGTCTTTAACGTTCTTGTATTTTTTGGAGTACGCACCATAAATGGCGTTGTAAATTGGTTTTATCGCTACCAAATCAGACTTGTTGCTTTCATTATATTGTTGCATAAAAGGAGCATGCTGAAAGAAGTTAGCATCCACTTCATGGCTTGCCAATGCGTTGTTCGGTTGGATATTGTCTGAAAGCACGACGATTTCCAGATTGACTCCGTCCTGTTTAAGCAGCGGCTTCACGATATCCAGCACATCTGTCATCGGTGGGATGAGCGTCGCTATTTTCAGGGTCACTTCTTTTTGGGAAGTCGCTTCTTTAGACTGTGTTTCTTGTGCAGCCTGCTTTTGACCACCGCATCCGGCAACCAGTAGCATAACGACAGCAAATAGTGTAAGTAATTTCAAGTTCGTTTTCATGTTGTTTTTCCGACTCATTCGATGTGGAACCTCCAAAATTAGTTGTGATCGGGAAGATAAAAATGAGTTACAGCATAGCCGCTTCGCGTGCGGATTGTTCTTCCGATCGCTGACGCTTCTCCAGAACAATTCTGCCCGCTCCGCTTTGGAGGCACTGTAAAGTCATTTTTATTTCCCGTAGTGGGCGGTGCAAGTGTTAATGAAGAGATTCATAAACCATTTACCGCTTGTCGATCCGGCGGGATATGGTGCTTCCGGTGAACTGGATCGTTTGTACGAAAATAATCATGACGACGATGGTGAACGCCATCAAGCCTGTTTCAAAACGCTGGTAACCGTAGCGGATGGCAAAATCGCCTACCCCGCCGCCACCCACAATGCCCATCACCGTGGAGTAGGAGATGAAGCTAATGGTGGACGTGGTCAAACCCAGTACAAGCCCAGAACGAGCTTCCACGTACAGAAATTTGAAGATAAGCTGAAGAGTGGATGCCCCCATAGAAGTAGCGGCTTCAATTACACCCTTCGGCACCTCAAGCAATGATTGCTCCACCAGCCTCGAATAATAGGCGATGGCCACCACTGACAAGGGAACCGTAGCAGCCATCGTACCCAGCGCCGTCCCTACGACCAGACGTGTAAATGGAATCATAAACACGACGAGCAGCAAAAACGGGAACGAGCGGATGACATTGACCACACTGTTCAATAGGGTGAACAGCAGTCGATTTTCATATTTTTGACCTTTGCCGCACAAATACAAAATCGTTCCTGCCGGAAGCCCTAACAGTACAGCTGCTGCGATGGAAATCCCTACCATGATAAACGTCTCTCCGATGGCTTTCCATATCTCAGACTGATATTGCGCAATGATGTTCAGCATTTCATTCATCAGCTTCACCTGCTTTCGCTGTTGAACCTACCGCAGCGTCAGCTACACGTTGCGTGGAAAGCAGCTGTCCATCCCGCATTTCTGATACATGGGTACAAATGTTGCGTACCACGTCCATATCGTGCGTTACAATTACAATGGTAACTCCCAGTTCACGGTTGATCTCCCGTAACACGCCCAGAATATCCGCGGTCGTCTGCGGATCAAGGGCCGAGGTCGGCTCATCACACAGCAGCACCGCAGGTCGATTCGCCAGCGCTCTGGCTATCGCTACACGTTGCTTTTGGCCTCCGCTCAATTGTGCCGGATACTGTTCTGCTTTATCAGCTAAACCGACGAATTGCAGGCATTCGCGCACACGTTCTGCTCTCTCTTTTTTCGCGACACCTGACAGCTCCAACGGCATTGCTACATTTCCACTGACCGTCCGATTGTGAACAAGATGATAATGCTGAAAAATCATCCCTATGGATCGCCGCGCTTCACGGAGACGTTTTTCCGGCATGCGAGTCAGATCTTCCCCGTTCACAACCACGTTTCCCTCATCTGGCCTTTCCAATACATTCATCAACCGGAGCAAGGTAGACTTACCGGCACCGCTGGCACCTATAATACCGTGAATTTCCCCCTCCTCCACTTGAAGGGACACGGATTGAACCGCATGAAATTGGCCGCTTGAGGTGGTATAATGCTTGCTTACCTGATGCAGCGTAATCATGAAACCTGGCCTCCTGATGATCCATTTCTCAGGGAAAATGTAATAAGCCCGCCAGCCCAGGCGGGTCTGTACGAGCCGTCAATTCCCATTGCATTAATATACCACAGAGCAGAAAACGGGCAAAGCCTTTTGACAACAATTAACGTACATCCCACACCCCTACATAAGGAAGGCAAATCCCAAGTCCCCAAGCCAGCGTAAGCATGACGACAAAATAGAATATGAATACAATATCTATAGCCGAATAGCCGATCGCATAATAATACGTTCGCTTGGTTTCATTGGTAAAACCCTTGGCTTCCATAGCAATAGCAATGCGCTGAGCACGCCGAATACTTTGAGCGAGTAGCGGAATCGCATACCTGCGAAGCGTGGCATACATATTCCATTTGGACACATGCTGATGTAAACCTCGAATACGGTGGGCTTGTCTCAATGCCTGGAATTCCTCCACCATCATAGGCATCAACCGCATGGCTGCCAAAAAGCTGTATGCATACTTCGGAGGGAGCTTCCATTGTTGCATCAGTGAATAAAAAAGGTCCACTGGACGAGTCGTTAAACCAAACAACAAACCTACCGCAGCCATACTCAGCGCACGAAAGCCCAGATGCATGCCTCGGTAAAAGCTTTCCTGCGTCACATGGATTAAGCCCCATGTCCACCAGGTCGTCACCCCTTTGCCGAACATCATCATGCCCGTTGAAGTTGAAATAAACACCAATATAAAGGGAGATCCGTACAGCAGCAGCCTCTTCCATGGATGGCCTGACCAGACAAGCAGCAACAGCATAGCACACGCAACATTAAACATGACATTCGGATCATGAATGACTATAACGACCACAAACAGGATGGAAAACATCACGAGCTTTAGGCCCGGATTAACGCGATGCAGCCATGTTTCATGATGGGGAAAGGACAGGTTCATACTGTAGTTCCCCTTTCTGAATCCGCCATGTATCGGTACAATATCGACGGACAATTTCCGGGTCATGGGTGACCATCACAATGGCCGTGCCTGCCGCTCTCAGCTGCTCCAACATATCCAGCATGACAAAGGTATTACGCGCATCCTGCCCAAAGGTCGGTTCATCGAGCAGCAGCACTTCCGGCTCACGAATCATAGCCGTAGCAATACTCAACCGCCTTTTTTGGCCTAACGAAAGCTGATACGGATGCCGCTCGTCCAGCCGCTCCAGTCCGAACTGTACGAGCATCCGATCGACCCGTTCCCGGCACTGTTCAACGGTATACAAGCTCTTGGGTAACGAATACTCTAGTTCCTTTCGTACGGTATGCGCTACAAATTGCAGCTCGGGATTTTGAAACGCGAACCCGATACGCTCTGCCAGTTGTTCTGTACTGCCTGCCTCAATTCCGCGCACGCTATAACGTCCCTGTGTGCGAAGTAAGCGCATCATGGAGAGCAGTAGCGAGCTTTTGCCAGCCCCGTTTTCACCAACCACGCCAATCCAGTCGCCAGGCTTCACCTGCGCATGCTCCACATAAATCACTGAACTTAAACCGCGGAGGCCGCTAAAATGTTCCAGCTCCAGCACATCAGTCCCCGCACCATTCTGTTGCGTCACTGCTTCACTCCAACGTGGCGAAGACGCTTCATTCCATACTCCCGGATACCACACGCCGTACTCGGACAATGCCTGCCGGTGCACATGAAATACTTCTTCGGCCCTTCCATCTGCAATGATCTCCCCTTGAGCAGAAAGCACCACAATCCGATCCACATCATGGACAATTTCATTAATTTTATGCTCCACAATCACCAGTGTCTGGTCTACCGAAATGTTGCGAATGGTATCCCACACCTGTGTAGTGCCTTCCTCGTCCAACAAAGCCGTGGGCTCATCCAGAAAAAGCACTTCTGGCTCCATAGCCAGCACAGACGCAATCGCCAGCCGCTGCTTCATTCCCTGTGACATGCTGCCAATGGGCATATGTATATCATCCGTCGATAGACCCACCTGTATCAGCAGCTCGCGAATACGGGATCGCATCTGCTCCCGGGGAACCTGATTATTTTCCAACACAAAAGCCAGTTCCTCATCTGCATATGACATACAGAACTGCGTATCAGGATCTTGAAATACAATACCTGAGACACTTGGGATTACAGCAGCATCGCATTTCATAGGCACTTCTATCGTGCGTGGAATCAGACCGCTTAACACTTGGAGCAGTGTTGATTTACCGCATCCACTCGGTCCCAGTAGCAGCAGCTTTTCCCCCTTGCGGACAGACAAAGACATATTGTGAAAAAGCAGCTCTTGCTCACCGGGGAATTTCAACCGTAGCCGGGTGATCGAAGCCACCACATCTTCGGTTGCCCGGCTCATCAATCCAGCCCCTTATAATCTTGTTCCGTTGCAGGCCTCAAACTTCGCGTGACTCCGGTTACCTCCAATGCCTTAGCCAGATAGAACGCGAATACCCCGGCAATCACAATACTGCCAATCATCCGAAATCCAATATACAAAACATAGTTCCAAGTCGATAGCTGATCAATATACCCGTAGCTGAAGTCTAAAATCAGAGAAGTGACAGCCGCCCCAGCCGCAGCTAGCGAAGCAACCCACAGGTTTGCGTTCCGATACAGAAAAGCCGCAAAAAACAGCTCCGCTCCCAAGCCTTGCAGCAGGCCATAGTACAAGGTGGACATCCCCCATTCGCTTCCCAAAAAAGCACTGACCGTTGCCGCTGCCACCTCTGCCAAAATCGCAACACCCGGCTTGCGAATGATGAGATAAGCAAACGTACCTGCCATAAACCACATGCCATACATCAGTTGCTCGGCGTGTAGACCCAATGGTTTCATCAAATCATAGGCAGGCCCCCATATTTTGTAGATCAACCCGAACACAACAGCGATCACAATCGTGACCAAAATATCCGTCAGTTTCAACCCTTTAAACGCTCTTACAGCAGTATTCATTATTGCGTGCTCCCCTTTTTCCTTATAGTTGGCCTCTTGGCCATGAAAAAAAGCTTGTCTGGAGCTGAATCTCCAGGCAAGCTTTATGCGCAGTAAAAGGTGAAGCACCATACAAAACATCATTCGTCGATATGCCTTATATAACCAGTAGTCTAAACTACTACACTGATACCCAGCCAAGTCAGGATCAAGGTAAAATGCTAGGACATACATTGAATCTATCGACAACCGCAAAAAAAAGCGGCATTCCTGTATAGTGTTCTTGGTTTCTCTACGCTGGCATTACCCAGATCAGATTTCACGGTCAGTGGCAAGGGCCACCCTCTCAGCCTGACTTTCTCAAGCTCCCGACAATGCTTTTTTAATTCACTATAATATATACCACATCTATGGCTTTGACAATCCTATAATCCGAAGAAACGTTTAGCCGTTTCCGTCGTCGCGATTTCGATCTCCATCATGCTTCGACCCGTGCATTCGGCTATCGTAGCAGCAATGTGAGCGAGATACATGGGCTCATTACGCCCTTCTTTAGGCTTCACAGGCAAATTACGCGGGGTCAAAAATGGAGCATCCGTTTCAATCATCAGACGGTCCAAGGGAATATCTCTGACCAGTTCACGCAGATGCTTCCCCCGCCGTTCGTCGCAAATCCAGCCGGTGATTCCGATATACAGTCCCATTTCTACATACGTACGCA
Organism: Paenibacillus sp. SEL3; assembly: GCF_054602585.1. NCBI lineage: Bacteria > Bacillati > Bacillota > Bacilli > Caryophanales > Paenibacillaceae > Paenibacillus > Paenibacillus sp. SEL3. The sequence continues at coordinate 4,265,289 of NZ_CM137725.1, read as the reverse complement.
ATTCCTGTTCCGTGCCGGTAAAACAATGCACTACCGCTTTATCGACAAGCCCTTGATACTCCCGAAGCATAGCGACAAAGTCCTCATGTGCATCTCGTTCATGCAGAAATAACGGCATTTTCAGCTCACCCGCCAGTTGGATTTGCTCGCCAAACCATCGGCGCTGCACATCACGTGGCGAAAAATCACGGTTATAGTCCAATCCGCATTCCCCTATGGATACGACCTGCGGCTGACCCGCCAACTGGCGGAGCTGCTGAATCGTGTCTGCACTGCAGTCTTTGGCATCATGGGGATGCACGCCAGCTGTCGCATACAGCTTGCCCGGATAACGTGCTGCATACTGAGAAGCCTCCCGACTACTGCGGACACTGGTCCCGGTAATAATCAGCGGTGAAATCCCTACAGCCGTGGCTCTCTCTACCACCTGTTCCCGATCCGCATGAAACGAACGGCGCATCAAGTTCACACCAATATCAATTAACGGTGTACCCCGTTCCATCTTAATCCCTCCCTCGCAAACTACAATCTTGGATCAATCGGCTCTGATTCCAGAGATAGCGCGGCAAGGACGCATTCATGAATACGATCTACCGTATCCTTGCGGACAAAACGTTCCACGCCTTCCATACCAAGCGCTCCTTCCATCAGGGCATGACGCTCCTTTTTGTTCGTTCGACGCTGCTTCAGACGCTTTAAATTCTCAGGGGCAAGATAATCCATACCGTAAATAATGTGCAAATACTTCCGGCCTCTCACCTTGATTGCAGGCTGAATCATCTTGTCCCGATTTTTCATCAAAAAGCGTTCCGGCTTGATCACAATCCCCTCATGACCATCCTCTGTCATCTCGTTCCACCAGCGAATGACCTCTTCCTCGCTTGCTTCGTCCGTGATGACACGATACTCTGTCTCCATAAACAGGGAAGACAGCCCAGCCAGCTCCCGGTTTTGCTCCATATGCCAAATATGAGAATGGTCGAAAAAAGTCTTTCCACTGTGTGCCAGCGTATGGAACGGTGCGATACGAATTTCATCCAGACCGTCCACATCCCAGCAATATTTTTGAAAAGCCTCTTGAAACGTCACGGCATTCGCGTACTTCTGTTCCATTTCCTCCAACCAGTCTCCAACCTCTCGGCCCGCAACCTTCGCCTGCTTCAGCTTGTCTACCAGCTTACAGCGATCCAGCAGAGCTGCTTCCCCCACATGCGCATATTGTGCAGCAATCAGTTCCCGAGCCTTGAGATTCCACGGTACAATTTCCGCATCCAGCAACACAAAATCCGTCTGGTTCCGTTCAAAATATCCGGCATCCACTAGATCCGCATTCAGTTTCTCCAGCACTTGCTTCCCAAGGCTTTGTTCAAAGAAAGCTCTCCCGCTCCGACTGTAGATCGTGCCCAATGTCGGGTAGCCTACATACTCGACAGCGGCCTGTTCGTTTTTGAATAATAGCAAAATAGCCCGGCTACCCATATGTTTTTTCTCGGCCACCATCGTTTGTACCCCTTGCCCGCGATAATAAGCCAGCGCTTCACGCGGATGCTCCAGATAACCTTCCTCTGCAGACACCGCTGGAGCAGGACTCATGGTCGGTGGAATATACACCAGTTCCTCTATCGGTACTGTCACATGTGACACGGCATCTATAGCGGTTTTGACCGATTCTCCTTGAACGCGCACTTCGCCATACGATTCCGTCAGTACACTGTAACCAGCGATGAGCTTGCGTAAATTCGGCGGGGAAAACCGTTTTCTCTGCCACCGGACAAGTGGGCTATCGGGATCATTCGCATAATTCTCATGTGCCGGAACGCTGACAAATTCCTTTTCCGGAAAACGATAAGCGGTCAGCATACCGCCAAATACCACACCCTGATCAATATTCACCGTCTGATTCACAAGGGTAGGCTGCGGTCTAGGATCATGTCCCCATACTACTATTTCTCCCGATTCATGGTCTACGAACCAATCTTTGCGGATTGGTTTTCCGTCTGCATCCTGTCCTTCCGTATCTCCATAACGGCAATAATCAGAAATACGTGCCGACTGTTTGCCGATAAAATGATCCTTAATCCCCGCATGAGCCACGACCACGTGTCGCAATCCATTCCTGCCAAAAATAAGATGTGAGGGTGCATGTAGCAGAAAATCCCTTAACTCGCTTCTAAGCTGTTCCGCCGCTGCCTTGCCCGCTTTTTGTTCATACTGGGCCAGTTCCTCTGCAAATCGTTCATCCCCATGACTGAGAGTCACCTTTCTTCCATCAAGGTAACGGCCGATTTTCCAGCCATGATTGCTGTCAATCATATACGCTAGTCCAGCATCCACGTGCTTTTTCCAGAACTGCACCGCTTGTAACGATTTGGGGCCACGGCTCATCACATCCCCGACAGATACCAGTCTTCTGCCATCTGGATGATGGTATAGTCCTTCCGTATCTTCCGTATATCCTAGCCGCTCTATCACTTCCAGCATCTCACGGTAGCACCCATGGATATCACCAATGATGTCAATACCTGAGCCAATCTCATGAAACAGTGGCTGCGCACGGCGAACAAAATTCATTTCTTCTATATCCTTAAGGATATAGCAAGCGTTAAAGCCTTCCTCACGGATCCCACGCAGGTTCCGCTTTAACAGCTGTGCCTGCTGCTTGACCCGTTGGCGGCCACGCGGATGCTCCCTGCCTAAATCACGTTCCAGCAGCACAGCTTCGGATACATCCAGTACCAAAGCCATTACAGGAACATGCGCCTTGGCTGCCAACTGTACATATTTTTGACGGTCCTCAGCATACAAATGGGTGGCATCCACAACCGTCAGCTTATTCAAGCGACAGCGCATAGCCAGAATCGTATCCATCGCCTCAAACGCCTTGGCTGACATTTGCTGATACTCATAGAACAGTACGTCCGATTCCAGTCTTGGAAGTCCACTCCAGTCTATAAATTCCGTATCTCCGACCAGCTTGCGAAAATGATCCGAGGATACCACTTCTGTCTCCAGCAGAATCCCTTCGCTCACCAGCTTGTCTAATAATGTGGTTTTCCCACTGTTGGAGGCCCCCACCAACACAACCAGTCCAGCATGCGGTAAATGAATCGTACGTTTGGATGAATTGCTCATGCTTCCTTCTGCTCCTTTCTGCGCGTAAATATAGCCATTTGGGTCGGTTGTCCAAAGCCTTCGACCTCTTCTCCAATCCCCTTCAGCGCTACCGAATAAGGAGCTTCCACAATCCACTGCTCACATCGTTCCTGAAACTCGCTTCTACTCCATTCAAAACGGTGATCGCCATGCCGCATCTCTTGCTGATTCATACGATACACTTCATTATATTCACGATTGGGAGTCGTCACGATCAGCACGCCCGGCTGATACTCCGTTACAATCGTCTTCATCACCCGGTTCAGACGATGCTCATCCACATGCTCAATGACCTCACATAGGATCATCACATCTTTTCCCCGCAATTGTTCATCATAATAAAAGAGAGAGCCCATCATGGGTGTAGGACTGATCGCATCGGCATGCCTTTCCAGCTTGTTAAAACGCTCCACGGCTCTCAACTGTGCATACGCAGACGGCTCCACCGCCCAAATCTCTTCAACGCCCGTCATTCGGGCCATCCGAGCCGATAGCTTCCCTTCCCCTGAACCCAAATCTACGATTTTCTGTCTGCGAGGCAGCTTGCGAATTACGTCCATAATAGCTTGATACCGCAGCTCATTTAGCCGTACTGTAGGCTGTTGCTTCCCTTCCTCATGTGGCTGTTCTGGCTGTTGAATCTGTTCGTGCTTATCCTTTTGAGCTTGGACAGTATCCTTTTCAATATGTTTTTTAATACCTATTTCATCACAATCAGATTGCTCAAATTGCTCAATCAGATTGGTAAAACGAAGCGTGCGTCGAATGATAAGCTCGCGTAGCGGATGCGCTGACAGCCAGCCTTCACCGTAACGTCTCAGCTTGTCAAACTCTTCTTCACTGATATAGTAGTGCTTATAGTTATCCAACACCGGAATCAACAGCAATAACTGACGTAGCGCATACTGCACCGTCTGATGGCCACTTAACGTGACATATCTGACAGTGCTTCGATTTTTCAGCTGAAAAGAATAGTCTGCTTCCCCTCGTTCTATGTCCACTTGATAGCCCAGCGGAGCAAATAGTCCCTCCACCACAGAATCCGGTAAATCCGAAGCAACAGGCCCAAACGATAACTCCAGCGCGAAAGGATGCGTCACCCATTCTGCATACTCTTCTTTGGGTTTGCCGTTCAGTGCCGTACCAAGCGAGCCACGAATATAGGTGCAAAATAAGCTGCTGGTTACAAACTCCCGGTCATTAATATATTGTGTAATATCATAGCTATCTGGACTGTTTTTGACCAAATCTATCGAATCTGGCGAAGCCTGAATGACGATTTCTGCCTCTTCCTCGGTAAACACGGTGTACACCATGCGTACACGCGCACCCTTTTCCGTGCGATCATACGTATTGTAGGGATTTTTGGCAAGCAAGTGCGAAATCATCCCAGCATTGTTTCCGGTTGCTTTTAGCGTGATGTGCATACTCTACTTCTCCTTCCCAGCTTATACTTTCCATACTTCATTCACCGCAGCGCGGAACATATCATCCAACTGCTGATCACGTCCACTCTCCATATGCTGAAGCAAGGGCGCCTTTTGTTCAAAATAAGCAATTTGCTGCTGGATAAAATCATTCACCACCGAAAGCCGTGGCTCCATATCCAGTTCCTCGCCCGCTTTTTTACGTTGCAGCAAATGTTCGATCACCTGATAAAGTTCGGTCTCGGCCGGAATGAATTCCTCTAGCAATTCTACGAATTCCATTGGAGGCATGCTGTTGTGACGTTCAATCCAGCCACAGGCCAGCAACGGGCGCAGCACGTAAAAATACTTTTTAATCTTCACCTGTTCACCTTGCAAATAATCCCGATAATTTCCCCGCGCCATATTCAGATAATGGTACATACAGGACTTCGGAGAGAAGGTTAACGGCGAGATCGCACGAATCTGATCAGCCACTGAATACTGCTCCAGATAGGGAATCGGAGATTGCAGCCATTCCAGCAAAGGCGGATTAGATTTGTGAAACAAATGGAGCGCCTTTTTCAAATCCCAGCCGTTCATATCCAACAAATCGCTGATTGGCCGCTCAATCACATCCCGCTTATCAAAAATAGATAAATACCATTCTATGGGTCTTACATAGATAAATCGTACATCATAGTCACTGTCCTGTGAAGGAAACCCCCACGCCCGACTACCTGATTCACAGGCGTATACAATGCGCACCTGCTCCGCTTGCTCCAACGCGCGCAGCTCACGCAAAATCGTCTCACGCATTTCCGGTTGAATGAAACCCTGCCCATGCTTCACATCCGTCATGTTGTTCCCTCCCTTATCATTAAAGTATTTCCCGAATCTGTTCTCTAATCGACTCCTCCGTTTCATCTATCGATAAGCGGCGAAGACGCTCTGTCGTTTCCTCTCCCCACATCTCAGAAGGCCATTCCTTGAGTACATGAAGCGCTGCATGACGATTGGAGGTCACCGGACTCCAAAGTCCGGCAGCAACTAGGTCTTGTCCCATTCCTTCGTAAGAAGACAATAGCTGAAGCAAAATACCCAGACATTGATGCGCTTCATACTCCGGTCCAAAGCCCGGCACATCAGCAGGACCAGAAGCAATTTCTTCCAGAGGCAAGTGCTTTTCTGCAAAAGCCACCAGCTTACGAGCCCGCTGTTCATCCTCTGTCTTGATGAGTTCAAAGTATAGATTAGGCTTGACTGGATATTTACTTAATTGATCAAATATCACGGGCCATACATCTAGTGCTAGCATTCGAGCTACGCGAATGGCGCAGTGGAGATGCGGTGAATCTGCATACTGCAGTTCCTGCTCTACCGGCTTCACCCACTGCGGATCGTCCATCATCTGCTGGCATATTGACGCGTAACGTTTACGTAATTCCGGCGTCCATTCATGCTCATAACGTGCCTCCCATGAATCGTCTTCTTCATCGAGAAAATCCGCAATATCCATGATGATCGTAAAATGCTTCACAGTCGTACACATGGCCTTAGCATGGCGAAGGTAGTTGCCTATGACCATAGCGGCATGCTCATAATCATCTATACTTTCCGCAGGTCCGCCTGCTGCCAGCAAAGCCGACAGAATATCGCCTGCCCCGTCAAACAACTCCTGATCAATGTGCGGTACAGCTATAGCTGTATGCAGTTCGCCTTTATGAGCGCACTCATAAGCAAGATACTCATACATGACATTGTTGCGGAATCCTTCCCTTAATAACCAGTCACGTATTTCCTGCCGCGCAGGCTCCAGCCGTTCTACTACGTGAATACGTCCCCAGCCATGTACCTGTGAGGCTAAATTATACAACTGCTCATTGGCCTGCTCCGAAATATTACGGATAGCTACAGCTGCATATAGCGTGAATTCATCATGCTTGGCTAGTGTTAAAATAAGTTCGTGGTGCTGATCCGTCTCCAGTAATCCAAGCAGCGCAATACCGACCTTCACCACATTGCGATGTGCTCCGTGTTCAGCCAGCCAACGTGCTTCCTCATACAATCGATCCGGCTGAATTGCTGGATGCTCGCGCACCGCATCTAGCAGCGGATCAATCAGGCTGAGCGCATTTTCCTCCATCAAGCGTACATACGTCTCACGTCTCGTCTTCATCCCTGGCTTGCGGCATTGTCTGGACAACAACTGCGCCAGATCCTTAATTTTGTCAGTCTCTCCATCTTCGCCAGCGCCGTGATGCCCAAACGCTCCATCCAGCCCTCCTGCCACCCAACGCATCTTGTGACCTGCCCAGTATTCTCCATCATCCGGCAAATAATCATCCGTAAGCCTGCCCTGATGGTCCAGTCCCTGCTTAATCGTTTCATAAATCGAAAGCTTACCTACCCATGGATATAACACTTCATTTTTGCGTCGTCCAAACATGTTGCATCACCCTTCTGTTATGTATTGCTTCTTATTTCATCGTGCTATCTTATACTCCTATGATGCTTTATTTTGGAAGTCGTGAACATGGTGAAAGTATTACAAGGATGAATAATTTCCCTTTTTCCTGCATCCCTTCCCTGTTAGAATAAAGGGATACTTACTTTCGGAGAACGGCAACAGAAACGGGGAATGCATCATGGCGAGAGAGAGTTTTGATAAAGAAATTCAATTCCTGCGTATGCTCACATTAACAAGCGGCGCCTATAATCGGCAGCAATTCGCAGATAGACTGGGCATTTCGGTACATACCTTTGATAAAACAATCCGGCGTCTCAAGGAAATTGTCCAATCCGTACAACAGCAGTTGCCTGCGGAACAGGGACATGATTTTAATGAGATGCTGCGCTTTAATTATTACGAATCGGCTGATCCATTATTGTTATTTCTGTTTCGGGCCAAATCACTCAAGGAATCGGAAAGCGTCCGCTTATCCCTTCTGCTGACAGCGCTACAGTCACAGCCTCTGACCACCATGGAACTGTTGGATGCTTGCTGCAACGGGCTGCCTTCCGACAGTTCACTGCCGGATGAGAAAACGATTCGTTCCGATCTGAAATATCTGGTTGAAGTCGGCGTCGTTCGCAAGGAACCCGGCGGCAGACCTTACCGCTATGCTGTCCGCAACGATCTGGTGACAGAACTGACGGACGAGGAGCTGCTGGACTTATATGATTTTGTAGACATTATGGCCAACACCCAGCTCCCCTCTGTACAGGGATATCTGTTGCGAGATCATCTAAAAAAAGCCATGCGCCGTCAGCTCGGAGATCGGGAGATGGCCGAACCTTTTTTATATAAATACCACTATTATTCACGCATTCTGGACGAAGCCCATATTCATCCGCTTCTACACGCCATTCGGCAACGCCGCTGTGTAACTTTTTTATATTTTTCGACATCCAAACGAAGCATGTACGGGTCACAAAACACAAACCCGCTGTTTGAAAAAGAGACCGACGGCCGTGAACACACCATTCTGCCCCTACAAGTCATCTATGATCATCAATATGGACGTTGGTATGTGCTGGGTCATGTAGGCGGCAAAGGAATCATGAAATTTCGTATGGAGGGCATGACTCAATTGGTGGAGGGCAAGCCTGTCCCAGAGCAGCTTCATGCCGACCTGTTAGCCGTATTGGAAGAAAAAATGCGGTACAGCTGGCTTGTTGATACGGGCCGTCCTGTGAAGGTACGGGTACGCTTTTTTAATCCTGAGGGCGCGAAGCGCAACTTTATTCGGGAACGTGTGCTGTTACAGGGACAATGGGGTACGATTGCGGAGGAAGAAAGTGAATCCTTTATCTATGAAATCACAGTGAATGGAATCACTGAGATTAAACCGTGGATTCGCAGCTTCGGATCAAGCTGTGAGGTATTGGAGCCTCAGCGGCTGCGGAAGGAATTCAGACAGGAATGGAAGGAGCTGCAAGCCTATTATGAGCCTGTTCGAGAAAATATTTAACTACCAGATCGTCTCTCGGCTGGATGAATCGGGCGCTTTTGCTACCACATCGCAGGAAAGGGTCTGGCTTAAGTCCATGCTGACAGACTCGGCAGCAATAGAGGCTTTCACCCCGTCTACGCTGGATAAGCTTCAGCAGATGCTCGCAGACGACGAACCGCTGGAAGCCGATGGAAGTTTGCGGGAAAAAGCAGGTATTCCTGCTGTCTCAGTATATCATCCACTATTGCGTGAATTGCGTCCCCTTTTGCGGTCCCGTTCAGGCATCTGTATGACCTACAAACTGCGCAACGGGCGCATGCATGAGCGAATGTCCGGTTTTCCATATAAGCTGGAGTTCTCCATGGTCAAAAAAGAATGGAGCCTGCTGTGGTATAACCGCAGACACCGCGCACTCATGTCTACCAAGCTGTCTAATATCGTGAACATCACGGAAGATGAGCTTCTACACGAAGAGGCCGAAAAATTCATCCAACGTATACTCGGTATACTGGAGTCGCGCAAGGAACAGGGCATCATCGAAATTGTTCCTGTATATAACGGTGAAATGTCTCGTATTTTATATGCTTTTTCCTGCTTTGAAAAAGAGGTCGAATATGTTCAGGAAGCAGATACCTATCGTATTACACTCACTTTCCAGGCAGACGAATGTGAATATGTGTTATCCAAAATCCGTTTCCTGGGCAAACGTGTCAAGGTCGTCCAAGGCTCCCGGCTGATCTCACGAATGAAGGAAACAACAGCCAAGGCCCTCGCACGATACGAAGAGGAATAGCTGCTAAGGCAATATGAGATGCATTCATGAAGAACAGCCCCTCCCTCCGTCTGTTAATGAGACGAAAGAAGGGGCTTTTAAACGAGTTATGGCAAGGCTTGTCCGCGCGCACTGACGTACAATTCATACCATTCCTCACGGGTCATCAGCTCGCTCTGGCGTTCCGCATCCTGACATGCTTTGATTCGTTCAGGATTGGCGCTGCCAATGACAGGCTGAATCCGTGCTGGATGTTTCATAAGCCAGCCAAGGACGATCGCTTCACGTGTCGTTTCCTTTTCAGAAGCCAGCTTCTGCACCAGCTCTGCCGTCTTAACGACATGCTCAGGCGCCCCTTCCAAAGAACCTCCGCTAAAACGTCCCTGCGCCAGCGGTCCCCAGGCTTGGAGCTGAATATCCTCGGTTTGGCAATATTCTAGCAACCCTTCACCAAAATGTACATTCGTCCCCGCCTGCTGGTTCACATGTACGGTCTGATCTACAAAATGCAGATGGGCCAGGCTCATCTCCAGTTGATTAGCGATCAGCGGCTCCGTCAGGCTCCGCTCCAGAAAACGAATTTGGCTTACATTCATATTAGAAACGCCAAAATGCCGTACTTTGCCGGATGCCGTAAGCTCGCTGAACGCCTTCGCTACTTCTTCCGGCTCTACCAGCGGATCGGGGCGATGCAGCAGCAAGATGTCCAAATATTCCGTACCCAGACGCTTCAGGATCCCATCCACGGACTCCATAATATGAGCATATGAGAAATCAAAACGGCCCGGGAGCGTACCATCTGGCAGAAAAATACCACATTTGGACTGAATTACGATTTGCTCACGCAAGCCCGGCTGTCCCTTTAAAATCTGACCGAAAATCTCTTCCGCTTTCCCCATACGATAAATATCCGCATGATCGAACATCGTAATCCCGATGGATCGTGCAGCTTCTACAGCTCTCTCCGCTTCAACGACATGCTCCTGCGTAAACGGTGCATGGCTCCATTCTCCACCAAAAGGCATACAACCAAGAGCCAGCCGACTATCGGAGATTCCACGTTTCTGTAAAGGCATAATCTTCATGCTGCTCCTCCTTCAACCTTCAAAATATTCCCTGCTTTATCCACCTATGAATAGTTAGTGGAACCGCTATCACACACCTATTTTACCACTTACTTACGTTCATGTATCACTTTGGTCCCAATCCACATCTTTTTATCCGAATATCCCCATGCTCAGATATCGCTCTCCGGTATCCGGGGCAATGCAAAGTACCCGTTTGCCTGCTCCCAAACGCCGAGCTTCCTGAATCGCCGTCCATATCGTAGCTCCGCTAGAGGGGCCCACCAGAATCCCTTCCTGGGCAGCAATCGCCCGTGTCATTGCAATCGCATCCTCATCCGAAACCTGCACGATTTCGTCATACACTTCCGTATTCAGTACGGTGGGAACAAAGCCCGGGCTCGTTCCAACTAGCTTATGTGGACCGGGTTTTCCCCCAGATAGTACTGGCGAGCCCTTCGGCTCAACTACAACAATCCGCAGATCTGGCAAATGCTGACGCAGCACTTCACCCGTTCCCGTAATGGTACCGCCCGTTCCCGAAGAAGCGACGAACACATCCAGCTTCCCTTCCGTCTGTTCCAAAATTTCCAGTGCCGTCGTCGTACGGTGGATATCGGGATTTGCCTCATTTTCAAATTGATGTGGGATAAAACTCCCTTCAATTTCTGCCCCCAGTTCGAGTGCCTTGCGAATCGCTCCTGGCATCCGTTCTTCCGCTGGTGTCAGTACGACCTCAGCCCCGTAGGCTTTTAAAATATTGATCCGTTCCTTCGTCATATTCGAAGGCATCACCAAAATTGCATGGTAACCTCGGGCTGCCGCATTCATCGCAAGACCAATTCCCGTGTTGCCACTCGTCGGCTCAATAATGGTGCCTCCCGGCTTTAGATGTCCTGCCTTTTCCGCCTCGGCAATCAGGTTGCCCGCCGCTCGATCTTTAACACTGCCGCTTGGATTAAAATACTCCAGCTTCACATACACTTCCGCATCCTGCGGCCCTGTGAGCCGTTGGAGTCTTACACAAGGTGTATCTCCTATTAAATCTGTAATACTATGTACCACTTTAGGTGCCATCGTTGTATCCTCCTTAGATTGTTTCTTACAGTGTTATTTACGATCTTCATATCATACTACCAAAATAACACACTTGGCTCCTTCCTACCTGTCGCTTTTGTAAATTACATAAAACTCATCAACTTAGTATGTGAAATTCTTGCAAAATGGGTCGCCAGATATCGCCTGTAGTGATATACTCGCATTACTATTTTTTCAGGAGGATACAAGACACTTATGAGTACTCAAGAAAATATGACAGCAAACCGCTTCCCTCCCTCCTTGCTATGGTTGACCCTTGGTGCCTTCGCCATTGGCATGACCGAATTCGTCATTATGGGACTACTGCCCAATGTAGCCCATGATCTTCATGTTACAATTCCGCAAGCCGGGCAGTTAATTACCAGTTACGCACTTGGTGTGGCTATTGGTGCACCTGTGCTTACCGTATTAACTCATAAGGTACCGCAGAAAAAGCTGCTATGCCTACTCATGGCCATATTCATTTTAGGTAATCTTTTTTCCGTCATTGCTCCCAATTACGAACTTCTGATTGCTGCCCGTATGGCTACTGCATTATCGCACGGAACCTTTTTGGGAGCCGGTTCCCTGATCGCTGCCCGATTGGTTCGTCCTGACAAACGCGCGGGTGCTATTTCTATGGTGCTGACCGGTTTGACCGTGGCGAACATTATAGGCGTACCCTTTGGTACCTTTATCGGACAACAACTCGGCTGGCGTGCTTCCTTTGGAGCCATTGTGGTCATCGGCTTGATTTCTCTCTTCGGTATCATTCGATATATTCCGGTGATTCATCAGGACAAGCCTTCCAGTCTCAAGCAAGAAGTCAAAAGCCTGTTTAATCCAAAAGTGCTGCTGATGTTGCTCACAGGTGCAGTCGGTTGTGGGAGTCTGTTCACTGTCTTTACGTACATTACGCCTTTACTCACGGATATTAGCGGCTTTGCCGAGCATAGCATTACCTGGATTCTCGTCCTGTTTGGCCTAGGGGTAACGATCGGCAACATCGTTGGCGGCAAGCTCGCAGATTGGAAACTTCTCCCATCCCTAATCGCAAACTATGCTGTACTGGCCATTATTTTGGCCATTCTGACGTTTACGCTTCAAAACAAGGTATTGGCGGTTATTACCGTCTTTATCTGGGGTATTGCCGCGTTTGGCATCATGCCGGGTATTCAGGTTCGCATCATGAATCTGGCCTATGAGGCTCCTTTGCTTGCCTCTACCTCCAGCCATTCCGCATTGAATCTGGGCAACGCAGGCGGCGCTTTTATCGGGGGAGTTGTTATTAATCAAATGGGGCTAGCCGCTATTCCATGGGTTGCATCACTAATTACTGTCGGCGGTGTGCTACTCATGTTAGTCAGCTACATTGTGGATCGCAAAACAGTTCATACTGAAGCGATAGCGGAGATACAGTCATAGAATCGTTTAGCAAGTTGGACGTAAACGAATGGTTCATTTTTCATAGATTGAGAGATATTGTCCACTCTCTTCTTCCAAATTCCTCATAGTATGATATTGCAATACAAAATTATGAGGAAAGAAGTGTGTATTATAATGAGCCTTTATTTCACAAACAACACGAGTAGCACGATCTATGCTGCCTATGCTTATCCCGATTCCGACTGTCATCCCATGAATTATTCTAAAATGGGCTGGTATCGGCTAGAGCCTGGTGATACGAGAGAAGTATGGAGCGGGTCTGTAGGGGGAACCACATTCTATTATTATGCTGAGAATCACTCCAATAGGTGGCGTGGTACGTACCGCACACGGCTTCCGAGAAGTACTGACCATGACTTTCATTGGTGTTGGAACGATAGCAGAGGATCATCCAGACGAGTGGGGATGCGCCGACTTGCCATTGATTCATCTGTAGACAATTACACTGTTGAGTTCAGCAGAACCAATCAAAGCTTACTGTCAACAAAGAAAACTCGTAGAGCATTACCTTCCAAATCGGAGGACTCCGGCATTAACAGAATTCCGAGAAGACCGGTTCGCTTTAAAAAAGGAACCCCGGTTCCAGTAAAGTCCAAACGATAAGTCAATGATGAACCGTAACCCGCAAGATGGAATTTTTGAAAAAAAGTGACCCCCTTGCGGGTTATTTTTATTTCACTCTGGATACCCAAACGCGAGTTGCAACCACAGTATTATGCCTCGCTGCTCAGCTTAACCAATGATCAAAAAAGTCTCGGTATCCCTGCTTCATCACCTGACTTGAAAACTGTTCCATGGCGTATGCCTGATTTTCTGTAGAAACCCGGCGGGGTGAGGCGGCAGCCATATTGACCAGCTCAAACCAGTTTTTCTCATTCCCTGAAAAAGAATGCGTAGAGCTGATATGTCCATAGCAAGGATGCTCTGGCTTAACGACGATTTTACCCATAGCGAGCGCTTCGGTCAGCGGCATGGCGAACGTATCAAATTTGGAGCAGCTCCAATACACCTTCGCCGTGTTCATCAGCGCAAACACCTCATCTTGCGTCAACGCAAATTGAAGTTTAACATTGTCCGGGATATCATATTTCTTCATACTTTCCTTGTAGCGTTCACCGCCAAATACCATATAGACATCCTTGTCAGGATTATGCCTCGCATACTCCAGTACCAAATCCGGACGTCGGTTCTCCTCATCTCTACCAATCCACATCACCCGGTTCTCTACCACTTGCGAGGGATCAAAATGCTTTTCCACCAGCCGCTCATTAAATCCGATCGGGATGACTGTCACATCGGTTACGCCAAACTTCGAAGCCATCTCCTGCTTGAGAAAGGCAGTCTGTACGATAGCCTTGTCCACGATCTGATAAAAAGGCTTCATCATTTCATAGCCTGTCAGTGCCGGATCAGGAAAACTATGCGGAAAAAGCACGCTGTTTTTAAAAAACATGTTCAAATAGGTAAAGCCAGATACCGTATAAATAACGTGCTCAATCTGCTGCTCATGGAGTTGGTCCAGTACGACGTCATAATTGACCAGGTCGCCTTTTTCGTGTTCATAACCCGGAAGCCAGTCATGACTGCTCACATGGCGCTCCGGTGATACAAATACGATGTCCACCCCCAATTCCAACCCGATCTGCTTCAGACGCTCTGCAAAAATACGTGGACCCTGTGCTTCAGCAAATTGTATTTTTCTCATGACCAAACCAACTTTTTTCATGGATATATTCCCTACCTTCTTTGGCTAACTAAATACGGTCTATGTCTTAAGCTACTATCTACATCGCTGGGCTTGTCCCCAATCCATCATCGCAGCACACTGGTTCAAACAGGCTAACGTTTCGTCCAACTGGGACTCTAATTGCTCTTTTGACCATTTGTCGCCGTTTCTATGCAGGTGCGTTCCAATCCTTTGCAAATCACTTGTGATTAACAACAGCATCCAGAGCGAAAATACCACAGCAAACATGTCATATTCCAGCATAAAAGCCGTTCGATCCACTCTTATCCCCAACAGCTCCAGCTGCTCCACGTAGGTGTCCAGTATACGAATACGCAATTCGGACGTCATGCGTCGGGGAAACAACGGATGGGACATGTCGATCAGGTGATATACATCCCACAGCGGTGTGTTCAGATGAGTATGCTCCCAATCCAGCACCATAAGCCGTTCCCCGCTCAGCGCATAGTTCCCCGGATGAAGATCACCATGAGACAGTACAAGCTGCTGTGAAAAAGATACATGCTCCAGCTGTACATACATACGCTGCATCTGTTGCTTAGATAATCCTAGTGAGCTGCAAAGCTGTAACACATCCGGCTTGCGCGTGTATAGCTCGGACACCATCTCCTGAATGAGTGGCTTTGGTCCCCGCAGCGGTATCCCAGCAAAACGATCCGTCGGCAAAGCATGCCACCATGCAACAAGTCTAACAGCTCGCAATAAAGTTTCGTCTGCGTGTAGATGATGTAACGGACCAAGATCCTCAAAAACCATCCATTCTTCTCCGCCATCCACACCTGCATCAGACCAGGCTAGCAATCGGGGATAGATCGGTGATAACGCAGGAAGCACATGCTCATACACCCATCTCTCCCGCCCCTTCTGATCATCGTTGGTTAGCGGTTTAAATATATAACTTTCAGAGGATGACACGTAAAAACGTTCCACATGCCGGCCATTCGTACCTGTATATAAAACCTCACGATTCCGCACCAGCGTATCATTTAAGGTACCGTCAACATTCACATATTTATGAAAAGAATTCATAGCCACCCAACTTTTTTGTATAAAATGTAATAGCACGATCATATCACAGTCCTCGTTCCGAACGAAGCCCAGATCATTTTGGGGTAACTCGCTGCACCCAAAAAGGGGCTTGCCCAAGCAGATCATACGACCTGTTGGGCAGCCCCTTATCACATCCGTACTCCTATCCTTACTCTCTTCTATACCAATTAATATTGAGTATTGCCGGATTCACTCGTATTACTGGATTTAAAACCTTTGAACAATTGTTTTACATTATGATAACGAGTATTCGTAATTTTAGCTTTGCTGTTAGGACCGTCCGATCTCAGGATCGAGTCCTTTACATTGGAAATATCCGAGTTATCCAAAGTCATATTCACTCTAAAAGTAGAGCCCCCAAGTTGGCGAACCAGCTTACCGATATCATCGGCTCTAAAGTTTTTAATGTTAATCGTGCCTTCGGCATTAATTTGGAATACTTTATCATATGCGTGGAACGCTCCACCACCCGTAATGTTTACCGTGCCTGGTTCTTTAAGCGTCAAGGCATCTTCACCGACATCCTCCCACGTTACGTTGGAGATTGTGCCGTTGCCATATACATGCACCCCATCCGCAGCAGGGGCAGCGATGATCACATTTTTCAGTGTTGCATTATTTTCAAGCTTGAAAATAGGCTTTTGGGCCTCTTTCTGGCTTCCATCTCCCAAGGTATCGGGATCAGCCACTACAGTCTTGCCTTTACCATCGTAAACTTCTCCAGCTTTAACAAGTATGGTCTTATGAACGACTTCTGGAGCTGCATGTGCAGAATAATTGCCGACAAATAAGGCGACCAACATTCCTGATAAAGCGATACTGATTCCCTTTTTCAATACGTTAGCTGTGTTTGTTTTCATGTCAATTCATCCCTCTCGTAGATATTTTTCATTGTTCCAACTCTTCGTTGACTAGAACGTGTAGACCGTATCACCACCTTCGCACAATGAACCCAATGACCGATACACGTCTATAAAGCATCATTCAACTATTTGCATATGTATACTTGGTTTTTGGTTCAAAGTAATTTTGTCTCATAAATTATATAAAGCACAAATTGTAAATAGAGCGATTACATTTACAATTTGTATAATTCTATTATAATCACACTTCCAGTAATTTCAATATATTTCTCGGCAAAATATGTCCTTTTTTTCAATTTAGTACATAAAATTGCCTCTTTTATACTTGTACAAGTTTGTTTTTCTTCAATTTACACATTAAACAATACTTGAATACCTTGTTTCGTTTGCCTGCTGTTTATCACTTAATTGGTATTCAGAGTCCCTTTTATCGTATACCTCATTGCTGATGTGATCTATACTATTGAATGACACGGTTGATGAACGTATAATGTATTTAGTGCTTTGAAGCGTTACATCTCAACATTACTGGTGAGAAAAGAGTGGTTATCGTGCAAAACAATAGTGAGATTCCATTAAAAGAACAAAATATTGTGCTCATCGGCTTTATGGGTGTAGGTAAAACAACGATCGGTTCCCATCTAGCGCGCAAGCTGTATCGCGATTTCGTGGACATTGACCAGGAGATTGAACAAGAGTACAACATGCCAACAACAGAGATTTTCAAGACTTATGGAGAGAAGCGTTTCCGTGAGATTGAAAAAGAGCATATTTTGAAGCTGTGCAGCAACACACGCCTTAAAATCATTTCCGTTGGCGGTGGTGCATTTTTACAGGAAGAGGTGAAGCAAGCTTGTTTGGCTTCATCGATTGTTTTCTTCTTGGATTTAAATTGGGATTCCTGGAAAGATCGGCTCAAGATGCTGATTGACACCCGTCCTAATCTACAAAACAAGACTTTAGGGGAAATTGAGGATTTATTCCGTTCCAGACAGGACATCTACGCGGTGAATCACTCCAAGATCGATACAGATCAGTTGGATGCGGAAGAAGTCGCAGACTATATTATTCAAACGCTGAATCTAGGTTGGGAGTTATATGAACCTACTCGGGGATTGAATTAAGAGTTACACCAAAAAGGAGGGCTCCAGCATGCTTATCGCATGGGGGCCTTCCTTTTTGGTTCACTGCGGATATATTACTGACTGGCGAGCATGCCATCCGTCTTTTAAGAATGGCTATGCAGCACCGTCAATATCTCTCTCAGTTCAGTGACAGGAATCTGCCCCGGTGCGGAAGCTTTCTTAGCGGCACCAAAGGTCAAAGCCGAACCAAACAGTTCTCCGGTCAGGCGGCTCACGACACCTTTCCCCGCCATCGACATCGTAATAATCGGCCGATCTGCATGCTCTTCTGCCATAGTACGCGTGGCATCCAGCAAAGTGAGCACATCGGCTGTATTGGTCGGCATCACTGCTATCTTAGGCAGATCGCCTCCCAATTCCTGCGCCTTGCATAATCGGGAAACAATCTCCTCCTTCGACGGCGTCTTATGAAAGTCATGATTAGATATAATCACATACACGTTATGCTTATGTGCTGCTTCTACCAGCGTCTTCACATCAGCCTCCTCATTAAAAAGCTCTACATCAATAAGTTCGACTTGCCCCGTTGCGGCTATTGTACGATTCAATTCCACATAACTCGCCGCACTGATTTCCTTTTCTCCGCCTTCCCGAGCGCTACGGAACGTAAATACGAGTGGAATATTGGCTAAAATAGACCGAATTTCATGTAAGGCAGCCTTTACCTTTTCCAGATCCTCCACATGTTCGAAAAAATCGACTCTCCACTCCACGATATCCAGGTCGAGCGTACGTAAATAAGTAGCTTCTTCCTTCAACTGCTCCAACGTTTCTCCCACCATGGGCACACAAATTTTTGGCGCTCCTTCACCAATCAGGACATCTTTCACCTTTACGATTTTAGCCATCTCTTTCTCACTCCCAAATTACAGTTTCAAGTCGAACATGTACAATAATTCATAGTATAACGCATTCTGAATAAGCATGCAGATGATATGATCCAGTCGTCGTTATTTGGGTTCAAGTGCAATTTTAGGCGACAATTTGCGACTTGCTGGAAAAACTAAACTGTACCGAAAATTAACAAACACCGCCAGTACGATCCCTAGCACATTCACAATAATAGCTAGCATAAAAACACTCGATATCTGAGAATGTTTCAACAGAAAGCCTGTAAACACAGGAATGATCGTGTATGAAAGCGAGGTTGCTGTATAAACAAACCCGGTAATCTGTCCTTTTCGTTGACTAAAAAATTCACTCATTACGGTTAATGTCAGCTGAAGTACACCTGATATTGAAAACCCGATAACACTCGCACAAATAATGGACGCAGCCCCTGACTTGAAAAGGAGAAGCGCTCCAAAAGCCAACAGGGAAATACATGGATAAATAAGAATAATGTGAACTGGTTTAACCCATTTTCTTAACACAATGACCAATACAAACACGGAAACCAGCGAACCCATATTGTAATAAACTAATAATCTGAGAGACTCTGATTCGGTCATACCGATAAACTGTTGTCCAAAAGTAGGCAACCATAACTGCACAATATAAAGCAAGGTAGGTCCCGTAAATCCGAGCAAGATAAGGCATAGCCCTTCCTGCCAAAACCGCGGCTTACTCCGGTCATTTGCCTCCAATTTTCCCGCTAGGCTTGATACAGAATTACCGCCACTTTGCCCCTTGGCGGGCTGCACGCGCATGTCTGGGAACTTCATTTTGAACAAGTACATTGCATTCAAAGCAAATATGAGGGCAGGTAAAAAGAAAGAGAACCCGTAGAAAATATCGTGATTCATAAAAAAGATAATCATTAGCGGTAAAAATGCCGCCCCAACGGATATAAAACCTCTCACCAATACTGTAGCCGAACCAGAGGATTGGGGGAAAGCTTCGATCAGCGCTGGATAAGTACCTGAATCAAGAAAAGAATTCGCTACGCCTGCCAGCACAGCCAGTACGATCGCCATCTCAAAGCTGGAACTCAGCGGTATACCGACCAAGAATACAGCCATCAGTAGCCCGGCTGCCACAATAAACGGCTTACGACCATAACGGTCGGAGAGCACCCCGGATATGTACAGGGTAAACAACCTGCCAAATCCCATCGCAGAAACCAAGAGACTGATGCCCGCCTGATCTGTATGCAAATGCTCTGTTAAAAAGGACATGTGCGATGCCAGCATAATATTAAACATGCCGAACAAAAGATAGTTTACATAAAGTCCTGTCGCCACTGGAAAAGAAGTACGTTTCATCATGAATTCACCTGCTTTTGTAAGTAAGTCTTGTAGTATCAAAACGTGAATCATTTCACATTGCTTGTGTCGATGATGAAGTATAGAACACAATTTAAAATTTATCAAGTTTAAATATTGCGAGACTCCGGCTTAGACACGCTGATGCGTTTTCAGATAAAACTCCTTGCCGTAACTTAGGGCAAAGTTCCGAAACTCTACTACTGCCGGGGATAAATATCTATTTTTAATGCTGGCTAGGTAGATAAAACGCTCGTATTCTGGATTAATAATAGGCAATGTTTTGACGTTAAAATAATCTAACGATGAAATGCGGGGCATAACTCCGATCCCGTAATTGATAGACACCAGTCCTGCCATTGCCGTATCTTCTTCAATCTCGCAAATAATCTGTGGCGTAACGCCCGCCTTGGCAAACAAATTCTCAATAATGGGCCGAACCCCACTCTTTTTGTTGAAGAAGATCACCGGGTAATCTGCTGTATCCTTGAGATCAATTTGGTCCAGAGAAGCCAGTGGATGATCAGGCGAAACAATGACCACCAGTTCCTGCTGAGCCAACGGAATAAACTCCACATCCGGTTCATTTTCCACGTGAGAGCAGAACGCCACGTCATAGTGTTCCTGCTTCAGGCCTTGAATAATATCGTTCGTATTCCCTTGGTGAAACGAAAAGGAAATGTCTTTACGGGCATCCAGAGCTGAAAAGGCTTGGATTATTGCTGGAATGAAGTGTGAACCTAGTGTGTAAATGAACGCCAAATCTATATTACCATGACTTGGACTCACTAATTCCCGTAAGTTATGCTCCCCCTTTTCCAATTCATCCATCGCGTGCTCCACATACTTCAGAAAAAATCGTCCGTATTTGTTTAATCGAATATTTCTCCCCTGCTTCTCAAACAGATGAACGCCCAAATCCTTTTCTAATTCTGAAATCGCATGACTTAAACTGGGTTGAGTGATACATAGCCGCATAGCTGCCTGAGTAAAATGCTCCATCTCCGCAAGTACACGAAAATATTGTAAGTGCTTCAGGTTCATAATTATGTAATTCCCTTCTTTAATTCATATTTTAAATTATAGACCCAAACTATGAAAAACGATAAAAATATGCATTGGATTTATAATATCACCCCTTATATAATTAAGACATAGACATTATGTGAATATTTTCACTTGTTTGTGGGCGTACTTTAATACACCTGGACGATGCCTACCTAGGCCATTGATCTAAAATTTATGTTGGGAGTTACACTTATGAAAAATCCTTATATCAGAATGGCAACAGGGCTTTATATCAACTATTTTCTTCTGGGTATGATTAATGTTATTCTCTCGTCGAATATGAGCTTTCTGACCGTGCAATTGAACACGGATAAAGCAGCCATCGGCTATCTGGTGTCAGCGATTGGAATCGGTAAACTGCTCGCTCTCGGAGTAGCCGGAAAAATGTCAGATAAATACGGAAGGAAACCACTGATTGTTATTGCATCATTTGCTTATTTAATCTTCCTAATCGGTATTCCGCTTGCACCTAACTACACCTTGGCATTCGTGTTTGCCATTATCGCAGGGCTCTGCAACTCGATGATGGATGCGGGGACTTATCCCGCACTCATTGAAGGGTTCGGAAAAAAAGCCGGGTCTGCAACCGTCCTAGTCAAAGCATCCATCTCGATCGGTGCCATTGTTATTCCTTTCATGATTGCATTTTTTATTAATCACGATATGTTCTATGGATATTCCTTCTTTATTCCAGCAGGAATTTATCTGCTGAACGGGATTTTCTTGTCAATGACCGCTTTCCCCAACCACAAAGCCGAGGAACAAAAGGCTCCAGCCGAGACTGGTCAATCAACGGATTCGTTCCACAGCGAGCCTAAGTTTTGGCAAGAAGGTTTGTCTCTGATTATTATCGGTTTTACTTCAACTGTATTGTTCATGATCGTGCAGCTATGGCTTCCTACCTTTGGACAAGAGGCTCTTGGCATGGACAAAGCCAGCGCCATTAAGCTGCTTAGCTACTATAGTATAGGTTCACTAGTTTCCGTTATTTTGTTGGCTATGGTACTTGGTAGATTCATTAGGCCCATTACCGTCATGATTGTGTATCCGCTTATTGCCCTGCTTTCTTTGCTGGCTTTAATTGTATGGCACAATCCTGTCGCTACCTTGATCAGTTCATTCTTAATCGGCTTGTCTACCGCAGGCATATTCCAAATTGCCCTTACGGTAATGACGGAATTTTTCCGCAAGAACAAAGGAACTACGACTTCTCTCGTAAACATAGCAGCCAGCCTATCGTTCATCCTGATGCCTTTGGCTACCGGGAGCATGTCCAAAAGTCTGGGAATTACCTCCGTATTCATTCTGGATATTGCGATTGCTGTAGTCAGTATTTTGCTGGCCGTGTTTGTTGCTTATCGATATAAAAAAGTGTTTCATTAAACTACACACGTTACTTGGAGGCTTATATCATGAAAAATGCTGGACGTATTGACGGAAGAACACAATTAATCGGACTGCTAGCTACACCGATCGGACACTCTTTGTCCCCGGCTATGCATAATCTTGCGTTTGAAAAGCTGGGCCTAAATAACGCGTATATGGCCTTTGAAGTAGGCAATGAACAGCTTGAAGAGGTCGTACGGGGGATGCGCGCTCTGAACATACGCGGTTATAACGTGTCCATGCCTAACAAAACAGCTATACTCCAGTATCTTGACGAGCTAGACGACAGCGCTAAATTTACAGGTGCCGTCAACACTGTCGTGAATACGGATGGTAAGCTGAAAGGCTACAGTACAGATGGATCAGGTTATGTTCGTAACTTGCAGGAGAACGGCATTGATCTGAAAGGTAAGAAAATGACACTCGTCGGCTCAGGCGGTGCTGCAACGCCGATTGCTATTGAAGCCGCTCGAGCTGGTCTCGCTGAAATTTCAATTTTCGCTCGTAATGACCAGTTCTTTGCCCGGGCGGAAGAAAATGTCCGTATGATTAATGAAGAGATGAAACATGCCCAAGTCAAGGCGAATATCTATGCATTAGAGAATCAGGAGAAGCTGCGTGAAGAGATTCTTACAAGTCATATTTTCGCTAATGGTACAGGTGTGGGTATGAAACCGCTGGAAGGCAAAAGTGTAATTGAGGATGTGTCCATGCTTCGTTCCGATCTGATTGTAACCGATGTAGTATACAGCCCAGCTAAATCCAAGCTGATGGAACAAGCTGAATCCGTAGGTGCAACCGCCATTAACGGTCTGGGCATGATGCTGTGGCAGGGCGCATTAGCCTTCGAACTGTGGACAGGCCAAGAGATGCCAGTCGCTTATATTAAAGAACAGCTTTTTGCTGATCAACTGTAAGATTTAGAGCTGCTCAACAAGCACATCAAGCCATGAGTTCCTTCTATTATATACGCATATATGTACTTTAAATACGATGCTCGGCGAATGAACACTTCTGCCGGGCATCGTCTTTTTTATGGGTACAGCCCCGTTCTTCCTTCTCTTTTCATTAATCCTTATACGGGTCAAACTCATTGGCCCCAGCCATGCATACCCCGATTGGCTTCAGCACATGCATAACTTCCACGGTCTCGGAATGAGCGTCCAGTACCTCGCGCAGTTTGCGGTAGACGAACGGACTTTCGTCTGTACCTGCTCCGCGCAGCTCGACACCGTAGTTCCGAACAGCCTCCTTCATCTGTACATCCGTGATTTGTCCACCACTCCGTGTGCGGGTTTTCCAATTCATTTTACCGGCTGCCTGGGTACGACTCATAATACGACCTGCGCCATGGACTGTACTATAGTAGGAATCCCGATTTTCTACCGAATCTTTCCCACGCACAATCACCGAGATATCGCCCATGCTTCCTCCAATAAAGCCCATTTGGCCAGGGGCCGAGGGGGTTGCGCCTTTGCGGACTACAATGGTGTCGCGTCCATCATGCTGTTCCTTCCACGCGTAATTATGGTGGTTATGCACCGTAAAATCCGCTTCGGTCCCCATAATACCAAGCACTTGTTCTATCACATAGTCACGTCCCGCATACGCATAGCGTCCGGCAAGGCGCATCGCACGGTAGTACATGTCTCCCAGCTCACTGTTCATATCCAGCAGTACAGGCGGCTGATCCATATGTTCTCCCGGCGCCTTTCCGAGAAACTCCCGTCCTGCAGCCAAATTTAGAAACCCGCTTGCTGTTTTGTGCCCAAAGCCTCGGCTGCCGAAATGATTGGCAATCCAGACCTGTCCTGTCGCTTCCTCCACAAATACATCAACAAAGTGATTACCACTCCCTACTGTACCCAGCTGTTCCCTCGCCAAGGACTTCAGTTTGTCATGTTCTTGTTTCCCAATCGCCGCATATACTGCCCAATCCGGGTCATCGAACAGCTCATGGTCTACCTGAATTGCATTCACACGGCCTACGCCAAACGAAATATGACGTGCAATCTCATCCATCACGGCTGAAATACGTGGCATAATATCTGCGGCAAACAGCTTGGATCTTACCGCCTTATTCCCGCAGCCGATATCATACCCTACACCTGAAGGTGAAATTTGTCCGTCATACACCATCACACCGCCAATCGGCTGACTGTAGCCTTTATGATGATCTGCCATCAGTAGCGCCTGAATCACATTACCATTTTCGGCACATGTGCGGGCTTGAGATAGTGCTCCCGGGTCAGGTGATCCCCATACGCGTACTCCATTGATTTCTTGATAAGCCATCGCTTTATCCCTCCATATTTTGCAAGAAAATTTCTATATGTAAAATTGACTACTTTTGAACTTTGGATCTCTTAATAGCATTATGTACGGTTTACCCGCTTCCGAACAGGGCGTAAGTATTACAAGCACAACATCAGACGTCTCTATAAGAAAGTCCCTATAAGAAAATGAAAAAGGATATCCATGCAGCCGACCAGACTGTAGGATATCCTTTTATGATTATTTAGAAACCATTAATCAATTTTACTGATATTTTTTGATGATTCCGAATTGATCCACAATAAAAGGTTTGGCATCATTTTTGTTTTGATCAATTTCGTACGTTACGGCTGTAAGTTTATTTTCGTCTACGGTGATGCCAACAAAATTCTGTACCTGTCCTCGTACAGGTCTACGATTGTCACTCGGATCCGGGCCATATACTGCCGCATGATTCTCTTCAGCTAGCTCAAAGAGATTATAGTACTTATCTCCAAGTTTTTCACTCGGGTTCTTGTAGTAGACTTTGGGGCCAGCAGTTGCTGGGATGACATAGATACTTCCATCCGGATTCACACTATATTCAATCGTCTTTTCATTTAATGTATCTTTTAATTTGGTTGGCGTTGTTGCTTTACCCTCTTGGTTGATTGGCTTCGTACGAGCGTAAATATGATCGTGCCCCTGCACGACAAAGTCGATATCAAGTTTGTCCATGAGTGGAGCGATTTGGTTACGAACTCCATTGTTATCCATGATGTCAGAATCTGTTGCATGATTAGAGGTAGTGTAGGGACCTTTGTGAATGTTAACAATGATCCACTTTGCACCTGCCTTTTTGGCTGCCGCAGCATCTTTCTTTAACCATGCGACTTGATCTTCAGAAAAATTGGCATATTTCTCTGAGTCCTCATTGGAGTTCAGTACGATAAAGTGAGCATTGCTGTAATCAAAGGAGTAGTACGCTCCTGTTTTAGTAGCAGAACCAGCTGGTTGATTAATATTAAAGTGATCATAAAAAGCGTAGTTCTCATCCTCATGATTACCTGCTGAAGGAACAATGGTTGTATTCAAAAGACTTTTTTGTGAATGTCCCAACAACCAGTCCCACTGCTCTTCTTTGGTACCGGTGTCTACGATATCTCCGTTGTGGACTACAAACTGAGCATTACCTACAGTTTGAAGTGCTTTTTCGAGCGTCTGTGAAGACAATATGGCTTCATCTTCGCTTTTCGCTTGTGTATCAGCTAAATCAATGAAGGTAAATTCGCCGCTCTTAGGAGCCGTTTGAAACGTACCTGTTTCGCTCCATATCCCGCGCGCTGCATCACCCACACGATAATAATAAGCTGTGTCCGCTTGAAGACCTGTAGCTACAGCTTTATGGACAAGCTCTTCTGGAGAATTGGTCGATGGAGAAGAAGTCCCTTCAAATGTAAGAGCACTCGTAAAATCAGCTTCAGAAGCCGTTTTCTTGATTACTTGAACAGTGCTCTTCGTGGAAAGTTTTGAAGTATACCAGGTAAATCCTTTGGAACCTTTTGTGTCTCCATAAAATGTAGCTGTAACTTTACTAATACCATGATCTGTATTCCCTGATGACTCAGCATGGACAGGCAAGGCTGACATGCCCGTAATCAAACCTAGTGCAAGAGCAACAGACATAGATGTTGCTGACCATTTTTGAAACTTCTTAAACATGTGTACACTCCTCTGTGTAGTTAATATGTAAAAGTTATAAATATGATCATATCAATCAAATGTTAATACGTTGTTTTAGGAAATATAGTAATTTGTAAAAACGAGGTGTTAAGTGACCTAGCGATTGAGGAGAAGGATAACTGCTTTACCCTTTTAGGGCTACAAAGCCAAATAAGGCTAACCGTATATTTGCAAAGTTTGCAAAATCGGCAGCCCTTTGTGCATTGCAATTTCGATCATTCCACTGACTAATGTGCAGAAGTATTTTTCAAATCTGCTTCATAACGAAGGCCGAATTGCTGTCTTGCCTCCTCCATCACTTCAGCGACTGTAAGTGAACACTCCAAAGAGTTAATGGAACTGTTGCGTTCACCAATCTTGATCAGATCTATAAATTCCTGAATTTCATAATACATGGGCTCACGCGTCTGAGCTTTGGTCAGATCCTCAATCGTGCCGTCCCGATAATGAATTTTCACCTCATAGGGCTGACTGATTTTGTCGATCACCATCGTTCCATTCTCACCCTGAATTTCAGCAGGCAGATAGGAATCTGTAATTTTGGAATACATGACGATAGCATCCATATCAGGATACTTCATCACGATACTGCCCTCGCCATCGACACCAGAGGATAAAAGCACACCAACCGCCCGAACCTCCTCAGGTTTGCCGAACAAAGTCACCATAGGATACAAACAATACACGCCAAGGTCCATCAGGGAACCATTGGAAAAGGCCGGGTTAAACGCATTCAATACCTTACCTTGCTTAAAAGCATCAAAGCGGGAGGAGTATTGACAGTAGCTTGCAAAATAACGCCGAACCCGGCCTATTTTATACATATGATCCTTTATTATTTTAAAGTTAGGCATAAGTGTGGATTTAACGGCCTCCATCAGCAGAACATCGTTGTTGCGCGCGGCTTCGATCATACTCTTCACCTCTGCTGCATTAGACGCAAAAGGTTTCTCACACAACACGTGCTTTCCGTGATTCATACATAAGATCGCCTGCTCCGCATGTAAGGAATTGGGGCTGGCAATATATACGGCATCGACCTGGTCACTTGCGGCCATTTGCGCCAGGTCTGTAAAAACCTCCGGCTGGCTGTTATATTTGTCAGCAAAAGCTTTGCCCTTATCCTCTGTGCGTGAGTATACCGCCGTCAGGGAAAATTCGTCCGTCTCCATCGCAGCTTGAATAAACCTCTCTGTTATCCAGTTGGTTCCAACAATACCAAAACGCATCACAGTATCCCATCCTTCCCGTGAGTCATTACAATTCATATGTACCTATTCTCGCATTCCAGCCTAAACTTGTCCACTATACCGTTAGTCATATCTCGTGCTTCAACATGTTTATTCGACAAAAAAAGACTGCGGTCTATCAGCTTAATTTATACTGATTGTACCACAGTCCCTGTCAGTTATTTGGGGTTATATCTCTATTTTTTTGATATTACTTTTCCTACTTCTTCCAAAATAGCATCCATGGAAGCAGGGTCATGTACATCATACTCATCAATGTTCAGACGCAGTACAGGACAGGCATCAAATTCGTTGATCCAATTGGAATATCTGCGATGCATTTGCTCCCAATAAGAACGCTCGGTCTGGATCTCCATCTCGCGACCGCGCTCCTCAATCCGACTCAGAATGGAGGGCAAACTGCCTTCCAGATAGATCAGCACATCAGGGTGAGGGAAAAACGGTGTCATCACCATCGCCTCAAACAGGCTAGTATACGTTTCATAATCGGTAGGATTCATCGTTCCCTGATCGGCATGCATTTTCGCAAAAATGCCTGTGTCCTCATAAATAGAACGATCCTGCACAAAGCCTCCACCAGACAGGAAAATATTCTTTTGTTCCTTGAAGCGTTCCGCGAGAAAATAAATTTGCAAATGAAAGCTCCATCTTTCGAAATCGTGATAAAACTTCTCCAGATAGGGATTATGATCGACCTGCTCCAAAGAGGTTTTAAAACCAAGGCGTCCGGCCAAAGCACCGGTCAACGTGGATTTACCTACACCCACTGTGCCCGCTACCGTAATCAAGGCATTTGCAGGAATGTTGTAATTATTCACTATATAAGCTCCTTTACATCGGAAACAATTTGTTTAAATTGTGCCTGATTTTCTACAAAATCAATTTCATTCCCGTTCACGGTCAATATACGAGGGGAAGGGGACTGTTCAGCGAGAAACTGCATGCCTTTATCATAATCTATGATCAATTGCTCCAGATAGGCAGGGTCCATCTCCTGTTCAAAAGAGCGTGCACGCTTGCGAATTCTCCCCAGCAAGGTATCCAAATCTGCTTTGATATAAATGATAATGTCCGGCTTAGGCATATCATCTGTGAGCAAATGATAGATTTGACGATATTTTTCGAGCTTCACACCCTTAAGCGTACGTTCAGCAAAAATCAAATTCTTGTAGATATGATAATCAGAAATAACAGGCTGAGCTTTCTCGATATATTGCAGACCAGTATCCTCCAACTGCTTATACCGATTGCAGAGGAAGAACATTTCCAACTGGAAACTCCACTCATCTATATTCTGATAAAATTTATCGAGAAATGGGTTCTCCTCGACAATCTCTTTGATTATCGGCCAATGTAGCTCGGTTGAAAGCATCGAAGCTAACGTCGTTTTGCCTGCTCCGATGGGCCCTTCAACGGCTATAAATGGGGCTTGTTTCATGCGGTTCTGCTCCTCCTTGTACTCCAGTCCATCCTGTGGACAACTATCCTATTGTATCACAAGGTAGTACGCTAAAGGCATACCAAATCTATGGATAAAACAAAAAAACAGAGCGCTATATTTTGCTTCATAGCGTCTCTGTTTCTCATTTAAACCAACCTTTTTCATTAAAACGTGTAATCGCTTCGATCCGGTTACTGACACCCAACTTATCGAGAATGACTGAAATATAATTGCGCACCGTCCCTGTCGTTAAATACAGTTCACCAGCAATCTCTTTTGTGTTCTTTCCGTCAGCGATGAGCGCCAAGACGGTCTTTTCACGCTCTGTTAGCGGGTTGACTTCGGCATAAGCATCATCGACCAGTTCCGGAGCATAGATACGCCGACCTGCCATAATACTGCGAATGGAGGAAGCCAGCTCTTCACTGGGACTGTCCTTGAGTAGATAACCGTGTGTCCCCGCCTTGATCGCTCGTTCAAAATACCCAGGGCGGGCAAACGTAGTTAAAATCAGCATCTTGCAGTTCAAGCCTTTGAGTTCTTCAGCCGCATCCAATCCGCTCTTTATTGGCATTTCGATGTCCATAATGCATATATCCGGTTGATGCAGCTTCACCAGTTCTATAGCTTCTTCCCCGTTGCTTGCTTTTCCGACTACTTTCATGTCCTCTTCCAAGTCTAGCAGAGAAGCTAGAGCACCCAGCAGCATACGCTGGTCTTCTGCAATGACAATTCGAATCATGGCCCCACCTCCTCGTTCGGCTTTTCAGGGATATTGGGCACTTTAATGACCAAGGTCGTTCCCTGATCTGAACGCAGCTCCATACATCCGTTCACGAATTCGAGCCTTTCCTTCATACCTTGCAGGCCGTTTCCACGAAGGGTTCCATTTTCTCTCGTAATACCGACTCCATTATCCTGAATCCGAAGAGTTAATTCCTTACGAGACGGCTCAATCGTGATGGAGCAAGCGGTAGCTCCACTGTGTTTCACTACATTGGTTACGGCTTCCTTCATACACATGCTAAGAACATTTTCATTCATTAATGATGTATGCTCCAGCTTCGGGTCGCCCTCTAGAGTTAATTCAATGTGAGCAGCCTTTAAAATCTGCCGAATACGTAGTAGCTCATCCTCTAGTCGCATACCGCGCATTTGAGTAACCATTTCCCGTACCTCTTTTAACGCGCTTCTTGCCGTGAGACGAACATCGTTAATTTCGACATGCGCCCGCTCCGGGTACTGATCCATCAGTTTGCCCGCCAAATCGCTCTTCAGCCCAATGAGTGACAACTTCTGACCTAAGGTATCGTGCAGGTCACGCGCAATTCTTTGCCGTTCCTCCAGCTTAATCAATTCCGATATTTTCTTATTGGCATCCTCTAATTGGACTTGGAGCCGATCGCTTTTGTTGCGATTAAAATTCGTAATCGGAAGGAGAATCACACCGATCAGATTAAGCAGGATAAAAGGAATCTGTTTAATAAAAACGGGATTCTGAGAAACAAAACCATAATTGATCAATCCAATCGTAATAACCATTAAAATAATATACAGCGTCGTAAATGCAGCCTTACTTTTAATATTACCGATCAAATAGGCGATAAATATGGAAAAGTACATATAGCTGAACAGCAGTGTCATGGTAATCGATATGACAATCTGTACACTGGTCCAAAAGTATATGAGCCAGCCTTTTGAGACAAAAGCCAGTACATAACATGCAAAGAATACCAAAATAATAGCAGTACCCAGAATAATATGACTTGTAGATGAAGAGCTAAAGTAGTAAAAGGGCAGGATATAAAAGACGACCCACACATAAGGGCTAAGCCCTGTATTCCTTTGGAAGATCTGATACCATTTTTGCATCCTGCCCACCCTCTTCTACTTCACATGACTTATATTCCTTATCTTATCATACCAGGTTTTGTTCAACGTTATTTTCTTTCTGTGCCTACAACAGGTGTAGGCATGGGTTTCGTAACTGCAACACGTTTGCTGAGGAGCGGCTTCACTTGTTTAAAGGTCAAAAAGGTTTTCGTATTTTCATCCCAAAGTCGGAACTTCAACGATTGCAGACTGCTACTCACTGTGATCGTGGTCGCCTTTTGAAGTAACGGTGTCGCTTCATGTGCTTTTTCCAAATTATAATTTGGAACTTTGGGACTCAGGTGATGAACGTGATGAAATCCGATATTGCCCGTAATCCATTGCAATACTTTAGGAAGCTTGTAGTAAGAACTGCCTTCTACGGCTGCATTAATATAACTCCACTCTTCATCGTGCTCGAAATAAGAATCCTCAAATTGGTGTTGTACATAGAATAGCCAGATTCCCAACATACCGGATACAAAAAAGATAGGTGCCTGTACGAGAAGGAAGGCCTGCCATCCAATAGCCCAGCACAACAGTGCATACAATGCAACGATGGATATATTCGTCACATGAGTGTTCATTTTTTCCTTGCGTTTGGCTGTCTTGATATTAAAGCGATAGGAAATCAAAAAAGTATAGATCGGACCTAGTCCGAACATAACCCAAGGATTTCGGTATATGCGATAGGCCAACCGTGTCCATGTGGAAGCCTCTGTGTACTCTTCTACCGTAAGCACCCACATGTCACCTGTGCCTCTTTTATCCAGATTACTGCTGGTTGCATGGTGGATCGCGTGACTATTTTTCCATTGGTGATAAGGGCAGAGCGTAATAATACCTGTAATCGTTCCCACAATGTCGTTCAGCTTGCGGCTTTTGAAGAAGGATTGATGACCACAATCATGAAAAATAATAAACGTCCGTACCACAAACCCCGATGCAACAATGGCAATGGGAAGCGTCAGCCAGTACGAAACCGACAGGCTAAGATAAGCAGCATACCACAATAGGATCAGTGGACCCAAGGTATTGATAAGTTGCAGAACGCTGGATTTCGTGTTTATTTTCTCGTAGGGAGCCATATTTTTTTTCAATTGGGCTAATGGGAGTTGTGTCATACTCATTATGATCCTCCTTAAAGATGACGCCTATACCTTGATCCTGTTAGGCGTACATGTTGATCTAATCTCAGTATAAGGAGAACGCTCTAGGCGCTGTAGTCATAAACGTCAGTTCGTGTATATGACATTTGTCATATAGACAAGTAACATAACCCGTTTTCCAAATGTTCGCGGGTTTCTTTTCTGATGATTGTTTGTTAAAATATAAGGTATAATAACGCTGTATGTGACTGGCGAAGTCAGTGGAATGAACCACGAGGGAGCATACATAAAAAGCGTACCGTTCGCCTGGGAGAAGTATTTGCAGAGGATTCGTCTGTCTTGACGACCTTGTGCAAATACTTTTTTTCGTTTTACAAGACCATGACACCCTGTTGATTCCATTATGCAATAAATTCAGAGGAGGCTCGGACTATGGCTATTATCATGAAATCCAAAGAAGCAGCTGAGCAAGTATATGCAACGATCCGTTCACAGGTAGAAGAAATGAAGCAGCAAGGACACCGTCCCCATCTGGCAACCCTATTGGTAGAAGGTGATCCGGCATCTGCATACTATGCACGGACCAAGCAAAAAATAGCGGAGAAGCTGGGCATCTCATTTCATCTCCATACGTTTGATCGTCATGTTAGCGAAACCGAGCTACTGCACCTGATCGGCAGTCTGAACGATGCATCCCATGTACATGGCATTATGCTGGAACTGCCGCTTCCCCAACATCTTTCCGCCTCCGTTATTAAACAATCCATTGCCCCCTACAAGGATATTGATGGGATTACACCCGATAACAAGCTGGCTACTGTAACAGGTGACGCCGGACTATATCCCGCAACACCTCAAGCCTGTATCGAGCTGCTCAAGCATTACGGTCACACATTGGCAGGCAAAAATGTCACGCTCGTGGGCATCGGACAGACAGTGGGACTTCCCCTTTTCCACATGTTGCAAAGAGAAAACGCCACCGTTACCGCCTGTCATGCAGGTACGCGTGATATTGCAGAGCATCTGAGCCATGCAGACATTGCCTTCGTAGCAGTCGGATGCCCTGATGTGATTACGCAAGATATGGTTCATCCCGGTCTGATTTTGGTAGATGCGGGAATTAATGAGACGCTAGAGGGAAAAATAGTGGGAGATGCCGCTTTAGACGTGGGGGAAAAGGTACATGCCATTTCTCCGGTTCCCGGCGGCGTTGGGACCTTGACGACTGCGATTTTGTACAAAAATCTGCTCAAAGCGATACATCTGCAACACTACTCCAGAGAGGTGGTTTACTCATGAGTGAACTGTCGTGGAATCATTCCATCGGACATTTTCTGAAAGAAGCTGCAAGTGCAGCGCCTACCCCTGGCGGAGGAAGTGTATCCGCACTGGCTGCGGCACTAGGCGCGGCTATGACCTCTATGACCGCCAACCTTTCACAAGGAGAAAAATACGCACACATCCATGAACAAATCACGGACGTCATTAGCAGCATGGAAAGATTGTCTACACATTGTGAGGAACTAATGGTCGCAGACATCCAATCCTTTGAACAGTATATGACCGCGCTGCGTTTGCCCAAGGAAACAGACGAAGAAAAGCGCTATCGTACTCATTCCTTACAGACAGCGGTGATCGCTGCCATTGAGGTACCCATGCGCCTGCTGGAAGTATGCCGAGACGGATTGTCGCAAGCCTATAACATTGTGGAAGTGTCCAATAAAAATGTGATTTCGGATCTTGGCATCGGCGCGATCCTGTTCGAAGCCGCTGCTCAATCTGCCCTGCTTACTGTTGACATTAACCTTGCCTCCTTAAAGGACTTGGATGTCAAACAATCCTACGAGGCCAAAACAGCCACACTTCTTCGTGAAATCGGACAAATCAAAGAACAAACCTTATTGATGGTGCGCAGCCGAATAACGGGCTGACCATTGGAAGAACCCGTCCCAAGTCATATTCTGCTTCCATGCTCAAGAAATAGCCTCTCAAACCCGCCTCTGCTCGTGGGTTTGGAGGCTATTTTATTGGAATCCAACGATTTGTGGAAAACTTTTCTATATATTCTTCGTCTATTGATAAGGAGATATTCCCCAAGGCGTTATTTAACCTTATATACATTGATGAAGAAATGAGGAAAAACGCATGAAAAGACGTACTCTGTTAATCAGTATGATCGCGCTGTTATTGTTCAGCTCCAGTGCATGGGCGGCCGGTGATGAATCGGCGTCCCGTATTCGCTCCTATGATTCCGGGAGTCTGATTCAATCCGATGGGAGCTTGTGGTTATGGGGCTATAATCAATCCGTACCGACTCGTGTAGAGGATAAGCCAAACGTTGTAAGAACATTTTCGAATATAATCCAGGAAGGCGATCTGATATTTACCTTACAAGATCATTCCGCCTGGTATGTGCCAAGAAACAACATTTCTGAATCCGTGAAATTCATTTCTCTGGAAGGACTACCAAACATCATAAACGTGCGTATTATGAATGATCATGTGCTCGCCCTAAACGCCGAAGGAACCGTATTATCCGCTGATCGAATCGAAAATGGTGGCAACTTTGCTCCTTTTCAAACCCTATCCGGCATCGAAAATGTTACAGAATTGGATAGTTACTATGAAAAAAGACCGCAATATGAGGAACGCTGGATCTTCTTGAAGAAGGACGGAAGTGTATGGAAAAATACAAGGTCCTTGCAGGGCTTCGAGCTTGTTCCATCATTAAAGGATATTACTGCTATCTCCAAAAACATAGCCTTAAAGAAAGACGGTACTGTATGGACATGGCCCAAAGAATTTGATAAAAATGTAACTCCGTCCGAAACTTTATCCGTATCGCAGATTCAAGCCTTATCGGACATCAAAATAATTAAGACCAATGGAAGTTCCAATCTCGCGATTGATCGACAAGGACGGTTATGGTTCTGGGGTGAAACGGTCACAGGTTACTCAGATAATACAACCTATCACAATGAAAATACCCCTGTGCTATTATCAGGAGTAAAAGATGTTAAAGACGCCTTTTTCGCCGAACGCTCCATACTCGCCCTCACCACAGCTGGGAATGTATATGTTGCGTCTCTAGATGGTGAAAAGTTACCATCCAACGCCCCCTTTACATTGCTTGCTAAAAATATTCAAAGTATCAAAGCAGGTCCACGGCACGTAATCATGCAAAAAGCAGATGGGGCCTTATGGGGCTGGGGTGTCAACAAACACGCGCAGCTAGGTATAGGAGACTATGAGTTTCTGTATAGTTCACCAGTTCCTGTACAAAAACCGATTCTTGTCCGTCTCAATGGTTCGCCTGTCTCTCTGAGTAATGGTGTCATTACCCGCAACGGGCAAGCGTTTATTCCCCTTCGTTCTGTTTTTGATAAACTGGGGGCCGAGATCGCTTATGATTTCAACAGCAAAATAGCAAAAATAGATCAGTCCAAGGCAGAAGATCACCCTGTCTTTCTAGAAATAAATTTCAAAACCAGCCAAGCAAAAGTGAACGGTAAAGCTGTAAAGCTTACCAATCCGCCCTTCATGGTGAATGGTATTGGTTATCTTCCATTAAGGCTAATCAGCGAAACGCTGGGGGCCAAGGTAGATTGGATACAAAAAGAAGATACTATTGAAATTACGACGAAATAGTAAATAAAAAACCAGTCTAAACATAAATCATGTTGGACTGGTTTTAGCTATATACTGCGACGTATATTATGCAACTTCCTATCTGTTTTGGACAATTCGTCACAACGCAGAATCTCACACCTATTGTTTAGCTTTATTCTCTTTTTCTCTTTCGACCAGCATATCTACGATCATATCAATCTGTCCTGTAATAGCGATTGGATCGTAGCGATAGTACGTATCAAAATCGTTAAAGAACACTCTATTGTTCTTCACCGCCGGAAGATTCCCCCACACAGCGGACGACTTCAGTTGTTTGAGTGCGTCACCCTTTTTCTCCGGGTCATACGTAGTCAGGAACATATAATCTGCATCATACTGCGGCAACACCTCCATCGAAAGCTGCACCGTTTGTTCCTTGGAATTAGCTGTTTTCTTTGGCATGTTCAGTTTGAGCGCATTGTACACGGCTTGTCCGCCGCGACCCGCATTGTCGCCAAAGATCCAAAGTGCGTGCTTGTCCGTCAGCTCATACAGACCGAAAGTTGCCTTTTCGTCAATCACACCTTTAAGACGTGCGCGACCTTCAGCGGCCTTTTTATCAAATGCAGCAATAAATTGCTCAGCCTTCTCCTTTTCCCCGGCGATATCACCGAACAGCTTGACCGTGTCATAGATATTAGTCGTCGTACCGTACGGAATGTACAAGGTAGGTGCGATTTTTGACAAAGCCTCATAATTCGTATCCTTCATAACCACGATCAGATCAGGTTTGAGTTCCAACGTCTTTTCCAAATTGGTCGGATCACCCACCTCTTTGGTTCCTTGTTCCTTCAGCAAATCGGTCAGAAAAGGATTTTGAAACGCAGTTGGCTCTACACCCACCACGTTAGCATCCACGGACAGCAATTCTCCACCGTAAAAATCCGTTACAATACGCTGTGGCTTGGTCGGAATTTGAATATCCCCTTTAACCGTTTTAAAGCTTCTCGTCTCTCCAGTAGAAGCCGACTCTTGCTTATCTCCTGAAGATGAAGCCGGATTACTTCCATTATTATTTCCGCCGCAAGCGCTGATGAATACAGACAATACAAGTAACATAGCTGTCATCATAAAATACGATTTTCTTTTCAACTGATTAGCCCCCTATATATTGTGCAGATGATCTTCCGATACATATGATAATGATTATCAATATCGTAAGAAATATATCAAGCGTCGTCCTTGCTGTCAACTGAAAAACGAACTTTGCACATTCCTTTTTAATAAACCAAAAGACCTGCCAAAATGATGGCCAGGTCTTTTTCGTGGAGCCGTCTTCAAAAACCTACACATTGGGGCTAGGTTGCTGAAGACTGCTTTCTGGTGATCGCTGTTTTGTTTTATATTCTTCTCCCCAATCTTTCATCAAGTTAATAATCGGTATGAGCGTTTTCCCGAATTCGGTGAGAGAGTATTCAACCTTAGGCGGAACCTGCTGGTATACTTCACGGTGAACGACACCATCCTCTTCCAGCTCGCGCAATTGGAGTGTCAGCATACGCTGGGTGATCCCCGGACAGATCCGCCGAAAATCACTAAATCGCTTAGTCCCATACATGAGATGATATAAAATAATTCCTTTCCATTTGCCCCCAATCACGTCCAGCGTGAACTCAACTGGACACGCCTGATCATTCCCAGCGGTACATTCCCCAAAGCCGCCTTTCCGATTGCGCATAGGCTTTTCTCCTCCTTAGTATCATTTTATATACTACAGCACATTAATGTGCGTACTTCAAAAACGATCATGTATATTCTAATATTAAGCATGTCACTTGGTAAGCGTCAATTTTAATCACATCCATAAGGAGTGGAATAACGATGGAAACCTTAGCTACTACTAAAGATCAAATCTTATCTGCATACGAGTTCAGACATGCAACGAAGGAATTCGATAGTCATAAGAAAATTAGCGATTCTGACTTCGACTTTATTCTTGAAACCGGTCGTTTATCTCCAAGCTCGTTTGGCTTTGAACCTTGGAAATTTGTTGTCGTTCAGAGTAAAGCTATGCGTGAGAAGCTACTGCCTTACTCTTGGGGGGCCCAAAAACAACTGCCAACAGCCAGCCATTTTGTACTCATCCTCTCTAGACTTCCTGAAGATATGGTAGCCTCCTCCGATTATATCAAGAGTATGATGGAGAACGTGCAACAATTACCAGCTGACGTGATGCAAGGCAGAGAGAAAGTGTATGATGCCTTTCTAAAATCAGATTTTGCGCTGGAGGAAAATAAAAGAGCCTTGTTCGAGTGGGGCTGCCGACAAACCTACATCGCACTGGGCAACATGATGACTGCCGCAGCTCAAATCGGCATTGATTCCTGCCCTATCGAAGGTTTTAATAAACAGGAAATCGAACGCATCCTCTCCGAAGAAGGCATTATGGATGCCAAGCATTTCGGTATTTCTTGTATGGTGGCATTTGGCTACCGTCTCAACGAGCCGCGTGGCAAAACTCGGCGATCTGTAGATCAGGTTATTGAGTGGGTGTAAAACCTTTTCTCTAAAACAAAGGGGTGTCCCCACAGCCATTTCGATGGCTGTGGGGACACCCCCTTTTCATAAAACCTCAGCTCTTAACTCTTTCCAATTACTTACTGATAATTTACTTCTTCTGCAAAGTAAATATCCTTCAAACGATCCTTTACGCGTTGAATTTCATCCGCTGTTAAAGGAGCCGTTGGACATAGCTTGAAGTTCCTTCCGGTGACATAGCTTACGTCCGTGTGACCATCCAAGTTGTAGTCCATCTTCGGAACCGGTTTTCGGGTATAATCGGTAAAGTCAATAATGGACCATGTCGCATCTCCATCCTCTTTGGATAAAATAATCCGCTGTGAGGCATTTTCGGTCCACAAATAGCGCAGATTTGCTGGTGAATTATTGGAATCCATAGCCGTCTTAATACCTGAGCCTCTAAACATGAGCGTAAACTCCGTATGATCATTATTGGATCCTGCTACCGATTCATAAATCTGTTTCAGCCCGTCCACGCCTACAATCTCAACCTTGCGATCAACAGGGAAGTGGTTCACAAAATTCTCCCATATTGGAGCCATGTTATGGGTGTTGGCAAGTGCGTTGATGTCCAAAATAATGGACAAGTAGTTTACCGTATTTATACGTTGATAAGGGTTATCCAAATATTGCTGTACTATATACAGTTGTGGTGCTGCATCCGTCTCAGTCACATATGGGTCAAGCGGATGAAGAGTCCAGCGTGAGGAATCTTTCGTATAGCGTGATCCAATCGGATCAATCGTAACCGAGTTCATGAATACGGTACCGCTATTATCTGCTAGTCCCTGTGCGGGAACAATTGGATTGTCCTTATGGGACCAGTAAGGCATCAATGGAGAGCCCTCACCATACATACCGTTCACATTATATTGTGTAGCCGACCATCCCATCGCGGATGTAATCCGATAGTGATCTTCTAGCCATTGAGTCTGTTCGGGATTCACCGTAAAGCTGGTCAATGATTTCGGCAGATACTTCCGATATTGGTCTGTGTCCATGCTTTCAAACACGGAGGGTGATCCCATTGTACCGGATTGGTGCAGCTCATTGAATGCATTGTAACGATACATGTATAGCCACTCATCCATCTTTACTTCCCAAACAGGAAGCCCGGGCTCGGTCTGGTTCGGGTACCCCGCCAGAATTCCGACTTCATCTCCATACTGATCGACGAATTCCAGAACCTGTTTAAGCTGCGGTCGATTCGTTTCTAAAAAAACAAAACCGTTTTGCATGGCCCACGTCACTTTGATATTGGGACCAAAGTGGTCCATCAGCAATTGACGCGCTTGCTTGATTTGATCTACCGTAGTCGCGCTTCCCTGCAGCATGATGGAGACAGCAAAGTATTGCTTTTTGCGTTCTCCCGGTACTACTGTTAATTCCGCATCGGATGTGAAGAGAACCCCTTGAGATGGCGACTCAACCGTGATTTTTAATGGAATGACCGAATTTACTACCGGAATCAAATGCAGGTTAGCAATTTTTCCATCCTCATCAAATATCCCTCTGGAATCCTCTACCCGAAGTATCAAGTCTGAGGGCAGCCATCCAGGAGCTATAACCTCTCCATTAGCATTATGAAATACGTAGGACATATTCCAAGCAGCAGGATCTAAAGTAGCAGCCTCTGAAATGGTATACGTAGCCAAGTATACGGACCTGATTACGTTCGGTGGCTCTGCCGGCGGAGTCTTCCCTTTCACGATCAGCTTGGCCTGAGCTGTAAGGACCTGATAAGGTTTGGCAACGGTGACCTTCATTTCTACAGGAATGAAGCTGTCCGCAACCGGAATATTTTCGGGATGTGCAATTTTCCCTTGTTCATCAAAAATACCTAACCCATCACTAAATGTGTACGTAACACTTGTGACGCTGGCAGCAGGAATGCTTACGGGTCGCCCTTTATTGTAGAGCTGAAAAGATAGCTGATACGAAGGGTATGTCTCCGGTTGATTTACCAGCTCCTGCGCCTTGATTACGACCTCATCTACCAGAAAATCCGAAGAATGATCCGGTGGATCTACCGGAATTACTGGTGGTTTGGGTTTAGGTCCCGGCGGTGTCACCGACGGTTCCGGCTTCGGTTCTGGTGGTGTCACCGGAGATGCTGGTGAATCAGGGCTTGGGCGATGCCTTTTAGGCTCCTCGACTTCCGAATTCACAGGTTGTTGACTAATTTCCGGTGTCACATCGACCTCGATCTTCTTCGATTCTTGTTGGCTGGTCGTCTGAGGCATCGTTGCAGTTCCATCTCCTAATGACCCTAGCAAACGCTTGGCACGTTCTCTCAGACCGTCACCGCCTAACCATATTCGATAAGCAACCAGCGTGGCATCCTGCCGTCTCACAGACTCTTTAGGATGGAAATAGTGATTCGTATCTCCCTCGATCAGTTCCAGCCGTTCCATCAGCCATACGCTCGTTTGTGCATAATCTGATATATCAGATTGATCCACAAAACTGGATATACCAGCCGATCGGGTATCTTCAGTAACACCAAAATAGCGGGCATACCAAACGGCCATATCCTGACGAGTCATATTGTGCTTGGCACCGAATAATTGATCACTAATTCCTTTCGTAATGCTCTCTTCCTGTAAGGCCTGTACATAAGGTAGAGCCCATGGTGACACATCACGAAAAGAAGTTACGCCTCTGTTATTCGATGTTCGCTTTAAGGTTTTAGCGAAAATGCTTGCCCATTCCTGTCGCGAGATAAAATGTAAAGGTCGAAAGCTCCCATCCTGATATCCCGTAACATAACCTTGAGCAGCCATGGCCTCAATCGCATCAGCTGCATAGGAATGTTCGATATCGTTAAAGGCTCTGTCCGCAAAAACAGGCGCACTATGTATACAGAACAACCAGACAGCCAGTAAACCAGCCATGTAATGCCTAATTTGTTTTAACTTTTTTTCATAATTCATTATTCGGAATCATTACACCTCCTTTACTAGATAGCACTGAGCCACTTTCGCCTGTACTTTCATATCAACTTTGAAAATTAATCTCTCTTGTTTTCAATCGGTTTTTCATTACTGTTAACACCAAACTGTATATACTTGAATTATCGGAATAATCTCCCTAGGATTGAATAAAGCCAGTAAAAAAAGTAGTTTTGGCAATCTACTATCCTGTTTATTCACCATCTTTTTTTAAGCCGTAATTCCCTATCACTAAACAATGGTTTTCATTGGTAATTAAATATTTATCATCTTTTTGTGTTACTATGTTGATCCCGTTTACAAATAAAAAAAGAGATAACATCTGTATCCGCATTCGCTTGAAGAATACAAAATGTTATCTCGTTCTCGTGTACATATATACTTATAAAATTCTGTCTGCTGTTTTAATTCTCTTTAAACTCAGAACCCTTATAAACATAAAAGTAGCCGTTTAAAGCCCCATTTTGTGGATAGGCAGCAGGATCTTTGCCTTTTATTTGAC
Organism: Paenibacillus sp. SEL3; assembly: GCF_054602585.1. NCBI lineage: Bacteria > Bacillati > Bacillota > Bacilli > Caryophanales > Paenibacillaceae > Paenibacillus > Paenibacillus sp. SEL3. Next base: position 4,223,642 of record NZ_CM137725.1, on the reverse strand, counting down.
CAACCAACTCTCGATTTATAAACGCAGGGGGGCCTTCCTCAACTAGCGCTTCAGCAGACATTCCAGTGATTGATTTTACTGTGTTGGACCAGAATGTAACTAAGTAGACATCGTCAGCATTAAAATGATAGCGTCCTTCACTTGGAGTTCCCTCATAAAACAGCTCTGCCAAAGAAGCTGCCTCAGACCCTCTCATAAAAATTCGAATCTCATCGGTTCCGTTCCATGTATGAGGAACTCCACCTTTTGGATTAACGTATTCTACAGTTTCTGGCTCCTTGTCGCTAATAAAATCAACAACTGCATATTTATAAACCTCATCTGTTACACTCTTGGTTGCAATTTCAGTTGTTTTCTCTGTTCTATAGCCACTGAACTTTCCATACACATTCGGGGTTTTGCCAATAGCAGCTAAGGCCTTTTCCTGATCCATGAATCCGGCTCTTCCAGCTACTGGTGTCAGCCTGTACGTCTTGATTTCAGTCCCCTTGTACTGATCCCAAGTGTATTCGTAATAATATTTCGCATAAGATACTCCACTGTTCCAGCCTACGGATAACAGCATGAGAATACCTATCATGAATACTAACGGCCATTTTTTCAACTTCATACCCTCAACCTCTTTTCTCCAAGTACACTCAAATCATCATTAGCATTATAGCTTTTCAATAAATCTATCGACAGTTAAATATTAGAAGAAAGTGTGGATAAATTATGTCCTTGATAATTTACTATTTGCCTGTGTTTTACTGATCGGTTGCAGCTTTGAGACGTTTTTCCATTTCTGTAGACACCATAATGTTTAATAGCCCCATAAGATTATTGGTCTCATCTCTTGCTTTTTGATAGGCCGCAGCGAAGGCTTTTTCATTCGCGGCAGGGTTTTTAATGTCACTTAGTTTCTTCCACTCGGGCTTAACGCGTTGATCGTACATATCGTACAAGCTGATGTCTGTAGGTGTCTGGGCAACAGGCATCATAGACTCAAATTTCGAGGCAACCTTAAAAAATCCCAGCGTATTTTGGACCGATGGACTAGAATAATCATGCGTCTTCATCGCTTCTTCTAAAATATGAAGTCCCTCTCGTGACAAATAGAGCATTTTGACGAGTCCTCTTTCAGTATTAGAGGTTTCCTCCCACTTCTTGTAGGACTCACCTGGAGCAACTCCCTCTGTAAAAAAATTATAAGCTTCATGAATAAATTCATCTGTATTCAGGTGGATGGGTTCTTCTGTATATAAATTCACGACAGAATCACTGTAATTTGCAATGTTTACATGTTTCCCAGTTGGATCGGAAACCCGCCGAATCGGATGATCCTGCACTCGTACCAGTCCATAACGATCGGCAAAGGTAAGAAGCTGCTCCTGCGTCGTATTTAACCCTATTTGTCCTGCTGGCTGATCGGGTTTCGTTGCTTCTTTAGCCACGTCGGAATACGTCTTTCCATTACTTTTTGTAGCTTGGTCTGTAGTATTGCTCACAACACCATCCACACCAGCCTGTTCCGCATTGTCCGCCTTGGCATTCTGGGTAGTCGTAGTGGTTGCCGTTGCTGCTCCAGTCGTAGATTCACCTTCAATTTGCTTCTTGGAGTCACCGCATGCGGTCAGCATAGCAGTTAAACTTATTACAGCAGTCAACAAAATAATATACGCTTTTGCCTTCATCAGTATCTTCCTCATTTCCTTATGTATCATTCTTTCGTGGTTTGATAGTAGACTTCAATAATATGGAATTAATCTTATCAAAAATAAAAATGAGAGAATACTGGACCATACTCCTGATTATCTTCGATGATTCTATAGTAATTCGTTGTTTTCTGAACTAAAGTCGTGGCTCTCAACCTACATAATGGGCAAATTGCCCGTTGACTTTCGGAATACTTGATCCTCGGTACTACTCCTGCCTGTTCAAGTTACATCATATTTGGTTCCTAGTTTTCTAAAACCGATCGTGCTGTTTTAAATCAGTAGGTTGTAGTAAATCGAATATTACAAACGAAAGCACCTGTAATTCATATAAATGGATGAATTACAAATGCTTTTCTATTAGTTAGTAATGAGACTCCCTATTTTATTGTTTTTATGAATATTTTCCGTTCCGGCTTCCAATGCAGTTTTGTAATATGAGCATTTATGTTCAATAACTTCCATTGTTTTTTTAAGTTCTTCCATTTGTGCTTCTACAGTAGCTTTTCGTTCCATAAACATGTCATATCTTTGTTGTAGTGTGGAATCCCCACCAGAACACCAATCAATGAAATTTTTAATTTCTTTGATCGGCATCCCGGTGGATTTTAGACATTCAATTATTTTTAAAGCGTCGATATCGGATTCTTTAAATAATCTTGTTCCGCTAGATGTCCGTTCTACAAAAGGCATAAGTCCCTCCTTGTCGTAGTAACGCAAAGCGTATGCTGTAAGATTCAATTCTTTTGCAACTTCGCTGATAGAATACGTCTTCATCATGTATCTCCTATTCTTAATGACATAGACTTCGAGTTAACTCTATGATATAAGGGGGATTCTATCAAGGTATTTGTAGAATGTCAAAGTCCCCTTATAGGAAAAGTAGAATCAGGTGCTATCTAACGAAATATAATTAGCAAGAAAACAACATTACTGAATAGACGCTTATAAACCTGCGCTTGACTTAGAGTTAACTATAAGGATTAACATTGATTTGCAAGAGAAAAAGTATAAATGGAAATGAATGAAGGGGAACTTCAACCGACTTCAGCTAGTTTTCAATTTATACCGATATAACTGCATTCTCTTGAAAAATACAAATAATAGGAGGCTATTTATGATAACTGCTAAAGCACGAGCTGTCGATGGCCCAGACAAACCATTTCGATCGGCTGAAATTAAACGACGGGATCTTGTTTCACACGATGTTCTGATTGAAATTAAATATGCCGGCATATGCCATTCTGACATCCACACTGCTCACGGCGAATGGGGGCCAGTGAACTACCCTCTCGTACCTGGACATGAAATTGCAGGGATTGTCACGGAGGTAGGATCTGAGGTTACAAAGTACAGCGTTGGTGACCGGGTAGGGGTTGGCTGTATGGTTGATTCCTGTGGCGAATGTGAGAACTGTCGTAAAGGAGAGGAACAATACTGCCTTAAAGGAAATGTCCCTACCTATGCTGGTGTTGACAAATACGGCGAGCCTACACAAGGCGGATATTCTACCCACATTGTCGTAACTGAGGATTTTGTAGTAAAAATTCCAGATAACATTGAGCTTGACGTGGCTGCTCCATTACTTTGTGCAGGTATTACGACTTATTCACCGTTGAACCGCTGGGGTGCTGGTCCAGATAAGAAAGTGGCCGTTGTGGGAATGGGAGGCCTTGGCCATATGGCTGTCAAGATCGCACATGCTATGGGTGCTGAGGTAACCGTTCTATCCCAAACATTAAAGAAAAAAGATGATGGCTTGCAATTTGGTGCGGATCACTATTATGCTACAAGCGAACCAGAAACATTTGAAAAACTTGCTGGGCACTTTGATTTGATTATTAACACGGTAAGTGCTGCCATCGATATGGATGCTTATTTTGCACTACTCAATCTAGATGGAACTTTAGTGAATGTCGGTGCCCCTGGGGAGCCGTTGTCACTAAATGTGATGTCCCTTATCGGACATCGCCGTTCATTTGCTGGTTCAATGATAGGAGGCATCCGTGAGACACAGGAAATGTTGGATTTTTGTGCAGAACACAATATTGTTCCTAAAATTGAAGTAATTTCGGCCGACCAGATTGACGAAGCCTACAAACGGGTGTTAGCTTCTGATGTGAAGTATAGATTCGTGATTGACATTAGCACAATGTAAGCTATGTAAATCATAAGTTGTACAAGTGATCTTAATTGTGAAGGTGTCCCCAAAGTATTACTTGGGACACCTTCACTTTATTCTGTCTACCATCTTTTTGTCCATTTCCTCTTTTTGTATTTATTTGTAATCCAAAGATTCCACCCTTAGAATATAATGAAATAGGAATATATAGGAAGGTGGGACTTATCTATGTTTAAGAAAATGGATATTTACAGAATCCTCACTTTAATATTTGCTGTAGTTGTTATGATCTTTTCTTCTTTATCCCTCGTATATCCAGATACCTACAAGCATTCATACAAAATCGCACAATTTTTTCTTAGTCTCGTGCTTTTATGTTCTGGCATCACGGAGTTTAAGGCCAATCGTAAAAGTATGGCAATAGCCAGCTTTATCGTTTCCCTTCTCACTTTTTTTGTATTTGTATTTACACTTATAGTGCGAACAGGCTAACCACACGGTTCTATACCTCAGTAATAACCTTCCATAGCCCTCTCTCTCGTCATGTAAAAGAAAAGCCGAGCGAACTCAGGATCATCTGAATTGCGCTCGGCAAATGTTACATATTTAGCAATTTTTTAGTTTTCCTCTAATTCTTCAATTCTCTGCCGCTTTCCTATGCCAAAGACAAAATATCCAATAATGACGATCGCCATGAATGATGCCCCGACAATCAACGACAAGCGTGTGTCTGGATTAAACCACATTCCAACGATCACAAGCAACAAAAAGACAATGGTGATGTAATTACTGATTGGAAAAAAACGAGACTTAAAGGTGTGATCCTTCATTTCGTCCTTCCACTTTTTCCTGAATTTAAATTGGCTGATGGCTAATGCAAACCAAGGTACCATACCCGGGAGAACACTCGCGCTGTAAATGTACAGAAACAGTTTGGAATCAGGCATTAAGTAGTTAAATAACACTCCTACCAGCAGCAAAGAAATGGTCGTTATTATACTATTTCTAGGAACGCCGCTTGCAGAAACCTTCCCAAAAAACTTGGGAGCTTGTCCGTTCTTAGCCAATGTATATAACATTCTGCCCGCGCTGTAAATACCACTGTTGCAGCCGGACATCGCTGCTGTAAGAACAACAAAGTTAATGATACCCGCAGCAGCCACAATTCCTACCTTGGCAAAAGTCAGAACAAATGGGCTACCGATCTCTCCAATTTGGTTCCAAGGATAAATCGTAACAATGACAAAGATTGCACCCACATAGAAAATCAAAATACGCCAGATGATGTTTTTAATGGCTTTTCGCAGTGTCATTTTCGGATTTTCAGCTTCACCTGCCGTAATACCCACCATCTCTATCCCTTGGTAAGCCGCTGTTACAATGCAGAGTGCAAATAGAAACCCTTTCAAACCACCTGCAAAGAAGCCGCCCTGGCTGTACAGATTGGATAGACCTATCGGTTGTCCACCGTTACCGAGGCCAAAGAAGATCATCCCCGTACCCACTACTAGCATGAAGATAATGGCGACAATTTTAATCATCGCAAACCAAAACTCAAATTCCCCATAAAATTTCACAGCCGCCAAATTGGCCAATGCAATAATAATTACACCTGCCAAAGCCGGCAACCATTGCGGGATATCCGGGAACCAGTAGCCCACATATACCCCAATCGCAGTGACTTCTGCCATCCCTACGGTAACCCATAAAAACCAATAGCTCCAGGCGGTCAAGAAACCGGCTAAAGGGCTGATATATTTATGAGCAAATGTAGCGAATGAGCCTGTCACCGGTTCAAGAATCAGCATTTCCCCCATGATCCGCATGACAAAAAACATAATAATCCCAGCTAAGAGATAAGCCAACAGTACTGAGGGACCTGCCCATTTTATCGTACTTGCCGACCCCATAAACAAACCGACGCCAATCGTGCCTCCAAGCGCAATCAACTCAACGTGCCGTGGCTTTAGCCCTCTCGTTAATTGTTTCGATTCCAAAAGAACGCTCCCCTTCGTATATGTTCATCATCAAACGCTAATGATCCGGAAAACTGCCCCCAAACATTATTAATTTTTCAGACTGACGTGGTCGTGAGTGAACGACTACAAAGTAGTTCCACGATTCTTAAATATACAAGGAAACCACGTCCTATTTACCGTCCAAACCTTACTGTTTCTAAGACCGAGTCCGTAGCATTAGATGCATTGTATGACAAAAAACGCCTAAATACAACTGCTAATTAACAGACATATTTAGGCATGAAATGGAAAGGAAGGTGATTCATGTTTTCTGAACAATGGTCAATTTAATGCGATGCATTAGAGTGCTAAACATAACTAGTTTTTCAATGATAAATATCACGATATTAAGCCTATGTATTTATTTGAGACTTTTTATAAAATTTTTCTGATCCTTGGTAAACATATACCACGTCGTTCATAGAACCTGTGAGCCTGTATCCGACTTGGGTGAGATAACAGTTTGATCCCGGAAAATCCATGGGACTTTCCCCACTGTTCAAGACGCTCAATCAACATGCTACCTACACCTTGATTTCTATACTTTTCTTTAACAACAAATCCTAGTATATTCACCAAAGATTCAGAAAAAAGTAATTCATGTGGGCTTCCATGAATATATCCTAATACCTCGTTGTTTTCTTCATAAACAAAGATTACATCTTTTGATTCCTTTATAATCATTTCAATCTTCTCTTTTACTTTTACTTCAGGAAATAGATATAGATTGGGATTAAAGTCTTGGTTTAACAAATAAATATCATGATAATCAGTTGCCCTAATTTCCCTAACATTTTTTTCTTTCACTTTTTGAAAGCCCCCTATTTTCATCATCCGATGCTTTATGTCGAATCATTACTCCTCGCAATCTTGACCGTTAAAACAATTCAGCATACCAATAAACGCTTCAAGTTTGGAATTCTCCCATGTTGAAATACGTTGATAAAACTCATTTTCTTTTTCTTTTAAAGCTTCTAGGGCTTTTTCACGACCATTAGCTGTCAGGGATATTAACACTCCCCGACGATCCTCAGGGTGAGTTTCACTTTTTACATAATTCAAGTGTTTAAGCTGAGTAACAAGTCGGCTGACAGAGCTTCGATCCATAGCGGTGGATTCCGCCAAAAATGTAGCGCTTGCCGGACCGTACGAAAGAAGGCAGCGTACGATCAGAAAAGCCGCAGGTTGTAATGATGGATCGAAAAGTGCCGCTGTTCTTACATTGAGTGCATGTGACGCGCTTATAAGTGCATTAAGTTGTTCACCAAGATTCAGTTCTAATTGCTCTCTTGTAGAATTTGAATGTTGAGTTTTATGATCCATATGTCTCCACCTTATTTGAATGAGTTCGAATATATTTGACATATATCAATTAAAATACATATACTTGATATATATCAATCATATTTTCGGCTTTGGTAAGTGTCAAGCAGAAGATCTACAGTATAAAGCATCTACAACCGTAAAGCGTAAGCATGAATAAGAATGTAATTGGATCGAGAATTAGGAGGATGATGTATATGTCGACATACCCGACTATTGTAATCACTGGTGCTACTAACGGTCTTGGACAATTAGTAGCAATTGAATTAGCCCAACGCGGAGCGCATCTAGTCTTAACAGCCAGAAATGAAAAGCGTGCTGAAACGACTAAAAATATTCTAAAAGATCTGGCGCCAAGTACAAAGGTAGACTTTTTTTTCGGGGACTTGTCTCTTATGAAGGATGTCAGGCGTATTGGTGATGAAATTAAAGCTAATTATCCAAAGATTGATGTATTAGTGAACAATGCTGGATTACATGGATTTGAACAGCGAATAACCTCAGAGGGTTTGGCAGAAATGATAGCCGTAAACTATCTTGCCCCGTGGCTGTTAACGCATACCCTACTCAATTCACTAATGGAATCCACAAATGCTAGGATCGTCAATGTGGCTTCTGAAGCGTCACGCAACCATGGCGAATTAAAATTACCGGAGGATTTAACAGATATATCTGCATTTACCGCAAGAGGTTCATCTAAGATATACGGAAAGACTAAACTTCTTAATATCATGTTTACAGAAGAACTTGGACGCCAGTTGGATGGAACCGGAATCGTAGTTAACGCACTTAATCCAGGATTTAACGTTACTGGCCTTGGCCGTGAGTTGGGATTTTCTTCAGTACTTGCAAAAATATTGAACGCTTTGCACATCGGAGACCCACGGAAAGGAGCAGAGATTATTATTCGTTTAGCAACAGAATCTCAATATCGAGAAGTGACAGGTGGATATTTTAATGTTGGCACTGGTAAGCCGATTGTGCCGACATATCCTGGTGGGGATAGCAAGATGCAACGCCTACTTTGGAGTACTACTACCGAATTGTTACGGCAAAAAGGGGTTATGGCATGAAATAGGAGCTATTATCAAATAATGCCCCCCAACGAATGGTTCATTTTGTAAACTAAATCTCTCTTTTAACCGATAAATACATATGCTGGTTCTGTACTTAAATATCTCCTTCCATCTTTACATATTCAAGTACAAACGTGTATTTTTCCTAAAAGGGGGCTTCCTATGAACTATCTAGACGAGCATATACTTAGCCTCAAAGCTAAAATGGTGGATCGGAAGACAGCTAATAACGATAATGTGAAATCCATTCCAGCTCAAACTCAGAAATCGGAACAGTACGGTTCCATGTTTGAAGAAACAAAGCTACTTCATATTGAAAACGATTATCTCGCATTGGAGCCCATTACAATACTACACGGAGAAATTGGTTTCTACATTCCCAAGTCCTTTACTCCTATGCCAATGGAGCAAGCTATAATCAAATATCCTTCAGAGCATCGACCAAAGGTCATTTATACCTCATCTGAGGAGACTATCAATATCACTTTTAATCCTACAGATACTGCTCTGGAAGCGGAAGAGCTGCCCGATTTTGTAGAGCAAATGGCGGATATTTTACGGTCTGTACAACCGATTCGCAACTGGTTAGGTACCGAAATGGTTATCAACGGTTCCGGACTTTCAGTTGGGCAGATTCGTTTTGTGGCGGCGGGGATCGACGGTAATCTATACAACGAAATGCTATTCTTCATCCACAATGGACGAGTTGTCATAGGTTCCTTTAGCTGTCTGGAGGTAGATCTCGAAATCTGGTTACCTGTAGCAGAATACTGGGTTCAATCCCTTTCTGTCCTTCCACCCTCCACCTATTCTACAAATGAGAAAGGAATGACTACACCATGAGTCTGGGATACGATCAAATTCACATTCACCCTTATGAACAAATGGACTTAGAAGAGCTCACCTTAACGAAAAAAGTTAACGAGCATACTCGGCTTTATTTTACAGGTGTTATCCCCGAAGACTTGCAAGACAGTTACGTGGAAACGACAGAAAAAAATACCATCATTGAAGTCAGTCAACAAGATGAGTCTGGCGCAAGCAAACCGCTATTTAGTGGGATTGCCCTCTCGGTCGAGGTAAAAGTCGTGCGAGGTGTGTACTATCTGGAGGTGGAAGCTATTTCCCATACGTACCGGATGGACATGAAGCAGCGTACTCGTTCTTTTCAGTATACGAAAATGACGATTCCTCAAATGCTGGAGCACATAGGTAAGGACTATGAAGGACTGGATGTGATCGACGGAGCTACTGGGGGAGAAGCCATCGGGCGGCTTGCCATTCAGTATCAGGAGACAGACTGGGCTTTTTTAAGACGCATAGCCTCCCGTTATCATACGAGTCTGATGCCTGTAGCCCGTTTTGACAGTCCCAAATTTTATTTTGGTATTGAGGACAGCCCTGCACAGGCGATACTGGATCATACCCGTTATACCGTACGTAAGCAATTGCTTCCTTTTCGTTATTTTCAGGAAAATGAACAGACCAAACTGAGTGAACACGATTTTATTTTTTATGAGGTAGAAACGGATGAGGTACTCGACTTGGGCGCTCAGTTGAATTTTCAGGGGCATAACCTGTATGTCATGGAAGCCTACACCGCCATGAGTCAAGGACTGCTGCGGCATCAGTATGTGTTGGGTTCTTACCAGGGATTTCGGCAAAAAAGCTACTACCAGGATAAGCTGGCAGGAGCCTCATTAAGCGGTGTTGTACTGGACGTACGTCAGGATCAGGTACGCATTCATCTGGATTGTGATGAACAACAAGACGCAAGCAAAGCACACTGGTTCAACTATTCTACTGTTTACAGTGGCGGTGGCCATACTGGCTGGTACGTCATGCCAGAAAAAGGCGATTCCGTTTCTCTCTATTTCCCCGGTAGTCGGGAAGAAGACGGCGTGGCAGGTAGTGCGGTGAGACGGGCAGATCGCAAGAGTACGCATAACCATTTTTCCAATCCACAAATGAAAATATGGCGTACCCCGCATGGTAAGGAAATTCGGCTGGGACCGGATGAACTGGTCGTTACAGGCAAGGACGGCGCTATTTACATCAAACTGGATGATAAAGAAGGCATTCATATCACCAGCAGCAAGCAAGTGAATATTTCGGCAGGAGGCAATCTCAGCCTGTCTGCGGGAAAGACGATGAGTCTGTCCGCAGGTAGTCAGCTCCGTATGGATTGTAACGGCAGTCATATTGAATTAAGCGGGTCAGCGGATATGAAAGGCAGCGAAGTGAAGTCAAATTAAGGATGATTAGCAATGGAAAAGCAAACAGATGTGTTAGATCAGCAACAAGCAGCTCTTCAACAGGCTTGGTCTCTCATTCGCAAAGAATGGGCGTTGAAATGTAAATCAAAACAAACACAACGATTACAGCATATAGTAGAACATTTTCGGGCCTTTTGTGAGCTCGTTCGGCAAAAGCAACTCACAGGTCGTAAAGGTCATATCGGTTACATCACCTACTCCATGCTGCGCACCACATGGCTTGAACAGAAGCCCGTTTATCTTGTTGAAGCTACGGATGCCTTATGGATGCTTGATGCTGAACCCGTTCAGTTGGAATACGATGCAAGTTGGATTTTTCTCTATTGGACTCAATTACATGAACAACTTGGGGCTGAAACCTTGAACCAGCAAGTCTCCCTTTCCGAACTTGAATTAGAGCAGATCATGCTGGAAGCAGCGGGATATCTTCATACGATGATCGTTAGTCTGGTTCGTCAGGCTATGAAGCAAGCAGTCCACCTACCAGAGTTTGAGGCGTTGGATCGTGAAGAAGCTTTTGAGATTCGCGTCGGAGAGTATATGGATCATAGTGTCTCCGTGTACCGGGAAGATCGAAGACCCGTGGATGCTAACATCATAAAGTCTTGGCTGGAGGAAAAAGAAGAATCGGCCTACAGCTACCAAGCACTGTCTCAAGTGCAACTGTCGGATGGAGATTACAGTTCCTTGGATTTTCGTTATACAGTCTTTCGCCAGATCGGGATGCAACAAAGCCGATTGCATCACTGTATCCTCGTAGGCACGGTATGGCAAGAAGCTCAGCTAGATGGAACCGACTTTTCGCACAGCCTGCTTCACGGAGCCGATTTCCGTGGCTGTTCCCTGCAAGAGGCTGTACTGGACGAAGTTTTAAGCAATAGCGAATATGGATCGGATGCTTGGCTGGATTGGGAACCGTTAGGATTGGATGGAGTGGATTTTACAAGAGCTAATTTACAGGGAGCTCGTTTTCAACAGGCACAGCTTCAAGGAGCTACTTTCCAAGATGCCGCGCTGCAAAGAGCTTTATTTAACGGCGCGGATCTAACAGGTGCCTGCTTTGTAGGAGCTGATGTCACTGACGCTTCGTTTATAGGTGCATGTTTAGTAAAAGCTAATTTTACAGGGGCAAAGCTACACCGGGCAATCTTTACAGATATCCAACTAAGCGAAGCCATTGGTCTTGCTGCTGTAGAAGCACCCCTGGTTACACAGGTAACAGATACAGTGAGTAAGGAGAGTGGGGGTAAATGAGATATTTTCGACTCATGGTGGACGAGCGCGTAAAGCATCGGGTAGAGACTGCGCCCCTGTCTCCCTTGCAGGTGGAAGAACTCCTTTCGGGTCATACCATTCAGGCGGAGGACACTCCCCTGTTTTTAGCAGTACATACAGATCCACGAACCGTATATCCGGATTTTCTGGAGTTCCCTTTGCCACTGGTTTCAGACTCCATGAAAGTCCTGTTGGAAAAATATATGCCGGAGCTGGAATGGAAGGTCGCTATACTTACCGATTTTCAGAAGGCCAGGCAGGATGTGTACTGGATATTGCGTCCACCTGTGGTGGATTGTCTTTCCTCACAAACCGAGTGGTATCCTGACCATACCTTGAAGCAGTTGGTACTTAAACACGGAAAAATCCAATCGTCTATATTTCGGATCGCCGGCTTGTTGGAAGCTCATATCTATATCAATCTCGCGGTAGCGGAAAGTCTGCTGCGTCGTCCATTTACAGGTGTTCGTGTGCAAAAAGTGGAGATGTCCACAAAGGAGGAATAATCCGTATGGAAGAAGCAAGTGTGCAGCCTGGATCAGGTGCGAAAAAAAGCTATGTCGTAGCAGGTGCGATTTTAAGCTGTAGTTATGGTACACAGCCTACGCGTTTGAAGCGCCCTTTTAGCCACGGGGTGTATGTCAAAAATAAAGCCCAGATGAATATTGGAGATTATGTGCCTGGAGTGAACATAAAATCTTTTGGAAATTGCTCCAGTCCGCTGAATCCGGCTGTGCAAGCCAGTGAGATGGTCGATATTTATGGGGTGAAAAAGGCTCCATGTATTCCTGTTCTTACGATGCCTTGGCTGAACGGAAAAAGCGACATGCGCATCGAAGGCCAGCCTGCTCTTACACAGAACTGTACGCATCAATGTCTTTATTGCGGGCACATACAAATCGAAAATGACGGTCAAGTGCTGGATTAATTAGTTGCAGCCTACCAAAATAAAAACAAAATGCGCTGGTGAGAGAATGGCTATCTTCTCCACCAACGCATGAAATAGGTTATCATCGAGTTGTTCAACATGATTACATTACATTAGGTACCGCAAAAGGTTCGGTATGAGCAGTTGGATTTCTCAGGCAATGTAGAGTAAATAGCCTGTTCGTCAGAATAAGCATAAGGGTTCGAAAGAACTTCAAGGAGTTGCTCCATCACATGGTAGTCTTCTCGTTCCACCGCAGCTTCCAATGCTTCTTCTACTCGGTGGTTGCGCGGGATGATTGCAGGATTGCTGCTGCGCATCAGCTGATGCGATGAATCTTGGGATTCCTGCTGTCTGCCCAGTCTCGCCTGCCACTGCTCGTGCCACTGGGTGAATTCCTCAGTGCTGAACAGAACCGTATCCTCCAGCTTGTCCAAAGTTAGGGCACGGAAGGTATTGGTGTAGTCAGCACGATGCTTCTGCATGATATTCAGAAGATCCTCAATAAGAGATTCATCCTCCTGCTCTTCGTTAAAGATCCCTAGCTTCGCTCGCATTCCTGCAAGCCAGTGACTGTGAAACATTTTTACAAAATCTGAAATTGCATCCTCAGCCAGTGTGACAGCCTGCTCCCTGTTGTCATGCAGCAGTGGCAAGAGCGTCTCAGCAAATCTCGCGAGATTCCACGCAGCAATATGCGGCTGATTGGCATAAGCATAGCGTCCCTGCCTGTCGATGGAACTGAATACCGTCTCAGGATCATAGGTATCCATGAAGGCGCAAGGACCATAATCAATGGTTTCTCCGCTAAGGGTCATATTGTCGGTGTTCATCACCCCGTGAATAAAACCAACCAGCTGCCATTTGGCAATCAGCTCGGCCTGACGCTTAATCACTTCCTGAAGCAGTGAAAGGTAACGGTTTTCGTCATTGGCAACTTCCGGGTAGTGTCTTTCCAATGTATAATCAGCCAGAGCACGGAGATCTTCGGACGTGCCCCATGCTGAGACGTATTGAAAGGTTCCGACGCGAAGATGACTGGCAGCCACACGGGTCAGAATGGCACCGGGCTGCTCGGTTTCCCGGATGATCGTCTCACCTGTGGATACCACCGCCAAGCTGCGGGTGGTAGCAATACCTAGCGCATGCATCGCCTCACTAATGATGTATTCACGAAGCATCGGACCAAGTGCCGCACGCCCGTCACCACCACGGGAGTATGGCGTTCTGCCAGAGCCCTTGAGCTGAATATCAACCCGTTCACCCAAGGGATTGATCTGTTCGCCAAGCAGCAGAGCACGACCGTCTCCTAACATGTTAAAATGCCCGAATTGATGTCCTGCGTAAGCTTGAGCAAGAGGCGTAGCCCCTTCAGGAATTTGGTTGCCGGCCAGCTCCGCTACGCCATCATTCCTTTGCAGCGCCGTGCCGTTCAACCCCAGTGATGCTGCCAACGGATGATTAAGTATAATCAGCTTTGGTGAGCGGACAGGAGTTAGGTTGAGCTTTGTAAGCATGGATTCCGGCAGACGAGAGTAACTGTTGTCGAAGTTCCACCCTATTTTATCTGCTATTTCTTTTCTCTCCGTCATAGTGTCTCCTTTTCTGCTGTGGTATCTTGGATTTTCCCCTTTTAGTTTTTACCTCTGTCCATTTATTATCCACTTTTCACCATGCTATTGTGCTTTTTAGCTTTTAACAACCTTTTTATTGTAATCGATTATCAAACATTAATTGTATTTGAATACCGAACGGGTCTTCAATAATACCGTAGGCTTGGCTAAACATATTATTAGATAAAGGCACGATAATTTTCACGCGATTATCTGTAATTAAGCTATGATAAAAATGTTTAATTTCTTCTAAGTCAGCACTTTGAATACATAATGAAGTGTTATTACCAACTGTATATTTTTCACTGGGATTCATTGTATCTTCTGCTATCATTACTTTTGTTTTTCCGATGGATAAGACAGAATGAGAAATATAATTTTCATTTTCATCCGTAATCTGTATGGAACTGTCACGTTGGGCCATGTCTTGATAGGTAACCAGAAACAATTCCTCTGCGTTGAAGTGTTTTTTGTAAAAATGCATAGCTTCCTTTGCCTTTCCGTTCATGGATAAGAAAATAGCTACTTCCAGTGTTGCACTCATGATATCAATCTCCTTTATATATAATCTTAGTCAGGATTTTGTAAAATCCTCAGGTAGATATCTTATGAATTTGATATATTCCCTTAAGCTTATTATCATATAAAAAGGTATCAAAACATGACACCTTTATAAGGAGGTTTAGATGAAGAAATCAGAAAGATTAAATGATATGATCAGATACTTAAACAGTCGAGAGTTCTTTAATTTAAATGACCTGATGGATAAATACCATATTTCAAAAAGTACAGCTCTACGTGATATTCATTCATTAGAACAATTAGGTATGCCTATTTTTTCGGAACATGGCAGACATGGGCGATATGGTATCTTAAAAAATAGGTTGTTATCTCCCATTATTTTCACGATGGATGAAGTATATGCTCTGTACTTTGCAATGTTGACGTTAGAAGCTTATCAATCCACCCCCTTTCATTTAAGTATTAATAAACTCAATGAAAAGTTTGAACACTGTCTTTCTAAAACACAAATAGACCAGATTCATAAAATGAAAAAGGTCTTACAATTTGAAGTATATCAGCATACTCATGTTAGTCGTTATTTAGATAAAATTCTAACAAGCATTCTTAATGAGAGTACCTGTAAAGTTAAATATGTAAAAAATAATCAGAAAAAAAGTTACTATATTCAATTTTTCAAAATTTCCGCTAAGTTTGGTCAATGGTATGCTACTGGCATAGAGTTAAATACGAATAAATATAGAGTTTTCAGATGTGATCGAATAACCTTAATAGAAGAAGAGGAGAGCAATTCTGACTTTTCTATAGATGAGCTCCTTAATCGTTCATTAGAAATGTATCAATCCGAGAAGAGCATTGACTTTGAAGTAGAGATTGTAGAACAAGCGAAGGACATTTTCTATAAAGAACATTATCCCTCTATGAAAATAGAAAATGGTGATAAGACAGTCATTAAGGGATTCTATAATCCTGGAGAAGAAGAGTTTATCGCTCATTATTTTATGAGATATGGTCATTATGTACGATCTGTGAAGCCTGAATCTTTAAAACAGATTATTAAAGAAAAAGTTGAGCATCTCTTGAACCACTATCAAAAATTATAAGATCATCGAAGGTTTGTTCAACATTTCCTCTACCTTTTAGCAAGGAAAAGAAGGATCAAGCTTCTTTTCCTTACTAACTATGACATTTGAATTATGGCTTCCGTTTGGCGATAACAGCATAGGAGACCGTTCTTGTGAATCCAGTTGGATTCCATGCAGTAAAGAACCATCTGTCTTCCGCCGCAGAATAGTTATCGAGAAGAAACCCTTGCTGATTTCCAGAGAAAATCCATGAACCACTAATCAGATTGTAGTCGTTACCGTTAATCGTAGTGCTTCTAAAGCTATTTGGGGGGATAGTAACCGCAGCGAAAGTGAAACGCGCAAATCCATCTCCAAGTTGAGTTACACGAATGGCTTTTTTAAGATTCATAACCACGTGACTTCTTTTTTTTAACTTTCTTCCCAACTTGGCTTCCGCATTTTTAATTTTCATTAAGGTTGCCTTTCTCAAAGAAATCATCTCCTTCATTGTTTTACTTATAGTTAATGATGGAGTAGATACTTTTGAATGGACAAAATCCCCGGTAAATTGGCTGGATTTTCTGGAGGTGCTAAAACAAAGAGCCCTTCCTTAAATAAAGGAGGGCTTGACACCGCTACTCTTATTATTTTCCGTTTCTATACCGATTTTGTTAAGCCAATACGAGTGATCATGGTGTCATACGGATCTAATTCCATCGTTTGTTTGCCATATTCCGTATCAACCGTCGTTCTTTGAAGTTGATCGCTATTGTTAATAACCACCAACATTTTACTTTCTGGATAATAAGCACACTCTGTATATAGGTTATCCGTAATGTACTTCGTTTCATGTAACTCATTACCTGCAAAGCGAATCATATTCAGCAACAACCTTGTGTTTTCCCAGCTGAATTCGAATGAAGGAAGGTAAATTCCCTTTCCTTTACCGAAGGCATGTGTAGACAGTGTTATCATACCACTTGCTTCCTCCACTACCGCAGCTGACCCATCCGTAAGATAAATGCTATTCTTTGGCGTTATACTTGCCCCCTCAGGCACCAAACCATACTCATCCCTAACCTCATATGTCCATCTTCCATGACCTACCCTGGAGCCTGTATCCTCATCCAGTCCGAGAACATGCGCCATTCTAAAAAAGCTGTCGTGACCTTCTACCGCCGAAGGCTGATTGATGCCAATAAAGATACCCCCCTCATAAACCCATTGGGTCAGTAAGTCCACACACTTGTTGTCATTCCAGTACTCCCCACCACTCCATGCTGAACCAGCAGAGCCGGCATTGATCACTACATCACAATCCTGTAGAATTCCCTGACGGATATCTTCAAAGTCAATGAACTGCACTTCAATCGGCAATCCAGATAAAGCTTCATTGACATGAATCAAATCATGCATATACGTTTCATGGAAATGTCCGGACAAGGTCCACGATCTCAATTTTCCCCAGCTATGCAGAATAGCTACCTTCGTCTTCATATGATAGGGTTTGCCTTCGTGGTGCAGTTCTTTAATTTCTCTGAATTCATTGGCAATCTTTTCGATGTAATCGCAAAAATCCGGGTAAGGCTCTACAAGGTGCAAATATCCGCCCAATCCAATCCGGTCAATAGGCTCCCGCAGCAAGGCGCGCCGGATATTAATCCAATACTTTTTGGCATCCAGCGTGGGGTCGCCCCCCTCCATAAAGGTAGGAAGCCCGCCTAAGCCAACCGGAAATAAGTATGGATGCAGCCGAATCTCATGCGTATTCACTTTCACACCTGAACACAGCCTCGCCTCATAACCTGAGAACACACATTTGATCAATCCGTCAAAACCAAGCTCTTGGAAACGGTCATTATAGGGCTCCATACCAACCCAACTGTCATCATAAAACACATAGGCCAGCTTGTCGTGCTTATGCACAATATCAATTAATTTCTTGCCAAATTCGATTACAAAATCATTGATAAATGCCATCCAATCCAGCTTGCGCTGCTCAGCCGGGATATGACTGACGCGGTATTTCCCGCCATTCACAAAATCCTCGGCAGTCATCGAATACCCGTATTTCTTGGCAAACAGATCAAGCGCTCTTGAACTTACCGTAAAATCGTATGAACCCCAGTCAGAGAACAGATGGCGATTGCGCTCATCGCTGCCCCAGATCCAGGCGAAATTATAAAATAAGGAAGTAAACCGAACAACCGTGGTTTCCTTATGATGGAGACACCAATCTTCCATCCAATCCAGCAGATACTGTTGCGTTTCTGCATAGATAGGATCTATCTGCATCAAATGCTCTTTGTCCCAATGATTAGTGGTGTGATTGTACATGGAAATCTCTTCCCAGATCCGGTAGACCATGAAGCTCACCGTGTATTTATGCCAAGGAACAATTCCGGTAATGACCACATTTCCGGATTCCCTTTCATAATTCCACTGTTCTCTTGGAACTTCCTCTCCGGTCGTTCTGTCAAAAACCTGCCAATAGTTAAACGCTTCTTTGGAATCATTCACTTTGAACTGTTCAGCAAAAAAATCCTCCATCAGATAGATGGACACATAATCTTGTACAGCTACCTTTGGATTTGTAATTAAAAAACACTGCTGCAGCTTATCCAGATTACGGGACGCCCACTCATTATGATCTCTGATGATACAGATTGTCGAATATATGCCGTACCCAGCGTTAATAATCTCATCGGACAATTGCGTGCCGTCACTATCACGGATGACATCGGCACCCCACCGTTCAGCTAATTTCAGGGTCAGCGCCTCATAACCGGATTCTCCCGGTAGTGTAAAGTTCCCCGTAGTTTGTTTGGACAACTTGCTTCCCTCCTAATTCAACATATCAGACAGAAAGGCCAATGCCAGGCCTTGACCCCAGCCCTGAATCCAGTCTTTTGGAATATTGCGATACCCATCCCGATCTTTCATAACCGCTGTGCCGCCCGACACACCTAGTACCCGTCCGTCCTCGCTGATATGGTTCAAGATGCCCTCCAATGCCTTTTGCACGTATTTGGTATGCAGCGGATTACCGTTATTGATCATGGCCGCCGCGATACCGCAAGATGCCGACACTTCTTCATAGGACTCCTCGTCATCCAGTACCGTCCGCCACAAACCATTCTCCGTTTGAACACCCTTTAGTGCCGCCAGTTGATCCCGAAGCGAACACTCTACGTCCATGCATTGCGGATACAAGTACCAGTCTTTCAAATGAATTTTAACTTGCGACATGGTATATGCTCCCCAAGCATTCGCTCTCCCCCAGAAAAATCCGGACATGTGATCCTGCTTGACATTATTGTAGCCATGGTACCAGAAACCGCTACTAGGGTCTTGCAGGTATTTGATATGCCAGTAATATTGATTTAAGGCGTCCTGGATCATGGCCTCATCCTTTAATTTGGTTCCTACACGCAGCAGAAAAAATGCCGCCATAAACAATGTGTCCGCCCATGCCTGTTCTGGAAAATCATTAGCCACGGATACCGTATGCTGCAAAACATGGTCTCCGAACCGGAGAGCATTGTTTTGGATGTAATCCACCTTGCTCATCACAATATCCCAATATTTTTGATCTCCTGTTTCTTCATACAACGTGATCAGCATATGGCCCATAGCACATGTGTTTACCGTCCAGTGCGGCAGACCCAGCTCGATATATTCATCCGCCCACTGCACAAGCATATTTAAATACTCTTTATTTCCTGTTTTCGTATAGGCTCTGGATACACCATAGTAAGCCACACCGCAGGGCCAATCCCACGTTAAATCCATCGTCATGGTTTTTCTGACGACTTTGTCGATAACTTTTAATATCTCTTCCTTGTCACAAACCAATTGAAGCATCTTTATTCCCCTCTCTTAGCGCCCACGCTCCCAAAAGCGCTTGAGAGCTGTTCGTCACTATTTTGAAAACGCTTTACTTATTCCATTCTACGCAGTAAAATAGTCTCCATCTAAGCATATTCGCAACAAAACTGCGCATTTCCAATCATTTATGTGAGGATTTTACAAAATCCTGATGTATATCTGCTGGTTAAAACCAAAGTCATGGGGGTATTGAATATGCCCAGAAAAAAGAAGCCCGTTATAGAATATCGACACTATAGCTTGCCCATAAATTTCCCTGTCTTGCTATTAAGCGGTGAACGTTGGAAGATTTCTGATATTAAAAGTGAGCATCTCCATTTCCATAACCATTTGGAGATTGGTATATGCTATTCAGATAGCGGCGTCATGGAGATCAAAGGAGAATCTGTACCCTTCAAAGCCGGCGATGTGACCTTCATCCCCAGGTATCTTCCTCATACCACGTATAGTTCGCCAAATACAGCCAGTCTGTGGTCTTATATCTTTTTTTCACCAGAGGATCTCTTTAAACATTCATTTAAAAGTGCTTACAGCAACTTCGAACCAAATTTGTGGGTGGTGAAGGGAAAAAACTGTATATTGAATAAGGAGCAGTATCCCAAGGTTTATACACTTGCAACTTCGATCGTAGAAGAATTAAAACAGCAGAATCCTTACTATCAGGAAAGTGCCTATGGCTTATTGCTATCCCTTTACATAGAACTCCTTAGAATTCATTCCAGGAATGAACTGTTGGCAGATCAAGAAACAGAGCATAGCCTGAAAAACGATTTTGTCATTTCTCCGGTTTTGGAATACATCACGAAAAACTATATGAACCCCATTACGATGGATTTTTTGGCCGACCTGTGCCATTTAAGTACAACTCATTTTCGAAGAAAATTCCATGAAATTATGGGGACGTCGCCTCTCGATTTCCTAAACAGCACCCGAATCGAAGAGGCTTGCAAGCAGTTAAAAAGCACGGAGGATTCTATTCTTTCGATCTCCGAACAAGTCGGTTTTCACTCCATTTCCAGCTTCAACCGTTGCTTCTCCAGGCTTATGGGAAAGCCGCCAAAAGAATGGCGTAAAGGGGCACAATCTGAAGCGCAATCTGCGAAAGCGTCTATACTGGAGTTTACGGGATGGGTTTAGCATAACAGCAGAAATAAACTTGATAAAACGAACTCAACCTCATGAATATGGATTAAACCTGAGCCATATAAATATAGTCTGCATGTGGAGCCTAAAAATAAACGTAATGATGAAATCGGTGAATCTCACAATATGACAACAGATGTTATATTATACTTTGGTTGAAGTTAAACAAAGGAGATGCTTATGATGAATCAAGAACTAAATCAACAATTAGGTGAGATTATTGAGCAGTTCATACATTCATTTATAGCAGAAAACAATAACATTCGATCTCAAAAAGTAATCAACACTGCAGATGGGGATACAATAGCTCATTTAAGGGGAGTTGGTTTTCCGAAAAAAGGAAGACCGATACAAGAGGTCGTCGATGAAATGAGGAAAAACGTCTATCCTCACCAAACCTTCATGCAACACCCTCGCTTTTTCGCATTGGTTCCTGGTCCAATGTCTCTTTACTCGTGGTTAGGAGATATCATGACTAGCGCCTATAATACCCATGCCGGAAGCTGGATGCTGAGTTCGAGCGCAAGCCTTTTAGAGGGGGAAGTGATACGGTGGATGTGTGACCAAGCAGGATATCCCAATACTGCTGGAGGCTTATTTCTGTCGGGCGGATCGCTGTCGAATTTGACCGCTTTAGCGGCTGCACGCAATGCAAGGTTATCCGAGCAGGAATATGCCATTGGAACTGCTTATGTTTCAGATCAAACTCATTCATCGGTCGCCAAAGGGCTACGCATCCTCGGATTCCGTAGTGATCAAATCAGAAAGGTTCCAAGTGATAAAAATTTTCGTATGGATGTTTCAGCCTTAGAGAAAAAAATAATGGATGATCAGGCGACTGGCATGAAACCTTTTGCGATCATTGCCACGGCAGGCACAACCAATACAGGAAGCATTGACCCGCTAAACGATATTGCTGACCTATGTGAAAAACATAACATTTGGTTACACGTGGATGGAGCTTACGGTGCATCGATTTTGGCCTCTTCGAAATATAAGCCCCTTTTGAGCGGAATATCGCGTTCAGATAGCATTACCTGGGATGCACATAAATGGTTAATGCAGACATATTCCTGTAGCGTAGTTTTAGCCAAAGAAAATCAACAGCTCAGAAACTGCTTCAGCACACATCCAGAATATTTGAAAGATGCCGAGACTAATGAAGAACATATTAATTATTGGGATCTGGGTCCTGAATTAACGCGGCCTGCTCGAAGTTTGAAACTATGGGTGACACTACAAGCTTTAGGAACTAATGCTGTCGGTGAAGCCATAGAGCATGGAGTTCAACTCGCAGAATGGGCTGAAGATGAAATCAAAAAACATAATCATTGGGAAATTGTATCCCCCGCTAAGTTAGCGATTGTTAACTTTCGATATGCGCCAACTGGATTATCTGAGCAAGAATTAGATTCACTGAATAGAAGGATCTCCCAAGAAATGACGACAAACGGATACGCCTCTGTGCTTACAACACAACTTAATGGAAAAACGGTTCTCCGAATCTGTGCAATTCACCCAGACACTACGGAAGATGAGATAAGGAATACAATTCAGCTTTTATCGAATATAGCAAGATCATTGAATGAGAGAAAAGTTTTTTTATGATGATAAATTATGAAAATGAAGTGCTACACTTTCTGTAAATAAATGAAAATGCTCAGCATTACGAAAATAAGAGGGGCACACCGCCCCTCTTTGCTGTTTTCCCAGACATCCAAATTATTTGCCAATGTGCAATGCAGCAACAATGAACAGCACTTAATCCTGACACGACGTGCCCCCATCAATGAAAGTTATTTATTTTCATAACGTACTACGCCGTAGTTCATAAAAATACTGCACAATGGGATGCTTTAACTTCATCTTCTCGGTCATGTTTAATATTCGCTTTTTTCCAACTCGTCTGTCCACTAAAGCTAGAATATTCAATAAGATATCATTACTCTCTAAGCTTTCCTCTATAGAAGTAGTTAAAAATTTATTAGCTACAACATTAAAATTAGATTTGCTTAATGAGGCCTGTGCTGATAAAAGCTCCTTTGCATGTTCTGATATTTTTCTACCTCTTGCAATTACTTGTAGACGCTCCTCGGGAACGTTCCCATTAGTATCTTTTCTAACCGTTTCAATTTCTTCATTGCTGATAGGAACTTGGATATCTGGATCATTCTTGATTTCCAACTCCGTCTGATACCATTTGATCGGACTAGTGATATCATTCATATTGAGTATGTTCTTCTTATCTACAGTTATATAACAAATCCCAGACTTATCAGGCAAATAACGGTAACTGGTCGCTCGGTATTCGACTCTTCCGTCTAACGCAGGACAGCGGAAGCTCTCCAGTTGTTGCTTCAATTTACTCCAGGACATATATCCTCCTATGTTTTCAATGCCTACTAACAGCCCGTCTCCCAACTTGGCAATTTAATTTCCACGTTCCTCTACCTCATCATGATCCTTGCTTCCAAACTCATCAAGCAATGTACGCACTTCACTTGTTGATTTGGCGTTCATTAAGCTGTTTCTGAGTTCACTTGCCCCTCGGAATCCACGGACATATATTTTGAAGAAGCGGGCGAGAGGGCTGAACGAACGTGGCTCCTGCGCTGAATAATGATCATGGAGATCTAGATGAAGCCGTAGCAGTTCAAGCAATTCCTCACTGCTGTGTTCCTTCGGCTCCTTCTCAAACGCAAATGGATTCTGGAAAATACCACGCCCAATCATAATGCCATCCACACCATATTGCTCAGCGAGCTTCAAGCCGGTCTGACGGTCCGGAATATCTCCGTTAATGGTCAGCAGTGTATCTGGTGCCACCTCATCACGAAGTTTCTTAATCTCCGGAATTAGTTCCCAGTGAGCGTCTACTTTACTCATTTCCTCTCTTGTCCGCAGATGAATGGACAAATTCACAATGTCTTGTTTCAAAATATGGGTCAACCAGTCGCGCCATTCGTCTACGGTAGTGAAACCGAGCCTTGTTTTTACACTGACGGGCAGTCCCCCGGCTTTGGCGGCCTGAATGATATCCGCTGCGATTTCGGGACGGCAGATCAGGCCGCTTCCCTTCCCATTCTCGGCTACATTCGCTACAGGACAACCCATATTAATATCGATGCCTTTGAAGCCTTCTTTCGCCATACCGATGCTCATTTCACGGAAATATTCCGGCTTATCTCCCCAGATATGGGCCACCATGGGCTGTTCATCCTCTGTAAAAGTCAAACGCCCGCGTACACTTTTGTTCCCCTCCGGGTGACAATAACTCTCTGTATTCGCAAACTCCGTAAAAAACACATCCGGTCTGGCTGCTTCACTTACGACATGGCGAAACACAACATCCGTCACATCTTCCATCGGTGCCAGTATAAAAAAGGGTCGTGGCAACTCACGCCAAAAATTATTCGTCATATCAAAAACTCCTCTATAAATACCAGGACAAATCTTTGGTCCCAAAATGGTAAAGCTAATCTGTTCATGTCCTTGCTTCTTCTTCACATATAACATGTTTAAGCAACGTAGTTCAAACGGCAGTATATGTTAAGCTTAGACATCTAAATGAGTATATCATACTCAATAGAGGAGCATACTCCCCAAAAGACTCGCAAAAAAAGGAAGAGCGCCGCCCCTCCTTGCCAGCAACACTGTACACTTCACATGCCATTGTAAATAAAATATGTTCCCGCACTCAACCTTAAAGCGATATTCTGAATGCAGGAACATATTAAAGTTTTTCTTAAACCCTGTACATCACTGCTTCTTATGTGCATTTCCTAAATAGTCATATCATCCATGTCACCTTTGCCCCACCGCTGCTCCGCCTTACAGCCACAAGGCTTCACAGCCTCTCACTCACGCTCTCACCCAATTTCTGCCTGCAATAATAGTCGTAAGAAGAAACAGAGGAATTTCTGAGTCGGAACGGGAGTAATCGAGGTCAAAAAAGCAATTAAAGTCGAACTAAGGGTAGGGGGAATGACAGGAAAAATATGGGGATAGGGCAAAAGAAAATCGAAGGAAATGATCGAAAAAAAACAGGAGAAAAACCGCCTCTGTTCAATGATTAGCGGAGATTTGGGCGAACTTTCTATGTATTGCGGTGGAAATAGGAAAAAGAGCCGAGGAAAACAGGAACGGAACCCCTTTCTCGCTCGGCTCGTAACACGACTTTTTATGCTTTAGTACGACTGTTTATGCTTTGAGATGACTTTGTGTGCTTCTCATCTCGATATATTACTACCACGCACTCCACATGTGTCGAGACGATGAAGAGGATATATGACTTTGCAAATTCTATTTTTCTAGTATGTAAATTAGATTTCAAAATTTCATTATTCGACAATAAAAAACAAAAAATACATTATTAGCTATATACGTTTTTGGAACAATGTTGGATAATTATGGTGTACCATAAAATACTATTTTTCAAGGAGGATTTGCTATGAAACAAGACAAGAACGTCAGTAACAAAGATTTGCAAAACTTGCTCAGATCATTAAGAAAAGTTGAAGGTTCAAAAAGTCCTGCTGAACTCAGAAGTTTACTTTGGGGTTCCTTAACTGATTTATCTCCTGAACGTTAATTGTTAAAGCTGTGGAAATGAGGAGCTGACATACTGCTCCTCATTTTTACAACATTATTTACTTTGAAAGGAGAGACAGAATTTGAAATTATGCTTACTTACAATTAATGCAGAAGGCTTTGATTTGCCTCCGTATGGCATTTGGATACTTAAGGCATTCATTAATAAGTATGCCAGTGTAAACTCTATCAACGTTGACGTAATTGTTTCAAGCTTTAATTACCAAACATCAAATGAAACCGTTGTAGATTACTTGAACAACATAAATTGCGATGTAATTGGCTTCTCCATGTACATATGGAATCATATCCAAATAAAAGAGCTTATACATGAATTAAAATCAAAACAACAATTCTTCAATACAAAACTAGTCCTAGGAGGACCACACGTTAGCTTTGACAACAAGGAATTGAAAGAATTAGTTGAAAACAATATATTAGATGCGTTAGTTGTTGGAGAAGGCGAAAAACCATTACTCCACATTTTAAAATGCCTCTCTATGAACCAAAATATCACTGCATATAAAGGTGTTTATACTCTTTACAAAGAACACCCTGAATCATCTTCAGATTTAATAATTTATGATGATAATGAGAACATCAATTACTTACCTAATCCATACATCGAATTACCTGAACTGATGGATGAATCGCTAGAAAAAGAAAGTATTCAATATGAAACTTCAAGGGGATGTCCTTTTAATTGTACTTTTTGTGATCAAGGGCATAAACCATATAAAAGTATCACAATGGAACGTATCGAAAGTGATTTGAAATTCTTTGCTGATAAGAATACTAAACATATTAGTTTTCTTGATGGTACATTTAACCTTAGCAATAAAAGAACAATCAAACTACTGAATCTGCTTACAACGCATAGTCGATCGTGGACTTTTCATGCGGAGATAAAACCAGAAAATTTAAAATTAGAAGAAATTCAATTAATGGCCCAGGCAAACTGTCTATCAGTAGAATTAGGATTACAGTCTGCTCATGAGAAGACTTTGCGTTTAATTAAGAGAAGAAATAATTGGAGTAAAATAGAACAAAACGTAAAATACCTCATCGACTATAATATTGAAGTTAATGTCAATACAATTATTGGATTACCTGATGAATCCCTAAATGATTGGTACGAAACATTAGATTACTGCTTCAATTTAGGAAATGTAAAGATTCTTTCTAATGTATTAAAAATACTACCTAACACAGTAATGGCGGAACAGATCAAACAATTCGGTTTTGATTTTGATAGCACGAATTATACTATCAGAAAAACAAATACATTTAAAAAAGAAGAAATTGAAATTGCAACTGTAATTAATAGACTTGTTGATTTATTTTGGAATAGAACAGGTACTCCATCAATTATTAGGACTATAACAAAAGAATTATTCAACGGAAGATTCAGTTTATTTTTAGAAGAATTGTTTTATTTTCTTCTAAAAAAACCCACACTCCTTGAACAACAATCCTATTTTTATGATTCAATATATTCATTTACTCAATCTTTGGGGATTCAGACTGAATTAAAAAAGATAATAAATAATCAGTTAGAAAAAGATTATTCTTTAGCGAGAGGTCTATAGAAAATGACTCCATTCCATGTGGAAATAAACGAATTGCATTCGTATCTTGAGACATATAGCTTGAAATACGGTTATTATTCTGTTACCTCACTCGTCATTAAATATAATATATTAATATCTATATTAAAGATGTTTATTAATCTAAATGACGAGAGTGACAAAGCTGCTTTATCAGTACAGCTAGAAAAAGCAACAAAAATCCTTCAAGATCATTATGACAAAACAAGTCGAGTAATGTTGGTTGAACATAATTTTCATATAATAAAAGAACATCTCAAAAACCAAAAAATATTTCTAGAATATGATTATAACTACTATATCAAACATTACCAACCTACTGCTCAAAAAGTACAAAATGAAACTCACGCATTAAAAGGTAATTATTCACATTTACACCATATTATCTCTGATAATGTTTATATCTATATAGTTGATAAGTATGGTGAATTGATTATCTACCAACAACCTATTTCAATTATTGATTTGGTTTTTAGAAAAGAATTTAAATCAAATCAAGGGTACTCATTAATACACCCATATTTAGTAAAAACAAAAGACATTATTATTCAAGGAGCAGGAGAGATTATATTTGTGAAAAACAATTCTAAAGAGATAAAGGGATGCGTAGTAAATAATAAATCAGGACATTTTATGCCTCCAGAGTCTACCCTACAAAATGTTAATATGGCGCTCAAGGATACTTTTAAGAACAACATTACAATAATTAATATAGCAATCAAAAAGTTTTAATAAATTTATCCTTTGGAGAATTATATATGCTGACACTTTTAAAAAAACCTGCCTTCCTTGTATTATTTATTTGCCAAGGGCTATCCCAGATTGCAAGCGCGTTCCATTTAATCGCATTACCATTGTATGTTTATAAATTAACAAATTCATCTGCACTAACTGGTTTAATATCTTTTATTGAAATTATAACAACCATTTTAGTAAGTTTGTTTGCAGGAACTTTTATTGACAGGAGCAATAAAAAAAACATTATAGTAATTTCCGAAATTTGTAGATCACTTATTATTTTTTATTTAATTTTCATTCCAGAAATTTATGCGCCTTGGATACTAATCCTTATAACCATTATGACAGGAATTACTTCATCATTTTCGGCTATAACCCAAGTTACAATAATTAAATCACTAGTTGATAATAAAAATCTATCTGAAGCAAATTCACTATTACTACTATTAAACTCAATTGCCTTGATTCTAGGACCCATATTGGGAACAGTTTTTATTGAACATCTGAACTACTCAGGAACGTTTATGTTGAATTCTGCTTCTTTTTTAATTAGCGCTATTGGATATTGTTTTATAAATACTAGATGGAATGAAACACAAAAAACCTTAATCAACAAAAATATAAACATCATACAGGAACTAAAAGAAGGATTCGATATACTTAAACAAAATCAAAATCTGCTCTCTACTCTTACTTCAACTTGGGTTATAGCATTAGGAATAGGGGCTAATAGCATTCTCTTTATTCTTCATTTTCAACAAAATGGAGTGTCCGTCCAAAATATAGGAATGTACATGTCATTTCAGGGTTTTGGATTATTAATTGGTACAATCCTTTTTTCTAGAATCAGCAAAAAATTTGGAATGAGAAAAACATATGTATTTTCAATGATTGCTATAGGCATTTTTTTAATATTGTTTATTAACATATCTACAATAAACTTTTTAATTAGTAATTTACTTATTTTTTTATTTGGAATTAGTTTATCATTTTTCAATATAGCTATTAAAAGTATTATTCAAATAAATACTAGTTATGAATACATCGGAAGAATTTCTTCAATTAATCGTGTTTTATCAAGAAGTGCTTCTTCAGTTTCAATTCTAGTAGGCAGTTTATTTTCCTCCATTATATCTCCATCTTGGATACTAACAATACTAGGTCTATTTATTGTTTTTACAAGTTTGTATACAGGGATGAATCTTAAGGTGCTACCCTTCATCAAAAACAACTAATATTATATGCTATAACCAAATTTAAGTTCTTAGGGTAGGTCAACTTAGAGAGCAGTGTATATTCAAGCCAAAAGTACAGCATTATGGACTCTAAATTGCTAAATTGCTTATGTTCAGACATATGAAATTCCTATACAAATTAGCCCTTTTAATGATATTATATACTAAAAAAAGAAGAGATGGTGATATTTTGAATATTCAAAAGAAAGTCGCATTAACTGGTATTAAACCTACTGGTGAATTACATCTAGGGAATTATATCGGTGCAATCAAGCCGGCAATAGAACTATCTAAAGTAACCCAATTTTCTTCTATTTATTTTATCGCAGATTATCATGCATTAACGGCATTAAAAAATGGCCCTAAAATGAAGGAATTCATATATAAATCAGCCGCTACTTGGTTGGCTTTAGGTTTAGATCCGGAACAAGTTATCTTTTATAAACAATCTGATATTCCTGAAATCTTCGAACTTTCTTGGATTTTATCATGTCATACTTCTAAAGGGCTATTGAATAGAGCACATGCTTATAAATCCATAAGAGATAAAAATATTGAAGCGGGTATAGATCCAGATACTGATATAAATATGGGATTATATACATACCCGATTTTAATGACAGCTGATATTCTTTTATTCCATTCAAATGTAATCCCTGTAGGTAAAGACCAAATTCAGCATGTCGAAATAGCTAGAGATATTGCTCAAAGCTTCAACAGTTTGTATGGTGAAACTTTTACCATACCCGAATATCAAATAGCCGATCAGTCGTCAGTATTAATTGGTGTTGATGGAAGAAAGATGAGTAAAAGCTATAATAATACTTTACCTATTTTTTCGGATAGTAAGACCCTTAAAAATATTATATTTAAAATAAAAACAAATTCCTTGCCTCCTGAAGCTCCTAAAGATCCTGACGATTCAATTTTATTTTCTCTGTATAAGGAATTTTCCGATGAATCTCAAGTTCATAAAATGCGTGAAAGATTTTACGAAGGAATTGCCTGGGGAGACGTAAAAAAAGAACTGTTAGCGACAATAGAGGACTATTTTAGAGATTCACGGAATAAATACTTTGAATATTTAAACGACACAGCATATCTTGACTCAATTCTTAAAACAGGAGCTCAAAAAGCAAGAGAAATTGCTTCTAAATCACTTAAAGACATCAAAAACAAAATCGGCACTGTTTAAAACTAATGAAACATAACGCTCTCTTACTGTTTCAATTTTCATCCATATTTATTTATCACAGTCAAACTACTAAGTAAAAAAGTATTAACTATTCTAAGTTCCCATAATAAACGGTATAGGATGAATTTATTCTTGCCATCCCTCCCCATCAGAGTTAACATACACACACTTCAACAACGGGAGGGAAATGTACTATGTCAAATTGGCCAGATTGGTTTCAAGAAGCATTACGCCAACGATTTTATCAGTTAGAACTCGCCAGTGAGCAACAAGTTTCATGCCCACCAGAGGACAACAATCTATTCACTCAAATGGATCAATTTAAAACCAACCAAAACGAGGATATCCAACACTTGTTATCCGAATGGGAAGAAGCCATAGGTTATCAGCTAAGTCAGGACAAACAGTCCATCTATATGGAAGGAGTAAAAGACGGGATTCGATTGATTCTTCCCGTCATACAACCCACAAATATTCGTTAGCCCATTGATCGCATTAACCTATCAATTCTCAGGTCATTAATTCCTTTAACAATGATTTATTAATGTTCGATGATTTCATCTATGCTCATTCCACTTTTCAAGGTAAAAACAAAATGCGCTGATGAGAGAATGGTTATCTTCTCCACCAACGCATTAAATAGGCTATCATCAAATTGTTCCAGCATATCTTGCCGCGAACTTAAAATTTGAATAATCTCATCGACTCGTTCCTTGATTTTTGCTTGCTGCTCATTCTCTTCTTCCAGTGTCAACTTCTGTTGTCGTAGCTCGTTTAGCTGACTGGAAAGTCTGTTCGTCTCTTCATCATATACAATCTCATCAATCTGATTCCGCAGCTTGAGATTCACTAACTCCTTCAAGTCGGATTTCAATTGTTGCATCTGCCCTTCGATATCCAATAGCGGTTCTTGCTCTACTTTGCTCGAAAGTGCCGATTCAATATTGTCTTTCAGCGTTTTAATCAACCTTTTCTTGTTCTTATACATCCGATTGAACAATCGTACAAACGCGGAATGTAAAACTGGTTCATCAACCGATTTGGCATCACAGGCTACTTTCCCTTCATTGACATACGTTTTGCATTGCCATACCACTTTTTTGGATGGATTATTGCTGTTCCAGGTTCGGCGTTTAAAAATGGCTCCGCAGCATCCACAATATACTTTACTGCTCAGTGCATATTTACTGGAGTATCTTTTACTCTCCCCCATTACGCTCCCTTTCAGCTTAGCTCTCCGTTCCTTCTCTTTTTGTACCGCATCGAATATTTCCTTGGATACAATCGGCTCGTGGTTATCCTCAATTAAATATTGCTGCTCCTGTCCTTTATTCCTTATTCGTTTGTGGGTTAGAAAATCTACAGTCACCGTCTTTTGCTGAAGCAAAGCTCCGTAATATTTCTCATTGGTCAGAATTAAGGTAATCGAGGAATCCCACCAAGTATCGCCACCCGTGATTGTTTTAATCTTATCTCGCATCAATCCTCTAGCTATCGCCTGATAGCTTTTGCCATCCAAATATTCCTCGTATATACGCCGCACAATGTCGGCTTCCTTCTCATTAATGACCAGTTCACCATGTTCATCCTTATCATAGCCGAGGAAGCGGTTCGTGTTACAGAAGACTTTACCGTTTTGGAAGCCACGCAGTATTCCCCATCGGCTATTTTCAGAAATGTTTCGGCTCTCGTCTTGGGCAAGGGAACTCAGGATGGTCAGCAATACTTCACCTGTGGTATCCAGTGTATTAATATTCTCCCGTTCAAAGAATACAGCTGCTCCAAGACTTTTAAGTTCCCGTACATATTTCAATAAATCCAGTGTATTCCTAGCAAATCTCGAAATGGACTTGACCAGAATCAGATCCAGTTTACCGTTTCGAGCATCCTGTATCATCCGATTAAAATGCGTTCTATTTTTGGTGTTGGTTCCACTGATGCCTTCATCGGCGTAAATATCAGCCATTTCCCATTCTAAGTTGTTTTGAATGTATTGAGCATAGTGATTCACCTGATTGGTATAGCTCTCCTTTTGCTCCTCGGAATCGGTACTAACTCGGCAATAGGCGGCGACTTTCTTCTTTTGAATAGATTGGATTCCCTCTACGATGTCCATCGTTTTAATGGGAACGATCACGACTTTTTTTGCGGTTGCGGCTTGTGCCACAGACGTTTCTCCTTTCGATATCTTCTTTATACGGTCACATGTTATAATACGTGCGGTACATCATCAAGTCCATTTCTGTCCATGTTACAGCTACTTGAAAGACTTTTTATTAAGCTCATCAATCGCTATGAACTCTTCTTCTGTAATGACATGTTGTGATCTCAATTGCTTCAATAGGCTCAGACTGAGCAAGTAGTCGATGGATTTTCGTTGCATATGTATGTGCTCCTTTAAAATAAAAATGGCTCACCTCTAGGGCAAGCCGATAGATATAATGCTTAGAATAAATTCTTAAGGCTAATGGTCTTTTCTATGGTAATACTAGGATCACTTACTAAGGTGGCTGTCAGTACAAGGGCTTTATTGTTCGCTCCACTACTGCTTCCGGCTTTCACTGTCACGCTATTTCCTGTGCTGGCTGTTATGCTTCCCATGATCGGAGTTGAATCATCTTGATTTCGTAGGCTCCACTCCACAGACTGGTCAAACACCTCTGTTCCATGATCATAGATATGACTGACGTATGAGGCACTCTGGCCTGTTTTAAGCGTAGGATTACCTGTAATGGCTATCGAATAGATATGCGTTCTCGTTTCGACGACCCCCATTTCAATCGTACTCAATATCGTAGGGTGATACGTTAGTTTTGCAGTAATACTTGCTTGTCCCAAAGCAATGCCCATAACCTGTCCTTGCTGATCTACGCTAATTACACTCGGATCACTGGATGTATAGGTAATTGGCGGATTCGCTATCTCATTCCCATTATCCGTAGCAGTCACATTCAAC
The DNA here is from genome assembly GCF_054602585.1 of Paenibacillus sp. SEL3. Classification (NCBI taxonomy): domain Bacteria; kingdom Bacillati; phylum Bacillota; class Bacilli; order Caryophanales; family Paenibacillaceae; genus Paenibacillus; species Paenibacillus sp. SEL3. The sequence goes on along the minus strand of NZ_CM137725.1, from coordinate 4,190,376 downwards.
GGTATTGTTTCGTTTAGAGGTACATGAGCTATCGTTCCATGGTTTATTTGTAAAGCATATATATGAGCAGTCTCATATTTCCATCGGTCTGCAATGTTATTTTCCACGTCATCATAAGCTGTATTTATGCTGTCTAATGTGCAGCTTAACAGGATAATACCATTCATCGTACGATCCATTCCGACTATTTTAAATGGCTGATGAGTCATATAAAACCGTTGGCTTAATGTAATGCCCCTCGTATCTGCATTGTCTTCTACGGTAATCAAGATGTTGCCCTCTGGCATAGAGATAACTTTACCTGTTTCCATTGAAAACGGTCTAGCTTCCACCACAGCATCAAACCATTTCACCTCTCCATTCCAGTTTAGAGCTAACCTTTGATTACATTTTTTTATCCTGCCTCAACACGACTTTTCATTTTGATCCACCTGACTGGTGATCAGATAACGTTCATCACGATAATCCACAATATCTCCTGTTGGTAAGGGTGTTGCTGCACGAATGAGTTTTTCATCGGTGTTTTGAATATGATTTGTCGCATCTCGAATGAGAGCAAGTTGACGCACACCATTGATATGCACAAGCTCTCCCTTCTCTCGCAGGAAGAAATCAAACATCGACTCTAGGCTCCTTGTCACTCCTCCACCGCCAATGCAAAATCCGGCTTGCAGCGATACAGGTACAACTCCACGTAATCACTCCATTCCTTCATATCCAGAATAATAAAGACATCCTTGCCAATTCGGATATAGCCATTTGGCTTCCATAAGGATTCCAGTGGACAGAAAGCTTGATATGTCGTCTCTAGTACGTAACCATCTTCAAATGAAAAATTTTTACGATAAGGTTGTACATCTGCCATCACTGACAGAATAGGTTTGAAATGAGTAGCATCTAAAATTTCCAGCTTAGTATCGTAGAACATCAGTCCGTCCCGACCTTGATTTTAGGTAGAGGAAGAGCAAGTTGAATACTTACCGGAATGCCTGTTTCGTATGTAGCTGAGCGTTCACCTTCCTGTTTATTTATAAGCCCCGTCGAATCCCTATTCTTATAAAGAAACACCGCATAATCGACCATGACATGATCATATTCCACAGGCAGTGTCGCCACATTACAATAGCCATAAATGTTACTCCTCGCTTTATTCAAATAATGGATCAGGATATCATCCTTGGATAAGTCTGTTGGTTCCATGCCTAATAATCGTTTCATCAAATCCATTAGCTCACTCATGTGCTGGCTCCTGTTCCTCCTTTACCTGTGCCTTCTCGGTACGCTTCATGCTCTTGGTAGCTTGTACTTTCGTTTGGGCTGCTTCTTGCTTAGTCTCATCTGGTTGAAATCCCTCCACTTGCTCATAATGCCCACTAGCCTGTAACCGCAGCATTAACTCCTGATCTGTGACTTCCCATGTGCAGCCTGTTTCTTGATTCAAAAACCACATCTTATCACCCTCCAAAAATGAAAAATAGGGCATCCAAAACGGATACCCCGAACGTGTTTCTTCTATTATAATGTGTTTTCATATCATCTACTTTCAATTAAGACTTATTGGCCGTGAGTACGGCGAGAGCTTCAGGCTTGATACATTTGGCTCCAAACACTTGCAATCCTTTTACTGCATCTGAAAATTGTTTCTCTGGTCTGAAGGCTTCCACCGAATCCACTTGCCCGGCAAACGAAATCGCACTCTTATGACCTGCGATGATTTTATACTTGGCTCCTCCTGTATTTGGCACATTGTTGGATTTATAAACGGTCATGCTATCAATATCTCCCACATAACCTGTGCGGATAATGTTCGAGTCCTTGGTGAAACGAGCATCTTTCAGTAGCAAGCCATAGTACCATGCAGGAACCACCACAAACCGTTCGCTTTCCGGTACATTGTTCTCATCCAGCAGCACACCTAAATCAATTAGTAAATCATACGCCGTTGAAGAAGTTGGAATAATAGGTGCTGTATCATTGCCAATTGTATTCTCAGCTTTGACTTCCGTATAGAATCCAGCAAGATACTGATCCACTACATTGGCGAGTCCATACGAAGCTTCCACGATTCCACCATCCAATAAGTTTACATTCGCTTGAGCATCATCGACATCATCCACTTGAAAGTTGAAATACTTCGCTTGATCAATCACCAACGTTTTTTGCGTGGCATCCAGTTCCTGCGGATTACCGATCCCTGCAATTTTATCATAATTACCAATCGTTACTGCCCCAATGGAATTGATTTTTACGGTGGAGCCTTGACCTTGGATCTCACCTTCATAATCGGTATTGATCACATTTCCATACACCAGATTCTTCTTCAGACTTTCATTTAAACGTGCGCTCCAAATGGTAGGAATAAAATGTTGTACTGTCATATTCTAATCACCCTGTCCTTTTCTATTGATTATTATTTGTTTTGTAATGCTTGTTTGACTTGATCCCAATGTTGATTAATCTCGTTTGGCGACATTCCTTTAATCGCATCCAATGTAAATGTGCTACTTGTTGAACTAGCCGGAGGGGTATATCCTTCCCCTTTAAGTCGTTGCTCCACTTGCTGCTGTACAGCCAATTGTAGCGATTGTTCCAACATAGCCAAATTCGCTGTCGTCGCTTCTTCATCCGCACCAATAAAGAAATCCACTAGCGGGAGTGGAAGTTTCTTCTCGGATGCTATTTTTACCGCTTGACTGGTTAACCGCTCACGTTGCTTCTCTAGCTTCATATGCTCCACTTCGGCTCGTAGCTTCTCAACTTCGATTTCTTTCTCACCCTTAGCCGGGAATCGCTTCTTGATCTCAACATCTACTGCACTTTCCAAATGATTGGCTTTCCACGTTTCCAGTGATTTAGCGGATCGTTTGTCCACTGTGCTATCGAACCAACTTTTTGCTTCCTTGTTGGATTGAATGAATTGCTCTATCCCTTCTACGCTATACGGATTCAAACTCGGAAGAAACGTTTTCCATTCCTCATTCGTTTGGTTTTCTTCAATGAACTGCTTCACTTGTTCTAAATTCATTTTCAATAATCTCCTTTATCGCTCATCCGACTCACAGAACCGAACACGCTTATGTATGTATGGAGCCGTTTAATGTCATGCTCAGGACAGTGTTGTTACGCTTTAGAAATCACAAAAACGAGGAAAAGGTACAAACATACCAACTCCCCACTTTTGCCTGTTTTTCAACCTTTGTTTATGCGTATTTTGGATCACCTAATGCATAACACCGAGTCTGTATAGTTCGAGCTTTCAAACACGCATATGTATGTTGAATTCGTTTAACGTCATATCTGATACACAATGAAGTTACGCATTAGAAACCGCAAAAACGAGAAATAGGTACAAATATACTCCTTCCAGCTTGGCATTTTCAATCACCAGGTAGGCATTGCGATGATCTGCGATTTCATTGACCAAATCAGAGTTCAAAGCGTTATAAGCATCAAATAAAGAAATCACATCATGGAAGCCACTTTTTCTCTCCGTATTAGCTGGGCAGGAGATGAGCGGTACTCTTCCAAAGATGTGATTATGTTTGCCGATATATTTCAATTCAGTTGCTTGGTCCTGCTTACTCTGAATGTGTTTATCATCGTTGCCGATTGTATAATGTAGAATTTCATGATCAGTATACACGTCAAGGTACACTTGCTTATCGAATCGACGAGTAAATTTATGTAGGCCAAGTAATACGTTTCCTTCTGCTGTTCCATCTCCTAACACATACGCATTTAAAGGGGACAATACGGTGGCTGAAAACTGGCCATCGGAGTCGATATAGTTTAACTCAAAACTCTCACCAAAGATTTCAGATTGTTTCCGAAGCTGCAGATTATGCTCTTTATCCCAATGACTCATATGTACATCTATGTTATGTATGGCTTCATCCTGATCCGACTTGGACACATAGCTTACTGGCTTACCGAGCAGATAGCCAACTTCATTATCTACAAATTTACGTGGGAAATTGAAGATAAGCTTTTGATTACTTCGGCTTTCTTGCATGGCATAGTTCTTGAGAATAGCATGTTGACCATTGTAGTAATCTGCATATTTCTGTTTAATTAATGCAGCCGACTGGAGTTCGTTTAGACATTCTATAATAATTTGTTCCGTAATTTGCATCTCATTGAATCCTTTCAAAATGGGCTATGTAATGGTTGCTTTTTAATTTTCGGTTAAATAAATAAGGAACCACCTAATTAGGTAGTTCCTTGTTAAGGTCAATTATTTTATAACTTTTAAAAAAAGGAGTTTGGATTCCAAAAATGTTGAGCATCTCTCCACATTCTGATCCCCCCCTTTTTGCAATTGAATTCTCATTCTCCGGTATGTTTGCCGCCTAAAAGGAATAGATACACTCACTGCCTTAAATAAACAAGAATATTATAGACACTATGTCCAATTGTTGGAGCCCATATTGAAAAAGTCTTTTTATATATGAATCCAAGAATGTATCCTACGAGAAATATGGTCACATAGTTAAGAAGTGAATATCCTGAAATAATACCTATTGGAAAGTGTATTCCCATAAAAAGTATTGCTTGTATAAAGTTATATCCCTTTACCCGATGGTCTCTTAGTTTATTCATAACGAATCCCCGGAACACCACTTCCTCAGAAAACGCCGCTAACGGTGTAATGATCCATCTGATTCCTATGTCAAAACTAAAACCTTTAAAGATGGCAAGCTCAATTACTACCAATACGAATCCAATAATTCCGCCTGTAAATACTCCCTTGATAACATTGTGTTTTAATTTCAAGTAGCTGATGATTTGTTGCATCCTTAATTGATCGATACATACGAAATAAATGGTCACCAACCCGATCCAAAAAATCAGCTTTATCAAAACGGATATCAAAAAAAGCCCCAAATCAGATACTTTGGGATGAAATGTTAGCTCCTTAATTGCCCAGCCCATGTAAAAAATCAATATAAAGTGAACAAATTTACTTTTAGTCATTTTTTTGTTCCTTTTAATAAATTTCAGCTGATAGTTTAATGTTACCATAAATAGATCTGTAACTCTAATACCAGTAGCAATTTTAGTTTAGCGTTTTTCAGGATAAATAGAAGGGGTAATGACACTCTAAAAATATTGCATATCTCCCATTAGTTTAATGAGGCTGCATATCATCTCAGCAGTAGGATTGTGTTGTAGTATCTATATAGTAATTTTCCCCATGCATAACTATCAGATTGGATTAAATAAAGATTGAGTTTTTAGCAGAAGCCTTAAAATAACAAGCTTCTATCATAAAATTTCAGGCTTTTCACAGACTGAATCAATTGAACATCCCCATAAAGTGAATCTGGCGCATCATCGTATGTACAGTTTCGATTGTAGTCCTTCACCTGAGGTTATCTGCATTGAATAGAATATGACCCTTCTTCACTTCCGGCTCCAAGCTAATAATACGTTCATGCTTCTGCCCCTTGGAATGTACACTTTCCACGGGTGTATGTATCTTCGCTTTCCATAGCTCTTCTTCAAACTTTTGCTTCATATAGCTTTGTGCCTGATTCACTTCAAAGCCCAGCTTATCTACAGGATAAAGATTTAATTTTTCAATAGCCACGTGGAATAAATCATCTGGCAGCAGTTTATAAATATTTCCATCCACCACATACATCTGCTTTGTCTTTCGGTGCTGACCAATAATTGAAATAGCCGAATAGTCATTTTTCTTCCCGGCTTTAATGGCTGGATCAATGTACATGGTCATTTCCATATCCTTAAATTCAGGCAACCTGTCCCAATACATGAGATTCTGAAATATGTATTCGTCTGTTGAACGCGGATCATTTTGCAATTCTTTATAGAAACTCTTTTCACCCATGGCTTGCTTCTTGCACATCAAATAATAATAGTCTAAATACTCGCTCCACAAGATTTCCGTACCCTTCAGCATTTCCTCTTCATTCGCCACAAAAAAAGACAAGGCAGTATTGATCCTATCCTCATCCTGCAAGTTATTATACATCCGTTCCCACTCTGACCATAGATCATCCCGTTCTGAAAATTGAAGCACGGCTGTTTTACGAACACTTCTCACACCTGGGATTTTACCCTTGAGCAAATCGGCCATAATATCTTCTTCATTCAAAATGGTTCCACAGATTAGAATATTGATATCCCTTGTGCCAATAGGCAAAATGACATCCGTAAACGTATTTTTAATTTGTTCTCGTTTAGCTTCGGATCGTGCCGTATCCTCCTTGAGCAAATCATCCATTAGAACCAAAGTAGGACGATGATGCTTATAATGGATACCTCGAAGTGAACCGTCAATCCCGCGAATCATAATGCAGGAATCCAGTCCCCCTTTACTCTTGAGCCATTTTACTTTCTCAGCAACTTGAGAAGGAGTAGGAAAGCCTTCTTTGGTCAAGGTTCTAGCGATTGAATCAAAGCCTTTTCCCTCCAAGTAAAGCCGATACACCCGCCTTACTACGTCAGGCGTTCCATCATTTCTGATGAATAGTTTCCCTTCCTCCACAGTGTAACCGTAAGGAGGAATAGAACCCTTAAACTTGCCTTTTTGAGCCTGAGTGCGTGATACAGCTTTAATCCGCTCACTTGTTCTCTGTGACCCTTGCTCATACATCCATGCATAAAGCCCAAACATACTACGGTTGCCTTCGATAGTGTTAGCGGCATTATCTATCAAGTGTTATGATATGAGTGCCACTTCTTTCTGCCATATCTTTTATCTCGTATGATAGCTTTCCGTTGCGAGCCAAACGAGATAATTCTTTGGCTAGAATGACATCAAACTTCCGTTGTTTTGCGTCCTCTATAAGTCTTTGCAAATTCGGACGTTTGTCAGTAGTCCCACTTTCAACATCTTGATAGATTCCGTATAACTCCCACCCTTTTTCCTCAATAAAATTAAAGAAGAGGGATTGTTGATTATCAAGGCTTTTCTTTTGTTCTTCTTTATCTGTAGAAACACGAATATATACTGCACATCTCATGATAAAATCTCTCCTTTATCACAAGATGCATCGGTGTCAGTACCTTCATTATACTCGTTTTCGTTAAGTTCTTCTAATACCCTTTCAATTTCGGAATCAATCAACGGTAGAAACAAATCTAAGAAGGACTTACCTTCTTCTGCAAAGATTCTGATAGCTGTCATAGTAGCCCCTCCTAGATTAGTTTATAGCCGAATAGCTAATTTCAAGTGGACTTAGTATAGTAGCTTGAGGGCTCGTCTCAAGTAATTTCATACGATTACTGAATGTTCCCTGATTGTATAGTCGTTTCATCGTTGCATACCCAAATGCTTTACCCAGTGAGGTAAAACCAATTAGCGTTTCCGCTACTTGCACACTCTTCAGTGATTCAAGCCATTCAATTGTTAGTTCTTGAGTTCCACTAAATACAAGGTGCGGACTGATTTTTCGAGTTATAAAGACAAAGAACTCCTTAGTAAGCAAATGTTTTGCTCGCTTGTCCATCGAGTATTCTCTCATTTCGTGTTCGGAAGGGGAAACCTCCATTCTCAAGATACCTTTCGCCTGCTCAATTACACTCGTTGGTGCGTATTTTCTTCGCCGTTCTTTCTCCTTGTCATAAAACATAATTCTACTGCTGTTGTTCTGCCAAATTACCGTTTCTGTTTGGTTGTAAGTTACAGTATCTTTTCTCGGATATTTCATCAGGGATAGTTGAAAAAGATAGTCTGTAACCTTATTTCCAACATTAAAGTTCCAACAGACATCAATCCTCTTCACTTTCCACTCGCTACGGTCAATATCAACTTTTAATACATTGCGTAATTGATGAGAAAGTAATGTGTAGAAAACTTCGACATCCTTTGTTGTTAGAAGGAATATATTTTCATTGAAAATGAATTTGGGAATAGATAATTCCACTTCTAGAACAAAGGTAGGCGAGTTATATTTTACAAATGGAATCTGATTACATGCGAATGTATAGACATCTGTAATCAATCCAGTATTTTTATCAAGATATGTTGTTACCTTTGCATCTAGTGTTTCAAGAACAATAGACTCTACTACGATGTTCTCAGCTTTCAATCGAACTGTATCAAACACAACAAATCTCTCCCTGTAATATCAAAATTTTGTTGGTAATTTAAGGTGTTACAGGAACTCGAATTGGTGTGCACAGCCAATTAGTCCTTACACTAAGAATGGTCGGGGTATCCTAACGCTTAGTTGCGATACACTACATAACCTTCTCACCGTATCTATCGTGGAGACTATGCACTGTGTTGCGAGTAGTGCTTTTTTTATTTTAATTTCACAAAAACGTGAGAAAGCGAAGGTAGGCTAATTACACCGTTTAATGATGGTAACTAACCATTTTACAGTTCTCTCAAGTACCGTCACTTAAAGGAATAGGTTATAATTTTAGAGCATTATTGTACGCACAAGAATTTCAGAAAAAAATAATACTGGGTCGATAATGGTTACACAGGCTAATGATGCGAATTTGTGTTTAATCGACACCCACCCCCTCCAAATAAAAAACGCCTCAGAGATAGTCTCTGAAGCGTAATTAGTTGCAAAACATATTTATATCATCTAAAGCTGAATGAGCATGCCCTCTAACAAACTTACTTTCATCATTCAAAGCATCATTAATAAGTGGAATAATTAGTTCCTTATTAACCGCTCTGTGTATTCTAGCAATATGACCAAAACATAAAATTGCTATTCCTCTTATATTTCCGTTTTTGTGCTGACTATATCGGACCATAAGGTCTTGTACAAACTCTCCATCATCTGCATTTAATGCTAGGGAAAGCAAGCCCTTTACGATTGTATCAGGGTCTTCGGAATTAATTAGGTTTATTGTTTCTTGATTTCTCTCTATGTTATTACTGTATCGTTCTGTACTTTCGTGGACAATATTTGCTAATACATTTTCAAGAGAAACAATCTCATTCCATATTTGTTTAACGGAATCATTGGTAATAGTTTTTAGCTTATCAAATTCAATAATTAGGGCCTTCTTAGTTAATATTTCTTTTTCTGACTGTCGTAGAATGTTCCTTTTATCTCTGTACATTGTGTAATTCTTTTTAAAATTATTCCTTGCCTCCATTAAAGAGTAATCTGTATTAGGACCGCCCCAAACTTCATCTGCATGAGGGTCATCTTGACCGTCATCCTCCCAATCACATAAACAACAAATCTCCCAACCCCGTCTTTCTTCTAGTGTGGGATACCCACAGCAGGGACAATTAAATCGGTTCATGTAGCATTGACCTTTCTTTTATCAATCTTGCCATTACAGACAGTGTTAATATCAGAGAATTAACTTATAGTTAACTCTCTCGTTACAATCTTTTTTAAATCATTTATAAAATGTCTATCTCTCACTACAGAGGAAGTAGATATTAACTCCCACCATAGGGAGTTTTCATAACAGAACGATTCATTTGATTCCTCTTGGCGATTTCCGACTCTCCAGTTTTCACCGATTGTCAACTTATCTTTAAACCTAACAACCGAGGTATAAATTGCATCACCATCTATTACATATTGTCCCAAAGTGTTTTTTACCTCCACATTACATGGATAAGCAGCGACAGCATGAATATCATTTACTACATCTTCATACAAATGTTTCAACTCATAGAGTGCTGATAGGTCAATCACTATTGTTGCTACGTATGACTCCCGTCTTCTTGGCAAATTAATAAAATCATACGCATATCCTAACAAGGTTTTGATTTCTTCTTCTTCGTTGGAATAAGGGCTTGCTAACCCCGCTTCTGATAATTCATATCTATTACAAATCCATACTGCAACTTTTCTAATAAGCAGAGTACACGAATCTATCCGATTAAACGCTTTTAAAAGTAAAGAGGAAGAAACTATTGAAATTGCATATTTATCGGAAATTGGAGAGAGAAAACCGGAATTGTTGTTTATTAAGGTTTCTAGTATGTCTGCTGTTTCCTCTGCTAGTGATACCTCTTGTCGTTTAATTTGAAGTAAACCAAGAAGACCTAAAACCTCCATTAGTTGTGAACATATTACCGGATAAGCTATGAAGGATAAAACTCCCCTAGTATGTTGATAGAAAACTGACTCGTTCTCTCTATAGGATTGTCTGATTGGCTCGATAAATCTAATTGCATTAACCATAAAATGGTCCTCTGCCAGTCTTAAACAATCTTTTGACCACTTTGGTATAGACCCGATATCATGCAACGCATGTACCATTGCTCGTACTGGAAAAAGACTGACGTATGTTGCCAGAGCTAACCTATTTGTATTTATTAACTCATGAGTGAATAGTGTACACTCTAAAATTACTCCGAGAAAGGAACGTTTATCCTTAGATAAACATTTATCTATCCATCTTCGGGAATATTGCTCTAATTCCTTAAAATTCGACTCGTTTTTCTTTAGTTTGGACAGCATTTGTAATAAATCCGGTGTTTCTTCAATCAGCCCTAAAGGACTAATTCCACCATTAAGCATCATCTCTATTAAAGTGTCGATATCCCATACTTTAAACCCTATTTTTCCTTCAGATTTACATCTATCATTGTATTGTTGCGCAGATACGGTAGCCCTACCAACGAGTCTACCCGTTGTAATAAGAATGATCTCTCTTTCTAACTCTTCATCAAATGAAGGATGAGAGAGAGGGTTAATCCGTGCCTCTTCGATTTGCCATCTAATTTGACCCCAATCAGCAAGTCCGATGTTTCCACCTTTTGATTGAATTACATATTGAACTGTCTTTTCACCTTCTATTTTTTTCGCTATAAAATCCTTTCCGAACTCGAACGCACCATGAGTGAAATGAATGTGATGGAAACCGTTCTTCAACAAGATGCAAAGAAGGGGGATGTCAAATTGCCTTTCGTTCAATGTTTCAATATAACTTACGAGTACGTTTCTTAGCAAAGAAATCATCCCTCTTCCGTGAAATTAGCTCTTCCATTTGTTTTTGTTGCTCTTCGCTCGGTGGGTTATCTTCAAGAACCTTCCGCATGTTGGGATGTATGAACAGCGTAGGCATGTTCGGACTACCATCATCATTAAAAGTAATCTCTATTTTCTCCAACAATTCTAAGAACAAGTCGAATGAGAAGGGTTGCCCTCTACCATCTACCACCTGACCGCTAGCATCACATACTTCCCCAAAAAATCGAAAAATTTGAGGGACGAGCGATTCGATTCCTGAATCAGATGCTTCATCAATACTTTTCATCAAAGCCTCAACATCAGTCCTCAAAATCACATCAAATGGTGTATTAAACTTCATTTCAATTTTTGCAGGTTCTTTGTCTAACATAACTTCATCAGTACTTGTCCGCATACGAGCAGGCCCTTCATGACTAACTGTCCCTATTCCGGACAATAGTTCATTCTTTAACGACATGAATGACCTAGTGGTATCTTGGAAGTAATTTATAAAAGCATCTTCATATTCAGGAAGTGCGGTAATAATCTTTGCTTCGTGTTTTAAATTTGGCTTTTCCATAACTGCACCACCCAATATAAATTAATACCATTATACATTTTCTTCCTACAAGAAAAATAGCCCCTCATTAGAGGAGCTAAAACATCGATGCATCTATTCAATCGATTCTTACCAGTAGTGAACAGCACTCCACATGAACCGTATGCGGAAACATATCTACAGGCTGTACTTCCACTGTACTATACCCGCCATCCTCCAGTATCCTTAAATCCCGCGCCAGTGTGCTTGGGTTACAGGATACGTACACCACGCGCTCTGGCTTCATCTCCAGAATGGTGTCGAGCAGGCGTGGATCGCAGCCCTTGCGAGGCGGATCGACGACGATAACGTCGGCGGTGATCCCTTGCTCTTTCCATGCAGGAATAACGTCCTCGGACGCGCCTACCTCGAACTTCACATTACGCATTTCGTTCAATAGCGCATTACTCCGTGCATCGTCAATGGCTTCTTTGACGATCTCCACCCCATACACCTGGTCTGCATGCTGAGCGAGGAATAGAGAAATCGTACCGATGCCGCAATACGCATCAATTACCGTTTCTTTGCCCGTGAGACCGGCATATTCAACGGTTTTGCCATACAGTACTTCCGTTTGTACGGGATTCACCTGATAAAAGGATCGCGCGGAAATCGCAAACTGGACGTTTCCAATGTAATCGTAGATCACGTCACGACCCCACAGTATACGAGTCTCGTCGCCAAAAATAACGTTCGTTCGCTTCGTGTTCACGTTCTGGCATATGCTTGCCACGTGTGGGATATGCTCACGGATACTGCCGATCCATGCATCAGCGTGCGGAATATCTCGTCCATTCGTGACGAGCACCAGCATCATTTCACCCGTGCGAAAAGCGGTCTTTACAACGACATGGCGCAGTAGCCCACGTCCGGTTTCTTCATTATATGCACTGATGCCCAGCATACGGCCAATCTCTTTCACACGTGCGACAACTTCGTCATTACGCTCATCCTGAATGAGACAGGTGTTCATATCCACAATCCGATGGCTGCCACGTGCGTAGAAGCCACCGACAAGCCCGCCCTCGGTGACACCAATCGGCACCTGGGCTTTGTTGCGATATCGCCAAGGCTCACTCATACCGAGTGTATGATGCACGACTACGCCATGTACACGCGACATACTGTCGGCATTTCCATCCGCATTCATGGCCGAATCAGCAGTCGTGACTGTATCGGCCTCACCATCTGTATCCGCAGAAGCAGCCACAACCTGTGCAGTATGCTCTCTGGGCTCTGTAGCCACACTCAGCTTCCCGATACGCTCCAGCACATCCACCACGTGTTGCCGCTTCCAGCCCAGCTGCGCTTCGTAGCTCATATGCTGGATCTGGCAACCACCGCATTGATCGTAGATGGCGCACGGAGCTGCAATTCGGTCTGGGCTAGCCTGCGCGATATCCAGCAGCTTGGCATAGCCGTACTGCTTTTTCGTTTTCAGCACCTTGACCCGTACCTTTTCACCTGGCAATGCACCCGGAACGAACAGCGTAAAACCCTCGACACGTCCTACACCCTCGCCATCGTGGTTCATGCCGATGATGTCTATCACGGCCTCATCGTTCTTTTGTACAGGCAGATCGCTACGCTCTACACTAGACCGGTTACGATTGGAAGCATCATGACTTCGTCTACCGTTGGAAGAACGACGAGTATCTCGTCCGTTCTTTCTCTTCTTCCGATCCGAATCATTCATATTTTCATTCACATTTCCATTTTTATGTTTGATTTCGGCTTGAAGTAGCCCATTTCCAGCTCTAACTTGAGACTGTTCTGGTTCGCTCTCTCTTGTCGCCTTCATAGTGTTTTGGTGCTGATTTCCTTGAACAGGAGTTGCTGTTGCTGCATTCTGGCGGCTTTTTCCACGTCCGCTACGGTTATTCGTCATGAATGTCACTTCTTTCTGATCTTCTTTTTATGCGGTATTTTCTTTCGTACGTCTAATTTGAACGGTCATCTAAACATACAAACATCAACTCGAAAATGCCGTTACTCCCCACGGAGAACGGCAAGAACCAATATGCTCACACAAAAAAACAACTACCTACTCTGCATTCCATATACTATATTGCGTTGCCGTCCGGAAGCAGAAATATTTCCTCATCATTCCTCACCGGAAAACATTCAAATGATGCGGTAAATTCCGGAAGGTCGCTGGCAAAGTGCCCCCCAGTTCGCCATCCAGATTAAGCTGGACATAGCCGGGTGAGGTCACTTCCATGTAATCTGTTTTGAAATAAACAATCTTCTTGTCCTGCAAATGCTCACCACGCAGCGCAAGGGTTACCAATCGGATCATTTCCGCCAGATTGCATTTCCGCACAGCGATGACGTCAAGCAGTCCATCATCTATTGTCGCCCCAGGAGCAAGCTTTTCAAACCCGCCCACCGAATTCGTATTCGCAATCAGGAAAAGCATAAATTCGTCGTGGATCACTTCCTGACCCGATGCCTTGATGATCAGCTCCTGTGGAGCAAGGCTGACCATTTTCTCCATACCTTTAAAATAATACGCCAACTGGCCAATCATCGTTTTTAGCTTGCTCGGAACTTCATACGTAAGCTCGGTTAATGTTCCCCCGCCTGCAATGTTGATAAAGTAGCGGTCGTTCGCTTTTCCGATATCCAGTGGCTTCGGATTTTGACGAATAACGAGGTCGCAATAATCCTCCCAGTGCTTGGGGATGCCCAGTGCTCTGGCGAAATCATTCGTCGTCCCCAGAGGAAACACACCTAGGGGCGGGCGGTTTTCTCTTTCAGCCATCCCGTTAATGACCTCATACAATGTACCGTCGCCACCAGCGGCGATAATCATGTCATACCCACGCTCAATGGCCTCTATTGCGGCACGTGTTGCGTCCCCTTCACCCGTAGTTGCATGGCAAGAGGCTTCAATACCACCTTCATCCAGGCGCTGCAAAACATCCGCAAGACGACGCTTCATTTCCTCACGCCCAGAGGTCGGATTATAGATTAATCTAGCTCTTTTCATTCCGTTACGCCACCCGTATATTTAATGATATTTATATTCACATCGCAGTTCATCATATTCAGTCTGTACAAAATATCATCATACTGGAAAAAGACCTCTTTTACAATAAAAGAAGCCAGACTTTGCCCAAATAAGGAAATTTAAGGCTGAAATGACGTTATAGCCGAACCAGACTATCTATTACTTGACCTCGCTTGCTTCTGCATGCTTTGCAATAATTCATGAATTTGCCTGTCTATCCAGCTTGTGAGCAAAGGATGCGGCAATAAAGGATCTCCCGAATAACGGTATTCGAGCCCCTGCAAGCGTTTAGGAATCATACGACTTGTAAAATATCCCGAACTCAAAAATAACGGCGCCACAATAACATCATGACCCCGCTCCTGATTCCAGTACGCTGCCTTGTCGTACACACTCTCGGGATTTAGCAAAGCGTAGTCCGTGATGATACCACTCACGTTTTGCACCGTACGGGCCAACGAAGAAATCCCCTGCTCCCAGCGCTGAAAAAAGCCGTTATGCACACTGCCGTGACCTACGAGTAAAATAACCTCTCTCGCAGGGTCGGCCGACAGCAGGCGAACCTTGTCCCACACCATGTGAGCAACATCTTCTCCGTCATCCAGCGGGCTACCAAAATGCACTCGCGCTTTCAATCGAAACGGCTCCAAATCTGTTTCTTTGTCCGGCGCATCTTTGACACCCAGCGCATAGCTAATCTCATCTACATGCGTACTACCTGATGACACAAACAAAGGAATAACCAATATATCTGTTACACCCAAGGCTTCCAGACGGTCAATACCATTTTGAATCAATCTTTCTTTAACCGTTTCCAAAAATGAAACCTCTACCGGTATTTCTTCCGGCAAATGAAGCTTTGCAACTGCCTGATCCACCTGTTCTACCCAATATGGCTCCCTAGAGCCATGGCTGATGACCAGTATCCCAGGGCTCCGCATTAGCGTCCCAGACGTTCCAGAGTCATTTTGTACCCGTCATTACCGTAGTTCAGGCAACGTTTAACACGTGAAATGGTAGCTGTACTGGCTCCTGTCTCTGCTTCAATCTGATTATATGTGCTGCCTTTGCCTAGCATACGGGCAACCTCCAGACGTTGGGAGAGGGATTGAATTTCGTTAATCGTGCACAGATCATCAAAAAACACATAGCATTCTTCCAAATTTTTAAGAGTTAAAATAGCTTCGAACAATTGATCAATACTTTTATCATTAAGCTTTTTAAGCTGCATGGATTATCATCTCCCAAGGTTACGATCTCTCCTCATTGTACCTGAGGAATAGTCAGTTTTTCAAGCATTAACGGTTTCACGCATTACAGAACAACATTATGATCATAGAAACATACCGTACGAATGCCCAAATCCGCTTTTATACCTGATTTCGGGACACGCGCCTAAACCCACTGTGCGTTTGTAACATACAGTAGAGTATCAACCTGCAAAGGAATGTGATCTCATGCCTGGACATTACTATCATCGGAGGGCGCAAACGCGTGCCATTTCCGATCCGTATAGTTCATCTCCTTATCCTGGACTCGATCCATACAGCGAGGTTCCGCAAGTCGATTCCTCCGCACTGGTTCCTTACGAGGCGCCAGCGAGTATAACAGACTCTGCCGTGGTTACACCAGACCCCGCCCCTGCCAAAGGAGGACTGCTAGGTGGCCTTGGCAATCTTGGTAATCTCAACGATATTAAAGGTATTATTGACCGTATGGGCGGTATTGACGGGATTGTTGCTACGGTCGGCAAGGTACAAAAGATCATGTCTAGCGTGCAGCAATTTGCTCCGATGGCAAAACTGATTATGGGCTCGCTCCCAGCATTCAACAAAAACACAAGCAAAAAATCTACAACACAAATTACTGAGGAACTGGATGAATATACACCACCACGCCGACGCCGGAAAAAGACACAGCGCAAAAGTACCACTACCCCGCGCAGACGTCCGCGCAAACGCACAAGAAAGTAGACTATACTATTTGAACCAGCCTCGGCGCATAAACCAGACCACCATGGCAACACTCAACAAAAACATGAAGAACAGTACGCCAAAATATCCATATTTCCAGCCCAACTCGGGCATATTCGAAAAATTCATACCATAGATTCCTGCAATCAGCGTCAAGGGCATAAAAACAGTCGTAATTACGGTTAGCGTCTTCATAATTGAATTCATGCGATTGGAATTGAGCGATATATAACTGTCCCTCAGGTCGGCTGTCATCTCGCGGTCGGCCTCCAGCATGTCTGTCAGCTTCAATAAATGATCATATATATCGGTAAAATAAGCCATATGATCTCCTTGGCCCTGCACATGCTGCGAATTCAAAACTCGGTACATCAGATCACGCATAGGTACGATGGTACGGCGCAGCTTGAGCAGCCTGCCACGCAGGTCAAACACCTGCTTCATTAATTCCTCTACGGATTCGCGACCGCCCAAGCCCTCCAGCTCAGCCAATTCGTCCTCAATCATAAAAAGGCTCGGAAAATAGTTATCTACCAGCTTGTCCATCACCGTGTAGGCTGCAGCCAGCGGTCCTCGCGACCATATTTTGCGTTCATTCGCATGCTGGACAATCCGCTCCCAGGCTTGATCCAGCTCCTCTAACTCATGATGGTGATATGTAACCAAAAAACGAGCGCTGATAAACATATCCACTTCTTCCGCAGCTAACGTATCTACATTGAGCGCATGCACGACCAGAAACTGCACATCCTCGTAATAATCCAATTTGGGACGTTGCAGAACATGCATACAATCCTCAACAGCCAATGGGTGAAAATGAAAATAACTCGTCAGCAGCTCCGTCTCCCGATCTGTAGGCTCACTAAAATCTACCCACATCCATATGTAATCCTCCATGACGATCTGATCCAATGGTTTTCCCACTGTTACCTGATGATCATGGCCTATAGCCAATGTACGTATCACCGTACGTCCCCCTCGCTTACACTTCCGTCTGATATGTTATTTATATTTTATATAAGCCAATCAGCATTATACAAATCTCACGCTCTACATTTCCATACACTAAATAAGAAAAGGATATCTCAGGGTCAACAAGCCATCCCAAGATATCCTTTATCCTCGTGCAGAGCAGTTCTTATCTTCAAAGCAAGCCTTCCACTTCAGAATTTTGCAAAATCCTCACTTATGAAAATAAACATCATAAGCCACTAAGCGGTCGGAGGCTTACCTCGCCCCTCGGCGCAGCAAGCACCGAGCTGCGTCGCGCCCTCTTCCACTGCACCCACTCATTCAAAAGTGAGGCAGGCTCATGGCACGAAAAGGGCAATCAGCGAGCCGTAGCGTAGCGGTCCATTTGAATCTGGAGAAGCGGAGCGTTCGCCTTTGCCCCTGTATTTTAACCTTTTCATGTGTTATACAATCCAAAAAAATTCAGGGGCAACAGCGATCGAAAGATCAAATGGAACGCGGAGCGTCTTACAACGAGATCCCCGCCTACATCCACAAACCCTGCCTCACTTTTAATCCTCTTACAATACTTTTTCTAAGAAACTAATGGTCCGCTCATTTTTCGGATTACCAAATACCTCTTGTGGCGTTCCTTCTTCTACGATGTAACCACCGTCCATAAAAACAACACGGTCGCTTACTTCGCGTGCAAAACCCATCTCATGCGTTACGATCATCATCGTCATGCCTTCACGCGCCAGATCATTCATTACGCCAAGCACTTCGCCCACCATTTCAGGATCGAGCGCCGAGGTCGGCTCGTCGAACAACATAATGTCTGGGTTCATCGCCAGCGCACGTGCAATCGCCACACGCTGCTTCTGACCGCCGGAAAGCTGTCCAGGCAGTGCATTTGCCTTATCGGCCAACCCCACACGATCCAGCAGCTTCATGGCCGTTTCCCGGGCCTCTGCCTTGGACTGTTTCCCTAGTTCAGTCGGCGCGAACATAATGTTCTTAAGCACGGTCATATGCGGAAACAGATTGAAGTGCTGAAATACCATACCTATATTTTCACGGACTTTGTTAATGTCCACGTTTTTGTCACTCAAGTTGTAGTCATCGACAATGACCTCACCTGCGGTAATTTCTTCAAGCATGTTCATACAACGCAAAAACGTACTTTTTCCCGAACCAGACGGGCCAATGACACACACAACTTCGCCTTCACGTACTTGCATGTCGATGCCTTTTAGCACTTGATTACTACCATAGCTTTTTTTCAGGTTTTTAACGATAATTTTACCCACGGCGAACTCTCCCTTCAAGACGGTTGGAAATTTTGGTCAGGACTGTAATGACGATAAGATACATCACCGCTACTACCAGCCAAATATCAAAGGATTGGAATGTCCGCGCAATAATGATCTTACCCGATTGGGTCAATTCGACCAGACCGATAACAGACAAAATGGACGTATCCTTCAACGTAATAACCAACTGATTGATAAACGACGGGATCATGATTTTCACAGCTTGTGGCAAAATGATTTTAAGCATAGCCGTCCGATAGGGTAGACCAAGCGAACGAGCTGCTTCCATTTGTCCCGGATCAATGGACTGAATACCGCCACGGATAATCTCAGTTACATACGCACCCGCATTCAGGGATAGCGTCAATACAGCTGCAACAAAAAGCGGCATTTTGAAATCCAGTGCCTGTGGAATACCAAAGTAAATAAAGAAAGCAAGCACGATCAGCGGAATACCGCGGAATATATCGACGAAAACAGTTGCAATACCACGGAACACCTTGTTATGGCTTACTTTCATAAAGCCAAACACCAACCCTAGAATAAAAGCTACGAGTAAAGATACAAGTGTGTACAGCAACGTATTTCCCATGCCTTTAATCAGCGAAGGCAGCGAAGCGGAAATCAGTCCCAAGCGGCTGGTCTCTACAGGCGCCACACCTTTGCCCGATTCGCCAAGGTATTTAGCCAAAATCTTATCGTATTCCCCGCTATTACGCAGATTAACAAGCCCTGCATTAAATTTCTCCAGCAACTCCTTGTTTTTGCCTTGGTTAACAGCAAACCCGTAAGAAGCACCTTTTTCCTTATCTGTTACCAGCTTAAGGCCGTTATTCTGGTTTACACCGTATGCCAGTACCGGATAGTCATCAAAGCAGGCAACCGAATTACCTGTTTTAACTTCATCATACATTTGAGAAGAATCGTCGAACGGTACTGTAGTAAAGCCGTATTTGGCCTTAATGGACTCTGCGAATGTATAACCTTCCGTGCCTGTTTTGACAGCGACACGCTGCCCTTTCAAGTCCTCATAGCGTTTAACCGTATCATTATCCTTACGGACCGCCATGACGACGCCTGAATCAAAATAAGGCTCAGAAAAATCAAATTTCCGCTTGCGTTCATCGGTAATACTCATCCCGGCAATGACACCATCCACTTGATTTGTTTCAAGGGCCTGCACTGCCGCGTTAAAGCCAAGAGGCTTAATGGTATATTCAAAATTCTGATCCTTGGCAATAGCTGCCAGCAAATCCATATCAATTCCGACGAATTTACCATCTACATCTTCAAACTCAAAAGGCGCGAACGTTGTATCCGTGCCGATATCATACTTTGTTTTATTTTCTGCATGTGCCACTACACCGAAATTACCGGCCAGGGCAACCACAAAAAACAAACAAATGATAAGTGCTATTAGTTTTCTAGATTTTTGCATAATTTCCTCCAGTCAGTTGAACGGTTCAAAGTTTTCTGTTTATTTTACAGGAGTTATTAAAAATTGACTACTTTGATGTCAGGTATTTTTGAAAAACGTTTCATGGAACTATCTGGAGGTGTAAACTTTGAAGAAGCCGTTTTGCCCCAGAATGCCAATAAGCCCCTGCCGCAAAAAGCGGACGGAAGCTTATTGTGTGTTCTATAGTGTGTACCTATTTTTCAAGAAATAATAACGAACTAGAAAAGAATTTTGAAAATCAATCCAGATAACAGCGCAGCAATCGGTATCGTTATCACCCAAGTAATAATAATTCGACCGGCCAGCGACCAACGCACAGCGGAAAAACGCTTCGCAGAACCCACACCCAAAATAGCCGAAGTAATGGCATGAGTGGTACTTACGGGCAAATGAAGCAATGTAGCTGTGAAAATAACAGAGGCTCCCGAAATGTCGGCTGCGAATCCGTTAATTGGCTCGATTTTAAAAATCTTGGTTCCCATCGTCTTGATGATTTTCCAGCCCCCGATAGATGTACCTAGCGCCATGGCTGTTGCGGCTGAAATTTTTACCCACATGGGTACTTCCAAATGGTCCTGATACCCCGCCGAAACGAGTGCGAATGTAATGATCCCCATCGCCTTTTGAGCATCATTCGTACCATGCGTGAACGACTGAAGCGCTGCCGTAATGACCTGCATTGTACGAAACCCTTTGTTTACCGTATGCGGACTACGGCGAGCGAAGATGTATTTTAAAATTATCATCACGATGTAACCGACAACAAAAGCAATCAACGGGGAGAAAATAAGTCCTTCGACAATCCCGATGAAGCCGCTCCAGTTTAATTTTTCCGATCCTGCACC
This sequence comes from Paenibacillus sp. SEL3, assembly GCF_054602585.1. NCBI lineage: Bacteria > Bacillati > Bacillota > Bacilli > Caryophanales > Paenibacillaceae > Paenibacillus > Paenibacillus sp. SEL3. Next base: position 4,169,314 of record NZ_CM137725.1, on the reverse strand, counting down.
TACATACACCGCTCCAGCCAATGCACCAATCAATGCATGAGAAGAGGATGAAGGAATACCGAACCACCAGGTTAAGAGGTTCCAGATAATCGCAGCGATCAGCGTCGCAATGACGATATCAATTCCATTCGTAAGCTTGGTTGGATCAGCCACACTTCCACCAATCGTCTTCGCAACCCCTGTAAACAATATTGCCCCGAGAAAGTTCATGACCGCAGCCATAATAATCGCACGTCGCGGGGTCAATGCACGGGTCGATACCGAAGTTGCAATCGCGTTCGCCGTATCATGAAACCCATTAATAAAATCAAATGCCAGAGCAAGAAAAATAACAATACCCAATACCAGTAAACTTGTATCCATGTAAAAGGACTCCTTACGAGTTACGCATAATGATGGATTCCAGCATATTTGCAACATCCTCGCATGAATCCGTTGTCGTTTCAAGGCGTTCGTACAATTCTTTGCGTTTAATCAGTTCAATAGGGTCAGTTACAGTTGCAAACAGGTTTTTGATGCAAATACGCAACAATTCATCCCCCTGATTTTCCAAATCATTCAGACGAATAGTGTATTCACGAATGGCCAGCAATTTTTTCTGTGAAAGCAGATGTACAGCTTTCTGAATTTCGTAAGCTGATTGACGCAGAATATCAGCGAACTGCACAATATACTCGTCCGGCTCCGTAATGTTGTACATATAAAAACGGGAAGCCGTCGCTTCAAGACCGTCCAACACATCATCCATGGTTGTTGTCAGTTCCATGATGTCGTCGCGTTCCAACGGCGTAATGAAGGTCTTGTTCAGTTCAGTAATAATCGTGTGTGTGTAATCATCACACTTATTTTCATACTTCTTCATTTCATTTGTAAACAAAGTCACATCTTGAAGATTTGAAGTATGTTGGGCAAAATAATCGGCTGCTTGCACGATCGTATCTGCCATATTTTCCAACGTCTCGAAGAATATATCCTTTTTCTTCAATCTCATAACGATTACCCCTTTACGAAAATATCCGCAACCTGTTTCGACTGCAATAGACAACCTTTGCTATCTTATCACACTCATCAATGTTTTTGTAATGTTTGTAAAAGCAAATTTCATGATATACGTATACAGTGCCCGACATATAAGCTCATTATCCGACAATTTTTTCCTAAAAAGGTGTAATTCGTCTTCTAATTCACTTCTATGGTTACATGTTCCTTTAGTGGTGTATCTGCAGGCACCACATGTATATAGGATGTACCTGGCGTTAACGGAATTTCAACCCCATTCTTCATAAAACGAATCGCATCACCTGGCGTATGTTGCCACTCAGCCTGTATTAACTGTCCTTGTTGAAACACCATGGCCTCTCCGCTGCCGTCCAGTTCAACACTTAATCTGCCTACATCATCCAACGTTCGATGCCTGGTGCTCATCACAATGACATTGGCTGCTGAGAGCTGTTGGTTATTATTTTGATCCACATGTGACTTTTCGTTCACAAAACGCTTATATTGTTGATCCGCTGGATCATAGGTATAAGATACCCGGTAGCTTTTAAGCAAAAACCGGATTTGTAAAGATGTTGCAGTCTCGTCCACCATAACTGGGGTTTCGCCGGATTTAAGGTAAGTATATACTGGAACGTCCGTATGCGTAGCATACCCTTTACTATCGCTTCCTTTGCGCAGTCTATTCACGTCCGTGTATAGATTATGCGGAGGACGACGATCTTTGCTTCGCCAGAAGTATGCCCCTCCATTTGAAATCTCATCTAAATGTTCCTTCCGCTGCTGCTGTAAAATCGCATAGGCATCTGTGCTTCCCCCTGCGTGTATCGGCAACGCACCATAAGTTTCGCCCAGCTCAATCAAATACGGACGAATGCTACGGACCGGACCAACCTTTACATCTCCGCCATGACTTTGGAAAAAAGCGACCAGACGGGTAATTCCGCCTTCTGCAAGAACTTCATATACCATATCTGCCTGACTAAGTCCTGCCTGCGGACGTGCTGCTGGAGCATTGTTAATCATGACAGCGAGCGGTCGCTCCAAAACTGGCTGCTCCACCGGAAGACCGGTAAGCGGAGCTGTAAATGCCGGAGTAGACTGCTCCTTCGGCGGTTCAAGCGCCTCCTTCTCTGTTTTATGCTTGGTCGGTTGAGGAACGGGTTCAGTATCTCCCGTATTGGACATAGCAGAACAAGACATCAGCGTCATGCATAACAGAGCTGAGGCCATTACACGCAACCAATGATTTCGTTGGGAAATGGGCCCGGACAAGTTCATCCCTCCACTTCGTTATTTTTCTCATTATAAGCTTTATTTCCTGTTTTTGTCTTGATTGAAGCATGACCTCTCTATAGAATACTTATCTGAAGACATTAAAATTTTAAAAATATTCATACTTTGTGATTTTTATCACAAATAACTGTAACTGAACCTACTACAATAAAGGTGTAGCAAAGATGATCATCCCAACAAAATGAAATACAACCAACATTATAGATTAAGAAAGAGGAGTGGTTTGAATGTTTAATAGCTGGTTACGTGAGAACAAAGTCGCAATGTGGTTGCTGACTGTCGTACGGGTTTATCTAGGTTATGAATGGATGACTCACGGACTTGAAAAGCTGACAGGTGGATTCGATGCAGGCGGATTTATCTCGGGGGCCATTGCTAAAACAGGTGGAGACCATCCCGCTGTACAAGGCTGGTGGGGATCGTTCCTCGAAGCCTTTGCCCTGCCGAATGTAGGTTTGTTCAACGTCCTGATCCCGTTGGGTGAGTTCTTGGTCGGGGTTGGCCTGCTTCTCGGTACATTGACTACACTGGCTGCTTTGATGGCCATGGTTATGAACTTCTCGTTCCTGTTCTCGGGTACAGTAAGCACCAATGCAATCTACCTGCTGTTTGAAATCTTCCTCGTAGTTGCTGGCGCAAATGCCGGAAGAATTGGCTTTGACCGTTGGGTACTGCCCTTCCTGCGTGGACTGTTTGGTAAAAATAAAGATACCTTTCCAGCGGACCCTAGTCGAAAAATAGCTTAAACATCCCCCAAATAACCGTTATCCTCCGGGATAATGGTTATTTTTTTGCGCTGTTATGCTCACAAGGAGGATTTTAGCTCCTCCTAACTCGGACTCTTTTATCGGATTCATTATCCTCCCCAAACGTTTACAAGTTGGATACAACATGGAATGCTCACGATACATTTACCCTATACACTACAGTTACATCAAAGAACGTAATGGAGGGTTATATCATGAAAAAAATCACCAAAGCCTATCTCATGCTCGCAGCAGTAACTTTCACAGTGCAGACTATGGGATCGGGATATACGGCATCAGCCAAAGCGGCGACATCTACTACGACATCTCAGACAGAAAGTGTACAACATATCTCCAAAACCTTCGAGCAGCTACTAGGCCAACCCGGCAAGCTATCTCAGGCATTCACTTATTTGCAAAAGCATGTTCAATCCATTCCAGCTTCTCAAGCTACCCTCATGGTGCTTCATCTGGAAAATGCACAGAACCAGCAATTGGATTCCTATGCACAGACCCTATACCCGACCTCTGTTCAAACCAAAATAAATCAAATCTATAAACCCGGTGATTCGTTCACAAATGTAATCAGCCGTACAAGCGATGCGAACCTGAAAAAGTTGCTGACGCAAACAAGAGATGCCGGCTACAAACTTGAAACCGCAGAAGGCATGTATTACCCAATCATCAACTATGAAAAATATAAAGTATTCGGGAAGCACACCACGGCAGATATCCGCAGCTATATTGACATCATGGCGATGGAATCCGGACAGGCGGCTACCAAGGATGCCGCGCTCCGTATCGGCTATCAACAGTTAGCCGGACGAGCGCTGGCACAGGAATTGTTTTTACACCAATATCCACATTCCAATCGTACACAAGCTATAAGAAAATTGCACGATCTGTACTTCTTCTATACTTTCTATGGCACGAACAATACGCCATTATTCGATTATGACACCGGGAAGATTCATCCGAATGCTAAAAAAGGGTATCAATGGGTCGTTCAACGTAATATGGATTCGAAGAGTACCTACATTCAAAAGCTGAAAGCATTTATGACACTGTTGGATCAAAATGGAGATCAACGTACTACGCAGGTATCCACTTGGCTAAAAAAGAACGTGCCATCTAATTAATCGAAGACGCAAAATACACAAAAGAACTTCCATTCCCACACAGCATGTGGATTCGGAAGTTCTTTTTTACATTTACGTATCACTTTCTTGACCAAAAGCCCAACAATTGAGACTCAGCGAGCCAAGGACATACGACTGAAAAAGCTTATGTGCGGAGCGCTCCTGATCCGCAGCCCCCATCGCATAAAACAAAGGTGAAAAATGCTCTATTCCATAAGAAGGTACCGCCTGTTTGGCGTATGGAGCCTTCTTGTCATATTGGAATAAGTGACGTAAATTCCAGTCTTGAAGCTGCTGTGCAATCCAGTCATCATATTGAACGGCCCAATCGGCTGGCTCACTCGTCTGCTTGAGTGTCCGCAAGTTGTGGACCAATCCGCCGCTACCGATAATCAAAATCCCTTGTTCTCGCAACGGCGCCAGCATCCGTCCAATCTCGTATTGCTCTTGAGGAGCGCGCCGAGAATCAATAGATAACGGTACGACCGGTATGTCCGCATCAGGATATATATGCCGCAAAACCACCCATGCTCCATGATCCAGTCCCCGGTTCCGTACCGGCTGGTGGAACAAGTTATGCTGACTGAACAGATGCTCTATCTCCTCATACAGCTTTGGATCGCCTGGTGCAGGGTAATCGATTGAGTACATTTCTTCAGGAAAGCCATAGAAATCGTGCAACGCTGCATGCTGATCATCCGCGCCAATACATTGATCGGGGCTATCCCAATGCGCGGAAAAAATGACAATTCCTTTGGGTCGGGGCAGGCTCGCGCCCAGCTTTGCAAGAAAGCTGGTATATGCGTTATTTTCTACAGCCAGTGTCGGTGAACCATGCGCAACAAAAATTGAGGGTAATGTCATCGCTGCCAACCTCCACACGCCAGTATAGTGTTACTCTTCCATTTTACTCCGGCGGAGGCGCAATTTCCAATACAATCCGTTACACACTGAAATCAGATCATCCAGTGCTGCCAATCACGTTGAATATTTTCCTGTTCATCCAGCCATTCAAGCGTCCGATCAATGAGCCGTTGCCGCTCTTTACCTGACGAGAAAGTGTGATCTCCCTGGAAAATAATCTCTTTATCACAGCGTCCCTCTGGACGCATCCAGAATATCTTTTGAAACAGAAATGCATAATCGACAGGAATAATATCATCCGAGGTTCCATGAATGACGAGCACATCCCCGTTAAATTTAACGGCCTCCTGGAACGGCTGAAATTGAGCTAACGACTCAAAATAAGCAGGCGTAAACTTATAGCCCAAATAGTCGGCATGACCGGTTTTAACAGACTCATCGTACACGCTTCGCTCCGTAATTTTGACGATGTCATTGAACGGATAGCCCACTGCTGACCAAAGGACCAGATTTTGTACTCTCTTGTCCCGTACGGCTGTGAGAAGGGCAACCGCGCCCCCCAGACTGTGACCGATCAGCGTCACCTTGGTCGGGTCAATGTCCGCACAATTGACGGCGTAATCCAATACGGTACGTGTCTGATTAATCATGGACTCGAGCCCCTGCTTGCCGTATTCACCTGTGCTTTCCCCACAACCGGCAAAATCAAAGCGCAGGACAAAATATCCCCCTTCGGCCAGTTCACGCGCAGTCTTGACGAATAATCGATCTACGCCGATACGATTGCCTACAAAACCGTGACATATAACAACGAGGGGAACTCGTCTCTGACGCTCTCCCTCATTTGTACGATTTGGATAATGAATTGTTGCGGCCAGCTCTTCATGTTCAAAACGAATTCCAATTTGCCGTTCCATCCTGATTCCCCCTGTTTCAAGCTTCACTACACATTTATGAATTCGAACTCATATAGTAACGTGGAATATCCATCCAGGATATTTATTCACTTTAATTCCGATAAGTTTAATAAGTTTTATAGTAAAGTCAGTCTATCATCGCCCTGCTTCCTTGTCAACCTGTCAGTTCACATCGTTAAAAAAGTAAACAAATAGCGCTCCCCGATGCGATTCCGGAGAACGCTATACTACACTTATGTGAGTGAATCCACTACATTTAAAGTGACATTCGTTATTCGTAGCTGTTCCTGAACATTTGGTGGGTCTCCGTTCGTCCTTCCCACTGCAGTTTACAAGATTCGCCGTTATGTTCATCCTCATGCCACAGGCTGCGGTAGTTCTGTGCACCTAGCTCACCTGCAAATTCTGTATCCTCAGCCACTTCAATATCATCCAGTATACGGTACGTTGGAGATGTTCCTTGAACGCTCCGGTGACTCACATTTGTAGATGAGGCCGCCCTGCTATTCCCATTCGAAGCGTTTCCCAGTCGTTTTTGGACTAAATAATCTGCCTGGTTCTCCAGTTTCATGATGCCACATCCTCTCAACGTTTATATTCAGGTTGCTCCATGTGCTCACCCTTTATCCAGTTTGAGGAGAATGCAGCGGTAATATACATGCTATTGATAAAGTCTTTTGCCATCCGACGCTTCCTCACGTATACTGTCTTTGTTACGAAATGGCGGTTCCATCAGCCCGGGATACGCTCATAAAGCAGGAGGAAGAAATGAATAAAGCAAAAAATTATGCGCTTATTGCATGGATTGCCTTGTCTATGTTTTTTTTGACACAAGCAATTATCGGATGGTTTGTCACCTTTACTGGTGGAAATCTCAAACCCTTTGAAGAAATCAGCCTATCCACTCTTATCATCATTGCCGCAGGAGCCATTCTACTCGTTGAAGCCCTGATGAATTTTATGGATCGTCCCGAAGAAGGCGAGGAGACACAACATCCAGACCACGCCCCTGTAAAGCCCCAGATGAATCTTAAATCCATCTTGATGTATGTTGTGTTAGTTGTCGTGATTCTTGTCGCCGGACTAGCGCTGCGCAGTGTAATGCCAGTATTCAGGATCTCACCTTGGGTAAATTTAATTCTCGCCGCCATCGGCTTTATTGGACTCAAACCGATTTTTCTGCGTAAAAAACGTTCATAGCCCGCAATTTTCATTATATGGAGCTGCCTCATTTTGGATCATAGCAGCTCCTTTTCATTTCGATCAGGCAACCGACTTATAGCTTGGGTGTGCGCCAAAAAGCCGTATTCCTGGTCTGCAAGAAGCTGCATGGAGGAATACGGCTGATATACTTTAGAACTTATTTGGAAAATAGTTGTTCTGCATTATCCAGAGCCATTTTGTGTCCCATTGCGGAATAGTCCAGCCAAGGCTGTCCGTCCAACATGTAGACATGCCCTTGCTTCACCGCTTTGAGACCTTGCCATACTGTGTTTCCTTCCAGCTGCTTGTATACCTTTTGGGCATCCGCGCCTTTACTGATGATAACAAGAATCGCATCGGCATCATAATCCGGTAAAACCTCTTGGGAAACCACCTGATAAGCCTTGTTGATCTTTTCTACACCTTTGGCTGGCTTCAAGCCCAAATCCTGATATAACAGCGGTCCTACCGGACGCTTCATCCCCATAACACGAACCTCTTTCGCCGTCACACGTACAGCCATAACCGTTCCGTCCCCAATTTTTGAATGAATCAGCTTTTTGACTCGTTCCCTCTGTGTATCATAGTCTTTTAGAAATGCGTCTGCCTGTGCTTCATGTTTGACCATAACGGCTATTTTTTTCAATTGATCCTTCCATGTGCCTTCATCCAGATCAAAAACGTCGGTCGACGCAATTTTTTCAAACTTGGCCACATCGGTTCCCGAATATTTTTTGTCCAAGAAAATATGATCAGGTTGAAGCTCCAGTACCGCTTCCATATCCGGGTCAGTGACAACACCTAGCTTACGGGTACTTTGAAGACGATCTTTTACATGCGGCAGAAAATCCTTCACATCTCCGCCAATGACCGAACCAGCCGGAGTAATGCCCAATGCCAGCAGGTTGTTCGTCAAATGAATAGACATCGAAGCAATACGCGAATCCGCACTAATAGTTGTCTGCGCACTGTCCGCCGCTTTCGTATCGGCAGTCTGTTTGTCGGCTGCTTGTCCGCAAGCAGATAGCATGATCATGCATACAACAAGAGTTGTGACTACCCATGAACGTTTAAAACCTGAACCCTCAAATCTGTGTTTTCTCATGTTTATTCTCTCCTATGCTATAGAACTCTACATTATAATGATCATTATAGAAGGCTCTTCTGTCATTTTGTTCGGGACAACAGGAATAAAAAATACGGAGCTCCTACCACAGCAACCACCACACCTGCGGGAATCGCATTTGGCTGAAACACCGAACGCCCAATCGTGTCGGCGGTGACCAGAATGACGACCCCGACCAAACAGGCTACTGGCAGCAAATGCTGGTACATCGGCCCAACCAGACGGCGAGCCAGATGAGGCGCAATCAGCCCGATAAAGCCGATGCCTCCGGCCATAGATACACTGGCACTAGATAGAGCCACAGCTGCGCCTAGCAGTAATAGGCGCTGGCGCTTCACACTTGTACCGATTCCAGCCGCGGTCTCGTCACCCAACGACAGGTTATTCAGACTGCGCGTCTGCGACAGAACGTAGGGTAATACAATGACTAACCAAGGCAGCAAAGCTGCTGCATGTATCCAGTCCCGGCCCCAAACGCTGCCAGCCAACCAACGTGCGGTAAATACGTATGTATCCTCATCCAGCCGTAAGGACCAATACAGCGTTATAGCGCTAAGGCCCGAGGCTACACCGATACCGGACAAAATCAGACGCACGGGCACGATTCCTCTGTTACGGCTATAGGACAACAAAACAATCAGCACCGCCGCAATGACACCTCCTGCAAAGGTAAACAAGGGGATCAGGACGGCGGCCGAACCGTCCAAGTCGCGAAAAAAGCTAACGAACATTACCAGTCCCAACGCAGCCCCTGCATGAAGACCGAGCACTCCCGGATCAGCAAGTCCGTTCCGCGACAAGCCTTGCATGACCGCCCCGGCTGCGCCTAGTCCCGCTCCAGCCAGCACCGTTACAGCAATACGAGGCAGACGATACTCGAACAGAACGATATGATCACGTCCGCTGCCACCGCCAAACAACGTATCCAGCACGCGTAGCGGTGGAATACGAATCGTTCCGGTATTCAAACCCAAAACAAGGACGGCAAAGCTGATTCCCGCCAATACCAAACAAACGAGCCAAGCCTTTTTCGTTCTTGTGTCCCCAATCCCTAAAGAGCGACTCACTATAAATCCCTCCTTTCCTTACGGGCGAGAAAGAGGAAAAAGGGTACTCCGATAAAAGACACCATAATTCCAATAGCTAGCTCCTCTGGCGGATTTGCCATTCTCGCTCCCAAATCTGCCAGCACCAGTAACACGGCTCCCAATAACGCAGACAGCGGCACGATCTGGCGATAATCCACACCGATTAGCTTGCGAGCGATATGTGGGATAACCAAACCTACAAAGCCGATGGCTCCAGCAGCCGATACAGAGAGTCCGGCCAGTACCACTACGGTCAGCAGACCCAAAAGCCGAATGCGCCTGAGATTCAACCCAAGGTTTAACGCCACCTCATCGCCCATCGAAATCAGCGAAATAGAACGTGCCAGCCCCATAGACCAGGCGATCACAATAAGCAAAATCGGTGCAAGAATCTCAAGCTGCGACCATTTGATCCCGGCTACACCCCCCGCATACCAGAAGGCTAAATCCTGACTTAAATCAAAATAAATCGCAATCCCCGAAGTCATGGAACCTAACAGGGCAGCCGTCACAGCTCCAGACACCGTCAGTCTCATAGGTGTCAATCCACCAGGCGCAGATGCTCCCAGACCAAATACCAGTAAGGTACTCATTAGCGCCCCCAGGAACGACAATACTATTAACGTCCCATAAGGAAGATCGGGAAAAAAGGCAAAACTCACTGCAACTACAAACATCGCTCCTGCGTTAATGCCCAGCACACCTGTATCTCCCAGCGGGTTGCGCGTAATGCCCTGAATCAGAGAACCTGCAACCGCAAGCGCAGCTCCAATAACAGCTGCACCGAGTACACGCGGCAATCTCAACTCATGAATGATCTGATGTGTCATCAGCGAACGATCATAGTGAAATACTGCCGACCACACGGTGCTTACGGTCAAGTCCTTGGCTCCGAGAGAAATGGCGGCGAATATGGCCAAACCCAACAATACAGCCGAAGCTGTGAACAACAACGCCTGCCGAATCCTACCCGCTCGAAGTACTGGACGTGCTGTTATGACTACTTCAGGAACTGCCCTCTCTGTCCGAGCTGTATGTTTGTCCATGCTGTCTTTAGACTGCATTTGATGAGGTCACTCCCTCCGTACCTGAAAAAATCATTACGTTTTCCAAAATGATAACGATAATGATAATTATTATCAACTTGATACATAATAGCATGTTTCTATGACATTGCAAGCCAAAAACTGTTCCCCATAAGAGGAACAGTTTTTGAATATATCTATATGATTTTACTACATAGGTGACTCCAAACGGTCCTCTCTTTAGTACGTAGGCCAGCCTGCCGAATCCCATTTCAAATCACTAATCAGAAGTTTTGGATTTCCTTTATCAGTGGCATCATAGGCATGACGCGCAATGACACTGTTGTTATAGACGGATTGGCCGCCAGGTCCCTTCCAACGGTCATTCCCCGCATCCAGTATCGTTCCACCGCCGTCCATCAGGCTTTTGCCGCTCTTGTCCACATACGGTCCAGTAATACTAGTAGAGCGACCGTAAATAATCTTATAATTACTATCTACGCCTTTGCAGCAGTTATCAATGGAAGCAAACAGATAATAATAGCCGTCGCGGTATGTAACATGTGGCGCTTCCAAACCACCCGCCGTACGCTTGGCGATAGAATAGATCTGCCCCGTAGGCTTCATCGTATTCTTGTCCAATCGAGTCACTTTCAAGCCTGAATTCCATGAACCAAAGGAAAGCCACGGGTTACCGGAAGCGTCAATGACGAGATTCGGGTCAATCGCATTATAATCGTTGGCATCCGTCGTACGCAGCACGAGTCCATCATCTCTCCAGCTCCCCGCGCCAATGCTTGTTGCTGAAGTCAATCCAATGGCCGAAGTGCGTGACCCAAAAGTAGAAATGGAATAGTAAACCCAGACACGTCCATTGTACTTCTGAGCGTCCGGTGCCCACACATCGTTAGGCTTTTGCTTAGGTACATACGATTTCCACCATGATGGCGGCGACAGGAATATTTGCGGCAATCTGTAAAAATTGCGTCCGTCGTCCGATCTTTGAACCTGTATCCCCTGCCCTGTGGAGAAAATATACCAAGCGTTGCCTTCCTTCGTAATGGACGGATCATGTACTGCCACATCACCAGTTAACGCCCAGTGCTCTGCGGATGCAGATGGCATCACTGAAAGTAACAAAGCAGCCGAGGTTACGGCAGCAAACGCCGTTCGGGTCAATTTACTCCGTACTGATTTTTTCCATGCTTTCAACATTTCTTTCGCACCTCCGAATGAGTATCTTATAATGAAATTCAGGTGACACACCTATTACATTAGTGTTTATACTTATGAAGTTACCCATATATTAACCTATCACATTCTATTTTGTAAACGCTTTATTTCAAATAAAAAGAAATTTATAAACTACGCATAACGCTTTACATACGAGGATTTTGCAAAATCCTGATACAAAAAAGGGAGCCCGCAGGCTCCTTTTCAAATTAGCATATTAAATAGATTTTCGTTTTTATTCAGTTCCGTATATTTAAGCCCCTTGCGGTTCATTCGTTCAATTAAAGGAAAATAGTCTTCCTTGTGGAACAGCTCAATGCCGACCAGAGCTGGTCCATTTTCCTTATCATTCTTTTTCGTATATTCAAACCTAGTAATATCGTCGTCCGGTCCAAGCACATCCTGTAGAAACTCACGCAGTGCCCCAGCTCTTTGCGGGAAATTCACCATAAAATAATGCTTCAGTCCTTCGTAAATTAGGGACCGTTCCTTAATCTCCTGCATTCGATCTATATCGTTGTTACCACCGCTGACGATACAGACAACCGTTTTGCCTTGAATCTGCTCGCGGTACAGATCAAGTGCTGCAACAGGCAGTGAACCCGCAGGCTCCACAACAATCGCATTTTCATTATACAGCTCCAGAATCGCGGTACATGCTTTACCTTCCGGTACCTTCACAATATCGTCCAAGGTATGTTTACAAATATCGTATGTCAGCTGACCCACACGCTTCACCGCAGCTCCGTCAACAAACTTGTCTATTTGATCCAGTGTAACCACCTTGTGTAAACGCATCGCTTCCGTCATCGACGCCGCGCCAAGGGGTTCCACACCAATGACCTTGGTGGATGGACTCACGGTTTTAACATACGTACCTACGCCTGCCGCCAAACCGCCGCCGCCAATCGTTACGAACACATAATCCATAGGTGTATCTAGACTCTCCATCACTTCCATCGCAATCGTACCATTGCCCGCAATAATTTTCGGCTGATCAAACGGATGTATGAAGGTCATTGCCTGTTCGCTACACACCTTCATGGCCTCATCATAGGCATCGTCAAACGTATCTCCAGTCAAAATGACCTCGACACTGTTTCCGCCAAAGCGACGAACCTGCTTCACCTTCTGATTGGGCGTTGTACTCGGCATAAATATTTTACCATGGATACCAAGTGCATTACATGAAAAAGCCACACCTTGCGCATGATTCCCCGCACTCGCACACACGATGCCTTTTTCCATTTGCTCAGGAGTCAAGCTACGGATCATGTTGTAAGCTCCACGGATTTTAAAGGACCGCACGACTTGAAGATCCTCTCTTTTCAGATACACATTACAGTTATATTTGGCCGATAGGACGGCATCCCTCTGTAAAGGTGTACGTACAATCACCTCACGCAGCATATGATGCGCCCGTACAATATCCTCCATGCCAACGGTTGACGCCATGGCCGGGTCAGTTTTCTGGGTTTCTGTTGGTTCCATAGGTTCTCCACGCTCCGCCTGAATATTTCTGTATTTGAAATCTTTCAAATATCATACCACGTTTACCCATAGCTTGTGCAGATGATAGCATGAAAATGAGAATGAAAATCAATCAAATCTAAAAAAAGGAAGACCGGGACAATGCCCGATCAACCTTTTCTGACGTTGCACATTTCTTGTATTCAATCGCTCCATTGAATACCTTTCCGATTACCCTTTTACTCCACCTGCCGTCATTCCTTCAATAAAGTAACGCTGGAAGAATAGAAACACGACCAGAATCGGTAAAATAGCCAAAACGGAGCCCGCAATCAGCACATCATAATTGTTGCCATATGGCGTCAGCAGACTGGACAGTCCAATGGGCAGTGTCAGCATGTCGTTGGTCCGCAATACAATCATCGGCCACAGGAAGTTATTCCAACTGTTCATCGCCTGCAAAATAGCCATTGCCGCAAATGCAGGCGCCATTAGAGGCATCATAATGCGTACGAAAATGCCATATTCTGAGCAGCCGTCAACCCGCGCAGCATCCATAAAATCCTTGGGTACTCCACTCAAATATTGACGGAAGAAAAAGATTGGGATCGGCGCGACGACGAAGGGTAGAATTACACCCCATACTGTATTAATCAGCTTCATGCCGATCATTAGCTTGTAGAGCGGCAGCATGATAATTTCTACCGGAATCATCATTACAACCAGCACCAGTGTGAAAATCACATTTTTCAATTTAAAACGGTACATCTCCAGACCATAGCCCACCATCGCGGACAATATCAGACATAACACCGTAAACAAGACGGTAATAACAATACTGTTCCAGTACCATTGAAAATAATCCGTCGTCCCCTGAAAGATGAACGCATAGTTTTTCAAGGACATGATGTCCCACTCCAGCTTAAGATTCAAGCCGTAGCGCAACAGCTCCGTCGATGGCTTGAACGAGGCAAGCGTCACGGCAAATAGCGGAAACAGGGCAAACCCGGCAAACAGAATGAACAGGACAACGAGCAATGCGGATAATGAGCCTTTTTGTTTCTGAGCCATCGCTTAATCCTCCTTCCGGAACATGCCGAAAAATTTGAGCTGGATCAGGTTCAGCACGAGTGTAAATACGAGCAATACAATGCCCACCGCAGCTCCGAAGCCCATACTGTTCTGCTCCAGACCTTGGCGATAGAGATAGCCAACAATCGTTAAACCAATATCGTTCGGGGAGTTATTTCCGTTCCACAACATGTAGCTTTCCGTGAACATGGACAACCCCGCATAAATGCTAATCGTAAATACGTAGATCGTCACTGGTTTCAGCATAGGAATCGTAATCCGCCAAAATGAATCGAATCGACTGGCTCCATCAATCTGCGCAGCTTCATACAACTCGGGGGGAATGTTCTGGAGTCCCGACATGTAGTACAGCATATTTACGCCCAACCATCTCCACAAGGCCAGCACGATCAACGCTAAAAAGCCGGTGTTGGCGTTCATTAGCCATTTATACGGCTCCAGACCGAAGACCCCCAATAGGGAGTTCATCAGCGAACCATCCAATTCCCCGAACATGAGGCGGAAGATCGTTCCTGCTACCACCACCGAGGTTAGTGCAGGTATAAACATCACGGAGCGAAACAACCCTCTGCCCGGCATTTTAGGCGAATTCAGCAATACTGCCAATACCAGCGGCAGAGGAATCAGCACGACCAGTGTAAGCAGCGTGTACAGGACGCTATTCAATATCGCCTTTCCAAACGTAGGATTGATTAAGTCCTTATAATTTTCCAGTCCAACATAAGTTGTTATCCCTGGCAGGACTTCCTGGAAGCTCATAATGACCGTCGAGATGACCGGATAGGCAAAAAATAACGCAAAGGACAGTAAAAATGGAAGGACAAACACATACGGTGCCGTACGACTGGAATGAATAAATCGGCTCCATTGGCTTCTGGCCGGACGCTGAGTTTTTGGCGGCTGACCTGTCGGTACATTAGCGTTCGTATGAACGGGCGTTGCCATGAATCTCACTCCCTTTCCTGTTGGGGTCTATCTCAGTTCATCTGCTAGCTCATGCAGCACCGTGGCTGGATCTTCGCCACTCTGTAGTGTCCGATAAAGTATTTTATTGCGTACAGCACTGGCGATGTCAGGCGTTTTCGGTCCAATATGCACCGCATTGATCTCATCTTTGACTTCGATCAGCGTGTCAAAAATATTTGTTCCGAAATACTCCGTAAATTTGTTTTTGGCTTTGGCTTCCGGCATTGTCCACACTTCACTGCGGATGGGATCAAACCCTAGCTGCTTCCAAATCTCCACATTCCCTTGCTTGGACAGCTTGGCAAAGGCTAGAAAACGCATCGCCAGATCCTGGTGCTCTGATTGGTTCGTGACTACCGTTCCGGTTCCGCCCATACCCGCTGAGCGATAGCCGCCTTTTTCCCACGCCGGCATGGGTCTGATGATAATTTTACCTTTCAGGTCAGGCATGTAATCCGTAAAACGCCCCATGTACCACATCGGCATCCATACCGAAGCAGCCCCGCCTTTGTTCATAAACCCGTAGTATTCCTCCATATGATGCCCGCCGCCCGGTGAGGGAATAGCGACTTTGTCTTTTACCATCTGTTGAAGAAACTCAAGTGTTTTAATATTGGTTTCGTTATCCAACGTCAACTCGCCCTTGTCATCCAGAAAATCTGAATTTTGCTGGGAGATCATCGGCCAATAGCTCCACAGGTCATTCGTTTCTAAGGTCGCCATTGGCTTGCCTGTTTTCGCAAGTACTTGCTTGCCTGCAGCAGCATAGTCTGCCCAGGTGACGATGGAATCCGGGTTTACCCCCGCCTGGTCCATAATCTCTTTATTGTAATACATCACTTCGGCTCCAACGTGGAAGTCAATGCCGTAATATTTACCGTCTTTGCCGTAAATCTGTACTCTGGAAGGTACAATGTTATTGATCTCGGGGTCAATCACCGGATTGAGCGGGACCAGTTGCGGTATCCCTTTGAGGAAATTACCGATCTTGTTCACCTCGATATCCGCGATATCCGGCGCTCCCACCCCCGATTGCAGCGCAATCGACAGCTTGCTGTGATGGTTGTCATAAGGAAATGTATTCGCTTTCAAATTAATCAATTCATCAGGGTGCTGTTGGTTCCATTGGTCAGCCATTTGCAGAAAAAACTTCTCATGCAGTTCATTGAACGTCCATAATACAAGTTCTGTTCCCGGCCCTTCCTTTTCATCGGTCTTGAAAGAACAGCCTTGCAGCAGTCCAGCCATCAAAACCACCGCCATAAGTATCAAAGCCATGCTTTTTCTTCGCAGCAGCATATCCTTCCCCCTTCGCATGATGAAATCCTAATTCATAAATGATTGCGCTTTCTTTTATTATTTAACATCAATACAAATTAGTTTACAACAACATTATTTATAAAATTTTTATTTTCAACGAAGATTAGCGTCTCCACTGCATTATAGGGGGCAATTGAAATGAATGCAGTTATGATGATTTTTGCATAAAAAAGAGGCCCCACCCGAATTAAAACTCGAAGTTGGGCCTCTCTATTTTTACTACTCTTGGGAATGAGCTGCTTCGTCCTTCACTTCTTCGCGAAATGATCTAATACTTTCTTTACGACGATTATTTTTTTCTTCGATCTGCTGACGCTCCTCGTTGCTGATTTCAGAGGAAAATTCGTTCAGATATCCTTCAGCTTCATGCAGGTTCTGCTGTGTGTTCTGAATACTTTGTTGCAAATGTTCAACATTATCGGCTCGATTATCTGGTTTTGCCATTCCTTTGTCGCCTCCTAATCATGGGGTCGCTCAGTAGAGCGCTAATCCGTAGCTTGATCGCTATCGGATCATTTTATGCATGCCTGAGCCAAATTAATAAAATGGAGTAATTTAGATTACATTATTCAGTTATATTAAAGTTAGAAGATATGAGAAAAGGAGCCCCGTTTATGGAAACGAATAAGCAAGAGCCGCTAAGGGGACAATTAGCCACTCTTCTTCAAGTGCTGATGGTGTCCGCAAAATTAGGACTCACTTCCTTTGGAGGACCGATTGCACATATAGGATACTTCCATGATGAATACATACGTCGCCGAAAGTGGATGGATGAAGCAAGTTACGCCGATCTTGTAGCCCTCTGCCAGTTTCTCCCTGGTCCTTCCAGTAGTCAGGTTGGCATTGGAATTGGGGTTGTAAGAGCAGGATTACTTGGAGGACTTGCTGCCTGGATTGGTTTCACACTGCCGTCGTTTCTTGTGTTAGTTGCGTTTGCTTTCTTGCTTCAAGGATACGATATAGCGAGTGCGGGGTGGATTCACGGATTAAAGATCGTAGCTGTTGCGATTGTGGCCCATGCTATTCTAGGTATGGGACAGAAGCTGACGCCTGATCGGGATAGGGCGACAATTGCCGTGATTTCCGCCGTGATTACGTTGTCCTGGCATACAGCTTACAGTCAAATTCTAATCATTGTTACTGCTGGTGTTATCGGGTTATGGCTTTTTCGAAAGCAAGAGGCGGAGATTACGTCCAATCTTCAAATTGCGATTAGCCGAACTTTTGCGGTCTGCTCCTTGATTGTATTTGTTGCAATGCTTGTGGCACTTCCGCTTCTTAGATCCTCAGAGGAAGTGGGATGGTTAACGCTGTTCGATAGCTTTTTTCGTTCAGGCTCTTTGGTATTTGGTGGGGGACACGTGGTATTGCCGCTTTTGGAGAGGGAAGTTGTTCCAACTGGATGGGTTAGCCGAGAGAATTTCTTGGCAGGTTACGGAGCTACGCAAGCCGTTCCAGGGCCGTTATTCACCTTTGCAGGTTACCTTGGAGCTATGGCCTGGGGGTTACCAGGAGCGATGATTGCTACTCTCGCCATTTTTTTGCCAGCATTTCTTCTTGTTGTCGGCGTACTTCCGTTCTGGAATAAATTAAGAAACAGTCCGAAAATCCAAAGGGCTTTGGTAGGAGTGAATGCAGCTGTGGTTGGTATTTTGCTGGCTGCGCTGTATGATCCGCTTTGGACTACCGCCATCCTGAAGCCAATAGACTTTGCTCTGGCGGTCATTTTGTTTGTGATGCTTGTTTTTTGGAAGCTGCCGCCCTGGGTGGTAGTTCTTGTGGGGGCAACTGGAGGAATGCTGCTAGGATAAGAGCCGACAGCCTACAAGCAGTCGACTCTTTTGGGCAATGATTTTAACCAGGTTACTCGCCCTATCCTCAACATTTTAACTTATCCGGTATTTAAATCTGCTCTCCACTCAGATTAAAATGCTCTCCAAACCATTGGCCTGCGGCGGCAGCTTCTGTACGGGTCAATTGATGACCATTGCGTTCCCAATATGCTTCCACCTGCGCTCCGGCTCCCTCCAATAATGCTTGCAGCTCCCGGGATTCCGAAGCCGGAACAATCGGGTCATTTTCACCGGAAGACAGAAATACAGGGACACCGTTCAATTCAGGCAAGTCCAGCCCACGCAACGGCACCATTGCATGGTGCAAAATAGCTCCGCGTAACGCTTTTGCATCGTGAAAGAGCATGCTGGCGGCTATGTTTGCACCATTGGAATAGCCCAGAGCCACCACGTTATTACGGTCAAAATCGTATTGCTCTGCAGCTGTGTCCACAAATTCGCTCAGTTCTTTGGTACGAAATACGAGATCCTCAATGTCGAACACTCCTTCTGCCAAACGGCGAAAGAAGCGCGGCATTCCATTTTCCAGCACATTTCCTCTTACGCCTAACACAGAAGCTCCCGGTGCTACCATCTCAGCCAAAGGTATTAGGTCTTGTTCATTCCCACCTGTACCATGCAACAGCAAAATAACCGGGGCTTGCGGACCATTTCCTTTACGAAAGACGTGTTTCATATCTATTCCCTCCTCTAATTAACTTTAAATTAAGAATCTTATTTTTTGTATAAATTGATTATAGTCCATTTCACTACTTTATACAAACATAATTGACCTCGTTCATTTTTTCTAAAATGATGTCCTGTTCCATTGACATGTAGTATAGCTGTATTTTACTATGGTGTTAGATATTTAGAATATTATCTAAATATCTAAAGGAGGAAATGTATTTTGAACGATGCCTTCAAAGCTTTGGCTGATCCGACCCGGCGTACAATCTTGCAGCTTTTAAAGGAAAAAAGCATGAGCGCAGGCGAAGTAGCTGAACATTTTCAAATTAGCAAACCCAGCATCTCCCACCATCTCAATATCCTAAAGCAGGCTGGGCTGGTGCTGGATGAACGACAGGGGCAAAACATTATATACACCCTGCATACAACGGTTGTGGCGGATGTCATCGGTTGGATGTTCAGTATAGCCCACTCCGATACCCCTGCGAGGAAAAATGTGAATCATATTAAGGATGGGGAGGAATCTGAATGAAATTTCGAACACCTTGGAGCTTGACGGATGTTTTGACAACTTTGATTGCCTTATCACCCGCCATAGGCGCTATACTGCTGTACGACCGGCTTCCCAATGTTCTAGTCTCGCATATTAACTTTAACAATACAGCAGACGGGTATACGAGCAAAAGTGGTTCTATTATCATGCTCGTGTTGTTGGGCCTAGTCCCGCTGGTCATTCGATTGGCACGCCACATGGACCCCAACAGAGCTAATTATGAGAAATTTTCAAAAGCCTATGAGGTTACGCGTGTAGGCACTTCGCTCATTCTCGCTATAGCCGGTTGGGGAATGCTGCTGTATAACCTGAATATACGACTGCAAATGAATGCTATAATTTTAGGATTAATAGGCCTGATGCTGATGGTGATGGGGAATTATATGACTCAGGTACAGCCGAACTATACGTTCGGTATCCGCACGCCGTGGACTCTGTCTAATCCCGAGGTGTGGCGTAAAACGCACCGTTTCGGGGGGCCTATGATGATGCTTGGCGGTGCTTCAGCGTTGGTGGCGGCATGGATCGGTGGAATGGCGGGAGTAGTCATTTTCCTAACCGTACTGATCATATCCGTTATCTCTCCTGTACTCTATTCTTACTTGTTGTATCGTAAGCTAAGCAAGTAAATAGACAAAGCCACACCTGAACCTAAAAAAGGAACCTCCCAAACCGCGATAAACGCAGAATGGGAGGTTCTTTTTTACAAGTGAATATTTATTTAAAACAACAGTTTATCGGGATGGGTGCCTACACGCTCATCCAGATGAAGACCATTGATTCGGTCAATATCCTCAGCCGTCAATGCAAAATCGAATAAATCAGCATTTTCGCGAATACGATGCGCGGTTACCGATTTGGGAATCGTCACAATCCCCCGATCCAGATGCCAACGCAAAATGACCTGCGAAGAGGTTTTACCGTATTTGGCAGCAATCTCAACGATGTCCGCTTGCTCGGTTAATTTCCCCTTCATCAGCGGGCTCCACGATTCTAGCTGAATCTGGTGCTCCCGGCAGTATTGATGCAGCTCTTGTTGTGTCAGACGTGGGTGAAGCTCCACTTGATTGATGACAGGAACCATGTTGCTATCTTGGAGGAGGTCTTCGAGATGGTGAACTTGGAAGTTACTAACGCCGATAGCGCGTACGCTTCCTTCTTCATACAAGCGTTCAAATGCTTTCCAGGTTTCCTTGTACTTATCCTTACCAGGCCAATGAATGAGATACAGATCAATGATATCCAGACCCAGCCGTTTACGACTTTCCTCAAAGGCACGCAGTGTTGAATCGTAGCCCTGATCCTGATTCCATAGCTTGGTGGTTACAAACAGATTTTCTCTAGCCGCTCCACTATCACGAATGGCTTGTCCAACCAGTTCCTCGTTGCCGTAGATCGCCGCTGTATCAATGTGACGGTAACCGACCTCAATAGCTGTTTTGACCGCTTCGTAGACCTCATTACCTTCCGCCTTGTAGGTACCAAAACCAAGCCAAGGCATCTGAACTCCGTTATTCAGTACAGTTGTATCTGCAATGTTCCCCATGTCTATTCCTCCTGTTCCTGATTATGAATTATCCAACGGGATGGTTACAGTTTAGTTGCATCCTGAAAAGCATTCACTTGAAGCGGAGCAGCCAACAATTCTTTAGCGGCGGCAACAAATGCCTGGAAATGGGCAGAATTATTATGGAAATCTACAGCAGCAGCATCTTTCCACTCTTCAACCATCGTAAATGCGTTAGGATCATTCAGATCCTGCATTAACGTGTAACGTACATTGCCTTCTTCAGCTTGGGATGCGCTGATCAGCCCTTGGGTTTGTTGCAAAAAAGTTTCTCTTTTCTCAGGTAAAACTTTCATATCGGCATGAATAATAATCATATTATGTTCCTCCTCGTATTATGTAACTATTTCTATTATAGACCATTCTTTCGATAGAATAAAAGTGCGGGCGTTTCTGTAATGCAGTAAAATGGATCGTATGGAGGAGATTATCGGCTGATTCGTTCCTCCTATATTTTGTTTAACGGCGGTGAAGGCATGTGCGTTTTCAGACAAAACTAATAGTATTTATATCCCTTTTAGTACTGGTAGTTACCGGGCTGTTGGGATTATCCTTTCGATATATGATCACCTCCGCTCTATATGATGAAATCGGAAAAAGGGCGCTAACCGTCGCCAATACCCTCGCCGTAGATGCGCAGGTCAGAGACGCTCTGGAGCGGACCGAGACGACGCAATTGCGTTCGCGTATCAACGAGGCCATAAAGCCCGTCCAAGCCAGCAGCGGAGCTGATTTTATTACTATTGCTGATCGCCATCTCATCCGGCAGTGGCATGTAAACCCGGAGCGCATCGGCACGCCTATGATAGACCCCATGAATGATAAGGTACTGCAAGGGCAGTCCTTGATCACTGAATCGACGGGCTCTCTGGGACCGTCAATACGCGCCAAAACAGCCGTTTATGATCAGCAAGGTAAGGCCATCGGGCTCGTCTCTGTAGGTTTTTTAATGACAGATGTGCAGCAAAATATTCGTACATACACATATGCATGGCTCTGGTTAATGGTGGGTGCTCTGATGATCGGCATATTGGGAAGCCTGATTATAGCGCAACGGGTACGCCGCGCACTGCATGGACTGGAGCCAGTGGAGATCGGACGGTTGTACCAGGAAAAGCAAGCCATTATTGAGTCCATCGGCGAAGGGATTATCGCGGTTAATAGTAACGGACAAATCACACTTGCCAATCCACAGGCAGCTCGTTTGATCGGACTCCCGCCGGAAACCTCTATCTACGGATGCGACCTTCGTCACTTGACTGGTGTTCCGGATGTACTGGTTGATATGCTTGTTGCCGATTACACAGTAGAGCATTCAACGATGGGGCCAGATCAGGGACAGTACATATGGAATAAGGAAATTGAGGTCCAGCAGCGAACTGTAGTCGTCAGCCGTGTGCCGATCCAGGATCGTTCCGGTCGCATCATGGGAACAGTTGCCAGTCTGCGTGACAAGACCGAACTGCTCCGAATGACACAACAGTTGACAGAGGTCAAAGATTATGCGGAAGTACTGCGATCACAAACACACGAATACGCCAATCGGCTGTATCTCATATCCGGCCTGATTCAGTTGGAGTGTTATGACGAAGCGGTGGACTTTATCACCCAGGAATCAGAGGAATATCGTGTACACAGGCCGATTGCCACTGCTCTCCTGCCCGATTCAATCATCGCCAGCCTACTGATCGGCAAGAAGAAACAGGCGCTGGAAAAAGGGATCTTACTCCATTCTGATATTAAAGGAGCATTCTCAACCCAGTCTCCTACGTTGGAGTGGTCCTTTCTCGCTTCCATAGTCGGAAACCTGCTGGACAATGCCATGGAAGCTGTTGCGATGTCCTCCATCTCTGACGGACAGGTCTGGTTCCGGCTTGAAGAAACGACTGAAGCCATCATCGTCGAAGTTGCAGATAACGGATCGGGAATTTCGGACGATATCCAAGAAAAGCTGTTTGTCAGAGGAGCTTCGACCAAAGCAGAAGCTGGACATGGATATGGCCTTGCTCTCGTGCTGGAGTACACTGAACGAATGGGCGGCTCTATAGAAGTACACGAACGGCCTGGTGGTGGAAGTATTTTTGAGGTATACATTCCTTTACAAAGAACTGATACGAGTAATGATGCAAAAGGAGATTATGCCCATGAATGAGCGGGTTTTATCGGACATTGAGGTTCTTATTATTGAAGATGATCCACGAATTGCGGAGATTAACCGCCGATTTATTGAAAAGGTGGACGGGTTCACCGTATGTGCAATCGCGACAAACGAATTTGAGGCAAAACTTCAACTGGACGTGCTCCGTCCTCCTCTAGTCGTGCTGGATGTTTATTTTCCTGATACGGATGGTCTAACCCTGCTTTCGTTCATCAAGCAACACTATCCGGGTACAGATGTTATTATGCTGACTGCCGCCAAAGAAGCTGAAACAGTGGTACAAGCCGTTCGTGCAGGTGTGTTTGATTTTATCGTGAAGCCGCTTGTATTTGAGAGATTGCGTGCTACCTTGAAGGAATACGCCCGGTTTCGGCGACAAGTCACAACATGGCAGGAAGAACAATCCACGGTGGAGCAATCGGAAATTGACAGTTTGCTTCAAAGCGCGGGCACCGGTCGGATGGCAGGGAACGGAGTTGGAGAACTATGGGCCAAAGGCATCGATAAAGTGACTTGCGACAAAGTGCTAGATCTCCTGAATCGACGGGGTGAGGTGACTACAGGTACAGTGGGAATTGAGCTGGGTATGAGCCGTTCTACAGCCAGAAGGTATCTGGAGTACTTAGTGGAAAGTGGCGATGCGCACCACGATCAGGTGTACGGAACCGTTGGCAGACCAGAGCGTATCTATCGCCGACAGCGGGGGGATGAATAATCCCTCCATCTCTGATGTCCTGGTACTTCCCCCTCCTCCCATTCGTAATTTTAATGAATTTAATTCATTTAATCGATCAAAACGGTTTAAATGACCACATTATTTACGTCCTCCTTCCCGATTGCTAGAATGATCATCAGTTGGTTAATTGATAATGATTATCAGTTTCTCTGATAATCATACTGGAACGGGGGATAACATATGGCAACACCGAAACAACCACTGCGCACAGGCATGCTGCTTGCAGCGATCCTGGCACTACTGACGGTCATTATGGCGGGATGTGGAAGCCAGTCACAAGATAACAGCGCAGCAGCACCTCAAGCAACAGGCGACACTCGAATGATTAAACATGAGATGGGAGAAACCAAAGTTACAGGTACACCCAAAAGAATCGTAACCCTGGAATTCTCTTTTGTCGATGCCACAACCCAGCTGGGCGTAACTCCTGTCGGTATAGCTCAGGAAAATGACGATGATATTGATGGGCTGCTGGGCAAGAAAATCGACTTCACACCAGTAGGCACACGCAAACAGCCAAACCTGGAAACGATCAGCTCCTTGAAGCCGGATTTGATTATTGCCGATCTGAATCGTCATAAAAGCATATACAAAGAACTAAGTGAGATTGCTCCGACCATTGTTCTAAAGAGCCGCAATTCCTCCTATGAACAAAACCTAGCATCCTTCGGTGTTATCGCCGATGCGTTGGGTGAGAAGGAAAAAGGCGAGCAAATTCTCGCGGCGCATAAAACTACAATGAAAAAGTTGAAAGAAGGCATCCAAGCGGGTGAGCCACGCAGCGTATTGCTAGGGGTATTCCGTTCTGATTCACTATCGGCTCACGGCGCTTCATCCTTTGATGGACAACTGCTGGAGCAAGCAGGTATCCACAACGCCCTTCAAAATACAACCGAGCCTACTGTCAAGCTGACACTGGAACAGATTTCACAAGCGGATCCTGATGTGATCTTTTTGGTGGAAGCCGACGAGAAGCTGATTGCGGAATGGAAGCAAAACCCGCTTTGGCAAAACATTACAGCCGTCAAAAAAGGGGAAGTTTACGAAGTAAACCGGGCACTATGGACCCGGTACCGTGGACTCGGCTCAGCCGAGAAAATACTGGAGCAAGCCATTTCGCTTCTGTATCCCGCGCAAAGTAAAGGAGACGGCTCCCATTGATCGGACAAGCCTCACGCGACCGGCTGAATAAGCCGGTCTTCTTTGCACTTATCGCTGCGTTGCTGGCTGGATTGCTACTCAGCGTGGCGATTGGCCCAGTCAGGATGGACATCCCCACCATGCTGACTGCGCTGTTCACCGAGCACCCGTCCAAGGATCAGCTCATTATCTTGACGATACGCCTACCACGTGCCGTCATTGGCCTGATCGTCGGCGCCGGGCTTGCCGTGGCCGGAGCGCTGATGCAGGCCATCACACGCAACCCGCTGGCTTCGCCGCAGGTATTCGGGGTCAGCTCAGGCGCTTCGCTGGCTGTCGTGCTGTCCGTCGTGCTGCTGCCGAATATCGGATCGTCCGGCAGCATTTATTTTGCTTTCGCCGGGGCCATCGCAGGCGGCTCCTTCGTATATGCGCTGGCCGGAACGGCGGGCATGACGCCGGTCAAGCTGGCCCTAGCCGGGATGGCCGTGCATCTGCTGCTGGCCTCCATCACCCAGGGACTGCTCGTGTTTAACGAGCAAATATCTGATGTGCTGTATTGGCTCGCCGGAGCCATCGACGGGTCCACATGGGCCGACACGCGTCTGGTGCTGCCATGGTTTGCCGTGGGTATGATTCTTGCACTGGCGCTAGCCCCTTCGCTATCTGTGCTGAGCCTCGGGACGGAGGTCGCACAGGGATTGGGACAAAACGTACGTCTTGTCCGTCTACTGGCCTCGGCCTCAGTGATTATGCTGGCAGGCTCTGCCATAGCGGTAGCCGGGTCCATCGGCTTTTTGGGCCTGATGGTACCGAATATCATCAAGATGTTTACAGGCGACAATTACAGACGGATCATCCCCCTGTCTGCAATCTGCGGAGGTCTTCTGCTGACCTATGCAGACGTGCTTGGACGATTTATTGCCTTTCCTTATGAATCGCCCGTTGGCATTGTAACCGCGCTGGTGGGTGCGCCCTTCTTTTTATATCTAGCGCATAAGAACGGGAGGGCTTCACGATGAAAAAACTGTGGATTTTACTCGCGCTCATGCTGAGTGTTGCTTTTATAGCTATAGGCGTGGGCAGCACCTACATTACGCCCTCTGAGCTGATCGCGGCTCTGACTGACCGGAATGCTTCTTCCTGGTTCATTGTTCACCATTATCGGCTGCCGCGCGGCCTACTGGCCATCATGGCAGGAGCTGGGCTGGCAGTAGCCGGTGTTCTGCTGCAAGGTATGATCCGCAACCCGCTAGCCTCGCCAGATGTGGTAGGTGTATCCAAGGGGGCTGGCTTTGCGGCGGTTCTCGTCATCGTACTGCTCCCCTCATCCCCAGTGGCGCTGTTGCCTGTAGCCGCCTTTGTCGGTGCCGGGCTAGCAGCACTGTTGCTCGTACAGCTTTCGATGAAGGGAGGCATGCGTCCCAACATGCTAGCCTTGACCGGACTGGCGGTGGGCGCTATTTTTCAGGCTGCGACCGACTATATACTGGTCAAGTATCCACTCGAAGCCAGCGACACGCTCACTTGGCTAGCTGGAAGTCTGTGGGGCAAAGGCTGGGACGAAGTGTATGGGCTACTGCCGTGGTTAATCGTGTTACTACCTCTCGCCTATGCACTACAGCGCAAGCTGGATATTATGAGCCTAGATGAGGAAAGCTCTGCTGGGCTGGGACTTAGCGTGAAGCGTGTGCGTACAGGACTGCTAGCCGTGTCAGTCGCCTTGGCTGCCTCCTGTGTCGCTGCCATCGGCTCCATCGGATTTATCGGACTGCTGGCACCGCATCTGGCACGACGGTTATTTGGCAATCGCCACCGCTATCTATTGCCCGGCTCGGCGATGATCGGCGCGCTGATTCTCGTCCTCTCCGACGCGCTCGGACGGGGTCTGAAGCCGCCGCTCGAAATTCCCGCTGGCATCGTGACAGCCGTCATTGGCGCGCCATATTTTTTGTATCTATTACTGCGGGAACGCACAGAAAGGCAGCGGATAGGATAAGGATAAGGATAAGGAGTTGCGCATCGCAGTTAAACGCTGCATTATACCGTAGCGTTTAGCTGCGTTACCTTCTCACCTGTACACCGATACGCTGATTAATTTCTTTTGTAAACGATTTATCATGTAGTAATCTCTTTTTAAAATCATTTATCATTTCAGGCAAGCTGGCATTTGTGTTAGGATCCAAATCGTTAAAAAAGACAGCTAGCTCTGTCAAATGCCCTTCCTTATCTGTTGCATACATTGTCAGTGTCAAAACGTAAGCTGTGGAGCCACCTTTTTGCCCAGTATGTTTCAAAAATTGCTGGTTTTCAGGAAGAACCATAAGTGGTTTCTCCATGACCTCGGACAATAACTTTTGCTCAACTTTTGTGAACCCTTGACGGCGGTTCAGCTTACTCATTAAAAAGGCATAATCGGCTGTCGTTGAAGCTATAAAACGATCCGTATTGATACGGTCATAATCCTGGTCATACCAGTTCTTAATATCTGCGTTTCTCTTGTAAGAACCACTCACATCACGGCGCAGCTTGTTATGAATCACACGGGCATATCGGCGAAACTCCGTGCCAGACATCGCCTGGATGGCTTCTTTGGCAGAAATATTATTCTTTGTATTATTCCAATTCTCACCTTGGCTCTCCTTCATACGTTCGTAAGGAATCAGAATAGAGGATACAAAAGGATAAATAGGATCATGATTTTGCAAACCCAAGTTGGCTCTCGTCCGATTGATCGCTTCCAACCCCAGTTTGTCCATTAAATACTCCGCATTGGCGTTGGAACTGAATTGAATCATCCCCTTGGCAACCTCGCGTACAGATACAGTTTCATTCTGTATCCGCCCTTTAGCTTCCATATCCTGTAGCCACGCCGCATGAGCACCACCATCCAAACCCGGCAAATAAAACCTTTCCAGCGAAATCAGCTTCACTCTCTTATCCGGGTTAATCTGACCCACCGCCGCTTGCTTGGCATATTCAATCGCAATGATCGTTTTGACGGTGCTCGCCAAAGGCATCATACGGTTCTCTTCTTGGCCTGCCAGCTTTTTTCCATCTCTCAGAATCGTAATCGAAACCTTTTCTGCATTCGCCTCCACAAAATGAAGTAAACGCGTGGCAGCATCCTGTTCCTTCGTTTCTTCCTTAACGTCAGCTGCAATCGCAGTTGTGGGTCGGACGGTATTCGGGGGATTAGCCACTTGATTCTGCACGAAAGATAGTAATCCTGTTGTCACACCCATAACGATGAGCACTGTAGCCACAATAGTTGCTATTATGATAAGGCACTTTCGTTTCACTATAACCTCCCCCTGTATGCATTTCATACATAGGTTTATTTTCCCATTTTTATATTTCAATTTCTATTTTAAACGAAAACACAGTACAAAAAGTTTCATTACGTGTCATATTTTCAAATAACATAAAAAAGAGAGTCTCCTGTATATAACACAGGCTGACTCTCTTTCATTATTCTTCAACACTTATGCTGGATAGGGTACTTCGGTTCCATTCAAAATGAGGTGCATTCGAATTTCCGCTTTTAAGGAATCGGATACGGCACAATATTTTTCCTTACCCATCTGAATTGCTTTCCATACGCGGTAATCCGGAATATCTCCATCTACGTGGAATGTCAGATCAATCGCTGTAAAGCCTGTCGGCGTTTCTTCCTTGCGCGTACCTTCTGCGTCAATATCAATGCGAGTAATGTCTGACAAGAAACGATCCAAAATCATTGTGATATCGATACCCATACATCCTGCCAGACCTGCCAATAGCAGTTCCATGGGTGTCATTCCTTTACCATCACCGCCATAAGCCGCCGTAGCATCCATCCCTACAGAATAACCGGATGGTCCCTCCGAAGTAAACGCGCGTTTGCCGTGCCAAGTTGTAGATACTTTCATGTTCAAAGGCCTTCTTTCCATTTTAATAATCTATGATTCATCCTCGATCTTATTTTAAAATTCACTGATTTGGCGTAAAAATTTCTGTGTTCTCTCATGCTGGGGAGTATCAAAAAACGCCTGTGGCGCTGCCTCCTCCAAAATGATACCATCTGCCATAAATACGACCTTGTCCGCCACCTCACGAGCAAATTTCATCTCATGGGTAACCACGACCATCGTCATCCCGTCTTGAGCCAATTCTCGCATAACACCCAGCACTTCCCCTACCAGCTCGGGATCAAGCGCCGATGTCGGCTCGTCGAACAGCATAATCGTCGGGTCCATCGCCAGCGCACGCGCAATGGCTACCCGTTGCTGCTGTCCACCGGACAGACGTGAAGGATGTACATCCTGCTTGTCCGATAACCCCACCCGCTCCAACAACCGTTGTCCGATGGACATAGCCTTGTCGCGCGGCATTTTTTTTACGGTCAGCAGTCCTTCAATGACATTGCCGATGGCGGTTTTGTGCGGATACAGATTGAATTGCTGGAACACCATCCCCGTCTGTTTGCGAATATCACGAATGGCTGCTTGGCGGACACGAACGGGAGCTGTAGCATCGACCTCAATCCCATTTACCTCAAACTTGCCGGAAGACAGCTCTTCCAGACCGTTCAGGCAGCGCAGCAAGGTACTTTTACCTGAGCCGCTCGGGCCGAGTAATACGACGATTTCACGAGCGGCAACCTGAAAATCAATGCTTTTCAGAACCTCTACCTGTCCGAATCGTTTACCTAATCCGCTTGTTGTTATCATCATCTATCATCTCCACCTTAATAAGCTCGAGCCAGACGCTTTTCCACCCGCTCCAGTATAGCGGAGAATCCAATGCTCATAATCCAGTACATCAGGCCAATTTCGAGCAGAAACGGCATGTAGCGCAAATACTGTGCTTGTAAAAGCTGTGCCTGTCGCATCAATTCACTGACCCCGATCACCGACACCAGCGATGTTTCTTTAAGCATACCCACAAATGTATTCCCCATCGGTGCAATTGCAATGCGTACCGCCTGAGGAAGAATAATACGCCACATCGTTTGACCGGCCGACATTCCCGTCGCATAAGCTGCCTCGGTCTGTCCCTGGGGTACGGCCAAAATAGCTCCACGGAACGTCTCCGATAAGTACGCCCCTGTATTAATACTGAGTGCCAGACAAGCAGCCGTCAGCGATCCGAATGATACTCCATAATCATCCAGTCCATAATAAATGACTGCAATCTGCACCAAAACCGGCGTCCCCCGAATGATCGATACATACATGCGCGCCAGCCATCGAACGGGTCGATTCCCCTTCAACCGGGCCACCGCTACAACCAAACCAATGATTAGACCAAAAAACATAGAGACAATCGTAATATATAGCGTATAATAAGCACCCTTTAATAAAAAAGGGACGTTCTCCCACATTAATTCAAGCATTGGTTATATCCCCTTCTTTCAGACGAGTGGCCCCATGTCAGCATAAAAGCCAAGACTGGAGCCAGACGCCTCTAACAGGCTTACGTTATTCTTTTGGCTCCTCGCCAAACCATTTTTTGAAAATTGTTTTGTAAGTGCCGTCTTCCTTCATTTCCTTCAAAGCCTTGTTCAAGGCTTCTTTGAGCTCAGGAGTTTTCTGGTTAATGGCTACACCCGCTTGATCCGATTTAATCGGCTCGCCTACGGCTTTAATTCGGAACCCGTTTTTATCGATAATGGGCTTGAGAGCATACAGATTGTTGATTGTTGCGTCAATACGTCCAGAGTTTAGATCCTTTAAGGAAGTAATGACATCATCATATGTTTTAATCTCAAAATCGCCTACCTTCGGCAGTACTTCATTCCGCAGATAAGATTCATCATTCGTTCCCAAGCCGACACCAATGGTTTTGCCTTTAAAGTCCTCCAGCTTGGTAATATCATTTGTTTTGCTGTTTACGATAATGTTTACATTGTTTGTGATATAAGGCTCTGTGAAGTCAATGGCCTTCTTACGATCCTCTGTAATCGTCACCTGACTAATCACTGCATCGAATTTTTTCTTTTGCAAACTTGGAACCAGTCCCGAAAATTCTTGTGCCGTGAACTCCGGTTTCACTCCAATCCGCTTCGCCAATTCTTTGGCGATATCCACATCAAATCCGTCCAATTCCTTGTTATCGTTCAAGAAATTGTACGGCGGATAGGTACCCATCATGCCTACCTTCATTACACCAGCCTTTTTGATTGCTTCGAGCTGGTTACTCGCTGCCACATTACTGCTACCCGCTCCATTGCTAGTATTAGAAGCTTCTGGCTTAGTACCGCAAGCGCTCAGCACAAGGCTGAACAATGCCAGAGCCATAAGTATAGTTACCAAGAACCCTTTTTTACGTGTTTTCATGTATCCTTCTCTCCTGTCTGGATGTAAATGATTGAGTTCATATATGTGATTTGGCTATATTATTTGTTGCCAACTACCCATTCATGCGATGTTGACCCTCTAGCTTTGACCTAATAATCCGTAAAATTCAAAATTAGCCGCTTCTTCTGCCAATCTTTTAGCAGTTATCTGCGTGATGTGGTCATGTGTTCCCTCTGAACCGAATAGCCAGCGTGTAATGACACCTTCGATCATGCTCATGAGTAGTGCCGCCCTTAATTCGACATCCAATTCAGCAGGCAACATGTTCAGCTCGATCGCTCTTTCCATATTGCGCCGGAATGCCAGCTCCATCGCAGCCCTTGTCTCTCGGATACTCTGGCGCACCGGTTCATCGACACCGCTGCCGATCAGCAGCAACCCCATCAGATAGCGGTTCTCCAATGCAAAATCAAATAATCGAACAAACAGCGCTTCCGAAGCCTTAACCATATCAGCCAGCGTTCCCGCATCACGGCGATATCCCTGTCCAATCGCTGACAGTAGTTGTTCACGACCGGTGGCGATAATCTCCATCGCCAGTGCCTCTTTGCTTTTAAAATGCCAATAAAACGTGCCTTGGGCTACTCCCGCCTCTACCACGATATCTGAAATCTTCGTTTGGTGGTAACCCTGCTCGGCGAACCGCTTTAATGCAATGTGAAGAAGCTGTGTTCTGCGGTCTGTTTCTTCTCCCGCATGCTCAGCAGGTTGGTCATTTGAGTCAATCTCGGACTGCTTCGCCTTCCGTGGCTGCATGGATTTCCTCCTCCCGATTGATCAGTCAGTCAGTTTTGTATTTTTAATCCTATAGGATAAGTATACTTTTGTCAAAGAAAAAAGTGTCAGAAGAAAATAAAGTTTTGCTGCTCCAAGCGGCTTTTAAATTTTAAAAACCGACAGATCCCATAAAATAAGTATTAGACTGGCGCCAACAAAAAAGACAGCGGCAGTCTCAGACTACCGCTGTTTTATTAAACTAACGTTTCTCGTTAGCGTAATGGGTTCATTGTCATTAGCCTCAACCGCTTACTTGTTTGCTCAGACTCCTGGCAACAGCTGGGGCATGATGCTTTTGCCATAATCCAAGACGTACTTATTAATCTCTGAGACAAGTTTTGTGTCCTTAGTTTTGTAGTGCACCTTGTTAATTACGAAGTAACCTGTACTAGAATATTGCTCATCACTCGAAAACATCAACGTAAAACGATAAAACAAAAAAGCCGCTAAAATAGCGACTTCAAATGGGACTATGCTCTTGTCCCCCGACAGTTAATCCAGATACAAAATCTCAATCTCGCCCG
This sequence comes from Paenibacillus sp. SEL3, assembly GCF_054602585.1. Lineage (NCBI taxonomy): Bacteria > Bacillati > Bacillota > Bacilli > Caryophanales > Paenibacillaceae > Paenibacillus > Paenibacillus sp. SEL3. Next base: position 4,136,512 of record NZ_CM137725.1, on the reverse strand, counting down.
GAGCGAAGGATTGCTCTGCGTAATTCCCCCCCCAATCACAAAGCGATCTCAAAATGGGTTCAAGTGATTGACCCAGTTCCGTCGTTGAATATTCCACCTTAGGCGGTACCTGATTGTACATCTTTCTGCGAATTAATCCGTCTGTTTCCAGTTCCCGAAGAGTTTGAATCAGCATCTTTTGCGATATATTATGAACGAGTCGCTTAAGCTCTCCCGTCCGTTTAGGTCCTTTTATTAAATAGTACAGAACAAGCCCCTTCCACTTTCCTCCGATAACCTCTAGTGTAACTTCCAGTTCACAGAAAAATGTTTTCATATCAATACACCATCTCCCGATCTAAGAATATCCCCTTCATGTATCGCTTGATCCTTCAAGGATCACTGAAGGAAAAATTGAACGTTACATGGAGGGGATAATACAATCGCCTTTAAGTTGATTTAAAAATCTTTGTCGTTTGAAAATTACTATGTCCTGGTTAAACTTGAGCTACTCCGCCATCTACGAATAATTCAACGCCGTTCATATAGCTGCTTTCATTAGAGGCTAGGAACATGACAGCATTGGAGATCTCTTCAACCTGCCCCACTCTGCCGAGCGGAATATCATTTTTTGCCTGTTCCAGTAAATGATCTAGTTCAGAGCCAAATAACTCATCGTACGCCGGCGTTACGATTGTTCCCGGACTAAGGATGTTTATACGAATTTCGGTCCCTCTCATATCAAGAATCCAGCTGCGGACGAGCTGTCTGATCGCTGCCTTGGATGCACCATAGATACTAAACGCTGGCATCCCCGTCGAGCCAGCAGTGGATCCCGTTAGAATAATCGAACCTCTTTTATTTGGAAACAAAGCTAATGCCTTTTGTACTGTAAAGATGGTTCCTTTCACGTTGACATCGAAAGTCTTGTAGTATTGTGCTTCTGTAATTTCTCCTAATGGAAGCAATGACCCTAGTCCGGCATTTGCAAAGAGAATGTCCAAGTGTCCCTTTTCTCGCTTAACTGTTTCAAATAATATATCTAGATCTTCCGATTTAGATATGTCACCTCGGACACCTGTAACATTCTTTCCGATCTGCTTTACTGCTTCATCCAGTTCACGTTGTCTGCGTCCCGTGATAAAAACGTAAGCCCCTTCTTTTACGAACTGTTGTGCCGACGCGAGACCGATGCCGCTTGTACCTCCGGTTACAACTGCTACCTTCCCGTCAAATTTCCCCATTCTATTACACTCCTTTTATAATGATTTATATGGTATAGGATGCTCTGTCTGCTTCATGAACCTCCTATGAACGATAGTATGGGGGAAAAGTTACAAGAAAAACAGTACCCACTTTTTTGTGATATAGTCACCAAAAAGTGATAATTGAGGCGGCACAAGCGTTTGTTTTTACAGCCTAACAGATGGAAGTGAGCTCCATTAAGTTTGAGATTGTATATGTGCTTTTAATTTCTGCCGGACTTCTTTGTCCGGTTCTGTTGACCCAACAGGTGTCAATGCCCGACTGAAGACCACCATCTGAAATATGACTTATGACGTAATTGAAAAATTCTCCCTTCGGTTTTTGATAACCAATGCTTTGCGAATCAAAGATATCCTCGAAAAACTTATATAGCCCAGACTGCTTCAAGCGTTTGATTTGCGTGTGAGTGATACCATTCGTGATTACGAACATTCGATGGGTCTTTGATAAGCGATGACAGACATCCATTGCGCCTTCCATAAGCAATTGGTTTCCATCTCCCAACAATTCTCTATACAAACCTTCCCATTCCAAGCCGACCACGATTTCCCTCATTCTCAACATTGTAAAAGAGGGCTCCATTAATTACTCACCACATGATACCACGTATTTGAACTATCCTGCCCGTTAGCTTAAACAAGTACCGGCAGTCTAATGTGGTGTAGTGCTTATGAAAAGTAAATAAGCCCATAACCGTATTTGGAAGCAAATGAATTTTCCAATTTATAAGGGTATGGGCTCTCTTTGATCCTAAATAAGGCAGTGTAGGTTCTTATCACTTATAAAACATCATCGTCTGCTAATATACATTAGCATGTTGCTCTTATATGGTAAAAGCAATTTGTTGAGATATCGTACCCGTCGTTCAATGCCAATCCCATTCCGAATAATGGTGATTATTAGGCCCTGTTAGAGCCTCGCGAACGTGATGTAATCGACTTGGACAGGCTCTACCGATTCGATCCGAAGCGCCCGGTTGATCTGTCCCCGGTGATATTGCCCATGTAAGAGGACCTGTGACAGGATGTCCCGGACGGACGTTTGGAACGGAACCCCGCTCTGATTCGCATAGTCGATCATCTCGTCCAACTCGGATTCCTCAAGTCCTTCGATATAGACGCGATATTGCTCGGCGTTTTCTTCGAACATCGTCCGGATCGCCGTCAGGTCTTCTGCTTCCTCCCACAACGAATATTGGGCGCTGCCCTTGCCCGGCAATCGGGACAGCCAGACTCGTTCCGCGACCGCGACGTGCCGAACCAGCTTCAGAAGGTCCTTGTTCTTCGTCTCACTCTTCTCGAGCGCGTCCAGGATGCGTCCGTCCGCCCAGTACAGGTGGTCCATCATGCACTTGATCGTCTTCATTTCGGTTTCCCCTCTTCGTCTCATCGATTACTTGAACCTACTATTAACCGTTAGTTTAAGCATTTAAATGAACTAAAACAACCTTTACACCAGCCTCATTTTTACGTTCAGCCTTGAAAAATCTTTGATACTTTAATTTCATAACTCTTCTCAGGCAGTGCCTTTTTTAAAAAAAATCATTTGGCTAGGTCTATTTTGTTATTGTCTTTTTCGGGTTTTTAGCTGCTTTAACTTTCATGGGAGTTCAATAAAAAAGGAAGCTCCAGCGCCAAATATTAATTAAAGAACATACGCGGGTAGCATGTAGTGCTTCTAAAGGAGCCTTATATTAATCCAAGCACTAAGAAAACGCTTTATTTGCTCAGTCTACAACTTTATTTTCTTTAAACAAAAAGAGAACCTCCACAGAGGTTCTCTTTATCCTATATGTTGCTGCTACAGCAATGCTTTTGCCGCAATATCCGTACGGTTTTGTTTACCTTCAAAGGTAATACGATCCGCCTGTTCGTAAGCTTTGTCACGTGCCCCGGCAATATCACGTCCCAAGCCGACCACACCTAATACACGTCCGCCGTTCGTTACCCACTCGCCCTGTTCGTTGATGCCCGTTCCAGCATGGAATACAATAGCTTCGTCTACCTGTTCCAATCCGTGGATAGGTACGCCTTTGGCGTAAGCTGCAGGATAACCTCCGGATGCCAGCACCACGCACACTGCCGCTTCGTCCTTCCACTCGATCTCCACCTGATCCAGCGTGCCATTTACAGCAGCGAGAAAAATATCGAGCAGATCGGATTTCAAACGAGGCAGAACCACTTGAGTTTCCGGATCCCCGAAACGTGCATTAAACTCAATGGTCTTCGGCTTGCCGTCCGGCGAAATCATCAATCCGGCAAATAATACACCTCGGAATGGACGCCCTTCAGCAACCATGGCCTTGGCCGTCGGTTTAATAATCGTCTCAATAGCTTCCTCAATAATGGAATTGGCTATGTGAGGCAATGGAGAATACGTACCCATGCCACCTGTATTTGGCCCTTTGTCACCATCAAAAATAGGCTTGTGGTCTTGCGCCGCGGCCATCGGACGAACCGTTTCACCATCGACAAAGGAGAGAATCGACATTTCCTGACCAGCCAGAAACTCCTCAATCACGACTTGTGCCCCGGCTTCGCCAAACACCTTGGCCACCATAATGTCAGAGAGAGCCTTTTCCGCTTCCTCCATCGAGTAAGCGACCGTTACCCCTTTGCCTGCCGCCAGTCCGTCTGCCTTAATGACGACCGGGATCGGTTGCTCCTTCAAGTATGCATGTGCTTCCTCGTAAGTATAAAACTTGCGATAGGTGGCTGTTGGAATATGATATTTATGGAGCAAATCCTTCATGAAGATTTTGCTACCTTCAATTTCCGCTGCATTTTTACGCGGTCCGAATACGGGAATGCCTTTCGCTTCAAAAGCATCCACAATGCCATCTGCCAGCGGATCATCGGGGCCAACCACGACAAGTCCGACCTTTTTGGATTCCGCCAGTTCTGTCAGCGCGTCAAAGTCACTCACCGGAATCGGCACACACTCCGCTAACTGTCCGATACCAGCATTGCCTGGTGCGCAATAGATTTGCCCGGCCTTGGGGCTTTTCTTCAGCGCCCACACAATTGCATGCTCGCGACCTCCCCCTCCGATAACCAAAATATCCATTCAGGTGATTCCTCCCGCTCCCATTAAGATTGTTCAGGTGAAAATGCTGCTGCATCCTCAACTCATACAAGTTAGTGCTTGAAATGACGTACGCCTGTAAAGACCATGGCAATGCCGTATTCGTTAGCAACCTTGATGGACTCTTCGTCTTTGATGGAGCCGCCGGGCTGAATAACTGCCGTGATGCCTGCTTTAGCCGCCAACTCCAACGTATCGCCCATCGGGAAAAATGCATCGGATGCCAGTACGGCACCTTTTGCTTTGTCACCGGCCTGCTCGATAGCAATCTTGGCCGCACCGACACGGTTCATTTGTCCAGCGCCTACGCCAATGGTCATATTATCTGCCGCCAGTACGATGGCGTTGGATTTTACATGCTTAACCACTTTCCAGCTAAACAAAAGCTGTTTCAGTTCTTCCTCGGATGGTGCCCGCTCCGTTACAACTGTAAGTGCATCCGAGTCTACAGCGTGAATGTCATTTTGCTGAACGACCATGCCGCCTTCAATGGAAGTCACGACGAAACGGCTTTCTGCCTGTTCAGACCGGGAAAGCTCACCCAGATCAAGCAAACGAATATTTTTCTTTTTCGTTAAAATCTCCAATGCTTCTTTCGTAAATCCCGGTGCCAGTACAATTTCCAAAAAGATCTCACTCAGCTTATTTGCTGTATCACCGTCAATAATCCGGTTAGCCGCTACGATGCCGCCAAAAATCGAGGTTGGATCAGCTGCATACGCCTTACTGTACGCTTCATAAATACTGCCGCCAATTCCCACACCGCAAGGATTCATATGCTTAACTGCTACTACTGTAGGTTCGCTGAATTCTTTGACAATTTGCAAAGCTGCATTAGCATCATTGATGTTATTGTAAGACAGCTCTTTGCCGTGAAGTTGTTTCGCTGTTGTCAGTGTACCCTTTGCCGCCAATGGCTCACGGTAAAATGCCGCCTGCTGATGCGGATTTTCGCCATAACGCAAATCCTGGATTTTTTCATAGGTTACAGTGTAACGCTCAGGCAACGGCTCACCTGTCACATTCGACAAATAATCGGATATCAAAGCGTCGTATGACGCCGTATGGCGGAACACTTTTGCAGCCAAACGCTTACGGGTATTCAGCTCCGTATCGCCATCCTTACGAATTTCCTCCAACACTGTGCTATAGTCATCAGCATCAACCACCACACTGACAAAAGCATGATTTTTTGCCGCAGAACGAAGCATCGTTGGCCCGCCGATGTCGATATTTTCAATCGCGTCCTCATAAGTTACACCGGGTTTGGCAATCGTTTCCGCAAAAGGATACAGATTCACAACGACCAGATCAATATAACCCAATCCAAGCTCTTTCATCTGACGCTGATGCTCTTCATTATCCCGAACAGCCAGCAAGCCGCTGTGTACCGCAGGGTGGAGTGTTTTAACACGTCCATCCATAATTTCAGGAAAACCCGTTACCTCGGAAATGCCGATGACAGGAATGCCCTCCTTCGACAACAAGCTGCTCGTTCCCCCTGTCGAAACGATCTCCACACCCAATTTGGACAACTCGCGGCAAAATTCCACGATCCCTCGCTTATCCGATACGCTGACGAGCGCTCTTTTAATACTCACCCTGTCTCCTCCTTTAGCTCTTTCAGAATTTTGCAAAATTCTCTTTTATCATTTTATTTCCCGAGAAATATCGGAAAATGCCTGTACAGCATCCTTGATATAACAATGATATGACAAATTACAATCATTCTTAGAGAAGTGAAATCACTTTGCGACCATTTAATTGGATTTTGCCTTGGGCTAATTTTCCAACTACTTCTGGATATAGCTGACGTTCTACGGATTGAATGGCTGCGGATAAGGATTCCGCAGTATCATGGTCGCTAACCTCCACGACACGCTGGGCAATAATAGCTCCCGTATCCATGCCCCCGTCCACAAAATGAACGGTGACGCCACTTACCTTGACACCATAGGTCAATGCCTGTCCAACAGCATCTTTCCCTGGAAATGCCGGAAGTAGTGACGGATGAATATTAATGATTTTTCCTGCGTAGGCATCGACCATGACGCTGGATAGCAAACGCATGTAGCCAGCTAACACGATGAGATCAATTGATTTCTGCTCCAGTAAAGCCACCAGTTCACGCTCATAGTCTTCTCGAGAAGGATATTCCTTGGGTCGAAAGGTATGGCACGCAACTCCAGCTTTCTGTGCTCTAGCTACGGCAGGAGCCGCAGGCTTGTCACAGATGAGCAATTCTACCGAGGCATCGCCCAGTTCTCCTCGCGCAGCGGCATCCACCAATGACTGAAAATTCGTCCCTTCGCCTGATGCAAAAACAGCAATCCGGTACTCGTTCATTACACCTCGGCTCCCGTAAAGGTCACGATAGAACTGCCTTCCGTTACTTTTCCGATCACATAGGCAGCTTCGCCCTGTTCCTTCAGAACTTCCAGTGCAGTCTGTGCATGCTCTTCGTCTACAACGATTACCATGCCAATCCCCATATTAAAGGTTGTGAACATGTCTCTGTTGGAGATTGCACCTTTTTCCTGCATGAGCTGGAAGATTGGCAAAATCGGCCAAGTGCCGTATTCAATATCCACATTGACGTGATCCGGTAACACTCTTGGGATATTTTCAATAAAACCACCACCTGTGATATGCGCCATACCTTTTACTTTTACCTTGTCCAGCAATGCCAAAACGGATTTCACGTAAATTTTCGTCGGCTCCAGCAGTACATCGCCCAGTTTGCCGTTTAAGCCTTCGATTTCATCATACAAATCATAGCCCTGCTGTTCCAATAACAGCTTGCGAACCAGTGAGAAGCCATTACTGTGAACTCCACTGGAGGCCAGCCCAATAACGGTATCTCCAGGGGCAACGGAGCTGCCGTTGATGATTTTACTTTTATCTACAATCCCTACCGTGAATCCGGCAATATCATATTCACCCTCGCTATACATCCCTGGCATTTCTGCGGTTTCACCGCCGACCAGCGCACAGCCCGATTGATGGCATCCCTCTGCGATTCCAGCGACTATAGCTTCAATTTTCTCGGGCACAACCTTGTCACAAGCGAGGTAATCCAGAAAAAAGAGTGGCTCCGCGCCCCCGACGACAATGTCGTTTACACACATCGCAACCGCGTCGATACCAATGGTGTCATGACGATCCATTGCGAAAGCAAGCTTCAGCTTCGTGCCGACACCATCGGTACCGGAAACGAGTACAGGCTCCTCGTACTTATCCTTATTCAGGCCGAACAACGCACCGAATCCGCCCAAGTCCGTCAGCACTTCGGGACGGAAGGTACGTTTAACGTGCTTTTTCATCCGTTCTACTGCTTCATTACCGGCAGCGATATCTACCCCTGCATTTTTGTATGCTTCGGACATTCATGAACACTCCTTCAAATGATTGACCCTCCTAAGTCCTCCCTAACAGGGAGGATTCCATGGGGCTGCTCCCCCTGGACCTCTCAAGAGTCGGTCAGATGCGTAGGGTTGGGTGCTGCTTGGTGTATGGTTCGTGCTGTGAGTCGCGTGCTTTCCTTTGTGAATTGCGGGGCATTCCCGCAATTCACAAGGACACGCTTTGGTGCGTTGCCGCCTTCACGGCGGCGGGGGCACGTCCCGGGCTGTTTGCTTCGCAAAGGCGGGGACGTGCCGGGCAAAGAAGTGAGCAGCGCCAACGGGCGGCTTACTTCTTTGCCCTTTGAGGCAGGCAGCTTTGCCTTGCCTGCTATTGAGCTTCGCTTCGCGGCTCAACCTTACAAGAGCAGGGTGACTTTTTACGAGTCACCGCTCCGTTAAAAACTCATGGCATGAAATAGTTATGCCATGAGTTTTTAACGTCCTTACCTATCCTCTTCTTGGTGGGAACCAAAGAGGTACAGGCACTGCTGCAATAATGCTGCATACCTGAGAAACGCAGCGGGTGGAAGGATTCTGGAGAAGCGAAAGCGTTCGCCTTTGCAGCTGGATTCCAACCCTGTAAGGGATTATTTCAATCCAGGAATCCAGCGGCAACAGCGATCGTAAGAACCTTCCACACGCGGAGTAGCCCCCTCAGAACCGCATTATATGGCGCTAGTACCTCTTTTGTTCCCTATACTAACAACTACATCCGAACTTCTCTTCTCCTTTGAAATCTACCTGAGTCGGGTAATCATTATCGAAACAAGCTAGGCACAAGCCGCCTTTGTAATCCTGTTCGTTATATCCACCTACAGCGGCAATCAAACCCTCGGCGCTCATAAAGTAAAGCGAATCGGCGTTAATTTCCTCACGAATTTCCTCGACGGTTTTGGATGAAGCAATCAGTTCCCGGCGATCCGGCGTGTCAATACCATAGAAGCACGGGTTTTTGAAAGGCGGCGAGGTAATACGTACATGTACTTCCAACGCTCCCGCATCACGCAGCATATTTACGATTCGACGGGAAGTAGTACCTCGGACGATAGAATCGTCGATCATAATGACCCGTTTACCTTCAACAACACGGCGTACAGCGCTCAGCTTCATTTTCACACCCTGCTCGCGTAGCTCCTGACTCGGCTGAATGAAGGTACGTCCAGTGTATTTATTTTTAATCATGCCCAGCTCATAAGGAATACCTGTCTGCTCTGCATAACCAATCGCAGCCGAAATACTGGAATCCGGCACTCCTGTCACCAGATCCGCATCGACAAAAGCCTCCAGCGCCATCTGGCTACCCATTCTTTTGCGTGCAGCATGAAGATTAGAACCATTCAAGTCACTGTCAGGACGAGCAAAATAAATATACTCCATCGCACATAACGCTTTACGGTGCTTATCTTCCGTGTACCGATCTTCATGCAAGCCGTTTTTATCCAGCACCAGCAGTTCACCCGGCTCGATATCGCGCAGCAGTTCTGCACCAATCGTTTCCAGGGCACAAGACTCGGATGCGAACAGATAAGCATCTCCCAGTCTGCCCATCGTGATTGGACGCAGACCATTGGGGTCGGAAGCCACGAGCAGCTTGTCGTTGGTCATAATAAGGAAAGCAAACCCGCCGACAATACGCTTCAATGCATCCTTAGCGGCCTCCACCAAATCCTTGGACGATCGTGCGATCAAATGTGCTACTACTTCTGTATCGCTGGTCGTTTGAAAAATAGACCCGCCCTGCTCCAGCTCATGCCGGATTTGCAAAGCATTCACGATATTCCCGTTCGTAGCTACTGCTAGATCGCCATCACGATACTTGAACACCAAAGGCTGTGCATTCGTTAGCTTACTATCTCCACTTGTCGAGTAGCGCACATGTCCTATGGCAATATCGCCTGTCAGCGAAGCCATCAAATCTTTATTGAATACTTCTTTTACAAGACCCATACCACGATGATAATGGAACTCGTCACCACTGCTCACACAGATGCCTGCACTTTCCTCCCCACGATGCTGGAGCGCATGCAATCCGTAATATGCTAGGGAAGCGGCATCGGAGTGTCTATACACACCGAATACGCCGCACTCCTCTTTTAATTTATCAAACAGCCCCTCTTTACCAGAGCCTTCATTATAATAATCTCCAGTCCACAACGTCCGTGCTGTTATTTCATCAGACATGGAATGACATCCTCCCAGATTTGCTTCAAACTGGCGACTGCCTCGTTCAAAGCGGGTTGTCCGTTCACCTCAACTGTCAATTGTGATCCTTCAACTTTTCCTAATACGGTAACTGGCACTTCCAAACCACGTAGATGTGCTTCCAGCGCAGACGCTTTATCCGGCGATGCAGATAACAAAATACGGGATTGGCTTTCGCTAAACAAAGCATGGTCAGGACGCAAAGTCGTTTCTACGTTGACCTGTGCTCCCAATCCGCCGCTAATCCCGGATTCCGCAAGCGCTACAGCCAATCCGCCCTCTGCCAAATCATGCGCAGATTGTACCAATCCTCCCTGAATCGCTCCCAGTACCGCAGTCAGCAGTTTTTTCTCTACGTTCAAATCCAGCTCAGGCGGGCGTCCCTCGGATACACCGTGTACGACAGCTTGGAACTCGCTGCCTCCCAGCTCGGCCTTCGTTTCCCCCACCAGGAAAATCACATCACCCTCGGCTTTGAAGCCTTGTGTCGTAATATGATCTGTATCATGTACCAGACCTACCATACCAACAACAGGCGTCGGATAGATGGAGCCTTTGGTATTTTCGTTGTACAAGCTGACATTACCCCCGATAACAGGTGTATCCAGTACACGGCAAGCTTCAGCCATACCATCTACGGCTTTTTCCATTTGCCAGAAAATATCCGGCTTTTCAGGGTTACCGAAGTTCAGGTTATCTGTAATCGCCAAAGGCTCGCCGCCAGAACATACAATGTTACGTGCTGCTTCGCTAACTGCAATCCGTCCGCCTACCTCTGGATCCAGGTATACATAACGTCCGTTACAATCTGTCGTCATGGCGAGCCCCTTACGAGTTCCACGCACGGTTACTACAGCTGCATCCGATCCCGGACGAACGGCTGTACTCGTGCGAACCATGTAGTCATACTGCTCGTATACCCATTTCTTACTGGCTACACTTGGTGATGACAGCACCTTTTTCAGCGCACCGTTCAAATCCGTCACTTCTGCATAACGAAGTGTGTCAATAGCAGCATTTTGCTCATAATAAGCAGGGACTTCGGAAGGCTTGTCATAAATCGGACACTCGTCGACCAGCGCCGTCACTGGCATATCCCCGACCACTTCATTGTGATGGAACAAACGCAAACGACCGTCATCCGTCACTTTACCAACCTTGGCACAAATAACACCCCAACGCTCGAAAATTTCCAGTGCCTGTGCTTCATCCTTAGGCTCTACTACGAACAGCATCCGTTCCTGTGATTCGGACAGCATCATTTCATAAGGTGTCATGCCTTCTTCACGCTGCGGTACCTGATCCAGATACAGCTCCAGACCGTTGCCAGCCTTACTCGCCATCTCCGCGCTGGAGCAGGTGAGTCCTGCGGCACCCATATCCTGAATACCCAGCACAATACCGCTGTCGATCAATTCCAGACATGATTCCATAACCAGCTTCTCCATAAAAGGATCGCCTACTTGAACCGCAGTCCGATTCGCTTCAGATTCTTCTGTCAGCTCAACCGATGCGAATGTCGCTCCGTGAATCCCATCACGACCTGTCGGTGGGCCCACATAGAACACCGGGTTACCGACCCCTTTAGCAACACCACGCTGGATTTTATCATGGTCAATCAGTCCGACACACATTGCATTAACGAGCGGGTTGCCTTCGTAGCTTTCATCAAATACAACCTCGCCACCTACAGTCGGAATACCGATACAGTTCCCGTAGCCCGCAATACCAGATACCACATGCTCGAACAAATATTTCACACGGTCGCTCTCCAGCTTGCCAAAACGCAGAGAGTTCAACACCGCAACAGGTCTTGCACCCATGGAGAAAATATCACGGATGATACCTCCTACCCCAGTCGCTGCCCCTTGAAAAGGCTCCACAGCTGACGGATGGTTATGGCTTTCGATTTTAAATACAACCGCTTGGTTGTCACCAATATCTACAATGCCTGCGCCCTCACCGGGTCCCATCAGAACTCGCGGACCGCTCGTTGGAAAACGACGCAGCAACGGCTTGGAGTTTTTGTAAGCACAATGCTCTGACCACATGACACTGAATACGCCAATCTCCGTATAATTTGGCTGACGTCCCATGAATTCACAGATCAACGCATATTCACTGTCCGATACACCCATCTGCTGATACAGTTTATGTTCGGCAACCTGCTCTGCCGTCGGTTCCTTAGCGGACACTTGCTGCGCCATGTCGATCCCTCCAAGCGTTCAAAATAGATGTAAACATACGTTTGCCGTCATCTGTCCCAAGCAATGCGTCCACCGCGCGTTCCGGGTGGGGCATCATGCCCAGCACATTACCTTGCTCATTACAAATCCCTGCGATATTCGTCATGGAACCGTTTGGATTATCTTTATACGTAAATACAATCTGATTGTTCGCCTGCAAACGAGCCAGCGTCTCATCATCACAGTAATAGTTGCCTTCGCCGTGGGCGATCGGAATGACGATCTCTTCACCAGCAGCGTAATCTTTAGTAAAAGGTGTCTGGTTATTCGCAACCTGCAACACCGTATCCCGGCAAAGGAATTTCATCGACAGATTACGGCGCAAAGCTCCTGGCAACAGCCCGGCTTCGGTCAAAATTTGAAAACCGTTGCAAATCCCCAAAATATATTTGCCTTCAGCAGCCGCTTTGGCTACTTCCTTCATCACCGGGGCAAACCGGGAAATCGCACCGCACCGCAGATAATCCCCGTAGGAGAAGCCTCCTGGAACAAGAATACAATCATAAGGCGACAGATCCGTCGCAGTATGCCAAACATAATCGACAGGTTCACCGACCGTGTCCTCTACCGCCTTATAGCAGTCAATATCACAGTTGGAGCCCGGAAAAACCAGAACTGCAAATTTCATGGAATCAGCCCTCCAGTTCGTAGCGGTAGTCTTCAATGACCGTGTTGGCCAACAGCTTTTCGCACATCTCAATGATGCGCTTTTCAGCACTCTCGCGGTCTGTTGTATCCAGATTCAATTCCATATACTTACCAATTCTGACGCTGTCCACTTCTCCGAAACCCATAGAATGCAGTGCGCCTTGCACCGCAACCCCCTGCGGGTCCAAAACGCTTTGCTTAATCGTGACATAGACTGTTGCTTTCATCATGTTCCTTCAGTTCCTCCTCCGAATGAGTGAATCCTATTGGTTGAATTATGATTACTATTTACTGTGCCGTCAGACGCCGCCAAATATCCGTATATCTTGCAGTTGTTTCTTCTACGACCTCAGCAGGCAATGGATCGGGCTCGCTATTCTTGTCCCAACCAGATGATGCCAAATAGCTTCGTACCGGCTCCTTGTCCATGCTGTCAATCTCAACATCCAGCTCATACTTTTCCTGGGCCCAAAAACGGGATGAATCTGGCGTGAAAATCTCGTCAATCAGAATCACCTTACCGTTAACAAGACCAAACTCAAACTTGCAATCGGCTAAAATAATCCCCCGCTTCTCGCAGAAAGCACGTGCAAATTCGTACAACGCCAAGCTCTTTTCCTCAAGCTCACCTGTTAGTTCCACCCCGACCAGTTCTTTCATTTGATGAAGGGAAATGTCCTCGTCGTGTCCAACATCATTTTTTGCAGCTGGTGTAAATAAAGGCTTGGGAAAGCGCTCATTTTTACGTAGCCCCTCTGGCAATGGAATGCCGTTCACCTCACCGTTCTGCTCATACTGACGCCAGCCGCCTCCGGTAATATATCCGCGCACCACACACTCAATGTCGATGCGTTCAGCCTTCAGCGTGACCATGATCCGGTCCTTCAGCAACTCTTTATTCTGTTCGTCGATCACATGCCCGAGCTTATCTACATCGGTATGCACGACATGGTTTTCCAGCAGGTCTTTCGTCTGTTCAAACCAGAAAGCACTGAGCTTGTTCAATACATTTCCTTTTTCCGGTACGGGCGGCTCCAACACATAATCAAAAGCCGAAATCCGGTCCGTCACGACAATCAGAAAATGTTCTCCGAGATCATACAGTTCACGCACTTTGCCTTTGTACAAGAGCGGCGCATGAATCAGACCTTCGGCAGTAGACAATGACATTTAATTACACCTCTTTCATAGAAGTTGCCCCTCCTAAATCAACCTTTGCCCCTCCTAAATCCTCCCCCCAGGGAGGACCCCCAGGGCTGCTGCCCTCGGGACTCCCGCAAGGGTTGGCTGGTGAGCAGGGTGAGGGCGTCTATTTTGTCGCTACGATGGGGTGAGCGCGTTTTGCTGGATGAGGCTTGTTGGCACAAGCTTCATCCAGCAACGCTTTTACGTTGGTGCAGAACGATGCTTTTACGCACATGACGCCGTAATACCATTCGGCCCGTGGCCGTAGCACGACATGCCGTGCAGCGAGCATTGGGCTTCGCCCAGTTGTGCGCATGTGTTACGCTGCGCACGGATACGGTGGCTCAAGGCTTCACTTCTTGAGCCTGCGCGTTCTCGGGAGGGCAGCGGGCTGTTTGCTGCGCAAATTCGGCAGCCCTCCCGAGAACGTTGCTCAGCGATAGCAAAAGCAGTGGAACACGCTTTTCCATCGCTCTTGGGGTGGTGCGGCATCTTATGTGCCGCACCTTCCCAAGTTCTGCTCCCATACGAAGGTTGGTGCTGGAAGCAGCGGAGCGGACGGAATCGTTCTGGAGAAGCATTAGCGCTTGCCTTTGCCTCTGGATTCCAACCTTTGCAGGTTTTCCAATTCAGGAATCCAGGGGCAACAGCAATCGGAAGAATGATCCGTTCGCAGAGCGGCCTCACCACGCAGCAACCTTCCCTCCTACTCCCCTAATCCCAGCTTTTTGAAGATCGTATCCACGTTCTTCAGATGCCAGGCTGGGTTAAAAGCATCCTCGATTTCGTCTGCGCTGAGCACGGCAGTAATTTCCGGGGTCGCCTCGACGATATCGCGGAACTGGCGTTGCTCTTCCCACGCCTGCATAGCACGCGGCTGCACGGTATCGTAGGCTTTTTCACGACTAAAGCCTTTATCGATCAGCTTCGTCATAATACGACCGGAGAACGGTACGCCGTACGTACGCGCCATATTGCGCTTCATATTTTCAGGGAAGACCGTCAGATTTTTCACGATATTGCCAAAGCGGTTCAGCATGTAGTTCAACAGCATCGTGGCATCCGGCAGAATAATGCGTTCTACGGAAGAATGCGAAATGTCGCGTTCATGCCATAGGGTTACGTTCTCATACGCCGATACCATATGCCCGCGAATCACACGTGCCAGACCGGAGATGTTTTCGCTTCCGATCGGATTGCGTTTATGCGGCATCGCGGAAGATCCTTTTTGACCCTTGGCAAAGGCTTCCTCCACCTCACGGAATTCACTCTTTTGCAGAGCACGGACTTCTGTAGCAAATTTGTCCAACGATGTGGCGATCAACGCTAACGTTGCCATGTATTCGGCATGACGGTCGCGCTGTAGCGTCTGTGTAGAAATCGGTGCAGGCTTGGTACCCAGCTTGCGGCATACAAATTCTTCTACAGACGGGTCAATGTTGGCGTATGTCCCAACTGCACCGGACATTTTACCGTATTGTACTTGGTCAGCGGCAAAACGAAAGCGTTCCAGATTGCGCTTCATTTCCTCGTACCACAATCCCATCTTCAGTCCGAATGTGGTCGGCTCGGCATGCACTCCATGTGTACGTCCCATCATTGGTGTATGCTTGTAAGCCAATGCCTTTTCCTTCAAAATTTCAATAAAATTCAAGATATCGCGTTCCAGGATTTCATTCGCCTGCTTTAACAGGTAGCCCAGTGCCGTATCAACTACGTCTGTAGAGGTTAGACCGTAATGTACCCATTTGCGCTCATCTCCAAGACTTTCAGACACCGTGCGAGTAAAAGCAATGACATCATGTCTTGTCTCCTGCTCAATTTCATATATCCGTTCAATATCAAAACTTGCATTCTTACGTAGAGCCACAGTATCCTCTTTTGGAATAACCCCTAATTCCGCCCAAGCTTCACAGGCACACAGCTCTACTTCCAGCCACGCTTTAAATTTATTTTCTTCCGTCCAAATCGCTCTCATTTCCGGTCTGCTATAGCGTTCGATCATGACTATTTACCCCCCCAAATATTGGTTTGTTCAATCCATTCCAGCGCTTGTTCCGCATCCTGGCACAATAGATTAATATGTCCCATCTTTCGGCCTGGCTTGGCTTCACTTTTTCCATACAAATGCAGCTTAGGTACAACATCCAACCTTTCAGCTTCAACATCCGATTGCGCAAACCGCCGAACCACATCCTCCAAATGCTC
This sequence comes from Paenibacillus sp. SEL3, assembly GCF_054602585.1. Lineage (NCBI taxonomy): Bacteria > Bacillati > Bacillota > Bacilli > Caryophanales > Paenibacillaceae > Paenibacillus > Paenibacillus sp. SEL3. The sequence goes on along the minus strand of NZ_CM137725.1, from coordinate 4,120,290 downwards.
ACCTAGCACATTGACCATCACGACGGAAGTCAGCAGCTTCGTGCTGCCCAAGGGTAAACCGCAAATCGCACGTATGTGCTGCTCGAATTGCGACGTGGCGCATGCCTCCATCGTGTAATGACCGGAGTTATGCGGTCGTGGTGCCAACTCATTAACGTATAACTGTCCGTCTTCGGTGACAAACATCTCCACAGCGAGCAGTCCCATCGCACCCAGCGACTCTGCCACAGCCAGCGCTAACTTTCGCGCTTCCTCCTGAACAGGTTCTGGCACGCGCGCAGGTACAATCGACGTGTGCAAAATATTGTTCACGTGAATGTTTTCCGCAGGTGGAAAGGCTTTAGCTTCACCGTTCGTGCTGCGAGCTACAATCACCGAGATTTCGCAGCGAAAACGAATGAACTGTTCCAATACCAGTTCCGCACCGTCTCCTGCCAATTGTTCGTAGGCAGCTAAGGCTTCCTCCGGTTGGCGAATGACCACTTGTCCCTTGCCATCATAACCACCGACTGCTGTCTTGAGCACACACGGTACACCCAGTTCAGCTACCGCTTGGGCCATATCCGCAGGACTACTAATTTCACGATACGGAGCGACAGGGACACCAGCAGCTTCAATAGAACGCTTTTCACGAAGACGATGCTGTGTTGTGTACAAAAGACTGCTGCCTTGCGGCACGCTGGATTCCTGTTCCAAAAGTGCAGCCACATCTGCGTCCACATTTTCAAACTCATACGTGATCACATCGCACCGACCAGCCAACTCTCTGGCCGCAAGCTCATCATCATAGGCAGCACGGATTTGTTCTGACACCTGTCCACACGGGCTATCAGGTGCAGGGTCCAGCGTCACAAAACGATATCCTAGGTTTGTCCCTGCTAGCACAAGCATTCTGCCCAGCTGTCCGCCTCCTAGAAGTCCAATCGTTGTACCTGGAGGACGGATGCGACCTGCAGATTCACATGCCTCATTCATAGTGAGTCACTGCCTTCCAGCACCTCATCACGGATACGGTCGCGTCTTGCCACAACCCGCTGACTTATCTTTTCGTCAAAAGCGCCTAATATTTGTGCGGCCAGCAGCCCTGCATTCGTAGCGCCTGCCTTACCGATTGCCACAGTGGCAACCGGAATACCACCCGGCATCTGCACAATGGAGAGCAAGGAGTCTAGACCATTCAGAGCCTTCGACTGGACAGGCACACCAATGACTGGCAAGGATGTCTTCGCAGCCACCATCCCTGGCAAATGCGCTGCCCCACCCGCTCCAGCAATAATGACCTTTAATCCACGCCCGGCGGCCTCTTCTGCAAAACGAAACATTAAATCCGGTGTACGATGGGCTGAAACTACCTTTTTCTCATATCCGATTTCAAGCTCGTCCAGCACAGCACATGCATGCTGCATGGTGTCCCAGTCTGATGTGCTGCCCATAATGACAGCGACCTGCACTGACATGTCCTTCACTCCCTGTTTATCAATAAGCGCCAAAAATCCGGCACTCGAAAATAACGTTATTTTCAAGACACCGGACTACGAAAAAACAAACGACAGAGCCTCTTAAAGGCAAGCCAAAAGCAAGCCTCTTCCACCGCATCCAATGCGGCTTCAGCCGTATGTCTCCCGTAGTCCGGAAATTTAAGGTTTCCAGGTAGAAACTTCCGGGCCATATCCCCGGCATTATACGAGTTAGCATTGTGCCTATTCCATACCCGACGATATTCTTTACAAGTATGATCGCGGTCTGTTTCGGCTCAAACATGTGTACCTTATTAAATTGTACCTAAAGTTCATTTTTTATCGACAATACACTTCCTAGTTTAACAATTCCCTACACCTTATGTCAACTCGAAAACGAACATTACAATAATCATGCAATAGAATGTTCGTGTTTAACAAAATCAACACCCTTATATACCCACAGGTCAGGACTATTGTATTACGTTTAGCTATCTATTACCTATCCTGATAACAGCGAGCGTACCGCATTCCACTGACAAAAATAAAAGTCGGCACTCCCTATACAGGCAGTAAACCGACTTTTACTTTCTTATTCAGTTATTTTACGACCAGCACAGGAATACGCGCATGCTGCACCACATTGTGGCTTACGCTACCCAATACAAATTCACGGATACCACCTAAACCGCGGCTACCGATCACAATCACATCGAAGCCATTCTCATTGGCATAATCCAAAATGACTTCGGCTGGTGAACCTTGAATGAGCTCCACCTTGGCATCTACACCTTGCTCAGCAAGCCGCTTTTTAACTTCATCGGTAGTTTGTTCGGCCAAATCGTAATATTCTTTATTTATCGAAGCCGGAATTGGTGCCAAACCTTCGCCCATAAAAATCCGCGGAAAATCAAATGCAGTTACCACCTCAAGCTGCGAGGACGATGATGTCTTGACTAATTCGGCTGCCTTCAGCAAAGCCTTGTTGGATGCATCCGAACCGTCATAAGCAAGCAATACTTTTGAAAATAGCATAATACGCACCTCTTCCTCATTCGGTTTGTTGATTCAAAGCCTGAAATATGTACTCCTGTTGTTGTTCATTCCATGACATCACTGGATGGCTGGAATAGTCTTCTCACTCATCATTAAACTTCCCTATGAGAAGCTAAACTCCTCGCCTTACCTTAAAAAATAACCATACAACAATGCGTTCATGAATAGCAACGCCGGAATACCTAATCTGAAACTCATATGCCGTGTTTTATGGCGTTTACGGTACATGGCTATTAGCACGCCTAAGGCTCCCCCGATCAGGGCCAGGAAAAACAACGTCCGTTCAGGTACACGATCACGATGTTTACGTGCTCTCTTTTTATCTTCCGACATTACCAGATAGCCTACTGCATTGATAAACAGCAGCCATACCAACAAGCCTGTCTGCAATGTCTCTCCCCCTTTTGCACACCGTACCAAGTTCAGGTATTAGGCCTTATATATCGTTCTCCCCTCATTATAACCCCACCCCTTTTACAGAAACAACGCCTCCCTTGACTTGGATAGCGTTTTTGCGGAAATAGTAAGGTGGCATAAGGGCGATCCCCGAGTGCATCTATTTCGTCTTAAAGGAGGAACTGCAATGGAAAGCACCCATGAATACGTTGAAAAGCTGCGAGAAAATGCTAAAAAGGCAGAACGCAACCGTAAACAAGGAAAAGGAACTCCCAGCGCCAGCCTGCCGACAAAACAGCATAGCAAAAACCCCTGATCATGGGATCTGCATTCAGCTGTAGAACCATGTTATTAACGTAAAATATCAACTTTACCTTGTCGTTCTCATTGAATGAAGTTAAAGGTAAACTCAGTTGTTCACCTTTCAACAAAAACAACAAGCAGACTCCTTATGAGATTTCTGCTTGTTGTTTTGTTTTTGCAAACATTTTTTATTCAGCCGTGGTCTTTACCTTAAACAACCGACTGTTCATCTTACTACATACACCTACCACACGTAATAAAGCGATTACATTTATAATAAATAAGTTCTAAAGTCATATTTCCTAACATAACTGTTGACTAAAAACAATTTTACACCCTATAATTCGTGATATTAACGTAATTCGACAAAATATTTGTCAGTTAATCTATCATTAATATTAGGTTTAAGATTGGAGAGGAGCTTTATATGACTAACATGAAAAAAATGACGATGATTCCCCTGTTGGCCAGCTTTATTCTCGGAGGTACCTTATGGAGTGGTGGATTTACCGCCAACGCTGCGGCAGCAGCTACAACCAGCACAACTGCACCTACTTCTACCACTATAACTTCGGACAAATCCGAAAAACCACAAACCAATCATTTACCCAATATTAAAATACTTGCCACGGGAGGGACCATTGCAGGATCATCTGCCGTCAACACGGATACAACCGGCTACAAAGCAGGCGCGTTGGGAGTGGAAACTCTAATCAATGCCGTTCCTGAGATGAAAAGTATTGCAAATGTCAGTGGTGAGCAAGTTGTTAATGTAGGTAGCCCCGATGTTAATAATGAGATCCTCTTAAAACTTGCCAAGCGCACCAATGAACTGCTTGCCAAAGACGATGTAGATGGCATTGTCATTACACATGGTACAGATACATTAGAAGAAACAGCTTATTTCCTCAATCTTGTTATCAAAAGCGATAAGCCAGTAGTTGTCGTTGGCTCCATGCGTCCAGCTACTGCCATCAGTGCCGATGGTCCCTTCAACCTCTATAATGCAGTGAAAGTCGCCGGGGCTTCGGCCTCTAAAGGTCAGGGCGTACTCGTCCTGCTGAACGACCGTATCGGTGCAGCAAGATACATCACCAAAACGAACACAACAACAGTCGATACGTTCAAATCTGTGGAGCAGGGATACCTTGGAGCTGTTGTGGGCGATCAAGTGTACTACTACAACAAATCCACACACAAGCATACGACTTCTTCTGTATTCGACATCTCTAACCTGACTCAACTGCCACAAGTAGATATTTTATACGAATATCAAAACAATGGTCGCTATCTGTATGATGCAGCCGTAGCAGCTGGTGCCAAGGGTATTGTCGTAGCTGGTTCCGGTAATGGTTCCTTGTCCAAGACCTCCTCAGAAGGCGCAGAGGCCGCAGGTAAAAAAGGAATAATCATTGCCCGCTCCAGCCGAGTGGGAAGTGGAGTGGTATCACCGTCAACAAAAGACGCGGCATCGAACTTTGTATCGACCGATTCACTCAATCCGCAAAAAGCACGGATTTTGCTCATGCTTGCTTTGACCCAAACACACGATGTTAACCAAATTCAATCCTTCTTTAATGAATACTAAGAACATTTATCCCAAATCAAATAAATACAACATCCTTATTATGAAAAAGAAGCAGCGATTACGGTTGATCACCGTAACTGCTGCTTTTTTTTGCAAGACAAGTCTAGCATTAATAACTACTTCATCTAATATCCAATCGTCTTGGTTCTATACAGTAATCCATCGTCCCTCCCACGCAGCATCAAGACTGCTGTTTGGGAATCCCATTCAAGCTTGGAGGATATTTCGCTTGCTTCTCTGGATGAGCAGCAATTTCCTCCTCCAGTATGCTTGATTTATTTTGCTGATTATTGATTTTAAGCGGTTTATGTTTGGGCATAAATACTCACCTCCTCGGATTACCATGCCAAGGAGTGATCGTTTTTATACCGACATGCACCTACTGATTATGTTGACTGCAGCACTTTTGGTCATCCGTTATTTGCCCTGCTTTTGTTCCATCGCTGCTTTTAGCAAATCACCCAAACTGGAGCCAAAAGATTCCTGCTTTTCAAATTGTCTTACTAGCTTTTGCTGTTCCCGTTTGTTTACCCGTTGCTTGTCCTTATCCAACGTCTCGGTAATGCCGCAGGGCAGGCATCTTACATACAATCCTGCTTTGCCCTCTTTCATTTCCATTTTCTTATGACACTGCGGGCAACGTCGATTGGACAAACGTTTTTCCCCTGAACGACGGTAACCGCAATCCGCACTTGGACATACAAGGAACTTGCCTTTCTTACCCTTCTTCTCCAATAGCTTTGTACCACAATCTGGACAATGACTATTCGTCACATTATGAGGCTTGTACTCCGCACTGCTATTTTTCACAGTGGAAACCAGCTCTTTCGCCATAGCACGAATAGAATTCAAAAACGGTTCCGGTTGTCCTTGACCACGAGCAATCCGTTCCAGCTCCGCTTCCCAACGTGCCGTCAGCTCAGGCGTTCGAAGCTGTGGAGCTGCCAGTTCAATCAGTTGCTTACCTTTCCCGGTTGGATGCATCACGTTCCCCTGACGCTCAATCGTATCCGAGCTGACAAGCTTTTCAATCAGATCGGCACGAGTAGCAGGAGTACCCAGTCCATGCTTTTCCATCTGAGCGAGCAGGGCTGCTTCCGTATACCGCTTCGGCGGCATCGTTCGCCCAGCTCGTACAAGACAACGCTGTAACCGGACGGAATCTCCTTTTTGCAGCTCAGGTAAAATAACGCCCCGTCCATTGTTTTCCCGATCCTCTGCTTCTTCATCATCCATATCATAATGGTTCGCGTCATATACAGCACGCCATCCGCTATCTTTTACCGTTGTGCCTTTTACGTGAAACGTCTCCTGCTCCACCGTAACTGATACGGCTACAGCATCATAACGTGCAGGTGGATAGAATAGACTGATAAACCGTCGTGCAATCAGATCATACAGCTTACGTTCCTCTGGGCTCAACTGATTAAGCAATAATGTCTGCTCAGTAGGAATAATCGCATGATGATCCGTGACTTTACTGTCATCCACAATTCGCTTTGTGATCGGCAGGTTGTTACGCAATAGCGGGCGTGCCAAGGAAGCATACGGGCCTACTGCTACACTACTGAGCCTTTCCTTAAGTGTGTCCACCATATCGGATGTCAGATAACGGCTGTCCGTACGTGGATAGGTCACCAGCTTATGCTGTTCATACAGACGCTGAAGCAGATTAGACGTCTGTTTGGCCGAAAAGCCGTAACGTTGGTTAGCATCTCTTTGCAGCTCCGTTAAATCATACGCCAGCGGGTGAGGCTCGTTCTTTTCGCTCTTTTTAACACTCGCAACTGTGCCTTTGGCCCCCTCAAGCCTACGGCGCAAAGCCTCTGCTTGAGTGCGGTCAAACATGCGTGAATCCCCGCTTTCTGCCCGCCAAGTTGCCTGAAAATCGCCGAAGTCCGCCGTCAAAGTATCATATTCCTGAGAACGGAATTCGGTAATTTCTTTCTCACGCTCCATAATCATCCCCAGCGTTGGTGTTTGGACTCTTCCCGCCGAAAGTTGGGCGTTATAACGACAAGTCAACGCGCGAGTTACATTGAGACCAATCATCCAGTCTGCTTCAGCTCTACAGCGAGCCGATTCATATAAACGATCAAACTGCTGACCAGGCAATAGCTTTGCGAAACCTGCTTTAATCGCCTTGTCCGTCTGCGAAGAGATCCATAAGCGCCGGAAGGGCTTTTTCCAGTTTGCCATTTGGATGATCCAGCGTGCCAACAATTCTCCTTCGCGAGCAGCATCTGTTGCCACGATAAGCTCTCCAATGTCCTGCCGCTTCATGAGCTGCTGTACAGCTTTGAACTGATGATTACTCTCGCGCAGTACCTTCAACTTTGAACTCTTCGGAAGAATAGGCAGGTCCTCTAAATTCCAGGTCGCATACTTAGAATCGTAATCCTCCGGCTCTGCTAAGCCGACCAAATGTCCCAGTGCCCACGTCACCACATACTGGGGTCCTTCTATATAACTTTTATGCTTCTCGCGGCTACCCATCACACGTGCAATCTCTCTGGCCACGGACGGTTTTTCTGCCAATACCAATACCTTCATGTTACGCTCCTTTCTCTCATAGTGTTAATTATACCATCCTGCCATCTTACGATAAATTCTAATACCAACGGCTCTTATTAACATGATCGTACATACTATTGCTATTACTTTTACATGGGTTAAGATAACTTACAAATCAGGCACACTCCATTTTAATAGCAGACCCGCATAGGTGAGGCCTCCGCCAAATCCATATAACAACACATGTTGTCCATACCGTAAACGTCCATCATCCAAACCACACTGCAAAGCCAACGGGATGGATGCCGCCGATGTATTACCATACAATTCTACGCTTGTCAGCGTTTTTTCCAAAGGTACTGTACTTCTTTCACATATGGACTCGATCATTCTCAAATTAGCGCTATGAGGTACAAACCAGTCAAGATCCTCCTTCTTCATATTTGCCTTATCCAATAATCGTTCGATTCCAGTTGGAACAGAGCGAACAGCCCATTTATAAACCTCACGTCCATTCTGCGCAATAAATCCATGGTCTTGCAGCTTCTCTCCATTTAAATGATCAGATAGTCCCACACGGTAAAGATGTGCTCCCCCTTGCCCATAGGTACCTATATCTGAAGTTAAAAATGATCCTTCATCATCGTCATATTCAACAAGTGCAACTCCTGCACCATCTCCAAAAAGTATACACGTCGTCCGATCCGTATAATCTGTAATTTTGGACAACGTTTCGGCTCCCACTACTAGCACCTTACGATGCAGACCACTTGTAATAAGGCCATTTGCCAAATGAAGTCCATAGGAAAAACCTGCACATGCTGCACTAATATCCATTGACCCTGTATTCGGAATATCAAAATGAGCCTGAATACGTGAAGCCGTGCTCGGAAAGTAGTAATCAGGTGTACTCGTCGCTACAATGATCATCTCAACATCGTTTATATTTACGTCATACAGGTTAATCATACGTGTAATAGCTTGTATGCATAAATCAGATACATATTGATCTTCAGCCGCAATGCGTCTTTCATGCATACCCGTTCTCTGTACAATCCACTCGTTACTGGTATCGACAAGCTTCTCCAAGTCAGCGTTCGTCAAAATCCGTTCAGGTACATAAGTGCCAAAGGCCGTAAGCTTAGCTTTTGAATTCAACAATCTGATCACTCTCCTTTGTAATCCTTATTCACATTATAACACCAGATACTAATACCTGGTACTAAATTATTTTAAAACCGTCTTCTTATTACTAGTTAATATCCACTTATCCAGTTAAACTTATAACAAGCTCAATTTAAATAAAATCCCACTGCCTTTTAACGCAAAAAAAGACCATGATCTTATGAAGATCATAGTCTCTTTTGCTTGTTGCTTGGCGACGTCCTACTCTCCCAGGACCCTGCGGTCCAAGTACCATCGGCGCTGGAGGGCTTAACGGTCGTGTTCGGGATGGGTACGTGTGGAACCCCTCCGCTATCGCCACCAAACATGAATCTGCTGAGCAAATTCTTTTTCAGGAATCAGCATCGCCAAATGCTGTGTGTTCGCTTGTTCCATATAAGCCACTTGTGCTTATACAATACAAAACTTACACCCTGAAAACTGGATCCGAAACTCATTGCGTTTTATCTTAGGATAAGCCCTCGACCGATTAGTATTGGTCAGCTCCATGCATTACTGCACTTCCACCCCCAACCTATCTACCTCGTCGTCTTCAAGGGGTCTTACTAATTGGGAAATCTCATCTTGAGGGGGGCTTCACGCTTAGATGCTTTCAGCGCTTATCCCTTCCGTACATAGCTACCCAGCGGTGCTCCTGGCGGAACAACTGGTACACCAGCGGTACGTCCATCCCGGTCCTCTCGTACTAAGGACAGCTCCTCTCAAATTTCCTACGCCCACGACAGATAGGGACCGAACTGTCTCACGACGTTCTGAACCCAGCTCGCGTACCGCTTTAATGGGCGAACAGCCCAACCCTTGGGACCTACTTCAGCCCCAGGATGCGATGAGCCGACATCGAGGTGCCAAACCTCCCCGTCGATGTGGACTCTTGGGGGAGATAAGCCTGTTATCCCCAGGGTAGCTTTTATCCGTTGAGCGATGGCCCTTCCATGCGGTACCACCGGATCACTAAGCCCGACTTTCGTCCCTGCTCGACTTGTAGGTCTCGCAGTCAAGCTCCCTTCTGCCTTTGCACTCTTCGAATGATTTCCAACCATTCTGAGGGAACCTTGGGGCGCCTCCGTTACTCTTTAGGAGGCGACCGCCCCAGTCAAACTGCCCACCTGACACTGTCCTCGCACCGGTTCACGGTACCAAGTTAGAACCTAGATACGATCAGGGTGGTATCCCAAGGATGCCTCCCTTCAAGCTGGCGCTCAAAGTTCTACGGCTCCCACCTATCCTGTACAGATCGTACCCAAATTCAATATCAAGCTGCAGTAAAGCTCCATGGGGTCTTTCCGTCTTGTCGCGGGTAACCTGCATCTTCACAGGTATTAAAATTTCACCGGATCTCTCGTTGAGACAGCGCCCAAGTCGTTACGCCATTCGTGCGGGTCAGAATTTACCTGACAAGGAATTTCGCTACCTTAGGACCGTTATAGTTACGGCCGCCGTTTACTGGGGCTTCGGTTCATAGCTTCGCCCCGAAGGGCTTACCACTCCCCTTAACCTTCCAGCACCGGGCAGGCGTCAGCCCGTATACTTCGCCTTGCGGCTTCGCACAGACCTGTGTTTTTGCTAAACAGTCGCTTGGGCCTTTTCACTGCGGCCCCCTCGGGCTATTCACCCTACCGAGGCACCCCTTCTCCCGAAGTTACGGGGTCATTTTGCCGAGTTCCTTAACGAGAGTTCTTCCGCGCGCCTTAGAATTCTCTTCTCGCCTACCTGTGTCGGTTTGCGGTACGGGCACCTTCTCCTGACTAGAGGCTTTTCTTGGCAGTCTGAGATCATGACCTTCGCTACTACAATTTTCGCTCCCCATCACAGCCCAGCCTTAACGATGTGCGGATTTGCCTACACATCAGCCTCACTGCTTAGACGGACATCCATCAGTCCGCGTCACTACCCTACTGCGTCACCCCATCGCTCATAGCGGATTACGGTGGTACAGGAATTTCGACCTGTTGTCCTTCGACTACGCCTATCGGCCTCGCCTTAGGTCCCGACTTACCCTGAGCGGACGAACCTTCCTCAGGAACCCTTAGGCTTTCGGCGGATCTGATTCTCACAGATCTTTTCGTTACTCATACCGGCATTCTCACTTGAATGCAGTCCAGCGCTCCTTACGGTACACCTTCAACCCGCATTCAACGCTCCCCTACCCCTGATGCAAGCATCAAGCCATAGCTTCGGTGGTGTGTTTAGCCCCGTTACATTTTCGGCGCAGAGTCACTCGACCAGTGAGCTATTACGCACTCTTTCAATGGTGGCTGCTTCTAAGCCAACATCCTGGTTGTCTGTGCAACTCCACATCCTTTCCCACTTAACACACACTTGGGGACCTTAGCTGATGGTCTGGGCTGTTTCCCTTTCGACAATGGATCTTAGCACTCACTGTCTGACTCCCGGAACTAAATCTATGGCATTCGGAGTTTGACTGAGCTTGGTAACCCTTGCGGGCCCCGCACCCAATCAGTGCTCTACCTCCACGATTCTTCTTTCCGAGGCTAGCCCTAAAGCTATTTCGGGGAGAACCAGCTATCTCCGGGTTCGATTGGAATTTCTCCGCTACCCCCACCTCATCCCCGCATTTTTCAACATGCGTGGGTTCGGGCCTCCAGTGCGTGTTACCGCACCTTCACCCTGGACAGGGGTAGATCACCCGGTTTCGGGTCTACGTCCACGTACTCAAATCGCCCTATTCAGACTCGCTTTCGCTGCGGCTTCAGCTCTTCACCTTAACCTTGCACGGGAACGTAACTCGCCGGTTCATTCTACAAAAGGCACGCCATCACCCCTAGATCGGGCTCTGACTTCTTGTAAGCACACGGTTTCAGGATCTATTTCACTCCCCTTCCGGGGTGCTTTTCACCTTTCCCTCACGGTACTGCTTCACTATCGGTCGCCAGGGAGTATTTAGCCTTGGCAGATGGTCCTGCCGGATTCATACGGGGTTTCACGTGCCCCGCACTACTCGGGATCCGTCTCGGAGAGAACAAGTTTTGAACTACAGGGCTTTTACCTTCTCTGGCGGGCCTTTCCAGACCTCTTCATCTAACCGGTTCCTTTGTAACTCCATGTGAGACGTCCCACAACCCCAAGGAGCAAGCTCCTTGGTTTGGGCTAATCCGCGTTCGCTCGCCGCTACTGACGGAATCACTATTGTTTTCTCTTCCTCAGGGTACTTAGATGTTTCAGTTCCCCTGGTCTGCCTCTCACTCACCTATGAATTCAGTGAGTAGTGACTGTCGATGAAGACAGTCGGGTTTCCCCATTCGGACATCCCCGGATCAAAGCTTGCTTACAGCTCCCCGAGGCCTTATCGTTGTTCGCCACGTCCTTCGTCGGCTCCTGGCGCCTAGGCATCCTCCGTGTGCTCTTTGTAGCTTAACCTAGACTTTTCTTTGATAAAAGAAAATGTCGATGTTCGATAAAGAATGATTTTTGCCAAAAGCAAAAGATCTTTCCTTACCTGCTACCTTTATTTCACTTGTTTGCACAAGATCAGCTTAAAGGAATATTCTAAAACGCAATTTCGTTTCGGTATCCAGTTTTCAAGGTGCAATTCGCTTCATCGAAGCGAAACCCGATGAATATTTCGGTTCCACACGAATGTGTGAATGAAGTATTCGTCGAAGCTTGAGAGTTTGAGCTCTCAAAACTGAGCAACGAGTGAGTAAGTTCAGGATATTCATTTCATTCACACGAACGTGATGAACCGAAATGAATATCCGGTCGCAGGTACGTTATACCTGCTAATTTGAATGTTTCCATCGCAGGAAACGATTCTCCATAGAAAGGAGGTGATCCAGCCGCACCTTCCGATACGGCTACCTTGTTACGACTTCACCCCAATCATCTACCCCACCTTCGGCGGCTGGCTCCCTTGCGGGTTACCCCACCGACTTCGGGTGTTGTAAACTCTCGTGGTGTGACGGGCGGTGTGTACAAGACCCGGGAACGTATTCACCGCGGCATGCTGATCCGCGATTACTAGCAATTCCGACTTCATGTAGGCGAGTTGCAGCCTACAATCCGAACTGAGACCGGCTTTTCTAGGATTGGCTCCACCTCGCGGCTTCGCTTCCCGTTGTACCGGCCATTGTAGTACGTGTGTAGCCCAGGTCATAAGGGGCATGATGATTTGACGTCATCCCCACCTTCCTCCGGTTTGTCACCGGCAGTCTGCTTAGAGTGCCCAGCTTGACCTGCTGGCAACTAAGCATAAGGGTTGCGCTCGTTGCGGGACTTAACCCAACATCTCACGACACGAGCTGACGACAACCATGCACCACCTGTCTCCTCTGTCCCGAAGGAAAGGCCTATCTCTAGACCGGTCAGAGGGATGTCAAGACCTGGTAAGGTTCTTCGCGTTGCTTCGAATTAAACCACATACTCCACTGCTTGTGCGGGTCCCCGTCAATTCCTTTGAGTTTCAGTCTTGCGACCGTACTCCCCAGGCGGAATGCTTAATGTGTTAACTTCGGCACCAAGGGTATCGAAACCCCTAACACCTAGCATTCATCGTTTACGGCGTGGACTACCAGGGTATCTAATCCTGTTTGCTCCCCACGCTTTCGCGCCTCAGCGTCAGTTACAGCCCAGAGAGTCGCCTTCGCCACTGGTGTTCCTCCACATCTCTACGCATTTCACCGCTACACGTGGAATTCCACTCTCCTCTTCTGCACTCAAGCTCCCCAGTTTCCAGTGCGACCCGAAGTTGAGCCTCGGGATTAAACACCAGACTTAAAGAGCCGCCTGCGCGCGCTTTACGCCCAATAATTCCGGACAACGCTTGCCCCCTACGTATTACCGCGGCTGCTGGCACGTAGTTAGCCGGGGCTTTCTTCTCAGGTACCGTCACTCTTGTAGCAGTTACTCTACAAGACGTTCTTCCCTGGCAACAGAGCTTTACGATCCGAAAACCTTCATCACTCACGCGGCGTTGCTCCGTCAGGCTTTCGCCCATTGCGGAAGATTCCCTACTGCTGCCTCCCGTAGGAGTCTGGGCCGTGTCTCAGTCCCAGTGTGGCCGATCACCCTCTCAGGTCGGCTACGCATCGTCGCCTTGGTAGGCCTTTACCCCACCAACTAGCTAATGCGCCGCAGGCCCATCCACAAGTGACAGATTACTCCGTCTTTCCTCCCTCACCCATGCAGGAAAAGGATATATCGGGTATTAGCTACCGTTTCCGGTAGTTATCCCTGTCTTGTGGGCAGGTTGCCTACGTGTTACTCACCCGTCCGCCGCTAGGTTGTTTAGAAGCAAGCTTCTAAACAACCTCGCTCGACTTGCATGTATTAGGCACGCCGCCAGCGTTCGTCCTGAGCCAGGATCAAACTCTCCATTAAAGACCAACCGAAGTTGGTTTATAGAAAGAGCGATAAGCTCATGTTGAAACTGACGAGATAAAAATATCTCTTGTTTGATTTTGCGAACAAAATCGTTTTACTCACTCGTTGTTCAGTTTTCAAAGATCAAACATTCTTTATCCATTGATTCAGCTTGTCGCCTCGTCAACTCTTATAATATATCATGTCCGAACCAACTTTGCAAGCATTTTTTAAAAAAACTTTTTTTGTAACACTCGCTCGCAATATTGTATTTCTTGGCCGGAATTAGAATATACCATATACACATCCCGTTTGCAAGCATTTTTTATGTGAAATTCATAATACTTTATTTATTATTCATTTTCCTTCTATATAATAGCTCCGTTGTATCTATCTGCGTCTAACTACAAACAAAGAACCTCTTCCCTTAAGCAACAGGAAGAGGTTCTTTGTTCTATATCTACTGATTATTCTGAGCCCATAAAGGCAAAGCGGATTACTACAATAATAGCAAGCACCCACATGAGCCAGTGAATTTTAACTTTATTGCTGGTAAATAGATTACTGAATACAGCCAGTACAACGTAAGACAGGATACCAGCAGAAATACCATTCGCGATTCCACCTGTGAAAGGCATCAGCACGATAGTCAAAAATGCAGGAAACGCCAACAGAAAGTTATCCCAGTCGATGTTGCGAACCTGACTCATCATTAGGACCCCAACGATAATCAGAGCTGGAGCAGTAGCAGCAGAAGGCACAACCAGAGCCAACGGTGCAATAAACAGGGCCAACAAGAACAGAACACCTGTCGTTACAGCAGTCAGTCCGGTACGTCCGCCTTCTTCTACCCCTGCGGAGCTTTCTACGAATGCTGTAATCGTACTTGTACCCAATACAGCACCGGTACTTACGCCAACAGCATCCACCAGCATCGCTTTACCGATAATTTTCTCGCCTTTTTTCTTATCTTTCATTATACCCGCGCGAGTAGCTGTACCTACCAAAGTACCGAACGTATCAAACAACTCTACAAATGTGAAAATGAAAATGATATCAAACAGACCAATATGCAAAGCTGCTTTCAAGTCTAACTGGCCTACAGCCAAATTACTGAAATCAGGAATCCAGTTGCCTGTTGTCAAGCTACTCAGATTCGTTACTCCCATCGGAATACCGATTAATGTAGTAGCTACGATCCCAATCAGCAATGCACCTTTAACCCGAACGACCATCAGTGCTGCGATAATAAGCAATCCGATTAGGGCCAGCAGTGCATCCTTTTGATGTACCAGACTTCCCAAAATCAAATTAAAAGCATGACCCGGAACCGGTTGACCAACATCTGTCCCTGGAACGATACTCACCATAACCAGATTACAAAGCTTGAAGCCGACAATCGTAATAAACAAGCCGATACCCACTGTAATAGCTGTCTTTAAATTTTCCGGAACCGCAACAAGCAGCATCTGTCTTACTCGTGTCACGGTTAAAATCAGAAAGACGATACCGGATATAAATACAGCGCCAAGTGCCGCTTGCCAAGTAATCATGCCATTAGAACTCAGGACTACAGTCATAAAATAAGCATTCAAGCCCATACCCGGCGCCATGCCGATCGGCACATTAACGAATAACCCCATCAGGATGGTAACCAAACCTGCACCTACGGCCGTCGCAAAAAAGACAGCTTCACTGGGCATACCTGCTCCAGTCGGACCTAAAAAGGTATTGTTGACCACCAAAATATAAGCCATGGTCATAAAAGTAGTAATCCCCGCTATAATTTCTGTGCGGACGTTCGTGCCATGTTCCTTTAATTTAAAGAAACGCTCCATGAGTCGTAATTCCTCCTACGCAAAGCATACTCGTATTGTTGTCGTTCGTTTGAAGTAATATTCGCATTCAATGCGCTATATTATTACATTCGTTATTTTAGGCTCTCACCTACTGCTTGTCAACAGAAAAAGCGAATGTTACAAATTAAACATATATGTATTGTTCGGAAAACAGAAAACCCGCAAGCTATTATGCAGCTAACGGGTTATCATTTAAGGGAATCAGATGTTTTTGTACTTATCAAATGCATTCGCTGTGTCTGGGATATTCTCCAGATAAACGATCTTACCTTCCGCATCCAGCCGGGCCTTGTCCACTCCAGTAAGTGTATAAACTTCGCCTGTTGCTTTTTTACCACACACTGCCCATTTGGTTTGATAGGTATCAGGTTCTCTGGGTACAGGTTTCCAACCTTCATACATATGCTTGATTTCGAGCGATCCCTCAAAGAACATATTCAAGAAGCTTTTCCAACTGTTCATACCTTGTTTTCGATCACCATTCAATACAAACTCAATCTTCTCAGAAAAAAGGCTAATTAATCGCTCTCTACTCTTCTCGTCATCTTTTGCTAAATCATAGTAGTGAAAATAATCTTCTAAAATCTTCATCGTGCGCAATTCCATTCGTGCTGTATATGTGTATTCATCCTTATGAGAAGGTTATTGCAATTTTTCCAACAGCATGGTGGGTTTCGCTTAAAGCGTGTGCATCATATAAGCCTTTTTGCGAAAAAGGAAACGTCGCTCCCACTACCGATCTTACTTTCTTTCGCTCCAACAGGTCGGCAATTTCCTGCAGTTGCTGTCCGTTGGGCTCCAGCCATATATTTTTGGCCGTTACGTTGTACTCCTTTACCAGCTCTTCGTCAAAATTGCTCACAATGGATATGATCCGTCCAGTGCCCCTTTTCATTACCTTAAAGCTATTCTTCTGAACATCCCCGCCCATCGTATCGAACACCACGTCCACATCAGATAAAACTTCCTCAAAACGAGTTGTGTGATAGTCAATGATTTGGTCGGCTCCCAATGAAGCAAGCAATTCATGATTACGCTCACTGGCTGTAGTAATGACATAGGCTCCGGCTTGTTTGGCAAACTGGATAGCAAACATGCCTACGCCACCTGCACCTGCGTGGATTAATACTTTTTCCCCTTTGGTCAGTTGACCATGTGTAAAAAGCGCCTGCCAAGCAGTCAACCCCGCCAAAGGTACAGAAGCGGCTTCCTCCCAAGAAATTGAGGCAGGTTTACGCGCCAACAGGTGATCATCCACCAAGGTATACTCGGCATAAGTACCGAACCGTGTGGTGTCCGGGCGTGCAAACACTTCATCTCCCACTTTCCAATCGGTGACCTCGCTGCCTACTTCCGAAATAGTGCCGGCTACATCCCAGCCTAAAATAATCGGGAACTCCCAATCCATCATTTGTTTTAAGTAACCTTCACGCAACTTCCAGTCAATTGGGTTGATGGAGGTAGCCGCCACTTTGACTACAACCTGATGAGCCAGTGGTGTAGGAGTAGGCACTTCTCTTTCTTTCAATTCATCCTTGCTTCCATACTGATCTATAACGATGGCTTTCATATTCATTTCCTCCTCACATTTATATATTCTTCACATTGTTAGACATACGCTGTAGTACATCTGTCAAAGCCACAATTTCCTCATCTGTAAACTTACATAGCAGCTTTTCCTGGAAGGCTTGTCTTTGCTCTGACAAAACTTGCAGCTCTTGAACCCCTAATTCGGTCAAACGTATATAGGTCACACGCTTATCCTGCTCTTTTTTACTACGTAAAATCAGACCTTCCTCTTCCAGCCTTCGTAGATGTCGAGTCACTGCTGCACCATCCAGAACGAGCAGATGTTGGAGCTCTAGCTGGCTTAGTTCCTGACGATGGTCAATATGATACAAAATTTCAACCTTGGTAAAACTGGTTTTTAACTGTGCTTCAAAAGCGTTATTCATTTCTTTACACAAAAGATGCATGCGATAAAACAACTGACTTTTTTCAGAGCAATGTTCGATGACAAACCATCCTCCTAATACTTGACCTATCAATTGATACATCAAGTATTATACACCCTCACTAAAAATAAACAAGTCCTGAGACAAGTCTATATAGACAAATCCTACAATTCAAGAATACTCAAGCTAAACAAATAGCCTGAGCATTCTTGAATTGTATTAGATCGTATTATTGATTTCGATAAATTTATGTTCAATCGCTGTCATTTCGTGATTTGGCCGGGTTATTAAATATGTATCCATGTAGCCAAAGGTTGGGGGAGTGGGCAAATAGGATGTTACTTTGAATTGCCGCGCCAGCCTTTTGGACATGAGGGTGATTCCCATTCCCATCAAGGAAAATTGTACCATCGTTTCAAACACACCAACCTCCACAACCTCGCCATGGGTCAATTGCATGTCCTGATACATCTTCTCTAAATACGTGAGGTACAGGCAGCCATCCGACAATATGATAATAGACGCTCCTTGGAGTACCTGTTTAAGATCCGAGCCTTCATGTATGCCTTTCCCCACCAGTACCAGATCTTCACGGCATATTTTTTGATAATGAATATACGGGTTAGCGGGATACCCTGTAACAAAAGCAATATCGAGTTCGCCGTCAAGGATCAATCGCTCCATTTCCGTGGTGGTTCCGGTTTTTAATGTAACCGAAGCCTGCGGATACAGCTCATATACCTTCGTGAGCGCCCTCGTTGTTTCCCCCGCCACAATGGACTGCATCGTACCGATGCGCAGCTTTTCTTCCTGCGGTCTCATTTTCATCTCCGTGTCTTGCCACAGCAACAACATTTGCTTGAACTGAGCATATAGGATTTCTCCTGCAGGTGTCAGCTCCATACCCCGGGGCTTTCGGTAAAATAGCGCTGTGCCGTAATGGGCCTCCAGCTTCTTTATTTTAGCCGTCATATTCGATTGCAGATGATTCAGCTTTTGGGCAGCTTCTGTCAGGCTTCTCAGCTCTGCCACCGAAACAAACGCCTGCATATTTTCAATATCCATCCCTTCACCTCCCATCAAATAAAATGATACCTATATCATAAACAAGCATTATTATTTATGAGTTAAGTGTATTATATTGACCTTGGACGCTACTTTCCACCCTCATTTAAAAATTAGGAGGTATGGCAACATGGTAATAAAGAAGATTCGTGCAGGTATCGTAGGAGGTTTGATGAATAATAAATGGGCTAGTCAAACGCATATTCCGGCGTTGCTCAAGCACTCAAACCTGGATATCACTGCCGTCGGTACCTCCCGTATGGAGAGTGCACGACAAAGTGCAGAAGAAGTAGGGGCAGCACTGGCTTTTGATGATGTCAAAAAGCTCGCAGCTTCCGAGGATGTGGACATGGTCGTGGTGAGCGTAAAAGTTCCCCATCATTATGAGGCGGTGATGGCGGCAATTCATGAGAGAAAGCATATTTTTTGTGAATGGCCCTTGGGGGCAAACACTGCAGAAGCTGCTGAAATGGTCAAGGCGGCGGCACTGGCAGGCATTCATCATACCGTCGGCTTGCAGGCACGGCAAGATCTTGAAGTGCAAACGATGAAAAAGTTGGTGGAGAGCGGAGAGATTGGTGAAATTCTATCCTGCCATATGCAAGTAGCTACTTCCGGCAAAGGTGGACAAGTAAATCAGGACACTGCTTATTTGCTGAACAGAGCCAATGGCGCTAATCTACTAACGATTAACGGCGGGCATTCTCTGGATGCGCTGCAATACATCGTTGGCGAATTCCGCGAGCTATCAGCCATCACATCATCTCGCTATAATGAAGCCACTATTCAGGAAACGGGTGAAGTCATTTCCAAGGATACAGCCGATCAGATTCTGATTCACGGACTATTGGAAAAGGGGGCGCCGATATCCGTTCACATTCAGGGCGGAGTGAATTCTAAGTTTGAGATAGAGATTCAGGGGAAAAAGGGCATTTTGCGTTTGACACAGAATCCTTCGCTTGGGCATGTTCAATTTGGGAATCTGGCGCTCGAAAAACTTGCGTACGATCCAAGCAGTACGCAGAGTCATGGTCCTAATGGGGCGTTTGAACAAATAAGTGTAACTGCTGAGCCTGATGGCGGACTGGATTTTCCAAAACAAGGGGTAACCCTGAATGTAGCCAAGGCTCATCATGTATTTGCCGAGGATATTTTGACGGGCACCCGTCTCGCTCCTGATTTCAACCATGCCTTAAAGCTGCATCAGCTACTGGATCGCATCGAGGAATCGGCTGCAACCGGGAAAAAGATTGTATGGTAAGGTAGAATTATAAAAAAGAACATTCAGTACCACGATGATGTGGAATTGAATGTTCTTGATCTTTTAAAATCATGCATTCTCGACTTTTATCCTATCACCTTCAACCAAAATAACTTCCGCGTTGCTGATTGGATATAAATTTAATTGGCTGCCATATTCCTCAATGATGTTCTCCACCGCTTTTTTAAACGGGATGTTCGTATGGTGGGGGACTGGATAGAATTCAATGGTCCCGAGCGCAACAAAGGAATCCAAAGCAGGCGCTTCCTGCACATTGTCCATAAGTCGGGCATATTCGATATTCGGTGATAAAATCATCGAACCTGCCGATTCACCTATGTATAACTTCCCTGCATTAACTTCATCAGCAATGATTTTGTCAGCCCCGGTTCTTCTTAACTCTTGAAGTAAATAAAATGTGCTGCCTCCGGTAATATAAATATAGTCATTTCCTCTAATTTTACTCTCTATTTCATTCAATGGTGCTGTGCTGATTTCGATTTCATCCACGACTAATCCTAAATTCTCTAATGCTTTTTTCCCTGAATTCACATAAAACTTAACTTTCTCTGGAATACTCGCGGTTGGGATGAAGGTGACTTTTTTTCCTTCTAAGTTTTCACCAGCGAAATGGACTAAGCATGGTGCAACATCCTTAAATGAGGACGATAGAAATAATTTTTTCACTCTTTATTCTCCTTAGAACAACGTTTAATGAAACGAGATATGTAACACTTTAATCTAGGTACATTATAAAATATATTAGTATCAAAACATGACACCATTAGAGCATGACATGAAAAAGAGGTGAACGTTTAATTTCATACTTGATTTAAGCTATTTATAGCTTGAATCTAATAAAACCATATAAAAAAGGAGATACATTACCATTGAATAATATCTCCTTTTTTCAACTTCATATTCCGTTTTGCAACAACAAATGACTTCATATCCCGTCCTTGCTTGCCCCCGTAAAAAAGACTCCAACCGCATAGCGATACTTCGCCGATACGGAGGAGTCCTGATGTTGTATTGGTAAATCTTAAAGGATTCATGGTTACGGCGCGGAAGTCTCCACGCTTATTCCCACTCAATCGTTGCTGGTGGTTTGGAAGTAATATCGTACACGATACGATTCACGTTATCCACTTCGTTTACGATACGAACGGAGATTTTCTCCAGCACATCCCAAGGGATACGCGCCCAGTCGGCGGTCATACCGTCGATAGAGGTTACTGCACGAATACCTACGGTGTAAGAATACGTACGAGCATCGCCCATAACGCCAACACTCTTCATATTCGGCAAAGCGGTGAAGTATTGCCAGATTTCCCGGTCCAGACCGGCTTTAGCAATCTCCTCACGCAAAATGTAATCCGACTCACGAACAATGGTTAGCTTGTCCTCTGTCACTTCGCCCAGTACACGAATGGCAAGACCCGGACCTGGGAATGGTTGACGCCATACAATCTCAGCTGGCAGTCCACATTCTTCGCCGACTTTACGCACTTCGTCCTTGAACAGGGCATTCAACGGCTCGATCAGCTTGAACTTCATGTTCTCCGGCAAACCACCCACATTATGATGGGATTTAATGGTCTGTGCCGTTGCAGTTCCGCTCTCTACAATATCCGTATACAGCGTACCTTGTGCCAGGAAAGTAAAATCGTCGAATTGAGAAGATTCTTCCTCGAACACATAGATAAACTCGTTACCGATAATTTTACGTTTTTGTTCCGGATCATCGACTCCTGCCAGCTTGGACAAGAAGCGCTCACGTGCGTCAATTTTGACAACTTTCATATCAAATTTACCAACGAACGTCTCCATTACACTTTCGGCTTCACCTTTGCGCAGCAATCCATGGTCTATGAACATACACGTCAGTTGGTCACCGATCGCTTTGTGAATAAGCATCGCTACAACGGAAGAATCCACGCCACCACTTAAAGCACACAATACTTTTTTGTCGCCTACCTGTTGACGAATCTCGCGAATCTGATCTTCAATGAACGACTCCATCGTCCAGTTGCCTTCACAACCGCACACTTCATACAGGAAGTTGCTGATCATCTCGTTACCTTGAACGGAATGACGTACCTCTGGATGGAATTGCACCGCATACAGTTTCCGCTCCAGGTTACTCATCGCGGCAATCGGCGCACTCTCTGTTCCTGCATCCAGTGTAAAGCCGGTTGGCAGATCTGTAACGTGATCCCCATGGCTCATCCATACGGTTTGACGAGAATCCAATCCTTTAGCCAAGCGAGCATCCTGATTGAATTGCACGTCTGCTTTGCCATACTCACGCTTGCCCGCACGTTCTACCTTACCATCCAGTTGGTGAGCCATCAGCTGCATGCCATAACAAATACCAAAGATAGGGATGCCAAGATCATAAATTGCCCGATCCACCTGAGGGGCATTGTCTGTATATACGCTGGAAGGTCCGCCTGAGAAAACAATCCCTTTTGGCGCCAGCTCTCTCAGCTTCTCCGCAGGCGTATTGTATGGAAGGAGCTCGCTATATACGCCGAGATCCCGAATTCTTCTTGCGATTAACTGGTTGTATTGTCCTCCAAAGTCGAGAACTACAACGATTTCATTAGGCTTATTCATTACCGTGCCTCCCTCAATTGTTCGTTTCATTATACGCAACGATAAAACAAGACGTCAAGAAATCAACCGGAGTTGAGCGGGCATAAAAAGATTGTTAAAATGAATTGATTCTAAAATACTCAATTTGTTCGTAGGAGTGTAAACGATGGATGTGCTGAAGTGGATCGCGCAATTGTTCGAAGAATACGGCTACGGCGTCCTTTTTTTCGGCTTGCTGCTTGAGTTTATTGCTTTACCATTTCCCGGGGAAACCACAATGGCATACGCGGGATATCTTTCCTATGCCGGTACCCTGGATTTCAGTAAACTGGTGCTCCTAGCTTTTTTGGGCACAACCCTCGGTATGACTATTACCTACTTTATCGGAAAGTGGGCTGGACTCCCCTTTATTCAGAAATATGGTAAATGGGTTTTGTTATCGCCGGACAAGCTTCAGAAAACACAAAAATGGTTTCAACGATATGGATACTGGCTTATTTTCCTTGGATATTTCATCCCCGGTGTCAGGCATTTTACCGGTTATTTTGCCGGAATTATTGCTCTTTCTTTCCGTAAATTTGTCTTGTATGCTTACAGCGGTGCTTTATTCTGGGTCATCCTCTTTCTAAGCATCGGCAAGCTGTTTGGTCCCCAATGGGATGCCATTTTCCATTTGGTAGAGCTGTATGCACTGCGAATTGCGGGAGTCGTTGGGTTCATAATCCTGCTGTATATGATTTACCGGTGGAGAAGCTTCCTATTTAGCTCGCTACGCAAATCCGAAAAGTCGGTGAAAACCAGCAACAAGGATGACACGAAGTAATCACACTCATGCTGCCTTGCGGCAACGAGTCCTTGCATAATACATCGAAATCACGATAGATATCACCACAAATCCCGCGCCTCCAGCCAAACCCAGCATACGCGGCTCCATCATTTCAATCGCCACCCCTGCTCCAAACATAGACAGTCCGATGATACCTTGGCTCCACGCCGTCAGCATGCCCAACAATGGACCCTGTAAATACAATGGGGTCTCCCGCATTAATAATGTATCCAGACAAATGGCCCCTACCCCGCCAGCCAACGAAATTAAGAAGTAAATAGCAACCGCCGCCCATGCGTGATAAATACCGCTTAATCCCATAAGTAAAATTCCCTCCAACAAAAGGCATACCAGTCCTCCCTTCAACAAAGAACCACTGAATAAATGTCCTATTGCATAGCTGGCAACCAGACCCGCGCCCAAAGCGGCGTAAAACAATCCGATCCCGGCATCGCCCAGCCTGAATTCCTGCACTGCATATACACTAATCAGAACATTATCAATGCCATTGAGCATAGGAACCAGCAACTCAAATGCAATAACAACCTGGAGAGGAACAGATGAAAGGATACAGTCCAACATTCGTGATCTGCTCCGGTTTGAATCTAACAGCGAAGGAGTTTGATGTGTTTTAACATAGGAATCCTCCCTGCTTATTTTCTCCTTCATGACAGGTGGAAATGCAATATTGCGAACGATCATAGCTGCGGCAAAAAAACTTGCTGCGTTCAATATAAATGCAGCTTGTGGTCCAAAGAGAGCAGATATGATGCCTCCGGCAGCAGCACCAACAACCAGCACCAGCCCGCTCATCACCTGCTCAAGACTGTTCACCTTCAATAATTCGGAGGGATGAACAAGCAGCGGAATGGACGATTTACGAGCAGGAGCATACAAAGCTTCTCCGCAGGCTAGCAGGGTACTGACTCCATAAATGATCCATATGTCCTCAGGACTATGAACACTTAAAAAGACAAGGGCTGCCAAGCCTCTGAAAAGATCCGTAGTCATCATAAGCACTTGCCGGGATATACGGGTAATAAGCACGCCCGCCGCAGGTGACAGGACTAAAAAAGGAATCATCCGCAATCCCAGCATGATACCCACACTGAATCCCGAACCGGTAAGCCGATAAATTAAAGCCAACAAAGCGATCTGACAGAATCGGTCTCCTATTCCGTTAATGATACCTGCGGCAAATAACTTCCTGTATTGCCTATCTACCATTTTAATCAACTCCGATACTTAGGATTCATTTATTATATATCAATCTAATTAGTTACATATCTAATTTATAAAAATCGCTCTATAATCGCAAGGCATAAATTCATATATTAAGAGCATACTAAGCCAACAAACTCCAATATCGGAGGATTTTACGTATGCCAAATCAGAATAAAAGTTGTCCACTTACTCATGTGTCCTCTAACTTGAAGGATAACGTGAATCATATCGAAAGCTCCTTTGGAAACAGCGGAGATGTAATCATTAAAGAGCTATTATGGATGCAAAAATGGCCAGCAGCTCTATTTTATATTGATGGTCTGATCAACACTCAATTGCTCCATGATTCCGTTCTCCGTTCATTGATGCGAGTAAATGAACATCATGTACCGGAGGGCGCAGAACCATTCGACTATTTGAAGAATCAAGTTTTGATTGCAGGTAACTCAGGTAGTGTGGACGAAATGGATGCCTTATTCAACCAGATGCTATCTGGCGGTATTATCATTTTGCTGGACGGATACGCAAAGGGCATATGGATTGATGCGGTCGGTTGGGAGGATCGCAGTGTTAGCGAACCCCAATCCCAAAGTGTCGTACGGGGTCCAATGGAGGCTTTTACCGAAAATTTACGTACCAATACCGCTCTAATTCGTAGGCGAATCCGCGATCCGCGCCTGTGGATGGAAACAAGACAGATCGGTCAAGTCACTCATACCAATGTGTCCGTGATGTATATCAAAGGAATTGCTGACGAAGGGGTTATTCAGGAACTGAGAGAACGTTTGGACCGAATTGATATTGACGGAATTTTGGAAGGGGGTTACATCGAAGAGGAAATTCAGGATGAATCCTTCACCCCATTTCCCACCATTTATAGCAGCGAGCGCCCGGATTCGGTCGCTGCCAGCCTGTTGGAGGGCCGAATCGCTATCTTGGTGGACGGGACCCCCTTTGTACTGTTGATACCCGCATTGTTCGTTCAATTTTTCCAGTCGGCAGAGGATTATTACCAGCGTGCTGACATCAGCACTTTGCTGCGTTTGCTGCGTTTCTTTGCCTTTTTTATCGCTTTGCTTGCGCCGGCAGTTTATATCGCGGTAACTACCTTTCATCAAGAGATGATTCCTACAAACTTATTGGTCAGTCTCGCTGCACAAAGGGAAGGCGTACCGTTTCCGGCTTTTGTCGAGGCGATGCTTATGGAAATCACCTATGAAATTTTGCGTGAAGCCGGGGTGCGTATTCCCAAGACTGTCGGACAAGCTGTCTCCATTGTAGGCACGCTGGTCATTGGACAAGCGGCTGTAGAAGCAGGAGTGGTCTCGGCGGCTATGGTCATTATTGTCTCAATCACAGCGATCTCCAGCTATGTTATTCCAGAAAACGGCCTGTCGATAGCGGTTCGTATTATACGCTTCGCCTTAATGATGCTAGCCGCAGCCTTTGGGCTTCTTGGAATATTGATGGGGTTAATCGTACTTTTGCTACACTTGACCAGTCTGAGATCCTTTGGAGTATCTTACATGAGCCCGTTCGGTCCCTATGTGGAAAGCGATATGAAAGATACGCTGTTTCGCTTACCCTGGCCTCATATGACGAAGCGTCCTCAATCCATCTCTACCCAAAATACGATCCGCCAAAAAACGAAAAAAAGACGGATCGGCAATAAATCTAAAACCAGAAGGGATCAACGATGAAGCAGACCATACATTTGTTCTTCGTCTGGGGACTGATTGCATTACTGTTAGGTGGTTGCTGGGATCGCACGGAATTAAATGAGCTAGGCATCGCTATTGGGATCGGGGTGGATATGGAAGGAGACCAGTATCAGGTAACCGCTCAGGTGGTCATTCCTTCTGCTGTAGCTTCCAAATCTTCACCAAGTGCAGGCTCTCCAGTCGTTACTTATCAGGCCACTGCACCCACGATTCAAGAGGCCATTGAAAAAATGACGAATACAAGTCCGCGCTCCATTTATTTATCTCATATTCGTATGCTGATTTTAGGTGAGGAGTATGCGAGAAAAGGGATTGCTGATGCGATTGAAGCCATGATGCGAGAGCCTTTTACAAGAAGTGACTTTTATATTGCGATAGCCAAGAATAACAAGGCTTCTACGATGTTAAAGATCCCAACCCCATTGGAAAAGTTGCCGGCAAATAAATTATTTGCTTCGTTAGATACCTTAACCAAAACCTGGGCTCCTGCCACCAAAGTAACCATGGATCAACTTCTTAGCAATCTGGTTAATCCCGACATCCAGTCCACTCTGCCCGCATTGGAAGCTGTGGGAGATATAGAGTCGTCCAATGAAAAAGGTATGGATGCCACCAAAAGCATATCGCCTGGAACCATATTGCGGTTTTCGGGTAATGGTGTATTCAAAAAAGACCGATTGCTGGGATGGATCAATGACCTTGACAGTAAAGGGCTCAGTTACATCAGTGATAAAGTGGAGTCTACAACGGGGCACACCGATTGTCAGGGTGGGGGTAACATTGCCCTATTAACCTTGAGTAGCGACACTCAAAAAAAAGTAATCATTCGTGATGGAGAACCTGTTATCTCCATATCCGTTACCAACAACAGCACAGTACGAGAAGTCAACTGCCAGCATATGAAGCTAGACAGTATGGACGATATTAAAGAAATTGAAGCCGCAAGCAATGAAAAAATTGTTGAAATTATGAAACATTCCGTAGAGACCGTTCGACATGAATTTAAGTCAGACATTTTCGGCTTTGGTCAACTGATTCACCAGTCCAAACCCGAGCTTTGGAAAAGACTAAAAGAAGAAAAAGAAAATCCATTTATGGACTTACAGATTGAATATAAGGCACAGACAAAGATTAAAAAAATTGGTTCCTTGTTTGAATCATTCCAAAAACAAATGAAGGAGTGAGCTGGGTGGAGGAGAAAGGGCGTATCAGCATCAGAAATATAGCCGTACTCGTATTTTTGAGTATTATCGGAGACTGCGTATTGGTGTATCCCTCCCTCATTACAAGCATATCCAAGCAGGATGCCTGGATCAGCTCATTCCTAAGTATCCCAGCAGGATTGGCTGTATTACTGCTACTCCTGCGGGTACATCAGCTATATCCTGATCTCACCTTTATTCAACTCTGCCAGCGAATTCTGGGTCCGTGGCTAGGCGCCCTCATCTCGATATGGTATTTGTTCCACTTATTGATGAATTCCGCGATTTATTTAAGAGAGGTCGGGGATTTTATGAACAGCCAGACTTATGTTATGACGCCTCTGCCTGTTATCAATTTACTCTTAATTCTTGCGCTTATGTGGGGGATGTATATGGGATTGGAGCCTATTGCGCGTACGGCTCAAATCTTATTACCATTATGCTTGGCTTTCACTTTGTTTTTAATCCTGTGCTTGCTTCCCCAATGTGAAAGTCAGCAGCTTAAGCCTATGCTGGAGCAAGGTATTCCCAAGATTATGGAAGGCAGCCTATTTGCACTGTCCTATCCATTCGGAGAATTAGCTTTTTTACTCATGATTTTTCCCTATGTGAGCAAAAAACCGGGTCTAAAAAAATCGGTTTTGCTAGCCGGACTTACTGCTAGCGTTCTGTTAAGCGTACTACTCTTGGTTTCTCTCATGGTTCTGGGCCCTTTTGTAACCGAACATAGTGTGTATACCTCTTATACACTATCTAAAAAAATCAATATAGGGAATTTCTTACAGAGAGTTGAATCCATGATGAGCATAGCCTGGATTATCACTACCTTTGTTAAAACCATTTTACACTTCTATGCCTTTACCTTAGGAATGACTCAGCTACTGCGATTAGACAATGTACGGACCTTTCTGGGCCCTAGCTTTATGATCCTATTTGGTCTGATTATCGTCTCGGCACCCAACATTACTTATTATCTGGATACGATCGTCCACGCTTGGATTTATTGGGATTTGACGGATTCCGTTATCCTGCCTTTACTGCTGTTTGTCGTATACAAGTTGAGATCGAAAGGCAATCATAGCCTGGGATCTAGTTGAGCCTCACCCTCAAAGGAAGGAGCATCGACATGCTGATTACCACTATTATTATCTGTATCGCTCTAGCCATTGCTGCCAAAGATTTGCCAGGCTTGTACCGAAAGCATCGCTTTAAGGATATGTTCGTGTACATCATTATGCTCGGATTAGGCACATGGCTTAGTGTCCTTGCGGCCAAATCAGAGGTTACGCCAAGCCCGCTGGTTCTGATTGAAATCATCTATAACCCTGTTAACGCTTTTGTGTCACATGTATTTGGCTTTTAGAAGGGAGGCAGCCACAAATGTCAAAAAAAGAACGTATCAGTGTTCGGCAAGTGACTGTCCTTATGTTTATGTGTTTAATCGGGGATATGCTCTTAATTTATCCGACTATGATTACACATATTGCTCATCAGGATGCCTGGATCAGCTCTATACTGTCCATACCGTTAGGTTTAATTATTATTTACGTGCTCCTTCGTGTTCATGAACTCTACCCGGGCCTTACACTTATTGAAGCGATCCGTAAAATTTTCGGGCCCGTATTCGGAACCATTGTCTCCTGCTGGTATTTGTTTTATTTTTTAATGAACACCGCTCTTATTGCTAGAGAGGTAGGCGATTTCCTGAATAATCAGTTATTTGTACAAACCCCTCTGCGTGTCCTGCTCGCTATGGGAATATCCCTAATGGTGCTTACTGCGCTAATGGGAATTGAAGCTTTCGGTCGTGTTAGCGAGATGCTATTACCAGCATATATATTAATCTTCTCTGGTCTGATCCTTGGACTCCTGCCACAAATCCAGCTTTCTAATGTACGGCCTGTTTTGGAAAACGGGTTAGCTCCTGTTGCTAAAGGAATGGTTCCAGGCACGGCTATGCCTTTTGCCGAAATGTCTATTATGCTCATGGTTTTTCCTTATGTAAACAAAAAAGCCCATTTTAAAAAGGACATGTTGCTTGCTTCCCTTATAGGCGGAATCGTGATTAGCCTGTTTCTGCTGCTCTCCCTTCTTGTGATTGGGCCCTTTGTGACCAATTACAGTCCATACATTTCTTCTGTACTCACGACAAAAATTAATGAATTGAATTATATTACACGCGTTGAATCGCTTGTTGCTTTAACCTGGGCACTTGCTGCCTATTTCAAAGGTGTTCTTTTCTTTTACGCGTTTACTTTCGGAACAACCCAGCTATTCCGAGTTTCTAATATCCGCCCCTTTGTCATCCCCGTAGGAGCGCTTGTGTTTGGCATGACCATTTTGATAACCCCAAATGTGTTTTATTATGTAAGAACTCTTGTTTATCCCATGTCTACCTGGCATTATACAAACGGCTTGATCATTCCGCTTGTTTTATGGGGTGTTTATCTCTGCAAGCAAAGGTGGAAGCATCGACAGAACATATCCAAAAATTAACAAAAACCTTTTGAAACCGATGCTTAAAGAAGCATAATCCGATTCCAAAAGGTTTTTTTGTTCTTCACTTAGGCCATATCCTGAATGTATGCCAGCGCAGCATCAATATGCCCTTTCACCCTTAAACCACGCCATTCATGAACTAAAATTCCATTTTCATCAATAAGGAACGTAGACCGAACAATACCCATGTACTGTTTGCCGTACATCTGTTTTTGCTGCCATACACCATACGTCTCAGCGACCTGATGCTCTTCATCAGATAACAACTGAAAAGGGAGTCCATACTTTGCAATAAACTTGTCATGCTGCTTGAGTGGATCTGGGCTTATCCCCAAAATCACCGTGTTCAAGCCTTCAAACTCCGTATGTTTATCCCGAAAATCACAAGCCTGGGTCGAGCAGCTAGAGGTCAAATCCTTGGGATAGAAATACAGCAACACCCTATTGCCTCGATAATCAGACAGCTTGACACTCTTTCCTTCACTCCCAGGCAATTCAAAATCCGGTGCCGCTTGTCCAATAACGGTAAATGCCGCGGACATCTCATCATCTCCTATCTTGTGGGGGTTCTTATATAACCTGACCTATGAGCCTGCCCCTCTGTAGCGGCGAATTCCCCAGTTCCATGCCAGTAAGCCCAAGGTCAGAAAGACAATTCCCATCACAGGAGTTAAGAGCGCCATATGGCGCATGTCCTCTCGGTGAAGGAACAGGGAGGCTGGATATACGCCAACAAAAGCAAACGGTAGTATCCAAGTCAGCACAACCTGAATGGCTCGGTTATAGATCGTTACTGGATAACGTCCGTAGCCCTGAATATTGTACATGAGCGGAATAATTCCTGTCGGCGCATCCGAAAAAAACGAAAGGGAAGTCAATATGGTGTATATCCCCGTATAGATCGCCACGGCACTTAGGCTCAAAATGATCAGCGCCGGTATGAACCACCACTCCATAGCCAAGTCCATCTGTGCCCCGCTGATCCCCATAATAATCAGACCGATCACTGAGCCGACCAGTGCGGGCGGGTCCACATTTTCAAGGAAAATCTGGAACAGATTATACGCAGGACGGGTCATTACCCGGTCGAGTTCACCTTTTACAATATAACGCTCGCTAAAGTTCCAAAGGTTGACGAAACAGCTGAATAGTCCGTAAGGAACCATGAAAAATCCATAAACGAACACGACTTCATTTTCACTCCAGCCACCCAAACTGTCTGTGTGCATAAAAATAACCAGGATAAAAATAAGATTCGTGGCCTGAAACAGCAGATCTGAAATCACTTCTACCCAAAAGTCGGCCCGATAGGTGAGCCGTGACTTCATGTAATTTTTTAAATATTCGCTAATGAGACCCAAATAGTACATCATCGGCTTACCCTCCCTGCACGAACAGACGTCTGCGCGCCAGTCGCCAAATGATGATCATCGGCACGAGCAGAACGACCAGCCAAATGATTTGGATACCCAGTACATTCCAAATGCCAACGCCTTTTACACGTCCCGTAAATACAGAGCCCGGCAAATAGGTAATCGCCTGAAACGGCATCCATTGGGCGATTGTCGCCAGCCAGCCTGGAAACAAACTGATTGGCAAAATCAACCCGGAAAACAGATCTACCACTACGCGCTTCATACGCATCATGCCCTCATTATTTTCGATAAAAAAGGCCGTTAACCCTGTAATAATATTGATCTGAGTGTTGATCAGAAAGCTGAAAAACAGCATGACCAGAAAACCAACCCAGGCTACCGGATCCGTGGGAAGCTTCACCGGAAATAGCAGCAACGCAATCGCCATACCTGGAATCATAAACAACAGAAAACGGAACATTCCTTCGCCGAGTCCTTGCATAAATTTAACAAGTACATAGTTATAAGGTCGGATCATCTGAATAGCGATGCTTCCATCACGTATATCCGTCGAGATTTCGCGATCCAGATTGTTGAAATAAAAGGCTCTCGCCATCCACGATACGGCTACATACGTCGTCATCTGAGCAGCGGTAAAGCCTCCAATGCTACCCGCATCGCCATATATCGCTTTGTATGTGAAATAATACACGCCAATATTCATGCAATAAATAAGGATTCCTGAATAATAGTTCACACGATAAGCCAGCATCGTGAGAAATCGGATACGAATAAAATCGGTGTATACGCTAAGCATGAACTTTGGCCTCCACTATCGGATTGCCCTGGCGTTCAGCCGAGCCAGACTGATAGATACTGCGGACGATATCATCCGTGTTGGTTTCAATGATTTTGATATCCGTAATGTCCGTGCGACCGACTACGCAAGCGAGCACATCCGATACATTAATATGAAGAGGAATCCATACCTTGGCAGCCAAATCATTATCCACCGTCCAAGCCAATGGCATATCAGCAGTCCATGCCTGTAATTGCTCCAATTGGGTCGATGTGCCGAACTGGAACCGTACTTCTCGACCTGTACCCCAACGCGCCTTCAGATCCTCAAGACCACCATCATAGATGATATTCCCATCATCCAGCATAATGACGCGCGAGCACAGCGCTTCAATATCCTGCAAATCATGGGTTGTCAGCAAAATAGTCGTACCGTAATCCCGGTTCATGTCCTTTAGAAACTCGCGGATTTCGGACTTCACCATAATATCGAGCCCAATGGTCGGCTCGTCCAGAAAAACAATAGACGGATTGTGCAGCAAAGCTGCTACCAACTCACAGCGCATCCGTTGCCCGAGACTAAGCTTGCGTACCGGGCGGCTTAGCAGATCCTGCAATTGCAGCCTCTCCACCAGCTCATCCAGCCTGCGTTTGAAGTCAGTAGCCGGAACCTGATATACTTTCCGCAGTAGCTGAAAAGACTCGATCACACCGATGTCCCACCAAAGCTGGCTGCGTTGACCGAAAACAACACCAATGTTGCCTACAAATTTCTCGCGCTCCTCATAGGGGACATAACCGCCCACCTTGAGATGTCCCGATGTCGGCACGAGAATACCTGTCAGCATCTTAATCGTGGTGGATTTTCCAGCGCCGTTCTCACCGATATAACCGCATATTTCCCCTTGTGGAATACGGAAGGAGATATCTTTGACCGCGGCCACCTCGTTGTATTCGCGGGCGAATAAATCAAGGAAGGCACCTTTTAGGCCCTCGCGATTTTTTTGAACCTTAAATGTTTTGCGCAGATCCTGCACATCAATTGCCAGCATGTTATACCTCTCAATCAGGATTTGTAAAATCCATAGTTAAATTGATTGTGCTCCAAAAAGAAATTATAATGTAATGAACTGAAAAGCGAAAGGGAGAGCATCCATGACAAGCAGAACCAAAAGGACGATATGGTCGGTTCTAGCCCTGGTTATCGTCGCGATTATCGGCTTTGCCGTGTACTATTTTACATCTATTTATAATCAGCTGGATAATCTGCATAAAGAGGGTGCTAACTCCCCCTTCAAAAATGTAAAGCAGGTCGATCAGGTTCGTACGCCAGAACCGCCCAAGTGGGAAGGTACCGATATGGTCAATATTTTGCTAATGGGTGTCGATGGGCGCGGTATCCAGAAAGGGGAAGTCCCCCGATCAGACAGCATGATGGTCGTGTCACTGGACCCCGTCAAGAAAAAAATCCACCTGTTCTCTATTTTGCGTGATACGTACGTGGATATTCCCGGTTACGGAAAAAATCGAATTAATACCGCCATTACTCACGGACCCAACACAGCCATGAAGACGGCTGGCGATCTGTTAGGCATTCCGGTGCAATATTATGTGTACACGGATTTCCAGGGTTTTATCAAACTGGTGGATGCCGTAGGCGGGATTGATTTTGAAGTGGAAAAGGATATGCATTATACAAGTAATGCGGATAAACATCAGTACGATATTGATTTGAAAAAGGGTATGCAGCATCTGGATGGCAACACGGCGCTTCAATATGTCCGGTTCCGCCACGATGCGATGTCCGACTTCTCCCGATCAGGACGGCAACGCGCATTTTTGGAGGCCGTAGCCCAGAAAATGCAGACCACGACTTCCATCGCCAACCTGCCGAACATTTTAGAGCAGGTTAACCCGTACATCGACACAAATCTCAGTGTTAACGATATGTGGAAGCTGGCGAATGTGGGGTACCAAAGCAATTTTGCAGGCAGCGAACAGGTTCCACCGATGAAGATGCTCGGAGAAGAGAATGTGGGCGGCGCGGCAGTTCTTACTGTCCGCGATCCGGAAGAACTGAAAACGTATGTGCAGGATATTTTTAATAATCCACCCACACAAACACAGGAACAAAATAAGGATCAGACCGAAACGAAACAGCCAGACAGTGCATCGTCTACCAAGACGGATAAAGCTTCTTTTACAGGGGGCAGTAAAGCCAGTGATGAGAATGCTTCCAAACAATCAACAACAAAGACAGGTCAAAAAGAGCTATAATGATGTATGCAGGGGCAGCCGTGAACGCTGCCCTTTGGCGTGTGTATACCCTATTTTAATGAACGGAAAGGAAGTTTTTGATGATGAAACGGGAAAACTCCGAAGCACTATATAAAGAAGCCCTGGAGCATATTGTCGGGGGCGTTAACAGCCCTTCACGTTCCTTTAAAGCTGTGGGCGGCGGTGCTCCAGTATTCATGAAACGCGCTCAAGGCGCTCATTTCTGGGACGAGGATGATAATCGGTATATCGATTATTTGGCGGCCTACGGCCCTATTATTACCGGACATGCTCACCCCCATATTACCAAGGCGATCAGCGAAGCGGCCGCGAACGGCGTATTATACGGAACCTCAACGGTATTGGAAATCAAACTGGCCAAGATGCTGAAGGAAGCCATTCCTTCTATGGACAAGGTCCGGTTTGTGAATTCCGGCACAGAAGCAGTCATGACGACGATTCGTGTGGCACGGGCTTATACTGGGCGGAACAAGATCATCAAATTTGCCGGCTGCTACCATGGTCACTCGGATCTGGTACTTGTAGCTGCTGGCTCTGGACCTTCTACACTGGGCATACCTGACAGTGCAGGCATTACAACCAACATTGCGAGCGAGGTCATTACTGTGCCATTCAATGACCTCGACGCGTTGCGCCAAGCTTTGGAGCGCTGGAGCGACGATGTGGCGGCAGTCATGGTCGAGCCTATTGTCGGTAATTTCGGCATGGTTATGCCGCAGCCCGGTTATTTGGAAGGGTTGTGCTCCATGGCACGTGCGAACGGCTCACTCGTCATTTATGACGAGGTCATTACCGCATTCCGATTCCACTTCGGCTCTACCCAAACGTATGCAGGTTTGGACAACCATGATGCGATTCAGCCAGATTTGACCGCGCTGGGCAAAATCATGGGTGGTGGTCTGCCAATTGGTGCCTACGGTGGCAGCAAGCAGATCATGGAGCAGGTTGCCCCACTCGGCCCGGCTTATCAGGCGGGTACGATGGCAGGCAACCCGGCGTCCATCTCGTCAGGCATCGCCTGCCTTGAAGTCCTTCAAGGAGAAGGCGTGTATGAAGAGATGGAACGTCTGGCTGTGAGGCTGACGGACGGTATTCAGTCCTCTGCCGAACGCTATGGCGTGCCATTGACGATCAACCGTATTCGTGGAGCGTTCTCGACGCATTTCTGTGATCATCCGATCACGAATTACGCACAGGCGCAGGATACGGATAGCGAAGCATTCGCATCCTTCTTCCGTCACATGCTGGATCGCGGTATTCATCTGGCACCATCCAAGTACGAAGCCTGGTTCCTCACAACAGCGCATACGGACGAAGATGTAGATGCTACGCTGGAAGCGGCGGACGATTCGTTCCGGGCGATGTCACAAGGGAAGTAAACCCAGCAGTAAGTGATAGAATATGAATTTTGATAAGAGCTGGAAGTAGTCTTAGGGAAGGGTATTCGACCTCTGGGACTTCGTTCCGGCTTTTTTTATTTTACAACTGTACCCGTACAGTTGCAGATTTTATGGATTGTATCATGTTATGCCATCCGGGTATATTGAGAGAACCACAGGTTAAGGTCATGACTACGGAGGTTTATTATGCACAGTCGTTCCAGAAATGGAGCCGCCTATCTGGCAGCTCTCAGCTATGCAGCTATACTTGGATTTTCATTTTTATTTGTAAAATTGACGGTCACAGAGGCGAGCCCGCTGGATGTGATCGCCCACCGCTTTGCGCTGTCTTTTATCGCTTTGACCGTTCCAGTGCTGCTTGGTTGGATTAAGCTCAACATCAAATTGCGTGACATTCTGCGCATTTTACCACTGGCGTTGCTCTCGCCATTAGTGTATTTTCCACTGCAAGCCTTCGGGCTGATGAGCACTTCTTCATCGGAAGGTGGAATTATTCAAGCAACCGTTCCCATCTTTACGCTGCTGTTAGCTTCTTATTTTATTAAAGAGCGTACAACAGTAGTCCAAAAGATTTCCTTACTGCTCTCTGTCTTTGGTGTGGTTTTTATATTTGTAATGAAAAGCGGAGCACCGCTAGCGTCCAATAGCTATGGGGGTATTCTTCTGCTCGTGCTTTCTGCGATATGCCTATCCGGCTATAATGTGCTGGCACGACCCTTAACACAAAAGTATAGCCCCATGGAATTGACCTATGTTACCTCTATTTTGGGATGTATCGTTTTTAACGTGGTGGCACTAGGATACCATGCCATAGACGGCTCCATAAACGCCTATACCGCTCCACTGGTGAAGCCTGGTTACTGGATGGCACTGGTTTATCTAGGCATTCTGTCTACCCTCGTCACCTCGCTGTTATCGAGCTTTGCCTTGAAGTGGATCGAAGCCTCCAAAATGAGTGTGATCGGTAATTTATCCACCCTCATTTCCATGATTGCCGGTGCTTACATTTTGAAGGAGCAGCTCGCCTACTATCACATTGTTGGGGCTGTGATGATCATTATCGGCGTGCTGGGTACCAATTTCGGAGGGCAAAAAAACTTCACGCCGATCAAAACAACTTCGGCAAAATCAGAAAAAACAGGCTAAAAATAAATACTACATTGCCTGCAAAAAAAGAAATCTCCCAGCTGCGCAATTCCAGCCGAGAGATTTCTTTTTTCACTTCTTAGTCTTCGTCGGATTAAATAGGGTACGCCATGACACTCATTAACGCCAATTCCGGCTGTGTCGTGTCCAATCTGCTATATTGTACGATGATGGGCACATCGCTAGTGACCGTAATTGCGTAAGGAATGCCTGTCGGAATCCGTTCGCCGGATTTCTCCAACGAGGCTGTTCGGATATGACGGGTTCGTCTTCCTTCCACCACCTCGATCAATCCCTCCAATGGCTCGCGGTCTTCAAAATAGATGTCTATACTTAGATTTGCCACACGGCTCCCACAATTCAGCACGCATATACTCTCATGACTGAGCAGCTCTCCCCGGCTTTCCGGTGGAATATACCCATCGGGGATGACCCAGAATAGGCTGCCTCGTGGCTGATTAGCTGCCCTTTCCTGAGAAAGCTCCTGAAAAAGTTCAGTATCTCCCATGCTATCGGCCTCCTTTACCCATAATACTTTTTGGCGCATATGCCCTTTCTTCTAGCCGTATGGATTCTCCTTGGTACGCAACAGTTGAGCCAGAAAAGCAAGCGCCAATCCCTGACCCCAGCCCTGAATGCGTTTGTAGGGGACGTTTCGATAGCCGTCAATATCGTTCATCACAGCGGTTCCAGCGGATACACCCGTTACTGTGCCGTCGTCCTTAATGCGGGAAAGAATACCGTCGATCGCCTTTTGTGTGTATTTGTTAAACAACCGCCCTTGCATAAGCAAGGCAGTCGCGATTCCTGCCGAGCCCGAGGTTTCCAGATAAGAGGTATCATCATTCAGCACCGTATGCCACAGCCCTTCCGGGGATTGCAGTCGCACCAGCGCATTGAGCTGGTCACGCAGCGAGCCATCGATGATCATATAAGATGGATGCTGCACCTCCACAAATTTCAGCGCTTTTGCCATCGTGAGAGCTGCCCATGAATTGCCGCGCGCCCAATATATTCCTGACATCCGGCTTTGATTCGCATGATCCCATCCGTGATAATACAGATTCGTATCCGGGTCCTGCAAAAATTCTTCATGCCCGTGATATTGACGAACCCCATCCTCCCAATACTCTTTGTTGCCCAACAGATGACCGATACGCAGCAAATAATAACCGGCCATAAACATCGTATCCACCCATGCTTGCTGCGGAAATACATCATGAAGTGAGTTCACCGTATGCTGGAAAATGCCGTCGGCAAACCGTTCCGCTTTTTTGGCCAAAAATTCTGCCATCTCGATGGCAATATCAAGGTAATTTTGCTCACCTGTGGCCTGGTAAAGCGTCAACAAACAGTGCCCGACAGAAACGCCGTTCACCGAGAGAGATGGAAGCCCATCCTCAATACTTTCGTCAACCCATTCTTTCAGCTTGATCAAATACTTTTCGTTCCCTGTCGCTTCATACGCTTCGCATACTCCGTAAAAGGCTACTCCACCCGGCCAATCCCAGCTGTAGTGCATTTGAAATGTGCGTTCAACTACCCGGTCGATCACCTGCTTAACTTGTTCTTCATCAAATATCAATGCAGGCATTTCCACGTCCCCCCCTTTGGTAAGTTTCACGTGAGTTACCTCCTTGACGTCCGTATATGAATAGGTCGTCCTTCAACGTAAATACATGCGTAACGGTTGCAAATCCAGTGCCCTCACAGCATCCACCACCATGTCTGCAATACGAACCGCACCATTCTCATGAAAATGTGTGTTATCCTCTAAGCCGCCGGAAAAGTTCATGTATTCACCAGGCAGCAGCCACATAAAAAGCTCTTTACTCTCTTCGGGACCCAGCTGCTCATATAACTCCTGCGTGCGGGCAGACAAATCAATCAGCGGTACATTCGCTTCTTCCGCCAGCTCACGAACCGCTGTTACATAGTCACCATGTGTGTCAGATAGCGTACCATCCTCATTAAAATAGCGACGATGTACGGGCGTGACCAGTACCGGGGTTGCCCCATGGCTTCTTGCGCCGTCGATGTAGAGGCGAAGATGCTCCTTGTAGGTTGTAAAAGGCTCTGTAGCCCGCTCCGGGTCAGGCTTCTGATCATTATGGCCGAACTGGATGAACAGGAAGTCTCCTGCCTTTATTTCGCCCAAAATGGCACCCAGCCGTCCTTCGTCCACAAAGCTTTTGGAGCTTCTTCCCGATACGGCATGATTATCCACGCAGACATCATGCTTGAACAGGGCGGGCAAAGCCTGGCCCCAGCCAGTATACGGATAACCGGATGCATCCTGATCCGTAACCGTGGAATCTCCGGCTAGGAATAGCCGGAGGGTCTGTGGCGCTGGCGCAATCTCCAGCGCATTGAGCCGTGGCGCGGTGCCTGATACGGTGAGGCGCAGCTTGCCGCCCCGGACAGGCACCGCAAACAGGGCTTCAGTGAACTGACCCGGCAGCGTGTGTACTGGGGGAAGCATGTGCTTGCCTTCACCAGCCTTGAATCGCGTGAGCGTTTCCGCCTGCGAATCGCCGACCAGTACGGTGACGAGATACATCCCGTCCGGCACATCTGCAACAAAAGCAGCGTTCAGCGGAATACAAAAGCTGCTTCGCAGCTGCGTGCGTGCATCCTTGGCTACGCACTGCCTTTTTCGACCGTACACATGCTCCGTAGTCTCGAAGCCATAGCCCTGTTCAGTTGTATATACGCAATCCGGAGACACTCCCTTGTAGCCATCCGCAGGTTCCCCCGGGCCAAAATCAAACTTCCACAATTTACTCACCTCTCAGCCATCGCCCTCAAATCCCAACCATTCAATTGTATAAACCCGAATACCTTCCATTTTCACTCGTAAGCCTCATATCCTCACGCTATGGATTTTGGATCTTACCCCTTCAAGCCACTCGTACTCATTCCTTCTACAATTTGCTTCTGGAATGCGAAGAATACAGCGATAACTGGAAGCAGGCTTAGGATAGACATCGCGAACATTCCTCCCCAGTTGGAAGCCGACTCGCTGTCGAGGAACATCTTGAGTGCAATAGATACGGTATATTTCTCCGGCGAATTCAGATACAGTACCGGACCTAGCAAATCCTCCCACTTCCAGTAGAAAGAGAAGATTGCCGCTGTAGCCAACGACGACTTGAGTAAGGGTAAAATAATTCTAAAATACAGCCGGAACTTGCCGCATCCGTCAATCGTCGCCGCTTCATCCAGCTCTCCTGGAATCGTACGTATAAACTGCACCATCAGAAAGATGAAGAACGGCATCCCGAAAAAGGAGGGTACCACCAACGGTAAGATCGTATTGATCCAACCGAGCTTGGTGAAAATAATATATTGCGGTACCAGTACCACATCCCCTGGTAGCATAAGCGTCACCATCATCAAAGCAAACCACAAGTTACGTCCTTTGAATTTCAAGCGCGCAAAGCCAAATGCGATCAATGAGGAGGAAAGCACGGCTCCAATCGTTGAAATCACCACGATCGTGAGCGAGTTCAGAATGTACGTGCCAAAGTTGTAGCCAGTCGTTCCTTTCCAGCCTGTTACATAGTTTTGCCAGATCCATTCTGTAGGGAAAAGCGAGGATGCCGTGACGAATATCGTCCGACTTTCTTTAAACGAGCTGAACAGCATCCAAAAAACGGGATACAGCATCAGGAGCGCCAGTGCAGCAACCAGTATGTGATAAATTGGCCATTTGACCGTTTTCCATGCCATCGTTATCAGCGCCCCTTTTCCGTTTCATAAAATACCCAGTATCTGGAGGTTATAAATAATATCGCTGTCAGTATCCCAATCATAATGAGCATGACCCAAGCCATGGCTGCCGCATATCCCATGTTGCTGAACATAAACGCCTGTCGGAACAGATACAGTGAATGCAGCATCGTTCCATCCATCGGGCCTCCTTCGCCCTTAGAAATAACATAAGCCGGGACGAAGGTCATAAAGGCACTGATCGTCTGCATAATCAGATTAAATAGAATAATGGGGCTAAGCAACGGTAGCGTAATACTGAAAAATTTTCGTACTGGCTTAGCGCCATCTACACTGGACGCCTCGTACAATTCAACAGGAATGTTCTTCAAACCTGCCAGAAAAATCAGCATGGAGGAGCCAAATTGCCATACGGACAAGGTGATTAGCATCGTAAGCGAAGCATCCGGGTCACCAAACCACTTCACTGGAGTCGCCCCTAAGGTCGAAAGCAGGCTGTTCACTATGCCGTTATTACTGAAAATGTTCCGCCACATAATGGATACCGCAACACTGCCCCCGATAATCGACGGCAGATAGTACATTGTCCGATAGGTGCCGACCATACGCGATTTGGTATTCAAAATCATAGCCACAAACAGCGCGAAAATCAGTCGAAACGGTACACCGACCAATACATACGTAAACGTGACCCTGATCGAATTCCAGTATTTCGGGTCGCCTGTGAACATTTTTTCGAAGTTACCCAGACCAATCCATTTGGGCGGGGTGAACAGGTTGTAGGTGGTAAAGGACAGATACAGCGAAATAAACATTGGAATTAACGTAAACGCCAGAAAGCCCACAATAAACGGGCTGATAAACGCATATCCGGTCATATTGGCTTTCAAGCTCTGATGATTTCGCAAGCTCATCAAGCCTCCCTTCTGTTGCATTTTAAAGAATTAGCAAAACTTTATAATATTAATAATTCGTTGTTATGTGAATAATATTGTGATGTCTGCAAAGGGTGCTTATGCAGTTGGTTCGTCCAATCAACCGTGCGCAATCATGCTTTGGACTACGCACGGTTAACTTAACGAAACGTTCCTTCGATCATATCGATCTTATGCTAAAACAGTGTCAGATATCCTAAAGGTCACATTGCGCTCATTATTGCTTGTTATTCGCAAGGATAG
Organism: Paenibacillus sp. SEL3; assembly: GCF_054602585.1. Taxonomy (NCBI): domain Bacteria; kingdom Bacillati; phylum Bacillota; class Bacilli; order Caryophanales; family Paenibacillaceae; genus Paenibacillus; species Paenibacillus sp. SEL3. The sequence goes on along the minus strand of NZ_CM137725.1, from coordinate 4,078,355 downwards.
TATTCGCATCAGCCCGGAATTTGGCCGCTGCGTCTTCTGGTGTCATCTGTCCAAAATTGACCTGCTCAATATAATCGGTCAGAGTCGCAATCACTTCCGGCGATCCGACTGGCGGCGGCGGGCTCATTGGAGAAGCCTTCGGCTCCATGGAAGCTACAAATTCAAACACCTGCTTCGTAGGCTCGCTTAACTCTGGCGCAACAGCTTCCTTGATTTTGGAGGAAATCGGTACGCCACGTTCGCCTTTAATCAATTTATTCGCTTCCACATCATTCATCCAGAAATCAATAAACTTTGCGGCCTCATCCTTCACCTGTGAACGGGAAGCAACCGTCCAGTACATCGTAGGCTGCATGTATACGCCTTTTTCCATATTCGGCCCAAACATTGGTGCCAGTGCCATGGGGCGGTTAACAACCTGCTGTAAACCTACATACTGATTGGACCACTGCCAAATACCGATGCCTGTTCCTTTTACGATATCGGATTCCTCAAGAATCCCCTTGGTCTGGTTCATAATTTCAGGAGGCGGGGTCGCTCCCTTCTTAATCAGATCAGCCAATCCGCTGAAGAAGTCAACAAACAGCTTATCATCGTCATACCCCAATCCTGTCCCTTCCGCATTGTAGAGAGTCTTTCCTTGCGTACGCAAATAATAGTGGAAGAAAATATCGGCAGCCATTGAGCTGTCAAAGTATACTTTATTGGAAGCTGCCTTTAAAGCCATTTCTTTGTATTGATCCCATGTCCAGTTGTCAGGAATTTTGTCTATGCCCGCTTTTTTGAGCAGCGCCGGATCATACTGGAAACCCAGAACATTGACACCTGTTGGAATACCATATTGCTTTCCTGCTATTACGCCGGTACTGAGTACATTTTCGTTCACGTCAGCGACCTGAATTTTTTGATTTAAGTAAGGCGCGAGATCCTCCAGTTGACCATTTTTTGCATATTGGCTAATGTACGAAATGTCCATTTGCACGATATCCGGTAACTGATTAGCCGCAGCCTGTGGGGCGAGCTTTTTCCAATAGTCATCAAAAGACGCATATTCCACATCGATCGTTACATTAGGATTTTTCTGCTTATACAAATCAACGACCTTCTGCGTGTATTCATGACGCGTATCCGATCCCCACCAAGCGATACGTAACTTTACTTTCCCGTCTGCACTTGTGCCCGAATTGCCGCCGCCGTCCGCTCCGCTACATGCTGTCGTCAAAACGAGCAGCATAGCTATAATCAGAAACCATCCCTTTTTGCCCACCTATCTCTCCCCTTTTCGCTGTTCTAGAAAGGAGCCAAATTACAAGTGACAACGTATTTACGCATTTTTGATAGCGTTTACATTAGCTCCTGTTGTTATTTTCCCAAAAGCTGAGAAGCATTGGAATACACAAATCAGGTTTCCTGGGTTTAAAAAACAGTGGGACTCCATCAGCTCATCCCCGTTCATGTGATTTAATGTACTCGGAAGGCGTCATACCCGCCCATTTTTTGAACACCTGGCTAAAATATTGCGCGTTCCCGCCGAAGCCGAACCATTCGGCCAGCTCAAACACCTTTACATCTCCTGTCTCTCGAATATGCTCAGCCGCACGTTCGATCCGATAACGATTGACGTAGTGTGAGAAGTTTTCCCCCGTCACCTTTTTGAAAATCTTCCCTAAATAGTCGGAATTCATATACAGCATTTGACCTGCCACTCCGTTCAGCGACAAATCGGATTTTCTATAGTTTTGCTCAATAATAGTGATCATTTTATCAACGGTAGAAGATTGGCGATACACATTACTTTTATAATAGATTGCGGTCATTCGTTCGGCAGCTTCCTGTACAAAAGATTTGAGACATGCCAGCGTTTTTTGCTCTGCCAGCACCACCATTCGGCTCGTAAACGCCGCACGCTCCTCTTCAGGACATATACGGATCATAGCAGCATAGAGTTGAAGCACATAGGAGCGGGTCACGGAGATTTCCAGCTTCATACGGGACAGAATACCGAACAACCGATCCACTTCCTGTGCAACCTCCACCGTATTTCCAGCCTTGATCAGCAGACCGAACTTCTCCTCGTCCAGCTCCAAATCTGCCATCTCCCGGGTATCCTCAGCCGCTAAATCCTCCTTCGTAATCAGACTGCCCTCCCCGGTGTAAAAACGGTGATTCATACAATGCAGTGTCTCCCGGTACATCCCCCGTGAATGCTGCATACTATCCGACTCACTAACTGCGACCGTTACCTCCAGCTTGTAAAAGCGATGAAATGTCGCACGTACCGCTTCAATCTGTTTCATAAACCTGGACGTATCATCCTCACTTTCCAGCACAATGAGCAATTGTCCCTGCATGGTCGTACTGAGCAAGACATCATCCATCAAATCTGCCGCTATATTTTGCAATGCAAATAAATGCTCCGGCTCATGGGATTCCTCCACCCGCAGCAGCAGCATTCGAACCTGCTTATCTTGCAATTCAAGTCCGAATAACCGCTCATAAAATGCGATATCACGGCTACCGTAAGTTTTATAGGAAATAAACTCCTTCAAAAAATGTTCCTTCACATGCGGCAGCATACGCTGAAAATCTAGCTTCATCCGGTTTACAAACTGCTTGCGTTCTTCCTGCTCCTCCCGCTCCTGCCCCAACTCAGTCAGAGCCTCATGAATTTGCCGCTCATTGCAGGGCTTCAACAAGTAGTGCTTCACCCCGTATTGCATGGCCCGACAGGCATAGTCAAAATCTTTGTAACCTGACAACAGAATAAACCGAACGTCTGGAAAATGCTCCGTCGTTTTGGCAACGAGTCCGATACCGTCCAGTCCTGGCATAGAAATATCGCTGATCACAAAATCAGGCGGGCTCGCCTGGATCTGATCATATGCCTCAATCCCATTACGCGCCGTACCTACCAGTTGTGTTCCTGCCTTGCCCCAATCGACCACCTGTGAAATGCCTTCCAAAATCATACGCTCATCATCAACCAGTAGCACCTTGTACACGACCCTGATCCCCTTTCACATATGGAATACAGACATGAATCGACGTTCCTGTTCCTGACTCGCTATACAGCTCTATCCCCCAAGGTGTACCAAATGTCAGGTTAATCCGTTCCTGAATATTCGTAAGTCCAATGCCCTGCCCACGAGTCGTAACCTGCCCGCTCCGCAGCTTTTCCAAGAAATCCGGCGTCATTCCCGGTCCGTCATCTTCAACTCGCAGAAATAAAGCCCCCTCGCTTTCTCTTGCAATAATAGCAATGCGACAGGGCTCAATTCGCGGCTCCAGCGCATAATGGATGGCATTCTCCACCAAGGGCTGAAGCGTTAGCTTCGGAATTTGCGCGTCCATCAGTTCTTCCGGGATATCCAGATGGAAAACAAGACGCTCATCAAAACGTGTTTTTTGGATCGTTACATAGCTCCTTACAATATCCAATTCTTTTCGAAGCGGAATCAGTTGCTCTTCAAAACTGACCGCACTGCGCAGTAGAAAAGCAAGTGCTTCCACCATCTCTGAAATCCGGTCCTGTTTATTGGCCTTGGCGAGCCAGTTCACGGACTCTAATGTATTGTATAAAAAATGTGGATTAATCTGGGCCTGGAGCGCCTTTAGCTCTGTTTCCCGCAGTAATAGCTGCTTGGCAACATTCTCATTAATGAGCTCACGAATGCGGCGAATCATTTTCTTGTACGTTCGATGAAGCAAGCCTACCTCATCCTGTGTGGAAAGGGGGACCGCACCAAGTGCTTCCTCTTCCAAACGGTCGAGATCGCCTTTTTCTATTTTACGCATGTTCTGGATTAATTGAACGATCGGTTTGGTAATGCTCCCTGACAATCTAGCCCCCAGAGCCAATGCGATAAGAAGCATAATGACAAAAATAGCGCTTACAACTTCTTTGATAATCGTAATGCTGCGAAACATATCATCGAAGGGGGTCATATGCAAATACGTCCAATCCGTATAAGAAGATTTGATTTGAGCAGCGAAAAAGGTTCCTCCTGAGTAGGTCGCAATCCCGTAAGGCTGCTTCCGGCCCAGCTCGGCCTGAATATCACTCTCACTCAAAAGTGGTGTTTCGGGATAAATCATCCGCCTTCCATCTGTAATCATCAGTTGTCCGTCACGACCGGAGGTTTGCACACGGTCCGCTACAATCCGGTCAATTCGTACACGAATCGCAAGCGTTCCGAGCCCATTCAGCGTAAAATTGGAATCGGTAAAGGATTTGAACTGCCGAGCTGCCAGCAAGGAGGAATGACCTGCGGCATACCATGCATTGGAACCGTCATGTTCGTCTGCCAGCTCCGACAGGGTGGATCGAAGCTCTTGGGGAATACCTTCGCGGTTGCCCGCACTCATGACCTGTCCCTCTTTGTCGATGACCATCATAGAATAGACATAGGTTTCAGAGCCGGCAAAGGCGACAAGCCTATTCGTTATTTTTTTACGCAGCACCATTTTGGCATAAGGGGATTTCTCTTTTTCCAATTGCAGCAAATAACGTTGAAGCTGCTCGTCCGTTGTTACCTTGAAAGTAACTTTTTCCACATCCTTCAGCTCATTTTCTATACCGATTGAAGAAATATTGAGTACTTCGGATGTTTTTTTGTACATTTGATTATCATAAATGTGAAATACGTACTTAAGTATGACTGCAACAACTGCAAAATTAACCAGCATAAGCACCGTGATCAGCAGTACCATTTTATGATGGATTCCAGCATTTTTGTAAGCGCTTTTAAAGTAGGTAATCAGTGATTGTCGCCTCCTTTATAACATACAAAATACCCCATGCCTTGGTCATTCGGCAAGAGGTATTTGCATTTGCTTAGCGTTGATCGGTTGGTTTCGATTTGTCCGCCTTGCTCATATATTCGTCGTATCGGTCATCAAGTTCCCGTGCCATACTCCGGTATTTACGCGTTTCCTCAACAATGGGATCGATATGAGTCTGAACCCGCACCTCATATTTAGGGCTGAGCCGTTCCCGCTTTTGGGCCTCATTCTCACGAATTTCGCCTTCCGTCAGCAGTTCACTGAGCTGGCGTTCCAATTCTTCGGATTGACTCATCGCGATTTCCTCCTTTAGGGTGATGGTCCCTACGTAGAATTATAACCCGGTTGCGTCTGCTTCTTTCAGCACTTGAATAAGTTGAGAATGAATAGCTGTATTCGTAGCTGCAATATGCCGTACACTCAGGTCATAAGGTCTGCCCAATGTATCGGTAATGGTACCGCCTGATTCCTGCACCAGCAAAGCGCCCGCTGCTACATCCCACGCATTCAAACCAATTTCGCAATAGGCCGATAACCGTCCCGACGCCACATAAGCCAGATGCAATGCTGCCGAGCCCAGCGCCCGAATGCCGCGTACCTGAGGTGTAAGAACCTGCGTGATTTTCATATTTAGCGGTTGTGCATACGTACGATCTGGCGGGAAGCCGATGCACACCAGACTATCTCCCAGTGTTTCTTCTCTTGAGGCTTGCATGCGATTACCATGTACATATGCGCCTTTTCCTTTTTCCGCTACAAACATTTCATCACGGGACGGATCATAAATAACCCCGACAATCACCTCTCCACGATGGGCCAAGGCAATGGACACACTGTAATACGGCAGACTGTGTACAAAATTGGTCGTGCCATCTACCGGATCAATAATCCATAAATATTCCTCTTCACGGGCAGCCTCTAGTGCGCGGGCCGAAGCTTCGGCTCCCGGCTCTACACCCTCTTCACCCAAAATCGCATGATCGGGAAAATGGGTCAGAATCAGTCTGCGAATCATCTGTTCTGCACCTTTATCTACCTCGGTCACTAGATCCGTAGGAGACTGTTTGGTATTCAAATGTTCAACAGTTCCCAGCCTGCTCTTAATCCATTCCCCGGCTTTGGATGCCGCGTTAATAGCCACGGCAGTATAGCTTTTTCCTGATACGATATAGGGAACCTTTTCGTTTTCATGTTCGTTCAACGTGTTCACTCTACTTTCTATATCATTGTTACGTGGTTTACGAAGCTGGCCTACAGCACAGTCTCTTAACCATCTCTGTTTCAGTACAAGTTTGCTAGTTTACACATTCTAGTATACACAATAAACTGCATAAAGTTTCCCCAAATGAGAGATTTATCCGCAAAATACTACTTTCTAAGGCATAATTTCTACGGAAGCCCCATCCAGCACTTTGACCCCATTATCTTCCTGAAGGCGCAGTTCATTCATCAATCCGAATAACGCTTCATCCTTAAGCTTGGCTTCAAGCATGACATCAATCCGATCCGTATATCCAGCAATATTGCGCAGAAAGGTCAGCAACGGCTCCACCAGAACACCGTCTGCATGACCACGAGGGTCTTTTTCACTTTTGGGACTGGAGGCATGAATTTTGGGCGGCAATGGATGATCAGTAGAAGATCCGGCTTGGGCCAATTCCCCTTTCCAGGTATTCAATATGTCCGGCCATAGCTCCCACGGCTTCTCACCCTCGTTATTGACCCATTGATGATGAATATCGAGAACCATCGGCAAGCCCGTTATTTTGCAAGCTTCCAGTGTTTCCACCGCATTGAATGTTTTATCATCATTTTCCAGCGTCAACCGTTCTCTTAACGAAAGATCCAGAGCACTAACCTGCTCTACAAAACGCTGGCCTGAGGTCACCTTATCTCCGTATGCACCACCAATATGAATGTTGTTCTTGGCTTCGGCACCGAGCCCCATGGCCTCCAGCATCGCTTTGTGGTACTTCAAGTCATTAATGGAGCTCTCCAACACCTCAGGACGGGGAGTGCTTAACACTGTAAAATGATCGGGGTGAAACGATACCCTCATCCTATTCGCCTTGACATAGTTCCCAACCTCTGCAAAGTCAGCAGCAAGCGCCTGAAACGGGTTCCAATCCCGCAGATCCTGATGGGTCGCGAGCGGAATCAGCTTGGATGAGAAACGATAGACCTGGATATCACTCGCGCGATTATGGCGCAGCAGCCTCAATGTATTATGGAGATTTTCAGCTGCTATCCGTTCTAGCTTGCGGATCGCAGCTTCTCGGTCTCCAATCTTGTTAAAGCTGGCCATCGTCATGGTTTTAGAGGGGGATGCATTTTGCACGGTAACCGACATGGCTACATAACCTAACCTTACGATCATAGGGTGTCTTCCTTTCAGTAGTTCGCAGTAGATGGTAAGGCCGCTTTCGTTCTGTGACCTAAAACCCTTTTCTACTGATCATACCCGGAAAAGCACATGCTGATTCGGTGTTATCGCACAAATTGCAAGAAGCAAACAGCTAGGATTGCTGCTGTGCTCCAAAAAACATTTCATCCGCCAATGCGGTCTGAATTCTTGATTCCTCATCATTCAGCTTACGAATGAGGATCATTTCAACTTCGGTCACTTCATCGCCCTGGAAATTAATTTCGGCGATACAGCCCACAATCTGCACGATGGCTACTGCCACGTTGTCCACGCTGTAAGCGATGACCTTCTGGCCTGTCGGAAACACGCGCAGCCCGGATTTAACCATTTTGCCACGTCCGTATTCCAGCAGTTCGTAAAGTTCTTGTTCGCTCTTGAATTTGCATACGGAGTTAAATTCAGTTTGAAAGCCCATGTGTAGCCGCCACCTTTCATCATTAAGGGTTTAGTGAAATGCTCAAGTAAGTGCCATATATATGAACAAAAAGGAGAGTGATCAGCTCCCCTTTGTTTCTTTTATGAGTTCTCGTAGTGCAATGCGGACCTGCGCTCATAACGCTCCAGTGCAAGAGCAATCATGCGGTCCAGCAGACTTGCATAGGATACGCCGGTTTCTCTCCACAATAATGGATACATACTGAACGGTGTAAAACCAGGCATCGTATTCACTTCATTAATAAGAATATGTCCGTCCGAGCGTCTGACGAAGAAATCGGCACGGGAAATCCCGCAGCCTTCCAGCGCGCGGAATGCTTGTAATGCGGCTTCACGAATCCGATCTGCCACTTCCTCATCCAACGGTGCCGGAATAAGCATTTCCGATTGGCCATCCGTATATTTGGCAGCATAATCATAATAATCACTCGACGATACAATTTCACCCGGTACCGAGGCAATCGGCTCGTCATTGCCAAGTACGCTGACCTCAATCTCACGGGCATCGACGTACTCCTCGACAATCACCTTCAGGTCAAATTGCAAAGCCAGATCTACAGCCTTTTCCAGCTCTTCTCGGTTGCTGGCTTTGGAAATACCGACACTTGATCCCAGATTGGCCGGTTTGACAAAGCAAGGATAACCTAGCTCGGTTTCCATATTACGTACCAGATCATGACTGGTTTGGGCCCACTGTGTACTATTAAAATAACAGTATTTCACTTGCGGCAATCCTGCATGCTCAAACAGCTTCTTCATGACGCCTTTATCCATACCGGCTGCCGAAGCCAACACTCCTGCACCGACATAAGGCATATCCGCCATTTCGAACAGACCCTGAATCGTTCCGTCCTCGCCAAAGGTGCCGTGCAGCAACGGAAACAGCACATCCAGCGTCTGCTCTCCGTACAGCTTGCCGAACAACGTATCTAATGCCGCCTTGGTACCGCCCTCTGCACGTTCCAGCTTCAATTGCTCTACAGAAGCCAGAGGAGCGCTTAATAGCGCCCCTCTACGCCAATCGCCAGCCTTCGTAATATAAAAAGGAATAATCTCGTATTTCTCATAGTTAAATGCGTTCATTACCGCATACGCCGTTTGCAGCGAAACCTCATGTTCGCCCGATTTGCCACCGTACACCAGCCCTACGGTCAATTTTTGATTTGCCATGCCTATCCTCCGCTTTCCTACTTTCGTCATTATGACTGATTTGCGTCACTATACCTGTTATCCATCATCTCATTTAAAAATAGTCGGCGATGTGATAAAAGCGATATACCGTGTTGTCGGTCCACGCATACGAATTTTTATAGTCCCAATAACGATGTCTGGAGCTTACCGTATGCGCATTGACTAGCGGCATGCCGCCCGCATCAAAGGCCGTTACCACCGTGCTGTGCTGAAAGGTTCCGTCACCATCCCAATCGTAAAAAATGACGTCCCCCAGCATGAGCTGCTCCGGTCGACTCACCTGCTCAGCAGTCAAACCCCATGAGCTGGAGCCCAAATACCGCTCCAGACTGTTGGAAACTGCCCAACTGTAGCTCCACAGCTCACGTCCGGCGACCCGTCCTTTATACCACCAGCCCGATTCTCTTTTACCAGTATAGTGGATCGGTGCGCCCCCTGCAAAGAGGCATTGCGAGATATAATTGGTGCAATCCACATCAAAACCTTCAAACTCTGGGTTAAAGCTATCCCACCACTGATCTGCATAAGCCGCTGCTTCTTCACGGCGATATCGGCTGGGACGTGCGGACGTACCAAAGCCCAGCACACCGCGATTCAGCAGCGGCAAACTCCCTCCCTGATTAAACGAAGCCTGTTCAAAAGGAACCTCTCCCCCCGCTGGCTTCCTTTCTGCCGGATCTCGCTCAATTCTCGCTACCTGCCAGGCTTCACCCTCGCGTGTGAACGTCAGACGCTCCCGTTCAATCCGATCCTCCCGGTGAGTCATCCCGCCCTTCTCATAAAAGAGTCGGACATGCAGTTGTACATCTACCACAGCCTCATCCGGCGTATCCTGCACCATTCGTAGCGGCTTGGCGCGTGTCTCGCTGCGTAGGGGAACAGCATCCCGTTCGTTGTACCACTGCTCCAATCTGGCCGCACGTGCTGCTCGTTCCATCCGCTGCCCCACCTCCAGATACTCATCCGGCTGCGGTACACCATTCACTTCACTGCGATTGTATTGATTCACGTAAGCAAAAAGGGCCTGTTTCCATTCCCGCTCCCCCATCCCAATCCCTCCATATTCGTCCCGCTATCCTTTTCCGGGGATAACCGGAATGATGTATAACTTCCTTTCTTGCCTCTCTGGTCTGAAATGCTCTCTATCTATAAGTATGAATCTCTAAAGCTTGGTATGAACATCGAAACGCGAGGGAGCGGGACGTTTTATTTTCCAATCTGCAACGCATCATTTAGGCCAAAAAAACTTTACGGAACTGTCTGAAAACGGTATACTTAATCCAAAAGCAATCATTTTGAAATCACGTTTCATCTAATGAAACAAATTGCATTCATCACAACCTCTAACACGTTAAGAAGCACTGAAGATGTAATTGAGAACGCAACCAATTTAAACCAACTGGGCAAGACGTCGAAAAAACGACATCCCTATTTTCCCCCAAGCATTCACTTCAAGGAGGTAATACTTATGTCAGGAAAAGATCAATTCTCCATCGCCCGTAGTCTGGAAGTTAACGGGAAGTCTTATCGCTACTACAGTCTTAAGGCACTGGAGGAACAAGGAAAAAGCGGTATCGCCAAGCTGCCTTTCTCCATTAAAGTGTTGCTGGAAGCCGCGGTTCGCCAATTTGACGGACGCGCCATCACTGAAGAACATGTACAGCAGCTGACAGGCTGGGCTGAGGATCGGGACACCAACAAGGAGATTCCGTTCATTCCTGCACGCATCGTGCTACAGGATTTTACCGGTGTCCCCGTGGTTGTCGATTTGGCAGCTATGCGTGATACGGTGAAAAAAGCAGGCGGGGACCCGAAGCAAATCAATCCGCTCGTTCCCGTCGATCTCGTTATCGACCACTCGGTCATGGTCGATGCTTTCGGTACCAGTGATGCGCTGGATTACAACATTAATGTAGAGTTTGAACGTAACGAGGAGCGGTACCGTTTTCTGCGCTGGGCGCAAACGGCGTTCAACAACTTCCGCGCCGTTCCGCCATCCACAGGTATCGTCCATCAGGTCAATCTGGAATATCTCGCCTCCGTTGCCGCTACCAAAACCATTGACGGTGAAACGGTCGTCTTTCCAGATTCCCTCGTAGGAACAGACTCCCATACCACGATGATTAACGGCCTTGGTGTTGTTGGCTGGGGTGTCGGCGGGATTGAGGCAGAGGCGGGTATGCTGGGGCAACCGCTGTATTTTGTCACTCCCGATGTGATTGGCTTCAAGCTGACAGGCAGTCTGACGGAAGGCTCTACCGCCACCGATCTGGCGCTCACTGTTACACAAATGCTGCGTAAAAAAGGCGTAGTCGGCAAATTCGTAGAGTTTTACGGGCCTGGTCTGGCTAACATCAGCTTGGCTGACCGTGCGACAGTTGCCAACATGGCACCGGAATACGGCGCAACGATTGGTTTCTTCCCGGTCGATGCGGAAACACTGGCCTACCTGCGCAGCACTGGACGTTCCGATGAGCAAGTAAGCCTCGTAGAGGAATATTACAAGGCCCAAGGCATGTTCCGCACATCCGATACACCGGACCCTGTGTTCAGCGATACCATTGAGCTGGATCTAGCTTCGGTTGTACCGAGTCTCGCCGGACCCAAACGTCCGCAGGACCGTGTTGAGCTTAGCCGCATGAAAGAAACGTTTGAAGGCATTATTCGTACCCCGGTGGACAAGGGCGGCTATGGACTGAGCGATGAAAAAATCGCACAGAAGATTCCGCTGACCCATCCGGACGGCTCCACCAGCGAGTTAGGTACAGGAGCAGTCGTTATTGCGGCTATCACAAGCTGCACGAATACCTCCAATCCAAGCGTTATGCTCGGTGCGGGCTTGCTGGCCAAAAAAGCAGTGCAGCGCGGGCTCAAAAAGCCAGGCTATGTTAAAACAAGCTTGACCCCAGGCTCCCTCGTCGTAACGGAATACCTGCAAAAAGCGGGATTAATCGGACCGCTCGAAGCCCTCGGCTTCCATGTGGCAGGCTATGGCTGCGCGACCTGTATCGGTAACTCCGGCCCACTTCCTGACGAAGTGAGTCAAGCTATCACAGACCATGATTTAACGGTTGGCGCAGTTATTTCCGGTAACCGGAACTTTGAAGGCCGTGTGCATGCGCAGGTCAAAGCCAACTATCTCGGCTCACCGCCACTGGTTGTCGCTTATGCGCTGGCAGGTACAGTGAACATTGATTTGGTGAATGATCCGCTCGGTTACGATCAGGACAATCAGCCAGTCTACCTGAAAGATATCTGGCCCACTTCCGAGGAGATCAAGGAAGCCATCAGCCTGTCTCTCAGCCCGGATATGTTCCGTCGCAAATACGAAAATGTATTTACTGCCAACGAAAAATGGAACTCCATTCCGGTTCCTGAAGGCGAACTGTATGAATGGGATGAAAACTCAACTTATATTCAAAACCCGCCGTTCTTTGAAGGACTTCAGGATGGCGTGCAGGATATCAAGGAAATCCGTAATGCCCGTGTGCTTGCCCTGTTGAATGATTCGGTAACGACGGACCATATCTCACCAGCAGGCAACATCGCCCCTTCCAGCCCGGCAGGACTGTATTTGAAGGAGCATGGCGTGGAACGCAAGGACTTCAACTCCTACGGCTCCCGTCGCGGTAATCACGAGGTCATGATGCGCGGTACATTCGCCAATATCCGTATCCGCAACAATGTGGCTCCAGGCACCGAGGGCGGCGTGACCAAATACTTGCCAACGGATGAAGAAATGTCCATCTATGATGCATCCATGAAATATCAGGCAGCCGATCAGAACCTGATCGTTATTGCGGGTAAAGAATACGGCACAGGCAGCTCTCGTGACTGGGCGGCCAAAGGTACGCTTCTGCTGGGCGTTAAGGCTGTCATTGCCGAAAGCTTCGAGCGGATTCACCGCAGTAACCTGGTTGGCATGGGTGTACTACCTCTGCAATTCCAGGAAGGCTATGGCTGGTCCAGCTTGGGCCTCAATGGTCGTGAAACCTTCGACATCCTCGGCATTAACAATGACGTGAAGCCTGGTCAAGAGCTTACAGTTGTGGCTAAACGCGAGGATGGCACAAAGTTCGAATTCCCGGTAATTGCCCGTCTGGACAGCACCGTCGATATCGACTACTACCACAACGGTGGTATTCTGCAAACCGTATTGCGTCAAATGATTCAAGAGTAAAGAGCGTATAAATAACAAAATCCCCTCCAAATGCAGTGGAAACTGCACATTGAGAGGGGATTTTTTACATGCTTTAAGCCTTTAAAAGGAAACATATGCCGAGAACTGAGAACACTAGGGTTATAAGGAGTGTGAAGAGACCAGGCAGGCTTTCCATGATTGCAGAGCCTTCTTCGCTCTTGAACTGACGCCTGAAATAGGGTTGGAGCATAAGCATAATCATAAAAGATATGAGGCTAATTCCACACAACAACCATACCTCAGGGGAGGATTTGTCAACAAAACGGTCAGCCACATCATTGAAATTGTAGTGGATTGCTACATTCCTAGGCATTCTCGGATACATGAAAAGATAGATAATGAAAGGCAAAACAGAAATAAGAAAAGACAATACATTAGAAAAATTCAATCTACTCCTCATGGAAATCCCCCTAATATGCTAAATCGATCCGCATTATACAGATATCAGCAGTCTATATTTTTATACCTATGGCTTAGAAAGAGAGAAGTAACAAAACTAATCATCGTCGGTAAACAAGAAGCGAGCACCATATACACATTAACTTCCTGTCCTAATCCTATAGCGATCCCGATTAAGCCAAAGGCTATCCAAATATAAGCAGAGATACGATGCGTCTTCTTCCATGCCTTTTCATTCGAAAGCAGCCAACGGAACTTCAAACCAATTAAACGGTTAGGTGTTAATTTAGTGAATGTGACACCTACTGTTAAGTGCGATATCGCTGAAACCAGTAAAACTATATTTAAGGGACTGAAGTAAATAGCATTTGAATACAGTAACATTAAAAAAAGAAAAATAAAATTTAGAACAACTAACACACTGGAACATATTTTACGATATGGAACCAAATTATTTTCAGAAAATTGTTCTCTATGTTTCGAGAATTTTGGATACAAGACAACAATAAGAAAAGAGATAATCATCGCTCCTGATGACACAATAAAAAAAGCTAAAGGGAGCTTTAGCGGGTTCATTGAAGGCAATATAATAAATGAATTTATAAAATGCAATATAATAAATAAAATAGAAATCTGAATCCACGGCTTTTTAAATTCTTTTTTTAAATCATAGTTATTCTCCACTCAAAACAACCTCACTTGAAACTGTTTCTCAGTTGATTTTAGAAGTAAGTGCATTTATAATACTTCAATATAAAAAATGAATATATTTTAATAAAATATATATTATTGTCAGATCATAATGCATATTTTTCAAAAAAATAAGAGATCAAAGTCACATTCACAATATTTTTTACAAAAAATAGCTTTTCTTCTGTTTCGAAAAGAAGTTATTATCTATCTACTCTATTTCGATTATTAAAATAAACATCTCAAAGCAAAAAAGTCGATCCCTCAGGACCGACTTCCAACTATGTTCTCCTATAACCTAACCTTCGCACGCGAGCTACTTCGAAATATCCAGAAAACCTTCTCCGAACACGTCCCGCACGTCATGAATGGTGATAAACGCTGCTGTGTCGATGGCTTTCACTATCTTTTTGAGCGCCGATACCTCTTGTTTACTAATGACGATATACAGCACTTCTTTTGGATTTTTAGTGTAATAACCGTGGCCTGACAGGACAGTAACTCCACGATCCATTTTCGTAATGACCATCTCGGCAATTTTATCTTGGTGCTCCGAAATAATCATGACCGCTTTTTTGGGGTTCAGTCCTTCGATCATGAAGTCCATCACCTTCGTACCAACGTACAAAATAACGATAGTTAGCATCAATTTTTCCGGGCCAATAATAAAATAGGAAGAGAATGCGACAATCAAATCAAAAAACAGCAGGCCATAACTGATATTCCAATCCAGATACTTGTTGGCAATCCGGGCTAAAATGACCGTTCCCGCCGTTGTGCCACCTACCCGTACGATTAAGCCAATGCCGACCCCCACCAAAACTCCGGCAAAAACGGCATTAATCGTCGGCTCATGCGAATCAATCCGCCAGTTGACTGTTAAATGTAAAAACAGCGAGTTAAAAGCGACCGCAATGATAGTGTACAAGGTCGTTCTCTTGTCTAAAAATTTATATCCGACAATCAGCAGCAAGCCATTAATCACCAGATTAACGATCGAGGGAGACCACTGAAACAGGTAGTACAGGATGATTGTGACCCCTGTAACACCTCCCTCACCAAACTCATTCGGGATCACAAACAGATTAACAGCTAGCGCGAAAAAAAACGCACCCAGAATAATAAATGCGATGTCTGCAATACATTTTTTCATATATGCTCTAATCCTCTCTCTAACATTTCAAAGGATGAATCGCCAGATCGATTGGCTGACTCTTGTTGTCAAAATACGCTGACAACCAGTTCATGGTATCTACTACCAAACATAAAGTCAATACAACTTTGACACTTTAATTCGCCACCAGACTGCCTCAATCCTGACTTGAGGAGTCCGCAAAACCCTCCTTTTACAAGGTTATTCGACAAAAAAACACAATCCCGACTACTAAACTAAGAAAACGGGCCTCAAGCCCTTGTTTTAGACCTAGGCACATTTTCCCCTAAAACGACCATCCTCCTAATCGGCATTTTGAACACACATGACCATCTTCCTGTTTTATGTCAAAAGCGTTTTACTTTGAAAAAATGTGGGTATAATGATTGAAACATAACCAAGCAACCTACATAGCATTGCGACATCAAGTACATACAAATAGTCCTATACAGACGTCCTAAGCAACTCAATCTGAATTTGACAATATGGAATTGGAGGAATGATCTACATGAATACAATGAACTTAACCGTCCACACCCTGATGCCCTTTCACCACCAATACCAACGTGCCAACGCGGTGAGTATGCAGAAGAAAGAAGATAGCTCGGAGAAGAAGCTCAGCTTTCAGGACATTTTGAATGAAAAAATGGGTAAAAAATAAGGCGCCGTTTATCCGGTTGCATGACTCGCTTTACATAAGCCAAAAAGCCGTAGTTTCCTACATCGACTGTAGAGAACCACGGCTTTTTTTGATTCATGCGTTCCTAAACTCACACATTCGTTTTACTGACCGCCATCCCGATACTGCTCTGCCTTCTCACGCATCCCAGCGGCCACTGCTTCTTCGGTGTTCAGCCCCTTATCCGCTGCATAGGCGCGAATGTCCTGCGTGATGCGCATACTACAAAATTTGGGGCCGCACATCGAGCAAAAATGTGCTTCCTTGGCTCCCTCTGCTGGTAGCGTTTCATCATGGTAGGACAAGGCCCGCTCGGGATCAAGCGACAGATTGAACTGATCCCGCCAGCGGAACTCAAAGCGTGCCTTGGACAAAGCATCATCCCGCTGCTGCGCCCGTGGATGGCCCTTCGCCAGATCGGCAGCATGTGCCGCAATTTTGTAGGTAATGACACCCTCACGGACATCATCCTTATTCGGAAGACCCAAATGCTCCTTAGGCGTAACATAGCACAGCATGGACGTCCCGAACCAACCGATCATCGCCGCCCCGATGGCTGAAGTAATATGATCATATCCGGGGGCAATATCCGTCGTGAGCGGTCCCAAGGTATAGAAAGGAGCTTCCTTACAAATCTCCATTTGCAAATCCACATTCTCTTTGATTTTATGCATAGGGACATGTCCCGGCCCCTCAATCATGACCTGAACATCATGCTTCCATGCGATTTGCGTTAGCTCGCCCAACGTTTCCAGCTCTGCAAACTGTGCTTCATCATTCGCATCATAGATACTACCTGGACGTAGACCATCCCCGAGAGAAAAGGCCACATCATAGGCTTTCATAATTTCGCAGATTTCTTCAAAATGTGTATACAAAAAATTCTCCTGATGGTGCGCAAGGCACCAGGCTGCCATGATCGACCCGCCACGGGACACAATTCCCGTCATTCTATTCGCCGTCATCGGTATATACCGCAGCAATACACCCGCATGAATTGTAAAATAGTCCACTCCCTGCTCCGCCTGCTCGATCAGCGTATCGCGATACAACTCCCACGTCAGCGCTTCTGCTTCGCCGTTCACCTTTTCAAGTGCCTGATACAGCGGCACAGTTCCAATCGGTACAGGAGAATTCCGAATGATCCATTCACGTGTGGTATGGATATTACGGCCTGTGGATAGGTCCATAACTGTATCCGAGCCCCAACGCACAGCCCAGGTCATTTTCTCCACTTCCTCCTCAATCGAGGAGGTAACCGCAGAATTACCAATGTTCGCATTGATCTTCACGTGAAAATGACGCCCAATGACCATCGGCTCACTTTCCGGGTGATTGATATTCGAAGGCAAAATGGCTCGTCCAGCCGCCAATTCCTGCCGTACAAACTCAGGCTCCACCCCTTCGCGGATCGCCGCAAATTCCATTTCGGGCGTAATGATCCCTTGCCGTGCATAATGCATTTGCGTCACTGTACGACCTTGCGAAGCACGAAGCGGACGGTTGGTCACGCCGGGAAATTCAACTGTCTCCCGTTTGGAGCCAGGTTTCAGTCCATTATCCTCCGGTTTGACGGCGCGTCCCTCGTAAGCCTCCACATCGCCCCGTTCCAGTGCCCAAGCTCGCCGTAATGGAGGCAGGCCCTGACGGATATCGACCTGATAGGCTTCGTCAGTCATGGGACCGCTCGTATCGTACACACGCAATGGCTCATGATGCTCCGTGCCCTGCGGCGTATGTGTAGGATGAAGAGCAATTTCCCGCTCTGGGACGGCAATGTCCGGCCGCGAGCCTTGAATATATACCTTACGGCTCCCTGGAAAGGGCGTTACCCCACTGGCTTGCTCCCCGTTTGTCTTCTCTACCCCAACTTCCCTTGTTCCTGCCAACCTTACTTCTGCTGATTTAAATTCTGTTCCTTTTGTTCCTTCTACTTCTGTCGGCTTCATTGTCCATTCCTCCTGTTTCGATGAAATGACACACCGATCCGGAACCATTCCCAGGGTGGCGCTGATCTATGCAAAAAAGCCGGTTCCCGAGGGAACCGGCTAATCTAACGAGGCAGCTATCCAGACCGTGCACATGTGGAATAATCCTATTCCAATGCGTCACCGTAGACAGCAGCTGCGTATACATTTCAATGGCCGATTACTTCCCTACGCTGGTATGATCCAGATCAGGTGCAAAGGGTCCGGAATCTTACACGATTCCATCTCAGCCCGGCATTACAGGCTCCCCCAGTAACTGCGATACTTCTATTCACATGAGGCGGACATAACAGACATCCCGCCATCCTTATCAGACTACTTCAAATTTATGGCTTTGGCAACCCTTCTAGGTTCCATTTAGCAAGAAGACGCTCCTCACCAAATCACTTTGCTTGCTTCAACTGCATTCATTCTTGTTACGGAAGCATAAGCCCCATTTCCTTCGCCGCTTCGATCAAAATCGGAGCAAAGTCATGTAGCGTCTCGGGTGCAAGCCGACTGACCGGACCGGATACAGATAAAGCCGCAGTGACCTGTCCCTTCCGGTTCACAATTGGTGCTGCCACAGCAGCGGCCCCTGGCTCCCGTTCTTCATAGCTGGTCGCATAGCCCTTCTCGCGAATGTCCTGCAGCTGGGCTTTATAGACCTCCGCGTCTACCGAGGGCGGCCATTCATTCCCGCTTAGCAGGGCTTCCAGCTCCTGCGGCGGCATAAAGGCAGCCAGCACCTTACTGGAGGCTCCTACAGCCAGCGGCATACGCGCACCCACAGGCGCAACCCTGCGGATCGCCTGATTGCTCTGCACGGCTTGTATGCGAATACGCATGCTGCCGTCCCGTAAGTACAAGCTGACCGTTTCGCCCAGACGGTCACGCAGTCCTTCCATTGCAGGCTGTAACAACACCGCCGGCTCGTCACTTTGGGACAAATGTGTGGATAGCTCCCAAATGCGGAAGCCAAGTCGATATTTTTCCGTTTCGGCATTCCGAACGACAAAGCCCCGATCCTCCAACGTAGTCAGCAGCCGATGAACCGTGCTTTTATGTAGACCAATTTTGGAGGCAATCTCCGTTAGGCCAAGATCCGAATCTGCGGTAAAACACAGCAATATATCAAGTGCACGCTCTACAGCGCGAACGGTTAATTTACGGTCTTCCATTCGTGAACCGCTCCTCTTGTATCCATATTCGTTTCACACTATGAAACATGGTTACATAAATTATATAGAATAGTCGCGGCTACTGTAAACCGATGTTTATGTGACAACCATATTACAGAACGAGAACAAACATCGACAATTCTTTGCATCATTTTTACTTTTCCGGTTCAGGCGTTGACTTTGGATAACCCCCATCATACGATAATAGGTATCTATACGGATATACACTATCATTTTCAAGTGGAATTATACCTAAATTCTATTGAAACGAAGATCAATTTTATATAAGGAGGCTCTTACATGATTTCTACATCCCAGCGCAACTCTCAGCTACAGACCGCTGTTCAGGAGCCGTCCACCCCACTCTTTAATCCCCGTCTGCTGCGGTTCAAGCACGTTGTGATTGCTCTGCTGCTGTCGGTCGTTTTTTTTCTGTTGTTTTGTTTTATTGCCTTGCATGCTTACATCGCATGGGTACTTACGAATCCTACCGTCGCGCCGCTGTACTCTAATCCGATGCAGGCCAAAAACATGCCTTATGAGGAAGTCAGCTTCCCTGCCAAGGATGGTAGCCGCATGGTACAAGGCTGGTATATCCCGGCGGATCAATCGCGGAAAACGATTATTTTCAGCCATGGTTATGGAGCTAACCGCGAAGAAAGCTGGATTCCCATGTATGATCTGGCGCATTATGCCCACAGTTTGAACTTTAATGTGGTCATGTTCGATTATGGATTCGCGTCACAAAACAGCAAATCAGTCGCAACCGGAGGCAAAGCGGAATCCCAGCAGCTTCTCGGAGCGATCCAGCTTGCGAAGCAACGCGGCTCGTCGGAGATTATCGTATGGGGCTTCTCCATGGGGGCAGGAACCGCTCTTCAGGCGGGCTTGCAAACCAAGGATGTGGACGCAATGATTTTGGACAGCACTTTCCTGTTGGAGCCGGATACGCTGTACCATAACATTCACAATCAAATTAACCTGCCAAGACATCCGTCTTTGGAAATTCTGGAGTTGCTGTTTCCAGTCTTGAACGGCACCAGCTTGCATCAGATTCCATATCAGGAGGTTAAAAAGGAAAACTATCCGTTCCCGATCATGTTTGTGCATGGTACACAGGATGAAAAGGCTCCTTATCCTATTGCGGAAAAGCTCGCTGCCAATCAAACCAACCCACTTTCCAGTGTATGGATTGTCAAAAACGGAATACATGAGCTTATTTTCAGAGAGCATCCCCGTGAATATCTACGGCGGGTATCGACGTTTCTAAGCAGTGTACAGGAGCTGGAGGACAAGAAAACGATCGCTGATGCCCACAAACAAACGACTACAAAGTAAAGAATTATTTTTCAAAAAAACTGTATTTAATTCTTCACCTTGAAGAAGCCTGCCTACGGACACTAACCCGTGCCGTAGCTGGGCTTCTTTTTCGTTTACCATGGTATTCTTGTTCTACGTAACAGATGTGACCAAATTAAGCGAGTTCATAGACATATTCCCGATAGGACAGCGAATATACTGGGTACGTATGCATCCAGGGCAGATCTGCCAGATCCGCCGGATAGCCATAGTGGGATACGGGAGGTATAAAACGATGCTGAGTACTTATGGGTCTTTCCTGCCCTTACGTGTGCTGGAGGAAATTCGGCATTGGAAGCAGCAGGAAAGTTGGCATGTGGAAGTGATTAAATCCGCTACCGAGGGACTGGAGCCTACTTATGTACGGCTGCTGGATGATTGGCGGACTGTATTCGAACAGACGGAACGCACCGCCATAGAGTTGCTTGAAGAGCAACGGAGCGCACTTGATCCGGCAGATCAGGCGTGGCATCAGGAATGGAAACAGCTGTCGGCTGCCCCACAAGCACATACACACGAATTCACTGAACCTCCAAAACAGTCAAGGGGATTAGACGCATCATCATCTGTAAAGATGCCATCGTCAGAGTCAGCATTAAACGCTCAGCCTGACTCACAAGAATTAAATCGTCGATTGGACGATTTGCTACAAACCGCAAACCGCCAGTCACAGGAGTATGTACGGCAGCTCGGTCTGCTGAGCGAGCACAGTCATGCATTGCGTCAGCAGCCAAAATCTGCTGGAGTTGTATTACACGCGGCACATGAAAGCCAATATTTCCTAATCTCGACAACCCCCTTTCAAGAACCTGGCTCCATCGCAAGGGCTGCTGGGTTGTATCATGTAGCGACAGAGGGTGAGAATTACCCAGAGGAAGCGTTTCGAGAACGTCAGGCAGGCATAAGGGGAGAAGGCACATGGACGACTAAAGGCGTCAAATCCAGCCAGGCTCAACCTTCGGCAACGGAAAAAACCTCAATCGGCCGGTCGGTTCCTATTGGAGGACATCGACTCCCACCGCTCCCTTACCCCTATAATGCGCTTGAACCGTATATTGATGAAAAAACGATGCGCATTCACCATGACAAGCATCATTTGAGCTATGTGAATGACCTGAATAAAGCGGAAAAGAAGCTGGAAGAAGCCCGAAAAACAGGTGATTTTGATCTCGTAAAACATTGGGAACGCGAACTGGCATTCAACGGCGCAGGCCATTATCTGCATACTCTTTTTTGGACGATCATGAGTCCTCAAGGCGGTGGAAACCCAAGTGGGCCGCTGGCTGAACAGATTAAAAAGGATTTTGGCAGCTACGCTGCATTCAAAAAGCAATTCAGTTCAGCAGCCGAAAAGGTCGAGGGTGGCGGCTGGGCTATCCTGGTATGGAGTCCACGCGCGGGACGACTTGAAATTTTGCAGGCCGAAAAGCACCAGAATCTGACTCAATGGGAGTCCATTCCGCTGCTAGCGCTAGATGTATGGGAACATGCATATTACTTAAAGCATCAGGCCGAACGCAACAAATACATTGAAGATTGGTGGCATGTCGTTAACTGGCCAGAGGTTGCAGAGCGCTATACCCAAGCCTCCAAACTGAGATGGCAACCCTTCTAGAGGTTGTTCAAAAAGTTGTCTTTCCATAACGAAGCTATTCAAGAAGCGGATTCGACGTCGAATCTTGAATTCAGCCGGGCCTTCCGTTGCTCACGTAGATCTGTCTACGCTCCGCTACTCAGTCCCTAGCTTCATCCAACTTTCTCGGTCCTGAAAAGCCGACTTTTTGAACACGCACTAATAGGCTTCTAAGCTAAAGACAGACTACACCTGCAAATCGTATCGCTCTCTGAGTGCTGCCATTTGTTCGGTCCATCCTTCCGGTTGTAACAGCCAGCCATCGGCAGGTAAAACGGTTGTCCGGCTCTCAACGACACGGCGCAGAGATGCCGTGTACGCCTCAACAGACGGCACTCCAGCCAGCTCTGCCAGGCTACCCATTGTTGCTGGATTCACCCGGGGGTAATCCTGCTGCTGCACGCCTGCCGACGTGTCCCCGGCTGCCTCTGTGTAGAACTCCTGTACCGCCTGTGCACGCTCTACACCACTGCCCTCAATCATCACGAAGGCTGTGATGATATACGCCTTGGCTTGGCGCCGCTGTGCAATGCCGCAAAACTTGCGGCCCCGGACGCTGACATCGTAATCCCCGGGACAGAAGGACCCGGGGATTTCTCCGGTCTGCGCCTCGCCAGACCACGGAACCAGCGCATCGGCAATTAGCGCTGCCATGAGCCGAAAATCCTCATGCAGGCTGATAGCCCGCTGTGGATTCGGCAGGATCAAGGACAGGTTCAGCACCCCCCTGTCCAGCATGACGGCTGCTCCACCCGAGGGGCGTACGCATACCGAGGTTCCCGCGCTGCGCACTCGCTCCATCGCCTGTGGGGCGTAGGGAAGCCTGCGGTCCCGGTGACCGATCACAAGCGCTGACGGATGCCGCCATAGATGCAAAATGGGTGCAGCTCCTTTCCCTACTTGCCGACAGGCCAGCTCCTCCCAAGCCAGCGGAGACAAAACGTCCTCCTGAGTGGCCGCGAGTGGCGCTTCAAACCACTGCAACTCAGGCAAAGCTGTTGTTTTTTCTGTTGATCTATGTACATTCTCCATACGTTATCCCCTATCTGTAAAAATAGCTGTTATCCATAGGCTAATTGTATTTTAAGGCGGCTATCCCGTCGTCTCTATTTCTGATGTTAACAAAAAAAGGTGGCTACGCCTATGCGTAAACCACCCTTTTTTTGTTCATCACATAAACGTCTTGCGATGTTCGATCAATCCTTGAGCAGCGACAGAAATTCTGCGCGCTGCGCTGCATCATCACGAAACGTACCACGTACCGCAGACGTTACCGTTTTGCTACCAGGCTTTTTGACACCTCTTGCACACATGCACAGGTGCTCGCCTTCCACGACCACCATAACCCCGTGAGCGGAGACTGCTTCATTTAAAATATCAGCGATCTGTGATGTAATACGCTCCTGTACCTGCAATCGGCGGGTCACTGCCTCTACCAGACGTGCAAGCTTGCTCAGTCCTACAATTTTGCCGCTGGGTACATAGCCGATATGCACTTTTCCGAAGAAAGGAGCCATATGGTGCTCACACTGGCTGTAATAGACGATGTCCTTCACGATCACAAGCTCCTCGTGATTCTCGTCAAATGTCACACCCAGCGCATCCCGGGGATCAATCTCATAACCCGCAAATATTTCCTCATACATGCGCGCAACGCGTGCCGGTGTTTCCAACAGCCCTTCACGCTTGGGGTCCTCACCGATCAGTTGTAGAATCTGCTCCACATGGTACTCGATTTTATCACGGTTATCCGCAGCTTTGCGGTTAATATAATCTTTTACGCCAGCCACAGTAATCCTCCTCTATGCAGCAACCTCATGCGGCATCCGTACTCACGTTGCTCATTATTTCCGACGGCCCTGATTTTTACGCGGACCAGGCTGATTTTTGGAGAACTGTTGGTTCTTCATCATCTGCTGGGCTTTTTGCATTTGTTTCCCATTCAGGTTGTAACCCATCTGTTTAGCCATTTTTTGCAGCGTTTCAGGGTCGTTTTGCATCTTCTCAAGCTGTTTACGAAGATAATAAGCACCGATGAAAAATCCCCCAACCAAACCAGCAATCAGGGTAATAATCGGAATGACAATATTCCACACCACGAAGTCGTCACCTCTGTATATTTATATGAAACATCTTGAATTACACACGAACCTATCATAGCAAAACATGGGACAGCTAGCAAATCACTTTTTGCAAACATATGTCCTTATTGTTTCTCCAATTCCAGCAGCTTCGTCTTAACTGGCAAGCCTCCAGCATAACCGACCAAACTTCCATTAGCACCCGATACCCGGTGACATGGAAACAGAATGGGTAACGGATTTTTGTTATTGGCTTCACCCACAGCACGTACCGCCTTGGCTCGTCCGATCGATTCCGCAATATCTTTGTAGGACACACTTTGTCCGTACGGAATATTTTGCAGTGCACGCCATACCTGCTCTTGAAAAGGGGTGCCTCTCAAATCATAGGCTATACTGAATTCCCGTCGTTCTCCGGCAAAATATTCACGCAGTTGATCCGCGGCTTCGCACAGCTTTTCCGGCTCCTGCACATAGACGTATTCCCCAATCCATGTTCGGGCCCATTGCTGAAGCAGTGCTTCCTTCGCATGAAAAACGCCATAGTCTATTCGACACAGCCCCCGATCCGTAGCGCACAGCGTTAACGTGCCCACAGGTGTCTCCATCTCATCATAATAAATGGTGGTTGGACCCTGTGAATCCCCGGCCGTTACTTCTGATTTTGATAATTCAGATGCCTTTAGCTCTTCTGCCTGCTCTTGTTCCTCTAGTTTGGAATGCGCTTGCGCGATCATTTCGCGTACTTGCTCATGTTGTTCCTTCTCTGATGCTTGCTTGATCGCTGTCATAGCGTTTTCCCCTCCTATTCGACTCAAAGCCCACGCCGCCGTGCCTCGCAGCTCGGGACGCGGATCATCCAATAAAATCTCCGTTAATTTGGGCACCGCACTGATATCTTTGAAATTGCCCAGTCCAATGACTGCATTGCGTTGAATGGGCTTCTTCCCCCGCCAAGCCGCCGCACTTTGTCCAAATCGGTCTTTGAATTCACGGTTGCTCAAATCCAATAACGGCAGCAGCAACGGCTTCACAATTTCAGGATCGGGTGTAAGCTCGGGATGGTGATCCCAGTTGAGACCCCGATTTTTAGGGCATACCATTTGGCAGGTATCACATCCATACAGCCGATTCCCTATCTTCCGCATAAACTCCTCATCCAGAAAGCCCTTCGTTTGCGTCAAAAAGGACACACACCGTTGGGCATTCAGCTGTCCAGGACCCACAAGCGCGCCCGTAGGACAGGCGTCCAAACATTTGGTACACTCGCCGCAACCCTCCGTTACCGGTTCATCTGGCTGGAAAGGAATGTTCGTCAACAGCTCACCTAGATAGATCCATGAACCCAGCGTCGGTGAAATCATCATCGTATTTTTGCCGCTAAAGCCAATCCCTGCCCGTTCCGCAACGGCCCGATCCGACAATTCTCCGGTATCCACCATGTTTTTCATAATGGCATCAGGCACCCGCTCGCTTATAAAAGCCTCAAGCTTTTCCATCGCTTCGCGTAGTACCAGATGATAATCTTTCCCCCAGGATGAACGCGCCAAAATACCACGGTACTTCCCCTTGTCCGACTTCGGCGGGTCCTTCATTTTAGAAGGGTACGCCACCGCAATAGCAATCAGAGATGCAGGCTGTGAGCCATACAGCTCCGGGTAGATCCGCTTATCAATATCTGGCTCCTCAAAGCCGGATTCATAGCCTTTCGCACGATGCTCTTCCAATATAGCTTTCAGAGACAGAAAGGGGTCGGCGGATGCGAACCCGATGGAGTCGATACCCAGCCCTGGAGCCGCCTCAATAATTTCCTGCTTGAGCGAAGCCCAAGTCGAAGCGGTTCCGGCAGCCGCCTGAGTCAATCCGCGTTGCATCCGATACTCACCTCTCTTCCACTTTTTATCATTACAGATATGAGAATTTGCAAAATTCTCATATCTCAAATTTCAACAGAAAATAGCAGCAGATGCTACCGTAAATTTTTAACAGCACTGGTCGCCAGAAAATCACAGCGATTATTCAGTTCATTGTCACTGTGCCCCTTAACCTTCACATATTCAACCTCATGCTTACCCATCAGTTCCCACAATTCTTCCCATAGTTCCTTGTTCTCCACTGGCTGGTTTTTACTGTTGCGCCAGCCATTACGAAGCCAATTCTTAATCCAGCCCTGTTTGAAGCAATTGACGACATAGGCAGAGTCACTGTGTACTTTTACATGGCAAGGCTCCTTGAGCAGCTTCAGTGCTTCAATCACGGACTTGATCTCCATACGGTTGTTTGTCGTCATTTTCTCGGCACCTGACAGCTCTTTACGATGTTCCCCATACAGCAAAACAATCCCCCAGCCCCCAGGACCCGGATTTCCCGAACAAGCACCGTCGGTATATACCATCACTTCTTTCATCATCCTCTTCCTTTCCTCATCGGTAACCGCCTGCTCCGTCATGGTCCAGATCGGTTCGGACGTGTTCCGCATTAATTTCAGACTTTAGTTGCTCTATAGCCATTTCCACTCAGATATCGGCCAAAATATAAATTCTGCACGTCCCAGTAAATCTTGAGATTTAATGCTTCCAAAATAGCGGCTATCCTTGCTTGCTGCAGTATGGCGATTATCTCCCATGACAAAAAAGTGCTCCGGCTCCACCGTAAAAGGACCATAATCACCATCCTCCACGTCAGAGTTGGTGTAGGGTTCATTTAGCAGTTCACCGTTCACATACAAATGATTATGTTCAACTCGGATTACATCTCCGGGAATACCTATGACTCTTTTCACTAAAAATCTTGGGCTCGACAGCTTGGAATCGGGATCTTTTAAAATCACAATGTCCCCCCTGCCCGGATCATGAAAATTATAAACCAGCTTGTTGACGAATAAATGCTGGCTTTCCATTAGCGTCGGCTGCATCGAATGTCCTCTGACCGTGGACAAGTTAAATACAAACAGGTTCAGAAGCAGCAAGACGACCATGGCAATCAGAAGAGTGACTAACCAATCGCGTATGTAACCAGAGCGACCTGCTTGTTTGGACGTTTCCGGCGAGGGAGGCGGGCCTGACGAAGGAGCCAAAGCGTCCATAATTAAACCTCCTCAACCCTGTTATAAATAGAAAAGCATATCCCGTACCCGATTGCAACGGTTACTCAGATATGCTCTAAATGTAAATATTATACTTAATGTTATTCAATTCTCTTTATTTCGATTCCCGATTAATGAGGCGCCAAAATACTCAGCTTCTGAAAAGCCTGTAAAATCTGGCTTGCTCCATAGCCCATCGCTTCGTACAAAGGCATGGCCACACTGTTATGCTTGTCCCCTGCTACCCAAATACGGCTAACCTTACGTTGCTGAAAACGCTGCTCCATGGACTCCACAAGCGATTTGCCGATTCCCATCCGACGACGATCCGGGTGAATAGCGATACGATAGTAACAACCATCATTCTGATCGATCGTGCCGATCAAAGCACCCACGATCTCTCCCTCTTCTTCTGCAACGATAATCAAACCGGAATCCCACGAAAGCTGACGGGCAAATGCTTTCACCGTCTCTTTGTAGCACTCCTCTGACAAGGCAATTTGCATGAGTTCCGTTACTGAGTTCACATCACTTAATTGAAAGGAACGAACGTGCATAAGTAATATCTCCCTTTTCGTAAGCATAATAAAAAAATTGAGACAGCACCGTCATTTTTACATAAATCCTTAAATTTCTTATCATGGTGTTAATCACAAGGCATTATGATAAAAATGCATACGATCTGCTATATATGAAATGAAGAACAGGAAAAGGGTGTATGCCCTCAAGTTCGTCATGTCATAGACATGACAGATTATAGCAGACGACAAAAAAGCCGAAATTTCTGCTTCCTTGACCATTAAACCATACTTTTTGACGGAATACATCCCTTTTTCTCATGTAAGCGCTGTATATAAAGCGTTTACATTTTAATGTTCACAATTTACCTCTTATTACCTATGTATTGTGTATTCCAAGCGGGTTTTTGGACATGCTATCTACCAGGCCGTATTGCCCAGTTTGCTATTTTACAAACAAAAATGTTGATTAAATATGCTGAATGCGGTTTAATATAACTGTCGAGGGTATTATTACATAGGAACACTTACCCAACCATATAACCAGGAGGGATTTTACTATGGCATTTCAATTACCAGAACTTCCTTACGCAAAAGACGCATTGGAACCGCACATTGATGCACAGACAATGGAAATTCACCATGATCGTCACCATAACACATATGTTACAAACTTGAACGCAGCTCTGGAGAGCGCTCCCGAACTGCAAAGCAAAAGCCTGGAGGATCTGATCTCTAATCTGGACAGCGTTCCAGAAAGCATCCGCACTGCGGTTCGCAATAACGGTGGTGGACATCACAACCACAGCCTGTTCTGGGAAGTTATCGGTCCTAACGGTGGCGGACAGCCAACAGATGCAATTGCTGAAGCAATCAACAATGAACTGGGCGGCTATGACAAATTCAAAGAAGACTTCACTAAAGCAGCTACAACTCGTTTTGGTAGCGGCTGGGCTTGGTTGGTTGTCGGCAAAGACGGCAAACTGGCGATCACTAGCACTCCAAACCAAGATAGCCCGCTGTTTGAAGGTCTGACTCCGGTACTTGGACTGGACGTTTGGGAGCATGCTTACTACCTGAAATATCAAAACAAACGCCCAGACTACATTTCAGCTTTCTACAATGTAATCAACTGGGATGAAGTCAACAAACGTTACGCGGCTGCAAAGAAATAAGCCAGTAGCAACATTCTTATCCTATAATAAGGGCTGTCTCAAAAGTAGATTTTCTACGAATGAGACAGCCCTTTTGGCATTCCATGGTAAACTGGTGGAGATGATTCTCAAATATGGCTCTGGAGGTTGATGGATGCAGACTTTTTTTCGTTACAACTGGTTGATTCGGGAACAATGGTACCGCTGGTGTGAAGAGGTGTCGCAGGAGGAATTACTGAAACAACGTGTCGGCGGAGTCGGCGGCATTCTAAAGACACTCTTTCATATCGTTGATGTGGAGTGGAGCTGGATTCAAACAATTCAGGGCAAACCCGATTTTCAGGAGGACTTCTCTCTGTATGATACGCTCGACAAAGTCCGTGAGCTGGATGCAAAATCCCGACTCGATGTTGAGCCGTTCGTGCTCGCCTGGCATGATGGTCTGGAACGGAAAAGGTTTGAAGATCACCTCCCGGACGGCAGGATTGTAATGGATGCCTGGGGCGAGGTGATGCGTCATGTCATTGCCCACCAGATCCACCATATTGGGCAGTTGTCCATATGGTCTCGGGAGCTTGGCATGCCTCCGGTTTCGGCCAATGTAATCGGCAAAGGGCTGATTGAAAGCGATGGTGGTATCGATTAGCTTTAACGAATGTACATGCATACCTATGTAAAACTTAGGGCCATCCTCGGTCGTTTATAACGACGGAGGACGGCCCTTTTAATTTTTCATCTATGCTCTCTTGTCCATTCCACAAATATTCTCTTCCTTTAACCGTTTTCATAAAAGCTTAATTTTTTTCAACCTGCTAATGTTCTTTTGGTTCAGGCTCGTGACCTCTTGCTCTTGATAGCACCGTAAGCCAAGGTAAATAATGCTCCACATAACAGGGCAATAAGATGAGCGACAAGATAATTGATATGACCGTGATAATCCGACGCTGCAATTGCAAAGCCCGGAAGAGCCGTGGTTCCGAATCCTATGGCTGTCAGTTTACTTAAATATACATATGCTCCCGCAACCATTCCTCCGAGGCATCCAGCAACTAAGGGGAACTTATACTTTAAAGTGACCCCGAAGATCGCTGGTTCCGAGATTCCAAAAAGTACAGACCCGAATGCAGAATAACCCATTTCTTTAACTTTAGTGTCTTTGCGATTCAAAAGAATATACCCCAATACAGCGCCCCCTTGAGCCATCAAAGCTACTGATGCCAATGGGTTGATAAAATTTCTGCCTGTATCGGTTAACAGCTGCGCTTCTACCGCACCCATAACATGATGTAAGCCTGTAATAACAATGATCTGCTGAATGCCTGCAAAAAACATAAAACCGAATATTCCAAGATTTTGCGTCATCCAAAGCAGCGAAACGGTGACCAGACTGGCCAACTCTCGCCCAAGAGGGCCGATAATCGTGAACAATAGCAGGGAAGAAACAAAGACCGTCAGCAAAGGAGCCAAAAATAGTTTAATCATGTCTGGAACCTTTTTGTTAAAAAACTGATCCAACTTGGCTACCACATATCCCATCATTAGCGCAATAATAATACCACCCTGAAATCCAACCAACTGTACGGGAAGGCCGAAAAGACTGATCGATTCCGGATTTTGACTCCCTTTAGCTACCTCAAAGGCATCCGCCAGGGCCGGATGAAGCATAATCGCACCCAGCACAAGCCCCAGAATAGGACGACCACCATATCTCTTGGTTGCAGAATAAACAACAAGCAGCGGCAGGATGGTGAAAATACCCGTGCAAACGATTTGAACAAAGCGATTAATACCTTGAAAAATTGGATACATCTCCACAATCGATTTAGGACCAAATAACCCCTTCTGACCTAACAGCCCGGTTATCCCCATTAACAATGCGGCGGCGAGAATTCCCGGCATGATCTCAATGAAAACATCTGACAGCGATTTAATGGCTTTTTGAAAAGGATTTTGCTTTTGTGCGGACTTTGATTTGACATCACTTAATGACATATCTTCTGTTCCGGTCAGTTTGGAGAACACGGCATAGATATTATTGACCAACCCTGCTCCAAAAATGATCTGCAGTTGATCCCCCGCTATAAAAACACCTTTAACCAGATCAATATCTTCAATCTTCTTTAATTCCGCTTTTTCATTGTCCTCAAGTACAATTCTTAATCTTGTGGCACAATGGGCCACACCGATAATGTTCTCTTCACCACCGATATATTTTAAAATTTCTTGAGAAATGTGCTTATACCGCTTTTCTTTTGCTTCCATCTAGTAAACCCTCCCCTAGCTGAATCAGATCTCTTCTTTAACAAATCTCCAGAACATGCCTAAAAAGTCTTGCTTCACCCTGGCAAGCGTTATGCCGACATGCATTAATTCATCACCGCCGAACAGCTCACCGGTTTCTACATTTCTATAAACGTAGTCTGGATTCAAACCTTTGAATTTTAACGTTTTAATCGCGGCAGCGGGTTGGGATAAAACCTTGAAATAGCTGGCCGCCATTTCCGTTTGGTCCTCCGACACAAAGTTCCATGCGGCTTCATTTTCATCAAACGGATTAATTATTCTGTAAAAATTTCCAAACTGAATGAGCGATCTCATTTCTTTATATAGAGCTATCTGTTTTTTCACCACTTCTTTTTCTTCAACGGTTAACGTCGTCAAATCCAGCTCATATCCTAAATTCCCGGCCATGGCGACATAACCTCTTGTCTCCAAGGGAGTTATTCTGCCCACTTGATGGTTGGGTACTGTGGAAACGTGTGCCCCCATGGTAATCGGAGGGTAGACAAGACTTGTTCCCCATTGAATTTTCAGTCGGCAAATGGCATCCGTATTATCGCTCGTCCAGGTCTGAGGCATGTAATAGAGCATGCCGGCATCAAAACGGCCTCCTCCGCTAGAACAGCTCTCGAATAAGACATTGGGGAACTTTGATGTAAGCTCTTCCATAATATTATAGAGTCCTAGGATATAACGATGCGCAGTCTCCCTTTGTCTCTCAGGTGGCAAGGCTGCCGAACCCACATCCGTCATGTGACGATTCATGTCCCATTTTACATAAGTAATTGGAACATCCGATAAAATATCCGAAACCGATTTAATAACGTACTCACACACTTCCTTCCTCGATAAATCCAACATAAGCTGATTTCTTCCCAACGTATACGGACGATCAGGGACATGGATACACCAATCGGGATGCTTTCTGTATAAGTCGCTGTCTATGGATACCATTTCAGGTTCAAACCACAAACCAAACTCCATACCCAGATTTCGAATGCGGTTTGCAAGATCCGGCAATCCATCTGGAAGTTTGCGACGATCCACCACCCAATCGCCTAATGAAGTATTGTCATCATCTCGTTTTCCAAACCACCCATCATCCAATACAAACAGCTCCACTCCCACACTTTGAGCTTCCTTCGCCAACTGCTCAATCTTGTTGGCATCAAAGTTAAAGTAGGTAGCTTCCCAGTTATTAATCAGGATCGGCCGCTCCTTGTCACGAAAAGGCCCACGGCATAATCTGTTCCTGTATAAATCATGATAAATTCTCGACATACCGCCCAAGCCATTTTCGGTGTATACCATGACCACTTCTGGCGTTTGGAACGATTCCTCTGGTTCAAGCAGCCATGTAAAATCAAAAGGATTAATCCCCATCGTGATTCTTGTGTTCCGATAGGAATCTACCTGAGTCTGGGCCGTAAAGTTCCCGCTATACACCAGATTAAAGGCGTACACTTCACCCTGTTCTTCATCTGTCCCTTTTCTTACAAGTGCCATAAAGGGTGCCTGTTGAGGGCTGCTAGCGCCACGGCAGCTGTCTACCATTTGAATTCCGGGTAAAATTTTTCTCCTTGCTATATTTTTTTCATTGTTATGCGCACCGTACAAGGTAATGAGTTCATATTCATCATCTCGAAAATCCACACTGGCACTTAACGCTCTAAGCAGTTTTAGCTGTTGCCGACCTTCATTCTCGAAACGGACTGAACGGGTAATGACATCCCGCTTTTGATATAGGCTATAGGATAGTACAACCTTTACATCAATTAATGGGTCTTCAAGGACGATTTCCAGTGTTGCTACTTCGCCATCATCCTCTGCATACGTAGAAGGAAGCCCTTTCAATTTTGGTTTGCCTTGGAAAACCCGATGTTCTTTATACCGGAAATCGGTCACGGTAGAACCATTCTCCAATTGAATCTGATACACAGGAATCCTGAAATCGCTATTCCCAAATGACGGATATTCTTGCGGGATGGTATCCAGTGAAAAGGCTCGATCCTCGCCATCGGGATTGGGCGAAAATCCTCTATCCATAAAGATGATTCTATTGCTCCCCCGATAGTTCTGAATTTTCTTTCCCCAATACAAATGGGATAAATAACCACCTCGTATAACCTGCATGACATAACTTGTATTGCTACCTTGTAAATGGAATAGAAGCTTCTCTTTATCGATGTATATAGCCATAGCAACCCCCTTATAGCGCTAATAGTATGATTTCCCAAAATTATAAATTATGTTGTTTGCTTATCGTTTACATTCTAATAATAATTGAATAGTTTTAATAATTATATGGAATAATGTAGACTCTATATGAAACAGTGTGATAATATGCAGAGATGAATTAAGGGGTGAAACCAAATGAGTTCGCATTTTTCCAATCATTCCTATAACAATCTGGATCTCAATCTATACACATGTGGCAAAGAGAGCTGTACCAGCAAACACTCTTATGGTCCAGCCATTCGAAGCGGGTATATGGTGCATTTTATTTTAAAAGGAAAAGGGATCTTTAAAGTCAACGATAAAATCTATCATTTGGAGAAAAACGATGCTTTCTTTATTGAACCGAAGGTTTTAATTTACTACGAAGCGGATGAGCTCGACCCATGGGAATATGCCTGGATTGGTTTTAATGGGGTGCAAGCAAAAGAATATCTAAGCCGGACCTGTATCCATAGGGACAATCCCATTTTCCGGTTTGAAGCGGAGGGCAGCCTTGCCCGCTGTATGGAGAGCATCGTGGTTTCTTCTACGCTGAAATCCAACAAAGACCTGTTGCTTACATCCAAGCTGTATGAATTTCTGTATCTGATGTTTGAACTTTACCCTAATCAGGAAGTCAACCCTGAGGTAAGACAGCAGCGGTATATTAAAGAAGCGCTTCTCTTCATTCAACAAAACTATTCACACTTCATTACCGTAAGTGATATTGCCAAGTACATTTCAATTGACCGTTCGTATTTGCATCGTTTATTTAAACAGCAACTAAATAAGTCACCGCAGGAATTTTTATTACATTTGAGGATGGAAAAATCGTGCTCCCTATTAAGAAATACTTCCCTTAAAATCGGAGATATTGCTCGGTCTGTAGGGTATAAAGATGTACTCCTATTCTCCAAGATGTTCAAAACGGTCAACAAGGTAACTCCATCCGAATACCGAAAAAATTCTCCAAAATAACACCTTCGCTCGCAAGTAAGTTAGGCATATTCGTTCCAGAAACAAAAAATAGCGGTAGTATGGATCAACCTCATGTCCATACTGCCGCTATTGTCAAAAGAAAATAAAGTTCTAGACTGAAAAATAAAGTATTAGACTGACGTTGCTTCATTAAGCTAACGAGCAGGTTAACCTAACAAGTAGACTGCCAATTACGTTTGAAAATACCCAAACGTGCCGCCGGTTTGACATTCAGAACTGGCCTTTTGAATTTGGTGGAGTTAAAGGGAGTTCTAGTTGTGTCTCATCTATTATTTTGAACAAGCATTGTATTGAAGAGCCAGCGAAAATTCCATCTGAAATACTGAGCTAGATGCCAATCTTCATAACCATTTAGTACACCTTCATTTAACCAGTAAGACTCTGGTTTTCCGCTCGTCGCAGCTTCAGACACATAAGCGATCGTTTTTTCTAAAAAGCGAATGACATCTAGAATTTTATCTGGAGTGGACACATCCCCATGCCCGGGAATAACAGTATCTACCTTCAGATCTCTTTGAATGCGTTTTAGGATGCGTATCCAAGCGTATGGATTACCGTATGGCATGACCGGAATCGTCTTGTTGGTTATTAAATCACCAGCAATTAAGGTTCGTTCTTCAGGCACGTAAACAACGGCATCGCTTAAAGAATGGCCGCCTCCGTAGGATAAAACTTCGACAGTGCGTTTTGCTCCTTTTATAACTAGTTTATCGTCAAAAGTTATCGTGGGTATCACTCTACGAAGGGAAGGGATAGCATTATATAGAGCTCTCTGCACAGAAAGATCATAACCGATTTCGGTTAACATGTGCGGATTTTTTTCTTGTGAATGTACTTGATGCAGGCTATTTATTAACTTCTGAATGTTTTGTTGCATTAGATCAATATTCACTTTACCCATTTCAGATAGCAAATCTCTTGTCCAAACGGTAGATATAAAATCACTTTCCATGAATTCCTGATTGCCGTTGACATGATCTCCATGGAAATGAGTATTGATCACATATTTAATTGGTTTATTCGTTAATTGCTCTGCGGATTGACGTAACAAAGCACCAGAATGCGGTAGGTTGGTTGTGTCCACAACAACGGTCAAATCCCCAAGGTCAATAATTGCCGCATTCCCCAGAGAACCACTACCAGGTACCGAAATAGCACCCCAGATACCTTCCGCTGCTTGTTGAATCGTGAAATATTTGTTGTTCATTGTTTATACCTCCATCAAAATAAGTTTGACACCATTTCCTTTTATCTTTAGGTTGTTTTTTGTTTTCATGTATATCAATAAGCAACTTTAGCTTACAAGTTAGAGTCAACTAGAAATCAAGCACAAACTTTGAAATGAAGTTAGAGGTGCAAATATCGACTTTAAATTGA
Source organism: Paenibacillus sp. SEL3 (assembly GCF_054602585.1). Lineage (NCBI taxonomy): Bacteria > Bacillati > Bacillota > Bacilli > Caryophanales > Paenibacillaceae > Paenibacillus > Paenibacillus sp. SEL3. The sequence continues at coordinate 4,042,549 of NZ_CM137725.1, read as the reverse complement.
CTTAAAGATGTATAATAGTTTTAAATTTTGGTTTAGAAAAAAGGAGTGACATATAAAACAATGCTTACTATAAGCCAAGTATCAGAAAGAACGGGGTTAACTCCTTATACGATTCGCTATTATGAAAAAATTGGAGTGTTACAGGAACCAAATCGAAGAAATGGAAGGACACGTATTTATACCGAAAGTGAGGTTTCATATATACAATGTTTAATTAGATTAAAAAAATTGGGATTGTCGCTTGAGGAGATCACGGAATTTACTCGTGACGGATGTGTACTGGATAAAATTCAACAAGGGGAAGAACTTGCTAATTTTACTCCTGCCTTACACATACGGATAGAAATTCTTGAGAAGCATCTGATGGAACTGGAATCCAAACGACAGGAACTTGAGCGCATGATTTCCCTTGCCAACGAGAAGATAGCCCTGTACCAGAAACTTATGAAAGACGATATAGTAATGTAGGAAACTTGGTTCATCACCAGCATATACGATGGCAACAGAATTGATTGAACTAACGGGAAACGATAGCTCAATCAATTGGCTTTTACCACGCCTTATTTAATGCCAAAGAGAGCCTATCCCTTTATTAATTGGAAATGATTTAACCTCCAAATCAAAGTGAGGGGCTTATTTTCTTTCTCCTAAGCACTACACTACATTAGACTGACGCTATTTCATTAAGCTAACGAGCAGATTAGTTTAAAGTCAATCGATATGAACCTTATCACAGGTAAGGTTATTTTTTGTGCGCATTCATCAATAAAGAACAAAGCTCGCTGTCACTTCAGCGAGCTTTGTTCTTTATATGTCAAAACCAAGTCATAGTAAACCCTATTCGAGGTCTCAAGTTATCGAAAGAAATAGCGCACTTAGGCGCGTTCTCATCCGCAGGTTAAACAGTATTCTCGCTGTTTAAACAGATTTAATATACACATCTGCAAAAACTTTTGCAAAGTCCTCGACCTTGACTTTACCGAGGTGGTAGTCGGTGGCACGGAGGCTGGCGTAGAACTCGTCGGCGTTCTCGCAGGCGCGGTTCATTTGGGCAAAGGCATTGGCAGTGTTTTCGTGGAAGCCGATTTTTTTCATATTCTCAGCAAGAGCTTCAACGGGGATTTGTTGGTATTTGGCCTCGATACCATTCTCAGCAAGGGCATTAAGCCAGTCGTTACCTGTGGCCCAGTCACTAACTATGAACTTCGCACTTTTACCCGATGGGGTGTGAGAAATCAGGGCGTAAGCGACGTCCGCGATATCAACGGGGCTGACCCAGCCTTGTGGGATGTCAACTGAAATTGGGCTGAAGATGGTCTGCTGGGTTTTTAGGCTTTGCATGTCGGCAAAAAGATTGCTGTAAAAGCCGACAGGGCGGATGTGGACAACGTTCACGTCTTCAAGCGAGTTTAGCGCTTCTTCTGCAAAATGATAGCTGTAGAGAATGCCGGCGTTTGGGTTGTCGGCGCCGACTGAGCTGAGGTTGACGACGTTTTTTACGCCTGATTTTAGCACAGCGGCCTTATAATTTTCAGAAAGATCAATGGCGGTCTGCCACATGTCGGTGCCAGAGACATAATGGATACCTGAAATCATGAGGTAGACGACGTCGCTACCTGCAAAAGCCTGCGCGAGGAATTCGACATCGAGGTTTGAGCCGACCGCTGGTTTGGCACCGAGCGCTTTGATGTCGGCGATACGATCTTTGGAGCTTGTGATGACGGTAACATCGTGGCCGTCTGCGATTAGGGATGGGAGGTAGTTGCGGTTAATATTGCCGAGTGAGCCGAGAACTGTGATTTTCATTGTGTAATCTCCTTTTTTAATGTGATTTCGAGAAATGATATCGCTTATTGGGACCGTTATCCCTTCCTTGATTGGATATTCATTACAAGAGAGATTATACATCGGATAAATAAACTAAGTAAACTAATTTAATAAAATTAGTTAATTTAATAATCTTTTTAAACATTGTTTATTGATACCTCTATTTTGATATAATATGATTTGACGAGCGGTAGAGGAGGCTTCAATCGTGAGAAAACCCATGAGCGCAGATCAATATCTTAATAAAATCAAACCTGTAATTAGAAGAACCAGATTCAGCCAACTGAAAATTGACGATATCGCAAAACATATGGATATTAGTAAAGTGACGCTTTACAAGCATTTTTCATCCAAAGATGAAATCATCGAACAGGTTGTAGAGTATGGAATTCAGTACTTGCAGCAGGCTGACACCGTTGTATATGATGATTCCGTTTCATATATTGATCGCTTTCAAAAAACGTTTCTGGAATCGTTAATAGGTGTTATTTATTTATCCGATTTGTTCCTGCAAGACCTTAAGGAGTTTTATCCACGACTTTTTGAAAATATTTCCGTTGCTCAACAAAATAGAATTAAAAATTTACAATCTTTTTTTCAATCCGGTATGGATAAAAAGATTTTTAACAGAATGCACGTTGCGCTGTCCTTAGTTCAAGACGATGCTACGCTTCGGCGCATTATGGAACCGACCTTTAGTATTCAATGGTATGATCTCACCTTGAAACAAGCCGTTATGGAATTTTATAAGATGAAACAGTATCAAGTAATTAGTCCTGAGTATCTGGATACTGTTGACGATTCCGTTATCGAAAAAGAAATCATTCGTATTTTACAAACCATTTCGTGAACGCGTTCGTTTCTCCCGACTTGCTCTTATTGATGCTGTCGTCCGTTATCTGAGTAATCGTTGTAAAGTTTGTAGCTTATAACGCTAAGAAGGCCATCCGTGTAGATGACCATTAAACTTGCCGTTACAGACAGCACGGTGAACCGTATCACATTAAGTCATTATGCTAACGGAAAACGATAGCTCATAAAAGACAAGAAGGCAGCCGATCATAGTGATCGGCTGCCTTTAACTAACGGGCAGGATAGTTTAAAGCTTTCGATAAATCGTATGGCCTTACGAAAGACAATAAAAGCGCAGCTCATGATTGGAAAAGACCGTTTAAAAGAGCACCACCAATTCCACTGGCAATTATGCAAATTTATTAGCATTAGCGCTGCGCCACTAGGCGTACTCGTCCCATTGGGCACTGCGGAACTCATGCTGGTTGCTATACAAGAAGCGCGTGCCAATTGCGACGAGCCGTTCGCTCTATATCATTCAGCGGTTACTTTGTATATTTGGTGCAGCAGGTCGTATCCCATGCCGTCAGCCAATATGTGCACCCTGGGAACACATAATCGTCCTTTAAGTATGGCCAGATGAGATTCCCAGCAAACGCAAAGCGAGTTTCAAGCTGTGGCGTTCTTCGTGTATTCGGTCAAATAATACACGGGGAATGGGAAAGTCATTTTTTCAACTATAAACAGTTGCCTGAAAGGGCAGAGAGGATTTCCTGTGTTGTCCGGGTACGCCCGATGCGTGGAAAAATGAAATTTTTTACGTAATCATGCCCGGTTTCGGAAAATCCAGTCATAGCATCAATCGCCAAAATCAGCTGATACCCATGCATAAACGCTTCCCGCGCAGTCGTATCAACGCCCAACTCAGTAGCGATGCCGCATAAGACGATGGTATCAATTCCTCGGCGGCGCAACTGAAGGTCGAGCTCCGTTCCGTAAAAAGCCCCCCATTGCTTCTTCGTGATGATATGGTCTGTCTCGGTGACCCGCATTTCCGGGACGATTTGATCCCATCCTTCAGGCAGATTCAGGGGTGGTCCAGGCGAATCCAACTTAGGACGCGGGATATCCTTCAAATCTTTACTAGATACCCGGACCAGTGCAACCATTGAGCTTTGCTCACGGAAAGTATCTGCCAAGGCTGCGGCGTTAGACACTACCTGCTCAGCAGAATAAGGGGCGTATTGATTTCCTATCCACTTTTGCAAGTCAATAACAACCAACGCTGTTTTTTGTGGATCCCATAATCGTTCCATTCTGTATGTTCTCCTCATCTCTTCGATTTGACCGTATGTCTAATTACGCGAACATATAGTCATTTGACTTCATGTTCCGTATTTTGTACTATCATTCATGAATAGTCAAGGGGGAGATTTTTCTTATGAGTGTGACAAGGGAAGAGGTTTTAAAATCGGCGATGAAGCTTTTTAAGGAACATGGGTTTCTTTCGACGACGATACAGGATATTGCCGAGGATTGCGGTATTGCCAAAGGATCAGTCTATAAATATTTCCCTTCCAAGGAAGACCTCTTCAGCGAGGTGTTTGATCAATGCCATAACGCCTATTTTGATCAAGTCGATGAACTGAAACGCTTTCCCGAACTCTCGCCAGAAGAGCAGTTTCTGCAGCAGATCATTCTGCGATTCCGTTATTTTATGGAATACAAGCATATTCTGATCGAATTCACGGAGCTCCCCATCCAACAGGATCCCAAGTTCCAGCCGCTTAGACACAAGGTTAGAGGGCGGCTCATCCGATGGCATAAAGAGTGCTTGATACAGGTTTATGGCGAAGAAATTTATCCGTTCCTGTGGGATTTGGTTTCCATCTATCGTGCGATTCTGAAGGAGTACTTATTTTGGATCGTTTATGAAGAAAAGTCTCTATCGCTTGAGGAAACGGCAAGGTTCATTTTGGATAAGCTCAATGTGCTCGTTAAGCATATGATGGCCTCTAACCTGAAGCCTCTGCTGAAACAGGCTTCGTTCGAGAGGTATTTAAGCTGGGGGCTCGAGGACCGCCAAGGGGAGAGAGAGCAGTTCCTTACCGAGCTGTTCCGGGAGATGGATTCGGCCCTTAATGTTCTTCCATCCGGCGCAAAACATCGTTCGGAGTTGAAAGAGGTTTACCATTTTATCCAGAACGAAACTCGTAAAGCGGAACCGAACTTCCCGTTGCTGCAAGCTTCGCTCTACTTTTTGGAGAGAGAGAAAGAGCTTAAAAGTCAGGTCATCCAGTTAAGGAATATTATTTATTCAGGTAGGGGGAGATAGCTTGTTATGTGAAATCAAATCTAACCCCATTGGGGACAAGAGCGAAGACTCTAGGGGTGGAGAGAACAATACGCGAGAAAGGTACGTCTAATGTTGTTACGGTTAGCGAGCATTCCGCTAACGGGAAACGTTAGTTCAAGGGAAACAGCGACAGTCTAGGACTTTATTTTCTCGTCCTTAGTTGTCGCCGTTTCCATTTTATAGGATAAATTAAACACTTTGTCTTTTACTGACAGTTATTTCATTAACATCAGTTCTCTTTTTGCTTCGCATAATACTCGGTGATCAGATCGAGGAACACCTTGGGAAACGCCAAGGTGGCCATATCGGCTTCGCTGATCCAGCGGTACCCCGCTGGCAGCACATAGCGCGCGTGCTCCGCCTGCTCAGCCAGCGCAATCAACGCACCCGGCTTCGCTCCGGTGCTGTAGCTGGCCCGCTGCTCGGCAGCCAGCGGGGGGCCTCCCGCCTCCCCGGCAGGGGCGGCGACCTCCTCACACTGGAACACACGCAGGTTCCAGTGAATGTGGCTGAACGTGTGCTCCGCCTCACGTACAAACCGCACCGGGCGCGCAAGCACGCCCTCTGCCAGCAAATGAGCCGCCAGATGGTTCATGGCGGGCTCATCTGGCACCGGGCCGTTGTAGCCCTCCGGCACAGCAAGCTCATGCGGCAGCTCCCACATGCGGGCCAACAGGCCCTTGGCCGGGCGCTGCCGTACGAGCAGGCGGCCGGTGTTCGCTCCGCTGCCCTCGATGAGAGCGACGGAGCGCGGCTCCAGCCGCGGCGGCTTTGCCTTGGTCTTGACTGGCAGTGTCTCCTCGCGACCTGCCAGCCTGCCCGAGCAATGCTCCATGACCGGGCAGGTCAGACAATGAGGCGACTTCGGCGTACAGACCAGTGCGCCTAGCTCCATCAGAGCCTGATTAAAATCAGAGGCTCTTCCTTCGGGAATCAGCTCCCGTACCAGACTTTCCATATGTGCCCGCGTGCTGCCTTTCATAATATCCTCTTCAATGAGAAAATAACGCGACAGCACACGCATCACATTCCCGTCCACAGCAGGCTCTGGTCGATTGAAGGCGATACTCATAATCGCCCCCGTCGTATACGGGCCTACTCCTTTCAGTGCAGCAACAGCTTGTGTATCATCTGGCACCTGCCCGCCGTGAAGCTCAACTACTTGTTTTGCCGCAGTTTGTAAATTCCGGGCCCGTGAATAATAGCCCAGTCCTTCCCATAGCTTAAGCACATCCTCCTCGGGTGCTTCCGCCAGCGCTTCAATCGTAGGAAAGCGTGCAATAAAGCGATTAAAATACGGAATGACCGTATCGACACGCGTCTGCTGAAGCATAATTTCCGAGATCCAGATATAAAAAGGATTCCGATGACGTCGCCACGGCAAATCGCGTTTGTTACGTGTATACCAATTCAACAGTTCAAAGCTGAAATAACGCTTTTGTTCCAATGTATTTGTAGTCATCACATCACGTCTCCTTATATTCGACAATCACAAAAGCAGAGGCAATGTTAGGCTGATGTGTAATACTCAAGTGAATGCTGTAATTTGAGTCACCTGTATTCGGCAATCTCAGTCGATCCCACGCGGATGAAGACAAATAAACGGCTGGCTTCCCCCCAGGTTCCGGTAAAATATCCATATCGCCGAACCCGATGATTTGCCCAATTCCGCAACCGAAGGCTTTGGTTATCGCTTCCTTGGCAGCAAAGCGCCCTGCTACGAACTCCGTTAGTCTACCCTTGCGTTCCACAGCAAGCTCACGTTCTGCCGGGGTCAGCACCCGATTCAAAAACGCATCTGCATATTTACCTGCCAAAATATGAGCCATACGGCTTATTTCCAGCACATCATGTCCAATTCCGTAGATCATTTGGGTATTCCCCGTCCTTTATACTTTACTGGATCTATTGTAACAGTGCGTCCACACCCTGGCGAGTCACAAAGGCGTAAAAACAGCACCAAAATATGTTAAAATAAGAAAGGCTGTAGATGAATGTTTGAAATTCAGCTGATATGCCCATTTTAAAAAAATTCCCGTAGAAAGGAAGGATAGGATGTCAGAAACCATTATTGTTGAAGCAGGTACCGAAGCAGGAACAGATGCGGTGATCCGGGCTTCCTGGTTTCCCTCTAAAAATACAGCCAAAAGCCTGCTCATCATCGCTCATGGCTACAAAGGATTTAAGGATTGGGGCATGTTCCCCTATATAGCAGAAGCATTGAGTATGGATAACCATGTTGTGACCTTCAACTTTTCACATAATGGCATAGGTGAGGATCTGGAGAATTTTACCGAGCTGGAAAAGTTCGCACGCAACACCTATAGCCGCGAACAAGAGGATTTGGAACTATTGCTATCCAATCTGAGAGCCCGTCATGAGTTCAGAGAATTGCCGTTGTTTCTGTTAGGTCATAGCCGAGGCGCGGGAAGCTGCTTTGTATATGCTCTAGATCATCCCGGCGAGATTGCTGGCGTCATTTCATGGAATGGCGTGACAGATCTTGATCTGTTTACTTTACCGCAAAAAGAAGAAATGCGCGCCAAGGGACGCAGCTATGTGGAGAACGCCAGAACCGGGCAACAGCTCCCGCTGGATGCTATCATTCTGGAAGACCTGGAACAAAATCGCCAGCGTTTTGCCATTGTAGACAGACTTGCCAACAGCCAGCTCCCAGCTGTACTGATCCAGGGAACCGAAGATTCCAAACGTCTACGAGAAGGCTCTGCCCTGCTCACATCCGTTCGTCCCGACATCGAATGGGTACAAATTCAAGGCGGCAATCATACCTTTAATACCGTTCATCCATTCCAGGGAGGCAGTCTTCCACTGGATCAGGCGATTACCGAAACCCGCCGCTTCATTGAGTGGATCGCCAATTAATTATTACCCCTTCAATACAAACGGCGATCCGCCGGGCGGATCGCCGCATTTATTTACTTCAGAATTTTGCAAAATCCTCGCTTGAGCATTTTAAAATTACATAATGATTAATGCTTAGACTCCCGGGATGCTTGTCCGCTTATGCGCAGTACGTGTAAAGAAGCTTTCCAGCTTTTCGCGTGCCGCCGGGTCAATTTCCTTGCCTTCCAGATAGTCACTGTTTGCTTCGTAGGAGATCCCCAGTTCTTTTTCATCCGTCTGGCCTTCCCACAATCCAGCTGTAGGCGCTTTGTCCAAAATGGCCTGCGGAACTCCGAGATAGCTGGCGAGCAAGCGCACCTGACGTTTGTTCAGCGTGCTAAGTGGCGTAATATCGACCGCACCATCGCCCCATTTGGTATAAAAGCCTGTGATGGCTTCGGAAGCGTGATCTGTGCCAACGACGAGCAAATTCAGCTCATTCGCAAGTGCGTACTGAACCACCATCCGTGTTCTTGCCTTTACATTCCCTCTCACTTGCGGAGTAATCGAACGCTCAAGACCAATATCCTTTAACGTATGCTCCACTTCCACGGCAACCTTGTCCACGGCTTCCTTAATGTTCGTTTCCCCGGCATATTTCAGGTCGAACGCTTTGGCAACCGCGTAGCTATGCTCGATATCTTCCTGTTGGCCGTATGGCTGGAATACACCCAACGTTTTGTATTCGTCTCCTTGTTCCTGCGTCAATTCATCTGTAGCGCGCTTGCACAAAGCAGCTGCTACGGCACTGTCAATCCCGCCACTGATGGCGATCAACAGCCCTTTGCTTCCCGTTTTCGTTACATACGACTTGAGGAAATCCACACGCTTACGGACCTCTGCCTCTACGTTAATCGTAGGCTGTACTCCCAATTCAGCAATAATCTGTTCCTGCAAACTCATCAGATAAGCACCTCTTTTTTAGGAATTTCCTTCACAAGCCAACATGCAAAAGCCCCGGCAAGTTTCGCAGGCGAAAAATGCGGGGCATAGCTTGAGCAGTCTTACCGGCAAAAACGATCAAATGCACTGGTCAAATCAGCAGCAATCTGATCTGCCGAACGATCCTCCACCTGATGACGCTCGATGAAGTGAACCAACTCGCCGTCTTTCAACAGCGCGATAGAAGGGGAAGACGGTGGGTAAGGTGCGAAAAATTCGCGAGCCTTTGCCGTTGCTTCCTTGTCCTGTCCGGCAAAAACCGAATACAGATGATCTGGCGTAATATCATGCTTCAGTGCTTCACCCACACCCGGGCGGCATTGGCCTGCGGCACAACCACATACCGAGTTCACAACCACCAGCACTGTTCCTTTACTATTAGGCAGCTTGGCCTCCACATCTTCAGAGGTACGCAGTTCCTGAATCCCAAGATTCGTCAGTTCATCGCGCATCGGCTGAACTGAATCTCTCATATATTGATCGAAAGACATAGACATATTCTTTCACTCCTTTTCCGAAAATCATGTATAGTACGTTTCTAATTTCATCCTTTGCCGTAGTAAAGGCATGGACATCTAAATTTCATTATACAATCTTTTTCACGTAATTTGCAAAAATCCGGCTATATTTTTGAACGATTATTTCTGTATCGGACTCATGACAGGAGGCTCAGAATGATCCCGGTAAGTCGGGACGGTTCTGCGCAATCGAACTTTAAACTGCGTGCCCATTCCCTCCACCGAATCTACGGCAATCGTACCGTGATGACGCTCCACTATACTTTGACATAAGGCCAGACCCAGACCTGTACCTTTCGTTTTGGTGGTGTAAAAAGGTTGGAACAGCTTTTCAAGCTGTTTTTGCGAAATTCCAGGCCCTGTATCCTTTACTTCCAGTTCCACGAAATCCCCTTCCTCATGAGTAGAAATGGTCAGCACTCCCTTTTCCCCCATGGCTTCCATCGCATTACGCGATAAATTAAGCAGCAATTGCTTTATTTCCTTAGGGTTCAAATGCAGCATCGTCACATGATCCTCCAGCTTTAGATCAATCGTCTGCCCCCTCAGATTCGCATCTGCCCACAATAAAGGCGTCAGTTCGCGAATAATATCATGCAGATGACATTGCTCCTTCTCGACAATTCGATTCTGGGCCAGTGAAAGAAAATCGTTAATAATCCCGTTCGCCCGGTCAAGTTCCTCCATCACAATGCGGTAATAATGGTTGAGGGATTCTGGGCTTTTCTCACGCATAAGCTGTAAAAAACCACGCACAACCGCCATCGGATTACGTATTTCATGAGTAATGCCCGCTGCCATCTGTCCAACCAGGCTGAGCCTCTCGAAATTGCCCAGCTCACTGCGCAGCGTCTCAAGCTCTGTAATATCTTGCAGGGCGATAATGACGCCTGTCGTTTGGTTTACATGTTTATCCCGAATAGGAAGGAAACTGGAGAAGAATACTTTGGGAGTAACATTTATAAAATCAGCACCCGCCTCTCCTTCCAATGCTTTCGCAACTCGTTCGTTAACCACAGGTAAAGTGTCAAAACCATATAACGTGCTCAATGGACGACCCACTATCTCAGGCAGTGTAATGTAGGGATCGTAGTTTCGATAGAGTTCCAGCATCGTTTTGTTCATATGTATAACTCGTTCTTCGCTGTCCAGAGTAACAAGAGATAACGGCATCAAATCCATAACTTGACGCAGCTTATCCACTTCAATTAAGTATTTGCTCGTAAACTCAGTCACATCACGCCGAAGCGTCAGTTTCTCAAAGGCATTATGCATTAGACTCACGACCGTAAAACTTGCCAGCACCCCTGCACCCATATTCCAAAACGTTGTAAGTAAGTCAGGAATGTATACAGAAACATCCTGTTTGCCCCACAGTAGCGGAAATATCGCCTTAAACAGCATATCAGCCACAACATATGCAGAGATCAGGAGCTTTTTGTCCAGCAATGTTCCTCTTTGAAAAAACTTGACATGCAGGAGCATAAAAGGAAAAAGGATAAAACCAGTGCCCACATACATTGGGGACATTTCTGTCGACTGGGCTATAATCAGGACACCCATCAGTGCGGAAGCAGCGAGCACAAAGGCAGTGCGACGTCTACCGTACATGATGCCAACAGCAAGGGGAATAATACCGAGATTAGAAGGTAGACCATACGGAGACTGATATTGAAAGAGTGTACATAGCAATATGGCTGGTAAGCAACACAAATACAGTATTCCTTGAGTGGGTCCAGGAAGCAGATTGCCGCCCCAAACCTTTTTCTTATCCCCATAATCCGTTAATATAGAGAAAAAACCCGCCGATATAACGGCAAGGAGAACTTGGAGCACACTTTCCTTCAACGCAATTAACAAGGACTTCTCCCCCTCATCATCTTTCCTTGACGCCGTTAGTTGAATTAAAGCACAGGCTACAATATATTACAATATATGTGTTAAAATTCCGGTATAGAACGACAAAATCTGCTAAATACCAGATGTATATAAGAAGATCGTTTTTACGCGTTTTAAAATCCTGTAAATTGAAAAATATACACGTTTACCGTGCCCTTAGGTTATCTAAAATGACGGTATTGCGATATGATGAAAAATTGGTTACGCCGTTCTGAATTTTTTGAAAATTTGTCGACGAAAAGGAAGAGGTTTATGACTTACGACGTTATTGTGATCGGAGGCGGCTCAGCCGGATTAATGGCTGCTGCCGCTGCCAGCAGTGAGGGCGCCAAGGTGCTTTTACTTGAAAAAGGAAATAAACTCGGGCGAAAGCTGGGGATCTCTGGTGGAGGCCGTTGCAATGTCACGAATGCCAAAGAGCTGGACGAACTCATTCGGCACATCCCCGGCAATGGCCGTTTTCTGCACAGTGCACTGGCGGATTTTGGCAATCGGGATATCATCGCCTTTTTTGAACAGCTGGGTATAGCCTTAAAGGAAGAAGACAATGGGCGTATGTTTCCAGTGACGGACAAAGCCAAAACAGTAGTCGATGCTTTGATTAACAAGGTACGCTCTCAAGGAGTCGAAATTCGGACAAGTCGTCCTGTTCAAGAGGTTATTTACAAAGAAGGTCATACAGCTGGGGTACGGCTGCGTTCCGGTGAAATCCTACATAGCCGTAATGTCATTGTAGCCGTCGGTGGCAAGTCCGTCCCGCATACCGGCTCGGAAGGTGACGGCTATGCATGGGCAGAACAAGCGGGGCATACCATTACGGAGCTGTATCCAACAGAGGTGCCATTGACCTCAGGCGAAACGTTCATCCAGACGAAAGAGCTTCAGGGACTATCCTTACGCGACATCAGTCTGACCGTATGGAATGCGAAGCAAAAGAAAGTTGTCGTCCATGAAGGAGATATGATTTTTACACATTTCGGTCTATCTGGCCCAACTGCTTTGCGGTGCAGTCAATTTGTCGTCAAGGGAATGAAAAAAGATAAGGTAAACACGGTGTTATTGACTCTCGATTTGCAGCCTCATAAACATGCCGATGAAGTCTACCGTGAGACGCTGGAGTTGGCATCGGTCGATGCTAAAAAAGCGATCAAAAACGTGCTTAAGCCTTATTTACCGGAACGCTTGATTCCATTGTTGCTCCAGCAAGCCGAACTGCGTGAGGACTTGACCTATGATCATATTCCCAAGCAGCAATGGCAAGAACTTGCTCATCGCATTAAGGCGTTTCCAATCCGTGTGAACGGTACGCTCTCTCTGAAGGAAGCATTTGTTACCGGGGGCGGTGTGAATTTGAAGGAAATTAATCCGAAAACGATGGAGTCCAAGCTGATGCCTGGATTGTTCTTCTGCGGTGAGATTCTCGATATTCACGGTTACACAGGTGGTTATAATATTACAGCGGCGTTTACGACAGGGCATACAGCAGGGACACAAGCGGCCGTAAGCGATTAAGACGCTGCGCGTAGGACTTGATCTTACGATCGCTGTTGCCACGGGATTCTCTTGATTATATAAAACATTTAAGGGTAAGAATTCCGTGGCAAAGGCGAACGCTTCGCTTCTTCAGATTCAAATCCTCCGCTGCGCTGCATACCACCACTGCATCCTCATTTGTTTGGGGGAGATAGGAAAAGGAAATGAAAAAGACTTAAATCAGTTGAATTGCTGAGTTAAGTCTTTTTTTGAGTAATCGTGTATTGAACAAGCTCTATCTTGTTTTGACATTTGCCGCTATCTTAAACCTCAATAATGATAGGTAAAATCATGGGTCTTCTCTTCGTCTGATTGTAAATGAACCGACCAACATCATCTTTTAACATCTGCTTAATCAGTCCCCACTGACTCATTTCGATTTCTGTTAGCTCGTTCACTGTGGACATAATCGTGTCGTGGATCTGACTCATGAGCTCTTCGGAATCCTTAACATATACAAAGCCTCTTGAAATGACCTCTGGCGCTGCGAGCATTTGCTTCTCATTTTTACTCAACGTCATCACAATAATCAGCATTCCGTCTGAAGAAAGTTTTTTACGGTCACGCAGGACAATATTACCTACGTCACCGGTTACCAACCCGTCTACCAAACTATTGCCAGCTGGTACTTTAGGGCCCAGGGATGCCCTTCCCTCTTCAATTTGAATCGTGTCACCGTTATGGACGATAAATACATTCTCCATCGGAATCCCCACAGACTCCGCTAATTGCCGATGCTGATACAGCATTCTGAATTCACCATGTATAGGAATCAAATACTGTGGTTTCATCAAAGTCATCATTAATTTCAATTCTTCCTGGCTACCATGACCGGATACGTGCATCCCTGTAGAGCTACCTGATCCATAAATAACCTGGGCACCCAGCACATACAGGTTGTCAATAACCTGGGAAAGGTTTCGCTCATTCCCCGGTATGGCTCCCGCAGCAATGATGACCGTATCACCAGGCAAAATTTCGATTTTGGGATGCAGGGAATTGGCTAAACGTGACAATGCGGCCATCGGCTCTCCCTGGCTTCCGGTACATAAAACTGCAATTTCTTCTGCGGGAAACCGCTCTGTTTCTCCCGCCTCAATCAGTAAATCCTCAGGCATATGCAAGAAGCCCAGCTCCTTGGCCACTGACACCACATTTATCATACTTCGTCCGAGTAAAACCAGTTTCCTGCCTGTTTCCACAGCCGCGTCAATGACTTGCTGGACACGGTTAACATTAGAAGCGAACGTGGAGATAAACACCTGCTGTTTGGCTCTGGCAAATGCATCTAGAATATGCCCGCCAACCAAACGTTCTGAAGGGGTAAATCCTGGCCTTTCCGCATTTGTACTTTCGGAGAGCAGCACTTTCACCCCCTTCTTTCCTATTTCAGCCATTCGATGAAGATCGGGAAAAGGTCCGCTTACGGGAGACATATCGAATTTGAAATCGCCGGTATGGACCACATTTCCTTCCGGTGTCTGAAAAAAGACACCCAGGCAATCCGGGATACTGTGAACCGTGGTGAAAAAGGATGCCTGAATCGTTCCCGCTTGAACGGTTGAATCCGCATCTATAAGATGAAGCTCGGCATCACGCAAAAGGTTATGTTCCCTTAACTTAATCTTAATTAATTCGATGGTGAGCTTTGTCCCATAAACAGGCATGTTAATCTGCTTGAGCAGATAGGGAATACCTCCGATGTGATCCTCATGCCCATGAGTCACAATGAGCGCTCTGACTTTATCCTGATTTTCCAGCAGATAGGTGACATCGGGCACAATAAGGTCAATACCAGGCAAGTTCTCATCAGGAAACTTCGAACCACAATCGATTACGACGATATCCTGATCGTATTGGATGAAATACATGTTTTTCCCGATTTCATTCACACCGCCTAGAGCAGCAATGAGTAATCTATTATCACCAAGCATCAAGTTTATTTCCTCCTTAGAAAAAGGCTATCCATATTATTCATTTTCCACGTAAACTTATACACAAAAAGAAACCCTTGTCTCTAAAGACAGGGGTTCTCACTTGATTTACTAAATACCCACCGCAGCCGAAATAGCAGCGAAAATAGCAGCAACTAACCACAGGATGGGGAATAGCTTGAAGATTACCTTCAGCCACTGTCCAAAGCTGATCCGGGCAATGGCCAATCCTGCTAGCAGAACTCCACCTGTCGGTGAAATGAGATTGGTTAACCCGTTACCAAACTGGTACGCTGTGACTACGGCTTCACGATTGATGCCTACAAGATCGCCAAGCGGTGCAAGTACAGGCATAGTTAGTGCTGCTTCCCCCGAAGAAGATGGGACCAGGAAAGTAATAATATTATGTGCAACCAACATAATGGTTGTGAACAAGTAATTTGGCAATCCTTCCAGGATGCCTGCGAGTGCATTCAATACGGTATCGATGATCATACCCTGCTCGGCGATGATCAGAATTCCGCGAGCGAGACCTATAATCACTGCAGCGTAGATGAATTCTCCACACCCTTTTACAAAATTCTCAGCTATCTCCTTCTGGCTCATTTTGGTAACTACCCCGACAAAAAGACCGAGTGCGAAGAAAAGGGCGCCGATTTCAGTCATATACCAGCCTTTGGCCAAAATTCCCCAGACAATGGCTCCCAGCGTTACAATAAATCCACCTATAATTAATTTGTCCCGAAACGTGAAGACGACGTCCTCACCTGTATTTTCTTTTATAAATTGCTCACGATTTATAATATCACTCTGAAAAACAATGGATTTCTCCGGATTTCTCTTAACCCGGTGCGCATACCACATCGTAAAGGCAATAGAAATCATAGTAAATACAAGCCATTCAATAAATCTCAGCCAGAGCTGTGGATTCCCCTCCACTCCTGCGATCCCCTGGGCAATCAATACTGAAAATGGATTCACAGTCGAACCAACATAGCCAATTTGCGTTCCCAGAAATAGAATGAGAATAGCAGTCATAGAATCGAAGCCTAGGGCAAACATTAACGGAATAAAAATTGCATACAGCGGAATAATTTCTTCGCTCATCCCAAAGGTAGAGCCTCCAAGACTGAATATAACCATGGCAATTGGAATAAGCAAAATCCCCTTATTCTTCAGTCGCCTGGCAAGAGCCATCAGAGCACGATCGATGGCTCCCGTCTGCAGAATAATCCCGAAGGAGCCGCCTACAATAAGGACAAAAGAGACCACATCGGCAGCATTGATAATCCCTTCAATCGGGGCGCTAAGGATTTGGGGGATTCCCTGTCTTAAATCACCATTCTCACCCGTTTTGGGTACAGTGTGATAGGTTCCCGAAACGATTGCCGTTTTGATCACACCGTTCACTGTCACTTCATGACGCTCAAACTGTCCGCTGGGTACAATCCATGTCAACGTAGCGACCGTAATAATAATCAAAAATATTAAAGTATAACTATGGGGCAAGGATAATTTCCATTTCTTATTCTTGATGTTCATGTTTATCCCTCATTCCAAGAATGGTTATACGTAACCTTCCCTCCCATAATGGTCAATATCACTTGGGCATCCCTGATGTCCCCAGCGGATGCGTTAAGGAGGTCGCGATCAAAAACGGCGATGTCAGCATATTTTCCAGCCTCCAGCGTACCTGTAACCTCTTCCATATAACAATGTTTGGCTCCATTAATGGTCCATGCCCTTAAAACTTCGGATGGCGGCATCCCTTGGTCAGGATACCAGCCTCCTGCAGGCGAGCCATCCGGGAATAATCGGTGAGAGGCTGCATACAGTGAATCAGGGACACTAGTGATAAATAAAGGCAGATCAGTCCCAATGGTTATTGGCACGTTAGCCTCCAGCATGGATTTATAATTATAAAAGCGGTTTTCATTGTCTTTACCTACCACAGCAGACATATAAGCATCCTCGTAAGAAGGATTCAGTAGCAGGATTTGGGCGTAGACTTCGGCAAAAATTTCGTTCTCGCCCATTCTAATCAGATCATCTGAATGAGGATACTCTAGATCACTGATCGAATGTCTAATAAGGTGATTACCTTGTTGTTCGCGGCATTTTTCAATCATCGATACTGCCTGGCGAATTGCAGCATCCCCTTCTGCAGTTAGGCAGCATTTGATACCTTGGCTGTCTGCTTCCAGAACTGAGGCTTCAATTTTTTCATAATCAACCGTTCTTAAATTCGTGACTTCAGGCATATCTGCGTAAGGCTCCAACATATCCCCTGTATGATCGGCTACAACGCCGTCAAGCATCAGCTTGTATCCTTGGAAACGAATAAGGTCTCCATTATAAAGTGCTTTATACTTGATACCGGTGCCAACATCCAACGGTTCAACAACGGGTTCAAGCGAAAAATGAAATCGGAGTGGCAGTTCTCCTGCTTCTTTCAATTCTTCTAGAATCGGCAGTAGCTCGCTATGTCGGTCAAAGCCAATATCCTTTATGGAAGTAACTCCTCGTGCAGCCAGCAGGCGGCAAAACTCCACAAACTCTTGTTTGACAAGGCTGCGATCCTGCATCATGGCTTGGAGTAGCAAAGCGCGTGCCTCAGCACTGCATTGATCCGGCAAAAATTGATATTTCTCCTGAGCCAGTCGGTTCATCCAGCAGTAGCTTTTATTTAGGTTAATGGCAATTACCGCCCGATCAGGGAACATCTCGTCCAACAAGCTTTGTTCCGGCAGCTTGCCCCATCTTTCCTCGCTCCAACCGTAAGCGGTTACATCTTTCCCTGGCGGAAGATTGTTTGCCGCTTGCAGCATGGATTCCACTGCTTCTCCAATCGAGGCTGCATGAGTCAAATCCACGCCCCGATGCATCGACATATATCCGGTAAAAAATACATGATTGTCATGAACTCCTGGCATGATAAAAGCATCACCCAAATCACAGACAACCGTTTCAGTTCCTATCCAAGCTTGTGCTTCCTCGGGACGCCCCACTGCTGCAATACATTCTCCCCGCAGTGCAATAAACCCAGGCGAAGCTTCATTTTCTAAGCCATTAAAAATAGCATTTGACAGTAGAACCTTGTCCGCTAATGTGTCCTTCTTCCCTTGCACAGTTTCACCTCCTCATTATTTATCCGCTTCATAACATAACGTAATATAACGTTATAACATTGCTTCTGCTTCTCTCATGGAGTGGAAGCAGAAGCTGCGCCGTACCTGAATAACATTACGTAACAGGCAACGGATTTATATTGAGAATTGATAACGGTCCCCAATGATGTACTGCTTACCTACATGAACGGGGCTTCCATGCTGATCATAAATAATCGTATGCATGTAGAACAACGCCTGTCCGATGGCTGTCTCTAGCAGCTTTGCCTGGTATTCATCCGCCAAAGCGATTTGTAATATCGTCTCTCCCGGTTGGTTAGGATCGATGCTGTATTTATGACGCAATAGTTCGTATACAGAGCCCTCTAACTGCTCTTCCATTAGAAATGAAAATCGGTCATAAGGATAAAAATTATTCTCCAGCATGAGCGGTCGATCACCGGCGTATCTTTGGCGCTGAATAAATAACACTTTTTCTCCTTGTGGCAACTGCAACTGATGTGCAATTTCCTCATCTGCTTCTATGATTTCACGTTCTGTGACCACACTGTGTGAAGAGAGGCTGTTGGATTTGCAGGCAGCCGTAAAGCTGATCACATGTTCAATCTTCCGCCCAATTTTGGGTACATTGACAAAGGTTCCTTTTCCTTGACGTTTGGTCAGATAACCTTCATGAACCAATTCGGCAATCGCTTTTCTTACGGTAATTCGACTTACATTGTAGGTCTCGCTTAGCTCAGTTTCGGTCGGTATACGACTTCCCTGCGTATATGTTCCATTATGAATAGCAGTTTTGACCGCTTTTTGTAATTGAATATATAATGGCTCTGCTTGATCTGAATTCAACATAATGTACCCTCACTTGTCATATAACGTTATATTACTCCCACTTAGAGTATCAAATGTTACATATTCTTACAAGTGAAGATGTTTGAAAAAAGTTTATTAGTAACGGACGCCGTATCCGAATGAACCTTCTACCAGACAGCTCTGGGCGGCAACCCTCGATCCTTCTGCCATAGCGTCCTGAATATTATCCTTTTTCAAAAAACTCAGTAAAAAGGCGGTGATATAGGAGTCTCCTGCCCCCATCGTATCCACAGCGTCCACGGAATCAGGCGTTTGAAAATAGAACTTGGTACCATCATAGGCAATAGATCTATCTCCGCCGCGTGTGGCTACCAGAATTTGTCCCTCTTTTTTTCGATTGGAGCGGATATAGTTCTGTGTCTCTTCATCCGTCATATGGCTGCAAGAGAAGAATGCAAAATCGGCGTACGCAATATATCTCTCGACCTGTTCATCTACGAAATCATCTGAAAAGTCAAAAGAAAGAGGGATTCCCAGCGTCTCCAATTCAGGCAGCAAGTGCCCTGTATGACTGTACAAGCCCGTGTGAATAAGGTCGAACCCGCCAACATAGGCCTTGTCATCTTCACTCAGCTTCAGCGGGTGGAGACGTGTAACTCCTCCCTCATTGCTGCCCAGAAATACTCTGTCCCCGTCTTCCAGGGTTACACGTGCGCAGCCGTTCTCACCGCTGTGATATCTGCACCGTGAAATGTCGATTTCCAGCTCACGGAGAATGTGTTCTACATGCTGTGCTTCGTTATCATCCCCGAATACTCCAATAAAGGCTGCATCTACTCCCGCTTTTTTGGCAAACACACTGAAATTAAGCGCATTGCCGCCAGGATACATCATGCGCAGATGAACATATTTATCTACCACATTATCGCCAATGCCTAGAACTTTCATGATGGTTTCCTCCTGTTGGTAAGTGCGCTTAGTAAGCTACTTTGCCCATATAACGGCGAGTTTCCAGTGGGTGATTGCGTACATTTGCGAGTGCTTCACGATAAACACATACAATGCTATAAAATAAAACCGGGTTAAAGAACTCGACAACCTCGTCAGCAATGGTTCCGATTCCAAGCTCCTTCGCATCGATTACTTCTACTTTCTCGGCATATTGATTCAGGAAAGTCTGTGCCCGCTCATCCAATGCCCGTGTGCGTCCTTCGTTGATCATCAGAATAAATGGAGTTTCTTTATCCGTTACTTCAAACGGACCGTGGAAAAATTCACCGGAATGGATTGAAGCCGCATGAAGCCATTGCATTTCCATTAGAGAACAGATAGCAAATCCGTAGGCATGTCCATAAGAAGCTCCGCTGGTCAGGATATAGAAGAGATCTTCATTGCGGTATTTGTCAGCGAATACACTGGCACGCGGTTCGACTTGTATTTTGGCCCTGTTAATAATTCCATTGATTGCTCCCAAGCCGTTCTGGAAAGCTTGATAATGCACATAGCCTTCAGCGACTTGAAGCAGCTCAACAGTAAGCTCCAAAATAATAGCCATCGGGTTATTTTTGACATCGCTCTCATCTCCCCACTCGTAGAGGAATGAATAATCAGAATAATTGAGCAGTGTCGCTTCACTATTGTGGGTTAAGCCGATGGTGTAAGCGCCTTTCTCTTTGGCTGATTTAGCAGCCGCAACCGATTCCGGCGTGTTTCCTCCATGGGAACACACGATGACAACTGAGTTTTTACCTAATCGTTTTGGCAGCGCGTGCACAAACTCATTTGCTGTATACATGCCTGCTACCAGCTTCTTCGCTTCACTATCCAAGAAATATTTTGAGGGATACATATCGACTAATGAGCCCCCGCAAGCTACTAAATAAACCTCAGAAATCTCTCCACTTGATTGTTCATAAATCGTTTGAACCGTCTGTTGTACATTCATCATTTTTACCTCTCCTTTTTGTATAACGTTATATAACGTATTGTTTATGGGATAAATATAAGCGCTTTCACCAAAAGTGTCAAGCCCATTTATTCAATGAACTTTTAATGATCTGCATTCAAAAAGCTCTAATCCTTTTGTCGAAGAATTAGAGCTTCTATTGGGATTTGATTTATTGAGTGTTTGGTCATAACGAGATTACACCTACAAAATACGCAAAAAATTGGTCTTACCCATGGGTTTGTCCGAATAAACTAAAGTAGACAAGTACATAACAGCCCATAAAAAATCAAGGAGGAAAACACCATTAATACATTTATCAGTTATATTTTTCTCGGTCTGTCACTTTCGGCCCCCATTGGGCCGATTAATGCTGCACAGTTGGATCGAGGTATTAAGAATGGATTTTGGCATGCTTGGTTTATCGGGCTTGGGGCAATAACCGCAGATATAATCTATATGCTGCTTGTCTATTTGGGAATGATCCACCTTCTCAATGCCCCGTTTGTTAAAGCTTTTTTATGGTTATTTGGTTTTTTCGTACTTGTGTATACAGGTGTTGAAAGCATCAAAAATGCAGGTGTGATTTCAGAATCTGAATTAAGGGGAAATGGCAATACCTTAACCAATTCATTTTTGGCAGGCTTTCTGATGTCATTATTTAATCCTCTCTCCATCCTTTTCTGGCTTGGCATTTACGGGTCCATACTGGCCAACGTCGCTAATACATATCCAGTACAACAGCTAATGATCTTTAGCGGAGCGATTGTATTAGGTGTGTTACTCTGGGACGTAACCATGGCAGCCGCTTCAAGTATTTTCCGGAGGTTTCTAAAAACCGGATTACTTAAAACCATCTCTTGGATGTCTGGATTATCTCTTATCGGTTTTGGTTTTTATTTTGGTGTACAGGCATTTCAATTACTTTTTTTACACTGACGATTAACTCTCTGACAAAGTTAACGAGATTCCTTGGCGTGTTTTCGGCGAACCCATTGTACAATGAGGTCACATATTGCAATGAACAAGACCAGAAGTAAGCTGATGTAAACCCCAGGACGGCTAAGCTTATGAAAAAAGGATCCGACCACAGCCATAGCTATCAACAATAATCCAACCCAGCGTTTAATGTTGCTAGATGTGCTCGATTCCAGTAACTTACCTGAAGACAGCAAAATAAAGCACCAGTTATACAACAGCATTAACCCTGCAGCTGTTGTAATATATTCATACACTTTTCCCGGCAGCAGCAACGACATTACGATGGCTGAGATTAATCCAACAGTGATCAAACTAAGTGCATACAGAGGATATTTGCCCTTCCACTTCCGTGAAAACAATGTGGGCGCATCTCCCTCCTGTGCAAGTGTAATCATCATAGATGTCTCTGCATATAGGGAGGCTGTCATTGTTGAGAACCCTGCAATAATAAGCACTCCATTAAATAAATGAGGTACAAAAACCAGATGATCGCTGCTCAGCGCAAGCACAAATGGACTTTCCTTCGGGTTAAAGGCACTTAAGGGTACCATAGACACAGCCAGACCAATCGAAAGCACATATACTACAACGAGCGTCATCAACATTACTTTTCCTGCTTTAGGTGCATCCTCCGGTTTTTGAAGCCGATTAGACATTATTCCGAGCACTTCAATACCTCCGTATGCATAAAAGGCAAAAATAAAAGATGACCATAATCCCATACCGCCGGTAGGAAAAAAGTCTTTGTAACTGATGGGGAACTTTGGATTATATTTTCCTCCTCCGATCCAGCCTGCCAAAAGAGCAACGGCCAAGACCAGAAACATAACAATAGCTGCCATTTTAATAATAGCCAATACATTTTCAACTCGATCAAAACCCTTGTTACCAAAAAAAACAATCACAAGCCCTAAAATCCCGAAGCCTGCCGCAAAAATCCACATCGGTACCTGAGGAAACCAGAAGCGTGAGAATATAGATAGCGCCGTTAGTTGGCTCCCATTGATAAGCAATTCTGAGAACCAATACACCCAGCCACTACCGAAGCCTGCCCAATTACCAAATGCTTTTTGGGCATAGGAACGGAAAGAGCCCTGTTCTGGATGATCTGCCGTCATGCGCGAAAGAGCGTCAAACACCACATACGTTCCCACCGCTGCCAAAAAGTATGCAATGAGTACGGCTGGGCCACCGATGGAAATCGCTAAGCCGGACCCGAGGAAATATCCTGTACCGATGGTACCTGCAACTCCTAACAAGCTTAGTTGCCACCATTTTAGTTTTTTTTCTTTTTGCATACGATCCGAAGACTTACCCATAAAAGAGAATCACCCTATTCCTGAATTTGAGACCGAGTTCTCTATTTTAAGATTGCCTATTTCACCATATTTCATGTGAAGCATGACTTGGCTTTATTTATGAATAAAGAAGCACCAGAACCCCGTTAAGGTTTACTGGTGCTTTGTAAATGTATAAAATTGTCCGAGGGGTTAAGTGAAACTCAAACGATCAAACTTTAGATAAAGAAAGGGCCTTATCGGCATTTTGAATATCCATTTGTATTTGCTGCTCCGGATCATAAGCGTTATAGTAACCGTTGTTCTTCATGTAATTAAAGATTTGTTCATGAAGATTAACCGCTTTGCTCAATTGGTCACAAAGAACATTGCGAACTTCCGAACTGGTTGACTCTGTCAGCGCAAGAGCATAGTTCTTAATTCCGCTTTTAGCTGAAATTAATAAATCAGAAGCAATCACCTGATCGTTCATGGGACTCGTTCCAGTCATATTCTCAACAAAAGAGTTCACGTTAATCCTCCTTTAAAATTACACAAGTAGATTTCTAAGCTGTTGAATATCTTGTGTACCACCGTTGACATCCTGCTGCAAAATGTTTTTTAAGTTTGTGTCTGACACTAAAGGAATCATGGTTTGGGCTTTTGTGAGACAAGTTGTTTTAAATGTAAGCAGCTCATGTAATTCCAATTTTTCGTGAACTCCTAATTTTTGCATGGTCAAAACCTCCTTTCTGAAATTGTTATTCCCTGCTGTCGCTGCTATTTATGCAAATCCTACAGAGTTTCAGTTCTGGCAAAAGCTCCAACTGAGTTTTTCTCACACAAAAAAAAGCTCCTTCAAAGCCACAATAATCCATGGTCTTATAGGAACTTTTCCTTAAAATGTGCTGGACAGTGAAGACTCAAATTTCTAATCATGATTTTAGGATAAAAATCAGGTATGGATGCTTCCAGAAAATCCATCCACATCGTCCTCGGGTTGAGGATCAGAGCTGACGTTGTGCTCCTCCGTCGTATTAGTGTACGTTTGAGAGGAGCCATTTTTATAAGCTTCGCTCCAGTCTTCGTTGATCGTATGTGCTGGGATAATCCAGTCTTCCGGGCTATAACCTGGATTATGTACACCTATATTTCCTTGCAAACCGGGATATTCATCCGGTTTAGAGAAAAGAGTCCCTACCTCAATCATGCTTCCTTCATAGGCTTGGCAAATTTCCAATGCAGACAGTACATCTTGGTTCTCAATATGTACATTGAGACCTGTGTCACCGTTCGTGCTGGCAGAGTATCCAATTTCCTTTAATGTTTCACAGGCTTGAGCAGCTTGCTGCGGATCACGAAATTGAAAACGGAAAGAACCCGTATCCATGTGTTTCATCTCCTCTGAATTAGCTTATTTTGTTAATTTGTTCATTAGGTTAGGTATGTTCTTTTTTAATATAACCAACCAGAACAGTATTTTTACATTCAAATCCTTTATTTTTCAAAAATTTACTATAATGCTTTGAAATTAAATAGTTAAAAAAGCAGCTACTGTGACAAATCGCATGTTTTCGCTATGTAAATCCCTTTATGCTAGTAACAAGGGTATGGTTGCCCGGTCATCCGAGCCGAGCGGTCAAAGGATGCCCAAATCCATACATAAAGGCGGAATGAAGATGATAGATTACCGAACATTGGTGACACAGCAATCCATGCATTTGTATAGCGTGTTTGCCAAGTCATTCAAAAGTGTAAACGAACATGCGGTTGCTGGCATCAAAACGGTGGGCTTCAACCCAACGGCCTTTGCCGTGATGGAAGTTTTATATCACAAGGGCGCGCAGCCAATCCAACAAATTGGAGCAAAGCTGCTTCTGCAAAGCGGAAATGTCACTTATGTTATTGACAAGCTGGAAAGTCGCGGTTATTTGCACCGTCACCCGTGCGACCAAGATCGTCGGATTATATATGCAGAATTGACGGACGAGGGACAACGTGTCATGGACGAAATTTATCCTGATTATACACGTCAGATTGAACGTGCCTTTAGCGGAATCAGTGAAACAGAAAGAGATCAACTCATCGGCTTGCTTAAAAAATTGGGTCGTAGCGCTGATAACCTGTCACCTTATCACAAATAGAATGTATAGTAATTTTAGCAAACAAACATTTGTGAAGAAATGAACAATCTTTAGCTGTGCTAAACGTAGATTAGATTTATACTAGAAAAGTCCACCCTTATATTCATGGGTGGACTTTTTATATACCTGAATAGAGCGAAATATGCCCAAGCTTACGAGCAGCATAAGTATCTGCTATCGACTAAAATGTTTGACCACTACATTGTTAAACATAGCCGGACCGCCATCGGAAAAAAGAGTAATTTTCTGATCCTCTAATCGTGGAAATATTAAGGAGGAATAAGCTACTTCTCCATCATCTACAAACACTTCAATGCTGGTTTTATCGACGAGAATGTTTAGGTGGACCTTTTTCTTACTAGCATCAAAAGGCGCCTTGCTCTCTACATATTTCCCACTCTGATCTGGATGTCCGGTATTGGCTCTATTTACGTAGGAGTATTGCCCATCCACCGAAACACCGACATCCACATGGCGCTTGCCATCTGCTGACTCTCGAAGCCTCAGTCCCGCATTTTTGATCGTTGACCAAGATACATCCGCCTCTAACTGATAGGTATCGCCTGCTACCGGAAGCGAGTAAACACCGTCTACTTTGATCTGTCCAAATGATTTCGTAGAAGTTTGGAATCGATCCAAAGTTTTTACTGGCTGTGAAACCAAGCGATACCCAGCATCTGCTGTATGCTTCAACCGAATTTGACGAACAATCGAATCCATTCCATTAAAGCCTTCCTTTAGGGTAGGCGTGTTATTGGCATAATCCCAATTATTCATCCAGGCCAGAGCATAACGGTGACTGTATTTATCTTTGTCTTTTCCTTCCTCGAACGTAACTGCACCATACCAGTCAAACCCATAATCCAGCCACTCAGGTTCACTGTGATCAGGGAGAAACGCTTCTCCATTAAAATCTCCCGTCCAGTAGGCATACGTGTTGGGTCCGCCTGTTGGTTTGCTATTGGCGCTCGCGCCCAAAACCCATTGATAGGTTCCATCATCTGCACGCATCTGGTAAAGGTCAGGACATTCCACAAGCCCGATATTTTCCGTTTGAAAGCCACTCGTAAATTGCCAATCCTTTAAATTTTTAGACTTATAAAAGCCAATCTTCGTTCCCTCTGCCATGACCATCATCCATTGATTACGCCCAGTATCTCGGATGATTTTGGGATCTCTGAAGTCCTTTGTACCGGGATTGGACATCACAGGCTTGTTGCGGTAAGAAGTAAACGTCTTGCCTCTATCCTTACTGTACCACAAAAATTGTTCCTGCTTTCCGCCATCTGCGGAGGGCTGTGTCACAATGGCTACCAGCGTCCCTTTTCCAAAACCTGCGGTATTCTTATCATCGATCACGACCGAACCGGACCAAGGATCTCCATTCCGGTTCGTATATTTGGGAATCGCCACCCCTTCATCTTTCCAATGAACCAGGTCGGTTGATGTGGCATGTCGCCATTCTGTACCGTTCTTTTTGGGATAGTCACGATTGTATAAATAGTAATAATGATATTTTCCATCGAAATAAATGGGCCGTTGGGGGTCATTCTTCCACTTATCCGGAACGGTAAAATGATAGGCTGACCGATAGGTCGGTGTTGTATGCTTACTTTGTTTAGCTTGACTTTTTGGAGTTGCAGCAGATTTTGGGGGTTCGGCTGTATCCTGTTGGTACATACTCCAACCCATAGCTATGAATATAGTTAAGCCTGTGATGATTACAACGGATCGTATCCAAATGCTCTTGGGAGTTTTTTTTTTCATTATGACGATCCTCCTTACCTCTCATTGCATCGTTATGTACCGTCCGATGGACGACAGATCGGGTTGCTACCAATCTGCCGCCTTCGGACATACTGCATTACATATACTTACTTATTTCTTTCCATACTCATTTGGGGATTCTTTTTTGTCATTCGTTGGATCAATCGTGATTTGCCCTTGCTCCAAAATACCGTTTTTCACAACAGAGGTTTTCGAGCCTTTAATATTCAGCAGGAAGCTTGGTGCGAAAGTAGATTTGTGATCCGGGAAAAGCCCGCGATTGGTCATATAACTCGAAACGACTACGTTATTGCCTTTGCCTTGCGGGATAGCAAAATGGGCATACGTCCAGGTAATATCATCACGATCCAGATCCTGATGAAGAACGAGACCGGTTCCATTCAAGGGTTTATAAGGCCCTGTCAAGGAAGTAGAAACATAACCCAGCATGTAAATATCATCGTCACCGATCGCATCTACAGTCACCTTGGAGCCTCTCGTACTCGTAAATAAATACCACAAACCGTTCATTTTGAACACATTTGCCCGTTCAATTTCATCTGTTACCAAATTGGAAGCAATCAAAGGAGGCATTACATTTTTCAACGTATAATCATCATTCAATTCAACGATGCCCAGTGCGCCGTTAGCCAGCTCAGCTCCCTTTTTCTTGGGACTTTGCAACAAATTTTGTTGCTCTTCCGTGAAGAATTTCTTATTGCCGCCATAATAAGCTGGGTTTTGAAGCGAATCTTCGCCTTGGTAGCCGGTTTCTGTTCCTGTGTTGGCTTCAAATATAATATATTTGTGGCCTTGATCCTCGACATAGTGAGGGTCTCTAAACGTATGGTTGTCCATATCTATTCCGACGCTTTGCTGTACATTTTGATAGGTTTTCCCATCTCCACCGTCATAGATCGATTTCAAATCCTCGACTCCATCTACTTTCAGTGTCTTGTCATCAGGCTGAGAGACATTAATTTGAGCCGTGCTCAAGGTTTGTTTGCCGTATAGTTGGTTACTTGGCTCAAAGGGCTGTCTGCTGGTATAGAATAAACGTACTTGTCCATCAGAGGTTAACGTAGCAGAACCGGACCATTCTTCTGACTGATTTTTTAGAATCGGATCGTTGGCAAGTAATTTATCATTGTCTTTAAATACTCTTCCGGCATTTTTCCAGCCGCTCAGCGAGGTATTACCCGCTTTTTGATAGAACAGATATATAAATGTATCCTCTGCTCTTTTAGGATCGCCTGCCAATCCAAAAACGATATTATACCCTTTGTAATTGGCTACTGTGCCATCGGCATTTTGTAACGGCCAAGAGTCCCAGACATCAAAATCAGTCAGCTTGCCTGAGCTGTCGCGACCAATAGCAGAAGGAATATTCTTAATTGTAGACGCATCGAAGGACGGAACCTCATATTTCTCTTTGCCTTGCTGTTTGAAAATATTCAGCATGTCATTACGCGTAATTTGCGTAAATGCATTGTCTGTTTTGAGATCAGATGCATCATTTTCCTCGGCAAAAGCCTGAACGCCGCCTCCTAACAGCAAGGTAGTTGCTACTGTTGCAGTGGCTGCTTTACTGAACCATTTGTTAAACTTCAAGTACTCCATCTCCCTTAATCTAATTATGCTTCTAGATTTGAAAACCAACTTTTTGGTTGATAGGGCCATTTTATATGGTATGTCAAACGATTGATATAGACTGAAAAGCCCTATTATGTGAGATAAGAAAACAGGTTACTCTATGAATTTCATCCTCATATTTTCCTAGTAATTTTCTGAAAATCCCTTTTTTTTCATTCTTATTACATTCAGAAAAATTTGCTGCTTGATTTTTTTCCGTGTTTCATATTGCTAGCTTGGTTGCTTCATTCACATGCAAAATCATTCTAAAATAAATCATACAAAGCCCAATTTGTAAGCGGGTTCAAAAAAATAGTTCCTTAGTACCCTACAGCTCCATCCAGAAACAAATTTTTTGTTACAATTTCTTAAGACTTTTTTACTATTTTGTTACCTATACCATATGAATATATCGCAGTCTCAAGGGGATTTTTATTTCCTTTTTGTATGCTGGGAAATTTATTGGTCCTATGCGAGGTGTTTTTTTGTTGAATCATTAGGAGGAGAGACCTTTGAATAAAGAGATAGCCCGGACTTTTATTCAAAGGTCCGGGCTATCTCTTTTATAATGAAAGATTTATATTATTTTTTATGCGTGTTCTCTTTGTGGTGTCTTTACGCGCTGATCTGCCTCTTCTTCCGTACCCGGCGGACGGTTCCGCAGTCCGAGCACGACAAACCAGCTAATCACTGCAATAACGACCATGATAACGAACAGGGAATGCAGACTGTTTTCCAGTACAGAACGAAGCAATCCGGCAACCTTGTCACTTAGACTCTGTGAAGCATGAGGTGCAAGCAGACCGTTAATATCCTCCTGCGTAACCCCTTGCTGTGTAAGCTGTCCTTCTGCTGTCTGGGCAGCAATGCGATAATTCAGCCATGAACCGAAGGCAGCAACCCCGATCGTTTGCCCCAACGTGCGCAGGAATGTATTCAAAGCTGTAGACGCGCCACGCAACTGGAACCCGACCGAGGACTGGGCAATAATCGTAAACACAGTTATCGAGAAACCGAATCCCAGTCCATACAACAATGTAGACAGGAAGAGCAGCCAGATCGGAGCCGTTTGGCCCATCAAGGTCATGACGAAGGCTCCCAATACAATCAGGGTCAGTCCAATCAATGAGGTTCGACGCGAGCCCAGCGTCAGCAAAATGCGTCCTCCGATCATAGAGCCAAATAGCCAGCCTATGGACATTGGAGCCAATGCGAGACCAGATGAAGCGGCATCCCCACCGTATACACCTTGAATCCATAGTGGAAGATAGCTAGTCAGTCCGATCAGCAGGGTGCTGACTAACAGGGCTGCGGCACAGGAAAAAGCGATATCCCGTATCCGAAATAGCTTTAGTGGCACCATCGGTTCCTGGGCGCGTTTTTCGATAACCAAAAACAGAATCAGGAACAAAATGGCTACGGTAGCCAAGGCCAGCAATTCAGGAGAAGCCCAACCGATATACTGTCCGCCCAGTGCCAATACGAGCAAGAGGGCCGTCATCCCGATGGTAAAGGTCACTGCTCCCGGCACGTCGATACGCGCGGTACGCTTGCTTACCTGTTCCCGCAAGTAACGGGCGATGAAGAACATAGCCAGCAATCCAAAGGGAACGTTAAAGCCGAAAATCCACTCCCAGCCAAAATAGGTAACCACATAACCACCCAAGAGAGGCCCGATCAGGGAAGAAATTCCCCATACTGAGCTGATCATGCCTTGGACTTTGCCGCGTTCCTCCATTTTGTATATATCACCGATAATGGTAAAGGTAACGGGAATGACACCCCCCGCACCAATCCCTTGAATGGCCCGATAGATAATAAGCTGCTCCATACTACCAGCCAGCATACAAAGCAAAGAGCCAAGGACAAATAACGAACAGCCAATTAAAAAAATGGGTTTTCGTCCAAACAAATCGCTAAGCTTGCCGAAAATAGGCGTGGTTACAGCCATCGTTAGCAAATATGCCGTAAAAATCCAGCTGAGCAAATTCACACTGCCCAGTTCACTCACAATTGTCGGTCCCGCTGGACCGATAACCGTTCCTTCAATCGCGGCCAGAAAGGTGGCCAATAGAATACCTGTCAGCACGAGTCCGCGCTTCATAGGTTTATCGTTTCCCAAGCAAATCACAAATCCTTTCCTTGTACAAACTGTGTTGTATCTGTGCAGTTTTCCCTCTCAGATGGATGATTACCCACACTGTTAATCGTAAACAGGCGACCTATATAGGCCGCCTGTTGTGTACGATGTATAATATATTATTGTCTACATATCCTTAATTTTTGTCAACTGTAATCGTATGATAACTCCCGCTATCTTCCGTTTTATAGAGATATCCCTCTTCCATACGAAGAACATGGTCGGCAAAGCGTTCAGCTATCTGCAAATCGTGGGTAATGATCAAAAAAGCCGCGCCTTCAGCAGACTGCTCTGTGCACATATGGAGCAGGATGTTTGCCCCTTCGTAATCCGTTCCCGCAGTTGGCTCATCCAAAATGTAAAGCTTTTTGGGTAGGATGAACTGTGCCGCAACGCTCAAAAGCCTTTTTTCGCCTCCACTTAACAGGTATGGCGAAGCCTCTAGCCTGTGGTTCAGCCTGGCGGCGGCCAGCAAATGATGCGCCCGTTCCACATATGCGGCGGGAACTGGCTCCCCGTTCCGTAAACCAAGCTTGGCGCGCACGTTATACAAGCACTCTTCCCACACCGTTGCAGCTGCAAACTGATGCTCTGGCTGCTGGAACACATAGCCGATTTCGGTAGCCAGCTGGTGAATGGGCAGCTTCGCCATATCCTGCCCCTCCCACCACATGCACCCCTTCGGTGCAGGGAGTAGGCCCATGAGCAGCTTGCCGAGCGTGGTTTTACCTGAGCCGTTCTCGCCCAACAGCACGGCTCGTTCGCCAGGTACAAGGGCAAGACTCACGCCCTTGAGCGCCGGGCGCTGGCTGCCGGGGTAGGTGAAGGGCAATCCCTTCACCTCCAGCAACGGCTGTCCAGCGCGGTCCGCCGCTGACCCGGGCTTCGCGCCCGGCTCACACGGCACGTCTCCCCTCTCTGCGGAAGAGGGGAGCAGCCCCAAGGCGGCCAGCTGCGCACCATGTTCGCGCAGCAGCGTTTCGGGCGGACCCTGCAGCTGCACGGTCCCGCCCTTCAGGACGATGATGCGCTGCGCTGCCCGTGCGCCATCGTCTATGCGGCCGGACGCGGTAACTACCGTCCGGCCTTCGGCATGGAGCCGCCGACATAACAGGACGAAGTCGCAGACAGCCGGCGGGTCTAACTGCGCAGCTGCGTCGTCGAACACGACCAGCGGCGCTTCCAACGCCAGTACCGCAGCAATCGCGGTGCGTTGGCGCTGGCCTCCCGAGAGGCGCCGCACGAAGGAGTCGCGCTCGGGAGCTAGGCCGACGGCCTCCAGCGCAGCGGCAATGCGCTGCGCTATTTCTGCCGGAGGCACGCGCAGGTTCTCCGGCCCAAAAGCAATCTCGTCTTCGACGATTCCCTGCACCAGCTGGGCATCCGGGTCCTGAAGCACGACGCCGACAGTGGTGGCGACAGTAGCCAAATCAGCGGTATCGGGGTCCATCCCGTACACGGTCAGCTCACCCGTTCGTTCGCCCTCGCCAGAACGGGACAATCCGCCATGAAGTAGCTGACATAGCGTAGACTTTCCACTTCCGCTGGCTCCGACAATGGCTACATGCTCGCCCACCGCAATGTCCAGTGTCAGGCCATGTAACGCTGGCTCCACCTGATCATCATACCGATAGCCAAAATTCTTCAAGGATACGGCTATTTTACTGTTCAAATTATAATCGCTATGTTCATTCATAACTGAAATATCCTCGATCCCCATTGTTGAAGATATAACCACATGCATAGCCACCCACGGCTATGCACGTGAAGCGCGTCCTAGTTCAAACCGTTTTAACAGTCCCGTACGATTTAAGGCATCGCCCAGCACTTTCGTCAGCAGACCACACAGGACAATGCCGCTCAGGATACGAACGACCAGTGCAATCGTCAGCACCTTCCACCCCCAATGCATATAGCCAAACATATTGGCTGCCACAATAAACCACAGCGGAACCATAGCCCCACCCACTAGCATCAGCGAAACTGCGTTCCAGCGCCGATACCGCAACAAGGCAAATACCAACTCAGCCGCAATCATATAGCAGACAGCCGCCGCAATAATAGAAGCAATTCCATAGGCAGAGCCCATAAAAGACTGCACTACCGCACCAAATGCATAAGCAATAACCGCCGTACCCGGCTTACGAATAATATAATAGGCCAACAAACCGTATATCATGTACAGACCGACAATAGCGGAAGTTGCGATAGGCCCTCCCAGACTGTTTAATGTTTTGTTAATGATCGACAAATACACAGTCATGACGCCGTTCAACGTGGCCAGCATCGCCATGAGTACGATATCCAGCGTTGTAAACTTTGCAAACATACGAGATTCCTTCATATGTATTCTTGACTCCTCTCCCTATCTAATCTATAAGATTGCAGCTCTGATCCTTATACAAGCTGCTACTGTATAAATGTATTCATCTGCAGCCTTATTGTCAACCTAATTATATTTAAAAGGTTGACAATAAGAACAAAAATAAGAGGCTTCACTTTATAAGCTCCACCCTAAAACAGCCGTAGCTACTACAGCAGTCACAGCACATAAGTTGCCTAAACGCCCATTCTTCAGTGTGCGAAGATAGGTCCGTTCTGCATAAGCGCCGAAACCTTTACCCTCCATAGCCAGCGCCGTCTGCTGAACCCGTCTTACAGCATTCACCAACACGGCAGCCGCATACCCGCTCCACCATGATAACCGATTGCCCCACCCCCGTGGTGGTTCCTGTCCACGAACACGCCGTGCTGCCATAATTGTTCGCCCTTCTTCTTCCAATAAGGGGAGAAACGTCAGTGCCACTGAAATACCGAACGCAAACCGATAAGGAACACGCAAGCGCAGATTCAATGCCTGCACAAAATCTCGGGGATCGGTCGTCGAGAGATAGATATAAGACGCCAAAAACAACACAAAAATCCGCAACGTTAACGCCCCTGCGATGTCCAGTCCCTCTGCTGTAATGACAATGGGTCCCCATGAAGCCACGGGATGTCCTTCTCGAATCGCTAGGATAGACAATATAAAATATGGGATGCCTAACCCAATCAGGAATGACATAGCCCGAAGCTGGCGTGCTAAGGTCAAACGTGCGCCCAAGCCAGCCACAGCAATCAGTACAGCCAAGAGAACTGCTTCCCGCAGCGTCGAATCCCAAACCATCGACAGGAGGCTAAAGCATCCCACCCATATTAGCTTACTTAACGGCCCTAGTCTGTGCAGTGGTGATGAACCGCCGTTATACTGAAACAGCATTTCGTTGTGCCTCCAGTCTGAGCCATTCTTCATGCAGTAAAGAATACATCAGCATATCCTTAAAGCCTGTAGATGTATGCTGTACCTGCCGCAACAGTCCTTCCTGTGTCCAGCCCATCGAGGACAGCAGAGCTTGCGAGCCTGTATTGCGCGGGTCCACCAGCGCTTCGATCCGATTCAACCGAATCGTGTTATACCCGAATGACAGCACCAAGCGTAGCGCCTCGGTCATGTAACCCTGTCGCCAATAAGGCTTGGCTATCTCATAACCAATCTCAGCTTTATAAGCTCCCGCTGTCTGCCAATAATTAAAACCACAGCTTCCAATCAACTGCCCGTTCTCCTTCAGCTCTATTCCCCAGCGCAGCGCATCCTCCGTCTTCGCCAGCTCATTCAACAGCTCAATCATATCCTCTGCGTCCTCACGTCCTGACATACCAGAAAGGTTCATATAACGGTGAACCTCCGGGTCAGACCAGCAAGCGAACATGGTAGCCGCATCTCCGCTTTCCATTCTTCGCAGCCGAAGACGCGGACTCTCCAGCGGTGGTATATGCCCCTTACATGCATATGCACACATGTTTAATCATCCTTCCAGCATTTAAAATGACAATAAATATACGCTACA
The DNA here is from genome assembly GCF_054602585.1 of Paenibacillus sp. SEL3. Classification (NCBI taxonomy): domain Bacteria; kingdom Bacillati; phylum Bacillota; class Bacilli; order Caryophanales; family Paenibacillaceae; genus Paenibacillus; species Paenibacillus sp. SEL3. The sequence continues at coordinate 4,008,133 of NZ_CM137725.1, read as the reverse complement.
TTTAAGCATACACCTTCAACAAACACAACCTTATTTAAAGCTGAGAAACTTATATATATAGAAGATGCCCTTCTGTTCCTAGGATTAGGAATTAGAAGGGCATCTTCTATTTTTATAAAAGATTAAACTGCGGTGCGCGTCGGTTTCTTCACAACATCCTTGTACAGTACGTCCAGCATCGACTGAATTTCCTGTAATTCATCGATCCCTGCACCGGTAATGCTGTACATATCATCATGCGGTGTCAGAAAGTTTTCCTGCGTCAGGTTTTCAAGCTCCTGCTTGACCTCACGTTCTCCTACACGGTAACCGCGCTCTTCCAACACAGGTTGAATATCTCTTATCGTGAGATCGTTCTGATGTGCATAAGAAAGCATCTGTATACGGATAAACAAGTTCTGAACATCTGCATGCATAATTGTAACTCCTCTCTGGCCTAGGCCAACCATGTTACACTGTTTTTACCCATAGAGGATAAGCTGGAAACAGATGAGGGCAACCCTTGCTGAATTACTTTCGATATTGTTTGCCCCGCTAAAACGTATAGTTTTCCACTTGACTGAATATGCACAATCGTTATATCTTAAATTAATTAACCAATGGTAAAAGCGAATTGCATAATTACCTATTTTTGGCGATATATACAACACTTCATGTGAAAATTTAATGTTAGGAGCGTGAACTCTACATGTTTCAAACTATACCTTACGAAGGCACACGTCATGAACAATTCGAATCCGTTCTCGGACAACTCCGGGCACTGATTCATGATGAATCCAATACCATTGCTAATCTGGCAAATGCTTCAGCATTACTCGGTCACTTCCTTCCAAATATTAACTGGAGCGGTTTCTATCTTTATGATGGCACTGAGCTTGTACTTGGTCCTTTCCAGGGCTTGCCTGCATGTATACGGATTCCATTGGGACGTGGCGTATGCGGTACCGCAGCAGCAGAACAACGAACGCTTGTTATAGATGATGTACATGCGTTTCCAGGACATATTGCCTGTGACGCTGCTTCCAATAGTGAAATCGTTATTCCCCTTGTCAAGAATGGGGAGCTGATAGGAGTGCTGGACATTGACAGCCCACTTAAAGGTCGTTTTGATCACGAAGATCGTGTATTCCTAGAGGAATTCACGGCTATTCTGTTAGCCAGCCTATAACCAAAAATAGCGCATATATATCGTCTTCCTTCGCCACAATATAGGAGGGTCTGAAACCCAAAACTATCCGGCGAAGGAGATTGATGATCAATGTTCAACAACATGGCTCCACAACAACAACTTCATCAATGTGAACAAATTATTCAGCAATTGGCACAACAAACACAGCAAGGAACCGCCATGTATCAGCAGTTGCTGCAACAAGAGCAACAAAATGCATCCAGCCTTGAAAACCTGATGCAACGTGAACGTAATGCAGCTCAAATGATCCAAACCGCAATCCAGGACCACCAAAAAGCTATGCAACAATACCAACAAGTTATTCAACTGTGTAGCCAGCTGGAAAACACTATCCGCTCGAGCAGCCAAATGACTCAGCCTGGATTTGGCGATAACTATGCTTCCCGTAGTATGCAACCATCCACCTTTAGTACAGGAAGCCACATGAATCACAGCTTTCCGCAGCATATGGGGTCGACCGGACAGCATTTTGCAGGCAGTAGTAACATGCAGCAGTTCGGAAACAGCAGTCAGCAAGGCATGAGAACAGTACCAAGCAGCATGTAAGCTGTTTTACACAAAAAAAGGGTGAACAGCAGGCCGTCAAATCGGCTTGTTGTTCACCTCTTTTTCATATCATTTAAGCCCTTTCATCAGCTGTTGCTAGTTTAATTCCCGTTCGGCCAGCACCTTCATTCCGTCTCGCAAATACTCAGCCAGCCCGGGGCGATAGCCTTCATACATTTTATTGAAATCCTCATGCTCGACATACAAGTCTCCCAGCCCGCTATAAATTTCTGCGGTAGGAGTATAAAATCGGCTTACCCATTGAAGATGACGGCGGATCAGCGCCTGTACTTCTTCACTGTTATGCTTCAATCCTTTATTCATGGCTTCAGCCAGCCGTCGATGAATCTGGTCAGCCTCTGCCTGCGAATCCAAATAATCCTCTTTGCTCCAGTTCTCCGTCGCCGTCTTGCTCTCCTGAATTGTTTTCTGAGCCTCTTGACCATAACGGTCTGTCAAATCATGTTCATACATTTCCTGCTTTTCCGGGTTAAACCCTTGGTACATTTGCTCTGGTTTCAATGCTTGTTCCCCTTTCAAATGAGCCACCGTTTCGTCGATGGTTTGTAGGAGAGTATGCAAGCGGAAGACTTTGGCCTCGACCTTGGCTCGATGCTCTTGCAAAACCTCGGCCTTTTGTTCCTTGGTTTGCTCCAGCACATTTCCAATTTCAGATAAAGGCAAATCCAGTTCCCTATATACCATGATTTGCTGAAGCCTCAACAGTTGTTCCTGTTCGTAATAGCGATATCCATTATTTCCAATATGATGCGGTTTCAGCAATCCTATTTCATCATAATAATGCAAGGTTCGTACGCTGATTCCCGACAGATTAGATACTTCCTTCACCGTATAAGCCATTCCGCTTCACCTCCCTTGCTTGACAGTCTACAGTCTCACGTGGCGTGAGAGTCAACGCCCCCACTTACCCACCTTGGTACTACACTTTTACCCTATAAGCGCATTGTGAACCGCTCATTTGCCAACCATTTTTCATACTTGCGACCTACAATCGGCATCTTTAGATAACTATGCAAAAAAAGCCCACCAACGCGTATTTTCAAATATGCTGGGGGCTCCATATATTCGATTTGACTTAACCACTATTTACAGATCAAACGATACCTAAGAGAGGCTTTTTCCCATAACCACACGATCATAAAAAGCTATCTTTTGAATAATTTTCTCCAAATTGTGCTGCGTTTGTGCCACATGTTCTTCCACCTTCTTTTTGTGGGCTACAAGGAAATCTCTTCTCTCTTGGATTGTGGCTTCTCCTTTTACATTTAGCTCAAGGTATGCCTTAATTTCTTCAATGGTCATCCCTGTATCTTTCATAGCCATAAGGAACCTGATCCAATCGATTTGTTTTTCGGTATATACCCTTCTTCCACCTTCATCCCGACCGACATCAGGTAATATGCCTTCTTTTTCATAATAACGAAGGGTAGATGCGGGCAATCCGCTCTTGATTTGAACTTCCTTAATGGAGTACATGGTTATTCCCCTCCTCATTCTTTTATTTTCTCTTCAAGTCAGCTTTAACGATAAGTATAAGTTTTCATAGTAAAGAGTGCAAAATTAAGATTCCTACTACCTTGCAGCAGCGAGGCAACCTTCTTATTGCCCGTCAGTCCGGACAGAAAATAGAACGTGGGCATTTGTGCCTCATAACGAAAATCGTCAACATGGCTGATAATATCGTCCACAATCTGGTCGGTCTGAAGACCTTCACGTGCTAATCGAGTTCATACCCGAACCACCTTATATTGCATCCAATTCTACACACCAAACGCCACCTCATACAGCATGGGGATCGATTGCCACCACAGCTTGCTCCTTATCCGGTATTACTAAAAATTTTATTGCCAGCAGAATATTATTTATGAATATATATCGGTAATTCTTTATAATTACCCTCACACATCCCCTAATAAATAAACATATATTGGTAATTACTTATATACTTTTCAACAGTTTACTAAATATATGCGATTGCTTCTCTAAGCCTATTCTTTTTTATCATAACTATTTAGTATTATAAGGATATAAAAAAGGAGGTTATCATTTGAAAAGTACAGGTATGACACGTCCCCTAGATGCGTTAGGCCGTATCGTTATTCCCAAAGAAATGCGAATTTCCATGGATTATAATGTGGGTGATCCTGTTGAGATTTTTGCAGATGAGGAAACCGGTATTCTCGCCTTTCGAAAATATACTGGGGTGACGTGTAAAATGTGTGGTTCAACAGAACAATTAACTTATTTTAGAGACAGCTTTATTTGCGGGGAATGTATTGAGAGTTTAAAGAAGGGGGTAAATTTCAGCCCAGTCCTAAGACCAGCCAAATCAGCTTTATCCAACTCACAACGATCTAATAAAGAGTCCAAACGTCTGCGGCGATCGACACAACAGATGATCGAAAGTCTAAAAGAATTAATGCAAAAGCACCCCAATGCAGCACAGCACGAATATGCCAAAATACTTGAGGTTTCCCAAGCCCGTATATCCCAGCTCAAAAAAATGCTATAACCACAGCTTGATACCCTACATAGATATACACCAGTGATTTCATCATGTACAGCTACTTTTGAACCGTGATACGCAGCATCATAGCTAACCGACAAAATGCAAAAACGTCCATGCGAAAATTCCAAACCAGGTATAAAGACCCACTGAATGACTTACAAGCGAGAACGCCTATAGCAAAAGGCAGTGCTACATTTAATATTGGTTCCTGAATTAAAAAATGGCCTTCTTTAATTAGAGAAGGTCATTTCATTTATTTATTCATTTTTCTGTAGTAAAACATCCTTGACCAAAAATAAACTGCACAACCTAGCGGTGAATGAAGCCCAAAAAGGTGAAAACCCCTCTATATCATCCCTTGACCAAAGCTATAGCAGCGGCCAAGCGTATTATTTTGGAAAAAATGAGGAATACAGGTCAGACCAGCCTATCACTAATTAGAATGCTTGTTTAACAGGGAGGGTATACGAATGCGCGTGCACTTTCCTTTAATTTTTCTCGATCTCTGCCGATAGTGATAGAGTATGCGTATTCATATTCAATATACATAGGAGGTACGAATTTAATGAGGTTAAACAATGCATCTCTGCCAGTAGCTTTCAATCGCATCAGCAAACAAGGGAATTCAATCAATAATTCGACGGTTCAACAGCTCAACCAGCAGACTGCTTCCCGTATGCAGCAGAATGCCCAGGCGGAAAAAAGTGAACGTACAGAGAAAATGCTGAATTTGAAGCAAATGAATAACAAAAGTGCGCTAGATGATGGATTGACTCAAAGCGCTCTCATTGATCGGGGATTAGGGGTCGTACAAGGAATATATACTGCATTGCATCAAAGCCTGAAAAACTCGGTAGATCCTTGGCTGGATGAATTGGATAAGATTGACCAAAGTAACGCATCTTCAGAATATAAGGAGCAAGCGAAGTCTGAAATCAAGGAACATCTTCAAGAAATGACGGATACAATTACAGGTTTATATGGGGGATTCTTAAAAGGAACTGCCAAAATGTATAACAAAGCCACCGATGGAGCATTCCAAGAGGTTATCCAGCCTAAAGATAGTACAACGCAGCAGACGGATGTCAATCTCTTGGATGTGAGTCCCCAAACATTAGGACTTGACCATATTACTGAAAGCGACGATATCCGAAGCCTATTTGCTAACGTATTGGCGAAGCTCGAAAGTTATGGCTCCACTCTGTCCCAAGTCAAAAGTGAATTCCAAAAAGCAAACAACTTGGATCAACACATCCTTGAGGCCGTCACCAGCAAGGTGAAAAGCAAGGAGCTGGACGCGATGGATAACGTTGTCTCGTACAAAGGGCTTGTGGACCGTAAATCCTTCGATCAATTGTTTGCTCAGGCCATCGAGCTATCTAAATCTTCGGTAAGCATTCATACTCAAGGCATAGATATCACTATATAGGCCCTGTTAAATTACCAATTCAGTTTTACTGCACTATCAAACATATTTATTGCACATTCCAAAAGAAGAAGGCTTAATATCACAGGCCTTCTTCTCCTTAACCTATTTTTATTAGGCTTTGCTGGCCATGTCTGCAATCTGGCGAAGCCACTTCTTACGCGTATCTTCATCAGATTGAGGTACCGACTCGAAAAATAGATGATACATGACGTCAAGTCCACAGTATTCAAATATACCTTTGTCGGACGTCAGGCGAAGGGCTTGATCCATGCCATTGCTGGCATATTCCGCATGTGATTTTCCTTGTGTATTGAGGATAATGGCTTTCTTTCCCTTGAGTAATCCCATCTGCACTCCATTTACATATTTATAAGCAAATCCGTAAGAGAATACGCGGTCTATATAGCCCTTCATAATGGCTGGCATCCCCGTCCACCAAATAGGATAAATAAAGGTGATTACCTCTGCCCATTGCAAATACTCCTGCTCCCGTACAACATCCTCTCCAATGCCTCCAATGACCTCGCTGCTGCTAACCACAGGTTGAAAATTGATTGCATATAGATCACGAACAACCACATCATGTCCTTTTTGCTTTAGCCCCTCGACTGCTGTGTTCAAAATCGCATGATTAAAACTTCCCTCAGATGGATGTGCGTAAATAATAAGATGTTTCATTGGTTTTCCTCCGTTTACTTTAAAGTAAGTGATTGATCAATTACTTAATTTTGTACACCTTCAATTAACTGAATATGCTCAATCCATAGTTCCGATAAAGATACGTTTGAGTAACCTTGAGCGGTATCCTGCTCATGAATAGCACCTCCATTGCTTGTTAATTGAGTTAGTAATTGATCAATCACTAACTCAATTGGCCTCAGTATAGTATATTCCTTTTTACTATGCAAGGGCTTTTTGTTCAACTTGTCAAAAAAATTATTTAAACATCTGATCCAAAGGCAGTGTTATTATCGCTGTTCAAAGAAAATAAAGTACCCCAGTTGATGCACATTAGGGTGTGATGTAGAGCAATCACTTAATATGACTTTATAATGTCATGTTATAAGGTGTATGCTACCGAGAGAGGTGAAGCGTATGCCGTTAAGCAGACATTTTGAAATCGTTTATATGTTACTCCATAAGAAAAAAGTGACTGCTGATGAATTGGCAGAACATTTTGAGGTTTCCACACGAACCATTTATCGGGACATAGATGCCTTAAGCGCAGCTGGGATTCCCATCTATAGCAGTAGAGGCAAGGGTGGCGGAATATCATTGATGGAGGGTTATGTCTTTAACACCTCTTTACTGTCCGAGCAGGAACAAGATGATATCTTAATGGCCCTTCAGAGTGTGGCTACCGCTACCATCCCACAAGTAGAAGAAGTACTGAACAAATTGAGTAGGCTTTTTAAAAAAGACATGGGTAACTGGATCGAGGTAGATTTTTCGCCATGGGGAAGCCCAAGCAGTCAGAGACAGCTATTTACTCTCATACGCAACGCAATAATTACAAACCATGTTATAAAGTTCCGCTATTATAACGTCGCCGGGGAACAGAGTTATCGTAGCGTCGAACCTGCCAAGCTCTTGTTTAAAGATAAATCCTGGTATGTGGAAGGTTACTGTTTAAATACCGAAAGTCATCGTGTATTTAAGATTAGCCGAATGAAAGAGATTGCAGTTACCGAAATTAGTTATGAGCCAAGAACGGTGGTAGCATCTACAGATACAAAGATGAACAACTTGCTTCATACCATTGAAGTAACTCTTCATATTTCTGCTCAAGGAGCTTACCGCGTATACGATGAATTTGCCGAGAAAACAATTACTCAGAAGGAAGACGGCTCTTATTCCATTACGGCACAATTTCCTGTAGGCAATTGGCTGGACAGTTATCTGCTGTCTTTTGGTCCCCTCCTTATAGAAGTTAGCCCCGAACAAGTACGTACAAGAATATTGGCTCATTTAGAAACGATGAAAAGAAATTTAAATGATCCTCTATAATATGACATCATGTAGTCATATTATCACTGCTATGATGAGTTTGAAGTTATCGCTCACAACATCTCACCATAGGAGGTTGAAGAATCAATGAATCCACATAGACCCATGCCAGCAGCAGTAGAAACTTACTTTACATCAGCGAACAAATCCCGGTTTGAAACATTTACTTCCGCTTTCGATAAAGATGCGTTGATCTTGGATAATCATCGCGAAATCAAAGGTATGGAAGCCATAAAATCATGGTGTGAAGCAGAAATATTGGAGCCGAATGTCACCTTCGAGATCATGGATATGGATGACACAAATAATACCGTCGTCGTAACTGCGAAAGTAGACGGAGACTTTGATAAATCGAATCTTCCCGACCCACTCCTACTTAAACATCAATTTCTAGTAAACAACAATAAAATTAAAGAACTGATTATTACACTTCCATAAAGTAATTAAAAGAGGATTTTGCAAAAATTCCATAAGCGACTTCCAATGAACAAGATATAGATCGAGATGGTTTAGTTCGTCTATATCTTGCACTTCGGAGCGACTGGAATCGAATTTTGCAAAATCCTGAAAAAAATAAGAAAGGGAAAACGTATATGCCCGCTTATGTTGTTTTTATACGTGAACAGAGTACCGATCAAACTGAACTCCAACTCTATTCTCAGTTGGCACCGGCAGGTTTGGCGGGACATTCCGTCAAACCTCTAGCAATGTATGGCGCATACCAGGTCCTCGAAGGACCCGATATTGAAGGGTTGACCATCCTGGAATTCCCCACTTTTGAGGAAGCACAAGCTTGGTACTTTAGTCCAGCCTATCAAAAAGCCCTAAAGCATCGACTACGTGGAGGGCGGTACCGGGGCGTCATTGTCGCTAGTTTGTAAGGCTCGCAGGACAAGTGAACTCGGAGTAGAGATCCCTAGAGGTATTTCTCAACCACATTGTGAAAATCAGGAGGAATTATTCGCATGAGTTTTCAATTAGAAAACATTGTAAGTGAGTTTAAAGGCAAAAAGGCCTTGGTCACGGGCGGTACCAAAGGAATGGGAGAGGCTATTGCTAAGAGACTTACGGCTGCAGGTGCTACCGTAATAACTACGGCTCGAACTACTCCAGCTAATTCAGAAAATCAGGACCTGTTTATTCCAGCCGATATTAGTACGCCTGAGGGTGTAGGTAAAGTAGTAAACGGTGTTCTTGAGCGCCTAGGCGGTGTAGATATTCTTGTCAACAATGTTGGAGGCTCATCAGCCCCATCCGGGGGAGCCCTTATCTTGACAGACGAGCATTGGCAGCAAACTTTTAACGCCAATCTGTTTGCTGCTGTCCGTTTAGACCGTGGACTGCTACCGGCTATGGTTAAAAAGGGAGCCGGTGTTATTATTCATATTTCATCCATTCAGCGTCGCTTGCCGCTGTATGATGCAACATTGGCTTATGCTGCGGCCAAAGCAGCTTTAACTACTTACAGCAAAGGGTTATCCAAGCAGTTTTCGCCTCAAGGCATTCGTATTAATACAGTTGCGCCAGGCTTTATCGAAACGAAGGCAGCACAAAGTTTGATTGATCGGATTGCTGAGACGACAGGTGACCGAGAAAGTGCATTAAAACAACTAATGGACTCGTTGGGAGGAATTCCAATTGGTCGTCCAGGACTACCAGAAGAAGTCGCTGAGCTTGTTGCTTTTCTGGTATCCGACCGGGCCGCTTCTATTACAGGAAGTGAATATAATATTGACGGTGGAACAGTTCCAACGGTCTAAAACTCAAGCTAAATACGCTTTATCAATAAGCCCATAACCGTATTTGGAAGCAAATTAATTTTCCAATTTATAAGGGTATGGGCTCTCTTTGATCCTAAACAGCTCTGCTAAAACCGTAGAGGCTTTGTAGCAGCCGATTTTGCTCCAATCGCAATTAGAGTTTGCCTAAGTTCATCCTGAGTTACCTTTGCCATTTCTTGTGCAGTAGGATATTTCGGTTTTACTGCGTTTCCATTCCTTCTCATTGCGGAACTTTTCAGAGCCTCGCGAACGTGATGTAATCGACTTGGACAGGCTCTGCCGATTCGATCCGAAGTGCCGGGTTGATCTGTCCACGGTGATATTGCCCATGTAAGAGGACCTGCAACAGGATGTCCCGGACGGACGTTCGGAACGGAACCCCGCTCTGGTTCGCATAGTCGATCATCTCGTCCAACTCGGATTCCTCGAGCCCTTCGATATAGACACGATATTGTTCGGCGTTTTCTTCGAACATCGTCCGGATCGCCGACAGGTCTTCCGCTTCCTCCCACAACGAATATTGCGCGCTGCCCTTGCCCTGCAATCGGGACAGCCAGACTCGTTCCGCGACCGCGACGTGCCGAACCAGCTTCAGAAGGTCCTTGTTCTTCGTCTCACTCTCCTCGAGCGCGTCCAAGATGCGTCCGTCCGCCCAGTACAGGTGGTCCATCATGCACTTGATCGTCTTCATTTCGGTTTCCCCCTCTTCATCTCATCGATTACTTGAACCTACTGTTAACCGTTAGTTTAATCATTTGAATGAACTAAAACAACCTTTTTTGGGGTGAATTCCTTGTTGCTGTAAACTTCCAAGGAGAAACGTGCATTTTCAAAGGGTTTAGTGGCTTGTCGCTCCCTTTTGGGAAGCACTCATGGGAGATTAAGCCTACTCTGGTTGCTGCAACATCCTCATTTTTACGTTTAGCCTTGAAAGATCTTTGGTACTTTAATTTCATAACCCTTCTCAGGCACTGCCTTTTTTAAAAAATCATTTGGCTAGGTCTATTTTGTTATTGTCTCTTTGGGGCTACGACCATCCGCCATTATATTCCATTTTCAAATATTAATTAAAGAACATACGCGGGTAGCAGTAGTGATTTAAAAGAGCCTTATCTTAATCTAGCACTAAGAAAACACTTTATTTTCATCTGACAATCACGTAGAAGGTGCCAAAAAAGCCTATCTAATGAACAGACATACGCAAAACGTATTATCTATGTCCATCAGATAGGCTTTTATATAACTACTACCGTTTAATAACGATCAGCTTTGTTTCCAGCATTTCTTCCATAGCATACTTTATGCCTTCGCGTCCGGTGCCACTTTGCTTCACACCACCATACGGCATATGGTCGACACGGAAGCTTGGAATGTCATTGATCACCACGCCGCCAACCTCAAGCTTGTCTGCTGCATCCAGCGCGGTCGTGATATTACGTGTGTAAATTCCCGCCTGCAGGCCATAGATCGAATCATTCACATGGTTTACGGCTTCATCTATAGAGCTAACAGAATGAATCAGCACGAGCGGGGCAAACACTTCACGACAGGATACCTTGGAAGTCGGGTCCACATTAAGCAAAACCGTCGGCTCCAAAATACCTCCCTTGACTTGGCCACCCAGAGCGATTCTCGCACCTGCTCGAACCGCTTCTTCCAACCATTCACGGACACGTTCGACGTCCTTGGCTGAAATAAGCGCGGATACATCCGTGTCCGGCTCTAGCGGATCTCCCATTTTTAAACGTTGAGTTGCTTCTATAAATCGGGATACAAAGGTATCATACAGTTCATCGACAACGTAAATACGTTGAACGGATATGCACACCTGCCCTTGATTGGCAAAGGCTCCACTCACACAACGGTCGATGACCGCTTCCACATCCGTATCACGGTCGATAATAACGGCCGCGTTGGAACCCAGCTCCAGCGTGACCCGCTTCAAGCCAGCCTTGGAGCGAATTTCTGTACCGACCGCCGGGCTACCGGTAAAAGTGATATAGCTGACGCGCGGATCAGTGACAAGTACGTCGCCAATGGTTTTACCATCGCCGCTGATCACGTTAAGAGCGCCCGCAGGCAATCCAGCATGCTCCAACAGCTCCGCGATTAGGTAAGCCGACAACGGCGTCTGCTCCGCAGGCTTTAATACGACTGTATTGCCTGCTGCCAGCGCGGGACCCACTTTATGAGCGACCAGATTCATCGGGAAGTTAAATGGTGTAATAGCTCCTACTACTCCGACAGGTTCTTTGAGCGTGTAGGCCATACGGCCCTCGCCGCCCGGTGCGGCATCCAGCGGAATGGTTTTCCCGTGAATCCGTTTGGCTTCTTCAGCTGCGAACTTGTAGGTTTGCACCGTCCGGTCAACCTCCGCCAGCGCAGCTTTCCATGGTTTTGACGCTTCGCGTGCAATGATGCGCGCTGCATCCTCACGCCGCTCTTCCAGCAGGTCAGCCAGTTTCTCCAAAATGGCTGACCGCTGGTGCGCTGGCATGGTCCGCATCTCCGAGCGTGCATCAGAGGCCGCCTGAATAGCAACCTTGACATCTTCTGGCGTGGCCTCTGCCACCTCAGCAATGATTTCCCCGGAATACGGTGATTTCAACGTCGTGTACGTTGAAGCTACCTTCCATTCTCCTCCAATAAATAAATGCTGCTGCATGCTTTTTCCTCCTTTTCTCTATATTAACGTCTCTTTTACCATCTATTTTACCGTCAGCACCGGACAAGGTGCATGCTGAATCACATGATGACTCACGCTGCCCAGTATCATTTCGGAAACAAGTCCTTTTCCCCGTGTTCCCATAATGATCAGATCCACCTTTTCCTGATCTGCAATTTCACAAATGATACTCGCCGGATTACCATGACCCGCCAACATACGGCAAGGGATGTCCGCGTCCTTTAAATAGTCGGATGCAGGTTCCAGGATATGACGACCTTCCTCTTCGATCCGCTCATCCACATCGACCCCAATCGGGGGCTCATTCATGGATAAAGCCGGGTTTACATGCAATACAGTCAGATGCGGGTTCCCCTGAAGCTGCTTAGACAACGTTTTGGCGGTCTCCAACGCCCTCATCGCGTGTTCCGAACCATCAATTGCGACCAGAATATGTTTGTATTCGCTCATCCTCTTTTTCCTCCTCAGAAGTTCGATCTTAGTGTGCATCCACCTGAATATCCTGCATATGTCTACGACGTCCGATCAGCACAACTACACCAATCAGTACCATCAATGCTCCAAAATAAAACGGGGTTTCTGCTGAGTACCACTCTGACAGCTTCCCTGCAAGCCACGGCGAAATGGCCCCGCCCAAAAACCGCATGAAGCTGTAGGCCGCAGATGCTGTCGAGCGCTCCACTGGAGCAGCCTGCATAACAGCGGTTGTAATCAATGTATTGTTAATCCCCAGGAAAATACCAGCTACAATGACGGCGACAATGACAGTCGTTGGCGAACCGGCTACCGTCCCAATCGCCATAACACCTAAATCAATGGCAAACAGCGTCAGCATGATACTAATGGAAGATACCACGCTCAAGCGTGCTTGAATCTTTGGAGCCACAAACACCGAGGTAAAGGCCAGCATAATTCCCCAACCAAAAAACACATAACCCAAACCATGCTCGTCCAGATGCATTACATATGGAGAATACGCCATCAACGTAAAAAATCCAAAGTTATATAACAACGCCACAATGCCGAGCGTGAGCAAAGCCGGATAACTTAGCGCTTTGAACGGATCGGCAATGGAACCACGTTTTTTGGGCTTTGGAATCGAAGGCAGCATAAACGTAATGAACAAAAATCCCACGACCATCAGTCCGGCTACACCGAAAAACGGACCACGCCAGGAAATGGAGCCTAACTCACCGCCCAGCAGCGGACCTACTGAAATCCCGAGGCCCAAGGCCGCTTCATATAAAATAATTGCTTTAGCTGTTCCAGAAGTAGACAGACCTACAATCGCAGACAGCGCTGTTGCGATAAACAAAGCGTTCCCCAAACCCCAGCCTGCTCGGTAGCCTACAATTCCGCCAACTGTATTGGCCGTGCCGCCCAATCCGGCAAACACAATAATAAATAAAATCCCGGTTAGTAGCGTCCATTTGACACCCAATCGACTTGATACGACGCCCGTAATCAGCATCGCAACGCCTGTCACCAGATTATAGCTGGTAAACAGCAATGACACTTGGCTTTTCGTAGCATGAAGCTGATCAGCAATGGCCGGAAGAATCGGATCGACCAATCCCAGCCCCATAAATGAAATAACACAAGCAAAGGCAACCGCCCATACCGCTTTAGGTTGAGACAGCAAGCCTGAGCGTTCTTTTAACTCTTCAGGTAATGCATGTTGTGAACTCATAATATGATGTTACCTCCACATCTGAATGTAAATGTTCTTGTTATGATGGGTCGTGATCAAGTTCCTCATCCAGAAGAATCTTGCGTTCACGCACCCTAACCCGCAACTCCTCCAGCTCAGTCTGGAGCATACGTATGCTGTTGATTTTTCCCTCCATTAATTCCAACTGTTCGTTCAATGTACTTTCCATATCCTCCAACATGGACCGTCGCTCGTTCGGTTGCAAATGCTCTGTTCGCTCGCGATATTCCTCCCGCTGACCCTTAAGCATTTCCGCTGCGGAGATGTAACGCTGAAGCTCTTGCAAGGAGAATCCAAGTACTTCCTTGGCACTCACTATTTTTTTTAGTAAATCCACATCCTCCTGCGTATACAGGCGCATATTTCCTTCACTGCGCTGTGGAGAGGGCAATAAGCCGATTTCCTCATAATAACGAATGGTTCGCTTGGTTAATCCGCTTTGTTTGGCGACCTCATCAATTTTATACGTAACCATGACACCCACCTTATGAAAAAGATTATATATAAATACTACGCTTCTATAACGTTAACGTCAACGTCAACTTTTACACAAAAATGAAACCGCCCCTGTTGGAGACGGTTCCTAGTTTGGTTTGCACGGTCATAGACCCGAAGCATCGGCGCTCAAGCCCATGATTATTGCTTTAGATGAAAATGGTACGTGTGATGATAACCAGCAAAATAAAGAGTACCAGAATAACACCAGTGGAAGTAAACATGTTATAGCCGCCACCACCGCAACCTCTTTCTACTTCACCCATCTTAAGTTCCTCCTCCCTCTGTCGATTACAACAAATCGCCCGAAATCAGATTCATGAGCTACGAATTAGATGACGAATGCTTTGGAAATAATAACGAGCAGAATGAAAAGTACCAGAATCGCTCCTGTAGATGTAAAAGCTCCATAACCAGCGCCTACTCCAGACATGGTGATTCCTCCCTTCATGGTTTACAAAAGCATCTTATGCTTATGCCGTCATCCATGATAGGGACAAATGCCGCGCCTGCCGCCCAAATCTAGGTTGGGGTTGTACAGTCCTGTTATTCTTCAGACCCGAGCATACCGTGATACAGAAGGTTTCGTGCCTGCTTGGCAAGCACAGACGGACTTTCACGTCCAGGCAGCAATTTCGTTAACGTCAGCCGTTCAATCAAGCCGATCACGCATTCTGCTGTCAGTTCAGGGTCCAGTTCCTCACGGCAGGAGCCCCATCGTTGCGCCGCCAGTAGATGCTTTTTGATATGTTCGACCATTTCCGCCTTAATGCGCACTGAGTCTGCCGCCTGGTAAAATCCGACACGAGTGATCGCCGGATTATTAGACAACACGCGAAAAATAGCTTCCAGAAACACTTGTCCCCGTTGCAAAATTTCAGCTTCGCTTTGATCCGGGCCTATCTTCATGCTTTGAACCGTTTCATTCACCAAAGTACGAAAGCTCTCCACAAGCTCATCATACATCTGTTCCTTGCTTTCAAAATGAATATAAAAATCCGGCTGCGTCAATCCTGCGCGTGCCGCGATCGAACTTACCTTTGTCTGATAAAACCCCGTCTGAGCGAACTCTTCAGCCCCTGCTTCCAGTAACAACCGTCGACTCTCCCGACTTCTGACTCCTGCTCCCATCACGGTCTTGCCCCCTTACGCCACAAATCTATCGTATTATAAAGTTCCTTTGCAGTAAGAACAACGGGCTTGAGGATGATATATACCTGTCCTTCAAAAGTCCTAATACGGAAGGACTGAAAGTTTCGGAAAATCAAGGGCATCTCCCTACAAGGTATAATTAACCAATCTGATGGTGAGCGAGCAGGGTTTATTAAACCGAGTGATGAGGACAATATTTGCGCATCATCTCAATCGTTGTCAGATCATCATCCAGCCCCCGTTGTTGCAAGCCGTCGATAATTTTCTGACGTTCCTGTTCTTTGACATTTTGACCGAATTTAAACTTGGCAGTCCATTCCTCCGGTACAATTTTGATCAGAGCGACCCCTTTCAAACGTGAAGCATACCGAGAATCGCTAGCATCAATCGTGTCATACCCGCCTTCCGGTTGCAGCTTACTCATAAAAATGGAAAAGGCCGATGCTTTTTCTTCCAAATCCACTACATGCTCCGCATGACCACGCACGGTAATGCTTTTAAAAAATGAAGTCGCCGGACATGCCATATGTTCATCCGTAAAATAAGATGGAATGAGCGCATATTCTTTGGCGGCTGAAAAGGTAACCCGATTATCCTCTTTCATCCGTTCCATCTTTTCTCCAGCACGGCTGCCATGAATATAAAAAACGCCATTTCCATAAGCGAAATTCAAGGGAACCACACGCGGAAAACCATCCTCGCTGTTCATACCTAAAAATCCGAAACTGACCTCGCTTAGAAACTGCTCTATTTCCTCTAGTTCTGCCACCGCAAATTCTTTCCTTCTCATAGTGAACTCTCCTTCCATCTATTGACCAATGATACATTTCAGATTATGTTGAAAATGGATTCATAAAAAGACCCAATATGAACGAAAATGAGTGGCCCAATTGAAGGAGAAGAATATGGATATTACGATTACTTATCAGCGCGCGCTTCAAAAATATCATCTAAAATATTTGGCATTGTATCATGCTCTTCGTGAGGGAATCCTCAATGGTTCCCTTGCCAGTGGTACGCGTCTGCCTTCCACTCGTGATCTGGCTGTGATGTATGGAATTTCGCGAGGGAGTGTTAAAGAAGCATACGATATGCTGCTGGCAGAAGGATATGTAGACTCGGCAGTAGGCAGAGGAACCTTTGTTATGCAACAGACAGCGGTGCTACCAAACCCATCTCAAATCGGCCAGCAGAATCAGAATCCACCCGTTGCAAAGCAAAAATCCCCTACTCTGTCAGCATGGGGACAACGAATCATGCAGATCGAAAGAGAACGAAGCTTACAGCCCTCTCCTACTACTGCTACAGATAGAGACCGTACGCAACAGCCTTTGATTTCTTTTCAGGCAGGAGAAGTTGTATTGGAGGGCAATTCACAGATCGCATGGAAAAGTGCACTGACTGCCGCTGGAAAAGATCTGCAAAAGCCCTCGGCTGACGAGACGGCTGCACCAGTGAGCGGTGATGAATGGCTACGTGAAGCGATTTGCCATCATGTTGGCAGAACACGCGGAATTACGGCCAGCCCGGATCAAATCGTATTATGCAGTGGTTCCATGGAAGTAATCACGTTATTAAGTCAATTGCTTATTCATGAACAAGATCGAATTGTATTGGAGAATCCTTGTTATTCCGGCATCTACCGTGCAGTTACTGCCTCAGGCGGACAGATACTCGCTGCCGAAATGGATCAACACGGAATTGTCCCACAGGATTGGGATTCCAAATTGCTGTTTGTTACACCTGGACGACAGTTTCCAACCGGTGCAGTGTTGCCATTAACACGCCGTCAACATATTTTGCAATGGGCAGCATCCAAGGGAGCGTGGATCATTGAGGACGATTATGACAGTGAATTCCGCTGGGCAGGACGACCCATAGAACCGTTAAAAGCACTGGATCGCGCAGAATGTGTCATCTATGTCGGCTCCTTTTCCAAAAGCATGTTCAGCAGCCTTCGACTCGGGTTTGCAATCCTGCCCGTTGAATTAGCCCAAGCGCTGACAGCTGCCAAACGACTATACGATCCCCTGCCGCCTGCCCGCTTGGAACAGCGCGCACTGGCACGTTTTATGATGCGCGGCGACTACGTTCGTCATGTGCGTCGGATGACTCGCATATACAGATCACGCTACGACGTGTTCCAGCGGGAAATACAGCAGTTGAATGAACTGTTTCACTGGCATCAGAACGATTGCGGGCTACATGCCTATGCCATCTGGAAGCATGAGTCTGCCCAGTATCATCATTTGATGCAGACAGCACGATTTTACGGAGTCACTTGGCGTGATGCCGCCGATTATCAACTGACACCGGGACCTCCATCTGCCTGCTTTATCTTTGCCCATTTAACGGAGCAACAAATTATTGAAGGGTGTAACCGTCTGCGCCAGGCTTGGAACCATGTTAAAAATCAGTGAGGAACCCCTTATTTAATCACTAGCCCCAAAAGGCCCACAAAGGATGAGGCCTGATGCGGTGAAATGATGCAGCCATTCAAGTCTTCTATCTCTACTTGTAATCCATCAAATTCGCAATCACTGAGATCAATTCCCTTGAGCTTGGACCCGGATAGCACCGCTTGATCCAGATTGCAACGGGCAAAAGAAGCTTTTTGTAGTGTTAAATGATACAGATCTGCACTTATCAAAGAACAATCCTCAAAACCAACTTGCTTGAAATTAGCAAAACGGAACATCGAATAATCCCCTAAGCAATTCGAAAAGCGAACGTTTTGGAGCCTGCTTCTGGAAAAGTCTGTTCCAAGCAATTTACAGTTTCTGAACTCTACCCGATGGATAAAGGAACCTGAAAAATTAACATTCGATAGATCGCATTTATCAAAAATAACGTCTGTCCATTCACTTTCCGGCAATGACGATTCCATGATCGTTACATTTTTAAAAGTCATCTTCTCTAATGAAACCTTAACCGCTTCCATATTGTCCAAAATGATATCCTCTACAGACCCTATACTGAGTTCGTCTTTGGATCGTATGGAGCGCATTTCTTCATTTAATACGGGTAAATTCGCAGGAATCTTTGGCAACTCCATTTTATTTTTCATTATATCTCTACCTCCACGATTGAGAGCCCTCTAGGATATCTATATGAATCTATTTTCTATCAATTCTCATACATAGGGTAGCAAAAGTATTTCTCACACATATATTAACGTAGTGAGCACACTCACGAACCTTTGTTAGGAGGTTGATAGCATGACAGTACAGCTATCTAATCAAGTGTTCTCCATCTCTGTCGGAGATTACGGGGATCTCTCTTCCTTGCGACTGGTAGGGGACACTTTTAATACCAACTATGTTATGAACAGCTCCAACGCACCTAAACAGAATACGTCGGATCATCAATGGCTGGGTGAACTTATGTTCACCTATCGTCTCGGCAACGGAACGTGGACTCGGGCATGGACAAGCAATTCTGCTGATGCGCGCCAGATCACCTCTTCTGGAAACAGTGTCCAGGTGGCCTATCAGAATTCATCAAACCATCAGGGAATACGTAATTTCATTTTACATGAAACTTATTCGTTGGTTAACGATTATTTGCACTGGCAAATGAAAGTAACGAACAGCTCTAATCAAACGCTGGAGATCGGAGATTGGGGACTGCCACTTCCGTTTAACGAGTACTGGTCCGGTGGCAATAATGAACAAATTTATGAAACCAGAGTACTCTCACACTCCTTTGTAGGCCATAACAGTTCCTTTATTACCGCTGGACGACCTAGCGGCATCGGACCGTATGTACTACTAATCCCTGATGCCTCAACGGGGGCTGGTCTCGAATATCAGGACCATTGGAGAACTGAGGAGCATCCCGGCAGCACATGGGCTATGGAGCAAGGGGGGTGGTCTGAAGGACTGAATGTGTTCTATATCCACTCCAATGTCATCAAGAGCACCAACCGTGGCTATCTTGGAAGCACCAGTCTGTCGCTGGCTCCTGGTGAAAGCAAAACGTATGCCTTTAAATTTTACAAGGTAGCGGACGAGCAGGCCGTAAAGGACAGGCTGTACAGTGAGGGACATGTGGATGTGACCGTGGTTCCGGGTATGATTGTCCCAACCAATCTCAAGGCTAAATTCGATCTGCATACCAGCAAATCCATTACCTCTGTCACCGCGCAATATCCGTCGGAAACGACCATCAGCTATCTGGAAACAGCCCCTACAAACCATAAAATATATGAACTTACACTGGGACGACTGGGACATAACAATATTATGGTTAACTATGGTAACGGCGAAAAAACCGTTCTCCAGTTCTATGCCATCGAGCCAATCGAAGCTGCACTTCAGCGTCACTCTACCTTCATGGTCAACAGCACCCAATGGAACGTGCCAGGCGACCTGAGGGACAAGGTCTTTGATGACTGGATGATGCAGTACAAGGCCAAACGCAACAGCTTTGCTGGTTACTGGGGCTGGGGTGACGATTGGGGGCTAACTCACGGTCAGTTTCTGGCGGAGAAAAACGTTCAGAAGCCCGTGGCATCTGAGATCAAGGCAGTCGATGATTATTTGGAAGTGGCCATCTGGACGAATTTGATGGAAGGCCATCATAGCGATTATCTGGTTCCTGATTTCCTGATGCCGCAGCCTAATACGACACCAACGTACCGGGGCTATGCCTATCCGCACATTTATAATACGTTTTTTAGCATGTATAAACTTGCCAAGCTGTATCCCAACCTGATCAGCTATCGCAATAGCAAAAACACATATTTGCTACGTGCTTATCATATTTTTAAAGCGTTGTATGAAGGCCCTGTTGCCTATAACTGGAACACGGGACTCATGGGTGAGCTAACTACACCTGATATTATTAAAGCGCTTCAGGAAGAAGGCTTGACCACCGAGGCTAACGACCTGATTGCCAAAATGGCTACCAAGTACAACAATTTCAAGAATACCACCTATCCTTATGGCTCTGAGTATAACTATGACAATACAGGCGAAGAAGCCGTATATACACTCGCCAAAATGAACAACAACACGACGATGATGAGCAAAATCAACGCCAAAACGCGTGCTGCACGCGGTCATATGCCTGTCTGGTACTATTACGCCGATCCGGTCACCATTACCGGAGAGAATTGGTGGAACTTCCAGTACACGACCTCACTGGCCGGCTATGCGATGGATGACTGGACACGTCGTTATTCGTCCAAGCCTGAAGTGGATCAGCGTCTATCCTATGCCGCCAAGCTGGCGAACATCGGGGCGATTAACTCGGGACAGATCAGCTCTGATCCTGCCAATATCGGGGCGGTATCGTGGACATATCAGGCAGGCAAAGGCAATTATGGCGCACTCGGTCTGGACGGCGGCCCTCTCTTTAACGGATGGCGTGGCATGTCCGGGGAAGCCGATCTAGGGCTGTTTGGAGCCATTAAAATTCTAAGCTCGGATGTGGCTGTCGATCCCATATTCGGTTTGTTCGGTTATGGCTGTGACGTTACAGAAAGCAATAACAGCTATACGGTTACTCCAAAAGACGGCGTATTCCAACGTCTGCATCTGATCACCCAGAAGCTGAGTCTGGAGTTGAACCGGGACCAATATACCTTGGCCATCGTGTCCAAGTCCAAGAACAACATGCGCCTGACACTGAAAAATATGACCCCAGGCACGACTCATACTACCGTTATGAGCTTGACCGGACTCGCGGCAGGTACGTATGACGTGCTCGTAGACGGCACAAAAACCGGATCAGTCACGGCTGCTAACAGCTCTGCGATCACGGTCAGACTGAATATCGGTACGGCAGCCAACTATGATATCCGTATTCAGTCGAGTACAGGTAATCCGTCTCCCGCTGGAGACATCATAGCCCGTTATGAATTTGACGAAACGGCCGGATCTACCGCAGCCGATTCGTCAGGTTATGGACAGCAGGCCAGTGTAAATGGAGGCGCGTGGGGAGCCGGACGGAAAGGCAATGCCCTGCACTTTAACGGTACAGACGCCTATGCTAGCCTGCCCGGTGGTATCGTTAGCAGCCTCAATGACTTTACCATTGCCGCGTGGGTACGGGTGAACACGCATAACGGCTGGGCACGCCTGTTTGATTTTGGAGCAGGCACGGATCGGTATATGTTTTTGACACCTAAGGCCGAGGGAACTGGTATGCGCTTCGCTATCACTATCTCGGGGAACGGAAAGGAACAACAGTTGAATGCGCCGGAGCTAGCAACAGGGGTTTGGAAGCATGTCGCCGTGACTTTGTCAGGCAATACTGGAACGATGTATGTGGACGGTGTAGAGGGGACGCGTAACACGAACATGACGCTGAATCCTTCCAGCCTTGGACTGACAGACCGGAACTATATTGGAAAATCCCAGTTTGATGATCCCTATCTGAACGGCGCAGTAGATGAACTGATCATTTACAACAGAGCCCTGACCGCTCAGGAAATCCGGGGCTTGGCCTCGGCAAGTAGCATCATTACAGCCCCTGATGTGGGAGTCCAAGCATATGCTGAGGGGGCAGATTAGAATGCATTATGCATTCATTTCATGCCATTAACGTTTTAGATTGTGAATGATTTGTACCGTGAATCATCTGTGTCGTGAATCATTTGCGTCGTAAATGATTGGGATCGTGAATTACTTCTGCTGGTGCTTCTCATTGCCTCCACCCCGGATTTCTTATATTAATTCTGTAATCAGGGGTGAAATCCGGGGAGGTGATGCTTCCGAAGTGAGCCGCCCTATGGAAAGCATTTAAATTGACGCCTTACCGGGACGATCAGCGGCAATTTTTCCATCGGGAGGGCGTTTAGCTCCGTCTAATGCGTGTCGTTCTTGGTCTTAAGCGAGCCAGTTCCTCACTGGTGAGTTGTCTAGTATAGGAGCGAGGGGAAGATCCTGTATCTACCCTCAGCACCCTGCCTGCCCCGTTGGGGCGGGCTACCCGTGTGTTGAATACCTGCATGGCCCACTGCACTGGAAAGGCTATGGATAAGCGACCATCTGCCGTGCCTGCATAATTAACCGCAGCTGCATAATTATCAGACTGTCTGAGCCATACAGAGCCAGAATCCCCGGGTAGTGATACAGGAGTCGTACCTCTAATAACCGTCTGATCTTCGAAGGTCAGTAAGCCCAACTCTCCACCATAATTGATTTGCAGGTCCGTATAGACGGACTCTACCGTGCCATTGACCCGCCCGGTCGTACGCCCTACCTTCTTCAACCTATCCCCTATGCGATAAGCGGTCACATGACCCGGAATCGCTCCTACTGTGGCATAACGCGGATTGAGCAGGTTGTTACGGGTCGGAAGCGAAAGCGCCCCATCAATCAGGTTCGTTCCGGTGGGATTCAAGCGTACGTAACGATATAGCCGTCCTATACGATCCTGAGCAACCGTCCCCCCATCGGCTCCGCCTGGCTGAATTGTAGCCTCCCGATTGTCTGTATTGGAGGGATTGAGGACATGGTTGTTGCTAAAAAGATAACGTGTAGCCGGCGCTCCAGTTGGGGCAACGATGAGTCCGGTTGTACCGGAGCCTTCAATCGTCCCGACACTGTAGCCGGCGATGACCGGGCGTATGCGCATTCTGTAGTCCGTAGCATTGGCTCTGATCTTTCCAGTCTTTACAATTCGGACTGGAACGTTCGTTTTCTTTCCTAATGCGGTGGCCGACAGGAGTCCAGTAGAGGCCGACGCTAAACGGTCCGTGTACACAATGACAGCGGCTCCCTTTTTGGGATGGGCAGGGTCCCTGTATCCTACGCCAATGCCGTGGACACCGGACATTTTTAAGACTCGCTTGGCCATCCGCTTTTTTACTTGAAGCGCGGCCGAGAAGGTAGCCAACATAATCATCTCCTTTTACATTCAGATGAAATATTGTATGGCTAAGGCCGCTTCGCGTTCCATTTGATCTTACGATCGCTATATTGAAAGGCATATGAAAACATACCATAAAATGGTACACTTATTTCCGAAATTGACATCTTATCATTTGATTCTGATGTTCAAGGAGGTACTTTATGTTTTCAATCATGTTGACATACAGCATACAAGCAATTGCAATTTTACTAATTATCTTTGAATTGTTGAGAAAAAACAGAAAAAAAGTAGGCTGGGGATCACTTTCACTGCTGTTATCTCTTCTTGGCATGGCTGTTTCTTTTGAATTTGGCGATTACATATGGGGAGACCAGTTGCTTTCCTTTTTTGGATTGTCCGCATGGTCCAATCCTGTCGATAATACTAGGTTTCACTACACCATTTATCTATCCAGTATTTTTTTTATTCCCAGTTTAATCATTGGATATAAAAATCCTAAAGAGTTTGGAGCTACAATCGGAAAACGGGTTTCTAGTATATATCTAACTTTGATCATCATTTCGCTTTTATTTTTTATTATAAGTATTTTCTCGAAGTAACGTTGGATGTGCGTCGTTCCAAAACAAAAGCCTTCCTCAGCGGAGGGTTTCTGTTTTATCACATTAATTCCGAACATTCCTGGGTGGGTAATTAGATTAAGGAGCTGATATTATCTATAATTCATTTACCTCAACATTTTTTGCTGCGTTAACTGCAATCACCCTCATAACGCTGCCAAAATTAGAAGCTAGGGTGAGTAAGAGAACAATGTTGAAAGTGAGAATTTCCATAATAACAACAGTTCTGCTGATCGGAGTCGTGTTGTATATCATTGACCCTCAGTGGTGGATCATTGTAGCCTTTGCAATTTTGTTTGTAACCCTTCCTATCTTTTTATTGAAACGTTGGCGCGAAAAAAGCTGAATCAGAGAAAAAAGCCTTCCTTATTGATAGGAAGGCTTTCCACCTTATCCCTTAACCGCTCCCTCCGCGATTCCTTCCATAATGAATTTCTGAAAGAATGCATAGATCAGGATAACCGGGATGGAGGTCAGCACGAGTGCGGCCAGGATAAGTGACCATTCCTTGTTGTACTCTCCAAACAGCATATTGGTCGAGAGAATCAGGGTGTAATGGTTCACATCCGTCAGCATCAACAATGGAAGCAAAAAGTCATTCCAAATCCACAAAAAATCCAAAATCGCGATAGTAACTGTAATCGGCAGCAGCAAAGGAAATATAATGCGAAAGAACGTCTGAAACTCATTACAACCGTCCATTTGCGCGGATTCTTCCAGCTCACGCGGGATGGATTTGACAAATCCATGATACAAAAAGATCGCCATATTCACACCCAAGCCGATATAGATCAGGGCCAAACCGTACGTACTACCCTGAACGGACAAATCTTTTGCCATTCGTGTAAGCGGTATCATAATGGAGTGAAACGGCACCAGCATCGACGCGACAAACAGGAAGAAAATCGCACTGCTCAGTTTCCCCTGTGTACGAGACAGCTTGTAGCCTGCCAGCGCCGAACAGATCACAATGCCACCAATGCCGATAAAAGAAATAATCGTGGAATTCAGAGCGCTGTTTAGCAAATGAGTCTGATGAAAAGCCTGACTGTAATTTTCAAAATGAAGCTTTGTCGGCAGCGCTGTAAAGGATGCAAACATCTCACCCTGTGTTTTAAACGAATTAATTACCGCCATGTAGATCGGGAAGAAGGACACGACTGCGCCCACGCACAAAATCAGCGTAATCAGCAAGGAATTGGCTTTCTTCAACCTCATGCCTCCACCTCCCTCTTCTTCATGACACGCAGCTGAATCAGGGTGAAAATGAGAACAATCGCGAACAAAATAACAGATTTGGCGCTCGCATAACCATAACGGAAGTTGTTGGAGAACGCCTCCTCATAAATGTTCATCGTAATCACCTGTGTACTGCGTCCCGGACCCCCGCCAGTCAAGCCGTATACGACCTCATACACCTTGAAGGCACCATTCAGCGTCAGGAAGAAACAGATCGTAATCGCATGAGTAATCATCGGCATCGTCACACTTCGCAATGTCTGAAATGCGTTCGCCCCGTCAATAATCGCAGCTTCCTTCAAGCTTTGTGGCACGCCTTGAAGCGCAGCCAGATAGATGATCATCATATAACCGACACCATTCCAGAGCGACACGATAATAATAGCGAAGAAAGATACTTTCGGATCGCCCAGCCACGATTGGCCCAAAAAGGCGATAGCCGTCTTTTCGGCGATCTGTGGCAGCACGGAGGAAAAAACGAATGTCCACATAAATGCGCTAATAATGGTACTGATCATATTGGGCATAAAAAATATCGTCCGGAAAAATCCTTTGGTACGTGTACGCGACTCAATCAACACTGCCAGTGCCAGCGCCAGTACATTTTGCAGCACAATCATGACGAATACGTATTTAAGGGTAAACCAAAGGGAATTGAGAAAATCGGGGTCTTCTTTCAACGATTCCACAAAGTTCCCCAAGCCGATAAAGCTGTAATTGGGATTCAATCCGTTCCAGTCTGTAAAGCTGTAGTACATGCCGCTGATCGTTGGAATGAGCAGGAAGATGGCATAAAAGATCAGCGCCGGGGCTGTAAACGCCAGTAGCATGACGTATTTTTTATAGATTTTAAAAGGCATGGAGTCTCTCCCTCCTGGTGTAATTCTGTAGGTTACCGTTACTTGTTCACTTTGTTATACGATTTCCATGCCTTATCCAGCGCCTTAATGACATCATCCTGCGAGAGCTGACCCGCATAATAGGATTGTAGCGATTTGCCTGCCTCGTCCTTGACCGCTTGCGGGATCGATGGATCTTGGTACGACTTGCCTGCTTTTACGTATTCGGTAGCGTCATTAACCCAAGGATAGCTTTTAAACGTATGCACTTTGGAGATCGGGTTAAATTTCAATGCTTCATAGAACGCACTGGAATCCTTGTCATCCAGCACATAGTTAACAAAATCGAGCGCAACCTCCTTATTCTTGCTTGTAGAGGATACAGCCAGCGAAGTCGAAGTGGACAAATTAATCAGTGTCGCATTGGGATCGTCATTGATCGGCAGCGGTGCTACCCCAAAATCCATCTTCGGATCCGATTTTAAAATCGTTTCTGCAAACCACGGTCCCTGAATCCACATCGCCGCTTTACCCGAGGCAAACGCAGCCGATCCATCATCCCCACCGATTTCCAGCGCCTTGTCCGTACCGTTACTATTCACCAGATCAATAATAGCGAACATGCTTTTCATTTCGGAAAAAGAGCCTTTATCCTGATTCATCCGGTCGATAAAATCCTTATTCTGTGTGTTCATCATCGCACCCGCTGTCAGCGGCACGAACAGCTGTGGAATCCAGGATTCCTTGTAGGACAACAGGAACGGTTTCACATTATTCGCTTTCAGCTTCTCGACCACTGCCTTCATTTCGGTTAACGTTCCCGGCGGCTGCAAATCCAAATCCTTAAATATCTTTTTATTGTACAAGTAGCCCCATGAGATCGTCTCCAAAGGAACCGCTACGACCTTTCCGTCTTTGGTTGTTACCGAAGGCTTCACACTATCCATCAATTTGTTAACAAAAGGCTGACCGGACAAATCCTCCAAATAGCCCGCTTTATAAAACGGAGGGATTTCATTCACCGCGTGCAATGCAAATACGTCCGGCGCATCGTTGGATGCGAGTCTTGTCTTCAAAATTTGTGCAGCGTTGTCCGCAGGCGGCATCTCCAGTTGAACCGTAACGTCGATATTTTTATCTTTCTTCTCTTTCGCTACGAACGCATTAATGTATTTATCGTAGTGCTCCTTCAAACGGGGCTGAGCAATAAACATTTTGAGATTCACCGTTTTGCCGTCTCCACCGGAACCGCTGCTGTCACTGCCTGAAGAATTCGCTCCACACCCGGCCAATAACGTGCCAACCAGCATTGTGCTCAATACACCTTTCCACATTTTCATAAAAAATGACCTCCCCTATTTTGAAAATAACTGCTACCCACCGGCAAATCAGTTGTTATTCAAAGCAGCTATGCCGCCGGTCTTCAACCTCTATTCAGCTCTGTGCGAACTTCCTAAAGGCCAAATTCCTTTGTACAACTTGTTTTGTATACGCTTTCATTATAGAATTGGAGGTCACTTCTGCCATTGGACACCCTTAGCTTATTGGATTGGACTTTTTTAAACTTCCTTCCTCATTTCACCGGGTGCCATGCCAAAATGCTTTTTAAATACCCGATAGAAATAAGACACATCCTCATATCCTGCCATCTCCGCAACTGCTTTAATTGAAACCTGTTTATTGACCAGCCATTCTCGCGCCTTTTCCATTCTTCGCGCTACAATATAGTCCGTTACATTTTGACCATACTCCTGCTTAAATACCTTGCTCATATACTCCTTGCTCACAAAAAAGTTTTTCGCCAACTGCTCCAGTGTAATCGGCCCAGCAAAGTGACTGTCGATATATCGCCGTACCTCTTCTAAATTCAGCTTGTTTTTGTATTTCCGCTGCCGAATGAGCTGATCCAGTTCCTGAACATAGCACGACGATACGAATTCCAGCGCATGTTCTACAGAGGATACGGCATCCTGCGACAGTAGAAATCCTGCCTTTGCCGTAGAAGTATCCAGCCCGTTATCCGCTGCCAGCTCTTTCAGCAGGGAAAGAAGCTCCTGCACCAGCCTGCCCAGCATAGGTGGACTCGGCGCTCCATAACTCTCCAGCTCCTGCATAACCTGTCTGCAGGTTAGGTTCACCCCGTCACAGTTCAACTCATTAAAATAAAGACGCAGCAGTTGCTTATACCGGGTCAGCTTGTGAAAAAACTCATAATCCAGCTCCGTCGCTTCTTGCTGCTGTTCAGCAGCCTTGACCTCCAGATCGTTTTTGCATTTGAGCAACACTGCATTCAGCTCGGCAGGATTGACTGGCTTTAACAAATAATCGACGGCCTTGTAACGGATGGCATGTTTGGCATACGCAAAGTCATCATATCCGCTCACGACAATGATTTTTACATTAGGACAATGGTTATTTAGCGCTTGCAGCAGCTCCACTCCGTCCGCACCCGGCATGTGCATATCCGTAATCACAATATGGGGAGCTAACTCCCCGACTAGTCTGAACGCCTCGTCTCCGTCCTCAGCCTCACCCACTACCAACATTCCGAGTTTTTCCCATGTGCCAAATGTCTTCAGAATATCGCGATTCCACGGCTCATCGTCCACAATTAATACTCTGATCATACTTTTCCCTCCTCTGCTGAGATGAATGGAATGCGGATGGTGACACGTGTACCGACTCCCTGCTCACTATCTATCGTCACTCCGTAGCGCACTCCAAAATTCATCCGTATGCGTGAAGACACATTGCTCAATCCGATATGACTACCCTGCGCCCAGATCGGTTCCTCCGACGCGTTTTCCAGCTTTGCCCGTACTTTTTCCAGCTTGTCCGGGGCCATGCCGTTTCCATTATCGCAAACCGTAATACACACATCTTCTCTCATAATCTCCACTCGAATTCCCATTCGCCATGCCCCTGCCTTACGGTCAAGACCGTGCTGAAACGCGTTTTCTAACAATGGCTGAAGCGATAGCTTAGGCAGACGAATATCCATCGCCTGTTCTTCCGTCTCCACCTGAAACACTAATCTTTGGGGAAATCGACGTTGTTGGATGCGCATATAATGCCCTACATGGTCGAGCTCTGCGCGTAAAGAGGCCAAATCCTGAGGCTCCCGTACCACGTAACGGAACATCTCACTCAGCGACCGAATAACTTCATAGGTGTCCTCCGGCTTTTGAGAAAATACCATACTCCCGATCATTTGCAGTGTATTTTGCAGAAAATGTGGATGAATCTGTGCCTGGAGCGCTTTCAATTCAGCCGTCTTTTTTTGCAAATTGATACTGTATTCCGTCTGGATATGCTCGCGGATTCGGCCTGCCATCCCATGCAGACTTCTTTCCAGCAGTCCTATCTCATCCGGACGTGTACTTGGCTGTCCAACCGGTCCTTTGATCATATCCAGCTCCTGTACGGAACGTGCCAAATGAACAATCGGACGTGCAGTCCGCCATGCGATGAAAACGGCAATGCAGATGGAAACCAGGATTGAAATCACGCCGACGATGATACCATACAGCATGGTTGAAAAGGCGCTGTGGTTAATGGAGGAAGTGGGTACGATTTTGACCAGCTTCAGCCCAACTACATCCAGATCATTATAGAACACATAATGTTCAGCAGTTTGAATCATCCCGGGGCCCGGCTTAACGTCACGCAGAGCTGTCAGCACTCCTGCAGGAGGAGGCGACTGAAGAGCCTGTGCTGGATACATAACCCTGCCATCTGCATCTGTAATCAACACTTGATGCTGATCCCCTCGTCCCAGTAGGCCCAGCGTCTGATCGAATTGAGACCACAATACATCCAAAGAAATAGCTCCCGTCTGCTTTTGGTCTTCAAAACGCCGAATACTGCGCGTCAGAGTAAAGCGTTCCGGGTCAGTAGAGCTTGGGCGAATCAAATAATCCTTATTCGCTTGCCACATCTCGGCATACTGTGGGGGAATACCGCTCACCGTCGTAATTTCATTTTGCATGCTATTGAAGGTAAACAAGGTTTGCGATTGCTTCGAATAAAGCTGGATGCCGATCACATGACTTCCGGCCGAATAATACACATTCGCCATCGTATTCAGCATTTTTCGCTGGGCATTAAATTGGCTTGAAAGATTGTCAGGCTCGCGCTCATTCAAATAATCGCTCAGATCAGGACTGATCTGAATGCTGTAAATCAGATGATTCAGACGATCTAGCTGATCGCTGATATAGATCCCCGTCCATTTCATATTGGACATGTTCGTCTCTACCACTTCCGTTTCCATGGAAGCTCTGCTTTTCTCCGCAGCCAGCACCGTGACAGCAATGACCGGCAGCACAGACAAAACAACCATCGTCAAGATCAGCTTGAGCTGAATGCTACGTCGATACGGGGCCGTCAGCGCCCGGAACCAGCGAACTGCTCGGGTTGGCATAGCGATGCACTCCTCTTTCAGCCATATGCGAAAACGCCCCGCAATTCGCAGGGGCGCTTCATGTACCGGATACTCCCGGGGAAAACCTATATGATATTATTCGTAAGTTGGTTTCAGCTCATTATTCATCATTTACGCTTCTTCGATAATTATAACACCCCAAGGCTCTAATGGAAGCGTTTCTCCTTGGGTAACCGCATGCTCCCCAATCAGCTCCTTGCCGTCTCCATGCGGATAGACCACCGAGCCTGCTTGTTCAGAATAGTTAAAATAGTACCGGATTGTCCGTCCTAGCTCATTCGTGCCGGATTTAACAATGATCGGATAAGACGTTTCCTGATCCAGTCCCCATACTCCTGCCTTTTTGGCTACAGAGCTGAATAGTTCGCGGATGACCGCCGGGCTGACGATACAGCCGATATAGGTCGCTGTTCCCTGACCATAGCGGTTTTGCGTAATTGCTGCATATTTGCCCCAATGCGGGTGATCGTAATAGGCCAATACTTCGGCGGTCGTCGGGGTAATCAGCTCCATCCACGTATCTACCTGATTGTCCTCTGGTGCCACCCCAAAAGGATTATTCTTAAGCGTCACTTTCTTCGGCTCCACGAACAAGCTGTAATGAATGCCGCAGGCTTCGCTAATCACGCCCGGCTGTCGGGACGTTCTCACCTGCACATGCTCGTTGGTAAATCCGCTTCGGAATGTGTATACTACATGACCACCTTTTTCCACATATCGGTTCAGCTTCTCCAGTAGTGCATCTGGGGCAGAATAGAGAACCGGGACGATCAAGAGATCATAGTCGTCAAACGATTCTGTACCTGGATGAACAATATCTGTCCCGATATTCAGTTTATACAACTCGTCATACAAACGACGTACGATGTCATTGTAATTCAACGGACTACTCATATTAAATTTAAACCAGTCAATTGACGTCAATGCTTCGTTGCTGACCAGAATCGCCGTTTTATTTTTCTTTTTCAAGTTGACCAAATGCGGAGACAATCTTGCAAAATCCTTCCCTATGGTCTGTGCTTCCTCATACACTGGATTCGGCTCAAAATCATGGCTCAGCAGACCCTTCCAGTAGGTTTCGAAGGAATTATGGATGGAATGCCAGTGCCAGTATGCCACCATATTGGCCCCTGAAGCCAGATGGCTGAACGCTTGCAGACGCAATTGCCCCGGATAGGGAACCCAGTGGGTAAAAGCCTGCGCTTCCGTTTCTAGCACTAGATAGTTGTTATTTTTCGTCGAACGTGCCACATCGCCACCGAAGGAAATTTCAATACCAGTCAGGTCATCCTGTGATGGATGGTAAATATCCACCCCAGTCACATCAAAGGCTTGCGATGCCGCAAAGTGATCCACGTCTGGCTGAACACCAAAGGAATGACCTCTCCATTCAAAATCAAAGTTTTGCGTAATAAATTGGTCCTCCCGCTTATATTCCTTCACCAGCGCGACCTGCCATGCCAGAAAGTCCGTCACCAGCTTGCGCTGGAATTGGGAAAAGGCTGCGCCCAAACTTCCATTAATCGTTCCGACCACTGAAGGAAAGTCCTCCCAGCTATTGATGCGATTACTCCAATAGTCCAGACCAAATTTGCGGTTTAGCTCCTCCAGCGATTCGAACCGCTCTCGCAGATACTTTACAAATTGCAATTGCACATTAGGCCCACTCGTGTTGTAATGCTTGGTCTCATTATCCGTCTGAAAGCCAATGACCGCCGGATGCTGACTCACCCGTCCGATCAGCTTGCGTATGATTCGCTCGGCATGAAACAGGTACACCGGGTTCGTAATGTCCATAATCTGGCGAGCACCATATTTGCCCGGCCCTTGAGGCGTTGTCGCCAATACATCAGGATGCTCCTTCACCAGCCACGTGGGTACGGCATAGGTGGGCGTCCCCACAATGGCTTCAATGCCCGCCTTATGCATGGCGTCCAGCACCCGATCCACAGAAGTAAAATCAAACACGCCATTTTGCGGTTCATGCGTACTCCAAGTGGATTCCGCAATCCGCACCACGTTGATGCCCGCATCCTTCATCATTTGGATATCCTGGTCCAAACGGTCATATGGCATATATTCATCATAATAGGCAACACCGTACAGTAGCTTTTTCATCAAGTCGTCCTCCAATTAGGTTCATCAGGATTTTGCAAAATTCGATTCCAGCCACTCCGAAGATCGGAGCACTAAGTGCATTCCATATACGGGCTAGTACAAATAGAGTACTGATAATTGAAACAGATATGTCAACATAATCCGCATCACTTTCAAAATGTCTATATATAAGCACTTTCTTTTATATAAAAGCTTATACAATAGTATTTGTAAGCGCTCTTTTATTATAGTTAAATGTTAGATACAATGAGATTGTCTAAGCGGTGTAAAATTTGCCCTAATCGAAGGTGATCTGATGATATTAAATCCTGATGTTGATCCATCTCTATTTCATGATTGCCAATGGCTGCCCATTATTGACTGGAATGTGAAATTTTTTGGCGCCCATATTCACCGGGTCCAAGCGGATTGGTGCATGCCGGAGGAATCTCATATCGGTTTTGAAATTGCACTCATTTTAGAAGGTCGTCAGGAAACGATTATGGAAAATAACGTATATTCGGTTGGAGAAGGTGATATTTTAATCATTCCGCCGGGTTTTAAACATGTGAGTCAGTGTGTTTCCCCAAACGGCATGTACTATTTTAGCTCTCATTTTAATGTCGATGATCCATTATTCCGTCAGGAAATGATTAAAAGCAATCAGCTCTTTTTTCCGGCGGGTACTGAAACGAATGCCAAGCTGCAAAAGGTTGTCCATAGCTGGATTGGCATGGTGCGGGAAAGCGGAGAATATACGACAGCAGACCGTTTTCGCATGCAGATTGCCTTATTTGAGCTATTCGGGATATTCTCGCAAATGATATCTACCAGTTTGGAGCCCAGAATTGCGCCTTCATCCGTTCAATATGCCAAGGCCATCATGGAAGCTATTCAATCGAGGTTTAAGCCTTATCGGGAAGATGAATCTGGCGAGCAAGCGTTCCGACTTGAAGATGTGGCGGCTTCTCTCGGGATCAGTCCTGGCTATGCCCAGGAAGTGTTCCGCAAGGTATACGGCTATTCACCACGTCACTATCTATCGGAGACCAAGTTGCATGAAGCTAAGGTGTTGATCCAGCAGCCCAATCTACCACTCAACAAGGTAGCTTCCCTGCTCGGATACTCCAGTCTGGCTCATTTCAGCAGACAGTTCAAGCGCTGGACAGGCACCAGCCCACTTAAATACCGCCAAACGTTAAAACCGATTACTAATGAACAAAGGATTAAGATATAAGGACGGATAGCAAAGGCTCCACCGTGTTATTCAACCCAAAAAAAGAGCGTGACACCGAATATTGCGGCTGTCGCGCTCTTTTGTCTCTATTTTCTACAAGCTGTACCGTTGCCTTAATGATCTAAAATCTTCACCAAGCTCTCATCATTCGGATCACAGCCTAATATCCCCTATATGCTGGTGCACCACATACATCATCCCCATCAGGAATACGGCCAAAGCCAAGTAACCGATGCCGAATTTCCAGCGCGATGATGCGGGTACTTCGTAATACTTATCATTTTCAAACGGAATATAATCAATCCCACACAGCAATCTGAGCTGGTACGCATCCGGCGTCGGTATATGTTCCACACCGTTCAGCCATACATCCTGGACAAGACACTGCTGTGGCAGCAGAAGTGTCTGCTCCACATCCAGACTTTCCATATACACCGTCACATATTGCTGCCCCTCTAAATCCGAGTAGGTATTAAAAGATAATCTGCGCGTGTGCTCCGGTCCAGGCAGCGGATATCCTTGTTCATACAGATGCTGTACGTTCACCAGTGGCTTTTGCAAAAAGGATTGGACCTTAGCCTCTTCTTTATTGCGTTTAACATATTTTTTGTACAAATCGTAGGCAAAGAACGCCCATATCAAGAAAAATAAAAAGGATTTTAAATATACTACGACTACAATTCCACCCAATAGACCCACCAGCCACAGCCAACGCGTCACTGCCGTGGAAATCCGTCCTCCGTCGAGCGGATGAATCGGCAGCAGGTTGATCAGGTTCAGGAAAAAGCCGACATACGAGAGCGCATACAACAGGGGACTGTCTGTTGCATAGGCTCCTGCGTATACTGCCATAGCCCCAATCGTCCCCAGTAACGGGCCGCCCATGGCCACATAAGCCTCTGTCTGCGCATCCAAAGGTTGACGTTTCATGGTGATCAGCGCACCGAGAAAAGGAATAAATAATGGTGCTGATACGGGAAGCCCCTTGCGCTTGGCGGCCAATACATGTCCCAGCTCATGTACAAACAACAGCAACACGAAGCCGACCGCAAATCCCCACGGGTAAATGATCGCATATGTGCTAATCGTTATCGCCATAGATATCAGCGCACCGCCAAATTTACTGAATTTTAAAAGGGCAAGTAACGACTTGCCTTTCAGAAGAAGCAATGCTGCTGCACTACCAAGGTACCATTTGGATGAGCCGGATTTGGAATCGGTCTTTTTCTCTTCATTTTGCAAAAGTATCCGTCTCCTTTCTCTAACACTTCCATTGTATCCTGCTATGTGCAGCTTGTAAAAACTTCTCTACCTTCATTACTGTACAGCGTCTGTACGTTTCATCAATTCAACATACTGAATTAACTCTGCCTTTTGTTGCTCTAAAGTATGAATTCTGTTCGTTAACCCGACAAAAAAAGCTTCAATTTGGTCTCTGATAGCATTGGCCGAATGCCCAGTCCATTCATGCAGACGCCCATATAATACACGTGCCGCTTGTTCATCTGTGCGAAGTTTGGCGAGTAGCCAGGTCAGCTCCTTTTCGGCAAGCAATAGCTCTTCCAGTTCGACCCGTAATTGTCCGTTCAAATTACTGGCCACCTCCTATGTATTCATTTTTCTATATCGTTAGTACCTTGTTATTAGCGTTATTAGCTAATATCTGCCTGGATAAACTGCTCTATTTTGTACTCGAGATTGTAAAGGAATTCATTAGTCGTCCGTAAATACCACTGACTAAATTCCATCATGGAGGAGTCAAGCTGTGTTACAATCGGCTGCAACCGCCGACTCTGACTACTGTGCAAATAGCGTGAAAGCCTGGCTCTGACACGTTGGAAATCTGCATCACATTGTTGTGCATTCGCCTTCCATTTTTCAGCTACAGCGAGTAGATGCTCCGGCATGACTTGAATCGTACCTGCTGAAGCAGATGTTGCCGCCGTTACCAGCGCTGCCTTTTGGAATTGAGTTAAGGTCTGTCCTAATTGATGTATCCAGCCGTCCACCGTTTCCATTAGGTTAAAGTCAGATGGAATACGCGGAGATTCCGCGATTCGTTCGCCTGTTACAGGATCATATAGCGGGTTGGATACATAGCCATTCTTATCAAACTTATAATGATTGAGTGAGTGATAGGAAGGCCCACCCAACGTGTTGTCCACTCTCTCTTTTAGTCCTAAGCCTTCATTAGCTGTTTGATAATTATTGTCAATATGGTAGGAAGCTCCTACGTGAAGATCGTACCCTCCCCCAATAAAGCTAGCTATCATATCACTGGGATGCAGAAAATTCGTAATTTGATGGTCAAACTCACCATTTTCTGCTTTCTCTCTGTACTCCGGTGTCAGACTGGAAATGACTGAAGGCGCACAGAATGTAACCGCATTTAACCCTGTATAAGCAGCTACATATTGTGCATTCCCTCCTCCCAGCGAATGTCCAGTTAGCGAGAAGTTGTAGTTTTTGTACTTGTTTTGTATATCCTTCGCATAGTCCTCTGCCTGATAGAACTGGTTCGAGCTGCCGAACAAAGCCTTATCTACGCTTTTTTCTTTCTCTCCCATCCAGTTGTTAAACGCCGTGAACCCTAAAGCGCCGTCCATTTTTTTCATTTTTTCATTATATTCATCTGAATGAATATTCAAACTACCGTGAATTTTGCGGTTAATTTCAGGAAGTGCAAGAGTCACATCGTTATACAGATCCTGTGGATCATCCGTTTCCGTCCCACGATAGGCGATAACGGCCTGTTCCGTTTCTTCGTTGTAAAATGTGACAGCGGCAAGTCCCGAATCCTCGCGATCGAGCGTGTCTAACACTTTCCAGCCGGGGAGTTCTTCTGATGGTTCAGCACCTTTTTTCATTTTTTTATAGGCCATTTCAGACATTATTTTATAAGTTTCGTCACTTACTTGAAGTGAACTCATACTATTTACACTCCTCTGATCTAGTGAATTTTCTTTTTATCTTGAAAGCCTGGATAAGTCCCATTTTCAATAAGCACCTTTTTTAGCTCGGGACTTATAGCAAAATTCGAAGTTTCCTGATTTTCATAGTTTACAGAAATCGTAAAATCCTCTTCTGCATGACCTATTACATTGCCACTTATATCTACCTTGTTTGTTACATAAGGAGGAAATTTTTTTGCATATGTGATTTCAACGTCTAGTTCGTATTTTTCCTTCAAATATTGAACAGCCGTAGCTTTCGCCTTACTGATCAGTTCAGCATCTTCGTCTTTATTCACCTTGTGGCATCCTCCCAGTATTAAAATAAGGGCTATCAACACCATCATTCCTTTTAGATATCGGTGACTGATCCTAATCATCCCTTTCATATGCGTAACATCCATTTTATATCCACAAAATCCCTTTTATAAATTGTACCTTTTGTTTCCAAATACAATCAATACGCCATAAGACATGGGATAGAGCTAAGTCTACGGTATCAAATCGGTGTAGAAACCTTCCTTTCTTAGCTGATAAGTTTTATTTCTCGTATAATATCATCCATATTTTTCAATTACATTCCCCACATGTCCATCCTCCTGTCTGTTCTGTTATCATGTAAGAAAACGGAATAACCCAGGAAAGGATTACGAACCATGAGTTTTGAACTTACCCGGCGAGCCATCAGACAACTATGCAGTCAAGCCGCTTATGACGACGGGGATGCCTATTACCGGGCCAAAAGAGTGGCCTTTACACAAATAGATCATGATGAAGGTGTATACGAAGCTACGGTCAAAGGAAGCAGCTTTTATGCTGTTGCGGCGATGATCCGATCCAATGGAAGTATCCGAGCAGAATGCACCTGTAGCACATTTCAGAACACCGGTCGATATTGTAAACATATCGCAGCTGTTCTCCTTAACGCCCATGATATACGCCGTGGAAAGAGTCTGTCTGTGCGCTCCTATGCCTCCAGACTTCATCCCGGTACTGCCCCAGATACAGCAGGAAGCCTAGATTCAGACGGGATGTACACATCTACAGATGCTTCATATGATCACACTGCTAGAACAGCACGATCCTCTGACATCACACAAGGCGATCTCCAGCTGACCGACAGTATGTTAAAACTATTTGAACGCAAGCGACCGCTTCGCAGCACGCCTACCCTGCTGGATACTCGTGCGGTCTTGGATTTTCAGTTCGTGATCCGACCTTTTGCCTACGGTTACCAAAAATATATGTTTGGTGTAGAAATGAAGGCTGGTCCCAAACGATTATATATCGTCCAGAAAATTCGTCCGTTTCTGTGTAGTATTGACCGTGGGGATAGCTACATGTTCACGAAAAGCTTCTCGTACGAGCCTGAGCTGTACCGCTTCCGACCTGAACATGACGCTATTCTCCAGCAATTATCCCAGGTGTGCCACCATGAGCGTATGATTCGGGAAACCTCAGGTACGTATTCATCTTCAGGTAGTCATATGAGCGGTGAACGAATGCTCCTCATCCCGCCTGCGGCTTGGGAAAAGCTGCTCCCCTTGCTGACAGCAGCACAGGGCGTCTACTTTGAAATTCACGGAAACATGAACGAGGGTATTCCCCAGTCCGACCTGATGCTTCCGCTGCAATTTGAATTTGATGAGGTTGAGGCCGAAACCGAAGGCTACCAGCTAAGCATACAAGGATTGGATGACTTGACCATCATGGAAGACTATGGTGTCGTCATTGCCGATGGCAAGCTTGTCAAACAGAAAGCCGACCCCTTACGGCGTTTGTCCGAGCTAAAACGGATGGTAGAAGTACACCACAGGCGAAAAGTTCAGATCGCGCCAGAGCAGATGGAATCTTTTATGGACAAGGTTGTACCCGGGTTAATGAAGCTCGGACGTGTTCATATGACACGTTCCGTCTCAGATCGGGTCACACAGCAGCCATTGAAGGCCAAGCTGTATCTGGACCGAGTAAGAGACAAGCTGCTGGCAGGGCTGGAGTTCCAATATGGGGATATCATCATCAACCCGCTGGAAACAGATGCACGAACGCCTGGTAACGACCGAATTCTGATACGTGATGGGGAACAGGAGCAACGGATTTTGGAGCTGATGGAGCATAGCTCCTTTGCCAGAACAGACAGCGGATATTTTATGGAAGATGAAGATGCAGAGTATGATTTTTTGTACCATACGGTTCCGCAACTGGAAAAGCTGCTGGACGTCTATGCTACAGGTGCAGTCAAAGCAAAAATAAACAATACTCTGCCTACCCCAAGGATACGCGCGGAGTGGGATGAACGTACAGATTGGCTTGAATTTAAATTTGATATGGAAGGCATACCGGAACCGGAAATTCGCAAACTGCTCAAATCGTTAGAGGAAAAACAGAAATATCACCGTCTGCCGAATGGTGCCTTGCTGCCGCTGGAAACAGAGGAATACAAGGAATTGATTCGATTCATGAATGAAACAGGTATCCGCAAAAGTGATCTGGATGCAGCCCAAATTCGTGTTCCCGTCACGCAAGGACTGTACTTAATTGATCCTCACGATCATGGGAAAAACCTGACTTTGGGTAAAACCTTTCGCCAGCTACTGGAAAATATACGCAACCCAGACCATCTCGACTTTCCAGTTCCAGACATGCTTGCCCCAATCTTAAGAGATTATCAGGTTTACGGCTTTCAATGGCTTAAGACATTGGCGCATTACCGTTTTGGGGGCATTTTGGCAGATGATATGGGGCTGGGTAAAACGCTGCAAAGTATCGCCTTTCTCGTCTCAGTATTGCCGGAAATCCGCAGCCAGCAGCTTCCAGCCATGATCGTGTCCCCTGCATCACTGGTGTACAACTGGCGGAATGAGCTGGAGAAGTTTGCTCCACATATCCGCGTTACTATCGCAGATGGCAGCCCGGAAGAACGCGGCCGGATCATACGGGATGCCGCCAGTTATGACGTCGTCATTACGTCCTACCCGCTGCTACGACGCGATGCAGATGTGTACAGCAAGCCATCGTTTCATACGCTCATTCTGGACGAGGCACAGGCTTTCAAAAATCATGCCACCCAGACGGCACAGGCTGTTAAGGATGTAAAAGCTCGTTACCGTTTTGCCCTGACAGGAACGCCAGTAGAAAATACGTTGGAAGAGCTGTGGTCCATCTTTGACGTTGTATTTCCTGCGTTATTTCCCGGCGGGAAAAGAGCGTTTCACAACCTGCCTCGAAATGTGATTGCCAAGCGGGTTCGTCCTTTTTTGCTGCGCCGTCTCAAGAGTGATGTCCTCAAGGAGCTGCCGGAAAAAATCGAATCCGTGCAGGTATCCCGGCTTCTGCCAGATCAGAAAAAGCTGTATACGGCCTATCTGGCCAAGCTCCAGCATGAAACGTTAAAGCATCTCAACGAGGAAGGATTTCAGAAAAATCGGATCAAAATTCTCGCAGGTCTAACCCGGCTTCGTCAGCTCTGCTGTCATCCTGGCTTGTTCATCGAAGGATATACGGGAAGCTCCGCCAAATTTGAACAGCTGTTGGAGATCATTACGGAATGTCTCAGCTCCGGGAAACGGATGCTCATTTTTTCACAGTTCACCACGATGCTTCAAATGATCGGACGCGAGCTTGCTCGAGAAGGAGTGTCCTACTTTTACCTGGATGGGCAGACTCCCGCTCTGGAACGAGTCGAACTGTGCGATCGCTTCAACGAAGGAGAACGCGAGCTGTTCCTGATTTCCCTAAAGGCAGGAGGTACTGGCCTGAACCTCACCGGCGCAGATACAGTCATACTGTATGATCTATGGTGGAATCCCGCTGTAGAGGAGCAGGCTACCAACCGTGCACACCGAATGGGCCAGAAAAAAGTCGTGCAGGTTATTCGTCTCGTCGCCCAAGACACAGTAGAGGATAAAATGTATGAACTGCAACAAAAAAAGAAAAACATGATCGACCAGGTCATTCAGCCGGGGCAAGAAACCCTTTCGGTACTGACCGAGCTGGAGATTCGCGAACTGCTCATGATCTAGCTAATTCCACATGCACAAAAAGGTCCAATCACGGTAGAAATCTTCCCGTATTGGACCTTTTTGCTTCTAATATGATTGTTTGGATCGAGCAGATTAATCCTGTTTTAATACTCTAGGTTCAATGGGAACCAGGTTAGACTCAATCTGGGTGCGCTGAGGCTCATACCATTCAGGCAGCATCAGCTTGTGCCCCAACTCATTCAATTCCTCATCCACCGTAAATCCGGGCGGATCGGTTGCGATCTCGAATAGAATACCGCCTTGCTCGCGGAAGTATACGGCATTGAAGTATTGGCGATCTACAATGCCACTAGTCCCAAAACCCTGCTGGTGAACCCATTCGTTCCACGCTTGATGCTCCGTATCATCCTGCGCGCGCCAGGCAATATGGTGAACCGTACCGGCACCGCCATTCCCCCACGGGACATCTTTGACCGGAATATCGATCAGGTTGCCCAGATCACCTGTCGTCTGATAGCGGATGTAGCCTGCATTTGCGTCTTCTCCGATGAGAGTCATCCCCAGGACGTTCTCCAACACCCCTTGCGTATGTTTGGAATCCGCACTGTACAGTACCGCACCGCCAAAGCCCTTGATCGCTTTATCCGTAGGCACACCCCCGGCTGTCCACTTGTTCAACGGGCCACCTTCCCGCTCCACCAACTCCAGATGTAAGCCCTCGTTGTCTCGGAACTGGATGAATGACTCGCCAAAACGATTAGCCTTCGTGAAAGATACCTTCAAGCTGTGCAGACGGTTTTCCCAGTATTCCAAAGCACCGGATGGCACGACATACGTCGTAATCCCAACCTGTCCGCCTCCAATCTTACCCTTGCGTGTACCCGGAGCTGGAAAAAAAGTAATGATTGTTCCCGGGCTGCCCTCTTCATTACCAAAGTACAAATGGTATACTTCTGGAGCATCAAAGTTGATCGTCTTTTTAATCAATCGCAGACCAAGTACGCCTGCGTAAAAATCAACATTGCCCTGCGGGTCGCCTGCAAAGGACGTGATATGGTGAATTCCAGCGGTTTTCAATGACATCTTTATCACTCCTTCATTAACATGTTGATTTATTTACACAAATGATTTACAAATTTCAAAATCCATTGTAGCTGACAAATTGTCCAACCGGCTTGCGGTATCCCCGTGCCCGCTGACCCGATTCGTCCTCTTTACCCAAGGTAATCATCATCACGGGTACAAATTGCTCTGGAATATTCAATACTTCCTGCACCTTCGCCGGATCAAAACCGATCATCGGGCAAGTATCCCAGCCTTTGTCCTTGGCAATCAGCATAAATTGCATAGCCGACAGGCTGGCATTACGGATCGCTTCTTCTCTCTGGAAGACAGGTCCCCGCTCGCGATAAAACTGAGTTACCGATTCCACTGTACTATCATATTCCTGCTTGCTCAGGACACCTAAATTCAGGAATCCTTCGTTGAGGTCAGCTACCTTGGTATAAGCTTCTATATCCCCCAACACTACAATGGTCGCCGAAGCCGTTAATATTTTATACTGCTTACTTGCCTCATCATGCAGTCTTTGTTTGGTATCCGCATCCTGCACTACGATATAACGCGCATGCTGTAAATTAAAAGCCGATGGAGCAAACTTCACCAACTGAAATATTTCTTCTAGTTCTTTTGCATCTATAGTAACATCAGGAATAAATTTAGAAGCTGATCTTCTCTCTTGAATAATATTCACCAGTTCGCTCATGTTAAGTTCCACTCCTTGATATTATTTTCAAATGAATTATCTTTAAATTAAGAATATATCTATTTGTGATTTCTGTCAAGTAAAACTATAAGTATTTTTGGATACAAAAAAAGGGCTTCACTCAGCCCTTTACAGATCCGTTGCCCGTATTCTCATCGTAATCGCTTCACGTTGCGCTTTGGTTAAGCTCTTGAAGACCAGCTCATACGAATGGTCGATCATGCTGTACAAATCCTCCAGTGGGAAGGTAGCATCAACCTCAATCGTATTCCAATGCTTTTTATTTAAATGATAGCCTGGCTTAATCGCCTTGTTTTGTTCACGCAAATTTACCGCAATGACTGGATCACATTTCAAGGATACATGGCTCATACCATCCTTTTCAGTCAGGAGAGCAAACATCTTGCCCCCTACTTTGAGTACCAGGGGATCAGCACCAAACGGGTAATCCTTAACGGCCTCTTTTTGGCTCAAACCATATGCTACAATTTGCTCAAACACCAGCCTTCTCTCCTCTGTTCCGAGTTATTTGTTCTACGAACCTACCTATTTGCGCCCTATTATATCACCTTCATACGCTACATATACACTAAGTCCGTGCTACATTTAGGGGAACTGTGCTAAAGGTGAACCACTACGGATACCGTCGCACACACTGTTCGGATTGGCTCTATATGGGACAGGATAGCTGGTTCGCGAAAAATAATAATGACTACTGTTAGGCGCAATAAGGTAGCGCCTATTTTCCTCTTAATTCACTTCATCCCCCTTTAATCATCCATGTAAAAAAGTGTTTTATTTATATAAGCTTATACGGAAGCGAAAGCTTTTTTAAGCGGCAAAAAATAAATAAAGGAGATTTTTTTCGTGAACTCAAACACTGCTCTTATAAGAAAAGGCGGTGCAAATGTGTCGTCTTCCAAACGTCTCCCGTGGGTCGGGTTGCTGGCTTTAGCCATGGCGGGATTCATCTGCATTCTTACAGAAAGCCTGCCTGCTGGATTACTGCCACAAATTGCACAGGATCTAGGGGTCAGTTCATTAAGATTAGCGGGGCCTTTGCCGATGCTTTCAGACTGCACGCTCGATACTTCCGATCTATGTAAAATTGTAAGCATTACGAATTAAACTCAATATAGTCAAAGAGCGTTAACCTGCCAACACGAAAAACGGACGCTGTCCTTGAAGAGACGGCATCCGTGTGAATATAAGAAGCGCTTTAGATCGAAAAGCTCGTTTTCTTCAATTCTTCCGTGCTGAACAGAATATCGTAATCCTTGATGTCTTCCCGCCGAAC
The DNA here is from genome assembly GCF_054602585.1 of Paenibacillus sp. SEL3. Lineage (NCBI taxonomy): Bacteria > Bacillati > Bacillota > Bacilli > Caryophanales > Paenibacillaceae > Paenibacillus > Paenibacillus sp. SEL3. Next base: position 3,964,317 of record NZ_CM137725.1, on the reverse strand, counting down.
AAATTGCTCCGCAACTTTCCGAACAGACGCTTCATCGGGTCCATGAATCATGGCGTATAAATTATACGGCCAATCGGGGTGCGTCCGGCGCTTGTAGCAGTGGCTGACTTCCGAATAATCGGCCAGCCTTTTTCCTGCCTCAGGTATATGCTCCTCAGGAAGTACGCAGATGAACAGGCCATTTGCTGAAAATCCCGCTTCCCTATGCTTTAGAACGGCTCCGATTCGTTTGAGTGCTCCTCCTGCCTGCAGTGCCTGCAAGCGCAGAAACACCTCTTCCAAGCTGCAACCTGTCTTATTGGCAATCTCGGTATACGGTTCAGTTGACAACGGAAGATCTCCCTGCAGTTCGCGGATCAGCTGCACATCCGTTATTTCTATTTTGCATGGTTCCTGTTTGGAGGTTGCGACTCCATTCAAGTTCGGGCTGGGTGTAATGGCTGATGCATCAGCCGTTTCTTCCATATTCAGAAAGACCTTTAGTTTGAATAATTGCTCGGAGGGAAACTCATATAGCAGCGGCCCTCCCGCCGCTTCACGGATCGTTTCAAGAATAGCCCCCCGTTCTTCCTCGGTCCGGGAAGTCAGCGTGAACCACATATTGAGCCTGCTGCGCCGGCGGTAGTTATGGGTTACGCCTCTATACCTGTTGATGACAGCAGCGGTCTGGTAAAAAAGCTCCTCCCTGACTGCCATCGCATACAAACAGCCTCTAAATCCCAGTCCCGCCGGATTAAACACCCCGCCGATCCGCCGGATGAATCCCTCTTTCTTCAGCCTTTCAAGCCTTTGAAGCACATCTTCCTGGCGTAATTCCAGTTCCTCCGCAATGGCATTCCAAGGGCGTTTGACCAGAGGAAGCCCGATTTGCAGCCGATTCAGCAGCTTCCGGTCGTTCGAATCCAGGTCCACTATTCCCACCTCCCCAGCTTACAGCGCCGCCGATCTTTTGTAACACCACGGCTCTTCGGCCATGAAATTGCCGCCGCTGTAATAGTACGATCTCGCCCGGCAGCCGCCACAAATGCCCACATCGGGGCAGGAGCCGCATTCTCCTTCATATTTCTTGAAGTCCCTTAAATCCCGAAACACCGGATTATCCCGCCATATTTCATCAAAAGGCTGCTCGCGAACATTCCCCACCTTGACCGGCAGGTACGGACAAATATGCACCTCGCCATTCGGCAGCACAGAACAATAGGAGACCCCGGCCAGACAACCGCGCGTGTACCGCATTTCCAGCCCCATGCTCTTGGCAAGCGGCATGAACTGGGGAGCGCATGTCGGTTTGATTTCAAGGGATGTTGACTTCTGTTTGGACAGAACACTGCGCAGAACCGAGTAATACCGTTCCCGCTTCAGCCCGTCTTCTTCGATATGGACGGCCCGTCCGGTCGGGACGAGAAAGAACGGGTGCAGAGAGGACACATGAAGCTCCTCGGCAAGCTGGGCAACCTGCACGAAGTCATCCATATTTCCCTCGGTCAGCGTCATGTTAATCTGCACTCTCAGCCCGGCTTCCCGGGCATAACGAATGCCCTCCAATGCTTGCTGCCAGCCTTCTGGCGCATTCCTGAACCGGTTGTGATACTCAGGCGTGGCGCTGTCTATGCTGATCGCAATGCCCCCCAGCCCTGCTTTTTTCAGCTCCGCAGCTTTGGCGGCGGTCAGAAGCGTGCCGTTGCTGCCAAGTGCGGGACGAAGGCCGATAGACGAGGCATACGCGATCAATTCGCAGAGATCTTCACGGATCAAGGGCTCGCCGCCGCTGAATATGAGAAGCTTGAATCCAGCCTGCTTGATCTGATCAATGAGCCGGATGCCTTCCTCCGTGGTTAGCTGGTCTTCTACAGACGATGTCGGCCCCGAGTCACGATAGCAGTGTTCGCAGTATAAATTGCATTTCTTGGTCACATTCCAGGAAACGAGCATGCGTATTCAGCCTTCCTTTCCAGTGTTATACGATTCCAATTTCACGGTCACTTAAATAACAGGATGGGTCCTCCGCCCAGAAATCACCGCTTACCGAAGCCCGGGCCCGGAAATTCCCGTTACAGATATCCAGCCAATTGCATTCTCTGCAGCGTCCCTTTAGCAGCGGTTTACGGTCGCGCAGGCCGACCATTAGCGGATGAGCGGCATCACGCCAAATCTCGCTGAATTTCTGCTTGCGGATATTACCGATTTCGATATCTCTCGTGAACTGATCGGGATAGACGTTGCCGTGCCAATCCACGCAGCCGATGGCTATTCCGGAACGGTTGCCGCCGTTTCTCTGAAGCAAGCCAAGCAGTTCAGCTGCGCGCTCCGGGTCGCGCTCCATCATCCGCTGGTATAAGTAAACGCCATCCGCATGGTTATCAACGGTGAGCAATTCCACCGGTTTGCCTTTGCCATGCAGGTCCACCGTTTTAGCCATAATCCGGTCAAGAGCATGCCGGGATTGTTCATGGGTAACATCCTCTTGCTGCAGGGCGCTCCCGCGGCCGGAATAGACGAGATGGTAGAAGCAGGCCCGAGGAATATTTTCCCGCTCGATCAAATCAAGGACACCATCCAAGTCTTCATATGTATGTCTGCTGATCGTGAACCGGACCCCTACCTTCTGGCCGATGACCAAGCAGTTTCGGATACCCTGAAGCGCCTGCTTAAAGGCTCCTTTTCGCCCGCGAAATTCATCATGGCGCTCTTCCAGCCCATCCAGGCTTACACCGACATATTTAACCCCTGCTTCTTTTAGCATCTTCGCTCTGTCCATGGTAATCAATGTGCCATTGGTCGATACTACCGGCCGAAGCCCTTTGCTTGACGCATAAGAAATCAGCTCATAAATATCTTTGCGGATCAGAGGCTCTCCACCGGAAAAAAGCAGTACCGGCACCTGGAAGGCGGCCAGATTATCAATAAATACCTTAGCTTCCTCCGTCGACATTTCATCGGGATCATGGGCAGGACAGGCATTCGCATAACAATGTTTACAGGTTAAGTTGCAAGCCCGTGTCGAATTCCATACGACGACAGGCCCTCTGCCCGCGGAAACGCCATGAGGTTTGTGGCCCGGCTTAATGGTATAACGAAGGTCATCGCCTTCTCCCTTCATACCGGTAAGTAGTTTCGTTACATTAATCATTTCCGTTCCCTCATCTCCCTATAATTAGATACCCGTTCTTTTTATCTTAAGATAACTTGTGAGAATAAGGATATGCGCTATTATCTTGCTCTCGCGCCGCATTAATGCTTGGGTCTGCAATAAGAAGAAACGTCTGACGGCGTCTTATTAGAGCTTATGCTTCCGAAGTAGCGATATGAGTATCGCTTTTAGGTACGTTTACCCGTAATGCTGCGGGTATCAAAAAGGTCGTGGCCGAAATGATTTTTTCTTACAGCTGAAAAAGTGCTAGCAGGTTTCACGGTTACACACAGCCATGACATTCAGCGTGAAATTTGGCAAAAGTATATATTTGTTGCCAGCATGAGCGGAACACTTCTGGCATTGGCTAATCGTAATATGTCATATCCGATACTTGAAACGGTGTATGCCCGATTAAAGGTCTATGAGCGTTTGCTGGACACAACTAATATTAGATAACTGGTGAATTCCTGCCGTTGAATATGTAGTAGGTGGCCATTCAAATAAGCAGATCCTTCTATGATGAAGGATCTGCTTTGGATTTTCCTATACCTGTCCTCTGCATGCTTGCTCAAGCCCTTGAAGTAATGCCTCCATTTCCTGTCTAGTTTCAGCGTTTGTAATGATGCCTTCTGAGTTCAGCTTTAATGTGATATGCGGAATAATGACCTTTCCATTCTCCACAATCTCTGCGTTGATCATTTGCAATGTGAGCAGCAGCGAGGCATGCGCCAGATGGCCGCCCATAGGAGACGGTGACGCGCTAATGACCGCTGTTGGTTTATTTACAAATTCACCTGAAGATACAAGCCAATCCAAGGCATTTTTCAAAGCACCCGGTACCCCATTTCCATATTCCGGTGTACAGATCAGCACTCCATCCACTTGTTTCAATTGTTCCCGTAGCCCTCTTACGGAAGCTGGCCCCTCATCTACATCCAAGTCAGGGTTAAAATGCGGGGGATCTTCCAACCCATCATAGACTGTGAACATCATATTTTCAGAAGCCAGCCCCATAGTAGCCTTCATAAGTGCTGTATTGGAGGACTTTTGACGAAGGCTACCCGATATAGCCAATACCTTAATTTTCTGTTCCAACCGTATCATCTCATTTCTCCGAACTTGATCTGATCTTGCATATTCAGTGTACTATAGCTAACAAGAGAATTAAAAAGTGGATGAGCGTCAGCGATTTTTCCTGTGAACAAAAGGGCAATAAAAAAATGCCTGCGGTTTTGCAGGCATTTGTGATATATCAATAGTCACTATACTAGGGCGGAATCTGTATTGCTGAATCAAGTATCCTTCTCTTGCTTGCGTTTTATCCCAATCAGATCAAGGAAGAAAACAAACAACGGAATACCTACAATCAAGCCCCAAATTCCAATCAGATGCTCAGAGAAAATAAGTACGACAAAGGTAAAGAAAATCGGTAAATTCGTTTTGGATGACATCAGCTTCGGATTTAAGAAATAGGCCTCAATCGCATGAATCACCACGATCAATATAACCAGATAAATTACATATTGAATGCCACCGACACTGAAAGCGATCAGGCCGAGCGGTGCCAGTGAGATAAACACACCTGCCACCGGAACCAATCCCAGTACGAAAATGATGAGCGCAAGACCGAGCAGATTAGGGAAGCCCATAATCCAGAGCGCAATCGTGGTCAATATACAGTTAATAAGTGAAATCAGCAGTTGAGCCTCCAATACCTTCCCGAACGTACCCAGAAACATACGGCCAAAATGACCCACTTCCTTGAAAAACCAGCCCAGCTTGCTATCTACAAACGTAGCTGTAAAGCGTGTAATATAGGATTTTTCCATCAGGAAGAACAAGCTCAAAATAATTGACACCAGAAGCTGTGTTCCCAATTGACTGACCTTCATCACTGCACTCAGGCCAGGCTCAAATAGCCGCTGAACATTCAGTGTGTCCATAAATTCGATAATCGTTTCGTTCCACTGATTACGATCAGGATACATATACGCTTGCTGAATCATGAGATACACCTGCTTGACCTGTACAACGATTAGCGGCACCATTCGGTAAACGCCCCACACCATAATCAGGATCAGCAGCCCATACACCAGTAGCAGCACGACCATTGACGGTACATTGACGAACCGCTTGACCAGCTTATTCACTCCGTTATATATACTGCCAATCAAGATCGTAAGCAGCAGTGTTAACAACATAATATTCATCATGCTTCTTAACATAAACAACAGCAAAACGATTATCGCAAGGACGGCTACCCGCCTGACGCCCGCATGATTCATCCAGTTTCTTACCATTCGTCTTTATTCCCTCTCTCCCACTTGACTGTCACCCTTTGCAATCTTTCCCGGCATTAACTTTCTCTTTTTAACAATTTACTGTTAGCGATCAATAGAGAACCTACCATGACTAGAATAGCAATGGACCACCAGAATGTATTTTTAGCATCATCATGGTCCACAATAATGAGCCTGATGACGGCCGTAATCCCAATATAGATGAAATAACGTAATGGAAAATGAAAATTGGTTTTAAAGTACTTAACTATTAATGCTATGAATTCAAAATACAAGAAGAATACAAGCAACTCTTCCGTGAATTCATAGTAATTTTTGTCGGCCTCTGTGTACAAAAAAACATAAGAAAAAATGGACCATGTTTCTTTTAGAAGTAAGAAGCTTAAAATCAGCCCGACCAGAAATAGCGAGATATTTAAGATCAATTGCAGAAAACCAGGTAACTTCTCAATATACTTCATTAATGCATTCAATACAGATCCCCTCACTGGTTGTACAATATCATCTTTATTTATATTATCGGTGGTATACGTGAAAAATGCTACATTACTTTTGAGGTCACCTTAATGAAAGTTTATATTCGCCCCGGCAATATAACCAATGGAGATAAAAATAAGCGTCCATATCAGAGAACCTGCGCTTGCCACCAGCATATATTTTCGGACAGGCATCGCACTAATGCCCGACAAATAGCTTGTCGCATGTCTGACTCCTGGGATAAAATAACCAAACAAAATGGTCCACAACCCAAAGCGCGCAAACCACCCCTTAACTCTTGCAAATCGCTTCGGTGTCAATCCAACCCACTTGCCGTGCTTATCCACCAAGGGCTGACCCAGCTTTTTGCCTAGCGTGTAGCTGATCATCATCCCTGTCATTGCACCGATGAAGCTGACTAAGATAGACACCGAATAATTCAGTACCATAATAGAAGATAAATAGCCGACAAACACCATAATAATTTCATCTGGAACCGGTAGGCCAATAATCCCAAGAGCAAGAAGAGCAAAAATAGCGATATATCCGTATTGTGTAATCATGCTGATGGCCCATTCCATAGGAGCGCCACCTCCTGACCGATTATTTTTTGAAGGACGGGAAGGGAATACGGCTAACCATCAGGAACGACAGCACTACCATTAACGCAAGCAACAACCCCGGCTTCAAATGCTCACTCCATAAAAACATAAAGGACAAAATCACTCCCGCCGCCGTAATCGGCATACCCACAAAGCCTTTACTAAAAGCCATTAGGTTGAATCTTGCCAATCTTACCGCACCACATATGACAAACAAAACAGCCACAAGTGGTCCTACCCAATGGGTATCTCCCAGCTTGTATAACAAGATCAAGAAAGCAGGGGCAACCCCAAATGAGACCACATCCGCCAGCGAATCGAGCTGTTTGCCAAAATCACTGGAACAATGCAGCAGCCTTGCCAGTAAACCGTCTAATACATCCCACAAAGCAGCCACCACCACGAGAATAAAGGCGGTCATGTATTGCTCATGAATCGTGAAATACAGGGATAAGACCCCTGCCCCCAGGTTTGCAATCGTGCATAGTGAGGGCAACCAATTCCATTTCATACTCTTAACTCCTTTGCCATAGCTTAGCCTCCGAATATAACAACAAAACGGACGCCGTCCTTGGTATTCTCCACCTTAAAGTGGAATTCGTGCAAATCCAAAATTCGTTTGACGATCGACAGCCCGAGCCCTGTCCCACCTGTCTGGCGGCTTCGGGACAGCTCAGCCCGGTAAAAGCGATCCCATATCTGCTCCAGTTGATCATCAGGAATGGTCTCACCTTTATTTTCAATGGAAAAGGAACTGATTTCCCCATCACCTTCGATACGAATCGTGATTGAGCTTCCTTCCTCAGCATGTCGTATGGCATTGACAACAAAGTTGATAATCACCTGTTCCATCCATCCTACATCGGCATGGATCGGCATCTCATTGGCGGGGATAATGACTACTTCCAGCTTTTTCTCCTTCAACAGGTGGAAGAGCTTGTCCACGACCTCCTCCACCAGCTCACTCAAGATAAAGGTCGTCTTGCGAAGCTTGAGAGTACCCGATTCCAATTTGGCGAGGTCCAGCATATCTTTGACCAATCGCTCCATTTTGTCCGCTTCCTCTACAATGACTTTCATATAATGATCCTGCTTCCCGGCGCTAACCCCATCTTGTAATCCTTCTGCGAAGCCTTTAATGATACTCAGCGGAGTTTTCAGTTCATGAGAGGCGTTGGCAAAAAAGTCTTGTTGCACAGCCTCCATCCGCTGCTTCTGTTCCATATCCTCCACTAATTGCTGATTGGCCTCCTGAAGCTCGCGCAAAGCGGTGTCCAGGTTCTGGGACAGGGTATACATGCTGTAGGACAAGCTGCCCAGTTCATCATTCTGCCGGATTGGTGTATGGGCTGTAAAATCGAGCTTAGCCATCCGCTTGGCGGTATTATTCAAAGCAATGAGCGGACGGGTTACCATTCGGGAATAGAACAGGGACAAAATCAGAATGAGTGCAAATCCTCCGATCCCTAGGTACAGATAAAACCAACGCAGAGCTTCATTCGTCTCACTAATTTCCTGCAACGATGTCACTGTGAACAGGAGGTCGATCTCGCCTGTGCTCTGACGAACAGGATGGACTATAACTGCATTGCGTACCCCTGTCCAAGGTTCCGTCCAATCTTCCTCCAACACTTCGAAATTCTTAAGCTTCTCCAGATGCGACTGTGATAAAGGGAACCATTCCTCCAGCGCACTAAACAGTAAACCTTGTCGCTGACTCCATGTTTTCAGATCCGGCAGCACAATCTCTGTCACCGTACCGGAAAACCTTACACTGCCACCTGTGCTTGCCTCTTCCAAAGTTGATCCTATACTTTTGAAGCCAAGCTTCTGTATGCCGGTTGGATAAATTAAATTGGCGGAGGATATGCCTTCCGTTCCCAATCCCTCACCTTCAACCGTTACCGTATCGCCAGGCTGAATCCGGGCAGCTCTCAGCTCATCTCCATACTCACTCATAAACAGAGACAGCGATATTTTAACGATTTTACCATCTGCTTTTCTTACATTGATATGAAACGCATCATCCAGCTTTACTTTGCCGTCCAGCGTTACAATCGCCAACTGGTTTTTATTTTGAAGCATAAAACGAGCTGCCTCACGCGAAACCCTGCCCGATCCCCAAGCCTCCTGGACATAACTTTGACCGAAGCTTTGCAAACGACTTTCCACACGCCCAATCTTCTGTTTCTGATAAAAATTTTCAAAAAACAACAATTGACTTAAAATCACCATACCGTAAAAACACAGGAAAAACACAACCGTCATAATGAACAACTTAAAGGTAACTCCCCGTTTGTTCATTCTTCCTCCTCAAACCTGTAGCCAGTACCAAAAATAGTGCGGATATGGCGTGATTCACGGCCCAGCTTACTTCTCAGCTTTTTGATATGCGTATCGACAACTCGTGTATCTCCTTCAAAGTCGATGCCCCACACTCGGTTCAGTATCGCATCCCGTGAAATAACGATGCCTTTATTATGTATAAGCAGCCGCAGCAGCTCATACTCCTTGGGCGTCAGTTCGACTTCCGCCTGATCCACCTCAAGCCGATGAGCCATCGTGTTGAGAATGGCACTACCGAACCGCAAGATATGCGACTCTGGCTGCACATGTCCTTCCACCCGTTTCATCAGCGCGTTGGCGCGGGCGATCAGCACCTTGGGGCTGAAAGGTTTGGTCACGTAATCATCGGCTCCTAGTTCAAAGCCTAATATTTTATCATCATCACCGGATTTGGCTGTCAACAAAATGATCGGCACACCTGAACGGCTGCGCACCTGGCGGCACACCTCCCAACCATCCAGTTCCGGCATCATAATATCGAGTATAATCAGGTCAGGCTGCACCGAATCAAACCAGATAAGTGCATCTTTTCCATTGCCTGCTTCATAGACTTCCCAATTATTTTGTTTAAAATAATCCGCGATCACTTCACGAATACGTATTTCATCCTCGACAAGAAGAACTCTTTTCTTCAATCGACTTCCCTCTTTCGGTCATTCTAGGACACCAGTATATCAAAGACATGTGTTCTTTATGTGTTCTTGACACTTCTTATCAGCAAAAGTTCTCATCCGCAAATTCAACCTTGGATTAGGGCAAATTTGTCATCGCTCAGACCATCTCTTTCTCTAAGATCCTACCCTATAATAAGTTGAGATACAAAAAGCCTGACAGGAGGGTAACACATGAGCAATCAAACCATTCAGTGGTTTTCCACTTCCAAAGCTAAAGCTTGGCAATCCCAAGCTCACCATTTGACCGATACCCAAGAGAGTGCCAACCTAATCCTTACAGGAGAAACATATCAGCTTGTAGAAGGCTTTGGTGGCTGTTTTAATGAATTAGGTTATGTGGCCCTGAATCATTTGGAAAAGGACGACCGAGATCGGGTGCTTCATTCTCTCTTTCACCCAGAGGGCGAGCACAAATTCACGATATGCCGACTTCCTATTGGAGCCAGTGACTACGCGCTGGAATGGTATAGCCACAATGAAACAGACGGCGACGTGGAGATGGAACACTTTTCCATTGAGCGCGATCAGCAGTATCTCATTCCTTTTATTCGAGAAGCGTTACAACTCAATCCGGACTTAAAGTTGTTCGCTTCACCCTGGAGTCCGCCGACATGGATGAAATCACCGAAAGCCTACAATTACGGCACGCTGCGCTGGGAAAAGGATATTTTGAAAGCGTATGCATTGTACTTTGTCAAATTTGTTCAGGCTTATCGAGAGGCAGGGATTACGATCCATCAGATTCACGTTCAAAATGAAGTCATTGCCGATCAGAAGTTTCCTTCCTGTGTATGGACCGGAGAGCAACTGCGTGAATTTATTCGCGACTATTTGGGTCCTGCTTTTGAGGAACACGGACTGGATACGGAAATTTGGCTGGGCACCATTAACGCACCCGATCCGTGGGAGGAATTAATGAAAAGACTTCGACCGGATTCGATGAGTATGCCCATACCGTGTTAAGTGACCCCGAAGCCTACAAATATATTAAAGGTGTAGGCTACCAGTGGGCAGGCAAAAATGCCATTCAGCGCACCGTTGCCAGTTATCCTGAGCTTCGTTACATGCAAACCGAAAATGAATGCGGTAACGGAGAGAACTCATGGGACTACGCCAAATATGTATATAATCTGTACCAGCACTACTTCACCAATGGTGTGAATGCTTATATTTACTGGAATATGGTTTTGGAACCGAAAGGCAAGAGCACATGGGGCTGGGAGCAAAATTCGATGATTACCGTTGATCCAACGGATCGAAAACCTGTCCTGAATCCAGAGTATTATGTCATGAAGCATTTTTCTCATTTTGTATTACCGGGTGCCCAACGCATCGGACTTCGCGGCTCATGGACTGGAGATGCAGTCGCTTTTCAAAATACAGACGGGCAAAAGGTGCTAGTCATCGCCAACCCCTTCAGGGAATCTCGGGTACTGAACCTGTCTATCGGAGAAACAACACACCGTTTGGAACTGGAGCCAGAGTCCTTTAATACGATCGTGATTCCTTCTTAACGCCGCAGTTTTCTGGAATTATGCATATATTAGGAATATTACGTTCCTGTTTTCCGGTCCTACGTAATCATCATGCTTCACTGTCCAGTCGATCTGTATCCATATACGTATGCATAGTTTCCAAAATGGATGTATATCCTTTTGCGTATAGTAACTATAAATAGTATACTTGGAATAACTACGGACAGGAGGTCGATGAATATCACTACTGTAAAAGACCGGATTGATTTGAAGCTGATTAATTGTGATAAGGAATTGACTCTCGCCGTCATCGGTGGAAAATGGAAGCTGATTATTTTGTGGCATCTCGGTATGGAAGGCACCAAGCGGTTTGGTGAATTGAAGAAGCTGATTCCCCATATTACGCAAAAAATGCTGACCAACCAATTGCGCGAGCTGGAAGAAGATAAACTCATTCTACGTAAAGTCTATCCTGTCGTCCCTCCGCATGTGGAATATTCACTGACAGAGCATGGCGAAAGCCTGATTCCGATACTGAGAGCAATGTACGATTGGGGATCAAACTATCGCGAGAACGTGATTTGGAAAGAAGAAGAAGCGGTTCAAGACGTCACACCCGTGTAACCAGCAAACAAGCATTTTGCGAAATGCTAAACTATATTTCTCGTAGAGGCGACCCTGGGAAGATCCGGGGTTGTTTTTTTGTGATATAAAGACATTCTCCAAGATAATAAAAGATATGGATGCAAGTATCCGTTTCCATTGGCATTAAAGCTCGTTTTCCGCTACATATCCTCATTTTACACTTGTATTCGTGATTTACATTACATCCGCTGTGACGTATGATTCTTCCATCCCTATTTACAGTGAACTCGAGAAGGAGGCCATTCTAGCATGAGCATGACGCTTGCCCAGCCCACAACGTCCCAAGCGACCCAATTACGCATTGGTTCCATGGAAATGATTCAATACGATTATCGTCAATTTCCTGACTCGAAACCCTATCAACACCCTTGCTGTGGCTTGCTTACTATGTCGTGTAACGGCGCTCAAGGTCTGGCAGAATATGAGTTACCTGAAATTAAAGGAGCCTTTGACCTCGTCCGCTGGGCTTCCGTGTTTACCTCACTCAAGGGTCTGTCCTTAACCGAGGCTGAGCAATATATTCAGCACCACGCTGATCACTGGGGGCCTGATAAAACAGAGCTGGCTCTATCTGCCTTATCCGATCTGACTACCCATGCAAACTTGTACATCTTCTCTCCATCAGCGACCATCCTCCCCTCTCGGATTAGTCGTTCGTATCTTATCGAGCATGGTCTGGTCTACTATTCATTCTAAATATCGTCCACCACTCCATTAGCAATCTACTTTCAGTTCATGCAAAAAAGCCTGAGACTGTTTATCACAGGCTAGGCTTTTACACTTTCAGCACAGAGTTAATTACACTTGCAGTTTACCTGCACGAATATCGTCTGTCATTCCTTCATAAGGTGCTTGGGAAATCAATTTTTCGTTGTTCACACCTGCATTTTCGATGAATGTAATATTTGCAAATTCAGGCACCACATACTTTGGATACGTTTCATACTTTTCACGCGATTCTTCCATTAGCGGAATAAAATCGTTTTGGTAGCGCACAGTGATTTCCGGATGCTCATGAACCCATTTAGGGAAGAAAATAATGCCGTGCATACGTTTTTCCTCAGGCATAAAATTCAGAGAAACGTCAGTGCCTGTCGGTTCGGTCCACGATACTTTATACACATTTTCCACCAGTTTCGCCAGATTGACCTTCTGATCACGTACCCAGCGGCCACCTACCATACCACTATGAATGCGATAATCGATCGTATCTTCATTTTTAATATATATTTCGTACTCCCAACCATTCTCATAGGTGTAGATCATGTGGCTGCCGATAAACTTGTCCATCTTGCATCCTTCTTTCCTCAATTATAATTTTTCATGAATTGAATGGGATACCAAAGATAATAAATATTCAATTCAAACATGTAAATATAAACATGTTTTTAACTACATATAAATTGTAGCACTGTGGTATACTAGTGTCAAATACCGTTTTACGAGGAGAGCTACGTTGAAACGCACTTTAAAATATGCCATTTTGGGCCTAGTTCACAAAGAGGAAATGAGCGGCTACGATATTACGAGCCAATTCAAGCAGGAAATCGGACAATTTTGGAGCGCCAAACACAGTCAGATTTATCCCGAGTTAAAAAGGCTGACTGAAGAGGGACTCATTGAATATCGCACCTCCATTACAGGAGCCAAGCTGGAAAAAAAATTGTACTGCATTACCCCCAAAGGAACCCAAGAGCTGACGGAATGGCTGCTAAGCCCCAAGGAGTTACCGGAAACGGAAAAGGATGAGTTTATGCTTATGCTGTATTTCTCAGCGGCCATCCCCAAGGAAGAGAACAAGCGATTGTTCGAGGACCAGATTGCCAAACGTAAAGAAAAACTGGAGTATCTGTACGAAAGTAAAAAATCCCTCCAACAGCTGGACGACAACCTTCAATCCCCCAGATCTAACCAATTCGGTCATTATCTGGTGCTGAGCCGTGCCATTAATCGGGAAGAAAGCTATATTACGTGGCTGGAAGAAACACTGTTCCTGTTTGAATAGCCTAAAAAACCTTCAACGCCACGTAGATTCGTGGTATTGAAGGTTTTTCTAAAATACGTGCAAACTAGTCTGCCGTCGTAATCGAAGAGCCGTAATCTTCAATATGGATATCTGTGCTAAACCGTACAGGAATGGTGCTAAAAGTGGTATCCCAATCCTCTTTGACCTTACGCCAAACTTTAGGATGCTGAATCCTCAAGGCTTCTCCGAAACCTCCGACGTCAACCTTCAGCTTTTGCATTTTAGCTAACGTTTGTTCAGCTAATGAATTCACTCTCTCCTGAAAAAGACTCTCCTCTTTTCCAAGCACTTCGTTGCTACGCAAATTTTCACTTTTGTTTAAAACCTCCGAAATGCGTCCCTCTGAGGTCATTTTTACCTGAAAGAAAATGTCATCCCCCTGAACGATGGCCTTGATCTTGCTTTTCACCGCTTTGATCTCATATGCTATATTTTTCCCAGTCTTCGGATCGCTGCTTTTCAGCACGCCTCCCTTCAGATCGCCTTTGATCCACATAAGACCTTCAACCTCTGACTCATTCAGATAACCACCGTAGGTTTGCGTCTTTCCCTTAATGATTCCCGCACCTGCGAGCTTGATTTCATTCTCCGCCGTAATGACATTAGGTAATATAAAGCTTCTTTCACCCTTCATGGGTCCGATCACTTTAGCCAAAGCCACGGGCTTTATCAACCGCGCATTCCGTTTACGGTTTTGGAATATATCCTTTAAAATATAAGCAGGAATCTGACCAGGAATTTTCTCCTGAAGCGTATTCCCCGCCTTGTCTGTACTAATCAGCAACTGTACGCTGAGCCGAATATCATTATCCCCCAAGGAAAAGTCCAGTAACTCATACAAGGGAATCTTGCGAAGCAGACTTGAGCTGATAATAATCGTTTTCAAATGTTGCCCGATGGGAGGACGATTGGTCCGCAATGAAATTTCTCTGATCATTTCAAAAATGGAATCTCCCGTTTCCGTAATATTAAAAAATTTTTTAGCTTGTGGAGAAGAAGTGTTGGATCCACCGCTTTCTTCTGGAATGATAAATTGAAAGGTTCCTGTAATTAACTCCTTCTTTGGATAATCTCCTCCTTTTCGATTAATTTGTTCTTCTTGCAAAGATTCTTCCGCTATATCCATAGCAATGCCTGTCTCCAGATTCAGATCCTCCACCGGAGAACTGCTCCAGCAGCCTGAAAGTATACTGCATATCAGGAGAGCAGCCATTCCGAGTAATGCTGACCGTGCCCTCGTCATGACCGCACCCTCCTCCAGCGAGAAATAAGCAGCAGTGGCAGTGGAAGCAGAGCGAATAAAATGAAAGCTGCATTCCCCAGGATCGTTCCGAAAGAAAATAACTCATTCAGATTTTTGGGAATTTGGGACAGGAAGTAGATGATCGGAAGCAAAATGAACAGCGTCTTGGAATACGAGCTATTCAAAATTTGAGAAACTCCGAGCGAAGCGCAATAAAAAGCAATACTAAATGTGGAAAAAATTTGCATGATCCAAATGGTCAACAATAAGGATTCGAACCGTTCCAATAACAGGTACTCCACTTCAAAACTGCGAGCCAAATCTAAAAATGGCCAGGTTCTGCTCAAGACTCCTTCGAACGAAAAAGCGCCAATGCACAGGATCAGCGTTGCTGTATAAAAAGCGACCGCGATCCCGATCGCCAGTCCGATTGCCTTGGTTGCTTTCTCGGGTTTTTCCATCCGACAAAAAATAATCAGCAAGGACTCTGTCCCCGTTAATGTCAGGATTGTAGTCTTGAGCGTTCTAACCACTGGCATCACCCCCTCCGACAAGACAGGACGCAAATTATTCAATTCGAAAATATTTAAACTCAGCAAGCATATCAACAAAAAGATAGCCGTCGTAATCGGGAATATTAATTGGCATATTTTACCCAACGAGCTTACTCCTCCCATGCATAGGTACAGAGAGAGCCACATAAAAGGTGCTGAAATCGCCCACGCCGGAGTGCCTTCAAGCAGAAAGAACGACGTTACTTCCTCTACAGATCGGATTTCAAATGCGGCTATACAAACAAAATAAATAACAATCAGCATACCAATCCCTTTGCCAATGACTTTGCCTGTTATCCGCTGAACATACTGGTAAAAGGTACTTTCTGGAAACCTTGAACTTAGTTTGATCATAATCCATCCGAGCAGGAAAGTGCCCGCCCCTGCTAAAATGACAGATATCCACGCATCCGGTGTTTTTGCAACTTCAGTTGCTACTCTGGGAAGGGTAAGCAACCCGGCAGCCAGCATAAAGGAAACCACAATTGCCGTTGTCTGCAACGTTGTAATTTTATCCGCTTTTTTCCCACGGGCCATCTTGCTCCCTCCTGTGTCGAGCTCATCCTTGTCGCTTAGGATCTTTATGCTTCAATAGAATGGGTCTGTTTTTCATAAATTGTATCGGTGCTCGTATGAAGTAATCTTTCCAGTCTTTCAACGAACGGGGGGTCGTCAGACTCAGGAACGGCACACCGAAGCTGTGTAATTTAACCATATGAATGCTCAGCATCAGGAAAAACATGATCACGCCATACAACCCGAAGGTGGCCGCCGTAAACATGGCTCCAAAGCGCATGACACGCATGGAAATCCCAGCGCTGTATACAGGGGAGGAAAAGGAAGAAATCGCCGTGACTGCAACCACAATAACGAGGATAGGACTTACAATCCCGGCGTCAACAGCGGCCTGTCCGATAATCAAACCGCCGACGATGCCCATCGCTGGACCGATGGGTTTGGGGAGCCGAAGTCCCGCCTCACGTAAAATTTCGATAGAAATCTCCATAATCAGGGCCTCAACCAGCGTCGAAAACGGAACCCCCTGTCTTGCACTGATAATGGAAATGACCAGCTTGGTTGGAATCAATCCGGGATGAAACGAGATAAAGGAGATATAGAGCGCCGGGGCGAACAACGATATGAAAGTTGCTATAAAACGAAGGAATCGTATAAGCGACCCCGGTATCCATCGTTCATAATAATCTTCTGGAGACTGAAGCATCATCCCGTACGTTACTGGCATAAGAAGCGCAAAAGGTGTACCGTCCAGCAGAATCGCCACACGTCCCTCCAGTAATGCAGCCATGACCCGATCCGGTCTCTCTGTATTTTGAATTTGCAGAAAGGGGCTAAGAAAATTATCCTCAATAAGCTGCTCCACATAGCCCGACTCCAATACCTCATCCATATCAATGGTTTTGACCCGCCGCTTCACCTCATCCACAAGCTCCGGGTCGGCAATGTCTCTGAAATACACCACCATTAGCTGTTTTTCCACTCTTTTTCCAACTTTGAAGGACGACATGGCCAGTTCCGTACTTTCTCCATGTCTGCGCAGCATTGCGGTATTATCGCTGAGGGTCTCGGTAAAACCGACTCGTGGTCCTCGCAGCACCGATTCCGATATAGGGTCTTCCACCCCTCGTGTATTCCCTTTGGGTGTACCCAACACAAAAGCCCCTGGTATGCCCTGAATCATGAGTATGACAGAACCGAACAGCACCTTTTGCAAGGAGAACTGCACCTCTAACGTATACTCTGTTTCCGATACCAGCATGACCTGACGAATAAACATATTCCGAAGCTCTTCTCCTCTCGGAAGATCTTCCCCCCCTTGCCCGGAACTCCCCCAATCCATCAGTGGCTTTAAAATGTTCTGATCCATGCCAACCTTATCTGTTAAGCCATCCACAAAAAAAAGCGTGCCTACAGCGTTCAGTTTTTCCAGAAAAAAAGATCGTTCGTTTACATCCGACATTTCCGAGACGGCTTGTCTGACTTTTTCTATATTCGCCTCATAATCTTCGGTAAAGGTTCCCTTTTCCTTCTCTGCCTCACTTACAGACGGGTTGCGATCTGCCTGCTCCGAACGGTCTTCTTCTTCTAGAAGCTTTAATCGTTCCATACGTCTGCTCTCTCGACCATCCATCGCTTTAATTTGTCGTACCGTCAGAAAAATAATCAAAGGTATGATGAACAAAAAGGCAGCTTCTATCCATACGTTCCATTTGGGTATATGAGTTCCGATGACCTGCCACACGTTCTTTCCTCCTTTACTTCCATAGGATTTGTATATAGATTTACCTGGATTAGAAAAAAGATGCATGGACGATAGGTGGGATGGAATAAATTTCTTTGCTCACAAAAGGAATAAAAAGGTGAATTTGATAGATGAACTGTAGTGTCAAATGTAGAAATCCATGATAATATCTATTCATTCTATGACTAATGTCACAAATTCGTTGAATTCGTGGGCCATTATTCGAATCTAAAAAGGAGTTGTAGGTATGAAGAATCATTTTTGGAAGAAAACCGCTGTGTTGAGTTTGTTAGCGGTCATTTTGTTAGGTGGAACGGCAATCAGTCCCAAACAGGCACATGCAGGTTATGAGCCTTATATTGGGGAAATTACGGTGTACCCGTACATGTTCGCTCCTAAGGGATGGCTAAAATGCGAGGGCCAGATCTTGAGCATTGCTCAGAATTCAGCATTATTTAGCCTGCTGGGCACTAATTTTGGCGGCGATGGAATGAGCACATTTGCATTGCCTGACTTGCGCGGAGCTTCCCCGTTGCCAAATGTAAACTACTACATCGCAACCGAAGGGGCATACCCGTCCCGCCCATAAGATGAATACGCTCAATAGTGTGCTATTTAATAAAGAAGAGGTGATAGCGTGCTCGAAGGCAATAACTTCACACGCAACAAATTGAAACCCTATCGGTTGCTGGTTCCATTGCTGCCATTCATCGGCGGTGCGTTCCTGCTCATAGGGACGAATGAGGCACATGCTGCCGGTTGGGAAAATGTAGTGTTGCACAAGCCTGTAAGCTCAAGCGGTTACACGCAACCCTATGATCCCTCCAGAGCGGTAGATGGGTCAATCGAGCCAACAAGCCGCTGGTATCAGGCAAGCAATGGTGAAAAATGGATCCAGGTAGATCTGAGAGATTGGTATACCGTAGATCGATATGTTGTTACAGGTATGGGTGTCCATTATGGATGGAACGATCAACGTGATCCATACAGTTTCCGATTGCAGACAAGCAGCAACGGAATTAATTGGGTGACTGTAGATACCGTCCAGAATAATGAAAGCTCTAATGTTGAAAAGAGCATTGCCCCTGTAACTACACGATACTTGCGATTAACTATTGATCAAGGAAATGCAAGAAACAATCAATGGACTTCCATCATGGAATTCGCAGCTTATGGGGAGCAATTGCCTATTCCACAGGCTCCGGGCCATTTTGCAGGAACCAAAAATGGAAATACAGTGGAGTTAAGCTGGGATGCTGTTCCTTATGCAACATCATACAAAGTCATACGAGATAGCGTAACGCTCTATACAGGCAGCTTAACCCAATTCATAGACACTTCAGCCTTGCCGCCAGGTGAAGCAATTTATACGGTTCAGGCTGTGAATGCTAAAGGGGAGAGCACTCCCTCAGAGGTTAAAGTGATTATACTTACCGATGCCGAGAGAGTTGCACAGGCAAAAGCCGCTCTTGCTTTAGGCTTTGCATCTGGAGATACAGCTGATTCGGTATCTCAAAATCTGACACTACCCCTCACTGGATTGAATGATACGACGGTGAGCTGGAGTTCGGATACTCCTGACGTCATTACGAATGAGGGGGCTGTCACACGCCCGCGGTACGATCTGGGTGACCGAAAAGTAAAACTGACAGCTACGATTGCAAAAGGAACCGCCTCGGATACTCAAACTTTCGAAGTTACCGTACCGAAGATAACTGCACATGATACATTGGATCAAGCAGCAGGTGCCCTCTCGCTTGGCGATTTGTCTGCGCTGACAGAAAATATATCTCTCCCATTATCCGGTTATGGTGGTACGCAGATCGAATGGTCCTCGTCCAAACCTCTTGTCATTGCATCAGATGGAACACTCACCAGACCCTCTTATAGTAGTGGAGATACTGACGTTATCCTAACGGCTACCCTGCAACTTGCAGGCTTAACGAAAACAAAGAATTTTACTGCGCATGTATTCCGTCTGCCCATGAGCGATACAGAAGCCGTTGACGCAGCATACAGGGCGCTTGAGTTGCCAATGACTACAGTAACCGGAGACGTATATTTGCCAAAAGACGCATTGAATGGTGTTCAGGTGTCATGGTCATCGACTCAGCCCCAGTTCCTGGATCATACGGGGCATGTAACATTCCCAAGCTATGTGCAAGGCGATCAGACCATCACGCTGGAAGCAGTTGTGTCACGAGGCGGGGTTGAGCTGCGAAAAACATTCAGCCTGCTCGTGCCCGCACTGCCCGTAAGTGCTGATGAAGCCGTAAATTTGGCAGCAAATACACTAAATTTGGATTATCCGCAAGGGATTAAGGATTCCATTGCTCTGCCTCGTACAGGAGCATTTGACACCCAGATTGACTGGTCTTCGGATCAACCGGATATCCTCAGCAATAGTGGTCAGGTGAATCGGCCTAAATATACAGACGGTGATGCGAATGTACAATTAATTGCCATTATTTCTAAAGGTGCAGCTTCTGTACAAAGAACATTCACGATCACAGTGCTGAAGGCATTGCCGAATACACCTTACGTACGATTGAACGGCAGTAATCCAATTGTTCTGGAAACCGGCGACAGCTTCACTGATCCAGGAGCCAGCGTACTGGACAGTGTTTACGGCAATATCCTGCTCCCTGAGCTTTCAGGTAGCGGGAATGTTGATACAAATGTACCTGGTGTATATGTATTGAACTATGCTTATAGCGACAACGGGGGTTGGACGGCAGAGCCTGCAGAACGCCATATAAACGTGCTGCCTCGTGCTGTTACAGCCGCAGCAGGCAATGAGGATATAGCCTCTGTGATCGTTACAGGCGCCTTACCGAACGCACGGCTTGAGCTGTACAATGCTCAGCAGGAGCTTATAGCGGAAGGAATTGCTTCCGGAGAGGGTAGATATACATTTATACCCGTTCCTGAAGGAGCCACCTACTATGTGCTACAGAACGTAAATGGCATGAAGAGCGCTCCGTCAGGGCTAGTGTATCCGCAAGGGTTAACCGCGCAGCGCGTTGCCGATTCCATCACAAGCATAACACCTCCTACAACAAGTGATACATTGCTCAGGTTGCCTGTTGTACCTGATGGTTTCCGTGTGACCATCAGCAGCAGTAGCCAGCCAGACATCGTGCGTACAGACGGAACTATTGTTCAAGCAGGTACTCCTTCCGTTGTAACTATCATGCTGGATGTTATGAGGGTAAGTGATGGTTCTCATGCTTTGACGCAAGCCATAGAAGTGACCGTTCCTGCCAAGGTAATTGCGAATACAGGCAAATCTAACAAAGATAAGACTGAGGATCTATCTACTTTCGTGCCACAGATCGGATTTTCCGAACAAGGGAAAGAGTTCTCCCTCTTTGTTCCTTCGCCGGCATTTCTGGATGAGCAGATACAGCAAGCACTTCGTGAGGGCAAAGCATACGCAGACATTCGTTTGGAGCAGGAAAAACAAATGAGTCGTGTTCTCCTTCCTCATTCTTTACTGAATAAGTGGGATAAGATGGGTGCATCGGTAATATCCCGATATGGAACACTGAGGATATCCAGTGACACCTTAACCAGCATGGCCTCAGGTCAGCAGGACGTTACATTGTCATTCCAGCAGGTAGATGTACAGCGTGCACAGCAGATCCGTGATTGGGCTGAGCAACAATCCAGCCTGACGCTGATGGGTCCGGTTACAGACATCAAAGCCAATATGACAGGGACAGGGACATCGACCATCATTCTACCGCTGGATAACGAATCCTTAGGTGAGTTACACAATGCAGAGCCCCAGTTCTCCATTCTTGTTATTCATGAGAATGGCGAGCGTGAGATTCTAAAAGGTACTGCTGTAATGGATTCAAAAGGGATTTTGTCGGGTGTGAGTCTGAATACGACCGGGTTAGGTACCTTTGCCATCGCCACAGATGCAAAGCCTCAAACCGGTCATACCCGTGTGCAAAATGCCCCAATCAATTCGTCAGATTCGCAAGAGCTAGCTCAAGTATGGCCAGATGTACAAGGCCATTGGGCTGCGAAGTCCTTGCAATCTCTTGCAGACAAAGGCTGGATACAAGGCTATAAAGACGGCAACATACGTCCTGAGCGCGCTGTAAGCCGTGCAGAATTTGTAGCCATACTGACCAGAGCATTGGGAACTGCTGGAGATGAGAGCCCTTCTACCTCATTTACAGATATGAAGGGACACTGGGCTGGATCAGCTGTGGATTCTGCTTACCGTCAGGGATGGATTCAAGGGCTAACCGCTCAAACTTTCGGACCTGATGAAAGCCTTACCCGTGAACAGGCGATGGTGATCCTGTCACACGCGATGCAGAATCAGACATCCATTTCCAGCACTACTGCACTGCAATCCTACAAGGATGAGCAGCAGATTTCAGCGTGGGCCTCCACAGCATTCCAAAATGCAGTATCCTCCGGCTGGATCAGCGGTTATCCAGATGGAACGCTCAAGCCAAAAGCGGCTATCAGCAGAGGTGAGATGGCTGAATTGTTAGTACGTATGCTTAAATAAGAATTTTCAAGTTTCATAGATCAGATGAGTATAGCCAATACAACGCGGCCTCCAAGCTTTTCGGGAGGCCGTATTTTTTATGTGTATTTTTATGTAGGAGCCTTCAACAATCATTTTTGCTTGGTCATTCACCCTTTTCGCTTCAGAAAATATATTATGAGTATCTGCGAAACGGGGCGATGAACCACCTGTCACCTCTACTGTAGGAAGAACGATCAGGAGGAGATATTTGAGCATGAAACATAAAAAACCGTTCAGGTTCAGTGGTGCATCAAAAAAAGATGAAGACTGTAAACCAACAAGAGTAAATAGAAGTATCGAAGATCTTCTCAGGCTGATTAATGAAATGACCGCGATTATCCCCATCGTGTTCGCAAACCCTTCTGCGGCTAATGTATCTTCCTTGCAACAGGTTTTAAGACGTCTGTTGTCTCTGGCGAAAAGCTTAAGGCTTCGCGGCGGGGCCAAGGCAGACTTACTGGCAGCGCTGGAGCTTGCTATTGTTGCGTTAGAAGCTACACCTTTCTCGCCGATCGGCGTAGGTACTGCACTGCAACAATTGCTGGATGCGCTATTGTCCATCGTTTTACAAGAATCCCTCGATCCTGCTCTTAAAGACAGCTTAATCAACGCGATCAGAATCGCTGGAACGATGGTTAGCAACGTATTAGGTGAAACATACTTGTCAGGGGAGCCCGGTGCACAAGGACCCCCAGGGCCTCCAGGGGTTCCAGGGCCTCCAGGACCTCCAGGACCGGTGGGACCCGGCGGTGCGCCTGGACCAGCAGGTGGACCAGGGCCACAAGGGGCTCCCGGACCTATCGGAGCGGCCGGACCTGTGGGCCTTGACGGGCCTGCGGGACCTGTGGGCGCCGCTGGGCCCGCTGGGCCTATCGGGGCCGCTGGACCGGAAGGCCCTGCCGGACCTGTCGGCGCTACGGGTGCTACGGGGCCCGATGGTCTACCGGGCGCAGTTGGCGCTGTCGGACCCGCTGGGGCCACGGGTGTTACGGGCGTTACAGGGATTACCGGAGCCACCGGCTCGGGAGCCATCATCCCGTTTGCTTCCGGAGGGCCTGCTACACTGACAACTGTTCTTGGTGGGCTGGTAGGAACCACAAGTTTGATCGGCTTCGGAAGCTCAGCTACAGGTATTGGCCTCGTAGGCGATACCATTGACCTCACAGGTACGCTTGTAGGACCGCTTATTAACTTTGCTTTTTCCGTACCACGGGATGGCGTAATTACCTCTATTGCTGGTTACTTCAGTACAACAGCTGCTCTGACCCTCTTAGCATCATCCGTTAGCATTACTGCCCAGTTGTTTAGTTCCCCAACACCTAATAATTCCTTCACAGCGATTCCCGGAGCTACCGTTATATTGACTCCCCCACTGACTGACATTGTTGCTTTGGGAACGATCTCTAGTGGTATTACTACCGAATTGGCTATACCCGTAACCGCGCAGACCCGTCTACTTATGGTCTTCTCAGCAACGGCTACAGGAGCCTCCCTCCTCAACACCGTGGTGGGTTATGCGAGTGCAGGCATTACCATTACCTGATCCAAGCCGAAAAGGGCCCAACAGGATTGTCCTGTTGAGCCCTTTTTATTTGTATTCCATCAGATGAACTAAACCGTTTCGAGCGATATTTTTACTTCTTCTCCCTCTTCACAAACAGCGAACGTTTTAACTTGTCCGTGATCAGGCTCTTGAACGATGCCTGTCTGCAGGTCAATTTTCCAGTCATATAAAGGATCATAGATATAATGACCAGATACTATCGCCTCTGTAAGAGGACCTCTTTTGGGATGAGGATTGATATTTTCAACGGCATAAAGCTCATTCTCCGAAGTGCGAAAAACAGCAATTTCGACACCTTTGATGTGGATGGTACGTCCTATTCTGATCGGAAAATCCTTACTGTGACCGACGACAAGCCATTCGGCATTTTTGATCATTTGCTTGATTGCTCCCTTCCTCAGGCATTTTAGATACAATTACACAATAGACGGGGTGACAACCTCGAATAAATTTTTGCGTGAATCCTCATCATTGATGATCTTTTTCCAAGGGTCTTCGACCTGTTGCAGTGCAAATTCGATACGTTCTACTAAAGCTTGGCGATTAGCTGTATCCTGAACGACTGCTTTCTGAATCTCTTCCAGACCGATCCGTTCCACCCACTCCGAAGTACGTTCCAGGTATTGTCCTGTTTCGCGGTAGAGTTGCATTACGCTACCTACAATATCAATCAACTCGGCGTCGGTTTTCACTTTACAGAGTGAATCAGCCAACCGTGCTTTAATACCGCCATTACCACCGATAAAGATCTCCCAGCCCCCATCATTACCTACGATTCCGATATCTTTGGTACATGATTCCGCACAGTTGCGTGGACATCCATTAACCGCTAATTTGAATTTTGCCGGGAAGTCCAGTCGTTCGAATTTCCGTTCCAACACTTCTCCCATTCCCATCGAGTCCTGTGTGCCAAACCGGCAAAATTGCGATCCAACACAGGTTTTAACCGTACGAAGTGACTTCGCGTAGGCATACCCCGACGGCATATCGAGTTCTTCCCATACTTTAGGCAGATCCTCTTTACGGACACCGATCAAATCAAGCCGCTGTCCTCCTGTTACTTTAACGACCTTAACGTTGTATTTAAGAGAAACATCTGCTATCTTCTTCAAATCTTCTGGGGTCGTTACACCGCCGTACATTCTAGGAACAACTGTAAACGTTCCATCCTTTTGAATGTTCGCGTGCAATCGCTCATTTACAAAACGGGAATCCCCCTCATTTTCATAGGTGTCCGGGTTAATCATTCCCAGATAGTAATTCAGCGCCGGCCGGCATTTGGAGCAACCTTCATCATTATGCCAATCCAGTACATTCATAACTTCACGCGTTGTTGTCAGCCCTTTGGTTTTGATCGCTTCCACAATCTCGTCCCGGCTCAATGTTGTGCAGCTACATATTCCTTGCTTGGCTGACGTCTTGAAGCTGTCTCCAAGAACATATTGTAGAATCTGCTCCACGACCGGCTTACATCCTCCACAAGAACGAGTTGCTCCGGTACATGCTTTAATTTCATCGACTGTAGTCAGCCCATTGTCATTAATTGCATCAACAATGGCCTTTTTAGTAACACCGTTACAGCCACACACAATTTCATCATCGGCCATCGTTTCAGCGGATGATGTTTTCGACCCGTGATTGCTGCATCCAGTACCCATGAGCTGTCCATATATTTCATCTGTCATCAATGTTTGCTGACGCACATATTTTTGCAGGCTAGCAGATTCGCTCACATCGCCAAACAGTACAGTTCCAACAATCTTATTTTCACGAAGCAGCACTTTTTTGTAGGTCCGCTTCCACTCATCTTTTGCAACAATCACCGTATGTTCAGGCTGGGTTATGAATTCGCCAGCTGAGAAAACATCCACCCCTGAAATTTTGAGCTTGGTGGAAACCACCGATCCCATATAACCTTCAGTTTCCGCGCCTGCCAAATGTTTGGCAATGACACTTCCCTGCTCAAACAGCGGAGCTACCAGACCATAACAGATTCCGCGGTGTTCAACACATTCCCCTACAGCATATACATCCGGCACAGAGGTTCTCATCAAATCATCGACTACAATACCACGGTTCGTTTCCATACCACTTTGCACAGCTACCTGAATATTAGGCTTGATCCCAACCGCCATAACGACCAAATCCGCTTCCAGCTCGCTTCCGTCTGAAAACCGCAGTCCTTGTACCCGATCTTGACCGTACACCTCCGAAGTTTGCATTTGCATAGCAAACTTGATTCCCTGGCGTTCTAGTTCTGCTTTTAGCATCGCAGAGGCTTCCCGGTCTAGCTGACGTTCCATCAAATCCTCCATTAAATGAACGACCGTAACATCCATCCCCAGATTGACCAGGCCTTTAGCTGCCTCCAGCCCCAACAGACCTCCACCAATGACAGCGGCCTTTTTATAGGTCTTTGCCGCTTCCAGCATTGCCGAGCAATCGGCGATATCTCGGAAACCAATTACTCCCGGTAATTCTTTACCCGGAATAGGCAGAATAAACGATTGTGAACCAGTAGCCACCAAAGCCACATCGTAATCAATTTCCAGTCCGTCTTCGGTGAGAATCTTCTTGTTCTCACCGTCGATACTTTTCACCATTTTTCCTGTATATAAAGTAATCCCTTGATCCGCATACCATTGCAAATCGTTCAGTATGATATCATCTATTGTTTTACTACCTTCCAACACATAAGAGAGCATGATCCTGTTATAGTTCGGATGCGGCTCACTTCCCAGGACTGTAATTTCATATTTATCTGTTAATTTTAAAATTTGTTCGACCGTATTGATACCAGCCATCCCGTTCCCTATAACCACAAGCTTCTTTTTACTGTTTATCATATACCGGTTCCTCCATTCATTCGACGCTACTTCCTATCCGACGACATCTCTACGTTTCTGACGACATCTCTACGTTTCTAATGAATATTGTTTATGCTTCTATTTTAATACAGCAGATAGAGCTATATGTGATTATAATCACAATGTGGTTCGCATTAAGAATGTTTAGGGATTTCCCTATTCCGTTTCAAGGGGTTTTGCACCATTCCCCACGCTGACTCTCAGTGCTAGATAGCCCTAAAACAAAAACAGAAGTGTTTGGTGTGAGATCTGCCGTAATGATTAGATTTAAAAATAGTGTAGTTGATGATCATTTGCTCTGGTCATCGAACGAATCTTTCCAGTTCATGTGTAAATACAACCTTTATAAGGAATACTTTAGGGACAACTTGTATCTTAGAATTGAATCGTTTGGAGGTGGTCATCTTGTGGTCTAAAATAATTTCTTATATTCCGAGCTGGAGTATACTCTTTCAAGCAGGCCTCGCGTTGATTATTCCTTTAGGGATTTATTATATAAACACCTCGATTTATTCGTTTGTCGGTAGTAAGGGAGCGAAATCCAAACATTCTTCCGGTCGGCCGCTCTCCGATGAAAATAACGAAGGGCACCTTGATCAACAGAATAAACCAAACTCTAAAATTACAGGGAATTACGATTCCGATTTAAATTCGATCCGAGAGTCTATAGGCGGAAATAGTGATGTGCATTTTCGTGAGTTTATGTTGAAAAAATTTCATGCTCGGTCCGTATTAGTCTTCATAGAAGGCATGCAGGATGAAAAGCTTATGAGCAATCAGGTATTGGAGGTCTTGATGTTTGAGGGCCAGCAGGACCAACAGGAACAGCCGGAAAGTATAAGTAGCTCTTTTATAAAAGATAGCTTGATGCCACTTACGCAAATTAGTGAAGTTACCAGTATGGAGGAACTGCACGAGTTCATCCTTTTAGGTCATACTGCCTTATTAATTGAAGGAATGAAGGAAGCACTACTGGTAGGCTCGCCTAATGGCGCCATTCGCTCCGTCAATGAACCAACCTCTGAAGCACTACTTCGGGGTCCCAGAATCGGTTTTACGGAAGTATTAAGTGAAAATACTTCGATGCTTCGACGCCAGGGCTTAAATAAAAGTCTGGAAATGAAGAAATTTCAAGTGGGAAGCCGAATCAAAAAGGATCTGGTTGTCGCCTACATCAAGGATATTGTGAATCCGGATCTTCTTGAAGAAGTAAACCGCAGAATATCAAAAATAGATATGGATTTTTTGGCTGAATCCGGTTATGTAGAGCAACTCATTGAAGACAATTATTTAAGTCCGTTCCAGCAGGTTCACAACACAGAGCGACCCGACCGTGTCATTAATGCATTGCTGGAAGGAAGAATAGCCATTCTTCTGGACGGGACTCCCTTTGCACTTATTGTCCCGGTGACCTTCAGTATGCTGCTTCAATCTCCCGAGGATTATTATGAACGCTGGATTCCAGGTTCACTTTTACGTTTGCTGAGATTTTTTGGAGCTTTCATAGCGCTGATGGGCCCTGCTTTGTATATCTCTTTTATTTCATTTCATCCCGGTTTGATTCCGACCAAGCTGGTCATTAGCATCATTCAGACCCGTCAAGGCGTCCCTTTTCCTTCCGTCATTGAAGTCATGATTCTGGAAATTTCGATCGAAATCCTGCGGGAAGCCGGCATCCGATTGCCCAAACCCATTGGTCCTGCAATGGGCATTGTGGGAGGCTTGGTTATCGGCGACGCTGCTGTAAATGCGGGCATCGTCAGCCCCTTCCTGGTGATTGTGGTTGCGGTAACTGCCATTTCTTCATTTTCGATACCGACATACAGTGCGGGCATTACCTTGCGCCTACTGCGTTTCGTCGGCATGCTCTTTGCAGCAATCCTGGGGATGCTCGGAACCATATTGTTCTTTCTGTTGATTTGTATCCATCTGACGAAATTGAAAAGCTTCGGCGTCCCATATGTGACTCCCTTTTCCCCGATGCGTCTAAGCGACTTGAAAGATATGTACATCCGAGCTCCTATATCTCTAATGAAACGAAGACCTGTTATGATGAAAACGCAGCAAAAAAGGCGTAGACCATGATGCCAAGACGAAGGAGGAGCTACTGTGTTTAGACGCTCTGATGACAAGATCACAACGAAGCAGGCGGCTGTATTCCTGACCAATACCGTATTGGGCGCAGGGATTTTGACACTGCCGAGGGGTGTAACTGAACAAGTACAGACTCCTGATGCATGGCTTTCTGTCCTCATCGGTGGAGGTATTGTCATATTCGTCGTCTGGGTCATGGTGAAATTAAGTCAACAGTTTCCCGGAAACACCATATACCAATACTCCAGAAGAATTGTAGGCACTGTTCCGGGAGGAATCTTAAGCGTGCTATTGATTATATACTTTATAATCATTGCCGGCTTTGAAATACGTGTGTTAGCTGAAGTGACCATGTTTTTTCTACTCGAAGGCACACCCATCTGGGCGATTGTGATTCCATTTATCTGGGTAGGGAGTTATTTAGTTTTTGGAGGCATTAATCCCATCGTGCGACTGTACCAGATTGTACTTCCAATCAGTCTTTTCTTTCTGCTTTTTTGTTTTCTCTTTAGCTTAAGGATTTTTGAAATTGATCATCTTCGTCCCGTATTGAGTGAAGGGGTTTTGCCCGTCATCAAGGGGCTGAAATCAACTATCCTTGTTTTCAGTGGATGTGAAGTCGTCATGACACTGGTCGCTTTTATGCAGCACCCCGAGAAGGCATTTAAGGCCATGGTAGTGGGGATCAGTATCCCTTTAATTTTGTACTTTTTGACCGTAGTTATGGTGATCGGCGGGCTATCGGTAGATTCCACTGTGACAAGTACTTGGCCTACCATTAATTTGATGCGCAGTTTTGAAATCCCTGGATTTCTTTTTGAACGTCTAGAGTTTCCACTGCTAGTGATCTGGATGATGCAAATGTTTTGTAATTCCTGCAGTTTTTTCTTCAATGCATCCTTAGGTGTTTCACAGGTGTTTGGTTTTAAATATCGTTATGCGGTTTTCGGTTTAATCCCGCTAATCTTTATCTCCACAATGACTCCTGTTCGTATGATGGAAGTGTTTAGCCTGGGCGACGCGATCGGATATATGGGAATCCTATTATTTATTTTGATTCCGGTATTTCTCTCCATTGTGTTCATGATCAGGAAGAAGGGAATGAAGCAAAATGTGTAGACGACCTATCCTATCTGTACTGCTTGCCTTTATTCTTCTGGTGACTCAAGTCGGTTGTTGGAGCAGCAAAGAAGTAGAGGAACTTAGCATATATACAGGACTTTCTCTGGATAAGGGGGAGCTCACTCCATTGGAACAGGATCTGGAGAAGAAAGGTAGCCGTTACTTCAAGAAAAATAAAATTACGGCCAGCGTACAAATCGTCCCCAAAAAATCATCTGGAAGCCCAAACCAACAAGGCGGAGGAGGAGGACAAGAGCCAAACTATAACAACATAACTGGCACAGGAGATTCTTTGCTTGAAATCTTCCGGCAGCTCTCTCTCCGTTTGGATCGCCCCGTTATTGGCCACCATCTAAAGGTCATGGTGGTTGCCACCGATTTGGCGAAAGAACAGACGATGCAGCAATTGATGGATTTTGCGCTTCGTGATAATGATATTCGCCCGAGTTGCTTGGTCTTCTTAAGCAAGGGACGAGCAGCTAGTACTTTAGTTACCAAATATAAGGAAGAAGTCCCATCCATTCATATTCTGTATATGCTTCGTAACCATTTCAGAACCAGCAAGGTAATGAGGGGGGTCAATTTGTCTGAATTGGATGGGATGATGCATTCCAAAAAAAGCTATATATTGCAAAACATCACTGAATCCGATGGGGAATTGGAATTTTCAGGTGCTGGTATTATTAAAGGAGATACCGGTCACTGGATAGGCAGTTTGGACCAACAAGACGTGGAGAGTATTGGCTGGATTACAGGTGATGTTAAGGGCGGAGCTGTAAAAACATATGACAAGCGGAATGAAGCTATCACTTACGAAATCAAATCGGTAAAAAGCAAAATAACAACTAAAGTAACCGAAGGCAACGATATCTCGTTTCACGTAAAAATTGAATCCAAAGGACGTTTAATCGAAAACTGGGATGATAAAGCGGACCCGACTGAGACACAAAACATGAAGGAGGCTGAGAAAGAGTTTGAAAAACAAGTGACTCGCAGGATTAAGTCTCTTATGCACAAATTACAGTCAGAATATAAAGTCGATGTTGCCGGTTTTGGTGACCATTTGCATATTGAGAAACCGCAGGTGTGGAAAAAGGTAAAGGATAATTGGGATTACAAATTCAGCAAAACACCCGTAACCTTTGATATAAAATTATCCATTACGGATTTAGGTTCATCTGCTGAATGAAATAGTCGCTCCTGAATTTACAGAAGCGACTACACACTTAATTCAAATTGATTTTAAATACATCCCCTGCATTGCCACCCAAAACGATCAAGCCACCTTTGGGCAGTACAACCGAATTGTTATTGCTAGCAGTTGAAAATTGTACAACCGCTCCGTTTTCATCATAGACAGCGAACCCTCCGCTTGTTGGAAAATCAACGGTCATCGTTTTATTGGCTGAGTTTTTATCTATTTTATACCATGTGGCTTGGCCATTAGATGGTATGGTATACACTGATTTTCCTCCCAAGATAGGTTTAACAGCATCTTCACTGATATAGGATTGTCCATCTATGGTTAAATACTCCGAACCATCCTTGGTATAAAAATTCAGATCAAATGCATCTCTTCCACTCATAACAGGAATCTCAACGGCATTTACTGCTTTATTCTCATCGACAATTTTAGTTCCACTTGCGTATCCATCATGATCAACGGATATTTTTTTCGTTATAAATGAGGGAGCCAGATAAAATATGGAAGATATCTTTTCATCCAAAGCATAATAATTTTTCCCGTTTCTGTTTTCCCATGCCTTTTTAACTGTGGGATTTACAGGATTGGCATCTAGCTTTTGATATTCATAAGTCACCATAACCATTTGACCTAATCCCGGAAAGTCTAAATATAGGTTAGCCTTAATATACGTTTTCCCGTTTTTTTGTTTGTCAAAGCTTATGGCTACACTGCCATCACTGCTTTTGAATTGTCCATTGCCTGTATACACATATTTTTGCGCCGGGACGAATCCATCCAAGAAAGCAGGCAAATCAAACTCACCGTTTTTAATCTCTACATTGATGGTTGTACCCACAGAACCGTATAATCCCGAATAAGAAAGTAACTCAGATGGCATTTCCACCTTTACAGGAGGCTCAAATGTTTTCTCCGGTAGGATGTCTTTAATGATGCCCTTATCTTTTAAAACTTCCAATAAAATGTTAGAGGCAAAAATACTATCTAAGATGGAAGACCCTCCAGATGAAAGTACAGCCATAGAAATATGATGCTCCGGTATGGTGATCAAGACAGAGTGATACAAAACAGTATCCCCACCTTTGGATAACGCTGTTATTCCGTAATCACTAAACGGTGCCAACTGAACCGCATCCCAACCAAGTCCATAATTAAAGCTGTTTGTCTCTTCAGGTACCCATATTCCTTTTCGATATTCATGACTTTGCATGGACTTCGCCGATTGGGCAGATAGAATATCGGGTCTGTTCCCCGTTAACACTTCTGAAAACATAGCCACCTCTTCTGCGGTGGAGTATAAGCCCCCTGTCCCGATGACATTGGCATTTTCAACCGGTAAGGCCCCCTCAATCGCAGGAAAATAAGTTTTGGACAGCTTTTGTCTATCAAATTGATCGAGAGGTGTTTTGGTAGATTTCAAACCCAAAGGGGTACTCATATGCTTTGCCAGGAAATCGGTGTAACTTAGACCGCTCACCCGCTCAACTAATATTTCAAGCAATTGAAATCCATCATTGGTATATACGGAATATTCGCCAGGGTTTGATTTTAAAGTTTCTGATTGCAACCTTAGCAAGAGCTCATCATGATTTTCTGTATCATTGTCATTAAATAACATACTATTTTTATAGTGAGCACCATAAAGACCTGACGAATGATTTAACAGCATACGCGGTGTAATTTGTTTGTATCTTTCATCAGACATTTTAAAGTCCTTAATGTATGTTGTTAATGGCTGATCAATATCTACCTTATGGGCATCCACCAGCATCATCGTTGCAGCAGATACATACATTTTGCTTGTAGAGCCTATACCGAACATCGTATCTTTGGTGATCGGCTCGTTAGTTGCTTTATTCTTTACACCCACGCTATCCGATAATACGATGTTTCCATGATCCATAATGGCATACTGCACACCGCTAACACCGTATTTGGATACCAGCTCCGAGGCCAGACTGCGAGCCTTTTCCTTGATAGGTTCATCAGTGCCTTGAGCAAAAGTATTCGTCATCGGCAGTACAAAAAGCATAGCAGAAACGAACACAGCTATTATTTTCTTCATTCTATATTTCCTCCTCTTATAGCTTCACCAGATTTTATGACTGACCTGATCATACAATGAACGAGGATTCTATATAAAAAAACACCCTTAAATGTAAAAAACAATCCCTAAACAACATAATGTCTAAGGAATGTCCTTATAAAATGGAAATAAAACCATATTATTGAATACTTTATTTTTCGTTTCAATGGTCATATTCCCACCATATTTGTCACATATTCTAGATATATTGGTTAAGCCAATGCCATGAACATCCGGGTTTGATTTTTGACTATGCAAATGAGCCACTTCATTCTCCACATGATTAAGGATGTGAATGAAAAGCGCAGACTCATTGGAATGTATTTTAATAAGAATGTACCTGTCATCGGCAATCTTGATCTTTTTGGATGCTTCTATGGCATTATCCAGCATATTCCCTAGAACTACACATAAATCATAACGTTCAATATTTACTTTCTGTGAATATAAGTTAAGTTGGGTATCTATCTTTATGCCATTGGCTTGCCCAATATTAAGACTATTCGTGACAAGAGCATCTATAACCAGATTACCGGTATTAACCCTTTGATATGCTCCTTCGATCTTATTTAAGGTAACCTTAATATGTTCACTCGCCTCTGCCAATTCATTTCTCTTGATACATTCTTCAATATACAAAAACTGTTGGTGTGTATCATGAATGATTCTTTTTATATTTTTGAAGCTGTGAACCGTTTTTTCGTAGTTAGCATCTTGGTAGTCCATCTGATGTTGTAATTGAGCATTTTCATGCATTAATTGAAATTTTTCAATGACATTATCAAAAATATATATGATAAAAACATTTAAGGAAATAAAGCCAATAATAGAACCAAAATAATACATATTCTTTTCACTATAAACAGATAAAACATTGACCTGGTATAAACTTATGATGGGAACGATTAAAAATAAAATATAGTAACGATGCTGCAAAGGGAAGGTTCTTCGTTTGGCAAATAACCGTATAATCTGAATGACAGCAAACATGATAATGCAGCTGAGTAACATAACCTTAGAGAATATCAAGTGATCTTGTTCACTCAAATGGCTAAAGTTGCTAATTTTAACAGAGCCTACAGCATATAAAATATAAAGAGATATAAAATTAACGATGGTTATCAATACAGCATAAAGGATAGAAAAGATGATCTTTGTCTTTATTTCCACTGTATACGATTGCGCTAAACTAAATATGACAAGTAATGCTAAAATCGAAGATATCGTAGGAGCCAAATAAACACTTAAATATAGGGAATCCAGCAACCCAAAAATAATGAAGTACACGAATCTGTTCGGCTTTCGATTGGACTTATCAAAAACCGAGTTAAAGTAAAAATTCACTTGGAAGCACATAACAAGGACAACGCAAAGATTAAGAAGCAGGGAGTTATATTCCATCATATTAATGCATCTTCATGATCATAAATTTGGTATATATATCTTTAACTTCTTTTATTTTAGAACGCCCAATAGGTAACTTCACATCATTTGACATCAAAACATCACCGCCAGCAAATTTTTTCACATGAATTAAGTTTATAATAATCGAACGATGAATTTGTAGAAAATTATGTTCTTTTAATGCTGAAGCATAGTCCGAAAGAATCCCTTTGCTATCATAGGTTTGAGTAGAGGTTACAAAATGCAGTTTGTTTTTTATGGTTAAGCTTTTGACCACTTCAATACTAATGATATCATCATATTTTAAAAGCACTTCCTCATAAGCTGACTTGATGATAACGAATTTTTTATCGAGAGATTGAAAATATTGACACAGCTTTATCATTTTTTCCTCAAAGATATGGGGAGCAATCGGTTTTATTAAATACTGAAATGTGACTACGTCAAAACTTTCCACCATATATTCAGGGTAGCTCGTTAAAAAAACAATCTGTTCATCCAGGTGATTTAAACTTCTTATTTTTTGGGCGGTTTGAATTCCGTTCATGCCATTCATTTCAACATCCAATATTAAGATATGGAATGGAGACTCATGGTTTTGATAATGAGATACCAGCTGTTCTCCGGAGTCGAATAATTCAACTTTAAATTCTATACTGGTCTTTATCGACAAAGTAATCAGCATATTTTTAACAAGCTCTCTCTGCTTGTGCTCATCATCGCAGATAGCCACTCTATACATAAATAACATACACCTCGTTCCCATTGCATTGATCATGGAATTGTATTTTAAATAGTATATAACCTTTTAACATTCTATAAATAGCTTTTGGATAAAACGCAAATTCAAATCCCTCAAATGCCAGTATAGAAGCTGCTCAGCAGTTGCATCCAAGGTAAAAAAGAAACCCTCGTCTTAAAAGACGGGGCTTCTTAACTATATTATTGATCGTTATTTTAAAAAATCTGCTCTCTTGTCTCCACTGTGGGAACGTCTGGCAAAGTCGACAAATTGGAATTTGTCCAGCCGATGCCTTGATTCAGTGTACTGGAACAATGTAGTGTCCTCCAGATAAACATAGTTGCGTACTACGACCACATGAGTGTAGTTCTGAAGGTCCATCAGCCTATGATCTTCTTCGTCTGCATTTTCTACGGAAACGACTTTTTTAGCATAACTGATTTGAAGATGAAGCTCTTCCTCCAAATATTCGTAGATGGATCCACGACTAATTTCCTCAGTAAGCACAGGTACAATGTCTGATCGAAAGTAATCTTTGTCCAATATGACGCATTCACCTTCAATTTCACGTGCACGAACGACTTTCCAGACCAAATATTTGTCTTTGTCAATCTCAAGATGATTGGCTATGTCATCTGGAACTGGAAGTAGTTGATTTTCATGTACAATGGTTCGTGATGTACGCCCAATCCGTTCGGACATTTCCTTGAAACTGACCAGTCCTCCTATAGGAAAATCCATCCGCCCCATATCCAGAACAAAAGATCCTTTAGCTTTTATTTTATGGATATACCCATTTTGTGCAAGCAAATGGAGTGCCTTACGTACGGTTTCGCGAGAAGTGTTATACTTCCGGGCCAGTTCATTTTCAGAAGGCATTTTCGTACCTGGAGCCAATTCGCCTGTCTGGATCTGTCCCGAATAATCCTGATAAATTTGCAAAAATATATTCTTTGTCAATTTTCATCACCACGTTCATTGTAGCATTCTTTCACTTCCCTGTTCACTATAATAGACTGTGCGAATTGAATCTGAATTAATTCCTATGACCTGATGAAGAATTCAAATGAATTCTCATTAAGGTATACTGCAAATCGTCTGCCTCACCTGGCAGTTCCTCAACCGATTTAATCATACTTTGGCCATCCGGGACAATGACAGGTGTAATGATGGGATATCCGGATTTCTGAATCAGATCACGGTCAAATTCCATCAATAGTTGTCCTTGCTTCACAGTTTGATCTGTCTCCACATGTATGGTGAATCCCTCACCCTTCAGTGACACCGTATTGATCCCCACATGTACCAGAATCTGTACCCCTGTCGGATGCTCCAAAATCAAGGCATGCTTGCTTTTCATCATGATATGAATAACTTTTCCGCTGAAAGGGGCAAGAATCTTGCCATCCTTCGGTTCCACTGCGATACCGTGTCCCATCTGCCGTTCGGCAAAAGCCGGATCAGGAACCTGCTCCAACGGCACAACACGTCCCAGTACCGGAGTCTTTACTTCAAGCACATCCAGTGCAGAATCTTGACGGCCCGAATCTTTCCGTACGGAGTCGTTAGCTGGTGTAGCTGGAGTCTGACGGCGCTTATTTAGCAGTTTTCCATACATAAAGGTTAAAGTGAACGGTACAATCAATACGATCGCCATCCCAATGAAGAATACACCCCAGTTGTTTGGGAAAATAGACAAGAAGCCTGGAATCCCTCCCACACCAATGGAAGAAGCCATCACATGATTTACGGTAAGCAGTATACCTGCGATACCGGAACCGATCATTCCAAATACGAACGGATATTTATATCGGATATTCACCCCGAATATGGCAGGCTCGGTTACACCCAGAAAAGCAGACACAGAAGAGGTAAGAGCCAACCCTTTTCCCTTTTGCTCCTTCAATACTAGCATCATGGCCAATGCTCCGGCCCCCTGAGCGATATTGGACAGCGCCAGCATCGGCCAGAGGAACGTTCCACCCTGCGTACCAATTAATTGCACATCCACCGCCAGGAAAGTATGGTGCATTCCCGTAATCACGAGCAAGGAGTACAAGCCTCCATAGATCAAGCCTCCCACCGCAGGAGCCCAATCGAAAACGTATACAAGACCAGACGTAATAGCATTACCAATCATAAAAGTAACCGGACCGATCACTGTAAAAGCCAGAAATCCCGTTATTAATAATGTAATCGGTGCCACGAGTAACAGCTTAAATGAATCCGCTATCTTTTTATTTAGGAATTTTTCAATTTGTGCAAGTACGTAAGCGGATACTAAAACAGGTAAAACCTGTCCTTGATAACCAATCTTGTTCACTTCCCACCCAAACAAATTCCAAACCGGAACGGTTCCTTTGGTAACGGCATCCGCATAACCGTATGCACTTAATAGATCTGGGTGAACCAGAATCAGACCCAGTACAATCCCGAGTAAAGGACTGCCGCCAAACCGGACAACGGCTGACCATCCAATTAAGGCAGGTAGGAATGTAAAAGCGGTGCTGGCAATGGTGTTAATGATAGCAGCAAAGTCAGTCCATTGAGGATAGACCTGAACCAGAGCCATACCTTCGAAGAAAATCCCCTTGCCTGTCAAAATATTATTTATTCCAAGTAATAAACCTGCAGTCACGATTGCGGGCAAGATGGGGATAAAAATATCTGCCAGCGTCTTGATGGCACGCTGAATTGGATTTTGTTTTTTGCTTGCTGCATTTTTGACATCGTCTTTAGAAGCCCGACTACCTCCTGTAATGGAGATCATTTCGTTATATACCTTATCCACCAGGCCTGGACCAATCACGACCTGATACTGTCCTTGTGAAGAAAATTGGCCTTTGACCAAATCATTTTGTTCAAGTGCTTCTTTATCGACCAGCTTATCATCATAAAGGGCAAATCGCAGACGAGTTACGCAATGCGTAGAGGCCTCTATGTTGTCTTTGCCACCAACGGCTTTTATAATGTCTTCTACCTGTGATCTTTCAATCGCCATTTAGCCCACTCCCTTAACGTTTGCTCTTTTTTAGCAGCAACCCCGGTTATAAAAAATAACGTTCCCGGGGTACTACTAGTTATCTCCATACTATTCACTAAGACTACGGACAATCCACATATATGAAGCATATGGGGCCAAAGTGATCTCTTGTTTTAGCTCCGGGACGTGCTGGGTATTACCTATTAAAAGCTCAGCCGCACCCAAC
This sequence comes from Paenibacillus sp. SEL3, assembly GCF_054602585.1. Classification (NCBI taxonomy): domain Bacteria; kingdom Bacillati; phylum Bacillota; class Bacilli; order Caryophanales; family Paenibacillaceae; genus Paenibacillus; species Paenibacillus sp. SEL3. Next base: position 3,925,735 of record NZ_CM137725.1, on the reverse strand, counting down.
GCTTGATTTTTTAATGATGAATAAAATGAATCCGGTATACGGAATTGCGCATCCTGTCCGCTAAAATTAGAGATGACGATCAAAGTCTCCTCTTCATTGCTGCGTTGATAGGCGTAGACCTGAGGATGAGCTTCGTCCAAACGTTGATAACTCCCGTCAGTAAGGACCTGCACCGTCTTACGCAGGTGAATCAGCTGACGGTAATGATTGTAGATCGAGTTCGGGTCCTCTAACTGAGACTGAACGTTGATCTGTGGATATCGTTCATCTACCTTAATCCAAGGCGTGCCTGTAGTGAAGCCCGCATTGCGAGTGTTATCCCACTGCATCGGTGTCCTCGAATTATCACGAGACCGCTCTCGAATGATATTCAATGCTTCTTCTGCACTTTTGCCTTGTTCCTGTAAGATACGATACATATTCAGAGATTCAACATCCCGAAACTCTTCAATATCTGCCCACTGCGGGTTGGCCATCCCAATCTCTTCACCTTGAAATATATAGGGTGTTCCTTGAAGACCATGTAACGTGGTTGCCAGCAGCTTGGCGCTTTCCGCATGGTATTCGCCATCATCCAAAAAGCGAGAGATCGCCCTTGGCTGATCATGATTGTTAAAAAACAATGCACTCCAGCCGCCACCTTGTTGCATGCCCGTTTGCCAATCCGAGAATAGCTTCTTCAACAATTCAAAATCATATGGCATCAATTCCCACTTATGTCCATTTGGATAATCTACCTTCAAATGATGAAAATTAAAGGTCATGGACAATTCTTTTCTTTCTGGATTGGAATAACGGATACAGTGATCCAGTGAGGTGGAGGACATCTCCCCTACAGTGACACTGTTATACGCTGAGAATACTTTCTCATGTAATTCATGAAGGTATTCATGCACACTTGGGCCGTCCGTATAATACTTACGCCCGTCCCCAGGAGCCGTGCTTCCATCGTCGTCCGAGAATTGCTGATCTTTGGAAATCAAATTAATGACATCAAGTCGGAAGCCACTAACTCCCTTCTCTGCCCAAAATTCCAGCACATTAACAACTTCCTGACGAACTTTGGGATTTTCCCAGTTTAAATCCGCCTGCGTCTTATCAAACAGTGTCAAGAAATATTGGTTTGTAGCCTCGTCATACTGCCAAGCTGGTCCACCAAACTTGGAAATCCAGTTGTTCGGAGGTCCTCCATCGGGTGCTGGGTCACGCCAGATATAATAGTCCCTGTACTCACTATCCTTAGAAAGCCGCGCCTGCTGAAACCAGACATGCTCTGTGGAAGAATGGTTAACCACGATGTCGATCATCAAGTGCATCCCACGCGCCCGAATTTCCCGGCTCAATTCTTCAAAATCCTGCATTGTTCCATAGTCAGGATTAATCCGGCAATAATCGGCTACATCATACCCGTTATCACGTTGTGGTGAGACATATACAGGCTGCAACCAGACAATATCGACACCCAGTTTTTGCAAATAATCCAGCTTTTGCGTCAGTCCTCTTATATCACCGGTTCCTTTACCCGTCGTATCGTTAAAACTTTTGGGATAAACCTGATAGACTACTGATTTTCGCCACCAGTCCTTATCTTGAGGAATCAAAGTCCTATTCGTTGCTTCCATTCATGCTCATTCCTTTCTTGCGAAATGAAATAGCGTAAAAAATAATATAACGCTTTCAACAACTTGTATATACAAGATTAAGTCATGTATATACAAGTTGTCAACAGCTTTATTTATTAAGGTAATACCCGTTTTGCAGCTAAATGATCAGGAGACTCATCCATTCTGTCCGATTGTATGTTATAACTCGTAAAATAAGCTCAATTCACACGAAAAAAAAGCTCCTGCCTATAGTCAGGAACCTTTCTTTTCTATGATGGAAACGGTATTCATTTACATCCATATCGATAGTGCACTATAAAGGAGCAATAAGGACATTATGATATTGAAGGAGCGCTCATACTTGTTCAAGAAACGCTGAAACATAGCCCCAAAAATCGCCCAGCACACTACAGCTATAAAACCAATACAGGTCAAAAGTAATGAAATCATAATAAGCTCTATATACGATACATCATAAGGCATAACAAACGTTGAAATGACCGTAATACCATACAAAATGACTTTTAAATTGATAAATTGCAGCAGCAATCCTGATTTGAAGGAATATCCTTCATTGTGATCATTATTTTTAGAAGAAGGTTTGCTCTTCGCTATTTTTATCGCCAGATAAAGCATGTACAGACTACCGAGTACATTCATCCAGATTTTAACCCGTGGCAAAAAATGATACAAAGCAAGATTAAAATAGCAGGCTAACAGCATAATAGCGAAACAGCCCGCTGTTACTCCCAGCAAAAATGGAAATGCTTTTCTCAAACCTAACCGCCTGGCACTGTCTAATGACATAATATTGTTGGGTCCGGGCGTAAAGCTGGTAACAATCACATAAGAAAGAAACGGAATAACCGGCATGCAACAATCAACTCCAGTATGTTATAATTGTATAAAGTGTGCGTTAAAACGCACGTTTGTACTTTATGATTGTACAATACGTTCTTTATAAAGCACAATAGGGGCGAATAATTATGGAGAATATTAATCTGATTTTAAGTAAAAATTTGAAATATCTAAGAAATGAACGAAAATTAAGTTTAGATAAATTAGCCGATCTGACGGGGATCAGTAAAACGATGCTTGGTCAGATTGAGCGGGGAGAATCAAATCCTTCGATTACAACCGTATGGAAAATTGCGAACGGTTTGAAAATCTCTTTCACTGCCCTGATTAATGAACCCCCTGCAGATGCAGTAGTCGTTCCGAAAACCAAGGTGCAAGTGCTTGAAGAAAATAATCACTATCGGTTGTATCCGTTTTTTCCCTATGAAGGAAGTAGAAATTTTGAGGTTTACACCGTAGAGATTGAAGCAGGCGGGGAACTGAGTTCAGCGCCACACCGTGAAGGTACAGAAGAATTTATTACGGTATTTGAGGGTGAAATGGTGATAAAAGTCAGCGAAGAAATGTACACAGTTAAAGCTGGAGATTCAATCCGGTTTAAAGCAGACCGTCCACACATTTACTATAATCTAGGAGAAACACTAGTTCGGATGAATATGATTATTTATTACTCTGTATAGTTCAATCTTGAAGACCATAAGCATACTAGTCTTTAAATTAAATGATCCTATTAAAATAAAGAGCTATTTTAATAGGATCATCGGAACAAATATTAAATGCTTTGCCTGTATGCTGTTTAGGAGATTTCAATCTGCTTAATTATTCGTGCTGGATTTCCAGCTACAACCACATGATCTGGAACATCCTTGGTTACTACTGCTCCTGATGCCACTACGACATTATTACCTATCGTAACACCAGGATTGATCACTGCTCTCCCGCCGATCCATACATTGTTGCCAATCTTAACAGGCTTTCCATACTCTGGGCCAGCGATTCGTTCAAACGGATCTATGGGGTGAGTTGCTGTGTAAATATGAACTCCTGGAGCCAGGAAACAATTATCTCCAATGCGCACTTCGCAAACATCCAAAATGGTACAGTCAAAGTTGGCATAGAAATTATTTCCAACATGGATGTTGTATCCGTAGTCACAACGTATGTTGGGTTCCATGCCTATATTTTCACCAGTTGATCCGAAAAGCTCCTTAAGTAACTTTTCACGGTACTCACGATCCGTCTCTGTCGTCTGATTAAAGAGACGGACACATCTTCTCGCATACTCTCTTTCACTCGTTAATTGAGGATCAGCAGCTACATACAGTTCTCCATCTATCATCTTTTGTTTTTCCGTTTTCATAGTCATGCGACAATCCCCTTTATTTTTTAATCTGATTTTTTCTTTCACTCCAATGGGTTGGGCTGCACCCGATATCAAACCAGCGACCATAACGCCAACAAGCACTACAATCAAGGCATGCAGAAGTTCCAACATGTTCACCTAAAAACCCTAAGCCTGGGGGATCTATAAGTAGTCCCGCTAAAGAAATGCAGCTAATCCAAAAATAATGATTCCCATTTCGGCAGTCGAGACATGTAAATTACCCCGTATAGTAGGCGTTCGAGATACCCAGGAAGCAAAAGCTACACCCGGTAAAGCGAACAACAAAAACAAGATATTACGAATTACCCGAGGATTCATGGATGATTCTACTGGCATTTACATATCTACTTATCACCACTTTTTATTAATGTTTTAATAAGTTATATCATAATTAGTCATTCTATTCGTATCCAAACTATTTGTCAAAAAGAGAACTATGGCTGCTTCCCCCCGACAGTTAGGTAAACACAAAAAAACGACCATAAGGTCGTTTTTTGCTAGTCTATGCTCTCTTTGAACGCATCCATAACATGATAGGAAGTAACGCCAGCGCCAGAATTCCTCCCGCATAAGAAAGTATGGAATAGCTTGAATTTGCTACGATCATCCCGGACAGTGCTCCTCCCGAAGCTCCTGCCAAAGCAATAAGTACGTCCACCGATCCCTGTACCTTAGCTTGATTAGATATTGTCGTCGAATCTACAATCAAAGCGGTTCCACTAATCAGTCCAAAATTCCACCCTATCCCTAAAAGAGAAAGCGCCACAATAAGCAAAACCATCGAATCAGTGGGAGCCAACGCAGCTACTACGCCAGCGAGAAGTAGCGTTACAGCTGAAGCCATCGCCATCGCTATACGACCAATCTTATCGACAAGAATACCCGTAACTAGAGACGGAAGATACATAGCACCAATATGAAAACCGATGACTAATCCTACTTCGCCGAGTCCATGTCCATGGTGCTTCATATGTACGGGAGTCATCGTCATAATCGCAACCATGACAATTTGAGTTATTATCATGATTAAAGCGCCAAGAATAATTCCTTTTCTACCATCACGAGTAGCCTCAAGATCAGAAGACGACTGGCTTCCTTGTGCCGCCTGATTCGCAACTGCTTTGGCCACCAATAAAGGGTCAGGATGAAGAAGTAGCAATAATATTATGCCTGCTAATGTATAGGCTACCGCCGCTAAAAGAAAAGGTCCCGCTAAACTGGGAACTCCAATGGATAACGCAAACTCTCCGGTAACGTTAACTAAGTTGGGACCGGCTACCGCTCCGATCGTTGTAAAGACCATAGCCATACTCGCAGCTGTTGCCCTCTGCTTTGAACTTGCGAGATCTGTACCGGCATAACGAGCCTGCAGATTTGTAGCCGTTCCCGATCCATAAACAAGAAGGGAGACTAGAAGCAGGGTAATACTATTCATAAGGGCTGCAACAACGACACCGATCGCCCCAACTCCCCCTGCAATAAAACCGAGTCCCAGCCCCATTCGTCGGCCGAATCTTTGGGAAAACCGACCAACGAGGAGCGCTGCAGCCGCTGAACCAAGTGTAAATAGTGCCGCAGGAATCCCCGTAAATTTATCCGTACCCAGCATATCTTGCGCCAACAACGCACCAACGGTTACTCCGGCAGCAAGTCCGGCGCCTCCAAAAATTTGAGAGAAAATAACGGTGATAAGCGTACGACGATACAGTTTTCTTTGCTTATCTGAAGATTCCGCATAGGAATTGATAAGCGCTTGCCTCTTCTGCGAAGCATTCGTCAAATTCATTAAGGCTAACTTCCTCCCCTGATAAAGTCGTTCCAATCATGAACACTCTTATCCAAGTGTCTAGCTTCGAAACCACGAGCCTGCAACAATGCAATAGCTCTAACCGCCATTAAGCAATACGGGCCTCTGCAATAAGCCACAATCTTCGAGTCGGCTGGCAACAAAGATAACTGCTCCGCTAATTCTTCAATTGGAACGGAAACAGCCCCCGGTATATGAGCAGTTTCATATTCATCTCGCGGCCGTACATCAAGAAGTGTGACCTCTCCTTTTTCCATCCGCATTGCCAATTCTTCCATTGTGACTCCTTCAACATCCGAGAATTGACCCAAAAATTGCTCCTTAATGTGCTGAACTTCAATTAACTGCTTTTCAGACAGGTCATACAGTGAATTTAAAAAGTGCAAAACAGATGAATCAGAAAGTTCATAATACACAAAGTTTCCCTGCTTTTTGGATTGAACCAACTTAGCTTGATATAGAGTTTGTAGATGCTGAGAAACATTGGCAACGGACATCGAAGTCATTTTAGATAGAACTTCAACTGATTTGGGTCCTTGTATGAGAATATCAAGAATTTCCAACCTTTTCGGGCTGGACAAGCATTTTCCGATCCGTGCGTATTCGGTGAAAAGCCCATCTTTGAAATCTCGTTCGTTCACTATTAAACACCCCATCTATTAAACTATTCAATTAATTTCTTTAATACCGAAATTATAAAACTTTCTTATTTTTATGTCAATTCTGAAACCTACCTATATATAAAAATAAAAAAGACCAGCCCAGAAGCTGGTCAAGAGTAACAATAATACGTAAGCTAAAATACAATGTCTTTACTGAATCAACCTTGAATTGTCATTTATATTCTTGTTCCACTTTCAGCCTGGTTCCTCCCAGTAACCCTCCATCTGCTGATGCTTGAAGCAACAGCTCACCAGCCACATTCCCAGATTGTACAACCACAAGACACCTTCCTCTGTGTGTTCGTCTCTCATTCCCCTTGTAGGGTTCATCACTGGTGAGGTCCCCATTGTCTATTCCAAGGATGCGGCCATCACCATGCAGTTTAAAGGTTAATTCAACATCCTGGTTAGGTACAGTGATCCCGTTTGGGTCTATGACGGTTACTTCCACATGAGATATCTCATGCCCATCAGCAGGTAGAACCGTCCGATCGGCCTCCAACTTTAGAGCATAAGGAGTCCCGGCAGTAGTCAGTTCATGCTCACAAACCTTCTCGTTTCCATTACGACCCACAGCTCGGATTTTGCCCGGTGTATAGGGAAGCTCCCATAGGATTAAATGATTAGGGTAATCCACTAGCTTCCTCTCACCGTATAATTCATCATTCACGATCAATTCCACACTCTCACAATTGGTGAAGGTAACCAACCGTATCAATTTTCCACCGTAGTCAGGAAATGTCCAGTGATCTTCCATGGCCGGAGATTTCCAGTGCATTGTCCATGTCGGATTAAATTCCGATTTCATATGTTCGTTAAATGCGGCTATGTGCACAACAGGCTGATTAGACCATAAGCTTTGTTGGAGATAAGATACTGGTTTGCGGAATCCGCAAGTATCAATCAGGCCCGAAGACCACCCTTTGGAGGGATAGCTCGTTTCTCCCAAATAGTCAATTCCACTCCAAACAAATTGACCGATCACATAATCATGATTAGCGACATCAAACCAGGGATTCATAAGCAAATAACCTTTAACCCGGTTATCCTTGCCCCGATAGTATGGAAACGTCTCGGTTCCAAGGATAAGCATATCCGGCATGGCTGCCCTATAGTGCTCATACCACTGCTCCTGATAGTTTAACCCCAGAACATCCACTCGTTGTGCCAGCTGCTTAGTATGCTCCACTTTGGCCTCAATCGAACCCTCACGCAAGCTGATCGGTGTATTATGCGGCTCAAGCGCATATGTAACCGATCGGGTTGGGTCTTTTTCATGGCAGAAACCCACGAGCTGCTCCAACATTTTTAGCATGGATGGCTGCCCTTGGTTTTCCACTTCATTCCCAACGCTCCACATGAAAACACTGGGATGGTTCCTGTCTCTGAGCAACATTGCCTCCAGATCTTTTTCCCACCACTCATCATATAAATGCTCATAGAAAAGAGATTTCCACTTATCAAAAGCCTCATCAACCACCAAGAACCCCATCTGGTCACATAAATCTAATAATTCGGGCGCCATCGGGTTATGAGCAAAACGGATCGAGTTACAGCCCATTTCCTTCAGCTTTTGCAGCCTTCTTTTCATGGCTGTATCATGGTAAGCAGCCCCCAGACAGCCTAAATCATGGTGAATGCACACTCCCTTTAGCTTTAAGCTGTGCCCATTCAAAAATAAACCTTTTTGTGTATCCAGCTTCACTTCTCTTATGCCAAAAGAGGTACAATAACGATCCACCTCTGTATTGTCGCAATAGATCGTCGTCTGGGCTTCGTAGAGCACTGGGTTGTCCGGTGACCATAGTTCTGGCTCTAATACTCGCGTTTTTTGCTCTATTTCCCCCGTTTCACAGCTCGAAAGAGTGACTCGGTTTTCCACTTTTCCTTGGATCTGTCCCTGTGGGTCCAGCATTTCAGTCATAATCGTACACTCTACGGCATGCGCGTGTTGATTAGTGACCTGGATTCTGACAGTCACCTTGGCTTCATCTGGCGAAATTTCAGGTGTGGTAATGTAAGTCCCCCATTCGGTTATATGAATATAATCCGTACAAATCAGCCAAACATTACGATAAATACCGGCCCCCGAATACCATCTGTCAGGTGAAAGAATCGTATTGTCCACTTTGACGGCAATCACATTTTCCTCATCCCACCGAATATATGGAGTCAAATCATATTGAAAGCTAACATATCCATAGGGTCGCTTGCCCACAAAATGCCCATTGATCCAAACCTCACTGTTACTGTGAATGCCATCAAATTGTATGTATACGCGCTGTTTTGGAGAGGAGGGCTTCACATTAAAATGCTTTCTGTACCATCCGACAGACCATCTTGGCAAATAAGCCTGATTGCCACCATACAGCATATGTGGATCAAAGGACTTTTCAATGCTCCAATCATGAGGGACATGAAGGAGCCGCCAATGCTCATCGTTGTAGTCCATTTTCTCAGCACCCGCGTAATTTCCTTCTATAAATCTCCAGTCTGTTTTGAACGGCATAATCACTCTGCTTCCCATGATCTCGCCTCCATTTCATAAAGTGGATGAACGGATATAACAGCAGTGCTGGATGACCATCACAAAAAACGTGTTCTCATTACAATATTTGAAACACCGGGTGATCTTCAATAAAGTGTACGGGAAGCATCGGAAATTGGGCGGAAAGTACATCTGCGAGATACTTCATCCCAGGTGCTTCACTTTCAGCATGTCCCAGCATGATAAGTGCTCTACTGTGCCCTTGATAGACAGCATCTTTAACATATTCTGGTGTTTCCCATTCTGGGCCTTCACCGGCGATGACTACATCTACATTTTCATTTAGAAATAATGGAATGGCTAGATCGCCACCTCCCCTGTATCCTACTGAAATTCCCACTCGTTCACATGGCATGGAAACCTCGCCAGCCACCCGTACATAACGAATATGTAGTTTGGCTTTGATATATTCAGCGATCTCCTTAACTTTCATAGCTGGAATAGTCAAAATGGCGGCCGTCGGCTGCTGTTTCACCATGTAATTGTGCCAGCCAAGCGCCTGAAGAAGCCCAACCATCACTCCATCCGGTTGATAACGATGTATGGTGTCATGAAACCGATAAATGCCTATACCTGCATCGGCAATGAGGCGAGATTTTTGCGAAAAAACCGGATCATGTAGTAGACACTCATGCATCCTCTGATGACTATAAAAAATGCCTTCATGCGTAATGATAAAATTTGCACCTAGAGAAATAGCTTGTTCTATCACGTACTGTGAAGCGGAGAAAGCGGTTACAATTCCTTGCACCTCAGTATCTACAGATCCTGGGTCCAGCAGATCTACGGTGGTGTGGGGTAGGCTTATTCCCTTGGTCAGATGATTCACAATCAGACCCATAGTCATGGTCATACACGTTCCCTCCTCATGGATAATGCATAGCAATTGTACCATTTTATTTCAGCCATAGGCGCTATTCTTTCTAGCAAAACAGCCAGTTCCAGAGGAGCCAGCTGTTTTACGAATAATTCTATTATTTATACAGAACTCCTAAAATGGAGTCGATTCGTTCTTTTGCTCCTTGCCAGGATGTCATGACGGGGAACTCATATTGCTCTCTTGCTCTCAGATTCCATGGATGAGGAATACAAAGCACCTTTTTCCCCTCCTTTAGCGCAGGTACTAAATTATGAGGACCATCATCAATCAGGAGATCATAGTTAATCAGGTTCTTTCGTTTACATGGGAAAAAGTTCTCGATCGGAATGAATGGCATATGTCTTTGAAGCCAGTTCCATTTCTCTACGACGGTCTTAGGTTCTGCTGCTGTCACAATAATGACATCAAAAGCATTGCAAAGCTCCTCCATTTCTTCTACAACATACTCGTCAAACAGTTCAAGTTCCTCAAACAAACCCGGTCGCCCATAAAATACATCATGCGTGCTTTTGGGATGACGTAGATGATCCGTGTTCCAATCTAACATTTCTTCATAACGAAGCGGATGAGTGGGAAATTCACTATTGTTATGGTATATGGCTCGTTTGACGAGATGACAGATGGTATCGTCCATATCGACTGCAATGATTGGTTTTCTCATCAGCTTGCCCCTATTCACTCTGGTAAAATTTTTCACAAGAATATCATACTATAATTTAATATCGCGGTGAAGCTTAGGTATTGCTGTCCGATAGATCTCACCTTTGTTCAAAATAATTAACCAAGCAAAACGTTAGGTCAACCTACACAAATCCGGAATATCACAGAAATATAGTTAGGTTGTTTTTATCAATATAAACTAAATTTTAAACAAACATAAACAATAAATATAATGAAACCACAGAAAATCGCACTTAAATAATACATCCATGTGTTTATACTTCAAAAACACAAAAAAATAACCAAAATAACCGATTGAATAACAAAAACACAAATGATAGAATAACAAAAATAACTTTTTTCATATTTGAAAGCGCTTAATTTTGTGTTTAGCTTACTGCTATTTACACACTTACATACCTAACTTCATCTCTGTATAGCAGGAGGTTGAATAATATATTTAGGGAGGAATAAAAATGAAGGTATTGTTAAGAAAAGCACTATTGTCTGGAATGATCGGCTTGCTCATCATGATTGGTTTAGGAGGAGTTTTCTCCAAGGTAGAAGCTGCTTCAGGATTTTATGTAAGCGGTACCAAATTGTATGATTCTACAGGCAAGCCATTTGTTATGAGAGGCGTCAATCATGCTCACACATGGTACAAAAATGACCTTTATACAGCGATCCCGGCAATTGCCCAGACAGGTGCTAATACCGTCCGAATTGTCCTTTCTAACGGAAACCAGTACACCAAGGATGATATTAATTCCGTGAAAAATATTATTTCTCTCGTCTCCAACCATAAAATGATTGCTGTACTTGAAGTTCATGACGCTACGGGCAAAGACGACTACGCTTCTTTGGATGCAGCTGTGAACTACTGGATTAGCATAAAGGATGCTCTAATCGGCAAGGAAGACCGGGTTATCGTAAACATAGCGAACGAATGGTATGGTTCTTGGAATGGAAGTGGTTGGGCTGATGGATACAAGCAAGCGATTCCCAAGCTGAGAAACGCAGGTATTAAAAATACGCTCATCGTCGATTGTGCCGGATGGGGACAATATCCTCAATCTATCAATGACTTTGGTAAATCTGTATTCGCAGCTGATTCTTTGAAGAATACGGTATTTTCCATCCATATGTATGAGTTCGCTGGTAAAGATGTTCAAACTGTTCGAACCAATATTGATAACGTTCTGAACCAAGGACTCGCTCTGATTATTGGCGAATTTGGCGGTTACCACCAGGGAGCAGACGTCGACGAGACAGAAATCATGAGATACGGTCAATCCAAAGGAGTAGGCTGGTTAGCCTGGTCTTGGTATGGTAATAGTTCCAATCTTTCCTACCTTGATCTTGTAACAGGACCTAATGGCAATCTGACGGATTGGGGGAAAACTGTAGTTAACGGAAGCAACGGGATCAAAGAAACATCGAAAAAGGCTGGTATCTACTAAACGTACTATCAGAAAGTAAAAAAGGCTCATGGTTGAACGACCATGAGCTTTTACATTTTTATACTTTATACTAAAAGTACCCACTGTGCGTCTCTGAACTTACACTTCCTGGGTTATACGGTGAGTCGAATTTCATACACAGGCACGATGCTGACTGCGCCGATATCTACGATACGTTCCTTTGCCGTCTCTTTCCAGCCAGCCATAGTCGTATTGCTGTTGAGAACCTTACCTTTTCGTATTGGGGAAACATATACGTACAACCCTTGCTCGATGAGCCGATGCTCAAATGCTTTCAAGCCTATTTCCCAGGTCGTATGGTTGCAGAAATTATCGTTGATCAGTTCGCCATCCATAAAAGCATAACCGATATCTCCAGTATAATCGATACGCAGCAGAGCTTCCTTAATTCCGTGAAAGGCATCTATCTCAAAATCAATAGTAAGTTTATCGTCATTTATTCTTTTCAAATTGAAATGAATTTCTCGCTTAGGAGCCTTTAAACGATACGTTTTAAATACATTGTTTTCTGTTATGTCTAGCAGCTCTCCACCAGTAATAGATGTGATCGAGGCGTTGAAATCAGGGAATACACTCAGGGATACCATTTCTTGATCCGTCGATTCCAGCCTTAGATCGCCCTCATATACAAGTACATTGGCATTGGTCAAAATGACTCTGTCCCGGCCTTGCATGTTTACCTTCCAAAATGTAAGACTTTGCTCATCAGTCATCGTGTAGATGGCAACTTTTTTGCCACTTTCAGATACCAGATGGATGAGACTATCGTCCTCTTCAGCAACCTTAATGATCGTGTTCCCATCCAACTGCTCTATCGAGCCTTTGTCGATTGTGGCACTGATGATATCTTTTGACTCAATTTCATATCTTCCCTTCATCCCCTCTGGTACAAAGAAAAAGTAGTATACTTCTCCATCTTCTTCTATCCTTGTTATCAGCTGTACCGTAGCATATTTGAGCTTCATTCCATCTAAATTAAAGTTAAATGGCAATATAGCGAAACTTTCACGTCCTAACATCAGCTCACCTTGACTAGGGATTACAATCGTTTCCTCGGGCAGTTCAATGCTCACATTAAAATCGCACAGGTCGTCATTTTCGACATGGTCTTGGAAATTATTTAGAAACAGATAACCCGATCCAGCACTGGATCGCACTGCATATCGTAACGTATCCACATCATAAGGGTCCATCTGGGACGTATCCCCTGGCAGAATAGTCTTTGTTAGTGAGAATTGCTTTTGGAACGTTGAAAAAAAGTAATGCTGCAGCTTTGTTCTATGGTACGATTCCCTTACTTGACCGAATTCGCCGATCATGGCGTTGAAATCATAGGAGATTTTGGGGGTGGCTAGATCATTGGTGAACGGGTTAACCTTACCCCGAGGATTGGAACCCCCATGATACATGTAATATCCGATCAGATTACAGCCTTCTGCAACCTTCATGACAGTCATTGCTGGAACACTGCGGTAGGGAAATGCGAACCGATATTTATAAAACTGAACCATGCCGCCACCCATTTCACAGCAAGCGTACGGATAGTCTTCAGGTGCGTATTGAGGCTCGAAATTGTAACTCTCTGGAATCTTGTTATTATGCTTGTCGCGGAAAATGTATTCCGGTGTCGCAGGATGCTCGTCCATCCCCTCCAAACGTCCCTCTTCGTAGTAGATCCATGGCCAATAGGCATACCCGCCCCATAACGGCAGCATATCAGGTACAGGAGTTGTTGCTCCTCCCCATCCTGTGCACGTATAGATCGGAGTATCAATCCCCGCTTCCAGAGCTATTTCTTTAAGTTTTAACATATGCGAGTTACCGTCACTTCCACTGTTTAGCCACATATCATTAATTCCTACAGTCAATGCCCACTGGGCAGATGAATGATGATGCTCGTTTTCGATTTGGGTGCCGATAATCGGCCCCCCCTCCTTATATAACAGCCCTTTAACCTGGGTACCGATTTCGTTATACAATCTTCTTGTATAGAACAGATACCCCTCATCATTAGAACGAACCTCAAATGGTCGACCGAATAACCAATCTGGCATACCGCCGTTTCGAATTTCCCCATGATCAAAGGGACCGATCCGAATGATGGAGTATACCTGATGTTTGCCGCACAACTCGATGAAATGACGAAGATTCTTGTTCCCACTCCAATTAAAAACACCTTCAACTTCTTCATGTAGGTTCCAAAAAATATAAGTGGCAATGATGTTTACGCCGCCCATTTTTATTTTAATAATTTCGTCTTCCCAATAGCGTTCATCATAACGGGCATAATGGAATTCACCACAAATACCGAAAAAGGGCTCTCCGTCCTTCTCCATAAAATAGTTGGTGAATCCGATCTCCTCTCCTTTTGGGTTGGTGCCGCCAAGTTTGATATGTCCTTTAACAATATGCTTCTGATCGTCTTTAACCGCAACTCGATAGTTTCTCATGGAGTTCACTCCCCTCACTCGTTAATCTGAATTCAGGATAAATTGGTTCCACTTGCGCTGCCAAGCGATATCATTCCAGAATGGATGATGGGGAGCGCAGTTAGAACAGAGGGTCATTCCCCAGAACCCAAGTGCCATTCCTTTTCGCAACACATATTCAGCGATAAATTTGCCGACTGGGCCTTCTTCAAATTGGGCATGCAGCGGCGTGTAGCCTACATAACCTTCTCCTATGACAATTGGAATGCCGGAATGACGAGTCCATTCATAAATCTCTTCCAATCGGGTGTCGGCCTTCTGCAACATGGCCATTTTATGGTCTCCATACCGATCGTACAAAAATAAATCCCATTGATCGGGATCTACCCAGTCGTGCAAATAAATAAGTCTCATGCCGACTGGATTGCCTTCCATCCGCCAATTCTGCCCCGGAGGCAGGGTCCATTTTGCAAATGGAGGAGCGTCTTCTCTTAATAGGGATTGTACGAATGGATTGGGGAACGGCGCCAACTCATCATAAAGCGCTGCCGCTTCCATAAGCTCATTGAGCACCCCTTTAATATAGAGGTGAAAATGGGCCACCTGCATATTGCGCGCGACGTAAGCCTTGGGGTAGGCTTCATTTAACGTATAACTGGCTGTCATCATCATATCAGGATGACATTGGCGAAGATATTCTATCGCTTCTTCTACGTAGGGCTGCATGGCTTCAATAAGCGCCGGTACATTCGTTTCGGCTATGCCTTCAGACGTTCCGACGGCGTTTAACTGCCCAAATTCCACTTCGTTATGCAGCTCTGTATAGATGATCTGACTCCTGTAGCCTTCTGCTGTGACGAAACGGATCAACTGATCCATTGATTTTGCAATGGCCATGAATCTCTCCTTAGGAGGAATTGCAGCTAGTTCATCTCTAAGCTCAGCATGAGCCAGAAAGCTGGGACTCTGCTGATATTCCCAAGAGGATAACATAATGTAACAGTTATGAGCCTTTGCTTGTTTGAACAGTTCGAGCAAATGAGCATGCCCGTCCAGTACTGCGCCTCCACGACAGTTATACCAACGCGTACGCTGGCCTACTTCCCCAAGGTTAGCAAACTCCAAGGGTCCGGGGCGTTTGCCATCCGCTGTAAACAACATGAATGGCATTGCACATATTCGGATCGTATTGTAGCCTCTTTCGACCGCTTCTTTAAAACGGGCTTCCAGATCGCTATAGGGCTCACCTTCCTGCGTCATGGTATACCAAGAGAAGTCCCACATCGTGATCGTCAATTTGCGCGGTACATTTCTCATGAGATTACTCAATTGATTTCCCCTCCCAGCTCCAATCCATATGGTTCAATGCTCCTTGATGGTTGGCTTCCAGCTTAAGCACCGATTCAAAATGTAAGATAGCTTCGTCCTGCCGCCCTAATCCAAGCAAACCAAGTGCTTTCATATAAGTACAATGAACCTGATTACGAATATTCAGGTCATCTTCAAAGATGAGAAAGTCGGGTAACGAGACCGCGAAGTAATCTATTTTCACGGGTTCGAACAAGTGCCTATCGGCGTAATCTATGAGCTTGTTGAATCGACGATTGCCTTCCTTCACATAACCAAGTTTCTGCCAGGCCAATCCTTGGTAAAATATCATATCTGGCTGTTGATCGTTATAATACATGGCGTTAATGGGTTCCCCCAATCCTTGAGAGGCCGTGGAAAAGGCCTGTCTTGCCTCATCTGTTAATTTCAATAGCTCGTACGCGCAGCCCAAATAATAATAGATATCGTTATCTTGGGAACCCTCTAGCTTACCTTCGCCAAGATTCTCTGGATACACTAAAGCCTCCCGCAGCCCCTTTACAGCCTGTTCAATCCGCCCAGACCTCAGGTCGGACTTGGCAAGCTCTACCTTGGCCAGCCTATACTGTCCCGTTACCTTCCCCTCTCCGCCTTCCCATGGATGAAATATTCTCCCTGTCAGCAAGGACAACGCTATCTTATGCTGCTTCATCGTATTGTGAACGGTTACATATTCTAAAAACAGATCATCGCGAAGCTTTATGATTCCCGGATAACTCTCCATTAGATTCAATCTGTCGTTGGGCTTGATGTTCAGCTTCCTATACAGCTGGTCAAGCTCATAAAGAATACGTGCGTCTGAAGTATTGCACGCAAAGGCCTGCTCTAACGAATGGCGAGCCTTCTCTACTTGGCCTTGTTTGTTAAAATATCCAAGAGCAAGATTACGGTGAACAACGGGGTAAGTATCGTCAATGGAACGAGACATTTCCCAGCTGGAAATAGCATCCCGATGCCGTTTCTTATCATAGAGTAAATTACCTAAGTAATAATGCGCCTTTCCGTCCCCCGGTTTTGTTCGAGTTGCAAATTGTAACACATCCAACTCAAACAGACGGTTAGGAAAGCAGTAATCGGGTACTGCATCTGCGGCCTGAGCGAGAGCATTGTTCACCTGCTCAGGCTTGCCGATTTTAGCATAGCAGAAGGCCTGAACGTAATACAGCATAGGGTATGTTTTTGCCTGCTCTGGAGCTTCTTCCAGCACACATGCTGCATCCTCATAGAGTCCTGCCGCCGCATAGTCCGATGCTACCGCTATATAGTTGTGCACATCTCCACGCATCCATTTTTCCAGCTCTTCAAAGACCGTTTTAGCATCATCTCGTAACCCGAGAGCCTCTAAAGATAATGCTTGCTCACGGTAAGCTCCAAAATCGGCGATATCGAGCTTCATCGTTTCCTTGGAAAAGGCTATTGCTGCTTCGTTCCTGCCGAGCTTACGAAGAATAGCCGACTTCAGGTTGCGTGCCTTGTAATTGCGAGCATTTCGGATTGTCGAGCGCTCGACGAGTTCCAATGCTTCTTCATAGTTCCCTTGTTCTGTCGCAATCTGTGCCAGTGAGAAATACCCGCTGTCTTGCCATGCCGCACTCCATACTGATTTATAAAATGCAGCGAACGCCTCATCCATCCGCTCTTGGTGTTTTAGCGACAAACCAAGCTGGTAGTAGGCCTCACCATCATAGGGATTAGAGTTACGCCAGGTTATCCGCGAGATGGCTTTACGAAAGCACTCTTCACTTTCTGCATATAACCCTCTGCGAAGAAGCAACGTACCATATGCCATATTTATACGGCTGTCATTCTTATCTCTTTTCAGGCCCTCAAGGTAATACGCCTCAGGCTCAAAGGTAGCATGACGGTATTGCTCCAAGTGTTGTCCTGCTAAATACAATTCTTCGTTCGTTCTTAATTCCTCCGGTTGTGGCAGGGGGTCGGCAGCAGCCGGCATCTGCTCAACTTCCTTTTGCTTAGGCTGGTAGCTAATCAGCTCCCTTCCGGTCGCGTCTTTGACGCTTAAGCATAGATCATAATCCTCATCCTCAGCCAAAATAACTGTCTTCTGTATCAAGGCCTTATTAGGTGTCAGATCCAAGGTTTCTTGAATATAAACTTCCCGCTGGCTGCTTAATTCCACAACAGCCTCGCAAAATGACGAAGTTACATAGACGCCAATCTGTACTGTCCCTTCGCTGCGATTTAATTCCAAACTAACGGCTGCGTCAATTGAAGCGTTTTTGACCATACCAATATGTTTGTAAGGCATAAAATACTGCGAGAACGTCTTTTCTTCATACGGCTGAAGCCAAGTGAAATCTGGTTGATTATCGGTATACACTCCCGTCATCAACTCGATGTAGGGGCCGTCTTCATCTGTTAGATTGCGGTCCCAAGCTTGGCCGAATTCGCCATTTCCCCATGTCCACTGCTTTTTCCCGGGAGAGATGTGATGGTTGGCCACATGCAAAAGCCCAGCTTGTTTCATATGGTCGTAACCACCTATGAAATTGTAATCCGATTTATAGGCCATATATGAAGTGGGAACAGGAATATTTTTGTATCGGGAGATATCTACGCCTTCAGAATAATCCATTTTATAATAAGTGCCTGTAGCAATCGGGAAACGGGATACATCTCGCTTTCCATGGTCGAACACGGCTGATACGTCTGGAGGAAAAACAGATTGCGTATGCTCATGTACTGCTACGGCTGGATTGGCCCACCATAAAAATGTTTGAGGCTCGGCAGTCCGGTTATATAGCTGGGCCCCCACTTTAAGGTATGCCTTATCCGGTTGAAGTGTAAAACCAGCTGTTACTTTCGTGCCGAACATACGATCAATTTCGCTCACCCATACCGTTGCGCTTCCGTCGTCGTGTTCTTCCAACTTGTATTCAACGGGTCCGTAAGTGTTGGGACGGTGATGCTGCGGCCAGTTGAACTCAATGCCTCCAGATATCCATGGTCCCAATAAGCCCACAAGCGCTGGTTTGATGACCCTGTTATAATAAACAAAATCATAACCGTTGGTCTTGTCGACCGCACGATAAATGCGTCCTCCCAGCTCTGGCATGATCTCAATGCGCAAATATTTATTTTCTAGGAAAACTATTTGATAATTTTCAAGTTTCTTCTCATCCTCAATTTTATCAATGACCGGATGCGGATACACTCGACCGGAACTTCCCTGATAGACACGTTTCTCCAGAAACATTGGATTTTTGTCGGGTTTGCCAATTCCATACGTGGGGATCTGCACGGTTTGCTCCCACACGCGTGCCCTAGCGTCGAAAATGCTCAATTCCATCACTCCCTCATAGTCGCTCTTATATTCAGAGCTTACAAGTAAGCGACATTACAGACAATTGACAATCTACTGTTTATGATGGACTATATACGTATTTCATCATTAGAGCCGCCTAAGGCTAGGAGATGGATAGATTATGAATAAGAAAGCTGATGGATTTGAGGGTGAAAAGTTATATGTCGTTCCACCCTATATACTGGATAAATTAAATATGAATCCGCTTACAAAAAATCTATATATTACGGATATAGGCTGCTTCAGCCATGCCCGCCATCATTTTCGTGAAAGAATGCACGGATGTGACTCTCATATATTCATCTACTGTACCAGCGGAAAAGGTTGGATACGAACAAAGGATGGCCTAACGATTGACATGACAGAGCGAGGCTTTGCGTACATTCCCAGAGACATGCCGCATGCTTATGGGGCTGACGATAGAGATCCTTGGACAATTTACTGGTTTCATCTTAAAGGGGACCAAATGGATGATTTTATAGCATTGTTTGAGCCTTTTAAAACGTATATTTCGATATCTGCCAGTGATGGAGTCAAACTACCGGAGCTATTTCATCAGTGTTACGACCTTTTATTGAATAAATCATACTCCATTATACATTTAGTTCAAGTATCGCAAACTGTCCGTTATCTGCTGAGTTTTGTTGTATCGGTTGCATTTCGCAAGGAAGACAGTACGTACCAGAGTCATGTGGATAAGGCAACACGCTATATGAGTGAACAATTGGAATCCACCGTTTCGCTTGAGCAGCTTAGTCGGCATGTTCAGGTATCCAAGCAGCATCTGAACCTGATATTCAAGCAATCCACCGGCTACTCTCCTGTCGATTACTATTTAAGAATGAAGATACAGAGGGCCAGTCAGCTTTTGGATTTGACGAATGCCTCTATTAAAGAAGTTAGCATACAACTCGGTTTTAGGGACCCTTACTACTTCTCCAGACTATTCAAAAAAATAATGGGCTGCTCTCCTTTGGAATATCGAAATAATTTGAAGGGTTAATCTATGTTCATCAGGAGCGTTCAAATTTGCTTCTATCGGGCTACCGCAAGGTCACAGATCATTTACGAATCACGGGTGCAAGGTCTATACTTAAGGTTAAAAAAGGAAGTTTTGTATGCTCCTCACGTTGAATCGTAGACTAAATGCAGCTATGCCGCTAATTACACCAATCAGCATTCTAATTGGCGTCCTAATCGGTACGCCGTTGTCAGAATATACCGAACTCTCTCCCTGGCTGTTTGCATTCATGACCTTCGCGGGCAGCATCAGTATGGGGTTTAAGGATTTTGTCCATGTGATCAAGCATCCTGGTCCGATGATCGCCTGTCTGTTTATTCTTCACCTGGCCATGCCGCTTCTCGCCATGATGCTGGGACATCTGGCCTTCAGTGATGATCCTTACACGATTACTGGACTTATTCTTGGTGCAGCTATCCCTACGGGCATTTCCAGCTTCGTGTGGGTCAACATCTATAAAGGCAATACAGCGCTGACATTGGCGATCATTTTAATTGATACGATTTTGGCCCCATTTGCCGTGCCGGGCATCATGTCCCTACTGATCGGAGCGGATGTGCAGCTCGATACCTGGGCGATGATGCAGAGCCTATTCTGGATGATTGTCGTTCCTTCGCTAATCGGCATGGTGTTGAACGAATGGACCAAAGGGAAGATCAAGCAGGTATGGGGACCACGGCTAGGACCGTTCTCCAAGCTGGCTATGGCTCTTGTCGTCATGATTAACGGATCTGTCATTGCGCCTTATCTGGTCGATTTTAATCTTAAGCTTGTCGGAGTATGCCTATCCATAATCGTCCTTGCCTCCACTGGATATGCGATCGGTTATCTGATATCAGGACTGATGCGGTGGAATAATGCAGACCGTACGGCGCTTGTCTTTAACGGCGGCATGCGCAATATTAGCGCGGGAGCCGTGCTTGCCATCACCTATTTCCCGGCCCCGGTAGCATTGCCCGTTGTACTGGGGATGATTTTCCAACAATCCACAGCATCTCTGGTCGGGTTTCTGCTGAGTCGTCGCGACCGCGGCAACGCCAAGGAAAAGCGCAATACGGCCTCTGTTTCTTAAGCAAAGGGGGTTAGCGGTGGTTCCAGATGATAAAACTCCTCCTTATGAGGAGGAGTTAGTTTCGGAAGGGCGTTTCTATACGTACATGGTTGAAAGTCTAATTTAAATATGCATGCACAATCATGTAAATGGTCACTTTCCACTTCATAACATTACTATTGAATCGTGTAGGGTAATAAACTTAGCTTCCGTAAAGAGCCTTTCGTGGCACAACGTTCAAGCCATATATTACCCTAAGGAAACTAAGAACGATATACACAGGTCGCAAAGTCTAAAACAGCTTTTGCGTAAGATTTTGAAATTGTGACTTCACTCCATCTTTCTGAAGTTCTGATTGTAACACCTGATTAAAGGTTTGAAGTGCACGCTGGAATTTATTTTCACCAAATTCCGTAATCCGAGTATACACACCTCGTCGATCATCCTCGCATGTATGTCTTTGTAAAGCCCCGCAGTTTTTGGCTTCCATTCTCACTACGAGTCTCGATGTCGCACTTTGACTTAATCCCACCAATTCTTGAAGTTGCTGCAGTCGTAATTTTTTTTCCTCGGAATTGGATATAAAACCTAAAACATAAAACTCCTTCAAAGATAAATCATAATTTTGTAGCAGGGCTTGTTCTAACTTATCATTTAAAGTGGAATGGATGTGAGACAAAGACAACCATACATCCAAAAGTTCGTTTTCATGTTGCAAGTTTAGACCACACCATTCTATATTGAAGTATTTCCAGTAAGTTTATCCTATTGTAACAAGCTTAAATGGAATGGTCAAAACCCATAACCTATTTTGAATATTACAATCCGTCGTCACCGAACCAGCATGCAAATGCAGCATAATGATTCTCGTTTCAGAGTGTCGATTTTATTGACAGTAGTCCACCCTAACTATCTTCCTATGTACATACATTGCTGCAATTAAGCTTATATAATGTGAGAAAGTGAAGATAGCAAAAAACAGGTCAATCATGGTGATATCTAACCATAATCGACCTGTTGAATGTAAAGGAATAGCATTTTCAAAGTGAGCGGTAACAACATCATGACGAAATGGAAGAACAACGTAGATCGTAGCAAAAGGAAGTCAGACAACCAATTTTCACATGTAGCCTTTCAAAAAGACGACACTGCATATCCAGTATCGTCTTGTTAGTGTTATTTTCAAGATATATATAGGTTCCATATCCTTTTACTGTATACATAATATGAACTGCAATCTTTTCATTGAGTTATTCAGCTTGCCATATATCTTTCAATTTCCAATATGTCAGCCCATTTACTAGCGCCTCTCCACCCTCTGTTATGATTTCTATGCCTAGCAATTTCTCACCCGGATAGATGCGACTTGTCATCGTAGCTTGCCCTTCATTCGCAAACATTTCAATGGATGAACGATCCAGATATACATGCAATGTCAGCTGTCCCTCAGCATTGAAGGCTGTTTGACGTACTCCATCTGTCTTTTTACCTGATTTAGAACAATTAAGCATTAGTTTCTGCTCCGGAATAGAATATGTGATAACCGTTTCTTCTCGACCTGTTCCACGAAACTTCAAGCCTACCAGGTCTGCACTTGACTTCGTGAGGTCGAACACTACCTTAACTTCAAGCAAGTCTTCTTCAACTTCCTTGAAGTAACTTCCAGAAATAGCGCCATATTGATACAAAACATGTTTACTTTGACGAAGTAACTTCATTTCTTCAACTGGAGTCATCAGTACTTTATTATTGTCACCCAACGTAATTAAACGTGGGATCGTCATTGCTCCACACCAGCCGTCTGCTTTCGTCGGCATATCCGATTCCCACATATCCATCCAACCAAGCGCTATGCGGCGACCTTGATCATCTAGAAAAGTTTGAACAGCATAGAAGTCATGACCATTATCCAACTCGATGAACTCTCCATGCTTATATTCATTATTAGCATAATTATATTCGCCAACATAATATCCCGTCTGGAACAAGTTATTGTACTTATCTCCTTGCGCATCAATACCTTGTGGGGAGAACATAAATATATGCTTACCGTTCAGTTCAAAGAAATCAGGGCACTCCCACATGAAGCCCATATTCTTATCTCCCTGCAGAAGCACACCATGATAGGTCCAAGTCCTAAGATCAGGAGATGTATATAGAATAACACGCGGCAGATCTTCTTTCGTGCTGTTACCTAGGATCATGTACCATGTATCCTCATGCTTCCATACCTTCGGATCACGGAAATGCTGTGAGCTATCAGTCGGAGGTTCAGCGATTACGGGATTCTGCCTTAGTTTTGTAAAATGAATGCCATCTGTGCTTACTGCCACATTTTGATTTTGGAAAAAGATATTGTTTGGTTGATCAATATAGTGATGACCAGTATAGATCAATGTCAGTTCGCCGTTATTATCTACTGCGCTTCCTGAGAAGCAACCATCAAGGTCACACGCATCTCCAGGCGCTAATGCAATCGGACAATGCTCCCAATGTACAAGGTCTTTACTCTTCACGTGGCCCCAATGCATTGGGCCCCAGTTCTCATCATAAGGATGATGCTGATAGAAGGCGTGATATTCACCTTTGAATTGAATTAATCCATTTGGGTCGTTAATCCAGTTTGCTGGTGCCATAATATGATAACCTAATCGGTACCGCTTGTTCATTTTCGCTTCTGCCTGTTTCAATGCTTCCTCAGCTTGCTTCGTATTGTTATTATATGTGTTCATCTTTCTTCCTCCTATGCTGTTTCAATATGCTTGTTAGGCTTGGGATCCAGCTTTTTCGGTTCTTTCTTTAAGGTAAAGATTGAGATTGTTGTAAAGACAAATACGAAAACACCCATAATCACGTACGTATTTGCAAAACCTCTAATGTCATAAGACATACCGGCGATTGGCGAGAAGATCGAAGCTCCTACCTGACTCATAAACTGGAATCCCACCAGATACAAGATCGAAGACAGACGCGTATCGAAATTTGCAGCCAAGTACTTAAATACGGAGATCAGCATGATTGGCAGTTCCAATGCGTGAATCAATTTCATAGCTGAGATTCCATAAGGTCCAATAACTAAGCCTGAACCCATGATCCGGAACGCCATCAAGAACCCTGCCAATATTAGACCCTTTTTTGCTCCAATTTTGTTGACAATGAAAGGCGCTAAGAACATCATGCCTGCTTCCAAGAACACTTGTAGGGAATTTAAGTAACCGTAAACTTGATTGCCTAATGCAACCGTTGAGAACGTCGATGAAAAGTAATTCGGGAACTGCTGGTCATACACATTGTAAATACAGGTAACACCAAGAACATATAAAATGAAGAACCACAAATGCTTATTTGCAAACAAATGGCCGATTTGCTTAAAGTTAACGGATTCTGCTCGCTCCATCTCGGAATCTGTCATTTCAACTTTAATTGTCATCATAATGATAAACAGAACGACAGCAGATACTGATGCAATCCAGAAGTTAATGTTAGGGTTGATATTAAAGAGCTGACCAGCGAAAAACGTTGCTGCTGCCCAACCTAGCGAGCCCCACATACGAGATTTTCCGTATTCAAAGTCATATTTTCGGCTGACTTTCTCGACATAAGATTCGATGGCTCCAATCCCTGCCAAAAAAGAAATACCCAAGTATAATCCACCTGCAATGGCACCGAGAAATACATTGTATTGAAGTAACGGCCCATAGATAAAGATATAGAAAGGACCAACAAATAAGAGCAAAGAACTGATTAGAAATAAAATATGCTTCTTTAATCCGATTTTATCAGATATATAGCCATAAAGCGGTTGCATACATAGCGCAAAGATAGCGTTTACAGTAAAGATAACACCTGTTTCAGCACCATTCAGACTGATTTCTTGCCCTAGCCAGATGGAGAACAATGAATAACTTGCTGACCAAGTAAAGAAGAAAAAGAAAAAATAGGCACTTAGTTTCCAGTACATGCTCTTTGACTTTCTCATATCGAACGCTCCTCAAGTTGAACATTTAATGTAAATGAAAGCACTTTCGTATTTACAGATCGATTATATGTCAACCGCTTTCATATGTCAACCGCTTGACATATTTTCGAAAGAAAAAGAGCTCTCCTCTTGATTTCAATTACTCTAATAAGGATAGCTCCACCTTCTATCACAATGCTGAAAACTATGGAAACTGTATTAAGCCGTACTAGCTTCAATCAGTTTCACTGGTAGATAGGTTTCTCGCGGGACATCACTGAATCCACCTTCAATTTCTTTAATAAGTAACTCTATGGAAGATCTCGCAATCTCCTGTATTGGTTGCTGAATTGTCGTTAATTCAGGGAGAAGATTGCGGGTTGTTTCTGTTCCGTCATATCCAATTACGCGAATATCTTCAGGAACACGTTTTCCTCTTCTTCTTGCTTTAGCAATAAAAGACGCAGCCACCAAGTCATTACTCGCAAACAATCCATCTACTTCAGGATGTTCATCGAGCAAGCGTTTAATCGGTTCGTCGTGATTCTGTTGGTGGAAGGGATCATGTACTTCATAGGTAATTGCCTTTCGACCATACTGCTCCATCACATCTTCATATGCTTTTCTTCTTAAGCTTGCTGGTGTTTCCAATTCAACAGGGCCATTTATGTGTAAGATATGCTTGCACCCTTTTTCAATAAGTAGTTCTGACGCCAGTTTTCCACCCATATAATTATCCGATCCTACAACTGGGATTGAATCGGATAGGAAGCGATCGATCGCAATGACGGCAATGTTCTTCTGTTCATAATTTACGATACCCCGATTGTGTGTACCAACGATAATACCGTCAACTTGATTTCGCATAAGCATATCCACATATGATTCCTCTTTATCCAGCTGATTCAAACTGTTACAAAGCAACAGCTTATAGCCTAATGACGCACAAATATTCTCTATATGAAAAGTCAGCTCTCCGAAAAATGGGTTGCTTGTAGTTGGAATGATTAATCCAATCAGATTTGTTCGTTTACTAAATAATGACCGAGCCACATCATTTGGAAAGTAATTTAGCTCTTGCATCGCTTTATGAACTTGATCCTTCGTTTCTTGACTGATATAGCCACGATTATTAAGTACGCGAGAAACCGTAGTCGGTGAAACTCCTGCTAATTGTGCAACATCGTTAAGTTTTGGTTTCATTGATTCTCCCTGCCTTCTCTCCATGCCATATCTCTAATTTTTTTCATTTTAACATGGTTAAATGTTAAAAAACATGCTTGAGCATTCTTATGGATTATTCTTCAGATTTGTCTCCCTCTAAGAATCTCCTTGGCGACAGAAGAACTGGTCAAAGAAGACGCTAAAAAACAAGGATATGATAGCGAATTTGTTGATTATTACATCATAGAAATGAGCAAAAATCCTCCTGAAGAAGCTTACACCGTATTGCCTGCGGCTGTAACCATTTCGTCGAATCGTGCCACTGCTTAATAGGCTCTGTCATAAGATCATTTCAATTTTAATGATAATGGAAAACTAAAGCCTAAGCAGTCTCATTTCCCCAGATGCATGTCAGATGATAATTCAACGATCATTTTCATAATTAATGGAAACTCATTGACTCGAAGTTGTACTACTTCTTCATTGTCAATTGTTAGCGAATAATAATTTTTTAGACTAAACATTAAAGAACTAGACTGAGATAAGTTATAGACTGGCGACGCGCGGCCCGCATGCGCGACTGCAGTTGCGCTCCCCATCTCTTCCGGAATGAAGTCCAGCTTTGCGATCGGCGCGCTAGCGACTGCGCCCGTGTAATTAGAAAATATAGTCTTAGACTGGAAAATAAAGTATTAAAGGTATAAACTACGAATATGCTTTTTTCTTGAACCCTCTCATATGATGAGAGTAATTCAGTATTCGAGGAGATGGTCTTGATGAACAAGAACATAGGGATTAAGGATACTTTGGTAAGGTTCGACGAGATTTCGAAGCATTATGTTCGGGAGCTGGACAAGTATAGTCTGGCGGAACTGTGTCGCAAGCCAAGCGAGAACGAATGGTCGCTTGGGCAAATGTACCTGCATCTGCCTCATTCCACGCTGAACTTGCAGCTCCGTCTTGCGGAGCAGTGCATGGCGCTCGGTGGCGGCAACGAGGAGGGCGACGGGAAGACGGAGGCCGGTCATGCCGTGTTTGAGCAAGGGAGCTTCCCACCGGTTCGCATTCAAGTACCGGCCGACTTGCAATATACGCCCCCACAGCCAGAAAGCAAGGAGCAGCTTGTCGCCAAGCTGGAGGAAGCAAGGCGCCGCATGCATGAGATTGGGGCGTCGCTACAGAACATAGACCCAGAGCGGCTGCAGCGAAAGGCGACTCATCCGGCCGTAGCCTTCGGCGCGTTAAACGCGGTCGAATGGTTCACGATGGTGGAGATGCATTACCGTCATCATCTTCTTCAAAAGGAGCGGCTGGACGCTTTCTTACAAACTGCAGAGTTATTAGGCTAACAGGACACGATAGTTGAATGTTGACCACAACAGCGGCCAGTCTAGGAATTTATTTTCGCGTCCTTATCTGCCGCTGTTGCATTTGTCGGATCAGTCTAAAACTTTATTTTGGACAATAAAGTTGTATACCAAAATCCAATATTTGCAATTTTGATTCTTTTATCAATATATAAAAATATGTACGTTAAAATGGGGTAATACCAGAGAAATTGATACAAACCGCAATTTGTTTCCTCTAAGCTTTTAGAGGCTGATCGTTTGGACTGCTTACATCAACATAAACACGAACATATTCACTGTTTCTGTTCTGATAGGCCTTTGAACGCTTCAGCACTCTGTAATAGTCCTCGAAGTGCTCCAAAAACTGATCAATCTCTTCAGGTATTCCTTCAACCCGTATTTTTAGCATCCTCTTTTACAACTCTTCTTTTAGCGATGAGCTTGGAGCATTTTCAACCATTTCGTTTGTGATTCCGTGGATGGCGGTCGCTTCTTCTGGAATGAGGGATACCGGCTTGATTAACGTTTCAAAAAGAGGATTTTCGTCAAGATCAATAATTGCAATCTCTACGATCTCAGAGTCGCCATCTAAACCGGTGGTTTTCACATCTAAAATGATATATTCTGATTTTCTTTGGCTAACTGAACGGTTCGAGCTTTTTGTATTGCTGCTAGTTGTTTCTCTTATTTTCACAAAAAACCAAGCTGACGATTATAAGATGGACTTTTTCTTGTACAAAAAAGAGTCTGCCCTTGGGCAGACCCGATACAAATGAACAGACTCGTGCAAGTTGTGCTCAGTCAGATTGAACCTGCAGGATAGAGGCTGTTTCAATTCGGATTTATTTTGTTAACTTGATAATAATGTGCTTCTACCCAACATCGTCTCTAATTCGAAAACATTTATTCCATCTAATGATCTTTTAATGGAATAACCTAGCTGACATTTTTTAAACACCTCTATTGACACTTAACACTATCATCAATACAACACTTCGTTAAGCCACATTATTACAAATTTATTGATGTAGTTGAGATGGACTCACTTTTTGAATTTGAACAAGTATATCAAACGTTTTACCTAATGATATATCAACAGTTTTTGGTATAGCAGGGCCTTCTTTAGTTATTCCAGCGAAAATTTGATGTTGTTCGTTTAACCAAGTTTTTGTCACTCCGTTCGCCTTACGTAAATCAATAAAAAATTGATCTTTTTTGACCTGTCCAAAAATGTAATTATAACTGTTTGGATCATCTGATTTTAATATTCCATATGGGCCAAATTCACCATCATTATTATAAACATTATATTGTCCTTTATAAACTGATGTTCCAATAGATACATACCGTTTTCCATAATATTCTGCTAAATGCTGCCCAGCTACTTTAGGGTATATAAATGGAATCATATTTGTTTTCGAAACGTGTCCATTATGTCCCCAAACTATGGTTTTCCCTAAATGTTCTTCAGTCCACTTCGCATTTTCATACATTGCAATATCATGTTTCAAATAAAAATCCGATGGTTTATCAGGGGATGTTCCTCCTAACATTGTAGTAAACTGTTCAATAATACGAGCATTTTGTTTTATCCATGCGAACTCTTTGGATTTTCCGTTCAGATAACTTTTATTTTGTTCCAATAAAGCACTGATTTGTTTAGCATCTGAAATATACTTTTCTTTTTCTTCTTTTGTAAGGCCCTCAAAAGTAGTCATATCCTTTGTTACAGGAATGAGACCTTTTATCTTCTCTTCTACTCTAGGCACAAGATCTGAATTGTTTCTTTTTATATATTCTATTATATTATTATAAACATTCTCGTTTACTGATTGAATGTCCATCCCAATGATACGCACTTTAGATTTATGTTCTGGATTAGCATTATATTGTCGAATCCAACTAAGTAGATCTAACATTTCTTTTGTGTTAAATACAGGTGATAGATGTTGGCTTGGGTTTCCCTTACCAGTAAGAACATATCGATCAAGCTCCAGAGCTCTGTCCCATCCCTCTTCTAAAACTAAGTTGATGAATCCCTTTTCAGATACTAAATAATTAACAATGCGTTGTTTCATTGTAAAAACTTCATGAGCCCCATGCGTAGCTTCACCTAAACCTACAATTGAAGCTGAACCTACCATATTCTTAAGTGGTTTTAAATCATTAAAAGATGCAGTTGGATTAGTTGTTTTTAAAGGCTTTGCATGCATTTCTAACCATTCCGTTATTTGATTTGTATTGTAGGGAGCTGTAACAGAAACTCCTGTTTTCGAGTCTGCATAAGTACTTCCTACAAAATTAGTCAGTATTATAGCAAAAACACCAAGTGCAATAATCATTTTCTTTTTCATAATACCCTCCTAAAATACTTACTTGTTAGTTTTTTGACATGCTCTAAGGAGCCCATTTTAAACCATTTTTTTCCTTTTTTCCTACTTGCTAAATTCAGCAAGTAAAATATTTTTAAATGGATCAGGACTATCAGCTTTAAAGCTGTTCAAATTGACGACCAATGTATGCTTGCCTCCAAGTGTGCCACCAGCAAAAGTGGTAAACCCTAGAACTCTACCTTTGTGTCCCCATATCGAGACACCGTTTGGAAGCTTAGTTTCAAAGATCCCAAGACCATATCCGGTTCCTTCTCTATCTGTAGGAACTGTAGTAAGCATTTGTTTTAGTTGCTGTTCCTTCAGTAATTTACCACTGAGTAAGTAAGAGAAGAATTTGTTTAAATCGTCAGCAGTAGAAATCATATCTCCATCCGAGCTACCTGGGTTAATATAAGTAACGTCTTTTAGCTCACTTGCTCCGTCTAGTTGGAAATAGCCACGGGCATGCTTGGTGCCTGGAATCACGCTTGAATTGCCAGGTAGGAATGTATTTGACAAATCAAGCGGTTCAATAATCCGATTTTCAACCTCTTCCGCATAGCTGTTTCCAGTTACTTTTTCAATAAGGATCCCCAGTATTACGTATCCTGTGTTTGAATAAGACCAACCCTTTCCTGGGGCAAAGTCTGGGGGAAGAGAAATCCCCATCTTTACGAATTCTTCAGCCGTATACGATTTTTTTGTATCCGTATAATCAAAGTCTTTTGAATTTACATAGTCAGCGATACCACTTGTATGATTCAATATCTGCCGGATAGTAATTTGGTTACCATCATATCCGTTTCCTTGAATGACACCAGGCAACCATTTTTCAATGGAGTCGTCTAGATTCAAGCGGTTCTCTTCAGATAATTGAAGTAGAACTGTTGCAATGAATGTCTTCGTTACACTACCAATGCGAAAGCGAAAATCTGTTTTCATTGGTTTCTTGGTGCTCAGGTCCGCTAACCCAGCAGCATAACTCCATGTTTTTCCACCCTCAGAAGTTTTAGCAAGTATCCCAGGATATCCAAGTTGCAATGTATCCCGCATTGCTTCTTTGACGGAATTACGTTCACTTTGAGTGCTTGTTTGTAACGGAGTAGATACATTTTGAATGGACTCCGCTTTTACAATTGAGGTTGGTGTTGTGTATAACAGAGAACTTCCAGCCATTAAAAGGACTAAACCTGTAGATGCAATTTGACAATGCTTTTTCATAAAGATATTCTTCTCCTCTATTCATATTGTATCGGCAGTTATTTGCTGTTTTAGGGCAAGAGTGGATTTGCAATTATCTTTACTCATTATTATTTTCACAAACGCTATTGTGTCCTAACAAACGGTAAATTCCTTTTTTTTCACATGTATGTTAACCCTAGAAATTACTTCTTTTCCTTAAAACACTCTTGTTACTGGTTTGTTTTTCATAAATAGGTCATACCTGTTTCCCCTTTCACGCCTCTTTATTTTTTTATCATACACAATGAAAATCTCCCCTCCTCGTTTATTGTTAATGTGTTAAACTGCCTCTATGATTCTAAGTATTTTTCTGTCACATACAGTAGTGTCAAAATGTCACACTATTAAAAATCCTAATATTATTCGGAGTGAATATCTCAATCCAGATGTCGCTGTCAGTGAAGCTGGTGATTTGGCTGTGTCTTATTCGTATTCCCAGTTGCTCCATAACCTCTCTTACCGGAACTCTTGCCAATCTCACAATCGCTTGCATTTTTCTAGGGGGTAACTCACTCTCGTTGCCAACGTAAAAACACCTCCAAGGTTATCTCCATATCTTACGACATGGCTTGATTCTCTTGAAGGTGTTTTGATTTGTCTCACGTTATGGGATCAGTCCCCTTGATCTACAGTCGAAAAAGGTTCCTTATCTAACTTTACCAATCGATCAAAAACCTTAATTTCAAATCCCGATTCATTTCTCAACACTTCAAACCGGATGTTCTCCTCTACCGCCGGATTGATGGCTGAACCGAAACATTGTTATCTCCTGACTACAATCAATCATTTTAAGCCCATTATCTTCAAACAGGCATTCAGCATATCCTTGTTTTTATAGATTACAACAGTAATCTCCTGTCGTGCTCTCGTTAGCATTTGGTACAAACGCAGCCCCGTTGTTTCTTTGCACTCCACCTAGGCGACATTCTTTAGCTTGGCGTATTGTTGCAGGTGTAAGGCTTTTGCCGATGCCCAACCGCCGATGACAAATTGACATCGGACAATTTGTCCGATATAATCAAAACAAAACGGACAAACTGTCCGAATTTATAATACGAAGGGTGAAACTGGGATGCATATCAAAAAATTGTATTTTTTATCTGTAGGTGAATGTTTCCTAGATCAATCGGCAGTTAATCGAACCCTTGCCCCCGGGAAATTAGTCGGAATGCCTGTGTGGTCTTTTCTATTGGAAACGACCAGCGGGCCGATACTCATCGATACGGGAATGCCCGACGCTTTTATCAACAATCCCGATTACTACAAGGGGACTAGACGTGAAGGGCGCGTCGTCCCCAACATGTCTGACGACGACTCGATCGTAAATGTGTTAAAGCGTGTCGGTTATCGACCTGACGATATTCAAATGGTCATTAGCTCCCATTTACACTTGGATCATTCTGGGGGAAACGGGCATTTCCGCAATACGCCGATCCTTATTCAAAGGGCAGAGTATGATGCGGCCATAAACAATGAGGATTACTCTCCATTAGAGTGCAGGCTGCCCGATTTACAATATCAAATCATTGAGGGTGACCATGAATTGATTCCGGGGGTTCAAATTTTATTCACTCCGGGTCATTCCCCTGGCCATCAATCAGTCCTTGTCACAACGGAAAAGTCGGGTCCAGTGCTACTGACAATTGATGTTGCTTATACTCGGGAGAACTTCGAGAATAGCGTACCGTTCTTGACATTCGATCAAGAGATGGCTGCCAAATCGATTACTCGCATGCAGGAGTTAATTCAGGATGTTCGGCCGTCCTATGTTTTCTTGGGACACGATAGAGATCAGGCGCAAAAATGCCGCACCTTTCCTGACTTCCTGTAATGGAGAGACAGGCTATGGATACTCAATCAATGGCTTTATCCGGCAATGAGCGGAAATTAATGGGGACACTTTGCTTGCTCATTATTTTCGGAAACATCAATATGACCATGTTTAATTTGTCTATACCTTCGATTTCCGCTGACTTTGCCCTGACCTCCTCGCAGGTGAGCTGGGTTATGGTCGGTTACAGCATTTTGATGGCTATCGGCGCCGGTACTTACGGCAAGTTAACGGAGTCCTTTTCCTTTCGCCAGCTGTATGTCATTGGTTTAATCCTTTTAGCTTTCGGCTCTATGATCGGCTTTTTTGCAGCTTCATACTTGCAAGTCATCATTGGAAGACTACTGCAGGCAGCAGGGGCCTCATCCATCTCTCCCCTGTCTTATGCGGCAGTAACCCTGTATTTTAAGCCTACAGTCAAGGGACGGGTGCTGGGAACCTTATCCGCCACAATTGCCTTTGCTTCCGGCTTCGGGCCTGTGTTCGGCGGTTTCGTAGAGCAATACTTTGGCTGGCGTGCTTTGTTCATCGTGTCCAGTCTGAGCCTATTTGTTATCCCTTTGATATTCAAGTATGTTCCTGACAAGAAACACGACCGCGGTTCATTCGATTTTCTCGGAGCTGTTTTGTTCTCCGCGGGACTGGCGTTGGTATTGCTAGGGGTTACGAACTATTGGTTTATGCTCATTGCAGGAGCAGCAGTTCTTCTATGGTTCGGTACTCATATTCAGAAAAAAGAACATCCATTTATCGATGCATCTTTCATGAAAAATGCTCCTTACCGACGAATTCTAGGGATTGGATTCCTTACCTTCGTATGCAACACGGGGTTAACCTTTACTCTTCCTGTCATGATGAAGAATTCCTTTCATTTACCAACTAGTAAAATCGGTCTGCTGATGCTTCCCGGTGCCGCCTGTGCAGCCTTGCTCGGATCCCGGATCGGAAGTTGGACAGATCGTTTCGGAAGCTCCCGTGTGCTTGTCATATCGCAAAGTCTCGTCATCAGCGGATTTATACTACTGGGGGTATCCGTACATTTGCCGCCATGGATCGACGCTTTATTGATCATTATCCTTATGATTGGATTCAACGGTGTCCTCACCTCTAGCAGCAATTTAGTTTCGACGACACTCCGTTCGGCTGAGTTGGGTGTGGGGATGGGTATTTTCACACTGGCCTATCTCCTAGGCGGAGCATTCGGCCCTGCGCTGGTCGGCCGACTGATTGATCTAAAGATGCCTTTTTCTGTTGTTTATTTTACCATTTCCCTGTTGGCAATCCTGACATACTTATTCGCAAGAAAAGCAAATCCTAGCGGAAGCTATGGTAATTAGTTTAGTAGACTTACGACATGTCCGAAAGATACGGAGGATGAATAGATGAGTAAATTAAATTTCCAACTGTCCTTTGCTGCTATTCATGAGCTGGCCGAGAGGATCCGTACAAGGAAAATATCCCCGGTAGAGATTACAGAACATGCGCTTCACCGCATCGAACGTTTGAATCCGAAACTGAACGTTTTCGTTACCCAAACGTCCGAACTGGCGTTTGAACAAGCGAAGCAATCGGAACGCGATATTATGCATGGTCGGTACAAAGGGCCCCTTCACGGGATTCCCATCGTTCATAAGGATCTATATTACACTAAAGGGATCCGAACAACTGCCGGTTCAAAAATATTGAACAGCTTCGTCCCCGATTACGATTCGACGGTTGCAGCTAAGCTACATGAGGCTGGAACAGTTCTGCTAGGCAAAGTACAGACTCACGAGTTCGCTGCGGGATTGACAACAACTAGCCCACACTTCGGTCCTTGTCTCAATCCGTGGAACACTGAACTTGTAACGGGAGGTTCAAGCGGCGGCTCGGCTTCTGCCTTAGCGGCTGGACTTACTTATCTGGGCACAGGCTCGGATACCGGAGGTTCGATCCGCATACCCGCTGCTTTGTGCGGTGTCGTAGGGATGAAGCCGACGTACGGTCGGGTCAGTCGGTATGGTATCATTCCAATGGCCTGGTCATTGGACCACTCGGGTCCGTTGACCCGCTGTGTCATGGATGCGTCCCTGTGCTTGGATGTGATGTCTGGCTTCGATCCAAAGGATGAATCGACTGTCGATCTGCCTGCGCCAGGTATCAAGATGTATCCGAATGGTCTCAGGGGTGTGCGTATCGGATTGCCGACAAGCTACTATTACGAGGATTTGATGCCAGAAGTGGAAGCTGCGATGAAGGCCGCTATCAATAAATTCCGAGAACTGGGAGCAGAAATCATCGAAGTTAGCCTGCCCCTGATCAAACATGTTAGAAGTGCGACGATGGCCATTATGATGACGGAAATGTACTCGTACCACGAGAAGTGGCTTGAGACAGAATTGGAACAGTATGGACCGGACGTCCGAATGTTTCTTGAAAGCAGTAGAGATATTCCGGCTTCCATTTACCTTCAGTCTCAGCGGGCCCGGCAACTAATTGTCAATGATTTTTTGAATGCATTGTCCGGAATCGACATCTTGTTGACGCCGGCAACACCGATCACTGCGCCGCGTGCAGATGATGAAGCTAGTGTATTCAGATTGAACTCATTTACGGTTCCGACCAATTTGACTGGCTTGCCTAGCTTGAGCATGCCTTGCGGCTTCTCACCTTCCGGTCTGCCGATTAATATGCAATTGATTGGCCGCCCCTTCGAAGAAGCGACAGTACTAGGTATCGGCAATACTTATGAAATGAATACAGACTGGCACAAGAGACATCCGGATTTGTAAGCCTGACTATATTTGATGGAGGGTAATCTATGGATCAAAAGCAACTTAACTCTGAAGTTAGCAGGAGAGCATCAACCGAAACCGGAACAGATACGACGAGCGACAAGAAAAAAGCATACGAGCAGTTTATTCATACGATCGCAAGTTTAAAGGAACTGGACCTATCGGGCATTGAACCGCATTTGCCTCCAATTTACAAAAAGCACTATACCAAGAGATAAAAAAAGCTCATCGGTCACCCAAATGAATGTATTTTTAATTTTTCACGAAATGTATTATAATTATGAAGACGGACAACATGTCCTATACACGAAAAACGGACATATTGTCCGTTTTTCGTGTTAAATAACAGTTAAATTAATGATGAAGGGAGATGTTTATGGTGAATTCAGAATCGCAATCTGTCTCTCTGAAAATTCCCAGAGAGGAGTTAAACCGAAGACGAATTTTGGCGGCGGCTAGAGAACTTTTCATCAAAAAAGGCGTTGACAATGTCAATATGCATCAGATTGCGAAGACTGCTGGAGTAGGACAAGCAAGCCTATACCGCCGCTACTCGGATAAGGGCGACATATGTCAGGAGATCGCGTATGAAGAATACCAACCTTTGTTTGATGAAGTTCAAGCATTTCTTGATCAATCCCCAGAAACCGCTGCCTTGGACCGGCTTTACCATGTAATCGTAAGATATGTCTCTTTTTTAGAGGCGAAAGTTCCTTGGCTCTGTGAGGTCAGCCGGGCCTCAACCGGGCATCGTCCGTTACAATCCCCGTTATGTCAATGGATGCGCAATATAAGCAGAAATCTGCTAAATGAGGCCGTTGAGCAGGGAGACGTATCCGGGGTGGACATTTCATATACTATTGAAGCCCTGCTGGCCGTGCTTCACAATATCGATTACCATCTCCAAGATGAGGGCTTTACAAGCCAACGAGTTCTTGATGGATTACACCGCATATTTATTGAAGGTTTAAGAGCTAATAGACATTAATTGAGGGGCTGGCCACAAAGCCACATAACATGGATGAGGAATAGTCCTGCGTAACTCCTCTTTTTATCTCATAATGGTATATTGAATGTACAAAGAAACCATATCCTTTCAAATGGTCGGGTGGTACCTCCATTTTACCCAGGAACGGTTTCTTATTGTTTTACAATTGGAGAACAGGACGTCCCTAGTCATTTTTATGACTTATGGGACAACCCTTTTTTTCTGCCAATGGCTGCTACGCGAATTGTCCGGATCGGACTTCCATGGCACGCTCTCCTTATTCGGTCTTCTTATCATCAGCAGCGCTCTTTCGTCTACTTCCTGTAGGCTTCGTAGCAGCAGGCTTAGTAGCCTGAGAATCCATGGAGAACAAGCAGGTTTTCATCTTATGTATTCCAAAATTGCAGTTGAAGAGATTTGTACAACACTTGGGGATTTTATTAACTCATCTTCCAAACTCCACGTCCAACTTCTCCAATCCATAACCAAACCACCTTTACGAAAAGTATCAATTATGATCGTAATTTGGATTCGATATCGATAATACCATATGTTAACATTTATAGGATATATAGAGTAAATAGAAACACAAAAAACCAATAGAAACAAGGGGCTTTGTTTCTACTGGTTTAAAAATGTCTCAAACATATACCCAAAAATGTCTCGGTTATCAACCAAATCAGTCTCAATTATTACCGTTACTCACTGTGTGGTGTCATAATTAATGAGAATATCCACATTGCTTAAATGCATAAAAATACATCCACTTGTATACATTATTTTACCATCGAGTAACCCTAAAGATACAAAAAAGGGCACAAAAAATGCCGGTTGGCAACTTTCTTTGTTCAACATATATTTATGAATCTCGGTTAATCCTTCACCGATCGCTACAATATACTTCTCATTTTCTTTTTTATTCTCCGTTTCAAAATGGATATAAAAAACATATGCAGTTCCATCATTAAATACAAAGATGCAGTAGCTGGTAAATCTTCAATTAATTTAATTTTTGAGTCTGTTATGAGGTATACAATATTGTTTGGATCATAGAGGTACCAGTCATCTCTCATCACTTACGATATATCCGTTAACTTTTTTATAGCCAGCAGCCATTTTCTCCTTATAAGCTTCATCACGTAGTCTTTTTATTCTTTCCTGTTTTAATACCTCTCTAGCTGCTAATTTTAGTTTATTGTACCTTCTATTGAGTTTATCTAACTGATAGAATGCAAACACATTGCTAAGCTTAGGCCTTTCATCGAGAAGGGTTAATAACTTAGGAATTGTGACTGAACTGTAAAACTGCCCCAAACTCTTTGGATCTAGCTCTTAGTTTTCTTCTGTATTCTGTTCTTTGCGTTCTAAGAGTATCTATCTCTTTCAACAGTTCAACTTCACGTCTAGCCAGATGGTTTCTTTCAGTTTCAACTTTAGTAATATTTCTTTTCAGAGGCTCTCTGAGTTATGCCCGATGATTTCTTTCATCACCAGCAAATTTTGATTTAGATCTGCTGTAAAAGGAACGACTAGTTGAGGTATTTCTTGTTTCATGAAACTTTTTTTGATCAAAGCTGAACCAGTGTAAATTTCTCCCGTTCCCTGTATGCAACCATTGAAATACTCTTGATACTCCAAACGGAAGAGCAAATGGGAAAAAAGTTCCTAACCATATATCCGGTTTAATAAGATAAGTTAGTACCTTTTGCAGAATGATGACGGTCTCACCCTTTCATGAAAATCAAGAAATTCCATATTTGCTAATTTAGCATACCCAGCCCCATTATTTTAATTCAAACGCTTAATTGCCCTTGTCTTAACACGAGACAATATCATTTATCTGTAAAACAAAAAGCCGCCAAATTGGCGACTTCATAACCACTGCAAGTTCTTGTCCCGAACTGAGAACAAGAACTAGGTACCCCCTTGGGAAAAGAATATGATCTTATTGTCAATCATCATATTATTATAGGTAAGATGCAAGGAAAGATTCTTACGCCCTCTTACCACTGTAAAACTATATTATGAAATTCTCCGTGTTAGTCTTTCGATTTCTGCTAACTTCTAAGGATACGAACCCCCGGTACGGTTGTGAGCCGACGGGAGGTTACGTGTCCAGGCATAAGATAATACTTTAATTAGTTTTGGAGACCAGTTTAGATACGGATATAAGCAATCGGGCTGTAACCATTTCGTCGAATCAAGCCGCTGCTTAACGGGTTCTGTTGTAAGAACGTTTCAATTGGAATGATAATCATAACTACTGTCTAAACATTCTCATTTCCCCAAATGCTTACCAGATCATTGATCTGAAGCGACACGACCCTCAGTTCTCCACCAATGGCGTAGAGTTCTAGTCCCTTACTTTCGAAGTCCGGGAAAATCATGTCTGAAATGATTGTTTTTCCATGATTGCCGAAGACTTCGACACTTGACCAATCCAGATAAATGCTCAACTGTATCCTCTCATGCTCTGGCTTCATAGTGGCCTTGTGTATTGCTGTGAAATCTGAATGAAAATCAGTGGCGCTCGACTTCGTCCGATCGACGAACAATTCCTCATTCGAGATATTATATCCGATGATCGTCTCCTGATTGGCGGACTTCCGTACTTTAAACCCGAATTCCATAGCAGTACCGATTTCAAATTCTGCAATAATTTCTGCCTTGGCTGCGGAAATATCAGACAACACGTTCATATCTGGCTTAATCGTCAAGTCTTGTAGAGACAAAATCGGTTTTCTTAGCTGACTTAATTCATTTATGGGTGTTTGGATTAGGCGAAGTCCCTCGGGATAAGTCCTTAGCTGTAGCTCCCGGGGAATTGATGTCTTGCCACGCCATTCCTTTGAAGGAAGCGTGGTAGCATAACGCCAATTATTCATCCAGCCGATCCAAATCTTTCGTCCGTCTTCGTTCGAAATGCCATTCCAGGACACGGCCGCGTAAAAGTCTGATCCATAGTCTACCCATTTGATAGTATCGATGGATTCCAACGCTTCATCTGGCGTGAACGACTTACCGTCAAAGTTGCCTACAAAATACATCATGCCAGAACCGCCTGCCGGTGGTTCCGGATCGTCTGGATTCACACCATTTCTATCCCCGACGCTTAGCATCAGAATCCACTTCGTGGTATTAGGATCCTCATCCACTTGGATTCGAAATATATCAGGACATTCAAATATCCCTCGGTGTATATGTGGAATGTCGGAACCGAATTCGCTTGCAAAAGACCATTCTTTCAGGTTTGGAGATGTGTAAAATTCTACACGGTCCCTTACGGCAAGAACCATGATCCACATTGATGATTCATCATGCCAAATCACCTTCGGATCACGAAAGTCTAGCGTGTCCGTTGGAAATAAAACCGGGTTACCTTCATATTTTGTCCAGGTTCGACCTTTATCCTTGCTGTAAGCAATGCTTTGCACCTGCGGTTTTCCAGGCTGAGCCTTGTTGCCCTCATTTGTATAAATGGCCACCAATCCTGATCCTTCCTCTTTGAAAAGTCCGCTGGTATTGTTCTTATCCACCACCGCACTCCCCGAGAAGATCGCTCCGTCCTCCCCAGGTGGAATCGCTGGTGGAAGCTCAGTCCAATGCACTAGATCCTTGCTTACCGCATGCCCCCAATGCATGTTGCCAAAATCAGGCTGCGTATCATGGGGCGTATGCTGGTAGAACAGGTGGTATTCTCCTTCAAAGTAAACCATGCCGTTGGGATCGTTCATCCAATTTTTCTCCGGTGAATAATGAAATTGAGGCCTGTACGTCTCACTATAGTTACTTTTTCTCTTTCTGCCGCTATAGTTGTCCGTTAGGTTTAATTCTTTCATAGTATCCGCTCTCCTCTTGATTGTTGATAAGGTATTTAACATAATAATTTGAGTTGCTCGTTTGCAAATGAATTTGAAATACTACCATTTAAATGTTTCAGCTTTGATCTTTGAGATATCTGTCATAGCCTTTCTGTTTGATTTCCAGCCATTTATCTAGCCCCAGTCTGGACAGCTCGGCTTTATATTCGGCCCATTCTTCTTCCACTTTACCCGTCTTGATCCATTCCGCCCGCTTGCGGTTAACGTAAGCAAACAAATCGGTTTCCAATGTGGAGATCTGCTTCTGATCCTCCAGAGAGAAGAAGACTTTCGGGAAATTATGGTCAGCCTTCATATAAGGAACGAGTCTTTCCTTCATGAGCTTAAGCCGTCCCACTGCATCATCGGGCTTAGTCGTAACCGTTCCGTAATACTCGTCAAGAATTGCTAATGGACCACCGATGTTCGTTTTTTGCCGTAGCTCGACAGGGGCCGTTCCCTTAAGCGGAAGATGCTTCAGCATATGACTCGCTTCATCGTATTCAAAAATGTTCTGCTGAGTTTTGTCGCCGTAGGTACCCCAGTTGTCTTGCACGGACTGGATAGGATCATACAGCTGGTCAATCCATTTTGCCGTAAGCTCGAGATTTTGGTTGTCACTGGTAATCACCATTCTCCCCCGGTCAAAGCCGAGATTGTTCGTGCGGGTCACATTGACTTCACCGCTTGGTCCGGCGAGCGGATTCATCAGTTCATATTTATCGTTGTCTCCTGAAATATTCGCCTTATCCCATTGGAAGTAGAGGCCATATCTTTCACTCTGACCTTTGGCTAGATACGTGTTATAATCCTGCTCGAATGATTCCTCGTCGATCAGGTTCAGTTTATACAGCTCATTAAGATATTTAATCCCCTCTTTGTAACCGTCCTGATCGGCAGTGAAGACCACTTTCCCCTCATTGGTCACTACCGTATGATCGCCGTTGTCCCCAAGACCGAATGATCCGAACAGAAAATTCAGGTCCTCATTGCCGTTATTGAGCATAAAGGACAGCGGGATTTCATCCGCTTGGCCATTTCCGTTAGGGTCGCCATTTTTAAATGCGAGCAGAACTTTTTTTAAATCCTCGGTGGTTTTTGGCATTTTAAGTCCCAGCTTTTTCAGCCACTCCACATTGATCCATGGCATGTCGTTTACAGAATGAATGCTCTCCTTCTCAGAACCCAGTTCTTCAATCCAAGGAAAGGCATAAATGTGCCCGTCCTGTGCGGTTATCATGGATCTGTACTCAGGCGCTTCCTTTAATACCTTCTGCAGATTGGGCATATATTTTTGAATCAAATCCTCTAAAGGGATAATAGTTCCATCCTTTCCGAGGTTCAACAAATCGTAATCGGAATATCCGGCATCCAGTATGGCATCTGGAAGATCTCCACTGGCAACAGCAAGGTTTCTTTTTTCAATGAAGGAATCGGAGGTGAAGTTGGTAAAATCGATATGCACCCCTGTTTTTTCTTCCAGTCTTTTATAAATCAACTTTTCATTTGGATCGGAAGGTGCCAGCGGCGAGCTTTGAGTCATAAAATGCAAAGTAACTTTCTCTTTAAGCGGCAGAGTAACATTTTCCAGCTTGTAATCTTCGGATGCCGCAGAATTATTGCCCGAACCGCCGCATCCGGCAAGCAGTGAAGTAGAAAGTGCCAACACAGACAAGGTTAGTAATGTTTTTTTCATCTCTATTCCCCCGATTTGTTATTTGATCGAACCTACCATGACACCCTTTTCGAAATACTTCTGGAAGAATGGATACATGACAATCAAAGGCAAACTTGATATGACAATGGCAGAGTACTTAATCATTTCAGACAATTTCTTAAGCTCCGCTTGTGCCATCGCATCGGCAATCATGCCGGGCTGAACCTGATTCTGTATCAAAATGGAGCGCAGTACTAGTTGAAGCGGAAACAGCTTCGGATCATCCAGATAAATCATGGCGTCGAAATAAGAATTCCACTGTCCGACAAAAGCGTATAAAGCTAGAACAAAAATAATAGGCTTGGAAAGCGGCAGGACGATTTTAAAGAAAATACTGAGCTCGGAAGCTCCGTCTATACTCGCCGCCTGGAACAGTTCTTTCGGAAGTCCCTGGAAATAAGTCTTTGCCAGAATAATATTGAATACGCTGATCGAGCCGGGCAGAATAATGGCCCAGACCGTATTCAACATGCCTAAATCCTTAATCACCAGATAGGTAGGAATCAGACCGCCACCGAAAAACATCGTTATCAGGAAAAAGATCATAATGGACCGTTTCCCTACCAACTCTTCAACCGCAAGCGGATAAGCCGCGAAGACGGAAAATAATACGGTTGCGAACGCAAAGGCTGCTGAATAAAAAATAGCATTAAAAAAACCGCGGATCATGGCACTGTTGCTTAGGATTTTGGCATATCCCGTGAGTGTCCAGTCTGATGATGTAATGGCAAACCCTTTGGTAATCAGGGTATTTGGAGTTAAAAAGGACGAAAGCACCACATAAACCAGCGGTAACAGAATAGCGAGAACAAACAAACCAAGTAGAATATAATTGATGATGAGCAGAATCCGGTCCTTCCCGGTGTAATGAATATCCATAAATACCTCCTTCTTTAATACAGCCCTTCTCCTTCGTTCAGCTTCTTGACGACGGTATTTACGAAAATCAACAGGAATACATTAATTACGGAATTGAACAACCCGATTGCCGTAGAATAAGCATAATCGCCGGATTGCAACCCCACCTTGTATACGTAAGTCGCGATGATTTCCGAGGTAGGTGTGTTCAGAGCCGTCTGCATTAGGTAAGCCTTTTCATAGCCGATCGACATAATACCTCCTGCAGCGAGAATGAACAGGACGGCCATGACGGGTTTAAGAGCTGGCAGATCAATGTGGAAGATTCTCTTCATCAATGAAGCACCATCAATTGTTGCAGCGTCATGCAACTGCGGGTCCACATTGGCTAAGGTGGCCACATAAATGATAGAGGACCAGCCCGCTGTTTGCCATATACCAGACAAAATATATACCGTTCGGAAATAGGCAGGATCAGTCATAAAAGCAATCGGCTTGCCGGTGAAGGTTGTTACCAAAGCGTTCACTATTCCAGCTGGCGATAGAAAAACAAACAGCATACCGGCAACAACAACAACCGAGATGAAGTTAGGTGCGTATACAATAAGCTGAATATTCTTCTTGAACTTCGCTCCTCTGACCAGATTTAGCATTAAGGCCAGAATGATGGGTACTGGGAAGCCGAGAATAAGACCGTAAGCGCTTAATTTAAGCGTATTCATTAATATGTCATAAAAATTTGGTGATGAAA
The DNA here is from genome assembly GCF_054602585.1 of Paenibacillus sp. SEL3. Taxonomy (NCBI): domain Bacteria; kingdom Bacillati; phylum Bacillota; class Bacilli; order Caryophanales; family Paenibacillaceae; genus Paenibacillus; species Paenibacillus sp. SEL3. Next base: position 3,881,793 of record NZ_CM137725.1, on the reverse strand, counting down.
GAAACCGCTGAAAATGTTCAAATCCAACCCATTCGCTGCCGAGGATGCCTTTTCTTGGGCTGAAATTTTTAAACGCAATGATCGAGCCGTACATGGGAACATACTTGAAAATGACGGTAAGAATTATGGACGGAAGCAGAAACAAATACAATATATAATTTCGAAGCATATAGCTTAACCAATGGTTTCTTTTTTTTGTTTCTGAAGCCTTTAATCCCCTTTTTTGAACGATCAAATTTGCCAATATTTTCCCTCCTACTGTTCACGGCTTGTTATACGACACAAAATATAAGCCATGTTATGTCATCTCTCTGACATAATTAACCAAGATGTTTTTCAAATACTTGCTTGTAATATCCACACCTCCAACAGAACGAGAATTTTACACATTCCCAAAATGAATGGGCTTACAATTTACATTTGAACATATTTCACTCTTACAATTTATCAGATGTACATTTAATTAGTCAATATAATTCGGGTGAAAAATTCATTCAAAAAGCGTATTTCAAGATAATTATAATGTTTTTAGCAAAAATACATCAAAAATACACAATATAAATAAACAAACGTAAACCTTTATTGTTCATTTGAATAAATACATTGTTAAAAACATGAAAATACTATATATTTAGAAATATGAAGAATCTTAATTCGGAGAATAAGGTGAACAATATGACGAGAAAGTCAAAGGTTACGATACAAGATATCGCTGATGCCTTGGGAATTTCCAGAAACACTGCATCCAAGGCGCTTAATGGAGTGGAGAGTATTCCCACCGTTACTAGGGACAAGGTGGTCAAAAAAGCAATGGAGCTTAAATACAAACAATTTTCTTATATGGAAACAGCTTCTGAAAAACAAGGCAATATCGCACTTTTGACCTGTAATCTTCCTAATAGCTCACACTTTGGATCTTTGTTGATCAGCGGACTGGAGAAGGAAATCAGCAAACAGGGCTATACTTTATCCATTTATTTTGTCCGTGAGAATGATATCAATTCGATGACCCTACCCGGCAATTTTGAACCTTCGAATGTGGCTGGCATTTTCTGCATCGAAATGTTCAGCAAGGAATACAGCAAGCTGATCACAGATCTTTGCATCCCAACCATTTTTATTGATTGCGCTGCGGATATGATGTATCCAGAATTGAAGGCGGATCTGGTATTAATGGAAAATGAACACAGCACATACTGTGTTACCCGGAAATTAATCGATCATGGCTATGAAAGCTTCGGTTTTGTAGGCGATTACAATCACTGCAAAAGCTTCAATGAACGCTGGACCGGATTTAATAGGGCCTTAGCAGAAGCAGGAATCGCCGTAGATCCTGCCCATAGCATTGTAGCGCCTGACCGCAACTTCTTTATAGAGGAGAACTGGATGGAACAGCAGTTGGATGCTCTGAGGGAGTGTCCCTCCGTCTTTATTTGCGCCAATGATTTCATTGCCATCAACGTGATCAAATCTTTAAAAAACAAAGGGATTAAAGTCCCAGAAGATGTTGCTGTCTGCGGGTTCGATGATGCTTCGGAATCCCGGGTTGTCGAGCCTCATCTTACAACCGTGCATATTTACAGTAGTCAGATGGGTATTATTTCAGCCGAAATGTTATTGTCCAGAATCAAAGACAATACCATGCCATACCGAGTGACTCATGTTGCAACGGATATCGTATACCGGGACTCGACCCCTGTTCTAAACTAAATCTACCAAGAGGTGAATCAAAGTGAAAAATGACAGAACGGTTCTTTGTGTGGGCGAGTTGCTCATTGATTTTTTCTGCACGGATATTGATGTTAATCTTGCCAAGGGTCAGCATTTCTCCAAGCAGGCTGGAGGTGCTCCGGCAAATGTAAGCGCAGCCGTAGCCAAACTCGGAGGAAAAGCGTCATTCTTGGGGAAAATCGGTGCTGATCCCTTCGGTATCTACCTGAAGCAAACGCTGGAGGAGCAGCATGTGGATACTTCCATGCTTCTTTTTGATCCGGAAACACCGACTACACTGGCCTTTGTTTCCCTTGCCGCTAACGGCGAACGAGATTTCGTATTCAACCGCGGAGCTGACCGTCAGCTGTCTCTGCAGGACATTGATAGAGAATGGACTCGACAGGCTGCCATTCTGCATTTTGGCTCGGCAACGGCCTTGCTCGCCGATCCTTTCCGGGAAGCGTATTTGTCTTTATTGGACGAAGCGAAAGCCAATGGGCAATTTACCTCCTTTGATCCCAATTACCGGGGGGACCTCTGGAAAGATAGGCTGGAGGAGTTTATAACATTGTCCAGAAGAGGAATACACAATGCGGATTTCGTAAAGGTAAGCGAAGAGGAATTAAATATCATTACGGGGCTGACTGACCGCAATGCTTCATTGGATCTTTTGCATGGGTTGGGAGCCAAAACGGTGGCAGTTACCTTGGGGAAAGAAGGTACTCTCATCTCAAGCGGTACCTCCCGTTCGCTAATCAGCAGTATTACTGTTAAATCGATCGATTCTACCGGTGCCGGTGATGCCTTCGTCGGAGCTATGCTGTATCAAATCAGCCAGCTGAGTCAGCCCAAGGCATTTACCTCCGATTGGGAGCAACAGCAGGAATTTATAACACTTGCCAATCAAGTCGGCGCTATCGTGTGCACTAAAGTTGGAGCGATTGCAGCCTTGCCATCGTTGGAAGAAGTTAAGCATTTCATAGAGCAACAGGGTGAAACAAAAATCGAACTGTAAGAACAGCAAAGGTGTCCCGACGATCCTAGGGTCGCTGGCACCTTTTTAGTTATTCCTTGGAAAGTGAAGTGAGGAAACTAAATCATATCAAGGGAGTTTAATCAAAAGGAAACTACTACTATCCTATGTAGTAGCTCCTTGTATTTAAGACAGACCAAAATATTTTCGATTGCCGATAATATTCCATTTTTATTTGACTCAGATGTTTTCATAAAACATTTTAATTCACATTGCTGTGCTTATTGTAGGTAGTGATTTGAAGCTTTAACAACTGTATTTAGTGTTTCACTTCTTGTACATTGTGGATCAAATAAAACAGGAAATAAATCCTCCATGCCTCTCAGGTGATCTCGATCTAAATACTCTGATCGAATTAGTCCATCTTCGGCAAACACAAAGAAAACCTGGTTGTAGGCAGAAATTCCTCTTAAAAATGCTGGTTCCATAAAGGTATCGACGATAATGGGCTTCTTTTTACCCATTTGTTATAACTCTAAAATAATGAACTCAACACTTTCATCAAAGACCGAAGAACCATTGACTCTATCGTTCCCACAACCTAAGAAAAACCACTCCCAATCGATAAAGTGACTTAAAATTGCCGGATGGTCCTGAGGGTTAGCTTTGCCCTGATAATCAAAGGTATGGTCATCAGAAGAATAATACTCCCCACTTGGAGGCTTTCGTCTTAGTCATAGTGCTTTTTACCGCCGTAAGGCCCCCGCCACAAATCCAAGTAAGTGTGATTTAGATAAAGCCTTAATACTCGATCTGAAATTTTCAAAGTACATCATTCCCCTGTCTAAAAATTGTTTCTTACAAGGGGAAAAGTCTCATTCTGAAAGCACTACAGTAATTTCTCATCATCCATATTCATTAATAATGCCCCCATCATTAAGTTATGTTTGGTTTATTCGATTCCGTCCCACATTCCACACAAAGTCTATCCATACCTAAAGCTCTTTTCCCTTGGCTCCTACAAATCCATTTCATTTTATCCTATTCGTTCCCTTGGCCTCGTGGTTTATCATCATTTATTAACCACCATTTCTTTTGATTTTTTATATTCTCGTTGCACATAATAATAAAATCCGTCCAAATCGGCATGCCAAATCACCACAAGCAACATCTGGTGCTTGCAGCATGGACATCTCAACGGGTCTTGTTCATATGTCTCTATCACTCAGTCTCTATCACTCGCTGGCGATACGAAAAGCGAAAGAAGCTCGACGCTTTCCTGGCCAGCAAGAAATTGATTTTCCTAACCTGACAGAAGTAAGCTGAAGCTGCATGAACACAATAACAAATCCGCCTTTTGCCAAAAGCCCCTCTACGCCAAGCGAAGGGGCTTTTCTACAGGATAGAACTAAAAATCAGAGCTTACTTTCCACCTATTTCGTCGCATTTCATCCGTTGGAGGAGTCTCTAACGTAAGCTTTGAACCATCCTCGGATATGGTCAAAGCCCTATTATGATAAACTGAGATAATGACAACCGAACCATCCCTATTTTTGTGGACAATCCACCGCTGATTATTGTAGCCCAAATAAGAATAGAGCTGAATTTTATTGTGCTCCGCGTCCAGATCCAGCGCCTGTCCGGAGGTCGTTCGGATGGAATAGGAACCTGCATCATCTCCGGTCGGCACAAACACCCATTTTTGATCCGCGGCTTCATTTGCATCCTGTACACTAACTGCTTCGCCATTTGCCAGGCGGGCTGTATATATGGATTTTTGGAATGCTACGTTCACGAGGCTTGATACCCTCAACTTGGCCGGTTTCCCTCCTGTCACATTTACATTCTGATAAGAGACAGAGCCGCCAAAGACATGAAGTCCGAAATGACCTTCGGCAAAGGTCCCATCCTTCAGATCCATTATTTTCAGTCCTCCCATATGTACCACGATATGCGGGCCTTCCGCTTGAATCTTTATTTTATAGGTTTGGCCTCGCTGGATGAAGGCCGGGACTTTCGCCAGAACCTGTCGTTCCTCGAATCGTCCATCTATTTTGTAGAACAGGCGAATAGACTTCATGTTAGGATCTAGATTCAGGTAGTAGCCGCTGTGCCCATCCTCGCTTGCACGGAACAGAAGTGAACCAGCCCCGCCGGACGTGCCAAGCTTCAGTTCAGCTTCATAAGTAAAATCCCCAGCCTGCTCCTGGGCCATATAATTCGCGTCGCTTGAGTATCTTCCACGAATTCCATCCTTGCTGAGTACCCATGAAGCCATTGACGGATCTGGGGTCCAGCCGCTGAGACTGGTATGAAACTCGCCGCCAGAGACTTTTACAAGAAGGCTGGCGGATGCCTTTCCATTCGGGGTGGATACAGTAATGACGGACTCGCCCTCTTTTTTGGCCATAAGAGTTGCCTGAGAAGCGCCGGCTCCCTTTATGCCTACCACCTTGGCATTACTGGATTTCCACTCCAGCGGGTGAACACCATTGCCAGGCCCATTCTCCACTGCCGCCCGCAGCGTTTCGCTTTGCCCTATCCCTAGTTCACGGTCACCCGTGTCCATTGCAATCCGTAGTGGCGAATCGTTATCCGAATTCCACACTGATCCAAGCTTGTTTACCGACAGAGAAACAATCTTCACATTGCCACCCTGATTATAGAAGCTCATCTCCCTACTGGCCGGATCAGGAAATATGACCTCGGAGAAAACCACCTTGCCTCCATTAGCGAAGACCTCAACAGAGGATTCATCCACCAAAATCCGCATCTGGATCCGCTTGTTCTCGGCTTTCATCCCCGTTTCATGTCTTGTGGTAAACAGATTGGAGAAATCCGTAGCTCCGGAAGCAGAGCGATCCACGAACAATTTACTTTCGCCTGGCTTATAACCCACCACAGTCTTCTGATTCGCACCTTCACGTAGATTAAAACCAAACTCTGTTACGTTACTTCCAGCCGGAATCTCCAGTTCGGCTTCAATCTCATATGCTCCAGAAACAAGTCCCTTCAGCAGGTTTGGAGAAGATGGATTGATCATCTTGTCAGTTACAGAGAACAGCCTGCTGCGCAGATGTTCCATCTCCTTGATCGGACCCTGGGCGAGACGGAGTCCGTCGGGGGTCATGACCAGAGCAACCTCTCTCGGAACAGTCAGTCCCCCCTTCCAGCCCGAAGTCGGAAAAGCGAACGGATAATCCCAGTTGGACATCCACGCCAACATCACTCTGCGCCCATCCGTCATGTCCGAGAAAGACATGGATGCATAATACTCCTTGCCAAAATCCGTTCTCAGCACCTTTCCTGCCGGATTGTCATTTACGAATTTCCCCTCTGCAGTCAGACTTCCCACAAAATATTCAGAATCCGATCCTCCTGTTGCCGAATTCGCCCCTGTACTGATCATGAGAACCCACTTCTTCTCTGACGTTTCCTGCACGACCAGTGGGAACAGGTCAGGGCATTCCCACACACCGCCACGAACATAATCTCCATAACCCCAATTGTCGGTCAACGTCCAGTCCAGCAAATTAGCCGATGTAAAGAACCGGATATGATCAGCACCGGACACTACCATGACCCAGCGATTATGCTCGTCATCGCGAATCACCTTAGGGTCGCGGAAATCCCATCCCCCCGGTTCTTCCCCGTTCTTGCCGGGGTTCTCAACCACGATCGGACGATTCTTGGCATAATGCCACGTACGCCCCTGATCCTTGCTGTAAGCAAGGCCAATGCGCTGGTTGCCATTAGGACCATCTGGGTTATAGGAAGTATAATAGGCGATCAGACCTTTGCCGCCCGAATCCGTAAATAAGCCTGAAGTATTCGTTACATCCGCCACAGCAGATCCGGACCAGATATGCCCGTAATCATTCCACGGAAGTGCAATCGGCAGACGTTTCCAGCTCAGCATATCCTTGCTGACGGCATGGGCCCATGTGCCTCCATCCTGATGGAAAAGATGGTATTCACCTTCGAAATAGACCAACCCGTTCGGGTCACTGGCGTACCCACGGATCGGTGTATAATGATACTGGGGACGATAGGTTTCAGTATAATAATTATTAGACTCCGTGACATAGGCATCCTGAAAGTAAGCGCTTCCCTTTTTCACAACAAGACCGGCGTTTCCTGTTGAATACGAATGATCCGTTACATCGATTGCTGGTGGAGTATAACCGTCCACGAAAACTTGAATCCGGTTACCCATTGCCTTTACTTCCACATAATGCTTCGCCCCCGCTAAGCTCGGATAAGGTCGCTCTGAGCCTGCAATTGCAGTTCCATCCGCTTTCGTCAGCGATACGCGGACCTGCTCTCCTTCCTTCACCAGAGTAGCTTCATATCCACGTGTTCCATCGGTAGAGGACCGGAAAGCTAGAGCGGCAGCAGCATCGGAGCGGAAAACGATTGTTCCTTCATATACAAAGTCAGCAGCTTGCCTGCTATAGATTTGCTGAGCCTTGCTCTGGTTCACAGACGTTCCTTTTTGGCCGCTGAGGTCAGGCTGCCACTGTCCTTTTTTCACAAGTACCAAACCCAGATTCCCTTTCAGATCGCTAACGGTTATGTTTTGGAACAAGGCTGACCCATCCCAGACGTGAAGTCCAAGGCGGCCAGATCGGTATGAACTGTCTTGAACATCAATCACAGGCTTATATTGAGTTCCCCAATATACTTTCAGCGAGGCCCCTTCAGCTTTTACCTTGAGATGATAGATCTCCCCTTTCTTGAGCGAAACCGGATGCTCTTCATTTAATTTACCTGCTCCACTGCCCGCATCTTTTAAACGGATAATACCGGACTGCGGTGCAATTTGAAGCATATACGAATTCAATCCGTCTTCATTGGAACGGAAGAGCAAAGAAGCATCCGCTTGCATATCCTTGATCATAACATCGGCTTCATACAGGAAATCATCTGCTATTGTTTCTGAGATGGCCATCACGTCCTCCTGCGGATCAGATGTCAGCAGGAGCCCTTCTGCGGCATCTCCCCACTTGCCATTTCCTTTTACCTGCCATCCTGTCAAATTTGTATTTAGATTTATAACGTTTTCAAAAATAGAAAGACCCTCCTTTTCCGATTTTCCTGTGTTACCTTCCGCCCGTGCAGCCCAGCCGGTATCAGGACTAGCGGCGTAAACTCCAGATGAAGTCATAATAATAGCCATCACCATGAGGATGTGCAGCACAGCTTTGAATTTCTTTTTCATCGATTCCCCTCCATTTCTACTCTACGGAATAATCATCTTCTACCAAAAAAGTAGAAGGCGGCCAGTTACAGCACAGTAACTGGCCGGGATAGCATATTAAATTTGTTATAAAATATATAGAGCTTGAACTTGTGATTTCTATTTTAGGATCTGAACGAGACTATTGGGAATGTTCAAACTCCGACTCCCCTCTTTCTTTCCCTTTTTGTTAATTTTCAATAATATCCGAGCCCGGTGGAACACTATACTCATCCTTATGCTCTAAAATGGCACTTAAATTGACATAACCGTTCAGGTTCCGGAGCACAACCTACCGGTTCAGCGGGAAAATCAGCAGCAGCTGCATAACGCCGCCCAAAAAATTTTGTGAGTTGACAAAAGTAAAATGACACGGGTTTATGGACCAGCAATATAGAAGGCTTCCATATCTAATGCGATATGGTTCAACGGCAGCTCGTGGTCCTTTTTCTCATCTGGCTTCAATGGCCTTCAAGGCGTCCCTATGTTAACGAATTCATCTTCAGAATGCCGTCTGGTCAGCATTTGTCCACTCTTCGGATATACAAGTATATGTATAATTTCACCTTCCGAATAAACACTAACACCGCCCCCCCGTACCTACGATATATTACAAGCAGTAGGAATCCTTACGCAGCACCCCATTTAAATCTCGCTATAAACTGCTGCATTGACATCGGTTTCCCAGCCAACGGGAACGGCAAGACCCGCCGCAGAATACTCAGTGTTTGTAATTTTCGACCCCGTCTTAGGAGTTGTGTAGCGAATCTGTAATTTGGCTATCCGGCGGAAAAGCTCAATAAAATCACAGCCGGTTATACAGAGCTCATTTTAGTTTACCTCCATCCTTACCCTCAAAATACTTATACTTGTGCATTTAATTGTTCATCAAGTTTACATTTATAATCAATATTTATAAACATTAATTTATACAGCCAAAAGTATAGCGCTTTCAAAAATAAAAAGCAATGAAAATCCCACTCACTCTGTTACTTGTTTAAGTTTATATATTTCCTTGATAGCAAACCCTCACGAGAAGGGGTCTAGCTCTCTTTCTTTTCTTAGAAGAACACCGATTTATCCTAATAGTATAGAATCTTTTTTATCTAACTCTTACTACAAAAAAGGCAAAGAGTAGTGTAGTATAAGAGGGGAATGTTTATTAGCAGTATGCAAGATCAAAGAATTGTTTTCAAGCTAAAAACCACATTCACATTTACATTTGAATAAATTTTTGTTTATCATTTAAGATTTTATGAAGCAGGATAAAAAGGAGCTTATTATGGCTGAGAAAGTAACGGTTCAAGACATCGCGGATGCAATGGGGCTGTCTCGAAATACCATATCCAAAGCCCTCAACAACCATCCGCAAATTCCAGAGGGCACAAAAAAGAGAGTAATCCAAAAAGCAGCGGAGATGAAATATAAAAACTACAGTTTTATGAATGGAGGCAATATTGCTCTTCTTACACGAGGGGACATTAACGCCATCAGCTTCTACTCTGAAACGATTAAAGGAATGGAAACCTCCCTGCGCGCTGAAGGCTTTAATCTGATCTTATCTCTTGTCAATCCTGAGGATATCCATTCATGCACACTGCCCTCCAATATTAACCAATCAAATGTGAACGGAATTGTTTGTATTGAGATCTTCCAAGAAGCCTATATTGAAACTATTCTAAACACGGGCATTCCAACGGTATTTATCGATTTTTTGCCAGAGTCGTTGAACTCTCCACACAAATTCGACATCCTCTTGATGGAGAATCACCGCACGACATACAATCTTACTCGTTCTCTCATTGGACGCGGCCATTCGGAGATTGGATTTATCGGAGACCACAATCACTGTCGAAGCTTCTATGAGCGTTGGCTTGGTTACGATCAAGCCCTCCGGATGCATCGCGCTTCATCTGGAGAGACGTTCAGCATCAAGCTTGAGGACAACAATCCTTATCTATCTGTTGAGTGGATGCTTGAACAGTTGAAGCAGCTTCCAAAGCTTCCGACAGCATTTGTTTGTGCCAACGATGATATTGGAATTTCGGTTATTCGTGCGCTAAAGGAGTTGCACATCGATGTTCCTGGACAAATCGAGGTAACAGGTTTTGACGATATTGCTAATGCCAAGATTATCGATCCTCCGCTCACGACCGTACATACTTATCCGTACGGACTCGGTACACGCGTCGTTGAGTCCTTGTTGGCTCGATTGGAGCAGCCGGATCGACGGAATGAGACCATTCATCTTGAGACATGCATCGTTCATAGAGGCTCCACGAAGTCTTCCTAATCAAGTTGTATGTAACAAAGATACAGGGAACCATTTTTATTCAGAGCATATACACTGTTATTTTTAAGCAAGGTAAGATGAATAAGATTTTCAGATACCAAGGTAGTATGAATGAGAGAGATAGCAAAACTAAAAAATTAATCTTTCTCACATTCTTATGTTTTATTTTTTTGCTCCTTATAGTTAATAACCATAGTGTACTTCTATCATTACAATATAGACATAAATAAATAAGAAATTGAATCAGCACTTTGATTTTCAATGATATTCCTCCAAATAAGTTATGTTTTTCGCGTTAATTAAGTTTTGATGTGTAATGAATTTTTCAGATGAGTAAGCGCCCGAACTGTAGAAGGTATTTTGGTAACTAAATTAAAATGAGTTAAGAGAAGCATTTAGCGTAGATCTCATTTTTAAAAAGACGAAAAACCTCTTCACAATTCAGCCCTATCTCCTTTCTAATTATTGCATTTGCGTAAAGTTAGGCTTATAAGTAGCAGTTTATACTTAAATGAATCTGATATAAATAATACGTTTATATTAGATTTTCTTAAAAGATATATTTAAAAATAAATTGTCCTTATGTCGCATAATACAAATAATTTTTTTATTTATAGAAATAGCTATAACTGTATTCAATGAAAAAAGGTAGGTTCGCAATTGAACCTACCTATTCGGAGAAATTACATATTATTTACTTTCTTATCCTACTTAAGACTCCGAGCCCATCATTATCCTGGCTTCTTTTAGTATTGAACCTGTTGTACTCATTAGCCATCCCAAAGAATCAGTAGTACCACAATACTCAATAACATCAGCGCATTTTAATTGTCAGGAGAAAATAACGTTCTAGACTAAAAAATAAAGTGTTAGACTCAGCAAATAAAGTTGTAGACTGAGAAAATAGAGAGACTGACGATGCTTCATTAAGCTAACGGACAGATAGGTTAACCATGAGATTTCAATAACTAGTATGGTTGTAGCATTGTAAAAAATATTGATCCCTCATAAGGGGGGAGTGATTTATTATTGAGTCTTTATGTTAAAATTACTATATGGATTGTGAATAAATGTACTTGAATTAATGCAGCAGATTAGTAATGGTAGATTATACCATGTGGATTATATGGAGGTTGCTGTAATGTTTGAAAGTATATGTGTTTCTAGTGATTGCGATTTAGGGACAATAGCAGAGAAAGCAATTTTTTATGATAAGGTAAAAATAATCGTCAATGAGAATCTGTTAAATCGTTTGTTTTCACAAGTCCATCCCGCTGAATTTATTCCATTTTTAGAAGAACATAAAGAAAATATTGAATTAGTTTATTTCTGGGTTGTACCAGTTACTAGAACTTTCCACCACGATGATAAAACAGAAATAATGTTTACCTCAATGGATGAAGATGATGTAGACCCATACTTAGATTACTTGTGGGAAAAAGGTGGGTTGAATAGTCCTCTCCTTTACTTTTAAAGAAACTTCCAAAAGATATTAAGTTAAAATTACACATCATAGAAGATGATGCTCTTTTAAAAAGATATGAATTAGAACATAATATTAGTAAAGAGATAATTGACCCTCTCTCATTTCTAGGAAGTTATTTTTCGACTTTTTCTAGCTTTGAAGTATGGTCAAAGCACTCATCGGATTTCCAATTAAGCCCATCATCTTCTATCTTAATTGCGAACAGATTTGATTCCCTTTATAACAAAATCGTTAGTGGAAGTAATAGTATAGAAACATTTAATAATTTTGTACTGAAAACTGGAAATGTTAGAGGAGTTTTGAATTCCGGGGAAAAGACTTTTTCAGAGTATATATCTATATATGAAAATAGTAGAAAATTCAAGGAGTTTATTGGTGATTTACCCCCAGAAGCTAATTTAATACAGGAATACTTTAATGCTAATAATGCAAATACTTGGGCTGAGAAATTACCATCTAAAACAATCAGGTTGGGCTGTTTACAGGTGCAGGTTTACTTAATACAGTAGGTGGCTCAGGAGCTGGCACTTTATTAGGAATTTCATTGAGTGCGGTAGATACATTTTTAGTAGATAAGCTAATAAAAGGATGGAAACCAAATCACTTTATAGAAAATGATTTAAAAAACTTTATAAATAGTTAAATATGTAATGTTAGACTAACGGGAAACGTTAGTTTAACAACAACAGCGGCAGTCTAAGACCTTATTTATCAGGTCTTGTTCTGCCGCTGTTTCATTTAATGGATTAGTCTAAAACTTATTTCTCAAAAGTTGACGGTTCTTCAATCCGAAAACGTTGTTAAGTCAACGACTCCAGTCTATTACTTTATTTTTACAGTACTAATCCTTTTCTTTTGTCATTTTAAATCATTCCCCTCAAATAGTTTATTTCTTCGCCATCTTCTTATATTCGGACACCATACAATAACTCCACCGATGTATACTAGTGTATAAATATTCATTTCTCATTAATTATGAATACATTCTCATTAATTATGACACCACACACTCACATGTATTGCTAAAAATTTAAATCTTGTAAGCCTTCATAGCTTTTCTTAGCTCTTTGAACGAAGGACGTTTACCATACATTAAGACACCCGTACGGTAGATCTTGGCGGCCAGCCAACCGAACAGCAAAATGGAGGCGACCAGAATACCAAGTGACAGCCAGATTTCCAGCAGGCTCGCCCGTTCCAGACCAATCCGCAACAGCATGACGGTTGGCGAGAAAAATGGGATGTACCCGGCAACCTTTACGAAAATCGTATCAGATGCGGCGATATTGAAGATACCGATATAAAAGGCTGCTAGTGACAGCACGGTAATCGGCATGATCGCCTGTCCCAACTCCTCGGTACGGCTAACAATGGAGCCCACCGCGGCGAACAGTACTGCGTAGAGAAAGTAGCCGAGGATGTAGAATACCAGACCATAACCCAACACCGCGATATTCAGTTGCGACAGATCCAGCCCGGCTGAGCTAAGAATGACATTATTATGCGGCAGCATAAGGTTGGCACATACAACGGCTGCAAAGACAGCAATTTGCAGCAGGCCGACCAGGAAAATGCCGATAATTTTTCCGAACATCTGGGTCAACGGTGAGACACTTGTGATGAGAATCTCCATGATACGTGAGCTTTTTTCCGATGTCACCTCTGCAGCAATCATATTCCCCGTCATCATGGAGGAGGTGAAGAATAAAATCATCAGTACATAGACCAAACCATAGTTAATCATAGAGGTCTCTTTTTCCTCTGTCCCCACAGCTCCCCCTGCCTCAGACGAACCGTCTACTTCCCTGCTGTCCACTATTACAGGTGTGCTAATCTCACGAATTTGATCACTGGTCAATGCATTGCCGCCCATAATGGCTTTGACCTTAGCTTCCTGAAGTCCCGTCTGCAACAATGTAATTACAGCAGGAGATGGCTCTTTTTCTACAGAGACATATTCCACTTTAGGAAACGTGTCTCCCTTGTCGGTAGGCTCCGTGAACTGTACGTAACCTTGCAGCTCCCCATTTTTCAAGGCTTGCTGCATGGCTGGTGTTTGTACGTTGTCATAACGCTTCCAGATGGCTGCCGGGTTGGATTGCTCCTTGGTGAATTTCTCCAGTTGATTCGCCACTTCTATCCGGCTCCCGGCAATCAGTCCCAAGCGATGATGCTCGGCTGCCGTCGTGCCCGAACCTCCTGTCCCATCTGCTTTAAACAAAGAAATCAAATATGGCAGATTTACACCAAGCGTAATGAGCAAGGCCAGTACCAGCGTTGTAATGATAAAAGATTTGGTTCTCGCCTTCTGACGAAACGTAAAACCGATTACCGTACCCAGTCTATTCATGGGAATCACCCACCTCTCTTATGAAAATCTCGTTCAGCGTAGGTTCCTTGATCTCAAAATGCTCTACATCCGTTTGCTCCAACGCCGTTTGTAATACCAACTTCGCCGCATTCGGCTGCTCAATATGCAGCATCCAGCCGCGATCCATAGGCTCTACACGGCGCACGCCGGGCAGCTGTTCCAGTCCGTTCACTTCACCTGTAGTGATGAGACGAACTTTTTCACGCGGGTAACGGCCCTTAATCTCCTGCACACTTCCCTGCACAACTGTATTTGAGCGATGCAAAATCGTAATATGGCGGCACAGTTCCTCCACATGCTCCATGCGGTGGGTCGAGAATAAAATCGCAGCCCCATCGTCCCGCAGCTCTTTCACCGTATCCTTAAGCAATTCAACGTTTACCGGATCAAGCCCACTAAAGGCCTCATCCAAAATGAGCAGCGTCGGGCGATGCACAACGGCGGCAATAAAGCCCATTTTCTGCTGATTTCCCTTGGATAGCTCCTCAATCCGCTTGTCGTAATATTCGGGCACTCCAAAGCGCTCCAGCCAGTAGCGTAGACTTTTGTCCGCCTCCTTAGCCGACATTCCGCGCAACCTGCCCAAATAGTTAATTTGCTCGCTCACCTTCACCTTGGGGTACAACCCTCGCTCCTCGGGCAAATAGCCCATCGTCCGCTGAAGCTCCTTGCTGTAGGGCTTGCCCTCATATTGAATGTTACCTCCATCAGGGTAAATCAGACCGAGCACCATGCGCATCGTTGTCGTTTTGCCTGCTCCATTGCCTCCCAGTAGTCCGTAAATCTCCCCACCGTTCACATTCAGCGAAATTCCGTTCACCGCCGTGTGGTTCCCATATTGCTTCACGACCTCTTTCAATTCCAGCATGTTCATGATTACTCCGCTCCTTTTTTCTGCGTGTATGTCTCCGCATCTTCTGATAGTTGTCCCGCAGACCAATGTACTAAAATATCATCCAGTTCCAAACGCCGCACACGGATGGGGCGGATGCCCGCTTGTTCCAAGATGGCGCTGGTCTCTCCGGCTGCCAACGTTACAATTCGCTGCAATCCGCCTTCGCTCTCCATCTCTACAACACCCGGAAGTTCCGATGCCTCCTCCGGTGTGCCTTCAAACCACATTTCTTTGCTATTTTCGAGCAAATGGTCTTTTTCCAGCTTGCCGAGCAGCCTGCCATCATGCATCAGGACAATATAATCCGCCAAACGCTTAATCTCGTCTATGATATGAGTGGCAATAATGACCGTCGTTTTGCCGTTCTCCATACAATCCCGCAGTTCCTCCAGCATGATTTTCCAGGCAAAAGGGTCTAAACCCGACGAAGGCTCATCCAGCAGCAACAAACGAGGGTGAGGCGCCAAGGCTGCAGCCAGTTCAAACTTACGGCGCTCTCCCTTGGACATGCGCGATAATTTCGTATGCTGCGGAACCTGAAATCGTTCCATCAGACGCTGAAAACGTGTTTCATCCCAGCCGGGATACCACAAGGCTCGAAACGCCGCTGCTGCTTCTGCTGTGAGTCGATCTTCCTCACGGGTCGGCTGCTCTGACATATACCCAACCCATTGTCGTGTATCTGCCGGCATGCCGTCCGGATACGCTTGACCGAACCAACGTATTTCACCGGAATCCGGGTGGATAAGCTGAGTCAGCAGATGAATCAATGTACTTTTGCCCGATCCGTTATGTCCAGCCAAAGCGACTACATATCCCGGTTCAATGGTTAGATTAATCGGTCCAATTTCCCGGTTACCTCTAGTTTTATAGACTTGGCTCATCTCAATAATGGGTGTTTTTATCTGTATCCCCATAGGAACTTCCACATGATGGTTTACATCGTTTTTCACGGGCGTCACTCCTTCACTTGGACTTCATACCTTCTCTTCACCATTTCTGCGAAAAGCTCCAACAATTCCTGTTCTGTCATCTGTACAGCGATGCCTGTGTCAATCGCCGTTTCCAACGCCTCGGTCACTGCTTTAAGGCGGTAACCTGAGCGCTTATCGTCTTCGACCAGAGCTACGAAGGTGCCCGTTCCCTGCCGGGTACGAAGCAAGCCTTCGTTCTCCAAATCCTGATAGACCCGCCGGACGGTGATGACGCTGCAGCGGAGCGTCCCTGCGAACTCCCGAATGGAGGGAAGCAGCGTTCCCGCTGCAATCTGTCCGGTTACGATGAGTGAGCGAAGTTGCTTTTCAATCTGCGCATACAGCGGTTCCGCGCTATTCTCATCAATTTGCACTGGTATATTCACCTGCTTCTCCCCCCTTTTTATCTATCTTTGTACACATACCGCTAAGTTAAATCCCGTTTCATAAGCTTACGCTGTGTCACCCTGTAGGACATCCACATACCCAGAGCTCCTGCCAGCAGCGCTCCCCACATCACCGGAGACAACAGCTGCCATTCCTTGCTGTAAAATGCCGTTATCGATACCAGATTGGCCCCACATACTCGAACTATAATCGTAACTATCCCACAAATTAGCATGATGACAATGGATAGCCAAAAGTAGGATTTACCTTTTTTAAGAAATTCCAAATGAATATAAATGGCTTGAATCAGCATTCCGTAGCCTATCCAGGTAAGTGCAAACGATACAAAGAAACCTGTACTGGCATATACCCGAAACGTAGCTGACAACGTAAACAATAGAGTGAAAAATATCACACTATTCACAACAAACGCCAAAAGCGCCTGTTGAATTCGACTCATAATCACCGCATTCATCGGTATAGGCAAGGTGCGGAAAAAGGCTAGCATATGCGTATAGGAATCTTCCTGAAGATATTTAAATGCACGGCGGTTATAAATGTATCCGAGAAACGGAATCAACACCAGCATGATAAAATCGGCTACCGGACTCAAGTTTCCACGTTCATCCCAATGCACACTTACAGCAAAACTCATGGTAAATCCCAAATACGCAATAAACAGCAATGTCCACAGCATAACATATGGATTGTTGCGAAAATCCTGCCGGGTAATCTTCCATGCCTGCTTGATGATTGTCATTTTCTTATCCTGATCCCTTCTGCACTGCCTGTAATGACGACCTCGTTCTCTCTTCATACGAAGTTATTATTAAAGTAATCAATGTTATTACTGTATATATCTTTATACACAGTATATAAACCATGAATTACAACTGTCAACACCTGAATGTAAATTGTGCGTACAATCACAATAGCTCGTCAGGACCTATGCTACTCTGTAAATGATAAACGTTCTCAATCAAGGGGATGAACAAATGGATAAGATACTGCACTGGGATGAGCCGATTTTTAACCTTGTTAACCGTTATCCCGAAGTGAAGGACATTATGGTAGAGCTGGGTTTTCATGATATCGCCAAGCCTGGCATGTTACAAACCGCAGGTCGTTTTATGACATTGTCCAAAGGTATTGCATTGAAAAAAGTAGCTATGGAAACCGTGGAACGCACGTTTTTGCAACATGGTTTTACCATTCAAAAATAAAGGAGCTAACGATCATGAGCGAGCTAATTAACAACCGTGAACATACAGCACAGGAATTAACAGAACGTCAACGAACACTGAAGGAAATTATAAAAGAATTACATGCCGGGAAAAGCGTCGAAGAGGTGAAAGCGCGTTTTGCAGAGGCTGTTGGCGGAGTAAGTGTGGCGGAAATTTCAGCTATGGAGCACGCACTGATGACCGAGGAGGGAATTCCCGTATCGGAAGTTCAGCGGCTCTGTTCCGTGCATACTTCGATCTTCAAGGGCTCCATTGAGGATATTCACCGTCCTTCAGGACCGGAGGAACAACCGGGACATCCTGTCCACACATTCAAGCTGGAAAATCGGGAGATCGAACGACTGGTCAACTTTAAGTTGGCATTGCATGCAGAGCAATTTCAAAAGGAGGACAGTCCCAAGGTTATTTACAAGCTGCTTGAGGATTTAAGTCTGCTAATGGATCTCGACAAGCACTACAGTCGTAAAGAAAACTTGGTCTTTCCTTATCTAGAACGCTATGGAATTTTTGGCCCGACCAAAGTCATGTGGGGTGTGGACGACGGCATTCGTGCCGCGATTAAGGAAGCGAAGAGTCTGCTCGCCGAATATAACGGGGATCGTGAACAGATTGGGAAGGCGCTTGCCCATATCATGAGTGAAGTAAATGAAATGATATTCAAGGAAGAGAATATTTTGCTGCCGATGGCACTCAGTAAGCTGACAGAGGATGAATGGCTGAAAATAGCCCGGGAAAGCGAGGAAATTGGATTCTGCCTGACCGCCCCCGAACGCGAATGGATACCCGAACGGGCAGAGGAGCCTGCAGAAGCCCTTGAGCAAACGGAAGGCACATCAGGAACACCGCAAGGCTTCGTGCGATTCGAGACAGGGATTGTATCCGTACAACAATTGGAACTGCTGTTGAACCATCTACCTGTTGACCTGACCTTTATCGATGAAAATGATGTTGTTCGCTATTTTTCCCATGGTAAGGAACGAATCTTCGCGCGCACGAAAGCCGTCATTGGTCGTACCGTACAGAATTGCCACCCCCCCCAAAGCGTGCATGTCGTTGAGAAGCTGCTGGAAGATTTTAAGGCAGGCCGCAAGGATGTTGAAGATTTTTGGATTCCAATCAAGGATAAATTTGTCTACATTCGTTATTTTGCCATCCGTGATGCAGAGGGCCGCTATCTGGGAACGTTGGAATTTACGCAAAATATCGCACCCATTCGTGCCTTGGAAGGACAAAAGCGTATTCTATCCGAATAGTATCCAACCGTAAGCCACCATGTTCAGATTTTTGCCACCCAAACTTATAATATGTTGTTCTACTATAAGTTTGGCTCCCAACCTTTCATAAAAGGTACATGCTGGATTATCTGCTAGCACCCATACGATCACAGAGTGAATATCCATACTATTGAAATGTTGAAGCAGACGTAAAAATAGTCTCTTCCCCAAGCCTAAACTATGGTATTCACTCAAAACGTAAATTGCCGTTATTTCTCCCCCATACGGGGGATATTCACCTGACTTTTCCGGCCCCCCACTCACAAATCCGATGATTTCCCCCTTCTCATTTTCAGCAACATATACCCGATGACCGTCTTCACTGGATAGATTCGCATTCCACAGTTCTGTTCTTTGCTCATAGGAAATCTGTTCCAGAACCTGGGCGGGCATTATTTCTTTGTACGTCGTCCTCCAGCAATCTACGTGCACCTTGGCGATGCCCTCGGCATCTGATATCGTTGCTTCCCTGATGATCATGTGAGTTCCACTCCTAGTTTCCAATATTATACTTTCCATATACCGACGATCCGAATCTTGATCTATAATAAAAATGTTCACTGCTATTCATTCATTCCTGAAGGATTCGACTTGAATAAAATTGTTTCATTTTATGTACGTTCGTGGCTGTAGCTGTATTGATCATAGGCTGGAGTATCGGGTTGACGCCCGTAGGCAATCTGGTCTTTCAATATGTATTTGGTGTGTCCCCGAATTGATCGAACCTACCAAGAACGTATTTCAGGTTCTTACTTTACTATACATATGGGTAGCTGTCCGTAACATATATCAGGGACTTATTATTAACAAGCACCGAACGGCATGGATGACATTCAGCTCGTCCATACGTATTATCGTGATGCTACCAAACCTATCTTTATCGGTAGGCTGTTTTCTGTAGCTTTGCAATTCTCGCGCTTATTCTCTGTATCTGCTTTTTTCCAGGACTGGACGGCAAAGTGGCGGGAATTGTGATGGCTGTTTCCGATGAATGCATCATCCTGAAAAAAACTTACCTAGAGAGCCTTATGCAAAGGACCCGCACATTGACTCCCTATGGCACAACTCGCTTTTACGAGGTCAAAATATAAGGGCCGTTCTTTGTAATCGCAATCGTGTGCTCGTATTGGGCTCCCCAACTGCCGTCTGCTGTGCTGATGGTCCAGCCATCGTCCCCCCAGAGCACGGCCCCCTCGGTTCCTAGGGTAAATACCGGCTCGATGGTAATCACCATCCCTTCGCGCAGGGGTAATCCCGTTTTGGGACGACCGTAGTGCAGAACCTCTGGCGGCTCATGCATTTGGCGGCCAATGCCATGCCCGATCAGAGGCTTGACGTTGCCGAACCGCCGCCAGCCTGCCGCTTTTTCCACAGCATGCCCGATATCCCCCAATGTCCTCCCCGGGCGGGCAACCTCTATACCGCGCATCAGTGCCTTATGGGTCTGCCGCAACAGTCTCGCTACCGGGCGGCTAATGTTACCTACCGCATAGGTCCATCCTCGGTCAGCCAGCCAACCGTCCTTGTTAACCACAATGTCGATGGTCACAATATCCCCATCATGAAGCACCCGCTCCGAGGGAAAACCATGGCACACCACCTCATTGACCGAAGCGCAGGTGGCATAAGGGAAACCTTTATAGCCCTTTTGTTCAGGCGTGGCTCCGCGCTTGTTTAAAAACTGCTCCACCCAAGCGTCGATTTCAAGCGTTGTGATTCCCGGAAGAATACGACTTTCCAGCGTACGATGACAATCTGCTAAAATACGCCCGGCCTCCCTCATGTAGCCGATTTCCTCCGGTGTTCGTATCGCTATCTCTATTGGAATCCGCCTCCTTTGAGCATACAAATACACTAAACCTATCCCATTGTATGCAGGGCAGACACAAAAAAACCGTCTCCTCTGTGGATAGACGGTTTATAAAAGTCGTATTTCTAGTTTTTCGGGTAATCGAACCCTTTAAGATACTGAAGAATTTATGCGACCGAGTTCGTTTTCCACCACCATGGTCAACTCTTCCTCATACCCTCCTGTAATCCGGTATTTTCGCACATATTCCTTTACAAATTTTTTGGGATCCTTAGGCCGGAAAATTCGAGTCATTTCCCGCAGACTTTCCTTTACTTCATTGTGACCTTTCGTTGCCATGTAACTCCCTCCCAAAACGTTGAAAATAAGTGCTCCGTTGAAGAGAATGCCGAAAAGTATTGATGTCCTTATGCAGTGAAGTAGTATGTCTAATTGCAGCTTAGGTCGGGAACGCCTTAGGCAGGCATGTACCTGACACTTGTATTAACCGATTTTCTTTTGGCTGAATCACTACCCCATTATAACATATTCAGATACAGCTTTCAGCTTTCCAGTAAATTTACATTGATTTTACCTATCTTTTACGCATCATGTCATTTGGGGTACTACATCAGCTGTTGCACAGAGGGTATACCTTATTTATCGGTTTTTGGAGTGTATGTGTTTGGGGTAAAATAAATAAACATAACAAGGAGGGAAAAGGATGAGCCGCTATGCTCCGCTGTTCACTGCACCTGTTGCCCGTATGTCTGCCCTGAACATAGGAACTTGTGAAGAGGAGGGCATCAATGCCTCCTTACTTGATCAGGCAGACCGTGAAGTTCAAGCCAAGTTTCCTAAAATGCACAGCTTCCTGCTGCTGCGCCACGGTAAACTGATCTGGGAACGCTATTACAACGGTCATGAAGCAAGCTCTCTGAACGATTTGCGATCCGCGACCAAAAGCTTCACTTCCACGCTCATCGGCATAGCTATGGCTCGCGGTGATATGCCCGGGCCAGAGACGGCTGTACATAAGCTGTTGCCTGAGTATTTACCTAGGCGGAAGGAAACACTGCTAGAGCAGATTACGATTCGCCATCTGTTGACCATGACATCCGGCTTGTATTGGCAGACAGGCAAAAAGCTCGGAGAAGCTTTTATCCACCGTTTTCATCGCAGCAAAAGCTGGCCGTCCTTTGCCCTGCGCTTACCTGTACAGGAGGATCAACTCGGTGTATTCCAATATCGCAGTGTTGACTCGCACTTGCTGTCCGTGCTACTGACCCATTGTTGTGGGATTGACGCCTATACGTACGCTCTCCAGCATCTGTTCGAACCCTTAGGTTTTGGGAGAAGTGGTTGGGCACAAGATCCAGAGGGCTACACCATGGGACATATCGGGCTATATCTGACATCGCGTGACATGGCTAAATTCGGCGACTGCTGCCTTCATCAAGGCAGCTGGAACGGAAAAGAATTGATACCGGCCGATTGGCTGCATCAGGCGACACAGCGACAGGTCGAAGGCTATCCAGAATTCGGGGATTACGGATTCCAATGGTGGACAGGACGACTCCACGGCATCAACTACGCGTGTGCACACGGACATGGAGGACAGCAAATTTATCTTGTGCCAGAAGCGAACGCAGTCGCGGTATTTACAGCAGACAGCAAGGTGAGCCGTTGGAAAAATCCGCGAACACTGCTGGAGCGTTACGTTTTGCCAGCCGTATCCTCCCTCAACTTGGAACGTTCCTGAAATGAGCTTCAATGTGCTTATTGAATATAGGGGGCTAAACAATCATGGAAGTCTTACCACCAAAAATTCTAATATTGTACGCCAGTTACGGGGAAGGCCATGTACAGGCCGCCCGGGCAATTAAGGACAGTTTGCGAAGACTCGGACACTGCGAGGTACGACTACTTGACCTAATGGCTGAATCTCATCCCTGGTTGAACAGTCTGACCAAATTTGTATATATGCAAAGCTTCAAAACCATTCCACAGCTTTACGGATGGGTCTATAACATCACGCGCGGTATGCAGGCTACATCGGCCTTCGGCCATGTGTTGCATTCATTCGGAATGCGTCAACTTACGCTCACACTGAAAAAGGAGTTGCCCGACCTCGTAGTACATACATTCCCGCAGCTCGCGCTTCCGGCGTTACGTCGCAAAATGGGAATGCATTTGCCGATTGTCAACGTGGTTACGGATTTCGATCTGCATGGGCGCTGGCTGCATCCCGATATTGACCGCTACTATGTAGCCACTGAGGATATGCAGCAGGAAGCTGCCCAGCGGGGAATACCGATCGAACGCATTGCCGCGACGGGCATTCCGATCCACGCTTCTTTTTATAACATGTCTGCCGACGAAGCGCCTGTTCAAGAACAGCTAATCCCACCCCTACAGGCTGAGACTACTACGCTACTCATTATGGCTGGCGCCTATGGTGTGCTATCCGGCATAATGGATATCTGTCAGCAATTAAGCCAGCTTCCTCAGTTGCGGCTACTCATCGTCTGCGGTCGTAACCAGCAACTGAAGGCAGAATTGGATGCGCTGTATGCAGACTACCCGGACATTTACACCTATGGATTCGTGGACTTTGTTCCAGCACTTATGCGTGCGAGCAATCTGGTGATTACGAAGCCGGGCGGCATTACACTCTCAGAAAGCATTGCATCCGGTTTGCCTATTCTTGTGTTCAAGCCCGTACCCGGTCAGGAGCTAAATAATGCTCTATATTTGCAGCAAAAAGGAGCTGCTCGGATTGCTCGCACTACGGAGGAGCTGATTCAGCATTGTCTCGACCTGATTTCCATCCCCTCTCTTGCTGGAGAGATGACGCAGGCGATTAAGCTACTTCGCAAACCTCATCCCGCAGACCAAATTGCCGAGGATATTTTGCATCAGCTTGTGGATAAAAGAACCTCCGTCCGGACAAATTAACGGAGAATAAGCCAGACGGAGGGGATACCAATGGAACGCAAAGGAAAGGATTTACTCCCA
The DNA here is from genome assembly GCF_054602585.1 of Paenibacillus sp. SEL3. Taxonomy (NCBI): domain Bacteria; kingdom Bacillati; phylum Bacillota; class Bacilli; order Caryophanales; family Paenibacillaceae; genus Paenibacillus; species Paenibacillus sp. SEL3. Next base: position 3,858,137 of record NZ_CM137725.1, on the reverse strand, counting down.
CTAACGGGTGATAAGGTAGAAGTGGACGGTGTTTATATTGATGAGGATGGACATGAGCAGCATTTGCACAGAGGCCAGCATTTTCCCGCTGATGTAGTTTTGGGTACTTCCGAGTGGAAAATGACCGAATATGCCTTTGATAACCATCACGAGGGACGTACCGATGAACGACTTATCCCCAAAGAGGATGACAAGAATAAAATGGGTAAAATCACACATCCACGCCGCCATTTAAAAACTGGTGACCGATAATTACGAAAGTATATCCACAATTACACCCAATATGTTGATAGTTTGTGGACAAACTGTGTGCAAAGTATTAATTATCGTAATATTATCTACAGATTGTGCACAACTTGTGCATAAATAATGTTATTTATGTGGATAAACATTAATATGTGGTGGATAAAGTGTATACAACATGTGCAAAACATGTGCATAACCGTTTAAAAGGCTGAACGAATTCTTTTCGTTCAGCCTTTTTCGTATTTTTATACACATTCTCTAATTCATTTTTTTACCGAGATCGGGTATGTTCGAACGAAAAATCGCTCCCGGAACGATGAGTTGCCCAAAAAGGACTCTATCCCATTAACGGAGACTCATCGAAAATTCGCAAATAGCGCATAGAGGAGTGTAAAATGGAAACGAGGACGAACAGAGTCAAAAGAGGAATTACCGAAATGTAATAAGGCGTAGTCATCATAGAAATTCTCGCTTCAGGCGGGCGAACATATGCAGGAACGCGGTATATAGAAGCATCTAGCAAAACTCGTTGACCAAAATTTGGAGTAGGGGTGATCCGAATGGCATCTATTAAAATCCTTTCACTTAATGTCGGCATGCCCAAGCAGATCCAGTTTAATCAGAAGAACGTTTCTACGGGGATATTCAAGTCGGCCACAGATGAATATTTGTATTTATCTTATCTAAACTTCGAAGGGGATGGGCAGGGCGATCTAGTTCATCACGGGGGTAAAGAGAAAGCTGTATGCGTCTATCCCTACGAGCACTATCCGTTCTGGGAAAATGAATTGCGGAGACCGCTCGATTACGGCGCGTTCGGGGAAAATTTAACGATAAAGGGTTTGCTAGAATCCGACGTTTGCATTGGAGACGTCTTTAAGCTTGGCAAAGCTATCGTTCAAGTTAGCCAACCGAGACAGCCTTGCTACAAGTTGTCCATCAAGTACGGCGTACCGGACATGCCCTTGAAGGTACAGCAAACAGGCCACACGGGATTCTACTTCCGCGTTTTGGAGGAGGGAGTTGCCTCTAAAGCCGACGGACTATCCCTCCTTCATCGCCATCCGAAAGCAATTACGGTTTCATTTGCCAATCGAATTATGCATCAAGAGAAGAATCATATCGAGGGTATTAAGCAAATTCTTGAAGTTGAAGAATTGTCCTTAAACTGGAGAAATACGTTTCTAAAACGTTTGGCGGGAACCGAAACGGATTCTCGGGAAAGACTATCAGGCAATTCGTAAGGTGGAAGTGGTTCAATGAGTCTGCAAGCTCGTCTGGCTACAGTCGAACATCGAATCTGCGAAGCTTGTGGGCGATGCGACAGAAGCGCAGTCCAAAGGTTATCGCCAAATTCGAGTATATCCACTCGCTTGACCGCTTATCCTTTGTGTAGAGCCATTTTTTTTACCGAGATCGGGCATATCCTTCAATCCTGTCCTCATAGCTTGTATAGTACGGAGACTTAGCTTGAATCTTTTTATAAAGGAGGATATGCCTGACATGTCAGTCTATAAGTCTTCCACAGGATTGGATGAAAATATAGCAGCTGTCCTGTGCTATTTGTTCGCCTTTATTGGCGCGCTGGCCTTTGTCATGCTGGAAAAGAAAAGCCGATTCGTATTATTTCACGCACTGCAATCCATACTTCTTTTTGTAGCCCTCATGATCGGACATGTGCTGGTAGGATTCATCCCCCTACTCGGTCCTTTCTTCGCTTCCCTGCTAACGCTGGCAGGCCTTGCCTTGTGGATTATCTTGTTAATTCGTGCGGGACAAGGAAAGTGGCTCAAGCTTCCCTGGATAGGCGATCTGGCTCTTCATCAAGCCCGGCAGTTATGAAAACAGCAAAAAACCTTGATCCTAAGCAAGGAATCAAGGTTTTTTATGTTTGGGCAGTTCATTTTTTTACACTAGCTTCTTCTGTCCTATCAGGACTTTGAAAAATTCGATTCCAGTCGCTCCGGAGTGCAAGATATAGACGAACTAAACCATTTCGATCTATATCTTAGTCATTGGAAGTCGCTTATGGGATTTTTGCAAAATCCTCGTCTATATGGATGTGTCCCAGCTTATCTGGATTAACCATTAAATAAAAATTCTGAATATGCTCCCCGTCCGGTGTCAGTATGAGACATAAGGTTTCTCTCACTTTTCCGTCTTCCAGAAATGCCAGCTGGACCTCGCCATTGATGACGGTATGGCACACATCTCTTTCTCGTAAAACGGTTAATACCCGACGAGAAGTCAACAGGGCAAGAACACCTTTGCGTACAACCATCGGCCTCATCACCGTATGCACATTACCTCCGCCATCTGACACAAATACAGGTTGTTCAGCCAGTAGTTCCAGCATAGCAGTCACATCGTAGGCAAGAAAAGCTGTTGTAAAACGTTCTAGTAGTTTTATTCGGGATGAGTTATTCACATTGCGACTGGACTGAGCCTCAAAAGCAGATTCTCCGGAAGATAGAATACGACGGGAGCGACTAAACAACTGACGACAGTTGCTCTCCGTCTTCCCCAGCAATTCCGCAATATCTTTGTAATCATATTGAAAAGCTTCCCTCAGCACAAAAACAGCCCGCTCTATCGGCTTTAGCTGCTCCAGCAAAACCAGAAAAGCGTAAGATATCATATCTTTACGCTCTAACCAATCCGCAGGGAGATCTGCGCTTTCACCCAACGGCTCCGGCAGCCACTGTCCTACATATGTCTCTCTTTGCTTACGTGCAGAGTTCAGTAGATTCAGGCACCGATTCATCGTCATTTTGGCCACATAGGCTTTGGGATTGTGTATATTATCCAGGGGCTTATCCTTCAGCTCGACAAAGCAGTCTTGAACGACATCCTCGGCATCTGTAACCGTTCCAAGCATGCGATAAGCAATGGCAAAAGAATATTTGCGATATTTCTGATACAGCTCTTCCAGACTTACATCCACCGATTCTTGTTCAATTCTATGTTCTTTGCCAGACAAAGCATAGCCCCCTGTTCATTAAAGAATGCCCGGATACATGCCCGTTGCAATTGCAATCCGGTTCCAACTGTTAATCACGTTAACTGCGGTTATCAAATCTACGTATTCTTCCTCGGTAAAATGCTCTCTGACCCGATTATACAAATCTGTAGGTACCCCTTGTTCTGAGATACGAGTAACCGCTTCGGCTAATTCAAGCATAACACGTTCTTTTTCCGTGAACAAAGGAACCTCCCGCCATAAGGCTAGCTGCAAAATGTGGTCAGCATAATCCCCCAGCTTGAGCAGATCCTTCGCATGCATATCCAGACAATAGGAACATCCATTGATTTGGGATACTCTAATTTTCAGTAGTTCGTACAATACTTTGTCTGTAAAACGACCGGAAATATATTTCTCCATCTCCATCATCGCCTTGAACGTACTAGGACTCACTGTTCTGTGATTGAATCTTAAACTCACGATACATCGCCTCCATTATTGGTTTACATATAGAAGACAAATGAACATGTGATTTTGTGACAAAGTGCAATACATCAATTGGGAATTGCCCTCAATTGACATAGCATGTATTATAGATAAATGATTTTATGCAAAGAAGGTGAGCACTCACATGAGCGGAAAAGGTATTATAAAAGAATTTAAGGAATTCGCTGTACGGGGTAACGTGATTGACCTCGCGGTCGGTGTTATCATCGGTGGAGCGTTTGGCAAAATTGTCACTTCTGTGGTAAACGATATTATTATGCCTCCGATTGGTAAGCTTCTGGGAGGTATGAATTTTCCAGATTTGTATGTAGCTTTACAAGCTGCTGATCCTTTAAATGGTGACGGTACACGCAAGACTTTGGCACAGGCCAAAGAAGCAGGGATCGCGGTCCTCGCCTATGGTCAGTTCATTAACGTCCTGCTGGACTTTCTGATCGTGGCCTTCTGTGTGTTCATGCTGGTCAAAGGGATTAACATGCTGAAACGCAAAGAGGAAGAAAAACCTCCTCAGGAAAAAACGATCAAGGAATGTCCACATTGCCTATCCGAAATTCCTGTAGCCGCTACCCGTTGCGCACATTGCACTTCCAAGCTGGAAGGGTACGTGGAAGCACGCTGACTCAACCCACTTATATGACTACAATAAACGGCTTAAGACGCTCTATCGTCTTAAGCCGTTTTGGCATGTATGGAAAATTCAATTAGTTGAAATTGGTGATAATGCCACGGGGTCTAACGGGCAAGCCCTCAGCGTACAGATGGGAAACATCACCGAAGCCGATGCAACGGGGAACTGCCCATTCTTGGGAGCGCTCATCAAACAAGATCGTGGTTACGGAGCTAGGCGGCATCCAAAAACCGGACCAGACCAAGGCCAATGGCAACTCCAACAGATGAGCAAGCCAGGTCAGCCCGAAGCCGCCATGACAAAATACCGCCACCTGATCTTCAGTGTGCTTCAGAATCCGGTACCTGCCCTCCACCCGCTCAAAGCCTTGCCGTTTCAGGAACTCATCGGAATGAAGCTTCAGCCGCTCGAAGGTTTCAGGGCTTTGCGTTCCCTGATAATAGGAAATCTCCTGCCAAGAGTCATGAGTCGGCAGGGGCAACTCGGAACGGATCACTTCACCAGGCAAATCCCAATGGGAAAGACGACCGTATGGGGTTTCCTCCAGCTTTAGAGCCAGCTCCTGCGTCCAGTGTTCTACTTCATGAGTCATACCCAGAGAGTCGGCGGTGTAGCGCATCGTATCCAAAGCCCTCCCCAAAGGAGAGGCATAAATTCGATCCAGTCCGTGACTGGAAAGCCGCTTGGCTAGTGCCTGGGCTTCCAAATGCCCCTCCGGCGTGATGGTGTTGTTGGGGTAATCGGGGTCTGCGTGTCGGATAATATACAATCTCATCATTGTTCTCCGTTCCTATGAATGGCGACAGGATCGCTTTATCTCATTTCATCGATTAGTTCTCCTGGTCTTTAACGTTTAACGTTTATTCAGCAAAGTTTCCAAAATCGCGCGCAAATCCCTATCTTCCTGGTAGACTTCCTCACCCGTATCCAGCTCAATAACCCGGATATATGTATAATTGGCTCTGACATCGACTGGTTTAAAAATCAATTCCTCCGGATTGTCTGGGCGGACATCATAGCCCATATTTTTGAACATATCCGTGATTTGATCAATCCCCGGCTTGCCCCCGCTTTCCAGCATAATCAACCCGCGAAGTTCCTTGGGTTCCTCCGGATGCATGACTCGAAAATGTACTATACATTCCATGTAAAATCGCTCCTTTCAATCATAAATCTATGTGATGTTTCAAATCCTTATGTTCCCAGCATACCCCAAATGCCACTCCACATTCCACACCCGCCTTCATATCGTTAGGACAGAAAACACGTTATACTGTAAAGTAGACCTTTGATTTCTGCTTACTATAGGAGGAACCACGATGAATAGCGAGCTTCTGGATATCTACGACGATGAAGACAACCCCCTTGGCACAGCCTCCCGACGAGACGCACATGCCAAGGGATACTGGCACCATACCTTTCACTGCTGGCTAGCACGAGACACTTCTACAGGCCGTCGCTTGCTATTCCAACAGCGTCAGGATACGAAGGATACCTTCCCCGGATGCTACGATATTACAGCAGCCGGTCATTTGACGGCAGGCGAAGATATGTCTCAGGCAGCTCGCGAGCTGGAGGAAGAACTGGGCATTCATGTTCCCTTTACCTCATTAACACCGCTGATGACCGTTCGGTATGAAAGCAAAGGTACCGCCCAGGGCACCTCTTTTTGGGATCGGGAGGTTAGCTCGGTGTTTGGACTGCTATCGAACCAGCCATTGGAAGCTTATCATCTCCAGCAAGAAGAAGTAGCCGGACTGTACGAAGCGGATCTTGACCAAGCACTGGCCCTTTTTGAAGGCTATATTCCCTTTATCGAAGCCCAAGGCATTACGTCAGGGCCGAACCCAGAAAAAACTCGCCGCCTGATCACATCGGATCAATTCGTGCCTCATAAGGCGGGCTATATTACATCTATATGCCGGGCACTGATGGAACTTCCTACCCGGTAATCTTTAGCTATTCCCCAGCTGACATATATTTGCCGATAATGCCTTCATACCGCCAGCCATACCGGGTCGACAGCTCTCTGCCCATATCATGCTCCAGCTCATACAGAATAAGATCCTGAGCAAAATGATTAAGCAGCAGGCCTGTCATTACCGGATGCTCGGTAATAAGCGCCTGTGTCGGGCAATTCTCTCCCCGCATACCCAGCATGCACCAACGCCGATCAATAACAAAAGAAAACTTACGCCCTGCTGGTTCCTGTCCGTCTGTACCAGACCTAAGCGGTAACCACGGTCCCATCATGCTTTCTCCGTTATCGCAGGACCAGAGCAGACGCACACCTCGACTCTCGGCTTTCTCCAACTCTGTCCGCAGCAGTTCGGCTTCCTCGCGCCACAAGTCCAACACAATCTCATGCTCTGCCCGTTCCAACTCACGGGTCAGACTTTCCAGTACCTTCCGATCGCCTTCCGCATTATAAAAGGTCGGCTTGGTTGGTTCTGTTCGTGGCATTTCTTTCTCCACTGCACGTAGAGACTCCTGCATTTGTCCTTCGATCATCCGGGTCAATTCAGCCGGTGGCAGCATGCTGTAACGTACAGGCTCTCCCGCACTGGTTCTGAGGTATCCCTGCCCGGCCAAACGCTGTAAAGCCGCGTACACGTTGGAGCGTGATGCACCCAGACGCTTAGCCACTTCATAGCCGGAAGCCGCATTTTGCCTCGAAAGCTCGACCATAACCTTGGCTTCCATTTCCGTAAAACCCAGATTCCGCAGATGATGCAGCAAACGCTCCATATATTCTGTTCCCCCTATGCTGCCCGGCGTTATGTCTGTGTCCTGCAGCAGCCTGTTCGGCTGCGTTAAATCTGTTCAGCTCCGCAACGCGGGCACCACTTGGACCCTTTGGGTAGTTCTGCGGTGCAGATTTGGCATTTTACATTTTCACGTACTTGTGCAGACGGCGTTGCCGGTTTCTCAGCCCCGGAGTTGTTGGCCTTCCAATATCGAATCCGCTCGTCCAGCTCCTCCTGACGCTCACGCTCACGTGCCAGTTCTTCAAGACGACGGTGTTCTTTTTCCAGATCTTCCTGACGACGGCGCTCCCACTCAGCGTCGAATGCCGCTTTTTCCTCCGGTGTAAAATCAGACACTGTATAATCGCGGTCTAGTCCCGCTGGTTCGTGTGTTTCATACCGCTCATCCTGTTCCTGTTCATGTCGATCGACTACTTCATGTTCTGCATACTCCGTGTAAGCAGGCGCAGCATCCTTCGCTACCTCTGGCTTGCGCAGATCAAAAGAATAGACGTCCGTTGGCACCTCTTCACGCACAGCAGCTACTTGTTTGGAAGCAGCCTGTCCTTCATTGAGCTTGCGTCCGCATTTAGGGCAAAAGTTCGCATCCAGAGGCACAACCGCTCCACAGGTGCATAAATGAGCGTTCTTCAATTCTGCAATTCTACTGCGCAGCTCGTCAATTTCATCCTGAAGCTCATCACAAGCAGTGGATAGCTGTGTCATCTCGGTTTCTGCCACCGACATGTCGGATGCGCGATAACCTTCGTAAAAGATTTGACCCATTCGCAAGAAATGAACATCCATTTCCTGCTGGATCGTTGTAATTTGTGAATTGATCTTACTAATCTCGACAGCATGCTGCGCCTTTTCTGTTGCGCGATTAGCGCCTTCCTTTATACGTTGAATCAGCTTCATCGTTATTTCCTCCCCATATCCAGCCGGATTTCACTGTACCGTCCGTATATCCCAAAGTTTTTTTCTGTTGGCAAACCTCGAACTCCTGTATAATGGAATGCGGTCATATCGCCTGTTTGAAGGCTATAGGCATTGGCGTCAACGTATTGACGTTCTGACGCTTCGGCAAGATCCGCATGAATTTCAGCATTATTTTAGTCCATCGCCTTGTTCTTATCGTCAGCTAAAGCTGACTAGAACTCTATCATACCAAAAACTACCCCCATTTGTGAAAATGGAAGATTTTAAGAACGAAAGGGGTTTCAGGATTATGGACCCAAATCCTTCTTTTTACCCCCGACCCATCGGGGTTCCTTATTCAACGTCGAGCCCTCAGGCACGTCGTGCTTCCATGGATACCAGTATGACGCTGGTACCCGATACCGACCAAGACTCGGCTTATTTCCGTGCTTTAGAGAACGCCGGCATTCACCTGAACCGCCCGCAGATTCAGGCCGTCCGCCACGGCAAAGGTCCCCTACTGACCCTTGCAGGGGCTGGCTGCGGCAAAACCACAGTGCTGGCTGCCCGCGCAGGCTACCTGATGGCGATGCGGGATGTTCCTGCATCGTCCATTCTGCTGGTGACCTTCACCAGCAAGGCAGCTGCCGAGATGAAACTGCGCATCGCGGGATTACCCGGTGTGCGCCCTGCCGCTGCACGTGCAGTTCAGGCACGCACGTTTCACTCATTCGCTTTGGCGATGCTGCGGCATCGCGGCGTGCAAGATGAAGTGTTCGGTGAAACGCAGGCCCAGCATACCGTCATGAAAATGATGCTGCGGCAGCTTGGGCTCAGCGAAGCTTTCCAGCCGGAAAGCCTGCTGTCTGCCCTCTCCGCCTGGAAAGCGGAAGGCCGCAGCGCGGACGAGCTGCCGGAAACCGTGCGCGAGGAATCGGATGCCAAGCGTGCCATGCTCGCTTATGAAGCGTGGAAACAGGAGCGCAATAAAATGGATTTTGACGATATTCTGCTGCGTGCCTCCGCACTACTGCGTGACCCGGATGTGCTTCAGCCGCTTCAGCGACGTTTTTCACATATCATGGTCGATGAATTTCAGGATACGAATGCCCTCCAATATGAGATGGTGCAGCGGTTGGCTGCCCGACATCGCAATCTGATGGTTGTGGGGGATGATGACCAGACGATCTATACCTTTAATGGGGCACGCCAGGAATCCATTCTGGAGTTTGACAAGGTCTATAAGGATGCAAAGGTCATTACTCTGGATATTAATTATCGCAGTGATGCACGCATTTTGGGGCTGGGCTCCAACATCGTCGCCAAAAATGTTCATCGACGCTCCAAGCGCCTTTCGGCTGCCGGGCGTGAAGGCTTGCCGCCGCAGTTTGCCACCCCATCCGGACCCGAGGAGGAAGCGGGGCATATTGTTACCCATCTACTCGGGCAGGTAGAGGAAGGTCGGCTGCGCTACCGGGATATCGCTATTTTGCACCGAACAGCCAGCGGAAGCCGATCTATTTTTGAGCAATTAATTATGCGGGATGTCCCATTTATTCAGTACGGAGCAGGGGCTGTATTTTATGATCAGTCCCTGATTCGTCCTTTAATGGATCACCTGCGCTTGTCGCTAAATCCCCGGCGTATGGAATCCATTCCGAGCACCCTTGGGCCGCTGTACGTCTCCCGTGAGGCGGGTATGGAATGGATTATGCGCGAGGAGAAACAGCAGGCTAAAAAATACCCGCTGATTCATCTCAGCCGCTGGGATCGTCTACGTGATTTTCAGCGCGAACAAGTGAAAGAGCGTATTCGTCTGATTCGCAGTCTCACTACCATGAAACCTGCCTATGCCATTCAAGAAATGCGGCGCGTCTTTTATGACAAATATTTGGAAAGTGGAGATACGGGCGCGTGGACTCATTATAAGGAAACGATGCAAGAAAGTCTGGAGGAGCTCGAAACGGCAGCCAAGCGGTTTGACACTGTGGAGGCGTTCGTCAGCTTTGCGGACGAGCTTTCCGAGCGTCACCGCCAAATGGAATCGCTGCGCAGAGAGGAAGACAGCGATGCTGTTCGGCTCATGACGATCCACCGCGCCAAGGGATTGGAATTCCCTTGCGTATATTGGATCGGAGCCAGCGAAGGCATTCTGCCGCACAGCTCGGCGCTGCACAGCGAGCTGCCGGAGGATCGGCGGGCAGGCGCCGCCCCAACTACAGCTGTGGATAACGATGCAGCGCTTGAAGAAGAGCGCCGCCTCGCTTACGTGGCCGTCACCCGGGCGAAGGAGTTGCTATACATCACCTCCCCCGCCTCTAATCATGGCAAGCCTGCCGCCGTGTCACGCTTCCTGCTGGAAGCCTATGGGGTCACCCCTGAGGCTTCCAAGCCAGAAACACGCCGCAGTAGCTTTGGCCAAGCGAAGGGTGCTTCCGGGTATGGCAGCCGTGCTGGCGCTGGATCGCCAGCGTCTGGCACAGCGACCCGCGTGAGCAGCAGGCCGGGACCAGGCAGCGCTACGGCACGGACAACCTCGTCGGTGGCAGGGTCTCCGGCGGAGCCACGCATCAGCGTGCCCGTGTGGAAATGTACCGACGGCGCTTGCAAAGCGTGGATGCGTCGCGACACAACAAGCGGACGCCGTACAAGCGCGGCTAGCACAAGCACGCCGCCAGTGTGCCCGCTCTGCGCCTCCCCGATGACAGAGGGGACACGCAGCATCCCAGCCAGATAGGGATACGGCGTATAGCTGGTATGGAGAATTGTGCAGACCAATAATAAATCAAATAAAATTTGGACAGACCAAATAAAAAAGTGGCAGACTAGGACTTAAAAATAAAGCCCTAGCCTGCCACTATCTGTTTTAACTTGCTATTGAACGATCATGTCCTGTTAGATTATCCAAGCGTTCTATCACCCAATAGGTGTTCCATCAGGTAGTTTGATATCTGGTTTCAATAGAACCACATCCCCCTTTTCGGGTATTCCTCCAAGAACCAATACCTCTGAGTTAAAGCCTGCTATCCGTCGAGGTGGAAAGTTGACTACACCTATGATTTGTTCCCCTATAATATCTTCAGCCACATATCTTTCTGTAATTTGTGCACTCGAAGTTTTTACACCGATATCTTGTCCAAAATCAATTTCAAGTTTAATAGCAGGTATTTTTGCTTCTGCAAAAAACTCAGCTTTAATGATGGTTCCAACTCGAATATCTAGTTTCAAAAAATCATCAATCGTTGCCATCTAAACCTTCTCCTCATTGATTGTTTCTAACTTTCACGATAATCAGTTACAAATTTAATATTTTGCAACTGTATACTTTAATGATTTTGTCCAAAAATACATTCTCATACCGAATAAAGTCATCATTCCACCGATGAATTGAAATGCAGAAATGACTTCTCCCAAGAATAAGTAGGCGAGAATAGGTGATTCCCCAGTCTGACAGTTACCTGATACCGCTCTAATACCAACAGTCACCTATATTCCGTTGTACTTCTCAATCGGCGCGCGACAGCGGCCTAGTTCGTCAATCAATAGATAGCTTAAAATCAACAATAGTTTGCTCAGCCGTGATCTCATAGCCTAAGCCCTCGTAAAGATATACAGCGGCTTGGTTCTCCTTCAGTACTCCCAGGTAGATATCTGATGAAAGTGATCTGCCCAGTTTTGTAAGTTGGCTCGTCAAGTGCTTTGCTAGGCCTTTCCCTCTGTGGGTAGGGCTTGTGTATATGTTTCCGAGCTCAACGAGTTTAGAATCATAAAAGTGGAAGCCGCCCACGGCAATAAAATGACCACATTCCTTTATCCCAAGGAAAGGATATTGTTCGAGTTCGCTCCTCGTAAAAAATTTCATGCCGCCATTTCGTAATAAATCCACTATATCTGAAAGGTCATTTTCCTTAACAAGCTCAGCCCAGTTTGAATCGAGCAGTTTCGATTGATCCATATGCTTCATTGTTAAAAAACGTTGTGGGTTACCCATTATAAGACCATGAGATTGAAAAAGTTCAAGGTCACGATTACAGAGGATTGTACCACAAACAGTATTTTTCTTAAGTTGAATGATTTCCTCAGTAAAAGCAATAAGAGCTGGAAAGTTAAGTTTCTCGCGATTTATGCAATGGAAAGAAAATGCAGGGAAGGATAGCCCACAAAAGTATGCTAAGACCGCTGTCAGCTTGTCGTCTACATATTGACCAACAAATTTAGCCTGCTCCTTACGTTGACTTAAATAGCTATAGAATAACAAGTGTTGGTCTCTATTAATCTGGTCAGTTAATTGACTAATTGTTTCGTAGGTAAGCAATTGATGAGAAATCATTTATTAGTCCCTTTCATTAGTCATACTTTTCCTATGCGTGGAATACCTACTGGCATGATACCACAAATTGAAACTATTCTTCCCGCTTATTCCATATAGCCTTAAAAAATATTGGGTTATACATTTCTATAAAGATAAATTGTTTGCCGCCGGAGTATAAAAATCCATAATTTAAGGATGATTTTTCCCGAAATTCATTGTATGGTTCCTGCCTCGCGTCTAATTTATGATGAAATTAAAGAGAGGTGAGGCACTGAAAAAATTAATGACAAAAATTGAAAACGCATACAAATGAAGAAGGAATGTTTAAAAGTGCAAGCTGGTCCTTAATCACCTGTCATCGATTACTTCAAAGCGTACTTAATATGTACACACTTATGAAAGCGTTTTCTTTACTATGCGTTGCAGGTTAACTAAGGCTTTAACATCTAATTCAAGGAGTGAGTCATATGCCAGACCCATGGAAAAAAAGGTTTTTCAGTATTCTCAGTTTTGTTCTCTTATCCTTTTTGTTGGTATCTCTCAGTTTAATTCCAAGCCTAGCAAAAGCAGAATCAGCTCACTTGGTCACTGACGGTAGCCCCTCTCCAATTGTCGTCAGCTCCAAAAATGCAATTCTTCAAGGTTACGGGGTAGAAAAACGGAATATACCCTATACCGGCGATACGCTTTATAAAGGCGATGGCTATGTATCCTTCTTTTATGACTATGACCCAAACTCAGGAAAGTCTGACGGGACGGCTACGTTTAAAGTGAACGTGCCTACAGCAGGTCTTTATAGGCTGAGCCTCGGCTACTACATTCCGGCGGACACCGGCTCCAAGGATACCAGCATCAAGGTCAATGGCACAATGGCTGAAAACGTAACGCTGGCTGCTCCTCCGAAAGGTGCGGCGGTGAACGAGAAAATGGTAACTAAGATCATGCTGAATGCTGGCACAAACGAGCTGACTTTTTCAAGAGGCTGGGGATATTACGGGATCGAGTATGTGAAGGTTGAATTCGCCAATCTGCCTGCTGCAATAAGCAAAATGGAAGCCGAAGACGGAGCCATTACTGGTGAGGTCAGCATCGAAGCTGCTGATACGGGTTATTCCGGTACCGGTTACGCAGCCTTTAAAGGCACAGGGTCGTTAACCTTTGCCTATAACGCAGCCTCAAGCGGGCTTTACAATCTTGCAATCGGTTACAGTAACCCCAATGGAGACAAAAAGACTCAATTGGTGGTCAATGGCCAGACCAGCGAAACATCACTCCCGACAACAGCAAGCTACACAGAGGTATCTGGCGGTAAACTGATGCTGAGTGCGGGAAACAATACCATACAGTTCAATGTCGATTCGGACCAATATCATATCGACTACGTCAAGCTGTCAGCAGTGTCCCCCCCGAAATTGCATCAGATTGAGAAAAAGCCAGTAAACCCGAATGCGACTGCGGAAACCAAGGCACTTATGGGTTATCTCGTCGATAGTTACGGCAGCAATATTCTTTCCGGTCAGCACACTCTTGAGGATGCCCAGTGGATTAAAGACCAAACTGGAAAGTATCCTGCGATGTTATCAACGGACATGATGGATTATTCCCCCTCTCGCATCGAACATGGCGCCACCTCAACTGAAGTGGAAAAGGCGATTCAATGGGCCAAAGAAGGTGGAATTGTCACATTCGCATGGCACTGGAATGCTCCTAAGGGACTGCATGATATTCCCGGCAAAGAATGGTGGCGCGGGTTTTACAAGGACGCTACTACATTCGACGTTCAATATGCGCTCACTCATCCCGAGTCGGAAGAGTATCAGCTTATCCTAAGGGATATCGATGCTATTGCTGCTCAGTTGAAACGTCTCCAAGACGCTCACGTTCCGGTGCTGTGGAGACCGCTGCACGAGGCGGAGGGCAAATGGTTCTGGTGGGGCGCCCAAGGGCCAGACTCCGCCAAGCAACTGTACCATATCATGTACGACCGCCTAACAAACTACCATCACCTGAACAACCTGATCTGGGTATGGAACTCTGAGAGCCCCGAGTGGTATCCGGGAGACGATGTCGTCGATATTGTAAGTGTGGATATCTACAACCAGGCGGCTAATTATAGCCCAAGTATCGGCAAGTATGACAGCTTGGCGAATCTCGTGCAAGGCAAGAAGCTGGTTGGTCTGTCCGAAAACGGCCCGATTGGCGATCCTGAATTACTTCAAACATATTCAGCGCATTGGCTCTTTTTCACCACATGGACAGGCGACTTCATCCGCAACGGACAATATAACTCCCTGGATCATCTCATAAAAGTGTTCAACAGCGATTACGTGATCACGAGGGATGAGCTTCCCGAAGACCTATTTACTTCGTCCAAGAATGAAGCGGAGTAAATTACTTTGAACGTATCCGTAACTATACCGTCCCATCCAGCGTCGTAAAGTAACGAAGTAGTCTTCCTCTAACAAACAGCGGCCGCCTCTGAAAATAACCAGGGTAGCCGCTGTTTATTTGTACCTCAAATGCTCCATATTTCTATTCTCCCGTTTCGTTAATGTAGCTACTTTTCTAACCAAGAGAACATTATGAAAAAGGACCGTCTCCTCTCCGGCAGGAAAGTGGAAACGGCCCCGTTCTTTTATGCGAAACGAGTTAGTTCGTGGACCACAGCTTAATTCGGTCTTGGATATGCTTGGTAAAGGATTGTTCCATTTCTTGCACTCCAGCTTTCTCTAGTTCTGCCATATAGGCATCCCAAACCTTGTCGAAGTTTTCCGGTTTAGTCATGACAGCTTCCGGAATTCGTTTCCATGTAATATCCTTCATCTTGGCTCCAAGAATAACAGCCGGATCGTCATTGGGAAGAGACATTGTATATGCTGCTCCGTATGCTCTAGGCGGAAATTCCTCTTCCTTCGGGAATAGATCTTTCCAGTGCTCGATCTTATAAGCCTTAAGAACTTCCTTCTCCGACTTATTGTAAGTCGCTGTCAGCAGTTCTGGATAACTACGAGTGAAATAGTTGC
Organism: Paenibacillus sp. SEL3; assembly: GCF_054602585.1. Classification (NCBI taxonomy): domain Bacteria; kingdom Bacillati; phylum Bacillota; class Bacilli; order Caryophanales; family Paenibacillaceae; genus Paenibacillus; species Paenibacillus sp. SEL3. Next base: position 3,842,794 of record NZ_CM137725.1, on the reverse strand, counting down.
CGGTTGAGTCCTCGATGCCATCACCATAATGGACCGACAAGTTCCAATATAGGCCGATTCCAGACTCTTTTTGGAAAGCCGCATTGTCATTGTTTATCCGTTCAAGTACAGCCGGAGTAATCGTCCGTTTGCCGTCTTTCATCGTGTAATGCTTTCCTTCAATTCCCCAGTTATTCAGGACTTGCCCCTCTTCCGATGCTAGAAAGTCGAGAAACTGGATAGCGCGTACCGGATCCTTGCATTTGCTAGAGATTGAGATTCCGTACCCCCCATCAAAACCAGGCAGCCAGAAGTTGGTATCCTTGTACTCCTTGCTCATGGTAACTGGATAATGACCGTAAGTCTGATCGAATTTGCCCTCCGCCTTCAGCGCATTTTGTCCGTCGCCATAGTCCCATTCCGGATCGGCCAGGCCCAGTACGCGACCTGAAGCCACTTTCGCTTTAAACTGGTCAGTCTTTTGCACAAAGCTTTCCGGATCAAGTAATCCAATGGCATTCATGTGATTCAACCAGCGAAAATATTCTTTTTCTTCCGGTCGACGGAAATGATAAGTCGCTTGGTGTGTTTTTTGATCGATGTAGTATTCACCATCGTCTGGTCCCCCTGTTGTTTGGAATCCTGAGTTCGTTACCTGGTACATATGCCAATCGTCCGCATTTAGGGACAGTCCGATATTTTTGTTGCCATTTTCATCCGTCGGATGCTTGGTTAGATAGTCCTTAATGACTTTTTCAAAATCCTGTACCGTACGAATGTCTGGGTATCCCGCTTCCTTGACGACACGGTGTTGGATTTTAAATCCTACGTCGGGTTTGATTTTTTTCTCTTCGACAGCAGACCAAGTTGGAATCACATAGATTGATGGGTCGTCCAAACTGTACTTTGTTCGAACAAGCTTGTCACCCAGCATTTTTTTGATGTTTGGTGCATGCTTGTCGATCAAATCCGTCAGATCAATGATTGCGCCAGCATCGACAAATTTGCCAACATCCGCCTTAGCAGCGATTAAATCAGGATAGTTTCCTGTGGCAGCAATCAATGAAATCTTTTGGACCGGGTCACCGACAGCGAATTCAGCATCAAGGGTTACTCCAGTTTTTTCAGCGATGACCTTACCGACTTCATCCTTCATGCCATTCCAATTTGTGCTGGAGTCTTCCGAAAAATAAGTAAGCGTGATGTCACCCGTTGTTACGGCCTTGGTAGCCTCGGACGGATTATTACCGCTGCACCCTGCAAGGGTCGCCACTAAAGTCAGTGACATTACGAAAGATACGATCATTCTGTTTTTTCTTGACTTCATGGAGCGAAACCTCCCTGTATAATGAATGTTTGCTGCTTCGTTTTAGCTTTTTACCGCTCCAAGCGTCATACCTTTAACAAAATACTTTTGTAGAAAAGGATAGACGATAAGAATCGGGACTGTAACAATGATGGTGATTGCCATTTTGACCGATTCCGGAGACACTTGTGCCATACGCTCAGCCATATTGGCAGCATCCTGAGAATTGGTTGCGCTCGTTGTAGTACTCTGCAAAATTTTCATCAATTCATATTGCAGGGTCGTCAACGATTCGTTAGACCCATTAAACAGATAAGTATCGAACCAAGAGTTCCATTGCCCTACTGCCAAGAAGAGCGCTACGGTCGCTAATGCTGGTTTGCAAAGAGGAAGAATAACGCGCCAATATATCGTGAAATCGTTGGCACCATCTAGCTTAGCTGATTCTTGCAACGCATAAGGCAGACCATCAATGAAGGAACGAATAATGAAGACATTAAACGCACTTACAAGGCCGGGTAAAATATAGACGGCAAATGTATCAATTAAATGCAATTCCTTCATCAGGATAAAACCTGGAATCAACCCTCCGGAAACATACATAGTGACGGCAAGAAAGATTGAGATGAACCTTCGAGCTTGAAAGTCACTTCGTGCAAGCGTATACGCAAGCATCGAACCGCTGGCCAAGCCCGCTACGGTGCCAATGACGGTCCGCAGAAAGGAGATCTTGAACCCAGTGATTAACCCCTCATAGGTGAAAATCAAATCGTAATTCTTTAAAGTAAATTGCCTTGGCCAGATGGTGATCCCACCTCTAATGGTGTCTACCGAATCGTTAAAAGAGATAGCCAGTACATTTAAGAACGGATAGATTGTTAGAGCGGTTACCACAATCATGAAAAGATAAACAACGACTTCTAAGATTCGATCTTGTGGTGATTTCGCCTTAAGCCAGTTGTTTAATCGGCCGACTGGCGTACTGCTTTTGACAGCCTCCATGTCCTTCATCCTCCTTACATAATACTCTCGTTGGTATAGCGCTTAAAGATTCCGTTAGCCGCAAACAATAGGATCAGGCTTATCACCGAATTAAAGATATTAATTGCCGTTCCGAAAGAGTAACGTCCCATCGCCAGACCATAATTAAGCGCATACAAATCAAGTACTTCAGAGTAATCAATGACCAGGTGATTGCCCAGCAAAAATTGTTTCTCGAATCCCGTACCGAGCAAATGACCAATCGACATAATCAGGAGAATGATAATGGTCGGCCGGATCCCTGGCAGCGTGATATGCCACATTTGCCGGAATCGGCTAGCGCCGTCGACCCGCGCAGCCTCGTATAATTCAGGACCAATACCGGCGATGGCAGCCAGATAAATAATGGCGTTCCAACCTGTTTCCTTCCAGATGTCTCCGAAGGTTACAACCCACCAAAATAATTTACCTTGGGCCATAAACTGGATCGGCTGTTCGATGATGCCTAGACCCATGAACATATCATTCACGACACCGCCATCCGCTGAAAGCATTTTGGTGACAATGCCTGCAGCAACCACCCATGAAACAAAGTGCGGCAGATAAGATACCGTCTGAACAAATCGTTTTATAACCTGGATACGAACCTCGTTGAGCAGTAAAGCAAAGACAACCGGCACGATAAAACCGGCGATCAGTCCCATAAGACTCATAGCCAGCGTGTTCCGCAGCACTTGGTAGAAATGATCATCTCGGAACAAAGTACGAAAATGCTCCAAGCCCACCCACTTTTGCTCAAAAAAACTCAAACCGGGTTTATATTTTTGAAAGGCCATTGTCCAGCCCCATAGCGGCAAATACTGGAAGACAAAAACCCAAATAACAAACGGAATGGACATGTAGTAAAGATACCTCTGGCTTTTAAATACCTTCCAAGCATTCCTCTCCGTCTTTTTGTATGCCTTTTCCGAAACCACTGTTACCGCTTTCATTTTTTTCATCCCCTCTCTTAAAATCCATCATAAAACAGAGAGGAGTCCGCGCCCATACAACGGATTTCGGAAAAAATCATACACAAATTATGGATTTCTATATTCCGACGGTGAACGGCCTTCGTACCTTTTGAATTTGCTGTAAAAGTAGTTGACGCTTGTATAGCCCACGCTTTCAGCGACTTCGTATACTTTCATTCCCTGATCCAGCAGCTCCTTGGCCTTTTGGATGCGGACTCGGTCCAGATAGGTGTTGAAGTACTCCCCAGTCTTGTTCTTGAAAAGCTGGCCTAAATAGGCGGTACTGTAGTTTAGTAGTCCGGCTAGCGTTTCCAGCCTCAGATTGTCCGCATAATGCCTATGAATGAAGTCGATCATTTTCTTGAATTCCTGCTCCTTTCCACGGTGTTCGGAGTCTTTTCCCAATGCTAGTAGGAAACGGTGGGTCTCTTCCAAAAGATCATCTAGGTTATCATGCTGGTATATCCCATTCAAAAAGCGGGAAACTGCTTCCGTCTCTTTCAACTCAATGCAGAAACCCGCGGTCAGCTTGTGAATGACTGCATTGGACAGAAAGAAGAAGGATTCTTTAACAGATTTCTCATCTTGCCCCTGTTTGAGAAAAAATGCTGCCGCCTCTTTCAACAACGATAGTACTATAGCCTGGTTTCCTACCTCCAGACTGTAATACAGGCGGAAGATGAAATCCTCCATCATTTCTTCGGCTTTATTGACGGACAATCGGGGAGAATCCAGCGAGGACGAAAAGAGAGGATACGGATCTATCAGTCGGTTCTTCTCGCTGAAAAAAGCTTGTTTTACTGCTTTCTGGGCCTTAAAAAAAGATTTGCAAATATCTTGGGGAACAGACACTCCCCCTCCGGTTGCAGCAACGAACCGTCCATTACCCACGGCGTTACGAATCTCGTTATACAGACTTTCACGTCGTTTTCTCCCGCGCAGCAGCTCGTTGAGCAGAAGAACCGTATACGGGGGAATCACAGTTACAAGCCCCATCATCTGCCCTTCTATCTTTGGTTTTAACTCAATCGAAAGCCGATTTACCACATCGGCACGATCCACTTCAGAAACACGCGGGTAGACGACTACGACTTCATAGCTGGTCCACAACAAATCCGCTTCTTTTGCCTTACTTCTCAATTTGGCAGGATCCTCAGTTTTCTCTTGCGGGATGAGCAGGCTATGCAGGCAAAAATCACGACTCATAATCTCCCTCTCACGCCACTCTCCTTGAAGTCGCTCCTCTTCAATCCGCTCGCGTATCCGCTTTAAGTTGGCCGACATTTCAGCGACGTCCACCGGTTTAAGGAGATAGCCGACAACCCCGTATTTGATCGCTTGTTTGGCATACTCGAAGTCGGCATATCCACTGAGAATCATAAAATGCAAATGATGACCGTCAGATGTCAAGTGCTCAATCAACTGTAAACCATCCATAACCGGCATGCGGATATCGACAATTACGACATCGGGAGTCTTTTCCTCAATGACTTTCAATGCTTCTTTTCCATTAGCTGCCGCAGCAATAACGATAAATCCGAGACTTTCCCATGGAATCAGCGTTTGAAGGCCTTGACGAAGCTTCGGTTCATCATCAACGATCACTACCTTAATCATTTGGATTCCCTCCAGGAATGAAAAACTGAATACAAGTGCCTTTCCCAGGCTCGCTCTCGATTTTTAAGGCACTAGAAGCCCCATACAGTAAGACGAGACGATCGTTTACGTTTCGCAATCCAATCCGCTGGACCTCCTGTTCATGTAGGGATGCAGCAAGCTCTTCCCGTATAAGAGCGAGACGATCGGCCGTGAAACCGGCCCCGTTATCACGTACCATAACTCGGACCCCCTCCAGGATTTCCTTTACTTTCACTTCAATGACAGCTCCTTCTGCTCGGTTATCCAGGCCATGCACAATAGAATTCTCCACCAAAGGTTGAATAATCAACGGCGGGACCAACATCTCCTCCAAATTCGGATCAACCGTTAAACGATAATTCAAACGGTCTTCATATCGAAACTTTTGAAGATCAAGATAACAGCTAACCCGCTCAAGTTCTTTGCGTAGCGGAATCTTATCATTACCAGCCTCCAGACTGCTGCGAAGCATCGTGCTCAGCTGCCATACTGCCTCAGCAATATCGTCCTGTTTGCGAATGTGGGCCTCCATTCTGATGGACTCCAACGAATTGAAGAGAAAGTGCGGGTTAATCTGGCTGGCCAGCATTTTAAATTTGATCTCGTTTTGTCTTTGCTCTACGAGATTTTTCTGACGATTCGTTTCTTGGACCTCCTGCACCAAATTGTTCACGCTGCTGACGAGCGCGTTAAATTGCCTTGATAGTATACCGACTTCATCTTTTCCGTCGATATGGAGAAATGTTTCCCATGAGCCCGCGCCAACTTTGGTCATATGTTTGCTCAAGCGGAGAAGCCTTCTGGATAATAGCGAAGCAGAAGCATAGATAAGTAAGACTGCAAACATCAGGCTGGCCGTGATCACGATTCCGCCAAGCCATATCACTTGATTGGCATCGCGGGTGATCTCTGAAACGGAAAAGATGGAAATGACGCGAAGTCCGTTCCAGCTGTTCTGTGGAATTAGATTTACAATAACCACTTTTGACGCTTTTCCGTTGATGAACGTGTTGTAACTTCCTTCCTGATTAAAAAGTATATTTTCGTCAGCATGAATTTCGGAAAGATTCTTCCCGAACAACTTTACTTCATTAGACGCGACGATCTGATTTCGGTTATCTACGATCAAGGTAGGGAACGATTCCTGCTCTAGGATTGAATTTAATTGGCGCTTGTTTACATTCATGACCAGAACTCCTTTTCGCCCTAGTGAATCCACTGAGAATGAACGAATTAGACTGAGATAATCGGAACCGTCCCTCTCATCCTTGATTAAATCCCATCCGGCCAAACCTTTCTGATCTATAGCCTCCTTGTACCAATCTGCGGTTGTGATCGTATCGTCAGGCTGGATAAATTCCCAATTGTTAAGCGCTCCTGGATTAGCGACATAGACACGGATGCCGGATATCTCTTTGTATAACTGGAGGTAGTCACGAATATCCGTATACCCCCGGTATGCCTGAATGACTTCGAGGTAGCTGTTATACTTTTGGCTGGCCACCATCTTCATCCGGCTGTCATTGGTTAGCCGGTACGAGATGTCCAGCGGAACTTTAATCAGTTCTCCTGTACGATTTCGGACCCTTTCAACATTGTTGGATGCTTGCATAAAGGCGTTCTTAATGACAATCTCTCGAAGCCTCCCGGTCAGAAACAGACCGCATAACAGCAAGGGAAGAACGGCTACCGAAATGAATGTAAGCGTCATTTTCTTCCTCAGTTTCATGTCATTCATCATTCGTATAAAAAACAAGGCTTCCCCCCTCTCAGATCAGTGCGGCTGCTACGCGCAAAATGCCCCTTTTCATATAAAAAGGGGCATAACCTAATCGATTGTTTTTTCTCTTTTGGCAGTTTACTGTTGTACTGATCCTTTAGACCTTGCCGGACTTTATTGCCCGGAGCCTGAACCATCCACTTTCATAGTCTTTCTGTCTGTAGACAAGAGGAAGCCCCAACTTCATAAGCCTATCCCCCCCATGGATAGACTTTTGCCCGCTATTTCCTGACTGAACTTCATATTCGAGTTCTGGATTAAGTCCGTCAAGGCGGAGGGCTCGCCAAGGCGCGTTCGGGACAGCCATCACTTGGAAATAGTAGACGATGGCATCCTCTTGGTCTTCAGAAACAAACATCCAAGCCGACTCGTTATTTTCAAACGGACTCTTTAGGCGATACAAGTCACCCTTCTGTACTAAACCACGAATCTGCTTGTAGACTGCGATTTGGCGTTTGACCGTCTCTTTTTCCTCATCGGTGAATTTCGTGAGATCAAGCTCATATCCAAAATTCCCGGACATGGCTACATCACCTCGAAAATCAAGGGGCGTTATGCGTCCAACTTGATGGTTCGGAACTGCCGAGACATGCGCCCCGGTTGCGCTTACAGGATAGACAAGGCTAGTTCCATATTGAATCTTCAGGCGTTCCGCCGCATCGGTATTATCACTAGTCCAGACTTGAGGCATGTAGTAAAGCATGCCTGGATCAAAGCGTCCTCCGCCACTTGAACAGCTCTCGAAAAGAATATGCGGAAATTCAGTGGTGACGCGCTCCAATAACTCATACAATCCAAGAACATAGCGATGGGCAGTCTCGGATTGGCGTTCCGGCGGCAGAGCAGCGGAACCGATTTCCGTCAGGCAGCGGTTCATATCCCATTTCACGTAAGAAACCGGCACGCTGGAGAAAATGGCAGCCAGCGAATCGTAGATGAAATCGCGCACTTCCTTGCGAGTATAGTCCAGCACTAGTTGCCATCTGGCTTCGCTGCGCCTCCGTCCCGGAACGTGAAGGCACCAGTCCGGATGCTCCCGGTACAACTCACTGTCTGGAGAGATCATCTCTGGCTCAAACCAGAGCCCGAACTCAAGACCCAGCTGATTGATACGTTTCGCGACATCCGCAAGTCCGTCTGGCAGCTTCCGACGATCCTCGTACCAATCGCCAAGAGACGAATTGTCGGAATCTCGTTTTCCGAACCAACCGTCATCTAAGACAAATAGTTCGATGCCTAGCTCAGCCCCCTCTTTCGCGATCGATACCAACTTATCTGCATTGAAGTCAAAATAGGTAGCTTCCCAGTTGTTGACCAGAATAGGTCTTTCTTCGTCCCGATATTTCCCTCGGCAAAGTCGAGTCCGATACAAGCGATGATACGTCCGCGACATATCTCCCAGGCCTTGACCGGAGTAAACCATAACGGCTTCTGGCGTTTGGAAACTCCCCCCTGGGCTCAGTAACCACGAAAAGTCAAAGGAGTTCACGCCGATGTTAAACCGTGTGGAGCCAAATGAATCCATTTCTGCTCCCGCCTCAAAGCCCCCGCTATACACAAGGCTAAAGCCGAATGCCTCGCCATAGCTTTCCGTTGTCTCCCGAGTGACCAATGCAGTAAAAGGGTTGAGTTGATGGCTGCTCATGCCCCTTTTACTATCAATTCGGGTTTCACCTTGAAGAATTGGTTTGCGGGTAATATTCCCTTCCCGAGCCCATGCTCCCGAAAGATACATGAATTCCAAATCGCTTTTACCCGAAAAATCGACACTGGCACTTAGTGCACGAAGGAGCCTAAGATTCTTTTCCCCCGCATTACTCAAACGAGCCGAACGAGCGATTACGTTTCGATCCGCGAAAACGGTGTAAAGAAGAACCACTTTAAGACCTGAAAAGGCATCTTTTAATTCCAGTTCCAGCGTATCCGCTTCGTCTTCATTCTCGGTATATACGGCCGGAAGTCCGCTTAATGATGGCTTTCCCTTCATGATACGGTAACCATCGTACTTCAACTCCGTAATACGAGTTCCATCCTCAAGTTCTACCTGATACGCCGGGGTACGGAAGTCTCCACTCCCATACTGCGGATACTCTTGCGGAAGCCGATCCAATCCAGCCGTCGCAGAAGTGTGAGGCAATAGATCGGCCGTTGATTCGCGATGCTTCAGCCTATCTCCCCAGTATACATGCACAGGAAATCCATCCACAACCTGAATAATATAACTCATGCCCGACGACTGTAGATGAAACAGCCCCGTTTGCTCTTGAACAATGATACCCATTGGGAAAATAACCCCTCTCTTAGATAATAATCATCGGAGATCCACACCAAAAAGGCACTTAGAAGAATCTTTATGTAGCAGGCATCAACTAAGCTCATATGGTGTAAAGCTTGATAAGATCCAACAATATAGCAGCAGGCTCTACAGAAATCATATATTAATTTTAGATATGAAGTACATGGCATGGTGCTCACTATTTATGTTATAATGCTTGATAATTTTACATAAGGAGATTTTACCGTGATAGAGTATTTGCCACGTAGTAAACAGCACTCTGAATTGTATCTAACTCAGTTTGGTATAGAGAAATGCATACCCAGTCACTTTTTTGGACCTGCGATAAGAGATCACTATTTGCTCCATTATGTTTTGGACGGAGAGGGTACCTTCGAGGTTGGCGGGTTCAGTTATCGCTTGCGGAAAGGACAGTGGTTTCTAATCTGCCCCCAAGTCATCACTTATTATCAAGCCGATGTGGTGAATCCTTGGTCTTATTGCTGGTTTGGTTTTAACGGGGTACTGGCAGAAACACTCCTCAAGCAAGCAGGCCTAACGATGACGCGTCCAATCCTCAACTTTGAAGGAGACCATTTGATTTATCAGTATTTGCAGCTCATGAACGAATCAAGTGGATGCCATAAAGCTCGGGAAACCAGACTGACCGGTCTGCTATGCCTAATGTTATCGGAGCTTATAGAGTTCGGTCCGGTAACACCTCCTGAACAAAAGGAAAGCCGGGCGGAAATTTACGTGGAAAAAGTGAAGGATTTTATCGAAATGAATTATGCTCAGAAGATTACCATTGAGCACATTGCAAATTTTATCGGACTCAATCGGAGCTATTTATGTTCGTTATTCAAACAACAAGTGAACACAAGCATTCAGGATTATTTGGTTCGCTATAGGATCAACAAAGCATGTGAAATGATGGGAAACGCTGAACTTTCGATCGGTGATATTTCCCGTTCAGTCGGCTATAACGATCCTTTACTCTTCTCGAAAATTTTTAAAAAGATAAAGGGATTCTCCCCCAAACACTATCGAATCGAAACCCATGCTCAAACTCAAGCCGACTACTAACAAAAGAGGTCAACCCGAAAAACTGGCTGACCTCATAAGTTTATTTTGTTGTAGTTTGTCCTTCCAAATAAGAAACCGGCTCTTTAACTTCTACTTTGGTACCGCCAAATTCATCTTTAATGAATTTTTGAGTATCCTCGTTATGATAGAGATCCGCTAACTTTTGCAGCCCTTTGTTATTTGCCTTATCAGATGAAGTCACCAGAACGTTAATATTATTTTTGGTTGCCTGACTGATTTCCTCATGGAACAAGGAATCTTTCAGTACATTCAGGCCCCCTTCTAAAGCAATCGTATTCCCAATCAGCACCAAGCCTACATCTTGAATCACTCGTGGTCCTGTTTTGTCATCAATGAGTTCAAATTTCAGGTTTTTAGGATTGCTAGTAATATCATTGACTGTACCCAAGGCATCATTAAAGTCAGCCTTAAGCTTGATCAAACCGGAGGCTTCCAATAACTTCAAACCTCTTGCCGTATTGGCCGGGTTGTCTGCCAAAGCTACCAGAGCCCCGTCAGTCACTTCATCGATGCTTTTGAATTTTTGCGAATAAATCCCCATCGGCTCCAGATAGGTTGTGGCTATTGCCTTCAAATCGGCTTTGCTCTCTTTGTTATAGCTAACCAGGTACGCCCATGATTGGAATGCATTCACGTCTACTTCGCCTTCTTTGGTTGCATTGTTCGTTTCGATTCCACCGTTAATTTCTTTCACTTCAATGTCCAGCTTGGCATCCTTGGCAGCCTGGGACTGGGCAATATGCTTCCATATCTGGGCGTCAGAGCCCATGGATCCGATGACTACTTTTTGCGTTTCCGAACCGGAAGCGGCGCCGGAGCCATTGCTGTCCGAACTTTTAGTACCACATCCTGCGGCAACTAATAATAAACTAATCCCTAATAGTAAAACGAACGATTTTCTCATGTTGTTTTCCCCCAGATCATGCTAGTATGCTAGTGCATCGTCATTCCACCTGTAACATTAATAGCTTGTCCTGTCATGTATGCAGAGAGCGGACTTGCCAAAAACAGCACTACATTGGCAACATCCTCCACCTCGGCCGTTCTCCCCAAAGGGACCTGTGAACAATCTTCTTCGTATATTTCTTGAGCGGTCATTCCGCGAATGACGCCTCCTTCAATCCGTTCACGATGCTTCATCGGCGTTTCTACAATGCCAGGGCAGACCGCATTTACCAAAATATTTTGCCGGGCAAGCTCAATGGCCATCACCTTGGTCAAGCCGAGAACCGCATGTTTGGAAGCACAATATCCGCCCATCGCCCGATATCCATTTTTTCCAGCCTGCGAAGCCATTTGAATAATTCGTCCTGCTTTACGAGCAGCCACCATTTCTTTGGCAAAACGTTTGGACGTTACATATAATCCGGTTGAATTGATCGAAAATACTTTCTCCCAATCAGCTAACTCACTATCAATGACATAATCCATCGTAGAAGTACCCGCGCAGTTCACCAATATATCAGGAACCCCCGCTTCGCTGATGAGGAGATCGCACCATCTTTCGATATCATCCGGGTTGGATATGTCCAATTGAGTTTCAACCAACTGTGGATTGACCACTCTATACGGCTCTTCATAAGAGATATCAGCAGAAATCACTTTAGCTCCGCTTTGAATGAAAAGCTCTACAATTCCCTTGCCTATGCCTGACTTACCGCCTGTCACTACCGCTGTCTGATGAGATAGGTCAATCGAAATCATAGATTTTACAATACTCTTTCGAAAGGATCGCGGCTAATGCCTGCTTCCAATACAATTTTCACATATTCCTGCGCAGAGAAAAGGGAGTGGTCCTTGTAGTTCCCACATTCCAAAGCAGTAACAGCCGGGACCTCTGTCGTTTCCAGAATTCTTTTCAAGGTTTTTTCCAAAGCGAGTGCAATTTCCTCAGGCTCATGTTCATTCCATAAAATCAAGTAGAACCCCGTTCTGCATCCCATAGGAGAGATATCAATAATTCCTTTGATTTCATCTCTCAGATACGTGGCTAATAAGTGCTCCAGCGTATGTACAGCTGCTGTCGGAAGTGCATCTTCATTGGGTTGCAAAAATCTCAAGTCATACTTTTGTACTGTGCTTCCTTTTTCGTCATGCTCTACTCCCGCTGCTCTTACATAAGGAGCCTTTACAATCGTGTGATCTAATTGAAAACTTTCTACTTTTGCCATTTTTCTTTTCCTCTTTTCTGTAATTTATATTTTTAATCTAATGATGGATACTCTACATTTGTGATTTTTTTCAAAGAATTAAATGCTCCAAATCAGCATTTTTGTAATTATACATCGGATTACTCGGTTTTACCACTATAATTCTTGTCGTATTTCTTTTTTTCTTTGTCCGTCTCTCCTTTGCCTGTAGGTTTTGACATAGTGTACAATGTATACGATAATGCATTTTTACGAAAAAGATCGAGGACATCATAAGCCTCATTTAGGAGAATGCTCTGTGAATGAACCGGATTGGAAGCACCTGAATGCTGTCCCATTACCCCTGCAGGAATTTCAGCTACAGCTGGATCAAAACAGTGTTGACGCCAAGCAACTAGAGGAGTGGAGAAAGATTCCCGTCCTTTATCAGCTGGCTCTGGAAGAATTAAAGAATAAAATTAAGCTGATCCAGACGGAATGGAAGCTGTTAGACGGTTTTAGCCCGATTGAACATATTAAAACCCGAATCAAAGAGCCCCACAGCATCGTGGAAAAGGTTCGGCGCAAAGGGCATGAAGTGACCTTGGACAATATATTGCGTGAAATTCATGATATCGCGGGGATGCGTGTGGTATGCGCCTTTGTGAAAGATATTTATCGTCTGATGGATCATCTACACACTCGGGAAGACATTCGTATTCTGGAGGTCAAGGACTATATAGCCCATCCTAAGCCCAACGGCTATCAGAGCCTGCATGTCATTGTGGAAATTCCACTGATCCTGTTTGAGGGCACACGTTGGATCAAGGTTGAAATTCAATTGCGTACATTGGCTATGGATTTCTGGGCCAGTATGGAGCATATTTTGTATTATAAGTTCGATAAGAAAGTGCCTGAACATGTCGTTAATGGATTGACCGAAGCCGCACGTGCAACCTACGAGCTGGATCAGAAAATGCTGAAGTTGCGCGGCGAAATTTTATCGCTTAGCGAGGAACAGGATGCAGAAGAAACCCCGGCGAAACCATCCGAAGAGTCGTCCATGAAGACACTCTCCCTCCCCGCAGATCACGCCACTTCACGGCCACAAACCTGCTAAGTTTTTGTGTGTAAGATAACTTAAGAATTCCGTCGAGGCTGCAAAAACGTTGGTTCAGTCTTACGCTGAATTCTGTAATGTACAAAAAAAGAGCCATCAAAACCACGTTCATCATGGTTTTGATGGCTCTTTTACACATTTTTTCGATCAAATATTACTGTTTCTCACGGATTTCTGTGCTGATTTTCTCAACGATGTCCGCAATGCTGAGTGATCCCAGATCGCCTTCGCCGCGTTTACGAACCGCTACAGTACCAGTTGTTTTTTCATTTTCCCCGATAACGAACATATATGGAACCTTCTCTAGTTGCGCCTCGCGGATTTTATAACCAAGCTTCTCATTGCGAGTATCCACTTCGACGCGCAGACCCGCTTTCAGCAACGCATCCTGTATCTCATTAGCAGTCTCGATATAGTTCTCGGATACTGGCAACAGCTTCGCATGAACAGGAGCCAACCATAATGGGAATGCACCTGTAAAATGCTCAGTCAGGATGCCCATGAAGCGGTCAATTGAACCGTAGATGGCACGGTGAATAACGACTGGACGGTGCTTTTGGTTGTCCTCGCCCACATAAGTGAGGTCGAATTTTTCAGGCATTTGGAAGTCCAATTGGATCGTTCCGCACTGCCAGCTGCGTTTGAGCGCATCGAGAATGTGGAAGTCAATTTTTGGACCGTAAAATGCTCCATCTCCCGCATTAATACGGTAGTTGATGCCCAGGTGATCCAGCACGTTTTGCAGAGCTTGTTCCGCTTGATCCCACAGTGCTGGCTCGCCCATAAAGTCATCTGGACGTGTGGACAATTCCACTGTGAAGTCAAAGCCAAACACACTATACATTTCGTTAATCAGCTTAATTACGTCTGAAATCTCTTGTTCAATCTGACCTGGTGTGACAAAAATATGCGCATCATCCTGACAGAATGTACGAACACGCATCATACCGTTCAACGCACCGGACAGCTCATGGCGATGCACTTGTCCAAATTCGGCTATACGAATTGGCAGATCGCGATAAGAATGAAGCTCATTTTTAAACACAAGCATATGCCCTGGGCAGTTCATCGGTTTCAGAGCAAATGTAGTTTCATCCACTTCGGAGAAGTACATGTTTTCCTTGTAATGCTCATAGTGTCCCGATTGTTCCCACAGCCGGTTGTTCATCATCAGCGGTGTACGTACTTCCTCATAGCCATGCAGACGTTGAATGTCACGGGAGTAATCTTCCAATGCAGTGCGGACAACCATACCTTTAGGCAGGTAGAACGGCATACCCGGTGCTTCTTCGGAGAACATGAACAGTTCCAACTCTTTACCCAACTTGCGATGGTCACGTTTTTTTGCTTCCTCCAGCAAATGCAGGTGCTCATCCAGTTGTGCTTTTTTCGGGAATGCTGTTCCGTAGATACGTTGCAGCATCTTGTTGTTGGAATCGCCTCTCCAGTATGCACCCGCTACACTCAACAGTTTAAAAGCTTTGATGCGGCCAGTAGATGGCAAATGCGGGCCACGACACAGGTCAAAAAATTCGCCTTGGTCATAAATTGTAATTTCCGCTTCTTCCGGCAAATCACGAATCAGTTCCAGCTTCAGTGGGTCTTCCAACTCTCCAAAAATACGAGTGGCTTCCTCACGGCTGACCACACGACGTGTAATCGGCAGATTTTCCTGTGCGATCTTCGTCATTTCCTTCTCAATCTTGGCCAAGTCGTCAACGGACAAGGGGTTTTCGATATCAATGTCATAGTAGAAGCCGCTGTCGATGACCGGACCGATACCCAGCTTCACATTTTTCTCACCGTAAATGCGTTTGAGCGCCTGTGCCAGCAAATGCGCTGTACTGTGGCGATAAATTTCCAGACCGTCTGCACCGTCCAGCGTAATGATTTCAAGGTCAACGTTCTGGTCCAAAACGGTGTTCAGGTCTACAGCCTTCCCATTCACTTTACCTGCTACGGCGTTCTTTTTCAGCCCGGAGCTGATCGAACCCGCCACATCGGCGATCGTTACGCCCTGCTCGTACTCGCGTACGGCTCCATCCGGCAATTTCACTTGAATACTCACGATTAAAGCCTCCATTCAAATTGTGTGCTATATCAAAAATTGAACGCAAAAAAACGCCTCTCTCCCTCAAGGGACGAGTGCGTTCAGCTCGTGGTTCCACCCTAGTTCGGCCCGCTCCCGTGCGTACATTCATGTTCATCGGAACATGCTCATGCACACATGCGTGACCCTCCATTGGTATCCGTTAACGGGGATAAAGCGGTAGGCGCTTACTGATGTCACTGCCAGATTGCACAGCTACATGTTCAACGTCACGGCTACAAAGGGGTAACTTCACATGCGGTTGCCGGAAAAGCTCTCAGCCTCGTCTTTTCTCTCTGAACGGCCCTTCAAGGAAATCATGTCTTTGGTCAATGCCTTGAATATCACTATATGCTACAGCATTATAGATCAAATTCGCAGGTATTTCAAGTGGGCGTTTATGTATCCATATTTACACAGCTCTGAAAACACTATAATATACACTTATCTAGACGACACCGTACAGAAAGGGAGAAGGAGAGATGCCTAGAATTATTGTCACAGAAGAACAATGGATTCGGAAAGGAATCGAACGTTTTGAACAGGGTGGAATTGATCAACTCGTAGTTGAAAAAATGGCCGTTTCTTTGGGGTGCAGTAAGAGCAGTTTTTATTGGTATTTTAACAATCGCAGCAGCTACATTAGACAGATTGTGGAGACATGGAAGGAACAGACGACACAACAGGTGATTGCAGCGTCCATCATCCATGCTGCTGCAGATGAGCGGATCAAAGAGTTGTTAACCCAGATGTTCGGGAAGACGAAACGAGGAGATTTTCTGTTTTATCTGCGAAAACTGTCATTGAAGGATGATAGTTACCGTTCCTTGCTCGATGAAGTTGAACAGATGAGAATGGAGTTTATGAAAGAGCTTTTAATACAGAAGGGAATGCAGGCAGAGAAAGCCTTTCAGAGATCATGGATGTTGTACCATTACTACTTAGGCTGGTATGAGCGTCACAAGCAAGAGACATTAAGTGACGAAGCCATTCAACAGCATATTCACATGATTTGGACAGAGTGGATTTCGAATGAACCCAATTAAGGAGGATGTGGGATGTTGGAATTACTTACATGGGCAGTTGGCGGAATTCTATGGGTACTGAGCGGCATGCATTTATATTGGGTATTCGGCGGACAAAAAGGCGCTAAGGCAGCGATCCCAAGCACGGGAACGGATTTACTCTTTAAACCCTCCAAAATAGGGACATCGACCGTTGCCATTTTACTAGCTTTAGCCGCTTGGTTCGTCCTAGAACTAGGTGGAGTTACACAATTCCTGTTTTTCAGGTCCTTTCATTCCTACGGTGCAGGCTTGTTGTCGTGCGTATTTATTTTACGTTCTATAGGAGATTTCAAATGGGTAGGGTTCTGCAAGAGAAAGAAAGGAACCGTTTTTGCAAAATGGGACAGTGTGCTCTATTCGCCCCTTTGCTTTCTCTTGGGAACAGCCATTTTAATCATTATGTTTTTGCGTACGGCATAACTTAAAGCTGACCTCTATCAGGTGGTTTGTTTCTTTCGCACATCTCCACTCGTTTCTTTCTCAGTGAAAAAGTACAGCAAAGCCAGCACAGGCAGGACGACTCCAATCAGAGCACTGAAATTCCAACCTCCTAACGCATACGACCAACCACCTAATGATGATCCAATCGCTCCGCCTATGAAAAAAATAGACATGAATAATCCATTCAAACGCCCTCTCGCTTCACTTCCCAAGGAGTAAATCACACGCTGTCCAAGTACAAGATTTCCCGATACAGCCATATCCAGTGTAATCGCTGAAATAAAGAGAAGTACGAGTGCAACCGTCGAATGACTTTGAAAAAGATAGATGAGTAAAAAAGACAAGGCTGCAATGATCATAGCTAACCCGGTTAATACTTTACTCCAGCCTTTATCCGCCAATCTCCCGGCAATCGGAGCAGCTACCGCACCACCTACGCCTACTAAAGCAAACAATGCAATCCCTTGTTGGGACATTCCGAAATCATCCGCCAAACGTAGAGGAACAACAGTCCAAAATAGGCTGAATGCACCAAATAGGCAGGCTTGATAGAGGGCACGGCGACGCAATGCAGGCGTTTGTTTTAGAAGAGTACCTAACGAGAAAATCAATTTACTGTAAGATACCGTAGGCACAGGCTTGCGTTCTGGAAGAGCTCGCGAGAGCAGAATCGTCAACAGCGTCAAGACAATGGCTGACAAAATAAATACGGCTTGCCACCCCCAGATGCTGGTGATAAAGCTTGCTACTGGCCGTGCGAACATAATGCCTAGCAAGAGTCCGCTCATGACATTCCCAACAACGCGGCCGCGTTGCTCTTCGGATGCTAAATAGGTGGCGTACGGCACCAGTATTTGGGCTACCACAGATCCAATTCCAATGAACAAGGATGCGGTCAGGAACAACGGGGCATTGGTAGCAAAAGCGGCAACAACCAATGCACAGACTGTAATGATTAGCGATACGACCATGAGCCGTCGATTTTCGATAATGTCGCTGAGCGGTACGATAAATAGCAATCCCACCACATAGCCGATTTGAGTCAAGGTGACAATGAAGCCCGCGGCTGTAGAAGAAAGACCCATAGCAATATGAATAGGTCCTACAAGGGTTTGAGCATAGTACAGGTTGGCAACAATAAGGCCGCATGCGGCTGCTAACAAAAACATCATCCAATTTGAGATACGGTTACTTTCTAAGGCTTGTTGTTCTCTTTGCATGATAATCCTCCTCATTAATTTAAATACTAAACGTATAGTTCATTAATTCGATAGTTAAATAATATACTGAACGTTTCGTTTTGTAAATAGGCAAAATCAACTTTTTATTTTTATATGGTATTTGATATACTGAACGTATAGTTTATTTTTTGTGGTTACTTATATCTATTAAGAAGGTGAGCATTCCAGTGCAGAGCAAAAGAGGACGTCCACGTAATGTCGAGACGCAAAAATCTATCCTTAACGCTTCCTATGATTTACTGTTGGAGCAAGGCTTTGGGGCGGTTACGGTAGAAAAAATTGCTGAACGAGCGAAAGTTAGCAAAGCCACCATTTATAAATGGTGGCCTAACAAAGCTGCCGTAGTGATGGATGGTTTCCTGTCAGCCACCATAGCAAGATTGCCCGTGCCCGACACGGGCTCTGTATTAGATGATATTCTCATTCATGCCACGAATTTAGTGCGGTTCTTAATAAGTCGAGAGGGTAAAATCATTACGGAGTTAATAGGCGAAGGGCAACTTGATTCAGGATTGTCAGAGGCATACCGGACCCGATATTTCCACCCTCGGCGACTTGAGGCCAGGCTTCTTATTGAGCGCGGAATGGAGCGCGGAGAATTGAAGGAAGATCTCGATATTGAATTATGTATCGATCTCATTTATGGGCCCGTTTTTTATCGATTGTTGGTAACCGGTTATCCATTAGACGACTCCTATGTACGACAATTAGTCATGAATGCGTTCAAAGGAATTGGCTTGGACTGAATGACGTGGCATCAAGCAGCCCTCACAGAGTATCCTCTGTGAGGGCTGCTTTTTCTTTTACCTGCCACGATCCTCTGGCTAGTTCCTGATTTGTTTATTCGTCAGGGTCTATACTAATTTTTTGCAGCAGGTCGATCAGAAGGTCCTCTTCCTCTTCGGATAGATTGTGGACAAGGCTGACATTGGACTCGTCCAATATTCCTTGTAGGACAGGGGAAAACTCTAGCGCCTTGGCTGTAGGAGACAAAAGATGGGAACGGCGGTCATTTGGGTCTGTTTTCCGTTCAATATAGCCTGATTCCTCCAATTGTTTCACAGAGCGCGCCGTGGTTGCCTTGTCAAATTTAAGTTCATTCGTCAACTGCTCTTGTGTAATGCCCGGCCGCTGCAAAATGAGCTTTAAAAAGCTGTGTTGTCCTCCACTGCCGATTCCGTAAGGAGTCAGTTTTTTGGACAATATTTTTTGATTACGACGGTACAGGTGGGAAATTAGCTTTCCAATCGGTTGTTTTTTTCTCATCAAATACACCTCATTGGCTTAAAAATGACACATCCCCAGTTGGGACCAAAGCAAAGTTTACAATAATATTGTTGCACACGCAACTAATTTGCTGTACACTAGAACCGTTCATTTAGTTGCGCGTGCAACTAAATGAAAATTGTCAACGATAACGAGGTGTAATGATGAGTTCAACTGCTACAACGGCTACAACCTATCAAGAGAATATCGAAGTCCAGAAGAAACGTTGGCTGATTTTAATTGTTTTGAATCTGTTTACATTTATGTCCACATTGGATGGAAGCATCGTCAATATCGCTCTTCCTGTGTTGTCTCGCACATTACATTTACCCGTAGCACAGATTGAATGGGTGACAACCGCCTATTTAATGGCGATATGTACCGCTATTTTATTTTTTGGCAAGCTTGGAGATATCGTCGGTAAAATCAAAATATTTAAAATCGGCACAATCGTATTCATTCTTGGCTCCCTATTGTGCGGTCTTAGCTCTTCGCTCTCTATGCTGCTGATTTCCCGCATTATTCAGGCGATTGGGGCGTCCATGACCATGGCGAACAGCCAGGGGATCGTGACAGATATCTTCCCGTCCAATGAACGGGGCAAAGCGCTTGGCCTCATTGGAACCTTCGTTTCTCTAGGTAGTATCGCCGGGCCAAGCTTGGGCGGTATTATTGTCTCGTCGCTGGGCTGGCAGTATATTTTCTGGGTCAATGTACCGGTAGGACTGGTCGCTGTCTTTCTTGGCTGGAAGCTTTTGCCGAAGGATTTGATCAAGGTGAAAGATAAAATTGACGTTCCCGGTAGCTTGGTGTTTGCTATTTTTATTCTCACTTTGTTCGTCGGATTGTTGCTGGGACAGCAGGTCGGGTATGGAGACAAACGTATCGTTGCTTCGCTGGTGGTGGCTGTAGTTGCTTTTGCCATGTTCATTAGGTTGGAACTTCGTCGTCCACAGCCACTGCTACAGCTTGCGCTATTCAAAAATCCGTTATTTTCGCTCAGTATTTTGTGTGCTTTTCTGGTGTTCGTCGCTAACTTTTGCTTTAACATCATTTCACCTTTTTATGCGCAGAATATGCTGAACTTGTCGCCTTTTCATGCCGGGTTCCTGCTGATGTTGTTCCCCATCTCTATGGTTATTGTGGCCCCACTCAGCGGTGCGCTTTCCGATAAAATCGGGTCTGAACTGCTCACATTCGCCGGGCTGGTCGTTATGGTCATTGCCCAGATTGGATTGGCCCAACTGCATGCAGGCAGCTCCATCCCGCTCGTGGGTCTGTGGATTGCCATGCTGGGCATTGGCAGTGGTTTATTCCAATCGCCGAACAACTCGCTGATTATGTCCACGGTACCCCGCACACAGCTCGGCTCAGCCGGTAGCGTCAATTCGCTGGTTCGCAACGTCGGTATGGTTGTGGGGATCACTTTGGCCACATCAATCCTCTTTTATATTATGAGTAAAGAGGCTGGTTATCGGGTCACCGGCTTGGTTCAGGGTCATCCAGAAATTTTTCTGGCAGGCATGCATGTAGTCTTTATGACGTCCGCGTCCATCTGTCTTGTGGCGGCATTATTAACAGGCTGGCGGCTGATTGGGGCTAGACGGGTAAGAACGCAGCAAGAAAAGGGATAAAGAGTAACATTTACAATTTTAAAAATGGGATACAAGGGTGGAGCTCACATGAAGCATTACTATGCATGCAGAACAAAATTGATGGTAAAGGAGTGTGAAGGCGAAGGTCCTATAAGCGTTGCGATGCGAAAATGATGAAAAAGATGTCTTTACAGATAATTGAATTGCTAAACCGCAAGATGGCTGCTCTTTCCAAGGAACCCTCTTGCGGGTCCCTACACTTCTACTAAACGTCCATTCTCTTTCCATGATTGCAGTATTTTCTCAAGTACCCACTGGTTTTTGTAGCCGTCCTCGAATAAGGGGGCACGATCCACAGACTCTCCCCTTGCCAGCTCAACAAAATCTTCATAGGCCGTATGATTATAGATTGCAGGGACAGTCCAAGTCTCGTATTCGGCATCCGGGTGTTCCAGGTCCCGCAGCACAATGCGGATACTGTCCGGGTTATTGAGGCTGGCGTGCAGCGTACCCAGTTCTCCATAGATATCGACTTCGATATCGTGCCGTATGCCGATGGCATTTTTATGTGTGATAAAGGTTCCCACGGTATTGTCGCCTACGATGCCATGAAAGGCAGCGAGATCTTCCACATCCACTTTTACAGGCAGGCCCGTGATCGGATCGAGCCGCTCGGGTGTAATGGTATGTAGCAGCGCTGCGACACTTTTAAATTCACCCACCAAAAAACGGGCCAGATCAATGATATGTGAGGCTGTATCCCCCACTACTCCAGAACCAGCCTTGGCTAAATTGTGACGCCAAGTATACGGATGCTGACGATACGGCGCAAATGCATCCATTAGATAACGAAATTGAATGTTATAGATTTTACCCAGCTTTTGCTCATCCAGCAGTTGCTTGGTATATTGGAAGGCCGCGCCGTAGCGATGCTTATAGTGAACCAGCAAAGGCACCGGATTCGCTGTATATAGCTTTTTCAACCGATCCGCTTCCTCCCATGTGAGAGTCAATGGTTTTTCTGCCAGTACAGCTTTGTGTTTTTCCAGCGCAATACGAATAATGTCAAAATGCACATCATTGGGTGTCAGCGACAGAATCGCATCTACTTCTGGGTCACGGATTAATGCTTCATAATGGGCGTACCGCTTGGAAGCAGGCAGCTGCAATTGTTCTCCGATGGCTTGAAGGCGATGGGGATTCACATCACTAACGGCCACAATAGATACCCCCGAGATGGTGTGCAGTGATCTCATGTGATATTCAGCGATAAGACCCAGGCCAATGATACCCATCCGAATTTGTTTGGTTGGGAAGGTGGTGGTACTCATATGTTCAGAACTCCCTTCTCTTCAATTTGGTTTGAACTCTGTAGCAAATTCCTTTTGCTATGCAGTATCACCCGTTGCTTTGTAGAATAGTCCCCACAGGAAGTGATCGTTGCAACCCTTAATTCAACAGTCCGATGCCGGTAGTGAATACAATGTCTCATAAAAAAAGGATCTGCAGCTCCGTTGTCCGGTGTTGCAGATCCTTGGTATTCCTTCTCTATATCGACTACATCAAAAATGTACCTACCACAAAAGAAACCCCGACGATGATTGAACGCAGCAGCTGTGCCAGAGCCACATTGCCCTTGGCAATTTCCTCGCACACCTTGGTACGCGGCGTCACCAGATCAAAAATCACATAGACGAGACACAGCACTACAATGCCCACAGCCGACCAGGCCAGCATATCGAGCCATGAATGACTGCTGTACGACACCATCCCCACGATGATACACAGACCTAGCAGCTTTGCCCCCATATAGATGCCTGCCGCCTCATTGCCGTGTGCGATTTCTTGATTATCGTTATAACGTGTCAGTAAGCTGAACACAAAATAACCTACGATTAAGATGGCAAACAGGATAAGCAGGCCGATACCTACATTGCCCAGTGCGTTGCCCAAACTGATATGAGAGTCCAATTTTTTTCCTCCTTATGATACTTCAGGATTTTGCAAAATCCTCACTTGTGAAAATGAAACAGATATGTTCGAATATTGTATATTTTTCAATTTAGCTTATACAACCGGCGGATTAGGATGTACGGTGGCAACGGCGGCGGCGCAATAGTAGGCCATATCACCTGTTACCTTTTCACCGATTCGCGGCAGGACACCCGCAAAACGCCCCCCAATTACAAATATGCCTGTTAACACATAGCCGTGAAATAGCCCTTCCTCGGTCTGTACCTCTGCGGTCTGCATCGGCCACAGCCGCTGATAAATCTTAGGCTGTCCTTCATAATAAGCGGCAACATGTGCGGCTTCCTCCTGCTCAGGCGTTCGTGGGGCATCAGCTTGGTGAAGCAGATCAGGATGGTCGGTCTTCGCATTTTGAACCTTTCCCAAGACGCCTTCTAGTCTCTCCTCGTCTTCGGTATGTTCAATCAAGTGCGTCCCTTTACCCTCCCGACCCCATATACCTTTGGCCACATAGGGCTCTTTATTTTGCATAAACACCGAGGGTTCAAAATACGTAGGCAGCAGGTAGGTTCGTATCACCTCCAGCTCGCGATCGTCAAACAAACGAAAACCACAGAACTCTGGTGTCTGCTCATTGCGCTCATACAGTGACCATACGGTTGCGGTGAACCCTTTGCTCTGGGTAATGATATGCTGCGGTGGGTTGATTAATCCTATTTTCCCGTCTGCCACCATATCCATTAGCGCCTGCCCCACCTCAAGCCCCGTATTCTCCTCCCGGTCATCAATTAGATACTCCAGCGGATACAGGCGATAGAGAATGCGGATTTGCTCTCCCCGGTGATACAATCCTTCATTCGGGATAATCTCCAGTTCTTCCAAAGGAGCATAAACGACTTCGAATCCGGCTTGTTCACATAAACGCATAATATATTTGGTGTTCGTCTGATCCTCGATGTGCCAGTCATAGCAAGTGAAATACACCTTTGTCCCTAATCCCTTGCGGCTATAAAAATGAATGAGCTCCGTCAAGGCAGACTGAATCGCCTCGTCCATTCCAGTTGAGGGTCCATGTAGTGCATTGTCATCCTCCGACATTCCTCCCTTACTCAGCACCTCTAGCAGCTTTCCTTCGAGATAAGCCACCTCGGGAATTCCGGTTGGGGTATCGGTGTTATTCTCAATGCACTTGATACCCGCTTCCCCCACAATCCAGTCCTGGCGGGTTATCCCATCCGGCTCGGCCTCCATACGTGCAGCACGCAGCAAGCCCGGATGAATCCCCAACCGTTCCACCAGGTATTCATCCGGCATATAGCGCTGAACGAATTGCTGAACCTTGCGATAAATACGATGTACCGCCTCAGAAGCAACCTGAAGCTCTGCCAGCTCGCTTTCCCGATATACCGTTAAGGCCGGCACGCAATAGGACTTGCCATACATGCGGTGATACGGGATGATACGGCTGATTTCACCCTTAAAAAGCTCATCATGTTCATAAGGCAATTGCCGAATCGTGCGCATGCTCATCTTAACCCCCAGAGAAAAAGCCGCTGCGTGAGCCGCTGCTGCCAAAACCGCTGTGTGAGCTGGAAGATGAGGATGAGCTTTTGCGGTATGAGCTGGAAGAAGAACGACTGCTATGGTATGAGGAGCCTCCACTATAATAAGTCGATCCGCCATAGTAATACCCACTGCTGCCTGAATCCCGACACGCCGTTTGTTCCGATATAGGAAGCTCATCGCAGTCATAATACTCGTCGTCACCGCAACCCGTCAGAGCGGCCGGGACAGCCAACATCAGGGCAAAGGCCGCCATCCGTGTACGAGAGCCGGGCTTGGATTTCATTTTTTCCCAAGAATGCTCCATCACAGATCGACCTCCTTCACAAACAGATGTACCTTTTTCAGCTGAGGGTCCAGTACCGAATATATAAATTCATATGTTTTGCCACCCAGTACTATATAGTGATCTAATAGCCGTTGGGCCAACTCCAAAGTAAATACCGAACCTTCCCGCTGATCCATACTACGGAATGCAGGTTCATGCCATATCCAGTACATTGCACTGTATGTGGAAGTGTAACCTCCCTCACTGGCAAGCACGAGGTCTGTGATAGACGCACCGTAAGGCTTTGCACGTTCCCCTGTAAATTCAGTCACATAGACGGAATGATCCGTATGTTCCTCACTTTCATTCGAGATATGCGACCATAGTTTGTCATGGAGACGCGTAGCGTCTACAAGCTTGCGTAGAAACAGCTCATCTCCCGATACGGATTCCCGTGTCAGGCTGCGCAGTTCCTTTTGAGTGTCTTCCGACCATTCGCGATACGTTAATGAATAATAAATGATGATTCCCTTCCCTTCCTGTACGCTTCTGTCATGAGGTTTGCAACAAATCAAAGCGCTTCTGTCGTTGATCACTATACGAGATTCTACCTTGAAAAGGTTCAATTTGGAAGAAAAACACGACAAAAAGCCGCAATCCCTAGGATTACGGCTTGATTTTAGCTGCTACAGCTTGATATTGTTCTCGTCGAAATATTCCTCCAGCGTCATCCCCTGCTTGGCTACATCCTCCGCAATGTCTATTCCCACATAACGGATATGCCAAGGCTCGTACACGTAGCCGGTCACATCTTCCTTACCCTTCATATAACGAATAATAAATCCGTATTCCGGTGCATGTTGTTCCAACCATTCGCCTTCCTTGGAAGCTCCGAAGGATTGCTCCAGCGCATTACCTACGCTTGGGCTGGATACATCAATGGACAATCCCGTCTGATGCTCACTCGTACCCGGTACAGCGCTGACTTTAGAGGCATATTCCTGTCCCTTTGTCTTTACATTGTTGTCGAAAATAGACACCTGACGCTTATAGGAACGGTATCCCGATACCGCACGCAGCTCGATGCCGTCCTTTTTCGCACCGTCGAACAGCTTCTCCAGTGCCTCTGCCGCTTCCTTACGCAAATGCCGCTTTTCGTGCGGTCCCTCGAAGGAAAATTGCACCTGCGGCTCCACCAGGTCGTCTGGGACATAGCCCACAGGCAAGCTGCGCTTTTTGTTCACAACGACTGTATCCGAAGTCGCATTGGTGACAATCGCGGTTCCATCCTCTTCCTTAACCGTGGCTTGCAGCGCACTCTGGCTCCGCAACGCCATCACTGGGTCGGCTTGTCCACTTTCTGTACCCGCAGAGGCTTGTCCAGCACTAGTGCTACCATTGCCCGCATCCGGCTGGGAAGGCTGCACATTCTCCTGTACCGCTGTAGATGACTTTAACGGCTCGCTTTCCTGTCCACCTGATCCTCCCTGCTGGCAGGCTGCCAGTAATAGCCCTGGCAGGATCAGCCCTGGAATGAGCGCTTTGGTCCATCGCTGAGATGTGCGCGTCTGTTGTATATGTCGTTTCATGCTGGTATCTCCTCCAATATTGCAATTGATACATGACTTGCAGTGATTTTTCCGTTCCCCCATTGTAACTGAACTTTGGACACTCTTCGAAGCCGTTACCCCGTTCGATGAAGGCGAATAGACTCGAAAAAGGAAGTATATACCCGAATTGTTACGGAGTATGACGTTTTTGCGGAATTGCAGCTCGGGCCCGCTCGGCTACCCGTTCACGTATGAGTTTCAATGCCTCTTCCGCACGGGGTAAACCCGGCAGCAAAGCCGTAATATCCGCTTCCTTCTTAGGAACAAGCTTCTGCGGCAGATGAATCTCAATCGCATGAAAACCTGCACCGGGACGATGTAATGCTCCTTCTGCCGCTGACTCGGCAATCCATTCGCTAATCGCTGCCGATCCACTGCGTCCGCCCTCCGGCCGCGAGGTAGACTCAAGCGCGGGGGATGTCCCCTGCACATGAGATAACTCTCCGGCCCAAGCACTGAATACGTACTCCAGCAGCTCTTCCCGCGTCATTCCGATCAATTCCAGACAGGTCTGCGGCTCGCTTTCCATCCCGGTCTGAAGAGCCTTCTTCACATCGTCGACTACACCCACGCCATCCTCCATGCTGGAAGTGGCTGTCTCAGCTGCTAGCTGAACGATCTCATCCAGCGATAGACAGGTTTTCCCTTGCAAAAAGCGGTAGATGTCCAAAGGATCTGCTTTTAGCTGCTCCAGCCATGCCTTTCGCTGTTCGGGGTTTAGTACAGGCGCTGGACCCATCCATTGGACAGCATGTGCGGAAGGTACACCCGTTGATTCGCCTTCCAAGCCATTTCTGTCTAATTCCGCTATCCATTGACCGTCAGTTACTTTCAGCTTCACTCGCGGCCTCGTCATCGCCTTCATCCTTTCTCTGCTCACTCAATCCATACATCATTTTGCAACGCTATCAGACCACGCAATTCATCATCAGACATTTCGGTAAGCCAATGTTCACCGGAGCCGACAACCTGCTCGGAAAGTGCCTTTTTGCTCTCGATCAGCTCGTCGATTCGCTCCTCCAGTGTACCTTGACAAATCAGCTTGTGCACTTGTACATTGCGGCTTTGGCCAATACGGAATACGCGGTCTGTCGCCTGATTTTCCACTGCAGGATTCCACCAGCGGTCATAGTGAATGACATGGCTGGCACGTGTCAGGTTCAGGCCCACACCACCTGCACGCAGGGAAAGTACGAATATATTCGGCCCTTCTCCCTGCTGGAAGTTGTGAACCATTTCATCCCGTCTGGTTTTCGCCAGTCCTCCATGTAGAAAATACGGCTCTTCCCCGAAGATTTTGGCCAAACGGGAGACCAGCAATTCTCCCATCGACACATATTGGGTGAATATCAGCGCCGATTCGCCGTTCTCGCGAATCGTCTCTACCAATTCCAGCAGTCGCTCCATTTTGCCCGAGTTTTGCGTTTTACCACTATCAGCCCGACCCGGAATGATCAGACCCGGATGGTCACAAATCTGCTTCAACTTGGTCAGTGAAGACAGAACAAGCCCTTTGCGAGCCATACCGATCTGCCCATCCAGTGTTCCCAATAATTGATCCACTACGCCCCGATACAATCCGGCCTGCTCTGGTGTCAGTACACAGTAGGATTTCAACTCCAGCTTCTCCGGCAAATCCTTGCGTATATCTGGGTCGCTTTTGAGTCGACGCAGCATGAACGGGGAGACGAGGCGATGAAGCTCACGCAACGCAGACCCCCGCTCCTCTCCCGCCAGACTGTACCGTTGGCGGAATGAAGACGCCGTACCGAGGTAACCTGGATTCAGAAATTGAAAAATAGACCACAGCTCGCTCAGCCGATTCTCTACCGGTGTACCCGTCATGGCAATCCGATGTGGAGCAGACAGCTTCATGACGCTTTGTGCTTGCTTTGTTCGTGCATTTTTTATATATTGCGCTTCATCCAACACGATGGAGGACCAGTATACCGCAGATAAATCGCTACCGTCCCGTCCCGCCAAATGATAGGTAGTGAGGACGATATCATACTCACGTACACTTTCTTGAAACAGCTCGCCGTGGAGTCGCTGGTTTCCATGGTGAATATACAGTGACAAATCCGGTGAAAAGCGTTTCAACTCGCGCTGCCAGTTGCCGAGCAAGGACGTCGGACAGATGATCAACGCCGGACGTTGATCATCTGCGCCGATGCCACCGTCGAGTAGGCAGGTGATGACCTGAATCGTTTTACCAAGCCCCATATCGTCCGCAAGGCAGACGCCAAAACCTAATCCACGCATCGCGGCCAGCCATTGAAAGCCGCGCTCTTGATAGGGCCGTAATGCGCCGTGCAGCGTCTCTGGCACAGGTCGCGGCTCTACCGAACGAAGTACGCCGCCCTCAGCCAAAGACGCAAGCAATCCGGCGGATTCCGCGCCAAAGATGGACAAGCCTTTCCATGAGGCCTCGCCTGCACTTTCATTTTCTGCGGCCAGATGCATCCATTCGGACAAGCTCATCTCACCGTTCTCACCGCGCTTGATAAAGCGCAGCACCTGACGAATTTCCTTAGGATCGACCTCGATCCATTCCCCTCCGAGACGTACATACGGCAAATTAGCGGCGACAATGCTTTCCAGTTCCTCCATCGTCAAAGTTGTATCACCCAGCACAGCCTCGGCATCAAACGAAATCATGCGGTTAATGCCGACAGTCGATGTATCGGCAATCACACCATCCGGCTTGGCACCCTGCTCTGTCGAACGCATTTTGAGCCGCAAGCCTGCACGTCTTCGGCCCTCCCGGCTCCAGCGTGAAGGCATTTGCACGGTAATACCGTTCTTTTGTAATGCGGGAACGGCTTCCGTCAGGAAGCGGAAGAACATCTCCGGCTCCAGTGTCAGCCCTTCGGGATAAGGGCGGTTCAACGATTCTTGCAATATAGGTGCCGCTTCAGCAGCCTGTCCGAGCCTCATTAGCAGTTGCGCCTGCACTTGACGATATACAATTCCGCCGCGAACCAGATCGCGTTCAGGATGCGCCCACAGTGCCAGAGCAGGCAGTCGCAACCCCGGCTCAGCATCGCTTTCTGCCCAAAAGGTAATGCGCCATTCCTTCACACTCTCTTCCAGCGAAGGCTCCAAACGAAGGCACAACCGCAGTTGCCCTTCTATCGGCTCCTTGTCTTCCCGCTCCGTGACAGGCATTGCGCTTCCCTTAAGAGAGGACGCTTGGAGAACCAGCTCCTCCATCTCCGCGGGCGTTCCCTGAATCGCCACCGGGCGGGAACCTGTCAGCAGACTGTTCCACCATAGCTCTGTCAGCGGCGATCCTCCGCGCCGATACTCTGCACGATATCGTCCCAGCTCACGGTCTGATGCTGCCAACACCGCGGTCGTTTCCGCATGGATGACCGCACACAAGAAGGAGTACAGCACGATTCCGGCTGCATCCTCGCGTGTTTCAGGCTCCTTACCCGCGAAAACGGCAGGAGCCGCCATACAAACAGCCGGCATTGCAGCAGCCAGCTCATGAAAGCGGCGTATGTCCTCCTCTTGATACAGACGAGGAATCCACACCCCGACAGCCGCTTCCGGACCGCGACGACGCGGTCCCGATGGACGCGCCTCTGTAAGCGATGGCGTAATTTCGCCCCGCTGCATCAGCTCTAGCGCAAAATAAGCGGCTTTTTGCCAATATTGCATTTCCTCGCCCAGCGTAATGCCCGATGCCGCACAGCCCTTCTCGTCCATGCGGGTCAGCAGTGCCATCGTCTCGCGCGGTTCCAGCGCCAAGCCCTCCAATGTACGCCCCAGCATGGAACGTCTTTTGCCACCTCTGCCCGCGGTTTCCACACGAGCAGTGTTCGGTATTCGTACCTCGGCAAGGCGCAACGCAGCCTGCCGAAACGGCCGAAGGTCTCCCTTTAGCGTCAGCCTGCGAATTACACTGCTCCACGCATCGATACGTGGTTCCGACGTCTCACCAGAAAAGCAAAAAAACACATCTCCGAGCCATATCCCATAAAGCGGTTGATTCATATCTGTCTCCCGTCCAGCCTTTTGAATTATTACTCTTCATCATATACGAAAACGGGCTCTTTTCAAAACTTTATCACAAAAATAAATGGAAAGTCATAAGTCAATAACCTTAAATATTCATGTGGTTAACTATAAATAAGAGAATCAATTTACAGGATTAATTGTCTTTTTCTTCATCATCCGCTTTTGCATCCTTCAGATAAGGGTTCAGGCTGTCTTGCAACAGTTGCTTGACCTGTACACGCAGTTCTTTGGGAAATACGACCTCGGCCTCTGGCCCGTATTTTAGCAAAAGTCGGGATACATATCTAAACTCTTCGACCGGAATATATCCCTGCCATTCCTGAGCCTGCCCTTCCTGATGGGAAACATTTTGGAAGAGGGCATCTGATCCGGCCAGCCTGACACCCAATGCGGTAAATTTTATTTTGGACGGAATTCCTATACGGGAATCCTCCGAAGCCAACCATTCTTGAAGTGTAGGAAGGGTGTCCAAGGTGTCGTCCAGCATCGTTATTGTGATCACCCGATCTGAACGATACAAAATGATGCGGTCTCTGCTATACGCTGGCATGTACCAATATCCGTGATCAAAATACAGTCCAATCGGATATACCTGAGTCCACTTTGCCCCGGAAGCGGAGCGGTAATGCATGTTCACCCGGCGCTTATTCAGCGCAGCCTCCAAAATGATTGAGGTGTAGGGTGACTCTGCGTGAGTAGGTAGCATACGAAAAGAAATGTACTCCTTTAATTGATCGATGCTGTCCTGCACATCCTGTGGAAGTTCGGCATAATAGTGCTCGGATAAATGCTCACGAACTGAGCCAAAAGGGATATCTGGAATGTTCTCCAACAGTTGCAGCATGAGAAAAAGACCCAAGGCCTCGTCACGAGCAAGATGAAGGGGAGGAAGAAGCCGATTGGGAAGTGCCCGATACCCGCCATGAGGACCCATTTCGGTATAAAGGGGTAATCCGGTCTGCTGCAAATAGTCGAGATCTCTCTGTATCGTCCTGACGGAGACACCAAAACGTTCAGCCAGCTCACGCGCCGTATATTTTTTTCGGGAATCCAGTATCCTCATAAGAGCAATTCTGCGTTCGTTCATAAGGTACCCCTCTAATCAAAAATTAATTTAAAATGACCGTTTAACTACGACATACGATGTCATAAATACATTGTAACATTAGGATATAGAAAGGAGTGAATGAACACTATGAAGGATTTGAAATCAAACGCAGTTGTGCTGTATATTGCCATGAGTCTCGACGGGTATATCGCTTTGCCGGACGGTTCGGTGGACTGGCTGTATGATGTTAAAGGGGATGGTGGGGACAATGGATATGCCGACTTTTATGATACCGTTGGTACGGTGCTGATGGGCAGACTGACGTATGAGGAAGTATTGAAGCTCTCAGATGATTTCCCTTATGCTGGAAAGCCATGCTATGTGCTCACACGAGCATTAACGGAGCAACAGCAGGCGCCACATATTACATTTACGGACGAAGCTCTGAATGAACTGGTTTCACGTCTACAAGGACAATCGGAAGGTGCGGTATGGCTAGTCGGTGGAGGCCAGTTAGTCCAGGCCTTCTTACAAGCTGGACTGCTGGAGAAAGCTATCATTGCGATCATTCCCAAAGTGCTTGGACAAGGAATACCGTTATTTCCAGAGGGAACACTACCAAGTACGTTTGAACTCCAAGAAATAGAACGCCGCGGGGATATTGTTCTTCTCCATTACCATATATAATTAATTTTGCAAAAAAGCCTTCGTATGTTCAGGATCATGCAATTTCCCTGACATACGAAGGCTTTATCGCGTGCTTTTGTTCTTATTTAGTCTTCAAATTTTCCCATGTTTTCTGGAAATCATCGAATAGCTTCCCAGCATCCGATTTACCTGCCACATAGGCTTGCATCTGACTTCCGAATTCTTGCTGTGCTCCTTCAGGATAGCGGCTAAAGAACCAGCCCAGCAGTTTGTTTTCCTTACTGTACTTCACCACTTCAGCACCCAATTGGCCCATATCAGCCTCTGCCCCTTCGATGCTCTTGAACGCTGGAATAAACTTGAATTCCTTGGTGATATACTTTTTACCCTGCTCGGATGTTACCATCCAGTTTAAGAACTCTTTCGCCTCGGGTTTGACAGACGAATTTTTATTAACCACCCAGTTGTTGGCGACACCTACAAACAGCTTATCTCCGGCTGTTGCGTCTTCACCAATCGGCATAGGCAAAATCCCCAGATTCAGCTTCGGATTAATTCCGTCAATTTGGACCTGAGTCCAGTTTCCTTGCTGCATCATGGCAGCCTTTCCAGTGGCGAAGTTCGTTACCTGCGTGTTGTAATCAGTCGTGAGCGGCTTCGTATTCCCATACTTCAGTGTCAGATCGAACAACTTAACCCACTCGGCAAATACAGCGTTGCCCGGAATCTTTGCAGTTCCATCATTCAGTCCCTTAACGAAGGCCGAAGGGTCTGGCTGATTGGCAAATGCCACGTTCAGCAAATGATTGCCCAGCACCCAAAACTCCTGATATCCATTAGAAAATGGAGTAATCCCAGCGGCTTGGAGCTTTTGTGCAGCTCCCTCCAGTTCGGACAATGTTTTAGGGGTCTCCGTAATCCCCGCCTTCTTGAACAAATCCTTGTTATAAATAAAGCCGTATCCTTCCAGATTCATCGGCTGACCATACAGCTTGCCGTCTTTGGTCATCGGCTCTTTGGCGACATCGACCACATCCCCAACCCAAGGCTGGTCAGACAGGTCCTCCAAATATTCCAGCCACGTATCCAGCTCGCGGTAACCGCCGACGTTAAAAATATCCGGTTGCTCCCCGGAAGCAAACTTCGCCTTTAAAGCCGCTCCGTAATCACTGCCCCCGCCCACGGTCTGAATATCGAGCTTGATCCCTGGATGAGACGCTTCGTATTCCGCCTTCATGCGGTTCAGCGCTTCTGCAATCTCTACCTTGAATTGAAAAATGTGAATGGTTTTCTCCTTCACTTCCTCTTTGCCTGCGTTTTGTCCGCCACTGCTGTTACAACCTGCCAAAACCAGGGCAAAGGCCGCGAGAAGCAAGATTAATGCTTGAGCTTTCTTTTTAAAAGTATGCGTTTTCATTTTGATGTTCCTTTCTATTTTAAATTCAT
This sequence comes from Paenibacillus sp. SEL3, assembly GCF_054602585.1. Classification (NCBI taxonomy): domain Bacteria; kingdom Bacillati; phylum Bacillota; class Bacilli; order Caryophanales; family Paenibacillaceae; genus Paenibacillus; species Paenibacillus sp. SEL3. Next base: position 3,809,187 of record NZ_CM137725.1, on the reverse strand, counting down.
ATCAGATGAACTCGAAAAATTCATGTGGCGACGGAGCAAAGGGAATGGTGCTGAACAAGCGATAGCGCTCGCCTTTGTCTCTAGATTCCCACCTTTACTCGTTTATTCAGGGAAATCTGGAGGCTAACAGCGATGGTAAGCACCCTCCGTTTGCGGAGTGGCACACCGTGTACATTTTCAGCTCATCCCACACTCAACCCTTGACCGAACCCGCCATAATACCTTGTATAATATATTTTTGCATAGCCAGAAAGAATGCGATGACTGGCAAGATGCCCAGCACCAGAGCAGGCAAAGCCAAATCCCACTGCTTTGTGTATTGTCCGAAAAAGGCATAGGTCGCAATCGGAATCGTGCGCAGCTCAGCCTTTTGCAGTACCAGAGAAGGCAGGAGATAATCATTCCAAATCCAGAGCGTATTTAAAATAATAACAGTTACCATCATCGGCAGCATCAACGGATACACAATTCGGAAAAACACTCCGTAAGGCGTACAGCCGTCCACCGTAGCTGCTTCTTCCACCTCGACTGGCACACCTTTGACGAATCCATGAAAGAGAAAGATCGACATTGGAGCTCCGAATCCCAGATAACAGATGACCAGACCACTTATACTGTTCATTAAATCCAGTGTACTTACAACCTTGACCAAAGGAATCATCACCGATTGAAAAGGAATAACCATAGCAGCTACGAACAGGCTGAACAACACTCGATTATAACGCGTCGGACGCCGGACCATTCGGTAAGCTGCCATTGAGCTGATCAGTACGAGCAGCAGATTGCTAACTACCGTAACCACGAATGAATTCCATAAAGCTTCGGGAAAACGTGTGATGCTCCACGCTCTAGCGTAGTTGCTCCATACAAAGGTTTGTGGCCAGGCCGCAGAATCGGTGAGCAGGTCACCAAAGCTTTTGACCGAATTCACGAATAAAAAGTAAAACGGGACGAGGAATAACAATGCGACGAGGATCATCACTATCTCGGTCGCCCATGTTCCAAAGCGGTAGCGCTTGCTTGTTTCCATTTACGCTTCCACCTCCCGACTTTTCGTCAGTCGTACCTGAAGGCTCGTAACCAGAGCAACAATGATAAAGAAAATGAGTGCTTTAGCTGTTCCCAGCCCATAACGATTATTCACAAACGCTTCATTGTAAATATTGAGTGCAACCGACTCTGTGGACCCGAAGGGACCGCCTTTGGTCAGTGACAAATTAAGATCGAACATTTTGAATGACCATGATATCGCCAGGAAAAGACAAACCGTAACGGCAGGCATGATTAAAGGAAGTATAATCGACCGCAAAATTTGCATCCGACTAGCTCCGTCAATTTCGGCTGCTTCTAGCATATCGCGGGGCACATTGGTTAGGGAAGAGATATAAATCACCATCAAATAACCGGCAGTTTGCCAGATAAACACGATTACAATGCCCCAGAAGGCCGTGATCTCATCTCCCAACCAGGACAGATTGAAGAAGGACAAGTTCGTGCTCTCTCCGATTGCTGCAAATCCCTTGACGAAAATAAACTGCCAGATAAAGCCCAGCAACAGACCTCCGATCACATTGGGCATAAAAAAGATGGTCCTTAGTACATTTTTTGTTTTCAACGGTTTGGTTAGAAAATACGCCAGCAGAAAGCCAAAAATATTCGCAGCCACCACTCCTACCACCGTAAACCGGACCGTAAACCAGAACGCTGTCCCAAATTTGTCATCATTCCATAAAATGTGACTGAAATTATCCAGCCCAACCCACTTTGCCTGATTGGCTACTCCATTCCACTCTGTAAAAGAATAGTACATTCCGAGCATGAAAGGGATTACAATAATGATAACGAAAAATAACGTCGACGGCCCTACAAAAATCCATTGCTGTAGCCATTGCGACGACTTGGCGCGATTCAAACCGATCCCCCCTTATGTTGTCTATTGGTGTCTGGAACGCTCCTTTACGGCTTTCTTTCAGCAGTATGATGTTTGGGCCGTAAGGATATGCGATTCACATGTTCATTATGTCGAATAAGCGCTCTCGAGAACACGTAGGATCGTGAACCATTAAGGGGGAAAATATTGACCTCTGGCTCGCCTTGAATTGTGAAAGGAGCTCACTGCATGAAATTTTACAGTATTCGTTCTCGCCTAATCTGGTTTTTGCTCATTGCGGTCACCCTGCCGCTACTGCTGTCGATGACCATGACCTTCGTTCTCACCAAGCACTCCTTGCGGGAGCAGGCCACACAAGAAAATGAGCGGCTTATTTTTCAGGGAATTACGAATTTGGATAACTATTTACAGGGTTTGAATCGCGCGTCCATCGGAGTCTATAATGACCCTCATTTTCTGCGTAATCTGGCCAAAATTCCGGATGATTACCGGGCCGTCGCTGAAATTTACACCACGCTGCAAACGATGATGAATGCTACGTCAGGCATTGACCAGGTGTATTTGCATTCTTTTGAGGCCAGGCAATCTACGCTGATTACCAGCACAGTTCCTCTACGGGAATTCCGGCTGGAGCCCTTTACCGGTTTTATTCATTATGGGCCTTCCGGACTGTTCATACAGCCCACGCATATGAAGCATTTGTACGGCTTTTCGGCGGTTTCCTATGCGGAGCACAACACAGAGCAGCAGGTATTTACACTTCATCGAGCGATTCGGAACATTCCTGCCTCAGAGACGCTTGGGGTACTGGCTATAGATGTTGATCTGGAGCCGCTGCGCAGTATTTGCCGTCAATTGTATGATGCGGATACAGAGGAGCTGTTTTTAATCGATCGAAACGGAACGATCATATATAGCGGAAAAGAAGCATTCATTGGAACACACTGGAAGGAATCTGACCTGCTCAATCGAATTTCTAAAGAAGGCGAGCACGGAGTGATTGAGGATGATACAGCGTTGCACGTGTACGGCAAGCTGGATGCCAATTTGTCTGGCTGGACACTCGTCAAGAAAATTCCACATCGTACGCTATATTTACGAGCTACCCGCCTGACTCAGATCAATGCGGTCATTACAGGCGCAGCATTGCTACTTGCCATTGTTGCCACGTTATGGATTTCGATAAAAATCACAGCACCTATTAAACGACTCACTCGCTACATAAACCAGATTCAGTCCGGTCAACTGGATGTAGACATTCGGGCCATGAGCAACGATGAAATCGGAGTACTGTCGCGCCGTTTCAGACAGATGATGGATACCATCAATAACCTCATTTTGCGGGAATACAAGCTGGAGCTGGCTAATAAGACACATCAATTGAAAGCGCTCCAGGCACAGATTAATCCTCACTTTTTATATAATACGCTACAGTCTATTGGAACCCTGGCTCTACAGCATGAGGTGCCGCGAATTTATTCGTTGCTCTCTTCCCTTGCCAAAATGCTGCGCTATAATATGAGGGACCATACGGTCGTTACTCTTAAGGAAGAAGCCGAACATGTAAAACAATATCTTGATTTACAAAAGGAACGCTTCGGTGAGCAATTAGAGGTCACTTACCAGTGGGAGGATGAGGTCCTGAATGATCGGGTGCCTAAAATGATTCTCCAACCGTTAGTGGAAAACTACTTTAAACACGGTGCCGATCCCCGGCTGGGGCCCGGTGAAATTCGCATTACAGGTAGCCGAATCCGGGAAGGTATTGTGAAAATAACAGTGGAAAATAACGGAACTAACATTCCACAAGCCGAGTTGGAGCAACTCCAGCATATGTTAAAACGTCCGCTAAAAGCCTACGAGGAGCCAGACACTAGCGAGCAGGACTCCATTGGCCTTCGTAATGTTCTATTGCGTATTCAGCTTCACTCGGAGGATGGTTCTAACACCCTGTGCGTAGACAACATTCTGCCTCATGGTGTCCGGTACACACTCGAAATTCGCACGGAAACCCATACGGAGATTCATATTAAGGGAGAGTGATCTGTCAATGAAAGTCCTGATTGTGGATGATGAGAAGCATGTGCGCCATGCCATACGGATGCTCGTACATTGGGAGGCTTGCGGTGTGAGCGAGGTGATTGAAGCCGAGTCGGGCGATCAGGCGATTGAGGTCATTACCGCCCTATCCCCACCCGTTGTACTCACGGATATGCGGATGCCCGGCAAGGATGGAATAGCACTGATGGAGTGGATTCAAGTCAATTCCCCAGCAACCAGAGTCGTGGTGGTCAGTGGCTATGATGATTTTGACTTGGTTCGACAGGTCATCCGCCGGGGAGGCATGGACTATATTCTTAAGCCCGTGGATCCAGTGGAGATTAACGAGGCTGTAAAAAAAGCCACTCAAGTCTGGCGGACAGCAGAGCAAGACCGGAACAGGCAGACGATGCAGGCCATGGAAGTCAATCGGATGAGGCCACACTATGCTGATAAGCTCCTGACTGAAATCGTTTCCGGGATAGCGAATACCTCTCTTTCCATTACGCCCTTACGCGAGGAGCTACGTCTTCCCGCAGCTATTCAGATATGTAATGCAGCTGTGATGAGTACTACTCAGCTGGATGCCGATATACTGGACAAATATAAAACGCGGCGTGCGCTTTTGAGCTTTTCCCTCACTAACATCTGCAACGAATTTCTCGGAACTTCTCAAACCGGAGTTGCATTCCGTCATCTGGAGCGTATGGACGAAATTATTCTGCTATATTGGGGCGATCCATCTCGTTGGTCAAAGCTCTTGCAGGATATTCATACAGGAATCAAAACCGCTTTGCGGTGCTACATGCACATCGGGGTTGGCTCTTTTGGTGCCTTTCCCATAGCGGCAGCCACTGCCTACCAAGAGGCAAGGCAAGCGTTGTGGAAACGGGATGTGTTGCAAGCCGACTGGATGCACCAGAGTACCCAGACACGGCAGAGCATTCGTCTTCCCCAGTTACCTGACATGGAAGAGGAACTACGGCTTAGTGCGCTCAGCTGTAATGCCAGTCGTGTGTCTATAGCGGTAGGCCGCTGGATAGCAGCCGTAGCCGAGTTGCCTTCGGTTACAGCAGAGCAGCTAGCCAGTTGGAATCAAGAGCTGGACTGGATGCTGGCCCGCTGGTTGAATGACAGACCTGGAGATACCGATGGCGAGGAGATGGCAGATGAGTCCGGCTCCATTCATGCCTTGCCGGTCGACAACCGCGGCATGCTTTCGTTGCCCTTATGGCAAAGACAGGTCGAAAACCGACTGCTGGCAGCCGGTCAGGCACTTACACCAAGCCATAGTCCAAACAACCCGACCATCCGTGATATTGCCCGCTATCTGGATGCACACTACGACGAGGACATTTCTCTACAGGATATGGCGAGCCGCTTTTACCTCAGTCGGGAATATATTTCTCGTAAATTCAAGCAGGAGTACGGGGTTAATCTGTCGGACTATTTGTGCCAGATCAGGATGGGCAAGGCAAAGCTATTACTGCTGAATGACAAGCTGCGCCTTCATCATATTGCCGGTATGGTCGGTTATCAGGATGAAAAATATTTTGGCAAGGTGTTCAAAAAACTGGAGGGTGTCACGCCTGGCGAGTTCAGAAGACGCCATTCTGCAAATCCTCAGCCGTTATCGCATACAGCACGTGATCTTCCCACACACCATTAATCTTCAAGTAGTTGAGAGCTAGCCCTTCGCGGCGAAATCCTGCCTTTTCCATCACTCGATTGGAAGGCGTATTTCTTGGCATCACTCCAGCTTGAATACGGTGTAATTCCAACTCATTCAGGGCGTAGCGTACAATATCCTTCACTGCGGAAGTAGCATAGCCTTGTCCGTGGTAAGCAGGATCTACAAAGTAGCCCAGATTGGCGTTTTGAAAGGGGCCTCTAGCGACACCCGACAGCTCTATTCTGCCAATCAGCTTATTATTTTCCGGCAAAAAAAGTCCAAACGTATATCCCTGTCCGGCTTGTGCCGCTTCCAAACCGTTGGAAATCAGACGCGCCTGTTCTTCCAGGGTAAAGTAAACTTCAGGCCGTTCTGGCTCGAACGGTTTGAAAAAATCAAAATTTTCACGTCTGATCTCTAATAAACGTTCTGCATCATTTACTTGCAACAGTCGAATCTGTAGCCCCGGATGGGTTGACTCCATCAAAATCGCGCCATTAGCTCCATGTAACATTGTCAGTTTCCTTCTTTCTCAGTTATTCCTATATTATTGTGTTCACGGTCACAAGACAGGAAAATACCCCAGGTGCATGAGAGCAGCCTAGGGTATCTCCGTCATTCAAAATTTAGTCCGTAACAGGCATCCAGCCTGGAAGGGTCGTCAACGCACCCCACAGGTAGTCAGGAATGACTAGCTCCTGCTGGGCTTGCTTGGATAAGGTCGTGCGAATGGTATCTTCTGTGCCGTTTTGCACCTTCTGAACCCATTGCGGCTCCATCAAAAGTGGACGTCCCAGCGATACAAGCGGTACACCTGTCTCCAGTGCTGCAAGCGCCTCGTCCGGTGTATTCAGCGATCCGACTCCCATAATCGGCACACGGTTACCTACCTTCTCATGGATGAGAACGGTACGTGACCGTTCGTCACTACGGTCACGGAATGAACCACCGAAGAAATGATTTACGGAAATGTGCAGGTAATCCAGCCCTTGATCCGCCAGACGGTCTACAAGCACCATCGTATCATCCAGCGTGATGCCTGGCGTGTGTCCTTCCTCAGGAGACAAGCGGTATCCGAAAATGAATGGCCCCTTTGCATGTTCTGCGATCACTTTCTTCACTTCGTGAACAATCGCCAGCGGGAAGGTCATTCGTTTTTCAACACTTCCTCCCCATTCATCGGTACGAAGGTTGGAGTGCGGGGAGAAGAACTGCTGCACCAGGTAACCATTCGCTCCGTGCAGCTCCACACCATCATAGCCTGCTTCAATCGCGCGGCGAGTTGCTTCGCCATAGGCGCGAATGACGCGATGGATATCGTCGGATGTCATTTCACGCGGCACAGGTGCGCCTTCTTTTTCCTCAGCTACTGCGCTTGCACTAATCGGTTGTCCGTCTGGAATCTGATCCGGTGGACACAGGCGGCCACCATGATAAATTTGCAGGATCGCTTTCGCGCCCTCCTGATGAATCGTATCCGCCAGACGGCGCAGGCTAGGAATCATTTCATCCTTGTCCGCACCAAACTCATTAACAAATCCTTTACCATCTGGAGTTACATACACACAAGCGGTAATAACTGCGCCCACACCACCTGAGCGTTCACGGTAGTATGCCAGTTCCTCGTCACTCACTTCACCATTTTCGTGGGAAGCAAAGTTAGTCATAGGTGCCATGGTAATACGGTTCTTCAACGTAACACCGGATGGCAGGGTAAAAGCTTCAAATAGAGAATTATATTTTGGGTTCATTCTTTCTCTCTCCTTCAGTTAAATCAGATCAGATAATATAAGGCTGTTGAGCATGAAGCCGAATACGAATTCGATGTAGTTTTCCTCCATAACGAACTCAAACTACTGTTGCTTACTTAAATACAGTGGTTATAATAACCACAGTATAATGATCCGCAACTATAAAGTCAAATCTATCCTTTCTGACCATCCCCAAACTGTTCGAAAAAGCTGAACCGTAGCCACTTGGCACAAGCCACTAACAAAGCTTAATGCTTCCCGGCTGTGCTTTTCTTCTCCTCCCGGCGGGAAAACCAAGTCGCGAGCAACGAGCCGGAAATATTATGCCACACGCTAAAAATCGCACTCGGTACAGCAGCAATTGGGTTAAAATGAGCTGCTGCCAGCGCAGCGCCCAGTCCGGAATTCTGCATTCCCGTTTCCAGCGTAACAGCTTTACGCTTGGAAAGATCCATGCCGAACAGCTTGGCAAACCAATATCCAAGCAGGAACCCGATTCCGTTATGCAAAATAACCACACCAAAAATAATCGGACCTGTCTCCAAAATCTTGCCTTTGCTACCTGCAATCACAATAGCCACGATGAGCATAATCACCAGTGTTGATATGAGCGGCAGCGCCTGGACACTGGCTTCTGCCTGCTTGCGAAATAGCGATTTGACGATAACACCCAGCACAATCGGGACAATAACCACGATCAGAATATCCATGATCAGCGACTTCGCATCAATATTCATCCAACGTCCCGCAAGCAGGTTAATCATGGCTGGGGTAGCCAGTGGAGCAATCAGCGTCGACACCGAAGCAATCGATACCCCCAACGCCACGTCGCCTTTGGATAAAAGCGTCATTACGTTGGACGCAGTTCCACTCGGGCAACAGCCTACCAAAATGACACCTACCGCAATATCCGGTGGCAGCCGCAATACTAATGCCAATCCAAAGGCCAGAAACGGCATAATCAGATAATGCCCGACCACACCAATAGCCACATCCACTGGACGCCGGAATACTTCGCGAAAGTCAGCCGCAGATAAAGTTAGTCCCATCCCGAACATGACAATGCCCAGAAATAACTGTATGTATCCTTTCAACCCTGTAAACGTCGCAGGAAAGAAAAACCCCAAGCATGCAAATAAAAGTACCCAAATGGAAAAGGTTCCTCCTACAAATTTCCCTACTTTCTCCAAGCCATTCATTCTACTTATCTCCTTACTTCTATATAAGTTGAATTTGAGGAAATACAGCTTATATAGTGCTTAAAATTTTTATCATTGTACTACATATGACTGCATATACATACCACTTTTTATGATTATGCCGGGATCAAGAAACTTTCTCCCGTTCGGACATATTCGAAAGCAAAGTGGGTATATTCATAGTAGAAGATTGTGACCAGTCGGTCATTTTGGATCATCATTCGTTGAGGAGGAGATATCCCAATGTCACGAAGCCATCCGTATAAATGGTGGAACATTATTGTATTTATTGCTGTCGTTTTCATTAACTTTCTGGCTTCTACACTTCCTATCGGTGGCAGAAGTACTGCTGCTGTATCCAACATGTACCCTACCTTAATCACCCCAGCGGGTTACGCTTTTTCCATCTGGTCAGTCATCTACGTGCTGCTCGCCTGCTTTGTTGTGTATCAAGCTACACCTACAGGGCAAGCCAAGACAAGCGTTCAATCCATCGGTATTTTTTTTATTCTAAGCTGTCTTTTCAATATCATCTGGATTTTCCTCTGGCAGTATGTATACGTAGAACTGTGCGTCATCGTTATTATTTTATACTTGCTTTCCTTGGGCGTCGTGTATGTACGTACCCGCACACCTCAGCCAACCCGCGGAGAAATGTGGTTCGTCAAGCTACCGTTCAGCCTCAACCTCGGTTGGGTATCCGTTGCTACTATTATCAATATTGCAGTGGCACTGGAAAAGAATGAATGGAGTGGCTGGGGACTCAGCGATACGACATGGGCGATCATTATCCTGCTCATCGGCACCGTATTGGCGATCATGGTCAGCTTCCCTTATCGTGACAGCATTTATCCTCTCGTATTTGTATGGGCCTATGTCGCCATCGCCGTCGAGCATCCGAACCATGAAAATGTACGGCTGGCTGCATTGATCTTGGCAGCAATCATTCTGGTGTACGCGCTGTGGCTATTCTTTGCCCGTAATCGAGACCGGGATTAAAGTAACTATTGATATCTACTAGCAAAAACAAGCGAGTTTGGGTCTGAATCATCTAGCCCAAGCTCGCTTGCTTTGTTTATTCATTTTATCCAATATGATTAGGTATAGACTTTGATCAAATCTATAAGCTTGCTTGTTGAGTGATCTACACCGGGTACAGACTATTCGCCCTTCAATGCAATGACTTCAATCTCCACCAGTGCATCCTTAGGCAGACGGGCTACCTCCACCGCACTGCGTGCTGGATAGGGTTGCTCAAAGAAAGAACTGTACACCTCATTGACGCTGACAAAATCGTTCATGTCCTTCAGGAATACAGTCGCTTTCACAACCTGGTTCATGTTGCTGCCTGCCGCTTCCAGAATGGCTTGTACGTTGCTCAAGGACAGGCGTGCCTGCTCCTGTACATCCTTACCAAACTCACCTGTTGCCGGATTCAGTCCAAGCTGTCCCGAAGTGTAAACAAACCCGCCTGCCTCTACCGCTTGGCTATAAGGGCCGATAGCACCAGGTGCTTTTTCAGTCGCAATTGTTTTTTTCATATGGGTTGGATTCTCCTTCCTGATACTGGTTCACCGTATTATAGCATGTGAAGTCCAAAGCTACTATTCCGTGCGACGGGTTAACGCACTGGGTTTCTTTTAAGACACCCCATTGGGAAGGTGCTATATTTTTTTGTTTCCGCTGTAACCTTTAGCACCTATGTATCATCTAACTCCTATAACCTGCTACAAAAACAAACTTTACAAATCCAGATACAGGTACAATGAACATAGCTAGTATAGACGGGAAAGGAGCACCATCCTTTGAATCTCGAAACAAACTTACACCAAGCAAGGCAGGGAGACCGCAAGGCATTCGTCGCCTTGATGAAACATATGGAATCCGATATGTATGGCATGGCGCGTTCCATTCTTCGCAGCAATGAGGATTGCGCGGACGCGATACAAGAAGCAATGCTCAAGGCTTACAAGTCTCTGGGAGAGCTGCGTCAACCTCGCTATTTTAAAACATGGCTGCTTCGCATCCTCATTAATGAGTGCCATCAGATTATCCGCAAGCAAAAACGGATCGTCCCCGTGGCCGAATTTATAAAGGAACCCTCCACCTCGGGCGAATATGAAAAAATCGAACTGCGCGAGGCCATCGACCACTTGGAGGAATCCATGCGAACCGTAATTTCCCTGCACTATTTGCGGGATATGCCGATCAGAGAAATATCAGAGGTACTGGATGTATCAGAGGGGGCCGTCAAAACACGATTGCACCGTGCTCGCAGAATATTAATGGACCTGCTACAAAATCGTGGAGAAAGGAAGGTGACCTTTCAATGAGCCCTTCAGAGATTGAGAAACAGAATCAAGAGCTGGATCGAAAATTACAATCAGAAAAAGAAAACTTGGACGCAGACACGGTAATGATTCCCGATTTGGTAAGAGCACGCTTAGATGCATTTTACACACAAATGGAATCGGATGTGGAGCCGTTATCCAAGTCTCCTTCCTTACATCGACCGGGCAAAAAATTTCTTCGGGGGACCGCAATTGCCGCTGCTTCTGCGGCTGTCATTAGCGTTATGATCATTGGTAGCGCCTTTGTTTCGCCTACAATGGCAGAATCATTGAAACAGGTTCCCCTTGTAGACAGCGTGTTCAAGCTTGCTGGGGATCTCGGGCTGCAAACCGCTGATCAGAAAGGGTTGGCAACTTCCTCGAATCTCAGTGTTACCCATAGCGGTATTACATTAAAGGTACCACAAATCATATTTGACGGGACACGCTTGGTCGTGGCGTTGGAAAAGAGCGGCGGAGATTCACAACATCAAACCCTATATCCGGCGATCCAAATGCAAGGACAGCCCGAAGGGGACATTCTGGAGAAAGTGGACCTGTTCATCAATGGGACATCGGTCAATAGCAATAATGGCGCCTTTAATTTCATGTATGGCCGCCCAGGCAAAGATAGTAATTCTATGCTGATTGCGTATATGAGTGACCCTGCCAGTGGTAAACCCGCCTTACCAGATCAGTTTGAGCTAGAGGTATATGCAAAGTTAAAAAGTGTAGCCGAGCCGTTTCGCATACAAGCCACAGTTCATAAAACTAAAATAAATAACAAGATACTTCAGCTGCAAATGAGTATATCTAATCCGTATCTTGCATTTACGGCAGACAAGGTAGAAATCACACCCATCACGACCAAGATCACAACGTCGTTTAAAATGCTGACCGATATTGCACATATGCCGGATGAGTACACCGTGAAGCGAGAGTACAATGACATCAAAAATGGACAAACGATCCAGTACACCAAAAAAGAATTGGATATGCTTGATTATGCGGTATTCGACGAGCAGGGAAGAGAACTCCAACTCCTAAGCGGCTCTGGAGTTCCCCTTACTAAAGAACGTGAGAGCAAAATGATCACCCTATTTACTCCTTTTGTGGACACTCCCCAGAAGATCATCTTCAAGCCTTATATATTGCCAACACAACCAGGAGGCAGTGCCCTACTCGATGCTAATGGCAACTGGACACGCCATTACATTGATGAATTAGAGATTACGATCGATGTGCCGCAAAACATAAACCACCCATAAAACACAAATAACGCCGCGGTTGCCCGAATCATCGGGCAACAGTGGCGTTATTGTCATTTTTAATCCTAAACGTGGTTTTACACGTTTACATCCGCATCCGCACCCGTTCCTGAACCAGTTTCCTCAACATCGGATGTTAGCTCCGCACCGATGACCCGAATGATGTCGTTCGGATAAATATGTACGCCGCTCGCCTGCGCAAGAGCGATTCGTACCATGGCTCGTGCGATGACCGAAGCCGGGATGGCACGGTAGGAAGCCAGCTTGCCCGTCATCAGACCGTCCAGCGCTTTCATGACAACAGCGGCAGCGGCTTCGCCCAAACGTCGTTCAGGTCTCGCTCCCAAGATCAGCGACGGACGGAACAAATGCAGCGCAGACAGCCCGATAGCGGCAAGTGCCTCTTCAGCCTCACCCTTGGTGCGGTTATAAAACACGCGTGAATCTGGATCGGCCCCCATCGCTGAGATAGCTAGCATCTGTACAGCACCAGCCTCTTTGCCCAACTGGGCAGCTAGCACTGGATAGTCCACATCCACCTGACGGAACTGCTCCTTGGAGCCAGCCTTTTTCATCGTTGTCCCAAGGCAACAAAAAACATCATCCACCCCTTCGAAGGCGAACGCCGCTTTCTGCGGCTGTTCCCAATCGATAAGCGCCTGCTCCAGCTTGGGATGCTTGATGTCCAACGGACGTCTGCCCATAACCATGACGCGGTTGTATTCCTTTTGCACCAGCAGCTCTCGTACAACATAACCCCCGACAAGCCCTGTTGCACCCACAACGACCGCTTTACGTTCCATGATAGACCTCCTTTGTGCCATAACGCTCCTGCTCCTACAATTGCGATTAGGTTAATTTAAAGGGTTGTTCGTCCGCCTCCTTGCTTTTGGACGGACACATCGGTAGGTACAGGGAAAATGTACTTCCCTTGCCCTCCTCACTCTCCAGACGGATAAACCCGCCCAACAAGCGGGAAAAATCACGGCTGATGGACAATCCCAACCCAGTTCCTCCATATTTACGATTAATGGAACCGTTCGCCTGCTGGAATGCCTCAAAAATAACGTGTTGCTGAAGCTTGGAAATGCCGATGCCCGTATCTTTTACAGCAAATACAACCCAATCTCCCTCCTGTCCCTTTCGATCCAGATGTTGTGTACTGATTTCCAACAATACACGTCCTTCATGAGTGAACTTAAAGGCATTGGACAACAGATTACGCAAAATTTGCTGTACACGTTTGGAATCGGACCGAATTTCATTCGGTATAGGCTCATGCTCCTTTAAGCTGAATTCCAGGTTTTTATCCTTCGCAGTGACTTCAAACTGCATCATCATCACCTGCGCAATTTCACGCACATTGACCGGCTCACTTACGATTTCCATGTGTCCAGCCTCTACCTTGGACAAGTCCAGAATGTCGTTGATCAGTTGGAGCAAATCATGCCCCGAGGCATAGATGAGATCGCTGTACTGGTATAACTCGTCCTCATCCAGTTCCTTTCCCTGCTCGTTGATAATCTGCGCCAGGTTAATAATGCTGTTAAGAGGTGTACGTAACTCATGCGACATCGTTGCCATAAAATCCGATTTATATTGGGAAGCCATCATCAGTTGCTTGGCACGTTCCTCTAGAATGACCTTTGCCTTCTGCAACTCATCTCGCTGCTCTGATAACAACTCATTCGCCTGCTTAATCTGATGATTCCGCTGCTGCTCCATCTGAAAGTCCCGTAAAATCAGAGCAAATAGAAAACTGAGGACGATGCCGATTGGCAGTGTCAGAGGAACAACCTCCGCTATATAATAGCGCCAGGGAATGACGCCCAGGCAGGCTATATTTAACGTATTTACGATATTAACTGCTAAAATGGTCACCGATGCCTTGATAATCAGACGCCAGGTGGAACGCCGCATCCAGTAGTTCAATCCGGCGCACAGGACGCCCAGAATGCTCATATTCAAAAAGCCGACCCACGCCGCCATATGCAGACCAAAGGTAAATCTCGTAAGTCCGATTGCGACCCCAATAATAATAAGCGTATAGGAGCGGGGATACACCAATGCCGCGATAATCAGCGGTACAAAACGCAGATCAAAAATAACCGTTTCACTAAAGTTAAAACCAAAGCAAGAGCTGACCCATCCGCCAAATATCACTAGCAGCACGGAGCTGACATATTTGAACCGCAAAGAGGTACGACTCAAACCATATTTATAAATCACGTTCGCCACATAGGCAACGGCAATCAGCATCCCTAAATTCATTAAAAACATCATTGAAAATTGCATGGACTCACACTCCCATAGCGCAAAAAATTGGATGCCAGGCCTATGTTAACCGCGTTTGCCTTTCTTGTACATCATAACATGAAGCCCCATCTTTCGACATGTCAAAAGATGCTTAGCTCCCTATATAAAAAAGCGAACCTCAATGGCTCGCTCTAATGTGCTGATACCTATAGAATCAGCTTGTGATGCCTTTGTTCCGGCGCCACTCCTTGACAAATAATTCGGCAAAATAAGGGTCCCATTGGGTTCCCTTTCCCTCCTCCAATATCATAACCGCCTTCTCTTCCTTCATACCTTGCCGATAGGGGCGATTAGACGTCATTGCATCATAAGCATCCGCTACAGCAATGATTCGTCCAAATAAGGGGATATCTTCCCCAGCGAGCTGGTCAGGATATCCTTTGCCATCATAACGTTCATGGTGCGAGCGCACGCCAGGCAAATAAGGGGCCATAGCATAAGCCGGTTCAACTTGCCGGAGAATGCTCTCCCCCATAACCGGGTGCATTTTAATCTGATCAAACTCCTCGTCCGTCAACTTGCCGTCCTTGAGCAGCACAGCGTCAGCCACGCCGATTTTACCGATATCATGCAGCAAGGCTGTTTTGCGCAGCAAATCGATGTCCGCCTCATTCAAACCTCCCTTGCGCCCAATGAGTACAGAGTATTCAGCTACACGCAAAGAATGTCCTGCGGTATAGGCATCTCGTGCATCCAGTGCTGCCGCCAAGGTGGCGAAGTAACTGTCCAATAGCTGACCGTTCTTTTCTTCCCGTTCCTTTAGGCCCTCAATCATCATGTTAAATCCTTCGACCAGCTCCGCAAATTCGTCCGAATACAAATCGCTGGCATTACTGTTCAGGCGGCCTTCCTTCACTTCATTCATTTTTTCCAGCAGGTGGTGGATCGGCTGTTCGATCTCACGGGTCAGCAACCTGCCTCCCAGATAAGCAAAGGCTACACCAAAGATTAAAATCGCACCCGCCCATGCCCAATAGGAACTAGAATTCGCCGCCTCCAAACGTTCCAAGCGAATCTGTGTAGCTAAACAAAATAAAAATAAAGGAAAAGCACCAATGAGCGTCGCACTTAACTGAAATTTATGCCGAAGCGATAGCAGGACTCGTCCTCGCAGGGACAGGCTCAATCCATATTGCTGGTAGGTTCGATCCCGAATTTCCTCCAGCAGTGGTTTGATTGCTCTCATGGTCAGGAAAAATTCAACCAGTGCGTGCATGGAAGCAACCAGACAAGCTCCTATACAGGCGATTCCTACATAATAAAAGGGAAAAGTAAGTTGTCCAGTATGTATCATCCATAACGCAATGACGGTTGCCGGGATAGAGAAGCCTAACAAATGCGGTCCTACAATACGTAAAACTGACAAATTAGGCAGATGATGAACCCGGATATACACCGCTTCTACATCCTTGAGTGTTTCCTGGTTACCTAGAAAAAAACGATGAACTGGTCTCAAATGGATTCGAAACACTATGGTTTCACAAACAATCATAATGACGCTGGAAAATGCAATAATTTTAACAAGACCCCAAATTTCATAGTGGGCTACATTTAACGTGGAAAATACAAAAATCATACCTACCAACAATACAGTGATAAACGAACCTATAATATAGTTCAGGATAACATGCTGAATAAAGCGCTTATAGGTCGGCAAATTGCTACCCCTCTTTTCATCCGTACACTCTAAAATATCTTGTGTATTCAATATCGGAGTCCAACCATCAAAAGTTTACCTTCTTGCTTGAGCATTTTACAATACGAAGACGACTTTTAGTCTGCAATTTATAGATGGGAAATCATACTATTCTTAATTAAGAAACCAAACACACCTTGTGTTTTAGATATATTCCTGCTATACTATTAAAGTATGTATTAACCCCATAAGATTCCACGCAACAAGCTATTACTCCTAATCACCGTATGGAGCTTCTCCAAATTTTATGTATAACCCTAATGTAGAATTTTGAGCTTTTGCCGAAGATTTTCACATTCACACTGGCGCGGTCATCGGAGCCGCAAGGACGAAAGAGAGGTAGGGCTTTTGTCGTTTGGAAAATGAACAGTGGAATCACACTGCCCCTTATGAACATGCTGACCATATATTGCAAGGTAGCAGGGGTTGAATATATATTATGCCATCAAACGATGAAGTTTGGGCAAGCTGTGCAGTACATGCAAACTGCACCCATCCTCCGGATGATCCCCGGGGGATTTTTCATTTTACGGAAACCGTATCATGAACAAAAAAATGACCCCGTCGATACATCGACAGGGCCTATAGCTTGATCAAAAAGGGGTTAATAGGGTCATTATAGTCTCGCTTTCTTAAAACTAAATGATATGCACCTTAAAAACTCATTAATTCTCCAGTTTTATATACCTTCTAATAATTCGTCCAATATTCTGTACCATCGGTCGGCATCGTTTGCGTAGTGGAACGTCTTGTTTCGGCTTGAGTGCGCCTTTGGGTCGAGGGACGCTCCCATCCTTCCAGTAAAACAACATGTTGGGTACCCGAATTGTTTTCCCAAGTGATGTAGCGCTCCTGTTCCATATGTCGCAAGGCGACTGTAATTTCAGCGTCTCGCTTGCCCGTTTTTACGGTCAATTCCGCCATTGTAGGCATGTGGCGATGCTGGGCGAAATAATTATACAAAATACGTAGCAGCTTTCGTTCCAAATCTGGCAACATCGTCTTCCCTCCTACAAAGAACATATGTTCCCATTATAACACATAAAAATGCACCCTCCTACTGGAAGATGCACTAGATGCACTGGGCTTGTATTCCCATGTTGAATTCAGCTTTTTTCCTTCTCTTGACGACCGACAGAGCGCAGCCACCAAGCGACTCCACCAACACTTCCAAGTGCCAGAACCGTTAAGAAAATAATATAGAACAAATGAAATGCACGATCACTCATGGCAATCGCCTCCCTTACTTTATGTATACACTTTCCAGCTAAGCCTGTAAACCTCTTTTTGATCCCACATTCTAAATTTCCCCAAGAACTCGACAATAGATACTTGCTTGAGATCCATCGGTGCATACTAACTAAAAATGGTTAATACCAAATATGAGACAGACCAAGGAGGTTATCGAATATGAAATTCCTATTGATCGTGATCATCGTCGTGCTGATCGTTGTGTTGCTTATGAGAAGACGCAGATAAGCGGCGACATCCTGCATGGTTAAAAAGGAATACAAAAAGGGCTTTCGGCACATCACCGAAAGCCTTTATTCATATGAGGTTAGGGCTAAATTACGCCTTGTTCTTCTTGCTATATTTAATAAAAGCAATTACAAGCGCTACAGCAAACAATATTCCGCTGACTACCCATGTTGTCAGAAATGCCATACCCAAACCCACATTAGACCCCATCGTCGGGTGCTGCATGGCAGTAAACACCGAGCCCTGCATCATAAATATGGTACAGAATAAAACAACGGGCGCCAAAATAATCGTGCTTGCCGTCTTCCGACTACCAGATACTGCGATCACGCACAGAGCGGAAATCACCAAGATTACCCAATATATAACTGCTTCCCAAATCACTGAAGTGCCCACTGTTCAACCTCTTTTCTATCCATTCGTATATGCCTCTTCTATTGTAACAGACGTCACACAGTGAACCAAGCCATAATTTGATCAGAAAAGGGGTAAACTCTGCGAATAACGTAAATAATGTACAGTAGCAATCCTACATTAAAGACAGGAAAGGAAATGATTCCATGAGAAGTGCAAGCCCTTTTGTCATTGTAAACGACGTGCAGCAGTCAATTGACTATTACCAATCGGTTTTAGGCGGAAAAATCAAAGTGCTAAACAAGCAGGAAGGCAGACTCTTGCACGCTGAACTTCACCTGGGTAGCAGTCATATCCATTTTTCGGATTCCTACGGTAAGCCGCTGAAAGCACAGCATGTACAAATCATTCTCGACTGTGAAAGTGAGGACGAGCTTAAGCAGGCTTACCACGCACTAGCAGAAAAAGGTACCGTTACCGTGGAGCTACAAGATACTTTCTTTGGTGCGCTGCACGGCGAAGTAACGGATCACCTTAACCAGATTGGATGGGTGATGAACTATTTTAAGAGATGATCACGTTCAGCCATAACCGAATACGTCTTATAGCCACCATCAACGTTCCTCACCCGATAACCGTATTGGGTCAAAATTCGGGCCGCAATATAGCCTCGCAGACCAACTTGGCAGGATACCGCGATCTCCAGATCACTAGGGATTTCCGCCATCCGCTCTCTAATCTCGGCCAGAGGAATATGAATCGAACCTGGAATGGCTCCTGCCTGTAGCTCCACTGCATCCCTAACATCAATAATAAGACCACCCTTTCGGTGAAAATCATCAACTTCATGCCACTGTATCGTTTGGACCAGCCCATCCATGATATTCGAAGCCACGTAGCCCGCCATATTCACAGGGTCTTTTGCTGAAGAATAGGGAGGTGCGTAAGCAAGTTCAATATCAGCCAGTTCTCGGACGTTCAAATGACCACGAATAGCCGTCGCAATGACATCAATTCTTTTGTCTGCTCCATCAGCTCCAACAGCCTGCGCCCCATAGATCATCCCATTCTCGGGATTAAAGAGCAGCTTCATAGCGATGGGTGATGCGCCAGGATAATAACCAGCATGCGAACCGGGATGAATATGAATAGCCTGATAAGGAACAGCCAGTCGCTGCAATGTTTTTTCATTGTTGCCTGTAGAAGCTGAAGTCAATGCAAAGGTCTTAATGACGGATGTTCCGAGCGCCCCATCATAAGAAATTGTCTGACCGTTAATATGATCCGCTGCCAAGCGCCCCTGACGATTGGCTCCCCAAGCTAGCGATACCATCGTTGCAAACCCATGATTGCGGTCCTTGACCTGGATGGCATCCCCCACCGCATAAATGGCCGGATCGCTGGTTTGCAGTTGGGCGTTGACCTGGATGGCGCCGCGAAAACCAAGTTCCAATCCGCTTTGCTTGGCCAACTCATTTTCAGGAACAACACCGATCGCCAGAATAACCATGTCCGTCTGAAGCACACCCCCGGAGGTCAAACGAAGTTGTGCACCCTGCTCTTCAAAAGCCGTGACTCCTTCCTCTAAACGCACCTCCACCCCGTTCAGTCTCATATGCTGTTCTACCAATTTAGCCATTTCAGGGTCCAGCGGATTCAATAATTGTTGTCCCATATCAATAATAGTTACTGCAAGTCCACGCTCTCGCAAATTCTCGGCCATCTCCAGCCCAATAAATCCGGCCCCGATCACCGTGACATGCTTTGGATGTCTTTCATCTACATATGCCTTAATAACGTCCGTATCATGAATATTTCTTAATGTAAATAGATTCATAGCTTCATGTAATCCGGGAATGTCCGGTATCATCGGTTTGGCTCCCGGCGACAATACCACAATATCATATGGCTGCTCATCTGTTTCCCCTGTAACCATATCGCGGAAATGGACGAGCTTCTGCTCCCGGTCTATTTGTATCACTTCTTTCAGTACCCGCACATCTATATTAAAACGGTCTCTTATCCCTTGAGGTGTTTGGAGAAACAGCTTCTCTCGCGCAGGGATTACCCCGCCAATATAGTAGGGAAGGCCACAGTTCGCAAAAGAAACATGCTCTCCGCGTTCAAACAGAGTAATCTCGTCTTCCTCATTCCATCTACGCAATCTCGCAGCAGCAGAAGCTCCACCTGCTACCCCGCCAATAATAACTATTTTTCTACCCACTTCTTCCCCTCCTTATATACCCTATGGGGTATAATATATACCTATGGGGGTATGTTGTCAACACGCAAAAAAAGACGGAGGTTGCCCCCCGCCTGATCAACCCTGAACGAATACCGATCTGGGTCGAAAAATCACTTGCGATGCTACACGAATGCTCTGTCACACTTAGTCTAAGAAGAGTCTACTGCTACTACTGCTGGCTGGCCGCGATCGCCTGCTCCAGATCATACAATATATCGTCTATTGCTTCTGTCCCGACAGATAGGCGTAACAGCTCCGGTTTGACTCCGGCAGCAACCTGTTCTTCCTCATTCAACTGCTGGTGCGTTGTGCTTGCCGGATGAATAATCAAAGACTTGGAATCACCTACATTCGCCAAATGAGAAAATAGCTTTACATTCGCAATTAGCTTGCTTCCCGCCTGGCTTCCACCTTTAATACCAAAGGTCAGGATTGCTCCTTGTCCTTTCGGCAAATACTTTTGAGCTAATGCGTAGGACGGGTGGCTCGGCAACCCGGTGTAGCTTACCCACTCCACATCCTTGTGGCCTTCGAGATATTGCGCTACCTTCAAGGCATTTTGACTATGTCTTTCCAGCCGCAGATGAAGTGTCTCCAAGCCTTGAAGCAGCAGCCATGAATTGAACGGAGAAATGGCAGCTCCCAAGTCCCGTAGCAATTGCACCCGTGCCTTGATAATATATGCGATAGGTCCCACCGCCTCGGTGTAAACAACTCCGTGGTAGCTCGGGTCCGGCTCAGTCAGCCCCGGGAAACGACCACTCGCTTTCCAGTCAAACTTGCCGCTGTCCACGATCACCCCACCAATAGACGTACCGTGTCCGCCAATAAACTTCGTTGCCGAATGCACGACAATGTCCGCTCCGTATTCAATAGGACGCAATAAGTAAGGACTTGGGAACGTGTTATCCACAATCAGCGGAATACCATATTCGTGCGCAATCGCCGCTACTGCTTCCACATCCAGCACATTGCCCTGTGGATTGCCAATCGTTTCGGCAAAGATGGCCTTCGTTTTATCCGTAATGGCATGGTGGAAATTCTCTGGATCATCCGAATCGACAAAATGCACCTTAATACCCAATTTGGGCAGTGTGGTAGAAAACAGATTATATGTACCGCCATACAGGCTGGAGGCTGATACAATTTCATCTCCAGCTCCCGCAATGTTCAGAATGGAGAAGGAAATCGCCGCCATTCCCGAAGCTGTGGCCAACGCGCCAGCCCCGCCTTCCAGTGCGGCAATCCGTTGCTCGAACACATCCGTGGTCGGATTCATCAGACGCGTATAAATGTTGCCGAATTCTTTCAGCGAGAACAAATCAGCCGCATGCTCGGCATCCCGAAATCCATATGAAGTGGTTTGGTACAACGGAACGGCGCGGGAAAAGGTAGTAGGATCAATCTCTTGTCCGGCATGGACAGCGAGAGTTTCGAATGACAGCTTGCGTTCTTCTGACATGATTATTTCCTCCCTTGTTATACGTGCTGTATGAATCGTCTCTTCCTGTATACGTACTCATGGATGATTTTTCAATTATTCTCGCACAAAAAGAACGATTTGGGAAGATAATTCTCATTATTCAGGTAGGATATTATCATTTTATTTAAAGCATCAGGTTTCGGATCGAAAGGTTTTGCCCAAATGCTCACCCAGACCAAAATAATGGCGGAAATTATAGATGAGCGGACTCCACTTTGTCGGATCAATATGGTTCTCGCCGAGGATGATATCCTGATGAACATGCACCTGTATGGCTTGAGTTTCGACGATAGCAAAATAAGGAGAATGGTCAGGAATTCTTACATCCCTCACCTTGGCTTCAATTTGAATAGGGCACTCCCTAATTCGGGCAGGCTTGACCCTATTCGACTCAATCGAAGTGAGTCCGCTGATCTCATACTTATCTTTATGGTACATAAATCCATGTTCCTTTTTTTCCGCTGGAACAGGATTCTTACCTGTATAAGGAGCCAAACGTTCTACATTTTCCCACATGGAAGGTCCCGGAACATTGATTACACATTCGGGATGCCGCTCCATATTTTCTAATGCTTTGCCACCTGTTCCAATGCCTAGTACCACACAATCTCCTAATGCCCACGAGGAGGAAATCGGGCTAATATTGGTCGTTCCATCCTCATTCACCGTATTGAGTAAAATTACAGGGGTTCCGTAATATAAAATGCTAGGGTTAATCGTTTTAACGTTTGGGGTATGATTCATCTCATTCATCTGATTTGTTGGGTTCATCATCTCTTCTCCTTCTATTCAGATCTACCTCCCTATTGTAAAATATAAATATTTCAATCTTCATCGAAGTATGGATTACAAAGGGGGATAACCGTGCCATGAGCACCAAGTCAAATGTAGCCATGATTGCTTCTCTTGTCAGCGAGCCTTCCCGTGCAGCTATACTCACCGCTTTATTAGACGGCAGGTTCCACACGGCAAGTGAATTGGCCCATATGGCAGGCATCAAACCGCAAACGGCCAGCTTCCATCTGGCTAAAATGACCGAGGCACACGTCGTTACTGTGGAAAAACAAGGGCGTCACCGTTACTATGGCATTCAAGACCCCGAAGTTGCCCGGGTGATGGAGTCATTTTTATCCATAGCTCCACCTGTTCCAATCAAGTCATTCAAACAAGCCTCCGAAAACGAGGCCATACGGTTGGCAAGAACTTGCTACGATCATGTTGCGGGTCAATTAGGCGTACAAATCATGAGTTTTTTCATGCAAAGGGGGATTCTTTCCGAGGATCAGGACGGGCTTCATATTACGGACCAAGGAGAGACTTTCTTCACTGACTTTCAGATTGACCTTACAAAAACAAGACAAAAGCGCCGCTCCTTCTCACATAAATGCCTGGATTGGAGTGAACGACGTCATCACCTTGCAGGTGCTTTAGGAAGTGCTATTCTGGACAGATTATTCGAATTACATTGGATCGAGCGTCTGCCTACAACCCGAGCGATACGTATTACAGCCGAGGGTAAAAGAGGTTTTAAAGAGATATTTTCGATAGAGGTCGACTAGATCATCAGAGTCCTTTTATTTTTCGCATTACCTCAAATCAAGCAGACTGTTTGAATTGGGCAATAGCAATGGCGGAGTCCTGAAAGTTAACTCCTGTCGTAGTAAGCAGGATAAATTAAGAAGCTTTCCCGCTCTGATCCGCCGCTTTTGCCCCATCTGCCGGAGAAGGTTGAATGGTATTATGAAAAAAAGGTAGCCACAGCCACATACGTCTCCTTTTCATAGTCAATGATGTGTATACATATGACTAATCCGCATATCAAGACTGTGCGTTTCCCCAGAGTAATGAAACAGGTGTGGGCTGGATGAAGCTGTTCATTGATCAACCTCTCTTGAAGAACTCTACCGTTTCGTTAAATGATTGCTGAGCCGAATGTACGTTATATCGGGGAGAGTACGGATCACTGAATCCGTGCTGTCCGCTGAATTTATGTACCCGGATATTACGGTTATCTAAAATTGAAATAAGCTCATCCACATTAAATGATGGTTCTTCCTGTGGGAAAAAAAGCAGTGTTGGACAATGTGGAGTTATTTCTAAATAATTCCTAATGCGAGAGCCATAGTATCCTACAATTCCATCAACATACTTTTCTTGACTACACAGCCAGGCAACCGTTGCCCCTATGCTAAAGCCGACGATAAATACCTTTTTATAGCGAGCTCGAATACTTAATAATAAACTTTCGATATGATAGAAAGAGCGTTCAAATCCTATATTTTCTATAAAATTGGTATAGGCACTTTCCTCTTGCGAATAGTCATAAGGCGTTTCTTTGCCTAGTAAATTTGGACAAATGACGTCATAACCCTGATCTGATAATAGGCTACAAAAATTTTGTATATGCTTGTTAATCCCATAAATCTCATGCAGTACAACAATTAGGGTGCTCGACTTTTTATCTATGCTTATCATATTGTCCCCCTAACCAGTTTTGAATATGGGAAAATAATTCATCCGGATACGCGTATTTATACTTAGCTGCCACTTCCGAGGATAATCGTTTGAACAACTTTAAGGATACGACCAATGCTTCCCAACTATGATTGGAATCGTATTTCCCAAAAGATTTCTTCAAATCAGTAACAACATCTTGATCAGCCCATTCATTCATGAATTTCCCTGCATGCCAAGTATCATATTCCGATCCATGTACAGCTTTTGCATGCCACTCTATCATTTGCAGCAATAATTGTTTACAGTCCATATCTCTTTGCTTAGCTACCCACAGATCATTACGCAAAATTTGTTTAGCCACATATAGAGAGGCGAAGCAATACATGTTAACAACCTGTAGATAAGCACCTTCAGATATTAGAGGAGTATCCGGGATCGTTGTGGTTTGAGAAATGATTTGATTTCCATTCCCCGTCTTATCGAGCAGCATCCTGACCCCCCGCTGAAATCCTTCAGGAATACGTCCATTTTTGATTATATGATCCAGATCAGAAATATGACGGAATAGAAAATCAACCTCAGCCCCTTGGTCAAAGAGAACGAGTTTTTCCGGATCCCCTTTTGCCGTTCGAAACATAAAGCTGGTCCAAACTTTGCCGATGTTTAGTAACCATTGATCATTTTGAAGATAGTAATCTGGATTCGTTGAAAAGACGACTACATCCAAGTCAGAAAACTCATCAAAAGGCTTGTCCTCTCTTGCCCGGGACCCAACGATATAAACCGCAATAATTTCCTCATTAGAGATTCCCCATTCGGATATACGCTCCTCAAGCACTTCGTAAGCATTATTCATTACAATATATCCTCCTTTTTTAGAAAACATTATATCCAATCCAATAATTACGGTATATATTTTTAGTTAACATTCAAAGGAATGCTGCCTGATATACACCATTCATCAAATCAATTTCCCAATCTTCATCCTGTGATATAATTCTTTCAATATTACAGTTTGGAAGGATGGTGCAGATGTCGGAGCAGCGAGTATACATCCGGTTCTCTGAGGAGACGGACGCCGCAGAGTTGGCAGCAATGTACAAGCGCAATCGAGAATTCTTTGAGAAGTTTTCGCCAAACAACCAAGAGAAGTACTATACGGAGGAGCACCAGCTCCAGACGATTATTAAAAGCAAGGCCGACATGATGGAAGACCGGAAATATTCCTTCGTGGTATGCCACAAGGAGGACGACCGGATTATAGGCAGCATAAGCCTATCTTTTGTGGTGAGAGGACCGCTTCAGAGCTGTATGATCGGATACAGTCTAGACCAAGCATATAACGGAAAGGGTTATACGACGGAGGCGGTGAAGCAAGTGGTTCACTATGCCTTCGATGAGCTAAAGTTTCACCGGATCTTCGGGGAAGCCTCTCCCCAGAATCCAGGATCCATACGTGTGCTTGAGAAGGCTGGCTTTCACAAAGAAGGCATCTCTCGAAGTAACGTAAAGATCAACGGGAAATGGGAGGATCACCAGGTTTTGGCGATTATAAATCCATCTGAGGATATCTAGTTTAAAAGGAGGTTATTATGAAGTATCAATCCATCAAACTGAATGAAAAGTTATCTAAGTTTAGTGATCATTGGTCTCCGAAAGTTATTGGTGAAATGAATGACTATCAATTTAAATTGGTGAAAATAGTTGGGGATTTTGTATGGCATGATCATCAGGATACCGACGAGGTCTTTATTGTACTTGAAGGTGAGATGTTCATTGATTTTAGAGATGGACGGGTACAAGTTTCTCAGGGAGAGATGTTTATTGTACCTAAGGGGGTCGAACATAAACCTTTCGCCCATGAGGAGTGCCATATCATGCTAGTAGAGCCGAGGGGAGTGGTAAATACTGGAGGAGCAGAGTCAGAATTAACGGCAGCCAATGATACTTGGATTTGAATATATAGCAATAATTAGAAGTGAACAAGAAAAATTGAAGCTGATCGGAGATGGGGCGTATGCACTCCGTAGCTGTCTATTATTGCATTAAGCAACGGGCAGGGGGGATAGTTAAACAAAAATTTCGAGAAAGGAAGAGTATAGTGGATGATAAGAAACGCAGAATTTAAGAATAGTTATGCAGGATGGCGAGAAGTAGAAATAAAGGATTCCTCTCTAGGCATTACATTTCCCATGATGGTAATGTATCCAACGGACGAACCCGAACAAATAGAGCGATTGGGTCCATACCAGTTAGAGTTGGCGAGAGAGGCAGGGCCATCGGAAGGAAGGTTCCCTTTGGTTATCATCTCTCACGGTACTGGCAGTACACCGCTTGTGTATCGGATTTTGGCGCAGTATTTAGCACGTAATGGTTTTATTGTCGGCATTCCAGAGCATCCATTTAACAATCGAAATGATAATAGTCTGGAAGGGACTGCCCAGAATCTTATCTATAGACCTAGACATCTTAATATGGCCACCGATTGGTTTTTCGATAGTATGCTGTTCAAGGACAATTTGATACAGAATGCTGTGTCGCTCATTGGACATTCCATGGGTGGTTATACGGTATTAGCAGCGGCAGGTGGCGTGCCGACTTCTTTTCCTCACGAGACCTCGGACGGAAAGCCCCAGCTTATAGAGGTTACACCAGATTACCGAGTAAAATGCCTCGTTTTACTAGCGCCAGCGTCGGTCTGGTTTCGAGCTGAAGATAGCTTGCGTACGGTTAATCTACCTATCTTAATGATGGATGCAGAGAAGGATCAGTACACTCCTTCTTTACACGCGCGTATAATATTGGATGGCGTGCTGGACCCTAAGAAGGTACAATACAAAACAGTAAAAAACGCCGGACATTTCTCCTTTCTGAGTCCTTTCCCGAAATCGATGAGGACTCCAGCCTTTCTCCCATCGCAAGACCCTCCCGGCTTTGATCGCGAACATTTCCATAGGGGACTTAATGCTGACATATTGGATTTTCTATATGCTCATACACGTTAGTTGGATGACAACAGCGGCTGTCTAAGACTTTATTTTTCAAGTCTTGGTCCGCCGCTGTTTGATTTTTTGTTCAGTCTAAAGCTTTATTTCCACTGGATATTTTACAGAAACTGTGTTCTTTTGGCTGGGCTCTCTCAGTGCATGATTTCTCTCTTATTCACCTTAACACCTGATAAGGATTGATCAAACATATCGAGAATAAAAAGAAACCTCTCAGCTTCACGAAATACATGATCGGCTAATAAAGGATGGATAATGCTTTTTATTCGGCACTCGTCGATTAAATCACGCGCTGTTTTTTTAAAATCACGCAAGGACTTCACAGAGACACGGTTCTCATCAACAAATTGACTCAGGAGTGGAACGGTTTGTGACTGTGGCCGCATATGACTTAGGTCAATCGCTTGAAACATTAGCATATCAAAATCATTACTAAACTCCCTAGCTTGTTCAACCAGTTTACGTTCGGATGGATCAAGTAAATGGCCTATAAATTTTGCGTGATCGGCCATGATTTTTAAGAAAAATACATTTTCGTCAATAATAGCATCAGGTAAGGGTTCAAGTGTTCCTGAATTCAGTTCTCCTAAACGGTTTCTGAAATAATTTGCTTCCCGACTTACGTGATCTACCAGTAAAGGAAAATTGGTTTGTCCAGGAAGCTTGCATTGTAATATAAGGCCCAGTACCATCCTCTTAAATGCCCAAATATTCGTCGCCGCATTCTGAACTTCCGTATTAAACTCTTTGATTGTATAAGGATCTGCCTTGTTATTAAATTCATGCGACCTTTTCTCGATATCCTCGAAAATAGCGTAAAACTGATTGGCTTCTGTTTTAAGTTGAGTATCTTCCGCTCTAAAACCTAACCCCAGAAAAAAGGAATGCTCCTTCATAATCCTCGACCAAAATCGTATTTCATCTAATGAGCGCGCTACGAATGCATCCAATCATATCCCTCCTCTATGTGAGCAAAAAGCACTTACTTAGTCATATGGGATATGCCAGGTTATTATGATTATCGAATCCCACGCCTCATATTAGTCTAATTCTGAAGTTAACAAATTAAATTCCATAATAATACTCATATTTGAATATATATCATTTAATGTTTGGACAATTCTCCCAATCCAGTTCTATAATTCACTTGTTATTACATATATTTAGGAGGAAGTCATGAAAAATATTATATTCAAAAAACTAGGAACAATAGTGTTAGCCCTTCTCATTGGGGTTTCGGTGTTCTCATTGTTCCCTACTGTTACAAAAGCTGAGACTAGTAACGTGACTTGGTCGAATGGTTCTTTATTAGCAAAACTAGGGAATGGAGGTCAAGGAGATAAAGCAACTGTAGGAAAAACCAGTGGGAAGTGGTACTGGGAAGTAAATGTAGTTGATGGAAATCCAGATATACCAAGTATATCATTAATTGGTATAACAAGTGAATCAGGTACTAATACATCAGATAAATGGAAGTATCATAGTTACTATGGGTATGACGGTCAAATTTTAACTAAAATATCTTCTGATATAACAAGAACTAAATATGGTAAAACTTTTGCGCAGAAGGATACTATTGGTTTAGCGTTGGACATGGATAACGACACAATTTCTTGGTACAAAAATGGAGTTTGGCAAGGTTCTAATACTGCAAAACCATCTCAACTCGGTGGATCACAAGTATTCCCGATGGTTATGGCTGGGGAAAATGGATATAAATCCTTTCAAGCTAATTTCGGTGCTAGCCAATTTAAATATCCAGTCCCTGAAGGATTTTTACCTTATCAAGATTCGGATACATCTACAACACCTGATCCATCTACAAAGCCTGACCCGTCTACTACACCGGATCCATCCACTAAGCCCGATCCGTCTACTACACCGGATCCATCCACTAAGCCCGATCCGTCTACTACACCGGATCCGTCCACTAAGCCCGATCCGTCGGATACAGATGGGGCCTCCCAACCAACTGGTGATCGTGCCATTCTCACTGTAACCATGGACAATGGGTTTGATAAAGAATTCGATTTGAGTAAAAAAGAACTGAATGCCTTCATCGCTTGGTATGACGCTAAAGATGCTGGTAGAGGTGCTTCTTTCTTTGCCATTGACAAGCACAATAACAACAAAGGTCCATTCAGCAATCGCAAAGACTACGTAATCTTCAACAAAATTCTCACATTTGAAGTAAGCGAATATTCAACTAAATAAGCATGATGAAGGGCTTCATGTCGGCTAACTTGCCGATGAAGTCCTTCTTTATATTTACTTAATCTCAAAATCACGCCTAAATTGCTATACTGGACGATACATTTTTTCTAGACTAAAAGTTTGCAAATCGTTTTTTAAACAAAAAAAGCACGGCTTCCAAAAAGCCTGGAAGCTGTGCTTTGCTTATGTATTCAACATTAATATTCGATAATAAAGGTAACAAGATAAAATGAGCAACTACCTCAACCGATGAGGATACTCACAGGAGAATTCGTCATGTTAAAAAAAGCTCTATTCATTGCTCTACTTTCTGTAGCTCTAACAGCTTGTGGAAGCAATTTCAAAGAAGCAACGACAAGGTCTGGGTCTTCAAGTACATCCTTTGCTACTGAACAAACAGCAAGCAATGAAAATACTGCTCAGCAAGCTTCTACAAATCAGGTCACAGATAAACAATATTTATTTGCTGAATTCATGAAAGATGGAACCCCCATGTTAACAGAAGATCAAGCTTCTATGGAACAAACGTCTTATGACTTCATTGCTAAAAACAGTGACTTATTTCCTTCCACAGATAAAAGCAAAGTCATTAATCTAGTAGACAAATCCGTAACAACAAAACACTTAAATAAAAATTTGAACTTATACTTAAACAAATTTGTAAAAATAAGCGGCGATGTA
Organism: Paenibacillus sp. SEL3; assembly: GCF_054602585.1. Lineage (NCBI taxonomy): Bacteria > Bacillati > Bacillota > Bacilli > Caryophanales > Paenibacillaceae > Paenibacillus > Paenibacillus sp. SEL3. The sequence goes on along the minus strand of NZ_CM137725.1, from coordinate 3,779,106 downwards.
ATAGATATAGAAGAAGATAACATTCCTATAGGAACAACGGCTATCGTTTATATTAGTGATGAAAATGATAATACAGTAATGGCAGTTTATCCGGGAGCAAGTGGGGAAATTTTTGAAGGAGACGTTGCTACAGTTATTGGAGTTCCTATCGCTAATTTTTCATATGAAAATATTTCAGGTGGCTATACGAATACTACACTGTTAGCAGCTTCTTTTCTCACGAAAGAAAATCAATAAATTTTAATCATGCAAGCCCTTAAGCGAGTATTCAACTAAATACACAACGAGAGGGACTCTATCCGGCTAGATAAAGTGATTAGAAAATTGTTCAAATGCAAAAAGCACTGCCGACCCATAAGGTTAGCAGTGCTTTTTATCTAATCTAATTTCGGACAGAATGAAAGAAGGTCGTTCAACTTGATTGATGGGTCATTATCATACAATTCTTTTCGCAAAATTAAACCCAACATGATTTAAGGATGATAACCAAGAGGATATAGAGCACCAAAATAGCCGCTGTAGAAGTCCACACACCGCAAACAGCTGCACCTGCACATCCGCTCATAGCTTTAGCCCTCCTTTATTTGTCTTCATCTTAATATATGTGTAAATATGTTTTATGACCGGGCATTCAGGTAAACATAAAAAGCACTCCATTTACGCATGCCAGCGGAATATTAGGATACTTTCCGATCGCGTGCTGATATCTTTGTTAATATGGAAGATGAGATATACACCGCGAAAAAGCCATGCTTAATAGTTCCTGATTGTAAATCTGATACTTACGGTTTTGATCCAACACCCAATTTGCAAATCCCACAGCTTTAGTGTAGCAATTATAATCATAGGGATTAATTTTAAACTCAAGAATATTCAGCATCATCTGGTTCTCTTCATCTGATAATTCCAAGCCCAACTGGCTAAACTGTCTTTGTCGAATTCTCCGAGCGGTGTCGTCTTGTATGGCTCTGTGCTGAATGGACACTTGTCCTTTATGTTGACGATAATACAATAAGCTTATAGGGAGGTTTGCTATTTGTACCTGAGAGGCTAATCGGTTCCACAGTTCGTAGTCTTCGGCATGAGGATAACTACTATCATATTGAATGTTTAGCCGATGTATCATGCTATTGCGTATTATTGTAGCAGGATGGCAGATACAGCAATGAAATAACAACCATGTTCTAATTTCTTCATGACTAGCCGGATTCACCTTAAGTGCCCCTCCACTAGAAGTAGTAAAAGCAGCACCACATACATCAATTAAGGGATTTTGATCCATGAATGATATTTGCACATCCAATCGATCTGGCGTAGAAATATCATCGCTATCCATACGAACGATATATTCACCAGTTGCCCTATTGAATCCCTCGTTTAAAGTAGCAACCAAACCTTGATTGGTACTATGGAATATTTTAACCACTCTAGGATCTGTTATTTGTGAAATAACAAAAGCGGATCCATCTGTTGAGCCATCATCAATAATAATCAATTCAAAATCGGAATAGGTTTGAGCTAATATACTGTGGATTGCTTCCCAAACAAAGGACACAGTGTTATAAACTGGCAGTATAACTGAAGCTCGTGGCACAAGAAGTTCCCTCCATTCTACATTTTAAAATTAGAAAATATTATTTTGCATAAAAGCCAACTTCCCTATTTTTCTCGAAAACTATTTCTTCGAATGTTCATGCTCCAAGTATATGTATTGAAATATATTTTGAGGCGGCTTCTCGGTAAAAAAAGCTTTCCATAGCCACCCTTTGGGGTATTTATAGAAAGCTAATCTGCTTTGCAGCGTCTATAGCGCTCACTTAAAATTTTTCAGGAAACTGTTTGACAATGCCTTCTGTCAGAATGTCCGCTAAATGAATCACATGGATCTCGTTTTTGTCGGTTGCTGCAATCCCCGCTCTCCAATCTCCTTTGGTATAGTCAAGGACTAATTCCGTAATCAACTGAAGGTGCGTATACAGCATATCTTGTAACGTTTTAAACTGCCAGTTCGGATTCGCATCACTTAAAAATTTGGCGATATCGTCGGCGTTTGTATGCCAATCCGCCTCTAGCTTTTTCACATCCGCCTGATTGCCCGCTTTGGCAGCCGCTACAATTTTGCCTGCGATCAGAATATGCTCCCTCAGGAGATCAGCCAGCTTATTACCAGCGGCTTCCCCATAATAAGGCTTGATCAGATTGCCTATATCCTGCTGGTTCCGTAAAAGCCGGTCCAATACGTCCTTCTGATCTTGAAGATTAGATATGGCGCTGACAATATAGTTCCTCGTCCATATCGTATGGTCGATCCATACCTTCTGCATATCGCCTTTCAGTTGCACCATTTTGGAACTTAGGCAAGCAGAACCCTTTTCCTCCCCTACCTTCGCTTGCGCGATACTAACGGAGTTATGCTAAAAACGAGCGCCAAGGTTAACGGCAACAGCCATTTGTTTTTCAATTTTATCTACTCCTCTGTACGTTTGGAATAAAACAGGCTGTCTTATTATGGTTGAAATATCCGAAATTTTATACAGAGGATTAGTGATTATCTACAGCTTTCCATCATTGTGGGAGCCATGCGCGCTCAAGTAGTAACAAGACGAGACAGTTGCCTTAATGGTTTCTAAAATACTTATCTTTGTATCTAGCAGAATGATGATCTTTGACTTGGTTCCACTCTTAAGAATTCTAATTGCTGCTAAAAACTCTCAAGATATGCATTATCACATTAGTTAGAAAATTGTTTCAATGGAACAAATAATGAAAGAAAATAACAGGAAATACCGATAATATGTATGGCAGATAAAAAGCAAATACCACAACCGATGTGGATATATGAGAACATTTAATAAATGAAAATAGTAAGTGTATAGAATTAAGTTCTAAATAACATAAGGAGAGTTAGAATGGAATATATGATAGAAGTATTCATGGGCTTGTTTGCACTAATTCTTATATTATATCCTTTCAAAGTACTGGTACGATGGTTATTAGGATTCTTAAATTTTAAAAATGTCGTCACTTCCTTTATTACTTTTGGCACGCTTGCATTGTCGTATCTAATATTTATTACAGTTAGATCACAATCAATAGAGGATATATTAAAAGGAGCTTCGATTGCCATACCTGTTTTTGTACTATACTTAATAATTGATCTTCAAAAAAGTAATGAACATAGTAAATTTATAAAATTTATTCATCATCTGGCGGTAAGGATTATTGTCTCTGTCTTTACTTTTATTTTGGTTTTGTCTTTCTATTATCAACAATTAGATGACATTTTCTATATAAAGTCATTTTTGATTGCTATAGTTTATATGTTCGTCATTCTTAGACGGAGAACTAAGAAAGTAACAAGAAAAGTTAAAAATAACGAAGAGAAGGAAACTGCATTACCCACTACTCCATAAAACAGTAAAGATACTCTGACGTTTTAAGTAAGTGAGTAATCAAATAAAGACTCTTATGGCAATATATTAGCGGAGTCCTTTCATTTACTCTAAATTCACATTGATCACGGAAAAATAAGATTAGTTAATCTTAATAGCTATTCGGTGATCGGTGTGTTGAATCTAAAAGTAAACAATCCCCGCTGACCAAGTATGGTTAGCGGGGATTGTTTAGTTGTTTTTGAGTTGTTGTTTACGATTATCTTTTACTGTGGTTTTCAGGCTCGCGACGTTTTAAACCTGCCAAGCCAATTAATCCCAACAGGCCAAGCCACCCCCAATTATTATTATTATCGTTATCATTATTATTAGTAGTAGTTAGCATTTGTGTTCTACCATTGTCGTTTGTGGCCATATTGTTTTGACTGTTTTCAGCAAATGCTACTGCCGCTCCAAAGCTTGAAATCATTAATGCAACAACAGCCATTATCTTCATTTTTTTCAACATACCTAAACCACTCCTTTAAATTTGTGTTTGCAATCAATTTTTTAATGTATTTAGCATGCCAATTGAACTTATTTCTTATACACACATTAAATCTTCACTACTGGGAATCATAAATTCGTACATCATTAAAATTAAAAAGGAGTGGTTTTTATAATGGGTATCCTAAGCGGGAATCCAAAAGACGAGCCCATGCATTACGGAGAAGTTTATAGTGTATGGCAGTTTTCAGCGTTAGCGAAAGGCAGCGTTTCATTTTACCAAGCATGTTTAAACCACGCAGGAGACAAAGAACTCAAAAAAATACTGGATGATCTTATTGATCAAGCTAAACTGGAAATCCAAGAATGCGACGCAATGCTTACTGATAATGGGATTGCCCCAGCTCCTATTTTGCCTGAAAGACCCCCTGTGAAACTTGAGGATATCCCGGTTGGTGCAAGGTTTACTGATCCCGAAATCGCAGCTAAAATCGCATTAGATACCTCTGTAGGATTGACATCTTGCAGCCAAGCTATGGGTCAATCCATTAGAGAAGACATCGGGGCTTTATTTGCGAAATATCATCTAACTAAAACTGCTTTGGGAGTTCGTATTTTAAAAATGAATAAAGAAAAGGGTTGGCTAATACCTCCCCCTCTTCAATTAAAAAGACCTGAACCAGTTAAAGCCTAAATTTCCAGTACGATTCCTCAACATACTGTTCCCCTTAGATTGTTCAACAAAAATCCCCGCCGACCAGTTAAGGTTAGCGGGGATTGGTTTTGTTACGTTTAAGCACCTCCGATGGTAACGTAAGGCTGAATACTATTGTGGTGGTTAAGGGCTTGATCCGGCACAGTAACAATAAACAAAAAGCTAGCCGCGATGATTAGCAGTACCATTTTTTTCAACATTGGTCATCCACACCTTTTCCATAAAATTTAAAAATGCTGCTTTGGTTTCAGGAGTCGCATAATCCCGAAAATGTAAAAACAAACCCAAACAGTTTATAAAACAAGTCTCATTATTTAGTGTATGATAACTTACTAATGAATACATCAAATGTTTAAAACCATCAATGTAAGAACCTCGATGTAAATAATAATAAGATAACTCGTAACCAAACCACGCGATATAATCCGGTATCACTTGTTGGGTATACATATCATCTGATGATAGTTGCTGTTGTGCAAAAGCATTTATTTCGGCTTCAAATTGCTGAAGTATACCTTCTACATCTATACTATATTGGTTTGCTGAAATTATAACATTCAACAGTTTTGAGATTTTCTCATTCTCGTTAGTGGCGGATGTTGCTGCAATATATTCAACATAATCTTGAAGCACACTTATATCTCCTGACAACAGTTTATATACGTAAGTATTACCTTCTGCCCAACTTTTGAACAAGCTAATCCAGTGTTGAGTATCGTCGTCAGTCTCTTTAACTGAGACCAGAGGAATACAAGCATTTAGGAAGTTGGCAGAGCAATCGTCAACAACAAAGAAATTTATAAAATTATGCTACTCAAGTCTCAAGACCTATTCACCAAATAAATTTAAAATTGAATAGATCGTTTTACAATTAACATTGGTATGCGGCGAAGAGGGAATTTAATCGCCCGGAAAAGGTCAGTTGTTCTCTCTCCTATTCAGACATCTTACAAAAGAAGAGCACGTTAAATTACTCAGTCGGGGGAATCACTATTTTGAGAAAGCTATCATTCTTTATTTCCATTATTATGTTGGGTGCAATGTTGTCCGCTTGTTCTGCCATTACATCCACCGTGGATCAAGCGACTGCAGGCGTTACGTCCGGCGAGAGCAAAGAAATCGAAAAATACAATGCGTATGTGAGGCTGAATAACTTGATGACAGGCAGAATCAATGAGGTTCTGGTTCATTATTTCGAGAAGTTCGGAGTGGATACACAGCCTGTAATCGAGAAGAACTTCAGCTTCATCATGCTCGGCGTTGCTGAAACTGAGCGGGAAGTTATTGATAAAGCGAACGGCTATACCGCAAGCCAACCTGCTTTTGCGAACGCAGATCCCGTAGTGATCAAACTGACACCGGTCATCAATGATCTGTTGTCCGTCCTGGACGAGATGAAAGCCTACTATGATACAAAAGGCTACGTGGATGATGACTTCGCAAAAGGAAAACAGCTGCATACCAAGCTGGTAAGTGCCAATCTCGCTTACGAGACTGTCTCCAAACAATACTTCACGGCTATGCAAAAATTGGGTAACGAGCAGCGTCTGGCTGAACTGCAAAAACTCAAGGATTCAGACCAGCAGATCAGGTATAATGCCTTGAAGTTCATGATAGATGCCGAGGCTACGGCCATTGAAATGGATGAGCAGGGTATCACCGCCGACAATGTGCTGCAGCTTGATATGACGAAGTTTAAAGCCAAATACGACATTATGACCGCAGATCTAAGTGCGCTCATGACAATCTCAAAAGACAAGAATCGAGTTCAAAAAGAAGGGATTAACAGCTTCAGTATCAGGAACTATGTTGACTCAGCCACTGAGGCAAAAGCGGCTGCTTCAAAAATTATTGAACGCATCAATAAGAAGGAACCTGTATCTGATTCTGACCTGAACGGCCAGTTCCTGAACACTACGGATGGCACACCTGAGAATTTCAATTATAAGCTAAGCAAGGCAGTCGAACGATATAATGAAATAAATTAAGCGTATCTAACGATAGGAGCTGCGAAAACAAATACGGAGTTCCGATAACGAACAAGCTCTGCCAACCATAAGGTTAGCAGAGCTTGTGCTTTAAAATCCTCCAATGGTAACTTGAGGGTGAATGCTATGATGGTGGTTAAAAGCTTATCCGGCACATTAACAATAAGATTTAAAAATGCTGCTTTAATTTCTGGAACCGCATAATCCTGAAAGTGTAAAAATAACCAACCTTACTTCTCAAAGCTGGTATTCATCCGAAGAACGTTCAAGAGCAACTTGGACATTCGTCTATCAATGTAACTCTGGATACCTATTCACATGTTCTTCCGAATCTCCAAGAGGCGGTGTTAAAAAACATTGGCGATTCAATTACAGGTGAGAGTATTAGCACTGAAAAACCCACTTTACTAGATTAAAGGGTTAGAAAAATGGTAGAAAAATGCTCACTCCAACAAAAAAAGCGCGTCCTCCAAAAAGCTTGGAAGCCGCGCTGTGCTTGAGTTGATAGCTATGCTGGTGAAGGGAATTGAACCCCCGGCCTACGCATTACGAGTGCGTTGCTCTACCCCTGAGCTACACCAGCAGGTCAGTGTAACTGACAACAAAAACTATTATACTCTTAGTTACATAAAAATCAATCACTTACATCAACTTTTTCAACTAGGATTTGGATTTAGTTCGGTAACATTTCCTGTCACGGTGCCAGATAGTTTCTCTGCTACAGAGCGGAGCTTTTGGTGACTGGAGGAAGGCTTGTCACGGCGATCATCAATTTTGACCGAGGTGGAAACACGCTTCGCTCCTGACAGGAATGGTGCTTCGTGCAGCGCAGCGATGGCGGTGAATACATCGTCCAACGAACCTTCAATAATCGTACTCATGGAGGTAAGCTCATAGGTAATTCCTTTTTGCGTCTTCAACACTTTTTGCATCTGGGCAACGTAGTCGCTCAGGCTTGTACTCCCCGTTCCAATCGGGATCACTGTCACTTCTGCAATAGCCATCGCCAGGTTCCTCCCTAAAATTAAAATCATCGCTTCTTTAAAAATCTAAAATTTCAGTCTATAGAGCGAGCAGCCTTATTTCACAAAAAAAGTTCATATGTATGCTGCTTGTTTCTGTAGGAAACATCTTTATCATTCATTGTACCGTTCAAACTGTCTCAATTCAAATACAGCCCGCGACTTCTCTGTATATTTTGATTTTCCATTCCTTTTCCTTTACGTATGGCTTCGAATGTTGCTATAATACTCCTTGCACTTATTTGAAATTTTAAGTTTTTACACACAATATGTTGGGTTAAATATTCATAACACGTCTAAATATAGTGATGTAGCCGATAAATCGTACGGGAACCATCTTTTCCCCCTTCATTGGCAGGTACATCGCTATTTCTATGTTATTGGATTACATACAGCCCCCAAATGCTGTCTGACCATCGCTTTTTTCGCCATTATCTTCTCATCATGATCATTTTCATGCCTATTCCCAAGTATGATTCCAAATCAGGAAAGCGAGGAATTAATCCTATGCCACAACTCGTAACCAAACCAAACAATCGCCAGTTGGCTTTTGACGAAATACGCATCTCCGTATATGCCGACCGTGTACTCAGCGGACTGGACAAGCTGGATAAGGATCGACTCATTCGCGGTGTAACTAGCAAGCTGCGCCGGGACGAAGTCACGGGGGATGACATTAGCAACGCGTTTGCAATGGCTGCCCTTGAATTGGTTAGTAAGGAAGAACCGGACTGGAAATTTGCCGCTGCACGTGCTTTGCTCACTTCCTTGTATAAAAAAGCGGCTACTCACCGCCGTTACAAATCCTATGCGGACGAGCCTTACGGCGCTTTTTATCCACTGATCACTGATTTGGTCCAAAAAGGAATTTACCGTCAAGAACTGCTCGACTACTATACCAAGGAGCAGATTGATGAGTTGGGCGATTCCATTTTGCCGAAAAATGACCTGTTGTTCGATTATATCGGGCTGTTAACACTGTCTGAGCGCTATTTGGCCAACGATTTTGACGGACGCGTAATGGAACTGCCTCAAGAACGCTACATGATCATCGCGATGTACCTGATGCACCAAGAGCCTGCCGACAAGCGGATGGAGCTGGTCAAAGAAGCGTACTGGGCGATGAGCAACATGTACATGACAGCAGCTACACCAACTATGTCCAATGCCGGAAAAAAGGTGGCCGGACAGCTCTCCAGCTGCTTTATCGACACCGTAGACGACTCATTGGAAGGTATTTTCGACTCCAATACGGATGTAGCCCGTCTTAGCAAAATGGGCGGCGGCATCGGCGTATACCTCGGTAAAGTACGGGCGCGTGGTTCCGATATCCGTGGACATAAAAATACAAGTTCCGGCGTCATTCCGTGGATTCGCCAGTTGAACAATACAGCTGTTAGCGTAGACCAATTGGGTACTCGCAAAGGTGCAATTGCCGTATATCTGGACGTATTCCATAAGGACATCCTCGCATTCCTTGACCTGAAGCTGAACAACGGTGACGAGCGGATGCGTGCACATGACGTGTTCCATGGCGTATGTCTGCCCGATCTGTTCATGGAGCGGGTCGAAGCACGGGGCGAATGGAATCTGTTCTGTCCGCATGAAGTGAAGAAAGTAATGGGCTGGAAAGATGACAACGGTCGTCCACTCGGCCTGGAAGATTTTTATGATGAAACCTTCGGTTCAGGTACCTTCCGCGAAAAGTATGAGGAGGCATCACAGCATCCCATTCTCTCTCGTATTACAGTGCCTGCCATCGACATCATGAAGCGCCTGATGAAGTCACAACTGGAAACAGGTACACCTTACATGTTCTACCGTGATACGGTAAACCGCGCCAACCCGAACCGTGCCCATGGTATGGTGTATTCCTCCAACCTGTGTACGGAAATTATGCAAAACCAATCTGCAACTGTAGTGGAAAAAGAAGAATTGGTCACCAAGGACGGACAAACACGCATCGTTATTTCCAAAATTCCTGGCGACTTTGTGGTGTGCAACCTGAACTCCATCCATCTGGCTCGTGCGGTTCCGGCAGGTGTGCTGGATCGCCTCGTGCCGATTCAGGTACGTATGCTGGATAATGTTATTGATATCAACAACATTGAAGTACTGCAAGCACAATATACGAACAGCCAATATCGCGCTGTCGGTCTGGGTACATTCGGACTGCATCATCTACTCGCACTGGAAGGTATCCGTTGGGAATCCGATGAAGCGGTAACCTATAACGATCATTTGTATGAAAAAATTAACTACCTGGCCGTCAAATCCAGCATGGAGCTAGCGAAAGAAAAAGGCCGTTATGCCAAATTCGAGGGCTCTGACTGGTCTACCGGGCACTATTTCACTTCCCGTGGCTATACAGATGGTACACGCGAAGGCAAATTTGTCACTACCTCCGAGTGGAGTGAGCTTGCAGAAGAAGTCCAACAAAACGGTGTCCGCAACGCATGGCTGTTCGCCATCGCGCCTAACGGTTCCACGTCTATTATTGCAGGCTCTACCGCCAGCATTGATCCATTGTATGAGCTGCTTTCCTATGAAGAGAAAACAACTTACAAGATTGCTAACCCTGCACCGGACTTGAACGAAAAAACTATCTGGTACTACAAGACGGCTTTCTTGCTGGATCAACACGCTTCGATCAACATGGCTTCTGCACGTCAGCGTCATATTGACCAGGGCCAAAGCTTTAACCTGTATGTACGGCCTGATATTAAAGCAACTGAATTTTTAGAGCTGCACATCCATGCCTGGAAATCAGGTATGAAATCGACCTATTATGTACGCAGCCGCGCACTGACGATTGAAGAATGTGATAGCTGCGCATCCTAAACTAAAGGAGAGAAGCTCTCATGCAGTTACAGAAGATTTTTAACACGGAAGCGCCAAATCGCTCTACCCGTATTATTGAAGGCGAAAGCTCCGGTATTTTGAATTGGAACGATATTCGAATGCCGCATATGTACAAATTGTATAAAGTGCTACTGCTGAACCACTGGATTCCAGATGAAATTCCGATGTCCAAGGACGCGTCCCAGTTCCCTGTGCTGGATGCCGAAGAACAGCGCACCTTTAAAATTAACATCGGCCTGCTGGCTGTACTGGATTCGATGCAAACGATGTTTGTCGGGGATGTAAAACGCTATTTTACCGACTCGTCACTGGAAGCTATTTCAGCGATTATCGGGCAGCAGGAAGTGGTGCATAACCAGTCCTACTCCTACGTTCTGTCTTCTTTGGTGTCAGATCAGGAACAGAAGGAAATTTTTGAATACTGGAAAAACGATCCTGTCCTGCTGGAGCGTAACACATTCATCTCGGACATTTACCAGGAGTTCCGCGATGAGCAGAACCCGCAAACCTTTTTCCAAGCGATGGTAGCGGATTTGATTTTGGAAGGCATTTTCTTTTACAGTACATTTGCTTTCTTCTACAATTTGGCCCGTGATCAGAAAATGATGGCAACCAGCCAAATGATCTCGTATATTCAGCGTGATGAAAATCAGCATTGCTACTTCTTTGCCGAAGTGTTCAAGCAGCTATTGTCCGATTTCCCTGAGCTGAATACCAAGGAAAATACGGACTATGTCTATCGTATGATTGACCGCGCTGTGGAGCTGGAAACGAATTGGGCGCATTATACGCTCAAAGAGGTTCGCGGCATCGACCTGAACGAGCTGAGCGATTACATCAAATACATGGCAAATATGCGCCTGAGATTGCTTGGTATGGACAAAGCGTACGAAGGCGTAGATGTAAACTGTATGCCTTGGATTAAACCATTCTCAGATGAAGCGCTGAATGCGACAAAAACGGACTTCTTTGAAGCAAAATCACGCAATTATGGCAAGGTCGGAGATGACAACGGATTTGACGATTTGTAAGTCATAAGATACAGCCTTAGCTCGGTACTTACCGGGCTAAGGCTTTTTTCATGAGAATTTACGCAAATACGCAAAAAAATCATGAAACATCTGAATAACTATTCATATTTTCCTATTTGTACACGATATATATGAAGGTAAAAAAAACATAGTAAGGAGCATATTATGAAAAGAAGCGTTAAAAAAAGAATGGGATTACAATCCAAACTCTACTTCATCTTGCTCATTCCTTTAATAGTGATTGGCGTCATTGTTCTGTGGACGACCAATCAATCTATCCAGAATGCTTCTCTATCAACCATGCAGCTAAACAATGAAACGCTGGCAAAGAACACGGCCCAGTTATTGGACAAATCCGCAGTCAAGAGCTTAAATACGGATTCATCGGAGCAAAGTAGCGAGTATAAACAACTTCGTAACGAGTTAAATACGCTCAGGCTGCAAACTGGAATCCTGTACATCTATATGTACAACCGTGTGGGCAATGAGTGGAAAATTACGGTAGATGGAGCCGCATGGGACGACAAAGACTACAGTCCATTCGGAACTCCTGTAAGTTTTACCCTTAAAGAAACGGAAGAGAAATTGAAACAAGGGGAAACAGTGACTACAGATATTACAACGGACCCTGAGTGGGGGACGATGTTTTCCTCCTTTACTCCCATTAAGGATACTGATGGAACCATCATTGGTTATTTGGGAATCGATAGATCCCTGTCCTCTGTGACTGAAGTATACGAACATACCTTGCCCGAGGCCTACCGATTAGTTATTCCTGTTATCTCCATCATTCTAATCATCTCCATTGCGGCTATGATGCTGGTAACCCGGCGGATACTGCGTCAGGTGAGATTTATTAAAAATACACTGGAGCAAGTAGCCGACGGCAACCTTACGGTTACATCGTCGCAAGTAACATATGATCAGTTAGGCGAAATCAGCGGATTGACGAACAAAATGGTGGAGGCCATGTCCAATATGATTGTGGATATTCAAAGCAGTTCAAGTACACTCCAGCATGCTTCGAAGAATATCGTCGTGACAACGGAGGGGACACTCCATCAGACTGAGGAACTGTCCCGTACGCTCCAGCAAATTGCCGATGTCTCTATTAACCAAGCAGAACAAGCGGTGGAATCAGTTCAACAATCTGACCGATTAGGACAAACGCTGGATGAAGTCGGAAGCCATGTGCAGCAATTCACGGATACAGCCCATCATCTCAATGAGGTTCGCAATCAGATAGCCAGTGAGCATGAACTGTTATTAGAAAAAGGACGAGAAAGCGCCCTGCGTATCAAGCAGATGCAACGCATGTCCCACGCGTTAACCGAAAAATCCCGCGAGGCAGCTAACATCGGTCAACAGGTACAGGGCATCGTAAAGCAGACGCAGATTTTGTCCTTCAATGCATCTATTGAAGCCTCACGTGCAGGCGAAGCTGGCAAGGGTTTTTCTGTGGTCGCTCATGAAATGGGGCAACTTGCCCAACAATCCGCCATATCGATTCGTGAAATCGACGAAATCTTAAGCAGCTTTGTTGAGCAAATTGAGCAAATGGGTGATCAATTTGATGAAAACATAAAGACCGTCAATGAACAAGAAACCCAAATTTCAGCATGTCTACAGTCTGTTGACAAAGTCACCCAGGTTTCACGGGAAGTTGAGGAGTTAGCTGCACATCTGGCTCAGTTGACGGCAGAGATGCAAGAGGTACGTCACAGCGTAGATCAACATTTAAATCACACAGCCAGCGCGGCACAGCAGACTGCCGGAATGACAGAAGATGTATCAGCAAGCGCTCAGAAACAGGCCCTAGCGGTAAAAGAACTATCCGAAGTAGCCCGCAATCTCACCACACTATCAAACAATCTGCAGCGTCATGCCGACCAGTTCCGGGTAAAAAACGCTGAATAGTAAATATGATGCTGGATTCGATTCAACTAAACAAAAAAAGTAAACTAAAATGGAGCATTCGCTAACGTAGCGAATGCTCCATTATTATGTTTTGAAAGCCGAGCAGAGTTCACCTTTATCCGAGTAGGTGCATACATATAACCTAGAAGTGTGTATTCAAGCAACCCAGAATCATACCCGTTCTTATGATGGAGGTAGCGCCGCTGTTTTCACCTGTTTTGTGTAAGAAGGATAGCCTCCCGTATGCTGGAGCATTTCGATTTCACGCAGAATACGCGGCAAGTCAGCGACCGAGTTCATCACGATGTGGGCTCCTGCTCTTTTCAAACCATATACACTCTGTCTGCGCCGTTCCTCAGCCACTCTGTCTTCCGCTTCATGGCTGGTCGTTTGAGCTACGGTCGTCACGCTTTCGTTATGGTTCAAGACACCAATCGTCCATACACCGGCGTTCCGTCCTTCTTGCATATCGGCTGCTGTATCTCCTACTTTCACAATATCGCTCAGCGGAAATACCTGCAAGCGATGTGCAATTTCATAGATCATCCACGGATAAGGTCTCCCCTGCGAAACTTCACAAGGGGCAACCATACAATCCAGCGTATAGGGTGACTGCGCAGGCGTAAATACGTGACTGAGCATCTCCATTGGACAGGATGCAGTGGCTCCTGACTGAATGCGACGATCCTGCAACTCCTGCAGCGCCCTATCTATACCGATAGCAGGCTCAGCCCCTTGGATCAAGGAGCGGAGAACAGGGACAAGCTCAAGATAAATATGCTCAATATCCACTCTGCCAGGATGCGCACCAAAGCACTCCAGCCATTTTTTCCGAACCTCTGAAAGTCCCAGCACATTCGCAATATGATCCCGGATCGGCATTCCTCGCCCATGAGATACCTGTTCTTCAGTTACCTGTATACCTTTCCATCTGAAAATATCACGCATTCCCTGGGTTAAGCCTCGTCCTCCGGGGTCTAACAATGTACTTTCGAGATTAAAAATAACCGCCTGTATCATGCAATCCCCGCCTTTCCGTACCGCGGCTATCCGCAATCTTTATTTTGCTTAGGAACATGATACACAGCTAACGTAAACTGAAATGTCGTAAACGGTAAGCGGATTGTAATTGAAAATAAATTCCTTGATTGGTTGTGAATACCGAGTGTGATCAGAGGAGGAGTCGCAACATGAGACAGCCTTGGAATGAATTTAATTCCAAAATGCCTTGGCGGATGGAGCTTGGTTGTTATGCGCTGAATAAACTGGCCTGTGGAGGATTGGTTTTTGGTCTCTTATGGGTCTACTGCTATCTGACAGAGGAAGTAATAGGGGTTCCTCTGACTATAGCAGGCAATAGTGGTGAACTGACCGCGCAGCTGTGGGCCTATGGTTTTGCCCTTCCTGCCGCTCTTGTCGCTGATGCGCTATGCGATCTTTTACCCTGGCTTCGCAAGCCCGAGCAGCTCACCCTATACCTCGCTGCAGGATTCAGTGTCTTTCTCCTGCTAGGTTCTTTGATGTCGCCTGCCGGAACGGGCATTTCATGGAGCAACGGCATAGCAGGTGCAGGGATTACACTGCTGTATTATGGAGGAAGGCACTGGCTGAACCGTGAATATGGATTACAGATCATGCTGGCCTTCCTCCTGCCACTGCTGCTATGGCCTATAGGGCTTCAATAATGTCGCCAGCGATCACAGAGGCAGGATGCTGGCGATGACGTGCGGCTGTTTCTCCAGCCGCACCATGCAAATACACGCCAAAAGCTGCTGCCTGCGAAGCATTCAAGCCCTGAGCCAGCAAACCTGCGATGATGCCTGTTAGCACATCGCCCGCACCGCCTGTCGCCATCCCAGCATGGCCTGTGGTATTGACGTAGGCCGCTCCGTCGGGACAAGCGATGACCGTGCGCGCTCCTTTGAGCACCAGCGTGACCCCACGTGTTCGGGCGTACTCCCGGGCATGGGTGATACGGTCACGCTGCACCTCTGCTGTCGGTATGCCCAGCAGACGAGCCATTTCACCGGGGTGCGGCGTCAGTACGACTGCCGCACTTCTCGGCTTCCAAGCCTCTAGCTCAGGCCCCGCCGAGGCTAGGATGTTCAAGGCGTCCGCATCAAGTAGGAGCGGACCGCCGTATTCCTCCCACAGGCGGCGTAGCCAGCCGGTGTCCCCTGCAAAGCGGCCGAGGCCGGGGCCGACGGCCAGCACATCACGTGCCTGCGCGAGCTGTAGCAGCTCGTCTGCGGAGTCGGCGTTCCATTCGCCGTCTCCGCCTGCTGCTGCGGCAGCGAGCATTAGTTCCGGCGCGGCGCCAATGACGCGCGGCAGCAGCGCTTCGGGCACCGCCCACGTGACAAGGCCGCTGCCGATGCGCAGGGCGGCACGTGCGGCCAGCAAGCCCGCGCCGCTCATGCGCAGGCTTCCAGCCGCGACCAGAACGTGGCCGTAGGTGCCCTTGTGTCCATCCGGCACGCGGCTGCGGCTTACATCCACGTCCAGCGCAGCGCGCAGCGTGTCACGGGTCAAGAGCTGCAGCTGCACGCCGCACTCACGGGCAAGGCCGGGTGGAATACCGATGTAGCGTACCACCACATCGCCTGCGGTCCCGGCGCCTGGATATTGGACGAGCCCACGCTTCAAGTAGGCGAGGCATACGGTGACGCGCGCACGAATGCACGGCTCGTGCAGTGCACCTGTGTCGGCGTCAAGGCCGCTAGGCACGTCTACCGACACCAGCGGTACGCCGCTGGCATTGGCCTCGCGGATCAGCGAGGCGTAGGGTTCGCGCGGCGGGCCTTGCGTGCCCGTGCCCAGCAGGGCATCGACGATGCCGGAGGCGCCGCGCAGGTCGAGGGTATCCCGGCCATAGAGGATCACCGGGATACCCAGAGCCGCGATGATATCGCGCTGCGCAGCCGCCTCACCCCGCAGCGTGTCTGGCGGCTCGACGTACACAACGGTGACGCGCAGCCCTGCATCGGTCAGATGACGGGCCGCCACCAGTCCGTCACCACCGTTGTTGCCTTTGCCTACGAGGATATACCAGTGTTCTCGTTCCCGTAAGTCATGTCGTCCTTGACTCCACGTCTCTGTCCGTATAACACCGCCATGTCCCGGTATATCCCCCGGCCCTGTGTGTGAAAGCTTCAATACTTCGTCAGCTACCGCGCGCCCGGCATTTTCCATCAAGGTAAGGGCCGGAATACCCAGCTTGTCAATTGTATAGCGATCCAATTCTCGCATTTCTTCGGCGGTCACCATATACATGCTTTTCGCCTCCCGTATGGCTATCCCTGCTTATTAATATCCAACCGTAAAACGGGAATTGACAAATTCCCCTTCTACTAACTCATCAATCAGGGCTACCGCATAATCTTCGACCGAGATACGGCTATGGCCTAATTCGTCAACCACCAAATGATCCAAACCAATACGGAACTGTCCTGTACGTTTTCCTGCTTCAATCATTCCGGCAGGACTACAATAGGTCCAGTCTACATCCGCAGCGCGGTACAGCTCCAGTGCATCTGCATGGGCAGCCGCCAGCGGCTTCACTTCCTCCGGAAACTCGGCGGTATCCATGAGGCGTTCACCGTTTTCTGTTTTCAGACTTCCCGCTCCACCAACGACAAGTATGCGCTCCGCGCCGGAACGCCGAGTTCCTTCCAGCAAAGAACGAGTCGCTTCGAGCAGTTCTTCCTCTTCTCCAAACTTGGGACCGTATGCGCTAATGATAGCATCGTGCCCTTTGGCCACATCCGTAACAGAATTTGGATTCAGAATATCCGCTTGAACCACTGTCAAATATTCACTTTGCTCTGTCATACGTTGCGGATCGCGCACCGCCGCCGTCACCTCATACTTACGCTTGATAGCTTCCTTTACTAACGCTTTGCCGATTGTTCCTGTTGCCCCGAAAATAATAACCTTCATATTCACTGCCTTCTTCCTGTCTATAATTTACTTACTGTTATTTATCCGTTTTATCTCCAGCTTAAACCCGTGCAGGATATCGATTTGATGTCTCATGATGTTCTGCTGCATTTTCTATATTTTTATTCATGCCGAATCTCCTCTTCCTGCTTGTAATCTTGTCTATTTTACCAAAAAATACTTCATATATCCTGGTCAAAGGTATACAAGCCCTTGAAATGCCTGTGTAGTCTGTGCAATAGTGTAGAAAGAACAATGGAAGGAGGGATTGCGGGTGTCCCCGACGGACTTCGCGGCGTTAGTCGCATATATCTCACCCGGTCTGATCGCCTTCCTGCTGGCGTTGTCTTTGCTGGTATGGCTGTATGTTCACAGTGCAGCCCAGCTTCGAAATTCGCGTCAGCAGCGGCTGGAAGAATTACAGGAATCGCTGCGTATCTATGGACGATTAGCTGGTTGCCTCCAAACCACTACCCAGAACGGGTTCAATAACAGCGAAAAGCAGTACCAGAACGGACTCATCCACGCTCTCCAGGAAGCCAAAGCTGCTCCCTATTTGACCCCTCACCTTCAAGAGCAGGTCCAAGCATCCCTTCGGGAGTGTGATGCGTTCCGCAGAGAATTGCTTCTCAAATCACTGGAGCGTGAAATGAACAAACTTATTGAGGAACGGCGTCTTGTTCTGCTGGAATCTCATGCTCCGGGCTGGGGAACAGCATTGTGGAAGCTATTGCGTCCAGCAGCTGGTCCGCTGGCACTGGCAGGAATTGTCTGGTTGGTCACAAGGCTGGTTGTGGAACTGACAGCCTCCAGCCATGTTGGTGTTAGTCTGCCCGACACTGCACAATCTGCCTCATGGCTCATAGGGTGTACATGGATGAGGTTCGTTTCAGGCTTGATCGCCTTACTGTATGTGTACAGGCTAATGACCCTGCGCAGGCAAAATGATCTGGACGTGACGGCATCCCATTTTCCAACAAGCCTGTTGTGCTTGGTAATCGCCGCTGTCGCCCTGTTTCAATGGATCGGACCGGAAGCGTCTCCCTACATACTGGCTGTTCAGCTTGTGCTGTTCTTGATCGGCTTCCGACTTACCCGAGGCCGCTCTCGCAGTGATCGTCCTTATGTTGGTCATCCCGGCTTGATCAAGGCAGATGCTTCTCAACATCAGGATTTACGCGCAGCAGATAAAGATAAAACGACTGACTCTTCTTTGGCAGAAGAACATATCCGATCCTAAACACCAATGGACATGCCTTTACCCGTATCCTGCCTGCAAATCACATACCATCACAGGACATCCCAACAACAAAGAAAGAGTTTATGGGGTGTCCTGTTTTTTGAACAATTTTTGGATTTTTGTGGGGTTAGGCTTGTGCCAATGATCAAGGAAAGGGTATATTGTTTATATAAATGTAAATCATATCGTTTTATATGTATTATTATTGAAAAAAATCCATATATGTTAAACTACCATCAATTTATGATGTGCGTTAGAATTGGAGGAACTATGCAACTGGACATTTCTGAAAAATCACTTCCCGTTTATGAGGCGCTGGCCAGTGAGGTTCGGCTAAACATGATTGTTCTGCTTGCGGAGAAGCCTATGAATATACGTGAGCTGGCGGAAGCTTTGGGGCTCAGCAGTGCGATTATGACGATGCATGTCAAGAAACTGGAGAGAGCGTCCATTATTTCGACCAAAATGCTGCCCGGACGAGGCGGGGTACAGAAAGTGTGCTCACTGGCAACAGACAAAATTGAAATCGCCATGCCACGCTATCAGCAGGATGTACGGCAATTCCATCAGACAGAGATTTCCGTCGGACACTTTACAGATTTTGAAATACAGGCGACCTGCGGACTGGCTACCGTCGAAAAGATCATTGGTGAATTCGATGAGCCTCGTTCGTTCTTGGACCCTGAGCGCTTCAATTCCAAAATTCTATGGTTCAGCCAAGGATATATGGATTATAAGGTGCCGAATTTCCTACTGTCCAGCCAAAAAGCTGAGGAACTGGAAATTTCGATGGAACTATCATCCGAGGCCCCTTTTACCAATGATAATTGGCCTTCAGATATCACTTTTTTCCTAAATGATGTGAATTTGGGTACATGGACCAGCCCAGGGGATTTCGGGGATAACCGTGGTAAATACACACCTGCATGGTGGCCTGATTTTATCAATCAATATGGTCTCCTCAAAAGACTTCGCGTTACCTCCGAGGGTACCTTTATGGATGGGAAGCAAATTTCTGACGTGACTTTAAGCCAAGTGCTGATTGATCAGAAACAATGGAAATTCCGTATTGCCATATTGGATGATGCCCAGCATGTGGGAGGGGTTACTCTGTTCGGCACCGGATTCGGTAACTACAATCAGGACATCTTGTTCCGTTTGTACTACAAACATGCAGAAAATCATACCAAAACAGTAACGGTAGAAGCTGGCGATAGCAGCAAATAGTTTTAGTCCACTTCAAGACCTGAACACGGCGTTTTGCCCATGCCTTTCATGGGAAACAAAGCGCCGTGTTTTATTTTTCATTCACTTATATCGTACTCTTTTGCCACGTGCTATCCGATTAGCGTACAGGTTCAATACACACAGGTGAAGGAACCTCCAGCACATATCCCGTTCGGGTCAGCCTTCCATCCTCACTATGGATGGCAAAGGATACGAGGTTGTTTCCATCCTGATTCGCCACTACCAGATAACCGGACAGGATGTTGAAGTTACGCGGTGTGCTGCCGAAGGTTTCCACCCATTCAACCGTCTTCAGCTTGCCGCTGTCCAGATCGACATGGTATAGCACGATGCTGTCATGGCCGCGGTTTGACACATACAAAAAGCGTCCACAGGGCGTAATCCGAATATCGGCTGCTGTATTATCTACATTTATAAAGCCTTCTGGCAGTGTGGACAGGCTTTGCAGCAATGTAAGCTCACCATTACGTTCGTTATAACTAAACACAGCGACGGTATTGTTCAACTCATTGGCGACAAAAGCATATGGACGCGAAGGATGAAAAACCAGATGACGCGGTCCAGAACCAGGTGGCAAATCTGTCTCACGATGGGTCACCAGTTTGCCATCCTCTGTCAAACGGTATACCACAATCTGATCCAGCCCCAGATCACATATCAGGGCATACTGTCCTGAAGGATCTGGAATAATCGAATGCGGATGTGCCGCATCCTGACGGTCCTGGCGAATACCTGAGCCGGTATGCTGAACTTGCCCCGACATGTCTCCTAATCCTCCAGCTTCCGTCACAGGGAACACAACGGCATTGCCGCCTGAATAGTTGGAAGCCAGCACATATCGTCCATCGGTTGTTACGGAAACATAGCAAGTATGTGCTCCCTCTGTCCCTTTGCGATCCAAAGGATGTAATTCTCCCGTCTGGGTATTCACCTGATACGCATACAGCTCACCTCCTTCTGTTTCACTGGCAGCATACAGCTTTGTCCCATCCGGGTGTAGCGCGAGAAAAGAAGGCCTCTCCATCCCTTCCACACCTCCAACCATGCGCAGATTACCATGGGTCACATTCAAAGCACATACATATATTCCTCTTTCCTGACGAGACGCATAAGTCCCTGTATAAAATAACTGCTCATTCCGCTCTTCCATCGGCTCTCAGCTCCTTCTAGCTTTTTTTACATATGATCTGGCTTTTAGCTCTACTATTTGTCTTGTTGTAAAACCATCATGCATTATTACCCAAGATTCTGTCGTTTCATTAACGTTTCGCAATGTATGCAAAAAAATAGCCTCCTTCGGCGCCATCTGTGGTTCATAAGAACGTCACAGTTCACACCAAAAGAGACTAAATTTACGACAAGAACAACATTAAACCGCTGTGGTTTGCGTATCTCTGCTATTCCATTTTACAGCCAGCCCCAAACTAAGGATGAGAATGACTGCCCCAAAAATGTATGGCAAATTGATATGCACATCGAACAATTTGCCCGCAAGCGCAGGCCCCAGAATATTACCAATACTCATATAAGCATTGTTCATGCCGGCTGCAACTCCCTGCTCATCCCCCGCCATTTTGGATAAAGCAGTATTAATGGCTGGCCGCAGCAACGACGTAGCGGTAAAGAAGATAAGCGATACCCCGAGTACATAATAAAAGTTGCCGGAGAGCAGCATAAGCACAAGGGAAATCGCTGAAAACAGAAAGGAACCGATAATGACACCTTTTTCGCCAAAACGATTCAACATCGGGCTAATGACCACAGCTTGAATCACGGTTCCGACCAGTGCTCCTACGGTAATAATGATAGCAATATCACGCTCATTGTAATGAAACTTGCCCGTCACGAAGAAAGGAAACATCGTTTCAAAATGCGTCAATCCAAAGGTTAGCGTGAATATCATAATCAGCAGCATAAAGTAAGGCTTGCGGAAAGAAAGGGCAAACTGTTTAATCACATTATCCCGTTTGGCCTTGACATTCCGAAACTTCAACTGTTTCTCCAGCGACAAGGTTTCGGGCAGCATAATCAAGGAAATCAGTGCAGCTACGCCCGATACGGCCGCCGAAACATATAAGGGCGTACGAATCGAGATATCTGCCAGCAAGCCGCCTACACCAGGACCGATCACAAAGCCAAGAGACATGGCGGCACCCAACAACCCCATTCCTCTACCGCGATTGTGGACCGTTGTAATATCAGCAATATAGGCCATCATCGGAGGAATCATAAAAGCTGCTCCTGCACCTCCCAGCAAACGGGAGATATACAGTATGGTTAACGATTCCCCAATCGCAAACAATACAGAAGACGCCGTCATGATTACCAAACCGATAATAATCATTTTTTTACGTCCATATTTATCGGACCATTCTCCCGCTAACGGCGAAAACAGGAATTGGGTTAAGCCAAACACGGCAACCAAATAACCACCCGTTTCACCACTGCCTCCCAAGGAGCTCATAAACTTGGGAAGGATCGGAATAATGAGGCCAATCCCCAGCATGGCAATAAACATATTAATCATCAAAATGACCAGCGGCCCCATTTTCAACTGTTGTGAATCTGACATGTAGCGTTTTGTCCTCCTCAGGTTCTTTATTTCGTATACGAAAATCTTATTTTGTAACCATTCCAGCAAAACTCTTCATTATATTAATAGAGTGTGAGACAAATAACAATCATAAAATACTTCCGATAACCCTGAATCTTTCCTTTGGCAAAACAGCAAAAAGGAACAACCTGAATAGACGATGTTGTCCCTCTCATAGCGATTCATAACCCTTTATTTTTGTACAATAGCAATTGCAATATCATAATCAAATTGCTGAATTTCTGCGGATGGAATATCAAAAGGATTCACGGGCTTAAGCCGATTCGACTCGATCCAATATGCCCCCTCCGTAGTATTACGCTCATAACCATTACGCTCCATCCAAGTAAACAGGTCATCATAAATGGTGTTCAGTCGTTCACGATCTCCCTGAAAACGGGTGACCGCATATTCCCCCTCAGGTATCTCAATGCGTTCAAGGCTATCCGGTATTTCGTTCCAAGAGGACACTTTAACGCCCACCTTGACCGCCATGCTTCCTTTCTCCTGAGCAACTGTCCATTGGGGAGTTAACACATAGCCCGTATCCACGTCCAGACGACCAGGGTGAATCTCTGGAACAGACTGTTGCACCCATTGCCACTGCTTCCGCACCTCATCACCCAGCTCGGCAAAAGGGGCCTGTGCGGTCAGAGCCACCACCTTAAAAGCAGGTAATCGTCGAATGTCCACAATGAGACTTGAATTCATCCTGTTTCCTCCTCATCAAGCGGATGCTACTCTGGTCCCTACGATTCCTGTTGTGGATCTTCGAATAGCTCCTGTATCATCTTTTCCCTGTTATTCAGAAATTGTTTCGTAATGATAAAATGATCGGTTTCCTCCAGCGTCCGGGTGTCGATCCCTTCATGTGTCAGATGATACAAGATGGAATCTGGATAAGCCATCAAAATAGGGGAATGAGTAGAAATGATAAACTGTGAGCCCTGCTGCACCAGCTCGTGAATCCGTGCAAGCATGGCCATCTGGCGCAAAGGCGATAATGCAGCTTCCGGTTCATCCAAAATATACAATCCTTGCCCTCCAAACCGATGCACAAAGGCAGCAAAAAAAGACTCGCCATGCGACTGCTCATGCAGCGATTTACCCCCGTAGGAATCTCGAATCGGTCGCCCTCCTCCTTCTCGATCCAGCTCGTCGATGTGAGTCGCCACATTATAGTAGCTCTCCGCCCGGAAAAAGAAGCCATCCCTTGGCTTTTCTACCCCTCTCACCAGCCGGATATGCTCATACAGTGAGGAATGCGTGGCTTGTGTAGAAAAATTGAAATTTTTAGTTCCTCCCTCTGGATTAAATCCCCACGCGACCGCGATTGCCTCCATAAGCGTCGATTTACCTACGCCATTTTCCCCAATAATATAGGTGACGGAAGGATGAAATTTGAGTTCGTTCCACTGGTGTAAGGCTTTTAAGTTAAACGGATATTGGCTCTTGTCCGCATCTGGAGGCCATATCAGCTCCAGCCGACGTATAAAAAGATTACGGTCCCATATACTCATATCCAAATCAGCTCCATTGCCAAGCAATTCACTAGGTTTTTCATCATTATATTGGAATTATTTACAGCAATCAATCTGAAATCCCATTTCGTAACCCTTCTGTTGTTATTGAAGCGATTATTACAGGTATAATATATAGTAATGTTCATCGGGTATGAAATCTAAGCACCTCATTCCGTGTATATCTCATTCTTTTCCAAGCAGGTGAATCTATGAAATCTAATCACAAACCGATTCAATCTTTTAAAATCGTACAGTTCATAATGACCATCTACAGGCAGCGATTGACACGTATTTTGCTACCGTTGGCTGTACTGGCTTTTATTATATGGGAGGCCGGACGAGAACTAAAAGACTTTAATCTGGCGCGTATGCTTCATGAGCTGCGGCGAATGGATGCCACCTTTCTCATCGAGATTGGCTTGTTCTCACTGGTTGCTGTGGCGGCTATGAGCGCATATGATTACGTAATCAGACATCATTTCAAGCTTCAGGTCAAGCCTGGAACAACATTTCGCTACGCCTGGATCTCCAATACCTTCAATAATGTCTTTGGTTTTGCAGGCTTTACAGGAGCGGGACTTCGCACAGTGCTGTATAAGAAAAGCGGTGTGCCGTTAGGTGTCATCACCTCTGCGGTCGTGTTTCTTTCGCCAGTCGTCATTACCGGACTATCTTTGCTGGCTTGGGGAGCCATTGTTCATCTGTATCCGGTACAGCCTGTACTGGATGCTCACCCGTGGCTTCATTGGGCGCTGTGGGGAATGGCATTGTACCTACCGCTATTCCTGATCATGCAGCGCTCCAAACGGTACTCAACATGGTTCAACAAGGGAGAAGGACAGCTTTCCTGGTCCACCATCTCCGCTTCCATCAGTGCTTCCCTGCTGGAATGGCTGCTGGCTGGCCTTACCTTTGCATGGATCGGCTCGCACTTGCTCCATGAACTGCCGATGCATGCTGTGTTCGGCATTTATGTAATAGCCGCGATTGCCGGGTTGATCAGTCTTGCACCCGGAGGAGTCGGGGCATTCGACATCATTGCCCTGCTCGGGCTGCAAATGGCGGGAGCCAACTCAGATCGGGCACTGGCTGTCCTACTGGTCTTTCGCGTCTTTTATTACATCATCCCGTGGCTCATCGGCTTGGTGTTAGCCGCGCTGGAAATGATTCCGCGTAACGAGCGCCTGAATCAGCTAGCTGAGACGGGTTGGGATTACTCCCTTAATGCCTGGCAGAAGGTATGGGGCTGGCCTGGTCAATTCCGGTTTTTGGCCGATCTAGGGGTATGGGCGCTTGGTAAGCTGGTACTCATCTCCGGCGTGGTGCTTCTTTTGTCGGCAGCTACGCCCGGTCTGTTATATCGGCTTCGTTTTGCTGAGCATTTGCTCAGCCTGCCCGTCATGCGCTTGTCGCATGAAATCTCGGTCATCATCGGAATTATGCTTATCGTCCTGTCCCATGGAATCTCTCTGCGGATTCGCAGAGCATTACGACTGACATTGATACTGCTTCTGACAGGAGCTATTTTCACCTTCACTAAAGGTCTAGATTTTGAAGAAGCTTTATTCCTACTGTTTGTGGCGTTAATGCTATGGATTTCGCGTTCGCGGTTTTATCGGGTCAGTGCGCCGCTGAATCGGCACAACATTTTAATATGGGGTGGATTATCTCTACTCGTAACCGGGGCTTATTTTATCATTGGGGCAGGCTCCAATACTCCCTTTATGCGCCATTTGCATGCCAAGGTCCATCTAGACTTTTTTATGAACCGCAGCGATTACGGAGTTACCGCCGTGTTTAGTCTGATTTTGGCATGGGTATTCCTGACGGTATATTTCTTTCTTCGACCTCAGCGTAGCATCGCTAATCTACCCGACGCGCAGGAGCTGGATAAGCTAAAAGAATTTTTGAAACGGCAGGGTGGTAATCTCGTCTCTCATATGCTTTTTCTGGGCGATAAATATCTGTATTGGACCAAAAATGAACAGGTTGTCATTCCCTACGCTCGTAGCCGGGACAAACTGATTGTATTAGGTGACCCACTCGGTCCAAAAGAACGTGTGAGTGAAGCCATTCAGGAATTTCAGCGGTTCGCAGATCGGTATGCGTTAACGGCTGTATTTTATCAGGCCTCGCCGGAGTATTTGTCCATCTATCACGAGAACGGCTATCGCTTTTTCAAACTGGGCGAGGAAGCACTGGTGCCGCTGGAATCATTTACACTGACGGGCAAAAGCAATCAAGCGCTACGCAGCGCCAAAAACCGTTTTGACCGCGAGGGCTACTCGTTCGAAATCATCCAACCGCCTCTAGAGGCGTCACTGATTGAGGAGATGCGTCAGGTTTCGAATATTTGGCTGGATGGGCGCAAGGAGAAGGGATATTCACTCGGCTGGTTCAAAGAACCCTATCTCCAGTTGGCTCCGATTGCATTGCTAAAGGACTCTGAAGGGAAGGTTATCGCTTTCGCTACGATGGCCCCTGCCTATGATCATGGACGGACGGTTTCCATTGACCTGATGCGCCACTTGCCTGACACGCCAAATGGCACGATGGATTATTTATTCACACGGGTCATTGAGTGGGCCAAGGAGAGTGGGTATACGACATTTAATCTGGGAATGGCACCGCTGTCCCAGGTAGGACAAAGTGAAAAGGCATTGCGCGAGGAAAAGCTGGCTCGACTTGTTTTCCAATACGGGGGACATTTTTACGGCTTTCAGGGGCTTCGGCGCTTTAAGGATAAGTTCAAGCCGCAATGGGAGCCGCGCTATCTGGCCTATCCAGCTTCTGTCTTTCTACCGATCCTGACGCTGGAGCTGGTATATCTCGTATCCAAACGCTCGGACTAAACAAAGGGCTGACAACAGGACTTTAGTAGCCTAACACGATGTGAAAAAGGGTGTTCCCCAACCACGAACGGTTGCTGGAACACCCTTTTATATTCACAAATCTTCTTAGAAGCTGCCTTTTACAACAACTTCAGAGAGTGGAAAACGTCCTGATGGACGTGCTGGCACTTGTGCCTTACCTACACTAATAAGCAGGGTTGGCAGGTAACGCGCTGGAATATTGAATTGCTCGATCAATTGTGCTGGAATGAAACCGCCCATTGCGCAAGTGTCGTAGCCCAGAGATTTAGCAGCCAACATAATATTTTGTGCTGCAAGAGCAGAGTTCAGGATGGCTGCATCGCGAGCTACTTGCGGGTTTTGGTACGCGCCGTTGATTTGACCTACCAATGCGTCACGGATTTCCGCTGGCAGTGCGCCTGCTTCTACCGCCTGATCATAAATGACGGTGTTACGGTTCGCTTCCAAATCACCCAATACGGCAATCGTAACGGAACTTTCCGCTACTTGACCCTGATTGTAGGCGATAGGCAGCAATTTTTGCTTGTCCGCTTCGCTTTCGATAACAAGGAATTTCCAATGTTGAAGGTTCCAAGCGGAAGGGGCTTCTATCGCCGCAGTCAAAATAGCCTCCAAATCTTCCTCTGGCAATTTAAAATCCTTAACATAGCTCTTTACCGCGTGTCTTTCACTAATCGTAGATAGGGTTTCATTTTTTGGACTACTCGACATTCTGGGCACACTCCTAATTTCTTATGATATATATCTAACTTGAATCCTCATTAACTTCCCAAACTACTGCAATTATAAAAATGATAGTTAGTCATGTCAATATGTTTAAGTATGACCCTGCACTCAAAATACAGTACAATACGGATAAAGAC
Organism: Paenibacillus sp. SEL3; assembly: GCF_054602585.1. Classification (NCBI taxonomy): domain Bacteria; kingdom Bacillati; phylum Bacillota; class Bacilli; order Caryophanales; family Paenibacillaceae; genus Paenibacillus; species Paenibacillus sp. SEL3. The sequence goes on along the minus strand of NZ_CM137725.1, from coordinate 3,751,414 downwards.
ATACATATCGGCAGATGCCTGCCGATGGGACAAGACATAATGAGTTCATTTTGTTCTCATTTGAATTAAAAAAGGAGCGTTACTATGATTGGATCGTTTAAAAAAACAGATATTGCTTTGTTTGCCGCCTGGGTTGTAGCTTGTGTGGCAACTTTGGGCAGTCTGTATCTCAGCGAGATTTTGGGGTATGAGCCTTGTAAGCTATGCTGGTTTCAGCGCATTCTGATGTATCCCCTGACCCTTCTACTCGGGATCGCCTATTTTCGAGGGGATTCGGGGATACGCCGTTATGTCATGCCGTTGGCTATCATTGGAGGTGCGATTTCTGCCTATCATTTTACCATTCAGCGCATCCATGCAGCTGCCAAGGCAGCTACGCAAACTTCAACTTCCTGCGGCAGAGTATCCTGTGAACAGGATTACCTAAACTGGTTCGATTTCATCACCATTCCTTTTCTCGCACTAATCGCCTTTATCCTTATTATTGTAGCCATGGGTTATATCATGCGAAAGGAGAAAAAATCAGCTCAGGGAGAGGTACAAGCAACAGAACTCGCATAAGTATGAAAGAGACCCAATTATAGGGCCAGTGTTATCACCAAGAGGCGTATAATCCGCTTGCCGGGGGAGAGACTGTAACTAAATATATCCATTGCATATGTGGTATAATGTGAAAGGTTTGCAGTCTGTCCAATAACGCTTATATTCCTTATAGAGGGGGCCAGTCCATGTTTCATATTAGCACCCCATTGCTGCAATATGGCGCAACCTTCGGTATGATCTTAATCGCTATATCGGCTATTTTCATCCGTATGAAGACAGGTCATCGCCCGATTAATGCCAAAAAAATCATCATCCCTCCGCTCGGCATGAGCACCGGTTTTATGATGTTCGTGGTGCCGGAAGTACGGGTTCCCTGGCTTTGGGCGCTGGGCGCCTTTCTGGTCGGCTGGTTTATTTTTTCTTACCCGTTGATCCGCAGCACCAAATTTGAGTTGCAAGAAGGGCTGGTTTTCGTACAACGCTCACGTACCTTCTTCGTTATCCTATTCAGCCTGCTGATCGTCCGATTGCTACTGCATGAATTTATTCAGCATTACATTACCATTCCGCAGACAGCAGGGCTATTTTTCATCCTAGCCTTCGGCACCTTGTTACACTGGCGGCTCCGTATGTATTTTCAATATCGTCAATTCGTTCCGGACGAGACAGAAGTCCGCATCTGACCAACGGTTTTTTAACATGCTTGCTAGCATATTGCTGTATAGACCAAAAAAGGACACGTTCTCCCAGCCAGGAGGCCGTGCCTTTTTGGTCTTTTCGTCTTTTTAGTCTATCGGAGGCTACATTTCCGTCTTGCCCGAACGCCGGGCGCTAGGCACTTACTGGGAGCTTTCTTTTGTAAACAGCGTGCTGCCGTTTATGTTGTTCTGCGGAGCATAAGCGCCGTCCCAGGTGATAAAGAAGCTTGCTCCAGTGTAGATTTCATTCAGGGCCTTGTTCCAAAGCGAATAATCGAATTCCTTGAGCTGATTATTGTTGCGATCCACATGGTCGCCACCCACGGCTGGTCCAATTTCGCAGAAGCCATAAGTTTTGCCAAGTCCTTTGATGTCATTGTAAGCCATCTTAATTTCATTGTCATTGGACGGATCGTCGCTGTAAGCGTCGATGCCAATCCAGGTGACGTAGCTGGAGCCGGGGTAATAAGCAGCCGCGTTGGCTCCTTTATTTGGAGCATAGACAAAATTGACGTTGGACATGCCATTGGTCGTCACAATGTAATTGTACAGATTGATGTACAGGTTCTTATAGTCCGTCGTGTTCTTGTCTCCCCACCAGAACCAGCCTCCGTTCATTTCATGGAAGGGTCTGTAGTAAACGGGGGATGAGTTAAACTTTTGCAGGCCGTTCACGACGTTGTCAACCTGGGCCTTATAATTTTGCAGCCATGCGGGGCTGGACGAATTGATGGATGAAATGTCTGTATTAGCCAAGATCTCGAAATCGGAATCAGACATCGGGGCGTTTACATTTCCACCCTGGGGATTGGGCATGTGGGTGGAAACGGTGACGATTTTCCCCAAGGCTTGGATGGCGGAGGCGCTATTGGAGGTAATGGAGGCTGCATCGGTTCCCCCCTGGTTCCAGTTCAGCAGATCATAGGAGACGATGTCAGGGTTGTAGGTCCAGACAGGACTGGTGTTTACACTTCCGTCATAGCCCAGGAACATGCCAGTATAGTTGATATTGCTCTCCGCGCCTGCCGTCATTGGTAGCGAGAATAATAATGCAGCCCCGGTCAGGGCGCTGATCAAGCTCTTCGTTTTCTTGAATGAATTCATAATGGTTATCCTCCTGATGTTTATATCTTGCTGTTTGTAATCGCAAGACTTAAGATGTGACCGATATTCCCCTAGGACAATCTGACTCGCAACCTACATGTTTTTCGTTTTAGCGAGTGGATCTCCATCTTCCTAAAGGAATACGTTTTTGTGATCCTCAATTACATCGACATCAAGGAAAAAAGTTGAAATAGTTCTATTAGAGCAAAAAAATAATTCATATAACAATGAACAAACAATTTCTGCAAAATGTGGTAGGGACTAAATGTGTAATAAAGGAAATTTTTTCATTTCATTCTTATGAATTTGTTTTCAAATTATTGTTATTTTTGTACTATATAGAAGATTCATAATCACACACTTAGCGTATCCTAGCGTCCAGAACTAAGCTGATCACTCTGATGGCATAGTGTATATTTCGTTAAAATGGTGGCCTGGCACTCATGAAATGAAAAAAACCGATATTCGCCTTTTGGCCAAAATCGGTTTTTGGAGGTGAAACCATTATTCCCCGCATGTACTGGACCTTTATAGAATGCACGTAGCAAAAGGGACTGTCCTCTGGACAGCCCCCAGGCTGTCGAGAAACCCCCTGTTTTTTAATCAGGTTTAAAATGGCCACTTTGATCAAATAAAAATGGGTCCTCAGATCGTTTTAAATCGATTTTTGTTTTAAAAGTTGAGTTTCCCCAAATAAAAAATAAAGTGCCGGAAAGTCCGTTGGACTTTCTCGACACTCTGGGGACTGTCCTCTGGACAGCCCCTTTTCTGTAATATGTCCAGACCATTCACCACGGTAGTCTGTATGCTTGCGGTGGATGCCTGCTTTTATTATTGCTGGGTCAAAATGATCGGACCCTCTGCTGTAATGGCCAGCGTATGCTCGTATTGCGCAGACAAGCCGCCGTCCAACGTGCGTGCGGTCCAGCCGTCCGCATCAATTTTACTGCGGTATGTGCCTGTGTTGAGCATTGGCTCAATTGTAATGACCATACCCTCTTTTAAGCGTGGTCCACGGTGCGGAGGTCCGTAATGTGGAACCTGCGGTTGCTCATGCATCTCTTCTCCGATGCCGTGCCCAATAAATTCGCGTACGACCGAGAAGCCTTCCGCTTCCGCGTAGGTTTGTATCGCATGGGAAATATCACCGATCCGGTTACCGATAACGGCTTGCTCAATCCCTTTATACAGCGATTCCTTGGTAACATCCAGCAGCTTTTGCGCCTGCTCAGACACATTACCCACCGCATACGACCAAGCGGAATCTGCCAGCCAGCCATTCAGGTTCACAACCATGTCGATCGTCACGATGTCCCCGTCCTTCAACGGTGTCTTATTCGGAAAGCCGTGGCAAATCACATCGTTAGGTGAGCCACAAGTTGCAAACTGGTAGCCGTTATAGCCCTTTTGCTCCGGTGTTGCGCCATGCTTCTTCATAAAGGATTCCGCAAAGGCGTCAATTTCCAGTGTCGTAATGCCCGGCTTGATCATTTTGGCAATTTCCCGGTGGCAAGCAGCCAAAATGTCTCCAGCTTTTTTCATATTTTCAATTTGTTCTTTGGTTTTAATGATAATCATTAAACGGTCTCCTTCTTTTCCGTGTTCGTTCCACTTTTCACTGCTTCTTTTTTCTGCTTCTATTGTAACGCTAAAAGCAGCGAAATGGAACCGATGTCAACTGATACCGTTTACAATGATCTTAAACGGGGTATATAATATTCCATAACTTGTATACCAGTATGCAAAATCATTTCCTAGATAGGAGTATCCTATGAAATATCCAACAACCTGGTTACAGGGCGCATCGCTTGGGGAAAGGATTGCTTGTGAACTTCGGCTTCAGATTATACGCGGCGTTCAGACACCAGGCACTGTGCTATCTGAGAATCAGATTGCTGCCGATTTTGGTACCAGTCGTTCTCCGGTGCGTGAAGCCTTGAAGGCACTCTCGGGCGAAGGACTGATCCGTCTGGAGCGCATGGGGGCGATTGTCGTCGGCATGACACCCGGTGATATGGAGGAGCTATTCGATGTGCGAATGCTGATTGAACATTTTGTTGTACAAAGGTATGTACATAGTGATAATGCCACATTGGTGACTGTTTTGAATCAGATGATTGACAAAATGGAAGTCGCTCTCAAGTACAGGGATGTCGTTGAATTTTCTCTTCAGGATTTTAATTTTCATGAAGCTCTGGTTCTGGAAGCTGGCCATACCCGTATTCTTCATACCTGGAATGGCATGAGACAGCTAATCCTGACGGTCATGTTAGCTGCAACAGAACAACGATTTGCGTCCAACATCGAAGAATCACAAGTCACGATTCACAAACATCGAACCTTTGCAAACGCTTTAAATCAGGGGGATGCTCAGGAGTTGTCAGGATTTATTGAGGATCATTATCGAGATACCCGCAACGCGGTTAACGATAGCGTCCTGTCTCCCTACAGAAGAAAGACATCGTCCTAGCCACAATATGCGTGACAAAGAGCAGATGTACCGCGCTTTATGCGTTTCTCGCTGGCGCGGCTCTCTTTTAATTGAAGTTGTCGACAAGTATACATTTAGCTATACATATAAGAATAAGGAGGCAAACCTTCATGAACACATTATTCGGCTTAAGCCATAACGCGTCCCTGCTCATATGGGCGCTAGTTACCGTCATTCTTTTGATTTTGCTGATTGCTAAATTCAAATGGAATCCCTTCGTTTCACTGCTGCTTTCGTCGGTATTTCTCGGACTGGTTAACGGGATGCCTGGTCATGAAGTTACTGCCTCCATCACCAAAGGGCTCGGCAGTACACTTGGCTCCATCGCCATCGTGATCGGTTTAGGCACAATGCTCGGTAAAATGATGGCAGAATCTGGCGGTGCCGAACGCATCGCGACTACACTGATGGATCGTTTTGGTGAAAAACGCGTTCATTGGGCGATGATGATCGTAGGCTTTATCGTGGGAATTCCGGTGTTTTTTGAGGTTGGTATTATTTTATTAATTCCCATCCTGTTCACGGTTGCCCGTAAAATGAACATGTCTCTGCTGAAAATCGGTATTCCAATGCTGGCAGGACTATCGACGGTACACGGCCTTTTACCACCCCACCCGGCTCCGATGATCGCGATTGAAGCCTTTAACGCCAATATTGGACGCACGATAGGATATGCACTCATCGTGGGCATCCCATCCGCCATTATTGCAGGCCCGGTCTTCGGCGCTTGGATTGGCAAAAGAATCATGGTCAGACCTTCCGAGAGGCTGGACGAGCAGTTCAGAAATACGACGGGGCGGTCGTTGCCTCCCTTTTGGATTACTTTGTTCACCATTTTGTTACCTGTTATTCTAATGCTTAGCGGATCAGTCGCTGAAATTGTAGACCCGGCCAATACACATCCACTCACTGTATTTTTCAAATTCATTGGTGATGAGGTTATGGCATTACTGATTGCGGCCGTGTTTTCTTTTTTCTCGCTAGGCTATGCACGTGGTCTAAAGAAAGAGGACTTGTCCCGTTTTACCAGTGAATGTCTGGCACCAACAGCCTCTATTATCTTAATTATCGGGAGCGGTGGTGCATTTAAAACGGTATTGATCAACAGCGGTGTAGGTCAGGCCATTGCAGCGGTCGCTACAGGAGCCCATATGAATGTGATTGTATTTGCTTTTCTGGTCGCTGCGCTCATTCGTGTAGCCACTGGGTCAGCGACAGTCGCGATGACGACAGGCTCCGGTATTGTTGCACCTGTGCTGGCACTTACACCCGGCGCGAATGTCGAACTGGTCGTCCTTGCTACAGGAGCAGGGTCGCTGATCTTGTCTCATGTGAATGACGCCGGTTTTTGGATGATTAAAGAATTTTTCAATATGACGGTTCCGCAGACTCTAAAATCATGGACCGTTATGGAAACCATCCTCTCCCTGGTCGCTTTCGGTTTGATTATGCTGCTGAGTGTGTTAACTTAACGATAATGAGCTAATAACGGTAAGTGAAGGGGAGATTGAATATGACAGACACCCGATATATGATCGGCGTCGATATCGGTACGACCAGTACCAAAGCAGTTCTTTTCGAAGAAAACGGCAATATTGCCGCCCAGCACCATGTGGGCTATCCGCTCCATACACCTGAGCCGGATGCGGCAGAACAAGATCCGGAAGATATTTTCAAAGCTGTTGTGACGACGGTGCAAGAGGTCATGAAACAAAGCGGAGTGTCAGCTGAGCATGTACTGTTCGTCTCCTTCAGTTCGGCCATGCACAGCGTACTGGCAGTGGATAAGAACGGCAAACCGCTGACCGCCTCTATCACTTGGGCAGATAACCGTAGCGCCAAATGGGCCGAAGCGCTCAAACATGAATACAACGGACACGATATTTACTTACGTACCGGAACGCCTATTCATCCTATGTCACCGCTCACAAAACTAATGTGGATTACACGGGATTTACCAGATGTTGCGACCCAGACGTACAAATTCATTTCCATTAAGGAGTACGTTTTTGCCCGGTTATTCCACCAATATGTCGTGGACCACTCGATTGCCTCTGCAACCGGACTCATGAATTTGCAGCAGTTGGACTGGGACGAGGAAGCGCTGCATATTGCAGGTGTGACGAAGGAGCAGCTATCCGAGCTGGTGCCGACAACTCATGTGCTCAAAGGGCTGGATGAGACCTATGCACATGACATGGGCCTACTGAAGACGACTCCTTTTGTGATCGGGGCCAGCGACGGTGTCTTGTCCAACCTCGGTGTGAATGCGATCAAGCCTGGAGTTGTCGCTGTTACCATCGGCACCAGCGGAGCCATCCGCACCGTAGTTGATAAGCCGCTCACGGATGCCAAAGGGCGCTTTTTCTGTTACGCCTTGACCGAAAAGCTGTGGGTCATCGGCGGCCCGGTGAACAACGGAGGTATAGTCTTCCGCTGGATCCGGGATGAATTTGCAGCCTCCGAAGTGGAAACGGCCAAACGACTGGGACTTGATCCATATCATGTGCTGACCCAAATTGCGGAACAGGTACGTCCTGGCTCCGACGGTCTGCTCTTTCTTCCGTACTTATCCGGTGAACGTGCGCCCCTATGGGACCCGAATGCTCGCGGCTCCTTCTTCGGTCTGTCCCTGCGTCACAAAAAAGAGCATATGATTCGCGCCGCTCTGGAGGGTGTGCTGTTCAATTTGTATACCGTCATGCTCGCCATGGAAGAAGTCATCGACAGACCGTCAGTCATTCACGCCACGGGTGGATTTGCACGCTCGGAGCTATGGAGACAGCTCATGGCAGATATATTTGATCAGGAAGTCATTATTCCCGAAAGTCTGGAAAGCTCATGTCTGGGTGCAGCTATTCTAGGCTTGTACGCACTGGGACGGATTGATTCGCTGGATGCTGTGTCCGGTATGATTGGTACCACTCACCAGCACAAACCGGTGGCAGAACACGTGGATATTTATCGCGATTTACTGCCGATTTATATTCGCATTTCACGTAAATTCGAAGAAGAATTCAAGGATATTGCGGAATTTCAAGCCAAGTCCCTACAGTCTTGAGTTACAAGGTAAACCGAATGGAGTTACAGCAGCGAAGCCATAGGCCCTTAAACTTGTAAAGCGAAGACCCTTCTCATCAAGGGTCTTCGCTTTATTGTTGTGCGCCCTTCGTCACGTAGAGCAGCATTCGTGCATTTTACAGGAAATCGGCCAAGACCGAAATTACAGAAACAGGGTTTTAGAGATGATCACCAACAAAATAAACAGAACCAGAATCGCTCCTACAGAGGTCCATGCGCCTACGCCGCAACCCATACCGCCTACTCCGCACATATGACTCATTTACAACACTCCCTTCGCTCATTTACAGGATCATTGTATGTAGACCTGGTCAAATGCGTAAGGGGGGCATTCCCCCATTTTTGCGGCGAATGCCTGTTTATTTTGGAGACTAGCATTATGTATTAACCTCAAAATTATAGAACCCCTCAAGTGTTGCTCTCTTCATCATCAATACTGCACAAGTCCCAAGGAATCCACTCAGCAAGCCACACCTCATGCCCTGCATAATAAAATGCGATTCCCTCTTCTCTTGCTTTAATCGTGTTTACCTTGAGCATGACCAATTCACCTCTTCGGCTCCCTGCTAATGCTGCAAAGTTAGTGCTTTCAGATAAATGTACATACTTTCTGCCAACAGGATCTAAACCATCCGCCATAATAAATGGCAATGCTTGCTTATTCGTACCATGGTATAGTACATCTGGTGGATTCCCGGGAGTATACTCTATCTTTTGATAGCTATGTCCATATCTAGCTCTGATTCTACCGTTATGGATTTCAAAACGCTGCTTATCTGAATTGCGCACGATCCGCTCAATATCAGTCTGCTTTACACCTGACCAGCCTGGCAAGTTTTGAATGATTTGAAGTAAGTGTTCCACAGTACAAGAGCCGTCTGTAATGTCTAACTTTAGCCCGGATTCCTCGGGTTTGTGTCGCAGCATTTTGCTCATTATTTTACTTAGCTTCATATCTTCCTTTTGTTTCTTCATTGAATTTCTCCTTCCTTTAATATAGTAGATCAAAAGATATTTCTACATAAAATTAAGGATTCCTCTTATTTCTTCTTTATACGCTAAAAGACCATCAGAACCGGGAAGGTCTGATGGTCTTTATCAGAAAAGATGCTAGTTATGCCTCTCTGCGTCTGCGTGGTGTCAGACCAAGCCAGGACAACAACGAACTGCGCGATTTTCGTTGTCTGCCCTGGTAGGTACGCAAATTCGTAATTAACTGCCGATCCCGTTCTTCCTCGACCCTCTCTTTCATCCAACGTTTATGGTCCTCCAGTTGGTTTGATAAGCTAACATTTTTCTCCACCAAACGACTATGCTCTGCTTCCAGTTCCTCCAAACGGCTCCGCATTTCCAACAAAGCGTTTTGCACCATGTCCTGCATCTGCGCCAGTTCTTGTGGCTCTACGGACTCCTGTGTTTGTACAGATACAGGCGCTTGCTTCAATCTATACTCAATAGTTGATGCCAAAGTCTGGAACTCTTCCTGCAATTGTAGCTGCATGGGTTCTTCTGACAGTGTCTGAGCATTCATTTCATCCTGTAACTCTGTCAGTTCAACTGTAGCAGCGACTTGAGCCTGCATGACCGTCTCTTCCCTGCCTTCAGCCGCCGCCATTATTTCTTCCCAGGTTGCGGTCAGTGACTCAGCATCCGAGATGGGTGGCAAGCGGAATTCTTCATCCTCCATTGGAAAGGGAGCGGTCACTCTCTCAAGCACCACCTGAACAGCCTGCTCCATCGTCATATGCTGCTCACGCAACGCCCTCCGCATCACCTTCAAGCACTCAACATCCTCAGCACTGAACATTCTTGATTGATTCGCGGAACGCTGAAACACATACCCCTGCTCCTCCAGCGCCGCTGCATATTTACGAAGGGTACTCGCCCCGATTCCCAACTGTTTTGCTGCTTCCGTCGTCGATTTGATTTCTTCCATTTAATCATTACCTCCCCGGATGGTATGGAAAGAAATAAGCTTGTATATGTAGAATTCGCGAAATCCATTGGAAACCCTTTGGCAAAAATGTTCTAATATTGCAGACTGCTAAGAACCTTTGTCATAACGGAATCTTTGTAGAAATACAAGAAACGACATTGCAGAGAATACTTCGTTCTATGTACACTAAAGACTCTTTAAAGAGCATCACATAAATGTCATACTTTTATAATTCCTATGGCACTATTCCTTCCATCAACATAGTTCATGTTATAATTTATACAGCGGTCACCTTAAATATAAATTGAAATGCACTCTCCTACCTTCCAGTAAAAGTATTGATAATTTACGTTCATTCTACAATTAATCGCAGAAAGACACCTCTTTCACAGTTCATTTTTAATTTTCCGGAATGGAGACAAAAAAATGGATATTTTCAAAAGATCAGCAATATGTTATGTTATGTAACGTAAAATGGATTTCAGGCATAATTTGTAGCATATTAACGTTCGCTGGAACGAGGAGGCAACATAGATGAAGGGGAAGGCAAGGAAAGTAGCTATTGTCGGCGCGGGAATGGTCGGTTCGAGCTGTGCCTACTCAATGGTTAATCAGTCCATTTGTGATGAAATCATGATGATTGACCGCACGTATGATCGGGCTCTGGCCCATGCACTGGATCTGTCCCATTGTATGGAGTTTACGTCCACACGCACTAAGGTACGTGCAGGCACGTATGCAGACTGCACGGATATGGACGTGGTGATTATAACGGCTGGAGCCAACCCTAGACCAGGTCAAGACCGCCTGTCTGTACTGGACGACGCAGTGCTTATCACCAGAGAGATTGTAACAGCGATTATGGAGGGTGGCTTCGACGGTATATTCGTCATTGCCGCTAATCCTGTCGACATTGTAACGTATATGGTACAAAGTATATCCGGTCTGCCGCGCAACAAGGTGATCGGCACGGGCACCTCTATCGACTCGTCCCGGCTCAAGACGTTGCTTTCTGAGGTGTTTTCCATAGATCCACGCAGCGTACAAGGATATGCTCTTGGCGAGCATGGCGAATCCCAATTCGTTGCCTGGTCACACGTAACGATTGGCGGTAAGCCGCTTTTACACATTTTACGGCAGCATAAGGAACGATTCAGCCACGTCGATCTGGACGACATTGCCCGTAAAACCAGGGATGCAGGCTGGGAAATCTTCACCCGCAAAGGCGCCACTTATTTTGGTATTGCCAATGCTCTGGCATACATTACCCGTTCCATTTTAAATGATGATGGTAAAATTATAGCGGTCTCTGCTGTATTGGACGGCGAGTACGGGCACACCCATGTCTGCACAGGCGTTCCAGCGATTATCGGCAGCGGAGGAATTCAAGAGGTCATCGAGTTGGAACTAAGTCCAGAGGAACAAGCGAAGTTCGACGCCTCTTGCCACTTTATCAGCAATAATATCCGTGCCATTTCAGACTTAGTGTAAACCAATAGCACAGAAAAAAACTCCTTACCCTCATTGAGGATAAGGAGTTTTTGCAATCCCCGTATTTCGCCCTATATCTCTTTATAACGAAATACCGTCAGTCCCGCCAACGTAAATACGACAAAGCTGCCCATTATAACCGTCAATAGTGTATCAGTTGGCACCATGAACGCCCCAAAGTTGTCTCTTCCACTCGGCATCATCGCCAATAAAGGCTGTGTCCATGGATAGTACGGACCGTAGGTTTGAGAATTGGCGACCAGAATATTCGGCACGGTGAACACAAAATTCAACGCAAGCGGTGCAGCAAAGCTGGACCACAGAAAGGAGACCAGCAGTTGCAGGGCAGCCAGCGGCAGACAAGCAACCCAGCCCGCAAGCAGGCTTTGGGCAATCACAGCCCAAGGAATCGGTCCGTTCATCCCCTGCACAGCTCCAACACTCAGCAACGCTCCCCCGAACAGTAGCTGGGTCAATCCGACCAAGGCCATAATGATAGTCAGCTTAGCTGCGTACAGACTGGTGCGGGACAATGGCAATGACATCAGCTGCTTCCAGCCGCCGCCCCCATGCTCGAAACGGCAGACCAGAGACCCAAACACGGCCGTCAGCATCGGCAGGAACAGCAGCGCATGAACTGTAAGCATGGCTGACAACAGCAACAGCCAGTTCCCTCCCGGATTCGCCAGCAAACCAATCAGGACGGCAATCGCCGGGCTGACGAGCGCGAGCAGCCAGACGGGCGATTTCGCCATTTTCAACCGTTCAACAGAAAGTAACCGTGCATATCCTCCGAACATTACGCCACATCCTTTCGGCTAAAATGGGCCGCTGTCAGCAGGCTGAGAAGCATACCCGTTCCGCACCCGACGGACGCAAACATCCACGCTTGAGGTGCAACCCAGGCGAATTGAGGCCAGGCCAATGGAAACCATTCGGACAGCTGTGAAGCAAACAAGCTGCCGATGCCTAACGTAATGCCCAGTGTTACAGGTAGCGCTTGATTATGGAATGTGACTGTTAACCACAACAATAATACGAGCATAGGCAACGTGCCGCCTAAGGGCCAAAATCCGAGTCGTAGCAGTTCTCCTACGGGTGCAGGTTCTCCCCCGAAGCCAAGGATCATTCCCAACACCCAAGTCCCTACCGTCAGGAGTAGACAGGACACACACAGCATCCCAATCGCCAACGTCAGCTTGGCCATATAGACGCTGAATTTGGAAATCGGCAAGGCCAGCAACTGCTTCCATGAGTTAGATGTATGCTCCACATTCGCCAACATGGAAGCCACCATAGTAGCTCCTAGCACCAGCGCAAGGGGTACAAAAAGAGCGATGTTATCCATCAAAACTTCCCACAGATGACCCTTGTTACGCGGAATCAGATAGTCATATCGAAGTCCAAAGTTGAGCGCCTGCATGGCCACCAGCCCAAGGGGACCGAGGAACACCAAGAACCAGATTCCCTTTCTGCGTGCTTTGAGCAGATCCGCCGTGAGTGCTCGCAGCATCATAAGGAAGCCCCTCCTTTGCCCACCACCTGCATGAACATATCCTCCAACGATTTGCGGCGTTCCTCCACACGGTATACGGCATGCGTATTTTCGACCAATCTTCTGACCAGCAGTGCAACAGCCGCATCATTCATGTTCTCGAACTCCAGCGCCGATCCGTCCTTCACCGAATGGTAGCCCTGCTCACGCGCAATCAATTGGGCTGCTTCCGGTTCCGACACGACGATCCGAATTCCGCCCGCGGATTCCTGACGGAGATTATGAATCGTGTTTTGGAAGACCAGCTCTCCTTCACGAATAATACCTACGGTATTCGCCATATGCTCTACCTCGCTCAACAGATGGCTGGATACCAGTACGGTGATCCCCCGTTGCTTGGGCATCGCCTGAATCAATGTGCGCATTTCCTGAATACCCTCCGGGTCCAAGCCATTCGTAGGCTCATCCAAAATGAGCACTTCTGGATTCCCAAGCAGGGCTGCTGCAATACCAAGTCTCTGCTTCATGCCCAGCGAGTAGCCTTTGACTGGACGTTTGGCATGCTTGGTCAGTCGGACGACCTCTAACACTTCCGCAATGTTTTGCTTGGGTACATTCAAAATACGGCGAATGGCCTCCAGATTTTCAATGGCGTTCAAATGACCATAATACGAAGGATACTCCACCAACGAGCCGACTTTACGCAAAATATCAAGCTTATGTCTGCGAATATCTTTGCCGAATATACGAATCGTTCCTCGAGTTGGGCGAATAAGTCCAAGCAGCATGCGGATCGTTGTCGTTTTCCCTGCTCCATTTGGACCCAGAAATCCGTAAATATCTCCTCGAGCTATTTTCAGGTCCAACTGATTAACCGCCGCGCGGCCTTTGTATATTTTGCTGAGACCGTTCGTTTCAATAATGTATTCGTTCAAGTTCCTCACCTCGACACCTATCGTAACGTGCCAAGTTTAAAGCCAAGGGAACTCTGAGTTTAAGTTTTGTTTAAAAAACGGATTCGGGTCCCGGCTGATGAACTGAAAATCTCCCTCCCCAAATTCATTTCGCGAGCTAGCAGTTCTGTAATCGCCAAACCAATCCCGGCTCCTTTTTCGCTGGACTGTTGCTCCATTCCCGGGCCTTTATCCGCAATGACCAATGCCTCTCTCCCATTATCCTTCTGAACTTGAATACCAATATATCGGCCTGAGGCAGCATGACGAACTACATTTTGAAAGAGATTGTCCAGCAAACGGCGGAAGCCTTGCTCATCGACATTCCACACCATACTATGCTCAGGCAGGTCGATATCCACTTCAAAGCCCTCCTTCTCCCACACCGGATACCAGCTGGCTACACACTCCCGCACTAGCCGCAGGATATCACGCGGTGTGTTATTCATGGTGTATTTGCCACTGGATAGGAGATTATAGGTCAGCAAGTTGTCGATCAGACTCCCAAGGTCCTTTAGCTTGTTTTCCATTAGTGTAATCGACTGTTTCCCTCTGCTGCTGAGATTTTCACCATCTAGTGTATACAGATGGCTACGCACGACCGTAAGCGGCGTCCGAATATCGTGTGACAGATCCGCGACCAGTCTCTTCCGTAGCTCTTCCTCCTGACGCTCACGTCCCCGACTCTCTGCCAACTGCTCGACCATCTGATTAAATGCTTCTTCCAGCTTGCCGATTTCATCCGGGCGTCCAGTGGCAACAAGAATAGGCAAGCCATCCTCTCCTCGCTGCGACATGGCGGCCTGAAGCTGCAACAGTCTACGCCGAATGCCTCCAAAAAACAGAAGAGATACGCATATAAAAGCGCCCAAAATCAATACAATAAAAAAGAAATAGTACATCAACATACTACTATCAGTAGGTGGCTGTTCAAAGAACGAACGAGGCACTTTTAATACCATATAGCCCTGATTTACATCATTCTTGCCCCCGCCAATAAAGGCTACTACCGTAAACGGCCCCTCATAGCTTGCTTGCTTCATAAAAGCTATAGCCTGCGCAGCGTTCCATTGTTTTGGCAGGTTAGGTTGGGTCGGTAACTCCAACCTAGTTAACCCTGCGGTATCCACCCAAAATATTTGGGATTTAGGGAACATATCTTGTTGTATTTTGCGCAGATGGACTGAGATTTGCTCTGGTGTGGCTCCCTTCAAGGCTACAGCTTCGCGATGCCAGCTATTTTCGGTATGGGTAGCAGAGGGATAGTAAGCGTTTTTAGGCTTGGGCCCCGCCCCCCAATTGAATAACACGCTATATATCAAGGCTGTAGCAGGCAACACAATGGGCAACAGCATCATAGCAACCACAATGATGACCAGATAACGGAACAACAGTGAACTGCGAAACCGACCTCCCTGATCCGGCCTAGAGCTGGGATGCAGCCTCCTCCAACCCTTGCGCGTCCTGTTCATTATGCTTTCACCCGATATCCTACACCACGGATCGTCTCAATGATGCGAGGTGTCGCAGGATCAATCTCCAGCTTTTCGCGCAGGTGTCGGATGTGAACCATTAAAGTTTTGTCTCCGTCGATATATGGATCTCCCCATACCGCTTCATACATTTGCTCTTTCGTCATAATCTGGCCCAAATGCCGCAGTAAATAAGCAAAAATGTGATATTGCTTGCCTGTCAGTGTAATTTCCTCCCCGGTATCACGGTTCACAATACGGTTATCAGGAGAGAACACAGAGAGATGCCCCAGTTGTAAGGATTCTTCGGGCACGGTTCCTGATCGGCGCAGCAAAATCTCCATACGTGCTATGAGCTCGTCCGGGTGAAAGGGCTTGGTTACATAATCGTCGGCGAAATCCAGTCCTTGCAGTTTATCGTCAATGGAGGTACGAGCAGACAACATGAGAATGGGAAGCTCCGGGTACTCTTTCTTGAGCCGTTTCCCTATGGTGAATCCATCCAGACCAGGTAACATCACATCCAAAATCACGAGTTGGCACGTACGGGCTGCCTCCACAGCCCCATCCCCGCAGCGAAGCCATACTACAGCGTAATTCCGCTCTTCCAAATACTGATGCGTCCAAGCACCGATATCCTGGTCATCTTCGATGTATAACACATTTGTTTTCATCATGGGCACCTACTTATCGTTTTTCTTTTATGTAATGGGCATTATAGCATTTATGGTACATAACCCACTTAAAAAGGTTAATAACTATCTTATACGACATACGCTTCACATTTTCAAATTTGAATGCTTATGAAAAAAGGAGGCCTACCCGATGCTGCTGGAAGCAATATACCATCACCCGAAACGCAATTGGGCTTTTGGTTATAATGATGAAACGATATTTCTACGGCTACGTGCGAAGAAAAATGACCTGAACACCGTTCATGCTCTCACCGGAGATAAATACGATTGGGACCGCACCCGACAGCTTGTCCCGATGTCCAAATTCGCTACTGATGGCAGGTTTGATTACTATGAGTGCAGTATAAAACCTACTCACCGTCGGCTGAAATATGGATTTTTGCTAGAAGACGGTGAGGAACGTATTTGGATGAACGAGGACGACTTTACTACCCAAGAACCCGAAAATGCAGATAAACTGTTCCAATATCCGTTTTTGAACCCGATTGATATTCTGAAGCCACCCGCATGGGTGAAGGATGCGGTATTTTATCAGATTTTCCCGGAACGCTTTGCGAACGGTGACCCATCCATCAGCCCAGAAGGTGCAGAGACATGGGGTGGAACCCCACAAAGAGACAATTTTTTCGGTGGCGATCTACAGGGGATTCTGGATCACCTGGACCACCTGAACGAGCTGGGGATTAACGCCATATATATGACTCCTGTGTTCAAGGCGACGACCAATCATAAATATGATACAGAGGATTATATGGAGGTGGACCCACATTTCGGGGACAAAAAGACATTAAAAAAACTGGTCGATGCCTGCCACGATCGAGGAATTCGGGTGCTGCTTGATGCGGTGTTCAACCATTCAGGGCGTACTTTTAAACCGTTCGTCGACGTCCAGGAAAAAGGCGAAGCCTCGCCTTACAAGGACTGGTTCCATGTACATAGCTTTCCCCTGAAAGTGGTGGATGGCATACCGACGTACGATACATTCGGGCTGGAACCGATGATGCCCAAGCTGAACACCGAACATCCTGAGGTAAAAAAGTACCTGCTGGATGTGGCAAAGCACTGGATCGAAGAAATCGGCATCGATGGTTGGCGGTTGGATGTGGCAGACGAGGTGGACCACGCCTTTTGGCGGGAATTCCGCACTACGGTCAAGCAGGCCAATCCGGATGCGTACATTTTGGGTGAAATGTGGAATGAATCGTCTGAATGGCTTCAGGGGGACCAATTCGATGCAACGATGAATTATCCGTTCACCTACGCCGTGAATGATTTCTTCGTCAAAAAAGCGACCGATGCCCAAAGCTTTGCCTACGCCATCGGACGACAGCTGGCCCGCTATCCACAGCAAGCATCCGAGGTTGCTTTCAATCTGCTGGATAGCCATGATACACCGCGCCTACTGACGCTGTGCGGGGGCGACAAGCGACTGATGCGGCTGGCTGCTTTGTTCCAGTTCACGTATATGGGCGCACCCTGCATTTTTTACGGCGATGAGATCGGCCTGGATGGAGATGCCGATCCAGGCTGCCGCCAGTGCATGGAGTGGGATGCCGATAAGCAGGACCACGAGCTGTTCGACTTTTACCGCGAGCTGATTGCGCTTCGTAAGGGGCACCCGGTCCTCCGTGACCAAGGAAGCATCACTTTCCTGGAGGCACAGCCGGAGGGTGCCTCACTTGCCTACGAGCGCCGCAGCGGGGAAGAAGTGCTGCTCGTGCTGCTCAATCGTTCCGATGAGGATCACGTTTTTGAATTGGACATTCCTGAGCAGGAATGGCAATTAGCCTTTGGCGAAAGCCAGTGGTCCGTAGGACCGAAGGGACTGCATGCCGAGCTTCCTCCTTACGGATATGCTGTGCTGAAGGCAAC
Source organism: Paenibacillus sp. SEL3 (assembly GCF_054602585.1). Lineage (NCBI taxonomy): Bacteria > Bacillati > Bacillota > Bacilli > Caryophanales > Paenibacillaceae > Paenibacillus > Paenibacillus sp. SEL3. The sequence continues at coordinate 3,733,583 of NZ_CM137725.1, read as the reverse complement.
GCCTGTGCGATCAATCAACTCTGCAAAAGAAGTCGACAACAAGACGCAAAGCAAGGCATAGGCTATGTAGACGCGGATGCTGATGAAAGTACCTGCCGAATACGGCAAAAAAAGCGAAACCACCAGGAACAAGATAGTTAACTTGTTCCTGGTGGTCTTTTTACGTTAAATATGAGCTTCTATCCAAGTCGATTATTTGTTTTTAACATCTGTTCTTACTACCCCAACGTCTGAAGCATTGATAGAAATGGGATTGCCGCCTTGCCCTGTTTGAGCTGAAGAAGATTGTCTAACGTCCACCCTAATTCTTTTGCCCTTAAAGCCAGTTCGTCTCCTTTTTCCCAATGCAGTGGCCTCCTTAAGTCTTCATGGCTTCATAAACCTCTCAATATGACCCAACTGTGGAGAGATATGCTATATGCATATGCCGCTGAAGAAAACAGGTCTCGGCGAATATCAGATCATAGAGAAAAGAGGCTGTTAGTACCCGAGCTGGAAAGCTCCTCCAAGAAATTGCAACGAACATACTAACAGCAAAAGAGCGGAACCTGCTTTTACAGGCTCAATGTGGCTTTAAACCATCATTGAGCCTGTAGTGATTGATGATATAGAATCATTGCTTATATCAGCTATCAACAAGCCAGCAGCCTTTCATGACTATCGTTGAACGCTAGCAGATTCGCTTGTAGATAATTGAATATTTTAATCCGTAAAATTTAAAGCGTTTACAAGTTAAGCGGCAGGTTGCCGGTCAGAGACGGCTGCTTGACCGGATCACTTTACAAATTGCTTAAGCCAATACACCAAGAGCGTATCCAATAATTCCTATTGCGAATAAAGCAAAAATCAGAGCTATAGCATTCACTTTCTTTTTGAGCAGTCTCATGCATAAAAAAGTCAGCAAGAGAGGTAACAGACCAGGTATCAATTGATCCAGAATCATCTGTATCGTCGTAACAACCTCTACTCCATCCGAACGGGTATATCGGGATACTTCGAGTGGTATATTCAGAGTAGTCCATTTGGATACAAGGGCGCCCATAACAAATAGTCCCAGGATGGAGGCCGATTCCGTAAGCTTTTGCAGCCGGTTTCCGGACATGTCGGACACAATCTCCGTCCCTTTTTGGTAGCCGTATTTCAGTCCGTACCACTTAGTGGCCAGGCGAATAACATTAAAAAGCAAGAAAAATAGGACAGGCCCGATAACGCTTCCGGACAACGCAATGGAAGCTCCTAATGCAGCCAGAACGGGGCGTAATGTTCCCCAGAAAATAGGGTCCCCTACTCCAGCCAAAGGTCCCATTAAGCCAACTTTCACACCACTTATGGTAGCATTATCAATCGGCTGGCCATTGGCTTTCTGCTCCTCCATAGCGGCCGTTACCCCCATAATCGGTGCAGAGATAAACGGTTGAGTATTAAAAAACTCCAAATGCCGCTTTAGTGCTTCTTTTTGGTCTTCCTTCTTGCTGTATAGCCGCTTGATTGCCGGAATCAAGGTGACACAAAAACCAATCGACTGCATACGCTCAAAGTTAAACGAGCCCAGCAGGAACCATGAACGGAAAAACATTTTGTTTAAATCGCTTTTGGTCAACTTTTTTTCTTCCATAGTACCCCACTCTTTCATTAAGAATTTCTTTAGAGCTCTTCAATTTCACCCACTTGATCTTTGCGATGGCTATATTTGGGATTGAGCTGGATATACAGCAGAGCCAGAACCGCCCCCATGATTCCAAAGCCAACCAGATTGATGCTTGTAAATGCCGCGATGACAAAGCCCAAGAAAAAGAAAGGCATCAGATATTTGGCTGCCATCATGTTAATAACCATGGCATACCCTACAACGACGATGAATCCCCCAGCAATTTGCAGCCCTTTTGTAATGACCTCCGGGATCGCGTCCAGCAAAGTCGTAACCAGACCGGTTTCTGCTGCAATAGCCACCAATACGGCAGGCAAAGCGACGCGTAATCCCTGAAGAAGGAGGGCTATGAAGTGACATAATTCAATTCCTTTGAAATTTGAAGATTCGGCATATTTATCTGCCAGATGCTGAAAGAACACGGTAACCGTTCTAACAAAGATAGTTAACACTTGTCCGCCAGCCGCAATCGGAATCGCAACGGCAATTCCCGCACCGATCGATTGGTGCCCGACAATAACCAATATGGTTGAGACTACACTGGCCAAAGCCGCATCCGGAGCCATGGACGCTCCGACATTCATCCAGCCCAAAGCCAACAATTCCAGCGTACCGCCTAGAATAATACCGGTTTTGAGATCTCCCAGGACCAGACCGATCAGTGTACACGCAACTATAGGACGATGAGTCTGTCCTTCATCCAAAACACTGCCCATTCCGCAAATGGCTGCAACTAGCGTGACCATTACGATTTCAAAAACACTCATGTTTGACCCCCTCTCTTATGCGTACGTGTTGTTAAAACTGGACATTTTGGAGCTTGTTAATCAAATTAATTTTAGGATCACTGGCCACTTTTCTAATCTCCAGCTCTATCCCCTTTTCGTGCAATTTATAAAATGCCTCTACATCCTGCTTGTCTACGGACACTGCTCCGGTAATTTGTGTTTTGCCTTCTTTGAAGCACATTCCACCTACATTTACCGATGTAAACGGTACCCCACCTTCTACAACCCGCAGTACATCCGTGGGATTGGTAAACAGGAACAAGGTCTTGAAATCGTTATATTTAGGATTGTTATAAGCTTCAATCGCTTTCGCAATCGTGACAACGTAAGCTTTAATCCCCGGCGGCGCCACTTGTAACAATAAGGTTTTGCGCAGCGTATCCGCAGCGACCTCATTGCTGACGGCGATAATTTTGTTACACTTCGTTTCCTTCACCCACACCGTAGCTACCTGACCATGAATCAGACGGTCATCAATACGAACAAATGATATTTCCATACCTATAATTCCTCCTCTGTTTGTATGTCCCGGATGACACGAAAAGACTTCATTGAATCCTGACCCGCACGGATGGCCAGATCACTTAGATTCTCCACGTTCTCCAGCCCTCTATTAGTCAGCAGGTCTACGATCATTGGCAGGTTTACCCCTGTTACAATGTCCATTTTTTCATACCTGGCCACAATCCTACTGGCCGCATTATAGGGACTGCCACCAAACAAATCGACGAGAAAAATCAATCCGTCCGTCCAATCAATTGTTTCCAAGGCCGCTTTGTACTTCTCAACAAGTCCGTTAACACTTTCACCTGGTTCAAACGTTACACCCACCACATTTTCCAGATGGCCAAAAATCATTTCCGTGGATCTTAGGATCTCTTCAGAAAATTTTCCATGAGTGCCAACAATAACACCTATCATTTGTTTCACCCCCTCCTTGCATCCTTCGCCTATACTTATATGCAAGTCTCATGCCAAGATTCTGTATGATGCGATTAACTATCAAAAAAAAAGACCAAACCCTCGGCTGCTCCGGGAATTTGGCCTTTTCTCATCAACTACTTATTATCCTTATCCGCATGATTAATACACATCCAGCATCGTTTTATACACTTGCGCCACTACTTGGGGATACAGTTATATACTTCGCTTAGGATTTCGCAAATATAATATTTTTCATCATTAGTCAGCTTAATGTTAATACTGGAGGCAAATATATTGCAGGAACGGTTCACCACATGGAGCAATTGTTGGTCAAGCAAGGATACATCCTCCTGATACACTAGCCCTTCTCCAATGACCATTCGTTCCAGCGCATGAGCCGTATGAACAGCAAGCTGAACCTTCTTTGCATAATGGAAATCAGCCTCCAGTTCCTGTTCCAGCTGCTCGATAAATTTCATCAAAATCCCCAAAATTTTGTGAGGATTCAAATAAGTCATAAACTCCTTTAGCGTATCCTCACATAGATCTCTTACGATCACGCTTCCGTGTTCATGCATAACAGGCAACTGATTGTTGAGCAACAATTCTCTTAATGCCTGTTCACCGCTTGCCTCGATCAGTTTTTCCAAAGGGATAAACGGTACATTGAGCTCGCTTGGCCGCTTAACCCCAATCACCGCAAGAAGCGTATGCTTGGCCCGTAAATCCTTCACCACTTTATCCAATTCCCTGACCTTTGCCGGTACAACAACTATTTTCTCTTCGGTTAAGTCATAAACAACCTTCTCTACAAACTCCTTTAGCTTGGCGGCGGCACCTTTGCCGGAGGAACAGACCGTCACGATTACCTTATTACTGGTCTTTTCCGCTTTCACTCCAGCATTTCCAGTGTTATATCCACGAAAATCCTTCAAAGATTGATAAATTTCCTCTATATTCATATCAAAAATACTGGCCTTTCGCACAGCCTCCAACACAAGCGGGGTTGAAACCATATCGATAGTCTTCACCTTAATCCCGACACGTTCCATAATGGTTGCTTCAAGATTGAGCAAGGAGCCCATATCAACCAGCAGCAATACGCCTCTGCCATTGTCAATGTCCCTCACTTTTTCCACAATAACTTCCAGGATTTCTCTGGGGCTAACATCCAAAGGCATGTCTACTGCGCAAATATTTGAGCTCCCCAGCAGGCTGTCGACAACGCTAACGACACTGCTTGCCGTACTGTTGCCATGTGCAGCTACAATGATTCCCACATTTCCCTGGTGCTCCTCTTCTACCGATTTCAGAAGAATCGCCACATAGGTAGTCTCGGCATCGGGTACGTTGACTTCAAACTTGGACTCGATCAAATCCTTGATAATAAGTGCCAGTCTGTATTCTTCATCCTGATCATTCATCGGTTCATAGATTTGTTTACTGACATATTTTTTCTCCCGGATTCGCTTTAAAAAAGCACTTAAATGAAGACTGAAGGCATAAACAAACCTGTCGCTGTAATTTCTGTTCAATTCTTTTTGAGCCATCTCTTGCACCTGTTCAGCGAACTCTAGGATATTTCTGCCTACGATCTTAAGGATCCGTTCCCTTCCCCCTTTGATGTTATAAAATCGGTTATAGAAGCTTTTGATGTGAATATTGACATCTGTAGTAATAAACTTATTGATAAAACTGTCGTCGAGTCCTTCTTCTTTGAGCATCCCTATCTTGTCTTCAATCAATTTGTACAAGTTGAACGGCAGTTCAAAAGCGTCTACTTCATCCATTCCTTTGCTGCCTTCAGGAGTAATATACAGCGAGGAGTTGACCATCTCCATTTCGGCAATCTCCTTGCGGTTCTTCCCCATATTAAATAGACCTTCCTTGATATTTCCGGGCAAAATTTTAAAATCAAGTTCAATCTCTTCCTTATTTTCATGTATGCTGTTCAAAAATCCTTTGGCACACACAAGCTGAATGTTCGATTTCAACTGTCCGATATTTCCATAGGTTACGCTGCCAATCAGTGCTTTTACAGTTTCCAATTCAACCCTAATAGGCTTGTTCACACGATGGGCTTCGTTTGCAAAGAGATGCTTCAGGATCAAAAACCGCTCTTCAACAGTTCGCTCTTGCAAGGAAGGAATGTTGATCGTAATCGGTATCCGTCTGATAAAGGTTTTCAGCATGGAAGAACCGGGATCTTCGGTCGTAGCGCCGATGAGCAGCACATTCGCTTCCCGCTTGCGCTCCGACTCGCCCAATTTGTTGTAACTGTTCGTGTCCATGAAATAAAATATCATTTCTTGGCCTTCTGGGGGCAGCCGATGAATCTCATCCAAAAACAGAATGCCCCCATCCGCTTTCTCGACCAGCCCCTCTTTCTCCCGATCAGCCCCGGTAAATGCTCCTTTTACATGACCAAAAATGTGGGAAAGTAGCAGCTGAGGGTTATTGTAATAATCAGCGCAGTTAAATACGATAAACGGTGCTTGCTCTGAAAAGCGCTTCATATATTTCCCATAATTATACATCAACCTAGCGAACATTGTTTTTCCAACGCCAGTCTGTCCCACAATCAGCGTATGTAGGCCCTTCGGCGGGTATAATATTGCCGCTTTTCCCTGCTCAACCTGGTTCCTCATACTCCCCATGAAACCAATTAAGGCGTGAAACGGATCCACTTGCTCTCCAGGCAACAATATTTCATGAATACTGTTGACTTGGATTTGTTTCTCTTTAAGCTGAACCCGAAAGGTCTCCTCGATCACCTGCTTGTGCAAAAACTTGACGGGTCTCCCCTTGATTTTAATAATCAAGTCGGCGCGAAGTAGGCTATTAAGCTCCTTGCTTACATTATTTCTTAACATATTCTGTTGATCGGCTATTTCCGCAGCCGTAATTCCACCGCCGTCCTGCAAGGCCTCTACTGACAGTTTCTTTGTCCCATTGGCAATATACTCTAAGATCTCATCAATTCGTTTCACGGTATTCCCCCATGCTGACTAGTTCTTATTTAATTAGTATATAAAAAAAGAAATAATCCTCTACAAGAAAATAAACTGACAAGTTAATCATTAATCTGATACCCTTTTTATTGAATCTATCCAAAACTCAAATTCAGCCCATTCCATTCACTTCTTTTCCAAGATCAAAGGTTGGCAGTATAATTGCATAAGCTTCACGAATAAGCTGCATAAAAAGTTATTTTTGTTTCCCAGTAAGGAGCTGAGATAAAATGATACGCTACGGATTACAGCAAGAGCAAACATTCAGGCTGGCTATAACTCCAGAATTACGACAAGCCATCACGATTCTTCAATATTCTTCGGTCGATCTAATGTCATATCTTCATGAGCAAGCAAATGAAAATCCGATCATTGACTTGGCAGAGATCGATATGTCCATCGAAAGAATCAACACAGAAGAAGAATATTCGCTACGAAAAAATGATAATCCGGTAGACCTTCTGGACTTTGTCTCTAATCCCGCAGATAATTTATATAGACATCTCAAAGCGCAGCTTGGGATGGTCCGCGGGCTATCCAAACTACAACAGATGATTGGCATGTTTCTAATTGGGAATTTAAATGAAAAAGGCTACCTTGAGCTGGATGTAAATACAGCTGCCGGAATACTTGACGTCCCCACCGATGAGGTTGAAAATATACTTGCCCTGATCCAAGGCTTTGAACCGGCAGGAATCGCTGCCCGCAGTCTGGAGGAATGTCTTCTTTTGCAGCTGCGATATGCCGGGAATGATGATGTTTACCTGGAAGAAATCGTGCGACATCACATGGTCAATCTTTCATGTAACCGCATACAAAAAATCGCGGATGCTCTAGGGATCGACATTCACATGGTACAACAAATGACCGATCAGATACGTAAGCTGAATCCTTGTCCGGGAGCGGCATTTGCTCCATATGAACGCCAGTATCATATAGCAGATATCTCAGTGGAGAAATCCAAAAACGACTACGTTGTGACAGTTAATGATATCACAGTCCCACGCGTCGGGATTAATCCTTTTTACCAAAGTATGCTTCGAAAGCCGGCGATGGAGGAAGAGAAACGATTTCTTCGTGAGAAGATGAATACAGCATTATGGCTTATTCATAGCCTTGAGCAGCGCCGCCTGACCCTGATGCGTGTGGCCCAGGCTATTGTTGATAGGCAACGGGAATTTTTTGAGCATGGCGTTTATCATCTGAAATCGATGACCCAAAAGGAGATTGCTGGAATAACCGGCCTGCATGAATCCACGATCAGCCGGGCGGTCAGTAATAAATACATGCAGACGCCCCGTGGATTGTTTGAACTCAAATATTTCTTCACCTCCGCCCTAGGATCGAAAGACGGGGATGCTACTTCATCAGAGAGCGCAAAAATGCGGATAAAGCAGATTATCGACAGTGAAGAGAAGCAAAAACCATTTTCAGATCAGGCAATCACAGAGCGGATGGCAAAGGAAGGACTAGAGCTGTCACGCAGAACGGTAGCCAAATACCGTGAAGAATTGGGGTATTTATCCTCCGCCAGGAGAAAAGTGTATTAAAACTTCAGCAAGCGGTTGTGAAAACTAAAAAGCAGCGCTATCACATTCTCCCGGCTGCCTCCCTCGTAGAATCTCCAATAGAATAGGCCAACCAGTAATCTCTGGTTGGCCTATTCATACGACCTGAGCCAGTACAGCCGTTTACGCAGGTAGCGTCTGTGTTTTTAATTGCACGTACAACTGGTGCGTCACCTGCTGCGGTTCAATACCCAACTCATCTTCCAATATTCTGACGAAGCTTTCATAATGCTTTTGCGCAGCGGTATAATCGCCCAGTTGGGCATAGGCGGTCAGCAGCAGACTGCAGATATCGTCTGAGTACGGCTCCCGCTGCTGTAGGCTGAGCAAGCGCTGAACAGACTGCCGGGTACGACCTGAGCGAAGCTCTTCTCTCGCCAGCTCAGAAGCACATGCCAGATACATACTGCGCAGCTTCTCCCTTTTTGCATACGCCCACGGGTAATCGTGCTCCTCCAGGTAGTTGCCACGGTATAGAGCCAACAGGCTATCAATACGCGGCGTACCGCCGCTACCGGATGCAGCCCATTCGGATATTCCCCGCTCGAATAGCTCTACATCTGTAATCCAGCCATTGCGGTTCAAGCGGTAGCGATCCAGATTGTATTCTAGTTTTGTATCTTGCATCCGTTCTTTCAACGCCTTGCGAATTTGGTAAATGGACGTGTGCAGGTGAACAACAGCCTTGTCCAAATGATATTCAGGCCACAGCGCATCCAGCAATTGTTCTTTGCTCACCCATTCCCCTTCATGGTGTAGTAAAAAGGAAAATAGCTCCTGTGACTTTAACGTGCGCCATTTGAGTGGTTTCGCTCCTACGGCTTCCTGTCCAACCTCCAAAATTTCAAGCTTTTGAAAACAACGTACCTTGGGGGATTGCTCTGCTGCAACTCCCAAGCTGGAGGAACGGGAATCAGCCAGCGTGGCTGCAATCCGATCTATCGTTTTGGATAGCCGCCGGGCATGAACGGGCTTTAACAAGTAATCCAGTGCTTGCAGCTCGAACGCTTCAATAGCATATTCCGAGTACGCGGTCACAAAGACGATATGAATATGGGAATCCAGCTGTTGAATCCACTCGGCGGCCTCCAGACCGTTCATCTCTGGCATTCCGATATCTATAAAAACAATATCCGCACGTTCTGACGCCAGATGATCCAGCCCCGCTTGTGCAGACGTATATTTCCCCATTACCGTTAACCGTCCGTCCGCCTCCAGCAACCGTTCCAAGTAGGTTAATGCCGACCTCTCATCATCAATCAAAATCGCCTTCATTTGTGTCCGTGCTCCCTTCCTGCTGCAACCATCCATCATGATGCTCTATCTACATGCTATCTGCTTTATCCTTACGAATTTTAATTTCTTATATTTTATATATCGTATCGTCGCGGGCGTGACATTAGCTTTTCCGACGAATGTACTGTACTTTTTTTATTCATCGGTATTCCGGGGCGAAATCGTTTCCGGCACACGGAAGCTTACCGTCGTCCCTTGCATAGGATTACTTTCAATCCTCAATCCTTCTCCATACATATGGATAAGACGGCGATGGATATTACGCAGTCCCACGCTGGAAGATATATGATCCTCCGACAGCAGTTGTTCCAGTCGCTCCGGTGGAATCCCTACGCCGTCATCGGTCACGCTGACCACAAAATCGGTTCCATCCTCCTGTACAACCACTCGCACGGTTCCACCTGTTGCCCGTTGCATCACACCATGCCGTATCGCATTTTCCACGATGGGTTGAATACTTAACGGCGGGATGAGCGACCGGATGTTCCTCCCTACCTCTACGGTTACCTGCAAACGTTCTTCAAATCGTGCTTTTTCCAGTGCCACATACGATTCTACCAATTCCAGCTCCTTGGATAACGGTACCGTATTCTCCCTGTTCTGAAAATCAAAGCTCCCCCGCAAATACTGGCTTAGCTCCATGAGCAGCTCCGCTGCTTTGTCCGGGTCTACGGCTACGGTCGAAACAATGACATTCAAGGCATTGTACAGAAAATGCGGCTTGATTTGTGCCTGTAAAAAGGCCATTTCAGAACGCACCGCTTCCTCCGCTGAATGGCGCATGTTCAGCAGCGTGCGCACACGTGCCTTTAATTCCTCAGCATCAACAGGCTTACGTAGAAAATCATTCGCTCCGGCCATAAAACCTGCGCGGATATCGCCGGGCAGATCGCGTGCCGTCAGGAGCAACACCGGTAGCTCGGACAGGGAATACCGTTCCCTTATCCGTCGGCACAGCTCAATACCGGACATTTCCGGCATCATCCAGTCCGTAATGACCAGGTCAAATCGGGTACGGCCATTCAGCATGTGAAGTGCCTCCTCGGCATGATCCACAGCCACCACGCTACAACCTGTGGCATATAATAGTTCCTCCAGTACCCGAAGGTTAACCTCGTCGTCATCTACAGCCAGCACTTTGTAAGGGACAGTCTGGACTCGCTCCAGTGCATCCTCTTCATGCGGAATCACATTCTGACCCGACGTCACGCCAGGCTGCAATATAACCGCAGGCGAAACATCTTTTTGAGCTTCATGTCCCAACGTTCCGGTCTGCGCCAAGGGCAGTGTAAAATAAAAGGTCGAACCCTTACCTAATCTAGATTCTACCCGGATATGACCCCCATGCAGTTCCACCAGACGACGGACTATGCCTAATCCAAGCCCTGTCCCACTGTATCCTTCATCCTCAGCATTCGCCCCTCGGTTAAAAGGTTCAAATATATGCGAAAGATGCTCCTGGGCAATACCGGAGCCGGTATCCTTTATACTGATTTCCATTTCACGGGTCCCCGCTTTGGCAGAGATTACGATTTTGCCTTCCTCCGTAAATTTCACCGCATTACCCAACAAATTGTATAAAATCTGAATCAGCCGATCCTCATCCGCATCTACTTTGGGCAACGAACTGGGCCATTCTTTGACGAATTGAAGCTTTTTCTTACCCACCGTATGCCCCAATACCTCCAGCACGGAATTCACAGCTGCCTGTACATTGACAGGCCGACGATTTAAGGCTAATCTGCCATTTTTCAAATTAGAAAAATCCAGAATATCGTTAATTAAATAAGAAAGTCTGCGTCCTACATTCGCAATCAAGGCCAAATTGTGCTTTTGCGGCTCATTGAATTGTGTCCCGTAGCGGTCTAGCATGGATTGAGCGATATTAATAATTCCATGCAGAGGAGTGCGCAGTTCATGTGACGTGTTCGCCAGAAATTCGTTTTTCAACCCATCCAGTGTGAGCAATCGTCGTGACAGGTTCTCAACCTCCATAAACGAATGTACAAAACGTTTGGCCAGCAGCAGCGTTTGAGCCAATACGAATATGAGCATTTCATAGGCTGTCACCCCACGTACATCTCCCCAGCCCAGAATATACACAAAACTAGTCACTACAATCATAAGAATGCTCATAATACTAATGACTAGCAGTGCAGCGTCATCCGTCTGTTGAAGAAGCCCACGAATCAAGATTAGTAACACGTATCCCACACTGACTACACCAAAAAGAAGAATAAACAATTCAAAGGATGAGAGTACCAATGTAGGCAAAAATAGCCCCATACCCAGCATCAGTGCGGTTGTAATATGATAGAAGCGCAGCACGATCCGATTCATAACAATCTGCGTCGAAAGATGAACATAGCGGATCAGAAAATAGTAGAACAGCGTTGACGAGAACGACTGTATTTTCAGTACCCATTCATAAGGTAAATCCGGTATTCCCCAAACCAGCAGCTTTTCTCCATGTGTCAGAATATAAAATAAAGCCGCGATGCAAAAGCATCCTAAGTAAAGTAATGCCTTCTCCTTTTTACGCAAAAGGTATAGCATGATAAAAAATACGGTAGGAATAAAAAATCCTGCGATCAGTACGGTGTCCTCTGCCATTGCAACTTCCCGGCTATGCGTAATACTCTCGTAATCCCCAAATAACAGTGGATAAATAATCCCACCAGAGGAATAGCTATAATTAGCCACATGCACGGTAATATCAGCCGAATGTCCATCTACCGATGCAAACCCAACATAGGGAACATTGCCCTGCTTACCCTTGTCGGCAGAAACAGAGGGAATACCACTCGCTCCGACGTTTTCTCCGTCAATCCATACTTGGCTGGCACTGCGAATGTTTTGCATATAGATGCCGTACAGATTTTCCGCTTTTTCAGGCAACAGCACACGGATATGATAGGTTCCATATCCGGTCGCCTGTCCCTTAGGCATCCACTGATTCCATCTACCTGGCACATCCACAATCTTGGCAGAAGATCTCGTTTCCATCCCCAACTCTGAAGAACTCTGATGACTTTCCCAATCCTTATCTTGTTGCATTTCATGAAAGGATAAAGGTTGCACAAGCTGATTAGGGTAAAATTCCCACTCCCCTCCCAGCTGTACAGGGCCTTCCTTATGAGGGTCCCAATTACGCAAATCAATAATACCGTTATGAGCTTTCCAATGACTGTTCCCGGATAAAACACCCGACACTAACGGATACACTGGTAACGCAACCGCAAGCAGAAGTATAATAAAAAATAAAACACCCTGTTTTTTCATAAATCCTCCGCTCTTTTCAATAACGTCTATCTTTTGTATCGGTTATTCTATTCAGCTACATTAGAAGCGTTGTCCATACAAAAAAGGACGCCCGCCGCAGATAAAATCTGTGCGGAATCGTCCCCTTCAATACGTACTTGTAGTTTCTAGCCTCTCCTATTAAGGAATCATAACGCCATCAATACTACCGCCAGGAATCGAGCTTGAATCGTCTCCACTGTTATCGCTCGGCGGCGTTGCTCCACTGCTACTGTCGCCGCTTCCTGTTCCGCTGTTTTGTTGCTGGCTGGCTACAAAATCTTTATACTCCTGAATCGCATCTTCCAGATTCATGTAGTTTTTCTTAACTTCCGGCATAGGATAATACGGGTCCAAACGATTGAATGCATCCACTACTCTGTGAAAGTAGACCGTCGTAGGGTCTGTACCATTTGCTGTAAGCAGATTGTTCGCAATGTTCTTGAGCTCTTGGATATCAAAATCAGTTACGATCCACTTGGATTGGTAGTTCGAAAGCGCTGTAATCAAATCTGTGTTAGCCTGGTCTACCTGCAGCTGTGTGCTATTCGGAGTATTAAGCACAAGGTTTGCCTGATTAATTTGCCCTTGGAGTTCTACGTTATCTTGTTCGGTATAATGACGGCCGAACGTCTGAACTTCATTATTAGCTAAATTTATGTTGAAATACAACAATGTGGTATCCACCGCTATGGGTACAGCGTACTGGCTCTGTACCTGTTGCAACTCCTCGTATACGGGAACAACGTCTTGTAATTCAAAGCTGGACAAACCTAAGAAGATAGAGGCATGCTCTGAAGCCGAAGATAAGGCTTGCTGAGCTTCAGCGCTTAATGCGCCTGAATTTTGCACCAAAATTCCATTGATCGATGTCTGCATTTCAATGACTTTGTCTCTCAATTGTAGTCTTTTCTCGTTATATTTTTCAAGATAGGTCCCTTTAGCCTGACTTAATTGATTATAAGAGATGACCAATTGCTCCTCAGGAGTAAATGGCATAATGAGTGCAAAGTTGGCTTGTCCTGTTTGTTGCTCTAAAGACAGCATTTCCGTATTCAAGTAATTACGAGCCACAGGGTTAGACAGCAGTTTTAGTTGAATATCTTGAACCAGCTGCTGCAGTTTTTCCCGAGTTGTAGCAGGCAATGGCACAGTGAACTCCGTAAGCCTTTGACTCAGCTCCATGTTCAAGTTCAATACGTCCTGCTGGGTCATAGCAGTGTGCATCTTCTCTGTATATTCCTGAATCAAGTTATCTAGTTCAGCATTTTGAGAACCATTCTGATCGTAGATAACCTGCGCTTCTTGTAAAGTATTCTTAAGCACCGAGAAGTCCGCTGCTTGCAGTGCCAAGAATGATTCTGTAGCAAGATCTATTTTTTGTGTCCATTCTTCCAACTGCTCAGTTGTAGCCAATGGATTCACATATACATTTGATCCTTCTCTTACTAAGGACTTGTAACGCGCTTTATCTGTTTTCAAATTATCCACACGATCCGTTACATCGACAAAATGCAGATAGGCATCTCTGAGTTTTACTGATGCTTTGTATACCTTTATTACTCGACGCAAGCTTTCTGCTTCCCGATCCACAATATTTTGAGGCGCATTTCCTTCCAACACATTGTTGCCAAATTGAATCGCTTGACTTAGTGAGTCGTCCCAAAGAGGTGGAAATTCATCACCAACCATTCGGTTTTGTTCAAGGGTAGTCGAAGCTAACTGAACCAGTCTAGTTAATTCCTGTGTTCCAATCACCGGCTCTGTGGCTGAGGTTGTGTACACAGAAACATCCTGTTTCAATGTGCTGAGCGCTTGATCTACTTCTGCCTGTGTAGCTGCCGTATTGTTCAGTACCAGCATAGCCTGATTGATTGCTATGGACAGGTTTTCCTTCGCTGCGACCGTGTAAAGCGCCTGATCCAGTCCCCCCTCACCTGCACGCTCCAACAGTTCTTTGGCTGCATGGACTTCCGTCTCCAACTGACTGCGGTCTATACTGACGATATCACTGTCACGTTTTTTCTTATCTTTGCTATCTGTGTCCGTGACAACCGATCCAACAGAGGATGAGTTCTTCGTACCATTTACGAGACTAACTGCTTCCTTCATCGCATTATAGTTAACAATAACATCCTGCGGCTGTTTTTGTTCCGGCAGATTGAGCTGGTTGATTGCAGCCCCCTTGGCCAGTGTGATAAAAGGAACACCCACATATTGTGATGCATCCAGCAAACCAATACTTCCGCTCACCAACAGCTTGCCTAGTCCCTGTTGCAATGAAACACGACTAATCGCTGCATCCCCCTCGGTCCCGATCGATGCATCATTTTTCAGCGTAAGGTTGTCAATCTTTGTCGTCCCGGTTGCAGTCAGTTTGGCATCCTTGGAGCCCAGTTCTACACCGGACCATGTCGTATTTTCCAAAATGGCCGATACAGGCTGGGTCCCTGAGCCTTTGATTTCTAATACGCCTGTGGAGGACATGTTTTTCAAGGTTACCGAACCATTGACGATCAGGCGTCCATCAAAAGACACACCCTTACCGTCAAATACACCACCGTCTGCGTTAATTTCCAGCTTATTTACACCTGTGAGTGTACGCAAATTACGGTTAAGATCGATTTTTGCCCCTTTTAATACAGCTTTGTTATTTTCACCAAACAAGCCTTGCAAAGATCCTTCCAACTGGTACGGGATATTTCCGATTCGAACGGTATTGCCCTCTGATTTCACTTCTCCTACCGGATGATCCAGCAGGCTGACGAATACTTCTGCACCACTCTCCCGGTTCAATGGATTTTTCAAATCCGTTGCAGAAGCATCCTCTGTTAACAGACCGTAAGAGCGGGCAACCTGAACTGCATTTTGCTGTGCATCCGCAGTACTTGTATCCTGCAAGTGCATTGCACGTACGAGCGAAACAATCAGTTCTTCCTTGGTAATGGCATCCCCCGGACGGAAGAGTTCTCCGTTACCTGTCATATACCCGGCTGCACGTACGGCCTCAATATAGGGAGCGCCCCATGCATCGGACGATACATCCATAAAAGAAGTCTGCGGCTGATTGTTAACTTCCAACTGGAACAGACCGCACAAAATTTTGGCCGCTTCAGCGCGGGTCAAATTCTTTTGTGCCATAAAATCGCCCTGATTCCCACCTGTCATCAAACCCAAAGTACGAGCTTGTGCTACAAATCCAGTTTCACTTTGTGTATCTGCTGTCGCTGCATAAGCAGTCTGAGCGCCCCCCAGCCAAGGCAAAGATACGATGGAGCCTGAAGCAATCCCCAATACCATCGCAGATGCAATCCATTTATTTCGATTTATAAGTTTCAACATTTCCACTCCTAGACGCTATTTATTGGCATATATCCTGTTTTATCAAAGTCTTTAGTCATGTTTAGTTCTACGGATTATGCAACCAAGGAACTATGCTAAGAGAATTATACGAAACCCCACTGAACCGATTCTGAACAATTAGTCCTATATGAAGGCATCACGCAACAAAATCGCTTGACTTGGAGTGAACTCCAAATGTAATAATATCCGGTGTAAGTAGCTGGAGTAGAACATTTGAAGAAAACAATATCTAGGAAAGAGAGGTATAATCAAATGGACTATATGAAACTTGGAAATACCGGCTTGGATGTATCCCGGCTTTGTCTTGGGTGTATGGGCTTTGGGGTTGCAGAACGATGGATTCATCCATGGATATTAGATGAAGAGCGCAGTCGTCCCATTATAAAAAAGGCCCTAGAGCTAGGCATCAATTTTTTTGATACCGCGAATGTATATTCAGACGGAACTAGCGAAGAAATCGTCGGACGGGCTTTAAAAGATTTTGCGAATCGAGATGAAATTGTCCTTGCAACGAAGGTTCATTTCCGTATGCATCAAGGCCCCAATGGTGCGGGACTTTCTCGAAAGGCTATTATGAGTGAAATCGATAAGAGCCTTAAGCGACTGGGGACAGATTATGTGGATCTGTACCAAATTCATCGCTGGGATTACACTACCCCTATTGAAGAGACGATGGAAGCATTACATGATGTTGTGAAGGCTGGGAAGGCAAGATATATCGGAGCTTCTGCCATGTACGCATGGCAGTTTCTAAAGGCTTTGCATATAGCTGAGAAGAATGGATGGACCCGGTTTGTATCGATGCAAAATCATTTAAACCTCTTATATCGTGAAGAGGAGAGAGAGATGCTGCCGCTTTGTAAGGAAGAAAAAATCGGTGTGATTCCATACAGCCCGCTTGCAGGTGGAAGATTGACGCGTGATGCGCAGGAAACAACACATCGTTCCGAAACCGATCAAGTGGCGAAATCTAAATACGATGCGACTGCAGATACCGATCGATTGATCGTGGAGCAGGTTGCGGCCATCGCAGAAAAACGTGGAGTTCCCCGCGTTCAAATCGCACTTGCCTGGTTGCTACAGAAAGAACCGGTAACAGCTCCGATTATCGGTGCTACGAAAACGTCTCATCTTGAAGATGCAGTAGCTGCTCTTTCGATTACGTTAACACCTGAAGAAATCGCATTGCTGGAAGAGCCGTATGTTCCTCATCCGGTAGTTGGCGCCCAGTAAATATGGATGAAATGACAGTTTCGAAATAAGAAACGACAAGAACGCCCTATCCATTTACATAGGGCGTTTCTTGATCAGAAATCAGGAGGTGAAGTCTGCATGTTGATCGCAGAAGTAAGCAAAAAATTCGAACTATCTCAGGACACACTCCGCTATTATGAACGCATCGGACTTATTCCGCGTGCGAACCGTAATAAAAGTAGCATCAGGGATTACACGGAAGAAGATTGCAGATGGGTTGAATATATTAAATGTATGCGAGAAAAGAACTCCTAATAGAGCAGCGCAAGCAGCTCATTGCAAAAATGAAAGATATGAACAACGTATTGGAACGCATGGATTATAAAATTACAAGCTACGAACAGACAATAGGTGAAAAAAACATCTAATTTAACCCCTGCGTGCTTTACGGGACAATAGGTTCCCCAAGGACTGAACACCTTGTACAAACAAGACTAGAATGATGACGGTAATCAGCATAACCAGCGTATCAAAACGTTGATAGCCATATGCGATCGCCAGATCGCCAATTCCGCCTCCGCCGACCGCACCAGCCATAGCAGTAGCACCAATCAGACCAATGGCTGCTGTCGTTAACGACAAAATGAGAGAACTGAATGCCTCAGGAAGCAAAAAGTATCGAATGACCTGGAACGGGGTCGCCCCCATCGCATCTGCTGCCTCCAATATCCCCGGATTCACCTCCAACAGCGAGTTTTCGACCAGCCTTCCGATATATGGCGCAATATATATAATCAAGGGGACAATTGCCGCGCTGGTCCCAATGGATGTATGCACAATCAGACGGGTTAACGGAATGATCGCAATCAGCAAGATAATAAACGGTAAGGAACGAACAATGTTAATGATCGGATTCAAAATATTGTGCAGCCATTTGTTCTCCAGAATTCCGCCCGGGCGTGTGATGACGAGTAAAATGCCGATAGGGATACCGATCAGGGCGCCAATGAATAAGGATATGCTGACCATGAGCACGGATTCATACAAAGCTTCCCACAGTTGATCCCAGGTTATCGTGGTTCCTGTAATCATCATAGACTCTCTACCTCCTGAATATGGACTCCTTTGCTCTTGATAAAATCAACAGCCTGCTGAATGGAATGCTGCCCACCTCGCAGTTGGATCGTCATATAGCCAATCGTCGTTTCTTGAATCTCCGTCATGTTGGCAAACAAAATGTTCACATGGATATCATGCTGCCGAATTAATTCATGAACCACCGGATCAGAAGCAACCTGTCCTATAAATTCCAGCTTGTAAATCCGCTGTGATTCTTGCTGTTCGAACGTTTGTAGCACACTCTCCGGTACTGCATCGTGAATGACCGTGCGTACAAAGCTCTGCGTCGTCGGGTGCTGCGGCTGTCCGAATACCTCCAGGACATTGCCCTGCTCGATAATTTCCCCTTTTTCCATTACGGCAACCTTGTTGCAAATTCGCTGAATCACCGACATCTCATGGGTAATGATCAATATGGTGATCTTGTATTCCTTGTTGATTTTGCGAAGCAAGTCGAGAATAGACTGTGTGGTCTGCGGATCAAGTGCCGAGGTCGCCTCATCACAGAGCAAAATGGATGGGTTGCTCGCAAGCGCCCGTGCAATCCCGACACGTTGCTTTTGTCCGCCGGAAAGCTCGTTGGGATAGCTGTTCGCCTTGTCCGACAATCCTATGAACGCCAAAAGCTCTTTCACACGCCCCTCTATTTCGCGTTTGTTGCGCTTAAGCAGCACCAACGGAATTGCAATGTTGTCGAACACCGTTTTTGATTCCAGCAGATTAAAATGCTGAAAAATCATTCCAATCTTTTTCCTTACCTTCCGCAGTCCAGAGGTCGAATAGGTATTTAACTGCTCCCCTTCAACAAGAACCTCTCCGCTGGTTACTTTCTCAAGACGATTGACCAGACGGATTAGCGTACTTT
The DNA here is from genome assembly GCF_054602585.1 of Paenibacillus sp. SEL3. NCBI lineage: Bacteria > Bacillati > Bacillota > Bacilli > Caryophanales > Paenibacillaceae > Paenibacillus > Paenibacillus sp. SEL3. Next base: position 3,714,507 of record NZ_CM137725.1, on the reverse strand, counting down.
TCCCTGCGCCACTGAATCCGATAAATCCGAAGATGTCCCCTTTATCCACTTTGATATTTATATTTTTTAACGCTTCAATACTTAGACCTTTTCTCACGTAGGTTTTAGATACATTCCTAAGTTCAATCATGAGTCCTAACTCCTTCCGTTCTTACAAGTATGTAAGATATTCTGAGCTGATGCTTTTCTTCGGCATAAACGATCGAATTAAATCCGAGTATTCTAGTGAGTTTTATAAAGTATACTACTTCGATTTAATATTCATGTCAATATGAGTTTTACATTCGGTCAAAGCATGTCCTTGCATAAATCAGTACGATATTGCAGATGGTATGAAAATATGTCGAAGCATACACACCTTACCCGAACGGGACGAAAGCGGAGGAAAATAGATGAAGCGAATATTTACCTTGTGGCTATGCATTGCAGTAACGGGTATGTTGGCAGTTACGGCGGAACCCGCATGGGCTACTCAGACTGTTGACGGACAGCCTTATCATTTTGGGTTTAAAAAAAGTAAAGGAGGGGACCTGCCTTCCATCGCACAAGAAGGCTTTATGCACCTGATCGAAAGACAAGGTGGCATCTTTCTGGGGGATACGACTAAAAAAGAATTATTTCTCACTTTCGACAACGGCTATGAGAATGGGTATACTCCGAAAGTGCTGGATGTATTGAAGGCCAAAAAGGTTCCGGCCGCCTTCTTTGTGACGGGGCATTTTGTAAAAGACCAGCCAGCTTTGATGCGACGAATGGCGAGTGAGGGCCATATTATCGGCAACCATTCATGGAGCCATCCTGATATGAGCACCATTTCTTCAGCAGAGATCCGGTCTGAGCTGGATCGGGTACGAAATGCATCGGCAGAGCTAACCGGGCAAAAAGAAATGAAATATGTCCGGCCGCCTCGCGGCATTTTTAGTGAAAAAGCATTGGCTTCCTGTCGAGAAGCCGGATATACGAGCGTATTCTGGTCTGTGGCTTACAAGGACTGGGACACAAAAATTCAGCAAGGAACGGACTATGCCTATCGTCAAGTCATACAGCAGCTCCACCCTGGAGCGGTCATTTTGCTCCATTCCGTATCCAAGGATAATGCCGAGGCGCTTGCTTCTATCATCGACGAGGCTCGCAAGCAAGGGTATGAGTTTAAAAGTCTAGACGACCTTAAGGTGAAACATTATCACTAAAAAGTAACTACATTTAATGAGACCATATCATAATGAGCCCGATCCACACCTGCCCATGGTAGCCAGTGTGGATTGGGCTTTTTAGTTTACTCCAAGGAAGGGAAGGCTCTATGGGCCTTCCCTTCCTTTTACCATTCTAAAGATAGCAAAGCCTAATGCATGGTTAGCTTATACACTCTGGCTTCATAAGGCCGCAGCTTCAAGGCATGCAGTTGTTCCCCTTGTACCGGTTCGTAGTTGGAGAGAAGTAGTTCCGCCTTGGCGGCAGGAAGCTCCTCACCTTCGGGCCAGTGGAACACCGGATCACGGTCAAAGAAATTCAAAATGACCAGCAAACGCTCTTTTCCCAACATACGAGTGAATACATACAGCTCTGTATCCAGTGGCAACAGAAGCTTGTATTCGCCATAGACTATGACCTCATGTTGTTTGCGCAGAGCAATCAACTTACGATAATAGTGGAAAATCGAGCCTGGATTATTTCTTTCAGCCTCTGCATTAATGTGTGTGTAGTTATCGTTAATCTTCATCCATGGCTCTCCATCGGTAAATCCGGCCGCAGGACCAGCATCCCACTGCATAGGAGTGCGTGCATTATCCCGGCTTTTTCGCCAGATTGCCGCCATAATCTGCTCCTCCGGCTCACCAATCTTTCGTTGCTGCTCATAATAGTTTAACGTTTCCACATCCCGATAATCATCAATCGACGGGAATGCAATATTCGTCATCCCAATTTCCTCACCCTGATAAATATAAGGCGTACCCTCAAGCATATGTGTGAAGGTTGCCAGCATTTTGGCGGATTCCACACGATATTGTCCATCATTCGCAAATCTGGAGAGAGCCCGAGGTTGATCATGATTGTTGAGATAATTGGCATTCCATCCTTCCTGATGAAGCACTGTCTGCCAACTGCTCATTATTTTTTTCAGCTCCACCAGCGTCCATGGCTTGGATTTCCATTTTTCCGTCCCTAGCCCTTGTGCATCAATAAACATGTGTTCAAACTGGAAGACCATATTCAATTCATGCCGCTGGTCTCCCACATAATCAAGCGCCTGTTCCGGTCCTAAGCCAGACGTTTCGCCAACTGTCATTAAGGGATAACATTCCAGCACCTTTTCATTCAGCATCCGTAGAAGCACATGTACCTGTTCCAGATTGGAAAAGAGCTGATAAGCCCGTACCAAGGTTCGTTTGTCGGGATTATCGGCATCCGGCAGCCCTTCGGCTTTGACAATATGGGCAATAGCGTCAAAACGGAAGCCATCGACTCCCTTTTTCAGCCACCATTCCACCATGCGGTAGAGCTCGCCCACCATCTCTTCATTTTCCCAGTTCAGATCCGGCTGATGCTCGGAATATAGATGCATGTAATATTCGTCTGTAAGCTTGTCATATTTCCACACTGAGCCAGAAAAATACGATTCCCAGTTGTTCGGATATCCGCCATTTTTGCCTGTTCGCCATATGTAGTAGTCCCGCTTCGGATTATCCTTGGACGAGCGTGACTCCGTAAACCACGGATGCTCATCCGATGTATGGTTTAATACCAAATCCATCATGATTTTGATACCTCGTTCATGCGCCTGGTGAAGCAGTTCGTCAAAATCCTCCATTGTTCCAAACTCATCCATAATGGCATAATAATCGCTAATATCATATCCATTATCGTGATTGGGCGATTTATATACCGGACAAATCCAGATAACATCAATACCCAGTTCACACAAATAATCCAGCCTGGACAAAATGCCTCGCAAGTCCCCTTTACCGTCTCCGTCAGAATCCTGAAAACTGATCGGGTAAATCTGATATACAACGGCTTCCTTCCACCATATTTTTTTAGGCATGTTTCCCTCCTGTAGCTTCTCTGTACATCCAATAGCTTATGCTCTTAACATACACGCAATACCTGGCTGCGAATCGTTGGTAATTGGGAACAAGAGTCTTGTAAGCTTGCTTCGACGCATTAGCAGAACCGCTATAATCTGCGGAGGTTTATTTTAAAAAAATATTTTGTAAAACAGGTTGTATAAATGGATCTGGCGTTACCTATATTTATGAACTGCCCATATACATGTACCCAAAGCGGTGCCACTTTTGAATAAAAGGAGGAATTTACATGAACCATCGATCCAAGGAGCCAAAGGATCTGATTGTGGAAACTGCCGTGATCCCGCCCAACATCCATGTGGATGTGGAGTCAGCCACTGAGGGCGGAACACGCCGCCTGATGCTTAGCGATAACCCGGAGACGCTTACCCATGTGACGGTACCTACCGAGCAAGCCACCCTGTGGCATGACATGGTTCGCTCGACAACCCGAACAGTCAAACATCGCATTTTCGGCTGGCATTATAACAAAATCGACAGCCCTGTTAAACTGGGCATCACTGTAGAGAACAGGAGCGCTGCTAAACTGGAAGTACGCCATATTGAACGCGCTCTTAAGATTGTGCCTGAGGACGGCAACTGGATTATTGATGTCGGGCAGTCTATTGCCAAAAGCTGTTTGGCGGGTACGATGGAACGTGTGAAGCCAGCAGACCGTCATAAATTCGGCAAAGGCACCGCTCTGCTGGAGGAATTTGAGCTGCCCGAGGGATCGCTGGCCGGATTCATCTATGACCTTACCGTAGAATTTGCTGAAGGCCACGGTACGCTGGATTATGTGATTCGCACCGTGATCAGCAAGGACACGCAGACCGATCTGCGCCAGATTCATATGGATGCGCTTCCTCCCGTACCTCCACCACAGGCGCATCCACGAGGGGTGTGGTCCTTTTCCGAAACGAATGCGCGGATGCCAGAGTACGTGGTGGGACAGAGCGCAAACTATCGGGCGTGTGCCACCAAAAAGCTGAACGGTGAGGCTCCTGCCGATCTGCTGTTTACCGGGGCACGCAGCGAGCTGGGGCCTGCGCTAGATAATCGCGGACAATTCGGAACCATATACAACGCGACCATTCCCATCGTTAACGACAGTGACGAGGTACGTATCGTAAGAATCTACGCGAATCCACGTGGGGGCGCGTTCGCCGGGGCTGTACGCGTGAATGATCGTGTATATGGTATCCCTTTGCTACGAGATAATACCAAGGTATGCCGATTGGCTGATATCAGCGTTCCCCCCGGCAGATCCAGCTATTCTCTCAGCTTCATGGTTGCAGGTAGCGCAACTACGCCGCTAGGTCTGTACGTCATTACACTATAGCTGTGCTCACGATGACTGGATGAGCGAACGTGGGGCCAAAATGTTACGGGATATGGTCTCCTCTATAGTAAATGGAGCTGTCCCAAAACTGGTTTTAAACTTTATTGGACAGTCACGCTTCATCATTAGTATAAAAAAGCGCGAGTGCAAGGGTTATTCCCCCCTGTAGCTCGCGCTTTGGTTCATGCTCACCCATTTGAGCAGGTTATGGTCAAGCGAAGGCACGAGCCCTCTCGCCGCCATACCCGGCATCGGCGATGACCATACCCGGTCACCCGGTTTGTGTCAGAATAAATATCGCTCTATTTGAACCGCTGGACCTGCCTCGAAGGCATAATGGTCAACTCTGGAATATTGACATGCTCGGGCTGCTCTAGTGCATAAAGGGCAGCTTCTGCAACATCATCGGGATGCAGCGGCAAAACGCTCGAAGCAAACGCCCGAATTTCCTGCTCGGGATATCCGGCCACCTGCGAAAACTCCGTCGCCACCGCCCCGGGGTGAATCGCAGTTACACGAATTCCTTGCGTACTGGTCTCCAAACGCAATGCAGAGGCTATGGCGCTAACGCCGTACTTGGTAGCGCTGTATAGTCCTCCTCCGGCAACCACTTCCTTCGCTGCAATAGAGGAGACAATGACAACATCCCCCTTGGCCTGTTCCCTCATTGGCTGAAGTCCGTACTTCAGTGTCAGGACAAGACCGTGCACATTCGTCTTGTAAAGCTCCTCCCAGCGTTCCAGTTCCACCTCTGCCAGTGGGCTTCGATACCCGAAGCCAGCATTGGCAACGATAATGTCAAGCCGCCCCCAGCGTTCAAGAATGGCGTGGACCGCCTGCTGTATGTCTTCAGCCTTTTGGATATCGGCAGGTATTGCCATGACCTCGTACAATTCCTCTTGGTGCAAGTCGCGAACCAATTCATCCAATCGCACCTGGCGGCGCGCCAATACAGCTACATACGCGCCACGCTTTGCCAGTTTTTTTGCAATCGATGCCCCAATGCCGCTGCTTGCGCCTGTTACCAAAGCTACTTTCCCGGCCAGGATTTCCTTCGCTTTCCAGGATAATTTCAACTCATCCAATATCATGTTAAACCCTCCCCAGGCTTATTTGGTTAAAAGCACACGATGAACACCCTGGCTGCCTCCAGGAGCTGTACCTATATATAAATATCCGTCATGATTTACAGCCGTGGTTACCCCATAAAGCGAGCCTTCAGGATCATGCCAGCTTCCGATGAGTTTCCCCTGCGGATTAAGCTCCACAGCAAGCCCATGCTTCACAGGTGCGCTTGCACCGCTGAGCAGCGATTGAGGCAATTTGGCCATCATTCCAGCCAGCCACGGGCTTCCATGCATTTGATCTACAAAGGGAATACGTGTCGTGAAGAGACCGACCCAGAAATGGCCTTGATCATCACGCGTAATGTTATCCGGAAAACCGGCAAGATTATCCACAAAAATATCCGAAGTCCCCTTCTTCGGCCCTTTGAGCCAGTATCGGGTCAATTGGTAGTGATACGACTCTGCCACAAGCACAAAATCTTCGTCCGCAGACAAGGCAACCCCGTTCGCAAAATATAGGCCTTCCAACAGAACTGTCGTCTGCTTGGTCGCCGGGTCATATTTCAGCAAACGTCCATGTGGCTTGTTCTCGGCGATTTCTTTGAAGACTACACTGCCATAATTGGAGGTGTCAGAAAAATAAATAGTACCATCTTTGGCAATATCCAGCTCGTTGGCCAAATAGATCGGTGTGCCGTCGACTTGATTGGCCAACACCGTCACGTTTCCGGAAGGATCTACCGACAGTAGCCCCTTCTTAACATCCGTAACGATCAGATTTCCACTTGCATCAAACATAAGTCCATTGGGCGTTCCTTTGGTATCTGCATATAGCTGGGCCTTTTGCGGATTGCCCTTTGTATCAAAGGCAACCTTATAAATTTTCCCGTCGGAGTCTCCCGTATATAAATTTCCTTCCTTGTCAAAGGTGATAAATTCCGGAAACTTAGGGGCATCTGTAACAAGCTCGGCGGAGCTGAGTTTGTTGTTTTGTTGCCATGGACCCGCTTGTTCAAAAGAGGGGGCCGAAGGTGCAAGCCATTTTGCAGGCTGTACAGGGGAAGGGATGAGCATAAAAATAACCACTCCCAGAAGGATTACCGACAGCAGCGATAATCCGGTTCTGCGTACCCATTTACGCGGTTTCTTATTCTTTCTTCCTTGAGAATCTTTGACAGATAAATCAGGTTTACTGGGCATTAGAGTGCCTCCTATGTAATGTGAATAATATTTCAGCATTTTGCATAATTCAATTCCCAACGCTCGAAAGTACACTATATAGACGTACTAAACCGTTTCGATCTATATAGTGCTGATTTGAAATTGCTCTTGGGATTTATGCAAAATGCTCATTTATATTTGAACGACGATTTTACCGAAATACTGTTTTCCTTCAGCCAAAAGTGCGAAGGCTTCGCCGATTCGGCTGAGCGGGAATACCCGGTCGATGACAGGATGTAAACGATGGCGGGAAATGGCACGATTCATGTTTTCGAAATGTTCCCGGTTACCAACCTGGCTGCCGCGAATCGTCGCAGCCTTCTGCAAAATGCTGGTGACATCGAACTCAGGAATGGTCAAGCCCGATAAGAATCCGACCATGCTCACAGTCCCTCCAGTACGAAGTGCATTGATGGATTGCGCCATTGTTGCCGCTCCCCCTACATCCAGAACATGGTCGACTCCGCCGCCTGTCAGCTCCAGAGCTACCTTATCCCACTCTGGAACCTCCGAATAGTTGATTGTCTGCCATGCGCCGAGAGCCTTTGCCCGTTCCAGCTTGTCATTGCTGCTCGATGTGATAATTACCCTTGCTCCCGCCATCAGAGAAAATTGAAGCCCAAAGATGGAAACACCGCCTGTTCCTTGCAAGAGCACCGTATCCCCCGCTCGCAGCCCGCCGGATTCCATCAGCATGCTCCATGCGGTTAATGCCGCAATCGGCAAGGTGGAAGCCTCCTCCCAAGAAAGGTGATCCGGAATGGCGACGACCCCCTCTTCATGCAGAACGATATATTCAGCCGCCACTCCACTGAGCGGGCCTCCCAGACTGTCCTTTAAGACCTCCGCTCTCGTGCTCCCGCCAATGAATTTCTGTTGTAAATTTGCCGCTACCCTTTGTCCAACCTGAAATTTTGTCACCCCTTCGCCCACAGCTACAATTTCACCCGCTCCATCGGATAACGGAATGAAGGGAAATTGAATGCCGATCGGCATGACTCCGTTGATAACTACCAAATCACGGTAATTGAGGGACGCTGCCTTTATGCGGATCAGAACTTCCAGCCGTCCCGGCACCGGTGTGTCAAGTTCCATCAAGGTTAACTCTTCAAAGCCAAAACCGTTTTTCAGTTGCACTGCTTTCATTTTGGTTGTCCTCCCTGTAATGTTAAACCTTTTACCTAATATAGATACAGTGTATCACCAAGGAAACACCGTTTCTTATATAGTACACTGTATCCAATTCTCTTCAAAACGTCAATCTTTACTTTTAAAAAAAAACGGTCGTAAACTGCTTCCGGGCTTTTAACGTCCCTTACCAAGTAAAATTGGAGACTGGATGGCTTTGCTTGCCAGAGCTTGTTCAGGTGGGCAAGCATGACCAAAAAACGCGAGTTGCAGGGGTGAAATAACCTCTGCACTCGCGTTTTTTACATTAATGCTAATACGACAGCCTTATTTAAGCTCCAATTTTTATAAACTACATCTACTTAAATTTGTTCCTGACTATATTACGCTGCTAAGCATAAAATTGGAGGGCGGACCGGGCTCCGGCTTGCCAAACAAATAACCCTGAGCCAGTGACACACCTGCTTCACGACAAAATTCAAAATCCTCTATCTGCTCTACTCCTTCAGCCAACACTTGGCCTCCAAAACGAAAAGCCGATTCTACAATTCCTGTGATTTGCCGCTTCTGATTACTGTTACTATGACAGCCGTCAATTATGCTACGGTCAATTTTGACATAATCCGGCTGAAGGCAATTCATAAGCTCTGTCGTAGAATAGCCTGCCCCCACATCGTCCAGGGCAACTGAAACTCCTCGATTACGATACTGCTCAAAGATATGATGCAAAAAATTAAGGTCGTCTATCTCTTCCGTTTCTACGACCTCAAATACAAAATCCTTCGTACTCATGGATAACCGATCAATCGTCTCAAAGGTGTGATTCAAGCAATAAGCCGGATTATAAATGGTGGAAGGGAGAAAGTTAATAAAACGTTTAATCCCCGCCGGAAGGCATGTTGCACTTTTTTCAATAGCGGAAAAACGAGCCGAGCGATCCAGATGAGCATGCAAGCCAGCTTCACGGGCGATTTCAAACAGTCGGAAAGGCTGAAAAGGTCTTTCCGCATGTGACGGACGCAGCAAAAACTCAAACCCGATAATATCCAGCTTGTGGTCAACAATAGGCTGCATATGGCTGGAAAAACTTTGATCCTTAATAATACTCACGATATCCGGATGTTGCAGTCTGGCTTGCAATTGACTAAATAAAAGCCAGTCCTCATATCCTTCGACATGATGCAAGCCAGTCACCACAACTTGTATATGGTTCAAGTATTCCTGCGGCAGACGAGCCAGTCCGTTAACCAGCTGTTCCAACTCTGAACGGCTCTCATAGCGAAACTCTATGCCGCCCTCACGCTCATGTTGCTGCTTCATTTGTTCCGATAGCATGCCCAAACCATCTAATGCTGGAGTAAGCGACACCCTGGAATACCTAATTCTAAGCAATCCTTGATCCTTTATAGGTAATATGATGCTGCAATTGCTGCATGTCATAATGGTCCTCCTCGGAACAATTTTCCGGTTTTTTCACCATTATATCACAAATAACTAGAACAAAAGTACTATATAATTACGTTTTTTTACAAAAAAGCAGCTTTTTTTAACGATAACTTAGGACTTAAGTACATATTCGACAAAAACAAAACCTTTTTACACTCATAATAATTCGGGGCTGTTTTTTGATATTAAAAAAAGCAGCAAATCTCTTGGTTAAAGAGACTTGCTGCTTCATTCTGATATTAAACGAAAACTAAAATTCGAAGTTATTTGGATGCCTTTGGCTTTGTTGTTTTAGCTGGTTTAACAACCGCCGGTTTGGTCGTTTTAACAGCTGGCTTTGCTGTTGCTTTCGCGGGAGCCACAGCTTCCTTTACAGAAGTCGTTGCTGTACTAGGCTTAGCGCCAGCTTTTAAGCTGTATTTGGCAAAACCGTCTGCCGCGCTGCTCAAGTATGAAATTTGTTGATTGCCTGCCAGCACGTCTTTGGCATCAGGAGAGGACTCGAAAGTAACCTTTGCCTGACCAAAAGAAGCAATAGACCAGTTGCCATCCGCCGATGGATTAATCGTTCCGTTCGTACGGATATAGTCAACAACGACTTGACGACTTTCATCCGGTGCTGCCATCACAATTCGTTTGCCATCTGGGTTGGCCAGTTTGGATGAGGAAGCACGATAGTTATTGGTGGCTACGATAAATTTCTGTGCAGGATCTATAGCCTTTCCATTGTATTGCAGATCCTTGATACGATGCGCTGAAGAATCAATAATAGTTCCCTTGGCATCATACCGTGCAGGCTGCGTTACATCAATCTGATAATTCACACCGTCAATGACATCGAAATTGTAGGTTGGGAAATCTTTGTTGATCAGCGATTGCTCCTCAGTTTGCTTTGGATCAATACGGTTGAACTGACCCGCAGACCACTCCAGCCATTCCTGAATTTCAGCACCGGTCACTTCTACAGCATGAACCGTGTTCGGGTACACATACAGGTCGGACACGTTTTTAATCGCTACCGTACCTTCAGGAATATCAGTGTAATACTCGGCTCCGTTTCGACCGCCGGCCTTGAATGGAGCGCCTGCCGACAATACTGGAAGTTTTTCGTATTCAGTTCCTTTGAGATGGTTTTGAACATACCATTTCTGTGCATTCGTCACAATTTGAATGGAAGGGTCGTCCTGCACTAATGCAAAATAACTGGTAATTGGCGCCGTCGTTGTTCCTACAGGCTGGCGAATATAATCCAGCGTTCCTTGATGCTCTTCTTTGACCGCATCAATCAGTTTAAATTCAGGGATAAACTGCACAGTCTGATTAGTGGTGCTCACAACCGGACGCACTTGAGATTGAGAGTTAGTCACGTTCCACTCGCGATTTTTCTTTTCTAGGCTCAGGTCAATGATACCCAGATCCTTGCCCCATGAGGAAGCTTCCACGGCTGGTACCCCATTAATGGTTCCCTTATCCAGATCTACACCCTTCATATCTTTAAAATCAGGGCCAGGGAAAGATTTATGAGCATGCCCAAACAGAATAGCGTTAATTCCGTCCACCTGGCTCAAATACTTAACGGCATTCTCCATCAGTGGCGTTTGTGGCACATCCTCATAACCGGTATGCGCAAGCACGACAATAATGTCAGCACCTTCCGTCTTCATTTGAGGAATAAACTTTTTCGCCGTTTCCACAATATCCTTCGTAACGACTTTATCCTTCAAATTGGCTTCATCCCACTGCATAATTTGAGGTGTGACCAGACCGATCACACCCACTCTGAGTGTATGCTCTTCGCCCTTCTCGTCCGTTACTGTTTTATCAAGAATCTGATAAGGGGTAAAATAATTCTTAGTAGCTTGGCCCCCTTTATCAACATAAACGTTCGCATTTACATAAGGAAAATCAGCTCCCTTGAGCGATTTGTCCAGAAAGTCGAGACCGTAGTTGAATTCATGGTTGCCCACTGTAGCTGCATCATAGCCCATCAGGTTCATCATCTTGTAGACCGGATGGACACCGCCTTCTTTCTCAAAGGTTTTGTTGCGGGCCATATAATCGCCTAATGGGTTGCCCTGCAGCAAATCACCATTATCGAACAGCATACTGTTTCTTGTTTCACTACGTGCCTTCTGGATCAAGCTAGCTGTACTAACCAAGCCATACTCGTTGGTTTCTTTGTCCGAATAGTAATCGTAGTTCATCAGGGACGCATGGATATCCGTTGTTTCCATGATCCGCAAATTCACCGTAGCGCTATCACGAGAATCACTAGCTGCCCAGGATGGAGCGGCTGAAAACACCAGCATGCTACAAGCTACAACTGCTGCTGTAAACCCTTTAAACCAATTTTTACGTAATAACAAAATATACCCCTCCTCATTAAGGTGTATGCCTCATATACATACTTTTGCACATATATGTAAGCCTTGAACTCACCATTTCTATTTTAATCCAACGCCAGACAAAAGAGTAGTCATTTACTTAAAATTATTTATGAAAAAATAATTAATTTTCTCAAACATAAAAAAACCAGCAAACCTCCTGAAAAAATTGGAGATTTACTGGCTTATCCATTTATATTCGTATTATTTCTTCCACACCTGGCGCTCCGTTTGCTGACCCACATACTCAATGCGAGTCGGATTCACGTCCAGAATGACATAATCGGGATCGTCCGGTCCGGAAAACCACTCCTTCAAGGAGTCGTTCCACACTTGTTTGCGTAGCCCCTCATCAGCTGTAATTTGGACGGTAGCCTCCACTTCAACAACTTCCTTCGTACCGCCAACCTCATAACCCAGCAGCAGATAAGCATTCGGATTGTCCTTTAGCTCATCCACTTTATGCGTTTTGCGATCTGTCGCCAGATGAATGTTCATTCCATCGTTAAAAAGGGCCATATAGCGTACTTTCGGTTTGCCACCCTCTACCGTACCTAACGAACAAAATTTGTTGTTATCCAAAGCCTTCACAATGGCTTGTTCCAGTTGGTTGCGATCCAATGTTTCCGTTTTACCCACAGTACAACAACTCCTTTTCACGAATTAGAATTCTCTACGGCCATGCCATTGGGCACCAGCCCATCTGAACCTACCTGCGCAGCTGTTCTGAAAATAACATGACCGGATCGAATCGGATTGATTCATACTCATTTTCAGATCAAAGCTCACAGTAAAAGTGTACCCTGTCGTTCGGCAAATGAACCGTTATCTCTCCCTTCATGCTGGACAGACCCGCATTCAAAGCATATAATCGTCGTAGTAAACCCGAATAAATGAACCCATTAAACCATACAATGCCAGGGGTGCTGGAATCGGCCGGCTGAGAGTGTGTCCCAAGACACTGACCCTTACAACCTGATCTGGGTAATGCCAGCGTAGGAATGCTTAAGCAAGATGTGCCTTCTTTACATAGGACCATCCCTTACTTTGGTATATACAAGCGCAAGCGTCCCGGAAACTCGGGGCGCTTTTTTGTTGAGGATTAAGTTGTTGGAAAGATCGCGTCCGGCAGATGTTATTTTTATGAAAATGGGAAACTTAAGCTGTCTGATTGGATGGATAACGGGTAATCAAAAGGAGAGAACACTAACGATGAAGCGCATGAAAATATTAAGCCTGGGACTGATCAGTCTGTGGCTCATGGCCCTGACCCTGACCGCTTGCGGTGGAAGTCCCCCTACATCCCAAGAAGCAGCTTCCGCTACCGACACTCAAACGTCTACTCCGGCAAAGGGGCTCAAAGATGTTAAAATCGTGCTCGACTGGACACCCAATACGAATCATACGGGACTCTATGTCGCCAAGGACAAAGGATTTTACGAAAAAGCAGGTTTGAATGTCCAAATTGTTCAACCTGGTTCAGGCGGAGCCGATCAAATGGTTGCTTCTAATGCTGCACCTTTTGGTATCAGCTACCAAGAAGGCGTCACACAGGCTCGCACGCAAGGTGTGCCGCTTGTATCCATCGCTGCGGTGATTCAGCATAATACCTCAGGCTTCGCAGCCCCGGTAGATCGCGGAATTAAAAGCCCGAAAGATTTTGAAGGTAAAAAATACGGCGGTTGGGGCTCTCCCGTAGAAGAAGCGGTCATGAAATCCATCATGGATTCAGACAAAGGCGATGTGAGCAAAGTGAAGATCGTCAACATGGGCAATGCAGACTATTTTACAGCCGTGAAGCGGGATATCGACTTTGCCTGGATTTTCTACGCATGGACCGGAATCGAGGCCCAACTTCGAGATGAGCCATTGGATATGCTGTATGTAAAAGATTATTCCAAAAGCCTCGACTACTATACGCCTGTAATTGTGAGCAACGAACAAACGATAAAAAATGATCCCGAGCTGGTTAAAGCGTTCATGGATGCTACCGCACAAGGCTATGAATACACTATCGCTCATCCGGAAGAAGCCGCAGACATTTTAAGCAAAGCTGTACCGGAGCTGGATAAAAAACTGGTACTTGCCAGCCAAAAATGGCTGAGCCCGCGTTATCAGGACGATGCCGCACAATGGGGTGTGCAAAAAGCGGAGGTATGGCAAAACTATTCGGACTGGATGTACGAACGCAAGCTGCTCAGCAAGCCTTTGGAAGTCGATAAGGCCTTCACAAACAACTTCTTGCCCAAGCGCTGACCATTTGTTAAAACGCTAAATAAGACTGAACTAGAGAAGTGAACGAAGCCCTACTACGCAGTCGGATGGTGCTTCCCATCGCTGTTGTACCCAGATTTCTTAATAAAAACTTATGATTAGTGTAGAAATCCGGGGAGGTTATGCTTCCGAAGCGAGCTTTCCTACGGAAAGCTTTTAAAGCGAACGCTAACGCTTGTACAGCACCATTCCGCCCACTTCGTTCTCGTTCCACTTGGTTTATTCTTTAGTCTCATAGTATCTAAAGCGCAAAAACAGATGCGCTTGTGTGTAAAAATGCCACACAACCTATCAAAAATTAAAGTGCTTTTAAGGCGGTTGGCAGCGTAGCGGTTCATTTGAATCTAGAGAAGCGTAGCGCTCGCCTTTGCCGTGGGATTCTTACCTTTTAAAATTTATTCAAAGAATCCCATGGCAACAGCGATCGTAAGATCAAATGAAACGCGAAGCGGTCTCCCCGCCTTAAACCACCCTATTTTCTCTAAAACACTTCAAATGAAGGACAGGTGAATTTGCATGGCTAATACACTGCTCAGTATTCAAGTAATCCCTAAAACTCCTAATAACGAGGACTCTTACCCGTATGTAGATAAGGCGATTGAGGTCATTCAGCGCTCCGGTGTCAAACATCAGGTGAACCCATTGGATACGACCATGGAGGGCGAGCTCGACGAGTTGCTGAAAGTGGTTAAAGAAATGCATGAGGCTTTGACGGAAGCGGGCAGTCCCAGCGTCATTTCACAGATCAAAATCGCACATAACCCACAAGGCATCAGCATGAACAAGCTGACCGAGAAATATCGCCCATGAATCCGAAAGGCAAGAACGCATCCTGGTGGAAAAGCGTATGGCCGCCCCTTGTGGCGGTCCTCTTCTTTTTAGCAGCCTGGCAGGGGGCGGTTTCCTATTTACATATTGAATCCTGGCTACTGCCAGCTCCATCCCTCATCGTACAGGAGGGCATGGCCCAGACGGCGCTGCTTGGTGCCCATACATGGGCTACAATTCGCCTGACACTTGTGGGATTCGCTATAGGGACAGCAACGGGACTGTTGATCGCCATCGTTCTTCATACCATTCCTTTTCTCAAATCCGCCCTGTATCCGCTGCTTATCCTGAGCCAAAACATTCCGATCATCGCCCTGGGGCC
The DNA here is from genome assembly GCF_054602585.1 of Paenibacillus sp. SEL3. Lineage (NCBI taxonomy): Bacteria > Bacillati > Bacillota > Bacilli > Caryophanales > Paenibacillaceae > Paenibacillus > Paenibacillus sp. SEL3. The sequence continues at coordinate 3,699,430 of NZ_CM137725.1, read as the reverse complement.
GCTGCTCATGGTGTGGTTTGGTTTTGGCATGCTGCCCAAGCTGATGGTCATTACCTTAGTATGCTTTTTTCCCGTGGCTGTAGCGACCATGGACGGGCTGACACGGACGGACCGTATGATGATGAACTATATGCAGATGTCGGGTGCCGGTCGCATGGCTATTTTTATGAAGCTGGAGTTGCCACACTCGTTGCCGCAAGTATTCTCCGGCATCAAGATTGCTGCCACCTACAGTGTGATGGGCGCAATTATTGCCGAATGGATTGGTGCGAGCGAAGGAATCGGATATTATATGCTGCTGCAAAAATCGGCCTATCGCACGGACCTCATTTTTGCCGCCATCGGCATCATTGTCGCGCTCAGTTTACTGATGTTTGTCATCATAGTACTACTGGAAAAATGGCTGGTTCGCTGGAAACCGGATCAGGAATAGCTTCCTCCTTGAATTAAATACAGCAAAGAAAGGACGTGGCACATATGAGTCTGCATCCGACTGACTTATCATCACACAACGTGGCTAATGAACAACGAGCCGGGGACCAGCAGAGTCCTTCGACTGCCCCTTCTGCTCTGGAATTGGACGGGATCAGCCTCGCCTTCCGCGAAAAGCGAAGCTTACTGCCCGTGCTGCAGGATGTATCCCTCACAGTCAAGCCGGGAGAATTCGTTTCTCTCATCGGTCCGTCAGGCAGCGGCAAAAGTACGCTGTTTCACATCATCGGCGGGCTACTCAAACCACAGCAGGGACGTATCCGTATGCACGGACGAGACATGACTGGTGAACGTGGGCATATCAGCTATATGCCACAGCAGCCCGCCCTTTTCCCGTGGCGCACCACGCTGGATAATGTACTGCTTGGGCAGGAAAATGCTCCACGTAAAAATACAGCAGTCCCCCCTCAGTACGCCAGTGAACGCGAACGTCGCAAAGAAGCCCTGCAATGGCTCGAGCAGGTTGGACTAGGCAAATTCGCCAAGGCGTATCCACATACGCTGTCTGGTGGAATGCAACAGCGTGCAGCCTTTCTTCGCGCACTGCTCAGCCCGCAGGAATTAATGCTGCTGGATGAGCCGTTCAGCGCACTCGACGCGCTGACACGTGCAGATATGCAGCAATGGTTACTGCGGATGTGGGAGAAGAACCGCCGCTCTGTGCTGTTCATTACCCACAGCATTGAAGAAGCGCTGCTGCTCTCCGACCGCATTTATGTGCTGTCAGCGCGACCTGCTTCGGTGGTGCATGTCGTAGATGTCCCTTTTCCCCGCCCGCGTAGGGAAGAAATCACCCTCGATCCTCTCTTTATTGAATGGAAGCGAACCATGACCGGCTGGATGCGTGAGGAAAAGTACAAACTGGACGGCGACATGGACAATGCTCAGAGCGTTCACAAGAATATCCCGGAAGATGAATTGAATCGGCATGAGTGACGTAAAAGTTCGATGTGCATCGAAATGGAACAGCCAAACAAAGCTAGGCTTGGATTTGACCACAACAAGACCCGCTCCATTAATCGACGCGCACATTCATGTAGACAGCTACCCGCCCGAACAACAGAAGCTATTGCTCGCTTCACTTGCTGATAGCAGCGTCCAAGCTGTGATAGCCGTGTCGATGCATCTGGACTCCAGCCGAGCCAATCTACGGTTAGCCGAGCGTTACCCTGGGCTAGTACGGCCAGCCTTTGGCTTTCATCCCGAACAGGCCCTTCCACCGCAAGCTGAGCTTGACCTCTTGTTCGACTGGATGGACGAACATGTACAGCAGATGGTCGCCGTGGGTGAAGTCGGCTTACCCTATTACAATCGGCTAGAAGCCTCGCAGAGCGGAACTCCTTTTGACCTCGCTCCCTACATAGTGCTACTGGAGCGTTTCATCCAGTTTGCAAGCAAGCATAGCAAGCCCATTGTCCTGCACGCCGTTTATGAGGATGCTGAGATTGCTTGCGACCTTCTGGAACGTCACGGCGTCACGCTGGCGCATTTTCACTGGTTTAAAGGCTCGGCCGCCACGACCGAACGTATCGCCCGGAACGGCTATTATGTCTCCTTCACACCGGATCTCCTGTACGAAGAAGAGATCCGCAGTTTGGCAAGGCAGTATCCGTCTGATCAGATCATGGCAGAGACAGACGGTCCCTGGCCGTTCGAGGGTCCTTTTACCGGACAACAGACACATCCCCGGATGACTGCCGACGTCATTCGCGCGTACAGCAAGCTGACCCAGCAAGATGAATCTGCCGTCCGTCAATTATTTTATGAAAATACGAGACGCTTTTACTCACTATCTGATGGATAAAGGTATACCCGCTGTTTACTGACTGGAAGGTTTACAACCACAACATGCAACCAAAGCAAAGAACCTCCTTATTTACGCGGAACTTCATCATACGTAAATAAGGAGGTTCTTGTATTTTCAAACGTATATAGCTCAAATACTACTTGTATTTTGCAGAGTTTTTTATCACTACTCAAATTTTATTGCTTCAAGAAACCCTTCTGTTCCAAAAATGGCTTCAACTGCAAGCGTGCTGGCTCGGTCAATCTTCCGGCCATTTGCTCAGACCATGGCGTAGAGCGTTGACCGCCCGTACGTTCCTTCAAATATTCGGCTGATGTATGATCGTATACTTCTACAGCTTTCATCGTCTGATTTTTGTCGTAGCCGTTCATATGCAAAACACCGGACAGCGGAAGACGTGGACGCAAGCCCGTTTCCTGATCCGGTACACCAATACACATACCGAATACTGGATACACCAGCTCTGGCAACCCTAACAACTCAGACACCTCTGCTATGTTAGTACGAATGCCGCCAATGTAGACGATGCCCAAGCCCAGTGATTCAGCGGCTACCGCTGCATTTTGTGCAGCTAACGCGGCATCAATGGTCGCAACCGTATAATTTTCAACGGACCCTTCATAGGAAGGCTGACCTGGCTGATGGTGGAGCGTGACCTGTTTCAAGCGATACAGGTCTGCGCACCATACCAAAAACGCAGGGCATTGCTCAACGTAAGCCTGCCCTCCTGCCAACTCCGCCAGTTTTGTTTTCAAAGAAGGCTCGGTAACGGCGATAACAGTATATGCCTGCACATTGCTGGACGAGGAAGCCATTTGGCCAGCTGCCACAATAGCTGCGAGCTGCTCGTCGGTAATAGGGTCTGACTTGAATTTTCGCACAGACCGGTGATTCATCAACAAGGAAATCGTATCATTCATGACTGCTTCACTCCTAATCCATGATATAAGCTCTTTATCTACTTCAAGCTGTGAGTATACGAAGAAGTTCTTGCATGCTTGCATGGCACTCCTACAAATATTATGAAACTTTCGCGAATGATAAGCAACCTGACGTAATGAAAGTTGAATGGTTTTAAAAAACCAAACACAACAAAAAGCAAGCACGCAGAGAAACCAAACCAATTGCGCGTACTTGCTCTACTCTGATAATAACTTTATCTCGATACAGAAGTCCGACAGCACGCTATCCTGCCGATACATCCATACACTTACAGCTTTACTCGTTGGAGACGCAGCGCATTCAGCACAACTGATACAGAGCTAAATGCCATGGCCGCTCCCGCCAACCATGGGGCAAGGAAGCCCAAAGCAGCTATCGGAATACCGATCACGTTATACCCGAGCGCCCAAAACAGATTTTGCCGTATGTTTGTCATGGTCCGGCGGCTCATTTCAATCGCGTCAGGAATGCTGTTCAGGTTGCCGCGCATGAGGGTAATATCCGCCGCCTCCATGGCCACATCCGTTCCCGTACCCATCGCCATCCCAATATTAGCAGTAGCCAGCGCAGGCGCATCGTTAATACCATCCCCAACCATAGCTACGATCATGCCTTGTTCCTGAAGCCGTTTCACTTCCTCAGCCTTTCCTTCAGGTAGCACCTCCGCCAGCACTCGTTCAATTCCGGCCTCGGCGGCAACAGCCCGCGCAGTCCGTTCATTGTCACCCGTAATCATGATGACTTCAATGTTCATCGCCCGCAGACGAGCAACGGCCTCCCGTGACGTTTCTTTAATCGTGTCCGCTACGGCCACCAGTCCGGCATAGGAACCGTCCACAGCGACCAGCATCGCGGTTTTCCCTTCTTTTTCCAGATTGTTCATATACTGCTCAGCTAAGTCATCTATTGCGATGCCTTCCCTGCTCATCAATCGGCGTGTACCGGCCAATACCTGTTTACCTTCCACATGTGCCTTCACACCATAACCCGGAATATTTTCAAAATCTGTCGGTCCTACCAGCTCAATGCCTCGATCTGCAATCCCCTTTACAATGGCTTCCGCCAGCGGATGCTCTGAGCTTTTTTCTGCCGCACCGAGCAACCGCAGCATATCCTTTTCAGCCATGCCGCTTGCTCCAACCATAACATCCGTCAGCTCGGGCTTGCCATTCGTAACTGTACCTGTCTTATCCAACACCACTGCGTTGACTGAACGGGTCATCTCCAAATGCTCGCCGCCCTTGAACAGAATACCATATTCAGCGGCACGTCCCGATCCTGCCATAATGGACGTTGGAGTTGCCAATCCGAGCGCACAAGGGCAAGCAATGACGAGAACTGCAATCATTTTCTCCAGTGAGCCTGCAAAATCAGTCGGCGTCACAAGGAAAAACCAGACGATAAAGGCCAACACAGCGATAGCAACAACAATGGGGACAAAAATACCGGAAATCTGATCCGCAATCCGCTGAATGGGAGCCTTGGAGCTTTGCGCATCTTCCACGACCTTAATAATACGGGACAACGCCGTATCACCACCCACACGCTCAGCCTGGATACGTAGAACCCCGTTTTTATTGAGCGTCGCCCCTGTAACTGCGGAACCGGCTTCTTTTTCAACCGGAAGACTCTCACCACTTAACATGGATTCGTCCACTGCCGAACGTCCGTCTACGACCACACCATCGACAGGAATTTTCTCGCCGGGTCGTACAATAAAGATATCCTTCACACGTACCTGTTCAATCGGAATATCAAGCTCTTGCCCATCACGTACTACACGTGCCGTTGTCGCCTGTAGACTCATCAGGCTCTTGATCGCCTCGGACGAACGCCCTTTGGCTACCGCTTCGAACCATTTACCAACCAAAATAAGCGTAATTAGCACCGCGCTTGTCTCGTAATACAGCTCTGGCATGGTCATGACAGGCATTCCCGCCATCCCCTCCATAACATCAGCCGGACGCAGAGTAAGGTACAAGCTGTAAAAATAAGCCGCAGACGTACCCAGTGCAACTAACACATCCATATTCGAACTGCCGTTACGAAGCGCTTTGTACGCGCCCACATAAAACTGCCAACCAATGACGAACTGAATCGGCGTTGTCAGCACTAGTTGGAACCATGGATTCAAGAACAGTTCTGGCACATAAATCCATGATGTAAAGGAAAAATGAGCCACCATCGCCCACAACAACGGCAACGACAGCACTGCGGACACAATCCACTTCCATTTTTTACGATGGATATCCTTACTGCGGACATCCGCGATATTGTCCTCAGCGCTCTGCGGGATCGCTCCGTAGCCTAGCTGTTCAATCTTGCTCACCAGATCACCAACCGCAATACTCCCCGCGGCATATTCCACATGAGCGGTTTCCATCGCCAAATTTACCGTGGCACCTGTTACACCAGGCATCCGATTCAATCCCTTTTCAATCCGGGTTGCACAGGCCGCGCAAGTCATGCCCGTTACATTCAGATTGGCTTCTTCACTTACAGTTCCAAACCCAAGAGAAGCAATTTTATCGCGGAATTCAGCGATCTCCACCTGCTTGGGATCATAGGATATCGACGCCTGCTCCAAAGCCAAATTCACATTAGCCTGTGCCACACCATCTATTCGCTTTAAACCTTTCTCAATACGGCTTGCGCAGGCAGCACAGGACATCCCTGTAATGTGAAGCGTTGTCTGCTTGTCACCGTCGGTCGCACGGTTTTCCATGGCCATCCTCCTCCCATACCCCAGTGGGGTATATCGTATCCAAAAAGAAAAAGCTTCTAATATGGAAGCTTCCTCTTCGAAACAAGTTTTTTCACACATAAAACACCTTCATTACTTAAACAACATCATAGCCTTGGTCTTCAATGGCTGTTTTCAGCGCTTCAACGTTCAGCTTGGACTCGTCATATTCTACATTCACTTGTTTCATTTCGAGGCTGACCTTGCCGGTAGCGCCAACTTTCTCCAAAGCTCCTTCTACTGCCTTCACGCAATGATTGCAGCTCATGCCTTCTACATTCAATGTAACTTGTGCCATTTTCTTTTCCTCCTCTGGGGTACTTCCGTACCCATAATGTGTATGAATACTACTCTTAACGGATTAGCTTTTTGACCGTAACCAGCAGCTCGTCAATCACTTCCTGCTCTCCTGCCTGCATGCGCTCAATGACACAGCTTTTCATATGCCCTTCCAGCAGCAGCTTACCGACACCATTCAGCGCGGACTGGACAGCCGCAATCTGGTTCAGTACATCGTCACAGTAGGTATCCTTCTCAATCAAGCCTTTAATTCCGCGAACCTGACCTTCAATACGGTTCAACCGGGATACGAGGCTGTTCTTGAACTCTGCCGAATGATGACTTTTTCTAATTGTCTTTTCCCCGTCTGTTCCACAGTGATTCTCATGGACTTCAGTGTGGGAAGCAGATTGCTCCTCAGCCATACATCAGCCTCCTGTGTGGTGTATATATGCATTTAAACATTTGTTATATCCCCATCATAATATACCCCCACGGGGTATGTCAACATTCCAGGAAAATGTCACTTTTTCGCCTTGATTTTCGCCACTGTTTCTACTCAAGCGAATTAAATTGATCAAAATAAGGCTGTAGCAACTCTAACTGTTCCTCATAATCTTTTCTATCCCTCTCAGATAAACGATCTGGATATAGTACACCTTTGGCCCCTGTAATGCGGGGTACATACTCGTAGAACTTCGTGAACAGTACACGAAACTTTACAAATTCATCCTCAGTCAGAACCTTTTTCGCATAGTCCAGCTCGACCTGTAAATCGATGCCTGCGTGGGCCTTTGCATCTAATGTGCCCGTAATGGCAGAATCACCGCCATCTTTTTTACCATCGTCCGTTTGGGTTAGCGCTTTCCCCTGATTCAACTTGTCATAATACGGCTCCAGCTTGGCAGATATATGATCGTATTCACGCTCTTCCTCTGCGCTTAAGCGCTCCTTGTGGAGTGCGCCGTTTTCATCCGTCATTTTCAGATTATAGGCCCCGAGTTCTCTCAATAACCCTATAAAAACAGTGAACTCCTCTTTCGTTAAATGCCCCTGCACCTGCTGCAACTTGGATTCTACTCTATTATATTCCTCTGACGATCCTCCCATTTCAATTAGCTTTTCCTGTGAACCATATATTGTATCCGCCAAATAAGTGTAAGTAGCAAAAGCACCTGTTGGAATTAGTAATAACACTACGAGAAGAGTTATCACAATATACCTTTTCATAGATTTAGGTCCTCCTTTTTCAAGCCGTTCAATTTGACCCATAATGTTTTCTTTTAATTCAGCCGGAGCCAATATGTGGTCATCATCCTGCTGCATCACCCTACGTAGTTCTTGCTCAAGCTTCATGGATCTTCTCCACCTTTCCGATTAGAAAATGTTCCTGCTGCTCTTTCGATCGAAGCTTTTGCAAAGCCGCGTGAATTCGTGATTTCACCGTGCCTAACGGTATCTCTAAAATATTGGAGATTTCCTCTTGGGAATATTCCTGCAAATAGTGCAACACAATTACCTGTTTAAGCTTGAACGAAAGCTGCTGAACTGCTTGGAGCAATACATGATTTGCAACCTTGTCCACAATTTCCTCAGAAAAATCATGAGATGTATGAAGTTCGAGCCTTTTTGCTTTGCTTGTGATTCGTAGCCTCATCCATTGTTTTCTACGGTAAGCCCGGATCTGACGCATAACGACCCCCATTAGCCAAGGATGAAAAGGACGTCTTTCGTCAAATTGCCCAAGTGATTTATATACATGAATATAAATTTCCTGCACCACATCATCAGCATCCACTTTCTCTTCCAACAAAAAATGCACCGTTCTATAGACTGTATGAATTGTTTGATCATACAGTTCTCTGTAAGCCTCACGACTGCCAGCCAGCGTCTCCGTAACAAGAGCAACCATCAAATCATTCTTTATCAAATTTGCCCGCCTCCTTGCGTTGTCCAATCCTGATCTCCCCCTTTCTTTCATCTCACATCTATATATTTGGCAGGAAACCAAAATATCGTTCGATTCTGTCTCAACATCAGGAAAATAGTCTCCGCATAATCATTCTTTAGCAGGACTACTCTTTTGGTAATATATTGATATAATATTAAAGTTGCAATTCCCATTTGTCTTGTATATATACAAACGAGCAATCATAACAAATCATACGTCGAAGGAGCTTATTAGAAGTCAATGAAAATAAAGATTACACCCTTGTTACGGCTTATCCAAGGCCTGTTGTGGTTTAAAATCCTTGTAATCATTATCGCAGGATGTGTATTTATTTCAGCCCAACCGACAGGTGGGGAGTCTCGGTTAATCCATATGGCCTCCCGCACGCTATCCATCACACCTCCACTTGAAGGTTCTACCGCTCATATGGTCGGATTTGTATTCGGAAAATTGCTCTTTCGATTACTTCCTACAATAATGATCTTGCTGTTTATTGCGACAAAAAAGTATAAACTCACCCTTACTTTACTGCTTTTCGTATCCATTTTTGGTTTGAACATCAACGGAATAGACCCTTTCTTTCCCGTTCATATCTGCATGCTTATTTCAATTCTGGTTCACAAACCATCTCGTATGTACTTAAAACAGATACCTCTGCCCGCAAAGGAAGCCGAAGATATCTCGATTGCAAAACGGTAAAAAACTCCCCTGGACTGAAATGGTTCACGTATCAGTCCAGGGGAGTTTTTTAGTTCAATTCGCCTAATTTCAAGCCTTCGCGCGTGTTTCCTTAGCAAGTACGGCAAAGCTTATTAGCGCACCAACCTCGGCTATAGCTATAACGACCGCCATGGGTACGGGGGTTGTTCCACTCCCCAAGCCTACTAGCGGTGAAGCGATGGAACCCAGCAATAGAGGCAACAAACCAAGCATAGCGGACGCACTACCTGCGGAGCGCTGCTGACTCTGCATTGCCAATGAAGTCGTCGTTGTACTCACAATCCCTACGCAGGAAACGACAAAAAATAGCGGAACTAAAACAGCAAACAATTGGCCTCCAGTAAAGGCTACAGTAAGCAAGCTGATTCCGGCTACAGCCGCAATGACCAGACCCGACAAGAGTAACTGTCGTTCGCTGAAGCGACCCACAAGTCTACCCGTTAACTGGGAAAACAGTACAATCCCCAAACCATTCACTGCAAAAATGATGCTATACGTCTGAGGGGAAACCCCGAAAATATCCTGAAGCACGAATGGTGAGCCAGCAATATACGCGAACATCGCTCCCGTAATCAGCGCCTGTGAGAAGGCATAGCCCATAAAGCGTCGATCGGCAAACAAGTGACCGAGTGTCCCCAGCGTCTGCTTCAAACCACCGGATGAGCGGCGGTTCGTTGGCAACGTTTCTGGCAAACCCAACACGACGGCAATCAGCATAGCCACGCCCACTACACAAAGCACCATGAATACACCACGCCAGGAAACAAAGTTCAATATGACACCGCCCAGTACCGGTGCAGCAATGGGGGCCACGCCGTTCACCAGCATGAGCAGTGAGAAAAAGCGTGTCAACTCTTTGCCCGAGTAAAGATCACGGGCTACAGCTCTGGAAATTACGATCCCCGCCGAGCCCGTAAGCCCTTGAATAAAGCGAAGCGCAATGAGCATACCGATATTCGGCGCAAACACGCATAACAACGAAGCAGCAGCGTACAGAATGAGCGAGATCACCAGCAGTCCTCTGCGACCTCTCACATCGCTAAGAGGACCAGCAACGATCTGGCCAACGGCCAGTCCCAACAGACAGGCGGTCAAACTAAGCTGCGCCAGCGAAGTGGTCGTATGCAAATTGTCGGCTAATGTAGGCAGCGACGGCAAATACATATCTATGGACAACGGCCCGAAAGCACTCAATGCACCCAGGACAAAGGCGATCCATAATATTCGCGATTTGGTCATATCTGCGGCAACCATAACAGTATTGGATAACCGGTTCATAATAATAATCATCCTTTTCACAAAAATATAAATAATTACTTCAATACATCATGATATCACTCATTTCGTCTGGCTTCGAATAATTACACGCTAATCCGCAATTTTTTTTAAAAACTGCTATATATCAGGCAGGAATTTACCAATTTCAGGTCGAATTATACGGTAACCAAAACAAAAATTTGTGGAATCTGGAGAATGATAATGGTCTATGATGGAGTGCTACTGGGTCTCATTGTAGGTCTGTTCAGAGGAGGCTGGCGGCAAGGTCTGATCCGTTTCAGTCAAATTCGCCTTATAGCCGGCTGGATGTTCCCTGTGCTGCTGCTGGTACAATTCATTATTTTTTATGCCCAGGAAAAGTGGGCTTGGCTGGCAGCCATTAACGGGTATCTATTTATGGGAGTCTACGTGGTTGGATTGATATTTCTCTGGTTGAACAGACATCATAAGGGATTCAAACTTATTATAATGGGCGTATTGATGAATTTTATCGTTATGGCGGTGAATGGCGGCAGGATGCCGGTCTCGTTGAGCGCTTCGGAGGTGCTGGGTCCCTATTATACAGATATGCTTAAATCCGGAAGTGTCATCTCAAAACATTACATGATGGATGCGAGCACGCGTCTATCATTGCTTGGTGACATTATTCCTCTCTCCAAGCCCTATCCCCGCACGCAGGTAATTAGTATTGGGGATGTTGTTATGAACTTCGGGATGTTCCTGTTTATCCAAAGCATTATGGTCGTGAAGAGAACTAAGGATAAGCAGCAAGAAACCAATCCCCGCCACGCCTAGTGCACACCTTATTCCAAGGAAGGGAGGGAACCCTATGAAAAACTTGAAATACTCCCGTGTCATTATCAATGCTATTATCGTGGCTTCTGTCATAATTGCTTTGACTTCCGGTTACAAAATCGGGGGCTAGTCACCGATAAGAAAAAAAGGAAGCACAGGCTCAACAAAACAGGCTGGATTCCGGCCTGTTTTTTCATGTGAAATTTTCGATTACAAAATTGTAAATTATCCCATTCACCCCTGGTAGCTTTGACATCAAGATACGACAAGGCAGGAGAAGAAATGATGAGTATAATAAAAAAGCTGCAAGAACGGGTTACCGCGACGGGAATATACGTGTTTTCCATATGTATGGTAGGCGTGATCGTCCTCCTGTATACGAACCAATGGTCCTTTTTGCACTATACGACAACAGAGTGGGTCACGATCTATTCCCTACTGGGAGCCGTTCTGATTCTGGAGCATTTTACATTCCAGCTACCCCCGGCCAGTAACAAGCAGTCCATGGATTCCTCCGTGTATCTGGCTTGTATTTTTGTGCATGGCACCGAAATTGCTATTCTGATTTTGCTGTTAAATGTAATCATTGCTATGTTCCGGCACACAGAACTGTCCTGGTGGAAGCATACCGTCAATTTTTCTATTTACGCCCTTTCCATTTTCCTGTCTTCAACAGTATTTGAACTAAGCGGCGGAACGCAGGGAGCTTTAAACCAAGAGCATTTCGCTTCCTACCTGCTGGCGTTAATTTGCTACTTTGCGGTGAACACAATCACACTGGGCATCTACTTTTATATCGCATACAAAGGGTCCTTCAATGAGCTTAAACAGGCTTTTTTGGCTGAATCCCTGCTCGTATACTTATGTACACTCATTCTGTCTTTGGTATTGACTACACTGATTTATAACAATGGCATTCTAGGACTTTTGCTGTTTCTTGGGCTAAGCATGCTCCTATCTCACGCATTCAAGCAAATGTTCACGCTGTATCGGGAAATCGAAGAAAAAGCAAACATGGATCGCAGAACAGGGCTATACAATCACAGCTACTTTGAAAATACACTTGAAGCTGAATTAAATATATCGAGATCCGAGAATACTCCCCTCAGTCTGGCGCTGATTGATATTGATGATTTCAAAAAATACAATGATCATTTCGGTCATCTTAAAGGCGATCAGCTACTGGGATTTCTCGGTGAGTTTCTTAAGAAGGAAACCTCCGACACCCCCATCACCGTATCCCGCTACGGTGGAGAAGAATTCACCCTGCTTATGCCTGATCATACCGCTGAACAAGCTTATGAAATAGTCAATGCTATTCGAAAAAGATTAAATGATTCTCGTTATGAGGGTGTCGAAATTTTTCCACATGGCTGTCTGTCCTTCTCCGCAGGTATTGCCCAAAGCCGCATTGACATCTACGACAAATCACAGCTGGTCGATCTGGCGGATAAAGCCCTGTACTACGCCAAGAAACAGGGCAAAAACATCGTTCATACGCATGGAAGCTTAAATGAAGTGGAGCGTGAGGTCGATCTGGGGCAGGATATTCGTGATCTTGAGCAGCAGCTTAATTTGTTCTTATACAAGGATATTAATACCTTCAAGCATTCAAAACGGGTGTTCAGATATGCAGCAGACATGAGCGATGTGCTTCAACTCGGACCGGAGGATAAGCGGCGTTTCATACTAGGTGCCCTCATTCATGACATTGGTAAACTGGAGATTCCCTGGAATATCCTCAATAAAAAAGAGAAGCTGTCTGGTGAGGAATGGCAGATGGTGCAAGCGCATGTCATGTGGGGCAAACGAATTGTCGAAGCCAACGAACGATTCATAGATTTGGTTCCTTTTGTGGAGCTGCACCATGAACGTTATGACGGAGGAGGCTATCCGTTTGGCTTTAAGGGCGAGCAAATTCCACGTTTATGTCGAATGCTGACGATCATCGACTCTTTTGATGCGATGACAACCGAGCGCCCCTATCAACCCACCAAAACGTTCGAGGAGGCCATTGAAGAACTACGTGCTTGCTCGGGTAGCCAATTCGATCCCAAACTAACGGCTACTTTTATCCACTATATTCAACATAAGCAACCTGCTTTCACGGATTTTATGGAAACAGGGCTCTAATTCCTTCATATGCTCTTCCTCTTTGCCCCTAGCGTGGTTGAAATCGTCCTGAATTCAGCCACGCTAGGGGTTTTCATATGATTGACATTTTGTATAATGCTTATTATTTCAAATTTCATATAAATGTCATAATTCGCTCCATCTATTCGCGCTATATGCACTATGATTAAGATAGGAATGGATTTGTCCGTCAGGCAAAATCCTCCTGTATAAAATGTTATAAATGGGGATATCCTCGCTTCAAGTAATCGAGAGAAGGTGACTTCACAAGCATGTTGTATCCGTCCAGACCAGCCCGTGTGGCTTGTCTTTTATTGCTGTGTCTCCCCCTTCTGGTCCTGTTTCCTCACTCTTCGTGGGCTCATGCATTTGTCATTGAATCCAGTCCGACCGAAAATCAGGTTTTAGACAAGTCGCCTTCTCAGGTGACCATTACCTTCAATGAAGATTTGCAATCTGCCTTCATGTCGATCAAAGTGACCGACGAAACAGGCAAGCGGGTCGACACAGGAAAAGCACAGCTTGACCCGAATCACAAAGCCACCATGGAAATCCAATTGATCCCAGGGATGAAAAATGGAATTTACTCTGTTAGTTGGAGAGCTTTATCCGCAGACGGACATCCAGTTAATGGAGTTATTCCATTTCAAGTAGGCAGCGGTTCCAATGCGCCTACCCATCAAGCTACCGCACCTGAAGGCTCAGGGACATCACGAATCGACTTAATCGCTGTCCGTTGGTTCCTTTACATAGGACTATCGCTGCTTTTTGGAGCGATTTGTTTCCGGCTGTTCATCCTACCGAGCATAAGCCAAGACAAGAATCAAAGTGAACAGCATAAGCAAAATCAGCGGCCCTTTGAAACATCGCCCCGCTGGAATAAACTGCTATGGAGCGGCTACGGCATAACGACTGCCGCCATTCTGATCAGCCTGCCACTTCAGGCTTCATGGGATGCCGGGGTTTCCATCAGGGAGGGCTTCTCACTCCCGATTCTGGGAGAAGCTCTCCAGTTTACTGGAGCCGGACAAATTTGGTTTATCCAGATGATTCTCGTGCTACTCCTAAGCGTAACGCTGATTTACGCGCTGGATTACAGCATTTCGAGTCGCCAGCGCCGTCTTTGGGGCTACAGCTCGGCTCTCCTAACGCTATGCCTCATGCTGTCCAAGGCCTTTGTCGGTCACCCGGCAGCGGCTACCCATCCAGCTCCAGCCATTGCGGCGGACTTCGTCCATCTCGCGGCAGCAGCCTTTTGGATCGGCTCACTTGCCGTCATGGTCGTGTGCCTGCCGGTTGCCGGAGCAGAGTTGCCCGTATCCGAGCGGGCAACTCTACGACAAGCCGCCTTGCGCCGCTTCGCCGGCTGGGGCATTGCTATGGTGGCGGCGTTACTCGCCACCGGTATATATGGAGCCGTGCTGTACATTCCGGCTCCCTCCATGCTGCTGAACACGTCCTATGGACTCGTTCTGCTCGGCAAGGCAGCGCTGCTGCTAGTCATGCTGGCCTTCGCGGCCAGCCAGTTCCGCAGCGCACGGCAAGCGGCGCCCAGCAAGCAAGCCGCCCGGGGATTGCGTGCCGAGTTGTCCGTCGGCTTGCTCGTGATGCTGTTGACTGCGGTGCTCACTCACCTGTCACCCGGTCAGGCACCTGCTGTACCGTTTGAGGAGACTCGCACTACGGGTGGATATAACGTTACCCTGGCAGTCAGTCCCAATGCTGTGGGCAGCAATGAATTTAAGGTATCCGTTCAGGACAGCAAGGGTGCTGCCGTTTCAGGAATCCAGCAGGTTACATTAACGCTCACTCCAGCAGACCCTGACCAAGATCAACAGGAATTTGTTCTACCTGTGAAGCAGCAACAGCCATTCCGCAGTCAGGAATTGATGACCTCCGAAGGAACATGGGCGGTAAAGGTACATGCTCTGACGGCTTCACTCGATGCGGTTGATGCTGAATTCACCCTGCATGTAGGCGGTAAAAAATAATTATTTTATACTTCAGGATTTTGTGAAATCCTCACTTAAAAGGAGCGAATTGAATATGAATACAACAATTCAAACAGCAAAATCCAGATTTTCCAGGTTTGCGACCTCTGTGGGTCTAATCGCAGCGGGTGCCTTACTTTTTGCAGGTATGGCCAGTGCACATGTGACAGTCAAGCCTTCTGTTTCACAACCTAATGCGTGGGAAACGTACACATTGAAAGTACCCGTGGAAAAAAACATTCCAACCACCAAAGTCGCCTTGAAAATTCCGAATGAGGTCGTTTTCAAACAATACGAGCCTGTACCGGATTGGAAGGTAGCCACCGAAAAAGACAGCTCTGGCAAAGTAATCACCGTGACCTGGACGACTGAAAAAGACGGCATTCAAGCAGGTCAGTATCAGCGTTTCGGCTTTGTAGCGCAAAATGCAGACCAGAATACCGCAGCAGCCTGGGACGCCTTCCAGTATTACAGTGACGGAAGTATCGTGGAATGGACAGGCGACGAAGGAAGTAGCAATCCTCATTCCATTACCGAAATTACGGCGGACGCCACGTCCGCAACTCCTGCCCCTGCCGCAGACAGCGGACACGATTCGGTGGGTACGGCAGCAGGGCACGCGAGCACAGATACGGCTAAAGATAGCAACCCCGCACCTACTTCGAACAATGCTATAGAAGCTGCACCTGCCGCTTCTGCTCCAGCCAGCTCTGCTGCACAAACGACAGCACTCGTTCTCTCGATCATTGCAGTCGTTCTTGGTGCCACAGCTGTCGGCATTGCACTCAAGCGCCGCAAGTAATCTGGGTTAAGTATAAAGGTAAAAATGTATTGTAAAATCACTAGCTACTAGTAATAAAAAACACAAAAATCCGCGCCGTTCAGGCCAGGTTTTTGTGTTTTTTAGGTTATATCCCAACAACTTCATCTGGATTTATCTGTTTTTCATCTTGTAAAGAAGCGTTAGCGACACAATATAAGTTGTAAAAATGTCGTTTTTGCTGTATTAACTTATCAAATGCCCCCTGCTCCACAATTCGCCCATCACGCATCACAATTATTTCATCATAACGGCTCAATAGCTGTGGAATCAGTCTGTGTGTAACTACCACACAAGTCACATTCTCCAAATTCAAGATACTATCTTCCACTGCAACAGCAGTTTCATTATCAAGAGAAGAAGTCGCTTCATCAAGAACAAGCAACGGCATGCGTCGAATAACTGTACGTGCTAGTGCAATCCGTTGCCTTTCTCCACCAGATATTAGATTTCCATTCTCACCCACCAAGCTATCCAAACCATACGGCAGCTTGTGTAATAATTCCTGTAATCCAGCAATCTTTATCGCCTCCGCAATCTCCTCATCCGTATATGGCTGAAACAAAGTAACATTATCTCTTACTGTACTATCAAATAAAAAAGGCTTTTGATGAAGAACAGACTGAAATTGATAAACATCTTCCGACGATATTTCTTTCAGATCGCATCCATCCACCTCAATTTTCCCAGTATAATTTTCATATTCCTTGCGCAACAGTTTGAGAAAAGTTGATTTTCCCGAACCACTGACTCCTACAAAGGCATACTTTTTTGACTTTTCAATGACTAAGTTAATCTTCTCTAACGAAGGTATCTTATCATCATAAGAAAAAGAAACATTCTCAAAACGAATAGAATGAAGAAATGATACCTCACTCAAAGCAGAATCGATCGGCTTAACTGGATTGACGGATGATACTATATTTGTAATCTTTTTAGAAATATCCTGCATAGATTTAATGCGTGTGATGTGCTGAATACTCATACATATAGGGTTCACAACACTATTAGTAAGCTGAATGCCGGCAATCATTGCACCAAGAGTAATCTCACCTTGCATAACCAAATATCCGCAAATTATAAAGATAGACATAAAAATAAAGCCGCCAAACACCTCACTTATGGCATCCACATAGCTGCTCCGAATGTTAAATCTATATTTTGTATTTTCCACATCTTCATTGACGGTTGCATGTTCATGTTCTATTTTTCTCTCAATACCAAAGCTCTTAACAACTTCAAAGCCAGAAAATATATCACTAACCTTAATTGTAAACTTTTCAAGAGTATCAGAGCATTGTTTCTTTAAAGCGCTCAAAGTTTTGCCAAAACATCTCGGAATTAAAGCAGAAAGCAAAGCCATAACAATCAAATAAAGAACCAATTTATAGCTAATCGCAAACATACCAATTATAGCAAACACAAATGAAGAGACTGTCCCAAGCAACAAAAAAATATTTTTGAAATAGTCATCTTCTACCATCTTCAGATCATTTGTTAAAATAGATACATATTTAGCACTATTACTTGAAGCAAAGTGAGCTACATTTTTTCGCACTATATAATGGAATATTTCCTTTTTCACATGAATCATTGTGCTTTTCATATATAGTGATTTCATATACTGCATCCACAATTTGATCAATGTACTGGCTACCATAAATAAAATTGAAAATATTGCAGTTGTATAGAAAACTTGCGCTGGTCTACTAATATTATCAACCAAATGTTTGAAAACAAAAGCCATATAAATGCTACACAAACTGCTTCCGATAACCCCAAAAACGACAAGCAGGAGCTTAACCTTGTACCTTAATACAAATTTCAACATACATGTTCACCCCGTTTTAATTATTGCAAATGCAAAGTACTATTATTCGCTAAAACGCTCCTTCCCCCAAATAAAAATCTATCGACTTCCTTCTGAATATTATTTAAGAAAACCCTCATATTCACTCTATTCTCAGAAAATAAAAAATTAGCGAACATCATTTTTGAATTAAATTTAGTAAATATATAATTTCTCAAAATACACTCTACTTTTATATCCTGTGTAGAAAATTGTATATCTTTATTAAGATGATTATGAATAATCCCAAAATGTAATTGTGAACTTGCACAGTATGCAAGAGCGCTTTTTAAAAATCGGGGATCTAGCTGCACGTGAAATTGATTAGGAACTCCCATTGCTTTAGAAGGTACATAAATTATTTTCTCCAAAGTAATAAAAATGGTCCTATCCTCATTAGCAATACTAAAAGGAATTAATGCAATTTTTTCATACTGCTCTCCAATGAAATACTTTTTTAAAAGGATTTCCAATGGCGGATTCATTTCAACAACTAAATCATAATTACTCATAAGTCAATTCCTCGTAATTTAAAGTCTTCTTTTAAATCTTTAATACGATTAATAAGAAGATTGAACTTGTTCTTATCTAAATAAATACCAAGCGCAGAATCCATATATTGCTCGTTAATTCGTTTTCTTTTAGCACAATAGTCAGGTGAACAAGGTGTTAACACATTGTTTTTTTCAAATACAGTTGCTATACAGCAATCACATAAACGTCTCTCCGGGCACTGTTTACATTTGGGTGAGTTCTGTTTGCTATTCTTAATCAGTACTTTTTGAACATTTTTAAAACTCTCATTGTATACTTCATCCTCCAAGATATTGCCCATTGAAAATCTATTATTATCAAGGCCGATAAATAGCTGACAAGGATATACCTCCCCTGTAGTATTTACAGTCAATTGCTGTATGCCGGCATTGCAGTAATATGATGAAGACGCAGATTCTACTTTATTATGCAGAGAAGTAATAAATCTCAAAACGCCCGTATGTTGAATTCCTTGTTCTAAAAATTCATTGAATTGTTCTGGGATACTGCTAACTCTTTTTTTCATTTGTGATTCATTAAGCAGTAATGTTTTTGAAGTTGCATTCTTCCCACTAACCTCAACCGGATTAATAACGACTGTTTTAACACCGAAGCCCTGATCAAAATATGTAAGCAATTCTTTGTTTGTATATTGATATTCTGCATGTAGAGAGGTATAAGTACATTCAATCATAGAAGGCTGGGGAGTAGACTGCCGTAGTCGATTTATATTGGATTCGATGCGTTGGAAACTTCCAAATCCCGCCTTATCAACGCGGAGCTCATCGTTTATCTCTTTTGGACCATCTAAACTTATTGTAGTATATATTTTGTATTCATTGATCAGCTTAATAATTCTGTCATTCATAATAGTACCGTTTGAAACTATTGAAAATCTGGGAAAGAAAGAGATTAAGCCGTCCCTAAACTTCTCACTTAAATATTTACATACAAATTCTATTGTATCGATATTAAGGAGAGGCTCCCCTCCGAAAAAGCAAATTTCCTCAATTCCGTTGTATACACTTAATATTTTATCAATAATTATTTTAGCATCTTCTTTAGTCATGTATCTTTTCTCAGAGTGGTAAGTACCTTCATCCGCGTAACAGTATTTACACTTCAAATTGCATATATTTGTTACTACTAATCTAAGTATTTTCAGACTACTTTGTAATTCGCTATCATCTTTATTTTGTAAGTGTTCTGGTGAATTGGGGATATTGCTTTTAAAGCGTACTAGAATTTGTTTAAGTTGATCAGTACTGATATTGAATTTTAAGCAAACCAAATCGACATCCTTAACATTTTTAAAATATTCCAGTATTCTCCCTATATTATAGGGAATTCTAAATATGCCGAAACTAATCTTGTCTAAAACAAGACATTGTAAGTTATTACTACTACTAAAATAAAAATGATACTGATCCATTAACTTCTTTTCCAACATATTATCACACCCTCCCAATGAATAGAGGTAGTAATGAATTTTCACTACTACCTCCTTTATTAAGTAAGCCGATTATTGAGTACCGCTACTTCCACCACATCCAATGCCACACGAAGCAAAGATAACTTCAGAAAATTGTTTTACTTCTTCGACTGATAATTCTTCCATTTCCCAATTTTCTAATTCAAATGTAGTAACTTCCTTCACCACAAACACCTCCCTCATTTTTTTCATTTTTTTAAGAATATATAATATATTGAATATAATCCCATTTATATTTTATAGATTCCTAAAAACAAAGAAAGTGATTTTCATCTCACTAAACCAAATAAATCCACTTTTTTTCCAATAAATCGACGAGGTATCTTCATTTCACATTCACCTTTCTATCATTTTTTTGGTAAAATAGTAGAACCCTCACGATTCTAACATGATAGCATTGCAATCTATTGAGCATAGGAGATCATAGGATGAAAATCGTAAATAAGGCTCTGTTATCTAGTGCTATTTTTCTGAGTACCACAGTGGGCATCTATAGCCCCTTGGCACAAGCTGAAGCCGGCAAGATCAGCATTATGCTGGACGGATATCCATTACCGTTCCCTGTACAACCTGCCATGATGAACGGCACGACCATGGTTCCCTTTCGTGCGATTTCTGAAGCTCTTGGCATTACAGTGAAATGGGACCAAGCCAGCCAAAGCATCACCGCTACCAAAGCGCAAGATTCTGCTACCAAGCAGGTGATTCTAAAGATGGGTAGCCGCAATGCCACAGTGGACGGACAAGCGGTTCAACTAACAGCCGCTCCGCAAACCGTGCACGGCAGCACCATGATTCCGCTGGGCTTTTTCGGGCAGCAGTTTGGAGCCACGGTGAACTGGAACCAGGGAACACGGACGGTCTCCATTACATCGCCTCGTGAATCGATGTATACAGTAGGCTTCTATGCGCTGTCTTCCTTTGACCAAAAATCCAAAATACCGGATTTTAACGTCGTTGCCTTCGGCTGGAGTCGAATTGATACGAACGGACAATTTACCACAAACGGCAAAGAATACAAATGGCCTCAAGCCGCTGGAACTGTAACGCCAGAGTCCATTGTGCAGGAGGCAGACAGCCAGGGGACTTCCCCTTACCTGATGGTCTATTCCGGAGATGGCAATCACGAGCTGACCAAAGTTTTGGAAAATGCGCAGCTTCAAGAACAAACCATTTCCCAAATTGTCAGCACCGCCACCGACAAACAATTTAAAGGCATTACGCTAGACCTGGAAGGATTGGGCTGGAGCGGCGACAAAGCCAAAGCTCGTTCAGACTACAACACCTTTATTAAAAAGCTATCGACCAAAGCGCATCAGGCCGGGCTCAAGCTCACCGTCGTTCTGCATCCGCTGAACAGCTCTTACTCTGGCTATGACTACAAAACGCTGGGCAATCTGGCGGACGATCTGATCATCATGGCTTATGATTACGGACAAAAGGCTACACCTGAGCCTTTGGAAAAAGTGGATGAAGCCATCCAACTGGCCTTGAAGGAAACCTCGCGGGACAAGCTCATTTTGGGGATTTCGATGGGTAGCGAAAAAGACAGCACCGTTAACGCCAAGATCGGTTTAGCCAAACGTTATGACCTCAAAGGAATCGCTATCTGGCGCTTGGGCATCATTGGAGAAACGGCCTGGGCGCAGATGAACGAAGCCATCGAGTTTAAATAAGTGTACATTTTATCCAAGTAAAACCGACCTTATTTCGCCCGCCAGATGATTTCTTATGCGTCTTCTATGAAATCATCTGGCGGGCTTTCTTCATTCCCTTTAACAAAAGTGCTTGCCTGATTTGGAAGTTGTCGTCACAGGCTCGCAACCCTGTTCTCCATAGAAGATCCCCCAGTCTCTCATAAAATCCAGCAACGGCCTTAACGTATCTCCTAACGGGGTAAGCGAGTATTCCACACGCGGTGGGTTCTCATTATAAATTTCACGGTGCACAATGCCATCTCTCTCCAATTCGCGCAACTGCAAGGTTAGCATCCGCTGTGTAATATTGGGCAAGGTCCGTCGAATTTCGTTATAGCGCCGCGGTCCTGTGGTCAAATGATACAAGATGACTCCCTTCCATTTGCCGCCTATAACCCCGACGGTTTTCGCTACCGGACATCCAAAATTAACGCTAACTGCATGTTCCATCTCCTGTGCCATGTATACCCTTCTTTCTGTAGAATGTGTAAACCAATAGCCCCAGACGTATGACAAGGAACAAATATGTGCGTACTTGTTCCCTGCAAAAACTTTCTATATGATAACTATATATTCGATATCAGCTCTCATTATAGTAGCAGAAAACCCATAGAGCACCAACTAAACCCATACCCAAAGGAGTACATTTTATGTCTAATACATCAGCTAAAAAACAGGAAATTCTGGACGCCTTTCTGTTCAGGCACGCCACGAAAGAATTTGATCCCAATCGCATCATACCGGAAGAGGATTTTCAGTTCATTCTCGAAACCGGGCGACTTTCTCCAAGCTCCGTCGGTTTTGAACCATGGCAGTTTGTAGTTGTACAAAATCAGGCATTAAGAGAAAAGCTGGCTGCGGTTTCCAGCGGTGGTCAAAAGCAGATTCCTGCGGCTAGCCACGTCATCCTGATTTTGGCGCGCAAGGATGTTCGTTATGATTCTCCTTACGTGGAGTATATGTATAAAGAGGTTAAGGGTATGTCTGAGGAGGAATTTGCCTCACTGCCAGGTCGCTATAAGATTTTCCAGGGTGAAAGTCAACACCTGCTGGAAAACGAACGCACCCTATTTGACTGGGCTTCCAAGCAAACCTATATTGCCTTAGGCAATATGATGACCGCGGCGGCTCAGATCGGTATTGACTCCTGTCCGATTGAGGGTTTTAACTACGATCAGGTGCATGCCATTTTGGAGGAAGAAGGACTGCTGGAGAACGGGCTGCTCGATATTTCAGTCATTGCTGCCTTCGGTTATCGCGCTCATGAACCCAAACGTGAAAAATCCAGACAACCCCTGGAAAAGGTCACACGCTGGATTCTGTAATCTAATATCCCGATTCTCTCCCAAACGATGAACATTGAAGCATCAAAAAAGCGGGCTTGCGGCACTTCATCTGAATGATGAACCTACCACAGCCCGTCTTTTTTAGGTCACTTCAATTTCTATTAAAATCCCCTTGGAAGCCAGGTTATCCAGGCACTCCTTCATATACTCATCGTCATGCTCCACATATGCACCCGCGCCTGCCAGTTCCTCACCCAGCTCTGCCTCCCAAGGCTCACACTGCTTACCGCGATACAAAGGCTGTTCCCATAGTGGGTCAACATTGTACCCTCTGCTTTTCATTTCGTCCATAATGAGCCTATGATAGCGCACCAGCAGCATGGGGTGATAATCGAACACATAATTCACCGTGGCGTGTGGCTTGCCCCACCCATTCCCGCGCAGGGCACAGCACTCACGATGTTGCCCCAGCAGTTGCGGACGGGGTAACTTGTCGATTAAATGTTCATGCCAAAGCCTCATGCTTCCACAACCCTATCTGTAGCTTTTTCTGATCTATTGGATTAGCATACGGATACCTGTCAGCACAATGCCGATCAGGAAGCCTGTAACTGCGCCATTAATACGTATCCACTGCAAATCCTGTCCCAGTTTGTCCTCCATCAGTGCAATCAGGGATTTGTTATCCATTTTGTCTACATTTTCGCGCACCAAGTTACCAATCCGACTATGGTTGGCTTCCACCAGTCCAGTAATACCTTCCACAATTCGCACATTAATCTTGTCCAGCAGCTCGGTATTCCCTCTTAAATCAGTCAACATTCGATCCAATAGCGGTAAAATATAGGTCTGCACATAGCTTCCGTCTTCCATGTAGTCCAATAAGCGTATACGCAGTTCCTCCATTTTTCCCAGCACCGACGCATCACCTTCCCAGGCTTCAACAAGGCTATCCTTCCAGCCGTTCAACCCTTCCTGAACCGTATCTTTCGTCGCCAATCGGGTCACCTGTGTTCTTAGACCATCCAGCACGGCCTGACGGCGCGGGTGCTCTTCCCTTTGCAGTTCTGCTACCTGATCCAGCAAAAAATGACGAATCATTTCACCCATACGCTCTTCGTTCAGATAGCCGAGGAATGCGTTCAAGGCAAACTGCATCAGTCCGCTCACCTGCAAACCGCTGACAGCCTGCATACCTAAGGTACCCAGCGTATAGCCCGTTTCGGGTCGCAAAAGCCAGGACTCGGCTTGTTCCAGCGTGTAATCCAGCGCGCGGCGATCATAACCCTTCTCGCTGGTCTGACGAGCAAGCGCCTCCAGCAGCGGTCCGGCGTCAAAGTCAGTCATCTGCCGCTTGAGCTCTGCCACGATGACCGGAGCCAATTCCGCGAGCGGGAGCGACTGGACGAGCCGCTTGGCAAGAACATCTATGGATGCCGCCGCCTCCGGCGTGCGCAAACCTTTTTCCACACCACCCAGCACCAAATCGGCCAAACGAATATCTGCAATTTTAGACGCGATGCTGTCTTTGTTTAGCAAGTTATTTTCCACCGTACTCACCAAGGCATTTGTGAGCTTGTCCCTATTTTTAGGAAGCAGCGCGGTATGTGGTATCGGAATGCCTAGCGGATGACGGAACAAAGCAGTGACAGCGAACCAGTCCGCCAGTCCCCCTACAAGTCCTGCCTCAAAAGCTCCGGCTAACAAACGAGCCCAGCCATATTGCTGGAAGGGCAATGTGGCTGCAAAGCCTGCCCCTAGAATAACAAGCGACCAAGCCGCTGCGGTTTTCGTATTTTTGGGTTTTCCCATCCTGTAATCCTCCAAACTGACTGTCGAGTAAGTAAAGCACTATACCTGTATTACCCATCATATCATTGCCCGTGTCATTTCCAAAGTTGAAAGCACTCTTGATGAAACGCGTAAGGCCACTTTTTGCGTAATTTTTTATGCATATATCTCTCTTTTTTACATTCATGTTCGTGAACTAAATCACAACACTAGGCCCAAAATCTCATTTTTAATAATAAGCCTTACGAACCATTTTATCAGAACCAAGTCCTAAATTTCTTAAACCGAAAGGAGAAGTGAAGGGAAAAGTTGAATGGGCATGTAAGATATCTTTTTCAGCACTAATTCTATCTTTGACCCCAGAAAGGATTTGAATCCATGATGACCTCAGAATTCTTTCAACAATATTCGACCTTTTATACGGACGATCAGGTTAGATGTCCATAAGAGCGAGGCTTCTATAAAACTTACAAACATATTTTGATATATAGACATATTTCATGTGATAAAATAAACTTTTATATATAGTAAATCATGTTTAATCAGCCATTATATATTGGTTAAATCAAACCAAGATAAGCTAGATAAAATTGCTTCTTTGTAAAGGAATTGAATATGACAACAGACCAAAAAAACAACGAGGGCCTCTGGAACGGCGAACCTGTCGTAATTGTGCGCACTCCCTCCGCTTTTGCCAAGCAATCCCTTTTATATATTCAGGAATTAGGCTACTTCCAAAAAACTTCTGCTTTTACGGTGGAAAGAAAAGAACTCGCCTCTTTTTTGCTTGTTTTTACGTTGTCTGGTAAGGGAGAATTACTATACCGGGACAAGAAATATATTTTAAAGCCTCATGATTTGTTTTTTATTAATTGTGAGGAGTATGTGCAATATAGCACCTCCGGTCATGAAGCCTGGGAGTTTATCAGCTTATACCTGTACGGCAACCTGATCGGAAACTTTTACGAACAATTTGCCAAGCATAATAAACCGGTAATATCCATGCATAATCCGTATATTATATTGGACAAACTGCATGCTCTGATTTGTGGGCAGTCTGACAGAAGTCTTTCCGCTGAACTGCTAACGTCCAGGCTCATTGGTGAAATACTGATGTGCATCTTGCAGCATCCCTATGATCACCAGCATGTGAATGCTGAAACCCTCAGCGAAGTACGTCGGGTACAGCAATATTTGGATCAGTCCTACTGTGAGCGAATAACACTGGACTCGCTGGCAGACATGTTTGAATTAAACAAGTTTAATTTGGCTAAAAATTTCAAAAAGCAGATCGGTTTCTCTCCGATTGATTATCTCATTAATGTCCGTATCACGGCCGCTCAAAGCTGGCTTAAAACCAGTGACATGTCCATTGTGGATATCGCAAGGTACGTAGGTATTCCCAATACGAGCCATTTTATTAACCTGTTCAAGGAGCATGTAGGAGAAACACCTCATTCCTTCCGCAAGAAGTGGGGGAACCGTTCCAAGCTGTAAATGAGAGGTTACATGAAACCAGTTTGATAGATGATAGACGCACAAGCTATTCAAGTTAATGGCAAAGCTGTCGAAAGGCAGTGACGCAAAACTATAGGGCCTTCCTATCCGGATGGCAGCCAGCTACCAGATGAACGAGCTTTTTATTATGCCCTTTTTTACATAGATCCACCACAATTTGCTATGCCTATCTCGAAAAAAGCCCTGATCGCTATGATCAGGGCTTTTTTTCTATTGGGATAGTCATGTCAGCCTAGCATGCTGAATATACTAATTTCGAACGAAGCATTGCCATATTACGATGAATAGGAGAATCACTTGGAGCATGAGAACAAAAATAAATGTAATGATCATTGCCTTATTGCTCATTGTCCAAAGCTTTTTCAACGCAACACTGGCTTACGCAGATGCTCCAGCCCCAGAACTGCCGCAGAGTGCTGTATCCGATCCTACACATACCGTTACGGATACTGTATACGGTGTCCCAAACCTTGAACCTCCCAGGGAGATTCCTTCAAATACGCCCCCCTTCGTTCAAGGAGCAGTCAGTTCAAAATCTCAACATGATGCAACTCCGCAGAGCATACTAACGAAGTTGAGCCTGACCGACGAATCAGGGCATGTCATTGATGCAGTATATAGTCCCGACAGCCAATTCGACATCGGATCAGCCATCCAACTAGGCTATGAATGGGAGCTTCCTGACAATACCTATAAGTCAGGAGACACTTTCACCTTTCACTTACCAGAACAGTTTGTCATCTACACTGATATCTCATCTCCGTTAGTCACTACCGACGGAACCGTGGGATACTTCACAGTAGATCGTCAGGGCAAGGTGATCATGACCTTTAACCCATATGTAGAGACTCATTCCAATGTCAGCGGCAAACTGCAAATCAAAACCGAGTTTACAAAAGAAATAGTGAAAGGTAGTACAGAGGTCATCATTGCGATTCCGATCAAAGGCGGGGTGCAAACGGTCATCGTGAATGTAAAGCCCCAGTCAGGGCCGTCCCTAAGCAAACAAGGGAAACTAGCTGGCACAAATCAGATCGACTGGACCATTGATGTGAACAAACAGCTAAACACCGTAAAGCATGCCTTCATCACCGATCCAATTCCTTTAGGACTGGAACTCAGAAGAGACTCTATCCGGCTCTATCATCTCCAAGTCAATATCGACGGATCGACCGTTGTTCGAGACCTAGTAAATGCGAGTGAATATGCCATTGAAGCAGATCAGGCCGGGACAGGGTTTGTGATTCGTTTTCAAGACGATAGCATGAACACGGCCTACCAGATTCAATATTCCACGCGCATTACTGGCGACGAAACTCGTTTTTCCAACACAGCAACGCTTTCAGGAGATGCGATAGAGAACGTTGCTGCTACCGGTACTGTTCAGGTAGAACGTGGTGAGTTTTTGTCCAAAAAGGTTGAAAAATATGATCATGCCACACAAACACTCTCGTGGGCCATACGATACAACTTCGGCGAGACAAAAATCCCCGAAGCCAAAGCTCTTTTAATTGATCATTTCAACAAAACTCAAGAATTGCTACCCGGTTCCTTGAAAGTATTTAAAGGAAACACGCTGGAGGAACTCCCATCGTGGGCGTATACTGTCATCCCAGTTGATTATCCGGACCGCAACGGCTTCAAACTTCAATTTAACTTTGACGTAGATTCAGCCTATACCATCCGATACCAGACTCAAGCCAGAGGCCGTGTCTATGAAAATGGAAAAGTTATAAACATCATAACCTCAGATGGAATCCAGAAGATCGTATCGACAGAAATCACAAGCGGAGTTATGACTAAAATGTATGACACACCCAATTACAACACCAAAATCATACCTTGGGTGATTACCATTAATACAGACTTGTACACCATGAAAAATATTGTCATTCACGATGTGTTTCCAAACGGGGGCTTGGCCTTGTTGCCGGACACCCTGAAAATTCAAACTGTTGACGGAACAACGGAGCTACGTGCCCCCACGGATTATGAGCTGATTCCGCTATCACAGGACTATAAACAAGGATTTACGCTCAAATTTCATAAAACCATTCATAAAGCTTATACGATCAAGTATTCAACCACCTATAACAATGACTGGAAAACGGATACGACGAAGCCTGAGTTTCGTAATAAATCCATTATAGAATACCAGTTTGAAGACGGAGAAACATCATCGCATGCCGTGGAGTGCCCGATCTGGCCGGACTTTATGACACAACGAAACGGTGCCAAGCAAGGAAGCTATAATGCGACCTCCAAGCTCATTACCTGGGACATTAAAGCCAACTACAATCGCAAGATCCTAAACCACGCGGAAGTGAGAGACCCCTTGCTGCAAGGTCAGAAGTTACTGCCCGGCTCCGTGAAAGTACACGATATGACCTTGCTGGGATGGTGGGATGGCGTACAAAAAGGGGCTGAAATCCCGGCAGATCAATACACCATTATCCCTCCCTCCGAGCAAAATGGGAATGAATTGCGTATCCAGTTCAAGGAGCAGATACAGACTCCCTACTGGATTACCTTTCAAACTTCATTGGAAGGAGAACTGATTGACAAGGAAATTCATAATCAAGCCCTTCTACTGGATGGACAAAAAACAGTCTCCAAATGGGCAGCGCAAGTCACGGTACCTCATGGTGGAGAATATGTATCTAAAGTCGGTACACAAAATGGAAATAAGATCGACTGGAGCATCCGCATCAATGAAGGACAGTCACATGTATCCAACGCTAAAATTATAGATCAGCCTAGCAGCAATCAAATCTTAATCGAGGATTCCTTTCATTTGTACTCTACAATCATCGCTGCCAACGGAAATACCACCAAGGGCACCGAGTTGATTAGAAACCAAGATTACAAGCTGTATATCAAAACAGATGCTCAAGGCCAGCAAACTTTTGAACTTGCTTTTGCCAAGGATATTTCCTCTGCTTTTATTCTTGAATACCAATCATTCATTCATGCTGAGGACAAAGCCAAAGTGAGTAATAAGGTTGCCTTTGAGGGGGATCGCTTGACGACAGAGATACGGGAAACCAGCCAGGAAATCATCGTACGAACGTCTTCCGGCTCCGGTTCCGGCGGGGGTGTGACCGAAAGTCTTGAGTTGACCAAGGTAGACCAGGATATGCCTGAGAAGGTACTGCCTGGCGCACAGTTTGCACTCTATGATAAAGGTCAAAAAAGAGCCCCTCTCATTCAGACCACCAATCAGGAAGGCAAAATCATCTTTTCCTCCTTGCTTCATGACGATTACATCTTGGAGGAATTGGCAGCACCGGAGGGCTATAAAATCACCGAGAGCAAGCTTGAGATCAAAATAGACGCAACACTGCGACAAAGCTCTGGTGTAAAAAAGATTGTGATCACCAACCGTAAAGAAAAGAAAAACGAACCAGGAACGCCTACTCATCCAGACCCGTCACCCCCGTCTGGAGGCTCAGGTAAGAAACATGACAGAGATCCGGAAATACCCGATACTCCGTCTGTAACCGTTCCTCCGTCATTCCCAATGTCTCCGGAGGACATAGCCCTTCTACAGGAGGAACCTGCACCTATACCGCCGGAGCCGCCAGCCGTCATGCCTCATCAAGATCCTTCTCCTCCGGTGGATTCGAAAGACGATCCCAAACCTAAGATCCGTGTCAAGGTTCCCGGGAAAGAGCCAGAAGAGCCAGAGGATCCACCTGCGGTACATCAGTTGCCCCAAACAGGTGAAAGCAGCCCCGTTCCGTTCTATTTGACAGGCATAGCGTTGGTTATGTGGGGCGTATTGTTGAAATTCACACGGACGAACAAAAAATAAAATGGATCACCTGCCCTGATCTCTCGCCTCATTCCATTTCCGATTGGAATGAGCCGGGAATGGGGCATTTTTCAAAAAAATATGTATAATCCGTACTTTGCTTAGGGGAGGCGAGATTGCTGAGTCTGCGTAAACTTTCCTACGTATTTATTTTGTTAGGCTTACTTTTTATTTTGTTTCCTAAAGCGACGGAATGGAATGAGGATCGGGAACAAAGCAAGCTATTAAAAGCAGCAGAACTACCATCAGGAAAAAGCGATGCGCTATGGCCCCCCAGTCTTACGGACAGCTATGCTCGCTTGTCCACTACTCTTACGGAAGTCCCGGCTCGTGAAGCACGACAAAATACTTCCACACCCCCTGTTACCATTGGAAGCGCTAATGAACAAACTCCCATAGCCACTATTAGTATAAGTCGTATTGCTTTAAAGCTCCCTGTATTGGAAGGCGCAACGAGGATAAATATGAGACACGCGGCTGTACATATGCCGGAAACGGGGACGCTGGGACAGGCGGGGAATGCCGCCGTTGCTGCTCATCGAGCCCGCACCTCTGGACGTTTATTTAATCGTCTAAATGAATTGAAGATCGGGGATAAGATTGTTGTTAACACTCGGGGTAACCAATATGTATATAGCGTTTATAGCCTGAAGATGGTCGATCCTACGGACGTGTCTGTTCTGAAAAGCTTCAAAAAACAAAAGCTGCTCACCCTGATTACATGTGACCCTCTCATAAATCCCACCCATCGTCTCATTGTTCAGGCCAAACTAAGCACCTAAAGCCATTAAAGCGCCTATTTTTATGAGTAAAAATAAATCAGGCGGGCCATTCCTGTTCATTTACAGAAATACACCCGCCAATGTTCACATTACGATTCAGTTGGATTCTTGGCAATCAACTTGAAATCATCAAAGTGGAATCCTGGTGCAACCACACAGGTTACCAGTACGGGCTCATCCCCAAGCGGACGTGCCGTTTGCCATACTGCTCCTGGGACGAGTGCTTGTGGATGCTGTCCTGCCTCCACATCTGCACCAACAATAATCACAGTTTCTTCACCAGGCTCTTCTCCGCTTCCACCCAATTTCAACTCTACAGGGCTTCCGCTATGATATAACCACAGCTCATCAGAATGGACCACATGCCACTCGGAGAACTCACCCGGATGCAGCAAGAAATACGTAGACGAAGCTGCAAAGCGCGGACCAGAATATACATCCGGCAATACAGGCTTCGGAATTTGAAAATTGGCCTTCCACATCTCTTTGTACCAGCCGCCTTCTGGATGGGGCTCCATGCCCAATGCCGTGACTAGCGGTGAAATAGCTTTCGTCATTGTCTAACCTTCCTTTACCCTAAATTCCTTCTTCCCTACTGTAAAACATAGCGTTGCTTTTGTCACGTTTCTCCCTTGGCTTGTCGGGGATCAATAATTTATGTGAAATTTAATAACATAAAAATACGGATGTTTACTCATTTTCATCATATAAATAATAGTTCACTAGTAAAAATCACACCAAAATACATTACACGTGAAGTTTTATGACATAAAATCTTGTTTTTTATTGTAAGCTTATAGTATCATGAGAGAAATTTTTAAATTCTAATAGAGCTTGGTCATGTCAATCCGTCTACTAAGCTATGTATCCAAGCCTAAAAGGGGTGAGCTCTCTGATCCAGTTTCGCAATGTCAACAAGCATTACGGTCACTTTCATGTACTCAAAGACATTAATCTTCAGATTAAGGAGGGCGAGGTCGTCGTCATCATCGGTCCCTCCGGCTCGGGTAAAAGCACCCTGCTTCGCTGCATCAATCGTCTGGAAACGATATCGGATGGGGAACTGATCGTTAACGAGATCCCTGTACATGACAAAAAGATTGATATTAATGCCTTCCGTCGCAATATCGGAATGGTGTTCCAGCATTTCAATCTGTATCCCCACAAAAAGGTAATTGAAAACATTGTACTGGCACCTATGAAGGTACTGGGCATCTCGAAAGAAGAAGCTACTCAAACAGCCATCACTTATCTAAAGCGCGTCGGAATCGAGGAAAAGGCACAGAGCTACCCCGCCCAATTGTCTGGTGGACAGCAGCAGCGGGTCGCGATCGCCCGCGGGCTCGCGATGAATCCAAAAATTATGTTGTTTGACGAGCCTACCTCAGCTCTTGATCCCGAAACGATCGGAGAGGTACTGGATGTTATGCGCTCGCTCGCCCATCAGGGCATCACAATGGTCATTGTCACTCATGAAATGGGCTTTGCACGTGAAGTGGCGGACCGCGTGATTTTTATGGACAAAGGACAGATTTTGGAAGACGGCCAACCTGCCGAATTTTTTCAGAATCCGGGTGAAGAACGGGCCCGCCTGTTCCTGAGCCGTCTGATTCATCATTAAACAGACTTACCAATGTAGCGTAAATCGAAAGGGGAATGTTCTGATGAGAAAAAGATTTCAATGGAGTACTTTGGTGCTGGTAGCTTTATCTTGTCTGCTCGTCTTGGCAGGCTGCGGAGGCAAAGAAGGAGCGGCAACGCCGGGAAATGAGCCGGCAGCAGCCAACGGACTGGAAGCGATCAAACAGCGTGGCAAACTAGTCATTGGTGTGAAATACGATACCAAGCTGTTCGGACTGAAAGACCCGGCTAGCGGAAAAGTAGAAGGTTTTGATATCGACATCGCCAAGGCTGTAGCCAAACATATTTTTGGCGATGAAACCAAACTTGAACTAAAAGAAGTCACGTCCAAAACACGAATCACCTTATTGCAAAACGGGGACATCGACGCCATTATCGCGACGATGACCATTTCGGATGAACGTAAAAAGCAGGTTGATTTTAGCGACGTCTATTTTAACGCCGGGCAATCTCTACTCGTGAAAAAGGGGAGCCCCATCACCGGGCTGGAGTCCCTGACCCCGAATACCAAGGTGCTCGCCGTGAAAGGCTCTACTTCCGCCAAAAATATCCGTGAAAAAGCACCAGAAGCGACGATATTAGAATTCGAAAACTATCAGGATGCTTTCAATGCCCTCAAAGCAGGTAAAGGAGAAGCGTTAACTACCGATAACTCTATTCTGCTCGGCATGCAGAAGCAAGATCCGAATTATATTCTTGTAGGCGGGAACTTCACAGAGGAACCTTACGGCATTGCAGTAAAGAAGGGACAAACCGAACTCCTACAAGCCATTAATGATACGATCAAGGAACTGAAAAGCAACGGTGAATACGATAAGCTCCACGAGCAATGGCTTGGGGTTAAGCCCGAATAGTATTCTTGTGAAGGAGCCGCGCTTGCGAGCTCCTTCCTTTCTTAAGTCTGGATAAGGAGGTATACCTGTAGATGCTTACTTTTGATATCAACGTACTTTTCGATCATAGCGACCGTTTCAGAGAAGGCTTGCTTCATACGGTTCAAGCTAGTGTCATTGCCTTGATCGGAAGCTTTATTCTGGGAGCTATTATTGCCATCCTCCGAATTGCGCCTTTTAAATGGCTAAACTGGATCGGTACCGTCTATGTAGAGGTCATCCGCAATATCCCATTGCTGATCGTCGTGCTGTTTTTTTATCTGGGGCTTCCCACTTTGGGCATCCCTTTGGACGGATTCGTATCTGGAACGCTTGGATTGACCGTATACACAGCCTCCTTTATTGCTGAAGCCATACGTGCCGGCATTCAATCTGTGCCCAAGGGG
Source organism: Paenibacillus sp. SEL3 (assembly GCF_054602585.1). NCBI lineage: Bacteria > Bacillati > Bacillota > Bacilli > Caryophanales > Paenibacillaceae > Paenibacillus > Paenibacillus sp. SEL3. The sequence goes on along the minus strand of NZ_CM137725.1, from coordinate 3,665,796 downwards.
CAATTTGAAGCGGCAAGGTCCTCCGGGTTGAGTTACAACCAGACGATGATCAGCATTATTTTACCGCAAGCCATCAAAATTGTGCTGCCTGCGATCGGCAACCAATTCATTAATCTGGTCAAAAACTCTTCCGTGCTGGCTATTGTGGCCGGGCTGGATCTCATGTATTACTCGGACCTCATTAACTCGGATACCTTCCTGCCCATCACAGTCTACGTCATCACGGCGTTGTTGTATCTTATCTTGACAGTTCCGCTTAGCTTTCTTGTACTGTACATGGAACGGCGTCTGTCCAAAACATCCTAAGGAGGGAAGCCTGTATGGATTTCGGTGGATTGTTTGTGTGGCCTAATGTGCGTTTTATACTGGAGGGCTTCCTGCTCACGCTGGAGGTTGCTATTTACTCTATCGTGTTCAGCTTCGCTCTCGGTATCATGTTCGGCATCCTGCGCTATACCCGCTTACCTGTCATTTCACAGGTTGCAGCCTTTATCATTGATCTCATTCGCAATCTTCCATTATTGCTCATTATTTTCTTCATCGGCATGGTTTTACCATCTATCGGTCTTTCCATTTCCCTCAAGTGGGCAGCCATTACAGGCCTGTCGATCTTCGAGGGAGCCATGATTGCCGAGATTGTGCGTAGCGGTCTGAATTCGGTCCATAAAGGACAGGTGGAAGCCGCACGTTCCTCTGGTCTAAGCTATTCTCAAACCTTATGGCATATCATTCTGCCCCAAGCGCTTCGTCGCATGGTGCCCCCGATTGTCAGCCAGTTCATTTCCCTATTCAAGGATACCTCACTGGCTGTCATTATCAGTTTGCCGGAGCTGACGCATAATATTCAGATTGTCGGTGGGCAAAATCAATCCTTTGTCATTCCAGCCCTGCTGTTCGCAGCTTTCCTGTACTTTGCTGTCAATTACAGTATGTCACTGATTGCACGCAGGCTGGAAGTTCGTACACATTAAAGCTCGTGATACTCATCAGGGTTGCCACTAGTTGGAACGCACGGTTAGTACAGCTTGTATCTCTTTAATCAATTGCTTCAACGCTTCTCCCTGATAACGGCCAGACCGATAAACCAGCTCTAGCTGACCCTGGAGCACGTCGCACAAAATAGGTACAGTGCAAAATTGTGAGTGATCCAATTCTGTTGCAAGGGACTCCGTCTGTAGGGTTACGGCAAGTCCATCCTGCACCCATCGCAGGATGGAAGGTATGGAATTGGTCTCCAAGACAGTTGCAAAGGGATACCCGTGATCACGGAAGCACTTCTCAATCAGTTTCCTGCCGGGATGACACTCTGGCTGCATCCCCCAGGGTACATGCCTCAATTCGTCCAGCGTAATGGAAGAACGGTTGGAAAACACATGCTCTACCGGAACAACAAGACAGTAGTTCTCCGTACGAAGAGGAAGCTGGACAAGCCTTTCATCCGTACCCGAATGCAGCGTGATGCCAACATCCACTCGGTTATCCAGCAGCTGTTCTGTGACATCAAATGATGGATGGATGTGCAAGCTGACTCTAGGAAATGACTGATGAAAATGGATAAACATTTCTTGTAATGGTTCCTCCAGCTCCGGTAATGCGATACCAATCCGCAAACTCCCGCGTTGCTCGGTGCGCAACTCCTCAATGGAAGCCTTTGCTTGCTGTAAATCCTTGAGCGCATGTACACTGTGTTGCAGCAACAATTTCCCGGCATCTGTCATCTTAATTTTCTTGCCTGCACGGTCAAAAAGAGTCATGCCCAATTCCTCTTCCAACGCCTTAATTTGCAAGCTAAGTGTGGGTTGGGAGATTCCGATCTTTTCCGAAGCTTTCGTAAAATGCAGTTCTTCGCATACCGCAATGAAGTATTGAAGCTGACGTATCTCCGTCTTCCTTCTCTCCCTTCGAGAATCCCCAGAATGATTGCATAAAAGGTCAAAAGAAGCGCAAAATCGGATCAAACCGGTTCGCGCTTCTTCTTCAGGTTATTGCGCTTTTTTTAGATTATTGGGCTACTTCTGCTTTTTCCGCAGTCAACGTAATATTCGCAAACGTATCTGCATCATACTCCTTGCCACGGGTAATATCGTAATTGGCTACCCGATTATTCACTGCCTCCAACGAGTAACGGAATAACGTCGGTACAATGGGTGCCTCCTCGCTCATATACGCCTGCCACTGATTGTATATATCTTTACGATAATTGTCGTCAAAGGCTTTCACAGACACCCCTTCCTGCAACAGCTTATCATTCTCTTCACTGGTAAAGCGCGAGTAGTTAAAGCTGGCTCCGCGTCCATACAGCCCACTAGGGTTTACATCTGTACCTGTACTCCATGCGCCGCCAAAAATATCAATGCCAGGGTCATCCTTCTGCACACGGTCATAGAAAGAATTGAACTCAAGCAGACGACCGTCCACCAGCTCGACATGAAGCCCGACATCCTTCCAATTTTGCAAATAAAACTTCGCCAGCGATTCGGCTGTCGCATCCCCGCTCATTGCCGCATAATGGAGCACCAGTTCCTTGCCCTTAGGGTCCTCACGGTATCCATCTCCATTGGTGTCCACATACCCTGCCTCGTCCAGCAGCTTTTTTGCCTTGTCCGGATCATACGCAATGCCCTTCGCATTCACATCATGATATCCCTTAAAGGCGGGCGGGACCAAGGATGTCGCAGGAGTCCGAAGCCCATGATAGAGCTGCTTGCCAACCTGCTCGTTATTCAGCGCATAGCCGAGGGCCTGACGTAATGACTTGTTCGCCAGCTTGGCGTTCGGGTCCATGATATTTAGACTCTTGGCCTGATCGAATTTGCCCATCTTAAAGCCTACATAGCTATAAGATAATTCCTCCTGACCGAGAAACTGTACATTTTTTGGATTGCTGGCCTCATTGTAACGGGTGGTTGGATAGCTGGCCCAGTCGACTTCTCCACTTTTCAGCGCCTCGGTAATGACATTCGGGTTCACCACCTTCAGATGAAGGCCATCCAGCTTGGGTACACCGTGAAAATAATCCTCATTTTTGACAAATTCCACAGATTCACCTGTAACCATGGATTTAATTTTGAACGGCCCATAGCCAATCGGATTTTTACGGACAGGGTCTGATCCGGCCATATCTTTCACGGGGATATTCTGAAACACCTTTTTCTCCAGGGGTGTAGACCAAAGTCCCGATTTCACCGAAGGATTAGGTTCCTTGAAATGAATGGTAACCTCTTTCTCATTGAGCACTTTGATGCCAGAAATGGTTTTGGCCTTACCCGAGTGATAATCTTCCATACCCACAATATTCGTCATAAAACTATCATAACGCGGACCTTCGTAGTCTTTATGACCGATCACTTCATAGGAAAAAGCATAGTCCTCCGCCGTTACGGGATTACCATCCGTCCAGTTCAGTTTGGGATCAATTTTCACAGTCACCGCCTTATTGTCTGGGGAAAAGGAAATCGTCGCCGCCCCTTTATTGTCAATATTCAGATTGGAGTCAATCGAAAACATAGAAGGGTAAAAAAACTGGAAGACTTCAAAATCAGGATTGCCATCATAAAATACAGGATTCAGAATGCCTTCAAAGGGGGTATCAGACACGAGTGCATAATTGATGATGCCACCCTTAATCGGTGCCTTATCGTTCTTGACCGCCTTCGCCAGCGCTGTCGCATTCACCTGTTTGCTGTCGGACCCTGAGCCGCCTGTACCGTCAGACGATTTCCCTCCATTTGAAGCGGAAGGCGAACCGCTGCATGCCGCCAATGAAAGTACTAAAATTGCAGATAGAACAGGCAGAATCCCTTTTTTCCAGTGTTTAACCATTGTAAATCCCTCCTTGTCATTATCCTTATCCTTGAACTTCAGTTAACCCAATCGTTGTCTGGCATCCGTGGCGCGTTTGAGCGCCTGGCCAATAAAGTTAATCGCCAGCATTAACACCAAAATAAGCAGTGAGGCAGGTAACCACATCCACCAGCTATTCTGCAAAACATCCGGGTCATTGGCATAACTCACCAGTGTACCCAAGCTTGGCGTAGATTCCGGTAAGCCAAAGCCGAGATAAGAAAGCCCGGTCTCAATCCCGATATTTCCCGCGAGACTGAGGGTCAGATTGACGATCACGACCGAGCTAAGATTGGGCAGCACGCCAAACCAGATGATTTTCCAATTGGGTGTGCCAAGGGTTTTGGAAGCCTGCACATAATCCAGTTCGCGCTCCGACAACACTTTGGCCCGGATCAGGCGTGCTTTTCCAATCCATAAAAAGGCAGTCATGATAAAAATAAAGGACCCTATGCCGCTTTTGGGTACAATGCTGACAAATACGATAACCAGCATCAAGAATGGAAGCACCAGGATAAAATCAATGATTCGCATGATGATGTTATCGACCATTCCCCCATAAAAACCAGCCAGTAAACCTAATGTTAAGCCAATAGCGGCGGATAACAATGTAATCGTAAAGCCAATAGTGAAGGAATTGCGGGCTCCAATGACCAGTTGGCCGAAAATATCTCTGCCCGCTCGATCTGTCCCCAGCCAATGCACTGAGCCTGGAGCTTCACGAATCGCGCCCAAATCGACCGTCGTGACTACATCCTGATTTACAAACAGGACAGAGGCATATATAAAGATCAAGAACAGAATCACAAAGCCAATGGAAACCAAGGCCATTTTGTCACGCACCAGCTCACGACGCAGTACAGACCAACTGGATGGTGATTTATGAATGATTTCCGGCGTGAAGACCTCCTCCACCTGTATAGACACCATAATCCCTCCCTTTCTCTAGACTTGTTCGCTATTCAATTCGAATGCGGGGATCGACCTTGCTCAGGATGACATCAGATAAAAGGGTCCCTAATAGTGCCAAGAAGCCAGAAATCATGACCAGCGCGTTCACGACTGAAAAGTCCCGTTGAGTGATGGACTGAAGAAATAATTGGCCCAACCCCGGATAACCGAAAATAGATTCAAGAAAAATGTTGCCTGCAATGACTCCCGTCAGGTCATAGCCCAAAAAGGCAGCAATCGGCAATAGAGAGTTTTTGAAAATATGGCGGGAATAAATTTTACCTTCGGGCACCCCTTTGGAACGCGCTGTTTTCACAAAATCCTTCAGTCTTGTGTCAATGACCTCATTGCGCAAATACTGAATCGTAGCCGTTGTACTGAGCAATGCGCCTGTAACCGCCGGTAAAATGAGATGATACGACTTGTTCACGTAATATGACCATGCCCCCGGCTCCACACCTACATCCACACTGCCGCTGGTTGGAAACCAGCCGAGCCTGAAGCCGAATACATACAGCAGCAGCAACGCGAGTATAAATAGAGGTGTCGCAAAGCTGAGATAGGTATAGCCCACGACGGTTTTGTCCAGCAGACTATGCTGATAACGACCGCTGAGTACGCCGAGCGGAATGGCGATCAGATACGTCAGAACCAGAATAACTACGCCCAGAAAGAACGTGTTCCCCAGACGGCTGCCAATCAGATCGGTAATGCTAATTTTATGTACATAAGATTTGCCCAGATCCCCGTGAGCAAGCTGGACGAGCCAGTTCCCATACTGCACCCACACCGGATCATTCAGTCCCAGTCTTTGTCGCTGTTCTTCCAGTGCGGCCGGATTCAGATTGGGTGTCGAGGTAATAAGTCCTGTCAGGGCATCCCCCGGCATAGCCTTAGCTAGGAAAAATATAAGCACGCTCAGTGCAAAAAGTTGAGGGATCATAACCAGTAGCCGACGCAGTGTAAATTTCCACATTTCTGTACCCCCCTTATGGTAGTGCGACTTGATGGGATGGACTTACTGATTTTAGTGCAAACGGTTTTCCACTCGCGTCTAGATGTTTGGGTAGCTCTGTTTTGTAGGAGGATAAAAGCATTCGCCTTTTTTGAGCATTTTCCAGCCGTTTTGTAGGATCAATATTGGGAATGGTTGCAATGAGGCGCTGGGTATACAGATGCTGTGGACGCTCATAAATATCTTGCTCGCTCCCCTGCTCCACTAGACGGCCCCGATACATAATACCGATTTGGTCGCACATATGGCGGATAATACCTAAATCATGGCTGATGAACAAATACGTCAAATTAAATTCCTGCTGCACATCCTTCATAAAATTAAGCACCTGTGCCTGCACGGAAACGTCCAGTGCTGACACTGGCTCATCAGCAATGATCAGCTTGGGGTTTAATGTCAGCGCACGCGCGATCCCGATCCGCTGTCGTTGCCCCCCGGAAAATTCATGCGGATATTTATAGGCTGCATCGGCGTTCAAGCCGACCTTTTCCAGCAACGTCTGTACTTTTCTCCGCTCTTCCTCACTACTCAGCCTTTCAAAATTTCGCAGCGGTTCAGCAATGACATCCAATACGCGCTTACGCGGGTTAAGCGAAGAGTATGGGTCCTGAAAAATCATCTGAATATCTCTACGCAATGGATGACGATTGTTACTACTTAGAGCTGCAAGGTCCTTTCCTTTAAACAAAATCCGTCCGCTCGTCAGCTTATTTAGACCGATGATCGTCCTGCCTGTCGTCGTTTTCCCACAGCCAGATTCCCCCACCAGCCCGTAGGTCTGGCCTGCCTCAATGCTGATCGACACGCCATCCACTGCTTTCACCTGATCGATAACACGCTGGAAGAAACCACCGCGCACCGGATAGTGCACCCTCAAATCATTTAACTCCAGTAGTGCCATGAGCAGCCTCCCCCTTTGCCTCGTCTTCAAAATGGAAATGCTGATAACATGTACAACGGACCCAATGTCCAGGGGAAATTTCATTTAATTGGGGATGGTCTTCATGCACCCTCTGCTGAATCCAGGGAATACGTGGAGCAAAGCGGCAGCTATTGCGGGGGATATCTTGTAATGAGGGAACAATGCCGCCGATGACATGCAGTGATTCCCCCTTGGTATGCGATCCCGGCATGGAAGCAAGCAAAGAACGCGTATACGGATGCTGTGGATGCCTGAATAATTCAAAAACATCAGCGCTCTCCACGATTTCTCCGGCATACATGACCACCACGCGGTCGGCTACTTCTGCCACAACACCAAGATCGTGCGTAATCAGGATAATACCGCTCCCAGTCTCCTGTTGAAGCTGTTTGAGCAAGTCGAGAATTTGCGATTGGATCGTTACATCGAGCGCAGTCGTCGGCTCATCTGCAATAATAAGAGAAGGTCGGCAAGCTATGGCAATCGCGATCATCACACGCTGCCGCATCCCTCCTGACAGTTCATGCGGATACTGATCATACACACGCACTGGATTCGGTATATCTACACTTTCCAGCAGCTCAAGCACACGTTCCCTTTTTTGCTTCGTAGATAGTGACGTATGATAATCGAGATTTTCCTCAATCTGCTTGCCAATGCTCATCAACGGGTTGAGTGCTGTCAACGGGTCCTGAAAGATCATGCCAATTCCCGCTCCGCGGATTTTATTCATTTGCCCTGAGGAAAGACGGTTCAAGTCCGTTCCTTTAAAAAAGACCTCCCCCTCTACACGCGTGCGTTCCATGTCATGCAGTTGCGGGATCGAAAGCGCTAACGCGCTTTTGCCACAGCCGGATTCTCCGACTACAGCCAGCACTTCATTGGGGTTGACCGTCAGATCCAGATGGTCGACTGCGGGGTGATATTGATCCTGGATGCGAAAAGATACGGATAATCCTTTAATTTCCAACACAGGTTCGGTATTCAATGCGCGCTTCCTCCATTCTCCATGGTCTTGTCCCGCTTATTCTCACCATGTTTGATGTTTAAAACCTCTCATGAACATTACATACCGTTTTTGTCGGAATAATTTGAATACATCCTATCACCAGTATATGGATATATCAATTAAGATTATGCTATCAACATCATTTAAAAAATCAATGATCCAGCAATAGTGCGGCCTTTCTGGCACAAAATGTAATGAAATAACCAACCACAGGTTAATTTTCATCACAAAAAAAGTCGCCTGATCCCTCAGCAGGGATCAAACGACTAACTAACCCAAGCTCACATTGAGCTCCTGACAATATAATTTACGAAGCCGCTCCATAGGAGCCAGACTTGAATGTTCTAGGATCGTACCATTTGTAGCCTGCTGCAGGAGCAGACCAAGGCTCAGGTTGCGGTTCCGTGGAAGCCGCTGGTTCCTCGAATGGCAGAAGCTTCGTTGGTTGATCCAGAGTCAAACCTGCCACATCAGACAATTTCGTGTAGTCCTGCTTCCATGCAAGCCATTGGACCGTTTGCACCAGGAAGGTGGAATCATCCACTTCTTTGAAGCCATCATATGTCTTCTTTGACTGTCCGTTTTCCTCACGCACATATTTAGGTGTAGCATCTTCTACAGGGGAAGAATCACCGATGAATGCTGCCTTGCCTTGGCCTACCTTGGAGATAGCGGCATAAGGTCCTTCCGCACGGCCTCCGCCGTTATAGACTCCTTGGTCTACTGCATTGCCCCATTTTTTTGTACCTGTCGGGATATAGGCAATTCCTTTGGCTTTGGTAGGATCAATAATAGCCAGCGTAGATCCCGCATGCATGGCAATCGAGCGTACACCCTTGGTAATGCCGAAGGATTGATCTGCGGCTACGATGTCCGTAGCATTTACATCGCCAAGCGCATTGTAACGGAAACGAACACCAAAGTTGTTTGCCAGCCAATCAGAGCTAGTTAGCCCTTGCATCGCCGGCGATGCAGCTTCTTCTGCAGTCATGCCTTTGGCCGGATTAGTATAGGCTCCACGACGGTAGCCATTCATAACCTCGGAGGAATCCCAACGGTTTTTGTTACGGTCGGCATTATAATGGTCGGAGATGAAGAAGACACTTCCCCCGTTATTCACATATTGCAGCAGGGCAGCCTGCTCGGATGCCTTAAAGGCCACATTCGCTTCACCGATGATGAACACATCATATTGGCGCAGCTTATCATAGGTTATGGCCTGTTCTCCATAAGTAAAAGGAATAGGGCGGTTCAATTGATCCACAGTAAAGCCTACATTACGTAATCCATTGGCAAAGTCGGAGAAGGCGCCTTCAATGACCCAATCTGCTGCACCAGCCGTCTGTGCGTGCGTATTATCGAACAGCACCTTTTTGCCTTTTCCATCCGGCAGTGTAGTACCGGGTTGACCCGGGTTGCCAGGTTCAGGTTCGCCAGGTTCACCTGGTTCCCCCGGCTCGCTTCCACTCACCAGTTCCACAGCGCTTGGACTTTTTACTCCACCAAAATTATTGTAGGCACCAAGCGTACCTGTCACGCGAATTTTGCTGCCGACCAGTCCAGGATGACCTGTTAACCCAAATTGCCCTCTGTACGCAGATGTCAGCTGCACATCCAATAGATTAGACGTGCTACGTTCATTGGCCTGGTCGGCAATCAGTACGTTAAAATCATTCGCAAACGGAGAAGAAAAGTTAGCCGTTTTCGATCCGGTAGCATGTCCGACGATATAACCTTCTACCGTCACCGTACCTCCACTGCTTTGGCCCTGAAGTGCTTCGGCTACTGTCAATGCTCCCTCTGCCTTGACCTGACCGAACGGAACGAAGATCCCGATCAGCAGTGAAACGATCGCTGCTAGATGCAGCATCCCTTTTAAGCGTGAACCTGTGAACCGCAAGCCTTTTACCATACGTCAATATCCCTCCTATGATTTCCATAAATGTACTTGTCCTCTATCAGATTAGCCGCCAATCTTCTAATTCCTTCCTGATTTCATCCACAATTATGTAAACTTTAATCTTTTTTATTGGAAATGCACCTGTTTCAGGATTTTGCAAAATTCGATTCCAATCGCTCCAAAGCGCGATATCTAGACGAACTAGGCCATTTCGATCTATATATTGTTCATTGGAAGTCGCTTATTGGTTTTTTGCAAAATCCTCGTTTATGTAAAAATTGAACCCTGTGATTGACACCGAGCACGTCATACATTACGCTAAGAAAGACATGTAGAACGGTATACGCGAATGAAGATGACGGGAGAGTCTGTCCAGGAGGCTTACACTCTGGCGGCACCGAAGGAGCAAGACGCCAGCACCCGGCTGGCGGATAATCTCTCAGGTCCATGTATCGTCATCTGACGCAACTCTGGAGAGAGCGCAAGCCACCCAAGGGGTAAGGCGGTAAGAACACCGCACGAAACTCTCAGGTAACGAGGACAGAGATAAGGGAAACTTCCTTATCCTGTCCTTTTTTGTGCTCACATTGTGCGTCAGCATTAGGAACCGTCATAACCGCGCAAAGACGCGGAAATACCATATAGTATGGTATTAGAACACACAGGGGGCCACACCATGCGTTTCAAAGATGTATTTTCTATTATCGGCCCGGCCATGACCGGACCTTCCAGTTCACACACTGCAGGCGCGGTGCGACTCGCACGCGTTGCCCGGCACTGGCTCGGGGCGCAGCCTGACCGTGCCCGTATGACACTGTACGGCTCCTTTGCCGATACGTATAAAGGACACGGTACGGATCTGGCGCTCATCGCAGGACTGCTTAATTACGATACGGACGATCACCGGATTCCAGATGCCGAGCAATGGGCCGAGCAAGCCGGGATGACCGTGGAATTCGCCGTCAGTGGACTCCCCGCTCCTCATCCGAACACCGTCCGTTTCGAGTTGTGGAAGGGCGAGGATCAGCGCACACTGCTGGGCTCCTCCATCGGCGGCGGCAGCATCCATGTCCAGCAACTCAACGAATTCCGGGTCAATCTGACCGGGGAGCTGCCTACGCTGGTGCTTCTCCACTCGGATAAGCCCGGTACATTGGGCGCAATAACTTCAGCGCTGGGCGCGGCCCACATTAACATTGCCTATATGCACGTAGATCGCAAAGGCCGGGATGGTGAAGCACTCACCGCCATTGAAACGGACAGTTCTGCTCCAGCTGAACTGATTGCGGAACTGCGTTCTTTACCTCATATGTATGAAATTAAGATGATTAATTTGAAAAAAGGAGCTGAATCCGATGCGGTTTAGCCATCTGCATGAGATCAGCGCTTTATGCGCTGAAGAATCCACCACGATTGGCCGCTTGATGATTCAAGAGCAGGTACAAGAAACGAATACAACGGAGGAAGAAATCTTTCGCCAAATGTCTGATTATTATGAAATCATGAAGGAAGCTGTTCATCGCGGTCAGACACAAGACACCGTATCCCGCAGTGGATTGACGGGCGGCGACGGCAAGCGCCTGGCCGAGTATCTGCGGTCAGGGGAGACCTGCTCCGGTGATGCCTCCGCGCTCGCCATGGCTTATGCCCTCTCCGTGTCGGAGGTTAATGCATCTATGGGTCGCATTGTCGCCACTCCTACCGCAGGCTCATGTGGAGTTATCCCTGGTGTGTTCATCAGTGCGCAGGAACGGTTCGGCTGGGATGATGAGCATATGGTGAACGGCCTATTCGCCGCTGGAGCCATTGGCTACGTGATCGCCAACAACTCCTTCATTTCTGGCGCGGAGGGAGGCTGTCAGGCTGAGATTGGCTCAGCTATCGGGATGGCCGCTGGCGCTATGGTCGAGCTGCGCGGTGGTACGCCTGAACAAGCTGTTCACGCCGTGGGCCTCGCTCTTAAGAACACGCTCGGCCTGATTTGCGACCCCGTCGCCGGACTCGTGGAGATTCCGTGCATCGTGCGCAACGGGCTGGGAGCCGTGACTGCGCTTGCCGCAGCGGACATGGCTTTGGCGGGTGTGCGCAGCGCTATTCCGTCTGACGAAGTCATTGACGTGATGCTTGAAGTCGGCAGCGCGATGCCGTCGAAGCACCGCGAGACCGCCAAAGGCGGCTTGGCTCAGACGCCGACTGGCAAGCGTTTGACCGAATCACTTACACGCAACCCATCAATCAAGAAGAATAAGTCGTAATTTCTAAGCTTTAAACCAATTACTTTTCCTCTATAAAACAAGGCGACTACCTCTCCCCTACATTGTCCTAGGGAAAGAGAATTCGCCCTTATAAAGAAAAGAGCAAGCATATCGTCGCTGGACGTATGCTTGCTCTTTTTCTTTTTAGTCGGGTTACAGATTACTGAACGGTTACCTGTATCTTCGTCATTTTACCTGCATATTTCACAGTAATTACTGCTTTGCCCTTGCCCTGTGCCTTAATGTTACCGTCTTTGACGGTCGCCACAATAATTCTGGACGAGGACCAGACAGCCGGTTTGGAAACATCCTTCTCCGACTCATCCTTATACGTGGCTGTAGCCGTAACCTTAGCCAGCTGTCCTGCCTTCAAATTCAAGGCGACTTCGTCTGTTTGCAAATATTTAAGCGTATCAACATCTACAGGTACGCTGATGATCTTCCCGCCGAACTTCGCCTGAATGTTAGCTTTACCGTAGCTGACCGCGGTAACCTGACCCTTTTTAACAGTGGCTACCTTATAATTGGACGTTTTCCATTCAGCTTGGGTTGTAACATCCTTTTCTTTACCATCGCTCGATTTAACCACAATCGCGATGGTTTTTTGATCTCCAGATTTGAGCGATAGCGCGATTGCATCCGCTTCAATCTTTTGCGCTACGTCCACTTCTACCGTAAACGTAATGTTTTGCTTGCCATATGAAGCAGTCACAGTTGCCTTACCACTACCATTCGCTTTGATCAAACCTTCGCTAACTTCAACCACTTTTACATTGCTAGTTGTCCAGGTGGCATCCTTGGTTACATCTGTTTTTGTACCACCACTCTTAACTCCTGTTACTTTCAGCTGCTTCGTTTCCTGAGCACCAAGCGCAATTACACGCGAGTCTGTTTCCAGACGGTCTACAAGGCCCACTTGTACGTTAATTGTTAGTTTTTTGCCATTATAGGTCGCTGTAATAACCGCTTTACCAGCAGATTTACCCGTAATCGTTCCTTTGGACACAGAGGCAATATCTTCCGCGCTTGAAGCCCATTCTGCATCCTGTGTTACATCTTCCTTACGCCCATCCGCATAAGTAGCCGTCAAAGTTGCAGTATAGTCCTCATTAATATCAATTGTTGCCGTTTTGGAGGACAGAGACAGATCCCCGGGTACATTTACGGATACCGTAGCTGTAGCTGTTTTGCCGCCATAAGAAGCGGTGATGGTAGCCTCACCTGTTTTATAACCTGTGACTTCCCCCGCGCTGACAAAAGCGATATCTTCATTGCTGGACTTCCACTCTGCCTTACTTGTGATATCTTCTTCCGTACCTGTTACGTACGTTGCGGTCAGCTTGAGCTTTTTGGATTCCTTGGCATTCAAGCTCAGCTTGTCCTCGCTCAAATCCAGAAATCTAGAGGTTTCGACATCTGTCTTGATCGAAACGGTCTTATCTCCATACTTAGCGGTCACCGTTGCCGAACCCGCACCGATGGCCATAATCGTTCCTTTATTCACCGTTGCAATTTTTTCATCGCTTGATGCCCAAGTAGCTTTATCCGTGATATCCGTTACTGTTCCATCCGGGTAAACAGCAGAAACCTGTATTTTTTTAGATTCATCCAAACGGAGAAAAATATTGGATTCGCTGGCTTTCAGCTTATTCGTTTGATCGACATCCACCGAAATCGTAGCGGACATCGTGCCATATTTACCTGTAATTGTCGCCTTTCCCGCGCTATAGCCGGTAATGGTGCCTTTCAGTACATCCGCCACAGCTGCATTGCTGGAGCTCCACTCAGCGGACTCTGTCACGTCCTGTACCGATCCATCCGGGAACGTCGCTGAAAGTTTAACCTTCTCAGTATCCTTCAGCAAAAGAGAAACCTCTGATGAACTGACATCAAGACGTTTAACTTGCTCTACCTGTACAGCAATGGTTACGGTCTGCTGACCATATACGGCCTTAATATTGGCTGTACCTGCTCCCTGAGCGGTAACCAAACCGTTAACTACAGTTGCAATCTTTTGATTATCCGAGGTCCAAGTAGCATCACCCGAAACCTGAGCTGTTGTATTATCACTGTATGTCGCTGTCAAATCAACCTGTCCTGTACCGCTTGAACGCAAGTTCAGGCTTTGTACACTAGATGTCAGCGCCTTAACCTTTTTCGTTACATGTACCTGAACCGATTGTACCTTATCTTTATAGGTCGCAACCACGGTGGCTTCCCCTTCAGCCTTGGCCGAAACTGTACCATTATACACAGTAGCAATAGCTGTGTTATCACTTTTCCAATCCGTGCTTACGGTTACATTTGAGGTTGTCCCATCACTAAAAACAGCCGTAGCCGTCAATGCAGCTGTATCCCCCTGTTGCAAAGTTACCTCGTTAGACGAAAGGACAATCTTGGAAAGCACTGCTTCTGCTGCAGATGCAAACCCTGCATATGATGTAAAACTTGAAATCAGGATGACCAACGCCAGAAAACCGGACCATCTATTCTTCAAAATCTAATTCCCTCCCATTTCAAAACTTAAATTAAGGATTTCGCAAAATCCTTATACCTACGTTTTATGTCGTCATATGGAAAAGAATAGTTTAGGCTTCAAGGGAAATTTGGTCCTTATTAACTAGATCATTTCTGATAAAGATTTAGACATTACAATTTGTGTATCTTCAGGGCCATAGTGAAGAGTTTTCACAACAGATCCACAATCCCGCATTTATAAACAGCTATAAGCTGCCGCGCGAACTCTCAAATGATGGTACTCTTCCATATTGGGATCGAGCTGATGCATATATACGACGGAGAATTGTTCGCTCGGATCTATAGAAACCCAGGTGCCTGCCATTCCCGTCCAGCCAAATTCTCCAATCGAGCTGTTTGCATGCCCAACCGCTTTATCCATTAACGTGCGCACACCAAGTCCATAGCCATAACCTGTATGGTATGAATTGGTGAAATCCGATAGTTGAGCTGTATTCAGATGATTGGTGCGCATTAAATCAATGGTTTTTCTCCCCAATAAGTTCACACCGTTTACCGTGCCGCCATTTGACATCATTTGTGCAAATGTGAGGTAATCTTTGACTGTCGAATATAAACCTGCGCCTCCGCCTTCATATATAGCATCTGGCTGATGATATTCATCCAGGAAACCCTCCATTTTTTCAAGTTTTCCGGCGTCTTTCCGTTGATACATGGAGGCCATCCGCGATTCAATATCTCCACGATAACGGTAACCTGTATTGTTCATTCCAAGTGGATCAAAGATTTCATCCTTTAAAAATTGTCCTACTGATTTACCTGAAATCACTTCAATAAGACCTGCAACAAAATCATGTCCATATCCGTATAACCAGCGTGTTCCGGGCTCAAACGCAAGTGGAACTTCAGAAAGCGCTTCAATTTCTGTGCGTAGGTCATATTTCCCCTGCTTTTCCTTTAATCCTGCAATGGCCTTCTGCATAGCTTTTCCTGTTTCTGAAGAATCGGAAGCGTAAGGAAGACCCATACTCATATTGAATATATGCTTAATTAAAATGGGATTCTCTGCCTTATCCACGTAGGTGTATCCGTTAGGAGCGGTTTTGAATACATGCGCATTACGATATTCGGGAAAATATTCATACAAGGGTTCATTCAACAAAAATTGCCCACGTTCGTACAGCATAAGTGCAGCCGCACAGACAACAACCTTTGTCATGGAAAACAAGCGATACACTGTATCCTCAGTGATTGGCTTTCCGGCTTCCAGATCAGCATATCCATGATACCCTTCATACAACACTTCACCATTCTGGGCAATGGCACAACCGCAACCTGCCGGCCCATTTACTATAAATTGTTGCAATAGCTGATCTACCTTGTCAAAACGAGACATATTCATCCCTCCTATTTTTCCTTCAAAAGAAACAAGCTTCCCCTCGCGCTCTAATTCTTGTTCCAACAAGTTCAGCGTGATTTCTTGTAAGCGCTTATTCCCTCGCATTTATTTTAACGGTAAACTTGGTAAATACATAGATTATTTATCATAATCAGATGGCTTTACATTAACAGCTCAGCCACCGTTTCCTTCCAGCGATGAATCACCGATTCCGGTTCCTTGAGACGAACCGTGACACCTGTCAAAATATCCGCATATTGGGCCGAATCCTCTCTGGCTGCAAAAACATGAGCCGCAAATCGCTCACGTACATGCTTGGCTCCGGGCAAAGCAGGCAGATGTTCCAGTGACAACCGCACATAATGCGCCTTCCCCCCGGTAAACACCGCAAGCGTCGCCTTCCCAGTGCGGATCATGTTGCCCGTCGTGGTTGTACCCGGCCATAGGGCCAGACGCAAATTCCCCTCGTCCAGCGCTACAACTTCGCCCACACTAATCATCGCTATGTGCGGCCACTGATCTTCCGTGACCGTCAGCAGCATCATGGCTTCATGCTGCTTGTTCTCCAATGCCTTGCCGTCCAGTAGCGTGAACAGTTCCTTACCGATCCTTGGTGTCTGCATGAAGTATAATCCCCTTTACTTTTGGCCTATAACTTCAAAGTACCATAATTTACGGCTACTTACGAACGACCCTATAACCGCTCTGGAATAGGAGGAACATGAGCAGCATTCGGAATATCTTTGGGGTTTACCTTGAACGCCGATTTATACTTTGCTGGATCCGTAATGCTATCCGGTTCTGAGGTTCGCCATGTGAACAGGCATACAGGGCACAACAAAACCTCCCAGGCATCTTTAACCGGCGAATGGGAAACAACTTCTGAACGATTGGACTCACAACGGGGACAAATATGCATCTGTCAGCACTCCTTTAATCTTTCTTTGTTTTTTAAAAATATTTAGCGAAGCATTTGGCTCAACTTTTTCTCCCATTCCGCTACACCCAGCGGGGAATCGAGCGGCTGCGAGTAATGGCCTCTAATATCCGGTGCTACAGGTGTCGTCGCATCCAGTATCATTTTGTGCGTCATACCTGCCGGATCAGAGCCGGGGTCAAGCGGTAAAATAGACAAGCCAGGAACAATGACAGCATCATGCTTTGGATGAAGCTTGGTGGATAAAGCCCACATGACTTGCGGCAGATTGAACGGATCGACCCCCTCGTCCACCACAATCACCAGCTTGCAATACCCCAATCCATGCGGAGTCGTTAACGCACGCATTCCCACAGCCTTCGCAAAGCCGCCATACCGGGTTTTCGTGGAAATAATAGCAACCAGCCCATGCGTATACATAGCATTAACGGCTACGATTTCATTAGGAAAAGCATCCTTAAGCTGCTGAAACAACGGTACACTTGTATTCACACCGATCATATAATCCGTTTCCGTCCAAGGCATCCCGATGTACAGATGCTCAAAGATAGGCTGTTTGCGGTGATATACACGATTAATCTGGATGACTGGCATCGCGCGACCGCCGGAATAGTGACCTGTGAATTCACCGAATGGACCTTCATACTCACGTTCACCTGCCAACACTTCGCCCTCCAAAATGACCTCGGCTCCCCAAGGCAGATCCAGATCTGCGTCCTTCGCTTTGACCACACGATAAGGCTCACCCTGAATGGCCCCAGCCATCTCATATTCGGATTGATCGTACAGCAGCGGTGTAGAAGCAGCCGTTGTAATCACAGGCTCACATCCGAGGGCAATAGCCACCTTCAGATTTTCGCCGCGTTCCTCAGCCTGACGGATATGGATCGCAATATCATGCTGTGGTACAGGCTGGATGCCCAAACGGTTCTTGCCTTTCACCTGCATCCGGTACAAGCCGACATTTTGCTTACCGTAGGTGTCCGGGTCATCCAGATCGCGTGAAACTAAAATCGCTTTGTCCAGATAAAATCCTCCGTCCCCCTGGTTCAAACGAAACAACGGCAAAATATCAAACAAATTAATATCCTCTGTAATCTCGACTTCATGAAAAGGAGCGGTTTCTTCCCGCTTCACGGGCACCGGAAATTGTTCATAGCGTCTGGCGAATTCAAAAAACTGCTCCTTCAGCGGCGTATTTTTTGGCATTCCCATCATAAGGGCATGATTGGGCCAGGAGCCCATCACATTCATTGCAATACGAGCATCCGTATATCCATAGATATTATTGAAAAAGAGAGCAGGTGTCTTATCTCCAAGATTGCTTAATGCTTTGTTAGCTGCCGCCAGGTCTGGCTCCGGCTTTACCTCGTCGCTGATCGTGAGTAGTTGTCCCTCCTTTTCCAAGGTGTTTAGAAAATCGCGAAAGTCTTTATAAGCCATCATTCATTCTCCTTCGTCTTTCGATTTCTCAATTCTGGTGCAGTCTGGAGTCAGTTTGCTTCATTCCATCCCATCGTTTGGCTGCGGTTGTGACGATACCGAACTGATCTAATACGCGAAAAACAATATGATCTACCAATTCCTCGATACTTGCAGGATGATTATAAAAGGCAGGCATCGGCGGCAGGATCATCACGCCCATACGTGACAGCTCCAGCATATTTTCCAGATGGATACTGCTTAATGGTGTTTCCCTGGTCATGAGCAGTAGCTTCTTTCGCTCCTTCAGCATCACATCCGCTGATCGGGTGAGCAGGTTGTCCGCCATACCGATACGAATAGAGGCAAGAGTCTTCATGCTGCAAGGAGCGACGACCATACCGTCTACCCGAAAGGAGCCGCTGGAAATACGCGCAGCCTGATCCTTATACGAGTAGACTGCATCCGCCATTGCCTCCACTTCCTTCACCGTATAGCCTGTCTCATAGGGAATGTTCGCGATAGCCCACGGGGATAGTACCAGATGGCTTTGAACTCCAGCCTCTCGTAATTGTTGCAATATACGGATACCAAAGATCGACCCTGTCGCTCCCGATATTCCTACAATCATTTTTTTCATATGTCCCCTCCTTCCACTCCATCGTTTTATGTTCACCCATGCATTACTGTCAAAAATTATACGCCTGTTCCCTGCACACGAAAAATATATATAATATATGTAATACATACTTTAAAAGTATCCTAATTGAAGCGTTGTTTAGAAATAAGGAGGAATCCCAATGGATATGAAGCATCTGCATTACTTTTGTGTCATCGTGGAGGATGGGCAAATCACCAAGGCTGCCAGAACGCTCAACATGGCCCAGCCTCCACTGAGTCAACAACTCAAAAATATGGAGGACGAGCTTGGCGTAAAGCTGATTTACCGTGAAGGAAAGAAGTGGGAAGTTACCGAGGCCGGGTATACACTGTATACACGCGCCAAACGATTATTGGCTGAAATGGAGGACACCTGTAGAGAAATTGGGGAGTTTGAAAACAAAGTAACCGGCACACTTGCTATAGGCACGTCATCCGCCTGTATGTCTCTGATTACTGAACAACTCAGCCGCTTTCATCAGGATTATCCAGAGGTATACATTAAAATAGGACACGGAGACACACATCATCTGGAAGAGCTGCTGCACCAAAATAAAGTGGATCTGGCCCTGTTGCTGCTTCCGGTAGATGACAAATCGTACCATTCAATTGAGTTGGAGGGCGTTTCCTTTGTTGCCGTACTTCCGTCTGAATGGGCAGATCGTCATCCCAGTGGGGAAATTACGTTACAAGAAGCTGCCAACTATGACCTCTTGCTGGGACGCCGAACAGAGGGACACGGACTATACGAAACCGTCATACGCAAATTTCAGGAACACCATCTTGTTCCGCGCGTCGTATTGGACTGTCCTGAAATATCGACCATTCTCTCGCTCGTTTCCACAGGCATGGGAATTACCATCATTCCAGACGCTGGCTTGGGACAAGAATACGGGGACAGATTTCGCACACTCTCCATTAAGGAGCCGTTCCCCTTCACACGGCCTGCCGTCGTATGGCGCAAGGATCGTTATTTATCCAATGCAGCTCGCAAATTGGTTGAACTGCTACAAGCTGAAAACACAAAAAAGACTGTTCCCGAGTAGATGCTCTACCGCTCTACTCCTGAAACAGTCTGATGCTGGATAAACTTCCTTCATTCGGTCGTTGATATCGCCTTACTTGACTCCCTGATGTCGATACTCGGTTGGAGTCATTCCACATTTGCGCCGGAATACCTGTGTAAAATGCCGCATATCCTGATAGCCGATCCGCTCTGAAATATCAGCCAGCCGCAAATGAGGATCACTGAGCAACCGCTTCGCCTCCTCCATACGCAAGGAAATGACGTAATCCTTATAGCCTTGTCCCGTCTTTTGCTTAAATAACTGGCTAAAATACACCGGATTTAAAAATACAATTGAGGCCACTTTTTCAAGTGACAGCTCCTCTGTAAAGTGAGCCCGAATGTATTGCAACGCCACATCTACCGTATGCATGCCTTTGCGGAGACATTCTCCTGTATCCGTTGCTGCGGCTGCAATCTCCTCTGGCGTACGTCTTAGCCGCGCCACCTCTTCAGGTATGGAAGCAAAATTGTGATGAACACCCGAACGTGTAATTTGTAGGGGCACCTTCACATAACGCTTCAAATGGGATTCGAGCAACGTCTCTAGCCGTGCGGCCTCTGCCTCACTCCTTAGCCTTGCAATGCCCAGCAGACTATGGCGGTCTAGACTAACGACAAAGCCGCTGCCCCCTGCCTCAACGAGTTCGGACAGTACATTTTCAATCATAAAATGCTCCAGATGTGTCTGCTTGTGATCAGGTTCCATGCGAACCATGAAGAGATGGAATTCCGGATAATTTTCGACAAAAGGCTGTATATCCAGCTTACCAGTATCCAATCCAAGGGCATAGCGCTGGAAAACGGCCTCACGCAAATAAACCATATTGGATTTGAGAAGCCTACCCTCGTTCGCCTGCTGCGAGGCTACAAGCGCCTCGGCTGCCAACATTTCAATGCATTCCAGCAGCTTTCTTTTACCAATCGGCTTTAACAGGTAGTCTTTGGCACCCAGCTTTACTGCTCTTTGTGCATAATGGAAGTCGGAATGGGCCGAAATGACAACCCACTGCAGATGAGGATGCTTTCGCTTAGAAATACGCATGAATTCCAGACCATCCATGCCAGGCATCAGGATATCAGTTAATACAATATCTACAGGATGCTCCGCCAGAATGCCTGCTGCTTCCTCGGTGGAAGCAGCGAGATGAATGCCGCAGGTGGGTAGAGCTTGGCCAATGGTACGCCGAATCCCCTGCCGTATCATACTTTCATCGTCAGCTATCAGAATATTCATGTTTCTCCTCCTTCTGTGGCAGAGGCACACTTACAGTGGCTGTTGTTCCGGCCCCAGGTGCGCTAGAGATCCGTAGGCCGTACTCTTCTCCGAACATGTGCCGTAGCCGTAAATTTAGGTTTTGCAGGCCGATGCCTCCCGCCTGCCCGCTGCCCGCCTGTTTGCCGGGTTCTGCCAAAGAGACCTGGACCACCTCCCATCGTTCGTACTCCATCCCTGCACCGTTGTCGATGATGTGCAGGCTCAATACACCCTCATATTCCTCCGCTCTGACGAGCAGCTTGCCACCTGTATTCGCATGAAGAGGCTCCAGTCCGTGCTTCACCGCATTTTCAATCAAGGGCTGTAAGGTCATTTTTGGCAAGCGGATATCCATCCATCGTTCATTAATGCTAATGTCTACAGATACCCTGCCCTCCAGCCGAGCTTGAATAATGGTGAGATAGTGGCCAACCTGCTCCACTTCTTCACGAAGGCTTACATCAGCCCCCTCTTCCCAATGGCTACTGTAACGGAACATATGGGATAAGGACAGGATCACCTCTCCGAGCTGATCCTGTCCCTCTTCGTCCAGCATCCAATAGATCATATCCAGCGTATTATACAGAAAATGTGGATTGACCTGCGTCTGTAGCGCGTGTAGCTCCGCATTTTTTTCACTGACCGATGATATACGCACCAGCTCGATTAGCTCTGCAATTCGTCTTACCATATGGTTAAAGGAAGTAGCTAACTGATTGATTTCTTCATAGGATTTGGTGTTTACCGTATGGCGGAAATTCCCTGTCTCTACTCGCTTCATCTCCCGAATGACTCGCTTGAGCGGAAGGGAAATGCTTCTGGAGACGATGGACGCAATTAACGCCGACACAATAATAAGTATAGGTACCACGATAAATAGGTACCTTTGATTTTGCACCAGCTCCACGTTCAGATCCTCACTAGGTGTCACACTAATCACAGACCAATCGGCAAACGGCAACTTGGAAGCGATTACAACATTCTCATTACTTCGATTTACAATAACTTCCCCCTCTGGCACCTGCTGCTCTAGATTTCGCAAATCCGGTGGCGGATCAGGGGAAGTGGCCGACACAATTCGATTTTCATGACCCAGCAGATATACCTGACTATTGGTACCTAACCGCAAATTGTGGAGAGCCGACAAAACAGAACCCGGCTCAGCCTCAAACAGGACAATACCAATCGGCTTGTGCTCATCCAAATCATAGAGCTGCCGTCCAAACGCAAACACGGGTCTGGTTTCCACCTGATCAATGACAGAGTGAGGATACACGCCCAGCCATGCAATTTTTCCCGCCGACTTTCGAATTTCCTTATACCATTCCGTCTGTTCGTAATGAGTATCAATGACATTCATATAATTGCCATAGTTATATACCTTGCCTGTGTCTGTGATGACATGGATGCCAATCAGATCTTCACGCGAATAATAGATAGCCCCCAGAATATTCGTAATCGTACGTTCGTTGATGTAATTGACAGCAGGTAAATCACTATTATCCGTCGTCAACAGACGAACCAAATCCATATTGTTGCTGATTGATTTGGAGAGACTATTATAGCTGCCGAGCAACAATTCGAACAGTCCTGCCGTCTGGGATACATTTTTACGCGCCAGCTCGCTGACCTTATCATGGAACTGCACCGTAGTACGATTGTAAAATAATAGACTGACCGCCAGCACAATGCCCGACATGCTTAATAGGAACAGAACAAACAAGCGGTATTGAATGGATTGAAAACGGCGCATCATACCTCCCTGCGCTCCTTTCGCATCGGCCGCCTATCCTTTAACCGCTCCCGCAACCATGCCCTTGGTGATATTTTCGGACAGAACAAAATAAATAATAATGACCGGTAAGGCACCCATGACTAGAAAAGCACCAATATTACCGTAGTTCACAGAATACTGGCTGACGAACGTATATACGCCGAAAGGGAGAGTTTTGAGCTTCTCGGACGAGATAAAGGTGGCAGCCATAATGTATTCATTCCAGATATTAATGAAAGTTAAAATACATACCGTCATGGTAGGCGGAATCGAGATGGGTAAGATTACACTGCGGAAAATACGATAAATGCTCGCTCCGTCAATGTAAGCGGACTCTTCAATTTCGTGGGGAATGGACCGCATAAAGCCGGATAGGATGAAGACCGCAATCGGTGTCTGAAAAGCAATGTAGGGTAAAATCAGTGAGAAATACGTATTCAGAATATGGACATTTTTAAACATCACCATCAGCGGCAGCAGTGTAGCTTGCATCGGGATCATCATCCCGATTAGAAACATGGTCAGCACAACAGCCCCGAAGCGCCAACGAAAACGTGTAATCGCATAAGCAGTCATCGAGCTTAATAAAATGACGAAAATCATCGTAACCCCGGTTACCAGCACACTGTTTCCTAAATAACGCAAGTAGCTCCCTGATTCATAGGCTTCCTGATAGTTCTGCCACTGAGGCACTTGAGGGAGTGCAAAGAAGCTTGAGCTCAATATCTCTTCATTTGTCTTCAACGAATAGGTCAGAAGCCAAAAGAGTGGATACAGCTGCGTGACAATCAAGATTGCCAATAAGGAAAAGACTCCCGTTTTCTTCAAGACATTCAACAGTTCCATCTCCTTTAGCTTACCTTATTTTCGATTCGTTTGAAAACAAAATTTATCACAATTGTAAATGACAAGCAAATCACTACGAGAATTGAAGCCAATGCACTGCCATATCCGTATTTCATCGATAAAAAGGACATATTGTACATATACGTAGATACTGTATCCGTCGCATGGGCTGGTCCTCCACCCGTCATCACCCAAATCAAATCAAACGATTGCAGGGAGCCGATAAATGCTAATACAATTGATATCTTGAAAATAGGTACAATGAGCGGCAGCGTAATATAGCGGTCTGCTTTGAATCCTTCAGCTCCATCAATTTTGGCTGCTTCGTACAGCTCATTCGGTATATTTTGTACCCCGGTAAACTGGATAAGCAAATGATAGCCAAAATACTGCCATAACGATACAAAATAGAGGGCGTACATCGCGATCTGCGGTTCCGTCAGCCATGAGCGTGTCCAGCTTTCCAGCCCAATCGCCAGCAAAATACCGTTCAGCATTCCACCCATCGAGGCTGGATTATAGATCGTCTTCCACAGCTGCCCGATAATGACCACCGACAGAATAACCGGCAGAAAATACATCGTTACCAGCGTATTGGCCTTACGCACATAGCGATTAAGCAAGATCGCCAGCAGCAGACAAAACGGAATTTCCAGCATGGAAAACACAGCGAACATCATAGTCCGTTTCACGGATGGCCAGAACACTGAATCTGATGTGAAAATCCGCTCAAAATTAGCCAGCCCCACAAACTTTGCCTTGGCGATTCCGTTCCAATCCAGCAATCCGCAATATACCGACACCAAAATTGGAACAAATACCATACAGGTATACAACAACAGGCAGGGTAGCACGAAAACGGCAATGGTACGTGCTGGCACCTTCAGTACATTCATGCTCTAATCTCCTTTATGTTGATTCTGAACATCTTCTGAGGATGTACAACCTACATGATTTCCGATCAGGGAAGAAGCATTCCGCCCCCTCCCTAGTGCCTGCTACTTCGGGATTTTGCAAAATTCCATTCCAGTCATTCCAAAGTGCAATATCTAGATGAACTAGGCCATTTCGATCTATATACTGTTCATCGGAAGTCGCTTACTGGATTTTTGTAAAATCCTCACTTATTTATTCGCTTCAAAAGTGTTTTGATGTTCCTTGGCAACTTGTGCGGAGTCTTCTTTTTGTACGAACAGGTTTTGAATGCTACTCAGATGCGCCTGCGCAATAGCCGGATTCATCGTATTATCAAAAGCGAGATCGCCCCCTTTTACATTCTTGAACAGCTCATTAAGACTAATCGCTAACTCGGAGTAGCCCGCTTCCTTCAGATCACCTTTCATTTTCTGACCGCTGCCAATCGCATTTTTCAGATCAAACTGAATTTTGGGCATCTCCTTAACAAAATAATGCAGAAAATCCTTCGTCTCCTGTAAATGTTCACTGTTCGCAGATACCGCAAATGCGCTGCCCGGCGCAATTACATACTCATTCACATCACCCTTGCCATTCACCGTAGGGAATTGAAACGCTCCTACCTTACCCGCTACCGAAGAAGCATCAATTGACCCCGTTTCCCATGTACCCATGATATACATCGCGGCTTTTCCTGTTTTAAAAATATTACCACCTGCATTGTAGTCAATAGACGTAGCTCCATCCGGGAAAGCTCCTGCCTGCACCAATTCCTGAAATGCATCCACCGCTTCCACAAAAGCCGGGTCGTTAAACGTCTTCTTACCGTCCAATACATCATTGAGAAAATTCGGTCCTTCATTCGTACGCAACAAAATGTTCATAAAAAGGAGGGACCCCGTCCATGAATCCTTTTCCCCAATGGCAATCGGAGTAATTCCCTTCGCCTTCAGCGTTTTGACCGTCGTAATCAGCTCGTCAAAGGTGGTCGGCAACTTCTGGATTCCCGCCTGCTTGAACAGTTCCTTATTGTAAAACACCACTTCTATATTGTTGCCGTCCGGAAAAGCGTAGAGCTTATCATCGAAGCTATAGTAATTAAGAAGTCCATTCTGGAACGTATCTTTTAACCCCTCTTTATCAGCCACATCGTTTAATGGAGCTAGCAGCCCGGCATCTACGAATGGCTTCATCTGTGCAGCAGGGTTTACAATCGTGATATCAGGCACTTCCTTCGCCGCTGCCTGTGTTTTCAGCTTAAGCTTTTGTTGATCTGTATTTAGCGAATCCAATTCAATTTTGACATGAGGATGATCCTGCTCGTATTGACCTACAATTTGCTTAATCATTTTGTACGAAGGGGTGCTCGGATCAGGATTGATGTTCTGAAAGGTAATCGTAACATCTTTCGTTGCGGTGCCTTTGCTCGGTTCTCCTGAATTTCCCTGACTTGCGCTTTGTCCGTTATTACAAGCTGCCAGCGTCAATGCCAAGGCGCTCGCCATCATAATAGCAAACGCTTTCATTTTTGTTCTGCTCATGGTCTTTTTCCTCCTCTTGTTGAAGCATTGCGCAATTTGCCCTCCTTATTGGTGGACACTCAATGCCCGCTTGTTCTTTTCATTATGTTCCATAGAAAAGACGTGAACAATGCGTGAACTTAAGGAGAAGGGTTTGTTTTTTCAAGCCCTCATTTGCGTGCTTCAAAATTCATTCATATCATAACTTGCAATTTATCTAGAACACAGGCATAATATGAATAAGATCGTTTTTTTGATAATGATTATCATTATTAAATGATAAATACACATAGACTTTAAAGGAGGAAGGACCGCAGTGAAAGAAACTTTCAGTAAAACCTCCCTGCATATTGATGATTATTTGGACCTTCTCAATCTTGCCGTACAAGTCGGAGATACCAAGTGGCAAAAAGAAATTACCCGTAAACTTCAAGCCTTGAGTGTCCTTCAGACAGAACAGGTTGAAATAGATTAACTCCCCCAGTTAATACTGTCCTCAGTTAAAAATGCTGACTAGGCACCACTATATAAAGGACAACCAAGATACCGTAAAACTTTTGACCGAATCCATGATGATGATCTTTCAGGTGAATGATAAATAAATCGGTTATAGGAAAAAGAGCACAGCCTTAACGGGCTGTGCTCTTTTTATCGTGCTTGGCGACGTCCTACTCTCCCAGGACCCTGCGATCCAAGTACCATCGGCGCTGGAGGGCTTAACGGTCGTGTTCGGGATGGGTACGTGTGGAACCCCTCCGCTATCGCCACCAAACATGAATTTGCTATGCAAATTCTACCGTATTGAAACTCGATTCATCACAGCTGTGTGAATGAATTTCAATGCGTATTTCGTATGTATTTCTACATACCTTCAAGGTTACACCTTGAAAACTGGATCCGAAACTTATTTGCGTTTTATCTTAGGATAAGCCCTCGACCGATTAGTATTGGTCAGCTCCATGCATTACTGCACTTCCACCCCCAACCTATCTACCTCGTCGTCTTCAAGGGGTCTTACTAATTGGGAAATCTCATCTTGAGGGGGGCTTCACGCTTAGATGCTTTCAGCGCTTATCCCTTCCGTACATAGCTACCCAGCGGTGCTCCTGGCGGAACAACTGGTACACCAGCGGTACGTCCATCCCGGTCCTCTCGTACTAAGGACAGCTCCTCTCAAATTTCCTACGCCCACGACAGATAGGGACCGAACTGTCTCACGACGTTCTGAACCCAGCTCGCGTACCGCTTTAATGGGCGAACAGCCCAACCCTTGGGACCTACTTCAGCCCCAGGATGCGATGAGCCGACATCGAGGTGCCAAACCTCCCCGTCGATGTGGACTCTTGGGGGAGATAAGCCTGTTATCCCCAGGGTAGCTTTTATCCGTTGAGCGATGGCCCTTCCATGCGGTACCACCGGATCACTAAGCCCGACTTTCGTCCCTGCTCGACTTGTAGGTCTCGCAGTCAAGCTCCCTTCTGCCTTTGCACTCTTCGAATGATTTCCAACCATTCTGAGGGAACCTTGGGGCGCCTCCGTTACTCTTTAGGAGGCGACCGCCCCAGTCAAACTGCCCACCTGACACTGTCCTCGCACCGGTTCACGGTACCAAGTTAGAACCTAGATACGATCAGGGTGGTATCCCAAGGATGCCTCCCCTCAAGCTGGCGCTCAAGGCTCAACGGCTCCCACCTATCCTGTACAGATCGTACCCAAATTCAATATCAAGCTGCAGTAAAGCTCCATGGGGTCTTTCCGTCTTGTCGCGGGTAACCTGCATCTTCACAGGTATTAAAATTTCACCGGATCTCTCGTTGAGACAGCGCCCAAGTCGTTACGCCATTCGTGCGGGTCAGAATTTACCTGACAAGGAATTTCGCTACCTTAGGACCGTTATAGTTACGGCCGCCGTTTACTGGGGCTTCGGTTCATAGCTTCGCCCCGAAGGGCTTACCACTCCCCTTAACCTTCCAGCACCGGGCAGGCGTCAGCCCGTATACTTCGCCTTGCGGCTTCGCACAGACCTGTGTTTTTGCTAAACAGTCGCTTGGGCCTTTTCACTGCGGCCCCCTCGGGCTATTCACCCTACCGAGGCACCCCTTCTCCCGAAGTTACGGGGTCATTTT
>NZ_CM137725.1:3370000-3632500 GCF_054602585.1 Paenibacillus sp. SEL3 | reverse complement strand
ATGTTAGCGTCCTCCTCGTGTTTACCTGATATCTATATCATAATGTTTTAACGCCTGGGTTGTTATCGGGAGAACACCTGATTTTATACCTTCCTACTCCCTGATTTGCTGTGATAAATATCACTTCTGAAGTAAGCTAACGCCCCATTTATCGACCATTTCCCTACTCCTTATCCGACCAGATGAAAAGTCAGTGTTTCCTGCGCCTATAGATCAGGGGGTTCCCCGATCTACTTTTGCAACTGTCGAAACTACAATGAACTAGAGATATAGTTTGGTTATGAAAAAGGATGTGTCTTCTATGCTACAAATAACGGATGAAATGCGAAAAGAACTGAACCAGTTGAGAGAT
This sequence comes from Paenibacillus sp. SEL3, assembly GCF_054602585.1. Classification (NCBI taxonomy): domain Bacteria; kingdom Bacillati; phylum Bacillota; class Bacilli; order Caryophanales; family Paenibacillaceae; genus Paenibacillus; species Paenibacillus sp. SEL3. Next base: position 3,632,148 of record NZ_CM137725.1, on the reverse strand, counting down.
ACTATTTATGGTGATCTCACTGCCCTTGCATTTATGTCCAAGTCAGGTGGTAAGTTGCATTGGTATTACGCCTCTGGTAGCCGAAGCAATCGCTATCGCCTTATTTCTTTTAAGATTGGCCATGGTATTGCCGGTATGGCTGTTCGCTTGGGGCGTACCGTAACTGTAAGTGCTTTGCTATCAGGTAGTATACGTCTGCGTCAGGAATGTGCACTAATGCTGGCCGAGCAGCTTCACTCTGCTGTTGCCATTCCCTTTTCCAGCACAGGAGATCTGCCCAACGGTGTGCTGCTTCTTGGTAATCGTGATGTGAGGATGTTCACAGAGTCTGATATAGCCGAGGCTACTCAAGTAGCTCAACGCCTTAGCCAACTATGTGCTTACCCTCTCACTCCATAGCTCAACAATGTTTCTATAGATAATGATCCTCATCAGATACTTGATATAGCTGTCCCTAACTATCTTTGTTGATTGAAATCCCTAAAATTTGCTATGATTATGACAAAACGTACGGTTTTTTACCGTTCGAGGGGATGACAAATTGATTCGTATACTAGTAGTGGATGATCACGTTGTCGTACGTTCTGGCCTCATGGCCCTATTGGACGGCAAAAACGGTATTAAGGTAGTAGGAGATGCAGCAGACGGGGATGAGGCAATCCGCAAGGCAGTGGAGCTACAACCTCATGTTGTGCTCATGGATTTTAGCATGCCACCTGGAAAAGATGGTCTCACAGCAACCACTGAATTAAAAAAACAGCTGCCCGATACAGAAGTCCTTATTTTAACGATGCATGACGATGAAGAATATCTGTTCCGAGCCATTCAAGCTGGAGCATCCGGATATATTTTAAAAAGCGCACCTCACGAGGAGTTACTCGCTGCCATCCAGTCTGTGGCCGAAGGTAGTGCCTATTTGTACCCGAATGCAACCAAACGACTGATGAGTGAATATCTGGACAAAATCAAACAGGAAGGCATAGCCGGACCCTATGAATCCTTGTCTGAGCGGGAAAAAGAGATTCTATCCTGGGTAGCCAAAGGATATGCCAACAAGGAAATTGCCGAGCACCTGGTGATTAGTGTCAAAACCGTAGAGTCCCATAAAAGCAATCTTATGGAGAAGCTTAACTTGAAAACACGACCTGAGCTAGTCAAATTCGCACTAAAAAAGGGGCTGCTCCATTATGAATGAACCTTCTAACCCTTTACTGCAGCATGCCTTTGGTGAATCAACCGATAAACTGCTGAATGATCTGGAAATTTATATACCAGAATCCCCTTTTCTTCATGCGCTGCGTAACTCACTCCACCAATTATCCAATCTGAAATTTGCCCTAGATACGTCTTCCATCGTTGCTTTGACCGATCATCGAGGTATTATTCAGTACGTAAACGACAAGTTCTGTGAGATTTCGCAATACAGTCGTGAAGAGCTGATCGGTCAGGATCATCGTCTCATTAATTCAGGCTATCATACCCCCGCCTTCATGAAAAACCTGTGGACTACGATCCGTTCAGGTGAGGTATGGCAAGGAGAAATACGTAATCGTGCTAAAGATAACAGCTACTACTGGGTGAATACTACGATCGTTCCGTTTATGGACGAGGAAGGTAAACCCTATCAGTACTTAGCGATCCGCAATGAGGTCACTAAACTGAAGAGAGTAGAAGCTGAACTTCAGTCTATGATGACACAAGTCATGCAAATACAGGAAGAAGAACGTAAACGCTTTTCAAGAGAGCTGCATGATGGGATAGGGCAAAGCTTATTTTCACTTATTATCCAATTGGATAGCCAACTTGCCGAACAACCTAGTGCTACTCTGGAGAATCTCCGTTCGCAGGTGACCGACATCATCAAAGATGTTCGTGGTCTAGCGTGGGAACTTCGTCCCTCAGTTCTGGATGATCTGGGTGTCGTCCCAGCCATAAGAACCTATATTGAAAACTTCTGTTCTCATTACGGGATTGAGGTGCATTTTCAATGCAATCTACGTAAACGGGTTGATATTCGCAAGGAAATTGCAATTTATCGGATTGTACAAGAGGCATTAACGAATGTAGCCAAATACGCAGATGTAGCAGAGGCATATGTCGACGTTGAGGATCAAAATGAAATGATACAAGTGACCATTCGGGATAAAGGCATTGGATTCTCTGGAAAGTCCCAAGGAGAGGGAGTTGGATTGTTCAGTATGGAAGAACGAGCTAGAGGGGTAGGGGGATTTATGAGCATAACCTCTGCTCCAGAGGAGGGAACCTCCATCCAGCTGACCATTCCCGTGTAAAAACTGTCCACTAGATCGGTTATCGGTGTATACCAGTTGCATGATCAGAACGATATACACCGATACCGAAGATTATGGATAATCAACACATTGTGGATTACATGAGGATAAATACAAAAAAAGAGAGAGCTCTGTCCCCAGACAGGCTCTCTTTATTTATAAGGTGTCACCACTGAGGCAACAAGAATCCGCTATAGCAAAAAGCGGGTGATGGGAATCGAACCCACGCTACCAGCTTGGAAGGCTGGAGTTCTACCATTGAACTACACCCGCAAAACAGTATCGGGATGACACGATTTGAACATGCGACCCCCTGGTCCCAAACCAGGTGCTCTACCAAGCTGAGCTACATCCCGACATTATACATTTTTTTAAGAAATGACGCGCCCTGAGAGATTCGAACTCCCGGCCTTTTGATTCGTAGTCAAACGCTCTATCCAGCTGAGCTAAGGGCGCATATTAAATTCCATAATGAGTAGTCAAGGCGCCACCCAGATTTGAACTGGGGATGAAGCTTTTGCAGAGCTTTGCCTTACCACTTGGCTATGGCGCCGTATGGATAATGGAGCGGACGACGGGAATCGAACCCGCGACCCTCGCCTTGGCAAGGCGATGCTCTACCGCTGAGCCACGTCCGCAAAATATGGTGCGGTCGAGAGGACTCGAACCTCCACGGGGGGTTAGCCCACACGGACCTGAACCGTGCGCGTCTGCCAATTCCGCCACGACCGCAAAATAATTATAAATGGTGAGCCATGAAGGACTCGAACCTTCGACACCCTGATTAAAAGTCAGGTGCTCTACCAACTGAGCTAATGGCTCTTAATGGCTGGGGATATAGGATTTGAACCTATGCATGACGGAGTCAAAGTCCGTTGCCTTACCGCTTGGCTAATCCCCAACAAATTAAGAATAAAGGGCGGCCGATGGGGCTTGAACCCACGAATGCCGGAGTCACAGTCCGGTGCGTTAACCACTTCGCCACGACCGCCATATGATTATGAAAAGACTGGTGGAGGATGATGGATTCGAACCACCGAACCCGTAAGGGAGCAGATTTACAGTCTGATGCGTTTGGCCACTTCGCTAATCCTCCAAAATGGTGCCGGCGAGAGGACTTGAACCCCCAACCTACTGATTACAAGTCAGTTGCTCTACCAGTTGAGCTACACCGGCACATTACTCATTTCCCACTTGAAAGGTGGCTCGGGACGGAATCGAACCGCCGACACGAGGATTTTCAGTCCTCTGCTCTACCGACTGAGCTACCGAGCCACATTAAATTTTATTACTACATCATATAATCCGCACTATATATGCCAATTATATATGAAGCTAAAATGGCGGAACTGACGGGATTCGAACCCGCGATCTCCTGCGTGACAGGCAGGCATGTTAGGCCTCTACACCACAGTTCCAGAGGCATTTCCAATAGGAAATTAATTGCGGGGGCAGGATTTGAACCTACGACCTTCGGGTTATGAGCCCGACGAGCTACCGAACTGCTCCACCCCGCGACATTAATAAGCATTTCTCAAATTTTCTTATGGTGGAGGCTGAGGGGATCGAACCCCCGACCCTCTGCTTGTAAGGCAGATGCTCTCCCAGCTGAGCTAAGCCTCCATATTATGACCCGTAGGGGATTCGAACCCCTGTTACCTCCGTGAAAGGGAGGTGTCTTAACCCCTTGACCAACGGGCCTTGCAAAATAAGTTCTGGTCTCAATAAATTTATGGCGGAGAGAGAGGGATTCGAACCCTCGCACCACTTTCGCAGTCTAACCCCTTAGCAGAGGGTCCCCTTATAGCCACTTGGGTATCTCTCCGAGTAGCGGCAGAGGGGATCGAACCCCCGACCTCACGGGTATGAACCGTACGCTCTAGCCAGCTGAGCTACGCCGCCACCTTAATATATAAAAGTCAGAAATATTCAAAATATGGCTCCCCGAACAGGACTCGAACCTGTGACAACTCGATTAACAGTCGAGTGCTCTACCAACTGAGCTATCAGGGAATATTGGTGGAGCCAAGCGGGATCGAACCGCTGACCTCCTGCGTGCAAGGCAGGCGCTCTCCCAGCTGAGCTATGGCCCCAATCTTTTTGTTATTCTAGAAGTGGTGGGCCTTAGTGGACTCGAACCACCGACCTCACCCTTATCAGGGGTGCGCTCTAACCAGCTGAGCTAAAGGCCCTAACATGTAAAAATTTATCATCCTCTAAAGGATATCGCTTGGCGACGTCCTACTCTCCCAGGACCCTGCGGTCCAAGTACCATCGGCGCTGGAGGGCTTAACGGTCGTGTTCGGGATGGGTACGTGTGGAACCCCTCCGCTATCGCCACCAAACATGAATTTGCTACGCAAATTCTTCCGTACGGTTATTCAGTTCACCACTTATCCTGTGAATGAATAGCCATGCGCTTGTTGTATGTATTTCTACATACCTTCAAGGTTACACCCTGAAAACTGGATCCGAAACTTATTGCGCTTTATCTTAGGATAAGCCCTCGACCGATTAGTATTGGTCAGCTCCATGCATTACTGCACTTCCACCCCCAACCTATCTACCTCGTCGTCTTCAAGGGGTCTTACTAATTGGGAAATCTCATCTTGAGGGGGGCTTCACGCTTAGATGCTTTCAGCGCTTATCCCTTCCGTACATAGCTACCCAGCGGTGCTCCTGGCGGAACAACTGGTACACCAGCGGTACGTCCATCCCGGTCCTCTCGTACTAAGGACAGCTCCTCTCAAATTTCCTACGCCCACGACAGATAGGGACCGAACTGTCTCACGACGTTCTGAACCCAGCTCGCGTACCGCTTTAATGGGCGAACAGCCCAACCCTTGGGACCTACTTCAGCCCCAGGATGCGATGAGCCGACATCGAGGTGCCAAACCTCCCCGTCGATGTGGACTCTTGGGGGAGATAAGCCTGTTATCCCCAGGGTAGCTTTTATCCGTTGAGCGATGGCCCTTCCATGCGGTACCACCGGATCACTAAGCCCGACTTTCGTCCCTGCTCGACTTGTAGGTCTCGCAGTCAAGCTCCCTTCTGCCTTTGCACTCTTCGAATGATTTCCAACCATTCTGAGGGAACCTTGGGGCGCCTCCGTTACTCTTTAGGAGGCGACCGCCCCAGTCAAACTGCCCACCTGACACTGTCCTCGCACCGGATTACGGTACCAAGTTAGAACCTAGATACGATCAGGGTGGTATCCCAAGGATGCCTCCCTTCAAGCTGGCGCTCAAAGTTCGACGGCTCCCACCTATCCTGTACAGATCGTACCCAAATTCAATATCAAGCTGCAGTAAAGCTCCATGGGGTCTTTCCGTCTTGTCGCGGGTAACCTGCATCTTCACAGGTATTAAAATTTCACCGGATCTCTCGTTGAGACAGCGCCCAAGTCGTTACGCCATTCGTGCGGGTCAGAATTTACCTGACAAGGAATTTCGCTACCTTAGGACCGTTATAGTTACGGCCGCCGTTTACTGGGGCTTCGGTTCATAGCTTCGCCCCGAAGGGCTTACCACTCCCCTTAACCTTCCAGCACCGGGCAGGCGTCAGCCCGTATACTTCGCCTTGCGGCTTCGCACAGACCTGTGTTTTTGCTAAACAGTCGCTTGGGCCTTTTCACTGCGGCCCCCTCGGGCTATTCACCCTACCGAGGCACCCCTTCTCCCGAAGTTACGGGGTCATTTTGCCGAGTTCCTTAACGAGAGTTCTTCCGCGCGCCTTAGAATTCTCTTCTCGCCTACCTGTGTCGGTTTGCGGTACGGGCACCTTCTCCTGGCTAGAGGCTTTTCTTGGCAGTCTGAGATCATGACCTTCGCTACTATAATTTTCGCTCCCCATCACAGCCCAGCCTTACGATGTGCGGATTTGCCTACACATCAGCCTCACTGCTTAGACGGACATCCATCCGTCCGCGTCACTACCCTACTGCGTCACCCCATCGCTCATAGCGGATTACGGTGGTACAGGAATTTCGACCTGTTGTCCTTCGACTACGCCTATCGGCCTCGCCTTAGGTCCCGACTTACCCTGAGCGGACGAACCTTCCTCAGGAACCCTTAGGCTTTCGGCGGATCTGATTCTCACAGATCTTTTCGTTACTCATACCGGCATTCTCACTTGAATGCAGTCCAGCGCTCCTTACGGTACACCTTCAACCCGCATTCAACGCTCCCCTACCCCTGATGCAAGCATCAAGCCATAGCTTCGGTGGTGTGTTTAGCCCCGTTACATTTTCGGCGCAGAGTCACTCGACCAGTGAGCTATTACGCACTCTTTCAATGGTGGCTGCTTCTAAGCCAACATCCTGGTTGTCTGTGCAACTCCACATCCTTTCCCACTTAACACACACTTGGGGACCTTAGCTGATGGTCTGGGCTGTTTCCCTTTCGACAATGGATCTTAGCACTCACTGTCTGACTCCCGGAACTAAATCTATGGCATTCGGAGTTTGACTGAGCTTGGTAACCCTTGCGGGCCCCGCACCCAATCAGTGCTCTACCTCCACGATTCTTCTTTCCGAGGCTAGCCCTAAAGCTATTTCGGGGAGAACCAGCTATCTCCGGGTTCGATTGGAATTTCTCCGCTACCCCCACCTCATCCCCGCATTTTTCAACATGCGTGGGTTCGGGCCTCCAGTGCGTGTTACCGCACCTTCACCCTGGACAGGGGTAGATCACCCGGTTTCGGGTCTACGTCCACGTACTAAAGATCGCCCTATTCAGACTCGCTTTCGCTGCGGCTTCAGCTCTTCACCTTAACCTTGCACGGGAACGTAACTCGCCGGTTCATTCTACAAAAGGCACGCCATCACCCCTAGATCGGGCTCTGACTTCTTGTAAGCACACGGTTTCAGGATCTATTTCACTCCCCTTCCGGGGTGCTTTTCACCTTTCCCTCACGGTACTGCTTCACTATCGGTCGCCAGGGAGTATTTAGCCTTGGCAGATGGTCCTGCCGGATTCATACGGGGTTTCACGTGCCCCGCACTACTCGGGATCCGTCTCGGAGAGAACAAGTTTTGAACTACAGGGCTTTTACCTTCTCTGGCGGGCCTTTCCAGACCTCTTCATCTAACCGGTTCCTTTGTAACTCCACGTGAGACGTCCCACAACCCCAAGGAGCAAGCTCCTTGGTTTGGGCTAATCCGCGTTCGCTCGCCGCTACTGACGGAATCACTATTGTTTTCTCTTCCTCAGGGTACTTAGATGTTTCAGTTCCCCTGGTCTGCCTCTATTCTGCCTATGTATTCAGCAGAAAGTGACTGTCGATGAAGACAGCCGGGTTTCCCCATTCGGACATCCCCGGATCAAAGCTTGCTTACAGCTCCCCGAGGCTTTATCGTTGTTCGCCACGTCCTTCGTCGGCTCCTGGCGCCTAGGCATCCTCCGTGTGCTCTTTGTAGCTTAACCTAGACTTTTCTTTGATAAAAGAAAATGTCGATGTTCGATAAAGAATGTTTTTTTTGCCAAAGGCAAAAGATCTTTCCTTACCTGCTACCTTTATTTCACTTGTTTGCACAAGATCAGCTTAAAGGAATATTCTAAAACGCAATTTCGTTTCGGTATCCAGTTTTCAAGGTGCAATTCGCTTCATCGAAGCGAAACCCGATGAATATTTCGGTTCCACACGAATGTGTGAATGAAGTATTCGTCGAAGCTTGAGAGTTTGAGCTCTCAAAACTGAGCAACGAGTGAGTAAGTTCAGGATATTCATTTCATTCACACGAACGTGATGAACCGAATTGAATATCCGGTCGCAGGTACGTTATACCTGCTAATTTGAATGTTTCCATCGCAGGAAACGATTCTCCATAGAAAGGAGGTGATCCAGCCGCACCTTCCGATACGGCTACCTTGTTACGACTTCACCCCAATCATCTACCCCACCTTCGGCGGCTGGCTCCCTTGCGGGTTACCCCACCGACTTCGGGTGTTGTAAACTCTCGTGGTGTGACGGGCGGTGTGTACAAGACCCGGGAACGTATTCACCGCGGCATGCTGATCCGCGATTACTAGCAATTCCGACTTCATGTAGGCGAGTTGCAGCCTACAATCCGAACTGAGACCGGCTTTTCTAGGATTGGCTCCACCTCGCGATTTCGCTTCCCGTTGTACCGGCCATTGTAGTACGTGTGTAGCCCAGGTCATAAGGGGCATGATGATTTGACGTCATCCCCACCTTCCTCCGGTTTGTCACCGGCAGTCTGCTTAGAGTGCCCAGCTTGACCTGCTGGCAACTAAGCATAAGGGTTGCGCTCGTTGCGGGACTTAACCCAACATCTCACGACACGAGCTGACGACAACCATGCACCACCTGTCTCCTCTGTCCCGAAGGAAAGCCATATCTCTACAGCGGTCAGAGGGATGTCAAGACCTGGTAAGGTTCTTCGCGTTGCTTCGAATTAAACCACATACTCCACTGCTTGTGCGGGTCCCCGTCAATTCCTTTGAGTTTCAGTCTTGCGACCGTACTCCCCAGGCGGAATGCTTAATGTGTTAACTTCGGCACCAAGGGTATCGAAACCCCTAACACCTAGCATTCATCGTTTACGGCGTGGACTACCAGGGTATCTAATCCTGTTTGCTCCCCACGCTTTCGCGCCTCAGCGTCAGTTACAGCCCAGAGAGTCGCCTTCGCCACTGGTGTTCCTCCACATCTCTACGCATTTCACCGCTACACGTGGAATTCCACTCTCCTCTTCTGCACTCAAGCTCCCCAGTTTCCAGTGCGACCCGAAGTTGAGCCTCGGGATTAAACACCAGACTTAAAGAGCCGCCTGCGCGCGCTTTACGCCCAATAATTCCGGACAACGCTTGCCCCCTACGTATTACCGCGGCTGCTGGCACGTAGTTAGCCGGGGCTTTCTTCTCAGGTACCGTCACTCTTGTAGCAGTTACTCTACAAGACGTTCTTCCCTGGCAACAGAGCTTTACGATCCGAAAACCTTCATCACTCACGCGGCGTTGCTCCGTCAGGCTTTCGCCCATTGCGGAAGATTCCCTACTGCTGCCTCCCGTAGGAGTCTGGGCCGTGTCTCAGTCCCAGTGTGGCCGATCACCCTCTCAGGTCGGCTACGCATCGTCGCCTTGGTAGGCCTTTACCCCACCAACTAGCTAATGCGCCGCAGGCCCATCCACAAGTGACAGATTGCTCCGTCTTTCCTCCCTCTCCCATGCAGGAAAAGGATATATCGGGTATTAGCTACCGTTTCCGGTAGTTATCCCTGTCTTGTGGGCAGGTTGCCTACGTGTTACTCACCCGTCCGCCGCTAGGTTATGTAGAAGCAAGCTTCTAAATAACCCCGCTCGACTTGCATGTATTAGGCACGCCGCCAGCGTTCGTCCTGAGCCAGGATCAAACTCTCCATTAAAGACCAACCGAAGCTGGTTTATAGAAAGAGCGATAAGCTCATTTTGAAACTGACGAGATAAAATATCTCTTGTTTTGATTTTGCGAACAAAATCGTTTTACTCACTCGTTGTTCAGTTTTCAAAGATCAAACATTTCTCTTTCGCTGCGTTTTTCAGCAGCTATAAGATCATATCATGTTCGTTTCAAAAATGCAAGGGTTATTTTTTTCTTTTTTTTAAAAATCATTTCACCCAAGCTTTTCGCTTTTGAAACTGCTGTTTTGTTGTCAGCTCAAATAATATATCATAAACCCCAGCAACTTAGCAAGCACTTTTTTTGTTTTTTTTTATTTTAGAATAAATCCACTCATCTTTCAGCTCATTTAAAATCAGTCGAGGGGCTAGTTGCCCCTTCATTAGCTGATGACTTCCTCTGGCTCAAATACCTCTGCAGGCCAGTGCAGTTCCACACCTTGGCGAAGAAGAACATTTTGAAAACATCCAAGATGCTCTGCTGATCGGCTCACTTCAATGGGATATACTTCGTTGGAGACACAGTAAGCTGCTAGACTTCCTGATGATTCTCCTATATTCCATTCTGTAGGATGCAATCGATAGCAGCCATTGGCTATTTGGGTCATCCCTATATTTTTGCAGGCAGGAAGTAAATTGAGCACCCTCACCGGAATAAGTGAGCCCAATGGAATTTCATAAGGATAGTTAGGGATGTAGAATGTTCGCTGAGATACCGTAGTTGGATGAAGATCCAAATGATAGCTACCTACACCTACACTGTCTGTATATCGCTTAGGAACCTCTTCTCCCCGAAGCTCACGACTTACATCAAACTCAGATATCATATACTTGGCCTGAATTCGGCGTGACTCGCGAATATAAGCCGTTTTAGCCAGACCGTCAGATGTGCCGAGAACATCACCCCGTAGTCGAATTCCCGGATAGCCGAACCCTCCATCTAACCGGGGCGCTTCGGTTTGAAGCCAATATATTAATGAACGAGTCAACTCACGCGCTCCTTCTCGATGTTTTGCCTGCTCCTGAGCAGTGACACCGATCAATGGCCCAAGGTAATAATCATTTTGCGCCCAGTTTAAAAGAGTTACCTCACCATCATTTAGCGGTTTGCTCCATATCGAGGGATCTACAATACGACGATAATCCCATAAGGATACAATGCCCTGATCGTTAGGAAACAATGTGAACTGTTTTAGTTTACTGGTATCATCCGCGTCAGTAGCAAACCAGCTCAAAATCGGAAAACGGGAAAAGGAAGGAATATAATTTCTCCAGAAATCATATTGTTGCGGCCGCTCTATAATGAAGCTTTCCTGGGGAATATAGTCTACGGCAGCCACATGTGTGATAGATTGCATATCAAAAGGGTTAGCACACTCCAGTGCATGAGGCTCACCCGTAGCAGCCCGCGACTCCGCTCCACTCGTATGCTCCACTCCTGCCATTGGAAGGAGATCACCACACTCTGTCGCATCCAGATAAAACGCTCCGTGCAGCACTCTAAATCCACACTTATGATCAGCGCTATTCGAGGTACGGACAGTTACAGAAGTAATACAGTCCCCATCCGTCTGAACGGCAATAGGCACGGTGTGATAGTATACATGAACGCGCCCCGTATTCAAATAGGGAGCGAGCATATCTTCAAGCACCCGCAGAGCTACCCGTGGTTCATGGGCCAGACGGCTTACCCAACCGTTCCCAGGGTTGAGAATGGGATTATTTCGAGCTTCTTCGGTTAACGGATAGTTCTGACGGTAATAGTCACGTACACGATTACGGAACTCACGGTATGTTGCTGTGCAACCAAATTGTTCGATCCATCGATGCTCATCTGGGGGAACCGCCTGTGAAGTTAACTGCCCCCCTAACCAGTCCGTCTCCTCTGTCACGATGACTCTCATGCCAGCCTTCGCCGCCGCGAGAGCTGCCGATGTCCCCCCCAGGCCTCCGCCAATCACAACAATGTCGGTATCAAGCCGTTTTTGCGTCATGGTTCGTTCCCCTTTCATTCTTGTACTAGGACTCGGTCATTTCGAAGGCAAGCCGTGCAGCACCGATAATTCCAGCGCGATTGCCCAACAATGCCCGACTTACTTCCGTTTGAACTCCAAATTGGTGCAGATGCTTTTCCAGCATGGGCCACCAGACCTCTCCCGTGTCCGATACTCCTCCGCCTACAATGATCCTCTCAGGATCAAGAGTCACTGAGATGTTAGCTAGAAGTACAGCTAAATCTGCGGTGTAATCATCCAGCACCTGAATTGCCTCCTGGTTACCGTGAACGGCCTCTTTCACAATCTCGTTTCCCGAGCGGTACAATTTACCGACGTGTTCCCTACCTCGACGTAAGAGGGCGCTCCCCGATACATATTGCTCGGCGCACCCTTTTCTTCCGCAATTACAGGGGTGTCCTCCGGGGAATAGAATACTGTGCCCCCAATCACCGCCGCTCCAATGAGCCCCTCTGCACAAGAGGCCATTTTCCATATATGCACCTCCGACACCTGTTCCCAACGTGAGCATCACCAAGCGTCGCTTGCCCTTCCCCGCTCCCTGCCACGCTTCTCCAAGTAAAGCGGCGTTCGCATCATTATCAGCAACCGCTCGTAAAGCCAGTTTTTCCCTAGCCCATGTTACTAAGGATGTACCTTGCCAGCCAGGTAGGTTATCTGTGGCATACACAACTTCGCCGCTCTCCACATTTACTCTGCCAGCAGTAGCAATGCCAAGAGCGCCTACATCTATATGGGCACCGAGGCTGGTATCTCCAAAAGAACGCAACAGCCCGAGCACAGATTCTGACACCTGCGACAACACCCATTCACGTCCCCGGGAAGCGTCCGTATCCAGCCGGATTTCATCAAGCACCGATCCGTCCCGTGCCACTATGGCGGCCTTCACCGATGTGCCCCCAATGTCGATTCCAATGACTCTGTTCACAGCAGCTGCCACCACACCAACCTCCTTGTTACCCTACATAAAAGCTTACTAGCTCTTTGTACAAACCTTCTATTAATAGCAATACATGAAATAGCCATTCATAAGCACCACAAACACAAGTCATTGAACCTGTCGAAACGCACAGTTTTCAATTCACAACTGAAAAATCTCAATAGCTTCGTTCAATAACGGCCCTCGCTGTTTTTTCCTTCATCTGTTTGGTGTGACTCGCGTGCTTGCGAGCAAGCCCTTCGCAAATGAGGTCAATCACGAATAGTTGTGAGATTTTAGCGCCGATTGAACCACCTTCTATCGGCGCTTCTTTGCCCGCGGTTAGCAACACGATATCTGCAATGGAGGTAATGGGTGATTTCGCATAATTTGTAATTGCGATAACAGTTGCACCGTTTTGCTTGGCTTTATGCAGCATATCGTTCGTATCCAGCGTACTTCCTGATACACTAATGCCGATAGCCACATCACCCGGGTTCATGGATACCGCCATCATCGACTGAATATGTCCGTCTGCCACAGCCTCGGCGCGACGCCCGATCCGTAAGAAACGGTTTTTAGCATCCTGCGCGGAAATCCCCGAAGCACCTACGCCGAAAAATTGAACATAGCCCGCTTGATCGAGACACGCAATCGCACGACCAAGCTCTGAATGGTCCAGCAGCCCCATACTGGAGTGCAAAATATCGAGCATGTTGTGATACACCGTACGCGTAATATCTTGTTCGTCATCTGGGTCGATGTTCTCCTCGCCCATATCAGTTTTACGATAAGTCTGGTTTTGCGCTAGGGACAGTCGGAAATCCTGATAACCTTTAAAACCAATCTTCCGACAAAAGCGCATGACGGTCGTTTCGCCTGTACCTGCAAAATCCGCCAGCTCCGTCACAGAGAAATATATGATGTCTGCGGGATGCTCCAGTACGCACAAGGCAACTTTCTGCTCCGATTTCGTTAATGAAGGATAATACGTTTTAATTCGGTCGTTCATCTCCATAGATGCATTTCACTGCCTTCCTTGCGGCATCGGCAAACCGCTGCGTAATCAATTGGGGTCTGGTAATCGCCGAGCCTACAACCACTGCATGTGCTCCCATTCGGAATGCTTCCTCAACCTGCGCTGGATCATAGATTTTGCCCTCTGCAATTAAAGGAACGGGAACCAGTTCCGACGCTCTCCGAACCAGCTCCAGATCAGGACCCTCAATCTGAGCAGAGTACGGCGTATACCCGGATAACGTGGTGGATACGCAGTCTGCGCCAAGGGAGGCCGCATGAAGTGCCTCCTCCAGTGTCGATATATCTGCCATGGAAGTGACTCCCTGCTCATGGGCATAATCTATGAGCCTCTTCAGCTTGCATCCCGCTGGGCGCGGTCGTAATGTGGCATCCAGCGCAATGATATCCGCGCCTGCCTCCACCAGTTCCTCCATTTCACGAAGGGTAGGCGTAATGTAAATATCAGAATCATCATAATCCCGCTTAACCAAGCCAATCACTGGTAGAGAAATTGCCTGTTTAATCGCACGTACATCCGATGCGCCATTGGCGCGTATCGCCACAGCTCCACCCTGCTGTGCGGCAAGCGCCATTTTGACCATAGAATCTGCTCCATGTAACGGTTCGCCTGGTAGCGCCTGACAGGACACGATCAGTCCGTGCTGAACTTTGGATAATACACCTTCCATTCCCATAGGAATCACCCTCTCTTCTCAGCATGATGCCGTACGGTTAATGCGACTTCAAAGGTGCGGTTCCACGGCATGTAGCAATCTATAATTTCCACGCGGCCTTCCGGCCCGTTCACATATTCATTGAGCGCCTGCTCCAGCCGTCCGCGAATAACCGCAGCTACCGAGCCTCTCGGTCCATCGAGCATAAACTTGGTAAAACCCATCTGCTCTACAATTCCGTTATTCATAGCCGTACGTACCACAGCGCAATAACAGGCATCCTCGGCGTAGCGCAGCGACAGAAAATCCAAATGTTCCTCCGTACAGCCATAGTGGGTATACAGTATGGACTGGGCAATGACGGTGCCCAGCGTGTTAGAACTGGTATTCCAGCCTGCATAACCCGCCAGCTTAAAAAGCAGTCCTTTTTGCTTCAATAGTCTAAGTAGCTTGAGATCTGCGCCGTTGGCGTAGCCCACATCAGCAACTGCAACATTTTGACCTGCATATTGCAGCATATAAGAACCGTACTCAACCAGCTCTACTACATTTCGATGTACATCATATCCGGTCATTGCACGCTGCTGGGATGAAGCCTCTGCCATCGTGTCACCAGGTGTGTTAGCCAACAAAATCAAATCAGCCTCCGTTGCTGAGGAAGCTATCAGCCCACCTGCCGCCATAATCTGATATTTTAAGGTTTCGTAAAAATAGCGATCTTCAAAAAGCGGTACTACGAATGCCCCCTGCAAAGCAGACAATCGGGGATACACCCGTGGGACTACATTATTCATCTTGTTAACCCAACGAGCCAGCAACGTACAACCCACTTCATCTGCCCCCGGGTACATGTATACATTCAAATCCAGCCCAAGCTCAGAAATACGACTTCTTAGCCGCTGCTGATCCTTGGCGGTATAGCCGTAGGGAGCCGAATCATCCTGTGGGATGATCATAAAATCAATGATACCTTCTGCTACGAGATCCAGCGCAACTTCATTGGCCTCCAAATTCACATGGCGACGCCCCAGGTAATCATCCAATATTGCCATTGGCAGACGCTCGTTGATATCAGCTAATTCGAGTAACTCTTCTGCGGTAGCAATCCCCAGCTCCTGACGATGCTCAATGAAGCCCTTTCTGAATATCTCACGACCCCAATCGGCATAGTAATCCGGTTCTTCATCAGCCAAAGAATATTGCGGACAGCGCATAATCAGTTGAAATGCATACAGGGTCAGTTGCGGATATAGCTGTTTTAGCCTGCGAAGCCGATTCACTCTATCTTTGACCTGCTCGCTCGACATACTGTGTAGTCGAGAAGGTACGATTCCTCCGTACAGCAACGTATCCATCGCAACAATGGCTCCATCAGCCGCCGCTGCGCGTTCTTCGAGCCATGCCCATAGTCTGGTCGTATCGCCAGGGGTTTTCTTTTGTCCCATCCATTCTAATGGGGGCCGCTCCATCTCAAAGTCTGTGCCCTGTGCCAGTAAATAAGGAAATTGATAATTACAGGGCCGCTCATCCAGCGGTATAAAAAGTAATCGGGTTTTGGGCTTCACCATACGTTCCACCTCTCCTGAAAATTACCGTTATCCTAACGGCAAATGATTATTTTCAGGGCAGCTATGCTGCCTTGGTTGCTTAATCCAGCGCAAATACTCACAAAATCAGCCGATATTTTCCTTGTTCGTCCTGATCGACATAACCCCACTGCGCAGCAGCACGGATCGCCGGATTGCTACCCAGCCGAGCCTCCGCTTCTAAGCAAGCAGTGATACCGCTTCGCAGTTCTCCTACGATTTCGTCTGTCAGAGGTGACGGCTCTTGCTCGTCAACAGCTTTCCTCGGCGTGCCGCTCTCCCCCGACTGTGCATCGTCCTGTCGCTCGCTGCTGAGCGCAGCTTGACGCAACACCTGCCACAGGCCCGCATCCAGCTCGGCACGTTCCAGCCACGGTGCGGCCTGGGACACGAATCCTGCCGCTGGATCACCGGCAGGCACGCTCCGTAGGACGTTCACGGCCTGAAGCAGCCGCTCAAAGTACATATCCAGTGCAGGGATATCGCGCATTTGCAAAGCAAGGTCCACGTCCTCATACGCGTTGCCGCCTAGTCGGCTGTTCCTGTTTTGACGACAAAAAAACATCAATTCATCCGCACGCTCTCCCACTAACTCCTGCGCAGCCCATTCCCAAGATCGCTCAGGCATATACCGTTCACTGTTCCACATATAGTGGGACATCGTAATGAGCGTCACTTTGGAGCATTCCCACTGATTCATCGGGTTGGCCACCATACCGGTATGTCCACAGTCTGGTAGCCCGGAATATCGTCCGCGCAGCGGATCAAGGAATAACCGATCATGGTCACAATCATTCACCGGGATGTTATCCCACAGCCACAGCTCATGCCCGAAGAATGCATGATTATCAGCGGCGTGCTCGCGACTAATCTGTGGAGCAAAAACAAAGTACCCGGTCCAGAACACCTTAATCTCCGGATGCAGCCGCTCACGGAAATCCTTTTTGTATTCGGTATCCCAATATGACCAATATTCCGAAGGACAGACCGTCAGCGTAAATTCAGGCAGTCGTTCAGCTAGCCATGCATGCACCTTGTTCGTCAAAAAGACATGAGCGTGACCCGAGCGGCCCAGCAAATGTCGATTTCCCCCTTTGAGTACGTAGTCAATGTCATCCATTAACACAGAAAAATGACGTACGCCAATCGCAATCACGGCCGCCAGCTTTTCAGTCAATTTAAGGAAGTCTTCATCACTGCCAAAGCTCAGGTCGTTCCCTGGGCTGATACAATAATGGAAATCAACCTCATGCCGTTCGCAGGCTTCCTTTAATTCGCAAATCTGGGCAAACGTATCCTCAGGGTACGGCTCTCTCCATAGCTCACGATGATATGGATCATCCTTGGGGGCATACATGAATGTGTTCATCCGATGCGTAGCCATAAAACGGACGGCATCCAGCCGATCCGCAAAACTCCACGGTTTCCCATAGAAGCCCTCAATAATTCCTCTGACCGGGAAGGAAGGCTCATCCCGAATAGACATCACCGGCAGAGTACATCGCTCCTGTTCCACTTGAAGCAGGAGATGCAGGGCATCCATACCGTATTTGAGCCCTCTTTTATTGGAAGCATGAATTTCAATCCGCCCGTCCTTCTGAATGTCCAACCGATATCCGTCTGCAGCAAGCATTCCGTCATATTCGAGCACCAACTGCACGCTTCCCCGTGTTTCAGTCGGTACACCCGGCCCTGGAGGCACAATAAGCTTGATCGGTCCCTCAGGGTCCAGCACACCTTCATACTCCTGATTCATTGCAAAGCGAGAGGACAGTTCACAGATCAGTCGCGGTTCGGAGATAACCAGCCTTTCCCCGCTGTCATACACATCACGAAAATAATATTGAATCTCCTGCGGTGCTAGCCCTACACTCGAATAAGGCCCCGTTCCTTCGGACAGTTCCATCGCAATCGTCTCCTTCCATTCACAGGCTCTTCGTAGCCGTGACTACTGGCTATCCTTTTACCGCTCCCGCCAAACCTTCCATATAGTAGCGCTGTGTAAACAGGAACAATATAATGATCGGCAGTACCGAAATCATTGTGCCGGCAGCAATCCAGCCGAAGTTATAGGCAAATTGACCGTTGAGATACGTGAGCGCAGCTGCTAGCGGATATAGCTCCGAATCGTTCAAAATAACGATAGGCCACAGAAAGCTGTTCCAGAACGACATCGCCTCCAACAGAGAAATTACAGCAAGCGCTGGCTTGACCAGCGGAAGCACCAGCTGCCACCAAATTCGAAACTCCGAAGCGCCGTCCATTTTACCGGAATCACGTACATCGGTGGGAATATGAATAAACGTCTGTCGCATCAGAAAAATGTTGAACACGGAGACTGCCCCAGGCAACACTACACCCAAATATGTATTGCCCAGATGAAGCCCTTGAATGGTCAGATAATGCACAATAAATGCGGTGTAGGAAGGAATAATCATCGTGGCAATCAGCAGCGTAAACACCAGATTTTTACCCTTAAAACGAAACACAGCCAAGGGATATCCTGTCAGACTGGCGAGTACCACATTGAGCACAACGCCCAACACCGTAATGATGACCGTATTCAGCATATATTTTGGAAAATTCATGAACTGCCACACCTGAACATAATTATCGAAATTAATAAAGGTCGGAAAAATAGCGGGCGGCGTTGAAAAAATGTTACGGCCTGGCATGAGGGATACGCTGAGCAGCCAGAGGAACGGTCCCATTAAAAAGAGGGCAAGTAGCATTAGAAGCACGTAGGTGACCGTCATTCTCAGCATTCGGGCGAGACTGCGCATGATGCGGCTGCTTTCCTTTTTAGGAAGAGATGAGCGTAGCAATTTGTCATCCTTTAGATTCATCAATAGGGATTGACACCACCTTTCCTATTGAATCGGAATACGATAATACTAAGTACGGCAATCATTGCACCGACAATTAAGCCAAGCGCCGAAGCATACCCAAAATTAAACTGCTCCATCCCCTTTTGAAAAATATACAAGCTCGATGTCAACGTGGCCGTTCCCGGTCCACCCTTGGTTAGTACATATACTTCATCAAATACGCGGATAGCTGACATGAGTGATATAAGGGTACAGAACAGAACGTAAGGTCTTAGCAGTGGAAGAGTAATATGAACAATCAGACGCCATCGGCTTGCACCGTCGACTCTAGCGGCTTCGTACAGATCTTGAGGAATGTTTTGTAATCCAGCCAGATAGAGCATCATATAATACCCGAGTCCCTTCCACATTGTGATGAACATCAGTACATACAAGGCCAAGTTGCTGTCCGATAACCAGTGTATGTCTTTGCTAATCAGGCCGATCTGTATGAGCAAGTAGTTCACTACGCTGTTATTGCCCAACAGCCAGCTCCAAATTAAGGCTACAGCTACCATTGAAGTCACAACAGGGATGTAGTAGGTCGTGCGGAATATTTTGATTCCCGGAATACGGCTGTTCACAAGCACGGCCATCAGGATGGAGAAAATTTGGAGAAAGGGGACAATGAGCACGTACAACAATGAGTTCCAAATCGAAATAAGAAAGTTACGGTCCTTAAACGCCGCTTCAAAATTATTCAAACCGACAAAATGGGTATCTGATATGACAGAGTAGTCTGTCAATGCCAGCGGAATGCTGTAAATAATAGGCCAAAATACAAAGACGGCAAGCAATAACAGTCCCGGCGTCATAAAAGCCCAGGCCGTAAAAGACTCCGACCTCAACCATTTGATCATGCTGCATCACCACCTGATTTCGATAAATGAACAGGGGAGTATTCACTCCCCCCAGAGTGTCGAGAAAGTCCAACGGACTTTCCGGCACTTTATTTTTTATTTGGGGAAACTCAACTTTTAAAACAAAAATCGATTTAAAACGATCTGAGGACCCATTTTTATTTGATCAAAGTGGCCATTTTAAACCTGATTAAAAAACAGGGGGTTTCTCGACAGCCTGAGGGGAGTATTCACTCCCCCCTGTCAAACCTATTGCTTTAAAATATCGTTTACTTCCTGCTCCAGAGCAGTTAGCGTCTCCTTCGTATCTCTTCCGTTCAATAAAATATTTTGCAAGGCTCGCGCGATGGCACTATTCACATCTTTGGCATTGGGCACACCAACCATATAATCTGTCGCCTTATCCAAACTTTGCGCGGATACTACCTTGGCTTGTGCTTCTAATGATTTGTCAGACTGAGTAAAATATGGATCCTTAATGGAGTCTTTCGTGGAAGGTAGTGTATTCGCCGCTTTAGAAAAAGCAGTTTGACTCTCTGCGTTTGTCAAGAAAACAGCAAATTTCACTGCTTCGTCCACATGTACAGACTTAGCAGGTACGACCAAGTCCATAGAGTTGGAGAGCCGCACATCGGCTTTGCCAGTTGGGACAGGGACAGCAATTGTGTTCTTATAAACGTCTGGCGCTGCCGTTTTGATAAAATTGATGAACGTGGGGCCTGCCAGCTCGAAAGCAACCTGCTCGCCGGCATAATATTTCACTTGTTGTGAGAAGTCAGCGTCTTCCTTGAGTACAACGCCATCTTCCATCTGTTTTTTTAGATTATCAATCATGGTGACTGCTTCTGGTGTATTGAACGCCGCCGCTGTCTTTTCTTTATTTAGGATAGGAATGCCGTCCACAGCGAAAAGCTTGGATACAAGCTGCTGAGCATAGCCTGCCTTGCCAATTTTTCTATTGATCTGACGGCCCCATTCAGACAATTCCTCCCGGGTTTTAGGCGGATGAGCAGGGTCCAATCCGGCGGCTTTGACCAGCTTTGTATTCATGTAAAGTACTTCTGTACCGGTATACCAGGGCAGCGCATAAGCTTTACCGTTAATGACTGTGGAATTATAAATACCCTCGAAATAAGCAGCCTTTTCCTCGGGCGACAAATGCTCATTCATATCAACAACAGCACCCTTGGAGCCCATTTGGCTAGCAAATTCTGTATTGAGATTAACTACATCCGGACTGCTGTTGCTAGCGATACTTGTCAACAGTTTGTTGGTTACTGCGTCATAAGGGTAATCCTTCCAGTCAATTTTGACATTGGGGTTCTTCTGCTCATAATCGGCAATCACCCGATTGAAATACGGGGTAAATGTAGGTTGTAGTGCAATGGTCCAAAATTGCAGTGTTACTTTCCCTCCGTCAACCTTTTCCGACTTTGATCCTCCACCACCGCAGCTGCTCAGCAGTACAACCAGCGCCAGCATAGATACAAGCAACCGTAACCTGCCTTTCGCTTTCTTTGTCACATGGTGACCCCCTTGTTCTTAGTTGATTAAGGCAAATTATAGCAGAAATACCGTTATAGAAGGAACGTTTTTTTAATAAAATAAATTTAGAAGGAATAATTTTTCTTTTATTGGATACAAAAAAGACGCCTCTTCAGCAGAGACGCCATTTCCCTAAATCAACCCATCAAAGGGTTCACATCTATTAATAGTATGGGGCCATGAAAACGTACACCAGTACCCCGGTCAAGCTCACATATAGCCAAATTGGCATCGTCCAGCGCGCAATCTTACGATGTTTTGCTACCTGCATCGTCCATCCCCATACAACCGTGAACAGTGCCAGCGGTACAATAATTGCAGCCAGTATGCTATGCGAAATCAACAATGTAAAGTAAATCGGACGAAGGATACCCACACCGCCATATTTTGCAGTTTCCGGCGAAATGTAGTGAAAGGTCAGGTAGGAAAATAAAAATAAAACGGTACTGGCAAAGGCCAGCAGAATAAAGGTTTTATGCACCTTGATGTTCTTCTTGAAAATAGCAACCAATGCAGCCACCAGGAAAATAAACGTGAAGCTGTTAAAAATCGCATTCAACCTTGGGAAAATAGTGAGATCAAAACTGACACTCCCCTGGTATCCGATCGGCGAAAAGAATAGCAGCAAAATAATCACGTTGGCTATAATGGAAACGGTGATAATCAAGGTTGTAAAATTACGATTGCTCGTTGGAACGTACTGCTTGTCCTCACTCGCTTTATTCATCATGAGCGTCTCCTTCGTTTAAATTCAGGTTTTCATTATTTTTGCGGTCATAACCATAATATATTATATAGAACTCATAGTTAGCCTGTGAAGTGACAACAGTATGAACAATTTCACAGCCATCCGGCAAGAAATGTGCTTCAACATTTGAGGATAGCCCTTTGTTTCCCTATATCAACGGTAGAATGCATTCTTTTTAAAAGCTTTATGCACACAAAAAAAACACCGGAAGAGTCTGATTACCCGCTCCGGTGTTGTGTCGGTTATGCAGTTAAGCAGCCTTGATGATCCATATTCATTGCTGCCACACGTCACTGTATTCTTTATGGCGCTTGAACAGAGCAAGTGCGTACGAGCAAGCAGGGATAACCTTTTTATGCTGATTTCTTGCCATCTCAACCACTCTGTCGATGAGCTCCTTGCCAATTTTTTGACCCCGTAACTGCTCGGATACAAATGTATGGTCAATGACCAATGAGTGGTCATCTACGGATTTATAACCTACTTCTGCAACTACCTGTCCATCATCCACCATGACTACTGCATGGTCCTCCTCGCGAATTTGTCTCATGAGACCAATCCCCTTTCTGACTGAAGAAAATCCCGTAAAACTCATGCTAACGAATTAATGCAATCACTTCATGCCGACGCTAGATATTCTTATCATTCCCCTATTTAGGGATCAGAGAAACATCACATACGAGGATTTTGCAAAAATCCCATAAGCGACTTCCAATGAACAAGATATACATCGAAATGGTTTAGTTCGTCTATATCTTGCACTTCGGAGCGACTGGAATCAAATTTTGCAAAATCCTGATACATAAAATAAGATCTATCGTCGACACTATATTTATTCATATAAAGGCAAGGGAGGTGCTGCGTTGCGTACAGAAATAAAACCCGTCATCCCGTTTGAACCGGAACTGAGCGAAAAAGTACCTGTAGATGCAACAGGCCTTTGGCGTTACGAAATAAAATGGGACGGTACGAGAATTTTGACGTATCACAACCAGGGCAGCACACGCCTGTTCAACCGCAAACAGCACGAACGAACGCTTTTATACCCGGAGCTTGCTCTCTTCCCCTCCTACTGCAAGGCTGATTCGGTCATATTGGACGGGGAAATGATCGCACTCGGTGCCGACGGTAAACCATCGTTCCATGAAATTATGCGACGGGATCTGATTCGTCGGACGGATCGAATTCAGTCAGCCTATGAAGCTGTGCCTGCTACTTACATGTTGTTTGATATTATTTATCTGAACGGGGAGTGGGTTCATCTTAAACCGTTACAGGAAAGGCTTGAACTGCTGCATCAGATCATCATACCGAATGAACGGATTCAACTGGCTCCCGCTCATCCTGATGGACAAGCTCTATTTCAGGTTATGTGCAGCCAAGGAATGGAAGGTATTGTGTGTAAAAAGCTGGATAGTCCGTACACATTGGGCGGAAAGGACGGACGATGGCTCAAGGTCAAAAATTATGGCGATATCATTGCCGTTATCGGTGGCTATACCCTGAACGGAGGCATTATCAACGCTGTGTTGCTGGGCCAATATGATAAACAAGGAATGCTGCGCTATATCGGGCATGTGGGTACGGGCAAGCTGACTCGGGAAGATTGGCGTCAGCTTACCGAGCGCCTGCTACCACATACCATATCGGAACGACCCTTTAGCAATAAACCGGATCGGCATCAAGATGCGTTTTGGGTGCAACCCATGTATACCGCCAAGGTTCAATATAGTGAGTGGCGGTGGCAAGAAGGACGTACCCTGCGTCAGCCCTCCATACAAGCCTTTGTGAATCAGGACCTCGATCAGTGTATCGGCCCCTGGATGTGACGTTTTACAGATATATTTTCAAAAAATGCGGAACAAAGTTTGTATAAATCATTGCAACCAGTGGTTAATTAAATTACAGTTAACTAATTAACTACATCGAGGTGGATCGCATGTTCTTTTTTTTGGACTCCGAAATTCGTCAACTGGCCTATAATCTCTTTCCAGGTGGCAATAAACCAATTGGTGTTTTGGTAGATTTATTTTCCATAACTTATGAAATACGTAAAAACATGGAGAAGCGTTCACGTGAATTTGGTCTCTCCTACGGGCAATATATCGCGCTTTGTGTACTTTCAGCACAAAGAGATGAAATGTCTTCTCCTTCTGCTTTGGCTGAAAAGATGGGTGTAAGCCGGGCAGCAATCAGTTCCATGGTTATTTCTCTCGAACAAGAGGGATTCATTAATAAATATGACGATCCCAATGACAAGCGGGGAGTGTTCGTGTCCCTGAACGATAAAGGAAAAAGTAAAATTCAACAGATGGATCCCTTTTTCGTAGGGCTGGCTTCACGTCTGATGTCAGACTTTAGTGAGTCGGAAATCTGTCAGTTCCAAACCTATTTGTCACGCGTACGTTCTGCGTTTGAAGATGTCAAAGGTTCGCGTCTAACCGACTCCAGAGAGAAGAGAGAAAAATGGTGCGAAGACTGAGGCAAAAACTGTTCGTCAAACTTGCCCGCATATCTGCTGGCAGAATGGGTGCTGCGTCCGATTTCAAACCTTCGTATTCTCCCAAAGTACATCGGAAAGAAAGGATCATCCACTCCCTGTATTCTTCATTTTTCATGGTAGCGGTTTCATGATGGGCAGCGCTGAAGTTGAAATTGGCATTTGAGTTCCGCATCGGAGACGTCTGGCAGAACTGAAGAAATAAAAATAAGCCTCCTGCTGCCACTGCCATTATGCAGTCGGGTTCAGGAGGCTTATTATTTATCATTACAAACTGTTAAAAGCGTCAGTCAATACAGGTACAATTTGCGATTTGCGCGATACGACGCCTTTCAGAACAGCCTTATTGTCGTCCAACTGAACATTATAGGCTTTTTCAACTGCCTGGGCTTGGCTTCCCAGCGCAATACCAATGGAATCACTGTTCACAATGTCTGTTACGACGAACAAGAACAGATCAAGATTTTTAGCTTCAATGGTTTGGGCCAATGCAGCTTCCAGATCAGCTTGACGGGACAACACATCGTTTACGTCTACTGCGTTCACTTGAGCAATTTCCACTTTGCGACCATTCATCTGAAATTCTTTGGCATCCAGACTTACTAACTGTTCAATGGTATGACCACTCAAGTCAGCTCCCGCTTTAAGCAAGTCAAATCCGTAACGATCTGCATCCACACCAGCAATTTCAGCCAGTTCACGAGCAGCAGCTACGTCTTGATCCGTGCAGGTTGGGGATTTAAACAACAGAGAATCGGAAATAATCGCGGACAACATTAGACCTGCGATATCTTTCGGAATTGCTACACCATTTTCCTTGTAGAGCTTGTTCAAAATGGTGGCTGTGCAACCCACTGGCTCAGCGCGGAAGTATAACGGCTGGCTTGTTTCAAAGTTAGCGATCCGGTGATGGTCGATGACTTCAGTTACACGTACCTTGTCAATATCAGCGGCGCTTTGCTGGCGTTCATTATGATCGACCAGAATGACGTTGTCCGTTTCAGCAGCAACCTGCTCAACCAGACGTGGCGCGCTCACTTTGAAATAATCCAGTGCATACTGCGTTTCCCCGTTCACCTCGCCCAGACGAACCGGCTCTACGTCCGCGCCCAGTTTGGTTTTTAAGTCTGCATAAGCAATAGCTGAGCAAATGGTATCCGTATCCGGATTTTTATGCCCGAAAATCAATGTTTTTGCCAACATAATCGACTCCTTTGCCTTAGGCATTTTACATGATTGTGAAACCTCAACAATTCCAATGCAGATTATATCATTAAATCTCGCATTCTCCCATTCCTCTTCGATTGTTTACAAAAATAATCTAGTAAATTCATAACATTTCCATGGAATCTACATGTAATGTTAACCTTATTTTTTCTAAAAATATAAAAAACATATAGTAATATATCCCACCAATATGGTAAGATATGCCTCAAAACTGGCAAGTTAGTCACCAGTGGTCAATTCTATTATTTTAGATATTAAGGGAGGCGTGAGAATAACGGCAGTGGCTTCAAATCCTAGTATGTAGAGATATCATATTTTGATTGAAAAGAGGGAAATCTTTGAAAAAGCCGATCATTTTGCAAAAAATACCTGTCGTATCACTCGCTCTTGCCTTGACGGTAAGCTTGTCTCTGCCGTCTGTCAGTTCTGCTGCTAGCGCAGATCTGCAAATCAACTCATTTCTGGAAGCTCAGCAAGCATTGACTATTGAGGCGGCTCCGGCCTTCATTTCGCCAGAGCTCAGCACAGATTCTTCCCGTCAGGTCAGAGTCATCGTACAGCTTGATGGTGAGCCCTTAGCCGTGGACAAATATGCAGCACGTTCAGGCGTCCAAGCTTTTACAGCTCAATCTGAGCAAAAAGCGGAATCCGCGATTGCCACTGAGCAAACTACGTTCGTAGACCAAGCCGCTGAGCATGGTATTTCTCTTCAGGTGAATTACCAGTACAACACGGTGCTTAACGGCTTGGAGGTCACACTGCCAGCCAATAAGATTCCAGAACTGGCTAAACTGCCAGGCGTAAAATCCATTCATGAAAACAAAACGTATTATTCCATCCCCGTACAGGACCCGCCAACACTTACAGCCAGTGAAGCCACTTATGATAACGCACCGCTGGACCAGATTGGTGTTCCTGAAGCCTGGGCCAAAGGATTGAATGGCGCGGGAATCAAGGTCGGGGTTATTGATACCGGTATCGATTATGAGCATCCGGACTTGAAAGAAGCCTACAAAGGCGGATATGACTCTTTTGAACAGGACAACGACCCTTACGAGGAACCGTTCCTCGAAAAGGAGAATGATCCATTCGGCACAGGTTTTAGCGGAACGACACATGGTACTCACGTCTCTGGCACAATTGCTGGTAAAGCCGCCAATAAATCCTCGGATATTGTGCAAAAGGGTATTGCCTATAAATCGGACTTATACGTGTATAAAGTGCTTGGACGCAATACCAAGACGGGTCGCTCCTCCGGTTCCTCCGCACAGGTCATTGATGGTATTGAACGTGCTGTCAAAGATGGTATGAACGTCATTAACCTGTCGCTGGGCTCGGATTCCGAAAAGGACCCGAACTCCCCGGATTCCATTGCTATTAATAATGCTGTACTTTCCGGCGTAGTCGCGGTCATAGCGAATGGTAATGCGGCCCAACAAGGACCCTACTTTTATTCCATGGGTTCTCCCGCAACATCCCAGCTGGCGATTTCCGTCGGTGCAGCCACTTCCCCGAGCCATAGCTATTCAAATAAAGCATCCGTTAATCTTGTAACCTATGGTAATGATGAAAAGCCTTTAACAGTTACATCAGATACCTATTACAATTTTAATATGATGGCTTGGCAAACTTTTCATGAGGATTTTTCTTCTATTATGGGGACAGAACCATTGGAATTGGTTTATGCCAATTTGGGATATCCAGATGATTTCACTTCTAAAGATGTAAAAGATAAGGTTGTGATCGTATCGCGTGGCGTCTTGGGCTTCGTAGACAAGATCGCAAACGCACAACAAAATGGTGCAAAGGCTATTATTATTTTTAATGGTCAAGCGAAATCTGGCGACAGCACACGAGCCAATCTGAGTGAAGCTATCCCTGGTTACGATGGCTACATTAATTCGAATCAAGGAGACAATGTAGATTATATCCCTACCTTTGACATGACAGGAAAAGAAGGTAGAGCACTGGCAAGACAAATCATTGAAAGCCAAAACCACAAACAAAAATTCTTTATTGCTTTTGGAGAAGAGTATCATCGTACTGACAATCCTGGTAATACCATGGCCGGATTTAGCTCCCGCGGACCCAATGGCGATGAACTGCTGAGCATCAAGCCGGACGTGAGCGCACCAGGGGTTAGCATCATGTCAACCTACCCTGCCTTCGCCAAGTTCTATCCGGATGCATCCTATGAGCAAGCTTACAAACGCAGCAACGGAACGAGTATGGCATCTCCGCATGTGGCTGGACTTGCCGTGTTGCTGAAGCAGCAACATCCGAACTGGACACCGTTTGATATCCGCGCTGCTCTGGCAAACACTTCGGTTACACTCTTTGATGAGGATAAAATCCAATATGATGTGTATTCCCAAGGTGCAGGCCTTGTAAACATCGCTAATGCGATTCAGACGCCAGCCCTGCTGGAAACCGTCGAAAAGATTACGATTCTCGACAAAAACTTTAATCGGCAGGAGGTTGTGAATTACAATCCTTCCGCCAGCTTCGGGGTGTTACGACCTGGTAGTGATGCGAAGCAGATTCAGCTTCAACTCAAAAACTTGTCGGCTAACACTGTGCAATATGAAGCCAGCACCGTGTTACATGATAATGTAACCTCTGATCCAACTAAGCCGATTGCTACACCTGACGTGAGCAACATTGCCGTTCAGTTGCAAGGTGTTGGCGCGAATGGAGCAATTTCGGCAGAACCGGGTAAATCGCAACCGTTCTTCCTGTCTGTGCAACCAAATTCGGGTGCAGCCACAGGTGTATATGAAGGGGAAGTTATTCTGAAAAGCGCCGGACTGCCAACACTACATTTGCCGTTCGTCGTTCATGTGGGCAAAGAAAATCCAACGACAGGCTTTGGCTTGCAGGACCTGAGTGTTACCAACCCGATTATTTACCCAAGTCGGACAGGTGCTCAGCGCTCAACAGATTTGGCTTTCCGCCTGACCACAGATAAAACCAACCAGATCGCGCTTTATGTATACGGCGTAGATGATAAATTGATCGGTCTGATTGATGGAATAACGACTTCCAAAGAACAAGGAGCTAACGCTCGCCTCAAACAAGGCGTATATTCCTTTAAGGGTATTGACGGAAGTTACGTGGAATTAGATGACAATGGCAAGCCTGTGCTGGATGCTAATGGTCAACCCGTTATTCAACACTTGAAAGATGGCGTGTACAAGCTGGAAGTCAGTTCTCCTGAACTGAATGAAAAGGGCGAAGTTGAACGCAATACCGATGGCCCTAAACTGTTCACCGCCACTAAAGCTATTCGTGTGGATAATAGCGCCGCATCCAGCGGTAGTGGTGGAGGCGGAGGTGGTGGAGGTGGCGGCAGAAGCAATACTACACCTTCTGCTGCAACGAACACATCCACCCCTGTTCCTACATCTGCTCCTTCACTTCAAAGCGTAGTGAAGCAAGGACAGGCTGTTAAAACTGTCACTACAGCCGTTGCATTGAACAATAATGTACAGTCGCTGACAGTAACCGATGCAGATTTGCAGGCTGCCGTGACAGCAGCAGGTTCCAGCCCGACAGCTATTGTACTGTCGGCTACTAGCCAAGCAGGCCAAACGACGAAAGCATCGCTCACTTCCACACAACTGGTAACGCTGGGCAAGGCTGCAGCAGGAAGCAGCTTGATTGTAAGCAATACAGGCTCCTCTCTGGCTTTGCCAGTATCCGCTCTGAAAAATGTTCCTGCTGGTGCAGGCATTGAAGTGATCATCAGCAGCCAAGCAGAGGCGAGCGGTACATTTACAGGCAAGCTGAAAGGCTCCAATGTGATCGGCACCCCGGTAGGGTTTGAAGCTAACGTTGTCACTGGTGGCAAGAGTCAATCGCTCAAAGTTGCTCCAGGACAGTTTATTAGCAGATCTTTTACAGTACCTGGTCAAATTGATTCCAATACAGCCGGTGTACTCTATACGGCAAACGGAAATGTCTATCCCGTTCCATCCGTCTTCACCAAGCAGGCTGATGGATCTACCGTCGTCAAGGTAAGCCGTCTGGGCTTCTCGACGTATGCAGCGGCGACACGTCCCGTTAGCTTTGAAGATATTTCATCGTCGTATGCCCAATCCGAAATTCAATCGCTGGCGAACAAGTTGCTGATCAACGGTACGACCGACACGACTTTCTCACCGAAGAAGAACGTGACACGTGCAGAATTTGCAGCCCTGGTAACCCGGGCACTCGGCCTGACACCAGGTACTGCTGGACCATTCAGTGATATCCCGGCAGGTAGCTGGTACTCCGGCGATGTGGCAGCCGCTTATGAAGCTGGATTGATTACGGGCCGCAGCAGCGACAAGTTCGATCCGAATGCTAATATCAGTCGTCAAGAAATTGCTGTCGTGCTGGGTAAAGCTATAGACCTGCTTCAAATCAAAGCAGCAGCCGATGGCCCTGCACGTACACCGTACCATGATGCTTCATCCTTTGCAGGCTATGCCAAGGACAGTATTGAAAAAGTAAGTGCAGCAGGCATCATTAACGGAGAAGCGATTAAAGGCTCCTCCTACTTCCAGCCGAATGCACCTACAACCCGTGAGGCATCTGCCAAGGTGCTGCATGTGCTCTTACAAAAAGCTGCGCTGATTAACTAACAATTAAAAAGCCTCCCGAGCCGTGTTATAACCAAAGCTGCGGTTCGGGGGGCTATTTCTATGTTACGCCATAATCTGCAATACTATACTGTTCCCGCTAAAGGTAGCGTTACTTTGAATACACTTCCCGTTCCCAGGGTGCTTTCGGCTGTAATGTTCCCGCCGTGTGCTTCCACGATAGACTGTGTAATGGCCAGACCAAGACCCGCCCCGCCTGAGCTACGTGTACGCGATTCATCTCCACGATAAAAACGCTCAAATATCCGCTCCAGCTGTTCTTTACTCATGCCTGGCCCGTTATCACGAATTTGGATATCCACCAACTTCTTACCTGCAGACAGGTTTACCTGGATTACACCTCTTTCCATATCGGTATGCTGAACCGCATTGTGAAACAGATTGAGCACGACCTGCTTGATTTTATCCCCTTCTGCCAATACCCGTATACCTGCCGTCATATCAAAAACCACTTTACGTGTACCTGCTAGCATAAGAAGCTGCGGTTTCATTTCCAGCAGCAACGCATCTAATGGTATGTCTTCCAGCTTTAACTCCGGTGTTCGATCCAGCTTAGCCAACAATAGCAAGTCAGAGACAAGCTTATTCATCCGCTTGGATTCACCATACATACTTTCTAATGCTGATTGGAGCTGCTTCGGATTGGATGCAGCTCCACGAAGCAACACTTCCAAGAAGCCGTGAATAGACGTGAGCGGGGTGCGCAGTTCATGGGAGGCGTCCGCAATAAATCGTCTCATCTGCATCTGCAATTCCCGTTCGGCTGCAAAAGAATGCTCCAGCCGTTCCAGCATTCCGTTAAATGAAACCGCCAAACGATCCACCTCATACTGCCCTTGCTCTGCGTCAAAGCGCTCGGCCAGATTGCCCGCATCAATACGTTTGACAGCCTCAACCATCCTGGAAAGGGGTACCAACGTGCGGCGCAGCACCGGAAGCATAAGCGCCAACCCAATCGCAAGTGCAATCAGAGACAATAAAATAAAGGTGCGGAGCTGGTTAATCAACTGCTCTTGCATAGAAGTCGTGGATACGCCCATTTGAAGTAAACCGGAAGAACGGTCAGGTGGACCAAGCGGACGGAATACAACCAGTTGCTCTTTCCCCTGGGCATCCGTGATTAATTGATAGCCGTGACGCATGCGCTTACTCTGCTGCATTGCTTGATACTGCTGAGTGGTGAGACGCGGCGGTTTAAGTCCATTTTCATTGGACAAGCTCTGGAAGGTGCCGTCTATACCTATAGAAGCAAGCGACATATCCGGCCAAAACAGAAACGGTCCCGGTCGATTACTCCTTCGATTGGACTCATCTTGAGGAACGGTTACCCCAGCCCCGCTCTTTTCCTGCGAATCCTTAATCAATAAATCGGCAGGAATTGAATTCAGCTGCGTATTCATAGCTTCTGCCCGACTGCGATACAGAAAATCTTTCATCAGAAAATATTGTAGAAAACCAATCAATACGAGCAGCAAAGCCAAAATAAGTAACGTTCTGGCCAAAAGCTGGGATCGGAGAGAACGGAGTGCATATTTTCTCCGACTTTTCCCGCCCGCCTTCATAGCAGATCCACCCGGTATCCCACACCGCGCAGCGTACGAATGACCCGGTGCTCCTTGTCTTTGAGTTTTTCACGCAAGGAGCGAATGTACACCTCAACAATATTATCCTCGCCTCCAAAATCGTACCCCCATACCCGGTCCAGAATACGACTTTTACTTAACACAATCCCGTGATTCAACACCAAAAACTTCAATAGTTCATATTCGGTAGGCGACAGTTCCAGCACCTGACTCTGATAACGGATTTCCTTCCGTCGATCATCCACTTGAAAGGGGCCGTGAACCACTTCTCCCAGCAGATCGGGGAACTGATTGCGCAAGCGCGCTTCAATGCGAGCCAGCAGCTCATTAAAACTGAAGGGTTTTACAACATAATCATCCGCGCCGAGTTTTAATCCCTTTACCCGATCGTCGACATCATCCTTGGCAGTCAGCATAATGACCGCGATGTTATCCTCCGTCTCCTTGAGACTTTGGCACACCTCAAAACCGTTCATTTCCGGCATCATCACATCCAGCACCGCTACATGCGGGCGAAACTCTTTTGCCAAATCGAGCGCTTGACTCCCGTTCTCGGCGGTTCTGACTTCATATCCTTCATTAATCAGTCCAAGCTCTAAAAATTGCAAAATATGAGGCTCATCATCTGCCAGCATAATTTTAACTCCGTGTATTGGATTCATTATTCATCTTCCCTTTCATGTTGCTGCATTTTTCTCATATAAAAGTCGATTCATTTTCACCTGTATCTAATATACCTGAATCCTGTCGCAAAAAAAGCACCCCTGCTCAGCTTTCAGCTAACGTTCAGGGAGCGCTCAGAACGCATTAAGGTACGTCTGGCATGATAATAGCAAGCCGGTAGTTCACCGGGCCAAGATCGGAATAAATACAAAGAAACTTTCACAGGGAGTGGAATGAACATGATTAAGAAATGGTTTAAGACCAGGGCGGACATCCCCCTGATCATCATTATGCTGATATCCGCATTTTTGAACGGATACAACATCTGGCAAGACAAATATGTAAACACCTACTACACGACGGCCGTAGCAAGCATGCTACAAAGCTTTCACAACTTCTTTTTCGCCTCACTTGATTCTGCCGGATCGGTAACGGTAGACAAACCCCCTGTGGTGTTCTGGATTCAGACACTGAGCGCCTATATATTCGGGCTTCACGGATGGAGCGTTATCTTGCCACAGGCGCTGGCTCAAGTCGGATCGGTCTTGCTCGTTTACTTGCTCGTCAAACCGAGCTTCGGTACGATGGCCGCACGTTTGGCCGCCTTCGCCATGGCAACGACACCGATAGCCGTAGCGGTTAGCCGTACGAATAACATCGACGCTATGTTGGTTTTCACACTGTTGCTCGCAACATGGCTATTGTTCAGAGGCCTTAGAAATAGCAAAACCGGGCTGATCCTTGCTGCTTTCGCAGTCGTAGGCATCGCCTTTAACGAAAAAATGTTACAAGCCTATATGATCGTTCCCGCACTGGGTCTGTTCTATCTGCTGGCTTCCAAGTTTAACTGGAAGCGAAAAGCAGCAACACTGGTAGGATCAGCAGTTGTCCTCCTGATCGTATCACTCTCTTGGGCAGTCGTAGTGGACTCTACTCCGGCAGATGAACGCCCTTATATGGGGAGTAGCGGTACGAACTCTGTGCTGAATTTGGCCTTTGGTTATAACGGCCTGTCCCGTCTGACAGGAGATCAGGGTACAGGTGGCAATCGTGGCGGAGAACGTACGGATCGGAACAATAACGCTGCAACGAATAGCAGCAACACAAACACGGATCAGGCTCAGACGACCACATCATTGGACAGCACTACTTCTACGGATGACTCAGGTGCCAACAACATGGGTGCAGGTGGTCAAATGCCACCGGGTGGATTTGGCGGCAACGGACAAGGTGGTCCTGGAGACGGGCAAGGTGGTCAGGGCGGTCCAGGCGGTGGACCGGGAGGGAATTCTGGTGGAGGCATGTTCGGTACTGGCGAAAAAGGACCTTTACGGTTGTTCCAATCCTCCCTGTCAGGTCAAGCCAGCTGGCTGCTTCCATTTGCATTAATTGCTTCCATCGGCCTGCTTGCAAGCACTCGACGTCGTAATATCACACAAAAACACAAAGAGGTCATCTTCTGGCTGACCTGGTTGATTCCCGTAGCTGCATTTTTCAGCGTAGCAGGATTCTTTCATCATTATTACCTGATTATGCTCGCGCCACCAATTGCAGCGCTCTTTGGAGCAGGATTCGTAGAATTGTGGAAGCAGTATCGTGAGCGTTCCAACTGGCTCTCCTGGCTGTTACCCGCAGCAGTATTGGCAACCTCGGTATTTAGCTGGTTTGTTTTGCAAAATTACAACGATACCATTGGCAGCGGCTGGTCCATCACGGTATTGATCTTAGGGATCATCGGCACGGTGCTGCAGGTAGTGGCACGAATGAAATCTGAGAAGTTCACAAGGTTCGCCATCATTGCAAGTGTACTCGCTATGTTTATCGGTCCTGCATATTGGGCATTGACACCGATCATCTACGGAGGGAACAGCATGATTCCACAAGCCGGACCCACTCAATTTGGCGGCGGTGGCGGTGGCGGAATGCCGGGCGGCAATGATCGCAATAGAGGTCAGAGCGCCAATGGACAACAAGCCGAAGGAACTCAAACGAATAACCAGACCAATAATGCAGAGAATTCCAGTCCTGATGGAAATACTTCAAGCACACAAACAAGTACAGACACGGAGCAAAAATCTTCTACCCGTTCCAGAGGAATGGGAGGACCCAACGGTAGCCAAAGTTTAGATCAAAAAACGTTGAGCTATTTGCAAAAAAATAACACAGGTGAAACCTACCTTTTCGCAGCAAGTAATTATTCAACGGCTGCTCCTTACCTGGTCGAGGCCGGACAAAAAGTAATTATTATGAACGGTTTTGTATCCTCCGATCCAGTCTATACCGTCGATAAAATCAAGGCGCTGGTCGAAAGCGGACAAGTGAAGTACTTCATGATTTCTGGTGGAGGCGGCGGACCGGACGGCGGTAACTCTGAAGTCACTGCATGGATCAAAGAACACGGCAAGTTGATCCCTACAGATGAATGGAAAACAACAGCAGACGAAACAAGTACAGACGTTAAAGCCACCGAGAGCGGAAGCGACACGACGAACAGCAATGCGAACGCCCAGGATGGTCAAGGTGGCCCTGGCGGAGACGATCGTGGCGGAAGCGGTACTTTATACGAAATCACATTATAAATGAGGAGGAACTACGAATGAGTGAACCCATCCGTTATTCCATAGTTATTCCGATGTACAACGAGGAAGCTGTTATTACGGAAACCTACCGGAGGCTGAAACAAGTCATGGGCTCAATGGGTGAGCCCTACGAGCTGATCTTCGTAAATGATGGAAGTTCGGACCGCAGCGTCCAATTGATCAAGGAATTCAGTCTCAGAGATGACACCATTGTATTGATTGATTTCTCTCGCAATTTTGGTCATCAGCTAGCGATTACCGCCGGGATGGATTATGCGGTGGGGGAGGCGGTCGTCGTCATTGACGCCGACCTCCAAGACCCGCCGGAACTGATTGTTGAGATGGCTAACAAGTGGAAGGAAGGCTATGAAGTGGTCTACGCCAAACGGCTCAAACGCAATGGCGAAACTCGCTTCAAGAAATGGTCTGCCAGCCTCTTCTACCGTGTACTTAAAGCATCAACGGACATTAATATCCCGGTCGACACCGGGGACTTCCGCCTAATGGATCGTAAGGTCATAGAAGAATTGAAACGGCTGCCGGAAAATAACCGATTCGTTCGTGGACTGGTCAGCTGGATCGGATTCAAACAAACTGCTGTAGAATATGAGCGCGACGAGCGGCTCGCGGGCGAGACCAAGTATCCGTTGAAACGAATGATCAAGCTCAGTCTGGACGGGATCACATCCTTTTCGATTAAGCCGCTCAAGCTGGCAGGGTATATCGGTGCACTTCTCTCCATGTCCGGCTTCCTGTATCTGATGTACGTACTGTTTCTCAACTTTTTCACCGACTCCTACGTGATGAAGGGCTGGTCGTCTATGATTAGCATCAGCCTGATTTTCGACGGGGTGATGCTAATCATTCTCGGTATTATGGGTGAATATGTTGGACGGATTTATGACGAAACCAAAGCACGTCCGCTATACATTGTCCGTGAGCATCTGGGTGGACAATACGAAAACGGTCCGACACATGCTATGAAGGCCCCTGAACCACGCGAGTCCCTGTACATGCAAGGAGCCCGTGAAAGCCTGATTTCGGCAGGACGCACAGTGCGCGGCAACAGTGCGGTATATACCGGACCCAAATCCGGTCATGGAGCCTAAACTATGAAAAGTCGCATGGCCCAGCTGCTTCCTATGATTCGATTTGGCATTGTAGGTCTGGTGAATACAGGCGTAGATTATATTATTTTTATGCTGCTAGCTTGGGGCGGAGTGCCGGTCATTGTAGCGCAGATCATTTCGTACAGCTGCGGCACAGCCAACAGTTATATTTTGAACAGCAAATGGACATTCAACAAACAACTATCAAACGACACAAACAAGCGTCAATTACCCAAATTTATCGTCATCAACCTGGTCGTATTAGGGATAACCTCCCTATTACTGCAAGTGCTCCACACGGGAACCGAGTTGCCACTTGCTTTAGACAAGCTGATCGCCACCGCAGCCGGAATGATCATCAATTATATCGGGAGCCGATACTGGGTATTTGGTTCCCCATCCCGAAAGGAAAGTGAGTTTCTATGAGAAAAATTACAAAAGCTGTTATTCCAGCCGCCGGATTAGGAACCCGTTTTCTACCAGCTACGAAAGCTTTACCGAAAGAGATGCTTCCCATCGTAGACAAGCCGGCTATTCAATATATCGTAGAAGAAGCTATCAAGTCCGGAATTGAGAGCATCATTATCGTAACGGGGCGTAATAAAAAAGCCATCGAGGATCATTTTGACAAGTCTGTGGAGTTGGAGCAGGTACTGGAGAGCAAAGGTAAATACGATCTTCTGCGTGAAGTTCAAAGCATCGGGGGTAAAGCAGTCATTCACTATATCCGTCAAAAAGAACCTCTCGGCTTGGGACACGCGGTAAGCTGCGCTCGTCAGTTCATCGGCGATGAACCATTTGCCGTGTTGCTGGGCGATGATATTATGAATTCCTCCACCCCGGCGATCCGTCAAATGATGGATGTCTACGAGGCGACTGGCAAGCAAGTGGTCGGCGTGCGCACGGTGGAAGAACAAGATGTGAGTAAATACGGCATTATTGACTCTACTCACCAGAACGGTCTCATCCACGAAGTCGGCGGGCTTGTTGAAAAACCTTCTCCGGCAGATGCCCCTTCGCGGCAGGCAGTCATTGGTCGGTATGTATTGGAGCCTTCCATTTTCTCTATATTGGAAAACCTGTCCACTGGGGCAGGCGGTGAATATCAATTGACAGACGCACTCCATCAGGTAGCATTGCAGAACCAACTGCTCGCATTGGAACTGGAAGGCACACGTTATGATATTGGAGATAAAGCTGGATATCTGGAAGCCGTGCTCCACATGGGTATGCAACGCGAAGATTTGCGTCCAATGCTTGACTCCATGATGCGCGAGTGGGCGCTTGCTTCAATGATAAAATAGGGAATTTCCCCTCCGAAATCCGACGGGTGCTGTGAAATCACGAGAGTAGATGGATGAACATGTAAACCTGTACAATGTAGGAGTACAGCAGCATTTGAATCTGCTCGGCCGCCCGGTCGAAACTAAGGAGGAAGAGGACCTATAATACCTGAGGGAAATCTGCAAAGCAACGTAGATCGTTTTAGCGGTTTTGCCGACAACTACGATCAGCACCGCCCGGAAGCACCGTCACTCGTCGTGGAAATCGTCAGCCGCTATCTGGAGCGAAACGTAGAGCTCGTTGCCGATATTGGCTGCGGTACAGGACTTTCAACTTTCATATGGGAAAACGTTGCTCGGCAAGTCGTCGGTATCGAGCCTAACTCGGACATGAGAGGAAAAGCGCAGCACAAGCTGGAGACAGCAGGAACGACAAAGGCAGGAACCATTTCCTTCAAAAGCGGGTTCTCCAACAACCTGCCCTTTGAGGACGGAACTGTAGACGTCATCACCTGCTCTCAATCCTTTCACTGGATGGACCCCGAGAGCACGCTTCAGGAAGCGGGCAGGATCTTGGCTCAG
This sequence comes from Paenibacillus sp. SEL3, assembly GCF_054602585.1. Taxonomy (NCBI): domain Bacteria; kingdom Bacillati; phylum Bacillota; class Bacilli; order Caryophanales; family Paenibacillaceae; genus Paenibacillus; species Paenibacillus sp. SEL3. Next base: position 3,594,057 of record NZ_CM137725.1, on the reverse strand, counting down.
GGCGGCGTGTTCGCAGCCTTTGACTGTGACTGGCCTCCGGTGCTGCAATGGCAGATAGAGCAAGCTTATACAGAGCTTATCACCAAAGCGGATACCCTTTTGGAACAGGAAGCCCCAGTAGAGCAGCAAGCTCATAAATGGAGCAAGGATCAGCATTTAGCTAATCTGCACCGTAGCGGGCAATTCCGATATACCCGGGAGATTGTTTTCCACAACCGTGAGCAGTGTGACGCAGCTCGTTATACAGGGCTCGCTCTCAGCCAAGGGGGTATTCAAAGTCTCTTAAAACTTGGCAATCGAGCGCTTGACGAAGATATAGCCCACTTCGTGAAGCAGGTAGAGAATCATTTTCAGGGCAGAACACTAGACATCCTGTTCAGCTATCGTATGCGGCTCGGCATCAAGTAGAAAGGAATCAAGGCCATCGTGGATGATACGCTCTTCGGCTTAGGGCAAAAAAGACTCTCCCTCGCCTCGTAAAAACGAGTGCGTACAGGAGAGTCTTTTTCTTCAATAAATAGCCACGCTCATATCCCTGCAAACCTTAGTTGCAGTTCCACTGTGTCTTCAACCTAGGAAGAGCGGACAGCCAATAAGTGCGCCAACCGATCAGGATAGTCCGTGATAATGCCGTTTACCCCGGCCTCTAGCAGACGCTTCATTTCTTCTGGCTCATTCACCGTCCATGGGTGGTAGACGACGCCTAATGCCAAAGCCTTTGATACAGCTTCTGGTGTAACCACTTGTTTGTAGGCATGAAGTGCGGTAACCCCGAATTGGGTGGCATACTCGGATGGGCGGACCATAATTTCGATATACAGCGCCCCCGTCTTGATTTCAGGAGCAAGCTGCGCACAGAGCGCCAGCGATTCGTGATTAAAGCTGGATATGATTACCCGCTGTTCTAATCCAAAACGCTTCACGGTAGCAATGACCTCTTCCTCCATTCCCGGATAGAGATAAATGCTATTTTTCAACTCTAAATTAATTATTGTATTCGAGGAGGACTGGGCTAGTTCCAGTAGCTCATCCAGCATTGGGACCCGCTCACCTCGGAATTTCTCACCAAACCAGCCGCCCGCATCCAATTTATTTAATTCTTCCAGCGTAATATCCCTTACATCCAGTGAGCAACCTGTCGTACGCTTCAGCGACTCATCGTGAATCAGCACCAGATGCCCATCTTGGGTACGCTGCACATCCGTTTCTATACCTGTTGCTCCCAGTTCCAAGGCGTGGCGGAATGCCGCCATCGTATTCTCAGGACATACACCTGAAGCTCCGCGGTGTGCGAAATTAATCACCTTTCCGGTTACAGTCACCACATAACCCCTCCTGTCATTTCACAGGAACATTATACCTGCTCATTGTTTGGGCAGTATAAAATATTCGTCACAGCTACACTTCTTCTATGCCGTTTGAACAATTTTCCCGATCCACTCGGAATAAAACGTATTCCCGTTCCGTCGATCAAAATCAGCCGCCGCTGACTCTGCCAGTGGCCTAAAATACGCAATGATTTCCGTCAATGTGCGCTCCTCTTTCCCCCATTCCAAGGAAGCCGGCAACCGGATCAACCGTTTTTCTCCCGAAGTATCCAACTTTTGCAGCAGACTCACCATCGTCGCGTAAAAATACATCTGCTCCAGCCCGCTCTCATAGTCTAGCGCCATATGTAGATGACGCTCTACCACTTCGATCCCTTGAACCGGATCAGCAATCGTCAAATATTCGATATGCTCTGCTATCGTTTTCAGAAAGTCACGGTCATCCCGGACTAGGCGATAGCCTTTACGATGCTGCTCCTTTGCCTGATCAACCTCGCCTTGACGATAAAGCGGCAATAGCACCTGCGAGAGCGTCACATGCGGCACTTCTGCACATCTCATACGACCCGACAAAATCGGTTTTGCCACGGCAAGCGCCTGCTCATCCTCTCCGGCCAAGTAGTAGAACCGCACCATCTGGCTCTGCTCGCAGGCTTCACAATCACTCATACTGTCCCGTTCGATCAAGCGGAAGGTATCCAGATATCGCCGTGCTTCTTCCAGATTTCCCATGTCCATCGCGATGCGGAACTTATAATAGTAATATGGACGCTCATTATACCCGTATTCGGCATAACGTCTGCGCATATCCTCCGCCAGATCTTCTATTTGAGTCTTCGATATATTGGAAAAGCTGCACACCTTCCCAAGTATCCATTTGTAATTCCACAACAGCTCATCTGCGTCGTATTCCTCTGGATTTTGATCAAATTGGCCCAACTGCCACGAAAAAGCAATCAGCGACTTCAATGGGTATCCGTTAAAAATAGCGCAGTCTACAATCTCTCCCCGAATTTCATAAGCGAGTTCCTTCAATCCGGAAGTGTCTGCCAAGCGAACAGCCTCTTCCAGAATCGCCAGCTTTGCCGCCCCTCCGGGCATATCCTGCGCCTGCTCCATCAATTCATATATTGTCTCTTCCATTTGAATCCTCCCTTAATTACGCAATTACGTATTCTGTCCGTTCCCTAATCCCCAATTGATAAAATGCAGTACACTCCGGTTCATCAGCCCTAGCTCACTGCGGTTCATCGGATAGTGACCCATCATAAGCGCATTCACATACATCATTTCTGTAGCAGCCGTAACCATCTGCGTATCGGTAGCTTCAAGAATTCGGGCCACCACCGGGTTGTTCAGATTAAAGTATAAAGTGGAGTAGCCCGAATTTTGCTGGACTCCTGCTTTCAGACTATCAAGCACATTGGAAAAAAGTGAGGTTGTCTCCTCAACCGTGTTTTCCATGGAGCGCAAGGTCAGTGCATCCTGAGAAATGGTATACAATACTGGCAAACTCGCAGGCTCAAAACGCTTCAACTCAGCGCGACAACGCATTGGCTGCAAAGCAGCATCCATGACACGTAGTACACCGTAATAATTCTCGCGCTCTTCCTGTGTTAGCCCGGTAAATGATAGAGATACTTCCTCAGGGCTAAGACGCTCTGTTTGCAGGTTAGGGTCAATCCAATGCAGCTTTTCCAAAATGTCTGAATCATAAATATAGCCGCCATTGATCACCAACATGGATTGCGCCGCCGCCACATGCGTAATCTGACGATACTCATCTACTGTCGATGTGTAATGCAACGGACGTCCGCCCGCCTCTCGGATCAGTTCACTCAGTTCACGCCGCCCAAATGTACTTTCGAAGGAAAACCAGCGATGCATAATCCGCAGAAATTCATCATCCTCGACCGCGAGCGCCTTCATGGACAGCTCGTGCAAACGAATCCAGTGTTGCAAACGGTCTGGTTCATATTCCGCCATGCGTAGCAGTTCTTCCCGAATACAGGTCCCCAATTCAGAACGAACCGCATCAAGCTGCTCATTTTCATAAAAATATTCACGTGATGCCGTTGGTTGCAATTCATCTGTCCAAATCAGGCTTTTAATGAAGAATGCCCATTCTGGCAATACATTTTCCGCCTTATCGGACACCAACATATGCTTCAAGTACACCCGGTGCAGCCGCTTGCTGTTCAGATTAACACTACGAGGCAAAATGAATGCAATCCCGCCTGTTCTGCCCGATGCCGTCCGCAACGGTATAAAATCACTGAAGCGCTCGCCCATCAGGCGATAGCCTAAATCTAGCACCTCACTACGGCGGCTCCGTAATTGTTCTGGGTCCTGCATCCAGCTCGTCGATGGAAGATTGACGCGCTTGGTCTCCCCGTCTACAGACAGTATGACCGGATACGGCAGCAACGCACCATAATAGAATAAAGACTCCTCTACATGCGCCGGCTCATAATAAAACTCACTTCCCGGCTTGCAGCGCAAATAAATTTGCGTTCCTACAGGCAGTTCGGTCTCCAATCGACGAATCGTATACGTCCCATCCGGCTTCCCTCTCCATTCCATGGAGACGCCTTCCTTCACCGAGCGGGTCAGCACCACAATTTCATCGCTCACCATAAAGCAGGATAGCAACCCAATCCCAAATCGTCCGATAAACGAAGTCTCAGAAGCCAGCAAATCGGCTCCCTTCTTGGAAGACTGACCGATAATCGATAAAAAACGGTGAATGTCTTCTTCTGACAACCCAATGCCGTTATCCTGAATCATCAATACCTGTTGCTCCCCGGCACCAGATAACTCTACGATGACTTTGCCTTCATAGTTGTTACTCTCAGAAGCTGTAGCTTCAAGGGTCTTGTCTTCTTTCAATACTTTACTTTCAGCAGCAACCTTCCGCAGCTCCTTGCGAGCCGTGATCGCATCTGTTGCATTTTGCAGAACCTCACGTATAAACACTCGTGGACTGCTATATAAATGATTGGCCAAAATATCAATCATACCGCCCAAGTTCACTTGAAAACGATATTGGTCTGTTTGACTCATAGAGATCATTCCTTTCTCGAAATGCTACTGCCATCATCTGATTTAAATAGACTGTCTTTTAAAGTATAACGTGGATTTAAGTCGGATTGCACACCCTGCATTTCAGATATCAGTACGTTGACAACGACATAATAGGGTCTTTTTTCACCTGGGAAGTCTGGCACTGGGTCTAATTAACTTCATAAAAATGTACGGAGTACGAGCACTTAGTGAATAAAGGTCATCTTTGTCTAGTTAAATTTAGTAATAAACATAATATTTATTTAAAATCCACCCTTCTCTCAGAACCCTATATCTATGGAGGGACAAATGGCTCATTTTACGCAAAAAGCTCGCATTGCCGCTCTTGTAATACTCTTACAAGAGAGAATGCGAGCTTATTTAGGTACAGTCGAAGCTGTACCCTTTTACAGAAGAGAATTAATGAGACTTAGCGAGACGGATAACGTTCCACGATGCTTTGCCCAAATGAGCTTTTACAATTCCGTCATCAAGCTTGGCGTTACCGCCGTTGTGAGGCGTAACTTTTTCACCAGCTGGACTGTTGGTCGCTTTAAGATCATCATGCTCCAATACAGTATGCTCGACAATGCGGTAGCCTTCAAAACTGCGTACATCTACTGTCAGCTCCAGCGATTCAGACAAATGACGGTTCACTGCAAAGACAGTCAGCGCGTCTCCCTCTTCATCATAAACTACAGCGCTGTCCAGATAAGGGATGTCTGTGAAGTCCTTGGAGTCGTATTTTTCCGAATCCACGACAGGCATCAGCGATATCCCACGACCATAACGGGAGGCATGCAGATACGGATAGAAGATCGTTTGTTTCCACGCCTTTCCACTATTCTCGGTCATGATTGGCGCAATAACGTTGACCAGTTGGGCGAGACAAGCCATTTTCACACGATCCGCGTGGCGCAGGAACGTAATCAACATGCTGCCTACCAACAATGCATCCTCAAAGTTATAGATATCCTCAAGCTGCGGTGGTGCCACAGACCACGGATCAATTTTTTTGTCCGCATCATTGGAGTGGTACCATACGTTCCATTCGTCAAAGCTGAGCATCATTTTTTTCTTGCTGCGTTTCTTTGCTTTGATATAGTCACAAGTCGAAATGACCGTATGGATAAAATGATCCATATCCATAGAGCGTGCCAGATAATTAGCCGTATCATTGTCATGATTGCCGTAGTATTGGTGCAAGGAAATATAGTCGGCTACCTCATAGGTATGATCCAGTGTGGTTGCTTCCCATTCCGGGAACGTTGGCATCGTGGAACTGGAGCTTCCACAGGATACAAGCTCAATGTCAGGATCAATCAGCTTCATAGCTTTTGCAGATTCAACAGCCAGACGGCCATATTCTTCTGCTGTCTTGTGACCAATCTGCCATGGGCCATCCATCTCGTTACCAAGACACCAAGTTTTAATCTTATGTGGTTGCTCAACCCCGTGACTACGACGTAGATCACTCCAATAGGAGCCGCCTGTGTGGTTGCAATATTCCACCAGATTACGCGCAGCATCAATTCCGCGTGTACCCAGATTAACCGCCATCATGACTTCGGAACCTACATCCTTGGCCCATTTGAAAAATTCATTCGTGCCTACTTCATTTGGCTCGACCGTTCTCCACGCCAGCTCCAACTGTCTAGGTCTGGACGCGACAGGGCCGACACCGTCTTCCCAATTGTAACCGGATACAAAATTACCGCCCGGATAGCGTATAATAGGAACATCAAGCTGTTTTACCAACTCTTTAACATCATTACGGAAACCGCTTTCATCACTAGTTGAATGAGTAGGCTCGTAAATACCGCCATATACGGCACGCCCGAGATGCTCTACAAAAGAGCCATAAATGCGTTTATCGACTTCAGCAATACGAAAAGATTTGTCTACAATCATCTTTGCTTTTACAGCTGCTGCCACCTAAACCATCCTCTCTGAATGCGAAAATAAAATCCGTTCTACCACCAAGATTAAGAAGCCGTTTTATTTACGGTTTTAATATAACACACCCTATTTATCATAGTCAATATTATCATTAAATACTTAATATATTTATTAATATTTGTAATAAACGATAAGCAATTGGTTACGTATTTCTAAATATTTTGTTTTATAAACAAACTTATTGAGTGAATAACCACTTTACCAAATAATAATAATAACGGATTATAGGTGCGTTCAAAATAGTGCTACTGCCGTATCTTGCAGTCTGTTTTAAATAGTGAATATCAGTCTACCAACAGTTGTTCTAAATATGTATAAATACCACCTATATCGCCCGCGTTTAAGTTTGAGAGGACCCATTCTTTCAAATATCCCTGCTCTGTCCGTATAGATATGTAAATACCTTCAGTTTCCACTTTCACCAGCAAAGAAAGCTCAATATCTACGCCTAATAAAACTCGTTCTTTGGTGCAATCCTCAGTATTCGCAGCCTTTACACACAAAATAGCAATATCCGTATAAGCGTTATATGCCATTTTACCCGCATTATATAACAGTTCCTGTAATCCATTGCTTGCATCCAAAGGGAGCGTATACTCCATATCATGCAACACTGCCGCGGACTGGTCCACCGCGATCCAGCTTTGGTATTCATCCCGGGCAAAGGCCCCTCTCAACTCATGCAAAAAATAAATAATGTCAATGCCCTTGTCATAATAAATACAAATATGCGGAATGCGTGAATCCTCTATTGAGCTAGTCTCCTCCTGCGCCATAAAGAGCCCCTCCTCTTGCTGCCACCAGCGCAAATAGCAAGACGAAAAATTCAGTGATGGGGTGTGTCGTTGATTTTTAGAGATATAGACGACATGTTTTCCATACCGTGAAGCCAATTGTTCCACTTCCTGCAAGCTCACTGGCTCCATTTCCCCTAGCAAGACAATCGTATCTGTCAGGTCGCATACCCGTTGTCCACCTTCGAGCGCTGTATCCTGTTGTTCTCGCTCCCGCAGGATGGCTTGTTCGATGATCGCGGCAACTTTGTCGCCAGAGGGTTGAGCTTCACATTGGGTCTGAAAATAATAGGGTGCTTTCGAACTAATTGCACACTCCTCTATAAACACATAGGCGCGCCGTATCCAATCCGGATGTCCGTAACGCATTACGGGTAATTTAGTATCCTGTATCGGAAGATAGCTATACTTATGTAACATATGTTTTAGCTGTTCTATGGAAGGAACAGCTTTGGACTGCTGCAAAACTTTACATATGTGTGCTGTAATCAATGGAGTGGCATAGCTATTGCTGTTGGGACATTGTACAGCCTCTCCAGCTGCACCTACTAGTTCATGCTTGGCAAAAGCGATAAAATCGATACCGCTTGAGAATGCTAACTCAGCATCATATGTATATTGTCCTGCTGTGAGTATACCGCTATGATCGCAGCGCACACCAATCACATTGGCAAAGGAGGCCGGATAAGTAAGAAGTCCTCCGTTTTGTGCAGCACATACTATAATTAATCCCGCCATAGCTGCATCATTTACAGCCTCCCGTAGCATGCTTCGATCTCGATAATTTATACTCCCCAGGCTGATATTTGCTACCTGTACACCATGTTTTACACACCAATCCAGCGCAGCACAAAGCTGAGTTGCATTTCCTTTTCTATGGTTCATTATTTTTACACTGCTAATGATCGCATCTGGAAAATACGTTTGTACAATAGCTGCACATAGCGTACCGTGATTTAAGGTACGTCCATCTTCTACGTCTCCATGAGCTATTTCGACGTTATATAATAATTGGGTGTTTAAAAAGCCAGCATTAACCCCGTCGTCAATAATGGCTACATGAATCTTGCCATTCATGTTTTCTCCCCCTGTCTCTTCGGATTGTGGAATGAATCTCACGGCTCTGTTCCGTTCCATTAGAGTAAGCGGAGGGTGCCTCTGCGAACGATAGCGTTCGTCTGAAAGCACCCTCCTCATTTAGCTGACCATGTACATGATAGCCGGATCAGACTGCAATATTTACCATCGTGCCTGCAGTCTTCGCCCCGTCTTTGGCCGAGTCCAGATAGGCATTGAGCTCTTGTTCAGTCCACACCCTGTCAGCCTCCGTACTTGCTTCCTTCTCATCCTTTGGTTCATCTCGATCTGTAATCGCCGGTTCGTTATTCACTGCTTCACTGATACGCTCATTAATATTCGCTGCGATGTCCATGATCTTTCCATTAAGTCCTTCTGCCTTCTGACGCAAAGCCGCTGATCTTGCAGGGTTAGTGTTTTCCCACCCCTTAGCTTCGCTTTCCAATGTAATTTGTGCCATTTTGGTTATTTTGGCATTCTTCAACTCATTGTTTGCAGATACAACACCATGCATTGTATAGGTGATCAGTCTTTGCTGCTGCTCCTCAGCAGTCTTGGGCGTATATTGTTCCTGTTTGCCTTTCTCAGCTTCTTTTTTACTTTCCTCATCCATGCCCAAAGCTTTTTTTTGTTCTTCCAGTGACTGCTTTTGAATGTTCTCGTCAATTTGCTGAATTTGCTTATCTATCTCTTCCATTTCAGCTTTTACAGCTTCCGGACCGAGACCACGCTTAAGAGCATTACTTAAATAGTCCGAACGCCTCTCCATCAAATTTTGCTTTTGCTCTGTCAATTGTTGTATAACCTTGTTTTGTGGCTTGCCTATACTCTTCCTTTCAGCCTGAGCGGATGTGGGATGCCGTAGTTCAAGTCGGTTGTTATCTGCGGTGCGGAACGGCGATTGGTGAGATGATGTAAATGATACATTCATCCTAAAACCTCCAATTCTCTTCTAAATGAGGATTTTGCAAAAATCCAATAAGCGACTGAAATCGAATTTTGCAAAATCCTGAAATAAGTGATTCTAGAAGTATATCGGATTTTTTTGTATGTTTTTGTATGTTTTATTATCATTTTCACAAATCCTTCAATCCTTTTCCACAGTTAAGCAGTCCTTTATCGTCTCATACAAGCTGTTATATGTAAGCAACCCCCCTCCCACTATACGCTCTTCCGGAATTAGGATAGCAAAGCTTTTTTCCACTTCAAATAATAGATATACCAGATCTCTGGGGAACAGCCCCATATCAGGACCCAGTAATGTAGCCTCTTTATTTATCTCATCCGCTTTTATTTTAAAAAGCTTCCAAAATATATTTTCCAGTTTCATTCCTGTTCCCGTTACATCCTGAGTAAAGTTCATGTTCTTCCCTCCATTACAACTGAGCTACATGATGATCAACCGAAAAATAATGTAAAATATCCTTCATCAGCCTATTTATATCTTCATCGTTGGACAGATGGAGTACAGGCACGGAATAATTGGAAAACTCCTGTTTTTTCTCCTCCACGAAACGATGATCAACAGATGCGTATTGCATATTGACCGTGGAAGAAGAATAACTGTCGAATACATTGTTACATATGGCGTATCCCAATAATGAAGAGGAAAAACGGTTTTCCATGTACTGTTTCACATGCTCCAAATATTTTATATTGTATTCATCATAGTGTAGACAACAGATCAGGCCATCCGGTCTGACGGCACGAGATACCAAAAATGAGGTTACTCCAAAATAATTCGTGAATGTATTGTTAAAGGGAACAATCCCACCCGGAATGCCCACGAGTATTAGATCAGGCTTTTCGCTCTGCTCTATTTTTTTCAAATATCGATTAAACATGATAATCTTCTGGGTTTCCGTCATACCGCTCTCAAACATAAACTGTGGAAAAGAATGTGCACCAATCAGCTCCCCGCATCCATTAGATGTGATTTGCGACACCCGATATCCTTGTGCTTCAAGCTTCTGCCGAAGGTTAAACTGTAAATTAAGCTTATGCGTTCGCTCGTTCAACCCTAATACAAACAGAACCGGTGTAAAAAAATCATGAATAACAGAGCCCGGGTCAGGCGGTAAAATATCCTTCGTGCGTACATCAAATGTATTTTTTAAAATCAGCTTGTCATCTTGCTCCTCACAGGGTTCGATGAATTCCATACATGGGTCTGGCAAAGTGAAATTACACATGACTTTTTTGCCAAGTTGTCCAGCCTTCTGGATCACGGGAAGATACACCTCAGCTACATCCAGCTTGAAATTGGATTTCACCAGTAATATAGCATCACAACGCTCTATTTCTTGCTCCAAACAAGACTCTGGCTTCACTATGAAGCCTGTCACTTCCCCCTTGTCCGTTACACAGGCATCTTTCCCGATCATACCCGACCCTTGAAAAGAAATAAGTACAACTTCCTCATAACTTCCTAATAGATTCAAGTTCCTAACCAGGGCTATCGTTTCATAATCAAACGGGAAAATGATTAATTTATTGGTCATGGAGACACCCCTCATGCTTTTTCAAAATCGAGAATCGTATCCTCGGAGAAATCATAGCCCAGCTCATTCATCATGCAATAATCAAGTAAGGTGTGCCTAATATCATTTTTGACTACCGAACAGTGACTCAGCTTCTTTGCTTTGGACAAGGTATGCAAATCATCTGCTACAGCAACACACAGCGTACAAAAACGGAAATTCCAACAGTTTTTACATGCATCCTCCGTGATGGTCCCTACATTCAAAATCTGGCTGATTTTATCCACTTCAAAACCTGTGTCTACCTTTCCAATCTGCACCACCTCCGACTGTTCACTGACCCGTTCACATGGATACAGGTTTCCATGCACATCCGCAAACAATCGCTGTACACCAGGCACACAGGGTCCGCCATGATGCGCTTCGATCGGCATCCCTGCAGAAGGCTTTCTATAATGGAACATTCGGAAATACATCTGAATATAATAGTCCTTAATTAGCTTGGAGACATGGCTTTCATCTACTCTCCCAAATTTGGAAAGCATCATTTTAACTACCTCATAGCCTCTCTGCTCAATAAATTCATTTCTGTACAAAATTTCATCCTTCACATAAGCATCGTTAATGTAGGACGACTTTACACTGTACAGACTTTCGAAGGTTTCATAATTCGTATAAAAATCATTGACGCAACCAAAATCATTGCGGGTATCCAGCACCACATTAAAATTAATCCATTCAAAGAGGCCCGGGTAATTCCTCTTAATTTTGTCCACATTGGCAATGATCGTATCAAAGGAGCCTCGCCCGTTAACAGCAAACCGTCTGTTTCTGTCATGATTCTCCTGATCTCCGTCCAGACTGATGGTAAGCACAAAACGATGTTCATCGAGAAAGGCCAAAATATCGTCATTAAGCAGCGTACCATTGGTCGTCAAATGAAAGCCTACATCTCTATACGCTACCTGCTCCTTAATATATTCCACACATTTCTTGACCAACGGAAAATTAATGAGCGGCTCTCCCCCATAAAAACCAAAATCCAAACGGTCACTGTCTACTGACCTATCAATCACAAAATCGATACACTTGCGCGCTGTCTCAAAATCCATCATCAGATTCGTATGACCTCGATTGTCATATCCTCCTGAATAAACGCAGTAAGAGCATCTAAGATTGCAATTTTGAGTTACCTGTAAGGTGAGGGTCTTCAGCTGATGCTGAAGCATATGCTCCAGGTGCTTTGTCTTGGGATGATTCATAATCTGCGGACGCTGTGAAGATAAAAATCCGTTATCCAGCAAATCACGGATATACTGCTGCAATTCCGGTGTAGCCTCTATCTGATCCAGGTCGAAGCTGGAATGCGAATTCAGAAAATGATAAGCCTCCTCTTTAATCCGCAAAATCAAGTTGGTATTTACATCATATACATAATGGTGGAGTCTCGTCTGAAATGTGTATATAAAAGGTTGGCACATGTTCATGATTCACACCTACTCTGTTTTGATGTGGACAGAAGCCTGGAATGTCCAGGCTCCTCCATACAGATACAAGCTTAATAATTACCAATTCCAGTTCCATTATCTCTGCGATAAGAGCCGTCGCTTTCACGCTGAGTATTGGAGCTTCGAGTCCGACTGCCTGCGCAATAACAGGAGCAAGGACAATAACAGGAACAACCACAGCCAAATGCCTCAATCGTGTCGCCTACATTCGTGCTTCTTTTCACAAGCTTACGCATGTTAAACTACTCCTCCCATTCATAATATGATTTAAAAGGGTGTTCACCTATACTAATTCCGTACATGGTGTTAAATCACACGATGAAAGCGTTTGTTTTTTTCATCATTTTATTGGGACCTCTTCTTTCTCTAATACCCATTCTCTGTATTCCGCATGACAGGTCATAAAATGGGAGTGTGATCCTATTTGGGCCGGTTCGCCGTTCTCCAACAAAATAACTCTATCGACATGCGCTAATATCTCGCTGCGATGCGTAACGATGATTACGGTCTTGTCACGCAGCCGGGTCTTCAACAATTGCTGGACATTTAGCCTGGCTGCTGCATCCAGATTGGAAGTCACCTCATCAAAAATAAACAATGGTGCTTCCCTGATCAATGCCCGGGCCATGGCGATTTTCTGTCTTTGCCCACCCGACAACCTGGAGCCATTCGAGCCTATGGGGAAGTCATCTGCCGAGCTCTGAACCAATTCTTCCAGACCAACCTCCGCGATCATTGCCTCTATTGCATCATTATTAACTTCTGTATCTAAGCGGATATTGCCAAAAATAGTAGTATCAAATAAATATACCTGCTGACTGACTAAAGCTATTTGACTTCGATACTCATCTATTTCATAGCTTTGGATATCAATGCCGTCATAGGTGATTATCCCCTGATCAGGCTGGCTGAATCTCATAATCAGATCCAGCAGCGTAGACTTCCCTGCCCCATTTGCCCCAATGATAGCTACCTTTTCCCCTCGGGCAATCCTAAAGCTCGCGTGGGGCAGTACGGGTTCATCCTTGGTATAGGAAAAAGAAACATGATGAAATGCAATGTGATCCTCAAATGGCGGCTCAGTGAGAACAGACACTGGAGGGACTGAATTAGCTGTCTCCTCCTCAGCCCAATCCAAAAACTGATAATATCGAATGGCGGAGGGAACGACTTCAGCCAGCATGTAGCCAATGTTTAAAATAGCGAAAACAGGAGTGGTAACATAAGCACTGTAAGAAACAAAGGCAAAAATACCCCCTACAGTGAGCTGTAAACGAAAGATAAGATTAGCACCCACAACGTACACAAGCATCATTAGAAGCTGAATTAAAATAGATTCCGAGGCGATATTCCAGGCGTCTAGAAGTGATAATTTCCGTTCTGAATCTACAATTCGACGCTGCTTGGTTGAGAACTGCTGATGCTTATGTGGAATAAGACCAAACATTCGCTGCTCCTTCATGCCCCCGACAGATTCCCCAAACCACTGGGCAAAATCACTACTGCCTTCAATTAAATCCCCTACCAGTTTTTTTCTACGCTTCACAAAATACTTCACCACAACATATTTGATGGGTAAAAAGAGCAGCACGATTACAGTCATTTTCCAGTTAATGAGCAGCAAACCACATAAACCACCAATCATGCTGAACGCCTGCATAATAACAAAAAATACTCCACTATCTGTGATCCTTGATACATTGCCTACATCCGTGCCAATTTGGTTCAGCAACTCCGCTTCATTAGTTCGGTTAAAATAGCTCATTCGTACTCTTGTCAGATGTAAATACGCTTTTTCAAATAAAGAAAAGGTAACCTGTGCGCTTAAACCTGCCCGAAAGGTTTCTTTACACACATTCAGCAGCTTGTCCAAGCAAACGATTAAAAACGCAGCAGAAGTGTACAGGATTACAGCCTGCATATTCCCTTTTAGAAGACCTTGATCCACAATAACCTTGCTTGTTAAAGGCAATAATATATTCAAGCCCGCTGATAGGATGAGACATATCAAAATGATAGTGACCGTCTTCAGATAAGGCCTAAATGTTGCCGCCAGACGTTTATATACTATGGATTCTTTCATCCTTTTCCCCCTTTCATCAGATGCACCTTCTCCCCCTATTAACTAATTCCGTATCAGAATCAAAATCACCTTAAAACATCTTTTAACTGTTCTAGTAATTCCATATTTACGAGATTAAATATGATTTATGTCATTCTTGAAAATTGGAATTAATGTATATGATTGGCACATACAAAAATCACTTATTTTTTTATCCGTCCAAAGGGGGCTTGAACAAATGCCGACCACGATGGTTATCGACTGTTGCAAAGAGGATCAGTGCAGAGGTAGTTCCAGATGCTTTTACAGAAAAATTTGTGAACTTTATCTGAGCGAGGTATACCGTTTCTGTATGCATTTAGTCAAGAATCAGTCTTGCTTTACATTTATGGCAGAAGAATGTACACAAGATACTTTTGTAGCGGCAAGACAGCAACTGGTCAAGCTCAAACAACACCCCAATGTAAAAGGTTGGCTGTACCTCACGGCTAAAAATCTTATATATAAATCATTTAGGTGCTACTATACACAAAAAAAGCATGAAACTACGCTTGAATGTGAGAAGATCTGTATTTATTCAAATTCGGTAGAGGAGGAGTGGGAAAATCGTAGATTGGGAGATGTGGATACGGTTATCGTTAATATACTAATGCAGCTTTCCAACAATGAATATACGCTCTATGAAGACTACTTTTGTCGACAACTGGCTGTGCCCTTCCTTGCTGTCAAATATAATATTTCGGTTACGGCTACAACGACTCGAATCTATAGACTGAAAAGAAAACTTCGTACATTGTCTCATCAATATTGTCTAACTCATATATAAATTATCCATGAAGGCAAAAAAGCGGAGCCCCTCTTCCTAAAAGACGCTCCGCTGTTCGTATGTGACTATGACTTGTATATACTACATAGTCTACTTCTCTAGGTAAAAAATAATACTGTTCCCAGCCCAAATATATGCCAGAATCCCTATACACAGTTAGCGTGTATCATTAGTAACTAACGCTTTCTGGAATGTATTAATTTCATCAAAAAATAAATCATAGTAAAGCCCTCGACTTTCAATTAGTTCTTGGTGAGTTCCTTCTTCTATAATCTGACCCTTATCCAAAACTAAAATTTTGCCTGCATATAGAACAGAGGTATAACGATGAGAAATGTAGAGGCAAAGCCTATCAATAACAAAATTTTGAAATTGGCGAAATACTTGTTTTTCTGACTCTGGATCAAGAAATGAACTAGGCTCATCTAATACGTAAACGTCAGCATCTTTGAAGAGCGCTCTGGATATAGCTATCTTTTGCCACTGCCCTCCTGAAAGCTGTATACCCCCTTCAAAGTTTCTTCCTAGCTGTTGTTCTAATTGATTAGGAAAATGTCGTATTACCTTATCTACTCCTGTATATTGTGCCGATTCCCATATCCTAGTATCAAATTCAAGATGTTCTATGCTGCCAAAACCTATATTTTCTCTTACTGAAAAGTCGAATTGAATAAAATCCTGAAATATAACGCCTACTTTCTTGTAAAGCATTTCTTTATTATAATTTCGAATCGAGATTGAATTGATTAAAATATCTCCTTTAAAGTCATCATATAATCCCGTTAAAAGTTTTATCACAGTTGTTTTCCCTGATCCATTCCTGCCCACTAGAGCAAGAGATTCACCACGCCTCATTTTAAAACTTATATCTTTGAGAGCCCATTCTTTTTGATCTGGGTAGGCAAATGAAACATTTTTAAATTCTATGCTTTCTATCGTTGAATCAGCTTGTATACCTGATTCTCTTAGCAACATACTAGAACTGTCTTGTTTATGTTTTATGTTAAAAAAAGCGAATAATTCATCTAAATACAGATTATGATCACATAATGAAATCAATCCTTGAGATACTGTGTTAATATTTTGATTAGCTAATAATACTGCTTGAACTAATGCATAAATACTGCCAACGAGAAATTCTTCTTTCCATGCCATTTGTATAATCATAATCAAAGCAATGGCTATAAATATTGTACTTATTACTTGAAAAGACAAATATAACGCAATACGTTTTTTGGCTAAATACTTATCCTCTTTGTAGAAAATATCAAAAATGCCCTTATATTTTGCTGTAAAGTAGTCACTAAGTTGATACAATACGATTTCTTTAAAAGACTTCTCATTAGTCAATAAGTAATTAATATACCTGGATTTACGTTGTAAAGGAGCCCGTTTTTTCTTGGCCACATATTGAATTTGTGTGAACCTTAATAAAGAATAAAAAGATGCTAGTGGGGAAACAACAAGAATGAGTAAGACCCACCATCTGAATGCTATTAAAATGGCGATACTAGAGCATAACGTAACCATGGAACTTAACAAATTAATGAGTTCTTTATAGATCTGAATAGGTCTATCTATTGAGTCGTTTTGTACTCTTTTGAGTTGATTATGTACTTGCGGACTTTCAAAATCCGCAAGATTAAATGTCGATGTTTGTGATACTATTAAGGTTTGTAATTTATTTATCAGTGAAATTTGGAACAATTTATCAGAGTATTCAATTAAACTTGAAATAAGCAAACTAGAAAACATCACGATAATTACAGGGAAAACTGCGCTTATTTGAAGCTTATGCCATACCGTGCTAGTCTCTAATTCAGAAACCAAATACTGTATGGAAAGAAGATTAGCAATCGGGAGTATTCCTTTTAGTAGATAGCCAAAAATAATGATAATAAAGTAGATAGGTTCTGTACTCCATAATAACTTAGTTAACTTCGGCCAATATTGGAATGAATGAAATATAGCTCTTATATTCACATGGTCTGCCTCACGTTCCATGCATTCCATCCCTTTCTTTTATATCTATTATTATCGGTTCTTCACGAAATCTCGCTATTTAGCTCTCACTCTCCTGAAGTGTATAGACATTTCCAGGATTTTTTTCTCTAACCTCCATAATAATGTCATTTTTTAGTCGTTTAAAAGCGTTAACTTGCTCATTGGACAAGTGGGGCGTTTGCGGCAAAATGTAATCAATCCACTTACTCGCCCAATCCATCCCACGATTGAATTCTAAGAGCTTATTTGAATAAATATTAATTTGAAGTTTATTATGATGGTGTACTATTATTTTCGGCTCGAACGATGACATGGAGTGCATTCTGGTGATTTGCAAGGTATAGCGAACCGGGTGTGTCTCTTTTTTCTTAGCCACTTGATACAGCGTTTCAAAAAGGGCGGCAAATTGCTTTGCTTGATACGAACTAATCCCCTTATACTCTACTTGTGTTTGTCCCACAGTTATTTTTTGAAATGACGATGTCTGTACATTCTCATTAAATAGCCTCTCATATCCCCACACGCCAATCAGTAGGCTACAGGCAAGCACAGTACTAATCCAAGGGATTATAGACTTTTTGCCACCTCCGCGCCGACTGGATAACAATGTGCCTAATCCGTAAAATAATAAACTACAGCCTAAGAGTCCAAAGAGATTTCGCCAGTTGATCAAATAGGGGTTGAATATATTTACTACAGGAGATATGTAACGAAATTTTTCATTAAAAGACCAGGAAACTAAACCTATGGGAAGGTAAAAAGCAATGAGAAAAGTGAAGGCCAACCCATGATACTTTACTACCTGCCCCAACAAGAGACCCAACATCGACGAAAAAAAACTAGTAAAAAACACAATGATAACCAAATTCCATAATGATACATCAGCGAATGATTTCCATAAAAGTCCTACCATCATGAGCAAGAGAGGAAACGAAAGAATTAAAGAAACATAAAGCTGGTAAGTGATTAGACGGTAATTAGGAAAGACAGAAATATAAATATACGGCTCTGTATGATTGCGATTATGTATACTCGCAATCTGTAAAGAAAAAAAAGCTACAAATAACAAGTTAACACTATAAGTTATTGCAATACCTTCATTCATTATTAAATTGAATAAAATAACCACACTAAAGGAAACGAGCAAGGTTACTGCTTGTTCTCTTCGGAGCAAAAGCTGCAGCCAGAAACGAACTATAATTCCATTCATTCTTGTACCCTCGCCATCCATAGATGATTACTGACTTTCATCAATACCCACATAAGCAAAAATAGGGATATTCGCCCGAAAGCAAACGACCGTGTAAAGAAGTTGGAGATAATCCAATCTGGATTAAACCAGATTGAAATGTAGGGCAAGTTGATAGTAATACTGGTTAAAAGGTAGACAAGCATTACAATGTTCACATACAGTTGTTTACGTAAGAGCAAGTTCAATATGACGGTAACTTGAACAGAATATCCCATAGTTGCTACACCCGCTACTGTTAGATGAAGCAGCGTCAAGAATGGAGCCTTACCATGAGTCGTCCATTGAACTACACAAATCATAGCTAAAGCGACAAACTGAAATAAGCAAACCACTCCCCATAATACACAACTCTTACAATAAAAATATTGGGCTCCTTTATGCAATTTAGGCATAATAACAGAAGAGATCATTTTTTGCTTCTCGCCATCATAAAGAACAGAATACATCAACGGCATTAGTAATATGGTAAAGAACATTTGTCCATGATGCAAAAATATCCATAACTCGTTATTCTTATTCCCTGCTCCTAGATATAAAAATAAAGGAATTAAAAAACAAGAAAACGTTAGTGCTATAAAAAACACTATACTTTTCTTCAAAAGTAAAATTTCAAATTGAACTAGGGCTCTGATTACTTGTCCCATTCTGCTAACTCTCCTCTGGATCGGAAATGTACAGATACGCATCCTCAAGATTAGCCGTTTCAGGTGTGACTTCCGTACAACAATCTGGAGGATGGTTACACAATAATCGAGCCTGAATTCTTCCTTCCTTCCGCACAATGGAGGTGATTCGAGCTTGTTGGCTTAATTGTTCTAATTGATGCTTACCAACATCAACCAACCATACTTTACCCTCGACAGTTCGAATCATATCGTCTATTGCCCCTTGATACAGACAACGGCCTTCTTTTAAAACGAGTAGTTTGTCACATGTGCTTGAAACGTCAGGAACAATATGAGTAGATAACAATATAATCCGACCTTCTCCATAATTCTGAAGCAAGTTTCGAAAAGCAATTCGTTCTTTGGGGTCCAGTCCAACCGTAGGCTCATCAACAATTAACAACTTAGGCTGTCCTAACATAGCTTGGGCAATTCCTAAGCGCTGCTTCATTCCCCCAGACAGCTGTTTTATTTTTTTATGAACTTGATCGATAAGCCCCACCTCAATTAATCGCTGTGATGTCTCCTCTTGAATATGACGCTTACCTTGAATACCTTTTAAAGCCGCAAAATAGTTCATAGATTCCAAAATCGTTACATTTGGAAAAAAATCAAAATGCTGCGGCAAGTAACCCAGTAAAGAACGAATAGCATCCGGTTCTTTTTTCAAAGAATATCCGAATATTTCAACTTCCCCTCGGTCGAATCTAAGTAAAGTGGCAAGAATTTTCATTAAAGTGGTCTTACCCGCCCCATTGTCTCCGAGTAGTCCGAATATACCATTATCAATGTGGAAATGAAGCTCGTTAAGTACTTGGTGAGAACCATATGACTTACTTAAAGCTTGAATATCAATTGTCAAATGAGACATCCTCCAATAATTGCTCTTGCTGCCGCTTAGCAGAGAACAGGTTTTTCTTGTCTTCTTTAGTTAATCGTAAATACAATTTCATACAATCCATTATTGCACTACGAGTAAAGTTACAGTATCTATCCACTGGCTCATTAATCGAACCACTAAGCACCATATTTTCTTGAGGACAACCTCCACCACATAGATTCTTAGCCCAACATTCTCCACATACAGTTCTCTTCTCTAAACGCATCTCACTAAGCAAGCCACTCTTCTTTCTTACATCCATCCCTTCCCTTACATTCCCTAAAGAATAATCCTTTTCATTAACAAATCGTTGACAAGGATAAAGATTACCATGCACATCAACGGCAAGCATATGCGAGACCGCCCCACAAAAATAATCTCGCTTAGAAGAAGAATGAATCATCTTCAAGTATTTTAGAATGTTCGATATTTGACGTGCTTCCCCATACTTTTTAGCCTGAAGCAAAGATTCAAAATGAACAACCAATTTGGTGAATTCCTGTGCATACTTCTCAAAGTCTTCCTCACTAAGCATCTCGACTGCAGGATACATCGCAACATGGCGGATACCAATCTCCATTAAATGTGTAAGTGTATGTGTTATATCCAATTGTACTGGTGAAATCGTAGCTCTTGCTGTTATGGCACCTTTTTTTCTTAAACTTTCTGTTCTATTTAAAATGATTTCATAGGTACCTTTTCTGTTCTGATAATATCGATTGAAATCGTGCGTCATTTGATCACCATCTAGACTTATCTGAATAGAAATATGATGATCTAATAAGAAGTTTTCAATTTCTTTGGAAATCAAGGTGCCGTTTGTTGTCATACTATATGTAACACGTTTATTTGATTTTTCTTGTTTTAGCTTAGTGTAGGCTACAACTTCTTTAATAACTTCAATGTTCAGAAGTGGCTCCCCTCCAAAAAAACAAATATTCAGTTCTTCTTCTTCGCCAGAATGATTAAACAGATAATCAACTGCTTTTAATGCGGTCTCTGTGTCCATCCGTCCTCGATCATTATATTCTCCGTCTCCTCCATAACAGTAAGAACATCTTAGATTACACTCTTGAACCAGCATAAGGATTATAGATGATAGACTTACTTGCTCATCATTGCAACTTTTACATTCCTTTTGAATAGACAAATCTTTGTTATATATAACCGATGCTTCCTTCAGACTAGCTAATAACCTATCTACCTCTTCTCTACTAGAACGATGCTTAAGTAATTCATATATTTCTTCAATTTCCTTACCTTCGCTATTACATATATCTACTACGACATCATCAATCTGAAAAAGCCCATTTGTTTCTATATTGTATAAGTATAACTTTTCATTTTGTTCTATGATTTTGACGGGATTTTTTTCAAATGGAGCACTAATCACTATTAATCATCCTCTCAAAGTTACAAAATAGGAGGAAGTCCAAGAAGATTAGTTCCCAGACCTCCTAATTGACTATCTGTGTTTGAAAGCCCTATCGTTGCAAGTTTTACTTTAATTAATCGCTATCATTATTAGTACACCAATGACCACTTTCTTTGCTACAAAACCAATCGGTAGCATCACAACCTACACAACGATCACGTGTATCACAAAAAACACACGTCATAGGAGAAACACTGCCTTCAGCTGCTTGGTTAACAGGATCGAACAATTTGATTCACCTCATTTTTTATATTTTTTTTATTTCTTTTCCAATATAATCATTTTTTTCGTTACAATCCATACTTTTTTTGAGGTAATTGTGTAAAATTTGTTAACCTACTATTTTGAAATATTTTCAATTAGATATAATAAAAGTATAGTTTTCTTTGCCGAAAAAAGCCGGTCGTTGTTAATGTAATGCATACCCTAATGATTCTGGAGGCCGCAACTTTTAAGAATGAATGTGAGCGGGCCGGAATTTCTAATTTTTCTATAAACAAAAACACAAAAAAACGGAGGGCTTCTTTGGATTAAACTTTGAAGTCCTCCGTTTTTTTGTTTATCAATTTACGTATTAAACTATTACTTAATCCCCGAAATCGTATAGTTCTCAATAATATACTTTTGGAAAACAATGAAGATAATCATGATCGGAACGACCATGAAGGTCGAGCCTGCCATTTGAAGGGCAAATTGGCTTTCGTTCTGTCCCTTGAGCAGTGACAGTCCGACGGACAAGGTGTACAGCTTCTCATCGTTCGCAATAATGAGTGGCCACAAGAAGCTGTTCCATCCGCCGATGAAGGTCAGGATGGCCTGTACTGCGATAATTGGCGTCGAAATGGGCAGCACAATTTGTAAAAAAGTGCGGAATTCCCCTGCTCCATCCAGACGTGTCGCCTCCAGCAGTTCTTCCGGGATATCGGACATGAACTGCCGGAACAGGAAGATCGCGAACGCGCCTACCAATCCAGGCAGGACAATCCCCAGCATGGAATTGGTCAATCCCATCTGGTTCAGAATCAAATAGACGGGAATCATCGTCACTTGACCTGGAATCATCATCGTTGCTAGTACCAGATAGAACAGAAACCCTTTGCCTTTAAATTGGAATTTGGCAAAGCCATAACCCGCCATGGCATTCAGGAATAATCCGAAGAAAGAAGCTAAAACAATGATCAGCGTATTCGTCAGATAGGTTCCAAAAGCCATGCTATCGAATAGTAATTTAAAATTATCCAGTGTAAAATGCTGCGGCCAGATGGTCGGGGGAATTTGGGTTACCTCGCCCTCAGTCTTAAAGGAGGATAAAATCATCCACGCAAAAGGCAGCACCATCAACAGACCTCCCACGGTCAGGAGAGTCGCCACGAACCATTGAAATGTTTTTTCACCACTGCGCGTATTGGCGCGGGCTTGCTGAACAGCTGTTTTCACGTTCATCACCTCTCTCTATCAGGACTCCGCTTTATTTTGCAAACGGAACTGAATCAGCGTCACCGCAATGATTGCGAAGAACAGAATGAACGATCCCGCCGCGGCATACCCGAATTTACTAAATTGGAAGCCGTTATTGTAAATGAACAGGGATGCCGTCAGTGTGCCATCGAGCGGTTTCCCTTTGGTCATGACAAACGGTTCCTCGAAAAATTGCAGCCAGCCGATCATCGTTGTGATGGACACGAAGAAAATAGCGTAACGAAGCTGCGGAAGCGTAATATAACGAATTTGCTGCCATGTATTGGCACCGTCAAGCTGAGCCGCTTCATAATAAGAACCCGGAATCCCTTTAATAGCCGCAATAAAGATAATCATGTTTAAGCCGATGCCCCGCCAAACTGCTAACACAATTAACGAAACTTTCGCAACTGTTGGATCGGTCAACCATGGGACGGGACCTAAATTCATCAAACCAAGTACATAGTTGAATAATCCAAGCGTCGGATTATACAAGTAGCTCCAAACGACCGCGACCGCAACTACATTCGTTACGGACGGTAGATAGAACACGACGCGGAATACTTTGAAAGCACGTGATTTACCCATGTTAATCAGAATCGCGATGCTAAGCGAAAATATCAGCACCAACGGAACACCTATGATGACGAAGAACAGGGTATTACCAAGGGACTTTATAAAGGAAGGGTCCAATAGTACGTTTGTATAATTTTCGAGACCTATAAAGCGAATACTATCATAATTAACGAGTCCGGACAGATCCATATCCGTGAAGCTGATCACGAGCGCCAGTAGTATCGGCAACAGCGAAAACAGCGTTAACAGGATGATGGAGGGACCGATAAACAAGTATGGCGCAAGCTTCTGCGAGCTTCCTTTCATGCCTTCACTCCCTTTGACAATGGCGGATATGGATCATTATTTTTTCATAATACTTGCAGCCTGCTGATTAAAGTCATCCATTTCCTTTTGTACATCGGCATGACCGCGGTAAATACGCTCGAAGCTCTTGATAAATTGTTGAGAAACCTCTTCCCATGCAGCCAGTTGCGGCAATGCTGCGGAATGATCTAGCTGTTTGCGAATCGTCCGAAGCATCGGATCACTCTTCAGTTTGGCATCTTCCCACGATTTAGTAGTCGCAGGCAAGTTACTGGACAGATCCATCCATTTCAGCTGCGTTTCTGGTTTGCTCATGTAAGCCAGGAATTTGGCTGACTCCTCTGGATGCTTGCTGAATTTCATAATTGAAAGGTTGGCACCACCCAAAACGGACAGGTTGTTTACTTTTCCAGGAAGCTCCGCTATATTCCACTTACCTTCCAGTTCTGGTGCCTTGCTCTTGATTTCTTTAATCATGAAAGGGCCGCTGATAAACATTGGAACGATCCCCTCGCCTTGCAAACCTTGAACGGAGTCAATTCCAATATCCACTGCGTTAGAGCCATTTTGGAAAAAGGTATTTACATACTTCACAGCATCTACAAACGGTGGTTGGTTGAACAGCGGATTGCCCTGCTCGTCAACCAGTTTGGAACCGTTCTGGAGAGCAAACATAAAGCCCATAGACTGCTCCTTTGCACTAAAGGAGATACCATATTTGCCTTTGCCCCGAGCCGCCAGCTTTTGGGCAGCATCGGAAAGCTCTTCCCACGTTTTAGGTGCTTCATTATATCCGACTTGTTTCAGCAGGTCAGAACGGTAGAACAGAACTCTCGTTTCAGTGTACCAAGGCACACCGACCGGTTTTCCTTCAAATTTTGTCGTACCTACAGCACCCTCGAAGAAATTCTTCGATTCCAGCTCAGGATACTTGCTGATATAAGGGGTAATATCCGTCAATGCACCCGCAGACGCAAGTTCTGGAACCCATGATGTACCTAACTGAACCACGTCCGGACCGGATTTTGAAGCAACTGCTGTCAGCAGCTTATCGTGAGCGTTATCCCAAGGCAACGCCTGTACCTCAACATGAATATCCGGATTTTCCTTTTCAAAACCTTTCACAATTTCAGGCAACAGCTTTCCTTCCGCTCCCATACCCCATAAGGTGATGGTCGTCTTGCCATTCGCATCTTTGCCAGACGAATCATCCTTGGACGAGCAGCCCACCAGCGCGCCCCCCAGTAATAAGGTACTTGCCAAAATGATCCCTAACGTTCTTTTCATCATACGAATTCCTCCCGAGATGACCGGTTTACCGATCATGCAATATGATAACGGATTCAAATACGAGGACTTTGCAAAAATTCAATAAGCATCTTCCAATGAACATTATATAGAACGAAATGGTTTAATTCGTCCATATATTGCACTTTGAAACGACAAGAATCGAATTTTGTAAAATCCTGATGCATGTAAATACCTAGCGATTAAAGCATACCGCTATAACACTTATGTTCAAAGCACAAGGACCATACCCCTCAATAGAAACGTTTCGATAGTCATTATAGAACAAATTGAAACCGTATTCAATAGGAATATTATTTTTTATTTGCTCAGAATACCGACTCTTTTTCATATATATCATCTTTATTACGTTATTTAACCTATGAAAAGACCCTGAATTGGATTTGACTCTGTATTTGAAAGCGTATATAATCCAACTGAGTTCAATAATAGAAACGTTTCGATTAATAATACGACAGAACATTATGCTTCTATACTAGCTATTAGCCTTTTTAGCACTTTTTTGAATCATCTTTATCCAAAAAATCTCATGAATCTGAAAAAGAGAGCTGTCCACCAACAATACAGCTTATGGAGGATTATGATGGAACAACACCTGAATTCCTATTTAGAAAGCATGACGCTTGAAGAAAAAGTTGATCAACTGCTACAGCTTGTAGGTGCCTTCTTTGAAGAAGCGGGAACAGATAGTCAAATTACCGGCCCTATGGCTTCTCTTGGCATCACAGAGAAAAATGTCCATAACGTCGGTTCCGTGCTTGGCATCGCAGGGGCCAAGGAAGCAATTCGTGTTCAGCAGGCTCATTTGAGTAAAAACCGTCTGGGTATTCCGCTTTTAATTATGGCAGATATTGTACATGGCTTCAAAACGATTTTCCCTATACCGCTGGCTATTGGTTGCTCATGGGATATGCAGCTGGCAGAAGAGAGCGCTACCATTGCTGCCCGCGAGGCGGCTGTATCCGGTGTTCACGTCACATTCGCCCCTATGGTCGATCTGGTGCGTGACCCGCGCTGGGGCCGTGTGATGGAATCTACTGGGGAAGACCCTCATCTCAACAGTCAATTTGCCCGTGCGTTTGTGCGCGGATTTCAGGGTAAAGATCTGACGAACGATACCGACCGGGTGGCCGCATGCGTGAAGCATTTTGCCGCATATGGAGCTGGTGAAGGCGGACGGGATTACAACACTGTAGATGTATCCGCATGGCAGCTGCGAGAGTATTATCTCCCCTCCTACAAAGCTGCCTTAGATGAAGGCTGCGAAATGGTGATGACGTCCTTCAATACCGTAGAAGGCGTAGCCGCAACGGGCAATAAGCGCCTGATGCGTGATTTGCTTCGTGATGAATGGGGCTTTGATGGTGTACTCATCTCGGATTGGGCCGCCATCAAGGAGCTTATCCCTCACGGCATCGCCGAGGATGAGCGCGAGGCAGCGAAGAAAGCACTGCTGGCTGGCGTAGATATTGAAATGATGACCTCCTGCTATAACGGGCATCTGCCTGAACTGGTTCGCAGCGGACAGCTGGATGAAGCGCTCATTGATGAAGCAGTAATGCGTATATTGAAGCTCAAGCAAAAGCTGGGCTTGTTCGAAAATCCGCTACGCGGCGCAGACCCTGAGCGTGAACGTGAAGTTGTGTTCTGTGAAGCTCACCGTACGGTTGCCAAAGAATTAGCTATTAAATCTTGCGTGTTGCTCAAAAATGATTCCGTTCTTCCATTGAATCGCAATCAACATATTGCGTTGATCGGGCCTTTTGCAGAGAGTGGTGATATCTTGGGCTCTTGGTCGTGGAGCGGTTCGCAAGAGGAAGCTATTCGCGTTGTTGACGGGTTCCAATCGAAAATATCCTCCTCGCTGCTCACGGTTGCGACAGGTTGCTCTATCGACGATATAACTGAGGAGCAATATGCAGAAGCTCTGCAAGTTGCCAGCCAAGCAGAGGTTATCGTGTTGGCGCTTGGAGAGCGCTCGGATATGAGTGGTGAAGCAGGCAGCCGTTCCAATATTCGCCTGCCACAAGCCCAGTTGGAACTGGTGAAGCGCCTGAAGACGCTGAACAAGCCTATGGTAGCCGTATTATTTAATGGTCGTCCGTTGGATCTGCACGGTGTTATTGAAGAAGCAGACGCTGTACTGGAAGCCTGGTTCCCTGGTGGCGAAGGCGGCGTGGCGATTGCCGACTTGTTGTACGGTGATGCCGAACCTACGGGTCGCCTGACCATGTCATTCCCGCAATCGGTCGGACAGGTGCCCGTGTACTACAATCATTTTAATACAGGACGCCCGCAGTTAGATCCGAATACAAAAGAACGTTATGTGTCTCAATATCTAGACGTACCGAACGAACCTTTATTCCCGTTTGGCTATGGACTGAGTTATACCGATGTCGCTTATGATAGCGTACAGCTTTCCGGCGATACCCTTATACCTGGTCAGGAACTGACCGTGAAAGTGCAGGTAACGAACACAGGAACACGTCCAGTCGAAGAAACCGTCCAGTTCTATGTTCGTGATATCAGCGGTGATACGGTTCGCCCAATGAAAGAACTGAAAGATTTCTGCAAAGTCCTTCTTGCCCCAGGCGAAAGCCGGGAAGTGGAATTTGCATTGACCGAGCCTCAGCTGCGCTATCATCATGCAGATTTGAGCTTCAGCAGTGACAGCGGTGAATTTGCCGTCTTTACAGGACCTAACAGCCGAGATACCAGCGAAAGCCGTTTTCGGTTAGTGAAATAAACAAGAAAGTGAGGCGTTCCCTTTGATGAATACAAGTCTGGATCAAAATATTTTGCTGCGGGCCGGCGACCTGTCTTTTACCTTCTTGAGCAGCGGTGATGTGTATAAGATCGCCCATGGCTCAACGATGATCAACCAGCTGTTGACCAATTCAGTCGATGGTTCCCTGAACAATCTGTACTTGAGATTGTACCGTCCATCCGGTGTAAGTATCACTCCCCTGCTTGGAGTTCGCTCACCGGGAGTAATTCGACAAACAGATCAGCAGATTATTTGGGAAGGTTTCACCGCTGGTGTAGGCTATCAGGTGACCTTCACGCTAAGCCGCCTGGGAGTATGGTTCTGGGATGTAACCCTACAGGGCGATGACGTGGAAGCAGATGTCGTGTACGGTCAGGATATCGGCATTGCTGATACCGCTGCTGTACGCAGTAATGAAGCTTATTTGTCTCAATATATTGACCACACCGTCTACCATAATGAACAAAGAGGCTATACCGTTTGCTCACGTCAAAACCAGCCTCAAAGTCAGACATTCCCATACATTCAACAAGGCTCGTTAACCCGCACTGTTGGTTACTCGACTGACGGTTTTCAGTTCTTTGGACTATCGTACAAGGAAACGAATGAGCCGGAAGCACTCCGTCGCGACTCGCTCGCCAATGAAGTATACCAATACGAATTCGCCTATACCGCATTGCAGTCCGAGCGAGTGGAACTTGCCGGGGAAGCTCGCTTTACTTTTTACGGTCTTTTCCAGCCCAATCATCCAGCCGCAGTGACAAAGCTGGAGTATCAGGAACTGGTGACAAAGGCACGCGACGAAGTAACTGCCGTTCTAGCAGACGCCTCTGAGACCAGCATACCGACACACGCGGCAAGTGATCTTCAGGCAGGGCGTGTGGCTCCAGCTCAAACCATCGGTGAGCCGCTGCGTACGCTGGACTTCACCGATGCCGAAGTGAATCAACTTTTCCCCAAACGGCAGGAAGAAGAACGGGATGGCAATAAACTCCTTTCCTTTTTCACGGACAGCTATGAGCATGTTGTACTCAAATCCAAAGAGCTTCGTGTAGAGCGTCCCCACGGGCACATTTTAATGGGCGGGCATTACTCAGGAGGTAAGGAAGAAACCATTACAACCACCTCCTATATGTACGGGGTGTTCAATTCCCAGCTCGTAATCGGCAACACGAATTTCAACAAAATGATTACCAACGCGCGTAATGCGCTCAATATTCCCAAGACATCCGGTCAGCGCATTTATGTCGGAATCCAAGGGAAATACCGCCTGCTCACGATGCCTTCCCTGTTCGAGATTGGCTTTAATTATGTGCGCTGGTACTACAAAACGGCTGACGATACATTCATGATTACAAACTATACGAATGCCGATAGCCCAGAAGTACGGCTTCACATGCGTGCGGCAAGTGGCCAAACCTATCCGTTCCTCATCACTCAGCAAATGTCTATGCATGTGAACGAATATGAGCTTCCGTTTCATATGGAACGTGAAGGCGACGCCCTACTCTTCCGGGCAGACTCTGCTTCCCTGAGTGCCGAAGCCTATCCCGACCTGCTGTACCGAATGCACATAGAAGGCGCTCCATTACAGCATGTGAGCGACGCTCACGCACTGCTACAGGGTAATGCTTCCCCTGATGCATCTCTGGTTGTGCTAGAGCTGGGTGACAGCAGCGAATGGACCTGCACCGTGCAGGGTTGGCTGAATGGACTTACAGCCGGGCAAGAATCAGCGCACAAAGAGCGTCACGTTTCCTTTGAAGATGTACGCGAGCACTATCGGGCATATTTTGCCGAGCTTATGAACGGTTTCCATCTATCGCTGGGTCAACATGAAACAAGCGAGCTGTTCCGTGTGAACGCAGTGGCTTGGTGGTACACCCATAATATGCTCGTTCACTATTCTGTACCTCACGGTCTGGAGCAATACGGCGGTGCAGCCTGGGGAACACGCGATGTGTGTCAGGGGCCTGTGGAATATTTCTCAGCTGTGCAAAAGTTCGATGAGGTTCGTTCCATTCTGCTGACTGTTTTCAGCCATCAGTACGAGGACAGCGGAAACTGGCCGCAATGGTTTATGTTTGACAACTATACTCACGTGCAGCAAGAAGAAAGCCATGGGGATATTATCGTCTGGCCGCTCAAGGTACTGGGCGATTATTTGACCGCTACCCGTGATTACAGTATTCTGGAAGAAAATGCACCTTACACCCATCGACATACTTTCGATTATACCAAGCAGACCGCGACTCTCATGGAACATGCCCTGAAGGAAATCGAATACATTCGGGATAATTTCCTGCATGATACGTATTTGTCGGCCTATGGCAACGGCGATTGGGACGATACCCTCCAGCCAGCCAATGCACAGCTGAAGCAATACATGGCGAGCAGCTGGACGGTTGCACTCACCTACCAAGTTATTAGTAACTTTGCTGCAGCTTTGGAGCAGGCCCCCGCGGGTGTAGTAAGCGAAGCCGACAAGATTGCACAAGATCTACATCAGATGGCCAATGGCATCCGTAAAGACTTTAACCGCTACATGCTGGAGAGCGGAATTATTCCGGGCTTCGTGTATATGGAAGAGCCCGGTCAACCTAAGCTGATGCTCCATCCATCTGACACTGAGACGGGAATCCATTACCGCTTGCTGCCGATGACGCGCAGCATGATCAGCCAGCTGCTCACGCCTGAGCAAGCATTGGCTCATGAGCAACTCATCCGTGAACAGTTCCTCTGCCCGGATGGTGTGCGTCTGATGAACCGTCCTGCACAGTATGATGGCGGTGTGAGCTCGCACTTCAAGCGCGCAGAGCAAGCGGCCAACTTTGGACGTGAGGTCGGACTGCAATATGTGCACGCCCATATCCGCTTTGCGGAAGCGATGGCCAAATTGGGACGCAAGGATGATGCCTGGCATAGCTTGAAGCTCATCAATCCGGTCGGCATCCGTGCGTCCGTACCGAATGCCGAATGGCGCCAAAGCAACGCCTATTTCAGCAGCTCGGACGGTAAATTTAATAACCGCTATGAAGCACAGGAACGGTTTGGTGAATTGCGTGAGGGAGCTGTACCCGTCAAAGGCGGTTGGAGAATCTATTCCAGTGGTCCAGGAATCTATATGAATCAGCTTATATCGAACGTCCTTGGTGTTCGTCAGTCGGGCGAAGATCTGATCCTAGACCCCGTGCTGCCGGATCATCTCGACGGATTGGAATTTGAATTTTCCTTTGCAGGAAAACCAATTACCTTCGTCTACCGCATGCTGCAAGAGCATACTGGCGGTGAGCAGGGCCGTACAGTATTGAACGGAACACCACTGGAAAGCGTGCCAGCCGATGATAATCGCTACCGCTCCGGTGCCTTGCGCATCAAACGCGAGATTTTCGAGCAAGCCTTGGCAGAACATGACGGTGTACACCGTCTGGAGATTATTTTATAAAGCGTTTTTAATGCTAAATCTGGTATAGGCAACAAAGGGATGGCGATCTTGCGGGATCGCCCTTTGCTGCTTAGGTGTAGGACTACGACATTTGGAATAGATATGTGGTTAATAATGAATATACAATAGCAATTATAAGATGGACGACAAGGAGGTGACGATGTGGTCAGCATTAAAGATATCGCCAAACAGGCGGGCGTTTCCATATCTACCGTTTCATATGCCTTGAATGGTAGCGATAAGGTAACAGAAGAAACTTGCGCACGTATTTTAGCCATTGCCAAAGAGCTTAACTATGTGCCCAATGCCGCCGCACGTAATCTCAAGAAAAGGCAGACCAAAATTATTGGCGTTTTCCTAACTGATTTCCGTGGAGACGTTTATGGAGATTTACTGTATGGCATCAAGGAAATTTTGAACCGCAAGGGCTATGATCTCATCGTATGCAGCGGTAAGCAGTCTCACCGAATGCTGCCGGAACGCATGATCGACGGCGCCATTGTGCTGGATCAGACGTTTGATAGTCAGGAGCTACTGAACTACGCCGAGCGAGGACATAAAATTGTCGTGTTGGACCGTGAACTGAACCATCCTAACATTAACCAGGTGCTGCTGGATAACAAAGCGGGCGCCGCTCTCGCAATCGAACATTTATTGGAATTGGGACACCGTAAGCTATATGTGGTTACCGGACCAGAAGGTTCTTACGATTCATGGCAACGGATGCAGGCGGTCAAGCAGACCATTGAGCGTAGCGGCGTGGCTGAAATGATCGAAATTGACGGCGATTTTGAGAAATCGGGCGGTGAACAGGCGGCTGAGATCATTTTGCAGCAACAAGTTGGCCCGGGTTTGGAACCTGTAGCCGTATTTTGTCTCAATGATGAAATGGCAGTGGGCTTTTACAATCGAATGGCTCAGTCAGAGCTGACGATTGGCAAGGATATTCATATCGTCGGCTTTGATAATATCGAGCTGGCGCAATATATTCAGCCCCGTCTGACAACGATTGACTACTCCAAACGTAAATGGGGCGCTGTAGCTGCCGAACAAGTTCTCAAAATCATTGCCGGGGAAGACGTGGAGCATGAACGTTTATACGTTACGCTTGTCCAAAGAGAATCAGCAGGCGTAGCATTCATCACCCAAGATCAACAGAATCTGTGATGAGCAACGCAGAAGTAACCTGCTCGCCGACCTCCAAAAAAAGAACTTCCACAGTCCCAGTACACGGGTTGGAAGTTCTTTTGGTTATACTTTTTAACCTAACAAGTCCTCAATTGAATTCGACAACGACCGTAAGGGATTACCAATCGTTTGCCCCGTCTCCAGCTCCACTTGTAACGCAGCATCAACCATAGACAACTGTGCTACAGCCAGCCCTCTGCTTGGATCAGCCTCCCTTAGCTCATACAGCGAACGAACCAGCAGTTCCTTATACTCGTCTTCACGTCCCTGCATAATCAATTCAAAAGCGTCCTCCACCACCTTGACCTCTATCAAAGGAGAGATATCCGGTTTGCCTAACAGAGCAGCCGTATGATAAAGACGCTTCATCGTTCCCTCTACAGTAGCCGGATTCGTGAATACCAAGGTCCGTGGCCGCAAATCATCGCATATCTCATGAAAAAAGGGCTCATCCAGCGCAATTACTGGTGTAGACAGGGGCAATTGAGCCTTTTCTGCCAAAACAATATAATTCGTGCACGTTATCAAAATAACGTCTATATCGCTTTGGGCAATCCATCTCAGTTGCTCTTCTACCTTGCGACTGGCATCGTCCGCAGAAAAATGCGGGTCTGACGAGATCCGGCGCATAAGCCCAGGGTCCACAAAATGTATCAGCTCCACCTCATAAGAAGCAAAAGCTCGTTCCACATAGGCTATGTTCGAGTGATGTGCATGCAGGCAGCCCACACGTTGCTTCAAGCCTTCCATCGTCCAACCTCCTGTTATAAGTTTGCATCATTTTAACAGGAAGAGGACGATTAGGAAAGCATGCCAATCACGCCATACCACAAATGCACTTTCTTAAAACTTGCCGTTTGTATTTTTCCACTCTGTTTTAGCTGGAACCTCCTGAACTACGTCCCAATGTTCCGCTACCTTGCCGTTCTCTACCCGGAACAGATCATAGACAGCGGCTGAAGTTCCCTTAGACGATGTCAATTCACTCACAACCAGCACAAAGTTGCCTTCTCCAATGACCATGTGAACCTGATCATATCCAAAGGGAGAACCCTGGCTTCCCGCTGCGGAAAATGCTTGTTTCAAATTGGATACACCGTCACCAAAAAGAGGATTATGCTGAATGTAATGGTCACCGTTATAGTAGCTTTCCAATGCAGCACGATTTTTGCCAACCAGGACATCATCCACAAACTTGCGGATCAGTGTTTTGTTCGTCTCAGTTTGGTTGAGATCCGTGATCTGTGTTGTTCCGTCAATCATGGTATGTCCGCTTGGATTGGCTGGAGCCGAGTCCTGTATGTTGTCCCAATGCTCGACAATTTTACCGTTGCTATCGAAGCGGAAAATATCAAACACAATGCTCGTTTTCCCTGCAATGGACTTTTTATAATGAACCGCTACATAATTGCCATCCTGAATAACACGTTGGATTTCAACCTGTACATTGGCTCCCTTCAATTGGCTAATCCCTTGCAGCAAGGCATCTCTCCCGCTAGCAAAGCTCGGATTGTGCTGAATGTACTGATCCTTGCTGATCCAAGTCTCGACCGCTTTCGTATTTCCGGTTTCAAAGCTTTTCAGAATCTCTATAACCTTATCCTTATTACTCACCCCGATTTGCACCGTTTTGCTGGTCGGGTCCCAAATCACTTGCTTGCCCCATGCTTCTTTGATGACATCGACCGGTACATAGGTTACCCCTTGTTTAGTCAAGATGGGTGAGGTGGACAGCGGTACCTTAATCCCGTTGATTTGCGCTTCCGGGCTGCCCGACACCAGTACAACCGTCGCCTGATCATAACGAATGGTTGTGCTTTGACGCGCCGTATTGAACGTAATATGCTTGGAATCCAGTGGAATCCCCAAACTGGAAGCCAATTGTCTCAAAGGAATCAAAACCTGCTGATTTTCCACGATAGGAGCAATCTTGTAAGCCTCTTTCTTGCCATCTACCCAAACCTGGATACCTGTAGCGGGTTTTGCTTCGGCCGCCAAGGCCGGTACAGCAGAAGATAGCACGAGCAAACCAGCGAGTGCGGCAGTAACCGTATGTTTTTTCATGAATGTGAACCCCTCTCAACATGTAAAATAAAATGTGGAAAACATTTTCCTTTTATGTAACTAATATAGTTACACCTAATCGCAAGAAGCAACTTTTCCCCGCATACCTAACTTTAAACCCCATTTAAATCTTTTGAAACCTCAATACCCCCCCTTTCAAAATTTATATTTGTACTGCTACAATGCAAGCCACAAGCCTTAGAATAAAGGATATGGGGAGCAATAACAATGTGTGATAACTTGCTAATGCCGAAACTCAAAAAAGCGGCTCCTATCGGCAAGCGAATGAACGCTTTTTGAATAGTAAGCCGCTGTTAACCCCATTGCTATTGTTATACGGATAACGTTCTCCGAAACTTGATAAAGCTCCCGATTCGCCAGATCGAGATATACACCAACGCCATCGTAATTGCCAGCATGCTAATTTCGGACGTACCCAAACTACTAAGGTACTGGGTCAAAACAACGCGAATCAGGATAATAGCGATAATAATATATTTAAAATATGGGTTCGGCTTGGGATAAATAAGACCGTCAGACCGTCTTTCATACGCTGTATGCAGCAAAATAACATAGCCAAACAGAGCCCCTAATAGCCCGGCAGCCAGCAGTTCCCAAAAGGCGGGGGGCGCGTACGTTTGACCGGGAATATGCATTAATTGGTACACAGACATCATCATAAGCGGGAATACGATAAACAAGGGGAGGAGAATCCGTGTTCCGTTTCCCTTTATCGGCCCCCTTCGTCTCTTGGTTCTTAACCAGATCATCAGGCCCACCAGAACAGCTACCAATGCATATATGAATATCGTCGTCATGGTGTAACTCCTTCCTCATAGATCCTATAGATACGCTAGTCTAAATCGACAGCTTTTTGTCCAACAAATAAGCGTTCAAGCGGATTAATATATACGCAGCAATCCAACTGATCAACACCGCAACCGGGAAATGCCAGGTAAAAGAAAACCACTGTCCTGTCTGAGCATGATCAAACTGCTCATAAAGCCCATGATCGCCCGACCAATAAAAGACACTCCCGCCACCCATCAAAAGAATCCACAGTATCGGGCTAAGCGGCCGCAAGGTACTGTATTTGGTACTGGCAGTCAGAAGGCCCAGCGCAATAACAAAAGGTGTGAAAGCGATAATCATCACAAACCAGTTCAATCCAGCTACAATAAAGCACGCTGCATCCGCGAGCGTATAAGGCTGTATCGTTGATGAGATGAACAATGCGTACAGAGAACCCACCACAAACAGGAACAATATCACGACAATGGTTTGTAGAATTGCCGCAATCCATTTGGCGCTAATCAGCCACATGCGCGGATAGGGAAGGGTCAGCCACCATCCGTAGGTGTCATTTTCCCATTCTCGTCTCAAACTTCCCACACCCATGAAAATGATCATGTACGGCAAGCCCAGGGTCACATACCACAGCCTTGTCAATTCCAGTTGGTTGTGAAGCGCGAAGTACAAGGAAATAGCGAACGCCGCAATGAGAAATAGTGAGAAATACACAAGTCTCCACGATCTCGGTAGTCGATTGCGGCTCTGTTTTCTCCAGCTTCCTTTATTTCGAAATTCATGGCGTATTAAATCTTTGAACAGCCCTGATGAATTCACGCCTTCCACTCCTTTTTGTACAAATTGCGGAACACCTGATTCAGCGAGCCATGCTCTGCACGCAGATCATCCGAATCACCAGACCATAGGATCCGTCCGCGGCCCATCATGACCGTGTAGTCAAACAAGCCTTCCACTTCCTGAATATCATGCGTGCTAATGAGTATAGATTGCTGCCGACCCTCCAAATAATCAATAATCCCGGCCACAATCGCCTCTCTGGAGAGGACATCAATACCTGCGAACGGTTCATCCAGAATCATGAGTGGAACCTCACGTGCCAGACATAAAATCAGTAGCACACGCGCCTCCTGCCCGCGACTCAACCCGGCCATTTTCAACTCCAACTCCACGTCCATATGATCAGCAAGTTTATAGGCATCTTTTATATTGAAGCCAGGCAAAAAGGACTTCCCCCATTCCAGCGTCTGCTGAACTGTATGATTGGGGTACCAGCGTGCCCGGTCAGGAAGATAGGATATATCCCGGTTGGTTTCCCAACCAGGCTGTCGGCCCAACACCTGAAGCTCGCCCCCATCTGGCTGAATCAATCCAGTGATCGCTCGAAAGAAGCTGGACTTCCCACAGCCATTGGGTCCAAGCACGCCTACTATGCGTCCTGCCGGAATGACAACATCCAATTGATCCAACGCTTTTTTACTGCCATATTGCTTCACCAGATGATTCGCAACCACAACAGACTCCGTCATGCCTTATCGCCTCCTTCCTTCTCATTTCCGTCCTGTTTGCTTCGTATATACTGCTGAACATCTCCCCAGGATAGTCCCAGGCTGCTCATTTGTCCGAGAAACTGATCTATATACGTCATAGCCAGTTGTTCCCGAAAGCTGGCAATCCGCTCACTGGATGACGTAACATAAGTGCCTAGACCACGCCGTTTCTCAGTCAATCCGTCCCGCTCCAGCTCCTGATACGCTCGCATCACAGTATTCGGATTCATGCGTAATTCCTGCGCCAGATCACGAACAGACGGCATTTTGCTTCCCATTTCGATCTCCCCTTTAGCAATGGAGCTTCGTACTTGATTTAATATTTGTTCATATAATGGCTGGCTAAAATCAATTAAAAATCGGAACGAGCCAACCCGTTGCTCTTCCATGGGTGTTTCCCCCTAATCGGCTGCATCTATCGTGCCTGTAGTGTATTATATCACTTAATACACATAATACAAGTACTCTATTAGCTAAAATGTCAGTTAGTCACGCTCTCCAAATTCATTCAGTAAATGCTCAGCTTACACTCAGATAGCATTCAAGTTGATCCCTTATGATGTACCACGTACCAAACACCCCATTACTGAAAGGTGGAAAATGAAGATGAAGAGCACCAAAAAAGCAATTTTAGCTGGAACGATGGCGTTAGCATTTTTAGGAGGCGGAGCACTGTACTCCACAAGCGCAGCTCATGCTGCTTCCACTACACCTGAGAAGGCTCCCCTTGCAGACAAAGCACAGGCACCTAAGGGTAACCCAGGCGATGCTAACGGCCCTAAAATCGCAGGAGGAAACTATGCTGAGAACAAAGCTCTCCTGAAATTATTAAAATTATCCTCCAGTCAATTGGATACACAGCTGAAAGCAGGTAAATCCCTTGCTACAATCGCCAAAGCACAAGGCGTAAGTGTAAATTCTGTTATTGATGTGATGGTTTCGAATATGAAAGCGAAACTGGCTACGGAAAAACAAAACGGCAAGATTACGGCAACTGAATATAACCAACGCGTCTCTAATCTAAAACAAATGATGACAGATATGGTGAATGGCGTGAAACCATCCAAGCCACCAGTAGATGGCGGTAAAGCGGATGCAGGTAAAACTCCTGCTCAAGGAGATGCCAAGGCTCCTGCTAAAACCAATACAGCTAAAGCCTCTACTAAGCAGAAATAGCTACAGCTCCCGTTTGGGCACATCCACTCATGTATAATAAATCTCCGTCCGGCTTCCCTGTACGGATAGAGACGACAATAAGCCTGTCCCCTGCTGCGATACAACAGAAGGAGACATGCTTATTTATCATGTAAATAAGATAATATGGTAGACTAACATGATCCAGAATTCATTTTTCACTCTAATCCATAAAAAGGAGAACCTAATGAAAATAAATCAACAGGAATTTGATGTGCAAGGAATGTGCTATACGATCAGATCAGCCATGATTCAAGATGCGAAGAATTTGTCTGAAATCCGTTTGCTGATTGATGGAGAAACTGAAAATTTAGACAGAGAGAAGGGAGAAGCATTTATAAGTACATCCGGTTTTGAACAGCTCATCGAAACGGATACAGAGAATAACAGAAACCTATTTTTAGTTGCAGTAGTTCATGATAAAATCGTCGGATTTTCAAGATGTGAGGGCCATGTTCTGAGCAGATTCTCTCATAAAGTTGATTTCGGCGTATGTGTACTAAAGGATTTTTGGAGTTACGGGATCGGGACGAATCTTTTAAAAAAATCTATTTCCTGGGCTGAATCCAATGGCATCAAGAAAATGACTCTACAAGTTTTGGAAACGAATGATAAAGCCATTGAGCTTTATAAAAAACATGGTTTTGAAATCGAAGGGTTATTAAAAAACGATAAGGTTCTTTCAGATGGCAAATACTACAACACCATTATCATGGGGAGATTTCATAAATAAAAAAAGACCCTGTTCAACAGGATCTTTCATCTTCGTATCAATCACTTACCCTAGTAGCGATAATCATCATAAGGATTGCGATTACGATACTGATCACGCGGCTGCTGAGCTGCGGTAATCATCAAAAATATGCCTGAGAGCAAATGCATCAACCAGCCCACAATCGGAATCCATCCAATAACCGAGGTCACGATCCCTAAAATAGATCCATAATAAGACTCTCTATTCGTCACCGATAGTACCAACGTAACAATGTGGAAAATCAGCATAAAGAACAATATAGTATACGCGGAATTTACGACGAGCAGCCCGCCCAAAACGGGAATAGCTAAAAATAGCTCCAATCCGCCTGTAATCCATTTTAATGTTTTTGATGGTGTCATTGTTCCACTCTCCCGATGCTGTTTCATTCCATAATTATATCCTATCCCTATACAGGATGACATACATTTTTTAACATACTATATGCTTATATCGTGACAGTCCCATCCCTTTCTCGAATGAGCTAAGCCCTGGCTACATATATGTGAGAGAGAACGAAATTCCGTGATTTCTAAAGGGGTGAACACGATGGGATATTATATTGAGGTAGGACGCGGCGTGAAGCTGTATGTCGAGGATATTGGAGAAGGCATCCCTGTTCTGATGGTGCACGGCTGGCCGCTGGATCACCGAATGTACGAATACCAGGCCGCCTTGCTGCCTGCTTACGGGTATCGCTGTATTCAGATCGACCTTAGGGGGTTCGGCAAGTCTGATCGACCATGGCATGGATACAATTATGATCGATTGGCAGACGATCTGCTGGCTGTGATGCAGGCACTTCAGTTAAATCAGGTACGGCTGATCGGGTTTTCCATGGGGGGAGCTGTGGTTACACGCTACATGAGCAGACACCGGGGATTTGGCGTCAGTCAGTTGATCCTGATCGGAGCAGCTACGCCTCGATTCACCCCAACCAGCGACTTTCCTTATGGTACTCCTGTCACAGAGGTAGATAAACTCATCAAACAAGCCTATACAGATCGTCCACAACTGGTAACTTCTTTTGGCGAAATGTTGTTTGCTAATCCCGTCAGCCAGAGCTTACGCGACTGGTTACGTGACCAGGGCTTTGCGGCAACAGTTCATAGCATGGCTTGTACTTTGTACTCACTACGTGACTCTGATTTGCGCCCTGATTTGCCATGTATACACGTGCCCACCTGGATTCTACACGGCAAGCTGGATCGGGTCTGTCCTTTCCCCCTGGCTGTCCAAACTCAAAAAGGAATTGCCGGATCTAGACTTATTCCTTTCGAACGAAGCGGCCACGGTGTGTTTTACGAAGCGCTACCCGAATTTAACTCTATCTTACTGAGCATACTAGCCCCATCCTCCGCACATAATTGAAAACCTGTTCATCCTTATGTATAATTTATATTTATAAAAAACAAAAAAGACGCCTCAGCGCCGTTAATGGCTATGGGGCATCTTTCACTACAAACATTTATCCGCTTAGGATTGTTTGGTATGGTTGAAGCTCGTATTATTTAAAACAGCCAGCTTTTTCTCGCCCTTCACCATGGCAGAACCGCAAATGGGGCATGTCGGCTCGACAGAAAAAGCGAAGTTATCTCGCATCCAGCCGTTACATGTATCGCTGGCGCAATTCCAGACAGTTGTAATTTCCTCAGGAATCTCATCCATTGGCTTTTTCCGTGAATTGTACATAAACATCCCTCTTTCTTCATGATTTATAAAGCGATAAGATGTAATCAGTTCAAAAACGGTCTTATGAACAGATAAAAACAAATGCCCCAAACGCTATGTTCGGGGCATCTGAAGTAGGCTGTAATTTAAAATTACAGTTTTACAACGTTCTCAGCTTGTGGTCCACGGTTTCCTTCAACTACGTTGAATTCTACGCGTTGGCCTTCGTCCAAAGATTTGAAACCTTCGCCTTGGATTGCGGAGAAATGTACGAATACGTCGCTTCCACCTTCAACCTCGATGAAACCGAAACCTTTTTCTGCGTTAAACCATTTAACTGTACCTGTTTGCATGGAATTACCTCCAAAATGTATTTATATGACCTTTATTTTTTACAAATAAAAATTCACATATTGCACAAGGTTATTTCAACCTAAAACAATAGCCCTCTACAATATGCGAATCTCAGGTCACAATCTCAATATACTCATATTACCATAAGTGTATTGAAAACGCAAGCACTGGTGAATTTAATTTATGCAGAGTGCTTATGTTCTCTATTGCTGCTTCAAAGCTGTGTTCATTCGGCGGGAGCGAGTCATTAACGCCTACTTAAAACATTATATCCGCAGTTGCTACCTATTATACCAGCAATCAAGAAATAAATATACAAAACATTGCGCAGGAGACGAACTTCTTAATAAAAGCCCATCTCCTGCGTTTATTTGCTTATTTTGAACTACAATTCTGCCAGTGCTTTAATTTCCTCTGCTGTCAGCGCTTTGTTATACAATTGAACTTCATCCAGGCTGCCATTGAAGTAAGCATCGGCGGCAAAGCGGCTTTTGCCGAGATAAGCCTCGCTCGTCAGCAACTCATTGGGATTAAAGGTAATACCGTCATTAACAGCTACTTCCTCACCATTTACATACAATTTCCCTGTATTCCCTTCCAGTGTAACCGCTACATGTGTCCACTGGTTTAGCGGTAATGATGATTTGGAAAGCAAGCTTTGATCCGTACCTTCATGGATTGTAAACTGGAGTACACCGCTACCTTGGGAAGGGGTAAGAAACATATGCCGGGCTTGGCCGTTGCCGAAGTCAAAAATCCGTTGCCAAGCTGCACCGCCCTTCCAGTTCACCCAAGCGGAAAAGGTAAAATCCTTCGCATCTGTTACTGTATTTGGTAGTTGCACGTAACCATCCTTACCGTTTAGGACAAGCGCACCGCCAAGCTTCCCGTCTTTATCCCATGCACCACCACCATAGGTCTTACCATCAAATTGATTGTATGTGCTGTCGACAACCGTAGTTCCTTGATCTTCACTCCACGAATAGCGTGCGAGCTGAGGACCTTGGGCCTGCCCGGGAACAATGGCTGTAAAGCTTTTCTTAGCGGTGGCTTTGTCCTTTTTAATGGTCGCCGTCAATGTAACTGTTACAGGCTGAGAACCGGCTTCTGGACGGTATACATCACCTGTCACAGAAATATTCTCCGGGTGGGTGGACTCCCATGAAATAGTGGTATCTTGTGCTGCTTGAGTAGGTAGCGTCAGATTATAAAGAACATTGCTCGTATCGCCCAGACTAAGGTCCTTCTGCACAGCAGTTACAATCTTGCTGGCCTTCAGGTCAGGCTTTAGCGAACCCCATACCGCAACACCCTTGGAGGACAACGCGGTAAAAGCAAGCGTCTTGGCACCTGTGTCTGGATCACGGTGCCGCAGGAATACACCTTTGTACTTCGTGCCCTCTGCTGTAATTTCCAACTGATTGTCTGCCCCCAACTTCCATGTACCGTTCACTCCACCAGACAGTTTGCCACCGCGATCCAGATTGACGATAACAGCTTGCTTAATATTTGCCGAAATTTCCTTTCCATGATTTACATACGAGTATTGACCGAGGACATCCTTTTCTGACAGCCTTTTCAGTGAATCCTCATCTCCCGAATAACGATAAGGAGCAACCACAGGCCAACCGTCAGCGTTCATGAACATTTCATGTACCCGCACTTCAAACTGTTCGCCTCTCCCAGGGAAACGTGAATGAAAAATGACAAAATGCTTTTTCGTCTTGGGATCATAATAAGCCGAGTTGTGTCCGGGCGACACATAGCCTGCACCCAGTCCTGTACCCGGATCACCAATTTCTCTTGGAATCAGGTAATTACCTATCAGTTTGACACCGTATGGTTCAATGGAGGCGTCATCAAAAAGTGGTTTGTCCGGATTCGCCTTGACCTTGATCATATCGTTGCCTTCAGCATCGTAGAAAGGACCATCCGGTGTTTTGGACCGAGCCACCCGCAGGTTGTATCCGCCATCCGCTGACAATCCACCATACGATAGGAACAAGTAATAGTAGTCCGTTTGCGGACTGTATTGTATGTACGGCCCTTCCATACGAGCATGGTTGCCGCCTGTCAGCTTTTTCCCGTAGCCTTGACCTGGGAGCGGCTTCCCTGTTTTTTCATCCATCTGCATAATGAAGATGCCTCCTGAGTAGGAGCCATATACCATCCACAGCTTGCCGTTCTTATCGTAAAAGGTGTCCGGGTCCACGGCGTTCGGATGCTTGGTTGCGTCATAGATCGTCCCATCCTCACTCGGTTGGTCCCACATACCGGATTTTAGAAAAATCCCTTTATTCTTATACGGCCCTTCAATTTTATCAGCAACTGCTAGGCCCATTGCTGAACGAGGGGAGTCACCTTTACAAGCGTTATAATACATATAGAACTTGCCATCTGTCAGTTGAATGACATCAGCTGCCCACAGCGTGTCTGTCTGCGCCCAATCCAGTGCTTCCTTTAATTCTTCTTTAACGTTGGGAATTAATGCATTACCATTCGCCACTCCTGTAGCAATCGTATCCCAATTCATGAGGTCTTTGGACTTGGCAGCCGCCAGATGGGAGCCAAAAATGTAAAATGTGTCTTTCACTTTCAGGATGGATGGATCATGTACGGAAGTCTCCTTGAAGGAAACGACCTTTTTACTTTGGATTGAAAGGTTCCC
Source organism: Paenibacillus sp. SEL3 (assembly GCF_054602585.1). Lineage (NCBI taxonomy): Bacteria > Bacillati > Bacillota > Bacilli > Caryophanales > Paenibacillaceae > Paenibacillus > Paenibacillus sp. SEL3. The sequence continues at coordinate 3,550,614 of NZ_CM137725.1, read as the reverse complement.
CATATCTTGAGCTTGAAGGGAGGTTTGACCCACACTTTGAGCCTCAACTGTATCTAAATTGAGTGTTTGCTCGGCGCCTACCAAAGAAGCAGGCAACAACAGCGCACCTGCGAGTGAAGCTGCCGTTACTTTACGAACAAATAAATGCTTCATAAATTAATCTCCTCTCGTTTTGAACATCCCTGATAACATAAAACAATTTTGGGAAAGCGGTCAGGATTATGTTTGTATTAACTTCTTCGCCCTCGAATTTAAAGTTACTTATCCCTCCTGTCCAAGTTAAAGCGCTTTCAATAGATTTGAAAAATAAAAGCACCTTCTGTTAAGAAGGCCTATTCAAACCTGACGGTTAACCGTACCTCTATATTATTCAATGGATATGGAAAATTCAATATGTAATTTTATATTTTTATAAATTATTCACTGTATTATTAATTATAATAAATGTATTGCTTTAATTCCTAGTTTAAAGTTATAATTTGACAAGTAAAATTCTATATGTTACCTGCCGATATATTTAAAAACAACTGTTTTATGATGATCACAATACAAATATTTACATTTTATGAGGAGGTGAAAATATATGCAATGGTATTTAAATGGATTAAAAAACTATGTAGGATTCCAAGGTAGAGCAAGACGTACAGAGTATTGGATGTTTGTACTATTTAGTGCAATCGCTAGCTTTGTAGTCAGCCTGATCGATAGTCTTGTAGGCTTATCACCGGTATTGACTTTGATTTATTCTCTTGCTGTCCTGTTGCCATCCTTGGCCGTTATGGCCCGTAGACTGCATGACACAGGTAGAAGCGGATGGTGGATTCTAATCAGTCTGATCCCTCTCGTAGGGTCAATTATTTTGATTGTATTCTTCTGCCAAGACAGTCAGCCTAGCGATAATAAGTATGGAAAAAACCCTAAATTGTAATGGTTGTAGATGTCTAAAACCTCTTTCACTTTTGTGAAGGAGGTTTTTTTCATATCCGGCAGAATCCAAAGGGTAAATTACTTCCATTATTCACATCCATGAATTTTTTTAGCTTTACCTGTTTACATTCTCCTCTTTTAGTTTATTTTAAACGAGTATTAAGCTGGCACTAAGATTGGGTGTGTATGATGTATATTAGAATCTGGTAACTACATAAGCCGGATCGGCTAAAGGCATAAACATTACTCCCGTTGGATATCCATATAAGGCTCCACTCTGTCAGAAATTGAATGAAACACAAAGGAGATTTTACACTTATGAATCGAAAACGAATGTTGGTCATCTGTACACTGTTGCTGGCGTTGTCTATTGGGCAATCTTCTACTTGGGGAAGTCGGGCTAATGCTGCTACACTGGCTCCAGAGAGAGCCCCTCAGGTACAGGATAATGAAGCTTCCAAGGATGATGAACTGTTGAAAACATTGGGCGCATCCTCGGATGAGCAATTATATGAAGCGTTGTATAACGGTCAAACCTTGGCAGATATTGCACACACCAATAATCAGGATGCACAGGCTGTCGTTGATTTACAAGTAGCTCAGTTAACGGAGCAGTTGGATCAACGACTGGCTAATAAGAGCATTACGCCTGAGCAATATCAAGCCCATAAAGCAGAATTGACACAGGTCGTTGCTAAAAGTGTGTTCGGGCTGTAAGTCAGTGACGTACGTGGCCAGCTATACGCCGTAGTTCATGACACCCTCAGAGGTGCTTCTTAATTCATGTCAAAAAGGCGCTCCCCCGACGGGATGGCGCCTTTTTGCTGTCTATATTTTGTTGTAAATTACACTTGGTATACTCGGATCAAGTTAGTGGTGCCCGCCTCAGCGACTGGAACACCCGCCGACAGGACTACAGTGTCACCTTTATGGATATATCCTGCATTCAGAGCGTTACGGATGGAGGATTCGAACATTTCATCCGTTGTAGCTACTTTATCCCCTTTGATCGGGAACACACCGGATAACAGGCAAATTTTAGCGAATACCGTATTATTCGGAGTAACCGCAATAATAGGCGCCTTCGGACGATATTTGGATACCATACGTGCCGTGAATCCACTGGCAGTTGAGGTAATAATCGCTTTGGCATCCAGCTCCAGAGACGAACTTACCGCACCCTGACTAATCACTTCGGTAATGTTGGTGCTCTGACGTGCTCTGCGCTTATCGAACTGCTCCTGATAATCCAATTGTGATTCTGCACTGGCAGCTACCGCAGCCATGGTCCGTACAGACTCGACAGGATATTTACCTGCAGCAGATTCACCTGACAGCATAACAACATCGGCTCCTTGCATAACGGCATTAAACACGTCACTAACTTCAGCTCTCGTCGGACGCGGGTTCACCTGCATGGATTCCAGCATGTGGGTAGCTACGATAACGGGCTTGCCGACCAGATTACACTTGTCGATCATTTCTTTTTGCATCACAGGCACATCTTGAATCGGCACCTCGACGCCCAGATCGCCACGGGCTACCATAATGCCATCGGAAGCTTCGATAATATCATCCAGGTTTTCCATGCCTTCAGCATTTTCAATTTTGGAATAAATTTGGACATGCTCCGCATGATGGCCCTTCAAAATCTCACGGATTTCGCGGATATCGTCGCCTTTACGCACAAAAGAAGCCGCAATAAGCTCAACGCGCTGCTCCACCCCAAATTGGATGTGTCTCACATCTCGCTCCGTCACGCCTGGAAGGGTTGTATGAATCCCTGGCAAGTTTACACCTTTTCTCGGCTTCAAAATACCGCCGCTTACAATATTACAAATCATTTCCGTACCTTCGATGGAGGTTACAGTCAGATCAACCAAACCGTCGTCAATGAGAATGCGGTCGCCTGGTTTGATGTCCTTCGGCATATCCGGGTAATTCACTGAAATACGATGCTCGTCCCCTAGAATCTCTTCTGTGGTCAGAATGAGCTGGCTACCTGGCTTCAGCAGACAAGATGCCTCTCTCAGCTTGCCAATCCGTATTTCCGGTCCTTTAATATCCATCATGACAGGGATAAAGGTATTCATTTCCTTCGCAGCCTGACGCACATTTTCGATACGTTTAACGTGATCTTCCAGCTCACCGTGAGCCATATTCAAGCGGGCTACAGTCATACCAGCCTGGATCATTTCTTTTAACAAATGAATGGAGTCACAGGCAGGTCCCATAGTACAAATAATTTTCGTTTTAAGCATAGTAATGTCATCCTCCTGAATGTCTTTACTGTATGGTTTTCTATTCCACTTTGCTTCTCTATCTACATTAAACTTATATGGCTCTATTCTACCTGTACCCGTGCACCAAGACTATGAACTATAGTATGATGAATGTACTACAGTATAATGAATGTTGAAGACATCGGGGAGTGAGTTTCGTGATTACATTGGTAGATATACGGCAGGACAACGGAGTGGACTGGTATGAAAAGGCTAGTGCAAATAGCGACAACGATGACTTACTGTTCATTTTGGTCACCTTTGGCAAATGTGTATATTGGGTGAACGATTGCAAATTCATTCTCGGTAAAGGTGAAACACTGCTTTTACCCAGTCATCTGGATTACTATGGCAAGAGCATTCCTACGCTTTTTCATACCAAGTATGTGATACATTGCCGCAAAACATGTACGAACAGCACACTTCCCATCCTGAATACTGACAAGCCGTTGTTGATCAAGCCCGGATGCTACGACATGCTGCATGAACGGATCAAATCGATGTACTATCAATGGACTGAACACCCAAGCTACTACACCATGATGGCTGACTGTCTGCTGACCGAGGCCATGATATATATGAATCAGGAATGGGACAAAGGCGCCATTTCTTGCGATCGAGAGCGACATGTGGAACATATGAAACAGTATATCCAGAACCACTACCGGGAAAAGGTAACCAAGGAGGAGCTTGGCGACGCCATCCGTAAAACCCCCAATTATGCCGCGACGCTGCTGCGTGAGGTAACACGCCAAACGATCAGTGAGCATGTACATACGCAACGTATTAAAACCGCCATCTATATGCTGACCGAGTCCCGGCTAACGATTCGTGAAATTTCGGAGTATGTGGGATATAGTGATGTGTCCTATTTCCATCGAATCTTCAAACGGTTAACAGGCTGCTCACCGTCCGAATTTCTGGATGAACGTTCCTCCATCGTTTAGAACTACAGAAATAGGATTATGGGAAGATGATACGAAGCAATTTTGAATTTGAAGCTAGGGTGTGTACGCAAACTGTGAAGCCGTCCTCTGGGTTGCCCGTACCGGTGCTTCATGGCATTATTTACCCGATTATAATGGCCCTTGGTCTTCAGCCTACAGCTTTTTCTGGCGTTCGTGGTTGATGCACTGGCGAATCTGCTCCGCTTTGAGTTGACACCGGGACAGGCAGATGATTCGGTAATGGATTCCGAGCAAGGAGACCGGAGGAGGAAGCGGGCGTATGACCAGGACACGTATAAAGAGCGGCCAATTGATGAACTGCTTTTTTAATAAAATGAAAAATTATCAGAACTATAACACCTGATTAAGCTTGCTTTCGGGTTCTTCACCGTTTTTTATATGCTTTATATTATTCACAAAGAAATCATATCTTTTTTTATGCAACTTGACGCCATCTGGCATGCCAGCAGTATGGGGAGTAAGTATGACATTACTCAGATCCCTTAGTTCACTGTCAATTGAAAGCGGTTCAGATTCAAACACATCCAAGCATGCTCCTGAAATTTCTTTATCTTTTAAAGCAGCTATTAAGTCATTTTCATTGACAATCCCACCGCGAGCCGTATTGATAAAAAGTGCGGTATTCTTCATCTTTTTGAATACTCCTTTATCAATCAGTTGTTTGGTTTGCGGATTCAGTGACGTATGTACAGTGACTATATCTGATACGCTTACAAGATTATCGAAATCCGTCATTTTTACAAAGCTGTCAGGTTGTACAACGGCATGTCTAGCATTAACCAGCACATCCATATCAAAAACCCTGCAAAACTCAGCTACTTTTTTACCGACAGCACCAAAGCCGATAATTCCTATCGTTTTACCTTTTAATTCACTTCCTGTATAATCCAACTGTTTTTCATCTGTTCTGGTTTTCATGAATCTATCAAGGTAGGGTATGTTTTTATAATAAGACAACATCAGCGCCATTACATGCTCGGCCACTGCCTGCGCATTCACTCCTGCAGCATTAGCTACCCAAATACCTAGTTGCGTGCAGGCATCAATATCTACATTATCATACCCTGCACCCGTCTGTACCAGCTTCAATTTTTTTGCCATGGAAAGTAAGTCGCGATCCACTTTGATATGTTCAGGTATGATTACCTGACTGTCTCCAATATGATGCAGCATTTCTTTTCCCGGCGGCACAATTACAATGTCCCAGTCATTAGGAAAATATTTTTTAATATTTGATTTTGAAATTTGTGTAAAATAGCCTACTATAAGAATTTTCATTGTCAAGCCACCTCCAATTTCTTTATTTTTACAATAATATGTTTATTGATATTTGTAAAATTGATCGTTTATATAAATTCTACATAGACTGAATTTTTGAATTACATTCGTATTCCCAAGCGATCAATGACCTCCAACGATTTGTCATTGACGCGTTTCATGAAGGCTGCGACATTGATTCGAATATGATAAAACTTCTTGTAAAATACGTTGTGAACGACATCGCTCTTTAGCCACTTCCATAAACCTTCAATCAGGTCAAGGTCAGGCGAGTACTTCGGCAGAAAAACAAATTGTAATCGGTGATGCTGCTTCAAGAAATCTTGCACTTGGGCTGCATGATGAATGCGGCCGTTATCCAGGATCATCCACAATATCGACCTAATTAGATTGATTAGAGCCTATACGCAAACCTATTTGAGCCACATCCTTATCGAAATCAACGCCAAAAAAGCCTTGAACATGCTCGCTGTCTTGTCATAGCGAGTTGCCCAGCGCCGATACTGTTTCACTCGATTAAAAAAGATTTCGATTAAATGCCGTTCTTTATACGTATCCTTGTCGTATTGAATGACGGTTATAACCCCTCCGATAAGAACAGTTAGACCTAAGACAACAACACTTGTTCTTAATCGCTTGTTCACACGCACACACCTCCCTTCTCAAAAGATGTATTACGTATTTTAGAAAATATTAGTATTATAACGAGTTCATAAAAAACATAATAATCGTGGTTAAGTACCATTACCTGATATTCTCCAAAACCTGAAGCTTTAATTTGAAAATTCCTATTTTCATCTGTATATCTTCCATAAACGGCAAAAACCTCTTTTTCAACAGCAATTGATTCTATGGGTTTCGCATTTTTGATAACTACGTTATATTCTTCAGGCGTCAAACCGCTCAATAATGAATTCGAATTAGCAATTGAAGAATATGGTGGGAAGTCCATTTCATTGAGATGCTCTGAAACCATTGCGTTATGAGCCGATTGTTGGCCAAAGCCAAATTACGTATCCGGATACGTAATGATAAAGTCTATAAAAAACGGTCTCCCCACCTGGAAGCTTCTCTAGCATCCCTTTTCAACAAGGGCCTAGAGCGCTCCAAAGTAGGGCGACCGTTATAGTTCATTTATATGCGAATCTGTGCTTATTCCGAAATCATATTAAGTTGAAGAACCCGCTGTTTTGACCTCTTCCAGCATTTTATCGTTATAGCCAAACATCCAGGTCAGGACAAAGGCTACAACCATAGCAGCCAAGTTCGCCAAAATGTAAAGCGGAAGCTGATGGTTCATGTAGAGCAACGTGCCTGGAATGACTGTAACTGCCATACCTGTAGCCGCCAAATGGAAGAGTGAAGCGATAAAACCGCCAACCGCACCACCGATAAGCCCCATGACAAAAGGCTTCATGTATCTCAGGTTGACCCCGAAAATAGCCGGTTCCGTAATCCCCAGAAAAGCAGACAACGAGGAAGGAAGTGCTAACGCTTTTAGCTTGCTATTCTTCGTTTTCAGTCCAACCGCCAGACAGGCAGCACCTTGAGCAGCCATAGCGCAGGTAATGATGGCGTTAAAGGCGTTCGCGCCGTTCTTTTCAAGCAGTTGAATCTCCAAGAAATTAAAGATATGATGCACACCTGTAACAACGATAATCTGATGCAAGAAACCGATGACAATCCCTGCAATACCGAAAGGCAAATCCAGCACAAACGTTGTTCCGTGCAGCACCCATTCTTCGAGTGAATGGAAAATCGGACCGATGGCAAACAATCCCAAAGTGATCATGATCAACAGTGTTAAAAACGGTGTGAGAATCAAATCTAGCGCTTCAGGCACCCGTTTGCGCAGCGCCCGCTCCAGCTTGGCTCCGATCAAGCCCACGAAGAAAGCTGGCAATACCGAGCCTTGATAGCCCACCACAGGAATGAATCCGAACATCGTCAACGGGTGGGCTGAACCGTCCGCAACACTATAAGCGTTGGGCAAGGCTGGATTTACCAGCATCAGACCGAGAACGATACCCAGCACTGGACTACCACCGAATACTCTAAAGGCTGACCATGCGACTAACGCTGGCAGAAAAGCAAAGGCCGTATCTGTTAATACTTGTGTGTACAATAGAAAATTGGGTGAAATGTCCTGTGGCGTCATGCCAAGTAGAGCGAGAATTTGCGGCTGAGTGAGCAAGCCACGTAGCCCCATGAACAGCCCTGTAGCGACCAGCACAGGAATAATCGGTACAAACACATCACCAAAGGTACGGATGGAGCGCTGGAAGACGTTCCCTTCCTTTTTCGCCTGACTCTTCACCTCTTCTTTAGATGAACCAGTCACGCCAAGCTTTTCGACCTCTTCGAAAATTCGATTTACCGTACCTGTACCAAAAATAATCTGATATTGCCCGGAATTGAAGAAAGCACCCTTGACCTTGTCGATCTCCTCAACTTTTTTCTGATCAATTTTCTCCTTGTCATGCACCATAATCCGCAAGCGCGTCGCGCAATGAGCAAAAGATGCAATATTTTCTTGCCCACCGATTGCCTGGATCACTTCTTTAGCTATTTCTCTGTTCTCCGCCATGATGTTCATCCTCTCGTTGATTCCGTTATGTTTGATGATTAACGATCCACTTGATGTTTTAGCCTACTCATGTAAAATCCCATTTCACCGCCTGGAAGAGAGCCTCTCCCTTGTCGGCAAAAAAGCGTATTTCGTCACTCTCTGGATGCGGAAAAATACGACTGGTGAACACCTCTTCCCCATCATTGACGAAAATCTCAACCGAAGACGTATCTACAAACAAATGAAGTTTGATATGATCTTTATCCCATGAACACTGCCGTATCTCACCATACGAAGTGGCTACAGGCTCACCTGATTGCGAACGATCCAATACAAGTTTGCGACTGATGGCATCATATTTAATTACCGTTTTCTCAGTCTCACTCGCACGGAATTCAATACCAAACATCTTAGCGCTTAAAAGATCTACCTCACAGATCAGCTCATAGGCCGTACCTGTAAATCCTTCATAGGTTTTGCTCTCTGAGAATAACGTGTCAGCTACCCGATCCTCACGATTTCTGCGTAGCGTAGTCAGCTCAGGAATTGGCCGCTGCAAGAGTTTGCCCTCATGAAGCGTAAGCTCCCTTGGTAATGTCAGACAATGAGCCCATCCGTTCGGATCTGTGGGATAGTCGATATCCGGCAGACCCATCCATGCCACCATAATACGCCGCCCCTGCGGGTCAATCATCGTCTGTGGCGCATAGAAGTCAAAGCCTCTGTCGAGCTCGTGGAATGCGCCGTGCTCCAGTATTTTTGTACCGGTATCTAACGGCTTGCCGATTACGTAGCCCGATTGATAAATATTGTGATTTTCATCCCCGGAAGGCTCCAAGCCCTGAGGAGAAAAGATCAAGACACCTGCTTCGTTCAGTTCAAAATAATCCGGACATTCCCACATGTAGCCAAACGACTCCAGCCCTGTGCACAATTCTCCCTCAAACTCCCATGAATGAAGGTCGGTTGATCGGTAGAGGACGGCGCAGCCTGTTAAATTCGTTCTTTGGGCACCAATCACACAGTAAAAGCTATCGCCGTCTTTCCATAGCTTGGGATCACGAAAATGGTCTGTATACCCTTCTGGCACATTGGAAATAACGGGGTGCTCCCATTTAGTAATGCGACCGTTCTCGTCCATAACAGCCATGCATTGATAAGGATGTCTGATCCAATCTTCATCTCGTGCATTTCCCGTATACAGCATATATAATTTGCCCTCATGCTCCAGTGCGCTGCCTGAGTAAGCCCCATGTGAATCAAAATAATCCCCAGGTGCAATGCCAATACCCGCACTATTCCATGTGGCCAAATCTCTGGATTTCAAATGATACCAGTATTTCATCCCATGATCCGTTCCGAGTGGAAACCACTGATAAAATAAGTGGTATTCACCTTGGTAATACGAAAAGCCATTAGGGTCATTGAGCAAACCTGTCGGTGGCTGGATATGAAACCCCTGCCGCCAGTGACATTGCTCCACTTTCTCCTCCAAGCTGGCTATTTCACCGGGCTCTGCCTGCTCGATCATTCGATACTTTTGTTCTCTTGTCATTTTCATAGTTGTACCTCATTTTTATTAAAACTTCGCCTCAGGAACCGGTTCCAAATTAGTGAAAAAAATATTCTTTCGGAACCGGTTCCCATACGATTAAAAAAATGCTCATCCATGGATTTGCAACCGATTCCATTTATGTCCGTATACTATGGAACCGGTTTCGAAGAAATTATAATCCACTTGTTCAGCGTTTGTCAACGCTTTCTCTTTCGATAAGGGAATAATTCATGACCGTCACTTTTTCTACCGATTTATGTTCTACCAGCCGCATAATATTTTGCGCTGCTACACGTCCAGCATCCATATACGGATATTGAACGGTTGTCAGCGCAGGGTGAATGACCTCCGTAATATCGTATCCCCCAAAGCCAGTTACCGACAAATCCGACGGAATGACAATCCCTCTGGAATAAGCCGCATTGATTACGCCCAGCGCAATATTATCCGTAGCACACACCATTAACGTTGGCTTGAAATTGTCCAAAATAGCGGATGCAGCAATTCGTGCATCGGACATTTTAAATCCGGTCTCATAGTATCTGATATCATACCCTGCTGCTTGCATCGCATCGTCCGTACGAGACTCAGTAGGCAATGCATCGCGTACAGCCTGCCTAAAGCCCTCCTTGCGCTGCACACCGACGGCAACATCCTTTTCAGTAACACCAACGTAGGCAATTTCGCGGTGTCCCTGAGACAAAACGTACGTGCCAATATCATATCCTGCACGATAGTCATCATGGATAAGGCTATGAAGCTGCTCGTGCTGCTGGCCCACCAGCAACACTGGAATACCGATGTCACGAATCGCGGTCAGATGGTCGTCTGTAATTTGAGCAGCCAGCAAAATGATACCCGAAATCTTTTGTCGGCCCAGCTCATAAATGGCTTCGATTTCACGCTGTACATCCTGGCTCGTATTGGAGATCAGCATCTGATAATGCTGAGAACGCAGTTCCTCATCAATCCCCATCAGCGTATGGGATGTCGCAAAAGAATCCAGACGCGGCACAACGGTGCCGATAATGTTGGTCCGCTTCGCCTTAAGACTCTGGGCAAAGGCATTGGGCACATAGCCCGTGGCTTTAACCACTTTTTCAATTTTTCGTTTCGTATCCACGCTGACAGACCCGCCGTTCAAAAAACGGGATACCGTGCTCTTGGATACACCAGCCATTTGGGCTATATCTGCAATTGTCTTATTCATGAAGTCCCCCGGAGATTTTTCGTATTCACAAGCTTCCAAAACGTCTCTTTTCACATAACCCTATAATACCATATGGCGGGATTGGATTGCTGTGGCTCCAGACCCATCATGCACAAAACGCCGTCCCTTCAGTGAAGAAGGAAACGGCGTCTCATGATGAACGTAATTTTAAAAATCAAAGTTATCCGGATCTGGACCTACCCGAAGATCGGCATTTAACGCCTGAATTCGATCCATATCCTCGCGCGTCAGTTCGAAGTCAAAAATATCGGCATTTTCGACGATCCGATGCGCCTTGGTAGACTTGGGAATGGTGACAACTCCCTGCTGCACATCCCAGCGTAAAATCACTTGCGCCACCGATTTACCATACTTGGTCGCTATGTCTTGCAGTACCGGATGATCCAGCAATTGGCCTTGCATTAACGGGGACCAGGCTTCCATTTGAATGTCGTTCTTTTGACAGAATTGCAACAGCTCGGTTTGGGTTAATTGTGGATGGAACTCCACCTGATTGATCATTGGCTTGATTTCAGCATCTTTCATGAGATCTTCCAAATGATGAATCTGGAAGTTGCTGACTCCAATTGCCTTAATCCGTCCTTCTTTATACAAGGATTCCAACGCTCTCCAAGCTTCTTTATACTTTCCCTGAACTGGCCAATGAATCAGATATAGATCCAGGTATTCCAGACCCAGCTTATCCAGACTGGCTTCATAAGCTGCTCGTGTCTCTTCATAGCCTAAATCTGCATTCCACACTTTGGACGTGACGAACAGTTCTTCTCTGGACAGATTATTTTCCTGAAGGGCTTCCTGAATAGCCTGCCCTACACTGCTTTCATTCGCATAGATTGCAGCTGTATCTATACTGCGGTAGCCATGCTTTACAGCAGCCTTTATAGCATCGACCAGCTCCGAACCTTCCTCCACTTTAAATACCCCGATGCCAAACCAAGGCATACGAACTCCGTTGTTTAACAATGTTGTGCTTTGTAAGTTTTGTGTCATTTTGTATCTTCCTCTCTATTTTTTAAAAGCTTTAACCTGCAATGGTGGTTGTATCCCTTTTTTCGAGCATACGACTCCAGCCTGTGAGCAGAACCGCAACGAAAACCATAATGCTCCCGATCCAGGCTGTATGAATGAGACCGAGTGAATCCGTTACAATCCCGCCTACATAAGCTCCGATGGCTATCCCTGCGTTGAAAGCAGCAATATTAACAGCAGAGGCAACATCGACAGCTTTGGGTGCAAACCGTTCGGCTAACATGACTACATATACCTGTAACCCGGGCACGTTCATAAACGCAAGCAATCCCATAAAGAAGATCGTAATCAGTCCTGCCGTTTTAAAAGGTGCCGTGAACAACAGGAGAAAAAGGATCACTGCTTGAATCAGAAACATGTAAAACAAAGCTGAAAGCGGCTTACGGTTTGCTGCTTTTCCGCCAATGACATTCCCGATGGCAATCGCAATTCCATACAGCAAAAGAATAAACGTTACCGTACTTTGCTGAAATCCGGTTATGTCGTGGAGTAATGGAGATAAATAAGTAAACACCACAAATGTGCCTCCATACCCCAAAGCTGTAATGATAAATGCAAGTAGCAAGCGACCATTGGTAACCAGTTTGACCTGCTCGCGGAAAGGAGTCTTGTTCCCTTTGCGCAGTGTAGATGGCAGCAGAATCAGATTGGCCATGAGTGCCACTACACCGACGACCACAATCGCCATAAATGCAGCCCGCCAACCCCATTGCTGCCCAATATAGGTACCCAAAGGTACACCTGTGACTGTGGCTACGGTCAACCCGGAGAACATAATGGAAATCGCACTCGCTCGACGATCATCCGGCACAAGATCGGCCGCGATGGTGGAACCGATGGACATGAACACCCCATGGGCGAACGCCGAGATCACACGTGCAATCAGCAGCAAGGCAATTCCACTAGAGACCGCAGCAAGGCTGTTACCTGCAATAAATATAATCATGATCCACAACAGCAACGTTTTACGGGGAACACTTGATGTTAATGAGGTCAAGACAGGTGCCCCGATGGTAACTCCTAATGCATACAGCGTTACAGTTAGTGCGGACATCGTTACAGATATGTGCAAGTCTTCAGCAATGAGGGGAAGCAGTCCCACGCTGATGAACTCAGTTGTCCCAATCGCAAAGGCGCTTACGGCTAGAGCCAGTAATGGCCATATACTTCCTTTTGATTCTGGCGACATGTTTTTCCCTCCTATCTATAGAAATCTTCAACCAACAGATGTTATTATGAGTTATTCAAGCAATTATGAACAGTACGTACTTTTTAGTGATATAGGTACCAAAAAGTACCCTAAATAAAGTTCTTTTTGATTAAAACAGGCTGTTAAGGTATGTATAACAGAAAGCGATACACATGGAGGGATCGGCATTGGGGAAGAAAAAATACAATATCTCTGTTGAGGCGACGTTAGAGGTGATCGGGGGGAAATGGAAATGCGTGATTTTGTGTCATTTGACACATGGAAAGATGCGGACAAGCGAATTAAAACGGATGATGCCTTCCATAACACAAAAAATGCTGACTCAGCAGCTTCGTGAATTAGAGGAAGACGGCATTGTCAATCGGATTAGCTATAATCAGGTTCCACCCAAAGTGGAGTACGAGCTTAGTGAATATGGATGTAGTCTGAAAAGCATTTTAGATTCTCTTTGTGCCTGGGGAGAAAGACATATCATCAAAGAATATGGGGATAAATCTGCGGTTTTGGAAGATAACATTCTGAATAAGCTGTAAAGCCAAAAAGAGCGCCTGCAATACATCAGCAGGCGCTTCCTCTCTCTAAATTCCAAGGGTTACCAATTCGATTTCATTTTATTTTGTGAAATCAATAACCATACGTCCTTGGATTTTGCCCTGCTCCATTTCCTCGAAGATCTCATTAATGTCTTCGAGCGGACGTTTTTGTACAAGAGGGACGACTTTACCTTCTGCAGCGAACTGGAACGCTTCTTTAAGGTCTTCACGAGTGCCGACCAAGGAGCCAATAACTTGAATGCCGTCCAGAACCAGACGAGGAATGTCCAGATCCATCTTATCGGTTGGAAGACCTACAGCTACAACACGCGCGCCAGCTTTTACAACGTCGATGGCCTGGTTGAAAGGTGTTTTGGCAACAGCAGTAACCACGGTTGCATCCAGACCAGCACCGTTTGTTAATTCCTTGGCACGAGCGACCGGATCTTCTTTCATGCTGTTAACGATATAGTCAGCACCAATTTGTTTGGCCAGTTCTAGTTTTTCATCACTGATGTCAAAGGCTACAACTTTAGCATTGAATACATTTTTGGCATATTGCACCGCCAGGTTACCCAAGCCGCCAATGCCGAAGATACCGATCCATTGGCCTGGTTTGATTTCACTTACTTTAACTGCTTTATATGTTGTAACCCCTGCACAAGTTACACTACTTGCAGCGGCAGGATCAAGACTATCTGGTACCTTGACCGCGTAGTCAGCTGTGACAATACATTGCTCTGCCATTGCACCGTCTACCGTATATCCGGCATTTTTAACTTCACGACACAGCGTTTCCCGCCCAGTTAGGCAATATTCACAATGACCGCAGCTTTCGAACATCCAGGCAATACTTACGCGATCACCAATTTTAAGACTGGTTACTCCTTCACCTAATTCAATGACTTTTCCAATACCTTCATGCCCTAGAACTCTGCCTGTGACATCACCGAAATCTGCATTTTTCACATGTAAATCTGTGTGGCAAACTCCGCAGTATTCAACTTGGACTAACGCTTCTCCATGCTTCAAGGAACGCAAAGGTCTCTCTTCTATACTGACTTTCTTGTCTTTTGTAACAATTGCTGCTTTCATGTAGATCTCTCCTTTAAATAGATATGGAATTATTTTGTAATGTACACTCATTATTATAGTAATTTTTGCCCAAAAAGGACAAATATAAATCTAACTTAAAACTATTTAATCCAAAAACGCTTCTTTCTAAGTCCTTGGACCCTTGTAGGAACTTTGTACAATAATTTACAATGTAAAAAGTTTCACATATTCTATTTTGGAAGAAGGATAAAGAAACATGAAAAAAAACTGGAAAGGTTGCCTGTTCAGCATATTTGCCATTATCTTGGCTGTATCGGTAACAGGATGCAATTCACAGCCCGCCATTTCTAGTACCACTAGCACTTCATCCTCATCAGTTAACAACGCTCATGCAGTTGTTCAGAAAGGCCCACACTGGTCCTATGAAGGAGATCAGGGACCGGAACATTGGGGAGAGCTGGAAAAAGATTTTGTTGCTTGTGGTAACGGCCACGAACAATCTCCTGTCAATATAGAGCATACCCATCTGGAAGCATCGCAAACACAGCAACCGCTGCAAGTTCATTACACTAAAACGAAAGCATCCATTTTGAATAATGGGCACACTGTGCAAATCAATGTTGCCGATGCCAGCAATAACATCATGCTGGACGGTACTAAATTCACTTTAAAGCAGTTTCACTTTCACCACCCGAGCGAACATCAAATTGATGGTAAAAATGCTGAAATGGAGCTTCATTTTGTCCATCAAAGCGACAACGGAAGCACAGCTGTCTTAGGGGTCCTTATCCAAAGTGGCAAAGAAAACAAGGCTTTCAACCGCATTTGGTCCAAACTGCCGAAGGATATTTCCCAAGAAGCGGCTCTGGATGAAGAAATAAATCTCGCTGCGCTGCTGCCAAAAGACCTGCACTCCGTTCGCTACAACGGATCGCTGACTACCCCGCCATGCACAGAACATGTAAATTGGACAGTGCTGGAGCAGCCTATTGAAATGTCCGCAGACCAAATCAACCAGTTTGCTGCCATTTTCCCCGATAACCATCGTCCTGTACAACAACTGGGGACCCGGGAACTGACTGCCGATAAATAATAAAATAAAGTGCCGTAAGATGTAAGGTGCATTCTATATTTGAATACCAAAATAAGACCCCTCTGTTCAATCTAGTTAGAGGGGTCTATTCGGTATTAAATTTACTACTCATTACAAACGCACCAGTTCCTCCACCTTCACTGGCTGACCTGTACGCATAGAGCGGTTGGCGGCGATGCCAGTTAAAATGGACCATGCACCGTCGATATGTGAGGCCGCACGATGGAACCGATCCTCTGCCGGCTTATCAAAAATATCCCGCAGCATAACTGGATCTCCTCCGCCATGACCACCTACGCCTTCTTCTACCTCAACTTCATAAGGTGCTGCAAAGTGAGGATAGATCGTGATGGTCTTCTCTTTTAGCGCACCCTCATCTGCCTTGCTGCCACCGGAATTAACATAGGATTGCTCGGATACCCGAACCTCCATCCGTCCCTTCGTGCCATTAAATACGATGATAAAGCCCTCCCAAGGCATGTAAGCATTCAGCGAATAGTTCATCACCGTCTTGTTCTCATACTTCACCATGACACTCAGCGTATCTTCTATGCTGATATTGTCGCCAAATACGCTTTGATCCCGCACATAGCCATCCTCATGCTCAGCATCCAGATACATACTTTTTAGATGCTCATTACGGTCCAGGTGTAGCGCAAAGGGGTCATTCTCCGCTGCCTTGCTGCCGTAAGCCCGTTGATAAAACTCCGTCACGCCACGCTGCTCCGCATTTTCCCGGCCGTAAAATTTCAGATCTCCCATCGCATACACCGTCTCCGGTTTCGAGCCAAGCCAGAAGTTCATCAGATCAAAATGATGCGTCGATTTATGCACCAGCAGACCGCCGCTATTGCGCTTATCCCGGTGCCACCGACGGAAATAATCCGCGCCATGCTGGGTATTTAGCAGCCATTCGAAATTGACTGACAGCACCTCTCCGAGCGTTCCGTCCATAATAATCTCGCGGATTTTCGTATTATGCGGCGCATAGCGGTAGTTAAAGGTGACGCGCAGCTTCCGTCCCGTGCGGTCTATGGCATCCAGAATGTCTTGGCATTTGTCCTCATCCACCGTCATCGGCTTCTCGGAAATGACATCACAGCCCAGCTCCATCGCCCGGATAATATACCGATGATGCACCCGGTCAATGGTCGTGACAATGACGATATCCGGCTTCGTCTCCGCGATCATCCGATCAAACTCGTGAGCTTTATAGGTCGGAATCGGCTCATGCTCGTATTTCTCCTGCAACAGCCGATTGGCATAATCCATTCTCGTCTGATTGACGTCACAGAACGCGATCAGCTCCGAGGTATCTTTGAAAACCGTAACAACTTCACCGTAAAAAAATTCGGCTCTTCCTCCGGTACCCACAAGCGCATATTTGATTTTAGCCAATTGGCTCACACCCTTTACATGAATTGCTTTTATTTTATAGTATAAGAAAGAGCGAAATCTTCGCTTTTATTATGATTTTTCCCAAAAAATATACATATATTATCCTTATGTATTCTTTCATTAAAGGAGACTATCGATATGATCGCTACACCCCGCTTTGCCATTGAGCAAGCGCTACGGACGGTGCCATTCAGCATGTCCGCCGACCATGTCCACCAAGCGCACGAAATCTATTATTTGCTGGCAGGAGAGCGCTACTACTACATTAATCAGCGGGTATACGCGCTCCAGAAGGGCGATCTGATTTGGATTAGCAAACATGATTTTCACCGTACAAGTAACAAGGGTAGCGGCAGCCATGAACGGATTTTGATTAACTTTGATGAAGAATTTGCAGCCTCGCCAATGACTGTCTCTCCCTCCAGCGATCAGAACCAGCCTCTTCTGCCAGAAAAAAGCTTTCTGCTTCGCCCCTCCGCGGAAGAACAATGCGAGCTGGAGCATCTATTCCAGCAAATGCTGGATGAATACTACCAAGAACATGCCTACCGCCAACTATATCTCCAAAGCTTGCTACTCCAGCTCCTTATCCGCATCCGACGCATACAATCAGCCACTGCCGATACCATTGCACCGGAACGTAGCGAAAAGCAGCAACGCGTGTACTCAGTCATTGCATACCTGCATGCTCATTATGCCGAGAGCCTGTCGCTAAATCAGCTGGCTGAGCATTTTTATATTAGCAGCACGTATTTGTGCCGTATTTTCAAGCAGACAACAGGTTTTACCTTAGTAGAATATCTTCAGGATGTGCGGGTCCAGCAGGCTCGTGTGTACTTGAGAGAAACAAACTGGAAAGTGACTTCCATTGCTGAAAAAACGGGTTTTGACAGCATTGCTCACTTTGGTCGTGTATTCAAGCATCTTACCGGGCACACCCCGCTACAGTACCGAAAAAAATACAAAAAGGAGTAGCCATACGAAAAATCGGCATCTCCTGTTCCAAAGGTTCTCGGAGTTTTAAAACCCGAAGGGTTGGTGTAATCCAAAATGTGCGTTACATCTCCCTTTACATTACGATAATAGCTGTTACTATAGAGCCATGATCCCTTACTGATTTCAATCAGTAAGGGATTTGGAGCGGAATACCCATTTGAGGTATACCATGTTTCATGATCTTCCCATTTGAGTCCTATCAAAGTCATGTGGAGTGCGTAGCTCGGATGGACTTTATCGGAAAAGGCTGAAAACCAAAACTTGTGATGGTTTTCAGCCTTTTCACACCGCCTTTTGATTAGACACACTCCCGGACATTACGTCAAAAGCTATATGCAGGTCTTCAAGCTGGAATATGTGCATAGCTCGACCGCAGAGACGCTTTGAACGCTACTTTTTTCAATGCGAGAGGATCATGCGGCTCTTGTTTTATAAATTCAGTCCACTTAAAGCGGCTGGGAGGTATAAATATGCTAAAAACGATATTAGTTGTAGACGACGATGAAGAAATCGTAAAACTCATCACAAAGAGTTTAAGATACGAGCAATTTGCAATAATTTCGGCATATTCTGGGAAAGAAGCCTTATCCGCATTGGAAGAAAATCACATTGATTTCATCGTTCTTGATATAGTGATGCCTGATATGGATGGACTTGATGTCTGCAGAAGTATCCGAAATTCTTATAATGTTCCAATTTTGTTTTTAAGTGCGCGTGATAAGGACATTGATAAAATCGTCGGGCTCGAAATAGGAGCAGACGATTACATGACCAAACCTTTCAGTATTCAGGAGCTTGTCTCCAGGATAAAGGCTCACTTCAGAAAAGTGGACAGGCTTTTTAGAGAGTGGGATGAACTTAGTCCCAGTAACGAAAAGGCGGATTCTCCGCTCATTTTGAACGATAAGACGTTTGAAGCATTCCTGAATAGCAGGAAGCTCGACTTATCAACGAAGGAATTTCAGATTCTGTCTATCCTCATGCGCCACCCCAATAATGTATTGACTCGTGAGCAGATATATGAAAACGTCTGGGGAGACGAATACGGAGAAATAAATACCGTAACGGTTCATATAAAAAATATCCGTAAGAAACTTGGTCCTGAATATGACTTTATTAAAACAATATGGGGCATAGGATATAAATACACGGAAAGAGAGCAATAGTATGAAACTGAAAATAAAGCTTCCTCTTTTGTTCCTGCTGATGTTAATAACATTCATGTTTTCTATTGGAATGTACCTGAAGCTTGTCTTTGCAGTATATTCCCCTATACGCAGTTCATTGCTGGACTCGCGATATATAGCATTGCTCCTGCCCATATTTGCAATTGCCTGTTTCATATTTATTATTCTAATTATCTATATTCATTTTTGCATAGAGAAACCCATTCAGCTTCTGAATACCAGGCTTGAAGAAGTAAATATTGTACATCCACTGCCTCCGCTAGCTCTGAGAAGTAATGACGAGATCGGAGAACTTTATAAACACTTCAATAAGATGGAGCACCGGCTTCAACTCGCGCACAAAGAGCAGATCGATATGATCGCGGCAATTGCCCACGACTTGAAAACACCCTTGACATCTATTAATGGTTTTACTGAACTGCTGGCTACGCACAAGGATTTACCAGAAACTGAAAAGCAGGAATATTATGATTTGATTCAAAAGAAGTCAGGATATATGGTTGAACTCATCAATGATTTTTCCAGCTTCACCAAAGAAAAATTGGAGTTGGAATCTATGGTAGCTACACCTGTAAAAGCATCAAAATTATTTGAAAACATTGCCCTTGAATATGAGTATGAGTTGGCAGGACTTGACAACGAGCTTACTTGCCGCCATTCATTTACGGAAAATATATTGCTGATGGTCAATGAACCGATGATACGTCGGGTTTTCGGCAACCTCTTTAGTAATGCTGTAAGATATGGAGGGAAAAGTAAGCTGAAAGTGTATATGACCGGATACCCGCTAGGACAGTATGCCTTTTTTCAAATCGAGGATAATGGAATTGGAGTGCCGGAAAAGGATATATCTTCTCTGTTCCTCAAATTTTTCACTGTGAATAAATCGCGGCAAATCCAAAAGGGCGGACTGGGGCTGGGGCTTGCAAGCTGTAAATCCATTATTGAACATCATAGGGGCGAAATTTGCGCCTACCCTTCCGAATATGGCGGTTTGGGGATAAGATTCAGTCTTCCCTTGGCCGCACAACACTGATTTTATTTGTGCACATTTTCTTTTACTACAGGAGTTAAAGGCTACTGCCAGGTGTGAACACCCAGGCAGCAGCCTTTTTTATTTTTTCAGCGGTTTATAGTTTTTTATATTCTCTTTACAAACATTTATTTTTCTTTTAACGAAGCTTTATCTTTGTGTTGTAAAAATTACTTGTAGTAAAAAAAACTACAATCACTAGAACTGGAAAAGGAGGATGTTACAATGTCAATTGAGTTCAGCCGTTGGCCCAATCACTACATGATGTCATACCAAGTCACCAAAGCTTTAGGTATGGCAAGCCTCGGTGCTACGGACGTCACCGAGATCTACGAGGCCTGCAAAAAAATCGACCCCGATGACAAGGACACGTGGCACAGGGAATGGCTCATAACGGCTCAGGCATTGGAAAGACACGGCAAGGAGGCCGAAACGGCTGGAAACTGGTATACAGCACGAAACTGCTACATTCGTGCCTGCAATTACTACAGAATTGCGGAATATTCGGTGATGGATGATGACACCGAGAAAATCCGTGTATTTAAGAAAGTAAATGAACTCTTCGAAGCTGCCGGAAAGTACTTCGATGTCCAACCGGAGAAGATCCAAATCGATTACGAAGATGTCAAGCTGGATGGTTACTTCTTCTCCCCTTCCTGGATAAAAGGTCCGAAGCCGACCCTTTTTGCTCTCAACGGTGGCGACGAGTGGTCCATTGAAAACTATTTCTGGCTAGGTCCCGCTTTTATTTCGTGTGGATATAACTTTCTGGTCTATGACCAGCCTGGCACCGGCCTCTCGCTGTACGAAAAGGGAAAAGGAAGACGAGCGGACAGTGAGGCTTTCCATTCCCGAGCAATCGACTTTCTTCTAACGCGGCCGGAAGTCGATCCCGATAAGATTATCGTGCACGGTGAGAGTTTTGCAGCTTACGACTCTTTGCGATTCGCTTCGTTCGATCACAGGATTGCTGCCGTCATCTCCGACGGCGGTACGCACGCCTTTGATTGGGATGCAATGCTTAAATGGATGCCACCGAGTCTGGCCGCACATGGCATGAGAATTCTGGGGGCAAAAAGCTTGGAGGACTTTGCGGGTAATCCGCGTTTTGCCTATGATCTTGAGGGCGTGCTCCACCAGATAGAATGTCCGCTTCTTGTAATGCACGGAGCGGAAGAGATATTGGTTCAGCCAAATCCGCTGACACAAGCCTTGAAAAATTATGAGCAAGCGGGTTCGAAAAACAAGACGTTCTTCCCGATAGAGGATAGACGACTTGGCGGATTAGAACACTGTCAGGTAGACAACATCAACGTGCTGCATGAGGTAGCGCTGAATTGGCTCTGCTCAATTGGGCTTGGGCCAGCCGCACCTCGCCCTGAGTGATTGCCAAGACGTCATAACGTAAAAGTCTATTTCACTCGCATTCTCCTTTCGTAGTTTTGAATATGAGTCAATCGTTTCTTTTGTTGTGTCTAGATTATCAAATAGTACAGAAGAAATTTCAATGGACTGGCGTAGATAGTATGTTGATGACGTAAACAGCATGAAATACGAGTACATTTCCGTCCGGACAACTAAAAGAGGGTGTCGCAAATCAGCTGTAAATTAGCTGTTTCGCGGCACCCTCCATTCATTTGGGCATGCCTCTCTGATGATTCATAATATTCACGGCAATACATCATCTGAGTATACCTCAAGCAGGTTATTAATATAATTTCTGCTCACGGGAAGATTGGTAATCTCATGACCATTAAAAATATCGACGTTCCTTGCTTGTTTATAAGGCCCCCACAGCGCTTGATGCTTTTTCGGCATCTAGTCACCTTCCTCCCCGGTCACGGGTCATCCCGTGCCTACTTGACCGCCTTGGATATGATCTGATTCAACTTTTCAATGGTTGCCGCAGCATCCTGCTTGCCCAAGAACATCAGGTCGATTGTCTCCGTGATATCCGAGTTCAACCCCGGCACCTGAGCATCATAGGCCAAAGCAGATCCATGAGCATGCCCTATGTTACGTCCCTCGGTCAAATAGCTTGAATGCTCAATGGTCGCCTTTTTCATAATGCTCTCATCTGCGGCAGCAAGCGTACCCATGGCATTCCCACCTTCAACCAGCCGCGCCTCCTGCCCCTTCACAGAGACGTAGAATGCTGCCAGCTTCATGGCCTCTTGTACATGCGGACTATTTTTATTTACAGCTACATAGGCAACCGGAATGGCAACGGGCTCATTCTTTCCGGTATTGGATGGCCAGTAGATATAATCAAAGTCGAGGCTTTTATTTGGACTAAACAAGGGCTCCAGCCATCTTCCCGCCGCCAGCATACCGACTTGATTGGACATGAACATCGCGTCAGCCCCTTGCCCTTTGGGAAGTGATCCGAGATATACGGCATTTCCCCTTTTCACCATATCGTACATAAAACTGAAGGCTTCCTTGCCCTTTTCATTGTGGTCCAGCACATATTTGCCTTGTTCATCAAAAATCTGACCGCCATTCGACCAGACCCATGAATACCAGTGAGCCCACCAGTTTTCCGCAATATAACCCTGTTTTCCGGCTGCCTTCAGCTTGGAAGTAGCCTCCTCAAAGGCATCCCAGTTCCACTTGCCTTCGTCATAGTATTCTTGCGGCGTCTTCACGCCTGCTTCCTTGAATACCTTTTTGTTGTAATACATGACCATCGGGTTTGAGTCGGGAGTGACCCCATAGATTTCCCCATCACGCTTTGCCGGTCCCCACAATCCTTCTGGAAAATCCTCAGCCTTCACATCACTTGCATCACTTTTTAAAAACTCACCCAAAGGCTGTACCTGCTTCGCCCCGATCAAACGCGCAATCGTCGGTTCATACGAATAAAACACATCCGGTCCGCGACTTCCCTGAAGCTGTGTCAACAGCTTTTGCTCATATTGGTCTCCCGGTACAGGCACCAGCTTAACCTCGATATTCGGGTTTTCCTTTTCAAATGCATCGAGTGCCCGCTGATACACCTTTACCTCCGCAGGATTACCCCAAACCTGCATCGTAAGCCGCACTTTTTGCCCGTCTGTGTTCTCTATTTTGGGAGAGGTACTGCATGCCGCTGCAAGTAAAAACAGAACGATGAGGAAAAATCCAATCTTTATCCAGCTCATGTAATCGTCCACTTTAACCGCCTCCTGTAGCTTCACTTGGTTGTATGCCTTCCTATTTTAAAACGCTTACAAAACTTCCCTATCATCATATGTAAAAGGGTGAGACACGATATCCCCATTTTCATTTTCATATAATTTTTTTCTTTTGGAGGACTCTGATATGACAGCGATCAAGGGAAAGTAAAGGCTGCACAACAAAAAAAGAAGAATGCAGATCACCTGCTTCCTTCTTTCGTATTCCTTGAGCTATAATTCAGTTTTCTAAATCTTTATTAGCATCTTTTCAAAAGTATTATAGCCGTTCGTTTCGCCTATATACGTATAACCGCATTGTCTGTAAAACTCGCTAAGCTTGTCATTGCCCGCAATACAGTCTAAACGGATTCGATCCTTGCCTGTAAAGTGGATACCTTGTTCAATCCATTGCATCAGCTCAAGGCCTAGACCCTTCCCGGTGCTATCGCGATCCACAACCAAACGATGCAGATATACTGAGGTTCCTCCCTCAGAATCCGTTTCGTCTAATCCCCACAACTTACGGTCCCATGCACTGGGCTGCTGCTGCAAGATCACTGCGCCTGCCAAGCCATGATCCTCTGATGCTCGGAAAATAATCACTTCTCCACGTGCAATAGCGCCGCCTAGGTTGTGATCATCTTTTCCTTTTAGTAAGCGTCCCCATTGCGTAGAGCCTTTGCTGTGCAGCCACCTGGCCGTCTTCAAAATTAACTCCTGCACCTCAGCCTGATCTTCAGCACTTGCTTGAAAAGCCATTAATCCTGGTTTGACGGATGATTCGACAATATTCATTGATGTCATGCTGCACCTCAACTCTCAAATTTTCCTTATGTATAAAATATAGCATAAAAAATGAGCGTCTGATGATCTGGCGGAGCACCTATGATAACAGTGCCAGTGGTCTGGCAAATGTCGTTCAGAATCTACTGCTTTCAAGCAGAGAGCTTCTTTTCCATTCTCTCCACACCATAAAGATCAAAAAGGGTATGCCGATACAGGCCAGTACTGGGGTTACGGGAAACCCAACCGGCTCGTTGATTCTAGCGGAAATGACTTTGGCCAGCATTAACAGACCGCCCCCCCAAAAGACGGAGCCCAAAATGAGAAGCCGTGGACGGTTTCCGATCATACAACGCATGAAATAAGGCACAATAAGTCCTATATATCCGATGGTACCACATGCCCACACAGTAACGGCGGTCAACACAATCGCAAATGGAAGGTATAACGGACTTAGCTGCTTGGGGAATGCAAACACAGATCCCGCAACGAGAATTGTAAGCAATGCAAGCCAAAACGTGAATGATCCTTCTCTTATTCCCCAACCTCCCTGAGAGATTGCCCACTCTTGCTGATATCCTCCATATTCTCCAAGTAACATAATAAATCCCGACGCTGAACGAAGGACAACATCAATAATGAAACCAATTATGAATAAATGAACTCCCGCAGACCGTCCTCGAATGAAACGGATTTTATTCAATGTAAATACAATGAATCCCCCAAATACTGCTCCTGCAATACAAAGAGCCATACTACCAAAGGAATCTATGTCCATCCCAAGTAAAAGGACAACACATAGCCCTACCATTGCCCCAGGCATAAGTCCGGTTAAGGTTGGTGATGCAAAGCGATTAGCTGTTCGTAATTGTAAAAGAGTGCCTGAAACAGCCAGACATCCACCAAGCAACAACATATCCAATGCAAATGGCATACGAATTTGATATACAACTTCCTTTAATGTGGGATCGGGATTTGAAGAAAAAAGCACTTCCAATACCTCTGTATAGCTGATAGGAAATATACCCGTGATTAGCGTTAGAAACAAACCAAGGATCAATAAAGCAAATCCTGTAAACAACGTCAAAACAATTCTTCGTGGGCGTAGTGGAGCTGCGTTCGGCTCAGCGGTGATCGTCCCACCTCCACATTCACCCACATGTATTTCTTGTTCACTCATCAGATTTAAAAGATCCCCTTTCCTCATTTACCATAAAATATGAATACTACTATACTCTTATCGGTCATTTATGGTGAAAAATGTAACCTTTCTAATCTTTTCAACCGATGATATCCGTATGAGAACAGTTGGAAAGGTTGTGAATGAGGTGCCAAGCCGTAATCCATATCTCCTCAAAAAGATATTTGGCATTAACAAAGAACGTATACTCATTTTCGCGCTGCTGCTGATCCCGGCTATCGCCGCCTTTATTGGAACACGGCCTATGCCTGCACAGTATATTTTGCAAGGAGAAATGCATCCGGTCAAAGATCTTGGCGTTCAGGGAAGCGTGTTTTTTTCGTCTGTTCAAACGGGTATTGCTAACAATCTCCTGGAGCGTTGGAATGTATATTCCAGTGAAAATGTATCCGGGGGTGCGATTAAGTTTGAACCCATTGCCCCTGATGAAGTGGACTCTTATTTGAAGGACCTTTCAGAGACGGACACGCTAAAATATTCTGCTATGCAAGCTGTACATGCAGCGACGGAATTAAGTGTAGACAGCGAAACAGGTGGTGATTCAACACCTTTCTCGAATCTTAGCAAATTGGAGGATGCTCGCTATGCGGAGCTATTGACTCATTTGCAGGATCTTGCGGGGAATTCCTTGGGTCTGATGACAGGCATCGGACTGTATGAGGAAGCCAATAACATCGACTTTTCAGATGGCGGACGTCACAAAATTGCAGGCACTGGCACGATGGAAGAATACGGGGATGTCGGATCGGTCGGTGGGCTGGAGCAAAAACTGCTGGGAGCCGAGGCGGCAAAGGTTGATCTATTTTTCGTACCGGCAGATTATGAATGGTATGGGGAGGAAGGCAACGAAGCAGAGGCTGCCCGAGTCCAAAAGGAACATGGACTCAAGCTGCGCATTATCCCCGTAGAAACACTGGAGGATGCTATCGTGTATTTGAAGCAACTAGACTGGGAGGAAGTACATCTTGAATGAATCAGATTCCAAAGCATTTCCATCCAAGACAGCTGGCAGCGTACACCAAGCCTTGCTAGCGGTGGGCACTATAGGTGAATTTATTATCCTTATTTTTACGTTAGTGTATATTTACGCAAATGATTTTTATTATGATCATCTATACGAATTGGAGCAAAAATTTACAGTCTTTAGCTTTGTTCTGTACTACATGTGTTTTGTAACCTATCTGATCTGGCTAGTTCAAGTACATAAAGCCATCCGGCAAAAACATTCCGATTATCCGATTCGTACCGTGGGAGCCATTGCTCGCATGATTCCTTTTATTAACTTGTGGGGATTCTCCAATACATTCACCCATATTTATAGGTACTTTGCGCTCCACCCCGAATTGGGGCGTAAAGCTCGTTATATTCAAAAGATGATTGTTCCGCTATATTTTGTCTGGTTTGGTGAAGGAATTATTAACCGGATTCTTATCTTACATTTTTCCCAAATGGAATCGATGTCCATGTTGTTGGGAGCTATTATGCAAACCACCAGAATGGCCTTCTTTTACTGCATGACACGGATCATTCACAATAGTCTGGTTATGCTGAATAAAAAAGATGAAGAAGAATTGCAATAAAAAAACGAGCTGGCCTCCACGTCAGCTCGTTTCAATTTCTGGTAAAGTATATTACTTCATCCCCAGGATTTAATGCGTCTGTGAAGCAGGTACAATTCGGTATAATCCTGAAGTCTCGCCCTCCGCGGGACGTACTTCCTGGATGACCCAGCCTAATGACAGTACCCGCCCAAGCCGATCATACTCAGCCTTCGTCAGTTCGGATGTAACGGCTTCGCTTCCTTCCTCCAGGGACAGCTCAGGCTCCCGCCCGAACGCAACGGCAATCCACGAACGAATGCCCCGGATCGTATTGTACTTGATCTGATATCCATCCGTTACCGCGCTGACAAACACCTCCGGCTCTTGGGACGCCAGCCCAGTGACAAGCTCTGTATAATCAAAATCGGATGGTCCGTCCGTTGGCAGCTCATTTTGCTGCACCCGACGGATTAATTCCTCTTGGGACCAGCCTAAAGAGCGTAATGATTCCAGCAAGAGCGCGTCCCATTGGGAAATACGTACTCTTTTCGTCGATTCAGTCATCGTTTTTTGCCTCCTTTGGGTCATGCACATCGTACAACCGATCTTAACCCTAACGGTTAACCGGGTATGCTACATAATGGCCGGGACTGATTTCTCTCAGCTCGGTTGCACTGTTGTTATCCTTGTCCCATACTAATGAACCGTCTGGTTGGGCCAAGCTTCCCCCCAGTCCCTCGCGCTCTCCGACTGCTCTCGGATCAGGCACAGGGATAGAGGACAACAGCGCCTGCGTATAAGGATGAGCGGGCTGCTCATACAATTCATCTGCATCAGCTACTTCTACCAGTCGCCCATGGTACATCACACCGATTCGGTCTGAAATATGCCGCACCATCGACAAGTCATGGGCGATGAACAGGTACGTCAGCCCGAACTCCTGCTGGAGATCCTCCAGCGTGTTAATGACCTGCGCCTGGATGGACACATCGAGTGCCGAAATCGGCTCGTCACAGACGATGAACTCGGGGTTCACGGACAGAGCACGAGCGATGGAAATCCGCTGGCGCTGCCCGCCGCTGAACTCGTGCGAGTAGCGGTACAGATGCTCTCGCTTCAGCCCTACCTTCTCCAGTAAAGCCACTACGGCATCCTTACGCTCACTCCCCTGATGCAATCTGTGAATATCCATCGGCTCACCGATCAGGTCAAGCACGTTCATACCCGGATTAAGAGAGGAATATGGGTCCTGAAAAATGCTCTGAATGCGCCGACGCAGCGGCTTGAGCTGTTTATCGTTCAGCTTGGAAATATCCTGGCCGTCAAAGCGTACCGTACCTTCTGTATAATCGTATAACCGTGTCAGACAGCGTCCAACCGTTGATTTCCCACTACCTGACTCACCGACCAGTCCGAACGTCTCGCCACGCTTGATTTGAAAGCTCACGCCATCTACCGCCTTGAGCACCTCAGAGCTACGCCCTAACAAATCCTTTGCGGTCACAAAATGCTTCTTAAGCTGGTGTACCTCTACCAATGGCTGATGCTCACTCAATACATTATTTGCTTCACTCACCGTTATTCCCCCCTTCCGTATGGCCCGCTTCGGGCGTCTCGTAGACTCCAGCAGGCCCTGCTTCCGGATCGTTCAACCAGCAGGCTGCTCGCTGACCCGGGCGCAGCTCTATCATCGGCGGCCGCTCCACACAGCGGGCAAACGCGTGCGGGCACCGTTCCATGAACGGACAGCCCGATGGCGGGTTCAGCAGGTCCGGCGGCGTGCCCTCAATCGGCACTAGCCGCTCACGGAAGCCGTTCGTACGCTGGGGCACAGAGCGCAGCAGGCCCTGCGTATACGGGTGGCCCGGACGATAAAAGATATCGTCCACGCGTCCCTCCTCCATCACCA
Source organism: Paenibacillus sp. SEL3 (assembly GCF_054602585.1). Lineage (NCBI taxonomy): Bacteria > Bacillati > Bacillota > Bacilli > Caryophanales > Paenibacillaceae > Paenibacillus > Paenibacillus sp. SEL3. The sequence goes on along the minus strand of NZ_CM137725.1, from coordinate 3,521,677 downwards.
TGCCGCCGTACATGACGATGACACGGCTGCACACCTGGGCGACGACGCCCAGATCATGGGTGATTAGAGCAATCGACATGTCGGATTGCTGCTTCAGCGTCTTGAGCAGTTCCAAGATTTGCGCCTGAATCGTTACGTCCAGCGCTGTAGTCGGCTCATCTGCAATCAGCAGCTCCGGGCTGCACGAGAGCGCCATAGCAATCATCACCCGCTGGCGCATCCCGCCGCTGAATTGATGCGGGTATTGGTTCATTCGGCGCTCCGGCTCGGTAATGCCTACTTGTCGCAGCAGTTCTACAGCTGCTTGCGTAGCCGCTTCCTTGCTCAGTCCTCGATGTCTGCGAATCACCTCGATCAGGTGATAGCCAACCTTTTTGACCGGATTCAGCGAGGTCATCGGGTCCTGAAAGACCATCGCAATCTGGTTTCCACGTATTTTGCGCCATTGCTTTTCCGTCAGAGCGGTCAGACTTTGTCCCCGATAACGAATATCGCCGTTCAGCCGCTTGCCCGGCGGGGCAATCATCGACATGATCGCTTTCGCTGTAACACTTTTGCCGCTGCCGGATTCTCCTACGATTCCTACCGTTTCTCCAGCATCAATGTGAAAACTAACCCCTCGAACTGCCTGATTTTCCCCTTCACGAGTGAAAAAGGAGACCTCCAGCTGTTCGACGGACAGTAGATGTTCTGTCATCGTGTTTTCGCTCCTTCCTGTCGCTCCTGGAGCCATTTGTAATGGGCCTGTACTATGAATCTATGAAACTATAAATCATCGTTTTACTAATTTGGGTTCAAAGCCTACACGCAGCACATCTCCCAAAACATTAAAGCTCAACACAGTCAGTAAAATAAGCAAACCCGGGAATAATGCCATATATGGGGCCTGTGCAATATATCCTTGGGCATTATTCAGCATACTGCCCCACGTAGCATTCGGCAGCTGAACACCAAAGCCGAGGAAGCTCAGTGACGATTCCATCATAACTGCTGAAGCGATATTGTTCGTCGCCCCTACGATAATTACCGGAATCAGATTAGGTACAATGTGCTTCATAATAATACCAAACGTACTTTGTCCCGAAGCTTTGGCGTATAGTACATACTCCCGTTCACGCAACGTCATTGTCTCTGCACGGACCACCCGGGCAATGTTCATCCACATGAGCAAGGCGATAATGACAATGATATTGCCGACGCCCGGCTTCAAAAACACACTCAGCAGCAAAATAACCAAGAAAGACGGAATCGACATGATCAGCTCCAAAACCCGCATAAGCAGATTGTCGATCCATCCTCCAAAATACCCGCTCACAATACCTACCACTGCACCGATACTGGTCGCAATAATCATGGACGCGAAGCCTACCAGCAATGATACACGTCCGCCGTACAGTGCTCTTGTAAAATAGTCCCGCCCATAATCATCCGTTCCAAACCAGTGTGCCGCTCCCGGTGGTTGGAGACGCTCCAGCACGTTCAACTTATTCGGGTCCTGCGGCGATAAAAATGCGGAAATCGCCCCCAGCGAAAATACAATCAATAGTATGAGGGCGACGGCGCCCATTTTGCTCGTCATCAGCTCGATCCCGATGTTGCGCCATTTGCTCCGATTCATGAATTCACCTCGTTGATTTAATTCTCGGGTCCGCAATGCTGTACAAGATATCCGCAAGCAGATTACCCAGGATCAGCAGCAGAGCGGAGAATAAAGTAATCCCCATGATGACAGGATAATCCATCCCTTTTACCGCCGTCATGCCCAGCGAGCCAATGCCCGGCCAGGAAAATACCGTCTCCGTCACAATGGCTCCAGCCACCAAGTCCGCAACCGACATTCCGAGCAGCGTAATGATGGGCAGCAGCACATGCTTGAGCACATGTCGAAACAAAACTAGTCTTTTTCCAGACCCGAACGCGTATTGAATCTGCACGTACTCTTCCTTGAGCTGCGTAATTGTGCTGGAACGGATGTACCTCACATACACAGACAGAAAACCGAAGGCCAGTACAAAACATGGTAAAATCCCATGCTTGATCACATCCAGCACCGAGTCCGTACCGATGGTACGCATCCCAGTACTCGGAAGCCAATGCAGATAAATCGCAAACAAATAAATAAGTAAAATACCGAGCCAAAACAGCGGAACAGAAATCCCGATGTACGACATCAGATTAATGAGCTTGTCGATCCAGCGATTCCGATTCGCCGCAGCCGTCAAACCAAGTGGGATGGCAACCAGCACGGCAAGTATGATGGATGCGCCCATTAACCCGGCTGTAGCCGGGAGACGGTCGAGAATCTGATCCAGCACGGGCTGGTGATTAATTAGCGAGTAGCCGAGATCACCCGTTAGACTCTTTTTAAGCCATAATATGTACTGCACGTAAGCGGGCTGGTCCAGCCCCAAGCTATGCCTCATTCGTTCAATGTCTTCCAGATGCATATTCGGTGTAACAAAAGAGAGAACCGGATCACCTGGGGCCAGCTTGATCAAGCCGAAGCAGACGATGGACACAAAAAATAGCATCGGTATAACTTGCAGCAACCTTCTGGCGATGAGTTGTCTCATACGTTTCCCTTCCCCTTGCTGTTTTCGAAAAAAATAAGCTGGTTAGCCCAGCTTATTTTTGAAAACCCTGTCTTATTTGTGATAAATTTTGGACAAATCCTCGAAAATCACGACCGGCTTCAGCACAGCCTGATCAATACCGCCATACTGCTTGTCGAAGGCTACAATAGTCTTGGTGTAAGCAATCGGATAGATGACAGCATCCTCAGCCAGCAGCTCTTGTACCTTTTTATAAATTTCTCCACGTTTATTCGTATCCGACTCACCCGCGCCCTCTTCCAGCAGTTTATCCACTTCTTTATTTGAATAATGCGAATAGTTGGAGGACGATCCGGTGCTATACAAAATACGATACGCGTCAGGGTCATACCCCATGATGTAGCCGCTGATCGCCAGATCAAAGTCCTTGGCATTCGTATCGACGAACTTTTGCGACCATGCCGATGAATCCATGCTGTTCACGTCCAGCTGAACGCCTATGTCCTTTAACTTCTGCTGGATATAGAGTGCTTGTGCTTCCTGTACCTTGTTACCGCCCGGAATGATAATGCGCAGTTTCAGTCCTTCAGCTCCAGCCGATTTCAGCAGCTCTTTTGCCTTGTTCACATCATTATTAAAAAATGCAACGTCGTTCGTGTGATACAGTACGTCCTGTGTCAGAGCAGATTTTGCAGTGTCTGCATAATCCTTGGAGCCATAGGAAACTTGAATCAACTCATCCTGATTTAATGCATAAGAAAGCGCCTGACGCACTTCTTTTTTGTTCAGCTGCTTCGTATCACTGTTTTCATTAAACATCAGATAAGCCAAGCGACCTTCGCTGTAAGGGAAAATGTCAAACTTATCTGTTGCTTTAATGGTCTCCACATTTTGCGGATCGAGATAGTTTACATTAATCTCACCATTTTGAAGGGCCAAATTCGCAGCATTTGAATCTTTAACAATCCGGTATGTTACTGAATCCAGATGCGGCTTTCCGCCAACATAGTTATCGAACCGTTCGAGTGTAACGTACTCACCGGTTTTGTACTCTTTAAATTTGAAAGGACCTGATCCAACCGGAGAGTTGTTTTTTGTACTTTTCTCAATATCCGCTTCATTCTCGAAAATGTGCTTCGGAATCGGGGATACCTGTACCAGTGCTGCCTCAAAAGCAGGAGCTGGCTGAGGAAGTTTGAAATCCACCGTTGTATCATCAACCTTGCTCGCCTGAACCGGTTTGCCATTAACCATAAAATTACTTCTCAAAAAGCTGTGCTGCTTCTCATCCAAAATTTTGTTAATGGTGAAAACAACATCGTCAGCTGTCAGCTTCTCGCCATCATGCCAAGTCAGATTTTTTTTCAGTTTTAGTGTATAAGTCAGCTTGTCTGCTGAAGGAGTCAGACTGTCTGCCAAATAAAATGTCTTTTTGCCATTGTTCACTTGAAATAATGGTGCGAATATCGCCTGGTCTATCGTCAGACTTACCCGATCACCCGCATAATTCGGATTCAGCACCACCGGATCAGCTTGTACGCCAATGATTAGGCTGCCACCATCTTTAGGCTGTCCGTTATCAGCTGTTGTGGTAGCTGTGCCGGGCGTATTCCCATTCGTCTCAGACGTAGATCCAGAATTCCCGCCGGAGCATGCACTTACAACCAACATCAATACAATGAATACCAATACACCAGTCAAATTACGACGCATCGCTCTAGCCCCCGTGTCCTCTTAGTATGTAATGAATTTATTATAAATTGGAATAGTCGGATTTACAATCGGTCAAAAACTGTTTATTCCCCTTGTCATTAGCATTCCAGACATTATGTGATCGAATCTAGAAAAAGACACCCGTTAAGGGTGTCCTCAGAGTATCCACAAACTGATTAGTGCCAGGATGGCAGGCAGACCTTGCTTTAATAAAATAGACTTATTGGCAGTTAATGCACCATATACCGCAGCCACTACCACACAAATGACAAAGAATAATTGGATTTGCCGCCCGATTACAGGTTCCGGATAGAACAAGCCCCACACCAATCCGGCTGCCAAAAAGCCATTGTACAGCCCCTGATTTGCTGCCAGGGATTTGCTTGCTTCCGCCAGCTCCTTCGAGGTGCCGAACGTACGCATCGCCCGCGGAGTCGTCCACAGAAACATTTCCAATATTAGAATGTACACATGCTCCAGAGCTACAATTCCGACCAATATTGAACTAAGTAAGCTCAAGTATATTCCTCTTTTCCACATAAAGTTACTATGAGGTGATTTTTAGATCTATTCTCGAAAAGTATAGTTCATCTTCCAAAAACAGTAAAGAGACCGCGCCTAAGGCCCGGCCTCATTTCTACATGAAGCCTTACATCGTTCTCGCGAAATCCAACAAAGCTTTGGACATGCTGTTGATCTCGTCCGTAGATGCATTCACTTGCTGAGTTAGGGCGGCTTGTGTCTGTGTCAGCGTAGACATGTTCCCGATATTGTGCAAAATCCGCTCGATGAGTGTCTTCATTTCGTCCAGACTGGTCTCGATATTTCCGGTCGCATCAGCACTGTGAATAGCGAGTTTTCTCACTTCATCTGCGACTACCGCAAAACCCCGCCCCTGCTCGCCCGCACGCGATGCCTCAATGGCAGCATTCAGACCCAGCAGATTCGTTTGATTTGCAATCTCTTTAATGAAGTTGGAAATGTTTTGTGTCTCTTCTGCACTGACTTTGGCTTGATTCGCTGCGTCTGTCGATTGCTCCTGAGCCGTAGCCAGCTCCTGCGCTTGGTTACTAACCGAATTAACACCATTCACCATTTCCGTAATGGAATCGGAGAGATGCTGGATCTTGAGCGTGAGTTCATCCGCAATAGCCTGCTTTTCCTTTTCTATTGTAATGTCACGAATGGTACCCGCAATCCGAATAGGCACTCCCTTGCTATCGCGCAATGTTTTTCCACTGCAATAATACCAGCGATGCTCACCATTCTTACGCACCAAACGACATTCCATTTCATAAGGTGTGCGCCCTGTATAATCATTTAAATGATCATTCAAAACTTTAATCGCCATTTCGGCGTCCTCAGGATACAGAATTGAAGCCCAACTGCTAAGCTTGCTTGGGAAATCTTGCTCATCCTTAAAGCCCAGCGTAGCCCGGAATTGCGGTGACCACCAAAATATACTATCCGGATTCTCAATGTCTCCTCCAATAATGTTTACATCGTAAGGAGCCTCCACCAAAACACGATTAATGAGATCGTATCTTGTAACCAATGCCTGAAGCTCCTCAGACTTAATCTTCTGATCGTGCACATCCAACAGAGCGCCTGCAATCCGAAGCGGCACTCCCTGCTGGTCACGGATCGTCGTTCCGGTAGCCCGGAACCAACGATATTCTCCATGCTTCAGCCTCAAGCGATACTGTACGTCATAAGGGGTCTTTCCCGTAAAGTCCAGTAAATGATCAGACAATTCTGCCAAAGACCTGTCATAATCTTCGGGATGCAGCCGAGATGACCAGCTATCTAATACATTAGGGAAGTCCTTTTCGCTCTGATACCCCAGCATAGAACGGAATTCTTCTGACCATGTGAACGTATTACTTGGATTGACAGGATCACCCGCAATGACCTCCATGTCCCATAAGCCAATCTCTATAGCCTTGGTAACAAGCTTCAAACGGATATCAACATGTTGAGCATCATTTTTCATGGACTCTATCGCTTGGTTAACATTGTTTGCGATTTCTTGAACCTCAGGAGAAGCTGAGGAAACCTGTATTGCAGCAGAGTAATCTTTTTGCTGTATTCTTTGTGAAAGTTTGCGGCTTTCTTCTACTAAAGGAGCAAGTGATTGAGACTCATTTTTCTTGAGAAACATATATGATCTTCCCTTCTAAGCCAATATATAAAATGGTATAATTTAATATCGGAATTTTATTAAGAATCATTATAATTAAATCTTTAATTACATAGGCATTAAGACTTATTTTTCATGTCCATATACCTATAATTCCATACAGGAAACATCGAAAAATGTCGAAAAAGGAAGAATTCTAACAAGTCTGGAAACAGAAAGGGCACCTTTGCATTACTGCGCAAAAGTGCTCTTTCTGTCAACTATTCAGTTCGTTATATCTTATTTAATTGAAGCAACGTATTCCTCGCCCTTTTCTTTATCATATTGGCCTTCCCATTTGGACATGACCACAGCGGCAAGCGAGTTACCTAATACATTAACTACCGTACGCGCCATATCCAGAATGCGATCAATACCAGCGATAAAAGCCAAACCCTCCAGCGGGAGGTTCACTGCTCCAAGCGTAGCGAGCAAAACGACAAAGGAAGCACCCGGCACACCTGCAATACCTTTGGAAGAAATAATTAATACTAGTACCAGCGTGATCTGTGTCGTGATTGGCAGATCAATACCATACATTTGGGCAATGAAAATCGCAGCCAGTGCCTGATACAGGGTGGAACCGTCCAGATTAAAAGAATACCCAATCGGAATGACAAAGGACGTAATTCCTTTAGGACATCCGAACTTCTCCATCTTCTCCATGATCTTAGGCAAAACACTTTCCGAACTGGCCGTCGAATATGCAAGCAACAGCTCACTTTTCAAAATTTTAATCATGGTCCAGAGACGGGTACCGCACAGCTTGGCGATAATTCCGAAAACAATCACAATGAACAGCGCCATGGAGCCGTACACCGACAAAACAAGCTTCAATAACGGCCATAATGAAGCCAACCCAAACTTGGCCACTGTCGTTCCAATCAGTGCAAATACTCCGAACGGAGCCAGGCGCATGACCTGATTGGTTACCCAGAACATGGCGTCGGCTACGCCTTCAAAGAAATTCAGCACAGGCTTGCCCTTGTCACCAATCGCCGCTACCCCTAGTCCAAACAGTACGGAGAAGAATATAATAGCGAGCATATCTCCCTCGCCCAGAGCTTGAATAACATTGGTAGGAACAATATGCACAATCGTATCTATAAAGCTATGGCCTGACTTCTCTGCAGTCTCCACATAGGAATGGATATCACTCTTCGCCAGGTGGGACATGTCCACGCCGTCACCAGGTCGAACCAGGTTGGCAACAAGCAGTCCGAACAGGATGGCGACTGTCGTTACAATCTCAAAGTACAGAATGGACTTTCCGCCAAGTTTACCTAGTTTTTTCATATCGCCCACGCCGGCAACGCCGATAATGAGCGTTGAGATCACAATAGGCACGACAATCATCTTGATCAAGCGGATGAAAATATCGCCGATTGGCTTTAAGTAGACTTCCACCCCTGAATTGCCGTAAAATAAGGCACCAATAATAATACCTAAAGCCAGACCGATAAAGATTTGCATCGTCAAATTAATCTTTTTCACTTCGTGTCCCCCCCTGGCTGATTTGTATATTTTTGCAGTATGCTGTTCTTAATATTCAAATGATGTTATTTATACTACAATCTGATCTATAAAAACCGACAATTATCTACAGCTGCATTTATTTTTTTCTATAAATTCACAAACTTTAACGACGAGCCTGTGAATTTAGCTCACATTGCCTTTCTGACTGAATACCCAGGAGGTGAATATGAATGAAGTTGAACACGCTCCTTTTCCTGCTCATGCTTGTATTTGTACCGCTCGCAGGTGAGCTGAATATTCACCCGTTCGCTAATACATTCCGTCTCAGCTTTGGTACGCCTGTATTTTTTTTCTTTCTGTTATCTATTCGTCATATTCCGCCTGCATTATCGGGAGTGCTTGCAGGGATAGCGGTAGTCGCCTTTCGCATCTTACTCAATCATTACACTCAGTCCAGTCTTCTCTTCGAAGAGTTGCTGATCTTGCATGGCCCTACCTTTTTTTATTACATGGTCTACGGTCTGCTCTTCCAGCTCCTTAACATTAATGCTGAGCCTTACCGCGCACTCCGTGTGGGTATCCTCTCTGTAGGGATTGAGGTTGCCGCAAGTGTGTCGGAACTTAGCGTTCGGTGGAGTATTGACGGCGATTTCTGGGACATCATTAAGATCAGTAAAGTAGCTTTTATGGCTATGATCCGCAGCTTCTTCGTGCTTGGGTTTTATAATATGATTCGGTTAAATCAATCGGTCCAGCATGAAGAGGCACAAAGACAGCAGACGGAGCGAATTTTACTTCTTGTATCAGACTTGTATGAGGAGTCGGTCCAGTTAGGCAAAACGCTGTCACATGCAGAACAAATCACTCGTGAAAGCTACGAGCTGTACCGTGAACTGCAACAGGATGAATCTCTAAAGGATAGAGAACATTACGCCAGACAGGCACTTCGTATTTCCGGACAGGTTCACGAGATTAAAAAAGACAGCCAGCGGATTTTTGCTGGTTTGTCCAAGCTGATTGATGCCGAAAGCGGAGTGCATTACATGGCTTCTCAAGAGCTTGGGGAGCTCATCATCCGAACGAACAGCAAGTACGCCCAATCACTGGACAAGTCTATTCGTTTTACCCTAGATGTCGATCCTTTGTTGCCCAAGCTACATGTTTATACCGTTCTGACACTTATTAATAACCTGACAGCCAATGCGGTTGAAGCCATGAGGGACGACGGAAGGATTGACGTTTCTATTCGCTGTCTTCCGGGAAAAGAGGATATAGCTTCATTTAGTGTTACCGACAACGGTCCGGGTATTCCTCAGCGGAAACGGGAAATGGTCTTCACACCAGGGTATACGACCAAGTATGATGAGGAAGGACAACCGTCGACCGGTATGGGATTGTTTTATGTACGTGAGGTCGCGGAGAGCCTTGAAGGAACGATTGAACTACAACAGATTGAGGAAGAGAATACAGATAGATTACAGACCACTTTTAGAATTACATTGCCTTTACGGAAACTGACGGAGAAAGGAAGATAGCCCGGATGCGTTTTTATATTGTGGATGACGATCAAGGGATTCGTTCTATGCTGGCAGACATTATTGAAGACGAAGGTCTAGGGGAAGTCATCGGGGAAGCGGAGGATGGTTCCTATGTGAATAGCGGCCTGCTGGAGCTGAACCGGATTGATGTATTGCTAATTGACTTGCTGATGCCGCTTCGTGACGGCATTCAGACCGTGCGTGCACTCGGCGATCAATTCAGCGGCAAAATCATTATGATTTCTCGCATCGAATCCAAAAACATGATCGGCGAGGCGTACTCGCTCGGTATTGAATATTATGTGGCCAAGCCTTTGAATCGACTGGAGATTATTGCAGTTATTCATAAGGTGGCTGAGCGTCTGCGCATGCAGCAGTCGATTACGGATATCCAGCGGACGCTTCAAGGGTTGTCGATGTTCACATCGAATAACCCAACGGCAACGATTGAACCGACCCGAAACATCGTAACTTCCGGGCAGTTTCTGCTCTCCGAGATGGGAATGATCGGCGAAGCTGGGAGTATGGATTTGTTGGACATGCTGGAATTTCTGGACCAGTATGAGGAGGAAACAGGCAATCTGTCTCCCTATCTGTTCCCGCCGTTGAAGGATATATTTGCTAATGTAGCATCCAAACGGTTAGGGGCTTCAGCCTCAGCAGTAGAGCTGAGTAAGGAAATTAAAGCATCGGAGCAGCGTGTCCGCCGCGCTATTTTCCAGACGCTAAGCCATATAGTATCGCTCGGGTTGACTGACTATACCCATCCTAAATTTGAAAATTATGCATCCAAATTTTTTGACTTTACAGAAATCCGCAAAAAAATGCTGGAGCTACAAAACAATGTGGAGCCTTCACTGTCCCAAGCCCGCATTAATACGAAAAAGTTCGTACAGGTGCTCTATATGGAAGCAAAACGACTATTGCATTAAGAGAAAACGCACCTGCATCTCCTCATGTATCTATTACTCGGAGATAAAACAGGTGCCCATCGTTGATGATTAGATATCTCTTTAATCCAGACTCTTTCCCTGCCACTCCATAGCTTCCAAGAGATCTACACCATCGGACAGCAGACGTTTCAAGACATTCAGTTCTTCTGAGCTGTAACGATTTAAAAATTGAAATAACTGTTGCTGTACCTCAGCATGCAGTCGCTCATGTACAAGAAAGAGTTTTTTTCCCAACGGGGTTAGCCGAAAATAAATTTCTTTTTTGTTGTCGTTCAGCTGGGTTCTGCGAATCCAGCCTTCCTTGAGCAGCTTGGTGCTGACTTTCGAAACGGTACCTTTGCTCAGCTCCATTCGTTGCGCTAAGGTTGTAACATTGATCGGCTCATGCTGCCCGATACAATCCATAACGTGTACATCCGTCATATTGAGCGAAGTCATTCCATCAAAGTGCTCGCGGATTTCTTCGAGAAAGGTCATGCTCTCTCTTTGCTGATGCTGCTCCCACTGATGATTCATCTTAATAAGCAAATCATAGACATGCTGAACCGATGTCGCCTTTTCCATACGAACAAGTAGTCACTCCTTTGGCATACTCCTCCTTTCATTATAGCCCACATTTGTTTCACAAGAAACAATATGGTCATGTTATGAACATACCCTTTCCCCTTTATACCAATGTGGCAATGCCTTCCTTAATCACACTCAATATATCCGTTTGTTTCATAGAAATGGCCCAAGCGATATACCCATCCGGACGGATGAGAACCGTATGCACATCTCTCCATCCCACGGGCACTTCCTCGGCTACGGCCTCCACATATGAAATATGTGAAAGTGAGCTATGGTGAAACTCATTCGATACCTCATTATCCTGTGCAAGATGGAGAAGTACAAAGCGGCCTTCATGAAGAAGATCGTAAGCATACGTTGTCATTCCGTCAGGCAAATGCAATTCAAAATCAGCAAACCGTTTCCCGTTCAGTGGATGCTGCGGTATATTGCTAGCCGCTGGATAGCATACATCCAGTGCACTAATCTGCTCTGCCATAGATTGATTAATTTCCGGATGGCGGAACCATTCCTCATGCAATTGGCGGTGTGCCAATACAGCAGGCGTAAAGTCCAATAAGCGGGTCTGAACCTCGGTATTCCGTAAGAACTGCGTATTAACCGGATAACGTTCGTCATGATAGCTACTCAGCAGCGTGTCTGGAGCCCAGCCACGAATCACTCCGGCCAGCTTCCATCCCAGATTTGCCGCCTCTTGCAAGCCAACATTCATTCCCTGTCCACCTGCCGGGAAGTGGATATGCGCAGCATCACCTGCTAGCAGGATTCTCCCTTTACGATAGGTCTGCGCCTGCCGCGTTGCATTCCCGAATCGAGATAACCAGCGAGGATTGGATACGCCAAGATCTGTACCGAGCAGATCATACAGTCCTGTCTGCACTTCTTCCAGCGTCACAGGCACGTCCTTCGGAATCTCTATCATTCATGGTGTAGTCAAAATAACCCGATAAATATCTGGATACACGGGGGCAATCATCACTCCACCTCGTTCACTATATTCGGAATGCACGCCACTTTCAGGCGGATTGGCTAACTCTACATCCGCCAATATAGCGGTCAGAGTCGTATCCGTGCCCGGAAAAGCAATCCCGGCTTGTTTCCGCACGATACTCCCAGCCCCATCTGCTCCTACAACATAAGCAGCTGTCATTACCGATACATTGGCTTGTGGTCCAGATGTGCATACACTCACCACCTCTACGCCCTGCTCCTGCTCCCGCACAGATACCACTTCCATGCCACGATGAACGACAACTCCCAGCTTGAGCGCATGCTCCTCGATCACCTTCTCTGTGATCACCTGTGGAATAAACAACGTATAATTAGAAGAACTATCAAGCACAGAAAAATCCAAGCGGGTATTCAGCATTGAAAAGTGACCCGTACGTATAGGTCTGCCGCACTTCATAAACCGCTCCTTCAATCCGCGCATATCAAACATCTCAAGGGTCCGTGGATGTAGCGTAAGCGCACGCGACTGGCCACTAGGCTCCTCTAAACGTTCAATTACACATACGCTTACGTTTGCTAATGCCAACTCAGCAGCTAACCACATTCCAACAGGTCCGCCGCCTACTACAATCACTTCGTAATCCATGTTCACACCCCTATCTAAAATCTTTATTTCCACCACCTAATTGTTTCAAACGAAACAATATATACATACAGAAAGCTCCCCTTAACATTCCCGTATATATTAAACAACATATACAGCCGTCGTTTATTGTTTCTATAGAAACAATATTATTGTAATTTAATTGAGAACAATTATCAACCACTTTATTAAAAACATTTCTACCCTTTACATTAAACCATGCATCCATTTACATTTTACAAAATATAATTGTATAATCGTTAAATGAGACTAAGCTAGAACAAACTCTCCATAGAAGGGATGATCATACATGTCAGATGCCAATCAATTATTCGGTCAAGCGCTGGTTAAATCACTGGTCGGGGAACGTGGACATATTCGAGTAGCTCGGGCTTTACCAGACATTGACGTCGAGCTGGCAGGGAAGAAAAATGCAGAAATGCCTTACAGCATTTATCAACTGCTGAAGCATATGATCTACTGGCAGCAATTTATGCTGGAGCATTTGGAAGGACGGAAGCCCCAGCTTCCGGGCAATGTCATGGAAAGCTGGCCCGAAGAGACTGGACCGCAAAGCGAAGAGGCATGGCAGGCTCTCATTAACGAATTTTTACAGGGCGTAGATCAAGCTGTGCAGATTGCCGAAACCGCGCAACTGGATGATTCACTAGCTCATTTCCCAGGTGAAACGAAAGCAGGACTGCTGCGGAATATCGCTTCCCACAATTCATATCATTTGGGTGAAATCGTACTGCTACGCCGGATCTATGGAGCTTGGCCACCACCAGGAGGTGGCTTTCCAGCTTAAAGGCAACACCACCGCTCTAATCAAGATTCCTTCCATCCGCCGCTTCATACCTCCATCATTGCATTGGGATTTAGGCACCGCGAGGAACTCGCTCGCGTACCTTATATGGGAAACCGCTAACTCGACTTGAAGCCGTTCATCCGTAATCAAGTGCAATCCGAATAACGGTTCCCATGATGCAAGATCAAAGAGAGGTTTCGAGGTTATGGTGAGACACTTATATTTAAATCGTAATATCGCCTGTATGATCGTGATCAGCCTTATTGCTAACATGAGTGGAAGTATGATCCTTCCACTCTTTGCTATTTATGTAGAGCAATTCGGGATATCCGTACTCGGCATGAGCATTTTATTTTCTCTGTTTTATGTGGGGAGATTTCTTGGTGGAGGCTTGGCAGGACGAATTTATGAAAAGATTGGCGCAAAATGCTTGGGGTTGAGCTTGCTTATTGCTGAAATCGCTTGTATGCTCCTGTTTCCAATTGCAACAAGTTTCATCATTTTATCCATACTGAGACTCCTTCAGGGCTTGGTAGCTATAGGGCTAACCGTCTTTGTAAGAGTCACGATCAACCATATGAGCACCCTAGAGAATCGAGGTACGCTCAATGGATATATCAGCAGCAGTGAAGGCGCCGGTATGATTTTGGGGCCTCTTATGAGTGGAGCTATTGTTTCTTACTTTTCTTTATCCATTCCGTTTTATTTCGTTGCTATTTTCTCATGTATATCCTTCGTTGCCGTTTCAAGAATGACCTTCCTCCGTTCTCCCTTAAAGCCACAAGAACAGCATTCGCCCCATCTAGAACCCAAAGGAAAAACCATGTTAACGAAACAGTTACTTGTCTATTCTACCGTTCATTTTCTTGAAATGAGTGCATTCGCTATATTTTTAACATACTTCTCCATATATGCAACCTACAAGCTCCATTGGAGCCCCGCAGAAATTAGCTTAGCTTTTACAATTATCGGCATATCGACCTTCATCTCAGCGCCCTTTATTGGCAAAATATCTGATCTACTTAAGGATCGCCTAATGCTTTGTATCCTCGGTCTATTGTTGATCATGGTGGAAATCATCTTATTTCTTTGGTTCACAGAACCGTGGATCGTATACTTAGGGATGTTCATCGGAGGTGTAGGAGGAGCCAGCTATCTGGATTCCTTTTACTCACAACTAGGGGACGTTATTCCTGAGGAGAATAGAAGCTCATTTATTGGCAATGTCGTATCTTTGTCCGAATTGGGGGCCATTGTGTCTCCGATCATCGCAGGGGCACTCATGGAACGATTTAGCATCAACACTCCCTTTTACTACAATTTGATTTTGGTGTTGATTGCTATGGTTATCCAATATGTTATTCGTTTCAAGTCAAAATCTATAAGAAAAAGGCCAATTGCATAAGCAACTGGCCTCCTTTCTTTTCATCACAGCTCCAACTCAACCGCAACCCCAAAATGATCCGATACAACTGGTCCTGTTTTTCCGTTCAGTACAACGGTTGAGGATTGTACCTGTGCTGCCTTATTGGAGAAGATAAAGTCAATGCGGAGCGGCTTCGCATTACTTTCCCAGCCAGCAATAGCTTTAATCACCGTGTGGCCATCATCACGTACTGCTGCATTCGGATAGGTGTCCGACCAGCCGGATTGCAGTACATAGTCATATCCTTCTCCGCGCACTTCAGCCGCGTTGTTGAAATCACCCATCATAAACACAGGAGTCGGAGCAAAAGAATTTAGCACTTTGGTTGTACGATCCCATAGTCCACGGAAGGATTCTTCATCATTCCACCAGTTAAAATGTCCACTTACAAACCAGGCCTGCACTCCGTCCACCACAGTTTGAATGCCGACAATTTTACGCGAGCGGTAGTTGTCATAATCCTGTAGCGAGGAAACATATTCGTTCACCGTAGCTGTAATCGGTGTTTTCGACAGAATCGCCAACCCCTCGTCGTATTTGGCAAAACCAACATGCGCGGGAGCCCACGTCCAATGATAGCTATCAGACAATAGCCCGTTCAGCACATACGCATAGTTATCACGCTTAATGACAACTTCAGGATCTGCGCTATGGTAAGTGCCCAAATCGTCCGCTGACAAAGGAGCCTCTTCCATGGACTGGTTCACTTCCTGTAAAGCAATGACATCAAACTGCTGTTCATCAATAAAAGCAGCCAGTTGCTTTAGCTTATCGTGCTGGTTTTCTTCCATCCAAGCATGTGTATTTAAGGTTAACAACTTCAAAGTAATCACCTGTTGAGTATGTCTTGTATATCTGATTTAAGCACATCAGCCTTCGGTCCGTAAACCGCCTGCACCCCATTATCTACTTTTATCAAGCCCAAGGCACCCAGCGCTTTCCACGTCTTTTCGTCCCCAACGGCATCTGTATCCTTCACCGTCACACGCAGACGGGTCATGCAAGCGTCCACCTCGACAATGTTCTGCTCACCCCCAAGTGTCTTGATGATATCCGTAGCCAGTTGATTTTGAGTGGAAGTAGCTGCCACACCCTCTGTCTTCGTACTCCCTGCCTCGGAAGTCCCTTGAGGCTCCTCATCCGTATAGTTCCCCAGTCTTCCCGGCGTAGCCATTTGGAATTTACCGATCATAAAATAAGCGATAAAGTAGGTTGCTACCGCAAACACCACACAAGTCAGCACGAAGTTAATAATATCCTGCACCAACCCCGCGTTTATAGACAACGGCATTCGGGTCAGCAGTTCAATCATACCAAATGAATGTAAACGCAAATGTATGATGTCGGCCATTCCGAACGCAATACCGGTAAGAATAGCATAAACCACATACAGCACAGGCGCCACGAACATAAACATGAATTCCAGTGGCTCCGTTACCCCTGTTAAAAAGACTGCTGCGGCTGCCGAAAAGATCATCGACTTGTACTTGCCGCGTTTGTCTTTGTCTACACGGCGATACATAGCCACCGCTAGTCCCATAAGGATACCTGCTCCACCAATCATTTGTCCTACTTTGAAGCGGGCAGGCGTCACGCCTTCCAACAAGCTATTGTAGGCTGTCGGATCGGTACCACGAAGCGCACTCAGGTCACTTGCCCAAGCCAGCCACAGCGGGTCTTGCCCGGCAACGACGCTTCCTGCCCCGGAACCTGTAAGCGTCGTGTAAACGCCTCCAAGTTGAGTATAGTTAATAGGAACGGTCAGCATATGATGAAGCCCAAAAGGAATCAGTAGTCTTTCCAGTGTACCATAGACAAATGGCGCTACAAAAGGAGCCGATTCTCCCGAAGTCGCCAACCAAATGCCGAACTGATTAATCCCCCCCTGGACAAATGGCCAGATGGCAGACATGATCAAGCTTACGATGACAGACCATAAAATCACGACAAAAGGAACAAAACGTTTACCGTTAAAAAAGGCTAAAGCGTCCGGCAGCTTGCGGTAATTATAGTACTTGTTAAATACCACCGCTCCGACGAATCCGGAGATGATACCGACAAACACGCCCATGTTAAGTGCAGGTGCTCCTAAGACAGAGGTAAAATAACCACTGACCGGAATCGATGCACCGAAGAGTGTATGGGTGGTTGCTCCCTCCTGGGTTAACATCTTCGATGATACGCCCAAAATCGTCCCTGTTGAAATATTGATGAGAATAAAGGCAATTAAAGCCGCAAAAGCCCCGCCCGCCCGTTCCTTAGCCCAGGAACCACCTATCGCTACCGCAAATAGAATGTGCAAGTTATTGATAATACCCCAACCCAAATTCTCCATGACCCCGCCGACGGTCAACCAGAAATGAATATCACCAGCCAACATCGCCACTACTTTACCAAGCGAAATCATAATCCCGGCCGCCGGCATAACTGCAACAACCACAAGCAGTGCCTTCCCAAGCTTTTGCCAAAAATCAAATGATAGAAGTTTTTTCATGCTCGTTCAGTCTCCATCCCTTATAGTATGTATAGCATGGGTAGTACTCAAAAAATATTATGCAATCGGTTGCACAATTATTATAATGATATCGCTTTCTATTAGCAATACCCTAATTGTAAATATCTTGGGTAATAATGATAGAAATACTCGAAAAAACCGCGAATTTGTTGATTTTCGAGCAATATCGTATGATAGAACATAATATTTCCTGCTTGAGATAGCAAAAGGAGACGAAGACGATGGCAGTAACCATCAAAGATGTCGCAAAACGTGCTAATGTTGCTACCTCCACCGTATCCCGCGTCATTCAAGACAGCCCCAAAATCAGCGAAGCTACCAAGGCACGTGTCCGTAAAGAAATGAAGGCGCTTGGCTATGAACCCAATTATTCAGCTCAGAGTCTGGCTAACCGAGTCACACAGTCGATAGGCATTATTATGCCTGAATCGGATGTGGCGATCTTTCAAAATCCTTTCTTTCCGGAAAGTCTTCGCGGGATCAGCGAATGGGTAAACGAGCACAACTATACACTGTCGATTGTCACAGGCAAAACGAGTGATGAATTGCTATCCCGCGTAAAGCTGATGACCCGGACCGGACGCGTTGACGGCTACATTGTCCTGTACTCCAAGCAAAAGGATAGCATCGTGGAGTATCTTCACAAAGAAAAAATTCCCTATACCGTAATCGGCAAGCCTCAACAGTTTGTCAGCGAAACCACCCATGTAGACAATGATAACTACCAGGCCGCCAAGGATGTGGTCACTTATTTGACTGGGCTGAATCATCAGCGCATTGCTTATGTTGGCGGTGATCAGGAACACATCGTGAATCTTGAAAGACTCCGAGGCTACCAAGATGCGCTACGAGAGGCTGGCTTGCCTCTACCGAGGGAATACGTGGTCAGAGAACCCTTTAATCTGGAGGACATGCGCGCGTTATTGCAGGCTACCCCGCCGCCTACTGCGATGATCGTTAGCGACGACCTTGTAGCCATGGCCGTACAGAAAATGCTTGCTCAGTTAGGCGTGTCCATGCCAGAGCAGTTATCCATGGTGAGCTTCAATAATCTAATGCTGGCTGAGCTGATGAATCCCCCTCTGACTTCCGTGGATATTGATATCTTTACTCTGGGTTATCAGGCAGCCAAAAGCCTGATTGAAAAAATCGAGGACCCCAAGGAACTGACCAAACACATCATCGTGCCCCACCGAATCGTGGAGCGCAAATCCAGCCAGGTACTATGAATCTCTAAGAAATGAACAAGAACTGATTTTGTGGATATCCATAAAATCAGTTTTTTTGCGTTGACAGGGCAAACGGTTGCACTATATACTGAACTCGCTCATATATTGGTCTCGTTAAAACAACGATCTCATTTTCCGAGAGGGGTACGCACTCATGGTTTACAACCGATTATTTGACGTAGATAGTTGGAAGCTGACAACACACGCTCTACATAGCACACACATGCGATTACAGGAAAGCTTAACGTCCATAGGCAACGGTTATATGGGCATGCGCGGCAATTTCGAAGAAACGTATTCAGGGGATCATCATCAGGGAACTTATATCTCCGGTGTATGGTTCCCCGACAAAACAAAGGTCGGCTGGTGGAAAAACGGCTATCCTGAGTATTTTGGTAAGGTCATCAATGCCATGAACTTCATCGGCATCAATCTGTTCGTAAACCAAGAGGAAGTAGACTTATTTACGGCACACATCAGCGATTTTGTGCAGGAGTTGGACATGAAACAGGGGATCCTGCGACGCACCTGCACCGTGAACGATCAGGTTCGTATCACTACGGAGCGTTTTCTGAGCATCACCACTCGTGAGCTATGCCTGATTGATTACCAAGCAACGAATATAAGTGAGCAACCTCTAACTATAGAGCTTGTCCCCTATTTGGACGGCAATACGAAGAATGAAGACACGAACTATGATGAGGTTTTTTGGCTGGAGGAGGCCCGAGAGGTTCAGGAACAATTCATCAGCCTGTCCACAACAACTATAGATAATCCCTTCGGTATTCCGCGCTTTACCGTAAACGCTACCATGGGTATTGTGACCGAGGGACAGGATCAGCAGACGACGGAAGAGGGCTTTTTGTATGCTGCTCGCCACTATCAATACAGCGTCGCTCCGGGCGACAGTATCCAGCTGCAAAAATTTGTGGCTGTTACCACTTCACGGGATATGGAAAAGGACGCACTGATTCCACAAGCTGAACGCATCGCCGTAGAAGCTGTGAACAAAGGCTACACTTCTCTTAAACAAGAGCATGTCGCAGCTTGGGCCCGACGTTGGGACAAAGCAGATGTAGAAATAGAGGGAGATACGGAGGCCCAACAGGGAATACGTTTTAACATTTTCCAGCTGTTCTCTACGTACTACGGTGAAGATGCCCGTCTGAACATTGGTCCCAAGGGCTTTACAGGTGAAAAATATGGCGGTGCCACCTATTGGGACACAGAAGCATATGCCGTACCTATGTATCTGGCGCTCGCAGACCCGGATGTAACCCGAAATCTGCTGCTGTACCGCTACCAACAACTTGAGGGTGCCAAGCATAACGCGACCCAGCAAGGACTTCGGGGTGCACTGTACCCTATGGTCACTTTTACAGGTGTGGAATGCCATAACGAATGGGAAATTACCTTCGAGGAAATTCATCGTAACGGTGCCATTGCCTATGCCATTTACAATTACACCAACTATACGGGTGACTTGACCTATCTGCATGACTACGGCGTAGATGTACTGGTCGAAATTAGCCGTTTCTGGGCCGATCGGGTCCATTATTCCAAAAGTCAGCAGCAGTATATGATTCACGGGGTTACCGGGCCAAACGAGTACGAAAATAACGTCAATAACAACTGGTATACCAACACGCTGGCTGCATGGGTTTTGAAATATACATTATCGGTCTTGCCTCAAATTTCGACTGAGAAAGCGCAGCGCCTGGCAGTTACGGCTGATGAGCTTGCACATTGGCAGGATATCGTCACTCACATGTATTATCCCTATGATGAGGAGCAGGAAGTCTTCGTACAACACGATACCTTTATGGATAAGGATTTGCAGCCTGTATCCGCCCTTGATCCCAGCAACCTTCCACTAAACCAGAAATGGTCATGGGATAGAATCCTGCGTTCATGCTTCATTAAGCAGGCAGATGTGCTGCAAGGACTGTATTTCTTTGGAGACCAGTTCACACTGGAGGAAAAAGCGCGCAATTTTGCATTTTACGAGCCCATGACTGTTCATGAATCCAGTCTGTCTCCTTCTATACACGCCGTGCTGGCCGCCGAACTCAAAATGGAGGAAAAAGCAGTCGAGATGTATAAGCGGACGGCCCGTCTGGATCTGGATAACTATAATAACGATACCGAAGACGGCCTTCATATCACTTCCATGACAGGAAGCTGGCTGGCGATTGTACAGGGATTTGCCGGGATGAGAACCTATAATGAAACATTAAGCTTCTCCCCCTTCCTGCCTCAAGACTGGAACAAGTATACGTTTAAAATCAACTATCGCGGTCGCTTATTAAGTATTCTCGTACAGGAAAATGAAGTGAACATAACCCTGTTGGACGGAGAACCGCTGACGCTGGAGCTGTATGGACAGCCAACGCACATTACCAGTGGGCAAACGTTAATGACAAACAGCATTTCATAAATCGGGCAGACAGGGGGGAAAGCAAATGAAGGCAGTCATTTTCGACTTGGACGGAGTCATTACAGATACCGCCGAATATCATTTTCAGGCATGGGCCAGCTTGGCGGCAGCGCTCAGCATCCCTTTTGATCGGGAATTCAATGAACAGTTAAAAGGAATCAGCCGTACGGAATCGCTCGACAAAATACTGGCGCGCGGTAACCTGTCCGATACGTTTTCAGAAGAAGGCAAGCAAGAACTAGCCACACGGAAAAATACGGAGTATCAGCGGCTCATCTCAGCTGTAACTCCCTCGGACATTCTTCCAGGCATTAAAGCGCTTCTGACAGAACTTCGTGAAGCCCGAATCGGCATCGCTCTGGCCTCTGCAAGTAAAAATGCAGCGTTTATCCTGGAGCGACTGGAGCTAGCGTACTATTTTGACAGTGTGGTGGATGTTACCGCCATTCGGCATGGCAAACCTGACCCGGAAATTTTCCTCACCGGAGCTGCAAATCTGGGCGTTCAGCCTGCCGATTGTATCGGTATAGAGGACGCACAGGCTGGCATACAGGCGATCAAGGGCGCCGGGATGTTTGCGGTCGGTGTAGGGACACCTTCGCAAATGCAAGGTGCGGATATCGTGGTAGCCACGACTGCCGAGCTTTCTCTGAGCATGTTGGAGGCACATTTCTACGAGTTCAAAAAGTGACCTCCACTCGGAGTAGTTTATATGGCGTTATCACGGGGATAAAGCACCCTCGCCTCATATGTATGACCAACGACGGACACCACTGGTGTTCGTTTTTGTTTACATATACTCAAAAAAACTCCCTCTGTCTCTCGCTTCTTCAGCTCCCCCATCGTCGAACACGTTAGATTACCATTCCATGAATATATATCACCATTTTACACATATTACATGTATATCGTGATTTAAGCTTTTGAAGGAGGACGAGTCATGGCAAGATCACTCGAGGCGAAATTGGACCATCTACAAAAGACCCTGGGTCATCTTCCTGATGTCGTCTTCAAAAAGATGGATGTGGGGCAAACGGGAGTTCATGTAGCTATGGTCTATCTCTCTGGCATCGCGGATACAAGTATGATTAACGAACAAATCGTTAAGCCGCTCATTTTGACTGGAATCCGTGAAAATCACTCCCAAGTTAATCCGCAAAAACTGAAGGAAGAACTGGTACAGCAGACGGCTTTTACGATCGATATGAAAGAAGGAACAGACCTTGAGGCGTGCGTAATTGAAGTATTATCGGGAAATACTGTCTGCTGATCGAAGGAACCGATGAAGCCTTCTTTGCTGCTACAGGCAAGTTTCCTCAGCGAAGTGTCAAGGAACCAAGCACCGAGATTTTGGTGAGGGGACCGAGGGAAGGTTTCATCGAAGATTTGGAAAGCAACCTGGCAATGGTAAGGCGGCATATCAAAGATATCAGTTTTAAAATAGATAAAATAACTATAGGAAGAAGATCTTCCCGAAAATTAGCGATCTTGTACATATCGGATATCGCAAATCCGGAGCTGGTTCAGGAAGTGAAGCGAAGAGTCGAAACGATTGATGTGGACGATGCTTCCGATACCGGGATTATTGAACAATGGATCGAGGAACATTCGTGGTCTCCGTTCCCTCAGGTTCAAGCCTCTGAACGCTCGGATAAAGCTATAGCTGCTTTAATGTCTGGAAGAGTTGTCATTATGCTTGATGGCACGCCTTTTGTTTTGATCGCTCCCATGACCTTCTGGATGCTGGCCCAATCCCCAGAGGATTATTACGAGCGATTTCCTTTAGGAACATTCTTTCGTATACTTCGTTTAATAGCTCTGTTCATTGCAACATTCCTGCCTTCGCTGTACGTTGCACTTATTTCTTTCCATCCTGGATTAATCCCGCCTGAGCTGGTGATGTCTATCGTTGCCTCAAGGGATGGAATTCCTTTTCCCGTTTTTGTGGAAGCTCTAATTATGGAAGTGGCATTGGAAATATTGCGCGAGGCCAGCCTGCGGCTACCCAAAGGGATAGGACAGGTCATCGGTATTGTAGGCGGTCTTGTTATTGGACAAGCAGCTGTTGAGGCAGCGGTCGTAAGTGCTTTCCTGATTATTATCGTGGGTCTCACCGCAATTGCATCCTTTGCGAGCCCGCAGTACAGCGGAAGTATTGGAATTCGCCTTCTTCGTTTCCCCATTATGATGATTGCAGGGATTTATGGGCTGTATGGCGTGATTTTAGCCTTTATTTGTTTAGGTGTGCACATGGTCCAGATCAAAAGTTTTGGAGTTTCTTACATGTCACCTCTAGCCCCAATTCGGCTAAGAGATCAACAAGATACTTTAATTCGGGCTCCTTTTAAATACCTCAAAAAGCGTCCTATGATGCTAAAGACACAGGACGAAACACAATCTAACAAGAAAAGGAAGTAAGCCTATGATCGCTTTCATCTATCTGTCTCGTCGAATCCTATGGTTGCAAAAATGCGTTGCCGTATGGATCGCATGTGCTCTCCTCACCGGTTGTTGGGACAGCAGAGAAATCGATAACTTGAGTATCATCCAGGGCGTCGCCATTGATACGGATCAGGAGGATATGCTGGAACTTACCTACCAGCATTTAATAGCGCAGAAATCCAAAAAAAATATGTATAGCAACGTAACAACCTTTAACAAAAATTCCATTCAGACTGCTTCCAGGGAACAGGCAAAGCTAGTGTCCCGTGCTCCCTTATATAGTTTTATTCGCTTAATTTTGATTAGTGACCAAGCTTTACAAAAAACAAGAATCGACCAATTGTTAGATACGTTTACCCGTTCCTATAAACCGAGTCGAAAATCACTTGTTATGATCGTAAAGGGCAGTGCGAAAGAAGCGCTCAATAAGATCGGCAAACATAAAGAGATACCTTCCATTGACCTTGAAGCATTGGCTAAAAATAGCGATTTCAACTCCAAAATACCTCATAAAATAACATTAGGAGAAATTTCCACCCATATTTCACAAGGAGCTGACTTCGTCATTCAATGCCTAGAAACCAATGAGGGCAACCACTTCTCAGGCGCAGCCTTGGTCAGTGGCAAAACGAAGAAATTGGCTAATTGGCTAGATGAAGAGGAAGTCATCGGGATCAACTGGATGCTGGGAAAAACGCGGGGTTCAATTATTAAAACAGAGGACCCGAAGTCGGAACAATCCATGGTCTTTGAAGTTGAGGATGCCCACAGCAAACTTATCCCCCACCTCAACGGACAGGATCTTTCCTTTACGGTTCGTATTAAAACAAACATCAAATTAAATGAAAACTTGGATATTTATACTGATTTCTTGAAGGAACCGTTCATTCGAACCGCTAAAGAAGCGACGCAAGAAGAAATCAAACAGACCATATCCCAATCGTTAAACACGCTTCAAAAAAAAATGAGATCAGATGTAGTCGGTTTCGGCACAAAGGTAAAAGTGAACTATCCCGCTTACTGGGATCGGGTAAAGGAAAATTGGCAAGATACATTCAGTCAAATACCGATCGACGTTCAGGCTGAAGTACAGATTGACCGAACAGGTGCTTATACAAAAGGAGAGGGAGCGTAATGTCCAACATACCTTCCATGAAACAGGAAAAAATCTCTACCCTTCAAGCCTTACTTACAGTCACTTCGACCGTGTATGCTGTGGGAATTGTCAGTTTACCAAGAACCATCGCGGAGAAGACTCAAACGCCCGACGTGTGGCAGGGACTCTTGCTGGCAAGTCTGCTTGGGGTAGGCGTCGTTTTTATCAACGTTAAATTGTGCCAGATATTTCCAGGGAAGACGTTCTATGAGCTCAATCCTGTGATCGCAGGTAAATTTATCGGCCTGCTCATCAATATTGCATTTATTGTACACTGCACGATGATCTGCTCTCTTGTATGCAGAATGATGGCGGAATTCCTCAAAGGTCTTGCATTGGAAAGAACGCCATTAAGCATGATTCTCTTGCCGTTTCTTCTGCTTATTGGGTATTTGACCTGGGGCGGTCTCCATGCAATGGTTCGATTGGTCGAGCTTTTTTTTCCTTTAACCCTTATTGTTTTTTTATTGTTGATCATCCTCAATATCAATCATTTTAATCTTGATAATTTGCGCCCTGTTTTCCATAAAGGATGGCATCCGATCTTCGAATCTCTTAAGGTTATACCTTTCTCGACAATAGGTTTTGAATCCCTCCTTATATTAACTAATGTGATGGTCAATCCACAAAAAGCATGGAAGGCAGGGTGGATTGGCTACTCGATTGCAATGGGTTTGTATCTCTTGATGGTAACGATGGTCGTTGGCTGTATGTCGGTTGAGGAAGTTTCCCGATTGCAATGGCCGGTCGTTTCTTTTGCACAGCAAATTGAATTCCCCGGCTCGTTCCTGGAACGGTTTGAAATATTATTTATCATTTTGTGGACGATCAAAATTTTTATGACCGCCGCAAATTATTATTTCTATATGGTAGCCGGAATCAGCCAACTCACCCAAAAGTGGAACAGGTTTATCTGCTTTCTCCCGTTAATTTTAATATTTTCCCTGAGCATATATCCCCAAAGCTTTATTGAGATAGGAAATTTCGATACAATATCGGGTTATTTTGGAATTATTATGGGCGCAGCAGTACCCTTGGTGCTTCTTATTATCTCCATGGTCTTCCACCGAAAAGGCAATCCGGATGGCAAACAGTAAGGGGATCCCCCCCAAATTTGCTGATAATTCAGGCCCCCTTACGTTATAACGTAAGGGACTTTTTACTTTCCCCAACATGTTATTCTTTTGAAACTTCCCATCTGCTCCCTCCACCTCAATTTACGTGCGCGAACTGTTATAATAGAAGAGTTAAGCAGTCATCGGATTAACTATTTTCTCTTAGGAGACTAATGCATATGAAACCAACCTATCTTATGGATGATATACAGTGGCAACAGCTTATTCAAAACGTGGCTGACCATTTTAATGATGTGACGATCAAACGAGGTTTCCAATATTTTAAGCAAGGAAAGGTAAAAGAATTCGTTATGCCTGATGCCGACCATATCGCAGCTGTCGTGGATGGAAGCGAGCTATACGAGGTGGATCTCCACTTGAGCGCTTTTGCTGCCAGCAGATGTACATGCCCTGTCCACACCAACTGCAAGCATATGATCGCCGTACTACTGAATTACGCGAATGAACAGGAACGTTCTGTACATGCTTTAGTGAACGCTCATTCGGCGGGATTCACTCGATTGGCGACAAAAGCTGACACGCGTAACACACCTCCTTCCCGGTCGAATCTTTCACCGGATCACAAGGAAACAACAAGAAACGCCCTCAGTAAAACTGCAAGTAAAATACCGGACATGCCCATTTCAGAGTGGCATGATCTGTTCGATCAGTGTATCGCCCTTAATCGTGTGAACACACAAAACTCCCAATTTGTCCAAAGCGCTTTAGCCTCGATCCATGCTGTGAAGCCACCGCTTTCACCTGGCATGCAACAGCTATACGGACTGCTTGCTCATCTGCGTGTGCTGGAAAAGCTGGTACCTCAGTCTTCCATGCCAGGCTATCCCTCTCATACCTATATGGGGTATTACACGCAAATTGCTGCCGATGAGCTTAAAGAAGCGATCGAGCGTGATTTTGAGAGTCCACTGGAGCTGACCGATGAACCGATGCAAGAAGCCCGTATGGCAGAAACCTTAGCCTATTTACGCCGAAAAATGCTGACAGAATCGCGTAACGGTACTTATTTTTCAGACGCGTATTATCAGTTTTGGCTGTACTGGGTGCATCCCGCAAGACAGGGCTCCAGCATATATACGGAGGAATTACAGCATTTGCAGGCGGCTGAGGAGGATCTCGGCACTACTTTAGCAAGGCTTCCGTGGATGTTGGCTCGCAGCTGGATGCATATTTTCCAATCGCAGGATAATGAAGCCTGGGTACTTCTTCAGGAAGCGGAACGAGCTTTTCCACTAAAAATCTCTTCCAACCAATTGATTTTGTTCTTACAGGCGTTGCGTAAAGCTGAGAATTGGGCACGCCTCAAGGACGGACTGCGGCATATCGGTCCCCTGCTTCACAGTCATCG
This sequence comes from Paenibacillus sp. SEL3, assembly GCF_054602585.1. Lineage (NCBI taxonomy): Bacteria > Bacillati > Bacillota > Bacilli > Caryophanales > Paenibacillaceae > Paenibacillus > Paenibacillus sp. SEL3. Next base: position 3,494,605 of record NZ_CM137725.1, on the reverse strand, counting down.
GGATGACCATTTACAGGATTATATGCATAATTGGGATCTGGTTTTGCAGCACCTTCCAGAAGCGGAGCAGGACATGTGGGACACGCTGGTGGGTATGCTTCCATTTGCCGGGGGAATGTATGAAGAGGCACTGCTTGCTCACGAGAAATGGCGGTCATGGATCGACTATCAGCTAAGCATACGCAGTGAACCATTGAGTTTTCGAGTGAGCGTGTTACAGCCCATTGAAAAGAACGCGCCTGAGTTACTACTCCCCTTTTACCATCAGGCGGTAGAACGCTATGTGCTAGAAAAAAACAGATCCAGCTATAAAGCAGCAGTCAAGCTGTTAAAGCGGCTGTTCAAGCTGTACAAGAAAATGAAGCAAGAATCACGCTGGGAGCTGTTCTTCACGACCTTCACCAGCCGTCATAGCCGCCTGCGGGCGCTACAGGAGGAATTGCGGAAAGGGAAATTGTTATCATGAGTCAATATACCGAAACGATTACCGTGCATATCCAATTAACTACCTATGGAGACGCGCTGATCTATGGCGATTCCTCCATGAACTATAGCATTTCCGGTCAAATTCTGAAGCAGCGTTTGTTTGCTTGGCATGAGGCTTCGTTTTATGGCACCGAGCTGGAGATTCAACATGTTCAAGACACGGATATTATCCTGCTGCCTTCGGAGCAGGTGATTCCTTTTCTGGCAGAGCGCGAGCTTCTAAAGCATATCGAATGGATCTGGGACGAGGCCCATGCCCCATGGCTTCAGCTGATCCCTTCGCTTGCTCACTGTATTGAAGCGAAAGCCTATGTACCCAGCTTCACGGCGTTCCAGGCGGGGAAGCTGCAATGGGAATGGGATGCGGAAGCACTGGAAAACATCCAGCCGGCAGAGCTTGCTTTGCTCGATCGCTTGGAGAAGGACGAGCAGGATGGGCTGATAGCGGCGTTCTCGGCTGCCATATTTCAACGCTGGTACGGCACCGAAGCGGAAGCCGCCGATTTGCGAAGAGAATATCCGATTCTCTTCGCCTCCAACCGCCCAGCCGCGGCGGGTCTAGACGCGCGGGCCTGGCTCATTGCCATCGGCTGGAAAGCTGATACCGCGCCCTTTCGGCCACTTCTACAACTGCTGGAGCCAGAGCTGGAGGACGACGAACCGTCCTGGCAGCTCAAGCTTGTGTTGCAGGACAAGCAAGACCCGGCGTTGCTGGTGCCTGTACAGCTCGCCGATGATGGGTACGCATCCGGCTCATGGCCCGATGCCTGGACAGCACATGTCCGTGAGCGCTCAGCCGGGTGGCTAGAAGGCTTGACCTCGATTTTGCCTGCCGGGCAGCGTGCCGGAAGCCGCGATGACGTGCTGAATCGCCCGCTCTCCGACGAAGCGGCGTGGCAATTCCTGACGACCGACAGCCAGCGTCTGCTGGAAAGCGGTTGGCAAGTGCTGCTCCCGGCTTGGTGGGAGGCAGCTACCCGCAAGAAGCCGAAGCTGCGGGCCAAGGTACGCCCGGGCGAAGGGGCGGGAGAGCGCACGAAGGGCAGCTCGCTGTTCGGACTGGACTCGATTGTCCAGTTCGATTGGCGCGTTGCCATCGGTGATGCCGATCTGAGCGAGTCGGAATTCGCCGAGCTGGTCGCTCGCAACGAGCGCTTGGTGCGCTTCCGCGGGCAATGGATCGCGCTCGACCCTGCGCTGCTGGCGCAGATCCGCCGGGCCATGGCCGGGATCGACAGCGCCCAGGGATTGTCCTTTCAGGACATCCTGCAGCTGCACCTGCTCGGCAACGCCGACGATCCTGAAGGCGACGCCTCGGGTGAGCAGCCGGAGGATGCGGCACGCTTCCGGCTGGAAGTCGAGCTGAATGCCCATCTGCTGAAGCTGATTAGCCAGCTCGGACGGCAGTCGGAATGGCCTGCATTGGACGTGCCGGACGGGCTGCAAGCCGAGCTGCGGACGTATCAGAGGGACGGGTACGCATGGCTTGCCTTTTTACGGCGTTTTGGACTGGGGGCCTGTCTGGCCGATGACATGGGACTTGGTAAAACGGTGCAGTTTATTACTTATTTACTGCACTTACAGGAAATTGCCGCTGAGACGGGTGTCCGCTCCAGTTCGCTGCTGATTTGCCCGACGTCGGTGCTGGGCAACTGGCAGAAAGAGCTCAGCCGCTTCGCTCCTTCATTAAGGGTCATGCTGCACTATGGAAGCAAGCGGGAGCAGGGAGACTTGTTCCGCGAAAAAGTCGAGCAGGCCGATGTCATCCTGACCTCCTTCGCTACGGCAACCCTGGATCAAGAGCTACTACAAAGCATGACCTGGGATTCGGTCTGCCTGGATGAAGCGCAAAACATTAAAAATGCGCAAACCAAGCAATCCGCAGCCGTGCGCAGCTTTCCTGCACGTCACCGGATTGCGTTGACCGGGACACCTATTGAAAATCGGTTGTCCGAGCTATGGTCCATTTATGACTTTATCAATCCAGGTTATCTGGGCAGCTCACGCGCCTTTAGCAATCGTTTTATGAATGCTATTGAGAAGGAACATAACGAGCAGCGCACGTTAGATTTGCAAAAGCTGGTTCAGCCTTTCATGCTGCGGCGCAAGAAGAAGGACCCTGCTATACAGCTTGATTTGCCTGACAAGAATGAGATGAAAACCTACATTCATCTGACCTCTGAGCAGGGCGCGCTCTATGACCAGATTGTCAAAGAGTTGATGGAACGGATGCAGAAGCTGGAAGGGATTGAACGGAAAGGAGCCATTTTATCCGCCCTTACCCAGTTGAAGCAGCTTTGCGACCACCCAGCCCTCTTAACCAAGGAGGCTCTCCCGGATGCAGCGGCTTCCGGTTATAGTCCGTCCGATCTTGAGACGGTCATTAGCCGTTCATCCAAGCTAGAGCGCATTCTGGCTATGGTCAAGGAACTGCGGGAGGAGGGTGAGCGCTGCCTTATTTTTACACAGTATATTGGTATGGGGCAGATGCTCCAGCGGGTACTCGCTCAGGAGCTGCAGGAGCCTGTGCTCTATCTGAACGGTAGCACGTCCAAAACGGCGCGTGACCGAATGATTGATCAATTCCAATCTCACACCCTCCCCCCTGCCGAGCAGCCATCCGTGTTTATTTTGTCGCTCAAAGCCGGGGGAGTGGGCCTAAATCTGACGGCCGCCAACCACGTCTTTCACTTTGATCGCTGGTGGAATCCGGCTGTTGAAAATCAGGCCACAGACCGAGCCTATCGGATGGGACAAACGAAGGATGTACAGGTGCACAAATTTATCTCGCTGGGCACGCTCGAGGAACGCATTGATGAAATGCTGGAGAGCAAGCAGCAGCTTAGCGACCAAATCATAACCAGTACCGAAGGCTGGATTACTGAGCTGTCTACAGACGCGTTAAAAGACCTCTTTACGCTACGGCGCGAGTGGGCATAATGATGTCCCAAGTTCAATATATACCTATTTTTAAGAAGCAGTAGTTTATAGCACGGTCCAAAACTCCTTTGTGTGCATTTACTATCACATCACAACAAAGGAGTTGATTTGAAGTGGCCATTCGTCCTCCACAAACGCTGAAATCTACGGGCAGAAAGGTTCCTGTTACGAGATATCGCAATGTGAGTCCAACACAAACCCTTCGTAGATTTACAGTTATCTGGGCTAACAATGATGGTGTACCCTTTAACACGTCTGGATTTTTTGCAACACTCCGGCGTTTAGATGGAACCTTTGTCCAAGCTGCAGGCTTCGACCGCTTTGGTACTGCCCGATTCAACAGAGTCCGCACACCTACGAACCAGCCTTATATTCTGCGTACTTTTAGAGATGATGGAGTATTATTCCGCGTTAGATCCGTACCTGCTGGCGTATCCTCATTTGTCGTTATTGGTTAAGCTCATACCGAACGCAGCCTAAACGTGGGTAACCAAAAAAGCAACCAGAAACAGAGCATATCTGTCCTGGTTGCTTTTTTATATGGCCTACCTATTCGGAATCTTCTTCTACTATTGCATTTTTTGTAACGGACGTATTGTACACCGTTTTGAGCCAGTTTTCACTCGACCAGTTCAGCTTGCCTGCACCCGCTCCATCCTTGGCCTGCAATTGAGCAACCAGGTTAGCAGGGTCTTCGGCTGTATAGCTGTATGGCAACGTTGTGAACCCATTCCAAGAGAAGCTCTTGGCCTTCGCAGGATAAGGGGCTAACGGGCTATTCGCCTCGTCACTGCCTCCTCTGAATACGGTACCGTTATCCGAAAGGATAACGTCCTCGGCTTTGATTTTACCTGTGTAATCGGCTTTGTTAGGATCTTTTTGATTATTACGCACTGGAGAAAACACATCAATTAAATAAGACTTTTCTAGCAATACCGCGCCGTTTTCTGTTGAAATTGCACCATTACCCACGACATCAAAATGGTATCCCTTTGCGGCAATTGCTTTAGCCATGTCAGAAGTAATTCTTTTTTTGGCTCTGGCCAATCCGACATCGTCCATAACGATGTTATATGCATGAGCATTACCACCACGCAGACGAGGCATGCGATCCTGAATATCCAGGTAGTAATTATGATGCAGCGTCACTTCCAGATCTGCATTGTCGGAAGCCATTTCCGTAGCACCGATCAAATGCGCTTTCTTTTGTCCGGCAGCAATATCAATGATATCTTCTTTACTCATGCCTACTGCGCTGCTTCTCAGATAAGCGTACATAGGATAGGAAGACTTGTCTGCTTCCATCGCGTTGACTTGTTGGGTTACCCAGCTGTTGGAGCTGCGGTCATCTCCTTTGAACAAAGACCAGGAAATCGTAACTCCGTTACTACCTTTTTTCACATCTATCAGACCATCATAGGCTTTGTTAAATGTGCAATGGTCGATCCATACTTTGGAACTTGTACCTTCGATGGTAACATAATCCCAGTCATTCTTATCATAGTTCCCTTTGGTTGCTTCATCCCACTCCCAAAGTTCATCAAATTCGAGGTTACGGAAAATCAAATTAGAGCTTCTTTTGATGACAAAACCGGCATGTTTGATTTTCGCACCATTGGCAGAGAAAATCGTAACCCCATTCATATTTTCGATATAGACTTTGCTCACACCTGTCTTTTTCAGAACAGGATGTGTCTGTACAGGATTGTTGGCACTAAAAGGCATTACTTTGGCAGCACTAGGAATTTCATTCCAACCGAGATCAAGATCGTTCATAATCTCAATCACTTTAACTTTGCTGCCTTTCTTCAGTGCTTCGTTGAGATCTACAGCGTTGTAAACCTTTTTGTAGTTGGCATCTGTATCTGCAATGTTGCCACCACCTGTATTCCCATACGAAAAGCCAGTCAAATTATAGTTATTTTTAGAGGTTACATCAGTGTCCACTCCAGGAGTCGGTTTTTCTGTACCTGGTGTTGGTTTCACAGGCAATGTTCCTGGATCTACCTCAGAAGAAGCACCGGATACAATCACATTATCGAATTCGACAGCTGCTTTGGAGGTTACCAAACCAATGGCTCCAGCAGTGAGGCTGGTGTCTGTTGCGGACAGCTCCAGTTGATCATTGACATACATTTTGATTTCCGAACCGGATAGTTCCAGCTTGACTCTGTACCATGTATTCGTGTCCAGTTTGTATTTTTTATTGGTAGCCAGTGTCTTCATAGAGCCTTTGACTTTTTTTCGAATCTCAAGCGCTCCGTCTTTCTTGTTGTACAACGATGCTGCGTAGAAGTTGTTGGAATCTGTGTATCTACCTGCAACGTAGACTCGATTGGAGCCATTAAAATCATTTACATATACATCTGCTTGCACGCTGTAGTTCGTCCATGAGGCATTACCTTTAACGGAATGGCTTTCGCTTCGACTAGATTGCTGGTATGTAGAGCCATTCCCATCCTTGACCACAGACCAGTTCCCCGAATCCGCGGTCCAGCCTTGAGCTTCTCCCTGCTCAAAATCATCACTTATCTGTAAATTCCCATCCGCATGTGCATGACCTAGCAACGGTAATGATAAAGACAGTACCAACGTACTGCTTAACATTACACTTGCACATTTTCTTAGCAAACTCGATTTCATATAACAATCCCCTTCTTTATTAGATTCATGAATACTAAAGCAAAGGTTGCACCGTTCATCGGACATGATATTCCCAACGGTATATAACGTACTGATGAAGAGAATAATATCCCAACACCAATGAGGGCCCTCAAACGCTATACTCCAATAATTATAGGCATTTAAATATATATTAAAATATGTCTAATTACTTATCTTTTGTCTTAATCTTTCAATTAATTTTGCATCCTGTTTCGTGAACACGCCAAATTCTGTTTCATAAAATCACAAAAAACGATATTTTTTTATTTTTGAATAAGACATACAGTTGTCATATTGGGAATGGTACATATAAAGGGGTGAGTATCATCCATATCATTTAAAGGAGCGATGAGATGTCCAGCTACGACTACGCTTCCAAATCGGAGTTAAAGGAAGCCATTCATGCCTCCTACTTACGATTTGACGGTGAGTTTCAGGAGATCGACGAGAGCCAAAAAGATATTCGTATCCCTGAAGTAGATAAAACACCCGCAGAGATGATTGCCTACCAGCTCGGATGGCTTCATCTTGTCATGACATGGGACAGAGACGAACGGGAAGGAAAAACCGTCATCATGCCCGCCCCCAATTATAAATGGAACAGACTAGGCGAACTATATCAATCATTTTACAAGACTTACTCCCACCAATCTTTACGCGAATTACGCGATATGTTCAAGTTGACTGAGCAAAAGTGGCTGGATTGGATCGACACACTTAGCCACGAAGAGCTCTTCACTCAAGGCGTTCACAATTGGACGGGTACGAATCCAAACTGGCCCATGGCAAGATGGATTCACATCAACTCGGTGGCACCGTTTAAAACATTCAGAGCCAAGATACGGAAATGGAAGAAATACAAAGTTCAACAGTGATGAAAAAAAGTGTGCATTGTGCTACAATACTTGAGTTGTATCGGGATACATTTAGGGAAGGGTAAGTGAAACGCCATGCTTATTATTGGTATTGCCGGCGGTACAGGTTCCGGTAAATCGACGGTAGCACGCGCCGTCGTTGAGCGTCTGGGATCTAATAAAGTGACTTTCATATCTCAGGATAACTATTATAAAGACCATTCACATCTGAGTTATGATGAACGTGCTTTGGTCAATTATGATCATCCGTTTGCCTTTGACAACGAATTGCTTATTGAGCATCTCCAATGTCTGAAAAAAGGACAAGCGACACAAGCGCCCGTGTATGATTTTACGGTTCATGCCCGCTCCACGGACGAGACGGTAGAGCTTCTGCCAAATCATATCGTTATGTTGGAGGGTCTGCACGTACTGTCAGACGAAAAGCTCCGCAGTCTGCTTGACATCAAAGTATTTGTGGATACGGACCCTGATGTGCGTATTCTCCGTCGGGTTCTTCGCGATATTGAGGAACGCGGCCGCACCATCCATTCGATCCACGATCACTATCTGACTACGGTTAAGCCGATGCATGAGGCATTTATTGAGCCTTCCAAGAAATACGCTGACCTGATCCTTCCTGAGGGAGGACACAATGAGGTTGGCATTCAACTGCTGTCTATTTTGACTGAAAAATATTTGGCAGGAGATCGGACTTGGGGTACTGTATAAGGTAATCCCGGTTGTTTAAGGCTGTCGAGGTTTTCTCGGCTGCCTTTTTTGTGTTTTATATGCCATTCGGACTATTTTTTTTGGAATCCCCGTGTGGTTTATGTTAGCATGTAAAGGTTAAATGCTTTAGATTCAAGCTAAGTTGGAAGCGTTATCAAATATGTGCCTCAGATGATATGACGTCCACGTGATGGAGGTCTTTTTTGAATCAGAATTTTTGCAAAATCCTCGAATAGGTATAATTACGGAGAGTGCTGCCATGAATGAGCTATGCAACATTTTGATTGTGGATGATGAGATATTGGTACGGCAAGGAATTAAACACCATTTATCGTGGGAACAGTATGGATTTCGAATTGTAGGTGAAGCTTCTAACGGGAAAGAAGCATTGGAGCTGATTGAAACCTTGCGCCCTCATATTGTCATTACAGATATCGTAATGCCGATCATGGATGGCGAGGAGCTGACGCGCATAGTCAGACAGAACTATCCAGATATCGAAGTCATTGTACTTAGCAGTTACGGCGAGTTTAATTACGTGCGATCCACCTTTCAGCAAGGGGTTGCTGACTATATTTTAAAGCCTAAGCTAGACACGGATGAGTTGCTCCAAGTGCTCCAGAGAACCGCTCGCAAAATTCCATCCATTCAATATCAAGCAGATGCCGGGAATAGTCAAATTACGATAGATCATGTGATCGAAAAGCTGATCTCCGGGTATAGCATGGACTATGACGCCGAGCTGCTGAAGCAAGCATTCCCTTATACTCGTTTTGCGCTCATAGGTATAGAACAGTCGGTACAGCAGGATAAAGGGCGCTCCATCTCTGCCTCGGACCTATTTTCCAAGCTTACAGATCGAGTATCCTCTGCCTGTGAGCGCATCGTACTGCGACAACTGCCGTCTGATGCCTATGCGGCTGTGTTTTTAGCCAATCTTGATCCACGGGAAGTAGACGCCTGGATGGCTGCGGTTAGGGAAGTTGCTCAGGAGACAAAGCGAGTCGATCCACAGACAGGCTGGGCAGTTAGCCATTTATTTGATGAGTTCAATCAGATTAGTGTCGTCTATCAGGATGAACTGCCAAAACTGCTGAGTTACCGCTTTTATTTCCCAGGAACAGCGCTGCTCATAGAAGACGAACTTCCTCAGCCTGTACAGGTGAACAGCTCGTTCAACTTAAAACAGTTTACAGAAGAGATGAAGCGTGAGCATTTTGATACAGCTTTTCAGGATTTGAGATCCTATGTAGCCGCCATGTCCGGTAACTATACCTCTACCGCTTTTGAATTCAAATCGCTTCTCGGAAATATCGTGTTCAACATTACGATTTTGCTCGGGAACCAGGGGTATGATATGAAGGAGTTGGATGCGGCGAAATATTCCTATTTCAAAACAATTAATGATGCCCCTCATGTACATGAAGCCGTGCGCCTTCTGGAGACTTTTTTGGAGGAAGCGAACAGACAGATCATGGCTAAAACGCAGCAAGGAAGCAGCGCAAGCATGAAAAAACTGCTGGAGTATATTGAGGAGCATCATGCTGAAACGCTCAATTTGACGACACTTGGGCAATATTTCCACTTTAACCCTTCCTACTTGTCCAGTTATTTTACGGCACACCATACAGAAGGTTTTAGCGAGTATCTGAACAAAATTCGGGTTGAAAAAGCAGCAGAGTTACTACGGTCGGGGACGATGCCCATTTCGGATATTAGCAGCACGGTAGGCTATTCGGACCCCAGCTATTTTACCAAAGTGTTCAAAAAAGTGAAGGGTTGCTCGCCCAGTCAGTACCGCCGGGAGCATCTCTATTAGAGAGTAAGCCACATCTGCCAGCAGAAAAGAGATTGAATATGAAAAGATATATCCATAAGATCAAATATCAAGGTCTGTTCTTCAAAATCTTTATTGTTATGGTGGTCAGCATCACTGCAGTGTCCTTGCTGACCTCTTTGGTGACGATTCGGATGTCTGAACGACTTTTTGCTGAGACATTCAGTATTACAAATGCCAAGGTACTCAGCCAGATCCAATCCAGCTTTGAATCCTTCAATGATTCTATCGTGAATGCCGTAACCCATGCTTCGGAAAATGGAACGGTCAAGAACTATCTGACTGGCGGCCAATCTGACTCGATTAACTCGGCGAGGATTTACTTCGGAATGGCACAGCAAATGAGGCAAATTAAATCGAACGTCGATGCCTATGATGTCGGTGTCGCTGTAACAGGTCTGAACGGTCGGAGCTTTTACTCCGACTCTTCCTATTGGCCTGTAACTGCGGAAGAGCTTAAAAGCAGTGCGATTACAGCCCAAAGTGTAGCACGACCGGCACAGCTTATGTATCAATTGGATACTGAATTATTTCAGCAACAAATGAATACCACCGCGCAAAAGCCAACACCCTATATCATCGCCTCCAAACCATTTATGGAGCGGACCAGTGGCACCCTGTACGGCATGATCTACATCGCTATCCGAGAGCCTGAATTTCGCCGTTTCTACAACAATTTCACGAGCAACGGCAATGATGTGCTTATTTTGGACAAGTCGGGATTAATTGTATCAAGCAACCGCCAGGACCTGATCGGACAACGCTCCAGTGAGCTGCTAGGCTATGCCACAAAAATCAATGAACAGGGATTGAACTACATTAATGCGGATGTGATGAATAAGGAGAGTATCCTCCTTTCTAACTATATCCCTTCATTTGATTTTTATCTGGTGAACATGATCGACAGACAAGCCGCGATTGGGCAAATTATTGACGTTAAATCCGTTGTCTGGATCTGCATTGCCATCGTACTGATTGCTTTGGTGATCGTTTTTCTGATATCCCGTCGACTAATTCGTTCCCTGACTCGACTGGTGAAGCAAATGTCGACCATACGTGAGAAAAATTTTGATAATTATATCCCGGTAACAGGCAGCTATGAGGTTAGACAATTAAGTCATGCTTACAACTACATGTTGGATGAACTAAATGACTATATCCGTAAGCTTTTAGAGACGCAAAAAGGCCAACGAAACGCAGAGCTTGCTGCACTACAACGGCAGATCAATCCGCATTTTCTGTACAATACACTGGCTTCGATCAAAATGCTGGTACTCAAAGGAAACAAGGAAACAGCCGCCGAAACGATCAATGCGCTCATTTCCTTACTGCAAAATACAATCAGCAATGTGAGTGAAACAATCACCATCGAGCAGGAAATGGCCAACATGCAAAATTATGTGTTCATTAACCATGTGCGCTACGGGCAACGGGTACAAGTGAATTATTTTGTATCACCCGATTGTCTGGAGTACCATGTGCCCAAGCTCATCATTCAGCCTTTTATCGAAAACTCCTTTTTCCATGCGTTTAATGAAAAAAATGTAGGCCACATCTATATATTGGTGTCCAAAACGGAGGATACATTGATCTGTGAGGTGGTCGATGATGGAGACGGTATGGATTTGGACGGGCATACAGCGCAAGACGGACTACCAAATCCCAAGAGCAAGCGCCAACTGTTCACAGGCATCGGCATCCAGAATGTGCACAACCGCATTACCCTTTTATATGGAGAAGAATACGGCGTGACCATCTCCAGTAAAAAAGGCGAGGGCACCAAAGTAAGAATGACGTTGCCACTGATCGTGAGATCAAACGACTCCAAATAGATGTACACGAAGCGCCACTACGCGGTCGGATGGTGCTTCCCATCGCTGTTGTACCCAGATTTCTTTAGTCAAGTTATAAAGGTTGAAATCCGGGTACAAAGGCGACCGCTACGCTTGTACAGCACCATTCCGCCCACTCCGTTCTTGTTCCACCTTCTTTGTCTTTAGTTCATGATCATAAAAAAATACCTAAATCAAAAGAAAATACTAATGTAAGCGGTACCTTTTTTCATAAATCATAATAATAAGACCAATCCGTATAAAGATATTCCTAACACCGACAAAGTATGGATGGTACACTAGATTTACAAACAAGGTAACCGCTTTCATTCAAGAGATTTAGAACTAGCAAGCAACATATAAAAAAAGAGTAGGGGTTGAACAAAATGAAAAAAATGACTTTCCTTCTGCTGATTGCAAGCTTGATCTTGCTATCCGCATGCTCCAGCAATTCCGAGAAAGCAGCTACTACAACAGATTCAGGCAAAAAAGAAATCACCGTCTGGGCTTGGGACCCGAACTTTAATATCGCAGCCCTGAAGCTGGCAAAAGATCGCTACGTTGCGAAACATCCAGATGTAACCGTAAACATTGTTGAATATGCTCAAAACGATATCGTACAAAAAATGAATGCCGGCCTTAACTCCGGATCTACCAAAGGATTGCCGAACGTGGTTCTGATCGAGGATTATCGGGCACAGAACTTCCTGCAAGCCTATCCTGATTCTTTCCATGATATGAGCAGCACGATCAAAGCATCCGACTTCGCTGATTATAAAATCGGACCGACTAGCTACAATGGCAAGCAGTACGGTGTTCCATTTGACTCCGGTGTTATGGGACTGTATGTAAGAACAGATTATCTGGAACAAGCTGGCTACAAAGTAGCGGACCTGACCAATATTGATTGGGACAAATTTATTGAAATTGGTAAAGCCGTAAAACAAAAAACAGGCAAAGAAATGCTGACTCAAGATCCGAATGACCTCGGTCTGATCCGCGGTATGATCCAAACTGCAGGTTCATGGTACCTGAAAGAAGACGGTAAAACACCAAACCTGGCTGGTAATCCAGCTCTGAAAGAAGCGCTCTTGACGTACAAATCCTTGTTCGACGCCAACATTGTTAAAATGAATGCCGACTGGAGTCAGTTCTTGGCTGCATTCAACAGCGGTGCAGTTGCTTCCGTACCTACAGGAAACTGGATTACACCTTCGATCAAAGCTGAAGCTTCACAATCCGGTAAATGGGCCGTTGTTCCTTTCCCTAAGCTGAAAAATATACCTGAATCCGTGAATGCTTCCAGCCTCGGCGGCAGCTCCTGGTATGTCCTCAACTCGGACGGTCAAGATACCGCTGCTGATTTCTTGAAAGAGACATTCGGAACAGATCCAGAGCTGTATCAAGATATGCTGAGCAAAATTGGAATTGTCGGTTCATTGAACGCAGCTTCCAGCGGTAAAGCTTATGACGTGGAGGATCCGTACTTCGGAGGCGACAAAGTATATAAGAAATTTGCAGAATGGACTAAACAAGTTCCAAAAGTCAATTATGGTCTGCACACGTATGCCATTGAGGATATCATGACCGTTGAAATTCAAAACTATCTGAACGGAAAAGATGTAGACGCAGTTCTGAAAGATGCTCAAGGACAAGCGGAAGCACAGCTTAAATAAGACAGTCCATCTAGCCAAGGCTAAATAATAAAACGAAAAGCACTTAAAACCTTGGGCTTGCGAGTTCAAGGTTTTATTGCTGCACAGGGAGTTGACATGGTATGAAGACAGCCGCGCCCAAAATAACTACAACACGTCTCAAAGCAGGTATGACAGGATGGTTGTTCATATCCATCGCAGTGATCATGATCGCCGCTTTTTATTTCTATCCGATGATTCAGGCGCTTATCTTGTCCTTTAAGACAGGTACAGGGTCTAATCTGAGCTTTAACGGCATTGATAACTACAAGCGACTCTTCACCGATAAAATGTTTATAACCGCCGTGAAGAATACGTTTATCTATTTAATTTTCCAGGTGCCTTTGATGGTCATTCTGGCTCTGTTCATTTCGGTATTGTTGAATGATAAAAACCTGAAATTCAAGGGCTTTTTCCGCACCGCTATCTTCTTGCCGTGTATCACATCCCTTGTAGCCTATTCCGTTGTCTTCAAGTACCTGTTCTCGTCCGACGGTCTGGTAAACTCCTTATTGCTGAATCTGCACGTGATTGGCACGCCCATCCAATGGATTACAGATCCTTTCTGGGCCAAGGTTACGATTATTATCGCGATCACATGGCGCTGGACTGGTTATAATATGATCTTTTACCTGTCCGGTCTTCAGAACATTGACAGTTCCATCTACGAAGCGGCCCGTATTGACGGAGCTTCCCCGATCCGACAGTTCTTCAGCATTACGGTTCCACTGCTTAAGCCGATTATCCTGTTCACTTCGATTACATCAACGATTGGTACACTCCAACTCTTCGATGAAATTATGAATATTACCAAAGGTGGGCCAGGGAACGCGACATCTTCAATTTCGCAATATATTTACAATCTGTCCTTCAAGTATTCATCCGACTTTGGTTATGCGGCGACCGTATCTTATTCCATCGTCATTATGATCATTATCTTGTCGATTATCCAGTTCAAAGTGGCAGGTGAGAAAAAATGATGAAAACAAAAAGAGCATTTACGTACGCCTTTCTGATCCTTGTGTCGTTCGTTTCGATTTTCCCGTTCCTGTGGATGCTATCCAGCGCCACGAACCTGTCGGTCGATGTGACCAAGGGCAAGCTGCTGCCTGGCTCCCATCTGATGGATAACATGCACAATTTGCTTGAAAAAGTGGACATCGTTACCGCACTCAGTAACTCTGCAAAAGTCTCCATCTCAACTACGCTGCTGGCTATGCTAATCGCGTCATTGGCTGGTTATGGCTTTGAAATTTACAGAAGTAAAGCGAAAGACGTTGTCTTCAATATCCTGCTGATGTCTATGATGATTCCGTTTGCGGCGATCATGATCCCGCTCTACCGGATGTTCGGCAGCATTTCTAATGTCATACCGTGGATCGGTATTGATACGCTCTCTTCTGTCGTCATTCCGACCGTAACTACGGCGTTCCTGATCTTCTTTTTCCGTCAAAGCACCAAGATGTTTCCCAAAGATCTACTGGAGGCAGGTCGTATGGATGGATTGTCCGAGCTGGGTCTGTTCTTCCGGGTATACATGCCTACAATGAAAACAACCTATGCCGCTGCCGCGATCATCACATTCATGTCCAGTTGGAACAACTACCTCTGGCCTCTGATTGTGCTGCAAACGCCGGAAAATCAAACGATTCCGCTGTTGATCTCGAACCTCGGCTCCAGCTATGCACCGGATTACGGTGTCATCATGATCGCCATTGTCCTGTCCACACTTCCGACTGCACTGGTATTTTTCCTGATGCAGAAACACTTTGTAGCGGGCATGGTGGGTTCGGTAAAATAACAGATTTCTGTGTACGTTCTTCATTTCAATTTTAAAAATAAGGAGTGTTCGCCTTGACCATCCAACCCCCTAGTCTGGACTGGCTGACCGACGTAACCAAATTTGCTGTACATCGGCTGCCCGCCTATTCCGATCACAAATATTACGCTACGCTTCAGGAAGCGGAGCAGCAAGCTGATATGGCTTGGCGTCATAGCCTGAATGGGAGCTGGAAGTTTAACTATGCAACAAATCCAGCCAGCCGTCCGGTAGAGTTCTATACTCCTGGCTTTGAGTACGGCGGCTGGAGTGATATTCAGGTGCCGGGTCACATTCAGACGCAAGGCTTTGGCCAAATGCAGTACGTGAATACGATGTATCCGTGGGACGGACATTCGGACGTTCGCCCACCCCATATTCCGGAGGATCACAACCCGGTCGGGAGCTATATCAAAAGCTTCGTTTTGCCGGAAAATATGGCTTCCGACGCGCAGCCTGTGTTCATTTCTTTCCAAGGCGTCGAGTCGGCTTTCTATGTATGGTTGAACGGACAATTTGTCGGTTATAGCGAGGACAGCTTCACGCCGTCTGACTTTGAACTGACACCGTTCTTGCAAGCTGGCGAAAACAAGCTGGCGGTAGAGGTATATCAAAGAAGTACAGGGGCATGGCTGGAGGATCAAGACTTTTGGCGTTTTTCCGGTATTTTCAGAGACGTATATCTCTATACCATCCCTACGGTTCACGTACGTGACCTGCATGCCAAGGCAGATCTGGATGCTTCCTACACACAGGGCCTTCTGGAGCTGAAATTGACCTTGGAAAAACCAGCAACTGCCTATGCAACTGTCGATGTGAAAAATGCTGTCGGCCATGTTGTAGCTTCTTTGAAAGCTGACTTTACGGATGGCACCGCTTCGCTATCAGCCACCTTGGAGCAAGTGCAGCGCTGGAGCGCGGAGAAACCCTATTTGTACACGTTGTTCATTCAAATTTATGATGCCAGTGGATCGCTCGTGGAAGTTATTCCACAAAAAATCGGCTTCCGTAAATTTGAGTTGATCAACAAGGTCATGCATTTGAACGGCAAACGTATCGTCTTTAAAGGTGTGAACCGCCATGAATTTAACGCTCGCACCGGACGTGCGATTTCCCGTGAAGATATGCTGTGGGATATTCGGACGCTCAAGCAGAACAATATGAATGCTGTCCGCACCTCTCATTATCCAAACCAGACTCTGTGGTATGAGCTATGCGATGAGTACGGAGTCTATGTAATTGATGAAATGAACTTGGAAACACACGGTTCCTGGCAAAAACTCGGTGCCGTCGAGCCATCGTGGAATATTCCTGCCAATCTGCCTGAGTGGCAAGATATCGTCATGGATCGCGCCATTTCCATGCTGGAACGGGACAAAAACCACGCGTCCATTCTGATCTGGTCCTGCGGCAATGAGTCGTATGCAGGCGAAGTGCTGCGCAATGTAGCTAACTATTTCCGAACCACCGATCCGAGCCGTCTAGTGCATTACGAAGGCGTGTTTCATAACCGTACGTACGATGATACTAGCGATATGGAGAGCCGGATGTACGCCAAGCCTGCAGATATCGAGCAATACTTAAACGATAATCCACAAAAGCCGTATATCAGTTGCGAATATATGCATGCGATGGGCAATTCCGTAGGCGGCATGCACAAGTATACCGAGCTGGAAAACAAATACGAGCTATATCAGGGCGGTTTTATTTGGGATTATATTGATCAGGCTGTTATGAAAAAAGATCGCTATGGACGCGAGTACCTCGCGATCGGCGGCGACTTTGACGACCGTGCTACAGACTATGGCTTCTGTACGGACGGAATTGTCTATGCAGATCGGAAGGTTTCGCCGAAGATGCAGGAGGTCAAATTCCTGTATCAAAATCTGAAGCTCACCCCGGATCGCAGCGGTGTAACCATTCGCAATGAAAACCTGTTCGAAGGAACGGGGGACTACGAGCTTGTATACAGCCTGCTGCATGAGGGCCAAGAGATCGCACGTAATGCCATTCATGTGGATGTGGCGGCTCAGACCGAAGCGTATATTCCACTGACGTTCCCAAGCACAGACGAGAAGCCCGGTGAGTACGTCATTCACACCGCTCTGGTTTTGAAGGAAGCGACGCTCTGGGCTGAGGCTGGACACGAAGTGGCCTTCGGACAGCATATTTTCATCGTGGAAGATCCAAATCCGCTGCAGCTCCCTACGGTCGGTGCCTTACGAGTGGTGCATGGCGATGTAAATATTGGCGTTCACGGTGCAGATTTCAGTATCATGTTCTCCAAAGGAGCAGGTAGCCTGACTTCACTTCGCTACGCCGGACGTGAGATGATCGCTACACCTCCTGCTCCATTGTTCTGGCGGGCGACCACAGACAATGATCGGGGAACCGCACTGGGCTTTGAAGCCAGTGGCTGGTTCGCTGCAAGTCTGACACGTAAATGCGTGGGCATCGAGGTCACGGAAGAGCAGACAGACCGTGTAACTGTTGCATTCCGCTACACGCTGAGCATTCATGCGGACGCACAGGTAACGGTAGCCTATACCGTCTTCGCAGATGGCAGTCTGAACGTAAAATCGACTTATGAAGGCGTCTCAGGACTGCCTAACCTGCCGATCTTTGCCCTTTCGTTCAAGGTTCCAGCGGACTACCGTCATCTGGACTGGTATGCGATGGGACCAGATGAGAATTACATCGACCGGGCCTTCGGTGCTAGACTTGGCGTATTCCGGAACGAAGCTGCGGATAACGTGTCCGGATATGTTGTGCCACAGGAATCCGGCAATCGTACAGGCGTGCGCCGTGTCGATATTACTGATGATTCCCAGCGGGGCATTCGCATTACTGCACCTGCTACCGCACCAGTGGAATGCAACATTTCGCCGTATACAGCGTTCGAGTTGGAAAGTGCATACCATCTGTATGAGCTGCCCAACGTGTACTATACCGTTGTCACCGTAGCTGGCAAGCAAATGGGCGTAGGCGGCGACGATAGCTGGGGAGCCCCGGTACATGAAGAATACCAAATTACAGCCGATCAAATGCTGGAATTCGAGTTCACCGTGCAGCGGATATAAATAAACTCCCCGTATAGGCAAGTATATATAACAAAAGCCCTTCCGCTGCTTCCCTGATGGAAAGCCAGAAGGGCCTTTGCATTTTATCATTCCAATCATACTGTCAGCAGAAAATAAAGTCCTAGGTTGTCGTTGTTTCATTGAATCAACGTTTCCCGTTAGTTCATGGATTAATATCAAACTAAAATCCAAACTCTGTTACTCTTTCAAGCCACTCACGCATAAGTGACTCAAATAATAGAGCCTGTTCAATCTGAAGATTATGCCCTGCTCGATCTAAAACGGCGAAGGTTGCTCTAGGATAATTATCTAAAATTCTAAAAGCATCTATGTAACCAACGACTGCATCTTGTCGCCCAAGAGTAAATACTGTTGGTTTATCAAAAACTAATTTATCTATATTGGTGGAAAACCCATAGTTTCTTTGAATCTTGCTAAGAAAATCGTAGTCAGCGATCTTACAACCTGCCACTATCTCTTCAGAATACCTTTTCCAATTATATTCATTGAGAACGACTTGATTTGCGCTAAAATCACTTATTTGCTCTTCACTTAAGGTGCCCATAAACTCGCGATCACAATGAACAACAAAATGCTCGGGCAGTATTCTTCTTTTGTGTTCAGGAATAATTAATGGACAAATCAGAGCAGCTCCACCAATACGATCTTTATGTCTATTAATTATTCCCCTTGTAATATATCCACCGTACGATTCGCCTGCTATGAGATAATCCTCGTTTGGGACAAGAGTTTCAATAAAATTTATAACTGCTTCTAGCATATCATCTGAATTACATATTTGATCGTAATCCTTTGTTTGTCCCATTCCAGGCAGGTCAAGATAGATACGACGCCAATCGGAATTACCTTCAAATATCGGTTCCATGCACCCACTCATTAACCGATGGTCTGGTGTAAAACCATGAATCATTATAATCGGTTTGCCTTTACCAATTTCCTCGTAATATATATTGGCATTCTTGACTTTACAATATGGCATACAGACCCTCCAAAATTGAGTTATTTATAAAATTCTTACACCAAGAAGAATCTACATTGTTTTATCAAAAAAACAGATCTCCGGTTCGTTTTGATTATATACTCATATATAACACATGTAAAGAACGCTTGTTCCCTTTTCTTATTTCTAGAGTTAAACTAACCTGCCCGTGAGCTGAATGAAGCAACGTCCGTCTAATACTTTATTTTCCCAGTCTAGAACTTTAGCTAGCTCGTAGCCAGATTGACATACGTTCGCGTGAAATCAAGGTTCTTCAAGTCCCTTTGATCTATAAAAAACTCCAAATACCCCGCGTCCCACCAGCACATACCAACCTCGTCCAAAGAAGAGACCGAGAGCAGAACATGCCAATTTTCCGAAGCCTGATCGTGCTTTTCCCGATTCGTTTGATATTCTTGTAGCTGAGGCAGCACTTCGGATCGTAAATGCTCCGCATAATCCGTACTCCCCCTATGCGTAGCTTGCTCGATTTCCTTATGAATCTGACTCTCACTCTTATGCCAGTTAAACAGAAGACCCTCAAGCCCGTTTCGGCGTAGATAAGCATCCCGCCGGGTGTTCCCTGCAAAAGATTGATGCTGCCCCCACACCGTGTCACTTTGTTCACATACAAGCTCATACAGCTCTTCGTACTGATCTACAAGAATATCTCCTAGCTCACCCTCCGACCGAATGGTAATAATCGGCTGAAAGGAAATCGCATAGGCGGTGAAATCTCGTTGCTCTGCCGAAACCTCTACGCACCCAGCGGGCGGTAATGTTTTGTGCAAAGCGCTGCTGTCACCGTTATAGTAAAAGATTTTATGGTCAATATCATAGGCGGGCTCATCCAGCCCAAGAAAAAAGTATAGTATGCCCTGATGAGGCAATCCCTCAAATGGTGAAAAAGGCAGCTCACTCAAATTAATTTGAGCAATAAACGTATAATATTCCCCGTCTAAATTACAAGGCCACTCTATCGTGGGTGGCAGATCTGGATAGCCGGCGATCCGACTATTTCCAATGTGTTCGTAGTTTTCCTCATTCTCCACATGAAATTGTATAGCAGCTTGAGCCTCCTGATGAATCTCTTCTTTTAACTCTTCATCCAGTGAATACCCTTCCAGTATTCGAGTCAGTTCATCCTTTAATGGTGGTTGTAGCATCTCGCTCGCCCCTTTTTCATCAAGTAATAACATAGCCTGCTACCATTTAAACCCTTCCCTCAGATTACCATATTAAGTGACTCCGTCAATTGACCAAATACTGCACCAGTTGCCTCCTATGGACGGTGGCACCCAACTTTTAGTAGAAATGCACTAGACATTGTTCATAAATGTTTTGTGATAGGCATTCCGGTATTGGGAAGGAGTCATGTGGGCTCTCTTTTTGAACAAACGCATAAAATACTTCTCATCGGTATAGCCTGCCTCTTCGGCAACCTGCTTAATGCTCATATCTGTACGGGAAATCAACTCTTTGGCTTTGTTGATACGAATACTGTGAATGAACTCCAAGGGGCGCATACCTGTGTTTTGCTTGAACAAACGAGAGATATAATCCTTGTTATAATTGAATTTTCGAGCTAAATCCGTCACGGTCAGCGGCTCTTCGGCATGAATTCGGGTCCACTCAATAATTTTGTTAAAACTCACATTCCCCTGTGAATGAGCAGGATTGGAAAGCAAGCGGCTAAGCGCCAGTTCTGATATCTCGATCAGCAGCGAGGTGAACAAATAATTGGCACTGTGATACGTAAGATAATGTGAGTTGGCTACATGCAAAATCTGATTGACGATAATATGAATCCGATCCCCGTTGTCTGCCTGTACACATTGCGGTAAATAGATATCCCGCATCTTGCCATGACGCTGCAAAAGTCCATTCATAGCACTTGTTTCCTACTTCATTTCCTCATTAGATAGTACATTCGGGGTCGCGGGAACATCGAAATGAAACCAATAAAATTTTACACCCGGCAACGATTCCTGGTATCCTTTATGCGTACGACCGGGGTAAAGCAATAGAATATCTCCCTCGCCTACTTCAAAATCCTCCCGTTCCTCTCGTATATATACCGTCTCTTGGACACCCAGGATCAGCTCAAAATTATCAATGGAGCGACTCATATGCTTCCAAGGCACCTCGGAAACAAACTCGCCTGCCGAGATCAGTTGGATCGGAGCATCTACATTTACTTTTAGATAGGTCATGTTATCGCCTCTTTAGATTCATGTTCGGATTTGTCCACCCATTGTATGGTTAAGCTACTGACATACCGCGATTCCAATGCTAATGTAGTGGAGAAATATACACTTTCATCTTAGCTAAGGAGCGATGATTTTGAAAGCTAAAGCTTTTGACTTGCATAAAGTAAGAATTGATTCCAGCCCACTTTTACATGCGATGGAATTGAATACGGCCTACCTGCTGAGTTTGGAACCCGATCGTTTATTATCGCGCTTTCGTGAATATGCGGGACTGGAGCCCAAAGCGGCTCACTATGAAGGCTGGGAAGCGCGTGGCATCAGCGGACATACACTCGGTCACTACCTGTCCGGCTGTGCACTGATGTTTGCCTCCACAGACGACGAAAGACTGTTGGAACGCGTGAACTATGTAGTCGACGAACTGGAAATATGCCAAAACAGTCATGGAAACGGATACATTTCCGGCATTCCACGTGGGAAAGAGATTTTCGAGGAAGTAAAAGCCGGAGATATCCGCTCCCAGGGCTTTGATCTGAACGGTGGCTGGGTGCCGCTATATACCATGCACAAACTTTTTGCGGGCTTGCGTGATGCACATCTGCTGGCGCATCATCCCAAGGCCCTGTCTATAGAAATCAAACTCGGCAACTGGCTGGAGGATGTACTTCAAGGACTGGACGATGATCAGGTGCAGCAGGTGCTGCATTGCGAGTTTGGCGGTATGAACGAGGTGCTGACCGATCTGGCGGAACATTCGGGAGAAGAACGCTTTTTGAGTCTGGCGGAACGCCTTTATCACGGAGAGGTGTTAAATGATCTCGCAGATAGCCAAGATACGTTGGCAGGGCGACATGCCAATACGCAAATCCCCAAAATCATTGGCGCTGCACGGCAATTTGAAATGACGGGGAAACCGCAATATGCGGACCTATCTCGCTTTTTCTGGGATCGGGTGGTTCACAAGCATTCCTACGTGATCGGCGGCAATAGTTATAATGAACATTTCGGTGAACCTGGCAAGCTGAATGACCGTTTGGGCGAAGGTACCTGTGAAACTTGTAACACCTACAATATGCTGAAATTAACAAGACATATGTTCGAGTGGGACGCCTATGCAGCCTATGCCGACTACTATGAACGAGCGATGTTCAATCATATTCTAGCTTCACAGCAGCCTGTAGATGGACGTGTGTGCTATTTTGTATCGCTGGAAATGGGAGGACACAAGTCCTTTAATTCTCAATATGAGGATTTCACATGCTGTGTCGGGTCCGGTATGGAAAGTCACTCCATGTACGGCACTGCAATTTATTTTCACACGCCAGAAGCGATCTATGTCAATCAATATGTCCCTTCTACTGTGACATGGGACGAGATGGGCGTACAGCTCAAACAAGACACTCTCTTTCCGCAAAATGGACGGGGAACGCTGCGCGTTATCAGCAAGCAGCCCAAATCCTTCGCAATCAAGCTAAGATGCCCGCACTGGGCGGAGCAAGGGATGCTGATTAAAATCAACGGGGAAGAGTACGTCACAGAGGCCTGTCCTACCAGCTACGTTGTAATGGAACGGGAATGGAGCAATGGGGATACGATCGAGTACGATATTCCTATGACCGTGAGAGTCGAGGAAATGCCGGATAATCCACACCGAATTGCTTTTATGTACGGCCCGCTTGTACTGGCTGGGGACCTTGGCCCTGTTGAACAGGAGTCCAACGAGGAACGTCTGCTTGCGTCTGTTCTGATCGGATCGACCGATTCCCTGACAACGAAGCTGATTGCTGACGGGAACGAGCCTAATACATTCCATATGACCGACTTAGGCTATATCGGAGACTTGCAGCTTCGTCCGTTTTATCAGATGTATGATCGTTCATATACCGTCTATTGGGATCTCTTTTCCAAGGACGAATGGACAGCAACCGAGGCAGAATATCGTACCGCGTTAGCGTATCAGCTAGAGCTGGAACGACTTACAGTGGACGTTGTGCAGCCTGCCGAAATGCAGCCTGAACGGGATCATGCCTTTACTGGAGAGCATGTAGGTCTAGGGTCCATCTATAACCGCAAATATCGCGATACCTGGCCTGGGGGCTGGTTCTCTTTTGTCATGAAGGTGCTTCCGGATGATCCTGTCCAATTGGCGGTTACTTATTTGAAGGACTTGAGCCGTCCCCATAGTGACTTTGACATCACTGCGGATGGCCTGATTTTAGGGGAAGGCAAGCTGGAGTCTGAGGAAATGAATAAATTCGAAACGTTCGTCTATGAGCTTCCTCTATCTGTGACGAACCACAAGAATGAAGTTACGATTCAATTCAAGGCCCATCCACAAGGCAAAGTGGCGAAAGTAGCTGGATTACGAGTGATTAGACACTCTATTGTATGATCAAATTATCTATATAAATCTACTATTCCGCCTACTGCGTTTTGATGTTCGTTTTTTTAAAGGAAGTTTATAAAACAACAAGCAGACGCTTCTATAAGCTGTCTGCTTGTTCCACTTACTTCCTTATAACTTCGATTCATCGTCATTGCTTCATGTTCACTTCACAGCATGTTCATTTCGCGGAAACTGTCTCTAATCTTGCGCAGCTCTTGCTGTGCTCGACCATAGCGGGAAGCGTAGGTCCAAGCAAGCACTTGATGATAATGCGAAGGTGTTTCAATCGTGGTCACGTTATACATGGCCAGATTCCCATCTATTTTTCCTTTTAGGGTAAACTCAATGGCAGGATATCCGTTCACCACCATATCTGAAGCGGTCCCCAATTCAGGGTCCGTAATTCCTGACACCAAATGATCCTCAATGATTCCTTTATATTCTTGAAGAGTCATACTGCTGTCAAAATCGCTTTTCGGTTCAGACAATACAATCAGATATCTTTCGGTAAATTCATTTTTAATGGCGATGTCCGCATCCTCATTAATCCTATTATCTCGTGACCAATTCCAGGGAGCCGTAACCGCAAACTGGCTATCCTTACTGGTAAATACCTCAGGCTTCATGATTTGCGTAATGAGCATAGAAATTAAAGATACAGCAAAAACCATTGAAATGATCGTCGTCAGGATGATTGCTCCTGCAATAATCCCGGTTTTCTTTCTGCCCACCTTTCCCAAATCCCTTACCTTAACCACATATGTATTCGCAGCCATATCTCCAATCCGTTGTTTCCGAGGTGTCACCAGCACACATATACCGGCGGGCAGTCCCATGAAAAGCAGCGGATTCGTATCCACCAGATGTATGAGAGTGCGGATCAAGGATTTAACCATGCCTGGCGGCCTTCCTTCTCCATTCACAACCTGAATACGAAGTACAAACTTGCCCAGCGTATAGCCTGTAAGTCCTTCCAGTAACAGATAATAGCAGAAGGAGCCGATCAGGAAGAGCATCACTACCATACCCATATTTGGGGTTTCCGCTTCAGCTACTTTTTCCGCTGTAAAATATACCAGCCCTCCGTACCCAAAGACGATAAGAATGAAGTCAATCATCCAAGCCGCCCATCTTCTGAAAAAGATAGAGGCACCGTATGTTTCTGATAATACTGCCATCTTATCCGGTTCTCGTCGCTGATAACCGCCATTCCTCACAAATTCTCCCGGAGCTACTGTAGATGGATTTTTCAATAAATTAGGTTCTTCCAAATGATACACCCCTGATGTCAATTTAATCCTAGTTAAGTATAGCATCCTTTTTCATCCAATGGAGCAAGCCTGACAGTGCACTGGAGTAAACCGAATCCCGCCGATGAACAAACCACACCTCTAATTTACGATATTCCTCAGGTAAACGATGAGAAGCAATACTTCCCGCCTCCTCTGCCTTTGCAATCGACGATTGTGGCAGCATGGACACTCCCAGGCCAGAAGCTACACCACCCAAAATGACTTCCAATGTCCCAAACTCCATAACCTGATACGCATCCACACCTGCTTCGCTCAGAAAGCTTTCCGCTCTTGTACGATGCGTGCAGCCTACGTCGAAGAACAGCATAGGCTTGGCAAGCAACTTGCTCATATCACTTTCTCCCGGTTCCGAGATGAGTACCAACTCCTCTTCAAACGCCGCAACATGCTCTATATGCGGATCATCGACGGGGCCATAGACGAACGCTCCATCTAATTCGTAATTTAATACCTTTTGTACGAGATCATGGGTGCTGCCTGTCATAAGCGATAGATGGACATCAGGATATTGAGCGTGATATTCCATCAATAAAGAGGTCAGATGCGTAACCGCCGCCGTCTCAATCGAGCCCAGTCGCAAAGGTCCCGCGGGCTGGTCTGAATATTGAGTGGACTTTACAGCCTCGTCTAGCAAGGTCAGTATGGTATCCGCATATTTCAGCAGATTCTCTCCTGCTGGCGTTAACGTCATTCCCCGGTTAGATCGGCGAAATAGCGGTACGTTCAATTGTGCCTCAAGCTGCTGAATCCGCGAGGTCACATTGGACTGTACATAATTCAAAACTTGCGCAGCCTTCGTGATACTGCCCTCGCGAGCGACGGCCCGAAAAATTTTCAAATCACTGCTTTCCATGTATACGTCACCTGCTTGGTATGATCATTTGTGATACTCACGTTCGATTTTGTTCATTTTACCGGATGCTTGCCGCTCTGTACAATTCAATATACATGCAATTGCATCTAAATTCGCACCACGGGAGGTTTTAAAATGAAAGCCGTGATACATGCCAGCAAAAACGGCCCTGAGGGTCTGATGTATACAGACGTTACGGACAGACAGCCAGGGAACGATGAGGTGAGGGTAAAACTCAAAGCCGCAGGCTTGAACCATCGAGACTTATTCCTCATGGCAGATCGAGCTGCCAACGATGCTCCACTCATTCTCGGATCCGATGGAGCAGGTGTGATCGAGGCTGTGGGTGCTGGCGTCCCAACCTCGCTGGTAGGCACCGATGTAATGATCAATCCCTGTATCGGATGGGAGAATACGCATCATGTTCCCTTGGTTCCAGCCATTCTGGGCGGACCCTCGGATGGGACATTCGCTGAATCGGTTATCATCCCCGTCCAAAATGCCGTCAGTAAACCAGCATACCTTTCATGGGAAGAAGCAGGGGTACTGCCTTTGTCTGCTTTGACCGCTTACCGCGCGCTCTTCACAAGAGGCCAATTGCAGGAGGGTGAGCACGTCCTCATTCCCGGTATTGGCGGTGGTGTAGCCACGTATGCCATGCTTATGGCTTTAGCGGCAGGTGCACGGGTCAGCGTCACATCACGCAGCGAAGCAAAGAGGCAGGCTGCCCTCGCCCATGGCGCTCATCATGCATTCGACAGCCATAGCGGATGGAAAGAAAATATGAACGGAGACACCGTGGATCTGGTCCTTGACAGTATCGGTCCTGCTACGTTCGATAAATATTTGGATGTCCTCAAGCCAAACGGTCGGATTGTTACATTTGGCGCAAGTTCAGGAGATCAAGTAAAGATTCCACTGCGGTCTATATTTTTTCCTCAAATCAGCATCATCGGCACCTCTATGGGCAGTGGCGAGGAATTCGCAGCTATGCTTCAGTTCATGGAGCGCCATGCACTCCATCCGATTATAGATAGCGTATTTCCTTTACAAGACACAGCGCAAGCCTTCCACCGTATGCAGCAGGGAGCGCAGTTAGGCAATATAGGGATCAGGATGGAGTAAGGGGTCTGAACGAAGTATAGGAAAATAAAAAAATCCACTACCGTAAAATGCCTTCATCCAGAAGTCAATTTTATGGTAGTGGACCTATTCAGTCGATCAAACGATGCTGGACCCATTTGTTGCCCCGGAAGCGCCAAAGGAAGACGATCCCCCGCACGCCCCATTCAATATCCATAGCCAACCAGACACCAACAATCCCCAGGTTAAACACAATGCCCAAAATATACCCGAGCACCACCCGACACAACCACATAGACAGCATTGAGGTGAGGGACGTAAATTTTGAATCACCTGCTGCCCTTAACGCAGAGGGTGTAATAAAGGCAATGGACCAAAGCGGAATCTGAGCCAACGTATTAATCAGTATGACAACAAAAATGTCATCTACGATTTCGGCAGGCGGATGAAACAGCCCCACCATCGGCTCAAACAAAGGCATCAGGATTAATCCCATTACAATAAACGAACAAGACGACAGCCAAATAAACGATTTGGTAAACTTGCGTGCATCCTCGACATTTCGACGTCCCATGCATTGACCAACCACGGTTACAATCGTAAGAGCCAAAGCATTCGCAGGGATTTGGAACACGTTAGCTAGGGATGAGCAAATGGCATTCGTCGCCAACGCATTGGTTCCCAGACTCACAATGAAAATTTGGGTTAAAATTTTCCCCCCATTAAAAAACATCTGCTCCGCTGCAAAGGGAAGCCCGATAAACAAAATCTTTTTAAGCATGGCCAGATTAAAGTAAAGCATATCTCTAAGCTGAACACGCAAGTCATCATCTACCCTGACCAAATAGATCAGCGCGCACACTGCTCCTGCATATCTGGACACATTGACGGCAATCGTCATGCCCAGCACACCCATATCCAATACATTAATGAATACCACATTGAGGAGCACGTACGAGAGGTTCATGATGAGAGAAAGAGCCAGCGATGCCCTCGTCTTCCCGATCCCCCTCAGCGCTCCACACACCGCCTCAACGATTGCAATCCCCACAAAAGACATACAACTTCCCAGTAAATATACCTTACCGTTAGCTAATACATCAGGCGAGGCGGAACCAAACAGAACACTCAAAATCGGATTGTACAACACGATCATAAACAAACTAATACATAAAGCCAGCAAGGAAACGGAGGAAATGGTGCCGGATGCGGCTTTAGAGACCATGAGGTCGTTACCGCTCCCCTTATACTGTGCCACGACAACCGTTCCCCCGGTAGACACTGCGACAAACACATTAATCAGAAAAATATTCAAAGAATCGATCATATTTACAGCACTGACTGCCGCCATCCCCGACGAGCTAATCATGGCCGTGTTCACCAAATTAAGACCCACGATAAAAGCCTGATCAATCAGCAGCGGGATAAACAGCGCAATCATCTGTCGATAATCAATAGACTCTCCTGAAAAATGCTTATTCAGAAAGCCATGTGTTCTCATCCTTACACTCAGTTGACTCATATCATCACATTCTTTTTCTCAAATTGAAAAAAACCCTTCAACAGAAGAGCCTTCATGGCGAAAAAATGTATAAAGTTGCAAGGCTAGATGTGTCTAGTTCTTGATTCTGTACACTTTTCTCTACATAGAAGTATTGCTCCAAAAGAAAATCCTGTCAATGGTCTTGCTCACATTTGAATAGAAAATAACAGAAAAACCTGCTCAGCTCAGTGAACAGGTTTTGCAGCAGCATTGTAATGTCTTAATATGTCATTAATTCCTTGTTAAAAGAATGCCTATGATCTTCTCGCAATTAAATCTTGTTGAATAGAAGCTTCGTTCTTTTCGAACTTTTTATAAAAAAACATAGGAATGATTCCGATCAAGAAGATGATAAACGGCAGCCAGATAAAGCTAAACTGAATGCCAGACAACGCCGTAGGGGTTTGAACTTGCCCAGCGATGTAACCGGTGCTGCCCATGATCCATGCTGGCAATAATCCGCCAATTCCGCTACCCGCTTTAATACAGAATGCGCTTCCAATGGAGGTCAGAAAGCCACTTGCCCGAATACCATTTTTCCATTCCCCATAATCGACTGTATCTGACAACATCGCAAACGGCATAGAACACGCAAAGCCTGATCCTAACGCACCAATAATCCAGCCGATAATAATGAGAGTTAAGTCTGTACTTCCCATTAAAATCACGACTTGACCCAGCGCAGCTAATATCAATCCGATAATCATAATCGCATTTTTACTTAATTTTCTGGCAAAAAACGGAATCAGAACCATCGAGATCAACTGTAAGGAGGTCAGTCCATTGATTAAAGGTACTAAGTCCTTACTGTCCAGATTGTATTGCAGATAAAAGATGAGCGTTGCTGAACGAATATTCAAACCAATCCAGTAACACAAGTTGGCAGCTACAACGAGCATCCAGGGCCAGTTTCGTTTGATCGCTGTGAAGCTTTTAGCAATGGGAACGGACTTCGTTTTCACTGCTGCATTTTCTCGCAAATCGGCAAACGCTATGAAAAACATAATAATCGCCATGATTCCAAATAAAACAAGCGTTAAGGAAAATCCTTTTTGATCATTCCCCTGTCCAAAGAAAGCAACCAAAGGTAACGTAAACGTCGTGGCAATGAAGAAGCCCACATTCCCCCCTACCATGCGGAAGGAGTTCAAGACGACGCGTTCATTAGAATTGGTGCTCAGGTTAGGCAGAATAGACGTAATCGGCGTACTAATTCCTGTGTACAGGATGCCGGCTATGATATACGTAATGGCGGCATATGCAATTTTGCCCGACTCACTCCAATTGGGCGTCGTAAACGTAAGGACCATGAACACAGCGAACGGGATTGCTAACCATAGAAAATAGGGTCTGCTCTGGCCGTATTTTGACTTCGTTCGATCAATCAGGATGCCCCAAATCGGGGCATCAATAGCATCAATAAAACGGGTGATAAATAGTAATGTCCCGGCAATCCCGATAGAAAGACCGAATACATCTGTATAAAAATATAATAGATAACTGGAAATGACACAGTACAACAGATTGCCGGCCGTATCCGTTAATG
This sequence comes from Paenibacillus sp. SEL3, assembly GCF_054602585.1. NCBI lineage: Bacteria > Bacillati > Bacillota > Bacilli > Caryophanales > Paenibacillaceae > Paenibacillus > Paenibacillus sp. SEL3. The sequence goes on along the minus strand of NZ_CM137725.1, from coordinate 3,464,733 downwards.
AATAGCTGATTTTACGATGAAAAGGAACGGTACTGGTTGCCTTTTCCGGTGGTTCTGTACTCACAATTCTCGTACTCATGATCTTTCCTCTCCCCATGCGAATGAATTATGATTCATAAACCCATACACGCATTTCCCCTTTAGCCCGATTGCACCAGGCGTAGTAAGGAATGGCGGTAATTTGTTGAGGAACAAATTCAGGGGGCTCCGAGCTGTATAATGCATTCGAATTTTTTACCCGGTGTCCCTCTATGGTCAGCTTTACAATGCCACCCAGCAGGTTTCCGCTGAACTCTTCCGTAATAAGACTATCCTTCGTCAATCTTAATCCTGCCAAATTCGCTCCATTATCCACTTCTTCCAGGCAAAACACGACTGGTCCGCGTTGGAGAGCAATTTGCTGCTGGTTCATGGAGACCAGCGGATTGCTCCGAATGCGCTCAACCGGCATAGCCAAATGCAGGGTAACTACATCTCCGTCCTTCCAAGTACGCTGAATCTCGATATAGCCTTTTTCCAGACGATCTAATGATATGGTTTCCCCATTCACCTTTACCTCTGCCTGCTTGCACCACCCTGGAATTCGTAGTGCCCATTTAAAGGGAGTTGGCTCTGTTACATGGATCGAAAAGGTTAGATCCGCATCCCATGGATAATGATGAGTTTGTGTAATTTCAACCTCATGACCAGATAAAGTCATGTTCACCTTGCTGGCAATGTACAGATGCGTATACAACGTATCGTCCGTTTGGGTGTACATATTGTCCTCAACCGATGCAATCATTCGTGCCAAATTGGGCGGACAGCAGGCGCAGAAAAACCATTTTTGCCGTTCTGTTTTTACATGCTCTTGATCTTTTCTGGATTTTTGAAAGGGATTAACCTCCAGCGGGTTCACGTAGAAAAATCGTTTCCCATCCAGGTCCATCCCACTAATCGTCCCGTTGTATAGCGCACGCTCCAGCACATCGGCATATTTCCGGTCTGGCGCTAAACGCAGCATACGATTGGCCCAAAAGGCCAGCCCTACAGAGGCGCAGGTCTCACAGTACATGCTGTCATTAGGAAGATCGTGATGGCAAGTGAACGCTTCCGCATTTACAGTAGATCCGATGCCTGCGGTGATGTACATTTTGTGATTCGTTACATCATCCCACAGCGTTTCACAGGCTTGTAATAGGGAAGCATCCCCTGTTTTCGCGGCCAAGTCCGCCATTGCAATATACAGGTACACCGCTCTTACTGCATGGCCGACTGCCTCTTTTTGTTCCCGCACAGGTTGGTGTGCTTGCTGGTATTCGAAGCCTAAACCAAAATTAATGTTGTTCTCATCATTCCAGGTGGGCTCTGTTTGAATATGTTTTCTCTTTTCTTGTTCCTCTGCAAAGTAAATAGGATGCTGTCCCCGCTGTTCAATAAAATATTGCGCTAATTTGAGATATTGATCCTTTGCCGTTACGTCGTATAATTTGATCAAGGCCAACTCAATTTCCTCATGTCCCGGGTAGCCTTTACGTTTCCCTTCTTCCGTACCAAAAATCTGCTGAATCAGGTCTACGTATTTCTCCATAATGTGAAGAAACTTCGTTTTGCCCGTCGTTTCATAATAAGCAACAGCCGCTTCTATAAAATGCCCTGCACAATACAGCTCATGATTGTCTCTTAGGTTCGTCCAGCGATTATTGGGTTCCTTAAGCAGATAGTACGTATTCAGATACCCATCCTCAGCTTGAGCTCTGCCCAACAATTCAATCACTTCATCAGCCCGCTCTTCAAGCGCGGGATTCGGATGATCCCTTAAGCTAAAGGCAACCGTCTCCAGCCATTTGGCAAGATCACTGTCCTGGAAAACGGTTCCATAATACTCCCCACTGGATTCCCCGGCTGCAATCCTAAAGTTTTCAATCGCATGACTGGGTTCTGTATCTGGTAATTCATCATTTAATGCTTTCCACTGATAAGGAATAACCTCTTCCGCCACAACCTGCTTATACTTTTTCCAAAATAAATCATCAACGGTGACATGCTTAACTGGCTTTGCCGTTTTCATTGGATAAACATCCCTTCCTGAAAATAGAACGCTTTCATTTTTGAAAAAATAAGGATAAAGTAATGATAATATCGTACAAGTTAACCTGAGCTTCCCTTGCTACAGTCCTTATTTTATCAACCTGAATTTATAAAAAAAATCGCGATCTTTAACTAAAACTTATACGATTTCACACACAAAGGAGCTGGCTTCCATGAGCAAAACAGACTTTCTATCATTCCTTGTCCCTCCGCTGCCTTATTTCATTGAGGGGAATTTTACTACATATCAAAAAGGGGATTGGCATCCAAATAGGTATAATCTGGGTTATTTTGACGTAATAATCATTAAAGAAGGGTTGCTGCACATTGGCGAAGAGGACGAAGTGTGGAAGGTAACTGAAAATTACGCTCTCATTCTTGAACCGGATAAACATCATTTTCCCATTGAGGCATGTACAGAACAAACCTCCTTTTACTGGTTCCATTTTCAAACCAATAGCATGTGGTGCGCACAATCCTCGTCCAATCCTATTATACCCAGCACTCCCATTCCCGAGCTGCATTTTCATTCAGAACATACGACCATTCATTTGCCTAAAATTCAAAAAGTGGTGAATCCACATGAGCTATTTTCGAAATTAGACTATTTACTAGCCTCTACTTTAAAACCTAGAAAACTGGCACTCTGGGAGGCCCAACAGACGTTTGTGAATGTTTTTCAGAGTTTGGAGTATGATCAGAATAATAAAGACAGCTCCTCTAAGTTGGCGGAACAGATCGAAATATACCTAAAACAGAATTACAAAAATACAATCACCAATAAAGATTTGGAGACCCATTTTCACGTACATCAGAACTATCTCGCTAGATGTATGAAGGTCGCCTTCCAGCGCACACCGCTTGAATATTTAATGGATTATCGACTGGATCAAGGGCGTAGTCTTTTGCTACAAACCGACTGGTCTGTCCAACAAATTACCGAGGAAACGGGTTTCTCCCAAGCAAGCTATTTCTCCAAATGCTTTAAAGAAAAATTCGGAATGTCTCCGAAGAATTACAGACAGCAATACTGGAAACCAGTCCATTGAATGCTTACACCTCCTTTACATTCTCTTTACATTTTCATTGTATCCTTTTGATATTCTCGCTTTATACTGAGTCGGTTATATCATTTGCACTTCAGAAAAGGGGCATACATATGAAGTCAACTAAACTAGCATTATTAGCCATGTTAACGGGGGTTCTGATATCACCAGAACTGACCCATGCGGCAAACATTCAGCCGTCCGGGTATGCACCACTACGAACACAGGCAGATAAAATGGGGGCGACCATTACATGGGATAGTGATGACCAGTCTGTTTTGGTCAAACTGAAAAATGGCATTGTCGGAACCTTTACAGTGGGTGAGAAGGAATATCGTCTAGCTGGACTAACCGGAAAAGCGGACCAGGAAATTAAGATGATGAATGGAACTGTATATCTTCCTACAAAACTTCTTACAGCGCTTGAAGCAGAGAACAACAAATATGCAGATCCTAAGGACGCAGTCCCCACCTATAAAGTGATCCCTTCTGCTGAAACAGAAGCTGTGGAGGATGGAGAAGACGCAGCCGACGACCCTGCCATCTGGCTCAACCCGGCCGATCCAGAGAAAAGTAGCATTTTAGCAACCAATAAAGGCGGCGGGATTTTAGTCTATGATCTGGAAGGCAAGCAACTGCAAAACATGAAGGTTGGAAAAATGAATAACGTGGATCTTCGTTACGGTTTCACCTTGGGCGGAAAAAAAATCGATATCGCAGGCGCGACCAATCGAACCAACAACACGATCGATATCTTTGCCATTGACGGTGCATCAGGAAAGCTGACCAACGTGGTTGGCAAACCTATTAAAGCATCTATGAAAGAAGTGTACGGATTCAGCTTATACCATAGCCTCAAGACAGATAAATTTTACGCGCTCGTTTTGGGCAAAGAGGGTGAATTTGAGCAATATGAGCTGACTGACGACGGAAGCGGCAAAATTGCAGGTAAGCTTGTCCGCCAGTTCAAGCTGAATACGCAATCCGAAGGCATGGTTGCTGATGATGAATATGGCACGATCTACATCGCTGAAGAGGATTACGCTATTTGGAAGTATAGTGCCGAGCCAGACGGTTCAACCGAGCCGCTGCGACGTGTGGATATTGCAGATGGGCGCAGACTTCACGATGACATAGAGGGACTTACATTGTATTACGGTAAAGATGGCAAAGGATATCTTATGGCCTCCAGCCAAGGAAACAGTAGCTATGCGATCTATGAACGACAAGGCGACAATGCATATATAAGCAACTTCACGATCAGCGCAAGCCCAATCGTTGACGGTACGTCTGTCACAGACGGTATTGATGTTCTTGGCTACGGGTTAGGTAGGAATTTCCCTCATGGTATCTTCGTTGCACAAGATGACGAAAATCTTCAAAATGGCAAAAAGTTAAATCAGAATTTTAAAATGGTACCCTGGGAGCGAATCGCTACGGGAGCCCCTACCCCGCTAACGATAGACGATGGCATTAACCCACGTGAATTGGTGAACAGAAGCACGCAGTAATGCCTGTCGGGGAAATCAACTCAACATTCCGGCTCTATTCATAAAAAAAGAGGTGTTCCAAAAGCCATAAAACGGCTACTTGGGACACCCCTTTTTGTTTTTAAGCGGAAAAAGGTTTAAGATCCAGCACCAACACATTTACCGAGTTGGCTGGTAAGTCTAAGAGAACAGAATCCGTCTGAAGCGTGATCTGCTGTTCGGTAGGCACTACCTTCTCATCATTCTTCTTGTTCACGTTAGGTACATGAACAAGCGAGGAATCGCCGGTTAGTGTAACCAGCTTAGCGATGGACTCAACACTCAAATCTTGTAGATTCAGCTGTATTACCTTATCCACGTTGTCGGCATTCACCAGCTTCACATATACATGCTCAGCATCTTGGGTTACCGAGTTGAACACGTCTCTGTTGTAAGCCTCCAGCTTATAATCCAGCACTTTACTGTTTGTCACGCCGTCGGTATATGAGCAAATCAGGTTGCTGCCTGTTTCACCGCCATAGTTCACTGTTATGGTGTAGTCCGTGTTGTCGGCCAACTCTTCATAGCTGGCCGCTCTCAAGTTACCTGCGGCTATACTGGAAGAGTAGTCACCCAATGTGTAGCCTTCTATGCCTTGCTTGTAAACCTTCACGCCGGTAGCCTTGCCGCCATAGCCGATCGCGTATTCGACAACGTCCTTTTTCTCCGCAGAAATATCCGTGAGACCCGCACCCACATAAAAACCGTCCGTGCCGGAAATGCGGGAGGCGATCACCTCTACCTTGTAATTGCTCCAGCTGTCGTTCAAGATGTACAGACCATTCAGACCGCTATCCTGAGCTTTGAGCACAAGCCCCTTGCCTTCCTCCACTGTGTAGCCCACGGAACCAGGAATGACCTGCCAGGCCGAATTTAATTCCTGGGCGAAATCTTGATCCAGCAGCACACTGCCGTCCTGGTTAGAGGTAACGGTGACACGCTTAATCATAACGTCGGCATTGCCTGTCGCGATTTCAATGCCACCCTGAGGAATGAGATCCGTTGGCTTGCCATGTTTGTAAGTAGAGAAAGAAGTGCGCAATACTTTATTTCCCAAATATTTAGCATACATTTGCTGTACATAGTAGTTCGGCGTAAACCACACCGTTTCGTCATCGAACCAGATGCAGTCTGGAGTCCATCTGTAGGTTCCATCTGTCAGCACCTTGTTAAACAGCGGTGCATAGGCAGCCAACCGAACGACATCGGCATTATTTTCGAAGCCCGTCATCACCGCTGCCTCTGCTACAGCGCCTGCCAATGTATTTTTATCGGTTGAGGCGTACTCCCCGACAAAAACCTTTGATGTCGCTTTCCAATTGATACTACCGTCCGCGTTATAAGCTCTGTAGTAGTAGTTATAGCGGTCCACGTTATTCAGCAGATATTCGTTAGAACGATAGTAGTGCTCGTCTGCAATGGTGTCCATATAGTCCTTTTGCTTCTCATACCAGGTAACAGTCTCTTCCGTCACCTGGTTACCATCAGCAAAAGCAACCTTAGCCGAGCCCTTCATATTACCGCTCAGGAACTTCCAGCCCTGCTGATAGGCATCGTCGTCCGCTTGAGCGCCAACCGTAGAGATGATATGCAGCTCATAACCCGGATAGTTTTTCTCCATGTACTCATCAATCGATGTCTTGAACACTTCAAAGTTGGCAAAGAACTCTGTGCCCCAGTTCTCGTTACCCACACCCAAATAACGCAGATCGAACGGTGCTTCATGGCCCATTTTTTTACGCATAGCAGCCCATTCATTATGTTCAAAATCCACACTAATCGCAAAGTCGATCAGATCCGTAAAGTTCTTAATATAGTATTCTCTTAATGCGCCTCCAGCCGGATGAGCGTAATCGGAACGGGCTTGACAGAGAACGCCACAGGCCATAACCGGAAGCGGTACTGCATTCAGGTCTTCTGCCAACTGGAAATATTCCATATAACCAAGGCCCATGGTCATCATATAGCCCCATACATTAAAGTTTTCCTTGCGTAGCTCGATATCCCCAATCGATTCCTTCCAATCGTATACGTTTTCCCATATAAACGAACCCTCGGAAATACAACCACCTGGAAAACGCAGAAACTTCGGATGCATGCCGACCAGTGCGTTCACCAAATCTTTTCTCAATCGGTAGTTAGGATTTCCCTGGAAGTTAGCATGTGCCGATGGGGATTGCTCTTCCTCTCCTGCGCCCCATACATCTTGTGGGAATAAAGAAACCATATCAACCGAAATGTCCCCTTCAAATGTAAGCGCCAGCTGCCCGAGAACCGTAGCTGAGCCTGTCAGCACAAGCTTGGAATCGATGCCGTACTTCTTCCACGTGTTACCGCCTTCCACCTGTATCGTAACCGAATCACTAATAGCCTTTTCATTCGAGTCTTGCAGTTGCAATGTGATTGTGCCCGCTGAATCGGCCTTCGCCCAAATGGTAAACTCATACTTGGCACCCTCTTGGATGGACATGGCGCAATTCTGGTTAGAGTCGGAAAAACCCTTGTTCCGAATCGTTGCACCATCCGCTACCGTCACATAATAAGAGTTCACTTCTTTGTCTTTTGCGCCTAAAAACTCATTTAATCCACCGCTATGTTGTGGAGTCATCTTGTCCGTATCACCAGACCAAGCGAACAACGGGTTGCGGTTCCGTCCTGTAGAACAGCCGCATTCACCGGAAGCATGGGAATACGTATCGAACTCGAAAGATTCGAAGGAGCGATTCTGAACGAGTTCTGCATAAATCCCGCCATCTGCTGCGTTATTGATATCTTCATAGAACAAGCCGTACATCACTTCGCTGACATCCACTACTTCCTTATCTCCATGAATGGTCAGCGTGTACGGAGGTAGCTGTTCAGGAAGAACGGATACTTCAAAGCTTTCTTCAATCTGGCTTAGGCCCTTCGTCAATAAAGCTGTGACGGTAACCCCTTGTGCGGAGGTAATCGCCTGCACCTGACCATTGTCAGAGAGTATACTAGGCTCGCTGGACTTCCAGGTCACTTCTACTCTACCGCCCATCAGAACGGTTGGCAGAGATAAGTCCTTGGTCACAATCGCCGTTGGAAAGGACAAATATTTATCTCTGGCAAGCTTCACGATCTCTTCATCTGTCAACGAATCGCACATGACCTCAATGACTTCATCTGCCGACAAGCCTGCTTTATAAATTCGAAAGTCTGAAACGGAGCCGGCAAAGTCTACATCCGCCGCATGCTGAGAGCGACCAATAAAATTGTTGCTGTAGTTGGACGAGTCTGTAAACGTTTCGAACCATTTACGCAGCTTGGCATAGTTACCACTAGAGGTTTGGCTGATGGAACCGTCCGCTACCACCTCACCATTGACATATACCACCGGACCTGCACTGCTTAATGTGCCGCCTTCCGTGCCGATCACAGACAGGGCTATGTGCATCCACTCATCCCTGACAAAACCTCTTCCCGGGTCTACGGACAAATCCGCCTCGGTGAAAAGGGTTCCGCGCAGATTCCGTGTCATGAACATATATGGCCCTGTATGGGCTTTACCAAAATCAAAAACACGTTCCCACATATCTGTGAATCTGCCGAAGTTGACCCAAGCAGTAACCGTCACACCGGTGTTATCGCTTACATCTTTGAATAGATCGGAAGGAAGCTGGATATACGAGGTACCGTTGGGGCCTCCCTCAAGCGTCAATGCCGCTCTACCGGTAGCATGGGAAATTGTGGGTGTTACTGTGCCTGAAGCAACCCCATCGTTACCTTGCCCTGAGCTATCTTTGCCGACGTTCTCTGCATCATCAAACTTGTAACGCGCAATGATTTGATCTTGGAATTTGGTCATCTTCGTTGCTCCTATACCTATAGTTTATTAATGTAATAACTAATTAGTTAATATAAATACATACCATACAGCTATAGTACCTTATCCTGAGTACCCTTTTCAATCCAATAAATCAGATTTATAAAGAAAATACTTGAACGAACTACATAAAAAAGCAGCTATCACAGAAGATACTCTGCGATAACTGCCTTTTGACTTGTAAAGAAGCTTGGCCGTAGCTATGTTATCCGTTCAATTTTTGTCCACAATTCGGACAGAAGTTAGCTCCTTCGTTTTTTGTACCGCAATTCGGACAAAAATTGGGCTTATTCCCGTCTCCAGATGAAGGGGGACCAGCAGGTGTAGGCTGAGTCTCAGCCGAAGGCTTTGGGTTCGGGTTCAAATTTTTCATCATTTCATTTGCTATATTCATCCCCATCATCATACTCGCCATATCCGAAGCTGCACCGCCGCCTTTTACATTACCCGATGCAATCCCGTCCGTCATCGTCACTTGTTGGTACTTTTGCAGATTACCGATCATTTCATGAGAGGCTGTCTTCGTAATCATATCTTGGATTTCTTGAGGATAATTGAAGCTCATCACATGAAAGCCAGTAATCGTCATACCGTTGTCCATCACTTGCATATCCAGATCTTCTTGAATACCTTTTGAAATGTCAGAAGCATTCGCCTGCAGATTGAACATGTCCTTTCCTTCTCTGCTGATCCACTTCATCAATAACTGATCCAATACTGAAGTAATGCGTATTTTAACATCCTCAACGAGATAACTGTCCTTCACTCCGGCAATCTTATCGATGAGCGTAACATAATCGTTCACTTTAAAATTAAATGTGCCATTGGCACGGATCGGCATCCCGCCTGGCAGCTGGGGAGTCGGGATCAGCACTGGATTCTGCGTCCCCCATTTGACAGTAAACTCCTTCGTATTAACGAATAAGACCTCTACCCTCATGCCACTGTTAAAACCAAATTTAAACCCTTTTAAGGTGGATAAAAATGGAATAATGTCAGAGTCCATGTTATATGACCCTTCATTCTCAAAAATACCCTCTATTTTGCCGTTATTTACAAAAATCGCGTCTTGACCGGAGCGGATAATTAACTTACTTCCTTTTTTAATTTCACGATTACTCCACTTCCAGAAAATCATATCATCTCTAAATTCTTCCCATTCTACAACATTTGCAAATTGATTTCTGAAGAATCCCATACTGTATCCATCCTTTCCGTTTAGGATTTTTGCAAAATCCTCAGTTAAAATGATCCTCTGCTGCCGCTATGCGAATGACCGCCGCTGGTAGTTCCGCCACCACCGCCTGAGCTACTGCTACTGCTGCTCTTTTCAATCTTCCGTTTCGTTGTCGTTGTGTGAAGATACTGATCTCGATGCTCCAGAACTCCTGAAGCGTTCGCATCCTCGTAGGTCTGTCGATTTACCGTAACCCGACCGCCAGAATTGGAAACCATCTTGCCCACGATCATCGCCGCCAATCCCAGTGCAATCGCCAAATGAAGCCAGCCTTTAAAAAATATACTGTCTGGGTTCACCCCTGGACGGATCGCCAAATATTTATGCGCGCCTAGAATATACTTTTGAAATGCCAGCCCATAGTTGCCGTTCGTCAGATCCGGGCTAATCTCATGGCGTATTTTAGTAAGCCTGTCATCATCCAGATACCGTTCTGCCTTATAAAATCCAGCCAAGTATACCTCTCTATTTCTCATATCCATCGTTAAAATAACCGCGTTCCCATGAGCTCTGTCATACCCTGGGCCATGGTCATCATAAAAGTCCTGCGTCATTTTCATAACATCCATATTGTCGGGATTGGGGGTTGTATAAATAATAATGTCCGTTTCTCTTTCCGCTCCGTATTGATTAGCCATCGTGTTCAACACATCATACTCTTCCTGATTGAGCAAACCCGCTTCGTCATAAATCAATGACTTCATTTCTGTCGTTGCTGGTTCGCCCTTCATTTCCATAGGAAGCGCCAGAAAAACAGCAAAGAACAACAAAACGGCTACAATGGCTCTATGTCTTTTCAATAGAATTCTCCTCCCATCATCAACCAAGTGATTAACCTTAATGAAAAGAGAGTAATTCCGAAAATGCCTGCAAACCAAGCCGTCACCTTGAACTTGCTAATCGGAGGCTTACCGACTACCTTGCCCGTCTGTCCGTTCATAGCAAACGTATGCTCCAATTGATTATAGTCATAGTGTATGACCCACACGGGGAGCAGGACATAATCCGCTTGTTTTAATGTAGTATCAATTTGCTTTTCCGTATAACTCACGGCCGTATACTCTGACACCGTAGAATGAATATAAGCATCAATATATTCCTTCACTTTTTCTTTCACTCGCGGGAAAAGCTCTTCTTCGTTATAACTGTATTTCTCTGCAATATAACCTGCTAGATATGGCATTTTAAAGGGTTTTAGCTGATCGTATGGAAATGGCTCCAATTTATCCATCAGCTCGTCGTTCATTTTCTCCGCAGCATCAATCGGAACCTTTACATAATTCAAACGGATTTTCCGATATACATCAAAATGCTTCGTTTCCGTATATTCGTAGTCTCCACTCGTATAGGTTCGCACTTGGGTACCTTCACCTTGAACCTCAATTTTATTATGTAATTCATATAACCAGAAAGGCACATACATCCCGGTTATTCCCTTGATTCGGTCTGCTATCATGAACCGATTCGGCGTCAGACGGCCATTCTTGCACCATTTTTTGAAAGCAGCTATGGCTTCTTCCTTACTGATTGAAAAAGGAATAACCTGCGCTGGAGCCAGCTTCCCAGTCAGTCGATCCCCGAGAACCACGGCAGAACCACAAAAGCTGCACACCGTTGCACTCGTCTCCACTTCGGTCATAATCACCGCTCCGCAGTTATTACAATGATACTCATGAGCCTCATCTTCTGAAAAAATACGATTTATCAGAGGATCAGGAATAGATTCGATATTGTCCTCTCTTCCGCAACTATGACAGGATAACCTCCCTGTCTCACTGTCAAAGACCATACCGCTGCCGCAGTTGGGGCATTTGTATTCGATAACCGGCATCTGCTCACCTCTTCATGTAGATACTTGTTATTCATCTTCTGTATTCGTACTCTTCTTGTATTGTGCAAATAAAGCATCCAGGTCGTCCTTCGTTCCTGCCCGAAGCTCAGCTATAGCCATCGCCTCATCATACGCTCTGTTCACCTGCTCTTCCATAACCTCAAAAGCAGAATTCTTGCTACCTATAGAATTCAAGGTTTGCTGTGCTTTGGCAACCGCCATCTTCCCTTTAAGTTCAGCGTGCCGCGCTTCTAGTTGCCCCATATCGGACACCAACTTCTCCTGCATTATCTTCATATTTACGGCGTTTGTCGAAGCTACATCATAGGACGTTTGTAATTGTTCCAATTTCTCCGCTTGCAAACCTTTTCTCTCCAGAAACTTTCGAGCTTCCTCTTCATTACCAGCTTCCACAGACTTACTGGCATAATGCTGGAGCTTTTTGATCCCGGCTTTGCATTCATCCAGTGCTCTTTTCGCCCTTCTCTCATCAGCCAATACTGATACCGTCTCCGCTTTCACCTTGCCTAGATCACTGTTCAAATTCCGCATATAATCGTCAATGGTTTTCTCCGGATCTCCCACCTTATCCATTAAGGCGTTAACATTCATTTTCATAATATCCCTAAACCTCGACAAAATTCCCATGATGACCTCCTTCGAAAGGACTACATTCCACCATATCATACATCAAATCCAGTAAAAAATGTTCATTATAGCTCTATATACTGACCCACTGATCACTTTCGGATGTGTGTTCGTTTTATGATAAAAGCAAAGGGTCCAAAAACCCGCTACAGATTTTTGAACCCCTTTATTTTATTGTTCCTGATTATAGTTCTTCATAGGACTTGGGGTCCTGCCCCCAGATCCGTCCATCCTCACTGCTAAATGCCGAAATCATGTTCATTTCCTCTGGAGACAACTCAAAATCAAAAATATCCAAATTCTCCGTTTGGTGTTTTAAAGAAGAGGCCTTCGGGATCGGGATTGCTCCAAGTTGGATATGCCAACGTAAAATCGCTTGTGTATTCGTTTTACCATGAGCAGCAGCAATTTTCCCAATCTCTTCATTCTCCAGCATACTGTGACCACGACCCAAGGGGCTCCACGATTCCGTCACGATGCCCTGTTCAGCATCTTTTGCACGCTGATGTTCCTGATTAAATAATGGGTGCAATTCAACTTGATTTAAGCTCGGCGTGACACCTGTTTCCCGAATTAAACGTTCATTATGCTCGGGCAAGAAATTGCACACCCCAATGGAACGGATATAGCCCCTTTTCTTCGCCTCAATTAACGCCTGCCAGGCTTCAACATATCGATCAATTTGGGGATTCGGCCAATGGATTAGGTACAGATCATAATAGTCCAGACCTCCTCTATATAATGACTCTTCGATCGTTACAATGGCTTCTTGGTAAGCATGTCGGCGACCTGGTAGTTTGGAGCAAATCAACAATTCTTCTCTGGGCACAGAGCTCTGCTGGACCGCTTTCCCGACAGCACCCTCATTTTCATAGTTGAACGCTGTGTCGATCAGACGGTAACCTGCATCAATCGCGCTGGTAATTGCCTTGACTCCATCTGCACCCTTCAATCCAGCAGTCCCAAATCCAATGACGGGCACCTTAGTGCCATCATTCAATACCTTCTCCGGAATTGGATCGTTCATATTAACAGCCTCCTTTACTATTCTCTTATACCGCAACACCTTTAATGCTCAGAAAAATACAGCAAATGACTCGGTTCCTCCTATACTTATTACCCACCAGTTCGTGACTTTCCTATTAAATTCTCTGTATGCTACATCAAAAAGTGCCTGATCCCCGTTGAAATCATACTTGAATTCAAGGAGTCAGGCACTCGTATACCGCTACCAAATCATATATTCCACTTCATGCTGAATTGCTTGGTTGTCCAACACAAAGTTGAAGCGTCTTAATTTTTATTTCAAGCCTTTCCATACCCAGTTCTCTACCTCTGGCAAGTCAATGCCCTCTTCGCGAATGAATTGATGATGTTTCTTAACCGTAGCATCCATTTCATCCACAATGTTGGTGTACTTCCCAGCGTCAGGTAAGTTGAGAACAGCTTCCTTCACTAAGTCAAAACGATCCATTTGATTCAATACACGCATATCAAATGGTGTCGTAATATCGCCGTTCTCACGGTAACCATGTACACGTAAATTATGATTGTGACGATCAAAGAACAAATCTTTGATCAGACCTTCGTAACCATGGAAAGCGAAAACTACTGGTTTATCCTTTGTGAAAAAATGATCAAACTCGGCGTCAGATAATCCACGCGGGTCTAGCTTTTGACTTCTCAGTTTCAGCAAATCTACCACGTTGATGTACCGAATCTTCAATTCAGGCAGTTTTTCATGCAAAATAGAAATTGCAGCTAAACTTTCAATCGTTGGTTCTGTGCCAGCAGAAGCAATGACAAGGTCAGGTTCTCCACCTTGATCTGTACTTGCCCAGTCAATGATCTTCAACCCTTTATCCACCAATTCTTTCGCTTCATCAGCACTAAACCATTGTGGACGTGGGTGTTTGGACGAAACAATCAAATTGATCTTTTGACGGTCGTTTAAAATGGTGTCGAAAACAGCCAACAAGGAATTGGCATCCGCTGGCAGATACTCCCGAATAAATTCCGGTTTTTTATCAGCCAAATGACCTAACAAACCTGGATCTTGGTGTGTATACCCATTATGATCCTGTTGGAACACCGTTGAAGTTGCTACGACATTCAATGATGGGATATCTGCACGCCATCCTTGATCCGTTGCTTTACGCAGCCACTTAAAGTGTTGGGTGATCATTGAGTCAACCACACGCAGGAAAGCTTCGTAACTTGCAAAGAAACCATGACGACCAGTTAACACATAACCTTCTAGCAATCCTTCAGCTTGGTGTTCGGATAATTGAGAATCAATTACACGACCATAGGATGATAAGAATTCATCATTAGGTTCAATAATTTGGTCCATCCATTGGCGTTTGGTTACTTCAAAAACAGGAGCCAAGCGATTAGACATTGTTTCATCCGGTCCGAAGATTCTGAAATTACGATTTTGTTCATTTAAGACAACCACATCTTTAACGTATTTCCCTAAAACCGACATATCTTGCGCAATCACTTTACCAGGTACGGAATTATCCAGCGCATAGTTACGGAAATCCGGCAATTTCAAGTCTTTAATGAGGTTCCCCGCATTCGCAACAGGGTTCATTCCCATACGTTTATCGCCTGTGGGCAGAATTTCAGCAAGCTCAGAGTTTAAACGACCGTTTTCGTCGAACAATTCCTCTGGTCTGTAGCTATTCAACCATTCTAACAAAGCAGGTGCGTGCTGCATATTTTTTTGATCAACCGGAATTGGAACCTGATGGGCACGGAATGAATTTGTATTCGGCACGTTGTCCCATTCCTTTGGACCCGTCCAGCCTTTAGGTGAACGGAATACAATCATCGGCCACGCTGGACGAGTAAGATCATTATTTTCACGCGCATTCTTTTGAATAGCTTCAATTTTCTCGATGGCCGTATCCAATACTTTCGCCATTTCTGGATGCATGTGATCCGGATTTTCACCTTCAACAAAGAATGGCTCCCAGCCCAAACCTTTAAAGTATGAGGTCAATTCTTCTTTCGATTGACGAGACATAATCGTTGGGTTACTAATCTTAAAGCCATTCAAGTGCAAGATTGGCAGCACTGCACCATCCGTGATCGGGTTGATAAATCTGTTAGAGAACCACGAAGCGGCTAGTGGACCCGTTTCAGCTTCGCCATCACCAATAACAACAGCCGAAATCAGATCAGGATTATCCAGAATGGCACCTACACCATGAGAAAGGGAGTAGCCTAATTCTCCACCTTCATGGATAGATCCAGGTGTTTCAGGAGCAGCATGTGAAGCAATACCGCCAGGGAAAGAGAATTGTTTGAACAATTTCTTCATACCTGGGATATCTTGCGTAATTTGCGGATAGATTTCGGTGTAACTTCCATCCAGATATGAATTTGAAACCATAACCTGACCGCCGTGACCAGGGCCCTCAATGTAAAGCATGTTCAAATCATATTTATTAATAACACGATTTAGATGTGCATAAATAAAGTTTTGTCCTGGAATTGTGCCCCAGTGTCCAATAGGCTTAACCTTCACATCTGAATCTTTTAAAGGCTCTCTCAACAAAGGATTATCTTTTAAATAAAGCTGACCTACCGAAATGTAGTTCGTTGCACGCCAATATGCATCAAGTTTTTCTAAATATGTTTTAGATGAATAATCTGCTAACACGGGTGATAATGACATGGTGTCCACTCCCTAAGTAGTATTGTTTGTAATTTATTTCCGGAAATTTCATCTACATGTACATCATAACGCCGCGCCGATTAAATTCAACCTTTTTCACAAGTGATACGGTCCAATTTTGTGAAATTTTGAACATACTATGAAATATAAATTAAAAAGACAGTAAAAAAGCTCTTACATTAAAATATATAGAAGTATAAACCAATAAAATTTGTAATAACCGTTGCAATCGCAGGCTCCAATCCTTTTCTCAAAATTATAAAAAAAAGACCGGAGAATTCTCCAGTCTTATCATTAGTGAACCGATACAAAGGTATTAAATTTTAAATATTTGTAATGAAATCGCATATGAGAAAACTCAAATGGCGTACCGTTATCTAAAAAGAACACACCTTCCATAATACCTACAGGCTCATTTTCATTTAAATGTAGCAGCTTTTGATCATTCTCTTGGGACGGTTCTGCAAAAATGGATAAAAAAGATTTGGTGACGGCCAAGTTCCGCGAGTCTTCCAAATAATTAAAAATGGACCCCTCGATAATAGTCTGATTTAAATTCTGAACAATTTTAATAGGGATATAGCCTGTTTCAATCATAAAAGGATCATCATCAAACAAACGTAAGCGGACAATTTTGTATACAAAATCATGAGTCTCCAAGAACAAATCGCGCTGTAATTCTTCTGTTGGCGGAATGACCCCAAAACTCAGTACTTTGATTTTTGGCTTTTTACCATGCATTTGAAAATTATCAGTGACTCCTAGATTAGAGCCTTCGTAGTTAAAGATAGATTCATTTCTTATGTATAATGGATTAATAAATGTCCCGGAACCTTGTTTTTTAAAAATAATTCCGACATTCTCCATTTTAGTCAGAGCACGTTTAATTGAACTACGACTAACCTGGTAAGTCTCACTAAGACTACGTTCATCTGGCAATCTCATATCTGCAAACTTTCCAGCAAAGATTTTCATCTTGAGATCGTCAATAATTTGCTTATAGACAAATTGTGTCATATAGTACTCCTCTTTCAGGTCTTCTATAACTCCATATAGTTTACCATAACTTGCCCATTTCATCTCATGTTTGTTTCTGTATGCTGAGTGGGCTTTCAGCGGATAGGAAACGCCCGCGCTTTTACTTTACATCTCTATGCATAATACCATGATTATACATACATAACACCACTGAACGTACCTGCAAATTAGCAGGAAATACAGAACTCCCACCTTAACTTCCGCGATAAGACCAAGCCTGTTTCGAACCTTGAGGGATGTTTGACTAGACCAGGCTAAAATCCTTGAATACATTGTTATTATTTATCTTGTTCATACGTTCACTAATAAAAATGGTGGGGGGGAGATCATATTGGCTATCCGCTACAGCGTCATCATTCCAACCTATAATCGAGTCCAGCAATTGTTGCTTACACTCGCTTCATTTGAGACACAAACCTATCCAAAGCAACTATTCGAAGTCATTGTAGCTGATGACGGTTCTACAGACGGAACGAGAGAAATGGTCGAAGACTTCAAAGCATCCTATCCTCTTATCTATGTGTCACATCAGGAACAACGCGGTCGATCTGCCGTTCGAAATTTGGGACTGCGCCGTGCAAGAGGGCTATACATCATCTTCTGCGACGCTGACTTTGTAGTATTACCGGAATTTATTAGGATCGTGAGCCGTTATCACCGTAAATATCCCAAGTCCGTGCTTTCAGGCATTCCTCACTCGTGGGACGATGCTTTTACCCATTATTACCCTGACTTTTCTCCTGAAGAAAAAGAACAATGTCGCAACATACTTACGCAGTCCAACTTATGGAATGCTGACTATGAAGCAGCAAACGAAATTACTCCGATCATAACCCCAGAAGATATCCTTCACCAAACGGGTGCACTGTCTAAAGTAGTTAGTCCCACAAGGGTTCCTCCGAATACGCAGAAACAATTTGCCTCAACGGACGTAGCCCCCTGGATGCTGCTGGTTACTCGTTGTGTAGCCATCAAACGCAGTCACTTGATTCGTATTGGAGGTTTCAATGAACGGTTTGTGCTCTATGGACTCGAGGACTGGGACCTTGGCTATAGACTACATCGCTTGAAGATTCCTTTTTATTGCATCAAAGAGGTGGTCGGATATCATCAGGAACATCCAACCTATCTTAGAGGTAACGTGTTAAATACGGAAAATCTGAGAATCATGTATGAAACCTACGGATTCCATGACTCCTCGTTAAATTTATTTGCCCTTATCCCTCCATCCGAGGATTTTGAGACCTACAAAAATACGTTGCGGGTATTGCGCAGGGGATTCCGCTCTAGGTTAACACGCTCATCAGCACTGTTATTAAGAAGAACACTACACATTGCAGCCAAACAGTTCTACGATCAAAGCCATACTCATGCATACAAAAAGTCATTACACTTGATAAAAAAGAAAGCAGCGAACCGGAAAAGTCGAGTCGCTCACGTATTACGAGAAATGCTAGTGAAGTCTGAAAAGCTGGTGGAATAGCAAGAGGCCGGAAGGTCCCGAGACACATGAATCTTTCCCGAAATAAAAAGACTCCTCCATATGAGAGCAGGCCAAACTCGGCAAGCTATCTTATGGAAGAGTCGTATGCAACTTTTACTTACTTTTGTTTTTCCGTTAATGTTCTCACTTTAATAGGATGCAGATTCGCCTCGATTTGAGCCTGTTGCGGTTCATACCACTCTGGTAGCATTAATTTCTGCCCCATAGATTCAGCAGGTTCATCGTTAGCAAATCCCGGTGGATCTGTAGCAATTTCAAATAGGATGCCGCCCGCTTCTCTGAAATATATAGCATTAAAATATTGGCGGTCTATGATTGGAGTCGGCTGATAGCCATAATGCTGGACTGCGCTTCTCCATTCTTCATGTTGTTCGAAATCTTTTGCACGCCATGCAATGTGATGTACCGTGCCTGCTCCACCAAAGCCTAAACCCATTTTGGCGAGTGGGACATCCACGATGTTGCCGATTTCTCCTACGGACTGATAACGCGCATATTCGGCGTCTTCAGCGATTTTCGTAAATCCGAGTATGCTCTCCAATGCATCCATCGTTCTCTGTGGATTGACACTAAATAGCACGGCACCTCCAAACCCCTTAATTGCTTTATCGGCTGAAATGCCACCGTAAGACCAAGTACTATTCGCTCCCTCTTCACGTTCAACAAGCTCAAGACGTAAACCCTCATTATCCTCGAATTGGAGATATTGTTCAGAAAAACGGCTCGTTTTCGTAACTTGAATATCCAAGCTTTGCAAACGATGCTGCCAAAAATCAAGTGAACCTGGGGGTACTACATACGAGGTTATGCCCACCTGGCCACCTCCGATTCGCCCTTTGAGAGTTCCTGGTGCAGGAAAAAAGGTAATGATCGTTCCAGGACTCCCTGCATCGTTGCCAAAGTACAAGTGGTAAACCTCAGGAGCATCGAAGTTGATCGTTTTCTTCACTAACCGAAGTCCCAGGACTCCGGCATAGAAGTCGACATTTTCCTGCGGATTACCGGCAAAAGCAGTAATATGATGGATACCTGTAGTTTGAAGTGACATATGAAACCCTCCTTTAATCGTAGGAACCTTTATTTTTTGTTGTTGATGACTTTTAATGACCTAAACATCATGTTTTATCTAAGTATTGCATCAATGGAATATGAACCTGCTCCTGTCAACGCAATACCGATTACAACTGCAATAAGAACTAGCGGATATTCATAGCCATTAGCCGTTGCCCAGATCCCATTTTGGCCATGTACTTTGAAAATTGCTCCGAGCATAGTCGCCGTAATCAACAATGCAGCCAGTGGAGTGAGCAATCCTACAGCAAATAGAGCTCCTCCCAACAATTCCATCAACCCAGCAGCCACTGCCATGAACACCCCGGGCTTAATGCCGATCGATTCCATCCAACCGCCGGTACCTTTTGGACCATAACCGCCAAACCAGCCAAAAAGTTTCTGAGCTCCGTGCCCCACCAATAACAATCCTACCACCAAACGTATCAATAACAATCCACTTGCCAACATAAAAATCACTCTCCATATTATATTTATTTAGAGATTATTAAATTAGAGATATTAGATAAAATTAAATCTATTGTTTAGCGATTCGTGCCTGTTCTTTTCTAAGTTTTTCAGGAGTAACATCATCTCCATTCGGATCATAGATCGTAGCATTCAAGAGAATGCTTTGTACAGAGCCCCGAAAGATTTGAAGGTATTCTTTACGAAGATCCGTTTGTTCCGTTTTTTCAACTTCAGTTAACCCAACTTCTTTTGCTTTTTTTGCAAGCTGATTAATTCTTTCTAAAATGGTGATCATGTATATACCCCCCTATTCAAAATTTTATGATCGCTTTTATCTTTAATTTATTTATCTTGATATAAAGATATAATACTTTTCTATCCGTGTCAACACTTTTTCGAAAAGAAAAGCAGCCAGAACACTTAGAGACACCTTTAAGCTACAAGTTGTGTAAAACCTTTCAACTCAATTACTAGAGCCATAATAAAAAGCCACCAACCAGAATCACGGGCTGATGGCTTTCTTGTCTTACTCAAATGGAGGCGAACCGTGGCACGGCAAATCCACAATTCGACGGGTTGTAATGCTGAGGAGGTTTGGAGAGGTGGCATAATCTACATCTATATAGTATCTATTTCGATTTTCCATACATCTCACAAGGTAACTGAATTCTATAATTAGTGTACCTGCATCCATATTTCTAAATCTCTAAGCACTGTCAAATCCAACTAACAATTAGACTCATCGTACTTCGCGCGAATTTTTTCCACCGCAGGTTTCAAATTGTCAAATGTAAATTGATAACCGATCTGCTCAATATGCTCTAAATAGGTCTGACGGTATTTGAGCGCCATCATTATTTTATATCCATCAGAAGATATAGAGCGAAAATTCGCAAAAAATATAAATATGTTTATAAAGCCAACAGATATCAATATAAAAGTTAGGAATTCAGACGGTTTACTTTCTGACAGTAAAAGATATATCCCTGAACCTAGTGTAGTAAGTGCAATTAGAAGCGTAGTAAACAATCCAGAACCACTAATTACAATTTGCTTTTTCCAAGCATTCTTTCGATCACGATTATATAAATTCCAATAAAAGTCGTCGCCATAAATTGGGGTAACAAAAATTGTTATTTTCGCCCATTTTCCGTAATAGCCAAAATGTGGATTTCCTTTATAGTAACGATATGCAAAATAGTGCCCTAGTTCATGAAGAAAAATCGACAACACCAGTGAAATAACCAAGGTGCAAAAGAATAATCCTGCCTCTACAAATTTTATAAACATTATTATTTCACCCTCACTAACTTGTCTGGAAGCCATTCCGATCTAGTAACAACATCCACAGTACCACAATTAAGGATTCAAGCAATCGAATCGCGAGGCAATGAATCCCTGTCGTGAAAATTGGCTAAAAACCTTTCTAGGACAGGGATTTTGGCATACGAACCTAGCACGGAAATCCACAATTCGGCGGGTTGTAATAATCAGGATGTTTGGGGAGGTGGCTTAGTTCAGTAGTAGAAAATAACACCTTTTAGATGAAGAGCAATAATTAGAATTGACTTTTCATTCCAACTTAGATCAGACTTTTGGTTAAAATAAATTGCTTAGCTATATCTAATACTTTTTCAATATCTTCTACAGTACTAATTACAACTCTACCTTTAGAGTCAGTATTTTCTCTGGCCCACTCTTCAAAATCTGATTGTTCAAAAAGAATACTTTTATATAGGGAACCATATACGTTAAACTCGAAAGAAACAATTAGCTTTGTGTAATAAGCAATTCTGAACAAAAATCTTTCCTTTGCTTGCTTTTCCTCGTCCGTAAAATAGAATTGTATATTTGAACTGTAGGTGAAATTATGATAGCGAGGGTCGTAAATCTCCTTGATCCATCTTTTAAAGAATTTTTTTGCTATTAAATCATCTTCTTTAATCTTGTTGTAAAATTTGATAAGGGCAACACGTTCAATTCGAGGTAATGACTCAATTTCAGAGACATCAAACTCACCATCGTTTATAGGTTGCGTGTCAATCTTTTGATTTCCATGACCTAACTGTGTAAAGACCTTGTCATAAAGCGATCTAATATCGTTCGGGCTTTTGAAAATATTAACAATACTTTTTTCATACGTCAAAATATTAGGAAGAATTAATTCAAGTACTTTTTGAACTTCGACTTTAAAATCAATCTTTTCTTCGATCTCCTTTATACCAATTTCGTTCTTGCTAATATTTTTTGTTCCTATTAGATCATACATCAGCCTACTGACAAGCTCCTTCCCATGAATCATTATAGCCTTATCAGTGTCACCTAATTGTTTAATTGTTGAATTAATAGAGTCTTCAATCCTTCTTTGAAGGAGGACACAATTCCAAACGTAATAACCTGTTATACCAGGGTTAAACAGTTTTTTATATCTTGCATGATTTAAGTCAGAGTAAATAACGCCAATTTCTCTACTTACTAATATTGTGGCATCAATATCCTTAGCAAATGATAAGGCTCTGGTTGCCTCCCTTAAATTGAAACTGTCTTTTGAACTTATATCTTCTCCTTCGCCCCGCATTAAATGGTAGGTTATTCCATCAATCGCCAAAGTATTCTCAATTGTTTTCTGTATTGGATCAAGTACCACAAAATCCCTGTTATCAATTTTGTTTTGTCTGTTATTTTTAGTGGTAACTTCTGATGCGAAATTTTCATCCAGATACCGCAAGCCTTCTTCATCAACTGTTTGCATTGAAATAATTCTAAATGGAAGATAAACACCTCTTAAGGTTTCTTTGTTTTCTTCTGAGGACTGTCCAAATTTTCCAATGACACCCACAGTTTGAGCACCATTCACAATGCTGATTCCTTTACACTCAAATAAACCTAAGTCTCTTGTATTTCCGTAGACTCGTTTCTTATCAACTTCCTCACAAACTAAAGTGACTCCATTATTATAATACCAAAATAATTCGGGCTCAGTTTCTAACGTCTCTTTCATTTCATTATTAATATCAGTAGTTCCCAAAAGCTTCCGAAGGTTATATTCGTAAAGACCGTTGCCGTAACTTTCCCACCACTCGGCTAACTGATCAGCTGAAATTTGTCCATAGAAAGATTCCATTTCACCTTCATAACGACCCCATTGCTTTAGCTGAACCTCTACATCTATATTCCGAGCAACGCTTAGATCACTTAAAGAAGAATGGATTCTTTTTTGATTAATAATTTCTACTTCAGCTACTTGTCTAAAATCATTTAATTCATCAAGTAGCTCTTCAAACTCACGCCGAGCATGCGTGGACAAGTTTATTGCGGTATAAATAAGAATAATTTTAAACCTCAATCCGCTTTTATTCAAAAATGCTGTAATCTCATCATTCATATTATTTACTTTTTCATTAAACTTATCGAATTTAACATTAATTAAGTCTTTTACCCCAGTAACAAACTTTTTTATTTCACCTAAATCGGGTTCCGAGTCGCCATTATTATTAAACTTAGACTGAGTAAAACAAAGTTCATTAGTTTCTTTATGGTAGAAAATTAAATCAATCCCATTATCATCTGGTCCATCGACTATATACTTCACGACTTCTGTTTGATCTGAATGAGGATAAAGAATATTAATACTATATGCTGCTAAAGCACGTGATAAAAAATTCCTTTCCAATTCCTCTCCTCTTTGAGAAGACAAGTCTCCCAATTCAAGAATACTATCATAATTTTCATGAAGTTTTGCTTTGATCTGATTTACCTCAAGAATACCCATTTTATACTCCTCCGTTATAAAATCTACACAAGAGCTCTGCCATCCGTTCCCTTAATAATTCTATATCTCGGGTCATCTGTTAATCCATGGTGTTCTATTTCTATCACATACAGATAGCCTTCCTGCACATCGTAGTTAGCCATTTTCCATACATCAAAATAAGGCGCAAGTTCTCGGAAGTTTCCAACTCTATCAGTCAGGTAGTCATACATTTTTCTTGACGGAAGAATCAATACTCCCCCCAGCAATTGTCCCCTTAATATTCCTGTCACAATCTTGTTAATAGCTCTGTGAGAAGAACTAATATTACCCGTTTCCCATTCGACAGCAAAGTATTGGTTTCCGATAGGGTAAACAGCGTCAATAGGACCGGGCCTTGTATTAGTCACTCCTACATCTACACGGTGCTCCAGTATCCAATTATACCGCAATAAATCAAGTAAGAACGTGTCTTTTATAGGCTTTACTCCGTTACCTTTTCGCTCGTTATAAAGAAGAAATTGTCCTGAACCTGCAGGGTGTACCATCTGAGATATAGAGGCCTGAATTTGTTTCACAAGATTAGTAATTAAAGACTCGTTAGATCCCTTCTTTTCAATCAATGGTACTGTTTGTTTAATTATCATATCAAATACCCCCATCATGGAATCCGCATGTTTAATATTACCATCAGGATTCCATAATACTGCTCTTGTCATATGGTGTCAATGACTTGTCGAACAAAAATTGTTACAATAACATCTACGGAGGTTTTCTAATGACGAACAATAATTTTTATAAAGCTTTAGGTATTACATCTGACAAACAACTAAAGGAATTCGCTAAAAACTCTGGAGTAAAACTAGGAAAACTCAAGTACTATGCGGAAGAGATGGTTTATCCTCATGGAACAGATTTAGATAAAATTTTGGCTACATCGAAACTCAGTGAAGTAGAGCTGCAACTTCGCATAGGATATATAAACAACAGACTTAAAAATCTTATAGCCGAACACTCTTCACAAATATTGGAGATCCTTAAACTCGGGGAACAACAGACAGACAGCAGTACACCAAATTTTCAGCCTGTTTTCGAAACGCAACTAGGCCAGCTTTTTCAAGAGGATTGTATCCCACTCATAAACTCGCTTCCTAACGAATCAGTGGACCTTATATTTGCTGATCCGCCTTTCAACCTGAACAAAAGTTATGAGTCGGGGATTAATGACAAGCTCTCAAAAACTGAGTACTTAGAATGGACTGAGAAGTGGATACTAGGTTGTATTGATTTACTAAAAGAGGGCGGATCTTTTTTCATTTGGAATTTACCTGCTTGGGCCACTCATATCTCAGAGATTCTCAACAAACACCTAACATTTAGACACTGGATTGCAACAGATATTAAATATAGATTGCCAATTCAGAATAAGTTATATCCATCACATTATGCATTGCTCTACTATACAAAAGGTGAGAAACCTAATACTTTTAATGGAGAAAGGCTTCCTTTGGAGGTTTGCAGACATTGCGGAGGTGACATCCGGGATTATGGAGGATATAAAGATAAACTACATCCTTTTGGTATTAATCTAACTGATGTATGGTATGACATTTCACCAGTAAGGCATAGCAAATATAAGACACGTGCAAGTAATGAACTTCCACTAAAATTGTTGGAGAGAATCATTTCTATGGCATCAAATGAAGGCGATACAGTATTTGATCCTTTTGGTGGTAGTGGTACAACATTCATTGTTAGTGAAATTCTCAAGAGAAGATGGATTGGAAGCGAAATTGGTCCCGTGGAAACAATACAGGAACGTTTTAAAGATATTGATTTTCATAAAGATGTCATCTTGGACATACAATCAACCAAAAATACTTTATTTACGGACGAAACCAAAAAAATTCGCCGTAAAAATAATCACTGGCTTCCTGATACATTGGCAATTAACCGTAGAAAAAAAAAGGAAAAGAACGAAGAGCAAATCAGTTTATTTCCTAAACTGTAGCTATAAATCCTCCTCAATTGAAATAAACCGAGATGAATAACTAGCAGTAAGCTTTTCATCTCGGTTCTCCTTACTCGCCGTTTTATTTAAATCTTGTTCAGCGTTTCATTATTAAGAAAATCGGGGCAAATCATGGTGTAAGTATTTCCTATGCATCAAGGTTAGTAAAGGAATATAATTTTCAGAACATGCCGTTCTAAAGACTAACCATTCGTATGAAGACCCCCTGTTCAATACCACTATGGTTTTAATTGGACAAGGGTTCTAACATCTGAACCGTGGCACGGTAAGTCGACAATTGGATGTGCTGTGATGAGGATGTTTGGTGAGGTTTCTTAGCTCTAGGAGAGTACCCCACCAGTCAATTCTTTGGAATCAATCACCAAACCAACTGCATGAATGAAGTCAAATCCAAGCATACCGTCAATCTCCATGCCGTAATTTATTACCCCAATCTTAACTTCAAAACCTTCCAGCGAAGCTTCGCCCGCCCTCACTTTTATTGTGATTAGATAATGTCGATAGCATATCACAACATAACTTCAAATGATTTACTATGCAATATTACCTTGTTCAAATTTGATGCTTAATAAAGCAGATACAACATCATCAATTAAAAACCCATCAGGAAACTCTTTGATTAATTCAATAATGTTGTCATTCATTGAAAACTTTCTGCTTTTTGCATAATTAATTATACCTTTCTCATCAGTAGCTACCGCCACAGTAAAAAAGTCTTGACATCGTTCTTCAAATTTAATAACTGGCAGACTATTGTTAATCGAAATATTTAGTTGGATTTCACTCTTATCATATACTTGAAATCTTGCGTTACCGTGTCTGAAAGATAAATCCCTGTTCTGTAAATTTTGCTTCGAATACTCTCTCAACTCTAAAAATGTTCTCAAAATATCATCCCCTATTGGAATTATTTGATCCTAAGAGCAACTGACAGACCACTTAGGTTCAAAAAAGCTATGTTTGGAGTCAGACCTCTCTACCATAAGTATTGAGTCGTTTAATTCTGGATGTAATCATCTAAAATCCCTGTCCAGCATTGACCAATGTGGTTTTATATGGACAAGGGGTTCGTTTTCCGAGGGGAGTTACAGTTCTAATGTTAGTTCAGCAAACGACCTGCTAGATTAACGGATTTTATTTAGATTTATTTCTATCCTCAAAACCTGTCTGGCCTGGAAGAAAATCATTACCTTTAGCCCACGCTATTTCTTTCTCTGTTGATTGGTTTACTGTATATACTTCTCCATCCTTGAAGTACACTTCAATCTGAGGGAAATATGTGTCTATAGCTTTTATATGATCAATAGATTCATTTACAATAGCTTTTGTTAAATTATTTGTTTTACTGTATTCAGTTACAAACTGGTCAAACAATTTATTATGGCTCTTATCGATTTTTTTCATACATAACTCCTCCCATAATGTTTCAATATATTGGAATTCTATAAAACAATATTCTCACACCGTGTTATTACTGTCAAATAATTCATCCCTACTAAAGACCCCACGCTAATCACCCCAACGTATTCCAATTTTTCCAAAGGAAGTTTCGCTTTCATTCAATCCCTCAGGATCACTCGTTCCAATCGCTTCAATTTCTTTCTTGGTTAATATTATGTCATTACTTAAATCTTTAACCTTTCTCGTGTATATTGATTTAAGAAGTTCAACTTGTTCATCCGTCATCTCATAATAATCTCGCCAAGATTCAACCGCTGAATCATATTCCATTAACTGTATTTCTAAAAGATAGCCACCATTTAAAATGATTCTTACTACGTTATCTATAGAGACCATATTATCCTGGTCCCCCCAGAAAGCTGTAGTAATGGAAGGGATGGGCACACCATCTTCCCCTTCTTCCAGCAGATACTCCAAAGTTTCGTTTTTAGCTAGCTCCACGACTTCATCGGGTGCTCCTTTAAAATAATCAATAGCAGCTGTAACATCAGAACGAGTAACATTGTCATTTCTGAATGCTGCAACACAATACTTTTCACTGAATGTAATTGTTGCTCTCCCACCTGTTCCGTCAATAACACTGTAGTTCATTCCATCCCAAGAATGTTCATAGGACAGTTCAGGGTAATGGGCCACCATAATTGCGTGCGCAATAGATGAAAGTATACATCCCTTCCAAAGATCATGTTTATTCCATCCTTTAGTTATCATTATAGGCTTCATTATGGTCTCCCTTTTTTTGGGTTTTGAAATTGAATTGGCTTTATCTCTTCTATTTCATCCCTAAGTTATAGTCCCATACCGAGTACATAATGAAAACCCACTATGATCAGTCTTATCATAGTGGGTTTAGCCCTATTGAAATTAATCTGTCATTATATTTTTCTAAGTATGTTTTTAATTACTAGGCAATCTCTGCAACAAAAGAAAAGAGGTACAGAGGTACACCCTGCTTTTGCTTTCGGCCATCTCAAAACGTAGTCCAATTCGAAGACAGTCATAAAATTATTCTGGATGTTAGAGGAGCCTTCTCCACCTTTAAGGTCTTTTAATTATTCGACTTTGCTAGATTAACCCTATTAACACTGTATATATCATAGTCCTTGCTATGCCAAAAATCTTTGATCCCTATTCTTTTCATTAGATCAAATTCCTCTTTGTACAAAGGATACATCCCAACTAACTGTATTGTCTTATCGGGCAGTTCAATCACCGCGTCCTCTTTTTCTAGTATTGCAGAGGCAAAAACAAAATAACCCGTCATATCAGACTCTTGTGATATAGGTTCATCTAAAGTAAACAAATCTGCATACGAGAATGCCTGTACTCCCCTAAATTCAGCAGCAAAATAAGCAGCAGCCAGCCCCCAACTTTCATCTTGCGTTTCTAGACTTATGATTAGTTCTGGCTTCGCGTTCTTCCAGCCTATAAATTCACCATCAGATAAACCATACGTCACCGCTGTTAGCATACCTTCTTCAGGCAAATCATAGTAAAAAAACACATGTAATGGCGTACTTCCATCTGAAGGCTCTACTTTTCTTATAACGTCCTCCTGACCAAATATTCCCTCAAGCTTATTCATATAGAGTTTCGCCATTGTTTGCTTCCTCTTCGTATACAGACATGCAAAAAGGCTCATTCCTCTTAACCGTTCAAGTTAGAATGAACCTTTGAAAGCTTATCAAGTGTGTTTACCAAGTTTTTTTAGTGTTTGGTTTGTTGATTATACTGTCTGCATGATCTTGTTGTTGTAGTTGTGATCTATTCACAAAAAAATTTCTGGTAACACCGATTAATATATACAACAAGACTCATTTATTGTTAAAATCCGCTTCGATCTGTTCAAACCACTCCATAGCAATGTCATCAGCAGTTTTAACTGGATCATTGGAATATACTAAATCATATTTATACTCTGCTTTCAGACTATTTTCCCTTACATCATAGACTAATTTAATCTCTGTAGGCATTTCTCTTTTGTATTCATTACATAACTTGTATATTTTTTTAATATCATCATTAATAATATTCATAACAGCCTTTTGACGCTCTACAGAAGTATTATATTCCATATTTTCTGTAATAGCCTCTACTGCATCATTAAGCTTATGCTTCTTAACAACTTTCCCATTAATACAATAAAAAAAATCGTTTGAAATAACTCTTTCTTCAAATGAACAGTATATAAAGATTTTTTCAGTTTTATCTCCAACATATTCCATACAAATTGAAACCATGTCTGCTTGTAATTCACTAAAACTATCTTCAAAAACTTTAGTCATAATAATCTCCTTTTCAATTCAATAAATTCTTGACGAAAACTTCACCATCTATTTCATACTGTACATTAAATTCGGAAGGTCGCAAACTATCCCCCTCATATTTAACTTCTGCGTCGACTTTCACCTGTTTTCCATTTTTCAAGGCTTTAGCCCACTGGTTTTCTATTTTTTTGTATTGACTTAAATTTATATTACTAGACTGTGAAACCAAATTGTCCAGATCTGGTGAACCACCAAATCTATCTCCTGCTAAATGACCGGCATGGTCGCCTGGCTCTTTGCCTGGCGTTTTCGGATTATGTGGTAAACGTTCTTCTCTTGTAGTTAATTTTAAATCATCTGTACTAAACTTATCAATTCTCCCCAGATGATCTGTTTCATAATCATATTGGTGCTCACCAGCTTTATACTTCACATTCGGTTTAAGTTTCCCTGCATCATCAAATGGATTATCGGCAGAAGTCTTATTAGGAGCTTTATCCATCCCCTTAGTTCCGGGCGGATTCTCGTTTGGTTTGCTCGGTTTCTGTGAGCTAGGTGTTCCTTCGCTCTTGCCTGACTTCGCACTAGAAGGTTTAGACGGCGTTGAACTATTTAGACCCTCGCTTTTAGACATTCGATAAAGGTCCTTAGCACTTTCCACACTATTGGATGCTCCCGTATACGTTACCGCCGTCCCATGTGCTCCCAAAACGACAGATTGTGCCATAGCAAGGACGCCTACAGGTGCCCCTACTCCTGAAGCTGTTACCAAACCACCTAAGAATCCTTCCGTCACAGCACCAACCGTTTCTACGGCTCCGGCTACAGTTGTCAAAGAATGTCCGATCACTTCACCTGTTTTACGCGCCATCGGATGATCTGAGGTATATTCCTTATTCATTAATCCAAACGAATAATCTTCTACAACCGCTGCTGCTGCTCCTAATACAACTTCTCCACTCACATCTGCGGCATACTCCAACTCGTTCGCCATCTGCTTCGCCATAATGGCTTCATTTTCCGCATTCTGGAGCTGGACTTCCGCCATAAGATCCCACCATGACTGAGATTCTTTCTCTTGCTTCGGCTTCGACTGTTGAGCCATGTAACTGTCATAGTTCGCCCTCCAGCGTTGTCTCAAATCCGCAGGAATTTGCTGATAGGCATGAGTCATAGCATTCGATTCTTTCAGCAAGTTTTGAACGAACTCTAGGGGGCCACCGGAATGCGCCACATGGCGTGCACTCGTATATACTTTGCCTAAAATCCACTTGCTATAATAGGCTTGTTTCGCTTGCTCATGCTCATACTGACTAATCAATCCTTGAAGCGCCAGACCTGCCAAATGTTTCAACGGATGTACACCCGCTTCTTTAGAAGCTCCCAAGGTAGGCGTTCCTTTGCTCCGAACAGGGATTGCTGCGGATACTTGTAAAACCGTTGCCGCCACTTTACCTGCTATTCCACCCGATGTATTCAACATCACACTGGCTACTTTCCCGACTGCTGGAATAGAGCCTAATAGCTTGGATACTGTACCCAGCAAAGCATTGGCCTGCTGAAGCGCCGCTGGACTTGTGACTTTCGCGGTAGGAGTATTGCTGGATGGAGCTTTGGCTGTTGCTGCAGTTTGAGCCGCTTCATAGGCTTTAATACTCATCAATGGAGGCTCAGGTACAGGAGGAAGATCAGCTACGAAAACTGGAGCTTTTACCGTACCTTCCTGATAAATCACTGGAGCTTTGGTATCTGTCTCACCATCTAGCACCATACTGCTGGCTCCACCTTTTAAATATAGTGCAGTTCCAGCTTCCAGTGATAGTTCCTGACTTGCATCCAGCTTTACATGACCGCCCTGGATCTGTACATTCCCCGGACTGTTGACAGTGATGCCCGTATCCTCATGTAGTGTAATCGAAAACCCATCGGAAGTGGACAGGATCAGCTCCTGCTCAGACATTTCGATGCCGCTGCCTTGTACGTGTTTCCATACCTTCACATCTGGTTGTCCATTGGCGTGGCGATGCTGTCGTAAGGAATCGGTCACATAGGCTTCCTGTTCACAGTGTGTAGGTAAATACAGCTCCACTTGTTCCCCAATTTCAGGCATGTCGTACCAGCCGCTATGCTCTTCCGCTACATAACGGGTGGCTACGGGAAACCAACAAGCTTTAGCTGGGTCTTGCTTCGGATCAATTTCCAGTTGAAGTTGTACCAAATCCTGTTGTACTTTCAACACCGTTCCCGTGAGTGAAATCCCGATGGCTTGATCATTTTCATACCGAGCATACTGAATATCCTGTTCGGCTTGGAGATCGTAACGAGTTTGGAGTAAACCGTCCTTTAACTCTGTCACTGCCCTCACAACGACCAGCTCTTTGCCTTGTCCAATGGGTAACGTAATCAAGTCACCCAGCGCATAGTATTGCAGATTTTCAATCGTATAGGTGACATACGCGCCAACACGTTTCCCTGGTTTTCCTGTATCTAACTCATGAAATGTTTTCCGTACCCTGTAAAATACATCTCGTTCCACCTTGTACTGCTTGCCTTCTGGCATTCCAAAGAAAATCTTAGGTGATGCAGCCGTGATCTCCGGTACAAGTACCGAACCAAAGCGAGAGACAAGACGCTTTAAAAAGGCCCAATCGGTTTCTTCATATTGTAAAACAAAAGTACCTAATTTAGCATAATTAGTCACCGTATCAATGGCATCCCCATACATGTACTTCCGAACCATTGTAGTGACTAGATCATCATAAGTACGGTGAATATCCTGATAGGAGCGCCTTTTCGTTTTGGTATCCATTTGATAGGAATGCGAAGCCGCCTCCAGTTCAAAAGTGTATACTCCCCGTATGCAGTGCACAGACATGCGTGTAATTAATCCATGAAATAAACGTCTAAGCGACTGCCCTTGCTCATCTAGCTGACGTATGACAATCGGTTCCTGCTCCATGTCCTGTCCAATGCACGCGGCTCCCTGTTCTTCCGACAGCATGCCGCTCACATATAGGAATACATGATCGTTAACGGCCCTGGTAATTCGCAATTGTTCCATATGCTGAGGTTGAAAAGGACCGTATAAGCGTAGACTTTCATACCCTATTCCGTTTTGCAGTACGTCCAAATGCTTTCATATCTCCTTCCCAGCGGCACAAGGTACGTCGCCAGCTACCTTGTGTTTAGCTACCACACAATTCAAATTGTGAGTTTAAGAGGTTATTTTTAACAGCCAACCATTCTTATGTATGTATCGGATAGAATAAAGATTTTGTTTACAGAAAGCCCCATCCATTCTGTTATTTTGAATAATTATAGCTAATGAATGAATATATGAAGTACCCCAGAACCATCGTTCCCTTTAAACCTCAAAAAGCGACGATACCGACGAAAGCGTCACTCTACGCCAACGTGGTATTGTCGCTATTCTTTTCTATAGGATTGGAGCTAATGCCTAGTCAATAGATGAAAGAAAATATAATTAAATAAAACCAAAATATATATTGCGTTACGTCACGCTATATAATATAATAGAAAACGTAGACAAGGAACACAATCAAAACAAATTAGGTGAGGGATACACCAAATGTTTTGTTATCCTATTGTGATCCTACCTCAAAATTCTAAGGAGGAATTACAATGGTAAGAAGTGCTAGTATTTATGCTGCTGCAATTGATGCTTTAAAAGTTGATGCGAAAGATTCAAAATATCAACCAGTTGGAGGTACTACTTATTGTAATGTTTTTGCACAAGATGTAATGAAAAGTTCATCTATTGCTACCCCACTACCAGGAGGTACTGCAAATGATATGGCAGATGCATTATACGGTAACGGTACTCCTGGTTGGTACTCTGTAAGTTTCATTGACGCTCAGAATAGAGCTAATAATGGTTATCCAACTATAGGCATTTTAAAAGCGTCAGGACATGGCCATGTAGTAGTCGTAAGACCTAAAGGAACAGCGATAACCCAAATAAGAGATGTACAAGTTGCTCAAGCGGGTAGTAAAAACTTTAACAGTACCACAATAAACTGGTCCTGGAAAGCAAGTGCTTTACCCGATGTGAAATTTTACACTCACAATTAGTTGGTACAAGAAAATCAAAAGGTGGACGCAGTTTCATATGCTCCACCTTTTTACTTATAATATTTGGTAGGTCTGTTCAGGTGACTTTATCCTAAACTAATTTATATTTTCTTTAATATGAATGCATTTCCAGATGTCTTTATAGCCACAGCATAACCATTATTAAACGATGAAGATTCTTTTTTGTATTCAAGCTTAGTCAGTAATTTACCTTTATGATCTATATACCCAAACTTTCCGTTGGAACCGGATTCGATACCGACTAAGGCTATGCCTTCTTTAAACTTAAAAGCACTATTGTACTTTTGATAACCAATAACCAACGCCCCTGTTTTATTAATATATCCAACCATCCCTCTTTCATTATTAACGCTTGCCAGCCCCTCACTAAAACCGTCGGCACCAGTATATTTAAAAGGGATTATTGCCTTCCCCCTTTTATCAATAAACCCCCACTTCCCTTTGTCATTTTGAACTGCAGCTAAACCCTCTGAGAAGTCTAAGGCTCGTTTATACTGCGTAGGGATAACCTCTATACCTTTTGTATCAACGTAGCCATAGAGACCTTTATCGTTTTGAATCACCGCTAGCCCTTCAGAAAACCCACGGCCAAAAGTATATTTAAGAGGGACTACGAGGTTACCAGATGTATTTATATACCCGATTTTATTTCCTTTTGGTGCATACGCTAAAGCCAAATGGTTTGTAAAAATATAATCAGAATCATATTTATCATTTAAGCTTGAAATGGTTTTACCTGCTCTGTCAATTAATTTTACATTACTAGAACCAGGAGCCTTAACATACGCTAGCCCTTCAGAAAACGTCCCAGCTTCTTCGTATTGAAAAGGGATAGTTAACTTTCCTTTCGTATCAATATATCCGTAAAGATTGTTTTTTTTGCTTTTGACAACTGCTCGTTGATCGTAGAAATCAGAAGATGGTGTAATATAATCAGGAAGGGAAAATGCCTTGTTGCCTTTAGGATCATAATACATGAGCGTACCATCTGCATTTTCAGAAAACAGCAACCCATCATGAAATTGTCCATCACTTTCAGGTGCTACAAGTTTAAAATTTATTGATGTTTGTGAAATGTGAGTAGGTGCAGCATTTTGTGATTTTTCTGCTGATTTGGTCGTACCGGCAATTGCAACGCCATTATTGTTTGCGCAGCCAATGACGAAAGCTAAAGCTAGGAATGTAGCAAATTTTCTTATTCTCATTTGTTTACTCCTCGTATCTTATTTGTATCATTTCGTTCTTTTTGACAAGAAAATAGACGAGTATCAGAGCTTACAAGTTGATAACCCCCCAGTACAGAGGATTCATATGGAAGCAAGTCAGCCCGCAAGAAGTACCCCTTCAACCATAAAAGCAACAATACTGCCGAAGGTATCATTTAACACAAATATTGGTGCCGTTACATTTTGTTCTATAGAATAAAGAAAAGAATCATCCTGATTATCTAATCAATATTACGAATTAACCAGGTACCAGAACTGTTTTTTGTAAAATGATAAGTAATTCCGCTATTTACTACCTTATTTTTAGATTTTATTCGAAAAACAATTCCAACCCTAATTACCTCAGAATTTTCATCTTTCTCTATGGTATCTAAATTATCAAACATATATTTATTTCCATTACCAAAAAAATATGCTAGATGATTTGGGTCTTTTTTAAACTCCTCTGAAAGGTACTTCTCGAACTGAATCTTATTATCCTTGACGATTGCATCTAAATTACTACTTAGTTTACCAATAATGTCGTCATTAAAAAAACTCTTCTTGTAGTTGTCAAAATTGATAAATACCCCCTCTCTAAATTTGGGGGAATTAGGTTCCTTATTTCCCTTATCGTCAACAGCAGTATAGAGTACTTCTTTTTCTTTCTGTGGAGCATCGCCTTCCATCTCATTACCTGATATTTTATTACTTGTATCTGTCTTTGTGTGTTCGGCAGTCTGTGTTTGATATGAACTTGACTTTAGAGCTGATTCTTTTGGGGTACATCCTGAAAAAACTAACATACTTGAAGCCAATAAGCACAAAATCTTGAATTTTTTAAGCAAATCAGTCCACTCCTTACAAATATAGATACACTTATTAGACGATGAACAAGAAAAAAAGTTTCGAATATTATATTGCGTTACGTAACGTAGTATGATATTATATAAATACAAAGAGTCGCTGACAAAAGGTAGGGTACCTTTTCATTAGTGATTACCCTCTCTTTGTAACTCATAATAAGGAGTGTGATTTAGATGGGTCAAGCTACTTTTAATGAACCTTTAAAAATTGCTGGTTTATATGATGTTTCTTATATCTCCGCTGATGTAAGAGACGTCTCAGTACAAAGTATAAGTGGTAATGTAAGAACCTCCCCCTACCCAGGTGTTAATGGTACTTTTTTTAACGGTACTACTGGAGAGCTACTTGGCATTGCAGTAGGGAGACAAGGTAATCCAGTGAGAACTGGGGGGCATAAAACACCAAAAGGCTATAGACGAGGTACTTTCTTCTGCTACAACCCTGAAGACAGCACTGCAGATATTACATGCTCAAGTCATGTAGTTGAATTTCCAAATGAATATCCTGGCCTCACTAGATGGATTAATTGGGCAATTGGTGGCTTGAGTCTCCATTTAGATCTAGATTTGAATTCGAGACGATACTACAGCATGGTAAGAGATGAAGAACATACGGATTCTATAGGAAGTTTTGGTCCAGGCCAAGCCAGACCGCGTACACTCATTGGCTATAAACCATCGAATAAACGGGTTGTGCTAGCTTATGTTGCTAATGCTGAAGTTTTTGATGCACGTGGCGTTTTGCGTGAATTAGGATGTACAACTGGAGTTATGCTTGATTCAGGAAGTTCCTCGCAAATTAAGGCAAAACCTTCTGATCGAAGCCAGCCTGTCAATTTGGGCAGTGCTAATCTTGTGTATAACATGGTGGCAGTAAATCCTTCTTCCTGGGCATAAGTTTCTTCTAAACTCGAAATCTGCAAAATCGACCTAATATATTCTTAAATTATATTTTTTTAATTATATATAACGTAATGAAACGCAACGAATTATAATAATGGGAGAGATGTAAAATGGCTTTAAGTCCATCTGATAACATTGTAGTTGTAAGATCATCACGTACTGATTTGACAGGTATTAAAGGCGATTTAGTTCTTCCTCAGAACTATTCAGTAACAAACAACGGCGCAGATTACTTCAATTTTTACTTTGGTTTTGGTGAAGACTATATGGAGGGTGGTGTTTCTTACTCGAAAAAATGGGGATCTAATCCTTGGCACAAGTTCCTTAATAATAGCAAATCTGATGCTTATACCGCAGCAATGAGTCAACCATCTCCTGGGCAGCGTATTTCCTTCCGTCTTGAAAACAACAAAAATCAGACGGCAAGTTTCTATATTAATGATAATCTTGTTACAACGCTGAGAAATCCTAATCTCCCTACGACATCTTTTGTTAAGATGGCACAAGGCGCAGGAGATTATTCTGGCACTGTTACTTACAGCCAAACATCGTATTCCAACCTACAGTACAGAGACTCAAATAACACATGGCAATCCTGGACAAGTGGCTTCAACCCCGTATACACTTATAGAAAATCTGACTTGAAAGTTTATTCTGAGTTGCCCCTGAGTACATCACTGAATTAAAGGTTTTGAGTTAACTAAGCGGGCTGAAAATTTTTCAGCCCGCTTTAATCTACATTGTTATTATTTATTTATATCTGGAAATGAAGTAGTTGATTTAGAAATGTCTAAGTGGCCCAATTTCTTCTCCTTTCCCTGCTTATCAATAACTCCGTATGATAAATCATCAATCGGTGCAATAAATTTATAATAATCCACTGCGCCATCAATCGTTGGTCTACTTCCTATTTCCTTAGTTATTTTAAAGGGTAAAAATGATAGTCCTGTATTCTTAGCAGATTTATTCTCATCGAAGTTAGCTGACCACTTTTCCAGACGCTTACCATTCTTCACTTCATAGTAAGTTATACGGCCAATAGTTTGTTCAAAGTATCGATCCGATATTCCAACGGGGAAATAAACAATTCTAGTTGCTATCCCACCTGTTGATAACTCATCACCCAATGCAGTAACAGGGAGGTTAGTTGTTTCTTCTCGCGCTTTAGATAAAGCAGTCTTTTGTGTGACGGTTGAACTTGAGGTAGATGAAGGCTCTCCAATCCGTATAGTTCTAGCCTTTGCATTCCAACTCACCTGTTGTCCCGTTGCCTCACCAATGAAACGCAAAGGAACCATTACACGTCCATGTTTTAGTATTGCTGGTTGCTCCAACTCAATTTTAGTACCATTCTTGGATGCAGTGCTATTGTTAAGTTTCAAAGTAATTGTTTCATTATTGTGTACAACTGTGACCTCCTTGTTGGTATTATTCCAATTAATCTTAACCCCTTGAATATTAAGCTTAGTTATAACATTAACAGGCACCAAAGTAGTTCCTTTGATGGCATATGGGGAAACATCAGATGAAATAGTTCCTTGGTTCCCAACAATCTTTATGTCATTACTTTTTGCATATGCTTGGTGTAAGGGAGCACTCAAAATAAGAGAAGTTGCTATAGTAGAAATTATTAAAGAGACTGCTTTTTTACGTTTCACTTTATCCATCTCCTTGTACAAATTTGGATTTCTTTATATTTTTTTCACAAATACAACCATGATATATGACGTTATTCACTTATGGAAAGTTGCGATTATTCCAAAACAAATAAATGTTATTCAAGGTGGTGATACACTTGGAAAGTATTGATTTATGGGTTAACTTAGTCAGTAATGTGGGTTTTCCAATCATTATTGCTATCATCTTATTGAGAAACCTAATGAACAGCATTCAAGAGCGACTTGATGAGCTAAACAAGACCATGAATGAGTTACTAGAAACAATTAAAAAACAAAATAAGTAAAATAAGCATATTAAACTCCATGTTACTAATGGAGTTTTTTCACAATAAATTATATCAAAGCTTGAAACTTTTAGAAAAATCGAACGTTTAATATAGTAAATATTTTCATTGATTACAAACGTACGTTCGTATATAATCAATAAGTGAAAAAGAATACTTATAGTATATTGCGTAATTGTACGTAACGTAATATAATGAAATAAAAGGGAATAAGAGGGGGAATTCACTAACAATGGACTATATTTCGCTCAAGGAAAGCTTTCTTTCATTTCGAAATTTGCCAGCTTCTCCACTTTCGTCACATGTCCATGAAATCCTTAGTACTGAACATACAGATTCCAAAATTGCATTCGAAGTTCTAGACGAGCCGGAGCTCTTTAGCTTACTTCTAGTAACAACCAATGCAAAAGAGGATTACTGGAATTTGTACCTTTTTTATATGGATCAAGTTGAAAGGAATACCAATCAATATCGCTATCATTCTTTCTCTATCAGCGAGAGTCTTCACCTACATAACTGCCTAACCAAACTGTTTAAAGCATAAAAAAACAGGACTCATTTCGAGTCCTGCCCTGTCCCTTTCACTCTTTGGTACTCCTCTTCAATAATTCTAGTGAGTAGCTCAGTGGCGGTGACCCCCAGCTTTTTAGCCGCCTCTGCTAACTCTTTCTTTATATATGCAGGCACATCATAATGAAATTTCACTTTATTCCCATAAGCCATTTTAAATTCCTCCTCATTCCGCTTTGTTGTTGTGCATCACTTCATGATACTTCTGATCAATTAAGCGAATTAACAACTGAGTCGCTGAGGTTTCCTGTAGATCCGCACATTCAATGAGTTTCTCTTTCACCTCTGGTGCAAATTCATAAGGTAATTTAAGCTTTGGCTCAGACATTCGGCCACCCATATTTTTTTCGACCTGGATAGCTTTATTGACCATCAATTCTAAGGAATCTTTCTCTAATATGTTCACTTCCGTATATTTCTGGAGCACTCTGGATAAATACGATTTTAACGCCTTTTGGTTATCCTCATCCAAAGCAATAGATAAAGTGTTATCTTGTACATGCAATTCACAATCAAAGTTATTTCCAAATAAATTGATATTGTATTTCACGCTTACACTCCTTTGCCAAAGATTAAAGTTTTGTTACCTATAATATACTTTGTTTCGTTAGGTTACGCAATATTTTTAATGAAATTATAACACAATCATTGTAAATTATTTATTACTCCACCATACTTCGTATTATTACTGAAACTTCAACATGCATCTAATGTAGTCTATTGACAAAAAAGTTATCGTAAATCCGTCTTTATCAAGAATAAAAGTAAATATTATAACTCTGAAAGACCCTTCATTATGCCTGGTCTTATTTTCTTTTAGGAGGTTACGTTGTGCGCATCATACAGACCCAGCAAGACATCGACTCACTGCAACACTCTCCGCTTGCCCCCACTTTTTTAAAACACATCCAGGAATACTTCACCCAGCTTCGCAACTCATTCTATGACCAAGATGATCCGTATTTCTCCCTCCAACCTTACGGCCCCATCTTCATACTAGAGGCAGGGGATAACCTACACGATCTAAGCCTCGTAGGTTTTAGACGAGAAGACGACGGACTTTTCGGTATTTGCCCTGAATATGTCGAGTTGTACGACCTCAGCAACACCCAGATCTACAAAATCGCCGTCATGAACACCAATGACTACATCATCACTCTGTTTACACAAGTCGGAATTCATCACAAGGAGGCCGAGCAATGGCTAAAAGAACAAGCAGAAGTTTAAAGGCAAATGAGGAAAACATACTGAACAAGCTAAAAGAGGTCATTGAATACAACGGGGATATTATCAATGATCTAGAATCGTACGGAAATACCTGGATCATGGCAGTGTCACTTAAATCATTCATTCACAATCAAAAACAGTTCCTACCCGCCTGTTTGGAAGAGCATGAAGTGCTCCATCCCGAACAGGCCTTTTTTGTGCGTGTGATCATCAGGACAACCGATCAGAGTGGGACAAACAGATATGTGGACGGTACGAATCTGTTTGTGACGATAGACCAGGATACTGGAGTTGTAGATATTTTAAAAAAGGATGAAGCACTGTCAGATAGCCCTGTATTTCATGGCGGTGAAATTGCAGATGCCTTACGTTGGGTGAATGAGTTAGCCGATCCTTGCTACATCGCGCTAGAAGACCCGTTCCTTACACCGGAGCAACGCATTCTGTTCATGCAGAATGCAAAAGAAGATGATCCCTTCCTTGCTTAAAAGTTCCAAAAAGTGACGGTATCGATAAAATCTCTTCTCCAAAGCTACATTGGACACTGCATATATTTTCAAAACACTTAAATCGGATTGTCAATACAAACGTTATAATCATCGACACCGAGTCCAAATCCATATTAAGTATAATTACAAGTTTCTTGTTTTGGGTTAGGATAAGATCTGTACTTTAAGGCAAAAAAATCTGCACTTAAGTGCAGATTCCAAGGACGTTTTATTCTAATTTTCAACCTACAGTCAGTTAGGAAAATTCATCCTTCTACCAAGCTATGCTGTGTCTACCAGTTTTCATAAATTTCTTCCATCCTTTTTCAAGAGCATCATGAACAGAGTCTACATGTTTATCGTCTTTACTTGCATTTACCCCTATATAGTCATTTCCGCTATCAAACCCCTCAGGAAATCTCGTTGAGTAATCTTCCCAATTATCTTGAAGTTTACGGATCTTGACTAAGACAACTTTACCATCACGAGTAACTGCGACATACTGATCTTTATCGTCAGTACCATTTTTAATTGCGTTTTTCACATCATCTCTTGTGAACGGTGTACTACTCATACCTATATCATTCTCCTTATAATTTTATATTTGTATGTAATTAAAATCAACTTAATTAAACCACAAATTATTCCAAATATCTACCATGCATAATATTCCAAAAATAGGTAGGAGTCCTTATCGGTGGTTCCTAACTTTTAATTTGTATACCGACCTTAGTATGTACGAACTTAAAAAATCACAAGATAACTACTTTAAATCTAAATCTGTATCTGTGCTATCTTAATATTGTTAGAAATGGAGCGAAAACCATGCCAACATTAACCT
The DNA here is from genome assembly GCF_054602585.1 of Paenibacillus sp. SEL3. Taxonomy (NCBI): domain Bacteria; kingdom Bacillati; phylum Bacillota; class Bacilli; order Caryophanales; family Paenibacillaceae; genus Paenibacillus; species Paenibacillus sp. SEL3. Next base: position 3,423,087 of record NZ_CM137725.1, on the reverse strand, counting down.
TCACGGAGAAAGAAAAACGAGCTCTTGCTACTCTCATCCAAGAGCAGATAGATACACATCTCACACGCTTCCCCTACGCCAGATATCCCGTATATCCTTTGGAAGAATGGAAGCGTCTTTTGTGTGATCCAGCTAATGTGGCGCCGACGATTTTAAAGCAAATACTTGGTTGGACATTCGGAGGCTGGCAACGGAAAGACCTACCCTCTGCACAAAGTAATGTGGTTAGAACCGTCATAAAGCTGTGGCCGGAGTTCACAGAAAAAATGCCCTCAGAATCCGCTGGCATCCTTCAATTTTGGGAAGATCGGCTGACAAACTGGACGAATGGATTTCAGGCTGTTTCCTTCCTTTTACACCTCATGCGTCCTGACGAATACGAAATCACGGACTCCCATCGCCTTCAAGCCATGTACGAATTGCTTCAAACAATCAATCACCAGGAAAACGACCGTAGTTTGTCACGTTCGTTACTTGACCTCGAAAATTACACTAGCTTTTTCCGCGCCATCTTACCCAAGCTTTCCTTTGGTGATCACAACCGTATTCAACTCGACCGTTTTCTAAAAGCATACGGCAACCGTCATGCTTACAAAAATGTAGATAGCAGCTACATGACTAGTGAGCCACACATCTGGCAATTCTCATGGAATGACGCTAAAACAGAACACTACGACTTGGAGAAAATCACTTTGCGCTCCAATGCAGATGTTCTATTTGCTTGCCTGCTCTCCTTACTGGATAAACAGCCTGATGTGGGGCAAAAACTTACCATAGGACAGGTCGTTGAGCTGCTCCCTTTGGGTACTGGAGGCATTTGTAATCCCGCCAGTTTTAAATATGCTCTCATTTCCTTGTTTGGTAAGCAGAAAGGACGGGATTACTTCATTACGGACGATTCTTCGCTCCAACAGGCTTTTACAGTACAAGCCAACCAATCGACTCGTGACATGAAGTTTTACACTCATTTTCAGGGAACAAAAATTACTGTTAATAAGAAATATATTAAGGAGCATGATCTTTGATCTAATCATCGTAAAATTACATTGAAAACTACATTATTTATTCTTTTCTTTATCAAATGTATGAAGCATGTCGCGCACAACTCTTTGAATCATTGCAACCTCCTCAAAACTTCTTTCCATGAGTAAAGAACGGTGCATTTCTATAACATGATGCTTCTCTGTATTTCCTTCAATTCCATCTAACGAGCCGAACCTAAAAATTTCGACAGGTTCAACTTCAAGTGCAGAAGTAATTTTATCAATTGATTTCAGCGATATGTTTCGCTCTCCTCGTTCAATGCCGCCAATATAGGAGTCCTGTAATTCGGACAGTTCTGCAAGCTTTGCTTGAGAAAGTCCTCGCTGCTTGCGTAAATTCCTGATCCTTGCTCCGACCAATTTTAACAAATCAGACATCCTATGCACCCCTTATAAAGTAAGGGTAGTTAAAATGAATAAGGTTAAGTAATACTACTAAACTATAAAAATATCTTGTTTAAGGTATTATAAGTACTCTATAATGGATTTATCTTACTTATAGTACTTGAGTAGTAGGCCAAATTGTATGTCATCAGTATCCTGCATAGATGGAAAGTCGCCAAAATCGTCTTCTATTTCATACTGAAAGGGTTGAATTGAATGTTAATGAAGTGGGCTATTGGGGGAGCAGTCCTTGGACTGATTGGATCTATTTCTACGGATACGAGCATCATTTCAGGCATCGTATTCGGTGCAATACTCGGTGTAGTCATTAGAAAATGGATCTTTAGGAATATGTGGATGTAGCCCTGGTGGGTTTCTTTAAAAGATAGGAAACAAGGCCAGCCCAAAGCTGGCCTTTTGCACAAAACAACGAATAACTAAACTGGACTAATTTATAATACAAATCTCATAACTTATATTTATTTTCATTAGCTATGTTAAATCAATGTAGAAAGGTGTACCGCACATGCTAACCAAGACTGAACAAGTTCCACCCCCTCCGAAAAATTTCACTTTTGAATGGAACGGAGGTTTCAGTTACCTTACGTACTTAAAAAAGAAAACAACCGTTACATTCGAGGACGAAAAGCTGTTGCTCACTAGACAAAACTTCATCTTAGGCGCTTTCCCCTTACAACCATCGACTCAGGACATTCCGCTCACCCACATCAACTCCGTGGCTGTGGGTTCCAAAATCAATTGGTTTGACTTGGTGTTTGCTATTTTGTTTGTATTCGTCACTCTGATCACCATGAACTTTTTCCCCTTACTTTTGACCGTTCTTTTTCTGTGGCGCACCTTTAACACCAACATTCAAATCGGCCAGCGCTCAGGAAACAACCTGAACATCCTAACTGGTTCTAAAGGTGATTCAAACTCATTCGTTCAATTTTTAGCCGATACAATTAATCAAATAAAACATTCCGACAACACAAAAACGGGACAAAATCCCATCGTTCCCCAAGTCCTAAGCAACAAGCCTAAAAAAATATTTGGCATAGTAAGTGCGGGAATTGTGGCGATTCTCATTTTACTGCTTGTCATTGCATCACGCGGAGGCTTTCATAATCCATACGTCACCTGGGTTAAAGATGCTACGGTTCCAGGCGGCACCCATCATACGATGGACGAAGCCCTGAGCAATGACAAGTATTTTAGCAATGTCGTCTGGAAACAGGTCAACAAGGGCGGCAACGAAGAAGATGTAAACAAATACGTCATGTACCAAGCCACCTACACCGATCAAGGCGTGAGCATCAACATTCAAACCGTGTTTCAAGTGTTTGCTGAAAATCAATTTACTCCCGTTGCTTACGCTATTGACGGAAATGGACAAGATCTGTCGGACTGGACTTATTTTTTAGTAGAGGTTACTTCCAAACTGGATGGAAACCCCTCATCCTCTGATAAAGAAACTTGGCAAGAAAGCACCTCTACTTCCTCCACTTCAACGTCCTCTCAGTCAGAACCCCCGACTCAAGACATTACTGAAACCAAGTTACCTGTACAGGAATCCGCTCCTCCTGTACGGGTAGCTACAACACCTGTGAAGGAAGCACAGACTCCAGCTCCAGCAGTAGGTGCCGCCCTAACGGTGAGCTTAAAGGATTTCAAGCACTGGACTCCTCCTGCCGATCTCACCTACCCTGTTCGTTTAGATGGGGATAACATGGACATTGTGCTGGGATTAGATCATCCCAATGGGATTAAGGTACAAGTCGTCGATCATGCTTTGGAGCAGGGTTGGAACATACCCTTGCCTTCCATAGAAGGCAGTACTCCCTTTGATAAATTTGGAGACCTGTTACCTGATTACTCCCTGGCTGTCAAAGAACATGATTTTACTCAAGATGGAACGCCTGAAATTGTTTTGGTTGCGAGTGATGGGCAAGCCGACATGTACGTATGGATACTCACATATAATTTCATGGCTTCGGAACAAGGGACTTCACCTTTAGAACTGATGTGGAGTGGCATGGGACAAACGGATATTTTAATGTCTGGCAACCAGCTCCTACTTCCATACGGTTCGCAGGGACTGTACGAGGAATACAATTACACGGGTGGTGTTTTCGTAAAAAATACACAGTAGCTAGATCATATTACACAAGGAGACGAGTTAGAATACTCGTCTTTTTTTTGTTCCCCTTTGTATCACCATCCTGAGAGACAAAGATTGCCCCCCACTAAGTTTTCATCATAAAATAAGAAAAACTATTAGGTGGCGATGACATGGATACAATCATTAAAATTCCATTTTCGAAAATTGGAGAAGAGCTGTTTCAGGAATCTGATAAAGAAGAGAAGTATAAGAAATTGGACCCTTATGACTTAGAGGAAAAAAAGAAGGACTTCATCAAAGCACAAAGATATGATTTTTTACTTATCTTGAGGATTTTAGGGGTAGATACCGAAATCTCTAAACATCCAGATAGGAACGAATACTCCTTGCCTGAATCCCAAAAAGGAAGTATTAAAAAGCTATTATCCCTTCGGTCAGGAAAGACTATTCAAGCCTTTAGGAAATTCTATTCAGATTTAAAGAGCTTTGATTTAGAAAAACAACTGACAAACGAGGAAATTAATTTCCTTCGCGAGAGGTACAAAACCGAATCCAAAAAGTTTGATCTTTCTGAATTGGAAGAAATTGTAGATTTGGTGGCACTCATTCTGAAAGACGGAACTACTCCCCTTCAATATAACCATTATGTGGAGAAAATGTATAATCTAACTAGAGTTCATCTAACGCAAGCCACAAAAATGATCGAGCAGGAACTGGTTCCATTTGTGACGGAAAAGATTGACAGGATCTTTCCAATATTAAAAAACTATTCTTTGAATGATGCCGATAAAGTAGAGCTACTTCGTTTTTATAAAGACTTGATTGTTAAGATTAATCATGATTTCAATTCGATCGTAAACATAGCCGACGACATCAGAAGTTCTGAAATTAATGCTATATCTGAAAAGGAAATAGAAGATTGGGATAAATCACTTTCTCCCATTGAAGATATCTTAGAGCAGGCCCGCGAACAGTACAGAGAGGAAAAAGAAGAAAGAAAACATCAATTAAAATGGTCTGAAAAACAAATTCAGGAAATAGATGAATTCATCAATTCAAGACCTGCAGATAATAAAACCAATATGAATTCTAATGAGTACAAGTTCAAGCCTGAAAGATATAAATTAAGTGCATATCAAGATAAATTAAGGTAGTAGGAAAAGGCGGAAGGAGCTCCGCCTTTTTTTTGTTTACAAGATTCGTTAAACCAGTATTTTAACCAAATTAAAAATCATTTAATACCACAAATAAATGAATATATCAAGGGGTTTAGAAATATAAAAATTTTCTCCCTATTTTGCGCTTTAATCTTGTCATATTCTAAAAATAGAAAGACAAGCAAGAAGACATAAACGGGAGGAAACAACATGAACAATGCAGACCGACACAAAGACACTACAGATCGTACGGAGGAAATACGACACTACTTTTACAAATACGCTGACATGGGCTTACCTGTCATTCCGCTTTGCCCTCACGATCACGAAGGAATGTCTGAGAGGCATAAAGAAACGTGCAGTCATCCTGGAAAAGCCCCTTTTTTGAAGGGATGGCAAGAGGCTGTGCCACCACCCCAAGCCAAGATTGACCGTTGGCTCTCCAAATACCCGTCATGTAACATCGGTTTGGTACTAGGAGAGAATAGTGGCATCATCGGCATCGACGTGGATGGAGAGAAGGGATTTGACATCCTAGAGCGCCTTTCCCAAGGGAATGTACCCTCTACATTGCAATTCAGTACCCCAGGCGGAGGAATGAGGTACTTGTACAAAATCCCGGAAGGATCGTCGTTCACTAGTTGGGTTGAGCGACACCCGACGGAGTCACATTGCGAAGTAAACGTGTTGGGAAGTGGACGTCAGACCGTTCTCCCCCCATCCATTCATACAAACGGAGGTCAATACCAATGGATCATCGAACCCTAAAGGCCAGTACAGTGCTGGCAGAAGCACCCTCATGGATTTTCCAGCGTCCTACTCGGGTGCCAACCAACAAAAATACGTTTGCATCTGCACAAAACAACGTGCAAGGTAACCTGAAAACCTTGTACGATCGTTGCCCTCGTTTTGCCCAGGATTATGCCACCCAGCAACAACATGGCCTGGATGAAGAAACCTGGTTTAAGTGGGTACAGTTACTCCCAGAGGAATTAGCATTAGAGTTTTCGGCGCTTTCGGATAAACACGACACACATAGTCAGAATCGCATTCGTCAATTACAGCAGAACAAGAAGCCGCCTACGCGCTGCCGCACATTTGGCTGTAATGAACAACAAATCACCACTTGCTTTCAACACCATGTACGTAAAAATGAGGAGGGAATCATCGTGAATAGTCCTGCTAAAATGTTGAGCCAACCCAAAACAAAAAAAAGTACTCGTCCTAATCCCTACATGTCCAAAACGGCCAAACTGAGGTCTGTGTACAATAAAGGTCCGAAAGACGTTGGTTTCACCCTAGATAATAACAACAAGCCGGCTCGCTTAAACCCTAACCTGTTTTCAGAATTCATCCGTCGTCATTACCTCAAAACTATTTTTGTAGCTCCTGAGCAACGCTACTATGTTTACAATTCTGGAGTGTGGCGAGATCAACTTCCCGATGTACTCAAAAAGAATGTACGAAGAATTCTTCACACTTGGGTTCCTTATTTCTGGAGTTCTAAAATCGAAGCAGAGTACATGACTGCCTTGACACGTGATTGCACACGGGAACATCCAATGGACAGCAAGCGCGACTACATTAACCTGGAAAACGGGATGCTTGACCTACGTAATTTCCAATTGGAAAAACATCGTCCTACGTTCTATTCCAGCGTACAGGTTCCCATCGAGTATGACTCTAAAGCTACATGCCCAAAATTCGAGGCCTTTTTGAATGATATTTTCGACCAGGACCAGGAGCGTATTGACCTCATTGCTGAAATCTTTGGCTACTGCCTGACCACATCCACCAAAGCCGAGCAAGTCTTTCTCTTTTACGGAAAAGGGTCTAACGGAAAGTCTGTACTCATTCATGTGCTAAAAAATTTGGTCGGAGAGCGGAATACCTCAGCCCTTTCGTTAAATGATCTGGAGAAGCCCTTTGCTCGCTCTGAGATGATCAACAAGTTGGTCAACATCACCACCGAGAATGAAGTCGGCAGTAAGGGGATTGAAACGAGCTACCTAAAGGCCATCGCTTCTGGTGATCCTGTTCGTACCGAAGAAAAGTTTAAACAAGGGTACATGCAGGAACTATTTTGTAAGCTCATATTTGCAACCAACAACCTGCCCTACTCCAAGGACAAAAGTTACGGACTCATTCGTAAAATGACCATTCTTCCCTTTGAAAAGACATTTACAGACGAGCAAAAAGATCCGGATTTGAAGGACAAGCTGATGAAGGAAGGTGCTGGTATTTTGAACTTCGCGTTAAAAGGATTGGAACGTTTACGTAAACACTCCTACCGTTTTACAAAGTCAAAAAAGGTACAGCAACTGGCTAACCAGTACAGCCAAATGATTAATCCAATTCAAGTGTTTGTTGAGGATATGATTGAAGCTAATCCTGAGAGTAAACTACTTAACAAGGATCTAAAGGCCGGTTTTGTAAGCTGGTGTCAGCGTGAAGGCCATAACGGTCTGTTCAACATAAGCAATCAGCAACTGACGAATAAAATAAAAGAAGTTTTGAATGAACAAGGAATTGTATTTGAAACCAGTAAGTCTGGTGGGGAACGTTTAATCAAAGGCATTTGCCTGAAAACCGCGCCTAAGCCTTCTTGGATGAAGAGCACTCAGGTCCAAGTCGTTGATAACATTGAAGACCTGGATTAAGCGGTAGCAAGAGGCATTGTGGGGCAGTCAGGGGCGAGGATGTGACAGATACATCGAAGGTACGCCACATCTCAATTCCTTGCCTGGTAAGGGATTTGGAGAAAGTGGGGCGCTTGTGGCTTTCTTTTTCCCCCCTGACAATTTTTTTATCCTTCATCATCTAAAAATAAAAAGAGTAGTTTCCCAGAAAAAGGGTCACAAACGCCACGACACCTAAAAAAGCCATGCCCTGCAAAGAAAGAGGCTAGTGGCACAGGCTTTCACAAACGTCACTTTCGGGTCGCTCCAGCGCCACCACCTAAACAGGTAATCCGTTTCAACTCCTCTTTCAAACAGACATTATATTTTTGTAGTCCTGATCACAAGACTACATCACAACCTGTTTAAAGGAGGAACACCATGAAACAAACCGCTAAACGTGTACAGGTGCTACACCTGCACACCATTCGAGAGAAATCCCTGCTCTTTGCAGATCGGGTGGTTCACAGGCCTGAGGACACCGTTTGCCTTTTCCGAGAGTTCATCGGGGACTGTGACCGGGAGGCCTTTTGTGTCCTAACCCTGAACACCAAGAACCAGCCCATGGCCTTACAGTTGGTTTCGCTGGGTACACTCAGCTCGTCCTTGTTACACCCGAGGGAGACGTTTAAACTAGCGGTGCTGTCCAACGCTGCGTCCATCATTGCTTGTCATAATCATCCTTCTGGCAAGCCAGATCCTTCTACGGAAGATCTGGACATGACCAAGCGGCTTCAACAAAGCGGTGCTATTTTAGGCATTGAACTGCTGGATCACATCATTTTGGGCGATGACTCGTTTGTCAGCCTCAAGCAAAGGGGGCTCATGTAATGAATCAAGCCATACTCACGTTGATCGTCGCTGCTGCTCAGTTGGCATTCGAGATCATCGCCCAATCTAAAAAAAGATAAGTAAGGGGTTTTTGCTCTCATGCCAATGCATTACTCGACTCGTATTTCCAGACGCAAGCTCAAACAATTTTGTACTGATCCCGATGCTTCTTCCTGGCTTACTTCCGATCAGGTACGGGAAACGACTACTTCATACTACCAACCTGCCGTTGAAATGCTGGATACCATTTTGAAGCGAAAACGATAGGCTCACAGTTACGTTCCTGATGATACCTAAGCGGTAGACTTTTCAGAACGCGAACACATCCATACACTTTAATACTTTAACGCTTTTGTTAGATATATCAATCTGTGGCCTCTCCTTTTACAGAGGGGCTACTCTTTCCCTCAGATTCACCTTCTTTTACAAATTCATCACCATCATCATTCGCCTTCATCGAAAGGGGTAACTATACTAATGACCATTCAACGCGCCGCAGCTTACGCTCGCTTCTCCAGTGACAACCAACGGGATGAATCCATTGACGCTCAGGTTCGAGCCATTGAAGCCTACTGCAAACAAAAAGGCTTTGAACTCGTTAAAATCTATATCGACCGCGCCAAAAGCGCCACCACAGACAAACGCCCACAGTTCCAGCAAATGATTGTCGATAGTGAAAAAGGCCTTTTTGATGTGCTCATCGTTCATAAGCTGGATCGTTTTAGCCGGGATAAATACGACAGTGCTAAATACAAACGCAAACTGAAATTGAACGGTATTAAACTGTACAGCGTCACCGAAAACCTAGATGGCTCTCCCGAAAGTATCATTATGGAAACTTTTCTGGAAGGTATGGCTGAGTACTATTCCAAAAACTTGGCCCGTGAGGTCATGAAGGGAATGAAAGAAACAGCATACCAATGTAAACATACAGGCGGCTTACCTCCCATCGGCTATGCTGTAGATCCTGTAACAAAAAAGTACATCATTAATGAAGAGGAACGCGGCATCGTCGAAACTGTTTTTTCTATGTTCCTCGCTGGCCACGGCTATAATCAGATCATTCGGGAACTGACGGAGCAAGGCTACACATCACGTTATGGGAAACCGATCAGCAAAGGAACCTTAGGTACCATTCTTCGCAATGAAAAGTATACAGGCACTTACATTTTCAACCTCACCGACAGCAAGGATGCGGCTGGTAAGCGTAATGGTAATCGACACAAAAATAGTGAAGATGTGATTCGTGTCGAAGGTGGTATGCCACAACTTGTAACCAAGGAAGATTTTCAGAAGGCACAGGATAAGATGAATCAAAACAAGCGCCAACCTGGCGCTTACAAGGCAAAAGAAATGTACCTGCTTAGTGGACTTATTGTTTGCGGGGAATGTTTGAAAAACGTAGGTATTCAGTATGCCATGATGGGCAATACCAAATACAGCGGTAGAAGCAAGCTCAAATATGTTACCTACCGTTGCGGCAACCGTGACCGAACAAAGGCATGCAAGAATCCCGAATTACGCCGGGAGTACATTGAAGCCTATGTACTAACCCAACTCCAAGAGAAGATTTTTAACGATGAAGCTATCCCTCTTCTGGCTAAACAGCTTAATGAGTACCAGAAGTCCAAAGAAACTCATGTGAAAGCCGATCAACAACGCCTGAACAAGAGTCTGGAAGGTGTAGAGCGCCAGATCGATAACATTGTAAATGCGGTGGCTGGCGGTCTGAACAATCCTACCATTCTCGAAAAGTTGTCCTCACTGGAACAGCAAAAGATTGAGCTAGAAACGAAACTGCTTGAGGCTCAGCAGGTAAAAGAAAAAGCAGCCATCACAGAGGATGCTCTGCGACAACTGCTTTCTGGCTTTCAGGACCACATCACCAGCCGGAACCTTCCTGAGATCAAGAAGTTCATCGGCAGCTATGTAGAAAAGGTGATCGTCTACAAGGAACACGTAGAAGTCATCTTTAAGCTACAAGTTGTGGATTTGATCGATGGAGGCGAGGGGAGTCGAACCCCTGTCCGAAGATAACGACACATAAGCTTCTACGGGTGTAGTCACAGTTTTGATGTCACCCGAGTATCGCCCCGTAACCGGCTATACGTTGGGTCAGCCTGATTATCTTCTTCAGCTCACCGCAGGCGGAGATGAGACAGCGTATCCCACTATTTGTTAGCCCCTATCCCTGTCACATGGGCGATGCAGAGTAGAAGCACGCACACAGTTTCTTAGGCTGCGAAAGCGTAGTTGTTTTGTTGTTTGCCGTTTAATAGGCTTTAGCGTTGATGAAGCGGACGCGTCCCCACTACCCGCTACCCATGCTCGAACTATCCCCGTCGAATCCATAAACGCCCCCTTATTATAAAAGGGCTCCACGGATAAATCCGGAAATACCGGAGCATAAGCATGCATAATATCAAAAGCTGAATCCTAAGATTCAACACTCGAACAAAGTTAAAAGCTTTAAAACTGACTACTTCGTTAGTATACCATATTACAGGTCATTACGAAACGAAATGAAGCCATTTAAGCCTTATAAAATAGCACCATTAGAGGAACAAGTAACTTTTCCACGTAATTTGTACCATAACTAATAATACAATAACTTATCTCGCAATTTTCTGCTTCTCGCGCAAAGCGCGTTGGATATCACGTTGTGCATCGCGTTTAGCGGCAGCATCACGTTTATCATACTGCTTTTTACCTCTACCCAGTCCGAGCAAAAGCTTGGCATAACCATTGCGAACATAAATCTTTAACGGAACAATCGTGTAACCTTCCTGTTTGGACAGACCGATAAGCTTGCGAATCTGCTCTTTATGCAACAGCAGCTTACGCGTACGCGTCGGATCGGTAGGATTATTACGATTACCTTGCTCAAAAGGACTGATATGCATATTGTGAATATGAATTTCGCCATTACGGATCGTAGCAAATGCATCACTTATATTGGAACGACCATTTCGCAGAGACTTAATTTCCGTTCCCGTTAATACCATGCCCGCCTCGTAGGTGTCCTCAATAAAATAGTCATGGGAAGCTTTTTTGTTCTGGGCGAGCACTTTCCCGTCTGCCTTCTTACCCATGAATACCACTCCTTATGAATAACGTAATTCACTCTTGAAATCCAGGCATCAAAATCTGGCTACAAAGAGCCACCTAGAAATATATTGTAACAAATTTCAGATGGTAAAAGCAAGAAGGGTCAAGCCTTCTACATTTCTAACTAACACTAACATCACACTTAAAACAAGGCGGCTCCTATCCGTTACTGCAGACAGAAACCGCCTTTATACCTAAGTCGCATGATTAGTTTCATCCCCTGCCACGAAAGAAGACTCCTGCCTTCTAGCAAGCAAGTATAGCCACCTACTTCTTCTTTTTCCGCACAAAGCCAGCGGTGCTATTGCCGCCACTTCCGCCCTTATTCTTCCGTTTGCGTCGTGCTGCTCCTTCACCGTTTGGTCTGGCATCACTTCCTGGTGTAGCTGCTCCGCCGATGAAAATACCGCTGGCAGACGTCTTCTTCCGTCGCTTGCTTGCCCCGGATGCTGGCGAGTTATACCCGCCCTTGCCACTGCCAAAGCCGAAGCTGCTAGCTGAACCAGCTCCTGCCCCGTTCCCACCGCCGCGCCCTGAACGGCCTGCGGTGCTAATGCCTCCGTTACCTGCGCCAGCCTCTTTTGGCTTCCCGGTAACATCACGACTGCCTTTACCCTCTTTGCCAGTCTTATCCTTGCCGCCCTTGCGGTCACGCCCTTCTCGGCCTTTGCCTTTACCACGGCTCTCGCCACGCGCAAAGCCTCCGCCCTGTCCTGTACCGCCAGTCCGTTCACGGCGTTGCCGTTGCTTCATATCGACAAGTTCAAAGTCAATTGTGTAATCTTCCATATTTACACGCGCGACCCGAACCTTAACCTCATCTCCAATGCGGAACACCTTGGAGGTGCGTTCGCCGATCAACGCCATATGCTGCTCGTCAAAATGATAATAGTCGTCCGTAAGCGCACTCAGACGCGTCAGACCCTCCACTGTATTGTCGAGCTCAATGAACATTCCGAAGCTGGTTACACTGCTGATGATTCCCTCGAATTCCTCGCCGACCTTATCCAGCATGTACTCAGCCTTTTTCATCTGCTCTGTATCACGCTCTGCATCCACAGCTACACGCTCACGCTCGGAAGATTGCTGCGCAATATCAGGCATACGTGCAGTCAAATATTCCTGACGTTCGGCTGTTAAAGCCCCGCCATTCTCCAATACCTCACGAATGACACGGTGAATCACCAAGTCAGGGTAACGACGAATCGGCGATGTAAAATGAGAGTAATATTCCGCTGCTAGTCCAAAATGACCTGTCGACTCCGCATCATACTTTGCCTGCTTCATCGAACGCAGCATCATCGTGCTAAGCACGGTTTGCTCCTTCGTACCCTGAATGTCTTCCAGCAACGTTTGCAGTGCACGCGGATGAATGGAATTCCCTCTACCTTTGATCTGATGCCCAAAATTAGCTGCGAAAGCCATAAAGTTTTGCAGCTTCTCTGGATCTGGGTCCTCATGAATCCGGTACAAGAAAGGTACTTTGAGCCAATGGAAATGTTCAGCTACCGTTTCATTGGCCGCCAACATAAACTCTTCAATAATTTGTTCAGCTATCGTACGATCCCTCTTCACAATATCGACAGCTTTACCTTCATCATCAACAATCACTTTGGCTTCATCAAAATCAAAATCAACTGCACCTCGGCGCATTCGATTAGCACGCAGCTTCAATGCCAATTCCTTCATCGTGCCGAATACATCAACCAGATCCTTGTACCGTTCCATCAGTTCAGCATCTTCCTCTTCGAGGATTTTGCGAACGTTAGTGTACGTCATCCGTTCCTTCGTTTTAATCACACTGGTGAAAATATCATGCTTTACAACCTTCATATGCTCATTGAATTCCATCTCACAGGATAAAGTCAGTCGATCCACCTGTGGATTCAAAGAACATATTCCATTCGAAAGTCGATGTGGAAGCATAGGAATGACACGGTCAACCAAATACACGCTACAACCGCGGTTATATGCCTCCTGATCCAGCTTGGAGTTCTCACGCACATAATACCCTACGTCGGCAATATGAACGCCCAGACGGTAGTTTCCGTTCGGCAAGCGCTCTACATTGACAGCATCATCCAGGTCTTTGGCATCCTCACCATCAATGGTAACAATGATCTTATCACGCAGATCGCGCCGTCCCTGACGTACAATCTCTTCTTCCGTAATCGCGTCGGGAGCATTCTCGGCTTCCTCTGTCACTTCATCTGGAAAAGCTTCCGGAAGCTGATGCTTGCGAATAACGGACAAAATGTCAACGCCTGGATCATCCTTATGACCCAAAACCTCCAACACTTCGCCTTCCGCCGCAGCTCGTCCTTCTGGATAGCTCACAATGTGCACAACGACCTTTTGCCCGTTCACAGCTCCGTTGAAGCTATCCTTTGGAATGAAAATATCCCGGTTAATGCGCTTATCATCCGGCAAAACAAAACCGTATGCTTCGTGGCTCTGAAACACGCCTACTACTTGAAGCACTGCGCGCTTCACGATCCGCACAACTTCGCCTTCTAATCGGCCACCCGCAGGTCCCTTCGACGTCACTCTTACCAGTACCGTATCTCCATTCATCGCACTCTTCAAGTCGTTAGCATGAATATATACATCCGGGTGCTCCCGGTCCTCTGGAATCAAAAAGGCAAATCCCTTGGCATGAGCCTGCAAACGCCCACGCTGCAAATCCATCCGTTCCGGCACGCCATAACGGTTTGTGCGGGTCAGCAGAATTTTCCCCTCTTCCTCCAAGGCATTCAAAAGCTTAAGAAATTCACGGAAATCTTCGGCATCCTTAATATCAAAATGCTGCTCCAGCTCCTGGTAAGTCATGGGTTTGTATGCGGTCTCGCGCATAAAATCAAGTAGTTGTTGCTCTGTTATCATAATATTGTCCACCTCGGGTGACCTTTAATTTTCAGTAATAAAATCCGCATGTCCTTGTTCCTGATACAAGGCTCTTAATATACTCATACCCTAGTATACACGAATTTAATCGACGGCATCCCTGCCTGTCCAAAATCTAAAAAAAGCCCCCGTTTCCCGCGAAACGAAGGCTTAAGGTACATATTTATCTTATTTTGCAAAAAATGCAACTAAAACAGAAACGATCATGAAACCCGCACCCAAAACAGCAGTTGCGCGTTGTAAAATCAAATCCATACCGCGAGCTTTTGTCTTGCCGAACAGATGCTCAGCACCGCCAGAGATGGCACCGGACAAACCTGCGCTTTTCCCCTTTTGCAGTAAAACAACCGCAATAACAGCAATCGAGAACACAACGAGCAGCACTTTCAAAAAGATTTCCATGAAAAATCCCACCTCCTGAGCTTATACATCTGTTTTGCAAAACAACACAGCCTCTTTTATGAAAACATGTACATATCATGTTATAAATAGCCGGAGATTAACGCAAAACACTATTTTTATTCTACCACAGCTTCCAGTAGATAACAACAGCTATAGCAAGTCACTCAGCCATTAAGCCTTTGCAAAGTTATAAATTCTCATACACATCCATAATAACAAAAAACAGACCTGCTCGCGGTGGCGAGTAGGCCTGTTTTATTCATGCGTAAAAGCTTTGAGCGTTCAGACTTCATGATCATAAATCATGGGTCAGAAACGCCATCAGCATTTTTGCGCAATATTATTTTTTCAGGTTGTAGAAAGATTTCAGGCCGTGGTATTGAGCCAGTTCACCCAGTTGATCCTCAATGCGGAGCAATTGGTTGTACTTCGCAATACGGTCAGTACGGGAAGGAGCACCTGTTTTAATTTGGCCTGCATTTGTTGCAACAGCGATATCAGCGATTGTGCTGTCTTCGGATTCACCGGAACGGTGAGAGATAACAGCTGTGTACCCTGCACGTTTAGCCAATTCGATAGCATCGAATGTTTCAGTCAGCGTACCGATTTGGTTTACTTTGATCAGGATGGAGTTACCGATGTTTTCATCGATACCTTTAGCCAGACGCTCTGTGTTTGTTACGAACAGGTCGTCACCAACCAATTGGATTTTGTTGCCCAATTTTTCAGTGAGCAATTTCCAACCTTCCCAGTCATCTTCGGAGCAACCATCTTCAATAGTGATGATTGGGTATTTATCAACCCAAGAAGCAAGCAGGTCAACGAACTCAGCAGAAGTGAAGGATTTGCCTTCGCCTTCCAAAGTATATTTTCCATCTTTGAAGAACTCAGTGGAAGCAACGTCCATACCGAGGAATACGTCAACACCTGGTTTGTAACCAGCTTTTTCGATCGCTTCGATAATAGTGGACAGAGCTTCTTCGTTAGATTTGAAGTTAGGAGCAAAACCACCTTCATCACCAACAGCTGTGTTCAAACCTTTGGAGTTCAGTACGGATTTCAGGTTGTGGAAGATTTCTGCGCCTACACGCAGAGCTTCTTTGAATGTAGGAGCGCCTACAGGCAGAACCATGAACTCTTGTACGTCAACGTTATTGTCGGCATGAGCGCCACCATTAACGATGTTCATCATTGGTACTGGCAATTGTTTAGCATTGAATCCGCCCAGGTAAGTGTACAGTGGCAAGCCCAGAGCTTCAGCAGCAGCACGAGCTACAGCCATGGATACAGCCAGAATTGCGTTTGCACCCAATTTACCTTTGTTATGTGTACCATCCAATTTGATCATCAGCGTGTCGATTTCTACTTGGTTCACAGCATCCAAGCCGATTACTTCAGGAGCAATAATTTCGTTCACGTTTTTAACAGCTTGCAGAACGCCTTTACCCAGGTAACGGGATTTGTCGTTATCACGAAGTTCTACAGCTTCGTGAGCGCCTGTGGAGGCACCGGAAGGAACGATAGCACTACCGATAGCACCGGATTCCAGATATACTTCAACTTCAACCGTAGGGTTACCACGGGAGTCGAGGACTTCGCGAGCGTACACGTCAGAAATAATAGTCATTTGTACTTAATCTCCTTTGTGAATCATGATTTATTGGTCAAGCCTATACTTATTAAATCAAGCTTACTTGCGGGATGCAATCATAGATTTTCCTGTCATTTCCGCAGGTTGCGGAAGTTGCATCAAATCCAGAAGCGTTGGAGCTACGTCAGCCAATATTCCATGCTCACGCAAAACGATATTTTCGTCAGTCAAAATGAACGGAACCGGATTCGTTGTGTGAGCTGTGAACGGACGTCCCTGCTCATCAATTTCCATATCCGCGTTACCATGGTCGGCAATGATAATAACCACGCCACCTTTGGCTTTAACCGCATCTACAACACGTCCAACACATTCATCCGTCGTCTCTACCGCCTTAATCGTTGGCTCCAGCATACCGGAGTGTCCAACCATATCCGGATTGGCAAAGTTCAGGATAATCGCATCATGCTTGTCGGCTTCGATTTCCTTAACAGCAGCATCCGCTACTTCATACGCACTCATTTCCGGCTGCAAGTCATATGTAGCCACTTTAGGCGAGTTGATCAAAATACGAGTTTCGCCAGGAAGCTCCACATCACGTCCGCCACTGAAAAAGAAAGTAACGTGCGGATATTTTTCAGTCTCAGCAATACGCAATTGCTTCTTGTTGTTTTGAACCAACACTTCACCAAACGTGTTATCCAGATTTTTCGGTTCGTAAGCTACAAAGCCCTCAACCGTTTCGCTGAACAACGTCAGGCAAACAAAGTGCAAATCTTTAGGCCATTTCGGGCCACGGTCAAAACCACGGAAGTCCGCGTTTGTAAATACCTGAGACAGTTGAATCGCACGGTCAGGACGGAAGTTGAGGAAGATAACAGAGTCATTGCTTTCGACCAGCCCTACAGGACTTCCGTCAGCCTTCACAATAACAGTTGGCTCCACAAATTCGTCGAACACTGATTTTTCATACGATTCTTTCAATGCTTCCATTGGATCTGTGTATTGAGGTCCTTCTCCGTATACGATTGCACGGTAAGATTTCTCTACACGTTCCCAACGTTTGTCGCGGTCCATAGCATAATAGCGTCCTTGTACAGTCGCAATTTTACCTACGCCCACTTCTTGAATCTTAGCGATCAGCTGCTGCATGAAGCCTACGCCGCTGTCTGGCATAACGTCGCGTCCATCCATGAAAGCATGAATGTACACTTCTGTTAGGCCTTCTTTTTTCGCCAAGTCCAGCATAGCGAACAGATGGCTGATATGGCTATGCACGCCGCCGTCGGACAGAAGTCCGTACAGGTGAAGTTTCGTGTTGTTCTTCTTGGCATGTTGCACTGCTTTAACCAGTGTTTCATTGTCGTAGAATTCACCTTCACGGATGGACTTCGAAATACGAGTCAAGTCTTGATATACGATACGGCCTGCGCCGATGTTCAAGTGACCCACTTCAGAGTTACCCATTTGTCCTTCCGGCAAACCTACTGCTTCGCCAGAAGCCGTCAGCGTCGTATGAGGATACTGTTGTAAATACCGGTCGTAATTCGGTTTGTTGGCCTGTGCAACCGCATTGCCTTCCACGGTGTCACGCAGTCCGAACCCGTCCATAATAATTAAAGCTACCGGTTTTGGTGCTGTCATCTTACTTCGCCCCCTCAACAAGCGCGATGTACGACGCCGGTTGAAGACTGGCACCGCCCACGAGCGCGCCGTCGATATCGCTTTGACCCAGGTACTCAGTAACATTTTCAGGTTTTACACTACCACCATACTGAATACGTACAGCATTTGCTGTATTTTCATCATACAGCTCTTTAATCAGACTGCGGATATAGGAAATCACTTCATTCGCATCCTGCGAAGTGGAGGATTTGCCTGTTCCGATGGCCCAGATTGGCTCATAAGCAACAACTACTTGTGCAGCCTGATCCTTAGCCAAACCAGCAAAAGCTGCTACAGTTTGCACTTTTACAACTTCTTTGGTTTGTCCAGCTTCACGATCTTCCAGCTTTTCGCCTACACATACGATTGGAGTCAGGTCATGACGGAATGCCGCATGAACCTTTTTGTTCACCGTTTCGTCTGTTTCATTAAAATATTCACGACGTTCGGAGTGTCCGATCACAACGTAGTCTACGCCCAGATCTTTCAGCATTCCGCCGCTAATTTCACCTGTAAATGCACCATCTTCTGCAAAGTGCAGGTTTTGTGCGCCAATTTTAATAGACGTGCCTTTTACTGCTTCAACCAGAGCAGGAAGATTCGTAAATGGTGCGCAAATCACGCTTTCCACTCCTGCAACCTCTGCTTTGCCTTTGATCTCTTCGATGAAAGTTTTAGCTTCTGGTACGGTTTTAAACATCTTCCAGTTACCCGCGATAATCGGTGTTCTCAATGGTTTCAACTCCTAACTATTAGGTGCCCTAAAGCTTTATTCACGCATAGTGCGTTTGATTATTTATCGTTCAGTGCAACAACACCCGGAAGTGCTTTGCCTTCCATAAATTCCAGAGATGCGCCGCCGCCAGTGGAAATATGATCCATCTTGTCAGCCAAGTGGAATTTTTCAGCCGCAGCCGCAGAATCACCGCCACCAATGATGGTGTATGCTTCTGTTGTTGCGCAAGCTTCCGCTACTTCACGAGTACCACCAGCGAAAGGTTCGATTTCAAATACGCCCATTGGTCCGTTCCATACAACCAGTTTGGAGTTTTTGATCACATCTGCATAGATTTTACGTGTTTTTGGTCCGATGTCCACGCCTTCCCAAGCTGCAGGAATGCCGTCGATATCCACAATATCTGTGTTCGCCGTAGCGCTGAAATCGTCAGACACAACAATATCCACCGGAAGATAGAAGTTTTTGCCGAGTTTCTTCGCTTTTTCGATAAATCCAAGAGCTACGTCCAGTTTGGATTCATCCAGCAAAGATTGACCCACTTCATAACCTTGAGCTTTGAAGAATGTATAAGTCAAACCGCCACCAATGATTACGTTATCTGCAATGTTCAGCAGGTTGTCGATCACGTCGATTTTGTCTTTTACTTTGGAACCGCCGATAATGGCTGTAAAAGGACGATCTGGATTCGACAGAGCTTTACCAATAACAGACAATTCTTTTTCCATCAGCAGGCCGGAAACAGCCGGAAGAATATGAGCGATACCTTCAGTGGAAGCATGAGCACGGTGTGCTGCGCCGAATGCGTCATTCACGAAAACGTCAGCCAATTCAGCAAATTGCTTCGCCAACTCAGGATCATTCTTTTCTTCTCCTGCATAGAAACGTACATTTTCAAGCAACAGCACGTCGCCGTTTTGCAGTTCAGCCACTTTCGCTTTAACAGCTTCGCCTACTGCTTCGTCCACTTTAACTACTGGCTTTTTCAGCAGTTCAGACAAACGTACGCCAACAGGAGTCAGACGCATGGATTCAACAACCTGACCTTTTGGACGTCCAAAGTGACTTGCCAAAATAACTTTTGCACCTTTTTCAATCAGGTAGTTAATGGTTGGCAAGGTTTCACGAATACGCTTGTCATCTGTAATTTTACCGTCTTCAACCGGAACGTTAAAATCTACACGAACAAACACCCGTTTTCCATTCAGTTCTATATCACGTACGCTCTTTTTGTTCATCTCCATATTCCTCCGCACCCTTATAATTTTACGAAACAGGAATTTAAGGCACATTTTGATATATAAAGAGCGGAAACAATAACCTGTTTCCGCTCTATGATGTTACTAATAAGAAAGTTCTTATTATTTAGCCAGTTTAGCGAAGTATTCCAACGTGCGGATCAATTGTGCAGTGTAGGACATTTCGTTGTCATACCAAGCTACAGTTTTCACCAGTTGTTTGTCGCCGACAGTCAGAACTTTAGTTTGAGTTGCATCAAACAAAGAACCGAAAGTGAGGCCTTTGATGTCGGAAGAAACGATTTGATCTTCAGTGTATCCATAAGTTTCAGGATCGGAAGCTTCTTTCATCGCTGCGTTGATTTCTTCAGCAGTTACGTTTTTCTCCAGAACTGTTACCAACTCAGTCAGGGAACCTGTAGGTACTGGAACACGTTGAGCTGCGCCATCCAATTTACCTTTCAACTCAGGGATAACCAAACCGATTGCTTTAGCAGCACCAGTTGTGTTAGGAATGATGTTTTCAGCTGCTGCACGAGCACGACGGAAGTCACCTTTAGCATGTGGAGCATCCAAAGTGTTTTGGTCGCCAGTGTAAGCATGAATTGTAGTCATCAAACCTTCAACGATACCAAATTTATCTTGCAGTGTTTTAGCCATAGGAGCCAGGCAGTTCGTTGTGCAAGAAGCACCAGAGATTACAGTTTCAGTTCCATCCAGAATTTCATGGTTTACGTTGTAAACGACAGTTTTCATGTCGCCAGTAGCTGGAGCGGAGATAACAACTTTTTTAGCGCCGCCTTTCAAATGTTTCTCAGCAGCTTCTTTAGTTGTGAAGAAACCTGTGCATTCCAGAACGATGTCTACACCCAGGTCTCCCCAAGGCAGTTCTTCAGGGTTGCGGTTAGCCAAAACTTTAACTTCTTTACCGTTTACTTTGAAGAAGCCATCATGTACTTCTACTTGTCCTTGGAAATTGCCTTGTGTTGTATCATATTTCAACAAATGTGCCAACATTTTGGAATCTGTCAAGTCATTGATTGCTACTACTTCAATACCTTCCACGTTTTGAATCCGACGGAAAGCAAGGCGTCCAATACGTCCGAAACCATTAATACCAACTTTAACTGTCATGAGTGAGTTCCTCCCAAAGTTCGTTTAGTTTAGTTTTATATATTCAAGACAGACCCGAAAGCCTGTCAAGACAACAGATTCATAAATCCTATATTAATCATTTAAATAACGACTTACAATCTCAACAGCAGCGCCTTCGTCGGTGACCAAAATGTCTTCTTGCCCGAAACGCAGTACCGCATGAATAGCGGCCGCCTTGTTCTTGCCTCCAGCTACACCTAGAACCGTATCGGTACGCCTAATGTCCTCCAATCGGAGTCCAAGCGTCAGCATTCTGTGAACAACGACGCCATCTTCGTTAAAATAATAACCAAACGATTCGGCTACCGCCCCTTCACTGCTGATCTGGGCAAAGGTTTCGGGATCAAGTTTACGTCTATGTGCCATCGCTATGGCGTTGCCTATCCCGTGAATGATGATACGACTCTCGCGAATCAGGCTCAATATATCCTGAATGTTCGCATCTTCAAGCAAGGAGTTGTAAGCATGATTGCTGAGCAAATCCGGTACATGGAGCAGACGGTATTGAGCGCCGACCTTGCGAGCCATTGTGGAAGCAATTGTGTTGGCCTGCATTTCCATGCTTTCTCCCAAACCCCCGCGTGCCGGTACAAACCACCCACCCTTAAGGGGGCCATTAGAAGGCAATGCCAGTTGTTCCGCCACGTCTGCAATCGTCGTGCCACCTGTTACAGCGACCACATCCTCGTCGTCCATAACACTTAGCAACGCTTTTGCTCCAGCGCGCCCCAGCTCCTGCTTTGTTAACGGAGAAACATCCGAATCCCCTGGAACGACAACCACCTTCCTCAAACCATAGGCTTGACGAATCTGGTCCTCCAATTGGGACAGGCCGAACAAGTTGTTCGCAATCGGCTCCAGCTGTTCCAGCAGATCCAGTCCTGCTTTGCTCACCTTCATGCCTACACTCTCAATCTCAATTAGCCCCTGAGCTTTAAGAAGATCGGTTTCGGCGCGCAACACGCGCTCGGTCATGTTCAGTGAAGCTGCCAGTGTTCTGCGTCCAACAACATCGGACAGCATAATCTGATGCAGGATCGTGTACCTTTTTTTCAAAACATCCATGAGGTCGGGCAGAAGCTGCTTCTGTATTTCTAATATCTTTCGCATGCTTTCCACTCCCGCACACTTCTAAGTTCTGTCTCTAATGCTCTATCTCTAACTGGTCTTAAAACGTCCCGGGATAACTTTTTAAGTCCCACGTATATCTTAACCAATATTTGCTCCATATGCAAGTCTATCTGAACCTATATTTCTCAACCATTTGTCTGAATATGCGCATTTAATAAAAGCTTGCAATTCACTGCTGTATATCATATAATCATCTTTGTTTCCAATTAGCTGTTTAATTAGTTAGTTGTTTGCATTGAATCAACTATGCGCCCGTGGTCCAACGGATATGACGTAGGCCTCCGGAGCCTGAGATCGAGGTTCGATTCCTCGCGGGCGCGCCATTTTAAATGAACGCTTAAATGCTTCTATATAATGTTTTAACCAATAAGAGCGCTGAGGGCTCTTTTTTTTAATCATTAGTTTGACTTTCTTTGACTTTTTGTTTGAAATTGTTTATCATGTGGTTAATACGGTAACAGTTTATAAATAAGGGACGTGTACTCGGCATGTCCACCAAATCCACTAACGATATTTAAGGGAGGTTTTTTGACGTGAGCTATGTTCCTATGGTAGTAGAACAAAGTAACCGCGGCGAACGCGCCTATGACATTTATTCCAGACTGTTAAAGGATCGCATTATTTTGTTAGGCTCGGACGTCAATGACGTTGTAGCCAACTCTATAATTGCGCAAATGCTGTTTTTGGCTGCCGAAGATCCTGAAAAAGATATTCACTTGTATATTAACAGTCCTGGCGGTTCCATTACAGCTGGTATGGCCATTTTCGATACGATGCAATACATTAAACCTGATGTATCTACGATTTGTGTAGGTATGGCGGCTTCCATGGGCGCGTTCTTGCTGAATGCAGGCGCCAAAGGTAAACGTTTCGCTTTGCCAAACAGTGAAATTATGATTCACCAACCTCTGGGTGGTGCACAAGGCCAGGCAACGGATATCGAAATCCGCGCACGCCGCATTCTGAAAATGCGTGATAAACTGAACCGCATTCTCGCAGATCGCACAGGCCAACCACTGGAACGCATTGAAAAAGATACAGACCGTGACTACTTCATGTCTGCTGATGATGCCAAGGAATACGGTATTATTGATAAAGTGCTAACTAGCTCCTCTCCAGAAGGTGTATAAGAGAAGAAATTCGCCTCTCGATAGCTGGTAAATGAAAAAGCTGCTCCGGATGTTATTATCCGGTAGGCAGCTTTTTTGCTTTATTGTTTTTTAGAGTATAGACAGTCCAACTTACTCATTTCTACTATTAAATCTGTCCCGCAAAAGGCTTTCCGCCTTGAGGCAGCAGTTGACCGAACGAGTAGGTAAACTCCGGAATTCCATACGCGTATGGCGCATAATCATACAAATCAAACACGATTGTTACTCCACTGTTCGTCACATAAAAATTCTGATCTGCCGCCAGCTCTTTAAATTTACCGAATCCTTCACCAGCCTGAAGCGCATCGATTTTTTTCTTCAAATCAGCATTGAGGAACTTTTTGTAATTTGGATTCGCCTTCAATACGTCAGACAACTGCAGCAGTTTACCATCAGCGAGCGAGAACGTATATCCTTTACGTACCGTCATTCCATGTGCGCCACCCATATACGAGTAATCCTGCATAATCACACTTAGAATACCGTCCTTGTTATAGGCAATTGCAAAATCATTTTCGAAATCATACGGTCTTTCTGTTGTAGCCTCTCCCTCAGCCATTATCTTTTTGCCTGCTGCCAATATACCCTCTGCATGCTTTTTAAGCACATGGTTAATGGCTTGCTCTGCCTCAGGATTCAGCTGGCTGCCGCTGATTTGCGGATACTTAACTTTGTAAGATACCTTCGCATTACTCGAAGCTGGAAGTGTTTGAGACGCAATTGTGATCGGGTTTAGCTGACTTTTACTTAGCGTTACTGTCTTCTGAGCTGCGTTCCATTGAGCATCTATGCCTAGATAGTCTTTCAACAGACTCATAGGAATGTATAGCTTCCCAGCGATCTGTTTGGCATCCATACTACGTGTATTGATTCCATTGACGTTGACGTAGGCATCCGAGGAAGAAGCCATAATGTAAAGTTTATTGTACCCGCTACCTACGGTATAGGTCGTTGCTTTCGCATCATAGCTTACTGGAATCCCCAAGCTGTCACGCAGTGCGGCCACCGGAATCATTGTACTCCCGTTCACTTGAACACCTTTAGCGGGCAACGTTTTACCATTCCATTGGATAGTGATTCCTGGTTGCTGTGTTGCCGCTTGCTGCTGTTTAATCGATGCTGCCTGGATATATGAAACGGGAACAGCTGCAACTCCTGCTAAAATCCCTGCTGCCAGCAGTGCTGAACCCCATTTTTTCGTATGCTTATTCATATTAAGTATTCCTCCTGTTATTATTTCTGTATTGTCTATGTGTAAATAATCACTTTACTTATTATATCTATACCCCATTGTATGTAGTTTACAATCTGTACACTCCCCGATTTCAATCTGTACACCTAATAACCCTTAGCTATGACAGACTCATTACAAAAAGGTTTCGGTATACAAAAAAAGCCAGCAAGCCAGCCTGCGCATGATGCAGGCCGCTTGTGGCTTCGTTTGATGATCTAATATTAGTTCATTTCGTATTGAGCCGACACCTGAACTTTCACTGTTACTTGCCCCGATTGTATGTCTGTCCCGCTACCTGCTAAATCCATGAGCGATTTTGACATGGCATTTTCACGTTGTGTAAAGACTTGTGCTTCTCCGCCATCTACCGTCACATTCACAAGAGCACCTAATCCGCGTTTGGCCGCTTTAGCTACAGCACTGGCTTTAGATTGTGCGCTTCCCAATGCTTTAGTAATGGCTTCTTCCTCATAAGTCGAAGGATCTTCCACCGAAAAACGAACATTATCTACGTTATTGGCTCCGGACTTGGTCGCCTCATCCAACAACTGACCTATTTTATCCAAATCGCGGTATTTAACGGAAAGTGTATGGTTGGCAGTGTAGCCTTTGAGCTTCTGCCCTTCTTTTTCGTTATAGGTGTAGTTAGGCTGTACATAAAACTGGCTGGTCTGAATGTCATCTCCGCTGATGCTCCACTTTTCTTTCAGCAGTTGTGTAACCTTGTTCAATTTTGTAGCATTAGCTTTTTGAGCAGCGGCTGCCGTATTCCCTTCCGATTGTACACCGATAGAGAGATAAGCAATATTGGGCTTTGCCAATACTTCCCCGCTTCCAATCACATTAATTACACCGTTTACCGTCGAAGCTGTTGACGCAGCATAAGCACGCTCTGCCCCTGTCCATAATCCTCCTGCTACTCCCCCTGCTATTAATGCACCTGTGAGAACTGCTGTGGCTACTGTTTTTGTCCAAAGTCTCATTGAATTCAACCTCTTTCTAGTAAATGTTTGTACCTTCCAGACGGAAAAGACGGAAAAAGGTTGCAGCCAAGCGTACAAATTTCCGAAACAGAGCATGACCACGAGGATTTTCATTATTTATAGTTTGAACTTAATACGGCCTCTATATCCAATAAATCCACACATAAAACAGTTAACTGAGGAGTGTTCGAAGACTTTTTTCTGGATATAAAAAAAGCCCCAAAGGGGCTTTTCACTAAGATCATACACCATATTACAAAACAAGTCTTTGTTTATTGATTTTCCAGCTCTACCTTACTAACCAGACTTACTAAAGCGTTTACAGCCTGTTCGGCATCCGCACCTTCAGCACTAATATTGATTTCAGTACCTGTGCTGATGGCAAGACTCATAATACCCATGATGCTCTTGGCATTAACCTTTTTGTCATCTTTTTCCACAAAAATCTCAGATGAATATTTATTCGCTTCCTGTACGAACAACGCAGCAGGTCTGGCGTGCAGTCCTGTTTTCAAACGTACGACTACCGGATGTTTTGACATGTCAGCTTACCCCCTCATCAAATAAATCTGGACACTACTTACTCCATTTTATTTATCACATTATAACATTAACCCGGGACAGACACTAGAAAAAAAACTAAAAAAACTGGGGCTAAAAGCCCCACCAACATTCTTTTTACGGAATCAGGCCATTTTCGCCCCTGATTTTGTCAGCCATCTCATCAATTTTGCGAAGCCGATGATTTACACCCGATTTACTCACGACCCCTTTGAGCATTTCCCCGACTTCTTTCAAATTCAAATCGGGATGAGCGAGCCGAACTTCTGCCACTTCACGCAGTTTATCCGGCAAGGTCTCCAAGCCAACTTCTCTCTCCAGCAACTTAATATTCTCAATTTGCCGGACAGCAGCTCCAATTGTCTTGTTCAAATTAGCCGTTTCACAATTGACAATACGATTCACGGAATTGCGCATATCGCGCATAATGCGTACATCTTCAAATTTGAACAAGGCTTGATGCGCCCCAATGATGCTAAGCAGCTCAATGATCTTCTCGCCTTCCTTGATGTAGAGAATAAAACCTTTTTTTCGCTCAATACAGCGAGCATTTAGATGAAACTCATTCGCAAGATCAACGAGTGCCTGACAATGCTCCTCATACATCGAGGAAATTTCAAGGTGGTAAGATGATCCTTCAGGATTGTTGACAGAGCCACCTGCCATAAAGGCGCCCCGTAAATAAGCTCTCTTACAACAGTTTTTCCGAACAATATCCCGATTAATCCCGTCAGTGAACAAGAAACCTTCTGAGACGATATAAAGATCCTTTAGCAGTTGTTGCACATCATTAGGAATACGGACAATGTACACATTATTTTTTTTCAAGCGCATTTTTTTCCGTACAAGCAGTTCGATATGAAGTTGAAAATGCTTCTTGATCAAGGAGTAAATCCGCCTTGCAATCGCGGCATTTTCTGTGGACACGTCCAATATCACCCTTTTATTCGACAGTTGTACGGATCCGAGCATACGTATGAGCGCAGATAGTTCCGCTTTCTCACAGCAGGACTGGCTTTCAATCATCGTAAGCTCTTTTTTCGTTTGTGCCGCAAAGGACAAGGGACTCACCTCCTTCTTAATATCCAGTTTTGTACCAATTGGTAAATATGCTGGCTCAATTTGTCTGCATCATGCCGTAAATACGTGCGGAACAGAACTAATGTATCTGCCACCACTTTATATCCCCGGTCGGTCAGCTCGCCCATGTCTACTTGAACTGGCTTGGCTCCCTGCTCGGCATACATTTCCTGTACTTGGGGTGGAATTTCTCCGTTATTTACAATGACATAGTCGAAGAGATGATGCCCTACATGCTCAAAAATAGCTTGCAGATGGTCTCCTACTGTATAGCCATCGGTTTCACCAGGCTGGGTCATAACGTTACAGACAAATATTTTGATAGCGTCTGATTTCACTACAGCTTCAGCGAGTTTAGGTACAAGCAAATTCGGTAATATGCTGGTATATAGACTGCCGGGGCCAATCAAAATCGCATCAGCTTCATTAATGGCCTCTACAGCCTCAGGCAACGGCTCCACGTGAGTCGGTTCAAGAAAGACGCGTTTGATTCGTCCGCCCGCTTCTGGGATCTTGGACTCTCCGGTAATCACCGTGCCATCCTCCATTTCGGCGCTTAGCACAACGCCTTCCTCGGCTGCTGGCAGCACACGTCCCCGGACAGCAAATACACGGCTAAGCTCACGCACCGCCGTTACAAAATCTCCCGATATATCGGTCATCGCTGCTAAAATCAGATTGCCCAGACTATGGCCTGACAATCCTGATCCCGCACCGAAACGGTATTTCAGCATATCTGACATCACTGGTTCCACGTCAGCCAAGGCAGTCAGCACATTGCGAATATCCCCTGGGGGGGGCATCTGCAGCTCACTGCGCAAAATCCCGGAACTTCCGCCATCGTCAGCGACTGTAACAATAGCCGTAATATCTAGCGGCTTTTGCTTTAAGCCCCGCAGCATGACGGACAAGCCGGTTCCGCCGCCCATAACAACTATACGTGGGCGCTCCCGTTGTGATCCGGTCTCTTTCATGATTTCACCTCATTAATGCCGGTCCCGATCAGCATCCCGATGCGAAACAGAAACAGATTCTGTCTCGCTGGCACCCAGCATTTTTCCTAAATACTCCGATATTGCAACAGAACGATGCTTACCGCCAGTACAGCCAATGCCGATAATGACCTGGCTTTTGCCTTCTTTGCGATATTGCGGAATCAAAAAGTGTAACATATCCAGCAACTTGGTCAAGAATGCCTGAGTCTCGGGCCATTTCATGACATAATCATATACATCGCTATCCTGTCCAGTGTGGGGACGTAGTTGATCCACATAGTGGGGATTAGGCAGGAAGCGCACATCGAATATAAGATCGGCATCAATGGGAATACCATACTTGAAGCCAAAAGAAGTAATGTTCACGGAAAGCATACTGCTCTCCAGATGAGAAAATCGTGAAATAATCCTTGCCTTTAAAGTTGCAGGCTTCATCACACTTGTGTCAATAACCTGTGTAGCCGAGCTTTTTAGTTCTTCCAACATCTTGCGCTCCAACCGAATCCCATCCAAAGGCATACCGTCTGGAGCCAGCGGATGACGTCTACGACTTTCCTTATACCGCTGTACGAGAACGCCATCATTCGCATTTAAGAATAAAATTTCACAATGAATCGTAAAATGATCTTTAATATAATTCAACGATTCCGACAAGGCAGTGAAAAATTCTCGTCCGCGTAAATCAATGACGAGTGCAACCTTGCCTATTTTACCATTAGACTGCTCAATCAACTCTGCAAATTTGGGAATCAGTACAGGGGGCAAATTATCAACACAGAAGAAGCCCAAGTCTTCCAGGCTCTGAACCGCAATGGTCTTCCCTGCGCCTGACATCCCCGTAATAATAATGAGCGTTGCCCACGGCGCAGCATTTTTTAGGTTATCTGTCATATGGACTTCCCTCTCCTTTTGCTTCTTCGCTCTATGCCAGTACCCGTATTATCAGTAACCTGTGGTCAGGAGCGTAGCAGCAACCCTGCAGCCCCTACAACACCCGCGTCATTGCCTAACACCGCTGGTACGATATATACACCTTTTTGAAGCGGTTCAGGTGCCAGCTTGGCGTATACGCGACGCATCTCTTCAAACAAAAAGTCGCCTGCTTTAGAAACACCGCCGCCTATAATAAACAACTCTGGATTAAGCACAGCGGCAACCGCTGCCATGGATTTCCCCAAATAAAAGGCAGCCCGGTTCACGATACGCAGTGCGACTTCATCCCCGGCTTTAGCAGCATCAAATACTTCCTTGGCGGCAATTTGATCCTCCAGCGCCAGAGAGGTCCGGTCGCCACGTTCCACAGCATCCTTGGCCATACGAATGATGCCTGTTGCAGAAGATACAGTTTCCAAGCAACCCATTTTGCCGCATCCACACTGAATTGCCTCCAGATCAGGTACGACGCTGATATGACCAATTTCCCCGGCCATGCCTGAAGAACCTTGGTATATTCTACCGTTTATAATAATACCGCCACCTACTCCTGTTCCCAGGGTATAGCATACGCAGTTTTCGATGCCTTTGCCTGCACCAGCCCAAGCCTCACCTAGCGCAGCAACATTCGCATCATTGTCTATTTTCACAGGCTTGCCAATCCGGTTCTCTAGGAGCGCACGGATCGGTACGTCACGAAAGCCAATATTAGGAGCGAGGACAATAATACCATCACGAACATTCGTAAAACCTGCAACGCCTGCACCGACACCCTTGAGTTGATCCCACTCATAAGGAGATTCCTCAACAATGTGCCGCACATATTTTTCGATATTACCAATGACAACATCTACACCTTTATCGGTTTCGGTTGGTCCCTCGTATGTGTGCAAAAGCTGTCCGTTCTCATTACAAATGCCTACTTTAATCGCTGTACCGCCCAAATCGACACCCACATAGATACTTTCAGACATGTTCCAAGCCACCTTTATGTTTACTTAAAAACCTGGTATGAAATATATGCTTATAATTCCTACTTCATAATAGTAATCCTACGTTCCAACTATAATTGAAGCCCTCGTTACGGTCAAGGACACTTCCTTGTTGAAAAGTGTACGATTAGAGGAACTTTTAACCTTATGCACCCATAAAAAGGAGAAAGCCCGTGCAAACGCAGCAGGCTTTCTCTTCCTGAACAAAAGATGTGGCATAACAGAGGTTTCCTTCGCTCTCCCGTTAGCCTTTTTGTGTACTATAGACACGCTTTTATTGATCCAGTGTTTCGCTCCAGTCGTGAACAGCACTGCCTTCGAGATATTTCTCGCAGTCCATAGCCGCCATACAGCCCGTTCCCGCAGCCGTAATCGCTTGACGGTAACGATTATCCTGTACGTCCCCACAGGCAAAAACTCCGGGGATGTTCGTTTCCGTTGTGCCTGGCTTCACTACAATATAGCCGTGTTCATCCGTATGGATTTGTCCGTTCAGGAAACCTGTATTCGGTGTATGCCCGATGGCTACGAACACGCCATCTACCTCAATCAGCTCATCCTGATTGGTCTCATTATTGTGTACCTTCAAACCCTTTAAACCAGATTCTCCCGTCACAACTTCCAGAGGAGTCCGGTTTAATGCCCAATGTACTTTTTCGTTCTCACGCGCGCGATCTTGCATAATTTTGGATGCCCGCAACTCATCGCGACGATGGACCAAGGTTACACTGGAAGCAAAACGGGTCAAGAAGCTCGCTTCCTCCATGGCTGAATCGCCACCGCCAACCACGACAATCTTTTTCCCGCGGAAAAAGAAGCCATCGCAAGTTGCGCAAGTGCTGACTCCGCGACCTACATTGTCCTGCTCACCCGGAATACCAAGATATTTGGCGGACGCACCTGTAGCAATAATGACCGACTCCGCCTCAATGATGCCTTTACCCTCTACCTTCACTTTAAAAGGACGTTTGCTAAAATCCACTTCCTCTACCCAACCGGAAGTAAATTCAGCGCCAAAACGTTCAGCCTGCTTGCGCATATTATCCATCAGTTCAGGCCCGAGGATACCTTGCTCAAAACCCGGAAAATTTTCAATTTCGGTCGTTGTAGTAAGCTGCCCACCGGGCTGCATCCCTTCAATGATCAGCGGATTCATGTTAGCACGTGCCAAATAAATAGCCGCTGTGTAGCCTGCAGGACCTGTACCAATAATTATGGATTTATACATACGTTTGTTGCCTCCTTTAAGTGATGTTTGGAGCAGGTCTCAGACCTGCTTTTTAAACGTGGAGAGCGGCTGCTTCAGCTTCTGTTTGATACCACACACGCTGTCAATCTGGCGTGCATAGCGGCTTACGGTCGATACGGAAATACCATAGCGATCGGCTACTTCCTGATAGGTGACTGAATGATGATGCATTTTGGCAGTCAAATATTCCAGCGCCGCTGCCCATCCCTCAGTATGCTGAACCATCGGAACTTCCGGGGCAAGCCGATCCAAATACTCCAGCCACAGCGATCTCAAGTCGTGCTGCATGACCGGATCGGATGGCTTGCTCATAACGGTCAGTACCTTATCCAGCACTGCCTGCCATTGTGGATCAACCGGGGAGGCAGATACATCACCTTCAATTGTATGAGGATCGTTCTCAACCTCCAACTGATCAGAACGTTCCGTTTCCGGGTACATTTTCTGCTCACCCTGCTCCGCCAGCTCTTGCAATACTTGCAAGGCACGGCGTTTCAGCTCATCCTCCTGGTCCGGGTCTTCTACGAAGGACTCCAGTGCCTGACGCACCTCATCATCACCGATCAAGCTTAACGCCTGAATGACCTGAAGCTGAGTCGCCCGGTCCCCGTGGCGCAAGGCCCAGAAGAAGGATGACCGGATTAGCGGGTCCTTCTTCATGCTGTCAGGCACCTGGTCAGCACCAAACTTCTCCCACATGCGGAATTGCTCCTCAAACGGGAGATGATAATGATAGCTGAGCACTTGCAGCGGTGTACCCTCCTGCTGGAGTTCCTCCAGTCGGGACAGGAAAAACCGCGGAACTTCCGAGGAAGCATCCTGCTTTTGCAAATGACTCCACAACCGCCGTGCTTCCGCATATCTTCCCGTATTGCTGGCAGCTACCGCCGTGTAATGGTACAAAGAAGCGTCCGCATTGTTCTCTCCATCGCCATGAAGCAACCTGCGGAAATGTCTGTAGGCCTCCTCATGGCGTCCGAGAATGCCCATAGTGGTCGCCAGCTTGAATACCTGCTCCTCCTGAAACGGTATAGTGACCGCCA
The DNA here is from genome assembly GCF_054602585.1 of Paenibacillus sp. SEL3. Classification (NCBI taxonomy): domain Bacteria; kingdom Bacillati; phylum Bacillota; class Bacilli; order Caryophanales; family Paenibacillaceae; genus Paenibacillus; species Paenibacillus sp. SEL3. Next base: position 3,390,721 of record NZ_CM137725.1, on the reverse strand, counting down.
AAGTCTGCACCAGACGATCCAATTCCGGGCCGCCGCCCTCGTGCTGATAAAAGATCGCCAAGTTGCACAATGCGTGTAAATTCCCCGGCTCATCCTCCAACACTTGAATAATGGTAGCCTTAGCATTTTGGAACAATCCCATGTAGTAATACGCTAACGCCAGATTATTTCGCGCAGCGAACATATCCGGTTGTTCCTCTGAAATTTGCTTGAGCAACTGGGCTGCCTGAGCAAATTTCCCCTCCTCCAGCAGGACACGAGCCTGATCATGCTCTACTACTCCCTGCCGGGCCTTAATGCGGTTCAGCTTCGTTGGACGGTCCAGCTCATAATAGAGCAGCTCCATCATTTCCTCCGCTTCATCAAGAAACTGGCCTTCTTCGTCCTCCTCCAGGTACGTGACCAATGCTTTCTCCGCTTCTTCAAACTGCTCCATATTAGCGTAATTATTCGCCATATAGAAATAACACTCTGTCATCGACGAGTCTACGTCACTCAGAACAGAGGACAGGATCTCATTCGAACCTGCATAATCCCCCATCTCTGATAATATACCCGCCATATTGCAATGATTCACCGGATTATCCGGTTCATATTCAACGGCTTTGCGAAAATATTTCAATGCCTTGTCATAATGATTGCGATCAAGCGAGCGCACAGCTTTCTCAAAAAAGAAAGATGCGTCGAAACGCAAAGCAATAATCTTAGGGCTAGGTTCCGATACTCGCAGATGTTTCCCTTTCATAAATAACCAAGGCACCTCCTTTAAAAGTAACTGACATGTTCATACCCTTCAGTATACCACAACTTCAAAACGACTTGACAGTCGATCCTACCTCATTCCAAAAAACGGATATATGCTCGTATACAATAGATATATATACAAGAATACGCTAAATAGCCGAGCGCTTTTCCCTGTATACATAGGGAGCGTTCGGCTAGCCACTGGATATGATACTTAGACCCAATAAACGTAATAATTAAAGCGTCAGCGGCACCGGCGAGCGCTCGCGATGCTGAAATACGGCAAGCTCGCGATAGCCGACTTCATATAGAAGCGCGCGTGCCTTCTCCAAGTGCTCGGACAGCTTCGCCGGATCATGGGCATCCGATCCTACGGTCAGCGGGATGCCTAGCGAAAAAGCTTCGTCCAGCATGCGGCGGCTCGGGAACATCTCAGCACAGGGCTTCGAAAGCCCTGATGCATTCAGTTCCATCGCCCGACCGCTGCGGGCAACGGCTGAGAGTGCGGAGCGCTCCAGTTCACGCAGCTCCTCCATTTCCTCCGGCTTCGGATGATAGCCGAAGCGCTTAATGACATCCAAATGCCCCATGATGTCATACAAACCGGTAGCTGCCGCCTTAGAAACCGCATTATAATACGTGCGGTACACCTCAAGCACATTTTTGCCTTCCCAATGGTGTACCTGACGGAAGTCCGTGATATCCCATTCACCTAGAAAATGGACGGAACCAATCACATAATCCCAGGGATACGCGGTGATGATATCTTCGATTTCTCGTTCCCAGCCCTCAATGTAGTCGCCTTCCAAGCCAACACGAATATCAATTTGCTCTTTAAAACGTTCCTTCAGTTCCAAACATTCTTCCACGTATCGGGGCAGCTCCTCCATAGGCATCGCCATTTCCGGGTAATAGTCAGCCGGTTTTACATGCAGTAGTGGCATGTGATCGGACAAGCCGAGCTGATCCAGCCCCAGCCGAATTCCCTGCTGTACATACTCTTCCAGACTCCCTATGGCATGCCCACAGCGGGCGTGATGCGTATGATAGTCAATTTTCATGCGATCCTCCCTCTTTCAACACTACAACAAATCGTACTAATCACGACGAGGTCGTTCATGACGGCGATTCAGCTCAGCCAGCACGTGATCTAGCGGTAGCTTGCGCTCCTGCAACAGCACCAGCAGGTGATAAATCAGGTCGCTAACCTCCAGGCGCAGTTCATCATTATCTTTATTTTTGGCGGCAATGATCGTCTCGGATGCTTCTTCGCCAACCTTTTTCAAGATTTTGTCTACACCTTTATCAAAAAGATAGGTCGTATAGGCCCCTTCAGGACGTGTCTCTTCGCGCTCCTTAATAATCGCCTCCAGCTGGGCAAGTACCTCAAAGCGGTCTGCTGAAGCATTGGAAATATCATCGGTTTGATTTACCAGCGTGTGGTCTCCTGCATTTCCTGCAACAGGTGCTACAGCCGTCCCTGGCGCGGAAATATCACGGAAAAAGCAGCTCGTTGCTCCTGTATGACAGGCAGGACCGTTCGGAATGACACGTATCAACAGAGCATCACCGTCACAATCCAACTGGATGGAAGTGATTTTTTGCGTATTCCCTGAAGTAGCCCCCTTGTGCCACAGCTCCTGTCTGGAACGAGACCAGAACCAGGTCTCTCCCGACTCCAAAGACAGTTTCAGCGACTCGCGGTTCATGTAGGCCAGCGTAAGCACCTGAAGGGTGGCATCATCCTGCACAATCGCCGAGACAAGACCCACCTCATTCCAGCGGACATTATCCAGTATCTGCTCCAGAGATAGCTGTTGGTTCAATTCGTTGCTCATCGTATCTCCACTCCTCTGCGCTTCAAATCCCGTTTTAGGTCAGGGATTCCTATTTCTTTATAGTGAAAAATCGTTGCTGCTAATCCAGCATCCGCTCTGCCCGCCGTAAACACGTCATAGAAATGCTCCTGTTTGCCTGCTCCGCCAGAAGCAATAACTGGAATTCCGACGGTATCCGATACCGCAGAAGTCAGCGGCAGGTCAAAGCCGTCCTTGGTTCCGTCCGCATTCATGCTGGTCAGCAGAATCTCACCGGCTCCCAACTGTTCAGCTTCCTTGGCCCAGGCCAAGGCGCGAATACCAGATGGCGTGCGGCCTCCGTGGGTATATACTTCCCACTCGCCCCACGCCTCGTTATACTTGGCATCAATGGCAACAACGATACATTGTGAGCCAAAGCTGCGCGCACCCTCCGCAATCAGCTGAGGATTACGGACAGCCGCCGTATTTACGCCGATTTTATCAGCCCCGGCACGCAAAATGCGTTTCATATCATCGACATGAGATATCCCGCCACCTACGGTGAAAGGAATGGCTATCTCTCCGGCTGTCTGACGAACTACTTCTTCCATGGTGGCACGCCCTTCAACTGAAGCAGAAATATCCAGAAATACGATTTCATCTGCCCCTTCCCGGTCATAAAGCGCCGCCAATTCCACCGGATCACCTGCATCGCGTAGGTTCACAAAATTAACGCCCTTAACCACCCTGCCATCCTTTACATCCAAGCAGGGAATAATACGTTTAGCCAGCATGCCTACTCCCCCTATGCCTTTGCTACAGCTTGTACGGCTACCTGTAAATCAATGCTGCCTGTATACAATGCCTTACCCACAATAGCACCGCCTACACCCTCTTTCGCATAGGTGCTCAGCGTGATCAGATCGTCCATCTTGCTGACACCGCCGGAAGCGATCACGGTTCGTCCACTGCTTTTCGCAAGCGCTACGATAGCCTCCACATTCGGGCCTTGCATCATTCCGTCGCGGGAAATGTCTGTAAAAATGAACGTTTCCGCTCCCTTGGAGGCCAACTCAGCAGCCAATTCATCCGCTCGAACCTCCGAGGTTTCAAGCCATCCGCGCGTGGCCACATAGCCATTCCGTGCATCCAGACCAATGGCGATCCGATCACCGTAGGTACCCAATACCGCTTCCGTAAAAGCACGGTCCTCAATCGCTGCCGTACCCAAGATCACACGGCTCACGCCCAACGACAACAGCCGCTCCACATGTTCACGCGTACGCAAGCCGCCACCCACTTGTACAGGCACTTGCACCGCAGAAGCGATGCGCCCAATGAGCTCATCGTTCACCGGTTGGCCTGCTTTAGCACCGTCCAAATCAACCAAGTGAATGTAGGAGCCGCCCATACGCTCCCATTCTTGGGCAACCTCCACTGGGTTTTCGTTGTATATCGTCTCCTGGCTATAATCTCCTTGTACCAGTCGTACACATTTGCCATCGCGAATATCAATCGCTGGGTATATCGTGAACAAAGTATGACCCCCTTGTGAGCTATTCAACATCTATATGCCTTTACATCCATCAACGACCAAAGTTGGCGTACCCTCAACTATAGACACATGAATCGTTACGCTCGCTTTTCCGCTTCCGCCAGTTCCAAAAACTGTCGAAGCAACCGCATCCCCATTTCCCCGCTTTTCTCCGGGTGGAACTGCATGCCATATACATGGCCTCTGCCCACGATAGCCGTTACGGGCCCACCGTAGTCAGTCACCGCCAGTAGGTCACTTTCGGCCTCCGGCTTCGCATGATAGGAATGTACGAAATACACATGTCCTTCCTCCAAGCCCTGTAACAACGGGTGGTTCGGCTGAGTCATACGCAGACGATTCCAGCCCATATGCGGCACTTTAACCCCCAGATCAGGAGCAAACCGAACGACCTCACCTGGTAAGATATTAAGCCCTTCGTGACTGCCGTATTCTTCACCACGAGTGAACAACAGTTGCATTCCTAGACAAACACCGAGCAGTGGTTGTCCAGCGCTTGCAACCTCCTGAATCACCCGATCCAATCCGCTGGAACGTAAATGCTCCATAGCATCCCCGAATGCCCCTACACCCGGCAAAATCACACCGCTGGAGGAACGAATCACTTGGGCATCTCCCGTTACTACAGCCTCATAGCCAAGACGCTCAACTGCCTTGCTCACACTATGCAGATTGCCTCTGCCGTAATCCACAATGGCAATGGACATGGGCTACAGCACTCCCTTCGTTGAAGGCACTCCCGTCACCCGTGGATCAATGGATGTCGCTTCATCCAGTGCACGTCCCAGCGCTTTGAACACCGCCTCAATCATATGGTGGGTATTTTGCCCGTAGTGAACGATGACGTGTAGCGTCATGCGAGCCTCCAACGCAAATTTCCACAGAAATTCATGCACCAGCTCTGTCGAAAAGCTCCCTACCTGCTGTGATGGATACTCCGCACGATACTCAAAATGAGGTCGGTTACTCAGATCAATGACAACCTGTGCGAGCGCCTCATCCATTGGTACAAAGACGCTGGCATAGCGCTTAATTCCTTTTTTATCACCCAATGCTTCCAGCAAGGTCTGTCCCAGACAAATACCAATATCCTCTACGGTATGATGATCGTCGATATCCACATCCCCTCTGGCCTGCACATTCAGATCAAAGTGTCCGTGCTTGGTGAACAAGTCCAGCATGTGATTCAGAAAAGGAACATCCGTTTCAATCTCAGCTTGCCCTGTGCCGTCTACTGCAAAAGATAGCTGAATGTCCGTTTCGTTCGTCTTTCGGCTGACGCTGCCTGTACGTCCTGCTACGTTATTTTCGTTCCCCATCGCCATCCACCGCCTTCTTTTCATTGTCCAATCGAACTTGTATCGCCCGTGCGTGACCTTCCAGTCCTTCATGGCGGGCAAGCTGCATAATCGTCTCTCCATTGCGCAGCAGCGCTTCCTTGCTGTAATAGATCATACTCGACTTCTTGATAAAATCATCAACATCCACTGGCGAGGAAAAACGTGCCGTTCCATTCGTCGGAATAATGTGGTTAGGTCCGGCAAAATAATCGCCTACTGGCTCCGAGCTGTACGCTCCCAGGAAAATAGCTCCCGCGTTTTCGATCAGACCTACATGCTCCATCGGCTGCTCTGTCATAATTTCCAAATGTTCTGGTGCCAGTCGGTTTACAATATGGATGCCCTCTTCCAAAGTGTCGACGACAATGATAGCCCCGTAAGCCTCCACCGATGCAGCAGCAATATCTCTGCGCGGCAGCTCTGCCAATTGGCGCTGTACTTCAGCTGATACTTCTTCGGCCAAGCGTTGCGAGGGCGTAACCAGTATGGCTGAGGCCATCTCGTCATGTTCCGCCTGTGAAAGCAGGTCAGCCGCTATATATGAGGCATTCGCCGTGTCGTCAGCCAACACGACAATTTCACTTGGTCCCGCTATACTGTCGATATCCACCGCGCCGTACACCTCGCGCTTCGCCAGCGCTACATAAATGTTACCGGGACCGCAAATTTTATCGACTGGTTCAATGCTATGTGTTCCATAAGCGAGGGAAGCAATCGCTTGCGCTCCGCCAACCCTATATATTTCCGTTACACCAGCCTCTGCCGCAGCTACCAGTGTATATGGATCTATCCCTGCCTTGCCGCCTGTCGCCGGGGGTGTCACCATGACAATCTCAGGTACACCAGCCACCTGAGCGGGAATGACATTCATCAGCACAGAGGATGGATAGGCCGCTTTACCGCCCGGAACATACACGCCTACACGTTTCAACGGTCGGATAATTTGGCCGAGCAAGCTACCATCCGGCTGTAAATCCATCCACGAATTACGTTTTTGCTTCATGTGAAAAGCACGGATATTATCCGCCGCTTCTCGAATCGCCTGTAAAAAAGAAGGCTCTACCTTGTCATATGCCGCCTTCAATTCTTCCTCCGTCACACGAAGCTGCTCTGCGATCAGCGATACACCATCAAACGATTGCGTATACCGCAGGACAGCCTCATCCCCTTCTTGGCGTACCGACTGAATAATGGTACGCACAGCCTCATTTTGCTCAGGTGTGCCGTAATCCACCTCCCGTTGGAGACTGAAATCACGGGCTGATACAATCTTCATTTGTCCATTCCCCCTTACTTGCAGCTTGCAGAATGCTCCTTTAACCCTTGGCTTATTCCTTTAGTTCATTTACTCCCGGGGTGCCACCGCATTGGGAATCACCTGATGCAATCGATCACACAAAGCCTGAATCGAGCTGTTTTTCATCCGGTAGCTGACCCGATTCGCAATCAGACGACTGGTAATATCCAGTATGCTGATCTGCTCGACCAATCCATTCTCCCGCAAGGTCTGCCCCGTTTCTACCATATCAACAATGCGGTCTGCCAGACCAATTAACGGCGCCAGCTCAATGGAGCCATTCAGCTTAATAACCTCCACCTGTTGGCCTTGCTCCCGAAAATACTGGGAAGCCACATTCGGATACTTTGTAGCGACCCGCTGACGAATACCTGGCTGCCAATCTGGTAAAGCAATCACTGACATCCGACAACGGGCGATCCCCAAATCCAGCAGTTCATACACATCCTTGTTCTCTTCCAGCAAAACATCCTTGCCCACAATGCCGATGTCCGCTGCCCCATATTCCACATACGTAGGAACATCGACGGGCTTCGCCATAATAAATTCCATGCCTAGCTCAGGCAGTGGAATGACCAGCTTGCGCGTCTCGTCCACATCCAGCGGAATGGGAACCCCTGCTCGGCGAAATAGCTCAGAAGCCTGCTTATAAATCCGTCCCTTTGGCATGGCTACTTTCAATGTTTCTGTCATGGCAGTTCCCCCCTTGTACTGGCTCTCTTCCTTCGGCTGTATAGCTGTATACCTCTGCGTACAGCCCCTGCTGCTCACGACGTCGATCTTCCGGTCCGCCCGTGAGTCCTGTCACCACAGTAAGACCTGTTGCGCGTAGCTGTGCGGCTGCGGATAACGCCTCTTGGCGTCCCTGTTCGTCATAACGGATAAGTACAGGAAGCTTCGTCTCCATTTGGATACCATCCACACCATCGACGATCCGGTTTGTCTTCAATGCAAATCCCGTTGCAGGTACGGATCGACCAAACTGCTGAAGCAGATTGTCATAGCGACCCCCGTTGCATACCGGGAACCCAATCTCCGCCGCATAGCCCTCAAAAGTCATTCCTGTATAATATGAAAAATCCCCGATCATGGTAAGGTCGATTAACACATGCTCAGATACGCCGTATGCCTCCAGTACTTCCCACACCTCGCACAAATGTGCAATGGATCGAATCGTCTGCTGCTCCACACTAAGACGGGTAGCCTGGTCACAAATTTCTTTTCCACCGCGCAACCGAAGAATAGCTTCCAGCTTATCCCGATGTTCGGGAGCCAAGCCCAAAGCTTCAATCGCTGTTCGGTAGCCCACTACATCACGACTGAGCAACAGTTCCTTTAGCGCTTGTTGTTCAGCCTGACGGCCTGGAATGATTTCCTCAAATAAGCCGTTCAGAAATCCCACATGTCCCATGGCAATTTTAAAAGAGGCCACTCCTGCCGCCTGTAATGATGCAATAGCCAATGCTACAACTTCTGCATCAGCCTCAGGCGAATCATCACCTACCAGCTCCACACCTGTCTGAAAAAACTCCGCTTCTCTTCCTGCCTCTTCCTCAATCGCCCGAAATACATTTGCGTGGTAGGAAAGTCGGAGTGGTACTTCCTCTTCCTTTAGCAACGAAGATACCACCCGCGCAATGGGAGCGGTCATATCCGATCGCAGCACCAACGTGGTTCCCCGGTTATTGAGTAATTTAAACAGCTTTCGATCGGAAGTAGAACTAGCCACTCCTACCGTATCGTAGTATTCCATCGTAGGCGTCATGATCTGGCGGTAACCCCAGCGCTCCATGCATTCGAGTACATTCAGTTCGATGGCCCGCAGCTTCGACACTGCACGTGGAAGATAATCTCGAACCCCTACAGGGATCTCGAATCCTTTTGGCTTAGACATCTCTATCACCTCATGATTTCACAATATCTTTATCATGGTAAAGTGCTAACAAACTAAAGTATATTCGATATATTATCATGCCCTACTTGTGAACGTCAACCGAACGGAGCAGCCCTTTTTTACAGATTCGCCAAGCCGCTGCCCCTTTCTATATTTTATCCAATGCAAAATACACGAATCCTAAAAAAAAGACTGCCAGCCTTAAGCCAACAGTCCAATCAATCAAAATATTTAGCTATTCATTTGTTCATCTTTACTCCGGGAAGAAAACTTCGGAACCGTGCCCAAACCGATCCATGCAAATGGTACATATCGAAAACACAACGTCACAATCAACCATGAGCCAAACAACGCCAACAACCATCCACCCGCAACAGAGAAGATATATTCTACTGGCGTTCCGTGCAAATCCAGCTTGCGATATACTCTCAATAACGCCGGGTGAAGTAAATAAATGCCGAATGAGCATGAGCCCAGCCAGCTGATTAACACTCTCAGCCTATCGTTAGCATGACGATATAATAAAACCGAGAACTGAAACAGCACCAGCGCTGAGACGAGGGCATATGCATTATGGAGCAGTTCATAGATCAGCGAGTCTGCATAGATGGCTTCGCGATATGCTACAAACCATATTTGTACATATGCTATACCCAGGAGTAGCCAAGCCACCCACAAGCCCCACCAACTGATCAACTGTCCGCGTCTAATTACTGTACCTGACACCGGAAAAAGCCACTTTTTAAACCCTTCATATCCAATCGCTACAGCTGCGCCCAAGGCAAAATAACTGATATACGTAATCGCGAGACTTCCTCTTTCCTCTTGCCAAACATATTTGTTCAGCAATACAAACCCCCATTGAATGACTAACCCTACTGCCAAAATGATACAGGCTACTCTCCGTGGACTCGATATCCAATGACATAAGCGCTGCACTCCCCACAACAACAGTGGGAAGACCAAATAAAATTGGATGATGATGATGACATAATACAAATGCGTGTACGCCTTTCCCGTTAACAGCACGAGCGGAAGATCACTGAGCGGCATCAACCCGCGTGTTACCAAGGTCAAATAATACACAAGAGAAAACAAAACGTACGGTAACACAATAAACATCAGTCTTTTTCGGAAGAATATAAGCATATTCTTACCACGAAGCGGCCTATCGACATAATTGTAAAATAAAACAAACCCGCTCACAAAAATAAATACTGGCACCGCAAAGCTACTAAACATATTTAAAAATAGAAAAGGGTAAAACAATAGAGAATGGCGCGCATCAATTAAAGCCATTGAAGTCGCATGAATGGTAACAACGGCTGCAATTAATATTCCCCGGTAAACATCAAGCTCTGGTATACGTTCTTTTTTGACCAAATCAACACGCTCCCATATCGCTTTGCAAATATGTCTGTTATCAATTTTTAAACATAATTAACATGCATTACCCCACTTATTATACAGAAAAACAACAATAAGGAAGACCCCTTAATATATAAGGGGTCTTCCTTATTGTGCTATTTCCTACTCATCCACACCAGAGCGTCTTAAATCACGCAACGGATTGCCACCCACAAATGCACCTGCGGGCACGTCTCTATGCACGACCGCTCCGGCTGCTACGATAGCTCCGTCACCGATGGTGACACCCGGCAAAATGGTTGCGTTGGCGCCGATCAGCACATGATCACCAATCACCACTTTACCGATACGATACTCTTGTATGAGGTATTCGTGAGCCAGTATCGTTGTGTTATATCCAATGACCGAATTGTTCCCTATCGTAATATGCTCCGGGAAAAAAACATCCACCATCACCATCAGGCCGAAGGCCGCATGTTGCCCCACCTTCATCCCCAGCACTCTGCGGTAAATGACGTTTTTCAGAGAAAGCACAGGACAATACCGGGCAATCTGTATAAAAATAAAGTTCTTAATGCCTTTCCAGCGGCTCACCGTCCGATAAATCTGCCACAACGCATTGGGGCCTTCTACAGGATAGCGGTTCACCCTTCTCACGATACATTGACACCCTGAAGCTCCAGCTTCAGCAAATCCCGCATATCATGCAACATGTAGTCAGGCCCATATCCGCGCAGAGTTTCCTCGCCCTTGAGCGACCAAGCTACACCAGCCGATTTCACACCTGCTGCCTGAGCTGACAAAATATCAAAAGAACTGTCTCCGACCATCAATGTATGCTTTGCTTCAGCATTCAAACCTGTCAAGGCCTTGAGCACTGGTTCAGCGTGTGGCTTTGGATGTTCCACATCGTCTACCGTTACAATATAGTCCATTGAGGAAGTCAGATTGAACAGATTAAGTACACGTATCGTGGATGGTCGTATTTTGGTTGTCACAACCCCCAGCTTAATCCCTCTCGCACGCAACTCCTGAATGACCTCAATGACATATGGAAATGGCTTCACCATTTGGTCATGATGAATCTGATTATAAGCACGGTAGTCCTTAACCAACCTAGATACATCCGTTAATCCCGAAAAAGTACGGAGTTGATCGTCCAGCGTTCCACCCATATGAGGAATAATATGCTCCCGCGTCAGCGGATCAGCATCCGGATGATTCAAAATGTGTAGAAATGTGCTGATGATCAGCTCATTCGTATCCATGATGGTGCCGTCTAAATCAAACAAAATCGTATTTATCATAGATGCTCCTTCTTGTCCTCGTCCGTGTCTTCCTTAGGTAGCTTATCCGCCGTAGCTGTTGGAGGAACCGCGTCCTGTCCTGGACGGGATACCTGCTCTGGCATCACGTCAGGTACCTGATCAATCCCCGCTTTGCTGGAGATAATCGGATCGCTATATCGAGCAACAGATGTACCCTTCCGGCGACGAACCAAAATGAAAATCACCGCAGCTACAACAATAAAGATAGGCAGCAATTGCGAGATCCGTACATTACCGTAACTCGGGTCCAGATGCCCTGGTTCAAACCCTAGCCATACCATAGGAGACCACAAAGCATTCACAAAGGAAGCCAGCCAATCCGGTCCCTGAAAAGCCAAACTGTCCGTCCGTACACGCTCGATGAAGAAACGGCCAATTGAGTACCAAATGAAGTAAAATGCAAACATTTCGCCTGCACGCACAAATTTCATACGACGAATGACGAGCAGCAAAATCACACCTACAATACTCCACAGTGATTCATATAAAAATGTAGGGTGATGGAACACCCCGTTAACGTTCATCTGATTCACAATGAAATCCGGCAGATGGAGCTGATTTCGCAAGAATGTCTCTTCCGTCGGTCCACCGTAGGCTTCCTGATTGACAAAATTACCCCAGCGTCCAATCGCTTGACCGATCAGTAGGCCTGGTGCACAAATATCAGCGATACGCCAGAAGTTATACCCTTTATACCGGAAATAAATGACCGCACATATAATGGCCCCGATCAAGGCACCGTATATCGCAATACCGCCATTCCAAATTTTAAAAACATCCCATAGATTATCTCGGTAGTCTTCCCATTTGAAGGCTACATAATAAATACGCGCTCCAATAATAGCTGAGGGAACACCCAGAAGCAGCATATCCATAAAAAAGTCCTGCGGAATACCGAATCTTTTTCCTTCACGGATGGCAAGATATAAACCCACAAGCGCCGCCAGCCCCAAAATAAGCCCATACCAGTGGACCTTGATTGCCCCGATTGAAAAAGCGATCGGATTCAGCAGTAATGTTGCCGTTGACATATGTTTCTCTCACTCCTCGTTCTTCCTTGCAAACGAACAAACCTTAATCCATCTCTTCCATATCTTCAGAAATTGTAGCAGTCAGCTTGTTTGTAAATTGCAGGGCTGCATTAACACCCATTTGTTTCAAACGATAGTTCATCGCCGCCACCTCGATAATAACAGCCAAGTTTCGGCCCGGACGAACTGGAATCGTAACCAGTGGAACATCTGTATCAATAATGCGTGTCGTTTCCTCATCAAGACCAAGACGGTCATACTGCTTGTCCTGCTGCCATGCCTCCAGACGAACAACCAATGTAATCCGTTTGTTATTACGAACTGCACCGGCCCCAAACAGCGTCATCACATTAATAATGCCCACGCCACGAATTTCCAACAGGTGACGGATCAGCTCAGGTGCTGTACCATGCAGCTGAAAATCGGACGTTTGCCGAATTTCTACCGCGTCATCTGCTACCAAGCGATGTCCACGTTTAACCAGTTCCAGTGCCGTTTCACTTTTACCAATTCCACTACTTCCTGTGATAAGCATTCCCACGCCATACACGTCACACAGTACACCATGAATAGTTGCTGTAGGAGCCAGCTTTCTTTCGAGAAAGCCTGTGATGCGGCTTGATAAAATCGTCGTCGCCATATTAGTGCGCAGTACAGGAATATCTCGCTCTGCGCTCGCCTCCACTAACTCAGCCGGTACCTCTAGACCACGTGTGACGATAATGCATGGAGTCAGCTCTGTACACAGACGCTCCATCCGATCCCGGCGTTCCTCAGGAGGAAGCATTCCCAGAAAAGCCAACTCAGACCTTCCCAGAAGCTGTACCCGCTCTTGTGTATGATATTCAAAATACCCGGCCATCTCCAGACCTGGGCGATTTAAATCGTCCACTGTGATCAGTCTTCGCAGACCTTTTTCACCGGAAATAACTTCCATTTGAAACTGCTGTACAAGCTCGGATACCTTTACCTGTTTAGCCATTTTATTCTCCCCTTCATCTGCAAAACCAGATTCTATACGTCACTTGATTTATGTAGCTTTACCCTATTAACCATACAACCCAACGCCAGTCTATCCTGCGCCAATGCACACTCCACTTGATTTAACATATGGTTCCAGGCTAGCTCCATTCCGCCAGCTGGGTTGATCCCATCTAGGACTCCTGCCAACGAACCTACATCTAGACCTGTCCATTGTACCCATCGTATCGGAATTTTCCAATGAATGCAATGCCGAAGCTAGTAGCCGTATGCGATATATAAAAAGAGTCGCAGTTCTCCGCTCGGGGAAAACTGCGACTCTCTTCCAGAGGCAAATTTTATTCGCCAACCAGAACACTCAATTCCGATTCCTTATCAAAAATATGAACCTTGTTCATATCAACAGCCAACTTCGCTTTGACACCATCACGAGTATTGGAGCGTCCGTCTACACGGGCAATAATCGTATCATTTCCAGCACCGCTCAGGTACAACAGCATTTCATGACCGAGGTTTTCCGTTACATCCACAGTGGATGTAAAGATCGTATTCGGAGAAGCCTCCAAGAATACAGGCTCTTCATGAATATCCTCAGGACGGATACCCAAGATCACTTCTTTCCCGATATAGCCCTTCGCTTTTAAAATCTGTCCTTTACCTTCTGGTACAAACAGATCCAGACCCGGCGCAGCAAAATGCAATGCACCTTCTTTTTCAACCAGCTTACCTGTGATAAAGTTCATCGTAGGAGAGCCGATAAAACCAGCTACGAACAGATTCACTGGACGGTTGTACAGTTCATCTGGGGATGCAGCTTGTTGGATAATACCATCCTTCATAACTACAATCCGGTCACCCATCGTCATGGCTTCGACCTGGTCATGGGTTACGTAGATAACAGTCGTTTCCAGACGCTTAGCCAGCTTCGTGATTTCCGCACGCATCTGACCACGCAGCTTGGCATCCAAGTTGGACAGTGGCTCATCCATCAAGAACACTTGCGGGTCACGCACAATCGCACGTCCCAAGGCAACACGCTGGCGTTGACCACCTGATAACGCTTTCGGCTTGCGGTCCAGCAGATGCTCAATATCAAGGATTTTAGCCGCTTCACGTACACGTTTGTCAATTTCTTCTTTCTTCACCTTACGGAGTTTCAGACCAAAAGCCATGTTTTGATATACATTCATATGCGGATACAAGGCATAGGATTGGAATACCATCGCGATATCGCGGTCCTTTGGAGCCACGTCGTTCACAACACGATCTCCAATGTACAATTTACCGTCTGAAATTTCCTCTAGACCAGCGATCATACGGAGCGTAGTAGATTTACCACAACCGGAAGGACCAACCAACACGAGAAACTCTTTATCTTGAATGTCCAAATTGACATCAACAACCGTAGCTTTATCTGCACCCGGATATTTTTTGAAAATATGCTCTAAACGTACACCAGCCATAGCTTTTGCCTCCCTAAGATCAAGTTATGAAATCGAATACATTTCTTACTTGTATCTTATCCTAGTCCCCGTAGCATGGCTATTCGCAAACTGCACAAAAATGCTATTTCCTTTTTGTCACTTTGTACAATAGAAGATAGAGCTTGACTAAAACCGCATCATTAAACGTCCGCACGTCCAATCCAGTCTCCTGTTTGATCTTGTCCAAACGGTAAATCAACGTATTTCGATGCACATATAGACGCTTAGCTGTCTCACTCACATTACAATCCAGTTGAAAAAAGATGTCTAATGTGGCCATCGTTTCTGAGTCTTCCAGTATGACAGATGACTTCATTACCTGCTCTAAAAATAATACGCGTTGTTCCTTGGAAATGCGGTTTAACAGCCTTTCCAAATGAAGCTCCCATGAAAAGTGGATGTGCTCTGTTACATGAAAAATCTTGCCCAAATGTATGGTCTCCCATAACAAATTCAGCTCTTGGGGAAGACTTTGCAAAGGGATTGAAGGCTTAGAAACCGCCAAATGGAATACACCCACCCACTCATTCGCAATAAGCTCATATAGACCCAAGCTAAAAGCCGTGAGAACCTCCTCCAACGATTCCGTAAAATCTGCATCCCTGGACTCAGTGTCTTTATCCCGTTCATCGTCCGCTCCTAATAAAAGCTCCTTTTTAGCCATAATCAGCCAAGACTGTTTGTCCAATGGAGTAAGCAGCACATCCCCTCCAAAATAGCTCGCGAACAATCGATGGAGCTGGGTATAAGTAATAGCCCCCTCCTGTGTTCCCTCGCCATTCAGTAAAATCGGAACCATACACGCTGATAGCGAATCACGAAGCTGCAATTCATCTGGAACCTCTTCTTCCTTGTTTAGATTGGCAGCCTGCTGTATAAGCCATTGTCCATAACGATTCATGCGCTCTTCCTCGCTATAAACCGGGTTATCCGACAATTGTGGACCGTTCTGCCAGACCTGCTCCATGTTCCCCAATAGCGCTTCTACCAGTTTCCGTTCTCGATCCGTCAAATATCTGGCCTCTACCACAAATGCAGCCAGTTCACCTGCCGACGCACGAAATGGAAAATATAACTTGTTGTCACGGACAAACGATCTATCCGGAATAACTGAATCGGCTGTCTCTCCCTCTGCCATCATTTCCGGGCACCAAGGCACTATGGTAAAAGGCGCTTGAATAATATTCTGAAGCTGTTGCTGAATCCATTCTGTATCCAGAGTCACGCGATCACCACTTCACTTTTTTTTAGAATATAGAATAAGCACTAAGCGAACATAATGAACTCATTATAACCTGTCGATACCGTAAAATAAAAAAGCTATATAAAAACATAACTTAAAACAATACAAAAAAAGCCATCAACCTATAGTTGATGACTTCTGATGAGCCATGAAGGACTCGAACCTTCGACACCCTGATTAAAAGTCAGGTGCTCTACCAACTGAGCTAATGGCTCGTAAAACTGGTGGAGGATGATGGATTCGAACCACCGAACCCGTAAGGGAGCAGATTTACAGTCTGATGCGTTTGGCCACTTCGCTAATCCTCCATATAAAGGTGGCTCGGGACGGAATCGAACCGCCGACACGAGGATTTTCAGTCCTCTGCTCTACCGACTGAGCTACCGAGCCATATCCATTAACAAAAAAATAAAGTGCGGAGGGATACCCCTTCCCACTTTAGTACGGTAAAACTATTGAATTGAAAAATGGCGGAACTGACGGGATTCGAACCCGCGATCTCCTGCGTGACAGGCAGGCATGTTAGGCCTCTACACCACAGTTCCCTGGATTTTTCAAAATTCAAAAATGGTGCCGGCGAGAGGACTTGAACCCCCAACCTACTGATTACAAGTCAGTTGCTCTACCAGTTGAGCTACACCGGCACAATGGTGGAGGCTGAGGGGATCGAACCCCCGACCCTCTGCTTGTAAGGCAGATGCTCTCCCAGCTGAGCTAAGCCTCCTGGGTATGTATGGTAGCGGCGGAGGGGATCGAACCCCCGACCTCACGGGTATGAACCGTACGCTCTAGCCAGCTGAGCTACACCGCCATAACATAATATTTCGCTAGCTTGTCCTAAATGGCGGAGAGAGAGGGATTCGAACCCTCGCACCACTTTCGCAGTCTAACCCCTTAGCAGAGGGTCCCCTTATAGCCACTTGGGTATCTCTCCATATAAATGGACTCACTTAGCAAAACTCCGCAAGTTATTCTGTATCTCAACAAAGTGATTTGGAATATCAAGCGCAATTTCAAGGTTACACCCTGAAAACTGGATCCGAAACTCATTTGCGTTTTATCTTAGGATAAGCCCTCGACCGATTAGTATTGGTCAGCTCCATGCATTACTGCACTTCCACCCCCAACCTATCTACCTCGTCGTCTTCAAGGGGTCTTACTAATTGGGAAATCTCATCTTGAGGGGGGCTTCACGCTTAGATGCTTTCAGCGCTTATCCCTTCCGTACATAGCTACCCAGCGGTGCTCCTGGCGGAACAACTGGTACACCAGCGGTACGTCCATCCCGGTCCTCTCGTACTAAGGACAGCTCCTCTCAAATTTCCTACGCCCACGACAGATAGGGACCGAACTGTCTCACGACGTTCTGAACCCAGCTCGCGTACCGCTTTAATGGGCGAACAGCCCAACCCTTGGGACCTACTTCAGCCCCAGGATGCGATGAGCCGACATCGAGGTGCCAAACCTCCCCGTCGATGTGGACTCTTGGGGGAGATAAGCCTGTTATCCCCAGGGTAGCTTTTATCCGTTGAGCGATGGCCCTTCCATGCGGTACCACCGGATCACTAAGCCCGACTTTCGTCCCTGCTCGACTTGTAGGTCTCGCAGTCAAGCTCCCTTCTGCCTTTGCACTCTTCGAATGATTTCCAACCATTCTGAGGGAACCTTGGGGCGCCTCCGTTACTCTTTAGGAGGCGACCGCCCCAGTCAAACTGCCCACCTGACACTGTCCTCGCACCGGTTCACGGTACCAAGTTAGAACCTAGATACGATCAGGGTGGTATCCCAAGGATGCCTCCCTTCAAGCTGGCGCTCAAAGTTCTACGGCTCCCACCTATCCTGTACAGATCGTACCCAAATTCAATATCAAGCTGCAGTAAAGCTCCATGGGGTCTTTCCGTCTTGTCGCGGGTAACCTGCATCTTCACAGGTATTAAAATTTCACCGGATCTCTCGTTGAGACAGCGCCCAAGTCGTTACGCCATTCGTGCGGGTCAGAATTTACCTGACAAGGAATTTCGCTACCTTAGGACCGTTATAGTTACGGCCGCCGTTTACTGGGGCTTCGGTTCATAGCTTCGCCCCGAAGGGCTTACCACTCCCCTTAACCTTCCAGCACCGGGCAGGCGTCAGCCCGTATACTTCGCCTTGCGGCTTCGCACAGACCTGTGTTTTTGCTAAACAGTCGCTTGGGCCTTTTCACTGCGGCCCCCTCGGGCTATTCACCCTACCGAGGCACCCCTTCTCCCGAAGTTACGGGGTCATTTTGCCGAGTTCCTTAACGAGAGTTCTTCCGCGCGCCTTAGAATTCTCTTCTCGCCTACCTGTGTCGGTTTGCGGTACGGGCACCTTCTCCTGGCTAGAGGCTTTTCTTGGCAGTCTGAGATCATGACCTTCGCTACTACAATTTTCGCTCCCCATCACAGTCCAGCCTTACGATGTGCGGATTTGCCTACACACCAGCCTCACTGCTTAGACGGACATCCATCAGTCCGCGTCACTACCCTACTGCGTCACCCCATCGCTCATAGCGGATTACGGTGGTACAGGAATTTCGACCTGTTGTCCTTCGACTACGCCTATCGGCCTCGCCTTAGGTCCCGACTTACCCTGAGCGGACGAACCTTCCTCAGGAACCCTTAGGCTTTCGGCGGATCTGATTCTCACAGATCTTTTCGTTACTCATACCGGCATTCTCACTTGAATGCAGTCCAGCGCTCCTTACGGTACACCTTCAACCCGCATTCAACGCTCCCCTACCCCTGATGCAATGCATCAAGCCATAGCTTCGGTGGTGTGTTTAGCCCCGTTACATTTTCGGCGCAGAGTCACTCGACCAGTGAGCTATTACGCACTCTTTCAATGGTGGCTGCTTCTAAGCCAACATCCTGGTTGTCTGTGCAACTCCACATCCTTTCCCACTTAACACACACTTGGGGACCTTAGCTGATGGTCTGGGCTGTTTCCCTTTCGACAATGGATCTTAGCACTCACTGTCTGACTCCCGGAACTAAATCTATGGCATTCGGAGTTTGACTGAGCTTGGTAACCCTTGCGGGCCCCGCACCCAATCAGTGCTCTACCTCCACGATTCTTTTTCCGAGGCTAGCCCTAAAGCTATTTCGGGGAGAACCAGCTATCTCCGGGTTCGATTGGAATTTCTCCGCTACCCCCACCTCATCCCCGCATTTTTCAACATGCGTGGGTTCGGGCCTCCAGTGCGTGTTACCGCACCTTCACCCTGGACAGGGGTAGATCACCCGGTTTCGGGTCTACGTCCACGTACTAAAGATCGCCCTATTCAGACTCGCTTTCGCTACGGCTTCAGCTCTTCACCTTAACCTTGCACGGGAACGTAACTCGCCGGTTCATTCTACAAAAGGCACGCCATCACCCATAGATCGGGCTCTGACTTCTTGTAAGCACACGGTTTCAGGATCTATTTCACTCCCCTTCCGGGGTGCTTTTCACCTTTCCCTCACGGTACTGCTTCACTATCGGTCGCCAGGGAGTATTTAGCCTTGGCAGATGGTCCTGCCGGATTCATACGGGGTTTCACGTGCCCCGCACTACTCGGGATCCGTCTCGGAGGGAACAAGTTTTGAACTACAGGGCTTTTACCTTCTCTGGCGGGCCTTTCCAGACCTCTTCATCTAACCGGTTCCTTTGTAACTCCATGTGAGACGTCCCACAACCCCAAGGAGCAAGCTCCTTGGTTTGGGCTAATCCGCGTTCGCTCGCCGCTACTGACGGAATCACTATTGTTTTCTCTTCCTCAGGGTACTTAGATGTTTCAGTTCCCCTGGTCTGCCTCTATTCTGCCTATGTATTCAGCAGAAAGTGACTGTCGATGAAGACAGCCGGGTTTCCCCATTCGGACATCCCCGGATCAAAGCTTGCTTACAGCTCCCCGAGGCTTTATCGTTGTTCGCCACGTCCTTCGTCGGCTCCTGGCGCCTAGGCATCCTCCGTGTGCTCTTTGTAGCTTAACCTAGACTTTTCTTTCAAAGAAAGAAAATGTCGATGTTCGATAAAGAATGATTTTTGCCAAAGGCAAAAAATCTTTCCTTACCTGCTACCTTTATTTCACTTGTTTACACAAGATCAGCTTAAAGGAATATTCTAAAACGCAAATTCGTTTCGGTATCCAGTTTTCAAGGTGCAATACAGTTTCGTTGAAACTGTAGCCTGTGTGAATATCGATCTAACTCAACTGAGTAGATGGTATTCATGCAGTTTTTTTTTGGTGGAGCCAAGCGGGATCGAACCGCTGACCTCCTGCTTGCAAGGCAGGCGCTCTCCCAGCTGAGCTATGGCCCCAAAAGGAAATATAAAGTTATATGGTGGGCCCTAGTGGACTCGAACCACCGACCTCACCCTTATCAGGGGTGCGCTCTAACCAGCTGAGCTAAGGGCCCATAATAAACCACCAAAGAAGTTCTTCTTTAGTGGTTGCGCTTGGCGACGTCCTACTCTCCCAGGACCCTGCGGTCCAAGTACCATCGGCGCTGGAGGGCTTAACGGTCGTGTTCGGGATGGGTACGTGTGGAACCCCTCCGCTATCGCCACCAAACGTTCGAGAGTTTGAACTCTCAAAACTGAGCAACGAGTGAGTAATTTAAGGATATTCATTTCATTCACACGAACGTGATGAACC
>NZ_CM137725.1:3302500-3367500 GCF_054602585.1 Paenibacillus sp. SEL3 | reverse complement strand
ACAGTTCCTGCCGATACTCCGCTTCTGATTTGCCATTCTCCTGACGACGGAAATTTTGTTTCATCCGTTCCCACATCCGTTCATCCTCCTTACAAGCTGAATTATGTGCACAGTCTGCAAGACTACCTTATTCATACTTATTGAACAAAGGACAAACTTAGAACTAGGAACGGATCTATACTGCCATCTATCGCCAAAATAAAAAAGGAGCCGTAGCGGCTCCCCCAAGTGAGTCGAGAATGCCAAAGGACATTTCAGACTCCCTATTTATAACGTATAAATACACCTATTAATTGAGCTCTCTACGGCCTTCCAACGCTTTGGACAAGGTAACCTCGTCGGCATACTCCAAATCTCCACCCACTGGCAATCCGTGAGCAATACGAGTAACCTTGATTTCAAAAGGACGCACTAACCGAGAAATGTACATGGCCGTGGCCTCTCCTTCAATGTTCGGGTTCGTAGCTAAAATCAGCTCCTTGACGCGTTCATCACTGAGTCTATTCAGCAATTCCTTGAGTTTGATATCCTCAGGACCAATTCCCTCCATAGGAGATATCGCCCCGTGAAGCACATGGTAAAAACCATTAAACTCTTTGGTACGCTCCATAGCCACCAAATCCTTGGAATCCTGAACAACACAAATGACGGAAGTATCCCTTGTCTTATCCTGACAGATCCGACATGGGTCTGTGTCCGTAATGTTGCCGCAGACTGAACAGAAGTGAAGGTTACGTTTCACATTGACCAGCGCTTTGGCAAAGTCAATCACATCATCTTCCTTCATTTTCAGTACGTGAAAAGCCAACCGGGCAGCCGTCTTTGGCCCTACTCCCGGCAGGCGCGTAAAAGCGTCAATTAGCTTTGCAATCGGCTCCGGATAATACAATAGCGTGTTTCTCCTTTATGCAGCAGACTAGAACAAGCCCGGAATTTTCATGCCGCCTGTAAATTTACCCATATCATCATTAGCCAGTTCATCTGCTTTGGACAAAGCATCATTGACTGCAGTCAGCACAAGATCTTGCAACATTTCTACATCATCAGGATCTACAGCTTCCGGTTTGATCGTGATGGACAACACCTTTTTATGTCCATTTACCTCCACCGTCACAACACCGCCGCCAGAAGTTCCTTCGATTACTTTTCCGCCAAGTTCCTCTTGGGCTTTCAGCATTTGTTCCTGCATTTTTTTCACTTGCTTCATCATTTGGTTCATATTGTTCATTTCAATCATCTCCTTTAATGAAGTATACATCTAGAAACTTGATTCAATCTTTAATGACTACTAGGTCTTCCCCGAAAAGTTGAATAGCTTCATCAATCCAGGGCTCCTTGGACTTTCCCGGCGCATCATGCTCCGGCTCTAGTTGCAATTCTTCGGCAGGCTGGTCGGAAACTCCTTCAATCGCAGCATTCCAATCCTTTTGCATCATCGTTACTAAACGATAAGGATGACCCAACTGCTCATGCAATACCTTCTCGATGACCTGCTTATTGGCAGGCTTTTCGGTAGTTTCACGATGAATATTGTTCTTAAATGCGACCAGTACACTGTCCTCTAACACAGAAACTGGCTCACCGTCCATAAACCAGGCATGAACCGTAACTTTCGCCTCTTTTACCCCTTGCAAAATCTGACTCCACTTACGCCCCGCTGCCGCGAATGCTTCGCTCGACTTCTCAGCGATATAGCGATCCAACTGGGAAGGGAGTTTGGCTGGTGCTGAAATCCGCGGAGCAGGGGCACGACCCCCGGAAGCCTGACGGCCACCCGACGATGCCTCCTGCCCCCCTCCAACGGCCAATCCACCTTGCAGCGCACGTTCCAGTTTCTTTTCCAGTTCAGCAAGCTGGCGCTTCAATATTACGACATCTTCCTGATCAGCTGCAGCGCCAGAGCGTTGTGCGGTCGGCTGAGCAACAGCACCTGCTTCCCCCGGAATACTACATAGCTTCAATAGAGCTACCTCAAACAAGGTTTGGGGCTGTACGGCATATTTCATCTCGCTCTGGTAACGATTAAGGGTGTCAATCATTTCAAAGAGTTGTTCCTTGGTAAAAGCATCTGCCACTTCTTTAAATCGCTCTGGATCCAGCACTCGCTCCGTCATTTTGGTCGCCTGAGGCACCATCTTGATCATTAGCAGATCTCGGAAATAGTACAGAAGATTCTCCATGCACTTATCTGCACTTTTACCTTCCTGCATAAAGCTCTCGATCATTTGGAGCACCGTGCCCACATCTTCTTTCAGCAATGCTAAGGCAAGCTTACCGAATTGCTCGGACGCAATACCTCCCGTCATGTCCAGCACCTGCTGATAAGTAACCCGACCATCTGTAAACGAGGATATCTGGTCCAAAACGCTAACCGCATCTCGCATCCCGCCATCTGAAAGACGGGCAATGTACTGCAGTGCATCCGAATCAGCCTGTATGTTCTCCTGTTGACATATCAGGTCAAGCCGCTCTGTCTGTTCTTCCAGCGATACACGGCGGAAGTCAAACCGCTGGCAACGCGAAATAATGGTAGCCGGAATCCGATGTGGTTCAGTCGTAGCCAATATGAACATCACGTGTGGCGGCGGCTCTTCCAGCGTCTTGAGCAGCGCATTGAACGCTTCCGTCGTCAGCATGTGCACTTCATCAATGATATAAACCTTGTGCCGCACTTCTGTGGGCGCATATTTGACTTTATCGCGCAAATCACGAATCTCTTCAACGCCCCGGTTGGAGGCTGCATCAATCTCCTGTACATCCATGACCGCTCCGGCCGTGATCCGTTTACAGGCTTCGCATTCGTTGCAAGGTTCCGGCGCAGGTCCATGCTCACAGTTGATTGCCTTGGCCAAAATTTTGGCCGCACTCGTCTTACCTGTTCCTCGTGGACCGCTGAACAGGTAGGCATGGGACGTGCGATTTTCGCGGATGGCATTCTGCAATGTCTGGATAATATGCTGTTGTCCTACCATGTCCTTGAAAGCCTGCGGCCGCCAAGCACGGTACAACGCTATATGTTCCAATGCGCGTTACCCTCTTTCCCATTCACTTTCATGACCATTCATGGTCACTTCATTATACTATACTCCCGTCCGAATCTAAACCAGACACCTTCCAATTTATAAAACACAAAAAAAACATCTTCGCAATGATTGCCAAGATGTTCTAATTACCAATATATACCGTGCACCTGTTATTGATCGTTGTGATCCGAGCGGCAATCCTGAACAGCAACTCGGGCTAGGCAACCCTCCGGCACAAGAGTGGGCCTGCTTATGGCTGCTTCCTTCCGGACCTGACCAGGTTCACAAGTACTCATTGCGGAGGACCCAGCCGTCAACATTGTGCGCAGGGACCAGCCTCACATCAACAACACCTCTAACAGGAATTCAACCTCGCTATAGCGGATTGCGAGTTACAGGGCACCGCTACCTCCCCATCTAGCACGGTGAAAATAAGTATATCTTAAGGCCGCATAAAAAGCAAATACACATTATTACAAAAAGAGCCCTCTGCAGTCGCAGAAGGCTCTAATAACTTTATAACTTGCGGTAATCCATTAGATACCGTATTTCTTTTTGAAACGATCCACGCGTCCACCAGCATCAATAAATTTCTGCTTGCCTGTGAAGAACGGGTGGCAGGCGGAGCAAATCTCCACACGCAGAGATCCTTTCACAGAACCAGTTTCAAACGAATTTCCGCAAGCACAAGTGACAGTAGTTACGTTAAATGTTGGTTGAATAGCTTGTTGCATTGAACTTTCACCTCTTTCCGCCCTGAACGTCCTATCAGTCCAGAGTTGTATGAACACATGTTCACATTATAGCACTTGAATATGAGCGTTTCAACAACTCTTTTCTGCATTCAGAAACAGCGCAAAACAGGTGTATTTCAATTGCTGTGTGACCGTTTTAGGCCTTGGCAAATTTAGGACGTGCCTGCCCTTGCGGCGGTACATGAGTGTATGAACCGATGACTACATCCGGCAGTTCCTCACGATAAATCTCAAGCATTTGCTTCATGCCAAGGATCTCACCTTGTGCAGGTGGAATCAATTCCAGATAGCTTTCAGGATCGATGTTCAAATTACGCATTTGAATCAGCCTGAGCTTAGTTCGTTTGGCAAATTCAATCATTGCCTCAATTTCTTCTTCTCGGTCAGTTACACCCGGAAAAATCAAATAATTAATCGACGTATATACACCCTGCTCAGAAGCATAACGAAGTGATTTTTCCACATTAGCCAACGTGTAACCGCGCGGCTTGTAATACGCATTGTAATGATCGTCCAGTGCACTAATGGTACTAACGCGCATCAGATCAAGACCCGCATCCACGATTCCCCGGATATGATCGCTCAATCCCGCATTCGTATTGATATTGATGTATCCCATATCGGTAATGGAACGCACCTCTTTGATCGAATCAATAATCAGTTTGGCTTGTGTGGAAGGCTCACCTTCGCAACCTTGACCAAAACTAATGATGGATTCCGGTGTCTTCAAATGTTCCAGCATAACTTCTACAATTTCTTCGACGCGAGGACGGAAGTTCATTCTTGTCTGCGGAGATACGAAGCCACTGTCATCTGGCTGTTCAGATATACACCCAAAGCAACCCGCATTACAAGAATAAGATACCGGAACTCCCCCCTCCCAGCGATTCAGGAATGTGTTCGAGGAAGTAAGACATTCGTAGCCAAGCGCACAGTTAGACAAATGTTGGTACAGCCGATTTTCGGGATATTGCTCCGTCATCCGCTGAACACCCAATTTAACTTGATGGCGGTCACAGTTTTCCGGATTCCACTTGGACGGACTGTCACTCTGCTCAGCCGTTACATAAAATGCTCCGTCTTTCCAGACTACGGCCGAATAACCGAACAAGGGAAGCTTGTACTCCTTATCGGTCTTCACATATCCCGGCAGGCACAAGCGTGTAAAACCTTGCGGCAATAAAGCCCCTACTGCTTGCATATCTCCGGGAAGAGAAACCATTTCCCCTGTTTCAGGGTTCATACCGACCGGGCGAGTGCTGGGCAGGCTTACCAATGTAGCTCCTTCCGGTAACGGAATAAGCTCATCCTCCATGATTTCAACAATCATGTCTGCACTACGTGCAAGCCCATACAAAGAAGCATGATCATATACATTGCCTTTTTCGTCGGCATACACCAAATACATTTTGGAGCTCCTTTCGCTCCGTTAAGCCTACGCCATTAACAAAATGAATGATAACGACTGTGTACTTACGGAACAGATAAAATACATGAATGGGTTTTAGTTGGTTGAGGCCGGGACTGAGGCTGTGGTAGAACGCGTAGTTCTCCGTTGTTGCCCACCAGAACTGCTTTGCGAGCCACCAGAAGAAGGTGCCGCCAAATCAAACGAAGCCAGAAATTCAGCATTAGTCTTGCTATTACGCAGCTTTTTGAGGAAGCCTTCCACAAAATCATGGCTTTCCGTCATATTTTTACGAATGGCCCAGATCGTATCCAATTCTTCCTTGTTCAACAACACTTCCTCACGGCGTGTGCCGGAACGACGAATATCAATCGCAGGGAAGATACGACGTTCTGCCAGCTTGCGGTCCAAATGCAACTCCATGTTGCCTGTACCTTTAAACTCTTCATAAATGATATCGTCCATGCGTGATCCTGTATCAATCAGCGCTGTAGCAAGAATCGTCAAGCTACCGCCTTCCTCCACATTCCGAGCCGCACCAAAAAAGCGTTTTGGACGGTGAAATGCCGCCGGATCAATACCCCCACTCAAAGTACGACCAGAAGGAGGAATAACGAGATTGTACGCACGAGCCAAACGCGTGATGCTATCCAACAGGATGACAACATCCTTTTTATGTTCTACGAGACGTAGCGCACGCTCCAACACGAGTTCTGCCACTTTGATGTGATTTTCAGGAAGTTCGTCAAATGTAGAGGCCACAACTTCACCTTTAACAGAACGCTGCATGTCGGTCACTTCTTCAGGGCGTTCATCAATCAACAAGACAAAAAGCTCGATCTCGGGATTGTTGGTAGAAATGCTATTGGCAATTTCTTTGAGGAGAAGCGTCTTCCCAGCTTTGGGAGGTGCTACAATGAGTCCGCGCTGTCCAAGTCCGACAGGGGCCAGTACATCCATAATTCTCGTAGACAAATGGTTGGGGGAAGTTTCAAGGACTAATTTGGTTTGCGGATACAGTGGAGTCAGTGCAGGAAAGTGTAGCCGCTCAGCAGCTTGCTCAGGACTTCTTCCATTGACGGCGTTAACTTGAAGCAATCCAAAATATCGTTCATTCTCTTTTGGCGTTCGGCACTTACCGGAAACAAGATCGCCTGTTCTCAAGTCAAACTTGCGGATTTGCGAAGCAGAGATGTAAATATCTTCGGTACTCGGGAGATAATTGATCGGCCTCAGAAAGCCGTAACCTTCAGGAAGGATTTCCAGAACCCCTTGCATAAACATCAATCCGCTCTTCTCAGCTTGTGCACGCAGGATAGCGAAAATTAGTTCTTTCTTCTTGAGCGTTCCGTAGTACGGGATCTGGTATTGCTTGGCCAGCTTGTACAGGTCGGTCAGCTTCATTTCTTCCAGATCGGAAATTTGCAGATCCATATAATAACCACCTATTCAATTATTAAGTCCATTCATACATCTAAATGATAGACAATGATATCATAAACACCATTAACATAATTTTAACCAAAACAAATAAAGTTATGCAGCCATCTGCCTGGATTATACCGAATTATTCCGGTTTTCCGATAATTGATTGTTAGGTATGAACCACAATCTTTTATCAAGCAGCGGCTGCACAGGTGTTGCCCGTTCTATCGCTTTCGTTCCGGGAGTTCGAAAAAATTGCACGGCTTAATTATTCAGTCTGCCGCCATACATCCGCGCCCAAAAGACGCAGGTTAGAGACAAGGTGATCATAACCACGGTCAATGTACTCGACACCCGTCACCTCGGTTACGCCTTCGCTTACTGTAAGTCCAGCAATGACAAGGGCCGCTCCGGCGCGCAGATCTGCCGCTTTTACTTTAGCTGCATTCAATCGACCACCCTCTATAATGGCAGACCGACCCTCTACGCGAATTTTAGCCCCCATACGCACCAGCTCAGGGACGTGCTTAAAACGACTGCTGTACACAAAATCGCTCAATACACTGACACCCTGCGCTTGGGTAAGCAAGCTGGTCATGGGAGATTGTAAATCTGTGGCGAATCCGGGGTATATCAAGGCTTTAACGTCGACATGTTCATAAGAAGGTGCACCCAGTACGCGAATACTTTCATCATATTCCTCGATACCGATGCCCATTTCCTGCATTTTTGCAGTGAGAGCCTCCATATGTTTGGGGATTACGTTGTCAATCAATACATTTCCACGGGTTGCCGCAGCAGCAATCATGTATGTGCCCGCTTGTATACGGTCAGGTATGATGGAATGACGGCAGCCATGTAGCTCCGACACACCTTCAATTCGAATCGTCTCCGTACCGGCGCCTTTAATAATGGCCCCCATAGAGTTTAAAAGGGTTGCTACATCTATAATCTCAGGCTCTTTAGCCGCATTTTCGATAATTGTGGCGCCTTTGGCACGTGCTGCCGCCAGCATAATATTAATGGTAGCGCCTACGCTGCTAACATCCAAGTAAATCTTGGTTCCGCGCAGTTCTTTGGCGTGCAAATGAATAGCGCCGTGCTCGTTCGTAACCGTGGCACCCAGCGCTTCAAAACCTTTGATATGCTGATCAATGGGCCGGGGTTCGAAATTGCACCCTCCTGGCAAACCGATGATCGCTTCCTTGAATCTGCCCAGCATGGCTCCCATCATATAATAAGAGGCTCGTAATTTCTTAACAGGCCCATTCGGCATAGGAATGGATTTAATAGAGGATGGATCTATTTTCATCTGGCTACCTTCCCAGGCAACCGTTGCACCAAGTTCCTCCAGTATTTCGGAATACACCGCCACATCACTCAACAGTGGCAAATTGTCCAAAATGACTTCCGACTCTGCCAGAATGGCTGCGGGAATCAAGGCGATGGCACTGTTTTTGGCACCGCTGATGGAAACTGTACCCTGAAGCGGCCGTCCACCGGTGATCATCAATTTTTCCATAAGCTTGAGGGTCCCCCTACGTGTTTTGCAGTCGGTCAAACAATAATCTCAAATAAAACTTTTAACTTTTTTAGTGGTGAAAATGGAAAGACACCGGCTAAGCGGTGTGCTTTCCATACCAAACTATTCAACTGTACAGATTTAAGTATTTTGTGCAGCAGAACTACAGCTACAACTAAGAAATACATCTAGCCTGTGCAGATGCACGACCAGTTTGATTCATTATTACGCTTTGTTGTTGGAACCGAACTCACGAATTTTACCGATAACGGTTTGTTTAATCGCTTCACGACCTGGAGCGATGAATGTACGTGGGTCATAAGCATCCGGTTTCTCAGCAAGCACTTCGCGAACCACTTTCGCAAATACGATTTGGTTCTCAGTGTTTACATTGATTTTGGAAGTTCCCAAGGAGATTGCTTTTTTAATGTCATGTGTTGGGATACCAGTACCACCGTGCAGAACGAGTGGAAGTTTGATTGCATTGCAGATCTCTTCCATTTCTTTAAATCCGAGGTTTGGCTCGCCTTTGTATGGTCCGTGTACGGAACCCAGTGCAGGTGCCAGTGTATCGATACCTGTTTCGTTAACGATACGCAGACAGTCGTCCAACTTAGCGTACATTACGTCGCCGACAACATCATCCTCTTGACCGCCAACCATTCCAACTTCAGCTTCAACAGAAACGCCTTTGGAATGAGCATATTCAACCACTTTTTTCGTTGTAGCAATGTTTGTGTCGATCGGGCTGTGGGAATCGTCAATCATAACGGATGTGAAACCAGCGTCGATAGCTTCTTTACATTTTTCAAAGCTGGAACCGTGGTCCAAATGGATCGCAACCGGAACGGTGATTTTCATGTCATGAATAAGACCTTCTACCATTTTAACTACAGTGTAGAATCCGCCCATGTGACGTGCTGCGCCTTCAGAAACACCCAAGATTACTGGGGATTTTTCTTCTTCAGCAGCGCCCAAAATAGCTTGAGTCCACTCCAGGTTATTAATGTTGTATTGACCTACTGCGTATTTTCCTTCGAGTGCTTTGTTCAACATGTCTTTCATAGATACCAATGGCATGGTTACAGTCCTCCTAAAGGTGTTTGGGTTTGTCTATATTTTTAGCCGACATCACATACGGGCTTATTATACCACAACCCATGTTAAATACTAAACAAGCTTTTGCATATCAACACATACAAAAATCACGCTCAGGACGCCGTTTTTCGATAGAATTGTATAAGGAGAGGATTTACTTTCAGTATTTCCCATAATCACAAACAAAAAACCCTGTTGTGTTAACAGAGTTCTCAACCACCGTGACTCACCTAGTCACCTCTGAGTTGTTTGTTCACAGCAATCCGCATTTCGTCAATATCAAAGGGCTTGGTAAAATGCATTAGCGCACCTAGCTCCGTCGCCTCTTTAATCATGTCCAGTTCTCCATATGCTGTCATCATAATAACCTTGATATCGGGATTCATGGTTTTTAGATGTTTCAGAATTTCGAGTCCGTCCATACCTGGAATTTTCATATCGAGCAGAACCAGATCAGGTGGTTCCTTCTCAACAATTTCAAGTGCAATTTTCCCGTTCGCCGCCTGAAAGGTCTCATAACCCTCACTTCCGAACACTTCCATCAGTAAAATCCGTATTCCATTCTGGTCATCGACGATTAATACTTTCTTCTTTTCCAATGTTTTAACCTCCTAAGATCTTAAAACGAGGATCATGCAGCTATTGCCATAACAGCGTCCGATGACGTACAATATCCGTCCCATACCTAAAACTATATTCGCTCCTGCAAAAAGAAAATCCTTCTCTAATACATAATTGTGGAATATTCTTTCATAATCAGGAAGCATGGGATAAAAAAAGACCTCCCGTAGGAGGTCTTTCAAGCCGTAGCATTAACCTTGAAGCTGCAATGCTGCCTTTACAAATTCACGGAACAAAGGCTGCGGACGATTCGGACGGGAAGTAAATTCCGGGTGGAATTGTACCGCCAGGAACCACGGATGCTCAGGAAGCTCCACGATTTCCACCAAGCGCCCATCCGGTGAAGTACCGGAAATACGAAGACCCGCTTTTTCAATAACTTCACGATATTCGTTATTGAATTCGTACCGATGACGGTGTCTTTCGTACACCAGCTCGTCGTTGTAGCAAACAGAAGCCAGGGAGCCTTCCACCAGTTTGCATGGATACAAGCCAAGACGCATCGTACCGCCCAGATCTTCGATGTCTTTTTGGTCGGGAAGCAAGTCAATGACAGGATAATCCGTTGCCGGATTAATTTCCGAGCTGTTGGCTCCTTCGAGACCAGCCAGGGAACGTGCAACCTCAATGACAGATACCTGCATACCCAGACAAATACCGAAGAACGGAATTTTTTGCTCCCGTGCATAACGGATAGTACTAATTTTGCCTTCAATTCCGCGATCGCCGAAGCCACCTGGTACGAGAATGCCGCCAATGCCGCCCAGCATGTCAGCTACGTTCTCGTCCGTCACTTCTTCAGCATTCACCCAACGGATTTTTACGTCTGCATTCGCATCAAATCCAGCGTGCGAAAGTGATTCAACCACACTTAAATAAGCATCATGTAATGCAACATATTTACCAACAATAGCAATTTCAACCGTTTTATCCAGCTTGCTGATTCGATCAACTAACCCTTCCCATTCGGTCATATCTGGTGCAGGTGTTGTCAGCTTGAGATGGTTAACTACGATTTCGTCCAAGCCTTCTTCACGTAGGTTCAACGGAACCTCGTAGAGGGTTGAAGCATCGCGGCATTCTACCACTGCATTCGCATCAATATCGCAGAACAATGCAATTTTAGCCTTCATATCGGAGGACAGTTCATGCTCTGTACGGCAAACAATGACATTCGGTTGGATGCCGATGCTGCGCAGTTCTTTTACACTGTGCTGGGTTGGCTTGGTTTTAACCTCACCAGCAGCTTTAATATAAGGAATGAGCGTTACGTGAATATACATCACATTTTCGCGCCCAACTTCGCTTTTGAGCTGACGAATAGCTTCCAAAAATGGCAAGCTCTCAATATCGCCCACAGTACCGCCGATTTCTGTAATAATTACGTCCGAACCCGCTTCACGGCCTGCACGGTACACGCGCTCCTTGATTTCGTTCGTAATATGAGGGATAACCTGCACCGTACCGCCCAAATATTCTCCGCGACGCTCTTTGCTGATTACGCTGGAATATACCTTGCCTGTTGTGACATTGCTGTTCTTGGACAGATTAATATCAATAAAGCGCTCATAGTGTCCCAAGTCAAGGTCCGTTTCCGCACCATCATCCGTTACAAACACTTCACCGTGCTGGTAAGGACTCATCGTACCCGGATCGACATTCAGGTAAGGGTCAAATTTTTGAATCGTTACCTTCAGTCCCCTGTTCTTCAAAAGCCTCCCCAGTGAAGCTGCCGTAATCCCTTTGCCCAAGGAAGACACAACCCCGCCTGTCACAAAAATATACTTTGTCACTGTTCAAAACCCTCCTAGATAAGATGCAAAATTCAGGCGACATTATGATGTTATCGTAACCCGTTTGCACGGATTATCATCCATGAAGAAGGCAGCGGAATCATTTTCCATGTCCGCCGCCCTTAGCCTTCTTTCATGAGTGAAAACACCCCTATAAAAAACAAAAAAGCACTCCCGTAGTACGGGGCACTTTTATAAAAAAAGCAAACATATAAGTGAATCAATCATAAGCCCAAGCAATAGTTTACCCCGTGTCCAATCCGCTGTCAAGGAAGTTATATGTGTTAATTTGTCCATTGAACCAGATTGGAGAGAATCCACCTGAAAGCTTTAAATCAGAAGAGGTTTTCAATAAAACGGTCATGAAAAAGGGGAGAACGCATCTCCCCTTGCAGCCTGTTCCTAACGAAGTGAATCGTCGTCTTCCGTCGACTCATCGTCATTTTCATCTTCTGAATCTTCCTCATCACTGAGGTCCTCGTCGTCTATAACCACGTCTTCATCACTATCATCATCATCTTCTCCGTCGAACAGCTCGTCTTCGCCGTCCTCGTCTTCGCTATCTGCATCGAAGTCGTCATCAGAGTTGTATGTTTCTTCTTCATGATAGTCATCTTCGTCGTCATCGTCTTCGTCGTTAATAATACGAGGACGCTTGGCGCCTGTCAGGGCATCTTCGGATTTATCTACCGGATACCAACGTTTCAAGCCCCACAGATTCGTACCGACACAGGCAAAACGCCCGTCAATGTTGATTTCAGTATATAGCTGAGCAATAACGTCATTAATTTCTTCGTCAGACAAGCCGCGCAATTTGGCGACTTCCTTCATCAGGTCACGGTAATAATATGGAGTATTGGCTGCTTTCAATACCATAAATGCCAAGTCCACCATTGGAGTCTCGTGGACTTTCTCCGGGTCAATCTTCAAGTTGAGTGGGGTACTCACCTAGGGACACTTCCTCTCACACGTAATTCACAAGAACATGTTTCAGAGCATACACGATACATGCAATACTAACATATCCATTATCAAAACTAAGTAAAACCTATTTGGAAGCAAATTGCAAGTTAAAGATGGGTATCGTCATAATTTCCAGGAATATCCCCCTAAACAAGACGGCACACGTAAAAAGACGGGGTCCCCCCCGTCTTCGACTGTACCCGCTTCGGGAGAACCCCCAAAGTTGTTGCACAAGAGCTTATGCCCTCCATGTATCGTATGTGTCCACATCCACTTTGACACGACAAGCAGGCCTATTTACTTAAAAAAGGGGCAGGTTTCCCATGCCGCAGCTGACGCTTGCTCATACTATACCTCAGCATGGCTCATCGGAGGGGGACCGTCTCAAATGGACTATCCGGATTTTTTGCAGCGTTTGCATGAGGGTATTTCGGAGCCGTCCGGCAGTGGACGGAACAAACAGATCATCACGTTCGATAAGCCTCACCAATACCGGGAATGCCTGTCCTATCTCAGGAAGCTGAAACCCGAGCTTGCGGGATTACGGCAAGTACAACCGGCCAGACTAATCCGTGCTTTAATCGCTCCGCTTTCAGGGGGAGACAGGCTGGGCAAATATCACAACGGTGTTACCGTTGAAGAAGATACCCGCATGAAGGTTCACGCTGAAACTGCTCATATACCAAAAGCAGAGAAGAACCTTTCCATGCCATGGGGAGTCAAACAGGTACGTGCATACAAGGCTTGGCCTTCCTCGACAGGGAATCGGGTCAGAATCGGTGTGATCGACACAGGAGCGGATTTTCAACATCCTGATCTTCGCCATTCTCTCGCCAGAGGTATTAATTTGCTTAACCGAACCATGCTACCCTATGACGATAATGGCCATGGTACTCATATTGCTGGAACTATCGCGGCGTCCAACTATGACGAAGGTATGGTGGGCGTAGCACCACGAGCTTTAATTCATCCCGTAAAAGCATTTGATCATAATGGAGCCGCCTACGTCTCCGATATCATTCTTGGTATCGACTGGTGTGTATTAAATCGTGTCGATATCATCAATATGAGCTTTGGTATGAAGTCGCGCAGCAAGGCATTACTTGATATGGTGAATAAGGCATATCATAACGGCATCGTCGTTGTAGCGTCCTCAGGAAACGAGGGCAAGCGCCGAAGTATTGACTACCCCGCCCGCTATTCCCAGACGATCTCAGTGGGGGCTACTGACAAATACAGACGCATTGCACCTTTCAGCAACCGAGGGCAATTTGTAGACGTGTACGCACCTGGCGAAAAGATCACATCCTCCTGGATCCATGGCAAGCATCACGAAATGAGTGGTACCTCTATGGCTACTTCCCATGTGACCGGAAGCATCGCACTTCTCCTTTCACTGAGGCCGGAACTGGGGCCTGGAGAAATCAAGGCGTTGCTTAAGCGTACCGCCACACCACTACGCCTGCGCAAAAGCGCTGGACGTAGCTCTATCTCGACCAAACTTGGCGAAGTCGATGCCTTCCGGTTGATGCAGGAGGGCACAAAGTGAATGATGATGTGATGCTAAACCTCTAGTGTATCGCCTGGCTCCAGAGAGTGAACTTTTCTGGAAGGACCTTCACATCCACTATTTTCTTCTCTTATCAACTCATCTCGTACCAGGTCAGTCTGCAGCTTCGGCGCATGAACGAGTACAACCTGTTTGCTAGGCAGCTCCTTCAGCATTTGCCGCACATCTGATAATCCCTGATGCACCTTATAAATCAAATGCCGAGCTACACAGCTGTTATTTTGATCCACACGTTCCAACAGATATTTGCCAAAAGAACCATGTGGAGCATGCCCGGTCAATATAACACTGTTGCTGATTCTTTCTCCGCTATCATTACCCTCCCCCATGTTGCGGTTATCCGATAGATACTGATAGTACCAGCGCGCCTGTGGGGAATCCATCATGCCGTCTCTTGTTATGATAATAGCCGTTGGGTTCTGTTCCAGCAGACTCACTCGTTCCGCAGCATCACGAGGCACGAAGACCCTGTCACTGTTTAGCACATGTTTTATTCGCGCTAGAGCTTCCGGACGCAGCCATTCTTTCCAGCGGTTTAACTGTTTCAATCCCTGCCATATGTCGTGCTCTACAATCATTGCCTGTTCAGGGAATTGCTCACTAACCCATACAATCAAGTCCTGTCCTCTGCCAAAGGCAGGCACCGGCAACAACACATGGCCACCAGACCATAATATCCGCTCCATCTCGACCCTCAGCCGCTCCAGCTTAACAGGCTGCGGGTCTATATCCATGCCATACGCATTGTCCATAATGGATATGTCCGCTAGATTGGGCTCTGACTTCCATTCAGGCAGGTCATGCAGCCCCTCCCCAACACCCAAGTCTGGCGCATCGGCAGCAAGAAGCTCAGATTCGCGGCTGTAATCTCCAGAAAAAAACAACCGCTTCCCTTCCATTTCTACCACATACCATACTGCACCAGCCAAATGTCCACTGCGTCCCCACATGATTCTCATACTCGGACAAGCCTCAAGCCATTCTCCTGCTGGCGCCTCATCTTCTAGATAGCGATAAGCAATGGATTGGATGTTCTGTTCGTCGTATGGTAGTTCTGCTCCTCTTGATTCAACATAAGTATGCCAGGAGCGAAAATAGGAGCCTAACTGCTCAGCAGTGGCCTTGGTCGTCCAGACCTCCCCCTGGTATCCATACTTGTACAGTAGGGGGAGTGCCATGGAATGATCCTCATGTGCATGAGACAGCAATACAGCGGTCAGTCTCTCAGCCACCTGCGGTGGGAAAACCGGATATTGTCCGGTTCCTTCCTTTTTCACGCCACAATCCAGCATGACGCGATGCTGTTTTCCTTCAAAAACATAGCAGGAACGGCCATGTTCGCCCGCCCCTCCCCAAATCCTAAGCTTGGTCATGATTATTTCCACTTTCTTCGCGAGTTTAAGCTTTCCATTAAGATCAGTAGCAACGTGGTCATTCCGACCGATATGACAGCCATCGCCATCCCAAGCGACACCTGTCCCTGTTCAAATTGTGCAAATATGTAGGTTGCTGACGTCTGAACGGATGGTGGCAAAATCAGTAATGATCCTACCAATTCGCGTGAAGCAATGGTAAATGTCATCATCCAACCAGCGAGCATTCCCGGTACAATCAGCGGCAGTACAATCCGGCGGAATATATAAGACGGTCGCCCGCCAAATACCTGCCCCGCCTGAAAAAGGCCAGCGTCCACCTGTGTAAAGGCGCTTTTGACATACTGCACAGTATAAGGAACAAACAAGATAACATACGTCAGAATGACCATGCCGTATGTGTTATACAATGGAATCGGCATCCATGGTGAGTTCCACCACAAAATCAGGCCCACCACCATAACAATTCCCGGCACCGTATTCGGAAGCAAACTAAATGCATCAACCGTCCGTTGGATTCTTGTGCGTGAGCCGCCAATGACAAGTGCAAACCAAGTGCCCAGCACCACAGCAAGCGTCGATGCGCCCAAAGAGAGAAATACGCTGTTCAGGAGCGCCTCCATACTCTCTGATCCCCAAGACAGCAGTTCCTTGTAAGAGTCGAGCGTCAAATTATCCCAGGCAAGTCCCATTCCCCTCAGCTTCATCGTCGAGGCTGAAAGAATTGAAAAATAAGGAATGCCAATGGACGCAATGAGCAACAATAGAATGAATGCAACACTCAGCCCCGTAGTCCAACCGGATATACGAAGACGGGACGGACGCGAACCTTTACCACCTACCAGCCTATACGTAAACTTCCGGTTGATCACCGACTGCGCATACCACATGAGCAGGCAGGCGGTTAACAGCACCGAGGCCATCGACGTCGCTTTGCCAAAATCTATGGGCCAGCTGGAAATGTATTTGTGAATTTCCGAAGTCATGACCTCATACCCGATACGCCGCCCAAAGGTAGCGGGGGTGCCAAACTCGGCAATCGTTTTAACGAAAATGAGCAACGCGCCCATTCCGTAAGCTGAAAGCAGCAGCGGTAAAATGATTCGTCGGAACCTGTACAGAAAGTCGCCGCCCATTACGGCACCCGCCTCCTCCAGACTCCCGCCAATCCTCACCAGCGCCCCGCGCAGCAGCAGGTACAGGAATGGAAATAGATGTAGGCTCATGATCATCAGCATGCCACCAAGGCTAAAGAAGGATGGCGTTAAGAAATACAGGTCCGGGAACAACTGCTCCAGATATCCGTTTTTTTGCATAAACAGAATCCAGCCCATGGACCCGATATAGGGCGGGGTCATAAACG
Organism: Paenibacillus sp. SEL3; assembly: GCF_054602585.1. Lineage (NCBI taxonomy): Bacteria > Bacillati > Bacillota > Bacilli > Caryophanales > Paenibacillaceae > Paenibacillus > Paenibacillus sp. SEL3. The sequence goes on along the minus strand of NZ_CM137725.1, from coordinate 3,350,586 downwards.
GAATTAGCAGCACGACATCCAACCAGCGCCAGTGCGCAAGACGAGTGTTGGACATGATCCAGGCTAGCGGAAGTGCAAGTACCGTTGTTCCTGCAATCACACAGATACCTAGCCAAATCGAGCTGAATAGCACTCCCGCAAATGGTGAAGCAGCTAACGTTCGAAAAGGTGCATCCCACTGAAATTCTTCATCAACATACACACTTTGGATAAAGATTTGCAGCAACGGCATCACAATCAAGAAAAGAAGCGCGATCAGAGCCAGCGTCAGACACCACGCTCTGATGTGTTTAACGGATAAGCCTCTCATCGGCTTATTTGAACATTTGCGTGAACTTCTCTGTCACGTCTGATCCATGTTCGCCCATCCATTCCCAATTGGTCTTCAGCAATGGGATCTCGTCCAGATTGGCACGCTTGTCAGCTTTGATATCCGTGCGGCCCGGGAGTAAGGAGGCATCCGCTACTAGTTTCTGTGCGTCGTCCGACAACAGATAGTCAATAAATGCCTTGGCATTCTGCTCATGCTGCGTTGACCTGAGAATTGCAGCAGGACGTGGGCTGATGACGGTTCCCTCTGTTGGATAGACGATGTCAATCGGCTCGCCTTTGGCTTTAGCCTTGTAGGTCATGTAATCGACTGCAGCAACGACTATACCTTTAGCTCCGGTAATCACGGGGTCCAGCGCTTCCTGATTGGCACCAGCCATAGCAACACCGTTAGCCTTGTACTGCTCGAACAACGTCCAGCCTCCATCGCCCTTGGCGCTCAGATAGCCTGTCATAAAATCCAACGCTGAGCCGGACAGGGATGGATCGGGAATATTAACCTGATCCTTGTACTCAGGCTTCGCTAAATCGGCCCATGAAGTTGGTGGTGTTTTCACCAGCTTTGTGTTATACGCAATGCCCAGAGCAGAAGCACTGGTACTGAAGTAGTTGCCCTCCTTATCGGACCAGTCTGGATTTAGCTTGTCCGCGTTTTTGGCATCCGGGTAAGGCAGTGTTAGTCCTTCCTTTTTCAAGCCTTGTACAGACGGAAGCGATGCCAGCACAACCACGTCCGCTACCGGATTTGTCTTCTCGGCTTCCATACGGGCCAAAATTTTTCCTGTCGTTCCCTGGAACAACTCTACCTTCACTCCGCTCTGCGCCTCATATCCTGCTATCAGCTTTTTCGCCAGTCCATCCGGGCCTGCGCTGTAGACCACCAACTTCTGATCGGTGGATGCCGCCTCCGCTTGTCCTGCTGATCCATTAGCTGGCGCCCCATCCTTGGTTGGCGTTGCTGTTCCGCAACCCGCCACAGCGAGTCCAAAAGTCAAGGTTAATGCGAGCATCGTCCCTTTTTTCCATCCTGTACGAAAAACATGCCTATTCATCATCTTATATATACCCCTTTTCCTTATGCTTCAAGTTGGTGGATGTGTTGCGGTGATACCCAAATGTGCATTTTTTCGCCAATCGGCAAACGGGTGGAGTGATATGCAGTCCATTGCTCACCGTTCTCGGCTAGTATACGAATTTCATAACGATCGCCGACATAGCTGACATGCAGGATCTCTACTGTAAAAGCGTGCTGATCCGCTTGCTCCTGTTCCCAACGGACATGTTCAGGACGAAATAGTGTCCGTTCCAACTCCAGCCAGTTGGATTTGCCGATAAACCTCGCCACCTCTGGATGAGCTGGGCAACCGTAGATCACCTCTGGTGTTCCGGTCTGCAAAATATGTCCACTTTTCATAACAACCACTTCATCAGACATGGACATGGCCTCGATCTGATCATGGGTGACATATAGGGCGGTCAGCCCCAGATCGCGCACAAGCGACAGCATCTCAATGCGCATCTCCTCCCGTAGCACCGCATCCAGCGCACTGAGAGGCTCGTCGAACAACACCAGTCGAGGCCGGATAGCAACCGCTCTTGCGAAGGCAACCCGCTGCTGCTGACCACCGGACAGCTGATGAGGATACCGATCCTCCATCCCTGACAATCTGACCATGTCGAGCGCCTCCAGCACCACTGTCCGCAGTTTCTTGTCTCGGGCGCTGGCAAACCCTTTCCCGCGCCTGCCCGCACGCAGGCCGAAGGCCACATTTTCAAACACCGTCATATGCGGCCACAACGCGAAATCCTGAAAGACCATACCAAAGTGGCGGAGATGCGCGGGAATATCCTTTTTTCGTTCTGCCGAAAAAAGAATTTCCTCTCCCATCGTGATTGTGCCGGTATCCGGTGTCTCCAGACCAGCAATCAAGCGCAAGAGCGTTGTTTTCCCACATCCGGACGGTCCGAGCAGTGTTGTGAATTTACCCCGTCGTACGACCAGATTCGTCTCATGCAGCGCTGTTATTTGGCTGAAGGTTTTACTTAATCCGTGAATATATAGATCCTGATTCATCGCATTACCTGCCTGTTCTTCTGACTGACCCCAGTGTAAAACTTGAATTCGCAAGCTGTGTTATTGGAAAGTTAAAACAAAATTAATTATTTCAATGAATTGTGTTAACACTCATAGATTTAATCTATATAGAGGGGATTGATGCTGCTACCCATACAAATAGGCATGATTGTTCGATTAACCTGAAAGCGAGGCATTCTAAGTGAATTTAAGTCTTCTAAAGTTACATATTGTAGAACTGCTGAATAAGCACCATAAAATTACCACGGTCGCCGAGCTTCTTGGCCTAAAGCAACCCACTGTTACTTTTCATATGAAAAATCTGGAGCGTGAATTCGGCGTAAAGCTGTTTGACACACGCATGGGCAAAATCATCCTGACGGATGCTGGAAATGCGCTACTGCACTATGCCAGCAAAATTAATGCACTGGCTGCCGAAGCTGAGCGAGTCGTCCGCGAGTTCGATACGCTCCAGCGGGGAAGCATACGTATTGGCGCAAGCTATGTACCCGCTACCTACTTGCTTCCTGCTGTGTTGCACCGCTTTGCCCGTGAGCATCCGGGCATTCACATCGCCTTGTCTGTGAAAACTGCGCCCGTGATCAAGGACATGCTCGCTCGTCACGAAATTGATCTTGGCATCATTTCGGCAGAGCCGTTTCAATCCCCAACGCTACTCTCAGAATCCTTGGGCGAAGATGAACTGATGCTCATCTGCTCACCCACTCATCCGCTCGCCAACGAAACCGATTTGACACCCGAGCTTATCGCTTCTTCCTCCTTCGTATTACATGGCAAGGATTCCAGCACACGCCACGTGACCGACAAATGGCTGGAGCGTGGGAGTCGGCGACTTCCCTCCTATCTGGAGTTGGATTCACTGGAAGCCATCAAACAGGCGGTTATGCTGGGAGAACACATCTCCTTTGTCTCTCGCATTGCCGTTCAGTCAGAGGTTGAGCGGGGCTTACTGGTTGTAAGACCTATTCCGGGGCAGTCTGTTGAGCGGTATATTTATATGGTCAGCAACAAAGACCGCCATCGCTCGGCGCTCATTCACAGATTCACCGAATATTTATCATGGAACCAAGATTAAATCTTACCTGTCATATAGAAATTATGTCTTTTTTTTACCGGAGTACCCTCTTGCTTTGACATACGACTGACAATACACCCGTAAAGTGTAGCGTGTAACCTATTCAGACGAACAGGAGAGGATGAAATGAAAACAGGCCTTCGTATCACCCAATTGATGTCGGTAGTAACTCTGAGTGCAGTACTGCTCGTAACAGGATGGAAAGGAGCAGAACCGGTACAAGCTGCCGCCAATGCCACACCAAGCTATGAGGTGAAGCTACTACTGGATACGGCTCAGGTGCTCAATGCGGATGGCTCATTAAAAAGTGGCATCGTGAACGAGTTTCAAATTAGCGACGATGCACAACGATTGAGCGTCGAGTATTTTGATACAAATTCATTGCAATTGAATGACGAGGGCTGGAACGTGAGATTTCGCAAAAAAGAGGACAAAAAAAATTATGAATTAACCTACAAAAAACGCTATACGGTCACAAATGGAAATATCGACGCGGCGCTCACCCAAGCGAATAAAGAAGGGTTCAGCGCATCTGATGATAATTATGAGGCTGAGGTGGATTGGGGATACAGCAAGCAAACACTAAGTTTTTCCAATGATAAAAAAACAAACGCCTCCAAAGGATTGGCTCTGCCTTCCCCAGATCAAGCATTAAAGCAACTACAGGATAATCTTCCGGGCAAGCTGCAAAACTGGAAATCCAGCAACTGGGGCAAGAAAACTCTGGCAGACTCCAGAGTACGCGGTCCGGTACAGGTCAGCAAATATGAAGGTAGCTTTCAGGGACTGGATACCGACGTTGAAATATGGCCTATTCGCAGCGCAAACGGATCAGGTACAGAAAATATTATCGAAATCTCCTTCAAAACCTCGGATTACAGTGTTGCCGCCAGCAACCGCACCAAGCTGATGAACCTGTTGCAATCCAAAGGATGGCTGGTTCCCGCCGATTCCCTGAAAACGAATTTGGTACTGGAACGCTACTAAGCTAATCCAACATAAAAAGGAACCGAGGCGCCAACCTGTTGAGAGTGGCGCCTCGGTTCCTTTTATTATTATTTATATGACTACAAGGTCATGATGTTAAAGTTGCTTGCTTACATACGTTCCGGTGCAGACACGCCCACTAGCTTCAGTACGTTGGCAATGGTCGTGCGCACCGCACCAAACAACGCCAAGCGTGCCTGCGTTTGAGCGGCATCCTCTGTAATGACGCGCTCTGCCTTATAGTAGCTGTGGAACAATGAAGCCAGCTCGTAGACATAGCGAATCATACGGTGTGGTGCAAAGTTTGCAGCCGCCACCGATACTTCCTCCGGCAGCTCGCCGATTTTGCGGAGCAAATCGTATTCATGCTCAGCCGTCAGCTTGGACAAGTCAACTTCTGCCAACGGCAGCACAGCAATCCCCTGCTCTTCAGCTTGACGATATACGCTGCATGCACGTGCGTGCGCATATTGTACGTAGAATACTGGATTCTCATTGGAAGTGGAAATCGCCAAATCCATGTCAAAATCCAGGTGCGAATCCATGCTGCGCATAGTGAAGAAGTAACGGATCGCGTCTACACCCACTTCTTCCATCAGATCTTCCATCGTCACGGCCTTGCCAGTACGTTTGGACATTTTTACTTTTTCCCCATTTTGGAACAAGCTGACCATTTGGGCAATCAACACTTTAAGCTTATCCGGGTCATTACCCAGTGCTTCCATTGCTGCCTTCATCCGTGGAATATAGCCATGGTGATCCGCTCCCCAAATGTTGATGATCGTGTCATACCCACGAGCATATTTATCGCGATGGTAAGCGATATCCGGGGTCAGGTACGTATATGTACCGTCATTTTTGATCAAGACACGGTCTTTATCGTCGCCGTACTTGGTCGTATTCAGCCATGTAGCTCCGTCCTTCTCGTAAATCTCTTCACGGTCACGCAGCTCATTCAGCGCTTTAAGCACTTCACCATTTTCATACAGCGACGTTTCGCTGAACCAGGAGTCAAAAGGTACACGGAACAGCTCCAGATCACGCTTAATCTTGTTTAGTTCCTTTTCCAGACCGTAGTCACGGAAATAAGCAGCACGATCTCCCGGTTCCATGGACAACAGAGAATCGCCCTTTTCAGCCACCAGTTCCTTGGCAAACCCGATGATATCCTCACCATGGTAACCATCTTCCGGCATCTCCGCAGGCTGTCCCAGCTCCTGCAAATAACGCGCTTCAATAGAGCGGCTCATGTTGTAAATCTGGTTGCCCGCATCATTAATATAGTATTCACGAGTTACTTTGTATCCGGCAAAATCAAGCACGTTGCAGAGAGCATCCCCTACGGCTGCACCACGTGCATGACCTAAGTGAAGGCTACCTGTCGGATTGGCGCTGACAAACTCGATTTGTACCTTTTTGCCTGCACCTTCCTGTATACGCCCGTAATCTGCCCCCTGCTCCTGCACTTGTCCAATGACTGCGTACAGGTAGCTCTTGTTCAGGCGGAAGTTAATAAAACCCGGTCCAGCGATTTCCGCACTTTCAATAGAAGCGGAAGCTAAATCCATATTCGCGATTAAGTCTTCAGCGATTTGCCGTGGGTTCTTCTTCGCAATGCGGGTGAGCTGCATCGCAACGTTGGTAGCCAAATCACCGTGTGACTTGTCCTTGGGCACCTCCAGCGTAATGGTCGGCAGCTCTTCGCGGCTCACGATTCCGGCAGCCAGCACCGCCGCCTCGATTGCTAAAGTCACCTTTTGATTAATAAGTTCCAGTGGATTGCTTGTCATGATTATTGCTCCTCCTGTATATGCAAACTGATGGCAAAATGCCCCGAGAAATCCTCAAATACGTACAGATCATAGGTCCAGCTCACATGTCCGCTGAATCCATCCATCCGAATATCAAGCTTCTGCGTATGCGCAGACATGTTCAGGTTTAAATAAGGCGAGCGGTAAAATCCAGGCAACCTGCGTCCCAGCGCAAACGACTGCTCTGATTGTACCTCACCGTGACGAATCAGCTTTAGCTCATCCGGTCCGATCTTGACTGTGTTCCGTGTCGTACCGCCCTCAGGACTTTCTTGCGGCTCATCGTACCTTATATATAGATGCTTCCCACGCACAATCGCTTCTCCGGGAAGTTCCTGTACCACATCTTCTCCGTCATGATGACTATGAAGACGGATTCGGACCTTTGCATTATGTGGCATGTATTCAAACTCCATTCTATTGCTATCCTACTGTACTACTATATCCAGTTCCCGATTGCAATTCAAATGAGTTTTTACAAAAAGATGCTTTCATCCAAAAAATTTAGCTACCTTAAGTCAGCTCCATCAGATGCTTGGCTAAAACTTTCAATGAATCGAGAGGCTAGAGAAGACATGTATTTATCCTTCATCCAGACAGCCGCCACACGTGTATGCAATTCTTCACACATAATTTCCTTAACGATTAACTGGTTATTGCTTCCGAGTGACAACGCAGACCGCGAAATCATACCGATCCCCAGCCCTTCATTAGCCCAATGAAGCGTGGTGCGAGCATCATCGTTTTTGCAAAAGAAATTTGGCTCAAAGCCATGCTTTATACAGGTATCGTGGATCAATTGTTCAAAGCGGCGATAAACGATGAGCGGCCTGTTTTTCAAGCCAGACAACGGGATGGTCTTCTGTTCGGGGTTCCAGTCATGTTCTTCTGTCATCACTGCGATCATCGGTTCGGAGGACGCATATCTGCACCCTAAATCAGTGGTATTAAAAGGGGTTCTGACGATACCGACCTCGACAATTCCTTTGTTCAAAAGATCGAGAATCCTAAAGGTATTTCCCTCATGAATTTCAAATTTTACACCCGCATAGGTTTTATGAAATTCGGAAAGCCTGTCTTTCATTAGGGCTGCGCCGGAAGAGGAGACCGTTCCAATGGTAAGCGTACCCTTCATCCCCAAGGCAAAATCGTTAATTTCTCTCGTTGTGGCATCTGTCAGCTCCAGAATCTGCTTGGCCCTATTCTGTAAAATGATGCCGGCCTCCGTCAACTGGATGCTTCGTGAGCCTCGATGCACGAGCTTTACACCAAGCTCTTCCTCCAGTTGCATGAGCTGCTGACTTAAGGGAGGCTGTGCGATTTGCAGCTTTTTGGCTGCCGCTGTAATCTGTCCGGCCTCTGCGATCGCCAAAAAATACTTGAGATGTCTCAATTCCATCATTATGGCCCTCCGGTACTGATATATGTAAAACCTATACCTCTAATATATATTAAATATTATTCATATGGTTGGGGATATGACATAATCAAATTCAGATATGCTATTGCGGCATGAGGCTATATACATTATTTAGGTTAGGTGATGGTTTATTTGCTGAAATTTGCTGTTTTTTTGAAACCCTATAAAAAGGAAACGATTCTTGGGCCTCTATTTAAACTGATTGAGGCCATCTTGGAACTATTGCTGCCCACTATGGTTGCCTTAATGATCAATCATGGTGTAGGTAAAGGAGACACCCATTATGTTTGGCAGATGGGTCTTTTGATGTTACTCATGACTATACTGGGCTTTGGCAGTTCATTAGTGTGTCAGTTTTACGCAGCCCGTGCCTCCCAAGGATTCGGAACTACGCTGCGCAATACGATGTTTAAACATATTTCATCGTTTTCTTATGCTGATCTCGATAAGTTCGGTACGCCCTCGCTCATCAACCGGATTACGAATGATGTCAATCAACTCCAAACGGCTGTAGCGATGCTGATTCGTCTGGTCATTCGTGCTCCTTTTATTTGTATCGGGGCTATTATCATGTCCATGATCCTGGATTTCCGCCTGGCTTTGGTGCTGTTGGCGGCTACACCGGTTCTAGCTTTGATCCTGTATGTGGTCATTACGAAGGCTTCACCACTGTATCGTCGGTATCAAAAAAAACTCGATAAAATCGCTCTGGTACTTAGCGAAAATCTTACAGGCGTACGGGTCATACGCGCATTTGCCAAAAGAGGCGCTGAGCGAGTTAAATTCAACGCCGCTTCGGATGACCTGACTCAGACCGCTATTCGTGTCGGACGTATTTCTGCTTTGCTAAGCCCTGCCACCTTGCTGGTGGTAAACGGAGCTATTATTGCAATCCTGTGGATCGGCGCCATCCATATCCAATATGGATCACTTACACAAGGGGAGATTATTGCCTTTATTAATTACATTACGCAAATTTTATTAGCTCTGATTGTGGTGACCAATTTAATTATTTTGTTCACCAAGGCTGCCACTTCAGCAGCGCGGATTCAGGAGGTCCTAGACACGCAAGCTTCGATTTCCGACACTGCTGCTACTTCTACATCTATAGATAGGGAGGGAACAAGTGGGCATGGCGCTGTACCAGCCATCTCTTTTGATCATGTTTCCTTTGGATACAATACGACAGGGCAACTGGCACTTAACGATGTAGTGGTAAACATCTATCCTGGTGAAACGGTTGGAATCATCGGAGGAACAGGTTCGGGGAAATCCACCTTTGTGAATCTCATTCCCCGCTTCTATGATGCGGTAGAGGGTTGTGTACAGGTTGACGGCATCGACGTACGGCAGTATAAGCTTGAGCAATTGCGGCAGAAAATCGGTATTGTTCCTCAGAAGGCGCTGCTGTTCACTGGGACGATAGCGGATAATATCCGTTGGGGACATGAACACGCCACCGACGAGGAAGTCGCTCAAGCCGCAGCAATCGCGCAAGCGGATGAATTTATTTCTAACTTGCCGGAAAAATTCGATGCCCCGATCACCCGAGGAGGACTTAATCTATCGGGAGGACAAAAACAGCGACTTACCATTGCCAGAGCTATTGTAGGCAATCCGGAAATTCTGATTTTGGACGATTCCTCAAGCGCACTTGATTTTGCAACTGACGCCGCCCTCCGGAAATCGCTACGGGAAAAAAGCACCCGCATGACTGTCCTACTGGTCTCGCAACGAGTAAGCAGCGTACAGCATGCTGATAAAATCATTGTATTTGATGAAGGCCGGATTGTCGGAATCGGCACACATGATCAGTTGATGAGCAGCTCGGAGGTATATCAGGAAATTAATCGCTCCCAGCTCTCAACGCAGGAGGTGGACCAATGAGTGGCAAGGAAACCTGGAGAAGATTGTTAACCTATGTCGGTCAATATAAAACAACAACATTTTGGGTCATCGTCAGTGCGATTCTCAGCGTGCTTGCCAGTCTGATCGGACCCTACATGATTGGTCAAGCTATCGACCACATGGTGGATAAGGGAGCAGTGAATTTTAAAGGTATTGCACAGATTCTAGCTGGATTAGGCATTGTATATGTTGTAGGCAGTCTGTTTAGCTGGCTACTCACGTATTTGACGAACCGTATTGCTTTTCAGACCGTAAATGATATGCGGCGGGAGTTATTTGACCATTTTAATATCCTTCCGTTAAGCTTTCATGACACTCATCCGCAAGGAGACAGCATTAGCCGTTTCGTGAACGATATGGATGCTGTGTCGGATGGATTTCTGCAAGGATTTTCCACCTTGATTACCGGGATTATTACGATTATAGGCTCCATTGTACTCATGCTGTATATCAGTCCGATCATGACGTTGGTCGTATTGGTGTCTGCCCCGATCACATACGGTGTGGCACGGTTCATTACGACAAGGTCACAGCGTATGTTCCGCGAACAGGCCAAAATTTTAGGAAGCCTGAACGGTTACGTGGAAGAAATGATCGGCGGGCAACGGGTAGTTACTGCTTTTCATTATGAAAACCGCTCGCTTGAGGAATTTTCCGCCAGAAACGAACAATTGTATCAAGCCGGGGTGAAATCGCAGTTTTACGGATCATTGTCCAACCCCTCTACCCGATTGGTGAACAACATGACTTTTTCAGTCACCGCCATGATTGGCTGTATTTCCATTATTTTGGGTGGGATCTCGGTAGGTGGATTGTCGAGCTTTCTGATTTATACCAATTTGTTCGCCAAGCCCTTTAATGAAATTACGGGTGTTCTCACCCAGTTCCAGGCAGCCACGGCTTCTGCTCAGCGCATATTTGCGATTTTGGACTCACCGCCAGAGCAGCCGGAAAAATCGAACGCCGTACAGCTGAAGCGCAGCAAAGGCACGATTCTTTTTGATCATGTCAAATTCTCCTATAACCCGGAACGTACGCTCATTACGAACTTTAGTCTGGAGGTTAAACCGGGTACACGTGTGGCCATTGTCGGACAGACCGGAGCTGGCAAAACCACACTCGTCAATCTGCTCATGCGGTTTTACGATGTGGACAGCGGCTCGATATCCATCGACGGGGTGAATATCAACGACATGAGCCGGGACAACCTGCGGACTAACTTTGGTATGGTGCTTCAAGATACATGGCTGTTCAGCGGAACCATTCGGGACAATATCGCTTACGGGAAGCCGGAAGCCACGGACGAAGAAGTCATCGCGGCTGCAACAGCTGCCAATGCGCATAGCTTCATCAAGCGACTGCCTCATGGCTACGATACGGTCATCAGCGGGTCAGGTGACAGCCTGTCGCAAGGCCAAAAACAGCTGCTTACCATCGCGAGGGTAATCCTCGTCGATCCACCTATGCTGATCCTGGATGAAGCGACCAGTAGCATAGACACTCTGACAGAAGCGCGTATCCAAAAAGCATTTATGAAAATGATTGCCGGACGCACCAGCTTTGTGATCGCCCACAGACTATCGACCATCCGCGAAGCGGATTTGATTCTATACATGAAAAACGGCGATGTCGTCGAAAGTGGTACCCATGAGGGGCTGCTTGCCAGCGGCGGCCATTATGCCTCGCTCTATAACAGCCAGTTTACTACGGCTTAAAAGGCTGACCGGATACGGTCGCATCAGTAAGGTCAACGTTCTTAAAAAAAGTCGGTTGCTTTTTAAGCAATTGGCTTTTTTATTTTTCTTTGATAAATCCCCCCCTATATTATATAATAAAACGAGAACAAACGTTTCCGTTTCATCTAAACCTTATGGTTTGTATAGCCAACATCATGCATGGGTTTCAGTTGGGAGGCTGAATATGGATATTAATGAATTTCAAAAGTGGGTCAAGCAATATTATCAAGAGAGGAACTGGTCTGATTTAGATATCTTCGTCCGAATTGGTTTCTTGGCAGAGGAAACCGGGGAGGTTGCGAGAGCTATTCGCGCCCTGGAGATCGGCAGAGACCGGCCTGATGAGATCGATGGTTCATTCGAGGAGAACAGGGAGCATTTAACTGAAGAACTTGGAGACGTACTGGGTAATCTCATCGTGATCGCCAACAAGTATGACATCACCTTGGAGGATATATTTCGAACACACCAGCAAAAACTTGCAAAAAGATATACATAAAGGAGAATCTCATATGAAAAGCATTGCTGTTTTTTGCGGTTCCAGTAATGGAGCGTCTGAGATTTATCGAGAGCATGCTGTTGCTCTGGGCAAGGCACTTGCCGAACAGGAAATAAGCCTGATTTATGGAGGAGCAAGTGTTGGTTTAATGGGTGCAGTGGCTGACGCGGCACTTCATGCAGGAGGTCACGTCATCGGTGTACTCCCTCACTTTTTGCAAAGCCGTGAAATTGCACATAATGGCCTGAGCGAATTAATCATTGTTGATTCCATGCACGAACGAAAATCTAAAATGGCAGAGATTGCGGACGGATTCATTGTTTTACCAGGTGGCCCAGGTACAATGGAAGAATACTTTGAAATTTTCACATGGGCGCAATTAGGCTTGCATGAAAAGCCATGCGGTCTTTTAAATATTAACCATTATTACGATCCTCTTATTTCCTTGTTTAATCGTATGGTTGAGGAACAATTTATGCAGGAAAAATATCGTGCGTTGGTAATTACGGATACTACTTCGCAAGGAATCCTACAGCAATTTACAAATTACACTCCTCCTGCCGTCAAAACATATCTCACGAGCAAACGGACCTGACATTAGGAATGGCACGTATTGCTCAACAGACATACCATTTAATTTAATATGATATGAAAGGAACACCACCGTCAACGTTATTCCAGTGGTGTTCCTGTAAAATTGAACTCATCCAATGAATGCTGTCACGCCTAACGGGAACCCCAATTTTAAATCCCAGCGCCCGTAGCGGTTGGTTGGTCCATTTGCTCACTTTCCTGAAAATCCCTGCGGTAGAACCAGCCGATCAGAACAGCAACGGTAGTCATGGCCGCAGCCAACAAATACACCTGCACCATACCGAAACGGTCTGCATACCAGCCCATGAATAACAAAGACAGACCGAAAGCGAGATTTGTAAGCACATCAATTCCCGCCATCACTTTGGGCAGCTGGGCTGGCGGTGCACTGGTTTGCAGCAAGGTGCGGCGAATAATCCCCGCCATTTGAACAGGTAAGCCTGATACAGCAAAAAGAATAAGCGCAGCAACGGGGATGGTATTCAGCGCAAATACAATGGTAATCAGTACATACACCAGCAATGCTCCGAGCATGTACAAAAAGCTGTTCTTTTGCAATCGCTTGACCAAGCCAACGACAATCAATCCACCCAAAATCGTGCCCGAGAAAAAGGACGCATTCATAAAGCCCCACCAGCTCGCATCCCGATGCAGCACTTGGCTGACGTACGCCAGAATAAATACCCCAAGCCAGGAGACTCCCCCGATACTATCCACGCTATCGACGATCATCAGAGAACGAATACGACGGTTGTGCCAAATGATTGTCCAGCCTTCCCCAAGCTCTTTCCAATGGGAGCCTTTTTCCTTTGCCTTTGCAGGCTCTACTGCATTTGTCGAGGAATCCGAAGCTTCAAGACTTAATTCCTTCTGATCCAGCGGATCACGAATAAAGGACGTGACAGTTACAGCCACGAGATAACAACAGGATGCAATCACAAGCGTATTCAGGGAACCCAGCCAAGCCACAATAATTCCGCTCAGCGCCCAGCCTGCACACCTGACCACCTGATCACTGACCGCCACCATGCCGTTGGCACGCATTAGCCCTTCACCCGTAGCCAAACGGGGTACAAGCGCATTACGCGCAGGATTGGTCCAGCCATCCAGAAAAGACATACCGAACACCATCACAAAAATAAATAGAAACGACCTCTGCTCAGGTACGATCCACAAATAAAGCAGCAGTAGCGTAAAAATGACAAACTGACCAAACTGGGAAAATAGCAACACGCGTGTTAGCCGAAATCGGCCGAGGACGATTGGTGCAACGAGCCCACTAAGCACTTGGGCAGACAATCGGAACAGCGGGATTAGAATAGTCGTCATTAAGGAATTACTTGAGCTGAACACCAATACCACTACACTCAACATGTAGATGATATCTGCTACGTTGGAGATCGTCTGGGACCCCCACAGGTAATAAAAAGAGCGTCTGATCAAAAAAGTTTCCCCCTCTTTGGTACATCGCCGATTTATGTATTTCCATAACCAAACCGTCCCTGTTGACATTACAAATCTGTTAAATGTCTGGTTTTTTGTATATTCTACACACACCCTTAAATTTCCTTCTTTTATCTTAAAAGGAAATTCAGTGTCCAGTATGCATCATGGCCATTTTTAAATCTTATTCAAGACAAAAAAGCGCCTATAGCGCTCCTTTCCGCCCAAAAACAGGCAATAAAGACCACTAAGACGCTTTTTCTTAAAATGTTTACTTCGTTAAATCCTCTACAAACTTAGGTAGTACAAACGCCGCTTTGTGCAAACGCGGACTATAATATCGGGTGTCCATCTCTGGAATTCGGTTTTCGTCTACTTCGAGCGGATCATACTTCTTACTACCCAACGTGAATGTCCATAGACCACTCGGATAGGTTGGAATGTTCGCACCATATACACGCACAATCGGGAAAATTTCCTTCACATCTTTGTTAACCTTCTGAATCAGATCTGCCTTGAACCAAGGATTATCCGTTTGTGCAACGAAAATACCGTCTTCCTTCAATGCTTCAAAAATACCTTGGTAAAACCCGCGCTCGAACAGCGGGGCTGCCGGACCTACGGGCTCCGTCGAATCGACCATAATGACGTCGTATTCATTTTTGTGTTCAATAATGTGCATGTATCCGTCATTGACCAGCACTTCTACATTAGGCTCGTCCAGCTTTCCTGCGATTTCAGGCAAATATTTCTTGGAATATTCTATCACCTTACCGTCAATCTCCACCAATACAGCCTTTTCCACTTCAGGGTGCTTGATGACCTCACGAATAACGCCGCCATCGCCACCGCCCACAACCAAAACCTTTTTCGGATTGGGATGTGTATTCAAAGCTGGATGTGCTACCATTTCGTGATACACAAATTCATCCTTAACCGTTGTCATCACCATGCCATCCAGAACAAGCATATTGCCGAATTCCTCTGTCTCGATCATAGCCAGATCCTGAAAATCTGTTTTCTCAGAGACGTAGGTTTGTTTGATTTTTGCTGTAATACCGAAAGAGGGAGTCTGCTTCTCCGTAAACCACAAGTCCATCATTCCAACCTTCTTTCTGATCAAAGTATGTGTCCGGCAATCCGGTAGCATAAACGTTGACTTTCCTTATATCAGTAACACGCAAACGCCAAGTTTGCTATATTTATTGTACCAAACACATTGGAATTTCACACTTTTTGCATTATAAGTGATACCTGAATGAGCTGCTAAAGCAATTTGGAGATTTAATCTTGTTTAAAATAGACACGTATGTGTATCTGATGAATAGACGCTTTCGGATTGACTATACTGAGAACATCAACTATGGAAGGAGGTGGCATGATGACCGATACGACCGGACGATCCCCCAAGCGTAAACCGCTTTGGCTTCGATTGTTTCAAGGACTGATGTCTCTCACGATCCTGACGGTCATCGCCGCCTGCATCCTGCTCGCCTATTTGTACACGACCAGCCTTCCGCTCGCGGATACGGATCGGAATTCACGTCTGCTCGATAGTCAGGGGAAAGTCATCGCCACTTTCTCTGCTGGAGGCAAAGAATCCATTCCGGTCCAGCTTGATCACATTTCACCCGATTTGATTGCAGCTACCCTGGCTGTGGAAGATCGGAAGTTTTACGATCATTTTGGCTTTGATTTCAAAGGTCTGGGCCGGGCGGTAATCGTTAATCTGACCCACTGGGATATGTCGCAAGGGGCCAGCACGCTGACTCAGCAGCTTGCACGCAATCTATACTTATCTCATGAGAAAACGTGGACGCGCAAGGCCAAGGAGGCCATCTATACTGCACAGCTTGAAATGAAGTACACCAAAAATGAGCTGCTACAAATGTATTTGAACGAAATTTACTATGGTCACGGCGCCTATGGCATTGAAGCAGCTTCGCAAATGTATTTCGGTAAATCCGCAAAGGATCTGGACTTGGCCGAAAGCGCCCTGTTAGCAGGTATTCCGAAAGGGCCGACCTACTATTCACCGTATAATCATATGAAAAATGCAAAGGATCGGCAGAAAATTGTTCTGGACTCCATGGCGCTTATCGGCAAAATTACACCGGCTGAAGCCACCAAGGCCTATGAGGAAATGTTAGCCCTGCGGCCCGAGAGCCAGCGTCGGACAGTGGAAACCGCTCCCTGGTTCCGCGATTACGTCCGCCAGTTGGTGACACATCAGCTCGGGATTAGCGAAGGGGTGCTTGAGCATGGCGGCCTGAGTATTTATACCACGCTGGACATGCACATGCAGCAAGCAGCCGAGGCGGCTGTAAACGAAGGCATGAAGAACAGCAACGGACTGGAAACCGCGTTAATCTCCATGGACCCGCGCAACGGACATGTCAAGGCCATGGTCGGCGGAACGAACTATGTCGGGAATCAATATAATCATGCGCTGGCCACAACCCGGCAGCCTGGCTCCTCCTTCAAGCCGATTATGTATCTAAGCGCACTGGATTCCGGCGAATTGACGAGTACGTCCAAGTTCGAAAGCCGACCGACGTTGTTCCACTACGATAACAACCGCAAGACCTATAAGCCCAAAAATTTTGGAGACAAATACTTGGGCGAAATAGATCTTCGGCGCGCAATTGCGGCGTCCGATAATATCTATGCCGTAAGCACCATTTTGAAGGTGGGAACGGATAAGGTCATGGATCTCGCCAGCAAAATGGGCATTACAAGCGAGCTCAAGCCCGTACCTTCGCTAGCGCTGGGTGTGTCGCCCGTCAGCCCGTTCGAGATGGCCTCGGCCTTCTCGGTCATCGGTAGCGGCGGGCAAAAGGTGGCTCCGGTGGCAGTGCTGCGCATCACCGATGCTGCCGGGCGGTCGCTGTACGAAGCGCCCCAAGCCGCGCCCGTGCAGGTGGTGAAGCCCGCCTCCGCCTACGTCCTCACACGCCTTATGGAAGGCGTGTTCGAGGAAGGAGGCACTGGCAACCGGGTCGCGAAGCTGATCAAGCGCCCGGTTGCCGGCAAGAGCGGCACGACCAACACCGATGCGTGGATGGTCGGCTTTACCCCCGAGCTGTCCACCGCTGTCTGGGTCGGCTATGACAAGGGCAAGGACATCAGCACACAGGATGCCCGACGGGCGGCTCCGATTTTTGCGCAATATACGGAGAAAGCGCTGGAGAATGTGCCACCCAAAATCTTTCCTATCCCTGACGGCGTAGTCAGCGCTTATATTGACCCGGCCAGCGGCAAGCTGGCTGCACCGGACAGCCCGGACAAGCGGCTGGAGGTATTCGTCAGCGGCACGGAGCCGAAGGAGACGCTATCGGGGCAAGATAACCAACCGGCATCCACACCAACTGACCAAGCGGAGCGACAAGCTGAAAAGAAATCGTGGTGGGGCAATTTTAAGCGTTGGTGGATGGATTAATAGCAAAAAAAGACTGGGGGAACGCGATGAGCGCTCTCTCAGTCTTTTTATTTTCGCATCACTTACCTCATATGCCCATTTACCTCTCTTGCCAGTGCCATCAGCCATCATCCCGTTAAACCCCGCTCTTCCCTAAAGCTGCGCTATTACCAATAACAGCTAAACGACTCAATACGGTTGAGGTCTACACCATAATAAAACCAAAAACGTCCACTCCACCGAAAACCCGCTACCGATGTTCTGCCTACAAAGACAGGGTACAGCCAAAAACGCTCTCCGTTCGTCAGCCATACAAACGTGTTGCGGAACAAACAACCGAAGACGGCTCCAGGGTCAACAGCATAGGCCGAAACCAGCGGCTTCGGTGGCGTAAATTGCGGTGGTGGAGAAGTGGGTGCTTGAGCTTGCTGCCCACCTTGCGGACCGAACGGCCCTTGCGGCGGCGGTGAGAACGGCTGTGGCGAAAATGATCCTGGGCCTGGTGGCGGACCTATCGGAGACGGGAACGAATCCTGCATATCAGGAAATTGTGGAATCGAAGGACTTGACGGCGTGAATGGACCCGGAATACCCGGTTGCGTTCCGAAAGGAACTTGTGGCAGTAAAGACATGTGTTTCACTCCTTGTGTCTAGGCTGATGTATCCTATGCGGGACACCAGCCCGCGGACTGGGCGAATCCCCATATCTCCGCCAAACTCCGCTATTTCGTCCTTTTACATCAAAAATTCTTATTTCCTGATACGATTAACTTCCTTTTTTGAACATGCTCCAGCTCAATTTCATGTATCATTTTAATCTCGACTCGTTTCCTGAGCGCATCATACTGTTCCAGCAGCCGATGCTTATACCCTAAATTGTCGTTCATCCAGCCTATCATAGAGTCATCCTTATGCTCTGTGGACCAGCTAAATAAATCGCTATAGAGCCGACCAAATGATTCCTCGTTACAGCGAGCGAACCGGATCGGTCGGGCTGTATAGCTTAGCTTGAGTTCCAACATCTCATATAGCACGTCTAAACGGTATTCCAATGCCTGTACATCTTCTATGGATGCATCGTAGCTTTTTATATCCTGAATAAGCTCTCTAAAGGTCAACCCTACATGCTGCATAGCAATATAAGACCACACACAGCTTCCCGTAGCTGTTCCATGAGCCTCCCAAAGCGGATTCCACAAAATAGACCGAATCGTATCCCTTTGCTCCTCTCCAAACAAGGCAATTCCAGCAATAATTCCCCCATTACAGTCTACCGAGGCATGTCGTTCTCCCCAATGCACCAATCGCGGAATCATATCTTCAGTAGTACATTTGAAGCTTAGCAGAGGTAAGAATTCATTAAACAAATGCTGATCCAATACTTTTTCCAATTCAGCCGCCAGTTTCTCACGGTACGGTTCGCATGGAAGATGTACCAGTCCCAAACAGGCATCCACAGACACAGCTCCATACGATCCGTTCACCAAAGCGACAAGATCAGCAGCAGCCTCCACATAACCCAAATAACCTAGCACATACAGCACACCGTCAGGTATATGTTCTGGGGATGCCTGATTTCGCACATAACGCTCGTACATATCCTGCGCCAAAGTAACATCCCCGCATCTCATGATCGGCTGGAGGAGCAACCCCCTGATATAATGGTGGGGATCTTCTACAAAAAGCCTATATAACTCCCACGCATCCTCCACTGTCCCATATTGGGCAACCACATCCGTATAGGCGGAAATGATGCTGGCGTCCAGCTTCTTGCCTGAGCCGAACATATCCATAAGTCTTGCTGTCGCGTCCATCATCCTGTTTTCTCCTTTCACGTGTGTACGTCTTCATAAAGCAATTCTCTAATGCTGAATATTTCTATTAAAAAAGAGGAAAGATGTTACCATCTACGATCCAGTCTAGGGAGTTGATCTCATGCATGATTCCAATCCAAAAGTTACAACATTTTTCATGTTCTCTGGTCAAGCAGAAGAAGCCATGCAATATTATACCTCTGTCTTTAAGCCGTCTGGTATCATGAGCATTTTCCATCAGGAAGATGGGACCGTGTTACATGCCGTATTCAACCTCAAAGGGCAAACCTTTATGGCTATAGACTATAACCATCAGGACAAACACCCTTTTACCCCAGCTCTATCGCTATTCGTCACTTGTGATTCGGAAGAAGAAATTCATCGTGTGTTTAGTCAGCTATCTCAGGAAGGCCGAGTTCTAATGCCCCTTGAAGCCTCGCCCGTAAGCCAACAATTTGGCTGGGTTGAAGACAAATACGGTGTTTCATGGCAATTAAATTTGGCAAAAGACTAAATTTCTTCTCTAAACGATCCAGCAGACTCTAGAAGTCTATAGAAAAACAATAGACCATGCTCCATCTTTTTTTGGTAATATTATATTTAATAGGTGCCAATAAAAGGATGTGTGTTTATTGTATAGTGCAAATTGTGAACAATGTTTTGGTTTATGCTGTGTAGCCTTGCCTTATGCTAAATCAGCCGATTTTGCTTTTAATAAGGACGGAGGAACCCCTTGTCAAAACCTAAATGCGGATTATCGTTGTAATATTCATAAGAACCTAAGAAATAACGGCTTGCGAGGCTGTACAGTATATGATTGCTTTGGAGCTGGCCAAAAAGTTTCCCAAGTTACATACAACGGAAAAAGCTGGCGAGACGATCCGGCAATAGCTGAGGAAATGTTCAATATATTTCCCATCATGCAACAGCTTCATGAAATGCTTTATTACCTAAATGAAGCCCTTAACTTAAAAGAAACTCATCCCATCTATACAGACTTACAAAAGGCTATGGCGAAAACCGAGCAGCTTACGAATCAAGATCCAAAATCTCTCATAAATCTTCATGTACCCACCCATAGGGCGTTAGTCAATGATTTACTTTTACAAACAAGTGAGTTAGTACGAGAAAAAGTTAAGAAAAACATAGAGCACAACAAATATAGTAAAAAAATCAGAAGTAGAGACCTTATCGGGGCTAATTTAAGAGGCGCTAATCTTAGAGGTACCAACCTGAGAGGAGTTTTACTGATTGCTGCTGATTTGCGAGAGGCTGACCTGAGAATGACAGACTTGATCGGTACGGATTTTAGAGATGCTGATTTAAGTGGGGCTAATCTGGAAGGAAGTATCTTTCTTACACAGGCGCAATTAAATTCGGCTAAGGGCAATTGTAAAACCAAACTGCCCCCTTCTCTAAGCATTCCATACCATTGGCTGCATTAGTTTTTTTCTAAGCAGTGGTTGTATATTCGAGTCGTGTTAGCGCACGACTTCTTTATTATTCTTACCTCAGTATATAGCTCATTTTATAACGTAAATACAGCTCTTATCTTCAAGAATTTTACTGATTACTCAGTTCTTTAATGTATATTGGGCAACAAAAAGCACCTTCCATTGGATCAGGTTCAAAAATCACGTCTTTATGACTGCATCAAGATTTAAATCCCCTTATTCTCCTTCGTTTGGAAATTCCTTCAATCTCCGACTTAAGGCTGCATACTGCTCTGCATTGGTGTCCGAAAAAGCCTCCTCCCGGTTGGAGTATACATCCTGATACTGTGGAGGGATTGAAAATTGAGACCTCGTAAAATCTACAATGCCCTCACCAATACGGTTGTAATAGTGCCAACCACTATCCAGCCATGTTTTCAAAATATCGCCGCCAAGCCTGTCCTGAACGACGAGTGCTGTGACACCACATTGCCCAGACGCGGGGTTATTTGCTGTCCATTTAGAGCTAGACTCCAAAGACCAAGCTCGAAACAACGCCTTTTCTAATTCTAAAAAACGGTTTGCCTTCAACATGCGCCTCCCCTTTCGATTCCATTCTGCACTTATGTGAACGTGCTTTATTTATTTCAACCCCACACTCTGTGAATCTTGGCTTCTGCTTCTTTCAGTTCTAGCAAATACACGTCGGGATTCGAAAGCTTTTTCCAGTCCTCAAACCCAAACTGCGGATCGTAATGTCGAATGAGAAGAGATAGTAAAGCTCCATGAGTTACAATGATAACCGTTTTTTCCGCCCGCTCTATAAGCTCCTGAACAAGCTGGATTCCTCGATCTACTGCTTCACGGGATGATTCCCCTCCCTCCAGCTTCAAGTCCTCGTCCAAATAGGTCTGTTCCAGCACGTCCAGCCAATGATCCAAATGCTCATGGCTAAGTACCCGTTCTTGAAGACGTACATCAGTATACACCTGCAACTGTTTCCGTTCAGCCAAGGGCTGAATGGTTCGCACGGCCCGTTTCCACGGGCTGGACACAATATATTCCACACCTACATTCTCCATAAAATCAACCAACTGCTCAGCTTGTCGGGTACCCTCATCGGTAAGTCGGGCATCTGGTTCCTGTCCTGTTGCTTGGGCATGTCTGACAAAATAAATTCTCTTCACGTCATCACTCCTAACTGTCACACAAATTTAAAATTCTACATATTTACAAATAATTATTTTTATGATATAGTATAGGTTTACATATTTATGTTTAATGATACGATTCCTTTGTATTACATCAACTCTTATGGGAGGGATTCGATGCAATTAGACAAGGGAATACACATGCTCCAGGTTTCTGCTAACATTATGGGAAGTATAGAGAGTATTCACCCGACTTTAGTGTGGGACGAAGATAACATGATTTTAGTTGATACGGCTTACCCCGGGCAACTCTCACTTTTACATGAGGCTATTCTAGACACCGGATTAGCAATCCATAAACTTACCTCTATATTAATAACACACCAGGACCTTGACCATATCGGCAGTTTAGCAGATATAGTCCGAGCCTCTTCATCCCCAGTTCAAGTATTAGCCAGTTCTATCGAAAAGCCCTATATACAGGGAGAAAAACAGCTTATAAAGCTGACTCCAGAAGCAATAGATCAAGCTGTAAGCTCCATGCCCGAATCCGTTCCGGTAGAGTGGAGACACGCATTCCGGCGTACACTTGAAAATCCCCCAAAGGCTATTGTAAACTCCACCATCGTTGCCGGAGAGAAACTGCCCTTCTGTGGGGGGATCGTAGTTATAGATACTGCTGGACATACACCAGGACACCTAAGTTTCTATCATAAATCCAGTCAAACCCTGATTGCAGGAGATGCTCTACGCGTGGTAAGCGGCAAATTACTGGCTCCAGACCCGCAATATTGCTGTGATTTCAATATGGCCAAAGAATCTCTTAAAAACCTGCTGCCATATGATATTAAAAAAGTGGTCTGCTTTCATGGAGGGCTGTACGAAGGCAATTGTAATCAGCGGATATCTGAAATATATGAATCCTAACCTTTGATTTACATGGTCGTACCCACCCCTTGACTGGTCAGTGAATCATCTAAAGAAAAGACTAACCAGGAATTCCTGGTTAGTCTTTTTTGAATGAGAACTAGGCTTTTAAGTGAACTCTTAATACAGGTACTTCTGGAGAGGCAGATGTACCTTCCAGGATTTCCACATGGCTAATCATCTCTTGCCCATCTGGAACGATTACCGGCGTAATTACAGGCAATCCACCCTGTTGAATCGCATCCAGGTCAAACTCCATCAATAATTGCCCAGCTTTAATGCTATCTCCTACTTGGACATGAGGATTAAACCCTTGTCCTTTGAGAGAGACGGTATTAATCCCGACATGTATCAAAACTTGTACGCCGGATTCATGTTCAATAATCAGAGCATGCTTACTTTTCTCCATGACATGGGCAACTTTTCCCGCGAAAGGAGCGGTGACCCTACCCTCAGACGGATGAATAGCGATGCCATCCCCCATAGCTTTCGTAGAGAACGCAGGATCTGGAACCTCCTCCAGGGAAACCACTTTTCCTTTGATTGGTGCTATCATTTCGAATTCTTCAATACGAGGAGCCGCCTTCTTTTTCAACCATTTAAACATAACGATGCCACCTTATTTAGAGATTACATTCATAAACAGTAAATAGGACTTAACTACATCTTTCAAGGAACCGGTTCCACAAAATGAATAGAAAGAAGAGTGGAAGCGATTTCTATCTGAATTATAGTGAATGCCTTTCCAGGATGTCAAGGAGCTATCAGTTCATAACTACATATCTGTTACAATAATTTTCATGTAACTTGGAGGTGCTCTAACAAATTGCGGATTTAAGTGTTTTATCTCTTAAAAACAGATTTTTTATAGTATACTTTTCCAGCAATTTCTTTGATGATCATGTTTGGCATGTTCATTCAGCATTGCTTACCTACATGAAAAAGAAGTAGACCGCCCCCAACCAAGGTATCGGTCTACTTCTGAACCTTACTGCCGACTGCTCTTTAAGCAGTTGTGTACACTGGAATCGTGTTAACGCTTGGCCTACCCTTCCAGCGCTTGCTTCAATTCCTCAGGCGAAGCGTCCCACCATTCCTCGTTATGCGAAATGAGCAGGCTTTTGAGCGCTGCCTTATCTTCGCTGCCGAGATCCTCCAGCATGAAACGACGCTTGAGCGCGTAATCCATACGGTTGACGTGATCGGCGAGGATTTTCCAGCCGCGTTTGGCCTCGTCGTCAATCAGCATCTCGCAGGCGGTGGCGCCGCCGTACATACGTCCTTCGGCTGTACGGTCCACAGCTACCCATACGAGCCATACCTGGCGTCCGTTCGGTACGTCCTCTTTATTCGTAGAGAACTTGATACCACGTTCTACTTTACTTTTGGCATGCATGGCACCGATATCAATTTTCGCCTCTCCTCGGTCAATGATGACCGGTGACATGCTGTTCAGGTCAATTGAGCCTGCGCCGAAACCCTTATGTTTACTCTTGCCACTGACAATGTTCAGTGCAATCTGTTTTTTGCCGTCCGGCTGATTTTCACTCATGCGTCACTAGACCTCCATTTTCCGTCTTCACACTCATTCTACACTATAAATATTTTAACTAATAATCTCCTGAAAGCAAACATATACATGCTGTAGATGCTTGTCAACGGGAGGTATCCATTGTATGACCCCAGCACGCACTAAAATCGTTTTATTGTCTACACTAGCCCTCGGTCTCCTCGCAGGGACGTTATGGTTTGCCTGGCAGCCCCAATCGCAATCCGACCCGCAGTCCATAGGCCAACCACTATACGGCTCCCTGTCTGAGTCTGCGCTTGCCCCAAATGTGGGCAAGCCTCTAGGGGCAAACATCCTGCCTGACCTGCCCAAGAACCCTCCACAACCCGCTACAGAAATCCTCAGCAAACGGGTGGTAGAGTACCACATTGATGTATCTCTGGAAAAGGGACAGGTTTTGCGAGGCACTGAGACACTGACCTGGAAACATCCGGGCAAGAAAACCGTGAATGATCTGTATCTTCATCTATACCCGAACGCCTTCTCTTCCATGGAAACCACCTTTATGAAGGAATCCGGTGGAAAGCTGCGCGGAGACACCATGCCCAAAGACGGCTTTGGCTCTATGACGCTGACTGAACTAAAAACAGAAGACGGTTTATCCCTCATGCATCGCATCCAATATGTGCAGCCAGATGACGGTAACGCAGGCGACCGTTCGCTCATGAAGGTGCGTCTACCCAAGCCAGTACGAGGTGGCGAAGAAATCACATTATATATGAAGTTTGAGGTAAAACTGCCTGCCATCTTTGCTCGTATGGGTGGGACAGATGATTTTGTAATGGCAGGACAGTGGTTCCCGAAGCTCAGTGTCTACGAGACTGCAGGGCAGCGTGGACGCGCCGAGGAGGGCTGGAACCTCCACCAGTATCATGGTAACTCCGAGTTTTATGCCGATTTTGGAATTTACAGCGTACGGATTCGGGTGCCTGAAACTCATATCGTAGCAGCGACCGGATTTCCCACCCGTGGTGCCGTCCGACAGAACGGCCAAAAAATATATCAATTTTATGCCGATGATGTACACGATTTTGCCTGGTCCGCTTCACCCAACTTTGTAGCCGTAGAAGAACCCTTTTCTTCTGCTGAAGTCCCTGGTGTCAAAATCAAGCTCTACCTTGACCCATCGCACAAGGAGCTCAAAGGACGCTATATGAGCGCAGCGAAGGCCGCTCTTTTGTACTACAGCAAATGGTACGGGCCTTATCCATATTCCACCCTGTCCATCGTGGTTCCACCTAAATCAGGCAATGGAGCTGGCGGCATGGAGTATCCGACACTCATCACGGCCGCTGCTGCGGGTAATCTCAATCCTGGCTATAGTCTGGAACGGACATTAGTTCATGAGATTGGACATCAATATTTCTATGGAATGGTAGCCAATAATGAATTTGAGGAGCCGTGGCTGGATGAAGGCTTCACCTCCTATGCAGAGGAGCGACTTATGGAGCAAGAATATGGGCTTACCCCCAACTTGCCATTACAATCGGGACAGGTATCCTCCCCACAGCCGCTAAACCGTGAGTCATGGAAGTACGGCTCGGCTGCTGAGTACGCGCAAAATGCCTACTCTCGAGGCAAGCTGGTACTACGGGGCATTGAACGTCAGGTGGGTATGAAAAAAATGGATCGCATTATGCGGACCTACGTCCAGACGTACCGATTTAAGCATCCGTCCTCACAGGATTTTCAACGTATCGTGGAGAGAGTCACCGGACGCTCATGGAGCCACTATTTTGAACAGTATGTATATGACGGCCAGATGGCGGACTTTTCAGTGGATCACATCACAAACCACAAGCTGGAGAATGGATATGAAGCAGTCGTGACGGTCAGCAAAAAAGGGGCGGATTATCCCAAGATCCCTGTCCAATTTACCTTCAAGGATGGAACCACGAAATTCAAGGCTTGGGACGGTGCGGGCAAAAGCACAACTTTTCGGATCAAAAGTACTTCTCCCGTTTCCTATGTAACCCTTGATCCCCTATATACCATTGCACTGGAGAACAAGCATATTAACAATACCCTAAAAGCCGAATTGGACGAAAAGCAACAAACCCGTTGGAGTATAAGTGTAACCAAGCTGTTGGAGACACTGCTTGGAAGTCTGTCATGGTGAGGTGTCTATAGATGCGGACTGTTATAAAAGAGGGCTGGGCGCTGGTGCGCATACGATTCTATATCGTTATCATTTTATTTCTGTATCGACTACTGTGGGGGGTGTTTCTCTATCGACTGGTGCAGTCTGCCGTTATCCCGCTATTGCTCCGTTATCCTGATCAGGGTCAAAACGAGCTGGGACAGACCTTGTTTTGGATGGAGAGCCAGATTGCTCTGATGGACAGCCGGGAAGTACATGTGTATTTGTGGATACTACTAGGGGCGACTGTACTACGCATACTAATCACTCCCTTCATTAGAGCCGGAATATATCAAAGCCTGCATACCGATGCGACTGAGCCGCAAAGCCTGTCCTTTTTCAAAGGTATGAAACGCCATGGCATGTCGTCGCTGTTGTATTACATCATCGAGTTGGGACTGCTGCTGATTCCCGCCTTTTGGGTAGTACCGAGACTCTACCCTATTGTAGCAGGTACGCTTCAATCTCCCTCTTACCTGCTGCACTTGTTGCCCTATGCCATGGGATGGATGGCATACGGATGGTTCATTCGGCAGTGCATCCTGTATATGCAACTAGGCACTGTCGGTGGTCACGCCATACTATCGTCCCTGCTCGCCTTCTTTCGCCAGCTTCTCCCAGCTGTCGGTATATCCCTTTTGCTCGGTGCTTGTGTGCTGCTGGTCTTCGGTCTATTTGGCACCGTGGCAATGATTTGGACTGGCATGCTCGCGCTCATTCTCCAACAATCGTATCATTTTGTTACTAGTCTGGTCAGGCTGTGGCATATCAGTTCGCAGTACAGACTATGGCATACCGATATCTCCAGTAGAAGCTAAGCCCTTCCTTTATGTTAATCACTTCATTTCCGTCTGTCGAAAAAACTTTATGCATAACCGCGCAAACGGCACATAACTGAATACTGTTAACAAGATCTGTTCCTGGGACATTAGGAGCAGATTTTTTTTGTAACTTTTTGCAATGAAACATTTGCCAAAGCCAGCCGACTTTGTTACAATAATCGCAGTGAACTGATAGTAACAACTTTGTAATCTTTATTGTAACCTTTATCTCAAAAATATCGTTATTGTGAATACTGCTCTCCAAGGTGCACATCTTAAGTAAAGCCTAATTCCTGGCACCTAGGAAGCGGGGGAACCAGTTTGGGTGAATTGATCTCGCAACAGAGTGGTCATAGGGGAACCTTCTACCGAATCCTTAAGCTAACCTCGCAGGCATTGGAAGGGGTATATTTTTTTTGAAGAAGAAGCTAACGATCGCAGCTATGAGTCTTGCCATTGCCTTTACATCTTTTACATTCGGTGGCGGCAGTGCATTTGCAGACTCCAAGATGGACCAGGTCATCCAAGATGCCAAAGGAACGAACTACAGAAGCGGAGGCACTACACTCGAGGGATTCGATTGCTCCGGCTTCACAATGTATGTATTCAACAAACTGGGAATTAAACTTCCGCATCAATCTGGATCACAATTCAAAATGGGATCTTCTGTATCCCGCGATGAAATGAGGCCTGGGGACCTGGTGTTCTTCAACACCACAGGAAGAGGCATTTCCCATGTAGGTATCTTCGTAGGTGAAGGGAAATTTGCCCACTCCTCGACTTCACGTGGTGTAGTAGTTAGCTCACTGAACGAAAATTATTACGCTAACCGCTATGTCGGTGCAAAAAGAATTATGAGCACAGACGCTTACCATTCTGTAGCTTCAGATATTCCTGATGACGACAACGTAGAATAACTAACGCACAGCAAGCTAACTCTAGCCGCAATTTGATTCTGCCGGAATCGAATTGCGGCTTTTTATGTCCACAACATCAGCAATGATTATCTTTACTGACGAACTGACACCTCAAAAGGTTTCAATTTTAGCGAACATCGTCGGTTTTACCGTCACCGCTGGGGGAGCATATGAGCAGTAATTCCTTCTTATTGAATGTATACCCGTCTTGGGTATAAAATAAACACGCTTGCTATTCCCCTGCGACTTGTCTACAATCTGTTGTTAATGATTGAAGCACCTGTAAAAGGAGGATGGAACACATGCCGGCCTCAATATCCAACTATCGGATCGTACCGATGGACGAGCATCAAGCGGCTGCAATCTGTGAGTGGCGCTATGATCCACCTTATAACATATACGGTTGGCTCCCCTGGGAACAAATGAAGGCGCTTGAAGTCGAATTTGGGAGTCCCACGCTTCGCCAAGAGCAATATGTTGCCGTACTGGATGAAGAGAACAAGCTGACAGGATTTGCTCAATATTTTCCTATGATCGGTGTGACCCGGCTAGGTCTTGGCATGCATCCTGAAAGATGCGGACATGGCAAAGGATCAGATTTTGTCCGTGCCATTGCAGAGGAAGCCCAACGACGCAACCCGAAGAATGAAATTGATCTAGAGGTGCTCACTTGGAATGGGCGTGCTATTCGGGCCTACAAGGCGGCTGGATTTGAGCTTACAGATACCTATGAACGCCAGACTCCCGATGGAAAAAAACCGTTTTATTGTATGGTATATCGTCCAGACCACCCAACCCAGGTTCTATGATAAAAGCGCCTTCGGCATACAACCACGATGTTGTATAGCGAAGGCGCTTTTATCATCATACGACAGAACATTACAAGCTCAATGACTGCTACGCATTTTTTCAAAAGCTTCATTATATTGTTGGGCTTCCTTAATATCCACGGCCATAATACCGCCATCGTCCCAAGAGGTCAAACGCAGAGTCACGGTCTTGTAATCAATCGTAATAAATGGATGATGATTGAATGCTTCAGATATAGCGGCAACTTCATCCACGAATGCAATCCCTTTCATAAAACTGGAAAAATTATATTTCCGAACGATCCAACGTCCTTCCTCCAGCTCCCAGCCCTCCAGTTTCTCCAGATGTGCTTCAATCTCTTCTTGTGTAAAAGGCATGTTACGAACTCCTCCCCGTTTATACGGAAGCCTTTCGACCGCTTAAATACGGCCAAAACTACGATATATTGGTGTACATATTACCACGGCCCCGTTGATAAATCCATAAGACGGACCTCAAATCAAAGGGACTGACGTCAGCTCCTCGTCCCCAATCAGTACATAGATACGATGCTGCTCCGGCTCATAGATCACAACGCCACTCCCTACAGTGATTGTGGGCTCTGTACCCAGTGCATAAAATAAGTCTTCTGCCAAAGCTTCATTGACTTCCTGACGTCCCGCCGGGTCCAGCCTGTCCCAATCTTCTGCTTCCATCTCAAAAAATTCATAGCTATCTGGGATGCGCCCCACAGCCTCTGTCAAATCGTTCAAAATTTGTTCATACTCACGTCCATGCTTTACTCCCATGCCATTTCCTCCAATGGTTCCGCCATTCAATACATAATCACCTTATTATACCGGAAATTCGCACTTAACAAAAAAGAGAGTTTTGTCGATAAATACTATAATCCGTCTTGTAATGACGCGCTTGGGGCAAGGACGACCCCGGCGGCATGAAAGGATTCAAAATCTATTCTCATGGATGAGGTGTATCATGCAAATTTCAACCATTATCGGACTTGTGCTCGGGATTTTGTCACTGGTCGTCGGGATGATCTTAAAAGGCGCTCCGGTCGTCAATCTGGTCAATAATCCCGCTGCTTACATGATTATTTTCGTCGGAACGGCAGCGAGTATATTTATGGCCTTCCCGATGGCAGAAATCAAACGGATTCCGAAGCTGTTCAAGGTTATCTTTACCGAACAAAAACTATTAGACCGCAAAGAGCTCATCGGTACGTTTACCGAGTGGGCATCCATTACCCGTCGTGAAGGTCTGCTCGCCTTGGAATCCAAGGTAGAGGAAATCGACGATCCCTTTATGCGTGGCGGCATGCGAATGATTATTGACGGCAATGATCAGGAATTCGTACGGGACGTTCTAATGGAGGATATCAATGCCACCGAGGATCGACATCGCTCTGGCGCGCTGATCTTCTCCCAAGCCGGTATGTACGCTCCAACGCTCGGGGTACTCGGTGCGGTTGTAGGTCTGATCGCCGCTCTGGCCGACCTTAGTGACATGGAAAAGCTCTCTCATGCCATTGCAGCAGCCTTCATTGCGACGTTGCTCGGTATTTTTACAGGTTATGTCCTGTGGCATCCGATGTCCAACAAGCTGAAACGGTTATCCAAAAAAGAAGTCGAGCTTAAATTAATGATGGTCGAAGGTCTGCTTTCCATTCAATCGGGGATATCGACGATCGCCATCAGTCAGAAACTGACGATCTTCCTGACTCCGACCGAACGGGCTACGATGACCCAGAAGGATGGCGATTCCAGTGAGTAAAAAGAGACATGAACCGCATGAAGAGCATGCTGACGAAAGCTGGCTGTTGCCATATTCCGACTTAATGACCCTTCTGTTGGCTCTTTTCATTGTCTTATTCGGTATGAGCTCGCTCGACGCCAAAAAATTTGAAACTATGGCTCAATCCCTGAGTGCAGCTTTTAATGGCGGCACTGGCGTGCTGGATCACTCAGCTGCGAATCCGTCGTCACAATCCATGGATATGGGCAAAAATAAAGAACAAGTGTCACAACCCGTAAAATCGAAAGCTACTTCTACCTCTGAACTGCAAAAACAGCTGGCCCAACGGGAAGAAGAAGATTTAAAAAAGCTTAAAAAACAGATGGATCAATACATTCAAAATAACGGCCTGACCCCGTTGCTGAATACCAAGCTAAACCAATCGCAACTAATGATCACCATTAGTGATAATGCCTTGTTTTCATCCGGGCAGGCCGAAGTAAAGCCGGAAGCAAGAAAGCTGGCCAAGTCCATTTCTAGTATGCTCCAGCAGTTCCCTGGCTATGATGTTATCGTATCGGGTCACACGGATAATGTACCGATCTCCAACAGCCAGTTCCCGTCCAATTTTGATTTGAGCGCCAAGCGCTCTCTGAATTTCTTGCGTATCTTGTTGCTCAATCCAGATCTCGACCCAACCAAGTTTGTATCCATCGGTTATGGCCAGTATCGTCCATTGGCAAGCAATCAAGATGGTCAAGGACGCTCTAAAAACCGTCGTGTTGAAATATCTGTTCTCCGCAAATATCAGAACGGGACACAAGTCATCAGTCCTACCTCAAGCTCGAGTGAAGGTTGATTATGCATATGTTATATGAACAAAGGCACCGCCGCATTTTTATGCAGCTGGTGCCTCTTTGTTTAGTGCTTCCTGTACTTTGCCCTTTCAGATACGACGATCATACGCTCTAGGCTATACGAGCCCCTCTGGCATTAGCTAAGCGTATAATCGAGCATCTGACCAAGCTCCAGCTTCTCAGCCTCTGTCAGATCACGCCAGGCACCTTTCTGAAGGGACCCCAACCGAATATTCATGATTCGCAGCCTTTGCAGTTTTTTAACTTCATAACCGAAGGCTGCACACATACGCCGGATCTGACGATTTTTCCCTTCAGTCAGGATAATACGGAATACATACTCAGATACACGCGTCACCTCACAAGGTAGCGTCCGCTGACCGAGTATTTTCACCCCGCTAGACATGCCCTGCACAAAAGACGGTACGACAGGGCGGTCCACTGTTACAATATATTCTTTCTCATGCTTGCCTTCTGCCCGTAGAATCTTATTCACAATGTCTCCATCGTTGGTAAGTAAAATGAGACCTTCCGAATCCTTATCCAGGCGTCCAATCGGGAATATCCGCTGCGGGTGCCCCACAAAATCAACAACATTGCCTCTAATGTGGCTCTCCGTTGTACTTGTAATGCCCACCGGTTTGTTCAATGCAATATAGACGTGATCAGACTTATCGCGCAGTGGCTTGCCGTTCACGCGAACATCATCGCCTTCTTCCGCTTGACTACCCAGCACAGCCACTTCGCCGTTAATCGTCACGCGACCGCTCTCTACCAGCTTGTCTGCCTCCCGGCGCGAGCAAAAACCGGTTTCGCTGATAAACTTGTTAATGCGCAACCTGTGTACCCTCCATTTCTACTAACACACTTCCTCCTGCGCCCCAGCCCGTTACTCCGGCTTGGCAATCGGAAGCTGCACCAGGGCTGTCGTTCCCTCTCCCTCTGTGCTTTCAATATCCAGTGTGCCTTTATGACTCTGTATAATACGCTGGCTGACCATAAGTCCTAGTCCTGTACCTGTTTCTTTGTTTGTGAAAAAAGGTTCTCCCAACTTGGACAGCATTTCTGCGGGAATACCCGCTCCCTGGTCCCGTATGAAGATTTTAACGTTTTCTCCCTCCAAGAACAAATGAATCGTGATGATGCCACCTTTACTCATAGCCTCCATGCTATTTTTAAGTAAATTAATGAATACTTGCTTTAACTGATTTTCTTCAGCGTATACCAGGGCAGGCTCGTCCGTGACCTGAAGGTTGAATACAATGCCCAGCAGATGCGCCTGACTATCTAGTAAAGAAATCACGTCGCTCACAATATAACGAACATCTTTTTTCTGAAAATGCACTGCCTGTGGCTTCGCCAGTATTAAAAACTCGCTAACGATCAAATTAATGCGATCCAGCTCAGACATCATAATATCGTTGTGTTTCATATTCAACACTTGATTTTGCTGCTGTAGTTGGAGAAAGCCACGTAGCGTGGTTAGCGGATTACGAATCTCATGCGCTACGCCTGCCGCCAGTTGCCCGACGGTTGTCAGTTTCTCTGATCTGCGCAACAACTCCTCCATCCGGTTGCGACCCGTGATATCACGCGACACGCAGATAAATCCCAAAATCTGGCCTTCTTCATCCAGAATAGGCGATGTGCTCATACTAATCTCTACTGTACTTCCATCCTTCCGCATTCTAAGGGACTCACTTGATACGATGCTCTCTCCCTGAAGCAGGCTCTTCTTCTGAAATTCATATTCCTCCTGTTGCTGTGGAGGTACAAATTCCAACTTACGACCAACCAATTCTTTCTTGGTCCAGCCGTACAAAGCTTCAAAGGCATGATTGACCCGAACGACGCGATCCTCCTCGTCGGTTACATGAATCGCATCTGCTGTCTGATTAATAACCGATTCTAGATGTTCCTTTACAGAACGGTTCTCTTCATACATCTGCTCGAGTCTTCTCGTGTACATCCCTAGGTTGTAGGCCATCGCATTGATGCGCTCACCCAACTGTGCAAGCTCATGACCACCTTTTATTTCTAGCCGTGTATCAAAATGACCGTCAGCCATCTCATTCACTTTCCCCAGAATCGACTGAATTGGGCGGACAAACAGACTTGCCAGCACATAGCTTCCAATGATCACCACCTCTAAAAGGACAATGGAAATGGCAATTAAACTTATCAATTGCTTGGAAATAACAGAAGTGATCGTATCATAATTCATAACAATACGGATAACATAGGCATCACGATTAGCCGGATAAAAAGGTATGTAACTGACGAGAACCCGCTCACCTTTAATATAGCAGTCTTGTACAATACTCTCCCCCGAGAGGATAGCTCTGGACACGGCCAAACGATCTTCCTGCACCCTTGTTAGTTGATACGTGCCGAATTGGATCGGTTTGTTGTACATGTAATAGTATTTCGAATCGTTTCCGTTCTTGTCCATCGAAGCGCCACCAAAGGTTGCAGGGTTAATTCCTGTAATCTCCATGATGCGATAATCCACTTGTTGAGTTTGCTTTACGATCTCATCGGGGCTCAGGATGGTTATGAAATTTTGTACTGAAGTATCCTGAAAGGAAATTCGAATTAAGTAGTTACGTTTTTGATCATAATAAAATCCCCATTTGTTAATATCTGAGGAGTCTGAACCGGTGTAGTCAAATGACCCCGTCCAAAAATGATCCAGTTTCTGACCTTGCACCATTGCAGCCTGTCCGTGCTCATATAATTGGTCAACTGCATTTTTCCAATATCCTGTCAATGGATCGGATGGCGTTACTTCTTTAGGATCCGAGGATCTAACAACCTTATACCCCTGCCCGTCTCGAATCATCAAGGAAATATTAGTATCTCTGTGGAGTGAGGCCACCTTTTGAAGCTGTTCCTGCTGAATATTTCGAATGTCAGGATCGAGCTGATTGGCAGCCAACGTGGCAGAAAGCCACAGATTATATCCGAGCTGTTTGTCAACGGCCTCCCAGCTATGTTGGGTTTGTTCGATAGCTCCTCCGATAATTTTAGCCGTCAGAACCATTTTAGTTTCACTGTCACTTCTTAGGTTTTCGTGGGTCGTGTAATAATTAAGTGCGATGTTTAATAAAAGGATAAACAGGACGGACCCCGACAAAATGATCGTTATTCTGATTTTTATCGACACACTGATTTCTCACCTCTTGCCGCATGCTGGCGATTACTGGGAATTGCTAACTCAATGATACCGTAATAGCGCCTGTGATACCAGCATTTACATTTACCGGATATACATAAATACACACCTTGTGTACAGTATTGTCAATAGACGAGGATTTGCCTACAATATAAAAGATAATCATCCACAGGTAGTCCACAAATACACAGATTTTATTATAAACTGTGGATAAACCTGTGGACAAGTACCTTGTTATCCACAATTTTATTCACATCATGTTAACAACGGAATATTTGTTCGTTGGATAATTCCGCGTTTTGAAAGGAGCATTTTCCCAGTGACCACCATGGATCACGCCTATTGGATGAAAGAAGCCATTCAGGAAGCGTATAAGGCAGAAACGTTAGGTGAAGTCCCTATCGGGGCTGTCATCGTAAAAGATAATGAAATCATCGGTCGCGGCTACAATTTGCGCGAGACGGATGCTGACCCAACCGCACATGCAGAGATGGTCGCCATTCGTCAGGCCAGTGAGCACTTAGGTGCCTGGCGCCTGCTGGATTGTAGGCTGTATGTCACTCTGGAGCCGTGTCCAATGTGCGCCGGAGCCATTGTGCAATCACGGGTTCCCCATTTGATATACGGCACTACAGATCCCAAGGCAGGCTGCGCAGGCACGCTGATGAATTTATTACAGGAGCCTCGGTTCAATCATTGTACAGAAGTAACTAGTGGTGTACTGCAGGAGGAATGTGCATCGCTGCTAACGAGCTTCTTTCGGCATCTGCGGCAAAAAAGAGCGGCAGCCAAATTGTCTCCTCCCCCGTCTTCATTCTGAGGAGACACAGTCCAAAATACCTCATCTCATTGCTAATTCCCCATGGAAGGAGATCACCCCATGCCTATGAGCTTGTATAATACGCCTCAAGGTATCTTTTTACGGCCATTTAGCTTGGCGGATAGCGAAGCCCTTCTCGCCCTTAGGCACCGAAATAGGGATTCCCATGCGCCTTATGAGCCGCTTTACGAGGATTCATTTTTCACATTAGAGAAACAACAGGACTACATCCGTCAGAAATTGCGGCAAGCCGAAGAAGATCGAGGTTACGTATTCGGTATCTTTCTCTTAAAGGAAGAACGGCTCATCGGTTATATCTCCATTTCCAATCTAGTACGTGGAGTTGGACAATTCGCTGATATCGGCTACATGATGGATCATCATGAACAGGGTAAAGGGCATATGACCGCTGCCTTAAAGTTAATCATACAATATGCCTTTCGTGCCTTATCTCTACATCGTCTCCAAGCGGGTACTCTTTTGCATAATGATCGCTCACAACGTGTATTAGAAAAATGTGGCTTTCGACCAGAAGGCATTGCTCGCAAGCTTGTACAGATTCAGGGCACATGGCAGGATCACCAGATGTTTGGACTTTTAGCCGAGGATGACGTGTGGCAGAGCTAAATGACTGTACAGGGACAACATTAAAAGTAAACAAAAAACCGCCCGGCCTATGCCGAGCGGTTTTCTTGCAATCATGTTATCCCATACTTAAGGAGCAACAGTTTGCATTTTTTGTTGCAGTTGTTCCATCGTCAGGACTTGATCAGCTGTTGGAATACCTACTTTAAATGCTGCTTTAGCATTGATTTTGTTGTATTGCGTGTAGCCTGTTACAGACAATTTTACATTGTCTTTTGTAGCCGGATCATTCATCTCTACATTCGCATTCAGGTCTTGATACACAGGAATGTTATCCTTGTTCAAAGCTGTGTTAATGTCAAACTGCTTCACTGTCAAGTAGTTTTTCAACTCATCCAGCTTTTTGCTAACTTCGCTGGTGTTAGATTGCAATTCTTTCTTCGCTTCAGCCAGCTCTTCCTTCTTCACTTGAAGCATGCTAGCATATTCGTCCTTAGACATTATATCAAGGACTTTAGGAAGCGCCTTAGTGATAAATGTATTGGTTGCTTGCTTCACATTGTCGTTCGTTATTTTAAACTGAACTACTTGTTTAGCTTCAACGCCTTGTGGCAACTTAGCGTCTTTAGGATCAATATCAAAGAAGTACGTAGCTTGATCATACTCGTTCATAATAGCAGCGATCACTTCATTCGCAAATTTCTGCGATTTTTCTTGATCCATAGCTGCAGGGTTAAATTCTTGTCCCGATTGTTTAGCCAGTTCTTGTGGATCAATGATCAGGAATTTACCTACAACATCCTGTGGAAGCGGGTAAAATGGAATATTAGGAATTTTAACGTACAGTTTATCTTTAGTCATCACCATTGGAATCGTGAAGCTGGTGGAAAGATCACCTTTCAAATGAATGCCGAGCGTCATTTCAGATTGGAAAGGTTCTTTTTGATATACACCGTCCAGCGTAATGTCTGCATTTTTCAGCATACTGGTTATCATTGCACTTTGTTCACTTGGTAAAGTAGCGGATGAAATTGTCAGATCCTTAACGGTAAATTGACTTTTGGATTCATAAGAATTCAACTTCATTGCATTTGCAGTACCGGTCGTAACTGCTTCCTTCGGTTCTAACTTCTTGCTACAACCTACCAGGGCTACCGTCAAAAGCAACACCATAGTGAGTACCAAGACGGATAACTTTTTACTCATTGTGTAGATTCTCTCCTCTCGTAATTAACCCCTTTTTTTATGCTAACAAAAAAAATACACACCTCCTATTTTAACTCATATTCTCAAACAGCGAAACACTTATTGGAAAATTTTCTTACAATAAGCACAAAGACACCCTGGTTCTCCTAACCAGGGTGTACTATCGATGCAATATATTTTTAGGAGAAAGGTCTTCCTGCTTATGAACCTTCTCTGTTATGATGATCCACGTGATTCCGCTGTTTCACCTTCTTGGAACCAGATAACGGCTCCTGCTGATGACTACGCTCACGCTTTTCGTTACTTCCACCAGAATCCTGTGCTTCAGGGACAGGAATGGCTTTAGGCTTGCCCATTTATGCATCCTCCATTCTCAGTCTATATTTGTGGTACATCAACAAATCCGTTTATTACCATTAAAAATAGGACTATAGATGGTGTAGATCTTCTGTTTTATCGTGGTTTAGTGAATCCTGATGACGGCGATCATTACGATCCTGCTGCACTTGCTGTGCCTGATGACTATTCACTGGACGTTGCTCCAAATCATCAACAATGTTAGATAGGTTTTTATCCAGTCCGTTTTTGGCTTTTGTCATGTAGCCTTCCTCCTCATTCCTTCATACTACGAATGCGTCAATGACTGTAATGTTTGGGCACATTGGTGAATATGCCGAGTATAATCGGACACCAGCTGTTGAATGATATCTGTTCGTTCATCTACAGACTGTCCGTCCCGTTCTACATCGACTAAGCTAACCTGTACTTCCCGAGAGTCTACATAAGTACATGCAAAATCAAAGGAGTACATTTGCCGGCCTTCTACCTCGATATGGATTCGTATAGCCCGGTTGTCGGCTTCATCTGCTTGTACTTGTGATTTGTCCCCTGAATTCAAAAGAATCGGCAGTTGTTCCTGCCAGGCCTCTACCAGCTTTTGCTGATCTACTGTCATTTCTCGATTCATGCCAGCACCTCCACATCTGATAACGTGTGAAAAAAACGAGCTTTTTATACAACAAAAAAGCCATTCCCCACGATTCCTGATCATTGGCGTATAAAGGCCAATGTACCAGCTATCGTATTCGAATGGCTTGGTTTATTTAGAATATGGCGGAGAGGATGGGATTCGAACCCATGTGGAGTTGCCCCCTAACGGTTTTCAAGACCGCCCCGTTATGACCGCTTCGGTACCTCTCCAGGTGGTAAATGGATAAAGCTGCTTCCCCTTTAAACATACTCAGGCGCAACAAAATTATTTTACCACAGAACTTCTAAGAATGCAACACTTACTGTTTAGGAGCGATAACCTCAATGCCTCGCATGTATGAACGTAGCACTTCTGGGATCACGATGCTTCCGTCCTCTTGCTGATAGTTCTCCAAAATAGCAGCCACCGTCCGCCCTACAGCCAAACCTGAACCGTTCAGCGTATGTACAAATTCAGGCTTTGCCTTCGAATCTGGACGAAACCGGATGTTCGCACGACGCGCTTGGAAGTCTTCCGTATTTGAACAAGAAGAAATCTCGCGGTACATGCCACTCTCAGGCAACCATACTTCCAGATCGTACGTTTTGGCAGACGTAAAGCCCATATCTCCAGTGCAAAGTGCCAGCACGCGATATGGAAGTCCGAGCAGTTGTAGAACACGCTCAGCGTTATTCGTCATTTTCTCCAATTCTTCATAAGAGGTATCCGGGTGAACCAGCTTAAGCATCTCTACCTTATTGAACTGATGCTGGCGGATCAGGCCACGTGTATCACGTCCTGC
Source organism: Paenibacillus sp. SEL3 (assembly GCF_054602585.1). Classification (NCBI taxonomy): domain Bacteria; kingdom Bacillati; phylum Bacillota; class Bacilli; order Caryophanales; family Paenibacillaceae; genus Paenibacillus; species Paenibacillus sp. SEL3. Next base: position 3,311,541 of record NZ_CM137725.1, on the reverse strand, counting down.
TGATCCTGCCTCCGAGCGAAAGCAAGAGCTGTATGCCACATAATATTTCGGAAGCTGTTCCGCATTCATAATCTCTTCACGGTGGTAGTTCGTTACCGGAACTTCGGCCGTAGGAATAAGATAATACTCCGTATCACGCAGCTTGAACAAATCTTCTTCAAACTTCGGAAGTTGACCCGTTCCATACAAGCTGTCCCGATTTACAATGTATGGAGGAAGCATTTCTTCATAACCATGCTCACTGCTGTGCAGATCCATCATAAAGTTAATCAGCGCGCGCTCTAATCTTGCTCCCAGTCCTTTGTAGAACGTAAAACGAGAACCTGTTACCTTGGCTGCTGCCTCAAAATCAAGAATGTCTAGATCCTGAGCCAATTCCCAATGCGCTTTGGGTGTAAAAGAAAACTCGCGCGGCTCCGACCAGCGACGGATTTCTACATTATCCTCTTCCGATGCACCTACAGGTACTGTTTCATTAGGAATATTCGGAATAGACATCACCAATTCGTCGATCTGAACTTCCAGTTCGCGTACTTGCTCATCTAATTCTTTGATACGATCGGAGACTTGACGCATTTCTGCAATAAGATCATCCGCATTTTCCTTGTTCTTCTTCAACTTGGCTACTTCACCGGATACCACGTTCCGACGATTTTTGAGCCCTTCACTTTCCTGAAGTAACTCACGACGGCTTACATCCAGATCTGTAAAACCATTAATCAGATCCAGAGATTTTCCCCTGTTCTGCAAAGCTTTCTCAACCCTACCAAGCTCATTACGTAAAATCTTTATATCTAACACAGGTAATCCCTCCTACACTACAAACCTGACTTTCACTATTCGCGGACCATATCCACAAAATATTGATGTAACCGGTAATCGTCTGTTAACTCCGGATGGAAGGATGAAGCCAGCAAATGACCCTGACGGGCTGCCACGATCTCGCCGTTATACTCAGACAGCACATCTACTCCCGTTCCAACAGACTGTATTAATGGTGCACGTATAAATACAGCACGAACCGGTTCCTCAATCCCTTTAATGTTCAAGTCTGTTTCAAAGCTTTCTCTTTGGCGACCAAATGCATTACGCGATACTGTAATATCCATGAGTCCCAAATGTGCTTCTTCCTGTCCTTGAATCGTTTTAGCCAGTACAATCAATCCTGCGCAAGTGCCAAATACAGGCTTGCCTTGATTGGAAAACTGACGTATAGCCTCTATAAAGTCATACTTGCGCATTAGCTTACCGATAGTGGTACTTTCACCACCGGGAATGATAAGACCGGACAGCTCATCGAGCTGTTCGATCTTCTTCACCGCTATACCTTCCGCACCCGCACGTTCAACGCTTCGTATATGTTCAGCTACAGCGCCTTGCAGCGACAATACACCTATTTTCATGCCGGTCCCTTCTTTCTTACCAACCACGATCCTGCATGCGCTCATGCGGTGCCAGTTTGGAAATTTCAATGCCTTTCATAGGAGTTCCCAAATTCTTGGAAACTTCTGCGATCAGCTTGTAATCCGTATAATGAGTGGTCGCTTCCACGATTGCCCGTGCAAACTTCTCAGGGCTATCCGACTTGAAAATACCAGAACCTACAAAGACGCCATCAGCGCCTAAATGCATCATTAACGCGGCATCAGCAGGTGTTGCTACACCACCCGCTGCAAAGTTAACCACTGGCAGCTTGCCAAGCTCATGCACTTCTAACAGCAGTTCATATGCAACACCGAGGTTTTTCGCTTCTGCATACAGCTCGTCCTTCGACAAGTTTTGCACCTTGCGAATTTGACCATTGATAAAACGCATATGACGAACGGCCTCAACAATATTCCCAGTTCCCGGTTCACCCTTCGTACGGATCATAGATGCACCCTCACCAATGCGACGCAGTGCTTCTCCCAGATCCTTGGCTCCACAAACAAATGGAACGGTGAACTCCCGCTTATCAATATGGAAAACTTCATCCGCAGGTGTCAATACTTCGCTCTCATCGAGATAGTCAACACCGAGAGATTCCAGTACCTTTGCCTCTACAAAGTGACCGATGCGAGCCTTAGCCATAACAGGAATAGAAACAACCTTCATAACTTCTTCCACAATCGTTGGGTCAGCCATACGAGCAACCCCACCAGCTGCACGGATATCCGAAGGTACCCGTTCAAGAGCCATTACAGCTGTAGCTCCTGCTGCCTCTGCAATTTTAGCCTGCTCAGCGTTCATGACATCCATGATTACGCCACCTTTTTGCATCTCTGCCATACCTCTTTTTACACGCGAAGTTCCCGTTTCCATGTCGTTGCCTCCTGTAAGGGTTACGTTTAGATTCTAACTAAATATTTTACCGCACCAATGCCAAATACACAATCATTTCAAGCTGCAAAATAAGTAATGAAAAACAAGGTAGGTCGCTTAGCTCTGCTTATTTAGAAGAGATTCTTAATTCCTTGGAACAGATCTCCGAAGAAATCACCGATTGCCCGGAAAAGCATTCGGAACCAGCCGCCCTCTTCTACTGCTGTCGTAGTAACCAGATCAACGGTTTTCGTCTGCCCTTTATCCACACCGTCTGTCTTGTACGTGTACGTAATGGTTCCGACTTTGGCCCCTTGCTTCAAAGGTGCTACAAGAGAGCTTGCTGGTGTAATGTTCGTTGTAAAGGTTACCTTGGGATTGCTCGCACCCTTGGGTACGATAAAACTTACTGCATCTTTTGTAACGATCGGCACTTCTGTTTCCGTACCTTTGGTCACTGGCACATTCTCAACACCCTTAACCACCGTCTTTGGGGCAATAACCTGCTTCACTTCAAAATTATCAAAACCATAGTTCAGCACTTTAGCTGTCTCTGTAAAACGGTGTGCATCTGAATCAGCTCCCATAACTACACTGATGAGACGCATTCCATTGCGTTCAGCGGTTCCTGTAAAACAGTTGCCAGCATTGGCCGTATGGCCTGTTTTCATCCCGTCTAAACCTGGGTAAGCAAACTTTCTAAAGTTAGTAATATTTTTGTTTGCTTCCAGCATCCAGTTATAGTTAATAATCGGCGCCTTGTCAGTAGGACGGAATTTGTAAGATTGAATTGTCGTGAATCGTGTGTAATCCGGATGATCTTTAATGATGTAACCAGCCAGAGTAGCTGCATCTCTCGCTGTCATCACCGTTTCCCGGTCTGTATCCGGCTGGAAGCCTTTCGGCATATCACCACGGTCCAAACCAGTCGAGTTGATAAAATACGTATTTTTCATGCCCATTTTCTGAGCTGTTTCATTCATTAGTTTTACAAAATCCTGCTCAGTTCCGGATACGCGTTCAGCAAGGGCTACTGTTGCATCATTAGCAGAACCTACCGCCATGGCAATATAAAGCTCTTCTACCGTATGTTGATCCCCTTGAGCCAAAAAAATACGTGATCCAATGCTCTTAGAAGCATTCTCGTTAACCGTAACCTTATCCGTCCACTTGAGTTTGCCTTGCTTAACCTGTTCAGCCACGATGTATTCTGTCATCATTTTAGTCATACTTGCTGGTGGAAGTGGCTCATCTGGATTCATAGACAGCAATACTTGCCCCGTGGAAGGCTCGATCAAAATGGCAGAACGTAGTGCCAGACTAGGGGGGTTAATAGAACCTGTCCCCGTAATATTGGTTGCCTGTGTTGCCGCTCCAGCTGCAAAAGTAGCCACGCTCGGATCGAAATTGCCTACAACAGGCAATGCCGACATATACATCATATTGAGCACCATGACTGCAGTCACGCTCTTTTTAATCATGCTGCGTTTTGTATTTTGCTTTAAATTGTTCGCTTTCAAATGAATACAAACTCCTCTCGTACCTCAACCCGATCCGTTATGTACAACGAGACGGTGGTTACAGCCTCTACTTGGCCAATGTAATTAATGTTTTAGTGTTAAAATCCAGTTTCATTTCGTTTTATTTCGTTTTCTTAGTTGTATCCTGTCATGAGCATTTTCTGCTCGAATCTTCTTTACTGGTAGGAATCATCCAAAAGACCTACGTGCCCTAATTCGTCAATAATTTCGTCATAAAGGCGGACACTTGTCTATTCTATCACAGGGGTATCTCTAAAAAAAGACAGGCAGAGCGAAATACGCTCTGCCTGTCGTCAAGTCTACTACAGCCGAACTTTATAGAGAGTAGTTTGGTGCTTCTTTCGTAATTTGCACATCATGCGGATGGCTCTCACGCAGACCAGCGCCTGTAATACGGATAAAGCTTGTATCGTTACGAAGCTCCTCAATATTAGCTGTACCACAATAACCCATACCGGAACGGAGACCGCCCAATAGCTGATGAACAGTGTCGGAAAGTGGTCCTTTATAAGCAACGCGTCCTTCGATGCCTTCCGGTACCAATTTCTTGTCGTCATCTTGAAAATAACGATCTTTACTACCTTGCTTCATCGCAGCCATAGAGCCCATACCGCGATATACTTTGAAGCGGCGTCCTTGGTAAATTTCAGATTCGCCCGGGCTTTCTTCCGTACCTGCAAAAAGACTTCCCAGCATTACCGCAGAAGCGCCTGCCGCAATGGCCTTTGTAATTTCACCGGAGTATTTAATACCGCCGTCTGCAATAATCGGAATATTATATTCACGTGCTACTGTTGCACAATCATAAATTGCTGTTACTTGTGGAACACCTATCCCTGCGATTACGCGTGTTGTACAGATGGAGCCTGGACCAATACCGACTTTTACGACCGATGCTCCTGCTTCAATCAATTCGCGCGTTCCGTCTCCAGTAGCTACATTACCTGCTACAATCGTCAGATCAGGATAAGCTTCACGCAGCTTGCGGACCGCTTCAATGATGTTAATATGATGGCCGTGAGCAGAGTCCACAACAATCATATCCACACCCGCTTTTACAAGTGCTTCAGTCCGATCAAATGTATCCTTGGAAATACCAACAGCCGCACCGACCAGAAGACGACCTTGTGCATCTTTCGCTGCGTTCGGAAATTGAATAGCTTTCTCAATATCTTTAATGGTGATAAGACCTTTGAGATAATTTTCATCATCGACCAAAGGGAGCTTTTCAATCTTATGCTTTTGCAAAATGACTTCCGCTTCCTGTAAAGTCGTACCTACAGGTGCAGTTACCAGTTCTTCCTTCGTCATGACTTCACTGATTTTAAGGTTAAAATCGTGAATAAAGCGAAGATCACGGTTAGTAATAATACCCACCAGTTTGTTTTCTTCGTTTACAACAGGTACACCAGAAATACGGTATTTACCCATAACTGCTTCAGCATCAGATACCAAATGATCCGGAGTCAATGAGAATGGATTGGTGATAACACCGCTCTCAGAACGTTTAACCCGATCCACCTCTACCGCTTGCTGTTCAATCGACATATTTTTATGAATAATACCGATACCGCCCTCACGAGCCATCGCGATTGCCAACACTGCCTCAGTAACAGTATCCATACCAGCACTCATTAAAGGAATATTCAGCTTTACGTTATCACTCAAACGTGTCGCCACGCTTACTTCTTTGGGCAGAACCACCGACTTGCGAGGTACCAGCAAAACATCGTCAAAGGTAAGGCCTTCCTTACCGAATTTATCTTCCCACACCAAGATGATCCTCCTTCAAATTGTTTAGTCTGTATTGGTCTTGTTGTCTGTCCGACATGGACAAATCAAGGCTCTCTGAAAATATATTATTGCAATCTTAGCAAAGCGGTATAGGGGTGTCAAGCCTTCAACAATAGCCCTAACCTTTAGTATTTCCCTGTACAAACAACTGTACTCCTACGGAGGACAACCTTTAAAAATAAGCGTTTTTAAGAGTAATAGCTATTCACAAGAGCGTATCTCTTCTTTGAATGCGCAGCATAGAAGCAATTATACAAGTGGTTTGTACCCTAATATACCAAAGAGGACCATGATCTCATTGAGATCATGGTCCTCTTTACTTGTTGCTTGGCGACGTCCTACTCTCCCAGGACCCTGCGGTCCAAGTACCATCGGCGCTGGAGGGCTTAACGGTCGTGTTCGGGATGGGTACGTGTGGAACCCCTCCGCTATCGCCACCAAACATGAATCTGCTGAGCAAATTCTTTTTCAGGAATCAGCATCGCCAAATGCTGTGTGTTCGCTTGTTCCATATAAGCCACTTGTGCTTATACAATACAAAACTTACACCCTGAAAACTGGATCCGAAACTCATTGCGTTTTATCTTAGGATAAGCCCTCGACCGATTAGTATTGGTCAGCTCCATGCATTACTGCACTTCCACCCCCAACCTATCTACCTCGTCGTCTTCAAGGGGTCTTACTAATTGGGAAATCTCATCTTGAGGGGGGCTTCACGCTTAGATGCTTTCAGCGCTTATCCCTTCCGTACATAGCTACCCAGCGGTGCTCCTGGCGGAACAACTGGTACACCAGCGGTACGTCCATCCCGGTCCTCTCGTACTAAGGACAGCTCCTCTCAAATTTCCTACGCCCACGACAGATAGGGACCGAACTGTCTCACGACGTTCTGAACCCAGCTCGCGTACCGCTTTAATGGGCGAACAGCCCAACCCTTGGGACCTACTTCAGCCCCAGGATGCGATGAGCCGACATCGAGGTGCCAAACCTCCCCGTCGATGTGGACTCTTGGGGGAGATAAGCCTGTTATCCCCAGGGTAGCTTTTATCCGTTGAGCGATGGCCCTTCCATGCGGTACCACCGGATCACTAAGCCCGACTTTCGTCCCTGCTCGACTTGTAGGTCTCGCAGTCAAGCTCCCTTCTGCCTTTGCACTCTTCGAATGATTTCCAACCATTCTGAGGGAACCTTGGGGCGCCTCCGTTACTCTTTAGGAGGCGACCGCCCCAGTCAAACTGCCCACCTGACACTGTCCTCGCACCGGATTACGGTACCAAGTTAGAACCTAGATACGATCAGGGTGGTATCCCAAGGATGCCTCCCCTCAAGCTGGCGCTCAAGGCTCAACGGCTCCCACCTATCCTGTACAGATCGTACCCAAATTCAATATCAAGCTGCAGTAAAGCTCCATGGGGTCTTTCCGTCTTGTCGCGGGTAACCTGCATCTTCACAGGTATTAAAATTTCACCGGATCTCTCGTTGAGACAGCGCCCAAGTCGTTACGCCATTCGTGCGGGTCAGAATTTACCTGACAAGGAATTTCGCTACCTTAGGACCGTTATAGTTACGGCCGCCGTTTACTGGGGCTTCGGTTCATAGCTTCGCTCTTGCGAGCTTACCACTCCCCTTAACCTTCCAGCACCGGGCAGGCGTCAGCCCGTATACTTCGCCTTGCGGCTTCGCACAGACCTGTGTTTTTGCTAAACAGTCGCTTGGGCCTTTTCACTGCGGCCCCCTCGGGCTATTCACCCTACCGAGGCACCCCTTCTCCCGAAGTTACGGGGTCATTTTGCCGAGTTCCTTAACGAGAGTTCTTCCGCGCGCCTTAGAATTCTCTTCTCGCCTACCTGTGTCGGTTTGCGGTACGGGCACCTTCTCCTGGCTAGAGGCTTTTCTTGGCAGTCTGAGATCATGACCTTCGCTACTATAATTTTCGCTCCCCATCACAGCCCAGCCTTAACGATGTGCGGATTTGCCTACACACCAGCCTCACTGCTTAGACGGACATCCATCAGTCCGCGTCACTACCCTACTGCGTCACCCCATCGCTCATAACGGATTACGGTGGTACAGGAATTTCGACCTGTTGTCCTTCGACTACGCCTATCGGCCTCGCCTTAGGTCCCGACTTACCCTGAGCGGACGAACCTTCCTCAGGAACCCTTAGGCTTTCGGCGGATCTGATTCTCACAGATCTTTTCGTTACTCATACCGGCATTCTCACTTGAATGCAGTCCAGCGCTCCTTACGGTACACCTTCAACCCGCATTCAACGCTCCCCTACCCCTGATGCAAGCATCAAGCCATAGCTTCGGTGGTGTGTTTAGCCCCGTTACATTTTCGGCGCAGAGTCACTCGACCAGTGAGCTATTACGCACTCTTTCAATGGTGGCTGCTTCTAAGCCAACATCCTGGTTGTCTGTGCAACTCCACATCCTTTCCCACTTAACACACACTTGGGGACCTTAGCTGATGGTCTGGGCTGTTTCCCTTTCGACAATGGATCTTAGCACTCACTGTCTGACTCCCGGAACTAAATCTATGGCATTCGGAGTTTGACTGAGCTTGGTAACCCTTGCGGGCCCCGCACCCAATCAGTGCTCTACCTCCACGATTCTTCTTTCCGAGGCTAGCCCTAAAGCTATTTCGGGGAGAACCAGCTATCTCCGGGTTCGATTGGAATTTCTCCGCTACCCCCACCTCATCCCCGCATTTTTCAACATGCGTGGGTTCGGGCCTCCAGTGCGTGTTACCGCACCTTCACCCTGGACAGGGGTAGATCACCCGGTTTCGGGTCTACGTCCACGTACTCATTCGCCCTATTCAGACTCGCTTTCGCTGCGGCTTCAGCTCTTCACCTTAACCTTGCACGGGAACGTAACTCGCCGGTTCATTCTACAAAAGGCACGCCATCACCCATAAATAGGGCTCTGACTTCTTGTAAGCACACGGTTTCAGGATCTATTTCACTCCCCTTCCGGGGTGCTTTTCACCTTTCCCTCACGGTACTGCTTCACTATCGGTCGCCAGGGAGTATTTAGCCTTGGCAGATGGTCCTGCCGGATTCATACGGGGTTTCACGTGCCCCGCACTACTCGGGATCCGTCTCGGAGAGAACAAGTTTTGAACTACAGGGCTTTTACCTTCTCTGGCGGGCCTTTCCAGACCTCTTCATCTAACCGGTTCCTTTGTAACTCCATGTGAGACGTCCCACAACCCCAAGGAGCAAGCTCCTTGGTTTGGGCTAATCCGCGTTCGCTCGCCGCTACTGACGGAATCACTATTGTTTTCTCTTCCTCAGGGTACTTAGATGTTTCAGTTCCCCTGGTCTGCCTCTATTCTGCCTATGTATTCAGCAGAAAGTGACTGTCGATGAAGACAGCCGGGTTTCCCCATTCGGACATC
>NZ_CM137725.1:3202500-3300000 GCF_054602585.1 Paenibacillus sp. SEL3 | reverse complement strand
GTGTTGCTATTACAACTCAAGTGCATATTCTGTTTTTTCTTTAATATTGATGATTTGACAAAGAAAGGATGGGTAAAAAAGATAAGGAGCTAGCAACAAACCATACGATGCAGCTTTGTTGCACGCAACTTTAGGTAATGATTAATTATAGCTATATAGAGGAGTAGATTTTCTAATGAAACAACGAAGGCGAACATGGACGAGAATTGCGTTTCTTATCATCTCTTGCTTACTACTTTTCGTGATCTCTGGATTTGTGTATGAGTGGATTGCATCCAAAAAGGATAAATCACAATACCCGCCTCCGGGGGAATTAGTCGATGCCGGGGGCTATCGACTTCATATTCATAAACTCGGTAATGGCTCTCCGACAATATTGCTTGAATCAGGGAGTGGGGAAAGTAGCCTGTCCTGGAGGGATATTCCTGAAAAGCTGTCATCATTCGCCACTGTTGTATCCTATGACCGGGCAGGCTATGCCTGGAGCGAGGAGGCTGCTACTCCACGAACCGGGGAAAACATCGTTCGGGAGCTTCATCTCGCCTTAAAAAACGCAGACATCCAAGCTCCTTATATCCTGGTAGGCCATTCTCTCGGAGGGATGTACTCAAGACTGTACGCGCAGACCTACAAAGACGAAGTGGCAGGATTGGTTCTGGTGGATGCCAGGCCTGAGAATGACGCTCGCCGGACAAATGAGATCTATGCCAAAGAACGACCTAAGGTCAATCCCTCCCCGTTAATATCCATTCTCCTAGAAAAGTCAGGAGCATTTCGCCTGTTTCCCAATTTTATGCTAACGGGTCGAGTCGAATATCAAGATAGAAACTCTTTTGTGAATATTGTCGCTTCTTCTAAGTACTTTCGATCTGTTGCGGAGGAAGGTGATCTAGCAAGCACTACCGAAGATGCCATACGGGGACAGCATCTGGGCAACCTCCCTGTACGTGTAATTGCCCGGGGCGTTCAACAAGATTTGACTCAGTTCGGTATTAGTAAGCGCGGAAATGATCAGATCGAACAAAGCTGGCAAATGGGACAGCGCGAGATGCTTAACATCTCTACAAACAGCAAATTTATTGTTGCCAAGAAGAGCGAGCATATGATCATCCATGATCAACCGGAGCTTGTCATCCAGGTCATCCGTGAACTCATCACCGACACCAGTCATTTTCAGTCAACCATGTCTAGAGCATACACAGACAATTAGGGGCTTTATATGTTAAGGACAGCATAAAAAAACAAAAGACGCCCCGAGTTCCTTCTATATAAAGGAATCCGGGCGTCTTTGCTACCCTATACTATTCTCGTTGATTGATCTTAGGACAGAATAGGCTTGTTTTTAGATGAGGCTTCTGCAATTTTACCAAGTATTTGTTTCAGTACTTTAGCATTTTCCCCGACAAAACCGGAATCAAGCAGCACATCATGCGTTCCGATGACTTCGTATTCTTTGTATTGACCATGCGTCGCCTGTTGCCATAACAATTTATCTAATGATGTATCTGGACCAATACTATCATCCTCCGCAATCAGAGCATGGATATTCGCATGAACTTCACCTGCGTTAATAAGCTCATCGCGGTAGGTGGAGTACACCAACATTTTGTCCATGACTCGCTCCCTGTCGGCTGGATCGGCGAGGAATACTTTGTACTGCTCCCTAATGCTATCCAGCACTGTCTCGACAATCTCTTCAAGCTCCTCAGGTGTCGATTCATCCTTGGACATCTTTCTCATAGCATCTACCATAATAATGTCACCAACATGGTAGCCTCGGCTTTCCATAGCTTTAGCTACCTCGAAGGCGAGATTTCCTCCAAGTGAGTATCCAAGGAATACATATGGGCCCTCGGCTTGAATGTTCACGATGGCATCGATGTATCGATCCAGCATATCTTGGCCCTGAAAACGATCGCCGATAAATTCCATCCCGTACACCTCGCAAAGCCCATCCAGCTCCTTGGCCATCTCATAGTACCCCAGAGAGTGACCTACCCGAGGAGGGAAGCAAAATACTTTAAGCGTTCCTTTCCCTGGGAAGTGGATAATTTCCATTTCTTGTTCGTCGGCAGTAGTTGTTGCCTGCAGCTTGAAAATTTCATGCGCCATTTCTTCCACAGTCGGCAGATTAAACACGGCCTGGAGTGGGAGATGGACGCCCATATTAGACGAGATCCTTTGGATCAAGCCCAATACTTTCAGGGAATGGCCCCCAAGGTCAAAGAAATGATCTCTGATCCCGATTTCCTGTACGCCGAGCACCTCGGACCAAATCTGAGCGAGCTCGACTTCTGTCTGCGTACGTGGCGCGATATACTCCGCTGTGCTCCGCAGAAGGATTTCTGGTGCCGGTAGCGCTTTGCGATCCAATTTGCCATTCGGATTCAGCGGCATTTGTGCGAGCTGTACGAAAGCAGACGGAATCATATAGCTTGGCAGCTCGCTGCCCAGTGCTTCGCGTAATACGCCCGCTGCGAGCCCTTCCTCGGCCACAAAGTATGCGCACAGCTGAGTACTTCCGCTGGAGTCAGCCAGTGCTAGAACAACCGCTTCCTGCACCGATGACACCCTCAGAATTTGTGCCTCCACTTCTCCCAGCTCAATGCGGTAACCCCGGATTTTTACCTGGTGATCGATCCGTCCCAAATATTCAATATTCCCGTCTGGCAGCCATCGGGCCAAATCGCCCGTTCGGTAAATCCGTGCTCCCGGTTTGTACGGGTGAGGAATGAACTTCTCTGCCGTCAGGTCCGGCTGGTTGAAATACCCCCGCGCTACCCCTTCGCCTGCAATGCAGAGTTCTCCCGGTACCCCCACAGGTGATACCTGAGAAGCGCTGTCCATCATCCATACTTGGACGTTAGCGTACGGTTTGCCGATCGGCACATGCGTTAGAGCCGCAGTCTCAGGGCTAGTTGTATATCGGGTCGCATATACGGCCGCTTCGGTAGGACCATAGATATTCTCCAGTACTGCGTGTGGAGATACTTTATAGTACTCTTCTACAAGTTTGGCAGGCAGCGTCTCGCCGCAGGCAAACAGGTATTTCAGAGTAAGGAATCCTTGGGTGCCGCTTTCTTTCAAGTATTGAACGAGCACACTGAGCATCGATGGCACCAAATTAAGATGCGTGATTCGGTTCGTATCCACAGCCTCCAGCAGTGCCATCGGGTCTTTGTCCACGCCTTGTGGCAGGATCACGAGAGTCCCCTGTCCAAAGAACCAGCAGAACAGCTCTGGCACAGAGAAGTCAAAGGTGAATGTCGTTTTGAGCAGGAAACGGTCGCCTGCCAACATCGGATATTCAGCTTCCAGCTGACTCAGCGTATGGACGGCAGAGCGGTGTTCAATCATTACACCTTTCGGCTTGCCGGTTGAACCTGACGTGTAAATGATATACGCCAGATGCTCCGGCCCCGCAATTGGCTCCAGATTCGAGCTATCCCCATGGTACGCCTGCGGATCATCAAGTGCCAGGATCGTGCCAGTGAACGGGAACCGATCTTTAAGATGGTTCTTCGTCAGCAGAAGCTTCGCCCCCGAATCCTCCAGCATGTGGCGAATACGGTCTTCTGGGAACTCCGGATCAATCGGTACATAGGCCCCACCAGCTTTTAGAATGGCATGAATACCAATGATCATCTCAAGCGAGCGCTCGACCATGATGCCAACTGGTTGGTCCGGTCTGACCCCTTGGGCACGCAGTGTACGCGCAAGACGGTTCGCCTGCTGATGAAGTTCTCCATAGGTAAGCTTCGTTTCTCCGTAAACAAGTGCTGTACGATCCGGTGTGAGCGCAGCTTTTTCCTCAAATATGCCGTGGAGGGTCTGCTCACGCGGATAAGGAGCTACTGTATCTCCCCACACCTCTATTATTTGTGATTTCTCTTCTGGCGTGATCAGTTCCAGCTCATCAATACGGATAGCAGGTTGTACAGATACGCTTGTCAGAATTCTCGTCAAGTGTCCTTGAATCCGTTCCACGCTCTCCCGGTCATAGACGCGAGCATTATATCGATACAAGAACTCCAGACTACGTCCCGGCAGCACAATAAGGTTAAAATCATAATTCGTCTGTTCAAACATCTGAACATCTGTAATTTTGTATTCAGCCTCTTCACCGGCAATTTTCTCTTCTAGATGCTCTTCTACCGGGTAATTTTCGAACACCATAATATGAGAAATCAAATCTTGCTTTTGTTCGCTCTGTGCTTGAATCTCATAGAGCGGATAGGAATCATAAGCATGTCCTGCCAAATATAATTCCTGCTGTCTTTTCATCACATGGGAGAACGTATCGCTTCCCTCGGCCTGAACCCGAACTGGAACTGTATTAATGAAGAGACCGATCATGCTTTCGATTCCCGGAATCTCGGCAGGTCTTCCCGATACCACACTTCCGAAGACGATATCCTGGCTTCTATTGTAGCGCTGCAACACGATTCCCCAGGCTGCTTGCATCAGCGTATTCATCGTCACCTGATGCTGTTTGGCCACCTGTTCCAGGCGATCGGTCAGTTCCGCATCCAACGTGAATACCAGCTTCTCCGACACATAGGCCTCTGCTTTTGCCGATGGCTGTGTGATGGCTTGTGGCAGCTTCGTCTGCTGCTCGTAGCCTTCCAGGTACCCTCTCCAGTAAGAGGATGCCTCTTCCTCGCCTTGTTTCTCCAACCATTGAATGTACTGGCTGTACGATGCTGCTACAGGAAGCTCAGGTTCCCTTTGCTCACGTAGAGCTCCGTATGTTTCAAACACTTCCTGGAGCACAAGTGGCATACACCAGCCATCCAAAATGATGTGATGAGAGCTCCACAACAGATGGTAATGCTCTTTTGCAGTACGTAGAATAGCAACACGCAGCAAGGCTTCATTCGCAAGATCAAAGCCTCTTGCTTTGTCTTGGGCAACATAAGCTGCAAGACGCGCTTCTATTTCAGCGGAATCCAGCTCATGCAAATCCTCGTATACGAAATCGCATGCTCTTTCTTTGAACACAATCTGTATAGGGAAATCGCCCCATCCAGCATGGAAATTCGTTCTCAATATGGCATGCCGTTTCATCAGTTGCTGTAAGCTGCGTTTGAAAACCTCAGGATAGAACACTCCCTGAATTTCAAATGTGGCCTGCTCAAAGTAGACCTCTGAATGAGCCTCCAGCAAGCTGTGGAACAACATCCCCTTTTGCATCGGCGTCAGTTTATACATATTCTCAATACTACCGATATGCCGTGTCTGCTCTTCTAACTCCTCAATCTTTTCCAAGCTGATATCTTTGAGGAGTACATCGCTTGGTGTTAGTTCTGTTCTTTCCTTACTTACGCAATGTCCAATGACTTCACTAAGACAGTTCTTCAGAATGCCAACAAACTTAGCCACGGACTCCCCGTGGAACTGATGATGGTTATAGCTGACCGAGAGTTGAAGCTGCCCTTCGGCAATCAGTCCATTAATGTTCAATGCCTGATGCTGCACCATCTGCTCACTGACCTCAGGTCCTACGGAGTAAGGCGATACTTCCATCGTCCCTCCTGCAAGATCCTGATCGAACTGACCCAAGTAGTTGAACGTAATCTCCGGTTCAGCCGAGAAGGAGGAGGTATCGGGACTGTCGCTTAAATATTTCAAAATCCCATATCCGACACCTTTGTTCGGGATACGACGCAAGCCTTCCTTTACATGCTTGATTCTGGCCCCGATCTCCAATTCCCCGTCCATCTCAAGGGCGACAGGGTATTGACTTGTAAACCAGCCTATTGTGCGAGTAATATCCAGTTCCGGTACAACAGGCTCCCGCCCATGTCCCTCCAGAAGGATGCCTACACGTTCGATTCCCGTCCACTCGTGAACAGCCATACCAAGGGCTGTCAGGAGCAGATCGTTGACCTCCGTATTGTAAGTACGGTTCGCTTCTTTCAGGAACTGCTCTGTCTCTTCTGGTGACCATCTGACCGTGATAGCCTCGCTATCCTTGATGAGAAGTGCGCCATCTACCTTGTCTTTGGGAAGAGGGACAAAGCCATCTCCTTCTACCTCTGCCCAATAGCTGAGTTCTTGTTCAGCCGCCGGGCTGTTAGCAAATTGTGTGATTCCCTCAACCCATGCACGGTACGAATCCGTCTTCTGCGGAAGCTTGACTGCTTCTCCACGTGCTGCCTGCTCGTAGCCTTCCTGCAGGTCCTCAAAGAGGATACGCCAGGATACGCCATCCACAGCCAGATGATGAATAACGATCAACAGATGTTCGCCTTCCGCACAGCGGAACAGACCCAGTCTAAAGAGAGGTCCATCCTCCAGAGAGATGCTGCGCTGAATGGCTTCCGCACCCGCTTCTATTGCTGAAGCCGGGTCTGTCTCATCCCGCAGGTCGTGGATTTGGAGGCTATAGAGTTCACCCTCACCTACGCTCCGGTTCCAGGCCTCCAATCCCTGCTCTCCTTGGCGGAACACCAGTCGTAAAGCATCATGATGCTCTGCAATTGTCCGAACAACCTCGGCGAGCGCATCGGTATTGAAGCCATCCCGTCGGTACAACATGACCGACTGATTAAAGTGATGCAGATCCATTGACTGTTCATCGAAGAATCTGTGCTGAGCAGGTCCCAGTCTTACCGATCCGTGTACCTCGCTTTGGTCCGCAATTCGGCTGACCACACTAACGCGCTGCGCCAACTCTGCAATTGTCGGATAACCGAACAAATCCTTCATTTCAAGCTTGTAGCCTGCTTGAAGAAGCCTTGAGGATACTTGAATGGATTTGATCGAGTCACCTCCAAGTTCAAAGAAATTATCATGAATGCCGACAAGCGGCACGCCAAGTACACCTTGCCAGATTGAAGCCAAAATGTTCTCCACATCCGTCCGCGGAGCGGTAAAGTCTGCTCCCGCCTTTATACCCGAGTTCGGTTCAGGCAGTGCCTTGCGATCCAGTTTGCCATTCGGTGTCAGAGGCATCACGTCCAGTTGTACGAAGTAAGACGGAATCATATATGCAGGCAGTCCGGCAGACAGTTCGTTTCTCAGCTCGCTGACAGACATTTCGCGATCCGCTACAAAGTAAGCACACAGAGACTTCTGTCCATTGGCGTCTGCCCAGGCAACAACGAGAGCTTCCTCGACAAGGGGCATATCCAGCAACTTGGCCTCAATCTCACCAAGCTCAATACGATAGCCCCGTATTTTGACTTGATGGTCAATACGCCCAATGTACTCAATGTCTCCATTAGGAAGGCGACGAGCCAAATCTCCGGTGCGATACATATTTCCTTCCGCAGCGAACGGATTCCTAATGAATTTTTCTGCGGTAAGATCCGGACGGTTCAGGTATCCACGGGCTACCCCGTCCCCGGCGATGTACATTTCGCCCTCCACACCTAACGGTACGAGACGAAGCTGTTCATCCAGGATATGAATGTATATATTGTCTGACGGCAAACCAATCGGTACGGATTCCCGTGTATCCTTCGCAGGATCATACAGGTGAATCATGCAACCGACGACGGTTTCGGTTGGACCGTATTCATTGTAGATTTTGATATTGCCACCAAAGAGGTCGGTAATCGTTTTTGACAAATGTGTGGTCAGATTCTCTCCACCCACAATAAGCTGCTGAATGCGACTCTCTACCGGGATGGTCATATCTTTAATCAGACTGAGATGCGTCGGCGTCAGCTTGAGAATATCCACCGCATTTTCGCGCAAAATATGCTGAACAACCTCCGCTTTATCTATACCATCATAAATCCGTACTATTCCTCCATTTATTAACGGAGTAAACATTGATGTCATCGTCAAGTCAAACGAAATGGACGAATACAGCGGGAAGTCTGTTGGTTGCCCTGCACAATAGACTTTATTTGCCCACCAGATGTAGTTCACGATTCCTTTATGGTTAATCATGGTTCCCTTCGGATTTCCTGTTGTACCCGAAGTATAGATTAGATACACCAAATCGTTTCCTCTCACAGGAATATTAGGATTATTCACTCCGTCTCCGTAGATGTGCGGAGAATCCAACTCCATAACCATTCCCTCAAAGGAAGCTAGTTTCGTCAGGTGGCTCTGTGTGAGCAGAATCTCAGCGCCAGAGTCCTTCAGAATATACTGAATCCGCTCCTGCGGATATTCAGGATCAATCGGTACATAGGCTCCACCCGCTTTGAGCACACCCATGATAGCGACAAGCAGCTCCATAGACCGATCCGCCAACAGCCCCACTACTTGTTCACTCCGTAGTCCTTGGGCTATCAAGGTGGAAGCTAGTCTGTTCGCCTGCTCGTTCAGCTCCCGATATGTGATCTGGATGTCGC
Organism: Paenibacillus sp. SEL3; assembly: GCF_054602585.1. Lineage (NCBI taxonomy): Bacteria > Bacillati > Bacillota > Bacilli > Caryophanales > Paenibacillaceae > Paenibacillus > Paenibacillus sp. SEL3. The sequence goes on along the minus strand of NZ_CM137725.1, from coordinate 3,291,688 downwards.
CGCTTATTGCCGCGATCTTATCCGGCGTACAAGCCACCTGTTCCTCAAACAAGGTATGCAGGCCCTGATCACTTGGGTAGACATGAGCCTTGCCACCCCAGTCAAGCAGGTTTGTCCGTTCCTCTGGTGTTACAATCTCCAGCTCCTGTATCGTCGCTTGCGGACGAGTAGCTACCTGATCGAGCATTTGCAATAAATGTCCTCCGATTCGCACAATGCTTTCTTGCTCGTAGACCAATGCATTGTAGCGAATGCAGACCTTAATGTCCTCGCCTGGAATGACCACCAGGTTAAAGTCATAGTTGGTTTGCTCAAACATGGCGAAGTTGGCGACTTCGAGATTGTCCTCCGTTTGATTACCCGACTGTTCTACCTGTTCGTCAAGCGGGTAATTTTCAAAGATCATAATATGAGAAATCAGGTCTTGCTTTTGGCTTGTTTTCCCCTGAATCTCATACAACGGATAGGTGTCGTAGGCACGACCAGCCAACGAATGTGCCTGTGTACGTTTCATTACCTCGACGAAGGCCTCGTCTTTGGATGACTGTACACGGATAGGTACTGTATTAATAAACAGACCCACCATATTCTCGATCCCTGCAATCTCTGCCGGTCTACCCGATACAACGCCGCCGAAAACGACATCCGAGCTGGCATTATAACGTTGAAGAATCAGTCCCCAAGCTGTCTGCATGAGTGTGTTGACGGTCACGTGATTGCGCTTCGCGACAACATCCATTTTACCGGTCAAAGATGCACCCAGATGGAGAACATGCTCTTTTAGGACATAGCCCGCTTCTTTGGCTTGAGATTTCGTTTTACCTTCCGGCAATACGGTATTCCCGTCATAATCTTCGAGATATTGGCTCCAATATGTTGAAGCTTCTTGATCATCCTGTGCATCAAGCCACTCGATATAACGGCTATAGGGCTGAGCTGGCGGCAGGACAGGCTGTAATTGCTGTTTCTTGGCAGAATAATAATCGAACAGCTCCTGTGTAATGATCGGGATACACCAGCCATCCATAACAATATGGTGGAAGCTCCACAATACAAGACAGCTTTGATCCTTCTGCAAGACGGTCACTCGCATCAGCGGATCTTCTGACAAGCTGAACCCCTTAACCATATCTTCAGCAATATAAGCCTTGATTCGGGCTTCTTGTTCCTGCATAGATGCGTCGCGCAAATCTACGTAGTGCAGAGGGATTAACCGTTGCTTAAAGACAACTTGCAGCGGTACATCCGCAATGTTGTTGTAAAAGCCGGTACGTAGTATGGCATGTCGTTGCACCAAAGCCTGGAAGCTCTCGAAGAAGATATCTACATCGAAGCTGCCACGCATCTCAAACGTTGCCTGTTCGAAGTATGAAGAGGAATCCGGCTCCAGCAGGCTGTGAAACAGCATGCCCTTCTGCATTGCCGTCAGCTTGTACACATCCTCAATCTCTCCGATATGAGCCGTCTGCGCCGTAAGTCGATCAAGCTGCTCCAATGTTAATCCTTGGAACAGAACATCACTAGGTGTAAGCTGTGAACACTCCTGAGCTACACAATGCCGGATGACCTCACTAAGGCTTGACTGTAATAATTCAGCAAAATGACTCACCGTCTCGTTACGATACTGCCTGTTGCTGTACGTAATCGTCAGTGATAGCTGTCCTTCAGCAATCATGCCATTCACATCCAGAGCATATTGCTGCGGTGTGTGATCGCTGAGCGCCTTACCGACTGAATGTGTAGACAAGCTAAGAGCATTCCCCTCCAAATCCTGGTCAAACTGTCCAAGGTAGTTGAAGGAAACTTCTGGTTCTACGCTGAATCGAGTGTCTTTTTCCGGTGCCATATATTTCAGCAGACCGTAGCCGATACCTTTGTGCGGAACCTCTCGCAAATTCTCCTTGATGCGCTTGATCCGGGTAGATACTTCCTGCCCATCTTGCAGGTTCAGCAGAACAGGGTACTGAGTTGTGAACCAGCCCACGGTACGGGTAATATCCAGATCTGGTACGATCATTTCCCGTCCATGTCCTTCAAGGTTAACCAGAACCTGCTCCATGCCTGTCCAGCGCTGAATAGCTGCTCCCAGAGCAGTCAAGAGTAAATCATTCGTCTCCGTATGATAAGCCCGGTTTGCTTGTCGCAACAGCAGCTCTGTTTCTTCAGCAGACCACGTTACCGTAACCGACTCGGTATCCCGAACGGTGCCTGGCTCCTGATCCTTATCCTTGGGCAGTGGAGCCAGAAGCGTCTCCTCAATCTGCTGCCAGTATGAACGCTCCTCGTCCAGGGCAGGACCTGCTGCATACTTCGCCGCTTGCTCGGACCATACAAGATACGAATCGGTCTTTTGCGGAAGAACAATCGTTTGTCCATTCAACGCCTGCTCGTATCCTGTTGCAATGTCTTCAAACAGGATGCGCCAGGACACACCGTCAACCAAGAGGTGATGAATGACAATCAACAAATGATCGCCATCTTCACAATGGAACAGGCCTAGCTTGAACAGTGGGCCACCTTCCAAGTCAAAGCTTGCCTGAATGGCATTGGCTTGGGCCTGAACCGCAGCTGTCTGGTCTTCCGCCTGCCGCATATCAGCAATGTCCAATGTGTAGAGCTCGCCTTCATCCGTTCCCCGATTCCAAGCTGCGTATCCAGCTTCTGTAGGCCGGAAAACCATGCGCAGCGCGTCATGATGGATCGCAATTTGGTCCATTGTCAACCGGAGTGCAGCCTCATCAAAGCCGTCTTTCCGATAGAGCATGACGGCATGATTATAATGGTGCGGCTCCGCTGTATGGCGTTCAAAGAACCAGCGCTGAATTGGCATTAACTCTGCTGCACCTTTAATTTCGCCCTGTTCCGCTGTACGTCCGGCTGCCTGAAGATACGGGCTGAGCTCGGCAATTGTCGGATATTTGAAGAGATCCTTCATCTCTAATTTATATCCAGCTTGGAACAATCTCGAGGACACTTGAATCGCCTTGATGGAGTCACCACCCAGGTCGAAGAAATGATCGTGGATGCCGACCTGCTGTGCTCCCAGCACACCTTGCCATACGGAAGCCAAAGCTTCCTCAGCCTTCGTCCTTGGCGGTTCATAAACCGCTCCAGTCTGCACATTGGCCTCCGGAGCCGGAAGCGCTTTGCGATCCAGTTTGCCATTTGGTGTCAAAGGCAGCTGTTCCAATTGCATAAAGTAAGATGGAATCATATAAGCCGGCAGTTCGGCAGCCAAGGCTTTTCTCAACTCTCCTACCGTCAGCATCTGATCGGCTGTGAAATAGCCGACAAGCACTTTTTGTCCACTTCCATCCTCTTGGGCGAGCACAACGGCCTCTCTTACAGACGGAGCATGGAGCAGCTTCGCTTCCACTTCGCCTAGCTCAATACGGTAACCACGGATTTTTACCTGATGGTCAATCCGTCCCAAATACTCCATGCTGCCATCCGGCAACCAGCGTGCCAAGTCACCCGAGCGGTACATACGCTCGCCTGCTTCGAACGGATGAGCGACAAACTTCTCTTCCGTCAATTCCGGTCGGTTCAGATAACCTCGCGCCAGACCTACGCCCGCCACATAGAGTTCACCTGGAATGCCAATCGGCTGTGGACGGCGTTGTTCATCCAAAATGTACGCTCGCAGCGTCGGAATCGTGGTGCCGATATTGCTGCGGCCCTGTTCAATTTCCAACTCTGTAATTTCCTTGTAGGTTACATGCACGGTCGTTTCGGTAATGCCGTACATGTTAATGAGCTGCACTTGCGGATACTTCGTTCTCCAGTCCTTGAGCAGGGCCGGAGCTAATGCCTCTCCACCGAAGATAATCATACGGAGGCTCAGTTCTGCCGCCTGATGACCGAGCTCTTCCTGTAGCAACTGGTAGAAGTAAGTCGGTGTCTGGTTCAAAACGGTGACCTTCTGATCCTTAAGCAATTGTAAGAAACGATCTGGACTCTTCGCGGTAAGCGATGGAACGATGACCAACCGTCCTCCGTTCAGCAATGCTCCGTACATTTCCCATACAGAGAAGTCAAAACAGAATGAATGGAACAGTGTCCACGTATCCTGAGGACCAAAGTCAAACATATTTTTATCATTAAAGAGCAAGCGAACTACATTTTTATGCTCAATCAGTGTTCCCTTTGGCTTGCCTGTCGTACCCGATGTGTAGATGACGTAGGCAAGATTCCCCGGTCCGGCTGCAGGCTCCAGGTTTGAGACATCCTCCTTGTAGGAAGCCGTTTTGTCCAGACTTACGATATCCCCGGCGAAGGAGACCCGTTGCTCCAGATGCGCTTGTGTCAGCAGTAGCTTGGCTCCTGAATCCTCAAGCATAAAGCGAATGCGGTCTTCTGGATATTCAGGGTCTACAGGGACATAGGCCCCGCCTGCTTTCAAGATGGCTAAAATTCCGACCACCATTTCAAGGGAACGATCCGCCATGATTCCAGCCAAACCGTCTGGTTGCAAACCACGTTCCCTCAGCGTTCGGGCAAGTCCATTGGCCCGCTCGTTCAGCTCGCTGTAGGACAGGGCTGCATCTTCACATACGACTGCCACTGCATTCGGAGTACGTGCGGCCTGCTCCTCGAACAGCGCATGGATCGTCTTGTCACGAGGATAGTCTGCCTTGGCTTCGTCCGGCGCTTTCATCAGCCTTAATTTTTCCTGAGGTGTCACGATATCAAGGGATGACAACGGCAGTGCCGGATTGGCGATGGCTTCCCGAATAAGCTGTACAAAGTGGCCTGCCATCCGCTCAGCAGTCTCTTGCTTGTAGATCGCAGTCGCGTACTCAAGCGTGCAGTTCAATGCCCCGTCTGCTTCACTCACGGTCAGCGTGAGATCGAACTTGGCAGCCGGATGTACATTATCGTAAGGAGTGAAGCGCAATCCTTCTATTTCTTGTTCTCCCTGCTCGATATTTTGCAGGACAAACATGGTATCAAATAGTGGGTTACGGCTCAAATCACGCTGAAGCTCCAGCTTTTCTACCAGCTCCTCGAACGGGTAATCCTGGTTTTCATAGGCCCGCAGCGCTGTTTCCTTCACTTCCTGCAGATAAGCCTCGAAAGGCTTCTCTCCTTCTGGATAAGTACGAAGTGCCACTGTGCCGACGAACATACCGATGAGGCCTTCGAGTGTCGCATGGGATCTTCCTGCCACAGGTGAACCGACGATGACATCTTCCTGACCTGTGTACTTGTGCAAGAGCGCTGTATAGGCTGCCAGCAGTACCATGAACAGAGTGGAACCCGTTCGGGTAGCCAGCTCCTGAAGTGAAGCACTCAGAGAAGAATCAATTTGGAAGTCGATTCGATCGCCCGCAAAGCTTCGCACCGCAGGACGAACTTCATCTCCTGGCAAATCCAGCACTGGCAAGCTTCCGCGGAAAGCATCCAGCCAGTAAGCCTCCTGGGCCTTAAGACGCTCGCTTCCGAGCTGCTCTTGCTGCCATACCGCATAGTCTGTGTACTGGATCTGTAGCTCAGGAAGTACGTCCTCCTCTTGGTAGAAGCGGAGAAACTCTTCTATGAGAATATTCATAGAAACCCCATCTGAGACAATATGGTGCATGTCAAACAATAGTAAATGGCGCTCATGTGCAATTCGAATAAGGCCGACCCGCAGCAATGGAGCTACACCCAGATCAAAAGGACGGACGAACTGCTGAAGGGTAGCTCCTGCCTCTTCCTCGCTCAACTCCGCATATTCCACAGCAAACGGAACATCCGTCAGGAGCTGCTGTACAGGTTCACCGTTCACGGTCACAAAACGAGTACGCAGCGAACCATGACGATGAATCAGACGACGGAATGCCTGCTCTAGCCGTTCCCGATCCAAAGCTCCCTCAACGGTAAGAATACCCGGCATATTGTAGCTCAGCTCTCCACCTTCCAGCTGACTTAGAATAAACAGTCGTTTTTGGGCCGAGGACAATGGATAATGCTCTCTCGCTCCCGCTGTAGGAATTTCTTCGAAATTCAGCGGTGTATAGCCCTCAATAGCACGGGCCAATCCTTCAATAGTAGGAGACTCGAACACTGCTCTCAGACTAATCTCGCGATTCATTTCCTTGCGAATTCGTGAGACTAGCAGGGCTGCACGCAGTGAATGACCTCCAAAATGGAAGAAATTGTCCTTCACTCCCGCATTCTCTACACCTAGCACCTCTTGCCAGATTTGGGCTAATTGCATTTCTACAGGTGTCTTTGGAGCCTCAGATGAAGCAACTGCCCATCCACGCTCGCCCTGCAGCGCTTTTCGATCGATTTTTCCGTTCGACGTCAGAGGCATATCGTCCATTTGTATGAAGCGGGAAGGGATCATATATCCAGGTAACATCTCCGACAGGACGGCCCGAAGTTCGGATACCTCAAGTTTCTGAGCGGCTACGAAGTAAGCGACTAGATCCTTGTAGCCGTCATTGCCCTCTACAGCCATGGCCACGACTTCCTGAACGGACGGCACTCTGAGCATTTGTGCTTCTACCTCGCCTAGCTCGATACGATAGCCGCGGATTTTGACTTGGTGATCTATTCGACCTAAGTACTCGATGGTTCCATTCGGTAACCAGCGAACCAAGTCACCCGTCCGATACATACGCTCTCCTGGGGCAAATGGATTGTCCACAAACTTCTCATCCATTAACTCAGGCTGGTTATGATACCCCCGCGCTAACCCGATACCCGAAATGCATAGCTCTCCAGCTACACCGACAGGTTGCAATCTAAAATGGTCATCCAAGATGTACACACTATGGTTAGCAATAGGTCGTCCAATAGATACAATATCCGTTGCTCCCTCACTGTCCGGGACAGACCAGATTGTGGTGCATACGGAGTCCTCTGTTGGGCCATAGCCATTAGAGTAACGCACATGCTTCCTCCACTCTTCGATCAACTCGATCGATGCGGCCGATCCAGCGGTTAGCAAGCACCGCAGTGTTGGCAAACGCTCTGGATCAAGGTGGATAGCGTAAGCGGGTGGCAAAGTCGCTACCGTAATCCCCTTATCGTTCATGAACTGCTCGAACAGGGCATGATCTAAAATATCTTGTGTAGAAGGGATGCACAGAACAGCCCCGTGGCTCAGCGCCGTTAAAATTTCCGAAACCGATGCATCAAACGACAGGCTTGCAAACTGAACGATCCGATCCTGCGGTGTAACTTCGAAGTGTGTCCCGTATACGTCCGAAAGATTGGGTAGTCCCCGATGCTCGACTAATACGCCCTTAGGCTGACCCGTCGTACCTGAAGTGTAGATCACGTAAGCCAGATCATCCGGGCCGGCAGTAGCCTCCAAATTCGAGGTGTCGGCATCATAGGTCGATGATTCATCCAGCAGCAAAACATTTTCCGTCCATCCGAGATGCTCCAAGAGATGGGCCTGTGTAAGGATCAGCTTCGCCCCGGAATCTTCAAGCATGTAACTGATTCGTTCTTTCGGATACTCTGGATCGATTGGAACATAGGCACCCCCGGCTTTCATAATGCCGTAGATCGCAACGATCATTTCGAGCGACCGTGCAGCAATCAGTCCCACCAGATCTCCCGTCTTGATTCCCTGAGTACGGAGCCTTCTCGCCAGTCCATTGGCTTTTGCATTGAGCTCGGCGTAGGTCAGCATCTCGTCCCCAAACAAAAGGGCAGTCGCGTCTGGCGTTCGTCCCGCCTGTTCCTCCAACAGCCCGTGGAACGTGTTACATTGCTCGTAAATACATGGTGTATTTCCCCATACGTTCAGAATCTGTTCTTTCTCCTGCGGCGTGACTAATTCTAGAGCATCCACGGAAATTGCAGGATTCTCCACAATTTGTTCCATCAGGTGGAACAAGTGGCCCTTGATTTGCTCGATCGTGGCTGGATCATAGACGAGCGCATTGTATTGGAACAACAATCTCATCTCTTTGCCTGGTAGAACAATTAAGTTAAAATCGTAATTCGTTTGTTCAAGAAGCTCCGCTTCCTCAATCTCAAAGGCAGCCTCGCCACCACCCAGACGCTCTACTTCCTCTTCCACAGGATAATTCTCAAACACCATAATATGAGAGATGAGATCCTGCTTCTGATCCGTCTGAGCCTGAATTTCAAACAACGGGTAGGTATCATACATATGAGAAGCCATATATTGTTCCTGCTGCTGCTTCATCAGAACCGTGAAGGGGAGATTCTCCTCTGTCTTCACACGAACAGGAATCGTATTGATGAACAAACCAATCATCCGATCAATGCCCGGAATTTCTGCTGGTCTGCCTGATACTACACTTCCGTACACGACATCCCGGCTACCGTTATAGCGTTGAAGTGCAATGCCCCAGAGGGACTGCAGCAATATGTTCATCGTGACATGAGCATCCCTGGCCACCTTTTCAAGGCGCTCAGTTAATTCCTTGCTGAGAGGATAATTCAGCTTTTCTGCTACATAGCCTTCTCCCTTACTTGCTCCACCGACTTGAGGTAAAAGCGTCTGCTGCTCGTAACCGGCCAGATATCGGCTCCAATAGTTGGACGCAGCTGCTTCATCCTGCTGTTCCAGCCATTCGATATATCGACTGTACGGATGAACCTCTGCCAGCTGCGGCTCTCTTCCTTCCAGAAGGGCAAAATAGTGTTCAAATACCTCCTGCGTAATTAACGGAACACACCACCCATCCATGACGATGTGGTGAAAGCTCCATAAGAGACGGAAGCTCTCTTCATCTGTTTGTAAAATCGATACACGAAGAAGCTCGTCTTCAGCCAGGTTAAAGCCCCGTGCTTTGTCCTTAGCACCAAATGTCTTCAGGTAAGCCTCACGCTGCGATGCATTCATCTCCCGCAGGTCTTCGTACACCAATTTAGCGCCTCTGTGCCGAAATACAACCTGCAAAGGCTCGCTGCCCCATCCGCTGTAAAAGTTCGTGCGCAGGATGGCATGACGCTCCACCACTGCATCCAGACTGTGTCCGAAGGCGTTCGGATCAAAGCTACCTTTAAAGTCAAAAGCAGCCTGCTCAAAATAAGCGCCTGTACGCGGCTCAAACATATCATGGAACAGCATGCCCTTCTGCATCGGCGTCAGACTATATACATTCTCAATATCGCCAATGTGGCTCGTTTGCTTAGAAAGCTCCTCCAGGTCGGCAATGCTTAGACCTTTCGCAAGCACGTCGCTTGGTGTCAATACGGTTTTTTCTTGGGTTACGCAATGCTGAAGAAGCTCCCGCAGGCTTTCTTCAATATATCCAGCGAGCTGTTCCATCGTAGATGACTTATACTGTTTTCCGTTATAAGTCATCGTCAGAGTCAGGGCTCCGTCCGTCACCATGCCATTGATATCTAGCGTATAGGCCGGTTCCTCCAACAAGCTTTGCGCGCTTCCGGTCGGATAAGGAGAGATCTGCAATGAGCTTCCTTGCAAATCCTGATCAAATTGCCCCAGATAGTTAAAAGAAATCTCAGGTTGCAAGCTGAAGCTATCTTCATCCAACTGACTTGCCACCGTTTTGAGCAACCCGTAGCCAATACCTTTGTTCGGAATTCGGCGCAACCCTTCTTTCACAGACTTGATCAAGGAGGCCACTTCCGAGTTATCCCCCAAGTCTAAAATCACCGGATATTGACTTGTAAACCAGCCGACGGTACGGGTGATGTCGATATTCGGTATAATCGGCTCACGACCGTGCCCTTCCAGATTCACAGCAACCTTTTCGATCCCAGACCACTTGGATATCGCCATGCCTAGAGCAGTCAATAGCAGATCATTCGTCTCTGTTTGATAAGCACGGTGGGCCTTTCTCAACAATTGGTCGGTTTCTTCTATAGTCCATTGTGCTGTTACTACTTTGCTATCCTGTAAAAGAAGGCTTTCCACAGCCTCATCCTTCGGCAACTGTTCGAGTGGCTGATCCTCCAGCTCTCTCCAATACGCCCGATGAGTCTCCATTTCAGGGCCTTCCGAATAACGAGCAAGGGCGTCACCCCAGTCACGGAAGGAATCCGTCTTCTGCGGGAGTGTCAGTGCTTGGCCTTGAATCACCTGCTCATAGCCTGCTGCGATGTCCTCGAACAAAATCCGCCAGGATACTCCGTCCACCACCAAATGGTGGATCACGATCAGAAGGTGGTCTCCATCCTGACAATGGAAAAGTCCTAACTTCAGCAGCGGGCCTTCTGCCAGATGGATACTGCGCTGAATGTCATCCGACAGCGATGCAATGGCTGCAGTCGGATCGGATTCACTCCGTAAATCAACGGTGAACAGGCTATAAAGCTCTCCTTCTTCAAGATCACGATTCCAAGCTTCGTAGCCATGCTCTGTCTGACGGAAAACCATACGAAGGGCGTCATGATGCTCAGCAAGTTTTCTCAGCACCTGATGCAAGGCCTTTTCCTCAAATCCCTGTTCACGATACAGCATAACCGCTTGATTGAAGTGATGAGGCTCTGCCTGCTTCCGGCCAAAGAACCACTGTTGGACTGGAGTCAAGCGAGTCGCTCCACGCACAACTCCCTGTTCAGCCATGTGCACAGCCGTCTGTATTTCCGCGCCTAGCTCGGCAATGGTTGGCGATTTGAACAGTTGCTTCATCTCTAACCGATAGCCGGCCTGCAGTAACCGTGACGACACCTGAATGGCCTTGATGGAATCTCCACCCAATTCAAAGAAATTGTCATGGATACCCACCTGTTCGGCACCCAGCACCCCTTGCCAGACAGACGCCAAAGCTTCTTCGGCCGGTGTACGAGGAGCTGTATACTTCCGTCCTGTATGCGCACCTACTTGCGGAGCCGGCAGAGACCTGCGGTCCACTTTTCCGTTTGACGTTAATGGCATACGATCCATCTGAATAAAATAGGATGGAATCATATAGCCCGGAAGCACCTGCGATAGGGAAAGACGTACTTCGCCTGCCGTGAGCGTACGATCCGCCACATAATAAGCGCAAAGCTGCTTCTCTCCAAGCTCATCCGCGCGAACGACCACTACAGCGTCGATTACTGACTCCACCTTGGCCAGTTGGGCCTCGATTTCAGGGAGTTCGATGCGGTAACCACGTATTTTGACCTGCTCATCAATTCTTCCTTTAAACTCCAAATTCCCATCTGGAAGCCAGCGCACCAAATCCCCAGTTCTGTAGCAGGGTTCTCCGTCCTTCACAGGACTAGGGACAAATTTCTCTGCTGTGAGATCAGGACGATTGAGATATCCGCGCGCTACACCTTCACCGCCGACAATGAGTTCACCCCAAGCACCAATAGGCTGTAATTGCAGCGATCCATTGACCACATAAGCGGTCGAATTACTAATTGGGCGACCAATCGGTACGACCCCTTCGGCACGACCTGGAATCTCGTAGGTGGTGGAGAAGGTCGTATTCTCTGTCGGACCATAGCCATTGATAGGGACAAGATCAGGATTAGCCTCGATTACACGATTCATATGAGATATGGACAGTACGTCACCGCCGACTAGTAATGCTTTGAGCCCTCTGAACAGGTACTCATCCTGCAGGGAAAGCTGATTGAAAAGCGGTGAAGTAAGCCACAATGTCGTAATCCCGTACTTGGCAATAGCTGCTTTGAGCCTATCGGCAATCAGAATGTCGTCATTCTCTACGAAATAGAGCTGTCCACCGTTAAGCAAAGCTCCCCATATCTCGAATGTAGAAGCATCAAAGGCCACTGCTCCCGTTTGCAAAATCCGCGTAGATTCATTCAGCTCCACATAGTTGGTCTCTTTGACCAGACGAACCACGTTCCGGTGTTCAACCATAACGCCCTTCGGTCTACCCGTCGTACCCGATGTATAGATGACATAAGCAAGCCCCTGCGATCCTTGGGCAGTCTCCGGCTGGGCAGGTTCAGCTGCATAAGCCTCTTCACTGCTAAGATCGACAATCGGTATACCGTAGTCTACATTTATAAGCTCGCTCTTTTGCACCAATAATAGCTTGGCGTCGGAATCATTAAGCATATAACGCACCCGATCTTCCGGGTAATCAGGATCAATAGGCACATAGGCTCCACCCGCTTGAAGCACCGCGAGCATACCAATGACCATTTCGATGCTTCGTCCGCCCATCACGGCCACAGGCTGCTCCCTTAACGTTCCCAAACGACGCAGTGTTTGGGCCAATCGGCTCGCCTTGTCTTCCAATTCAAGGTACGTTAGCTGGACATCTCCAAATACAAGCGCCGTTTGCTCTGGTGTACGCTTGACTTGTTCTGCGAACAGCTCATGAATGGTCTTGTCCCTTGGATAAGGAGCCGATGTCGCGTTAAATACTTCAACGATCTGTACTTTTTCCTCCGGTGTGATCATTTCTATCTCGGCCAGTTGCAACTGGGGATTGGCCGAGACTGCGTGCAGAATCCGGAGCAAGTGCGTTGCAAGTCGCTCTACACTTTCACGGCGATATAAAGCCGTACTATACTCGAGGCCAAAGGCTAATTTTGAGCCCTTCTCCTCTACATTGAGGGACAGATCAAATTTGGCTGTGACGGTGTCCATCAAGTAAGGAGTAAAGTGCACTCCGTCCATTTCCTGCTCTTCCTGCTCGGTATTTTGTAATACCAATAGGGTGTCAAAGAGCGGATTGCGGCTGGCATCACGTCCTACGCCCAGCTTTTCGACCAATTTTTCAAAAGGGTAATCCTGATGCTCAAACGCCTTGAGCGCTGTTTCCTTGATTTCCAGAAGATAATCCTGAAAGGTTTTATCTCCTGCCGGGTAGCTGCGCAAGGCCAGTGTGTTGACAAACATTCCGATGATACCCTCAAGCTCAGCCTGCGGCCTTCCGGCTACTGGAGAACCTACGACGATGTCCTCCTGTCCTGTATATTTGTGCAGTAGTACCGAATAAGCGGCCAGCAATACCATATACAGTGTAGTACCTGTACGGGACGCAAGCTCTTGTATTGCCTTATTTCCAGACTCATCCAATGTAAAATCAATTCGACTACCCTCGAAGCTCCGAACCGAAGGTCGTTGGAAGTCTGTAGGCAGATCCAATACTGGCAACTCTCCTTCAAAGGCTTGCAGCCAATATTTCTCAAGATCTTGCCATTGGTTCTCTGACTGTTCCCGTTGCCATACGGCATAATCCTTGTACTGGATGTGCAGCTCTGGTAGCTGTTCTCCTTGATACAAATGAGTAAGTTCCTCTATCAATATTTGAATAGAAACCCCATCTGAAATGATGTGATGCATATCAAACAGCAACAGATGACGCTCCTCCTGGAGCTTCACCAAGCTAACACGCAGTAATGGAGCCTGACTCAGATCAAAGGCACGAATAAAGCTGTGAATGAGCGTATCCGTCTCCTCCACCGAAGCCTCTGTGTAGTTCAACACGAACGGCACATTCCTATGCACACGCTGAACAAGCTCTCCATCCTGCATATAAAAGCCGGTTCTCAGGGATTCATGGCGCTGGATCAGTGCCTGGAACGCAGACTCCAGCCGCGTGCGATCCAACGGTCCATCCACCGTGAAGACCCCTGGCATATTGTAGCTGAGCTCTCCCCCGTCCATCTGTCTCAGCACGTATAACCGCTTTTGCGCTGAGGACACTGGGTAAGCTTCGCTTTCCGCCGCCTGTGGGATGGATTCGTACATGGTTGGAATGTGTTTCTTCACAAGTTGCGCCAAGGATTCGACTGTAGGTGACTGAAACACCTCACGCAGCGAAATGCTACATCCCAATTCTTTGTGAATCCGTGAAACGAGCACGGTTGCCCGCAAGGAGTGACCCCCAATTTCAAAGAAATTATCCCTGACACCAACGCGGGTAACACCCAAGATATCTTGCCAAATGAGTACCATCTGAGCTTCCACAGCAGTTCTCGGAGCCAAATAAGCCTCGCCGGATTGTACGCTGCTTTCAGGAGCCGGCAACGCACGGCGATCCAGTTTGCCATTTGGCGTAAGCGGCATTTGCTCCAGCCGGACAAAATAAGAAGGAATCATGTAAGCGGGGAGTTCCGCTGCCAGCTGAGACCGCAATTCCCCCGGCGAAAGATCACTGGAGGCTACATAGTAGGCGCACAGCAATTTTTGGCCCTGTTCGTCTTCCCGTGCGAGGACAATCGTTTCCCGTACGTTCGGAGCCTTGAGAATTTGGGCTTCTACCTCGCCAAGCTCAATTCGATAGCCGCGAATTTTGACCTGATGGTCGATCCGCCCCAAATATTCAATATTGCCATCAGGCAACCAACGAGCAAGATCCCCCGTTCGGTACAGCCGCTCTCCCGCCCGATACGGATGTTCAACGAATTTCTCAGACGTCAAATCCGGCCGATTCAAATACCCACGGGCCAGACCGTCCCCCGCAATGTATAGCTCTCCCGGAACCCCAACAGGCTGCAAGCGTCTTTGCTCATCGAGAATGTAAGCGCTAAGTGTGGGGATCGTTCTGCCAATATTGCTTTTCCCCGCTTCAATCTCATGTTCCGTGATTTCCTTGTAGGTGACATGGACCGTTGTTTCCGTAATTCCGTACATATTAATCAGCTGCACATCAGGATACTTGACCCGCCAGTTTCTCAGAAGAGATGGACTTAAAGCCTCTCCACCAAAAATGATTTTTCTAAGGCCAAGCTCTGTCGAAGAGTGCGTTAGTTCTTCCTGTAGCACCTGATAAAAATACGTCGGCGTCTGATTTAAAATGGTGACTTGGTTATCTTTCAACAACTCCAGGAAAGCTGCTGGGCTTTTGGCTGTGAGAGATGGAACAATCACCAATTTCCCTCCATAAAGAAGCGCTCCGTACATCTCCCACACGGAGAAATCGAAGCAGAACGAATGGAATAGCGTCCACGTATCCTGAGAGGTGAAATCAAATAAATTTTTATCGTTAAAGAGCAGTCGAACTACATTTTTGTGCTCAATCAGCGTGCCCTTCGGCTTGCCGGTTGTACCCGACGTGTAGATGACATAGGCCAGATGGTTTGGTCCCGAAATGCTCTCCAGATTGGAGGCATCTCCTGTATACGTTACAGAATCGTCCAGACTCACAAGCTTTCCGTCAAAAGTGGTACTCTCCCACAGATGACTTTGGGTGAGCAACAGACGGACACCTGAATCCTCCAGCATATAATGGATACGCTCTTCCGGATAATCGGGGTCAATCGGTACATAGGCACCCCCTGCTTTCAAAATGGCCAACATCCCGATGACCATCTCCAAGGAACGGTCAGCCATAATCCCTACGAGCGTATCTGCCCCTACTCCCTCGGAGCGCAAATATCTCGCAAGCTGGTTAGCCTGCTCGTTTAGAGCTAGGTATGTAATGCTCTGCTCGTCCATCTGAACGGCTACGTGATCTGGCGTGCGCTCGGCTTGTTCTTCGAATAAGCCATGGATGGTCTTCTCACGTGGATAATCGACTGCAGCGCCTTCCGAAAGAGCCAAAATGGATTGCTCTTCGGGTTCGCCCAATAAGTTTACCTCTGCGATAGAAAGCTGAGGTGAATGAATGACCTGCTCGGCGATCGTAAGCAACTGGGAAACCATGTCCTTAACTTCGCTGCGTTCAAACAGCTCCGTCCGATAATCGACATCCAGTACCAGTTCGCCTTCATCCAGGATCTCTACGATATGAAGTACGAAATCGTTCACTTCATCCCCGCAGAAATCATAATCTGTCAAAATACGCACATCATCCAAATCAACCCAATTGATAAGACGATATTCCATTGAAACGCCAAAAAGCCGCTGAATATCCTTGTTGCCATGCATTTCTCTAAGATCCTGAATTAACTGATTGTATGGATATTTCTGATGCCGCAGGATTGACATCTGATCTCTGGCTACATCCTGCACGAAGCTCAGCACATCCATATCCTTTTCGACGTATGTTCTGGCAGCAGCGGTGCTGACGAACATACCTATCTTTTGCTTCTCTTTTTTGTTCCCCCGGTTAGCGAACGAAGTTCCAATCACCACATCCGGCTGATTCGTCATTTTGTGTATGTAGATATACATCGCACCCATGAAGAACTGGAACAAGGAAATTCTGTTCTGTTGGCAAAATGCCTGCAGCTCGTGATACAGCACTTCTGGTACAGTAAAATGCTCCCGAACAGCGTGAGTGCTTAAAGATAACGGATTATATGACTTCCAACCCGTAAGCTCAGGCAAATTAGAAAATTGATTCAGCCAGTATGCCTTATCCTTCTGGTATCTGTCAGAAAGTTCGTATGCATTCTCATCTGCAATATATTCAATATACGAGCAATCGTCGCCCAGCTTCGGTTCATTTCCTTGAATTAACTCCATGTAAAACGCTGTGAGCTGATTGCCATAGACCACCATTGATATTCCGTCAGAAATAATATGGTGCATCTTGATATTAATCCAATACTCTTCCTCGCTAATCTTCACAATTAAAAACTGGAAGAGTTCAGAATCCAGCAGGGGCAAGGGTTTGCTTTTGTGTTGCTCAAGTAAGGCCTCCACTTCAGATATACTTTCATAGTGGGAAAGATCCAGGCACTCCAACTGTCTTTCTTCATAAGGAACGACATACTGTTGAGGCACTCCATCCACTGAGGTAATACGAATACGGAACGCATCATACTGTTTGATAATCAAATTAATAGACTGCATGAAGGCAGCGATATGGATATGCCCCTTCATCTTAGCTGTACCGGAAAGCTGTGACACTGACGTATCTGGGTAGAGTAATTCGGTATACCATATACGCTTCTGCGCATTTGTTAAATCATATAACTGCATGTCATTCATCTCATTCACTCCTATTCCATGATGTGAATATCCTCCCGCTGCACCTGGCAGTCAGGAGGACAAAAGGACAGTTTAACGTGCGCTTCCACCCCGTCATTGATCCAGTGAAACAATTTCTTCCGCCTCAACCACCAATCGATCCCCTACCGAAGCCCGACCGCTTCCAAGAATATAGCCCCGCCGACGCTTGATCACTTCAAAATAGAGATCAATTCGGTCCCCAGGCTTCGCCAAGCTGTGGAATCGAATTCCATTCAGGTTAGTCAGGTATGAAATGCCTTTTTTATCAATCGCAGCGAACGCCGCCAATTGTGCAAGCGACTCCACAATCAACATAGGAGGCATGTATGGATTAGTGTCTGTAATGAACCACTCACTCCAGGTGACAAGCTTGTATCCCTTCGCCCATTGCGACGTTTCGTACCCGGTCACGCCATCCAACAGAAGAAATGGGTACCGGTGCGGAAGCACATCCGGGATATGGATTAGCTCTTCGCTCACAGGCTTATTCCCCTTCCCACTTGCGAACAGCAAGGCAGACGTTGTGCCCTCCGAAACCAAATGAATTGCTAATCGCCGCGCGGACCTCGCGTTCCTGATATACATGCGGCACAAAATTCAATTCAGGAGCCTCAGGATTGTCGCAATTGAGTGTCGGTGGTACTTTGCTGTGAATCATACTCTGCACAGTCGCAATTAACTCGACTGCCCCTGCACCGCCCATTAAATGGCCAGTCATGGATTTAATAGACGATATCGCCAATTGGGGGGCATGCTCCCCGAACACTTTTTGAATAGCGTTAATCTCCATACGATCATTAAATGGCGTACTCGTACCGTGGGCATTGACATAGTCGATTTCCTGCGGTGTCAGGCCGCCATCCTGCAGTGCGATGTTGATCGCTTCTGCCGGGCCGGAGCCAGAGGGATCTGGAGCCGTGATATGATACGCATCCGTTGTGCATCCGTAACCCACAACTTCGGCCAGAATGGTGGCTCCGCGGTTCAAAGCATATTCCAACTCCTCCAGCACCAAGACTCCTGCTCCTCCACCGATGACGAATCCATCGCGATCCACATCAAACGGACGACTGGCCTTCTGCGGCTCTTCATTACGTCTGGAGAGAGCATGGATATTCGCAAAAGATGCCAGATCAAGCTGACTAAAATTGGCTTCTGCTCCACCAGCAACCACGACATCAGCCGTACCGTACTGGATCGTACGTAATGCTTCACCAATGGCATTACTTCCTGTGGCACAAGCCGTAACCACAGCAAAAGAAGGCCCCTTGGCTCCGATAGCAATGGAGATTTCACCAGGTGCTGAATTAATCATCATCGAGGAAACAAAATAAGGAGAAACTCTTTTGGGACCAAGCTTTGTTAATTTCCCATAGTTCTCCTCTATAACGTCGAGGCCGCCTGCTCCAGAGCCGACAATAACCCCCACGCGACTTGCATTCCGCTCATCAATCACTAATTTCGATTGCTCCACTGCCTGCCGGGCAGCCGCCAAAGCAAACTGAGTGAACTGTGCAACTTTATTAGCTTCCTTCTTGCTCATATATTGCAATGGGTCAAAGCCCGTAACCTGTGCACCGATCTTTGTCGGAATGTCCGCTGTATCGAAAGCAGTGACAGGTCCGATTCCACTTTTTCCTTCTAACAGTGAATTCCAGAAATCCGTAAGATTAAGCCCGACCGGCGTTACGACTCCCTGTCCAGTCACTACAACACGTCTTCTCACTGTATCCACGTCCTTCGTTGAAATTAATTCTTGGAAGCCTGTTGCTCGTAGAGAGGAAAGTCGCCATACACATGGCTGATTTTTTCATGCACATCCGCAAGATCAGCATATACCTCGACGACCACAAGCTTGTTCTCCTGATACTTTTGCCAAGCAAGCTGAAGCTGTTCCCGTGCCTCTCCCTTACTCCGAATTGCGAGGCTCTCTACAAACTCATACTGGGGAATTTGAATTCCTGTCTTGGCCGCCTCAGAAACAAACGGGAGGGACTGCCCTGTGAGATGCTTATAATTCATCTGATTCTGCAACCAACCATAGCCACCATTATTGAGTACGATATAGATTAACGGTATTTGATATTCTACCGCTGTCATAAAATCCGAACAGAAGAGATTGAACGCACCGTCACCTACAAGTGCCACTACTGGACGTTGCGTTGCCACACTTGCTCCCAGAGCAGCAGCCGCACCGAATCCTAGGCTTGTTTGATCACTGGGGACAATCGAAAGAGAGCCTTGAGTAAAGCGGAAATATGGATAAAAGTAGGACCACATATCCTGCAATCCATTCTCTTGAAGAAGCACTAGATTTTCAGGAAACTCCGTCTGAATGATTTCCAACAGCTCAGGAACGTGGATCCCAGGAGCCTTTTGCAATTCCTCCAGATAGATAGCCCTATGAGAAAAAGCCTTCTCTTTACAGCTCCTGATTGTTTCAAGCCACACTCCATCAGGCTTCTGCCCTAGCCGATCATGCCATTGCTCCACTGCTGCATATCCATCACCAAGCACTTTGATACCCCTGTATTCGTGTGCAAAATCCTCCAGATTTACATTGACTTGAATCAAAGGTGTATCCTGTAGCAGAATATCCCACTCGAACGTAGCCGTTTCTTCCAAGCGGCTGCCCAGTGTGATCACCACATCAGATTCCTTCCAGATTTGTCTTAGACTGAGATCCGTATAGAGTCCGGCAACACCGCAGAAAAGTTCGTGTTCTTCATCCACTACACCCCGTCCCGAGGCAGTTGCGAACAAGGCCGCTCCATGTTGGTGAGCGAACCGCTCAATCACATCACCTGTACCTGACTTCATTCCCCCTCCGACTAGAATGAGCGGCCTGCGCGCCGTCTTTATAATCGCCCAAGCCGCATCCAACTCCCGCAGAGACGGAGAACACGAAAGCTTCTCGGGCGGGGTAAACTGAAGTCCTGTTGGCACAGGCTGGTCCATCAGGTTTTCAGGGAGTTCGATATAGACAGGACCCGGCGCTCCATTGATGGCCAAAAAGGCAGCCCGCTCCATCGCCCATACAAGCCGATCTACATGCTCGACACGATAAGCCCATTTTACAAGCGGCTTCACAAGTGAGATTTGATCGGCTTCCTGAAAGGATCGGGTACCCAGCTTATCTCCTCCGGTACCAAGCGCCAGAAGCAGGATCGGAGCGCCCAGGTTCTTGGCTTCCAGCAGCCCTGTAAGTGTATTACTGAGCGCAGGCCCTTTACCCACAACACATACGGACATCTGGTTGGTGGTGAGCGCATAACCTGCTGCCATGAACACAGCATTACGTTGATCTTTGCACAGAATAAAATCCATACCGGATGAGGGGAGTGACGATACGATTTTGAGGTCATCACTTGGTAATCCAAAGAGATGCTGAACCCCAGCAGACTTTAAGTAGCCAATGATGGCATCCCAGGGAAAAAAGCTCGCAGTCATACCAAACTCCTCTTTTCCGACAAATATTCTGCGACAATTTCTGAAATCAAGATCGGCTTTGAAATGAGCTTGAAATCGTAAAAAATATAGTTCGACATCGTGCCGTAGCCACCAAAAGGCTTATTGCCTTGATCCACATCCTCAAGTGTCTGATTAATGGTCAATGTGTGCTTCTTTTGTAGAACGTCAGTCAGGTGCTCCGATCCGTATAAACTGCATCCCATTGCACGTTCACTGAAATAACTGGAGGAGATACGCTTGATCAGTTGCTCGTCGTCTTGGTAGCTAACTACATTGAAGACTGGCGAAAAATACTCAATAATCTCCAGATTCTGATCTAATTCACTATATACAACCGTTGGCTCCATCTTTTTTGTACGGAAATCAATGCCGCCGCCGTAAATAATAAACTTATCGTTCGTATTAAAATATTCGGAAACCGAATATAGCGTGTCTTTATAGAATATAGGCGTATAGTTTGCGTTCGGATCATCGTTGGCTCCAAACACGAGTTGGTCAAGCTGTTGAATCAGCAGATCTTTGAAATGCTCACTCACATCTTGATGTACCAGAATGATGTCGGGGCCTAGGCAGTCCTGTCCAGAGTTGAACAATCTCATTCGGATCACATCGGTAACCGCCAGCTCCAGATCTGCATCAGGTCCGATGATGAAAGGATTTAACCCTTGTCCGTAAAAAATGTAGAGCTGATCTTTTCGAATCTGTTTTTTGATCTTCTCCGCATTGGTATAGCTCCCGGTGAACACCACAATATCAGCTGGCATCACGGAATTCTCCATGAACACCTTCTGGCTAACTTTGCGAATATAGATGGGTAATCCATGTACAGCCTGAAGCTTTTCATGCAGCATGTTGACGTACTCATTTACGTGAGAAGAAGGGCGAAAGTCTATATTTTCAACGTACAGGGACGGAATCAAAAGGTATAATGCATAGGAGTATAAAATGACGTTGGAAGGCATGAATACAGCCATAGATCGTTGCCGACTTGGCTGATAGGTCTGCACTTCTTGCAGAGCACCTTGAAGTGTGAGGATCGTGGAGTCAATTTCTGCATTGGCGGCCCGATAGGATGAAAATTGCGTGAGAATATCCATCACTTCCTGCCGATTTTCAATCAAATAATTGAGGCATTTCAGAATAGATTCATGCCTTTCCAAAAACAGTGTGTTTTCTGCCAATTCTGGATTTATATTCATGGCACATTCTCCCTTTCCTATATGCGGTTTTGGTAAATATCTTGCTATACCTTGCGAGAAGCAACTTTTCCCAGGGCAATACGCTCCATCTCCAAACGATCCACTTTTCCATTGCGATTTAAAGGAAAGTGGTCGAGCGGAAGCAAAAGATCGGGAAACATGTATGAAGGGAGCACACGATTTATTTCTTTGCGGAGTACAGACAAGGCTTGCAAGGATTCGCCTTCGATGAAGGCAACAAGTAATGTCCCTTTAGCCTCATCCTCCAAGGTGATCACGCAGGATCGGTAACCTAGAGAACCAATCCGGTCCTCAATATAGACCGGAGATACCATATAGCCCATCCGGTTGACCGTCTTGCCGCTGCGTCCAATGACATACAGCATTCCGTCATCCAGATAGCCCAGATCCCCCGTCTTGAACCAACCGTCCTGTAGAACGGATTGCGTCAGGTCTGGACGATTCAGATAACCTTCCATGCATCCAGCACTGCGTATCCACACTTCGCCTACGACACCGTCCGTCTGCTGTTTGCCTGTAGAATCTAGTATTTTCAAATCCACACCAGGTAATGGTAGACCACAACCCTTAGGACACTCTAGCGTCCCTAGCGTAACGTTGCCCAGTTCAGAAAGGCCGTAACCATTCAGCAAGGGCTGTCCAAATATGTTGTTAAATTTCTCTTCAAGGTCTTGGGTAAGTGGAGAACCGCCTACGCACCACATGCGCACCGGGGCTTCCTTGACCATTTCCAGTTGTTCGGGTTTTCGGTTTAGCATACGCAACAAGGTGTAAAAAGCAGAGGGGTTAGCATCTACGACCGTCGCCCGGTCTTTCGTAATACTTGCAATGACGCTCCAGAGGTTTTTGGGATTGCAGATGATGAGAGAACATGAGGTTAACCACCAGGAGAAGATAAGTGAGATTCCATAAAAATGAGAGAATGGCACAACGGGGAGCATATGGTCAGACGGTAGGTAGTTCATGGCGTGTATGGAATGCCTGATATTCTCCATAAAAGCTGAACCAGCTTTCACGATTCCCTTGGGTTTTCCCGTCGTACCTGAAGAATACAGAATGAGCGCATCTGGCCTCTCGCACCACTTGTTAAAGTCGAGGGCTTCAAGCTTTGGCTCTCCCACCCAATCCGGATGTGCCGTTTCTTCTTGAATCAAATCTTGAATCAGAATAACGAGAGCATGAGGAAGTTCTAAATCGGAATCCGTAAGGATACAACAGGCACCCGCTTCATCATAGATTTGGGCCACCTCATCGAGCACAGTCTGCTCGTCCACCACAGTCACCGAAACAGCGATATTGCACAGGGAGAACAGAGACACAACAAACCAATAAGAATTGGCCGCTTTCAGAATCACTCTACCGTCTTCGGGAATGCCTCTGAGAGTCAACATCCGGGAGAAGATCGTAACGTCTCGCTCCAGACGCTCCCTGGTCATAATTCCTTCAGATGAGATAATCCGGCAATCCGTATGCGTAATAAGCACAACGTTCCCTCCTTACATCCCCGTAATATGGTATCCAGCATCTACATGGATAACTTCACCCGTAATGCCTCTCGATAAATGGGAAAATAGGAATAACGCCGTATCTCCGACTTCAGACGTATCAACCGTCTTGCGTAAGGGCGTAGTTTCTTCAATATGTTTGAGCATTGTGTTAAAATCCTTAATGCCATAGGCAGCCAAAGTCCGTATCGGACCAGCGGAAATCGCATTTACACGAATGCCATATGTGCCCAGATCATTCGACAGATAGCGCATGCTGGCTTCCAGTGAAGCCTTCGCCACACCCATAACATTGTAATTTTTGATCGCTCGTTCTGCGCCAATATACGTCATGGTGACGATACTCCCACCCTCTGTCATCAGTGGGTACACTCGACGGGATACAGCAGCCAAGGAATAGGCGCTGATTTCTTGTGCAACGGCGAATCCCTCGCGAGAAGTGTCAACGAACAAGCCATCCAAATCCTCAGCCTTAGCATAGGCGACACTGTGAAAATAACCATGCAACACGCCTACTTTTTCTTTTAGAAAATCCGCCAATGCATCAAGCTCTTCATTGCTTTGTACATCGCAAGGACAGACCAGTGCTCCCGGAATGGTTTCAGCAAGCTTTAGTACCCGCTCTGCAACCCTCTCATTTTCGTAAGTAAAAATGAGTTGTGCCCCTTCAGCAGCTAAAGATTGAGCTGTCCCCCAAGCAATACTCCTGTTATTAGCCACGCCCATAATCAAAATGTTCTTACCGCTCAGTAGTACTGCCACAGAAACCACCTTTCTTTTTTTACATTATTAAACAAAATAACAACTTAATTGCGTATGTCTACATTTATAGACATATGTAATCTTTCCTGGAATATTATCGCGTTAATTGCCAAACTTAGATAGGCGACGTTTTAGGCAAATCACAAAATTTATTTTAAAATTTGTGTAACACATCATGTATGCTGTCTGTCATCTCACAAAAAATAATTGTGTTGCTTCTGTTGGTCTGTGTTCAAATCGAAAGGGATACATGTGTGTGAAAAAAGATAGCGAGGCGAAAATAAGGTGACTGTCAAAGCGAGTTAAACATAAAATCCGCATATTTTTGTAAATATTTACATTCCGATGACAGACTCACCCCACTACCGGAAGTAACCACTTCATTTTCACCAACAATGACTCTCCCGATTTGAACATCCTGAGTGACCAGCCAGATATCATCTAAGTGTAAAACCTTAACCTTTATAGACTACGCTTTTGTTTTTTGGGAGCTAAAGTATAGCTAAAGGAGACAACAAAGTCGATTACCAGAACGATCGCCCATGTTTGCATAATGCCCTCCAAAGACGCCGTACGCTGAGGATCATCAACATACACAATGATGGCGAGCAACAAAGCATTACCTATAGCCCAACCCAAAAGGTGAAGCAACCAACCTATCCGTTCCTCTTTTGCATGAGCAGCACCATACTTGCGTTCAGGCTTGGGTCCCTTACCAAACCAATGGGAGAACCGTACATCCGCCCACTTAATTAACCTATGACCAAATGCTACTGTAATACCAAAATAACAGGCCGCCAAGCCAGTAGCAGTCGTAATCTCCATGCCACTTTTCACCGTGATGAACACCGCAATTAGTAACAGGATATCAATAATTGGGGTAAAGACTAAAAGAAGCCCACCTAATTTCTTCAACCCAAACATATACCTTGCGACTAACCCTGCAACAACAAAAACCCAAAACAAAACCTCAGCACTAATAATAAATAAATACATAATGGACGATTCCTTTCAAATTAGAAATTGGTATTCACCTCAACTATCCCCCTTTCATGCCCACTATCATACAATATTATACATAATATTCCTAGTATTTTGTCTATAATTACATAAAAGGAAACAAATAGCCGTTTTTTCTATGAAAAACAGTATCTGTTCAAACTATTTCGTCTCGTTCTCAAAATGGGCATTTTACATCATATGCTACCCATAAAGAATGATGATGATCTGAAATGAAAAAAAGATGTACCTATGCTAATCAGCACGGGTACATCTTTTTTACAGATACACTATCCAATTACGATATGCCCTTCGGGACGACGGTACAATGTCTTGGTTGAGCGTGGACGAATGGCATAGGCAATCGTAAGAGGACCAATTCGACCAATAAACATAGTCACACAAATAATCAGCTTGCCTGCGTCAGACAACCCTGGCGTCACTCCTACGGACAACCCTACCGTTCCAATTGCGGAAGCAGCCTCAAATGCCAGGGAGAGAAATGGGGCATCCTCTGTCATTAAGAGCAGTATAACCACAATCGAGAATATAAATAGGGCTAGTACAATAATGGTCAGCGCCCGCATCATGATATCTTTGGGGACCCTATGACGGAAAAACACGATTTCCTTCTGTCCTCGCATGACGGCGATTAGCGCACCTACCATAAGCAGAAACGTAGTCGTTTTGATTCCTCCTCCAGTTGAGCCTGGAGAAGCACCGATAATCATCAGCAACATAATAAAAAACTGACTTGCCTGCCTTAACCCGCTGATATCGACTGTGCTCGTACCTGATGATCTCGTGGAGACCGATTGAAAGACAGCTCCATATACTTTGCCTTCCCAGTTCAGCGCACCCAAGGTTCGTGCATTGGTAAACTCAAAAATAAATAAAACCAGCGCACCAATCACAATGAGCGCTCCCGACACGCTTAGCACCATTTTGGAGTGTAGAGATAGTCTCCGGGTACGGCGAAAATCGAACAAATCGCTAAGTACAAGGAAACCCAAGCCTCCTGATATAACGAGCACAGATGCAATCATATTGAAAACAAAATCTCCAGCGTACTGTTGGAAGCTAGTCCCGAACAGATCGAATCCCCCGTTATTAAAGAGGGATACGGAATGGAATATTCCATAATAGATCGCTTGTCCGACAGGCATCTCTCGCATCCACCGCAAAGCCAAGACAACGGCAGCTATCGCCTCAATGGTAAAAGAAAAGATCAGCACCTTGCGAATAATACGCACGATCCCTTCCATGCTATCGGCATTAATAGCCTCCTTAAGCAGCAACCGATCCTTCAGCGATAATCGCCGCCCCAATAACAGCGCAAACAAGGTCGCTAAGGTCATAAACCCCAGCCCGCCTAGCTGCATCAGCACCAAAATGACGGTTTCGCCAAACATCGTATACGTTGAATCGACGTCAACGACGACCAGTCCTGTGACACAAGCGGCTGAGACGGACGTAAAAAGCGAATCAATCCAATGCGGAGCATGACCACTATGATTGGCAACAGGAAGCATCAGTAGCAAAGTACCCAATGCAATAATCAATAAATATCCAATGACCAATATAAAAGGAGGCGATGCGAACCGACTAAGCTTGACGCTGCGTTTCATTAGAGTATTCTCTCCATCCGTTCTTATGAAAAAGAGGAACAAGACACGGGAAACCCGGCTGATCCTCTATATTCATAATGTTATGTTATTCTACTGTACGGTTACGCATATGCGGGAAAAGCAGCACATCGCGAATGGAAGGCGCATCTGTCAGCAACATGACCAAACGATCGATGCCGATGCCCAATCCGCCTGTTGGCGGCATACCGTATTCCAAGGCGCGGATAAAGTCATCATCCATTTCATGAGCCTCATCGTTACCGTGCTCACGTTCCAGCAATTGAGCTTCAAAACGTTGGCGCTGGTCGATTGGATCATTCAGCTCAGTAAACGCATTCGCATGCTCACGAGCGACCACGAACAGCTCGAAGCGATCCGTAAACCGCGGATCTTGTTCGTTTTTCTTGGCCAACGGCGAGATTTCAACCGGATGTCCAGTAATAAAGGTCGGCTGAATGAGCGTTTCTTCTACGAACTGCTCAAAGAATGCATTCAGGATATGGCCAAAGGTCATGTGTGGTTCGACCGGAACTTTGTGCTCTTTCGCAAGACGATGAGCTTCTTCATTACTCATCTGCACGCTAAAGTCTACGCCTGTTACTTCTTTAACAGCATCAACCATGGAGACTCTGCGCCATTGCGGCGTCAGATCCACTTCCTGGCCTTGATATTGAATGTGCTGTGTGCCCAGTACTTCTTGCGCAATATGTGCAACCATGTTTTCCGTCAATTGCATGATATCTTTATAATCAGCATACGCTTCATACAGCTCAATCATCGTAAACTCAGGGTTATGGCGGGTCGAAATACCTTCATTACGGTAAACACGACCGATCTCATATACTTTCTCCATTCCGCCGACAATTAGTCGTTTCAAATGGAGTTCAATAGCAATACGCATATAAAGCTGCATGTCCAATGCATTATGGTGCGTAACAAATGGCTTCGCTGCCGCTCCGCCAGCAATGGAATGTAATGTTGGGGTTTCAACTTCCAAATAGCCGAGCGAATCGAGATAACGACGCATGGATTGAATAATACGGGACCGTGTAATGAACGTTTTTTGTACTTCAGGGTTCATAACCAGATCGACATAGCGCTGACGGTAACGCAATTCAACATCCTTCAGACCATGATATTTCTCTGGTAATGGATACAAGGATTTGGACAAGACCTCAATATCCAGCACTTTGATTGTCGTTTCGCCTGTTTTGGTCTTAAAGAGCACACCCTTAACACCAACAATATCGCCCAGATCCAAAATACCAAATGCTTTATATTTGGATTCAGGAACCGTATCTTGACGAACATAAATTTGAATACGTCCGCTAAGATCCTGTATATGAGCAAAGCTGGCTTTTCCCATAACACGTTTAGCCATAATACGGCCTGCTATGCTAACTTCAATATTCTTTTCTTCCAGTTCTTCCTTAGTCAAACTGTCATACTTGCTCAGTAGTACGCCCGCTTCAGCTGTGCGTATGTATTTGCGTCCAAAAGGATCAATGCCCAATGAGCGAAGCTCGTCCAATTTGGCACGACGAATTTGCAATAATTCACTTAATTCCTCGCGGTTTTCTTGTGTTTCCTGGTTAGTAGTTTCATCCGACATGGTGCTAAATCAGCTCCTTCAATATGAATAGACGGGCCGGGGTCCGTCCGGGTGTAGAGAAAAAAAGCTTCCACAAGGAAGCTTTTACATTAAATTCCAAAGTCCGTGTCTTATTTCTTGATATCCACGATTTTATATTGAATAACGCCTGCTGGAACGGTGACATCCACAACAGTTCCCTTTTTCTTACCGAGAATTGCCTTGCCAACCGGACTTTCATTCGAAATCTTGTTCTGTAGCGGGTCGGATTCGGCAGAACCTACGATAGCATACTCTGTAATATCTCCGAATTCCAAATCTTCAACAGTCACAGTTGCGCCTACTCCCACAACATCGGTGTCAATTTCATCACTATTGATAATGCGGGCATTGCGTAGCATCTTTTCCAACGTAATTACACGGCCTTCAATAAAGGCCTGCTCATTCTTCGCATCCTCATATTCGGAGTTTTCACTAATATCTCCGTATCCGATGGCTACCTTAATCCGTTCAGCCACTTCGCGGCGTTTGACAGACTTTAAGTTCTCAAGCTCATCTTCGAGCTTTCTAAGACCTTCCTGTGTCAGAATGACTTCTTTATCGCTCATCTTAACCGATTCTCCTGTCATGGGAAAAGTTTAAAAGTGCATCGGAATGCACGCTTTCAAAACATAATATGCCACTCTGAGGGAATGAGAACATTTCCTGCTGTTGTCTTGAGAGCTGCACACAATTTGTAGCATACATCAAGATTTTATACTGAACGATTATAGGGCAAGCAATTGGAAAAGTCAATCGCACGCACAGGCAGGAACAGCTTCCTTATTGCGCAACAGCAGCAGGAGATGCAGCACTTGTAAAAGGCTCATCGTTTTCTACCATGTGCAATTGAGATACAAATTGATCCAAAATACGTACCATATCGTCGCGCTTTGTTTCTTCCATAATGACATCCTTAATACGTGCTGAACCTTTAAGCCCCTTGAGGTACCAAGCCAGATGCTTGCGCATTTCACGAACAGCTACTGCTTCACCCTTCAAAGCAACCAGACGATCCATATGCAGAATGGCAATACGAATTTTTTCTTCCGGTGCAGGATCGGGCAACAGCTCACCTGTTTGCAAGTACTCAATCGTACGATAGAGCATCCACGGATTCCCCAGAGCACCGCGTCCGATCATAACGCCATCACAATTGGTCAAATCCAGCATACGGCGAGCATCTTCCGGTGATGCCACATCGCCATTTCCAATTACAGGAATGGAAACTGCTTCTTTAACTTCTTTTATAATATCCCAATTCGCAAGTCCCGTATACAGTTGCTCCCGTGTACGGCCATGTACGCTAACGGCCTGTCCTCCGGCACGTTCAACAGCGCGAGCGTTCTCTACGGCATAAATATGCTCACTATCCCAACCAATACGCATTTTCACAGTAACCGGCTTGTTTACTGATTCCACTACCGCCGATACCATTTCATAAATCTTGTTTGGATCGAGCAGCCAACGAGCACCTGCATCACATTTGGTCACTTTGGGAACCGGGCAACCCATATTGATATCAATAATATCTGCATTCGTCTCCTGATCTACGACCTTCGCTGCTTCCACCAGAGTTTCACGGTCGCCTCCGAAAATTTGCAAGCTAAGTGGCTTCTCACGCTCATCTACAAACAGCATCTCGCGTGTACGCTTGTTGCCGTGAATGATCGCTTTATCACTAACCATTTCTGCACATACCAGACCTGTACCGAATTCCTTGGCGATCAGGCGAAAAGCAGGGTTGCACACGCCTGCCATCGGAGCCAGAACGACTTGGTTTTTCATTTCAATACCGCCGATTTTCAACATATCTGTTCACCCCTTTATTCTTTCTTTTGTATCATTATTTATCGTCATTCCGTCAGTTCCCGGACTTCAATTCCTAGCGTTTGGGCGATAATGTTCAGCATGTCTAAGTCTATTGTACGATTGCCTCGCTCCACAGCACCTAATACAGTCAAAGATATACCGGTACGCTCTGCCAACTCCTGCTGTGTGAACCCTTTTAGTTTCCGAAAGGCGCGGAGTCGTTGCGCCAGCTGCATGTTTTCCAAAGCTGTATGCCGTCCTTTCCATCCACAGAATTCAATGCAGTATGCACGATACTGTACAGACCGGACGGATCTTGGTTCGGAACGATGTCAGCCAAGGGAACCAGCACAAAAGCACGCTCCAACATGCGAGGGTGAGGAAGCTCCAAATCCGGTGTAGCCAGTTGTGCCGCTCCCATCCATAACAAGTCCAGATCAATGGTTCGTGGACCATTAGGAATATGTCTTACTCTCCCCAGACGACTCTCCACCTCCAGCATATATACCAGAAGCTCCTCTGGAGCAAGTGTTGTAGATAGGGCTACCGTCATGTTCAAAAAAGAAGGTTGATCCAGATACCCAACAGGCTCTGTTTCGTACAGGCTGGAGCACCGTATTACCCGGATACCCGGATGTTCGTCCAGCGCCGTAATGGCTTCATACAGGGTATGCTCGCGCTCCCCCAAATTAGCCCCTAAAGCAATATAAGCCTCTGATGCCTCAGAGGTCGAATGTGCATTCATGTATCGTTCCTACTTTCTTGCGCGATAAAGCTCAACCGTCACGCCTTGAAAATGAATATCAAATGGCGGATGCGGCTTCGTGACTTTGACAGTCAGTGCATTGACACTAGTATAAGTGTCCAGTAGGGAAGATGCAATACGTTCGCCCAAAGCTTCAATCAATTGGTAAGACTCCTTTTCTACAATATCTTTAACGGTGTAATGCACCTCTGCGTAATTAACCGTTTTGTCCAAAGCATCCTGCTCACCCGCTTCACGCAGATCAAGCTCCAGTTCCAAATCAATATAGTAACGTTGTCCCAGCTTACGTTCCTCTGGAAAAACGCCATGATATCCGTAATACTCCATACGATGCAATTTCATTTTATCCATTGTGGGTAGGCCCCCTGTTATTTATTAGATTTTTCTAAATAAGCTCAACTAAAGGTGTACACGCGGCACCACTACGCGGTCGGATGGTACTTCCCATCGCTGTTGTGCCCAGATTTCCTTATATTAGGATAAAATGGTTGGAATCCTGGCACAAAGGCGACCGCTTCGCTTGTACAGCACCATTCCGTCCACTTCGTTTTCGTTCTACTATTTTTTCCGTTCTTCTTACATTAATTTCTCTCTAAAAAATACAGTGACTTTATGGTGCGTTGTAGCGGAATGAAGGATTTGAATCCGGAGAAGCGTAGCGCTCGCCTCCAAAGCTTTTCAAGGAAAAGCTACATCGTAAGCATATACTCAACGGGATTCCTACAGTCATATGTTTTACCAATTCAAAAGAATCCCGTTGCAACAGCGATCACAGGATCAAATCATTCATGAAGCGTCTCCTAACCACCATAACTCAGTGCATTTTTAGACCCGTACACCATCGCATCACACATACGTACGGTGCGCTTGATTTGCGCCACATCGTGTACACGCACAATCTGGCACCCTTGAGCAATGCCAAAAGCAACAGTAGCCGCCGTGCCCTCCACCACATCATTCACAGGCAAATCCAGTGCTGTACGAATAAATCTTTTGCGCGACGTAGCCAATAACAGCGGAAAGCCCAGCTGACCCAATCTATCGAGAGAAGTCATGGCATGAATATTTTCATCGTAATCCTTGGCAAAACCGATACCTGGGTCTAAAATGATCTGTTCCTCACGTACCCCCGCATCCAGCGCTAATCGGATACTCTCTTTTAAATCGGACAGCATATCAGAAACTAAATCACTATAGTTACGGTCATGACGATTATGCATCAAAATGACCGGGCAATCGAATTCCGAAGCTACACGTGCCATATCAGGGTCTGCCTTAAACCCCCACACATCATTAATGATATGTGCGCCAGCTTCGAGTGCCTTTCTGGCTACTTCAGCTTTGTAAGTATCTACAGATAATGGAATGTGCGGTGCGATACGATGGATGGCCTGAACGACCGGAATGACCCGAGCCAGCTCCTCTTCCACACCTACTGGATCATGACCGGGACGGGTAGACTCCCCGCCAATGTCAATGATATCGGCTCCATCTTCCACCAGCTTCAATGCATGTAAAACAGCAATCTCCGGGTTATAATGTAATCCTCCATCGGAAAATGAATCCGGGGTCACATTCAGTATACCCATGATCTGTGTGGAATGTCCGAGTGTAAGCTCGGCATCCCCCATTCGGTAACTACGTTGATAAAGGGTCGGTATGTTCACTTGATCCCTGCTTTCTGTCTATAATCGTGCAACAGCAAAGCTGTTATGGACCTGGGCTGCGTCAAGGGAACCGAAAAATGATTCGTTGTTCCTCCCGGCTCCAACAACAAATCCACGGGCCGTATTTCTTGTATAGAGTTGGTCATAAAAATTTCATCAGCCTGTTTCAACTCGTCCCAGCGGTACAGGCCCTGCTCACAAGGAATGTCTCGCAGATGCGCCAGCTCCAAAATGAATTCACGCGTAATGCCTGGCAGAATCCCTGTAGACAAGTCAGGTGTATACAGCGTATTATTCCGCACAAAGAACAGATTGCTGACCATTCCCTCTGCCAGGAAACCATTGGCCGTAAGCATCATTCCTTCAGCCTTATAACGGACAGCTTCGGCATACTGCTGAAGTTCCCGTTTCGCAAGAATATTATTCATATAATGGAGCGACTTCAAGCGAACCTCACCCTCTGGAGTGTTTCTGGGGATTCGCAACAACTGAAGCGCCGATGGGGAAGTCGATTGCCCAATTTGTGTATTGGTAGAGGGCAACGGCTTGGCAAACAAAATATGGTTGGGACGCGTATAGTCACCCGTCGGCAATCCTAGCACCTCTTCACCCGCTGATACGGTGTAGCGGATGTAGGCTTCATCCAACCCATTTGCCACCATCAGATGCTGGATGTGTTTCGTAAGCTGCTCCTCATCAGGTTGAAAAGGAATGCCGAGCATTCGGCAGCCTTCCTGTAGTCGATGCAGATGCCGATCCAGCAAGAATGGGGCGCCCTTGTAGGTGCGGAATGTTTCAAACAAGCCCATTCCGTATAAAAAGCCGTGATCACTTACGTGAACCACGGCTTTTGCGGCTTCCGTGAGGACGCCGTTGACTCCGATATATTTCATGAATCAAACGCCTACCTTGCGTTTTAGGAAATTGCGTAACAGCTGATGCCCGTAATCCGTAATAATGGATTCTGGATGGAACTGAACTCCTTCTACGGCAAATTCTTTATGCCGCAAACCCATAATTTCCCCTTCTGCGGTTTCAGCGGTAATCTCTAGACACTCAGGTAGACTCTCGCGCTCTACCAGCAATGAGTGATACCGGGTTGCTGTGAACGGAGAAGGCAGGCCTTCAAATACTGACGTATTGTGATGAAGAATCGGTGAGGTTTTACCGTGCATGAGTCGTTCAGCCCGGATAACCTTACCGCCAAAAGCCTGTCCGATGGCCTGATGGCCGAGGCAAACGCCAAAAATCGGAATGCGACCTTTAAAATGGCTGATCACATCCAGTGATATCCCCGCCTCATTCGGCGTGCATGGACCCGGCGAGATCAAAATATGCTCTGGTGCCAGCTCTTCTATGCCTTTCACATCAATCTCATCGTTCCGTTTTACGATTACTTCTTCGCCAAGTTCACCCAAATACTGAACAAGATTGTACGTAAACGAATCATAATTATCAATCACCAAAATCATACGACTCACCCTCCTGTGATACCGCTTCTGCTCAAAGCGGCTTCTTCTTCACCACATTGTACCGCCTTCATGACAGCTTTGGCCTTGTTCCGACATTCCCGATATTCCCTGTACGGGTCTGAATCAATGACGATCCCCGCACCTGTCTGTAAATAGGCAGTGCTGCCTTTAACAGCTAGTGTTCTTATTATAATATTTAATTCCATATTACCGTTATAGTCAATCCATCCAAGGGACCCAGTATAAGGCCCCCGCCGGACAGGCTCTAATTCTTCGATGATTTCCATCGTGCGCACCTTGGGTGCCCCGGTAATGGTTCCGCCTGGAAAAGTAGCCGCAATTACATCTATAGCTGTACGACCTGAGGCTAACTTCCCCTCCACCTGAGAAACCAAATGCATAACGTGCGAATAATACTCGACAGTCAGCAGTTCAGGTACATGCACCGATCCGTATTCGGCAATCCGTCCGATATCGTTACGCTCCAGATCGACGAGCATAATATGCTCGGCGCGTTCTTTTTCGCTTGATAGAAGCTCTGCTGCCATAGTGGCATCTTCATCCGGTGTTAGCCCCCTTCTTCTCGTACCTGCAATAGGTCGGGCGCTCACACGTCCATCCTCCAGCTTCACCAACAATTCTGGCGATCCACTGACGATCCGTAAATCCGGCATACGCAGCATACCCATATAAGGGGATGGATTCAGCAGACGAAGCCATTCATATATATTCTCAGGAAGGGCTGCAAGCGTACGTTGCTGACGAATCGACAAGTTAACCTGGAATACATCCCCTTGGGCAATATATTCCTGCACACGTCTTACGGCCTGTTCAAAATCTTGTTGGCTGAATGCCGCTGTCCAACCTTCAGATTCTTGATGAGCAGCCTCTAATCCTTTTTCGGACAGCCGAGCACAACGGCGAGGATGAGCTGGATCAGTCTCTCCCGCATGTATGATGTTCTTCCACTGAGTCAGCATGCGTTCTGCACGTTGGACCGCTTCGGCATAAAGTTTGCCAAGTATCGATATGGTCTCATCCACCATAAGCTCATTAGCCAAATCAGTCTGGCTACTGAATTCACCGGAGCGGGCAGGATTGGGCATATGAACAGCACAATATATGCAGGATTTTTCGTGATCATAAATCCATAACTCATTCACCCTCATCCATACATAATCAGGTATGCCCGTATCGTCTGCAGCTTGAGATGGCAAACGCTCCAACGAGCGAGCTACATCGTATCCAAGATAACCCGCAAATCCTCCAGAGAAAAAGGGCATGCCAGGTACACGCGGTGCACGGTAAGGAGCGATCCAGTTGTTCATGACTTTCAAAGGTTGACCATGTATATCTCCATGCTTCCCACTTTGCAAGTCAGTCCAAACTGCATGTTCTCCCTTGCCTTCCAATACAGCAACCGGATTTAAGGCCAGATAGGTGTACCTCCCACCTTTAGCGCTCTCCAGCAAAAAGGCATATGGCGACGAATCCTCCCAAGCCTTCCGCCACGATGACGGTAGCCCTCCCACGGGTAATGGGTACTCAGCGATATAGGGAAGTATGCTCCAGCCTTCCTCCTGCCAAACCTGCCACTGCGCCTCCGTCACTCTAGCTGTCGATTTCATCAGTGTGTGCTTCCCCTTCCCAACTTTTCAATAAGTCTACATTCTCTCCTTAAAAAGAAACCCCCACTCCCCTGCAACAGGGAAATGAGGGAATCCTTACGTATAGTATACACAATTACGACATAATTACAGCTCGAAATTGTACAGTGGTGTACTCAGGTAACGTTCTCCATTACTTGGAATAATGACAACGATCCGTTTACCCTTGCCCAATTGCTTAGCAAGTTTCAAAGCCGCATGGACAGCCGCGCCAGATGAAATACCGGACAAAATGCCCTCTTCCTTGGCCACTCTACGTGCTACCTCGAAAGCTTCGTCGTTTTCTACATGAATAATTTCATCATAGATATCACGGTTTAAAATTTCAGGAATAAAGTTGGCACCCAACCCTTGGATCTTGTGGGGTCCTGGCTTACCGCCTGCTAACAGCGGGGAAGAGGCAGGTTCTACGGCCACAACTTTAATATCAGGGAATTCTTTCTTAAGCACTTCACCGGCTCCAGAAATGGTTCCGCCAGTACCTATTCCCGCTATAAAAGCGTCCAGAGTTCCGCCAATGGAATGAATGGCTTCCACAATCTCAGGACCGGTCGTTTCACGGTGAATTTTGATATTAGCTTTGTTCTTGAACTGCTCAGCAGCAAAATAATCCGGATTTTCACTCAGCAATTCTTCCATTTTCTTAACGGACCCGTTCATGC
The DNA here is from genome assembly GCF_054602585.1 of Paenibacillus sp. SEL3. NCBI lineage: Bacteria > Bacillati > Bacillota > Bacilli > Caryophanales > Paenibacillaceae > Paenibacillus > Paenibacillus sp. SEL3. The sequence continues at coordinate 3,255,671 of NZ_CM137725.1, read as the reverse complement.
CTTCTGATCCTGGTGTTAACACAAGTTCGGCTCCATAAGCGCGCAACAAATTACGACGCTCTATGCTCATCGTTTCTGGCATAACGATGACTGCCTTATAGCCCTTCGCAGCAGCAACCATAGCCAAGCCGATTCCTGTATTACCGCTAGTTGCTTCAATAATGGTACCGCCTGGCTTAAGCAGACCTTCACGTTCAGCTTCTTCTACCATACTAATCGCAATACGGTCTTTTACACTGGAGCCTGGGTTCTGATATTCCAGTTTCAAATAGATTTCGGCGCTATCTTCCGGTACGATCCGGTTGAGGCGAACAAGGGGGGTTTCCCCGATAAGTTCGGTGATGTTATTAACAACTTTAGCCATGATAATTCCTCCCTGACTGTAGATGATATATTAAAAAATGCGAAATCATATTGTAGATCATTCTTAGTCAATCAATTTAATTTTGTACCGTTCATTTAATTTCCGATAAAAATAGTGGGTTTTATACGCTAATCATAACAATCTTCAATTCCAATGTCAATACAAGTGAGTAAGCTGCGATGCTGTCAACCCGCGTTATCAGCATCGCGCTTCCTTCAAACCAATATTCTTTCACTACGTTACAGAGAAGCGGAGGATGCATTCTTTTCAGATAAAATACGCGCTCCATACTTATCACGCAGACTCTTCTCAACCTCTTCCAAAGGAGCGGCTTGTGCAAGCGCAAGAGATCGACGAATTTGCTGCCGGATCTGCTGCTTATCCGGAGAATTCTTCAACCGGACATCCTGTACATAAATGACAGCATAGCCATCGTTAACAGAGATTGGACCCGCAACATCCCCAGAGCTTAGCTCTCTCGCCGCCTTCATAATCGCCTCCGGTTGAAATGGATCATATTCATCCACCCATCCCAGCTGTCCACTGCTATCTTTGTCGAAAGGCTTACGTGAATGCTCTTGAATCAGCACATCGAAGCTCTCCCCCTGCTTAACCCGGTCTAGCAGCGCTTCTGCCTCCTCCGCATTATCCACATAAAGAGCTGCCAATTGGATCTGCTTACCGACGGCAAATTCCTCGGGATGCTGCTCCCAATACTCGTCAATCTCAGCTTCCCGAACTTGAATACCCTGCGTAGCTATTTTCTCCAAACCAATCCGGTATTCCGCTTCATTCCGCAAGTCAACCGGATCTAAGCCAAACTGTCGCTGCATTTCATCAAAGTAGGTATGATCTGATTCATACCCTTTACTATCCTGCTCCAGCACCTGCTGTAAATCCTCTTGGGTGATCTTGATACCGAGACGCTTGGTTTCAGCCTGCACGGCTTTACGATTCAACATTTGCAACAGCGTATTGGTTCCATATCGCTTTTTCAGTTCCGCTACCCACTGTTCCTCCGATATGCCTTCCTGACCCATCTCCGCCACAGTATGATCGCCGTCATCCTTGCTTACATCACCCGGCTTTGGCAGCCCCCGAAGCATGATAAGACCACCCAAGGCGGCGACGCTAACGGTCAGAATAATGACAGCTGTCCATAATCCCTTTTCCCGTGTAGTCATCGCTTGCACCGCCCATCCGGTTAGGCTTTGGCTTGATCTAACAGATTTTGCAGCTCATCTTTATTAAACTGATAAGCCTCATTACAAAAGTGACATACGACCTCAGCCTGTCCTTCTTCCTCAATTAACTGCTCTAATTCGCTTTCTCCCAAACTGATCAATGTTTTTTCCACGCGCTCACGTGAACACTCACATTGAAAATGGATATCCAATTCATCGAGAATCCGAACGTCCGGCAACATCCAGCGCAGCATTTCATCAAGTTCCAACCCTTGATCCAGCAAAGCGGTAACGGGCGGAATGGAGCTGACTGCATTTTCGATCGCAGTTATCTCATCATCATTCAAGCCTGGAAGCAACTGAATAATAAATCCACCGGCCACAATAACCGAGTTATCAGTATCTACCAGCACACCCAAGCCCACCGCTGACGGGGTTTGTTCCGATTTGGCAAAATAATAGGTAAAGTCCTCACCCAGTTCACCAGAAATAATCGGAGTACTGCCGCGATACGGTTCTTTTAACCCCAAATCCTTGATGATATGAATGAACCCCTCTGTACCTACAGCACCCGCTACATCCAGTTTGCCCATACTATTGCTCGGCAAATGCACATGTGGTTCAGTAACATAACCTCGCACTTCCCCTACAGCATTGGCATCAACGACGATTTGCCCAATTGGTCCATCACCTTTAACTTGAATGGTCAATCGCTCTTTGCCTTTTAGCATAGAACCCATAATAGCTCCTGCTGTGAGGGTTCGCCCCAAAGCAGCGGTAGCCGTTGGATACGTATCATGTCTTCTCCGCAATTCCTCTACCAATTGAGTTGTCCGAACAGCAAAAGCTCTAACCCTCCCATCCATGGCTGTGCCACGAATAAGTCGATCCTGCTTATTTTCCATATTGATATCCTCCCCTATTCTCCAGGACAGCTATGCTGCTTATTTTCGTTAGTATTGCTCATCATTGAAGCATAATTTCCTACTATATAAACAACCTGCATCGACAGATCACGCGAATTGTTCAAAAACGTAACATATTTCAGTATAGACGAAAAACGCCGCTAATCCAAACCGATAAGATCATCGGTTGGACGCAGCGGCAGCTTATATCCACTTTTTTATTCAGCGTTACGTTGGTAAATGATACGTAATCCTTCGAGCGTCAACATCGGCAACACTTTCTGAATGCTCTCTGTCTCTGATGCGATTAGCTCTGCAAGACCTCCGGTAGCAATAACCGTAGGCTCCGCCTGCATTTCTTCCTTAATGCGCCTCACAATGCCATCCACTTGCCCAGCATAACCGAAGATAATCCCAGCTTGCATGGCATGAACCGTATTACGACCAATAACCTTTTTGGGTTTCTCCAACTCGATGCGGGGCAGCTTGGAAGCCCGTTGATACAGTGCCTCTGTCGAAATCCCGATACCCGGTACAATTACACCACCCAGGTAGTTTCCCTTATCGTCAATACAATCAAACGTCGTCGCGGTTCCAAAATCCACCACAACCAGCGGCCCGCCGAACCGTTCGACAGCCGCAACAGCGTTCACGATCCGATCCGCACCTACTTCACGCGGATTCTCATAACGCAGGTTAAGACCGGTCTTGATTCCCGGTCCGACGATTAACGGCGTTTTGCCTATGTATTTATCGCACATTTCTTCTAATACACGGACCAATGGCGGAACGACAGAGGAAATAATAACTCCATGGATGTCATCCTTTAATACGCCACCCATACTAAAAAGATTATGTATGAGTACGCCGTATTCATCTGCGGTTGCCTGTCTGGAGGTACTGATCCGGTAATGGTGCAACAGCTCCCGCCCTTCGTACATCCCCAGAACAATATTGGTATTACCTACATCCACTACAAGAATCAATGGGTGTCACCTATCTTTCTTTGCGTTAAGGTCAAGGCTGATATCCAGGTTATTGAAAGAGTATGTCAGCCTGCCTACAGAAATCACATCTACGCCACTCTCAGCCATCTCACGCACTGTATCCAGCGATACATTGCCCGAGGCTTCTGTTTTGACATGTGGTGCCCGTTCTCGAATGAACCGAACGGCTTCCTTCATATCTGGGGCAGACATGTTATCCAGCATAATGATATCCGCCCCAGCTTCCAGGGCTTCCTGCACTTGTTTCATGTTTTCCGTCTCAACTTCAATCGTCATCGTATGCGGTATATTAGCGCGCGCTCGACTCACAGCTTGTTCAATCCCACCTGCGCCCTTAATATGATTATCCTTAATCATAACAGCATCGTACAGGCCAAAGCGATGATTCGAGCCACCGCCTACACGAACAGCATACTTCTCCAGCAGCCGATGTCCCGGTGTTGTTTTGCGTGTATCCACCAATCGGGTGGACAAACCATGCAATTGATCTATAAAAGCTCGAGTCCGCGTGGCAATGCCAGACATTCGTTGGAGCAAATTTAACGCCAGTCGCTCTCCAGTCAGAATCGCATGGGTACTTCCATTTACTTCAGCCAAAACGCTTCCCTTTTCAATCCACTGTCCATCGGTCACCAGCGGAGTAAACGACAAGGAAGGGTCCACTACCTGAAATACAAGGGCAGCCACGGGTAAACCCGCAACTACGCCGCTCTCCTTGGCATGAATGACAGCCTTGGATTGGTGGCCCTGCTCAATCGTCCAGCGCGTGGTCACATCGCCAGAGCCCGTATCTTCTCGCAGCCAGCTGCGAATTTGTGCCGTCAGTTCCTCCTGATATCCACTAAACTCTCCATAAAGCTCGCTGTTAGATGTCATGAACGTACTCCTCCGTTATCCCTTGATCACGTCGCTGCTGAACATGCTTTCGCCAGGCGCTATCATCTGTCTCAGGAAAATCCTCGCGATAATGCGCTCCCCGGCTCTCCTCACGCAGTAGCGCACCATCTGTTACTAATAAAGCACATGTGAGCAAATTGGCAAATTCGATCTCTTCCCGGCTAGCGATCACAGCCCCGAAAATAGGCATTTGCCCTTGCAGCTCATCTAATGCTGCTTGCAGCCCCTCGCCGTGCCGACGAACTCCAGCATAACGAACCATTGCTTCTTGCAGCTTAAGCCGTTGCTCCGTGACGGATGAAGCCGGGAACTCTGTGCGGTTATCGCTATAAGATATCAACGTATGGCCGACCAGCGGTGGCAATGAATGCAGTCGCTCAATAATCCTGCTGGCGAATACAATAGCTTCAGATAATGAATTGCTCGCAAGACGATTAGCTCCATGAACACCTGTAGAAGAGGTCTCCCCGCAAGCGAATAAACGCGCAATGGAGCTTTCCCCGTGTAAATTGGTCTGAACACCACCCATCATGTAATGGGCAGCAGGCGCAATGGGAATCCAGTCTGTCGTCATATCCAAACCAAATGACAGACATGTCCGATAAATAGTTGGAAAACGTCGCTTCACCCGCTCAGGCGGCTCATGCGTAATATCCAAGTATACAAACGCAGCTTGGGTGCGTTCCATCTCATGAATGATAGCACGAGCTACGATATCTCTGGGTGCAAGCTCCTGCCGTGAATCATACTTGTCCATGAAGCGTTCTCCGTGAATATTGCGTAACACGGCTCCCTCTCCCCGTACAGCTTCGGAAATTAGAAACCTTGGAGCGCCCGGATGGCACAACGCCGTAGGATGAAACTGTATGAATTCCATATCCCGGACAATCGCCCCAGCACGATACGCCATAGCAATACCATCCCCGGTTGCAATATCCGGGTTGGTCGTATAACGGTATAATTGCCCGCTACCTCCTGAGCACAAAATCGTTGCATTAGCAGTGATATACGACCTTTCCCCACCTGGCTTTTGGACGAGGGCCCCAATACACTCACCATGCTCAGTCAGCAGGTCGATGACCATGCACTCTTCCCACACTTCGATACCGGGATGAGCAGCAACCTGCTTTGACAACGCACGAACAATTTCATAACCCGTAGCGTCCCCATTCGCATGCAGAATACGCCGATGGCTATGCGCTCCTTCCCGTGTCAATGCTAGTTCACCATCCACACGATCAAAAGCCGTTCCCATACGTATTAACTCTTGAATACCACCTGGACCTTCATGGACAAGCGTTCTGACCGCCTCAGGTTCGCACAAACCTGCACCAGCAATCAGGGTGTCCTGCATATGATAAGCAGGTGTATCCTCATCCGATGTGACAGCAGCAATGCCGCCTTGAGCATAACGTGTGTTGCTTTCCATCAAAGTCTTCTTGGTGATCAGCAACACTTTCCGATTCTCTGCAGCCTTAATGGCTGTATATAAGCCCGCAATGCCCGAGCCGATAATTAACACGTCGGCTTCCAATCGGGTCAATTCCGCTACATCAAAATCAACTAGATATCTTGGAATCATGACTTCACCTGATTTCACAGAAGAATAGCGCACACCATAGGTTCTACAGTATGCGCTCACGTATATGTTCAAAATAATAGAAAGTCGATTGCAGCAGCTGTTGGCTTTTATAAGCTAAGAAGACGACAGCCGTTTATTTAACAATAAATGTACACAACGTTCCGGTGTCTGTCAAATCACGTTAGCAATAATCTTCCATTTAAAAAGCTCCGGAAAACCAATAATACCTGGTTCCCCGGAGCTTGCATATAAGCTTATTCAACTATCCATTGAATGATTAGGTTGTTGACGGTGGAGTACCACCGGAGTTGCCCGAATTGTTATCATCCTCTGGCTTTTGCAGATTAGGGATATCATTCGGTTGATCTGTTGTATTCTTAGGCTCTTCATCCTTACCTTGAATACGTACACGGACGTCTCCAATGTTGTCGATCACAGGCTCACCGTTTTCCGGTGTTCCTTCTCCCTCAGTCGTGCCACCATCCAAAGAACCTGTCTCAATCAAACGTTTGATTTGTTCAAGTTCCAAGGTTTCTTCTACCAGCAAGGTTTGAGCAATCAAATGAACCTCTTTGGAATACTTGGTCAGGAGTTCTCTAGCACGCTCATAAGATTCAGTGATGAAACGATTCATCTCCTGGTCAATCTGATAAGCGATCTGATCACTGTAGTTCTGCTCATGACCGATATCGCGTCCAAGGAATACTTGGCCTTGTGAAGTACCGAACTGCATCGGACCAAGTTTCTCACTCATACCATATTCTACGATCATGCTACGTGCGATGCTTGTTGCTTGTTGGAAGTCGCTATAGGCTCCTGTTCCGATCTCACCAATGAACAGTTCCTCGGATACGCGTCCACCCAACAATCCAGTGATTTTGTCCAGCAATTCCTGCTTAGTTGTCAGCATGCGGTCTTCCTTCGGAAGCATGATGACATATCCGCCTGCACGTCCACGTGGAATAATCGTTACCTTGTGAACCATGTCGGCATTTTCCAAGAAGAAACCAATAATCGTATGGCCTGCTTCATGATAAGCAACAATTCGTTTCTCGCGGTCACTGATTACGCGGCTGCGTTTTTCTGTACCTACGATAACACGGTCGATGGCTTCATCTACTTCTCGCATCGAAATATCCCTGCGGTTACGACGAGCCGCCAACAAGGCAGCTTCGTTCAACAGATTTTCGAGATCAGCGCCTGTAAAGCCTGTTGTACGTTTCGCAATTACGTCCAATTTAACATCCTTCGTTAACGGCTTGTTGCGAGCATGTACATACAATACTGCTTCACGGCCTTTAACATCTGGACGGTCAACCGTAATTTGACGGTCAAAACGTCCTGGACGAAGCAACGCCGGGTCGAGAATATCCGGACGGTTTGTAGCAGCTACGATGATAATACCTTCGTTTGCGCCGAATCCATCCATCTCTACGAGCAATTGGTTGAGCGTCTGCTCACGTTCATCATGTCCGCCACCCAATCCAGCGCCACGTTGACGTCCAACGGCATCAATCTCATCAATGAAAATGATACAAGGTGCGTTCTTCTTAGCGTTCTCGAACAAATCACGAACACGGGAAGCACCGACCCCGACGAACATTTCTACAAAATCAGAACCTGAGATACTGAAAAACGGTACTCCAGCCTCGCCTGCAACAGCTCTTGCCAAGAGTGTTTTACCCGTACCTGGAGGGCCCACTAACAGAACACCTTTCGGAATACGAGCGCCCACAGCTGCAAACTTGCGTGGGTCCTTCAAGAATTCTACGACTTCGACAAGCTCCTGCTTCTCTTCGTCAGCCCCTGCCACGTCCTCGAACGTAACCTTCTTCTTCTCTTCGTTATACAGACGGGCTTTGCTCTTGCCGAAGTTCATAACTTTGCCGCCACCGCCCTGTGCCTGATTAAACAGGAAGAAGAACAACAGGAACATGATCACCAAAGGAATGATAGAAGTCAAAAACGTCAGCCAGATGCTTTCGCCTTCCATTTTCTTCTGTACATATTCAAACCCGTTCGTTTCGCTGGCATTTACCAGTTCACTTAGTGCTTGATCCGTTGGTGGAACATATACGGAAAAATTGGTCGATTTAGCATTAGCCGGCTGCTTCTTATATGCACCGGTTACAAGATAGGCGTAACCGTCAAATTGGACCGTTACTTTAGAGATGTTATTAGCTTTAACCTCTTGCCGTAATTGGTCATATCTAGGGAGATCGGAGGCTTCGTTACTGTTACTAACAAACTGAACGATACCCACCACAACTAAAAAAAGAATCAAATAAAAACCAGAATTCCGGATGAACCGATTCATCCCCTACCTCCTCTCGAGACACTTAAGTTATTTTACCATAGCCTGTAAGTCCTTCTCAACAAAGGGCCTTATTTAGTCCTAGGACTGGAGGCTGAGATTAGCTGGTATAGATTTCCGGCTTCAAAATCCCTATGTATGGGAGGTTCCGGTAGTGCTCGGCATAGTCCAGACCATAGCCGACAACAAACGCATCTGGAAGCGTAAATCCAGTATAATCTGCTTCAAGATTAACCGTCCGGCGTGCAGGCTTGTCGAACAAGGTTACGACACATACCGAATTGGCATTACGATTCTTGAGCAGTTCAATCAAATGTGTCAGCGTCAGGCCGCTGTCGATAATATCTTCGACAATCAGAACGTCGCGTCCTTCCACAGATGCGTCCAAATCCTTAATGATTTTGATGATACCTGAGGATTTTGTGGACGCTCCATAACTTGATACAGCCATGAAATCAAGCTCCAATGGCACTGTAATGGATTTAACCAAATCAGCCATAAAGATAAACGCACCTTTCAGTACGCAAATCACCAATGGATTTTTCCCTTCATATTTTACGCTGAGCTGTGCACCCAATTCCTTAATTTTACTCTGAATTTCTTCTTCGCTGATCAATATTTCCTGAATATCATTTTGCAACGGTGTAAACCTCCTAAGTTTATACTATGAAAGCCGTTCCTGTGCAATTACCGGTGCCCCGGACTCTCTCGTCTTTGCCATGACATATATATAACCGAAGACGTGTGCTCTTGCACCGCGGCATGTACAGAACGTCGTACGCCCGGAATCCAGAGAATAGCTCCAGAGTGGTCGCAGACGATGGGAATAACGGAACGCATTGAAGGAGGTATTTTTTCATTAATAAAAATATCTTTAACCTTTTTTCTTCCGTTTAATCCCATTACATACATGGTATCTCCAGGTAATCGCGAGCGTACAGTCAAAGGCAGACTCAATTGATCTGCGTCGAACCACGCTTCCTCCTTATTGGCCGGATGATCCCCATCCAAATAGGAAGCCCTTCGCCACCGAAGTATACCACCTGCCTCAGGCAACTCTAGCTCACCGGAAATAGGCAATACACTTAGTCCATAGCACCATTCGCCCATAACGACTTGCGTACGGTCAAACAAAACCGCTTGGTCATATTCCCGGACTCCAACCGCACCGCCTCCCAAATCCAAACTCCATGTAGAAGATGCCTCTTGGAGAAGTCTTAGTCGAACGGTCTCAATTTTACGAAAATCAAAATTTTCACTGTCCGAAGGCAGATAATTTAATATTAGTTTAATCAACCTCCGTTGTAAAGCAACGGGTAGCTTACGGTATGAAGCGATGGGAAACATGTACCTGCCATTATCCAAGCTCACCATTTTCTCGTATACTGACAGCGTAGATGCCTCCATAAAGTCATTTTCGTCAGCCATCGTTTCGGCCAGCCGGTTCAGAGATGGTGTCAGTCGCTCATTATATTGCCCCAAAAAAGGAAGCACATCCATGCGGATGGCGTTACGGCGGTATTTGGACGATAAATTAGTGCTGTCTATCACGTAGGAAAGACCATACAAGTTACAAAACTCAATCAGGTCAGCCTTGTACATACGTAGCAGCGGGCGAATGAGTTGCACATTTTTTTCATTGCGTGCCAAACGCATACCCGCCAAACCTGCTGGGCCGCTACCACGCAGCAAGTGCAAGAGAACCGTTTCGGCTTGATCGTCGCCATGGTGAGCCATTGCAATATGCTGTGCTTCCCACTTTGTAGCCATATCATGTAAAAAGCTGTAGCGCAGCTCGCGTGCTGCTTCCTGTGGTCCCTTACCACTCTCCTTCATATAAGCGGGTACATCGACCCGAGTCATTTCAAATGGAAGTTCAAGCTTTCGGGCAATATTGCGTACCACTTCAGCCTCCGCATCCGATTCCTCTGGTCTGAATCCATGATGAACGTGAGCGCAGACGAGTTGTAAAGGCATATGTATAACGGATATTTCATGTAAAATGTGCAAAAGGGCCACCGAATCCGGCCCACCGGATACAGCAACCACAATGCGGTCTCCGGGGCTCCACAGTGAATGATCTCGCGCCAAAGCGAGCACTTCCTGTACAACACCGGTCGGTTTTGTTGTTCCCATTCCCGACCCTCTTTTCTTCCGACCGTAAAAATGATGATCATCTGTTATCTTATGTAAGTCATGCTGCTACCTTAACGCAATCCAGAGCGCTCCGGCAAGCAGCAAAAGCGATACCGTGAAAGCATATCCCAGCCAGCGTGGATTCCCTCTTTTGACCGACGATTGCCTGACATGTGCGGAAGCCAAACGTGACCAAGATCGGGCCGCTGCACGAGTATCGGAATATTCTCCACGCACTGCACCCAGTAGCCATTCGGCATAGGGGCGTAATACACGGCTGCGGCGAATGATGACCGTCAATTCTGCCGTATTACGCAACTGTGGCAGCCTGCTGGCAGCCGCCTTTAACGATTCGCTCTCCAATATATGAATCGTTAGAAGAGCGAAGGCAAACAGGTCATACTGGGAATCGGCATTTCGGCTGCCAGCATTCCAAAATCCCCTGTCATACCATTCTGTAAATTGTTTAACACTCCGGCCAGCAAGAGACACCCCACCGTAGTCAATTAATTCAGCCTCTCCATAGGCATTGACCAAAATATTCTGCGGCTTCAGGTCGCCAAACACCCACCCTGCCTGATGGAGATCCGCCAGACGATTCAGTATACCGGTTCCAGCCACGCCATACCATTCCGGCCCTTTGGCTGCCACAAAGCGATGAAGTGGATCACCCTTAACGTACCGCATAACATAAAAGGGTATCTCTCCGCTGCGTAACACTACATCATCCACCTCAAACAAAAAGGAAGGATTTCCATTTCGCTGGAGGGCGGCCTGAGTGCCCTGAGACTGCAATGTGGTCAGCACATTAATCTCCGATTGCAGATCAAGCGTGTTCTTCCCCATTTTCAGAGCAAATTGCCGATCGGCCTGTGCTTCTTTTACCAAATATACAGTTCCGTTCGCTCCCCGGCCCAGCAAGCGCTGGATGACATAGCTGCTCCGCTTCCACTTGCCCTTGATGACCGTTCCGGGTGCAAGAACGGGATCAGACGACGTAGTCACCGAGCATCCCTTCTCCTTTGCCATAGGATTCTTCCAGATCTTTCTGTTCTCCTAGTGTAACATATCGGTAATAATCAATCACTTGTAAAATGGCAGGACCTGTCGGCGTCGCCCCTTTCATCCGCAAGCGTCCAAATATCGATTTGATCTGGTTAAGCTCAGAGGTCCAACCGATATCCATGACTGCGTCTTCTCCCATTTTGCCGCCTGGGAAATGAAATACCGATAGACGGCTGTGTCCGCTTCTCGACTGCAAGCTGAGCAGCAAATCGCGAATGCTGTCCTCTACAGCAGGCAGCTTGGGCTTCATGCTCGCACTTGCATCAATGAGCAAGGCAATCTCCAGGGTGCTTGTTTCTGTCAGCTCGTCCATCACCTCAACTACTTGGGCTCGTTTTGCCGGAGGAAGTTCACCGATATGTTTGGCGCCACCCTCGCCCAAAATGTGCGTTAACTCTCTATTAACCGCCTGCTGAATGGTTTGAACCACCGTTTTGCGCGTCATCATCTGCATGGTCTGTGCCAACTGCTTCGTCCCAACGATTTGGCTAAACCCTCCCCCTGCTTTAGCAATTTCTTGAATCTCCGCGCTGCCAAGCTCGCCAATAGTTCCATAATCTATGACTCCGGCGACATTCACTGTAATACCTTCCCGTAGAGCTTGGGCAGCCGCCATGACTGGACTAACACCTACATTTGAGCACCCGTCTGTTATGATCAAAATTTGCTTCATCGTTTTTTGACCTCCGCTTCCTCTTAATCTATTCCGATAGATTCTATCTTTGCCTAATCCGGAACGATTCAAACGAAGGATGCGGATTTTTAAAAAGCGAATAAGGAATTTCCCGGGCAATGTCGGATTAGCTCACCGTCCGTGGACGTTCCAACCACCTCATGCCAGGTACATGGAGAGTTGCCCATTCTGGGCGGAAGTGATCTATTTTACTAACGACTACTGTCATATCGTCATAGATTTGATTTTGTTGGTATCGAATAACCCGTTCTAGCAAACAGTCGGCCAACTGCTGAGGATCTTCGCTTTCAATCTCCTGAATCATGCGTTTCATCCATATTTCCTTATTAACCGCGTAACCCGGTGAGTCGTATATACCGTCTGTAATCATAATGAGAATATCACCCGGCTGGAGCTGCAGGGATACCAAATCAATTTCAATATCCTGTATAATGCCAATCGGCAAATTGCTGGCAGATACGGGAATGACCTCCTCTCCTCTTTTAATAAAGCTTGGCGTAGACCCAATTTTCATAAAGGTTGTCTGGGCCGTATACTGATCAATCAGCGCCATATCGACCGTAGCATACATTTCCTCAGGTGATCGCAGCATCAGGACAGAGTTAACCGACTTGATCGCCAATTTTTCGTCCATACCCGATTGCAGTAATTCCTCTAAAATGTTAAGTGCTGCACTGCTCTCTTGCTGCGCGCGCTCTCCGTTCCCCATACCATCGCTTAACGAGACTGCAAAAGTCCCGTTCCCTAGCTCCATCATGCTGTAGCTGTCTCCTGAGAAAAAATCGCCTCCTTTGGCGGCGCTAGCTACCCCTGTAGCAATCTCATACGTTTTAGCAGAGCCGAACATGACTGTAGCTAAGCCTTGGCGGCGATCTGCCTCCGTTTCGCGCATCACAGCTATATGCTCGTCCAGTATGTCCGACAGCAGTGGAGCAATGATTTTCCGACATTCATCAAATCCCCTTGTATAGGCATGGACAATCTCTATTTCTACCTGACCTGCATCCAGGTTAATAATCTCAATAGATTGGATGGACAATCCCAGTCTATCAAGAGCCTCTCGTATTTGCTCCTCCTGCCGATGCATGGTCTGCCCTTCCCGCTGAATTTCTCGCGCTAAATCCTCCATAATTTGTGATACACCCGATAGCTGGTCAGCAACAAGCTGACGACTATCGTATACTTGGCGCTTCCATTGCATATTATGTTGGTAGAGGCTATACTGCTGCTTCATCACTTGCAGGACAGCGCCCGTTTTAGCACATGCCTTGCTCCATTGCGGGGGTATCTGCTCCGGCTCCAAATCCGGGTTATCCTCAATGGCGCTCATCATTTCCGTCATATACTGATGGGTTTGCATAAACTTGCCGTCCCAGCACTGCTCACACTTGAAGCAGGAGGCACATGTCCCTTCGGCCACCGCATTCATAAAATGTTCGATTTCTCCGTCCGACTTCGTACTCTCACTCGCAGATATCTGGTGAAAGCTGCGGGATAACTGACTGAATACACGGGAAAACTTCGTTACCCGCTCTGCGGTGAGATCGCGAACCCTTTTGGCATATTCATGCTGATATTTAGCATGGTCCTGCGTACCGGGAACATAGGTAGAAACCGCTTTAAAGAAACTTTTTGGGGTCATTAAAAATAATAGAATCGCCGCACAGCTCTCCCAGGTTGACGTCAGCACGTCCCCGGTCCCATCCAAATAGATCGTCAGAATGGAGGAGCCTAGCAGCATCCCAAGCGCAACAGCACCTTTTTTCCCTTCACGCAGCATCCCTGCCAGCAAACCTGCAAAAGCGAGTAAACTCATCTGCACAATTGCAGACATATTGGCCAAGCTTAAAATTAAACCGGTAATTACACCGACCGATGCACCCAGCGAAGCACCTCCCACCAAAGCAAACACCAAGACCAAATATCGCGACAATACATGATCGACAGACAATGAATGAACAGTCCATCCTACTGCTCCCGTCATCACAGAGGCTAATAATATAATAAGACATAAAATTTCCTCATTTTTGAGCTGGCTTGTCTTCTTGCGGTACGTAAACAACGGTATGGCCTGTGTAAATACCAGCGTAAGCATAAAGCTGAGAACCGCATCCGTTCCCACAATGATAAGTTCATACCATGTGAAAGTTGGAGCCATCACGGCGTTAAATAAATTGACCATAAACACAGACAAGAAAACCATAAGCGGAGCATAGGATAGTTCCAGACGATCGAAGGTTCGTAACCCGCGATACAGGAAATAAAATACCAGTAGCTCACCACCAATCATAAATAACGATGGGTAAGGAGCTAACAGGCTGCCTAACACAACGGATACAGCTACAGGCAGCATCAGGTCACGCCGAAGGAACGTTATGACCGCAAAATAAGCGAGGGCAAAAGGAGAAAGCTCGTCCAAAATAGTGGCGCGTCCCAGTAGAACTCCCATAGCCGACAATAGCAGCATCCATCTTTGCGCTGTTACCCATTGCACCACTTTATGTGAATCCAGCCGTTTTCTGAGTCTGGAAGACCAACCTTCCGTACGCTCTTTGGATTTGGACTTTCTAGATTTTAACCCCGGAAAATGTACCACGTTCCATTTCTCCATCATGCGTCAGGCACCCCATTCATCAATTTGATGTTCCCATCTTAAACCGGAATGATTGAGAAAGTTTGTCAGAACCTCACGTCTTATTCCAAGAAATTTCCGACAAAAAAACGTTCTGCGCGAAAGGACAGAGCATCGCCTTGAACATCAAGCCACGCCCGTATGGAAGCAGATGGAAGTTGTGTCTCTTAACTCCTTGCTTGACCTCTCTATGTCGTCCATCACTATGACCAAGACTAGCGATTTGCACAGAAGATAGACGGAAAACCGTTGGAGTTTGTCGGACGATTATGTCCTCACGACAAAAAAAACATTCGCTTTCCAGCACGAATGCTTTCCTCGTCTTCATCAAAATTGCGAATCTCATAAAATGCATGTATAACGATAACCGGATTTATCGCCCACAGCCATTGCGTGTCGCATCTATTGTCGGTAGAACGCAAAAAAACCGTAGCAGTCTTTCGACTGTACGGTTTTCCGTGTATGGTTGATACGGTTGTCAAAGTGAATTAAACACGCTTCGCGCCGCGTCCTCCGCGTTTACCTTCGGTGTTCTTTTTCAGCGACGAAATGCGTTCCTCACTATCTTTCAGGAAGCGTGACATTTTATCCTCAAATGAAGGTTTACCCGGTGCAGGCTTGAAAGAACGGCCTCCACGATCGCGGTTGAAACCACCGCCACCACCACCGCGTCCTTGACTTGGACCTGAACCTCCACCGCCGAAACGGTCGCCTCCGCCTGGTCCTCCCGTACGCTCCGGTCTTGGAGCTCTTGGGGGACGGGCTTCACTTGCCGGCTTGTCAATCGTTTGCTTAATGGAAAGTCCGATTTTGCCATCTTTGTCAACATTAATGACTTTCACCGTCACGACATCATTAATCTTCAGGTGGTCGTTAACATCCTTAACATAGTTATCGGCGATTTCCGAGATGTGAACGAGACCCGTGACACCTCCAGACAAATCCACAAATGCTCCAAAATGCGTGATGCCTGTCACTTTGCCCTCTAACTTGGTGCCCACTTCAATTGCCATAGAATAAAATGATCCTCCCTTAAAATATACAACCGATTTTTTTGCAAAAAAATCCCGCTGTGGTGATTTGATTATACAAAATGGCGGAACCAAGGTCAACTAAGCATTGGCCCGATAATGTTCCTATTTCTGATCTCCGATGATTGGCGTCTCTTCCGGTTTGTAAAGACCGTACTTGCTTCTGGCAATCTCGCCAATGTACTCAGGGTCCTTGAGACGATTCACTTCGGTTTGAAGCTGTTGTTCCGTTTGTGTAGCAGCTTGCTTCTGCTTTTCCTTCTGGATGAGCTGTTCATTTCGATCGGCCATAATCATGCCTTGAGAAAAAAAGGTAAAAATTGCCCAACTACCAAAGGCGGCAAGCGATAGCAACCAAATCATGATTCGCCTGCGCCCGCCCGCGTTGGACTTGGACGTAGAAGATGAATGGCGATCTACAGACGAATTACGCATGATACTACCTCCTTCCAAACCATCTTTTCGCTGTGTTTTTCAGTCTGATACCCAGCTTTACGAGCGACTCTGGAGTCCTCCAGCGCGCTTTAAGTGGACCGATCAGCCATAGGATCGGCTTCCAAACCGGCATCAGGATGTATATCAGCATCCTTCCCAGGAACACAATAAGTGCCCATGTCCATCCGACTAGCTTGCGTAACAGCCGATACAGCGCTAACACCGGAAGAACAATCAGGATGCGCAGTATGCTGTTCACGATCAACGTCAGTCTGCGAACTATCTCTAATAACATTACCACAAAACGTTGGGTTGTAACACTAAAGGCCCAAAAATAGAGCCAAACCCCCAAAAGTAGTCCTAAAAAGACATAAAACCGCAGCTCACCGCGATTACTCGCGTATAGCACACGGAAAATAAACAAAGCCGAGGCCACCCAGTACAGCACGTCCAATATATGAACGCTCCAGCGGGCAAAATGAAAGCGGATGGACAGCACCCGGTAGCTGTCAAACACCACTCCCATGGCTATGCCCGACACCAGCATCCACGTTAACGTCAGCCATTGCGTGTAAGGGTTCATTTGAAGATCTTGCCGAATAGGCTTTTTCCGTTTTTAGCCGGGGCCCCGGGCTCCAGGTAGACGAGGGAAGTAATCAGACCTTCAATGGACAACAGTCCCTCTTCTAGGCTGAGGTTTTTGATATGTAAATGTTGTCCGCGAATGGTGAGATGGCCCAGCTCGGTCTGAAGCAAAAATTCTTCACTGTCAAAGCTCTCCACATTGCTGACGCCTGAAATATCGAGTTGCTTGCGGCTTTGCATGCGCAGATCATGGTGCTTCGACTTCCCTTGTTCAATCATGGCATGTACCCCTCCTTCTGTTCTTAGCTTATGAAGGGGGCCGTATGATTTAGAACCGCTTTTGCTGTTAATCAGCATATGATGGACGAAAACTCGTCATCTAAAGAAAAAAAGCATTCCTTCATAAAATAATGAAGGAATGCTTTCATGTACAGTTGTGAGAAAGTCAGATGTCTGCTTACCAGTTTAAACCATTGTCCCTGGCAATAGGCTCTTCCTTTACCAACGTGTACATACTTGCAGCCTCGTCCTTGCGTGTAGTGTCGGCGAGCCGTTCCACTCGCACGGTCACCAGCTTCTGGCCAAACTGGACGGTAATTTCATCGCCTACTTTGACCGCACTGCTCGGCTTGGCTTCGCGTCCGTTCACCAGCACTCTCCCTTGTTCGGAGACGTCCTTGGCTACCGTACGCCGCTTAATCAGCCGCGAGACTTTCAAGAATTTATCAAGACGCATTAGTTAACGGCTTCTTTAAGCTTATTACCGGCTTTAAAAGCAGGAACGGTCGATTCTGGAATTTCAATCGTGTTACCGGTTTGTGGATTGCGGCCTGTACGGCTGGAACGCTTGCGTGTTTCGAAAGTACCAAAGCCGATCAGTTGCACTTTGTCACCGCTAGCGAGTGCATCTGTAATTTCACCAAGAACGCCATTCAATACAGCTTCAACGTCACGTTTGCTCAAACCGCTTTTGCTGGAAATATTGTTGATCAGATCTGTCTTGTTCATAAGATAAAAGCCTCCCAAATGTCAAAAAATAATCATCACGCTACATGTCCATTGATGGAGCAGACGTGAGGTCCAACTGTGGCCGAAGCCCTTCTGAATGTCACTGTAACACGCTTAACTATAAGCTACAGTTATTTTCAGAATTACTACAAGTTATTCTGGCTTGTCCGTAAAAATCCTGCAATGACAGGCGTTTTTTTATTCGACCCCAGTTAAGCCAACATCCTACTACAAAACTCTGCCCATTGGCAAGTCCTCTCAAACTGGGCCTTCTTTCAACCCTGCATATGTCTCATTTTACTGTTCTGTGCAGCCAAAAGCGAATATGTGGAATCACGCTTTACCAAGGAGCTTTTTCGCTTCCTGCCAGTAAGTCTCCATTTCATCTACGCTGCTTTCTTCGGGACGACGCCCCTGCTCGCGTAATTTCTGCTCAATATACTGGAAACGGTCGACAAATTTGCGATTGGTAGCCGACAATGCCTCTTCCGGGTCTACTCCCATAAACCGGGCTGCATTCACGGCAACAAATAGCACATCGCCTAACTCCAGCAACTGGGCTTCCGCAGCATGCCCTTCACGAACCGCTTCCTTCAGCTCAGCCACTTCTTCGTCCAATTTATCGAATACGCCCTCAATGCTATCCCAGTTAAAGCCCACTTTAGCTGCTTTCTTCTGGAGCTTGTACGATTTCATAAGAGCAGGCAGATCTCGCGGAACCCCGTCCAGTACAGAAGGGTATGCCGCCGTCGTGCCTTTAAGCCGTTTTTCCTCAGCCTTCATCTGCTCCCAGTTTTGCAGCGCTTCTTCCGCATCATTCGCTTGATTGTCACCAAATACATGTGGATGACGGAAAATAAGCTTATCATTCAGCCCCTGGATAACATCATACACATTGAAGGTTCCGACTTCCTCTTCCATTTGGGCATGCAGCAAAATTTGCAACAACAGATCGCCCAGCTCTTCCTTCATATGCTCAGGGTCGTCCTCATCTATCGTTTCGATGACTTCATACGTTTCTTCGATCAGATTTTTGCGAATCGACTGATGTGTCTGTTCACGATCCCAAGGACAGCCTTCCGGGCTGCGCAAAATATCGACAATCTCGTGTAAACGGTCAAAAGAACGCCGTTTCAGCGCTTCATCTTCACTGCGAGGTACGTATACCAAGGATAGGTTCCCGTAGCCCTCTACTCGATCCAGCTCGTACAGCGGTACCTTGTGCACCGCTTCCTCCCCTTCTACCCCAAGAGCGTGACCGACATATACCTCATAATCGTCAGGATACCGCTCCATCAGGCACAGCTTCACATCAGAAGCCGTAAAGGTGTCATACACCTGTCCGATCAGCGTATGCAGCTGAGGCTGGAGCCAGCTGGCATCCAGTGTTCCTGCGTCCAGCAGCTGAAAACCCTCAATCGGATCAAAACCAAGACGCACAAAAGCTTCATCCAGGAAACTTTCGCCGCCCAGAATATTCAGTTCAATCCCTTGCGCAGGACAACGCTCCTTAAGCAACTGCACCGCTGCTTCTGCCACCATAGGGTGACCAGGAACCGCATAGACGATTTCGCTTCCGTCTGCCGCCTTAGCAGCCGTCGTAATCAATTGGCTGGTAATTTCCTCGTATACCTCTGGGAAAGACTCTTTTGTCTCATATACCTCGTCAAACGACTCAAAAGCCACCTCAAACTCATTCAGCACTTGAACCGCAGGATGCTCCTTGGTCCGCAGATACAGCGCTGAAGCGCCTCGCATTTTGTTCAATATCCCTATCGTAAGCTGATCCGGATCCCCCGAGCCCAAACCTACGACCGTTAATGTTACGCTCATATCCCATCCTCCGTTTCGCAGAAACAAGGCTCATGCTCGAAAAAATACACGGCCTAACCCCGCCTCCGCTTCCTTTGCTTTGGCATTACTATACCACAAAGTGGTATAGGCTCATAAAATGGCTGTGCCGATTCACGCCGTAAGCCGTATGCCTGGCTAAGCCAGTACACGTAGCCTGCGCAGCACGGCTGCCAGCGGGCGTCCGAGCTTGGGCACCGCCACAAGCTCGGCTTCCGTGATCAGCCTCAAGCGTGCGAGGCCGATCACGAACACAACGGCGCCTGCGGCTACACCCAGCAGGCTCTCCACGGCTGCCGTGGCACGACCTTCGGCAGCCCACCCCAAGGCACCCAGCACAGCGCTGGTGCCCCACATCGCTGCCCCGGCCGCACCAGCCAGGGCGATAAGCAGCACCGCCGGCTTGAGCACGCTGGCGGACCAGCTCGCGCGCAGGCCTACCAAGCGGGCCAGCAGCACGATGTTGATCACCGCCGCTAGCAGATAGGCGACAGCCCCCGCAATGGCGGCTCCAGCCGTGCCTAGATGCGGCACGAGTAGCCAGTTTAGCAGCGCCTTGGCTGCTGCGGCCGCGAGCATCGCCAGAGCCGGCGCGCGAACCGCGCCAAGCCCTTGCAGCAGCGCAGCCGAGATAATGCTGAGCGTGCCGCCTACGGCGGTTAGCGCCATCCAGCGCATGACCCCGCTGCCGGTGTCGTCCGCATACAGCATCACATTGACGGGCACAGCCAGCACGATCAAGCCTGTCGAAGCGGCCAGTCCCAGTAGCCAAAACCAGCGCAGCGATTGCTCGCACTGGCGACGTGCCAGTTCCGTACCGCCGGTTACCCGGGCCTCAGCCAGCGATGGAATGAATAATGCCGACAGGGTGGTGGCAAACATCATGACTAGCTGTACCAGCGGCAGACCTCGGTTATACACGCCAAAGGCCACCATAACCGCAGTATCGTCCAATCCCTCCTGCTTTAACAAGCGAGGTACAGTAAATGTGTCTACCAGGCTAATTAACGGAACGGCTAGCGCTCCAAGGCAAACAGGCAGGGCATAACGCAGTATCGCCTTTAACAAGGCACCATTGCTTTCCGCTGGGTGTAGCTCTCCAGCTTGTGCTTGCACTGTCGCCATGACCGTCCCTTGCCTTCTAAGCCTCTTCCTGTGATTTCGCCAATATAGCAACATGACGACCAAGCCCGCTGCTCCACCTGCTGCTGAACCAAACACGGCTCCGGCAGCAATCATATCTGCTCCCGCTCCTTGTGACAGCATGAGCAGCAACAGTATAATCATCACGCTTACCCTTATCGCCTGCTCCGTCACTTGGGAAACAGCAGTCGGAAGCATATTTTGCAAACCTTGAAAATATCCTCTCAGTCCCGCCATAACCGGCACGAACAAAAAGGCAAACGCCGCCGCCCTCACCGACGGAATGACGTGAGCATTGTCGATCCATTGACCCATGAGCGGCGCACACGTATACATCAGCACGCCCAGGATTAACCCGAAGACACCCAAGACAAGCGAAGATAACCGAGCAACACGTTGCCCCGCTGCTCGGTTTCCCACTGCCTCAAACTCAGCTACAAATTTGGATATTGCAGCCGGAAATCCAGCAGCTGCAATGGTAATGAACAGCGTATAAAAAGGATAAACCGTATTATAAATGCCAAACACGCCGTCGCCGCCGATATTCTGCAGCGGGATTTTTTGCACTGTGCCGATCAGCTTGCTCGCTACCGCTGCCAGTGTCAAAATGACAGCACCTCGTAGCAGCCGCGAAGCGGCGCGATTTTCCTGCATTCTCCGTCTCCACTCCCACCTGAAATATGCATCTTACCCGAGTCCTATTATACCGCCTCTTCTCACGGAAAGAAAAAAAACCCTGTGCAACGTAGGACGGCTTTCGCCATTCTGTACGTCATACAGGGGTGAAACGGGATGTTACTGTTCCATTTGTTTGCCCAGGAAGCCAGCGGCTGTTTCAGCCATTTTGACCTCCATTTCGGACATTTTTACATTTTCGTCCTTGTTCAACAATACAACGGAACCAATGGGATCACCACCGGAAACAATGGGAGCCGCCACAAAGGACGAGAGTGTTTCTTCGTGGTCTCGCGTTAGCTCATAAGAGCCGCTGGCTGTCTCCAGCACAGTTTTGCGATTATCCATACTACCTTCGATAATGCTACCGATTGGCTTGTCCAGAAACTCTTTTTTAGAGCCTCCAGCCACCGTAATAATGGTGTCCCGATCGGTAATCATTGTAATATGGCCCGTGCTTTCAAACAGGGACTCAGCATATTCTTTGGCGAAATCACCAAGTTCACCAATAGGTGAATACTTTTTCAAAATGACTTCTCCGTCACGATCCACAAAAATCTCAAGCGGATCTCCTTCACGAATTCTCAAGGTGCGGCGAATTTCCTTTGGAATAACTACCCGCCCAAGGTCATCAATACGGCGAACTATACCAGTAGCTTTCATTTCACATGTTGCCCCACTTTCTCAAGAAGAATTTAGTAAACTACTGACGGTATCGAAAGACGCTTCCACTCCCCCAGAAGCGGTCACGAAGAACGTCACGGTCATGGTGTTTATGGTGATATCTGACCATAGTATTCATCTGTTCCCAATTCCTTATGCATGTTCAGTTATTTACCTTCGTTTGTAGCTCCATCTTTGGCTGTTCCTGCCTTGGCATCGCCCGTACCGTTTGTTGTTGCGCCCGGTGTAGTTGTGCTACCGGCACCAGAAGTTGCACCGCTTTTCTCTTGCGTAGCTGGTACCTTCGGCAGATTGATTTTCAAATCAAGTTTCGTCAAATCATTTTCGGTAAAGTTTTGGATACTTTCCCCGGCCAATTTATTCTTCAGGGCAGCCTTTTCGTTGTCTTTCAATTTATCAAACGTTGGCTCATTGCGGGACTCCACTTTGATCACGTGATATCCGTATTCCGTTTCCACCGGCTCACCGATTTTGTTAATCGGTTGGGTCTCAGCGGCCTCTTTAAAGGCAGGTACCCATTGCGCTACAGATGCATTCTCATACAGACCTCCGTTAGACGCAGAACCTGGGTCTTCTGAGAATTTCTTGGCAATCGTCGCAAAATCCGCTCCTCCGTCCAGCTTCGCCTTCACTTCTTTCGCCAGCTTGAGGGCATCCTCTTTTTTGCGCTCTTTCTTTGTTTTAGGATCTTGGAAGTTAATCAATACATGACGCACGGTTGCTGTCGTGAATTGATCTTTATTTTTCTCAAATTCCTGTTTTAGCTGATCATCTGTTACTTTGTTAGTTTCGCTGTTGATTACCGTCATTACACGCGTGAAGTAATCTTTCACACCTTGTTCGGTCAGTTTTTTATCACTCAGAAATGTCTTGAACTTATCTTCTCCGACTGACTTTTTATACTGCTCTAGTTGTTCGTTCCCTTCTTTGGCACCCTGCTCCTTGGCTTTGTCGTCCGCTTTAGCCGCCAGAAGCTTGTACACCACTTCCTGCTTTACAATTTGCTCTCGTACCTGATCCGAAGCTAACGCAGCCTCATACTCTGGGTACAGGAATTTCATCATGCTGATTTCTTGGTTGAACTCATTTTCGGTAATCGTTCCACCCTTATAGGTCACGACAACCTTGCTGTTGTCCTTCGGTTCATCCTTGACCTTGTTCTCATCCGCTTGCTTCGTACATGCTGCCAGAACGGATATAGCTAGCAGCGCTGCCATTCCCAAGGAGAGCATTCTCCAAGGTTTTCTTTTATTTAGTTGTGGCATTTTGCAGTTCCTCCTTCAATGTGAATGCTTCTTTCAATGCACTCAAAAATTGTTCCAGCAGTTCTAACAACTGTGGATCACTTAGACCTTTACCCTTTATGCGTGCGCTCATAGAAGTGCCCTGTTCAAATTGTACACGTCTTTCAAAGCGATTGCCAATCTCGGCAAGTTTGGCGGTCTGTACCGCCTGCTGGCGCCCTTCATGGAATTTCAACACGATATTGTCATCCCGTTGTACCATGGACTCGATGCCATACATGCGTCCATATACCTTGAGACGGGCCACGGCTAGCAAATGACGCACAGCCTCTGGCAGATCGCCAAATCGGTCGACCAGTTCATCCTCCAGTTCAGAAGCCTCGTCAAAGGTACTGACCGCTGCAACCTTTTTATAAATCTCAATTTTCTGGATGCTGTCATAAATATAGTCACCCGGCAGGTAAGCATCGACGCCTAAATCAATCGACGTACTCCAATTCCGATTGGACTGATCCTCTTCTCCAAGTACGCTGACTTTACGTTTATTAATTTCCTCAGCCAGCATCTGCGAGTAAAGATCAAAGCCGACGGATGCGATGAATCCATGCTGCTCAGCGCCAAGCAAGTTACCCGCGCCGCGGATGGACAAATCGCGCATTGCAATCTTGAAGCCGGAGCCCAGCTCCGTAAATTCTTTAATCGACTGAAGGCGCTTCTCCGCCACTTCCGTGAGCACCTTATCCCGCTGGTACGTGAAATAAGCATAGGCAATCCGATTGGAACGACCTACACGCCCACGCAGCTGATAAAGCTGGGAAAGCCCCATTTTATCGGCATCATGCACAATGAGTGTATTCACATTGGGAATATCCACGCCAGTTTCAATAATGCTGGTGCTGACCAGCACATCATATTCGCCATCCAGGAAATCCAAAATAGTTTTCTCCAGTTCGGTTTCGGACATTTGTCCATGACCCACGCCCACCTTGGCCTCCGGTACGAGCGCATTGATCTCTGCAGCCATCTCCTGAATACCCTGCACACGATTATACAGATAGTACACCTGCCCTCCGCGTGCCATCTCGCGTTCAATGGCCTCACGGACTAGAGTCTGGCTATGCTCAACCACATACGTTTGCACTGGAAAACGGTTTTCCGGTGGCGTCTCAATGACTGACAAGTCACGTACACCCAGCATGGACATATGCAACGTACGCGGAATAGGTGTTGCCGTTAACGTCAGCACATCTACGTTCGTTTTCAGCTTCTTCAGCTTTTCCTTGTGGGTTACGCCGAATCGCTGTTCTTCATCGACAATCAGCATTCCCAAATCCTTAAACACCAGATCCTGCGACAACAGACGATGGGTACCAATGACAATATCGACCGTGCCTTGCCGGACCCCTTTAATCGTTTCATTCTGCTCTTTGCGCGAGCGGAAACGGCTCAATACCTGAATATTGAACGGATACCCTGAAAAACGTTCACGGAACGTCTCATAGTGTTGCTGTGCCAAAATCGTCGTCGGTACCAGCACCGCTACTTGTTTGCCTTCAATAGCAGACTTAAAAGCAGCACGAATCGCAACTTCAGTTTTGCCGTAACCTACATCACCGCATAGCAAACGATCCATCGGGCGGCTCTGCTCCATGTCCTTCTTAATCTCTTCGATGGCCCGAATCTGGTCACGTGTCTCATCATACGGGAACATATCCTCAAACTCTTGTTGCTCCGGTGAATCCTTTTCAAAAGCAAACCCTGGTGCCGACTGTCGTTCTGCATATAGCTTGATCAAGTCATCCGCAATATCCTGAACCGAGCTGCGCACCTTACTTTTAACCCGTGTCCACTCATTGCCACCCAGTTTATAAATCTTGGGTTCCTTGTCCTCTGAGCCAACATATTTCTGAATCAAATCAATTTGTTCAATCGGCACTGACAGCTTATCTCCACCCGCGTAGAGGACATGCATGTAATCCTTATGGATACCGCCAACCTCCAGCGTGCCGATCCCCATGTACTTCCCGATCCCGTGATTTTGGTGTACGACGTAGTCGCCCACCTTCAGCTCGCTATAGCTCTTAATTCGTTCTGCATTGTCCACATGGCGGCCCTGCTTACGAGCTTTCCGCTGCTTCTGAGAAAACATTTCACCCTCGGTAATGACCGCCAGGTGAATAGATGGCATTTCAAAACCGCTTTGCAGATTGCCGATAGCCATCGTCGGCTCATCAATACCATAATCCTCAAGCACTCGGCGCATCCGGTCCAGACGTTCATCTCCACTCGCCAGCATCATAACCTGTGTGCCAGCTTTGCGCCAACGATCCATCTCCGCCTTGAGCACATTCATTTGGCCATGGAAATCCTGCATGCCTCGGCAGATGAAGTTCAAAATATTTTGCGGCTGGGTATGAGGAACCTGACGGAGGAAAATCGACAGGAACAACGTCTGAAATCTCCGGTTGTACAGCAGATTGTCCGCGTCGTCTGACAGTTCTAGCTGCGGTAACGTTTTACCGTTTTGAAGCAAATGCAGATTCCATTCTGACTCATCCCGTTCCAGTTGCTTGGCTGTTTCCAGCATACGCGCCGGTTCGTCAATAATCAGAATCGTATCTTCCGGCATATAATCTGCCAGGGTTTTACGTTCAGGATACAGCAGGGAGATATATTTATAGATTTCGTCAAAATACACATGCTCTCGCAGCAACTCAATTTCACGATGGATCTCTTCTTTCAGATGCTGCTTAGCTTGACGATCCGTCATTTTGCCCAGCTGCTCCTCCAACAAAATAGCAGCGGCATCTGCCGCCTGATCCATACGCTGGTTATTCGCAATAACTTCCTTACACGGCGTTACAGTAACGGCCTGAACCTTTTCCACCGAGCGCTGATCTTGCGGATCAAACTTACGGATCGAATCAATTTCATCGTCAAACAGCTCCACACGATAGCCCCAACGGGTTGTCATTGGATAAAAATCAATAATTCCTCCACGTACGCTCATCTCTCCACGTGATTCCACACGCTCTACACGCTGGTATCCCATCTCGACCATATGTAGCAAAAACACTTCCAGCTGAATTGTTTCGCCTTCTTTCAGCTCAATACGAGCCTCACGCCATGTTTCCGCCATTGGCAATAAACGTCGAACACCAGAAAACGGCACGACAACAATCCCACGAAAACCCTGGGCGCAGCGTATCAATACATCAATTCGTTGGGATAAGGTCTCTGGACTGGATATGGCTGCTTCAGCAGCTACCAGCTCATTGGCAGGATACAATAAAACCTGATCAGGGGAAAGCGCTTCCTGTAAGTCATCTGCTATTTTTTGAGCGGCAAACATATTGTGCGTCATGACCATTAACGGTCGTCCGGTATCTTCGGCAAGCGCGGCCATCAGTACCTGTCGGGAAGAGCCTGATAAACCTGATATCAGTTGTTCCTTCATCCCTGATGATATGCCTGCTGCAATGGATGCATAATCAGCATCCTTCGTAAAAGCCTGAATAAGTGCTTGTAACAAAAAAGGCACCCCTTTATGCTTATAAATAGTTACATGTAAACCGAAAAAGAAGCCTCAGCAATGCTGCCAAGGCTCCATAAGCGGAATTGCCGCTTCACCTCTCAAGCTGGTACATCGGACCAGTTGAATACCTGTTATTGGAGCGGATTAACGAGCAGACTCAGCTCTGGATTATTCTCCAGTGCCTGACTGCAATGCTCGCAAATGACTTTGACGGTCACTTCACCGCCCGAATTATACGCTATTATATCTCTACGTTCGGCAGGGGTCAAGGAATGGAAGCCTAACCTTTCTTCGGTTATTGCCGCGGAATCAATTCGTCCCAAGAAAGTTCGACAATGTCTGCATACATAATTAACAACCATGTAATGTATATGCCTCCTGAAAGTTTTCTATACCTTTCAGTATGTCCAACAATCTTCCATTTAAGCCCGTCTGCCTACGTCTAAACTTACTTGTTGAATTCAGCCATCGTCCGTTCAAACGGATGACTCAAGCTGTATTCTAAGGCGTTGCACGTGTCCTCGATCATTCCGGCCAGCAATTCTTTTTCCTTCTTTGGAAAGGTACCTAGAACATAATCGACAATAGCATGTCCAGGCTCCGGGCGGGAAATGCCCATGCGAATCCGATTGAAGGACTGCGTGCCGGTATGTTGAATGATCGATTTAATGCCGTTATGGCCGCCTGCGCTACCTTGATAACGCAATCTTATTTTACCGACTTCTGTATCCAGGTCATCGTACACGACAACCAGATCTTCCATATCGGCCTTATAATAGTCCATATAAGCACGTAGAGACTCGCCTGATAGATTCATATAGGTCATTGGCTTAATCAGTACAGTTTTCACGCCACCAATGTGGCCCTCTCCAATCAACGCCTTGCATTTGCTTTGGTTAATCTGGATGTTATGACGCGAGGCAAGAGCATCCAATGCCATAAATCCGACATTATGTCTCGTTTTCTCGTATTGGGGACCGGGGTTGCCCAATCCTACAATCCACTTCATAACCTTGACACCCTCTTTCACAGTCTGGATTTTTTGGTAAAATAGTTGTATTGAGGATTTTGCAAAAATCTAATAAGCGACTTTCAATGAACAATATATAGATCGAAATGGTCTAGTTCGTCTATATATTGCACTTTGGAGCGACTGGAATCGAATTTTGCAAAATCCTGTTATGAATAGGAAGGTGCGTGCCGGTATGCTCAATCAAGGTGATATCCTCTTATATGACAGCCATTTTCTATATCATTTAAAACATTCCGTTCCTGTCCAGGTTTATGACGGGAATGTACATATCCAGATTGGCATCGTTGCGCGTTTTAATGAGCATTTCGTCGAAATAGAGGACACACTATACAATCGTCAACGTTTCACATTCATATCTCGCCCAGGCTTTTAGCCTGACATGCTGATAGGGGTTACCTTTTCCACATGGAAAAGGTAACCCCTTTTTAATGAGCCAGCGCTTATTCGATTTCAAACAGTTTGCTGATCGACAATTCTTCATGCACACGGATGATAGCTTCTCCCATTAATGGAGCCACAGACAATACCTTCAGCTTGCTTGTCGGATTCGGGTGAACGATCGGGATCGTATCCGTCACAACCACCTCTTTTAATGGCGAATTCTCCAGTCTTTCCATCGCAGGACCAGACAATACGGCATGTGTACAACACGCATACACATCTTTTACGCCGCCTTCTTTAAGCGCATTTGCACCTAATACAATCGTTCCGGCTGTATCAATGATATCATCAATTAAAATAGCCGTTTTACCCTCAATGTTCCCGATGATGTTCATCACTTCACTGACATTTGGCTCTGGACGACGCTTATCAATAATAGCGAGCGGCGCACTCAGGAAGTCCGCCAGCTTGCGCGCACGAACAACCCCGCCATGATCGGGTGAAACGACAATCGGGTTCTCAATTTGCTTGGAACGGAAATATTGGGCCAGAATTGGTGCTCCCAGCATATGATCCACTGGAATATCAAAGAATCCCTGAATCTGCATCGCATGCAAATCCATACTGATTACGCGGTGAGCCCCCGCCTTTTCAATCAAGTTAGCGACAAGTTTCGCTGTAATCGGATCGCGTGAACGAGCTTTACGATCCTGACGAGCGTAACCGTAATATGGCATAACGACATTGATACTTTTGGCAGAAGCGCGTTTAAGTGCATCAATCATAACCAATAACTCCATCAAGTTGTCGTTAACCGGCAGACAAGTTGACTGCACAATATACACATGGCAGCCGCGTACGCTTTCCGACAGCTTAACCTGGATTTCACCGTCACTAAACGATGTGGTATGGGATTCCCCCATTGGGATGCCGATGTAGTCCGCAATCTGGTGGGCTAACTTCGGATTGGAGTTACAAGTAAATATTTTGAGTTTGGAATCGCAATAAGTCATTAATAGAAACCCTCCGTGCTGGTTCATTCATTACAGATTCAACAGCTTGCTGATTAAGGTCATTCCGATCTTTTCTTCTTCGCTTTGGCACGTGCGCGGATTTTGTCCGCATATCCGACTTTGTTCTCTTGACGTGGTCTGGCAATAGCCAGATCGTTATCAGGGACAGCATGTGTTACAGTGGAGCCTGCTACAACATAAGCACCTTTTCCAATCTTAATCGGGGCGATCAGATTCACGTTGCTACCAATAAAGGCATCGTCTTCAATTTCTGTAATGGATTTATTATATCCATCATAATTGACCGTTATTGCCCCGCAGCCAATATTTACATTTGTACCCACCTTGGCATCACCGACATAGCTCAAATGAGACACCTTGGAATGATCTCCAATGGTCGCATTTTTCACCTCAACAAAGTCACCAATTTTCACATGTTCGCCAAGCTTCGCGCCTGGACGCAGATAAGCAAACGGCCCCACAGATGTACTGCTTCCCACTTCCGCTTCGTTCAACACCGAATGTTTTACCGTTGCGCCTGAATGGATAATCGTATTCTGAATCTCAGCCTGCGGACCAATCACACAATCTTCTCCGATTTGTGTTTGACCATGCAGCCATGTGTTCGGGTACAGTACCGTATCGGAACCAATAACAACCTCGCTCCCGATATAGGTAGAAGACGGATCAATGACAGTGACACCATTTAGCATATGCTTGCGAACGATGCGCTCACGCATATAGCCCTCAGCTACCGACAAAGCGACTCTGTCGTTAACACCGATGGATTCAGACACATCATCTGTCAAATACGCCTCAACCTGTTCACCTTCACCATGCAAAATACCAATGACATCTGTCAGATAATATTCCTGCTGTGCATTGGTGTTCGTTACCTTGTCCAGC
Organism: Paenibacillus sp. SEL3; assembly: GCF_054602585.1. Classification (NCBI taxonomy): domain Bacteria; kingdom Bacillati; phylum Bacillota; class Bacilli; order Caryophanales; family Paenibacillaceae; genus Paenibacillus; species Paenibacillus sp. SEL3. Next base: position 3,225,367 of record NZ_CM137725.1, on the reverse strand, counting down.
GCTGCAAACAGCTTGGCATTGTCAAAGCAGTACGTTCCCGTATTGATCTCCCGGACAGCATCTTCCTCAGGTGAACAATCTTTCTGTTCCACGATCTTGAGCACGGCCCCGGAAGCATCACGGATAACTCGTCCATATCCTTTCGGGTCGTCCAACTCAGCGGTCAAAATCGTCGCAGCTGCCCCACGGCTCTCGTGCAATTGCACCAAGCCTTCCAGCGTCTCCGCTGTGATCAAAGGAGTATCCCCACAAATGACAATGGTTGTACCTTTTTCCTGACCGAGCAAGTCCTTGGCTTGCTTAACAGCATGGCCCGTTCCCAACTGCTCTGCCTGAAGCGCATATTCTGCCGACGGTCCCAAATAAGACTGTACCGCCTCTGCTCCATGACCCACGACGACTACACTTCGGGACACACCGATTTCACGAACCGTGTCGAGCACATGCCCAACCATCGGTTTTCCGCACACCGGATGCAGAACTTTATATAATTTGGATTTCATACGTTTTCCCTGCCCTGCGGCAAGAATGACTGCCAACCTTTCCAACAAGTCCAACCTCCTATCCTGAAAATAACAGTTACCCCTTGGCTAAAACGTTAATTCCCAGATCAGATTTTGCTTAACTTTTCACAATCCTCCTGAAAAATAACGGCGAACCTTTGGCTAATGGCTATTTTTTCAGGCCAGCTTGTGCTGGACATTCATCCCCGGGACGCATCGCTGCCTAGTCCCTGTCTTATGAAAAAGCCGCTTCGGCAGCCCGGATGGCTCCAAGTTGCCTTAAAACTGACTGTTAACTCACTAAAGAATATATCTCATTCCAGACAAAAAGAAAAGAGAGCCACAGTTAGTGGCTCTCTTTTTCTTTTGTACCCCAATCCTGCTTTAGGCGAATTAAGCGCCTTCTTCAATAGCAACTTCTTCATCCACAGCTGCACGTTCGTACTCAGTCAATACAGCAGCTTGGATCTTCTCACGGGTTCCTGAAGATATCGGGTGAGCGATATCGCGAAACTCTCCGTCTGGAGTTCGTTTGCTTGGCATAGCTACGAACATCCCGTTATTACCATCGATAACTCGGATGTCATGAACAACAAACTCGTTATCAATCGTAATGGATGCAATCGCCTTCATTCTTCCTTCTGAGTTCACTCGGCGGAGTCTAACATCCGTAATCTGCATGTGTGTTTCACCACCTTTTTCCAAATAGGACTTGGTGTATACATTCCACACAGCAGTTCGAAATCCTTCTTTTTTTCGGCAATTCGTATCCTAAATTCAGGTAATTTTTTTGAAAAGATTTCTTTTCGACATATTTAGGTATTTTATGATGGATTGTGACAATTTACTGCCCTGTTCACTCATCAAAATAATTGCCCAGCTTGACCGTAATTTGCTTGCTTCGAGAATCGACTGCGGTCAGATTCGCCAGTGAAATATAATCGTGCAGCAGGCGCTCTTCGTTCTCCACCTCGCCCGATTCTACCAGCACACCTACACCGGCCACCTCAGCATCAAACTCAGCCAGCAAGTCGACCATCCCCTGAATCGTGCCCCCGGCCTTCATAAAATCATCTACGATGAGCACACGCGATTTCTCACGCATCGCACGTCTGGATAAAGACATCGTATGCAGGCTCTTTTGTGATCCTGAAACATAATTAATACTTACAGCCGAGCCTTCTGTTACCTGATGATCACGCCGTACGAGAACGACTGGCAAATTCAGCTGTGCTCCGGTTGCATAGGCAAGTGGAATACCCTTGGTCTCCACCGTCATAACCACATCAATCTGACGATTGGCAAAAGCGGTTGCGAATATTTTACCAGCTTCGTTCATCATCGCAGGTTGGCCCAGCAAATCGGACAAATACAGGTATCCTCCCGGTAATATGCGGTCAGGCTGCTCCAGTTGCGCACACAGGTCGTTCGCAAACGCAAGCGCATGCTGCTTGGAAAGCCTCGGGATCAGTTTCACGCCCCCTGCCGCTCCCGCCAGCGTCAGAAGCTCGCCAGTGCCCTCATCCTCAAAAACTTCCTTGATGATGGCCAGATCCTCGCTTATGGACGACTTAGCTGCCCCGTAGCGATCCGCAAAATGAGTAAGAGGCACCAGCGTATGCGGCCGTGACAACAAAAATTGAGTCATTTCCACCAATCGTGAGCTTCTTTTAAGTTTTTTCACAACAATTCCTCGCGATCTATTCTCCTGCCGCCCGCTTTGTACAGTAAAGCACCGGCGGACTGGCCGGTTGCTGGCGGAATGTAAGTGATATAGTAAAATCCGAATATTTAATAGTAAATATATCATCTTCGTACGTATTTGTACAACAATTACCACTATAATAAGAAAAAAGCATCTAAAATCAAGTCAAAAGTCGTACTGCGTACACATCTTTACAGAACCCTCTTAGTCCATTGTAAATTCGTGGCACTTTGGCTTCCTTCGATACCAGTCCGAACACCGTAGGTCCACTACCTGACATCAGCACGCCGTCTGCTCCTAAGCGGATCATGGAGTTTTTGAGATGCTCTACCTCTGGATACAGCTTTAGTGTTACATCCTCAAGTACATTCCCCAGCGCGTTGCATACATCGGTAAAAGAAGCGTTACGGATCGCATGCTCCATCTGGCGGGCAGACGGGTGGTGCGCAATCTGATCTGCTTTGACACGACCATACACTTCTGCCGTCGATACATTAATCGGCGGCTTCGCAAGGATCACCCAGCATTGTGGCGGATTCGGAAGTGGCTTGAGCAGTTCTCCGCGTCCACTTGCTAAAGCTGTACCCCCTGTAATACAGAAAGGTACATCTGAGCCCAGTTCCGCACCCAGCACCCTCAATTCTGCATCCGAGATACCAAGCTTCCATAGCTTGTTCAGTCCACGCAGCGCTGCGGCAGCATCACTACTTCCACCCGCTAACCCTGCGGCCACCGGGATATGCTTATCCAGATGGATGTGGACGCCCGTAGACACGTTATAACGTTCTTTGATCAGACGCGCAGCTTGAAAAGCCAAATTCTTTTCATCCAATGGTATGTACCCGGCTTGACTTGAAATAATAATGGTATCACGCGGTAACTCAGACATCGTCAATCGGTCAGACAGATCGACCATGGTCATAATCATTTCGACCTCGTGATAACCATCGTCCCGTTTACGTAGAACATCAAGCATTAAATTGATTTTCGCCGGTGCTTTTTCATATATTTTCAAGGCGTTCACCCACCTTCAACTTTTCCCTCAAGACAGCTTAACATATTATATCAGACTCAGCGTGTCAAGTCATGAGGTTCAAAAAAGCGGAGATGACCCGGTCTAATCCCGGATATCCCCGCTTTTCATCAGCACCACCGATGGCTACGATTTGCGAGAAGCAGCCTGCTCAGCAAGCTGGATGGCCCGCTTGACCATATTGCCCGCATCCTTGGCTTTAATGCCTCCCCAGCCTTCTTCCTTGACCGTGTCGTAAAATCCAAGATCTTTGGCCAGCTCGTACTTTAGCTCCTCCGACATGACACTCCGTCTTCTTCGGCTCATACATACGCCTCCTTCGGCAATGGAATAAGGAAGATCATTCCCGGCTTAGTATGTGCAGAGATGTCATGCTTCATCCTGCTCTGTATATACAAAACGGCCCCGTCATTTGAAATGACGAAGCCGTCGTTAAACCTGCAAAGCTGGTATAAATCACGAAATGAATTAAGGTGTTTCAAAATATTCTACTACACTTGTATGGGAGTCGGGATCATATACGCTGACTTCCACCGACTCGGTAAGGATGTCAGCATAGCTGTAGGAGACACGTTTAAACGTCTGTTGCTCCTGATCCAGCTTGACGATAAAAACAGAAGGGTACGTTTCTTCCAAGACACCAGTTCGTTCGACGGTCTTACGGCGTCCGCCGTTAGCCCGCAGCAAAATTTTTTGCCCTACATGTGCGTCGAGACTGCGTTTGATTTCCAACAGCGTATTTTTAGCCATTGCCTAACGACCACCTCTTTCCTTGTCCATTATAACGAATTTTAGATGGATTGTCAAATCGAGCTAAATATTATAACAACACGAAAAATAAGTTGTCAATTTAATTTTTTGCGAACAGGAATAATTTATATAAAAAATGACAAAAAGCCTCTGAAAGCAGAGGCTTTTTGTTCAAGTCAATCCTATTGGCACATTTGAATCCTAGATTGCAGAAGGCGTTACTTTAAGCGTTGACAAATTTTCAAGCTTCGGCAGGCCGATGCGATAGCTTCCTCTGGTTTCAATTCCACCCACTCCGCGACTGCCGCTGATTGTCTGGTGAAACAGGTCCCCCATATTCACCGTATCACGGATCGAAGTAAAGGCCGCCTTGGCAGCCACGTAAACGGGGTCCAGCGCGTGAATCAGGATACGCCCTGGTGAGCTGGCGAAGTTCGCTCCCGCACGCAGCAGCGCCTCAAAATGGGACTGGCACGCCCCCGCTACAATGGTCAGCGAATCCAGATGACGTTCATATTGTCTTGCTACCTGAATTGCCGCCACAAAATTTTGCGAATTTTTATAACTTTTCAAGCTGTACAAATCGTAAGGCTGTGGCTGCTTTAGCACGCCATCATGTCCGGTAATCACTACAATATCCGGACGGATACGGGGAAGCAGCCGGTACAACGTATCCGCCATTGCCGATTCATGAACGTGATGTCCCTCTGCAGGAACACGGAGCTGTTCATATAAACTGAGACATTTTTTCAAATAGCCGGGATCTCCATCCAGATGAAGAACCTTTCCCGGCATTTCAAAATACGTTGACTCGACTGGATCACTCCAGTCCCCAACCAGAGCTGCCTGACTACGAGCAGCTTGCTGCTGGCGTGCCCGTTGCAACAGATTAAGAGACTCACCAGCCTTAATGTGAGCCTGCTGAGTCTTACCGCTAATCTGGTCTGCAGGCACTCTGACCAGATCGTTCACCGGGGAATCGGCCAGCAACCGAAATTCTATTCCCTTAATGATCGCTTTATCCCGCTGGATGTCCTCAACGCGAAACGTGACATCTCCGCCGTACGATTTCCGAACGACCAAGTCTCCTAAACTCATCACACTGTATCACCCCTCGTATATCGTATGGGTGAATGCACAGTTTGGTTCCAGCTTAGGATATACCTGCTTCCACCAGAACAGCACTGAGACGCGCAAATTCCTCAATACTTAGCGTTTCTCCTCGACGGGAGGGTTCAATACCAGCTTGTTGCAACAACGGCTCCAACGTGTCCTTGTTCTCTTTGGTGAAGAATCGGCTTTTTAAGTTATTGGAAATCGTTTTACGACGCTGGGCAAAAGCAGCATGAACCACTTCAAAGAAGTGCTTCTCATCCACCACTTCCACCGGAGGGGCTTCCCGTACACGCAACCGAATGACTGCAGACTCCACATTTGGCTGGGGAATAAATACTGTATTCGGTACAATACAGACCAATTCAGGTTCGCTGTAATATTGTACTGCAATGCTCAGGCTACCGTAATCCTTCGTTCCAGGAGACGCAGCCATACGCTCAGCCACTTCTTTTTGGATCATAACGACGATATTCTCCAAAGGAAGCTTGTCCTCCAGTAGCCTCATCAGAATCGGTGTAGTAACGTAATACGGCAGATTAGCCACGACACTTACTTTACTCACGTCTGCAAAATCAGCTGCAAACACCTCGCGTAAATCCAGCTTCAGCACGTCTCCATGACGTACCTTCACATGCTCATAAGGGGCCAACACTTCTTCGAGAATTGGCAGTAGCCGCTGGTCAATCTCAACAGCGGTAACTACCTTGGCCGATTGCGCCAGCTTCTCGGTCAAAGCGCCAATCCCAGGACCAATCTCAAGTGCGCCCTTCGTCTCATCCAATCCGGCAGCATTCACAATCTTATTGAGAATATTTTGATCAATCAGGAAATTTTGTCCCAAACTCTTTTTGAACGAAAAACCGTGCCGTTGAATAATTTCCTTTGTACGCCGCGGTGTTGCTATATCTTGAATTCCTGTCATACGGATATCACAATCCTTCACTTTCAATTTGTGCCAGCGCTCCGGCAAATTCCTCGCGGCTGATCTGAAATACAGAGAGCCGTTTATGTAGCTGCTTTCCGTTACAATAACCAATACCCAGCACATTCCCTAAGGCCATACGGCGTGCAGCAGCATTGGGGTGGGTGATAAGTCCAGCATCAATCAGGTCCGCCCACTCAATCAGCGGGTCGGCGCCTTCTACTGTCGTATGAACCCGTGCGAGAGCGTGTCTGATCGCTTCCGGTGAGGCATTCTCCACACCAATATCTCCTTTGCGCGTCGCTTCTGCCTCGGGTATAAAGGCCTGCTTGCAGCCGGGTACCTTGGAAGCAATAATCTTACGGATGCGCTCCCCTGCATGATCGGGATCGGTTAAAATGATGACCCCCCGCCGCTCCTGCGCCAATGCAATTTTACGCAGCGTCATTTTATTAATGGCTGAGCCGCCAGTTTCTATCGTATCCGCTTCAACAGCGCGGCGAATGGCCACCGTATCATCCCGGCCCTCTACCACGATCACTTCCTTGATCATTTGCATTTCCCTCCACTGCTACACAGCAAGCTATATTTATCTTTCCCTGCTTTTGAAAACAAAATAAGAAGAGGATATCCTCTTCTTAGCATGGCATAACTATGTTGTTAATACTATCGCATTGCCCTCAACATACACAACCTGTTTTAGTTGATTTCAGGCTTTACCGGTCCGATAACATATACGGTTTTACCGTGCTTACGACCAAATTGGTTGGCTCGGCTCAAACTCTCATAATACACATCGATTTTGTGGCCTTTAATCGCGCCACCGGTATCCTCCGCACGGCGGAAGCCCACCCCTTCGATATACACCCACCAGCCGATTGGAATTATACTCGGATCGACAGCGATGGTACGACCTTCCGTCACGCGCGTGCCGGATGCAGTACGTGTACCGATACCTGGCTCCTGTGAGGAATACGCCGTCATGGAGACATTTTGTAAAACTTTGCTATATTTAAAATTGACGCCTGCTTTACGGACAGCACTGCCCGAACTAACCGTTGTTGTCTTAACCGCATCATTGGGACCGACGGAAGCAGCAAGAACGACCGGCTTTTTCTTCGTTCCTACCGCAATAACCTTATCCACACGGTTCTGTGCAACTTCCTTGTTAACCAGCTGTTTGGATACCAACTTTCCATCATGATATACCTTTTGAACGTGCTGGACTACCACACCCGATTTGCCGCTTTGAATGACCCGATTATCGCCTTTATAAAGACTTGGATCGGCCGTTTTGATGACCTGATAAGGCACCTGTTTTTTCTGTTCGACCTGCTGTTTCTTCACACGGACGATTTTTATGTCCATGTTAGACGAAACAGAGGCATCCAACGCAGGATAAACTTTATCCGTTGACGATAATTTATAGCCCGAGGTACGAATGGCACCTTCTACTGTATTTTCTGTTGTGTACAGCTTTTTCGTCTCATTGCCTGAAGATACTTTAACTTGATTGGCACGTTTAATGACTATGCGGTCCCCATCCTGTACTGCTCCATTTAGCGGCATAGAAATTGTATCATGCGGCTGAAGTGAAATGGAATGCTCGCTCAGCAAATCTTGAAGCTTGGATTCCCGGGTTTCTACCGCAGATGCCTTGCCATCAATGACAAAAAAGACTTGTTTTTTAGATTGCGTGTACATCAGAATTGAAATCATAATCGTTAGCGCGATTAGAAAAATAGCAACCAAAGCAGCCTGGCGCACATTCTCTTGCTTCCAACGCAATACGTAAGACATGCTGGATGAGCGTGACTCATGGGTCTCCTCTTTTTGGAAAATGCCCATTTCCTCCGTCCTCCTTACATAGCCCGCCGTCTGGAGTAAGACATAGTTGAGATTTGACGTGACTATAACAGATTTTCTACAAGACAAGCCCAAACTGCGACTGTCCTGCACCATGTACCCGTCTTCGCGGCATGCTGTCCTCCCCTGTTTAACCACAGTATGATGACAGATTTTCTTTTATTCACAACAAAAAAAGCCAAAGAAAGAGACTAGAGAGCTCTTTCGTGGCTTCCGGCATGTGTGAATATGCGGGAAAACTCATGCACGAGATGGCTTCTCTCTTGTTACGCTTACGGGGTTAGCTGTCGGGTTCGGACGTAGAGAGTCGCCCTAGCTTGGGTCAACCGCTCATGGCGGTCGCCTTCACATTCACCCCGAAGACCCAGAAAGAAATCGAAATACGGCTCCTCCACCTGTTCAATCCCATCCGGGAAAAGAAATTAGGTCGAGCCGGCTGGCGAAAGGGACGTTCCCTTCTTGCACATACGCCGGACGTACTGTAAGCCATATCGGTTCCCCCGTTCCCTGTAAAAGGGACTCAGCGAGACTGGTTCATGAAATGACTTGTTGATGTTTACATTCAAACAACAATTCACTGAAAAGATGATATCCTGTTTCTATGCATGTTGTAAAGCAGGTTTCAAGTACATTTTTCAAAATATTCGGTTAAAATATTGTAATATTCTCGAGTTTCCTGCAACAAATTCATGATTAGCTTCGTCTATCTCTTTATTTTGATCGATTTCTTCGCTTTTTTATTGAATGTCAAATCGTTCCAAGGCATTTTGGGTCGTTATTGACACTAATTCCTCCACTGTAATCCCCTTAATTTGGGCTGCAGCCTCTGCTACCAGTCTCACATGCGCAGACTCATTTCGCTTCCCGCGAAACGGATGCGGCGTCAGGTAGGGCGCGTCCGTTTCAATGAGCAGACGGTCCAGTGGCACCTGTGCCAGCACCTCTTTTGGCTGCTTGGCATTTTTAAACGTAATAGGACCACCGAAGGAAAGGTGAAATCCCATATCCAGCACCATTTGGGCTGTCTCCCAGCTCCCAGAAAAGGAGTGCATGACTCCGCCAATCTCACTCGCTTTTTCCTCACGCAAAATCTTAACAATATCTTCATGGGCATCCCGGTTATGAATAACAATGGGCATTTTGAGCTCACGAGCCAGACCAATTTGATTTCGAAACACCCGATGCTGAACATCCTTCGGTGATGTATCCCAATAATAATCCAGACCGATCTCTCCGATGGCTACGACCTTCTTATGACTGCATAACGATGCAATCCATTCTAAATCGCCCTCTTGCATTGCAATCGCATCCTGCGGGTGCCATCCAACTGCCGCATAAATAAAATCATACGTCTCGGCCAATTTCATGGTGGATGGAATGGTCTCACGATTAAATCCGATATTGATCATCCGCGTTACTCCTGATTCGACAGCACGTGCTATAACTTCTTCACGATCTTCGTCAAATTGTGGCGCATCCAAGTGAGTATGAGTGTCGAACAAATCCAAGGTTTACATCTCCTTTTTTTACTTACATTTCTATATAGTTGTCTATTCTTTGACAAAATAATTCCTTATTTCGGCAGGAAGCCTGTCTTTTACCGCGTTCAATTTATTCTGGGGAAAATACATATGATATTTCCCTCGGTGAATACCACTTATGGAGCGCACAATTTCCGAAACTTCGGATATTTCACTCACCTCGCCCTGACGTCCAAGCAGTAAAATCTGGTTGTCCGTCGAGCCACCCTGCCGAAACACATCATAAGGAAGATCCGTCGGAAAATCAATTTCAAAATCATATTCAGGGTGCAAACCAGCCTCTTCCAAAGCTTTCCGAATACTGTCAATGGTATCTGTATCCATATTTTCAATCTCTACATATTTATACAATCTACGGTCCATAAAGCGGCTGCTCAAATCACTTAAAATTTCGTCTTTTTCTCGTTTCCACTGGCTAAATACGGTCTGAATTAATGACTCATCGAGCATTAGATATTGCTCTACTGTAAGCTCTCCTTTCAACAGATCCGGCAGCGGGTCCAGCAGAAAACCAAACTCATATCCGTTTTTAAACAATTCCTTTGCTCGCTTGAAAATTTTACGTAAAAGGATCTCCGAGCTGCGTGTTACAGGATGAAAATAAATTTGCCAATACATCTGATAGCGTGACATTAAATAATCCTCTACTGCATGCATGCCTGATTCCTTCACAACAATTCTCCCATTATGAGGACGCAACAGTCGTAAAATACGATCCAAATCAATCGTGCCGTAGTTGACACCTGTCGAATGAGCATCCCGCAACAAATAATCCATACGATCGGCATCTAGCGGACTGGTCACCAAGTTAACAACAATCGGCTTATCATACGTTTTGGCTATAACTGCAGCCACCTTTTGTGGAAGCTTCTCGTCGACTTGCCGTAGCACGGCGTTGATCTTCGTGTCTCCCAGTACAATGCGGCATGTCCAATCCTCATGGTTCATATGAAAGGCTTCCTCAATTGAATGTGAAAATGGGCCATGCCCCACATCATGCAATAGAGCTGCACACAGAGCAACCAGCCTTTCCTCTTTCGGCCAATCTGGGAAATCTCCACGTTCAAATTGAGAAATAATACTTCTCGTAATCTCATATACGCCCAATGAATGTGAAAAACGGCTATGCTCCGCTCCATGAAACGTAAGATACGATGTGCCTAACTGCCGTATGCGGCGTAAACGTTGGAACTCCGGCGTGTTGATCAACCGCCATATCACAGTATCCTGAACATGAATGTAATTATGTACCGGGTCTTTAAATACTTTTTCTTCACTGAGTGGCTGGTGCAAGATATCAGCTCCTTTAATATTCGGAATAATGGATTAAAATACAATAAAATCCTAAAGCATTTCCCTCATTCGACATTCTTTGTCGTAATATGTCGAATTATAGTTTTTCGACATTTCCAAATCGACAAATTGAATAAATCATCAATAAGATAAGGCAATGCACATGAGTAAAGCTCTTTAATCTAAATACTTTTGCATAATCAGACTGTTACTACATTTTTTAGGTTGACTGTTTTGGGAATCGTTGGTATAGTAAATATCAGAAAAGAGAAAATTTTGTCGAATCATGACACTTATATTATTTTAAACGGCGAGAGGAGCCTGATTTATTATGATGAAATCCACTGGTATTGTAAGAAAAGTCGACGAGCTCGGACGTGTTGTTATTCCAATCGAATTGCGCCGTACCCTGGGAATCGGGGAAAAAGACGCGTTGGAAATTTATGTTGATGGCGAACGCATCATGCTTAAAAAATACGAGCCTGCTTGTATCTTCTGCGGTAATGCTGAGAACGTAATTTACTTCAAAGGGAAAATTGTTTGCCAAGATTGCATTTCTGAAATCCCAACACCTGTGACAAACTGAGAATTTTAGTATATAATAGACTTATCAGATATTGTTAATTCTAACCTTTTTCATATACACTCCTTGTTGCCTTCCACGGTTTGAACCCAACCGTTGGAAGGCCCTTTTTTGTTTAGGCAGATATTCATAAGAGTGCGTTGTAAACATCTCTCTTGGAGATTGCACGATCTGTGGCTGTACGCTTCATTGCGTCCTTGCGTGTAAGTCCCTCTTGCTCGTAATGTGCGACGTGGGACTCCAAAGATAAGGACTGCCACCATGCCTGACGTTCCTGTTCTTCTTCCTCTTCGTCTTTTCCTTCAACCACTAGACAATACTCACCAATCGGTGGATTTTCCTCTAGTTTAGCAAGGCATTGCTCCACGGTTCCTCGTACCCATTCCTCATGCAGCTTGGTCAGCTCACGCGCAAGCACCACTTTGCGTGAACCTAATGTTTCCTTCAACACCATCAATGTCTTCACAATACGATGAGGCGATTCATAAAAAATAATTGTGCCGTGAGATACCTGAAACGATAGCAACAGCTTCTCTAGGTCCTTTTTCTCCCGTGGTGGAAAACCAGCGAAGGTGAACCTTTCTGTATCCAGTCCTGAGGCAATTAAAGCAGATAGTGCCGCATTCGCTCCTGGGATGGGGATGACGCTAATTCCCGCTTCCAGTGCCAGCTTGACCAGATCCGAACCAGGGTCAGAAATGGCCGGTAGACCTGCATCGCTAACCAGCGCCAAGTTTTTCCCTTCTATTATGTAACGTATCAGTTCAGGCCCACTGGCAACCTTATTATGTTCATGATAACTAAAGAGCATATCCGGTGTGATTTCGAAATGAGTGAGCAGTTTACGTGTCTGCCGCGTATCTTCGGCAGCGATAATACTACACGACTTTAAGGTGTTAATTGCCCTAAAGGTCATATCTTCCAGATTCCCAATGGGTGTTGCAACAAGATACAACTTTCCCCGTTCTTCTTCGCTGTTACTAAAGCTTTTTTGTACAGCTGCTTTCACACAGAATCCCCCTTGCTTACTTCTCCATAGATATCTCTTATCTCCTGAGTATAATTCCCATTTTCCTGATATACAATGAGCGGAGGCAACAAACGAACCTCGGGTTTACCGTCACGTAATGCTTCAACCAGTACCATATTGGCTTCCATATGAACTCGTGGGTGAACAAAACGTATTCTTTTGGGTTCCAAACTATGTTTACGCATCAAGGTTATAATCTCGCCCAGCCGCTGCGGGCGATGAACCATGGATACTTTTCCCCCATTACGGACAAGCCGGGTGGATGCCTGAATGACTTCTTCCAGTGTGCAGTTCACTTCATGACGGGCAATTGCCTGGTGAGGATTCAGCTTGATATCGCTACCATTTAGCGGCATATAGGGGGGATTCACGGTAATCGCATCATAAACACCATGTCCCGTGATGTGAACCAGCTCACGCAGGTCCCCTTCCCGAATCTGAATTGCTGCTTCTAATCCATTCAAGCTGACACTGCGTCTAGCCATATCTGCCAAGCGTGGTTGAATCTCAATTCCTTCAATAGACGCTTTTGTTCGTGTCGTTAGCAGCAGGGGGACAACCCCATTGCCTGTACACAGATCAAGAATCTTTCCACGCTGCGGAATACCAGCAAAACGTGCCAGCAAGACCGCATCCATCGAGAAGCTGAATACTTCATCACTCTGGATAATGCGCAAATTATGTGAAAGCAGATCATCAATTCGTTCAGACTTCTTTTCTTTTTCCTCCATAGTGCTCTCCCATCTTTTATAACCAAAGTCGCTTTTCACTCATACTTCCCTACAAAAAAAGCCGTAGGCATCTTGCTCCTACGGCTTGTTTTTATTTATTCAAAAATGACAGACAGAAGAGGCAATCGCCTTCCGTTCGCAAATGTCCGTAATACACGTTGCATATATGAAATCCTTCATGATACAGCCTTGCTAGATTGTCGTAGCCTTCGCCCACGACCTCACCCGTTTGCCCTTCATCCTTAATGACGATCGGAGGAGGAAGCTTCGGCTTGTTTGCCGTCTTTTCTTCTCCAGAGGTTTCACGTTTGAGCATCTTGCGCACCTGTTCGTTTTCAATCGTTAGTCGTTGATTTTCCTCCAGCAGCTCTTTAACTGCCAGTTTCAATTCACCCAGATCGCTATGCAACTGTCCCATTTGGGTTTCCATTTCGTGAATACGCGCAAAAACATTTAATTTATCCAAGTTTCCACCCCGAAGCAACCTAATGGTTTACTTGACGACTACATCGTCCATTGGAAGTTCCTTGACCTTACTGATCTCAAACAGTTGAACATGCACCGTGCGATGACCTGCATTCACACCTACGACTTTACCTTCCCCCAAAGAGGTGATAACCATCTTACCCACCTGAGGTAGCTCTTCTCGCATACTTTCGTAGTTATCATGTTCAAACTTGAGACAGCACATCAATCTCCCGCACAACCCGGAAATCTTCGTCGGATTCAGCGACAAACTCTGATCCTTCGCCATCTTAATAGATACCGGCTCAAAATCCCCCAGCCATGAGGAGCAACACAGAATACGTCCACAAGGTCCAATTCCGCCAAGCATTTTAGCCTCATCCCGTACGCCGATCTGCCGCAGCTCGATCCGTGTACGAAAAATACTGGCCAAGTCCTTTACAAGCTCTCGAAAATCTACTCGACCCTCTGCCGTAAAATAAAAAATGATCTTATTGCGGTCAAATGTAAATTCTACATCTACCAATTTCATTTTAAGGCCATGGTCTTTAATTTTATTTAAACACGTGCCGAATGCATCCTTGGCCGCTAATTTATTCTCTTCTACCACAAGAGCGTCATCATCCCCAGCAATACGAATGACTTTTTTTAAGGGCAGGACAACATCCGAATCATTTACCTCTTTTTTGCCCACTACAACCTTGCCATATTCAATACCGCGCGCGGTCTCTACAATGACACAGTTTTCTTTCTCCACTGGAAGATCCAGCGGATCAAAATAATAAGTCTTGCCCGCCTTCTTGAAACGGACACCCACTACACTATACAAAAATTAACCCCCTTGTATGCCACTAAACCTCATTTGAAGCCGACATTGTACGAATGGCCGCAATTGAAGTCTCACTGTCGCACAAACCGGGAACCTGGCGTCGCGGATTGTGCAGAGTGGAACAAGCGCGCCTTCCTGTTAGCCGGTGATAGAACCGCTTGTATCGGACAACCCAATCAGAAGCTGCTCCACGCATAACTGCCCGTTGACGTGAAAACGGAGCTTCTTCCTGCAATTCGCGGCCAAATCCATATAAGAGACCCATTGTTCCGTGCTGCGGGTGATTGCCAATTTGGAGACGGACTCCAAATGATCTATGAAAACAATGCTTTCGTGCCTTCCGTAACGGAAATGAAGCATATCCTTAAACCACAAATGAAACAGATGAAACAGAATATCCAGGTGTTCAGAAAGTCCAGTTTTAAAAATCTTCTGTTGAGCCAGAATAATAGACGAGCTCCCCCGACTCATGGACTCCTTCACTAATTGTAACACTACGTTTCTAATTTCTGCAAACCAATTCTGCTGGAGAATTTCTCTACATGATTCCAGTCCTGAAGCAATATGAACGACCGACCGGACAAGCCCTGCCGTATAGCCTTCCCCAATTAATGCCTGCATCATCACCTCCGGCTGTAAAGCGTGGAAAGGAACCTGCTGCGTCCGTGATTGAATCGTAGGCAGCAACGCCTGTCCATTTTCAGAAATGAGTATACCGACCACTGGAATTTGGGGCTCCTCCAGAAATTTAAGTAAGCTATTAGCAGCTTGCACTGTCATGGTATCCGCCTGTCGAATGATATATACCTTCGGATTGGAGCTTTCAGATTTGTAAGAAAATATACGTTGAAGCCCGCGAATCTGATCAATTTTAATCGTAGCTCCATCCGGCTCTACAATATGCAAATCTGGATGATTCCCGTGCTCTACCTTGCGGCATGACAAACACTCCCCACATGCATCGTCCGTCTGTCGCTCACAAAATAAAGCCTTAGCAAAGATCTGCGCCATGTTCATCTGCCCGCTTCCCGGCGGCCCGCTAAAAACATAGGCATGGTTGACCGTATGATTCCGTAGTGCACTTTGCAGCATTTTTTTGGCTACATCCTGGCCCATTATATGTTGAAAAGACATATTTCCTCACTTTCTCCACTGAAAACAACTGTGATCCATCGGCAAATCGTTGTTCTTCCAGGCATGTACATAGTCAAAAATAATCTGCCAGCATGATCAGCAAGCAGATTATTTCTTCGTGGCAATAGCCCGTCTGTATTCATTTATAACATAAGTCTGCATTAAAATGAGAGATTAATTAGCAATCCTCTGATCTCACCGACCCCTTGCAAAAGCTCAATCTTGCCTTGCTCGGTTTCGAGCAGTTCATCTGCCATTTTGAGCAACAGCTCATCCACTTCATCAATCAGCTTATAACGTTTGCTGCGTCCCCGGCGATCCCAGCCCTTCGTGTCCTTCATGGACACGCCTCGCCGAACGGTATCTTCCAAAAACCGTTTAACCAGCATCTTATAGGCCTTCAGCTCACGAATCGTCATTGAACGTGCAAGACGATCTCCCTGCATTTGTATTTCCTTAAAGCGCCGATTCAATTCCTCCTGCGAAGCTTGCTCACCATTTTGCTGCATAACGTCGGAGAAGCTCTTGGGCTGAATTGGCTTTGCACTCATTTCATTTGTAGACAATGTACTTTGTAAAGGGCGATAGCCCGGATTTATTTTCATATAAACCTGCTTTCTCCCCGGATGCTTCCACTTTCCCCCTTCATGAACAGTTCAACCTAGAACTCAGGGTTTCTTCGGCTTTCCGGGGACTGCGCTGTAGCGCTGCCGTTTTAGTAGATCTGCCCTCATTCCCATCATGCAGGAAGATACAGGCGATTCCCCTATCATATCGGCAGAATAGGCCCTATTGTGTAGATTCAGAAATGCTCGAAACGGTCTACAGGCATCACGAATACCGTCGCTCCACCCACCTGGACTTCAACAGGCAACGGTAAATAGGAGTCCGTCGTCCCGCTCATAGGGGTAACGGGTGTGACCAGCTGTTCACGAACCTTGCAACTGCTGCGAATGACGTTCATTAATGAGTCCACCTGATTGTCATCAACACCGATCATAAATGTCGTATTACCTGCACGCAGAAATCCTCCTGTGCTCGCCAATTTGGTAGCACGGAAATTAGCTTTCACCAGTCCGCTGGATAATCTATTACTGTCCTTATCCTGTACAATCGCAATAATCAGCTTCATCCTGTATTCCTCCTTCAAGTCATATTAGAGACAACCTTGTCCCTAGCTCAATTTTACCGTATATCCTTCGACAATTATATGCTAAAATTCTGAGCAAACCGTGTTTTCAGCAAATCCTTCAATACTTGCTCCACCTGCTCTGGCGCCGGAGATGCATCAACAATTGTAATTCGCTCCGGAAATTTGCGAGCCAACTCCAAATATGCCTCTCGCACCTTATGGTGAAACGATATACTCTCCATGTCGAGGCGGTCCATTTCTGCTCCTCGTGACGCACTAATTCTTGCCAATCCCAGTTCGGGCTCAATATCCAGATAAAATGTGACATCCGGCTCCCAATCATCTACCGCAAAACGATTAATTGAAGCTACCTCTTCAATTCCGATTCCTCTTGCAAATCCTTGATAGACTAAGCTACTATCCACAAAACGATCACATAATACGATAGCTCCCTGTTCAATAGCCGGCTTTACCTTCTCCACCAAATGCTGACGCCGTGCCGCCGCGTATAAAAGTGCCTCTGTTCGAGCATCCATACTGGTATGAGCAGGGTCCAAAATGATAGAACGAATCTTTTCGGAAATTTCGATGCCACCCGGCTCCCTTGTCGTGATGACTGGATAGCCTTCTTCCTCCATAAACTTCGCCAGCCGTTGAATCATAGTTGTTTTACCGGAGCCGTCTCCCCCCTCCAGTGTAATAAAAATCCCTTTGCGATTCATGTTATTCCCTGCTTTCCTGTCTGAAAAATAAAAGTCACCCACAGGCTACGTATGCTTCTTTTATTCAGTCTTCTGTATTTGTTAAGTCTCTAGTATCTAATCTTTATTGTAAACGGAATACCCGAATTGTAAGCATACTTTCATCTGCTACCCCGTGCCATTTGGCTCCCAGCTTACGTAGACGACCCATCCGCAGTGCAATCGCTTCTGTGATCGTTTCTCCTGCATATAGCAGTGGAATACCTGGAGGATACGGGATAATCATTTCGGCCGCTACCCTACCAGCGCATTCCTCTACAGGCACCGTCTCCATCTGATCGGGGCTAATCGGTCGAAGCCCAAACGGCACCGGAATAGAGTATCCCTTCATTCTATCATTGTTCCACGTGGAAAAATCTAATTCGAGTCTTTGCTGCTCTTTTTCCGTTGGCCCCGGCTCACCAGCCGTCTCCTTAAATCTTATATCATTATTTATATGCACAAGAGCCTGCAACAGGTGACTCGCATCCTTAGCCGTAGAGCCTAACGTAAACAATAAAACAACATGTTTTTCGTCGCTCATCTCTGGAACACATCCGTAAGTCTCCAATTCGTGCTTGAGTTCAAATCCATCCAGTATACCCCATGTATCATACAGCACCAATTTAAAGGGATCCTGGGTTGAATATCTGCTTATTCCCTCCTCAGCCCTTTCTAGGACCTCAGAGGTTCCCCTGTGAGCGTATTCCCCCTCTAGTGCCTGCTGTGTAGATTCTAACAAGCGAAAGCGCGGGAGCTGCTCCAGGCCCTTTCTAAAAGCATCTACTGCCGCTAAGCCCATGGTAAAGGCATCTGCTCCATACGCCTCTATATACCATCTTGCCAAATCCAATGAAGCCATTAACGGATAAGAAGGGCTAGAGCTTTGCACCATCGCCAGTCGCTGACGAAGTAGTTCCCGATGAATTCTCTTTCCCTGCACATGTAACATGGCCCCCATGGTCATGGCTGGGAGCATTTTATGTGTCGATTGGACGACTACATCAGCCCCGCAGGATAGCGCAGAGGCTGGCAAACGAGGATGCAGCCCATAATGGGCACCGTGGGCCTCATCTACCAATAGCGGCACATGGGCTGCATGACAGACCTTAGCCGTTGCCGTTAGGTCATGTCCCATCCCATAGTAATTAGGTAGTGTAAGTAACACCCCTTTTGCCGAAGGATATGTCTTCAGTGCAGCCTTTATTGTATCCGTCGTTGGGGCAACCGCCAATCCGCTCAGTGTATCTATTTCCGGATCCAGGAATACCGCATTAGCCCCTGACAGCATGAGACCGTTCAGGACAGATTTGTGTACATTTCTCTGTACCAGCAGTAGATCTCCCGGCTCCGTACATACAGTTAAAATCATAGCCAAATTACCGACCGTGCTTCCTCCAATTAGCCAAAAGCTCTCTTCAGCACCAAAACACTTTGCAGCCAGCTCTTGCCCTTCACGAATCACATCTTCTGGGTGATGCAAATCATCCAGTCCAGTAATTTCTGTCGCATCAATAGACATCACTTCTTGCAACAGAGATGCAATATTTTCATGCTCATATACTTGTCCATTTTTATGACCGGGCACATGGAAAGAAGCATTGCCCTGAGTCCGGTAACGTATTAGAGCTTCCATTAATGGTGCGTGTACCGCCTTTTTCCCCATCATTCTGCAATCCTTCCAAACAAAGCTTTATATCTACCTTATTTTATCGTAAAATCAAGCGGAATCCTACTTTTACTCACAGAAAAAAAGGCCCGTATCGACAGACCTTGAATGCCAATCCTTCAAAGACTAATTAGCAAAGGATATTATGCATTTTTCTGTACCCAGATTTGCTTTAGTTGATCAATAAAAAAATGATATTTGGCATCAGTTGCATCCGTGTGTACCATTTCAGCTTCACACGTATCACAGATAAACTCGGAAACGATAAAAATGCCTTCATGCTTGTGCTGTCCGCATATAATACAGCGGTGGCCGCCTTGATCATGCATATCCATCCCACCTTGTTTCTTTTACTATTAGTATGGGGCACTTTCTACTATTTTAAACCTTTTCATAGCTCAGTTTGACGATATACTCTATATATATTCCTCCTGGGCCATTATGGTGTTTGTACCCCGTATGTTTAAAAAACAGCCGTCTATGCCGATATAATAAGAAAAAGCTCTTATGTATGGATACCCTTTCATCGGAGCCTTGAACACTTCATCAGTGATAGCTTTTCCAGTAATTATAGAGTAGGCTAGCTAACACTGGATGTCGATCATTCTGTATTTCTACAAAAACGATTAAATGCTTATTTAAAGCGGCATGAGCGAAGTACCGTCCCTTTTTCCGGCTGTGGACGGGAAGCCACTTGTGATGCAGTAGATTAATGAAAGGACTGTTCGCATGACAGAGGAAACCGGAACCAAAGCTACCTACTATCACTACAAGCTCATTAAAAAAATCAGTATACCGCGTCAACTAGTATGGAGTCATATTTCACTGCCTATTATTATGCTTCTCTTTCTGCTTCTTGCCTTTTCCTGGCCTAGCGTGTTTTTGTTTGCTCTTGCCTTTTTCCTTACCTTATGGGTACACTTCGTAATCTCACGATCTGTCCTATACATCGGTGGCGGAGCATCCTTCCGCAAACGTTGGACATTCCACCGTAAGTTACCATGGCTAGGCTATATGACAGACCAGTACATAGGCTATAGCATCTTTCGTCGTGTGCACATACATACCCTCTGGATCGGTATCTGCTTATCAGGCGTATTCATTCTCTGGTCTCCACCAGCCTTTACGGTATCCTTACTCTTCTGGCATCTATGGCTTATTGCACCGCGTCTATACATCCTCAGTCGGCTTACGGGCGAGAGAAAAGACGGCATGTTGAAGTTTACCGATGAAGATGCCTCATATTATCAACAGTAAATCTAACCACTCATATCCGTACAGATAAAAAATTCCGATCTGAACTACCTACAACGATCTAGACTGAAGCAAAAAGGAGCAACCTCAATCGGTTACTCCTTTTTTTGCGACTTAACAACCATAATCGCTTTATTCTCTTATCAAGTAAACTTTCCTCACCTTTATCCTCATTATTAATGTAGAGCAATTATTCAACATGCAAATATATAAAAGGAAGCTACTCCCTACTCAACGGCAGTTCTGAGTGCTTCCCCACATCCAATCTCATCATTCCTCATTATACACAGCATACGATACGCTATGAGTTTACTATAAATATGATCTACATTAAGTCCTATGCTGCTTACCGGTTGAAAACCGTACTCCTAATTAAGATCCACGCTTTTGCTCTTCACAACAGCCTTTCTGTCTTTTGGAACCAATACAGTAAAAGAACCATCATGCACAGACAAATGCACCATGTGTTTATTTTTCTGAAACACCTTCTGATTGGAGGTGGATAGATTCGGTTCCTCAGTCCACCCCCAAGCTGCAATCTCCTCTAGATAAGGAGCAGGTAGACTATCACTTTCCTTCAACGCTGGCAGTGCATAGCGAACATAGTCCATGTCCGAATTACTGCTGGCCCGATCGGTTTTACTAGCTTCTTTGGGAACCGGAAACGTCTTCTCGTTGGCAGCACCCTCAAACGATGTCCAAGAAGGCTCCTCTTCCACGCACCCGGTAAGAATCGCGACAGCGACACTGAATAGCACCAATAGAGCAAGCCATTTATTTCGCCGCATGATCTTCCCTCCTTACCAGCCTGATTGATTATACAAAAACCCTATGATGGAGTTTGCATAATTCTGCAACAATGCAGCGTGTGTGTATGGGATTCAATACCTATATTATACAGGGTTTACTCTTACATTCCGTAACAAAAATGTTACCTTCCTTTTGCAAGGATATTCCCAAAATATACGTATATGCAAAAGAGGACCATGATCTCAATGAGATCATGGTCCTCTTCACCTGTTGCTTGGCGACGTCCTACTCTCCCAGGACCCTGCGGTCCAAGTACCATCGGCGCTGGAGGGCTTAACGGTCGTGTTCGGGATGGGTACGTGTGGAACCCCTCCGCTATCGCCACCAAACATGAATTTACATCGTAAATTCTTTTTCAGGAATCAGCATCGCCAAATGCTGTGTGTTTACTTGTTCCATATAAGCCACTTGAGCTTATACAATACAAAGCTTACACCCTGAAAACTGGATCCGAAACTCATTTGCGTTTTATCTTAGGATAAGCCCTCGACCGATTAGTATTGGTCAGCTCCATGCATTACTGCACTTCCACCCCCAACCTATCTACCTCGTCGTCTTCAAGGGGTCTTACTAATTGGGAAATCTCATCTTGAGGGGGGCTTCACGCTTAGATGCTTTCAGCGCTTATCCCTTCCGTACATAGCTACCCAGCGGTGCTCCTGGCGGAACAACTGGTACACCAGCGGTACGTCCATCCCGGTCCTCTCGTACTAAGGACAGCTCCTCTCAAATTTCCTAC
The DNA here is from genome assembly GCF_054602585.1 of Paenibacillus sp. SEL3. Classification (NCBI taxonomy): domain Bacteria; kingdom Bacillati; phylum Bacillota; class Bacilli; order Caryophanales; family Paenibacillaceae; genus Paenibacillus; species Paenibacillus sp. SEL3. The sequence goes on along the minus strand of NZ_CM137725.1, from coordinate 3,203,522 downwards.
GCCCACGACAGATAGGGACCGAACTGTCTCACGACGTTCTGAACCCAGCTCGCGTACCGCTTTAATGGGCGAACAGCCCAACCCTTGGGACCTACTTCAGCCCCAGGATGCGATGAGCCGACATCGAGGTGCCAAACCTCCCCGTCGATGTGGACTCTTGGGGGAGATAAGCCTGTTATCCCCAGGGTAGCTTTTATCCGTTGAGCGATGGCCCTTCCATGCGGTACCACCGGATCACTAAGCCCGACTTTCGTCCCTGCTCGACTTGTAGGTCTCGCAGTCAAGCTCCCTTCTGCCTTTGCACTCTTCGAATGATTTCCAACCATTCTGAGGGAACCTTGGGGCGCCTCCGTTACTCTTTAGGAGGCGACCGCCCCAGTCAAACTGCCCACCTGACACTGTCCTCGCACCGGTTCACGGTACCAAGTTAGAACCTAGATACGATCAGGGTGGTATCCCAAGGATGCCTCCCTTCAAGCTGGCGCTCAAAGTTCTACGGCTCCCACCTATCCTGTACAGATCGTACCCAAATTCAATATCAAGCTGCAGTAAAGCTCCATGGGGTCTTTCCGTCTTGTCGCGGGTAACCTGCATCTTCACAGGTATTAAAATTTCACCGGATCTCTCGTTGAGACAGCGCCCAAGTCGTTACGCCATTCGTGCGGGTCAGAATTTACCTGACAAGGAATTTCGCTACCTTAGGACCGTTATAGTTACGGCCGCCGTTTACTGGGGCTTCGGTTCATAGCTTCGCCCGAAGGCTTACCACTCCCCTTAACCTTCCAGCACCGGGCAGGCGTCAGCCCGTATACTTCGCCTTGCGGCTTCGCACAGACCTGTGTTTTTGCTAAACAGTCGCTTGGGCCTTTTCACTGCGGCCCCCTCGGGCTATTCACCCTACCGAGGCACCCCTTCTCCCGAAGTTACGGGGTCATTTTGCCGAGTTCCTTAACGAGAGTTCTTCCGCGCGCCTTAGAATTCTCTTCTCGCCTACCTGTGTCGGTTTGCGGTACGGGCACCTT
>NZ_CM137725.1:2492500-3197500 GCF_054602585.1 Paenibacillus sp. SEL3 | reverse complement strand
GTCATTATATTACTTGGGATTGATCCTGTACATTCATTTTATGCCATTTAAAGCATACTTGTCTGAATTCGTTAGCCAGAAAAAGAAAGACTCCCCGACCAAATAGTCAGAGAGTCTCTTCCATCTAAAATTTAGTAACTACTGTTGTTCCATATTCAGGCTCTTATTCGCCCTCAGAAGATTCTGGGTCGTTACCTTCCGCACCTTCTGTATTCGTTTCGAGAGTTGGTTCAACAGATGATAGAGATGAGCCCTCTCCAGCTTCCCCACCCTCTAATAATTCTTCAAGCAGTTCATCCTGCTCCTCATTCTTGTTCGCTCGACAAACCGTTGCAACCGAATCATCATCGCGAATATTAATCAATCTTACCCCTTGTGTATTCCGACCCATCGTGGAGATTTCCCCCATGCTGGTCCGAATCAAGGTGCCACTAGCTGTAATAATCATCAGATCCTCTTCGGTTTTTACAACCTTGAGACCGACAACTGGACCATTTTTTTCCGTAACATTAATCGTCTTGATCCCCTTACCTCCACGGCTTTGGATACGATAATCCATAACAGGGGTACGCTTGCCATAACCTTTGGCCGTTACAATCAGGATATCTAGGCTGGTATCCACGATGTCCATACCAATTACAGCATCACTCTCATCAAGGTTGATCCCTTTAACCCCTGTAGCGCTACGGCCCATAGACCGTACATCACTTTCAGGGAAACGGATAGACATGCCTTGTGCTGTACCAATAATCATTTCCTGCTGTCCGTCCGTCAGCTTCACTTCGATCAGGGCGTCATCTTCACGCAAGTTAATGGCAATCAAGCCACCTTTGCGGATATTTGCATAGTCGTCAAGCGGTGTCTTCTTAATAATCCCATGCTGAGTCGCAAAGAAAAGATAGCTATCCTCCACAAATTCCTCGATTGGAATTACCGCATTGATCGACTCACCCTGTTCAATCTGAATCAGGTTAATAATCGGTGTTCCCCGGGCTGTCCGGCTTAGATCAGGAATCTCATAGGCCTTAATTCGATATACCTTACCCTTGTCGGTAAAGAATAACAAATGATGATGTGAATTCGTAATGAACAGATGCTCTACGAAATCCTCATCTTTGGTATCCATACCAACTACACCACGACCACCGCGTTTTTGACTGCGATAGGTGGTAACAGGAAGGCGTTTGATATATCCCGTATGGGTTACAGTAATAATAACATCTTCACGCGGAATGAGATCCTCATCCAGAATACTCTCTTCACCCACTGTAATTTCAGTGCGACGTTCATCAGCGAAACGCCCTTTAAGTTCATTCAGCTCTTCGCTAATGATGTTGAGTACCAGATGCTCGTTCGCCAAAATCTCACGGTATTCCGCAATCTTTTGTATTAGCTCGTTATATTCGTTCTCAATCTTCTCACGTTCCAAACCGGTTAAACGTTGCAGACGCATATCGAGAATAGCCTGAGACTGCTCAAGAGTGAGCGAGAAACGCTCAATCAGTCCTTCACGAGCTGCTTCTGCAGTTTGGGAAGAACGAATCAAGGCAATAACTTCGTCCAGATGGTCAAGAGCAATGCGCAAGCCTTCCAGAATGTGTGCTCTAGCTTCGGCCTTTTTCAGATCAAATTCTGTCCGGCGACGAATAACTTCGACCTGATGTTTGAGATAATGATACAAGACATCCTTCAGGTTTAGAATCTTCGGTTCGTTGTTTACAATGGCAAGCATATTAATACCGAAATTCGACTGCATAGCCGTATGTTTAAACAAATTATTCAGAACGACATTCGGGTTCACATCTCTACGCAACTCAATAACGACACGCATACCCGTACGGTCCGATTCATCACGAAGATCCGTAATGCCTTCAATACGTTTGTCACGTACTAATTCGGCAATTTTCTCAACAAGGCGAGCCTTATTCACTTGGTAAGGCAGCTCATGCACGATAATCCGTGCTTTATTGCCGATCTCTTCTATGGTGGTCTTTGCACGCATGGTCACAGATCCGCGGCCCGTCTGGTACGCCTGACGGATACCAGAGCGTCCTAAAATATAACCTGCTGTCGGGAAATCCGGTCCTTGAATATAATCCATAAGTTCCATCGGCGTAATGTCAGGGTTTTCGATCAGTGCTTGTACACCATCGATAACCTCTCCCAAGTTATGCGGAGGAATATTGGTAGCCATCCCGACTGCAATCCCGCCGACCCCATTCACCAGCAAGTTAGGATAACGTGCTGGTAATACGACAGGCTCGCTCTCTTCACCATCGTAGTTCGGCATAAAATCAACGGTCTCTTTGTTCAAATCACGTAGCATTTCCATGGCAATCTTGGACAACCGTGCTTCGGTGTAACGCATCGCAGCGGCCATATCTCCATCCACGGAGCCAAAGTTACCGTGTCCATCCACCAACATGTAACGCAAGGAAAAATCCTGCGCCATCCGCACCATCGTATCATATACAGCCGTATCACCATGAGGGTGATATTTACCGATAACTTCGCCGACGATTCTTGCCGATTTTTTGTAAGGCTTATCTGGCGACATGCCTAGCTCGGACATCGCATACAAAATACGACGGTGTACCGGCTTCAGTCCGTCCCGCACATCAGGCAAGGCACGGCTAACAATAATACTCATGGCATAATCCATAAAGGATTCGCGCATTTCCACTCCGATATCCCTATTGATGATTTGCGAGTTATTTTGATCCGCCATGCTGGTCCTCCTTCTTATCCTTCAATACAATGCTCTCTATGTGAAAAGCCTAACAAGATACTGCCTATACACTCCGCTCTCTGCGCAGGATTTTGGCTGAAATCCTCATCTGTATAATTATATTACTTTCACAAAAAGAGCACAATTAAACGCATCTGTCCTCTTTACAGCGTAAATCCCTCGTCATTCTCTTTCTGCCTGTAGCAGATCGCTATTCTCTTGTACAACTCACAAGCCCTGATTATAACAAATTCCCCAGAGCTGGGGATTAGCCCCCACCATAAGGGCCTTTTCCACATACAATACGTATACGGTCAGGGTTCAATTAGCAAAATTCCGAAAAACGCCGTATTTCTCTATTATATCATTGTTTTACGCGCTTGTCCTTTAGTTTCCCTTGTTTTGTTAAAGTGTTGCGGATTCCAAGTACATGACTCATATTTCGAAAAGAAAGGGATGAGATTACTTGTCTATTCAACGAGTATCCAGTAAGTGGACCAAAACAAATGCCATTCTCCCCAATCCGACATTGGCTGCTTATGTACCGGAAACACGGTTGTACACATTTGATCACTTAAACGAAATGTTGGCCGTGTATGGTACTGTCTATATTAAGCCGGATAACGGTACTTATGGAAAAGGGGTTATGCGGGCAGAGAGGCTGACAGAGCCGCTCCCGCCGACAGAAGAAGGAATCATCGAAGAGAGAACTTGGTATGTGCTTCGCTATGAAGTAGACATTTTCACCTTCGAAAGTCTAGAAGATCTGCACAGAGTGGTTTCTTCCCGCATACGAAAACGTCCATATCTGATCCAACGTGGAATTCCACTTCTTCAGCATGAAGAACGCCCCTTCGATCTGAGGGTATTAACCCAGATGAACTTGAGACACCAATGGGAAACAACACTTATTGTAGGACGCGTAGCTGCTCCTGACAAAGTCGTCACCAATCATCACAGCGGTGGGACAACACGCTTTTTCAATGAGCTGGTCGCTCCATATATGGATGTAAAGGAAGCTGTACGACTGGAGCAAAAATTATCGAAAATGGGCGAACGGGTAGCCTGGCAGTTGCAAAAAAAATACCCACGTTTAAGGGAAATCGGATTAGATGTGGGACTGGATCAGCAAAATTATCCGTGGATTCTTGAGGTTAATACGAGACCAGCAATCAAGGTATTCTCTTCCCTTCCAAACAAAAGCCTCTATCATAAAATATTCAGATATGCAGTAGGCTACGGCCGATACTCTCCGTCGACAGGTAAACCCGTGCGCTCTAAGAAAAAAGCCTAAAACAATGAGATTAGATATTCAAATACACCCGGGCTGGTTAATGACAAGAAAAGGGACGCCCATTTGGGCGCCCCTCGTGAACTCTTACAAAATACTACCTAATGAGCATGTAATACAGCCACTAGGAAGGAACGTTACACATTAGAAATCAAGATTTTTCACGTACTTTGCATGCTCTTGGATAAAGTCACGACGAGGTTCTACATTATCACCCATCAAGGTATTGAACAGTGTATCAGCCAGCATCGCGTCACTGACAGTTACCTGAAGCATAGTACGACTCTCAGGGTCCATCGTAGTTTCCCAAAGTTGGGTCGCATTCATCTCACCCAAACCTTTATAGCGCTGTACATTGTACTTCGCGTTTTCTCCAAATTCCCTGATGATCTCATCACGTTCCGCCTCGGAGTTCGCATAACGTACAACTTTGTTACGCTCTACTTTGAATAATGGTGGTTGAGCAATATAAATATAGCCTGCATCAATGATTTTACGCATGTACCGATAGAAGAACGTCAGCAACAACGTACGAATATGGGCGCCGTCGACATCCGCATCTGTCATGATGATGACCTTGTGATAACGGGCTTTGGCGATGTCAAAGTCGTCTCCGATCCCTGTACCCATTGCTGTTACCATCGACCGGATTTCATCACTGGACAAAATACGGTCCAAGCGTGCCTTTTCAACATTCAGGATTTTACCACGAATCGGCAAAATAGCTTGAAAGTGACGATCACGCCCCTGCTTGGCTGATCCCCCTGCGGAGTCACCTTCGACAATGTACAGTTCACTAATCGAAGCATCCTTAGAGGAGCAATCCGCCAACTTGCCTGGGAGCGAACTGATTTCCAGCGCACTTTTGCGACGTGTAAGCTCACGCGCTTTACGCGCTGCTTCCCGGGCACGTGCTGCTTGTAATGATTTATCTACCACGCGGCGGGAAACAGACGGATTTTCCTCTAGGAACTCCTGGAGTTTCTCTGCGAATAAGGATTCGACAATCCCTCGCACCTCACTGTTACCCAGCTTTGTCTTGGTCTGACCCTCAAACTGTGGTTCTGGAATTTTGACGGAGATAATTGCCGTCAATCCTTCACGCACATCGTCACCGGTCAGGTTGGCATTGTTGTCTTTAATCAAGCCATTTTTACGTGCATAATCGTTTATAATCCGGGTTAATGCACTCTTGAAACCTGATTCGTGAGTTCCGCCCTCATGGGTGTTGATGTTGTTGGCAAAAGAATAAATATTTTCGGTATAGCTGTCGTTATATTGCAATGCAACTTCGACTTGAATCATATCCCGCGAGCCTTCGACATAAATCGGCTGTTCATGTAGTGCTTCTCTTTTTTGATTCAAGAATTGCACATATTCACTGATTCCGCCCTCGTAATGGAATGTATCGCTAGCTCCCGTCCGTTCGTCAGTCAAGCTGATTGCAATGCCTTTATTCAGGAAAGCCAACTCACGAATCCGCGTTTGGAGCGTATCATAATCATATACGGTCGTTTCTGTAAAGATTTGATCGTCCGGATAGAAGGTCGTTTGGGTACCCGTCTCGTCTGTATCACCGATGACTCTGACATCATACTGCGGAGCACCACGGTGATATTCCTGCTCATACAGATGTCCGTCTCGTTTAACATGAACAATCATTTTGCTGGAGAGAGCGTTCACTACCGATACCCCAACCCCGTGCAGACCACCGGATACCTTGTACCCTCCGCCTCCGAATTTACCGCCTGCGTGAAGCACAGTCATAACGACTTCCAGCGCAGATTTTTTCATTTTGGCGTGTTCGCTTACTGGAATACCACGTCCATTATCTGTAACGGTAACACTGTTATCTTCGTGAACCACAACTTGAATGCTGTCACAATAACCCGCCAGCGCTTCGTCAATGCTGTTGTCCACAACTTCCCAGACCAGATGATGGAGACCTTTGGCGCTTGTGGAGCCAATATACATCCCGGGACGTTTCCGAACCGCCTCCAGGCCCTCAAGGACCTGAATCTCGCCCGCATCATAAGACGGTTGATTCATAGACATGCCTTTCACCTACTTCTATAGATTCTATGGTTAAGCATTGGCAACAAACTGGTTTGCCCGCTTTTTGAGTGTTGTTGAGGAGATGGGGGAATAATACACCGTATTCTGAGTCACTACGATGGACTTGGCTTCCTCTTCGCCAATCATCTCGACATGCTTTTGCTGTTGGGCATGGTTCACGTATTGCTTGGAGATTTTAGAGGATTTTTCAATCGAGATATCGAAAATAGCCACAAGCTCTGACGAGCGGATGATTTTTTCTCCACCCAGATGAATATACATAGCGGTCACTCACTCCTTAGTGTTCCACATGCCCGTCATGGACGTGATAAATATTGGCATCCTTGAGTCGTTCTGCGTTCAAAGTCTCAACCCCGGTTGCCGTGATAAAGGTCTGTACTTTGCTTTGGAAGGTCTCGATCAGCTGGGTTTGACGATAGGGATCCAGCTCGGACAAAACATCATCCAGCAGCAAGACAGGATATTCACCAATTTCCTCATGAATTAACTCAATTTCGGCCAACTTCAAGGACAGGGCCGTCGTCCGCTGCTGCCCCTGAGAGCCATACGTATGCACTTCTCTGCCGTTAATGGCAAAGGCTAAATCATCACGATGGGGTCCCGCCAAAGTCATGCCACGGCGGATTTCCTGTTCCCTCATTTGGGATAACTTTATCATAAATCGCTCCAATAAGACAGCTTCATCTTCTTCCTCTGGCTCACTGAAGGAGGGAACATAGGTTAATTTTAACTCTTCCGTCCCACCTGCGATCCCTTCATGAATAGCCTGAGCCCACTTTTGTAGCTTTGTTATAAATTGTTTCCGCTTTTTAACAATTTTAACACCATGCTCAACAAGTTGCTCATTCCATACCTCCAGCATCAGCTGCACTGACGCCATATCCTTACCCCAAGCTTGCTTGAGCAGGTTATTTCGCTGAACCAATACTTTCTGGTATTGCTGCAAATGATACAGATAGCCTGGCGCAACCTGGCCGATTTCCATGTCAAGAAACCGGCGGCGAACCCCCGGTGTTCCTTTCACAATTTCCAGATCCTCAGGTGCAAACATGACCACATTTAACGAACCGATAAAATCGCTCAATTTACGCTGCTCCAGTCCGTTGATCTTTGCTTTTTTGCCTTGTGTGGATAACGCGAGATCCAGTCTGATTTTCCCGTATTTTTTATCCACATCTGCGGCTAGGTGAGTGGAAGTAGCCCCGAAAGAGATTAACTCCTTGTCGCGGGACGTTCGATGACTTTTGGTTAAAGCTAGTACAAAAATCGCCTCTACCAGATTCGTTTTGCCCTGCGCATTTTGTCCGATCAGCAAATTAACGGGACCAAATTCATTCAGTTCCAGCTGCTCATAGTTCCGGTACTGCTGCAAAACAATGTTGTTCACAAACACATAGGGTCCCCCTTGTTACTCCGTACCTAAAAGGAGTCCTTGCCACCCAGGCGATCATGCTCCTGCTGTAACCTCGAAACTTCCGTTGTCCTCTACTTCTACGGTATCACCTGGGTACAGTTTTCTTCCACGACGTTCTTCCGGTTCACCATTCACACGGACTTGTCCCTCTTGCAGCAGGGCTTTAGCCATGCCTCCTGTGGATACACAATCGGCTAATTTTAAAAATTGATCGAGCTTGATGTATTCGGTCTGTATAGATATTCGTTTCAAGGCTTGTTCATCCTTTCGGTTGTCCTCAGGTGGGTTAACGCTAGACATCAGTTGGTTGTGCGATATGGCAGGATGATATACAGCGCATTGCTGGAATCTGCCGGTTTTAAAATAATGGGACTCATAATGCCGGTAAAAGCAATCGTCAGCTGCTCGCTGTCAATCACCTTCAGCACGTCAAGCATGTATTTGGAGTTGAACGAAATTTTGAGCGGCTCCCCCTCAAATTTGGACACCGTTACTTCCTCACGCACTTTGCCAAGCTCAGAGGAACTAGAGGAAATTTCCAAACCGCCATTTTCCAGCGACTGCATTTTTACGATATTCGTTTTTTCCTCACGGGACAGCAAATAAGCACGGTCAATTGACTCACTTAAACTTTTTGTATCCACAATCAGTTCTGTTTTGTAGGAGGTCGGAATAATTCTAGAAGTATCAGGATAGGTGCCGTCCAAGATGCGGGAATAAAATAGCACCCGATCTACTTTGAATAATACCTGATTGTCCGCTACTACGATATCCACAAGCATATTTTGGTCTGGAATAATTCTGCTCAGCTCATTCAGCGTTTTGCCCGCAATGACAACATTGCTAAAGCGCAAGCCTTCAGACGTCTCCAAATGAGCGCTGCGGGTGGCAAGGCGGTGGCGGTCCGTTGCCACAAACTTCAGTTCCCCCTCAGCCAGATTCCACAACACGCCGGTTAAAATCGGTGTCGTTTCGTGGGTGGAAATGGAGAACACCGTCTGTTTAATCATATTTTTAAGTAAATCTCCTGGCACAGAGATGACTTGATTTTCTTCAATGTTGGGAAGCACCGGGAATTCTTCAGGATCTAAGCCAACAATCTGAATTTCAGTTGCACCGGACGAGATAAAGGTTTGGAATTGGTCTTTTACCTCCATACGGATCTCCTGCGACGGCAACTTTTTGATAATTTCGACAAAGAATTTGGCTGGTAGCACAACACTACCGGGTTGTTCGACCTGAACGACAGTTTGGTCACCATCCTCCATCGGAATAAAGGATTGAATGGAGATGTCTGTATCGCTGGCGGTCAGCGTTACTCCCTGGTGATTCACATCCAGCTTAATACCACTCAGAATTGGAATCGTAGTCCGACTTGATATCGCTTTGGATACATGTTGTATAGCCTCGTTCAAAACGTTTTTCAGAATGCTGATCTTCATAAGTTCCTCCTACGGGTTTTAATCCTTCAAGCACGCGTTGACGCGGGCCTTATTTAGGTGATGTATATCTTTAAAATATATTAGTAATAGTAATAGGCGCACTGAATATGTGGATAAGTCACTGTAACCCTAATAAAATCAAGCCTATCCACATGTGTATAAATTGTGTATAGGCTCTGAACTTGTTCAGGTTGGATTTTTGATTTTTTCTATTAGGTTGTTGATAACTTTAAACAGATCCTGATCCACTTGAATGGATTTGGAGATTTTTTCGTGCGCATGAATGACAGTCGTATGATCACGCCCACCGAAAGCTTCGCCGATTTTCGGCAAAGAATAGTCGGTTAGCTCACGAGACAGATACATGGCAATCTGTCGTGGAAAAGCTACAGCCTTCGTCCGTTTACGCGCTTTAAAATCCTCCAGCCGTAAATTGTAAAATTCCCCGACTTGGTGCTGTATATCCTGGATCGTGATCATTTTTGGTCGACTGGACGGGATAATATCCTTCAGCGCCTCAGCCGCGAGATGACTTGATACATCCTGATTGGTTAAGGAGGAATAAGCGACAACGCGAATAAGCGCCCCTTCTAGCTCACGGATGTTTGTATCGATTTGATTAGCGATATACATCATGGCTTCATTGGGAATATCCAGGTTTTCTGCCCGCGCCTTTTTACGAAGAATAGCAATTCTCGTCTCCAGATCCGGCGGCTGAATATCCGTAATAAGTCCCCACTCGAAGCGAGAGCGTAGCCGTTCTTCTAGCGTTGGAATCTCTTTAGGTGGCCGATCGCTTGAGATTATAATCTGCTTGCGTTCCTCATGAAGCGCGTTGAACGTGTGGAAAAATTCCTCCTGCGTCGATTCCTTACCCGCAATGAATTGAATATCGTCAATGAGCAGAATATCAATGTTGCGATATTTATTCCGAAAACTTTCCCCGCGGTTGTCCCGGATAGCATTAATGAATTCATTCGTAAACTTCTCCGACGATAAATAAACGACCTTGCTGGCCGGATTGTGCTCCAAAATATAGTGTCCGATAGCGTGCATCAGATGCGTTTTTCCCAGCCCTACACCACCGTATAAAAACAGCGGATTGTAAGCTTTGGCCGGCGCCTCGGCGACGGCCAGCGATGCCGCATGGGCAAAACGGTTCCCCGATCCGATGACGAATGTATCGAATGTATATTTGGGATTCAGCATATGGGACACAGCTTCTTCATGAACGACCGGCTGCTGCTGAGGTTGTTGCTGAAGGTCGACCTCGGCGGGCTTGTTCTCTTCAATAACGAACTTGACCTCTAGCTGTTTGCCCAAAATCTCATAAACCGTTGCTCCGACTAGCTTGGTATAGCGGCTTTCAAGCCATTCCACGGCAAAAGTTGTCGGTGCAGAAATCACAATGGAGTGGTCATTTAGTTTCGCTGCCTTGGTAGCCTTAAACCAAGTGTCGTAACTCGGCTTACTCAGCTTGGTTTGTATGATGGATAGAATTTGCTGCCATAGTTCAGAGGTATGGCTGTCCACAGACGTCACTCCTTTTAAATCCTGACATTTTACCGAATTAAGCTGCAGAGAGCTGCTCTCGGCGCTTCGGCAAAACGCCTAAAATCACAAAAATGTTGTTGAAGGCCATAAAAAGACATACCGCCGCCTAAAACATGCGGCAGTGTGGTGAGAGAACGCAGCACAAAATGACCCTGAAAAATAGCTAATGGAAATCCCGCTGCTGACCAGCAGAAGAAAGGCGATATTTCTCAGGAGGGAATGTGCGGCACGATCCGTTCTCTTGATCCCGCAGGCCAAAACGGGACTGCAATATGTCGAAATCAAATGAAAAATGTAGAATATATCCCCAGAATCCCGAATCCGCACAAAAATAAAAAGATGGATAAATTGAACTTGTTCACAACTTTATCCACAGGGTGTTGATAATATGGAGGGTAAAACAACATATTCACATTCAAAAGTAATATCATCATAGCAAAAGAAGCCTTGTATTTCAATGACTCGTGGTTATTTATCCACAAATTCAATCTGTTGTGTACAATTTTTATTCACAACACAAGATATTGTTTATAATTTGTTCAGTTTTCGACAATAACTCTTTTTCGCTCTAAAATGTTATGCACAGGTTATGACCATTTAAATCACAATTCAGTTCTTTTTGTGAATCTGTGTATAATTGCCGTTGCCTTTTGGTCACAGAGGCTTATTTTTCTGTTGAAAATTTCCGGTAACGTTTCCGACAATATTTTTGAACGAACCTGATAACGTCGATCTGAAAATAGGATGGATTCAAGTTACAGAATGAATAAATGTAAAAAGGACAGTTTTGGAGGAGTGAAAACTACAAATAGAATGCTGATAATGGAGGAAAGACGAAAGGAATTTTATGAAATAAGGGAATAAAAGAGTGAAGTGAGTCAGCGGGGTAAAGAGGAGGAGGCTTCCTGAAGGGGAAAAAGAGGAAGAGGGTTTATAAGTACATTGACTTTGACCGCTATTTGTGGTTAAATGTACAAAGGTGTTTTTTGTGGAGATTGCTATGTTAGGTATATTCCATATAAAACGTATTCCTTGTAAGGAGGTGCAGCACAATGAGACCGACTTTCAGACCGAATGTCAGCAAACGTAAAAAAGTTCACGGCTTCCGTAAAAGAATGAGCACGAAGAATGGCCGTAAAGTTTTGGCAGCTCGTCGCCAAAAAGGTAGAAAAGTATTGAGTGCGTAATGCGTGCATAAAGACCACTACGGTGGTCTTTTTTTTCATAATTGAGGTATTCAGGGAGCGGATTCCTTCTTTTATTCTGGTAAAAATGTAGTGAAAGAAGAGGGAGAAGTCCAGCATCCTGTCCTATATTAGATGAAGCTTTTGAAAACGGATATAAAATAAGCGAGATTACCATGTTGGAATGTTGTCCATACTTCTTACTATATAAAAGGTAAAGGTTAGCTTACCGACATGTGTAAAAGAGATGAGCAAGGAGAAGCGCCGTGCAAAAAAAATTGCGTCTACGAAACCGGGCGGACTTTGGGCGCGTATACCGCCATGGCAAATCTTTTGCCAACCATCAGTTTGTGGTGTACTGGTTCCGCCGCAGAGAGGTAGAGCAGTTCCGCGTCGGAATTTCGGCCAGCAAGAAGATCGGCAATGCAGTAGTTCGCAACCGGATGCGCAGAATCGTTAAGGAAATTGTGCGCCATCATGAGCATGAATTGGTGGAGCAGATTGACCTGATTTTTATCGTTCGTAAGGGTGCGGTTACAATGTCGTATCAAGAGCTGGAGAAAAGCGTGCTGCACGTTCTACGCAAAGCCTCGCTGCTCAAGTCTTCACGCCGATAGTCAGTATCTTTGTCCTACAGGATATGGTATGATTTACGTTGGAATGGATTGGTTAAGAAAGGGGTTATGAAGTGTCGCGTTTGAAGACTCAACGGGGAAAATGGTTCCTCCTGATTGCCTTATTGGCACTTGTTGCTGTGCTGTCCGGATGTGCCCAGACGGCCCACAATTCTTACACGACGGCAGACTTGGCCAATGGATCAGTTTGGCAAAGATATGTCGTTTACTGGTTTTCGTATGCGCTAGATACATTTGCCCAATGGTTCTCTGGAGAGTATGGCCTGGCCGTACTGGTTCTGGTGATTATCGTGCGAACCATTATTTTGCCGCTTACACTCAAGCAAGTACGTAGTTCCAAAGCTATGCAGGCCATTCAGCCGCAATTAAAAGAAATTCAAGCGAAGTACAAGGATACGCCTGAGAAAGTCCAGCAAGAGACGATGAAGTTGTTCCAGGAAAACAAGGTCAACCCGATGGCTGGCTGTCTTCCTTTGGTAGTACAGATGCCCATTTTCATCGCGCTTTATAATGCCATTTATTATAACTCGGCATTGCGGGATCATGACTTTTTGTGGCTCCAGTTAGGTAAACCGGATCACTTGTTTATCTTGCCGATTTTGGCGGCGATTACGACATTTGTCCAAACTTGGATGATGATGAAAATGAATCCGACGCCGCAGCAAGGACCGATGCAATTTTTGCTGTACGTCTATCCGGTGCTGATTCTGTTCATGTCGTACAACTTCCCATCCGCTTTGCCGTTATACTGGTTCTACAGTAATATTTACACGATCATTCAAAACTATTTCCTTTATCGGAATAAGGATAAAGAAGCAGCACTGGCAAATGTGAAAACAGCCAGTCTCGCGAAAACGGGTTCCTCCAATAGTAAGAAAAAAGGCGGCAAAAACACGAAGGGGGCTAAAAAGTCGAGATGACCAAAGTCGTGACATCAGGAAAAACCGTTGAAGATGCTGTAAGACAAGGACTCTCCCAACTGGGAGTAAGCCGTGAACGGGTAACCGTAAGCGTGTTGGAACAGCCGTCAAAAGGATTCCTGGGGTGGCTCGGGGTCAAGAAGGCGAAGGTGGAGCTTACGCTGCTCTCTGAGCCGTCTCCTGAAACCACACACGCGGCTGAATTTCATGTATCGGCTCAAGCACCTTCTAGCGTGGGACAGGCTTTATCAGAAGAAACTGGGCCTGTTGCACAGGAAGCACAGATGAACACAGAAGCACCTTCGGGACATGTAGATCCTTATGAAGAGGCGGTGCGTTTCATCCGTGAAACAGCAACAGGAATGGGATTGGACGTTAAAGTTGATGTCCGCCACCGCAAGGATGAAAGTACACTGGATATCTCCGGTCCGTCGCTCGGTATGTTGATCGGCCGCAGAGGACAGACATTGGATGCATTGCAGTACCTGACGAATATCGTTGCCAACCGTCATTCTGACAAATTCATCCGAATTGTGCTGGATGCCGAGCAATTTCGTGCACGTCGGCAAAAAACGCTGGAGGATTTGGCAGATCGGTTGGCGAACCAGGCTATTCGTTATGGCAAGGAAGTGGTGCTGGAGCCAATGCCGTCACAGGAGCGGAAGCTGATTCACGCCAAGCTCCAACAGCATGCGCTGGTTAGAACATACAGCAAGGGGGACGAGCCCAATCGGCGCGTCGTCATTGCTAAAAAATAATCCGACGCAATGGCTCTCTGCAAGATGCAGAAGCCATTGCTTTTTTTCTTATATTTCTCGCTGAAACGGCTGCCGTCCTTGATGAAGGACGGCAATGTCGTTTCTACTTGATAGGAGGTAGAAACTTTATGTTGAGCGATACTATAGCTGCCATTGCAACGGCTGTCGGCGAGGGCGGTATTGCGGTTGTACGGGTCAGCGGGCCAGATGCGGTCACGGAAGTGGAGGCTTTGTTTCGTAGTAAAACGCCTCTAAGCAAAGCTCCAACTCACACGGTACATTATGGACATATTATAGATCCCCAAAGCCAGGAAAAGGTGGAGGAAGTTTTAGTTACAGTAATGCGGGCGCCACGCTCTTTTACGACAGAAGATGTCGTAGAAATCAGCACTCATGGCGGGGTCGTAGCCGTCAAACGGGTGATGGATTTACTATTGCTGCAAAATATACGTCTGGCTGAGCCAGGGGAATTTACGAAACGTGCTTTTCTGAATGGTCGTATTGACCTAAGTCAGGCGGAGGGTGTCATTGACTTAATTCGCTCCAAATCAGATAAAGCTTTTTCAGTGGCTTTGAAGCAGGTAGATGGACAGCTGTCCCAGAATATTCGTCGCTTGCGTCATGTTTTGGTGGAGACACTTGCTCATATTGAAGTGAACATTGATTATCCTGAGCATGATGTTGAATCTTTTACATCTGATTTAATCAAGGATAAAAGCAGTCAGGTCATGATGGAAATTGATCGGCTGCTGCATATGGCGGAGCAGGGAAAGATTTTGCGTGAAGGGTTGACCACAGCGATTGTTGGAAGACCAAATGTGGGGAAATCATCACTGCTGAACACATTGGCTCAGGGTGAGCGGGCCATTGTGACCGATATTCCGGGCACAACCCGTGACGTTATTGAGGAATATGTGACGATTAATAATATTCCACTCAAGTTGCTGGATACAGCTGGGATTCGTGAAACGATGGATGTTGTGGAACGGATTGGAGTAGAACGTTCGAGAACGGCGGTTAGTGAAGCAGATCTGCTACTCATCGTCATTAACGCCAACGAACCACTGCATGAGGATGAAATGGCATTAATGGAACAAATCCGCGGTAGACAAGCGATTGTCATTATGAATAAAATGGACTTACCGGCCCAAGTAGACCGGGATTTGTTGCTGCGTTATGTTCCTGAAGAGCTTATCGTACCGATGTCTGTGAAGGAAAATGAGGGAGCGGACCGACTGGAGCAGGCTATATCCAAGTTATTCTTTAGCGGCAAGCTGGAATCAGCGGATATGACATATGTCAGCAACGTACGGCATATTGCTTTGTTGAAGAAGGCGTGCCAATCGCTGGTAGATGCCTATGAAGCTGCTGATCAATTTGTTCCGATCGACATGATCCAGATTGATGTAAGGCTGGCATGGGAGCATTTGGGTGAGATTGTAGGCGATACTGCGCATGATGCGCTAATAGACCAAATATTTTCACAATTTTGTCTAGGCAAATAGAACATTTAAGCATGGCTGATATAAGCCTGCTATCGTTATAGATATACAAGAGCATATTCGGCGTGAAGACCGAAATGTATAAGGAGGTAAGAAAGGTATGGGTTACCAAGGAGGCGACTATGACGTGATTGTCGTAGGCGCGGGCCATGCAGGTGTAGAATCGGCCTTGGCAGCAGCACGGATGGGCTGTCGCACGTTGATGATCACAATTAACCTGGATATGGTCGCGTTCATGCCCTGCAACCCGTCTATTGGCGGTCCTGCAAAAGGGCATGTGGTGCGAGAAATTGATGCACTGGGCGGCGAAATGGGTCGGAATATAGACAAGACATTTATCCAAATGAGAATGTTAAATACTGGTAAAGGTCCGGCGGTTCATGCATTGCGTGCACAAGCAGACAAGTTCTCTTATCAGCATGCGATGAAGGAAACGATGGAAAAGGAACCGAATTTGACCTTACGCCAAGGTATGGTTGAAGAACTGATTATGGAAGATGGTCATTGCGTAGGTGTAATCACGAAGACGGGCACAGAGTATCGAAGTAAAGCAGTTGTCCTGACCACAGGCACTTATCTGCGCGGGAAAATCATTATGGGCGAGCTAATGTATGAGAGTGGTCCGAACAATCAACAGCCTTCGTTGAGATTGTCTGAGCATTTGAGAGAGCTGGGTTTTGATCTGGTTCGATTTAAGACAGGAACGCCACCACGTGTGCATAAGGACACGATTGATTTTAGCAAAACCGAAATACAACCAGGTGATGATCAACCGAAGTTCTTTTCCTATGAAACGAAGTCTTCGGATAATGAACAGCTTCCTTGCTGGCTGACATATACTTCAGTAGAAACACATCAGATTATTAATGATAATTTGCACCGTGCGCCTATGTTCTCTGGTCTGATTGAAGGAACGGGACCACGATATTGCCCATCTATTGAAGATAAAGTGGTACGCTTCAGTGATAAGCCTAAGCACCAAATCTTTTTGGAGCCTGAAGGTAAAAACACATCTGAATACTATGTTCAGGGCTTGTCGACCAGCTTGCCAGAGGATGTACAATTAGCTGTACTGCGTTCGATTCCGGGGATGGAAAAGGTAGAGATGATGCGTAACGGCTATGCTATTGAATATGATGCAATGGTACCTACGCAGTTATGGCCTACTTTGGAAACGAAGAAAGTCCCAGGCTTGTTCACAGCAGGTCAGATTAACGGTACTTCCGGTTACGAAGAAGCTGCGGGTCAAGGAATTATGGCAGGGATTAACGCAGCTCGTAAGGTGCAGGGCAAAGAGCCTGTCGTATTGGACCGTTCGCAAGGCTACATCGGGGTCCTGATTGACGATCTGGTGACGAAGGGGACGAATGAGCCATATCGCTTGCTGACGTCACGTGCAGAATATCGTCTGTTGTTGCGTCATGATAACGCTGATCTGCGATTGACTCCGATTGGGCATGATATTGGCCTAATTACGGATGAACGATACGAGCGCTTTTTGGATAAAAAGCAAAAGGTAGATCAAGAGATTGAACGCTTGCGCTTGGCGAAGGTTCGTCCAGTTGATATCAATGAGATGCTGGAGCAAGGCGGATCTGCACCGATACAGGATGGCAGTAATTTGTTAACGGTGCTACGTCGACCAGAGATCAGTTATGCGCAAGTAGCACAAATCTCACCTTCACCTATAGCTCTTACTGAGGAAGAACAGGAGCAGGTGGAAATCCAAATTAAGTATGCGGGCTACATTGAAAAGCAATTGATGCATGTGGAGCGTCTGCAAAAGATGGAGAAGAAGAAGCTTCCAGAGGATATTGTATACAATGAAGTTCAAGGACTGGCCATTGAAGCCAAGCAGAAACTTGAAAAGATCCGTCCGATGTCGATTGGTCAGGCATCCCGTATTTCGGGTGTAACCCCTGCGGATATTTCCATTTTGCTGGTTTATCTGGAGCATTATAACCGCGTAACAGCAGCAAGGGGATCATAATGGACGCGATACAACAGCAATTTAAGCAGCGGCTGGCAGAGCATAGTATTGTGATTAATGACAGTCAGTTAGAGCAGTTTGAAGCATATTACCGTGTGCTGGTTGAATGGAATGAAAAAATGAACCTGACGGGTATTACTGAGCGCGATGCAGTGTACACCAAGCATTTTTATGATTCTCTTTCCCTGGCTTTTTATGTTCCGTTAAAAGATGTGGAAAGTCTGGCCGATATTGGGTCAGGTGCAGGTTTTCCAGGTATTCCTTTGAAAATATGCTTTCCGCAGATTCAGTTGACTATTGTAGATTCGTTGAACAAACGTATACAGTTCTTGGCCCATGTAGTAGAGCAGTTGGGTTTGGAAAATGTTGAACTGGTTCACAGCAGGGCAGAGGAATTGGGGCGTAAACCAGGATACCGCGATAGCTATGATCTAGTGACAGCCAGAGCGGTTGCTCGTCTCGCCGTATTGAATGAATTTTGTTTGCCGTTTGTCCGTGAAGGAGGGCACTTTGCGGCGATGAAGGGCAATGATCCTACCGAGGAAATCAAGGAAGCTTCTTACAGTTTGAAAGAGCTAAAGGGAAAAATCAAACATGTTCAGGCCTTCCAGTTACCTGTTGAAGATGCAGCCAGACATATGATTTTTATTGAGAAAAGAGCGGCGACACCACGGAAATATCCGCGTAAGCCGGGTACTCCTTTGAAGGCGCCGTTAGTGTAAATGTTTGAAAGAAAGTGAATGTTTCACGTGAAACATTCACTTTTTTTATGGCTGATAGACTCTTTACATAAAAGCCTCTTTGCTAACATGCGTTCTTGTTTACATTTGGGGATCAAAGAGGATGCATAATTTATTCTCTGATCCTTCCGAAAAGCTGGTAGAGACGATAGGATTATGGCTGGAAAAGTGATAGAATAGAGATAATCGTTTTAATGTAAGTTGACTGCTCCTATACCCATGAATTCAGATATACATATAGGGGAGTGGGACAACAAATGTCGGGTGAGTACGTGGAGTGTACCCGCTTACGGCGCTGTTTCATATAGAAGGGTCTACGATCCGCGTAAGGAACTGTTTTTCACGAAGCGCTGTTAGTATGGTGCTATTATGAAATTAGGTGGTATTATACGGAATGAAAGAACAATTTTCCAAGCTATTTGGTTTGACGGAGCGATCTACTGGGGACGAAATAAAACAAATTCCAGTTCGGGATATTGTCAGCAGTCCTTATCAGCCCCGTACCATATTTGACGACGAGAAGATTGATGAGCTATGCCAGACCATTAAGACGCATGGTGTAATTCAACCGATTGTCGTTCGTTTCCGTAATGGGCAATATGAGATTATAGCAGGGGAACGTCGTTGGAGAGCTGTCACCAAGCTGGGTATGGAATCTATTCCAGCTATTGTTCGTGAGTTTAATGATTCACAAGCTGCATCCATCGCGTTGATTGAAAATCTTCAACGGGAAGGGTTAACTGCGATTGAAGAGGCTGTAGCTTACCAAAAGCTGATTGATCTACATCAGCTCACCCAGGAAAGCCTCGCTCAACGACTTGGCAAAAGCCAATCCACTATTGCTAACAAGATACGGCTGCTTCATCTACCGGAGAGAGTGAAAGAGGCTCTAATGGAACGGAAGGTATCCGAGCGTCATGCTCGTGCATTATTGTCATTAGAGACTGAAGAACTACAGTACAAGGTTTTAGATGAAGTCATTGCCAAGGAACTCAATGTGAAGCAGACAGAGGCACGAGTTGCCTTTTATAAACAAGTATCTACTAATAAGAAATCGAAGCGGATTTCCTTTACCAAGGATGTCCGGCTTGCGCTGAATACAATTCGTCAATCCATTGATATGGTGTCTGGCTCAGGCTTGGATATCAAGACCAAGGAATCTGATCATGAGGATCACTATGAGATTGTCATTCAAATTCCCAAACGTAAGTAAGGGATGAAGCGTACAGGCGGCAGCAATTGCCGCTTTTTCTGTCTAACGCCGAATAAAACCGCAGCATACTCAATTCTATTCTGAAATTGCCGTTATCCCTAAGATAAGGACTAAGTAACGTCTCCATAGAGCGTTTTGCAGGTATGGAGTGTAGCAGGATTCCGATTAAATTATGAGGTGAATGAAGTGTCAAAAATAATAGCCGTAGCCAATCAAAAGGGCGGAGTAGGCAAAACAACTACTTCCGTTAATTTGGGCGCCGGACTTGCTTCCCTCGGCAAAAGGGTATTGCTCGTGGATATCGACCCGCAAGGTAATACAACCAGCGGTGTGGGTATCAATAAGGCGGATGTGGCAAATTGTATTTATGATGTACTCATTAACGAGGTTGATCCTAGCGAAGCTATTGTCAGTACACAGGTTGAGGGATTAGATATAATTCCGGCAACCATTCAGTTAGCAGGCGCGGAAATTGAACTGGTGCCGACTATTTCCCGTGAGTTGAGATTAAAAAGATCGCTTCAACTCGTTAAGCATAATTATGATTATATACTAATTGATTGCCCACCATCGCTGGGTATTTTGACGCTCAATTCATTGACGGCTTCCGATTCAGTCATTATCCCAATCCAGTGTGAATATTACGCATTGGAAGGATTAAGTCAATTGTTGAATACCGTGCGATTAGTGCAAAAACATCTGAACACCTCATTGCAAATTGAAGGTGTGTTGTTAACCATGTTTGATGCTCGCACGAACTTGGGTATACAGGTGATTGAAGAAGTGAAAAAATATTTTCAAAGCAAGGTTTATCAGACGATTATTCCACGCAATGTGAGACTCAGCGAAGCACCTTCACATGGCCAGTCCATTATTACGTATGATCCCCGTTCCCGTGGGGCAGAGGTATATATTGAGTTGGCAAAGGAAGTGGTATCTTATGAGTAAACGGTTGGGAAAAGGACTTGATGCACTCATTCCCTCCCTTACGGTCAATGAAGAGGATAAGGTTGTTGACATTCCGCTAAGCCAGTTGCGTGCGAACCCGTACCAGCCTCGCAAAACGTTTGATGAAGAGTCCATTAAGGAATTAGCCGAGTCCATTCGTCAGCACGGTGTTATCCAACCTATTATTGCACGTAGTGTATTGCGAGGATATGAAATCATAGCCGGGGAAAGACGATTTCGGGCATCTCAATTTTGTGGGAATCCGACGATACCTGTGGTTGTTCGTAATTTTACGGATCAGCAGGTGATGGAGATTGCTCTGATTGAGAATTTGCAGCGTGAGAATTTGAATGCTATGGAAGTAGCAGTAGCTTATCAGGGATTAATGGATCAGTTTTCTTTAACTCAGGAAGAGTTGTCCATGAAAGTGGGGAAATCACGCTCTCATATTGCCAATTTCCTTCGCTTGCTCGCATTACCTGAAGAAGTTAAAGATCATGTTTCACGTGGAACATTGTCTATGGGACATGCTAGAGCTATTGTTGGCCTCAAAGATCCAGACATGGTGAAACAGTTAGCACAACAATGTATTGAACAGCAGTGGAGTGTTCGCGAGCTGGAGGAAGCCGTACAGCAGTTGGATCATAAGCCTGGTGAGGCGAAAGCCAAAGCAAAGGTACGAAAAAAGGACCCCTATATTGACCATATGGAAGAGTCCTTGCGTGAACGCTTTAAAACAACTGTGAAGATCAAGCACAATAAAGATAAAGGCAAAATTGAATTGAATTATTACAGTCAGCAGGATTTGGAAAGATTACTGGAGCTATTACAGTAGTTTGTTGAAATATGGACATGTCTCCTTGAGCAAAATGGAAAGTGAGATATGTCTTTGCTTTGTCTGGAATTGCAGGAATTAGAATGGTTTTGATGGATAAACTAATAGCCTTGTGTTATTTGTTTCGCTGTTCTCAAACGTATAAAATATAAGTATGCAGTAATATGATTTTTGGGGTAGAGGAGTAGAAGCAAGCATATGGCTGAATTGAATGGACTAATCATGGAACAGCTTGCCGGAATCGTTGCAGGGATCGTGCTTATTTTGCTCATCCTGTTGATTGTTATTATTGTGCAGGGTGCAAAGCTAAAGAAGATGCGGCGAAAGTATGAAACCATGATGGCAGGCAGTGGTGTCGAGAATTTGGAAACACTGTTGATTGATTTGAAGGTACAGATGGATACGATTGAGGATGAGCAGGAAACCCATCGTGCAAGTATGAAATCACTACGTAGTAAACTGACAGGCTTGAAGGGACATATAGGCATCAAACGCTATAATGCCTTTGGTGAGAGAGGAAGCGATTTAAGCTTCTCTCTGGCTATTGTAGACGACAATCAGGATGGTATGGTATTAACCGGCATTTATAACCGAGATGGCTCATATGTGTATGCCAAGCCTCTAGAAGCGGGACAATCCACCTATTCCTTATCACCTGAAGAAAAAGAAGCCGTCACTCTTGCGCAGCAAGCAGGACAGAACGGTAGTGCCACTCCTTAATCGCGGAGTATAGGCTGCCAGCAATGATATCTGATAATTTCATTACCAAATTTAGTCTTGTATTTTGCAGCACGAAGTATTCCATGAAGCCGCCGACGTTAACGATACCAGTCAAATGGATATCGCCGACCGGCGGTAATTCTTTATTTACACCTGCTCCAGGCTTGAGAGGACCATCTGAAACCTGAATGCATCCAACGCTGGAGGTTTGTCCAAGACATGCATCTATACCAATGATATAAGGCTGTTCATATCGGGCTTGTATGCCGTTCAGTGTCGTTTGCAGGTTCATGGCATGTACAGGCTCTTCTAATGTACCGTATAGGTTAAACAGAGGGCTTTTGTAGCGTGATAAATGCGTACCTACGAGCGGACCCAGACAATCTCCAGTAGAACGGTCAGTGCCGATGCAAATAATGACGATATTTTGCAGACTCGGTGCCTGATGGAGATGGAACAGTAGACGATGGATGATGGCTGATTGGATCCCGGGATCTGTGTGTGGTATTTTTAAACTTAGGGGTTCTTGCCCCGGAATGAAGTCAGATGGATGAGTCATGGAATCTTCCTTTCGCTCTGTAGTGGAGTGTGAAGGTTACGCTCGCAGTACCTTGAGATAACAATTAGCCTGCGGGTAACATTTATGCTCAGGATAGTAGCTAGTATATGGATAAACTTATGCTTTTATACTCACAGGAAGTAGAATATTCATAGCCATATGTTTGAAGTCGGTAGATAAGCTTATATAGTGAGGATTTTGCAAAATCCTAATAGTAGGAAATAGAATTCGGGAAGCAGGAAGAGTAGTTCCCTTGTTTAAGGAGGAGTACAGCATGACCTTTATACATTGGTTGACCGATAATTTAGACACGGGTGACGTAGTGAAAGGTGCAATTCACTGGAAGGATGCTGTATGGAAATGGCTTACCGATAGTGCGATGTGGTCGACCTTTTTGTTTGTAATTTTGAAAATCGCGATTATTTTTATCATCACACGTATCTTTATTCGAGTTATTAATAAAATTATAGATAAGTCAATGCAACAAAAGGGAGATAACGGCAGGTTTCGATTGAACACAAGGCGGTTAACAACTGTTGGGGAATTACTGAAAAACGTAACCAATATTGTATTTAATTTCATTTTAATTATGCTGGTGCTATCGCAAATGGGCATTAATCTCGGCCCGCTGATTGCTGGAGCTGGAGTGCTTGGATTGGCCGTTGGTTTTGGGGCACAGAGCTTGGTTAAGGATGTAATTACCGGATTTTTCATTATTTTTGAGGATCAATTTGCCGTAGGAGACGTCATTCAGACAGGTACTTTCAAGGGTACAGTGGAAATGATCGGGCTGCGTACAACCAGACTGGTGAGCTGGAAAGGTGAGGTGTACATTTTACCGAATGGCTCAATTACAACGGTAACAAACTTCTCCATGTCCAACGCGTTGGCGGTAGTGGATGTGCCAATGAAGGCCGAGCGTAGCCTGGAGGAAGCAGTTGGCTTGGTAAAACAGGCAATCCAAGGCATTGAAGAATCCAATGTACAGATACTTAATATACCGGATGTGTTAGGGGTTCAGTCCATGACCACCTCAGAGTATATTGTGCGTGTTGTGGCAGAATGTATGCCGAATACAGGGGCAGTGGTAGAGCGTGATATTCAGAATAACATCAAGAAGGCTCTGGAGGATGAGGAACATCGTCAGGCAGCATTGGAGACGGCGGTAACCCTAGAAAAAGAAGACGAACAAGGAAGAAAAGGGGGAGAGAAGGGTGGAGCGTAAGTCATTTGAACTAGGGGACATTGTACAGATGAAGAAGCCCCATCCGTGTGGAACGAATGAAATGGAAATTATCCGCATGGGAATGGATATTCGAATCAAATGTGTCGGTTGCCAGCATAGTGTGCTGATTCCGCGTGCCAAGTTCGAAAAAAACATGAAGAAAGTGCTGCGATCAAAGGCCAACGCCGACGAGCAAAACACAGAAGCAAATTGAGCCAAGAAAGATGAATGGCGATGAACCAGAATCAGCTTGCGTCACAGTTGCAATGATGATATAATTATCCTTGCTGCGGAAAGGTACCCAAGAGGTCTAAGGGGGCTGACTCGAAATCAGTTAGGCGTCGCAAGGCGTGCGTGGGTTCGACTCCCACTCTTTCCGCCACTAACTTCATTAAATAAACCAATCTCTTACGTCTGTGACGTAGGGGATTTTTTGTTTGTGGAATAAAAGGTCAACAGATTGTGATAAAGTGAAAAGCACTAAGATAAACCATGAGGGTAAAGGAAGAAACGATTACAAATCTATTGGGATGAATAAGGCGTTATAACAAAAAAATGCTCCTGACAGCGGGGAAATTATTGCCGTTAGGAGCACTCTTTTGTTATAGCTGGTTAGGCGGGTAATGATAGCGTTTTGTTTTTTTTGAGCCAGAGATCATCAGAAGGATCGCCGCAATCAAATGGAGAGCCCAGCCCACAAAGGGTATCCAGGCCAGCAAAGAAGTGAGTACTCCCCATACAGAGCCGTAGATCGCCTCCTGATTGCGTAACGATAGGATAAGTGTTACTGCATGCAGGATAAGCATAAATCCCAGAGCCGAGTAGCCGGTCCCCATGACAATAGCTCCCCCCACAATTGGTACGGCAAGCACCAATTCGAATATACCTGATATCCACTTTAATATTCGAGAATAGCTCATCTTTAAACCTCCGTAGATAGTAGGTCTTTGTACTTGGATATATTCTAGCAGAAGGAGCTCAATTAATCTGCATTTTACCAGGATATGCAAAAAGTCCGATAATGCAACAAAGGAGGACCACAAAGGTCCTCCATCGTAGGCGATACATTTTTAACAGGATACGATCTGTCCAATCACATCATGAAACTCGGTGTACTGACCAGCAATACCGTGTCGAAAAGACAGTGTCCTTTTACACAAACCTAACGCTTCTAATGCCCGGAATGGATCTCCTAACAGTTTGTCCGGCTACGTCGTCCAACGGAACCACACCTCTCTGTTGTATCGCCTAATCATAATATGGCCAGGATTCCGAGGAAATATACATTAGTGGACACGAGCTTTCGTTTTTTTCTTCCATTTGCGATTATGGTTGGCGGTTTCGGGAAAAGAATCGCCTCTTTCCAGCGTTACTTGCTGTGGGTTTTGGATTTCAGTATGGAAGCTCTTTTCTCCGACCTCCATGTATACGCCGTCGTTTGGGACCTTATCCCCTGGTTCGAACTCAGTCTTTTCACCCATACGGTGGTGCCTCCTTAGATAAATGAATTTGGACTGCAACGGTTATTGTGCGCTGTCTTGAACAGAAACATGCGAAACCGGGTATACAGATACTGAGTGAATCAAATGATTTCCTTTATATATGCGAAATTTTTGATATGCTATAAAATTGTATAAAGCTTATGATATGCAGTGTTTTTAGCCGTTTTAGGCTTGTTTATTGAATTTGTAGGTTGCATTCAGTTGTTGGATTTGGTAAACTGTTTTAGTGCGAGTTTAGGCTCGTTCCTTGCTCTCAACTGAGATTGAGGGCCTTATGTCCATAAGGAGGTGTAAAGAATGCGCAAATATGAAGCGATGTATATTATTCGTCCTGACATTGAACAAGAAGCTGTTCAAGCGACAGTCGATAAATTCCAAGGTATCATCTCTAACGGCGGTGGCGAAATTACGAGTCACGATGTAACTAAACGCCGTCTTGCGTATGAGATCAAGAAATTCCGTGATGGTTCTTTCGTTCTGGTAAACTTCACAGCAGAACCTGCTGTTGTTACTGAGCTTGAGCGTATCATGAAAATTTCTGACGAAGTAATTCGTTATCTCATTACGAACGACGTAGCTTAATTATTGTACGTGATTATGTAATGAACAACGCTCAAAGGAGGGGATTGGATTGTTGAACCGTGTCATTCTGATCGGTCGTTTGACCAAAGATCCAGAGCTGCGCTATACACCGTCTGGTGTAGCAGTAACCCAGTTCACCCTGGCTGTAGACCGTCCGTTTACGAGTCAAGGCGGCGAACGGGAAGCGGATTTCTTGCCGATCGTAACCTGGCGTCAGCTTGCTGAAACATGCGCTAACTATCTTCGCAAAGGTCGTTTAACGGCTGTTGAAGGCCGTGTTCAGGTGCGTAATTATGAGAACAATGAAGGAAAACGTGTATACGTGACTGAAATTGTAGCTGATAATGTGCGTTTCTTGGAATCTAACCGCGATGGCGGTAACGGTGGCGGCAATAGCGGTGGAGCTGCGCGTGA
The DNA here is from genome assembly GCF_054602585.1 of Paenibacillus sp. SEL3. Classification (NCBI taxonomy): domain Bacteria; kingdom Bacillati; phylum Bacillota; class Bacilli; order Caryophanales; family Paenibacillaceae; genus Paenibacillus; species Paenibacillus sp. SEL3. Next base: position 3,171,268 of record NZ_CM137725.1, on the reverse strand, counting down.
GGAGTCTCCTTTCGGAGGCGGTAACAGCAATAGTGGACGCGGGAATAATAACTCGCGAAACAATCAGGATCCTTTTTCCGATGACGGAAAACCGATCGATATTTCGGATGATGATTTACCATTTTAATTGGGAAAGGACTGACAAAGAATGGGCTTCAGACAAAGAGAAGGCGGAGACGATAACAAAAGACCAGCTCGTCGTGGTGGTCGCAACAAACGTCGTAAAGTATGTTTCTTCACTGTGAACAAAATTACTCACATTGACTATAAAGATACAGACCTGCTTAAAAAATTCATCAGCGAACGTGGAAAAATTCTTCCTCGTCGTGTGACTGGAACAAGCGCGAAATATCAACGTATGTTGACAATCGCTGTTAAACGTTCCCGTCAAATCGCATTGCTTCCTTACACTACTGAATAGTAGTGGGTGGAAAAAAGAGACGTTCCCGATCCCGGGAGCGTCTTTTTTTGTGATTTTTTATATTGACAACAAGTCCCATCTATTGTAACTTACTAATAATACAATCCATGTTTACCCATAACGATAGTATACCTTTTAATGGCTTGTGAAATTGCAAGCTCCTCAACTCGCCAGAGTAAACATTTCGGCATTCTGAAATGTTATTTTATATTACATGAAATCCTGGTTTTTGTCATTTTCCACAAGTAAAATTCATAAACTTTACATAAATAGATGTTTTGCATTTGTATATTACATAAAAAAAGATATTGACGTGATATTATTTTACACTTAAGATAAACCTTAATAAAAATGTAATGGTTGTTAGTGTACAAAATTGACCAGAGGTCTAAAACACGCGTTTACGTTATTAGGACAGTAAGGAGGATGTGCAACTTCATTTTCAAACCTCAAGCTTTAACGAATCACCGCAGGAATGAGACAGGCTGTTAAATAAAGAACCGACTAAGGGGGATTAACAGGATGATGCAGACGAAAAAATGGGTTTCTTTGCTTATGATGCTTACGATCGTTGGTGTTCTGTTTGCAGGATGTAGCGGAGGTGCTAATGAGGCACAGCCACAGCAAGGCAATGCGGACAATAAGACAGAGGGAAATGAAGCAAGTGCACCTGTTACGGAGGGCGTTATTAAAGCGACGGATTTGTCGCAAAATCCTCCAGGAGCGACTAATCGGAAAGATAACATTGTAGTAGGTATGACATCACCTAAAGGGGTATTTAATCCGCTATTCTGGCAAACGACTTACGATCTATATGTAGTCAGAACAGTATTTGACTCCTTCTTACAGGTGAAGGCAGATGGTACATATGAAAATAGTTTGGCTGACAAGGTTGATGTATCGCCGGATGGTCTAAAATATACATTCCATCTGAAACCAGGTGTGAAGTATAGTGACGGCACCCCAGTAACCGTGAAGGATTATGCTTTTGTACTCAAAGTGCTGCATGATCCGAATTATGATGGAGAAACCGATGTATTGTCTTTTAAGATTAAAGGCGGTAAAGAATATCACGATGGCAAAGCAAATGATATCTCGGGGATCAAAGTCATTGATGATAACACAGTAGAGGTCACCGTTACAGAAGCAACAGCGTATACAAAGGATTTTCTGGGTGAGCAATACTTCATGCCGGAAGCTTATTACGGAAAAGGGTTCAAAAAGGGTAACCTGGACAGCATCAAAGCGCTTAATAATAAGCCAATCGGTTCTGGTCAGTATGTACTGAAGAGCTTCTCCCCGGGTCAACAAGTCGTTCTTGAAGCGAATCCAAACTACTTCAAGGGCGCACCAAAGGTGAAGTCAGTTATTTTCAAAACGACAACAGAAGAAACAAACCTGTCTATGCTGCAAACAGGCGAAACGGACATGGACAACATCACAGTTACGGAAGACAATGTAGAGGAATTAAAGGCTCTAGGCTTCTTGGACGTGAATATTATGCCGACCAATGGCTATGGATATATTGCGTTTAATCACAAGGAAAAGAAATTCCAGGATCCTAAAGTACGTCAGGCTTTAACTATTGGTTTAAACCGTAAAGAGATTGTGCAGGGCGTGTATGGCCCATATGCGAATGTCATTAACATTCCACAATCTACAGAATCCTGGTCTTATACGGATGAAGGCATCAACAAATATGAATTTGATACAGCGAAGGCGAAGGCTTTGCTGGATGAGGCAGGCTGGAAGGTTGGTGCTGACGGGATTCGCGAAAAGGATGGCGAAAAGCTGACCATTAATTTCTCTGCGACTGCTGATAATCCAGTAGTAGAGGCCTTGCTGCCAATCATGTCCAATAACTATAAGGAGCTAGGCATCAAGCTGACTTCCGAAACTCTAGATTTTAACGCTATTATGGATAAAAAGGATACGGGCAAGTTCGATATGTTCTTCGCGGCTTGGGGCTTAACTCCAGACCCGGATACAACGACTTTTATTACGAATGGTGCACAAAATGATATCGGCTATTCCAATAAGAAGGTCGATGAACTAACGCTTGCTGGTAAGCATGAGCTGGATCAAGAGAAACGCAAACAGATTTATAAACAGCTCTATCAAGAGTTGAACAAAGATCTGCCAACTATTTTTATGTACCAACGCAGAGATATGTGGCCAGTTAATGGACGTGTAACCGGCTTGGAAATTACACCATACAAAGATTTTGAGTTCACTCTGCATAACGCTCAGATCGCTCAATAAGGGTTGCCAAACGTATGCTCAGCTCTCACGAGCTGGGCATATCACTTTATTCGTCTGGAGGAATGAATATGAAGCAGTACATTATTCGAAGACTGCTGCAACTCATCCCCACACTTATTGGCATATCCATTATCGTATTTGCGATTTCAGCCATGGTGCCGGGTGATTATATTACAGCCAAGCAGAACCCAAATATGACCGCCGAAAAGGCGCAGCAGCTACGACATATCTACGGGCTGGATAAACCGGAATACCAACGCTATTTTATATGGGCCGGTAATATGTTAAAGGGGAATATGGGGGATTCATTACAGCATAAGCAGCCGGTAACGAAGGTCATTGGCAATTATGTATGGAACTCATTTATTATCGCTTTTTTTAGTCTTATTTTCAGCTGGTTGATTGCGGTTATTGCAGGGGTATTTTCAGCCAAGTTCCAATATTCGTTATTCGATAAGTTTGTCACATTATTTATTTTCTTATGTATGTCGCTGCCTTCATTTTTTATTGGTCTATTGGTCATCAAAATATTTGCCCTGGAGTGGGGAATTCTCCCGGTTGGGGGCATGACCACAGCAGGGATGGAGCCAGGCTCATGGGCTTATATGGTGGATGTTCTCAAGCATATGTTCCTGCCGACACTCGTACTTACGATGCTGAGCACAGGAAGCCTGACCCGGTATTTCCGTACAGGCATGTTGGAGGTCATTCGTCAGGATTATATTCGTACCGCACGCGCCAAGGGCTTGAAGGAACGGACAGTTATTTTCAAGCACGCACTGCGCAATGCACTGATTCCAGCCATCACACTACTCGGCTTCGAGCTTCCGGCCTTATTTGGCGGGGCGATGATTCTGGAGAAGGTATTTGTGTGGCCAGGTGTGGGTCAGGTTTATCTGGAGTCGATTAGTATGCGGGATTATCCGTTTATGTTGGGCTTCACGATTTTCTTAGCGTTACTTACGCTTATCGGTAATTTGCTCTCTGATGTATTGTATGGCATGGCAGATCCAAGAATTCGCTTGAAGTAGGAGGGATACTATTGTCCGCAGAAACAGTCACGATTGAAACGAATCAAAAGGCGGCGATCCGTCCTGAAGCGTCTCCATGGAGAATCGCCGTTCGCCGTTTTAACCAAAACCGTCTGGCTTTGGCTGGTCTCGTTATATTAATTCTGATGGTTGTCATTTGTAGTTTTGGACCGATGATTTCACCTTATCATTTAGATGATTACAGGCTAGCTGACAAAAATTTATCGCCTAATGCTAAGTACTGGCTCGGTACGGATAAGTTTGGTAGAGATATTTTGCTGCGTACAATGCTGGCTGGCCGTATTTCCTTGACGGTAGGGCTGGTCGCCACGTTTATTTCGGTTATGATCGGCGCAACGCTGGGTGCGCTGGCAGGGTTTTATCGTAAAGGCGTGGATACGGTTATTATGCGGATTGCCGATATTTTCATGGCACTCCCTACATTACCGCTGCTTATTATTTTAGGTGCTGTTCTGTCGGATTTGAAGGTCGATCCGTCGAATCGCATTTATTTTCTGATGCTCATTATCGGGGTCCTGAGCTGGACTAGCTTGTCCCGTCTGGTCAGAGGGCAGATTCTTACGCTGCGTGAACAGGAGTTCATGCAGGCGACGGAAGCGCTAGGCTTGAGAGACCGTCGCAAAATATTCCGGCATTTGCTGCCGAACACGATTCCTACCATTATTGTTACGGCTACGCTTGGAGTAGCGGGTGCGATTATTACAGAATCTGCGCTCAGCTACTTGGGAATCGGTGTTGTGCCGCCCACACCTTCGTGGGGGAATATGATATCGGCTGCGAATAACCTAATTGACTTCCGCAAACGGCCTTGGATATGGGTTCCACCGGGAATGTGTATTCTCATTACAGTTGTAGCGATTAACCTGATTGGCGACGGTTTGCGTGACGCACTGGACCCTAAAATGAAGAAGTAGGAGACGAACGTTTATGAAAAATGCTTTGATTGAATTTCGTAACCTGAAAACCCACTTTCATACCTCTAACGGAACTGTCAAAGCGGTCAATGACGTCAGTTTTAAAATTCGTGAGGGTGAAACGCTCTGTGTGGTAGGAGAATCAGGCTGCGGTAAGAGTGTAACAGCGATGACGATGATGCGGTTGATTGATTCTCCCCACACCTCAGACGGACAAATCTGGTTTGAGGGCAAGGACCTCCTAAAACTCAATAAAGGTCAAATGCAGCAGATTCGCGGTAATGACATCTCGATTATTTTTCAGGAGCCCATGTCTTCTCTGAATCCCGTACTTACGATTGGGGAACAGATCACGGAGCCGTTGCTGATGCATACATTAATGAGTAAAAAAGAAGCACATGCTCGGGCAATTGAGCTGATTAACCTGGTGGGGATTTCACGATCGGAAGAAATATTTCATTCCTATCCTCATGAATTGAGTGGCGGTATGCGCCAGCGGATCATGATTGCCATCGCATTAAGCTGTAATCCGAAGCTATTGATTGCGGATGAACCAACAACGGCACTGGATGTTACGATTCAGGCGCAGATTCTGGATTTAATGCGGGATTTGAAGGATAAGCTTAAAACCTCCATTATGCTCATCACGCACGACTTAGGCGTTGTGGCAGAAATGGCTGACTATGTGGTCGTTATGTATGCTGGAAACGTCATTGAAGAGGCGCCTGTCATTGAGCTGTTTAAAAATCCGCAGCATCCATATACTCAAGGCTTACTAAAGGCGAAGCCCGTCATTAATCAGAAAATGGATCGACTGTATTCCATCCCAGGACAGGTTCCAAACCCGATTGAGTTGGGGGAAAATTGTCATTTTCATGATCGGTGCTCCCATTGTATGCAAATTTGCAAGGATCAGGCTCCTCCCTTGAATGAAAAGGAGAATGGTCATAAGGTTGCCTGCTGGCTATATGAGAAAGAAGGAGGGCAACGGATATGAGCGAGCCTTTGATTCAAGTGGAAGGGCTGAAAAAGTATTTCCCGATCACAGGCGGGATTTTTCAGCGTACTGTCGGACATGTGAAAGCAGTCGATGATGTATCCTTTAACATTCATAAGGGTGAATCCTTCGGTCTGGTAGGAGAATCGGGTTGCGGCAAAAGTACGATTGGACGAACAATTCTCAGATTGATGGATAAGACAGAGGGATCGGTACGATATAAAGGAGAAGACTTGCATGCGTTAAACAAAGAGCAGATTCGTGCGCTTCGTCCGAAGTTGCAAATCGTCTTTCAGGACCCTTTTAGCTCACTGAATCCGAGAATTAAGGTCGGTGAAGCCATTGGAGAGGCGTTGCTGGATCACGGGTTGATTGATCGTAGTGAGCTGCGGAAGAAGGTCAATGAAACGCTGAATATTTGCGGCCTGTCCTCGTATCATTATGATCGGTATCCGCATGAGTTCTCTGGCGGTCAGCGTCAGCGGATCGGGATTGCACGGGCTTTGATTTTGAATCCTGATTTTATTGTGGCTGACGAGCCGGTATCTGCTCTGGATGTGTCTATTCAGGCCCAGATCATTAACTTGTTAAGTGATTTGCAGCAGGAACGCCAATTGACCTATCTGTTCATCTCGCATGATCTAAGTGTAGTCGAGCATCTTTGTAGCCGGATTGGTGTGATGTATCTGGGTTCAATGGTAGAGCTTTCCTCCAAGGAGGAACTGTTCAGTAATCCACTTCATCCGTACACGAAGGCGCTGCTATCGGCAGTACCGATTCCCGATCCCACGATTAAGAGACAACGGATTGTGTTGAAAGGAGACATCCCATCTCCGGCCAATCCGCCTTCAGGATGCAAGTTTCATACACGTTGTCCTATGGCAGAAGCACGTTGTAAAACAGAGATTCCGGTATACCGCGATGCGGGCGATCAGCATTTTGTAGCCTGTCACTTTGCCTAAAATATAATAATTAGGACAGCAAAATATCCGTCATCCTGAAGCAGAATTGACGGATATTTTGGCGTGGAATAAAAAAGGTAAAAAAATTGTATCTTTTTTTCGAAAAATTGCAGACAAAATGGATTTTTCATCGTCTAATAGAGTATGGAGGTTATTACGATGATGAAAAAACACTGGATACGTTGGGCTATTGTCGTCCCGTTACTTATTATATTGATTTTTATTACACTTGGACCCCGCCTGTTGATCGGAAAGCCGAATGTGGATGCAGAGGCAGCGGTGCTGATGGACATGCATACTGGGGAATTGCTGATGGATGTGAACGGTGATACACCTATGCCTTCCGCAAATATGTCCAAGCTCATGACCGAGCTATTGGTGCTGGAGGATATTCGGGCCGGACGGTTAGGTTGGAATGATGAAGTGCGAATTAGCCGTTACGCGAGTACGGTGGGTGGTGTAAATCTGTCTCTTCGGTATGGTGAAAGGATGACCGTATCCGAGTTGTTCCAGAGTATGGTTGTGTATTCAGCGAATGATGCCGCTGTCGCGTTAGCCGAGCGTTCAGCAGGGAATGAATCAGCTTTTGTGAAGCGTATGAATGGAAAAGCTGCCCAAATAGGGTTGTCATCCGATAGTCGCTTCAGCAATGCCTCGGGGGCAGGTCAGAGTGAATTGGGGCCCAATCACCCTGAGGATATTCAGGGAGAGACGAAAATGACAGCAAGCGACACGGCGAAGTTGGCCTCCTATTTGATTACGTCACACCCGGAGATTTTGAGAACGTCCAGTCGTACGCAGATGGAGTTGAAGGATAAAGGCATCTACATTAGTAATACGAACTGGATGCTGCCTTCCTTGGCTGGACCGTACTCTTACGCAGGAACAGACGGACTGAAAGCAGGGTACACAAGCGATGCTGGATACTGCTTCACGGGTACCGCTGAGCAGCATGGAAGACGGCTAGTTGCTGTGGTGCTGGGTGCTCCGAGCAAGGAAGAGCGTTTTGAGCAGACCCGGAGGTTGTTCGATTATGGTTTTGCCCTGTCGACTTCTTTTCCGGTGCGACTACAAAATTTGGCGAAACTGGCTCCACATTAAGGGAAAAATGACTTTGAAAGCTACATAGGATACGAATAAAAACATGAATTGGGGCTTTGACCGTGAGGTCGAGGCCCTTTTTGGTATGAATTCGAGGAGCTGACCACGCCATGACACTTTTGACAACAAGGTAGCAGACCTTTTATGCTTTGAGGGGAAGTTTTCGCTTCATGAGGGATCAATTCGGTTTAATGAAGAGATGGGATTTGTGACGGAAAGAAGGAAGGTACCGGTTATGGAGAGAAGACATAGGAGAAGGACCCGTGGAAAGACCAAAAAGAAAAAGAGGTTTACCGCTCTATATATTTCATGTATTGTTTTATTTTTGATTGCATTGGGAGGCTACCTGTTCCGCAAACAGCTGACACTGGTGGCTTTTGACTGGTTTGTATCACCGACGTTGGAAAGCAAGCTGGAGAAATCCTATCAGCCCCGACAATCCGGGGAACAGCAGCAGCAAGAGACAGTAGCTTACCGTAAGGAACCTTTTTCGGTACTGTTATTGGGTACGGATCAAAGACCCAATGAAAAGGCGCGTGGTCGCTCGGATACGGTTATGTATGCGGTAGTACGGCCCGCGGAATCGCGTGTGCTTCTGGTTTCTATTCCAAGGGATACGTACGTACAGATTGCCGGACATGATCCGAATCGCGATGGCGAGGATGATTTTGATAAGTTGGGGCATGCTTATGCGTTCGGAGGCGAAGATATGTCCATGGCTACAGTAGAGAAGTTGATGGAGCATAAGGCCGATTATTATGCTACGATTAATTTCCAGGGTATTCAGGATGCGGTGAATGCAGTGGGTGGAGTTGTGCTTCCAATCGACAAGCCCATTGAGAATAAGAATCCGCTGCATATCAAGTTCCGTATTGAGGCGGGCAAGCCGCTTTATAATGGTGAGGAAGCCATGTATTATGTTAGATATCGGGAAGATAGCGACTTCAACCGTACCAAACGGCAGCAAATTTTCCTGAACGCTATGGCGGATAAGCTGCTGAATATCAACGGAATTACCAAGATTCCAGAGTTGCTCGATATTATGGGAGCCAATTTCAAAACCGACATGGAACCTACTTTTATTACTGGGCTTGGCAAGCAGGCTATTTCACAGGGGAATCCGCAAATTTCAAGTTTTACGATTACGGGGGAAGGGTTCAAGAAGAAGGGCCTGTATTATGACCGGGCTAATGAACAGGAACTTGAATATGCCAGACTCATAATTGCCAACTGGCTAGATTCCGATACAACCCCGCAGACGCTGAGGCTTCCCGACAAGCAGGACATTCAGTGAATAATCAATTGATTTATATTTGATTTTGAGGGGGATTCGTTTCTCATGAATATCGCTTTTTTCTTGCTTCCCAAACAGGAAGTTGCTTGTGTAACGGCGGATGCTACTTTACGGCAAACGTTGGAACGGATGGAATATCACCGTTTTACAGCGGTTCCTATTTTAGATAAGGAAGGTAGATATACAGGTACGGTTACAGAAGGTGATCTGTTGTGGCATATGAAAGAGTCCGAGGGAAAAATCACCTTTGAAAACGCTTCTAAGTTTATGCTTAAGGACGTTCCGTTGCGGGTTACGATGAAGCCCGTATCCATTGATGCTAACATGGAGGATTTAATCAATTTGGCTAAGGTACAGAACTTTGTGCCCGTTGTAGATGATATGGAACGGTTTATTGGCATTGTACGTCGGAGCCAGATTATTGAGTATTGTGAAAAATTTGTATCCAGGGAATCGCTTAATACTTCAAGCTAAAATAAGCAACAAAGCTGCTCCGAAAATAACAATTTACCCTATGGGGTAACAGTTATTTTCAGAATAGGATATGCTATAATGGAGAATAAAGCTTTTTCAGAGGGGTGTGACTCTTCATCATATGCCTAAAGAAATGGATGTAGTTAAACGAGCCAAGGTTATTGAATGGCTTAAAACAGAGGTGCTGGACCAAGTCTCCCGTTTGTTTAAGGCAATGTGGGAAGGCAGTACAGCCCGCATTGGTGATTGCTTGGCGAGCTTAGTGATGAGCAGTTATATTTTGGGGAGGCGCCTTGGAGTGTCTTACCGTGAATTGGATGATCTACTCATCGACAAGCTAAGAAAGCACAGAAAAGAAGGACACCAGCTGGAGGATTGGTATCAGGACATTTCCGCACTGGAAGAACATATGCGTAAGAGGTGAAAACGTTGAAATTCCGCTTGGCAACTGTAGCATGGAGCGTCATTTATTTGCTTCTGCTGCTGACTCTATTGACACCATTAAGAATCATTACCGTATTTTTGCTGATTGTGCCTGGCGCTGTATTGTTTTCATCGCTGCCTTTCAAAGGATTTCTGGTTCACGTCATACCGGTGCTGTTCATTATAGCGCTACTCGATGTGTATTCGCTGCTCCCTGCGATTTATTTTCTGATTCCTTCAATCATGATGGGACGGATATATAAAAAGGGAGGACCTGCTTTTCAGGCGTTGATGACCGGAATGGGCATTATTTTAGCTGAGTTGTTGGTTGTTCTGTTTATCGCTACGTATTCCTTTGGGTTTGATCTTTCGCAGTATCTTCGTGATCAGGCTGCGATATCGGCAAGTATTGTACAGCAGGTTTTGAGTGTTAATCCGATGTTTTCAAACATGAATTGGACGGCAGAGGATACGCAGAAACTCGGCACAATGCTGATTGGAAAAATTCCGTATGTGCTGATCATGACCTCGTTCATATTGGCAGTGATTACGCATGCTTTGGCACGTCCGGCATTGAGCAGTCTCGATGTACCAGTACGCAAAATGAAGCCTGCCCGTGAGTGGAGGCTACCGCGCGCGCTGATCTGGTATTATCTGCTGGCAATTGTAATTGAATGGATAGCAGGGTCTTCCGATAGCAGCTGGATTCAAATGGTCTCCATTAGTATGCTGCCGCTGATTCATGCATGTTTTATTATCCAGACGATTGGTTTTGTATACTTCTGGACGCATAGCCGTAAAATGAGCCCGGTGATTGCGTTGCTGCTGTCGCTCGTCGTTCTGGTGTTCCAGCCGCTCCGCATTATAGGTATTATTGATTTGGCCTTTCCGCTGCGTGAAGCTATTACAAGATCAAAGAAATAGGGTGAACAGTCATGCCTAAATTTCTACAAAAACGCTGGCACGGCTATCAGACGGTCTGGGCGTTTTTACTGCTGCTGGTGCTTGTCATATGTATTTCCATGTACAACTGGGAACTGGGTGTGATGGGACTGCTGCTGTCATTCTTGCTCGGCGGGCTGATGCTGAAGACGGAATTGGATTTTCGTCGGGAACTGAATCAATATATCAGCGGTCTTTCCTTCCGGATCAAGCGGGTGGAAGGGGAAGCGATTAGTACATTGCCGTTCGGCATCATTTTATACAGTGAAAATCGAACGGTAGAATGGCACAATCGGTTTGCCGGGGAGATGTTCGAGGAGCAATCGCTAATTGGTGAGTCTCTTCAAGATTTGTTTCCTCAACTCGCAGGTGCCCTAAGCACCAAAAAGGAAACAAAGGAGTCTGCTCGTGAGCTGAAGGTGGAGCTACAGCATGATGAGCGTCATTATCAGTTTCTGATTGTGCCCGATGAGCGTCTGATATATTTGTATGAAGTAACGGAGTTGGCGGTGCTACGCAAGCAGTATGAAAACGAGCGATTGGCGCTCGGTATCGTCATGCTCGATAATATGGACGAGGCTGCTCAGGGAATGGACGATCAGCAACGAACCGCGCTTATTGCGAAGGTATCAAGCGAGATTACATCTTGGGCTAATCAGTACAATATTTATTTGCGTCGATTATCTTCTGAGCGTTATCTCATTATGCTAAATCATAAAGCGCTTCAGGAGCTGGAGCAAAGTCGATTCGTCATTCTGGATACCGTAAGGGAAATGACGGCGGATTTGAAAGTACCGATGACACTAAGTATTGGCTTGTCCTTCGGTGCAGAGAGCATCAAGGAGCTAGGTGAGCTGGCCCAATCCAGTCTAGATATGGCGCTCGGACGTGGGGGCGATCAGGCAGCAGTGAAGGCGGGACAACGCCTGTCCTTTTACGGAGGCAAGTCCAATGCTGTCGAGAAGCGTACCAGAGTACGTGCCCGAGTCATTGCACATGCGTTGCGTGATCTGATGCAGGAGAGCGACCGTGTGCTGATCATGGGACACAAAATACCGGACATGGATGCAGTGGGAGCGGCCATCGGTGTGTGGAAGGCTGCGGCACTCTACAATGTAGAGGCACATATCGTACTGGATAAATCCAATCCGTCTATCGACCGAATGATGGAGCAGGTAAACAAGGATGAGAAGTTATCGCAAGCGCTCATGACGCCAGAGCAGTCGCTCCAGCTGATGACTGAGCACAGTCTGCTGGTCGTGGTGGACACGCACAAGGCCTCCATGACAATTGAGCCGCGTTTGGTGCAAACGGCCAGCCGGGTGGTGGTTGTCGACCATCATCGTCGGGGCGAGGAATTTATTAACGATTCGGTTCTGATCTACTTGGAGCCATACGCGTCATCGGCCTGTGAGCTGGTGACCGAGCTGCTCCAATATATTCATGAGAAGGTCCAACTGACACCGCTGGAGGCAACATCACTGCTGGCAGGGATTACGGTGGATACCAAGCATTTTTCCCTGCATACAGGCTCGCGCACATTCGAGGCAGCCGGCTTTTTACGGCGTAGCGGAGCAGATACTGTTATGATCCAGCGCATGTTAAAAGAGGACCTGGATGAATATATTGCTAAGGCGGAAATTATTAAGCATGCTAAAATGATATATGGGCATATCGCAATTGCGGTGACAGAGCCCGGACAGAAAATACCGCAGCTCCTGATTGCTCAGGTGGCGGATTCATTACTCAATATGACGGATGTACTGGCCTCCTTTGTGGTCAGTGAACGTCCTGACGGCCTGGTGGGGATCAGCGCCCGTTCACTCGGACGCATGAACGTACAGGTCGTCATGGAACGGCTAGGCGGCGGAGGACATCTGACGAATGCGGCGGTTCAGCTGGATTGCCCGCTGGAGGAAGCCAAGCGCAGAGTGGTCGACGTGCTGGCCGAAATTGATGGGGAAGAGGGGTTATTTGAATGAAAGTGATATTCATTAAAGATATGAAGGGCCAAGGCAAGAAGGGGCAGATTAAGGAAGTGTCGGACGGTTATGCAGCGAATTTCCTGTTGCCGCGTGGTGTTGCCCGTCCAGCGACAGAAGGGAATATGAAGACGCTGGAAAATCAGAATGCTGCTGAGGAAAAGCGCAAGCAAGAGGAAAAGGAAGAGGCGCAAGCGCTCGGCAAAAAGCTGGAGGAGACAGAGGTTCAGCTCAAGGCGAAGGCTGGTGAAGGCGGAAGGCTGTTCGGCGCGATTACAAGCAAGCAAATTGCGGAGGCAGTAGCTAAAACCGGCATCAAGCTGGACAAACGCAAAATTGAACTGGAAGAACCGATTCGTACGTTGGGCGTGACTCAAATGACCGTTAAGCTTCATCCTGAGGTCAAAGCTACGCTGAAAGTACAGGTGATTGAAGAATAATTATGGGCGGCGAATTTTTTGATCGGATTCCTCCGCAAAATCTGGAGGCTGAACAGGCGGTTATCGGGTCTATTTTGCTCCAGTCTGAAGCACTGATTACCGCAATGGAGCGGGTGCAGACCGAGGACTTTTATGATAAGGCTCATCAGATGATTTACGAAGCAATGATTGAGCTGGGTGAATCCGGACAGCCGATTGACTTGGTTACGCTGACCTCGAAAATTCAGGACAAGGGACAGCTAGAGGATATCGGTGGTGTCAGTTATCTGGCGAAGCTGGCTCACGGGGTGCCAACAGCGGCTAACGTAGATTACTATGCCCAGATCATTGAAGAAAAAGCGATGCTTCGTCGCTTGATTCGTGCAGCTACGCAGATTGTGAGCGAAGGCTATAGCAGTGGCGAGGATGTCGCTGGTATGCTGAGCGATGCTGAGCGCAAGATTATGGAGATATCCAACGGGCGCTCAGGTAGTGGTTTTATTGCCATCCGCGATGTCGTGATGGAAGTGTTTGACCGCGTTGAATTGCTGCATCAGAACAAGGGCAATACGACTGGGATTCCGTCCGGGTTTGTTGATTTGGACAAGATGACGGCGGGGTTCCAGCGCAATGACTTGATCATTGTGGCCGCCCGTCCATCCGTAGGTAAAACAGCGTTTGCTCTGAATATTGCGCAAAACGTTGCGGTTCGGGCAAAGGAGACAGTAGCCATCTTCAGTCTGGAGATGTCGGCCGCTCAGCTCGTGCAGCGGATGATTTGTGCCGAGGCCAATCTGGACGCGAACGTCATGCGGACAGGTGAGTTTAAAGGCGACGACGATTGGGCGAAGCTGACGATGGGCATTGCAGCCTTGTCAGAGGCGGAAATCTATATCGATGATACACCCGGCATCACTGTGGCGGATATCCGTGCCAAATGCCGCCGTCTCAAGGCGGAAAAGGGACTGGGTATGATCGTAATCGACTACTTGCAGCTTATTCACGGACGAGGCAAAGCAGGCGAGAACCGGCAGCAGGAGGTATCTGAAATCTCACGGACATTGAAGCAAATCGCTCGTGAACTTGAAGTGCCTGTAATTGCCCTCTCCCAGCTGAGCCGGGGTGTGGAGCAGCGTCAAGACAAGCGGCCGATGATGAGTGACTTGCGGGAATCGGGTTCTATCGAGCAGGATGCTGATATCGTGGCGTTTCTGTACCGGGATGATTACTATAATCAGGAAACAGAAAAGAAGAATATTATTGAGATTATCATTGCCAAGCAGCGTAACGGCCCGGTCGGTACGGTAGAGTTGGTCTTTCTCAAAAATTATAATAAATTCGCTAATTACGAGCGTGCCCATTCGGATGCGTTCGCCGGATAACATATTAGTATCATTAAAAAAGGCTCTTTCGACGCGGATTTCGCGATCTCGAAGGGGTCCTTTTTTATAGAATTCACATATTTTCATATAAGGAATGAAACTCTCAATTACGAACAATACTATTTTCATGTAATATAATGTTCGCTTTTTATTTGACTTTAAAAAATGGTGCTGTTACACTTATAGTGCTGCTTCAACGCAGTGGGGAGAACATTACGCCCGGGGCTTTCCGAACCTACGGAATGTCTGCGACGGACGTTTTTTCCTGCTGTCCGAGAGCGCTCCATATCTGCTCGCTCAGGCGGTTGAAGTCGGATATGCGTAGTGTGTCAGCTCAAAATCAGAGTGTCTGTGGGCACTCCACGGAGGAATGAAACATGTCAACTGTAGTCGTTGTGGGAACACAATGGGGAGACGAAGGCAAAGGTAAAATCACGGACTATCTGGCGGAAAGCGCTGAAGTAGTGGCCCGTTACCAAGGCGGAAACAATGCTGGTCATACGATTCTCATTGACGGTAAAAAGTACAAGCTGAGCCTGATTCCATCCGGCGTTTTTTATGAAGATAAAAAGTGTGTTATTGGCAACGGCATGGTCGTAAATCCAGCCGCTCTTATTGAAGAAATTACTTACATTCATGATAATGGTTTTTCCACAAAAAATCTGGTTATTAGCGACCGTGCACATGTGATTATGCCGTACCATATGACGCTGGATGTGCTGGAAGAAGACCGCAAGGGTCCTAACAAAATTGGTACTACCCGTAAAGGGATCGGCCCTGCTTATATGGATAAAGCTGCACGTAACGGTATTCGTATTGCTGATTTGCTGGATGCAGAGGAATTCGAAAAGAAGCTGCGCCATCAAACGAAAGAAAAAAATCAAGTGATTGAACAAGTATATGGCGGCGAGCCATTGGATGTAGAAGCAATACTAAAACAGTATCTGGAATATGCTGAATTTATCCGTCCTTATGTAGGAGATACATCTGTCGTGTTGAATGATGCAATTGACGCAAATCAAAAGGTACTGTTTGAAGGTGCGCAAGGCGTTATGCTTGATATCGACCAAGGTACGTATCCTTACGTTACGTCCTCCAACCCGTCGGCTGGCGGCGTATGTATTGGTTCCGGTGTGGGACCATCCAAGATTCAACAAGTCATCGGTGTAGCTAAATCGTATACAACTCGTGTTGGCGATGGACCCTTCCCAACTGAGCTGAACGATGAAGTCGGCGATTACATTCGTGAAACAGGTCATGAGTACGGTACGGTTACAGGTCGTGCTCGTCGTGTAGGCTGGTTTGACAGCGTCGTTGTGCGCCATGCCCGTCGTGTCAGTGGATTAACGGGTCTTTCCCTGAACTCGCTGGACGTATTGACTGGCCTGAAAACGGTGAAAATTTGCACAGGTTACAAGTACCGCGGTGAGGTGATTACGCATTATCCGGCTAGCCTGAAAATGCTGGCGGAGTGCGAAGCGGTATATGAAGAAATGCCAGGTTGGAGCGAAGACATCACTGGCGTGAAAACGCTGGAGGAACTGCCTGAGACTACACGCAATTACGTACAACGCGTGTCTGATCTGACAGGTATCCCAATTGCTATTTTCTCGGTTGGGCGTAATCGTGATCAAACGAATCAGGTGCTTCCGATTTATTTGTAGGACAAGAATGATATAGCTATTAATACATGTTCAAAGAGAGAGGCTGTTAGCAGCCTCTCTCTTTTTTTATTCTGTGAAGTGTTAAATGGTATCTTTCCCTTTACATAATCTTATCTTCCTTGTCGATTTGTGATAACAAACCCTCTCTATAATCCAAATAGAAAAGAGATTTGGACGTCTAGACGTCTTGAGAGGGATGAATTATGAACTGGTATCTTCGCTCACTCGGCACACGCAAAATTGTTGAATTCATCGTGCTTATCATTTTCGTCATCTTTTTCCTGGGGCCTCTGACCAATCTCCTCCTCTTGGCGGTTTCAGGAAAATGGCAGTATCCTGCACCGCTCCCGCAGAGCTTGTCACTGGAATGGTGGAAGTTTGTACTTACCCAGGATGATGTAGTCAGCTCGATTTCCCTATCCTTCCTGATTGCGATTACCGTTACGGTCTGCTCCATTATCGTATGTATTCCTGCTGCTTATGCCTTTGCACGAATTTCTTTCCCGCTCAGTAAGTGGTTCCTTTTCTCATTCCTGCTTACGCATGCTTTTCCGAAAATGGGTTTGTATGTGTCCATTGCCGTGCTATTCTACCAATTCGGTTTGATGAACACTTTTGCAGGCATTGTGCTCATCCATATGGTAAACACACTCATGTATATGACCTGGATTCCATCCTCTGCCTTCCGCAGCGTACATCGTGCACAGGAGGAGTCGGCGCGGGATGCTGGAGCCGGACCCTTTCGGGTGTTTTGGAAAATCACCTTTCCTATGGCGCTGCCCGGCATTGTGGTTGCCTCCATCTTTACCTTTCTTGCTTCACTGGATGAAGCACAGGGGACACTTCTTGTCGGAACGCCGGACTATAAAACAATGCCAGTCATCATGTATTCCATCATTGCTGATTATCCGAGCACAACAGGTGCTGTTTTCTCAGTCATTCTAACCCTGCCAACGATCATTCTCATATGGGCAGCCAAGCGTTTTGTAAGTGCCGATGTACTGGCAGGCGGATTTCAGGTGAAATAACGTAATTGGTCAAAAGAGGAGTTTGCAAAATCCTGAAAAAGGAGCCTAAGCTAATGCCCATTCAATTATCCATTCAAGAGTTAACCAAGCGCTTCAAGACAGGAGACGGAGTCAAAGGCATTTCACTTGACGTGATGAAGGGAGAGCTGGTGACACTGCTGGGACCTTCCGGCTGTGGTAAAACAACTGTGCTTCGCTCCATTGGCGGTTTTTTGGACCCGGACAGTGGCGACATTCAGATTCAGGGTAAAAGCGTACTCAAGCTGCCGCCCGAAAAACGTCCGACGGCTATGGTGTTCCAAAGCTATAATTTGTGGCCGCATATGACCGTGTATGACAACCTGGCTTTCGGGTTGAAGATTCGAAAGGTGAAGAAGACAGAAATTGACCGTCAGGTGAAGGAAGCGCTAGCGCTGGTTCGGCTAGAGAGCGCAGAGCGTAAAACGCCGGGACAGCTCTCGGGAGGTCAGCAGCAGCGGGTAGCACTCGCTCGGGCTTTGCTGCTAAAGCCTGATGTATTGCTGCTGGACGAGCCTTTTTCCGCGCTTGATGCCAAATTGCGCATGGAGATGAGAGAGGAGCTGCGTGATATTCAGACCCAGACAGGAATGACGATGGTGTTCGTCACCCATGATCAGGAGGAGGCGCTGTCCATTTCCGACCGAATCGTCGTTATGAATGCGGGCCGGATTGAGCAACTTTCTTCGCCGCAGGAGATTTATGACAAGCCACAGTCCCTTTTTGTAGCGGGTTTTATTGGCCGTATCAATTTATTAAAGGGGGTGAGCACAGGTCGCAGTGTCTCTGTGAGCGGAATACCGTTTGCACAAGAGCATGAATACACAGGTGAATCCATGGTTGGTGTAAGACCAGAGGATATTGTTCTGACGACGGAAGAAAATGGTTCTCTAGCCGGAACAATCAGACAAGTGATGATTCTAGGGCATTATGCGGAAGTTTCGCTGGATAGCGGTACCCATCATCTGAAAATGTTTGTGCCGCGTGAACGAGCGGCCGAGCTGCGCAGTGGAGAGCACATCAGATTCAGCTTCAGTAAAATAGTTACTTTTCCAGCAGCACAGTGAAGATTCACGATCAACCTCTATATCGCATCAATGTCCGTCACGAACGCATCATCTGATGATGCTGCGAACTTGTGCAACTATCTAAAGGAGGCAACAACGTGTTTGGGAAAAAGAATATGGGTCTGGTTTTGGCAGGGGTACTTAGTTTATCGTTGTTGGCTGGTTGTGGTAACGGCGGTAATGCCGCCACGGCTACAGGGGAAGCCAAGTCTACAAAAGCGGGGGCCGCTACGGGAACGACGGAAATTTCCTTGTACACTGGAGGGTCTCTGAACGTCAAAGAGCTGTGGGAAACGTTAATCAAGGACTTTGAAGCTAAAAATGATCACGTTAAGGTCAAACTGGTGTATTTGCCAGCAGGGACCGGAGGCGCATCTACACTGGATCGCCTGATTGCAGCCAAGAAAAGCGGGCAAACCGATACAGATATCGACCTGTACGAAGGCAGTCTGGATGACATCACCAAGGGGGTAGGCGAGAAACTGTGGGAAACGGTTGACGCTGCCAAGGTTCCAAATTTGAAGAATGTTGATGAAACATATCTCAAGCAAGTCAACAATCAGGCCATTCCATATCGTGCCTCTTCGGTTGTCCTTGCCTATAACAGTGCAAAAGTAGCGACGCCTCCGAAAACAGCCGACGAGCTGTACACGTGGATTCGCCAGCATCCAGGCAAGTTTGCTTATAACGATCCGTCTACGGGTGGGTCAGGCAGCTCGTTTGTGAACACGGTGATCTATAATTTCCTTCCGCCAGAGGCGATGAACAGTGATGATCCGGCAAATATGAAGAAATGGGATCAAGGCTTCTCACTGCTTAAGGAGCTGGGCCCTTCAATGTACCAAAAAGGAGTCTATCCTAAGAAGAACCAAGGCACGCTTGATATTTTGGCGAGTGGAGAGGTTGATATGGTTCCAGCCTGGTCTGATATGGCGCTCGAGCAGCTGGCTAAAGGGCTACTTCCAGACACGGTGAAGCTGACACAGATCGATCCTGCTTTTACAGGGGGACCCTCTTATCTGATGGTTCCTTCGCTCTCCTCCAAAAAAGAAGCCACTCAGGAATTCTTGAATTATATACTGACGCCTGAAGCGCAAACGGTGGTTATTAATAAAATGTACGGCTACCCGGGGATTAAGTGGAATCTGATGCCAACGGAGCTGCAGGAGAAATTCAACAGTGTATCTTCTGGATACCGCAGCTTTAACAGCGGAGAGCTTCAGCAGGAAATTTACAAACGCTGGCAAAGTGAAGTAGCGGGCGGTTGATCATGAGTTCATTGTCCAAAAGGGGGATGCTGGGGCTTGCCCTGGTCATCCCGTCTTTTCTCATTTTGCTGGTCGTCGTTATTATTCCGATTCTTTATGCCGTGAAGGAAAGCTTGATTGATCAATATGGAACGGGCTACGGGCTGGCCAACTATATTCGGCTGTTCACGGAACCTGCCATGCGTAGAAATATCATGTATACCATTAGTGTCACGCTAGTCTCGACGGCCCTTACTCTGGTCATCAGCTATGCTTTGGCGATTTATCTGAGATTCGGCAAAGGGGTTGTCGTGAAGTGGATAGGCCGGTTGTATTTTATTCCGATGTTTGTTCCCGGTGTAATTGCAACGTATGCGATCATTACCATGTATGGCAATCACGGTTGGGCTGCACGTCTTTTGCTGCCGCTTGGAATTGAAACGATCCCGAGGATTATTTATGACTACAAGGGTCTGGTGCTGGCTAATTTGTGGTTCAACATTCCGTTCGCAACCATGCTGCTCAGCTCGGCACTTGCCAGCATTCCAAACGCTGTCGTCGAAAGTGCCAGAGATGCTGGAGCCAGCACGATGCAGCTGTTTGGTCGCTTTATTTTACCCCTTTCCTATAAAACGATGTGGGTTGCGGTGACCTTCATTTTCATGGGAATCATGGGCAGCTTTACGGCTCCCTTCCTGATCGATGCCAACTCACCACAAGTGTTGGGTGTTGCGATGCAGCAGGTGTTTTCCAGCTATCAGGAGACGCATACGGCCAGCGCAATGGCAGTATTTATGTTTTTACTGTGTTCTTTTATGGGCTACTTTTATATTCGGACAATGGTGAAGGATGCGGATGCCAGCTAGACTGCCGTCATACACTAAGGAGGTTACAGGGATGAATAGCCAAGCAGAGGTACAAATTACCGGGTTTAGTGGGCGAGTGTGGGAAAAGGATTTGCTGGATTGCGGTTATCGGATTGCCTTACACAAAGCGGAGGTTGAGCTCAGCCCGGGAAACGGGTTCCGGTTTAGGTTCTCCATGCCAGAAGACGGATACGCGGAGCTTGATCTGTTCGCCAGATCAGACAGTGACTGGGCTGCGACAGATCGAGAATCTGCCTTCGTACGCCTCTACCTAAATGAAGCCTATAATCAGGATGTCATTTTGTACTATGGCAGCAGTCAGGGAGTGTATACCCGTTTGTTGGGATACCTAAAAGAAGGCGATTACGAGGTCTATGCTGAATTCCGCGAACTGGAATCGGCTCCGCTTGTATCTCGAGCATGGATTGACGGGGTTGAACTGCGCTGCGTGGCTGATTCCTCTCCAAGATCACTGATTTATCGCCATACCCCGCTTTTATATGGCCGCAATCTGTCACATCCCTATGAGAATCGCTTTACGGATACACCACTTGTTTTGTTCTATTCCATAGAAGTGAACGAGGGGAAGACGGTCATCGAATACCAGATGATGTTCAGCCATGAAGATGAGGGAACGCCCGCGCCGCTGCTTATGAGCAAATGGGGAAGAACCACCGATATCGAATGGATGTACCGCGTCGAGCTAGATGCAGGGGGCAATGTTCTGGAAGCTGTTTTCCAGGGGGCACATCATATTACGACTGCGTTTAATGGCAGTTATGATCTGGGTGGCCATCCTGTTCTCCAATCCGCAACAACCAATGGAAACTTTAAGGATGACATTTCATCGGACTATCGTTTTATGCTGCCGCCTGCTTTCCAGTGGAAACCAGAGGAAGAGCCGCGTGAGGCGGTCATGAGCCGTTTTCCTTTTGCCTATCAGGTCACTGGGTGGGAGATGGAACGTCAGCAGGAGCTGGAAATGCCGTCACAAGCGTCTTCCATTGCACTTGCACACCAGCGTAGCTATGTGTTTATCCAGACTTCCAAACGTCCCTTACGGGATTCAGGCAGAGAATCGTCTCCAGGATTCAGGCCGGGCTTCAATCGGCGCGAGGAAGATGCATGCGTCGATATCCAGCTTCGTCTTCACGGCTCGGAGCAGTGGGATTCATCATGCCACCATGATCTGAGACTCGGGGAGTTTAGAGCCGCTTATGAGGGGGCAGAGTCACATTTTTCTACCACGGTCAAGCTATCTGGAGAGGCTGTGCTTGAGGATATAGCTGAAATTAGAGCCGTATTGCTGGAAGGCGGTGCGGATAGCATGGAAGTGGCTGGACTGTGTGCCTTTACGTTAAACGAGGATAATCTCCCGCAGTTTCCAGGTATTCATACAGACCGGGTGATTGAGCTGACGCGGCTTCAACCCGTAGGTGTTTTATGGACAGCCGACAAAGACGTGTCGGGTGATGAAGGACATCCTGTGAATGATATGGTGAAGCAAGTTGTAAATGAACCGTCCAGCAAGGATGGGCAGTCATGAGCAGACTACTGTATGTGGAAGGAACGGTCGACAGGACCTGCACCCAGAGCCATATTACGTACTCCTTCCATATTCCGCAGCCGACTGAAACGATTCGTATTCACTTCTCTTACACGCCCAAGTTATTGGAGGATCAAGAGCAAGCACGAGGAATCATTGAGGAAAGCATGTGCAAATACGGATACGACGAGCCGGGGCATTCATCCGATCTATGGAAGAAGTATATACCGCTGCAAAATTTATTAACGCTGTCTGTCGATGATCCTGTCCGTCACCGGGGAAATGCGCACCGTCCCGAGATGCAGCAGGAGCATTGGCTCGGTTCGTCTGCGGCTTCGCCGGGGTTCCTTGCAGGAGATCATCCGGCGGGCATGTGGCGGATTACGGTCAGTCTGCATGCCGTTGTGACCGAGACGCTTGCCTACCAAATTCATGTATTGGGGGAGGAAGCAGCATATGCTTAAATGGATTCCAGCTGAGCTTCACACCCATACGCTTCACAGCGACGGCAAGCACACGCTGGAGGAGCTTGTTCAAAGCGCAGTGGATCTGGGACTTGAATGCATCGCTATGACGGATCACAACACGCAATCGGCACTTGCGGATCAGGAAGGGGTTCAGCGGCAGTTCGGTCTCCCGATCATTTCAGGGATGGAGTGGACGACCTTTTACGGGCATATGCTGACGCTTGGGGTTGACCGCTTTATCGACTGGCGTGTGCTGGGGCCAGATGACATTCATGAGGGGATTCGGCAGGTGCATGAGCAGGGAGGCATTGCAGGGATTGCCCATCCGTTCAGGATCGGAAGTCCGATCTGTACGGGGTGCTTTTGGGAGTACACGATTCAGGATTGGCACGAGGTGGATTATATAGAGGTCTGGTCAACGCTGATGCCATCTATTAAGCGGGATAGCCAGCGGGCGTTTGCCATGTGGACCGATTTGTTGAATCAGGGGTATCGCATCACTGCCGTAAGCGGTCGGGACTGGCATGTATCTAAACCGGATGATTCACTTCCGGCTGTTACATATCTGGGAGTTCATGATGAAGCAGAAGAGCGAGAAGGTTTAGAAGGCCGGGCAGTTGAGGCGATTCGCCACGGTTCAGTGTCAGTTACGATGGGACCGCTACTGACGATGTGGGCGCAGATTAAGGGCAGAGAACATCGTTATCACATCGGCGAATGTATAGAGCTGACTGTAGAGGATCCACTATCTGTGACGGTTCAATTGGATGTAGAAGGAAGAGCAGCCCATTATAATCTCAAGCCTCAGAATCTTCGTCTTCTGCTGACAAGTAGTCAAGGCATATGCTCGGAGATTCAGATCCCTGCCCAAACAGGAGAATATACGCTGTCATTGCAAGACCCGCTAGGAAAGGGCTGGATACGAGCGGAGCTTTACGGCTGCATGGAAGACTGCGTGATGATGATTGCTTTTACGAATCCGATTTATATGGCTTAACACAATAGAAAGGCTGGGCTTCGGACGGTGTCAACAAAACAAGAGAACATCAAGCAGCGTATAGAAGAATATATGAAGGTTAATCAAATGGGTCCGGGGGATCGTCTGCCGTCGGAAACTGCACTTTCCCAATCGTTTCGTGTCTCGCGTACGACGCTACGGGGAGCTATTCGCCAACTGGAATCGGAAGGTAAGCTACTAGTAAAACACGGGAGTGGCACGTTTGCGACTTGCCCGCTGCCGAGTATTCCAAGCTCGCTGGACCGCCTGTACAGCATCGGTGACATGATTCGTTCGGCAGGGCTACGGGAAGACGAGCAGCTGGAATCCATTCAGAGAATTTCGGTTTGTCCTCCTGATATTGCCGAACAGATGAGATTTTCCGAGAATGAGCCCATGATTGCTCTAGAGCGTACACGTACTGCCAACGGAGAGGCTGTAGCCCACTCTATAAACTGGATGCCAGAGAAATTAGCCGCTCCCATTTTGGAAGATGACTCTTTTTCAGGCTCGCTTTTTCAGAGTCTTGAGTTCAAGGCGGGGGTACGAATTGTTGGAGCCTATTCCGAGCTTACCGTTCCAAACTATGACGACGCACATATGACACGTCTGCTGAAGCATCCGCAGGCTACGGTATTACTATTGAAGCAGCTTCACTATGATGAAATGAACAGGCAGGTGCTGTATTCCCTCGATTATGTCCGCAGTGACATTTTTCGTTTCTGGGTGCGTCGTACACGCTAATTCAATTAGAATGTGGCATCTCCTATTGAATGGTGCTAGTTTTACATATTTCATGGGTTAAAAATCGTCATATCTCGTCAATACTGATCTATATGCACTTCATGATGATACACACATGGCAGGATGCGTATAAGGAGGTAACGGGATATGAGGTGGCTTGGATGGCTGCTCAAAAAAGGAATGACGGTCGTGTTGGTTAGCGCACTAACGCTGGCAGTGACAGGTGTAGTCGTTAATGCTTATGTTCAATCGCTGCTACGGCAGTTTAACATTCAGCTTGATCAACAGCCCATATGGGGATTGGGTTGGCTAAAAGGCAGCGCGGGCACTGACCCAAGCACAGACACGGGGAAGAACAAGACGACAGGAAGTGGCTCGGGAAGTGTAACACCGCCTGATGATGCGTTGCCTGTCATGGGACAGGGCTTAGAAGAAAGCGGAAGTGAGGCAGGTGGCGCAGCCAATGGCAAGGTATCTCAGGAGGGGGCTGCGTCGGCCGGAACATCAGGCAACGAGTCACGGAAGCAGGCAGAAGGTACAACTACACCCGAAACGAGTATTGAAGGCCATGATTTAGTGATTACGCCCGACCATTTGACAGAGAAGAAGAACAACTTACCGGCTGCACAGAAACAGGAAATTTTTGCAATTCTGATGAATAAGCTGCCGCCGGAGGAGATGCAGAAAATATCAGCCGCGATGGAAGGCGGTCTCACTGAGCAGGAGCTTCAGGATATTCAGCAGGTGCTTGCGAAGTATTTGACCAAAGAGGAATATAACAAGCTGATGGCTTTGCTTAAATAAGTATTTTACAAAAATCCAATAAGCGACTTCCAATGAACAAGATATAGAGCGAAATGGGTTAGTTTGTCTAGATGAATTCATGGGCAATGCTTATGCTCAAAATAGGACTGTAGAATCCGCGCCATGCGCGGATTTTTTTGCGTGTCAGGAAGTAATTGGGGTGTAGTTGAATTCTTTGTAAAGGCTATGTTAAAGTAAACAGTGTTGTGAAAAGGTTAAATTTTTGAAACCTTTTACGCAACTATGCAATGGTAGATAGCGACTAATATCATAGATGCTTGTGAATACAGGCTAGATTCATAGTGTGAAAGACCAATAATGAACGCATTTATATAGAGATAAGATATGCTGAAAAGGAGAGAGTCATGAAGGTTTTGAAGGAGCAGGATTCACCAGACAGCAGGAATGCAGCTTCCAACGTTGCAGACAAGTCTGCTGTAGAAACGGGGAAATTAGCAAAGTGGTGGAACGGTCGAAGAAAATGGCTGAGCTGGACGGCAGGCGGTGTGGTGATTGCAGGCAGTCTTATTTTTGCAAGTAATCAGTATGTCGGGGCTAACACAGTTCCTTATTATAAAGTGTATGTAAAGGGCGTCGAGGTCGGAAATATCTTGAATGAGCAACAACTTAAACAGCTATACGCAACGAAGAGCAAACAGTATAAGGATAAGTATCCCGGCGTGGATATGGTGCTCAATACGAACGCGGTAACGACAGATATTGAGAAGGCATATAAAGCGGATATTGACAGCGCAGCTACGCTGAAGAAGCTGGATGGTATGCTGACAGCGTATGCCAAAGGGGTAGAAGTGAAGGTCAACGGACAGACGGTTGGCATTGTAAAGGACAAGGCGACTGCACAGGCGGCTTTAAAGCAAGTGCAGAAGAAGTACACACCTGTGGGTGAGGGTACATCTTCAGGCATCAAGGGGCTGGTTCGCAAAACATCCGTGGGCAGCAGCCATGCGAGTGCTAGTACTAAAACCCCCAAAGCATGGCTGGAGTCTGCCAGTATCCGTGAGAAAATCGCGTACGAGCCTGTGAAAGCAGACCCGAACAAGGTGCTGACGGAGGCAGAAGCAGTCAAAGTGTTGACTGAGGGGCGTGAGGCTCCTATCACGTATACAGTGCAAGAAGGCGATTCTCTGTCGTCGATTGCAACTAAATTTAATATGACCGCTTGGGAGATTAAGCAGAACAATCCCGGCTTGCGTGAGCTGTATTTGCAAATTGGGGACGAATTGAAGCTTACTGCTCCGAAGGTTCCGGTTACGGTGCGAACAGTAGAGAAGGTCGTCGAACAGATTGCCATCGAGCCTGAGGTTGAGATTCGTCAGAGCGATGAACTGAAGGCAGGAGTTACCAAAGTGGTCAGACCGGGACAAGCAGGTCTTAAAGAGATGGACTATCGTTTGACCAAGGAGAACGGTGAGGTCGTGCAAGAGGAATGGCTCGGTCAAAAGGTGCTGCAGCCGTCTATTACTGAGGTGGTTCTTAGAGGAACGAAGGTTGTAGGAGAAGGCTCAGGACAGTTTGCTTGGCCGGTGTCCGGCGCATCGATGTCGAGTAGCTTTGGCGCACGTTGGGGACGTATGCATGAGGGTGTCGACTTGGTCGGTAGTGCTGACATTCACGCATCAGATGAAGGCGTGGTATCATTTGCAGGTCAGCAGAATGGATACGGCAATGTCATTATGATCGATCATGGCAACGGCTACCAAACCGTGTACGGGCATTTGAGCAGCATTGGCGTTCATGTAGGACAGGTGGTTCAGCAAGGCGAGTCGATCGGGGTCATGGGGAACACAGGGCGCTCGACCGGGACGCATCTGCATTTTGAAATTCGTAAAGATAATACGCCACGCAACCCAATGACGTATTTAAGATAGGTTGGATGTTTATAACGAGAGTTACATGATTTATGAGGATCAATGAGAAAGGCCATGTTTTTCTGCATGCTTAACAGTAGGTGCAGGCATGGTTTTTTTCTGCGTAAAGAAAAGGGTTGAAGAAGTAATGGAATGACGCACGGGTATGATAGAATAGAATAAGCATCTTATAGGTACTGACAAACGAAAGTTATTATAGATGATGATCCGTGAAAAGAGGTGAACGCTGTATGCAAGGAACGATTCTGGTAGTGGATGATGAGCAGCCCATCGCTGATATTTTGAAATTTAATTTAGAAAAAGAGGGCTATCAGGTGATTTGCGCCTTCGATGGAATCAGCGCGGTGGATATTGCGGTCAAGCAGCAGCCTGATCTGATCCTGCTGGACCTGATGTTGCCGGGCATGGACGGCATGGACGTATGCCGCGAGGTGCGCGGACATCAGCTCCAGACGCCGATTATTATGCTGACCGCTAAGGACGGCGAAATCGACAAAGTGCTGGGGCTGGAGCTGGGCGCGGACGATTATGTAACAAAGCCGTTCAGCACGCGGGAATTGCTGGCACGAGTGAAGGCACAGATGCGCAGACAGCAACGCGGCGGGGCAGGCGCGTCGGAAAGCCGACCGCAGGAAGATAAGCAGGGGCTGCGTGTGGGCGACCTCTTTTTTGATACGGATATGTATACAGCTTACAAAAACGGAACACCGCTTGACCTGACGCACCGCGAATATGAGCTATTGCACTATATGGCGAAGAATGCTGGAAAAGTCATGACGCGGGAGCATTTGCTCCAGGCAGTATGGGGCTTCGAATACTACGGGGATGTGCGTACAGTAGATGTGACCATTCGGAGGTTGCGCGAGAAGATTGAGGAGAATCCGAGCAAGCCGGAGACCATCCTGACACGCCGTGGCCTTGGATATATCGTGAGCGGGGGCAAAGGTGGCCTGCGGGCATGAAATGGCTGTCTTTCTTTCGTACCATTCATGCAAAGCTGATTATTATTTATGTGCTACTTATCTTGGTGGCTATGCAGCTGATAGGGGTTTATTTTGTCAGCTCGATGAAGAACTCCCTCACGAGTAATTTTACGCAGGATTTGCAAGCACGGGCGGAGATGCTGTCCGTGCTGGCGGAGCAGGATCTGAGTGGCAGCGACGGCAAAATGGAAGAGGACAGCGTGGAAAGTCTACGTGCACGCGTGAATAATTTATTCGATTTCAGCGGCGCGGAAATTCAGGTGCTGGATGCCAGCGGGAAAGTATTAATTACTTCCCAAGGTTCACACGCCGATTATGTCGGACGCAAAAATACGCAGACAGTAGTCAGCCGCGCACTCCAAGGAATCCGAGATAACGAGGAATACATGGTGGACGAAGATAATGTCCGCAAGAAGGTCGTCGCCAAGCCCGTTATCAGCCAAGGCAAGATTGTCGGCGCGGTATACATCGCCGCTTCAATGACCGAGCTCTACGATACGATGAAACGCATTAACAATGTGTTTCTCTCAGGTATGCTCATTGCGCTCGCGTTGACGGCTGTGCTGGGCGTGGTATTGGCCCATACGATTACGCACCCGATCAAGGTAATGACACGCCATGCAACGGAGGTTGCCGAGGGCAAATTCGACCAGCAGATGCCTGTATTTGGTGAAGATGAGATCGGTAGGCTCAGCGTGGCCTTTAACTATATGACAGGCCGTCTGCGTGAGGCACTGTCCCAAAATGAAGAGGAGAAGGAGAAGCTCTCCTCCATCTTGACCAATATGAGCGACGGTGTGGTCGCTACTGATGACAATGGCCGGGTCATTCTGGTCAACCGTCGGGCCAGCGCCATGCTGGGCGTGAACGAGAACGAAATGACCGGCAGGCATATCGCGGTACTGCTGGGGATCGACCCGGAGGAAACCGAGGCCCTGTATAGCGGTTCTTCGGCCTCCACGCTCTTGCAGCTGGAGCCAGCTGGTCAGGATGAACCCATCGTCATCCGTGTGACATTCACGCCGATTCATCGGCGGGAAATCGGCATTACGGGGACGATTGCCGTGCTCCAGGACGTGACGGAGCAGGAGGAGATGGAGACGACACGGCGGGAATTCGTAGCGAATGTATCCCATGAGCTGCGCACTCCGTTGACGACCATCCGCAGCTACGCTGAAGCGCTGGATGACGGCGCGATGGCTGAACCGCAGCTTGCAGAGCGTTTTGTGGGCGTGATCCGCAACGAGACAGAGCGTATGATCCGGTTGGTTACGGATTTGCTGCATCTGTCACGGCTTGATTCCAATGAGGCGCCTTTGCGGATGCAACCTGCCGATGTGATGGAGATGCTGGACGAAGTCGCAGATCGGTTTTCTTTTCAAATGAAGCAAAAACACATTCGCTCAGGGATGTTCGTAGAGCAGGGAATCGGTAAAGTCGTGATCGACCGGGACCAAATTGAGCAGGTGCTGGACAACCTGATGTCCAATGCGCTGAAATATACGCCAGATGGCGGAAGTATTCGTATCGAAGCTCGCTGCAACAGTGAAGGAATGCTGTCCATTTCGGTACAAGACACCGGAATTGGTATTCCCAAAAAAGACTTGGACCGGATTTTTGAACGGTTTTATCGTGTAGACAAGGCGAGATCGCGCAATATGGGCGGCACGGGACTGGGATTGTCGATTGCCCGGGAAATTGTAAAGGCACATGGGGGCCAGATTTTTCTGGAGTCGGAATACGGTCAGGGAACCTGCACGACCTTTACGCTACCCATGTCGAGTGAAGGGAGGGAAGCACAGTGAAGGAACGTTTGAAGTCCTGGACGCTTATTTTGCTGGTTGCTTCCAGCCTGGTACAGACTTATTTTTTGATTTACCGCCTTCCAGGCAGTGATTCTGTACTCACTTCAGAAACGAACTATGTCAAAACCGAAAGCATGGGGCAGGAGGAAAAGATTGAGAACCTCGTGTTTCCTGATAAAATGCTAATTCACCAAGGTGAGAAGAAACATACCGTTTTTTATCCGGGTGTTACTTTTTACGATTTAATTTATACACGGCTAGAAAGCCGAAGCTTTAACAACTTTCAACGTCGAAGTATTCAATCGGCGGACTGGGCACAGATTCGCAGCGAAAATGAAGGCATCGAATTATCCTTTTCAGGCGGAGTCCCGGTTTCATTACTGGAGCGGGTTATGCGTCTGACGCCGGATTCGGTGTTTCAGGGAGAGACGATTAACCGCATTTGGATCTATATAGACGAAAAGAATGCCAATCCACATGCGCTCTTTTTCAGTGCCAGAGGCGATGTGGTGTATGAGGCGAACCAGTTCGATATGACGGTAGAGGACATCCGCCAGCATGTGAATTTCGGTAAAAATGCCCCGTTGTACGAGTTGGTGAATAATCAGTACTACATTCCCGTGGATGATCTGGAAACTACGCAGCCTGTAGTGTATGCTGGATTGTTTACGACAGAGCAAATGCAGCGGAATTTGTTTTTCGATCCGGGGATTACGCGTAATATTCAGGAGAAGGACGGCTCCCAAATTTATACGGATAGCAAACGTAGTCTGCAAATCAAGCAGGAGCAACGTTGGATGAGCTATACCGATCCGAGTGCGCCAGGAGCGGGTGGAAGCAGCCCGATTAGGGATGTGCTGGCCGCAGTTGATTTCGTGAATCAGCATGGCGGTTGGGATGCTTCGTATCAGCTGAAATTGAGAAGCAGTGATGAAAATCGTACATCTGTGATGTTTCAGCAGTATTATGGTGCTTATCCAGTGCTCGACACACCATCGTTCCGCTTTGGTACGATTTCGCTGCAAATCCAGCAGGAAACGGCTTCTGTCTATGAACGTTCGTTGCTGTATCTCAAGGGAGGAGAGCAATCCTCGAAGAAGGTTATGCTGCCGGGCGGCGAGCCCTTGAAGAAGCGACTGGAGACTGTAGGCAAAGGGAAGACGATTCGAGATCTGACTCCCGTATATCAACCGGAGCTGACCAATGATGGATTGAAGCTTGCTCCTGAATGGCGCGTTACGTTCGGTGACGGTTCTGTTGCAGAAATTCTTGCTGTTCCTGTAACGACAGCATCCAACACAACACAAACGAAGCCAGACCGGGAGACAAAGAGGTGACAGGAAGGGGGAACGGGAATGGATTGGAGCCGCGCCAAGAACGTATTGATCTGTACATTTTTGCTGCTCAATGTGGTATTGGGTTACCAATTGTGGCATGATGCGCAGGAAACGGCAGGGCCGAGTCTGGATTTTACTTCATTGGATGAAAATACGCAGCGTTTAATGGAAGAGAAAAGCATTCAGGTGCTGGCTCCGATTCCCGGCGATACCCCGCAGCTGCCTAAAC
The DNA here is from genome assembly GCF_054602585.1 of Paenibacillus sp. SEL3. NCBI lineage: Bacteria > Bacillati > Bacillota > Bacilli > Caryophanales > Paenibacillaceae > Paenibacillus > Paenibacillus sp. SEL3. Next base: position 3,139,952 of record NZ_CM137725.1, on the reverse strand, counting down.
TCTCTTACACATACGTTCATAGTGGAGAAAAGGATGATCGTGTGCAGCTGGTGAAGCCGGTGGACAGCAAACTGGTATTCACTCATGATGCGTTAGTTGAGGCATTGGAGCCACAAATCAAGGATATCGATAACTTTCAGTACGATCCGCTGGATGTTCAGGAGGAATTGGCATCCGGACAAGCAGATGCTTTTGTTCTTCATCCGCTGGTTCAGGGCAAGTGGCCGCTATTTAATGTGAAGTTGGCTCTGTTTTACAGCAATCAGAAAATTACAGGGTATCGCAAAATTAAGGTTGAGCTCCAGCCTTCGGATGAGGCAAAGAAAATGCTGCCTGCGTCCAAAGCACTGGCAAGGCTGATCGATGGCTATTTGCCGCGTGATACGATTGTGAAGGATATCCGACTCGGTTATTACGGACAGACCTTTAACTCCGATAGTCAGGTGGCTGCCCCCGTGTGGCGGTTTATGCTGGACAACGGGAAAGGTGTGTATTATGTGCAGATGAACGGAGATGTCATTAGTCCAAAGACAGAACATATAGAAGGGTCTTGAACAGATATGGGGATTTCATTTACCGTGCTGTCGAGCGGTTCGACCGGCAACGCTACCGTTGTGCGGAACGAAGACACGACATTGCTCATCGATGCAGGTCTCAGTGCGAAGCGTATTGACGAATTGCTGAAAGAACGCGATCTGAGCGGAGAAGAGTTGGATGGTATTTTGGTCACGCATGAGCATTCCGATCATGTTAAAGGACTAGGCGCCATGGCGCGTAAATATAATTTACCTATATATGCTAACGAGAAGACATGGTTTGCCATCAGCAATGCTGTTGGGCAAATTGCAGAGGATAACCGCAGAATATTGGAGACAGGCGCAACGCGGGAATTTGAGTCATTACGTGTGGAGTCTTTTGGTATATCCCATGATGCGGCCGAGCCTGTAGGATATAGCTTTTATGATGGGGCGGAGAAGCTGAGTGTAGCGACCGATCTTGGCTATGTCAGCGACAAAGTGAAAGAGGCGATATCAGATGCGGATGTATTGGTGCTGGAGTCTAATCATGATGTGGAAATGCTACGTATGGGTCGTTATCCGTGGAACATCAAGCGCCGTATTCTCAGCGATATCGGTCATTTATCCAATGAGATGGCGGGCGCGATTCTTAGCGAGCTGCTGACAGGCCGTACGAAGCGAACGTATTTGGCACATTTGAGCCGCGACCACAATATGATGGAACTTGCGAAGTTGACTGTACGTGGAGCAATGGAAGACCGCGGCTGTTTTTACAAGGACAGTGAATTTCGATTGTGCGATACGTACTATGATCGTCCTACACCTTGGGATAAGGTAAGTGAGCCATAAAGCTGTCCAGCTCGGCGGCTTTGCGTTCTACCTCTTCACGGGTCACTACGCCTTTGTCCACCAGTAGTTCAATCAATGTGCTTAGCGCCAGTGTATTGCGGTAATGCTCGTCTTTCAAATCCGCCAGCTTGGCAGCCATGCGAACTTCATCCATAGCCGATCGATGTGAATTCATCATATATTCCTCCTAAAAAATATTTTAGAAATGGCGTGCAATGAGCTTGGTTCTGCCTGTGGTTTTGCTGGGTGCTGTGATACAATAAAGCTAACAACGGAAAGCTTTCTGAAGGAAGGCTCTCATCGAAAGTATAGGCAGCTTTAAGCGGACGGGAACAGGCCAGAACGTCTCTATGAGACGATCATTTTGTAATAGAATAGAAGACTTGTTACTATTGTAGTCCATTGGTTTGGAAATCATTCCTCTTTTTTCCTCTATTCGGAGTCAGATTCGGCGTGTATGCTAATTTATGAGATTCGGTTGCTTAGGAAGGCACCATTTGTGGTGATTAATAAGTAGGCCGGAACGATTGGTTGCTGGATTCCGATGATAAGGGATATTCAATCCATTTGAGATGTTCAACGGAGCAGGTTCTCTGTAGCATAGGTTGGCGCAAGCCCGAATAGCCCTAATTTTTTAGTGAGTGTCGGTGCATGACAACGAAGGGGAGAGGATTAGCATGGGCTTGTTTGAGGACGATTTTTATTCAACGAAGGTATCCACACGTGCGGCTAAAAAAATGGCATTTAAGGCGCGCCGTGGAGGACGGGGACGTTGGCCACACAGGAAGCGTGGAGTAAGTCCGGTGCAAGCTGCTGTCATTAGCGGTGCAGTCAGTGCAGTGATTGCCGTGCTTCTGTTCAGCTTTATTACAGGTCTGCCCTCCACTACAGCGGTAACCGGAGCCAGTCACTATCCCTTGCGGCAAGCAGCGGGTGACCCGTATGACCGGATTGTGCAGGCGGCAGCCAAAGTGCGCCCAGCCGTCGTTAGCATCGTGAATCTGAAAGATGAAGAGGGTAAAAGTACGGAACAATCCGCGCTTGGATCGGGTGTCATTTTCCGAGTGAGTTCGGGCAAAGCCTTCATTATGACGAATAACCATGTGGTCGAAGGATCAGATGATCTGGATATTGTAACGGTAGACGGTGTCAGAAAAGAGGCAAAGCTGATCGGGAAGGATCGCATTAGTGATATCGCGGTACTGGCAGTTGACGATAAAGGCATTAGCACAGTAGCGGATATCGGCGACTCCAGCAAACTTCGTCTGGGTGAAACGGTCATTGCTATTGGCAACCCGCTTGGCTTGGGAGATACGCTTACCTCCGGTATAGTAAGCTATACGAATCGCATCATTCCGATTTCCATTAATCAGGATGGGGTATATGACTGGGAGCAGCATGTCATCCAGACCGATGCGGCGATTAATGAGGGAAACAGCGGCGGCGCGCTGGTCGATCTGGACGGACGTGTGATTGGCATCAATACGATGAAAATCGCTGATACTGGTGTTGAGGGGCTTGGTTTCGCCATTCCCGCCAATGAGGTAATGAAAACGGTGAATGAACTGGTTGAGGACGGCAAGATCACCCGACCTTATCTGGGGGTATACACGGTGGACCTCAATAATGAATATGCGCCGCTGGATGAAACTCAGCGCAAGGAGCTCAAGCTGCCGGACAGCGTGAAGAATGGAGCAGTCGTTCTGGAAGCCCACGGTCCTGCCAAAGAGGCTGGCTTGAAGCTGAACGATGTCATTACAACGTTTGATAGCGAACCGATTAACTCTACGCTGGATTTACGTCGCTACTTGTACGATAACAAGAAGATTGGCGATGAGCTGAAAGTTACTTTTTACCGGGCAGGCAAGGAAGAATCGGTGATGTTAAAATTAACAGATAAGCCGGAAGGCTAAGGTTTAATTTATAGGCTTAACTATAAAAGGGCGTTCACCGGCTTAGTTCCGGGAACGCCTTTTTCGATCTTCTGCTGCGCCTTAGATTAAGATGTCGTTCCCGTTACACGGGTTCCGCTCTTAGTGATCTTGTATGTCACCACATCGCCGCTCCAGAAGTGGAACTTCAGCGTGACTTCACCATCTTTTACACTATTAAAAAATTCAGGCAATAGCTTGATCCCATTGGCATCATAGGCAGGGGAAAAGGTATTGCCAAATTCTTTATAAGGTGTCCAATCCTGTGGACCGGCATTACCACCATTCGTATACACGGCTTCCATCGTGGCAAGCTGGCTACCACGGAAGTCTGTTGGAATGGTAAAGGCTTGAGTAGTCCCTTCGACAGCACTTAATTTTGGGGTATCATACACGACGACTCTAAAATTCCAGTCTGCCCCCTTGTTAAACTTAGCGGTAATGGCGGCATTCTCCCCATATTTACCGGAAGTGGTCAGGCTGGTGAGCAAGCTGGCCTTGAACGTTAATGTATCTCCGCTCAGCGTATAGTCGGTGCCCTGTTTCAGTTGCTTGCTGTTAGCACTGAGTGTGTTCAGCTGATTGCCGTTCAGGTTTAAGGTGACTTTGGTGTCCTGAGCAGAGGTGCCTTTCTTCAAGTGAATGAGGTCACGGTCTGCATTGGAGGAACGCCCTTTTAGGCTGGCTTTAATAACATTAAAGAGTTCGGGATCAGACCATTTGTACGTTGTGCGATTAAAATGCTGGCCGTTATCCCAGAGTATGCCTGTTATTTTCTTCTCCTTCATGTAGTAGGTCAGGAACTCGAAGAATTTTAGCTTTTCGCCCTGTTCAATCACGCCTGTATGTTTATCGAAGCCGAGCAGGCCATATTCACCGACAATGACCGGAATCCCCTTGGCTACAAAGGTGTTATAGACGTTATCAAAGGTTTGGATGATATCGTTTTTAGTATCTTTATCAAAAGTAGTATGGCCTGCAATATTTACACTGAAAGGCCAATAACCATAATAGTGGACGGTGGCAATCAGGTTGGGATCGTTCAGCTTGGTTATCGTGTTGTACAGCTCATTGATTTTGGTCTGAGCAGGTGCGGTGTCCAAACCAGGCAGAACAAGGGGACGAGTGGCATTTTTACCGCCAGAAGCACGGACAATTTTGTGGAAGGATATATTCAGTTCCTGGAGCATCTGGTTCATTTTCGCTTCATCCGTAGTCCCCCCTTCGGAGAAACGGGGTTCGTTAATGCTTTCGAACATCAGCTTGTTAGGCTGGTCTTTAAAGCGCGGGGCAATTTGTGTCCATAATGCGTTATAGCGAGCCAGCACCTCATCATGTTTGGGTTCCATACTGCTTACCCACGTCCATGAATCATGATGGACATTGATCATGACGTACAGATTGGCGTCCAGTGCCCAGCGAACAACCTCTTCCACACGGTTCATGTAGGCAGACTCAACCGTATAGTTTGGTGCGGCTCCAATGTGCTTATCCCAGGTGACGGGAATGCGAATACTTTTGTACCCTTGGGCAGCAATTTGCTGAATCAACGCCTGAGTAATGCGCGGATTGCCCCAGGCGGTCTCGTCCGCCCCGACAGCATCCAGGGAATTTCCCAAATTCCATCCAGGCTGCATGGCCTCCACATACGATTGCATGCTGCTCGCAGCCGCAGCTTGCGGTGCTTGTCCGTCAGATTCGGCAGCAGCGGCAACGGATGCGAACGTAGATAATAATAGGGTGATGGCAAGCGTCAACGACAGTAATGAAACGGGTCTTCGTTTTAACATAACAGGCCCCTTTACAAAGTTATTTTTGAAAGCGCTTTCTAATAAAACACTACCATACTATTTGAATATGGAATACCTGTATAATTCATGTAAAAATCATGTGTTTATTAGATATTTTAAATTTGTAAGCGTTATTATTGAAAAAATACAGAAATGAGTGTAGAATCTATGACCCTACAAAATCCTCAAATACAAAAGAAAGAAGGAGATGAATATGAATAAGTGGGACACGGAAGAGGCCATTCGACGCTGGGATATGCATGCAGAAAACTTTACGGCCAAGTACACTGAGGAAGGGGATCGATCTCGCGAAGTCCTGCTGAATCCGGCATTGCAAGCCTGTATGGGGCCCCTTGAGGGCAAAAAAGTGCTGGATGCCGGCTGTGGCGAAGGTTATCTAAGCCGGAAAATGGCCAAGGCGGGTGCTTTGGTAGAGGCTGTCGATTACTCGACAGAGATGCTGAGGCTAGCCAAAGAGCGAACGCCGTCAACGTTGGGAATTACATATCACCATGGCAATCTGGAAAAGCTGGAGATGTTCGGGGACCAGAGTTTTGATCTGATCGTGTCCAATATGGTCATACAGGACTTGGCTCAATATGAACAGGCGATTGCCGAAATGCAGCGGTTATTAGTTCCAGGAGGTAGCTTTATTTTTTCTATTCTGCATCCGTGCTTTCTGACGCCGCAGAGTGGATGGGTGAAGGATGAGACAGGAAAAAAGCTGTATTGGAAAGTGGATCAATATTTCAATGAAGGCCCATTGGAGCAAGCGATTCCTTATGATCAGGAAGAAAAGCTTTTGTACTTTCACCGTACGCTGGGCAGCTATGTACAGACCATTGTTGAGGCAGGCTTGTTGTTGGATGGGATGATCGAACCGAAGCCGTCTGCTGACATGCTGGAGAAATATCCCCATTTCCGTGAAGACCTGAACGTCAGTAATTTCCTCATTTTTAAGACCAAACGTCAGGGATAGTGGGCAAGCCCTTTCCTTTCCGCGTCAAGTGTGGTAGAACAAAAGAAGGCAGTTTTGACACACTTACAACAGGAAGAGCTTCAAACGGAAAGGGATGCAACTGGAATGTACGTGGTATGTAAAGAGCATGTGGAACTGGCAATTGATATGTTCGTCGATGAATACGAGGATGCACCGGATGTCGTCGATCTCAAGGAAACGAAATTTTCGGATTGGGACCCTCCAGTGAAGTGCAAGGAATGTGAGAACAAAGCCGAGTTTTTGGTCGTCTAAAAAACAAGCACGGGCGTTTCGGGCAGAAACGTCCTTTTTGTATACCAGGATTTATTGCAAAAACACCCATACATAGAGCTATATTTATCCCTACCACGTACTGAGACAGGAGTGAACGATGGATGGACCCTTTACTGCATTCGTTATTTCGTCCGCTTCAAGTCAATGGAAGTGATTTGTCCACGTATTATATCGAACAAAAGCCGTCTGCCGCGCTGAAAGCTTACGTGGCCTGTTATTGGGAGTCCGGTCCGGCTAATAGGGTGGTAGAGGGGAATCTAGCAGCTTCGTACGAAGACACCGCTTTGTTAAGCCTGCCGCAGGAAGAAACCATGGAGCGGGTATTACCTGACGGCTGTACGGATATTCTATTAGAATACGATCCGGTGAATAAGCGTCAGGAACTCTCGTACTGCGGGACGTTTACGAATCCGTTCGTGTCTACCAGACAAGCAGGGTCCGAGACACGTATTTTTGCGGTGCGGTTTTTTCCGGGTGGTGCGCATTATTTTCACGGGATGCCGACTCACTTGTTTACAGGCGGTAATTATCGCTTGGAAGATCTCTGGCCCGAAAGCATCACCATCATAGGTGAGCGCATTATGGAAGCACAGAATTTCAATGAACGGGTGCGCATCATGGATGAGTATCTTAGCCAGCTTCTGCTGCGCCAACGCACGAACGATTGTGATCTGATGAAAAACCTGCTGCATCGCATCTTCGTAAGCGGCGGGAGTGTAGGGGTTAAGGAGCTGGCGGAGTGTGAGGCGATCAGTGAAAGGCAGATCAATCGTAAGTTTGGACAATGGATCGGAATCAGCCCCAAAAAGTTCAGTGAAGTCGTCCGCTTCCAGAGCGTTCTGCACAGTATCCAAAGCGGCGGGGGGCTGGATTGGACGGAGATGGCATTGAAGCATAGCTTTTTCGATCAGGCGCATCTGATCCGCGATTTTCGCAGGTTTTATGGAGACTCCCCGCTTACCGCAGCTAAGGATTTACGGAGGTTGTCCGATTTTTACAATACACGCCCAGAGGCTTCGGCTATACTCAAAATATGAACAAGAATGGCAAAGGAGAGATGAAAATATGAGTGGAACGCTGCAAGTTCGAGATCATTTGCTGAATGAGCTGGAGACGGGAGTACGGACGGGGGAAGCCTTGATCCGTAAAATACGTCCAGAGGATTGGAGCTTTCGTCCACAGGAAGATTTCCGCTCGCTGCTGGAGTTAGTACATCACTTTGTACTTATCCCAGCTTCGGATCTTGCGATCATGCAGGAGAAGTCTGAGGGTGAAGTGGGAAGCATTGAAAGCAGCCTGTCCGGGGTGGAAGATCCCGAGCGCTTGGCTGTGACTTTCAGGCAGAATTTTGAGGCTTATAAGGCTTACATTCTTTCGCTTAGCGAAGACGATTATCTGAACCGTTCGACGAAGGCTTTCTATATGGAGCATGGACATTTGCAGGTTCAATGGCAGATTGAGACTGTGACCCATGTGTTCCATCATCGTTCGCAGATTTATAATTATCTGAAGCAACTGGGACATGAAGTGAGCTTTTTTATGTTGTACGCTTGAGTATGTTTGTGAAGATTTATGGAGGGCACCTGTGCGGTGCTCTTTTTTGGTTTTATTTAAGGCTTTTTAGAATGGAATGACTTACTTGAACGCCCGTGAAACTTCTTTACTAACTCGTCTGAGAATGCCGATTTGCTCCTCATTCAATCTGCTGGTCAACGCAACAAATTCATCTATTGCCTCTTGCCGAATCGTTTCGTCTGTAGTCATATGTTCTTTGGAAAACATCAATTCACTAATAGACACGTTTAAGGCAGTTAACACTTTCTCCAAGGTATCAATCGAAAAGTTTCTTTCGCCACGCTCTAATGCACCAATATATCTATAGTCCAAGCTTGCGATGTCAGCCAGTTTTTGCTGTGTAAGTCCCTTTGCATTTCGAATAGCCCGGATTCTTATACCCATTTGCTTGCGTAATTCTGTCATATAACCACCTCATAACAAGCTTATGGAAGATGCAGTATAAAAGTTAGGTAGAGAGAATTGCTCAATTCTTTTTTTGTTGTAACTCCACTAAACCAACAATATTTTTAGTTATAGTAGTAAGAATTTCGAGTTCTGTTGTTTCTCTTGAATTTATGAGCAACATAAGCTCATTTATGATTTGTTTTCGATCCGTATTTTCATCGAATTGAAAAAGTTCAAAGGGTGGAACCTTTAACGCTAGAATTATTTTTTCCAACGTCTCCAAAGAAATATTTCGATCTCCACGTTCTACTCCGCCAATATAACTGTAATGGAGTCCTGCTGCTTCTGCCAATTGTTCCTGTGTCCAGCCTTTAGCTTTTCTTAGTTCTCGTATTCGGTTTCCGACGCTTTCTGGTAAACTCATGTAATCACCTCCACTTAAGGTTAGAAGAGGAGAGAATATCGTTACAGACCATCTTATGCAAAATAAACACACATAAAACTGTACTTTTAAGTACTTTTTATATTGACCTTCTTTTTTGCTTTCTATACAATTGGTTGTAAATGGCAATATAAGGAGGACTAGTTTTGAGAACTTCTATTCTGAAATCACTCAAACCGGACATCATTGTTGAAATGTTAGAGATGGCTGTGGCTTTTGAAAATTGGAAAAAGGTGATGGAGACGGCGGATATTTTGTACCAATGTGTACAGCGTATCTATGAAGAACGGCAGTATCATAAAGCGATGAAATTATCCATCCCGCATGTCCATTTAGAACGTCCGTTGGTATATTATTTTGGGTTCAGTCACCTGATGTGTGGAATGGCTCACCAGAACCAGGGTGCATATGAGCAGGCAAGGGAGTGCATCTATAAGTACGCTGAGCTGGGGTGGATGGAGGATTTAAAGAAAGAAGACATTCAGGTTGTCGAGGAGTTCAGGTTTTTAGCCAAAACTAATTTATATGCAGTAGATATTTTGTCTGGAAATATAGAGCTTGTCGAGGATTACGTAGCCTTTTTGCAGGATAATTTAGAGGAAATATTACCGGGGCTGAATACCATATTACAGGCAGCGCTTATGTATCATTTGGATGTAGGAGATATTTTACATACGTTTGCAGAGCAGATTGATGAATTTGGGAGTTATGAAGACGCAGAGAACGTATCTTACTATTATAGCTACTGCTATCACTTGGCTTTCTACTATCGGAAGTGTGGCAGATTACAGGATGCAGTGGGGCTTACTGTGCGGGCGATGCAACTAGCAGATCAGTCGGGTAATGATGGTCAATTTAAGAAATGTACAGCATTGTTCGAATCATTACGGGAGTCAGCGACAGCGGAACAAATCAGCGAATATCGACAGATGCTAATGCAGTGTCTTGATGAATACGAAACGGATAGGCATTTCATTGTGCAGAGCGTAAATGAATAATCCGTTATAACCTGAACAGGGGATAGACTCGTAACGGAGAGGAAATAGATAGGTAAGAGACGTTTCAGGTGCTAAAATAACTATGTTAAAGGTATTTTTTCACTTAAATGCGATTTTACATTATCATTCGACATAGATAGGGGTAGGGAATTTGTTTATTCAACTTATAGGTGTTGGCAAGTTAAAAGAGAAGTATTTGGTCATGGGCATTCAGGAATACGCTAAACGGCTAGGGCCATACATCAAGTTCCAAATGATTGAGGTAGCCGATGAAAAGGCTCCTGATACACTGAGCGAGGCGGAGGTTCGACAGGTCAAGGAGCGAGAGGGAGAGCGCATTCTTGCTCATGTGAAAAGTGAAGCACATGTGATTGTACTCGCCATCGACGGCAAACTGTGGAGCTCGGAAGAACTCGCAGAAGAATTGGATAAGCTAGGCACCTACGGTACAAGCCATGTTGTCTTCGTCATTGGCGGTAGCCACGGCCTCTCTGACGAAGTCCTCCGCCGCGCCCAGCAAAAGCTGAGCTTCGGAAGGATGACTTTGCCACATCAGCTGATGCGATTGGTGCTGGTGGAACAGATTTATCGGGCGGTGAAGATTAATCGGGGGGAACCGTATCATAAGTAGGGCGAATTTTATGGCTCAATCTAAAAATTAGCGTTTGAATTTTTAAATGGGTAAATGTAGTCGATTACATTCAATCAAAATATCCGCTTTGTAACACTGACGATTACGTGTGAAGTAGTGAAGGCGTTGATACGCATTGATGCAATTATGCCGTCCTTCAACGCTTGCGTTCTTCCATCACAACGATGGTAGTTCACGATCTCCTCCTGGCAATTACTCATGGTTTTTAACGTGCTTTGCACGGCATCATGACCGATGTTCTCACCTTGCTTTAGAAACCAGCTAAAACCCAGACGACGATATCGACATTCAGTGAACAGTCGTACACTGAGAGAAAGTTTCCTTCCATTCCTCAAACTTTGCGTAGCAACGGAGACAAGGCAAATAGGATTTCTACCTGAGCTTTGCTCCTTTCAGGCATGTTGTCCCAGGGAGAGAGCGTCGATTGAACCGACATGCGAACCTCCCGCACACTTTTAATGACATAGCCGTGAACATGGAACCGATCCGTAAGTCTTCTAGCCTACGGCCTACCAGTAGATCCAACATGGGTTCACCCCGCAGATTATGGATGCCAGTATTGTACGTGTGTCGCTTTTTAATCGCAAAAAACGTCGATCCCCCAGAAGTGTCTTGCACTTCGCTCCAAGCTTGCTTGGAAAAGCGATGGGCCTCTGCTGGAATGGAATCTTGATGCATCCACTCCACCGTAGTGGCAGGTGCTTCTTGTATTCTTGCGCTATGTGCCGCGCGGAAGTGCAGAGCTGTTTTACCGTTTGGGCACACAAAACCCGACTGTACCGCTGTTTGGGGCCTACAAAGTTATACCGTCCTAACGAAGCAGATGTCGCAACGGGTACACGCCAAAAGAAGGGCCGGAACATGCACATAGCTACTTTTTCTAAAAATGCCCAGATGCTGAATTTTGCGCATTTGTTGCGGCTGTCACCCTTCACATCCTGTTCGGAATGGCAGATAGGGCAAGGTTGTTTGTAGGCTACTGGCAATGCCTCTAGATAAACTTCTCGGGCATCCATATAGAGACGATAATATGAAGTTGTAGCTCTGGTAATCCAAGCATTTCGTTGATATACTGAAGTGGCATCTGTCATATCCTCTTGTTGTTTGGTAGAACGTACAACAATACAGGATTTTCAGGTGCTTTTCCATTTTCATTCTCATTTCATGCTCGTTTGAATTCGTCAACCGCTAATTTCGGTTTTGAGCCGATTTTTCAGGGCAAATTAATTTGGCGATAATGTTTGGTGCTCGATGTTGATATAGGTGGTATTACTGAGCTTAAAAACAAAAAAACCAATGGAGGGTACGAAGTGATTACATCAGAAGAAATTAAACGTAGATTATGGGACGGGGCAAATGAATTGCGTGGTTCAATGGATGCCAGCCGTTACAAAGATTATATGCTTGGGCTGATGTTCTACAAGTTTTTGAGTGATAAGACTCTGGAAGCATTCAAAGTGTCAAGTGGTTTAGGGAGAATAACTGAATTCGAATTGGTGGAGGAATACACAAAGGCAAAAGCAGAATACGGTGAACAGCTTGAAAAATTGATTCAAGCTTCATTAGGTTATTATGTTTCGCCTGAGTATCTCTATCAGACTTGGTTAAATGACATCAATTCAGGAGACTTTGCAGTTGAAAAAGTAACGGATAGCTTAAATAACTTCGAGCGAACGATTGCCGTGTCTGGTGATTCGGATGACTTCAAGGGATTGTTCTCAAGTTCAACGCTTGATTTAACGGATACTGCTTTAGGTAGCAACTTAAATGAACGTAGCAAAAGTGTTAAGGCGCTGATTTTGCTGTTTGCAGACTTGAACATGGTGGCATTGCAAAAAGGCGATGTATTGGGTGATGCGTATGAGTACCTCATCGGTCAGTTTGCGATGGAGTCAGGGAAGAAGGCAGGCGAGTTCTACACACCACGACAAGTCAGTGAAGTCATGGCACAAATTGTAGCGAAAACGCCAGGCATCAAGTCAATCTATGACCCGACTGTCGGTTCTGGTTCGTTACTTTTAACGGTTAAGAAGCATTTAAATGAAGATGTTCAGAAGAATTTGAGCTATTATGGGCAAGAAAAGAATACAGCAACCTATAACTTGACTCGTATGAATTTGTTGCTTCATGGTGTTCGTCCAGAAAAGATGACCATTAAAAACGGCGATACACTTTCTCAAGACTGGCCAGAAGATCCAGAACATCCAAATGAAGGTGTGCAATTTGAGGCGGTGGTTATGAACCCACCCTATTCTGCGAAGAATTGGAACAAAGCAGGGTTAAAAGTCAGCGACCCTCGGTTTGAAGTTGCTGGGGTGTTGCCACCAGACTCTAAAGGGGATTTTGCTTTCCTTTTACATGGATTATTCCACTTAGGTCAAGACGGCACGATGGCGATTGTCTTGCCTCACGGAGTTCTGTTTCGTGGTTCATCTGAAGGAGAAATTCGTGAACGATTGCTTGAGAAAAACTACATTGATACCATCATCGGCTTGCCAAACAATTTATTTACCAATACAGGTATTCCAGTAGTTATAATCATCCTGAAGAAGAACCGAAAAAACGGCGAACCTGTCTTAATCATTGATGCTTCTCGCAGTTATATTAAAGTTGGAAAACAAAATGTGCTACGAGAGAAGGACATCGCTAAAATTGTTGATACGTATGTCGAACGTAGAGAGGAAGAAGGATACAGTCGTAAAGTAACTCGTGAGGTAATACTGGAAAATCAGTATAACATGAATATTCCTCGCTATATTGAGGCGACTGACGAAGAGATCCCTCATGACGTGGATGCTCACCTCCTTGGTGGGATTCCTCAAAGGAACATTGACGACTTAAAGATTTTGCAGTCTACAGTGCCAGATATTTTGGGACAATCTTTGAAAGAAATTCGTGACGGCTATGTTGAACTTTTGAAACCAATTGATGAAATTTCTGTGGATATATTGACCGACTCACGTATTGCTGAAAAATCAAAAGAAATCGAAAGCAAAGTAAAATCTTATATCGATAAATACTGGGATATTTTGAGGAATATAGGTGTAAAAAGTGATTTGACTCGGTTGATGGATGAAATGCTTATTGAAATTAAGGTGATTTTGTCAGAGTTCAAATATATTGATGTTTATGACGGATATCAGATTGTGGCTGAAATTTGGAAAAATGCACTGACACATGATACGGAAATTATTGCGTTAAGTGATTTCTATACGGCAGGACGTACTCGCGAGCCCAATATGGTAACTAAAGGAACTGGTGATAAGAAACGTGAAGAGCAAGACGGCTGGGTTGGTAGTATCGTACCGAATCAGTTGATTGCGAACCATTTATATAGGGATGAGCTAGAAGAAATCGAGTCAAAAAATATCCGCATTCAAGAGATTGAAACGGAGCTGTCAGACTTGATTGAGGCTGCAAAAGTGGAAGACAGCGATGAAGCCAATTCTTTAGGTGAAATCTTGAATGAAGCTGGTGATGCTTTTGAACATAAATCAGTCAAAGCAGAGTTGAAGAAGGCAATCAAGGGAACGATTGAATATGACCTGCTGAGTAAAGTTGAGAAGTTATTTGCGGATAAATCAGCGCTTAGCAAAGCCGTGAAAGCTGATGAAAAAGCGCTCAAAGAAGCCGTGCAACAACGTATCTTAACTTTGACTAACGAAGAGATTGACAACTTGATGCATGAAAAATGGTTCGGCAACATAGTGGATGCTATGGTTGGTTTAGTAGAGATACCGCTAAAAACAGAGTTAAGTACGTTGCAGATGTTGCACAATCGTTATGTGGATACTCTGTCAGCGCTTGACGAAGAAAGTCGTGGTTTGGAATCAGTGTTTGAAGCCTTGATGAATGAATTGGTGGTAAGATAATGACGGAACAAACAAATTTAGTGCCAAAAAGGCGATTTAAGGAGTTTCAAAACACTCAGGCTTGGGAACAACGTAAGTTTGAGGATATGTTTGATTATTCAATACCAAACAATACTCTTTCAAGAGCTGAATTGAACTATGGTATTGGCGAAATAAAGAGTGTTCATTATGGCGATATCCTTATCAAATATGGTGCTGTAACTGATGTAGCAAAAGATGAAATACCGTTTATCACTAATGGAGATATTACGAAGTACAAGAGCCATTTACTTAAGAATGGAGATATTATATTAGCTGACACAGCAGAAGACGAAACCGTTGGAAAAGCTACTGAAATAGTGGGAATAGGCGATGAATGTGTGGTATCAGGATTGCATACCATAGTGTGCAGACCAAAGGCAGATATGCAGGAAAACTATTTAGGCTACTATATGAACTCATCGGCATATCACAGGCAATTACTACCTTTAATGCAAGGTGTTAAAGTCTTAGCAATAAGTAGGTCAAATCTTGCGAAAACTACTGTTTCATATCCTGTTTCAAGTGAAGAACAACGCAATATCGGTAAGATTTTCGCCCATCTTGACAACCTTATCACCCTTCATCAGCATAAATTAGAAAAGACGAAAGCTCTAAAATCTGCTTATCTTTCTGAAATGTTTCTCGCTGAAGGTGAGCGTTTGCCAAAACGGAGATTTGCAGGATTTACTCGCGCTTGGGAACAGCGTGAGTTGAATACAATAACAGATGTTAGAGATGGAACGCACGACTCTCCTCAATATTTTTTGGAGGGGCATCCATTTGTTACATCAAAAAATATTAAAGATGGACATATCAATTATGATGACATT
Source organism: Paenibacillus sp. SEL3 (assembly GCF_054602585.1). Lineage (NCBI taxonomy): Bacteria > Bacillati > Bacillota > Bacilli > Caryophanales > Paenibacillaceae > Paenibacillus > Paenibacillus sp. SEL3. The sequence goes on along the minus strand of NZ_CM137725.1, from coordinate 3,124,814 downwards.
CAATATATTTCGAATGCCGATTTTGTAGCAATAAATAGAAGGTCAAAGGTTGATAAAAATGACATTTTAATGGGGATGATTGGGACTATCGGAAACATCGCATTAGTACGGGAAACTCCCGATTTTGCCATAAAAAATGTAGCTTTAATCAAGGATACGAAAAGGGTTTATCATCTATTCCTTTATCACTACTTACAATCTCCAAGTATATCAAAACAGTTGGAAGAAGGAATGGATGGAGGTACGCAGAAATTTGTATCTTTAAATAAAATTAGGAATCTCTCAATCGCTGTTCCTGAAAGTGATGAACAATATAAACTGGGTAACTTTTTTGACAATCTTGACAACCTTATCTCTCTTCAACAGCGTAAGCTGGAAAAACTACAAAATATTAAAAAAGCATACCTAAATGAGATGTTTATTTAGAGGGGAGCGTAAGCATGAGCAATGCACCAAAAAGTGCGGCAGAAAAAACTTTCCAAGAGAATTTTGTTAAAGAACTGAAAAAATATAAATGGAAGGCGCCCGACTTTTTGAATGGAAATATTCAAAAAGTAACCGTTGCTGATTTGGTTAATCACTGGCGTGGCGAACTCAACCGTATCAATGTCGACCAACTGGAGGGTGTGGAATTAACGGATAACGAGTTCAAGCAAGTTATGGCAAAAGTCAATCGGATTAGCAACAGCTACGAGGCAGCAAAAATTTTAGCCATTGAAGAATCAAAAGGAAAGATTGATGGCATTTACCGTGACGACAATCCGAAAGTTACGAGAAAACAAATCACGTTGACCATTTTTAAGAAAGCCGAAGTGCGTGGTGGGGACTCATGCTATAAGATTGCTAGAGAAGTTCAGACATCAAACAATAACCGTTTTGATATTGTTTTACTGATCAACGGCTTGCCATTAATAAATATCGAGCAAAAACGTACGGACAAAACGCTCGACGAGGCATTTGGACAGTTTATGCGCTACTATCGTGACGGCGAATACAGTAATAACTTCATGGCTTTTTCTCAGATGATGGTCATCACTTCCGAAATTGCCACTCGATATTTTGCTACTCCCAAAACGGTAGGAGATTTTAACCCTAGTTTCGTGTTTCATTGGTCGGATAAAGACAACAAACCGATTAACAACTGGCAAAAAGTAGTGGAGCATTTTCTGATGATTCCAATGGCTCATCAAATGGTTGGCGATTACTTGGTGATTGACGAAGCTAAAGACGAAGAAAACAGGCGTCATATGCTCATGCGTCCATATCAAGTGTATGCCCTACAATCTGTCGAAGGAGCTGCCTTCGGTTGGGACAATGATGAAAAAATTCCTCACGGCGGATTTGTTTGGCATACGACTGGCTCAGGGAAAACGATCACGAGTTTTAAGACTGCTTTGTTCTTATCGACTAGAGCAGGATTTGATAAGGTCGTCTTCCTTGTTGATAGACGTGAGTTAGACAATCGTACTAGTGAAAACTTTAAAGCATATGCTGCATACGAGTCTGTTTCCGTTGATGATACGAAGCATACCTACCAGCTAAAAAAGATACTTAAGTCAGCTAAAAATGGCATTGTGGTCACGACAACATTCAAACTGAATGCTTTAGTTAAGGACCTGGAAGAAGCTCATGATCATAGTTTGGCAGTTAAGAAAATCGTGTTTATCATCGATGAAGCTCATCGTACGACAATGGGTCAGATGATGGGGACGATTAAGAGTTATTTCAAGAAAAATGGACTTTTCTATGGCTTTACCGGAACACCTTTATTTGATGAAAATAAGATCAAAGGCAAGGTCAATGAAAAAAGCGAAGTCATCAATACAACGGAAAAGCTATTTGGACCTAAGTTACATCAATATACCATTGACGAGGCGATTGCAGATAAAAACGTATTAGGGTTTCACGTTGACTATATCAACACTGGAGAGTTCAAGAGTTATGAAGATTTAAGAGAGCAACTGGCTGAGAAGATGAAGGAAGAACACCCTGAATTGACGGATAGAGAAATCGAACGCCAAGTTCAAGAAATGTCAGAAGCTGACCTTGAAAAGCAAGCTCAAAAACGAGAATTGTTCAAATACCAAGATGAAACGCATATCCCACGTGTAGTTGAAGAAATTCTGATTAACTGGGAATCACAATCACAAGGTAGAGAATTTAATGCTATTTTAACAGTGGCCTATAAAAACCGTGTGATTGCTTATTATGATGAATTTAAGAAACAACTGGTAGCTCGTGGAGAAAAATTAAACGTGGCTATGACGTTTAGTTTCGGTAATGAAAATGATCCTATGCCACTAGACCCTGAAATTGTCAAAGCTATGTTTAAGGATTACGCTGCATTTACGGGGATTGAGTTTGTTGCTGGTGATAAAAAACACGGTGAGGATGCTTACTTTGAAGATGTCGTGGAACGTGCCACTCGAGGCGGCAGCGGACGAAATCCTAAGAATATAGACCTCGTAATTGTGGCAGACCAACTGTTGACAGGTTATGACTCTAAGCGTCTTAATACGCTTTATGTTGACCGTTCACTTGAACTTCAAGGTTTGATTCAAGCCTATTCACGAACAAATCGTGTGTTTGGCTCAAATAAAGAGTTTGGAACGATTATCAACTTCCAATATCCACGGCTTACCGAGCAAATCGTAGATCAAGCTTTAAAGCTATATGGAAGCGGTGGTAAGAGCAGTAAGGCAATTGTTGATACCTATGAAACTGCTGTAAAGAAATTAGCCATAAAAGTTATTGAAATGGTTCCAACTTTACCTGATCCTACTGAATGGCAAACAATTGAACATGATGAGGAGAAAAAAGAAACATTTGTACTTGCTTTTAAAGATGCCGCTGAGCAGCTAAATTTAGTAGGACAGTACTATGAATTTAAGTGGGATGATATAGCTTTTGGTATTGATGAGCACACTTGGCTGCAATATGTTGGTGCGTATAAAAACTTAACTTGGAAGCCAGGTGCTCCACCTCCGCCTACACCAACTAATACACTTGTTGGAAAAACTAAGTTAGCGGGGACACAAGTAATCGATGCGAATCATATTCTTAGTTTGATTGGTTCAAAAGTTACTTCACCAAACGGCGTACAAACAGTGGATAGTGAAACACTCCGTATTATTTATGGACAAATTCAAGAGTTGAGTAATATGGGGGAACACGAGCAAGCACGGTTATTGAAGGAATTTGTGGATACTGAACTTGTGCCGGGTAATTTATCGAGCAGTCTGAACTTTGATGAAGCATTTGAGGTTTGGAAAGCAAGTAAGCTGCAGAATTTGGTTGTTGACTTTTCTTTGGAGTGGGGACTAGATAGTGAGTTACTTGGCAAATCAGTGAATTCCTATTCTACTTCACAGCCTGATGTTGTTCCTTACATTAATGAGCTTATTAGTAGTGTTGATTTTAGTAAGGCAACTAATCAAACAGCTGGCAACTTGTTAAGGCATAATATGACGCTAACTACCAAGCTTCCAAAGTGGATGGCGGAGATCAAGCAGAAGTATAGTTAACCTGATGGTAGCTTTGAAGTAAAGGTTAAAACAAGGAGTAATCAGTAAAAACATAACGTATTGTTGATAAGAGTCGATTAGAGGCATCTAGGAAAAAAGAAATTTTCGGACAAAAAACGAAATATCCATACTAAAGGCACCCGATGGGTGCCTTTAGTGCATATTGCGTTGTAACAGTCATTGATGCTGAATAAACAGGAACATTCGTTCCCGTTTTTGGAATTCATGATATAATATACTCATATGCATCGATTCGTAATGGATATTTGAATGTAATGAGCGAACAATGAATAGAGAAGGGAGGGAAACGATGTGTTCTTTGGTACCAGTTTGTATTTCAAATTGCTATATTATTTGACCGCGATGACGCCTGCATATCTTCTTTTCTCGTTGCAATTGTTTATTAAGTATAAAATTGGTATTCTTAAAGTGTTCGACATAAAATTCCCTTTGATAAGCTTTGTGATTTTATTAGTGTCATTTACTTTGATATGGATCGTCAAAAGGCTCTTGCTTATAGCGACAAAGCGACAAGAGAATCATCTCATCTTGAATCTGAGAGAAGTAAAAATAACTCAAGTGAATGGAGATGTTGTTTCTTTTCTTCTAGGTGTAATATTACCAGCTGTAATTTTTATAGAAGATTCAATTGCAATCTGTATGATTGTCTTTCTAGGGCTACAATTTATAATATTTTTATTGGTTACAAAAAGCAGTTCAGTTTTTCCCAATATTATGGCTATTTTATTTAATATGAATGTGTTCATTTTAGATAATGGAAACTATATTATCTCTAACGAAGAGATAATAGGAAACTTTGAATCAGTCACAGTCATTCGTATTGGGGATAATTCAAATCTTATAGGCTATATCATTTAAATACTTTATGGGGGATATAGATGTGATAACAGTAGTTTATACTTGGATTGTGACTTCGAAAAACAATAAATTGCACAACCTTTATAAGGTTCTCATTGATAATGACGGTAGAGAGGTTATCAAAAAATTATTGTCTCAAAATATAGAAGATTCATTGCAGAGTAATAATACTATAATGGAACGAAGTCCGAAGTCCTTAATTGAAGGAGATGCATATTTTTATGAAACTGATCGTAGCAATCCAGAAAGTTTAAGGCTATTGGGCTTAGAGGAGTTTTACACAAAGATTGTTGACAATTATGCAACCTTACTTAATAGTAATGTAATAACTTTCAGAAAAAAGTTGCAAGATTATGATGCTAGTTCTGAAAGACCTCGATTTTATATTTTTGAAATTGAAAGAAATAATGAGAATTTTTTTGTTTATTCAAAAATTGATTCTAGGGCATTAGTCAGAAAAAGAAAATTATTAGAGTGGAACGCGAGTCTAAATAAAAGTTCAGCAGTGATTGACATAACTGAAGGGGTTCCGTTGCCTGAGAGTGTTGAAGCTATATTTGAAATCAATACTGATAAGCTCTACGTTTATAATCCATTTTTATTTGAGAAAATGCTTTTTATACATGAGGCTACCAAACTAAAAGCAAACGAGAATATACATAAATTTATTCTTGGAGAATTCACTATAGGAAGTGAAGGGTACAAAGTAAAAGGGTTAGATCAGGCCGCCGTTTCTTCGAATATTTTACAAAGTGCTAGAAGCATAAATCGTATCGCTAAGTATAATGTTGCTGAATCGCTTGAATCCGTAAGAACTATAGAAGGCGTAATGAATTTGTTGTCGCTTGAAAAAGATAAGTTGAAATTCAACCATACAGAGAGCACTGTCGTTGTAAATCAAGATAACTATAAGACTTTTGTGGCAGTTATTCATGACAGTATTGTTAAGCGATTAATATCTGGTGAGGTACAGATAATATAATGTAGAGGGTGCTGAAGGCTAGCACGCTCAATTTTTTTCTAAAAAGTAACTATCCATCCTTCCATGAATGCGAGAAACATGAAATTGCGAAATTTATCAGGACTATAAAAAGCGGCAGTCTTCAACTTTTTCGTTGACTGCCGTCTTTCCTTTACATTACTAATGCAGATTTAAATGGTGTAGATCCGATGCCTGTAAGACTACATTCGAGATGATTCTCCGAAACACTCAGTATAAATGTAACTCGTTGCTTTTATCTTCTGTCTATGAAAAAAGGACCTCTATCAAGACCAACTCCTACCCACTCTCCCGATTTCTATGCTTTAATAAAATGAGTGGATCAACAAGAAGCGTTGAAAGTGGGATTCTATGAAGCGACTAACGATTGGCCTGTTCGCCCATGTGGATGCAGGTAAGACAACTTTTGCGGAACAGCTGCTGTACCATACGAACAGTATCCGGTCCCGGGGGCGGGTGGATCATCAGGATGCGTTTCTGGACAGCCACGATATTGAGCGGGCAAGGGGTATTACGGTCTTCGCAGATCAGGCGGTAATAGAATATAAGGGAGATAGCTATTACATAATAGACACGCCTGGACACGTCGATTTCTCCCCGGAGATGGAGCGGGCGATTCAGGTCATTGATTATGCCATCCTGATTGTAAGCGCAGTTGAAGGTGTCCAGGGCCATACGGAGACGGTCTGGCAGCTGCTGCGCAAGCATCGGATTCCGACGTTCTTCTTTATTAACAAGACGGATCGGATCGGCGCGGATGCAGGCAGAACCGAGGAGGATATCCGTCAGCAGTTGACGGGGGATGTATGCTGCATTACACAGAGCTTCGCTGACGGCATAGTCGGCGAGCCGCTGCGGGAGTGCATGGCGGAGCGGGACGAAGCCTTGCTGGAAGCGTTCCTGGAGGGGAGAGAGGATACCGGCTTCTGGCTGGAGGCCCTGCAGAGTATGATAGCGGCGAGTCTCCTCTTCCCCTGTGCTTACGGCTCTGCACTTCAGGATACAGGCGTCGTTGAGTTTCTGGACCAGCTGCATCTGCTGACAACAACCACTTATGACGAGAATGCTTCGTTCCAGGGGCGGGTTTATAAAATTCGTCACGATGCAGGCGGAGCGAGACTCACATTCATTAAGGCGCTGGGTGGTCGGCTGAAGGTGAGAGAACAGCTTAGTTATGAGAGCGGCGGGGTTCAATATGACGACAAAATTACGCGGATTTTCTTGTTTAACGGACTTAAATCGCAGCCGGTGGAACAAGTGGAAGCTGGCGATTTGTTTGCGGTTGCGGGCTTGTCTGCCGCCGAGGCGGGACAAGGCCTGGGGGCGATATCGGACAAGTTAGCTTACGATTCGGAACCGACGCTACAATCGAAGGTAGTATTCGACAATTCGATACATGTACAGAAGGTGCTCGGTACTTTTCGCACGCTGGAGGCGGAGGAGCCGTCTCTGAACGTCGTTTGGGATGAGAAATTGCAGGAGATTTCTATCCGCGTCATGGGATTGATTCAACTGGAAGTGCTGGAGCAGCTTGTTAGAGAGCGGTTTGGCTTTGCTATCTCTTTTGGACAACCGGAAATCTTGTATAAGGAAACGATTCAATCGGCTGTGAAAGGGTACGGCCACTTCGAACCGCTCAGGCATTATGCGGAAGTGCATTTGCTTATTGAACCGGGAGCAAGGGGCAACGGCATCATGTTCGATAGCAGATGTCATGCCGATGATCTGAATGTCAGCTATCAGAATCTGATTCGGAGTCATCTCTATGAACGGGAGCATCACGGACTGCTGACCGGCATGCCGGTCACCGACGTGAACATTACGCTACTGAGGGGCCGCGCGCATAAAGAACATACCCACGGCGGCGATTTTCGTGAGGCTACCTTTCGAGCACTACGGCAGGGACTGGAGAAGGCGGACAACGTGCTGCTGGAGCCCTATTACGATTTCAAAATCAAGGTCGCTATTGATGAAATGGGCAGGGTACTGTCCGATATTCAGCGTGCTTCAGGTATTTTTAATCCGCCGCAGACAACCGGAACGCAAGCGGTGGTCACGGGCAGGGTGCCCGTGTCGACTTTCATGAACTACAGTGCCGAATTTGCATCCTTTACGCATGGACGAGGCAGTATCCGCTGCGTGTTCAGCGGCTACGACCGCTGCCATAATACGGAGGAAGTCATAGAGCGGATGGGCTACCGCAAAGGAGCAGACCCACTGTATACATCCTCCTCCATCTTTTGCGCCAAGGGGGCGGGTTACTCGGTGCCATGGGATGAGGCGGAAGCCAAGATGCACCTTGAATTAGAACCTTAATCGCGCATATTTCCAGGATTCAGGTAGAAAGAAGGTAGATTTAGGACAAACAATTTTTATAATGGAAATAAGATATATATTTTATAGGGCTAAGGGGCGATTGTCATGGAACCGATGCATGAAATACAGGCGCTGGCGGCAGAAATTGCTGATGTGGCTAGGACGTCCTTTCGCACTCTTTTTGAAAATGGTGAACGTTACTATTACTGCACGCTATTTACTACTGGAGAGGGACATGCGCCAAGCATCTCCGCCTGGTCATGGGAGGCCTTGGAGAGGGAAGCGGCCAGGCAAGGAGAAGAAAGTGACACGCCGGGGTCAACGATTGCGGAACTCATCAAATGGTCCTATGCCGATTCACCCTATTGTTGTTTCAGGGATGAGGACTTCGATGACGTTAAACAATTGTTTATGGAGCGTCCTTCCATTGCGGAGCTTGAAGCTGATGAATGGAATCGTGAATTTGATTCGAGGCTGAAGGCCATGGAGCTGGCGATGAAAATGCTCGATGATGAAGGCGTGTTTGCCTTGAATCAACCGCGAGAGGCTGTATGCGTCCTTGTCGAGGTCATGCCGCCGGATGAGATCAACACCGAAATCGCCCTGCGTTTGAATCAGGCGGAGTCTCCGGCAATGCAAGCATGGCTGGCAGAAGCGGCAGAGTAAGGTATTCGTGTTTCTTGAGGGAGAGTTGTAAAATGCCTAATGAAAATCAAATGAATATTTTAGTTGAGAGAACAGATTGTATTCTTTATTATGCGGGATCGCCTCTATCGAACGAACATAGTGCAGGCTGGATCGGCGGGAATGCACCCGAGTTTTTTGATGATCAACCAGACCTCATTCACGAAGGTAACCAAAAATATGTCTTTTACTTGAGCCTCGTCCATCCCTTTAAACCGGAGAGCATGATTTCGATCTTCATCCCTGAAGACTATGAGGAGTATTTGGAAAACAACATGTATCCTAATTGCCCGATCAAGGTGATTGAGCATCCCATTTCGACTGAAAGCGTCAAAGATATGTTTACTAACCCGGGTCTTATAAAGCATGTAATTTCAAACGGGGAACTAAGCCATGACGAAAAGTCGATGGATCAGCCTTTTTTGATCAAAGTAGGCGGAAACCCGAGACTTATTCAAAATGAAGACTATTATTTTGCGAAGCTGAAGGAGGAGTCATTCTCTTTTTTATTTCAGGTAGATGAAGATGGCTACCCCGAAACGTTGCTTCAAGAGGATTACAATTATCCTTTTGGTTTTGGATCACTATATGTTTTCGCCAAAGTGGGGACGAATGAGATACAACATCCAGTAGCAGGTTTTTGGCAATTCTCTTGATTTAGCGTGGGGACCGTTGGGCGGACTTGAACGGCGGTGAGCCCGCCAAACGATTTTTGGCGTGCGTATGTCCTATTCGCACAAGCAGGCAACCCGCCCCTGGCGTAAACTGAATTATAATCAGTGAGCGAGGTGAACTTCCATGGCACAATCGAAGGAGATGCGTGCACGGGCTAAGAAATTTCAAGGCCGTCCGGTCTGTGTCACCCTGCACAGCGGAGAGACCTACGTCGGCTACATCACCGACGTTAATCGCGGCGGGTTGATACTTGCCAGTGCTGGGGCTCCTCCACGCGCTTCTTCCGGGAGGCAAAATTCCCAATCTCTCAAACGCAGAGCCAGTTCGCATGCCCCGGGCGTCCGTCTCGGCAACCGGAAAAGCGGCGCACGTAAACCGTCTGGCCGTTCGCGCTCCCGCAAGCCGGACGCCAAGGTGTCGGCATTCCTGCCGATGATGGGCTCGCTGTTAGGCGGCCTTGGCGGCTCCACTGCAGGCGCAGGAGGGCTTGGCGGTATGCTCGGCGGCGGCTTGCGGCTGTTCGGCATGATCCAGAAATTTGTCCCGGTCGTGAAGATGGGCTACGGCATGATCAAGTCCATTCGCCCGTTTCTCGGCGCCGTTAAAGGCTTGATGCCCCCGGCCAGTCCGGCCACGCCGGATAACGAATAATCGTATATCTGTGAACTGTAAGCTCCCTTTGAGTGGTCAAAGGGGGCTAGTCCACAAACCATTATCACTACCACTGTCTAATCCAAATCGGTTTTAACTCGGAATAGCCCATTTCCTTTAGTAAATCCCAGGCATGATCCAGAACGTGAGGCTTCCCCTGGACCCAAAGTTCTTGTCGTTTTGCCATCAAGAAAGAGATGATTTCAGCAATATGTTTGGGTTTACCTAGATGGATGACAGTTTCTATTTCATTATTTTGGGCTGAAATGTCATAAAAGGACCAAAAAGTATGAGGCTCTTCTTCAGGAGGATTCGCCTGAAAGATGAGCGTGATTTTGATGTTTTTATTCTCTTTCGGAGATAGGTTTAGGATGAAGCGAGACCCGCCTGAGTACCAATAAACGAAGGCATAACCGTCGACCGTAATATTTCTTAATTGGCTTTTCATTATTTTCTCCCTCACGATATGTTGTTTAAAATGAGCTGCGTTTGATGAGTCTCTAGATACATAACACTTTAAAGAGGTACGTCCCATAGAAAAAATAATAAAATTGCTGGATAAGCAAACAAAGGAAACCTGGCTATGGTCAACAGGAGGGTTCAAATATGTGGTTTGGCAAGAAAGAAACGCAAATGGATCGAATAAAAAACAAACTGAGCCAAGCTATGCGCAAAGACGCGGATTTCTCAGTGTTTGGATCATCCTCACATCAATACAGGGTTAAAGAGAAGCTTACAGCAAAAGAGCTGGCGGACTGGCAAGCCCACAATCAGGTCACACTTCCTGAGCCTTATGCGCTGTTTTTAACGAACATCGGCAATGGAGGCGCCGGACCTTATTATGGAATATATTCAATTGGAAAGGCAACTTCCTACACCGAGTGCCAAGCGCTCCTTGCAAAATCCGTTCTGTACCCCGGGATGACCAAAGAGGAATGGAACCGTCTAATTGAGCCCCTGACCAAGGACGAGGACATTCCCGATGAGGAATACGACGACACCTGTAATAAGGTGTTGGGCGGCATGTTGTGCATAGGCACCCAAGGCTGCGAATACGACATGTATCTCGTACTTGAGGGGAAATATAGGGGGAGAATTGTGTACACCTCCGATTTTCATCCTGATCATCCTTTTTTCTTTGTCTATGAAGACAGCTTTCTGGACTGGTACGAGCGCTGGCTGGATGAAATTATTCTGGATTATGATATCGGGTGGTTTGGCAGTCGAATGCCGGGTGATGAGAATGCGCTGATCCAGATTTATCAGAGCGCTCCAAACGAAGAAATCCAAGCCAAAGCGCTTGATGGAATGTTCAAGTTTAAGAAAGTCTCTCAGCTAACCCTTGCTTTTTTGAAAAAAATTGCGGAGCAAAGCCCCAAAAATCGGACCACAGCCATTTGGCTCATCTGCCAAACTTCTTTTGACACGGGTAGAAAATATCTTCTGGGGCTGTTGCAATCGGATGAACACGGGGATTTTCTGCAAGCTTTACAGATTCTGCACGCTACCAGTAAAACTGAGGATTTAACGGAGTTTATTCCAGTGATCTTGCAAAGGCTTGACCGGATTCACGACCCGGAAACGTTGCGTTATGCAGGGTATATCTTGGAAGAGTACGGTGCGATTACGCTCCAGAACTTTGCACCTTTCTTGTGTCACGCCGACCCGAAAATGCATACCACTGCCATCTATGCCGCGCGCAGTTGCGAAAACAAGCTGGGAAGCTGGCAGATCATTGAACAGATGTTGATGGGGGGCGGCCCGCAGGTTCTGAATAACTTGATTTTATACTGGGGCATTATTCCACATGAGAAGCTGCTGTCTTATTATAAGGAGGTATGGCCGAAATACAAAAGCAATCCGAATTTCAGAGAAAAATTTATCGGTTGTTTGCGAGAACTGCATTTGCCCGATGATTATTTCGACAAAGACGAATCGTGAAGAAGGTGTGCATTAATTATCTATAAAATGTAAACCAATAAGGTTTAGAGTATCACCCTCAGATGATCGGCACCTGCGAGATCACCTTCGATTTAATTATGACGCGGCGGAGCCTGAACATTCCGAAATCGGATTTACGAGGAAGCCAAAAAATGCTGAAACGCTACTGACATCCCGTTGTCAGTAGCGTTTTTGTATATTAGGGGTATGCGAATATCGCAGTGTTTTGGAGATAGGGCGACCTTTCTCAAATCTTATCATAGAGGTGGAATTTATTCATGAGCAATATCAAGTGGGAAGTGGACCCGGACCACAGCTCCGTCGAGTTTTCGGTGACGCATTTAATGATTAGTAGAATTAAAGGAGTATTCGAGCATTTCCAAGCGATCTTGAGTTTTGACCCCAACAATTTAAAAACCATGGGCATTCAGGCTTCCATAGATGCAAATAGTATTACAACTCGCCAATCGCAACGAGATGAACACCTGAAGAGTGACGACTTCCTTCATGCAGCCAAGTATCCAACCATTACGTTTCAAAGCACCAGCTGCGTCCTTGCTGGCGAAAGGCAATATGAACTTACGGGCAATCTAACTCTGCATGGAGTAACCAAACCCATCACTTTTCATACCTTTTTTGAAGGACTAAACAAAGACCCTCGTGGCCGGGAACGTGTAGGATTTCATTCAACAGCCAGTATTGACCGCAATGAATTTGGCTTGACATTCAACTCGCCTCTGGAAAAAGGCGGGGTTATCGTCGGAAATGAAGTGAGAATCGAGCTTTATATCGAGGCAATTAGAATAGAATAGCAGTCCTAAAGGCCATCCTTTTAGCGGGGTGGTCTTTAAACTTGCCGTTACAGGTAGGGCGGTGAACCGTATCACAAATAAGGGCGGAAATTTTGAAGCAAAACAGTTTTGTTTTCCATAAGCATGAATTAGAATGTGGACTAAATGCTAATGCTTCGATAGAATATCATTCTATATTGTTGTGTTTTTTATTAAGGCGGATTGGGGAGGTAATCATGGGAAATACGGATAAGTTTGAAATGATAGCTAATGTATATGACACTTCTGAAAGAATTCAAATTGCAAAGGCATCATCTGATGCCATTCGTGAGTATGTAGTTGACGCTAATAGTAAGAATGCTATTGATTTTGGGTGTGGAACGGGTCTTGTCGGACTGAGCTTGTTAAACGATTTTAATTCTATGCTTTTTCTGGATACTTCACAAAACATGATTAATCAAATAAAGCAAAAAATTACTGATCTTCACATTCAGAATGCAGATACATTATGTTTTGACTTTGAAAAGGAAGGTCTAACGGATTTACATGCGGACTATATTTTTATGGCTCAGGTTCTACTCCATATTCATGATGTTGAAATCGTTTTATCAAGGCTATTTGATGTTCTAAATGAAGGAGGACATTTACTAATCGTAGATTTTAATAAAAATGAAAAGGTAGTTTCAGATATAGTTCATAACGGATTTCATCAAGAAGAGCTGACTGACATTATGACTAAAATAGGATATAGAGATATTCAGTCCAAAACTTTTTTTAACGGAAGTAAAATATTCATGGGACAAGATGCATCTATGTTTATCCTTGATTCTCGAAAATAAACTTTAGGCAGAAATCAGCTCTCCTTATAGTTAGCGGTTCTAAGGTACAACGAAATAAAAGGCCGCCCCTTATGAGACAGCCCATGCTTCTTGTACGGTTTTAAACTTATGATTCAATCTGTGCCTAGTAATGAATTAATTATGTTCAGGTGGCTTTTTTATAAACCAACCCAGCGCCAGAATAAGTATTGCCAGAATAAATTCAATCCAAAAAACCGTTTGTAGACCGGAAACCATGCTTTGTGTCTTCTCATGCATCACAGTGGGATTGAGCGAATGGTGAAGATAACGATTGGCTCCAGACGACATGATGCCGACGAACAATGCGATGCCAATTCCCCCTGCAATCTGTTGGAGCGTATTATATATGGCTGTGCCATGAGGAACCAGGTGACGTGGAAGTTGATTCAATCCTGTCGTCTGAGCCGGCATGACGACGAATGACATGCCTAAGAATAAGAGGATATGATTGAACAGAACGGAGCCTTGTGTTGTATCACTGTCGATGCCGGTAAACAGCCACAACGATATGGCGATCAGGAATAGCGCGGGCACAATGACGAGTCTCGGCCCGAATTTATCGAGTAATTTCCCCGATACCGGCATCAGCATTCCGTTCAAAATGCTACCCGGCATTAGAAGTAAGCCTGTCGCGAATGCTGTCAACTTCATCACATCCTGCATATAGAACGGCAGCAATGTTGTTGTGGCGAATAGAACCATCGTCAGAATTACAATCAATACCGCAACCAGAGAAAAAGTGGAATGCCGGAATACGGAAAGATTGATCAACGGCTCTTTGATCTTAAGCTGGCGCCATACAAGCAAGAGCAAGAAAAGGCTACCTATTGCAATCGATCCGTAACCTTCTGGCTCAAGAGAGACACTTGTTTGGCTGAAGCCATAGGTGACGCAGCCGAAACCGACGGTTGACATCACAATGGATACAAGATCGACCCTTGGCTTGGTCAGTTCTGTCACGTTCTTTAAGTACACGAATGCATAAATCATCGAAAACAGTGCGACAGGAATCACCATGTAGAACAGCCATCGCCATTGAAAGGTATCGATAATTAAGCCAGACAAAGCCGGCCCGATGACAGGGGCGACCATGATGACCAGCCCCATGAGACCCATGGCGGCACCCCGACGTTCTGGAGGATAGAGAGCGAGAATCGTATTCATCATCGACGGGATCAATAATCCTGTCCCGCAAGCCTGAACAACCCTGCCCATCAGCAAGATTCCGAATCCCGGGGATACTGCACACAAGCAGGTACCGGCCAAAAATAACGCCATCGCAGACATAAACATCTGGCGAGTCGTGAACCATTGCTGTAGTAATGCGGTCACCGGCACCAGTACGCCGATCACGAGCATATATCCCGTCGATAACCATTGTATGGTCGAAGCAGCAACGCTAAATTCTCTCATCAACGCAGGAAACGCATGGGTAAGTAAATTTTCGTTAAGAAACGCGACAAATGTACCGATGAGTAGAGCGGTTAATATTGCCCCTCTCTTCATTCCTCTTGCATCTTGATCCTGATTGTCCATCTTCTACCTCCCGATTGTTCATTACGTTCCGTCCATTGTTTGTATATCGCTTAACCCGCAACGCCTTGAAGATCATTTTACGTGAAGTGGGATTAATTGGAAAAAGTGAAATTGCCCATCATACTCGGAAATTCATTCATATTTCGAAAGCATAAGGGGGGCTCCACCACGGTGTCGCTCATTCGCGCATTATTTCTTGACAAGATGAGGTTAGGGGATTATGATAACGTGCCGGTCAACTCTATAAGGCAAATAAAATCAAAAAGGCTGACTTTTCGTAGTGCCTTGGCACTGGAATCGTCAGCCTATCGTGCAGATTATCCTACACCATCACTTTCTAACAAAGAATAAAAATTATCACGGTCTTGGTCATCAAATTTGCCAAGTGTCCTTACCCTAACAAATTCATGTCCGCCATACATGTCTATTTCCTCACCGTACCTATTGTAGAGCGCGATCATATTGCCATCCTGATTCAACTCCAAGTACCCATAAATTTTGCTTCAGGAACTTCACCGTAAAAGAGCGTAAATTTGATTTTGATCACTCTGTGCGTGCAGATCCTCCCTTCCTGTCTTTCGTATTGGCTTTGAATATATATAGTATTCTCCATAAAATGTCAAGGGATAAGGTTTCTACGTATCTCTAAATGTTATTCAATTTATAATGACAAGCTCAATATATGGATAGTGTAAATTTCAAGCTTCTAAGTTTTTGGTGGGCAGTTTTTGTTTAGCCGTGCGATCCAAAATTGCCGTACACACAGTAACTACTGTTGTTTTTCCCCATTAGGTTCGCAGACCGCTTTCGCTTTGTGTCATATGACATTATGGCACTGGCGGATTTGACATCAAGAGCCGTAGGATACGATGACTACTTGTAAAGGATGTGAGCTCTTTGATGACAAGAACCGTCGTCAGCTTTATTCAAAATGGCTATTTCCTACTGCTTACTTTCGCTACCGGATTGTTTTACTTTTGCTTTTATCTGGTCGCTCTTACATTAGGCTTGAGTCTTTCGTTTACCGTCGCGGGCGTTCCTCTGATTACTCGCATTTTGCGAACTACAAACACCTTCCTGCAATTTGAACGCACACAGACCAAGATCTATACGGATATTACCACAGAGCTTTACGTTAAACCAATAAACACCGATGCCTCTATCTGGCTTCAAGCAAGGAAGGAGCTGCTAAATCGGCGCAACTGGATCGCTATCGGCTGGCTGATGCTGAAGCTTCCGGTGGGGATTTTAAGCCTCATTAGTGCAGCCTTGCTTTATATAACTCCACTCGCAATGATTGCGGCCCCGCTCCTCTTTCCACTATTTAATTATTATTTTATGGGTGTACCTATAGATACTGTGATAAAATCCGTACTGGTTTCGGCCTCAGGAGTCATATTCACTATGGTGAGCTACAGGCTTGCGAACAGCTTCACGCGCATGCTAGGAGGCTACACCCGTCGTATGATCAAGAGTGTGAACCGGTAGCCGGAATGTCCCGGTCTGGATTTAAAAGTATTGTTGGATAATGATCTGCTCTATAATAGTTACGTAATGTCATACTGATAGTTCTTAGGGGTTGATGGTTTTGTTCGATATGGTAAAGCAGTGGTTCTGGTACGACTGGTTCATGCTTATGATCCGCCTGATTTGCAGTACTTCTCTCCTGCTCACTATCATAGAGCGGCAAGCTCATTTCACGCTGCCGCTTTGGGTTCTTGTGTTTTGGCAGCTTATTGCTTTTTCCGTTCCCTGGCTGTGCTTGCAGCTCAATTATAGATACTACCTGCTTACCGAGATTGTGATCCCGGGCGGGCTCTGCCTGTATTTAGTTTTGTTCTTTCCAGAAGCCTACCTCACATTCCTGGTATATGCATTTTTGATTGCCTCTAATAGCAAACAAAGAACATATCTTTGGTCAGGTCCTTTATCCATACTGCTCCTACCCGCTATAGTTAAGCTGCTTGCAGAGCAGATTGATTTTTGGATTATGACCATTCAATTCGGGACGGCTTATGCATTCGGATTTTCCTTCCATTTATTGATGGTCAATCATCGTCAAAGTGAAATTATACGCGAGCAAAATGCGGTGCTGGAGCAGTACTTGTCCCAAATCGAGCGCATCACGCTGGCCGAAGAGCGGAATCGGCTCTCCAAAGAGCTCCATGATACCGTCGGTCATGCGTACACTTCCCTCATTATGGGGTTGGAAACCTTGCGCCCTGAGCTAGAGACGGATACAGGAACGAAACGGCTCGATTCCCTATTGAACCTGGCCCGGGAAAATATGGATGAAGTGAGAGGCTATGTGCATCAAATCGAATCGCCGCATGAAGAACTCCCACTGCTTCAGTCTTTGCGGAAGCTGGCAGAGGAGTTTCAGGAGCATGCTAAGGTGTCGGTTCGTTTCCAGGCCTTCGGGGAGGAATACCCTGTAACGAAGCAAGCGAAGATAGCGCTGTATCGCTGCTTGCAAGAATCATTGACGAATGCCGTGCGTCATGGACACTCGACGGAGATTACGGTTTCAGTGCAATTCGAGCCTCAGCAGACGAGGCTGGAAATTCAAGATAACGGCCGTGGGATGGAACATGGACGGGATGGTTTCGGCTTGAACGCCATGAAAGAGCGAGCGATGAATTTGCAAGGTCATGTTGGCGTCTATACCCAACCGGGCGAAGGCACCCTCGTTACCTGCACCCTGCCACGACAAACGGAGCTTAAGGATGATGTCATCCGTCTGTTGGTCGTCGATGACCAGCCTTTTATCCGTGAAAGTCTACGGATTCTTCTCGAGGAGCAGCAAGATTTGCAAGTCGTAGGGGTGGCAGAAGATGGCGAGCAAGCCATCGAACTGTGCAGACAGGTTCAGCCTCAGCTGGTGCTCATGGATTTGGACATGCCGAACCTGGACGGAATCTCCGCATCCCGTACCATAAAACAAACGTGGCCCCACATCCGCATCTTGATTCTCACCACGTTCGAAGATACTGGACAGGCTCTGGAAGCGCTGCGAAGCGGAGCGGACGGATACCTATTGAAGTCGATGAAGCCGGTAGAGCTTGCCGAAACAATACGTACGGTCTATCGCGGAGGCACGCTGATCGATCAGGAGATGTCGCACAAATTGTTTGCTCAGCTGGAAGCCGCCAAGAGCGGAGACGTTCCGTCGACAACCAAAGTGGCTGCGACCTATGATTTAACTTCACGGGAGCTTGAAATTTTACAGCTCGTGTCGAAAGGACTGCGATATAAAACCATTGCTTCCAAATTGTATTTATCCGATGGTACGGTTAGAAACTATGCGTCATCGGTCTATCTGAAGCTGGGGGTTCGCAACCGAGAGGAAGCAGTGCAAAAGGCCCGGGAGGCAGGGCTTATGGAATAACTTTCGGTACGCCTCCTTAGGTGCCTGCTAGTACCGTGCCCTTATCGGTTGGTTTTGCTTGCCCATAACATTCTTAAATGGGCGAGATGAACCAAAAAGCGCGAGTCATGGGGAAATCCCCCCTGCACTCGCGCTTTTTTTCGTTAATCCCGAAGTAAGCACTGTCCTTTACGGTAGAAAATTTACTTAATCCTTTTGAATTAGTGACTGATTGGCAACGTATAGTAATTAAATGCTTGATCCAACAAGGCACTGGCTTCTTGACGCTTCAAAAGCTGTTTGGAGCGGAAGTCTATGGAGCCGTCTAAATTGATCTTGGTATTCGGGTCCATGATACCTTGGGAAACAAGAGCTGTGATGGCTTTAACTGCCCAAGCATCCGTTTCGCCACCCAATTTAACCTTAATTCCAGGCTCAACCTGTTTCAGGTTCTGGATCATTACCGCCGCCATTTGTCTAGTGATAGGAGAATTAGGCTGATAATTACGTAGTCCGGCCATCATCTGCTTTTTATTCGGTTCAATCATGAAAGGTTGTTTATACCACCCGTGGGCACGCAGTAGCACTTCTGAGAATTCTCTCTGAGTCATCGTTCCTTTTGGATCGAAGAGGTTGGCTGACTTTCCACTCATGACTTTCAAAGCATTAAGGTTGTTTATATATGAAATATATTTACTATCCGCAGGTACATCAGAAAATGGTGAATTAATGTTTATTTTTTGCGCATAAGCAACGAGGTCTGGGAGTTGCATGTAATACAAATATGCAATATGGCCTGCTTGATTTTTATTAAACGTCAATTTATTACCTGATTCATCTTCAAATAATAAAGGGTGGATCATTTTTAGTGTATGTTTGCCTGATGTTCCTGTCTCCATTATTAATTTCCCATCCGAATACGAAACCTTCGTTCTTAAGGCAGCAAAACGCGTATTTTGGTATAATCCCACGTAGTCTTGGGCCTGCTGCTCACTTATTGTCGCGTAGGTTGACTTTGGAAGTTCTGATTTTCTCGGATAATAATGATTCATAAATTCTTCATACACGTCAAGACTCATCATGGAGTCGTTATTGTAGGACATGTACATCGCTGTATTCTTCTCAGGCAGAATAACAATCAAGGAAGAATGCCCTGTAACATTTCCTCCTTTTAGAATCACATGCTGATTATTCATTTTCTCTTTGAAGTAGCCTTCGAATCCAATTGTTGTAACCGGGAACTCCTTGTCAGGGAATAATTGGTATGTGTGCATTTGCTCTATGCTCTTTGGACTCACCACTTCTTTACCTTTGTACTTGCCTTTGTTCAGGTGCATAATGAGGTACTTCGCCATGTCATCTGCTGTTGAGACGATACCGCCTTCAGGTTTTTCCGTTGGTTTAAACCCGTCCAAGGGTATCAGTTCGCCTGTTGGTCCATAGTGAGCAGCCATTCTGCTTAACAATTGGGGGGGAAACCGCACATTCGTCGAATTCATGCCTAACGGTTTGAAAATATTCTTTTCCATATATTTGGAATATGACATACCCGTTACGTTTGCTACAGCATATCCCGCTAGCATGAAACCAAAATTGTCATAAGTGTACGCTTCTCCTGGAGTCCTGACAACAGTTGGCATATTTGATGCAATGAACTTCTTCATCGGAAAATATTTGTCCGCGTATTCTGGATGCATTTCCATGGAAATATCTGGTTCATCAAATCCACTTGAATATGTAAGTAGATCAAACATCGTCAGTTTTTTTCCTGTTTTATTCGGAACCTTTATTCCTCCTAAATACTCTTGGATATCGCGTTTTAAATCCATTTTCCCCTTATCGACCAACTGCATAGCTGCCAATGCAGTGAATGACTTTGTAACAGAGCCGATTTGGAAAACGGTATTTTTATCAACAGGAATTTTTTTGCCCTTGTCGGCATACCCGTAACCTTTGCTTAGCATCACTTTCCCACCTGCAACGACCACAAAATTAGAACCAACTGTATTATACTTCTTCATCTTGTCCGCAAAAACGCCATCTGCAAAAGCTTCCAGTTCCTTAGCATCTCGCGGTCCCTCCAAGCTAGCCTTCTCAGATGCAACTGGTACGTTAACGGGTGCGGCAACTGATGCGCCGTTGGGTGCCATACACGCGGTAGTTACCGTAGCAGATAATAGTAGAACCGCGAGACTGGTGTGAATCATTTTTTTCATGAATGATTTCTCCTTGAAATGTATTTTTGCCTTATAGCGTCCGGCAAAACCAAGTATGGCAAAGGACTTGTCATACCAACAAGTTACATTTCGCCACCCACCATACCAAGTCACTCCAAAGTGTCATATGACAATTAGGCACTAGGTTTAAAGGGCAATGGGTCATTCAGAAAAAACGGAAATTCACCACAGTTACATATCCTTTTTTACCTCAGTTCTTCTTAACCGTCTCTCCTTCAATTAACACAGGCTGATAATAGGTGTGGTTACGTAGATCCTTTTTCCCTTGAAGTTTCTTAATAACCCAATCGGCGGCATCACGTCCCATTTGTTCCTGGGGGTGCGTTAATGTCGTTAGTTTGATGTTTGCATTCTTGGAAATATAGGAATTATCTTGACCAATAATGGATAAGTCTTCGGGCACAGATATCCCAAGTTGTCTGCATACATGTACAACTTCTAATCCTACCTCGTCGTTATAGCAGACAATTGCGCTTAACTCGTCTCTTTGTTCGGTCAGAAATTTCCTCAAATTGGTGGACAAATCCTGCTTCGTTTCAGTATAGAATGAGAGCACTTGCTCGGGGTGAAACCGTAATTTGGCTTCTCCAAGCGCTTTGATATAGCCTTTCATTCGATACTTTCCTTGTAAATCGTCCATTTTGGCAATGATACCAATCTGTGTGTGTCCGTTAGCGATCAATTCTTTGGTTGCCAGATAGCTGGATTGTACGTCATCGAGGCAGAAGTAAGGAACTTCCAACTCTTCATAATAGGCATTAATCATGATGAAGGGAACATCCTGTTCCTTGAACGTCAGATAATAAGCGATATTGGGATTATATAGATTGCTCTTCGTAGGCTCAATGATCAAACCATCCACACCAAAGGACAGCATCATCTCCAAGGCTTTCTTTTCCTGGGCGACATCATTATTGGTACTCGCTAATAGTAATGAATAATTATCTTCATTTAATCTGGCTTCAATCCCGCGAATTATCGAGGGGAAGATGTAATCAGAGATGTAGGTCGTGATGACTCCGATGGTTTTATTACTGGAGTTCCCACCAGTCTTTGAGCGGAATTGGTTACTGACATAGGTGCCAGATCCTTTTTCACTTCTTAAGAAACCTTCGTTGGATAGTTCCAAAATAGCCTTCCGAACCGTCTGGCGACTAACTTTATACTTATCCTGCAAAGCGAATTCCGTTGGAATTTGTTCTCCTACGCTGTATGCCCCTGAAAGAATATTGCTTTTTATATCCTCAAGGATGACCTGATACTTTGGTTTCACTTTATTCCTTCTTTCCAAGTTGTTCTAATACTAATTAATGCATCTATAATATTTGTATGTACATATTTTAGCATAATTATGAGTTTATTATAATCTATTGTCCTATCTGTATAAATACTAAAGTTAAAACTAGAAAAACACTCGGTTTGTCAAATTATTTGTAAGTATAACTACGGTTTTGTGTTGACAAATGTACGCACAAAAAATATACTAAGGCTGTAAACAAAAGAAAGCGCCTTCTTTCAATTAATGCGATTATAACAGTTGTTCAGAGAGAGGAGTAACGTGAGCATGGATCAAGACATTAAACAAGCGATTACTAAGGGAGAAACCTCACTTGGTATCGAATTTGGATCCACACGTATCAAGGCAGTGCTGATTGATCATCGTTTTGAAACCATCGCATCTGGAAGCTATGAGTGGGAAAACCTCCTGGTAGATGGATATTGGACGTACAACTTAGAGAGTATTATTATGGGCCTGCAAGAGGCTTATCGTGAAATGAAGCAAGAGGTTGAGCAAAAATATGGAGTCACCCTTCGTACGGTTGGTTCTATAGGATTCTCTGCAATGATGCACGGCTATATGGCTTTTGACAGCAAGGGTGAGTTGCTTGTTCCGTTCCGGACTTGGCGGAATGCGACAACCGGGGCTGCAGCAAAAGCTTTAACTGATAAATTTCAATTCAACATTCCTGAGCGATGGAGTATTGCTCACTTGTATCAAGCGATATTGAACGAAGAGCAACATGTCCCTCATATTGATTTTATGACGACGTTGGCTGGATATATCCACTGGCTGCTGACTGGCGATAAGGCAATTGGTATCGGAGACGCTTCGGGGATTTTCCCAATTGATGAGACTACACATGATTATAACGAGTCGATGGTTAAGCAGTTTGATGAACTCATTGCAGCCAAAGGCTACGATTGGAAGTTACAAGACATTATTCCTAAAGTTCATATCTCAGGCGAGCAGGCAGGTGTACTAACCGCAGCGGGAGCGAAAATCTTAGATAAATCCGGAGACTTACAACCTGGTATTCCGCTTTGTCCTCCAGAAGGTGATGCGGGAACAGGAATGGTCGCTACGAATAGTGTGAGAAAACGTACTGGCAACGTGTCTGTGGGAACTTCGGTTTTTGCCATGATTGTATTAGAGAAGGACCTTTCAGCGGTATATCCGGAAATTGATCTGGTGACCACACCGAATGGTAATCCGGTCGGCATGGTTCATGCCAACAACTGTTCAAGTGATCTCAATGCTTGGCTGGGCTTGTTCCGTGAATTCTATGAGGCCATGGGGCACAAGGCGGATCCGAATCAATTGTTCAGTGTGTTGCTGAATAAGGCTTTGGAAGCGGATCCAGATGGCGGTGGTTTACTCAGCTATGGCTATTTGTCAGGGGAGAATATCACCGGAATAGAGAAAGGCAGACCGTTGTTTGTCCGCTCTCCTGAGAGCCGTTTCAATTTGGCCAATTTCATGCGGACGCATCTGTTCACTGCATTTGCTGCTTTGAAAATCGGAATGGATATTTTGACGAAGAAAGAATACGTCGCAATTGACAGCATTCTGGCTCACGGTGGTTTATTTAAAACCCCTATCGTCGGACAAAAGATTGTTGCGGCTGCTATGAATGTCCCGGTATCCGTGATGTCAACAGCTGGAGAAGGCGGAGCGTGGGGTATGGCTATTCTGGCTTCTTACATGATGAACAAGGATCAACAAGAAAGTCTGGAAGACTTCCTCGACCAAAAAGTATTTAGAGATGTTGAGGGACAAGAAATTCATCCTGACGGTTCCGATGTTAAGGGATTCGAAACATTCTTAGAACGCTATACACAAGGCCTGGCGATTGAGCAGGCTGCTGTAGATAATCTAGTGGAAAACTGGAGGAATTGACGTGTTAGAGCAGCTGAAAGAAGAAGTATTTCAAGCCAATCTGGATTTGCCTAAACATGGACTCGTGAAATACACCTGGGGTAACGTAAGCGCTGTTGATCGTGAGCGTGGCTTATTCGTTATCAAACCGAGTGGTGTTAGTTATGACACGATGAAACCTAGCGATATGGTGGTTGTTGATTTTGACGGCAATGTTGTTGAAGGAGAGATGAGACCTTCATCGGATACACCGACTCATGCCGTACTTTACAAGCACTACGCAGAGATCGGCGGTATTGTGCATACGCATTCGACTTGGGCGACGATTTGGGCTCAGGCAGGCCTGGATGTACCTGTAATGGGGACTACTCATGCAGACACCTTCTATGGTTCTGTTCCCTGTGCTCGTTTCTTGACACAAGAGGAGATTGATCGTGGCTACGAAGCCGAAACCGGCCGTGTCATCATCGAAACTTTTGAGCAGCGCGGGCTGGATATTTTAGCAGTGCCAGGTGTCCTGCTTAAGGGTCATGCTCCTTTCACTTGGGGTAAGGATGCGAAATCTGCAGTCATGAATAGCGTCGTATTGGAAGAAGTTTCGAAAATGAATTTATTCGCACGGGAATTGAATCATTTTGCCGAAGAATTGCCGCAGCGCATTCTAGATAAACACTATTTGCGCAAACATGGGAAAGACGCCTACTACGGGCAAAAGTAAGACCAACTAAACTAACAAACGAAGAAAAGAGGATGAATGTTATGTCAACAGTAGGTACAAAACAGTTCTGGTTTGTCGTAGGTTCACAACATCTGTATGGAGAAGAAGCATTAGCAGAAGTCAAAGCACACGCACAAGAAATGACCGATGCCCTAAATAAGAGCGGCGTTCTGCCTTATCCGCTTGTATTGCAAGATCTGGCGGTTAGTGCAGACAAAATCACCAGCCTTATGAAAGAAGTCAACTATCGTGATGAGGTTGCTGGTGTCATCACTTGGATGCATACTTTCTCACCTGCAAAAATGTGGATTCGCGGTACTAAATTGCTGCAAAAGCCGCTACTTCATTTGGCCACACAGTACAATGAAAGCATTCCTTGGGCTACAATTGACATGGACTTCATGAACCTCAATCAGGCAGCTCATGGTGACCGTGAATATGGGTTTATCAACGCCCGCTTGAAGAAACAGAATAAAGTGGTTGTAGGTTACTGGGAACGTGCAGAAGTGCAAAAACAAATCGCGGAGTGGATGGATGTAGCGGTTGCTTATAACGAAAGCTTCAATATCAAAGTCGCCCGCTTTGGCGACAATATGCGTAATGTTGGCGTTACGGAAGGTGATAAGGTCGAAGCCCAAATTCAATTTGGATGGACTGTTGACTACTTCGGAATTGGCGACCTCGTTCAGTACGTCAATGCTGTGAAAGAAGAAGAGATTGATGCTTTGTTTGCGGAATACTCTGAACTTTATGAATTCGATTATGGTACTTATAGCAAGGAAGCTTGGGAAGCCAGTGTAAGAGTGCAAGCAAGCTATGAAATTGCTATTAAACGATTCCTGGATCATGGCGGCTATACTGCCTTCACTACGAACTTCGAAGACCTCTATGGTATGAAACAGCTCCCTGGTCTTGCCGTTCAACGTTTGATGGCACAAGGATACGGATTTGCTGGTGAAGGAGACTGGAAGACTGCAGCGCTCGATCGCCTGCTTAAAGTCATGAGCCATAACCAATCCACTGGCTTTATGGAAGACTACACCTATGAATTAGCGGCTGGTCAGGAATCGATCCTTCAATCCCATATGCTTGAAGTTGACCCAACGTTGGCGAGCAACAAGCCTAAAGTCATCGTTTCTCCGTTAGGTATCGGCGATCGTGAAGATCCAGCCCGTCTGGTATTTGACGGCAAGGCAGGAGACGGTGTGGTGGTTTCTATGGCTGACTTTGGCACCCATTATAAACTGCTGATCAATGAGGTTACTGCATTTGAACCGACAGTTCCTGCTCCAAATCTTCCGGTAGCCCGTGTACTGTGGAACGTGAAGCCTAACTTCCAGGATGGAGTTAAGGCATGGATTGAGAACGGTGGCGGTCACCATACTGTGGTTTCCTTGAATCTAACCACAGACCAAATTGTGACTTATGCAAAACTGGTTAACCTGGAATACGTAATTATTAAATAACTAGAAGATAGCCATCTATAAAAGCATTGGGTCAGTCCTTAGGATCCAATGCTTTTTATTGGTTTTCTAAGGATGTCGAGATAAAGGAAAGGTTCCTAAGCTATCTGGCGATATAACGAGATAATTGGATTCTCCTTAAGGTAATCATTTAATTCATAAGGATGTGATACTATGGCGAATGTACCAGCTACGAAAACGAAATTGGTTATCGTCGAAGGCATACCTGGTTCTGGCAAATCCACATTATCTAGATACATACATGACATGTTAAATACACATCAAATAGAATCGGAACTATTTTTAGAAGGAAATTTACGGCATCCCGCTGATTATGAATCGGTTGCATGTATGCCGAACGAAGAACTTGATCGGCTCCGATCAATCTATTCCGAGGTGTTTCATTACATTGATCCGTTCGTATCTTTGAATGGCAACGACTCTTTAATCGCATATGCGCTTGCGCAGCAATCAGCCCAAAATAAAATTCCTTCTAGTTTGTATGAGGAAATCCAGCGTTATGAAATCTACGATGGAGTACCCGTGGAAAAGTACTGCGAATTGATGATCCAACGTTGGAAGTCTTTTGTTAAAGATCAGCGAGAAAAGGAAAAGCTAATCATACTCGAATGCTGTTTTTTACAGAACCCAGGGTGTGCATTACTCGCCCGGCATGATGCTGGAAATGATCGATTTGTTCGGCATGTATTACAGATTGCGGAGCAAATTCAGGAGTTAAATCCAATTTTGTTCTATTTGAAGCAACCTGATGTGCGTGAGACGATTGAGCGAGTAAAAACGATGAGATCTCAAGAATGGTTAGATTTCACGATTTGGTACCATACAGAGCAAGATTATGGAAAGAAGAAGGGGCTTCATGGGTACGAGGGATATATTCAGTTCCTTGAATATCGACGAGAGCTAGAATTACAAATTATTGAGCAACTTCCTTTTCAATCGTTTGTTATGGATAACTCCGATTATGATTGGGTGAATCAACAACAGACTGTTTCGAATATCATGATGAAGTATTTATAAACCATGAAGCTCATTCGAGGAAACGTTAGTGCAATTAGAAAGGGCCTGTCCCGTAAAGATTGGCCCAAAAACTTGCCGTTACAGGCAGCCCTGTGACTCTCATGTTTTAAAAGTTCAGTAGAGAGAAGGTTATAAGCTATGAGTGATTATGGTCCAGATCTATTTAAAGGTACCGCTTGGTACTACTCTAGGTATCGACCTCCTTATCCTTCGTCGCTTATTCGGTTTTTAGTTAACAAGTTTTCTCTGAATGGGGAAGGTCGCTTGCTTGACTTAGGATGTGGAACGGGTCAGCTAGCTCTAAGATTTAGTGATTGGTTTGAAGAAATAGTAGGTGTAGATACTGAATCAGAAATGCTAGATGAAGCAAACCGTTTGTCCAGTGATAAAAGGTTGGACAATGTTAAATGGGTACAAGGAAGGGCGGAAGAGCGCGTATGTGACAGGGGTGTCTTTCGCCTAGTTATAATTGCGAAAGCATTTCATTGGATGGATAGAGAGTCCATTCTTGACATTCTGTATAACAGTTCTGATACTAATGGTGGCGTAGCTATTATTGATAATACTGGGAAGCAGGAACCCTTACTTTGGCAACTCAAGGTCAACGAAGTAGTGAGACGTTGGCTAGGAGACGCAAGAAGAGCTGGTAATAGCACTTACACTCCCCCAAAGGAGAGGTATGAGGATATTGTAAGAAAATCTGGATTCAAAAATGTCCAAAGACATATTTTACCGAGTTATTCATATACATGGACTGTTGATTCGATCATTGGAAATCTGTACTCTACATCATTTGCTTCAAGACGCCTTTTTGGTGATAATTTAGTACGATTTGAAAATGATTTAACATCTGTTCTACTAGATATGGACTCCACGGGTGTGTTTACCGAAGAATTGTCAGTGTCTGTTATTACTGCTAGTAAGTGAAGCCCCAATAATACAGCGTGTTGAGATCCATTCTTATTATTTTGCAAAGAAAATTCTCACTTTTTAGCAGAAATGATTTATAATTATCAGATAATAGACAATATAATTTTTAAAAGATTATATTTTAGTTATAATAGAGACAGAAAAGATATGTTCCTGAGTGGAGCCTTGCTTCTTGTATCACCTAAGCAGGAGGGCCTGCTCTTTTTTGCAAATATAAGAGATAAGGAAGGTTTTTATGAATAGCATTCAGAAAAATACAGACGTTATCTTAATTGGTGCCGGAGTCATGAGCGCGACTCTGGGATCATTGCTAAAAGAGTTAGCACCAGAATGGGAAATTAAAGTGTTTGAGAAACTCGCAAACGCAGGAGAAGAAAGCTCTAACGAATGGAATAATGCAGGTACAGGCCATGCTGCACTGTGCGAACTGAACTATACATCCGAAAAAGCTGATGGATCTATAGATATTCGTAAAGCTGTAGACATTAATGAGCAGTTTCAGCTTTCAAGACAGTTTTGGTCTTTTCTTGTAAACAGCCATTTGATTCGTAATCCTCAGGACTTTATCAAGCCAATACCTCATATGAGTTTGGTAACAGGAGAGAAAAATGTATCTTTTTTGAAAAAAAGGTTTAAAGCGCTTTCAACTATTTCTCTATTTCAAGGCATGGAATTTTCCAACGACCCTGAAAAGCTGAAGGAATGGATTCCGCTAATTATGGAAGGCCGTACATTGAATGAACCAATCGCGGCAACCAAAATCGACTCTGGAACAGATGTCAACTTTGGTGCTTTAACACGCATGTTGTTTGAGCATTTAAAAAGTAAAAACGTTGAGATCAATTACAAGCATAGTGTAAAGGATATTAAACGTGCGAGCGACGGCTCGTGGAAAGTCAAAGTCCATAATCTGGATAACGGTAAAATCGAATACCATACTGCCAAATTTGTCTTTATCGGTGGTGGGGGTGGAAGTCTACCTTTGCTACAAAGAACCGGTATTCCTGAGTCCAAATATATCGGGGGATTCCCGGTAAGTGGACTATTTATGGTATGTAACAATCCTAAGGTTGTCGCCCAGCATCATGCGAAAGTATACGGTAAAGCTAAGGTTGGTGCTCCTCCCATGTCTGTTCCGCATCTGGATACAAGATATATCGGTAACCAAAAAGCACTGCTATTTGGACCGTTTGCCGGCTTCTCACCGAAGTTCTTGAAAACGGGCTCAAATTTGGATTTGATCGGATCTGTAAAACCCAATAATCTCATCACGATGTTGGCGGCAGGCGCAAAAGAGATGGCATTGACCAAATACCTGATTCAGCAAGTGATGTTATCGAATGAAAAGCGTCTGGAAGAATTACGCGAGTTTATTCCGAACGCCAAAATCGAGGACTGGGGGATCGTGGTAGCGGGTCAACGTGTGCAGGTGATCAAAGATACGGAGGGCGGTAAAGGAACACTTCAATTTGGTACAGAAGTGGTTAGTGCCGCTGATGGTTCGATAGCTGCACTGCTCGGCGCTTCTCCGGGTGCTTCTACTGCTGTTCACGTTATGCTGGAAGTATTGGAAAAATGCTTCCCACAACATATGGAAGAGTGGGAACCAAAAATAAAAGAAATGATTCCTTCTTATGGGGTGTCACTAGCGGAAAACCCAGAGCTTTACCAAGAAATTTATGACTCCACAACGGAGGTGCTCGGTCTGGGCGAAAGGGAACCGCTTCATCGTTAATTTTTACATGGCTAGTAACTCGATCATCCAAATATTTTTAATAAAAAGCACAGTAATCTTACGATATATTTTAGAGCCCAATAAGCAACAACACCAAGCGGTGGGAAGAAAATCCCCACCGCTAAAAATGTTTGTTTAACAAAACAAAGTTTTGCAATCCTTCTGCATTTTCGATGTCACATGGATGAACAGCTTCCATGGTAAAGCTTTATGTATGAATAGATAGGGGCGCACTCACAAGAGGAGGTGCCCCTATCTATTTATGTTATATTTGTGCGGTTGGACGGATCACGATTTCGTTCACATCAATGTCAGCCGGTTGTTCAATTGCGAATCCAATTGCGCGGGCTACCGCGTCTGGTGTCATGGCTAGTTTATCCCGGATGACGGCGAGTTGATCTCTTATAGCCGGGTCTGTTAAACTTTCGGTGAAATTTGTCTGCACAATACCTGGCGAAATGATGGTTACGCGCAGCTTATCGCCAGCCTCCTGGCGCAACCCCTCTGAGATGGCGCGTACGGCGAACTTCGTACCAGAGTAGACCGACTGGTTCGGAACGGTCTTGTGTCCTGCTGTAGAAGCAGTGTTCACGAAATGTCCGAAACCCTGTTTGCGAAAGACAGGCAACGCTGCAGCAATGCCATACAAAACGCCTTTAATGTTGACGTCAATCATGTGCTCCCAATCTTCCACGCGCAGATCATCGAGAGGGGATATAGGCATAACGCCAGCGTTGCTGACGAGAACATCCAGCTTCCCGTATCGTTCGCAAGCCAAAGTAACGAGGTTGCACAGATCCTCGCGCCGTCTAACGTCAGTGCGTGCATAGACAGCTTCGCCACCCCTATTCGTAATACGTGTCGCCAGTGCTTCAAGGCGGTCCACCCCGCGCGCCCCAAGCACGACTTTTGCTCCACGCTCGGCAAGCAACAGTGCTGTTGCTTCTCCAATTCCGCTGCTTGCACCTGTAATCACGACGACTTTGTTCTCTATTCTTCCTTCCAAACTCATAGCCCCATCCTTCTTTCTTTGATCTATTTGCCTTAGGCCCTTTGTTGGCCTTGCAAGTAAATTTTAAGTAGAATTCAGTTGAGACAGGTAGACCGATCAAGTCCAATTCTTGCCTAATCCTATTCGGCGTGCATATAATTAGCACATCAATATTAGCGTTCAACGGAAAGGAAGGTGAAGCATGAATGGTTTCGTCTCCTCCCCCCTCTGATATTTCTACGAATCTACAAGAACTGATTCGTCTGATTGATCAACGCGCGTCTTCGGACGGTACGTTTGTTTCGTCTGTGCCAGGACTTTATTTCAGACGTGCAAGCCATGTGTCCGAGCTGAATCATACGGTCCATATGCCCTCCCTGTACGTGGTTGCGCAAGGCTCAAAGACAGCAATGCTGGCTGGAGAAAACTATGTGTACGATCCAACAACCTACATGGTCACATCAGTTCAACTTCCAGTAACTGGTAAAATAACTCAAGCCTCGTCGGAGCTTCCTTATCTCAGTCTTCAATTATCCATTAGTCCAGACGCCATCCTGGACATTATCAAGAAGAGTCCTCCTCCATGTAACGTTAAGACTGGACGCGGCATACTGGTGAGCCAATTTGACCCTCTGCTGCTTGATGCGCTGCTTCGGCTTGTCAGACTTTCGGATACGCCTGCGGATATTCAGTTTCTTGCGCCGCTTATCACGCACGAGATCCTTTATCGTGTATTACAAGGTGAGCAGGGAGCTTTAATCAGGCAATTTGCCGTAGTTGGCAGCTATGCACATAGCATCTCCAAAGCGATCCATCTGATTACCTGCGATTACTCTAAGCCTCTTGTGATCGAGGAATTGGCGAAGGAAGTAAACATGAGCCCTTCTTCCTTACACAAGCACTTTAAAAAGGTAACGGCTATAAGTCCTCTGCAGTATCAGAAGGCCATTCGACTGCAGGCTGCACGCCGCTTACTGCTCTCGGAGGGATTGGAGGCCGCCACTGTAGGCTTTCGCGTTGGCTATGAGAGTCCTTCGCAGTTCAGCCGAGAATATGGACGCATGTTTGGACGGCCACCGATGAGTGATGTTAAACATTTGCGTAATTCTCTTAGTGTCTCAGTTGATTGAGAAGTTTATCGGGTGATCCGTGGAGGTTAATATGAAAACTTTCATTTACATGGTGAGACATGGCGAATCACCAAAGACGGAAGGAAATGAAAGAACAAGAGGTTTGACTGATAAAGGTAAGTCAGATGCTTTTCAAATAACTGAGTTATTGAGAGGAGAGGGGATCGAGGTTTTCGTTTCAAGTCCATATCAACGGGCAATCCTAACCATTCAAGAATTAGCTCAATGCTCAGGACAAGAAGTTTTAATACTCGAGGATCTTAAAGAAAGAATTTTTTTGAATGAAGACAACCGAATGCCCGATGATGAATTA
The DNA here is from genome assembly GCF_054602585.1 of Paenibacillus sp. SEL3. Classification (NCBI taxonomy): domain Bacteria; kingdom Bacillati; phylum Bacillota; class Bacilli; order Caryophanales; family Paenibacillaceae; genus Paenibacillus; species Paenibacillus sp. SEL3. The sequence continues at coordinate 3,092,878 of NZ_CM137725.1, read as the reverse complement.
TTCCCTTTGTTAGATAAGTCATTTTCTGATCCCAACTTTGCTTTAACGGGAGGAGAGTCTAATGCAGTTTGTCAGAATCGAAGTATAACAGTCTTAAAGGAATTGCTAATAATCTACCGAGGACGGAAAGTCGCATTAGGCACTCATGGAGCTGTAATGACTTTAATGATGGGGCATTATGACAAGCAGTACGATTTGGATTTTTTACTACACACATCCAAGCCAGACGTATACAGAATGGAATTCAATGATCAGGAATTAGTTGAGGTGAAAAGATTGTGGAACATGCCGTAATAGTTTGTGAGGAAAAGGTATAAGGACTATTCTCCAAAAAGAGACCACCCCTAAAAAAGGATGGTCTCTCTTCAAAGCTTTTCTTTTATAGCTATTGCGGTGAAGCGTTAAGCAGATCCTCGGCTATTTTTACCAGGTCTTCCTTGGTCAGTGGACTGTCCTGGTTATCAGATATGTTGAAGTGTAACCGTCTTTTTTCATCAAGCCAGCCCAGTCGGTTTTTTCCGGCCTCCAAGGGATTGCTTGTTTTGCTTGCCCTGATGTAATAGGCCTTGGTTCCTTTAATTGTCAGTTGCTCAGCCGAATCCTGTTCATTTTGCATGATGGTTGTCTTTGTGACTTCAGAAGTGTATTTGGTGACGGTAATGTTTACATAGTCGTTTCCTCTCGCATACCGGGCAAAGGAGGTGTCTGACTTGTCCCAGCTCAGCTTTTGAATAAACAGATGTTCACCCTCCGGTGCAGCTTGGGCCTGTTGCATCAGTTTATCGGTTAAAGCTCGATATTCCTTTTTATCCATCATCCTAGGATATGCAGCGCTTGGATAGACGTATCCGAATTCAAACTGATAGCCATCTGGTAGATGAGTGGGGTTGCTGAATAATGGAGCCTCAGTTCGCTTGATTTCATCTTGTAAGCTGTTGAAACTTGAAAGTTCAGCTGGCTTGTACGCAAACAGGGCCGGATTAGATAGGTTGTTCTGATTCATAGAATCGTCCTTGACGTAATAGGCAGCATACTCTCCGGGCTGCAAGCGATCTTTCACTTTTTCGTTCCACTGTGCGTAGGTGGAGGTATACGTTTTCGAGGCGTCCGTTTCGGCAGGTGTTTTGGCGGTATTTAATACAACGTCGCCCTTACTGTTGCGGAATTCAAGATATTGCGAAGCGGCGTATCCGGTCACAGAAGCCCCTAACACAAAAAGTAAGATCATAATGGGAGCGGTAATGCGCGGTTGAAGACGCATTTTTACAATGAACCCCTTTTTGGGCGTCACCTTTTGGTAGACCTGTTCCATCACTTTGTCAGAAACGTCAAAAGCTTGGATTTTTAGGACACTTTCTGGTTCTGTCAGCTTGTCCATGTTTTTTAAGTCTTTGTCTTTTGGATCGGTGTATTTCAGATTTTGTTCCTGATTTCTGCCTTGTAATTCACGCATTTCGGGTCCTCCTTTAAGGGTTCCATTATTTTTTTAAGCTTTGTTTTTGTTCTGCCGTATTTTTTCTTGATAGCTTCCTCGCTCTTGTTCATAATTTCCCCGATTTCTCCAAACGTTTTTTCTTCAAAAATGCGCAGCACCAACAGGTTTCGTTCTTCTGCATTCAGTTGGTCTAATGCCCGGCTCAGCGGTTCACTGAAAAGCTGACGTTCCAAAACCTGCGCAGCACTGTCTGAAGTCATATTAGTTGAGGTGAACAGGGTAATCTTAAATTTGCGCTGTAGATTCTTCCTGCGAATCAAGTTCAGGCAGTGATGATAAGCCATTTTATACAGCCAGGAGGAGAAGCCCATTGTCGGTTTGTACATGTTAATTTTTTCAAAAGCTTTGACCAAAATATCCTGTACGGCTTCTTCTGCCTCATGCTCACTTCCTAATAGCCGCCAGCAATACACAAATATCTGACGCTGATACTCCTTCACAATGTAGGCGTAATCCTGGATTTCGCCAGCTTGAACTCGTTTGATTTTGTATTCGATTTCCTCATTCAAAAATTTAGGCACCTCCTCTGATCAAAAAGAAAATTATATCTGTATAACAAATGAAGATGACCGAAAGGGACACCTTTTCTAAATTTTTTTAGTATTAAATCTACTCTCTAAGAGAGTACGATAAAGCAGAACAATAATCACTCACGTAGTTAGTTTTATAGAGTTAAAGGTATATTGTGGAAGTGGGGGGTGTTAAAATGAAATTAAGATATTGATAAGAAGGAGGTCTACGGAATTCTTCATAAAAAGCCTTATGAGGACGCTTTGGGGCCATCTCGTAAATAAATAGGAGAGGATACGGTTTCTAATGAATGTAAGTGCTAAGAAATATAATTTTGATAATGTGATGCTTTACCTTCATGATCAAATGAAGCTGCTGCCTAACCTAGAATCAAAATACATTGGATTAACCATGCCATTTCCTCGACAAGTTGCGCTACGGAATAGGGTGGCTGAGAGTATTGAGACATTAATAGCATACGATGAGGATGTTTGTATTGCTGTTCATTTTAATCAATCTGCTGCTGGGGCTATTGAATATGAGAAAATAATTTTTATAGGAATTGATTACTTGCATCTCAAGAGAATCGCTGATTTTATGAAAAGACAAGATATAAACCTGAATATCAAAGACACCTGCATACTTTATAGAGAATGTACTGCTGACTTGAACATAAATTTGAAAGGCAATCATTCCAGAATAACAAGTTTAAATGACTTATTTGCAGGAGTCGAAATTCATATTGGTCATTTAGAGGCTGGGATGGGATATCAATATGAAAATAAACAAGTGAATGAAGATATTATTCATTACTGCTGTCATAAAGATGATGAGGAAGGTAAGGAGCATGGATACCAATTATTCGTAAAATCGTTAGATTACTTTTCCAGGAAATTGTTAGCTGAAGGATTTGTATTAGGGTACCCTGCTGTAGATTCAAAAATTAAAATGATGAAGGCTTCTTGTTCAATGTGTTTTTATCGGGATTATTATTACATTAGTGGAGCACATATATCACTCAGAACCGCTATGCAGCAAGCGGATTGGCAAATATGCGAACCATTGATGCAGATCCAAATGACCTGTAACAAGCTATATTTTGAAGAGAACTCCTTTTTTAGAGGGGTAGAAAATCGATGTATACTCAAGGACGAAGATGACTATAAGTTATCATTTAAATCTAGACTTTCCTCAATTATCGATATCCTAGAAGAGATGTATGACCATAAAAAAGATGTTTCGGACTTCCATATAGAATTAAACAGCTTTGTGCCAATTGAAGATGATACTCAGTTAACAGAAAAATTTAAAGTGATTTATGATATCGATAAATGGAAAGATGAATTAAACGATCAAGAGGTAAACTCGGCAATCCCGCCCGTTAGCTAACGAAAACTATCGGCTGTACGGGCGGGTTGCCTCACCTTCTTTTATGCAGCATACTTCTACTTATTATTCCCTTTGCGTACCTTTAACAGCTTACCCTTTACGGTTGTATTCTTCATAATCTCAAGCACCAATGGACCCTTGCCATTCAGAATCTCGACATCTGTCACATTATCTAGAATCGTAATGATCCCGATATCATCTGCGTTGACTCCGTCAAGCTTAGCGATGGTCCCCACGAAGTCGACAGCTCTAAGTTTTTTCTTCTTACCGCCGTTAAAGTTCAGCTTCATAATCTGTTGGTTTAATTGCTCGCGCTTATCTTTTTTGAGTGCGGTTTTTACATGCAGTTTTTGCTCAAAATCTTCTCTACGGAGGTCAACAGCCTCTTCTGAGGGAGCCTTTACCTGCGGAATCGCGAATCCAATATATGCTTCGATATCAGCTAATCTTCGGCCATCCTTAGGAGTGATGAGGGAAATGGCCTTCCCCGTTTTGCCAGCACGTCCCGTACGTCCTGTGCGGTGAACATAGCTTTCCTTCTCAAGGGGAATATCGTAGTTAATGACATGGGTGATATTCGTGATATCAATTCCTCGTGCGGCAACATCTGTTGCAATCAAGTAACGAAATTGACCCCTTCTGAATGCATTCATTACCTCAAATCGCTCGTCTTGCTCCATGCCACCATGAATGCGATCACATGGATATTCAAGATCAGCCAATGCCCTGAATAATGTATCTACATTCTCCTGCGTACGACAGAAAATAATGCAGCTGTCAGGATTCTCAACAATGAGCAGATCTTGCAGTAGTGCCAGCTTGTCTGACTCCTTCACCTGAATAAGAGAGTGATCAATTGTAGCGGTCGTTATACCAGTCGCTTTAATCTCAATTCTAACAGGATCTTTCATATATTTACGTGACAGTGTGGCTACGTCCTCAGGGAAGGTAGCGGAGAATAACATGGTAACCCGATCACTAGGCAGCGCTTGAATAATCGACTGAACTTGCTCGATAAAGCCCATATTCAGCATCTCATCAGCTTCATCAATCACGAGATAGGCAATCCGATCTAACGGTAACGTCCCTCGTTCAATATGGTCCAGTACACGTCCTGGCGTACCTACAGCCACATGTGTCCTTTGTTTTAACTCGGCCTTTTGGATATGAAAAGGATGTTTCCCATAAAGGGGTGTTGCTTTGATCCGCTTAAAGCGTCCAATATTCGTGATGTCTTCGGTGACCTGTAACGCGAGTTCACGGGTTGGCGTCAGGATTAAAGCTTGGGGCTTATTCTCATTCCAATCTACTAGCTCACAGATTGGAATGCCGTATGCTGCTGTTTTGCCGCTACCTGTTTGCGATTTGGCGACAAGATCCTTCTTTTCAAGCGCCACAGGAATGACTTCCGTCTGAATCTCTGTTGGCGTCTCATAGCCCAGGCTATTCAGCGCTCTTACAATTTCTTCACTTAATGCGTAATCTGTAAAATGCTTCTGACTCATTTTCAACCTCTTCTGTGCTGTATTTAAGTACCATTACATATATCATGTCATCGTGTACCGAACTTATACTCATCTAGTATACTCTATATCCAGGTTCACTCTAATACATATCAGCGATTAACTTGCTGTTTTCCAGTAAGGCAACTATACTTTTTCTGGGACGAAAAAACACAGTCTGGTTGGTAGTCCAGACGCATGAATGACTCTCAGATTCCAAGAGTACCATGTCAGTAACCTTCCCCCCTCGGGATGTCCATCGTTTCGATTTAAAATGAGGGGGTTTAAAATGAAGCTTACAGTTTATCATGATGGACAGTATTGGGTTGGAGTCGTGGAAGAGCAGGACCAAGGGAAATTGAAGGCAGCTAGGCACATCTTTGGTACAGAGCCTAAGGACGAGGAAATTCTCCATTTTATCCGTGAGGAAATGTGGGAACTTGTTAGTCGGCTCTCACAAGAGGTGGCTGTAAAGTGGTCTGAAACGAAGAAGGTCAATCCGAAGCGGCTAGCAAGACAGGCAGCGTATGAATTAAGGCAGAAGGGGGTCTCTTCCAATGCACAAGAGGCCTTAAAGTTAGAGTATGAGAAGCGCAAGTTGGAGAAACATGCTTACTCTAAACAGCAAAGGGAATCCATGAAGGCACGGATAAGGGAATTAAAGGAGAAGAAAGCGAAAGAAAAACATCGCGGGCATTAATAAAACTTCCATCCTTATCCGCAATTGTTACGCATGTTTTATATCAGCATATGTAAAAATATGTGTTACGCACAAAGGGCACCCGACTGGGTGCCCTTTAAACTGTCATATAGAGATTGGTATCCGCTAAAATGAATGACTCCAAATTACTTAAGCAGTGTAAGTGTCACCTCTATCGTGTTATTAATAAATGATCGTTCTGGACGAGACTTTATCATTACGGTCAGTCCAATTAACGATACGACTAGCGCCTGTGATACAGCCTTCGCATTGAGCCCGATCTCAAGCTCACCTGATTGTATACCTCTTTCAATGGTTTCTTGAAATATAACCGCTAGGTACATTTGATGCTCCCTTGTAAGAATTTCAAACTTCTCATCATGGGGCGCAAGTTCAACCATTGTATTAATGCAAAAGCATCCTTTTCTAGGATTTTCCGCATATTCCTCATCGACCACACCTTCAAAGAAAGTCCGAAATGCTTCTTTTACAGATGGATTGCTTTGAAGTTTGGTTCGGATCAGAGAAGCACGGGACATCATGTATTTGCGCAGCGCAACCTCGAACAATTCTTTTTTGCCTCCAAAAGTGGAATATATACTGGGTCGTTGAATCTCCATTCTGGACGTTAAATCACTTAATGAGGTAGCTTCATATCCCTTCTCCCAAAATATTTGCATAGCTGCATCTAATACTTTATCTTCGTCAAATTCGCGGATTCGTCCCATAATCAATACCTCTCATTGTTCGTAATTTTATTCTTAATTCCATGACTCTGATCATAATTGTTAGGGGTCTTTATTTGCGTACCAGTTAGTATGTTATTATCTTATAATTAGCCCGTTATATTGTCAAATGCAGATTGGTTTATCGCACCAAGGAGATATCAGTATGAGGATAAATCAAAGATTTTTACTATATTTATTGACATTACTCTTTTTAATGAGTTATATTTACTGGGAAAAATATTTTACCGATCGGTATGATATTTTACCGGTATTTAATTAACATACAAAGAAAGCTATTAGAATAGGAGAGATGGACGATGGAGATAGGTATTACTTCGTTTGTAGAAACAAAGCCCGACGTTCAGACAGGTGAAGTGATAAGTCACGCACAGCGATTGCGCGAAGTTGTCGAGGAAATTATCCTTGCTGATCAAGTGGGGCTTGATGTGTTTGGTGTAGGTGAGCATCATCGGAAGGATTATTCGGCATCTTCACCAGCAGTTGTGCTGTCAGCGGCTGCAGCGCAGACGAAACGGATTCGGCTGACCAGTGCAGTGACAGTGCTTTCTTCAGCTGATCCCGTTCGCGTTTTTCAGGATTTTGCTACGCTGGATGGTATTTCGAATGGACGTGCGGAGATTATGGCGGGTCGAGGTTCCTTTATTGAATCTTTTCCACTGTTCGGCTATGACTTGGAAGACTATGATGAGCTGTTTGAACAACATTTGGAATTGCTCCTTAAAATACGGGAGTCCGAAAAAGTAACCTGGAAAGGCGGACATCGGCCAGCAATTAACAATTTGGGTGTGTATCCACGGCCGGTTCAGAATCCTTTACCCATATGGGTTGGCAGCGGGGGCAGGCAGGATTCTGCTATCCGGGCAGGTCTGTTAGGACTGCCCTTGATACTCGCGATCATTGGCGGGAATCCGGTAAATTTTGCACCACTTGTCCAGCTTTATAAGAAGGCAGCAGCGCACGCCGGTCATGATGAATCAAAGCTTAGGGTTGGGTCGCACTCGATAGGATTTGTCGGAGAGAATAATGAGCAAGCTGCAGATACATATTTCCCTTCTACGATGGCAGGTATGAATAGATTGGGCAGGGAGCGGGGCTGGGCACATTATGATCGTTCTAGCTACGATGCCGCGCGCAGCTTTGAAGGTGCGCTGTATGTCGGCGATCCAGAGACTGTTGCCCAGAAGATCATTCACCTTCGCAAACATGTAGGTGTTACTCGCTTTATGCTGTATGTTCCGTTAAGCACGATGCCGCATGCCGAAGTGATGAGAGCCATTGAGCTGCTAGGAACAGAGGTAGCACCCCGAGTTCGGAAGGAAATAGCCAAGTGGGAAGCGGAGACGGAGAAAAGATTGTAAAAACCAAACATAGGAGTGACTTGCATGGATTTTGAAAATCGTTTATTACCAGAATTAAGGTCAGTAATCGCACAATTTCCTGGTTTTCAACTGGAAGAGAATTTAGAGCTGAGCAGAAGCTATTTGTCTAGTCCTCCTATTGAGCAGTCGGAGCACGTACGCACGACAAGCCGGATGATTCCGAGTGTAGCAGGCGAGATATTAGTCAAAATCTACGAACCTGCTCAGCGAACTGACGTTAGGCTACCGGCCATGCTGTGGATTCACGGGGGAGGCTATGTGATGGGGCATCCTGATATGGACGATGCTTTGTGCGAACGCTTCGTGCAGGCGGCCAAATGCGTCGTCGTATCGGTCGATTACCGACTTGCTCCTGAGCATCCCTACCCGGCTGCCATCGATGACTGTTATGCCGCTTTGACGTGGATGACCGACGAAGCGGAGCTGCTGGGCATTGACTTAGATCGGGTCGCCATTGCAGGAGCAAGTGGGGGCGGCGGGCTGACCGCAGCACTTGCTTTAATGGCTCGTGACAAAGGTGGGCCAGCCCTCATTTTCCAAATGCCGCTGTATCCGATGATCGATGACCGCAGTATTACGGCGTCAAGTCATGAAATTACGGCCGATAACGCACCATGGAACCGGAAGAACAACTTGGCGGCCTGGAACATGTACTTAGGCAATCGTACCGAAGATAGCGAGGTGTCCCCATATGCGGTGCCGTCGAGAGCAGAAAGCTTGGCTGGGCTGCCGCCGGCTTATACGTGCGTAGGCCAGCTCGATCTATTCCGAGATGAGACGATCGAATATGTGGGACGCCTTGCCCAAGCGGGGGTGGACGTCGAATTCCATCTGTATCCCGGCACATTCCACAATTTTGAGGGAATAGTTCCACAAGCAGAAGTAAGCCAACGTGCTAGCCAAAGTTATGTAGACGCAATTGCAAGAGCCCTTAATCCTTAAACTATTAAATAGGCAGTCTCCAAAGTGATATGTTCCCAAAAGAGTAGGCAGGTTAAAACTTGCTACTGTAAGGGGAGCATATCACTTTTTGCATCAACCTTTTTTTGTCATTTCGGAGTTGTTTGGGATAAAGGAGCACCAGGTTTTCAGTCGCCCCGCAATGATGTAAAGTTTTTCGGGTAAAATCTTTACTTTTACATGTAGCAGATAATAACCTTACATTCTTATAATTGGAAATGTAAGCGATTTATTTAAGAGTAGGAATATTAAAAAACTATACGTATGAGGAGGAGATTGTATGTCGAAATTTAAAGTGGGCAAGTTGGTAAGCGGCTTGGCGTTGGCGGGTGTGTTGTTATCATCAGTTCTGATAAACCCGGCTAGTGCCAGTATGGCGAACGGTAGCAAATTCCTGGGGAATGTCATTGCGGGCAGTGTCCCTCCTAGTTACGGGACATACTGGAATCAAGTGACGCCGGAAAACTCGACTAAGTGGGAATCGGTTGAAGGCAACCGTAACAACATGAACTGGTCACAGGCCGATACCGCCTACAATTATGCCCGTAGCAATGGCTTCCCGTTCAAGTTCCATACGTTGGTATGGGGTGCCCAGGAGCCAGGTTGGGTTAGGGGGCTGTCGGCTGCTGATCAGAAAGCGGAAGTGACTCAGTGGATTAAAGCAGCAGGTCAACGCTATCCGAATGCGGAGTTTGTAGATGTGGTGAATGAGCCGCTGCATCAGAAGCCGTCCTATCGCAATGCCATTGGTGGTGACGGGTCGACCGGATGGGATTGGGTCATATGGTCGTTCCAACAGGCCAGACAAGCCTTCCCCAATGCTAAGCTGCTGATCAATGAATATGGAATTATCAATGATCCTTCGTTAACCGACCAATATGTCAATATTATTAATCAGCTCAAGAGCAGAGGCCTGATTGACGGAATTGGTATCCAATGCCACCAGTTTAGCATGGACACTGTTTCAGTTAACACGATGAACACTGTACTGAACAAGCTAGCGGCAACAGGATTGCCAATCTATGTGTCAGAACTGGATATAACTGGCGACGACAACACCCAGCTTGCCAGATACAAGGAGAAATTTCCGGTACTCTGGCAACATTCCTCAGTGAAGGGAGTTACGCTCTGGGGATATATCCAGGGGCAAACTTGGAAGCCGAACACACATCTGCTGAACTCTAACGGCACGGAACGTCCCGCGCTCCAATGGCTGAGACAATATCTGCAAAGATAAGCTATGGGTGGCACTTAAACCCCAACAGATGCGAACTTTTGCCAAATGTCTGGGCTGGGTAGATGTTTATTTGAAGAAGTCTTGGATGAAATGTTATACGCCCAAGGCTTCTTTTTATTTAGCTTAAACGAGGAGTGCCCTAATGAAGGGAAGGAACCACTTCATTAGGGCACTGGAGATTTACTACCACTATCGATCACTGCCAGTTTGTATGAAAGGACCCTGCTGCATCACTTCGTTCATAAGTATGGGCACCAAAATAATCCCTTTGTGCTTGCAAAAGGTTAGCATTTGAAATGCCTGTCCGGTAACTATCGAAATAAGTAAGTGAAGCACCTAAACATGGAAACGAAATAGCAGAATTAATACCCTCACAGACTACTTTTCGCAATCCCAATTGATATTCTTTAACCTTTTCAGCAAAATACGGGGCGATTAATAGATTAGCCAAATTCGGCTGTTCTTGATATGTTTCGCTTATTACATTCAAGAATTCGGCACGAATGATGCAACCACCACGGAAAATAAGGGCAATATCCTGTAAAGGTAAATTCCATCCGTAAAGCTCAGAAGTCATTTTATATTGTATAAATCCTTGCGCGTAGGCACAAATTTTACCCATATAAAAAGCTTGTCTAATGTACTCAATCCACACATTTTTATCTAAACTTCGCTGATCAATCTCTGGGCCTGTCAGGATATTTTCTGCATAAACTCGTTCCTCTTTTAAAGAGGAGATGTAACGGGCAAACAATGACTCTGTAATAATGGATGATGGGATTCCATGATCAATTGCTTGAATACTTGTCCATTTACCTGTGCCTTTTTGCCCCGTTTTATCCAGAATCACATCGATTAATGGTAAGCCTGTTACATCATCCTTTTTCCGTAAAATCTCTGCTGTGATTTGGATTAAATAACTTTTCAGTTCCCCTTGATTCCATATTTCAAAGATATCAGCAACTTCATTCACAGATAAACGTAACCTTTTTCTTAAAAATGTATAGGTTTCTGCGATTAATTGCATATCTGCGTACTCGATTCCGTTATGTACCATTTTTACAAAGTGACCGGATCCTTTTGGACCCATATAAACACAGCAAGGATCTCCGCCCACTTGGGCTGCTATTTTTGTTAGAATAGGAGATGCTTTTTCATATACGTCTTTATCTCCACCAGGCATGATCGAAGGTCCATGTAAAGCCCCAACTTCGCCGCCGGAAATACCGATTCCTAAATAACCGATTCCTTTTGACTTCAATTCATCATATCTACGTTCCGTATCTTTGTAATGGGAGTTACCACCGTCCATGATCACATCGCCTGCTTCAAGGAAGGGTACTAATGTACCTATTACCGAATCAACCGGTTTGCCCGCTGTTACCATAAGGAAAATTTTCCTTGGAGTTTTTAAGGAGCAGACAAAATCTTGAATTTCGTAGTAGGGATGGATGGAGTGACCTTCACTTTTTTTGACAAGATCGTCCGTTAAATCCCTCGTATAATTATAGACAGCGACTTGCTCGCCTTTACCAGCCATGTTTAAGGCGATATTACGGCCCATTACCCCTAAACCAATGACACCAATTGTGTTGGACATTTTTTCTGCTCCTTTTGTTTGAAATGAATAGGCCGTAGATCCTCACTTATAAACTTAGAAGATTCTAAGAAAAATAAGTGGGGGATCTACCGCCCGGGAATCGTGGTTTATACGAATAAACTTAGTACTAAAATAAATCCTAATCCGGCTACCGAAATGATGGTCTCAAGCAATGTCCATGTTGCAAATGTTTCTTTCATGCTTAAACCAAAATACTCTTTAAACATCCAGAAACCAGCATCGTTAACATGTGAAGCTATTAAACTACCCGCTCCCGTGGCGAGCACAACTAAAGCAAGATTAACGTCGGATTGTCCTAACATCGGTATAACTAAACCAGCGGTTGTTAAAGCTGCAACAGTTGCAGAACCTAAGGAAATACGTAAGATTGCAGCGATGATCCAGGCAAGTAAAATGGGTGATAATGTAGTTCCATTGAATAATTCAGCTACATAGTCGCCTACGCCGCCATTAATCAGTACTTGTTTGAAGGCTCCGCCGCCCCCAATGATTAAGAGCATCATCCCAATATGAGTAATAGCCGTTGTACAAGATGCCATTACATTTTTGATTGGGATTTTTCTTGCTATTCCCATGGTGTAGACAGCTACCAGTAAGGAAATTAACATGGAAGTTGATGCATCACCAATAAAACGGATCGCTGCTAGTAAACTATTATCTTCAAATCCCATTGTTTTTTGAAGCAAAGTTATAATCGTAGCAATAGACATTAAAATGACAGGAAGCATTGCAGTAAATACACTGATTCCAAATCCAGGAGTTTCCTCGGACTTAAATACTTTTTGTTCACCTAAAGAGGCAATATTACCAGTTTTCGTAAATGATGCAGGTACGAGTTTTTTGGCAAGCTTCGTAAATACAGGTCCAGCTAAGATAACGGTTGGAATGGCAATAATGAAACCGTAAAGTAAAACCTCACCAAGGTTCGCGCCATATTCACGGGCAATAACTGTCGGCCCTGGGTGTGGAGGTAAGAAACCGTGTGTTACGGATAAAGCTGCAATCATCGGAATACCGAGATGTAAGATAGAAACCTTTAATTGTTTTGAAATGGCAAATACGATTGGAATTAATAATACTAATCCTACTTCAAAAAATAGCGCTACACCGATAATGAATGAAGCAGCTACGACCGCCCATTGAATATTTTTTTCACCAAATTTGTCTACGAGGGTCATGGCAATTCGTTGAGCACCACCAGAATCAGCGATCAACTTACCTAACATCGCTCCAAGTCCAAAGATTAACGCTAAGTGACCAAGGGTTCCGCCTAATCCGGCTTCGATGGTTTTGACAATTTCCTCTAATGGCATTCCAAGTGCTAGAGCGACACCGAACGATACAATGATTAATGAAATAAAGGTGTTCAATTTGAAGCCCATGATTAAAACGAGTAATGCTAAAATTCCAATCGCTACGATAACTAATGGCATTGTAATTACCCCCTGCTTTTTATCTTTTTAGTGTTTAATTAAGCTTCTTTGATAATTGGAAATCCGTGTATAATCGTCTTCTAATACTCTGGATAGGTTAATGAAAATCGGCAGCAATTTCCTGTATTCCTTGGTTGCTTCTTCTTTTGGTGTATGTTTGTTGGTACTGCCAACCATTTCAGAGACGACTTCAAAGGACTGGATTTTTCCGGTGGCATACAAGCCTAAAATACAAGCTCCTAGACAAGAACTTTCGTAGCTTTCTGGAACGACGACTTCAGATGCGAATATATCGGACATCATTTGCCGCCAAACATCTGACCTCGCGAAGCCTCCAGTAGCTTGAATTCGGGTCACGGGACCGTCCATGCATTCAGTTAATGCCAAAAATACGGTGTACAAATTGTAAATGACTCCTTCTAGGGCTGCGCGAATCATATGTTCTTTCTTGTGTGACATCGTCAAACCGAAGAATGAGCCACGTACATCTGGATTCCATAATGGCGCACGTTCACCAGCCAGGTATGGATGGAATAACAATCCGTCAGATCCTGGTCTTACACGTTCAGCAATCTTGGTTAGTACATCATATGGATCAATTCCTAGTCTTTTCGCTGTTTCTACTTCTGATGAGGCAAGTTCGTCACGGATCCAGCGAAGGACCATCCCGCCATTGTTCACCGGCCCCCCAATAACCCAGTGCTTTTCTGTTAAGGCATAACAAAATATTCTTCCCTTTTCGTCTGTTTGAGGCTTGTCTATAATGGTTCGAATGGCACCGCTTGTCCCAATTGTGACGGCAACCTCGCCTTTTCGTATCGCATTTACACCTAGATTAGAAAGGACTCCATCGCTAGCTCCAATAACAAACGATGTTTGTGGATCGATCCCCATCTTTTTTGCTAAATCTGAATCACAGTTGGTAAATATCTGGGTTGTTGGCACGAGCTCAGATAATTGAGAAGGGGTTATACCCGCAATTTTTAATGCTTCTTCATCCCAATCTAATTTTTCTAGATTCATCATGCCCATGGCAGAAGCTAGGGAATAATCCACTACATATTGATCAAAGAACTTTTTGAAAATATATTCTTTAATTCCGATATACTTTTTAACCTTGACAGCGGTTTCAGAAAGATCATTCACAATCCAAGCTATTTTTGTTAAGGGTGACATGGGGTGAATGGGTGTTCCTGTTCGTTTATAGACTTCATGGCCATTCAGCTCATCTTTTATTTTATGTGCCCATGCTTCACTTCGATTATCTGCCCAAGTGATACAAGACGTAAGTGGGAGGTCATGTTCATCCATCGCAATGACACTATGCATGGCACTGCTAAATGAAACAAACGATAGCTTTTTTTGTGAGTGATGTTTCATGATATTCGAAATGGCCTGTAGGACAGCCTGAAATATCTCTTCTGGATTTTGTTCAGCTGTCGCTATGTCCGGTGTATAAAGCGGGTATCCAATATTCTCTTGTTGGATGACTTCGCCCTTTTCGCTAAATAGAACGGCTTTCGTACTTGTGGTCCCGATATCTACACCCAACATATAGTTAGTCATTTGGTTGCACGACTCCTTTAGATAGCATTTGTTGTGACATCCATAGGTCTTCTACTTTACCTTGAACATCATCAAAGTTTTCATGTAAAGACTTGATCATGAGGTCTCTATCTTTTGCTTTGATTGCTTCAATATAAAGTTCGTGATTGTTTATAATCCGTGTAAAATCTTCATACTTTTCTTTGAAACGCATACGCATCGACAAAAGAATGAGACTTTCCATAACAGGCTTTAGATTATTCCAAATCATCAGAATATGAGAATGATTGACTGCACGAATAATCGTTTCATGGAATAAGACATCTTGATATGAAAACTCATCAGCATCACCATATTTAATGGCGACTTTCATCATTTCGAGTATTTTACTAAGTTCCTTCGCCAAATCATCAGTGTCCATCTTTACAAGACGTTCAAATACGAAGGATTCTATGAGCAGACGGACATCATAAATTTCTTCTATTTCTTTTTCTGATAAACCAATAACAACGGCTCCCATTCTTTCTAATCGAATGATATTTTCGGATGCCAGTATTTTTAACGCTTCACGAATGGGTGAGCGACTTACAGTGAAATCAGCAGCTAGTTTATTTTCAGATAATATGGTACCGCTTTCAATCCCGCCAGAAATAATGCGCATTCTAAGCTCGGAAGTTACGCGATCACCAGCTGAGGCTTTTAAAAGCCATTTGGAGGGATATAGGAATTCTGATTCGACCATCATTTCACCTTCTCAATTAATCAAGTATACTTGTATACAGGTATTATAATCTTAAATTTTAAATTTGCAAGCGTATTCATTAAATTTGTTTTGTAAGCCTGTTCGGACTTTTTTGTGCAAATGCACAATCAATTTCGTCTGTTCTTCAATATTTTTCACATACAGCAATCGATATAATGAAAGCGTAATCAAAAATTGCCCGGGGGGTTAGACAGATGGAAGGATTGACGATCAGTTGGATAGGGGCTCTGGCAGGGCTGGCTATTGCAATTATTCTGATATTAAGAAAGCTGAATCCGGTTTATGCTTTATTTTTGGGAGCTATTGTAGGCGCTTTATTGGGCGGAGCCAATCTGGAGCAGACGATCAGCGTGTTAATAAGCGGTACGCAAAGTGTGATGGGGACGGTCATTCGTGTGCTTGCCGCAGGTGTATTGGCAGGCGTAATGATGGAATCCGGGGCGGCGGAGACGATTGCGCAGGCTATTGTAAAGAAATTTGGCGGTAGTAAAGCGATACTCGCACTAGCCTTAGCGACGATGATTATTACGGCGGTAGGTGTATTTATTCCCGTTGCCGTGCTGATTGTGGCACCTATTGCATTGTCGGTCGGTAACAAAATGGGGATTTCCAAGCTGGCGCTCCTGTTGGCTTTGTCTGGAGGCGGAAAAGCGGGGAACATCATCTCTCCCAATCCTAATACGATTGCGGCGGCGCGCGGATTTAATCTGGATTTAAGCCACGTGATGTTGGCGGGCGTGGTTCCTGCGATATGCGGTTTAATCATGACTGTATTGGTGGCATCTATGTTGAAAACCAAAGGTGTGAAGGTGTCCGACCAGGATATTATGGACAGTGATGTCGATACATCGAAATATCCAGCGTTGGGACGGGCGATTGTAGCCCCGCTGGTAGCTGTTATTTTGCTGATGATTAACCCGATTGGTTCCATCTCCGGCATTGAAGCACTTTCGAGTTTCAAGGTGGATGCGATGTACATTTTGCCGATCGCCGGGATTGTGGGTATGCTGGCCATGGGACAAGGGCGCAATATCCTGAAGTATTCGGCCTCCGGTTTAAATAAAATGACAGCGACTGTGCTGATTTTGATCGGTGCAGGCGGGATTGCCGGTCTGATCTCTGCCTCCAACTTGTCTGCACAGGTGGTTGGCCTGATTGAAGCTTCGGGAGTTTCCGGTACATTTTTGGCACCGCTTGCAGGTATTCTGATGGCAGCCGCCACGGCGTCCACCTCGACGGGAGTTATTTTGGCGACAGGCTCGTTTGGGGAAGCCATTCTGAACATGGGGACGGCCCCGCTCGCCGCAGCTGTGATGGTGCATACAGGAGCTACAGTCATTGATTCCTTGCCGCAGGGCAACTATTTTCACGTCACGGCAGACAGCATGAAAATGAGCATTAAACAACGGATGGGATTGATTCCTTACGAAGCTATTGTGGGTGGGACGATGGCAATTGTAGCGACACTCATGTATGGATTTTTACTTTAATATTTACAATGGGGTGAGAAGATGAGAGAGAAAACATTTGTGCTGGCACCAGATTCTTTTAAAGAAAGCATGACGGCTAAAGAAGTGTGTATCGCGATGGAGAAAGGACTGCGCAAGGTCTATCCAGCAGCGAATTACGTCCACGTACCGATGGCGGACGGCGGTGAAGGAACGGTGCAGTCACTGGTGGATGCGACAGGCGGACAGGTTCGTTATATTGAGGTGACAGGACCACTTGGAGAACCTGTAACTGCTGCATACGGCTTGCTGGGAGACGGCACCACGGCGGCAATCGAGATGGCATCCGCCAGTGGAATCCATCTGGTTAACAAGGATAACAAGAACCCGTTAAAGACAACCACCTACGGTACAGGGGAGTTAATCCGTGAATGTCTGAACCAGGGAATTCGAAAAATTATCATCGGCATTGGCGGAAGCGCGACGAATGATGGCGGTACAGGAATGGCGGAAGCACTGGGCGCCAGATTTCTGGATGCAACAGGCAATACTCTTCCGCGCGGTGGCGGTAGTCTGGGCGAGCTGGCCAGTGTCGATATTTCATCACTGGATGACCGGTTGCAGCAGGTACAACTGATTGTAGCCTGTGATGTGACAAATCCGCTGTGCGGAGAGCATGGGGCCTCTCAAGTATTCGGGCCACAAAAAGGGGCAACCCCGGAGATGGTGCAGCAATTGGATGCCAATCTTGCCCATTATGCCGATGTGGTGAAGCAGCAACTAGGCAAGGATGTGCGCGATCTCCCAGGCGCAGGCGCAGCAGGTGGATTGGGTGCGGGCTTATTGATTTTCACTCAAGCGGCGCTGCAAAAAGGCATTGAAATTGTGATTGAATACACCGGTTTAAAACAAAAGCTTGCCACGGCCGATATCGTTTTGACGGGGGAAGGCGGTATTGATTTTCAGACTAAATTCGGTAAAACTCCTTATGGAGTAGCTCAGGCGGCCAAACAGTCTGGCAAAAAGGTTATTGCGGTTGCAGGTTATATCGGGGAAGGGATCGACACGTTGTACAAGGAAGGAATAGATGCGGTGTTCGGCATCGTACCGGGAGCCTCGGAGCTCGGTAAGCTGCTGGCCGAAGGGCCGCAAAATGTAGAGCGTACGTGCGAGAATATCGCAAGAGTACTTCAATTCAGCGAGAAATGAACAGATGGAGAAGCGATTATAAACACAAAACGGCATAATACAGATACCATATTATACGAGCGCTCGCCTGTAGCCCCGCGTTTAGCCAAAGCCAGATTGACTGAGAGATTGGGAGTGACGGCGAGCGAAAATATGATATTACTGGCGCATGGTCTGACGTGATAAAGCTGTTCATTGATACAGTGCCAATAAGCCGTGCGTAAGCTCAAAAAGCTGAAGGAGATTCCGGGGATCTTTACCGGTTAAGGTATGGATGCGCTTCAGGCGGTATTGCAGCGTATTTCGGTGAATATTTAATTCATCTGCGGTAAAGGAGACACTGCCGTTATGGTTAATAAAGCTTCGCAGCGTATCCAGCAAATCCACGGTATCTTCCAGCTTGCTCACCAGATAGATCGTGTTCGTCAGGTTCGTTTGACTCAATTTGACCAGAAATTCGACTTCCGCAAAAGAAATTTTTTGCACAGGCGGGCGCAAAGCCAGTAAAACATTCATAGCTGACTTGGCTTGCATATAAACATCCGCAATGTTGTGCTCTTGTCTGCTGACCGTAATTAGCACATCGGGATGGCTGCGCACAAGTGGCTCTAGCAGTTTGTCTGTCGGTTCCTGATTTTGCATCAGGATGAGATAGCAGTCTTCCTCCATACGAAAGGATGGATGCTGCATGAATATATTGGACAACTCAGCTAGATGAGCTGGATCAGCAGGCAGATACTTTACATATACAGCCGAAGTTTTTAGAAGCAAATCAATGTGATATTGAGCTGCTTCTTTTTTTATTTTTTGCGTGTAGGCTCCCTGATGATTTAACAACATTTCCAGCACAGATTTTTTGCGGTTGGCTTCGTGGGCCAGATGCTCCAAGGAGATGCGCTGTTCAATCAGGAGAGATACTGTAGTTTTAACAATATTGCAAAAAGGACGCACTTCATCGGGATTGCCTGAAATACCAATCACGCCAACTAACTCATGATGAATGACAATCGGTTCATTGGTTCCCTTTTTCTCATAGTGGCCGTCCTGCCACACTTCGATCATTTTGCCGGTTTCGAGCGCCTGAACAGCTCCTTGGTGAATGGTTCCGATTCGTTCACTCTCGCCGCTGCCAATGATGATGCCTCGTTCATTCATAATATTGATATTGTATGGAATATCCTTCATCATTTTGTCTACGATGTCTTGGGCTTGTTTTTCGGAGAGCTGAAACAAATCCGGATTCCTCCTTTATCTATCGTGATATAGTGTACCTTAATGTACTACCTTTATGAAAGGGTTTCCAATTTATTGTGCATCTGAACAATATGATAAGGCAGGTCGCCGAGCATGTCAGTCAATTTTATCATAGATGTGAAAATGCAGCGTATTATGTTAATCCATTAGACGATGTTATATATTTTAGTATTGAGTTGTAATCTATGGAGGAGAGTATAGTTGTACGCAAAAAAAACAGGGCTCTGAGGAGCACCTGCCTTTTGTGTCTATCCTTTTTATTGCCAGCCACGCTGACTAATGAAGAACTTCGCGGAAGCTATAGATAATGTCGTGCAGTTCTTTCTTTAAACGGCCGTCTTTAGACGCTGGTGCATATCCTAGCACCTGGTAGTAATTCTTTTCGGTCTCTATAATCGCTACGTGGGTGATATATTTATCCACATCTTTTTTGCCTTTAATCACGAACTCAAGGGCAGGATATCCATGAATGGTTGTATTAGAGACAGGTCCTACACTGGACAGGTTCCACTCTTTGGTTAAGTTATTTTCAGCTTTCTTACCATACTGTTGGAGAGTTATATTGCCCAATTGCTTTTTCGAGTGGGATAGTACCACAACGGACTTTTGAATGTACGGATTAAATATCGCAATCTCTGCTTTTCCTTCACGGTCCGGGTCTGTTGACCAGTCTAGTGGGGCCGTGATTTGAAATCGTCCATCTTTACTCACATAGCTTTGCTCTTTCTTGCTCACCGGAGCTTCAGAAGGCACGTAATTGTTTGCCAGTATAAAAATAGCATTTACAAACGAGGCTCCCAAGATCACTATGGCGGTAAAAAATATAAACAGCGAACGTTTCATTGTCTTTTTGCTAATCGGCTCTAAATCCCGTACCTTTACAACATATGTACCTGCAGCTAAATCACCAATTCGTTGTCTTGATGCAGTTACTAACACGCTGATACCAGCAGGTATCCCACCCATTAGCAACGGATTGGTGTCGATTAGCCTGAGCAGCGTACGAATGAGTGATTTAAGAAAACCAGGAGGCTTACCTTCTCCGTTAACCACCTTAATACGAAAGACGAACTTACCCAGCGTATAGCCTGTGTAACCTTCCAAAAGCAAATAATAGCTGAAGAAAGCAATAAGCAGAATACAACGGGATGCAATCGCTAAAGGCAAAAACCATCTATCCGTTATTTGAATGACTGAAATAAAAAAACAAATATACCCAAGATAAAAAAATATGCAATCAAAAACCGTTGCTCCCCACCGTCTAAACAGAGTAGAATTCCCGTACGTTTTTGATATTTCGGCCATCCTATTGGTGTCTGCCCCATAATTTTGGCCATGCCGAATGTACATCTGTCTTGAAGATTCCTGCGGATTGTGTGATACGTGCTGTTCGTCCAAAAAATACACCTCTTCTTAATAATTAAAAACACACTCCTTATATTAACGGTCATTTTATAATCCATGTTTAGGAAAACATTCTATAAACAAAGAAATTATTATAAATATCCCTTCCTCTCATTTCCTCTATAATTGGAAGAAGAAAGTAACGATAGACTCAGGAGGCATAGGTATGCAAGAAAAGGTGACAAAAGTGAACAAGGCGGCAAGAGGTGAGAATGTGAAAGGCGAGTTTCCGGTTATAACGACCAAACGTCTCGTATTACGAAAAATGGTGGCGACGGACAGCAAGGACATGTTGGAATACTTTTCAGATGAGCAGGTTATGAAGTTTTATGGACTGAGCCCGTTTGAGTCTGAACAGGATGCAATGGATGAGATCAGTTGGTATGATCGGATTTTTGAGACAGATCAGGGAATACGCTGGGCTCTTCAAACGAAGGAAGGTAAAATCATCGGTTCTTGCGGATTTCATAACTGGGATCAACGTCATCACCGGGCAGAAATAGGCTATGAATTGTCCAGAGACTATTGGGGCCGAGGGTTAATGTCGGAGGTACTTGCAGCTGTAATCGACTATGGGTTTAATACTCTCTCATTGAACCGCATTCAGGCGCTAGTAGAGCCTGAGAATGCGCAATCCCTGCGTTTGCTTGAAAAAGCCGGCTTTCGACAGGAAGGGCTCCTCGCCCAATATGAGTTTACGTCCGGGAAATATGATGATCTTTACATGTGCGCATTGGTCAAATCAGAGTATATCAATCGTTCTCAGAAATGATAGATGTAGGTTTTGATTTAAATGTGGTGAACCATTATCGTTAAAGCGGCATACACATTTCATATTGCTCAATGGGGTCTTTCGAGAGACCAATTTTTTGGATAAATCCTTCAAGAGAGTCATTGTCGGACAGACAAATGTACACCTTCTCAATCTTTTGGATCTCTGCTGCTCTATGAAGGAGGGTGCATCCTAATCCTTGGTTGCGATGCTTAGGATCGATCCAAAGAAAGTTGATTTTACCCTGAGCACTCATGCTTACCATGCCAAGACACGTTTGATTCACTTCGTAGATGCCGAGAAAAGCTTCCTGTGTACTGGTGGCGTAATAGGGTGTGTCACTTTGCCAATGGATGTGGCAGTCGGTGAGGTTCTTACGAAAAGCTGCGACGTCATCAAATGTAACTTCCTTAAGAATATACGAAGATGAGAGGGCAGCAGCGGATGGCAGAGTGCCGTTGTAGTATTTCAGCGTATAGCGTGGCTGATAGCCATGTTTTTTATATAATTTGACGGCCCGATGATTATCCTTGATGACTTCGAGCCATAGCTGCTGGCAGTCCGCGGAGATGGCTGTTTGTTTATGTAATTCCAGTAACTTGTTGCTAATCCCCTGACCACGGTAAGCCGGGGCGATGCATAGCGTGCCGCAACGCATGGTCTTGTACCCGTCGAACTGCCGGGCACCGCCGAGAATTAAGCCGATCGGTTGATCCTCATCCATGGCAACGAAAGAGTGATCCAGTGTATTACCCTCTGGACCAAAAAAACGTGCTGCGAAATCGTCCTGATCCGTGGTCAGGCGAATGGAATAATCCGAGAACCCAAGCGAAAATGCCTGAAAAATGTGTTCCATGCTGACGTCATTGCAACTCATATAGGTGATCACCGTTATTCCCCCCCCTAGAAATTCATGCTATATTTGGATTATAGGGAATTAAGAGGGTTCGATCAATCTCTCACTGAAAATGAAAATAACCCCTTAAAAAAGGGGATTGGTGCTGGGGGTTGTAGGGTTACAATTCGTGTCGCTAAGATCAGGATTGGTAGAGAGGTCGCGATAATGGCTGAGCTTATATTCAATAATTTTTTGGGTCTCCATCAGTCTGGAGATTTCTTGTTGAATCTTCTGATTATGTTTTTCAAGTAAGGAGTGTCTAATCGGAATGGTGCTGTTGCCTTGCATCGAAAGTTCTCGATAATGCTTCATTTCCTCTATGGTCATTCCAGTGGCTTTTAATCGGGTTAAAAAGATAATCCCCAGAACCTGATCTCTACTGTAGAACCTGTGTCCGTTAGCCCTTCGTTCTGCATAGGGCAGCAAGCCAATTCGCTCATAGTAGCGTATGGTATCCTCTGTTAAACCTGTTAGTTCTGCAGCTTGACTAATAGAGGTTATGGTCTCCGGAATTTCCTGCAAAGTATCCCACTCCTTAATTGTAACGATTACCAAGGAACTTCTCCATTCGCGTCGAAAAACCCTCCTGACGGCCCGTCATTATTTAAAGTGGCTAAACGAACAACGACAGCAGCAGCTTGTTGTACCGAACCCGGTCCTGTAAAGCCATTTAAGTCAGTGGCGGTAAAGCCAGGATCAGCCGAATTAACTTTGAGAGGTGAGTCTTGGAGTTCCTTGGCAAGGGTGACGGTGAACATATTAACCGCTGCTTTGCTACTATTGTAGGCAAGCAAATTAAATTGGGCATGCTCATGTTCAGGATCGCTATTATAGGTTAATGAACCAAGGCCACTCGACAAGTTAACGATTCTACCGCATGGAGATTCTTGCAATAAAGGCAGCATGGCTTGCGTCACGGCGACCAAACCGAAAAAGTTTGTTTCATACGTTTCTCTTAAATCGTCCAAAGAAAACTGACTTGGAGGAGTGGCTCCTCCCAAAGATATGCCGGCATTGTTGATGAGTACATCAAGGGAACCGGATTCTTGTTTGATCTGATGGGCTGCGGAATCAATCGTACTTTGATTCGTCACGTCTAACAAAATCAATCGGGCTTTTACTCCCTCATTAGCCAACTTAGCCACCGCTTCCCGGCCGCTCTGCTCATTCCGTGAGCCAACCAGGATTGTAAAACCCATACCGCCCAATTGTCTGGCTGTTTCATACCCGATGCCTTTGTTGGCCCCAGTAATAAGAACTGTTTTCCCAATGGTCATGAATGATTCCTCTTTTCATTATTCTTAAATTTGGCGGCCACCATGCTTTAAATGTACTACTTGGAGTATACTTAAAGTCAACACAAAACCAGCAAAAATATAGCTCGAAATGCCCTGGACATTCTTTAACTTGGAAGATGGGAGAATGGAATGAATAAAAGGCAAATGGAAATTTTACGCATGTTGTTAACTGAACCGGACCGGTTGTGGTTAGCGCAGGATTTGGCAGATCTGACCGACTGCTCTGAAAAGACGATCCGCAACGATCTGAAAGTAATTGAAGATTATATCGTTAAGCATTCTGATGCCAATCTGGTGAGAAGGCCGGGACGCGGCATTTATCTAGAGATGGGTGAAGCAGATCAGAATGAATTGTTCCATCGACTGTATGCGGACGAGAGTACAGCCCAACATGAGTCGGATGAGGAAAGGGTACTGCATCTCGCCTATCGGCTCTTGATGAATGCCAAGCCTGTGACCATCCAGGATCTAGCTTCACAGTATTATGTGAACAAGACGGTAATTCGTAGAGATATGGAGAAGATTGATGGCTGGCTGCACAGCTTTAATCTGGCCTTAATTACCAAGCAGCGCGTAGGCTTAACCATTCAAGGCTCTGAGAAAAATAAGCGCATCGCTTTGGCGCGGATGAACCAGCTGATTGACAGTCCTGAGTTAACAGGACAGTTGATGCGCAAACAGTTTGAATCGCACGAGATTACAACCATAAATCATGAATTAAAAGCATTGCAAAAACGCAATGAGCTCAGCTTTACTGACGAAGCTTTCGAAGCTCTAATGCTGCATATCCTTTTAATGGTCAAACGAACTAAGATGGGACAACCCATTTCCCTCTCCAAGCAGGACATTGCCTTTTTGCAGGAGAGACGCGAATTTACATGGGCTACGTCTTTTTTGCAGCAATTGCAAAAGTTGTTTGCCGTGCCTTTTTCCAAGGAAGAGACAGCGTATTTAACTCTGCACCTGCTTAGCGGGAAGTTCCGTTACCAGCAGGAGGAAAGAACAGGAAAACAAGGTGAGCTGGCAGATAGCCACCCGCTTTTGCCTGAGTTGATTGAGCAGTTAGTCCGGCGGATGTCCGAGCTGAATATGATTGCCTTTTCCAAGGACAAAATGTTGCTGAAAGGATTGAATGTCCATTTATATACGACCCTGAACCGTCTTCAATATGGGTTGACCGTGTCCAATCCTATGCTGGCCGAGATCAAGAAGATGTACCCCTACATGTTCGACCGAGTTATTATTACGCTGGAAGAGGTGGGGAAATGGATCCGGTTATCCTTCCCCGAGGAGGAAGCGGCGTATTTAACGCTACATTTTCAGGCTTCTGTGGAGCGATTGCACCAGAAAGAGAGTCATCCCCAGAGAGCCATCATCGTGTGTCACATGGGCATTGGTATGTCCCAACTGCTGCGCACCAAGGTGGAACGTAAATTTCCGGCTGTACATGTGGAGACAACCCTTTCCAAAGCAGAAGTCCAGGACTATCTGGCAGCCCAGGAGGTGGATCTAGTCATTACCACTGTAGATCTCCCAGAGATGAACATTCCGCACATTCTCGTCTCTCCCTTGTTGGATGCCAAGGACGAGCGTCGATTGGAGCAAGTGATCCGACGACTGGATGAGCCGGAACATAGGGCGGCAGACGAATCTGTATTTTTTAAATATACAACACCTTTTTTGGTCTTTCCCCAGCAGGAAGTGCAGCATCCGGAACAATTGATCTCCAAGCTGGCGCAAATACTGGAGGACAAAGGATATGTGGAGCCCGGTTATGTGGACAGCGTACTGGCGCGAGAAAAAATGTCGGCTACGACGATTGGGGGAGGCATAGCCATCCCGCATGGCGGTTCTGAGTGGATAAGGCAGTCCTCTATTGTAATCGCTACCTTGAAGCAGCCGCTTACCTGGGGGACCGAGAAAGTAGAGCTTGTGTTCTTGCTTGCGGTTAAACAGGATGGGCGGGAAGAGATGCGCCAGTTATTCAAGGAATTGTCCCTGATCAGTGAGCAACCTGCTTTGGTTCATGCCTTATCTAAGGAGACCGATGCGATGAGATTATTAGGGAGAATGAAGGGATAAACTAAAATCAAAAAGGCGTGCTCTGGAGCAGGACTTATAGATAAGTCCTGTTTTTTGTCGGTATAATTCCGTTTTTCCGAAAGTTCCGGTAAAAAGTTCGCCCGATAACAGCAGGATAGGCGTTTATACTATCAATGTAAGCGGAAACACCAGAGAGAAGGGGAATGAACATGAAGATATTGGCGATTACCTCATGTCCTAACGGAATTGCACATACGTATATGGCAGCTGAGAATCTGCAAAAGGCAGCAGCAAAGCTGGGCATTGAGATGAAAGTTGAGACACAAGGTTCCATTGGAGTCGAAAATCAACTGACCGAGCAGGAGATCCGTGAGGCAGATGGCATTATTATTGCAGCGGATAAAACGGTGGTTAAAGACCGTTTCGTCGGTAAGAAACTGCTGGTCGTAGGCGTACAGGATGGCATTCGCCGTCCGGAAGAATTGATCCAGCGGGTGATGAAGGGGAATGTACCTGTGTACCAAGCAGAGTCACGTTCTGCCGAGGGTAGCTCACAGGAGAACAAACCGAAACAAAATCCCATCTACCGACACTTGATGAACGGTGTATCCTATATGGTACCCTTTATCGTCATTGGAGGATTGCTCATTGCTATTGCGTTGACGATTGGCGGTGAGAAGACACCAGGCGGTCTGGTTATACCGGACGGTTCATTTTGGAAGACGGTTCAGGATATCGGCTCAGCTTCGTTTACCTTTATGATACCGATCCTCGCCGGATTTATCGCAATGAGTATTGCGGATAGACCGGGGCTTGCACCGGGTATGGTTGGCGGATTCATTGCTGCGAACGGCAGTTTTTATGGAAGTGAGGCGGGGGCCGGATTTATCGGCGGGATTATCGCTGGTTTTCTGGCGGGTTATGTTGCACTGGGTATTCGGAAAATGAAGGTTGGGCGAGCGTTACAGCCGATCATGCCTATTATTATTATCCCTGTATTGGCATCGTTAATTGTTGGATTAATCTTTGTCTTTGTGATTGGTGCTCCAGTCGCACAATTGTTTGAAGCTTTAACGGGCTGGCTTGCAGGTATGCAAGGTACAAGTTCAATTCTACTAGCATTGATTCTAGGTGCGATGATCTCCTTTGATATGGGCGGCCCTGTGAACAAAGTTGCTTTCTTATTCGGTTCGGCCATGATCGGCGAAGGGAATTATGAAATTATGGGGCCAATCGCCGTTGCGATTTGTATTCCGCCGATTGGGATGGGACTTGCAGCGATGATCAACAAACGTAAATTTGCACCTGCGGAACGCGAGGCCGGGAAGGCAACATTCACGATGGGGTTGTTCGGGATTACCGAAGGTGCGATTCCATTCGCGGCGCAAGATCCACTGCGTGTTATTCCCAGTATTATGGTAGGGTCCATGGTCGGTTCTGTCATCGCCATGTTGGGAAATGTAGGTGATAAGGTAGCTCACGGTGGACCGATTGTAGCTGTACTTGGTGCAGTGGACCATGTGCTTATGTTCTTCATTGCCGTTATTGTCGGCGTAGCCGTATCGGTTGTCCTGGTGAGCTTGCTGAAAAAAGATATTGCAGCAACTGTAACTCCGGATGCTGCTGGGGAAGCGATGCCTGGACATTCTACCGCAGGAGCTGGGCAATCTGCGATTACTACAACGACTGCTGCGGCGGAGTCATCTGCATCAACAACTGTCACAAATAACGGGCCAGCAGTGTCTTCGCAAGCCATGCACATTGAGAAACTGACGGATATTGTAACGATGGATCTGATTAATTTGGATCTGGAAGGAACGACACGAGATGCTGTGGTTGATGAAATGATCGGAGCACTTGAGAGAACTGGAGCCGTAAGCTCTGCCAGTGATTTCAAACAGGCGATATTAGCCAGAGAGGAAGAAGGCTCCACAGGCATTGGAATGAATATTGCCATTCCTCATGGCAAATCGGAAGCTGTCCTGAAGCCAAGCGTGGTCTTTGGCATCAAGCAAGGCGGTGTTGACTGGAATAGTGCAGACGGAAGTGAAGCAAAACTGATCTTTATGATTGCCGTACCGCGCAACAGCAAGGAAAATGCGCATCTGAAAGTGCTGCAAATGTTATCGCGTAAGCTGATGGACGATCATTTCAGAGAGGCGCTTCTGGCAGTTACTACGAAGGAAGAAGCATATCAATTGCTGGATCAGGTGCATTAATTCAATGCGATAAGAACCTAAAATAAAGAAAAGAGGCTCCCGAAGTTTCAGCCGGGAGCCTTTTTTTTGAGAAGGTCTTTGCGTGAGTCAGCGGCGTTCACCGCGTGATATAAGTATGATGCCGAGAAATACAAAGCCTGCACCAGCCAGATGAGCAAATGAGAAGGATTCACGGAGGATGATATAGGACAGCAGCAGTGTGCTGACGGGAATACAACCCGTGTATACAGCTGCTGTACTAGCCGGTACTCTTGATACACCCCTAAACCATAATACGTAGCCTAATGCGGTGACAAAGATACCATAATATAAGACTAGCCCAATCTCCCCTACACCAACGTGGTTAAAGTTGAACTGTTGGGCCTCCACAAAGGAACAAGCCAGGAACATGAGGAATGAAAAGAGTGTTATATACATGGTTCCAAGCAGGGAAGAGACATGGCTGGATAGCATCTTGCGTAACACTGTCAGTGCCGCTTCTCCGAACACAGCAGACAGAACAAGCAGCAGGCCAATGAACGAGGTTGCGTTAGGAGCATTGAACCAGAGCGCCGATATGTGAGGTACTTGTAGTGCCAAAACACCGAGCAGTGAACAGGCAATCCCTAGTCCGGGGCGGAGCGTAATCTTTTCTCTCAGCAGCACATACGAAAGAAGTACAACAATAGCTGGGGTTAAGCTAGTTAAAATTCCGCTTTCGGAAGCAGAGGCGTAGGCCAGCCCGTACAGCATTAGGACACGGAAGAGAAACATGCCGACCAGTGCTTGAATGAACAGGATTAAGGCATCCCGTTTGCTGATCCTTAATGAATACTTTTTGATGAATACAATGGGTACCAAGAACAGAAGGGCAACAGCCAGACTGGCAGATTGCGATAAAAAAACAGGCAGCTGCATCACGACCAGTTTGCCGACTACCACAGAACTGCCGACAATGGAAGTGGCGATCACTAATTCCATGTAAGTCGAAAAGGTTGGTTTGTTCATTTTATCTCACCTCTTGTACAGATATTGATATATACTGTAGCAATAGAAACTGGGCACTTGTAGATCCAGTTGAAGAGGTTTTCGACAGTACCGCTTGGGGGGTAGCTATGTGGTTATCTATCGATAAGAATGTGACAGTTCCGATGCTGCGTCAGGTATATCAAGCAATACGGGACCGTATTTTAGCTGGAGAACTGAATGCAGGGTATAAACTTCCTTCGACCCGGGTGCTGGCCTTACAGTTGAACGTTTCCCGGAATGTTATCCTCGAAGCTTATGAAATGCTGCTAGCCGAAGGCTTAGCCATTGCGCGCTCAGGTTCAGGAACCTATGTAGCCGAAGGGGCCGTCCTTCCAGGTTATGTATCCGCACCGCCTATCGAGGCGTCTGCGTCTGCAGTGGAATCTGCATATTCAAATGAGATGTCGGTAATTTCCTTCCGGACAGGCCTTCCTGCATTGGAATTATTTCCGCGCAAATCATGGGCTGACTTGCTTCAGAGCGTATGCAAAGAGGCTCCTGATCTGGCACTAGGTTATGGCGATCCTGCTGGAGAGCCTGAGTTACGCAGGGAGCTAGCCGACTATTTGAGTCACACCAGAGGAGTGAAAGTCAGCCCGGAACATATTGTAATCACTAGCGGAGCAGTACAAGCGATTCAGCTTGTCACCCGTCTGTTACTGTCAGCTGGAGATGAAGCCCTGGTAGAGGAACCGACAAATGAAGATTTAAAAAGCATTGTGGCGGCCACAGGAGCCACACTGCGGAGTATGACTGTTGATGATTCGGGAGTTATAACAGCCGATCTGCCGCAAAAGAAACACCCCAAACTGGCATATCTGACACCCTCGCACCAGTTCCCGCTGGGGGGTATCTTGCCGATCCAAAGGCGGATCGAGCTAA
Source organism: Paenibacillus sp. SEL3 (assembly GCF_054602585.1). NCBI lineage: Bacteria > Bacillati > Bacillota > Bacilli > Caryophanales > Paenibacillaceae > Paenibacillus > Paenibacillus sp. SEL3. The sequence continues at coordinate 3,063,181 of NZ_CM137725.1, read as the reverse complement.
TTCAGTATGCAGCCCGGACAGGATGTCTTCTGCTCGAAGATGATTATGACAGTGAGTTCCGGTATGACGGGGTGCCCGTCCACTCCTTGCAGAGTCTGGACCCAGAACGGGTGCTATATGTCGGGACGTTTAGCAAAATATTATTCCCCGCGCTGCGGATCGGCTATATTGTTCTTCCCTCGTCACGAGTCGCTGATTTTATCCGTTTAAAGCAACTGGCGGATTACCAGACGGCGAGCCTGGAGCAAATTGTGTTGAGTCGGTATATCAGGAAGCGACTCCTTCATAAACATGTACATAAGATGAAGAAAGTGTATGCCAAGCGTCGTCAAGTCCTGATTGATAGCCTTGAGCAGCATTTTACAGGGCAATATCGGGTGTGTGGCCGATCGGCGGGTTTACATTTGGTAGCAGAGTTTCAGTTCCCGTTCCGAGAGGATTTGCCGAAATGTCTCCATAGTCAAAATGTATTTGCGGCACAGCTTGAAGGGAACCGGCTGCTCATGGGCTATGGGCATCTAAAGGAAAATGAAATTCGTGAAGGGGTTCGCAGAATCAGGAACGCACTGCAACGGTAGTAAACGCGAAAGCAGCCTATCCTTAGGTGAGGATAGGCTGCCCTTTTCATAGCAAGATATTGTGTTCCATCATCACTATTCATACGAGGTTTGAGCCACGCGTACTAGCATATGGGCAAGCGCATGCTGCTGCTCCTTGTCCCCCGCTTTCCACAGCTCCTGGAGGAGCTTCTCCTCGCTGTTTCGAGGTTCTTCTTTGGCTGCCAGATATCCAGCTATCTTCTCAGCTGCTTTTGCGATCAATTCTTCATTCAAACCAATATTTTGAGCCATTTCAATCTTGTCGCTCAAATAACTTTTGAATGAATCAAAGCTGCCCAGAATGTCATCCTTTTTGTTGTCGTCTATCCGATTTAATACGTCATCTACCTTGTTCAAGGCCACTTCGCCTTCCTTATTCACAACATGATTGTGCTCTGCCATTTCTAACGCCTCCTCAAGATCGTTTTCTAGGATAAGGACTGCTTACGGTACGGTAGTACTTACCCCGGCTAACCAAAATGAAACCGATGAGAAGCGGAGTATTGCGGAGGTAATCGCTACATAAAGTCAAAAAAATAACGAATTACGTGGAAAAAGACGGGTGAGGTGTAGGTCAAACTATCCACCCGGCTTAAATAGCTTTTTTTCAAAGCATCGAACTTATCATCATCGCCGATTAATAAATCCCGCTTCAGCACGGAAACCGTTAAACTGCCAAAGAAACCGCTCAAGCTGATCAGCATGCCGAAAATAATTCCAAATTTCAGGTCAAACGGCGTCAGATAGGGATAGATGAAATAGGAAGCCGCTATAGTTACGGGAAAAGCGAATGCAAAGCCTTCCCAAGTTATATTGGGATTGGATGTCGGGACGATTTTCCGTTTTCCGAAATAGAGTGATGCTAGATAGTGTACGACATCATTGAGCTGCGTCAGTACCACTAGAAAAAGTACAAGTTTCGCTCCGTATTGCGGCGTAGCAAACTGAAAATAGGCCAGATGACTCAACCCGAAAACCATCAGCATGAGTCCCCACTGGGTCGAGCTGACACTGCGCAGAAATCCAACCGTTCCTTTGTTGATCAATCGCGGGAGCGGTAGCAGTAAGAATACATAGATAGGAATAAAAACAATAAACATTCCGTACCACCCGATATAAATCCAATAAAATTGTACGGGAATCGCCAAGTACGCCCATAGAAACAATCTGCGATCAGCTTTTCTGGATCTAATCATGGAAAAGTATTCTTTTAGCGCAAAAAAGGTGAGTGCCATCAGGGAAAGCAGTGAAACAATCGGATTGAAAAGAGTTGCCAAGCAAAAGATAAAGAACATACCCCACCATGTCTTGATGCGAAGCCCAATCCCTGCATAGTCTTTGTCTGGCTGTGTTTTGACTACTACTATGTAAATCAGATGGATGACCAATAAGGCTGTAAAAATAAGGATTAACGTTAATATCGAACTGTCCATTACCACTCACCAACTTATCGCGAAATAGGGTTCCATTAGGGTTCCTATGTTATTATGAAGGAATAATTCCAACTTGATAAGGGGAAATTTCGTAAATGGTAGCAGATCAATCCGTCTTTATCTTGCTTACGAATACGGGAACGTTTCTTACGAGAGTCATTAAAAGCTATACGAGAGCGCCATACAATCACGCCTCCATTTCCTTCAACCGGGAACTTTCGGAGTTATACAGCTTCGGCAGAAAGACCCCTAATAACCCTCTGGATGGTGGTTTCGTGAAAGAGGATATTAAGACAGGTACATACAGCAGATTTCCGAATACAACATGTGTTATCTACCAGCTTCAAGTAACCGACCGTGAAGTTGAAAAAATGAAGCGAGTTTTACATGTATTTATCCGAAGTCGTCAAAAATATATGTATAACTTACTGGGTTTGATTGGTATTGCACTCAAAGAACCAGTCGAGTTCAGCAATTCTTATTTTTGTTCGCAATTCGTCGCGGAAATTTTACAGCGATCCGGCATAAAAATATGGAACAAACTGCCCGCTCTTGTTACGCCAGACGATTTTCGGCAAAGTGATCGATTCCATTTGATCTACGAGGGGAAATTGAGCGAGTATGATCCTCAAGCTTGAGGACCAGCACCGCATGACCTAGACCCCTTCCGGCACAATTACCTCGATATGACGCGGTAAAATACCAAGCTCGATAGGCAAAGACGGCCCTTCCTCACCATCTACATTCGTACTGACCGGTTCTGCGGAGCTGACACTTACATGCTTTGCAGTAAAGTAAACGATATCACTATGATCCTTCAGGTTGCCTAAAAATAAGGATATGCTGGCCGTCACGGTGTTCAATATATTGAGGTTTTTAAAAATAAAGCAGTGAAGCAGACCATCGTCAACAGTCGCATCGGGTGCCAGTTTCTCGAATCCGCCAACTGAATTGGTTAACGTGGCCAAAAAGAGTGGGGACTTTCCTTCCCAGGTCTTGTCATCATAGCGGACGATAAGTGAGTGGGCTGGATGGCTGATAAGCTCTTTCATGCCTTCTTTGAAGTAGGCAAATGTGCCAAACATGGATTTATCGTCTGACGATACAGCTGATAGCGATTCAGCAAGCGAACCTGTAGCAACAACATTGGCAAACATTCGGCCGTTTAAGAGGCCCATATCTACGTTTTTCACGCGGGCAGAAGTCAGTGTACGGATCGCCAGCTCGGGACTTAGCGGAATTTGCAAGGCACGGGCAAAATCATTGACTGTCCCAAGGGGGATAATCCCCAGTCTTGGACGGTGGTCTTGATCCATGAAACCGTTGATGGTTTCGTGAAGTGTGCCATCTCCACCGATGGAAACGACTAGGTCACAAGCTTCCTCACACGCATTAACGCAAAAACGGGTGGCGTCCAGTTCCTTCTCTGTCTCTTTAACCGTAACAACGTATCCTTGATCACGTAGAGTTTCTTCTACGTTTCTGACATGTTGGAGGGATTCCTCTTTGCCGGAAGAGGGATTTACAATGATCATAGCTTTCTTCATATACATGTTCCTTTCTCTAGGGGAAAGTTTGGGTTACCCACTCTTACCCGCAAAGCAGACCTTTAGACTCTAGATTAGACATGTGTTATATTTTTAGTTACTATATAAAAGTAAATAAAATCTGAATGGAGGATTTCATATGAAAATCGCATTAACAGGAGCAACAGGGCAACTGGGTTCCATCGTGGTAGATACGTTGCTTACATCTGTCTCCGCAAACGATCTTATTGTTAGCGTAAGAAATCCAGAAAAAGCAGAGAACTTACGGTCTCGTGGCGTTGACGTTCGTCACGGTGATTTTGATAAACCGGAGACGCTGGACCAAGCGTTTGCTGGAGTAGATCGACTGCTGATTATATCCGCAGACGGGGATAATGATACTAGAATTCGTCAGCATAAAGCGGCTGTTGATGCTGCTGTGCGTGCTGGAGTAGGCTTCATCGCTTATACTAGCGCTGCCAATGCCGCTGCCAGCACTCTATTTCTTGCGCCCGTACATCGCATCACGGAGGAGTTCATTCGCGAGTCAGGTATTCCTTATTCCTTCTTGCGTAATAATTGGTATCTGGAGAATGAGGCAGGCACGATCCGATCCGTACTCGCGGGTGCTCCTTGGCTAACCTCGGCAGGGTCCGGTAAAGTAGGTTGGGCTACCCGCGCAGATTATGCGCAAGCAGCTGCAACTGTTTTGTCTGGTGAAGGACATGAGAATACAATATACGAGCTCTCCGGTAAGCCGATTACCCAAGAAGAGTTTGCAGCGGTACTTGCTGAGGTTCTGGGCAAAAACGTTCCTGTCCAGCAGGTGGATGATGCTACGTATGCCGAGGTTATGCTCGGTGCGGGAGTCCCGGAAGGAGCAATCCCTATTGTGGTTGGTATTCAACAAGCGATTCGTGAAGGAGCCTTGGATGTCGTAAGCAGCGATTTTGAGAAGCTGTTGAAACGCCCCCTTACACCGCTTAGCCAAGGAATTAGTGAACTGATCAAGCAAATCCAAGCATAATAAACGTGCCGTAAAGCGGATGCTGCCTACGTTAGGCAACATCCGTTTTTAGTTATATGTTCACCTATGGACATTTTCAGCAGACAGAACGCTTACATATGAGGTGCAACAATACTCAGATTAGTTTCATCCATGAGTGGAATCGTGACGGATTATCCAATATACTTGTAGGGAACTCCAAGGAAGACTTGGAGCAAGCTTGGTCTATCCAGGGAAGCTTAGCACAGCAGTAGAATTTGAAAATGAATGGAGTACATAATACCATGTCTAATTTACCAAATTGTCCTGAATGTAATTCAGAGTACACTTATGAGGATCGCAGTCTTTTCATTTGTCCGGAATGCGCTCATGAGTGGTCTACCGAGCCAGAAGCAAGTAGTGAAGACGTAAAGGTCGTCAAAGATGCGAATGGTAACATCCTACAGGATGGTGACTCTGTAACTGTCATTAAAGACCTTAAAGTGAAGGGAAGCTCATCCGTCTTAAAAATTGGCACCAAAGTAAAAAACATCCGTCTGGTGGATGGCGATCACGATATTGACTGCAAAATTGATGGTTTTGGAGCAATGAAGCTAAAATCGGAGTTTGTAAAAAAGAATTAAAATGTAAGAAAGGAGAAGCCGAGGGCTTCTCCTTTTTTTGTTTATAAGGGCGCTAACCATACGGTTCCTGTTCCCCTGTACACATTTACCAGCCCTTCGCCGGAAGCAGCCGAGCCCATTTTGGTTTTTCCAGATTTTTCGACGGTGAACTGTAAGGTATTGGACCACATGAGGGCAAAGTTACCATCCACCTTCAGCACATCATTTTGCAATTCTATAACGACCGCTTCCTCGGAAGGGATTGGCGCTTGAAGTGCCAGAACTCCTTTTCCGCGGGCGCTTAAATTAAATAACCCTTCTCCACCCAGTGCGGCAGAGGAAAGATTACTACGTGCAACGACGGATATGTCCAGCGTCGTGTCACAAGCCAAAAACAAGCCGTCTTCGATGGCAATATCATCATTGTCGACATCAATAAGCCAAATATATTGGTAGGTAGGCTCCAGCATAATGGTACCCGTGCCTTTATAGTGCGGTTTAATGGCACCTGTCCCTGTTACAGCGCCGGACACCAAGTTTCGCATTAAGCCTCCCACGCCTTTTACACCGGTAGTCATTTCCATGCTACCCACAGTATATTGCATGGCTCCCGCCTTCATCATAATCTCACTATTGTTGATTTCGATCATGAGTTGCTTGCGGCGCATGTTACTTTTGCTCATATAGTAATTGTCTTGCGCAGCCGCAACCGAGGTGCAGCTCAAATCTGTTATGTATTCCAGTACCGTAAATCCGCCTAATTGGTCAGTGATAGCAACATTGCTGTTATCCTTTAAATTATTAATAACAAAAGCCATAAATGTAAGTGCCTCCTTGTTGTATTCATGGTGTGGGGATGGGAAACTTCTTTGTTCCATACAATATTCGACAAAGAGACTTCTTTTCCTGCGGCGAATCTTGACACTTCCCTTGGCTGATTTTCAGACTCAGAAAAGGAGAGCTTGAAAAAGATGCGAAAAAGGTTCAATATAAAGATATCGGTTTTTAAAATGATTGGCTTCGAAAGCAGCCGAATGAGAATGAAACATGAAAATAGGGGGTAGAGCAAGTGGAGATAGGGATAAGCACGTTTGTAGAAACAACGCCGGATCCCCAAACGGGGGAGGTTATCAGTCACGCACAACGAATACGTGAAGTGGTCGAGGAGATTGTGCTTGCAGATCAGGTAGGGCTGGATGTGTACGGCGTCGGGGAGCATCATCGTAAAGATTATGCGGCATCTGCACCTGCTGTTATCCTCGCTGCTGCTGCTGCACAGACCCAGCGGATTCGATTAACCAGTGCAGTTACGGTACTTTCATCGGATGATCCCGTACGTGTGTTTCAGGATTTTGCTACACTGGACGGCATTTCGAATGGACGAGCTGAGATTATGGCAGGCCGGGGCTCTTTTATCGAATCGTTCCCGTTATTTGGGTATGATTTGGATAACTACGATGAGTTATTTGATGAAAAACTGGAGCTGTTATTGAAAATCCGAGAATCCGAGAAAGTCACCTGGAAGGGCGGACATCGGCCTGCAATTCACAATTTGGGCGTGTATCCGCGTCCAGTTCAAAATCCGTTGCCCGTATGGATTGGGAGTGGGGGGAATCAGGAATCTGTGGTTCGTGCAGGATTGCTCGGTTTGCCATTGGTTCTGGCGATTATCGGGGGTAGCCCTGTACAGTTTGCCCCGTTGGTGGAACTATATAAAAAAGCCGCGAGGTATGCCGGTCATGATGCATCGCTGCTTCCGGTTGCATCACACTCACATGGTTTTATCGCAGAGACTACTGAGCTGGCAGCGGATAAGTTCTTCCCTTCCACTCAGCAGAGCATGAATGTGCTTGGGCGTGAACGCGGTTGGGGCCCTTACACTCGCTCCAGCTTCGATGCCGCACGCAGCTTTGAAGGAGCGTTATATGTAGGTGATTCAGACACGGTTGCCAAGAAAATCATTCATCTCCGTAAACAGGTAGGCATTACACGTTTTCTGTTGCACGTGCCCGTCGGTACGATGCCGCATGACGATGTCATGAGAGCTATTGAGCTATTGGGAACAGAGGTAGCACCACGGGTTCGTGAAGAGATATCCAAGTGGGAATCCGAGAGTAAATAGGTGGATTGATCTCAGTAGACAAAGGAGAAAGGGGCAGACCATGAGCGATATGGCCGCTCCTTTCTTAACTCTAAAATAATCTATATATGAGCTGATCAGATCATTTTTTATTTTGTCCGTTTTTTATGCGTGATGCGCTTTTGCAACAGGGTTTTACCTTGTTTTAGTCTCTTAGGTTTAGCAGGGACTCTGCGCAGGATAGGTTTCTCTTGGATTGCCTTGGAAGGCAATGTCATGCGGAGTGTGGATGATGCAGGTTTTCTTTGACTGCTGCTCGTTACAAAGTTGATGGTGTAGTCCAAGACGAACGGACTAACTGCGATTCTCCGCAGTCCCACGCTTCTACAAGTGGTACAGCCTGTATCCCAGCACCAATTGAAGGCATTCTCAGGAACTTGAGTGAAATATGAACCCCGCCATTCGCGTCCAAAATCATCTTCAGCGTAATAAAAGAACGTATTCCCTCCTGCGAAGCCGCTCCAAACCTGAATAGTCTGTCCAGGGTTAACACGGTACCAGCCTGCTTTAGAATAGTTAACAGGAGTACAGCTGAAGTCCGGATAGGCAAAGACCACAAAGATAGCCGCATTGGTACTGTTGCGAAAATTGAGACCCATTTGTCGTCACTTCTTTCCTCATATAGTAATCCTACAGAGTATTCTATGAGAGTTTTGAAAGAAGGGAACGGACACGAGTCTCTTAATCGCTAAAATTGAACCATTTGCTGATGTCTATTTTGTTATGTTCATTTATAGATCTCCATTCGTTTGATTCTGGTTGATAGGTATAATCTTTTTGCCAGGTCACGATGTTTTCCACGATTGCCCGTATGGAAGAGGCGATATAGGAGACTTCCTGATTCGTCATCATGGGATGGAGCGACAGACGCACCCAGCCCGGTTTTCGAGATAAGTCTCCTGCATCGATCAGGTCTGTCATTTGTTTAGACGTTTGGGGGTCGATGCCCAGCAAATAATGTCCGTAGGGGCCTGCACAAGAGCAGCCGCCCCGGACCTGAATGCCAAACCGATCATTCAATAGTTTTACGATCAGGTTATAGTGAATAGGACCGACAACGAAAGAAACGATTCCCATTCGTTCTTGGCTGCTTCCTCCTAAAATGTGTAGTCCTGGTATGGTACTCAAGCTTTTTAGTAATAATGATGTCAGTTCCTTTTTTCGCTCCAACATGCGGTTGTATCCCATTTGTTCTTTCAGCCGAATGCAGAGCGCCGTTCGAACGGCCTGTATAAAGGCAGGGGTTCCTCCATCCTCACGGGCTTCAGTATTATCTTTATACTCGTATCCACCCCAAGGATTGGTCCAGCTAACTGTACCCCCTCCGGGCTGATCCGGTGCACAACTAAGGCATAGTCTCGAATCCATAATTAAAACGCCGCTTGTACCGGGGCCCCCAAGAAATTTGTGGGGTGAAAATACAATCCCGTCCAGTTTCTCGAGAGGATCTGTGGGGTGCATGTTAATCTCGGCATAAGGTGCGCTTGCTGAAAAATCAATGAAACAAACGCCGCCATGTTCGTGCATTTTGCGAGATAGCTGGTAAATCGGTACTTCGAACCCTGTAACATTAGAGCAGGCGGTAAAGGCGCCGATTTTGATAGGGCGATGCCGGAATTGAAGCAGCAGTCGTTCGAGATGAGTTGGATCGACAATCCCGCCGGGACCCGGAGGAAGACATACAACGTCTCCAACGGTTTCTGCCCAGGAAATATGATTGGAATGATGCTCCATATGTGTAACGAAAATAACGGGGCGTTCTTTTTCGGCGATGGGGTAGAAGGGCTTTAATTTTTCATGTATTTTCAATCCTAACAGTCGCTGAAGCTTGTTCACTGCACCTGTCATACCGGACCCGGCGAACAGGATGATATCACGTTCATTGGCATGAACGTGGCTTTTAATGATTTGTTTCGCTTCTTCATAGGCTTGGGTCATTAGAGTTCCTGTCAAATTAGACTCCGTATGCGTGTTCGCCACGAAAGGGCCTAATTCATGAGCTATTTTCGACTCGATGGGTCCATACAGACGGCCGCTGGCTGCCCAATCCGCATAAATCAGCTTTTTTTGCCCATATGGAGATTCAAAGGTCTGGTGATATCCGATTGTACTTTCGCGATACCTTTGGAAATAAGCCTCGTTAGAAGGCTGATACCTACAATTACTGCTTCCAATTCGAGCCATGAGCATACGGCGCCTCCCAAGTCGTTCTGTCTTCTTAGGGTACGTAAGTAGGTCCGAATGGGTTAAAAAAAATGGGCGAGTGTCATCATTTAGTCACAATAAAAGCCTCATCCAACAGCCGGATAAGGCGCAAGTCTATCCTATATAAACAACTGCATATCGGATTCGAGCGCATCTTTTAGATACGTTTTGGCCTCGATAATTTCCAGTTCAGGTATAAATTCTTCCGGTTTAAAACCCATAATATCCACCGATAGCTTACAGGCATAAAATTTGACGTTTTTCTTCCGGGCACCTTTTAGGAAGTGGATCAGCTTTGGGGCTTCATTGTCTTCCAACATTTCCGTTAGCATCAGTTTGCCCAGACCACTAAAATTCATATGGGACAGCGGTAAGGATTCAGGCCCTTTGGGCGTCATCAAGTCCATGAGTTTCTCGTAAATCGTCTTATCCTCAAGCGTCATCTTCTCGGGATCACGAACCAGTGATAATCCCCAGAACGCAAAAAACATCGTCACATCCACATCCAATTCCCGCGCTGTATTTGCCAGAATCAGTCCAGCCATTGCCTTATCATAATCGCCGCTGAACATAAGCAGATTCATTCTTTTATCCACAATTCCCGCCTCCATTACCAACAAATATATTCAGTATGGATTTGGAAATGAAAACTATGCATGGTTCACATATTGATCACAATTACAGAGAATAAGTTGTAAACATGTGGTAATTAAAAAAATCTTGTTGCTAACTAACCAGCGTTAGTGTGCCCATCTCTCGTCAACAGACGGATGATCTGCGGGAGGAATGAGAATAATTTAAAGGCAACATCGTTTTAAAACCTAAATGACTATAAAGATTTTATTCAATATACAGTCCGACTTTAAAAAAAACAAAAAAAATCATTTCCTTAAGTCCGAATTTCGATTAAAATATAGGTATTCTTCATACCTATGAATCGGAGCGATGGATATGGATAAATTCAAATTTAATTCCGAACACAACAAAATGATTGTTGATGCTATCGTAGATGGATATCGCGATTATATTGAGCATCGTAAAGATCGAAAAGCAAAAATGAAGATCAGTTCAGCTTTTGCCTGGACCAAGGGTAACTTTATCGAAAGTAAGATCGCAGAAGAATGCGTTGATTACGGTTTTACATATAAAAAATCGAAAGCTGGATTAACGTGGGACTATCTCCAATTTATCCATGGAGACTCTAAAATTCTTTTTCTTATTAAGAACGCGGCCTATTTCAATGAGAAATGTTTTTCACAGGCAAAGCTACCTAGTAATTACGGAGGGAAAGGTCCACGCCGTACCTATCTTCATGAACTTTCAAAAATTAACAAAGATTTATTGTTTTCTCCTACTCAGCAATCCTCGAAGATAAGGGGGGTACCTGAACAACTTTCTTTTCTAATTTTAGAGAGTCAGGTAAAAGATGAACTCGAAAGCTTTAAATCATCCTACAATGAGTTCCATATACTTACATATGCACTTGATGAGGCATATCAGATATCTGAAATAATGCATTATTTGCCTAATCCTGAGGATAATATTGCTTACCTGATAGAAGACCTCTCAAGTCTTATTTCTGGAGCTGATTTAACGGAGGAAGATCGCGAAGTAGTCGCGCCAGAGATGAGTGAAGATATTATGGACCCAGCAGCTTTCGATATTGGGATCCTGGAAGAAGAGCAACACAACTAGACAAACAAGACGGGTTAGTCCAATAAGGAGGGAGCAGCATGTTCATAGGTGAAAATTTGACCAATCTACGGATCATGCATGGATATTCAAGAAAACAGCTCTCCGAAATGTTAGGTGTTACAGAACAAGCAGTCTGGCAGTACGAGAATGCGTATACATCTCCTAAAATGCAAATCGTGAATGAGTTAAAGCGGATTTTTAACGTGAAAAGTAAATACTTCTATACTAAAGACATGCTTGCACGGAATATGACACCTGCCAACGTAAACGTAATGAACATCGCTTATCGTTCAAAAGTTTTGAATGTTATCTCGAAGACGCAGGCGGAAGCGAAGCATGTTGAATATTTAGATGCTTTTATTAACTATATCACAGCCAGAGTTAGCCTCCCTACCCTCAAAATTATCAGCTTAAGGGATGAAGTTATCGAATATCTAAACCATTCAGATGACGATAGATCCACTCAAATTGATAAAGTTGCTCATTTGGCACGAAAAAGACTGGGACTAGCGCAAGATACAAACGACGATCTTATGTTTCTAGTTGAAAAAAGTGGAGTATTCGCCTTTGAGAAGGCAATGGGCGACGAGATTGATGCTTATAGTCTCTGGACTCGAAACGATCGGCCTTATATCATATTAGGGAATATGAAACGATCAGCCGTTCGGAGAAACTTTGATATAGCACATGAACTGGGACATCTATTGCTTCATTATCGCCTTGAATTTGCCAATCTAGATCGAAAAGAACACAAAATTATTGAAAATGAAGCAAATATGTTTGCGGGAGCATTCTTATTACCTGAAGACGAATTTACACTTGATATGAAAAATGTGGTTCATATCACAAATCCAGATAATTACTTGGATTTGAAAAAGAAATGGAAGACTTCGCTGCAAGTGTTGGGATACAGGGCGGCCCATTTGGGAAATCTTAAACCAAAAGATCATCGGAACTTCTATGCAGCTTTACATCGAAAAGGTTATTTGAAAATTGAACCACTCGATGAATTAATTACAATTCAGAAACCAACAAAAATCAAGACAATCATCGACCTTGTTTCTAAAAAGGGCCTCGTAAACATCCATCAAATGGTTGAGAATGATTGGAAAACAGAAGTATCCTTCTTTTATCATATGACCGGAATTGTCCCTGACTTTTTTAATAAATATTTGGCGAAAAGTCTTGATTTTAGTCTGCAAAATGTCACGGATATATCCAAGCATATCTCTGATGTAGCTAAGCAAGTGTAACTATAACTTTTTAAAACATATATTTAAGGCTTTAAGACTGTCGAGAAACCTACCTTTTTAGATGCAGGTTTCTTTTTGTTTAATTCAAATTTTAGAATTCCATTTTCGCCGTTACCAATGTCATATCTACAAACCGCTCCTATTCTGTATAATTTCAGGGGAATTCAAGACACAAGCCTGAGATCGGGAGGATCATGAGAAAGTGAGTATAGAGAACAAATATAAAGCACTTGAACTGGAAAAGCCGGGCATCTACGAGCTGGAGGGACTGGAAGTCGGGGTCACCTCTAATTGCAACTTCAAGTGTGATTACTGCTGCGCATATCAGCGGAACGATGGGCAATGCATTAGCAGCAAAGAGGTCATTGATATTATTGATGACATTCCAACGTTAAAACGTGTGCGACTGTCCGGGGGAGAAGTGACCCTGAAGTATGAGGATTGTCTGGACATTGTGGCTCACTGTTCGAGCAAAGGAATCGCTACCCAGCTCAACACCAATGCCAGCTTGCTCAGCCCTGAACGAATTGAGAAACTGCGTGATGCAGGTCTTTCCAACATTCATATCTCCTTCAACTTCACGGATGCTGATAAATATGCAGCATATTATCATGTTCATCCTCGCATGTATGAGAAAATTGTTCAAAATATCCGGTTATGTACCGAGGCCAAGCTGGAAACGGTGTTGGAGACGTTGCTGTTTGCGGAGACACAAAACAACATGCCAGCTATTAGCGAAATGGTATATGATCTCGGTGTGCGCATCCATGAAATCCAAAACAGCATTGTGATGGATCATACCAACTGGAACGCTATTTCCACCAAGGAAGCGCTCGTCCGTTCCGTTCATGACCTGATTGCACATAAAAAAGATGATACTGTATTGTATTTCACCTGTATGGACCGTTTCGCAGAAGCACTGGGTTTCAAGGAACAGCCGGGTGTGTATTTTTCCAATTGTGTTGATGGTAAAAAACAGCTCCATCTGCACGGGAACGGGGACATTCTGATCTGTGAGCTATGCCATCCTGTGGTCATCGGCAATATCTATAACGGAACATCCTTAAAGGATATTTACAAAAACAAACCGAAGCAGCTTCAGGAGTTTCTCGACAAACTGCCTTGTCCTGCATATGATGCGCTTTTTCCTGTAGGAAGCAAGTAGACATGATTTGAGATTGTGAGACTAAAGCATCTACCACCCTAACAGTCAGGGTGGTAGATATCCTTCATGTAACTCCATGAATCCTTTATCAATGATTTTAATGAAAGGGTTTACATGTTAAAATATAAAAATATAATTCTCTTATGAAAGAAGGAGTAGATATGAAATATAGAAATGTAGGCAACAGTGGTCTTAAAATTAGTGAAATCGGCTTGGGGAGCTGGTTGACGTACGGTACAGCCGCCGAGCAGGAAGCAGCTCATACCTGTATTGCCAAAGCCTTTGAACTCGGGATTAATTTCTTTGATACCGCGAACGCGTATAACCGGGGAGAAGGCGAAAAGGCTATGGGAGCTGCCTTGAAGTCTTATCGAAGAGATAGCTATGTATTATCTACTAAGGTGTACTTCCCTATGGATTCCGGTCCCAATGACAGGGGACTGTCACGCAAGCACATTATGGAGCAATGTGAAGCGAGTCTGAAGCGTCTGGGTACGGATTATATCGACATGTACTTTTGTCATCGTTATGATCCGGACACTCCTTTGGAAGAGACGCTGCGAGCGCTCGATGACCTTCAGGCTCAGGGTAAGATTCTGTACGCTGCTGTCAGCGAATGGAGTGCTGCCCAGCTCATGGATGCTTATGGGATTGGAAAAAGGCTGAATCTGCGCCCGCTGATTGCCAATCAGCCGATCTATAATATGTTCGAACGTTACATCGAGCATGAGGTACTTCCGGTATCCGGGCAGGTAGGCATCGGCCAAATTGTATTTTCGCCTCTGGCCCAAGGGGTCCTCACGGGGAAATACAAGCCTGGACAACCTTTACCGACGGGTAGCCGCGGGGCTGATGCCTCTGTCAATAATGTCATCAGCAGTTACATGAACGATACCGTTCTGAACTGTGTCCAGGAGCTGGATAAGCTGGCGAAGAATTTGGGTGTTACCCTGTCACAGCTCGCGCTTGCTTGGATTCTGAGAGAACCGGGTATCAGCGCTGCACTTATTGGGGCTACTAAACCGGCACAAATTGAGGAAAATGTAAAAGCAGTCGAAGTGACGCTGCAACCGGAGACATGCGCGGAAATTGAGCGGATTCTTAAGCAAGCAGAGGGTTTTGAACCTTTGCGTTAAGCATTCACACGAGCCTCTGTAGAGGCGAACCATTAACTAGCTCCAAGTATGGCATAAATTCCTGAACCCACACTAAATACAATCCCGCTCACTAGAACGAGGATTTGCTTCTTACTGAGATCCAGCGGATCAAAAAAGATGGGTAATAGCCATTTTAGGGTGATGACAGACCATAAGCCCTCCAGTAACCCTAGCATCAACACCTTTTGTCCCCAGTGAAACTTCATTTGCGGTGTTAGCGGACCTGCTAGCATCAAATCACCTGAGGCACGGATATTCCAGAAAACGATAACCATAAATACAACAAGGGTTAACAATGTGGACATAATATAGGCGATATCTTTTTTAGCCTTTTTCGTAAGTTTCGGCGATTTTTTAAACTCAGGCAAGCCAATCAGGAAAAAAACGATTCCCATAAAAATAGCTGCGCCTATAAAGGAACCGAGTATGATATTGGCCACGATGCCGATGCCATTGATGATTAATAATAAAATAAGCTCTCCCCCTTTGGGGTTACGATGATAGTTATTTTATTGTACATGTAGGAACGAAAATGCTCAAATATTTGGAAAAGCCCCAGCACTTTCGCCTGGGGCTTTTTTGCTTTTTGCCGATTATAATGCTGATTTAATGACCTTTTTATAATACAGTATGGATAGTATCCCGAAAATGGAATATAAGGCGGTGTACAGCACCATAACGATAATCATAGGCATCCAAATTTCGGTTCCAAACAAGAACCAGCCGGATTGAACGGCGAAATAGCTGTGTGATAGGCCAATCACTAATGGAATGCCGAAGTTAAAGAGTTGTTTTATTTTAATGCCTCGAAGCAGGTCACTTTGGGTGAACCCTAACTTTCTTAACACCGTATAATTGGCTTTTTCATCTTCGCTCTCATCCATTTGCTTAAAGTAAAGGATACAGCCTGATGTAATGAGAAAGGTGAGTCCCAAAAAGCCAACTACAAACATGATCACTCCCATGTTCCGCTTCTGATTGCTGCTCATTTCAAGGCGGGATGTTTGTTGATCATTAAAATTCGCAGCTGCAAAGAGACGATTGGCTTCTTCAATCTGTTCTGCATTTATCATATCAATTCCAATATATAAGGATGATTTCTTTTGAATCTCAGGATTTACATCTTTCTTTAACCGCTCAAAGATGGTTTCGTCTACAATGACAGTGGGTACTCCCCCGGCTGCAAAATAGTAGGGAATGACATAATCCTTTTTTAGACCCACATATTGTTGAGGTATGACTTCTGTTTTCCCCTTCAAATCCAAGGGGCCAAAGTCTTTCAAGGACATGAATTTCTGTAACATATCATTATAGCCCGTTAAAACCGTTTGGCCTGGAGTTACATCCGTACCCTCCACAGATTGGTCGCTTACGACAGGCAGTGTCATGGAATCCGTACCATCATTTAATTGTTCCATAGGAGTCTCCATAATTTGCGCTGTCTTCACACTGACTTGAATCACTTCAATTTTCTTTTCACGATACTTTATATCATGCTCATGAAGTAACGCTTTGAATTTCTCCGCATCCGGTACATTCGTCATGGCAAAATGGGAAGGTACATTGTCCTCAGCTGCTTGATCCGCAGAATAATAGGCGATATAGCTTAAGGAAAGTAAACCGATGGCAAGTGCCGATACTGTCGTAATAATGGTCAACAACAAAGCATTGGACTTCATGCGGAACATAATGGATGAGAGAGATAGCACCTCATTAATGTTCAAATAGCCGCCTTTACTCTTTCTGATGATATTGGAAATAAAGCGGATAGATCCTTTATAAAAAAGGAGTGTTCCGATGATGACAGTGCCCAAAATAAACACCATAGCCATAAACAATTCATTTATGGATGTAAAGTCTCCACCAAATAATTTGGAGGAAACATAGTAACCTAAAGCGATGAGAGAGATGCCAATGATCCCGATGATCATCTCAAAGATCGATATTTTCTTGATTTTCCCTTCGGTGGTTGAGGTCACTCTGAACAAGGACAAAATACTTTGTCTTTTGATAAAAGAATAATTCATGAGCATGATCAGCAGGTAGATGACAACAAAAACGATGAGTGTTTGAGTCAGTGCTTGGTTAGAGAAATATAGAGTGGCAATGGCTTCGACGCCCGTCGTCTTAAATAAAATCATAATCACTAATTTGGAAAAGGAGAATCCAACCCCAATCCCAATGAAGAGGGAACTAAAGTATAAAATTAGGTTTTCAGCACTCAGGATGCGAAAAATTTTACTTTTAGTCATTCCGATCAATTGAAATAGGCCAATTTCTTTGCTTCGTCTTTTTATAAAAATATTATTGGCATACATAAGAAAAATGCAGACAATAGCGACCAGTAAAATGGAAGCTGCCCGTATGGAAGCTGCACCTTTAACAGACCCCTTCACTTCGTCCATGGAGGGATCGTACTGTAGTGTGACAAAAGCGAAATAGAGTGCAACACTGAAAATGAGGGCAAAAACATAAAGGTAGTAATTTTTCAGGTTTTTTTTCAAATTTTTTAGAATGAGCAGATTAATGTTCATATTGGACCCCGCCTAAGACCCCTTGGGTTTTCATGATATCCTGGAAGAAGCTTTGTCTTTCCTGCTCGCCTTTGTGAAGCTGCGTATACATTTGCCCATCCTTAATAAAAATAACCCGACTGCAATGGCTGGCAGCGACAGGATCATGCGTGACCATAATAATGGTTGCTTTGCGTTTTTGGTTCAACTGGCCCAGCTTGTTTAATAAATCGGAAGCCGACTTGGAATCCAGTGCACCCGTAGGTTCATCGGCAAAAATAATACTGGGCTCATGAATAAACGCTCTGGCCGCTGATGTACGCTGTTTCTGTCCACCCGAAATTTCATTGGGATACTTATCTTTCAACTCATAAATCCCCAATTCTGTAGCCACTTCCTGAAATCTTCGGTTGGCTTCTTTCTTAGGCGTTTTGGTGATGGATAACGGTAAGAGGATGTTCTCCTTCACCGTTAGCGTATCCAGCAGATTATACTCCTGAAAAATAAAGCCTAAATGCTCTTTTCGAAATTCAGCCAGTTGCTTTTCCTTCATTTTCGTCATTTCGATATCATTGATTCTAATGGAACCTTGGCTCACTTTATCAATAGAGGAAAGAACATTCAGCAATGTGGTTTTACCTGAACCGGAGGCTCCCATAATACTGACAAATTCCCCTTCTTCAATAAGGATATCTATTCCCTTCAAAACCTCCTGCATATTGAACTTATTACCGTAGCTTTTACGGATTTTATGAGCTTCTAAAATGTTCACTTCGATGCACTCCTTATTGTTCTTGTAGCCTTATTATAAAAATAGAGCCGATGTTTTTCCTTTGATTGGGCGAACAATACATAAAAGCATGTGACATCTCTGTCACATGCTTACCACACTCACGAAATCATTCTGTTTGGGAAAAATTAAAGTGAAGGTTGTACCTACGTTCGGTTTGGAGTGCACATCTATATGTATGAGCAAGGTTTGTGCTGCCTTTTTCGTTAAATATAACCCCATACCCGTTGAAGTGTGATCAGAATGTTGGGTTGTGGAGGTAAAACCTTTCTCGAAGATACGGGGTATATCCTTCGGATCAATACCGCGTCCAAAGTCTTGAACCTCAAGCTGTATTCGATCCCTTTGTTCATAGCTGTGAATGATAATATCACTGGCATCGCTATATTTGATGGCATTGGTTAAGAGCTGTCTGATGATAAAAGCCAGCCATTTGGCATCACTCAGCACTTCCATGTGCTCAAGTTGGATGTCAAAACCGATCCCCTTTTGGATGCACCATGACTGTAATGCTTTGATCTCTTTAAAAACCAGAGATTTTAAATCCACCTGCTCGACATACAGATCATTTTCAATAAAAGATATTCGTTTGTGATGGAGCTGCTGATCCAGCAGTAAGTGAATTCGTAGCCATTCATAGGTTAACTGAGCTTTTAGGGACTTGTCGTCCAACCGCTCAATCATCAAATGCATGGTGGTCAAAGGTGTTTTTACCTCATGAATCCAGGATAATAGTTCATCTTTTTCATGTTCAAGTGTCAATTGATTTTGCGAGATGATCTGTTGTAACCGTTCGTTCTGGCCCGTGATTTTTTGTTCAATGATTTGCTCAAACAGACTCTCCGGTTCGCCTATACCCGTTAGTTCAAGAGAACTCTCCCATTTTTCTAGTGTGGTATAGAACTTGGTTTCCTTGGGATAACGAATGATTAAAAAAACCAAGAAAATCATCATAGATAAGAAGACGATATAAAGAATCGGCATTAACGGAATTGCTGCATCCACATAAGCAATGAACAGGATCAGGAATTGCTGACACACAAACAGTAGAATCCAGCTCCGTCTCTCTATAAGGTATTTTTTAATCATAGGCAGGTGCCTCTTCTGTAGCCATGTAGCCTTGCCCGACTTTCGTTTCAATGAAACGGCCCAAATCCAGCTCGTCCAATTTTTTGCGCAGGCGGTTCAAGTTGACGGTCAGGGTATTGTCGCTGACAAAACGTTCATCATCCCAGAGGCTTTTAATTAATTCCTCACGTGCAACAATTTTATTTTTTTGTTCGATCAGCAGCTTCAAAATAAAAATCTCGTTCTTGGTTAATTCGATGGAGCCAGTCTCATTGGCTACTACATTTTTTTCATAGTCGACCGTTGCGCCACACCATGTTTTAAGGGAGACAGGTTCTGTATTGTAATTATATACGCGGCGGAGTGTCGCCTGTAATTTGGCAATGAGTACATCAAAATGAAACGGTTTTTGGATAAAATCATCCGCTCCAAGCTGCATCGACATCACCATATCCGTAGGATGATCCCGTGAAGATAAGAAGAGGATGGGGACGTTAGAGTGGGATCGAATCATTCGACACCAATGAAACCCATCAAATTTCGGCAATTGAATATCTATCACGACCAGATCAGGCTTTATCGTTGTGAATTCCTGAATGACTTTATTAAAGTCCTGGATGCCATGCACATCATAGTTCCATTGAGTTAACCGATCCTTCATTTCATGGAACAAAGTTTCATCATCTTCAATTAATAAGATTTTGAACAACGAATTCACCACTTTATATTTTTTTCAGGATTTTGCAAATTCCTCTTTTATAAAGTGTATAGCAAAAATTGTGTATATGCTACATGTGTGAATTCCACTTGATATTGCGATAATCTGCTGTTAATAGTTGAGGTTTATAGTGGGATTTAGATTGACTATCTCATATATATATTAAAGGATGGATGCAATGATGGGGATTCACACGTATTTTCGGTCGCTAAATGAGCTGGAAAGAATCATCCGTTGTCCGGGTAAGTTTAAATTCGAGGAACACAGCGTATCGGCACATTCTTGGAAAGTCGTACAATACGCCAAAACGCTGGCTGATATTGAAGAGAGAAATGGTGTCCGTATTGACTGGAAAAAGCTATACGAGATTACGAGCAGTCACGATTACGGGGAGATTTTTATTGGAGACATCAAAACGCCAGTTAAGCACTCCTCTAAGGAACTACGATTATTAATCCAACAGGTCGAAGAGGGTATGATTGAGTATTTTATTGAAGAGAATATTCCCGAGGATTTTAAGGCTATTTTTCGCAAACAGCTAAGGGAAGGTAAAGATGATTCTGTAGAAGGTTTAATCCTTGAAGTTGCGGACAAGATGGATCAGGTATACGAAGCATTTGCAGAACTTCAGCGGGGAAATACGGAAAAAGAATTTATAGTCATGTACCGTAATGCACTTGTAAAAATCAAGAATATTCAATTACACTGCGTTGAGTATTTTTTGGAAAATATCCTGCCCGATATGGTCAAGGAAGAAACGCCTTCATCCATTGATATCAAGAAGATTACGGAAGAGGCTTTAGCTCTGTAAGTGAATCTCCCTACCGTCCAGAAGCTACCGACCGCTTCTGTTCATACATAATAATTCTCGTTTCAAAACGAGACAATGCTTGACTTCAAGTTAACTTTAAGTAGTAACATACGGAATGTGACGTGGTGCTTAGGAAATACGATGACTATTCTGACAATTTAGGAGTGATAGAAATTGAAAAAGAAACAACTGGGTAACAGTGACCTTCAAGTATCTGCACTGGGTCTGGGCTGCATGGGAATGTCCGAATATTACGGTGAGTTGAATGAGCAGGAGTCGATCAAAACACTTCATCGTGCGCTGGAGCTAGGGATAAACTTTTGGGATACTGCCGATGTCTATGGTGTGGGGGAAAATGAAAAACTGATTAGCCAAGTCCTGCGGAGCCGCCGCGACGAAGTCGTATTAGCCACTAAATTTTCCATTATGCGTGGGGAAGATGGCGCATTTATGGGTGTAAGTGGCCGTCCCGAATACGTAAAAGAGGCATGTGATCGCAGCCTGCAAAGACTGGGTGTAGATGTAATTGATCTGTACTACCAGCATCGTGTTGATCCGAATGTGCCTATCGAGGAAACAGTTGGTGCGATGAGTGACTTGGTTCAAGCGGGAAAAGTCCGCTATTTGGGGCTGTCCGAAGCTTCTCCTGGGCTCATTCGACGCGCTCACAAGGTACATCCGATTACAGCGCTGCAAACGGAATACTCCTTATGGAGCCGAGAAGCAGAAGATGAAGTTATACCGGCGTGTAAGGAACTAGGCATCGAATTTGTGGCCTACAGTCCACTTGGACGCGGCTTTTTGAGCGGACAAATTCAGAAGTTTGATGATTTTGCAGAAGATGATTTCCGTCGCTCTGTGCCACGTTTTCAACCTGAGAATTTCCAGAAAAATCTGGATCTCGTGCAGCATGTTAAGGACCTTGCCGCCCAAAAAGGGGTCAAACCTTCTCAACTGGCGTTGGCATGGCTGCTTGCGCAAGAGGGAATTGTACCGATTCCAGGAACCAAGCGGGTTACGTATTTAGAGGAAAATGCAGGATCCGTCGATGTTGTTTTATCCGCACAGGAAATGGAAGCTATTAACGCAATTATTCCAAAAGGAATGGCAGCGGGTCTTCGTTATCCTGCAGAACGGATGCCGAATTGGCAAGCCGAATAATTAAGATAACATGTTAATCCCAAAAGCCGTCCTTAACGCGTATCGACGTGAAAGGCGGCTTTGTGGGTTTACATATACTGCTAAGGGTGTGCTTTTAAAATCCCCAAGGGACGTCTTACGGTCAGGAATGTACGACCGAAGTGAGCGTCCTATCTTTATAAAACAGGGGCTTGCAATGCAGTATTGATATTTTGTAGATCCATCGTAAGCTGCTCTTTTACGTTCCATGGGTGATACCAGCCACGTTCGATCATGTATGTTAAAATCTGCTCATGCATATCAATAGCCTCATCCAGTTGCTTCGTAAGAATTGCCTTAATTTCTGGAGTTCCCGCTTCTGTTACGGCCATAGCGTAATTTCTCACACCGCTTTTGGCCGCGTTCAGAAAATCGGCTGCAATGACTTGGTCCGTTAAGGTATGCAGTCCGGTCAAATGCTCCAACAGTGTATTCATGGCTTAACCTCCTGTGAAATGGCTTGATCTAAGAGGGTACCGAGTTCTTGTAATTGGCGGGTCGATAAGTCAACATCCTGCTGTAATATAGCTTTGAGAGTTGGATCAGAGATTAATGCTTGCATGGTTTTAGACTTGGTAAGACACACTGTTTTGAACGCTGACAATTCATGGACTTCAAGTGTTTCGTGCAGGCCATACACCATATGACGTTTACCTCCAATGCTCCAATATATAGTTAAGGTTTAAGTACAACTTTGATGCAATTGTCCTGTCTGGTATCAAAAATTTCATATCCACGTTTGGCGTCGCTTAACGGAATGACGTGTGTAACAACGTCTCCTGGGTCCACCTTTCCCGTATCAATCAGCTCATACATATAAGGCATATAGTGAATAACAGGTGCCTGTCCCGTACGTAAATTAACATTTCGCTGAAAAATGTCTCCCAAAGGAAAACCGTTATATCGTCCGCCGTATACACCGGTAACTTGAATGGTCCCGCCTTTGCGGACAGCTTGTGTAGCTATGACCAATCCTCCTAAAGCTCCACCGTGAAGTTTGAGACCAGAAGCCAAGGATTCTAGCGGAGACATTTTACCGCTCATGCCGGAACAATCAATAACTACATCCGCACCTCCTTTGGTCATCTCCTTCAGGTAGTTGCCGATGTTTTCTTGCGATTCCACATTAACAATCTCCACATGATTTGTACGCTTCGCATGTTGCAGACGATAATCCAGGTAGTCTGCCGCAATGACTCGTTTTGCCCCTTTGAACCAGGCGAACTTCTGGGCTAGCAGACCTACCGGTCCACAGCCAATAACAATGACAGTATCCCCCTTCTTTACTCCGGCATTATCGACGCTCCAAAATGCAGTAGTCATGGCATCAGCAATCAGGCAAAGCTTCTCGTCAGGATGTTCACAACTCTCCGGAATTTTGAAGTGAGTGAAGTTGGCAAAAGGCACACGTAAATATTCAGCTTGTCCACCCGGATATCCACCAGTTGTTCCTGAATAGCCGAAAAAACCGCCCATTTCTCCATGCTCATTAGAATGATCACACTGACTTTCCAATTGGTTTTTACAATAAAAGCATTCACCGCACGCTATGTTGAACGGAATGATCACGCGGTCTCCCTTTTTCAAGTTGGTTACCCCGCTGCCGACTTCTTCTACAACCCCCATCGGCTCATGCCCAATTACATAATCCTCTTGTAGATTCGGAATCATTCCATGAATGAGATGCAGATCTGAACCACAAATAGCGGTTGTCGTCAGTCTGACAATCGCATCGTCGGCTTTTTGAATACTTGGGTCCGGAACCTCTTTAACCACAACGTTTTTGATACCTTGGTAGGTCACTGCTTTCATGCCTGGTTTCCTCCCATATGTTCGTCCGGCGTGCGATCAAACATACCCTTGCGGGTGGTATCGTCTGGGAACAGTTTCATTTTGCTGATGTCCACCGTCTTGTTGGCTGATAGTTGATCCAATTGATACTGCTTTTGCAGATCATAAGGATGAAACCATTTTTTTCGTACCATAAGATCAGTGATTTCCTGATGAAGAGCGATGCCTTGATGCAGTTGATTGCGCAACAGAGTTCTGGCATCTGGAGAGACGGTTTCCGTCAAGGCTACGGCTGTATTTCGAACTCCTTCCTTGACGCGAATCAGAAAATCCATCGCTAAGGTCGTGTCTGCCATTTCCGGCATGTTTAATGAGTTTTTTGGATCCACATAATCCATTTTAGCGGACTGGGTCTGATCTAATGTCACATCATTCACCTCAATTTAAAATTGGTGTTGGTCGGAATTCTGGAACAGGTGCCTGAAACGGTGCTTTAACATACAATGCTTGCAAATCGGCAATAGCTTGTATAGATTGCTGAACATCTTTTTCCATTAGATCCTTTAGCTCTTGATCGAATACCAAGCCCTGCATTAATTTGGACTTGGCTAAGCATAACGTTTTAAAATTAAGCGCTTCGTGGATTTCTAAGGACTCATGCGCCGCTAATGTAGACTGTTGGTTTATCATCGGATCACCTTTCTTTTATGTTTCTCAAAGGTATGTTATCCAGCCTAACTAGGTTTATTCGAAAGGATCGTGCTATTCGGCTTCAACCTTGCCAAGTGCTTTTTTGGCCGGTCCTTCAATGACTTCGCCTTGATATGAAAAGCGAGAGCCATGACAAGGGCAATCCCATGTTCTTTCCGCTTCATTCCACTCGACTTCGCAACCCATATGGGTGCATGTCGTGTCCACTAGGTGCAATGCTCCTTGTGGGTCTCGGTATGCGCCTGCTCTTTTGCCGTTTACCCGGATGACCGACCCTTCGTCGTGTTCCAGTTCTTCGGCTTTTTTGTAGCTGATGTCTAACTTTCCAGCAATCAAATGTTTAGCCACATTTGCATTTTGAGTTACAAATGTTTTAATGTCGGGGTCCATATGAAACCTTGAAGGGGAGAAAAGATCCTGGTAGGGGCTTTCCTCTCTGGTAATCAGATTCGTATTTAATAAGGCTGCCGCTACACTTGTGGTCATCCCCCATTTTCTATAACCCGTAGCAACGAGGATGTTAGAGGTGTTGGATAGTTCCTGCCCAATATAAGGGAGCTTGTCTAGCGTATACAAGTCTTGGGCCGACCAGCGATAAACGATCTCCTTTAATCCAAATGTTTGCTCCGCGAACTTTTGTAAAGCTTCATAGTACTGGAAAGTACAGATTCCTTGTCCTGTTTTGTGACCTTCCCCACCGACGATAACCATTGGTTCTCCGTTTACCATTACGGAGCGAAGTGAACGTTTTGGGGTTTCTGCACTTAGATACATACCACCTGGATAGATTTTATCGGTTTTGACCGCGAGTACATAAGACCGCTCGGCATGCAATCGCGCAAAATAAAGACCGTTGGGATCATTGAATGGAAAATGTGAGGAGGATACGACATGGTTGCAGGTAATTTTCTTTCCGTCGCTGGTTGTAATGATGGCAGGGTTTCCTTTTTCCACATCTACAACGGTGGTTTGCTCATAAATTTCCCCGCCCTGACGGATGACTTGGTTTGCCAAATATCTTAAGAAAGGTACAGGATTAAACTGGGCCTGGTTTTTCATCTTAATAGCTGCTTTAGTTGAAAACGGCAGAGGCGTTTGTTCGACATAACTTCCCGGGATGCCAAGTTGCTCGTAAGCTTTATATTCGTCGTCGATTTTTCCAACGTACGTATCTTCACATGTATAAACGTAGGCATCTTCTTCTGTAAATTGACAATCAATATTAAACTCTTCTACCGTTTGTTTGATAAATTGAAGAGCGTTGTGGTTGGCTTCGTAATAGAGCCGGGTTTTTTCCTTGCCAAAATGGGAAATAAACTCGCTGTAGATCAAATCATGCTGTGCGGTAATTTTGGCGGTAGTATGACCGGTTGTCCCATGAAGTATCCGCCCTGCGTCGACGACGGCGACGTTTAATCCTTTTTTAGAAAGTAAATAAGCAGTGGTAATACCGGTAATCCCCGCACCTACAATGGCAACATCCACCTGAATATCCTCACTAAGTTTGGGGAAGTTAGGGATGTCAGTGGAAGCTAACCAATACGATTCGGGAAATTGCGGAAATGCGATACGAGATTTGCCTTGTGTCATTTTTACAAAAACCCCTTTGTATACAATTTATGTATATTGTTATCATTGTGGGGTTTTATATTCACTAAACGACTCTCTTTAGTATTTTTTTGATACAGGAGGGAGTGATGGAAAAGAAACAAAGCCGTCCTTAACGCGGATCGGCGCGAAAGGAGGCTTTGTGGGTTTAAATATGCAGCTAAGGACGTGGTTTAAAAATACCGAAAGGACGTCCTACGGGCAGAAATGTTCGGCCAAAATGTGCATTCAGAACGGCAGCTCCTGTACCGTACAGCGAGAGTAGACCAATGCCCATTTCAGCATAAGCGGCGATGGTATGGAACACCTCTGGGGCAACGCCGAATGCATCGAAGCTAAGGCCGAGGAATAGAAAATCAATCAACACAAAAATAAAGAATAGAACCTTATGCGTCTCCATCGCTCCAATAGTCATGAAGAGCGTAAAGATGAGATAGCCCGCAAAGGCAAAGCCGAGCTGTTTGCCATCTACAGCGGATGCCAGCTCTGAGCCGAACACGCCCATTTTAATCATCCAGCTACTAGCTACGGCTAACCAGAAGAAGGCGTAAGCACCAAATGCCGTCATGCCGAAGGTATTGTTATGTTTTGCATCCTGAATGGAGGCAAACAGCTGTGCAAAAGCACCGAGAAATATAGCCCAAGGAATGATGAAGCTTAAGCCTTCGGTGAGGCCAAGCTTTTGGGATGAAGCCACAAGCGTTACAATAGCCAAGCCAAACAGGCCGATCGCACTCGGATCGGCCGTTATAATTTTTACGTTAGAATGAGATTCATTTTGCATGAAAAAATAGAAGCCTCCAATAATATTCAAGTACGCGTCAATCTGCCGATGCCAGAATCACACTGACATATTGTAACGGAAACCGGCGTGCTCGCATAGTAGGGAATTCATAGATTTCTATCTATTACGGTGCCTGTATTAACGTTATTACGACCATCCTCGATACTGACTGAGGTAAAAGAAATACTTTCAGCTTGCTTTAATCTTGTTTTAAGCTTGACCAGGTACACTCAAGGCAATTTTCCTAGGAAGGATGTATAACAAATGAAGACGAAAAGGGCCGTTTGGATTCCAGCTATGATTGCAGTTACGGTAGCAGTTCTACTCGTCATCTACTATTACTACATGTCATCGCTCTCCGGCGGTGGACCTGGCCCACGGCTATCAGAAGGTGGGTCTACAGGGCCTGTGGGCGTACATCCTCGTGGAGAAGGGCTTGGGGGCAACGGGGAAATATTCAAGACTTTGGGTACGATTTCCGTATTTCTTGGTGCGGCCGCTTTCTCTTGGTTCTGGTTTAAGAAGAAGCTAAGATCGCCATCAATGTTGGTTAGAAGAGCCGGGCGGTTGTTACATTCCCTCCATAAACTTCTGGGTTGGGCGACCTTGATCCTGATTGCCGCTCATGGTATTTATTTTTTGATAACCAAGCTTCAAGATAACAAAACCTATACCGGGATTGCGGGATTTGTCATTCTGCTGGCGATCGCCGGGTATGGCTTCTTCATTAACAAAGTTCGTAACAAGTGGATGCGGACTGTGCATCGTTTGCTCGGATTGCTTTGGGTTCCCGTGTTGCTGCTACATGCTGGCGGATCGGCGATTATGGCGGTCATCGCCAGCCTTGCAGTGGGGGTACTTGTCTGGGTACTGGAAAGAATCGTTGAGAAAACGACGAAGCCTGTTCCAGGGGACACTCCCTGATTATCTTGAATGGTGTTACCGCAGGATTTGTGATAATATTTACACCTATATAGAATGAGGAAGTGACATAGTGATCAATATAACAATTCCAACTCCGGATATCACGATTACCAAACAGGTTAACCCTGAGCTCAGCCATATTTACGGATTTACCGACTTTCACCTGATCCCTAGAGATAAGGCTGGCGTCTTTATGTTTTACAATGCGCAGGAGGAACTGCTGTTCGTTGGTAAAGCAAGAAAGCTAAGACCAAGAATCAAAAAGCATTTTGAAGATAACGTATCGCCGATCAAGGACAAGCGGAATGAGGTTGCGATTATCGAGGTTTGTATTGTAGAAGATGCGGTAGAGCGAGAAATTTATGAAACCTACATTATCAATTCACAAAAGGCTAAATATAACGTTGAAAAAGTATTTTTTAAGTAATGGAGTAACTTCCGCATGAAAAAAAGAGCAATAAGTCGCAGTGACTGTACTGCCCTTATTGCTTTTTTGTATTTCTGCATTTTAGATCCTTCCAGAGAGGGGCCATGGTATGAACAAAACAGATCGTTTGCTAGCGATCTTGCTAGAGTTGCAGCGTAAGGATATTTTACGAGCTGAGGATTTGGCAGCTATATTCGAAACGAGTGTGAGAACCATCTATCGGGATATTCAGGCTCTAAGCGAATCGGGCGTACCGATTGTAGGAGCACCGGGCATTGGATATTCCTTGATGGAGGGGTATTTCCTGCCCCCAGTGAGCTTTACCGCAGAAGAGGCTGTGGCGTTGCTAATCGGGACGGATTTTATCGAACAAAAATTTGATACAGACTACGGTATCAAGGCGCAAACCTCCCGCAGGAAAATTGAAGCCATTTTACCAGAGAGCGTCCGCAGGGAAGTTTCCCGGGTGCGTACAACCATGAGATTACTCGCTGTGGGTGAAGGGGCAAACCATAGAGAGAAAACCTACTTGGAAACGCTGCGTCTTGCTGTATTGGAAAAACGAATGGTACGGTTTGGTTACTCCAAAAGAATGCCAGAGGCTGACGGGAATCGTCAAAGTGTGCGTGTGGTCGCTCCCTATGGTCTGGTATTGCTTCGTGGTTCGTGGGTATTAATCGGGCAATGTGAATTGCGGCAGCAGCTTCGCCATTTCCGTCTGTCACGTATGGACGAGCTTATGGTACTGGAGGACAGGTTTCATTTGCCTGTCGATTTTCATTTGCAGGATTATAAGCAAACCGATGACCGTCATGTGACTGTTCGCATACTAGCACGTTCCGATATCGCAGATAAGGTGAAGGAAGCGAACAACTTTTATATGGAGGCTATAGAGGAGCGTGCAGATGGATTGCATATACTTTTCCGCGTCAGACAGCCGGAGGAATTACTGCAATGGATACTTGGCTGGGGCGCGGATATGGTTGTGCTGGAGCCTGAGTCGCTCCGGGAGCGGATACGTGCGGAAGTGGAAAAAATGTTGAAATGCTACTGACATAATGCTGTCAGTAGCATTTTTGTATAGTAAAGCTACTTTAATAGAGAGGGGCAGTCACTAATATATGAATACAACCGAAACATTGCAGCGTTTTGAAGAAACGGCACAACACTATCTTCTTGAATTGGACAGCTTTAGCTTGGAGCAATTGCAGTACACACCGCAGGAGGACCAATGGTCGCTTGGACAAATGTATCTTCATTTGGTGAACTCTGCTCTGTATATGCACCTGAAGAACATTGATGTTTGTCTACAGCCTAATGGGGAGACAGGGGTTAAAACGGAGGCGGGTACGGCCGTTTTTAATCTAGGAGGGTTTCCGCCCATACGTATCCAAGTTCCACCATCTCCGCAGTATACTCCCCCACAACCGACGAGCAAAGAAGAAATTGTGGAGGGTTTAAATGCTGTGATCCGTAAAATGAGAGAGATTGAGCCGATCGTTGGGAAATCAACAGGGCTTTCTACCGTCTCTCATCCCAGATTCGGCGCGTTGAATGCTGGAGAGTGGTTTTCGCTCATCGAGATGCATTATCGTCATCATCTTTTGCAGAAGGAGCGCTTGAAGCACGCAATAGCCGATTAATCGTCTCCCGGCGTAGCCCGATAAACTGGCCGATTTCCTCCTGCGTCAGCACGTCCGTTAACGTGGCGGGTGCGATGTAGGAGTGGAACCAGCGTTGAAGCTTCCGAAGCTTTTCGGCAGGTGACACCTCGGTGAGCTGGTCAATTCGTTGCTGCATCATGCGCAACTTATCCTGTAGCTGTAAAGCGATAGCCCGACATTGAGTCGGGTCTTGCTCCAGCGCCTGATACCATTCTTTTTGTGACAGAACCTCAACCTCAGAGGTTACCAGCGCGACTGCTGTACCATAATAAGGATTGGGGCTGATCAGGGAGTGGTGCGGGATGATTTCATCGGGCACAATCACATTAACTAAAATTTGCGAGCCGTCTTCATGGACTCGGACAATTTTTAACAAGCCGCTCTTGAGGTGATATAAAGGGCCAGATTCTCCTTGTCGAAATAAGGTCTCACCTTTGTGTAACATCATGAACGTAATAACCTCCATTCCATGTATTCCAGCTTTTTAGATGAACCCGCCATTGACGCGGATTGTCTGCCCGGTAACCCACTGTGATTTGGCGCTGACCAGAAACTCAATCACATCAGCGATATCTTCCGGTTCGCCGAGCCGACCCATAGCATTCATTTTTTTCATGCCTTCGATTTGCTGCTCGGTTTTTCCAGCTTGGAAAAGCTCGGTGTTCACAGGACCGGGAGCCACGGCGTTGATCGTAATTTGTTTGCTTCCGAATTCCTTGGCTAGCTGACGGGTAAATTGCTCCACTGCGCCCTTGGTACCTGCGTATACGCTATAGGTCGGGAACATTTGTCCGATCACGGATGTGGACAGGTTCACGATTCTTCCGTAATTCTCCATATATTTCATGGCTTGCTGACAGGCAAAGAAGGTGCCCTTTACATTCAGTGCGAATTGTTTGTCAAAATCAGCTTCGGTTACCTCAGCCAGAGGTTGGGTGATCATCAGCCCAGCGTTGTTAACCAGAATATCCACTTTACCGAATTCAGCAATCGTATTTGTAAATAATGCTTCAATATCACTCATTTTGCCCAGATCAGCGTGAAGTGCTATGGCTTTGCCGCCTTTTTGAATAATCCTCTCCACGACTTTTTGAGCTTTGTCCGGACTGCTGGCATAATTGATGACTACATTAGCGCCCAGATCAGCCAGTTGCTCGGCAATGGCACGTCCAATTCCTCTAGAGGACCCGGTGATAATTGCTGTTTTTCCGTCCAAATGCTTCATATGTGTTTGGACCTTCCTTCCATATCTATTTTAAGTGATTCCTTTTTCTAAAAGCATCCACACATCCGAAAACTCCCGATTAATCACGGGATTCTTCCATTCGTAAGCATGAGCGGGATGATGAAAACGGGCTGTGGCATAGAAAAGGGTACGCGCCAGTTGGGCTGGCTGATCCGATGTGATGTCTCCGCGTATAATGATATCAGCGAGCTGATCCACAATGTGGGCGATATGCTGGTCGATTAAATCAGCCGCTTGCTCGGTGACCCTCGTATACATCTCAAACATTTCCTCGTCGTCGCGGGCATAATACTGCTTAAGTTCGACCAAGGTCTGTATATATCGTTTTAAATGTGGCGTTCCCAGTATAGATGAATTCTGACAGACCTCCGTTAATGGGCCGATAATCTTTTCATTCAGCCATTTTTCGGTCACACCTTCAAGAAGCTCGGCTTTACTTTTAAAGTGTCGGTAAATGGTGCCATGACTTACTCCCAATACTTTGGCAACATCGGTCACGGAGGTTTTGGCTATACCAAAACGCCTAAGTGTGTCTTCTGTAGCGATAAGAATCTGTTCCTTGGTTAGCACATCTGAGGATTTTTCCATAGGGACACGGTCAAGTGCCGTGTGAGTCACCTCCTTAAAGTCAGGATAACATAAAGGGTATCAAATGACAAATATACGTTTTTGTCATTCGATACCCTTTTTTTAAAAGAATCCAAAGAAGTGAACAGAAATACTACAATAACGATTCGATGACGGGATCAATGGCCCAGGGCTCCGTTGTTACTTCAAATCTCCCTTGCACATGGCCATCGCGATCGACCAAGAATTTAGAAAAATTCCACTTGATACCGTCGCCAGCGTATATATCCGGATACTTATCCCGCAGGAAATCCTCCATCCATTGACCGTCTTTGGTCTGGATATCGAAGCCTTGAAACGGTGCCTGTTGGGTCAGATATTGAAATAAAGGATGAAGAGATAAGCCTCTTACATCCGTCTTCTCAAATAGTGGGAAGGTTACTCCATGGTTAATTTGGCAAATTCCCTGAACCTCCGAATTGCTACCCGGCTCTTTTTTATTGAATTGGTTACAAGGAAATGCAAGGATTTCAAAACCTTGTTCCCTCCGTTTTTCGTAGAGCTTTTGCAGATCAGTGAATTGACTGGAGAAGCTACACATGCTGGCAGTGTTTACAATAAGGAGAATCTTACCTCTATAGTCTGAGAGTTCAATCGGTTCCCCATTAATTGAGGTTGCTTGAAAATCATAAATAGACATGTTAACGTTCCTCCTCACGTTATTTTTTAATACATCATATATCCAGAATTGTTATTGGTCTAATATATTATTGGAATCAACCTTATAGGTATTTACAATAATCTTGTCATGTAAAGACACATTGTCCATCTCTCTCTTGAAACCAAAGAAGACTCGACTTGAGAAAGTAGGAGATTTGCCTCTTCATAGCAAACTGTGGCATTCGCCGTTACCAAGATAGAATATAGATGCATATTCATGTAGTGTGTGCAAAAACCCAACAGAATCGAGGGATATTCGTGCCCATTGGAAAGATGATTCAATACAAGGAAATGCGACAACATCCCATTTTACGTTCTCACTTGCCCGAAACCCGCTGGATCAGTAATGCAAGGACTTTACGGATGCTGGATACCTATCGCACAGTTTTCATCAAGCCTAATTATGGGAGTGGAGGGACTGGCATCATACGTGCGAAAAAGCTGGGGAGGAAATATGAGGTTCGTTGTGGCTCCAGTCGCAGAATCGTTAGATCCCACGCTGTAAGAAGAGCAGTTAGAACCTATCGGAGACCTCATCGTCGTTATTTGGTACAGCAAGGACTTAAGTTAGCCAAGTACAAAGGTTCGATTTTTGATGCCAGAGTGTATATGCAGAAGCCGGAATCGGAATGGGTCATTTCAGGAATAACCGGCCGTGTCGCTGCACCTCGAAAAGTCGTTACCAACTATCGGAAGGGAGGACATGCGGCGCCGTTGTCCAAAGTGCTTTTAAGGGTCTTTAAAAATGACAGAACAAAAATGAAAGAGATTCTGGACCAGGTCACCGAGCTTTCTAGAATCATTGCCGACACGATAGATAAAAATCATCCGGTTCGCGAGTTGGGCATCGATCTTGCTATTGAGAAGAGCGGCCAAATTTGGATTATCGAGGCCAATCCGCATCCCGGACATATGTTGTTCAGGCAGCTCCCCAATCACAAGATGATTCGCAACATCTTGAGAAACAAACGTCGTATACATCATTAGGATAAAGTTTGTGAAATCATTCATGGATAAGAAAAGGAGGAGAACGCCCAAGCCAAGGTGCGGGAGCGTTCTCCGTTTTTTTTGGTAAATGACTGACAGATTTAGGACGAAGCTTTTATGTTAAAATGTGTCCGCCATCCACATGAAGGACTGTTCCGGTCACAAACTGATTTTGAATCAAATAAAGTACGCCTCGTGCAACATCCTCCGCAAGTCCAACTCGCTTCACAGGGAGCTTATGCGCGACTGTATCATAGAATTGATTGCGTGTATTTTCAGGCATTTTGCTACGGGAAGGTGTGTCAATAATGCCGGGTGAGACGACATTCACGCGGATGGGAGCAAGTTCTAACGCCAAGGTTTGACCAAGATTCGCAACGGCTGCATTCACAGCACCGAGCGCAGAGGAGCCAATCATCGGCTTGTATGCCACCACTCCTGAAAATAAGGTAATGGAACCCTCGGCTGAGAGTTGGGAAGCTCCGTATTTAGCTGCATAATACTGGCCCCAAAATTTGTTTTCGAATAGCTTGCGGGCTTGAACCGTCTCCGACTGAAGGAATGACCCACCTGATGTTTCTGCCGCGCTAACGATAAGATGATCATAGGGGCCGACTTTTTCGAAGAAAGATTTTACCTGCTGCTCATCTGACGTGTCCAGCACATGTATTACAGCACGAGGGCCCAGCATTTCTTTGGCCTTGTGCAATTTATCCTCCGAGCGGCTGGCGATTACCACTTCCGCTCCAAGCGAAATGACTTGCTTAGCTGTTTCTAAACCAATACCTGAGCTTCCACCAATAATGACAATCTTTTGGTTTTGCAAATGGATTCCCTCCTAGTATTCATCTGGATTTGTTAATCATGTAATACGGCTTGTAGATGTGTATCAAGATCAGCAATAAATTTAGGTATATTTGGATTTTTAATAACATCGTAGCATGCAAAGCTTTTCAAGGGCTTCATACCGAGAAATGTATGCGCAGAATGCAAATGACGGAGTGCAGCTTCTAGACTAGCCCCATTAAAAAATTGAGTTGGATCATTAAAGGCTTTTTCCGGAGCATTCCAAGTTGTGGAGAACATATATTTCTTGTCGGTTAATAAACCTCCGCTCCCATATTCATGAGCACCCGTGAAGAATACACCGTAAGCATAGACTTCATCCATATAAGTCTTTAATAATCCAGGAACGCTGAACCAGTAGATGGGGGTTTGGTAAATGACTACATCCGCCCATAAAAATTTTTCTTGTTCTTCGCTGAGGGTATAGCCGTCTTGAACAGACGTTATTTTGATTTTGTTCTCTTCACTTAAGAGACGCACCATATTGTCTATCAATGTTTGGTTCAATTTCCCTTCAGACGAATCATATTTTTGATGACCGTTAATGATTAGTATATTTTTCATCTCTTCACCTCCTTGTATTAGAGAAAACGTTAGTTGCTACAGCGATATTGTATATGTAGTAAGTTTATTTAGGAAAGTAGTGATATTTAATTCATATAGTTTCCCTAAAGGAACTATTGTGATATCATTGGGTTTAACAGATAATTTTTGGGGGAGTTCCTATGCACGACCAAGAACCTATTGAATTGACCAAAGGAATACCCGGCAAGCCGTGTCCTATTGCCCAAACACTTGATTTGATCGGAACGAAATGGACTTTTTTAATCATCCGTGACCTGCTTATCGAAGGAACACTGAGATTCAGCCAACTTCAGAAGTCCATGAAGGGGATTAGTCCCAAAACGCTTTCCCTACGCCTGAAAGAGCTTGAAGATAACGGTCTGTTAGAGAGAAAGGTATATGCCGAGGTTCCTCCGCGTGTTGAATATTCGTTAACGGAAAAAGGGAAGCGACTTGAAGGTGTTTTTATTGAGCTGAAGAGATTTGGCTTAGATTTAAAAGCAGATCATTGAGGGATATGAACTGCAACATTCCAAGGTATCGTTGAGCTGAACGATGCCTATTTCTTATATTCTAAAAAAGAAAACGTTTGCCAAAAAGTTCACAGAAAGTTCACTTATGTGGAGGTTTCGACTATTTATATAATTACCAAGGTACACAGAAGGGATGATGGAATTGCCAACGACGAAGAAAGAAGATTTTTACTTTGGTTTCATGATGTGCTTGGGGATGGTCGTATTCATGACATTTTATAATCTATATACAAATGACTTGATTGGCACAATCTCTCTAAAAGTAATGGTTTTTCAATTTATTTTATGTTTTATCATTGCTTTCGTATTGGAACTATTTATTGTCGGTCCATTAGCAAAGAAAATAGCCTTCTCATTACCATACGATAAATCCAAAAAGGTATTTGTGATTCTGTCCCTTTCATGCTGTATGGTCATTGGAATGGTTCTCTGTATGTCACTTTATGGATTGGGGACAGCTTACTTTTTTAATGGTCTTTCGGGAGATTCATTATTTAAAAATTACTTATCTTTAGTTTTTAAGAATTTTATTTTTGCTTTCCCTCTGCAGCTCTTAATTGTAGGGCCGCTTGTTCGGTACTTATTTGCTAAATTCGTGAAAGGTACACGAATTGCGGTATCTTTAAGCTAAAACGTAGTTTAACGACGGTATACGATAGCTCAAAAGCCGCCTTCTGTCTGAGAAGGCGGCTTGTTTTTACTCAGAAGTCCCAGTATCTTTACAGCGTTTGTCCGCTGTCTACCGTAATAATCTGGCCTGTCATGGCTTCCTGTTCCAAAGCAGAGCAGATCATGCTGGCGATATCTTCGGGCGTGGAAATGCGCTGTAGGAGTAAATGAGGAGCCAATGTTTTCATTTGCTCTTCCCTGCCTGACCACCATCTTGTCGCTACAGCTCCCGGCACGATGCAATTGACGCGAATATCCGGCGCAAGTGCCCGTGCTAAAGATTTGGTCAGCCCGTGGACGGCCGCTTTGGATACCGCATAGGGAAGCGAAGAACCTAGCCCTGTTTGCCCTGCTATACTTCCCAGATTGACGATAGCTCCTTGTTTACTACGCTTCATAAAAGGAGCTACGGCTCTGGCACAGTAAAACATGCCTTTTACATTTACATCAAATAGATCATCCCATACCTCTTCCGTGGCTGCCTCCAGATCATCCATCGGAATGTGATGTGTAATGCTAGCGTTATTCACGAGTATATTAATCGTACCGAATTGCTGGACAATCTGGTCAACCATAGTTCGAACTTCCTGATCTCGGGAAACATCTGCCTGTAATGCGATAGCACGTCCGCCCTTTTCAAGGATCATACGTACAGTTTCCTCTGCATCGTTTTTAGAGCGGGAATAGTTTACGACTACCGTAGCTTTTCGATCTGCCAAGGCCATACACACGGCTCTCCCAATTCCTGTACCTCCACCTGTAACCAATGCTACTTTTTGATGTAAATCCATGTAAATTCGCTCCTTCTCCATCCAGTTCATTTGCGTCTGAAAAATAATACGATCTGATATGTATCATTGTAGAGGAGGTATTGTATTCTGTATAATTGAATTAAATGAATTTATAATTCAATAAAATTGAATCAATTGTTTATACAGGAGTCTGATAATGGACATTAAAACACTCAAAACATTTCAAATGATTGTGAATTACGGAAGTTTTATGCGTGCAGCGGAAGAGTTGAATTATGCACAATCTACCGTGACGATGCAAATACAGAAGCTGGAGTCCGATATGGGAATTCAACTGATCGAACGGGGCAAGAAAATAAAGTTAACTGAAGCGGGCAGGATGTTTTACGAGCAAAGTCTACATATTGTAAAGGATATGGAGCAATTGCAGGAAAATATGGACAATCTGCAAAGAGGGACCGCAGGCGACATTCGTATAGGAGTGACCGAACCGACTGCCAGTTATCGACTACCAGGAATTTTAAAACGTTTCTTAACCCATTATCCGAACATTCGGGTTTCTGTTGAGTTTGGAAATACCCCTACCTTAAGCGAGCGTATTCTCAAGGGGGATATTGACTTAGCGCTGTGTTCCACACCAGATTTGGGCACAGAGCTATATTTTGAGCCTTTATTTAGGGAGAAATTTGTAGTTTTAATGCCTGAAAATCACCCGCTTGCGGAAAAAGAAAACATTGGGCCGGAGGATTTACAGGGGCAGCGGTTGCTTATTACGTCGGCTACTTGTCCCTATCGTCGCAAACTTGAAATGGTCATGAAGGAATATGGAATAACCACGTTAAATACGATGGAAATTGGCAGCATGACGGCTCTGAAATTTTATGTGGAAAGCGATTTAGGGATTGCACTTGTGCCACAAATTCTGGTCAGTTCTGTCCCGGCAGGAACAGCGGTGAGGGAATTAAGCGGCAGCCTGATTGATATGACCTTCGGACTTCTCTGCAAAGCAACAGACTATCCGCTAAAGCCGGCAGGTTCAAGGCTATATTCTGTGTTGAAGCAGGAGCTTGGGGGATTGCATGCGACCATTAAGCTAGAGTAGCGAGTATGCAGGGAAGTGTGTTATCTGTCACCTTATGATGTAAAGGCAGTACGGTATAAAAACCGACTGCGATACGCAGTCGGTTCGGTTTGTTTACTTTTTCTTAATCGGAATCCAAACTTCACTTCGGTAGTCTTCAGCATGTGAATCTCCCATAGTATACACTTCCAGTTCCGGCCCGCCTGAATGCTCATAATTACTGGCAGGGAACCATTCTTGGAAAATTCTTTGCCATACCTTTTGGATCGACTGAGGCATAGGGCCGATGGATGTAAACACTGCCCAGGTTGAAGCCGGAATGGTTCTGGATTCCAGCCCATTTGCGGTCGCTACATCCTCGCTGCCTTCTGCGGCAATTAGGTACGTGAATTTTTCTTCCCCATGCTTGAAATCCAAACAAATACCGAGTATATCGTCGCCTGTTCCCGAGGCATGAATCCGATCTGATGTACCATCCGCATTCAGTTCGTTCCAGAATTTTGGGATTTCTCGAAGATTATCGCCGTTCTTAGTGGTGACTTGAATGGACTTGCCAATGACCGTAAAGGCCGCTTTCTCTACAATTTTGTAATCCATTTCCTGATCTCCCTTCAACGATAGATGGAAGGTGATGCGTGGAAAGGCTTTCAGGTTCACCCCAGGGCTTCTGGCCTCAGAGGGAGAAATACCGTGTATCTTTCGGAACGCTTTAGAAAAAGATTCGGGGGAATCATATCCGTATTTGAACGCTACATCCAGCACCTTGGCGGAAGAAAGACTCAATTCCTGAGCAGCCAAGGTCAATCGACGTTTGCGCACATATTCTGCTACCGTGAAGCCAGTTAGCATATGAAACATTCGCTGAAAATGAAAAGGAGACGAATAGGCTGCCTTTGCAATTTCATCGATATCGAGTGGCTGCTGCATTCTCTCTTCCATCAGATCCAGTGCGTTCTTGATCCGAAGCAACCATTCCAACCGCATCACCTCCTTGGTTGTAATCATATCATTAGGAGTATCTGTAATCCTGTCTTTGCGTGCTCTTGTTGAACAGGAAAAACAATGTGCCTGCCCCCTTGTGTTCATAATTAAAATTTGGGACAATGAAAGAGGCGTTTAAATAGCGCAGATTGCTTAAACATGCTATGATGCAATGATCGTTGAGACGAGTCGTGATGGCTAGGGTTTATATATAGAAATACGAATTTGATTGTTTTGAAAAGAGGATCGAACATGAAAAAAGAATCCATTTATGGATTAACGCTAGATCAATTGACAGCATGGCTCATCGAGCATGGGCATAAGAAATCCCGGGCATTGCAGGTATGGGACGCATTGTACCGGAAGCGGGTTACTGATTTTGCAGCGATGGCAGAGGTTCATGAGGATTGTACACGCCTGTTGGCAGAGCACTTTTCCATTGAAACACTTGAAGAACACGTGAAGCAACAGTCAGCAGACGGGACGGTCAAGTTCTTGTTCCGGCTTCAGGATGGTAATTTGATTGAGACGGTATTGATGCGGCATAAGTTTGGCTTATCCGTATGTGTGACTACACAGGTAGGATGTAATATTGGATGTAGCTTCTGTGCGAGCGGATTGTTGAAGAAGAGCCGCGACCTATCCAGTGGTGAGATTGTAGAGCAAATTATGAAGGTCCAGCTGTATCTGGATCAGGAACGCCCGGGCGACCAGGTCAGTCATGTTGTTGTGATGGGAATTGGCGAACCGTTTGATAACTTCGTGAACCTGTCCGATTTCATTCGGGTCATTAAGGATCACAAAGGGCTAGCGATTGGGCCGCGGCATATTACCGTTTCCACAAGCGGATTGGCTGATAAAATCATTGAATTTGCAGATTCAGACCTGCATGTCAATCTGGCGATCTCCCTCCACGCCCCGAATAATGAGATTCGGACTCGCATTATGAAGATCAACCGGGCGATTCCGATTGAGAAACTCATGCAGGCGATTGATTATTATTTGGACAAAACAAATCGTCGAATTACGCTGGAGTACATCTTGCTGAAGGATGTTAATGACGGTAAGGAGCATGCGCTCGAACTGGCTGAGCTGGTGGGCCATCGTCGTAATCTGGCCAATGTCAACCTCATTCCGTACAATCCAGTGGATGAGCATAGCCAATACCAGCGGAGTGAGTCGGAGTCGATTACGGGCTTCTATGATGTGCTGAAGAAACAAGGTATTAGCTGTAGTGTTCGGCTGGAGCATGGAGTCGATATTGACGCAGCCTGCGGACAGCTACGCAGCAAACAAATCCGCAAGGATGCCAAGGGTAGCCGCGATGCGGAGCGCGAAGCCATTAGTTAAATACACAAGCGTACTCTCTAACAGGAGTACGCTTTTTTATATCACGAGCCGTAGGGCGAAACGTTACCCAGAAATGTGAAAATAGTCACGTAATAGTTGCTGCTTTTACGTTATAGTGAGTGGTTAGTGGAGGGGTTATATGGCTAACGTAATTTCGAATGTGGCGCTCGTTCCGGGCATTTATGTGATGAAAATAGAGGGAAAGTTTAAAGGGAACATGGGGCAGTTCTACATGCTGCGCAGCGGGACAGGTTACCCACTGCTACCCAGACCCATCAGCATTTATGATATCGGGGAAGAGAGTATTTCCTTTTTGTATCGGGTTGTTGGAGAGGGGACAAATTTGTTTTCCCAATTACAGCCTGGTCAGGAAATTCAGTTAGAAGGACCTTTCGGAAACGGTTTTCCGCAGGTAGAGGGCAGTTTGGCTTTAATCGGCGGTGGCATGGGTACAGCTCCGTTGCTGTTGGCTGCAAAGTATTACCCGCATGCGCATGTTTATCTAGGGTTTGCACAGCAAGCCTTCGGGGTTGAAGCGTTCGAAGCTGTAGCGGCATCTGTACAGGTCAAGGTAGGGGGAAGCATCGTCGAACAGATCGATCCGACGCTCTATGCAAATATGTTTTCCTGCGGGCCAACTCCGATGTTGCAAGCACTCGCTATAAAAACGGTGGATACGTCGTCCCGTTTATATATTTCAACTGAAAGACACATGGCCTGTGGTATTGGCGCATGTTTGGGCTGTACGATGCGTACCCGTGGAGGCAATCGGAGGGTATGTAAAGAAGGGCCTGTATTCCCGGTGGAGGAGGTGGAGTTCGATGATCTCCATGGCGTGTAATATTGCGGGTGTACCGTTCAAGAACCCGATCATCATGGCTTCCGGTACGTTTGGATTCGGACGTGAGTATGCGGAATTTTATTCTCCTGAATTATTGGGCGGCATCGTCGGCAAGGGACTAACCCTGCATCCGAAGGCTGGTAATACGGGATCACGAATACATGAGACAGCATCCGGCATGCTCAATAGTGTGGGGCTGGAGAATCCGGGTGTTGCCGCCTTTTTGAAGGATGAACTGGATGACATGACTCACTGGAACACGGCTGTTATTGCCAACGTGGGCGGTTCCAATCTGGAGGAATATGTTCAGGCCGTAGCGATGATTACGGAAAATGCACAAAAGCGTCGCACGATGAACCGCAGAGGCGTTGATATGCTGGAATTGAACATTTCATGTCCCAACGTGAAGCAGGGTGGAATGCAATTTGGTATCCAGACGGAGGTAGCGCGGGAGGTTGTGCGTCAGGTGCGCAATGTGACGGCACTTCCGTTGGTTGTCAAGCTGTCTCCCAACGCAGAGAATATCACGCAGATGGCGGTTATGTGCGAGGAAGAAGGCGCAGACGGAGTTTCGTTGATCAATACATTTTCTGCGATGAAAATTGATATACGTCGGCGTCGTAGTGTTTTTGCCAATACGTATGCGGGTCTTTCCGGCCCGGCAATTAAGCCGATTGCTTTGCGTATGGTTCACCAGGTGGTACAGGCGGTGTCGATTCCGGTGATCGGGATGGGCGGGATTAGCTCAGTGGAAGATATTATTGAATTCACCATGGCAGGTGCCGCTGCCATTCAGGTAGGAACGTACAATTTTGTCCATTTACATGCAGGGGCCGAGCTGGTACATGGCCTTGAACAATGGATGCAGCGGGAAAAGGTGCAGTCATTGGATGAGATACGGGGAATTTTGTGAATTTGGAACCATTTTGCATACACTAATTCATATAAAACCGGCTTGTCTTTAAAAGACAAGCCGGTTTTGTTTTTTATTTGACCAAACAGCAAACGCCATTAGTGGTTAATATCGCACTTGTTCAAGATGAACGAAATTTGATTTTCCAGCCGATGAATGGCTTCCTCGGACGCCTGGTCGTTTGCACCTTGTTCCTGAAGCGCAGCGAGTTCCTGCTTGAGCTGATGAAGGTCTTGTCCTGCATTAGCGCAGTTGTAATTGCTTTCGAGATTGTCAATCATCCGTGATCCTCCCTTTCGTTAGGTATACGTCCTTATTATGGAGATTTGATCTTTCCTTATTCAGCATAAAGTTTTATTTCAGGTAAAGGATCATGAGGCGCGTAAAGCTTGCAAAATAAAAAGGAAATTGTCAAACAATGTCGAATAAAAAGGGGTTATAGGGGAATAGATAGGCTCTTCTTCCCAATGGAGAGCTTGATATAGAAATTGGGTGATGGGGTTGCGGTCAAAAGGTAAGTCGAAACCGAGACGACAATTCAAAGTTTCGCTACAATTCATGATTATTATTTTGGTTGTTTTAGTTATCATTATTTCCTTAATTATATCCTTGCTTCTCATTCGTAATTTCGTGATTAACAAACATTTTGATAATACAAAGGAAAAACTTTCGGGTGTTGCCAAGATGGTTGCCAGTGACAAAGATGTTATTCGTAATGTCGAGCAAGGAGCTCCTGTGAAGCAGATCCAAGACTATTCGCTTGGAGTCATGCATAACGTTAATGTGGATTTTGTTGTCATTCTGAACCACGATTTAATTCGGCTATCTCATCCGAATGCAACGATGGTTGGCAAACCGTTCTCGGATTTGAATGATGCCAGAAGAGCGCTATCGGGTCAGGGACATTTTTCTGAGAATATAGGTATTTTGGGCAAAGGTTACCGATATTTTACGCCGATATTTAATCAACAGCATGAGGTCATTGGGATTGTATGTGTTGGGCTGACCATGAGAACCCTAAATCACGATTTGATGCAGGCGCAGTATACCATTTTTGGGGGGCTGATGCTGGGGCTCTTTAGTGGAGTTCTAGGCGCGATCATTCTGGCTCAGAAAATCAAAACCATTTTATTTGGGCTTGAGCCGCAAGAGATAGCAACACGATTGCGCGAAAAAGAAATTATTGAAAATGAGGTCGCTGAAGGAATTATAGCCATTTCGGCTGACAAGAAAATTATGCTTATGAACAAAGAAGCTCAGGCCAAGTATCAACTGGCAAACCAAGAAATGAAAGCCCCGATTGGCGAGCAACTGGATACCAACTTTTATAACGTGCTTTTCAAGAGAGTGTTCGATGATAAAAAGAAAATCAAGGATCGCTCATTTTATGTGGATGGTATAGAGGTCATTGCGACAGTAACCCCTATATATATTGAAAATGAGTTTTTTGGGGCAGTTGCAACGCTGCGCGACCAATCCGAGATGATCCATCTCAGCAACCAGTTAAGTGGTACAAAATATTATATTAACTCCCTTCGCGGACAGACCCATGAATTTATGAACAAAATGCACGTAATATCCGGGCTGATTGAAATGAGGAAATATGCGGAGGTCAGTCAATATATTCATCAGTTAAATCACCGGTATCAAGATGAGGTAGGCTTTTTGACGGAGAGAATTAAAGTTCCGGCATTAGCAGGTTTTATTATGGGTAAAATCAACGAAGCACGCGAACAGAATATTTCGGTTCTTCTTGCAGAAAGCTCGGATGTCTCTAATGTGGAGATGCAGGATATCGTTCATGATGTCATACACATCCTGGGCA
This sequence comes from Paenibacillus sp. SEL3, assembly GCF_054602585.1. Lineage (NCBI taxonomy): Bacteria > Bacillati > Bacillota > Bacilli > Caryophanales > Paenibacillaceae > Paenibacillus > Paenibacillus sp. SEL3. Next base: position 3,019,537 of record NZ_CM137725.1, on the reverse strand, counting down.
ATTTTTTTGACAACGCCATAGATTCCATCTTACAAAAAAAAGAACCCGGCAAAATTGAGCTGAAATTGAACTATGAGTGTGAGGGAAATGTATTCATTTTGAAAGTGAAAGATAATGGGTTGGGGATTGATTTTGAGATGCAAAAAAGGATATTCGAGCATGGCTTTTCAACCAAAGGAGAAGACAGAGGCTACGGCTTGAATCTGGTTAAAACCATGGTGGAAAATCATCAAGGAATCATTGAGCTTGATAGCCAACCGGGTCTGGGAACAAGTATATATGTAGAGTTGCCCTGTGCATTGGAGGTGACAAATAAATGAAGGTTCTAATTGTTGAGGATGATCCGATGGTTGCTGAGCTCAATCAACAGTTTATCGAGCGCATGGACAATTTGGACGTCGTATGTAAGGCAGATACCGTCAAGAAAGCACAGGACTGTCTTCAAAAATGGTCACCGGATCTGGTATTACTGGACGTTTATTTACCTGGAAAAAGCGGATTAACTTTATTATCTCATATGCAGGAGCATCAATATCATGCTCCAGTTATTTTAATTACGGCTGCAAAAGATATTCAGACGGTGAAGGAAGCTGTTTTTTATGGTGTTGCAGACTATTTAATTAAACCCTTTACATTCGAACGCTTTAGACTGGCTGTTGAGAAAATCCAGCGTCTGGCCACAGTGATGGAGGAAGGGAACGGAATTAATCAAGCTGTTATTGACCATTATTTTAATAAAGAAGAGCATACGGGTGTGGAAAAGAAAAAACCTGTTGAACATCCACCGCATAATGTATCGAAAAACCTGTCTAAAAATTTGTCCAAACTGACCATGACCACAATACTGAAGAGTATTCAAGAGCTGGACGGCCCCTTCTCAGTTGAAACGTTAGCTAGAGAAGTGGACTTGTCCCGTATCACGGTCAAAAAATATATTCAGTTCCTGGTGGACGATGGCTTTCTCGTTGAATCGATAGAATACCATAAGGTTGGCAGACCGCTAATGCTCTATCAGTTGAATCCTGATATAAAAGAACCGCCATTTCCATTGTAATATGGAAATAGCGGTTCTTTTTTTGTTCAACAAGAGTACCGAGCTTCCTAATTATTTCATAGAGAGGACAGGAAGTGGGACCAGGTTATCCGAAGAATGAGTTGTAACGATATCATGGAAGTTGTCGTAGCTAGTTTCAATCATGTTGGATAACGCCGTAACGGTATTCGAGCCAGCATGAGGCGTTACCAAAACTCTTGGATACAGCTCCACAAGCTTCTGGATCGTTGGGTCCGGGAGCATTTGCCATGGTTCAAACGCTTTGAAAAATAGTTCTTCCTCTTTAGGGAAGACATCTGTCCCAAATCCCTCCAAATGATTACTGAGTAAAGCGTCTAGAATGGCTTGATTATCTTGTAATTCTCCACGTGAGGTATTGATGAGGATAGATCCCTTTTTCATTTTTGCTAAAAAGCCAGCATTAATCATTTGGTCGTTCTGTCCCGGCAGATAAGGAACATGCACACTAACAACATCGCTCTCTGCCAGTAGCTCATCCAAGGTTGTGAATGGAATGACTTCCTTGGCTGCGTCGGATTGGTACACATCATAGCCGATAACAGAAGCTCCTAATCCTTTAAACAATTTGGCCTCTGTCAGACCAATGCGTCCAACCCCGATAATCCCAACTTTACAGTTATGGATCTCTTTGCTGAATGTATGCTCATCCACAATAAAATTTTTGAAAGAGCTTTTGGTAGTCATATAAGCGGTGTGACGGAACAGCATCATAGCCAAAGTTAAGGAGAGCTCGGCGATGGCATTCGGAGAGTAGGATGGCACGCGTGCCACCTTCATTCCGAATTCGCTACAGGCATCCAAATCAATGTGGTTGATTCCGACTGTTCTGGTGAAAATATATTGAATGCCGTATTCATTGAATTTTGTGATATTTTCCCGATTGGCAGCACAGTTTCCTCTTAGCAAAACGGCATCGTGATGCTGCGCCAATTGTGCATTGCTGGTGGTTAACAACTCTTCTACCAGCGTTAGTTGGAAGTTATATTTATTGAGATCCTGGAAATAGGGTTTCTCATAAGAACGGACACCATAGCAAATGATTTTTAACATGTTGTTTACCCCCTGATTTAGAAAATTCCAATTTTATCAATGACATTAAGCGTAATGATCCACACTGGAATCATGACGACAGAAGTGATAGTTGATAGAAGTGATGCATTGGAAGTCAATATGGCTTCCTTATCAAAACTGATGGCATAGGCTGCGGCTACGGTAGCTGTAGGAGTAGCCATCATGATGACAATAGTAGCTAAAGCGACAGAATCAACTGACAGAATATGAGATACAGTCAACAAGGCCAGCAAGACGATGTTAACAATAGGTACAAGCCAAACCTTAACGATGCTGTAATACCAAGAGGTCTTATCCGTAGCTGCCGACTTGAAGCTGATCTCCCCCAATGTCGAGCCAATCGATAACCAGGCTAATGGAGAAGCTAGTCCAGCTAGGTAGGTCATGGGCTTGAACAGCCAGACAGCGGTTTGATCAATTCTTAGAAAGGCGAACTGCTGAATGGCCCCATCCTCTGTAGCTACACGCATCTGTGGCAAATAACCTTGAAACAACCAAACAAACAAGCCTAGAAACGTGGCGATAACGATTGGATTCATAAACATGGTTTTGAGATTTTTAAGCTCCATTTTCAGACCGCTCATTTTGATATAGCCATAAGAGTATAAGAAAATGCGGTACCCTATGTTAAAAATGGAGCTGTACATCACTCCGGTAGGGCCGTAAATGGCTCCGACAATTGGAATCCCGAAGAAAGTCGTAGAACCGAAAATGGTTAACACCCGCAAAACATCCTGTTTATCCTTGTTGTAGCTCAGGAAGAACGGTTTAGATATAAAGATGAGAATAATATAAATTAGAACTCCCCATATTAAAACATTAATTCCTTGTTTTAACATTGTAGGATTGATATCCTGCATGAAAGAATTAAAGGCTAGCGCTGGTAGAGCCACGGTTAGAACAACCTTGGATAACATCTTTCCTACTGCTGCGTTAAAAATCCCCTTCTTGCGGCAAAAGAAACCAAGAAGGATAATAAAAACGGTGGAAGCGATAGAACTGACAATTTTGTTATCTGTTAAGGTCGCTGTAATCATTTCTAGTAAAGACATAAATAAAACCCTCTCTTGTACCTTTTTTCACATATATGACGATGCAGAATGTGACGATGCAATGCCCTGATCTTTTGGCCAAAGTGTTGGTTTGCACCTTTATAGTAAAATGACTTTGTGAAAAAAAGAACAATATCTAATTAATTTAACTTATGAAACTAATTTAAAAAATTTATACGTTACATCAGATCGCAAATGAAACGAGAGGGGACGTCTTCACTTCACAAAATGATTATTTCTTGGCTTTGTGAATGCTCATCAACATCCGTGCTATAATGTAAATCATTAAACCCTACTTGATTAGTGGGTTAAATAGAAAAGACGAGCAGGAGGGGCCGCATGAATCCGATACAACATATACTGAACGAATTTCAGCTAATCGTGCTGGATGGCGCAATGGCGACCGAGCTGGAGCGTCATGGACATGATCTGAACGATAGCTTATGGTCAGCTAAAATCCTCCATGAGCATCCGGAGTCGATCAAGCGTGTACATAGGGATTATTTTGAGGCTGGGGCAGACTGTGCGATTACTGCGAGCTATCAGGCTACCGTTGAAGGCTATGTTAAACGAGGCTTAAGCGAAGCTGAGGCGCTGGAACTGATTCAATTATCGGTGCGGATTGCTGTGCAGGCACGAGATGAGTTTTGGGCTGACGTGACGGCTACTGCAAGTCAGCGACATCGTCCCAAGCCGCTAGTTGCGGCCTCCGTTGGCCCTTACGGGGCGTTTTTGGCAGATGGATCAGAGTATCGCGGCGATTACAAGCTGAGCGAGGAACAGCTTGTGGAGTTTCACAGGCCGCGTATGAAAGCTCTGATTGAGGCGGGTGCAGATATTTTAGCTTGTGAAACGATACCCTGTCTGGTTGAAGCCAAGGCCATCGCCCGATTGCTGAAGGAATTCCCCGGCACGTATGCCTGGATCAGCTTTAGCGCAAAGGATGGACAGCATATCAGCAATGGTGAGTCTGCCGCTGCATGTGCTGAGTGGCTTAATGGGCATGAGCAAGTGGCCGCTGTAGGGGTCAATTGCACTCTGCCGAATTTCGTTCCATCGCTTATTCACGAAATACGCAATCACACGGATAAGCCTGTGGTGGTATATCCCAATCTGGGGGAGGAATATGACCCGGTCACCAAGACATGGCATGGCAGCACTTGTACAGAGACGTTCGGACAAAGTGCCCGTCAATGGTATGAAGCGGGAGCTCGTCTGATTGGCGGTTGTTGCCGGACTCAGCCGCAGGATATTGAGGAAATAGCATCGTGGACGAGAGATGTATAAACGAGGATAAGCGTAGCGCAGGGATAAAGATTAACTATAAGAGGGTAACTCGATGACCCGAAAAAACAAGCAGGCTGAACCAAGTGGTGCTCCAGCAATGGAGCAGCTTGGTTCAGCCTGCTTTGTTAACTATCTGCGCCGATCCGGTCAGCTTTCTGCCAAACGTTCCAGCAGTGCGTCTCCATTGCGGCTCACCCGAATATGGGCAAAATGTGCGTTCTGTTCTACAGTACGTCCGGTTCCCTCAGGGATGAAATAATTCTCAATACCGTACACAATACGAGAACCATACCACTGTCCATTTAGAATGACCTCATGACTGGCAAGTTTTTCACCATCTTGATATAGGCGATCAGCGATGTATACTCCTTGGCTATCTGGTGTGAGAACGACTTTGACCTTGCCTCGGCTCCATTCTTCCTCCTGAAGAGGGGGCTTGGAAGTAGGGGTAGATATGTCGTAATTCAATGCCACATAATCGCCTTGTAGCAGGGAGCGCGGGTCTATAGGAGCCAGTTTGAGCTTAATGGAAGCCCCTGTGGCGAGCAGGGTTTCGCTTCTCGCCGTCTGATAGCCGATGATTCCCAGCTGTAGCACGATGACAATGGCAATGAGTAACGGGCTTAAGCGCATAAAGCTAAAGCTGCGGTGGTCGGCATCGAATGCTGCTTTGCCGCTATGGGCCATTCGCCGATCCGTCCACCAGGTCAAGCCGAGTGCAATGATCCCCAGTAGCGCCAGCGTAAAAGATTTATACAGTAGCGTCCACAATAAATCATAGTATTTGAAGCCGATAAAAATAAACCAGAAGACAACGCTCGTGATGGCCTCCGATTTTTGTTTCACACGGGCAAAGGCAAAGACCATCCCGGTAACGATAACAAAATAAAAAATGTTAATGAACATATAAGAGTGTGGAACGACATCCTCGAAAAACGTCGCCCAAAACAGGAACAGCAAGCTGAAAAATAATGAGCTATTCCGTAGATGTTCTTTTAACTCCGTCTTGGATATAAAGTAACTTACCCCATATAACACGGCATTGACGATGAAAAGAGAGAAGATGATGAACTTATAGGTCCAGTTCCAACCATCCCACTCCTGATGCTGCTGAAATAAAATGGTCGCCAGATTCAGGTTTACAAAAGTATAGGCAAAAAACAACTGCCTTTTCCCCTTGGAGCGAAACCATCCAGCGATGGAAACGATCAGAAATAATACCGAAAGCAGCGACTGATCTGACCATAGAATGGCCGCCAAGCCTGTAATATAGCTGATGGTTAGCAGGGTATAACGTATGACTGAATCTAGCTTGGATTCCGGTATGACAATCATCAAAATCATAAGCAGCAACGACACAACCAACAGTACATATTCGGTGTGGTTTACATTCGTGCTAATCATAATCAATCCGATGAGAGATATACTACCGATCAGCACTCCAACCACTTTGATTACACGGGATACGGTTTTGCTGATCCATTCACTGCCACGTTCCTCGGGAACGGTCGTCTCCACATCGGATTTTACGATATCCCCGTTTTCCCCATTGAATATCTCCCCTGTTTCCGGCGGTGTTTTCCCCAAACGATTCAAATAACGGAAAAACCACACGTTACCGGTCAGCAGCAGCGCCACAAAAATCAAACCAAAAACAAAAAACAGAGATGAGTAGTAAGCCTCTGCTAGCTCTATAAATTTAAAGACAGCAAACGCTGAGAGCGCCAATGCATTCAAGGTCAGTAGTGTTTTATTCAGCCGTACCTTGATAAATATATAAAATCCTAAAGCAATCACAGCGATATGCGGTATATTCATGACCAGGCCATACCCATCAAATGCAAAAGAGTTGGTCATCGCCAACATCGCTATATGAAAAACAGTAAAGCTCATATATTGTAGTGGAGCAGAATGTATACGATGAAGGAACGCCAATAGGAACAACAACAGATTGACCAGTGCGAACACTCCGGCAATGGACAACGATTCCAGCTCGCTATAAGATGCACTTTGCATCGTAGGGTAAAAATAAAGCCACAAACCGAGGTGAATTAGTACATAAGACAGCATATAAAAAGGATTGTAGCGAGTAATCCAGCTAAGCAGTAGAGCTGGCACCGACCAAATGAAAAACAACCCGTAGCTGTCCGCATGGGAATTGTAAATTTGACCGAGCAATGCCACAGAAACGCCAAAGGCTATACAGCCAGCCACCAAAAACATATTTGACAGAAAAGCTTGTTGACCGGGAACAGCACGTATCCGTGCAAATACAAAAGACAAGCCATAGAACAGAACAATAAGCGCAGCAGCCAGTACAATTTTGACTGTCCGATCCAGTCCGCCCCAATTGGAGGCGAAAAAATAAATAATCGCGGCAAGTACCAGTGAGATGCCCAGCAGATAGCCCGTACGTATCGCATTGAATCGCAGCATGGATTTCACGTACCTTTCCTGTTGGTTTGATGCTTATTATAACGTTGAAAGGTCTCAGAACCAAGTACTAATTAGGATCAGGTCATAAAAAAAGAGAGCCACCGTATACGGCGGCTCTCTTGAACGTTACTGGATTCCAGCTAGGCATTGACGGTACGAATCTCTTGCCGGGACTGATGTCGGAAGCGATACTCACTCTGTGGAATCCCTGCTGTTTTCTTAAATGCTTTGGAAAAGGTGGACATATCGGTATAGCCGATGGACTGGGCTATGATCGACAAATTGTAAGTTGTCTGCTCCAGTAATCTTTTGGCTTCGTTAATCTTAAGGTTTTGCAAATACTTGGCGGGAGAGATGAGGAAGGTGGAATGGAACTTACGTGAAAAGTGGGCACGATCCACACCTACATGCTCGGCAATTTGCTCAATCGTAACACGGTCACAATAATGCATTTCAATGTAGTCTTTCCCCTGCTGGAGCCAATAATCAGAGCATACAAAGTTGCGCAGTACGTCAGATGTGTTGCGGGACAACTCCTCGAAGATCTGGTGCAGTATAATCAAGCGGGCCAGATCGCTGCCCTGTCTGTTGTTGTCGTGTACGATGGAAAACAGGTTAGAGATAAGTTCGAGGATTTCCTCACTCACGGCGTTAGCCATAAATGGCGTGGAGGGATTAATTCCGATCCGCTCCAGTAGCGCGAGGGATTTGGGTCCCTCAAAGGCAATCCATACCTTTTGCAAAGGGTGCTGGTGATCGGTGTAATATTCATGGGCAACATGCGGAAAAAAACAGAATAAATCAGACTTTTGGACACGGTACTTCTGTTGCTTATAAATAAACTCAGCCTGACCTTCAAGCACAAAAATCAAATAAAAATAAGGAACAGCCTTGGGACCGACATGGCAGCTTGTTTTCGAAATATCCATACCCAGTCTGACAGGCCAAATGGCGCTGGACTTTTCCAATTCGGTAGCTGTGAAATAATGGTCTTCCACGATGTCGAAGTGATCTTCATTTTTTGCTCTTTTCATAACTTGTCACCTCTCCTTTGGTGGAGATAAGGGAATTTTGATTTTATTGTATATAAAGGAAAGCACAATTACAAGTTAATTCATTGGAATTGAGGGTTATATAATTAAAACTGCGTATGCCAAAGGCTCCATGGCCGGTTTGAGATGACCCGTGGAGCCTTTTAAGTTCTGTATTATGAGATGGGGATTAGCCTATATTTATACGTTCAAGATTCCTTCTTTTGGAGTAACGTTGAAGGCTTTGGCTAGATCGGCCAATTCCTGATCTGTAATCCGTTGCTGGTTATCATGGTGAGCAATGAGCATGTAAATTTGCGCCGCTTTTTCAATCGTCTCAATGAGACCAAACGCTTCATCAATGGAGCTGCCCGTTCCGAAAATGCCATGATGAGGCCATAATACAGCGTGATGATCCTTCATTTTTTTAGCCGTTTCGCGGCCGATTTCGCTGGAACCCGGTACCATCCAAGGGATTACACCGATACCGTCTGGAAAGACGACAATACATTCGGTACACATTTCCCACAGCGTTTTGGTGAATTGGTTTTCGTCCAGACTATGAATGAAGGTCATGGCAATAACATGGGTGGCATGATTATGAATCACCACACGATGGTTAGGATCGATCTTCAAGCGCTCAATGTGGCTCATAAAATGAGAAGGCAACTCACTGGTAGGCACTGCGCCATGTTTGAGGCCCCACAAGACTTCCAATTGCTCGCCATCCTGGGAGACACGAAGGACCCCTAAGTTTGCTTCTGGATCTGCGATTACGTTTTTAAAATATTTACCTGATCCGGTGACGATAAAATATTTACCAGCCAGTTCATTCACCGGGAAAGCAGGTTTAATCGTCCGAATGACCTGGTGAATATCTATATATTTTGCAACCTCGGCTTCATCCAGAATATAGCTTACATTACCTCCATTGCGTTCATCCCAGCCGAATTTCCACATGTTTTGTGTAATTTCCGCCATCTCGCGAACAAATGGGATATCCAGTCCCGATTTGCGTTCTTTTTGATTCTCCAGCACAGTAGTCATGGATGATCTCTCCCTTTGGATGATATGAATATAAGCATTATCAGTGCAGTAGTTACCGTTTCAGCAGTTATCGTTTCAACAGTACTTGTTGTTCATAGTTTTTTACTTCGGCCAGCCATTCCTCACGAACGGGAACGCTGTTTTGAGCGCAATAGTAATCCCATATCGCACCAAACGGATACGATTTGAATTCTTCGACTAGAGCAAGACGAGTGGTGAAGTCCCGATCCTCTTCCGCCTGCCTTAATGCTTCAATCGGTTCGAGCATAGCGCGAAGCAGCGCTTTAATCGTGTTGCGTGTTCCGATGACCCATGCTGCCACATGGTTGATACTGCCATCAAAGAAATCAAGACCGATATGGGTTCGGTAAAGCAATTCACCGCGAACCAGCTCACGGGCAATGTCCAGCAATTCGTCGTCCATTGTCACGACATGATCACTGTCCCAGCGAACCGGTCTGCTGACATGGAGCAATAATTGGTCGGTGAACATCAGCACAGAGGACAGTTTGTTCGAAATGACTTCGGTTGGATGGAAGTGACCCGCATCGAGACAGATAGATTTACCGCGTGTCAGGGCGTAACCCATATAGAATTCATGTGAGCCCACGACATAGCTTTCCGAGCCAATGCCAAACAGCTTGCTTTCAACCGCATCGATGTTGTATTCCTCGCTGATTTCCTCGCTGAAAATGTCGTCCAGCGCATCACGCAGACGTTCTCTTGGAGCCAACCGATCAACCGGAGTATCTTTATAGCCGTCCGGCATCCAGTGGTTTGTGACACAGGGCTGACCGAGTTCTTTGCCAAAATACTCGGCAATCCTGCGTGATTTTTTGCAGTGTGTGATCCAGAAATCACGGATTTCCGAATCCTTGTGACTCAGTGTGAAGCCGTCTTCCGCTTTAGGATGGGAGAACAGGGTTGGATTAAAATCAAGCCCAAGTCCTTGCTGTTTGGCCCAGTCTACCCAGTTCTGAAAATGGCGTGGCTCCAGTTGATCCAGATCCACTTGTTCTGTGGTGTCCGCATAGATGGCGTGCAGATTGACCTTGTGTTTACCCGGAATGAGTGATAAGGCTTTTTCTAAATCCTGACGCAACTCATGCGGCGTGCCGGCTCTGCCCGGGTAGCTGCCCGTTACGGCAATCCCCCCGCTAAGCTGTTTGTCTTTGAACAGGAATCCCTGAACATCATCTCCCTGCCAGCAGTGCAGTGATATTTTGATTTGTGAAAGCTTCCGTAAAATGTCGTCCACTTGAATACCGTGGCGGGCATACAGCTTTTTCGCTTCGTTATAACTGGCTTCAATGGCTTCGTTCATGGCTTTACTCCTTTATTGAGATATGTGAATAGAGGATGTTGCTTGTATCTTAAGCTGCTCCCAGCGATCCAAAAGTTCTTGCACGCCTTCCACCGATTGTGGCTCATATAGCCGAGTCGGAAAGGAGCGGGCGATGGTTCGGCCAGCAGCCTTGAGATTCTCAAGAACACCAGAGCTAATTAATTGCACGACAATATTGCCGATGGCCGTAGATTCGGAAGGACCTGCCTGAACCTCAATTCCCAAGAGATCGGCGGTTAGCTGACATAGTAATTCGTTGTTAGCGCCTCCGCCGACAATGTGCAATCTGGTAATCGTTTCGTCTGTTAAACGTTGCAGTTCGTGTAAGGCATCGCGGTAGCTTAAGGCCAGACTGTCAAAAATACAGCGGGCAAGTGAACCCGGCGTCCTGGGGATGGGCTGGCCTGTTTCTTCACAGAATCGCTGGATTTCAAGGGTCATACTATCCGGGTTTAAGAAGGATGAATGGTTACAGAGGACAAGACTGACAAACGGTGCTTCTGCTGAGGCCAGTTGGGCCAATTCGGCAAAGCTATGTGCACAGCCCCCTTCTCTTCTGACCTCCTGAATCATCCACAATCCCATAATATTTTTCAGAAAACGGTACGTACCGTAAGCGCCCCACTCATTCGTGTAGTTCGCCTGCATGGCTGCCTTCGTATTCAAGGCTTCGGATCGTTCCATTCCCAGTAGTGACCACGTGCCGCTGCTAATATAAGCCCAAGATTCTTCCCGCTGTGACGGAACACCTGCAACGGCCGATGCAGTATCGTGAGTAGGCGCAAGAATGATCTGACAGTCCGGAAGATCGTATTTTTGAACAAGCTCCGGCAAAAGAGAACCCAGAACCCGCCCAGGCTCGGCAAGCTCTGAAAACTGATTGCGCCGCAGTTGGAGCAGGGACAGCAGGTCTTCATCAAACTCTCGGGTGTTCACGTTGAGAAGCTGCATCGTGGACGCATTCGTGATTTCATTGGTCATGATGCCTGTCAGGCGATAGTACAGATAATCAGGGACCATCAATATTTTATCCGCCTGGGCAAGCTGTTCCCGATCATGGACAAACAGTTGATACAGGGTATTAAAGTTTAGTTCCTGAATGCCTGTTTTCTCATACACAGCCTCTCGACTGATGAGCTGATGCAGCCTGTCGGGTGCGTGGAGGGTACGTGCATCCCGGTAAGCGTATACCTCATGAATGCGGTTACCTTTCTTATTAAGTAACACGTAATCTACAGCCCATGTATCAATGCCGAGCGTACAGGAATGAATCCCCTTCTGCTTAGCTTTTTGCAAGCCTTGAATAATCTCATTCAATAGTTCCTCGATATTCCAGTAATCGTGCCCGTCCTTTTCGGTAAAGGAGTTGTTGAAACGGTGAAGCTCTTGCAAGTGTAGTTGGTCACCTTGCAGAGTTGCACCTACGAGCCTACCGCTTGAAGCTCCAATATCAACAGCAAGATAATTATTCATATCCAATCTCCTTGCATGGATAAAATACGGGCAGCCTGAAAGTCTGCCTTTTGTTTTCTTAACTAACTCCATACTACTTCCGTTTTTCTTTACAGTCAACAGAAACGGAAGTCTATTTTGTGGTTTTATTTTTGTATTTGAAATAATAATTAAAATTAAGTGTTGTTTTGTATGTATTTTTGTTTTTTAACATCTGTTTTCTACTATATATATACCTTCAACAAAGGTCGATGTGATTTTACGATATTCCAATTGTGGAAGGTTCTCCAAAAGCCGCTGTCTGTATGAAAAATAATCTTGAAACCGTCCGCCAGAGGGTGTAGTATACAAGATATCAATTTCATATGACTCGTATAATATTGGGGATATGGCCCAAAAGTTTCTACCGGATGACCACTGTAATCGTCCGACTATGAGTGATAGCGCATCGGCTTCGGATGAATGCGGGCATTTATTTGTGCGCCAATCCGTCAGGGATTATAACCCCAAGGACAGGCTTCACTTGAGAAACAACTCAAGGGAGCCTGTCCTTTTTTGGTTTTGGCAGGTTTTACTGTTCAGGATTTTGCAAAATCCTCACTATTTTAAAGTACAGAAGGAGCGATACTCGCATAATGAAAGTTTTGGAGGAACGTATTCGTCAAGAAGGACAAATTTTATCTGACACCGTATTAAAGGTGGATTCATTTTTGAATCATCAGGTAGATACAGCATTAGCATTAGAGATTGGTAAGGAGTTTGCACGCCTGTTCGGCAGTGCTCCGATCACCAAGGTGCTTACCATTGAAGCTAGTGGTATTCAATTTGCAATGGCTACTGCTATTGCCTTGGGGGTCCCGTTCATTTATGCGAAGAAAAAGAAGGCCATCACGCTGAATGAGCAGGTATACTTCGCAGAGGTTCATTCGTTCACTCGGCAGGAAACCTATCAGGTGAGTATCTCCCAAAAATACCTTGATGCCAGCGACCATGTGCTGATCGTAGATGATTTTTTGGCAACTGGTGCAGCATTGGTCGGACTTACGGATATTGTAAAGGAAGCAGGAGCGGAGCTGGCCGGGGTTGGCTGTGTGATTGAGAAGAGCTTCCAGGAAGGCCGTGGACTGTTGGAGCAAAGAGGCATCGCCGTACGTTCTCTTGCGCGTATCGCTTCCATGGCACCAGGCGAGGTCGATTTTATAGAGGAAGCTGGCGTAGTAATTGCTCCTGTTAAGGAGAATGTGGGATGTTAAGTAAACAAAAGTTATTCGCACTGGGCTTCCAGCATGTCATGGCGATGTACGCTGGAGCCATTGCTGTACCTCTAATTGTAGGGGGAGCATTGCACCTGACTCCAGCCCAGATGGCTTATTTGGTGGCTGCCGATCTGTTCACTTGCGGGATTGCTACGTTATTACAAATTATGGGCACACGCTTTTTCGGTAGTAGACTGCCTGTCATTTTAGGCTGTACGTTTACGGCAGTAGGGCCTATCATCGCGATTGCTTCGACCTCAAATTTGGCGACAGCGTACGGTGCCATTATTTTGTCTGGTATATTCGTGGTGCTTGCGGCACCGCTGTATGGCAAGCTGCTACGCTTTTTCCCGACGGTCGTTACGGGTTCGGTCGTTACAATTATCGGTCTATCCCTTATTCCGGTGGCGATGAACAATGTAGCAGGTGGCCAGGGCAGCGCGGATTTTGGACAGCCGCGTAATTTGCTGCTGGCGCTGGTTACATTATTGGTTATTCTGCTTGTGAATCGGTTGGCAAAGGGCTTTATGCGCTCGATTTCCGTGCTCATCGGTCTGTTTGCAGGCACGGTGGTTGCTTATGCGATGGGAATGGTGCATTTTGCTCCCGTGGCAGATGCGTCATGGGTGAGTGTTGCGCAGCCATTTTATTTTGGTAAGCCAGAGTTTAGCATTATGGCAGTTTGTACGATGATTATCGTCAATATTGTCAGCATGGTCGAGTCTACGGGTGTTTATCTGGCAGTAGGCAAGGCGATTGATCAAAAGGTAGAGCAAAAGCAGATCGTCAATGGACTCCGTTCGGAAGGACTTGCGATTATGCTTGGGGGTATTTTTAACGCGTTTCCTTATACAGCCTTCTCGCAAAATGTGGGTCTGATCTCGCTCACACGCGTCAAATCGCGGAACGTTATTTTTGCTGCGGGCGGTATCATGGTTGTTCTCGGTTTGCTGCCTAAGCTGGCTGCTTTAACGACAGTGATTCCTAACGCTGTGCTGGGCGGGGCGATGATCGTCATGTTTGGCTCGGTCGCTGCATCAGGCATGTCTATTTTGTCAGAAGTGGATCTGCGAAAGGAAAGCAATCTGCTGATCGCAGCATGCAGTATTGCTGTGGGCCTAGGTTCTGCCGTTCTGCCACAAATGTTCGACCAGCTGCCGAGCTTTGCCAAAATGTTGTTGCAAAATGGTATTGTTTCGGGCTCGATTACAGCGATTGTCTTGAACATCGTTTTGACGAGAAAACAAGGGGAATCGGTCAAAAGCGTGACGGTTCAGGAGGTTCCACAGAAGGTTTGATGATTAGAAATAAATAAAGATAGCCGGAGAGAGGACGTATGCCTCTTTTCCGGCTGTTTGGCATGGGGTTATCCAGATAGTAGATCCCCTTGCTGTCTGGGGATATATAGATAAACTGCGGAATGAAATGGGTAGCTCTAATTTGGTGCGTTTTCCAGTTTACTTACTAGAAGAATTTGCTAGAGCAGCGGGCGATATCATGGTATAATTTACCTTATGGATTTTGAATAGTGGTGGATGTTTTCGGACCACGGTGCAGCTTCCCGAAAGGGGGTGAAGCCGATGGTCAACCTTGTGTCGTGCTACGATGTGTTGCGTTGGATGGTTACGTTACTAAGCCTGGCGTTTAGTATTCGTAAACTTTATCGCTGGCTACGTCGAAAATTTCGGAACAAGCGAAAACCCACCGCGTAATTAGGTTGGCCCCTAACGGTGGGTTTCGTTTGCATTGACATTTAGTTATGCAGCGCGCCGTGGTGGTGATCCACAGCCTTTCAAGTCCTAAGAGTCTTTGCCGTTGGCGCGGCGAAGACTCTTTTTAGTATACGGACACGGTGGTTTACTCTATACCTAATTTTAACACTTCAATTGCGTGCACGCAATTGGAGGTTATGTCTTGTTTCTACCTTATCGTTCAAATTTAAATTATTGTGCAGCCTTTATTGACAAGCCTGTGACAACAAAATAAGATCGTAATGAAAAGAAATAAAGGAAGAAAACAGGTGTGAGCCGGACAACTCTATGTATGGGGTTTCGTAGAGACGATGTACATAGTTGTTGAGCATGTTCACTTAAAAGGGAAGTTCGGTTGATTCCGACACGGGCCCGCCACTGTATACAGGCATCAGCAGGATACTGCTGGAGCTTTCAGAACAGCCACTGGAATTGTGAAGAACCGGGAAGGCCTGAAAGATACGCCTGGAGTCAGGAGACCTGCCTGTTTTGACATCACTGTCAGACCCACGGGATGCTGGGGAGGTGGTTAGGCGTGCTGCATACGGAATGTCTGAAACCGATCTGATCCCTTCTATGTTTTTGGAGTTGGCTTCGAGGTGAGTTCTGACATTTTATATTGAAGGCATTTCTGACTGCTAATTAAGTGGTCTGGAATGCTTTTTTCGCGTTTTGCGTTAGGTTTATGCGATTTTACAAGATAGAGGGGGATTCATCGAATGATAAGCAGTCGTAGTAGGCGTTCATGGTTGATATGTACAGGGGTGATGCTGCTGCTGGCAGTTATGGCTCTTTCGGGATGTGCCAGCAATAGGACGTCGGATAGCTCCGGCAAGGGTGAAAACGCGTCAGCACAACAAACAGCGACAGATAAAAAGCTGGTAATGGCGTATACATGGAAACCGTCAGGCGTTGACCCGCATGGAGATAATAGCTGGGATGTGATGCGATCCGGTGCAGGTGAGACACTGGTACGTTTGAATGAAAAGCTGGAGCCTGTGGCTTGGCTGGCAAAGGAGTGGAAGCAGGATAGCCCTACAGTTTGGACGTTCAGCTTGCAGGATAAAGTCACTTTTCATAATGGAAAAAGTATGGATGCAGCAAGTGTAAAAGCGTCTTTGTTACGCTCTATTGAGAAAAGCCATCTGGCGAAGGATTTACTGAATGTGAAGTCCATTGATGTAAGCGGCCCGCTGGCCTTGAAGATCACGACAAACCAGCCGAATGCGGCGTTGGTGTCTAATCTAGCTGATCCATCGACGATTGTACTGGATGTGGCATCGATGAAAGATGAACAGAGTTACCCAGCGATGACAGGCGCCTTTAAAGTCAAAGCGTTCAACAAGGACCAATCCTTGGTCGTAGAGCGTTATGACGGATATTGGGGCGAGAAGGCACGATTAGCTGAAGCGACGATGAAGTTCATTACGGACGGGAATTCGCGCCTGATGGCGCTGCAATCCGGCGAGGTGGACGTAGCGACGGATATTCCGGTTGATAACGCAGAGGTACTGAAAAAGAACGACAAGTTACAAGTACTGTCAGCTCCGTCCTTGCGCACCCATATGATCGTGTACAATATGGAATCGCCAGTATTCAAGGATGCGGCGAACCGTAAGGTGGTGGACAGCCTGATTCCACGCGCATCGATTGTGAGCGCCGTCATGAGGGGCTTCGGTACGGAGGCAAGCAGCCCGTTCCCGAGCATTCTTCCCTTCGGTAAAGTTGAGCGTAAAGCGCTGGACGGAACGGCAGAGCAACTGTTGACGAAGGATGGCTGGCAGAAGGACGCCCAAGGGACATGGACTAAGCAAGGCAAGCCGTTCGAGGTTACGCTGCTGACTTTCCCTCAGCGTCCGGAGCTCTCTGTTATGGCTGAGGTCATCCAAAGCCAATTGCTGAAAGAGGGAATCCAGGTCAAGATTCGCAAGGTGGAAAATATCGACGAGGCGTTGACCAAAAACGATTGGGACTTTGCTATGTACAGTATGCTTACTGCTCATACAGGAGAGCCGCAATATTTTATGGACATGTTTTATTCTTCGAAAAGCGAAGCCAATGTAAGCCGTTATAGTTCCAAACCGCTAGAGAGTATTCTGAACAGCTTGAAGCTGGCGAAGGATACAGCGCAGCGTAATGCTGTGACACTACAAGCGCTGGATATCATCAATACGGATTTGCCACAGTCGTTCATTGTGCATCCTGATAATGTGTTTGGTGTGAAAAAAGGGGTGGAGGGTTTTACACCCCATCCGATCGAGTATTACTACATTACAGCGCAATCCGATATTGCGGAATAACGAGCTGCGTATCCTATGATTCGTTTTATACTGGAACGTGTGGCGCAGCTGCTTATCATTGTATTCGTGGTGTCCACGCTGACTTTTGTACTGATGCGGCTGGCCCCTGGAGACCCTGCTACCATTTTGCTCACCGCGCATAATATCCCTGCCTCTGAGGAGGCGTTGACGACGCTACGAAAGGAACTGGGCTTAAACGAACCGCTTCATATTCAATATGTGAACTGGCTGCGGGATGTGTTCACAGGGCATTGGGGCACTTCGTATGTATCCAAGGAGTCGGTGCTAGCCGAACTGTGGAACAGACTTCCTGCTACTGTGGAGCTAGCTGCTGCGGGCTTCGCCGTCATGACGGTGCTTACGCTGGGGCTGGGGCTGGCTGCCTCGCTAAAAATCAGCGGCCCACTGGATCGTCTGGGCAGGCTGTTCGCCCTGCTGGGATCGTCGATCCCCTCTTTTTGGTTTGGTTTTCTGTTGATCTATCTATTCTCCGTTCGCTTGGGCTGGCTCCCATCCATGGGAAGGGAGGACTGGACACATCTAGTGCTCCCAGCGCTGACTCTTGGCGCAGGTTTGGGAGCTGTGCAAGCACGCGTACTGCGCGCTCAAATGCTGGAGCTGGGTGACCGGAATTTTGTGAAAGCAGCGAAGGCTCGAGGCTTTTCACGTTTGCATATCCTGTTTTTTGAGATATTTAGGCATGCGGTTCTGCCTATAATTACACTGCTAGGTACCAATCTATCATTTATGCTGGCAGGTAATGTGATTGTAGAGACCATTTTTTCATGGCCGGGGTTGGGCAAGTATTTTATAGATGCGATTACACAGCGAGATTATCCGGTGATTCAGGGGTATGTTATTTTCGCCGTATTTTTAATTGTAGGAGTTCAGTGTTTGGTGGATGTGGTCCAGACGGCGATAGATCCGAGGCTACGTTTGCGTTAAGGAGGAAGCTGAAAATGAAAAAGATACGGCTTCCCTTTAAAGGAGGCTTGCTGGCAGGGGGCTTACTGTTTGGTCTGATCGTGCTGCTTGGGTTATTAGCTCCATGGGTCGCTCCTCATGATCCTCTCCAAGTGGACCTTTTGAACCGCCTGGCACCACCTAGTCGGAAATACCCTTTCGGTACGGATCATCTGGGTCGGGATGTGCTGTCACGGCTCATTTACGGGATTCGGACGAGCGTGCTAATCGCATGTGCAATTACTGTAGCTACGTTGTGCTTCAGTCTGCCTATAGGGTTGCTTATTGGTTATGTGCGCGGACGCGTGGACCAGCTGGTCATGCGGGGAATCGACGGCGTACTGGCTTTTCCTGATATTATTTTAACAGTGGCAATTGTCGGTATTTTGGGTCCGGGTTTTGTTAACATGACCCTTGCCATTATTGCGGTACGGTGGGCGGGCTATGTCCGATATATCCGTAGTCTGGTTCAAAAAGCTTGTCAGGAGGACTACGTTCGGTATGCCCGTTTATCCGGCAATTCACACGTACGTATACTGAGTCGTTATGTATTGCCACAAGCGTTGCCGCAGTTGTTGGTTTATGCGGTATGGGATATCGGACGCGTGGTGCTGATGATCGCTGGGCTGTCCTTTCTTGGACTGGGGGTACAGCCGCCTAAGCCAGAGTGGGGCGTGATGCTGCATGATGCCACCTCATATTTTCAGGTGGCTCCGCATGTCATGATTTTCCCAGGCTTGGCGATTATGCTATTCGTACTTGCCTGCCAGCTTTTGGGTGACCGCTTTTCGGAAAAGGAGGCGGCCAAATAGTGGAGGATCAAACAGCCCTTGGGGGCAAGGATACGATAGAACAAGTGGCAGGTCGAAAACCGTTGTTACACGTGGAACATTTGGAAATCTGCCGCACAGGCGTAGGAGCAAGCAGAAGTGGGAGCAAACCACTGCTGCGTGATGTGAGCTTTTCCATATATTCAGGGGAGATTGTGGTCCTGACTGGACCGAGCGGATGCGGCAAGAGCCTGACCGCTCACGCAATCGCAGGCATGCTGGAGCCAGGTATCGGTGTTACGCATGGGCGTATCTACTATAACGGGGAAGACATTCTCCCGTTCCAGGAACGGCGCTGGCAAAGGCTGCGCCGAGAGGATATTGCCCTGCTCATTCAACAATCGCTGAGCGGGTTAAACCCGATCCGGACTGTCCGCGCCCAGCTGATGGATACGCTTAGACTGCACGGGCGGCGTTGGATGCCGCAAGACCAGATGGAGCTGGGGCACGCTGATGCTACCCCATCCCACACTGCATCACAGCAAGTCCATCCACTGAGCGTGCTGTCACGGATGCGGCAGGTGCTGAGCCGTGCCTCTGAAATAGCCAGAGGAGGCGCTACTCCAGTGCGGGAGGCCTATTTGCGCTCTCTGCTCTGCAAGGTAGGGTTTGCAGATCCTGAGCATATTTTGTCGTCATATCCTTTTGAACTAAGTGGAGGCATGTGTCAAAGGGTGCTACTGGCTGCCATGCTAAGCTCCGGTCCGAGCCTCTTTATTGCCGACGAGCCTACTACGGCGCTGGATGTGATCAACCGCGACAAGGTCTTGGCATTGCTGCGACAGTTGAGAGAAGACTTTGATCTCACCATATTGTTGATCTCACATGATCGCCAAGGTATGAGTCGCATAGCAGATCGAGTGTTGGAGATGAGCCTGGAAGGAAGGATGCACCAGTGATGCTGGAATTGAAGAATGTGACCAAAACATACCCTGTCCGCAAACGGAGAAAAGGTTGGTTCAGCACGCAAGATAGCGAACAGGCCGTGAAGAAGGTGAGTCTGGAGCTACGACAAGGAGAATGTCTTGGACTGGTTGGAGAAAGTGGAAGTGGCAAAAGCACGCTGGCACAATGTATTCTGGGGCTGGAGTCGTTGACCTCAGGAGAGATTTGGCTGGATGAACAGCCCATTCACACCGGAAAGATGAAGGATGTTCAGCTGTACAAGCGAATCCAGTTGGTTGCACAGGATTCGTCCTCCTCGCTGCATCCCCGTATGACCATTCGAGATATTTTAATGGAGCCAATCCACAACTATTTCCCTGAGCGAAAGCCGCAGGCGCTGGATATTTGTCTGTCTCTATTGGAATCGGTAGGATTAGAGGCTGACAGTCTGGAAAAATACCCAGCTCAGCTGAGTGGCGGGCAAAAGCAGCGGGTATGTATTGCCCGAGCTTTGGCGGTGGAGCCAAATATTATCTTGTTCGATGAATCGATCGCCAATCTGGATACGACAACGCAGTCTTCTGTACTGGACATGCTCAAGAGAATGCAGGTGGAACGTCAGTTGTCCTACCTATTTATCACTCACGATCTCCCATCTACTCGTCAGTTTTGTGACCGGGTTGCCGTCATGGTTCAGGGGGAGATTGTGGAAATATTTAGGGAATGGGATGAAGACTTGTTACAGCATGAGTACACGCGTACTCTGTTTCAAACGTTGGCGAATTAAGCCATAAGTTTAGGGTTTTTCAAAATCCTCATTCTACAAATTTAAAAGAAATAAGAGGGTTGCTTGTCGAATAGTGTTGACAAAATTGAGCGTGATACCTATTCTAAATATGATTATGATAATCATTATCACATATATAGAAAAGGGGAAATACATTGATGTCCGTTCGACACCGCAAGACTGCTACCCTTATGTTGGTGGCGCTCCTCTTATTATCCGTTGTTTTGGGCTGCGCAAAGCAGGAGAACATACCTGCATCCACCTCTACTGACGGAGCTGCCAATGAAAAGTCGATCACGCTATCGTGGCCGCGTGACATTGGCACGATGAATCCTCATGTATACAATCCTTCCCAACTTTTTGCACAATCCATGGTTTATGAGCCGTTAGTCAGCTACAAGCAAGGAGGCAAGCTGGAACCTGCTTTGGCTGAATCCTGGACTATTTCCAAGGACGGTAAGACATATACGTTTAAGCTGCGCAAAGGTGTAAAATTTTCGGATGGGACACTATTTAATGCGGCCATTGTCAAAAAGAACTTTGACGCTATCATGAAAAATGAGAAAACACACAGCTGGCTTGGTATAGTAGGCGTTCTCGACAAAACTGAAGCTGTAGATGACAGCACTTTCCGAATGACGCTCAAAGAGCCATACTACCCAGTGCTTCAGGATTTGTCTGTCGTTCGTCCGTTCCGTTTTCTGGGTGAAGCTGGGTTCCCGGATGATGGAGATACGTCCAAAGGAATCAAGAAACCTGTAGGTACAGGACCTTGGATGCTGGATGAATACAAGCAAGATGAGTATGCAACCTTTAAGCGTAATCCGAACTATTGGGGTACTGCACCGAAGGTGGATAAAATTACGGTCAAAATCATTCCCGATGGCGAAACCCGTGTGATGGCCTTTGAAAAAGGCGACCTGGATCTGATTTATGGAGAGGGTGTCATTAGTCTGGATGCCTTCAAACAGCTTCGCGACACGAATCAGTATGTTACCACGCTGTCCGAGCCTGTCGGAACAAGAAGTCTGTTGCTCAACTCGTCCAATCCCAAGCTGGCAGACCTTCGGGTACGTCTGGCCCTCCAGCATGGCTTTAACAAGCAGGCAATGGTGGAAGGTGTGACTTCAGGGCTGGAGGAAAAAGCGGATACGGTTTTATCCAAAAACTATCCGTATACGAATGTAAACCTACAGCCTGTTGGCTATGATGTGGAAAAATCCAAAGCGTTGCTGGATGAGGCTGGCTGGAAGCTGCCCGCAGGCGGTACAGTACGGGAAAAAGACGGACAACAGCTGGATTTTGAGCTGATTTTTGATAAAACCGATCCAATCCAAAAGGCGATGGCTGAAACCATTCAGGCCGAATGGGGAGAACTGGGTGTCAAAGTGAACCTGACCGGACTGGAGCTGACGGTTCAAATTAAGCGCCTTAGATCCAACCAGTTTGATCTGTACTTCTGGTATAACTATGGTGCGCCTTAT
Source organism: Paenibacillus sp. SEL3 (assembly GCF_054602585.1). NCBI lineage: Bacteria > Bacillati > Bacillota > Bacilli > Caryophanales > Paenibacillaceae > Paenibacillus > Paenibacillus sp. SEL3. The sequence goes on along the minus strand of NZ_CM137725.1, from coordinate 2,997,485 downwards.
GATCCGCATTCCTTTATTAACGTCATTGCCAAGAAGAGCTTCGGAATTTCCGAGACGCTGAGCGCCCTTCCCATGAAGAAAGATCTGGATCAGCAAGTACACGAGGCGCTCTCATCGACAGATGAAACCAAGCGCCAAGAGCTGTATGCTTCGATTCTGAAGACGCTTCAGGAGCAATCTGCCATTGTGCCTATTTCGTATATTAAGAAAACGGCAGTGTATCAGAAAAAGATTACGAACTTTGTATTCCCGGCCAATCGGGATGAAAATCCGTTTGGTGGGCTTGAAATCGGGAAGTAGTTAAAACTGAAGGGTAACGTTCGTTTACAGGATAGGAGGACAACTTATGATCAGCTATATCGGGAAGCGAATGGTAGCGGTCATTCCTATTGTTCTCTTTGCCACCCTCGTTACCTTTGCACTGATTCATATTTCACCAGTTGATCCGGCCGAGGCCTATTTGAGTGCTGCTCATATTTATCCTACTCCAGAGATTCTGGAGCAGAAAAGACATGAGTTCGGGCTGGATCAGCCTTTGCTGACGCAGTATATGCATACACTTCAAAGAATCAGTCAATTGGACTTTGGTACTTCGTATCTGACCAACAAGCCGGTATGGGATGAGGTCAAAGTTCGGCTGCCCGCCACTTTTGAATTGGCTGTGAGCAGTATGGTGCTATCTATTCTAGTGAGTATCCCGTTGGGCGTGCTAGCAGCGATGCGTAAAAATGGCTGGATCGACATGCTTAGTCGAGGGATTTCATATTTTGGGGCGTCTATTCCCCAGTTCTGGCTGGGATATTTGTTAATCTTCTTTTTCTCTGTTCGATTGGATTGGCTCCCTGTAGAGGGGCGAGGAACGTGGCAGCATCTGGTGCTGCCCACGTTAACCCTGTCGCTGGTTCTGATTGCTTTATATACGCGCCTGCTGCGTTCCAGTGTGTTGGAGCAGCTTCAGGAAACGTATGTGCAGTATGCGAGAACTAGAGGAATCCGTGAGTGGGTGATCATGCTCAAGCATGTACTGAAAATTGCCATTGCTCCACTGATTACAAGTATGGGTATGAACCTGGGCAAACTTTTGACCGGAACGATTATTGTGGAGCAGGTGTTTTCATGGCCCGGGTTTGGCCGTTATTTTGTGGAGGCGATTTTTAACCGGGATATTCCCGTCATACAATGCTATGTGTTTTTGGCGGCATGCCTGTTCATCGTATGCAATTTGCTCGTTGATCTGGTGCATTTGTATATGGACCCCCGTATTTCATCGAAGGGACGAGCAGAGCAGTGATGATAAGATTGCGTACAATGTTCAAAGGTCAAAAGGTAATCGTGGTCTGCTCTGTCGTACTGGCTGCTCTTTTTATTATTATGGCGCTAGCTCCTTGGCTGGCTCCCCATGATCCGGTTAAAGTCAGTTTACTGCACAAGCTGGAGGGACCTTCCAAAGAGTACTGGTTGGGAACCGATCATTTGGGTCGGTGCAATTTATCCCGGTTGCTGTATGGCGCACGGATTTCGCTAGGCTTTGCAACCTTAATTTTCCTGTCCTCGCTTAGCATCGGCGTTGTGGTCGGGTCGCTTGCGGGTTATGTGGGCGGCTGGGTCGATAGTGTGCTGATGCGGTTTTGTGAAGGTATTATGGCGTTTCCGAATTTGGTGCTTGTGCTGGGCATTGTCGGTATTTTTGGACCGGGCCTCATGCAGGTGCTGCTTGCATTAATGATGGTGCAGTGGGTGTATTATGCCAGAATGTGCCGCAATATGGTCGTCAGTCTGAAAGAACGGAATTTTATAGCTGCCGCAAGGATCAGCGGGTCCTCCTCAGGAGCCATTATCCGGCGGCATATTATTCCGAATGTGCTGCGGCCGATTGTGGTCATTGGTACGCTGGAAATGGGCTGGGCGATCATGGATATTTCTGCGTTGTCTTTCCTCGGTTTGGGCATCCAACCGCCGACCCCCGAATGGGGAGCGATGATTCATGAGGGAACGGGATACATCCGCAGCCATCCGGAATTAATGATCTATCCGGGGGTTATGATTCTGGTGGTGGTGATGGCCTTCAATATATTGGGGGAGGCGCTGTCCGACCGATACGGAATTGCCAAACGTCAGTAAAACAGGAGTGTGTTACAACGATGGACGACAGGGCGAAGGTGCTGGAGGTCAGCGGCTTACAGGTGAAGCTCAGAACCGATGCAGGGACGGTGTCTCTGCTGGAGCCAACTCATTTTGAGCTGAAAAGGGGACAAGTTCTGGGTCTTGTTGGCGAGAGTGGAAGCGGCAAAACCGTGACTTGTAAAGCGTTGCTCCAATTGCTGGATCGCCAGACGATGGACATAGAAGGAAGTGTCCGTCTGAACGGGCGTGAGCTGAACGGAATGGCGGCCGAGGAGATGCGCCGTATTCGAGGCAAGGAAATCGCGTTTATTATGCAAAATCCGATGAGTGCCTTTACGCCAGTGTATACGATCGGAGCTCAGTTTATGGAAACGGTCCGTACGCACACTGGATTAACCAAACGACAGGCCCGTGATCTTGCCATAACGGCTCTGGAAAATATGAATTTGCCCGATCCAGCCAAGCTGATGAAGCGTTACTCGTTTCAGTTGAGCGGCGGGATGCTGCAACGGGTCATGATTGCCATTTCGATGTGCCTGCGGCCAGCAGTGGTTATTGCGGATGAACCAACGACGGCGCTTGATGTGGTCAATCAGCTACAGGTGCTAAGAGAGCTGGATCGCTTGCGTACGGAATACAATACGTCCATTTTGCTGATCTCGCATGATCTGGGCGTCATTTCCCAATTGGCGGATGAAGTGGCTGTCATGCAGCAGGGTCGTATTGTTGAGCAGGCTGAGGTCCATCAGTTGTTCGATCACCCGCAGGATGAATATACGAAAATGCTGCTGCATGTCAGACCCAAGTTGTCCATTCGGGGCATGAATCAGGTAGGTGGTTAGTCGCCTGTTCGACGGTCACACTTTCAAAAGGGGAGCGAATGCGTATGCTACAAGTGAAGAAAGTAACTCATAGCTATGGAAGGCGCAAATGGCTGGGCCGTTCTGAACCACGCCCCCCTGTGTTGGCTAACGTTTCACTTACTATAGAGAGTGGGTTTTGCCTAGGCTTACTTGGAACCAGTGGAGCTGGTAAAAGCACGCTGGGCAAGGTTATTCTGGGGCTGGAGAAGCCGCAGGAGGGTCAGGTGCTGTTCCAGGGACAGGACATTTATAATGCGAGCCCCCAAGTCCGCAGGGGAATGCGACGGGATATGCAGGTCGTATTTCAGGACTGCTACTCTGCTGTAAACCCCCGAATGACCGCCGGGCAGATTATTGGGGAGCCATTGGACAATTACGAACGGTTATCGGTGCAGGAACAAAAAAGAACGGTCGAAAGCCTACTGGAACGGGTCGGCCTCAAGCCAGAGGATCGGATTAAATATCCGCATCAATTCAGCGGCGGACAATTGCAGCGGATCAACATCGCACGGGCGATTGCGCTCAAACCAAAGCTGATCGTGCTGGATGAGTCCGTCAGCAGTCTGGATATGGTTCACCAGATGCACATTTTATCCCTGCTGGGAGAACTGAAATCTTCGTTTGGATTGTCATATCTGTTCATCACGCATGATATTCGGGCAGCTTATGCTGTCTGCGATGGCATTGCTGTGATGGAGCAGGGGAGATTGATCGAGCGCTGTGATGAGAAGGATCAGATTTTTGAATCTGCTCATCCGGCTGTACGACGGTTGATCTCGTCCATTTTGCCGGAACATCCAGCAGAGCGTTTTCCGCTTCATGGATAACAGTGGACCCGCAAGGGTCCTTTTTTTGTGCAACATATATCTTGTTCATTGAAAGTCGTTATGGGATTTTTGCAAAATCCTCAGATAAATAATTGAAATGAAATTTACTTGTTGTATTATTTGAATAACCCGTTATAATAAAAAATCATAGTAAATTACTTGGATATTAAAAAAGGGGATGTCATATATGAAGAAATCTGCTTTGGTAGCAGCGATTGGCCTATCTCTTGTGTTATTAACGGGTGCTTTGAGTGGATGTTCCTCGAAGGATGCGGCATCGGGGGATAAAGTCATCTATGTCGGCACACAAAATGACTACCCGCCGTTTGCTTTTACGAATGATAAAAACGAGCTGACCGGATACGATGTGGAAGTAGTCAAGGAGATCGACAAGAAGCTGGACGGCTATAAGATTGAATTTGTACCCTCGGGCTGGGATGCGATATTCCTTGCACTGGATTCGAATAAAGTTCAGATGATCGCAGATGAAGTTGCCAAAAATCCTGAACGTGAGAAAAAGTATTTGTTCTCGGATGAGTCCTATTTCTCGGCTCAGTCGGTTATTATTGTGAAAAAGGGTAGAACGGATATTCATTCCCTCAAGGATTTGGAAGGCAAGAAGGTAGCAGCCTCGGTAGGTGATTCCTACACACAGTTGCTGGAACAGTATAATGCGAAGAACGGGAATAAAATTATTTTGAAATATAATGATACAGGTACTTCGTCCGATAACCTTCAAGACGTGCAAAATGGCCGAGTGGACGCTTATGTGAATGATCCGGTTATGGCGGCGGCAACGATCAAGAAGGAAGGTTTGCAGGTGGAAGCTGTGGGCGAGCCGGTGCAAAGCGATAACATCAACCTGGTGTTCAAAAAGGATAAGCAGGGCGAAGAGCTGAAAGCTAAAATCGACCCGATCATTAAAGAGCTGAAAACGGACGGAACACTGAAAAAATTGTCTGAACAATGGACAGGCGGGGAATTTATTCCTCAGTAATAACAATGTAAAGGGTAAAGTGGGGTTCCTATGGAAAAGCTGTTTGATCTTGATTATATGCTGAAAAGCCTTCCCCAGATCGTCGAGTATCTCCCCGTGACCTTATGGATTGCGTTTGTGTCCATGCTGCTGGGTGGGATCATCGGGTTAGCTACGGCCTTAATCCGGATATACAAGGTGCCTGTCTTGGCACCGTTATCTACGTTGTATGTCTCGTACATTCGGGGAACACCGCTCATTGTGCAGCTGTTTCTCGTATATTACGGAATACCCAAGTTTTTGTATTATTTCCAGAGCGAATATGGATTCTTACAGCAGTTCAATGTCTATGTCATTCCGCCCGAGCTGTTTGCGTTGCTCTCATTTTCATTGAACCTCGGGGGATACCTGTCGGAGACATTTCGGGCGGCGATTCATTCGGTCGATCGGGGACAATTTGAGGCTGCTAATTCCATCGGCATGAGCCAAACACAAATTATGCTCAAAATTGTACTGCCGCAGGCGTTGACGGTGGCTTTGCCCAATTTGGGAAACACGCTGATCAGTACGGTGAAGGATACGTCTTTTATTTTTATGATTGGTGTCGTCGATATGATGGGACAGGCTAAAATTATGGGCGCGCGGGCGTTGGCTTTTTTTGAGGTATATGTTGCGGTGTCTCTGATTTACTGGTTGGTGTGTATTATTATTGAGCGCGGGCTTGTCGTGCTGGAGAAGCGTATTCGAATTTACGAAAGAAGTGAGTAAGGGTATGATTCAACTTCATCAAATTCATAAGCATTTTGGGCAGCATCACGTATTGAAGGGCATAGACCTGACGGTGGGCAAAGGAGAAGTCGTAGTGATCCTAGGCCCAAGCGGATCGGGGAAGTCCACGCTGCTGCGCAGCATTAATTTTTTGGAGCAGCCGACCAGTGGTGTCATTGAAATTGAGGGTGTAAAGGTAGACGCGGCCAAGGCGGGAAAAAAGGACATTCTCGGACTACGGATGGCAACGGCCATGGTATTTCAGCAATATCAGTTGTTTAAAAATTTGAATGCACTCCACAATGTGATGATTGGTCTGACCAGTGTGAAAAAGCTGGATCGTAAGCAGGCGAGAGAGATCAGTGAAGGCATTTTGGAAAAGGTCGGGTTAAAGGATCGTATGACCTATTATCCTGCCCAGCTTTCGGGTGGACAGCAGCAGCGAGTTGCGATTGCCCGTGCATTAGCATTGAATCCACAGGTGTTGTTATTCGATGAACCGACTTCCTCACTTGATCCTGAACTGGTGGATGAAGTACTGTCCGTCATTCAAAAGGTGGCGAGTGAAGGCAATACGATGATTATTGTCACGCATGAGCTTGGTTTTGCGAGAGATGTAGCGGATCGGGTTGTGCTGATGGAGCATGGCGTGATTGTGGAGCAGGGACCCGTGGAGCAGTTTTTCACCAATCCGAAGGAAGAACGGACACGGCAGTTTCTGGGCAAAGCGTTGGTACAGAGAGCGCCACAGGAGCAGCCTGTATTCCCATAAGAAGTACATGGATGGCTTATAGGTATGTGCAGCGCTGTAGACTTATTGTACCTATGTAAAAAGCACGTTAGACAAGTCGCAGGAGGAGGGAAAGCCCGCGCTTGTTTGTCGTGCTTTTTTGGCCCCTCATATCTCCAATTCTTTTCCATTGCAAAGTAGCTTATCACACTTATTCATGATAAATTCTAAGAACAATACAGTGAAGATGTAATCGGGAAGGAACATTGGATATGAAAAAGGTTTTGTTCATTAATACCGGAGGGACCATTTCTTCCTCCTATCAGGAAAACGGCCTGACACCGACCCAATCGGCTGAAAATATTTTGGCGGAAATTCCGGAGCTGAAGGAGATTTGCGAGATTGATGCCCATAATCTGATGAGCATTGATAGCACAAATACACAACCTGAGGATTGGGCTTCCATCGCCCGGATGGTACATCGTTCGCTCGATCAATACGACGGTATTGTCATTGCACACGGCACGGACACGATGGCTTATACAGCATCAGCCTTGAGCTTCATGTTGGGAACTGTAGACAAACCCGTCGTCGTGACAGGTTCGCAGGTTTCTATTTTGGCGGAGCACAGCGATTCCAAAAAGAATGTAATCGACTCATTCCTGACCGCATGTGGCGAGGTGGCCGGGGTTTTTGTCGTGTTTAACGGCAAAATTATCAACGGTAGCCGCAGTTCAAAAATCAGAACACGCAGCTATAATGCTTTTGAGAGTATTAACTATCCGTATATCGGACTCGTGGAGAACGGTAAGGTGATCTATACGGAGGGCGTATTTGCAAATCGCGGTACCGCTCGTCACCCATACAACGACGGGTATGCTTCGGAGGTATTTCTGCTCAGGCTGATTCCGGGTACGAATCCGGCGATCTTCGATGCCATTCAGGGCTTGGGCTATAAAGGTATCGTCATTGAGGGCTTTGGTATGGGCGGCGTTCCTTTTAAAGAAAGAAGCCTGATCAGCAAAATAGAGGAGCTGATGAAGGACGGTATGAGTATTGTCGTGACTACTCAATGTCCTTATGAGGGCGGGGATTTGACGATTTACGAAGTGGGGCAAAAGGTACTGGAGAAGGGTGTTATTCCGGGGTATGACATGACAACGGAAGCGCTAGTGACGAAAATGATGTGGGCGTTGGGGCAGACGGACGACCCGGCAGGGGTAGCCAAGATTATGGCAACGAACTACGCGGACGAAGTTTCCCTGCCTGCGGATACAGCTTCCTTATAGGAAGCTGATTCCGTAGATGAGGATTTTGCAAAAATACCGGGTTAACGCTGGGCTTTCCCCAGTCTGCTTTTAATCTCAATAGCCACTTTCAGCGCTTGTACAGCTGACTCCAGTGGAATCAGGCTTTCCGGATGTCCACCAAAGCATTCAAGTGCATGGTCCAAACTTTTTTCGTATGGATTGGCAGATTCGAGGTTGATTTTTTGCTGTTCTGATGCGGTATACTCATATAATGCGGTAGGTATAAGATCGGTTTCGTCGCTTTCATGAAATACCAGCTTAGCCTTTTCGAAATAAGCCTCATAGGCCACTGTGAATGGGTAGCTCCCCGGCAAGTGGGATGAGGCGATGACTTCTGTGAATGTATCCCGATGCTGAAAGTAAGCCCGAACCTGTGCTTGTTCAGGATGAGTAACTTCTGTACCCCAGACTGTACAAGGATCACAGGGGCCTAATAGCCAGGTCAATAAATCCAATTCATGAATCATGAACTGAGTAGGGATGGAGCTTAGTCCAAGATCCCCCCACAGAGGAGACGTTTCTCTCTTCAAAGATAAGGAAATGAGCTTCCCGTATTTCTGTTGGCGGTATGCTTCATACAGATAGGTATAGGCGGGGTCAAACTTAATGAACTGGTTGACCAGAATCTTTTTGTCATATTGCTTCTCAGCTTGTTGCATAAGAAGAGCGTCTTCGAGATTAAAGCAAACCGGCGTTTCACAAAATACATGCTTACCGTGCTTCAGCGAATCCACCGCATATGACCTATGTAGGTGGGAAGGCAGGCATAGATCGACGATATCCACGTCTGGATCCAGCAGAATATCCTCTATATTTTGTGTGACTTCTACGTTTAGCTCCTCTTTCAGCTTTTGCAGCTTGGCTTCGTTCCTTCCAAATACCATGATTCTGTTTACCTTGGGATGGTTGTTTAACAGTGAGGCATGATACGCGCCGAATCCCGTCCCCAATATTCCAATATTCATCATCCATCACACCTCTTTACTTCTATGATACACACCTATTACTGCCAACAGGGTGTCAACAATCTTTGCATTATCTTTTCAATTCGGGTTAACCATCTATTGTGGAGGAATGATTGTGAGACTGCATCGTTTAATCGCGATTTTATTATGTATCGAATCTAGAGGGAGAATGAAAGCCAAGGAATTGGCGTTGGCACTGGAAACCTCTGTACGCTCCATCTACAGGGATATCGACCTCCTGGCTGAAGCCGGCGTTCCGATTGTTACCGCTTCCGGCCCGAAGGGCGGAATTTATTTAATGGAGGGTTATACGGCGAACCTGAAACAGTTGAATGGCGGGGATGTCATTCAGTTGTATTTAACAGGGATGGGCATTTATACAGGCGGGCCCACGGAATCGGGTTTGAAGTTAAAGAATGCTCTGCTCAAACTGGAACAGACGATGCCAGACTCGTATCAGTCCGATATTAAGAAAGCCAAAGCGCGGTTTTATTTTGATGATACGCCGTGGTGGACGGAACGTATAGCCATTCCTTGTCTTGAGTCCGTAAGAGCTGCGGTGTGGGGGTCCCATAAAATAAACATTCAATATGAAAAAGCTGACGGAATCTGTTCTTCCCGTCATGTGCATCCCTACGGACTTGTGGTGAAAAAAGGAGATTGGTACCTCATTGCCTTCTGTGAAGTTGGGCGGGAGGTTCGGACCTTTAAGTGTGAGCGAATCAAGGAGGTTCAGCCGTCTGCGGAAGTCTTTGAGGTTCCGGAGGATTTTTCGCTGGAGCATCATTGGATGAGACAAGAAACCGCGTTTAAGCAGCTTTGTGCAGAGAAAGAATACTATCCCGTTCTGATCCGAACGAATAAGAAGCAAGCGGAAATCATAGCGAAAAGGATGGAAATCATCCAGTCTGTACAGGAAGGCACTCATTTCATTCTAACGGTCAACATGTATAGTTATGAAGCGGCCTGCCGCGATGCTATGGATTGGATTGGCAGGGTTGAAGTTGTGGAGCCTGTAATACTCCGACAGTTTGTGAAGGAAGAAATTAACCGACTCCAGAGGATATATGGATAAATCATTAAAAAAACACCTGCCTAGGGCAGATGCTTTTGCTTGTTAAGTCCAGGCCCAGAGAAATCCGTCACGATCCCAGGCGATTCTGCCACCATGAAGCTTGCGAAATGCTTTTTTGATTTCTTTTTCCAGAGATACATGACCATGCTCGCTTATAAACACATACTGCTCTCCATACTCAGAGCGTACATATGCAATTGCATCTTCTTGTTTCAGGGTGCCCACTTCACGGATCTGCGCGACCATCCATTGTGCAATTTCTTGTTCTGCTGTAGGGGTGTTGTCCATTTGTCGTATCCTTTCCTGCGTACCGATTGGGTGTAGCTGCTCGGCTCACCTCCCCGTAGTATACGGCAATTCGGAGAATTATTGAATTTTTTGATATAAATTTACTGGAGCGGTTGGCTAAGCGAGCTTTCTTTTGTATAATTAAGGGAATATTCACGGGAATTTTCTTTTTTTGTATTGTAATCATGCAAGTAATCCCTGGGGGTGCCTGGTTTGAAGGAAACAACCACAATTCGCGCAGAGCTGGAACAGTACATCAGACGAGAAGGAATTACGATTAGTAAGTTTGGGGAGAACACAGGTATTAATGCAGGAACGATCAGTGCCATTATTAACGGTAATCGTCCGATTGCGATGCTGCTGTTGGATAGGATTGGTGCAGGCATGGGGCTTGAAGAAGGGAGCCTCTATGAGTTATACATTGATGAATTTATACGGAATACGGCACCGAATTGGCGACGGGTTCGTCCCTTTTTGCATCGCTGTGCAGAGCTGAACAAACTGGATTGTATTAAGCAAGTCGTGGAGTTTATGATGGACTATCTCATATACGCCCCAGCTTTGTTTGAGACAGCAGAAGAATTATTCAGCGAAGGTAAGCTCGAGGCTGCTGCAATTATTTATAAAAATGTTTCGGAAAGTGAGAAGTACCAACATTCAGAGCGTCTGGCGCTCTGCCAATACCGTTTATTTACGATTGCCGTTGGTGATGACCAGGACGAAAATTTATGGGCAGCCACACATTTCGAAAGCTTTGTGGACCGACTGGGTGAAGCAGACCAACTGGATGCCTTAAGAGACTTGGCTAATACCTATGCCTCCTTGCGGCGTTGGGATAAAGTAGAATGGTATGCTGAAAAAATGGCTCAAAAAGCCAAGGTACAATACGAGCAAAAATACGGAAATACCAGAAGACCGGAGCGTGGCAAGGAACCTAAGGGTCCTTTGTTTATGTATATTGTATATTCTTACGTGCTGCGTGCCGGGGTGTGGGATGAGCGCGGGGATTATCAGAAGGCACTGGAATTTGTATCCCTATACTCTGATTTGAGCTGGGTGCAAGAGGATACGGAAGAAGCTCGGCGTTTGAAGGCCCTTTGTAGCAACTGGGCTGAGGCCAACGGGTATTTATACCAGTTGATGTCCGGCAGTCTGGATGTGATTCCACAGTATGTAGATTATTTGGAAAAAAACGAAGGCGAAATTCTCGTGGGGTTACATAAAATTATGGTAGCGGCCAACCGTTATGATTTTAATGTAGACCATGTACTGCAACGTTTTGAAAAACAAATTGAGGCATTTGCAGATCAGCATGTTAAGGTAGGCACTTATACGGAGCAAATGTCAGCAGATCTCTATGCACGATTTTTGGCAGAGATGGCTTGTTACGATCTCAACAAACACCGTTATACCAAAGGTATGAAATTCTTGCTTGAGAGCCTTTCTTATTCCGTCGTGCTGAATGGTAATCCTGTCACCATCAAATGTGTAGGATTATTTGAAAAGTATCGGCATACTGCCACTTCTCAGGACAAAGAGGAATATAAAAACTTACTTGGAGAGGTAGAGTACATCCATGATAAAAAAGATCGTTTTTTCTCTGCTCGCATTTAATGTTTTTATCCTGTTGAATTTTCCACCCGTTACCCCTCCTATGGAAGATCCTAGCGATGTCCACAGTCATGGGTTGGGGGGATGGGCGCTTTCATCCCTTGAACCATCTACTTGAAAAGGTCTGGATTGTCGTAACCCAAAAGGTATCCTCTTGTGAAAAGAGGATACCTTTTTTTGGTCATCCGATGCGCTTGAATGGACCGCTTGGCTCAAGGCTTGGATGATGGAGGTACAGCAGGTGGAAACCAGACATGACGCAGATCCACCCAGCCCTGACTGTTAAAAGATACGCCGCGCACAGAAGGGAGATAGGCCGTCTGAACGGGTTTTTCATATAAAATATGCAGCTGGTGCTCATCCATGAGCCGAGTTTCGATATGTTCAAATTGCTGCGCCCTAACAGTGTGATCGGCCTCCCGTGCAATTTCACGCAGCAGTCTTTCGATATCCACACGGCTATGAGGCTCAACATGTCCGGATACATTCAGATACAAGTCAAACAGGCGTAATTGCTCATCACGGTCACGAAAGAGAGAAAAGATGATTAAGTCTGACTCCATACGGATAGATGAGCTTTTGAATTCATTCATAGATGCGGCCACGATGTTACAGGTATACCCACAGGATTCGAGCTGAGCCGCAACCCGGTCTGCGTCCGCTTTATACTCGGGAATGGTAGCAATTTGCAGTGCCGCCAGTGGTTCAAAAGAATCGTTAGATGAATTTACTGCTGGAGGAAGGGAGCGATGATCCAGACATGCTACAATGCGGGCACGTATTTCTGGGTTACGCAGCGGTCCATCCTTGTGTGTATTACATGTGATAAATTTGCGTACCGAAGCCGCTGAGTGAATCTGGCTCCATGCGGTATCCGTATCTCCCGCCGATACGGGATTATGGATAATGTGAAAAGAAGAAGCGGTGTCTTCCGTATCCGGCGATTCCAGCTTAGTCGCCCACGGGAGTTGGACAATTTCCACTCGGTCCAGATGAGCTCGGCCTTGAAAATAAGGTGCGAAAGCCTCCAGTGTACACAGGCTCTCGTTCATTTCCGTGACTTTGAATGCCCCTGTACCGACAGGGTGGATGCCAAAGGCGGCTTCACCCACCTGATTAAGCTCACGCGGCACAATCGCAGCCCGGCTGGTACACAGGAAGGATAGAAATAGCTCGTTTGGCTCCTTTAGTACGAAACGTACCATCGTCGGACTTAACGCCTGGACGTGCTGAATTTGCCGGACGATAAAATGGTAAAGTCTCCTTCCCGGGGCCCGACTCAGTCGCTCAAAGGTATAGACGACGTCTTCAGCGGTGAGTATTTTTCCGTTATGAAACAGCACTTCTTTACGCAGGAAAAAAGTCCACTGTGTACGAGTGGTGTCCACCTCCCAAGCGTGCGCCAATCCCGGCAAAATCTCGCCGCTTTCGTTCGCCCGACGGGCCAGGCCATCAAAGACGTGGCTGGATACGAAGGACTCGGCAAGCCAGTTCAAGTACAACGGGTCCAGCGTATAAAGTTGCTGGCGAATAGGCAGACGCAGCGTGTCGATCTGCTGCTGATCACTGCGCACCTCCGCGTGGTGCCCAAAATAATTTAGCAGCCAGCCTTGCAAATGCTCTTGCATGGTGGAGGAGCGCGAATGAACTCGGATCTCATCCAGCGCGCGTTTGATATCATGGCGGTCTATGGCTTGCATCATGGATTGCACGGCAATGTCTTCCGGCTGAATAAGGAAGCGCAGACTGGAGCGGCGGCCTCTGCCTCGGCGGGGAGTCCATTGTATCCAGTCATGCTGCTCCATTTTCTGAATGATCATCAAGGCGTTGCGGTGAGTACAGTCAAAAATAGCTGCTAGCTCATCCAGCGTCGTCTCTATAGTATGGTTTTCGTCCTTGTCGTCAGCTGCGTGTGAGTGAAGTCGTAAAAATTGGGCATGGAGTTTCATTCAAGGTTGCTCCGTTTCCCCTATATTTGATTAAAAGCGTAGCCACTTTTATAAAATAGGAAATTTTGTTTGAATTAATTTCTCTTTATCTTCTTATTTTATCATCTACAATAAGGGTTATAAAGCATATTTGCGGAGGTATTTATCATGCATGACAAGATGAATGGAACGTCTTTGCCGAAAACGTCGTTTCTGTCTGCCTTTGCTGGCGCAATTGTGTTGGCGCTGGTTCATCAATATCTGTTCTTCGGACATGGGCTGGGCGTGTCTATGCCCATTTTTGTTATTGGGTTTTACGCCTATATGTATGCCTTTAATCGAGATCGTTTCCAGCTCAAATCATGGATAGGGCGTTTGCTGTTTGTGATCATTTTCATGCTGGCATTGACATACGTGCTGTTCAATAATCCGATCCTATATGTGTTAAATGCGCTGGCGATACCTGCTCTGATTAGCGTACATATGGTGCTGCTGTTCGGGGAGAAAAGGCATGGCTGGTCAGAACCCGGTATTATCGGTCAGGCGCTAAGCCATTGGTTTTATCAAAATTTTCGCCATATCGTGACTCCGTTTCGAATGTTTAAGACGGCAGCCTTTCGGAATGTAAAGGATGAGCGTAAGCGTGTATTGGGTAAAGTGATAATCGGTCTACTTATTGCCTTGCCGTTGCTACTCATTATTATATCTCTGCTGGCTTCGGCAGACGGGATGTTCGAAAAGTTGTTATCTGGCATACCCGAATGGATTGGCACATTGACCTTTGGGAGTGGTTTGCCACGGCTGATCTGGATCTGCTTTTTCACCTTCTGTTTCTTCTGTTACTTGTGGGGATTTGTACAGCCTGCTCCGCGTAATACGCAGAGAGAAACTCAGTCATCAACAGTACCTTACCACGAGCCGGTGGCGATCAAGTTTGATCCTGTCATTACCGCTACGGTGCTGATTGTCATGAATTTGGTGTATGTTGTGTTCGTCGTGTTGCAGTTCGGATATTTGTTTGGTGCATGGGAAGGTGCTCTGCCCGAAGGAACCTCGTATGCCGAATATGCGAGAAGAGGATTCGGGGAGCTGGTTATGGTAACAGGTATCAACTTTGTGCTGATGATCAGTGTATTGAAGTGGACTGAATTTGGCTCAGGTATAGTGCAAAAAATGAACAGCGGCCTGCTGTACATACTCGTGGGTTGTTCGGGTGTGATGCTGTATTCGGGATATACCCGGCTGGTTATGTACGAAGAAGCATACGGCTATACGTACACCCGCTATTTGGTACACGCGTTTATGATTTTTCTGGGCTTGCTACTGCTTATTGCAGCAATGCGCATTCATTTCCGTCAACTGCCGTTGGCGAAATATTATATTGTACTCGCTCTGGTCGCCTATGTCGTCGTGAACTATGTGGGCATTGATATACGGATTGCTGAAAATAATCTCGAACGGTATCGCACGACATCGGTGATAGATAAGGAATATTTGAGTGAGCTATCGGCGGACGCGATTCCGCTGCTGATTGACTTTAGCCGTAAGGAACATGGAGCGCTGGATGAGTTTTTACAAGCCCGCTTGACGAGCATGACGAGAGAAGAATCGGCTTGGTCTGAATTCAATTGGGCAAAGTATCGAGCGCAACGAGAATTGCACAACTATATTTTGGAATGAGAGGTGTTTGGGAATGATCGGAACAGATACAGTGGAGGGTATGGTATTGGAGCTACAGGATGAGATGTCACAGTATCAGCATCAATTTGGTGTAAGACGAAACCATTTTCTTGCGGAGGCGATGTCCTACGGAATGAGTGAGGAGGAAGCTCGGTCTTATGCTATCCAGAGTATCGGTCCGGTCGTTCCCGTCGCCTATATGCCTACGTTGGCCCCGGGTAAAACCCGACCGCTCAGTCCGATGCTGGCAGCGCGGTACCGATATGCGGGGGATTGGAAGGACATCGACGAGCACCTGCTCCTGCCGGATGAGGTGCTGCGGATCGCAGGTACAGAGCAGTTTCGCAGATGGATCAGCGATATGCGGAATTACTGGGTGGAATCGGCTCCATACCGATTCGGGGATGATCGTCTTTCGCTGCTGTCGGTTGCAAGCGAGGAAGAGGGTCACTTTTCCATGCTCGTCTGGAAGGAACCCGGTGAAGAGCCTGAAGTATGGACGTATGCTTTGCAGCATGAATACCGATTTAGTCATCTGCTCCATTGGTTCAAGTGGCTGAACGGGCGGAGTGAAGAATGAGAGGTACAGATGATGAAAAAGAATCGTAATTGGATCGTGCTATTTATCGGCATCGCTCTGATGGTGGGGGCAGCAGACTATTTAACACAAGCTAAGACTACGACTACTCCCGAGCTTATCGTTCCAACCGTAATCAGTGAAGAAAGCCTTCAGCTAAGTGATGATTAACGAGAAAGGCGTTTTATTTTCTCAACCTAATGGATCAGAAGGCCGTGCCATCACTGTAGATGGAATTTAAATAGAAAAATAAAAATAAGTTAATTTTCCTTGCGTATTACGTTGTTAAAGTAAGCCGGAAATCACCCTAATAGTTGAGAGGGAATGGAGGCCAACATCAATTGAATGTGGAGCCATTCAGATGTTCAAGCGACTCCGTTCATTTCCTCTACAACTTATATTCAGGGGGAATTTCAATGGCTAGAAGTGCAAGTACTTACGCATCTGTAATTGACGGTTTTAAGGTAGAAACGAACAAGAAGTATTCGCCAGTAGGTGGAACGAAATGTAATATTTTCGCTCAAGACGTGATGTCTGCGATGTCGGCTGACTTACCAAGTGGCTTAGCCAATCAAATGGCTGATGCTTTACTGAATAAAAAAGCGCCGGGCTGGTACTCTGTAACCTTTCAGGATGCTCAAAAAAGAGCCAATCTCGGGTATCCTACGATCGGGATTAAAAAAGAGGATGGACATGGTCATGTAGTCGTTGTCAGACCGAAGGGTTCATCGATTACGATTTTGAAAGAAGTACAGGTTGCTCAGGCGGGGACCAAAAATTATAACAGTAATACCATTAACTATTCGTGGGTGGCAGCAGATCTGCCTGGAGTGAAATTCTACACACACGACTAATTATATTCGATATATTGGAAATTTAATGACTCCGGAAGCAGATCCACTCGATCTGTTTCCGGGGTCGTCTTTTTTATTTTAAAACGGAATGTTTAGATACAATGAAAGCTTTGCCTGGCTTGATAAAAGCAACAGCATAGCCATTAGAGAAGGAGGAGGATTCCGCTCTGTACTCAAGTTTAGTCAGCAGTTGCCCTTGACGATTGATGTAACCGAATTTGCCGTCTGAGACGGATGATTGTGTTTGTTTACCGACTAAAGCAAAGCCTTCTTTGAACGGAGAGGTAACATCATATTTATGTTGATATTTAATGACCAGCGTTCCGTTTTTATCAATAAATCCGACTTCGTTTTTTACATTTTTCACACTCGCCAGGCCTTCACTAAAGTTCTGAGCATCCGTAAATTTAAAGGGAATCACGACTTTCCCCTGTTTATTGATGAATCCCCATTTCCCCTTGGTATTTTGCACCGGGGCCAATCCCTCCGAGAAGTCTCCGCCAGATTTATATTGAAGAGGAATGACTTCTTTCCCTGCTGTATTGATATACCCGTAGAGCTCTTTGCTATTTTGAACAATAGCCAAGCCATCCGAGAAACCACGACTGTATTTGTATTTATAAGGAATCGCTAGTTGACCAGAGGCATTCACAAAACCGATCTTGCCAGTGATGGGGGCGTAGGCAAGAGCCAGACCGTCCGTAAATATATATTCTGAATCCACATTTTCTTTAAAATGAGAAAGGATTTTTCCCGTTCGATCTATAATTGCATTTTCTTTGGTGTCTGCTATGGTCACCTTGGCTTTTCCTTCCGAAAAGAAATTGGCTTCGGTATATTGGCAAGGGATGACTAGTGTCCCTCTGGTGTTCATGTATCCATAGAGATTCGTTTTTGTATTTTTGACTACGGCTCGCTGCTCATGAAAGTCACCAATGGGTTTAAGCTCGGCGGGAAGTGAGAAAGCTTTTGCTCCTTTGGTATTGTAATACACAAGGTTTCCAGCAGATGTTTCAGCGGCCAATAAGCCATCATGAAAAGCACCATCGCTCAGCGGGCGAGCAATGTTGTAATCCAGAGCAGTTTTAGAAACTTCAATGGTTGTTGTGCTGGATGCGGCCCAGCCTGTTCCAATAACAGAGAGGCTAGTAGCCAGAATCAATGCAGCTAATCCTAACTTTTTTAACATGCATAAGCTCCTTTGTGAGTTGATTTTTATCTTTGGGCTTCGGAAAATCTTACCCTCATACGTAAGGTCTTCCATAATATAGACGATAAAAATGTAGGAATGTTTCTTGATATTCTAAATTTTTCTAATTTTCAGCTATTACTGAGAGATTAAAGATAAGAGATCACGTTCACTTTCAAGAAAAAAAGTGAAGAAGTCGTGTCATTTTAAAAAAAGTCTATACATATATCCTAAATGTATAGACAAATAGAAAGACTGGATTTATAATTACGCTGTAAACGTTTTCTAGTACTTAACATCCAATAATACCTTGAAGGGAAGGAATAATCATGAAAAAAATTTTACTGGCGTGCAGCTCAGGTATGTCTACAAGTTTGCTGGTTACCAAGATGCAGGAATATGCTAAGTCCATTGGAGACGAGGCTGAAATTTGGGCAGTAGGTCAAGATCAGGCGGCAGAAGACATGGCTAAGGCTGACGCGGTATTGATTGGACCACAAATGAGTTTTCTGAAAGGACAACTGGAAAAGGAAGCAGCTCCATATGGTATTCACGTAGAAGTGATCGACATGATGGCCTACGGAATGGTTGACGGTAAGAAAGCCTATGAACAGGCCGTGAAGCTGGTGGAACGCAAAAATGGATAAAGTCAATATAGCTGAACTGACGGAAGAACAGATTAGTTTCCAACTTATTCTTCATAGTGGAAGCGCTCGCAGTAAAGTAATTCAGGCGCTGACCGAATACCGAAATGAGAATGTAGAAGGTGCGGACGAACTGCTCAAACAAGCCAAGCAGGATTTACGTGCTGCACATGATATCCATTTTCAAATGGTTAAGAAGGAAGCGGGAGGTACCCAAACTCCCTTCTCGCTCCTTCTGATGCATGCCGAGGATCATCTGATGTCCACGGTTACCATGAAAGACCTGGTTCTAGAATTGCTGGAGCTGTTCAAATCCAGAAATTTATAGCGAAACATATAAGTATGTGAAATTTAGGACATAAAAAGCTTGCAACCCTATTGATGCAAGTCACTTCGCGGGGAGGAATAGGCTTTGTTTGAGAAATTAAGCCGGATACTGATACCTATTGCCGGTAAACTGAACAACAACCGCTATCTTACTGTACTACGTGATGCATTTATGTTGTCATTTCCATTAACAGTTTTTGGCTCCATCATCGTCGTTATTATCAATCTGCCGTTTCTAAAAGGGTGGATGGGCGACGGCAATTATACAACTTTTAACAGTCTGCTGAACATTGCGCCGAGTGCCACACTGAACATCATGACCTTATTCGTGGTTGTCGGGATCGGCTATTATTTATCCCGAAGTTATAAGGTCGAGCCCATATTCGGCGGCATGATCGCGTTGGTCAGCTTCTTGATGCTCACCCCGTTTGTGCTGACACAAGAAAGCGGTGCCACGATTGCTGGTGTCATTCCGTTGGATCGGATTGGGGCCAAAGGCATGTTCCTTGGCATGATCGTTGCTTTTATAGCTGGTGAAATTTACCGAAGAGTGACACAGCGGAACATTATTATCAAAATGCCTCCAGGCGTTCCGCCGGCAGTTGCCAAGTCATTTGCCGCTTTGCTTCCGGCATGTATTACATTGGGCATATTTTTGATCATTAATGTTGTAGTTACACTGACCCTTCATAATAACCTGCATGATCTGATTTATCATGCCGTACAGGCACCGCTGGTACATTTGGGCAGTGGCATTATCCCTACATTGATTGCTATTTTCTTTGTTCAGCTTTTATGGTTCTTTGGTCTTCATGGTCAAATCATTATCAACTCGGTTATGGAGCCGATCTGGAATACGCTGGCACTTGAAAACTATGAAGCATACTCCAAAGGAGCGGAACTGCCGCATATTATCACCAAGCAGTTTGTGGATATTTATACCGTAGGTATCGGTGGTACAGGTATGACACTGGCAGTCGTGCTCACGATTCTGATCTTCCTGAAGAGCAAGCAATTGAAGCAGGTCAGTAAGTTGGCCATTGGACCAGGTCTGTTCAATGTCAATGAACCCGTCATTTTCGGTTTGCCGATTGTGATGAATCCGCTTATTTTTGTCCCATGGGTCATTGCTCCAATGATCGTTACGCTGATTACTTACTTCGCGATGTCCACCGGGCTTGTACCACCGCCTAACGGAATACAGGTGCCTTGGACGATGCCGTTGTTCTTTAGTGGAATGATGGCTACGGGATCTCTAATGGGAGGCGTACTGCAGTTGTTTAATATGGCTGTCGTTTTTGTCATTTGGTTCCCATTCCTGAAATTTATTGATCGGATGAACGTTCGTAAAGAGCAGGAAGAGGAGCTTAACCAAGCAGCCATTGCAGGTAAGGATCAAACTGTTGGAATGTAATGTGAATAAGCTGCTGGATTAGCAGCTTATTCATGCAAAAGAGAGAGGAGTAGAGCTGTGAATCATACCGAAATGAAAGATATCGAGCAGCAAACCATTCAATACCGTTTTCCATCCGACTTCTGGTGGGGCTCATCGGCCTCGGCTACCCAGACAGAAGGAACCATGGAGGGAGACGGCAAAGGACCGAACATTTGGGATTATTGGTTTGAGCAGGAGCCGAACCGTTTTTATGACGGGGTTGGACCTGGCGAAACGTCCCGTTTCTATACCCGTTACAAAGAAGATATTGCACTCATGAAAGAGCTTGGTCACAACTCCTTCCGGTTCTCTATTTCCTGGTCGCGTCTGTTTCCAGCGGGAAGGGGTGCGATGAACCAGAAGGCGGTTGATTTCTATAATGCCGTCATTGCAGAGTTGCATCAGGCGGGGATTGAGCCATTTGTGAGTTTGTATCATTTTGATTTGCCGATGGCTTTACAGGAAAAAGGAGGATGGGTGAACCGGGAGACGGTCGAAGCTTACGTAGATTACGCTAACACTTGCTTTGGGCTATTCGGAGATCGTGTGGCCAAATGGTTTACGCATAATGAGCCGATTGTCCCAGTGGAAGGCGGCTATCTGTACGATTTCCATTATCCGAATGAAGTGGATTTCGGTAAAGCTGTACAGGTGGGATACCATACCCTGTTATCGAGCGCGAGTGCCATTAAGGCATACAAAGAGGGAGGCTACAAGGGCAAAATCGGAATTATTTTGAACCTGACGCCGACCTATCCGCGTAGTCAGCACCCGGCAGACGTGCAGGCTGCTGAAATATGCGATGCGTTCTTTAACCGTTCCTTTTTAGACCCATCTGTGACGGGAGAATTTAACCCTTTGCTCGTGGAACTGTTGCGCCAAGAGGGCTTTGTACCGCTGATGGAAGACGGGGACCGGGAGATTATACGTCAAGGCACGGTGGGCCTGCTGGGGATTAACTATTATCAGCCTCGCAGAGTCAAGGCCCGCGAAAGTCTGCCGAATCCAGATGCGCCTTTTGTGCCGGAACGATTCTTCGATTATTACGCTATGCCTGGCCGTAAGATGAATGAGATGCGGGGCTGGGAGATTTATGAGAAGGGCATTTACGACATTCTGACCAATGTCAGACTGAATTACGGCAACATTGAATGCTTCATTTCAGAAAATGGGATGGGTGTTCAAGGCGAGGAAAAATTCAGGGATGAGCACGGCATGATCCATGATGACTATCGCATTGATTTTATCCGTGAGCATCTCAAATGGGTTCAACGGGCCATCTTGGAGGGCTCCAATGTGAAAGGCTATCACTTATGGACGTTTATGGACAACTGGTCCTGGACGAATGCTTATAAGAATCGCTATGGTTTTGTGTCTGTCGATCTTCAGGACGGCGGCAAAAGATCCGTTAAACAGAGTGGGCACTGGTTCAAACAAGTGATCGAAAATAACGGATTCTAAGGTGGTGGGTGGTCCTCTGGACCGCCTTTTTTTTATCACCGTGCCAAGTTACTCTGTATACTGCTGGTGAGAAAGTATATTGTTCGGTATACTTACTTATACCGTAATACCTCGATGTCCCCGCCTGCAGAACCAAAAGAACCAGCGCTACCGATGTTTTTGGTAAAATGCTGACATAAAACAAATTTTAGTACAGGTGGTAGACAGATGAATAAATACGAACGGATTGCACAAGAGGTCAAGAAGCGTATTATAGATAAGACCTATAGCAGTGATGATCCGATTCCCGATGAAATTTCACTGGCCAGTGAGTTCCGGGTAAGTCGGATGACGATTAAGCGGGCATTGGATACGTTGGTGTCGGAAGGGCTGTTGAATCGTAAAAGAGGACACGGAACCTTTATCGTCAAATCGGTCTACAATGTCCCGGTTAATGTCGTTGTGAATGAAATGCTGGGGCTGACAAACGTACTGCGCGGGAAAGAAATCAAAAGTAAAATCATAGCGTTTGACGTTCAATTTCCATCTGAAGAGGTAGCGGCGCATCTATTTATTGATGCCAATTCTCCTGTGTATCATGTCGTCCGTCTGCGTATTGTAGAGGGCGAGCCCTATGTGATAGAGCGCACATACATGCCTACCAAGCTGATCAGCGGTATTACCGAGCAGGTGTTGCACGGCTCAGTGTACAAACATATTAAGGAGGAGCTGGGCCTTAATATTGTCAGTTCACATCGTACCATCCGCGCGTCCAAGTCGACTGAGCTAGATTGGGAGTATTTGGACTGTGGTGTGGATGATCCGGTTTTAGAAATTGAGCAGGTAGGTTATCTGGATACGGGTATACCGTTTGAATACTCATTCTCACGGCATCGGTATGATAAATTTGTGTTTACCACAGTAAATCGGATACGTTGAGCGAATGAGTACGAAACAGGTGGTAAAGCAAGCATGGCAGAAGAAGCCTATTTGATATGGGATTCTCCTGTCATGTTCTTTTTAATGAAGCAAGTTAATGGCCAAGCAATCTGACTTCATGCACTGTCGGGGTATACCAGTTGTTCGGATTATTGAATAGCACTGCATTTACAAGGTTGATTCGCACGTAGCGAGCTTGAAAATTGACTTTGTCACTGGTAAAACCATATGTGGTATTACCTGTGCGATCAATCGTGGAGTAGTTGACTCCATCCATGCTGTATTCAATTTTGTATTTGTAATACGCTTCAGATCCTTTGTACATAAACCATGAAATACCCACTTCGCGGATGGTCTTGGAACTGCCCAAATCGACCTGCCACCATGCAGGCCAGGATGCGGAAGTAGCCTTCCACGAGGTTTGGGCGTTGCCATCGTTCGCCAGTGAAGCTGGAGAACCGGATGCGGCTGAGCTAGCAGTCGCTGTTTTGCCCTGTGCATGATTCACAAGGGACGGTAGAATTACTGCGCCTGTCGCAGCATCCAGATCCCAGCTACTGTACCAGTTCAGGGTTGCTGTTTTGTTGGCGTCATTCAGAGTTAGTGGCAACCAGATGAATTTGTGGTCGCTCAGATTGAGCGGGTTCCAGCGGTCGCCCATATAGATGTAGCTGGTTCCCGCGCTACCCGTAATCGTGGCGATGGAGTGGATTTGCGATCCATAAGCCGCCGGATCACCGAAGGGCGATAGAGCAGACCAGCTTCCCGTCATGGAACTGGCGGTTGCGTAAGCGCCCTGATTCGGATACCAGCCGGATGCCTGCGAGGTGAACAGGTAGTAGGTGTTGTTCTTTTTCACAACAGCAGGAGCTTCGCGATAGCCATTTTCAAAAATCCAGCCAACAAACGACTGCACGCCCGTATAATCAGCTGTCAGCTTGAAGATCGCCATCGTATCGTTGGCGCCGCCATTTTTACGGGAAGCTGTAATAAGGTAGCCGCTACCGTCAGTATCCGTGAACACCGTCATATCACGAGATTCGTAATTCAGCGGGCGAAAGCTGCCTTGGTAGGCAAAATTTCCGTCGGGTGTATCGCTGGTAGCGACGGCTACACGACCTAGGGAGTAGTCCGTGCCATTTTCATAGTGCGCCCATAATACATATTTTCCGGTGGTTTTGTTGTAGATGACTTTGGGACGTTCGATTTTGCTCGAATTTAGCTCAGGGGCGGAACCTTTGGTGAGAATAGTGCTGCGGAAGGACCAATTTTTCAGATCGGTTGAGGTATACACGTTCACTTTTTCAAATTTCCAGTTTTCGGCGTGCTCGCCGTACCAATAATAAGTGGAACCTACTTTTAGGATATTACCGCTGTTCGCCTGAATGGGGTTACCTGCGGTGTCTTTCCAATCCGTTCCGTTCGTAATGGCCGTGCTTGCTGTTGCGCTCAGGGATAGTTCGGCATTGGCGACGTCCAAACCATTCAGCGCCTGGTTCACTTCGGTCCCGTAGGTTGCTTGCGTAACTCCTGTTGTATGGGCATGGGCTACGTCGGGTTGAAGACCCGCACTGGACACTGCGAACAGGATACAAATCCATGCGGCTAACCATTTGCTGCTGTGGATCCACTTCACGATATCATCTGCCTCCTTTAACACGAATAGGATGGGCCGTAACGGCTTGTCCGGCACCTCATCTTCGATTTTATCCCAATTGGAAGCGTTTACAAGTGGAATAAATTGAAGTCTTTAGAATGGTGAAACTGTTGTTAGGGGAAAGTACGTTCGTTATATCGGAATTGTTTTTAAATGTGCGTTTTGTCATTGACATGTTCTAATAATTCAAATTTAAAGTGACTAGAATCACATAAACGGTTACTTTAGTTGGGTATACTTGCTTTAAATTGAGGATTAACAAATGGGGCATATGTTGATACACCCTTTGTTGATCTTATTTTGGAGAGAAGAGGGATACAAAGATGCTAAGTGAGCAAACCATTGCAACGATCAAATCGACTGTACCTGTTTTGGAGGTACATGGAACTACAATCACCAAGCGTTTTTACCAGATGATGTTTGAGGCCCATCCCGAGCTTCTCAATATATTCAATCACGCGAATCAGAAGCAAGGACGTCAACAAGGGGCGCTGGCCAATGCTGTATACGCAGCTGCACAGCACATTGACCGTCTGGAGGAAATTATTCCGGTGGTACGTCAGATTGCACATAAGCATCGCAGTTTGGGAATTAAGCCCGAGCATTATCCAATTGTCGGAAAATATCTGCTCGCTGCGATCAAAGACGTACTGGGAGATGCGGCTACAGACGAGATCATTGCCGCATGGGCTGAGGCCTATGGTGTGATCGCTAATGTATTTATAGACATGGAAGCTGAAATGTACAAGGAGGCTGGACAGCAGCAGGGAGGCTGGTCAGACTTTAAGAGCTTTGTTGTGCAGAAAAAGGTTAAGGAAAGCGACCAAATTACGTCCTTTTATTTGGTGCCGCAGGATGGACAGGTGCTGCCTGAATTCGAGCCTGGGCAATATATCAGCTTAAAAATGGAAATTCCGGGCGAACATAATACCCATATTCGTCAATACAGCCTTTCGGATGCACCGGGCCAATCCCACTACCGGATATCTGTAAAGCGCGAGGATGCCGTAGAGTCACGTCCGGCAGGTAAAGTATCCGTATATCTGCATGAGCAGGTACAAGAGGGCGATGTGCTTCAGGTATCTGCACCGGCGGGTGATTTTACGCTGGATCGGGCAGATCGCAGACCTGTCGTGCTGATCAGCGGCGGGGTCGGGCTAACCCCAATGGTCAGTATGCTGGCTTCCTTGGTGAAATCTGCTCCGCATCGGCCTGTCACCTTTGTCCACGCAGCAGTCAACGGAGATAACCATGCTCTGCGCAATGAGGTGGAAAAGCTGGTCGCCACACATGCACAGGCTGCAGTTCGTTGGTGTTACAGCAGACCAACGGAGCAAGATCGGCTGGCACAGGCTTTTCACAAGGAAGGTCGTTTGGATCTGGCCTGGTTGCAATCCGTGATACCGGAACGTAACGCACAATATTACTTTTGCGGCCCTGAGGGATTCATGCAATCGGTATACGGCCTGTTGAAGGAGTGGAATATCCCTGCTTCGGATATCCACTATGAATTCTTTGGCCCTGCCAGCGCTTGGGAAGCAGAAGCACAATGACACAATGAAACATCAAAAAGACGAAGGATATTTGTCCTTCGTCTTTTTTGCGATGATACAATGGGAAATCCTGCTCATGGGGTACTACTTTTCAAAGTGCACTCCTGTTTTCATAACAAGGGAGTACGCAAAAATTCCATACCTCGCGGCATATATGGACGTAAAGCCTCCGGAATACGGATCGAACCGTCCTCTTGCTGGTGATGCTCCAGCAACGGAATCAAAATCCGGGGCGAAGCAACCGCTGTGTTGTTGAGCGTGTAACAATATCGCAGCTTGCCGTCCGCATTACGGTAGCGGATGTTGGAACGACGCGCCTGAAAATCAAGCAGTTGCGACGACGAATGTGTCTCGCCGTAAGCTTGACGGCTAGGCATCCATGTCTCAATGTCCACCTGCTTGTAGGTTTTTTGCGCCATGTCGCCTGTACAGACAGCCATCTTACGGTAGGGCAGTTCCAGCAGTTGAAGCAGGTCCTCCGCATTGCGCGTAATCTCCTGAAACATCTGCTCTGAAGCGTCCAGGCTGGCTTCACAGATGATGACCTGCTCGACCTTGGCAAACTGGTGCACACGATACAGTCCGTGCACATCTCTTCCGGCCGAGCCGACCTCATTGCGGAAGCATACGGACACGGCTGCCAGCCGAATCGGGTCCGTAACATCCACGATCTCACCGCTGTAATACGAGACCAGCGGCACTTCCGAAGTGCCTACAAGCCACTGATCCTCTCCTGTGATGCGGTACGTCTGATCCAGTCCGAGCGGGAAGAAACCAGTGCTGCGCATCGCCTCTGCACGTACCATCAGTGGAACGTCCAGCAACTGGAATCCGCGTTCAGTCAGCAGATCCACCGCAAGCTGCTGCACAGCCCGATGCAATGCAACCCCTGCTCCCGTCAGATAGTAGTTACGGGTACCGGCTGTTTTGACACCCCGAGGGACGTCGATAAGCTTGTGAAGCTCACCAAGCGCCATATGATCCTTTGGCTCAAATCCGAAGTTCGGAACCGTTCCAACCCTCTCCAGCTCTACATTATCCTCATCTGATCTCCCCCGTGGTGTATCTGGCGATACGATATTAGGCATCAGAAGCAAAAGCTGTTGAAACTGTTCCTCTACTTCCTGTTGCGGGGCTTCCAGAAGATCTAGCTGTCCGTTAATTTCTTTGACCTGATGCTTTGCTCCTTCGGCCTGCTCACTCTTACCAGCATGGATTAGCGCACCAATATCCTGACTACACTGATTTCGCTTCTGCCGAAGCTGTTCCACTTCCTGAAGCAGCTGTTTTCTCCGCTCATCCAGGGTCAACAGCTTCGCAACCGATACCTGTATTCCTTTGCCGTCTGCTGCCGTCTGAACCTGTTCTTGATGCTCTTTGATCCATTTGATATCCAACATGACACCGCACTCCTTTTCGGATAAAAATACAAAAAGCGCCCTCATCCATAAGGGACGAGGAGCGCTTTGATCTCGCGGTGCCACCCAAATTGACCGGACAGCATGACAGATGTCATGACTCTCCAATCCACTTTGCTCCGCTGTAACGGGCGGGTCCGGTTTACTTAGGTACATATCGCCATATCCTACGCTAACGTATGGTCCTTGGCGTAAACGCCTCCGAGTTGGATGCTCTTCATAGGCATAATATCGTTTGCTTTTTTGTTAGTATACGGATTTTCGGCAGGGTAATCAAGCTACAACAACTTTTTAAGCTGGGATATACGGCCTTGTGACACGCCAAGCCATTGTGCATATTCACCCTGCTTGGCATGGGGATGTTCATGCAGAAGTTCCCTTAGGCGTTGGATTAATTTTTTTGATGATTGGTGTACTCTCTTTCCTTTCTGCGCAGGTTTCTTAACCATTGGAGCAGGAGTGCGGCTAACGCCTATATTTTCTTTTAACTCTTGTATACAGGTTTTACATAAAAGTGAATCCCTAAAATAGGTCAGACCTTCGTCAGCATTACATAGGTTACAAGCGACTCCGGTATACTTTCGCATACTCAAAAAACCCGTTTCGATATCCATATAAAATTCTATAGGATCGCCAACATCGATCCCCATAGACATCCGCATTTCTTTAGGAATAACGATTCGTCCTAACGAATCTAAAGAGCGAGTCATACCTGTATTTTTCATATGATTTCCTCCTTCTTCATCTGACTTGGCAAAGCTCATTCCTCCAGTTGGGCACTTGTCTGATCGAACACTTGTTGTATAAGCTGGCTTATGCGAGCTTCTGAGATACCCAATATGCCAGCATATTGCTGTTGTGTAGCATGTGGATGGCTTTCATACAAATCTAAAAGAAGTTGGGACATGATCTCTTTGGGTTGAAAGACTTGTACACGCATAAATACGATCTTGAGCATATAGTGGCAATTTTTACATATCAGAAAGCCTTTAAAATCACTTAATTTTTCGGTAGAGAGACAAAAATGACAAGACTGACCGTAGTGTCTTTGTAGTAATAGCGTGCCCGTCTTTTCATCTGCAAAAAATTCAATAGAATGACCGTGAAAAATACCGCACGTATACAGGATTTCCTTGGGAATGACTAAGCGCCCTGTAGGGTCTAAGTTTTTTGTCATTTTTACATGAGGCATTTCCAAAAGACCTCCTATTACCAAGATGAAAAGCAATAAAATAGAAGTATTTATTGTTATTGCAAAAGGTGGTATTATCAGGATAGTCAAAACTTTTATTATATTATAAGTTTCCAAAATATATTTTTTTAAAAAATTTGTATCGTATTATAGTTCACGCTGAAAGGGTGGTTTATTCATGGAAATCACACCTACGATTAGAGCAGAATTAGAAAGATACCTAAAACAAGAAGGCTTGAGTATGACCGAGTTTGGACACATTGCTGGCATGAATCCGGGTACAGTAAGCGGCATTGTAACAGGCAATCGCTCCATTTCGGTGCACCAATTGGATCGCATTACGTTAGGAATGAATTTACCAACAGACCATTTCTATGAAAGATATGTGGAAGAATGCACTATAGATGCGCCGCTAAACTGGCGAAGAATTAGTCCATTCTTGTATCGGTGTGTGCAGTTTCAGCGTGTAGACTGTTTGAAAAAAGTAGTAAGTGTGCTGCTGGATAATCCGGGTTATCTTCCTCACCTTTTTGAGTTAGCCGAGAATTGCTTTGAACAAGGTTATCGGGAAGCGGCGGCTTATCTTTATGAAAACGTCGCCGAGGGCGAAAAACAGCAGCATTCGGAACGACTTGCACTCTGCCACTATCGCTTGTTCACTATTGCGATAGGAAAAGACCAGAATCTCAATTTCGACGCAGCGGCCAAATTTGAATCATTCGTCCATCGTTTGCATGAAGTCGATCAACTGGATGCGCTGAAAGATTTGGCGAATGTATACAGAGCATTGAGCCAGTGGGACAAGGTATATAAGTATGCAAAACAGATGGGACAGCTAGGTGGAATACACTATGACATGGTTCATAACTCTGAGCGCAAGGAAAAAGAACCACAAAAGAAGCTAAGCAGGCCGCTGTTTGTATACATAGCTTACGCCGAATTGATGTGTGCTCATGCCTGTGATGCGAAGGGAAATCATGAGCAGGCATTAGCACATCTTCGGGGCTATGCTGATCTAAGCTGGGTCAAGGAAAATGACCCGGATACGCTCCATTGGTTGGGTCAATTTCAGCGATGGGCGAAAATTAATACTTATGTGAACAAGCTGATGTCGGGAGATGTGAGTGTCCTGCCGGATTACGTAGAATATATAGCTGGTGAGAAACATATTTTTAACGAGCTCTTAAACGTCATTGAAGCAGCCAATCGCTATCATATTGATGTGGATCATATCCTCCAGCGTTTTGAATCTAAAATTTGGGCGTATCAGGAACCATCTTCTGTTGATCCATTTTTATTGCAACAGCGTGCACGGTTTTGGTACAAGATGGCTAAGTACAGTCTAAATAAAGGAAGATATTTATATGGTTTCAAATGTTTATTAGACGCTTTAGAAAAAGCTGGTACAATTAATCATGTACTACTTATTGCCAATTGTGCAGGTTTATTTGACTGCTTCAGGGCATACGCCGCTCCTGAAATATTGGCTCAGTTTCATACTACTTACCAGGAGGTGTGGAAAGAAAATGATCAGAAAGATGGCTTTGCTCTTGGTAGCAGCTAGCTTTGTACTGGTACTCGTACTACCAGTTCAAGCTAAAGATCCTACCCTTGGCACATTCAAACCGCAAGACCACGTTGGCACAGCTTGATCCGAGCACTAATTCATTACTATTGACCAGCCTAGACGCTGGTCTTTTTTTGTTATATTATGCTGACTTTTTGATTGCTAAAATAGCGATCCATATTTCCACATTCCAACCTAAAATGAGATTCATTAGGAGGGAATGCGCTATGAATCCAGATGAAACGTTAAACCAACAGTTGGAAGATGCCCGTCAACGATTGCATGAGCTTTATGAACTATATGGTTTCGGACATGCCTGTGTGCTGGAGCAGTCTATGTTTTTGGATGAACTGATTAATCAGTACAACCGTATGTTCCAGACCAGGAAGCAGACCCAACTGGTGTAACCTGACCACATCATACTTTCAGAGACATTGTATGCAAAACTATTCCTCCTCTCATCTAACTAATATAATCATTCTATATAATGGCTTTTTTAAGAGAAAAATACATTAACATGTCATAAAATGTAATAAATTTTGAGGTATAGGTAAGAATTGATGCATATATTAATTTCAAAAACCAACCAATGACCAGTAAAATCTATCCTTTGACCTAAAGGAAATGGAAATTCCATCTTGTTAAAAGCTTTGGAAGGTTAGCTATCTAGGAGAGGGGACTCATTTATAGGGGATTATTGAATTTTATGGTAGGAAAATAGAAGTTTTGTGATACAATCATTATTGTAAATATTTACTTTAATTAAAATTTATAATAATAATTCAATATTTTTGTATATATGGTTTCTCATGCAAATTTCTTCACTCTACTTTTTGCTCGATTACATAACATTACATACTCACATATTTATTAGCGTTGTTAGTCACTTTTTTTGTAAGTTTCTATGCAAAAAAAGTTTCTATAAAATAATATTATTGGAGGGATTACTTTGAAAAAGAAAAGTATTGCGTTGTTTGCTCTATCATTAGCTCTTATTTCTGTTCCGGTTGTATCTGTTGCAAATGCTGAGGTAACTAATTCTAATATTGCTGTTAGTGAGTCAGCTACTTCACAGCCCGAAGTAGTTAAAGCCTACATAACTACAGAGAATGGTTTGGAAGAAATCTCGTTAAATGAGTATCAAAAGCTCCTTTCTCAAGAACAGCCACAGACAGTCACAGCTCAAGTTTATGATAGCGGAAATAGGATTAGTCCAATGGCTGATACTGGTCTTGACTTTGTTTTTAAGCGTAAATTAATTCAATCCGCATATTATCCTCAACAATTACAAGTAGATCAGAAAACCGATATAACTGACTATATTAAAAATTCAAGTAAAACCACCACATTAACGCAAATGGTAGGTTGGTCAAAAAGTTTTTCGTGGAGTGCGAATATGACCATTTCCGTTAAATGGAATGACGCAGTAACTCAAGTTCTAGGAGGTGGCTGGTCGACTACTGAAACCCATCTTTATAATAGTTCTCTAACTGTTCAGCCTGGATATCAAGCGAAACTACAATTCACCCCTATTTATAAAGTAGTTAGAGGGGACCTGGTTGGTTATAATTATGTGGGCACGGTATTAGAGCGTCTCAAAAATGTTACCATTAAAACCCCTGTTAAACTTGCGGGTGGTAAAGTACAAGGTGTAGTCACAGTAGTAGAAAGAAGGCTCTAGTAATTAAGTTATAATGTAAAAGAAGAAGGCCTAGGCCTTCTTCTCAGAGTGTCGAGAAAGTCCAACGGACTTTCCGGCACTTTATTTTTTATTTGGGGAAACTCAACTTTTAAAACAAAAATCGATTTAAAACGATCTGAGGACCCATTTTTATTTGATCAAAGTGGCCATTTTAAACCTGATTAAAAAACAGGGGGTTTCTCGACAGCCTGAGAAGAAGGCCTAGGCCTTCTTCTTTTTTTTCAAATATCCATATTCACTTATAATTAAGTAAGCTACTCCAATAATCAAAGCCATTACGGCAAAAACTTTTAAAGAACCAAACGGAGCATAAAAAGGATTTAACTGCCCAGCTCCTGTAATTGCTGCACAAAGATAATAAGAAGAATACAACATAGCAGATATAAAACAAAATATTGTTCCTGTCGCAGCCCTATTCATTGTCATCACCCTTTATAATTTTATGTAATAAATCCAAAAAATATAAACATGATTATTATAATCCAAAAGGTTGCGCACATCAACTTTTGGAGATTATCAATATTCATCACTTCTTTTACCCCTCTCAGTCATCCTGACAGAATCAAAACGAAGGATGAATTATTTGTAAAGAAACTTCAGTCAAAATGAAGTGGTTTACAATGTTCCAGAGGCTACAGATAAAACCAAAGTAATTATTGCATATGACGTACTTATGTTAAGGAAGAATAACAATCGTTAAAATTTAAACTCATTACAAAAAATAAGAAAGCTAATTTTAAGTGACATGCAGAAAGCTCTAAAGTCTGTGACGACTTTCATGAAAAAGTATTAATTTTGTGTAAGGAAGAATCCTACGGGGTTCTTCCTTTTTTCATCGTGATCTTTCCAATAAAAATAAATACACAGCGTAATTAAATAAGTGGAAATAAGTAAAAGGCATCATTATAGCCTACAGAGTGGCTGACTCTCAAATCGTATAAAATCCAAAACATGGACATGCTTGCTATCAAAGCTATAGTGCCGCTTATTGAATACATGTATATCTCCTTTCAATTTGGGTTTCATGTTTGCGAAGGGAAAAGGTAGGCTTTATTTCTTATGTATATCCGTCCTGCTTTTTCTGTGATGATGAAACTGGAAGAAAATTTAAGTAAAAGCCCCAATTTAACGCTCAAAATAGGCTATAGTCTCTATAATGCCTTTTTAATTTCATGTAAAATGTAATGATTACCAAAATGGACAGCGATGGAGGAGAACATGGAGGATTTTAAAGATCGTTTACATACGATCCGCCAAGAACAGAACAAGCTGCTCAAGGAGTATCAAACATTAATCGCAGACTATGAAGCCTCAGATATCATTTTGGAGAATGAGGTTCTGCGAAAAAAGTTCGAGGATTATCAGGCTCGCTGCATTCACTTGGAAGAGCGAGTACGACATATTGAGCAGGAAAATGGAAAATTGCGCACTGCGCTGACGGAGCAAATGCTGAGCGAAAAGGCGAATATGATTCGCATTTCGCGTGAAAAGCTGGAGACCTATTTTGCTTCCAGAACCACAGAAGGGGAAAATCGGCTGACATCCTTTGAATATGGGGCTAAAAACCGAGTGGACCAGCTTATTCAGCAAACTACGCATGAGCTTAAAGAAGATCAGGACGAGATCGTCGCCCGATTACGACTGTTCTCAGAGGAGATTCGAGACCGAATCATGGAGCAACGCAGGCGGTTTCAGGAGGCCGAGCGCAAATTGCTTCATCAGACGGCAAGCGAGTTCCAGCAGTTCGGAGAAGAAGAGATCAGCGAAGAAACGATGCAGAAGCGCATGAAGCAAAATCAGTTTGAAATGAAGTTAGGCTTGAACTGGATCAACAAGCTGGGGATTTTGCTCATTATATTGGGTGTGGGAGCCGCTTTTAAATACTCATACTCGAACTGGTTTACAGGAAATATGAAGGGCGTTGCCTTCTTTCTGCTAGGAGCGCTGATGCTGGGCGGCGGCGAATGGCTGTACCGCAAGCAGAAGCAGACCTTTGCGCTCGGTATTTTGGGCGGCGGTATTTCTGTACTGTACGGATCGATTTTTTACAGCTACTTTTTGTTAGAAATCATAGGAATGTATACAGGCATAGGCTTGTCCGTACTTGTTACAGTGACCGCTGTGCTACTGTCATTAAGGTATGAATCCCGAACGATATGCTCTTTTGGTTTAGTAGGGGGATATCTTCCGCTCTTTTCCTATATGGCAGCGAACGGGCTGGAAGGAAACGCCGTGTATATCGCCATGGGCTATTTGTTCCTGTTAAACTTGCTGATTCTGCTTGTATCCTTCCGCAAACGGTGGGTCGTCGTGCAATATATCAGCTTTTTGCTTAATACGCCCTTGATGATTGTGCTGGCGTGGTTATCGGAAAGCGCCGTAGCGAGCATGCTGTATGCAGTCATTACATTTGCGATGTACCTCGGGATGACACTGTGGGTGCCGTTCTGTTTAAAAACAAAACTGTCATGGCTGGATTTCTCCCTATTGGCTCTGAATACAGTCGTGAGCTGTTCCGTTCTGTATTCTCTGTTCGGCGATGCAGGCCTGGATGATTATAAAGGCTTGTTGGCTCTCGTCTTTTGCTTGGTGTACGGGGGTCTGGGACAATGGGTCCGTCGATATATTCCAGAGGAGAAACAAACCAAAATATTATTTTATGCGACTTCGTTGACCTTTGCCATCCTTATGATTCCGTTCCAGTTTGGAGTTAGATGGTTATCCATGGGGTGGTTGATCGAAGCGGTTCTTCTTACATTATATGGCCACCGTTACCGGTTGAAGGAATTGGAACGAGCTGGCTGGGGCATTTTATTACTGTGTCTGGGCGCATTCTTTTTCGTCGATTTCCCTATATATCTGTTGTCAGGATTTGAGACGGATTATTTTGGACTCAAATATACGCTCATTACACTGGGAATGTTGGTCGTTACCGTCTTCTATGCGATTGAATTTAGCCGTCCGAATGCTTTCAAAAACAATCGGTTGTACGAAATGCATATCATGCAAGGATTTAAATATGTAGCTTTGGTGAACGTGTATTTCTACCTTTTGTATGAAGCCGGGCATTGGTATAACATCGTTGTATCCGACGAGTTTGCCCATTACACCTTGTACAAAGTATTGTTGTACACCTGCGTATCGCTGGTGTTGGCTTATTTCCTGCCTAAAGTGAAGCTGCTGTACGATCGGGTGATTAAATACTACAGCTTGGCGTTGTACGTCATAGGCTATGCGCTGGCACTGGTGGCCACCGTAGCGATTCCAACTTTGCATGAAAATTATGCGCAAAATACGGCTGCTGATTATGTGGCGCTGGTGGTACTCGCAGCCTTTAATGTGCTGGTATTCTTCAGCAGCAGGGATTTCCTGAACGCACTGATGACCCGACATTATAGAAGTAATGAGTTGTATCCGGTCATTATGGGTGTATATTTGCTGGGCATCATAACCGCCTTCCTCGGAGTTCAGTTCCGCCTGGGGGATGCTGGTCTTGTGTTCAGTCTGGTATATTTGCTACTGGCCATTTTGTATATTGTATACGGCTTCCTCAAGCGAGTGGTCTACATTCGCAGATTTGGATTGGGCTTGACCTTGCTGTCGACAGGTAAGCTACTGTTGTATGATCTGCATCTATTAACGACAGGAAGCACGATTGTAGCCTACTTCTCTTTTGGTGTTGTACTGTTGGCGATTTCGTATATTTACCAAAAAGTATCCAATCGCATGGGAGAGACCATTATAAAGAAGGAAGTTGAAGAAAAAATGTAGTTTTCTGTTGTATTGTGTAGATACCGAACATTATGAAAATAAATCCGGTAATAGTGAAAAATTATGCATGACCTTACATCCTACTTACGCTATAATGAGTAAAAATTATTTATGTGCGCATGCTCATGTTTATGCGTAAGTAGAGAGAATGAGGGGGATATAATGAATTTGAGCAAGGGGCAGAATAGCCTGTCTGATAAAAATGAACGCTTCTCGTCAGCTGGATTTATATTGGCGGCGATCGGAAGTGCGGCAGGACTAGGTAACATTTGGAAATTTCCGTATATTACAGGACAATATGGCGGAGCTGCATTTTTCTTATTGTTTATTGTCTGCCTGTTGCTTGTTGGTTTGCCTGTACTTTTAGCAGAGCTTGCGCTTGGTCGTGCAGGTCGAGGAAGTGCTGCTTCTGCAATGGTAAAAGTAGGCGGTCATCCGATTTGGGGCAAGATGAGCATCATGTTTGTTATCGTACCGTTTGTTATCTTGTCGTTCTATGCCATTGTAGGAGGCTGGACACTGCATTATGCCGTAGAGGCATTTAGCGGAAATCTGTTTTCAAATAATGATTTTGCTGGACAGTTCGCTTCTTTTTCCTCCGGCTATGCGCCGTTGGTTTGGCTGTTAGTTGTTTTTGCATTTACAGCAGTCGTGGTTACTCTTGGGGTATCGAACGGGATTGAAAAGTTCAATAAAATTTTGATTCCTGCCAAGGTCATTCTGCTGCTCGTGTTGATGATTAACGCTCTTATGCTGCCAGGCTCTGGTGCGGGCGTATCCTTCTTTCTGAATCCTGACTTCTCTAAGCTAAGTATAGAGTCTGCATTGGTTGCTTTGGGACATGCCTTCTTCTCACTCTCACTTGGGATGGGGATTATGATCACGTACGGTGCATATGTGGATCGCCGTCAATCCCTGGGTGGAGCCATGCTGGCCGTTGGTGGTGGAGATTTAATCTATGCGTTTATCGCAGGTATGATTATTTTCCCTACAACCTTCTCCTTCGGAATTAATCCAGCTCAAGGACCATCGTTGGTTTTCATTGCTTTACCGGCTGCTTTCTCGGCAATGCCTTTTGGTGCATTCTTCGGCGGTTTGTTCTTCGTACTGCTGGCGGTTGCTGCGTTAGGTTCTATGGTATCCTTGCTGGAAGTTCCAGTAGCCTATGTCATGGAGCGTATGCGTTGGAGCCGGGTTCGCTCGGTTATCGTCGTATCGGTCCTGTGCTTGATGCTGGGCGTCCCTTCTGCATTGTCCATGGGGCTGGTGCCGGAACTAAAAGTAGGGGATAAATCATTCTTTGATTTCGTAGACTTTACCGCATCCAACATCTTCTTACCGTTAGGCGGTTTGTTGATTGTTATATTCACAGGTTACTACTGGAAGACTGCGGCTGAGCATGCAAACATCAAACCCTTCTGGTTCAATGTATGGTTATTCGGTCTTCGGTATGTTGCACCGATCCTGATGTTGTTGGTCTTCCTTCATACCTCAGGTATCATCAAATTTTAAGAGAATAGAATCCGAATAAAGAGGCATTTTCTTCCTAAGGGAAGAGATGCCTTTTTTTGTATATCTATCAGTGGTTACCTAACTGTGGAAAGGAATGATATAATAAAAACATTGTCATTAATTTTAACTTCAATGAAATCATTACGATTATGAAGTTTTATATAATGAATGAAAAGGCTACAAGGCATCGCACAGACGATGTGCAGGAGAGGGAAAGGGCAGAAGAGCATTGAAACAGACAGGGAGCTTGAATTTGCAAGAAGGACGGCGGCTGAAATGAAGTCTAATCGGTTGTCGTCACAACGTCGTTATATGCCAGGTTTGGATGGTTTAAGAGCGCTGGCGGTCATCGCAGTCATTGTGTATCATCTGAATCCGGATTGGTTGCCGGGTGGTTTGTTGGGTGTAGGCGTGTTTTTTACGTTGTCGGGGTATCTGATTACAGATATTTTGGTTAGTCAGTGGGATACATATCATAGTTTTAAAATGAAAGATTTCTGGCTGCGTCGTGCCAGAAGGTTGCTGCCTGCCATGTTGACGGTTGTGGCTGTCATCGTCCTGTGCTCGTTGCTCTTCGATCCGTCACGGCTAACG
Source organism: Paenibacillus sp. SEL3 (assembly GCF_054602585.1). Classification (NCBI taxonomy): domain Bacteria; kingdom Bacillati; phylum Bacillota; class Bacilli; order Caryophanales; family Paenibacillaceae; genus Paenibacillus; species Paenibacillus sp. SEL3. Next base: position 2,959,969 of record NZ_CM137725.1, on the reverse strand, counting down.
GCCTTGCGCGGAGATGTTCCTGCAGCATTGGTGTATATGAGCAATTGGTGGTTTATTTTCCATCAGGTTTCGTATTTTGAAAGTTTCGGCCCCCCTTCTCCGCTTGGGCATCTGTGGTCACTGGCGGTGGAGGAGCAGTTTTATATCCTGTGGCCTTTACTGCTGGCGCTCGGGCTAAAATTCATGCCCAAGCGTATTGTGCTTGCAGGCTGGGTGACTTGTCTGGCGTTAATATCTGCGCTCTTGATGGCTGTGATTTACGTACCGGGAAGCGACCCGAGCCGGGTGTATTACGGCACGGATACGCGTGGATTTGCTTTACTAATTGGTGCAGCGTTGGCCTTGGTGTGGCCAAGCGGCAAGCTGAAAGAGCAAGCTTCTGCTAAGGCGCGTATGCTTCTGGACAGCATCGGTGCAATAAGCTTGCTGCTGCTTTGTCACTGGGCGTGGGCCTCGAATGAATACGACCCATCTCTGTACCGGGGCGGCCTGCTGGGCATAGCCTTGGTCACTGCTATTGTGGTCGCAGCGTTGGCTCATCCGGTAAGCCACCTTGGTCGTCTCCTTGGAATCAAGCCGCTACGCTGGATTGGAGCCCGTTCCTACGGTCTCTATCTGTGGCATTTTCCGGTTATTACGCTAACGACGCCTCAAGTAGATACCGATGGCGTACATGTGACGCGTATCATTTTACAATTGCTAGCTACCGTATTGCTGGCGTCTCTCTCGTTTAAATATATCGAGGAGCCGATTCGCCATGGGGGATTCCGCCACTGGATTACAGAAATCCGTTCAGCGGTTCGTAGACAGGCGCGGTGGAGATGGATGCCTACAACTACAGCGGCTGTGCTTTTTGCAGGTATTCTCATGGGTACCGTCCACCTGTACGTGGCTTCTCCTGATGCAACGATTCAGGCGGCATCAAGTGATGAGAAGCCAGTCGCAAAGGCAAAGGCGATGCCGCCACTTCACGGAACGGTATCCGTGGCTTCCAAGGAGCCCCAAGCCACCAAGCTGCAAGGATCCGAGGGCAGCAAGGCGCAGACCCCAGCCCCGTCTCAAGCCCAGACGCCTAAAAACACGGCGGTCCAGGCTGGTACTACGGATGATGTTACGAAACCGTCGGAACCTTCGGACAAACCCAAAGAAGATACGCCTATGACAGGTGATGGGTCGAGTGTGACCGCCATTGGAGACTCTGTCATGTTGGATGTACAGTCGTACCTTCAGGAATCCTTCCCGGGAGCTGTTGTAGATGGGCGGATCGGTCGTCAGATGGCCGAAGCGCCTGCCGTACTGGAGCAGCTAAGACAGAACGGACAGCTAGGTAAGACAGTTATCATTGAGCTGGGCACGAACGGCGCTTTCACTAAGGATCAGTTGGCGAATTTGCTCGCCAGTCTGAAGGATACGAAGCGTATTATACTCGTGAATACCCGTGTGCCTCGGCCATGGGAGAGTATTGTGAACAAGCATCTTGCCGAAGCTGCATCCCAAGACCCACGAATTACAATGATTGACTGGTATGCAGCAAGCTCTGGTAAAAATTCATATTTCGAGCATGACGGAGTACATTTAAAACCTAAAGGTGCTAAAGCTTATGCGTCCTTGTTAGCTCAGGTCCTAACGAAACAATCGTAATAAACTGCAATGATACTCGTAATTATGCAAATGCAAGACAAGAAAGCCACCGGGAGTAGGTTGTCCTCTGGTTGAAGTGCATCCCTAAATTTTCACCGGCTTAAACCTAAGGGTTTTTCCAATGTCCATTCTAAGGTGTGTACATCCACCCTGATCCGGTGGTTTTTCTTATTTTAGTGTGGAGGTACATAAGCTAATGGAAAAGGGCTATTCACATAGTAGAACAAGTGAGCACCGCTTGAAGAGGAACAGAAGAAGGCTGATACTGATTGCTATTATATTATTTGTGGCAGGTTGCATTACTTTCATTGCGATAAAGGTTTCGGATAGTAAGCCACACGCGCCGACCCAGGAGCTTGCTAAAAAAATGGATTCCGGATCATCAAACGTTAAATCCAGCGCAGGGGCAAAGGGTAAAGCGGCCTCTCCAAAAAACGATCCCGATGTAGAAGACGGTGCCTTTGTTGAAAAATATTTAAATCAGCAAATGCTAGGACAAATGCCCGATGGAGCTGATGGTAAAAAAGTGGCCTACTTATCCTTTGATGACGGACCATCCGTGACGGTCACACCTCAGGTATTGGATATTCTGAAAAAGCAGAAGGTCAAGGCAACTTTTTTTATTGTAGGTAAAGAAGCCAATGAAAATGAGCATACCAGGAACCTTATCAAAAGGATTGTTAAAGAGGGTCACGCGATAGGAAACCATACGTACTCACATAATTATAAATATTTATATCCGAACAGACGAGTAAATACGGATCATGTTATGCAGGAGATCGAGAAGAACAATCAGGTTCTAAAAAGTATTCTGGGGCCAGAATTCTCCACCAGAATGATCCGCTTCCCTGGGGGGCACATGACATGGAACAGAAGAGATCCACAGGGAATGGCTGCTCTGGATAAGGTTTTGCGTCAAAAGGATTACCATCAGGTGGACTGGAATGTATTAACGAAGGATGCAGAGGGAAGATCCAAGAAAGCACCGGCACTAATCAACCAGTTTATAAGGTCAGTCAAAGGTCGAGAAAAAGCAATTATACTCATGCATGACACCTATGGTAAAGAAGAAACAGCCAAAGCATTGCCGCAAATCATAGAATATCTGAAGAAACAGGGATATGAATTTAAAGTTATGAAGTAAGTAAGATAGGCATAAATGAGGAAAGGACGGGGCTGCTGGCCACCGTCCTTTTTGCTATTAAGGTATATCGTTCGCGTATTTTAGATGCGTTCTGCTTCACCCATCGCCTGAATGAAAGCTCCGATACCTTTGGGGTCGTTGGTTATAATCGGCTCACTGATATAGTAAGCGAAGGTACCGTCCCGACGATCTTTACCACCCAAACCGCTTACTTGCACCGTTTTGTTCAGATTCACGAGTCCTTCTTCAGTGATCGTGATAAATTCATCGATAATACCCTTACGGATGATTTCTGCCTCTTGACGATATTGCTCTGGCAGATAGCCTTTGCGAACGCCCTTGGCAATAGCATAGAGAATCATGCAGGAAGCTGAAGCCTCCAGATAGTTGCCTTTCACATGGCCCAGGTTGAGCACTTGATAAAAGACTCCACTTTCTTTATCACGCACTTTCAGCAGGGCTTCCAGTGTTTCCGTCAGCATATCGATCAGGACGGGACGGTCTGCATGATCCTCTGGAATATAGTCCAGCACGTCAACGAGTGCCATAACGAACCAACCCATCGAGCGTCCCCAGAAATTTTTAGAGCAGCCTGTTTCCGGGTTGCACCAATGCTGCTCACCCTTCTCATCCCAAGCATGGTAGAGCAGACCTGTTTCAGGATCACGCGTATGTTCGTAGCAGAGCTTGAATTGCAGGGTCACATCGTCAAACTCTGATGGATCTCCGAATTCGCGGATGAATTCAGCATAGAACGGGGCACCCATGTACAAGCCGTCGAGCCAAATTTGATACGGATAAATTTGCTTATGCCAGAATGCGCCCTCGCTTGTGCGTGGGTGTTTTTCCAGCTGACTGCGTAATTGGTAGGCTGCCTTTTTGTATCGTTCATCTCCTGTGGCACGATACAGCGAGAAGAGCAGCTTGCCGTTATTCACGTGGTCAATATTGTACTCATCTACTTTATAGCGCTGAATTACGCCATTTTCGTCAACAAAATGATCCATATGTTTTTTTATAAATTCCATGTACTTGGGATCGCCTGTCAGTTCGCCAACCCATTCCAGACCTCTGTAAATCACGCCATGGTCATATTCCCATTTTTCGTAAAATTCCGGGCTCCGTTGTAGAACGGAATCGCTCATACGTACAGCCCAAGAATCTGTTTTTGTAGGACTGGGGGTTGGTTGTGATGTTGGATTTGCCATGATACAGTCACCTCTTTAGTAAATGATTAATCTGTAATTGTTATTGTTGTTACATAGATGGAGTGTGTGTCTTAGGGCCAACGGGTTTGTTCTTGAAGCCCACATTATTGTTACCCCAGCACCGATCGTAATGGAAACCTGTCAGTTCCTCGAATACCTTCCGGGCTTCCGGTTTAGCTGATTTCATGGAACCACCGTTTTTGAGGCGGTCAATTTCGGCGATTAGCTTCTTGTGGCTGTCAATATCCAGCTTCATCACGACAGAAGCAATCATACCGATGATCGCGAGAACGATGGTACCGACCACGAGTACATAAAAGATGGCGTGCTGAGCAGCGACGGGCTGACTATCAGCCCCGGATACAAAGCCAAAGTGCTGTAACACCCAGCCGAGAATGAAGACGACAACGGCCCGCACCATTTTTCCGGCAAAAGTCATCATACCTGCATAAATTCCTTCCCGTCGACGGCCAGTCAACGCTTCATCCACATCGGCAAGGAACGTATATTGATTCCAAGGGATATAGTAGACGCCCCCTGTACCAAGTCCCATGAACAGTGTGATGACATATAGCCATACCATCGTATTAGAGGCTCCCGTTATATAGAGCAGGCCATAGCCTGCTACGCTAAAGCAAACGACAACGAGTGCAGCGATGAATGGCATACGGAATCCTTTACGCACACAGAATTGGATGAAGAAATAGGTAGAAATCAATTGAATGACAGAGTTAAAGCTATTCAGATTGGATACCATCTCCGAGCTTTGAAACAAGGAGAAGACAATAAAGTACGTAAAAGCAGAAGTAAACAGCCACTCAGCTGAAAAGCCGCCCAGGTACATCCCGAGATGATGACGGAACGTCTTGACCCGGAAGGTAGAGGAAATGTCGATAAACAACTTTTTCATCGAATCTATAAAGGAAAGCGGAGCTTCACCTTCCAGTTCCTTTTGCAGTTCCTCACTTGGACGTTCCCAGGAGTTTTTGTACAAGAATGCCATCGCAATCAGCAAAATAGCTGCAAAAACGAGACCGGTATAAAAGAAAGGCAATGGAGAGTCTTTGCCATACTCAGCAATAAAGCGACCAGGGATAAAAGCGGCGGCAAAATTGGCAATTTTGCCAAACATGGCCTTCCATCCAGTTAATCTGGAGCGTGCGCCGAAGTCGCGGGTCATCTCTGACGCCAGTGCTTCATACGGCACCATGACAGAGGTATATACCAGTTCAAACAGCACATAAGTACTCAGGTAATACCAGAAACCCAACCCATCTACCCAAAGCATCGGATACACGAGCATCAGCGGGATACCCATCATGATGAAAAAGCGTCGTCTGCCGAATTTACGGCCCAAGCGGGTCCGGTGAAAGTTATCGCTGATAAAGCCCATGACCGGATTGCTGACTGCATCTATGATGCTAGCAACAGAGAAAATGGCCGCGGCCTGAACGGGAGACAGTCCGCAAAAGGTTGTATAAAAGTACATTAACCATGCACCGCTAATCGCAAGTGCGCCACTTCCCAGCATGTTACCGCTTCCATAGGCGAGTGTATGTTTCAGTGTGATTCTTCGTTCCATGATCTGTTCACCTCATATTTTGTCTGGTTATGAGGACAATCACCGGTCGCTATATTATGCAGAATTGTCTAAGTTGGTAGATGGGCCAGGGCGTCCTGATAAAGCGGAGCTTTTAACGTGCCCCTATATTTTTTCCGCTCGGAGTACCCGAGCCGATCAGATCGCTTCCTTTGGCCAGCTTAAGGAAATCACCTAGCTGGATGGAACCGTCTGCACCTCGAGTGATAGAAGGCGTGAGACTAACAAAGTCGTCTGCACTGACTACCAGACCTTTGGCATTCGTCGATTTTTTGTTTTTCCACCAAACGCTAGAGTTGTCTTGATCTGCACCGCTTGTTTTGTCACTGGCGCTTCCCTCAAAGGAAAGATTGTTAATGAACACGTGATCACCCTTGTCAAAAGCAAAATTACTTTGTCCATTGTCCCACGAGGTATTATTGGTCAACGTAATGCTGCCGGGGTTGCTATTGTAGGTGAAGCCGTGTTTTTTGTTCTGGAAAGCAATACTGTTTTTCACAATATGGTTGACTTTGATTTTGTCTCCACCCAGCTTAAAGCCATTGCCGTCGCTGTTCGCGGTAGACGTTCCATCTGCGGTCTGCCCGTTGTGGTGGGCCACACTGTTCAAGATGGTTACCTCACCGATAGGGCCTGTTTCTGTTTTGCTATACAAATCCCAACCATCGTCTACGTTGTACGCAGCCAAGCAGTTATCAAACACATTGCCTGATCCTACAGTCAATTTGGCCGCGAAGCCATCGGCATCCTCACCATTATCGGGATCAGCGTTATCATGAGAGTAAGAATTTAAAATCAAATTATTCGAAGGCCACTCACTAGTGGAAGCGTTAGGAGAGTAACGTCCAAGCTGAAGTCCAGTATCCCGGTTGTGGTGGGTTTCCACGTTTTCGATTCGGTTATTGCTACCGCCGATATAGATACCATTATCTCCGGCACCCTTTACTTCAAGGCCCTTTACCAGCCAAAAGTCTCCGTTAAGCTGAAGTCCACGATTGGCTGAACCAAAGGCTTGAGCAGAGAAATCAAGTACCGGCTTTTCACTACCGTAAGCGACCAGCCCTTTGAGTGAGCCGTTATTGCCGCTATTTTCACGCTGAATTGTAATCGTTGAGGAGTAGGTGTAGTTGCCACCGCGCAGGTAAATGGTTTTACCAGGAGCAATTTGTGTAAGAGCTGCTTCGAGCGTGGTAGGACTAGATATGGTGCCCGGATTGGACACGTTACCATTTGGCGCCACATACAAATCTCCTGCCGCTAACGTTGTGGAGACGGTGGTTGAGTCAGTTGTACTAACTGCCTCTTCTGTGAGTGCGGAAGAAGGGGTGTCGTTGGGTAACGTATCTGCGTAAGCGGTTCCAATAATACAAGAAGAGGCGAAAACAAAAGAAACACTGAGTCTTAGAGCGTTAAATCCGTTTTTTGGACGATCATTCCGTTTAAACATGTAAATTCCTCCTCATTTGAGTTCTTATTTTAAAAGAAGATAGCATATATAAAAGTGGCTCATGCTGTCTTACCAGTAAAAACAGGACACCTCCTGGGGTGACAGATTGATCTAACCTATGTCTAATACGCTCTATGAAGTATATGCACAGTGTAATATATGTTAACGTTTGCATCAACAGTTTTTTACTGTTTTTTTAATGTTGTGAAAAAAAGTTCACACTTTTGTTTCAACTAAAAATGCACTTTTGTCAGACTGGGAAAATTTGATTATACTTAAACATTATACATATAATAGGAATGAAGACTGTGGGAAAGGGTGGTTTTAGCGCATGGAGAGTGGAAATCATTTGACAGATTCAACTGTCGAACAATTGCAGGAAAAGCAGCCAAGAGTGAAAAAGGAGATGATCGATTGGCTTAAGGCCATTATTGTAGCCATTGTGCTCGTGTTCATTATACGTTGGCTATTATTTGCGCCATTTATTGTTGAGGGAGCGTCCATGGAACCGAATTTCAAGACAGATGAACGAGTGGTCGTGAACAAGATGATTTATGATTTTCGTGACCCCAAGCCGAGTGAGGTTGTTGTATTCCATGTGAGAAAGGAACAAAGAGACTTTATTAAGCGTGTTATTGGGGTGGCTGGGGATACGATTCGGTATCAAGGCGACAATCTTTATGTGAATGGTAAGAAAGTAGAAGAGTCATACATTCAGGGAGCTATTCAGGATGCGCACGCCAAGGGAGAACTATATAACAATGTGGACTTTCCAAATGGAACCATAACCGATTCCAAGGTACCTGAGGGGTATATTTTTGTGATGGGCGACCACCGCAATAATAGTAGGGATAGTCGTGCTATTGGCTTTGTTTCTATTAAAGATATTGTTGGCCGTGCGGATGTGATTTTTTGGCCGGTGGATAGCGCGCAATGGGTTAAGCATAAATAAGGCCAGAGTACAGGCATGGACATCACGAAGACAAGAGGACTTGCGTAAAGTTTACGCAAGTCCTCTTTGGGTCATCTGTAAGGGTGTAGTTGAATCAGCCTTTGACGGCTCCGGCAACAACGCCTTTGACAATGTATTTTTGCAGAAAAATAAATACGATAATCGAAGGCAGCACAGCCATTACCATCGCGGTCATGGCGTATTGCCAGTCGGATGTGTACTGTCCGACGAAGGTATAGGCGGCCAGCGTCAGTGTCTTAGTGCTGGGCGAGCCGTTAACCATGAGTAACGGAAGCAGAAAATCGTTCCAAATCCACATCACGTCGATAATGACAATGGTGGCGGTGACTGATTTCAGCAAGGGGAAAATTACGGAAAAGAAAAGCCGGAAGCCCGAGGCCCCATCGATTTTGGCGCTTTCGTCAATCTCGACCGGAATGCCCTTCACAAAGCCGTGATAGATAAACACGGCCAGCGGAGCGCCGAAGCCCCAATACAGCAAGCCAAGTCCCCAAGTGCTGTCTGCCAGATTTAAGTCTTTCGCTAGTCGCAAGACAGTGAGCATGATGGACTGAAACGGGATCAGCATCGGCATAATGCACAGCATGTAAATCACGGAGCTCCATTTGCTCTTGGTTCTTGCCAGCTTGTAGGCCGCGATGGAAGATATCAGTACGATACCTGCCAGTCCGACGACGGTAATAATGGTGTTATTCAGAAATAGGCGTGGATAGTCAATGAATTTCCATACATATACGTAATTATCCAGCGAAAGCTGCTTAGGCAGGGCAATGACGTCGGTCATGACCTCGGCGAAGCTTTTGAACGAATTGTTAATGGCGAGAAACAGCGGGTACAAAAATAACAGTGATAATACAATCATGCCCGCTTCTAGCAAAATACGTCCCGTACGGCTGCGTTGCATCAGGCTTCAACCTCCCTGCGTTTGAAAATAGACAATTGAATAATCGTAATGATCAGGACTGCAACGAATAAAATCAATGCTTTGGCTGTTCCGTAGCCATACAGATTGTTCTGGAACGTGTCCCGGTAAATATCATACGCAATGCTGTATGTCGTACCTCCCGGCCCACCGCCGGTCAGAGATAAAATGACGTCAAACACTTTGATTGAGTTGGTCAGTGCCATGAAGACTGAGATCGTAATGGAAGGTGCAAGCATCGGTAGAATAATACTGAAAAATCTCCGAATCGGCCCCGCGCCATCGACAATGGCAGCTTCTTTTAGATCCTCTGGCACAGATTGCAAGCCTGCAATATAAATGACCATGTAAAAGCCAATGGATTGCCAGATCGATACCGCCAAAATGGAAACAAACGCGAGCCCTTCCTCACCCAGCCAACTGAGCTGGAAGATGCCCCAGCCTGTACTGTGACCCAATGACTCAAAGCCTTGCATGAAGATAAATTTCCATATGAATCCAACAATTACAAGACTGAGGATATAAGGGATAAAGAAGGCCGCTCGCAACCAAGCTGAGCTTTTCAACTTCATATCGAGAACGAGCGCCAGCAAAATGGCCAGCACATTCACCAATACAATGTACAGGATGGCATACTTGACGGTAAACCAGGCTGCATGTGCAAAATTGGCGTCTCCAAGCAAGATTTGCTTGAAGTTATCCAGACCTACAAATTTCGGATGTTTGGATATGCCGTTCCACTTGGTCAGGGAATAGCGTATCGTCATCAAAAACGGAATATAAAATGCAATCGTAATGCACAAGATTACGGGCAGTGTGAATAAACCGAATTCCAGTTTACTGCCCTTGTCGCCCCGGGTTCCCCTTTTTTTCAGCATAACGCACCTCTTTTTCTCAACATTTTCCGCTCTTACGTTCCAAGCTGTTTAAGATATAATGAAAGTATAGGATAGCTCTAGGGCCGGACCAATGGATTTAAGAAAACAGTTGAGGGTAAAAATGTGTACGCTTTCAAAAGGGGCGATTATCATGATGTCAGAGCGTGTAAGAACGTTTCTTCGCTCTATGTGGAGGAGAATCACGCAAAAATTAGTGAACAAGCTCATTCTACTTTTTACCTCGGTGATTATTCTGGTGGTGGGCTCACTCACAATTATTTCCTATCAGATGATTGAAAAGGAGTCGGTTAACCATAGCATCGCCAGCACGACCAATAATCTGCTGCTGGTCAATCAGAATTTGGAGGATTACTTGGAGGGAATGCAGCAGTTGGCTCTTCCGCAGCTACGTTACAACGATATTATGAACGCGATTGCCAATGAGAACTGGGACTATGCTTCGAGAATGGTCATTGAGAATTACTTGCGCAGCATGTTTTATTCGCGTACCGATCTGGAAGCGATCTATCTGTACGTGGCGGACCGACATCAATACTATGTGGTGACCAGGGAGACGTATAACATTACGGTGCGCAAAGGAGTAAATACAGATATTCCCAAGCTTCCTTGGTATAAAGAGGCGATGGCCAGTACCACGAATGAATCATTTCAATCCTTTGTGGGGTCCCGCTCTGATATGGGCTATGTAGCGCCACAAGCCAGCTTTATGGCATACCATCGAGTGCTGAGGTCGATTGCATCCCGTCACCCGCAGGCGGTGCTGTCCTTTTATTACAATACGAGCACCGTGGATGAAATCATGCAGAACATTCCACTGGGCAAAGGGGACCAATTGATGCTAATGAGCCCTAAAGGGGTTCCCTTTTATGTGAACAGCTTTCCGCTATATGAGCGGATGCGTGATTCCGGAGTGTTGGCACAGATTGGCAAGGGAGGAAGCGGGCGAGTAACGTGGTCTGATCGCAGTGGCAATCAGGAGTATTTGGTCGTCTATGATGCTGGCGAAAAGGATGGGTGGCAGCTCATTAAGCCCATCCCATACCGCCAGATTTATGAAGCAGCTACGACAACACGAAACTGGAGCTATGCCATTGGGGCTTTATTTTTAGGTGTGTCTATTATATTAGTGACACTGACCTCGAACGCCATTACCCGACCTTTACATAAGCTGTCCACCCAGATGAAGCGGTTTAGCACCGGAGATTTTGGAGCAACAGCTCCTGTGAAGGGACATGACGAGATTGCATATTTGTCACTGCATTTTAACGAAATGGTTCAAAGAACCGAAGAACTTATTAATGAGCGCTATCGCATGAAGCTGGTCGAAAAGAACGCCATACTCAAGGCGTTGGAGGCTGAAATTAATCCTCATTTTCTGTACAATGCCCTGCAAGCCATATCCACACAGGCATTAAAGCGGGAGATGTTCGACATGGCGGATATGGTGGATGCGTTGGCCCAAACGTTACGGTATTCCATCAACGGCAAGGATATCGTAGCTGCCCGCGAGGAGCTCAAGCATATTGAACGATATATAGGTCTGCAAAAAGCAAGATTCGGGGCGAGACTGCGGGTCGAAGTGGTATGGGAGGAAATGCTGATGGAGCTGCCGATTCCAAGGTTATCTGTGCAAACGTTGGTGGAAAACGCTATCAAGCATGCGTTGGAAAAAGTATCAAGCGATATTCTGATCGTCATTTCAGCCGATTCGAGTTCTACAGATGCAAATGCCACAATTGCAGTCAGGGACAACGGGCCTGGATTTTCAGAGGACAAGCTGAGACTGGTGCTGGATTCATTCCATGAAAAATGGGAAGAACGGGAGAGTGAGCATATTGGTTTGAAAAATCTGAACACACGGTTGAAGCTTTTGTATGGAGATCAGGCAGGATTATTCATCCTTACGGATGAAACGGGAACGGAAATGAGAATGCAAATTCCCCGGGGAGGAAGTAGTCATGTATAACGTATTGATTATTGACGATGAAGAGCCGTTGCGCGAAGCCATTCGTATTATCGGGGACTGGGACCGTCTGGGGATCGAACATATTTATGAAGCGACGAATGGAAGATTGGGACTGGAGCTGCTGGGTCAGCACCCTATAGATGTGGTGATGGTCGATATGAAAATGCCTGAGCTGAACGGTATCGAATTTCTCCGTGCCATCGAGAAGGCATATCCCCATCTGTTGACGATTGTCATTAGCGGCTACAACGACTTTGAATTTACACGGCAGGCGATTCAATCCCGGGTGGTGGATTATCTGCTCAAGCCTATCAATCGTCAGGATCTGAACCAGGCACTGCGCAAAGCAGTGGACATTCTGGAAAGCCGAGAGCAAAGCAAAAACAAGTCCATTAGCCAGAACATTACGCTGAATATGTCACTGCCGAAGCTGAAAGAGAAGCTATATTTGTCCATTTTGGACGGTAGCTTTAAAAGGCAGGCCAATACGGCGTTGCTCCCATTGATCGGAGCGGATCAGCCGGGGAATCGCTTTGGGGTGATCGTGCTGCGGCTGCTGAACAGGGATGAGATTCGCAGGACACGTTTTCATGGCGATGTCGATCTGATGGATTTTGCTGTAACGAATGTATTAGCGCAGACATCAGATGAACGGTTGAGTTGTTTTAGCTTCCCCCATCCGCGACGGGAGCGCGAGGTCATTTCGATCTGTACCCTGGCCCCAGGGCATGAAGAACATATGTCCCTCCTACTGGCACAAGTGGCACAGAAGGCGGTTGTGAACCTGCATGGGCTGTTCTGTATGGTAGTAGCGGCCGGAGTGGGCAAGCTCTGTACAGACGTAGTGGAGCTGGCTTCTGCCTATAGGGATGCCAAAACGCTTATTCACAGCACGGATGTATTGAAGCTGGAAGGGGAATCTATTCTCCATACGGTGCCCCGGCAAATGGCTACGTCAGAGGAAATGTCATGGACGGAGCAACTGTTGGCGATCCAAAAGGATGCTCAGACAGGTCAGGCAAACCGGGCAAAGGTGCTGCTGGGTGATCTGCTGAAACAATTGGCAACAGGTCCTGTTTTCCGTTTACAGGATGCAGATCGATTGATGCGGGAGTTCCATTTTCTACTGAAAGAGGCAGCGATTGAGTTGGGTGCGTCTACGTCAGCGTTGAATCAAGATGGAGCTTTGGAAGAACCGGAGCACGTGGGGGAAAGCGATTTGTCTGCTGATTTTACGAGCTTTGTTCACTACGGTCAGAGATTGAATCGGATGCTGGAGCTTTACATTGCTGGGGTCCAACATGCTCAAGCGGGGAACCAGCCCTTTGATATAACAGACATCAAAAGGCACATCGACCGTTATTATTTTGAGGATATTAAAATTTCGTTCTTTGCTGAAACCTATTTTTTGAGTCGGGAATACTTGATGAAGCTGTTTAAGCAGCAGTTTGGTTACGGTATTCACGAATATGTACAGAAGGTTAGGATGGACAAGGCGAAAGAGCTACTGGGCGATTCTAGCCTGAAAATACAAGAAATCTCGGATATGCTCGGCTACAAAGATAAAAATTATTTCAGTAAGGCTTTTCGTAATTATTATCAGGTATCACCGTCTGAGTATCGTGTGAGCTTGCAATAAACCACTTTTTTACCCTTAATGCTTCACTAATCTGCCTTTTTAAATTGGAGTATATTTTTTAGAATGATCGCATGGACGTTGATCACAAACAAATGGGGGAGTATCCATGTTAAAGAAGATGATGGCGTTATCCGGCAGTTTGCTTTTGACGGTCGGTTTGTTGAGCGGATGTGGAAGCAGCGGCGGCACGGATGCGTCGAAAGAAAGTGCTGGCGGCAAAGAAGATTTGAAAACGGTTACAATAAATATGTTCACAGCCTCACCGGAGTATACCGATGCCTTTAACGCGTATATCGAGGAGTATAAGAAGGTCAAACCTAACGTGAAGATCAATTTGGAGATCATGCAGGCAGACTACAACACGATTCTGAAGTCGAAAATAGCTTCAGGTAGTACACCGGATGTATTCCAAACGACGGCAGGAGGCGACATCGACACGTATGCGGATTATAGCGCCGATCTGACCAATGAGCCGCTAGCAGCAGCCATGACGGATGCTGTTCGAGCGAATATGAGTTCCAGTGACGGAAAAGTGCTCGGACTCCCGGTGAAGGGGAACCTGTTTTCGTTGATTTACAACAAAGATTTGCTTACCAAAGCTGGGATAACCTCCCCGCCAAAGACGATTGCAGAAATGCAGGACGCGGTCACCAAGCTGGAGGCGAAGGGCATTACTCCATTTGCGAACGCATATAAAGAGTGGTGGGTATGGAAGCACATCTTCATGCACTATGTAGATGCTGCTGCACAGGATGCAGGCGTGGAGTCGAAGCAGCTCGTTAGTGATTTTATCGCAGGTAAAGCAAAAATCAAGGACTACCCAGTGCTGTACAACAACTTCTTTAGCTTCATTGATTTGACGGTGAAACATGGCACAGATAAGCCGCTGGAACGGGACAGCAATGCGGGAGTAAGTGATTTTGCATCTGGAAAAGCTGCATTTATGACGGGTAAAGGTGCGTGGGATGAGGAAGCGATCAAGAAAATTAACCCTGATCTCAAGATTGGCATCATGGGGTATCCGGTGAGTGACAAAGCGGATCAATCGGTCATCATTACCGGTGCAGATCAGGCGCTACGTATCAATAAGGATTCCGAAGTATCGAAGGAAACAATTGAATTCTTCAACTGGCTGTACACTTCGGAATACGGTAAGAATTGGTTCTCCCAGGTAGCGAAGGTGATTCCGCCAATTAAGGATGCACCGCTTCCTGATCTTGAAATGCCTAAGGAAATGGAAAGCATTTTGAAAACGTCGAAGTCCGGTGATCTGTCTGTTAACTACTCCTTGGATACATTCCATCAAAAATTTGGCGAGCTGATGCAGGCTTATATCAGTGGTAACATGAACAAGGATCAGGCAGTTGCAGAGATTGAAAAGGCATGGGTCCAATTAGGCTCAGCGCAATAAAACTGGTTTCGCAGGGGCGCCCGTAAGGGCGTCTTTTGTGTTATGGCTAAGAGTCGGGAAAATGCAGACAAAAAAATATTTAATAATATTTAAATATTTACTTGCAAAAAGTTATTAGGTTGTGGATAATAGATTGTGTGCAATACATCTACAACCTTACGATATACATAATGACTGCACGGTGCAAATACGAGGGATACCCCAGTTGGGGAATCTCTTTATTTCGTTTGGACTGTGCCGATTGTGCTTATAATAGACCGTGTAATTTGGAACGCATTTTTAGTTATGTGGTAGAGATGAAAAAGGAGATGAGCGTTTTGAAGACTTCGTTGTTTACACCGTATACAATCAAAGATTTGGAGTTAAAGAATCGTGTGGTCATGGCACCGATGTGCCAATACTCGGTCACAGCCAAGGATGGGATTCCGAATGATTGGCATCATGTTCACTACCTAAGCCGAGCAATTGGAGGCACGGGGCTGATTATTATAGAAATGACGGACGTGGAACCGGATGGACGAATTACCGATTATGATCTGGGCCTTTGGTCAGATGAACATATTCCGGCTTATAAGAAGCTGGTTGACGGTATTCATGCGCACGGGTCCAAGGTAGGCATTCAGATTGCTCACGCGGGCCGTAAAGCTGAGGATGCAGCAGAGCCGGTCGCTCCCTCGGCCATCGCATACCCGGATGCGAGTTATAAGCAGCCGCGCGCACTGACCACAGAGGAAGTCCGTGGCATGGTACAAAAATTCGCAGACGCCGCCCGGCGTGCGGTTCAAGCGGGCGTGGATACGATTGAGCTTCACGGTGCACATGGTTACTTGATTCACCAATTCCATTCGCCGGTTACAAACAAGCGTGATGACGTGTATGGTCAGGAGCTATCCCTTTTCGGCGTTGAAGTCATTCAGGCTGTGCGCAAGGAAATGCCTGCGGGTATGCCGTTAATCTTCCGCATCAGCGCGGTGGAATATGTAGATGGTGGATACGATGTGGATCATGCTATTGAGCTGAGCCGAGCATATCAGGCTGCAGGCGTAGACGTGATCCATGTCAGCTCGGGCGGAGAAGGACCGGCAGGCGCCAGAAAGCCAGGCAACTATCCGGGCTATCAAGTGCCGTTTGCTCGCCAAATCCGCGAGGCGCTGAACATCCCAGTCATCGCCGTTGGCGCACTGGATGAACCGGCCTTGGCGCAGTCTGTTATCGGCAATGAGGATGCCGATCTGGTCGCTGTGGGACGCGGATTGCTGCGTGATCCATATTGGGCTACTCATGCAGCGGTGGCACTGCGCGGCGAGAAGCCTTCCATACCTGAACAATATCAACGTGGCTACTGAGGCCTAAGTAATCCCACGTTGTTTATATATAAACAAGGCACCTGCAACGAAGTGTACGCTTCGTCAGGTGCCTGTTTTGTTTTTATCGGGATAATGATTGGCAAATGAATAAATGTGATGGTTTTTACATTTTGTGGATGATTCAATCTGTATAATAATTATATTTGGTGTGTATAGGAGGATGAAAGAAATGCAGTATGTTATTGAAACGAAGGGCCTCCGCAAACAGTTCGGGATGTCGGTAGCTGTAGACGATATTTCCTTACACGTGGAGCGTGGCAGTATCTACGGTTTCCTCGGTGAGAATGGGGCTGGCAAAACAACGACCATCCGCATGCTGATGAGGCTGATTGAGCCTACAAGTGGGGAGGTTTTTTTATTTGGCGAGCGGTTGGAGACGAATTATCCATCTATCTTTTCCAAAATTGGAACGATTATTGAAACACCAGGTTTATACGAAAACCTGAGTGCGCGTGATAATCTGAGAATATGCTGTAAGTACATGGGAATGAAGGATGATGGAAGAATAGAACGTACCTTAACCACGGTAGGTTTAGAGCATACCGGTAAAAAGAAGTTCAAAGATTTTTCCCTAGGGATGAAGCAAAGATTGGGGATTGCGAGGGCGCTTGTTCATGACCCTGAGTTGCTCATATTGGATGAGCCAACAAACGGACTGGACCCATCTGGAATTAAGGAAATTCGTCAGCTATTGAAGCGGTTGTGCGAGGAAGACGGGAAAACAATTCTTATTTCCAGCCACATCTTGAGCGAAATTCAGCAGTTAGCTACACACATCGGGATTATACATAATGGAAAACTGTTAGCGGAAGATCGTTTGAGCCGGTTAGAGGAAGGCTTTGAGCAATATACAGATGTAAAGGTAGACGATGCAGAAGCAGTGCAAGCATTTCTGCAAGAGCACATGAAGCAGCTTCAATCTAATGTGATATCCCCACAACAACTAAGAATTCATAGTCCGATTGAAAATACATCTGCGTTAAATAAACAGTTAATAGATCATCAGTTTTCTGTCTATGAGATACACACCACAAAGCAGACACTGGAGGAGTACTTTCTAACACTCATTTCAGGAGAGGGTGAGCGGCATGATTAGAGCAGAACTTATTAAGCTTAAAGGCTCTAAAGCCTTCTTGTTGAGCTATATTATATTACTGGCTGTTGTACTGTTGATGTTTGGATTGAGCGCTATTTTTTACAGATATTCAATTGACAATCTGGGTTGGGACTACTATTTTACAAATATTGTTTCCTTGGTCAATATTGCAGCCGGATTTATCAGCTATTACATTTTAACGGGTCATATTTTTGCAAGAGAGTATCAGGAAAACACGCACCTCTTTATGTTTACCACGCCTGTCAACAGGGCTAAATTTTATTTTAGTAAATTGATCATTATTTATGGATTTATTATTGTGTCGCTATTTATCGTTCTGTTTCTGTCTGCAGTATTAGGCATGCTTATTACAGATCGACCTTTAACGATGGCTATCTGGGTATACCAAATCCAAGTGTTTGCTAAAATGTGTGTGATGCATGCGATGTTAATCCCAATCGCCTCTTTTTTTGCTATACACTGGAAAAGTCTTATGGTGGTTGTACTCGTAGTTTGTACTGCTATATTTTTAAATTTTATATACAAAAGTGAATGGTACCCTTGGATTGTGCCCTATCTCTTATCTCCTAATGAAAGAAATGCGACTATACCTACCAATGTTTCAATAGCATGGCTCAGCTTATCCGTGATCTTTCTTCTTGGATTGTTTTTATCCATATGGACATATCAAAGAAGAGCCTAAATGAAGATTTTTTGAAAGGAGGGCTACTATGTTTGACCTGTTTAGAGCAGAGTGCTTGAAGCTGAAAGGAACTAAAATTCTTTTTCTAAGTGTGTTTATTTTAATGGCAACCGTATTTTTGACTTTTAGTACTTACGCCATAAATCCTAAACTTTCCTTGGATCGTGATGGATGGAATGAATACTTTATGGATTTGGTATCCTCCATTAATTTAATAACTGGATATATGAGCTATTACATTTTGACCTGCTATATCTATGCGAGAGAATACCAGGAGAACACTCATATTGCACTGTTTACAAACCCAGTTCGCCGAACTCGGATTTACTTCAGCAAGCTGCTCGTTATCTATATGTACATCGCTGTTAGCCTGCTGTTAGCATTTGTGCTATCTGCGATATTGGGTATGTTTATTACGGCCAGACCGCTAACCTTTGAAATCGTTATATATCAGCTTGGAATCTTCACTAAAATGATTATTATGCACGCTATGCTCATCCCGATCATCACGTTCTTCGCCATTCGCTGGAGAAAATTTGTGCCCGCCATTATGGGGATGTGTACGATTATGTGTTTGAATTTTGTTTTGGTTAATACACCTGGAAATACCTTTTATCCATGGACCGTGCCGTTATTGTTTTCTCCGCACGGCACACTGGGCAGAACATTTACGAATGTTCCTGGAGGGATTATCAGTATTTGCATCATTTTTGTGCTTGGGCTTTTATTGGCGTTAAGAAGCTATACCCATATAGAGACACAGTAGAATGTGTAAGCAGCAAAGGACGATGAGTGTCCATATAAGATTGGCTGGATGAAGCTGTAAAATGTTGTCGCTTAAGGACGGATTTACGTGCTATAATTCCAGTAACAACAGAATGGCTTAGGTGGGCGGTCGGCTAATCTCCCGGAAGGGAGGTGATGCCTGTGGAGGTTAAGGATGCTCTGACATTAATGATGATGTTCGGCACGCTATTAATAGCGTTGATCGGATTAATCGTTACGATTGTTATTGCGTTGAACCAAGACAAAAAGAAATAGACCGCCCTGGAGAGGGGAACACGGTCTATTTCTAATAGCTAGCCCTTTTCAGCCGACCGCTCTTCAAAGCGGCTGTTGCCAAGAGTAGGGATGTTACCAGCATCCTTGCTCTTTTTTAGTATATCCTTCTATCATTTATTTTAGCACATCTGAATAACCAGTGTAACTGAATAACGCTGTTTACTTGGTGAAAATTTTAACTTCCTTTGGAGCGAGAGTCACGGTGATTGAACCGTTGTTAATCTGAACGGAGTCGTTGCTCAGCTGGTTAGTCAGGCGGGTTCCGTTGGACAGATTATCGAAGTTGCCAATCGTGCGGGTTTGACTATTCCAGGAGTTGTTGATAAATACGATGGCCTCGTCGCTATTTTTAGAGCGCTGAAAACTGTAAAAGGAGTCGTCCACCCATTTTTCCTTTTGGCTGCCGTTTTGCAGAGCAGGGTGGTTATTGCGCACATTGTTTAGCTTAGCGATGTACTGATACAGGTCATGGTTGGCGTTGAAATTCATATTTTCCCGATTGGCGGGATCATCTCCACCACTATAGCCTTGCTCTGTGCCTTGATAGATAATTGGAATCCCACGCGACGTCAGAGTAAAGCCCAATGCAGCTTTGAGCTGTGGCCATTTGTCATAGTTAGCACCCGGCTTGCCAGAGGCGTCATTCAGGAAACGTTTTACATCATGATTGTCGATAAATACACCGTTAGTCTGAGCATCACGATAGTAACGATCATCGGAGTAGCGGTCCTTGATTTTTCTCATGGATTGATCGTGTCCGAACACGTCCTTGATTGTATAATACATCGGAAAATCTAGTGCTGCATCGAGATATCGGGTGTAATCCCCCACATAAGCAGGGTCGCCATGGAAAATTTCACCCATGGTGAAGGTATTGGCGGCTTGGTCAAAATCCTTTAGAAAACCCTTCGGTACATGCTTGGCGGTATCCAACCGCAGTCCGTCAATGCCTGTCTCATTAAGCAGCCATTTGATCCAGTTTTTAAGCTCATTTGCGGTAGCGGGGTTTTCATGATTTAGGTCATCCAGTCCAGCCACATCACCGTTTTCAATTTTCCATTGGTTGTTAGAGTTGTAGTCCCCCCCTGTAATGTCACCATTGTGATGATACCAGTCTGCTTTGTCAAAAGGAGCTTTGGCGAACCCATTCCCCGGTTGGAAATCACCTGTGTGATTGGGAACTACGTCCAGCATAACAGCGATATTTTTGTCGTGTGCCTTACCAACCAGCTCTTTGAACTTGTCCATGGTACCGAGATGTCCGTCTACCGCATAAAAATCATACGTATGATAGCCGTGGTAAGCGTATTCACTCTTTTGCATCGTTACCGGGGTAATCCAGATCGCGGTAAACCCCATATTTTTAATGTAGTCGAGTTTGTTAATAATACCTTGAAAATCGCCACCATGCCACTTGCGCTGATCGCTGTTGTTGGAATTGAAGCCACCGTAGTTATCGTTGGACGGATCTCCGTTGCTAAATCGGTCTGTCATGATAAAATAAATACTTTGTTTGCTCCAGTCTGTGCCAAGGGGAGTGGGCTTGGAGAGGGTACCCGGATCTATAGGAGTGAAGGCGCCTAAAGGCGCCTCCGTTTGAGCAGTTACTTCAACTCCGTTAGAGTTGGGTGCATAGGTAGAAGTACTTACGTTTAAGGATACACCCGAAAGTTTTTCTGTTGGGATAGCTCCTGCCACTTCGTTGAGGTCGGTTGCGTAGGTAGAAGCCCCTACGCTGAGGACGCCCCCCGAAGGTGCCCCCGTTCGGATAGATCCTGCAGCCCCGTTCAAGCCGGGTGTGTAGGTAGAAGTTCCAGTGCTGAAAAGGTAGTTCTTCGAGTTATTGCTGTCCCAACTGTTATTGCCGTCATTAAAAGCAGCTTCCAATTGGGAGGCAGAACCGATATCGACGGTAATTTTGGCATAGCCGCTAATCTCGGCATCCTGCATTTTCACACCGGGTACGGCAGTCCAGTTTCCGTTAGCTGGGCGGTAGTGAATATAAGGCGAGTTAAAGCCTTTTTTGTAGTATACCGTTACCTTGTTAGTTGCACCGCCGCCATCCCCGGGAATCGTACCCGCTGGAGCGCCAGATGTGATCGTTCCCGCATTGCCGCTGTTACCGGGCGTGTACGTAGAAGTGCCCGTGCTGAAGGAGTAGTTTTTGGTGTTGTTGCTGTCCCAGTTGTTATTGCCGTCATTAAAAGCGGCTTCCAATTGGGAGGCAGAACCGATATCGACGGTAATTTTAGCATAGCCGCTAATTTCGGCATCCTGCATTTTCACACCTGGCGCTGCAGTCCAGCTTCCGCCAGCCGGACGGTAGTGAATGTAAGGTGAGTTAAAGCCTTTTTTGTAGTATATCGTTACTTTGTTGCCTGTACCGCCATTATTGTCAGGCTTGGCTTTGCTGATGATATATTGTTTGAATCCACTCAACTCACCGGTTGGTGAGCCATCATTGTTGACGAGATTGTTGAGGCGTAAAAGTGTAAAGCCGTTATAACCGAACTTCGTGATTTTCTCCTCGATTTTTTGGAAGCCGCTGCCGCCTGTCGGAAGTGCATTTTCACCATTCAGGCGAACACCCTTGGCATTCGCGATGGAGGAGACGGTATCAACCAGGGTGGACGGCAACGAATAATTCGGTGCTGAGCCACTATCAGTCATCTCCAGGCAAGTGAATGTCAGGTCTAGATCGGCATCCTTGAATTTCTGAATGAGACGGTTGTAATCATAATATCCACCTGCTTGTTCTGTGCTGTGCGGCATAGCAGGATTGTTCATTTGCCAGTGCAGACCGGAAACTTTGGCCCCGATCCGGACACCAAACACAGAATCGAAGTTTTTGTGGGCCGCTGCTCCGATGACACCTAAATGCTTCTCAAGTACACTTTGGTACCACGACAGAAAATCCTTTCCATACGTGGAATTATATCCGCCATTCGTGTAAAATCCATCCCCATCGGTCGGTGGATTGATTTGGCTAAGGCTGGTAAGCTTGGTGCCCCAAGCAACATTAAGCTTGTCCAATGATCCGTACTTGTCATTCATAGCTGTGCGGAATGCATTTTTGGCTGTTTCAGTATAAGCTTGGAACTTGCCTCGTCCCGGGTAGCTCCACCCTGCTGCTGGATAGTAGGACGGATAGCGCAATTCCCCGGAAGGACCGCCACTCAAATAAATTTTGGGAATGATACTTTTATACCCGGCAAAGTTTTCAGCGAATGAGGCATACAGCTCATCATATTGTTTACCGGTTCCGCTCCACAATGGGGAAAGGGCTTCACTATTGGCATAGCCGCTTTCGTCCTTGAACTGCATTTCATCTGCACTGCCTTTGCTCGACAGCCAGCTTGGTAGTGGGATGTTGCAGTCATCTCCTACATTTCCTCCACACTTATGCGTTGAGATGATAGGAACCCACTTCAGTCCCGCTTCTTTCACGGCATTTGCATAGGTTTTGTAGTAGCTCCAATCGAACTGGTTATCTCCTGCGCTCTCCACATAGCCCCACCAGACGTCGGTAGTGATGGCATATACGCCATTGTTTTTCAACGTTTGTAGCTGCTTTTTAAAGGAACCCCAGTCATTGATTTTCGCCAGCGGTCCCATAACGGAAGCTTGAAAATCATCTGCAACCGCAGCGCTCGCCGTATTAGAGGGTGAGCCAATGAAGGCGGTCAGAGACAGCACAAGGCTTAGTAGAAGCATACACCCTTTTTTCCATAGACTTCGATACAAGGTCAAACCGATCATCCTCCCCAAAGCATATTCTAATTCGACAACATTTTGTAAACGTCTACAAAAATAGTATAAAGCAAGCGGTTGCATAAAAAGAAGAATTTATTGCGCACTCAAGGTGGACAAATATGACATTTTACGTAAGCAACCGTGTGCCTAAAAGTCTACAGGCAAAAAAATAAGGCATCGGTCTGAGGAAGACGCATGCCTTTTAGTGATGTGCGGATAGCCAAGCCAGTATAGGAGAAAATGAACCTAAGCGTATAAAGTCTTGTTCCAGTCTGTATGGAAAGTATTGCCGAGACAGCCTGCTTAATAAATAGGGCGATCCTTCTGGTCGGCAATGCCGCTTTTACGGTAGAAATACGTATTGATCCGATCCCGCCATTCTTTGGCATGCTCTGCCTGATGCTCCAGCCGCTCCAGCACCTGTTCATACATGGTATCATTCAGTTGCCCTCGTAGACTAACCCATGTGTCTCGGAGATGGGCCGCACGTTCTGCACCTTCAAAATGGGTATCATAAATGTGCTGTATGACAGTTTGGCCGGAGTGGAGCAAGTGTGTATAAGGGACATGGTGAAAGAATAAGAGCAGCTCATCCGGACAGGTGTCCGTAGATTCATAGATATCGGCATGGGGAGCAAAATATTGTCCTGCATAGCCGGTCCCGGTTGCGGTCGTGCGATCTACTCCAATCCCTCGGCAATCAGCAAAATGGTAGGTTCCCCACTTGGAATATTCGTACCCGTCTACATCCGGCCCATAGTGGTGATCGGGACTGACCATCCAGCCGACCCCCAGAGGGGCGGTGTAGGATTCGTAGATATTCCATGAATCGAGCAGCATCTGCTTAATGGTAGAAATTAAATCTGTGTCGCCTTCGCTATTCCCTTGTCTGCCAAACGTCAGCCGAACCCACTCATCAGCGATTTCCTCCGCAGACAGCTCCGGGTCCCATGCCAGTCGACCATAGCCATAAAGATTGGACTGGGCGAGCAAATGTCCGGTCCAATTGGTGTCTGCACCAATATTGGATACAGCGGCTATTCCATAGTTGGTAGGTTTGGGAGAATGCAGGGCGCCACTCACAATACGCTTGATGGTGGAGCCTTTTCCTAGGGCGTAGGTGTCAAAATCCAATACTTCCTTCCATTGGGGAACAAGGTAACATAGATGCTTCTGTTGGCCGGTGTACTCTTGCGCAATTTGAAATTCCAGCAGTACCTGAGTGGATTCCAGCGCACCGAACAGGGGGGAGACAGGCTCCCGCACCTGAAAATCCATGGGGCCATTTTTGATCTGTAAAATGACATTCTCCCGAAACAGCCCATCCAGTGGTTTAAAATGGTCAAAGGCTGCGCGGGCCCGATCCGTCTTGCGATCGCGCCAGTCCTGCTTGCAATTGTAGACAAAGCAGCGCCAAATCACACGTCCGCCATAGGGCTGCAACGCATCTGCCAGCATATTGGCTCCATTGGCGTGATGGCGCCCGTAGCTGAACGGTCCGGGCCGATTTTCGGAATCGGCTTTGACCACAAAACCACCCAGATCAGGAACGGCGGCGTAAACTTCCTGGGCTTTGGTCTGCCACCATTCAGCTACAGCTGGTTCCAAGGGATCGGCTGTAGTTAACCCGCCGAGCTGAATAGGACTGGCATAGTTAATGCTCAAGTAGATCTGTATGCCATAGGCGCGGAATACCGCAGCTACTTCGGCCACATCCGGTAGGAATTTATCTGTAATCAGCTCGGTTTCTACCTGATGGACATTCACATTGTTAATGGATAGCGCTTGAATGCCTACAGAAGCGAGTAGACGGGCATAGTCTCGCAGGCGCTCCATATTTGCAGTAAAGGCATTATTGTCGTAGAAAATGGACCCACCCGCATACCCGCGTTCAATACTACCATCCATGTTATCCCAGTGGTTGATCATGCGGATGGGATTAGCTGGATTAGACAATAGGTCTAGAAGGGGAGCGTGCAATGATTCCTCGGCGGCGGGTTTCAGTTTGCCGTCTAATCCTCCTTGAAGGTAGCGCAGCAGATGAAAGACTCCATACAATACGCCTTTGGAGGTCTGCCCCGCGACTATAACGTACGGTCCTTTGAACTCATCGTTACTGTGCAAAGCTGAATATGCCGGATCTGGCATCTCTAGCCCGCGAATTCGGTAGCCTTCCGCGCCCACTTCTGCCTGTTCCGCCGCACTGAATCGTTCTGCGACCAAAGGATGCGTTGGGAACGTACCCAGCGCAATGAATGGCGCATTTACAGGAACGGTGCTGATTTTCGGCTGCTGTCCAAACATGGAGGTCAATCCGTGCTGAAGCTCACTCGCAGCCGATTGAAGCACTTCATCTGTCTCATGGACCACGATGACCCTGCACCAAGCGGGCAGCTTTTGTACCTTACTATTGCGGCTGTAATGCAGCCAAGCCGCATAGCCGCTTTCTTTTGGCATATCCATAAGCTTGCTCATATTGGAGCCTCCTTTTGGGCAGGTGAAGATGATCCTCAGACATGCTGTTTCTGATCCTGACTCATATGCTCTGGGAGAGTCAGACGGTTGCCGTTGCCTTCATACAGCCACAAAATAGCGGTAACTCCGCGCGGATAATATTTACTGCCATGGGCAATACCGGAGAGTATCTGATCGCTCCAGCACCAATAGGATTCTTCAGGGTGAAGAAGCCATGAGACGTGGGCAGCGTCTGCGGCCTGCCCAGCTTCTTCCCAAGGCAGTTCCAGCAGCTCGCGGGCAATAAACTGTGACAGATAGATTTTGCTCAGCCAGGAGTTGTTACTGGTCGAGGACAGCTTCCAGCCTCCGTCTTCAAACAGACAAACTCCCGGTACCAGTACAGTTTCCAAATGGCGCCGCAGTGCTTGGATATATCCACCGAACCGTCCATCAGGCTTAAGCGCAGCCTCACATCCTGTAAAGTAAGGGAAGATCAGTCCCTCAATGGCAGGAATAATCTGCGAGTCATTACCTTCCTGAATAACTGCTGGAATATAGCCCTTGTCTGTCATATGTGCTGTGATCGCTGCTGCGCATTTGTCTGCCTGTAAGCCAGCCTCCTGTGAAAGGGAGTTAAGCCCTTTTGAGGCAAATATCTTTTCCAGAGCAACATATACAGCCCAGCATTTGCTGCCCAGATAGATGTTGTTGCGGGACTGACCCAGAGATACGTCCAGACTGTCGTAGGTCGTAATTTCCGCGCCTCCCCGGGTTCTAGAGCTGTCCAAGCCCATCAAGCCGTTTCGTTGTGCCGGGTCGGGGTGATCCCGTCGTAGCATGCTTTCGAAGCAGTCACACAAAATAGGTAGCATACGTGTCGTAAATGACTGATCCTGTGTCTGCTCGATATATACCGTGGCGCAGCAAAGCCAGTTCACCAGTTCCTCGTGGCTCATGTAAGAGAAGCAGTCGTCAATCCCTGCCAGCTCATAACAGGAGTATCCCTGCCGGGAGAACACGTTGGCTACGCCCATATCATGGGTAAACGTGATACCACCGGGATAGGTCTGTTCCTCTCCCGGAAAGCGTACCTCATCCCGATAGCTGTACCTTTGGACAAACCACTCCAGCTCGTTGCGTACCGTCCATGGATTCAAAATCAATTCATAATAAAGCTGATCCGCCGTCAGATCGAGGGTATTCATCATCCGATACTCGCCTTCGTTCACAATCCAGATCGGTTCTCCGTCCGCTTGGTGACTCAGCAGTTGAGTACTGCCGTAGTAGCTGTGGATCGCCTGAGCGAGCATAAATTTCTGGTCCGGGCTCAGGTCTGCCGACTCCATCCAGCGATTAGCCTGAACACAGGCTGCAGTCAGGTCTGTAAAATGCTTCAACGCATAGTTTCCCACGTCCTCAATATCCTTGAACAGCTGGGTATAGTAATACGACGCTTCGATGCCTGTTGTCACAATGCCGCCGCGATAGAAGCATATGGCGAAGGCATATGTGCGCTTCTCACCTGCGGGAACGTCCATCAGGAGCGCACCCGTCGTGCCCAGGCCAAAGGATAAATTCTCGGCCATGGTCTCCCCAAGCAGCTTCTCCATTGCAAATCCGCTGGCAGGTACTGCTTCGCTGCTGTTGGTCACAATGGCTGTACTGCGCCCTTGGCCGATGCCTGTGAGTCTTTCCTCCAATGGGGTAGAATCCGTAGTGTCCCTGCGCGGATCTTCTCCTATAATGCGTATGCCGCTATACGGATCACTGCCCTGATAGCCGAAAAAAGCTCTTCGCGCTGCAGTCCCCTGCGTGTTATCGACGGTTAGCTCGGCGAATACCGCCGGAACCAACGCTGCTCGCAGTTCATCCATACCTGCAATTCCCGGCTCGGGTACCGGGCGAACAGGAGAGTACAGCCGGAACGTCAAATCGCCGGCCTGCCATGTATCCGTTCCTACTTTTAGCTCACGGGTAATGTCGGAATCAGCAAAGGCCATAAGCTGCGGTTCCGTTCGTTTACCCTTTTTCTCCACGTCGTAGCGGGCACTTTCATCCTGTGTGGATGCAAAGAAGGGAAGCGCCTCGTATGATTCGCCATCTCTGGATTGCAGCCCGATATATACATTTTCGTCGGCAGGCTTGCCCAGCTCCAAACCAAGTCCGCCGCGATTACCCTTAAACCCAAGTGTAAAGCTGGAAAAGGAACCGATAGGTGCATGCTGTGTGTTATAAAATATATTTTTCGACATATAATGAAACCCCTTTCATGATAAAGTTCAACTTTGATTAACTTCACTTAGAGCCTAGCATGTCATGTGGTGGGGAACCATTGTCAAATCGCTCAACTATTTATCCAAATCGCGCTGAAAGCGATATACTGGGGTATATCCATGTAAGTAAGCCAGGAGGGAAAACATGTCGTCACCACGTTTACCGAAGCGTCCCCATCATCCGGACCTTACAGCTGCCGGAGAGGAATTCTTTTTTCCCGATGTGCGGACCACAGTCAATCTGTTTGCCATTCATACACGAAGTGTGGGAAGAGACTGGAGCTATCCGCCACACGAGCATCCTCAATATGAAATTAACATCGTGCTTGCGGGAGAACAGATCATGGTTGTGGATGGTCGTAGCTATACCCAGCGACAGGGTGATCTGGTGCTGCTGCGTCCGGGGATTGTTCACTCCAGTCATAGTAACGGAGAGGGATTTACGTATTTTTGTATGCATTTCGACATTGATGATAAGCTGTTTCTCTCGCTGCTGAGTCGTCTGGAGCAGGTGCTGTTTCCAGCTGAAGGCACCGTGGCAGGGCAGATGGGACCAGCGCTGGGCAAGTTGCTCGATCTTTCAACGCCGGAAGACATAGGAATTGGTAGTGATTCGGTGGCAAAGCGAATGCGGATTCAATCTGCTGTGTTTGAACTGTTCGCAACGTTGTGGGAGGCTGTATCCAGCGAAGCCGCTCATCTGCCAGGGCGTGGATATGTGCAGGCAGAGCTTGCCCATCAGATTGCCAGTCGTCTTCAGGGCAGAGTGAATCAGCCCTATGGGCAGGCTGGATCGGTGGAAAAACAGGATGGGATCGAGGGGATTTCATCCGAGTTAGGTATTAGCGTATCCCATTGTAATCGTGTATTCCGTAGTGTTTTCGGCGTTTCCCCCCGTGTATATCTATCCGGGCTTGTGCTGCATGAGGCCAAGTTGCTGTTGGCTGATCCGCAATGGTCGGTGCAACAAATTGCCGATATGCTCGGCTATGGGGATATTGCGCATTTTAGCAGACAGTTCAAGCGCTGGTCGGGCCAGTCGCCGACATCCTATCGCAAAAGCTCAGTGCAGGGAAGCCCATCTGAATAAAAATAAGTATTCCTTTAAAATAGTTATGATATGATCCCCATAGAGTAGCTGAGAATAATACGAATTTACATAATCAACATGCTTAATAATCAAATAGAGGAAGAGGTTCAGGCGTTTTTTGAAAAAGTCGGAGCATTCGACCATCTGTTTACACCGGGGTGGGGTATAATGAGGAAATTGCACATACTGTGTTGTATCTGATGACGAACAAGTTTACCACCGGAAGCGTGCTGTTCCCAGATGGCGGTTATACGTTGATTCAATTCGCAACGAAGTGCATGTTTCATTCTAATCCAATCCGACAGGCAGGAATAAATCATTAAACAAAAACCGGTTCAACACCATACAAAGTGTTGACCGGTTTTTTTTATGATAACAGGCTTGGCCCTCTTGCAACTCTTTAGTTTTGCACATCTAACCCTTTATATTTTCGAAAAATACGTGGATAAATTACTTTAGTCCCGATACATACCATCGCCAGCATGGCGAACAGCAAACCGCTCCACAGCGTCCCCTGGATACCGGCTCTGGCAATAAACCATCCCCCTGCCAGCGAGCCCAGCGAAACCCCTAGGTTAATAAACGAGATGTAAAGACTGTTGGCAAACGCGGGAGCTTCTTTGGCCTCATCAATCACCCAAATCTGGGCGACAATCAGTCCGCTGGTATGAACGGCCCCCCACACAATAATGATGAAGAGCGTAGGGATAAATGAAGAACTGATCCCGTACAGCAGCAAATAGGTGCCCCCCAAGGCTACTGGATGAAAAAGAGCGGTGCGTACCTTATGCAAGCCCATGAGCTTGCCAGCCAATAGATTGCCGAGCATTCCGCCGATGCCGAAAATAATAAGTAGAAAACTGATAACATTGCTGCTCATCCCTGTATTTTGTCCCAAATATTCGGCAGAATAGCTATACACCGAGAACATGGCTGCAAAAATAAAAGTAGCTGCCCCGATATTGAGCCACAGTGGTATTTTACGCAAAATGCCAAGCTGCTTCCGATAGGAGAACATTTCGGCTTGTGGTGTATCCGGCAGCATGAATAAAATACCAATCCCTGCAATCCCATTCGCTACCGCAGTAAACCAGAAGGAGGCCTCGTATGAAATTTGATTGGCGATATAGGCCGTAATTGGAATACCGAGTACCATTCCCATGCTCGTGCCGAGAAAGGCTTTGGCGGAAGCTTGCGTTGCCTTTTCCGGGGGATACAACGCAGTAGCAGCGACAAAGGCAAGCGAGAAATACACCGGGTGAAACAGAGCCGGAATGATACGTAAAATCACTAGTATATAAAAGTTGGATGTATAGGCTGACAGCAAGCTTGTTATGGCAAAAACAAACAACGACATTGTCATGATTCGCTTGCGGTTAAACCTGGACATCAATAGCACCATGAAGGGACCGAACAGCGCGATGATCAATGCAAATGAACTGACAAGAAACCCGGCCTGAGCTGCCGTAATATGAAAACGTTCAATGATGACCGGCAAAATGCCAACCACACCGAACTCAATCGTGTATACACCAAATAGGCCAAGTGCGATGAAAAGCAGGGGCTTACTATATTTCATTAGTTTCATTCCCTCTCCATGTCCTCCTACTTTACGTCCTTGATTTTGCATGCTAATATTTCATTAAATCATAAAATAATAAGTCAATATTCGAAATACTACATAATAATAATTGCGTTTATGCAATATTACCTTGGATTTAAGGAGATGGATTTGATGGACCAAGTGGATCATAAAATTTTGTTGTGTCTACAAAACCAGGCGCGTATCTCCATGACCGAGCTGGGTAAGGAGGTTGGACTTTCCCAGCCTGCCGTAACGGAAAGAGTACGGCGCATGGAGGATAAAGGTATTATCACCGGGTATCGTGCCACAGTTTCACATGAGAAAGTTGGAAAGCCGATCATGGCTCACGTGCTCGTGCACACCAACCAATGCAATTCATTTGTTGAGTTTTGCCAATCTGCACCTGAAGTCATTGAGTGCCATAGAATCAGCGGCGAGCAAAATTACTTACTGAAAGTCATGGTTGAGTCTATGCTCAAGCTGGAGCAGTTCGGGGATGAGTGTGGAAAGCATGGGCACTCTACCACGTTAATTGTCCTGTCCTCGCCTGTAGACCATAAACATGTAACCCCTACTTTATTAGACCCTATTTGAGCTACCGTAAATGGCTTGGCAAAGCTCGGTTGTAAACGGACCTGACATCCCTTCAAATGCTGTATTGGTAAAGGCGACCACACTGAGTCTTAGTGCGGGATCAACGAACCACGAATGACCGTAAGCTCCTCCGAGACGCCACGTTCCGGGTGATTCTGCTGTCCCACTTTCGTCGGGATTTTGGAGTACGGTGAATCCTAGTCCAAAGCCCCGTCCCGGCCAGCCTGCCAAGGGAAGGTTCCCGGTCTGGATGGTGCCCATTTCGCGGACCCATTCCTCTGAAAGTAACGGATTGCCGCCGTTTCGCAGTGTTTCCAGCAGTCGCATGAAATCTTTTGCGCTGCCAATCATACCTGAGCCACCAGAGTGGAAAGCCGTGGGATCAAAGGCTCGCGCAGGCTGAAAACGAAGTCCTGCAGTACCTTCAAAAACCTGCGCAACCTCAAGCTCACGCATCCGCCGGGGTTCTGATATATCATTGACATAAGGAGCCGCAAGCCGTCCGGCATCCGCGACCGCGAAACTGGTGTCGTGCATACCGAGAGGTTCGGTAACGAGTTTTTTAACAGCTGCATCAAGGCTTGTGCCACATACGCGGCTAATGATAGCGCCGAGCACATCAGTAGCAATCGAATATCCCCATGCTTTACCCGGTGTATATAACAGAGGCACAGAAGCCAAACGTTGCAAGTTCTCCTCCAGCGTAAGATTTGAAAAATCCATGCCATCTGATACGCCTGCACGATGATAGGGACCCCCGCCTTCTTCCTCTAAAAAGCCATAGGTCAACCCGGCAGTATGTGTCAGCAATTGGCCTACTGTAATGGAGGGCTGCTCACCACTGATTAATCGGGGGCGAAAATCGGGCAACCAGCGTTCAATAGATTCATCGAGCTTAATCAATCCTTGGGCTGCCAAAACCAAAGCCGCAGTAGATACAATCGGTTTGGATACAGAAGAAAGCCGAAATAAAGCATCCTCTTGCATAGGACGTTGTTCTTCTCGATCAGCCAGCCCTGCCGCTCGGACATACACGGGTGAACCATCCATATATATCATGACGACTGTGCCGATCAGACGCTTTTCGGCAAGGGTTTGATCTATAACTGCATTTACACGTCCGTCCAGACCAGCTTGTATCGCAAAAACTCTATTATCCAAACTCATAAATATCTCATCCTCTCTATGATCCAGCGGTTACCGCTTGATGGAACTTAGTTTACAGGATGGGAAGAAGACATTACATAAGGTAACAAAGGAATTCAGTGAGTATTTTCGTTAAAATAAAATTATATTAAAGGCATGACCTTGGATTTAAATGAATGGGACTTTACAAGAAGTTATGCTGCGTTTTACAGCATCTTTTTAAGTTGAGATACACGCTATTGTGATACGCTGAAAAATAGATGGTAAAATTTATAATAAAGGGGGTTTTGTTAATTGAAAATGGTACTAAGAAATAAGTTGGCTTGCTTGGTTGTCTTAGGAGGGATTTTGACCGTAATTGCTACGGGTTTTGGAGGGGATAAGGAGCCCTATAAACTTCCCCGATAAGCCCAAAGAGACTGCTGTCTCGACATTTTCAGAATATATGAACGCTTCTATGAGTCGCGATTATGATAAGATGATTTCACTGTCTGATGATTATCGTTTTAAAACAGAACGGTCGAGTTTGAGCCTGACAAAGTAGACGACAATTTAGAAGATAATTTCAAGTGATTTTAATTTTTCAATTTTCTAATCAAACGGTCCAAAGCGTATCCAATGAGATACCAGAAAACTAGTGTAGTGAAGTAAACAATGGTTATGGGGATGTCTGCTTCTCGCACAAATCGAAATGATTCATACATCCAAACCAATGGGCTAACGATAGCCAATAGCATATTATAGTCGTCGTGCCCCGTAATATTTACAGTAATAACTAGATACGAGATTAGGACTAGCCAAAAACGAAAAGATTTCATTGCCTATACCTCCATTCCATTCTAATAAACAAGAAGCCGCAAGATGACTAACAGCATCCTGATCGTAGCGGCTTCTTCGGATTCTTTTTCTCTACACTTTTTTTACTGGACGTAGCACTGCGTAGCCATATCCTTCCGGGAAATGCCGCTGATAATCTTGCTTCGTTTCCTCATCCCATTCATACCCCAGGCTGCTAGGGTCAAAGTTCCAAGCTTTCTCCTCTACCATTCTCATAACGTCTCCATTGTTTTTTAAATAATTGAAGGGTGGGTGGAAAAACACCAGGTAATCTGATTCGGGGATGTCCCGGCACTTCATTCCTGCGGGAATCTCTCCGGCGTAGTCAGCGGCAACCGGTATTCCATAGAGATATCCCTTCTGACCATCCTGATAGAACCAGCCCGCAGTTTGGCCCAATTGTTCGGGAAGCTTGAGATGAGACATGCTTTCCAATGTTCCGCAAATTTCATCACAATTGTGACCGTTTCTCCAGAAATCACCGTAGTTTCGAGAAGAAGTATCCCAGATTCCAATAAATTTGTGTGCTGGTATATGCTCGATTTTGACTTCAGCTTCTTGCAAATGATCCTTAACCATCTTATCCCGCTCCTTCAAATGGTAATGATAAGGAGAGAACACCTCAACGCGAATGGCTAACGGAATAGGTCGGGGCTCCTTCTGGTATACAGCCGGAGTTACCTCGAATGCTTTTACAAATGCCCGTGTAAAAGCCTCCTGTGAAGAAAACCCATACTTTATTGCAACATCGAGGATGCGGACATTGCCATCTCGGAGTTCTAGCGCGGCACGGCTAATCCGGCGCATCCACACATAATCCCTTAACGTTATTCCTGTAAGGGAATGAAACTGTTTTGTACAGTAGTAAGGGGAGTAGCCTAACTGATTGGACATTCTCAACAACGAAGGTGCTGAAGTAAGATTATTATCAATCCAATCGATCATAAGCTGAACCATTTCGTTCCATTCATACACGAGCGTTCCCTCCTTTCGACTCCATCTTAACAGCCGGAATGCAGGAATATTTGACTTGAGTTGCATGTGTTTTTTTCTCTTGTTCTGCTTTACTCCTCTACATAGCGGATATATGGGTGTTGAAAGTACCTTTGATCAGACACGAAATAATATTGTTTGCCTATAACCAGAGGAGGGATCGCGGACTTTGAGGAAATATATAATTCTTTATATACACCTCCGTTAGAAGCATCTCTCTGTATGACCAAGTAATCATCTGTAGTTTTAACTAGCTTAGCGATTTCTGTCGAGTGATGACCTGAATAATAATAAATCCAGCTGAAAATTAGTGAAAAAAATATAATTTTTAAAATAGTTGCAGCCGTTTTATTTTTTGTAATCAACATCTGGGCACCCCCCCATAATCCATTCTTTCAGTTGTAATAAAATATGTATGATTGGTTATTTATCCTGTTTATGTATATTGTAAGGTGTATGATCCGATGTTGAAAGTAACTTTTACACAAAAAGCCTATCTGCCATTCTTCCGGCAGATAGGCTTTTATAACATAAACGTCAACTTACTTTGTGTTTATACGCAGTCTGTGCCTCTTCATAGGATTGCACCGACGGCATAGCTTTATTGTCAATTATTTTTACGTTGGCGTGCGCGAGCCTCGCCGCCTTTGCGGCCTGCTTCTTCCCTACTCATTTTCCCGTCGCTATCACTTTGGTCTGAATTGCCACGGGCTTCGCCGCCCTTGCGTCCGATTTCCTGATAGAATTCCTTGTCATGGTTTTTGGAAGTGGCTTCGCCGCCTTTTTCACCAATTTCCTGGTAGAAGTCCTTGCCATGATTTTTGGAAGTGGCCTCGCCACCTTTTTCGCCAATCTCTTGGTAAAATTCTTTGTCGTGATTTTTAGCAGTAGCTTCTCCACCTAGACGTCCTGCTTCTTCGCGACTCATTTTGCCATTTTGGTTGTTGTTAGCCATGTTCAATCACTCCTCATCGAATTTTAGTAAAGCGGGTACGTGTATCTATTAACCTTTGTGTCAGGAATTAAACATGTCCCTTTTATTTTTCCAAATAGCAGATAACTGGGGATATTCACCTGATTAGTGTTCCCATGCTTCGGTGTGCAGTTGTTGCTGGCGGTTAAATAATGCCGGATAAATGAACAGGCTGAGCAGCACGCTGGTCAAAATAGCAGAGGTCATGGTGGTAAATACGATGAGCAATTGCAAACGCACAGCGGCAATCGGATTGGCACCTGCGATGATTTGTCCGGTCATCATGCCGGGAAGCTGTACAAGCCCCAGCGTTTTCTGCCCCTCAATGGTTGGAATCATACTGGAACGTATGCAATCCTTGAGTATAGGGAAGATGGCTTGTCTAGGCGTGCCGCCTAGTGCCAGAATGAGCATGATTTCAGGCTTGCGCAGCAGGACTTCCGACTTGAGCCGGGATACCAGCAGACTGGACAAAATCATGGAGCTGCCAATGATCATACCGCTAATCGGAATCATATATCGGGCTGTCGCCGGAATAATATGCAGGCCAATGAGGAATGTCTGTGTAACGATTTCCACACACAGCAACGTCAGGAATGACTTCCACATGAGACCGGGGATAAATCGTCCTTTGCGCGCAACATTTTGTGAGGCTACGGTAATCATGAGCAGAATGAATAATACGATAAATCCGTAGCTTTGCATCCCAAAAATCAAATGCAATACATATCCAATCGCCAGCAGTTGAACGGACGCTCTGATCGTGGCGATGATCATGTCTCGGTCCAGACCGAGTTTGAAGGATTTGGACATGACAATGGCGATAAATACAAAACCGAGAGAGAGAATCAAGGCAACAATCGTCATACCCATTCTCCTGCTACAAACTTGCGGGTCTCACTATGCTGCGGAGCATTAAAAAACGTTTCCGTATCCGCTTGTTCTATCAGTCTTCCGTCGCTCATCAGCCATGTTTCGTGGCCTATCCGGCGGGCTTGTTCCATATGATGCGTAATCCAGATCATCGTTGTTCCCTCTTCTTTGTTCATTTGTAGCAGCAGTTCCTCAACCTCTTTGACCGAGGCAGGGTCCAGTGCAGAAGTAATCTCATCCAGCAGTAAAATATCCGGGCGGTTCGCAAGCGTCCGCGCCAAGGCCAAGCGTTGTCTTTGTCCGCCAGACAGTTCCTGCGCCTTCTGTTCCAACAGGTCGCGGGTGAGCCCTACGCGTTCCAACAGGCTGGCAGGATCATCCAGCACTGTACCGTGCAGCCGTTCTACGGTTTGGAGATTGTACAGGACAGTTCCCTGAAGCATGGGGGCATCCTGAAAAACCAATGCGACTTTCCGTCTCAGTTCAGGGATCTCCCACTCCGATATAGGTTTGCCGAGGACACGGATTTCCCCTTCATCCGGTGTCATTAGGAGGTTACACAGTGAAAGCAACGTGCTTTTACCAGACCCCGATGGACCGACCAACGTGGTGATTTTGCCGGGGGAAACTTTTGCGGTAATCCCGTTCAGAACCGCACGTTGTTGTCCAGACCCGGTGAAATATTTGATGATGTGGTTAAATTCAATAGCTGGAAGTGGTTTGGGTTCCATAGATATAGCTAGCTCCTTTGTAGGGGATCGAGAAAGGTATCAGATCCGTTCTATGATCTTATTTTTTATTATATCAGTAATGACTGCTATGCTCTTCTGTAAAGATTCGATGCAGGTTGGCTGCGGTAAACGGCATTTTCTTTGTATAAACTAACAGGATTAGTTAAAATAGAATCTGGATCGATTCTGTATATGTATAAGGAACCGAATTACATAGAAATTCGATGAAAGGAGGCTGGATGATGTCGCCTAGAAACGGAGTAAAGCTGCAAGATATTCTGCGGGCTGCCGAGGACATTGCCAATGAACAAGGGATGGGGGATGTCACGCTCACCACGCTGGCGCAAAAGTTGCACATTCGCCCTCCGTCCTTGTATAACCACGTGGACGGATTGAACGGACTGCGCCAAGTACTGGCATTGCACAGTCTCGAACAGTTGGAGGAAGCTTTGATGAGCGCAGCAGTTGGTAGAGCGGGCGCAGATGCGCTAACCGCTATGGGGAAGGCGTATATGCGGTATGCTCGCGAGCGACCCGGTTTGTATGAAGCGATGCTGTATGCAACTGATCGAAATGATACCGAAATGAGGCAGGCTGCGGATCGCGTGGCCGAGCTGGTCATTACCGTCCTGTCCAGTGGTTACGGCTTCAAGGAAGAAGATTGCATTCATGCAGCGAGGGGATTCCGTAGCCTGCTTCATGGATTTGCCTCGCTTGAACAAAAGGGCGGGTTTGGTTTGCCTGTAGAGGTGGACCGGAGCATTGAGGTGATGATGGCTACCTTTTTGGCAGGTCTGCGTGTGCAGCAAAAGCGAGATGGTGAGCTGACCAAAGAAGTCTGATTTCAACCTGATGCAGCTAACATGGTTGCGTCGCAGACCCGAAGGGTAAAATACATCTGTATAATGTAGATGAGAGACTCTGAATACAGGGGGGATATGAGTGAACGTACTGGTGATTGGTGCAAATGGAAAAGTAGGCAGACATCTTGTTCGTCTACTGGGGCAAAATAAATCGCATCGTGTAA
The DNA here is from genome assembly GCF_054602585.1 of Paenibacillus sp. SEL3. Taxonomy (NCBI): domain Bacteria; kingdom Bacillati; phylum Bacillota; class Bacilli; order Caryophanales; family Paenibacillaceae; genus Paenibacillus; species Paenibacillus sp. SEL3. The sequence goes on along the minus strand of NZ_CM137725.1, from coordinate 2,922,559 downwards.
AGGCGTTGACCCGCCATTCGGATCAGGCCGAAGCGCTTGAACGTTTGGGAGCAGAAACGGTGGTATCTGACCTCGAAGGGACGGTTGGTGAAATTGCCGAAGCTATAAAAGGTAGCGATGCTATCGTATTCACGGCAGGCTCCGGTGGAAAAACAGGAGCGGATAAAACGCTGCTCATCGACCTGGATGGAGCAGTCAAGGCGATGGAAGCCGCCGAACAAGCAGGTATCCAACGCTTCGTTATGGTCAGCGCCCTACATGCGGAGAAACGGGAGCAGTGGCCCGAATCCATTAAACCGTATTATGTGGCGAAGCATTACGCTGACCGCCTGTTAGAAGCGAGCAACCTGGACTACACGATTCTTCGTCCGGGTGGCCTGACGGATGATGTGGGCACCGGCAAAGTTGCTACCGGTGAGGATTTCACCAGCCACACCATTTCCCGTGAAGATGTGGCGGCAGTGGTCATAGCAGTGCTGGAGGAACAGCAGACGTATCATCGTTCAATTAATCTGGTGTCTGGCAGTACGCCTATTGCTGAGGCAATCCGGCTGTAATTACGGATGAAGTTGTTGGATCCATTTCTTTTGGGAATGTTTCTTCAAAGCTGTCTTTTTTCTCGTATAAGTTGTACCAAGTTTCTGCAATGATATCTGGATCTCCTGACATCTCGATATCACCATTCCCAAGACTGGGCAAAGGGAGCGTGCAGGAAGATTCGTATCTAAGACTAATTTTTGCTTTGAGAGGCATCCACGGAGGCAGAGTTCCGGGGATGCTTTTTTGCTGTTTTTCTCAGTGTGATCGTCCCCGTAGTAGTCCCAAGCTCCAACTCCGGCTGAATAGCAGCAAAAACAGTTGCTTAAAACTAATTATATTAATTATAATACTAATATGATTAGTTTGTGATGAAGACAAGGAGATGAGCTGAAATGCGTATTGTTCAGGTACAGCATCTGTATCAATTGACGTTTATGCCCCGGCTGTTCCCGGTGAACTGTTATTTGGTGGAGGAGAAAGAGGGGCTCACCTTAGTAGATGCCGGATTGCCATACAGTACCCGTGGTATAGAGCAGGCTGCGGCGCGGATCGGGCAGCCGATTATTCGAATTGTACTTACCCATGCCCATGGGGATCATGTGGGTGCGTTGGATAAGCTGAAGGCAAGGTATCCTGACGCGCAAGTATTCATTTCAAGGCGGGACGCACCGCTGCTACAGGGCGATGTATCGTTGGAGGCAGGGGAACCGGATACTCTAATTCGGGGCGATGTACCGAAGCATATCCTTACCCAGCCTGACGTTTTACTGGAGGATGGGGATCATGTAGGTTCGCTGTTGGCGATCAGCGCACCAGGACATACGCCGGGTTCGATGGCATTTTTGGATACTCGTACCCGAGCGTTGATTGCAGGCGACGCCATTCAGACCCGAGGAGGTATAGCGGTATCGGGAAGGCTTAAACCGCTGTTTCCTTTTCCGGCACTGGCTACCTGGAACAAGGAAATTTCGCTGAAAAGCGCCAAAAAGCTGGCGAGTTTCGATCCATCTTTATTAGCTGTCGGTCACGGCAACATGTTGAAGCATCCACAATCTCAGCTGGAAAGGGCGATTATGGAGATGGAACGACAATCTTCAGTGTGATGATTCCATATTCAGCCAACATTCAGCCAGAACTCACAAAGTCCTAAGCTAAAGCAGATACAATATGAGGAAAATAGAAACAGAGAGAGGTGCATCGGATTTGAACGTTTGGAAAGCGAACGGTCTGAAATATATACTTCTATTTAGTCTCATATTGTGTGCTGTCGCTAGTGTCGTTTCGTTATGGAGTTATTCAGGTAGCTCCGCGTCCCAGTCTGCGGCTGTTAGACAGGGCCCATCCGGCGGGTTTGGGGGAGGAGGCGGACCTGGCGGAGGTATGAGGGGGCCGGATTCAGCGAACAGATCTGACAGCAAGAACCAGGGGACGACAGGCCAAACTACCGACTCCGACTCATCCACTGAGGGGACATCGACATCGGGTGACCAAGGTACAACGGCTGGAACGGATACGTCTGCATCGGACAGCAGTGGTGCCGCCAGAGACGGTCAGCACAGAGGCCCCGGAGGCATGTCTGGTAACGGATCTGGAATGGGCATGGGCGGTCCTGGCGGTGGTATGGGGGGTGGTGGAAGAAGTGGGAACTCCTCATCTGCTTATGCGACTCCGCTGGCGGTTTTCGCCGCTTTGTTCTTCGGTGCGTTCGTGTTTATTACGTACCGTTTTCGGGCTCGTGAATGGAAGCTCGGGGAACGTAATCGAGGACTGATGCTGTGGACTGTGCTGGGTGTGGGTTTCTTTTTAAGAATGGCGATCGCCCCATGGATTTCGGGTCACATGGATTTAATGCTATTCCGGAACTGGGCTACGACAGCAGCGGATAGCTTATCGGGCTTTTACACGAACGGATCAAGTGATTATCCGCCGTTCTATATTTATATTTTATATGTGATCGGTCAAATCGGCTCTACGGATGCTTTCAGTCCCTATATGTCCGTGCTGCTGCGGCTTCCAAATATATTAGCCGATATCGTGACAGCGTACATGCTGTACCGGTTGGCGAGCAAACGGGTCGGCTATGGAATAAGCCTTGGATTGGCTATATTCTACGTGTTTAACCCAGCTGTATTTATCAATTCGACCTTCTGGGGGCAAGTGGATTCTTTCTTTACTCTGCTGATTGTGGGCATGATTGTGCTGCTTGTGGAAAACCGGGTGGGCTGGTCGACCGTATTGTTTACGGTAGCGGTATTGATGAAGCCACAGGGAATTATTTATGGGCCAGTTTTGTTTTTCGAGCTGCTGAGACAACGCAGAATACAACCTTGGCTGTTGTCCATTGGCGGTGTCGTTGTGACGACCATTCTGGTTATATTGCCATTTTCGTGGGGGCAGGAACCGTTATGGCTACTTGACCTATACAAGGGAACGGTCGGCGAGTATCCGTATGCTTCGGTGAACGCGTATAACTTTTTTGCACTGATCGGAGGCAATTATACGCAGGACACTACAACGCTGTTCCTGTTTAGTTACCATACGTGGGGTATGATCTGCATTGTGTTGGTGACTCTGTTCACGTGGTGGATGTTTATCCGTAGTCGCAAACCACAATTTGCAGCCGCAGCTGCACTGGTACTCATTGCAGGTGTATTTACCTTCGCTTCCAGCATGCATGAAAGGTATTTGTTCCCTGCGGCGGCGTTAGCTGTACTGGCGTATCTATATTTGCGAGACCGCAGATTTTTATGGCTTGCAGGTGGATTCAGTCTTACGATTTTCCTGAATACCTTTGATATCTTCTATAGCTCCAATTCTCGGGATCAATACGGTATTATTTTGTGTGTGACATCATTGTTGAATGTGTTGTTGTTTGGGTATTTGGTCAAAGTAGTGTGGGAGTGCTCCCAATCGACCACGATTGAGACTGCTCCTTCCACAGACGGAGTTTCGCCAGAACTTCCTTCAGCGCGGCCTGCATGGGGAGCGTCTTCCCAAGGCGTGAACACGACAATTGATCGTTAGTGGAGTATAAAATATGGTAAAAACCGCCTTTTAACGAAATGGAAGTGGTTGATAGAACAACTGCAATCCATAAGTTAAAGAAGCGGTTTTTTTGGTGCCCTCATGTTAGAGTAACATTGTATCTATGTGCCTCAATCCATATATTCGTTCAGTTTTTGTACATCGCAGATGGTAATCTCTCGTGTACCCTTGCTATAAATAATCCCCAGCTGTTCAAATTTTCCAAATTTACGGCTGATGGTTTCGCGGGTGACACCCACATAATTAGCCATTTCTTCGCGTGAAAGGGGGAGATTTATTTTAATATTGGAGCCATCCGGCTTTCCGTATTTATGTCCAAGCTCAAGAATCATATAGGCGATACGGATTTCCGGGTCTTTGGTAGCTAGGCTTTGAGCCAGGTTTTCGGTATGTGCCAAGCGTTTAGTAATGGTTTTGAGCAGCTTCAAAGAGATATCGGGATTGTTGCGGATCAACTGCTCCATATCATCCTTGGTGAGCATGCAAATATCAGTATCTTTTAAGGCATACGCACTAAAGTTACTCAGCTCATCGCTGTTAAATATGTTCAACTCGCCAAAAAAATCGCCAGTTGTTAGAATGTGCAGGATTTGCTCCTTACCCTGAGGCGTCATCTTCAGCAGCTTGACATGCCCGCTTTTAATAATGTACAGCGTATCGGATGCTTGTTCCTCGATAATTAGGGCCTCACCCTTCTGATATTTTCGGTGTCGGATCATGGAGCTGACCTTACACAAATCTTCGCAGGACAAAGAGGAAAAGATAGGTACTTTGCGGGCACAGGGCTCCTTTTCGCACTGGCAGGGGCAGGACATCTCATTCACATTCATTCACTCCATTCATAAACCGGAAACTACAGGTTATAGTGCATGGTTGTTATTCTGTATCATCTATTGGGGCAAAATGACTTTGATCCTCACCGCAGACTGGACAAACCCAGTCCTCCGGGAGATCCTCAAACGCTGTACCGGGCATAACGTCTTCATCGGGGTCGCCGATAGCAGGATCATAAATATATCCACAGGGCTGACATACATATTTTTTCATCTCTAGTTCTCCTTGTCATTTAAAATTTTTGTGAGCTCTGGTGCATCCGGTTTGAGTCCCTGCATGATGGCTGTTTTGTATGGTAGTGAAGCAAGGGCATCCCCAAAGCCAATCACGCCGCAGATAGAGCCGTCTTGTATGAACATACGTGTATAAGAAGCTTGACTTTTAGTAATCAGGCTGGTGTCGCAGATTCGTTCATCTACTAGACCGATGGAAAAGAGAGGGGACTCATAGCAGTTCGAAAGGGTTACCGGGAGGGGACGCTGATAGCTGACGGATGCGCCCGCCATATTGGCACCTGCTATTTTTCCTTGCTCCATTGCGCTTTCCCATAACCCATCTACTCTACCCTGAAATTCGGCTGCATCACCTGCTGCATAGATATTGGCGGAGCTGGTCTCCATCTGCGCATTCACCAGAATACCTTGTCCAATATCAAGGCCGATTTGGCGAGCAAGCTCCGTATTAGGTACAATTCCGATAGAGTACACGACATGCTCGCAGGGGATAACGGAGCCGTCTTGAAGTTCCACACCTTCAACATGATCTGTGCCTTTAATACGTTGTACGCCTTGTCCAAGGTGTACCTGAGTACCCCGATCGGTCATACGATCGGTCAAAATAGTGGAGGCCTTTTCATCTAGCTGGCGGGGCAAAAGCCGATGCGAGGCTTCCAGTATGGTTACAGAATACCCTGCTTGCTGGAAGGACCAGGCGGTTTCCACGCCTTGAATACCACCGCCGATGATGCATATCCGGTCTCCCTGTCGCAATTCCGCTTTAAGGCTATCTGCATCTTGTCGAAAACGGATATTGTGAACATTCCTTAGAGAAGCCCCCTCTAGCACAAGCTTACGGTTGTGAGCTCCTGTACACAGTAGCAGCTTGTCATAAGCAACGGTTTGTCCATTTATGGTTTGGATAGTACGATCCTCAGGCTGTATCTCGGTTATCTTGATACCGGAATACACATGAATTCGTTGATTGGCAAACCATTTTTCCTTTTTGATCAGGATTTTGTCACTGTGCAAATCAGTAAATAGTCCCTTGGAAAGTTTGACTCTGTTATATGGAAAGGATGCTTCCTCTCCGTAAATAGATATTTCAGCCAGCTCATCATGATCTCTAATTGCTTTTGCTGCGTTGACGGCGGCGACACTGCCTCCGATAATAACGTAATGTGGGTTACCCATTCAGTATCTCTCCTATTCGCTATATGCTACTGTGTTTTAAATAACACTAAGCAGTAGATCTGAGACAAATTCAGCGGCATTTTTAATTTTTTTCACTTTTTCAACATCTGTAGGAGAGAAACGAATACGTACCGGGAATTCCACATGGGTCATACCTGTTGATTTGATTACATCTGAAGTGCTTTGGACCTTCATATTGGTACCGTTCAAGTAATCCTGCACGACTTCAATAGCTTCCCCGCTCCAACCGTAGGAACCAAACGCAGCAGCCAGCTTGCCTTCCAGATTCATCTTTTGCATTTGTTGCAATAGGTCTTCCAATTTGCCCGTCATATCAGCATATTTAGTAGAGCTACCGACGAAAACAGCATCCGCTGAGGCAATACTATTCAATATTTCCGTTTCATCGGCTTTATCCACATCCCATAGCTCCACCTTGATTTGGTTCTCCAAAAAGCAATCTTTCAGAATGTTTGCCATTTTTTTAGTGTTATTTTTTAGGGTGGCATAAACAATCGCTACTTTTTTATCCTCCTTGGTTTCGGTACTCATAGAGGCGTACAAATCGATAAACTTGGCAATATCATGCCGGATTGCGAAGCCGTGGGAAGGTGCAATCATCTCAATATCCAGATCGGCAACAGCTTCGATTAATGTGCGCACATATCTGCGATGTGGATGAATAATAGCCTGATAGTATCCGACAAAGTCCTCGGTGATATCAAAACCAGCCTCGTCGGCAAATAGATGCTCTACAGCCACGTGTGTACTGAAAATATCGCAAGGGAACAAGATTTTATCTTCTATGCAGTACGTAATCATGGTTTCTTCCGTATGCAGGTAAGGTGTTTCTTTGAACAGCAGCGTTTTGCCTCCAATGTCCAGTTGATCTCCATCCTTGATGACGAGGAAGTTGCGATGCTGAAGCTTGTACATTTGTTGAATTTCCGGAACGGCAATCTCAGTGCAGACGATCGTAGCGTTTGTTGCCTTGGAGGCGAGTGCCGCCAATCCACCCGAGTGATCTGGTTCCGTGTGATTGACGATAATATATTGAATATCCAATGGATCGATCAATTCGGCAACAGCCTCTGCAAATTCTCTACCGAACGCCATATCTACGGTATCTACAATGGTCGGTTTTCCGGTTTTCAATAGATATGCATTATAGGTTGTGCCCTTAGATAGTAGAAGACGATGAAAGGGAACCTCACGATTATCAATTTTTCCTACCCAATAAATATCCTTTGCCAGTTGGAATCCTGGTTTCATAGGAACAACCTCCTGCTTGTTTTTGTTTGTCTAACACAATTCGATTCTAGTTGGATGTGTCGATGAAAAAGATGATTGAAATCAAATTTTTAAATATTTCAAAAGTATTTTTGACTTTAGGATTTTGCAAAATTCGATTCCAGTCGCCCCAAAGTACAATATATAGACGAACTAGACCATTTCGATCTATATATTTTGTTCATTGAAAGTCGCTTATTGGATTTTTGCAAAATCCTCCTTAAATTTAGTTTTGTGATTGCAATCACAAGGCGAGCGAAATAATCCAATACAATAAAGGTATAAATCCATCTTAAGCAATTTAATTCCAAACAGGAGCGTGAACCAATATGAAAAAATCAAACCTCATTCAATTTCAGGAATATAAGGAAGCAGCCTTTACAAAACGAATTGTGCATAAGGAAGCCGACAATGTAATTTTTATTCTCAACTTTACTCCTAATGCCGAGCTGCCAACACATAATCACCCGGGAGCGAATGTATATTTGCTTGTTCTTGAAGGCAGCGGTACTGTAACTGTGAACGGCGAAGCAACGGAAGTTGTCCAAGGGGATATCATTCATGTTACGGGCGATGAGCACTTTTCCTATCGTGGCGGTGCAGAGACGAATTCCAGTCTGCATGTAGTGTTGACCCAAACGCCAAGTGAAAGCTATGCGCAGAACATATAAAAGAAGACATAGCAGCAACATGCTCATATAAAAAAAAGAAAATGGTTATTTTTTTTACACTCGTATTGATAATGAATATCATTATCGTATTTTAAAAAGAGGTGTTAATGGCCAATGCAGACAGTAGATTACAATCAGGTGCCAGGGCACTGGGTATTAGCAAGTCTCGGTAAGCGCGTGCTTAGGCCCGGAGGGTTAAAAACGACACGTTGGATGATAGAGGGACTTGACGTAACCGGGCAGGATGAGGTCATTGAGTTTGCCCCCGGATTGGGTATAACTGCCCAAATCACACTACAGCTTAATCCCCGCCGTTATATTGCGATTGAACAGAATGAGAAGGCGGCCTCTATCGTAAAAACGTATGCAAGCGGAGCAAACCGGGAAGTCATTATTGCCGATGCTGAACAAGTTCCGTTGCCGGATGCCTCTGCGACGGTGGTATATGGGGAAGCCATGCTGACGATGCACACAAGGGCCAAGAAAGCGCAGATTATTTCGGAAGCCAGGCGGCTTTTGAAAGTAGGCGGGAAGTTTGCTATCCATGAGATGTGCCTTGCTCCAAGCCATATTGAGCCTGCGCTCAGAAAGCAAATTTACAAGGACTTGGCTGTAGCCATGCGAGTTAACGCGACACCGTTGACGGTGTCAGAGTGGGAACAGTTGCTGAAAGAGGAAGGCTTTAAGGTCGTTAAAATCTATACGGTTCCCATGCACTTATTGCATCTGCCACGTATCATTCAGGACGAGGGCTGGTTGAGACTTGGAAAAATCACCTTTAACCTTATGCGTAACCATGCTGCCCGGACAAGGGTTATGGGTATGCGCAAGCAGTTTGTAAAGTACGCCGACCATCTGCAAGCGGTCAGTATCATCGCTGAGCGATAGCCTGAATTCACGAATAAGAGAATAATAAAGCTTTTTACGCAATAGCAAAAAAAAGGAGACGACCCCCCATTCAGGGATTCGTCTCCTTTTTGTATATTTGCTGCTTGGCTTGGCTGCTGGTGTGCGCATGCTTTGCACCCCTCTATTTGTCATATCATAGGTGTGGTGAAAATTTCCAATCCCTGATGTTTTTACATTATCATAGTGACTAAGATCGTTGGAATAGTTAACTAAAATAATAAAATAGGCGTACATCAAAAGGAGGAAGCGTGTTATGAAGCTGCATCGAGCCATTGTGGTAGATGATGAAACCTTTACTCGTAAAGGGCTGCTTCAACTCATGGATTGGCAAGCCTGTGGTTTTGAAATCGTAGGAGAAGCTGATAACGGTGAGGATGCGCTGGAGCTAATCAGCCGTATTCACCCGGACCTGGTCATTACCGATATTCGTATGCCTGTGCTCGACGGATTAGAGCTGATTCGATCTGTGCTCGAACAGAGTACAGAACATCCCGCGTTTATTATCTTAAGCGGCTATAGTGATTTCGCTTATGCGCAGCAGGCAATCCGCTATGGGGTTTATGATTTTATGCTTAAGCCGATTGATGAGGGTGACTTTTCGGCTACATTGCGCAAGCTGAGTGAGAGACTGCATCGTGAACAACAGAATGCGCAACGATATCAGAATCACCATGCAGGTGGGTTGTTAGAGACTGTGATGATGAACCCAGTGGATGATGTAGTGGTGACACAGTGGGAGCAGCAACTACGGCTTGAGGAGGCCACTTCTATGTACTATGTACTCGTCGAGCTGAGTGACCAACATCCCTGGCGCTCTGGTGACAATAATATTATGCTATCGCTTTTCCAATTCAGGGAGCTTATAGAGCAAGCACTTCATCATTTAATGGATGGCAAGTACCCTCTCTATGTCCATGAGCATCGCAACCGGATCGGTCTTATCGTACCGGACTTCTTTTTGAACTATTTTGAAGGCAAGGTCGAAGTCTTTATGAAAGCGCTACAACAGGAGATAGAGGGGATGAAGTCACTAAAAGACCAGCTGGGAAGTCGGGTTTTCATTTATGCAGGAGAGCCTGTGAATCGGTTGCAGGATATCCAGCAGTCCTACGCCTGTGCGAAGGAAGCAGTGCTCCATAAATACATTTATGACCATAGCGGTATTGTTGTATATCTACAGGAGGGAATGCCACCACTCCACTATAAGACCATACATCAGGACGTACTGGATCGCATGACGGAACAAGTCGAGGAACTGCGGTTGGAGGAGCTGCGTGTGGCCGTGGATTATTTATTTAGCAGCTTTCGGGAGGAATGTTATGCACCTGAGGCTGTGAAAATGAGTTTGCATCAATGCGTACTTAGTATCGTTCGGGTCATTCAAAACATGCAGGGAGATGAGCGCTCACTTCGGTCACTAGAACCGATGATGAACTGGCAGGACATGAACCTGTCCCTGGGTGAACTACAGCGATTGTTTACAGCTTTTGCAGAGGAAAGTGGAAGGTATATTGGGGTTCTGCGCAAGGATTGTCAGCAGGGAGGCATCCAGCACATCCGTGCTTACATTGAGCAGCATGCAGCCGAGAATATAAGCCTGAAAAGTATTGCGGCTCGCTTTTACATGAACCCGGTGTACCTCGGTCAATTGTTCAGAAAAACGTATGGTGTGTACTTTAACGAATTCTTGCTGAAATTGCGCGTTCAGGAGGCAAAACGTTTGTTGCGGCAGACGGATCTGCGGATTTATGAAATTGCGGAGCGCGTGGGCTTTGGCAGTTCAGACTATTTTGTTACCCAGTTTGAAAAGACGGCGCACGCCACGCCTAGTGAATACCGCAACAGCTTGAGTATTGGCGACGAGCCAGAGAGGGCCGGCGAATGAAGATGCTGAGGACGACTCTTGATCATGTGCGATTGCGGGATAAAATGCTGCTGCTTTATTTTCTGTGTGTTTTCGCGCCTGTAGTGTTGACCAATCTAGTTTTTTACCATGTTACCTCACAAAATGTGAAAGAACAGCGTATTCAGGATATTTCGCGTGCACTGGAACAGATTAAAATTGAATTTTACCGTGAATTTGAAGATGCGATGGAAATCTCGTCTATCTTTTATACCGATCATCAGCTCAATGAGGTGTTGGAACAAACATATCCCCACCCTGCTGATTATATTGCTGCCTATGACTCTTATTTACGTCGTATCTTGAACAATAATTACAGTCCTGTATACCATTCCGTAGGTGGAATTACGATCTACACCGATAATTCAACGCTGCTGGATTCCGGGGGAGTCAGTTTTATAGATGAGAGGGTCAGAAGCTTGCCCTGGTATACCAAAATCCCGCCTGGACGCCAGTCCAAGCCTATATTTGTACGTACCGATGACAGTACAGGCGAACAGCTGCACCCTTTCAGCCTGATTCGGCGGATGAACTACTTTTATTCCCAAAATGGTCGTGAAAAAATACTGAAAATAGAACTGCGAATGTCGTCCATTCGTGAGATTTTCAACAACCTGAATTTGCAGGGAAGTCTCTTTCTGCTGAACGAACGAGGGGAAATCGAATATACAACGGATCCCAAAGTTGCTATAAACCACAAAAGTGTGGCCTATAGCACCCTCAAGCTGCCCGAGGACACGATGGAGTTCAAGACGAATTATGTGCTTACGAGCAATCTGAACGGCTGGAGCATTGTGGCAGCGGTATCCAGAGATGAAATGCTGTATGAAATGCAGGAATCCCGCAACTTTGTGCTCTTGTTAACCTGTGTAAATATGCTGTTACCTACATTAATTATTATCTGGATTACACGTTCGCTGAACGTGAGGATTCATCGTATTTTAAAGCACATGAAAAAGGTGAAAAACCAGCATTTTGAGCTGATTCCCGGTACAGAGTCGCGAGATGAAATCGGGCAATTAACAGGTGAGTTTAACCGGATGACGCTGAAAATAAAGCGACTGATTAACGATGTGTATATGGCTGATATTCAACGAAAAAATCTGGAAATTCAGCGCAGACATGCCCAGTTGAATGCACTTCACAGCCAGATCAACCCCCATTTCCTGTTCAATGCGCTGGAGACGATTCGCATGAGGAGCTTGATGAAGCATGAGGATGAGACAGCGCACATTATTCATAACATGGCACGGATATTCCGCAATTCGCTGGTGTGGAACAAGGATCGGGTTACTTTGCGGGAGGAGCTGGAGCTGATCCGTTGTTTTCTGGAAATCCAGCAATATCGCTTTGGTGAGCGAATACAGTACGAAGTGCAGGCGCGCTCTGAAGACTTGGACAATCTGCTTCCCAAAATGGTCGCGCTGACACTGGTTGAAAATGCAAGTATCCACGGCATTGAGCCGCTAAAGCATGGGGGACGCATTGAGATTCATTTTGAGCATGAGGAAGGACAACTGATTCTAACGGTTCGAGATGATGGGGTGGGCATGTCTGAGGAACAGGTACAACGTTTATATGGTTACATGCAAAGGCAGGAAGAAATGGGTGAGCGTATAGGTCTGCAAAATGTCATCTATCGTCTTAAACTTTACTACGGGAGCCGCTTTGAGCTTGCCATACGCAGTGCCCCCGGCGTGGGTACGGAGATTCGAATTAGGATTCCTGCGGATCGGGAATAGAACCTTCAAAAGTGTAAAAAACCTAAATAAATCATTTTTCGACAAAAAATTTCATTTTTAGCTATATACTTGCCTTCTATTATATGGTAAATATGAATATATACTAAATAATTAATAATAAGAAATAGTCTCTGGATATCTTAACACTAATGAAGTTTTGAATAGCTGGCCAGCTTTCAAATATAACTAATTTTTTATTGGAGGAAGAGTATGAAGTTTACTAAAAAGTTAATTAAGTCCCTAGCGGTTGTTGCTATTATTGGTTCAATTTCCGCCTCTGCTTATGCTTCTAGCACCATTGAAGGAGGTTGGATTGAAGGGGAGGGTAATTTTTCTAATAATAATTCTCATCAAGAGCTTTCCTTACGTGCTGCGAAAAGTGTTCCAGATCACCAAGGTTATACGGAAGCTAAGCCAGGAAATTCAGATTTAGAAAGAGCAGTTGCTATAACAAAGTGGGAGGGTGAATATCACTATTCCAGAGCACAATTAACTTGGGCAGGAAGTGTACGTCTTGATAGCGACAGACAATGGGGGTGGGATCGTACCAGGGCTGTCACTGGCTATGGTGAAGCTATTCTTGTAGCGAGAACTTTTTACGGCGGTAGCCAAGAATAATTAAAAACTAAAGAAGGTGAGATTGTTAGTTTCTTTAACAATTTCACCTTTTATTACGAGAGGTATTTGAAATGAAAAGTAAGATTAAGGAAATTTATAGGAATGGACTAATGCCAATATTCGTACTGTATTTTTTATTGAGTATGATTATGATCTCTGTGAGTTATTACATGGTACAACAAAAAGAATTAGACTCCTTGTCCAGAGGTCTTTACCAAGAAAATAGTTTATTCTTTATGGTAGATCAAAATACTGCTCACGAATGGGACTGGCGTAAGCTCCGAACAACGTACCCATTTACCATATTCAAGGAGCTTGAAACTGGGGAAGTGAATGTGCGAGCTCTTTATTATAAAGAGGATACATATAAGCCACCAATTGTTGCAGGGAGATTTTTTAATGAGGACGATTTTTATAGTGATCATAAGTATGCTGTAATTGGACAACGTATTGCTGAATCAGCACTTACGTCTCTTGACGGGAGACGGTATTATCTGTTCCAAGGAAAAAAATTTGAAGTCATAGGTTCTATGGGGGCGGCCTATCCATCAACTCTGGATACTACGGTGCTACTAAACTTGGATGCCCTTGGTCAACAAACTCACCTAAATAATATCTATGTACTAAATTCTCCCGCAGTGTCCTCTGTTCTCAAAAATGGCTATTTAATTTTTGAAAACTTAAGCGTTAAGGTGAATGTATTTGACCGCGGTGATGCTGGAGCACAGAGATATGTGGGCATAGATATATATCGTAATACGATCATAATTACCGTATTTCTGTTGTTGGTTTGCTCCAGTGTTATATTTACTATGAATTGGTACGATAAAAAGAAATCTGAAATAAATTGGTTATGGATTATGGGAATTAAGTCAGAGAAAGTGATGGCGGAATTTTCCAAACGATATTATGTAGCCGTCTCCCTGTCTTATTTGCTTATGTGTACAATAAGCCTTTTCTTATTTTTGATCGCTCGGGCTTCAACAGAAAATATTGAACTGTATGTACAATATTTGCTTATAGGCTATGTATTAATTCTCTTATCTTCTTATCTTTCCATATCCGTTACTGTCAAAAGGATAGGTAGATCAGGAAAGGACTTAAGTAAATGAGAATGGTATACAGTGAAGTTTTAGAAAGCGTACAAAAGAACAAAAGTACAACGATATTTATTCTCCTTCAAATTACTATTTTGTTTTTTTTAGTTACGGTTTTATTTTTGAATTTTAATCATTTAGTTACGAAATCAAATAAAACAGCAGCCTTAGGGGCACAAGACAGTTTCCAGTTATCAGACACTCTAACGAATAGTGATGAATTAAAAAAACTTATGAATCAACCGATGTTCTTAACCAAAATTAAAAATTTTTATAATTATGTAGAGAAACATATAGGTGAGAAGTATATCTACATTTTTACGCAGCCTGTTGACCTCATTCATTTTGAAGGAGCGGACAAGGCGAAATTTTCACAGGATTATGAACAAGGATTTGAACCGAATGTCTTTACTATCAATAACAAAGGTCCTTATGTTTCTATAAAAGCTTTACAAATTAATAAACAAGGACTAGATCAGTTTTCCATTGAAACAGATGAGGGGGAGAACTTAACCGCACATGATTTTAATCATGTGGGTCATACAAGCATTCCTGTACTACTAGGAGCAGAATATAAGCAACTATATAAAGTAGGAGATATTTTAAAAGGAAAATATTTGTTTAAAGATTTTGAGTTTTATGTAAAAGGGTTTGTTAAAAAGGATTCACTTGTTTTTAATGCTAATAACCCAGAAATATATCTTGATCGGTATATTATTATGCCCGCACAACAGTTTACAAGTGTCCCAGATACTAAAGAAGACTTTAACTTTCAACAGAAACACTATCTCCAAATGATTAATGGGGACATTTGGAGTTCGGAAACCGATTACTTTGTAAGGAACAAGGTAGAAGAAGCCCAAAAAAAGACTGGTTTTTATGATACCCAAGTTCTTGGAGCAAACAGCCCACCATTAAATTTTATTTTTTCAGCGCTACACGAGAACATCATGGTACTCAGTGTTATAGCTATAACTATATTTGTAGTGTGTATTCTTAGCATTTCGATTTTAATGGTAACTAAATTAGAGAAAAATATGAAAAACTTATCTATTCACTTGATCTCTGGAGCAACGATAATGAAAATACTTTTCTATTTTATTGCAGAGATAGCATTTTTGGTGATAGTGCCAGGTTTAATTAGTCTATTTTTGTATACTTATTTTATTAACTTTAGAATGGGTAGTTACTTCATTACGATATTGCTGAGCATGCTAATTATATTTGCGTTGTCTACACTTCTACTTTACTACAAGATCAGGAAGTTGCAGGTTAGTATGTTTTTAAAACGAATGGAGTGATTGGTTTTAATGATTACAATAAATAATCTTCACAAAGCTTTTAAGGTGGGAGAGAGGGTTTTGGAAGTATTAAAGGGTGTAGATTTGAGTATTAAAAGGGGCTCTATGACAGCAATTATGGGTAGGAGCGGTTCGGGGAAATCCACTTTGCTAAATATAATTGCTGGATTAGACAAACCGGACAGTGGAACTTACATGTATGAGCAAGAAGATCTGACAACTAAAACTCTAAATCAATTAGCAGATTTCAGAAGAGAAAAAATAGGATTTATTTTACAAAATTATGCTCTGATTGATACCAAAAATGTGTTCGATAATGTGGCTTTACCCCTAAAATATAGTAAATACCCTAAAGCAAAGATAAGTCATATGGTGGAAGATGTTTTAGAAGCATTAGAGTTAGAAAAATTAGGTTTTCATTCTGTTGATATGTTGTCTGGTGGTGAAATGCAGCGGGTGGCGATAGCAAGAGCTCTTGTTCAAGAACCAGAAATTATACTGGCTGACGAACCGACAGGTTCCCTTGACGAACAATCTGAACAGAATATTTTGGGTATTCTCAAGGATTTAAATATACGGGGGAAAACTATTGTAGTCGTAACGCATGACCAGCAAGTCGCAGATGCATGTGATGAAACGATTTATATCAAAGAAGGGAAAATACGTTATTACTAATTTGTTTTTTCATGGACGCCGATGCTGGATTGGCGTCCATTTGCTTTGAAGGACCTTTACCTATAGTTTTCTAAGTAACACCTTTAGATAGACAGGTGAACGAAATGGACGGCATTTTATAAAATGAAAGTGCTTACAATTTAGAGTGTGCGGGATTCCCAGTGCTTGCGGTACGTCCGCACGATATTCACACACAATCGACAAAAGAGGGCGAAAGGGGAAGGTCTGGCATGACAAGCAAAAGGTTCGGAATCATCGGTCTGGTAATGGTTATGATGGCATCTATGATCACTGCTTGCTCAGGGAGCTCGGGCAAGGAGCCAGCGTCAGGAGATAGCAAGGAGAAGGTCACATTCACGTATTTTAATGCCACTGCGGGCAGGGACATTAATACCAATGAAACGCGGATCGGCAAGATCCTGGAGGATCAGACGGGGGTAAACTGGAAGCTGGAGCATTTGGTGGGTGATTCCAATACGAAGATCGGTACATTTATTGCCAGTAACGATTTCCCGGATGTGATAGTACCGGATGGCACGATCGATAAGCTGCTGGATGCCGGGGCTTTTATTCCCCTGAATGATTTGATCGACAAATACGGACCGAATATTAAGCGTGTATATGGACCGTACTACAACTTGATGAAGGCGGAGGATGGGAACATTTATTTTCTTCCGCTCAGTGCGGTGGTAGGCGATTATTTACCTGCGCCTAACTTGGAGCAAGGAGCCTTTTGGGTGCAACGCAGGGTATTAAAAGAAGCGGGATTTCCAAAAATCAAAACACTTGACGAGTATTTAGCCCTGATTCGTAACTATGCGAAAAAACATGCAGATGAGGGCTTGACTGGGTACCTGGCGTTAACCACGCAGGATAGGTTTTATGCTCTTACGAACGCGCCGATGCATCTGGCAGGCTATCCGAATGATGGCGGCACGATTATTGATATGAAGACACACCGGGCCACGGATTATGGAGATATGGAAATCACAAAGCGGTATCTGAAAGAGCTAAATCAGCTCAATGTAGAGGGCCTATTTGATAAATCGTCCTTTGTGGACAATTACGATCAATATTTGGCGAAGCTGACTTCGGGTAAGGTGCTGGGCTTTTTTGACTACCGCTGGCAGGCGGGGCAGGCCCTGAATAATCTGCAAGAGGCTGCCAAGCAATCGGGCAATGATGATATGGAGTATATAGGGCTGCCTATTGTATACGACCAGAATATAAAGGATCAGTACATTGATCCGTCGTCATTCGTTAATAACCGAGGCATAGGAATTACGGTCAGTGCCAAGGACCCGGTACGTATCATCAAATTTTTTGACAACCTGCTGACGGACGAAAACCAGATATTATCCAACTGGGGAATCAAGGGGGAAACCTATGATGTAGATAAAAAAGGACGCTTTTACCGGACTGAGGAGCAAATTAAGCAGACTGGTCAGGACGCGTTCCGCGAATCATTCGGGTTCAAATATTTTGAATATAGTTGGCCGCGATACGGTAGCGGTTCTACCCTGCCTGACGGTAACTCGGTTGGCCCCGGACGGCAGCCTGAGGTTGCGCGTATGTCCTACACCGAGGGAGATAAAAAGCTACTAAAAGTCTATGGTGTAGAGTCCTTCTCGCAAATGTTTTCCGCACCTGACGAGCGCCCATGGTATCCGGCCTGGAGTATTCCGATTGCTCAAGGCTCAACTGCGCAGCTCTTTCAGCAAAAGAAGGGGGACCTACAGCGCAAATATTTCCCGCGTTTGGTGCTGTCTGCACCGGAACAGTTTGATGCGATTTGGAATGAATACACTACTGAATTCAACAAGCTGGATGTAAAGGCGTATGAGGAGTTGATCACGAAGGAGGTTGCCAAAAAAATCGAAAATCCCGGTAAAAAATAAAGGAGGAAGCAGCTATGGGCCACTCGTCACCACCACCTGTCACGATCTCCCCGGATCATTTTCCGCCCTCGCGGCGAACCGGCTTTAGGGGATTTATGCACAAGCTGAATCAGCAACGGGCACTAGTATGGATGTCCGTCCCTTTTTTAATCTGGCTGTTCATCTTCAAGTATTTGCCCATCTGGGGCTGGACGATTGCCTTTCAGGATTTTAAGCCTGCCCGCAAGTTGCTCGATCAGCAATGGGTTGGATTAAAGCATTTCCATTTTCTGTTTCAGGATGAACACTTTCTGCGGGTCATGCGCAATACGCTGGCGATGAGCTTTATTAATTTGGTGTTGGGCTTTGTCACCGCTATAACACTAGCAATTTTGCTGAATGAGCTTCGTCAGCTCGTATTTAAGCGGGTGGTACAGACGATCAGCTATCTACCGCATTTTATTTCGTGGGTGGTCGCGGCCAGCATCATTAGTACGGCGCTATCTGCGGATGGCGGCATCATCAATGAGGTGCTGATGTGGCTGGGATTGATTAAGGAGCCTATTCTGTGGCTGGGCGAAGGAAGCTATTTCTGGGGCATTCTCGGTGCATCGGAGGTATGGAAAAATGTCGGCTGGAATACCATCATTTATTTGGCCGCGATGACGATGATTGATCCCTCGCAGTATGAAGCGGCTGAGATGGATGGAGCAGGGCGTTTTCAGCGGATTTGGCATGTGACATTACCCGGATTGAAGCCTGTATTTATCATCCTGCTCATTATGAACATCGGCAATCTGCTGGAATCCGGCTTTGAGCCGCAATACTTACTGGGCAACGGTATGAACGTGGATTACTCGGAGAATCTGGATATTTTTGTGCTGAAATATGGTATCCAGATGGGTAATTTCTCGCTTTCCATTGCTGCCGGGATGTTCAAAACGGTGGTCAGCTTCATCTTACTGTTTAGCGCCAATCATATTGCGAAGCGGTTAGGGGAGGAGAGATTGTTCTAAAAAAAGAGTGAGTTTCTGGGGAGGGCTCGTTGTCGCTTCGCGTGCGGATTGTTCTTCCGATCGCTGTTATCCCCGTATTTTCTTATTGGAATAAAGATCATAGGTTAAAATCCGGGGATAAAGGCGAACGCTCCGCTTCTTCAGAACAATTCCGCCCGCTCCGCTGCTACCCGCCGTAAAGTCACTTTTTTGAGAACTGAGGGTAGTGGCAAGGGGGGAGCTTAGGGAAGGCGCGTGACTCGCGCTTCCATGGGTAAATGCGCCATGATGGTTGGCTCAGCTTCGCTTTCGCTTGTTTTTAGGACTGCTAGTGGTGGTGATAACAGAAGGTGCGAGCTCATCCATACTACGGGTGCAGGTCAGTGGATTTTTAACAGGCCGCTTCGCTGACCTCATTAACTGCTTGAAAAATAACTTTTCTAATAACAACTGACATTAACAAAATAATTGACACAAACTACAACTCATATCACAGCACCAACAACGGCTCCAATATCAATGATCCTACCCATCGTATGGATTACATGCCTGGGTGCTTAAGCTATTTTTTAGAAAGGAGCGGAAGTCATGGGTAAAGGAAAGGCCGTACACGGGCGATTTCGGGCCCCCTCGGATCGGATTTTTGATGCGTGCAATATTCTGTTTATGCTCTGCCTGATGGTGTTCACGCTGTATCCGTTCTTGAATACGCTGGCGGTTTCGTTGAATGAAGCGAATGATTCGATACGGGGCGGGATTTATTTGTGGCCACGTGAATTCACGTGGAGTAATTATGAATTTGTGTTCAAGGAAGCAACGATTTTCCATGCTACGCTGATTTCTGTATTACGTACGGTTGCGGGCACGGTGACTTCGGTGTTTTGCTGCGCGATGGTGGCGTACACGATCAGCCGGCCGGAATATGTGCTGCGTAAATTTGTTTCGATTGCTTTTATTTTAACGATGTATTTTAGCGGTGGACTGATTCCGAACTTTCTCCTGATTCGTGAGCTTGGGATGCTGGGGACTTTCTGGGTGTATGTTGTGCCGGGATTGATTGGGGTGTTTAATGTGATTGTTATTCGCTCCTTTATTGAGGGATTGCCGGAAGGGATTTTGGAGTCGGCGCGTATTGACGGGGCTGGGGAGTTTTCCACTTTTATGCGCATCGTTTTACCGCTGTGTGTTCCCGTGCTAGCGACGGTGTCGCTGTTTACAGCAGTCGCGCAATGGAATTCCTGGTTCGATGTGTTTTTGTACAATTCGTCATATGAACAATGGAGCACTCTTCAATATGAGTTGATGAAAATACTGCAAAATTCCAACACGTCTGTTAACACTCAGGACTATGCGAGCCAATTCGCTGGTTCGGAAAATCTAGCGAAGTCGGTCACGCCTACCTCAATTCGGGCCACGATGACGATTGTCGCTTCAGTGCCTATTATTTTAGTTTATCCCTTTTTGCAAAAATACTTTGTGAAGGGTATGACCTTGGGCGGTGTCAAAGGATAGTAAATGAAAACCAATGGTGCCAAATACCAATTCCAAAAAATCGGAGTACGGGAGGGATTGCTTTGCGGTCATGTTGGGTTAAGCCTTTTTGTCTGGTACTGGCTGGAGCGCTGTTGTTATCGCCTGTCGGTTGGTGGGGGGCGTCTGTACTAAAGGCAGCTCCGTCTATAGAACATTCCCCGCCCGTTTCGGATACGGTGCTGTCAGCGGGTAATATCCATAAGACCATTGGAACGTATGGATTTGAGCAAGGAAACAGCGACGGCTGGAAACCCCGGGGAACTTATGCCCAAATTGCATCCGTCACGGAAGCAGCATATGGCGGCACGCACAGTCTGAAGGCAACCGCCCGCACAGCGGCTTGGAACGGGGCGGAGCTGGATGTGAAGTCGCTATTGCAGCCGGATGTAGAGTATGAAATTAGTGGCTATGTGAAGCTAGATGGTCATTCTGCGGTTCCGAGCATGGTTAAACTTACAGTGGAGCAGCAGCCGACAGGCGGGACTACGACATGGAAGACGGTAGCGCAGACGGAGACGGCGGATACATCGTGGATTAAACTTCAGGGGAAATATACTTTTACCGGGGGGATGGATGCATTGAAGCTGTATGTGGAAAGCTCGAATCCCGCGCAGGCCTACTATGTGGATGAGGTAGAAATAACACAGGTATCGAAGACGCCAACGGAGCCGACTAATGGTATCGTATCCGGGTTTGAAGAGGGTACGGCTCAAGGATGGGTGTCCCGTATGGGAGCCGAGACCGTGCAGGTTTCGGATGCCGATGCACGAAGCGGCTCATACAGTCTGCTGACAACAGGCAGACAAAAGACATATGCCGGACCGAAGCTGGATGTAACTACTACGATGCAAAAGGGCAGCCGATATACGGTCAGTGCCTGGGTGAAGCTGGCGCCGGGTGAGCAGCCTGCCAAGGTGAGGCTCAGCGTGCAGCGTGATCACCAAGGGAATAGTGCGTATGAAACTGTTGTAGGCGACACGGCTACTACGACAGGGGGATGGATGCATTTATCTGGTACGTATACGCTCGTGCATGATGCAGACACTGTTTCTATGTATTTGGAAACGGCAGAAGGAACGTCTTCCTTTTATATGGATGATTTCGAGCTGTCACTTGTACCACCACTGGCTATTGAAAAGGACATTCCTTCTTTGCATGGATTATATGGGGGACAGTTTAGCATTGGCACGGCGATTGAAGCTTTCCAGACCGAAGGGGCTTACGGAGAGTTGGTACAGAAGCATTTTAACAGCGTCGTTGCAGGGAATGCGATGAAGCCGATCTCCTTACAACCGTCCGAGGGACAGTTCCATTGGGAGGAAGCAGACCAAATTGTGCAGTTTGCTAGACAGCATGGACTGGAAATTCGCTTCCATACTTTGGTGTGGCATAACCAAACTGGGGATTGGATGTTCAAGGATAAGAGTGGGCAGCCGATGACACCGACAGCTGAAAATAAAAAGCTTTTGCTGGATCGGCTGGAGACGCATATTCGCACTGTTGCAGCCCGGTATAAAAATGTCATCACCGATTGGGATGTGGTGAATGAGGTCATTGATCCTGATCAGCCGGATGGCATGCGCCGCAGCAAGTGGTATCAGATTACCGGTACGGATTATATTGAAAAAGCATTCCGTGTCACGAGGGAAGCGGCGGGCCCGAACGCACGACTATTCATTAACGATTACAACACACATGAGCCGAAGAAACGGGATTTTCTGTACAATTTGGTACGTGATCTGCTCGCTAAAGGTGTACCGATTGACGGGGTAGGCCACCAATCGCATATCCGCCTAGAGTTTCCCGCTATTAGCGAGATTGAGCAGTCCATCGAAAAGTTTGCTTCGCTTGGTCTGGATAATCAGATTACCGAGCTGGATATGGGTCTTTATTCCAATGACACAGATCGCTATGAAACGATTCCAGAATCTATGCTGATCCGGCAGGCTCACCGCTATCGGGCGCTGTTCGATATGTTTTCAAGGCAGCAGGATCATATCAGCAATGTGACGATTTGGGGTACGGATGATGGAAATACGTGGCTCAGCACGTTTCCAATAGCCCGGCTGGATAAGCCGCTATTATTCGACGAACAGTTAAAGGCCAAATATGCCTATTGGGCACTTGCTGATTCGTCCAAAGTCCCGCCGTTGCCAGCAGGGAATAACGAATAAATGGTTTGAATACATGCCGGCCTTTGTTATCTCACCTGAACGCAATGGCGGTTTTACGGAAGTATGGATTGGCATGTATGCTGTATCGAACGTCCGCTTATACAAGCATAAAAGCAGGCTGTCCTTTACATTTCACATGTGAAGGACAGCCTGCTTTGTTATCGTAAGGGAATCGCGGTTTATTCCAAGTTAGCGTGTTGGCCAAACATAGATTCGGAGGTCAGCTTGCGCAGCTCCATCGTTCTGAGTACCAGTGCATCACCGTACAACAGCAGGGTTTGCTCAAACAATGAGCCCATAGGCTGAATCGTCTGGTAATCCTTGTTGGAAGGATCCTTGGGTGCACCGGGCAGCTTGACGATGATATTGGCCAGTTTGCCGATGGTAGACTCGGGGGACGTGGTTAGAAGCGCCAGAGAGGCCCCGAGTTTCTTTGCTTTTTCTGCCATGGAGGTCAGGCTTTTGGTTTCGCCAGAGCCTGAACCAATAATGAGCAGGTCGCCCTCGCCCAAGCCGGGAGTTACGGTTTCACCCACCACGTAAGCTTGAATTTCCATGTGCATCAGTCGCATCGCCAGCGAGCGAATCATGAACCCTGAGCGGCCCGCACCTGCCACGAATACCTTATTCGCAGCGTTGATGGAGTGGATCAGCTGTTCCGATTCCGCATTGCTGATCAACTGTGGAACCCATTGTAGCTCGTTGAGTACCTCAGATAAATATTGAGAGGTTTCCATTGGGGTTAACCTTGTTTGATGAGCTGTTGCATTTGGGAAGCTACAGCCTTTTTGTCGTCCTCGCCAGTGATACCACCGCCGACGATAACCAGATCCGGTTGAGCCTTCACGACTTCAGCCAATGTGCTCAGCTTAATACCGCCAGCCACGGCAGTTTTGGAGTTTTTCACGACTTGTTTGACGGTTTGCAGTGCTTCGAACGGGCTTTGTCCTTCAGCTTGTAGATCGTAGCCTGTATGCACACAGATGTAGTCAACGCCCAGAGCGTCAATTTCTTTCGCGCGTTGCTCCAGGTTTTTAACACCGATCATATCCACCAGGATTTTTTTGCCGCCTTGTTTTTTCGCTTCTTCTACTGCACCTTTGATTGTTGCATCTTCAGCTACAGCCAAAATCGTAACGATATCTGCACCAGCCTCGGAAGCTTTTAGCACTTCATAGCCCCCTGCATCCATAACCTTCAGGTCAGCCAGCACTTTCAGATTCGGGAATGCTTCTTTCATTGCTCTTACTGCATGAAGTCCTTCATTGATGACAATCGGCGTACCGATTTCTACGATATCAATATACGACTCTACTTCTTTTACCAATGCAATCCCTTGTGGGATATCTACTAAGTCTAAAGCCAATTGAAGTTCCATGTTATTAACTTCACTCCTTAAGTGAATTTGTATTTGATGAACAGGTACATGCTCTGTTGAGTATCACTCTATACTTTGGTTTCATGCACAGGTTTGATTGTAAGGCCCCGGTATCCCGTTGAAAAGTACGCACTAATTCGTAACGTAGTTACCCCCACGATACTATAGCACCATAAAAACTATCCACTAGAGAGCCTATACTTTGTCTTTTTTAGTATTATTTCTATAAGGAGAGTCAACTATTCGTAACCGAGGATTTTACAAAAATCCCATAAGCGACTTCCAATGAACAAGATATAGATCGAAATGGTTTGGTTCGTCTATATCTTGCACTTCGAAGCGACTGGAATCGAATTTTGCAAAATCCATAACCGTACACAGCAATGTAAGGTTGCAAAAAAAAAGAAGATAGCGATGATTGAATTGACTTCAAGTTAGGTTTTGACTATATTTGCAATATACGGTATGCAAAAATGGAGGCTAGCAGCATAACTGCCCTGAAAAATAGCCATTGGGCTAGGGGTAACCGCAATTTTCAGGCTAGGGAGGCGGGGTCTAATGGAAGAGGTCTTGAACCAAAGGGAAGCCATTTATTTGTTGTCGGACAGTCACGAACTCGATAAAGCTTGTGAGTTGTTTAGACTCAGCTACACACATAATGATTGGGATGAAGCGAACAGAGTAGCAGACTTTCTGCATACGTTGGCTGAAAACCTGTATCACACCCAACTGAGAAATGCTGCAGACGGCAAGTATGAGACATTGGACACCAAACACCCGCTAGTGTTTTATTATGCTTACAGTTATCTGGCGAAGTCTATTTACTATCAGAATATGGGCAAGTATGAGGAAGCTAGAAACTATATTATGAAGTATAGCGAAATGGGCTGGTTTATGGGGCTGGATCAGAGCGGTCACGAAGAAGTAGAGAGATTCCGTTTCCTCGCCAAGGCCAATTTATTTACGATTGAGTTACTTTCGGGGAGAAGGGAACTTTTGCCTGAGTACGTTCAATTTCTTCATGACAATGAAGAGGAGTTACTTCCAGGATTGGTTGGTATTGCGGAAGCGGCTAACTTGAATAATTGGAATATAGACGACCTGCTGAACGATTTTGCTGATGATATTAAAATATTTGAAGGTTATGAAGATAGAGCAAACCGCGTATATTATCTAAAACTGGTCAACCAATTGGCCATTTACCATTTCAAGAAGAAGCAGTACTCCGTTGCCTTAAATTATGTTCTTGATTCTCTGCAATTCTCTGCCAATGTAGAAGTGGATGCCAATTTCAGGACATTGGTTGCTCTGTTTGAGACTTATCGAGATTGGGCAACACCATCACAGCAAGAGCAATACCAAACCATTTTATTAAGGGGGCTTCATGCTGAAAAAGGCATTAATCTCGGTAACTATGGCCTTGGCGTCTCTTAGTATTGCTCTTCCGGTGGGAAATATTTGGGAAGGGTTAGACCCTGTGATTCCTTCAAATCATGGTGTTTTTTCTTTTTCTTATCCTGCTTGAGTTTCAGATTTAGATCCTTAAGCCCGATAGGCCTTTTGTACATAAAGGGAGCACACTTTTACGCATTTTGCGATCCGTGTGCTCCCTTTTTTATGCCAAAATTTATTTTACGACATACGAAGTCAGGCTATTGGCCAGATGTTGCATCGTTTCACTCGCCTTTTGCATACGGTCCATCACTTCAGTGAAAGAGCCTACCAGAGTCGCCTGCTCTTGAGAAGAAGAAACAATTTGCTCAATTTCCTGCTCCATTTGATGAATGGAGTTCTGTACATCCTTAAGGGCCCCTTCAATATCGACCGTCGCCTTTTTGGATTCTACGGATAGCTTGCGCACCTCTTGAGCGACGACACCAAAGCCTGCTCCTGCTTCTCCGACACGCGCGGCCTCAATCGCTGCATTCAATCCAAGCAGGTTGGTTTGATCGGAAATTTCCTTGATGAACACAGCTACCTGATTGATTTTACCCGAGTTTTGCACAGCGATTTGGGTGTTTTTCAAAATTTGTTCACTGGTTGCCTGAAGTTCCTCGGAATGAGCTGCTACATGCTGTACCATATCAATGAGCTGCTCGGTGATGGAGCGGTTCTCGGATACGAATTGATCCAGTTGATTTTTGTTAGTCAAATTATAAGAGGCCGCAAATGCTGCAATGACTTCACCTTTCTCGTCCAATACAGGAATACTGATCATATCCAGAGGAAACCCTAGAATTTCAGCAGGAATGTGGGTCAGGCTGGTCTCACGTCCATTTTTAAGCATGGCAAAATTCTTATAGTCCTCGAGTAGCTCCGAGCCTGTTTCAAAGCCGAGGTCCATACCCTCCGATTGGGTATACATAAGGACATGAGTTCGGTCGAAGAGAGCAAGGGTCACTTTCTCACGCATGATCTGTTGTATGTAGGGAATGGCTGCAATTAATGCATCTATTGTATTCATATAGATAACCTACCTTTCTTTACTAGGTATATTTTTTATAGTCTCGTATATAGTTGTCGGTCTAAAGATGGATAAAAGTTATAAAGATATTGAATCTTTAAGGAAGTGAAAGCATCAGAAAAAAAGGCATACCATTTCCATTACGAAACGATATGCCTTCTATTTAATCTGAACGTGTCAGTGCTGCGTATAGGTAGTTCACTTGCCGCGTTGCTCGAACAGTTGTGCGATTTCCACAATAACCTTGGTAGCGAGCACCATGTTGTCCACCGACACATATTCAAACTTACCGTGGTAGTTCTCCCCACCTGTAAAAATATTCGGTGTAGGCAGTCCCATGTAGGATAGCTGTGAACCGTCTGTACCGCCACGGATCGGCTTGATAATGGGTTCGATATTCAGCTTTGTCATTGCTTCATAAGCGACATCGACGATATGCTTGACTGGCTCTATTTTCTCTTTCATGTTGTAATATTGATCTCTCAGCTCCAGCGCAATACGGTTTTCTCCATATGCGGCCTGCAGCTCTTTGACTACATTTGTTAAATAAGCTTTCCGGTTTTCAAAGCTCTCGCGGTCAAAATCACGGATAATATAGTACAGTTTAGCTTGTTCTGCGGTGCCTGTAGAATCCAAGAGATGATAGAAGCCATCATATCCGTCTGTATATTCCGGGGCTTCGTTTGCAGGTAACCGACTGTGCAGCTCCATAGCGATTTTGGCAGCGTGAATCATTTTGTTTTTAGCCGTACCAGGATGCACATTCACACCGTGAATGGTAATATGGGCGGCTGCGGCGTTAAAGCTCTCATACTCCAGTTCTCCGAGCGGTCCGCCGTCTACCGTATAGGCATATTCAGCGCCAAAAGCGGCTACATCAAAGCGTTCCGGTCCTCTCCCAATCTCTTCGTCCGGTGTAAAAGCAACGCGAATTTTGCCATGTTGAATTTCTGGATGGTCAATCAGGTAGTGGATAGCTGTCATGATTTCTGCGATCCCGGCTTTGTTGTCTGCACCGAGCAGGGTGGTACCATCTGTTGTGATCAGGGTGTGGCCTTTATATTGAGTCAGTTCGGGAAACTCACGTGGAGAAAGAACCACACCAAGCGAAGCATTCAGCGTGATATCGCCCCCATCATAGTTTTCCGTCAATTGCGGCTTTACCCCTGCACCAGTCAGCTCGGTAGCCGTATCGAGGTGAGCGAGAAAACCGATGACGGGAACCTCTTTATCCGTATTGGAAGGAAGGGTCGCCATCACATAACCATGATCATCAATAGTTACGTCTGTCATACCAATGGCTTTCAATTCGCCCACCAAGAGGTTGCCCAATGTGAGCTGTCCGGGTGTAGTGGGGCAAGTGTGACTGCTTTCATCAGATTGGGTATCTACCTGAACATAGGTAGTCAGGCGGTCAATCAGTTCCTGTTTCATGTGTGTATCCTCCTTGGTGTCATTTCTATTATGGTACGTATTTTATCATGATTAGGCTTATAATATGAAAAAAATGGTTGAACCTTTTAGGGATAATAGTAAAATAAAAGTAAAAATAGAGTAAAACGATTAAAGGAGTCTGCAATGCCTACGTTAAAAGATATCGCCCAGGAGGCAGAGGTTTCGATATCCACGGTCTCCCGAGTGCTGAATTATGATGAAACACTGTCTGTATCAGAGGAAACGCGGCGTAAAATTTTTGAGGTTGCCGAGCGTATGAAGTATACGACTGTTAAACGTAAAAATGGCGGTATTGGTCGTCAGCCCCGCAAGAAGGCAGATGGACCCATTCGGTTGGGCATGGTGCACTGGTTTAGTACGTACGAGGAACTGGAAGACCCTTATTATCTGTCTATCCGGTTTGGCGTGGAAAAAGAGTGCCGCCAAAGCGGGGCACAGCTGGAGCGTATTTTCAGAAGAGAGGACCTGACTGCGCTGAAGGCGTCATCCGAAGGGCTGCATGGGCTGATCGTGCTGGGGCATTTTAGCAGCGAAGAGGTAGAACGTATGCTGGAACTGCCCATTCCTTGCGTTTTTCTGGATCATTCGGTAGAGCGCACAGGGGCAGACTATGTGGTCATTGACCTTGCTCACGCTGCGGCTGATGCACTGGATTATTTGATGGGCGCAGGCCATCGTCACATCGGATATGTAGGTATGGGCAAGGATGAGCAGTCCCATGATTTCGAACGAGCGGATCTAGATGCTCGCTATGAGACGTTTTTGCGGTATCAGAAACAACACAGGCTGTGCACGTCGGATGATATTCATGTGTGCGGCGGAACGGCGGCAGACGGCTTCCGTGCGATGGAAGCGGCTATTTTGGCAGGACCCGAAAACCTGCCTACAGCTTTCTTTGTTGCGAGCGATTCGGTGGCTATTGGGGTGTTAAAGGCACTGGAGCGGCATCACCTTGCGGTGCCGGAACGGATCTCCATTGTTGGCTTCAATGATATTCCGACAGCGGAATATTTGACCCCATCTCTGTCAACGGTCAAAACACATACCGAACTGATGGGAGAAACGGGTGTTCAGTTCTTGCTGCATACGGTACGCAACGGTCCCAACGAGGTAGGGCGCAAGGTCATCATTCCGACCGAGCTAATGATTCGCAACAGCAGTGCGCCGCTACATACCGATGCCCAATAAAATCAACGTTATGGATTTGGACAGCCCTGCCTTCCGGGGCTGTTTTTTTGATTGTAAAAAGATACAAAAATGGATTGACAATTGTCTTGTAAATGCTTACATTTAACATATATTTATTTTACTAAGTTTTACTCATTATTTTTACTCAAATATATATTTTACTATGGTATAAGAGTGGAAAATAAAAGGTTGAGGTGACTGCCCATGCGTACCATTTTGCCGTTGAATGACCAATGGTTTTACCTTCCTGAATATGTCGAGAGCGAAGTAAGCGCAGGCATTGATGCGAGTCGGTATGAGCCAGTTCAGCTGCCGCACACGAATGTAGAACTGCCGTACAATTATTTTGACGACAAGGCATTTCAGTTTATTTCTACGTATAAAAGAGAGCTGGACATTCCGGCAGATGCCAAAGGTAAGCGAGTGTATGTTGATTTTGAAGGAGTTATGACCTATGCCCAGGTATATCTAAACGGGGTAAAAGCGGGTGAGCATAAAGGTGGATATACACCGTTCAGCGTTGAATTGACCGAAGTTGCCGAGTATGGCGGCTCCAATGTGCTCACGGTCATCGTCGATTCCACGGAACGGGACGACATCCCTCCCTTTGGGGCAGTCATCGACTATCTGACCTACGGCGGTATTTACCGCGAAGTGCAGCTGCGAATAGTGGAGCCTGTACACCTCGGAACGGTATTCGTCCAAACGCCGGAGCCGCTTGCAGCAAGTAAGACGGTACGCGTCGTCGTGGAGCTGGAGGGCGCCAGCGATCAGCAGGACGACTTGACGGTCGCGCTGCAACTGCTGGACAGAGCGAGCGTGAAGGCGGAGACCGAGCTGGCAGTGGTGACGGCGGCGGAAGTGACGCTGGAACTAGGCGAATTGAACGGCCTGCAGCTTTGGGATATAGATGATCCCAAGCTGTATGAAGTGAAGCTGACGCTGCTACGAGGCGGAGAAGCGTTGGATCAGGTGACCGTGCGCTTTGGCTTCCGCGAGGCCAAATTTCAGCCGGACGGTTTTTACTTGAACGGGCGGAAGATCAAGCTGCTTGGCTTGAACCGTCACCAATCCTATCCGTACGTTGGCTATGCTATGCCCAAAAGAGCGCAGCGTCGTGATGCAGATGTGCTCAAGGAGGAGCTGGGGCTGAATATGGTACGGACATCCCACTACCCTCAGTCCCGTCATTTTCTAGACCGCTGTGATGAGATCGGATTGCTCGTTTTCGAAGAGATTCCGGGTTGGCAGCATATTGGCGGTAAAGCGTGGAAGGACCAGGCGGTGAGGGACGTCGAGGACATGATTATCCGTGATCGTAATCATCCCTCCATCGTCATCTGGGGCGTACGAATTAATGAGTCGCAGGATGATCATGATCTGTACACGCGTACCAATGAGCTGGCACGAAAGCTAGATCCGACCCGTGCTACGGGTGGTGTGCGTTATATTGTAGGCAGTGAGCTGCTGGAAGACGTATATACGATAAATGATTTTGTTCATGATGGTGGGCACAAAAAATATTTGGCGAAGGAAATCCGCAATTTTGATACGTATGACGATACAGAAGGCGTAGATGGCGAAACGACAGGCTTGCGCCAGCCTTCTCTCGTTACAAAGCTGGATCATCCGGTCCCTTATCTGGTAACGGAATATAACGGGCATATGTACCCGACCAAGCGTTTTGACCAGGAGGAACGGGTAATGGAGCATGCACTGCGCCATACGCGGGTCCAAAATGCTTCCTATGCCGATGAGGGCATTGCCGGAGCGATTGGCTGGTGTGCTTTTGACTATAACACGCATGCTGATTTTGGTTCCGGTGATAAAATCTGCTACCACGGTGTCATGGATATGTTCCGCCTGCCTAAATTTGCAGCGAGCGTGTACCGGAGCCAGAAGAACGTCGAACAGGAAGTCGTTATGGAGCCGGTCACTTACTGGTCGCGTGGCGAGCGGAATATCGGAGGCATCGTGCCGCTGGTCGTGTTCACCAATTGCGATGAGGTGGAGTTCATCTACGGTCATGAGCGCAAAAGTGTTTATCGTCCGAACCGAGAGAAGTACCCAGCGCTTCCTCACCCCCCTGTCGTGATCGACGAGTTGACAGGCCACTGGGGCATGAAGTGGGAAGACGCTGTATTCATTGGGTACGTAAATGGGCAAGAAGTAATACGTAGATACTATTCACGTAATCCGGTGCCGACAGAGCTGCGCGTAGCTGCAGACGATACAGTGCTGGAAGCCGGCGATTGGGATGTCACTCGAGTGGTAGTCGATGCTCTGGACGAATACGGCAATGTATTGCCGTTCTATGCAGATCCCGTTTCGGTGGAGGTCGAGGGAGTGGGTGAATTGATCGGTCCTTCGAGCTTATCTCTGATTGGAGGACGTATTGCATTCTGGATTCGGTCGAAGGGGGAGGCTGGACAAATTCGTGTGAAGGTCTCTGCGCCTTCCCGTTTCGGTCCGCAGGAATTGAGCATTCACGTGCAATAATGAAGCAAAGGCAACATACAATCCTACTAGCCACTTTTTATAACGTTTGAGCCTTCCATTATTTAAAAAAGGAGTTGTCCGCAGATTCTGTAAAGGATCTGAGAGGGCAACTCCTTTTTACATATATAGGGTACGTTAATCTATGAGTCTTTTAAATTGTGTCTTATTACTGAGTCACTTAACGTTACGTTCATAGATTGGAAGCATAGAATACACTATCAAAAGCAAGGGAGGTGAAAACTATGGCGATTCTTTTACCTTCGCAATTCTACAATCTTGCTGCTGGTGTGGGTAAGTCCTTTTTTGAAAACCTGAGAGGCGGTAATAATGCTACAATTACCGTGAATAATACGGGTGCCAATCCGGTTGATCTTGTGGTTACCCGTGTCAATGCTCCTGTGATCACTTATGTTATCCCGGCGGGCAACAGTCTAACGTTAGAAGTTGCTTTGCTGCTGGTAGCTGCTCTTCAGGCGACTCCAGTTGGAGCAGTAACAGGTACAATCCAAATTGCTACATCTGATTTCTAACTTGTAACGACCTGACTCTCTAACTCTAGCTTTGCCGAAAGGCAAGGTTAGAGCTTTTTTTGTTTGAAATTTTCTGAAACTTTTTTCATATTGTGCCGATATATACATATAGCATAGCAAACAACAACATCGAAAAGGAGTACCCTGTATGAGCTTTAGCAATCCGGTTTTACGTGATGACATCTTTTTGCGCGAAGATGAAAGAGAAGCTAGTGAACAACGCATGACCATTGGAGGAACGGTGAACAAAACGTTGCTTCTGCTGGTTCTACTCATCGTCTCTGGCAGTATTACCTGGTACATGACCTATGAAGGAACTGTAGAGGTGCTATCTTTGCTGACGGCAGGATTTATTGGTATGGCAGGCGTAGCACTTGCGATATCCTTTTTTCCCAAGACGGCTCCGTTACTCTCTCCTGTATATGCGATTCTGAGTGGTTTTGCTTTGGGTGGCGTTTCAGCTTTTATGGAGTATGAGTACCCTGGGATTGTGGCTAATGCCATTTTGCTGACCGTGGGTATTTTGTTCTTGATGCTCTTTATGTATACACAGCGAATCATCAAGGTGACACGCGGCTTTATTTCATTCGTGGTCCTGTGTACGATGGCGATTTTTCTGGTGACACTGGTTGATTTTATTTTGAATTTTTTCGGTATGAATGTTCCGTATATCCATGAAACGGGTTGGCTGGGCATCGGCATCAGTTTATTTATCGTGATTATTGCGGCATTGAATCTGCTGGTTGATTTTAATTTTATTGAAGAGCAAGCAGATCAAGGCGCACCCAAATATATGGAGTGGTATGGTGCTTTTGCATTGCTGGTGACTCTAGTATGGCTGTATGTACGGATTTTGGACCTGTTGGCCAAGTTCAGTAAGAGGGACTAAGTGCAGGGTGAAAAGAAAGGGATGGCTGAATGCCGTCCTTTTTTGTATTTTAAATAGACGGTTTAAAAATTGCATTTTACGTTAAATACATAGAAGTTGGGTAAAACATTAAGACTGACAGGAGAGGAGTGAGTGTATGTATCAAGTGGTGCTGGTTAGGCATGGAGAAAGCGTGTATAACCGACAAAACCTATTTACGGGCTGGACGGACGTGGACCTGACTGAACAGGGGACTCATGAGGCCATTGAGGCGGGACGTATTCTCAAGGAGGCTGGATATACGTTTGATTTGGCATTTGCCTCTGTGCTAAAACGATCTATCCGCACACTGTATCACATCTTGGATGAGCTGGATCATCTGTGGATACCTGTGCAGAAGTCATGGAAGCTGAATGAACGCCATTACGGTGCTCTTCAGGGGCTTAGCAAGCTGGATTCTGCCGTTGAATACGGCGAGGAGCAGGTTCATATCTGGCGGCGTAGCCTGACAGTGCGGCCCCCCATGCTGGATGAGAAAGACGAGCGGAGTCCGCATCGGGAAGAGCGTTATCGCAATATTAAGCCAGAAGAGCTGCCGCTTGGGGAAAGTCTGGAGGACACAGTGCATCGGGTCGGCGAGTTTTGGAAGCAGCGGATTGTACCTTTGATTCTCAAAAAGGATCGAGTTATCATTTCTGCACATGGTAACACTTTGCGGGCCTTAATTAAGTATATGGAGAATCTGGACGAAACCGCATTGCTGGATTTGAATATTCCGACAGGCATTCCCCTGGTGTACGAGCTGGATGAGCATATAGATCCCATTCGGCGCTTTTATCTCGGTGATCCGAGTCATGTAGAGGCTAAGAAGCAGGCTGTGGCCAACCAAAGCAAGGTAACGGAGTGATTTTATGTACACAAAGAGGACAGGGCGCCTCCTCGCATCCTGTCCTCTTTGTGTTGGGTATAGATTAAGCGTTCGCTTCTTCTTCTTCTGATTCCTGGCTGTCTTCCTCTGCGGGAAGTGCCCACACCGACACACTGCCGGCACGAACGGGAAATATGCCGTAGCCATCCTGCCCGATCTTTACGATATGATCGTGATGCCCGGTCAAATCTATCCATTCTTCCCCTGCACGTTGTTTACCTACGAACATGCGCTTTTCCCCGTCATTTGCGTTGGTGATCACCACAGCACATCCGGAGCCTTCCAGCTCAGGCACGCCTTGACGAACCCATCCAATCGTATGGGGATCATCGAAATAATCTTTTTGCTCACCATAAGCTTTATGGTACCGGGCATATAGTAGCGGGTCTAGCTCAGCTTGCTTGCCTTTCACGGGCGTTTGCCCCTGAATACCGTAGTAATCGCCGTAGAACACGCAGGGATAACCGTCCTTGCGCAGCAAGATAAGTGCATAGGCGCTGGGCTTAAACCAGTCCTCCACCCAGGATTCGAGCGCTTCGTGCGGCTGGGAATCATGATTATCGACAAAAGTAACCGAGTTCAGGGGATGGGTATGAACCAGCGTATCCTCGAAAATGGTGCTTAGATCGAAATCCTTGCCACCCAAGGAAGCGCTATGTAGTTTGTAGTGGAGGGATACGTCAAACAGGTCGATTTTATAATCAATGGTATCCAGGAACTTTTGACATGATTCCAGATCCGGTTTCCAAAACTCGCCTACCATATAAAAATCCTGCCCGCGTTTTTTAATCATTTCTGTAGCAAACTCTCGTACAAATTCATGATTAATATGCTTGATTGCATCCAGACGGAATCCGTTGCATTGCAGAGTGTCCACCAGCCATTTGCCCCAGCGGATCATCTCTTTGCGCACATCCTGATGATTATAGTCAATATTGGCGAACATTAAATAATCATAATTGCCGAATTCATCATCTACATTTTCGCTCCAGCTTTTATTTTTACCTAAAATACGATAGATTCCTGTCCGGTCCTGGCTCGCATCGTAATCGGTTCCGTTAAAATGTTCAAAGTTCCATTGAAATGTGGAATACTTCCCTTGTCGGCCGGGGAATGTAAATTTAGTCCAGCCTTCGATATCAAAGGGCTCGGAAATGACCTCATTGCGGTTATCCGGGTTGACCTCGACGACCTTGAATACTTCGGTTTCATCCGCACCAGCTTTATGGTTCATGACCAGATCGACATAGACGGCCACACCGTGACGAACGCAAGCAGCAACAGCTTCCAGCAGGTCTTCCCTGGTTCCGTATTTGGTGCGCACCGCGCCTTTTTGGTCAAACTCGCCCAGATCGTAAAGGTCATAGACGCCGTATCCCGTATCCTCGGGCGACTGGCCTTTGGTGACAGGTGGAATCCATATCGCGTCAATTCCTTTGGCCTTCAGTTCCGGTGCCAGGCGGGCAAGCTTCTTCCAGTGAGAACCGTCAGCTTCGACATTCCACTCGAAAAATTGCATCATCGTATGGTTCCTTTTCATGTGCGTCCCTCCTTTATATATAACAAGTTACCCACCAAGTGAGGGGGGCTAAACGTCAGACGGTCAATATGATGCTGAATGAAGAACAAGGATCGCTGTATAACGTATGCTAAATCATTAAAATTTGTTATACCTGAGTGTTCATAATGGCTCAATAGCTAGAAAAGGGAACGTGAAAACGGTAAAATGAATCTAACTTAACAATAGTTCGGGTTTTGGGCAAACCGTGGAGCGCAGGCAATAGAAGAAAGGAGGGGTGGACGTGACAGAACCGCAGCAGAACAAGGATGAAACGAGCAAACCGCTGATAAAAAAATGTACGTATTGTCAGAAGATGAAGCCTCTAACGGACTTTCAGCGCAGAACGGGTCGCCGGGCGGGTCCTTATTCCCGGCGTGGTCCTTGCCGTTCCTGCCGGGGGTTAGCCCCGCAAGAACGTGCGGCCACGTCCGCTCCTTCCGGCGAGGAAGCGAACCTCTCGGCTGCTCCCGTGACGCAGCATAGCCTTGAAGCAAATACGGCTGTGCACAGCCTGGAGGCGTCACTACCTATGGAGACACAGCGCCCCCGCAGGAAGCCGGTCACGGATAAAGCACGTGAGCGCCATCGGCAACGGGTTCGGCATCTGCTTAGCAGGCTGAAGCCTGCGGATACTCGGGCGTTGCGGCTCAATCGCAATGGCATGATTCGGCTAAGAGGTAAAACCGATCAGGGGAGACGCTGGCATCAAGAGATTGAGCTTGATCTGGCCATGACCCTGGTCAGAGAGCGTATGGCGGTGATTGTTAATCCTTACACCGTGCGCAGACTGTATAGCAACAAGGAATTTCGCCAATATGTGCTTAAGCGTGACCGCTATACTTGTTTCTTTTGCGGAGGCTACGGTGACACGATTGATCATTTACTGCCTCGGGCAAAAGGGGGTCACACGACGCCCGTCAATTGTGTATGTGCTTGCAATGAATGCAATCAAGTTAAGGCTGCCCGCGATGTAGAGGAGTTCATTGAGTCTGGTGTGCCACAGCCGTCTCCTGATGATTTCGAACCACCTGATATTCCTGATGCTTCTGAAGACACCCTACGTAGGTAGGGCGATTCTGCCAATGCAGCTTGTTCGCCCGACCCACAAGTGGTGATGATCGGGCCTCTGTATGAATATATTTTGGGTTATTTTCATATTATCGAACTGAAACGTACGCTCTCTATTACTCTCCTCTAGTCTAAAATGACCCTTTTTCAAGGGAAACTTGGACAAAAATCGAGCTTATTCTAATTTTTATCTAAAATAACAATAAAAAATTTGCAGAAATTTGTGCAAATTTAAAATTTCTTCGACGATTGTGTTGTGAAAGGTGTAATATAGAGGTATAGGGTTCCGTTTCGGCCTGTTGTAGTCACGAAGGAACGCTTCGTGAGATATTCCGCAGCAGTAACAACAGAATAACGTCTGAGCAATATACAATTGGCATCTGCGATAAATCAGTCTTGCCCTTTAGGGTATAGGCCGGTTTAAGCTGTGCTTCTTGTATGTTTAAGGGCGTGAATTCAATGAACGTTTTATTGCTAGAGTTTATGGATACAGGTTACGAGAGAGGATGGACTTCTATTTTCACAGTAAAGGAGGACGTTCACGCATGTCTGAAAACCAACAAGAGGTGGCAGTAACACAAGAAGCTACCAAAGAGTCTCGGGATGTACTGGACCAATTGATGAAACCGGAGGTTCAGCAATCGCTGACCGTACTGGTAGAGAATCTGCCAAAGTTGACTGAGATGGTTACTTTGATGACCGACGCTTATGATGTAGCTCGCAGTCTGGCAACTGACCCTGTCTTTATCGGAGATATGAAAAACTCCATGGGAGAGTTTGTGAAGCCTGTAACAGAATCGGCTAAAGGATTGGCTTCTGCTGCGATTGAAGCAAATGACCGTGTACAAACTACGGATGGCAGTGTAGGTCTGTTCGGCCTGCTCAAAATGCTTAAAGATCCGAATGTACAAAAAACGCTGCGTTTCAGCCAGGCTTTCCTGGATATTCTGAATGAGCGCCAACGCGAAAGCAAATAATTACCTGATCGAGAACGGAGGATGGACATGTCGAAGCAAATTTTGATCTTGGGCGGCGGATACGGCGGATTGCTGGCCGCTCTTACAGCACGCCAGCATATGGACGCTAGTCAAGCAACCATTACAGTGGTTAACCGCTTTGCGTCGCACCAAATTATTACGGAACTGCACCGTTTAGCGGCAGGTACAATTGCCGAAAAAGCTGTGGCGCTTCCTTTGGAAAAACTGCTGCGTAACAAAGATATTATCCTAAAAGTGGATACGGTTTCGGAAATCAAACCGGACGATAAAAAAGTAACCCTGGCAAGTGGTGCTACATTGAGCTATGACGCTCTCGTTATTTCCCTCGGCAGTGAAACGGCTTACTTCGGTATTCCAGGACTGCAAGAGCATAGCTTCACGCTGAAATCCGTGGCAGAAGCCAATCGCATTCGCGCACATGTGGAAGCTCGTCTGGATGCTTACAAGCAATCCGGTAACCAAGCAGATGCTACAATCGTTATCGGTGGTGGCGGTCTGACTGGCGTTGAGCTGGTGGGCGAATATGCTGACAAATTGCCTGCAATTTGTCGCGAAAAAGGTATCAACTACGAAGATATCAACTTGTATTGCGTAGAAGCTGGACCATCTATTTTGGCAGGCTTCCCTCAACCACTGGTTGATCGTGCCGTAACAAGCCTTGAAAAACGTGGCGTTCAAATCGTAGCGGGTGTTCCGATTACAGAAATGAAAGCAGATGAAGTTCTCCTGAAAGACGGACGTTCGATCAAAACGAACACACTGATCTGGACAGGCGGCGTACAAGGTAATGCACTGGTTGGCGCATCTGGTATCGAAGTAAACCGTGGTCGCGCAACTGTGAATAGTGCACTGCAATCGACTTCTCACGAAGACATCTTCCTCGCTGGCGACAGCGCAGTGGTGTTCCCGGCTGAAGGCGAGCGTCCATACCCTCCAACGGCACAGTTGGCTTGGCAAATGGGCGAATTAGTTGGTTACAACATCTTCGCTTATTTCAACGGGGCGAAAATGGAAAGCTTTACACCAGTATTCTCCGGTACACTGGGCAGCTTGGGCAGAACAGACGCGATCGGCACTGTAGGCGCGAATGGCACCCAACTGAAAGGCGCTGTAGCCACTTTGATGAAGGAAGGCAGTAACATCCGTTACTTGTCCCACATCAAAGGACTTTTTGCATTGGCCTATTAATATTTCTTACTTTTATATGCTTTATTCAAAGAGAGTGCAATTCTGTGCTCTCTTTTTGTTTTGCAGTTTAATCCATTATAAACCAGTATATGTAAAATGTCATGTGTATTTTTGGATATATGTTGAAAATTATGGTTGATCTGATATTTCTGTGGCAGTACACTAGTAACGAACAATACGAGGAGGGCATTATGAAAATCAGGTTATTAATCAGCCTTATGATTGTATTAAGTTTTGGTGCTACAAACATGGATTTGGTATCTGCTCAAGCTCAAGGACAAACGCCCATACACCTGAAGGTCAATGATCATTACGTTTTATACACCTACCCTGCATCACCTTTTGTGGATAAGAAGGGGAGACTGCTTATACCGCTCCAAGTAGCTGAGGATATACTGGGCGGTAAAGTAACTTATAATGCAGCGAACAAAACCGCTTCTGTTGATCTGTTGGGGCGTAATGTAACGGCTACGATTGGATCACCCGAAATATCGGTTAACGGCGAACCGGTGACAATGGATACAGTCCCTATCATGCTGAGTAATGCAATGTTTTTACCGGTATCCATTTTGTTGAAGGATACAGATGCGAAGATGGAGTGGGATCCCCAACGTGGCTTATTGAAGCTAAGACATGATAGCTTTACGGAAAGTCCAGTTCTTATGAGGTTTAAGGGACAAGACTTGGCCCAAGTCATTGACGCGAATGCGTTTGATCTTATTTCCTTTGACTGGGATCGAAAAAAAGGCGTATTGGATATTTATGCTACGTACGAGAGCAGCTTATCACCCGACTTCAAGCAAATCGACTTTAATCCCATGATTGTTTATAGCAAAGGGACCTATAGTGTAAATCCTTATTCTAGACCCAGTATGTTTTACAAAGTGAAAATCACCACTCCTGGTAATTTGGTTTATACAAGAAATATCGATACAATCGATGCGGATAAAGACTATATAAAATATATTACTTCTGTAGGCAGATTGATTGAGTAGTGGAATGTATGTTGCTTGTACATCACAAAAAAGCGACAAAGGCTTAAGGGCCTTTGTCGCTTTTTTTATAATTAAAAGTTAGTAATTAGGTTGCGGTTGTCCTTGTTGCGTATAGTTCCATTGATTCTGTCAATGGACTCTCTGTCTTTAAGGAAACTAATGATGCCATCTGTCAGGTTACTTCTTTGCAAACCTGAGAGTTTATTCCAGTCATCCAAACCTACAAACACATCCACGTCAGCTTTACTGCTGTCGCCTCTTACACTGAAATCAAAGCCAACTCCGGCGTAGCTGCTATATCTGTTGAACAAATCACGTTGGATCGTGTTTGCGTCGAAGGATGAAGCTACATCCCTCAGAGTAACATTGCCTCTGCTATTGGTTGTAAAGGTTGCTAATTTATCTCTATTACTGGAGTTCTTAACCGTACCCTCTACCTCGGCATCTTTATACTCTTTCAAAATATCATCCACGATGTCCTCCAGGTAGTCCTCTTTTCTGCTGTCGGATAGGTCAGTCCATCTGGATTTTGTCATTTCGATGGTCACCGTAATATCCTTTTTGTTGCCATCCAGCGTGATATCCGAGTTGGTTTTATAGTCGTCCCTGTGATCATCGTTCAGCTTCTTTTGAAGATCCTTCAAGGAGCTAGAGCTGTTTTTGCTCGCTTCATCTTTCAGCGTTTGATTGTCTTTTTGTAATTGAGCAATGGTAGCGTCCTTCGTCGTGTTTGCTGCTTTTGCTGTGTTGAGCTCTTGAGTCAGCGTCGTAATCTGGTTGTTCAGCGCCGTAACTGTAGATTGATCAATCGGAACGCCGTTATCAGCAATGACTACGCGTTTGTTTGTTCCATCCCATGTTACTTTTTTATCCAAAGCTGTACCTGCCAGTTTCAGCGGGATATACGTCACGCCATCCAGTAGAAATGGTTCTGTTTTAGCATCAGCAGGAACCTCGGTTCCGTTGTAGATAATTTTGATATTGTTATATACTGCTTGGATCGGCTTAGTCACTTGTGCGGCATATGTGGATTGGCTGAAAAGAGCCCCGGATATGGCCAAGGCGGATACGGCAGTGATGATGACAGGTTTTTTGATAGATTTCAGTGATTTCATTCGTTGGTCTACCCCTTTATTTAAGAATTATAGCCTGGTTCATAGACTAGAGTAACATTAATGCCTACAAAATCCAACAGCTTGGAGAGTCATTATGGGTTGTGCTTATATTGGTTAGACGCAACAGCAACCATAAAAGTTGCCCTGTTTGCGCAAAAGTTTTTCCAAAAGTATCCGAACAACACAAAACAAGCCCGCTGCACAAGACAGCGAGACTTGTAGGTAAAACAGTGCACCGAAGTTATCCATTCAGGATTATTTGCCGTCCTTCAGTTTGCCTGCTGTTTCCTGAAGATGGCCTTTGGCCTTATCCAGTTTACCTTCGGCTTGAAGGGATTTATTATCGGTAGCGTTTCCGATTTGGTCCTTGATTTCACCTTTGGCTTTGTTCACATTACCTTTGATTTTATCGCTAATTCCGTTATCCTTCATGTTGAAGCCCTCCTTATGTGATCGAACTTTCATTCAGCATGCTGTAGTTAGTCATTACCCGAGCAAGGGTAATACGAAACCAGAGGCTGTATATCACAGACGGGGGTATAATGTTGGATACGGGTTAAATCAGAACGTGAAGTGGGGAGTGAGCGCATGCTCAAAATTTTATTATTTATTCTCGTTATTCAAATTATTTACGTATCGGCGTATACACTGCGCATGATTCTGACGCTGAAAGGACAGAAGTACATTGCTGCGCTCATTAGCACCGTAGAAGTTACGGTCTATGTATTGGGCTTGAATGTTGTGCTTAAGTATCTGGATCAAGTGGCAAGTCTAGCGGTATACGCCATTGGCTATGCATTGGGTATTCTGATTGGAGCATGGATTGAGGAAAAAATAGCGCTTGGTTATGTCACTGTTAAGGTGATCAGCAATGAGATTAATGGAGGAATTGCCAATGCGCTGCGGGACAAAGGATACGGCGTTACAGCCTGGCTGGGCAGTGGGCGTGATGGAGAGCGCCTGGTGATGGAAATTTTGGCTAAACGGAAAAACCAGAATAGGCTGTATCAGTCCATTCTGGAGCTGGACCCTAAGGCTTTTGTCATTACGGTAGAGCCGAAGCAATTTCATGGCGGCTTCTGGACCAAGGCTATCCGTAAATAAACATTTTGGTAAAATGCGCATATTTTTCGGAGCTTGGAGCATATTAATACCCGCACAGGTTGGAATTAACAGTAAGCCGACAGGGGATATTACCCTATAAAAAACCGAGGGGGGATATAGATGTACAGACGCCAAGCCCCGGAAATCATTCCAGAGGAAAATACGGCTATTTGGTCGTGTACAAATGAGGGTTGCAACGGCTGGATGCGAACGGATTTCACCTTTTTGAACGAGCCAGCTTGTCCATTTTGCCAAGCCTCGATGGGGCAGGAAATGCGGATGCTACCGATTCTCAATCGGGCGGGCAATTCCTTTGTCGCCCAGCGCTCCTAATCTAGGATTCTGCAAGATCCACAATGGAAAGTGAGTACGATGATCACACTGCAATACTTATTAACGTCAAAAGCCGCTCCAGCGACATGCTGAGCGGCTTTTGGTTGTGGAATATTTGATGATCATGGCCTCTCGATGGGCTGCACGGAGTCACGATATACAATATGACCCTGCACCAGGACCCGACCAAAGCGACTGCCGGGATGGCTTATTTTTTTCATCATCGAATCAATTGCGGTACGTGCCATCTGCTCGATGTCTACTCCGACTGTGGTCAGTTGCGGAACAATAAGAGTGGCGTATACATCATTGTCAAAGCCGACCACAGAGCAGTCTTCAGGTACGCGGTATCCCAGAGCAATGAGCTTGTGTACCAGATTGTGAGCGACCTGATCGCAATTACATACAAAGGCAGTCGGCAGCAGCTGAGGAAGCTCCATTTCAACATAAGAGCCTTCGTCGTCCCGGTCACTGAGCACCCACTCGTTACGGAGAGGCAACCTGTGCTCCAGCAAGGATTTATAGTAGCCGAGGAAACGATCCTGAATACTACTGGTGGAATAGAGGTTGCCCACATATGCAATATCCCGGTGTCCCTGGGCGATCAAATAG
This sequence comes from Paenibacillus sp. SEL3, assembly GCF_054602585.1. Lineage (NCBI taxonomy): Bacteria > Bacillati > Bacillota > Bacilli > Caryophanales > Paenibacillaceae > Paenibacillus > Paenibacillus sp. SEL3. The sequence continues at coordinate 2,879,662 of NZ_CM137725.1, read as the reverse complement.
TTGGTCAGCTCGTAGGCCCCGTAAAAATTATCCGTCACCACGGAGTCGATATCGGCATGCTCATCATAAAAATCGAGGAACATTTTGGGCAGTTCCATGGTTTGTACAAGCTCAATATATGGCTTGCTCACTTGGCCTAGGAGAATGAAGCCGTCCACCTTACGGTCGTAATAGATACGTGGCAGATTAAGCTGTTCTTCGTCTTCGCGATGGAGGATGTGAAGAATGCCGTAGTAGCCGTATGGCTCCAGTGCCCGTGAAATTTGCTGGTAGATGTGCAGATAAAACGATTGGCCAGGGCCGGTAAAACGTTCGGGAATGACAACACCAATGTTATAGGTGAGGCCCTCCTTCATGGACTTGGCAACGGTATTGAAACGATAACCCATTTCGCCCGCGAGCGTCTTAATACGCTCTTTTAGCTCCTCGCTAACCCCATCCTTGTCATTGAGCGCCTTCGACACGGTCACGCTGCTTACTCCCAGCTTATCTGCAATATCCCGCATCGTTACGTTGCTCTTCATTCCTGTTCCGCCTTCCAATTTTAAAAAGATAAGCATCTTGCCTAAATCCAAAGAATGGATGCAAAATGCTGGGGGAATATATTAGTAGCTTAGCTGCCTGTAAAGATACAAAGACTGGCAGCGTAGCTGCCCATAGAACAACAATTAGCCTGCGGGTAACAGTTGTTCTATGGATAGTATACATGGTTCCGCAAGCAGGATAAAGCCTGCGGCTTATGTCTGCTGAGAAGGACGAGAGTGCGCTTTCAATAGCGCTTCATTGTAATGAATCAGATCACGGCGAACAGCGGCGCTGCTGAGAGAGCGCAGCGGGTCGGATGGTGTATTGAAGGTGTAGTCCTCCAGTCGAGCGATGGTGGTCGTCGCTACGTGGATACGGGTGTCACTGGAAGCGTAGTAGATAAAAACTTCATCTTGTTCGTTAACGACTGCACCGTTGCAAAAAATAACATTCGAAACGTCGCCCACGCGTTCCTCATCATAAGGAGCTAGAAAGTGCCCGCCGGGCTTAGCAATGACGCGCGTAGGGTCTTCCAGACTGGTGGCAAAGGTATACAGCACATACCGCAGCCCGGCGGCCGTATTGCGTACCCCGTGAGCGATATGAATCCAGCCGCGGCTGGTCTTAATCGGGGCGGGACCCTGCCCGTTCTTGGCTTCGTACACCGTATGATAACGGCGCTCATCAATGACGGTTTCGTGTTCAATCACGGGCTGTGTAATATCTTTGCACAGGCCGAAGGCAATGCCACCGCCCGAGCCGGTGGAAATAAACCCGTCCTGAGGACGAGTATAGAAGGCGTATTGACCGTCCACAAATTCAGGGTGCAGAACAACGTTGCGCTGCTGTGGGGACTGGGTAGTAATGTTGGGAAGCCGGGTCCATGTACGAAGATCACGAGTACGGACCAGTCCGGCCTGAGCGACAGCACTGGAGGTATCGTGAGGTGGCGCGTCAGGATCCTTTTTTTCAGAGCAATAAATACCGTAAATCCAGCCGTCCTCATGCTTCACCAGCCGCATATCGTACATATTTGTTTCTTCTGGGTCGATATCCTCCCATACTAGGGGGGCGTCAATGAATCGAAATTGATCAATGCCGTTATCGCTCTCTGCCAAAGCGAAAAATGATTTTCGATCCAGTCCTTCGGTACGCGAAACAAGAATGTATTTTCCTTCATGATAGATCGCCCCTGGATTCAATGCCGCATTTACACCCAGCCGCTCCATGAAAAAGGGATTAGTTTGCGCATCCAGATCGAACCGCCAGTGAAGTGGAACATGATGGCGTGTGAGCACTGGATAGAGGTAGCGCTCGTAGATACCATTGTAAAAGGTAGTTTTAACCTCATTAGGGCGTGTAATCAGTTCCTCTTGCTGCAATAGCAGCTCATCGTATTTGCTATGAATCATTGGTTTTCCATCCTTTCTAGCATTTCTATGCAAAATCGGCTGTTGTGATAAGGGCACTTCCAGGGTCCAGCAATCTCTCTCGCATCAGGCTTACCATCCGCTTGAACTGACCAGAACCATTCGCCTCCGGGGCGTGGATCTATGATATATTGCCGAGTATAGGCCCACAGATTACGCACAATTTGCAAAAATCGTTCGTCATTTGTACGTTGAAACGCATTGTAAAAACCAACCATCCCCTCGGCCTGCACCCACCAAATACGTGAGGTGTCTACCCGCTCTCCTTCTCGCTCGTTGATGAGCGATCCGTCTGGCTGAACAGCACGCTCTGCTACCGCATTGGCAATATCCATCACCATGTCCAGGTATTCTGACGGGTAATAACCCAGCACATTCATAGCGTCCTCAATCAACCAGCTGGCTTCGATGTCGTGACCATATGAGGTCAGGTCAAGCAGAGAGCGCCATTCACGATCGAAGAATACCCCCAATCGTCGGGCAGAAGCATCGTAAACGCGACGATATAAAATATCCAGTACGTTCGTCAGTGCATCTCGAACCTCTTCATTTGGCCAGACGCGCAGCAATTGGGTATACGCTTCCAAAACATGAATATGCGTATTCATGGTGATATGCGCGGTAACTCCATTTTCGCTGAGCAGCTCATTAGGCTGCGTGTTCCACAAGCGGTCATATTGCTCGCCGTATGCCTGCCGGGCGGGATCATATCCTTTTTGCTCCAGCAGGTGGAACAGCTCCATAGCTAGTGGCAATGCATTCGGGTCGTCTGTGGCACGTGCATACTCTGCTAGCGCATAGATCGCGAATGCCTGCGCGTATACATGCTTGCACGTGTCCACGGGTTGCCCGGTGTAGTCCACCATCCAATACATTCCTCCATGTAATGGATCAAGCAGGTGATCTCGCAGGAATGTGAATGCATCTCGTGCGGCTTCTGCATAGGTATCTTCCCCTGTTACACGAGCAGCCGCCGAGAAGGACCAGAGTAACCGTGCAGTGGCAATCCCGCCTTTGTCGGCTTGGTTATGAGTGTGCAGATCCACATCCACCTCGCCGTAAAACCCACCGTGTGTCTCATCCTTCAGTCCAAGCCAGAATGGGAGTATGTGTTCCTTCCATTCCTGTCTAATTTCGTCCAGTAGTGTTGCCAAGAGACAAAGCCTCCTTCGGGAAAAATATTAGGTTATCGTTAACTTTACAGAATTATCATATCTAGCTGTTTGTAAACTGTCAACCATGCTAAATTGGTGTTTTTTCATAAGATGCGGCCCATTCCATTTCACAAAAAAGAATATTGCAATTGACATAGTAAGCGCTAACATAATAAAATGATTTTGTTACTTTAACGATAACCTTATTAAAAAACAACAGGAGGAGTCGTCTCATGAAGTTGTCCAAGGTTTTGATGTCATTACTATCTGTGGTTTTGTTAGCGGGGCTGTTTACTGGCTGTACCTCAAAGAAGGATGAGCCAGCTGCCAGCTCTGATCCAAAGGCCGTGGAAGGTGAAATTACGGTTATCACACAGCGGACAGATATTGTGGATACGGTATTTCAGGACTACGCCAAGGAATTTAACAAGCTTTATCCGAACGTGAAGGTCAATTTCCAGGCATTGGCCGATTATGATGGTCAAATTAAAATTCGGATGGGGACCAGGGATTACGGGGATGTTTTGCTGATCCCTGGCAGTATTCCAGTTGAAGAGCTGCCCAATTTTTTCGAACCACTGGGTACTTATGAGGAGATGAAAAACAAGTATACCGGCATTGAAGAACGTACGGTGGATCATAACAGCTACGGTATTCCGATTGCGATGGTTTACTCTGGTGTGATTTATAACAAAAAGGTGTTCAAGGACGCAGGAATCACGCAGCTTCCCAAAACACCGGACCAATTCCTGACAGCGTTACAGCAGATTAAGGACAAAACCAAGGCAGTGCCGCTGTTTACGAACTATGCCTCTGGTTGGGCACTGACCCAGTGGGAGTCTAGTCTGGCAACATTGGCGGGTACAAAGGAATACGTGAATGTCACACAACCGAATACAGATGACAATTTCACAAAGGGCCAGCCTCACTATGAACTGTATAAGGTCCTATACGATGCAGCTAAAAAAGGCCTGATTGAAAAAGATCCAACGACTACGGATTGGGAGACCTCCAAGGCAGATCTTGCTCAAGGCAAAATCGGTACGATGGTGCTTGGCTCTTGGGCAATTGACCAGATCAAAAGCACAGCTCCTAACAAGGATGATATCGGTTTTATGCCTTTCCCGACGAATGCCTCCAAGGTACTTGTGCCGCTGGCTGGTGACTTTAACCTCGGTATTAACGTAAACAGTGAAAATAAACCAGCGGCCCGTGCCTGGGTGGATTGGTTTACCGAAAAGTCCAACTATGCTGTAGAGCAGGCAGGCAGTATTAGTCCGCTGAAGGGTGCTCCAATGCCTAGCATTTTGAAGCAATACGAAGATCAGGGGGTCGTTTTTGAAACACTTACTCCATCTCCAAAAGGACAGGAAGGAATTGTTGATAAAATCGACAAAATGGGCGAAATTGGTTTGTGGCAGCCTGATTTCAAGAAACGCATTATTGAGGCAGCGGTGGGTAACCGCCCGGAATCGTATGACGCCATTATGAAAGATCTGAACGATGCATGGGTGAAGGCGCGTGCTGAAGTGGCTGCTAAGGAAGCAAAATAGCCATCTGAACTGACGAAAAGAAAGGATCGACGTAGCAGTCGATGGACGGATAGCCAGGAGGTGCAGCATGTTAAAATTTTCGAATCTCAGCTACTCCAAACAAAGATTGGCGATTATTGTTGCCTTTTCATTTATTCCGCTAGCGCTGCTGATCACTTTTGCGTACTTGCCAGTGATCAATATGTTTAAGTACAGCTTTTCGGACTGGAACGGCTATAGTAAGCGTCTGGAATATGTGGGTTTTGAAAACTATATCAAAATCTTTACCGATCCCGAGTATTTCTCGGTGTTTAAGGTCAGTCTGTATTACTTTGTAGCCACGTTTGTACAGATGGGTCTGGCCCTTTATTTTGCAAGCATTCTCAGCTTTCAGACCTGGTTTAAAAATTTCTTTAAAGGCGTTTTGTTTTTTCCTTCCCTGATGAACGGGGTGGCCATTGGTTTTATTTTTCTATTCTTTTTTAAGCCAGACGGCACGCTCGATACACTGCTTCAGGCAGTGGGGCTGGGTTCGTATGTCAAGCTGTGGCTGGGCAACCCGGAGATTATCAATATTTCGCTGGCGGGCACGTCGATCTGGAGATACATGGGCTTTAACTTTATTGTGTTTCTAGGTGCGATTTCTTCCATATCCAGTGATCTGTATGAAGCAGCCGATATCGATGGGGCCAACCGCTGGCATCAGTTCCACTCAATTATTTTGCCGAGCATCAAGCGGATTTTGCAGTTGAACCTCATCTTGGCCATTAGCGGTGCGGTCAGTGCATTCGATATTCCGTATATTATGACCGGTGGCTCCAATGGTAGCGAAACATTCGTCATTCAAACGCTTGATGTGGCATTCAAATACAGCAAGGTCGGTTTGGCCTCGGCGATGGCGGTTATTCTGCTGCTGATCGTAATCGCTGTTACGCTGCTTCAACGGTTGCTAATTCGGGGAGAGGAGGACTAATCATGTATAAGCTGAAAAGAATACTGGCTAGCAGCATCAAGTATGCGGCGCTACTACTAGGTGCGTTCATTGCACTGCTGCCGATTGTCGTAATTTTGTTTGCATCTTTGAAGACGAAGACTGAATATGCGGCAACCAGTCCTCTGACTCCCCCCGTGAACTGGCTGAATTGGGCTAACTATACCAAAGCCTTTATTAACGGAAATATGCTGACCGGATTTGTGAACACAGCTTTTATCCTGTTGATTTCGATCATCGGAGCCACGTTGACGGGTTCCATGATCGCGTACATTTTGAACCGCTTTAAATTTAAGGGCAAAAGTCTTATGCTGGGTGCGTTCCTGCTCGCAACCCTCATTCCGGGGGTAACGACACAGGTATCGACATTTCAAATTATCAACAAGTTGGAGCTGTTTAACACGCCTTGGGCGGCGATCTTGCTGTATTTGGGAACGGATATTATTGCGGTGTATATTTTTCTGCAATTTCTGGATTCCATTGCGGTGGCGCTGGATGAATCGGCCATGCTGGATGGGGCCTCCTATCTGACGATCTACTGGCGCATTATTTTGCCCCTGCTGAAGCCTGCCATTGTGACGGTGATCATTATCAAGGGCGTTAATATTTACAACGACTTTTACACCCCGTTCCTGTATATGCCCAAAACAAGCCTTCAGGTCATATCGACGGCGCTGTTCAAGTTTAAAGGCCCCTATGGATCACAATGGGAAGTCATTAGCGCGGGCATTATCATTGCCATTATTCCGACGTTGATTGCCTTTTTATCCTTACAAAAATATATCTATAACGGATTCGCTCAGGGTTCGGTGAAATAGAATAACGACGAAATAAAAAAAGATGAGATCAAGTATCTCGGTGAGAGGAGAATATACGTATGAATAAATTGAATGTGGATTTGGGAGTAAATAGCGTGCGAATCGTGGGAGAGAGTCTGCCGAAAATGCCGTGGCAGGATAAGCCTGAGGGCAGTGAGGCTCCGGTATGGAGACATACTGAGAATCCGGTCATTGGGCGGAATCCGGTGCCGGGCATTGCCCGTATTTTCAACAGTGCAGTAGCTCCGTATGAGGGACGGTTTGTAGGGGTATTCCGGGCTGAAACAATTAACGGACGTCCGCATTTGCATCTAGGCTGGAGTGACGACGGGTTGGCTTGGGACATTGAGACAGAACGGTTGCATTTGGTTGATGAGGAAGGGAACGATTACCAACCTAATTATGCTTACGATCCGCGTCTGGTCCGCGTGGAGGATACGTATTATATCATCTGGTGTACAGATTTTTACGGTGCAGCGTTGGGGATAGCCCAAACAAAGGATTTTAAAAGTTTTGTACGATTGGAAAATCCATTCTTGCCGTTTAATCGTAATGGTGTGCTGTTGCCCCGCAAGCTAAACGGAAACTTTATGTTGCTATCCCGTCCGAGTGACAGTGGACATACACCGTTTGGCGACATTTTTCTGAGTGAAAGTCCTGACTTGGTCTATTGGGGCAAGCACCGTCATGTCATGAGTAAGGGCGGACAGGGCTGGTGGCAATCGGTAAAAATTGGCGGCGGACCGGCACCGATTGAGACGACCGAGGGCTGGCTGATGTTCTACCACGGGGTGACAGGCACGTGCAATGGGCTGGTATACAGCATGGGGGTAGCCGTTCTTGATCTGGATGATCCATCTAAGGTTAAATATCGTTCCTCCAACTTCGTGCTGACCCCGGAGGAATGGTACGAGGAGCGGGGCTTTGTGCCGAATGTGGTGTTCCCGTGTGCTACGCTGCATGATGCGGACACTGGAAGAATCGCAATTTATTATGGAGCCGCTGATACGTATGTAGGTATCGCATACACGACAGTATCCGACATTATGAAGTATGTCATCGCAACGGATGAAGTGGTCGGAGACGACCGTGAGTCGGGCCGGATGTAGCATGTAGGAGGGAACGTGAATGCCGGAGGATATGTCTTTACAGCAATTGCAGTCGTACATGGGGAGCAGCCCAAAGCCACCGGATTTTGACGCATACTGGGAACGGGCGCTACTGGAGCTGGAGCAGCAGCCACTGAAATATACACTGGAGCCTGCTGATTTTGTCTCTCCGCTGGTGGAGTGTTACCATCTATATTTTACCGGAGTGGGCGGAGCAAAGATTCATGGGAAGCTGGCTCGTCCCAAGCATCTTACGGAACAAGGTCCAGCTTTGGCCATGTTTCATGGATATTCCTGCGACAGTGGTGATTGGTTCGACAAGGTAAGCTACGCGGCACACGGATTCACCGTGCTGGCTATGGATTGCCGGGGGCAAGGAGGGCTGTCCGAGGACAATTTGCAGGTTCAGGGAACGACGGTGCGCGGCCATATCATCCGAGGGATTGACGACCCGGACCCGGATCGGTTGTATTACCGCAATGTATTTTTGGATACGGTACAGGCGGTGCGCATTCTGATGTCTATGGAGCAGGTCGACCCTGAACGGATCGGTGCATTTGGCTGTTCCCAGGGAGGGGCCTTAACGGTTGCCTGCGCTGCATTGGAGCCGCGTGTCCGTGTGGCGGTCCCGGTATATCCGTTCCTGTCGGACTATAAAAGAGCCTGGGCGCTGGATGCCACTACATCCGCATATGAAGAACTGGTTTATTATTTTCGTTGGTTTGATCCGAATCATATGCGCGAGGAAGAACTCTTTCACCGACTAGGCTACATCGATATTCAACATTTGGCAGATCGTATTCGTGGTCGTGTGTTGTTTGTGACGGGGCTGTCGGATATCATTTGTCCACCCTCCACGCAGTTTGCGGTGTACAATAAAATCGTATCAGACAAGGAAATACTCCTGTATCACGAATACGGTCATGAGTATCTACCCTATCTGTCAGATCGCGCCATGAGCGAATTTTTACGGCTGTAGGGGGTTGAACTTAGCTACAGGCTCCTTTATAGTAATAGCTATAACCTTCGTGAATGCGTAATAAATGAATGCCCCATTTGTATAACCTCAATAATATGGTTTGAGGGTCTCTACCAGGAACCGATAAATCCTGATTACAAAAAGTGTACGTCTTGTACATTTCTTGTGGTCAGGATTTTTTTGCGTAATACGAGGGAATTTACATGACAGCAAAGGAGCTAATGTAATGAACTTCAAAGTAGTTATTTTAATGATTGCGACCTTTACGGTGGGGTTGGTGGAGCTGATTATCGGTGGCGTGCTGCCCCAAATTGCACAGGATTTGAATGTCTCCGTAAGCACGGCAGGACAGCTTATCATGATCTATGCGCTCGTGTACGCTATTGCTGGGCCAACTTTGTTGGCGTTGACCGCCAAAATTGAACGAAAACGATTGTACCTGTGGTCGATGTTTATCTTTATTCTGGGAAGTCTGCTGGCCTTCTGGAGTCCGAATTATGCAGTCTTGTTTGTATCCCGTATCATTACCGCTGCAAGCGGGTCGCTGATCGTGACATTGTCACTGACCATTGCAGTCAAAGTGGTGTCCAAGGCCTATCAGGCCCGCGTCCTCGGTGTTATCTCCATGGGGGTTAGCTCCTCCATCGTACTTGGTATTCCAGCCGGGGTGCTGATTGGAAATGCGTTTGGCTGGCGGGTGCTTTTCCTGATCATTGCCTTGTTGACGGTCGTTGCTATGATCGTTATCAACTTGTTTATGGAGCGGATTCCGACCGAACATGTTGTGCCTATGCGCGATCAGTTGAAATCCTTAAAAAATGTTAAAGTCATCAGTGCTCATTTGGTGACCACGCTGACACTGGCGGGCCATTACACGTTATATGCGTACTTCACTCCGTTTTTAGAAAATATGATGGGCTTGAACGCTTCGTGGGTGAGTGTGGCCTATTTTGTCTTTGGGCTGGCGGCAGTGAGCGGTGGTTTTATTGGCGGTTCTTTGGCAGATCGGTTCGGAACAGCGAAAAGTATTCTAGTCGTCGTAGGCGTGTTTATCGCCGTGATGTTCCTGCTGCCACTCTCAATCCACTCGATGTATGTATTTGCGCCACTATTGATCATCTGGGGCATACTGAGTTGGGCCTTGTCGCCCCCGATGCAAAGTTATCTTATTGAAAATGCACCCGAATCGGGTAGTATTCAGCAAAGCTTTAATTTCTCCGCACTTCAGGTCGGGATCGCTCTCGGTTCTGCCTTGGGAGGAGTAGTGATTGAGAATAGTGAATCTGTTGCCACGAACGCTTGGGTGGGTGGGGCATTTGTAATTGTTGCTTTTGTCTGCGGTGTATTTTCGATTACCAGAGCCGGGATATCCCAGACTGTCAGAGGACACCACTCTGTTTCATAGTTCGCTGGACTATCGCTCTCTTTTATAATACGAGCAAACATGTTATACTACACACAATTATGAAGAAGGAGGTGAGGTAGGTGAATCACGAGATGCTGAACAACCGTATTAGCCAGCTGCCGATTGCTATGGCTGGCATTGTTCATGCTTTTCCATACAACGGGAGAAGTCTGTCCAATTTTAATCATACGGTTGTAAACATCGCGAGAAGACGCCTACCTTAACTCGAACGGATTGCTGTATCTTCCGAAGAGTCGCGGGGTTGCTCCTGCGGCTCTTTTTGTGTTACCCGGGTAAGGGTCTTCCTAAAAAAAGGAGAGCCTGAACATGTATATAGTAAACGGCCAACAATTGAAAAAATACCACGCTGCCAATCTGATTTTGGATGGTGCATCGTTTGATATCCATACGGGAGAAAAGGTGGGACTCATCGGCCGCAACGGAAGCGGTAAAACCACCCTATTACGCCTAATCGCACGCTTGTCCCGCCCGGATGAAGGGCAGCTCGTCATCGCCAAGGATACGAAAATCGGCTATTTACCGCAAATTCCGGCGGAGTTTGAGAGCTTCACCGTGTACGAAACGCTGGCTTACGCCTATCGTGAGCTGAAGGATTGCCGCAATCAGATGAGCACACTGGAACGGGAAATGTCAGATCCGATTGCGGTAGCGGATACGGGTCTTCTGGAGAAGCTGCTGCAATCGTATGCTTCCCTACAGGAACGGTTTGAGCGCAACGGCGGCTATGAAATGGATGCAAATATTGATCAGGTAGCGGATGGTCTGCGTATTCCCAAAGGAATGTATACGCGCAGCTTCGGCTCGCTGTCTGGCGGAGAGAAAACAAAAATAGCGCTGGCATCACAGCTCATCGGACGACCGGATTTGCTGCTGCTGGATGAGCCGACCAACCATCTGGATTTGAAAGGGCTGGAATGGCTGGAGCAATTTTTGCAGGGCTACACAGGCGCGTGTGTGGTTGTATCTCATGATCGTTATTTTCTGGATCGGGTTGCCGTTAAAATGATTGAGCTTGAGGATGGCGAGGCGTTTACGTATTATACGAACTACAGCGGCTACGTTAAGGAAAAGGAAGAACGATTGCTACTGCAATTTGAAGATTATAAGGAACAGCAAAAGCGAATCAAAAAGATGAAAGAGGCCATTCGGCGTTTTGAAGAGTGGGGTCGCAACGGTGATAACGAAAAGTTTTTCAAAAAAGCAGCATCCATTCGTAAAGCACTGGAGCGTATGGAGCTGGTGAAGCGGCCTGTACTGGACCCGCAGGGGGCAGAATTTCACTTAAAACTGGAGGATCGTTCCGGTCGCCGAGTGCTACAGTTTGAAGATATTGTTAAAGCTTATGGAGAGCGTCAGATATTAAACGGGGCAACGGGCAGTCTGGAATTCGGCGAAAAGGTGGCCTTGCTGGGTGATAACGGGTCAGGCAAAACGACGTTGCTCAAGCTGCTGCTTGGTCAGGAAAGCGCAGATGCAGGCACGGTCCAGTGGGGTGCGCGCGTAGAGTACGGATATTTGGCACAGCAAGAGAGAGAACGGAATAGCCGGGCGACTGTGCTTGCTTACTTCAAGGAGGAAGCGGGGGTGGAAGAAGGCGAGGCACGCGGGTTGCTAGCGAAGTATTTATTTTGCGGTGCCGATGTGTTTAAGCCCGTGAGCATGCTGTCCGGTGGCGAATGGTCCCGCTTGCGGCTGGCGTTGCTGGTCATGAAAAAGCCAAATTTGTTGGTGCTGGATGAGCCGACGAACCACCTGGATATTGACTCACGCGAGGCGCTGGAGGAAGCGTTGGACACCTACACGGGAACGGTGCTGGCGATTTCACATGACCGCTATTTTGTGAATAAGCTGGCTGGGCGCGTGTGGGAGCTGGAGGATGGAAAGCTGACCTTTTATCTAGGCAGCTTTGATGAGTACCGAGCGAAGAAGCGGGAGCTGGAAAACGCCCGCTTGCTAAGTGAGGGGGATGCCGGGGTACGCTTGGCATCTGCAAGTAGAGTCGCATCCGGTGGCGGCTCGGGCACGGCTGCGCATTCTGGTGCAGCGAGCAGGGGCCCAGGGGCGGCTGCGCGTACGGGAGCGACCTCGGGAGCCGATAAGGGTCGTGCTCGCACCGAGTCGGCAGGTCGCTTGGGGGCGTCCGCTGCCGGGTCTGGGGCACGCGAAGCGAAGGCCGCGAAGCCATCACGCCCGCCCGCTGCATCCAGCGAGCGGTTGGAGCGGACCATCGCCGCCAAAGAAGCAGAATTGGCGGCGGCGGATGCCGAGCTGGAGATGCTCGGCACAAGCGGCGACACGATCCACATGGCGGAGCTGTGGGACGCGCGTGAGCAGCTGCAAGCCGAGCTGGACATGTTGCTCGGCGAGTGGGTTGAGCTGGAGTAGGTGACAGGCTGGTTGCTGAAGATAGGCAACGTATATTTTATAAAGGGATAGCCCTGAGGTAGCGCTGCTGAGGGGCTATTTTTATATGGTAAAGACTAATGAGAGCGTGGGAACGGAATAACCATACATTAAAATAAATTGGTGTTAATTATTTTTTGTTATGTATGTTTACATATAAAGTAATAGATTTACATTTTGAAACATGTGATATTGTTTTATTTGTAAGAAGAAAATAATCACTGTTAGATAAATTTTTATAATGTCAACTAAGATCATACATAAGATTTTCCGTATTGTCATATATGGAAATTACTTGAATAACGATCTGGTCAGGGTGTGGTTCTAAAACTTATTTGATCTGGACGTTCAAGTGAATGAAATTTAAGGCTCATTTGAGCTTCAAGACCGCGACCGAGCGAGTACTCGGTATGAAATGATTTCGTCCATCAAGAAAGGATCCATCTACAATAGGTATTTATAATCCCTTACTAGACTTGCTTGTTGCCAGGTTGTAAAGCGGACTTCGCTATATCTTACTCCCAAAGTCGTTTTCGTGTACTTTTAGGACACGCATCAAAGTTGGATCAAGGCCTTTTATGCATCTTGAATATTGAAGTATATCTTCCAATCTTGAATTCATAAAAAATTAGTTACCAAATAGGTTTTAAATAATACATAATTTAACTATATATAATTATGTATTAGTATATATATTTCTTTTTACTCGATACAAGGAGTTTTGATTAGTCATTTGCAGGATTTTTTTCGGCATAATGCCTGAATAAAGTGTCTAACCATATAAAGAAAATGTCATATGGGGATGCTTCAATAGGTGACGATCTGTTGAGATATCTTTCATATAAATTAGCTTCCTAGATTACACAAAATTATTGTATTTATTATTAAAGATGAATATCGAGAGGAGTTTGGGAAAAATGGAAAACAATATTTTTGATTTGGATGTACAAATTAACAAGTCTAAAGGTTCAGTAGAACCTCAAGTAACAAGTTTGGCGTGGCAATGCACCGGAATGTGCGGCGGAACAGCCAACACTTGTGCTGAAACAGCAGGTGTAAAATGTTTTTCTAATATTGGAGCATTGTGTTGAACAGTGTAACCATGGAATTTGAACTCGAATCCTAATCGAATTAGAGTGAAAAATGGAAGGAAGGGGTCTTTTTAGTCCCATCCTTCCCCTCAATTATGATAGATTTGGAAGGAGAAAAAGAATGCCTAATGTTGTTATGGAGGTTCAGCAAATCACTAAAGTGATTGGGAAGCGTCAAGTAACTCACGATTCTTCCTTTCAGCTTGACAAAGGAAAGATATATGGTTTTATTGGTCCAAATGGAGTAGGGAAAACGACGTTGATGCGCATGATGATAGGGTTGATGCATCCTACAAGCGGGCATGAATGCTAGAGAAGTAGAACATCTTTCCGCCAAACGGTAAATAGGTGATGTCCGTAACGAGCTTTTGCAGGGGCGCCTCTGCAAGGAATTGCCGCTTCAGCAGATTTTCTGCTGGATAAGCAGGCTGCAGGCTGCCCAGTGACCTTTCGTTTCTTCATTCTCACGCGGCACTGTAGCCCCTCACGCTGCATCATCCGCTGAACTCGTTTGTGATTCATTCTTTGCTCTGCCCGAAGGAGTGCGGTGATTTTCCGGTAACCATACCGAAACTTATGATGGATGCAAAGCTCCCGGATTTTCTCCACCGTAGCATCTGTGCGCTTTGTCTCCATAGTTGCTTTCCAGCGGTAGTAGGTCGCTCTTGCGATCCCGAGCCATGTACAAGCCTCAGACACCGTCACTTCGTCTCGAATGGATTCGATCCAGGCCACGGCGACTTCTGGTTCCACCTCCTTTCCAGTTCCTTGTACTTTTTTAGCAGGTCCAATTGCTGCTTCAGGAACCGATTCTCCTTTACTTTTTCAAGCTCCGAAGAGTGTTCCGGACCTTTTCTGTAGCTGTATTGTTTACCTACAGGCTGCTCCAGACGATGCACTTCGCCTTTTCGATACCACCTCATCCATGTTTCTAGCTGTGTCTTATTCCGTATTCCCAGTTGCTTCATAACCCCTCTTACCGGAACTCTTGCCAATCTCATTTCAATCGCTTTCATCTTTATTTCTAAGGGATAACTCACTCTCGTTGCCAACGTAAAAACACCTCCAAGGTTATCTCCATATCTTACGACATGGCTTGATTCTCTTGAAGGTGTCTTGATGTGTCTCACGTTATGGGATCAGTCCCCTTTTTTGTATGGTAAAGAGAATGAGAGAGTGGAAATAGAATAACCATATATTAAAATAAATTGGTATTAATGATTTTTTGTTATGTATGTTTACATATAAAGTAATAGATTTACATTTTGCAACATGTGATATTCTTTTATTTGTAAGGAAGATATAAATCATTGTTAGATGAAGTGTTTGTTATCAACAAAGATCATACATACGGTTGTCTACGTGATATATGGCAATATTTCGAGTAGGTGACGATCTGGTCGGGGTGTTGTTCATATAAAATCCTTCTCTTCTATTGCGAGAAGGAAGGCTTTGGCGGGGTAAACATGAACCTCGCTGAAGGCTGATGGTATATCTAAATGAAAGGGGGGAATGCAATGGCTGAAAACTTATTTGATCTGGACGTTCAAGTAAACAAATCTCAAGGTTCTGTAGAGCCTAAAATTTGGAGTATTTGGAATTGCTCTATCGGCTGTGGTGGCGGTAATACATCCCAAACTTGTGTTGAGACATGTTCACCTTGCTTCAGTAATTTAGGAACACTTTGTTAATAAATTTTAGTTGTTTTGCAACTTGCAAAACCTTTATATTGGATAACTATTTAATTTAGCAAAGGAGGAGGGACCTTGAAGTCCCTTCTTCTTCTTTGAGAAAACCTTTGGTTTCCTGGTTGTGAATATCAGAGGCATCCTTATATTTGGATTTAGTAATGGAGGGAAAGTGTAATGTCGGATGTCTTATTGAAAGTTGAAAAAGTATCCAAAAAAATGGGGAAACGGGCTTTATTAAGTGACATTTCCTTCGAGCTTGAAAAGGGGAAAATATATGGTTTCATTGGACCGAATGGAGCCGGGAAAACAACAATGATGCGGATCATGACGGGGTTAATGCATTCAACCAGTGGCTCTGTAAGAATAGCTTCATATGACGTACAGGCGGATCGGGAAAAGGCGCTCTCCAAAGTAGGCGCTATCATTGAGTCCCCGGTCTTTTTTGATTATATGACGGGTAAACAGGTGCTGCGTAATTTGTCTCGGTTGCATCCGAATATTAAATCTTCCGATCGGGAAAAGCATATAGAGGAATTGTTAGAAAGAGTAGGCCTGGATTTGCGTGGAGACGACAGGGTGAAAACTTATTCTTTGGGCATGAAGCAACGCTTGGGCATTGCCCAATCTATGCTGGGTAACCCGGAGCTACTGCTGCTCGATGAGCCTTCCAATGGTCTCGATCCTATGGGAATGAGGGAGTTGAGAGATATTATCCTTCGTTTGCGAAATTCAGAAAATTATGCATTTTTTATCTCCAGCCATCTGCTGGATGAGTTGCAGCAAATGTGTGACGAATTAATTGTGATTAAAGAAGGAACGCTAGTTTGGAAGGGACCCGCAGATCAATTGGTTGAGGAAGGTCAACGGCTAGAGGATGCTTTTATGGAGCTAATGGGATTATGAAGACACTCATTTACAGTGAGTTCGAGAGATTGTATAGCAGAAAATGGTTCTGGCTTCTGATTTTATGTACCCCTGTACTCGCTTATTCCACAGCCAGCTATTTTTTGTATCTCAAGACTTCGGTAGAAGTGTTGTCCAAAGTCTTTGTCATTATAGGCCTGCAAGAAAATTTGTTTTTAATATGCAATATTGCTGTAGCTGCATTAGTAGCGACTCTATATACGGAGCAATTTCGGGGTGGACAGTTGCGTCTAATCTTCATGCGGCGTTTTACTCGGGGACAGATTTTCTGGAGCAAGCTATTGGTTTTACAGGTTTCTGTTCTATTACTCTTACTTATATTGGGTCTGTCTCTTTGGGGTGTCGGAGTATGGCGATTTCCCTATTCTGAAGGCGAAACAAGGCAATATGGAGAGCTTATAATGTATGTATTTCAATATTATGCAAAGGCTTTTGTCTCACTTATGGCTATTGGCTGTCTGTATTCCTATATTGCCATGTGTAGCAAGAGTGTAACCCATGCAATTGGTATTTGTACGACCTATAATCTGTTCTCCTTGCTGTTCGATGGCTTATATCTTAAATTAGCATCTCTATTTTCTCATATTCCCTACATACATGATCTTATAGTCTTTTTATTTATTCCTTATATGCAGTATAGAGGATTGAAGACATCCTTATCCGGAAACCTGTCTGCAAATGGGGCGATTGCCACCGTTGTTATTTTATATCTAATCCTTTTTACATGGGGAGCATATCGTCGTTTTACCAAGGATGATTATTTGTATTAGGAGGATTTTTCTTATGCTAGGAATTTGGCGAAGTGAAATGGAACGAATATGGAATCGAAGATCTACTCTTTTATTATATACAATTTTTCTATTGATGGTTATTGCGAATATTGTCAGTCTTAAAATTAGTGGAACAATGAAATTCCGCTTTGGCGAAGGGATTGCCACTGTTAATAATCTGAACTTGCCGTGGCTTATGATGAGTGAAATTTCCCTATTTCTGATCCTGGCATTGTTGCCTATTTTGTATGTGGATCAGTTAAGCGGGGATATTCACTCCGGGGCGTATCGTTTATATGTACTGCGTCCATACCGTCGCTTTCAATTTTGGCTTGGAAAACTGTTCGCATTATCGGTCACGACGATCGTTTTTACGGGTACAGCCTTGCTCATAGGCATACTGGCTGGTTGGACTATTTTTCCCCGCAGCTTAACCTTTTTTAAATACGGCTCAGCAGAGGCTTCCACCTCATTAGATGCTATGTCATATACACTTGTGTTTTATTTGGTATTAACGTTGGTTTGCCTGGCAAAGCTCATGCTAAGTAGTGCAGTGTGTTTGTTCATATCCAGACCTTTATTCTCGTTTATTTCTATTTTATTTATATCTATGTTTATCTACCCATTTTACAAGCCACTTGTGATGTTAATAGATCCTTTCCAGCAAATTATGCTTGCTTTAAGAGTAGATGGATCTACCAGATTTTGGATGTGTCTAATCGTGATTATATTGATTTGTTCGACTATTAGCTTTGTTCGTTGGCAAAAGAAAACAATTTAAACGTTTGGCTTAGAACGGAGGTTTAATGGGAATGGAAGAGCATCTTTATAAAACCTTGGATTTTTTTATGCTTCGTACTCCTGTGCTACCTATGGAAGAGTTCGGAAAATGCTTTCTAACCAATGTCGGAGAGACTGAAGGAATCAGACAAGTTGCAATAAATCGTCTTACGGAATTATCTCGTAATCCATTTATTCGTGAAGCGTTAGCTGCCTCCAGCCCTACTCTGCTTGAATCTTTAGTACATATCAGCGATCAGGACAATCCGCGCAAACAGGAACAAGTTATCAAATCCTTTATGCGTTATATCACTAGAATGGCTACACGGCCTACGCCGTTCGGATTGTTATCTGGAGTCACTTACGGACAATTTGGAGAGCAGTCTCAGCTCATTTTACAAGAGCCAGATATGTATCGAAAGCGTGCAAGACCGGACATGGAATGGCTAATGAAAGCCGTTGAAATGGTCACAAGCAGTAAGGAGGTTGTCCGCCAGCTGCGGGTTCAGCGTAATACATTAATTTATCGTCAGGGTAACCGGGCTAAAGTTCCCTACACGACAAGATGCGGCAGTATAGTCGGTGGAGAAGATCAGAGTGTGTCCGTTCGTGCGACTCAGGTATTTGATTGTGTGATGGAAGCAAGTTCGACCCTCATACCTTATCAGGAACTGGTCAACCATCTACATAAGACATTTGAAAGAGCTGATATCGAGACAATTGACCGTTATGTATGGCAGCTATTTGAGCAAGAGTTTTTGATATCTGAGCTTATTCCTCCTACCACTACTACCGAACCTCTGGATCATATACGATCCGTCTTGAAATTAGTAACGGGTATTGATGAGTTAAAAGAGAATTTTAATAACATCGCGGATAATATTAATAAATATAATCGTCTCCCTATAGGCCAAGGGGAAGATTCGTTGGAGCATTTAAGACGAAAGATGGGCAAAATGTTCAGTGCAAAATCAAGCTTGCAAATCGACCTTTCCCTGGAGGATCGAGGAGTTGTTCTTCCCCAATGTATCCGTAAGGATGTTGAATGTGTTGCCGAATTACTAACTAAGCTTTCGTCGCGAGAGAATAGACCTTTGGATGAATTTTGTATGGAATTTTTGGAAAAGTATGGTCCATATCGGGAGGTTCCTTTGCTGGAGCTTCTTGATGAGGATACAGGGATGGGTGCTCCGGCAGGCTACAAACATCCATTGAGTAACCGAACACGGCTTCAAAACATGTCACCGTCCCAGTCGAGATCACATCAGGAGAAGCTTTTATTTCAATGGTTCGTATCTTGCATCCATGAAGGAAAACATGAAGTGGTACTTACAGATGCCATGATAGACGAAATGTTAAAAGGGCAGAAATCAGGCAAATGGTTGGCAGCACCTTCTATGGAATTGTTTTTTCAGTTGGTCGCCCCTGATCAGCAGGCTGTAGATCGTGGCGAGTATACTTTACTTCTGGCACCTAATCAGGGGTCAGACGGGGCGGGAAAGACGTTCGGGAGATTTCTGGATTTGTTTGACGAGCCTTTTACTGATATGTTCTCCAGCATTCAATCGGAAGAGCAACGGTTACAGCCTGAAAAGCTGTTAGCCGAAATATCGTATTTACCCAGTTCGGGAAGATCGGCAAACGTAGTATTAACGAAGCAGACTCGCCCCTATGAAATCGCAATAGGAACCAATCATACCCTGCCAAAGGAACAACAGATACATGTTTCAGACCTTGCTGTTGGGGTACGTAATGATCATTTTTATTTGAAGTCGATAAGTCGCAATCGTGAGGTCATTGCTAGGGCTGGACATATGCTCAATGCTGAATTGACTCCTAACATACATCGTTTTCTTTTGGAGGTCAGTGAGGATGGTTATCGCCATTGGTCATCTATGGAGTGGGGATTCGCCACCCATGCTCCTTTTACCCCACGTCTAAGATATAAGCATGTCATTCTCAATCCGGCTACATGGAGAATGACATGGGATGCGGCAACTAGCCCATCCAAGAATATGATTGATTTGGAAAATTCAGTGTATAAATTCCAAAAAGAATGGAATCTGCCACGTTATGTATATATGATTGAATTAGATAATCGAATCCTGTTGGATATGAATCATCCATTGCATGTTGAACAGGTTTGTAGAGATCTTCAATCCAAAGGAAAAGTTACTTTAATCGAACACATAGGTGAAGTCGGTGAAACGCCAGTCTCTCGTAACAGTGGACGCTTGGCGGCTGAATTTGTATTTCCATTTATACGTAAACAGGCTGTAGCAACGAACCATTTTGAGGAGGAAGTTGCTGCCACACTAGATAGAAGGCATGAGGATACAAGTCGCCTTTCCTCAGAGGCAACCTGTACTTATCTTCCTGGTGGTCCTTGGTTCTATGCCAAATTATATGGTATGAACAGTCGCCAAGATGAGTTTATTGGTGGTTATTGGGATGAATTTGTGCGGAAGCATCAAGAGGACGGTAACATCCTTCAGGGGTACTTTATCCGATACGCTGATCCAGATAAACATATTCGTGTCCGGTTTAAGCTACCGGAGTTTCAGGAGGGAAACTTGTTTCTTCCCGTGTTTCATCAATGGACAGAGATGCTTTTAAATGAAGGCATGATATCCAGAGTTGTAATCGATACCTATGAGCCAGAAGTAGAGCGTTACGGTGGAAAGAAGCTCATGATGTGGGCAGAACGAATGTTTTCTTGTGACAGTGAAGTGACAGCCAAATTGGTACGTCTCATTAGATTCAACCAGACTTCTTTACAGAAGGACGTTATAGCTATTTTAAGTGTGATCAATCTTCTCTACCAGTTTGGTTACTATGAGGAAAGTGCGTTTCAATTCTTAAATCGTCAATTTGACCTCAAAGACTATTTGAAAGACTTTCGCAGGGAACGGAAGTTCTTTTTACAATGGATGGGATCGGATCAGGAAATGACAGCTTCGACTGCATCCAGTCGCGAATCCATAGAAAATATTTTTTATGCAAGAAAAGAAGCAGTAGAGCAATATAATTATATACTCCATGAGCAGGAACGGGAGGGGGGGGCTACCAATACAAGAGAGGATATTATATACAGTGTGATCCATATGCATTTGAACCGATTAATTGGAATTGACAGGGATCGGGAGCGCAAAATAATGATCATGGCCAGACATGCTATGAACAGCCTGGTTCAATATCGGGGGAATCGCTAATGAGTAGCGTACAAAAAAGTACAGATCGGAGGACTTCTTCCATATGGAAGTCTGTACGTCAAGGGCTTAAGCTTTTTGCCTTAGTATTTAACATGAATAAGGTCTATATGCTTTCTAGCATTTTTTTGCATATCATTCAAGGTGTGATGCCCGTACTTACTTTGGTTATCATGCAAAATTTACTTAATAGTATTGTTTCTTCTAGTCCTCATGATATCTCTATAATTATGCTACAATTTGGTCTCTTTATATTTATTCACGTTTTAAAAAGTCTAGTTACGATGAGTCAGAGTTATGTAGAGGGCGTCCTTGAATCTGTGCTGTCCAAGTCATTAAATATCATGATTGGAGAAAAATCAGGCTACTTGGGACTGGCGGATTATGAAAATTCTCAAATCAACGACCAGCTAAAGCGGGCTTCCCAAGAAGCTTCCTATCGACCTTACCAATTATATACACAAATGGCTGGTATTTTATCTAGTCTAGTTACCATGCTGTCTTCGGCAGTTTTACTTTTCTTATGGAAATGGTGGGTTGTGGTTATTCTATTTGTGATTTCACTGGTGTCGGTTTACTCGATTTTTAAGTTAAACAAAGAACAGTTTGAAATCTATATGAATCGTACCCCGTTATATCGACAGTCATGGTATATGACCTATTTGCTTACAAATGATCGTGCGGTCAAAGAAGTGAAGATTTTTAATTTGGGTCCTTATTTACTAAAAAGATATGAGAATTTACTGCAAAGATTTTTTGTAGAAGACAGGCGTATATTGGGCAAAAGAGTTAGAATTACTTTCCTGTACAGTTTGCTTGAACTTTCTGTTCTGTTATGGATAGTATGGATGGCAATCCAGGAAACCTTTGTGAAAAAAATATTAATAGGGAACTTATATGGTTATATTCAAGCGATTATGCTAACCCAAAGTCAAATGCAGGCACTAATCCAAGGTATTGTCCAATTTTCACAAAATAATTTGTATATGGAGCAGTTATTTGTATTTCTACAGTTGCCTACATCGGACCCCATTCGGCGTCAAAAGGAACAGGCACTTCTGGATCACCCAAAGAGCAGCACCGGATTTTGCATTGAACAAATTTCAATTGAAGGGGTTTCCTTTACGTACCCGGGTCAATCGAAGGCTTCTATTCAGGACATGCATTTAACAATGACTAAAGGACAAACGATAGCCATTGTAGGGAAAAATGGATCAGGAAAATCGACGCTTATGAAGATCCTGATGCAGCTTTATTCTGATTATAGTGGCGTCATTAAAATTAACGACCGTCCCGTTCAGGATTATGATCTGCAGCAGGTTCAAGACAAAATTGGAGTCGTGTTTCAAGATTTCATGCATTATGAAATGTCAGCACGTCATAACATTGGGTTTGGATCATTAGGGCTTATGAAGCAGGATGAGGAGCTCATCCATGCAGCCCAGTGCGCAGCTATAGACCAGATTATAGCCAAACTTCCACAAGGTTTGGACACACAGCTTGGTAAATGGTTTGAGGATGGCTACCAACTCTCAGGAGGCCAATGGCAGCGAATAGCAATCGCACGGGCTTTCCTGCGTAAAGCAGATGTGTATATTTTGGATGAGCCAAGTTCCTTCTTGGATCCTGTGGCAGAACAGGATTTGTTGGTATTATTTTTGGAGTTGATGAAGGATAGCATTGGTATTTTTATTACTCATCGGATTTCATCAGCACGTCTGGCACATAAAATTGTGGTAATGGACAATGGTTTAATTGTGGAGCAGGGAACACATAAGGAGCTGATGTTACTCAATGGGCTATACGCAGAGATGTACAACATTCAGGCCAGCTCATTCGATGAAGAAGCTTCCTTAATTGAAAGCGGAGGGAGGGTGCTAGGATGACGACGACTTCATATATTTGTGATAAATGGATACCCATTAATTTGGATATGAAGGATAAAGTAACTGTAATCTTACAAGAGATTTCCAATCGTTACAAAGACCCCGATCAAGTGCGTATGTATATGAAAAAAACGCCCCCGATAGAGGCTGATGGGATGAAGATGGACCGTTGGTCAGATGGAAGTTTGGGAAGTGGGTTCACGGGCATCTGTTTGTTAATGGGTCAGTTGGATCGACTATACCCTGAGGATGGTTGGGATATTGTAGGACACCAATATTTAGAGCGAATTCGTATGATCGTGGAGCAAAAGGGTGTCCATGACTTATCCCTGTATAGTGGATTATCAGGTATTTTGCTGGCTATTTACTCTTTATCCAGGAAGGGCACACGTTATCAAGGAATGCTTGATTCCCTTGCCTCCTGGTTCGAAGAGGCTGCTTTACATAGCTTGGCCCTATGTCGGGAGGAATGGGGAAGAGGACAATTACAAATGAGCCAGTATGACGCCATATCAGGCTTTACAGGGATCGGACGCATCGCCATGTTATTTTCTGACCGCCCGACTATGCATACCATATGGAACCAGACGATTGAATTGTTTCAGATAATGTGCAGCGACCGTACTTGGAATGGACATCCTGTACCTGGATGGTATATTACCACGGAGAATCAATTTCAAGAGAATGAAAAGAAACAATATCCGCAGGGAAATTTTAATTTAGGACTTTCGCATGGTATCGCGGGTCCATTAGCTTTTCTGAGCCTGTCTGCTCTTAATGGAGCCGACTCCCTCCCTTTAGTGGGCGATATCAACAGACTGTCACAATTTATACATCATTGGCGTGTTCAGGATACTGAGGGCGTGATTTGGCCTGGGCGTGTTTCCCTTGAGGAATGGGTGGATAACCGTCTGCAGCCTGAAAGCACGCAGTATTATCGTGATTCCTGGTGTTATGGCGTACCAGGCATTGCACGTTCGATCTGGCTGGCGGGACAAGCTCTTCAAAATAAAGATTGGATCGAAACGGGACTACGTGCATACTTGGATATAGAAAAAAGGCTCTATCGTAAAGGAGGACTATCTTCTGCGACATTGTGTCATGGTATTGGGGGATTGTTGCATCTGATCCAGCGTATGTATTCAGATACGGGCCATGAGCAGTTAGGTATGATGCGAGACAGGCTACTAGAAGAAGTGCTGGATATGTTCGATACTAATTCGGCGTTTGGCTTTTATGATCATAGCCTATTGGATGGGAGGCTAGCAGAAGTAGATGAGGCTGGCTTTCTGAATGGAAGTGCTGGAGTTGCCTTGGTGTTGGCTTCATTGATAGGAAATGAAAATCCGGATTGGGACGCTGCTCTTCTAATTCGCTAAGATATGTCATGTTATTCCCTAACCTGAACATAATAAAAGTAAGAAAAGATCCAATCGACCGTTTGAAGGCCGGTTGGATCTTTTTTAACATACTAATTCCTCCTGAGACTCAAGGTATTTTCATTAGCATCCTTCAAGTTGGTTCCACTTACATGGAATCCCAAGGCAGTATTGTTGTACTCCCATTCAATAACCCAATACCTGAACAAAACAGAAAAACAACAGCGAAGATGAGTACCCTTTTACTATATAACCGCCAAACACGGTGTATCGTTTCTTTTCCATAAGGGACGGGTATTAATTGTCTAGTCCCGCATAGATTGACATAGGGGAAAAGGAGGTATGAGCATGTGGAATGGGGTCAAAAAGCTGTCTACACTAGCGGCGATTCTGCTACTAGCGATCATTGTAAGCGCATGCAACAAGGGCGATGATTCAGGTAAGGTGAAAATTGAATTCTTTCAAAACAAGCCGGAGGCCAAGGGTTCTTTTGATAAGCTAATCTCTCAATTCAATCAGGAACATCCCGGTATTGAAGTGACGCAGGTCAACCCGCCAGAGGCAGAGACCGTGTTATTGACCCGGGTTGTCAAAAACGATGTACCTGACATTGTAGGGCTTGGGGCCACCGACACCTACTCCATTTTGGCACAAAGCGGTATTTTTACGGATCTGGCGAATACAGAATTGCCACGTACGATTGATCCGATTTACCTCAAAATGCTTAAGGATGTAACCGGGGTCGATCCCGTGTATGGAATTCCTTATGCTGCGAATGCGAATGGTGTGATGTATAACAAAACGCTTTTTAAGGAAATGGGATTACAGGTGCCCAAAACGTGGGATGAGCTGATTGCAACGGCGCAAAAGATCAAGGCTGCTGGCAAAATTCCTTTCTATTTTACATATAAAGATGATTGGCAAACAAACCTCCCCTTTAATGCGCTGGGCCCGAATCTGGTGGGCATTGATTTTTTCCTGCAACGGCGTGAAAATCAGGTCACTTTTCAGGACAAGTACCGCGAGGTTGCGGAAAAGCAGCTGGAGCTACTGAAATACGGACATGGTGATAATTTTGGCAAAAACTATGCCGACGGTAATCGTGCTTTCGCTAACGGGCAGGGATTGATGTACATTCAGGGCTCGTGGGCCATATCTGAAATTCGCAAAGCCAACCCGAAAGTGGAGCTTGGGTTTTTCCCATTACCGACAGGGAATGACGAAAAGGCGGTCAAGCTGGTGTCCGGTATAGATACACTATTAGCCGTATCGGAGAGCACTCCGCATAAAAAGGAAGCCGAGGAGTTCATTGCCTTCTTATTGAAGCCGGAGAATAGCAAGCAGTACATTACAGAGCAAACGCTGTTTTCGGCGGTGAAGGGAGTTACGCAGGATGATCCGAGTGTGGCGGAGCTGTTGCCGTATTTTAAATCGGGCCGAGTCGTTGATTTTGCCGATCACTATATTCCCAAAGCGGTCCAATTGAATTCTATTGTGCAGGCCTTCCTGCAAAACAGAGACATCGACGCTTATCTGGCCAAGCTCGACCGTGAATGGGATAAGGTAGCTAACCGCCGATAGGAGAGGAGGAGGAGACATGAATAAGCGACTAACGACTTTTTACTGGATGACGGTGCCAGCGGTGCTATTGTTTTTTATATTTTTGACCTTGCCTGCCTTGCAGGGCTTTTATTATTCGCTTACGAACTGGAACGGCTTTGGTCATCAGTATCACTTTGTCGGGTTTAAGAACTATATTAATTTGTTTCAGGACGACAATGTGGGGAACGCATACTGGTTTACTTTCAAATTTGCGATTGTGGTTACCATTGCGACTAATATCCTTAGTTTGCTGATTGCGCTAGGGCTGAATGCTAAAATACGGTTTCGTAACTTTTTCCGGGGTATTTATTTTTTGCCTAATATTTTGAGCGTGTTGATCGTGGGTTACATATTCAATTACTTGTTCTCGAACGTGTTTACGATTTGGGGGCAGAATTTAGGTATTACCTCATTGTCGACGAACATTTTGGGCAGTGAACAACTGGCTTGGGTAGGAGTTGTCATCGTAGCTGTATGGCAGGGAATTGCCTTTAATACGATTCTCTATCTGGCCGGGCTGCAAACCATTCCGACAAGTCTGTATGAGGCGTCCAACCTGGACGGTGCGGGTAAATGGCGCGAATTTTGGAGCATTACCTTTCCGCTAATTGCACCGTTTTTTACGATCAATATGGTATTGGCGATGAAAAATTCTCTGATGGTGTTCGATCAGATCGTGGCTTTGACGAATGGTGGGCCGGGACGGGCCACCCAGTCGATTTCCCACCTGATATACACCGGGGGATTTAGAGGCGGAGAATTTGCTTATCAGTCGGCTAACTCTGTTATTTACTTTATTGTGATCGCGATCATTTCCATCTTACAGCTGCGATTCCTCCAGAGAAGGGAGATGGATAACTGATGAAAACAAGCAGACTTACCAACTGGCCTGTGCTGCTTCTGGTAGCGTTGGGGACAATATTTATCCTGTTTCCCCTCTATATGACGGTGACGATCGCACTTAAAAATCCCGAGCAGATGGCGCATTCCGCCTTTGCCTTTCCGACCGAGCTGCATTGGGAGAATTTTAGTCGTGCAGTAGAAATGACCAACTTCTTCAGCGCTTTTCAAAACAGTGTGATGGTCACGACATCGACGGTCATACTCACTTTGCTAACCAATTCGATGGTCGCTTATGCGATTGCCCGTAATATGCAGCGACGATTTTTTAAGGGATTATATTTTTATTTTGTGAGCGCCATGTTTATACCGTTCCCGATCATCATGCTGCCGATTGTAAAACTGGCCTCGGGCCTTCATATGACTAATTTGTTGGGTCTCATTATGCTGCATACGGTGTATGGTTTGGCGTTTAATGTCTTCGTATATGTGGGTTATATTCGCTCCATTCCGGTGGCATTGGAAGAGGCAGCCACGGTAGATGGTGCGACGACATGGGGGACATTTTGGCGCATTATATTCCCGCTGATGGCACCGATTAGTGCTACGGTGGGAATTCTCACTTGTCTGTCCACCTATAACGACTTCCTGCTGCCGCTCATTATTATCAGCGATGCGGAGCAGTATACACTGCCGCTCGTTCAGTATGTGTTCCAGGGGCAGTTCAATACCGACTTTAATTTGGCCTTTGCCTCGTATCTAATGGCCTTGCTGCCGATGATTATTGTCTATTTGATTGCACAAAAATGGATTATCAATGGCGTTACGCAAGGTTCAGTGAAGTAAGGTAGGGGTACAACAGCTTCAGGCAGACTGTGCTTTACTAGACAAATAAAAAGGGGTTCCCTATACCACGGTTCACACAGGTATAGAGGACCCTCTTTTTATAGCATTGCTATTTGGATGCTTCGCTGTTGCTTGTCAGAGGCTGTAAGGGTACGGTTGTCTCTGCTTCCGGGTCGTCCGTTGTATAGTAGAACATATAGATAGAAGCTTCCTTCCCTTTGAAGTTCTTGTAGACATCCACTGCCTTGTTATTGCCGTCTCCGGCGAAATTGGCTGTGATCGGCCTGCCGATAATCCGTTCTTTACCCAGGCCAATATGCGTCTGGTTAATCCCTCCAAAGTGAGCGTCCTCGCTTTCGGTTTCTACGAATAAGTCGGATCCCTGTTTGTAGTAGGTCCACTTCACAGGATAACCACCGATTTGCGTCGTTAGCGTCTGCTTTTGCTCAGAAATATCAGTTAAACGCTGAGGCGTTTTGTCATCCGAATGGGTCGTAACCTTGTATTTGCCTGTAAAAGTAATGGGAGTGTCCTTGGTAATCACAAGATTGGACGGCCTTTCAAAACGGATTGTGTACAGATCGCGTTCCTGATTAGGTGAAGACCAACGGTTACCCTCTAACGTTGTGCTGTTCACAGAAAGAAAGTACTTTTGATAAGGTATCATGGCGAATTTCTCCTTGCTTCTGAGCGTGACACGGATTTGCGTAGGTGTGACAATCATTTGTTCTAGCAAAACATTCCGATTGCCTTGTTCCAGTGGGATATTCAGCACACTTTTAATCGTCCCGCTTTCCATCTTCTTCTTGCTTAGCTGCAGGTCAAATTTTATAGGTTCATTTATACTTTTTTCGGTTTGCGCATATTGAAGTTTGAAGGTAGTCTGTCCTTCCGGCATATCCGATTTGGAAAAATATTGCTGTGCTGTATACTCCCCGTTATCACCGGGTTTGCCAAAAGCCCCTCCAGGCTGCGACATCACAGGCTTGTCGCCTTTGTAGGCAATAATTTGTGGATTGTCCCATTTCTTTGGTATGGACGAATCGAAGGTAATCGCTGAGGACAGCATTAGTTTATCCTTCCCTTGTTCGAATACCTGTACCTTCATATCTTGTAAGCCGCTACGTTCCAGCTTGAACGTCTGTATTTGAGGCGACCGAATATCGAGCGGCAAATCCAGTTCCTGAACGCTGGTGAGCTCTATATGATCTATGGTTAGCTGCACGTTCTCTGTTTCTTGCTGCGGTGTCCAGTCACTTTCAAAGTACCCGTTGTACCGTTGATTTTTCGGGTCCCATTGCTGAAAGTTATATTCCCCTGCACTGCTTTCCCCCGCAGCACCTTTTAGCGATACGCCTTTGACATTCCAAAACTCGTTCTCTGCCCGTTTTCTGACCTCCAAGCTGTACAGAATCACGGTCCGGTTCTCATCGACAATAGCGGTATGCAGCGTCAGCTTCACTCCGTCTCTGGTTACGGATTGCTCCAAGGGCTGTCCAAGGTCTTGATTTAGTGCCGTCTGAATGCCGCTTCTTCCGTGCAGCAGATTGCCCCAATTATAATGGATGGCGGCATAGACGGGAACGGCAACGAGAAGCGCACTCAGAGAGGCGGCGATAGCTATTTTGCGCCAATTTCTATGTCGGTGCGGAGTGAATGAATCGAAAGTGTCGGTTAGCGTAGGGGCAGTATGCCCTGTCTGTTCCATCCGGTTCCACATCTCATCGAAGTCAGGATAGGCCATTTCCGAATCATTATTTAACTTGCGCTTCAATGCCTTTTCTACGTTGTTCATAGTTCTCTCCTTCCATCTCGGGAATTTCTACACCTGCATCCCGCAGTATTTGCTCCAATAACTTTAGCCCTTTATGAGTCCTCGATTTGACGGTTCCCAGCGGAATTTCCAGCAGTTTTGATATTTCTGCCAGTGTGAAATCATGCATATAGCGGAGGGTCAGCACAGCGCGGATTTTGGCTGGAAGGCGATTCATATAAACGGCCCATTCCTCTGCCGATTCGCGTTCTTCCACCAGCCTGTCCACAGGCTTACCTTCCGCCCCGCTAAATAAATAGGGATTAGACGATACTTTCAAATGTAGGCTCTTCCGGCGTTTAAGGTAATTCAGACAATGATTGACCGTAATTTTCATTATCCAGGCTTTTAGTTGTTCGATCTGTTCACGATTGCTGCGAAATAGGGTGATAAACACTTCCTGCGTTAAATCCTCTGCATCCGAGGCGTTATGTACCATGTAGTAGCAGGTTCGGTATACATCTCGTTGGTACAAATCAAACAACTCTCGATTACTCTCCAATGATGTGCTCTCCTTTCTTGTGCAGTTTATCTATATAACAACTGAGGTTAGAAAAAGGTTCATTTGGTTGCGAAAAGTAAACCGTCCGCTTCAATATATTTTGTTTTTCTTCAAATGTATCACACGAAAAAAGAAGCCTGTAAATCTCAAAAGTTCAGATTTACAGGCTTCTTATGTTTTGCAAAGCTAGATCCTACGGAATGAATATTTCCTCACGCAAAACCAGGTTAACAGATAGATTGCCGATATCTTTCTGCTTAGTCAGCCAGCCGTACAAGCGTTCTTCCTTGCGAGCGGGCTGCAAGGATGTCTTCGAGCGCGCTGGGTAGGTCAGCCAACCCGACTTCGCGCTCAACGAGCTGCTCCAGCTGTTCTGGCTTCCATTCGCTACCGAGTCGCTTCCAGATCGCTACGCGGGTGTCGTATGGGCAGAAGACAGAGTCTATGCCCAGCAGATTTACGCCGCGCAAAATAAACGGCAGCACCGTCGTAGGCAGCTGGGTGCCTGCCGTCAGACCGCTCACGGCAACGGAGCCGTTGTAGGCGATCTGGCTGAGCAGCGAAGCGAGCGGCTTTCCCCCTACAGGATCAACAGCCGCTTGCCAAAGCTGCTTGCTCAGCGGGCGGATGCTCTCCGCGCCGTCGTAGACCTCCTCGCGAGAAATAACCTCGGCTGCTCCGAGCGCCTTGAGGTAATCATACGCATCGGCCTTGCCACTGCTGGCTACGACATGGTAACCTCTCTTGTTCAGCAAGGCAATAGCTGCCCCGCCTACGCCACCCGTCGCTCCGGTGACGAGTACCTTCCCCTGCTCCGGAGTAACGCCGTTTTGTTCCAGCCGATATAACGACAGAGCTGCGGTGAATCCGGCTGTCCCGAAAATCATCGCCTCTCTCGGAGTGAGTCCGTCTGGAAGTGGAACCACCCAGTCTGCAGGCACGCGTGCATATTGGCTGAATCCTCCGAATTGAGACACACCCAGCCCGTATCCGGTAACGAGCACCGCTTGTCCTTCGCTAAAGCGGCTATCCTCCGAAGAGACGACGGTTCCCGAGCAATCTATGCCTGGTACGAACGGATAGGATTTGACGATATTGCCATCCTTGCGGGCAGCAAGCCCATCTTTATAGTTGATGCTGGAATAAGCGACACGAATCAATACTTCTCCAGCAGGTAAACTGCTAGCTTCCAGAGAACGCACCTCTGCTTGAACTTCACCGTCCTGCGTCTGATCGACGACAAGGGCTTGAAATGATTGAGTCATCTGTAAAAGCCTCCTTTATTACCTTTTAACCCTATGAATGTCCTATATATTCCCTCTTTAATTCGTGAATTATGCTTAGGAAGCGTACAACAATTTTCACAACCTGTCAGCGGCAATGCTCACAGGCTCGTATTCTATTATACTCTTTAGCTCATAATTGCGTCGATAAGCCCAGATTTGCCGGTATATTCTTGTAATATCCTGTTTCAATAAAGTTCGATAATCAATTATAAAGAAGGTGATAAATGAATTCTTACACATTTTGCAAACCATTTTACGTAAACGGGATGTATTTTCAGAATGACTATGCTAACATACCTTTTGATCGTTAAATAAATCTATGAAGAAAGGTGAATGAATGACAACCAGAGCACTAAAAAATGGTTCGGTATTGTCCGAAGCCAAGGAACTGAATTTGTTCCGTTTGACATGGCCTATTTTCCTTGAATTATTCCTGTTTATGTTAATGGGAAGCGTCGATACATTCATGCTCAGCTCTGTATCTGATAATGCAGTGTCGGGTGTGGGCGCGTCAAATCAAATTATTTCAATCGCTATCCTTGTACTGGAGGTTATCGGCAACGGCGCTGCTATCGTCGTAGCTCAATATATCGGTTCTAAGAAACTAGTCGAAGCGGCCCAGGTGACAGGTACGGCCATTACGTTAAATTTGATAGTAGGTCTTTTGCTAAGCGTAATTTTTCTTGTGTTTGGTACGCATATGTTGCAATGGCTGAATGTCCAGGGAGACATTCTTACGTATGCGGAATCCTATATGAGCATCGTCGGGGGGGCTATTTTCCTTCAGGCATTGATTAACGCGCTGGCGGCGACCATTCGTACGCACGGTTTTACCAAAGAAACGATGTATGTATCGGTTTTTATGAACGTGATCCACGTGGTCGGCAACTATGTTTTGATTTTGGGGCATTGGGGGATGCCAGCACTCGGTGTAGAAGGTGCTGCTATTTCTACAGTAGGTAGC
This sequence comes from Paenibacillus sp. SEL3, assembly GCF_054602585.1. NCBI lineage: Bacteria > Bacillati > Bacillota > Bacilli > Caryophanales > Paenibacillaceae > Paenibacillus > Paenibacillus sp. SEL3. The sequence continues at coordinate 2,847,712 of NZ_CM137725.1, read as the reverse complement.
CGCTTTATTTGTCTCTTGATCTTCTTCTGGTTGATGTACCGGGTCACTGAGGTTCGTGTCGAGTGGAAATATTACGTCCAATTGTCCAAAAAGTTTATCTCTAAAATATTACGTATTGGTGTACCATCCGCGCTGGAGTCTATCATGTACCAGTCGTGTCAGCTCATATTCACACTGTATGTGACCTATCTGGGCGCAGAAGCGATGGCGACACGTCAATATGCCAATAATATTTCGAGCTATATTTATTTGTTCAGTATGGCCGTCGGTATGGGTACGGCTATCGTAGTGGGAAGGCTCGTGGGAGCCAGAGAGAAGGATACGGCTTATAAACGTGTATTGAACAGTGTGAAATGGGCGCTACTCGTGACTGTGATTATTGATGCGGTGGTTATCTTTTTCCGTGTACCTTTGCTCGGTTTATTTACGGAGAACCCTGAAATAATCCGCTTGGGAGCGCAAGTCATTTTACTTAGCATTCTGCTAGAAACTGGCCGGACGACGAATATCGTCATTATTAACTCATTGCGTGCTGCTGGAGATGCCAAGTTCCCGGTCTTTATGGGACTAATCTCTATGGTCTGCATGAGCTTGCCGCTGGGTTATTTGCTGGTGTTCAAGCTGGATATGGGGCTCGCCGGTGTGTGGCTGGCGATTGCTGCTGATGAATGGACTCGTGCTGTCATCATGTATGCCCGCTGGAAAAGCCGGTTATGGGAAAAGCATGCGCTGATCGAGCACGATACACCAGATCAGTCTGCAACGCCTGTCCCAGCACACTGATCCGAGTAGTATTTAGGGCCAACTGAAACCTAGCTTTTCGATAGAGTTGTAAACGTGGAGGCAGTTCAAGAGAAGATCTTGAACTGCCTCTTTTTGCTGCCGGGAGAACCACCCTTTTATACAGTGGCACGATAGGCAATTTTGAAGTTCAACTTATATCATAATGGCTTTCATAAATAGAAGTGTGGTAAATTTACTAAAAAAAAGATATACTTTTGTTGCACTAACGCAGTACATGAAAGACAAGGAGTGTACCGATGAAGAAGCCGACGATTGAAGATGTTGCCCAGAAGGCAGGAGTGTCTAAAAGCACTGTCTCGCAATTTCTGAACAAACGATATAAATATATGAGCGACCAGACAAGGGACCGGATTGCCGAAGTTATTCAAGAGCTGAATTATCAGCCTAACGGGCTGGCCCGCAGCTTGAAGCAGAACCGGACGTTTATGGTGGGAGTCATTGTAGCCAACATTGATTATACGCTGTCGATCCAGTCTATCCGTGCGATTGAGGAGGAATTGCAGCTTTTTGGCATTCAGGTCATAATCTGTAACGCCGATGAAAATCCGGACAAGGAGAGCCAGTATATTGAGATGCTCAAGGCCCGTCAAGTGGACGGCCTGATTATCTTCCCGACAGGAAAGCATGCAGACATTTACAACCAGCTCATTCGTGAAAAGTATCCATTAGTGTTTTTGGATCGCTTGGTGGACGGTGTAAATACACGTAGCCTGCTGTTGGATAACGAAATGGCGATTAAGCTGGCGATTCAGGAACTTGTGGCTCACAAGCATGAACGAATTGCGTTAATTACCTTGCCTCTTGGCATGAATCGGATTACTCCACGAGTGGAGCGGCTCAGCGGATACAAGAAGGCGTTGGAAGAGCATGGTTTGCCATTTCGAGAAGAATATATGCACAGCGTGCCGAGAGAAGAAATCCAGCAGACGCTGAAGGAGCTGTTCCAACTGCCGGAGCCGCCGACTGCGCTATTGGCCGGGAATGATATCGTGTTGGCTGAGGTGTTGAAGTATGTGAATGCCCGTCGTATACGTATTCCGGCAGAGCTGTCCATTATCGGAATTGACGATGCGGAGTTTGCCCATATTTACAATCCGCCGATTACGACCATTACGCAACCGATTGCGGATATGGGGAAGCAGGCGGCAAAAACGCTGCTGTCCAGTATTGAGGAAGGCGGCGAATCGGTTCCGATCATTTACCGATTTGTGCCAGATATCAATCGGGGAGAATCCGTCAAAACGCTGTAGACGAGCATCATGTCTTATATTATAAAATAGCCCGTATTCCCTTGTACGACCTGAGTATGCGTATGCTGCTCAGGTCACACAAATGCGAATACGGGCTATTCGAAGTTAAGGCCGACTTTGAACGCGGCCTTGTTGAGCTTGCGCTCATAGCGGTGAAGGTTATGCGGGGGATGATCCCTGACTAATTTGTACTGGCGCTGAGTAAAAAAGATTCCAGTTCGGCTCGCGTCGGATAGCCATCCATGTCTCCGGCTGACATGACAGCCAGCGCACCAAGTGCATTACCGCGTTTGACTGCCTCTGCCAAGGGCAAGCCTTCTAGCAATGCGCTGATAACACCTGCGGCAAAACCGTCACCCGCACCGACGGTATCCACGACATGATCTACGCGGAAGCGTTTGACATATCCTTCAGCATCTGCGGATTTGTAATATGCGCCCTCGGTTCCCAGCTTGATGATGACCAGTGAGGTACCACGGTCAAGGTAGAACGAAGCAATATCCTCGGGCGAAGTATAGCCCGTCAATATTTTACCTTCATGAATCCCTGGTAGAAGCCAGTCACACCCCTCAGATGCCTCGTTAATCGCCTCCACCATCGTTTGCGTGTCAGGCCATAATTTGGGTCTGAGGTTCGGATCAAAGGATACGGTTTTGCCAGCCTTTTTCATAAATTGCCGCGCATGTCGTGCGAATTCGCGGCATTCAGGGGAGAGTGCGACAGAAATACCTGTAAAATGCAGATGGCGAGCCCCGGTAAAGTAAGCTTCGTTAAAATCAGCGATGCTCAGTGTGGAAGCGGCGGAATGCTTGCGAAAATATTCGACCTCAGGGTCGCCGCTGGTAACTTTGGATTTAATTAGCATCCCGGTAGAGTGGTCTTTGGTAAACATGACATTCTGGGTGTCGATTCCTTCCTGACGTAGCGCACCGGCAATAAACTTGCCGAACGTATCCTCGCCGAGTTTGGTCACGAGTCCGGCTCGTAGCCCCAAACGCGACAAACCGGCCGAAACATTCGTCTCTGCCCCGGCTAACGCTTTGGTGAATGAACGCACCTCATCCAGAGAGCCTGCTTCATTGGCATAAAACATGGCCATCGGTTCTCCGAAGGTAACAGCATCCAATGTTGCGGTCATTTGAATTCCTCCTTATGTTTAGTAAACTTAATCTGTAAGCGCATGCACCAACTGAATAAATTGAAATTATCACATAAATCGGTTTTTCACAATGATGAAGTTGATATATTTGCTAAAAACTTTTTGGGTAATATAGATAAAAAAATGCGATTTTGTTTATCAAAAGATAAAAATCGTGTAAAACTTCGTATGTATTAAGGGTTTTTCTAGGAAAAGCGAAGTTTTAGGTTGACACCCTCTTAGATAATTATTACAATTCTAGCTAAGAAGTAGAGTTAGAAACCGCTTTTATAACAATTCCGTTGATAAAAAAGTTTATCTAAACAGGAGGAATGTTTTTATGGAAATGCGTTATTCAACTCATCCCGAACATGCCAAACATTTTACGACTGAAGAGTTGCGTCAGCACTATCTAATTCAGGAACTGTTTGTACCTGAGGAGGTAAAGCTGGTCTATACGCATGAAGATCGTGTCATTATCGGGGGCATTTATCCCGTGAATAAATCTGTTGCACTGGAAGGTAACGATCAAATCAAAGCGGAAACTTTCCTGGAGCGCCGCGAACTGGGCATTTTTAATGTTGGGGGTAGCGGTACGGTCAAGGTGGACGGTGAAACTTACGAGCTGGCCACAAAAGACTGTCTCTACGTAGGTAAAGGTGGCAAGGAGTTGATCTTTGAAAGCGATTCCAGTGAAAAGCCTGCGAAATTTTATATTGTTTCAGCTTTGGCTCATACCACGTATCCGACGACGAAACAGTCTTTTGCCGATGTACCGTCTGAAAGTCTGGGTTCGCAGGAAACAGCTAACAACCGTACGTTGCGTCGCTTTATCCATGATGAAGGCATTCAAAGTTGCCAATTGGTTATGGGGATGACGACGTTGGAAAACGGCAGTGTATGGAACTCTATGCCGACACATGTTCATGACCGTCGGATGGAAGTATATTTCTACTTTGAACTGGATGAGAACGCAAGAATGTTCCACCTGATGGGTGAACCGAACGAAACGCGCCATCTGGTAATGAAAAATGATGAAGCCGTTATTTCTCCACCTTGGTCTATCCACTGTGGTGCGGCTACGGGCAGCTATACCTTCATTTGGGGCATGGCCGGTGAAAATAAAACATACAAAGACATGGATCAGGTTGCCATGAGCGAGTTGCGTTAATCCGATTAGTGTATTGGAGCGTAAACCTGCAAGCGGCTGAGGTACATGGTCATCCCATTCGTGGAAAGGATCAGGAACATGACGAAAAAGAAAGTTTTGGAACATATCACTTCGGTAGGTGTCGTCGCAGTCATTCGGGGAAACACAGCGGAGGAAGCGTATCTCATGTCTAAAGCCTGCATTGAAGGCGGCTTGGATAATATTGAGCTTACATTTACGACGCCGGATGCGGATCAGGTCATTCGAAGATTGAAAGACGAATTTAAGGATCGGGCAGTGATTGGTGCAGGAACGGTACTGGAGTCACTGACGGCGAGAATTGCTATTCTGGCCGGAGCAGAGTTTGTCGTGAGTCCTTCTTTTGAAGAAGAAACAGCGAAGCTATGCAATTTGTACGCGATTCCTTATATGCCTGGCTGTATGACGCTGAATGAGATCAAGGAAGCCATGAAATTGGGCAGCGATGTCGTGAAGTTGTTCCCGGGAAGTGCGATGGGAGCGGACTTTGTTAAGGCCGTTAGAGGTCCGATGCCTCATGTACAGATTATGCCAACGGGTGGCGTTGATCTGGACAATATGGAAACCTGGTTGCGTAACGGATGTGTAGCCGTGGGAATTGGGGGTAATTTGACGGCTCCAGCCAAAGAGGGTCGCTACGACTTGATCACAGAAAATGCAGCACGTTATGTAGCTAAATATAAAGAAGTACGCGCAGCGCTGTAGGCTTCAGGAAATATAGGTTTTTATACTAATTTGTGATGGAGGCGTAGGCATGGGTCTGGACCATTTTTCATTAGATTTTTTCAGTCTAAAAGGTAAAACGGCGATTGTAACAGGAGGCAACACTGGTTTGGGTCAAGGGTATTCCGTAGCTTTGGCCAAAGCGGGTGCAGACCTGTTCATTGTAGCTAACAATGATGAATATGAAGAAACAAGACGTTTGCTGGAGCCAACGGGTGTGAAGGTTGCCTTTTATCAGGCTGATCTGACAGAGAAAGAATCCATTAAAAAAATTGTAGAAGAATGCGTCAATGAATTCGGTAAAATTGATATCCTTGTAAACAATGCAGGTACGATTCGTCGCGCCCCTCTGCTGGAGTATAAAGATGAGGATTGGGACGCTGTCATGGAGATTAACCTGAATGCCGTATATCATCTGAGCCAGGAAGTGGCAAAGGTGATGGTAGAGCAAAAAAGCGGGAAGATTATCAATGTCGCTTCTATGCTTGCTTTTCAGGGTGGCAAATTTGTTCCGCCGTATACAGCGAGTAAGCATGCGGTAGCTGGTTTGACCAAGGCATTTGCGAACGAGCTGGCAGTTCATAACGTTCAGATTAATGCGATTGCGCCGGGTTATATTGCTACGGCAAATACAGCTCCAATCCGTGCGGATGAAAATCGCAATCAAGAAATCCTGTCGCGTATTCCTGCGGGTCGTTGGGGCGATCCGTCTGATTTGATGGGAGTTGTGGTTTTCCTCGCCAGTCAGGGTTCCGACTATATGAACGGTCATATCTTGGCGGTGGACGGCGGCTGGCTGGTACGTTAAGCAGCGCTGGTCGCATCGAAGTTTATGAACTGGAAGCTGCCTCAAAAGGAAACTATCCTTTCAGGCAGCTTTTATTTTTTCAATGAAGCTATATGCTGAACTTGAAGACTTGGGGCGCTGTGTCGATCCGTCCTATGCATATGGCACGAATGCCTTTATAATTTAATGAGATAAAAATTGCTAGGCTCCAGCCGTACACTTGGTTGGAGCCTTTGAGCATAACACAGATAGATTGGAGAATGGAGAGATGAGTTCACAGCAACACCAACGAGCTTTGGTATACAAATCTTTGTGGCATGCCGGTCCTTGGGTGCTTGCCGTAGGGATCATTCTGGTAGGTGCCAATCTGCGCGCCTCGATTACCTCGGTAGGACCTCTTATCGGTTTGATTAAGGATTCTTTGTATATTTCAAATACACTGAGTGGCCTATTAACGACATTGCCGCTGCTGGCTTTTGCCCTGTTGTCGCCTTTTGTAGCCAAACTGTCGCGCCGCTTCGGATCGCCTCTTATTATTTTTGCAGCTTTGCTGCTGTTGACCGCAGGTATTGTAGTGCGCTCAACGTTAGGGGTTACTGCATTATTTGTCGGGACCGCCATGCTGGGACTGGCTATTGCCGTGTGTAATGTGTTGCTGCCCAGCTTGATCAAAGAGGAGTTTCCTCGCAACAGCGGACTGATGACCGGCGTATACTCAGTATCCATGAATGTGGTCGCAGCAACCGCATCTGGCCTGAGTATACCGCTGGCTATAAATGGAGGTATGGGCTGGCGAGGTGCCTTGGGAATATGGGCGATTGTGGGTGTCGTAGGTATTTTACTCTGGGTGCCCCAGCTCCTTAAGGCTCGCAAAACAGCTAATAAAGCAGCAGTATCTGCCCAAACCGTGAATGTGTATAAATCGTCTTTGGCCTGGAAGGTGACGCTGTTTATGGGGCTGCAATCTGCCTTGTTCTATGTTCCTGCCGCCTGGTTTCCTGAAATGATGAGCGGACAGGGAATGGATTCAGAAACTGCGGGCTGGATGCTGTCTGTGATGCAGTTTGCGCAAATGCCATTTACTTTTATTGTGCCTATTTGGGCGGCGCGAGTGAAGGATCAGCGGGTATTGGTTCTGATTATGGCTGCGCTGTATTTTATCGGTCTGGGTGGATTTCTGCTTGGGGCTACACAGTGGAGCGTGATTTGGGTCATATGTATCGGTATAGCGGGTGGTTTTGCTTTCCCGTTAGTGATGATGTTCTTCAATTTGCGGACGCGGACACCGCAGCAGGCAGCAGAGTTGTCGGGTATGGCGCAATCCTTTGGGTATTTGCTGGCAGCGACCGGGCCGACACTGTTCGGTTATTTGCATGATGCGACACAAGGCTGGACCATTCCGCTGTTGCTGCTTTTGTGCCTGAGTGTTCTGCTTATGTTTATAGGGCTGGGTGCAGCCAAGAAACGATATGTCGGAGGCGAGGTGGATGATCAGGCTACAATTTGATGCAGATGGCTACAGTGTGGTTTGTAATGCAGATCGTGTTATGTTGTTGGCTAAAGAATTTGCGCTGTTGCGCTTTCTGTACGATAACCGGAACCAGGTGTTCACCCGTGAACAACTGCTGGATCGGGTGTGGCCGCTGGAGTATCCGGTGGAGCGTACGGTAGATGATCATATCTACAGATTGCGCAAAAAACTTAAGTCATGGGATGGTCTCCGTATTCATACGGTCAGAGGGTATGGCTACAGCTTGACCTTGACTGACGTGCAGCCACAGAATCATCCGTCCTTGCACGATCAGGAGGTGCAGGACGCCGTACATGGACTATTCCGCAAATACCAGCTGTTGGGGCAGGGAAATTCCATCGTAGCGCTGGCTGCCCAGCAGGAGCAGATGGGTTTTGAATTGTCTGTCTTTTATCAAATGTATACCCGTTTTGTACAGGCGGATGTGCCTTGGTTCTTGGAACGGGAGGACTTTGCTCCCGCAGATCGATTGTATTGGATGCTACTGCTATATATGTGCACAGCAGGGGTGACGGATGAGGGGCTTGTCCTATGTGAGCGTGCGCTTTCCAGTGGATTGCTATCTGAAGCGCAGGAGCGGGAATTGCGTATTCTCAACATTCTGGAGGCTTATGTAGAGAACGGACAACCTGAACACGCCCAGGAAGGTCTGCCACTGACCATGATGGTCATGGAACGGGATAATCTCGATAATTTTGTGATGCCTGTTGCGCTGATGGAGATGTATATGCATCTGGTTGCCAATCATATGGAAAAGGCTGCCGAACTGTCTGATCGTCTGGAATGCATGCTGTCGGAGGCCCCGTTTTTGCGCGAGCTGGGCCGTTATCGCATGATGCGCGGGCTTATGCTGTTGCGTACTGGAGATGTGGATAACGCCGAGCGGCTCATGGATGAGGGATTGGATACCCTTGATATGGCTAAACAGGAATTACTAAAAATCAAAGCGGTATGTCAAATTCGCTCATTCCTGAAGCTTTGCGGTTCCTATCCAGCGCTGGAAGAGAAGTATGCCGCTCAATATGATCAGCTTGACCGGGACAACAGTTTAACACTGCATCGTTCGGCGCTAAGGCGCTGGCTGGAGCAGACAATCTCAATGGCCTGATTTTTTAGCTGTCTGACTTTTCTCTGATATAGACCCGCTAGAATGTTCTTATTGCTAAAAAAGCTGAAAATGAGAGCAGGGTGAGTAGATAATGAAGGAAAAGAAGGTATTGCAATCCGCGCCTAGCATTTGGCGCAATGGCCGTTTTCGGCGGATGTTTGCGGCGCACACGGCTGCTTCTTTTGGCGATTGGTTTGATGCTATCGCCATTCAGGTGCTTGTTGCTTATCGCTGGGAAGCTGACCCTATGCTGATTGCGCTTATTCCGGTAGTGATGGCGCTACCGGGTCTGCTGCTCGGTTCCATCGCAGGCACGTTAGCTGACCGGGTACACAAGGCACGGCTGATGATCGTCTGCGATGCAGCTATTGCCTTATTGACGCTGGCCATTCTCGCCGTCCCGGGTCCGGTGTGGCTACTGCCTTTGCTCGGTCTGCGCGCGGCGGCTGGCGTATTTCAAATGCCTTCACAGCAAGGCTTGACCCGCACGGTAGTCGCCAGCGACGACCTGTTTCGGGCGACCTCGCTGAATGGGTTGGTCAATCAGGCCTCCAAAGTGGCAGGGCCATTACTGGGCGCTATGACCTTGACTGTGTTGTCTCCCCAGGCATGCATTATTCTCAATGCATTGCTGCGCCTCTGTTCCGGACTGCTGCTGTGGCCGCTGCGCGGAATCGGTCCGGCGCTGGTCAGCGCAGACCAACAAGCTGTTGCAGCCGAGCAGCAAGGAAAGTCGGCTACGCATACAGCGCCTGAGGCTGATGAAGTCCAAATGCGGGAGGAGCATGTTCGCGCATCTCGTTTTTTCAACCAATGGCGTGAGGGCTGGGCGTTCTTATGGCGCAGTCGAATGCTTTTGCATACGCTCATATTCGGACTTTTCGGCTTAATCGCCATTCTCATGATCGACTACCAGTTCCCTACGCTGCTGCGAGTGCTCGCTCCGGGTAATGAATCGCTGCTTGGCTGGCTGGTTTCAGCCATTGGTGCTGGCGCCGTCGGTTGCATGCTTGCGCTTAATCGCTTGAATCGCATAAGCGCAGGCTGGGGGCTCGGTGGTGGATATGTGCTGGTTGGCGGAGCAATTGCTGCTTTAGGCTGGGCGCAGCCCGGAACAGGATGGCCAGTCCTACTTATGATCGGGGCTGTGCTGGGCGTGGGCAACGGCCTGTACATTATCACCCAGAACTATATATTACAAGCCAAAACCCCTGCCGATATGGTAGGACGCGTCTTCGGTATCCAAAGTACCGTGATTGGAGCAATCATGGTCGTTTCGCCGCTTGCCGGGGGAGTATTGATCCGAATAGCAGGGGCGGGAACGGCTTTTGTCTGGATCGGGATGACTGTTGGAATCTTGGGCTTGGCAGGCCTGCTGCTTCAATCCGTAATTTGGCGCGAGTCCCTCGCTGATTCTAGCCTGACTACGGAGCAAAATGCAGACCCTGCGTAGTCAAACTTGCGCAATAATTTGCTTTGATTTTCGTCATTCATATTTTTAGCAGGGGAGAGATCATGATGACTCAACAAACTTCAGCCTCAGAGCCTGTGGCACGGTTACTTGAAGGATCACGGGTGTACTTGCGTCCCGTTAACGTAGAGGACACCGAGCTATACTATAATACATTGTTCCATCAGGATGTGCGGAGGCTGACAGGCACACAACGAAGCTTTACCAAGGATCAAATTGCCCGTTATATTGAAGCTAAAGGACAGGATGCCTCAAGCCTGTTGCTGTTGATTGCGCTTCGCGAAGATGATCGTGTCATTGGGGATATAGCCCTGCAGGATATGGACAGCCTGAACCGCAGTGCCAACATCCGTATTGCGATCAATGAGCAGGGAAATCAGGGGAAAGGTTACGGCACTGAAGCGCTTGTACTCATGCTGGGTTACGGATTCGGTATCTGTAATCTGCATCGGATTGAGCTGAATGTATTTGATTTTAATGAACGTGCCATTCGTTGCTATGAAAAAGTAGGCTTTCAGCGCGAAGGTGTGCAGCGGGATGCTTTATTCTACAATTATGAATACCATGATTCGATCCTGATGAGTATGCTGGACCACGAATACCGCAACCGCTATGTGAAAAAAGCAGACAATTGATTCAACACGTTTACACGGGTTTGCAGAAGAGATAAAATTGCTTGTTTGCGCAAATATGACAGACAACATCAAATGAATATATGAATTTACTGAAGGAGCCTGTCACCAAGGCTCCTTTATGTCTTTTTTAGGGGAACCTGCTGCTGATGTTCATTGCTGGACTGGAGACGGATCTGGATCAACTTCGACGTAATTGGAAGCCTGCGGTAGCTGTGGCGGTTGGAGGCATTATTTTACCGCTAATTTGTGGTTTTGGTGTAGGGAAGCCTTTGGATTCTCGGTGCATGAAGGCTGGTTTCTAGGAATTTGGGTGCGCAGTGCTGGATGATGTGCTTGTCGTGGTGCTGCTAGCGGTAGTAATGAATATATTCGGTATGGGTGGAGAAACTTCGCTGGGACTTCTTGTTGGCAAAAGGCTAGTTTTCTTCGTCGTAGCTACGGATTAAATGTTTCCTTTGAGGGAGTAGGGCAGCAGCTCGGATTTGTTGTTGTTTTGACACTGATTGCGCTGGTGACGAAGTTAGTGGGAGGAGGCCTCGGCGCGCAGCTGACGGGCTTCGATAACCGTTCTGCCCTTGCGATCGGCTCCGGGGTGGTATCTCGCGGCGAGGTCGCACTTATTGTCGCAGCTACCGATCTACAGTCGGGCCTGTTGGCACAGCAATATTTTACATCCGTGATCATTGCTGTCATTTTGACAACGTTGGCTGCACCTCCAATTCTCAAGCTGTGTTTTAGCGATAAGAGGGAGACTTCCGCTCACGATACAGAAAAGAAGGCCAGCATTGATAAGTTGTAATGAGAGTATCAACAGGTCATAACAAAAAGACCCTTCGGGTTCAGTTTCTCATAGTGTGCATGGAAAGTCCGATTTTAGAGTAGAGCGGACTTTCCATGCAGCATGAGAACATGGGCGAAGGGTCTTTTTTATGCTAAATGTGCTGCAAGAATAGAGAAATTAGGACTCGGACACCACTGTGAAGCGTTGGTTCAGATGTTGTGGTTTTTCGATTTCGTCCACTACGGCAACTGCATAATCTTCGTAGCTGACATAGCTTGCACCTTTGGAATTAACCAACAGCGTGTCTTTTCCTACTTGGTAAGAGCCTGTACGTTTACCCAGTGCAAATTCCGCAGAAGGGCTAATAAAGGTCCAGTTCAGGTCGTTGGTACCACGCAAAATTTCCAGGTTTTTTCCTTGGTTGTTGGCTGTTGGATATACGAAATCAGGGAAGCCGGGAGCATCTTTTACCAAAAGTGTTTGGGATTCGTCAGTGAACAAGCTGCCTGCACCACCTACGACAATCAGGCGAGTACCGGATACATTACGCAGGGCTTCGATCAGTACGTTACCTGCATCGACATGCAGATGCTCTTGTCCGAGTGGAGCGGCAAATGCATTAACGACTACGTCAAAACCTTTCAGATCATCTGTTTTCAGATCAAAAACGTCTTTTTGTACCACAGTAGCACGACTTTCTGTTACTTTAGACGAGTCACGGACGATGGCGGTTACTTCATGCCCTCTGTCTAATGCTTCTTTTACGATATTATTTCCTGCTTTACCGGTTGCACCAATAACTGCAATTTTCATAATAGATAGCCTCCTATAAATATGATGTGGATGATTCATTCGTTTGATCGTAAGTGTACTCAGTGCATTTACGAACTTTAATATGTAACTATTATAGTTACAATATAAAATAAAAGTCAAGCTCTTCTGTTGGGCAAACTAAAGTCCTCCGATTGGAAGGAGAGGAACTCGTTTAAATATATAAAGTGAAACTGAATGAGCAAACTTAAGCCATATTTGATATATGTAGACCACAGATAAGAAAGGAAGAGTGAATCGATATGAGTAAAAAAGTACAGCTTGAACCCGCAGCACAGAAATTTGCAGACGATAATGCCAAGCCTCCGTTTCTATATGATTTGGGTCCTGAAAAAGGACGTGAAACGGTCAATGAGGTTCAATCCGGCCCAGCAGACAAACCTGCCGCAGATGTAGAAGATCTAACTATTTCAGGTGGGCCTGGCGGTGAGGTGAAGGTCAGAATTGTTCGTCCACAACAGGTGACAAGCGATCTCCCGGTCATTGTATATATTCACGGAGCAGGCTGGGTATTCGGTAATGCCCATACGCATGATCGCCTGATTCGTGAATTGGCAGTCGGCTCACAGGCAGCGGTTGTATTTCCAGAATACAGCTTGTCCCCTGAAGCTAAATATCCGACGGCGATTGAGGAAATTTACGCGGTCGTTCAATGGGTGGCACAGCACGGACGCGAGCATGGGCTGAAGCCCGATACGCTGACGATAGCCGGAGACAGTGTGGGCGGTAATATGACGGCGGCCGTAACGCTGCTGGCCAAAGAACGTAGCGGCCCTACCATTCGCCAGCAGTTGCTGTTCTATCCAGTGACGGATGCTTCCTTTGACACAGAATCATATCATGAGTTCGCCACAGGATATTTCCTGAGCCGCGAAGGAATGCAATGGTTTTGGGATCAATATACGACGGATCCCAACGAACGAGCGCAGATCACGGCGTCCCCATTACGTGCCACCACAGAACAGCTCGAAGGGCTACCACGTGCGCTGGTCATTACAGGTGAGGCCGATGTGCTGCGCGATGAAGGCGAGACCTATGCGGACAAGCTACGTGAAGCGGGGGTGGATGTGACCGCTGCACGCTTTCAGGGCATCATCCACGACTTTGTGATGCTGAACCCATTGTCTGAAACCGCGGCCAAGCGCGGTGCGATCATGCTCGCTACCTCATGGCTGCGCCAAGGGTTTGAGGGCTAGTACACTATAGAGCATTTTAAGGGTGTCGTCGTGTGATTTGATCCAGTTCTTTGAATGATTAGGCTGTCTTCTTCCTGCTGACATCTATTGCAGGGAAGGCAGCCTTTATACATATCTGCAATGAAACCGCTTCACGTTCGTCGAACAGAGTGATAATATAAAATTTGAACGAGTTTGACCGACATTCAGCCTAAGGGGGATATCCATGCCATTTCAGGGACAACGCATTTTACCTGCAGCTAAGCATATGAAGCAGCTGGAGGGTATTTTGGACAGTTCTTATGAGTATGCTGTTTTTCTGGATACGCATGTAGCGCAGCTGCGCAACCTGTACCAGATGGCTAGAAGTCGCAGCAAGCAAATGCTCCTGCATGCCGATCTGGTGCAAGGCTTAAAGAATGACGAGTATGCGGCTGAATATTTGTGTCAGGAAATTAAGCCATTTGGGATTATTTCGACCCGGTCCGGGGTGATTGCAACCGCTAAAAAAAAGGGGATTCTTGCTGTACAGCGGGTGTTCCTACTCGATACGATTGCGCTGGAGAAAAGTTACGCGCTGGTGGAAAAAACACGACCCGATTATATTGAGGTGCTGCCTGGTGTTGTTCCACCTATGATTAAGGAAGTCAGCGAACGCACAGGCATTCCTATTTTGGCGGGCGGACTTATTCGCACCCCTGAGGATGTGGAAGCGGCGTTGGCTGCGGGAGCCACAGCAGTTACGACCTCCAATAAACAACTGTTCGAGCATTATAAGCCATAGCTTTTATTTGAATCAAGTGGGCAACAATACATAAATATGCAAGGAGGCTGGGAAACGATGGAGCAATACATTCTTGCCTTAGATCAGGGCACAACCAGTTCGCGGGCCATCTTGTTTGATCGGCAGGGAAAAGTGGTATACAAGGCACAACGGGAGTTCCCACAGTATTTTCCCCAGCCCGGGTGGGTAGAGCAAAACGCCAATGAAATATGGAGCTCTATTTTGGCCGTCATCGCCTCCTGCTTGTCAGAATCAGGTGTGAAAGCCAGCCAAATTGCCGGGATTGGTATTACGAATCAACGGGAAACCGTAGTAGTGTGGGATAAACATACGGGTCTGCCTGTATATCATGCACTGGTATGGCAGTCACGGCAAACAGCCGGGATCTGCGAGGAATTGAAAAGCCGTGGATTTGATCATATTTTTCATAGCAAAACGGGACTACTCATTGATCCCTACTTTTCTGGCACCAAGGTCAAATGGATACTCGACAACGTCGAAGGGGCACGAGCTCAAGCGGAGCGTGGGGATTTGCTGTTTGGTACGATTGATACCTGGCTAATCTGGAGATTGTCTGGTGGTAAAGCACATGTAACAGACTACTCCAATGCGGCCCGCACACTCATGTACAACATTTATGAGCTAAAATGGGATGAGGAGCTGCTGGATATTCTCGGCGTTCCTGCGTCTATGCTACCAGAGGTGAAATCATCCTCCGAGATATATGCGCATACGGTGGATTATCACTTTTTTGGACAGGAAATCCCTATTGCCGGAGCGGCAGGCGATCAACAAGCAGCTCTGTTCGGTCAGGGATGCTTTGACAAAGGTATGATTAAAAATACATACGGTACGGGATGCTTTATGCTGATGAATACCGGAGATGAACCCTGTGACTCGGAACATGGACTGATTACGACCATTGCATGGGGGCTGAACGGTCAGGTGAAGTATGCGCTGGAGGGCAGCATTTTTGTAGCCGGGTCTGCTATTCAGTGGCTGCGTGACGGGTTGCGCATGTTTCGCGAGTCCAAAGATAGTGAAGCGTATGCGGCGCGTGTGACCTCGACGGAAGGGGTATATTTTGTCCCGGCCTTTGTAGGTCTGGGCAGCCCGTATTGGGACAGTGACGTGCGCGGCACGACATTTGGTTTGACACGGGGAACGACCAAGGAGCACTTTATCCGAGCGGTACTGGAATCGCTGGCCTACCAGACTAAAGATGTCTTAACTGCCATGGCGAGCGATTCGGGTGTACCTGTGCGTTCATTGCGTGTAGATGGAGGCGCAGTGATGAACGAATTCCTGATGCAGTTCCAGAGCGATATTCTCGATCTGCCTGTAGAACGACCTGCTGTGAACGAGACAACTGCACTCGGTGCGGCGTATTTAGCGGGACTGGCAGTTGGGTTTTGGAGCAGTTTGGATGAAGTCCGGGGATATGCGCAAAGTGATCATACCTTTTCTCCGTCTATGAGTGAAGACGTGCGGGCTGATCTTTATGGTGGCTGGAAAAAGGCAGTTCATGCCGCAATGGCGTTCAAGTAGCAGGCAGATTTCCCTTTTCATAGCGTATCGTGTGTGCTACGATATAGATAAGTTAATACTCGTCAGGAGACTTGGAGAGACCATGAACCGCTCGGCATCCGCCGCAGCGATGTTCGTGGTCTTTTTTTGTACCTTATGATGATTCGGTTGGCAGATTGCATCGTGAATATATACAAAGCTGGAGGGATACATGATGGGAGAACAGGGATTTGCTGCGCAGGAGAGAACCGCTGTCTTGGAACGTATGGGACATGAGCATTTTGATATATTAATCATTGGCGGCGGCATTACAGGGGCGGGTATTGCGCTGGATGCGGCGGATCGTGGTTTGAAGACAGCATTGGTGGAGATGCAGGATTTTGCAGCAGGTACGTCCAGCCGCTCGACCAAGCTAGTGCATGGGGGTCTTCGTTATTTGAAGCAGTTGGAAGTTAAGATGGTAGCTGAGGTGGGGAAGGAGCGGGCAATTGTATTCGAAAATGGTCCACATGTGACCATACCGGAGCGTATGTTGCTTCCTTTTCACAAGGGCGGCACGTTTAACGCATTTACCACCTCTATCGGGCTGCTGGTATATGATTTCCTTGCTGGTGTTAAGCGTAGTGAGCGCCGTCGTATGCTGGACATCCAGGCTACACTAGAGCGCGAGCCTTTGCTGAAGCGTGATGGACTGAAGGGAAGCGGCAGCTATGTGGAGTATCGTACAGATGACGCTCGCCTGACGATTGAGGTCATGAAGGAAGCTGTTACACGAGGGGCGCTGGCGGTGAACTATGCCAAGGCTGACAAGCTGCTGTATGACAAAGGACGAATAAGCGGTGCAAGCGTAACGGACCGGGTAACGGGAAAACCATACGAAATTCGAGCTTCGCTGGTTATTAATGCAGCTGGACCATGGGTAGACACGCTACGGGAAATGGATCGCTCCAAGGAGGGTAAGGTGCTACGCCTGACGAAAGGTATTCACCTAGTGTTCGATGCTGAGCGCTTTCCGCTCAAACAGGCAGTGTACTTCGATACACCGGATGGACGCATGGTATTTGCCATCCCGCGTGATGGAAAAACTTATGCAGGTACGACTGACACGGTGTATGAGGGGGATACGGCGCATCCCCGGATGACCGTCGAAGATCGGGCGTATGTGCTTCAAGCGATCAACGGAATGTTCCCGGATGTGAATCTGACTGTTACGGATGTAGAATCCAGTTGGGCAGGGGTACGGCCGCTCATTTATGAAGACGATAAAAGCCCTTCAGAAATTTCACGTAAGGACGAAATTTGGGAATCCCGTTCAGGTCTGATCACGATTGCAGGCGGCAAGCTGACGGGCTACCGGAAAATGTCCGAACTCGTCGTGGATCGTGCGGTACGGGAGCTGGGGCGCTTGCATGGGCAGAGCTTCCGGGCATGCCGCACCAGACACATCCCGATTTCGGGTGGCAGCGTAGGCGGCTCGGCGGGCTGGGACGCGTACGTAGGTAAGCAAACCGCAGCAGGTGTTGCACTCGGCCTGTCGCCTGAAACGGCTAGAGCATGGGCAATCCGCTATGGCTCCAACACAGAGCGGCTGTTTGCGATAGCGGCACGCAGCATGAAGGAGACTACCGAGAAGGAAGCGGCACTGCCTGTGGAAGTGCGTGTCCCGCTCCTGTATGCGATGGAACAGGAAATGACGGTGACACCGTCTGATTTTTTCATACGGCGAACGGGAGCACTTTTCTTCCAGATTGACGAGGTGAAGCGCTGGAAACAGCCCGCCATCGCATGGATGTCCGAACATGCAGGCTGGAGCGCCGCGCAAGAACGACAATATACGGCTGAGCTGGATGCTTACCTGTATGAAGCTGTAACGCCTTTAGAGGTAGAGGTGAAACAAGGTGACGTTAAAGCCATCTAATAGGAACGAGGATGCGTATCCTTTACCGCTCCGCTTCTCTACCATCGTTTCGTTCTCACCACTGCTTTATGTGGAAAAGGGGCCTACAAAACAAAAACAGCGATTCTCTTGTTATTGGAGAATCGCTGCTTTTTTTGTATGCAGATTGTTTACAGCATCAAGTGGAACAGGAACGGGGCGGCTGCCAAGGTAAAGAGAGCGGCGAGCACCATCGAGATGCTGGATATCGTCCCCGTCAGCAAACTGAACTCGAATGCTTTGGAAGTGCCCGTACCATGAGCACCGGTACCGAGCAGTACCCCACGTGAGACTTCATTTTCGATACGGAACAGTTTTACAATCACTGGACCGATAATAAGACCGCTCAATCCGGTCAGAATAACGAATACAGCTGTAACCGTCGGATTGCCGCCAATCGTTTGCGATACATTCATCGCAATGGGTGTCGTAATGGAGCGAGGAATCAGGCTGCTCAGCAGCGAAGAATTCAGGTGCATCCACTTGGCAAGTGCCATGGAGGACAACACGGCTACAACAGATCCAGACAGCACGCTAAGCACGATTTGGGTTGCGTGTTTTTTTAACACTGGGAAATATCGGTATAAAGGGACAGCAAATGCAATCGTAGCTGGTTGTAGCAGCATGGACAGCAAGTGAGCGCCCGAATTATAAGAACGGTAATTCACACCCGTCAGCGTCAAAATCAAAATGATAACAACAGGTGTAATGAGCAATGGAGACAAATACACCTTGGGCAGTGTGCGGTACATGCGTTTGGCCATCCAGTAAATAGCGAGTGTCAATACAATACATAGAAGACCGATCATGATGATTTATGCTCCTTTCGTTTACCAAGCAGACTGGCGACCATACCTGTGCAGGCCATCACCAGAAAGGTGCCGAGCAACACGACCAGCATAATGCTCATACCATCGTGTTCCAGCATCGGCCAATAATTCATGACGCCGACAGCGGAGGGAATAAAGAATAATAGCAGCTCGGCCAGCAACCAGTTTGCGCCAACTTCAATCCAGCTTAGCCGGACCAAGCCGGTTTGCAGCAGAATAAAAAGGATTAGCATACCAATGATACTACCGGGTATAGGCAGGTGGAGCCAGGAGACTACCGCGTTCAGGATGAGCGAAAAGGCCATCAGGACGGCGATCTGGAGGACACCGCGTATGAAGCTTTTCATATATAATGACTCCTATCTTTGTGATCG
Source organism: Paenibacillus sp. SEL3 (assembly GCF_054602585.1). Lineage (NCBI taxonomy): Bacteria > Bacillati > Bacillota > Bacilli > Caryophanales > Paenibacillaceae > Paenibacillus > Paenibacillus sp. SEL3. Next base: position 2,828,838 of record NZ_CM137725.1, on the reverse strand, counting down.
GTTATTTTCAAACTGTAATGAAATTTTACATCACAAGCTTTCATGAGTAAAATGCATATAAAGAATATAATCTATTCCGTTTATCTATGGGAGAAGGTGTAGCTTTGGATATCCGACATTTACAATATTTTTTGGAAGTCGCGCGGTTGCGTAGCTTTACAAAGGCAGCCCAGAGCATGTTTATTACCCAGCCGACGATCAGTAAGACGATTAAAAGTCTAGAAGATGAACTGGGGGTCGCTTTGTTCGACCGAATTGGCAAAAGAATCGAACTGACAGACGCGGGCAAGGTCATTGAGCTCCAAGCACAAGCGATTGTAAAGTCCTTTCAGAGTCTGTCCTCGGAGCTGAGTGATTTGATGAACCTGAAAAAGGGACATATCCGTATTGGCCTGCCCCCTATGGTCGGATCGAGCTTTTTTCCGCGTGTCATTGGAGAATTCCATAAGGCATATCCTGATGTGACCATTCAATTATTTGAGGACGGGGCGAAGAAAGTGGAACGGGACGTAGAAGCCGGGGCATTGGATATCGGGGTGATCGTGCTGCCCGCAGTTGGAGATATGTTTGAGACATTTCTGTTTGTGGAGGAAAAGCTGAATTTGCTCGTTCATCCTACGCATGCATTGGCAGAGTGCAAGGAGGTACCGTTATCTGCGTTGGCGGAGGAGGCGTTTGTACTGTTCCGTGAGGATTTTACGCTGCATGACCGTATCATTGCGGAATGTGTTCGTGCTGGCTTTCAGCCGCGTGTAGTGTACGAAAGCTCACAATGGGATCTGATTAGCGAAATGGTTGCTGCAAACCTGGGAGTAGCTCTGTTGCCGGAGGCCATTTGCCGAGATCTGGATTCTGAGCGCTTGCGTGTTCTTCCATTGGTAGACCCCGTCATTCCTTGGCATTTGGGGATGATTTGGCGGAACGATCGCTACCTGTCCTTTGCCGCCAGAGAATGGATATCGTTCACACAGCAATTGTTGCGGACGGAATAGGGCGGGAAGTAGTCAGTCCGCGAGAAGGTGAGTACGATGCAGAATAAAAAAGCTGCCCTGAGGGGCAGCGATGTAGCTTGCTTCTATGAGTGTGTTTGGTTTATTGCACGCTTGGTGTGAAGGTACTTGTCCATAATACGGTCAAGTCTGGAGGATTTGTCCAATACACGTTCATCTTTTAATCCGTGTAAGTCAGCCATGCGATTCAGTTCACGGCGTTCTTTTTCCATGAGTTTTTCCAATTGTTCGAGGTTCACAAAGCCCACCCCCCATGTCGATTGTAAGGCATGTCTCCACTAGCGGCAGAAGTTTTTTTGATAACGATGTTATTTCCATTTTACCACTTTTTATTAACAATAATCCAGCTTTCCTGACATTTAGCGACTAATATCTATGGTTTTGCCAGTTCTACCCGATTGCGTCCTGATCGTTTAGCTTCATACAATGCCTCGTCTGCTTTTTCCAATAAACGCCTCGATGCAATAACAGGAGAGCTGCCTGCCCCGATGGATACGGTTAAGGAGAGTATGGTTCCGTCATTCAAGAGAAAACATTCATTTTCCACAGCTTTTCGAATCTTCTCGGCAAAGTTTGCCGCCTTTTCGGTATCACAGTCTCCGAGTAGAATTGCGAATTCCTCTCCGCCCTTACGGGAGGGATATGCTCTTGTTGTAGATTCCCGATTTAACAAAATTCCCAGTTGGCTTAAGACTGCGTCTCCGTTCAAATGGCCGTACGTATCATTGATTTTTTTAAAGTGGTCAATATCTAGCATCACAAGTCCAAAGGGTTTTTTTGTAGTCTTGGAAGCATGAAGTACCTCTTCGAACAGCGCATCAAAAGCACGCGGACTGTATAGCCCGGTTAAATGATCGCGGTTCGCAGCCTCTTCCAGCAGGTGAATAGCCCGTTCTGTTTTTTTGATATGGGACATCATAAAATAAGTGAACAAGCCGCCAAGAATCTTCACGGTTGTGATCATTATTATAGATTCTAAGTTGGGTGGATCATCCACAAAAAAAGCAGATAACAGCGACACAACAACAGCCCCAAGCACGGCTGACATCCATTTGCCGAGGGCTAGCTTTTTTTCTCGAATAAAGATAAGTGAAAGGACTAGTGTCATGAAGCAATTAACCGTAACAGTCAGAGTAATATCCGTCCATCCCCCTGTGATGTAAATACGATACAGGATGACGATCAGGGTGGTCAGCAGACCGGATACCGATCCTCCTATATAAACAGATATGATAATCGCCAATTGGCGGAGATCAACCACAAAGTGCCCACGGATCCATAAACCGGTCATCATTAACAGAATGCTAAACACGCCCAGCATTAAACCGTTTAATATCTGATGAATGAGTGCATGATTTGTCAGGTAACGTTCATATTTCCGGGAAAATAAATTTCCGAAGAATAAGAAGCTCGTTAATAACGCAAAATTGTTAATTAATTCTTTTAACATATCCCTATCCTTTATGCTGTAATGAGAGTTGTAGTATCGTGGGGAATAAAGCAAAAGGCCTCGTTTCTATATTTCGGTAAAAAGTAGGCGTGAGTGAATACCAATCGACCATTAAACGATTCTTCTGTCCCTTACGTTTCGTTTATCTACGTGGTACAGTGAAAGGACTATGACCGGAACGGGTGATCGTATGAAGGAACCAATTCACATATCGGTGCGTCCACTTGTGGAATATGTGCATCGGAGCGGCAGCATTCATAGCGGCTTTCGATCGAATAGCAGTATGCTCGAAGGAACTCGCGTGCATCAGGTTATCCAGAAAGGTTACAAGGAGCATGACCGCAAAGAGGTACATTTACGTACAGAAATTCAGTATAAGGACGAATTGTTTATCATTGAAGGCCGCTGTGACGGACTGATTGAGCTGGATGGCGTATGGACGGTCGATGAAATTAAATCGATCTCTTTGCCTCTCGAAGATATTCAGGGTGACGGTCAACCCGTACACTGGGCGCAAGCATTTCTGTATGCCTATATGATTGCTCGTGAGGAACAACATCATTCCATGCAGGTCCAGCTTACTTATGTGCAGGCACACAGTGAAGACATTCGCCGATTTAGGCGCGAGCTATCCTTTACTGAGATGGAAGCTTTCGCGCAGGAGATGATTGCTGGTTATGCACCGTATGCATTCCTGCTGAGAGCACATGCGGAAAAGCGGGATGCCAGCATTGCTATGTTGAATTTTCCCTTTGACACGTATCGTTCGGGTCAGCGAACGCTCGCGGGTTCGGTGTACAAGACGATTGCCGAAGGGGTTAACCTGTTTGCCAAAGCGCCTACGGGTATCGGTAAAACGGTATCCACTTTGTTTCCCGCGATCAAGGCGATCGGTGAGGGGCAGGTTAGGCGAGTATATTATGTAACGGCTCGTACCACCACTCGGGCAGCAGCCGAAGAAGCTTATGCCAGAATGCAGGCCCAAGGGCTGCACATGCATGTGGTGACTTTGACTGCGAAGGATAAAATTTGCTTTAAGGATGAAAATGATTGTGACGCTGGATCATGCAGCATGTGCGAGGGCTACTACGACCGGATCAACGGTGCGGTATCCGATATTTTGGCGAATGAGACGTTAATGACCCGGGCGGTGATTGAGCGTTATGCGCGCAAGCATAAGGTTTGTCCCTTTGAATTTTCGCTGGATGTGGCGTATGCCTCGGATGGTATAATCAGTGATTATAATTATGTTTTCGATCCACGGATTTCTCTGAAAAGATTGCTGGAGGAGCACAAGCGAAAAGGTGTCGTACTGGTGGATGAGGCGCATAATCTGGTAGAACGCGGCCGGGACATGTTTTCGGCGGAAATTTTGAAATCTTCTTTTTTGGAACTGAAACGAGAATTTAAGCTGCTAAGTCCAGAGATTGCTGCGACTGCGAGTGCAGTGAACGCACATATGATTACGCTGCGCAAGCAATATGCAGACACAGGAAAAGCAGTGGAGACAGTAGCGCCGCAAGAGGTGCTGGAGCTGCTGGTGCCTTTTGTGGAAGCTGCTGAACGTGAACTGGTAACGGGGAGTAGTACAAGTCGCGCAAGCAGTGAAAGTACGGCCTACGCATTGCTTCTGGATACGTATTTTACTGCTCAGAATATGCTGCGGATTGCTGCTTTATATGATGAACGGTACGTTACTTATGTGGAAGCAGGGCGCAGTGAAGTGAGGGTCAAGCTGTTCTGCCTCGATCCTTCTCACTTGCTGGGACAAGCTATTAAGGGCTACCGCTCAGCCATTTATTTTTCCGCGACGTTGACACCGCTTGCTTATTATCGGGACATGCTCGGAGCAAACGAGGAAGATTATACGTTACAGGTTCCTTCCCCTTTCCATCAGGAGCAATGGGATGTACGTCTGCTGCCGCTCTCCATCCGTTATCGGGATCGCGAGCGTTCCAAAGGGGCGATTGCGGATATGCTGGCTGCATTGGTTGTGGAACGGAAAGGAAATATGCTTGTGTTTTTCCCGTCCTATCCATACCTGCGTGAGGTATATGAGGAGTTCATGCTTCGGGACGTGTCCGCAAATACGTTGGTACAAAGTCCGGGGATGACCGAACCAGAGCGGGATCGATTCCTAGAGGCCTTCCAGCCTGGGCAAGAGCACACCTTGCTTGGCTTTGCCGTATTGGGTGGTGTGTTTGCTGAAGGTGTTGATTTACCCGGGGATCGCTTAAATGGGGTAGTCGTCGTCGGCGTTGGCTTGCCGCAAATTGGAGCAGAGCGAGATGTGCTGCGGGATTACTTTTCGGAACAGGGACGGAATGGTTTCAACTATGCGTATGTATATCCAGGGATGAACAAGGTTCTTCAGGCAGGTGGCAGGCTTATCCGCACAGAGCACGACGAAGGATTGTTGGTCCTGGTAGATGATCGTTTTGCCAAGGAACCGTATGCTTCTTTGCTGCCAGATGAATGGAAAAGCTACCGTCTGACGGAACAAGCGGGATTAAGGAAGGAATGGATAGACTATGAACTTTAATTTTCATAATGACTCCATACGCGGGGTGCTGCGTAGCTTTGGACATGAGGATGCCGAAGTAGATAATATAGAGACTTTTGTGACATTTGCGCGCTTGGCTAACGGTATTTTCAGAGAAATGGATACAGATTTGACCAAGTTGGGGGCTTCTCAGGGTCGGATTATCGTGCTTAGCCTGTTGCATTGCCACTCGCCGCATCGCATGACACCATCGGAGTTAGCGGAAAAAGCGGATGTCACGCGTGGGACCATGACGGGACTGATCGACGGATTAGAGCGAGATGGCATGATTGAACGTGTGGCTCATGAGAGTGACGGACGGATGGTGACTGTCGGATTAAAAGAGGCAGGACGAGAGCTATTAAGTAAGATAGTCCCTTATTATACGAAGCTGATTCGGTCGTGTATGTCTGAGTTTACGCCGCAGGATCATCAGATGATGAAGGGTTTGCTGGGGAAAATGAAAGGCGGTTTTGAGCGGTCCTTGCCGAAATGCTGAATTCCTGATATAGGGAATAAGGAATAGGAGAGAGAACATGTTCTTTTATACAGATGAGGTCTATGAAGACCGTGATTTTGGATCAATGGATGCCAGAGAAGGCGAGTGGAAAAATTGCGAGTTTACCCGATGTCGCTTTCGGGGTGTGGAGATGAATGAGTCCCTTGTGGAAGGCTGTACTTTTGTGGACTGTGATTTTACCGGGGCCATTCTGAATGCATCTCACTACAAGGAGTCGGCTTTTACCAATTGTTTGTTCACCAGCGCCAATCTGTTTGTAGTCCGGTTTGATAACTGCAAGCTGGTAGGTTCAGATTTTGCGGGGGCGAATATGGATGGTATCACAATTACGGGCGGAGATTGGTCTTATACGAATTTGCGTCATGCAGATTTAAGAAAACAAGATTTGCGAAAAATACGATTCAAGGAAGCCGACTTATCCGAATGCAATTTGGAAAAAGCAGATTTACGAGAGGCGGATCTTAGCCGGGTAAGACTGCACAAAGCCCATCTTCAAGGAACAGACCTGCGCGGTGCGAAGATGGATGGTGTGAATTTTAAAGATCTGGACATCACCGGAGCCAAGTTGGATATCGAGCAGGCAGTAGCGGTGGCCCGCTCCTATGGAGCCAAGGTAGAAGGCTAAAAAGCACGGGATACCGAAGCTGGTTTTGATCTGGAGTACCCCGTGCGGATGAAATGGATGGCTGACTCGAATGTGAAGGACTTAATCTTTAGGGGATGCCGGCAGTAGTGGAATTGCTGCTTCCGGGTTCTGGTTTGGCAAATGATCAATTCCCACAGGCTCTAGAGGCTGCTGTGGAACCGTCCAGTTGCGCGCGATATCTGCGGCAGTTCGCTGTTCCAGCAAGCGTTTGGCTACTTCATAACATTGATCGACATGCCGATTGCCAATGGTTCGCATAGCAGTAAAGCCAATTGCCGCGGCTAGCCCTTGCCCCAGAAGGGGAACAAACTTGCTAACCTGCTTGGTAGCGATCCGAATGCCCATCTTTTGCAAAATCTGCACGATGGCTTCACGGGTAATGAGTCGCCCAATCAGCTTGCTGCCAATCGAAGTGATAAAACCATACACCATGGATTTGGTTTCTGCGTCCAGACCTTCCAGCTGCTTCTCAGATAATCCGAATTTTCCATTAATGGCTGGAAGTAGCTGCATCAAAATGCCAACATCAGCAAGAACGTCAGCCCCTGGAACTGGAACTAATACCGCTCCACCAGAAGCCGCAGCCCTTTTTGTCACCATGGACTTACACTCTCTACGGATCTGCTCCAACTCTTCTATTGTTCGGGCTGTCATATGCATCTCTCCTTCATACGTTTCCGATTAGGACCCATGATTCTACCCTGTTATTACACACATTTCTACCTTTCTTAAGCATGGCGCAAGCAAAAAATCCCTGATGCACGTACTATCGCACATTTACTCCTGTGAAGCGATCAGGCATAATGAAGGGTGGTTGCCGATAAGAACAAGCCTGTTTACGGGGATAAAGGAAGGAAGAGACAGATGAGTCAGACAAACGTTTATTTTAATCATGATGGTGGAGTGGATGATCTAGTATCCCTTTTTATGCTGCTTCAGATGGAGCAGGTTCATTTGACCGGAGTATCGGTGATTCCAGCAGATGGTTACCTGGAGCCTGCGACAGATGCCAGCCGTAAAATTATTGATCGTTTTGGACAAAATAAAGGGCCTGTGGAAGTCGCAAAGTCTAATTCACGCGGTAAAAATCCGTTTCCTGCCGCTTGGCGTTTACATTCCTTCTATGTGGATGCATTACCCGTACTGAATGAATCGGGGCGTATGGAAGCACCGCTTTCATCCCTGCCAGCTCATCAGCATCTGATCGAAAAGGTACGCGGAGCTGAAGGTAAGACGCTGTTGCTATTCACTGGACCGCTAACCGATCTGGCGCGAGCGCTGGATGAAGCACCGGATATTGAAGCAAAGATTGAAAAGCTGGTATGGATGGGCGGCACCTTTGAAAAAGGGAATGTGGAAGAGCCGGAGCATGACGGCACAGCAGAGTGGAATGTATTCTGGGACCCAGAAGCGGCATATCGGGTGTGGCAAAGCGGCATCACGATTGATCTGGTAGCGCTGGAGAGCACAAGCAAAGTACCATTAACTCCAGCAGTACGCAATCGTTGGGCTGCCGAGCGCCGATATGAGGGCGTGGATTTCCTAGGCAACTGCTACGCGGGATGTCCGCCGCTCGTCTATAGCGAAACGAACTCAACCTACTACTTGTGGGATGTACTGACCACTGCATCCGTAGGACGCCCGGACATTGTCAAGAAAAAGACGGTGCATTGCAGCGTGATCGCAGAAGGGCCAAGTCAGGGCAGAACGGTGGAACAGGCGGATGGACGTCCTGTGAATCTGGTGTATGATACAGACCCGGAAGCCTTCTTTACGTATATGGCGGATTTGGCCAAGCTGGCTGCTCCCAAACGTTACTAAGTCTGGCAATGTACAGACGTGCGGCATAGGGCGATAATACTGCCTAGTGAGACGTACCCATAACATAAAGCCCGTGAACGTTATGCGTCACGGGCTTCTATTACATGATATACCATATCATCACTAGCTAATTTCAGTTTTAGGCTGACTCCTGGTATGTTTTCAGGGTGAATTGGAGCGTTATCTCCGTCCCGCTACCAGGTTCACTCCTCCCTGTCATCTTACCCTTCATTCGTTTTAATAGATGTTTGGTAATCTGCCAACCCAAGCCTGGATTACCATATGAGGGGGAGTACCCACGGTCATGTTCAAGCCACAATTTCAATTTATTCGGAGATATACCGATTCCAGTATCCTTCACCTTTAATTCCAGTTCAACCTCAGGTGCATCGGTCACAGATCGGGTGTTTGCAGATAAAGTGACGGTTCCTGTGTTTGTAAACTTCACTGCATTATCTACCAAATTAATCAACATACGGCGAATTTTAGCCTCATCCCCGATAAAAATAGGCGAGCTGGTGAGATTCCAGTCAAGCTTCAACTCTAGATTCCGCTGTGCGGCTACCTCTGTATACAGACTCAATACATTTTCCATCATCGTTCTCAGATCAAACGGATCTTCAATATCATCGATCTGCCTGGACTCTATATTGCTGTAATCCAAAATATTACTCAACAACGTCATAAGCGAGCGACTGCTCGACTCCATGATGCTCATATATTGCTGTTGTTCCTCTGTTAACTCTGTCGTCAGCATGAGGTCGGTGGCTCCCCATATTTCGGTTAGCGAAAACCGAATTTTATTACTCAGGGAAGAGATCAAATCCAGCTTGCTCAGGGCAGAGATCTCAGCATCTATCTTTTCTTTCTCCAGTTCCACCACATAACCCAGAAATACAGCCATAGCCTGTAGGGCCTTCAGTTCGGATTCTGTCAAATGTACAGATGGTGCGTCCAAGATACAAATGGTTCCGTAAGCCTGACCATTTTTCATGCGAATAGGGATTCCTGTAAATGAGTGGTTTCCGATAGTTTTAGTCACATCTAAGTCGCATGTGTGCGGGTGAATAGTCGTTTCTGAAATCGTGAGGTGATCCGCAGGATGATCCAACACCAGACTGCAATAGCTAAGCTCAAAAGGGAGCACATCCCCTTTCTTAACGAGTATCTCTTCCCGGTTAAATGAATCAACGATTACATTCGTAATCCCATCATTAGCGGTAATAAAAATGGTGTTTACATGTAAAATATCACTCAACACATCAATGACGTGCGCGGTAGCCTCTTGAATACTATTATAAAAACCTGTAGGTGAAGTAGTCATGTATCTCCAATCCTGATGCAAAGTGGTGGTTATCCAAAAACTTTAGCAGTTTGTGTATCCCATTCTCGATCCTCTGAATGTGCTTTTGGAGCGTATTGTTAATTATACATGATTATTTCATTATAAACCGATCTTTCTACTTCCATTTACCTATTCGCTTGCGCAAACCTTCATTTTTTAGGTCTAATGCTAGCCTTTCTGGGAAGGTTTTTGTTTGTATTATTACACATTCACGAAAATATATGATTATTTTCATTCTATTTTCATAAATTCATATGTAATCTCATGATATGAAAATTGTGTAATAAAATAGGAGGATAGAACCAGTAATATCATGTAAATATTCTATATAATAGGTTCAGAGGTGGAATTATGAATAGACAGGAAGCCCTAGAACACTTCCATAAGACCTATGCGGAAGATGTACTGAATGAGAAATTACATCAGGCAGCGTCTTTATATGAGCATAGAAAAGAGGAACTCATTTTTTCTTTTATTCAATCCTTTCAATCGATCTGCCTACAAGCCAATTTCACAGAAGTGGCCAAGACAAGGATCGGATACATTACTTATTCTATGAGGCGCACGTATCTGGTGGATCGCAACTATAACTATGTCGTCGAAGCCTATGATAAAAATTGGTTCTTTGATCCTCAACCTTGTTATGGAATCTATGATGCAGGCTGGGCATTCAGCTTTTTAGCAGAATTGGAGGATGAATTGAATCAGCTTCGAAAACCTTATATGAACAAGATTTTTCAGCCTGATGTGGAGCGATTTGTACTCCAGGCTGCAGGGGAATTTCATCAATATATTCTGAAATTAGCGAAAGATGCTATTCAGCAGGTTGTACATTTACCTGAATTCAAGGCCTTGAAATGTGAGGACGATTTGGAAGTAAGAATAGGGGAGTATAAAGGAATCAGTGAGGTGGTGTATTCAAGAGCTTATGGAGTACTACATGATTCAACAGGATAATCGTATTACGGAGTATATGTATCCAGTAGGGACGAATCGCCGGCAGTTATTGGAATGGGCAGAAAGCTCATCATGTGCCGATGAAGAATCTATTTTACAATTTTATGTATCAGGTGATGCGGACTATATTGATTTTATAGAGCATCCGTTACCCATCGTTTCGGAACAACTAAAGGAAATCTTTGATATATATCAAGCCGGATTAAGCTGGAAGTTAGTTGTTTTTGCCGATATGCAGCGAATGCAGCAAACAAGGTATTGGCTGGCAAATCCGCCTAGCCTGATGTGTTTATCACCACGCAGTGAATATCATAGGGACGGTACACTGAAGAAAATCATTTTAGATGAATATGCAGTCGAGAATCATAAAATATTCAGGGTTCAGGGTGCCAATCATCATATCATTGTAGACCTCGATGTGGCTGAATGTATTTTGAAGTTCAATCTGGCAGGCTTGAAATTACAAAAGGTCGATACAGAGGGGCCATCTATACAAAGGAGAGTCTAAGAATGAGTGAGAGCTATGTAGTGGATGGGGCACAGATACATTGCAGCTATGGAAGTCATACAGGAAGATTTAGTGTTTCAGCTAACAGGGGAATTAGTATTGGTGACAAACTACAAGGGAATATTCAGGATTTTCACCCGCAGACGCATATCCCTTCTTTCGGAATGTGTCGTAGTATGCATAATCCTGCAGTCTCTTCTGCTAACAAAGGGAATTCCGGGAAAATCATTCCGCAGTCCTGCAAACCGAGCGTTTCTATGCCTTGGTTGAATGGAAAAAAGGATGTATACGTAGATCAATCTCCGGCTCTGATGAGCTGCTCCACGAACTTATGCATGTGGTGTGGAAAAATCTCGTTCACCACAGACGGGCAGGAATAGTTAACAGATTGTAGGATTTGCATCACATGAAAAGCAACCGGGGGGAGTAAGATGGGACTGGCAGGAACTGTGCTGACTTATGGAAATATTAAAGTAAATGCACCGTATGAGATTATCAGGCTGCTTGATTTTGAATTGACACAGAAGATAAATGAGCACGGCAAGGTGTACATTACTGCTCTCATACCGGATGAGGACCATGCGAAGTATGACGGTTTAGCACATGATGAGGATGTGCTAGAGGTATATGAGATGGATGAAGACCGAGGGACAGTTAGCATCTTTAAAGGAATCGTCACCAATATTAGAATTGCATTCAAAAATGGCGTATATCACATGTACATCGAGGCTGCCTCTTTTACATATCTGATGGATCAACAAAGGAAAAACCGTTCGTTTCAAAACGGCAAATTGACATATTATCATCTATTCCGCGAACTCATAGATGCCTATCCACATGGGGATTTTATTGACCTGACGGACAGCAATCAAAAGTTAGATGGCTTTACTATTCAGTATGGGGAGAGTGACTGGGAGCTTCTGAAAAGAATGGCTTCTCATCTACAAACTGGACTGATTGCCGAGATTACGTCCGTGTTCCCGAGACTATGGTTAGGTGCCTCAAAAGAACAGGTGAAAGGTGAACTGCGCAGCATTAACTTTTCCCTCCAAAAAACAAAGTCAGACCCCCGGTATACATATGCTGAAGTGGAGGATACGAAGCGTTTTGAACTTGGAGATGTGGTCGTGTTTCGACGAAAGCATTGGGTTATTGATCAAATTCATGCAGGGATGAAGCAAGGTATTATGACATATGGCTACATTCTCGTTCCGGAAGCAGGTATTCCGAGGGAGCTTATATATAACCCGTTAATCAAAGGTACCTCTATTGAAGGGAAAGTTATTGATTTAAATAGTGAAAACGAATCCGTTAAACTTCATCTGTCCGTGGATTCCATGCAGTCCAAAGTTGAAGGGTGCTGGTTTTCTTACCCCACTATGTATACCGGAGATGGGATCGGTTGGCATTGCATGCCTGAGCTGGGGGATCATGTCCATTTGTATTTTCCATCTAACAAAGAAAAGGAAGCTCGTGTAGTTCAATCCCTGCGTAAGAGAGACTACAAAGGAGATGAAATCAGTCAACCGTCAAGAAAGCTATTTCATACCAAAACACAAAAAGTGGCGAGATTCGATGATAAGGAATTAGCCCTCTCCACCCAGAAAGACAAGATACTGGTACGCTTAAATCCTGCATCCGGTATTCACGTGTACAGTCATCACGATCTTACCTTTCACGCCGATACAGACCTAGTGCTGCATGGCAAAAAGGTACAGATGACCGCTACTCGCGAAATATCTCTGACGTGCAAAACCAGCTATATCCGAACCGATGGAACGCTTCATATCAAGGCCAGCAAGCTCATGAAAAATCAGGTGCCTGATGCCGAACTGAAAGCTTATAAATCCCTGATTCAAGAATTGAAGGGAAAAGGGTATCCGCAATGGGTGCAGAATTTGCTGCTTCAATTTAAAACGGACTACTACAAAGCCGTGGCAGCCGGGGACAAAAAAGGGGCCAAGGAAGCAGCATCCAAGGCCAAACAATTGCGTCAGCAGGTGGCAGAAATAGATCGTATGCCTGCCTGGGCCAGAGCGCAAATGCATGAATACACGTCCCAGTGGTGGGAAGCGCATGGAGCCAACGACAAGGCCAAGCAAAAGCAGATGCATCTTCTCGCCAACCAACTGCGTGACAACGTGCTAATCAACGAGCTGATTCGTGGTCATTCAGCCAAATCCTATCTGGATGCGAATCGGCTGGAGGAGCTGTCTGGGCAATATTCAGATGCGGCCCATAAGCTGACCGCTGCCGACCAAAAGGCTATTGCTAAGGAAGCGGCTGCCCTGCGTAGTAAGTATGGCGTGAACAGCCTGCTTGCCAGAGATAATTTGAACAAGCTTGCCAAGAAGTATCCAGACAGCTTCTCGTACAAGCTACCAACTACAGGCGATTGGGATAAGGAGCTCAACGCCGCTTTGCATGATTTTGCGAAAAAATACGGCCTGGAAAATAAGGGCTATGGTCGTGATGTGCTCGCAGTGTACCTGCATCAAGTAGCCAATGGTATCCTTCCATGGCCTAAGGTTAGCAAGGCTGCAACGCCAACAATTCCAGCAACGACAACAACGAAAGCAGAACCGGGCAAGAAGCCGCCGACTACTCCTGAAAAGCCAGCGAAGGAAGAACCAAAGCCTACACCATCCAACAGTTCTGCTGATGAGAAAAGGAAAGCAATTGTGGAACTCGCTAGGAAGTTTTTAGGCAAGATTCCTTACTGTATGGATACTAAAATTACAACGATGAAGCTGGACCCCAACAATCCACCTATTTATATGGACTGCTCTGATTTTAGTTCCTCGGTGTACTTGACCATATTAAATGTGCATATAGGCGGTACTACAAGCGATCAAATCCATCGGGGAACAGAGGTTGACTACAAAGCTTTACGATCCAGTGGGGATTATAAAAATTTGAAGTTAGGTGATTTAATCTTATTTGATTGGGGGAGTGGGGGGAAAACCAAATTCAAAGTAGATCATGTAGGAATATATGTGGGAGATGGAAAGTTCATTCACGAGCATGGTAATGCACAAACTCTTGCTGAAATGAAAAAGGACCTCAAGCCATCTCATAATGTAACAATAGATAAATTAAACACAAATTGGGGAAAAGGTTATGGTCTTATATATTCAAACGTTATCGCAATTAGACGTATTATACAAGATGATGGCTCAATAATTAACAAATAAGAAAATAAGTAGTAGCTTAAAACATCATAATAATATTTGATTCCAAGGTATTCTCAGGAGAAAATAGTGCTGCCCCGTTTAGCTAGGTAGGCTTTATTGAGAACGGAAGAGGGAGTGGTAAGAAAGTGAATTTTATAAAAATCATATTGATTGTTACTTTTGTAGCCATTATATCGGCATGTAGTGGGTTTAAAGGAGAGGAAGCTTTCTCGTCTCCTCACCCCCAAGAAATATCATCACACAGGGTCACACAAGATAATAGAAATGTTACTGAAAAAGAAGCACGGTGGCTTTTAAATGGAGAAGAAGACCCATATCCGACTCAATTTTTGACCAATTTAGATGATCCTACAGGGAAGACCTATATACGAATCGATGACTTGGTAGATGCGATGCAAACTAAAGAAGAGCGAATAAAATATCGCGGCTCCCAAGTAACTGTCAGTAGAGTATCAAATGATGGAAGTCGAATGGCGATCGTAAGGACAATCTCTGATGTGGAAGAAGGGGGCGAAAAACACATTCTTGAGGTATATGATCTGAACTCAGGAAAAAAAGAGTCCGAGTTTGAACTGCCTTCAACGTCTTACCCTGTAGTCTCTCCTGATTTAAGTAAATATCTTTATGAGTTGAATGGGCAAGTGTATTTATATGATGCAGTAAAGAGGAAAACGACAAAAATAGACATTGGGAAACGTAAAATAGATTTAGGTATCATTAGTTCAGGATTATTTTCTCCAGATGGCACTAGATTCTGTTTTGAGGAAAATGACCAACCAGGCATCATTATGCTGAATCTGTCCGGTATTAGTGGAGTAAAACGTTTACTTACAGGGTCTATGGTTTCGCTTTTGCAATGGGATCAAGAAGATAAATTAATTTATACAATTTCTGAAGAGGACGACAATTACACAAAAGATGTCTATTCATTTGATATAGAGAGCGGAGAAAAAAGGTGGATAACTAAAAGTACGGCACCATTTATACTATCCCCTGATCAAAAATTGGCGCTGTCCGCAGAATACGAAGCATCAAAAATGTATCTGGTTCATCTGAGCGATGGAAGAAAGGAGGATATATCCTCTTTTGCTAAAAACCAAGGAATACGCACGGCTCCAATACAGTGGATCGAAGCAAAAACCAATTATATGAAGTATAGCAACAAGGTTAAAGTGAAAAGAATTACTGCCTCTTCTACGCTACCTGATCAGGGTATTCGTTCTTTTAATGTGGACAATTTAACGGATGGAAATTATTCAACCTCTTGGTGTGAAGGAACCAAGGGGGGCGGAGTAGGGGAAACGGTAACTATAGATTTGGGTTCAACTCAAGAGATGAGAGGTATAGATATAACCGATAACTTCATGTGGGTTAATAATAAGTATTTAGACGTAAGTAAAATCAAAAAAATGAAACTTGATTTTTCGAATGGGCAATCTGAAGTGTTTGAGGGCAGTGGGGCACGTTTCAAATTTGATGAACCTATACGGACTTCTTTCGTTAAGATTACCATCCTGGAAGTGAAAAAAGGCGCGGACTTCCCAAATACATGTATAGGTGAGCTGAAGTTATTGTGATGAACAGTAGAAAACGGAAAAAAACTGCAGTATGGATAAGTAAAATTACGTTATTGGTCATGATCTTTTCCATGCTATGCGGGTGTATACAATCGAATGAGGGGCAAAAAGTAGGACAGGAGCGGAATGAAACTTATGCTTCTGTCTCTCAGTCCAAGAAACCTCCTCCAACAAAAAGGGCTGTAAATTGGTTGCTCTTTGAAGCGGAAAATGAAAACATGCCTGTGGACTATCTCGTTGATATGGATGATCCTACAGGCAATACGTTTATTGATACAACTGATATTATTGATCGGTTGTACGCAAGTGAGAAAGAGGATTTCCCTAGAAGTGAGCTGGAAATAATGCGATTTTCTAGTGACGGCAAGACTATAGCACTGAGCAGATATACACATATGATAGATTACAGTGCCATTTTTATTTATGACTTATCCACATATAAAAAGTTGTATGAATTTAATATACCTGATAGGGAATACGTCGTAATATCACCGGATTTAAGTAAATGTGTGTACACCAATAATGGAGATTTTTTTCAATACAATATTCAGGGACGAGTCACTCAAAAACTATCTATTTCCAACTATACTGGTTCGGAAGAATCTATTGGATATAGTGTGTTTTCTCCTAATAGTTCAAAATTATGTATTGAAGATAATGGTACTCTATATATTTTTGATCTGATGGCGAATAAAGAGGTTCAACGAATCACAGTGACCAAGGCAATGCAGGTTTATCAGTGGCTTTATAATAATAAGATAGTTTACCGTTCCTATGATGACGAAAAGTGGTACATGTTGAATTTAGATGACGGAAAGAAGAGGATGTTGGCAGAATTCTCTGAGAACCCTGTTTTAACTTTAGATAACCACAGGGTTGCTTATGTGAATTCGAAGGGTGAAATGCAACAACGAAACATCCAAACAGGTTTGCCTATAAAATACTCCAATCTATTTCACAGGATAGGCTATAACGTGTCCCCTACACAATGGATACAAACAACAACGGATTTAATGAAATATCGAAAAAGTATCCCGGCACGGAAAATCATTGCCTCTTCTACACTTCCAGACCAAGCAGGAAATTCCTATGCTGCCCAAAACATCATGGACGGAGATGCGAGTACAGCCTGGTGTGAAGGAGTTAAAGGAGACGGGATCGGGGAGTGGATCAAAATTGATTTCGGCTCTATGCAAGAACTGAAGGGGTTTGAACTTTTTAATGGTTTAGCCAAGTCATCCAAAGCCTTCCAAGCAAATAATAGAGTTAAACGAATGAAACTGGAGTTTTCAAACGGGCAGACCAGGGTGATAGATAATGATTTTATAAGAAACGAATTTCTTGATAACCCCATTCATACCTCTTTCGTGAAAATAACGATTGAGGCCGTAGAGCGAGGAACTAAATATCACGATACCTGTATGTCGGAGATACGATTCTTCTAGCATTTCTAACAAAGGAGAAGACATATGAAATGGAAAGAGCCAACGTTTGGTGCAACCCCTATGTTGAGAGCTTTAACAACTGCTAATGCACACAGGAAAGCACAGGCATTTGATCTTGCAGCAGAACAGAAAAAACAAAAACTAAGCTACCCAGACTGGGCCCAGACCTGGATGCGTAAATACAAAGAAGATTGGTATATTGCTCAAGTCAATGGTGACGAGGTAGGTATGCGTAAAGCGCAAAAACTGGCAGAAGGACTTCGAAGCAAATTACGCGAAATGGCCACATTCCCCAAGTGGGCTCAAGAGCAAATGCAAAAAGAAACCGTTCGTTGGATGACTGCGGAGGCAAGTGGAGATATCAGGGAAAAGCTGGCTGCCGAGAAGGCGGGACGAGCTATACGCGAGAAGCTAGGTCTGATTGATATGAGTACTAAAGCACCACCAGAAGTACCCGTTACCACCGAATCGAAAGATGAACCTACAAAAACGAACGTAAAGACTCCGGCTGGAAAATGGATACCTGCTGAATTCCAGTATAACGGTAGTTCTGAAGCTGAGAAATATTTCAAAAAGCGTTCAAAAAAATTTATTAAACAAAAATGGAATCAGGAAAAGCTGCACAGTTTGTGGGAAGCTACAAAAAGCATACAAGAAACGTATCATATTCAGATTGATCCACGTCTTTTGTTAGCTATTATTATTCAGGAAGGGACGGGAAGCTTTAATACGAGTAGTACAAATCGAGCAGCCGATGGTCAGCATGGTGTCGAGACTAATTATGCAAAGGATTTGGTGAAGGCACATAATTTAATATTTGGTAAAATGTTGGGATACATTTACTATGGTGAGGAATTTAGACAAGTTGTAGTTAAAAACAACAACTTGGAGGGGATTAAAGGTAAAGGTGATATATATCAATACTGCAATTGGATAACTCCGATTGTAAGAATGAATTCGAAGAGAGTAGATTGTGGGCCGTATGCTGGTCATGGTACATGGGGTGAAGATGTAAAATCCATTTATAACAAACTAAGTAATAAAGAGGCCGATAATTATGACTTATATCTATCAAATATTAGTAAAGACACAGCTCAAAATATTGCTAGCTCAGAAGGTATAAAACTTCCTGCTATTACCTTCAAGGCACTCCGAAATGCTCAAGATAGTGGTGGTAATGAGATTAAAAAGTGGACGGTAACGGGCGAACGATAAGCTAAAATTCGAAAAGAGGAAAAGAAGTGTACAAGCCAAGTTACGGTTATTTTATTATATTGACTTTTTTGGCTTTAGGAGTAACCGCATGTAGTCTTTCAGATATCAATACTTATGACAATGGGAAAACAGCTACTGCTAAAGCTAAGCAAGAAAGCTCTAGCTACTATCCAGAGAAAGGAACAGACAAAGCCAAAAATGTTGTATCTGCCGATCCAAAGCCCCTTCAGGATGAGGACTTCACAATATCATATCGGTCGCACAAAATTGATAGGAATACGGATATTAAAGAACTTATCCATAAGTGGGGTTACAGTGAGGGATACGATAGCTTCAATCGAGGATATATTAGTGGGAATGGAACCTACCGAAGATGGAACTTATCTTATCCTAACTATGAAGATTCAGAAATTCGATTTGTAGTTCTATCTAAGATCGAATTTGAAGGGGAGGAACCGGTTGATGGTGAAAGTTATCTAGTAGCCGTGAGCTTGGAAAATCCCAAGTTTAAAACCAAAAGAGGATTGAAGATTGGTGATACCCTTGGTAAAGTGCTACAACTTTACGGTCAACCAAGTACCATAACAAATAGAAGTCTGGTTTACTCCAAAAATGGCCTACATTTGAGTATTAATTGGGATACTAAAACAGAGAAAGTAAATAATATTTTTATTGAATATAACATGGAGAAATCCGTAAAGCAGCAACGTAGTGCTGATTATGTAGAAGAGGATGCTCAGCCCGACCCTGATCTGGAACCTTATACTATTCAAAGGGAACAATCATTTACCACCACTCTTAATGGATGGGGAGAAGTAAAGTTTATATCCACTTTAAAAGATGAGGATACGAATGATCTGATTCAAGCAAAGTTTTTTTTGGAAGTTAACAGTGACAAAAATGTGGAAAACAAGATCCTGTACGAATTCCCCGAATTTTATGGTAACAACGGTAAAATGATTGATAGGATCAAAGCAGTAAGTTTTAAGGATTTGAATCAGGATGGACGTACGGATATTGTTATTATTGCTGATTATATCACCGGAGTTAATGCACACGGAATAGAGACACTGCCTGTCGCAGAGGTTTACTTTCAGAAAAAAGATAACACATACACTACCCTGCCTGAATTGGATAAGAGTATCAATCAAACTGGACATAACCGAACACTTCAAAATGTCATTCAATACGTAAGCAAACAACGAATAAACGTACAGTGATTAATACAAAAAGGGAGTTTTTTGAAATCAACTTTATAAAACAAAATACAATACTATTTTTAATATTGTTATTTAGTCTGCTATTAAATGGATGTTCCGTAAAATCTACGAATGAGAAGCAGCAAGCAGTTGAACCCATCAAACCTAGCACTCAAATGATAGAGAAAAAAGCTGTGACTGAACCAGAGTCTGCTGCTCAAAAACAAGATCGGAATAGCAATATTGTGAATCCGATTAATAAAAGAAATGAAAATTACGCCATAGATTCTAACACATTAGATCAGTTTATAAAGAAAATCCAGCCCCCAAATGAGCAGCTTCAGAAAATATCAAAAGAAGATTTGGACCTTGATGGAAAGCCGGAATACGTGCTTGCTTTTGGGTTAGAAAAAGGGGTGATTGACAACGTATTTGTAGTCCGAGAGGATGCTGGCTATCACATCATTGGTAAATTAGAGGACCCAATTATAGTTGCACATCTTAATACAGACATGAAGATCATGAAGCTGGATCAAACAGAACAAAAGTTTATCGTAGTATATTCCACTAGCGAAGTGGATGAGGCCGAAGGATTCTCTATATTTACTTTAGGCCATAACCGAATTAGCAACCTGAATTACAATTATCCAGAAGCAACAGGGCAAGGAATCAGGAAGCTAGAGGACATTAATAAAGATGGTGTTTTTGAGGATGTGAGTTACTATCGTTTTCAGGATACTCAACAACATACAATCATGACATATCAGAAATTCGATAGCAGCGGACCCGAAAAAACAAAAGTTCTATATGAAAATAAGAATAAAAAATTTGTAAACCCTACGGTTCCTAAAGATATTATCCAAAATTATTTGAAGATCATTATCTTATGAATCGCTTCTTGATACACTTGCCTGAAATGGCGGAATTCACTGCGTTGTCAGCAAGTCCGAAAAATCATTTTGAAGATATCATAGATTTTTCCGCTATGGACTATACAGGATTAGACTTGAATGTAAAAGAGATTGCTTATGAGGCTAATCAGCGGGTGTTTTTGGTAAAGAGTAGCTCAGAAGAAGAGGAATCAAACAAAGGACTTCTATTTACATTAGAAAAAAAGTCAGGCAAGTGGAAGATTATGAGTATAGAGATGAACGATAAATCGTAGAAAGTGTGATATCCAGCATGAATTACTTGAAGTACGGGCGAGCTTCTTGCGTCCTATTACTACTCATTTCCTGTGTAGCGCTGAATGGATGCATGAAGGAACAAAATTCTCCAGCAACTAAAACAAATCATGCGCTTTCTCTCCAAAATGAAGATAAAACGATTTCCTTTTCGAAAAAGCTGGACACGTTAGTGAAAAAACTTCATATAGTCAACGATGAAAATAAGGATTATGATACCAGACAAAATAAGCTTGAGGAGTTCACACAGGAATTTAATTTGTTGTTAATCGAGCCAAAAAGTGTAGAGATGAAGGATGGAGAATTAGTAGAAAAGTTCGATAACAATCTCACTATCTTAACAAAACCGTTTCAGTTAAAAAGTGGGCAGCTAAACGTTAGGGTTATGAATTATAGAGCACCTAAAACGGTGACAGGTACGATCGGAGATAAATACACATTTATTCAGTGGTGGAGTTCGAAGCAACTTGTACATGCTCAGATGATTGAGAATGGCGGGCCAGAATTGACTACAGACTTCGTGGTCCGAGATTCAGACCAAGGAATACAGTTGTGGTTAGGGGGGTATGTCTCCATATATCATCCAGACCCCGTATTTGTTGATCTGTGGGAGTTGTCTGGACAAAAGTGGACGGAGAAAAGCATAAATGTAGGTAAGATGAAGCTTCCGGATGCGTGGGAACTGAACAAGGATATGAATAAGCCCATTATTTTAGAGAGTCGACAACATGATAGCATAGGTATCGAGGTTTTAGACCACGGCGATGGTTTCTTCATAAACAGTGATGATTCTGAACAAAACCTTATCATTGAGTTCTCCAAAAGTGGAGAAGTCCGTATTGATTCCGAATATAGCACTGCCTTGAATACTCATAGTGAACGGCAAAGCTATGAACTCATTCAAGAGGAATATTCAAAAAATGGGATCGTGATTAAATACCCTCAAATTATAAAACTCAAGGATATTGCAAAGCAGAAATCTTTAAACAAAATTCTTAAGGCTGATGCTTTAGAAGGATTACAAAACTATGCGGATTCCAATGCTGGAGTCCATGTCGAAATTGATTATGAGATCAAACGAGAAAGTGAACGATTCTTGAGTGTTCAATATACGGGTATTCATTATGTGAAGGACGCAGCCTATCCTACTCATATGTTTTATACGACGAACCTGGATATGAAGCAGGTTTCAAGAATAAGGTTGAGGGATCTGGTAAAGGTCGAGAAACCTTTTATTGAGCTTATAAAAAGCGGGAAGATTACAGCTGTTCAGCCGGAGCAACAAGGATTAATTGGTGATTTCACAAAAGATGATTTGATTCAATTGTTAACAAATGCGGATGTAACCAAAGGTTCGCTTGCGGAAGTAGAAATGGAATCGTTTAGTTATTTCACAAATGATTCATTGGGGATGAGTGTACCTATGGCACATGTGGTAGGGGACCATGCGGAGTATGAAATTCGTTTTGCACAAATTCCAGAGAATATTAGGCAAAATGAGGAACTATGGAGTGAGTTAAGTTCCGTTGAGGATCAGTCTGTTTCCACAGTTAGCGGTGAAAAGTTGAATACCGACCAATATGAAATTGAAGAGTCGCAGTCTTTTCAAACTACTTTCGAAGGCTTTGGGAAAGTACGGTTTGTATCCACATATGGGTATCCGGAAGGTTTTCGTAAATTCTTTTTCTTCCTATTGGATGACCAAGGACATATTCTGTATCCATTCCCCGATTTCTACGGGAACCGTGAGTGGGTTGCACGTTACGGAGGAGTAGAAGCAGTGGCCTTCAAGGATGTGAATAAGGATGGATTGAAGGATGTTATCATCATTGCCGATGTTGACAACGGGATTCATGGACCTGGTAGAGTTGATGAATTCCCTATAGCGGACATTTATTTTCAGAAAAAAAATAAAACCTTTACCACTCTCTCTGCATTAGATGAGGCTCTTAACGATCAGGGACATAATCAAACCATTAAAGATGTCATTCAATACGTAAGCAAACAACGGATAAACGTAAACTAACCGACAAAAGGGAGCGGTAACATGGGATATCCAATCATCAAGTATAATGGAACGGTTTTATCTCTTAAAAATCCAAAAGTTAAAGTTGTACAGAAAATGAATGAGCATGTGAAGGTCGTTTTGACAGGTGTATTAACGGATGCTCAAATGGAAGAATATACAGATCATATGGAAGCAGGGGCGAAGTTAGTTGTTTCTTATATGAATGACGATCAAAAGCAGAGTGTATTATTTAGGGGATTAGTCACGCAGTTCAGAATCAAGTTGGTGTCCAATGTAGCCTATTTGGTCGTCGAGGCCCTCTCCTATACAAGCCAGCTGGATGAAGTGCTTCATAAACAATCCTTTCAAAATGTGAAGATGAAGGTGCAGGCATTACTTGAACATGTACTCAAATCCTATCCCAAAGCCAATTGTACGAGCCGCTTAAAAGATCAGCTTTTACAGGAATTTACGATGCAATACGACGAAACGGACTGGTCGTTTCTAAAACGTATAGCGTCTCGGCTTGGTTGGGGACTAATACCTGATCCGATTGGTGAAAAACCTCAGTTTTATTTTGGATTGCCGGATGGCGTCAATCAGCCTGAGCTCAGGCAGTATAACTACTCCATGACGAGAAAAACCAAACCAGGAGCCAGCAAGGATGACGATCTTTTATATTATAAAGTGCAAACGACAGGGGCTAGAGATGTCCTGCTGCAAATTGGGGGGGAGGTTAAATTTAAAGGGAAAGCATTATACGTCCTGCAATCGGTTGCGTTTATACGACATAGTGCTTTGTGGCATGAATATGTGCTGACTACAGCGGATGGAATGAAACAGGATTTGATTGTAAATGAGGACATTCGGGGCATGTCATTGAAATCCAAGGTCATTGGAATCGAGCAGGATCATGTGAAGGTTTTCTTTTATGAAATGGATAAGGTCAAGCCGAATGTCAAGGAAACCTACGCTTTCCCAACGGCTACATTTTATACATCGGAAGGGAATACAGGATGGTACTGCATGCCGGAGCTATTTGATTTTGTAGACATTTACTTTCCGACCGCTAAAGAAAAGGACGCCATTGTAACTCATTCGATCCGCAAGAGATCCAAAGGGGGCGACTTTATTCAGGACCCGTCCACGAAGATCTTTATGACCAAGTACCGTAAAGCTATTATTTTTGAGAAAAATGAAATTTTAATCACGGGGAACGACGATGAAGTGGTGATTCGACTGTTGGATGACCACGGCATTGAATTGCGGAGTAAAAAGGACATCCGTGTTAAGGCTGATGGAAATTTGGTATTCAATGCGGGGAACACAATTCAGGTCACAGCAAAAGATGCCATCGGGTTAAAATGTAAAACAAGTTTGGTAGAAATGAATGGTAACATCAAAATGACTGGAGAAAAGATAAAGACGCAATAACTAAAATCAACAAGAGAGGGTAAACCAATGGCTAAAGTAACTACAGGAGCAATCGTAAACGAGAAACCGCCAACCCAGGAAGATATGATTCAAGAATGGAAACGTAAAATAAGCAAAGGCGAATATCCTTTTATTCATGTAACTAAGCATAGCACCAAAGGTGAAGAGCGCTAAATATGACTAACGACGACTGGAAGAGGCCCCTAAGGGGCCTTTTCTGCAATCATGGTTCAATATTCTACTTCTTTTTAGGATTCCTACTGTCGATGAACCAAGCAGGTCCTAATACATCTAGGACTTCTTTTTTTTCAAAATCGTAAGCAATGGATATCGAGTGACCTTCATGTCCTTTTATATAGCCGATTAGATAAATCGTGTTATTAACATAGCTACCTATATAGTCATAACTCTTAAATATGAAATCTGCCCTATAGTATTCCTTAATGTACTCTTTTCCAATAGGTATGCCTGTCCGAACGATTTCTTCTTTTTGGCATTCGATGCGTACTGCATGTAAAAGAAAACTCCTAGCAGAATGACAAGTGATATAAAGACAAAAAGCCATAGTTGTTTCTTTTTCAAGTTGAAGTATTCTCCTTAAAATTGAGCTAAATATGCTATAAGCTTTCTTAGGAATAAGGTGCATTCTTATCTATAACCTTACTATTAATAAACCAATCCGGTCCCGTAACATTGACGATTTCTTTTGAGTCCAAGTCATAGGATATCCTAATTAAGTCTGTATCGTTTCCTTTTATATAGCCGTAAAGATGTACTCTTGCAAAGACACTGTTTTCTTCAATATTGTAATTTTTTAATACGAAATCCGTATTATAGTGAGTTTTAATATATTTGATACTGACAGTAGTAGCAGACTCCACTACCTCTTCCTCTTGAGCGGTAGAAAAACCACAACCGCCCAGAATGGTTAATATTATGATGAGAACTGTGCAACATTTAAGGATTGTGTTCATTTACGCAACATTCCCCTAACATGCTATTTATAATTTAATGTGAACTACAACCAGAATGCAGTGAACAATGACGTGGTTCTTATTTTTGTTGCAAATATCTCTCAGTAACAGGAAGTATTTTAATGATATTACTTCTTCATATTTAGGAAAAAGTCATCTGTTAGAGGGCATTTGAATACAGACTTGATTTTAGAATGGCGGAACAATCTTATTAGGATTCCTACTGTCGATGAACCAATCCGGTCCAGTTACGTAGAGTACCTTTTTTTTCTTATAGTCGTAATTTAGTGAGATTATCTGACCTTCATGTCCTTTTATATAGCCACGAAGATAAACGGTAGAGTTAACATAGCCGCCAATAAAGTCGTAATTTTTGTATATAAACTCGGCATTATAATGTTTTCTAATGTATTCTTTTCCAATAGGTATGCCAGATTGGACGTACTCTTCTTTTTGTACATCCTCCGTATATTGCATGTAACAAAAGATTCCAACGAGGATTGAAACTACTATAAAGATGCTTCCCCAATCCTTTTTCTTCTTCAAGTTGAATTCTTCTCCTTAGTATCTCCTGACTATAAACTCATAACATTACTGCTTTTTATAATAATAGTAGGATAGCTCATTTATTTAATAAAAGGATTAGCTCGGTACAACGTTTAAAAATTGTGTTCATATACGCAAATCTCTTCTAACATACAGTTACAAAGTCCTAATCGTTATTAGGTATGAACTGCGACCCAAAATGCAGTAACCAACGACTTTATACTTATTTTTACTTTCAACTATACCGCAAGTAAACAGGAAGTATTATAATGATTTCACTTCCTTAGATTGGAAAAATATATTCTTGAACTGGAATGAATCATATGTGTTTTTTTTTTTGCATACAAATCTTGATATTTAAAATGGTGGAACATTCTTTTTAGGGTATCGACTGTCAATGAACCAATCCGGTCCGGTTACACTAAGCACTTCTTTTTTTTCAAAATCGTAAGCGATAGATATCGATTGATCTTCATGTCCTTTTATATAGCCGATTAGATGAACCGTATTATTAACATAGCTACCTACATAGTCATAACTCTTAAATATGAAATCAGCCCTATAGTATTTTTTGATGTACTCTTTTCCAATAGGTATACCTGTTCTAACGGCTTCTTCTTTTTTTATATTTGATGCGTAGTGCATGTAATAGAGAGCTCCTACTAGGATGAAGAATAAGATGAGAGCAGTAACCCAAATTTTTTTTCTTTTCAATTTTTAGATGCTCCTTTTTTGAAAGTATCAACTTTTTCTAACTTTATAATATATTAGGTGATTAGACAAGGTGGGGTAATAATTGCAGTATATTAGTGAAAAAACATACTGGAAGATAGCAGATGAGGCTTACCTATTGGATATTGATCCAAAGACTTATAAAAATGAAGATATTCCTGGTTGGAGGGTTGTTGATTTAGACGAAAAACTATTACATGACACGAACGGTTCTGGATTTGATGCGACCGTTTTTCACAATGAGAATAGCAATCAGGTGATTATAGGATATAGGGGAACTGAACCAGGGGGAAGACCAATATGGAGTAGAGCGATGGACATAGGAACGGACATTAGCGATGTTGTGGGCGGACGAGCGAAAAATTTAAATCAAGTTCACGATTATTATATAAATAATCAAGAAGAGATAAAAAAGCTCCCCCCACAGGTACAAAGTTCATTTCATCAGTATGAGTCACAGTATCAGGATAATCAATTTACAAAAGCCCAAACACTGTATGACGAAGTGAAGAAGAAGTACCCCGCTGCTGAAATTTCTACGACAGGCCATTCTTTAGGCGGTGCAGAAGCAGAATATATTGCAGTGAAAAATGGTTTATCATCCGTGAGTTTTGCTGCTCCGGGTATTGTACATTTATTGCCTGAAGATCTTCAAAAGAGGGTAAAAGCAGGAGAATTCAAGAAGACTAATGTGGCTTTTGCCCATCCCGGAGATAGTGTTGGTGGGGGAGCCACTAAGGCTAACCAACATGTGGGGGAAACGTATCATATTGGGAGTGATTATAAGACTGCCAATGTAGCCAAGTTTACTATTCCTGTTTCAATTCCCTTGGAAAGAAAAACCGAATTGGAAAGACTAATTCTTGGCCCAAAATGGACTCCTATTGTTTATGTTCCGATTACATTGCCTATGATACAGCAAGATGCATTCACCAAATTCTATAATTCTGTATTAGGTGGAGAGAACACTCATAGCATGGGAAACTTTACGTTTGATGAAAATGGCAATATCAGCAATCCACTGTACACGATGGACGGTCAATTGGTGGAAGGCAATCCACGGGTGCAGGCATACGAGCAAATGCTGGCCGCGCGAGCAGAGCTCAAGGAAGTCATGGGCGATCTGGTTGAACGCTATGGGGGACAAATGGGGGCCTTCGGGCAGTTTGCTGCTACTGCACTGGGTGTGAATTTGATGGGAGCAGGACAACAAGATGGTCGCACCCATGGTGGGGCATATTTTGTGGGCAACAAGAATGCAGGCACAATTCAATTAACACCTGAGGAGCTAAAGCATGCGGCTAATCAGATGCGTTCTAGCTTGCATGGATTTTCCAGTGATACCCGTGCGTCCATTCAGTTATTTCAGGCTCATATCGGGACAAGTGAAAGTCAGTCTTTGACCCCGCTTGCGCATAGTGCAACGGCAACGTTAGATCGGATTAATCGCTGGTATCAGGAATCGATTACGGAGATAGCAGAATATATAGATCGTAAGGGCCAGGAATTTACGATGGTGGATCAATAAGAAAGAGCAGCTGGAAGAACACAACGGGAGGCGAAAGAGATGAGCAGAATATCTTTGAGCCTGGGGGATCTGCGTAGGGCTGTTCAGCAATGCGAGCAGCTAAAGCAAAGACTTCAGCATCAGGAGCAGCAGATGAAAAATATATATGGTAGGCTGCATGAATGGCGGGGAGAATCAGCTGCTGAATTAACACGTAAAATGGAGGTGTTTCTCCAAGGAACCACGGTACGAATACAAGAATTGGACGAGCATAAAGAGCAGTTGAAACGTTATATTCGCAAAATGGAAGAAGCTGATCGGCGTGAGGAGAGACGCAAACGGGCTGCACAATGGTGATACAGGCGGACTGCAATAGTTAGGAGAACATCATGAAAGATCAAAATGCATTTGTCATTTTACTTATATTGAATATCGTTTATGGCTTAACGCTATTTGCCTATCAGGCCATGCTGATGGTGGTCGCATTTTCTTTCGATGCACCAACAGCTGGAGATTATCTCAGCAATTATATTTTTGCCTATGTCATAATGAGCTACCCGATAGGAATATTCATATCATGGAGCTGTTGGTATTTTTATCATCGTTATGCTTTTAAGAAGGCGTATATCATAGCTAACTTTATGCTGCTGTGGCCGGCTACTCTTGTAGTGTCCTCGTGGATTCAATCGGCTTTTTCTTGAAGAGGTTCCCATCTGGCCAGTCAGCTACATAACAAAAAAACCGTACAATCGCTAGGGGACTCCCGCGGGGTACGGTTAAATGCATTTAAGTAAAAACTACATATATAGTAGAAGGAAAAAAATTTCCTCTGGAATGACAACGATAAAACTTTTGGCCAGAGATTTACCGGAGTCTACCTTAAATTACCCTGTGGGCGAATATAGCAGCGTTCGGAAGCTTGAGGATGAGTTAAAAAAGGTGTAAAAATGTTGAAAAGCTACAAAGTTCGACATATTGTTCGCTTTTTCGCATCATATGTGATTGGATTAGGGATTTTTGTTTGCTATTTATCGTATATTTATGTATAATCTATCGTGTTGAAAGATTGATTGTACGTAATATGCTGATGAGGGTGGGTTCATGACGCTGCTCGACAGTAACGAAAGCAAGAAGCGGATGTGCCAGATTTACAATGAAGTTTCAAAGGAACTGTTCGGCTTCGGGACCACGCTGCTGCGGGCCACCGTTGAGAACAACATTGTTACCTTTGTGGCGAAGCACCGGCGTTCTCCACGCTCGGCGGCATTGGAAGTGGAAGCCCCCGGCTTGAAGCTGGAAGTGGATTTCCGAATGTCCATGCTGTACAAGAAGAGACTTCGCGAGAAGCTGATTGAGGATATGGAGCTCGATATAGATGCTTTACTGCGTGATTATGATTCAGCAACGCAGTGGGCTATTACGAACATCATTCTGAAGGAATCCTAATAAAATTGGATATTCGGCTTTTCGCTTCGGATCTATCTGAGGGGAGAACCTGTTATAACGCGCAGCGGGATCAACTTATTCTTTGTTTACGAAGAAAAGTATTCTTGTTTTACAAGAGTACTTTTCTTTTTTGTGTCATAAGGTGTGCATAATAAAAAATAGGGGGAGTTTCATATGAAGAAATGGTTTAAAGGGTTTATGGCTGTGACCTTGGCATCCGTGGTACTGGCAGGTTGCGGCAGTAATGCTACTGGCGGTCAGACAGATGGAAAAGATGGTTTAGCTGATGGGAAAAAGAAACTAGTTATTTCCACATGGGGCTTTTCCGAGGACTTTTTTAACAAAGAAGTGTACGAGCCTTTTGAAAAAGAACATAACGTTGATATCGTGGTCGAAATTGGAAATAACGCGGAACGGTTGAACAAAATCAGTCAAGGCAGCACAGACGTCGATCTGATTTATCTGTCCGATTATTATGCTCAACAAGGAATCCAACAGGGATTGTTTGAGAAGCTGGATCGCAGCAAGGTGCCGAACCTGAACCAAATTTATGATATTGCCAAAGCACCGCTGGGTGAGGAGTATGGTCCTGCTTATACGGTCGGGCGTCTCGGTATTGCCTATAATCCGGAGCTGGTGAAAAAGAATGTGACCTCTTGGGCTGACCTGTGGGGAACTGAGTTCAAAGGAAACGTGACTTTGCCGAATATTACGGCGACTGCCGGACCGATGATGGTAGATGCAGCCTCCAAGGTAGCGGGTAGTAAGGAGTTTAATGAAGACCAAGCCTTCGGAAAACTGAAAGAGCTGAGTCCGAATATCGTTAAGTTTTATAGCAAAACATCTGAGTTTGTGAACATGTTTAGTCAACAAGAAATTGCCGGCGGTCCAATCATGGAAATGTACTTCAAAGATTTGCAGGCGGCTGTGCCAGGAGCGAAATTTGTAGCTCCTAGTGAAGGTGCATACGCAGTAATGAACACAATTAATGTAGTGAAAGGCTCCGACCAGAAGGAACTGGCTGAGGAATTTATCAACTGGCAGCTGAGTAAGGAAGTTCAAGAAAAGTCTGCCAAGGCAAAGGTTGATTCCCCGGTGAATACGCAGGTGGTACTGTCCGGTGCGGATACAGAGGGAATTACGTACGGTACAGAGGTAGTGAACAAGCTGACCAAGCTGGATATGAAGTTCGTTAACGATCATATCAAGGCATGGACAGATCGCTGGAACCGGGAAGTTGCACAATAATGAAGAAGGTTATATTAGATGTAGATACGGGCATTGATGATGCGTTGGGTATTTTACTAGCCGCCAAAAGTGGTCAGCTGGATATCCAAGCGATTACTACGGTATGCGGTAATGTTTCACTTAAACAAGCAACATTGAACACATGCAAAATCCTCGACCTTTTGGATAGACCGGATATTCCGGTTTATCGGGGGGCGGAGGCCCCCTTAATACGTAAAGGCCTGCACGAGCATCGTGTCCATGGAGAAGACGGCATTGGAGGCGCACTGAGTGGAGTAGTCCCAGCCATGTCTGCGTCCGAAGGTTTTGCATCGGATATCATTATTGACACCGTGATGGCTCACCCGGGGGAAGTGACGCTCATTTGCACCGGGCCACTCACCAATCTGGCACTGGCGCTGCTGAAGTGTCCCGAACTGACGGATCACGTCGATGAAGTCATTTTTATGGGCGGTGTTATTCACGGGTGCGGCAATATTACACCTGTAGCGGAGTACAACATGTATGCTGACCCTGAAGCCGCACGAATCGTATTTCATGCGGGATTTGGTCGGTTGATACAGGTGGGACTGGATGTAACACGGAAGGCTCTGCTGACTGCGGATCATATTGCTCGTCTGACCCGCCCAGCAATTCGTAATTATGTAGCTGAAAGCACGTCCGTTTATACCAAGCGTTATGAAGAACGCAACGGGGTAAAAGCCTGTGCGCTTCATGACCCGCTTGCCGTAGGTGTCGCATTGAATTCGAGGTTAGTCGATACCTCGTCGTTGTATGTTGACGTGGAAACCTCCAGTCGTATATGTGACGGACAAACGGTGGGCGATGTGCAGAACCGCCTCAATCATAGCCCCAATATGAATGTATGCGAACAGGTGGACAGCGAAGCTTTTCTGGAGCTGTTTATCCAGGTGCTGAATAAGGAATAACATTTTGATAACCGCAAGGAGCTACCCATGAAGAAAACATACTTGTATTGGCTGCTGCTGCCAGGTCTGCTCTTTCTGGCGGTGTTCATGGTCATTCCGATTGTGTTGACGATCGGTTCGACCTTCGTACAGAACAGCTCATTCACCCTAGAAGGCTATCTCCATTTCTTCAAGGACCCTTACTTTCTGAAAATATTGCTGACTACGCTGGAAGTCAGTGTCGTAACGACACTCGTGTGCGTATTACTTGGCTTCCCGACGGCTTATTATATTTCGCAAAAGGCCCCGCGTCGTAAAGGGATTTTGTTAGCGCTGGCTATCTTCCCCTTGTTGACGAGTCCGGTGGTGCGGTCATTCAGCTGGATGGTCATTCTGGGTCGCAAGGGACTGTTAAATAACGTGCTCATCGGTTTAGGACTTGTAGATGAGCCGCTGAATATTTTGTATACTCCGGCAGCGATGATTATTGGTCTGGTTCATTTGTTTTTACCGCTGATGATTATTTCACTGATTGGTGTACTCGAAAATATCGACGGTGATCTTGTTCATGCTGCTCAGAGCCTCGGGGCCTCCAGATTCAGCGCATTTCGTAAAATCGTATTTCCGCTGTCTGTGCCTGGCCTGATCATTGGAAGCATTCTCGTTTTCGTGGGCAGCCTGACTGCATATACGACACCAGCACTACTTGGAGGAAAACAGCGGGTTATCGCTACATTTTTGTATCAGAACGCGATGACGCTAAACGACTGGTTTTTAGCGTCTGTTATTGCAACAATTATGATTGTTATTACATTTATCGTGGTCGGTCTCTTAAATAAGGCGGCCCATAAACTCAATCCGAAGGGGTAGGTGGATATGCGGGAGAAACATTACGGACTAGGCTTCTTTAGCCTGCTGGTCTTCATCTTTCTGCTCGGTCCGCTGTTGATCATATCGGTCACTTCTTTCGAGCCGGGCACGGTATTAAAATTCCCTCCGCAGGGCTTTTCCCTGCGCTGGTATGAAAATATTTTTGAAGTGGATTTGTTTATGTCCACGTTCAAAACGTCCATTGTGGTCTCTCTGCTAGGCAACATTTTGGCACTACTGATCGGTATGCCTGCCGCCTATGCGCTTAGTCGTTTTTCGTTTCGCGGGAAGGATGCGCTGAATGCTTTGTTCCTTTCTCCGTTGCTCATACCGGGTATTGTGCTTGGTTTTACACTGCTGCGCTATTTGATCATAGTTTACCATTTACCAGTATATGCTGGACTATTGATCGGACATACGGTGATTATGTTGCCGTTCATTATTAGAGTCATTGCATCCAGTTTGTCTAACTTTGATTTTGCGATTGAGGAAGCAGCGCTTAGTTTGGGGGCTGGACGGCTGGAAACCTTTTTCAAAGTGGTTCTGCCCAACATCCGCTCAGGCATTATTGCGGCTATCCTGATTGCCTTTCTGGAATCATTCAACAATGTCGACATTTCCGTCTTCATGACAGGACCGGGCTTCAGCACCCTGCCCATTCAAATGCTGACTTACGTCGAAAATTATTTTGACCCGACGATAGCGGCGATTTCGGTTATGCTGATGATTTTGACCGGTATCCTGATGTTCTTGATTGAACGACTGATGGGATTGTCTTACTTCACTAAAAGGTAATGGAGGCTTCAACCTTATGGCACTGCTTACTCTGGATCGCGTATCGGTCGCTTATGACAACCAACTGATCTTGCAGGATTTCGATTTGCAGCTCGAACGGGGGCAATTGCTCTCGTTGCTCGGACCGAGTGGTTGTGGCAAAACGACCACACTTCGTCTCATTGCAGGATTTCTCGAAGCTAAACAAGGAACATTTTTATTTGGCGATAAGGATTATACTCGGGTTCCGGTGAATAAACGGAACTTCGGCTTTGTATTTCAAAGTTATGCACTCTTCCCACATTTGTCTGTTTTTGATAATGTTGCCTTTGGTTTGCGGTTACGCAAAGTAAAGGAAGATGATGTGAAGCGCCGCGTTATGACGATGCTGGATACGGTTAGCCTGAGGGGATTTGAAAAACGTTTCCCTGGTGAATTGTCAGGCGGACAGCGTCAACGTGTTGCGATTGCGCGAGCGCTTGTGATTGAACCCGATCTGCTGTTGTTTGATGAACCTCTGAGTAACTTGGATGCTAACCTGCGTGTAAATATGCGTGTGGAAATCCGCCGTATTCAACAGGAACTGGGCATCACTACTGTATACGTATCGCATGATCAGGAGGAATGTTTTTCGATTTCTGACCAGGTTGCGATTATGAATAAGGGGAACATCGAACAATTAGATGCTCCATCGACCATTTTTAAATATCCGACGACCGAATTTGTCGCCCGTTTTATTGGGTTTAATAATTTTCTAAGCTTTGACGAGCGTACTGAAGAAGGGGATCGTATTCGACTGAATACAGGTGATCTTTCATTCGGCGTAGCGCGTAATCAGGGTACGGCCCAGCTGGGTGCTCGTCAGGGCGCTATTCGTCCGGATGATTTGGTCATTCGAACAGAAGGCAACGAGACAGGAGAAAATGAGCTCCCCGGTATTATTAAGGTAAGTACTTACCTGGGGCGTAGCTATCAGTATGTGGTAGAAACGGCGAAAGGCAACTTTACGGCTAATCAGGAAATGGATACGCCCTACCTGAGTGGTCAGCGAGTTACCCTGCATTTTCCGGCAGATAAAATGGTGCTGGTCCAATAATCAGCGGGTTCGATGAAGGAGATACATCATGCGTGCAGACAAAATGATTTTACAAGTTAAGGTGTATAACAGTTACTACAAGACGTTCGAAGAAGGTAATGTAGCTATACTTGATGGCAAGTTTATGTATATCGGTCAGCGTGGTCTGGAGTCTTTCGAGGCTGCTGAAATTGTCGAAGGGCACGGGAAATATATGATTCCCGGCCTGATCGACATCCATTTGCATATCGAAAGCACAATGGTGACACCGGCAACCTTTTCCTATGGACTGATTCGCAATGGGATAACGACGATTGTACCAGAACCGCACGAAATGGCGAATGTTTTCGGATTGGAAGGCGTCCAGGAAATGATGGAAGCCAGCAAGGATTGCGTGGCTGATATGTTCTACGGCATCCCAAGCTCCGTCCCGGCAACACCGCTCGAAACCTCAGGAGGCGAGATCGGTATTCCCGAGATTGATGCGCTGCTGCAAACGGGTGAAATGATCTGCCTGGGTGAAATTATGAACTATGTGGATGTCATTCGTGATCCGGAGAGCAAGACGAATCGCATCTTACGCCATGTTCGTGAGCACTACCCGGAGCTGATCATTGAAGGTCATACGCCACAGTTGCTTGATCTGGACCTGCATCAGTTGATCTATGCGGGGATAGGCTCAGACCATACTCACCAAAGTATTGAAGGTATGAAGGCGCGGATGGCTGCGGGGATGTTTATTGAAATCCAGGAAAAATCCATGACCCCTGAAGTGATGGACTATCTTATTCAGGAAGATGTGGCACAACATTTTTGCTTTGTAACGGATGATGTGATGCCAGACTCTTTCGTAGAGCGAGGGCATCTAAACCATATTGTAAGTAAAGCAATCGGAATGGGCATGAAGCCTGAGGATGCCATTTATGCAGCTACGTTTACTCCTGCTGCACGGATGCGTATGCATGACCGCGGAACCATTGCACCGGGAAAAATAGCTGACTTTGTACTGCTGTCGGATCTTGGTCAATTTGATGTGGAGCAAGTCTATAAGGACGGACTCAAGGTATTCGATAAGTTCGAGGAATACCATCAAGCACCAATAAAATGCCGCTTCCCCGCCCACTTTTATCAAAGTGTGAAGCTCAATCCCCTCACGGAGCAGGATTTTACTGTAAAGATGGATGTAGCTGATGGCACACATCAATGCCGTGTTATGATGGTCAAAGATGGCTCTACTTTTACAAGTGAACGGATTGCACCTGCACAAGTAGAGCAGGGGGAACTGGTATGGGAACATGGTGAACATGGACTGATTGCTACGTTTGAGAGGTATGGAAAGAATGGCAACCGTGCTTACGGTTTGATCGGGGGAGATACGATTAAACGTGGGGCAGTGGCAACCACCTATTCGCACGATAACCATAACTTGCTGGTCGTAGGGCATAACAAGCAAGATATGATACTGGCCGCGAATACGGTTCTTGCCAGCCAAGGCGGTTTTTGCGTAGTTGAAAATGGCAAGGTGCTGTCCCATTTGCCTTTAACCGTAGGCGGGATCTTAACAGAAGGACCGCTGGAAATGGTTGCGGCGCATGTGAAGGAGCTGCGTTCAGCCTTGCTGTCGCTGGGCTATCGCCATTACAATCCAATCATGTCGCTGAGCACGCATTCTTTGCCGGTCAGCCCGGCCTTGAAAATTACCGATCACGGCCTGATTGATGTAAATGCTGGCAAGGTTGTACCTTTAATCGTGGAAACTTCAGAGATGCAAGAATAATAAAAGAGCCGACCCTCTTATAAACTGTACCCTATAGAGTAGACACTTTAAAAAAGTCTCTCCGTAGGGTACTTTTTATATATTGAGAAAAATGGGAAGTGGAACTGGAATGAGTAAAAAGACATTTACAGAGAAAGAAATCGAACAGCTTTCTAACAATCTTTATGTTAAGTCAGTTACATCAAAAGGTATTACATATACGGATGAATTCAAGAAACTTTTTATTTCAGAAAATAAAAAGGGCAAGCTACCGAGGGCTATATTTGAGGAATGCGGATTTGATGTACATGTAATCGGACTCCAACGAGTACGATCCTCGGGAAAAAGATGGCGTGCGAGCTTCCGGGAAAACGGTGTCTTGGGTCTGCACGATACAAGGAGCCAATCATCTGGAAGACCCCTTAGAAGGGAACTGACACTGGAAGAAAAGAACGCCAGGCTCGAAGCGCAAAACGCCTTATTAAGAGCGGAGAACGAACTGTTAAAAAAGATCCGTATGGCGGAATGGGGGCTGAAAGACAAGTAAATTTGCCACCTTGCCAGAAATATATTTTGATCCATACCGTTATCCGGAAATACGATCTTCATCGAATGGTGAACCATTTATGCAGAATGGCCGGGGTCTCCAAGAGTGGCTATTACAAGTACTGGTCTTCCGAATCAGCGGAAAAGCGGAAGCAACGAGAACAGGATGATGAACAGGTAAAAGAAACGATCCTGAAGGCCTTCCGTTTCAAAAGACGCAAGAAAGGGGCCCGTTCTATCAAGATGATATTAGAGGGCCAGTTTAAGGTTGTCTACAATTTAAAACGGATCCGGAGAATTATGAAGAAATACGGCATTGTATGTCCTTTCCGGAAGGCAAATCCCTATAAAAGGATGATGAAGGCGACTCAGGAACATCGGGTTGTTCCTAACCTTTTGAATAGGGAATTTAAGCAGGACATCCCCGGCAAGGTGTTACTGACAGATATCACTTATTTATATTATGGTACAGGCAAGAAAGCTTATTTATCAACGATCAAGGACAGTTCAACCAATGAAATACTGGCTTATCATGTCTCAGAGAGAATCACTATGGACCTTGCGACGGACACTCTTCTAAAGCTGAAGAAGAATCGAAGATTTAAAAAAGCAAAGGGTGCCTTTATTCATTCGGATCAAGGAACACATTACACACATCCTGATTTTCAAAAGATGGTTAAGAAAATGGGGTTAAACCAGTCGATGTCTAGACGAGGAAACTGTTGGGATAACGCCCCCCAAGAATCCTTCTTTGGTCATTTTAAGGATGAGGCCTCCATCAAACCCTGTGCGACTATGGAAGAGCTAAGACGTGAAATTGATGACTATATGACTTATTACAACCATTACAGATACCAATGAAATTTAAAAAAGATGACCCCTGTTCAATACAGAGATCATCTTCTTCAAGCAGCCTAAGCCCTTTTTAAAATGTCCTTTACAGAGGGTACAGTTTACTTATGGGCCGGCTCTTTTTTGATGCTTTAGCAGACAAAGTTAACATCTTCTATCCTCCTATTGATGTAACCTATGTATAAAAGATAAACAAGTCTTGATTCTGGGTACCCGATTGCATGTAGAGTTTGCTTTACAATTAGTTCATGTAATCTTCATGATTAAAATCGAATAAGGACTTGAAAAACATCGTCACAGTGTTATAATTAAAACAGGATTTAGATTAAGTCTAAATTAATTGATTAAGATTTATTAGATTGACGCATGGAATTTTGAAGAAAATCAGACACTACTGCTAACGAGCATCCAAGCTTTACACCAACTATATTTGAACGAGAGGGGATTTTAAACATGAGTACATTAAATCATACGAACGCACCTACACAAGAGGCTATTCAAGAATTGCACAAGGCATTGAATCGTCAGGTAGCTACCTGGTCTGTATTGTACACGAAACTGCATTATTTCCACTGGTATGTGAAAGGACCTAAATTCTTCACATTGCATGCTAAATTTGAAGAACTTTATAATGAAGCAACAGCTAATCTAGATACGATTGCTGAACGATTGTTGGCTATTGGTGGCCGTCCGGCTGCGACCTTGAAGGAGCATTTGCAACTTTCAGCTATTCAGGAGTCCGCAGGTGAGCAGACAGCTGAGGATATGGTGAAGTCCGTTGTTGCTGATTTTAAAACCATCACTGTTGAGCTGGCTAGTGGGATGGAAGCAGCGGAAGCGGCACAGGATAAAGCGACAGAGGATCTTCTTAACGGCTTAAGAGAAGCAATGGATAAACATATCTGGATGCTGAGTGCGTATTTGGGATAACCCATTGGTATAGACTTCCATGTATATGGAGATCAGGTGAACAAGACACACATCCCGTTGGTTCCACTCTGCCACTGGAGTATAATAACGAGAAGGCGTGGAAGACCACAGGCTCTAGAGTCATAGAGCTTCCGGGATGGGGTGTGTGTTATGGAAGTGAAACAACAGCTTTTGCATGAAGCGGAGCAGTTTATATATACATGTTATGAGGAGCTGGGCCGAAGCCGCGATGAAGCGGAGGCCCGGCTTCTTAATATTCGTCACGACATAGAGACTACGGGAATGTATGATCATACGTACGAAGAGCTGGAGCACGGGGCACTCATGGCTTGGCGCAATAGCAATCGTTGCATCGGTCGCTTATTTTGGGACAAGCTTTTGGTCAGGGATGCGCGGGGCGCGTCAGATGCAACGGAAGTGGTTCGCGAGCTCTTGGAGCATATACGCATAGGAACGAATGGCGGTAAAATTAAGCCAACGCTTACTGTATTCCGCGCCTCCAAGCCAGGGCAGCCGAATATCCGCATCTGGAACCATCAACTCATTCGTTACGCTGGATATGAAACCGATCAAGGGGTCATCGGGGACCCGATCTCGGTAGATTTTACCAATACTTGTAAAGACATGGGCTGGCAAGGAGCGATGACTCCTTTTGATATATTGCCACTGGTTGTGGAAGCAGGCGGCCGGCCTCCCGAGCTATATGATATTCCTGAACATTTGGTAATGGAGGTGGCCATTGAGCATCCAGAAATCTCGGGTTTCGCTTCCTTGGGATTACGTTGGTATGCTGTGCCTATGATTTCGGACATGACGCTGGAGATTGGCGGTATCATCTATACAGCGGCTCCCTTTAACGGCTGGTATATGGGAACAGAAATCGGCGCCCGCAATTTTGCGGATACCTTCCGCTATAATATGTTGCCACAGGTGGCTAAGCTGATGGGGCTGGATACGACGAGTGAAACAACGCTTTGGCGTGATCGGGCACTGGTGGAATTGAATATTGCTGTGCTGCATTCTTTCAAAAAGGCGGGAGTCAGCATTGTCGACCACCATACCGCAGCGGCACAATTCAAGCTGTTTGAGGAACGGGAAGCCAAGGCTGGGCGCGCACTGACAGGCAATTGGACATGGCTGATTCCCCCGCTATCCCCGGCGACAACGCATATTTTTCATAATTCCTACGATAATCGGCTTGTGAAGCCGAATTTCGGAGTTCAAGAGAAGTCGTATATGTCGAGACAGGCTAATACAGCATCAGATACAGTGCTTCAGCAGAAACGCCAAGGCTGCCCTTTTCATTCCGGATAACGATGGGAATGACCTGATTGCTGGATTAGGACTCGAGCTTATCCCATGCAACGATAAATAGGGTAGCCAGTGGTCCTATTAATAGGGAGAGAAAAAACCAATTTAGCCCGCTCCGATTTTTGGATTGTGCCAAGCCGGCATTAATCAGGGCAAGTGTTCCCCAGCCTACATAATAATCTTCTGACATGGTATTCTCCTTTGTAAAAAGGTATAATATCGTACTGTGTATGGTATGAACACATCCATGATTTCATGAATTTAGAGTAAATATCACTTTATATATTCTGGTTTGAGGAGCGAAGTTAAGTTGGAAAGATATCAGGCAGAGCGCATTGTCGCTGAGCTTTTGGAACGGGCTGCTATAGGTGTGACAGTCAAGCTGGAGAAACGTTTTCCTGGTGGAAGGCTGATTGGGGGCAAATATGCTATGAATGCTCACGCCATTACCATGTATACGGACGTTATCGAAACACAGTGTTTACAGATGTTCGGCAGCATTGATCGAGTTGAGGAGTATTTTACAGTTGTGCTTGCACATGAGATTGGGCACGCCGCCGATACAGAATTAGTGGACCTCTCCGATGCGTTGGAGCAAGAGAGTGGGATAGGGACCCGGCAACGACTTGCGCTGCAAATTGAAGAAAACGCATGGAATTATGCGCTTGGGTTGGTGCCTGAAATAGATGCAACGTTTATTTCTGCCGTAATAGACGAGTCCTTGCTGGCCTATCGGGTCCCGATTATGGAGCAGTCTGACATTGCGTAACAAAGATGATCCGAGAGCCGTCAGGCTCTTTTTTTGTTGATTAAAACAGACGAGATTGGGTCGGATGATCTAAAGGAGTAGCTTTTTAAGCTGCGACACGCGTCCCTGGGATAGTTCGAGCATTTCGGCTAATTCTTTTTGAGATACATTTGGGTGCTCCTGCATGAGCTGTTTTAGTTTATTCAGGAGATCATTCTGATTTCTGTAACTCCTTCTTTTCTTGGGCTGGACAGGACGTGCTTCACTCAAATGACTAGAAGGATTATCGCTCTTCAGATTTTCAATACAACTTTTACATATCAGATGATCCCTGAAATAGCTCAAATGATCTACGGCACCACAAAAATAGCAAGAAACCCCCGTATACTTGCGAATCATCAGTCCCTCTGGGGTAATAAAAAAATCGAGGGCATCTCCAATATTAATATTCATAGAATTGCGCAGCTCCTTAGGCAGCACAATGCGGCCTAAATGGTCTAATGGCCGTGTCATTCCTGTGTTCTTCATCATTTTTCCCCTTTCCTGAAATGCGCTTATAGTTGTAGGAATTGTATGTATATATGCTGGAAGTACAAAGCGCTTATATTACAGTTTGTTTTGGTATAGCTATGCTGAAAAAAAAAGCTCCGGCATGACGAACAATTACGTCTGCCGGAGCATTGTACAGCCAATGAATCTAAGATGTCATGTCGAACTACTGTGGGTTGGTTGTCCAAATACCGGCTACTTTTAATTGAACTCGTGGAGGCAGTTTCAATGTGGCTAATGTCAGATCGGCCAAATCCTGCGGTTGAAGCATGCGATCCTCATCACCAATAGGTAATCCTGCGTTTGCCGCCAGTTCTGTATTGACAGTGCTTGGAGTCAGCGCGGTGACGCGAATGTTAGATTTGCGAACTTCCTGCATCAGTGCTTCCGTGAAGCCCATCAAAGCAAATTTGGATGCGCAATATGCTGAGCCTGTTGCAAAACCCCGTTCTCCTGCCGTCGAGGAAATATTAATAATGTTTCCGCTCTTTTGCGCCAGCATGCTTGGAAGCACAGCATGTGTGACATAATAGGTTCCCATCAGGTTTACGCGAATAATACGTTCCCACTCTTCGGGGTCCATCTCCGCGACTGTGCCAAAGGTAGCAATGCCTGCATTGTTGATCAAAATGTCGACAGCGCCTAGCTCATGTTCCAGTGAGGCTACAGCGGCAGCGGCCTGTGAGCGATCCGATATATCTGCAACAGCACTCACCACTTTCACACCGTATGTACTCCCCAGTGAATCCTGCAGCTTTTGCAGGTCAGTCAATGTGCGTGAAATTAATCCCAGGTTAACGCCTTCCTTAGCTAAAGTTTCGGCAATTGCTTTACCGATTCCTTTACTGGCTCCTGTAATAATAGCTGTTTTATTCTTAAGTTCCATCCAGTCTCCTCCTTATTAATCTATAATGTGGTTGTGCATCTGGGCACATGGTTACATTATACAAGGTTAAACTCATTGAACCAAACTTCGCCTCTGATGAGGCATTCATTTAGAGGTCTCTATTTGGAAATATAAATATCCCCTGAAGTGGTTTCGACCTTAATCACGTTCACACTACCGGGAACAGATTCGGGAGTATTGATATTCCCAGAGTCAGAGCGGACATTATAAACACCTTTAAAATCGGGAGCTTGCTTAATCTTCACGTCACCAGAATCAGCATTCACTTCCAAGTTGGCTACGGCACGTTGCGTAATATTTGTCTCCCCTGAGGTTAGGGAAATAAGGCCATTACCGCTATAATCACGAATGGTAACATCACCTGAAGTAAGCTTTAACTCCATATCTGCTGCAAGCTGACTGGCTGTAAAATTGCCGGATGTTAAATTTGCGATCAGGTGGGTACTTTGGAGGTTTGTAATCTCGGCAGTGCCTGAAGTAGCGGTGATGGAAGTATTCTGCACGGAGGCATCCTGAAGTTTTACATTCCCTGAATGTGCATCTACCTGTAGGTCAGTTAGTGTTTCGCCGGAGGGCATCTCTACGGTAATCGTTTGATCCAAATCAGGAGTGATCGAGAAGAATGACAAGGAAGGGGCCGGCTCCGATTGAATCGTAAGCTTACCGTTCTCAATTCGGGCATTATGAATTTGGTCGGCTACCTTTGTCTGAACTTCTCCACTAATGCGTATCGTACCTTGGTCGCCAGAGCCAGGAGTAAACAAAATAGAGACATCATCAGAGCTGTCCACTTTCAGCTTCTGTAGCTGACCACGTGTAAACGTCCATTTTTTGTTAATCGCAGTTGTTTCCTTCATGACTTGTTGACTCCATGGGGCACCGTAGGCCACCATTCCGGCTACACCGATGACAATGCACAGACCTGCTGCAATAAACCACTTTTTATTCATGTTGTTAGTAAGCTCCCCTCAGGGTAGTCAGATTCCATTTCCAGTATCGTACTGTGCCTTTGACCATAAGGAGTAAGAGATAACGTACACCAGGCAGCAGCAATAGACCTATACCCGTCAACGTGATAGAGAAAAAGAATTTGGCCGGGTAAAAGGTGCTGTTTAGCGCATAATCAGTAACAGCGAGAAGGGGGGCTACAATGAAGCTGATCGATACCACAGCCAATGAAGCCCATACTGCCCATAGGGTAGCCATAATCGGGATGGAGATTAGCAAATTGAGAAACAACAGCCCTAGGAAAGTAAAAATATTGCGTGCAAAGCTGCCCTGGCGAAGCGGAGGAGAAGCGTTCCAGGCTGCATGGGGATCATCCAACGCTTCTCGGGCAATATCCTCTGG
Source organism: Paenibacillus sp. SEL3 (assembly GCF_054602585.1). NCBI lineage: Bacteria > Bacillati > Bacillota > Bacilli > Caryophanales > Paenibacillaceae > Paenibacillus > Paenibacillus sp. SEL3. The sequence goes on along the minus strand of NZ_CM137725.1, from coordinate 2,785,754 downwards.
GTTACCCAGCTCATGGGCAATCTCACTTTCGCTTTTGCCATTAACCAACCCGTAGTCAAAATGCTGGCTCAAATCACTAAGCAGCTCATTGCGTACCTCTGCAGGGAGAGGAGAAAGACGCTGTTCCACCTCTGTAAGAAACTGTTTTCTATTCATCGGTATTTCCTTCCTCCAGTAGGCTTGCGACATTATGGACAAAATCATTCCATTCCCGCGTAAGTATTCTTGTATAATGACTGCCAGTATCGGTCAGCCGATAATATTTGCGAGGAGGCCCCTCGGTCGATTCCTGTAAATACGTTGTGCAGTATCCTTCTGATACCAGACGGCGAAGCAGTGGATATAGGGCTCCCTCGGCTACTTCAATATGACGGGAGACGGCTTGCGCCAACTCGTAGCCATAACGGTCTTTGCGTCCAATTAGAACTAGAACGCACAGTTCCAGTACCCCTTTTTTGAATTGGATGTTCACATTCACGAGCGGTGCTCCCTTCCTGGATGTTATCAATAATTCATAGGTGTCGTTCGGAATAAGGGAAAGAAACGTGTGTTTGTGCATAATTTGTCACGGGTACTAATTATAGAACAGTAGTCAGGTATAATTTAACATCATGTACTGATTAATGCAAGGTACTAAATTTTTAATAATAAAATATTTGTGTCAAAATGGACAGATTTCCTTCCTTGGAGGCTTTATTGAGTAGCGAATGTTGTAGAAAAAAGTATTTTTATTTGGGAATTCATCGAAATATGGCTGGAAGCACAGATAGGATGCCGCTTTAATTTCATTCATTAAAATGATAGATTGTAAAGTATTCAACAGGGTTAAAAATTACTTTTTATGAAGAGGTGGATAAAGAATGGACTGGAAACATTGGTATATGGAACTGGAACAGGATGATGAGTCTTGGGATGTATCCGAGGAGATTGTTCTGCGTGGTGTAGTGCAACTTGATTTTTGCGGGCAGCCCTCGGAAGTAGAAGTCGAATTTATCGTGGGAGCCGATTCCGAAGAACAGGCACAGACTATAGAAGAACCTACACTGTTGCAAAAAAAGACATGGGAGCAGTATATGGAATATTCATCAGCTATTCATCCTCAAGTGTTGGAATCCATACACCATCATTATGCTGGCATCGTGGAAAAGTATCGGAATGCTTACAGTACATGGGGAGAGGACCCGGATGAATATGCGCCTTATGTGGAGCGGCCGGAACAATTGTTGAATCGAATACAGCTTATGTCTATATTGATTTCCGACTCATCGGCAAAGGATGAACTGTATTTGAATTTTAGTTGTTCCTGGGATCGAGAACATGGCTTAGGCGTACATATGAAGCAGATGAAAATGAAGCATATTCAAGGCGCTTATACATTATATGACCTAGAATAAATCCCCTTCCCGGGCTTTTAGCAGAAAGGACCGGAAAGGGGAACAGAATATGTTGAAAATGAAGGCGTGATTCGAAACGATAAAAAATTAGTTGGATACAGCCAATGCAGCCCGGGCTGCTTGAGCCGCTTGTACCATTTGTCGCAAGGCGGCGACAGATTCCTCTTTGGTGCGGGTTTTCAGACCACAATCCGGATTAACCCAGAACAAATCTGATGGCAGTACGCGCAGGGCACGCTGGATCATGCTTAGCATTTCAGATACATCGGGGATGCGCGGACTGTGGATATCGTACACGCCCAGACCGATGCCTTTGTCGTATACCTGATCTTCAAAGCTGACAATCAGTTCTCCGTAGCTTCGCGAAGTTTCAATAGATATAACGTCGGCATCCATGTCGGAGATGGACTGAATCATATGCTGAAATTCGGAATAGCACATATGCGTATGGATTTGGGTCGCAGGTTCAACGGTGGCCGTGGTCACAAGGAAGGCTTGAACTGCCCAATCCAGATAGGCTTGCTGTTGTTCTTTTTTCAGCGGAAGCCCTTCACGAATTGCGGGTTCATCGACCTGAATCATGCTGATGCCCGCTTGTTCCAGTGCCTCTACCTCTGCCCGTAATGCCAGAGCCAATTGTAAAGCAACTTGGCTACGCGGAATATCATTGCGTTCAAAAGACCAGTTCAAAATGGTCACAGGGCCTGTAAGCATTCCCTTAACAGGCTTGGAAGTTAACGATTGAGCGAATGCCGTTTCTTCCACAGTCATGGGCTGATCGAAGGAGACGTCTCCGTATATAATCGGCGGTTTGACACAGCGGGAGCCGTAGGACTGCACCCATCCGTTTTGTGTAAAAGCAAAGCCATTCAGCTTTTCGCCAAAAAATTCAACCATATCGGTCCGCTCAAATTCCCCGTGTACAAGCACGTCAATGCCAATGTCCTCCTGAATATCAATCCATTCCTTGATTTGCTGTTGGATGAACGTCCGGTATTGCTCGGCAGACCATTCTCCTTTGCGATAGTGCAGGCGGGCCTTGCGGATCTCGGCGGTTTGCGGGAAGCTACCAATGGTCGTCGTAGGCAGTGGAGGCAACTTCAGCTTATTTTGCTGAATCTCACGACGCTCGGCGAAAGGAACGCTGCGTGTTAGAGGCTCCTTTGCCAGCAAGTCAGCCAGATCGTCAGCTGTTTGTACGCGTGCCGCTGAGCTGTTGAAACGGGCTACCGCATCTGCACTTTGTCCAAGCTTGGTGAGTGCGGATGGATCGTGTTTGCCAAGTGCAGCCGTCAGGACGGCGATTTCCTCAAGCTTTTCATCGGCAAAAGCCAGCGCTTGCACCAGTTCTCGATCCAGCTTGTGCTCTGCTTCCAGACTGACTGGCACATGCAGCAGACTGCATGATGGCTGTACGATAAGCTGCTCGGCAGTGGTCTGTTCTGCTAACTGACCCAGCAGGATAGCCACAGCGTTAAGGTCGCTGCGCCATATATTGCGCCCGTCAATGACCCCAGCGCCCAGCGTTTTTCCTTTAGGGAAACCATGCTGCAATATATGCTGGAGATTTTCGCCATCATCATACACAAAATCAAGACCCAGTCCCTGTACCGGAAGTGCGGACAGACGCTCATAATGGTCCAGGCTGCCAAAGTAAGTTTGCAGCATTATATTTAAAGAGGGCGCAGCTTGGGCCAAAGCTTCATAGACTTCCTGAATAATGTCCAGATCCTCTACTGGGAATGAGGTGGTCAGGACAGGTTCATCGATTTGGACCCACTGAACACCTTCTGCTGCTAGTTCAGACAGGACACGGGTGTATAAAGGCAGGAAGGTTCTTATAATAGAAGCAAGCTCCTTGCGATCATAGCCTTTGGAAAGGGTAACGAATGAATAGGGGCCGATGAGGACCGGTTTCCCATCAATGCCTAGCTCTTGTTTTGCTTCACGATAAGCCCGTAAAGGTTTATTTTCAGTGAACACCGGGACTGCGTTTGCCAATTCAGGAACGATGTAGTGATAATTGGTGTTCATCCATTTGGTCATTTCACTGGCGGTTGCTCCCTTCTGTCCACGAGCGATCCCGAAATACACGGACAGAGGAATCGGACCTGCGGGACGATGGTTGAACCGTTCGGGTACGAGGCCAAACATCACAGATGTATCCAGCATGTGATCATAATAGGAGAAGTCTCCGACAGGAATGCGATCAATCCCCTTGTCACGCTGCTTGCTCAGATGCTCCAACCGTAATCTTTTCATTTCCGTTTGCAGTTCGCTTTCGCTAATACTGCCGTTCCAGAAGCGTTCCAGTGCTTTCTTCCATTCCCGGTTTTCGCCGATACGCGGATATCCCAGATTACTGCTAATTAAGCCGGACAATTCAGGCCATTCAATGACGGACATGTACTTTTCCTCCTAGTGGGTGGCTGTTTTATTTTTACGTACCAAAAAAGGCATTCTTCCCCCCAGAGTTAAAAATAAGTAGGGGAAAGAATGCCTCCGTGATTAAAAAATCAAAAATACGGCGACTGCTCTTAACACCTCCCTATCTTCCGTAGGTACTTGCGATGTTGTTAAAATAGGCAGGTCTCCTGACTTACGGATCATGACTCTCAGCATCCCTTCCCGGTCTGTGGACCAGTGGTTGTATGAACAGCTGAAAGTTCCCCGTTTACAGTGGCGGGACCGTGCCGGATTTGCACCGGCTTCCCTTTTAAGCCTGATCTGAATAGAACAGACACCTATCTCCAAGCTATGCGGTTAAGGTATGACGAATAATTATGCACTCGTATACTTGTTCACCATCATAAGTGAAACTTGCAGGATGCGCAATAGAAACTGCGATAGAAACTGCGATAGAAACTGCAATGGAATCTGTTAGGGATATGCAAAAAAAAGACAAGCCTCATCCATGATGGAGACTTGTCCTAGATTAGATATAGCATTTGCCGAGTAACCTTCGCCTTAAGTCAATGAAACGGTGTAACCTGCCTGAATGCTGGCTTTTACATCTACCAGACGCTGGTTGCGGCTGCCCCGGAAGGGAAGGGTCAGGTCCTTTTGCTGTTCTACAAAGCGACCATCCACAATCACATCGCACAAAAGTGCTAGCTCCTGTCGCTCCTGATCTGTGAGTAGATCTTCATAGACAAAGCCAGTGTAAGCCCACACGGTTCGGTCGGGACAGGCCGCACGGAAGTCGCGCACAAATTGCGAGCATTCTGCTGCTGAGAAAAACGGGTCTCCCCCGCAGAGAGTCAGTCCATCCAACAACGGATTATCCATGATGTCACGAATGACTTCCTGTTGTCGTTGGGGTGTGAATGGCTCACCTGCACGGAAGCTCCACGACGCTGGATTAAAGCATCCGGGACAGGCATGACGGCAACCGCTAATGAACACGACGGTGCGCAGGCCGTATCCTTCGTTCAGAGATTCCGGAATGTAGCCACACAAATTCACTTATGTTTCACCCGATCTCGAACTTCTGCCTGTTTTGCAGCATTAAAGCGAACGGTATAATCTCCTGTCAGATATCCGGTTACCCGACGTAAGCGCTGAAAGTGTGTGTGCTCCTCATCTGTGCCACATTGGGGGCAGCTTGTCCCGATAATTCCTTCATAACCGCATTCCGTACAACGATCCACCGGATGGTTGATGGAGAAGTAGCCGATATTCTGATGCAGCGCGTATTGAACAATTTTAAGAAACGCATCCGGGTTATTCCGCGCATTACCGTCCAGCTCAATGTATGATATCGCACCAGCGTTGCATAGGTTATGGAACGGAGCTTCCAAGCTGATTTTACGAGCAGCCGGGAGCGTGTAATACACGGGAATATGAAAAGAATTCGTGTAATATTCTCGATCATTTACCTCAGGAATAATCCCGAAATCACGTTGATCCAGCAAGGTGAACTTGCCCGACAGACCTTCGGCAGGCGTAGCGAACAATGTAATATTCAAATTGTGATATTCACTCATTCGATCGCAATACACGCGCATAGAAGTAATGATTCGCTGTGCCTCTCGGTATACGAAATCATCCTCCCCGTGGTGTTTCCCGTATAGTGCCTTCATGCACTCAGCCAGTCCGATGAATCCGATCGAAAGCGTACCGTGTTTTAGTATGCTTCCCACCTTATCATCTGGCTCTAGTTGTTCTCCACCTTCCCATACCCCTTCGCGCATCATAAAGTCCGAGGCTTTGGCCGGCTGGCTGGTCTGGATTTGATAGCGATGGATTAAGCCATCCACCGCAATGCGCATAACTTCTTCTAGTCTCGCATCAAAGCGATCACGGTCAGGTGTCAGGCGTTTGCCTGTGCAAATACCATACTCAATGCCAAGCCGCACCAGATTAATGGTATTGAAAGAGAGATTTCCCTTGCCACTCTGCCGATTTCTACCGAAACGGTCAGAAATGGTGCGGGTACGGCAACCCATTGTCGCTATAATGGTATCCGGGTCATCAGCACGGTAAAAAGGCAGGTTGAAGGTGGCATCCACATTCACAAAATTGGGATACATCCGTCTGCTAGAGCATTCTACCGCCCGTAAGAACAAATCATAATTGACGTCGCCTTCTACCTGATTGATTCCCTCTTTGCATTGGAAAATATGCTGTGGAAAAATAGGAGTTTCCCCGCTACCCAAGCCGCGAATCGTGGCCTCCAGCAGCGATTGAGTAACAAGCCGTCCCTCAGCAGACGTGCACATTCCGTAATTCAGTGAAGTGAATGGAATCTGTCCACCCGCGCGACTGCTCATGGTGTTCAGGTTATGAATGAGCGATTCAGCAGCCTGTCGGGTTTCCGTCTCCGTCTCTTCGCGAGCGAATGCGTATGAACGAGGGCAGGCTTCTTGCAAATGGGGATTGGCCATATGTAGTTCATCGTCAGTCAGACTAGATTCTATCTCTTCCTCGAACAGCCGAAGTCCCTTGCGCAGATGCTTGCGGAAGGACCGGGCAACGTATGGGGCAAGGTCCCAATCTATTTTATTGGCGGAGACACCTCCGAATTGGCTATTTTGCTGAGACTGGAATATGATGGCAACTAGTGCCATGGCGGACATAATCGTTTGCGGTGTGCGTACAGAGCCATTGCCTGTATTGAATCCGTCTTGTAGTAACCGGCCAAAAGGGATAAAGATACAATTCGTAGTTCCGAGTGCGTATTGGTCCAAATCGTGAACATATACATATCCGTGATCAATCGCGTTCGTCAGTTCAGGCGGAAGTACCCGCAGGCGCGCATACCATTTGGCATACTCGGACCCAAGCTTGCTCATTTTGCCGCTGAACGATTCTCCATTCAAATTTGCATTCTCCCGCAGCATGTCCAGATCTTGTGCCCCAATGACCCGCTCGCCGATGTCGTATAATTGATGTTCCTCCAGCACCTTCATCGTAAAACCCTCCATATAGTAAAATATATATATTTTTCACAAAAACAACATATTGATGATATCTAGTGATAACCAATTGTTTCGATCTATATATTGTATATACGTATACATCGGGAGTATGTGACTATTGTCACATTAGCAAGAGCGGCCGACACGAAAAAACCAGGTATAGAGTAAGGGGCACATCCGTAGATATGCGCCTTACTCTATACCTGGCAATCGAAGTTGTGACAAAAAAATGAATAGGGTTGTCGGTACATTGTGTATGATTTTGGGATATAGAATTTAGAAGGTTTAGAGTAACTTTTTCAACTGGGACACCCGGCCTTGGGAGATATCGAGCATTTCTGCATACACTTTTTGTGGCAGGTTCGGGTGATCCTGAATTAGCTTGCGAAGCTTTTTTACCATTTCACCTTGCTGCACTCTGGATTGCTTGGGCTGCCACGTTGTGTTGTTTCGGATCGGCTGGGTATGTTCTTGAGCCTGGATAGCATCATTGCTTGTGGCATGCACATTTTCATCGGTCTTTAATAATTGAATGCAATCAGCGCAGATAAAGCTGTCCCGAAAATAAGTTAAGTGATCCACCGCGCCGCAAAATTTGCAGGAGACACCCGTGTATTTTCTTAATACAAATCCTTCTTCGTCTACGAAGAATTCAAGCGAATCACCGATATTGATATCCATTGTGGTGCGCATTTCCTTGGGGAGTACAATTCGCCCCAATTGATCCAGGGGCCTTGTCATTCCGGTATTTTTCATCAGCGCTTCCTCCTTCAATGATATATCCTGATTATACCAAAAAATATTATTTTTAGCTTTGTATATTGAGGGTAAAATGCAACTTTTTTTGTCTTTATGCTGCAACTCTCTTTCATCCAGTATAGGATGTTTTCGGTATTGTTGCCGGGATACTCCTTTTTAGCTATGATATATTAAAACGCTTTCATATATACCTTTTCATCATATTCTTAAATGGAATAAGGAGATGACGGATATGAGTCATGAAACAACGGATATCGAATATTTATTTCAAGATCCGAAGATTCATCTGGATGAGCGTGTACGGGATCTCGTGTCACGACTAACCTTGGAGGAAAAGATCGAATCCATGTTGCAATATCAGCCGGCCATTGACCGATTGGGAGTCGCAGCTTACAAGCACGGTACGGAAGCGGCGCACGGGATAGCATGGTTGGGTGAGGCGACTTCATTTCCTCAGCCAGTAGGATTGGCATGTACTTGGGATACGGAATTAATGCGCCAAATCGGCTCTGTTATCGCAGATGAGGCGCGTGTCTACTATCGTCGTGATCCTAAATTAAACGGTCTGACCCTGTGGGCACCTACGGTGGATATGGAGCGTGACCCAAGATGGGGACGCAATGAGGAAGCTTACGGCGAAGATCCGTATTTGACGGGAGAACTGTCGAAGGAGTTAGTCAAGGGAATACAGGGGGATCATCCGGTATATTTGAAAGCGGTTGCCACATTGAAACACTTTCTGGGTAACAACAATGAAGTGGACCGGGGAAGCGGCTCCTCCAGTATAGACCCACGGAACCTGCGAGAATATTACCTAAGAGCCTTTGAGAAGCCTTTTATGGAAGGCGGCGCCCAGTCGATGATGACTTCCTACAACCTGATTAATGGAACGCCTGCTACGTTATATCATGGGGTTAACGATATTGTCAGGGACGAATGGGGGATGGACGGCTTTGTCGTAAGTGATGCGGGTGATGTCATGGGGATTGTCAACGATCATCAGTATTACGATTCCCACACGCCAGGTGTGGCCGAATCTATTCGGGCGGGAATTGACAGCATTACAGATGATGCGGAGCTCTCCAAGCGGGCGATTCGAGAAGCTTTGGCACAAGGATCGCTGCAAGAAGAAGACTTGGATCGGGCATTGTTTCATACGTTCCGTGTCCGTTTTCGGTTGGGGGAATTTGATCCGGCTGCAGACAACCCCTATGCCTCGATCGGAGAGGAAGCTCTCATGACAGAGCAAGCCCGTGAATTGTCGTTGCGTGCGGCGAGGGAGCAGATCGTATTGCTTAAAAATGAGCATGAACTCTTGCCATTGGACCCTGCCCGGTGTGGCAAAGTAGCGGTCATTGGTACGCATGGCAATGAGGTGTACCGCGACTGGTATTCCGGTACGCTGCCATACCGGGTTACACCGCTGGAGGCGATTCGTACCAAGCTGGAAGGTGAGGACGAGAAGGAACGCGTCGTGTACCGTGATGCCAAGGATCGCGTGACCTTGACGGCGGCGAATGACGGATTGAAGCTCGCAGTTGATTCTTCTGGTGAGATGCGCCTATCCCAGGATGGAGACCCAACGGTATTGACCATGACGGATTGGGGCTATGGCAGTGTGACGTTACATGATGAGCATCTGGGTACTTACGTGACGAGTGATGAAATAACGCTTCGTGTGACAGCTGATGAAGCGTATGGCTGGTATGTCAAAGAGGTCTTTGGGCTGACTCCTGTTGGACAAGGAGAGCATCTGTGGACGACATGGAATGGAAAACCAGTCATTGCCGGAACAGAGGGCTCATTAAAGGTAGTGGAGGCTGAAAAATCCGCACTTAACGCTGTAGAGTGTAACGCCTCGACAGCCTCGACAGTTTCAGGACAGAGCCATACAACATTCCAGGTAGAGACGGTGTCAGATGGTTTAGCGGAAGCGATAGCCGCTGCGCAAGCGGCAGATACAGCCATTGTATTTGTTGGAAATCACCCGCTCATCAATGGAAAGGAAGAGAATGACCGCCCAGGCTTGGAACTGGCAGCTTCCCAGCAACGGCTTATCGAGGAAGTGTATCGCGTCAATCCGAATACGATTGTGGTTCTGACGGGTAGCTATCCATTTGCCATCCCTTGGGTTCAGGAGCATATTCCAGCGATCGTATACACGTCTCATGCGGGACAAGAGCATGGTACGGCAATAGCGGATGTGTTATTTGGAGATTACGCGCCAGCGGGGCGTTTGAACATGACCTGGGTTCAGAGCGAGGATCAATTGGGCGACATCAAAGATTACGATATTATTCGCGGTGGTCGTACCTATCAATATTTTGAAGGTGAATCCTTGTATCCATTTGGCCATGGATTGACGTATTCGCCTTTTGAATATAGTGACCTGCGTACAGATGCCCTGAAGGATAGCGTAACATCTATTGCTGCACTGGATGCCGTGGATACGCTCCAGGTGTGGGTAGAGGTGACGAATCGGGGCGTAGCTGCTGGTGAAGAGGTTGTGCAACTCTATGTACGGCCTGGTGCCTCACGAGTAAAGCGACCATTGAAGACATTGTGCGGTTTTCAACGTATTCGCTTAGAGGCAGGTGAGACGCGAACGGTTTCCTTTACGATTCGGATGAAGGATTGGGCGATCTGGGATGTTACGCGGGATTGCTATTGCGTTGAATCGGGTGAATATACACTGCTGGCTGGTGCTTCCTCAGCGGATATCCGATTGGAGCACCCTGTGTACGTTCGAGGCGAAGTCATTCCACCACGCCAAGCCGGACGAAGTATCCGCGCTGAAAACTTCGATGATTGCTCCGACATCGTACTAGATGAAAGCAAGGAGCAAAAGGAGGCCTGTGTACGTCCGCGCACACCTCAACGTTCTGGTTGGATTGCCTTTCATGGCGTAGACATGGATACGGTGAGTGTGACCGAGGTTCAGTGCCGCGTGTCGGGCAACAGCAGTGATGCCACAATTGAGCTGTGTTTGGATGCACCCGATAGTGAAGCCGTGGCACGTGTGAACGTGGGCAATACAGGAGGGGCACAAGCTTGGGTTACACTCTCCGAAGCGGTACATTCAGTCTCTGGCATACGTGATGTATATCTGTTGTTGAGCGGGGAAGTGCGGTTAGCTCATTTTATTTTGGGCGATCATGCTACAGAGGATTCCGGCTTTCAGGCTTGAACTTACTTCTGACATCACGTACAATGCATTCAACGAAGTTTCTACAGCTTAGGGGTGTCATCTCATTTGAATAGTGAAAAAAGACTACGCACCGCAACGCCCAGATGGCTTGGGGTGGCGGTAAAGGCGCTTGTCTATTTGGAAAAGCACGGAGAACTCTGTGCCAGCGGTTCTATTGCCCGTTCCATTGACTGCGAAGTCACTTTGGTGCGCAGGGTGCTGACGCGACTTGTACAGGCAGATTTGATTGCAGCACGCGAAGGTCGTGAGGGAGGCTATGTGCTTACCCGTTCGGCCGACCATATTACACTTGCCGATATATACCACGCCATTGAAATATGTGATCCAATTTTCCCGGGTATGATGCATGAACCGGAAACCAATCCTTTTTGTGAGGAGTTGGCGATAGCCGTATCCGAAATTTTAGCCGAGAGCGAACGACGTATGCTGGAAGTATGGGGGGCCCATACGCTGGCTTCGCTTGCCAAGCGTACATCACTCGTGGTGGGGAAATGCAATCATAATGAAGATTCAAAATGATAATAGCCGATACAACTCTCAAGAGAGGGTTGTATCGGCTATTTCTATGAATTGGTCATGCCTCAAATTATATTTCATATGAGCAAACCCGGTTACGTCCTGCATTTTTAGCTTCGTATAGAGCTTTATCTGCCTGCTCCAATAGGGCTGCCCCGGACATATCTTCCCCGGTACCTGGAAAGGTTGTCACGCCGATGGACACGGTGACTTTAAGAATAAACCCGTCCGCTAAAACAAACTCATACTGATTTACTCCGCTAAGAATTTGATTAGCTATGCGAAGTGCTTGCCGAAAAGCGCAATTCGGCAAGAGTACGGTGAATTCTTCTCCCCCGCTGCGGGTGACTACATCATTAGGACGACATTTTTCCATTAAAATCTGTCCAAGCTGGCGCAGCACTGCATCTCCTGCGGCATGTCCGTAGGTATCGTTGACTTCCTTGAAGTGATCAATATCCAACACCAGTACGGATAAATGCTCATGACGTTGGCGAGCTTGAGGGAGCTTCTCTTCCAATGAGAACTCAAGCTGCCTTCTGTTGCTTAAATTAGTGAGATGGTCTGTGTAGGAGGTATGCTCCAGACGAAGTAACAGCTCATTGGATGTGTTGATAGATTCAGCAATGAGGTACAGAAGACATCCGCCGACCATGGAAATGAAGAATTGGAGCGGATACACGTGCAGAACATCATCAAGATTTTTCAAATTAATCATAAGGGGACAGAATATAATGCCCAAAGCAAAAACGTTCATAATCATCAGCTTGGGTAAACGTGACCAGGACAGATGTGACAATAAAGCGCACCCCAGGCCAACGAGTATCATAAAAATAGCGCCTACGATGGCTTGAGCGTTAATACCAAACAGCAATAATCTACCTATACATATAAACAGAGTAGCCGTGAGCGCTGCTGGGCCGCCGATGTAAGTGGCGGTAGCTACGATGGCCAGATGACGAAGATCGGCAATCGTATTAAATCCTACTGGAATTGAATAGTACATCATGACAATGCCGTAGCACCCAAAAAGGGCGCCTCCAATCCAATGCATCTTACGCTTCAAGGTGTGCAGACGGATTTTATATCTTTGTGATATGAGGCCGGTTATGTACAAAAAGGTGACAAGGATACAGGTATTTACAAAAAACGTACTGAACAAGATGTTAACCCTCCCGAGAGGCATATTTCTTCATTTTATCAAAAAAACTGACATTAAGCTTGCAAATGAAGAATTTATTGAAATTTATTACGCGGGTACGCTTATAACGTTTCGTTCACGTATTTGGTGCATAACTGGGAATAGATTGAGCATACTCCAAAGATACAAGAATAAGGAAAAATGGGCGGTATCTATTGCTGCCTTACTGGAGATGAGGTTTGCTCATGATTCGCTATCCCTATCGCAAACATAATAAAAAGTCGGGTGCGGGTAAGAACAATGGAAATTCTCCGCGCTATCTAAAAATCGATACTTGTTTGGAAACCAACTTGCAGCAAATTAAGAAATTGACGTCAGATAGCCCAGACTTTCTGATGCGTCGCTTTAAATTGGGGCTGAGGGCGGAGGTTCCCGCCGCTATTGTGTTTCTAGATAGTATGGCTAAAACGGATACGGTGAATGAACTCATCATGAGATCCATGCTTAGCCGCCCATCTGCTGAAGTGGCTGCTGAGGCGGAGAATGCAGAAGCGCTGTACGTAAGAATACAGAGTCATGCGCTTGCACTGGGAGAAGTGAAGGACTGCGATGATTGGAGTTCCATGATGGAACAACTGTTAATGGGGGACACGATCATCTTATTGGAAGGCTGCGAAAAAGCGATTGCGTGCGGCACGCGTGGGGGAGAGACACGCGCAGTCAGCGAGCCAACAACACAGACAGTCGTCAGAGGACCGAAAGAGGGATTTGTAGAATCCCTATTCACGAATATTTCTCTGGTCCGGCGACGGATTAAAAGCTCCGATCTTACACTGGAGATGTTCCAAGTGGGAAGCACGTCTCTCACGAATGTGGCCATGCTGTACATGAAGAACATTGCAAATCCAGGCGTCGTAGATGAGGTTCGTAAACGGATAGAAAACATCAATATTGACGCTATATTTGAGTCCGGCATGGTTGAGGAGATGATACAAGAAAATCATTTCACACCATTCCCAACGATTTTTAACACGGAAAGACCCGACACCATCAGCAGCAATATTATGGAGGGCCGAGTGGCGCTCATCGTAGACGGGACTCCGTTTGTACTGGTGATGCCTACAGTATTTGCCCAATTTTTTCAGAGTTCTTCGGATTATGAAGAGCGTTACGATATGGCGACTGTTGTTCGGCTCATTAGATATATCAGCTTCATTATTCTTATTCTAGGGCCTTCTCTCTACATTGCCTTAACAACATACCATTATGAAATGATACCGACTCCACTACTGATCAGCATATTGGCTCAGCGGGAATCCGTTCCTTTTCCGGCATTTCTAGAGGCGTTTATTTTGGAGATTACCTTTGAGATTTTGCGTGAGGCGGGTATTCGAATGCCGCGTGCGGGTGGTCAAACGGTATCCGTTATAGGAGCGCTTGTGTTGGGTCAAGCGGCCGTGGAAGCCGGAGTCGTCACCCCGCTGCTCACAATTGTAGTAGCCCTGACGGGAATAGCCAGTTTCGCAATCCCAGCCTATAACATGGCAGTGGCCGGGAGATTGTGCCGGTTTATTTTCATGATACTGTCAGCGTTTATGGGGCTATACGGCATTACATTGGGGTTGATTGCGCTGATTGCTCATATGAACAGTCTGAGTTCTTTCGGGGTGCCCTACATGGCGCCTTTCAGCCCTTTTGTGCTGGAGAGTCAAAAGGATGCCGTATTGCGACTCCCGTTCTGGATGATGAGGAAGCGTCCTAAAAGCATTACATCTAAGAACCAGAAAAGAATGAAGGATGGAAGCGGGATTTCCTCTTCTGATAAAACCACACCGATGCAGGAGGGGGGCAATCAGGGTGTATCAGCGGAAGAGGAATGAACAAAGTGCAGTAACTTTTAAGAGGAGAATAGGGGGGCTGTGTTTGGTTTTACTACTGTTCGCTCCCTTGTTATCCGGTTGCTGGGATTCTGTGGAGTTAAACCAGAGAGCAGTAGTAGCTGGGATAGGAATTGATTTGGTTGGGGAGTCGGATTATGAGGTTTCCCTACAGGTGATCGTAGCAGATGAAATCGCCGGAGCCAAAGCGAGAGGAGATACTCCAGTCGTTTTGTATCGGGAAAAGGGAAAAAATCTGTTTCAAGCGCTCCGCAGAGCCTCACAAAGGGTTCCGCGGATCATTTCTTTGGCGCATACCAAACTGATCGTTATTGGTGAAAAGCTGGCACGGGCTGGAATCGGCGATATGATGGATTCTCTGGAAAGGTCTACAGAAATCCGGCTGCCGGTGAAAATGCTGGTGGCACGCGGTAATACTGGGAAGGATGTACTGGCAATCATGACCGCAATCGGTCGTATTCCCGCCAATGATATTTCAGGAAAGCTGGAAACATCGGAGCGTTTGTATGCCGGGGATTACGCGGTGACTATCGACGATGTGATTCGCAGCATGTCTCATAAGGGTGGCGGTCCTGTGCTGACGGGCATAGGGGTCAATGGGAATTTAGAGCAGGCCTCAAGCAAGAACAATGTGGACAATATTTTACCGAAAGCTATTGTTCATATTAAGGGAATGGGGGTGTTCAAAAAGGATCGGCTTGTCCGCTGGTTGGATGATGATCAGGCCATTGGACTGTCTATGATCAACAACAAGGTGAAAGGTGCCCAAACAACACTGAGCTGCGGTAAGGATAGGGAAACCATTGGCATCGAAACCTTGTTCTCTTCAACCAAGATACACACACGGATGGAGCAAGGGGAGCCTGTTTTTGTGATTAACCTAAAACAGACCGGGGCGGTACAGGAAGCCGAGTGCTCGATTAACTTACAAAGTCCGGAGGCGATGAAAAGACTGCAGGAGAAATGGACAGAGGAGACGAAGAAAGTGATCACTTCAACAGTCAGAGAGGTTCAGCGTACCCGTAGCGATGTAATAGGCTTTGGCCTTGCGCTGGAGAGGAGCTATCCCAAACAATGGAAAAGACTCTCTTCCGAATGGAGCCGTAATTTTGCGGAAAGCACCGTCCGTATTCAAGTGACTTCTGTACTGAAACACACTCAGTCGCGGACTAACCCATACTCCAAGGGGGAATCAGACTAGTGAAAATAGAGCAAGGAGGGAAGGCCATGAAAAAAAAGACACGGATAGGTGCAAAAGAGATGATCTCTCTTATGGTGTTGTTTGAGATGGGCACATCCATGATGTCTATTCCCGGAAGGAATGCGGGCAAGGATGCGTGGATCGCCATCCTCATTTCCACGGTTTTGGGGGCAATGCTTTTTGTATGCTATGGCAGCCTTCACCGACGTTTTCCCGACTTGCTAATGACACAGTACTGCAGAACCCTTTTGGGCAAGAAAGCAGGGAGTGCGCTTGCTTTTTTATATATCGTGTTTTTTCTTTACGGCGGAGCACGGGATCTTCGGGACACGGGGATCCTGATTGCCGACCGGACGCTTCAGCATACGCCGTTGACAGTCATTTGTGCCTTAATGATTGGACTTGTCATGTATGTGGTGTATTTGGGAATCGAGGTTGCAGGCCGGACAGCCATTATCATGTTAATTTTGCTGCTACTGCTGGGCCTGGCTACGAATATATTAATTTTGTTGGCAGGCATTGTAGATGTCGGCAATATATTGCCCATAGCCGAGCATGGCTGGCAGCCGATATGGCAAGTTGTTTATTCGCAAGCCGTGATGCTACCGTACGGCGAGATGGTTACGTTTGCGATGATTCTCCCCACATTAAAAAAAGGCTATCGTGCCAATGGGGTAGGGGTCTCTGCTATATTGCTGGGAGGGCTGCTCCTGTCTATTGTTACACTGTCCAATGTGCTTGCACTGGGGGAAGATGTGTTCAAACGGGCGACTTACCCGCTGCTCTCGATGATCAGCAAGGTCGAAATATCTGATTTTATCGACAGAGTCGATGTCATCGGCGTTATGAGCGTTATTATCTTTGATTTTTTTAAAATTTTCATCTTCTATTATGCCGCGGTTAAAGCCGCAGAGGATGTATTGAGAGTGTCTTACCATAAACTGATCCTGCCATTTGGGATTATCATGTTAGTCTCTTGTGTATTGATGGCACTGAGCTATCAAGATCACCTTCAAACAGGCGAGTTAGTGCTGAAATGGCTGTTTCCGATATTTGCCGTGTTTTTTCCTATCTTGCTGCTAATCGTGTCGTGGCTGAGAAAGACCCGGAATAAAAAAGGAGAGGAAAATGTCTCATGAGTCATCGTCTTGCCGACAAAAAATACATCGGTACCGGTCAAATGCTCATTTTGATGTTCCATTTTATTCTGGGAGATGTGGTCATTATTAATATGGATAGTGAATATGAACGGAATACATGGATTGCCACTTTGAATTTGGACGACTGTCCCTTATCTATATTCATCCATTATTTGTTTGCGTTTTCCCTTGTTTATTCTTTCTGATGGCTCTGTTGCGGAGAATCAGAGGAAGAAGTAGGAACTTTGAGGAAACGTGACCATTGTGAGAACAGGAAGCGAAATGCGTTTCCTCTTGGCTTTTTGCCCACATTTATAAAGAACACTATAAGCATTCCTGCCAGGACGACATATTCTGATGGTCGCATAGTGAAAAAAGCCAATGAAATAGGCTCCCAAGGATGATGAACACCAGAAAGCCATTTTATCGATATACTTGTTCCGAGCATTAGCAGCATAAAGAGCGTGAATATCCACACTATCTTCATAAAATATCCCTCCGATTATAAATAAGCTAAGCATGTACTCCTGTATACATTGTGTTGCAAAGCCGTTCAATTTATCCGATCCCATTGACTTGAAATAAATTAAGATTTATACTTATTCTAAATTGATCTTTAATATGATTGTAAGTTTGTAATTAATATAATCTGCGTTGGTTAAGGGAGATGCGGTATGAGAACTTTAAATTTAACTTCGCAGCGCCAAGCGGTATATGATGTGGTTCGTGAAGCTCACGATCATCCTACTGCGGCCGATGTTATGAATCGGTTGATGGAGCGCGGATATAATCTGGCCTATGGAACGGTATATAATTCACTGCGTTATTTGACGGATAAGGAATTAATCCGTGAATTGAAGCTGGGGGAAGCTGCGAGTCGCTATGACGGGCGGATGGACGATCATCAGCATATTATTTGTCAGGTATGCGGCCGAGTAGATGAAGTGATGAGTGAAGTCCCACATGATTGGATTGACACGGTTGCGCATGAAACGGGGTATAATATTGCCCATGCCCATGTCGTATTCGGAGGAGTGTGTAAGGAATGTCAAAGCAAGCGAATCAGATAACAAATCGTTTCAAAGTGGCTGACATGCCTAGACGGGTGAAGGGCAGTTGGACATCGATGTTAGCTGCTCCCTCTACACCTACGGTGCAGACCGTTCCTTCCAATGAGCCCTTGTATTGTCCAACTACACGTCGTATCATTCTGATCAGTTCGGTACCGGGTGTAGTTCACGGGTTGGTGCGTACGCTGTCAGATGCGTGTTTTGATGTGATGGTTTTCCATCGCTGGGAACCTGAAGTGCAGCGTCATCTGGGAAGCGATCTCTTGATTTACGATTTGACCGCTACCGAACCACAGAGTGAATTACTGGATATTCGCAATCGTCTTGAGGTAGAACACATGAAAGACACACCAGTTATGTACGTGGTTCAGGATCGGGTGTCTGTACATGCTCATGAGCTGCTTCCTTCAGAAGAGGTGCTGGTGTGGCCGCTGGCTTCCAATCATATGGTGCATGACATTGAACGGATGATTGTACGCCATCCTGCAACTTCCCGTCAGGCAGCGCAAGCCAGCCGTCGTACGGTGTTCAAGGACATCTGGATTGACCGAGATAAAATGCTGGTATATAAAGAAGAGAGTCAATTGAATCTGACTAAAACAGAATACGATTTGCTGCTGAAGCTGATTGATGCTCAAGGCAAAGTGATCTCCCGCGAGCAAATGATGCACGATATCTGGGAGACAGATTTTGTAGGCGGCAGCAACGTTGTAGATGTGCATGTCAAAAGTTTGCGCAAGAAGCTGGATGATCGGCCTGCAGAACCTGAATATATTGCAACCGTAAGAGGTGTAGGATACAGATTGGCAGATTGAGCGGAAAGTTATGAATACCGATGAATTTCCGCCGGATGGAGACATTCGGCGGTTTGTATATGATTCCATGAAGAAACTGACATTAGGTGTGACGGTTGACTTTGTCAGGAGATATACACTACAATCGGTAGTGTGAGGTGCTTCTTATGAAACGACTGAATTTTAAAGCTGGCGAAACCGGGCTTAACCGATTTTTCGGACCTCTGGAAGCCAAAATTATGGATATTTTATGGTCCACTTCGGATCGGAGTATCAAAGAAGTGCAGACCGCGTTGGAGGGGGATCGGGACTTTAACTTCAATACGGTAATGACCGTGATGAACCGTTTAGTGGAAAAGGGAATACTGAGTAAGAGTATACGTGGGAGAACGTCTTTATATCGTCCAGTTTTAAGCAGAGAAGAGTTCAGGGATGAGCAATCCAAGGGACTGAGTCACGAATTGGTGGACGAATTTGGTCCGCTTGCTGTCAATCATATGATTGATGCTCTGGAGGTGGCCGATCCGAAGTTGATCGAACGTCTGGAACAAAAAATTAAACAATGGAAAAAGGATATGTAGCGATGTGGAAAACACGTTCTAAATTACTGTTTACAGCAGGCGCCTTGATTTCGGGTTTCGCCCTTATACAGATGGGTATGTACGCCGGGCAGCATGTTTTCGGCTGGAAATTGAATTATAACGTGTTTCAAATTTGCAGAAGTTTGTTGCAGCATTACGGAATCGGCTACATGGTGGATGCGCTCAGCGGGCTGGTTTTCGTTACCTTCGCTATCGCCGGAGGAGAAGCAGTCAGACAGTGTATGGCTACCAGGGCAGCTTTTCGCAGACTGCACCGAATGCGTGACCTGCCGCTGACCGAAGCACTGGGTGAGCGATATGGTGAACTCGGGACCGATCGGATATGGGTCATTGATTATGCCAAGCCAGCCGCCTTTACCATGGGATTATGGAAGCCACGCATTGTATTGTCCTCTGCACTATTGTCCGTACTGGACAAGCACGAGGAAGAGGCTGTCATATACCATGAAGCCTATCATATGAAACATTATGATCCGTTGAAGACCTGGTTGCTGCAAGTATGTGCTAAACAGCTGTTTTACTTGCCGGTGCTACGTCACATTACCCATCATTATAAGACGGCCCGTGAAATTTTGGCTGATAACGAAGCGATTCATCGAGCGGGTTCACCAGTTGGGATTGGGAGCGCATTGCTCAAGCTTCTGAGTATGACGCCTGCCAATACTCGCCTGGTAAACTCCGCCACTTGTTCCTCGTTTGCAGAAACGTCCATTAACTATCGTATCTCACGTATTTTAGACCCTCAGCAAGAACCTGTCATTCGGATGCCTTGGCGTTCGATTATGTTTTCTAGCTATGTGCTAGTGATGCTGACACTTATGTTTGCACTGGCGCTAATCTAAGTTTGGCAAGATGTTTCCTACAGGTGGCGCTTTTTGCGCTACCGATTCTCAATGTGTAATACACTACATTGTGTAGTTTATTGCGGGGTTTTTATACAATTTAAAAGGAGATGAGCAAATGAATCAAACGCTTATGAATATTGGATTATTGTTGGTACGGATTTTTACAGGGGTTATTTTTATCGTTCACGGTGCACAAAAGTTTCAGGGACTAGACGGAACCTCCGGCTTCTTCCAAAGTATCGGACTCCCTGGCTGGATGGCTCCTGTGGTCGCTACGGTTGAACTGGTTGGGGGTATTGCACTGGTTCTGGGAATCGGAACACGACTGGCTGGAGCGGCATTGACCATCGTTATGATCGGTGTATTGCTCACTGCTAAAAAAGGACAGCCTTTTGGCTCGATTGAATTTGATCTGCTGATTCTGTTCACCAGCCTTCAGCAAGCGCTTGTCGGTGGACGCTTTCTGGCAGTGGATCAGTTATTTGGCCGTAAAAAGGTTGAAAACAGTAACGTACAGGTCTAAATATTCATATAACCGCGCCCTTAGTCTTATAGGGCGCGTTTTTTGTTTTTCTCCTTTGTGAAATTTTATTGTAAATCATTTGCTACTTTCAACCGATATAACTAACACGGAATGTAATTCAAATATATCGTTTTATGAGCAAAGGGGAAAAAAACATGGGAACAACGCGAAAGAGAAAAACGATATGGACACTCAGGAACAAGCTAAGTTTGGGCTTTTTACTTGTTTTGCTGATTCCGAGCTTAAGTATTTCCATTGCGACCTATAAATCATCATATAATGCTATGGAAAAACAGCTCCACGGCAGTGCGAATCAGGGGGTAGCGACAGCTAACTCAATTATTGAATACGCAATCGCCAGTAAAATTAAAGATGCGAGTTATTTGGCGGAGCGTCTGGACGGCTCGATGATAGATGGTCGAAACAGCCCTTTGATTCAGCCGAAGCTGATCCAATACAAGGGTTTGCATGAAGATGCCACGGATATTTTTGTTGGAACACCGGAGGGGCTGATGATTCGGGGGGTGCCCAAGGAGGATGAAGGGACATTTGATCCTCGCACACGCCCATGGTACATCGAAGCGATGAAGCAGCCCGGTAAGGTTGCAATTACGCCTGTTATCATCAATTCATCGGGTATTCCTGTTGTCGTAGTATCTCAGACGCTTTCCGACAAGTCCGGGGTTATCGGGATTTCTCTAAATCTGGAAAGTGTACGTAAACTGGCCTCCATCAAAGTGGGCCAGGAGGGGTATATCATCATTTTGGATCATACGAAGAAGTTCGTAGTCCATCCTACGGCTAAAGCGGGCTCATCTCCTCAGGAGAATTCGCTTGATACGTTGTATACTGCGCCGAGCGGGAACTTCAACTATATGCATGAAGGTCGCGAGAAATATTTGACCTATGTAACGAATACGGATACCGGCTGGAAAATTGCAGGCACCTTCTATCAATCCGAGATTAGCGATGCCACCGCTGCCATGCGTTATGTAACCATTTTCGTGCTGGCTGCCTCACTGGTGATTGCGCTTATCGCGATTTTCCTGATTACCCGCTCTGTTTTGGTACCGATTCGTAAGCTGCAAAAATCAGCAGAACGAATCAGTGAAGGAGATTTGACGGGCGATTTGGAAACTGGAAAAACGGATGAGGTAGGCGAATTGTCTGCTCACTTCCAAACCATGGTCGACAGTTTGCGCACGATGATTCGAAGCGTACACGAAACGACAGATCGGGTAAGTTCTTCAGCGGAGGAACTGGCTGCGGGTGCAGATCAGACAACCCAAGCGATTGAGCATGTCACCATTGCTATCCAGGAAGTGGCTGTGGGCAGCGAACGTCAGGTGCAGAGCGTTAAGCACGGCTCTGTAAATATGGAGGAGCTTGCTCAGCAAGCAGCGAATGTATCCGAGCGTATGGTGGGCGTATCTGAACATGTGAAGATGAACGCCGAGTCAGCTCAGGAGGGCAGCAAGGCTGCTACGCAGGCTGTACAGAAGATGCATGACATCGATGAGACCGTTAACGATCTCGGACAGGCTATGGACTCCCTCAATGAGCGCTCCAGTGAAATCGTGAATATTATCAGCGTTATATCGGGTATCGCCAAACAGACCAATCTGTTGGCACTGAATGCGTCTATTGAGGCCGCACGTGCCGGAGATCATGGCAAAGGATTTGCCGTGGTTGCTACGGAGGTGCGTAAGCTGGCTGAGGAATCAGCGAAGTCGGCTACCTTGATCTCGGAGCGCATTGAAGCGATGCAGGTGGATATGAATCATGCTCTGGGCGCTATGCATCAAGCGCGGACACGGGTGACGGAAGGCATTGATTCGGTAACCACGTCTGAGCAATCCTTTGCGGAAATCAGCCAAGCCGTGGAACGAGCTATGGAGCATATCAATGACATTACCGGAGTGACTCAGGAAATGGCACGGGGGACTGTAGGTGTCGTAGATATTATGAGCGATATTGCCCACATTTCGGACGAGGCAGCGAGCAACACCGAGTCGATCTCAGCGGCAGCTGAGCAACAGCTCGCTTCTATCGAGGAAATTGCTTCATCTACAGCGGATCTGAGCCAAATGGCAGAGGAATTGCGCGAACTGGTTGGACGTTTTCAGGTTGAAGGAAAGTCATAAAAAATAATAAAAAGCGCCGGGATACAGGAGATTGTGCTCTGTATCCCGGCGCTTTTTTAATGCTTTTAGCATAATCTTTGGTTTGCAGGGTTAGAAGTTAACGTTGGAAGGACTTGCGGCGGTCCAGACGGAAACGGACATCCCGTGAGTCGGAAGGACGCAGCGAACTTCTCTGAAACATATTGTTCAGAATCAGTGCGAAAATGACTAACACTGTCCCATATAGTTCAAAACGGCTAATGACATAACCTTGGAAGTACATGAGTACCAGCGTGGTAATCGGTACAAAGTTAATAAATAGAATTCCGTTCAGTGGTGATAGCTTTCGGATTCCGGCATTCCAGCTAAGCAGGGCCGCTAACCCTGGAAGCAGGATCATAAAGCTCATTTCGTATTTAACTGACCATACAGCCTGCCAGTCCGGCACCACAATCCAGTTGAAAGCAGAGGCAAATGTGACGACTACGAAGGAGACGACAGTTCCGAGCAGGCAGGTTAGGGTTGAATACCGAAGAGTAGACCATCCTGCAAAATGGCTGCCTCCCATGGAATATACGACCCATCCGACGACGCCTACGAAAATAAGCAGCAGCGGCAGTAAATGTTGTCCGGCAAGTGTGAAAAAGGTCCATTTTCCGTTCGTGATCACCAGTAAAGCCCCGGCCAGCGCAATCACCATGCTGATTAGTGTATATCTCGGAGGCATTTTACGGGTCATGACCCACACCATCGCAATGGAAATCATCGGCATTAGCACTTCCATTATAGAGGCTACCAGAGTGCCTGCTGCCCCCATCGCGTGCTGTCCCTGGAAAACGGCCATATTATAAATGGTGAATCCCATGGACCCGAAGAATAACAACGTCTTGCCCTTGTCCTCAAAGCGAAATGCAGTCCGTCCCTCTTTGAGCCACAATAGTACGACTAAAATGAGTGTAACCGATAAATAGCGCAAAAATGAAAAGTACAGTGGATTGATGTGTTGTAATGCAATGTGCGAAACCGGAAACATCGCCCCCCAGGACATACTGGCGATTAGGCATAATAAAGATCCGGTCATGATTTGTCTGTTCATGGTGTGCAAAAGCTCCTCCTTGCCGGTCTCAGCGGACATATCTTATGGACAACATCATAAAGGATGGGAAGCTGTTGGTAAAATGATTGAAAATAAACATTATGATCATTTAAAATGATAATAAGTGACAAGGCGCGTCAATTTTGATGGCCCCTTACCCTTCACAATAAGGAGGAGCAGTAGTGGATCTGAACGATTTAAACATTTTCCAGACGGTGGCTGCGCATGGCAGTGTCAGCAAGGCCGCAGCCGAGCTTAGTTATGTCCAGTCCAATGTAACGGCCAGAATCAAGCTGCTCGAAAAGGAACTGCAAACACCTTTATTTAATAGACATAAGCGGGGAATGATCCTCAATGCCGAGGGCAAGCGTCTGCTGCAATATACGAAAAGCATTTTATCGCAATTTGAGGAAATGAAACATGCGTTTCAGAATACCTCTGCACCTTCGGGGGTACTGGAGATTGGCATTGTGGAGACTGTCATTGCCCTCCCGGCCATTTTACATGCTTACTATAGCAAGTACCCGGATGTCGAGTTGTCCCTCAAGGCTGGGGTTACAGAGTCTCTGGTGCAGGAGGTTGCAGAAATGCGGCTGGATGGAGCTTTTGTGACCGGGCCGGTCAAGCATCCGCTCATTGAACAGTTTGATGTATTTCAGGAAAAGCTGGTCCTTGTATCCCAAGGAGATGATTTTTCCGTTGAGGATCTCACGACTCGTCCGCTTCTCTTATATAAAAAAGGCTGCGGCTACCGGGGACGGCTGGAAACCTGGCTCAAAATGGAAGGAATTATTCCCAAACAGATTATGGAGTTTGGGACATTTGAGACGATTATCGGCAGTGTGGCGGCTGGTATTGGAATGACCGTATTTCCCGAATCTTCGATCAGCGGGCTGGTGTCTCAAGGCCTTGTGTGCGGTCATGCAATGCCTGAGCCGTACAATGAAGTAACAACGGTGTTTATCCGACGTAAGGAAGCCTTTGTTACCAGTACCTTGCAGTCTTTTATAGATGAGATTATCACTCAGACAGAGGCGTAGCTTTATCGCTTGGGCTCGGGTACAATGAGAGGGATTTGATCTCATTTTTCTTCCTGAAGGAGGGCTATTATGTTTACAATATATCCGGCGGCTTCCCGATTCAGCTTCGATAAGGGCTGGCTGCGGGGGAGTCACAGCTTTTCATTCGCGGAGTATCAGGATGAGAACAATACAGCGTTTGGTCCTATGCGTGTCTGTAATGACGATGTCATCACACCGGGACGGGGCTTTGGGGCGCATCCGCACAGTGATATGGAGATTGTTTCGATTGTGCTGTATGGGGAACTGCGTCATGAAGACAACCGTGGACATGTAGCAGTGACCCGTTTTGGAGGCATTCAGCGAATGTCAGCGGGCCACGGCATCATTCATACGGAGCACAACGCATCACAAACGGAGGATGTCAGTCTGCTGCAATTGTGGTTTAGCCCGCATACGAGAGGACTGAAACCGTCATATGAGGCCACAGCGTTCAATCCTGAGCGTCTGCACGGTCAGCTTCTGCCTGTCGTTGCCGGAAAACGTGTACCGGGCACAGAGGGTGAAATTGCTGCAATCAACCAGGATTTAACGATTTATTTAAGCAAGCTTCAGCCTGGAGAGCAAGTAGAATTCACACAGGCCGAGGGGCGACGCGTGTTCCTGTTCGTCATTGAAGGCTCACTGCGTGTGAACGGTGAACATATTCTGCAAGGGCGCGATTCAGCTCGTATTGAGCAGGAGCCGAAGCTAGCACTGGAAGCAGAGGAGTCTGCTTTTTATATGTTGATTGATTTGCCCTAAAAGGAGGTGCGCACATGGCGCAGCAGGAAACATGGCTGATCAAGCATGCCGTCACGGGACGAAGCTTTGCTGACAGCCGCAAGCAGGTTTTCGATTGCCGTTTGGAATCGGTGGACGGCGTGTTTCGCTTCACGCTTCAAGGGCTGCCGCGTGGGACGGCGGAGGCGATTGTGCGTTATAGCGGGGAGTTGAACGTATTTCGTTTTGTAACGCCAGTAGATGATGGACCCGTGGTGAAGCATTGGTATTACGTCACTCCGGAAAGCGTGGAATATCATGATCAGACAGATGAGCTTACGTTCAAAGCTGGTTCTGAGATTGAATACCATCCCGAGGAGTATTGGGGAGATTAATCATTCCTTTATCATAAATCTTCAGATATATAATGGATTTTTCGAAGGCCCTGCATCATTGCAGGGTCTTTTTGTTATCCGTTCAACATGTTGAGTTCATTGGATACATAATCCTTTGCAGGCTGGTACATCCTATAGGTCATATTATCTGTTCGGCTCATTCGTAAAGGGGGAATAACGATGAAGAAAGGGCGCTTTCCCAAGTTGCCGAAGCTACCGTGGAGCCGGAGAGCGATTCCAGCCGCAGACCGCAAGACACGAAATTCCAATGTGCCTAAAGGACTGCCTGAGTCTTCGTGGCTGGAACAGCCGCTGCGTAGCAATGTGGAAGACAATTTGATTGCTTTGCGTGACATTTTCAAGGAATGCTCTGATATCGTCTACCGAGAGCTCATGATTTCCCCTGAACGCAAAGGGTTGTTGGCTTATTTTGAAGGTACGGTAAAATCAGAGGATTTGCAGGATCATATCCTGCGGCCTGTCATTCTGGGCATGATGCTCAAGGACCCTGAAGTAAACGGCAAATTGGAGCCGCTGGATGAAACTCGCATCTCGATGTCCCAGACCAAAACGATGGACGAATGGAAGATGGTAGCGGCAGCGATACTGGACGGCAATGCCGCCTTGTTCGTAGATGGTACGCCTCGTGCTTATATTTTTAGTGCCAAGGGTGGTGTCCGCCGTGGCGTGGAGGAACCCCAGACGGAAGCGGTTATTCGCGGGCCGCGTGAGGGCTTCACTGAGACCCTTCGCGTCAATACGGCACTGTTGCGTTTCAAGTTGAAGACCTCCAAGCTCAAGATGTACAGCATGACCATCGGAACAGAAACTCAAACGAGCGTCGTCCTTACCTATATTGAAGGGATCATAGATCCCAAACTGGTGGAGGATGTAAAAAAAAGGCTCAGCGATATTGAAATTGATGGTGTTCTGGAGACTGGATATATTGAGGAACTGATTGAGGATCATCCGTTTTCTCCGTTTCCGCAAATGGAATATACTGAACGCCCGGATACCGTCACCGCACAATTACTGGAAGGACGTTTTGCTATTTTTGTGGACGGAACGCCTTTTGCTCTGATTGGCCCGGTCACGATGTGGCAGATGATGCAAGCAAGCGAGGACTATTACGAACGTTTTTTCATCAGTAATATGGTGCGCTGGATTCGTTTTCTTTTTCTCATCATGGCTCTCTTTCTGCCAGCAATATATGTAGCGGTTACGACCTATCACCATGATATGCTGCCGACGACACTCATATTAAGTATTGCAGCGGCTCGTGAATCTATCCCTTTTCCAGCACTGGTGGAAGCGTTAATGATGGAAATTTCTTTTGAGGCATTACGTGAAGCAGGGATTCGTCTCCCCAAAACGGTCGGTCAGGCCGTTAGTATTCTTGGTGCGCTCGTAATTGGGCAGGCCGCAGTACAGGCAGGGATTGTATCGGCACCCATAGTCATTGTTGTGTCGCTCACAGGTATTGCTTCGTTTACCATTCCACGCTTTAACTTTGCCATCACAGTTCGCCTGCTACGATTTCCAATCATGCTGATGGCGGGTTTATTCGGATTGTTTGGGATCATTATTGCGACAACGCTGATTGCTACGCATCTAACCAAGCTAACATCGTTTGGTGTCCCTTACATGAGCGGATATAGCCCGTACAACCATACGGATCAAAAGGATATCGTCGTCCGTGCACCTTGGTGGAAAATGACTAAACGTCCTTCCTGGATTGGTAAAGACAACAACAAACGAGCGAAGGAAAAGATGAATGGAACGCCTACCACCGAGGAGGGATGGTGATGAAGCCCAAATCGAATACACAAAAAATACGTAAAGCGGCTGTGCTCTGTTGTCTGCTGCTTTGTTCTGTTCTTTTGGGAGGATGCTGGGATCGCCGTGAAGTGAACGATGTGGCCTTTGTGATGGGTACCGGGCTAGACAAGGAAGGCGATCAATACCGGGTAACGATGCAAATTGCTTTGCCTGGACAACTCGGATCTTCGGGCAGCACAGGAGGAGGGGGAGGTACAAGCGGTACGAAGTCCTACTATCTGGAGTCCAAAACAGGTCCAAGCTTTCGAGGAGCAAGTACCGAGGAACAGCGCGGGGTTTCGCGAACACTTAATTACTCCCATCGGCGGGTACTGCTGTTCGGCGAGACGCTGGCACGGGAAGGGATTAGCAAAATGATGGATGTCATTGCACGTATTCCGCAGAACCGTCTGTCTTCCCTGGTTGTTATCACGAAGGGGTCAGCGATGGAAGTGCTTCAGGCAGATGCTCCGATTGAGCAATATCCAGCGGAAATGGTGCGTGAGCTTAACTTTTCCTATATGAAAAAACCTCGTTCCGTTAAACTGCTGATGAATTCCGTCCTGCTGGAAGGCATTGACCCGGTGGTGCCAGTAATGTCTCTGGTGAAGAATGGGCCCGCTAGTCTTAAAGACAAGAAGACGAATATTCAGATCGATGGATTGGCAGTCTTTCGACAAGACAGGTTAACAGGGATTATTGATAACCATCTCAGTCGATTTCTGCTTTTGGGTATGGAACAAGCCAAGGAGACAGAAATATTTATCCCCCCTCCCAAAGGTAGAGGCTATATATCTGTACACCTCATCGAAAATAAAGTCCATATTAAGCCCTATATTCAGGGGAATGAGATTCGAATGACCGTTCATATGAACTGCAATGGGAATGTGAAGGAGAATGAGACGGATTTCGATATTTCTAACGAGGAAAATTTGAAGTGGCTGGAACATCAGACAGCCGAGGAAATTAAGAGGGAACTGGGAGAGGGTGTCAAGGTAATCCAGCAAAAGTATCACTCAGACATACTTGGTTTGGGCCGGGCTATTATTACGAGTCACCCGGATGAATGGAAACGGATTAAACCTCAATGGGAGCAACTATATCCCAAGGTGGAGATCACCATAGATCCGGTCGTGCATATTGAGAATATCGGTGCGGTCACCAAACCATTCGGGGTCAAAAAGGAGAAAATCCAGAATGAATAAAGTATTCTTATTACCTTTATTGCTGGCTATGCTCTTCATGTATCTGATTGATCGCAAAAGTATTAATAGTGCACCTGCCATCAATCGTTGGGTCTCCCGCGTATTGTATGTTATTAGCATTGGTATCTGGATTTACGGAACATCGACGAAGAGTTCCGTTTATGTGGCTACATGGATTACCCGTTTTATTGACTTGTGGCTCCCCCCTACGTTGTAAATCGTGTATTGGATGCCTGCGGAGAAAAGGAGGATGACCTGTATGAAACAGTTCACAACCAGACAAATCGTACTGCTGGGTGTATTGATGGAGGTCGGTATTACCCTTATACATGCTCCGGCGCAGGCAGCGGATCACGCGAATCAGCATGCCTACTGGACCTGTATAATTGCGGCTATCGTGCTATGCTTGCCGATCTGGGCGATGTTGAAACTCAAGCGTCGTTTTCCTGACCAGGATCTAATGCAGGCGATGGTGAGCTCTCATCCTGTGCTGGGACGTATGCTGCTTGCAGTCTACCTTATTTTATTCCTGATCATTTTTGCACGGGATTTGAGAATTATCACGGATTTAGTGGAGGTTGTGCTTTTGCCGCTGACTCCGATTGTGGTCACTTCTCTTATTTTGCTGTTGACTCTGGTATTTATGGCCAAAGGCGGAATAAGCACCATCGTGAATATGGCCGAGATTTTTTTGCCGATGTTGATTTTGACGCTGTTGACCATGCCGCTTTTTTTTGGGCGTAATATGGATTTTTCGATGCTGAGACCCTACTTACATCCAGAGGTAGAGGGAGTGATCAAGGGCAGCTGGCGCATGCTGGGATATATGGCCGATATCCTGATGGTTCCCTTTGTTATTTCTGGAAAGAGTTATAATGGACGTAGTGCGTGGTATGGGCATTTGCTCGGAACCGCTTTTCTGATCATGCTGGTGTTGCAGTCGGAGTTGGTTATTGGTGTTCCTATCTTGTCACGGCTGTTCTATCCATCGTATGAACTGGTGCGTCAATTGCAGCTAACGGACTTTCTGGATCGGTTCGACTTGTTCGTGGCAGCACTGACCGTACCAACCTTTCTTACGAAGATCGGAATTGATCTGTACGTTACCAGTTTGGCGGTAAAGCGTATGTTCTCCCATGCCTGGGGGAGTCTGATGGTTTGGCCCGTAGGTTTGTTAGGTTATGTCTGTTCGTTTATGCTGTTCTCCAACATCGTGCAAGTTTTTGATTTCAGCCGGGAGTGGACCGCGGTGATGATCATTTTTTTTGTACTTATGCCCTTGGTACTATGGATGTTGCTCCGACCCAAATCTAAAGGGAAAGGCGGAGATGATAAGGGATCTAACGGAGAGCGGGATAGCAGTAGTCAGAAAGAAAGCCGGCAGGGAGACAGAACAGGACACACCCACTTATAAGATTCCTGTATTCATCGAAAAAGTAATTCTTATTTGTCTTTTACCCCTCTGATTGTATACTTGGTAGAAAGAAATACGACTTCTACTAGGGAGGAAACAGAATGGCACAACGCATGGCAGGTAAGAGAGTCGCTCTTGCTGGTCCCCGTAAAGCAGACGAAATGGCGCTGCTAGTTGTGAAGATGGGAGGGGAGCCAGTACATCGTCCGGCCCAGGGCACTGTTTTTCTAGATGATATCGAGCTGCGCAACGCTGTTGTATCGTGGGTAAAGAACCCTCCGGACTGGTACATCTTCACGACAGGCATGGGGCTGGATGCCCTGTTCGATATGGCAGAGGATATGGGTGTGGCTGAGCAGATTATAGAGTTGCTGCAATCTTCCAACATTGCAGCGCGGGGCTACAAGACGGTCAATGGACTCAAAAAGCGTGGCTTTACGCCAGCAGTACGAGACGAGGACGGAAGTTTGATCGGATTGACAGGAGCTTTCGCCCCATACGATCTGAAGGGGAAGGAAGTGCTGTTGCAACTGCATGGCGATCCAGCCCCACGGTTGGTAAAATGGCTGGACGAGCAGGGGGCAGTGACCCGCCAGGTACTTCCTTATAAGCATATCCCACCTGAGGAAGCAAAATTGCAGGCGTTACTAGAGGATGTTATCCATCGTAATGTTGATGCTGTTACGTTCACAAGTGGTCCGCAAATTCGATTTTTGGCCCAATATGCCAGAGAGCAAAACCGAATTGAAGATTTGCTGGAAGCTTTTCGTGAAGATGTCATTGCTGTATCGGTAGGCAAAGTGACCGCACAGTCCATTGTGGAAGAAGGGATTGAACGAATCGTGTTCCCAACTGAAGAACGCATGGGCGCGATGATGGTGGAGCTGGGCAAATATTTTGAACATCGTGATTCGGCGCATGGCTACGGTCTGAAGAGTGTGAACGGTCATTTGAAATGAGTTAGAAAATGATAGTGCTGTAAGCAGAAAATGAACTTATATTTACTAATCCAGAGTAAAATAAAGATAAGGGCCTACGAGGTCTTTATCTTTTTTTGTTGGACATGCATCGATAAAGTTTTTTGTTATAGCGAAAATATTTGTCTAATATAATGAATAAGTTTCGATGCATGATACTTGAGGACAGGAGCTGAGACGTTAATGAATTCTATTTGCGTATTTGCCGGGTCCAGACCTGGACATTCATCGGTATATGTTGAGGCGGCAGGCAAGCTGGGGGAAGCCATGGCTCGCCATCATATCCGTCTGATCTATGGTGGCTCTAGCAGGGGGTTGATGGGAGAGGTGGCGGATGGACTGCTGGCGGGTGACGGTCAGGTCACCGGTATTATGCCCACCCTGTTATTCGATGCAGAGATCGTACATCGGGGAGTTACCGAGTTTATTGAGGTAGCAAGCATGCATGAGCGTAAAGCGGCAATGAGCGAGATGGCCGATGCTTTTATTGCCCTTCCGGGTGGTTTGGGAACCTTTGAGGAGCTGTTCGAGGTATTGTGCTGGGCGCAAATTGGCATTCATCGCAAGCCTATTGGGCTGCTGAATGTAAATGGATATTTTGACCCGTTGATAGAAATGGTACGTCATAGCGTTCAGGAAGGGTTTACCGGAGCTGATCATCCAGCGCTACTGAGTATCTCTGCGGACCCGGACGAATTGCTACATATGTTAAAAAAGAAAGCAGAGAACTTAAAATAAAGCGTTTTTCGTGCTTGCACAACTGATTGAGGCAAGGTTATGATAAGACCCATAATCAAATAGCGGACAGACAAGGTGCCTTTGCGGTTGAGCAAAGGGTAACAGGGAATCGGGTGCAAATCCCGAGCGGTCCCGCCACTGTAAGGAAGAGGATTTTTTTAATTGGTCACTCGTGAAAAACGGGGAAGACGAAAGAATCCGTTGATGCCAAGCCAGGAGACCTACCTTGATCTGTATGCACCGTTAACCTTCGCGGAGAGGATGGGTGTACGAAATCAGGAAATCAGGCACACGTTGCTTTTTCCATGTTGGCTAGAGGTTTGCGTGGATATGAACGTGCAGCAGCGTTTGAAGCGTAAACAGACAGATGGAAAACAACGGCAGGCTGGAGGAAGACAAATCGTGTCTTCTTACGCTGTTTGTTCGTCTGATGAGAGATACGTACATAGAAACCCCATCCGGGTAGGATGGGGCTTTTTTGAGTTACAGGATGTCCAAAAATCATTGGAATAGATAGCATAGCTGCCCTGAAAAGGATGAATAGGAGGAGCCCGATGAGCCCATTAGGAAAATTGTTGGTGATTGGATTTGGACCAGGAGATATGGAACATATCACAAAACGGGCGCTGGATGCGCTGGCCGAAAGTGAGGTCATTATCGGCTACAATACCTATGTTGATTTGATCCGTCCGTTGTTGAACGGACAGGAGATTGTACGTACAGGGATGACAGAGGAAGTGAGCCGTGCGCAGGAGGCGGTTCGCCAAGCAGAGATGGGCAAGAAGGTAGCCGTCATTTCCAGTGGAGATGCAGGAGTCTATGGCATGGCAGGGCTGGTGTACGAAGTGCTGATGCAAAAAGGCTGGCGACGCGAGGACGGAGTTGAAGTAGAAGTCGTGCCGGGGATCTCGGCTATTCAGTCCTGTGCATCACTGTTGGGGGCGCCAGTTATGCATGATGCGTGCACAATTAGTCTGAGTGATCATCTGACCCCATGGGAAACGATTGTGAAGCGCGTAGAAGCAGCGGCTTCGGCCGATTTTGTGATTGCATTATATAATCCGCGCAGTGGCCGGCGTACCCGCCAGATTGTGGAGACGCAGTCCATTTTGCTGCGTTACCGCGATCCGCAAACTCCGGTTGGGCTGGTGAAGAGTGCTTATCGTGAACGTCAGCAAGTTATTGTAACGACGCTGGAAGATATGCTGAACCACGACATCGGGATGCTGACGACTGTAATCATCGGCAATTCCTCGACGACGGTGTATGACGGCTTGATCGTGACTCCGCGCGGATATCAGCGCAAATACACGCTGGATGCGACCGAGCAGGCGCTCAAGCCGCATCAGCGTCTCCGCACGGAAGCGGAGCCGTGGTCGCTGGGAGCGCAAGAGGGTACACCGCAGGCAGGAGCAGCCCCGACTACGCCCGCTGGACCCTCCGCGAGCGGCGCTGCGGTTGCGACGCAGGCACGCCCGCAAGCGATGGCTGCTGTGCAGGCAACAACTGCTGTGCAAACCGGCACGGCCCCGGCATCGCTGGCGGCAGAGGCGCTAAGCCGCCTCGCTGTCGGCGGCAAGCTGCCTGGCGAAGCCAACGCTCGCTGGAGCGGGCAAGCGCCTACCGCCAAGAGCACCGCCGGAACGTCGGCGGTGGCCGGAGCAGGGGCCGCGGCCGGGATGGCGACAGGCGGCTTTGGCAAGCCTGCGCTGTTTGAGGTGGGTGTTTCCCCGGGTGTGGGAAACAAGAAATTCACCGCTCGCCAGATGGCGCTGCTCGCCGAGGTAGCGGGTGATGATGGCGAGCTGGAATACACGCCGGATCATCAGATCGTGCTGCGCGTGCCGTGTGCAGACCCCGAGGAACTGGTCGGGCGGCTGCGGGATGAACGATTCATTGTCATGCCGGTTGGCGATGTGTTTAAGGTAAAGGCGTGCGACTTCTGCAATATGGAGAAGGATGACGCTGTGCCTGTGGCTGAGCATTTACAGGTTGTACTTGGTGGATTACAGGCACCCAAGGAAACGAGCATTGCTTTGAACGGATGCGGTATGGCCTGCTATGGAGCCGTACTAGAGGATATCGGAATCGTCTATCGCAAGGGTGGGTACGATCTCTTCCTCGGTGGCAAAAAATTCGGCCGCAATGCTCATGCCGCTCAGCCTGTAGCGGAAGGAATTCCGGGTGATCAGATTACGGACATCGTGGAGCATGTCATCGCTGAATATAAGGAAAAAGGACATCCGAATGAGCGCTTTCATAAATTTTTTAAGCGTGTAGGTGTCGTTGCGGGGTTCCGGCATGAAGATGCACCAGTAACGGTAGAAGTGAATGCGGTTTGTGGTGATTAATGGACTGAAGGCCTGATGAACGGGATACAAGCATATATATAAAATAGGGCGTCATGCAGGCTATCCCTATTCAAGAGGAGGAAACAACAGCAGTGGATGCAATATTGTTGGTTGGACATGGAAGTCGGGACCCGGAGGGGAACCAGGAACTGCTGGAATTTGCACAGGCAGTGGCAGATCGGGTACCGGATATGTGCGTGGAAACCTGTTTCTTGGAGCTGGCACGTCCCAGCATTGCTGATGGGATGCAAACTTGTGTGGAGAAAGGGGCGACGCGTGTCGTTCTTATTCCGATTATTTTGTTCGCAGCGGTACATGCCAAAATTGATATTCCGATGGCTATTGACCGGGCAAAGGCGAAATATCCGCAGGTGGAATTTGTATACGGACGTCCGATTGGTGTTCACGAGAAAATCGTCAGCATTCTGCTAAGCCGCTTGAAAGAGGCCCAGCCGGTTGCAGTTCCAGCGGGGATGATTAGCGCTGTCGAGGCATCTGTCGAGGCATCTGTCGAGGTACCTGACGAGGAAACGGCGGTACTTGTATTAGGACGCGGAAGTAGCGATCCAGATGCGAACAGTGACTTTTTCAAAATCACCCGTATGCTGTGGGAGAAGCTTTCTTATACATGGGTAGAGAGCAGCTTTATCGGTGTGACGCAGCCTTCCTTTCCCGATGGATTGGAGCGTTGTGTACGATTGGGGGCCAAAAAGATTATCGTGCTTCCCTATTTTCTGTTCACGGGTGTGCTGATTAAACGCATCGGAGAAATGACCCAGGAATTTGCCGAGGCTCACCCTGCATTACAAGTGGAGATGGGCGGATATTTTGGTTTCCATCCCCAATTGGTTGAACTGGTGCTGGAGCGAGCTAAGGAAGGTTTGTTCGGCAAGGTTACAGCCAATTGTGATAACTGCCAGTTCCGTCTGGAGGCGCAGGAGCACCACCATCATCACCACGATCATGACCACGATCATCATCATGAACATGAACATCACCACCATCATGCACATGAGCACGACCATCATGATCACCATACACACAGCCACGATCACACTCATGAGCATGTCCATGCTCACAGCCATGATGACCATAATCACCATCACGAGCATTCACATACGCCATCTGTAGTGAATGGAAGCGGGCAGGTGAAGGGCTCATGATATTCATGCTATGCGGAACGAGCGATGCTCGGGAATTGGCGCTGCAAATCCGTGACAATGGCTTCAACGTATTGACCTCAGTCGTAACCGAAAGCGCGGCAGCCAGCTTGTCTGAAGCGGGACTAGACGTACGTACAGGCCGAATGACAGCCGATGAAATGGCTGCAATGATTCGGGAGCTTGGAATACAGGCGGTTGTTGATGCCAGTCATCCTTTTGCAGAAGAAGCACATGCGAATGCGATGACAGCCGCTCGCGAGTCCGGGGTTCCTTATATTCGCTATGAGCGGACAGGACTTGTATATGACAATCATCCGTTGCTCCACATCGTGTCTTCCTATGAAGAAGCCGCATTAGAAGCGAAGCAACTCAAAGGTTCTGTAATGCTTACGACGGGCAGTAAGACGCTCGGCACGTTCACCAAGCATTTACTCGGAGACCCGGAGATTCGTCTGGTTATACGCATGCTGCCGCGCCTGGACAATATGGAGAAATGCGGCGAACTGGGCATGGAGCAAAAAAATATTATTGCCATGCAGGGACCCTTTTCCCGCGAGATGAACGAAGCATTGTACAAGCACTATGGCACGACCGTGATGGTCACCAAGGAAAGCGGAAGCACGGGAGCAGTGGATGAAAAGGTTCAATCTGCATTGGAGCTGGGGATTCACGTACTTTTGATTTCCAGGCCGGAAGTGGAATTTGGCACAGTATTTGATCATTTCGACGGAGTCATCAACGCACTGCGTACAGCAAAAGAGAAAACTTCAATTTGAGTTGAGCCTTACCCCTGCGAGTCCAGTTCATCAGGAACGACTTCTGGCATGTATTTAAAATATAGTCATCTTAAAACAGGTGTTTTTACAGGTATCCATGATTTTAGTAGCAATGAATTGTCATTTTCCTAAACTATTTTCTAATTTTCCATAAGGGAGTGGTCTACCATGGATTTCAAAACAGAATTTAAACCGCTAACGGTACAGCCGCAGGAGATTGAAGGCAAAAGCTTCGAGATGATCACAGAAGAATTGGGAGAGCATCCTTTTACAGCAGAGCAATATCCCGTTGTACAGCGTGTCATTCATGCATCTGCTGATTTTGAGCTGGGCCGCAGCATGGTGTTTCATCCAAAAGCGATTGAAGCCGGGATTGCAGCTATTCGCGCAGGCCAGCAGGTAGTGGCAGATGTGCAGATGATTCAAGCGGGGCTGAGTAAGGATCGTATCCGTCAATTTGGCGGGGATGTGCATGTGTACATATCTGACCCTGACGTCATGGAAGAAGCGAAAAGGCTGAATACGACACGCGCCATTATTTCGATGCGCAAAGCGATTCAGGCGAGCGAAGGTGGTATCTATGCGATTGGTAATGCGCCGACAGCGTTGCTGGAGCTGATTCGTCTGGTGAAAGAAGGAGCGGCCAAGCCCGGACTGGTGATTGGCATGCCCGTAGGCTTCGTATCGGCGGCAGAATCCAAGGACGAGCTGCGCAAGCTGGATATTCCGTTCATTACGAATATTGGACGCAAGGGCGGCAGTACAATTGTCGTAGCAGCATTGAATGCGATCTCCTTAATGGCTGTCCGCTAGATGCGGTTGTCCGTTTGCTGTATCATGAAATGAATTGGAACATGATCAGCAGAAGAGGTTAAGGAGGAATTGGCATGGAAAAGGAAGCGGCGTCCGCCGACAAGCCCAAACGGATGAAAAGCGGTGAAGCTCCCGCACCGGACAAGCCAATGCGGTCAGGCTTTACGACAGGAGCTTGTGCGGCTGCAGTAGCCAAAGGAGCGGTACAACTGCTCATCACGGGCATTCCGCCGAAGGAAGCAGTGATATCGCTGCCCGCGGGCTTCGATCATGCGTTTGAGCTGATTGAGCCTGTGTTGGACGCGGACGAAGCTTCCTGCACGACGATCAAGGACGGTGGCGATGACCCAGATGCCACGCATCAGGCGAGAATTGTCGCGTCCGTTAGCTGGCGCGAGGAGCCGGGCATTGAACTGGACGGTGGCATCGGCGTGGGGCGGGTAACGAAGCCCGGTCTGCCTGTGCCTGTCGGAGAAGCAGCGATTAATCCGGTGCCGCGCCGGATGATTACGGAGGCCGTCTCAGGCGTGCTCGAGGAGCATGGATCGGCCAAAGGTGTCCGTGTCGTCATCAGCGTACCGGACGGTGAAGAAATTGCCAAGAAAACGCTGAACGGGCGGCTTGGCATTCTTGGCGGTATTTCCATACTAGGCACGCGTGGTGTGGTCGTTCCGTTTTCCACGTCAGCTTATAAAGCCAGTGTCGTGCAGGCCATATCAGTTGCGCAAGCGATGAACTGCCAGGAAATCGTCCTGACCACAGGCGGCAGCAGTGAAAAATACGCCATGCAAATGTATGATCAGCTGACGGAAGAGGCCTTTATTCAGATGGGGGACTTTGTTGGCTTTGCTATAAAGCATGGGAAACGGCTGGGAATGAAAAAGATTATTCTCGTCGGTATGCCCGGTAAGCTGTCCAAGGTCGCTCAAGGTATCATGATGGTTCACTCCAAGAGCGCTCCGGTGGATTTTGGCTTTTTGGCTGAGGTCGCGCGTGAAGCGGGTGTGGATGAGTCGCTTGCAGCGGCAGTGGCAGAGGCGAATACAGCTACGCAGGTGGCGGATATGATGACCGAAGCGAATGCGCTGAGCTTTTTTGAAAAGCTGTGTACCTATGGATGTCAGCATTGTCTGGAGCATGCAGGTGGTGGAATCGTTGTGGAAATGGTACTGATAACGCTGAAAGGGAACGTGCTGGGGAGGGCGAGAGTCGGTGAGTAAAGTGATCCGTGTCATTGGTATCGGTGAAAATGGAGCGGCAGGTCTGTCGCAGGAAACATTGGAGCAAATTGAGCGTGCGGACCTGCTGGTTGGTGGAGAACGCCAGCTAGGATTTTTCAAGGCAGCCGCAGGGGAAAAACGAACATTAAAGAGCGGCTTATCCGCCGTGGTGGAAGAATTGGGACGGTTGCGTGAGCACAAGGATATTGTCGTGCTTGCGTCCGGCGATCCGCTTTTTTTTGGAATTGCAGGTTATTTGTCTGCCAAGCTGGGGGCGGAACATTTGGATATTATGCCGCATCTCAGCTCGGTCCAGCTGGCGTTTGCGCGTCTCGGTGAAAGCTGGCAGGATGCGGTGCTGGAAAGCGTACACGGTCGCCCGATGATCGGATTGGCGCAGCGGATTGACGGACAGAACAAGGTCGCGCTGTTGACGGACGACCGCAATCATCCCGGTGCAGTCGCTGCCTATCTGCTGCATTATGGCATGACGGAATATGATGCCTTCGTCGGCGAGTATTTGGGCGGACCGGATGAGGTGTATCGGCATTATACGCTGGATGAGATGGCGCAGAGAACGTTCCAACCACTGAATGTGGTTATTTTGCGCCGCCGTAAGGGTGAAAACGTGCCTGCAATTCGGCGGGGATTTGGCTTCGAGGATGCGGAATTTCACCAGCGCAAGCCGGAAAAAGGACTAATCACGAAGCGTGAAGTACGCGTATTCAGCTTGTCTGAGCTGCGTCTGACCGAGCGAAGCATCGTATGGGACATCGGTGCAGGCTCCGGCTCTGTAGCGGTAGAATGTGCGCGACTGGCTAAGTATGGGCAAGTATTTGCCATTGAGAAGAACGAAGGCGACCTGGCTAATGTCGAAGCAAACAAGATCAAATTCCGCACCGATTTCCCGGTTATTCATGCCAAAGCGCCTGCCGGATTGGACGAGCTGCCAGACCCGGATGCGGTGTTTATCGGTGGGAGCGGGGGAGAATTGTCCGAGCTGATTCGTCTGTGCGCTTCCCGTCTGCGTAAGGATGGACGAATTGTAGTGAATGCTGCAACGATTGAGACGCTACATGACGGTATGAAGGCGATGCAAACAGCAGGACTCGATACTTCGGTGACGTTACTGCAAACAGCGCGCAGCAAGCCGATTTTGAATATGACGCGTTTTGACGGACTCAATCCGATATATGTCATTACAGGACAGCCGTCGGTAGACGTGGCTGATGAAGTAGCAGGGGAGTAAGCTGGTTATTCAAGAGGGGGAGAGAGACAGCATGAATACGGCGGCAACAGGAACACTTTACGGCGTAGGCGTGGGGCCGGGTGATCCCGAGCTGATTACAGTCAAGGCGTATCGCATGATTCAGGAATGTGCAGTTGTGGCTTATCCGAAGAAACGCCGGGGGGGCAAATCGTATGCTCACGAGATCGTGGAGTTGTACGTCAACCCGGAGGAAAAGGAGATGCTGGGACTCATTTTTCCAATGACCAAGGACCCGGTTGTACTGGAGCGGGAGTGGAACAAAACGGTGGTTGCTTGCTGGGAGGCACTGAGTCAAGGCAAGGATGTAGCCTTTGTCACAGAGGGAGACCCTAATCTGTACA
The DNA here is from genome assembly GCF_054602585.1 of Paenibacillus sp. SEL3. Taxonomy (NCBI): domain Bacteria; kingdom Bacillati; phylum Bacillota; class Bacilli; order Caryophanales; family Paenibacillaceae; genus Paenibacillus; species Paenibacillus sp. SEL3. The sequence continues at coordinate 2,745,763 of NZ_CM137725.1, read as the reverse complement.
GTACCTTTATTCACTTGGCACGACTCATGAAGGATCTCCATCCAGAGGTGCCAATTGTATCTATTCCGGGCATTTCATCTGTGTTGGGCGCGGCGGCAGCGCTGGAATTGCCTTTGGCAGACGGAGATCAGCAGGTCGGTATTATTCCGGCTACGGATGATCGGGAAGCGATGAAGCGGGCAATTGAGAATCACGATACGGTTGTATTTATCAAGGTTGCCAAGGTACTGGATTTGATTTTGGATGTGCTGGATGAGCTCAATCTTGGGGACTGTGCATCGGTCATTACCAAGGTCACTTCTCCTTATGAAATGGTATGGCGCAACGCACGTGAGCTGCGCGGACAGGAGCTTGAATATTTGAGTTTAATGGTGGTGAGCAAATGACGTTGGAGCCCAAAGTATATATCGTAGGAGCAGGTCCAGGAGACCCGGAGTTGATTACGGTCAAAGGCTCCCGGATTCTACGCACGGCCGATGTGGTATTGTACACGGATTCACTCGTGAACGACGAGTTGATTGCCACGGCCAAACCAGAGGCGCAGGTATTGCAAAGCTCAGGCATGGATCTGGACCGGCAGGTTGAGATTATGAGCGAGGCTGTGCAGGCTGGATGCAGTGTAGCTCGCGTACATACAGGCGATCCGGCAGTGTACGGAGCCATTTTGGAACAGATGGTGTTGCTGAAGCAGCGCGGAGTAGCCTACGAAATCGTACCGGGCGTCAGTTCGGTCTTTGCTTCTGCGGCCGTGCTGGGTGCAGAGCTAACGGTGCCTGACCTGACACAGACCGTCATTCTGACGCGTGCTGAAGGCCGTACACCTGTACCGGATCGGGAAAAGCTGCGTGATCTAGCTTCCCATCACTGTACAGTGGCTTTATTCCTCAGCGCGACACTGGCGAAGAAGGTGGTCGTTGAGTTTCTGGCGGCAGGCTGGAGCGAGGACACGCCTGTAGCGGTTGTGCAGCGCGCGACCTGGCCGGATCAAAAGATCGTGCGCACGACGCTTGCTCAATTACCCGCCGATTTGCGTGCAGCAGGCATAACGATGCATGCCATGATTTTGGCGGGCTGGGCGCTCGACCCAGAGCTGGTGGACAAGGATGCGCATCGTTCCAAGCTGTATGATAAGTCGTTCACCCATGGCTACCGGAAGGGAGTGAAGCCCGGTGAGTAATCCATTTGCCGCTGTGGCGATCACGAAGCATGGAGTGGAAATGGTTCGCAATTTGGGAGCCAACTTTCCGGGCACGGATGTGTATTATATGTCCAAGTTTGAGCGTGGCGATGAGCAGGAGCGTGGCATTCAGTTGTTCGAGGGTTCGGTCAAACTGATTTTGCCGGATTTATTTAAACAATATAACGGTATTATTTTATTTATTTCCCTCGGTGCAGTGGTTCGTATGATTGCACCGATTTTGGTGGATAAAAAGGTGGACCCCGCCGTGGTCGTCATTGATGATCGCGGTGAGCATGTCATTAGCGTACTGTCCGGTCATTTGGGCGGCGCCAATGAATTGACCCGTCATGTAGCCGCTGTGCTGGGCGCACGTGCGGTGATTACAACCGCATCGGACGTGCAGGGCACAATTCCGGTGGACATGTTGGGTCGGGAACTGGGTTGGGTGGTCGATAGCTTCGACAAGGCCACTCCCGTGAGCGCTGCTGTTGTAAACGAGGAGCCTGTTGCGCTCATACAAGAGACAGGTGAACGGAACTGGTGGCGTTATGACAAACCTGTACCTGGGCATATCAAGGTATATGCTTCGACGGCAGAAGCATTACAAGAACCGTTTAACGCCGCGTTGGTCGTGAGTGACCGCTTATTGGAGCCGAAGGAAGAAGATCAGCTTCTTTCTAATGGCGTGCTGTACCGTCCGAAAAGCTTGGTGCTTGGCATCGGCTGTAACCGTGGGGCTGCATTGGAGGAGCTGGAGGCGGGTGTGCTGGACACCTTGCAAGAGCTGCGTTTGTCTGTGAAAAGCGTACGGAATATTGCCACCATTGATCTGAAAAAGGACGAAGAGGGCTTACTTGCCCTTTGCGCCAAATACGGTTGGGAACTGGTGACGTATACTCCGTCAGAGCTGAATACGGTGCAGCTTCCCAATCCATCGGAAACCGTCTTCAAATACACTGGCGCATATGGGGTCAGTGAACCATCAGCCTTGTTGTCTTCTGGTGCAGACCATTGGCTACTGGAGAAGAAAAAAAGCGGCAATATGACGCTGTCTGTAGCGCGGGTTTCCTATGACTGACATCATGAAGCAGGCTGTACAGTCTGATACGTCTGCCGCTACGCGCAGAAGCCGTATTGTTGTTGCCGGAACAGGCAGCGGCGCAGGCAAAACGACTGTTACCCTCGGGCTGATGAAGGCGTTCGCCGACAGCGGCCTGCGAGTGCAGGGTTTTAAATGCGGGCCGGATTATATCGATCCGACCTATCATACTGCCGCGACTGGGACTTCTTCCCGTAATCTGGATTCATGGATGACCTCACCAGATACGGTGCGTGAAATCTTTATCCGTGCTTCCGAAGGCGCGGATATTTCCGTGATTGAAGGCGTCATGGGGCTGTATGACGGCAAGGACCCGCTCAGCAACACCGGCTCGACCGCTGAGATCGCCATGCTGACGGACAGCCCTGTATTGCTGGTGGTCGACGTGCGCAGTATGGCACGAAGCGCCGCCGCTATTGTGCTCGGCTTTCAGCGCTTGGAGCCCAAGCTGCGCATTGTGGGCGTAATTGTGAATCGCTGTGGCAGCCAAGGGCACTATGGCATCGTCAAAAAGGCGATCGAGCAGGAGTGCGGCATCCCTGTGCTCGGCTGGTTAAAGCGTGATGACGGGCTGGATATTCCTGAGCGTCATCTGGGTTTAGTACCCGCTGTGGAACGCGGCGAGCTGGAGCCGCTTTTCCAACGGGCGGCAGAGCTGATCCGTGCGGGTACGGATCTGGATGCACTGCGGGCATTGGCGGATTCGGCTCCGCCGCCCAGCCCGCCCGAGCACCCATTATTTTCCCTGGATCGGCTTCCATCAGCAGGGCATGAAGCTGATACCGGGGGACGTCCCGTCATCGCCGTCGCCAGAGATGCGGCGTTCAATTTTTACTATCCGGAAAATATGGATTTGCTGCGTCAGGCGGGAGCCGAAATTGCCTATTTCAGTCCGCTGGCGGGAGAACGCGTACCTGAGCAGGCAAGCGGCCTATACCTGGGCGGCGGTTTCCCTGAAGAGTTTGCCGCAGATATCGCTGCAAATACGGGTTTTTTGGAAGATATCCGCAACGCGGTGAGCCGGGATATGCCAGTATTCGCCGAATGCGGCGGTTATATGGTACTGGCACGGACTCTTACGGATCGTATGGGGAATGCCCATCACATGGCCGGAGTTATTCCGTCGGACGTCCGCATGCAGGAGAAATGGGCCGCACTGGGATACCGTGAAGCAACCGCTTTGCAGGATTGCTTACTGCTGAAGGCTGGAGAGACCATTCGGGGACATGAATTTCATTATTCTGTCATGCACTATGACGAATCATCCGCCCCCTACTCTTACGCCTATCAAACCAAGGGAATGCGTGGTCTCCAGAGCGAGGGCTATACGAAAGGGAATCTTTTGGCAGCCTACACGCATGTTCATCTCGCTTCTCTTCCCAAAGCGGCAGCACGCTGGGTGGAACAATGCCGGGCTTACAGTCCATAGTTTTGCAAACGAGTCCACCATTTCATATAAACAAAAAGAAGCCGATTCCCTGAAAGGGGCCGGCTTTTCTAAATTTCAATAGATTTAAACCTTACATGGTATGGAAGCGTATACATTACTTTTTTGGTGGTTCACTTACATGAGCTTTTTCAGCTGGGAAATCCTTCCCTGACTCACGCCAAGCATGGATGCGAGTTGTTTTTGTGAAGATGCTGGATGTTCTTCCATAAGCTCTCTCATTTTCTCCAAAATAACGTCTGTGCGCTGATAAATTTTTTTCATATGCATGTTTTGCTTAAGTGGGGGTGAATGGGTTTCAGTCGCTGTGACCGGAACTAAATCTTCCGTTTTCATCGAGTCCGCACATTCATCGCAGATAAACTGATCTTTAAAATAGGTGTTAGTATCAACCGCACCGCAAAATATACAGTTGGTTGATTTGTACTTACGGAGCATGAGTGTCTGGTCTTCAATAAAAAACTCTAATGGATCGCCGATGTCAATCTCCATCGTCATGCGCAACTCTTTAGGAAGCACAATTCGCCCCAAGCTGTCCAAGGGCCGGGTCATTCCAGTCCTTTTCATTCATGCAACCTCCCCGGTTTTTTAAGATTTATAGAATGTATAAGGTTTGAGGCAATTCTTATCAATTCTATAACCGCAAGCATAAATTTCTTACAAAAAGCGGCCCTTTATTGTTAATCAAGCATGGACGCACTTTTTTTCTTACGAGTATACCATAAAGAGGCCGAATCGCCATCGTTCAGATTTATAAATTTTGAATAAGTTTTAATAAGTTTATTCCGAGCGAACATATATGCTATAATCTTCTGCTAAAGGATTTAATAGGCCGTCTGTAGAATTATTTATATATGCCGTAGCTCGGACAATGATGGCGGTGTTATGGGAAATGAATGAGGGCCAAACAGAATTTTCTGAGCGTTTTGACCCCACAAACAAGAATGAATGACACGGACCCCGCCTTTAAAGTCCTTATATACAAGTCAGGCAAGGAGGATTTATCATGGAAAAAAGAAAAGCATTGTTGTTAGGAGATTATTCGTATCCGGAGTTTCACCCGCTGCAAGGGGTGGACGAAGAGATTAGCCATATTTTACAAGATTGGATGACGGTACAATGCAGTGAAAATCGTAAAATGCTGCTCAAGGAAAATCTAGCCTCATTCGATCTATGCATCTCGTATTGCGATAGCCGTAAGGAGGTTCTGTCTCCTCAACAAACAGCAGGACTGCTGTCCTACGTCAGCGGCGGAGGTGGACTGCTTGTGCTGCATAACGGAATCACATTGCAAGGACGTTATGAAATAGCACAGCTCATGGGAGCACGCTTCCTGCGGCATCCGGCTGCGGGTCCACTTTCCTTCAAGGTAACGGAGCCGGATCATCCGATTATGGAAGGAATCGAACCGTTCGAAATGCAAGAGGAGCCATATCGTTTTGATTTTGATCCATTCACTGAAAAAACACTACTGATGGAATATGAACATGAGGGCCAGTGGTGGCCGGCGGCATGGTCACTGTCCTATGGATTGGGTCGGGTCGTCTACCTGATGCCTGGACATAATCAGCCAAGCTTCCAGCACGAGGGATACCGCAAGCTGCTGCTTCAGGCCGCCAAGTGGGCTGGACGCTTTCCAGGTTAAACATAGATCATTCCATTCATTGAGGAAGGGGAGCTGCGAGCTTTATGCGGCTCCCCTTTTCAGGTTATACTAGTAGGTAATCACAGGTAGGGGAGGATATATTATGAGCGATTTGTTCAAAAAAGCCATCTCATTGGGGTGGGGCCTCACCGTTGTCAGCAAAGAAAAGGTGGAGAAAGCCGTCGAGGATCTTGTAAACCGCGGAGAACTTGCGCCTTCGGAATCCAAAGCACTGGTCGATCGTCTGATCGAACGAGGGGCAGAGGAACAGGGACAATTCAAAACAGTGATCCGCGAACAGGTTAGCCGCATTTTGCAGGAGCTGGAAGTACCTACCGAAAATGATGTCACAAGTTTGGAGCAGCGTGTGGCATTGTTGGAAAAACAGGTAGCGGAGCTGGAAAAAGAAAAGGCGGCGCTTACGGGTTCGAGCGACGCTGAAGAAGCGAACCGGCTGGATTAAAATGGCGGTTCGTATGAAGCACGCCGGTCGTTACCGGGAAATTGCCATGGCGCTGGCGCGTCATGGCTTTGGCTATATGGTGGAAGAAATGGGACTGTTCCAGGTGCTGTCATTGCCTCGCAAGTGGCTGACGAGAGAAACTCCCGAGTCCAAAACGCTAGGTGAACGGATTCGGCTTGTGCTGGAGGATCTGGGACCTGCATTCATCAAGCTTGGACAGTTGGCAAGCACACGTGCTGACCTGCTGCCGGAGCCTATTATCCGTGAGCTGGTTAAGCTTCAGGATCAGGTACCGCCGTTTTCATCTGAAACGGCGCGTGGCATTTTGGAGCAGGAGCTGGACACGTCATTAGAGGACATACTGGTTCGTTTTGACGATGTTCCGCTGGCCGCTGCTTCGATCGGGCAAGTGCATCTGGGCAAGCTGCACAGCGGCGAAATGGTCGCCATTAAAATCCAGCGTCCTGGCGTTAATCGCATCATTCGGCGAGATTTGGACATTTTGCGGGAACTGACCGCGATGGCAGCCAAGCGCTGGGAATGGGTAGAGCGGTATCAGCTTCGCCAGATGGTAGAGGAGCTGGGGAGATCGCTCATTCAGGAGCTGGATTACAACCACGAAGCCCGTAATACAGAGAGGATTGCGCTCCAATTTGAGCAGGACCCACATATCTATATTCCGAAAATATACTGGGATCATACCTCTTCCCGTATACTGACCATGGAGTTTCTAGACGGAACTCACTTGGGTAGTCGTGAAGAGCTATTACGCCGTGGATATAACTTGAAAGAACTGGCGCAGCGGCTGGTGAACAGCATGTTGCATCAAATTTTTATAGAGGGATTTTTCCATGCCGATCCCCATCCGGGGAATTTACTCGTTCTGAAAAATGGCAGTCTCGCTTATTTGGACTTTGGCATGACGGGAAGGCTGAGCGAAGAGATGAAGAATCATCTCGCTTCCCTCATTATTGCCCTGATGCGCAAAAATACCGATGCCATGGTTCGGTCTATCGAACGTTTGGGTCTGGTCGAACCGGATACCAACCTGAATGCGCTACGTGCCGATCTGGACAAGATACGCGAAGATTACTCAGATGTTCCTTTTTCACAGGTCAGTATTGGTGATGCTTTGAATGACCTGTTTGGCGCAGCGCAGCGCCATCGGATTGGTTTGCCATCGGACGTCCTGTTGCTAGGCAAGGCGTTGCTGACACTGGAGGGGGTCGTGGAGCATCTGGACCCCGACCTCAGTATTATCGCTTTGGCTGAGCCCTTTGGTAACAGGCTGCTGAAGGAACGCTTCAGCGGTCGTCGTATCCGAGGCAAGCTGCTCGGCGGTGCGACTGAGCTGGTGGAAGCGCTGATGGAACTGCCAGGACAGGCGAGGCATTTAGCCTCGATTATCGGCAAGGGCAAGCTTAAGCTGGAGGTTACTGTGCCGGAGCTGGAAATGCTTCTGCGCAGGCTGGATCAGATCAGCAACCGCCTGTCATTCAGTATCGTGCTGTTAGCGTTCAGCATTATTATGGTCGGACTGATTATCGGTTCATCGCTGAATCATCAGGCGACCATGCTGTGGAATGTACCTGCTATTGAAATCGGCTTTGTTGTCGCTCTCTTAATGGTTGCCTTTTTACTGTATTCCATTTTTAAATCGGGAAGGTTTTAGATACCGACCAGAAAGGAGAGTTATGGATACTCATAAGATGAACACTGCCCTAATGGATGGTCTCCAAATTGCAGATGTGCCTTGGCACCGCCTGACTACTCCTTATGGTAGAGGCACGGAGTTGCCACAATTGATATCCAATGGGGAGTACGCAGCCATTGCTGATCTGATAGAGCATCAAGGCACACTGTGGCAGGTTACGCCGTGGGTGTTACTTTTCTTATTGCGTAATTTGCATACGAGAAATTCGGATGATATCACGCCGAGTGAGTTGGAACTGTACCATGCGGTTGTTGGAGCATTGGATATGGAAAATGCACAAGAGGATTCACAGAAGTCTGTTGACTCCCTAACCATGCTGCTGGACGAAAAATATCTATGGTCAGCAGACAGCGATCCTGAAGAAGATGAACTGGAATGGGAAGAGGAGGAAGCACGTGGTTATGATCCGGTAGCTTTTTGGAGTTATTATGACTATAGCTATCGATTATTGAAGCAAGCACTGCCTGACTTTGAGAGTTTACTCCAGCACCATGCAGACTCTGAGATTGCTGAAGCCCTATCGGAGCTTGTGCAGGAATTGCGAAAATTTTAAGTATAAGAAAACGAATTAAACAAGCTATGAACGGAAACTAATCTTTTGCTAAGGAGTGATTTTAGTGGCAAAAAAATTAACGGATATACATCGAATACGTCTCCTAAGTCTCCTTCGTGATATTGGGTTTGAACCATCAAAAGTTACTATAGAAAATAAACAGGGGGAAACTGAGGTTATTGATTTAGAGTCCCCGTTACCAAAAGGGTTGCAAGCTGTTTTAAATTCTCGAGGCAGTCTAAGCAAGGAGCAATTACTTGAGATCGAAGAGAGTGTTAAACAATCCAGAGAGGATTGGGATTAGATGGGGTATCTATTTGATACGAATGCAGCTATTGCCCTTCATAGACTTGACTCATCTTTGGATAGAGTAATACGACAAGCTGAGAAAGATAAAGAGAATATCTTCTTTTCTGTTATAACTCAGTCCGAGTTTATAGCCGGGTTGCCTACTAATACTGACTTAGATTCGATACCTTTTCTTGGCGGGGAATTTATTGCAGTTAATTCAGAGATCGCAGTTAAAGCGGGGCGTATCAGAAGAGAACAAAAAGATAAGTTTGCAAGAAAGCTCAAGACCCCAGATGCATTGATTCTTGCGACAGCTATTATAAACCAATTGGTACTGGTTACGGCGGATCAAGATTTACAGTTCGCGAAGTCTGAGTATGAAGTTAAGGTGATCAACTTTAGCAGGTTAGAATCTTAGAAATTGCGAAAATTTTAAATATAAGAAAACGAATAAGATGAAGATAATGAACGATATTCCAAGGGAATAGATGATTTCTTTCTGTAAACAGCCTTTTAACTCATTCGTCTCTGCGAACCCCTTACGTTATAATGATGGACTGAATGTAACGGACCGGGTCGTTTGAGAGAGACGAACTGAATGATAGGAGAGCCTTGGCGATTGGCAGCTGGACGGATGCCCGAAACCACACGGGTTGCGAGTCAACACGCTACTCTCTGTAAATATAGGAGGCTGGAACGAGACAGTATGAATCTTAGACAACAATGGTTCGGTAATATCCGGGCCGATATACTTGCGGGCATGACTGTGGCGCTAGCACTAATTCCCGAGGCGATTGCCTTCTCGATCATTGCGGGGGTCAATCCCATGGTCGGACTGTACGCCTCCATCTCGATGGCCATTGTCATCTCTTTTGCAGGTGGACGTCCGGCGATGATCTCGGCAGCAACCGGGGCCGTGGCTGTACTGGTCGTTGGTCTGGTGAAGGATCATGGCGTGGAATATCTGTTTGCAGCTACCATTTTGGCAGGAATTATTCAAGTGCTGCTGGGTGTTTTGAAAATAGGTCGCTTTATAAGCTTTATTTCACAGCCAGTCATGACCGGGTTTGTGAATGCGCTGGCGATCCTCGTCTTTATGGCTCAGCTTACTCATTTTCATGGAGCCAATTGGATCATGTACGCGATGGTAGCGGGGACGCTGCTCATTGTGTATATTTTACCGAGATTTGTGAAAAGCATCCCCGCTCCATTGACGGCAATCATCATCATGACGATCATTACGTATGTATTTGGATTGAATGTGAAAACGGTAGGAGATATCGGGACGCTGACCAGTTCGCTGCCTTCATTCCACTTGCCGCAAATTGAGTGGTCGTGGCATACTTTGCGGATCTTGCTGCCGTATTCCTTTACGATGGCACTGGTTGGACTGCTGGAATCGCTGCTGACAGCCAGCATTTTGGATGAAATGACCGAAACGAAAAGCAATAAAAACCGGGAAGCCCGTGGGCAAGGGATTGCCAACTTTGTAAATGGCTTTTTTGGGGGTATGGGTGGCTGTGCCATGATCGGACAATCCGTCATTAATGTCAGCTCAGGTGGAAGAGGGCGTTTGTCCACTTTTACGGCAGGGGTATTCTTGGCCTTTCTGCTGCTCGTACTTGGTGGAGTTGTGAAGGAAGTACCCATGGGCGCATTAGTGGGAGTTATGTTCATGGTGTGTATTGGAACTGTGGATTGGAAATCGCTGCGAAACATTGCCAAGGTTCCCAAAGCAGATACGTTGATTATGGTGGTCACGGTGATCATCGTGGTGGCTACGCATGATTTGTCCAAGGGCGTAATCGTGGGCGTACTGCTAAGTGCTCTGCATTTTGGCTGGAAAATGGCTAAAATCCGTATCAGTACGACTGAGGATCATGAAGAAAAGGTGTACCATGTCAGGGGGCCGATGTTTTTCGCCTCAACGTCTCATTTTGTTGATCATTTTGAACCTTCGGATGACCCGGACCGCGTTGTAGTGGACTTTAGCCATTCGCATGTTTGGGATCACTCGGCGGTTACTGCTATTGGCAAGGTGCTTCAAAAATACAGAAACTCAGGTAAAACTATTACCCTACAAGGGTTAAATGAGGAAAGCCGTTTAATTGTAGAGAAGCTCGGCGGTCCTGTAGTTACAGAGCCACTCGTGTGATGAATCGTATAGCATAAATCAAAGCTTGAAATGAAATTTATTCATTTCAAGCTTTTTTATTTATTTCTGAAATAAAACAACACTTTTCTTTCCTAAACCATAGATAAATATGACAAATTTTCATCAAAGTATTGACGTAATAATTGGGCAGGAATACAATCATTGTTATTAAGCAAAGCAAATACATAGGAATAATTGAAAATTGAAAGGTATGCACATATGAACTTAGACTGGGACTTTATTGTAGAGAGCTTGCCGCTATATGGAGAAGCCATGTGGCTGACGTTGAAGATCGCCTTTTTTGCTATTCTGTTTTCACTAGTCGTCGGTTTTCTATGCAGTATAGTACTGTATTACAAGGTGAAGGGAATTAGCGGCATCATTGTTGCCTATATTGAGCTTTCCCGAAATACGCCGCTGCTTGTTCAGTTATATTTTCTGTATTACGGGTTTACGAAAATAGGTCTGCATATGAGCGAAATGACGTGTGCCATTGTGGGCATGACCTTTTTGGGCGGGGGTTATATGGCTGAGGCGTTCCGTGGTGGAATCGAAGCCGTAAGTAAAACGCAAACGGAATCCGGGCTGAGTCTCGGACTGTCCAAGATACAACTGGCGAGATATGTTATTTTGCCACAGGCTTTTACCATCAGTGTTCCGTCTCTGGGAGCGAATGCGATTTTTCTACTCAAGGAGACCTCCATTGTTGGCGCCATTGCTTTATTAGATTTGATGAATGTGGCAAAAGACCTAATCGGTATGTACTACAAAACGACAGAATCGCTAATTCTGCTGGTATTGGCATATCTCGTCCTGCTTTTACCTTTGTCGATACTGCTGACTTGGGTGGAAAGGAAGGTGCGATATGCTGAATTCGGGGATTAATGTGCTCTTTGAAGGTTCCAATTTCGAGCGTCTATTAGGGGGATTACTCGTTACGCTGGAGATTGCGTTACTTTCCATTATTATCGGTACTCTATTAGGCATTCTGATGGGATTGCTGCGCACCTTACAATCAAGACCGATTCGGTTTGTGCTGAGATTATATTTGGAGACATTCCGCATTATTCCGATTTTGGTGTGGTTGTATGTTGTATATTTTGGATTTACGCCTTTGTTAAATGTGAATATCAGCGGAGAATTGACAGCAATTATCGTATTCAGCCTGTGGGGAGCAGCCGAGATTGGTGACCTTGTTCGGGGTGCATTGGAATCACTGCCCAAGCATCAGGTGGAATCCGGGCAGGCACTGGGACTGACATATGGGCAGTTATACCGCCATGTACTCATTCCCCAGGCGGTGCGCCGAATGCTTCCCGGTTCTATTAATTTGGCGACACGGATGATCAAAACCACTTCATTAGTAGTGCTGATCGGTGTAGTAGAAGTGGTCAAGGTCGGACAGCAGATTATTGAGCTTGGTGTAATCAAAGCGCCCTCGGCATCCTTTTGGGTGTATGGCTTTATTTTCATATTATATTTTCTCGTATGCTATCCGTTATCCAGACTTTCCAAAAGATTTGAACGCAGATGGCAAAATTAGCAGGATGGGGTGGGTGTCATGGGAGAGGCTGTGGAGGTTTTACTCGAAATTCGAGGGCTGCACAAAAGCTTCGAAGACCGAAAAGTACTACAACAGATTAATCTGGACGTAACGAAAGGGGAAGTCGTGGTCGTTCTCGGTCCTTCGGGATGTGGAAAAAGCACACTCCTCCGATGTCTCAATGGTCTGGAACCAGTTCAGAGCGGAGATATCCGTTATAGAGGGCAAGACCTGACGGACAAGAAAGTGAATTGGCGTGAGGTGCGTCAGCATATCGGAATGGTGTTCCAGAACTACGAGCTGTTTCCGCATATGACGGTCTTAGAAAATATATTGCTCGGCCCGCTTAAAGTTCAGCGGAGAAATAAGCAGGAGGCACTTGAACAAGCGGAGCAGCTATTGGAGCGAGTGGGTCTGCTGGATCGCAAAGATGCGTATCCGAGACAATTATCAGGTGGGCAAAAGCAACGGATTGCGATTGTGCGCGCCCTGTGTATGAATCCGGAAATTATGCTCTTTGATGAAGTCACCGCATCCTTGGACCCGGAAATGGTCAGAGAGGTGCTGGATGTCATGCGAGAGCTGGCACAGCAGGGCATGACCATGATTATCGTGACACATGAAATGGGATTTGCCAAGTCGGTAGGAGATCGTATCGTTTTTATGGATCAAGGACAGATATGTGAAATGACTACGCCACAGCAATTTTTTACCCAACCGGAAACAGAGCGTGCCCAGCACTTTCTGGATATATTTCAGTACGAAACGATATGAGCATTTTGCATCAATCCCATGAGCGACTTCCAATCACAATATAGAGATCGACATGTTTCTATTGGTCTCTATGTTGCACCCAGAAGCGAAAGAAACCGAATGATGCAAAATGCTGACAAACAGGGGGAGGAATACAGATGAGAAAAGGAATGAAGTTCACGACGTTATTACTGGCTTTGAGCTTGCTGCTTGTTGGTTTGGTGGGATGTGCAGGGGCTGGTAATACCAACGGTAGTTCAGGCTCGGCTAAATTTGCTTCGATTGAGGATATTAAAAAGAATGGCAAGATTCGAATCGGTGTATTTGCAGATAAGCCGCCTTTTGGCTACGTGGATTCGGAAGGGAAAAATCAAGGCTTTGACGTCTATATTGCGAAGCGGTTTGCCAAAGATCTCTTGGGTGACGAGTCCAAGGTGGAATTTGTTCTGGTGGATGCTGCCAGCCGGGTTGCCTATTTGGAATCCAACAAGGTAGATATCATCATGGCTAACTTTACGGTGACCGATGAGCGTAAAGAAAAAGTTGATTTTGCCAATCCGTATATGAAATTATCCTTTGGCATTGTGTCGCCTGATAGCGCTCCAATCACCACGATTGACCAATTGAAGGGTTCGGATCAAAAGCTGATTGTTGCCAAGGGAACGACGGCTGAAACCTATTTTACGAAAAATTATCCTGACATCAAGCTGCTCAAATTCGATCAATACACAGAGATTTTCTCAGCCCTCAAAGACAAACGCGGCGTTGCCATTGCCAACGATAATACAGAGCTGATCGCCTGGGCAAAGGCCAACCCCGGCTTTACCGTAACCATCCCGGCCTTTGGTGGTCAAGATACGATTGCACCCGCAGTAGCAAAGGGAAATAAGGAGTTGTTAGACTGGATCAACAATGAGTTGGCAACGTTGGGTAAGGAAAATTTTGTCCATCAAGCCTACAAGGACACACTGACCTCCGTTTATGGAGAAGGCTTTACAGATCAATTGGTCGTAGAGGGCGGCAAAGTGGATTAATCTGGGGGAAGGGAGGCAGTGGCGACTCCGTATTAAAGTCGCCACTGCCCCAAAAGCTCTTGCATGCTATTACATTTCATTATATAATCTTAATTGATAATGAGAATCATAATCATCGATAACACTTCTTAGGTGCATGCTCCCAATATGAGCCTAAGTGAATAGGATGGTGATGTGCACATGGCTAAAACAGATGTGGCAACTGCCAGAAGACAGCTCAGCAGTCCGAACAAGGTAACTCGCAGACGAGCTTTGAGAACGATCAAAGCTGCGAAACGGGCGAAGTAGCAGGTTCCAAGTTAACTGCAAATGGCAATACCAGTGTGAAATTTTTCAGTCTCCTCGTTTTGATATTGCACCTGCTTTCCTGATGGTGGTACACAGGAAAGCAGGTGCCTTTTTTTTATTTCTTTTGTGCAAACAGCCATTCAATCATATCCTGATTTTGCAGAGCCGGTACCCAGGAGAAGTGTCCTGTAGGTTTGATAATCCCTGCTTCGTATTCAGTAAAATGAATGAGGTTACCGTTTTGTGCTTTAATGGCAGCTACCATTTCTTGCGAGTTTTTAGGACTAACTGTGGTGTCGTCTGCAGCATGGAAGGCCCAAATAGGAACGTTTTTCAGTACTTCAACGTGTTTAGGATCGACAGGTGCATACATGTTAACGGCTTTTTCATAGTTGGTCAAACCGGCAATGGGTACACCTGCGGCGAACAAGTCAAGATTCTTTTCCAGCAATCTCCACGTACCCATAGCTCCTTGAGAAATACCAACAATATAGATTCGGTCGGTGTCGATTGGGTATTTTAACGCCGTTTCACGTACCAAATCGGCTACAGCGCTGTTGCGTGGTTCATCCGCCCAAATGAATTTATGTTCCAAGTCAATCGGGCTTTGTGGTGCGATTACGAAGGATGGGTGTTTGGCTTGCTGCTCAGGAGAAGCCCAAGTAACAGCTCCGGCGTTTGCCAGCAAATTTACTCCGTTTCCGTCACCACGTTCGCCGTTTCCGTGCAGGAATACAACCAGAGGGTAGGTTTTGCCGGGCTCAACTTTAGGCTCAAACGTAAAGTAGTTCAGCTTGAAGCCTTCTTTATTTTCAAAGATGCTTTTTTGGAAATCGTCTACGATCGGTGTAATTTTATCTGTTGCTTTTACAGTCTGTGCAGAGGCTGGGATGACTGTTTTCTTTGAAGTTGCAATATCTTTCTTTTGACTAATAGTATAATTCAACGTGTTGATGCGGTTAACTGCGCTTGTTGCATCGTAAGTAAGGGTACTTGCATTTTTATCTTGTGTATCCAGCTCAATCACGACATATTTACCATGAGTACTGCGGTTGGTGATGGCTCCAGTATCATTGGTATATACACCGGTCACGGTTCTATCTGTATATACATCATTCAGTACAGATTGAACCTGAAAGCTAGACGTGGATAAGGATGCCCCGTCAATATTGGTGCTGTATTTCAGTACAACAGCAGAAACGACTTCACCCAAAGGCTGTACCTGTGTAAACAGGGTAGCCTGTGGCGCTGGGACATCTGTTGCTGCTGCGGCAGAGCTGGAGGATGGGAAAAAGATCGTTAGCAGGAACACGAAAGATAATAAAACAGGGGCAAAACGTCTTCTTTGCATGAGATTAATCTCCTTTGGTGTCATTTTTTTAAAGCGCTTACTACATGTTCGGGATGGTTAACTGTATGCTGTGGAATCCATACAAATTAAAAAAGGGCAAACTCCGGGTACACAAGTGTACTCGGGTTTTGCCTTTTCAGTAACAATCCCACTTGAAGGATAGCACCTTCATTGGAATCTGACAAGTGAAAGCGCTACATTTTTTGATGTTTTATTAAAAAAGTTTTACTTTCGCAACGGTAATATTATGGTATATAATCTCCTTAACTTAACACTGTTAACTTATATAACGATGTTAAAAAAAAGGGGGATGAAATCATGAACCAATATGATGTTATTGTCATCGGTGCAGGATTGGGTGGCTTATCCTGTGCAGCAAGACTCTCTGCGCTCGGTTACCGAACAGCTGTTTTTGAGAGCCATACTCTGCCTGGCGGTTTCGCAACTGAATTTACAAGAAAGGGATACACTTTTGATGTCTCCTTGCATGGTGTCGGCGGACTCGAGGAAGGAAGCTTTGGTCAGATGCTGAAGGCCTGTAATGCGGACCAGCGAATTGTTCCTCTCCGCAAAAAGCACCCTTACTCCATTCGTTGGGAAGGCCAGAACATTGATATTCCGTCCGATGTTCAGGAGTATGTGCAGCTCCTCAAGAACATGTTTCCTACTGAGGTGAAAGCCATTGACAGTCTATTCGCGGGCATTCGTCGTTTTGAAACAGGCTTTTCTGCTTTTTCTACTCTCACTTCCTGGCGCAAGGCGGTTGGCCTGCTCAAAGCTGGGACCTTTTTCCGCTGGACGCAAATGACCACCTGGGAAGCTGTAAGCCAGTTTGGGTTATCTGACCGCTTCACGGAATTTTTCACCGCGCTGTGGGCCTATTACGGATTGCCTCCAAAGCGACTTGCGGCCCTGTATTTTTTTATTCCCTGGATCGGCTACCACATGGAGGGGACGTATTACATTGAGGGAGGCGCACAGGCTTTATCCAATGCACTGGTTGACGCTATTAAGTCAGCGGGAGGAGAAGTTCACCTGCGCAGTCAGGTATCTGAGATTATACTCGAACGTGGTAAAGCTGCTGGTGTCCGTCTGAAAAAAGGGGATGTATATAAAGCCAACTGGATTGTGTCTGGTATCAGTCCTCATCATACCTATGGCCGTCTACTGGAAAACCATGATGCTGCCCGTCGTGAGCTGGAAGCTGTCAGCAGTTTGGAGACTGGCACGTCTCTCACCCAGCTATATCTGGGATTATCATGTGAACCTCATGAGCTTGGCATCACCGAAGAAGACTTAATCCTGCGTAATGAGCCGGATTCGGAGACAGATTATGAAGTAATGATGAGCGGCCAGTATACGAAAGGCAACTGGATGCTCACGAATTATAACGCCATGGACCCTAAGCTCAATGAACCGGGAAAGGGTGTCATCGCAATTACATTTTTGGACAGATTGGAGAACTGGCCTGCCGCACGTCCCGAATACAAAGCCAAAAAAGAAGCCGTGACACAGCAGATATTGGGATGCCTTGAACAGCTGTATCCGGGTTTTAGCAGCAAAGTGATGGTTGCCGAATTGGGCACACCACGCACGATGCAGCGTTATACCGCTAATCCCGACGGGGCTGTTTATGGCTACGCACAAACGGTTCGGCAGTCCGGTATAAAAAGGCTCAAGCACAAATCAGCAGTAAAGCGTCTATCATTGGTAGGGGCCTGGACACAGCCTGGGGGCGGGTTTCAAGGGGTTATGGAATCGGGTATAATGGAAGCTGATCGTATCGCCGCCAAATTGGGGTAGGCAGAAAGGGCAAGTACATCTACTCATGAAACATATCAAACGCCGAGAACGTGAAAGCAATGAGATCCGCCGGAAAATCATTGAGGCCGCCCGATCGCTTTTTCTGAATCAAGGGTATGCTGAAGTCTCCATGCGCAAAATTGCAGATCAGATCGAATATTCACCAACAACTATTTATCATTATTTTGAAAACAAAGAAGCCATTGTAATCGAACTCCTGCTAGAAGGAAATGCCCTGTTTCTGCAGGCTCTTCAGCAACGTGCGGATGAAGCACAGGCAGCGGGATTGAACGCTCTGGACACACTGAAGGCGGTGTCTGATGCGTATGTCCGTTTTGGAACGGCTAACCCGGAATATTACAACATTCTGTTTATCAGCAACCTGGAATCTGTAAGCTTGGTTAGTCTTATAGACAGTGGGAGCCTTAAAGGCTTTGAGCTTCTTGAAGCTGGGCTCAAAGCCGTTATGGAGGAGGGTTCCATCATTCAAGGAGATGAGCGCTTGTTCGCCAGCTCTGTATGGAGTATGCTGCACGGCTTGACTTCTTTGCTCCTAAATTTTGAACTTCCTATGGCAAAATCCAATGATGAATTGATCGCATTCACTATAGATACTTTCCTCAAGGGGTTAAGCCGCTGAGGCAGCGGCTAACTTTCTTTACCTCACATCACTGTACATGTGAATCCGTATACGACCCTTCCGAAAGATTAACGAAGCTCCAAATCTGAAAGCTGCTTAAGCACGGCTTCAATACGACGCTTATCTTTTTTGAGCATCACGAGCTGCAAAGAAGCAAGAAGCAGATCTGAGATATTGGCCCAAGCGTCTGCTTCCAGAGCGGGCAGAAGATCCCGATGAATCATAATATCTAGCGCCTCCGTTGCAATCTTCTGATGAAGCTCACTACTGGATAGCCATTCAATCACCTGCCCAGCTGTAGGACAAGAGTAGGCGAAAAGTACTGCCCAGCCATCGACCGGATGATTGACCTTATCCCGTATCCAGTTAATGACCTGCGGTGAATGAAAATGCTGTAGCTGCCCATTAGCGGTGTATCCTTCTAATTTGCCATCTGCAACCGAATGCTGTAGCAGGTGATTGCAAACACATACCAAGCCTTCCTGCTCGGGTAGGCAGCGGGCGCTCAGATAGGCGCGTGTGGACGCAAATGCACCCTTAGCATGTAGGGTATTGTTTTGCGCTAAAGATGTCCATACTTGCGCGGTTTCCGGTTCCCACAAGGAGCGGACCCAATCAGCAGCCCCAACCCCTGCGGTCTCCCCTACCCAAACGGCCCATGTAGAGAATGGAACCTGGCTATGTTGAATGTTCTGCCAGTGCTGCTCCCAGGCAAGAAAAATATCCTTTGGATCATAGGCTTGAAAAGCCTGCACCACAGCAGGATGATCTACGCCATGCATGGTGGTGTAATGGATCAGCGTCTCCAACGACTGCGCATCCTCCAGCTTCATCGTACAAAACATGTCCAACCAGCGTTGCCACAGTTGTAGTGGTGGACTGTTTAGCTGAATGCCATGCTCGTCTGACACATTAGACCAATCCCACAGCCATAGTCCGTGCAAGGTGAGCATGGTTTCTATATAGGCAGGTAGATTTTCCGCGAGCAGCGTAAACTGATCCAACTCATGATCATAACAGAACACCGCTGGCTCTGTTGCGGATGTCGCCATATCAAGCAGTATCGGATCACCCGCACCATTATAATTAAGGATCAGATATCGTTGCTCGTCCGCTGCTGAGTCGGTATCTTCCCTATAAGATGTAAAATAGCCAATATACTCATGATTCCAGCCAAATTCTCCTGTGATATCGTCGAGGATATTCGGTTCTTGTTCAAGGCCATTACTGCTTTCATATGAACAAGCCGGTTCATCGGCTACAATACAGTGTTGAGGGAGGCACCATAGCAAATGTAAGCTGCCACACCGCTTTATCAACTCAGACAGGGAGGCAGGCAAAGGCATCTGCAGCCGTTCCTCCAGCTCAGTTAGTTCACTTGTAGAAATCCCCTTCGACCATTGGTATACCACGTCAGACATCCCACCTTGTCTCAGACGATCGGCGATCTGTCCCAGCTTTTCTAAGGTTCGTTCAAAATGTACTGTCATTCGTATTTGTCCTCCTCTTACTCTACAACCTGGCAATGCTCTTTTTGCAAGAATGCTAGAATTTCATCACGAAGTGCTATCGCTGTGGGTTCATAAATGATCGCCACTTCGCGTCCATATGCATAGTTAAAACGCACATATCCGCCTAGAGTCTGAAGAAAAGCCATGCAGATATGCTCGTTTTCAATCCATAGATGTGAGTCAAAATGCTGTTTAAAACGCTGAGCCAATACCTGTATAGATGCTGGAGCTATTTGCAAGGCTTGATCGTTCGGATGGGCTGAACCGCAAGCTTCCGCCGTCTCGGGTGGATTAAATAGTAGAAATGTTGCTGCTCTATCCAGACTGACAGGTTCGAAATAACGGGGGAATGGCTCTATTCTTCCGAATTCATCCTGTAGTATATGCTCCAGTGTATCTGTAAATGGAACCTGAACATCTAATGGCTTCTTAGTAATGACCTCCGAATGTCGCGGTAGCCAAAGCAAACCTTCGACCTGAGGGTGCACCGCTAGGAAATCCCCATCTATGGAGCTACCGATGACCACGCACTCGCCTAGCTGTTGCACGGTGATCGGACAGTTATCATCATGCCTCCACAGTTCGTAATCCGCATAGGATTGTAATAGTTGAGCATCAGGCGGTTCAATCACCAGCAGTCCGCAAAAGGTACCAGGCCCATAGCGGGTGAGGAATGCTACATAGGGAGGTGGTAAAGTTAATCCATAGGTATGTTCGAAAGTTGTCAGTTCTTCGGCAGCCACCGTCGTATGTTGTGTGGAAACCCAATACATATGAATACACCTGCTTTCCGGCACTCTATCTATAGGGGTAGAGTCCAAAAGTAAATGAGAGATATGCTATAATCAGGAAATAAAATAGTTATAGATTAGTCTATCTTAATTCCGTAGGAACTACAATTTGTGAGGGGACGAAGGAGGAACACATCTTATGACATCAGGGGTACAAGCCTACATCGGTCCAATTTTTGAGGAGATTGACCAGACATACGCTTCTGAGCAAAAGCGCATCGCCGAATTCCAAATCAAAAGCGTCCTTCACGAAGGGATTCATGAATACTTAAAAGTTACTTGTAAGAAGGATGGACTGTGGGTGGATACCCACGAACCGTTTGATTGGGATCGTCGTAGACCGGATGCGGAAATTTCTGGGTTTACAGATGGGGTAACATTGCAGCAGGTGCAGGACGAATGGATGCCTATGTTCAAGGAAAAGATAGAGGCGCTATTTAATTCGGAAGAATTCAGCTCCATGTTCTTTCGTTATCGACTGGATTTTCATCTGGAAGTGGTCTTGGAGAATAAGGCCAATCATTTTACATTCTCACTCCTAAATGAAGATAAACGGCAGCAACTGTTAGCCACTATCCAACAGTTTGTAGAGCAGAAGCTCAACCCCTCCAGTAAAGCTATCCCGAAGGAAGAGGACGATTTCTTCTTAGTGAGACACTTGCTTGATCCTCATTTGTACCCTGTAAACGCCCAGCGGATGAATGAGTTGCTGAATCGAATGGATGCCAAAGTGAAGGTCAGCCGCAAGCGTGAGGAAGCATGGAGGTATCAGCTCAGCAGTGGCTTAAAGCATTGGGCTGAGGATGAATTTCTGCTGAAGTATGCGGATCGGGAAAAAAGCTATGGACTGGATTATAAAGTGAGGCCCGATATTCTCCCTTCGGAAATTCCCGCGCCAGCCATGGAGATGTTCCTGCTTACCGCGATGCGGGTGGGCTCGACCGATGCCGATGCACGGCAGAAGTATTTGGAGATTGCTGCACAGTTGGGTTCGGATCAGGCAGCCCAGTGGCTTAAGAACGGATCAGGAAGCATCCCAGCGTTATATACAAGTGAGCGAGTCATCTGCCAAGCCAATGATATTTTGCAAACGCTGGAGGTTCAGATTCGTTCAGAGGAAGAAGAGAGCTATAGAGAAGCACTCGTATATTTATGCGATATTTTAAGAAAGGGCTTTACCAAGGAATATCGGATGAAGTTCAAAAGCAAGGTGAAAAACTACCTGCCTGTACCCAAGTTGGCTAAATCTACGTTGCATCGTTTCTTCGCCAATGCACTTGAATATCCTGCGCTGCATCCGTTGCTGGCTGAATATGCTGAGGTCGTGATGGAAGAGTTCAAGTGGTATAACGATGTAGAGCCCGGTGAAAAGTCGGCAATGCCGGGAACCTATGCGGTGATGGGACTGGGCCTAAAAGGAAAGAACTATTTCCCATTAGTGAATCGTTATATGAAGCTGGTGGACAGTGAACATCAGTCCGTACAGGACGGTTACGCCGCTGTATTTGCTGACGCACACGGACTGACACCGGACACGATACCCGTTTGGACGAGGGTTCTACTGGCAGGCAACGAGTCTGCCAAACCACTGAAGTCATCCGGAATTGAAACCGTAGAGCAGGCACAGGTACTGGTGGAGGAGCTTAAGAAGCTGGAGAACTACGAACAAGAGGTGCTTGTTTATCGTATATGGGGTGGCGCGAAGAAACTAAAAAACAGCCTGAAGCAGGCTGTCCCTGAGGTAAAAGAGCTGCTGGAAACGCTTATTCCATAAAAGCATCATATTCATGATAATATCGCAGTCCTTGCGCAATGCGTTCAATATCCGGCTCGCTTCCGCTGTGGCGTAACACTTCAATGACATCCTGTACAGTCGCCACCTCCAGCCAAGATTGCACCTGATGGTCTGGCAGAGATGCAGGTATACTTTCATCACGATGATTGGTGACGGTGAGACCGGCATCCTCCAGTTCCCACAATTCTTCCTCGGGAATGATGTAATAGGTAGAATTGAGCGGATTACTTTGAACATGTTTCAGATTGGCAAATACCCATTCATTGATTTCTGTTTGGTCAACGGCATGGACCAGTGCTTCAAGGCTGTCAAAAGTTTGTATGCTCATGTATGGAGACTCCTCTCTTAGCCGCTGGCTTATGCTGTAGCTTTTGTAATATCTTTAAGATGGACTGGCGATTCTTCGCATCCTTAATGTACCTGGGAATGGAGTGGGAAGCCGTACGCATCATACCGGATGCAGGCTTTTCTCGCAACTCGGCAGAGATATAGGAGAGCAGGTAATTCAGGTGTATCCGGTTAAGAGCCCAGACAGGTTTCCCCCGATAGTAATCTAGGAAGTACAGCTGGAGCTGGAAAATAGGGTCTTTTCCGTTTTGGATCACGTTCGTATGCCATTCGCGTGATTGCACACGATGCACCGGAACCTGATTGCGTGTCTCACAGTGCGGACAGTTTATATTTGTATTTTTATGGAGTTTCGTTCGGTCATCATGGATTTCGATATTAAAATACCGTTCGCAATGGTTGCATACGCCGCGTGCATAGAATGTATAAGATTCGGGCTGCTGATATGTGTAGTAACAATGAGAACATCGAACGACGTAATAACAGTCTTTTTTGGATATGGAAATAAAAGCTTGGCCCTGACAACGGGGGCAGTGAACAGTTACCTGTTCTCCTCTTCTAATCACGGCGCTAAAGTCATATTTGTATCCATATTCATCTTTGAAGCGTTTTTGCTCCATGTTCGTTCCTCCTTTTCGGAAAGATCGTAAAAACGCACTCTTTATATTTCATATGTTATAATATTCCTTAACAACAGAATGGCTTAGATGGGCGGTCGGCTAGTCTCCTGTGAGGGAGGTGAGGCCTGTGGAGGTTAAAGACACCTTAATGTTGATGATTCAATTCGCAACGTTGGTGATTCTGATTCTTTCCTTCCATAAAAAGAAATAGACCGCCCGTGGTAGGAACCGGTCTATTTCGAATACCGTGAACTTGCAGCCACCGCCCTTAAAAGCGGCTGTTGCCAAAGAGTGAGGATGTTGACGCATCTTCACTCTTTTTTAGAATATACATCTTATTCCCATTTTAACACTTGAAAAAGACCTTTTCAATGTGCCTAAGAGCGAAAAGGTGAATAAAGATGCGCGAAAGGAGAGGGCGAGCATGAGCATTTTTACAGGACTACAGCGTCCGCAATTCCAGGCTTACTATGATGAGGCTTTTCTAATAGAGCATCGTTTTGAAAATGGTATGGGCTTTCCGCCTTCTTATATAGATTATGTCAAAACTCTTGGTTACGGGCGACTATGCGGCTTATGGAACATTCATATTCCTCTTGGCGATCACCCGGATTCATGGCTTCATCGTTATCATGATTGGCGGGCTTGGTTTGATGATTTGCTGGAATCAGAAGAGGTTTTACAAGAAGCGGCGCTGGAGCCAGATGGTTTTCCGGAGCTTTTGGAGCATGCGGTCCCTTTCGCTTCCAGTGAAGAGGATGACTTGCTGATCTGGGATATTCAATCGCCTGATGAACGGGGGGAATTCCCAATCTATGCTTTGAATCTGCGCACATCGGGCAATTTTCGGTATGCAGCCTTGGATTTGTATAGCCTCGTCGAAGCGTTGGTGGATGAAGAGCGCGTGAAGTCGGTATTGGGGACAGAGCGTACATCATTCCCATATACGTTTGAACCCTTTTAACAGGTCAAATAACCACCTTGGCATTCAAACTTCAAGGTGGTTATTTGTGCTGCTATTCTTCCTAGCGGTCATCATATTGGGCTAAATATTGCTGTACCAACTCATATCCAGCCACGCCCATTACCGTATATTGATTATATTCTTCCAGTTCCAGATTGCGTATATATTCATCCCCACAGTATAGATGGCCCGCGCAATTAAAATATTTTAGCTGCTGTTGTTCCTCGGAAAGAGGGCGATGATCGATAATGGGCCATACTCCTTTCGTCAGATTTTGGGTGGCGGTGAATATAACTTCAAATCGGCCGCGATAATTTGTAAACGGAAGATATGTCGTTTCACCTCCGTACGCTTGATTCTGGCCTATGGATAGAACCCCGAAGGAGAACGCTTTTTTGAATCTACCATACAGTGCGCAGATCACCTGACATACCGCAAATCGGCCGTCATGCAGGGGGATAACAAAAATATCGCCTTCCCGATGCTTGATTCTTTTGAACACCATCGTCAGGCCAGTTCTTCCTGAATGATCTCTGTTTTTAGACCTTTAGCGCTGGTAATCGTAATGCTAATCGCATCATAGCCATTCCGCTTCGCATCTTCAAAATCGCATCGTTCGCCATTGATCAGCTCTAGCTGCCCATTCTCATCTACATCGTCTGCAAACTCGTCATCCCAATCCACATTATAAAAGGCAGTTACGCTTACCTCGAAAGTATCTTCACCATCTTCGTCCAGATAGGGCAGCAGGGGAGAACGATTGTTCTGTTGTTCCTTGGTATACACTTCGCATAGCAGAGCATCGTAACCATGGCGGGTTCCATCAAAGATCACGATCTGTTCACCTGTGACTGCATCTTCTGCAATAATGAGTTGGGGTGCAAATTCAGTACCAGTGATCAGCTCGTCCATAAGTTCTCCGTAATAAAAAATGTGGAATTTCGTATGTCCTGCCTGTGAACGAAGCGTACCTGTCCACTCCTGCTCGACCCATGCCTCGGGGGTTTCGGGTACAACCCAACCCTCCAAATAAGCCGGTCCCTGCTTAGCATTATGTATTTCTGTCATCAGTAGGCCTTCCTTTCTGCTCGTTGAGTCGTTCAATTACCTGATTAAAAAACGTTGTAAAGTCTGTTGCCACCAGATACAAATGTCCGCATTCGTCCTGCTCTGCAATATCATAGTTCAGTTTGTCATCATAAGCATGAAGATGTGTGCGGTCCCAGTAGTACACATACGGGGTGTATTCCTTACATGTCAGAACGTAAAAATTGTCGCCCGCATCTGCACCAATCAACAAAGCGCTCTCGACATGATTGATTTCATCCAGAAATTCATCATTAATCGCTAGAAGGTCATGATTTTTGTTGGATACCTCATATCCGAAAAAACAAGTCAAATCAATGTCTCCGTTATCCACTCGATCGAAGGGCACATTGCAATAAAAAGGGGCGGCTACATAAAATCCGTTATATTGTGAAAGAAAACGTTTATAGCCAGCGGGCAATATACGCTGTATCTGTTCCTCCAATGCTGCGATCTGGGCAGGCAAAAGCCCTGATTCAATTGCGAATGACATCAACAACCAGCCTCCTTGATCCTAGTAAACCATAGATCTCTTTGTTGGAAATGAAACAACGCAGCGGTACATCGTATGTGAATCATGTCATCGATAGGGTAACGATTTTGTTGTCCTCATCCACATCTACCTTCACATTCACTCCCAGCTTATCCTTAAACAGCTTACTGATATTGATATAGTCATCCTTAACCGGACGGCTTGAATTACCAGTTGTGCGAGTCATCCCAGCGGTGATGATGGAACGGACGTATGTTTTATCGAGCTTGGCTTCGGGATTATAGGTATAAATCATCCGTTCCTGCTGATTATAAAAATGGGTTAATTCCGTGTAGTCGTTAGCATTCTCATACTGCTTTTCCTCACGCACATACTCAGGGTGGTCCATGGTGTAGTGGATTCCCCCATCCAGAAAAGGATTTTCTTTGGAGGGCTTGAGTTCATACTGTCCATAAGCTAGTTGAAACAGATACTCCATGCCTGAGCCCTTTGCCTGATAGTAGAGCTGACGATGGTCCCCTTTTTTATCTATTGCGGTATAGCTACTGATTAAAGGCCAGGCATCATATTTTTTACCCTTTACCTCAAGGGCAAGCTTGTAATGTACAAGCACCTTCTCGTTTTGGAATAATCCAAAGCTGCTCATAATAAAATACGCAGGCACACATATAATTCCGATAATCAATATGAATATAAATATTCTTACACGCATAAGTAGAGTGATTCTCCTTTGGTTGTCGATTATGTGGAAAGCTCCCGTTTGGCAGATGCACCGAATTCTTCATGCTCAACTAATTGTTTCAGAGCATGTTGTGCGAAAGGCATGCTTTTATGTGCGCGAAGCAGTGCAAAAGCAGCCTCCTTGACTAAGATATATGTATCACTACGGATCAACTCTCATGTCTGTAGCTCGATAAAGCTTCTTCCGGTCCGCCACCCTCCAGCAGCACCATAACCGCATAGGAGATCGTATCAATCCAATCGTCGAGGGTATTGATCTGCTCTATGGTTAGCAGGTTGTTTCGCTGCAGCATACCATCAGGATGCAACGCCCATGCCCGTGTATATTGGCAAATCCCCCACAGTGCGGCAATCAACTCTCGTTCTATGGATGGTTTCTCCAACTCATCTGCCAGAACTTCAATGATAGTCATGAGTTCATGAAAATTGTCCTCGATCAGTTCGCCTTGGAAGGGGCGAAGCATCCCTAAAAATCCGCTTCGCATTTTGGGATGCTCCAGATCATCATGGATAAAAGAATGACAGCGCAACAGGTCACGGGCTTCTTGTTTATTCATGAAGTTCCGTAATCTCTGCACGGATGCCTCTGCACAGAAAGCTGCCTGACAGCCCTGACAAGGCATCGATGTCAACGACCATATCAGCCTCTTCATAACGGAAGTCAAGTTGCAAAATGATATTTTCTGTTTCTACAGGGCTTAATACATGCTCTTTAGTTTCCAGAAATGTAAAAGTCACTGCATAGCGTGGGACGTCTTTTGCTGGAGCTTCAGGGATTACAGGTGCCTCAGTTGAAGGCTCCAGATCCGGTGATTTAGGGACAAGCACGCTAGCGTAGGATAGCTCAATCGTCAGCGTAATCTGGTCTTTCGTCATATTAGCAGCTGTAATTCGGTCATAATGAAAGGGAGGGAAATAGCCAAGCTTTTCGACAATGCTGTCTGCACCTTGAATAGAAACGGTTGGAGAGAAAGCCAGTTCCAGTCCGATGGACCCTGTCAGTTGGTCTTCATATTCTGGATTGATACGGATAAGGACCTGTTCCGACTCTACCTTCAAAATCGTACCTATAAAATACTGTTTGCCATGGATCAGAACAATATCATGCGGAACGAACGGCAACGCTCCGCCGGCTTGATAATGAATGAGATATTCGTTCTCTTTTTTTTCAACCTTTTGAACTTGAATTTGCATAAATTGCAGCCTCCTGGGGTTAATAGTATGACGAATTGTTTAAGTGTGTGGGAAAGGGAACGGAGTCCACGATTGAAAAACATACTTCATATCCGGGGTATCCTGTTCGAGCATAAATGGAAGAATATCCATAATGGCGCGTGCTTTACTGCCAGCATAAAAGTTGCGCGAGCTATGTAACAGTTTGTTTGCCTTTATTAACTGGCTGAGCTGCAGCATAACGTCTTCCACGCTTGTTCGGTCAATACGTTCATAAACGTCCTGACGGATCGAAACAAGCATCCCGCAATTGTTGGGAGATTGACCCATAGGGCCATTGGACAAAAGAATGTACACTTCCGGCGTCGTCCCTTTGTTATAGGACGATTTGATACTAGGCGCCTCTATAACCAGCATCAGCGGAATCAATTCATCATTGGTTACAATACGAAGCAACTCCTGCTTGTCCCAGCGGATCTTACCGTGTTTGGCTTTCTTGGATAGATAGACACACGGGTATTGCGGATTCCTGATATATTCAGGAGCGTTTCAAAACAATCGAACAGGTTAGTAAAGCACTCTTCAGCAAACAAAGTGTGCTTCTCCGACAAGGAACCGGCCATTATAAAATTATAATGCAAGTTGTTAACCACAAGCATCCATCCTTTATTCATGAATTACCAATTCTTATACCATAATATATGACATGAAGATCGAATTCACCTTTTATATAGGCTGTGGTCCTGTTCATTAAAATCGTTTGGAAACCAGTTCAACTTCGCGTATACTAGGAAAGTCATACATGGAACGGTCCTGAGCCGCATTGCGGCCGTATGTTGGTTACATGAACAGATTCAACGATAACGGATATGCTCCCTTCCTGAAAAGGGGAGAATGAGAACCGATACAAAAATGGGAATTCTGAACTATGGAACGATAGATGTCATATGGCACATGAACCTATTTTACGTGACACATATTGAATACAGATAAGGGAAGTGAATACAACTTGAATAATTTTACAGCATTAGGTGTGGAGCAACATTGGGTAGAAGCCTTGAAAGAGCAGGGCATCTCAGCGCCAACACCTGTACAGCAGGAGTCCATTCCACTGTTGATGGAAGGTCAGGATGTGATTGCCGAGGCACATACGGGGACAGGGAAGACGCTTGCGTTTTTACTGCCGATTTTACAAAAGCTGAATTTGGACAAGCGGCACCCGCAGGCGCTTGTGATTGCACCTACGCGTGAATTGGCACTCCAGATTACAGAGGAAGCTAAATGCTTGGCTGCTGCGGAGCCGAGTTTATCTCTACTAGCTGTTTACGGAGGACAGGACGTGGAGCGTCAGCTTCGTAAACTGAAAGGTGGCGCACAACTGATTATTGGGACACCTGGGCGACTGCTGGATCACCTGAGACGTGGCACGCTGGATCTAGGCGGCATTAAAATGCTGGTCCTGGATGAAGCCGATCAAATGTTACACATGGGCTTTTTGAACGATGTGGAGACGATTCTTCAGGAAGTTCCTTACCGGAGACAGACGATGCTGTTCTCCGCTACGATGCCAGCCGGTATTCGCAAACTGGCTCGTGTATATATGAACGAACCTGTAGATGTCAAAGTGAAATCCGCTTCTTCCGTTCCGGTGAGCCAAATCCGTCAGGTCGTTGTGCAAACAACAGACCGTGGTAAGCAACAGGCATTGGTGGATATGCTGAATACGGATCGTCCGTACTTGGCTGTTATTTTCTGCCGTACGAAGCGCCGGGCTGCCAAACTGAACGAAGAGCTGCAAGAAATGGGCTTTCAGAGCGGTGAGCTTCACGGGGATTTGTCCCAGAACAAGCGGGAGCAAGTGATGAAGGCGTTTCGTGAAGCGAAACTCCAATTGCTCGTAGCGACTGATGTAGCTGCACGCGGCCTGGATGTAGAAGGCGTCACGCATGTCTTCAACTACGACATGCCGCAGGATGCCGAAAGCTACATCCACCGCATCGGGCGTACCGGCCGTGCCGGAGGCACAGGCGTGGCGGTGACGCTCGCTACGCCAAGGGATATTCCAGAGCTTCGGAACATCCAGAAAGTTGCTGGTGTCACGTTCACCAGCAGTGAGGGCGGCGGACAGCGTAGACCTGCTTCCGATACGGCTGATCGGCAGGGTCGAGAACGCCGTTCGGGCAGAAACGACCGCCGTTCCTACGGCGGCAACGACTCCGGCGGTGGACGCCGGGGCAGCGGCCGCGAACAGGCGGGCCGTCGTGACAGTGCAGGCGGCGAACGTCGCTCTAGCCGCGGCAGTAACGAGCGCAGCGGATATGACCGCAGCAGCGGCGGTTCCGCACGCGGAGGCCAAGGTCGCTCGGCGGGACAAAGCAGCGAGCGTGGCGGGTATGACCGCAGTAGCGGCGGTTCTGCACGTGGAGGCCAAGGCCGCTCGGCGGGACAAAGCAGCGAGCGCGGCGGGTATGACCGCAGCAGCGGCGGTTCCGCACGTGGAGGCCAAGGCCGCTCGGCGGGACAAAGCAGCGAGCGCGGCGGGTATGACCGCAGCAGCGGCAGTTCCGCACGCGGAGGCCAAGGCCGCTCGGCGGGACAAAGCAGCGAGCGCGGCGGGTATGACCGCAGCAGCGGCAGTTCCGCACGCGGAGGCCAAGGTGGCCGCGGTGGACAAGCCAAAGGCGGCCCGCGTGGTGGTCAAGGACAAGGAGGCCGTCGCGGACGGTCCAGATAGATAAAATAGGAGTATTCTCATAGAATGCTCCACTATGGTTATCATAATAGCCCCGGGGAGGCTCATCTTCCGGGGCTATTGTAATCTTCATCCATACCGCTGAAAGAGCAGCGCCATAAGATGACATGAGCAGCGGAGCTACCTTGAAATAAACGATTAGCGTTTAGGATACATTTTTCAAAAGATAAATTTGGAGGGGTTATACATCATGCAGGAACAGGATATGGGCAAGCGCGCCATGGTCTCAGCATGGATCAGCCTGATTAGCAACATCCTATTAACCGGCATTAAGATTATTACAGGACTTATGTTCAACAGCAAGGTGCTGGTAGCCGATGGTGTGCATAATGCTGGGGACGTGATTGCCTCTGCAACGGCACTGGGGGCGATGCGCATATCTAGCCAGCCGCCGGATGAGGACCATCCTTATGGTCACGGCAAGGCAGAAGTGATCGGTGCAAGCGTGGTGGCGGTCATATTGTTTGGAGCGGGTATATTTATCGGCTATCATTCGATTGCAGCACTGTTCGAACCGATGCCACAGGAGCATATACTGGCATTGGTGGCCGCCATTATTTCCTTGCTCTGGAAACAGTGGCTGTATATCTACACGATTCGTATCGGGAGAGCGGCCAATAGTCAGGGTCTTATTGCAACGGCAAAAGATCATCTCGCTGATGTGTACGCCTCTGGGGCTGCTGTACTGGGTATCGGCTTGGGGCTGATTGGGGAGCACTGGGGCATTTCAATCTTATCTTACGGTGACCCTATTGCGGGATTCGTAGTGGCATTGCTAGTTCTGAAATTGGCCTGGGAAATGGGCCGTGAATCCATAGATGTGCTTATGGAAAAGGCGATTGCAACGGAGGAAATTGAGAGCTACGCCGCAGCCGCACTGAGTGTAGCCGAGGTTCAACGTATTGACCGTATCCGTGCCCGTGAGCACGGCCATTATATTATCGTGGATATCCGCGCTTCAGTGGATGCCTCTTTGACGATTCAGCAGGGACACGATATTATTCGACTGATTAAGGGGGCTGTCATGAAGCGGGAACCGCGGGTTTATGAGGTGCTTGTCCATTTGAATCCATGGTATGCGGACGACCACTAGAACAGACGGCGCGAATTGACAGATAACTTGCAGGAAGGGTATGCTTTTAAAAGCCGAACGATGATGAATAAAAGCGAGGTTACCCGAAAATATGCGAAAATTTTTAAAATGGTTAGGCATTTCTGTGACTGCGGCGGTTCTTTTAGTGGGCGGATATTATACGTATTCTATATATCATTTTACGAATCAAATTTCAGTTGCTTCCGGACAGGATTCGAAATTTAAACCGCAGGCACAAACTCAAACCAATGTACAACCTGTAGAGGTATCGCTCCCACCGGAATGGGATGGGACAGAAAGAGTGAATATTCTGCTGCTAGGCGGCGACTCCCGTGGAGAGGATTCAGGGCGTTCTGACTCCGTTATGGTTGCTTCTATTGATCCGGTTACGAAAAAGGCTACACTGATGTCGATTCTTCGTGATACGTACGTCAATATCCCAGGTCATGGGCAAAGTCGATTGAATGCTGCCTTTTCCTACGGGGGACCGGATTTGACCAGACAGACCGTGAGCGACCTGCTGGGCATACCGATTCAATATTATGTATATACTGATTTCAATGGTTTTATTGCGCTGGTTGATTCTGTGGGTGGTATTGACCTGGATGTCGAAAAAGATATGCATTATACCTCCAAGGCAGATAAACACCAGTTTGATATTGATTTGAAAAAGGGAATGCAGCACATGGACGGTAAAACAGCCTTGCAATATGTACGCTTCCGTCATGATGCGACTTCCGATTTTACGCGTACGGAGCGGCAACGCAAATTCATTACCGAGCTTGGCGGTAAAATTCAGTCAACCTCATCTCTAATCAAACTGCCGAGTATTTTAAATAGCATTTCTCCTTATATTGAAACGAACCTGAGTACTACGGAAATGCTGCAATTGGCTTCATTGGGCTTTAATATCGATGCAACAACAGTAGCGAAGCAGCAAATCCCGCCGAATGAATTGGTGCGCGGGGAAACCATTAAGGGTGCGCAGGTATTGGGTGTAGACGAAAGAAAGCTCAAGCGCTTCATACAGAATCTTTTTGAACAGGAGAACAAACCTGTGACCACGACGGTGGATGCTGCAACCACGATAAATGATACTCCATAACCCTCGAAAGCAAGCGAAGTTCGTACGATGACGTACAACTTTGTTTGCTTTTGTGTTTATTTGGGTATAACCTTGTATATTTTGTTCCAAAAATATATCGTATCTATGAAGAACATATACTCATTTGTGTAAAGAGAAGGGGAATGTGGTGTGGAAATAACTCCGGCATGGAAAGACCGATTCAAGAAGTTTTTTCTGAACAACAAGTTTGTGTTATTTCTGCTGGTACTGCTGCTGATCGGCTTGAATATCTTGGTGCTTACCAAAATTTCATACATATTCACACCTGTCATGGTGCTGTTAAAAACGATTATTCTCCCTGTCATTTTATCCGGCGTGTTGTACTATCTGTTCAATCCGTTGGTTGATGTACTAGAGCGCAATAAGGTGAAACGAATATACTCCATTATTGTACTGTTTTTGCTGATTATAGGGGTTATTGCGATTGTGGTTACATCGGTGGTGCCTGTAATCCGCGATCAAATACAGGGGCTTATCCAGAATTTCCCTACCTATAGCGAGCAAGTACAACGACAATTCGAGAAACTGATCGGCAGCGATTTTGTAAACCAGTTCCAGAACACCATTCAAATTAATCCATCTGAGCTGGCCTCCAAAGCTTCTGAAAAGTTATCTAGCTTTATTAATAATGCATGGACGGGCGTGGGCAGCTTCTTGGGCGTGGTGACAGAAACGGTACTTGCGATTGCCACGGTTCCATTTATTCTGTTCTACTTGCTAAAAGATGGACACAAGCTGCCACAGTTTATCCTGAAAATGCTTCCGCCTATGTTTCGTAAAGAAACAGACCGCATTATGACCGAGATGAATCATCAGGTCAGTTCCTATATTCGTGGGCAGATTATTGTCAGCTTCTGTATTGGGGCGCTGTTGTATATTGGTTATCTAATCATTGGATTGGACTACTCTCTGACGCTTGCAGTCATTGCGTCCTTTACGAGCGTTGTCCCCTACTTAGGTCCCGTCATTGCCATTACACCTGCGTTAATTGTGGCCTTGGTCACCTCACCGATTATGCTGCTCAAGATGGTTATCGTGTGGACAGTCGTACAGCTCATAGAGGGTAAATTTATTTCTCCACAAATTATGGGTAAATCTCTTCGAGTACATCCAATCACGATTATCTTTGTTATTCTGACGGCAGGCAATTTGTTTGGTGTGGTGGGAATCGTACTGGCGGTTCCGGGGTATGCTGTCTTGAAAGTAATCGTTACACATCTGTATAGTTTCTTTAAAAAGCGTTCACATCTCTATGAGGCGGATAAAGGGAACGCAAGTCTTTACGAAAAATAAAATTTTCCACTATAAAATTGATAGGGGCACCTCTTGGGTAACTGTGGCTACGCATGCTATAATTAATGCCTATCCTTATTCCCAAATAGAAAGGTCAGACTTTTATGATAAAACTCAGCATTCTTGACCAATCTCCGGTATCGGAAGGCATGACGCATGCGCAGGCATTACAAAAGACCACTGAGCTTGCTATAGAGGCGGAACGCTTGGGTTATCATCGCTTTTGGGTATCAGAGCATCATTCTGCAGCAAATCTCGCTGGGTCCAGCCCGGAGGTACTGATTTCACATCTGGCCGCCCGTACTCGGGCCATTCGAGTGGGGTCGGGTGGGGTGATGCTGCCTCATTACAGCGCTTATAAAGTAGCGGAAAACTTTCGTGTGTTGGAGGGATTGTATCCGGGACGCATTGATTTGGGTCTGGGACGGGCGCCTGGAGGAATGCCCATTGCTACCAGAGCCCTGCAAGAAGGCAAAATGCGAGGTGGTGTAGATCTATACCCTGAGCAGTTGGATGACCTGTTAGCTTATTTACATGACAGCACAGGCAATAATCACCGTTTCGGTTCGCTACAGGCGATGCCGCTCATAGAAACTGTACCGGAAATGTGGTTGCTCGGCTCCAGTGGTGATAGCGCAGGTCTGGCAGCCGAGCGTGGCGTGGGCTTTGCGTTTGCGCAGTTCATTAATGGTGAAGGCGGCACAGGGGCTATGAAGGAATACCAGGAAAGCTTCCAGCCTTCCCAGCATAGTGACGAACCACGTTCGCTTGTTGCCGTATTTGCGATCTGTGCGGATACCGAAGAGGAGGCCAATCGCTTGGCTTCCAGCATGGACTTGTCTCTTGTACTATTAGAGCAGGGAATGCGCTCCGCTGGAACACCTTCCGTGGAAAAGGCACTGGCGTATCCGTATACGCCGTTTGACCGGATGCGGATACGTGAGAATCGCAAACGTATGGTGGTCGGTTCGCCCGAACAGGTGAAGCGTCAGATTGAGCAATTAAGTAAGGACTATAATGCACAGGAGATCATGGTTGCGAGCATTATTCATGACTTTGATGCCAAAATGAAATCTATACGTCT
This sequence comes from Paenibacillus sp. SEL3, assembly GCF_054602585.1. Taxonomy (NCBI): domain Bacteria; kingdom Bacillati; phylum Bacillota; class Bacilli; order Caryophanales; family Paenibacillaceae; genus Paenibacillus; species Paenibacillus sp. SEL3. Next base: position 2,710,934 of record NZ_CM137725.1, on the reverse strand, counting down.
CATGGCCGAAGCACTTGGACTGTGTTCTGTACAGTCATAATGCAATTCGCCGGATTTGAAAGATCACAGCTTCGAGGAGCTGTGATCTTTTTTTGAATTTTTTGAGGAAATATTGGATGATATGCACTGTATGATATAGGAAATAAACCAGTTAACACTTGATAATGATTATCAATATCTTTATTATATAAAGATAGAATGAAGTTTTGATGAAAGTCGTGCGTTAAGCCCGTGACTATATATATTGGATAAGGGAAAGGGATGATTCCACATGTTTCGTCTGAAAACGGCAAATCTGGATATTGCTTATGAAGATCGATTGATTGTAGAAGATCTGAACGTAGAAATACCGCAAGGGAAAATCACAGCCTTGGTGGGCGCAAATGGTTCTGGCAAGTCCACTATTCTGAAGACGATGGCTCGCATCATGAATCCTAAGGGCGGCAGTGTTCTGCTTGACGGTAAATCCATTCATAAGCAATCCACCCGGGAAGTAGCTAAGCAGCTGGCTATTTTGCCGCAAAATCCGACTGCACCGGAAGGATTAACCGTGACGGAACTGGTATCTTACGGACGTTTTCCTTATCAAAAAGGTTTTGGTTCCATGAAAGCGGAAGATCGCAAAATGGTAGAGTGGGCCATTCAAGTAACGGGAATGAGCGAGTTCCACGATCGTCCGATTGATCAGCTTTCTGGCGGTCAGCGTCAGCGTGCCTGGATTGCTATGGCACTTGCGCAGGATACGGATATTTTGTTTCTGGATGAGCCGACGACATTTTTAGATATGGCGCATCAACTGGAAGTGCTGCATTTGCTGGAGTATCTAAATACTTCGGAGGAGCGCACCATTGTTATGGTCGTGCATGATTTGAACCATGCGGCCCGGTATGCTCAGCATATGATTGCAATCAAAAAAGGGAAAGCTGAGGCGGTAGGAACTCCAACTGAGGTTATGTCCCCTGATGTGCTGCGTGAAGTGTTCGGGATTGAGGCTGATATTGTAACAGATCCTCGTACAGGTGTACCGCTCTGTCTTCCGTATGCTTTGGCTGGACAGCCTGCGGTAAGCCAAGCCATAAAAGAAATGAATGTGGAAGATAAGCAACCTGTGGGTTCTGTTGCTGAGCGACGTGATGCTAGAGCACAAGTAGCGGCAAGAGGTTAAAGGGGATATACCATGAAATCACTGGATTACGATCAGCTTGAGCAACTAGCAAACATAGTGAGAGTCACGCCGGAGGATGCAGTATATTCCGGGCCAGTGGCCGAATGGCTTGAACCCGAGAAGCTCCGCTCTGTGATGGAGTATTACGGCGATCTTCTGCGTGCTGAAGACGTTTTAACCGCAGCCGTTTATTTTGTGAACCAGTTGCGTGGCCTCGTGTTTGCGCAGCATTTTATGGTATCCCTGTGTGAACGCCGTTGGGACCTGTCCGTTTCTAATCTCAGATTTCATATTTGTTATGAAGGTCAATATCCCTCTATTAGTCTTCAGGTCATCGACTTAACAGAGCTGGACAATACGTGGAACAATGGGGATCACCGTTCTTCCGAACAGGCCCAGCAAGTGTTACGAGACTTTTACAGTTTGCAGATGCGGCCCCTATTGGAAGCAATTGCTACAGTGGGGAGCGCATCTATCGGCCAAATGTGGGGACAGTTTCCGTTGGCATTGCTGTATTTTAAGGATAGAGTACAGCCATCGTTGACTGATCCTCAGGATGTGGAGCGCTTTGAACAAGATTATATGTATGTGACACGTGAACTTGAGGGAGAGATATTCGGGCGTAAAAGAAATCCGTTTACGGTTCGTCTCGTTGAATTGGACAATCCTTACCGCCCTGGTAAAAATACCTACATGAAACCGTCCTGTTGCCAATATTACAAGACAGGTGGAGGTCAGCGGTATTGTTATACTTGCCCCAAAATGTCCGCTTCCGAACGCGAAGAACGCAGACTCGAAGTGGTGGCATCACGGTAAAGTCTCTGTGGATGTTGGCATGTCCGTCACCTTTTGGTTAAAATAGGTTATGTAACCTAAACCAAGTGACACGAAGGAGGATGCTGTATGTCTGTCTATTCACATAATGCCGTAACATCAGCGAATCAGGAGGTTTCTCTGAATACTTACGCTGGTAAGGTGCTGGTTATTGCGAATACCGCCAGTAAATGCGGACTTACCCCGCAATATGGGGATTTGCAAAAGCTTTATGACGAATATAAGGATCGGGGATTAGTTGTATTAGGCTTTCCTTGCAACCAATTTGGCGGTCAGGAGCCGGGCAGCAGCGAGGAAGCGGCTGAATTTTGCCAACTGAATTACGGGGTTAATTTCCCCGTATTCGCCAAAGTGGACGTCAATGGACCGGATACAGCGCCTCTGTTTGAATATTTGAAAAAGCAACAGCCTGGAGAACAGGAAGATGGGACAATTCAGTGGAATTTTACGAAATTCATTGTGAATCGTGAAGGTGTACCTGTGGGTCGTTTTGAACCGAAGGAGTCACCAGAAGCGATGAAAGCAGCCATTGAGCAATTGCTATAGTAGCTTTGCCTTCATTCCAAAATATATGTTTAAAAAGGTCTGATTTCCGGCATGTCTCCGGGAAGCGGACCTTTTTTTGTTCTCTACATGTGCATTTGTCTAAGGGGGGAGTATCATGTAAAAGTCATGGGCATAATCAGGCCGCCTACAGGGGAAACTGAATGGAGCAAAAAAACATTTCAGCAAACAGTTGATCTCGTATATCCTTTCTTTTTTAAATGTGGACAAATTGTGAATATCACAAAAAGCTATTGTAATGTGAAAAATATCACACTATAATAAGCGCATGAAGTGAAATAAATCACAAACACTAACGAGCTGTTTACGTGAAACTATTCACAATTATTATACAGTTTATGCCCACACACCAAGGAGGAATTCAACATGAAAGTAGCAGTTATCGGATGTACACACGCAGGCACAGCAGCTATCGTTAACACAGCTAAATGTTATCCAGATGCAGAAATTACCGTTTACGAGCGTAATGATAATATTTCATTTTTATCTTGTGGTATTGCGCTGTACGTAGGTGGTGTCGTCAAAGATCCGCACGGCCTGTTTTATTCGTCTCCAGATCAACTGTCTGACTTGGGTGTAGTGACCAAGATGCTTCATGAGGTAACGAGTGTGAATACGGCTGGCAAGTCGCTGCATGCCCGTAATCTCCAAACAGGTGAGGAATTTACAGACACATTTGATAAACTAATTGTGACCACGGGATCATGGCCCATTATTCCAAAGCTGGAAGGCATTGAACTTGATCATATCTTGCTCTGTAAAAACTATAATCATTCCAATGATATCATTGAGAAAGCCCAGCACGTACAGAACATTACAGTCGTGGGAGCTGGATACATTGGTGTTGAATTGGTAGAAGCTTTCCAAATGAATGGTAAAAATGTAACGCTGATCGACAGTGCTGATCGTATATTGAATAAGTATTTGGACCATGAGTATACAGACCGGATTGAAAGTTCACTGAAGGAACATGGCATTAAGCTGGTACTTGGCGAGACGGTGAGTCGTTTTGAGGGTACGAACGGTAAGGTAAGTAAAGTCGTGACCTCTAAAGGAGAATATGAAACAGAGCTTGTTATTCTCTGCATCGGTTTCCGACCTCAAACGGATCTGCTCAAAGGTCAGGTAGATATGTTGCCTAACGGTGCGATCATTGTGGATAACTATATGCAAAGTAGTTGCCCGGACGTGTTTGCAGCAGGCGACAGTTGTGCAATTCGCTATAATCCGACCGGCAAAACGGCTTATATCCCTTTGGCAACCAACGCAGTTCGTATGGGTACGCTGGTGGCACGTAATCTGGTGCAACCAACCATTGCCTACATGGGAACCCAAGGAACTTCGGGTATCAAAATTTACGAAGACAATATCGCAGGAACAGGCATGACGGAAGCTGCGGCAACAGACGAAGGCATGACTGTAGAAGCTGTAACCATTGAGGACAGCTACCGACCTGAATTTATGCCAACCTCCGAAAAAGTGTTACTGAAAGTGGTATATGAGCAGGAGACGCGAAGAATTCTGGGTGCTCAAATTATGTCGAAGGTGGATTTGACGCAATCCATTAACACGCTATCCGTAGCCATTCAAAACCATATGACTATTGACCAGTTGGCCTTTGTCGATTTCTTCTTCCAGCCGCATTATAACAAGCCTTGGAATTTCTTGAACGCGGCAGGTTTACAAGCTTTGCCTACAATATCCGAACGGAACCCAGTTACTGTATAATTAGATTTGTCTGTGACATTGTTCATAAGTTTGTCAACAATCTGAGGCGTACGGATGAATCCTTATAGTACAATATAGAGTAGCATAAGGATCAGGGGGGAAGTAGCTTATGGGTTTGTTTTATATCCTTTTTCTTGTAGTCGTGGCGCTGATAGGCCTCGGTGGAGTTCTTTGGTTCTTAAGAGCAGTTGAAAAGGAAGAATACAATTAAATGTAAAGCGCGTAGTAGCGCAGTAGATGTAATAATACAGAAAAACAGTCCTTTTTTCAGGGGCTGTTTTTTTTATAGTTACGAAAGTGATTTTTTTCACAAACTTAATCACTGATTTTAAATAAAATATGAAAGAAGAATATTTTAGTGAATAGATATTAAAGGAGCGGGGATATATGGCGAGCTATAAACCGGGGCAAATTGCTGAAAAGACGGTGGAAACAGGAGTGGCCAAGGCGAACAACCCGTGGACTGTGGCGGTGGTACTGGGATTTTTGGCAGGTGCATTTATTGCACTCGGGTTTTTGCTGGATATACGTGTTATTGCAAGTGCGCCTAAAGAATGGGGAAGCATTGCCACCTTTATTGGAGCTGCGGTGTTCCCTATTGGTCTGGTATTAGTTTTGATCGCAGGCGGAGAATTGCTGACCGGCAATATGATGGCGGTCCCTTTGGCGAGATGGGCAGGACGAATTAAGACAGGAGTCATGCTTCGTAATTTGGCGATTATTACGCTCAGTAATTTTGCAGGTGCGTTATTCGTTGCATTTTTCTTTGGGCATGTGCTGGGTTTGACAGAAACGGGCCCTTATCTGGACAAAGTGGTGGATATGGCAGGACATAAGCTACACGAAAGCTTTTTGCAGTCTTTTATATCGGGTATAGGATGTAACTGGCTCGTAGCACTGGCTGTATGGTTGGCATATAGCACAGACTCCATTGGCGGCAAAATTATGGGGATTTGGTTCCCGACCATGGCCTTTGTGGCTATTGGATTTCAGCACGTTGTTGCCAATATGTTTCTCATTCCGGCGGCTATTTTTGCAGGCCACTTTTCATGGGCAGATTATGTTATGAACTTCATTCCGGTCTGGCTGGGGAATTTGGTAGGAGGTAGCCTGTTTGTGGCTGGAGCCTACTGGTTGGCCTATCTGAAAAAGCCTCAAGCCAGCGCACATCCAGTGAATGAATCTCCAACTACTTCTTCGGTTGCACATCCAATCCGTTGATTGATCCTACCTAATCATGGTACTTTAAACAGCAATGAACAAAGCAAATCCGCCATGACAGGCCCGGGGGAACGTAACCTGTCATGGCGGATTTTTTTGGGAGTGGTCCATGATTTGGCATGGAGGATGAGTGTGCGCTCGTCCATGATGCCTTGATCTTTTTTACCCTCAGTAAGATATGCTGAAACAGGATGTTGAAAAAAATTATGATTCTTAAAAAATCCGTTTTGCTCTATGCAGCAGACGGATTTTTTTAATATTTTGGAGAGCGGCTGTGTGGGAAAATCCTTCTCTTGCCATCGGCCAAAGCTGTGGATATGATAAGATCAGTGTAATTTTTGGAAACGGTAACGGAAAGGAGCATCAACACTATGGATCATCGCAATAGCGCGCCTCGTGAGGCCACGCTTCAACAAGACTTACAAGGGGGACAGCGGATGACGGAGCAGCAGGACGGTATTTTTCCGGCTGTATGCCCGTTAGATTGCCCGGATACGTGTGGGCTCCTGCTTCACAAGGAAAAAGGAAAGATAATCAAGGTGACTGGAAACCCAGATCATCCCATTACCAAAGGGGCTATTTGTAACAAAGTTCGCAATATGACGGAGCGGGTATATGATCCTGATCGGGTGCTCTATCCGTTGAAGCGTATAGGCCCCAAAGGAGAAGGGAAGTTTGAACGAATTAGCTGGGAGGAGGCGGTCAATACCATTACAGGTCGGTTCAAGGAGCTGATCCGTACGGACGGACCGGAATCTATTCTCCCCTACAGCTTTTATGGCAATATGGGCGTATTGAGTGTGGATGGAATGGATCGCCGATTTTTTAATGCGCTGGGTTCAAGCCAACTGGATCAGACGATTTGCAGCGTGGCTGGGAATGAAGGCTGGGCGTCCGTTATGGGTTTTAAGGGCGGCACCAGCCCGGAGGACACGGAGGATGCAGACCTCATTATTGTGTGGGGTGGTAATGTCATTAGCACCAACATGCATCAGGTCGTTTTGGCTGAGAAAGCACGTAAAAAAGGTGCTAAGGTGGTCGTTATTGACGTTCATCGTAACCGGACGGCGCAATGGGGGGATTGGTTCATTCCGTTATATCCGGGGACGGATACAGCGCTCGCGCTGGGTGTTATGAATGTACTGTTCGCTCAAGGACTGACGGACGACGAATTTTTACATCGCTACACAGTAGGTCATGAGGAACTGCGCGAGCATGTTAAGACCTATACACCAGAGCGGGTTTCGCGGATTACCGGCGTGCCGGAAGCGGATATTATCCGTTTGGCGGAAATGTACGGAACTGCGAGAGCAGCGTATATCAATATCGGTAATGGGCTTCAGCATCATGATAATGGCGGTATGAACGTACGTGCGGTTACATGCTTGCCTGCGCTCACTGGACAATGGCTGAAGCACGGCGGGGGAGCGTCACGCTCCAACGGCGCTTATGCCAAGATTAACAGCGCCCATCTGGAGCGTCCTGATCTGCGACAGAACCCGGATGCCCGGATGATTAACATGAACCGGATCGGAGAAGCGCTGCTACAGAAGGAACAGCCGATTAAGGCGTTATTCGTATATTGCAGTAATCCGGTAGTTGTAGCCCCCGATTCGGAACGGGTGACTAAAGGATTTGAACGAGAGGATTTGTTCACAGTCGTTCATGACCTATTCCTAACCGATACGGCCCGCTATGCAGATATTGTGCTGCCTGCCGCGTCTTCTTTTGAAGGAACAGATCTATACAAATCGTACTGGCACCACTATATCCAAATGCAGCAGCCCGTCATTGATCCGCTTGGGGAAAGCAAAAGCAATTATGAGCTGTTTAGCCTGCTCGGACGGGCAATGGGCTTTGATGAAGCTGCCTTTACGGAAAGTGAAGAGGAGATGATCGCAGGCGCGCTTGATAATCCAACGAACCCTTATCTCAACGGTGTGACCTTGGAATCCTTAAAGAAGTCACCTTTTGTAAAGCTTGATATGACGCCAAAGGCCACTTATTTGGATCGTTTAACCACGCCTTCAGGCAAGATTGAGCTATATTCGGAAAAAATGAAACAAGCAGGTCTGCCCGCGATGCCTTCTTATGTGCCGCTGATTGAAGGGTACGACGGAGAGCACCGACCGCAAGCGGACGAGCGGTATCCATTAATGTTTATTTCACCGCCAAACCATAATTTTCTGAATTCTACTTTCGCTAACTTGCCCAAGCATCAGCGACTGGAGCGGGAGCCTTTGCTACAAATTCACCCGGAGGATGCTCAGACAAGAGGCATCGCGGACGGGGAGCCGGTTACCGTATGGAATGATCGGGGGACGTATGAGCTGAAAGCCAAAGTCACCGATCTGATGCTGCCCGGTACAGTGATTAGTCAGGGATTATGGTGGGAAGGCAAAGGACGCAGACAGCGTGTCAATGTGTTAACCTCTGATCGGCTGTCGGATATGGGACAGGGGGCTACTTTCTTCTCAACGGTGGTGAATGTGAAGCGCCAATGAGATTATGCCTTTTATGGCGTCAGATGCAAAAGGAGAAACAAAAGATATGAAATGGTTGGAGTCTTATCCGAAAGAAGTGAAAGTGTTTCTCATTGCTAGCCTGATTAATTCTGCTGGAAGTTCCCTGATGTGGCCGTTGGTTAGCATGTATGTGTTTGACGAGCTAAACCGTAGTATGGGAGATGCAGGAATTGCGATTTTAGTGCAGTCTCTGGGCGGAATTTTTGGTCAAGTGCTGGGCGGAGCCCTCTATCACCGTATTGGAGCCAAGAAACTGATTGTTGGCTCGCTCGCGATGAACGCGCTGGGACTTCTCGCGCTTCCATTTACCAGCGGTCATTGGGTAGCGTTTGTCATCATGATGGGCTTTATCGGCTTTTTTAATGTCGTATCTGTACCTGCGATTCAGGCGTTTGTAGGTTTTCGTTTCGCTGACCGTCGTGGAGAGCTGTTTAATATTATTTATGTCGCTAACAATATTGGGGTGGCAGTGGGTACGGGATTGAGTGGCGTTCTGGCGGACCTTTCCTATCAGCTCAGCTTTGTGATGAATGGAGTGACTTCTGCGGTATTTGCCGGATTCTTCTGGTCTTATCTAAGTAGGGTGGATCGGGAAGAGGGGGAAGTACAGCTCAGCAAGTCTGTGAAGAAAAGAGAGGAAATCCCAGCTCGTTTGCTGTTTCGTGATACCAGATTGTATCTCTTTGTGGGGTTAGGCTCACTTTTTTTATGGTTCGGCAATTCGATCTGGAATACAGGAGTGTCTCCCCATATTATTGAGCAGGGCTTGCCTAAAACGATGTATGGGTTACTATGGACACTGAATGGTATCCTTATTTTTGCCGCACAACCCATTATTTTTTGGATAAAACGACTGTACGCTCATCACGCTTCAGCGCACATGACATGGGCCGGAGGATTTTATTTGGCGGCTTATATTGTCATGCTGGGCACACAGAACTATACTGGAATGATATTCGCTATGGTTCTGGCGACCCTGGGAGAAATGCTGATTGCACCTGCGGTTCCAGCATTCCTGTCTGATCATGGAGGTCGGGGTGCACCCTTTTACATTGGGCTTGTGGGGGGCATTGGCGCAGCCGGACGGGTAATGGGGCCTTATATTATGGGGAAGTTGTATGATGGCGGTGGGTTACCGCCTACACTTTGGCTTGCATCAGGCGTAGCGGTGTTGTCGATCCTGTTTTTCGTCCTGCACAGCTGGTTGAACCGTTTCCGGCATCATTCGGATACTTTGAATACTATGACGTCCAAGGCGGATGTTCCCAGTTCTTAAGTCCTAATAAAAATGCAGTATTATGCTGTAATTATGGTACAATAAGTGACGGATGATTGTAGTTATTGCTTCAGGAAAGCCTTCACAGGAAGGATTGAAAGGAATTGTTTACAAGTCAACTCTTGACGATACGTCATTCGGAGATGAAGGATGCTCCTGATCTGATTGCGCTGGATGAATTGGTATGGAATGAACGCACGGCTCCCGCTTCGCTGTCCTGGAAGTCGCGCGGGGAGTTTCTGCGTAATACGCCTCCAGGCTCTCAACTGGTCGCCATCGAACAGGAAGTACTCTGCGGGTATATTGGATTTCGTCCTCCAACGCTGTTGGCTAGTAATTGTCATGTACTCGAAATAAATATAGCTGTACATCCAGCTTATCATCGCAAAGGCATTGGGACAGCGCTCATGAACTCCATGAAGGATATTGCAGCTGCGGAGGGCATACGTAAGTTGAGTTTGCGTGTACTCTCATGCAACACGGAAGCCCTTATGTTTTATGAAAAAAGTGGTTTCGCGATTGAAGGACGTTTGCATGAGGAGTTTTACATAGCAGGCCAATTCGTAGATGATGTGTTAATGGCCTATTTCTTAAAATAGGCGGGAGGCTACAGACAGCAATTCGGTTGTATGCCCGGCCTAAACCAACAACGCCGCAGACCTGAGCAGGTCTGCGGCGTTGTTGTACAATACAATATTACCGAAGTTGCTTCCATTCATTTTGGAGCATACCGTACACTGCGTGGTTCATGTAGCCGTCGGGCAGCAATTCCGCTTCGCGTACAATGCCTTCGAGCACAAAGCCCAAACGTTCCGGAATACCGCGGCTGCGGCGGTTCGTCGTTGCAGAGCGGATTTCGACCCGATGCAAGTCCAGCTCCATCAAAGCATATTCAACGAATACGCGGCAGGCGCTGGTCATTAGACCTTGTCCTTCGTACCCGTGTCCAAGCCAGTATCCGATGCTAACGGAGCGGTGAGTCCAATTGATCTCATGGTAGCTGATGATGCCAGCAAGCTCGTTGTCTATCCAAATTCCGGCGGTCAGACTACCGTTCTCTGCGGCTTGTTTCAAGGCGCCCTGCACGAACTGCTCTGTGTGGCTGATTTCCGTGGTAGAGTCTACCCATGGAAGCCATTGACGCAGGCGGTCACGGGACATTTCGATCAGCTCAAACAGAGGCTGCACATGCTCCTTGGTGAGCGGCCGAAGGACTGTGCGTTCGTCCAACGCATATGTAAACATGATTGATCCCCTCTTTCACTCGGAAAATCGCTAAACCAGCCAGTCTAGCATTTAATCCCATGCTACCTTATTCTGCGAGAGTCGTCAAAAGGGAGAGGAAGCTTCAAATTCAATAGGTCCCACCCGGAACCGTTCATGCTCGTATACATATCTCAGATCCAAATCCCCTACAAATTCGGTTGGGGATACACTGCCAGATACAGTGGCTTGCAGAGGAAGCTGTTCGGCATCATACATTACGACAGAGCTAAAATCGAGATGCTTTGTAAATTGGGCTGGATCATCGTAAAATACTGATGCTTTAGGGTCCATCGTGTGTGTGACACCGTCAATCGTGACAGCAATATGAACCTGGCGGTTGTGGTCACGTGGCTCCACTGAGCTGTGAACGCGCTGGGACACAGCATCTGCTGCCGATTCGACTGCATATTCTTCCATCGTCCGTGCGTTAACAATATGCAACTCCTGCAATTCGACACCCGTTCCCGAGGCACGCGTGAGGACCACGACGGCTTCACGCACACCATCCCCGTTCACATCCCTATAGTATAATTGTGGTGCGGTGGAAATATCTGCCGAGCCCGACCATCGGAATGTGTGGCGTTGTTGGCCGATTTCCAATACAGCTGAATGGAATAATCCCTGTGACGGACTAACAGCATATAAGCGGACGGATGAGTCTTCTGGAGCGCTGGCTAGTGGACGAGATTGTACAGTTCCGTTCACCGGGTCCGGTGAAGGATGGCCGGAAGTCATGACGGAAGAGGACAAAAGCATAGACAGCAGGATCACAATGAGCAGCTTAAACACGGGTGGGTCTCCTTTTCCGGGCAAAATAAAAGATATATACACTATAACGAATTTATTTGCCGAAAATGTTAACTCTTTTTCATAACTTGTCACTTTTTTTGCTGAAGAGAGCATAAGGATTTTCATTTTATTGAGTTATGCGGTGTGAAAGGGTATATTTAAGGGAACATGTTTTACACAGATTATACGGAAGAAAGGTTGATTAGCGTGGAGAAGCCGATCACTCCCCCCAATTTTATTAAAAATGTTATTGAAGAAGATCTACGTACGGGTAAGGTAAAGGAGGTTGTTACACGATTTCCGCCTGAGCCAAACGGATATTTGCATATTGGACATGCCAAAGCTATCTGGATCAATTTCTCGTTAGGAGATGAATTCGGAGGACGCACCAATCTGCGTTTTGACGACACCAATCCGGCGAAGGAAGACACGGAATACGTGAACTCCATTCAAGAGGACGTGAAGTGGCTCGGTTATGAATGGGAGGAAAAACACTTTGCCTCCAATTATTTCGAAGAAATGTACAAGCGTGCCATCCTGCTGATCCAAAAGGGTAAAGCTTATGTGGATGATCAAAGCGCGGACCAAATCCGTGAAACTCGTGGCACACTGACCGAACCGGGGCAAAATAGTCCTTATCGGGATCGCAGTGTGGAAGATAATCTGAAGCTATTTGAAGAGATGCGTGCAGGCAAATACCAAAATGGTGAAAAGGTGTTGCGTGCCAAAATTGATATGGCTTCGGGAAACATTAATTTACGTGATCCGATTATTTACCGTATTTCACACACAGCACATCACAATACAGGCGACACATGGTGTATCTATCCAATGTACTCCTATGCTCATCCGCTGGAAGATGCGATTGAGGGAGTAACGCACTCACTCTGTTCGCTGGAATTCGAAGATCAGCGCCCGCTGTACGATTGGGTTGTAGCTGAATGTGAGATGGAAAAGGTACCGCACCAATATGAATTTGGACGGCTGAACCTGGCCCAAACCGTAACCAGCAAACGTAAGCTTAAGCTTCTGGTCGATGAAAAGCACGTAGATGGTTGGGATGATCCTCGTATGCCGACGATTTCCGGTTTACGTCGTCGCGGCTATACACCGGAGGCCATCCGCAGCTTCGTATATGAGACAGGTATTTCCAAAGCCTACGGAGTCATCGATTTGCAGGTGCTGGAGCATTTTGTACGTGAGGATTTGAAGCTTAAGGCACCTCGCACCATGGCAGTCATAGATCCGTTGAAGGTGGTTATCACAAACTATCCTGAAGGACAAGTTGAAATGCTGGAGGCGGAAAATAATACGGAAAATCCGGAACTCGGTACACGTCAAATTCCGTTTTCCCGGGAAATTTATATCGAGCGTGAGGACTTCATGGAGAATCCGCCGAGCAAATACTTCCGTTTGTTCCCTGGTAATGAAGTACGTCTCAAACATGCTTACTTCATTAAATGCAACGATGTGATTAAGGACGCAGACGGAAATGTAACGGAAATCCACTGTACCTATGATGTAGAAACCAAGAGCGGATCAGGCTTTACTGGACGTAAAGTGAAAGGCACGATCCACTGGGTAGAGGCTACTCAAGCGGTTCCTGCCGAATTCCGTTTGTATGAGCCTTTGATTAACGCAGAGGACACGGAAGAGATTGAAGAGGATGCATCAGAAAAAACATTCCTTGACCAATTGAATCCGAACTCATTGGAAATTGCTCATGGCTATGTCGAGCCGAACATGAAAGAAGCTCAATCACAGGACAAGTTCCAATTTTTCCGTCATGGTTATTTCAGTGTCGATCCGAAGCTTTCCAAACCGAGTCAGCCTGTATTTAACCGTGTTGTATCGTTGAAAAGCTCTTTCCAATTGCCTAAGCAATAGGCTGTTGGAAAGTGTGGGAGAGATGGTAGCTTCGTGCGACCAGTTGAAAAGGAGTCTGCCGTTGGCAGACTCCTTTATTTTACGCATGCACGCTCTTTATACATTTGACGATACTTGCTAACAAGCCAGAAGGGAAGAGGGGATACCTCATTCCTCTAGTGTTGTTAAGGGGCACTTTCTATTCGTTTGTGCCCGCTGGCAGTCCTGGCTGATAACCGTTCTTGTACAGCATGTACCACATAATGGCAAATCCCGCAGAGCCAAGTAGGGCGAAAAAGACCCCTGCATGGTACATCATTTCTCCACCAAAGTTCTGGAATAGCCAACCTCCCGCAAAACCTGCTACGATACCGGATATACCACTCCAGGTCAAGGTATATACGGCCTGTCCGGATGATCGGTATGCTGCAGGGGTAAATAGGACGGTCAACTGGGTGCCTACATAGAAGTATCCACCGAAGGTGACGCAATGAAGTGCCTGAATAAACACGATCTGAATCGGGTCTGTGGCCAGAGCCATCAGTTCCCACCGTAAGGCAAACAGCAAACTGACGAGTGCCAAACAACCTACCATCACGGTCATCTTTTTCTTCAAGAAGCGATCAAACAGCAAAAATACAACAATTTCGAATACCGATGACATAAAAACAGCAAAACCAAGCATCTGTTTGGACCCACCCAGCTCGGTGATGTACAGGGACATAAAGGCGCTGTTGATCGAATTCGGGATGGATACAAGGATGCCCAATAAAATAAAGGATATAAAGTATCCGTTCATTAAAACGCTGCCAAAGCCACGCAAATGAATAGTTGCTGTCTCCACAGAGCTTTTTAGTGGTGGAATCGACAAGGTGCAGATCAATGCAGCCAGAAGAAGTACCGTAAAGATGGTGGATATGCTGGATATCCCCGTTTGGTCAATAACTACGCCGGCAACTGCCGCTGTCACAGCCCAGCCGAAGGAGCCCCATATACGGAATGAGCCGAATTTCCGGTCTGTGCCCTCAATATAGCTGAGAATTAGGCTATTGCTTTGGGCAAATAAAGGGCTTTGAAAAAAATAAAAACCAATCATTGACACATAAATCATGATATACGTATGGACATGAAATAAAGCTTGCAGCAATAACAAGGTACCTATAATCATAAATAGCAAAATACGTCGGAGGTTACGGCTCCGGTCGCTTGTATAGCCCCAAAAAGGGTTCGCGAATACGGATACAAAAGGTCCGATAGCCATCAGACTCCCGATCTCCAGCTTGTCCATGCCGATATCTTGCAGATACAACGGGAAGAAGCTGGAGAAAATGACCATAGCTCCATATAGAAAAAAATTATACAGTTTTAAGGAATATAGAGGAGTCTCTTGAATTTCTCTCTTTTGCAAGACAAGCCATTCCTTTCTTAGCCCGATAGAGAACTACGCATCGATGCCGATCTGTGGGGAGGTTCTTTATTCCAATGTATCATGTGTTGAAAGGGTTAACAAACCAATTAATTAACAATTATGTAATAATTAAATTTTGTTCAAAAAATTCATGATGCACATTTGCAATTGTTTTCAGAAAAAAAGGAGGGCATATTTGTGAAAGTGACTGGTATTATCGTCGCAGGAGGACGTTCCAGACGAATGGGACAGGATAAGGCTCTGCTTGAGATTGATGGAGCCACTATGCTTGAACGGATGTATACTACATTGCAGCAGGCGGCCCAGCGGGTTGTAGTAGTCACTCGTGACAACCAAGGATATGGCCTGAGTGGTATGGAAACTGTGTCTGATGTTTTTCGGGGCATGGGGCCCTTGAGCGGTATCCATGCAGGATTATCTGCATCTACTACGGAGTGGGGGATGGTTGTCGCTTGTGATATGCCCTTTGTACAGCCAGAGGTACTACATGATCTGCTCGCTGTAACTAAGAAGTGGACGGAGTTGCAAGGAACGAGGGAACCAGCATTGCAAGCAGTGATACCTTCTATGGATGGACGTATACACCCGTTGCTGGCTGTATACCATCGGAGCGTGCTACCGTCTGCCGAGGAATGTTTGCGTAGTGGACGGCTTCGTCTCACCGATTGGTTGGACAAGCTGAACGTTCGTTATGCGACAGTAGAAGATTTGCCGGGAGTGAGTGAGGACATGTGGCATAAGGCCGTGTTCAATATGAACAATCCGCAGGACTACCAGCTTGCTATAGAGCAGTTGAAGCATAGTATAAAACAGACCACGCAGAGCGTGAAGAATTTAAAGGAAATGCAAGAGGATTAGGCACGTACAAGCTTCCTGTTCGAGGACTATTTAGGAGAGAAAATACCAGAGAAATATAATGGGTTAAATTTGGGGGAATATATTTATGCTGGAAGCTATTATCCATGCTGTTTTATTGGCGCTGGGTTTGATTTTGCCTTTGGGAGTACAGAATGTATTTGTGTTTAATCAAGGGGCGTCCCAGTCGCGGTTTCGCAATGCACTGCCTGCTGTCATTACGGCGGGTGTCTGTGACACAATCCTGATTACGCTTGCGGTTGGGGGCGTATCTCTTATTTTGCAGCAATTTCTATGGCTCACGAACGTACTCTATGCGGCGGGCTGTTTGTTTCTGCTGTATATGGCCTGGACTTTATGGAGATCGAAGGCAGCTTCTTCGGAAGAAAGTCAGCCAATGCGGCCGAAACAACAGATGATTTTTGCTGCTTCCGTATCGCTATTGAATCCACATGCCATACTTGACACGGTTGGCGTAATTGGAACCAGCTCCCTTCAATATGACGGTGTGGAACGCTGGGCCTTTGGTCTAGCCGCCGTGTCCGTATCTTGGATATGGTTTATTGGTCTGGCAACGGCGGGGCGTCTCGTGGGACGTATGGATTCAGAAGGGAAGTTTGGGACTGTGCTCAACAAAATATCGGCCCTGATTATTTTAGGCTTGGCCATTTATATGGCGATAAATTTCATTACCAGTATGTGACCCAAGCCTGGTTAGAGGAAAAACTTCAATACAGCGAACACCCCGCTCATGCAAAGGGAACACCGATCAAAAATAGCATAAAGGCCAGACAGCCTGCACCATTTACACCGCCTGCAATTCGGGCGTCCCGAGGGTTGGATGGATTGTAAATCGGAAAAGCGCATAGTTGGAATATAGAACATTCGGAATCGGAACAACTGTGTTTGTGGTATGAAAATGAGCGAATGTGTAGATGAAATAAAAAAAGTGACGCTGAATTACAACAGCGTCACCGTAATGCCTTGCTCCAGACGCTTCACGTCCTGGAGCTCGATCTTCCCGGCCATGGCGTGCAGAGCTGCCGCTGTGCCGCAGGCCGCTCCCTGCCGTAGCATGGCAGGGAGATCCAGCCCCGTAGCTGCGCCGGTGACCAGCCCGGCGACCATGGCGTCACCGCTGCCGAGCGCGCTGACAATGTCCGCGTCTGGCAGGCTCACGCGGTAGCGCGCATCATGCGTTACCGCCAGCGCCCCGCGCGCGCCGAGCGAGATAACGGCCAGCTGCGCTCCGGCTTCCAGCAGCTTCGCTGCCGCCGCTTCAGCGGCATCCGGGCGCGCTGCGTCGATTCCCGCAAAGTGGGCGGCCTCGTCCTCGTTAGGCTTCACGAGGTCGGGCTTTCCGCGCATCCCCAAGCGCAGCGCCTCACCGCTCGCGTCCAGCGCCACCCGCGCGCCGCGCGCCTTCGCTAGCGTGCACAGCTCGGCGTATAGATCGGGCGGGCAGCCGGGTGGCAGGCTGCCGGAGAATACGACCCAAGCCGAATCCTCGGCAAGGGTCTCGATTTTGCGCCGCAGTGCGGCTAATTCAAGCGGCCCAACGGTCGGTCCGCTCTCAATCAGCTCGGTCTGCGTGCGCGCGGACGGGTCGAGCACGGTAATGGCGAGACGGGTTTCCCCATGTGCCATTTCGATGAAATCGGCGCTTACGCCTTCTGCACTCAACCCGTCAATGAGCAGCCGTCCGGTGTGTCCGGCAGCAAACCCGGTCGCTCGTACAGGCTCGCCTAGCGAGCGGATGACGCGGGCGGCATTCACGCCTTTGCCGCCCGGTACCGTCAGGCCGCCTTCAATGCGGTGGACGGCATTCAAACCGAAGCCTGCAACTGTGTAGATTTTATCCACAGCTGCGTTAAGCGTTACGGTGGTAATCACAAGGCACCACTCCTTTAAGATCAAAAATTTGCAGCATTTGATGCCATTCGCTTATGCTAAGATATTAGCTTTAATCCCAATGCTGCGGCAAGAATCATGGCGATGAATAAGACACGCAGTACGCTTTTTTGTTCACCGTACAAGAACATGCCTGTAATCGTGCTACCAACCGTTCCGATGCCTGTCCATACCGCATAGGAAGTCCCCATAGGCAAACTTTTCATGGCATAGCTGAGTAGAGAGAAGCTAAGAATAAAGGATAAGATCATAAGCACTAAGGACTTCCAGCCTTTGCCCACCGTAACTCCCTTCATACCGATGACTCCTAATACTTCCGAGCATCCCGCGATAACCAAAGCAATCCAAGCCATTATGCGCCACTCCCTTCCTGAACATCACGGTCGGTAACTAACTTCAGGCCGACCACACCTGCCAGCAAAAGGGCGATTAACAGCGTTTTGGACCATTGAAACGGTTCCCCGAATAGCAGCATTTCGCCTACGACCGTTCCCCCTGTCCCTAGTCCAGTAAATACAGCATATACCGTGCCTACAGGCAAACGCTTCGCAGCCTTCATGATCAAATAAAAGCTGGCCACCACAGCCAGCACGGTTACAGCCCAGGCGAGTATAGAATCCGCATGCTTCAAACCCGATACCCATACGACCTCAATCAGGCCGCCAACAAAGACGTAAATCCAACTGCGATTCATGATGAATATTCTCCTCAAAAATAAATTTTATAAGTTCGACGGCTTCATGCTTCATGAGGTGAGGTTAACGTAATCCCACGCCAAAAAATAGGCCATGCAGCGTCCAGTCTTCGGTGGTAGTTGACGCTTCCACTGTACAGGAGCTCCACCATGACTCCGTCCACCAGTGTCATAAAGGCTAAAGCCACATCCACTGGCTCCATATGCCCAAAGGGTTCCCGATCCCGTGCATTACGGAGGTGACGAGTTAATTTTCGCTCCATTTTGTCCAGAAAAGGATTAACAATATCCAGCACCTCGTTATACAACGATACAGGCGGAAAGAAGGAAAAGCGAAGCATAAACTTGGCTGAGTCGTTGCTCTCATATTCCTGTCCCATCCAAAACAAGAAGTCATGCAGGGTATGCTTAAGCGGCTGATCTTTACGTTCCGTAAAGTACTCGAAAATACGTAGATTCTGCTCTTGAAAAGCATACCTCGCTACCTGTAGGAACAGATCCTCTTTGCCTTGGAAATGCGCGTATATAGACGGTTTTCGGATACCGACCTCAGCGGCAATACTGCTCAAGGATGCTCCTTCATACCCATTGGTGGCAAATTGAAAAAGAGCGGCCTTTCGAATCTCTTCCATTCCCATTATTGTCACCTACCTAACGTTCGTTAGTTTATTCTTGCACGAAAAAAAGTAAGTGTCAACCCAGCATCATTGTGTTTTGTATAAAGCTTTTCTTTGGATTTTTTTATCAACATTTTAATAAAAAAGTGGGAAGAAATAAGGGGCTCATGTACAATATAATGAAGAATACTTGTCGAATGTAGTCCACTGGAAGTGAGGTTAGTTATGAGGCGAAGCTTACTAGCCGTATTGATCGCGGCTATGGTGTTTATTATTTATTATTTTGGCTTGTTTAATTACATCGGCAAAAATGAAGGAACTGTCATCAGTATTTTTTCCACCCTGACAGTGATCTCCATCAGTCTGATTATTTTTACGGAGAATCGTAATCCCTCCACTACGATGTCCTGGATTTTGCTGCTGGCATTGCTGCCAGTTGTTGGACTTCCTCTCTATTTTCTGTTTGGGCAAAATGTATTCAAGCGTCGCAAGTATGATAAAAAGGCATTGCGTGACCAACAGGCTTACGACCGCATAGAAAAGGATGCTTTGCGAGTCAAACGGGATCTGACCTGCTTTACAGATGAACAGCAGCAGTTGATGCGTTTGGCACGCAGACTGGCCCGCTCCCCGATTTATTTTGCGACCGAAACTCAAATTCTGAACAATGGAGATGAAACCTTCTCCACTTTGCTAGAAGAGCTGCGCAAGGCGCAGCATCATATCCATATGGAATATTACATTTTCCGTTCGGATGATATCGGTACCAGCATTCAGAAAATTTTGATTGAAAAGGCTAAAGCGGGTGTTAAGGTTCGGTTTATGTACGATGCGGTGGGCAGTATTCAGTTGTCAAAGTCATTTTTGAAAGAAATGAGAGATGCAGGAGTAGAGGTTGTTGCGTACGGCGGCGCTCGGATCTTGTTCTTCTCCAGCCGGGTAAACTATCGTAATCACCGTAAAATTGTAGTCATCGACGGTAATATCGGATTAATTGGTGGTCTAAATGTGGGAGATGAGTATCTCAGCCGCAACAAAGCCTACGGCTTTTGGCGTGATACACATATGATTGTGAAGGGCGAAGCTGTGCGGACGTTGCAGCTTATATTTCTACAGGATTGGCTTCACATGACGGGTGAGTCGGTGCTCGATAGCGAATATCTGTCTCCCAGTATTGAACCCATTACAGACGGAGGCGTGCAGATTATTGCTAGCGGCCCGGATAATGAGCGGAGAGTGCTTAAAAATCTGTTTTTCTCCATGATCACGTCCGCCCGAAAATCAGTCTGGATTGCCACTCCTTATTTTATCCCGGATGAAGATATCCTGACTGCCTTACGGATGGCTGCCTTGTCCGGGTTGGACGTACGTATTCTGTTTCCCGCAAAACCGGATAAATGGCTACCTTTTCTCGCGTCTCATTCGTACTTCCAGTCGTTACTGGAGGTTGGAGTCAAGGTATATGAATATGAAAAAGGGTTCCTCCACTCCAAGCTCCTCATCATTGACGGGGAAGTTGCGACCATCGGGACAGCCAATATGGATATGCGTAGCTTTCATTTGAATTTTGAAGTTAACGCTCTGTTAATTCAAACGCACAGTGTGCAGCAGATGGTAACAGACTACGAACGAGATTTGCATTCTGCCAGTCTGATCGTACCCGAAGAATTCATGAAAAAACGTCTGTTCAAACGTTTGATGGAATCGCTCGCGCGGCTGCTTTCACCGCTGTTGTAGGTCATAAACGAATTCGCTACAGCACTATTCGGTAGTTAAAATGTAGTAAAGCCTAAAATATCCTGTAGACGGTATATAATATCTTTCCAAAATGTTGAATGATCCTCGTAAGCTGCTAGATCCAAGCTGTATTCAGCCCCCTGATTATTCCATAGCTTATCGAAATAGGCCGCAACCTGTCGGGTCAGCTTGCTGTCCGCCGGAGCGGCCACCCACAATTCATTTTCCAGATTCAAATCATCCAGATTACGGGGCGTCAGATTGGTAGAGCCACCCCAAATGATATGCTCTCCTTGCGCCTTGGCGATATAAATCAGCTTGGTATGGAATTGCTCATGGGTGGTATGATACCAGCGAATTTGAATGTTCCCGCCCGATTTATCGGACAACTCTTGGGCAACCGGACGATTGGGGATGCCGATTTTTTCCTGACCAAACGCGTTTTCATTGGGGTCCAGCAGTAATTGGATGTTTACACCGCGCGCAGAGGCATCCAGCAGGCTATTCAATACTTTGCGGTCAGCCAAATAAAACATGCCCATATGAATGCTGTCACCTTTCTTCGTTTGCCCGATGCCATCCAGAACCGAGGTGTACACCTTGCCCTCAGTTAGATATTTGATCCGGTAGCTGTCCTTACTCGATGGAACTTTGGGTTCGGCCTGTGGTGTATAGGCAGGAAGCTGCCCACCGCCCGAAAAGTCCAACACCGCCTGCTCTGTTTGTAAAATGTCTCCGATGATGGGCCCCTTCACCTCCAGCGCTACATTAGAGTGATAGGCGCTCGCGTCATGCACATTGCCTGTAGAAATGAGCGCTGTCTGTTCGTTGACAACCAATTTTCGGTGATTGGCCTTGACGTTTAACAGCTTAAGATAGGAGCGAGCCGTAACATCAGGTCCGTCACTGGCCATCAGGTTGGGAATCCAGCCTGTGCCCTGCTGACCGAACCATTGGAAAAAGGTACGCCACACCGCCGAATAGATGGGCGTAGAGTCCCGCAAGGGATCTACATCGGTCTGCACGACTTGAATCCCTGCTCGCTTCATATTTTCCAACAAAGGATTGGGAGCAGAATTATAGTTGGTATTGACTTCATCTGTAATGAAAAAGATAGGCATATCAGGATGAGCTTTCTTTTTGGCAATAAGATGATCGGTCATTTGTGCGCTAACTTGGGGGAAGTGCTGACCTTTATGCTTATAGTCGTTGAACAGAAACAGATCGATGACGATAAATTGCTCGGCTTCATCAATGATCCCGAGCATACGATTCAAAATTTGTCCTTCATGCTGTGCAGTATTACCATTCCCGGTGGGATAGGTCAAATCCGTCCAGAAGTTTACCTCATGGGTTGAATACTCCTGACTCTCATAAGAGACGAACGGAGGCAATGGTTTATGGGTCTGGTACAGCATGACGGCAATCAGCCAGAGGATAAGTACCAGAATGGCGATTTTAAGGGCACGGCCCTTTTTTTTAGTTCTTTTTTGATATTCCGGCACAGAATGCAGCGGATCACGTGTAATCATATGACGATCAACTCCTCAATTGAATGCTGCATTCCGTTTTACCGTGCCGGAACATGCAGTTTTATGTTGGGATACTGTCAAGTTATTAACGCAAGTGTGCAGGATTGACGCGGATGCTGAATGGAATGAAATGGAGGATGTTTTACTATTCATTAAGGACATATGTCCTTTATAGAGAGACTGCCCTATAATTTAATATATAGAAAAGTCATTTACATGGGGAGAATAACGATTTATGAGAGGAATCTTGTTTGCTTTTCTGGGAGGCGCGTGTATTACGCTACAGGGGGTAGCGAATACACGGATTAGTCAGGATATCGGTACATGGCAGGCGGCCACTGTTACTCAGCTAATAGGTTTTATTTTGGCAGCATTAGTCTGGATGGTTACAAGGGATGGCAATATGGCTGAAATGAAACAAGTAAAGCCAATGTATCTTTGGGGCGGTGCCTTTGCAGCTATTATTATATTTAGCGAAGTCACGGCAATCCAACATATTGGGGTTACGTTCACGATCTCGGCGTTGTTGATTGCGCAGTTGTGTTTAACCTTTCTGGTAGATATCAAGGGTTGGTTCGGTATAGTGAAGCAAAAGATGAAGCTGCCACAATTTATAGGTATTGGTATGATGATCGCGGGTGTAATTATTCTGAAGCTTTAAAATAGAAATTTAACTTGTGAAGAAAGCTTAGAATGTAGAGATTGAAGGTGAGCTTAGGAATGAGAGAAATTCAGGATCAAGAGCAGCTAAAATATTTTTTGCAGCTGCATGAGTTGGAATCCATACTCTACGAGCCACTACATCCTTATTTGTCGTTGCATCGTTTGGAGCAAGGGGAGCGGCTCTGTTCACAGGGGGACTCTATTGAACATTTATATATACTGGTGCAGGGTAAGGTCAAGATTTATACCAGTTCTACAGAAGGGAAAACCCTGATCCTTTGCTTCAAAACACCGATCGAGGTCATAGGAGATGTTGAATATATTCGGAGTAGTCACGTCATCAACACGGTAGAGGCAGTGTCTCCGATCTATGTGATCGGTATTCACCACCAATGGATGAACAAATACGGCAGAGACTATGCTCCTTTGCTGCAATTTCTGCTGGATGTTGTCACGCGAAAGTTTTGCCTGGACTCCGACTTTTCCAGTTTTAATCTCATGTATCCGGTGGAAGTCAGACTGGCGAGCTACCTGCTATCGGTTTCTTTTGACGAATCGAATACAGCTTTTCATGAGGAATTACGGGCATCCAGTCTGGTAGATGTGGCGAATTTGATCGGAACCAGCTATAGACATCTCAACCGTGTTATCCGCAAAATGATTGAAGATGGATGGGTTGAACGGACAAAAGGCTATATTGTCATTCGGGACAGAAAAGGTTTGAGTGAACTGGCAGGACATAATATTTATGAATCATTGTAATAGGAGCATGTAGTAAAAAACAGAAGAATATCAAGGATCATCAAGGGAGAGTTAACATATGTTATTAGGAATTGTATTGGCGGTTATCGCAGGTGCCTTGGTCAGTCTGCAAACGATATTCAATAATAAGGTGAATGAACGGACAGGATCGTGGGCCACAACAACATTGGTGCTGGGCACAGGGTTCTTGGCTTCCTTACTCGGGAGTCTTATTTTTGAAGGGGAAAATACATTTGCTTTACAGCATATGCAGCCGTGGTACTGGTTCAGTGGCATGATTGGTGTCGGTGTTGTGTTCTGTCTGGTACAAGGAATGAAACGACTTGGCCCGACCTATGCGATCTCCATTGTATTGACAGCGCAATTAGGGACCGCCCTGTTGTGGGATTCATTAGGATGGCTAGGATTAGAGAAAATTCCGTTTACCATTAACAAGCTGATCGGTGTATTGGTCATTATCGGTGGTATTCTTGTGTTTAAATTTGGACATTTTGCAGAAAAGCGGCAGCTCAATTAGGGGCGGCTTTTCTGTAGAGCTTCCAAAATAACTGGTTTATTGCAAATTTTGAACATGATCTATGGGGAAGAAAAAATGTTCACGATCGTGTATATATTTTTCCATCCATGATACAATGAAAGTATCTTAAAATAACCACTTTAAGGGCTACGATATTTGTATAAGAGACGATAAATAGATCGGTTACCGTGTTCGGGAACGGTCTTATTTGTGCTTCTTGAACTTGATACAATAAACAGAGTGACTTTGGATGAGGTGGAACATAGATGGGTAGTACAGAGAATAAAAAAGGAGCACCTGACGGCTTTAACAGATCCGGCTCTTTGTTGCCTGCCGCGCGGACAGGCGAACGGAAGATTGAGCACGTCCGCCTTTGTTTGCAAGAAGATGTGGCCGGACAAGGTATCACCAGCGGGCTGGAGCGGTATGTCTTTAAGCACTGCGCTCTGCCGGAGTTGCATTTTGACGAGGTTCGCCTGGATACTACTTTTTTAGGACAGGCTGTACGAACACCGCTGCTTATTAGCTCCATGACAGGCGGCAGCGCCGAGACAGGAGCGATTAATGAGCGATTAGCAGAGACAGCGGAGAGACGCGGCTGGGCATTGGGCATCGGCTCGGTACGGGCTGCGGTGGAAAGGGAAGAATTGGCTCCAACCTTTGCAGTCCGCCGTCTGGCACCCAGTATCCCGATCCTTGCTAATCTGGGTGCGGTGCAGCTGAACTACGGATTTGGCGTGGACGATTGTCGCCGTGCAGTAGACATTGCCGGAGCAGATATGTTGGTGCTGCATTTGAACGGATTGCAGGAGATTTTCCAACCCGAAGGGAATTTGGATTTTAGCGGCCTGCTTAATCGTATCGAGGAGTTGTGTCGTCAGCTTTCAGTGCCTGTAGGAGTGAAGGAAGTAGGTTGGGGCATAGATGGCGAGACGGCATCAAGACTGTATGATGCGGGTGCAGCCTTTATTGATGTCGCTGGTGCAGGCGGGACAAGCTGGAGCCAAGTGGAGAAATTTCGTAACCCTGATCCTGTGCGTCGCGCGGCGGCGGAGGCGTTTGCGGACTGGGGCAATTCGACCGCTGATTGTATCGTGGAAGTCAGAGCCGCTCAGCCACATGGTGCTCTGATCGGCAGCGGTGGACTGAGAGACGGTGTCAATGCAGCGAAGGTGCTTGCTTTGGGAGCTGACATGGCAGGCTTCGGGCGTTCTTTGCTCGGTTCTGCGGTTGCCTCTAGTGAAGCGCTGGAGGCACGTTTGGAGCAGGTCGAACTGGAACTCCGCACGGTCATGTTTGGCATTGGGGTAGATGGAATAGAAGGGCTCAAAGATACGACTCGACTAAGAAAGAAGGTAAATGGATGAGCGGACTTATTACATTGGTTCCGATGAATGCGGAGCAATATGATCGATTTGAACAACGCTCGCTTGCCGACTATGCGGATGAGAAAATCCAAGCAGGTACATGGACGGTTGAAGAAGCACCAGAGCGAGCGGCAGAAAGTTTTGCTCGATACCTGCCACAGAGACTAGACACACCTCATGCTCACCTGTATATGTTGATGTTTTCCGATGACGGGGGGCAGAGTCAGGAGGAAGCTGGCTACATCTGGTTCAATATTACGGACGGCGTGCAAGGAAAAGGAGCTTTTCTACTGGATATCCTTGTATACGATTCATATCAGGGGAGGGGTCTAGGTACGATGGCGATGGAGGCTTTGGAACAGGAGGCTCGCAGGCTGGGAGCTGTCCGCATCGGGTTGCATGTATTTGGGCATAATGAGCGAGCTTTGCATGTATATCGCAAGTCGGGCTATCGGATTACAGATATCCAGATGAGCAAAGAAATCTAAATAGGGATATAGTAAAATCCTGAATTCCATAACCGTATGCTTGCCGCGTGTATAGGTTCTCATATATAATGTGGGTTGGTAAACTAACGGATGGCATAACGCATATTTTATATAAACGGGAGTTGTTCTGATTATGGCTTTAAAAGCGGGGATTGTGGGCTTGCCGAACGTGGGCAAATCAACACTTTTTAACGCAATAACGCAGGCGGGTGCGGAATCCGCAAACTATCCATTTTGTACGATTGACCCCAATGTAGGCGTCGTTGAAGTACCGGACGAGCGGTTGGATAAGTTGACCGAACTGGTTGTGCCGAATAAAACGGTGCCAACGGCTTTTGAATTTGTTGATATTGCAGGACTTGTGCGCGGTGCGAGCAAGGGCGAGGGTCTGGGTAACAAGTTTCTGGCTCATATTCGTGAAGTGGATGCGATTGTACATGTGGTACGTTGCTTTGAAGATGAGAACATTACCCATGTAGACGGCAAAATTGACCCGATCAGCGACATTCAGACCATTAATTTGGAACTGATTCTGGCGGATATCGAAAGCGTAGACAAGCGTATTGAACGTTCCCGCAAAAACATGAAGGGTGGCAACAAGCAGTACACCCAAGAAGTTGAAGTGTTGGAGCGGATCAAAGAAACGCTATATGCTGATAAACCTGCGCGTAGCTTAGAATTGTCGGATGAAGAACGGCTGATTGTACGCGATCTTCATTTGCTGACGATGAAGCCTGTACTCTATGCCGCTAATGTTAGCGAAGATGGCGTAACGGAAGCCGACAGCAATCCATATGTGCAAAAGGTACGCGATTTTGCCGTGGCTGAAAATGCAGAAGTGGTGCCGATTAGCGCCAAGGTAGAATCTGAAATTGCTGAGCTGGAAGGCGAAGACAAGGCGATGTTCCTCGAGGAGCTGGGATTGGCTGAATCCGGATTGAACCGTTTGATTAAAGCAGCATACCGCTTGTTGGGCCTGTATACGTATTTCACAGCAGGTGTGCAGGAAGTACGCGCTTGGACGATTCACAAAGGAACGAAGGCACCGGGTGCTGCGGGCGTAATTCATACGGATTTTGAACGCGGATTTATTCGTGCCGAGGTTGTATCCTACAACGATTTAGTCGCTGCTGGTTCGATGAACGGGGCCAAGGAACGGGGGCAGCTTCGTCTGGAAGGTAAGGAATATGTAGTGCAGGACGGAGACGTTATGCATTTCCGTTTTAATGTTTAATATAAAATTTCTAGAGTACAATACTCGATTCGGATATATAAAAGACGATGTCTCAAGTATGTGTGTTCTAAAATGTGCTAGATAATGCGGTCGCTGCCTATATTAGGCGGCGACTTTTTTTATTGAATTACATGTCGTGTGGATTTTTGCAAAATCCTAAATTAGTCAGTATTTCTTGTAGCTAATTCATGAATTAGTTGGTATAATAAAGAGCTGTAGCCAGTGAAATTGAAGCTGGCTTCATATTAATTTAACTGAAGAGGTGAATCGCTTGTTGGACCGATTGCAATCATTGGCGGACCGCTACGATAAACTGAGCGAACTGCTCTGCGATCCGGATGTAGCGAACGATAGCAAAAAACTTAGAGATTATTCCAAAGAACAGTCTGATTTACAGCCTGCTTATGAAGCATATACCGAATATAAAAATGTCGTTGAAGAGCTGGAAGCTGCAAAAACCATGCAGGGTGAAAAGCTGGACGACGAGATGCGTGAAATGGTCAAAATGGAGATTGAAGAACTGAGTGTTCGTAAGCGGGAGCTGGATGAAAAAATCCGTATTTTGCTGCTGCCGAAGGACCCGAATGATGATAAGAACGTTATTATTGAGATTCGTGGGGCAGCGGGTGGTGACGAAGCGGCACTATTCGCAGCTGATTTGTACCGGATGTATACCCGTTATGCCGATACCCAAGGCTGGCGTGTAGAGCTGATGGACGCGAACATGAATGATCTCGGGGGCTTTAAAGAGGTTATTTTCATGATTAACGGCCGCGGTGCATACAGCAAAATGAAATTCGAAAGCGGCGCACACCGCGTCCAGCGGATTCCGACGACGGAATCAGGTGGACGTATTCATACATCGACATCTACAGTATCCGTTATGCCTGAGGCAGAAGAAGTGGATATTGAAATTTCCGACAAGGATATTCGCGTGGATACGTTCTGTTCCAGCGGTGCGGGCGGACAATCCGTTAATACGACCAAGTCGGCGGTGCGTGTAACGCATATGCCAACAGGTATTATGGCAACCTGTCAGGACGGAAAATCCCAGAACTCCAATAAGGAGAAGGCGCTGCAAGTTTTGCGTGCCCGTATTTCGGATATGTTGCGTCAGGAAGAGGAAGCCAAATATGCAGGCGAGCGTAAGAGCAAAGTAGGTACCGGGGACCGCAGTGAGCGTATCCGTACCTACAACTTCCCGCAAAGCCGTGTAACGGATCATCGTATTGGACTAACTATGCATAAGCTGGACCAGGTGATGAACGGGGAGATCGAAGAAATCGTATCGGCGCTCACGATTGCAGAGCAGGCTGATTTGATGGAACAAGAGGTTTAAGTTTTGGGGAACGAGCGCGATTGTGTGTATCGGATGTCGACGGAACGAAACATGAGTGTCAGAGAAGCCTTGGTTGAGGCTTCTTCTTTTTTAGGAAGCTGTGGCGTTCTGGAGCCCCAGCATAATGCCCGTTTGTTGCTGGAGCATGTGCTCGGATTGGAAGGTACGGCGTTTTACGCCGCTCTGGGTGATCCGTTCCCTTCCACCGCCAAGGAGGCGTGGGAACGGATCATAGCCCGCAAAGCTGCGGGTGAACCGGCGCAGTATATTATCGGACGGCAGGAATTTTATGGACGCCCGTTCGCGGTTTCGCCGTCGGTGCTGATTCCGCGCCCCGAGACAGAACTGCTCGTCGAGGCGATACTCCTGCACGGCGATCGGCTGTGGCCAAGCGGTGCTCCTCAGGCGCTCGACATCGGCGCGGGCAGCGGTGCGATTGCCGTGACGCTGGCGGCTGAGCGACCGAGCTGGCGCGTAGCGGCAGGGGATATTTCGGCTGCCGCGTTAAAAGTAGCGGCTTATAACGCTGCTGCGAACGGCGCAGCCGTAGAATTCCGCGAGGGCGATCTGCTGGCGCCATTTGCGGGAACGACGGTGGACATTCTCGTGTCCAACCCGCCGTACATCCCGGCTGCTGACATCGCTGGCCTACAGCCGGAGGTCCGCGACCACGAGCCACGGATGGCGTTAGATGGTGGTCCTGACGGGCTCGGCCCGTATCGGGCAATGCTGGAGCAGCTCGGACTCCTTCAGGCTCCGCCCCGGCTAATCGGGTTTGAGCTGGGGATGGGACAGGCCAGAGACGTGGCTGGCCTGCTGGAACAGGCAGGTCATTGGAAGAACATTATAATCGTTCCTGACCTTGCAGGGATTGAACGACATGTCCTAGGCGTCTCGGAGTAGTGGTGCATTTTCTTTTTGCGAGTCTTTCCTTTAGAATAAGAGGAGTATGACCGAGAAACGGCTCAGGGGGAAATCATGCTTCAGAAATTGAAAAAAATTGACGGTCCGGTTATCTTTATTCTGGTTTTGCTCATGGCGATTAGTATCATAACGGTATACAGCGCAGGTAGGGGCCCTACGAACTTGGCAGAGCACGGCAACGACTATCAAAAGATGATCGGGTATTATATATTGGGTTTTGTGGCGATCTTGGGTTTAGCGATGGTCGATTTTCGGATATTCATTAAAAAAGCCCTGTACGTATATGGAGGCGGAATATTCCTGTTGGGTCTCGGATTTTTTGGTGGGACGGTTAACAACTCTCAGGGCTTTCTGAAAATTGGTGGCTTGAATCTTCAGCCTGCCGAGGTATTCAAGC
The DNA here is from genome assembly GCF_054602585.1 of Paenibacillus sp. SEL3. NCBI lineage: Bacteria > Bacillati > Bacillota > Bacilli > Caryophanales > Paenibacillaceae > Paenibacillus > Paenibacillus sp. SEL3. The sequence continues at coordinate 2,681,234 of NZ_CM137725.1, read as the reverse complement.
TGGTTCTTATCATTTTTCTGACTTATATGCTGATCAAAAAGCGCAAGAGCAGGCTGTATTTCATTCAGGATGTTCTTCCAGTGGCTCTGGTGAGCTTTGTCCCGTTTGCCATGGTTATGGCACAAAATGACTTGGGTAATGCGCTCGGTTACATTGTCATCGTCATTGGTATGCTATGGATTGGTAATGTGAAGGCATCCCATGCGTTAATCGGATTCATCGTATTTGCAGTCGCCGTTGGCGGCGGGATCAAAGCTTATATTTCGTTTCACGATGAGATTGATTCCTTTATGAAGGGGATTGGCCGTAGTCACTGGGTTGAGCGGTTGGACCCTTGGTTGGTACCGGAAGAGGCAACCGCGAAGGCGTCTTATCATACCAAAAATGCCAAGCTGGCGATAGCCTCTGGCGGGATGATGGGCAAGGGCTTTTTGCAAGGAACCTCGGTACAGTCCGGGCGTGTTCCTTATACGTATGCGGATTCTATTTTTGTGGTCGTAGCGGAGGAATTTGGCTTTGTAGGCTCTTCAGTGCTGTTATTGTTATATTTTATTTTGATTCACCGAATGATCCTGATTTCGCTGGAATGCCGGGATCGCGCCGGACCGTATATTATTGTCGGGATTGTGTCCATGTTACTGTACCAGATTTTTGAGAATATTGGTGCGTTTCTGGGCATTATGCCGCTTACGGGGATTACGCTCCCGTTCATAAGTTATGGTGGTACCTCGTTGCTTATTAACATGGCTAGTATCGGCTTGGTTATGAGCATTAAGGTGCACGGCCAAGAGCTGGAGGATGATCTGCCACAGCCTTCCAGATTGAACTTGACGAAGGCGAAAAAAGCCTAGTACAGTTGGATTGTGGCTAGATACTGATTGGTATTTGTGTGTGAGTTGAAACGGTGCAACGCGAGAGTCCAGATTGTGAAATCTGGGCTTTTTTATATTCCTCGGCGAGGGTCTGAAGCTTGGTGTAGCATGATTCGAGGGTGTATTGAAGAAAATCTGTAAAGTGGTTATGAATATTTTACAAGACTTATAGGTTTAGACTCTCCCAAACCGGACAAACTGATAGACATGATAGAGTTTGGGTTTGGGGGGACGAAGATGAGAAGTTGGGTAAAGCAAGCTGCAATGATACTATTTTGTATTTCGATATTAATGATGTCTTGGGAAGGTCAAAAGACGGATGCTGCTATGACCATGGGAACAAGAGGAGCCTTAGCATCAGGAGTGACTACAACAGGGCTGGAGGTGATTCCACACGACTCCATTCGACTGCGTATTTTGGCCAACTCGGATCGCCCGGAGGATCAGCTAGTTAAACGCGAAATACGGGACGCTATTGTGCAGCAGATGAATGCTTGGGTGAGTGAGTTGGAAAACCCGCAAAGCTTAGACCAAGCCAGATCATTGATTGATGCTCATTTACCTGAAATTGACCGTTTGGTAGGTACGGAACTGGCTCGTCGCGGCATTGCGTATGATCATCAGGTGGAACTGGCGAGCGTACCTTTCCCGACGAAAATGTACGGTGGTCTTGTCTACCCGGCAGGGAATTATGAAGCGCTACGGGTTACGCTGGGGCAAGGAAAAGGTCAAAATTGGTGGTGCGTGCTGTTTCCTCCGCTGTGCTTTATTGATGCAGGCAGTGGGGAAGCAGCGGCACAAACGGTATCAGCAAAAACGGATCATGGAGATAGTCGGACGAATACCACTGACAAGGAGCCGGAAGTGCGTTTTTTTCTGTGGGATGCACTTGCGGGACTGTGCAGCTGGGTGAGTGGCTTGTTTGCCTAAACGTTGAGGAGTGTAAGTTTCCCCATATGCTATAATGGAGCTTACGATAGATATACACATGGCAGAGCCAAATAAACTGATCTTTCAAAGTAGCCTTATAGGATCAAGCGAAATCACTGGCCTGTATACGACAATAAGATATGGGATGATCTGATATGAGCGATAAATTGAATCAAATGCAAGACTTGCGCGGAGATTTTGTGCAAAAGGAAAAATCGGAGCAAAAGCTGGACGAACAGGGGAATTGCGAGCTGAAGCAGGCATTGAAGTCTTCCCATACCCAATGGTGGGATGTAAGATGTTTGGTTCCTGTGAACAACACTGACGGGGGTGTTTCTGACGAAACTTCGGCTGAACAGACTCGGATCGCGGCGGAAAAAGGCATACGCGAGGCTGCTGTACTCCTCCAAGCTGGAGAGACGGTAGCCTTTCCTACAGAGACCGTGTACGGACTGGGAGCCGATGCTCGTAGTACAAAAGCGGTGGAGGCGGTATTCGCTGCCAAAGGACGCCCTTCCGATAACCCGCTCATTGTACATGTTTCTGATGCTGATCAATTAGAGGGTATGGTAGCAGAAATAAACGATACAGCCCGGGCGCTGATGAATATGTTCTGGCCGGGACCGCTGACTCTCGTATTGCCAGTGGTACCGCAGGCACTGTCATCGCGTGTAACGGCCGGGCTGGACACGGTTGGTGTGCGCATGCCAGATCATCCGATAGCGCTGCGCTTGATCGCTGAAGCGGGTTGTCCGTTGGCTGCGCCAAGCGCCAATCGTTCGGGAAGACCCAGTCCCACTCTTGCACAGCATGTGCGGGAGGATCTGGAGGGCCGCATCGGCGGCATTTTAGACGGAGGCCCCACAGGTGTGGGGCTGGAGTCCACGGTGGTGCAGGCGGCTGACGACGGAACGGTCACCATCCTGCGCCCCGGCGGCGTGACGGCTGAGCAGCTCGCTGCAGTTGCTCGCGCCGTCGTGCTGGACCCGGCGCTGGCCGCTACGCCCGGGGAAGACGCGGACAGCCCGGCGCCGCGCTCGCCGGGCATGAAGTACACACACTACGCGCCGCGAGGCCGCTTGAGCGTGGTACAAGGCCCGTCGTCCGTTGAGGTGACGGGCTGGATTCGCGCCGCGCTGGCGGAGGCTTCCGCCAGCGGAGAGCGCACAGCAGTGCTCGCGTTCGACGAGCATACCGCCGGCTACGCCGGAGAACGCGTCTACACGCTAGGCAAGCTGGACGCGCTCCATGAGGCAGCGCAGCGCCTATACGGCGTGCTGCGCCGCTGCGACGAGGACGGCGTCACCTACATTTTGGCGGAATCCTGTCCGCCGAAAGGATTGGGCGACGCCGTTATGAACCGCCTGCTTAAAGCGGCAGGTCACCGAATCGTCCGCCTGTAGCTTCTGTCGAATCAGAGCCTCTTATATTAAATTTTCCTCCCTCCTCTTCTCGGTATGGGGTACTTTCAGTGCATGCTTGTACTGATTTGCCCCTTGTCCGCATAACGTGTACAAGAACAGACGGATAATGGAGGGATGGAGTATGCTGGCAGCCTCTGCCCATGCCGGGCAGGTTGTAACGATTCTGATCATGGCGGTAGCGCTAGGAATGGATGCGTTATCGCTGGGCGTAGGGATCGGCATGAAGGGGATACGCCTGCGAGACGTGCTGCGCATCAGCACTGTTATTGGCTTTTTTCACATTCTGATGCCATTGCTGGGAATTTTCACGGGCCATTATATGAGTTCTTTATTAGGTCATGTGACGACCTACTTCGCAGGGGGGCTACTCATCCTTTTAGGCGGGCATATGGTGTATAATTCCTTCAAAGGGGACGGCGTACAGGTATTGGATCATCGTTCGCCTTTAGGTCTTTTGCTGTTTGCACTTGGGGTGAGCGTGGATTCATTTTCTGTAGGAGTGTCACTGGGGATGTTCCAGAGTGATCTGGTGCTGTCTGTTCTGGCATTTGGTTTTTGCGGGGGAGCAATGGCGATGTTGGGCCTACTGCTGGGTCGCAAGGTCAGCCGCAATCTAGGAGATTACGGGGAAGCAGTGGGCGGTGCCATTTTGCTGGCATTCGGCTTTATGTTTATGTTTTGATTTTAGCGCAGACAGTGTAAAATAAGTGCAGGGTTAAAGTAAGGGATTAGGATTATAGTAATCCTCTGTTTATATATTTTTTAACATACGGGGGGTGAAAACGTTGAAGAATATCTTATTTGTATGCACAGGGAATACCTGTCGCAGTCCAATGGCTGAAGGGATGCTGCGTAAGTTGGCTGCTGAGCATGGACTAGAACTGGAAGTGCGTTCTGCGGGAGTGGCAGCGATGGAAGGCACGCCGATATCCCGACATGCAGAGGCGGTTCTACGTGATCACGATATATCCGATCAGATCACCTCAACCCCTTTGAGCGACGGGCTTGCCGGGTGGGCACATCTGATCTTAACCTTGACGCAAGGACATAAACAGCACGTAATTCAGCGCTTTCCCCAAACGGCGGGCAAAGTATTTACGCTTAAGGAATATGTGGAGAACCGGGATGCGGTGTTGAATGATGTACAGGAGTTGGACGGTTTATATGCTTCACAGCAGTTGATGGCTTCACTCGGACAAGAGCTATCGGCGCAGGAGCGTGAACGAATGATTGAATTACACCAACGGATTCCGGGCTTTGATATTTCAGATCCGTTTGGCGGTTCGCGAGAAGACTACGATGTCACAGCTGCGGAAATCCGCACGGCGCTGCATAAGCTGCTGGACAAGCTAAAGGCCTCTTCCGAATAAAATCGCTCTTACTCATCTATTTTGTACGGAATCTGTTGATTTTCGATGGTTAATCCGTTAAGATAAGGTGGAAAAATGAGAATCCGATGTAACTGGCGACAAAAGTGGGATTAACCACGATGGAGCATCGGATATACGGCCGGTCGCCTGGGCAAAAGAGCAATTCCACATAGGTGTGGACTGCTCTTTTTTCATATACAAGTTATGCCAGATGTTTAGCTGAGGGTTGATTCCTTCAAAGGTTCTTCCATTTTTTCTGCTCGAAATCTGAAACATCGGCTATAATATAGTGAGATTGTGATCAGGAGAGAGTGTGTTGAACTTGGGGCATGAGACCGTGCCTAGTCTCTGAGAGACTGTTCAACCAAAGGAGGTTCCAATGGTGGGACAATTGGATCATGAGATTTCGCTAGAAGCACAGACCACTTCTGTTGTGCGGGAAATCGCAGAAGCAGCCAGTCTCAGGGCTGGTCGCCTGCTGGTTATCGGCGTTAGCACAAGTGAAGTGGCTGGAAGTCGAATTGGCACGGCGGGAGCGCTCGATGTGGCTCAACAACTGTTATCTGGAGTAGAGTCCGTTCGCAGGCAGTATGGCTTTGATGTAGCGTTTCAATGCTGTGAGCATTTGAACCGAGCGTTGGTCGTTGAACGTGCTGTACTGGAGCGACTGGGACTGATGGAGGTTGCGGCTGTTCCTGTTCGTACAGCAGGAGGCTCTATGGCTACCGTCGCCTATCGTTCTATGAGCGACGCGTGTTTGGCGGCGAACGTGCAGGCTCATGCCGGGATAGACATCGGCGAAACGCTGATTGGCATGCATCTGCGACCGATTGCTGTTCCGTTTCGCCCAAGCCTTCGCTGGATTGGCGAAGCACGTGTGACAGCGGCGTTCACCCGTCCTCCACTTATTGGCGGACAACGGGCGGTGTACAGTCTGGAGCAAGAAGTCGGCGGAAACTGCGATTAGCATTTGGCATGGCGGCATGTTTGTACTAATCGTTTTTGCAATGATGATGAGGTACCCAACAGAGGAGCAGGCGTTAGCTTGTATACCCAACAATTGACTATGGAGAGGGAGTAATCAATCATGATGGAACACCTGCGTAAAAGTGACCCAGCAGTGATGGAAGCAATGGGACTTGAACTGAAACGACAACGCCACAATATCGAGCTAATCGCATCCGAGAACATTGTCAGTGAAGCAGTAATGGAAGCCATGGGCTCCGTGCTGACGAATAAATATGCTGAAGGTTACCCAAACAAACGCTACTATGGTGGCTGTGAGCATGTAGATATCGTTGAAGACATCGCACGTGACCGCGCAAAAGAACTGTTCGGCGCTGAGCATGCTAACGTGCAGCCTCACTCTGGAGCACAAGCCAACATGGCAGTGTATCTGGCAGCTCTCAAACCTGGAGATACTGTACTGGGTATGAATCTGGCGCATGGTGGCCATTTAACACACGGAAGCCCGGTTAACGCTTCCGGCTTGTTGTATAACTTTGCTGCCTATGGTGTCCGCGAAGACAACTTCCGCATCGACTACGATGAAGTGCGCAAGGCAGCCTTCAAGCACCGCCCTCGTCTGATTGTAGCTGGCGCGAGTGCATATCCGCGTACTATTGATTTTGAAGCCTTTGCTTCCATTGCCAATGATGTAGGTGCTCTGTTTATGGTGGATATGGCACATATCGCAGGCCTTGTAGCAGCGGGAATTCACCCAAGTCCAGTTCCGCATGCCCAATTTGTAACAACAACGACACACAAAACGCTGCGTGGTCCGCGTGGGGGTCTGATTCTGACTCGCAAAGCATGGGCGCAAGCGATTGATAAAGCTATTTTCCCTGGTACTCAAGGGGGACCACTGATGCATGTAATCGCGTCCAAAGCGGTTGCTTTGGGTGAAGCGCTCCAGCCATCGTTCAAAAACTATGCGCAAAATGTAGTCCGCAACGCACAGGTGCTGGCTGAAACACTGTTGGCTGAGGGGATTAACATTGTATCCGGTGGTACGGATAACCATCTGATGCTGTTGGATACGCGCAATTTGAATATCACAGGTAAAGAAGCGGAGCATGTATTGGATTCCGTGGGCATCACGGTCAATAAAAATGCGATTCCTTTTGATCCGACCAGTCCATTCGTAACAAGCGGGATTCGTATTGGTACACCTGCTGCAACATCTCGTGGGATGGATGAAGAGGCTATGGTCAAAATCGGTAAAATCATTGCTGAAACCCTTAAAAACCCGAAAGATGATACTGTATTGTCCAAAGCAAGCCAAGCGGTTGGCGAGTTAACAGATAAGTTCCCGATTTATCCAGGAACTCAATACTAATTCATCGACAATCATAATCTTTATATTATAGGCTGTTTTCCTTCCGTAAGCCGGAGGAGAACAGCCTTTTTTTGCTTCCAAACGACTCGAAACTTACATTTTTGGGTAATAAGCGATTACAGTAAAGGTTTATGCGCGCTTTCCTTTATATCTACGACAAAGGAGTGATTACATTGAGTCAAAGAAAATCCGCGCAATTATTGCAGCAGCTCGTATTTGTGGGACCGATGGCGTTGTTTTTCGTCTTGATTATGGTCATTCCGTTCCTGCTGGGGCTGTATTATTCCATGACGAACTGGGATGGAGTATCTGAAAATATCCGATGGCTCGGGCTAGGGAATTACGTTCATATATTTAGGGATGATCCAGATTTCCGTAATGCGTTCTGGTTTACAGTTCGGTTTACCGTATGTGGTGTCATTCTGACGAACCTGATTGGCTTTTTCCTAGCCTATGCACTTACCAAACCGTTGCGTACCCGTAATGCACTGCGAACTGTATTTTTTATGCCCAATATGATTGGCGGCTTGCTGCTCGGCTTCATCTGGCAATTTATATTTGTACGCGGCTTTTCTGCGGTAGGGGAGGCAACAGGGCTTTCCTTTTTTAAACTGCCGTGGCTGGGTGATGGGCCAACTGCTTTTTGGGGAACTGTCATTGTGTTTGTATGGCAATATGCAGGTTATCTCATGGTTATTTACATATCTTCGTTAAATAATGTCCCGTCTGCCCTGATTGAATCGGCTCAAATTGACGGCGCGGGCCGAAGACAGATTTTGCGTCATATTGTAGTGCCACTTATTATGCCAGCGGTGACCGTCTGCTTGTTCCTAGCGATATCCTGGTCCTTTAAAGTATTTGAATTGAATTTGGCTCTCACCAAGGGGGGACCTTTCAAGTCGACAGAGTCTGTAGCGTTGGACATATATAATGAAGCGTTTACAAATAATCGACTTGGATTGGGAACTGCCAAGGCTATGATTTTCTTCGTGGTCGTTGCGATCATTACCAGCATTCAGGTGCGTCTCACGAAGAAAAAGGAGGTCGAAATGTAATGGAAAAAACGTCAAACTACCGTTTGGGCACATGGGTTGCTGAAATATTGCTTATTGTGATCGGGTTAATTTTTCTGGTTCCATTCTATTTTTTGCTCGTAAACTCCGTTAAATCCTTTGGTGACATTTTGGCCCATTCCGCTTCGTGGCCGACAACCTTCCGTTTTGAAAACTATGCTAACGCCTGGAATAAAATAAACTTTCCCACAGCACTGGGGAATTCACTGATTGTCACGATCGTCAGTAATGCGCTTTTGCTGCTCATCAGCTCGATGGCCGCTTACCAGATGGTTCGGCATGACACTCCTTTTAATCGGTTTTTATTCGGTTTACTTGTGGCAGCAATGGTAGTTCCCTTTCAATCGATTATGTTGCCGCTTATGGAAGTGTCCAACGTATTGAGCTTAAACAATAGTATACCAGGACTGATCCTATGTTATCTGGGTTTTGGGGCGCCTTTATCCGTTTTTCTTTTTCATGGCTTTATTAAAACGGTACCTATTGAGATCGAGCAGGCGGCAAGGGTGGACGGTTCATCCCGGTACGGGGTGTTCTTTCGCATCGTTTGTCCACTCCTGCTGCCTATGTTCGTAACTGTGCTTATTTTGAATACCTTATGGATATGGAATGACTATCTGTTGCCTTCGCTCATTTTGAATGATCCTGAGCTGCGCACCATTCCGATTGCAACCTATATGTTGTTTGGTCAATACACCAAGCAATGGGACTTGGCACTGCCAGCACTGGTGTTGGGGATCACGCCAATTGTTGTGTTTTTTCTGGTGATGCAAAAATACATCGTTTCTGGCATTGCAGCCGGTGCGGTCAAAGGCTGAAGGGAGGGATATCCGATGAAAAGAACAGCGTTACTTGTCATCTCCTTGATGGTGCTGCTCGCATGTACACTTGCAGGTTGCGGAAATACGAAGGCTCAACAGAGTGAAACGAAAACGATACACATTTATCAATTCAAAGTAGAGATTTCGGAACCGCTAAATAAGCTGAAGGCAGAATATGAAAAAGCGCACCCTGGCATCAAGTTGGATATCCAATCTGTCGGTGGTGGTACGGACTACGGTGCTTCGTTGAAGGCTAAATTCGCATCAGGCGATCAGCCGGACATTTTCACAAATGAGGGCTACCAGGACCGCGATACGTGGTTGGAGTACTTGGAGGATTTGTCGGATCAGCCATGGGTAAAGGATCTGGACGATTTCGCTCGTAAGCCGATGACGGTTAACGGTAAGATTTATGGACAGCCTATGAACCTAGAAGGATTTGGTTTTGTTTATAACAAGGATTTGTTCAAAAAAGCGGGCATAACCAAACTACCTCAGACGATAGATGAACTGGAGGAAGCAGCCAAGCGACTGAAAGCGGCAGGGATTATACCTTTTGCTAACGGGTATGCGGAATGGTGGGTTCTGGGGAACCATTTTATCAATATTCCGTTTGCCAGACAGCCGAACCCGGAAAGTTATGTTGAGGATTTAAACAAAGGAACGGCTCGCATCCCCGGTAACCCGGTGTTCGATCAGTGGGTGAAGTTGCTTGACCTGACTATAAAATATGGGAACCGCAATCCGCTCACGACGGATTACAATACACAAGTGACGCTGTTTTCGACAGGTAAGGCTGCTATGATGCACCAGGGGAACTGGACGCAACCGCAAATAGATGGAATTAATCCTAACTTGAATTTGGGTATTCTGCCTGCGCCTATAGACAATGATCCCTCCACAGGAGGTAGACTCGCGGTGGGAGTGGCATCGAACTGGGTGGTCAATAAAAATTCGCCTGTGAAGCAGGAGGCAAAAGAATTTCTCAATTGGTTGGTCACATCAGAAACAGGCAAGCATTATATCACCAAGGAATTTAAGTTTGTTCCCGCCTTCAAAAGTATTACGTCCAGCGACGAGACGACAGGCGATCTAGGTGCAGAAATATCTCGGCATGTGAGGGAAGGCAAGATATGGAGTTGGAACTTCCAACGCTTTCCGAAGGGGCTGAATCAGGATTTAAGCAGCAGTATGCAAGCCTATATTGCAGGGGTTATCACAAAGGATGAAATGCTTCAGCAATTTCAGGGGGCATGGGACAATTTGAAGTATAGATAAAAGAATACCGCTGCATGAGGAAGCAAAGGCTATAGCATGGACAGGAAGTTTAAAGCCAGCAGGCTTTGACGGTCAAGTGCCGTCAGGGCCTTTTTGATGTGGTTTTATGTGACGAAAGTCACACGTAAAGCGGTCCTATTAAGTATTTTACATGTCATATCTTTCCCTTGACAAAAGGTTGCGGTGGCAGGTGTTAAATCAATCAAGGGAATGTTATAATAAACAGGATTTACAGGCACGCATTGCATCTGTGCTTATTTGGTTTGTACAAATAGGTTACATAGATCCTTTTGACTCAGGATAGTTCGATATGCTGGTGCGAAAGAACGTGACGATAATACCGGAGGGAATATATTATGGCGAAACTGGTGGTTTGTGATCACCCTTTGATCCAACACAAACTTACATTTATCCGCGATGTGCGGACCAACACCAAGGATTTCCGCGAGCTGGTGGATGAAGTAGCAACATTGATGGCTTATGAAATTACACGGGATATCCCGCTGGAAAGCATTACGGTGCAGACACCGGTTGCTGAGACAGAAGGTAAAGTGATTTCCGGACGTATGCTGGGTCTTATTCCGATTCTGCGTGCAGGCTTGGGTATGCTGGATGGTGTAGTAAAGCTGCTGCCTGCAGCAAAGGTAGGTCATGTGGGACTGTTCCGCGATCCTGAGACACTGCAACCCGTAGAATACTATACGAAGCTGCCTACAGATGTAACTGAGCGCGAATTGATCGTGATTGATCCAATGCTTGCAACAGGCGGGTCGGCGATCGCAGCGATTGATGTGTTGAAAAAGAGAGGCTGCACTCAAATTAAAATGATGAATCTGATTGCTGCTCCTGAAGGAGTCAAAGCTGTGCAGGATGCACATCCTGATGTAGACATCTATGTCGCTGCACTGGACGAGCGTCTGGATGATCATGGATATATCATTCCGGGTCTTGGTGACGCGGGAGACCGCTTGTACGGAACCAAGTAGACTGCCTTTGGCGGTTCGGCAAAATCTATGGACGTTATACAGGTCCTTATTTTAAATAATGGAAGATCTGTGAAGCGGACATTTATTATGAAAAGGGGTTCAACAGAAAATGTCCAAAATCAAAGTGATGACAATTTTTGGTGTGCGTCCGGAAGCGATTAAGATGGCTCCTCTTATTTTGGAGCTTCAGCGTCACCCAGAGCATATCGAGTCCGTAGTATGCGTTACGGCTCAACATCGCCAGATGCTTGATCAGGTTCTGGAAGTTTTCAATATTCACCCTGACTATGATCTGGACGTAATGAAGGATCGCCAGACACTAAATGAAATCTCCATGCGGGTACTTCAAGGTCTGGAACCTGTATTGCGTGAGGCCAAGCCCGATATCGTGTTGGTTCACGGCGATACGCTGACCACTTTCCTCGCCAGCTATGCAGCCTTTATGCAGCAGATTGAAGTAGGGCATGTGGAAGCGGGTTTGCGGACGTGGAACAAGCTTTCTCCATATCCTGAAGAAATGAACCGTCAGCTTACAGGCGTACTGTCTGATCTGCATTTCTCGCCTACTTCTTTATCGGCTGGAAATTTGCGGAAGGAAAATAAGCCTGAATCGCGAATATATGTTACAGGCAATACAGTAACTGACGTATTTCAGTATACGGTTCGCCAAGATTACGAGCACCCTGTACTGGACTGGGCTCAGGGCAAACGCCTGATTCTTATGACAGCACATCGTCGGGAATCCCAAGGGGAACCGCATCGTCAGATTTTTAATGCAGTTAAGCGCATTGCAGATGAGTTTGAGGATATCGCTATTGTTTATCCGGTTCATCCGAGTCCGGCTGTGAAGGAACCTGCATTTGAGATTTTAGGCAACCATCCGCGTATTAAGCTGATTGATCCGCTGGATGTCGTGGATCTGCACAATTTTTACCCACATACACATCTGATCCTTACGGATTCCGGTGGGCTTCAGGAAGAAGCGCCTTCGTTCGGAGTACCTGTTCTGGTGCTGCGTGATACGACTGAAAGACCGGAGGGAATTGAAGCGGGCACCTTGGAACTGGTGGGTACGAGCGAAGAGAACGTGTACAATCGGACCAAGGCACTTTTGACAGATTCCGCGTTGTACGATTCTATGAGTCAGGCAGCGAATCCTTACGGCGATGGAAAAGCATCAGTAAGAATTGTCAATGCGATTTTGCACCATTATGGCGTTCAATCCGAACGTCCTGAAGAATTTCACACAATGTTCACAAAAGGTGTTCGTCCGATATAATTATTCTTTACAAGGCAAGCATACAGTTAAACTGTACGGTTACCAAGGGATACAGCAATTTAAGATGCTTTGTCGTTTGATTTTATACTTTAGGGCGCTAAAATATCTCAATTGACAAAGCATCTTATATTTAAGTAAAATGGACTGGAATTGCAGGGGTGACATGGAAAAGTGGTCAAACCTTCCAAGCAAAACAACAACCGAAATAACACCGGGAATGCCTTCAAGGCAATTGGATTGGTGAGCGCGATCGGCATTGATTTGGCGATATGCACATTGGGTGGTTTCTATGCCGGAAAGTGGCTCGATGCTAAACTTGATGGCTCCGGAATTTGGATTGGCGTAAGCGTTCTCGCAGGCTTGGTTGTAGGCGCATTAAGTATTGCCCTTGTGATCGGAAAGGTATTGAGGGATAACCATGAATGAGATGACCCGTATGCAAAAAATGTTATGGATCGTAGCGCTTGGTATTATGGCTCTGTGTTTCCTGGTCTCCGCCTTCATGCCCCAACATCGTGACATTGCTCACGGAATCATTCTGGGAACGGGAGTAAGCTGTCTTAATGTGCTGTATATGGCCTACAAAATTCGACAGGTTGCGAATGCAGCCGCCGGTGAAGGCAAGAAGAAAAAGGTGGGCATTGGCTTTGGCGTTCGAGTAGGGACCTCTATTTTGGCAGTAGTGCTGGCGCTAGAATTTCCAGCCTATTTCCATGAGATCGCTGTAATGGCAAGCCTGGTGACTGGACAATTTCTTCTTTTAATTATAGGCATCATATTCGCGCTACAGGAAAAATGATGGCTCAACTGAGAAAGGGGTGAGAAAACATGTTGCATGAATCACCGATTATCGAATTGGGCGGATTTAACATTGACTTGTCCGTCATTATTATGCTGGTTGTGACTTGCGCGATTGTATTTGGACTGGCATTTGCTGCAACGCGCAATTTGTCTGTGGACAATCCAAGCAAGCTGCAAAATTTTATGGAATGGGTCGTCGAATTCGTTCAAGGACTGATTACCAGCACGATGGATTTGAAAAAAGGGAAGCCATTCCTCTCCTTGGGGATGACGCTGATCATGTTCATCTTCGTCGGAAATATGCTGGGCTTACCGTTCGGGATTGTGACCGAGTTCGATAATGCGCAAAGTGCCCAAGTATTTGGACATGAAATCATTCCAGTCAAAGAAGCATTAGAACAAGCACAGGCGTCTCACCCGGGCGAAGCTGCCCATGTAGGTATCAGCTGGTGGAAATCACCTACCGCAGATGCAGGGGTATCCATTGGACTGGCTTTGATGATCTTTGTCCTGGTTCATTTCCTGGGGATTTTCCGTAATACCAAAGCTTACTTCAAGCATTACATTCAGCCATTTCCATTCTTTTTGCCAATTAACTTGATTGAGCAGTTCTCAAAACTGTTGACACATGGTATGCGTCTATTCGGTAATATTTTTGCCGGCGAAGTTTTGATCAGTGTTCTGCTGAAAATGACAGCACTTGGTGTGGGAGGTATGGTTGCTTCCGTATTGGGACTCGTGGTCTGGCAAGGATTCAGTATTTTTGTCGGCAGTATTCAGGCGTTCGTCTTTACCATTTTGACGTTCGTATATATTTCGCAGGCAATTGACACGCATGAAGAAGAGCATTAGTTAAAATTAGTTTCGGGTTTTTAGTTAAGTTCAGGAGTACGCTTCGCTCTTAACTGCAAATACATGTACAACACAAATACACATCTCTAAGGAGGATTTTTTAAATGGGAGCTTGGGCATTAATAGCAGCAGCTATCGCAGTAGGTTTGGGTGCGCTCGGCGCAGGTATTGGTAACGGTCTGATTGTAAGTAAAACAGTTGAAGGTATCGCTCGTCAGCCTGAGGCTAAATCAACTTTGCAAACGGTAATGTTTATCGGTGTAGGTCTGGTTGAAGCCTTGCCTATTATCGGGGTCGTTCTGGCGTTTATTTTCTACGCTAAGGCATAATAATTTGAAACTTGCAAGGTTTGGCGGGGAAGGCCACAGCCATCCGCGCCTTCTTTGTTGCTTGGCTTAAGGGATAACTAGGACTGACGTTCACCGGAAAGGAGTGACTTCAATTGAGTTTAAATTGGACAAGTATCGTTTTCACAATTATTGCATTTTTGATCTTGTACTGGTTACTAACGCGTTATGCATTCGGACCTCTCTTTTCCGTTATGGAGAAGCGGCGTCAGCTTGTATTACAGCAAATGAATGAAGCGGCACAGACGCGTGAACAGGCTGCTGCTTATGTTGAGGAGCAAAAGCAGGCTCTCCAGCAGGCACGTAAGGAAGCGTACGACATTATTGAGCAGTCAAAACAAACAGGTAACAAACAAGCGGAGCAAATTATTGTTCAGGCTAAAGACGAAGCTGTCCGCCTGAAAGACGAAGCTGTTCGTGAAATCACAAGCGAGCGTAATAAGGCGGTTGCCGAACTGCGCAGCGAAGTGGGTAAAGCTTCGGTACAAATTGCTTCCAAACTGATTCAAAAGGAAATCAAGGAAGACCAAGTCCAGGGAGAGCTTGTCGACCAATACCTTAAAGAGGTAGGAGGCAAAGCATGAGCCGGGATACGGTAGTAGCCAAACGGTATGCGAAAGCTTTGTTTGAAGTGGCAGAGCAGGAACAGACCATTATGGAAACCGAGCAGGAGCTACGTGCTTTTGTAGAGGCTGTATCGGGGGATGCTGAAATCCGTAAATTCATTAATTCTCCTAACATTACGGAAGCGGTCAAGCTTCAAGTTCTGGCTAACAGTTTTGAAGGCAAGTTGTCTGCCTCGCTAATTAACACGATCAAACTGTTGATTCAGCGGAGTAGAGCAGATTTGTTCGAATCTCTCCTTGCCGGATACCTCGATATTCAGGAATACAAGCTGGGACTTGCTCATGCAAAGGTGTATTCGACTTATGCTTTAAGTGATCAGGAAAAAACAGCGGTAGCCGAGGAATTCGGAGCCCGTGAACATAAAACAATCCGTGTGGAAAATATAGTGGACCCGAGTCTGCTGGGCGGATTAAAAGTGGTTATCGGCGATACACTGTACGACGGCAGTCTGGCCGGCAAGCTGGATCGCCTCGAGAAATCCTTTAACAGACGAGTATAGAAGATAGGGGTGAACACACTTGAGTATCAAACCTGAGGAAATCAGTTCATTGATTAAAAGTCAGATTGAACAATATAAAAATGATATCGAGGTCGTTGAAGTCGGCACTGTTGTTGAAGTCGGCGACGGTATTGCCCGCGTCTACGGACTGGAAAAAGTTATGGCCGGTGAATTGGTTGAATTCGACACTGGCGTATTGGGCTTGGCGCTCAACGTGGAAGAAAGCAATGTCGGTGTTGTTATTTTGGGTCAATTCTCCGACATTCGTGAAGGCGGTCAAGTAAAACGTACAGGTCAAATCATGCAGGTCCCTGTAGGGGAAGCATTGATCGGACGTGTAGTTAATCCACTGGGACAACCAGTAGACGGTAAAGGACCGATTGCTACAACAGAATTCCGTCCGGTTGAAAGTCAGGCTCCAGGCGTTATGGCCCGTAAATCGGTACATGAGCCTATGCAGACGGGGATTAAAGCGATTGATGCGATGGTTCCGATTGGTCGTGGTCAACGTGAGTTGATCATCGGTGACCGTCAAACAGGTAAAACATCTATCGCAATCGATGCAATTTTGAACCAAAAAGGTAACGGCATGAAATGTATTTATGTCGCTATTGGTCAAAAACAATCCACGGTAGCTCAAGTTGTTGAAACATTGCGTCGTCACGGTGCGCTGGAATACACGATTGTCGTTACGGCATCAGCTTCCGAGCCATCACCATTGCTGTACATTGCTCCTTACTCTGGCTGCGCTATGGGTGAGTATTTCATGTACAAAGGCGAGCATGTCCTTGTTGTTTATGATGACTTGACTAAACAAGCGTCAGCTTACCGGGAATTGTCCCTGTTGCTGCGTCGTCCACCGGGCCGTGAAGCATATCCGGGTGACGTTTTCTATCTTCACTCTCGCTTGCTGGAACGTGCAGCGAAGCTGAATGATGAGTTGGGCGGCGGATCACTTACCGCATTGCCGTTCATCGAGACACAGGCTTCCGACGTTTCTGCATATATTCCAACCAACGTTATCTCCATCACAGATGGACAGATCTTCCTGGAAGCTGACTTGTTCTATGCAGGACAACGTCCAGCGATCAACGTAGGTATTTCCGTATCTCGTGTAGGTGGTTCAGCTCAGATTAAAGCGATGAAAAAGGTAGCAGGTTCCCTGCGTCTGGATCTTGCTCAATATCGTGAGCTTCAAGCGTTCTCCCAATTCGGGTCCGACTTGGATAAATCCACAAAAGCCCGTTTGGATCGCGGCGCACGCATGATGGAAATTCTGAAACAGGGTGTTAACCAACCGCTTGCTGTAGAGCAACAAGTAGTGAGCTTGTATACTGCTGTAAAAGGCTTCCTTGATGATATCCCTGTAGCGGATGTAAAACGTTTTGAAAAAGACTTCCTGTCTTTCATGGTGTCTGACCATCAGGACGTGCTTCAATCTATCCGCGACACGAAAGACTTGGTGGCTGATAACGAAACGGCTTTGAAGGCAGCTATCGAGAAATTCAAAAAATCATTCGCCACGTCGGTATAATACATTGGAATTTGCCTGTTTATGATGAAAGATGTTCTAAGGAAGCGTGCCCTCCGGGTTTTGGCTTCCTTGGCATGTTTTACCCTCAATAACAGGCCCTTTAACATATGCCCGGCTGGATTTGAATCTTACGAAGTTAGCTTTGGCTTTGCCAAAGCTTGAAGGTGGTGAAATCATGGCAAAAGGTATGCGCGAGATTAAACGTCAGATTAAAAGTGTGCAGAGTACGAAGCAGATCACGAAAGCGATGGAAATGGTCGCTGCATCCAAGCTGAGAAAAGCTCAGGAGAAAGCGGAGTCGGCTCGTCCTTACTCGGAAAAGCTTAAGGAAGTTGTGAGTAGCATTGCTTCTGGAGCGAATAACATCAAGCATCCAATGCTGGAAACGCGTCCGGTTAAAAAGACTGCTTATCTCATCATTACATCTGATCGTGGTCTGGCTGGTGGTTATAACGCCAATATTTTACGACAGGTTACGCAGACGATTTCTGAACGTCACCGTTCACAGGATGAATTTGTGATTTTCATCATTGGGCGAAAAGGACGGGATTATTTTAGACGTCGTGAATTTCCTATCGCTGAATCGGTAACAGATCTGTCGGATACACCTGCTTTTGCAGATATCAAAACGATTGCAAGCAAGGCTGTACAAGGCTTTGAACTTAAAGAATTTGATGAGCTTTATCTATGCTATAACCGCTTTGTCAACGCATTGACTCAAATTCCAACAGTTGACCGTCTGTTACCAATGGCGACACCGGATTCAGCTACAGCTTCATCCTCAATTAACTATGAGTATGAGCCTTCACCAGAAGGAGTGCTGGAAGTATTGCTGCCACGTTACGCGGAAACGCTCATTTACGGCGCTTTGCTGGATGGTAAAGCTAGTGAACTGGGAGCGAAGATGACGGCAATGGGATCTGCTACGAAGAATGCTTCCAAGTTAATTGGTGAGCTTTCCTTGACCTATAACCGTGCTCGTCAAGCGGCTATTACCCAGGAAATTACGGAAATCGTTGCAGGAGCAAGTGCTCAGTCTTAATCAGGCTTATAGCGACTGTTTTATAGCAGAGTCTACACTATTATGATAAATTGCGGGCGCAAAACAAATCAGAGTGGTTCGGATTTGCGGCTGTGCAAGCTTGTAGGAGGGAAACCAAAAGATGAACAAAGGACGCGTAGTGAGCATCATGGGTCCGGTTGTCGACGTTGAGTTTGAACGTGGACAGCTTCCGGAAATCCTGAATGCCATTCATATTGGGACTGTGCTGGAGAGCGGAGTCAAAATTGACCTGACGCTCGAAGCTTCAAAACATCTAGGTGACAACCGTGTGCGTTGTATTGCCATGTCTTCCACAGATGGTTTGGTTCGTGGAGCTGAAGCCATAGATCTGGGAGCACCTATTTCAGTACCTGTCGGCGAAGCAACTCTTGGACGCGTATTTAACGTACTTGGAACGCCAATTGATAATGGTGCTGATATGAGTGAAACGGCTAGAAACCCAATTCACCGTCAAGCTCCTTCTTTCGATGAGCTGACAACTCAAGCAGAGATGCTCGAAACCGGTATTAAAGTTATCGACTTGCTGGCTCCTTATGCCAAAGGTGGTAAAGTCGGATTGTTTGGTGGTGCTGGTGTAGGTAAAACCGTAACCATTCAAGAATTGATTAACAATATCGCTCAGGAGCATGGTGGTATTTCTGTATTTGCGGGTGTAGGTGAACGCACACGTGAAGGAAATGACTTGTACCATGAAATGAGAGATTCCGGCGTTATCAACAAAACAGCGATGGTGTTCGGACAAATGAACGAGCCTCCGGGTGCACGTTTGCGTGTAGCTCTCACAGGTCTGACGATGGCGGAATACTTCCGTGACCAAGAAGGCCGTGACGTGTTGCTCTTTATTGATAACATTTTCCGCTTTACCCAAGCGGGTTCTGAGGTTTCTGCCCTGTTGGGACGTATGCCTTCAGCAGTAGGTTATCAGCCTACGCTGGCTACTGAAATGGGTCAATTGCAAGAACGGATTACTTCTACTAAAAAAGGTTCCGTTACTTCCATTCAGGCGATCTACGTGCCTGCGGATGACTACACTGACCCTGCTCCTGCTACAACGTTTGCCCATTTGGATGCTACAACGAATCTGGAACGTAAAATTTCCGAAATGGGTATTTACCCGGCGGTTGATCCACTTGCATCAAGCTCCCGGATTTTGGCTCCAGACGTTGTGGGTGAAGAGCATTACAATGTAGCGCAAGGGGTAAAACAAATTTTGGCCCGCTACAATGAGCTTCAGGATATCATTGCCATCCTGGGTATGGATGAGCTGAGTGAAGAAGATAAAATGTTGGTAGCACGTGCACGTAAAATCCAGCGTTTCCTTTCTCAACCTTTCCACGTTGCCGAAACATTTAACGGCTTCCCAGGTAAATATGTGCCGGTTAAAGAAACTGTACGAAGCTTCAAAGAAATTTTGGAAGGCAAGTATGACCACCTTCCAGAAGCGGCCTTCCTTTTTGTAGGAGCCATCGAAGAAGCAGTTGAAAAAGCTAAAACGCTGTAAACATACAGGCAAAGATTAGCCGAGCCTTACGAAGTGAGCTGTCTGCGGACAGCTTCCAGGAGGGATTCAAGTGAGCACGTATTTACTAGAGATTGTGACGCCGGAGCGCCTGGTCTATACAGAACAGGTAAACAGCATCAGTGTTCGCGGCTCGGAAGGCGATCTTGGGATTTTGCCCGGACACCTTCCCTTGGTCACTCCCTTGAAGATTGCACCGATACGCATTAAAATCGGTGGTCAAACCGAAGTGATCGCGGTCAATGGGGGCTTTCTTGAAGTCCGCAAGGATAAAGTGGTCATTTTGGCTGAGAGCGCGGAACGTTCCGAAGAAATTGATGTGGAACGTGCCCGTGCGGCAAGGGAGCGGGCAGAACTGCGGCTCCAGAGCAAGCAGGAACAGATAGATCATCATCGGGCGGAAGTAGCTCTGCAACGGGCGCTTAACCGTCTAAATGCTACAAGCATCAGAACCAATAAGAATTAATATTGGAGTTTAAGTGGAATTTTAAAAGGGTTCGGCATAGTATACGGATGGAACGACAAGGAGACCAATTCATAACTTCTGCCAGAAAATGTCCGGTAGAGGGTGAGGAGGAACCTTGCTTCCTTCGATCACTGTGATCGGACTCTTTTTTTAGCTGTTATGACCAAATGTACAGTCCTATTTCTTGCCTGGCTGCTAGGTATTTAGTACCTTTTAAATTCACGAAACAGAAGTGATTAATCACATTTTGTCGAAATAAATGTCCTAAAAACAGAAATAGCACTGGCATATTAGGCGTTCGCCGAGTATTATAAAGAAGTCTGTGACGCAGATGGGGGGAATTATGGTTGAACGGGAAACAGCAATTGGCAGAACAGCTAAGTCAATCGGCGAGTATGACCGCGCTGATCTCTATGATCGTATCGCTCATCTGTATAGCATTAGCTTGGTGGGCTTTACAGAGCTTAAAGCTGGATTTGTTAATCCGACAACCCAAAGGACCGCAGGGCAGATTGCTGCACTTGTTTCTTGCTATTATTTTGGGACAGTTGGTTTCGGGGTTCCTGTTGAGCTACATCTCTTGGAGCCAGATGCTCTAGAATTTGTTTTAACATGAAGTAGGCGGGTTATATGACCTTATGACTGTGTCTCTGCGGGAATTGTCGAATAACATCGCGTCATATTGTTAACAATGGTAAACAAAAGAACCATACATGTATAGCTGGCTGAATCAGTTAGAGTACAATGGTCGTCAAGTACAAAAAAACGCTTGTATACTTGTTTTAATCAGTGGTATGATGGCAGTTAGGGTATTAGTAAAATCTTGTTTTTTTATGTAATGAAAAAGCAAGGCATGAAAATAGCGGAATATGTTCTTTTTTTCCAGAATGGAAAAGAGAAATGACGCGCGGAGGGAACCATAGATGAGCAAATTTATCGTCCGCGGTGGCAACAGATTGACCGGGAGTGTCAAAGTCAGCGGAGCCAAAAACTCAGTTCTGCCGATCATCGCCGCTTCTCTGCTAGGAGAAGAAGGAGAAAGTGTTATTATTGATGCACCTCCTCTAGACGATGTGATGACCATTAACAAAGTGCTGGAGTCCTTAGGAGCAGGCGTTACATACCAAGATGAGGTCATTCGTGTTGACGCGCGGAAGATAATTTCCTGTGAAGCCCCTTACGAGTGGGTTAGGAAAATGCGCGCTTCATTCTTGGTTATGGGACCGCTGCTTACACGTTTGGGACGCACAAGAATCTCGCTTCCAGGCGGATGCGCAATCGGAACGCGACCCATTGATCAGCATTTGAAGGGTTTTGAGGCATTGGGCGCGGAAATTAGCCTGGGCCAAGGTTTTATTGAAGCTAAAAGTAACGGGCGTCTGCGTGGAGCTAAAGTTTATTTGGATGTAGCCAGCGTAGGGGCAACCGAGAATATTATGATGGCCGCTACTCTTGCTGAGGGCGTAACTACCATCGAGAATGCCGCTAAGGAACCCGAGATTGTTGATCTCGCAAATTTCCTGAATGGAATGGGTGCCAAAGTACGTGGTGCGGGCACGGGCGTTATTCGTATTGAAGGCGTTGAGAAGCTGCATGGTGTAAAACATACCGTCATTCCCGACCGGGTAGAAGCAGGTACTTATATGGTTGCTGCTGCGATCACAGGCGGGAACGTATATGTAGAAGGCGCAATATCCGATCATTTGGGTCCGGTTATTTCCAAGATGGAAGAAATGGGTGTAACCATTCAACCTGATGAGAACGGAATTCGTGTCATTGCAGATAAGCCGTTAAAAGCGGTTGATGTTAAAACGTTGCCTTATCCAGGTTTTCCTACCGATATGCAGTCTCAGATGATGGCACTTCAGCTTGCCGCTGAAGGAACGAGCATTATTACGGAAACCGTGTTTGAAAATCGTTTCATGCATGTGGATGAATTTCATCTCATGAATGCGGAGATTAAGGTCGAAGGCCGTTCTGCCATTGTAACGGGTAATGCTAAGCTGACAGGTGCGAAAGTAACCTCTACAGATTTGCGTGCAGGTGCTGCGTTAATTCTGACCGGACTCATTGCAGAAGGTACAACGGAAGTATCTGGTGTACATCACATCGATCGTGGTTACGTTCATTTGGCTGAGAAGCTGACCGGATTGGGAGCGGACATTTACAGAGTGACCGTGGAAGAGTCCAAACTGGATCATTCACCCAGTACAGAGCGCGTAATGCCGGAAGAGGCGTCTGGGAATCTGTTTAAGAAGATTCAGCCTTCCCTCGCCTAAGCTTTAACGCATGTAGCTTCATGTTGCATACGTATATTCTTAAACAACGAAGAACCAAGTCCGAGAGGACTTGGTTCTTTTTATTGTTTATAGCCTGTCTTTTTCATTCTTTCAGTTCTCTTAAAATGGTTCTATCAAAGTGGACGACTTCATATGATTGAAAATATCTGCTGGAGTATATCTATACTTCCAGCCGGACACTTAGCCCTTTGATGGAGGTTTCAGCCTATGAAAGATTCACAGGTTCGCATCCGTATACCCATTCATCATCCTAAGGAACATCGCCAGGCTTCATTTGCGGAGGAAGACACTGGCTCTATAGCTACCTTGTTACAGAAAAATAAGCTTATGCAACAGCAGCCGGACGCAAGAGGTACATTGCCGACTGGCGTCAAGCCCAATCGGCGTACAACAGCCGTGCCTTCCGCTGCGAACTCCGTTGATACGGCTCTGCCTATCGCTGGAGTAGCGGCCCATGACACATGCGCTGCAAGCCCGCTGCCGCACCTGCGTCCTTCCGCCGGGCGTGCCCCACGCTGGGGCAGCCGCCGCCCATGGCTGCCATTCGCCGCCATGGCAGGGGTGCTGGTGCTTGCCATGGCTGTGCCCGCGCTAATGGCGTGGCCTCGCCAGACGGCGCAGCCGGTGCCGCCAAGCAGCCGCACGGCAGTACCGGCTGCGCCTAGCGTGACGGCAAAGGGTGAGACGCCCGTCACGCGCTTACCGGGCGTCCCGCCGATGCCAGCGGTGCCCGCTGCGCCAACGCGTAGCGTACCGGTGGCGGCAGAGCCAGACGTGCGTGTGTATGTCACGTCCACCGGTCGCACGGAGACGTTACCGCTGGAGCAATACATTGTCGGCGTAGTAGCCGCCGAAATGCCGCCCAGCTTCGAGGGGGAGGCACTGAAAGCGCAGGCCATTGCCGCGCGTACCTTCATTGCCCGGCGCTTGCTGGCTGATGACACTAGCGGTGCCCCTGCGGGAGCAGATGTGACGGATACTGTTAAACATCAGGCTTATATCTCCAAAGCTAAACTTACTAGAGAATGGGGGCATTCTGGTAAATCCGCAGAGCTGGCTAAAATTCAGCAGGCCGTACGAGACACCAAGGATACGATCATGGTATATGAAGGCAAGCCCATTACGGCATCTTTTTTTTCTACTAGCAATGGCTACACCGAAAATTCAGAGGATGTGTGGGCGAAGGCAGTGCCCTATTTACGAAGCGTATCAAGTCCATGGGACAAGCAGTTGGCCCCGCGTTATACAGAAACCGTCACACTGAGTCGTCAAAGCGTGTTCGATAGATTGGGGTTAAGTCGTACTGCAATTGCCGCCTCTACTGGAGGAGGAAGTATGCCAGAAATTCGTATACTCTCCAAGACAGAAGGACATCGCATCAAGAAGATTGAAGTTGGTGGCTCAATCTTTACAGGACCGGAGATCCGTAACAAACTGGGGTTGCGTTCGGCTGAGTTTACGTGGAAGGCTGAAGGGGACCGGATTGCTATAACAACCTATGGTTATGGTCATGGTGTTGGTATGAGTCAGTGGGGAGCCAATGGAATGGCCAAAGAAGGTCATACTGCCACTCAAATACTCCTTCACTATTATACTGGCATTTCTTTTGCGCAAGCCTCTCGTATTCTAAGTTAGTAAATATTTCGAAACTTTGAAGTATAAAAGAGTTGCACCCGGTAACACTGGTTACTGAGGTGATGAGCAAATGAATGAACAAAATAAAAACCAGAACCAAAACCATGAAGAGACACCCAAAACCTTTCAGGGTGGAAGAGCTTCGCGGCCGTCTTCGTGGAAAAAGCTGTTGTCCAAAAGGTGGGCATACCCGGCAGCCTACATTGCCGCAGCAGCCATTATACTAACTTTAGTGTGGGTCTATCAGGATGCCAGCCAGAAGTCTTTCAAACCTGACCCAGCTAGTCCATCGGTACAAAGCACAAGTGTAGTGAATACCGATGTTAACGGACAACAGCCAGAAAGCGTGGAAGTCGTTGCCCAGTCGGAAAATATCGCATGGCCAGTGGCAGATGCTGGCGCAGTACAGGTCGTAAAGCCGTTCTTTGATGAGAATGCGACCGCTGATGAGCAGGCGGCAGCTATGGTAGAGTACGATAAAACATTTACCGCTAACACTGGGATTGATCTTTCCCGGACTGACGATCAGGCGTTTGAAGTAAGAGCCGCCCTGAGTGGCAAAGTATCTCGTGTGGAACAACATCCGCTGGTAGGTAATGTCGTAGAAATTACGCATGATAATAATCTCAAAACGGTGTACCAAAGCTTGAGTGATCTGAAAGTAAAAGAAGGCGATCAAGTGAAACAAAACGATGTGATTGCTTCAGCGGGTCGTAACGAGCTTGAAAAGGATTTGAAAACACATTTGCATTTTGAAGTGTATCAGGATGACAAGCCTGTGAATCCAGCAGGTCTGCTTCCTAAAAAATAAATCTGGTCATGGCTTTGCATGCAAAGCGGGGAATCCATATTCCCTGCTTTTTTCTTGTGTAGTTTTTGTGCATAAGGTAAACATAAGCTGCTTTGGCCAAATAAATAGGCCTTCCGAAGCATGTCTTCCCGCCAAACCGCGAATATATAGGCACGCTCCTCATATAATGTACCAAACTATCCACAGTAGGGAGGCGGGAGCGTGCACGATTACATCAAGGAACGGACCATCAAAATCGGTCGCTGTATCGTGGAAACAAGGAATACGGTCCGTACGATTGCCAAGGAATTTGGTGTCTCCAAGAGCACGGTGCATAAAGATCTGACCGAACGGCTGCCTGAAATCAACCCGGATCTTGCCGATCAGGTGAAGCACATTCTTGAATACCATAAATCCATCCGCCATCTGCGGGGGGGAGAAGCCACGAAAATTAAGTACAAAAAAACGAGTGGCAAACGAAGGGAGATTCTCGTTTCCGGCAAGTCCTAAAAATATATAGTGAATTGGCTGGCAAAGCCATTGAATCAACCCCCTGAAGTATGATATGTTAAAAGATGGTACAAGACGAAAAATGACATGTAACCGTAGGTTTATACATATATTTGCCGCTTCTTGTCGAATCTTAGCTTTTTAAAATATCACTTTGGGGGCCTTTTTAATATGTTCAGTAATGATATCGGTATCGACCTCGGTACGGCCAACGTGCTTATCCACGTCAAAGGGAAGGGGGTTGTTCTTGACGAACCTTCCGTTGTCGCGATAGAAAGCGATACAAAAAGAGTCCTGGCTGTCGGAGAGGAAGCGCGCCGTATGGTGGGACGTACTCCTGGTAATATCATAGCCATCCGTCCATTACGTGATGGTGTCATCGCCGATTTTGAAGTAACAGAAGCGATGTTAAAATATTTTATCAATCGGGTGGGGGGAAAAAGCTGGTACAGCCACCCTCGTATTCTAATTTGTGCGCCAACGAACATTACCTCAGTGGAGCAAAAAGCGATTCGTGAAGCGGCGGAACGTAGCGGGGCCAAGGAAGTATTTTTGGAGGAAGAGCCAAAAGCGGCTGCCATCGGAGCAGGAATGGATATTTTTGAGCCTAGCGGCAACATGGTAGTGGATATTGGCGGCGGAACGACTGACGTTGCAGTCCTCTCTATGGGGGATGTCGTAACAGCTTCTTCCATTAAAATGGCAGGGGACAAATTTGATACAGCCATCATGAAATATGTAAAAACGAAGTACAAGCTTCTGATCGGAGAACGTACGGCTGAAGATATCAAGATTGCTATCGGAACTGTGCATCCGAGTGGACGTCGTGCAGAGATGGACATCCGTGGACGGGATATGGTATCCGGATTGCCCAAAACGTTAAGTATATCTGCAGATGAAGTGCAGGATGCACTTAGAGATCCTGTGTCAGCGATTGTTGCTGCGGCCAAGTTTGTATTGGAGCAGACCCCACCGGAACTGTCAGCTGATATTATTGACCGTGGTGTTATTTTGACTGGTGGCGGTGCCTTGCTTAGCGGATTGGACGAGCTACTTGCTGAAGAACTGCGCGTTCCCGTACTGGTTGCCGAAGATCCGATGCATTGTGTTGTTAAAGGTACAGGAATTATGCTGGATAATTTGGATCATGTGGTTAAGAAAAAGTTCTAATCTGCCGATAGTGACTATAAGAGACTCGTGTGCGGTCAGGCAGGTTGCCTAGCATTTTGGCCTTAGTGCCTCCGCGCGAGCATATGATTTTAGCAGAGTATAGGATTGGGGTGCACGTTACATGTTGAGAGGTTTATATACTGCGGCCGCCGGATTGATGACACAACAACGACGCCATGACACCGTGACGCAAAATATTGCTAATATGAATACGACGGGATACAAACAGGAGAACAGTGTTCAGCGTTCTTTCCCCGAAATGCTTATATCCATGACGGGTGGTAACCCTGATAACCCGGACCGTACGGTCGGCAAGCTCAATACTGGCGTTTTTGCTGAGGAAAGCCTCTCCCCTTACATTCAGGGAGCATTAAAGGACAGTGGACAAGCGACGGATTTTGCGATACAGTCCAATATTAATGTGAACGACCCAGCTACTGGTCAACCTATGGCTTTTGATCAGGCGGGAAAATTCATCAATGCTAACGGTGAAGTCACCTACCGTCCAGAAGCGTTTTTTTCGGTGCGGGACAGTAATGGTAATGTTCGTTATACACGTGATGGGCATTTTCAAGTAAATGGAGCGGGAGCATTGCTTTCATCGACTGGCTCAGCGGTGCTGGATACGAATGGAAAACCAATTCAATTGACCGGGACTGTCTCAGCGCTTAAAGTAAATGAGCGGGGCGAATTGGTAGATAGCCAGTCCAACCAGACGTTGGGGACGACGCTCGGTATTAGTGTCATTGATCGTCCGTATCAGCTCGTTCGTGAGGGTAATGGGAATTTCCGCCTGAATGATACTGATGGTGCTACAGCTAGAATGATGACCGCTAATGATGCTGTATCCGTTCGTCAAGGTTACCTGGAGGTATCTAATGTAGATGCTTCACAGTCGATGGTGGATATGATGGCTGCGTTAAGAGCGTATGAAGCGAATCAGAAGGTAATTCAATTTTATGATAAAAGCTTGGACAAGGCCGTTAATGAAGTAGGCCGTGTATAACAGGGGGTAAGTGATGAACAACTCCATGATTGGTGCAATGGTATCTATGGCCAGTGTGCAGCAGCGTTTGGATTTAATTGCCGATAATATTGCTAATGTCAATACAGTTGGTTATAAGAGTAAACAGGGTTCCTTTGAAGATGTATTGGCCAATGTGAAACAACAGCCTTCAACCTATCTCCAAAATGGACGGGCCATGCCGCTCGGTTATAATTTGGGCTACGGAGTTAGAACGGCCGCAATCATGAAAAATATGGAGCAAGGTCCGCTCAAGGAGACGGGAATTCCTACTGATCTGGCGATCCAGGGTAATGCCATGTTTGAAGTTCAGGGAAATGGGCAAAAAGCTTGGACCCGTGATGGTAGCTTTCATTTTATTCCTGATCCGAATGATAGTGCGACGATGATGTTGACCACTGCTGAAGGCTACTCCGTGCTGGATAACAATGATGTTCCTGTGACTGCTCCAGCGGGTTCCAAGGTGGCTATTAACTCGGATGGCGAATTGCTGATTCGTGCTAATGGAACTGGGGATCCGACAGTTGGTCAGAGAATCAAGCTAATGGATGTACAGCGTCCAGAAGGACTGGAACAGCGGGATGATAACCTGTTCGTGTTGTTGAATGGTGTAACAGAGGCAAATGTATTCGGAGCTGCAGGTGTGGCAGGTGCTGTTCCAGCGGACGTATCTGTGCGTTCCGGTTATCTCGAGGAATCTAATGTGGATTTAGCGGGCGAAATGACGGATATGATGCAAGTTCAGCGGATGTATCAAATGGCGGCACGGGCATTAACTTCTAGCGATACGATGATGAACATGGCCAACAATCTGAGGGCTTAAGGATTTGGTGATGAAAGAAGAACAATCTGATTCCCGTCCGGTGCCTGTAAAGACGAAGTCCCGCTGGCGTACTGCTCGTTATTTCATAGTTCCGTTGCTGCTCCTGTTATCGCTGTTAGGCGGCTTAATTGCAGGATATGTAATTGTAGGTAAGCAAGGGTTGTCAGGCGTATTTGAATGGAGAACCTGGCAGCATGTCATTGATCTTATTTTTGCGCCTTAAGTTTACTTTAAATGAGTGGTGGGCGAGAAAAGGTCGCTTCACGTGCAGATTGTTCTTCCGATTGCTGTTATCCCCAGATTCATTTGATTTTAAAACATTCGATGTTTGAATCCGGGGATAAAGGCAAACGCTGCGCTTCTTCAGAACAATTCTGCCCGCTCCGCTGGCTACCCGCCATCGGGGCCACTCTTATTAAAATAAGCCACCCGCAATTTGTGTGGGAAGTATAGAATAACAAAACCCTGTGCCAGTGGCGCAGGGTTTTGTTATGTCTGCAACGGCACGCATGGATTGCGGCCAATGAAGATCATCGTAGAGGCCTTCGGTTTTGTTTCGTCTTTCGCGACAAGCGAGCATTATTGAAGCGAGCTTTCCTTTTGGGCCAAAAGTAACTTGGCGGAGGGGTTTATTTGAATCTGGAGAAGCGATAGCGTCCGCCTTTGCCCCTAAATTTTAACCTTGCAGGTTTTATAAAATGAAAAAATTAAGGGGCAACAGCGATCGGAAGATCAAAAAAATCACGTAGCCTCCCCCCTTGGCTCAAGTCAAACTTCGCTTCACCCCCATAATAGGAGCAACAAATATGGTACTTCCGCGTAATTTTCTTTTTGCATCTGATAACTGTATAATGATGGGGAAGTTTATAACACTGCGGGGTAAAACCAAGCACGGGCAAAAGGGCTTCTTCCGCCTCAGGTTGCATAACCGGCGGAAAAAGCCCCTTATCTCAACCTCCACTTCTGCAGTAGGTGAAGGATATCTAACATTGTTGCCGCCAAGAGCTGTTTTTATACAGCGTAGGCGGGGTAATATTATGCTTGCAGTAACTCATGATTGATACAGAGTCAGACCTGCAAGCGGGAGGAGTTATTAAGGTAAATGGACAAATTGCAATTGGATGTTAATCAAATTCAGGAGATTATCCCACATCGAGCGCCATTTTTATTGGTGGATCGTATTATTGAGCTGGAGGAAGGGAAAAGAGCAGTAGGCATTAAAAATGTAACGATGAATGAGCCTCATTTCATTGGACATTTTCCGGGGTATCCCGTTATGCCTGGTGTGTTGATTACCGAAGCACTGGCTCAAGTTGGGGCAGTGGCATTACTGCACCTAGAGAGCAATCGTGGCAAAATCGGGTTCTTGGCAGGATTGGATGGTTTCCGTTTCCGAGGACAGGTGGTTCCTGGGGATACGTTGACGCTTGAAGTGGAAATCACTCGTTCCAAAGGCGCATTTGGCAAAGGGAAAGCTACGGCTAAAGTAGGCGATACGGTAGTAGCTGAGGGCGAAATTATGTTTGCTCTATCTGACCCTCCCCAATAAATAAAGCTCTGCCGACATAAGCACGAGGTCTGAACCGAGTGCAAGTGTACATAGAAATCCTGTTTTGATAAACCAAAAATGGAGAGGGGAAATTCCGTATGACGCAGTTGAGTAAAAAAGCATTAGAAGGCATTGAGAGCTGGCTGCAAGACCCTTATATTGATGAAGAAACCAAACAGGAGTTGCGCGCATTGGAAGGCAACGAGCAGGAACTGGAGGATCGCTTTTACAAAGAGCTGGAATTTGGCACAGGCGGTCTGCGTGGAGTGATCGGAGCAGGGAGTAACCGGATGAACCGTTACGTCATTGGACGTGCGACTCAAGGGCTGGCTCGCTATATTTTAGAACAGCATGCTGGTAAAGAAGGCAAACCTTCGGTTGTCATTGCGCATGATTCGCGTCATTTTTCACCAGAGTTTGCACTGGATGCAGCTTTGGTGCTGGCGGGCAATGGTATCGTGGCTAAATTGTTCCCTTCCTTGCGTCCAACGCCACAGCTTTCGTTTAGTGTACGTCATTTGGGAGCCAGTGGAGGGATCGTTGTAACAGCCAGTCACAATCCTCCTGAGTATAATGGATACAAGGTATACAACGATGAAGGGGGTCAGCTTGTTCCTGATCAGGCTGAACAGGTAATTAGTTATATCCGTGAGGTTCCTTCTTTTGCTGACATTCGCAGTCTGACACGTGAGGAAGCAGAGGCACAGGGATTGTTGGTTTGGCTTGGAGAAGAGGAAGATGAAGCGTTTGTAGATACGGTAGCCAGTGTGAGTGTGAACCGTGAGCTGATTGCAGCCGGACCAGGCAAAAACTTCAAAGTTGTGTTTACGCCTCTCCATGGCACTGGAAATGTACCGGTTCGTCGTGTACTGGAGAAAATCGGCTTTGAACAGGTGCATATTGTACCTGAGCAAGAGCTGCCAGATGCTGAATTTTCGACTGTTAAGTCGCCAAACCCGGAAGAACGCGATGCGTTTAAACTGGCAATTGCGCTAGGTGAGAAAATTGGTGCAGATCTGTTGATCGGAACAGACCCTGATGCTGACCGTATGGGTGCAGTTGTGAAAAACCGTGATGGCGAATATGTAGTATTGTCCGGTAATCAGTCTGGTGCGATCATGGTTTACTACTTATTGAATCAGCTGAAAGAAACAGGCAAGCTTCCGAATAATGGGGCTGTTATCAAAACCATCGTAACCAGCGAAATGGGTGCAGTTATTGCCGAACATTTTGGAGCAACCGTGTTTAACACGCTAACTGGCTTCAAGTATATTGGCGAGAAAATGAACCAGTTTGACCAAACTGGCGAGTACACCTACTTGTTTGGCTATGAAGAGAGCTATGGTTATTTGGCAGGGAATTACGCTCGCGATAAGGATGCTGTCTTGGCGGCTATGCTGATCGCTGAAGCTGCTGCTTATTACAGCACACAAGGTAAGACGCTCTATGATGTTTTACAAGAGCTGTACGAGCAGTTTGGCTACTTCCTTGAGAAGCTGGAGTCTCGTACTCTTAAGGGTAAGGATGGAGTAGCACAGATTCAGGGCAAAATGACCGATTGGCGTAGCAACGCGCCTCAAGAGATTGCAGGCGTGAAGGTAGATAAGGTACTGGACTACTCACAAGGTCTGGACGGTCTTCCACAGGAAAATGTACTCAAATTCTTACTGGAGGACGGTTCGTGGTTTTGCCTGCGCCCTTCGGGAACAGAGCCGAAAATCAAAGTATACTTTGCGGTACGCGGTTCCTCGCTATCAGACGCGGAGCAAAGAATCAGCCACCTGGTCGATGCTGTTATGTCTCGCGTAGACGCTTGAGAAAAATCCCTTTATAATAGAATAGGTTAAGGTAATTGGATAAGATATAGTAATCGGTGACCTCTCACGGCAAAGGGCAGTACGCCGTGGAGGTCATTTCTGTATTGCAGAATAACCTGGAAGAGGCTTTGGGGAAAATAGGCTTATTCCGGCAGCGGAGGATTTTGCAAAATTCAATGAGTGACCTACCAAAAGGCTGAGTACGACAAGGTGGGCAGCATTGAATTTTGCAAAATCCCGAATATTAAGGAGGTTCTTTGGTGTATCAGAAATGGCAGTATTGGAATACGGCTTCTCGAAAATGGTTATGGATTTTGGTGGCTGTCGGCTTGCTGGCTTCCATTCCAGTCATCGCCGATCGTGTGAAGACAGAATCCTCGAGTAAAAAAGTAGAGATTGTATTCGATTATCGGGATTTGACGGAGGCAGCCTCGTATCAGGCTCATCCGCAGGACTATCTGAATGAGCAGCTTGACCGCTTACAGCAGGCGGGTGTGAACAGCATGGCGATGTATGAAAGTACGTTGGATGATTTTCGTAAAGCGGGCCGTGTCGTAACCTATACGACTCAGAACGTTGCCGATATGGAAAAACGGCTTTCACCTGCAAATGAGAATTTTACGTATATTGTTTTTGCTGACAAAGAAAATGCGGAGGCATTAAAGCCGTTAATTTTACGTACGTTTACAAGCCTGGACATCAATGTAAAACCTTGGACTTATCAGGGACAGGAAGGGTTAGTTGTGGAAACATCTCCAGAGGATGCGTACCTCAAGCCCATGCAGCCTGACCCGATTGCGATGAAGCAGCTTCGGAGCAAAGGATTTTTTATTGTTCCACGGATGAGCGACAGTCTTCCTTATAACCAGGAGTTGACAGAAGAGATGCTTGCTTCTTTTCAGCAGAATGGTGTAAAACGCATTTTGTTTGAAGGTGATTCAGTCAAAGGCTTCACCGATAACGAGAAAGAGCATAGCTTAGCGGCATTTGCTAAATTGCTGAACAAATACGATATTGGCCTAGCTGCTATCGAAAACTTAAAAAAACCGCAAGCAGGCTTCAATAAGCTCGCTTACGATATCCACTATAACGTTGTGCGTTTATACTCATTGAGCGATAAAGATGCAACGCTGGATGTGGAAACGTTGGCCGATCGTTTTGCTCTGGCTACCAAGGATCGTAATATTCGCATGTTGTATCTGAATACCGCGCCTAGCCGTAGTATTGCTGAAGCCAAGGTGAAGGATTCGGTAGATAACCTGATCCACAGCTTGGATAAGCCGGGTAACGCTGTACAACGGATGGAGAAAAAGGGGTTTGAACTCGGACAGGCTGAACCATTCCAAGTAGTCGATTCGTCCATTCAGCGCTATCTGAAAATGATTGTCGTACTAGGTGCACTGGCATTCTTCTCCATTATGGTGTCCTATTTCGTCCCGGCATTGACTTTGCTGGCATTTGCACTCGGTTTGGTAGGTTCAGCAGGACTTTATGTTTTGAACTCCAGCTTGATGGAGCAAGGTCTAGCCCTACTCGCGGCGATTAGCGGACCAACGGTTGCAATGATCATTGCTGTGCACACGATTAGAATTAAACGTGAACAGGGATCTGAACTTTCTGCAGGTCAGCGTTTGGTTCAAACGCTTATACTGTACGTACGGACAGCGATTTTGTCGCTGGCTGCAGTACCATTTGTTATTGCTCTGTTGAATAATATTGCTTACAGCCTTGTGCTGAACCAATTCAGAGGTGTAAGCTTGCTTCACATTCTGCCGATCTTCTTGGCAGCGATATATATTTTCTTTTATCGTGGCGTTTCTATACGAGAGGAAATTTCCAAGCTGCTACGTACGCCGATTACTGTATTGTGGGTGATCGCATTGGCTGTTATCGCAGCCGCAGGTTATTACTATTTGACTCGTACTGGAAATGCGGGTACAGTGTCGAACACGGAGCTGGCATTCCGGAACTTCCTTGAAAATGCGTTTGGTGTACGTCCACGCAATAAGGAATTTTTGATGGCTCACCCATTGTTTATTGCAGGAGCGTTCCTGAGTTTGAAATATCGCAAAGCAATCTATTTGCTGATTATAGCTGCTATTGGTCAAGCCTCTATGGTGGATACCTTTGCTCACATTCACTCTCCAGCGGCACTGTCGCTTAGTCGCGGGCTGTTAGGATTGGGCTTCGGTCTGGTGCTGGGAATCATCGCAATTGTCGTGTGGCAAGTGCTGGAAGGGTGTTGGAAGAAATGGTCACCACAGCTCAAACGATAATCATCTCGGGTTATTACGGGTTTCACAATAGTGGGGATGAGGCGGTGCTCAAGTCGATTTTGACAGCTTTAGAGGAGGAGAGCCGTCAGGCGGGTATCACGGTCAAGCCTGTTGTTCTATCTTCTGACCCTGCTTGGACACAGAAAATGTACGGAGTAGAAGCTGTACCGCGGATGAGTTTGGGGGAAGTTCGTAGAGCGATTAAAAACAGCGATGGGCTAATAAGTGGCGGCGGGAGTCTGCTCCAGGATGCAACAAGCCCTAAAAGTATTCCGTATTATCTGGCGATTCTGAAACTGGCCCAATGGGCTGGAAAGCCGACATTTGTATATGCTCAGGGCATTGGCCCGGTACAACGGAAGATATTTTATCCTATGATCCGTTCTGTGTTTCAGCGCTGTGAATATGTTTCTGTAAGAGATGAGCAGTCTGCCGCACTACTGGATACTATGAAACTAAAGAACCCGGTTGTCGAAGTTGTTCCTGATCCGGTAATGGGGCTTCCATTGCCCCGAGGTTCCGAGCTGCATAAAGCAGCAACTGAGACTGATCAGGATCAACCTCCGATCGTTGGCGTATCTGTACGTTACTGGGATAAGGAACGCCGCGATTTGAAGGCTATCGCGGAGGGCTTAAAAAAATTAGCTACTGAGCGCCGTGTACACTTACGCTTTTTACCTTTCCATCTGCCTGATGACGAGCAGGCTTCAAGGATGGTAATGGATTTGTTGGGGGATATTAGGGGGACGGGAAGCATTGTAAGCATGTGTGATCAAGTCACCGATCCTCAACAGATGCTTTTGGAAGTCAGTCGTTGCAGTTTGATGATCGGGATGCGATTACACAGCTTGATCTATGCAGCATCCCATCAGGTGCCTCCGTTGGGGATATCCTATGATCCTAAAATTGATCATTTCCTCAGCCGTGTCGGTAGCCAGCCTGTAGGCACTACAGAGGCACTGGATGGACAAAAACTGGCTAATGAGTCTATGCGGTTGCTGGATCAGCGAAGTCAATGGATCGAGAGCCAGGGAGCGGCCATTGCTTTGTTAAAAAGTGAGGCTCGCTTACCGGCGCA
Source organism: Paenibacillus sp. SEL3 (assembly GCF_054602585.1). Lineage (NCBI taxonomy): Bacteria > Bacillati > Bacillota > Bacilli > Caryophanales > Paenibacillaceae > Paenibacillus > Paenibacillus sp. SEL3. The sequence goes on along the minus strand of NZ_CM137725.1, from coordinate 2,646,183 downwards.
GCATATCGTTAATTACTTGTGTCGCAAAGGATGATGGATACAGTGACAGTTGATAAGGTTACGAATGTGCCTACCGTCCCGATTTTCGGTGTTCCGGTATCAAGGCTTAATATGAAAGATACATTAAATGTATTAATTCAAGCAGTGGAGTCTCGCCGGCCCCATCAAGTGATCACTGCCAATCCGATAATGGTAATGGCAGCATTGGAAGATCCAGTGTACATGAACGTGATGAAACAGGCGGAGCTGATTGTCCCGGATGGGACCGGCGTAGTGTGGGCTGCAAACTATGTAGGACATCCTGTACCTGAGCGTGTAGCGGGCTTTGACTTGTTACATGAATTACTTGCAGCTGGCGAAAACTATCATTGGAAGGTTTATTTACTGGGATCAACATCTGAGGTGATTCAAGCGACCGCAAAGCGGGTACATGAGCTTTATCCCGCAATTACGGTTTGTGGCAAGCGTGATGGTTTTTTTGGACCAAAAGAGGATGAAGCCGTAATTGCAGCTATTCGTGAAGCAAATCCTGATTTATTGTTTGTAGCACGTGGAGCGGACACACAGGAACCCTGGATTGGTAAATATAAGGAAAAGTTGGGTGTACCGGTGATGATGGGGGTTGGCGGCAGCTTCGATGTTATATCAGGCAGAACCAAACGCGCACCTAAATTGTTTCAAAAGCTACGGGCTGAATGGTTATATAGACTCCTCAAAGAGCCAAGCCGTTACAAAAGAATGCTTGCGCTGCCGAAATTCGCCGCGAAAGTGATGCGCGAAAAAGAAAACGTCACAAAAGTGTGATAAATAGCTTGAATCTGCCTCCAAAACCCGCTAATTTGCCAGAATATGAAGCTTGGTATTTATTTTTGATCAGAGTATAATTCAATGCGGTTACATCTGAAAAGGGATTGCTTTAAAATTGGGGGTCGAATGATCAAATGTTATTGATCTATATTATTGGGTTCATCATGGCACTGGGACTTGCGCTGTTACTGACACCGCTCGTCAAGAAATTCGCTGTGAAGGTTGGAGCCGTCGATGTACCGAATGCCCGAAAAGTACATACCCGAATTATGCCGCGTCTTGGCGGACTGGGAATTTTCTTGGCATTTCTGTTGTCCTTATTGGCGGTGTTACCTTTTGTGCCTGACGGAATGCTGTCCTCTCGGGATATTAACTTTATCGCAGCCTTTCTGATTGGCGGTACGCTGATTACACTGATTGGTGCTCTCGATGATCGTTTCGATCTCAATGCAAAATTGAAATTTTTGGCTCAAATTGCCGTTGCGTGTATGGTCGTGTTTGCTTTTGATATTCGTGTAGATTTTGTAAATGTACCTTTTCAGGATGCATACTCATCTTTGGAAAGCTGGATTTCCATTCCACTTACGATTTTTTGGATCGTAGGTGTAACGAATGCCATCAATTTGATTGACGGTCTGGATGGACTGGCTGCAGGTGTCTCAGGCATTGCGATTGGAACTATTTTTGTGATGTCGATATTGATGGGTAATTACATGGTAGCTATGCTTTGTCTTGTGCTGCTGGGCAGTATTATCGGATTCCTATTTTTTAACTTTCATCCTGCAAAAATATTTATGGGTGATACAGGGTCATTATTTTTAGGTTTCTGTTTGGCCATGCTATCCATGCTTGGTTTCAAGCAAATTGCTATCGTATCTTTTATTACGCCATTGATTATTATCGGTGTACCATTGTCAGATACATTCTTTGCTATCATTCGTCGCAAGTTGCAGAAAAAACCGATTTTCTCTCCGGATAAAGGTCATTTGCATCACTGCCTACGCGAACTAGGTTTCAGTCACAGACAGACGGTGTTGATTATCTACGGTATTGCTGCATTTTTCGGTGTATTGGCCGTGATTCAATCGTCTGCTGCGCTTAATGAAGCGAACTGGGTCACCTTTGTCGTGATTTGTATTATGATGTTCTTCCTACAGATCGGTGCAGAGGTTATTGGTCTTGTTGGCAAAACCAAACGCCCAGTTATTAACACACTGATTCGGTTGTTGGCTAAGCCAGATTCCCAAACGCGTTCAAAATTATAATTTTAATTTAAAAGTAAGCCTTCAAGCTTGGCGGTATACCGCGGGTTTGGAGGCTTTTTTGATGTTTGCTGTAAAAAAACTCCCTCCTTTTTTGAGAATTTACTAATTTTTTGTATGTTTACTACCGATAAAAAAAGTATTGAATGATTACGTACCCCAAGGTGCGACAGAATCAAAGGAGGACAATGATTTGAAACGATTGCTATCCATGTTGCTGACGGTTGGTCTCATCATTGGCTTGGTGCCGGCGGCCCTGGTAGGTACGGCTCATGCTGCGACAGGAACTTATTTCATTTTTCCAAATGAGAAGTATGATGCGGATTCGGCCAGATCGGTGAACACCGACCGTATTACAGTTAACGGTACGATTAACGGAGTGAACGGAAGCACGATATCATATAGTGTATTCCAGCTCTCTAAAAATGGAACGACCCTTAATGTGGTGAATAAAAATGAGAGTCAAAAAGGCGGAATTACGGTCAGTGGCTCTACACTTCAAATTACAGACATCAAACTGTTTCCTGGTTTGAACCGAATTACATTCCAAAGTAGCCAAAACTCGGCTGAGATGAAGGATTCTATTTACGTAGAGTACCAGGATGGACCCAAGGTTTATGATCTGTCTGCTACGCTGAATGGTGAAACAGAGCAATTAGTAGAGAACCAGACAGCTGTGTTAACAGACGCTCGCAATAGCGGTACGGATGATGTTAAAGTAGTCATTCAAGGTACGGCGCCTAATGCCGACAGTGTAACGCTTACGTCTGCAAAAAGCAGTAATACGTATAATGTATCCTCTTACACTGGCTATAAACTAACAGGTAGTGTTGTACTCAGTCCAGGTAAAAATATAGTGAATATTAAAGTGAATAACGGAACTCAGGCTCTTACAGTTACACGTGAAATTACGATTTATACGGGAAAACCGGAATTCTCTGATTTGACCTTGAACAAGGATGGGAATGTTTCTGCCGATCTGACCACTTCGCCTGACTTTACCGTATCGTCTACAAGTGGTGTGGTTTTAAAAGGTAATGTTTTGGTGCCAGGCGGTCCAACCGATCCAGGAGTTGCCACAATCAATGCGCGTTTTACCGATGTGAGTAACAATGGTAGCGCTGTGGGTAGTGCGACTGGAGTTGATGCCACAATTGATACTGCAAATGTGGTTACATCAAATGGTTATAAAGTATATCCATTTCAGGTGACTGTACCTTCAGAAGCTGTTATTGATCATTTGACCAGGGCATCTCTGGGCATAACCTATACGGATAGCAGTACACCTCCAGCTCCATCGGCTGTCCAATTTACATTGCGCAGCAGCACTCAGCCGTATATTGATGATATTAACTATCTTCCTGATTTTAATAATCAATTGTTGAGCAGAATTAAGGGAAGCGGGTCTGATCAAGCAGCTGCTATAGATGAAGCTCTGAAATTAACAGGTAGCTCTATGAAGAACAAGACTACAGATGCTGCATCTGTACCTGTAGGTATGGAGTTTATCGTTGTTAATGGTGCACCTTCTTCGATTAGTGAGCTTTCCGGAGTAACGATTAATATTGTAGGGTCGCCTCAAGATGTGATTCGGACAATCAATGGTAAGTCAACGCAAGTGAAGAAAATTGTTGCTTATGTAGACACTTTGCCTAAAGAAGGACAAAATGTACTGAATTTTTATCTGAATGGTGACTCAACTAAGTTCATTAAAGCAACGGTGAATCTGTTGCAGGGTCCGTTTATGAAATACGACACGATTTATGATGGGCAACAAATCCCGTTGAATACATCCAGCTCAAACTTGAATACCTATAAATTGACTCAGCTGGGCAACTTTAAAGGTAAATTGCTTGATGTGAGCAACGCAGCAGATATTCATTACACTGGAAGTAACCGAAATGTATTCCTGTATATTAATAATGTATTGGTTGATTTGGATGGTTCAGGAGCGGACTTCAAGCTTGCTGCTTCCTCTGAGACAGCCGCAGCCAATGCCTTGGCGAACGGGAATAATGAAATCAAGTTTGTATACAAGCCAGGTATTGAGTATAGCAATACGGTAAAAGTAAACTTTACACAGACGAATATTCCAGTAATTCCTGTTCCCAACACACAAGGAATCATCCCTTTTACACCAGTTAGCGGCTTGAGCAATACGCCGAAATATAGCGAAATTGCTCCGAAATCAAAAGATGCTAATTTCACCAAAGTGGATGATACTAACTACAATACATCTCTGAAAAATATCAATGTATTTGGTACTTTCAGTATTGCTGATTTGGGTAAAGCAGATCAGGTAAATGGTTCGTTAAGTGATATTGCTAATAAAGATCAATATATTTTGGAGATTAAGGGATCGGATGACAGTGAAGTCAACTGGACGTTGAGTAACGAGTTTTTCTCAGCAGAAGATGCTAAGACAACATACAATTCCGGTTCTACTACAGATAAATTTACAAATAAAGATTTAAAAGACCTGCTTGTGTACTACCATCCGGACAAAAAGTATTTCAGCTTTGTGTTGAAAAACCAAACTATTTCGCAAGATGGAACACCAGTAGCTTATAACATTACCTTGTACAATAGCGGCAAGAGCGGACCATTTGCTACTTTCCGACTGCAAGTATCAGGTCAATCTACATCTTTTGATATTTTGCGTCCGCTCCCTGAAAAGAGAATCGTGAATCAAAACTTTGTGCAAGTTGTTGTGAACGCAGGTAACGCAGATAGTGTTATGGTAGGTAAGGAAAAAGCGGTTCAAGAAGGATTTGATTCTGACTATGATGGTACCGTTGATTACCCATCAACTTACAAAGCCATCGTAACAGGTCTAAAAGCCAACAAAGATAATAAAATTGACGTAGTGGTTACAGTAGGCAAAGAAAAACTGAAACAGACCATTACTGTTAAATATGTGCCTACAAATATTCCTGGCGAGCAGTACATGGAAGCGATGAAAACATCGCACAAAGTGTTCGATGGTAATCTTACACTTGCTTTTGCGAAGGGAACGAGTCTAATTCGCCGGGATTACGATCAACCACAGCAATTCAAAAACCAGGTTTTCTCTGGGCATACTTTGTACTTTGCGATAGCAAATAGCGAAGATGGTGTGGTAGACCGTCATGAATTTGAAACTGAAAAAGCATTGTCCGATATGCGGAGCTTGATTGCAGACGGAAGTAGATACTTCAACCGGGATTTCCCAAGTCGTTTTACCAAGTCCAGTCCAGTATTCTGGATTGACCCAGGTACCGCAGATGATATCAAAACGGATGCTTACGATCCAGTGACATATGGTGCTGATCCTTATCAATTGGCTAACAAGTCGCAAAATGACAGCAGCAAGATCAAAAACTTCTACTGGCGTGACCCATCTAACGAGTTAGTACCTTCCAAGCGTGCTACATTGACGCTGACGTATGATAGTAGTATTGCTCAAGATGCAGGGAAACAAATGTCGGTGTTCTATTTTGATTCTGATCTTAAAGACTGGCAGAACATTGGTGGTGTGGTGGATCCGAAAAAACACACCATTAAAGTACCGTTTGATCGTTTCGGTTACTATGTAGTTGCTAAAGTTGGAGAAACGTATAGTGATGTCATTAAGCACAAATACGCCAGAGATTACATCGAAGCCATTTTGGCTAAAGGTGTCATGAACCCAATGGATCCAATTAATAGCTTTGGACCCGACAGCTACATTAAAAGAGGCGAATTTACGTCTATGATCGTCAAAGGTCTGCAAATTCCGCTTAATTTCAGCGGAGCGAAGCATTTTGACGACGTGTCTATTCCAAATACGATATCAGCAGATGCGCTCTATGATTATCGTTATATTGAAACAGCTGCACGCGCTGGTATTGTCAAAGGTTCGCAACCAAGAATCTTTATGCCGGAAGATGTAATCACACGCCAAGATGCAGCAGTCATTATCGCTAAGGCATTGAATTTGAAGCTTGAAACAGATCATGACAAGATCATGAAGAATCTGTCTAAGACCTTTAAAGATGCGGACAAAATTGATTACTATGCACAGGCATCTGTGTTGGCTATTGCCAAGAAAGGCTTTATTACGGGTTCACCTGTTGATGCAAGCGATCTGAAAAAAGGATATATGTTTAATCCTACTTCCCTGACCTTGCGTGGAGATGCAGCCATTATTGTAGCTAAAGTTATGGCTGATAAAAAGCTGCTTCCTAAAATCTAATTAACAAAACACCTGAAATTATTAAACATCCCTCCATGCGAAATGGAAATTCCCTTTCATATACATGAGAGGGATGTTTTTTATAAATCAGCTATTTGACTGGAATTAAGGGCCTATGCCATAATATCAATGAGGTAAGAACTTTGGATTAGCCTTACAACGTTTTTTATTTTGGATTTAGCTTAAACGTCTGTAATTAATTTCTTTTTTTTAAGCTTTTATCTCAAAATGTGTTTATTATTTTTTTATATGTTTTTTTTGCGCATTTATCTGAAACTTTACGCTTATTTCATCGTAGTAGTGGATGTGTGTGCTTAAATATTACATAGAGAAGTGAGTGGGGAGTGATGAGATGTCTCAGTTTTCAATACGCCGTCCTGTAACAGTATTTATGTTAATTATTGCTTTGCTAATCGGGGGCGGTATTTTTTCGTTAAGGCTTCCTGTCGAGCAGATGCCGGATATGAAGTTGCCTATCGCTGTGGTAGCGACCAGTATTCCGAACTCGACACCAACGGAAGTTGAGGAATTGGTGACCAAACCTATTGAAAAGAGTCTGGCTTCTATTGAGAATGTAGATACGATCCAGTCCGAATCTTCAGAAGGATCATCTATGGTCATCATTCAATTTAATTGGGGAGTAGATATCAATCAAGCAACCCTCGACATGCGAGATAAAATTGATGGAGTTCGAGGATCTCTTCCAAAGGCGGCAAATTCGCCGCGCGTACTTAAATTGGATCTTAATGCAACGCCGGTTATTACACTCTCCTTTACAGGGGACCAGGATGTTAACAAGCTGAAGCCTATTGCTAAGGATATTATTCAGCCGCGACTTGAAAGAATTGCGGGAGTAGCTTCAGTCAGCATGTCAGGCGGGCAAGAACGGCTTGTGAAGATTACTGTAGATCAAGCCAAGCTTCAAAGCTATGGTATTACGCTGGATCAAATCAGCCAAGCGCTATCGTCTAATAACGTAGCGGGTTCTGCTGGTTCAGTATACCGAGGCAATACAGAAATCCAACTTCGGGTTCAGGGTGAATATAAAGCTGTTTCAGAAATGGGTGAAACGCCAATTCCAGTAGGGAAGGGGAGCGTTAAGCTAAAGGACATTGCGACAGTTGAAGATTCCTTGGATGATGTTACAACCATTTCTACTTTTAATGGAAAGCCAAGTGTCAATATTTCTGTTACTAAAGCCACAGGGGGGAATACCCTCTCAATCGCCAATTCTGTAAAGGATAGTTTAGATTCGATACGGAAGGAATTGCCTCAGGGAACTCAATTAGAGATGGTAACAGATGCTTCGAAACCGATTAGCGACTCCGTACACTCACTAGTAGAGCATGCTATATTGGGGCTTATTATCGCAGCCATTGTATTACTTTTATTTTTGAACAGTATACGTTCTACCATTATTGCTGCTATCGTTATTCCAATTTCCTTCGTAGCTACGTTTATGATGATGTATTTCACCGGACAAACCATTAATGTTATTTCATTGAGCGGTTTGCTTCTGGGGTTAGGATCGTTTGTCGACTTTGCTGTTGTTATTATTGAGAATATTTTTAGACAACGACATGAAGGGAAAAGCATGCTACAAGGGGCTATTGATGGCTCCAAGCAGGTGGGTAATGCCGTTATGGCATCTGCACTTGCGCAGATCGTAGTATTTTTACCAGTTGTTTTTGTTGATGGAATAGCGGGAGTTCTATTTAAACCGTTGGCGTTAACAGTTATTTTCTCTCACATTGCAGCCTTGGTCGTATCCCTTCTGATTGTGCCGATGCTCGGTTCACGTTGGCTACCTACCATACCAGATGAATCCATATACTCTTCAGGTACTTATAAGGGTGTTAACCCTATTGTGTGGTTTAATATTGGCTTCGAGAAATTTAAGGGTGGGTATCGCCGTATACTGAAGTGGGGAATCAACCATAGAAAATCTGTGTTAATCATTACTTTATTAATGTTCGTGGCAGCTGGGGCTCTAGTTCCTTTCGTTAAGGCTGAATTTATCCCAGCATCCGATACTGGGGAATTCACAGTTAATGTGAAACTTCCTAATGGAACGGTCTTGGAAGAAACGGAAAAGGTTGTTCAAGATATAGAAAAAGAAATATTGAAAGTTCCTGATTTGGATAAAATGACAGTGACAGTTGGGTCTGGTGGCAATTCGGCCTTTTCAGGTGCAACTCCAACCAACTCGGCAGATTTAAGTGTTACGCTCAAGGATGGGCATCAGCCAACAGATGTTGTAGTTGAGGGCCTTCGTAAGAAATTTGATAGTATTCCGGATGCAGAGATTACACTGACGTCCACAACAGGCCTTTCAAGCGGTGCGGCTGTTAACATTAATCTAAAAGGTGACGATATTGACGTCCTGAGAGAACTCTCGGACAATCTCGTTGCGGACGTGAAAAAAATACCGGGTACGGTCAATGTGAAAAGTAGCTTGAGTGCCGTTCGCGAAGAATATGAGATTACCGTTAATCGGGAGCTTGCGAGTCGATATGGCTTATCAGCAACTCAAATCTTATCTGCAGTGAATACTTCTTTTAATGGATCAGTCGCCACAAGCTATCGTACAGGTGAAGATCAGATTGATGTGAAGATATCATTGCCAGAGCAAAATCGCCACGATTTGTCAAATCTACAAGCCTTGCGGATTACCACTCCACAAGGTATTGATGTACCTTTGTCTTCCGTAGTAAGTATTGATAAACGGACTGTACCCGATACTGTTACTCGTGAAGACCAGACACGTCAAGTACAGATTTCTGCTGATATTGATGGATCAGGGGACATTCTAACCGTCAAACAGAAAATAGATGCTCTTTTGAAGAGTACTCACTTCCCAGAAGGCTACAGTGCAGATACGGGTGGTGGGCAAACTGAACAAATGATGGAGTCTTTTATAAACTTAGGGATAGCTATTCTGCTATCTGTAGTTCTGATTTATATGGTTATGGCAGGACAGTTTGAATCTCTGCTCACACCGTTTGTTATTATGTTTTCCGTTCCACCTACGGTAATTGGTGTGCTTATCGGTTTAGCTGTAACCGGGGCGAGTCTTAGCGTTTCAGCTTTGACGGGTTACATCATGCTCGTCGGTTTGGTCGTCAACAATGCCATAGTTATGATTGACTTTATAATTCAGCTCCGAAAAGACGGCCAAGATCGGGATGAAGCTATTATTCATGGAGCGTCTGAGCGGTTGCGTCCGATTTTGATGACCACGCTGGCTACTGTACTAGCTTTGATCCCAATGGCATTCGCTACAGGAGAGGGTAACGAAACACAAGCACCGATGGCAGTTGTTGTTGTATTCGGGTTATCCTTCGCAGCTGTTATTACATTGATTCTTATTCCGGTAGTCTACGTCATCATGGATAATATGATACAAAAACGTAAGAATCGGAAATTAAAAAGACAAGCGAAGAGAGAATTAAAAAAAGAAGCGAAACTACAAAAAAGTGTTCATATATAAGGTGAGGTGGAGAAACATAATGAATAAAAAAAGTGCTCTGATTGCTACAACTTTGCTTTTATCAGTTGCATTAGCTGGTTGCGGTGGGGGAGAGGCCCCTGCCGCACCGACTACGGCGCAGCAAGCCATTCCAGTTCAAGTAGCAAAAGTGGCTAAAGGTAGTATTAACGATTCAACAGGTATTATTGGAAGCTTTGCTCCCAAAGAGACAGCTCAGGTGTCTCCGAAAATTAGTGGTAAAATTCAAAGTATTAACCTTACAGTGGGCCAAAAAGTAAATAAAGGCGACACATTGTTTACTATAGACCAAAAGGACTTGCAAGACTCGATTAAGCAATCCCAGGAGTCTTACCAGGTTGCCCTGGCCAATTTAAAACAAGCAGAGTCAGGTGCAGCGCAATCGGTACAGCAGGCAGAATCCAGCGTGGATCAAGCCAAAAGTGCGCTTGTCCAGCAAGACAACACTATCACCCAAGCTCAGACCAGTCTGGTCGATGCTCAGAGTTCCGTGCGTGATGCTCAAAATACGCTCAACCGCAACCAACAGTTGTTTAGTGCGGGTGCTCTATCTCAATCTGAGTTAGAGCAGTCTCAAATAGCGCATAGAAGGGCTTTAACTGCAGTGGAGAATGCACAGATCACACTTCACAATGCACAAACGTCCAAGCAAAGTGCGCAAACAACATATAGCAATGCTCAAAAATCATTACGTCTTGCCCAACAGAAAACAGGCATTGACGTAGCTCGTGCTTCTGTCAATCAAGCTAAGTCCAGTTTAGACACAGCACGTAGCCAACTGGTGGATACTGTGGTCAAAGCTCCGATTTCCGGTACGATATCGGTAGTAACAGGAACCCAGGGGCAAATGGTTAGTGCACAATCCGCGGTTGCTACAATAGCAAATACCAATCCTATTATTGCTAAAGTTAACGTTTCTGAATCTGAGCTTCTCAAGATGCAGGTGGGTTCATCTGTGACTGTAGGCGTGGACTCGTTAAATAAGCGAATTGAGGCCAAAGTATCGGCTGTCAATCCGGTAATGGATAATGATCTGAAGGCATACCCTGTTGAGGTATCAGTTCCTAATGGTTCTGGCGAATTAAAATCAGGGATGGTTGTAACTGTATACATGAAATCAGAAGCTCCTAAAAACATTTTGGTATCGCAGGATGCCATTACGGAGCAGGCAGGGAAAAAGTATGCTTATGTAGTGGAAGGAACAGTGGCTAAGCGGGTAGAGGTACAGACAGGCCAGGAAAGTGCCAAACAGGTTGAGGTAACCAAGGGGCTTGCTGAAGGACAAAATGTTGTCGTTAAGGGCGTTAGTCTGCTTACGGATGGCGCGAAGATTAATGTAGTGAAGTAATTTGTCACGGCTATATTTACGTAAATCACTGTTACTCCGTCATTTCTACTACTTAAAGTGTATTAGAGTATTAGATTTCAAGGGAATCTATAGACTTTATGTACTTTATATATTCTATGGATAATTCTTAGCGAATATACTCCATTAAAGACCGATTAGATGTGCGGAAATAACCCTTGTACATTTAAGGTTGAGGAGGTAAAAGTTGTAGGATGACGGAGGAACAGGATCAAGAGTATAATTATGACTGTGGAAAGCGGAATACATAATTCAAAAAAAAAAAATTTTTTTTTGAAACGGACGCAACTTTTTGAACCCATGCTACGTCTAATTGGGTGAGTATGAAACAAAGGGGTACAAAAGCGTAAAGACAAAATTCGCTAAAAAAAATCTTTACTGCATTGTTATCACATTGTATAATACTGGAGTACGTCATAAATGGACGCTTTCTTTCAACTAGATTCCAAGCTTCTGTGATATTGTCACAGATATCATTTTATAAGGGTTCTCATAAAGCTCGGAAAGGAGGTGTAACGACTGATGAGTGACAAGATCCGACAAAAAGACAAAAATAATATTTCTGGTTATATTCAAGGAGGAGAAAAAAAGGTTATGACAAAGTTTAATAAAAAAATGATCAACGTGCTGGCAACAGCAACATTGGTTGCTGGTGTAGCAGCTCCAATCGCAGCATTGACTGCACCAACTGCAATCCATGCATCTTCTAGTTATTTTTCTCTAAATAATCCATCAATTAATTCTGGTTCAACTAAGGAGCCTATTTCTCTTGGTAGAGCAAGAGTTTCTATTAGTCAAGCTTCCTTAGCACAAGGTGCTTCTTTTACAGTAACATTGCCTAAAGGTTTCAACTTTGCTACAGATCCAAAAGTTACTACATCCGCTAATGATGCAACTTATGGTTTGGGTGTTTATCTTGATGCTGGAGATAACAAATCTAAAGCAGAAAGTCCATTCCCAGCTGAACCGATTAAAGTCGAAAAGTTGACTGGTAATTCTGTAAGAGTATCTTTCGATAACAATTATAACGACTCTAAAGATAGTTCCGAGGTTTACCTGAATTTTGGTAAAATCAATGTGACTGGACCAAGTAATGGACCGGTAAAAGCAACAATTGATGCTGCTTCTGCAAGTGGTTTGACTAGCGGTGAAGTTACAATTGCCAACGTAGTGTCCTCTGGTCAAGTATCTTTGAGCGCTGCTGATACTGTTTCCAGCGAAGAAAACTTTACTGCAACTTTGAAAGTTAAAGAAGAAACAGCTGGTTCTTTGGGTAACAACAACATTAAGTTGAAATTGCCTAGCGGTTTCAAATGGGACTCCGCTCTTAAATCACCAGCCACTATTTTGTATACTTCCAAGACAGACAAAGCAATTAAGCCAGAAGACGTGAATTACTCCACTGATGGCGATACACTTACTTTGTCTTTGAAAAAAGTAAGTGACGACCAAACTTCTTTCCAATTGCCTGTAGGATTCTATGTTGATGATGAAAACAGTGCTAAAGAAGGCGATGTTACTGTTAGTATCTCTGGTAATGCAACAACTGATGTTAGCTCCCTCGTAGTAGGTAGCTACGGTCAAATCGGTGGTGGCGTTTCTGTTGCTACTCCATCAACAATCCTTGCTGGTCATGACGAGCAAAAAATTGGTGATGTTACAATTAAAGAAACTGTTGCTGGCTCTTTCGTAAAAGGACGTACTGTAACTTTGCGTTTGCCTGAAGGTGCTCGTTGGCAGTCGACTTTTGAAAGCAATAACCCAGGAAGTAACTTCTCTGGTTCTATGGAAAACACTAACGGTTTGGGTGGAGCAGAAGTTTCCTACACTGACTCTGACAAACGTACTTTGAAATTGACTTTCAATAGCGCTAACAGCACAACTGACGCTGGTACTTTGAAACTGAAGAACGTTGAAGTTGCAACGCAACCAGGTTTCTCCGGCGATCTGAACGTTGATGTTGCTGGTAGCCAAGGTCTGAGCGGTACTGTTAAGGTTGCTACTGTGAAACAAGCAGTTACTCTGGCTGCTGCTTCCAAACCAACCCTTACAATCGGTCTGGGCGATCAACAAGTTGGCGATATCACAATCACTGAAGCTGCTAAAGAAGCTTTCGTTAAGAAAGACGGTAGCCGTGAAGTAATCTTGGAATTGCCAACAGGTGTACGTTTTGCTGCTACTCCAGAAGTAAAAGTTACAGCTGGTGACGTTAAAGTGAAGAGCGTATCTACTGATACTTACGGCGAAAGCAACAAAGGCCGTCTGAGCTTCTACATCGACAGCGAATCTGCTACTCCAAGTACAATCACAATCTCGGCTCCTAAGCTGACTGTTGACCGTACTGTAGCTCAAGGCGACATCGTTGCTAAGCTGAAAGGTAGCGCAGTATCTTACACTGCATACAAAGGCGCAACTGACAACACTCAAAACTGGAAAGATAACAACACTGCAGCTGCTGAAGTAGCAATCGCAACTGTTGGAACTCCAGCTCCAGGTGCTACTAAAACTAAAGCTGTCTTCACATTGGGAAGTACTTCCTACACTGTGAACGGCGAAACTAAAACAGCAGAAGTAGCTGCTTATGCTGAAAACGGACGCACTTACTTGCCAGTACGTTATGCAGCTGAAGCTCTGGGTGTATCCCCACAAAACATCCTGTTTGACAAAGCAACTTCCACAGTTACCCTGATCAAAGGTAGCACTGTTGCTCAAATCAAACTGAACACAAACCTGTTGACTGTTAACGGTTCTGTGATTCGTATGGACGTTAAAGCTGTAACTAACAAAAACCGTACTGTACTGCCAATCGCTTGGGTGAGCAGAGCGCTGGATGCATCCATCACTTATGATGCAACTGCAAAAACAGTTACTGTTGAAAACAAAAACTAATTTAAGAGCAACTCTTTTGAGTTAACTGAATTAGATGAGAAGAGGGTTCCTTTTGGAGCCCTTTTCTTTTATTAGTCTTATTGACAAAGGAGAGAAATTATGAAACGTTTTGGAGTGGCAGTACTGTCCACATTAGTTCTTTCTTCTGCGTTCGCCAATCTTGCAGGAGCTCAACCAGGTGATATAAAGGTTATTATTAACGGTGTGACTCAGCAATATACACAGTCTCCGATAGTCAGTCAAAATACAACCTTGGTGCCTCTTCGTGGTGTTTTTGAAAGCTTGGGAGCGCAAGTGGAGTGGGACAGCAAGGCTAAAAAAGTAACAGCATCTAAAAATGACGATACATTAACTTTAAATATTGGCTCCAAACTTGCTTATAAAAACAGTAAGCCGGTACAGCTCGATGCAGCAACTCAAATTCAAAAGGGTCAAGTGCTCGTTCCTTTACGTTTTGTGAGCCAATCATTAGGCGCCAAAGTAAATTGGGATCAGACTACACGAACAGTGACCATTTCGAATCAAGGTAGTGGTAGTGCTACTGACACCAATAGCTTGTCTAGTAAGCCACTTGCAGCTCCTGTGACCAAAGTTACTTATGATACTTACTATAATGACTCCTTGACCTATGACGATGCAGTCAAACTGGCTATTGCTGATAGTACTTCAGTGAAAACAGGAGAAGTGAGTATTGATCAGGCAGGGAAAATTTTGAAAGAGACAGGCAAAAATATTGACTTTGTTCCAGCAGAAGCAGGTAATGAGGGTCAAGATAAAGCTTACAAAGGTTATGCCCAAACGAACCTTAATTATGAGGCTACCAAGAAGAATCTGGAAATGACCAAAGAAAGTATTGAATATAATGTAAAAGATCTTTACAATAAGCTCCTTCAAAAGCAAAATGCCGTTAAGCTGGCTGCTTTGAATATCGAAGATGCTGAGCGCAAGCTTAAAGTTGCACAAATCAAGAGAGATAATCAAATGTCGAGTGATTATGAGGTTACCCAAGCGACTAATCAGTTGACTCAAAATCAAGCAGCTTTGGATAAAGCTAAAAAAGATTTGGATAGTGCATATGTATCTTTGAACCAGTTGATTGGCTACAAACCAGAGCAACGTTATGAACTGAAGGATAAGCCTGTCTATTCTGAATTTAAAGATAATGTAGAGACAAAAGTAAGCCAAGTACTTACTAGCAGTACTGCTATTTGGTTGAGTGAGCAAAAAGTGGATTTGGCTGAATTGAGCTTGAAGCTTTACAACTTCAATACTCCAGGAAATACCCCTTATGAAGCTGAACAACTTAATGTTGAAAAAGCTCAATATGCTACAGAAGGCACAAAGAGACAACTCGAAGAAGCTGTAAGAACAATTTATAACAATATCAAAGCATTGGAAAGTCAATATTCACAGATTCAAGCTGGCTTAGTGAGTGCTAGAAGTGCGGCTGATATGGCTAAGAAGCAATTTGATGTTGGGTTGGCTACAGAGCTTCAGGTTTATGAAGCTAATTTGAAAGTAACTACTGCTGAGCAACAGGCGGAAGATATAGTTTCAAGTATTGATACTTTGAAGGTGGCTTTCAATAAGCCTTGGGCTATGCAAGGTTCCACTGGAGCAAGCGCGCAATAATTAAAACTTAACTATACTTGCTATAACCTGCTGTAGGAGGACTTCATGAAATCACGCTATAAAGTATCGTTGGCTGCAGCTTTACTTGGGGGAGGAATTGTAGCAGGCTCCTTAATGAACAATTCAGTTAACGGAGCCTCCAGTTCTGGACAACCTGGTACAGCTGATGATCCAGTCGTAACCAAAAGCTATGTTGACCAAAAAATTGCCCAGGCAATCAAAGGTGGAGTGCCCGCAAGTAACACGAGTAGTAAAACGACTAGTTCGCCTACTCCAGCGACAAACGCTACCTCTAACACAACGGCGTCAGGAACTTCTAGTGCAGGAAAAACTTCCACACCAGAGCAGACAGAGGTTTTAAAGGTTGTTGATGTAAAGCCTGGTCAAAAACTGATTGCCAAAGCAGGCTCGGAATTTATTTTACGTAATGGTTATGCTGTTGTGTATAGTATGGATGCCAGTGGGGCTATTGATATTACTTCTGGAACGGAAATTGTTCATAATCAGGCTGTCGAAAAAAATCATTTATTATCGTTTCCTAGAGAAGGAAGAGGTATTCAAGTAAAAGAAGGTCAGAAGTTTGGTCTGGTCGTTATGGTACGAGGCGGTTATTCTGTTCAGTAAACTGTTTTGTATTTAAGCTGCTTTCGGCGGCTCTTTTTCTTAAATACTGTTTGGGATAGCAAATTGTTCTTGGCTAAGTTGAACCTAATCGCTGCACACTAACCCCATGAAAGACAATACATTTAGTGGAGGGTGTATACGAGATGGCGTCAAGAGGTCAAAGACGATTAATTCCCGAGAGTCGTGCCAGGTTAGATGATTTGAAGTATGAAATCGCTGCTGAGTTTGGGCTACCTGTTTATAATCCCCAATATACACATATACAACCTAAGGCTGACAGTGAATTTGCTGCAGAATTGGGGGAGTTTGCGGGGGGCGGGAATGTAGCATGGCGTGATTTAACTTCAAGACAGAACGGTTCGGTTGGTGGTGAAATTACTAAGCGACTGATAAAATCTGCTGAACGTAGCTTATCTGAATATGGTACATTGTAAGTTGCAATAATTTCTACAGTTTTTGAACATATAGTAGCGTAAAATCTGGGGTAATTTACATGTAAATCAAAAATGGTTTGCATGTAGACTTACCCTAATTTCGAATGTTGTCATTGGGTGACACGAATTGACACCTTGTTTTAAATAGGATATCATGGCATTTGAGGCTTGTACGCAACCTTTTCCTACCGGAGAAGGTTCATTTTTTATTAATCAGGTGTAACAAGATACCTCCCGCCATTTGATGGCTTGAAGGTATCTGAATAATGCCATTACCATGTCAGGATTTTTTTATTAAATCCTCATGTATTTTAATTGTGGGAGGTTGAAATTCATGTCTGTAAAAGGCCGTCATTTGTTCACGTCCGAGTCTGTAACAGAAGGCCATCCGGATAAAATCTGTGATCAGATATCCGATGCTGTATTGGATGCCTTTCTGGCTAATGACCCTAATGCACGGGTAGCATGTGAAGTATCGGTAGCCACTGGTCTCGTTCTCGTCATTGGTGAAATCAGTTCCAAATCGGAGTACGTGGATATTCCATCCATTGTACGTAATACGATTAAGGAAATTGGCTATACACGTGCGAAATACGGTTTCGACTATAATACTTGCGCTGTATTGACTTCTTTGAATGAACAGTCGCCGGACATCGCTCAAGGGGTTAATGCTGCCTTGGAAAGCCGTGATCCTGCTGAAGTAGATAAAGAAACGGAAAACATTGGGGCTGGAGATCAAGGATTGATGTTTGGTTTTGCTACGAACGAGACGCCGGAGTTGATGCCTTTACCTATCGCTATGTCTCACCGTATTGCACGGCGCTTGTCTGAAGTGCGTAAGGATGGAACACTGAATTACCTTCGTCCTGACGGTAAAACCCAAGTAACGGTAGAGTATGAAAATGGTAAACCTGTTCGTATTGATGCTATTGTAGTTTCTACGCAGCATGCGGAGGATACTACTTTGGAGCAAATTCAAGCAGACATCAAAGAAAAGGTTATTTTGCCAGTTGTTCCTGCCGAATTATTGGATGAGCAAACCAAGTATTACATTAATCCGACAGGACGCTTTGTTATCGGTGGTCCTCAAGGAGATGCAGGTCTGACAGGTCGTAAAATTATTGTGGATACGTATGGTGGTTATGCACGTCACGGCGGGGGAGCATTCTCCGGTAAAGATCCGACCAAAGTGGACCGTTCCGCTGCTTACGCTGCTCGTTATGTAGCGAAAAACCTCGTAGCAGCTGGATTGGTAGACAAAGTGGAAATTCAGCTTGCTTATGCCATCGGTGTAGCTACGCCTGTTTCGATTAACGTCGATACATACGGTACGGGTAAAGTGAGTGATGAGAAGCTGGTTGAATTGATCCGAAATAACTTTGATCTGCGCCCAACAGGTATTATTCGCATGTTGGATCTGCGTCGTCCAATTTATAAGCAAACTGCTGCCTACGGTCACTTTGGACGTACAGATTTGGATGTACCATGGGAGAGCGTAGATAAAGCTGAAATTCTAAAAGAACAAGCGGGGCTGTAATTCCTCGTATGTTATCAAAATAAAAGCAATAACCCAAAAAGACTGTTTCATGCTTTGCATGAACAGTCTTTTTTTTTGATGTGTTTCGCTGTTAAGTACGAATTTGTTCTGATGTACCGAATGCTGAGTGACTACTCGGATATCGGAGCATGGTCCAATAAATTTTTAAGTAAACGACAAACCTTTTGCAGTTCCTTGTACTGCTCCAAATACGCAAAAAGGGCTTTCAGGAGACCTTTCTGAGGGTTCGATTTCAGAGCCTCTTCCTTTAAATGAGCGTAGATTTGCTGACACTCCTGTTTCTCCTCTGAACTCCAAGAAGACAGCAGTATACTGTCTTCCAAAGAGTGGAGAAGGCTGTTAATTTGACGGCCTTGATCAAAAGGATTACTTAGAGCACTTTCGGGTAACCAGCCTTGCTTGCTCCAGAACAAATGTGGAGCTGAATCAGCATTGTTCAGGCTGGTTGCCAAGGAACTGGATAAGAAGATAATAAACTGTGTCAGATGTTCAATCGTTTCATCATTCATGCGATCGGCAAAGAAGCGAATATATTCAAACACAATGCTTTTAAGTACAAAGGTCACGTCCCATGCATGATCTTCAATGCTCGGTCCAAAAATATCAATCAGGCAGTCGCGAACCCATCTGTACAATTTGTATTCATGATTCTCGAATGCGTAATTAAGTTGTTCATTCTGGAAAATAAGCATGGAAGGCTCAGGAAGATCCATCATGAGATACACTTTGTTTTCAACGAGATTTTTCAAGTAAAGTACAATAAAACCGTGTAGTTTATCGTGCTTAGAAAGATCAGGTTTACTGTAGAGAGCCCGGATGTCTTGTTCAATGTTATTTTCTAGAATGATACACATCTCTAGAGGGAGTTCTTCTTTTCCTTGAAAATATTTATAGAAGGATGCCTTCGCCATCCCACTTTCTTTGGCGATTTCTTCAACAGATGTTGAATAATAGCCTTTTCTGGAGAACAGCCGAATGGCGGCCTGTAAAATATCATTTTTTTTGCTTTCCATACATACTTCCCCCTAGGGACCGACTAACTCGACAGCATGCGAACTCACTTCATACATCATAAAGATTGATCAGGTGTGATAACTGTGTGCTGCTGTCTTTTGAGTTGACGGCGCATCTTGTATTTGGCCATGATCATATACAAGGACGGCACGACAAACAAGGTTAACAAGGTCGAGAATAACAAACCGAAAATGACGGTAAACGCCAGTGGCTTAAAGAGCAGGCTTCCCAATAGTGCCAACGGAATCATACCTACAATGGCTGCCAAGGATGTCAATAAAATCGGTCTGAAGCGAGCGGCGGCCGCCTGTATTACGGCTTCCTTCAATTCCATTCCTTCATGTCGTGCATCCTCGATAAATTCAATTAACACAATCCCATTCCGCACAACAATGCCCGCGAGTGCAATGATTCCCATGATGCTCATAAAACCGATAGGCATATCGGTTAAGAAAATACCAATAATCCCGCCGGCTGCTGCCAGGTACACGGTCGTCATAATAATAATAGGAATGGAGAGAGAATAAAATTGCATAGTAATCAAGAGTAAAATGAGCAAGACTACAACGATAGCCAGCTGTCCTAAGTCCTTGAATATGGTCGATTGGTCAGAGGTTTCCCCACCAACCTCCCATTTGTAGCCTTCTGGGAACTTCATTTGCGCCAGCTTACTTTCAACATCAACCATCGCTTCGCTTGCAGTTCGTCCGTTCAAATCGGCTTCCACCGTAATCGTCCGCTCCATATTGTAATGCTTGATTTGCTGAATAGCAAATGACGGCTTAATCTGGACAAGCTGGTTTAATGGAATTTGCTTACCAGCTGCATTAACTACACTTAATTGTTGGAAAAGCTTACTTGGCTCCTCGTCGCTGTGATTCAAATACATTTTAATATCCACCAGACTGTTTCCAGTATCAAATTGGCTGACTTGGGCTCCTTCTTTTAATAGAAGCAGGGTGCGAGTCAAATCTGTGTAACTTACCAGGTATTGATCCATCGCTTGTTTGTTGACCTCAAGCTCCAGTGCATATCGTTCAATTCCTATATCATCCACGATGCCTGTTGTGCCCTCTACTGTCGCGATCTGCTCCTTTGCCTTTTGGGCAAGAGTTTGCAGTTCATTCAGATCCTGACCTGAGATACGAATAGAAACGGGCTTACCCACTGGAATCCCGAGACGAGGAACATACATCGTAACTGTAACTCCAGGATAGGATTTCTTAACATGTTGTTCCCAAGCATCAACTGTCGTATTGAGATCGAATACGTTTTCTTTGCCGACGACAGCAATCTGCCCCACCGTTTCGTTATAACTAATATTTCCACCCGAACTATTAATGTCACTAAACAGTTGTGGGGCAGTCCCTCCAGCGCTGTAGACGACCTTGGAAGTTTCAGGTTGCTTTTTCACCCAGCCTGCAAGGTCTTTAACGACCTGGTCGGTTTCCGCAATTGAAGTGCCTACAGGCATTTTTACATTTAGTGCAACATGAGGATCTTCCGACTCAGGAAAAAGTTCAACTGAGGTAAAGGGAACTAATCCATAGGCGGCTGTTCCAAGCATGAGTCCGACCATGGCTGTCAACAAGGGACGCTGAATGACCTTAGGCATCAGTTTTTGTGAATAGAGCTTGTTTAAAGAATGAATCTGCTGGCCGAGCAAGCCTGCTGGTTTAGATTTACCCTGAGGGTGACGAGCCTGTCTGCGCTTCTCATACCATTCTCGAAAAATAGGGATGATGGTGAGCGACATGATCATAGAGGCAAGCATGGTCAGGGAGACAATAGCAGGAATAGGTTTAATAAAGGCACCTACATTTCCAGGAAGAAACAACAATGGCGCGAAAGCTGAGATGGTAGCCAGAGTTGCAACCAAAATAGAAAGCATGACCTCTTTGGTACCTTTTACAGCTGCGACTGAGGGTGATTCTCCTAATTCCGTAAGTCTACGCTCAATATTATCATTTACAACTACGGCATCATCCACGAGTATGCCGAGTACGATGATCAGACCGACAACGGAAATCTGATTTAGAGTGATGCCGAACATAGGCAAAAAGATAATGGCAATCGAAACCGAAATAGGAATGGCCAGTGCAACAAATGCAGAGGTGAGCAAATTCAGCCCCAACATACAAACGAGAATAACGGCCACAATCGCAAGAATCGTTTCACGCTTTAAGTCGTCAAAGATATGGCTTACCTGATCCTTTTGTGCAAAAAGAGTTTGAAAGTGAACACCTGCGGGGAGTGTTTTTTCCAGTTCTTTGAGCTTGGTATTGACCTTTTCGCTCATAGAAGGGATGTCTGTGCCTGTTTCTGCTCCAATACTTAACGTAATGGCCGGTTTACCCTCTACATAGGCAAAGTATTCTGTATTAGGATGGGCCAGTTCCGTTGTGCCGATATCTCTTAAATAAACAGGATTACCCTCTTTGGTGCGTGTCAAAAGGACCTGATTCAATTCATCAGCTTTTTCGGTCTCGCGAACAATAAGTTGATAGGTACGTCCGTTGTATTCAATATTACCAGTAGGGACCCGATCAATTTGAGCCTGAACCGCTTGAGCCACTTGTCCCCACGAAAGCTGGTATTGCTGAAGTTTCTGATTGTCAATATGGACACGTACTTCTTGATCAGGGAGACCATTGAATTTGACGCTAGATACGCCAGAAATGGTATTGAGCTGATCTTTCCAAGTCGTTGTTAAATCATTTAGTTTATACAGCGGTGCGGAAGAGTCAGCCGTCAGGGCATAGGAGCCGATAAAAGAGCTGGTTAGTTTGTCATTTACAACAGGCACTTCAGCGCCTTGAGGAAGATCCGCTTGTGCATCTTGCACTTTTTTACGCATATCATCCCAAACCGTTTGAGGATCAACTCCGTTTTTGGATTCAATTAAAATAGAGGAGAATCCGTTACCAGAAGTCGAATTAATCGTTTTAACACCTTCAACTTCCTTAATGCGTTTCTCCAGCTCTTTAGTTACGGTTTGTTCTACTTTTTGTGGTGAAGCACCAGGGTAGACTGTTGTTACCATAGCATTCTGTATGGTGACATCCGGCATTTCCTGCTGTGGTAACTGGAAAAAACCGAAGATTCCGACCAAAATCAGCATGACAAAAAACAGCAATGTAATTTTTCGTTTTTTTACGATGTACTCAATCATGGGCGTCCGCCTTCCTCCGACTGAATCGCATTTCCATCAAACAGGTTTTCTGCCCCTTTAACGATAATACGTTCGCCTTCACGAAGTCCCGATACGATTTGCAACTGATTATCTACAACCTGATTACCAAGCTCCACAGGGGTTTTAACAGCTTTTCCTTGAATGTCTTTGAAAATAAAAGGCTTGCTTCCCGTGTTAATGACTGCTTCGGCAGGAACGAGAATCCCATTCTTGTCGGTCACCTGTTGAGCAGCTTTAATGACCTGACCGGGTAACCAGTCTCGCTGTGGATTGTTTATAACAATCTCTACGTTAACCCTTCCTGTGTCGGTGCTGGTTGAAGGATAGACGTTAGACACCGTACCTTGACGGGTCTCTTCATAGAGCGCTACTTCTACTTGTTGACCCTTTTTCCAATCCTTAATTTCACTGTCTGGTACAGGAAGTAGTACTTTGAGGCGGTCGATGGAGCCTATGCGATAGACGGCTTGCCCTGACGCGACCAAATCACCTGTATTCACGATTTTGTCTAAGATTACACCGTTCACAGGAGAGATTAGACGTGTGCGTGAAAGTGCAAGTTCTGCCTGCCCCTTGGCAACAAGGGCTTTTTCGTAGTTGGCATGGGCTTGTTTTTGGGAAGCCACAGCCTGTTCACTGGCCGCTAGGGCTTTGCTTTTACCTGCAAGCGCATCTTGAAAGGAAGCTTGGGCGGATTGATGATCTTCGGCTGTGGCCCCTTCCAGCAAAAGGGACAGGGATTCCTTGGCTTGTTCCAGGTCTTTCAGGGCTGCGGTAGCATTCAGGCGAGCATTTTCATTATCTGATGCGGTAGCAGCGCCTGCCTCAAACAGCTTCTGTGTACGCTCGCTATCCGTTTTGGCCTTGTTATAAGCGCTTTGTGCCTTATCTACAGTAGCTTGCGCTTGTTGTTTCTCTTGAGCACGTGCGCCTTTATTGACCTTGTTAACATTCGCGCGAGCTCCTGTAATGCCGGCATCGGCGGATTGAATTGCGGAGGTAGCAGCCTGTAAATTAGCCTGTGCGTTATCAATACCAGCCTGTGCCTCCAAAATGGAGGCTGTCGCCTGTGCAACCTGCAGTCTATAGTCAGCGTCATCTAGACGGGCAATGGTTGTACCTTTCTGTACAGCCGTCCCGGTAGTGATTTCTGCGCTAGCGACGATACCTCCGTTCTGAAAAGCCAGTGTACGTTCTTCATAGGCTTGAAGAGTGCCTGACAAGTTATAGGCAGTATGAAGTGGCGTTGATTTGACGATTGCGGTCCGCACAACGGTTGGCTGTACAGATGAACCTAGAGCGGCATCTTTTTTTTCTGTAGAACATCCGGTCATTGCGATGCACAGGGATAAAGTAGATATGATGATGGCCCGTTGTTTATTCATGATTATCAATCCTTCCGATAGGGTCATAATTAGAGAAGTGAACTAATAAGTATTATTTGAACTAACGAGTTCAAATGTATTATAGTGCGCCGATATTGCATTCGTCAATTCATCGTTTTAGATTTTATGAATTAGTTGACGGGACTTTCGTAACTTTTGCCTATATAATAAGTCTATTAACATAAGAGGATTTTTTTGTTTATTGATAGAGTACATGCGCGGAACAAAACCGTTTAAATACATTGAAGATGGGAGCTATTATCCAAATGTTTTTAAGTAATAAGAAACAGAGTGAAGTGAAAGTTAATGGCAGAGGAATCGCTAAAAGATGGGCCGTGTTAACACTGGCAGGGGTATTATGGGTCGGTCCGGTTGCTGGAACGGGGGCTCTAATTCCCTTAAATGGTTGGATGTCTGCTCCAATCGCAAGTGCAACCTCTGGTTCGACTGTAAAATTGGGCGAAGAGATCATTACTTCGGGTGCAACATTATTGAAATATCGTTTTAAAGGGTCCAAAGGAACAGCACTGGCTGATATCATTCGAGTAGACTTGCAAAATCCGTACGTTAAGCTGGATGTCATGACGGGGAAGAATGGACAGTTTACGACCCGGCAGAGCACAGGCGGCATGGCAAAAGAGACTGGAGCGGTTGCTGGTGTAAACGGGGATTATTTTAATACCTCAAGCGAGGGAGCTCCGATCGGTGGACAAGTATCCAAGGGTGTGTTGATGTCTACTCCATCTGATTTAACGGGCATGTATGCCTTTGCTGTAACCAGAGATGGTTCTCCGATGGTGGAGCAGTTTACTTTTGAAGGAACAGTAAAAGCTGGAGACGGGTCGTCTTTCTCTTTGGCGGGGATGAACAAGGCTTCGTATTCGCCTGAGACGAGCGGGGGCAGTTATAGTCACTCTAATGCTATGTATATTTATACATCTGCTTGGAAAGCAATTGAGCGGCCCAAAAACAGTTCGACAACGCCTACCGAGGTATTGGTACAAAATGGTGTGGTTACGCAAGTCTCCGACAATGCTACATTGAATATGACCGTTCCGCAGGATGGCTATATTTTACGTACTCACGGTAAAGCGGCTGATTATGCCAAAGCGCATCTGACCGTGGGACAGACGGTAGAAACAAGCTATCGCCTTCGTGTTAAATCGACAGGGAGTGAAGTAGATCCTTCCAACCTTCAGATGATGATTGGTGGACATACCATATTAGTAAATGACGGTCAGAAAACCTCTTTTTCCCGGAGCACAACAAGCATAGGCGGGACGCGTGCGCGTACAGCTTTGGGATATTCCCGTGACAAGCGTTACGCTTATGTCATTGCCGTTGAGAAGAATGGGAACAGCGTTGGTGTATCCCTGAGCGAGCTGCAAACGCTGATGAAAGATATTGGCGTTTGGAAGGGTATGAACCTCGATGGGGGCGGTTCTACGACCATGGTGACTCGTGATTTGGGGGATACGACAGCGGGACTTACGTTCAATACGGAATATGGTACAGAGCAACGTAGTATCGTAAATGGAGTGGGGGTATATACCAATGCTCCTAAAGGAACGCTCAAAGGTTTCACCATCAAGGGCAATAAAACGCTGCTGATTGGTCAGACCGGAAGCTATTCCTTCAAAGGCTATGACAACTACTACAATCCCTTCGATACCTCAAAAGTACAAGTGACGTGGAAGTCCAGCAACCCGGCTGTTGTGTCAGTGAGCGGCGGCGTTGTGAAGGGGGCCCAACCGGGAACGGCTACTTTAACGGCATCCAGTGGCTCAGCCAGCGCTACAACTAAGGTCACCGTGCTTGGAGCAGATGAAATTTCATCACTCACCGCAGGAAGTGGAACTGGCTCGCTTACCGCTGGAGCTAAAATCGCTGTACCGGTAACGGCAAAGACAAAAGATGGACAGAGTGTCAGCATTACGTCAGATGCGCTCAAATGGGAGTTCATTGGCTTTAAGGGAAGCGTTAAGGACAATCAACTTACAGTAAATACGGTGGATGCAGGCGTGAAAACGGGCTATGCCATCGGTCGCTA
Source organism: Paenibacillus sp. SEL3 (assembly GCF_054602585.1). NCBI lineage: Bacteria > Bacillati > Bacillota > Bacilli > Caryophanales > Paenibacillaceae > Paenibacillus > Paenibacillus sp. SEL3. Next base: position 2,620,248 of record NZ_CM137725.1, on the reverse strand, counting down.
TGATGGTTTCAGCGCTGTCGTCTTCTTGTCTGCTGGCGGAGCAAGTACAAACAATTGGGAGAACTTCGAAAATGTTTCGTATCCGGTTGATTTTACTTCGAATGTGGAAGGTGTTACCGGCACAGTGGCTGTTGTACAAGGAGATGGTGACCATGCCAATTCCAAAGTGCTGGAACTGAACTACGATATGACAAATGGCAGTGGTAAAATGTATGCTTACGCCCAATTGAACGGCACGTCCGGGAAAACGCTTGAACAGGCGGCTACTTCCATCTCAATTGATGTCAGAGGGGATAAGAGTCTGAACTGGCTGCGTGCGGAGCTAGAGGATGCCCAAGGCAAAACAGCATATATTGATCTCGCTAAAGTGATCGACTGGAACGGTTGGAAAACCATTAATGCAGATATGAGCGGTTTGAATATTTCGTATCCAGCGAAGCTGAAACGTCTTTATGTGGTCAATGTGGCGGAAGGTCAGGACGAGCGTGCTAAAACAGGCAATGTTGCTTTTGATAATATTTCTTTTAATACACCGGGAACGGTCGGCACAGAAGGACTTAAAAAGGGAACAGCTCAAATGACGATCGGACAAAAATCAATGACAGTAAACGGAACACCTACAACAATTGATGCAGCTCCGATGACTCGCGATGGTTCAACGTATGTTCCGATTAAGTATGTGCTGGACGCATTTGGCGGACAAGCCAAATGGAATGCGGGCGATCAACGGATCACCGTTATGCGCGGTGGTGTGCTGATGGATTTGACCGTAGGGAAAAAAGAAGTTGTTCTGAACGGGAAGCGTCAAAGTACTGATGTTGCACCCGTTGTGCTAGGGGGTAGGACTTTAGTCCCGTTGAGACTCGTGTCTGAGCAGTTAGGAATGACTGTAAAATGGGAACAAGAAACGAAGACCATCACCCTTCAATCATGATATGGTATGATATATACTTGAAATGCTAGGATTGGAGTAGAACATTTGTGGACTTTCAAGCCGATATCATAGACCGAGTCATTAAAAATGCCATCCAGGTGATGGAGAACAGCAAATATCAGATGTTCGAAATATTGGACACGGCCCGGACCGAGCTGGTCACGTTAAATCAGGAGCTCCAGAGCGTCTTGAAGGAAACAGCAGAAACGATCGAAAAGGTGGACCAGCTGGAAATGAACTATCGGCGGTCCCGCATTCGGTTGACTGAGGTCAGCCGTGACTTCGTTCGCTATTCGGAAGAGGATATCAAGCAGGCTTATGAGAAGGCAACACAGCTTCAACTCGATGTGATGATTTTCCGCGAGAAGGAAATGTATCTCAAAGCCAGAAGAGATGATCTTCAAAAGCGGGCCAAAAGTGTTGAGGCTTCTGTCGAGCGCGCCGAAACCATCGGTTCGCAGATGGGAGTCGTGCTGGAATATTTGTCGGGCGAATTGGGACAAGTGACGCGGATCATCGAATCGGCTAAAAACCGGCAGTTTATTGGTCTGAAAATTATTTTGGCTCAGGAAGAGGAGCGTAAACGCATATCCCGTGAAATTCACGATGGACCTGCGCAGCTCCTTGCGCATCTAGTGCTTAGGACGGAAATTGTGGAAAGAATGATCGCCAAGCAGGAATTTAAGATGGTTCAGGACGAAATAGTAGACTTGAAGAAACAGGTTCGCTCCAGTCTTGAGGAAATGCGAAAGGTCATTTTCAATTTGCGTCCTATGGCCCTGGATGACCTGGGACTTATTCCGACGCTCCGGAAATATGTGCAGGATTTTGAAGAAAAAACGAAGATTAGATCGCTTTTTGAAACAAGGGGCAAGGAACACCGTCTCTCTTCCGCGATGGAAGCAGCCATTTACCGTCTGATCCAGGAAGCTTTGACCAACGCTGCCAAGCATGCTTATCCTACCTATGTGCTTGTTGAGATTACCTATCAGGCGCAGCTTGTAAAAATCGTGGTGCAGGATAATGGTTTGGGCTTCAAGCCAGAGCTTTTTCAGCAAAAAAGCAAAGATCATGGGCATTTTGGTCTGATTGGTATGCGGGAAAGGGTTGAACTGCTCGAGGGGAGAATGGAGATCGAATCAGCTGAGAATCAAGGCACCAAGATAGTGATTCATATCCCAACCAACGTGGAAAAGGGAAAGGAGTAACAACATGGAAAATCAGGAAATTAGCAATGCACCCATTAAAGTTCTCTTAGCGGACGATCATCAGTTGTTCCGTGAAGGGCTTAAACGTATTTTGAATATGGAGGACGACATTGAGGTCATCGGAGAATGTGGTGATGGTATTCAAGTGTTGGAATTCTGTAACGTAGAGAAACCGGATATTGTTCTGATGGACATTAATATGCCAATCGAAAATGGTGTAGAGGCAACTGAAAAACTGCGTGAGATGTTCCCGGATGTCAAAGTTATCATTTTATCCATTCATGATGATGAAAGCTATGTATTTGAGACGTTGCGCAAGGGAGCCAATGGTTATCTGTTAAAGGATATGGAGGCCGAGTCCCTCATTAATGCTATTCGTTCGGTTCATGAAGGCTATGCGTTTATCCATCCGAAGGTAACAGGTAAGCTCATTCAGCAACTCCGCCGGATGACCTACTTGAATGAAACAGGGGCTATGGCTGAAGGTCATACGAAGGAAGCCGGCGTGAAGTTTGTCGCAGGTGAAAATAATCCATTGACCCGTCGTGAAGCTGAAGTATTGCGTCTGATGGCTGAAGGTAAGAGCAACAAGATGATCGGTGAATATTTATTCATTAGTGAGAAAACGGTCAAAAACCATGTCAGCAGTATTTTGCAAAAAATGGAGGTTGATGACCGTACACAAGCAGTTATTAACTCAATCAAATATGGATGGGTTACGCTGTAAAGTGTAGTTTTTCCATGCATTAGACGATGCAGCTGCTAATAGATATGAATGCTGTACCGTCTTTCACTCCGGGCGATATGTCCGCTCATACAGAAACCCAGTACATAACCGTGACACCTCTTCCTGTTATACGGCATATATTGTCGCTATAGGAGGAGGTGGAACCCTCGTGACGGCTCACTTGGTTTGGATATTGCTTATATACGGCGTGGGGGCCGCTGTCGTGCATCTTATGTATATACGACAGGCGGTTCAGGCTTATCACAATGGCGAAGATTCATGCGCGATATCTCCAGGTCATCGCGCGATTCGCTATATTGTGATTACGTCCAATGACGGAGATCGTGTGGAATGGGTGATGCGTTCGTTGAACATACTTGCCTGGCTGCACCGGAGGCCGCTACATGTGACGGTACTGGATGATGAATCTATGGACGATACGCTACCGATTCTGACACGGCTAGTGCGCTATAGTCATATGGATGTTTCAGTCATTTCAAGTCGTTTTTCACCGGGGAACCCGGTTTTACCGAAGTCAGGCGGTGAAAAGCAGGTTGTTATTGATCTTAGAACAGTCAAGTCGTTGGCGGACGCTCCGCTTGTTCCTTAGCAACAGGGGATTGTGGACATCGTGGTCAAAATCGGATATAAATGTTTATAAACAGTTGCATAGGCAAGACAACAGGGATATCGTTGAGATCTACTTGATGTGAAGCACACTTCAGGCTATTAGCCACAGAAGTGTGCTTTTTTGCTGTTCTCTGGGGTGATAAGAACCCAAAAAGTAATGAATGGGGGGAGAAGGGGAAGGTGAAAATTGCAGTATATGCAGTGAGATATAAGGGGAATTGGAATCTCCGATTATCTGTGGATATTCGAGTAGATATGACATGGTGGATGAATCCAGATGAGGGGCAGGGGAATGTTGTCGAAAGGTGGGTGTTATTAGGAGATGAGCTCCCCTTGTCCTGGGGAACAAAGCTGTGTGAAACATTTAAGGAATTAGTAGGTATGGAGCGATGGGGGAAACGGCAGTGGTGGGCTTATATTATCGCACAGCTAAAAAGTGAACTGGCTCTTGAACCTTTTGACGGAGAACGAATTTTATCTGGAAGAGTAGAGAATATATGCATTTGGGATCATGTACAAGGTTGGACTTCTCGCACAGAAAGTGGGGATGAGAGACGAGAAACAAAGGGAGTTTTACGTTCTATTCAAAAAAGGGACCTCGTCACGGGAATGGATGGATTGGAGAGGGAGTGTTTAACACGACAAGCGAATGAACTGGCTAATTTGTTGTCAGGACGCCAGTTACTCGTTCCAGAAGTCGAAGCGCTACTGGCAGAGGCAGCGCCAGGTTTGGAGCGTACTTGGCGATCCGCTGCACAACTTGCATATCTGCAAGGCCGACTCAGCTTTGCTACTGGCCTCGATCCAGCACCTCGCACGCGCTGGTCTGCCGCGCGTACGCATGAACTCCGCTGCAACCGTTGTGGCAGCGGGATAGTGCACCGCACGAGCTGCGCATCGTGCGGCCGTAAGGCGTGCGCCTACTGCGAGACATGTCTCGCACTTGGACGCAGCCGTGAATGCTCGCTGCTGCTGCGCGGTGCAGCGAAACCCGCGCTGCCGTGCACAGCAGGCATAGCCCTGGCGACGGAACTCGACCGCTGGGGGCTAAGCCCAGCGCAGCGTGCCGCCGCCGAAGCGGCGCTGCGCTTTTTAGCCACACCGCACGGCGGAGTGCGGGGACATTTTCGCCCGGAAGGCCGTGGGCTCCGGGCGTTGTTCCGGCGCGACTTTGTTGCGTGCCGGGGATCAGATGCTGCCACTTCGCAGGGCAGCAACCTTGCCCGTAGCAGACAGTCTTCGCCGAAACCTGGCGAAGGTGCGAGGTACAACGCTGATCGGCAGGTGCCTGGTACTAAGGTAGAGCGTTTTTTGCTCTGGGCCGTAACGGGCGCAGGCAAGACGGAAATGATGTTTCCGCTCTTGCAATATGTGCTAGACCACGGAGGAACGGCACTTGTGGCAACACCACGCCGCGACGTGGTACTGGAGTTAGCCCCTCGTTTGGCCATTGCTTTTCCCGATGTGAGCATGGTGACGCTCTATGGGGGAAGCGCAGAACGCTGGCAAAGGGGACAGTTGACACTGGCAACGACACATCAGCTATTGCGTTATCGTCAAGCTTTTGATTTGGTTGTGATTGATGAGATTGACGCGTTTCCTTATCACAATGATCCTATGCTTGCCTTTGCTGCACGAGCAGTATGTAAGCCGAAGGGAAAGTTTATCTATTTGTCTGCTACACCACCGCAATCCTTGCAGAAAGAGGCTGCACGCGGTCTGCTGCCACACGCCAAGGTTCCCGTTCGTTTTCATCGTCATCCTCTACCTGTCCCATTTCGTTTGGGGACTGCTTCAGTGCAACAATGGCTGCAAAAAGGTCGGCTATCCGCATCCTTTATTCAACGCCTACGCGTATCCATACAACGTGGGGCACAGGTTTTCCTGTTTGTGACACGAATCTCACATATTCAGGGACTTGTGAAGCTGCTGATTAAACAATTGCCTGATGTACCTATTGCGGGCACCTACTCACAGGATGAAGAAAGAACCGCTAAAGTACGCTTATTTCGAGCTACTGAAATACGTGTTCTGGTTACAACGACTATTTTGGAGCGAGGGGTAACTGTTCCACGGAGTGATGTGTACGTATTAGACGCGGACAGTAGTCTTTTTGATGAAGCCTCTCTTGTCCAAATGGCTGGTCGCGCGGGCAGGTCCAAGGATGACCCATGTGGAGTTGTTATTTTTACATCCCCCCAATGGACACGAGGTCAAAAAAGAGCAATTAGACAGATTAAACGTATGAATGAACTGGCTCGGAAAAGAGGATACCTGAAGGAGCCGAAGCACTAAATGCATTAAATAAAAAAAGTTTTTTTGGAAATGTGAAACCTGAAACAATGTCGGTACGTAAACTACCAAGAAAGGTGCATTCTGGTATGGGGATGATTCCAACAACCCGTCTATTTTTGAATTGGTTATTCCATCGCCAGTCCCAAACATGTATGGCTTGCGGCACTCTCACAGGGCGTTTTTCCGAATTCCCCGGGATTTGTACTTCTTGTTCACTTCAAATTCCTTGGGTTTACGATATTCGTTGTGTTTATTGTGGACGTCCGACGTCTTGCCCGGATTGCGTAAGGCTTGACCGATTAGTACGTTACTATGTGTGCAATCGGAGTGCAACCAGCTATACACCAATGATGAGAGAATGGATTGGGCAGTTCAAATATCGCGGGAATGAAAAGTATGGTTCCCTGCTGGGTGAGATCATGAATCGAGCCTATCAGGCGATGAGGTATGAGTTTGCAGGTCTTAAACATTCTCGTTTCAAGCGATCTTTGTGGAGTGTGGATGTAGTGACCTGTGTTCCGGTAAGTGAGAAGAGGCTGACAGAGCGAGGTTTCAATCAGGCTCGGATCTTGGCAGAAGAGATTGCTAAGCGGAATAAGCTCCCCTTCCTATCTTTACTTGCTCGTCCACAAGATACAGGCAAACAAAGCTTTAAATCAAAAAAGGAACGCATGAACACAATGAATAATGCGTTTTCTGTCCATCCCAATATGACAAATTTGCTGAAGTTTTTTATTTTAAAAGCTAAATCTCAATGTGTTACGGAAAATAAGCTTTCCGTTACCGTTTTGCTTGTTGATGATATTTATACAACGGGGAGCACATTGCAGGCGTGTGCACGTGTTTTGAGAGAAAAGGCATTAGAGCAAGGAATACATTTGACTATTTTTTGCCTGACCTTAGCAAGATCATAAGTCTAAATATCTGGTATTCCCCATGAAATTTCGCTTGAAACTATGAAAAAAAGGTTATAATTCTCTTGAAAGAAGGGTTAAATAATAGAGCAAAAAGTCTTTTAAGCCGTACAATCAGCAGGATTTGACAACAAGCTAGAGAGAGGTATATAATAAAAAATATAGAGACAAACAAAAAGTAAGGAAGTGAGAGATGAAAACAGAATATTTCAATTTAGAGGTTGATTTTTTTGGAAAAGAGGAGTACAATTTCTATCTGTTGATAGCTAACATGCTTGGTAATAAGTGATTAGCTAATGACTAAAGAGCGGACATTGGGAGTGTCTCGCTCAGTAGTAAAGCAGTTAATTAAAATTTAAAGCTAAAAAGAGGAGAGAATAAATCATGAAAAACGTAATGAAAAAAGTAGCAGTATCTAGCATGTTGGCAGTTAGTTTAGGTGCAGTATCTTTGTTGAGTCCACTTGCAACAGGTCAAGTAATGGCGAAATCCCACTCCGATGACGAAAAACAACAATTGGAAGACCAAATCATGAGAGAGCAGCAAGAAGCAGCACAAAAAGCATTTGAAGCTAAGTTTTTCAAAACTGAAACTACTGAAAAAGCAGTAACTACAACACCAGCTCAACCAGCCACTGAGAACAACAATCAAGCAACAACCACAAAACCAGCAACGACTACAACTGAAACACCAGCAACTGTAAATACAATCACAGTAAATGTCCAAGAGGGCGAAACACTGGCTTCTATTGCTGAGAAATACGGTGTAACTGTTGAGGAACTGGTTAAAATCAACAACCTGATTAAAGCAGGCCAAGAACTGCAAGTACCGCAAACAAACACAAATAAATAATTATCATTATAAATGTATAACGACATGTGTTTTTTAAACCAAGCGTTTGACTATAGTATACGGGAAGGCCACTATTAAAACAATGCTTTTTTGAATAATTATTTGTGAAATAGCTTGTTTTTTTGGGTTGCAAATTTCCACTGGTGCATCTGGCTTGATTTCAGATAGGTTATAAGTTGAGATGATGTTAGGTCCATGAGATTTATGAATACCCACACTCCATGTGCGGAGCATTCGTATGGCGCCGTTCCCCCGGATTTACAGGACTTTCTTGTTGTCATTCGGGGCACAGGTGAACATGAATTCTTCTGAGGATTGTTTCGCCCGGTTTTTCCCTCATCTTGATAATTAATTTCTACATTTACTCATATTCATATAGCTATTTTAATTGTATAATGAAGCGCTATTCCCGAAAACAACTGGAATGGCGCTTATTTTATTTTCTATCTAATGTACGGAGAAATTTTTGACGATAAATAGACACAGACACTAGACTGAGTTATTAGCTTTCATGGGCTTTCTTCATTTTTATGTCATTGCATATTGATGCATATAGATGTAGAGAAACTTTTGCTGATGGGTCATTCTCTCTTATACTCTTATTATGATAACTTATAAGATGTGCGATTGTGTAAAATCTGAAAATCTCTTTTTGAAATATTTGCTAGACGAGGCTCTTCATTATAAGGTAATGTAAGGATAAAAGTAATTTAAAGATCGGAAATTGGAAAGGGGCGCTACAGAGGATGAATTTGGATAACTGTCCTCGCTGTGGAAAGCTGTTTATTATGAACGTCAGGGGAATCTGCCAGAACTGTATTAAAGAAATTGAAATCGAATACGAACGCTGTGTCAAACATATACGTGAAAATAAGGGCATTCATATGCATGAGCTTTCGGAGGCTACTGAGGTATCCGTAAAGCAAATCACGACATTTATACGAGAGGGACGTATTTCCATTGCTAATGCACCTAATATGACGTATCCTTGCGAGGTATGTGGGATACCGATTCGTGCAGGACATATGTGCGATTCTTGTCGAACACGTCTGACTAAAGACCTGCATCAGGCTGTGCGCGAAAGTAGTAATCAGGATCAAAGTAATAATATGGGCTCAGGTACCTACAGCGCGATTGATAAACTTCGTGGAAAGTAGTACAGGGGAATTAAAAACACATTCAGCTATTCAAAAAGTTTCAAATACCGCCGATAATCTTTATAGAGCTTATCGGTTTTTTTATTTTTAGCAACCATGCACAAAATAAAGAAGTGAGGCATAATACGAACCATGTTCGACGCTATGTCGTCTGATACATTCTGACCATATCAAATAACTAAGGAAGGTGGAAGTTATGAAAATTAACGAGACCAACCGCATCGGAGCTATTAATCCATACCAACGAAATATTGAAACAGGGCGTCAAGAGGAGCTTAAGAAGTCTCGCCGCAAGGACGAGGTTTCGATTTCTCCGGAAGCGATGGAAATGCTGAACCGCAGCAGTGATGCAGATCGCGTTAAGAAAATTCAGGAGCTTAAGCAACAAGTAGCTTCGGGAACCTATCGTGTAGATGCCGATAAAATTGCAGATAAGCTGTTACCTTACTTCAAGCAGTCTTCCGAAAGCTAGGTGAAGGAATATGCCTTTAGAGCGTTTGATTGATGTGCTGGAGCAGCTAGATCAAAAGCATCTTATCTTATTAGAATTAGCTAAAAGTAAGAAAAAAATTGTTATGGAAAATGATATGGATAGCCTGGTTCAGCATTTGAATCAGGAATCCAGACTCCTTAAACAGGTGGAACAGCTAGAGGAAGCTCGTATGGAGTTTTCGTTTGAGCTTCTTCGTGAACGTGGTATTAAGTCTCAGCTTAACTTGACTATAACCGAGCTGGCACGCCTTGTTTTTGATCCTGAAGATAAGAACAAACTCCTCAGTGTCCAGAGCCGCTTATCCCACACTCTCTCAGAATTAAAGGAAATTAATGCAATCAATCAAAAGCTCATCGAGCAATCGTTGGTGTTTATTGATTACTCGTTAGATCTACTTGTAGGTCGTCCTAATCAGGAGATGACTTATATGCATCCAGATCAGAAAAGTAATCAACCTGCACGACCTGGATTGTTCGACACTAAGGCTTGATCCGAGGAGGAAAATAGAGTGCCATCCACATTTCATTCCATAGAAACAGCTAAAAGAAGCCTTTTTACACAAACGGCAGCTTTAAATACAACAGGACACAATATAGCTAATGCCAACACAGAAGGCTATACACGGCAAACGGTTAAGATGAGAGCTTCTATACCTATGGAGGCATATGGTATTAACCGTTCTAATGTGCCTGGTCAGTTGGGAACAGGTGTTGAATTTGATGCTATTGAACGCATTCGTGAGAAGTTCTTGGACAGTCAGTACCGCGGAGAAAATACTGAGCTGGGTAGTTGGACAATTAGAAGTAACACACTTGATAAGCTACAACAGATTATGAATGAGCCGTCTGATACAGGGATTCGCAAGGTTTTGGATAACTTTTATAAATCTTGGTCTGATTTAAGTAAAGACCCAGAAAGTGTAACCGCACGAACTATTGTTAAAGAAAATGCGCTTGCGTTGACTGATGCAATGAATCATATGAGTAAACAGTTAAGCAATCTATCTGCGGATTTAACCTCAAATGTGGAGGCTAAGTCTAGCGAGCTACAAAGTTATGTGAACTCCATAGCGGACCTGAATCAATCAATTACTAAAATTGAAGGCTTGGGAGATAACGCTAATGATCTACGTGACCAGCGTGATTTGATCGTCGATAAAATTTCGAAGATCGTTAATGTAACGGTAACTGATACTGATCAAGGCTACAACGTTAATATGGGTGGTCAAGCATTAGTAACTGGGTTTGCACCGACTACTGGTATTAACGGCGCTTTTTTACAAGCTGCTTTTGCTTCCAATGATTTGCAAGGAGGCGAAATACATGGAATGATCATTTCCAGAGATCAATTTGTAGCAGATTATACTGCACAAATGGATAACCTTGCTAATACATTGGCCAACGGTGATATTTCTGTAACGCTACCTAAAGGCTCAGTATTGCCAGAAGGCACTGTACTGAACGGAGTGACTTATACAGGGACCAATCGCACACTTCAATCGGATTTAACAGTTACGGTTAAAGGTCTTAATGGTTTGCATCAATTGGGTTATACCCAAGAGGATAAAGATGCTAACGGTAATATGGTTGCAGGTAAACCTTTTTTTGTAGCTTCAAATAATGGCGGGGCGATAACGGCAGGCAACATCACGTTAAATACTGCTATAGTAGATAATCCTAACGCCATTGCAGCATCCCTTCGTGTAACAGGCACTGCTCCTACTGAGGAATTGGTTAAAGGCAATAATACATTGGCGTCCCTCATGTCCAATTTGAAATTAAACAATTTCACTTCTGTTTCTACAGGGAACAAGGCTACTATTGATAGCTTTTTCAGTTCTATGGTTGGTCAGTTGGGTATAGAGGCTCAAGAGGCGACAAGACAGACACAAAACTCGACAGCCCTCGTATCTCAGGTTGAAACTATGCGCCAGTCTGTGAGTGGTGTTTCACTGGATGAAGAAATGTCCAATATGATCAAGTTTCAGCATGCCTACAGCGCCGCTGCTCGGTTTATGACCACATTCGATCAATTATTGGATAAATTAATTAACTCCACAGGTGTAGTGGGAAGATAAGGATGATTAAATATCTTGTGTTTTTATATACAGGTGGTATTTAGTTACGGAGGGGTGTAATTATGCGAGTTACTAACAATATGCTGAGCTCACAGCTTCTGCTGAATTTGAATCGAAATTCTGAGCGTATGAATAATACGCAAAACCAGATGGCGACTGGACGTAAACTGAACAAGCCCTCTGATGATCCTGTAGGGATTACGTATTCCTTAAGGTACAGGTCTGAATTGTCTTCAAATGAACAATACCAACGGAATGTGGACAGCGCAGTGTCTTGGCTTGATTTTAATGATACGGTCATGGATCAGGCAGGCCAAATTATGCAAAGAGTACGTGAACTTACAGTACAGGCCTCTACGGGAACTAATCCACAATCTGCGCTGGACAGCATCAATAAAGAAATTGGCCAGCTTAAGGAACAAATGATTGATGTTGTGAACAGCCAATTGAATGGGAAATATATATTCAACGGTCAAACCTACGACAAGAAGCCTTATGACCTCCCTTTGAATGCTGATAATACGCATGATACGTCTGGCGCAGCATCCATTGCTACGGATACAGGAAATGTTAATTTTATAGTGGGTGAAAATGTAGCTTTGCCCATTAACGTTACTGGTAATGAAGTCGTAGGAACAAGCACGGATGCCGATAATTTATTTACAATTTTTAATCAGCTATCTGCAGCTTTGGCAAGTGGTGATATTAAAGCGAGTGGGGATCAACTGGCCAATATTGATACGCGTATGGACAAAATGCTGAAAGTCCGGTCGGAAATGGGAGCTAAATCCAACCGTGTGGAGTTAATGCAAAGCCGATTGAGCGATCTGGAAGTAAACTTAACGGACTTGCAGTCTAAAACGGAGGATGCGGATTACGCTGAGCTTTTAATGAATTCCAAGATCCAAGAGAATATTTACAATGCTTCTTTGTCAGCTGGAGCTAAAATAATATCCGCATCATTGGTTGATTTCTTGAGATAGTCTAAGGAGGGGGAGAGATGTCCATCATTCCGACACTTCAGATCCGGCAAACTCCGGCTATCCTGCATATTGACGCAGACCCTGGGCAGTATTCGATTCGACAGCCCTCGGCAGATATGGAATTAACGACACGCCGTGCTCAACTGGAAATTCATCAGTATAAGCCACAGCTGACCATAGATCAAAGTGCAGCCTTCTCTGCCTATAACGGTGGCAATTACCTTGAGATGAATAATCGAATCTATTCAGGGGTGCCACAGATATTTTTACAAGCTCTTGCACATAAAGTGGAGCAAGGTAATCGGATGGCGGATATTCACATTCCTGGGAATACTATAGCCAATGTTTTTGGAGAGGATACTGAAACGCATGTGCTTCCTGAATTTAGGGGTCCAGCATCTATGGATAATGTTGATATTCATGTTGAAACGCGTGCACCTGATATTGCCTTTACGCCTGCTGTATCGGAAATGCATGTGACCGTTAATCGTCCAGAAATTGAGTATACTCGGGGGAAACTGGAGATTTATATGCAGCAGTATCCATCAGTGGCCTATATTCCACCTGAAATTGATGTCGCGATGTAAAATAAGTTAAGGTTATAGAGGTTATTCAAGCCATCTATAGCCTTTTTTTTATAATAAAATGTATATATCTGATTAAATATTGGAGGAATATTAGTGATTATATCCACATCTATTTGGGGTGACATTGAAGTAAATGAAAAAGAAGTATATCGTTTTGAAAAGGGAATTCCGGGATTTGAGGAGACGACCGAATTTGTGTTGCTTGATCATGATGAGGCTCCCTTTTACTATCTCCAGTCCCTTCAGCAGAAGGAACTATCTTTTGTCTTAGTGGACCCATTTATTTTTCATCCTGAATACGAGTTCGAACTCCCTGATAGTGAAACGGAAGAACTGGAGATTGAATCTAATTTAGTCGTTCGCAGCATATTAACATTACATGAGCAGGTAGAGAACTCAACGATCAATCTATTGGCACCTTTGGTATTCAATCCTGATAATAGGAAAGCCAAGCAGGTTGTTTTGCACCAGTCTCCGTATTCGACCAAGCATTCACTGCAACCCACTATGGAAGACGAAACCATCCGTTCAAAGGAAGGTGAATAATCATGCTGGTACTTTCGCGTAAGAAAGGCGAGTCTATTATCATTCAGGATCACATTGAGGTGACGGTGCTCGGAGTAGAGGGAGATACTGTCCGTATAGGAATTTCAGCACCCAAACAGATGGATATCTTTCGTAAAGAAATCTATTTATCCATTCAAGAGTCCAATCGTGAATCTGCTGCCCATACGCAGTCAAATTTGGATGCTTTGCGCAAGATGATAAATAAAAATAACGAAAAATAAAAAAAAACCTAAAATGCTATTAAAAGATCGACGAGAATGTCGATATATATAGTACAAGCTATTACGGAGGGGCGGCCGACTTCAACGGATAGCTGTAAAACCAATAAACCACATGGATGTGGGACATTTACCTTCAGGGAGGAAATTTAAAATGATTATCAATCACAATATCGCTGCAATGAACACTCACCGTCAATTGAATTCGAACACTACTAACACAAACAAAGCAATCGAAAAGCTGTCTTCTGGTCTTCGTATTAACCGTGCTGGTGACGATGCTGCTGGTTTGGCAATTTCCGAAAAAATGCGTGGTCAAATTCGTGGTTTGGATATGGCTTCCAAAAATGCTCAAGATGGCATTTCTTTGATCCAAACAGCTGAAGGTGCACTGAACGAAACACACAGCATTCTGCAACGTGTTCGTGAATTGTCTGTACAATCCGCGAATGACACAAATACAGATGATGATCGTAAAGAGCTTCAAAAAGAAGTAGATGAGTTGACTAAAGAAGTAACACGTATTTCCACAGATACTGAATTCAATACTAAAAAATTGCTGAATGGCGATATCAGTAGTGCAGTATTCCATATTGGTGCTAATACAAACCAATCAATTTCTTTGGCTATTGGTAATATGAGTGCCACATCGTTAGGGATCAATGCTGTTGACATTGGAACTCAATCTGGTGCTAACGCTGCAATTTCTACTTTGGATGCGGCAATTAAATCGGTATCTTCTGAACGTGCTAAACTGGGTGCGAACCAAAACCGCTTGGAGCACACAATTAACAACCTGGGAACCACTTCCGAGAACCTGTCCGCTGCTGAATCCCGTGTTCGTGACGTAGACATGGCTAAAGAAATGATGAACCAAACGAAAAACAACATCCTTGCTCAAGCTTCCCAAGCTATGTTGGCTCAAGCAAATCAACAACCACAAGCAGTACTTCAATTGCTTCGTTAATCATTTTTCTTATAAAACTGCTGAGATCTTTCTCAGCAGTTTTTTTGTGCTTATATCTTACATATAAGGAATCATATTCATCCTCGTGTTTTATCAGTCAAGTCTAACTTATGATTATAAAGTAACCGATATATATACTAAACTAATTCGTAATTGCGAAATGAAAGGAATACATGATGAAAACCATTGCGTTATGTATGATTGTAAAAAATGAGCAAGAGTATCTTAGAAGATGTCTTGATAGCGTAAAGGATAAAGTAAACCAGATAATAATTGTAGATACAGGCTCAACAGATGAAACCGTTAATATCGCTAAAGAATATACTACTGATGTATACCATATGGATTGGTCTAATAATTTTGCAGCTGCTAGAAATGAATCCATTAAATATGCCACTACAGAATATATTTTAGTACTAGACGCGGACGAGTACTTAGAAGAAACTGCTGATTTACAAAAAGAAATCGCATCAGGTGAAGACTACTATTTCACAAAAATACACAATATTATGTCATTTGATCGTGCTCTAAACCACTTGGCTATCCGAATTTTTTTAAATAATAAAGATCTGTATTATCAGAACCGTCTCCACGAACATTTGAATATTATGGACGAAGGGCTTAATTTTAAAAGCGGACAAGCTGAACTTGTTATTATGCACACTGGCTATACGGATGAAATGATGGAGGGAAGGGAAAAAGCCAAAAGAAATCTCCCCCTTATGTTGAAGGAAGTTGAAGAAAATCCAACGGTGTATAACCTATTTAATATGGGAAGAACCTATATGTGGGTTGGTAAATATGAAAAAGCAATTCCTTTCTTAAAGAAGGCCTACCCGATGAGTAAAAACTTAACGATTGCGCCAGATCTAATTATGACTTTATGTCGAAGTTTAGGGGAAATGAAGAGATACAATGAGGCTCTACAAATTCTGCAAGAAGCAGTGATCGTTTATCCGAATGAAGTAGAATTAATTCATTTACAGGGACTTTATTTTATGGAAATTGGGTACTATAGGGATGCGATAACGTCGATGAATAAATGCCTTGAGATTGGCGATCAAGGTATTACTTTTTCAGAAGGCAACGGCAGCTACATTGCACATTTCAGACTCGCAGAATGGTACGAATCACGGAATGATTTGATGAAGAGCTATGAACATATTTTAGAAGCTTTTAAGCTTAAAAATGACTTTGCGCCGATTATGGGGAAATATTTTAAAATCATAGAGAAAGCAAACGTTCCATTAGAAGAAGTATTCGTAAGTACAAACCAGTTGTATCCGATATCAAATAGTGGACAGCTGGAAAAAATTTTAGAAGTGATGTATCAGTTGAGACATCCTCTATTACAAAGATATCTGACAGAGTATAACGTGACTGTTCAAGATAATGTAATGGCTACTGCACGGCAATATGCTAGAGACTATGATGGAGCACAAGCCTCGTGGTTGGAGATGGAAGATATTGAAGAGCAAAACGGAGAGGATCTTTTATTATTATCTTTGATTCTCAAAGATGAAACTCTATTTGGAAGGACCAAAACACTACTTAATCTAAGTCAAAAGGACCAAAAAAATCTATACAAAATTATTATGGATGAATCTTCTGGAGATGTTAAGTTAACACAACATTTAGAGAACATATTAGAAAAAGCACTGATGCATTTAATTCGATTACAAGAATTCGAGACATTTGAAAAGATATTGAATTATTTGTGGCAAGGTAGTGTTGGTGTGAAGGTTAAAGTCTGTGAGCACCTTGTGGGCTACGGGTTTAGCGAGATAGCCATCGATCTATTAGTTAAACTGTTTGAACAAAATCCAAGGAATATAAGTGTTATTAATATGTTAGGCGAAGTTTGTCTTGCTCTTAATTATTTACAAGATGCACAGCTTTTTTATACTAAATTACTTGAAGTTAGTGAAAATTATGTGGCGTATGAGAAAACTTACGAGTTATATAAAAAAGTGGATGATGAAGTTGCGATGAATTCTGTTCTAAGTCAAATAAATCGTAAATTTCCATTATGTGCATGGTCAAAACAAAATTTTAATAGATAATATAATGCTCAAAATAAGGAGTTTATTATGGAAAATTTCAAATTAGTAAATAAACCTCGTTTGGTAGCCCTATGGCCAGAATGTTCAAATGTTCTTCTCACTAAAGATCTCGGGATGATACCGTTTATCCTTCATAAATATCATAATTATAACTCTGCAATAGCGTGTTATGGCATTGAGGATTTCCCTTATGTAGACGCAGAAGTGAAGGGCTTGAAAATTGATTCTGTTGAAAATGGAGGAGACGTCTTAGTTGATGGTAATAATTATCTTGCAAAAAAGGCGAAAGAGATCGATATATTATTCTTAATGGGAATTTATCCGTTTACGCTTAGTTGGATGGAGAAATACAAGACTATAAATCCAAATGGGAAAATTTATTTAAAGCTGGACGCGAATATATATTGGATGAATAATATTGATTTAACGAATGATCTATTTGAGACCCTTAAAAAATGTGATGTAATCAGCGTTGAAAGCAAGAGACTGTATTATTATTTAAATAAAAAGTGGCCTTTGAAAATAGAGTATATACCAAATGGATTTTATGATTTTCACTCAAGTCCTAAGATAAAGTACGAAGAGAAAGAGAATGTTATTCTAACAGTCGGTAGAATAGGAACTCATCAAAAAGCTAATGAAGTACTTTTAGAAGCGTTTAAATTGGTTGCTTCCGAAATTTCGGGCTGGAAACTTAAGCTTGTGGGTAATGTTGAAGATAATTTTATTCAATATGTTCATGAGTTTCTTACTGAAAATCCAGATCTTAGAGGAAGGATAGAGTTTCTCGGTCCAATAGAGGATAGGAAGGTTTTGGAAAAACAATATCGAGGAGCTAAAATTTTTTGTTTAACTTCAAGGTACGAAGGATTTCCGTTGGTTTTTACAGAAGCATCCCAAAATGGATGTTTTATAGTTTCAACTGAAATAGACCCTGCTTATGATATTACTAATGAAATTACATTAGGAGAGGTTTTCCCTGTAGATGATTATCATAGACTGTCTGAAATATTATTAGAGGTTTGCAACGATAACTTGAGGCTAGAACAGACAACTTATGAAATTCAAAACTTCGCAGAGACTAATTTCAGTTGGACTAATATATGTAAGAAGCTTGATCTTTTATTACATTTAAATTAATGGGGGAATTCTAGTGATTGAAATAACATTCCAAAATAATGAAGTAAAGTTAATGAATACGCAAAATAATGTTTCGGAAACTGTCCTGCATTTCGGTGGAATTCATAATAACCTTACAACGATAAGTTCGCCAAAGTTGCTACAAGAATACATTCATATGCTGGAAAACTATTCAACTATTCAAAAGTATACTTATGGCGAAACTACCATGATTGATATCGTGGCACTTACAAGCCTTGTATACAGCGAATTAATGGCTGGAAAGCATTCTGGGATCAGGGCTTTAGAGGTGGGAAGCTGGTTCGGGTGTTCGAGTTATTTCTTTGCCAATAGTCTCAAAACGTTCTCAGATAGTAATTTCCTATTCTGTATGGATACATGGCAAGGTAGTCCGGATACAGCAAGCCATAATATTGCAAATTATGAAAATGCATTTGAACATTTTAAAAGTGTAATGAGATATGCCGGTGTTTACGATAATATAAAGCCTATTGTATGTGATTCAACGGTGGGTATGGACATTCTGCAGGATGATTATTTTGATATTATTTTTGTGGATGCTAACCATACGTATGAGTATGTTTATCAAGATATAGTCAAAGGAATCAGAAAAATTAAAGTGGGCGGACTATTAATGGGGCATGATTGCGAGTGTTATGCAGATGAACTTCCTCCTCATCTTTTGCAAGGTGACAATAAACATTTAGATGGTGTTGAAGGTTATCATACAGGAGTGATTAAAGCCTTGGATGATATTTTTGGTAGATCTTATAGTCGGTTCAATCATAGTCTTGTCTGGTATAAGAGAATAACTCAAGAAGACAAAGATATGTTTGAAAAAAAAACTTCCAAGTACAACTACGATAGGGAAGGTCTTGTAGAACTAGCTGAAACAATGAAAGAAGCTATTCAGTATATATACAATAATATTTCAGAGGGGAAATCAGATACACTTCAAACTCTTACCGTTGATACGGTGCAGGCAGCACATCAACTAGAGAAAGAAATGCTCCCACTTTGCGAGAATTTTTATAATAAGGAATTGAAAATTAATACTAATATGTTGAAGAGCGCCCTATTGGATTTTCAAATAACATATAATAATGATTTTCCACAAGCGCTTTCTGTTCTAGAATCGAAAGTTATTGAGAGATTTAATGTATGGTTGGATTGTTTTCTGGAAAGTGAAATCTAGCATTTCATAATTCTGGTGAGAGAAGCAGATGTGCAACATGGAGGCCTGTTCCTGAATTATAACGAAAAAGCCTTTTTGATTAAATCGGGGATAAAATATAAAACCTCTTTTTGGGTTTTTTATTTTATCACTTAATCATTCCGAAGAGAGGGAACCATATTTCTCAGAAACTGCTGTTCATCGATTCGACCACCATAACGGTAGGGAATTACTCGTCCGGTCTAGGCTCTTTAGCATGACAATTGTCCTCAGCGCTTATCGTATACGTTTTGTTAAAAACGGTGTAGATCGCGCGTAAGTCTTAGTGTTCCAAGTATGAAGAACTGGAGTTTGATCGTTTTGCGCGCCTGCTCTTGCTAAATAAGCTCCTGCTCGTTAAAAATACCATCCATTAGGTATGAAGGATATTTTCCCTTCTTAAATTCACAATTATACTTGTTCCGGTTATAAATCTTTCAAATGAACACAGTATACGATTTTATAAATTCTATTTGGAGGAAGTGATAAGGTGCTAAGCAGTATCATAATATTAACGTATAATAAACTAGATTATACGAAAGAATGTATAGAAAGTATACGCGATTATACAGATTCTGGTACTTATGAAATTATTGTAGTCGATAATGCATCGAATGATGGGACAAAAGAATGGATTCAAAGCCAAGATGATATTTTTGATATATGTAATGAAAGTAATTTAGGTTTTCCAAAGGGTTGCAATCAAGGTATTGAGGTTGCACAAGGAAACAATATTGTTCTTTTAAATAATGATGTGGTGGTAACGCCAGGATGGCTAGATATTTTACTAAATGCTTTATACAGTTCTGATGATAATGGGGCAGTAGGCCCTGTCACCAATAGTGCATCTAATTATCAAACTGTGCCCGTTGTTTATCAATCAAAAAATGAAATGTTAGCTTTTGCAACTAGGTATAACCGCCCTGATAACACTAAATGGGAGCAAAGGCTAAGACTCATTGGGTTCTGCATGGTGATTAAACGAGAAGTGGTTGAGAAAGTGGGTTTATTGGACGAAATGTTTTCACCAGGTAATTATGAGGATGATGATTATTCTTGTAGGATTATCCAATCTGGGTATAAATTAATTTTATGTAAGGATGTATTTATTCACCATTACGGTTCTATATCTTTTGGAGAAGCTAATGGATCGTATACAAAGCTGTTGGAAAAAAATAAGTGTAAGTTTGAAGGAAAATGGAATTTTAAATCTGAAGATTTGAGTAACATAAGGCGTGAATTAAGTAGTTTGATAGAACAGCCAAAAGAAGGGCATATTATTAGGGTTTTAGAAGTGAATTGTGGATGTGGCGGAACTCTTTTGGAAATTAAAAATAAAATTAAAAATGTAGAATTATTTGGATTAGAGGCAAATGAGTTTGCAGCAGCTTTTGCATGTGAAATAGCAGAGGTTCGGGTTGCAGGTGTAGAAGAGGCATTGGATTATCCTGAAAATTATTTTGACTATATTATTCTTTCAAATACGTTCGAGGAGTTAAGAGATCCATGGGGGTTTTTGAGAAAATTAAAAATGCAGCTAAAACAGAACGGGAAGATCTTAGCTAGTATTTATAACGTAATGCACTTTAGCGCTATTAGATCTATGTTAAATGGTCAGTGGAGCTATACAGATAATGGTTTACTTGCTCATTCTCATATTAGATTTTTTAGCCTCTATGAAATTGATAAGATGTTCACAAATGCAGGATTTGAACATATGGAATATCAAAGCATTATGCTACCAATGTCTGATCGAGATCAAAATTATATTGAGAATTTGAGCAAATTAGGAAACCATCCGGTAGAACAGTATAAGACGTATCAATACGTTGTAAAGGCCTTAAATAACAATGAAAAGGATATGTTGCAAAAAATCATTCTCAGATTGGAAAACGAAAATTATCCGAAAGAACTTTTAATTGAATTTATAAATATGATTACTATAAAAAACATAACTTACGTAGATATCATTAACGAGATAGAAGAGTTGGTGATTATAAATAAGCAAACGATGTATAACACATTGGGAACTGCGCTATATAAAGCTGAATTATTTGAGCATGTCTTTCCTCTTTTTTATGCCTCGTATGAGTTAAATAAATTTGATAAAGAAACTTTATACAATATAGGTTTTTTATTGTATAAAGCTGGTGATAATAATTTATCATTGCACTATCTTCGACAAATAGAAG
Source organism: Paenibacillus sp. SEL3 (assembly GCF_054602585.1). NCBI lineage: Bacteria > Bacillati > Bacillota > Bacilli > Caryophanales > Paenibacillaceae > Paenibacillus > Paenibacillus sp. SEL3. The sequence goes on along the minus strand of NZ_CM137725.1, from coordinate 2,599,031 downwards.
ATTACGACCCAGAGACCGCTGAACTTGTTAAGTTAATACAACCTTGCTGAATTATTTGAAACAAGAGAGTTTTAGATACACTTCAGTAGTATAGGTCTTAAAAGAAGTATAGCAGATAGAAATAGCAACTGTTATAGGCTCATTTTTACTGTTATCTTGTTTACGTTATTCTAATTCAGTTAATTAGCATTTGAAATTTAATCGTAATCTGGATTGGTTCTTAAAAACCTCCTTTCAAAGGATCAATGTTTGATAAATTATCCTTTGCATGAAAACTTATAGAGAGCAGGTTTCCTTATGACGTTAGCTGAACAAAAAGAATTGATTAATACTCTGTTAGAACTTGATAATGGGTTAATAACAGAGGATAATGTTGCAAAACTACTCAGCGGCATACAAAAAAATGATGTATTAGAAAAAGTCCTCAACACCATCTCAAATGAAATAACTAATAAAATAGATGTTCTAAACTATCTAGCTGTTGAAGGTTTCAACAATGGTATGTTTGACCATATAATACCTTTACTTCAAACATCTCTTGAAATCGATCCTTTTCATAAGGAAACTTTATTTAATTTAAGTAGTATTCTATCTCATTTCGGTGAAATAGACCTTGCTTTAGACTATGCAAAAAAGATACAGGACAATAGTGATGACACTTTGGCCCTAATGAAAGAATTAACGAATGCAATTGCCGTAGAGAAAAAAAGCGGTTCTCAAAATATTTTGAACATGGAACAGAATGATATCAGCTTTACAGGAGAACGCTTGGTCATTAATCAAGATGTAAAAGACAATTTTAAAAATGTGCTTGAAGAACATTTGCGCAGATATGAATTAGCTTGTGAATATTCCAAAGATAAAATAATACTTGATGCTGCTTGTGGAACGGGATATGGTTCTAAAATGATGCAATCTGCTGGAGCAGCAATGGTTATAGGTGTGGACATTGATCAAGATAGTGTGAATAATGCAAAAAAAACCTATCATGCTGACAATATCAACTTTATACATGGTAATGTGAATAAATTACCATTTAAAGATGAAACCTTCGATATGGTCGTTTCTTTTGAAACCATAGAGCACATTGCTAATGGAGCCGATTGGATTAAGGAATCTGCCAGGTTGCTTAAGGAAGATGGCCTTTTCCTAGTATCCACTCCTAATCGCTCTATTACCAACCCCGGTAACTATTTTGAAGAACAACCCATGAATCAACACCACTGTTTTGAATATAACATACCGGAATTTATCGGTGAATTAATGAACGAGTATGATATATTAGATATTTTTGGTCAAAGCTATATAAATGACCATGATAGTTACTACTATCATGTTATGAGAGATGCCCGTCAGCTCAATAGGGGATTTGCACCTGACAAAGTAGTCAAACAAACTGAAAAACACGAGTTGATCTCGTTTAAAGATGTGAAGAATGCGCAGCCAATGTATGTAGTTGCAGTATGCAGAAGAAAAAGAAAAACACCTAAAAGATCATCAGAGTATGCCAAAATCTCTAATCCAGAACCTTTTAAAAAAATACCTGCATTCCATGGAATGGGTGAAAATGTATTTGTCGGTGAAGGATGTGAAATTGTTGGTGCTGAAAAAATTTATATTGGTAATAATGTCATGATTAGAAAAGATTGTTGGCTAAATATCGCTATTAATCAAAACAAGAAGGACCCCCAAATTATCATTGATGATGGTTGCCAGATCGGAAAAAACTTTACTATTTCGGTTTCCAATAGAGCGCACATCGAACAAAATGTCCTGATTGGCGCTAATGTATACATCTCGGATTGTGGACATGCATATGAAAATATTGACATCCCTATTATGCTTCAAGGGGTATCTTCCGAAACAAACGAAGTTACTATCGGTGAGGGATCATGGTTAGGGATTAACAGCGTTATTGTTGGAAATGTCCGAGTAGGTAAAGGGTCCGTAGTGGCAGCAAACTCTTTTATTAATAAAGATGTACCTGATTACAGTGTTGTAGCAGGAAACCCAGGGAAAATCATCAAAATGTTTGATAGTGTAAGCAAATCGTGGAGAAAAGTATACAATGATGAAGATATCCAATTTATATTAAAGAATCGAGTTGACTCATCCGAGTTGAGTCTATAAAAGGAGTTTTGTTATCTGAACACAGAAAAGTGCAATTCAGATGATTTTTGGAGATTGGGAGAGTAGCTCCTGTGGAGTTTTTCTGACCCAATCATTTTTTAAGTAAAAAGGAACTGTTTTACTTAAACTATTTTAGGATCTTTTGTATTTCTGATCCCTTGCTTCTGTTATGGGAAAAATTCTTTGTTTTTCTATGGTACGTATCTCGGAACTCTATTTTTATTCTTCACAATATGCTCTAAACAACCGATAAAATAATAAATAGGCCATCGGAGGTTGGAAGAATGAATCTACAATTTTCGGTTTCAACGAATCAGATGAATGGACAGGCAAACGGTGTGTCTCAAAGTAGTGAAGGTTTTACTACTAGTAACAAAACAATTGAATCATTAGTAACTGCTATAAAAAGTGGGTCTGCTTTAACTAAATTAGAGCAGCAGGGGGTTGCTATTCCTCTTGGAGAAGAGCAACTTATTCGTGCTATAGACCGCGCAGTCAAAGCTCTTCAGGGACCTACAACTACGTTAGAAATGAGTGTGCATGAAAAAACACATCAGATATTGGTCAAAGTTCTCAATAAAGACACAGGGGAATTGATTCGAGAGATTCCTCCTGAAAAGACCCTTGATCTAGTAGCAAAGATGATGGAGATTGCAGGGATTCTTATCGATGAAAAAGTATAAGGAGGAAATGAAATGCGTATAAACGGTTTCTCAGGAATGGATATAGACAGTATGGTTACCTCTTTAATGACCGCGAAGAAGTCTCCATTAAATAAGCTGAACCAGCAGAAGCAGACATTAGAGTGGACGCGTGATAGTTACCGTGAATTAAATACTAAGATCGTTCAGTTTAGCGATAAGTTGCGCGATTTAATGACTAAGTCTGACAAAATGAACACTCAGAAAGCAACGTTAACTGGTAATACAACGGCTATTAAAGCGGAAGCTAATGCGGATGCTAGCTCTACACCTATGTCTGTAGTCGTTAACAAGTTAGCAACAAAGTCCAATATGCAGACCTCTACAGGCCTACGTACAGCAGGCAGCAGTACAGCAGATGCTACCAAAAGTACCACATTGGAGCAAATTGCAGGTGGTAGTGCATCAGATACTTATGAGTTAAATATCAATGACAAAACAATCACGTTTCTGAAAACCGATACAATATCTACAGTGATGACCCGTATCAATTCAGAAGGGGCGAACGTAACAGCGACTTTTGATGAAATCAGCGGCAAGTTCTCCATTACAGCTAAAGATTATGGAGAAAGCAATAATATTAAATTAACTGGTGCTGATAAGCAGGTTAAAAGCAGTACGCTCATGGATTTATTCCAAATTAGTTCTACAGATGTAAAGGCGGCTGAAAAAGGGGAAGTTATAGTAACGAATACGGCGGATTTGAGTTCTAAAACTTATAATCCTGATAACAACTCCCTTGTCGTTAATGGAGTGTCACTGACTCTGTTAGAGACCACGGGAACCACTGGACCAGCCCAAATAACAACCCAATCAGATCCAACAAAAGCTATGGAGACCATTAAATCTTTTGTGGATACTTATAATGACCTATTAAGTACATTTAATACGAAACTAAGTGAACAAAAGTATCGCGATTTTCCTCCACTGACAGCCGATCAAAGGAAAGACATGAAGGAAGATGAAATTAAGCAGTGGGAAGAAAAGGCGAAAAGTGGTCTTCTTAAAAATGACTCTATTTTAAGTTCTGCTGTGTCTTCTATGCGTATGGTTATTTCCAGTAAATTAGGCGATTTAAGTTCGGTTGGTATTACTACAGGTCAATATTTCGAAAATGGTAAATTACAAATTAATGAAGAGAAGCTGAAAGCTGCTTTGACGACAAATCCGGATAAGGTTATGAATATATTCAAAGGGTCGTCTGATGTTGTAAACAGCAAGCCTCTCTTTAGCGAATTAAGAAGTAAGCTTGATACTACGTTAAACATGTTTGTAAAAAAAGCAGGTACATCAAAATTCGATACAAATGCTAGTATGACCTTAAAGGCTGACAGTATAATGGGAAAGCAGCTTAAAAACTATAACAGCGATATTACAGAGATGACCAAAAAACTTGCTGATGCTGAAAAACGGTATTACAAGCAGTTTTCGGCTATGGAATCGGCTATGAACAAGTATCAGTCGCAGTCTTCCAGTTTGACAAGCTTTTTACAATAGTTTAGAAAAGGGTGATTCGTTTGATCTCATCTCCTTATGAAAAATATAAACAGTCTTCGGTGCAGACCTCTACTCCGGGGCAGCTCATTATTATGTTATATGATGGTGCCATTCGGTTCGTAAAGGCCGGTCTTGATGGAATATCATCCAATGATATTGCTAAAGCAAACATAAACCTGGGTAAAGCGCAAAGTATTATTAGTGAGTTAATGTCTACGTTAAACTACTCGTATGATATTTCCAAAAATTTATATGCTTTATATGAGTATATGAATTATTTATTAATTCAAACCAATATCAAGAAAAAGATTGAGTCAGGTGAAGAAGTTCTGGGTTATCTGCAAGAATTACGTGAAACTTGGGTTACAGTGAACAAGCTAACCGCAGGTATGTCATTGTCAACGGAACAGTAAGCTATGATAAATGACGCTTTATCTCAATTAGAGCAATTAACCCAACAATTCATACTTCGACTGAATGAGACAAATTACGAGGAAGTTGAGATTTTTGTCGAAGTTCGTCAGATGAAGGTGGATAAACTGCTGAGTGTCTTGAAAAATACGCCTATGACAGCGGAGCAAAAACAGAAATTAGAGTCTATTCTAAGCCACGATGCAATAATTGATCAGCACATGCAATCGCTGAAACAGGAAGCCCAAAATTGGCTTGTCCAGCGAAATATGGCCAAATCGCAACGTAATGCTTATGAATCTAACTATACGCCTGATAGCTTTCTGATGGATCGTAGGAAATAAGTTTAAATAGCTCTCGCCCAACACGTTATATGGTGTGGACGAGAGCTTTTTAACATTTAGAAAGCCACTAATTGAGTTTAAGTGAAAAGAAAGGTCCTATACAAAAAAACTATCAATTTATTGTTTCAGGCACTAAAATGTAGTTTAAAACATGATTAGTAAGTCTACTTTTAGTTCAAGTTCTAGTGTTTCAATGAACAAAGTTGTTGACTATTTACCCATTGTATTATATATGGAATAACTATACATGAAAACATTATCAATTCCAATTGACAATGGATAACTTTGGGTGGTATAGTCGGAAATGTGGGCGAGAGCCTCACTTCATTTGATGACGAAGGGAATGTTAGTGCATGCAAGGTAAAGTAAAATGGTTTAACGCAGAAAAAGGTTATGGTTTCATTGAAACGTCTGACGGCGGCGACGTATTTGTACATTTTTCCGCAATTCAAACAGAAGGCTTCAAAACACTTGAAGAAGGACAAGACGTGGAGTTCGACATTGTCGAAGGCGCACGTGGACCACAAGCCGCTAACGTAACCAAATTATAATCATCCCCGGCATAGCCGACCTACATAATTGGTAAGATGGTTAGCAATGGATAACGCGCTAGCAACTGCCCTGGAATTTATTCCAGGGCTTTTTTATGTTTTCTAATTACATAAAAAAGCCCCTTACCCGGTGGTAAGGAGCTCAACACAATAGAACTTTTACTCTAGAGAACCATCAAAGTCAGCCATCTCCACAAAAATGGTATTGGAGGAGGCAGATTGTTTCTCTACGCTTCCGTCTGGATAGCGGAATTGATAGCGCAGGATGACCTGGGCGATCAGATACGCACGGAGCGCAGATTCGATGTCGAAAGAAAAGACGATGACGGCTTTGTGGTCTGGGTCAAGCCGACCTAACGGAATACCTTGGAGCAGGTTAGGATGCGGAAGCGGCACAGAATTCACGGTGACCGTTCGCAGCAAAATGAAATCTTCGGCTGCAAATGGTGCAGTGAGCAAAAGCTCTTCCAGTGGAGTATTACCGATGTTTTCCACATGGACGGTGAAGGACAGGGTATCTTCTTGGCCGACACGTAAAGCGCTGGAGCTAAGCGTAAGTTTAGGGATGGCTGCAATAACGGTCACGTCGACGGTGTTGGTTTGGGTTGTTTCCTGGATGGTCTCTCCACCACTACGACGTGAGGTATATTCGATGGTGGCTTGGTTGCTGAATGTTCCATCTGCTGGTGCCTCACGAATTTGCGCCTGGAGCGTAAGGGTGAGCGTCTCCCCCGGTGCAATATCCGGGAGCGTGATACCTGCGGCGGGATTAGCGCCTGGCTGTGCTTTTTCTTGGATAGTTAGGCTGTTGGGTACATAAATCAGTCCTTGCGGCAATGGGTCCGTGAACAACGGATACTGCGCTGTGATCCCCCCTATGTTAGTAATCTGAATGGTGAAGGTGAGTGTGTCGTCTACAGAGGCATCTGTGGTGTTCACCTTTTTAACTAATTCGAGCAGTGGGAATACAACTGGGATCGTAACGGCTTTGGTAGTCAATGTCCCTGATACGACTCTTCCTCCAGGTAGCGTAAACGAGTAGGCAAAGGCAGCTTGATTTACGATGTAGCCAGATGGAGGCGTCTCCGATACGGTCACTCGATAAGTCAGTGTCAACGACTGTCCAGGTTCCACATACCCAAGGCTAACACCGATAGTTGGATCGGCTCCCGACAGTGATTGACCGTTCAACTGTATGCTGTCAGGAATCAACAGAGTCCCGGCAGGAATGAAATTTTGCAGTGTAACTTCGGATGTTACGTTGCCGAAGTTGTTGAGCAGTACCGTATAGGTAAGACTTTCTCGTGCGATGGCCTCCGTATTTTCCGTGGAGATACTTGCGGCAAGCTGTGGATCGAAAACAGCTATAGTCACGGTATTGCTGGTAACCTCGTTAGCACCGTCACTGCCAGCATATTGAAGCCGCACGCTATTGTTTAGACGTCCTCCGAGAGGCAGAGACTGAACGTTCACGCTGTAGGATACATCAATTGTCTGTCCTGCCTGCAAGCTGCCGATAAATAATGGTTCACCCGGCTTGCTAGAAGCAGGTGGAGAACCGCTAATTCTCAAGCTACTCGGGTTTATGATGGTTCCATTCGGTACGTAATCGGCTAACACTACATCGGTAATGACCGAGCCTCCATCATTAACAAGAGTCAACTGATAAGGCACAGCATCGCCTAATGCGACAGTAGACACTGTTGTGCGTAGCACGGCTGACAAGGCTCCTGTAGCCGTAGGGGCTACTTTAACCGAGACAGAAGGTGAAGCAGTTACCAGATTCGTGCTTCGTCCGTCCGGCAGCTGGTAGGAGTAAGCCAGCGAAGCTTGATTCACCAGTGTGCCAGACTCGGAGGCACGAACGACAAGCGCGGAGAAGAGGGTAGTCGTCTTTTCTCCTGGTGCGATAGTGCCTAGGGCAATGCCTTGCCCTGGACTGACGCCATATTGAGGGATTCCATTAACCGAAACAGAGCCAGAAACAAAAGAAAGCTCCGATGGCAGTGAGTCCGTTAACAAGCCAAATGCACCAATATTCCCAGTATTTTCTGCAATGATGGAATAGGTGATGCTTTGACCTGGCTGTACGCTCTCCGTGCTGGCTATTTTCGTCAGTTTCACTACAGGCTGAAGTAAGGCAATGGTGACAGCATTGGACAAAACGGCACTCGCTTCTTCACCATTTGAGAGTAACAGGCGTGCCTGATTCGTACGTGGTCCTGGCTGTTCTGTCGCTGTGATACGGACATCAAAGGATATGACAGTCTTGGAATTCGCTTCTAACGGTGGCAAAGGTATACCGGTGCCGGGATCGCTTTCTGTTACCGTAGATCCATTAATCTGAACTGAACCTGTAATAAACTCGATGTCTTCTGGCAAAATATCCAGCAAACGGGCATCTTGCACGGTATTTGTATCCTCGTTGAAGATCACGAGTTCATACGTCAAGGTTTCGCCAGTAGTGGCGAAAGGTGAGCTTACGCTTTTACTTAATGTGATGTCTAGCGGTGACACGGCAACCTCAACAATGTTGGATAAACGGAAACCGCCTGCCTCTCGCCCATTTGGTGCATTAAAGCGATAGTCTACCTCGGCCTGATCAACCAGCAGTACGGTTGCAGGGATGGAAGATACCAGCACTTGGAAAGTGACAGTTGCCGATTGTCCTGGTGGTATGGCTGGAGTCGGGATGCCGGAAACCGGGCTTGCACCGGGAGCTGCAATGCCATTAATCGAGACGGTGTTGGGAAGGAATACAGAGCCGTCTGGAATATTGTCGCTTACCGTAGTTGAGGCTGCAATGTTACCCGTGTTGGATACGACAATCGTATAAGTGATGATGTCTCCGACGGTGGCATTATTAGTATTGCTTGTTTTGACTGCTGTCAGGATCGGCTGGAAGACTGGAATAGTTACCACATTAGATGTTGAACTGCCAGTAAATGCCCCGCTGGTAAAGCTAACGGATGCCTGATTGGTTAATTGTGCCGATGTGGGCAAGAAATCGACTCGAGCCTGGAACGTAACGGTAGTAACGGCTCCAGGAGTGAGTGTACCGATAGCAATACCAAATCCGGGATTTCCATCAGGGAAGGAGATTCCATTTACAGTAACGCTGCCATTCACAAAGGAGCTTCCTGCTGCAATGATATCTGAAACCACTATATTATTGGCGGTACTGATTCCATTGTTGGAAACGGCCAAGGTATAGGTGATGATATCGCTGACAATGGCGTCTGTAGCTGCTGTTCCTTTGACAATGCTCACATCTGGTGAGGATACAGAGATACTAACTGTGTTGGATACCGCAGATCCGGATACTGTTCTGCCATCTGGTGGTTGGAAAGTGAATGAGCCTGATGCCTGATCGACCAGTACCTGTGGATTAGGCAGAGTATTGATAACGGTTTGGAACGTTACGGATACCGTTCCGCCTGGCAACACGGATCCAACGGGAACGCCCGTTTCGATGGACAATCCAGGTTGTGGACTGCCAGCAATGCTGACACTGTTGGCAAGGAAAGTCGATCCGGCTGGGATGTTATCGCTGATGGTAAGTGCTGCTGCAATATTGCCGCTATTCACGGCCGTAATCGTGTACGTCAGTGTATCGCCGACGGAGGCGTTAAGAGTGCTGGATGCTTTAGTAATTGCAATTAGCGGTTGGAACACAGGTACGATGAGTGGATCGGAAAAGGCAGTGCCAGTGAACGTTCCGCTAGTAAACGTGACGGCTGCAATATCTGTGAGCAGGGGTGGCTGCGGCAAAGACTGGACAGTCGTTTGGAAACTGACGACGAATGTATTTCCAGGTGCGACGTTTCCAATGGCAATTCCAGCAATCGGAGAGACATTAGGGAAGGCTACTCCGTCGATGAGGACACTGCCCGGAACGAAGGAGGTACCTGCAGGAATTGTATCGGTCACGACAGTATCTGTGACTGAATCCACACCGCTATTCGTGATGCTCAGTGTATATCTGATCGTATCTCCGATTACAGCGGCTGCCAGACTGGATGTTTTCGTCACCTGAATATTAGGTGCAGACACAGCAACATTGACTGTATTGGATGTGACGGAGCCACTCAGCACCCTACCATCTGGTGGTGAGTACGTAAAGTTCACTTGCCCTTGGTCAGTCAATATAGGCGGAGCTGGCAGAGACGAGACGATGGTTTGGAAACTTACTGTGATACTGCCTGATGGGGCTAGTGATCCGAGTGTTATGCCTGTAACTGGCGAAGCTCCTGGCACCAGGATGCCGTTAACGACTACGCTGTTAGGCAATAATTCAGAACCTACAGGAATGTTATCCGACAGAACAGGTATAACGCCGATATTTCCAGTATTGGTTAGCGTCAAGGTGTAGACCAATGTCGATCCGATCTGTGTATTGACGGTATTGACGGTTTTGGTCAGGCCGATGATTGGCTGATAAACAGGCAAGGTCACCGGATCGGATTGCGAAGACGAGGTCAACGCGCCCGAAGTAAAGCTGACGGTTGCTTGATTAGTTATTTGCGGCGGCTGCGGCAGACTAACGACGGAGACCTGGAATGTAACGGCTGCCGAGCCACCTACTGCAATGGTGCCAACAGGGATACCTGAGCTTGGTGATGCAGTAGGTACAGATGTGCCATTCACGGTTACACTGCCAGAAACAAAGCTGGTGCCGGGCGGCAGCTGATCAGATACAACGGCATTGACGACTGGACTGATTCCGTTATTCGTAGCGACGACAGTATACGTAATGGTATCTCCGACTACAGCATCTGTAGCGGAGGCTGTTTTGATAACGTCCACATCTGGCGAAGAGACCGAGACGGTCACGGACGGAGATACTGCACTTCCAGTCAGGACACGACCATCTGGTGGTTGATAGCTGTAAGCTGCGGTCGCCTGATTGACCAATGTACCTGATGCGGGCAGTGAGGTAATGACTGTCTGAAAGGTCAGAGTGACGGTCGTAGCTGCACCTATGATACCCAATGGGATCCCAACACTTGGATCTGAACCAGGTGCGGCGGTGCCATTGATCACTACACTATTAGGTATAAAAGCTGCCCCTGCCGGAATGGGATCACTAAGTACGGTATCTGCACCGATGTTTCCAGAGTTCGTAACGGAGAATGTATAGGTTACAGTATCTCCAACTGTAGCTCTTCCCGCTCCCGCGCTTTTAGTTACAGTGACGATCGGTTGATACACAGGGATGGTAACGGGATTGGATACCGAAAATCCATTAAATGCACCCGAAGTAAAGCTGACGGTTGCTTCATTAGTGATGGACGCCGGTGTCGGCAGGGATTGTACGTTAAGCAAAAAGCGAATCGTGGCTCCGCCATCAGCTCCAAGCGTTCCGACAGGAACGCCATTTTGTGGGTTGGCTGTAACAACAGGAGTACCATTAATTGTAACGCTGCCCGGGACAAAGGCGGTTCCGAAAGGAATGGTGTCCGTAACGATTACGCTAGTAACCGGATCGAGTCCGTTATTGAACGCAGTTATGACATAGGGAACAGAATCGCCCACGACAGCGACAGCCACCTCGGCTGCCTTTGTGACTGTTACATTCGGTGACGAGACTGGAATGGATACAGGCAGGGCTGCTCCGCTTCCAGTCAACGTTCGTCCATCTGGCAATTGGAACGTGTAGTTCACAGTGGCCTGGTTGGTCAGTATAGAGCCAGGTGGTACTGATATGACCACGGCGCTAAACGAGACGGTTACCGTCGCGCCTGGGGCGATTGAACCGATATTAATGCCTGTAATAGGGTCTGCTCCGGGAATGGGCGCACCGTTGACCAATACGCTATTTTGATTCAGGCTAAGCGAGCTGGATAACAGATCAAGCACGACCGTTTCTGCAGGCGCGTTGCCGGTATTGGTTACAGTGATGAAAAAACCAAGTGTATTCCCTACGGTAGCACGATCCGCACTGAGGGTATTGGTCACATTCAAGATCGGCTGTAATACAGGCAGGCTGACTTGATTCGAGACGGATTGACCTGCAAAAGCCCCGGAATTAAAGGATACCGTTGCCTGATCTGTTGACAAACCTGATGCTGGCAAGGATGTTACTGTGGCCTGGAAGGTAACCGTTGCTGAGCTGCCAGCTGGAACAGTGCCTACGGACACACCTGTAGCAATGTTGGCTCCTGGTATAGTGATACCGTTGACTTGTACGGAGTTAGGTATAAAAGTAGTGCCATCAGCTATCGGGTCGATAAAGACCGTCCCTGTTACAGGTTCAATGCCTCCGTTTGCTGCGGTAATGGTGTACGTAATGGTGTCTCCAAAGGCTACAGAAGTCTGATTGACTGTTTTGGTCACGGTGACATCTGGATTGGATACAGGAATAAACACCGGATTGGATTGGACGCTTCCGTTTAATGTGCGACCGTCAGGTGGCTGGAAAGTGAATGTGGCCGAACCTTGATTTAACAGACCCAGGCCAGTGGGGACAGCGTTAATGACCACTTGAAAGGTAAGAGAAACAGAAGCCCCCGCTGCAATGTTTCCGACTATTACCCCTGATTGGGGATTGGCTCCAGCAACAGGCAGACCGTTCACGGTGACGCTATTCGGTATAAAGGAGGAACCAGATGGAATGGCATCGGTGAAGGTGGCGGTCGCTGCTAGATTACCTGTATTTTGGGCAGTGAGTGTATAGACTACGGTGTCGCCTACCGTTGCTTGACTCGTATTTGCGGTTTTAAGAAGACTGATAATAGGCTGGTAAACAGGGACGACAACGGTGTTGGAGAGTGATGTGAAGTTCAGTGTACCGCTGGTAAAAGAAACTGTAGCCTGATCACTCAGCTGAGGTGGGTCAGGCAGGCTGTTGACAGACACGGAAAAGGTAACGGTTGTTGACGCTCCAGCAGCGATGGAGCCAATTGGAATCCCCGTTAAGGGGCTGGCTGACGGCAGCGTTGTTCCATTTACGATAACGGAGCCAGGAACAAAAGAGGAGCCTGTCGGAATGGTATCGGTCACACGAACATCTGTTATGATTTCAATGCCACTATTGGTAGCTGTAATAGTATAGGTTATCGTATCACCAGGAACGGCATCAGTTGCCGAGGTGCTTTTACTGACCTGCACATTGGGTGACGATACAGGAATTGTGACAATATTGGACGAAACATTGCCGTTAACAATCCGGCCATCCGGCGGTTGAAAGGAAAAACTGATATTCGCCTGGTCGGTGAGTTGGGGAGGTAAAGGCACGGAAGTAATCACCACCTGAAAAGTTGTTTGAGTTACGGCTCCAGGTGCAATGGAGCCAATAGACAGACCTGCTTCGGGACTGGTATCAGGAATAGGAACACCGCTGACGACCACACTGTTCGGTACTAGTGCTGAGCCTGCGGGAATATTGTCTGTCAATGTGGCAGCAGCAGCTATGTTACCATTGTTGGTTACCGCCACGGAATACGTTACGATATCGCCAACTGTTGCCCGTAGGAGGTCAGCAGTTTTACTTACAGTTAGCACTGGAGCATTGACGGCTACTGTCACCGGGTTAGATACTGACACGCCTGAAAAAGCACCGCTCGTGTAGCTGACACGCGATTGATTGATGAGCTGCGGTGGACTTGGTAATGGAGAGGATACCGTTACCCTGAAGGTGATCGTAGCTCCCCCTCCAGCGGCAATGCTCCCAATTACGATACCTAAAGAAGGATCTCCACTGGCTATTGTGGAGCCATTCAGCGTTACGCTACCCGCAGTGAATTGAGAGCCGGCCGGGATAGGATCGGAAACGACCACATTGTTCACGGTCTGGATTCCGTTGTTAAGTACGGTCAGGGTGTATAATACCGAATCACCTGGAATGGCGGTGAAACGGTTTGCAGTCTTCGAAATGGACACATTCGGCGCAGACACAGGAATGGATAGCACGTTGGACGATGTGCTATCTGTTCGCACCCGCCCATCAGGCAATGTAAAGGAAATGGCGGCGGTGGCCTGGTCTGTCAGTTGAGATGGTGTTGGAAGAGAGGCTACTACGGTTTGAAATGTCAGTGTGATAGGGCTTTGCGGCGACACGGTTCCGATGAAAATGCCTGCTGCTGGACTGGCTCCAGGCTGATTAACACCATTGATTACTACGCTGTTCTCTATAAATGTGGACCCGGCAGGAATAACATCTGTCAGCGTTACAGAAGCATTATAGTTACCGTTGTTCGCGACCAACAATGTATACAGAATTGTGTCGCCTATCGTAGCTACTGTTGTATTTGCAGATTTGACCACACTGATACGAGGCTGATAAACCGGCACAGAGACGGTATTTGTCTGGGATGTTCCGGTAAAAGCACCGCTGGTGAAGCTGACACCGGCTGTGTTTTGCAGCGGCTGTACGGACGGAACGGCGTTGACTAGCACGGCATAGGACACCTGCACGGATGCGCCTGCGCCAATGGTACCGACTGGAATGCCACTTCTTGGATCGACTGTGCTCACAGGTGAACCACCGACGGTTACGCTTCCGGGTACAAATGACACGCTGCCGGGGAGTGAATCGGTAATCACGGTGTTTGTGATGGGGTCAATTCCGTTATTAATGGCGTTCACGCTGTAGGTCAGCGTTTCGCCAACACTAACGGATGTGAATCCCGCAGACTTGGTTACGGATATGTTAGGAAGTGAAATCGACACGGAAACAATGTTGGAAAGAAGCGAGCCCGAGAGGGTTCTTCCGTCTTGCAACTGATATGAATATTGGAGCAGGCCCTGATCGTTTAATCCACCCCCGGGTGGTAGGGAATCTACTGTCGTCCGGAATGAGACTGTAATTTGTGCACCAGGGTTTATGGTGCCCACTGAAATTCCCGTATTAGGATTGGCGCCTGGCACTGAGGATCCGCCGACAATGACGCTTCCGGGAATAAAGGTGGAGCCTGTCGGTACAGTTTCCGTTAAGGTCGTGTTTAATACGACTGTTCCGGTATTAGCGATGAGGAATGAATAAGTAATTATTCCGCCAACGCTGGCACGGTTGGAGCTTGCGCTCTTGGTAATTGTCGGCGCCGCGATAACGACAGGTATGGTTACAAGATTGGACAAAGATGATCCGGTAAAGGCCCCGGAAGTGAAGCTGAAAGTTGCACGATTGTTGATCTGTGCAGGAGAAGGCAGAGAATTAATGGCTGCCCGAAATACAACCGTAACCGATGCGCCTGGAGCTAAAGTACCGATCGGAATGCCGTTCACAGGTGTAGCAGTCGCAGAAGCAGTTCCGTTCACGGTGACGCTACCAGGTACAAAGGCAACTCCGTTTGGCAGCGGATCGGTAACGACTACATTGGTCACATTGGCGATTCCGTTGTTTGTGGCGGTTAGGGTAAACTGAACAGTCTCTCCGACTGCGGCTGCCGCCAGAGAAGAGGCCTTTGTCACGGTCACATTTGGTGAGGAGACGGGAATGGTGAGCGTGTTGGACGTCCCGCTTCCGTTCAATACACGTCCGTCAGGTGGTGTGAAGGTATACGTGTAAGCCGCCTGATCGGTCAAATTACCAGTGGCGGGAACCACATTGACCAGGGTCTGGAAGGTCACGGGTATAGTAGCACCTGTATTAATCGTTCCTACTGAAAAACCAGTAGCGGGATTGGCAGCAGGCACGGAGGAACCGCCAATGGTCACACTACCCGGTATGAAGGATGATCCGGCGGGAATACTCTCCGAAAAGCTGAGATTTGCAGCAATGCTGCCCGTGTTGGATATTTGAAACGTGTACGTAATCGTATCTCCGACTGTAGTAGCCGTTGTATTGGCACTTTTAACAATCCCGATGACGGGCTGGTAGATCGGTGTACTGGCAGTGTTGGACGGAACGTTGCCAGAAATGACAGGCCCTCCAGGTACAGTTTGGAAGGAAAAGGATGCGGATGCCTGATTACCTAGCTGGGTGTTTGCTGGCAATGAAGTGACGGTTGCACGAAATGTAATGGTCACCGTGGAAGCAGGAGCTACACTGCCCACTGTGATACCTGTAGCGGGATTGGCCGTTGGCTGGGCTGTGCCCGCGACAACAACACTGCCAGGTACGAAGGTAGCCCCGGTTGGTATGGTATCGGTAAGTACTGTGTTGGAAGCACTGACGAGCCCCGTATTCGAAATGTTAACCGTATAGGTCACTGTATCGCCAATAACCAATCCTGTAGAGCTGGCAGTTTTGGTCAGGGTCACCAGCGGAGCATTGATATCAATTTGAATGGCATTGGCATTTACAGTGTAAATGTCGCCATTGGTTGTCAGCTGGAGGACACCTGTCGTTTGGCTGTTGAGCAGCGTGGAGGAAATATCGACATTGGTAATGTCCCAGCCTTGCCGTCCACCGGTCACCTGCGTTCCAGGTGTCCCATTTACGGCATTAGTTGTACCGAAGGTCCCGGTCGTGACCAATGTACCGTCATCTCCGTTTATTTGCGAAGCGAAAAAATTAGTCGAAAAATTATTAGGCCCAGACAGCGCAGTCAAACTGGATGTGGTAGGTCCAAACAACGCACGGTCACCAGTGATGTCCACGTCACCCTCTTGGGCGCTAATCAGCGCCCTGCCGCGCAGAGTTCCCTGTACAGGAGTGGCAAAGCCACTCACTACAACGTTGACCGAGCCAGTAGCACTGCTGACCCCCTCACCGCCTACACGCAGCGACAGGTTACGGAAGGGCAGAGATGGGTTATTGTACACCACAGCCAGCGTCCAGCCGGCATGGTTGGTGTTGGTGGAATCCGGAACCGTGATGGTGCCCGTCACATTTCCGACCGTGTATGCCCCTGCACCGCCTTGAATGACCAGATTTGTGACATTTGCTGTTCTCACATAGGTACTGAGACTGGTGACGTTGACTGATGTTGCAGATTCAGGGCTGACCGTGGTAGATAAAGCAGGTGTCTGAAATGTGACCGGGTTACTGGCGCTGGACAATACATTGGTGCTGCCGTTGGCATAACTTCCTCCCCAAATAAGCTCAGCATACAGCACTGTACTGCCCGCAGGGAGCACAAGGAATGCTGTCGATGAGTTACTGGTAAAGGTAGAAGTCGTGCCAAATGGATACGTGCCGAAGCGAGAGGCTGTATTGGTTGTGATGAAAGCGCCAATGCTGGTCGCTGTTCCCGGCACTCCTACCGAATTAGAACGTGCCAGCCCAAGTGTATTCCCTATAAAGGTGACAGCCCCCGTCTGGTTCGTTACGTAACGCTGAATAAAAGCCATGGATTAGCTTCCTACTTTCCATCTCTTCCAAATCTGTTATCTTGAGATCTCCGTATAGGAAGAGCCAGCTAGGCTGGGTGTAATAATCCTTTCGTATAAATTGTCTGGGTTGTAACCAGGCCTTGCATACCGCACAAGTCCATGTACCTGTCCATCGGGAAAGGGACACCCCCTTTTTCGATAAAATCGCTTAGCATGAAGCCCAAAATAGTTGTTTGTCATGACGTCAGCGGAGCAATATTCGTATATGCACTCATTATTCACATATGTATGCAAGTCGATTTTAAACATACCTGTTTTCAAAGAATGACGTTATGGGAAGCGTTTTAGCGAAAAAAGAGGGATTTTGTAAAATAGCTTCGAAATGTTGGTCTCTTTTTTTACTTGGCGTTAACATATGTGCTATACTGAAGGGGCAAAGGAGGCGTGCCCTATGAACTTAACAGTACGAGGTCAACAGATCGAGGTTACCGACGCTTTGAAGGACTACGTTGATAAGAAATTCAGCAGACTTGAAAAGTATTTCGATGCACCCCCGACGTCTGATGGAAGTGTAACGTTAAGCACAACCAGAGATTTGCACACTGTAGAAGTAACCATTCCTTTGCCGGGGCTTGTACTCCGTGCCGAAGACGAGAGCGATGACATGTATGCATCCATTGATGCCGTGGTAGACAAGCTTGAACGGCAAATTCGCAAGCACAAAACCAAGCTAAACCGAAAATTCCGTCAAGAAGGCAGTTTGAAAACCCTTTTTGTGGAAGATCCGGCAGGTGGCGTGGCTGTTGCTGAAGATGCAGAACTGGATGAGCTGGAAGTTGTCCGCACCAAGCGTTTCTTATTGAAACCTATGGATGTGGAAGAAGCTATTCTTCAAATGAACATGGTTGGACATAATTTCTTTGTGTTTTCCAATATTGACAACGAAGAAGTTAACGTAGTTTACAAGCGCAATGATGGTAAATACGGTCTGATCGAACGGCAATAGCCTGTGAAGTAGGAACTTTTCACATTTTAAAATGAATAGAACGATTTCGATTGAAGCATGCTTCATGGATATTAGGAAAATGAAAACAACACGAGCCTTATCCTTGCGAACCTGGCGGGATAAGGCTCTTTTATATGTTTTTTTGTGAAAGTAAGGAAATTTAAACTTGGATAAGTGTAATCAAGTTGTGTATTTCGTGCGTCAATTGTTTTGGTATCTTTAACCGGATGCAAATCTGGAGGCTGCTTGTGTTGCGGCATGTCCTACAAACTGTTACAATTTATGCAAAGAACATCGCACGATGGGCTGGTACAGCCGGGCCTGTCAAACATATCGGGAATCAATTTCATCATGGACCCTTTCTTATTGTGAAATTGATTCTATTAATTGTTTTGCGCGAAAGGGGTAAACCATGCTAGGAATTGTTAAGAAAATCTTCGGAGATACCAATGAACGTGATGTCAAGCGTTTAATGAAGACGGTTGAACTGATCAATAAGATAGAGCCGGATTTCGAAAAGCTCTCGGATGAGGAGTTGCAAGCGAAGACGGTGGAATTTAAAGCTCGGGTCGAACAAGGGACTACGGCTGAAGAAATTTTGCCAGAAGCTTTTGCTACTGTTCGCGAAGCGTCCAAACGGGTGCTGGGTAAACGTCATTATGACGTACAGATGCTCGGCGGTATTGCGCTGCATGAAGGTAAAATTGCCGAAATGAAAACCGGTGAAGGTAAAACACTGGTAGGAACACTGCCGGTTTATTTGAATGCTCTGTTGGGCAAAGGCGTGCACGTGGTTACGGTCAATGACTATTTGGCGCAACGTGACAGCGGAGAAATGGGACAAATTTATAACTTCCTAGGAATGTCCGTAGGGCTTAATTTGGCCAACATGGATCATGCCGCCAAGCAGGCAGCATATGCTTGTGACATCACATACGGTACAAACAACGAGTTCGGATTCGATTATCTGCGTGATAATATGGTGCTTTACAAAGAGCAGATGGTACAACGTCCGTTGTACTTCTGTATCATTGATGAAGTGGATTCCATTCTCGTCGATGAAGCTCGTACACCATTGATTATTTCAGGACAAGCTCAGAAATCGACCGAGCTGTATTTTGCGGCTGACCGTTTTGTGAAGAGCCTGAATGTTGAAGAAGATTACACGCTGGATATTAAGGTGAAGTCGGTTGCTTTGACCGAAAACGGCGTATCCAAAGCTGAAAATTTCTTTGGTCTTGAAAACTTGTACGATCAGGAAAGTGTTACAATCAATCACCACATTGTACAGGCATTGAAAGCTAATGCTATTATGCGTTTGGATGTGGACTATGTCGTGGCTGACGGTGAAGTCCTAATTGTCGATGAGTTTACAGGTCGTTTGATGGCTGGACGTCGTTACAGTGATGGTTTGCACCAAGCTATTGAAGCAAAGGAAAACATCATTGTACAAAATGAAAGCATGACATTGGCGACAATTACATTCCAAAACTATTTCCGTATGTACCGCAAATTGGCGGGTATGACGGGTACAGCTAAAACAGAAGAAGAAGAATTCAAAAAAATATATGGTCTGGAAGTGCTCCAAATTCCGACGAATAAGCCTAACCAGCGTGTAGATATGCCTGACATAGTGTACAAGAGCGTGAAAGGCAAATTCCATGCTGTGGTAGATGAAATCCTGGAGCGTAACAAAAAGAACCAGCCGATATTAGTAGGTACGGTTTCTATTGAAAACTCGGAGCTTCTTTCTGAAATGCTGAAACGCAAAGGCGTTCGTTACAAAGTGCTTAACGCCAAGTATCATGCTGAGGAAGCTGAGATTATTTCCCGTGCAGGTGAAGCAGGCGCAGTTACCATCGCTACCAACATGGCCGGACGTGGTACTGACATCGTACTGGGTGAAGGCGTATCAGAACTTGGTGGTTTGCACATCATCGGTACAGAACGTCATGAATCCCGTCGTATTGATAATCAGCTTCGCGGACGTGCAGGACGTCAGGGTGATCCGGGCTCCACACAGTTTTACTTATCGCTGGGCGATGAGTTAATGAAGCGTTTTGGTGCGGACAACGTACTGAATATGATGGAGCGTTTGGGCTTCGAGGAAGACCAACCCATCGAAAGTCGCATGATTACACGTGCTATCGAATCAGCTCAAAAACGCGTCGAAGGCAACAACTTTGATCAGCGTAAAGTCGTTCTCCAGTATGATGATGTAATGAACCAGCAGCGTGCTATTATTTACAAACAACGCCGTGAGGTGCTGGAATCAGAGAACATCAAGGAAATTGTGTTTGACATGATCAAGCCTGTCATTGAGCGTGTAGTGGAAGCTCATTGCGGGGATGACATTCCTGAAAACTGGGAACTTGAAGAAGTAGCAGAGTATGTGAATAACAACCTGCTTGAGGAAAATACACTTACACGTGACGACCTGTGGGGCAAGGAAAAAGAGGAGATCGTGGATATGATCTTCGAAAAAGTTACCAACAGATACCACAGCCGTGAAGAAATGATTGGCGAAGATATGGTACGCGAGTTCGAGAAAGTTATCGTACTGCGTGCGGTCGATAGCAAATGGATGGACCATATTGATGCTATGGATCAATTGCGTCAAGGTATTCACTTGCGTGCTTACGGCGGTACCGATCCTCTGCGCGAGTATCAATTTGAAGGCTTCGAAATGTTCCATGCTATGATTGCTAGCATCCAAGAGGAAGTAGCGACATACATCATGAAAGCACAAATTGAATCCAATCAAGAGCGTCAGGCTGTCATCGACGAAGACAAAATCTCGACGAGTGGTGAACCAGCTGCTCCTAAAAAGAAATCCGCTCCTTCGCGTCCGCGTAGAAAATAACGGATTGAAATTAAGGGAGAGTCTTGAGATACACTATTCCCTGCAGTGCATATAATGGCAGGCGGCAGTTCAACCACTGACCGTCGGCCATTTTGTGCCATACAGGGGATGCACTGATGTTTTCAGCTTATAGTGTTTTTGTTGGAGGATCAGTTTGAATATTTTTTTCTTGAGAAGATTGTCCCTATTTCTATAATTATGACAAGCAAGCGGGTCTTAGCTTGCTTGTCAGTTAATTCAGCTCTTGACTCGGCTCACATACCTGAGCCGATTATCTATAAGTCGTTTGACTTTACGGCGGTCGGTAGCGAAGTGAAGGATTTGAATCTGGAGAAGCGTCAGCGTTCGCCTTTGCAGTGAGATGCCCACCTTTGAATGTGTTAATCCAATCAAGGGCATCTCGCTGCAACAGCGATCGTA
Organism: Paenibacillus sp. SEL3; assembly: GCF_054602585.1. Classification (NCBI taxonomy): domain Bacteria; kingdom Bacillati; phylum Bacillota; class Bacilli; order Caryophanales; family Paenibacillaceae; genus Paenibacillus; species Paenibacillus sp. SEL3. The sequence continues at coordinate 2,577,891 of NZ_CM137725.1, read as the reverse complement.
AGATCAAATCATTCGCGCAGCGTCTCTTCACCCAGCCGTAACTCACAACGCTTTTACTTCCCCTAACCATATATTAAAAGGAGAATGACAGCATGATTGATCCAAGTGTAAAGCATGATTTGCGAGAAATAGGCAAGAAACTAACAAACCTTAGGGGGTCTCTTTGACTTAGATCTCAAACAGGAAATGATCGCAAACTTTGAAGTAAAGATGGCTGCACCTGACTTTTGGGATGATAATGATAAAGCCCAAGGTGTAATTGCAGAAATGAACGCTGTTAAGTCTTCAGTAGACAGCTATGAACAGCTTCGTCAGGAATACGAAGATGCTGGCATGATGGCTGAGCTGGCTGATGAGGAAGGCGATGAAACACTGGCTGGAGAAATCGAGAATAGTGTCAGTTCTCTGCTGAGCAAGCTTCAGGAGTTTGAGTTGCAATTGCTTTTGAATCAGCCGTATGACAAACTTAATGCCATCCTGGAGTTGCATCCGGGAGCAGGCGGAACGGAGTCCCAAGACTGGGGACAAATGTTGCTACGGATGTATACTCGCTGGGCTGAAAAACGGGGCTTTAAGGTAGAGACCCTGGATTATCTAGCGGGTGATGAAGCAGGAATTAAGAGTGTAACACTTTTGATCAAAGGTTATAATGCCTATGGCTATTTGAAAGCGGAGAAAGGCGTGCATCGGCTTGTTCGTATCTCTCCATTTGATTCCTCCGGCCGTCGGCATACATCGTTCGTATCCTGTGATGTGGTGCCTGAAATTGCGGATGATGTGGACGTTGAGATCCGCACGGAAGATCTTAAAATTGATACGTACCGGGCCAGTGGTGCGGGCGGTCAGCATATTAATACGACCGATTCAGCCGTTCGGATTACGCATTTACCTTCCGGTATTGTCGTGACCTGTCAAAATGAACGTTCCCAGATCAAGAACCGAGAGCGTGCCATGACGATGCTCCGTTCCAAGCTCTACGAGCGTAAGATTGAAGAGCAACGTCAGCACTTGGACGAAATCCGCGGAGAACAGTCTGATATTGCATGGGGCAGCCAAATTCGCTCCTACGTGTTCCATCCATACAGCATGGTTAAGGATCATCGTACTAGTGTGGAAACCGGCAATGTAGGAGCTGTCATGGATGGCGATCTCGATCCGTTCATCGATGGTTACCTGCGCAGCCAAATTAAGCTGGACGCAGAATAATAGCCTGTACGTTTTCCTACAGTCCGCAGACCATGTGCCTGCAGACTGTAGGAATTTTTGTGTAACGGTATTTTTTAATTAAAGGAGAACACGAATGATGCCTCAATTGAATCCTCCCGCTGCTCGCCGAAGACGACGCAAGCCTCTGATTGCCGCCAGCGGACCCGCACGCAACGTGACCGATATTTTGCTGATTATACTCGGCTCTTTCATTACAGCGCTGACCTTTAACATGTTCTTGCTCCCAAACCGGATTGCATCCGGGGGGGTATCGGGCTTGTCTATCTTGGGCGAGGAGCTGTTTGGCCTGGAACCAGCCTATACGCAGTGGGGAATGAATATTCCATTATTTATAGCAGGGGTCCTGCTGTTAGGGAAAAAATACGGTTTGCGTTCTCTGCTGGGAAGTATTATGCTGCCGCTATTCGTTTATGTTACGAAGGATTGGGCAGTTCCGACAACCAATCCGTTGCTGGCTTCGCTATATGGTGGAATCGGAGTAGGATTGGGTTTAGGTACCGTGTTTCGGGGCAGGGGCTCGACGGGTGGATTGGCTATTTTGGCGCAGATTATTCAAAAATATACGGGTTTTAGTCTTTCTCTCTGTGTTATGTTGATGGATGGCACGGTGATTACACTGGCTGGTTTCGCCCTCTCGCCGGAACGGGCGCTGTATGCGTTGATCGGCTTGTTTGTAACGGGTAAGGTCATTGATGCCGTGGAAATGGGATTGGGCTACTCCAAAGTGGCTTACATCATATCCAATCAGAAAGAAACGATCACGCAGGCTATTTTGCAGGATTTGGACCGAGGATTGACAGAGCTGGCAGGACGGGGCGGTTACACGAACGAAGAACGTCCTGTGCTTATGGTTGTAGTCGGACAAAACGAGGTAACTCGCCTTAAAACGCTCGTCCGCTTGGTAGACCCGGAAGCTTTTGTGATAATAAGTAATACTCGTGAGGTATTGGGTGAAGGGTTTAAGAAGGAAAGCTGAAACAAAGAGGGCCTTCTGGAGGCATGCTCTTAACTGAATCCATGCAGGAGAGCCCACTAATATAGTAGGCTCTTCTCTCTTCAGCATGCTTTACTAGATTCATTTTACCAATCGTTCAAGCCAATTTGCCGTTTGTCCTTGATTAAAATACGAGGTAGGCGTTCCTTTTACCCCTGTCTTGACCATAAATAGGCCGCCTGCTAAGGGTTGATCGGCACTATCATCATCTTGAGCAGTCGTAATATATAACTCATCCAGCTGTTCACCGCCAAAAGCGCACGAAGTCACACAATTGACGGGAAGTGATACCTCAGCAATTACTTCTCCATGAGCAGGATGGATACGGGAGACACGTTTACCACCCCATCTCGCGACCCACAACATGCCCTCTGCATCGATTGTCATGCCATCTGGATACCCTTCACTTTCATCCAATCTAGCCACCAGTTGCTTATTCCTAATAGTGCCTTGCACCACATCGTAATCAAAGGAGACGACCTCCAATGTTGGAGTATCAATGTAATACATTGTACGATGATCTGCGCTCCAGGCTAATCCATTAGATATGGAAGCTTTACCAACCAGTAAGGAGACCTTGCCTTTTGTGTTCAGACTATACAATGCTCCTTGCGCATGTTCGCCATTTAGACTCATGGTTCCTGCTAAAAAACGTCCGGCAGGATCGCATTTTCCATCATTAAAACGATTACCTAGTCTACCTTCCTCAGGATCATGAATTAATACTTTGGCCCCTGTCTCAATATCTAAACAATATAGACCGCTAATCAGCGCTACGATCACTTTATTTTTGAGATAAGGTACAACTGCACCAATATGTTCACCAACATTTATTGTACGATCTGTGCATGTAGAAGGATCGTAGATATGCAATTGAAAGCCTTTAATATCGACCCAAAATAAACGTTGAAACCGCTGATCCCAGCTGGGACCCTCGCCTAACTTTGCTTTTGCATCTATAACGATATTCGCTGTATATGTTTCGATGTGTAACACCCCTAACGTATAGGTTTATTTTCGACCCCAATTATCCGCTTCAGCGGTTCCTCTGAGCAGATTCACTAGATGCAGCGCATGTGATTTCCTCTTGTATGTAGTGCTACATGTACTCCCTTCATGTTCAACAAGTCCATAAAGTGCAGCAAATGACCAATCGAGATGAACTCCAATAAGTGAGATCATGTAAAGGGAATATCCCCCTTATTCTTTATGCAAAGTGGCAAGCTGTATTCAAGAAGTTCGCTGTCTATTTTTTTATTTACTTTATTATAGCTCGTATAGCTTGTCGGTCAAAAGAATAGACAAGAGCGCATATTTTAAATTAGGGGGAATAACATGACATGAGGTGTTGTATTTATATAAATAGAGTCGTATAATAATACATATTTCATACGAACGGAATGGAGGAAGGTCTGTGAGCAGCAAGTTAAAAGTGGCAATTGTCGGTTCCACCGGGTATGGCGGGGTGGAGCTGATTCGTTTTTTGGTTCATCATCCGCAAGTAGAGATTGTATCTGTTATTTCTTCGTCCAGCGCGGGTGTCCCAATCAGTGACGGATTTCCACATCTGACGGACATTGTGGTGCAGGATTTGGACGGTGTCGAAGTCCACGAAATTGCTGCTAAGGCCGATCTGGTTTTCACTGCTACGCCATCGGGCGTTAGTACCAAGTTAGTGCCGCAGCTTCTTGATGTCGGACTGAAGGTCATTGATCTTTCCGGGGACTTTAGGCTCCGAAGCGGGGAAATGTATGAAGCTTGGTATAAAAAGCCTGCGGCTTCCCCCGAATATCTCAAGCAAGCGGTATACGGACTCAGTGAGGTGTATGCAGAAAAGCTGGCGGGCGTTTCTTTTATTTCAAATCCAGGCTGCTATCCGACTGCAACATTACTGGGGATTATTCCTGCGCTGAAAGCGGATTGGATCGACCATCGGTCGCTGATTGTGGATGCCAAATCCGGTGTATCCGGCTCGGGTAGGGGAACAAGCCTCGTTTCGCACTATGCGGAAATGAACGAGAATTTTAAGGCTTATAAGGTGAATAAGCACCAGCACATCCCTGAGATCGAACAGGTACTGGGTGATATTGTGGGCGAGGACGTTACGATTACGTTTACAACACAACTTGTTCCTATGACCCGAGGAATTATGAGTACGATTTATGTCACGCTGAAGGGTGACCATACAGATCAAGATCTTATCGGGTTATACCGGGATTATTATAAAGGCCATCCTTTTGTCCGTGTACGTGGCGAAAGTATATGGCCAGCAACGAAGGAAGTAATGGGTTCGAATTACTGCGACATCGGTTTTGCAGCAGATGCCCGAACCGGGCGCCTTACGATTATTTCTGTCATTGATAATGTTGTGAAGGGTGCCGCAGGGCAGGCGATTCAGAATTTAAATTTGATGATGGGATGGGAGGAGAACCTCGGGCTAGGCTTCATACCGGTATATCCGTAAGTAGCAAGTAACTGCAACATGGATACGGATAACGGCAGCAAGCGGGAATTTGGAATACAAACAGCTGTCATTCATCGAATATGTTGCGAACGAGGGCACATAATTATGGGCAAAGTAGAGTTTACAGTAGTAAACGGGGGTAACATCGTAACTCCGCGTGGTTTTACAGCCGGCGGATTACACTGCGGGCTAAAAAATTCGAACCGCAACGATATGGGCGCGATTCGTTGTGAAGTAGAGGCGACAGCTGCTGCGGTGTACACCACCAATGTGTTTCAGGCTGCACCGCTGAAGGTGACCCGCGAGAGCTTGGCAGATGGTCGATTGCAGGCAGTAGTGGTGAACAGCGGAAACGCCAATGCCTGCACGGGACAACAAGGAGAGCAGGATGCCTACGCTATGCGTTCGGCTGCGGCTCATGAACTGGGTGTTGCTGAGAGCAATGTAGCCGTCGCCTCGACAGGCGTGATCGGCGAGCATTTGAAAATGGATTGTGTGCTTGAAGGTATATCCTCCTTACCTGACCGTATGAACGGGGCAAACGATGGAGCAGAGCAATTTACCCAAGCCATTCTGACAACGGACTTGGTTAAAAAGGAAGTATGTGTGGCGGTTGAAGTGGACGGTGTGACCGTGCACATCGCCGGGGCGGCCAAGGGATCGGGCATGATACATCCGAATATGGCAACGATGCTCGCTTTTATGACCTGTGATGCAGTAATCGGACAGACGGCGCTTCATCAACTATTAAAGCAGGCAACGGATACCAGCTTTAATATGATTACGGTGGATGGGGATACGAGCACGAACGATATGCTGATTGCTATGGCAAGTGGGCTGGCTGGCAACCGTGAACTGCACGTAGGGCATCCCGATTGGGACGCTTTTGCCGAGGCGTTCACCTATATCTGCCGAGAACTGGCGAAGGCAATTGCTCGCGATGGAGAGGGTGCTACGAAGCTAGTAGAGGTGTCTGTAAGCGGAGCGGTAAGCGATGCGTCCGCTCAAGCGATAGCCAAGACGGTGGTTGGGTCTAGTCTGGTCAAGTCAGCCGTCTTCGGAGCAGATGCGAATTGGGGACGGATTATTGCGGCCGTAGGGCGTGCTGGAGAGCCAGTTAATCCAGAAACGGTAGATATTCGCTTGGGTGATATTGTTGTGCTAAGCCAATCAAGTCCGGTCGCTTTTGATGAAGAAGAGGCGCTAGCCTATTTGCGGGGAGATACGGTGCAAATTATTGTTGATTTGCATCACGGAGACGGAACCGCTACAGCATGGGGCTGTGACCTAACCTATGATTATGTGCGGATTAACGCAGCTTATCGGACATAGATACCCGAATAAAATACGGATTGAATAAGGATAGTAGTTAATAGAAGCAAAGAGCGGATATAAGTCCAGCATCATTTAAAAATTGCACGGATATGCGGAGAAGAAAAGGAGAGATGATATGCAATCGGTAGTGGAACACGCGGATCAAGCGAATCATGCGGGAGTGGCACGTCGTAATTTTGTGATGAAATGCGGAGGAAGTACGCTGGCTGCGTTACCTGATTCCTTTTTTGAAGATTTGGCGCGTTTGCAGTCGGAAGGTCTTCAACCTGTCATTGTACATGGCGGTGGCCCTGCGATCTCCGACAACTTGGCGAAGCTGGGGATCGAAACAGAGTTCATTCATGGATTACGCAAAACGACCGAACCCGTGCTGGATGTCGTGGAGATGGTACTGGCGGGTAGCATTAACAAGCAGATTGTACGTAGAATAGGACTGCATGGGGGCCGAGCGTTGGGGTTGTCAGGTAGTGATGGTTATTTAATCGAAGCCAAGCCTGTGTCGAATGCTGCTGAGGTCGGTTGGGTCGGAGAGGTAACATCTGTTCAAGCCTCGATTATTACAGGTGTCCTGAATATGGACTATATGCCTGTTATTGCCCCCATCGGGATTGATCGATCTGGTCAGCGTTACAACATTAATGCGGATACAGCGGCGGGTGCGGTAGCCTCTCATCTGGGGGTCAGTCGGATGATCGTCGTTACAGATGTACCAGGCATATTGAAGAAGTATGGCGGAGAAAAGAAAGTGCTGGACTCTATCACCGTACAGGAAATTGAGGATATGATTAGCACAGGTGAAATATATGGGGGTATGATCCCGAAAGTGAGAGCGGCTATTGCCTGTATCCACGGCAAAGTGAAGGAAGTCGTCATTGTGAACGGTAGCGAACCGCAGGTACTAAGTCGTGTGCTAGGCGGAGAATCGATTGGAACACGCATCGTGCGTATGCAGTAATTGTAATATATATAGCTCGACCTATATAACCAAACGATAAAGGAGCGTGAACATAATGAGTAAGGAACCGAATACGCTGGTGAGCGAGGAAATGCCAAGTACGGATGGAAGTGGAGTGCAAGCGGAAATGGAGCCGGCAAAAACGCAGACAAATAGCTCTCTTTTTCCAAACTACGCAAGATACCCGCTTACACTGGTGAAAGGGCAAGGAAGCTGGCTGTGGGACGATCAGGGCAAGCGTTATCTGGATTTCATGTCAGGCATCGCCGTTACTAATCTGGGCCATGCGCCTCAAGCAGTAGCTGAACGATTGAAAAAACAGATCGATGAATTGTGGCATGTATCCAATCTGTTTCATATACCGGGGCAGGAACGGGCAGCTGCCTTGCTGACAGCCCATAGCAGCGCAGATGCCGTGTTCTTCTGCAACAGCGGGGCCGAAGCGAACGAAGCTGCAATTAAGCTGGCACGTCGTTACCACCAGAAGGTAAAGCAGACCGGTCGCTACGAAATTATTACGTTCACGCAATCCTTTCACGGACGGACGCTGGCAACCTTGACCGCTACGGGTCAGGACAAAGTGAAAGAAGGCTTTTTACCGCTTCCCGCCGGATTCAAAAGCGTTCCGCTTCATGATCAGGCTGCGCTCGAAGCAGCCATCAATGAGAATACAGCGGCAATTATGCTGGAAATGGTGCAAGCCGAAGGCGGCATGTATCCGGTAGACCCTGCTTTCGTAGATGTGATCACAAAGCTATGCCGCGAGCATGGTTTGCTGCTGATCATTGACGAAGTGCAAACAGGTATGGGACGGACGGGCAAGCTGTTTTCCTTTGAGCATTATGGTATAGAGCCGGATATCTTTACATTGGCGAAAGGACTGGGCAGTGGGTTCTCTGTGGGTGCGATGCTAGGCAAAGGATATTTGCGTGAAGCGTTCACAGCGGGCAGTCATGGTTCTACCTTTGGAGGTACGCCACTTGCTATGGCAGCGGTTCAAGCTACTATTGAAACGATTATTGATGACAAGCTGCCAGAACGTGCAGCTGAGATGGGAGATTACCTTTTCCATAGTCTGCAAAAGCAGCTTGGAGATAGTCCTTTTGTAAAGGATATTCGTGGAAAAGGTCTGATGGTCGGCATTGAGTGTGTAGAACCGGTAGCGGAGCTTGTTTTGGCAGGACAGAAGAAGGGCATTCTGTTCATTACAGCAGGACCGAACGTGATTCGTCTGTTGCCTAACTTGTATGTAACGAAAAACGAAATAGATCAGGCTGTAACATGGATTGCTGAATTGATTCGGGAGCATGTGGCTTAGTGTAAAGGTTAAATTATCCTAGACTAGAGTGTAAAAGGAGACGATAGCATGAGCCAGGGCGGCGCACTGCAGCAGATGAATTTGAAAGGACGGGACTTCCTGGAGCTGGACGATTACTCGCCAGAAGAAATCCAGTATTTAATTGATCTCGCTGTTGAAATTAAGCGTAAGCATAAAAACGGGGAAACCTATCAGCCGCTAAAAGGGAAAACGCTCGGACTGATTTTCGAAAAATCCTCTACACGTACACGGGTATCTTTCGAGGTCGGTATGTATCAATTGGGTGGGCATGCCCTTTTCCTCAGCAAAAATGACATTCAACTGGGACGCGGCGAACCGATTAGCGACATGGCCCAAGTCATGTCACGTTATCTGGATGGCATTATGATTCGTACCTTTGGACACGATAATGTGGTAGAGTTGGCACGTTATGCGTCCATTCCTGTGATCAATGGATTGAGTGATTTGGCGCATCCGTGCCAAGTGCTAGCAGATTATCAAACCTTGTATGAGCAAAAGGGCAAGCTAAAAGGGCTCAAATTGGCTTATATCGGAGACGGCAACAATATGGCGCATTCTCTCTTGATTGGTGGAGCGAAGCTCGGAGTGCATGTCTCCATTGCAAGTCCAGCTGGATACGAGCCTAACCCGAGTGTGGTCGCAGCTTCCCGTGAAATTGCCAAACAGACAGGTAGTGAGATCGTTATAACCCAAAGTCCGCAGGAAGCAGTACAAGATGCGGATGCGATCTACACAGATGTGTGGGCGAGCATGGGGTTTGAGGAAGAGCAGAAGGAGCGGGGGCTTGCTTTTGCCGACTTTCAGGTGAATGAGGAGCTGGTTAAGCTGGCAAAGCCGGATTATTTATTCCTGCATTGTCTCCCTGCGCATCGTGGGGAAGAAGTAAGCGCAGGCGTAATCGATGGTCCGAATTCGGTCATCTTTGATGAAGCGGAGAATCGTCTGCATGCGCAAAAAGCGCTGTTAGTTGCTTTAATGGCATAAGATTGATAGGTATTGATAGGTAAAGAAGATAAAGGCTAGAAGCATTCGGGGAGGACTTTAACAATGGCAAAAGAAAAAATCGTACTCGCATATTCCGGCGGTCTGGATACGTCGGTTATTCTGAAATGGCTCAAAGAAACTTATGATGCTGAAATCATCGCTTTCACCGCAGATATTGGTCAAAAAGAAGAATTGGACGGTTTGGAGGAAAAAGCACTCGCTACAGGGGCTTCCAAAGTGTACATTGATGATCTGCGTGATGAATTCGCCAAGGATTTTATCTATCCGATGTTTCAGGCGGGTGCTTTATATGAAGGACAATATTTGCTCGGAACGAGTATTGCACGTCCATTGATCGCTAAGCGGATGGTCGATATTGCGATTGCCGAGGGAGCAACAGCCATTGCTCACGGGGCAACAGGCAAAGGTAACGATCAGGTACGCTTCGAGCTGAACGCGGCGGCGTTGACGCCGGATATCAAGGTGATTGCACCTTGGCGGCTGGAAGAGTTCCGCAATCAGTTCCCGGGCCGTGCAGAAATGATTGCCTATGCGGAAAAACACGACATTCCGGTAACTGCTTCTGCAGCCAAGCCATACTCCATGGACCGTAATCTGCTGCATATCAGCTATGAAAGCGGCGTGCTGGAGGACCCTTGGTTTGATCCAAGTGCTCCTGAAAATAAAGAAATGTTCTTGCTCAGTAACGCGCCTGAGGACGCTCCTGATGAAGCAGAATATTTGGAGTTGGAATTTGAAGCAGGTAACTGCATCGCTTTGAACGGAGAACAGCTTAGTCCATTGCAAGTGATGGAAAAACTGAATGAGCTCGGCGGCAAGCATGGTATCGGACGCGTGGATATGGTGGAAAACCGTTTTGTTGGTATGAAAAGTCGGGGAGTCTATGAGACGCCGGGCGGTACGATCCTGTTCACAGCTCACCGCAAAATGGAATCCATCACGATGGATCGCGAGGTTATGAATCTGCGTGATAGTCTGATTACCCGTTATGCTACCTTGGTTTACAACGGTTTTTGGTTCGCACCGGAACGTGTCGCTTTGCAGGCTCTGGTTCATGAGAGTCAGAAAAATGTTAGTGGTACCGTGCGCGTGAAGCTGTACAAAGGCAACATTATCGGCGCAGGCGTTAAAAGTTCGGTTAGCTTGTACAATCCGGACATTGCGACCATGGAAGCCGATCCGACACAAGCCTACGATCAAGGCGATGCAACAGGCTTTATCCGCTTGAATGCTCTGCGTTTGAAGGTTAACGCGGGTGTAACACAAAATCATAAATAATGATGTAACCTAAAAAATGTACGGGATGCGGGCCGTTCTTGTCCAAACGACGAGGGCGGCTTGTATTGCAGAGAGGGGATCATACAATGAGTAAGCTATGGGGCGGACGGTTTACGAAGCAAACGAACAAGCTGGTAGAGGAATATACGGCTTCTATCGGGTTTGATCAGGCGTTGGCGGAAGAAGATATTCAAGGCAGTTTGGCTCATGTGGCCATGCTAGGAAAATGTGGAATTATTCCGCAGGAGGATGCAGACACGATCAAGGAAGGACTGCACACCGTTCTGGAGCGTATCCGCCGTGGGGAAATTGAATTTTCCGTTTCGGATGAGGATATTCACATGAATATCGAAAAAAATCTAATCGAGGCTATTGGTCCAGTGGGGGGTAAACTACACACTGGGCGTAGCCGTAACGATCAGGTAGCAACGGATATGCACTTGTATTTGCGTGGACGTGTGGTATCGCTGGTGGGTATGCTGCATGATGTACAAGCTGCATTAATCGGCCAAGCAAAGGATAATCTGGACACGATTGTACCTGGATACACACACTTGCAGCGTGCGCAGCCTATTTTATTTGCACATCATCTGCTGGCGTATGTGTCTATGCTGGAGCGTGATATTGACCGACTCAAAGACAGCTACAAGCGGATTAACGTGTTGCCGCTTGGCGCGGGTGCTTTGGCCGGGACCACTTTTCCGATCGACCGTCATTTTGTAGCCGAGCAACTGGGATTTGATGGCGTATATGAAAATAGCCTCGATGCCGTCAGCGATCGGGATTTTATCGTAGAGTTCCTGGCTGGCGCCTCGCTGATTATGACGCATTTGTCTCGTCTGAGCGAAGAATTGGTGCTATGGAGCAGCACGGAGTTTGGTTTTGTCGAGCTGGATGATGCTTTTTGTACAGGCAGCAGCATTATGCCGCAGAAGAAAAATCCGGACGTACCGGAGTTGGTACGTGGTAAAACCGGACGTGTCTATGGAAACCTCGTGGGCTTGTTGACTGTATTGAAATCCTTGCCGCTGGCATACAACAAGGACATGCAGGAAGACAAGGAAGGGATGTTCGATACCGTTGCCACGCTGGAAGGAGCCTTGCAACTGTTCGCACCGATGATCGCCACGATGAAGGTGAACAAGGATCGCATGCGTCAAGCGGTCAACCAGGACTTCTCCAATGCAACGGATATTGCGGACTTCTTGGTCGGCAAAGGGCTTCCGTTCCGTCAGGCGCATGAGGTCATTGGCAAAACCGTACTGTATTGCATCCAGCATGGAAAATATTTGCTTGATCTCACACTGGACGAATTTCAGCAGTTTTCGGATCTGTTTGATGAGCGTATCTATGAGGTACTTCAACCGGAAGCGGTAGTGAATGCACGGAATGTATATGGTGGAACCGCTACCGGTCAGGTACAGGCAGCCATTGGGCGCAGTGAACAGCTCCTGGCGAATACATCAACATGGTTTGAAGGGCACAAGCCGAAAAATTAATCAGTAAAGAAAGATATTATTCTCTTGCACAGTAGCGGTATACTGTGTAAAATCAAATTTTAAGGAATTAGCAATCAAAGATTCTAAGGCACCGTTCGCGGTGTCTTTTGTGCTTTTTGGGGCATTAATTCATAGTTCCAAATACCTATTACTACACTAGTGTGAAAGTTTCTAGAATTTACATTTTTGTATACTACGTCTACGGTGATTATGGTAGAATAGCACTAAGTTTTTCATTGAATTACCAATTCAATAGGACAAGAACTATATTCAATAAATAAATGTCAAGTTACTAGGGGCTCTTTTGGTCAAGTGAATTTCATAAATGTGTAAATGAAGGGCTTGAATGAGAATAGAGGTATGTCCTGGTTTTGGGAGAACGGCATGTATATGCTTTAAAGTAGTGACGTAGCAAAAGGCAGAGTCGGGATGATTCAGGGAGGTATTATGAGAACTAAAAGGACGGCGCGTCAGTTAAAGAGCGCTTGGATCGGTTATCGCGCTTCTGAAGCCGATCAACTGATATCTTCATTGCATGAGGAACGGATACAAGCGGAGGAGTTACTGCGCGAGGAGCGGGAACTTTTTCACGCGGCGCTGGAACGGAAAAAGCAGCGGGATGCGGAGTTAAAGCAGCTGCTTGCAGATGCGCTTGCGGAAGAGCGGCGCTGGATTGAAAGGGCGGGAATTCATGGGTGACAAGCTTAGGTGGCAGGTTGGAGGAGTTTCAATTCGCCAAACCAAGAGAAGAATAAAAGAAGAGCGTCAGCGAATCGAACAACTGCAACAACAGCTAGAGGCTCAGCGGGCAGAGCAGGCTCCGGTGCTGTACAAGCTTGATTTTCATATCGAAGAGTTGGAACGGCGACTTCAGGATACAGAACTTCGTATCGAGGCTATACGGAACGCCAATGATACAGCAGCAGCTGTGGAACAATTGCTGGATGAAGGGATACAGGATGGACAGGCGCAGGAGGCTCAAGTCCAATATGCATCTGGCCAGGAACAGACAGCAGCAGGAGCTGCTATGGTCACTGCTTCCAGTATCCCTGGTACGGAAGGCGAAGAGGCCGCAACAGGAACGCGGAGCGGCCGAAACGGCAAGGCCCGTCTGGGGGATCAACTGGTGGAGAACGGGATGATCACCCGCGATCAGCTGACAGATGCCATCCGCAACCAGAAGCGCTACGGTGGTAGGCTGGGCGATATTCTTGTAGAAATGGGCTTCATTACAGCCGAGCAGCTACAGGAACAGGTTGGCGGCGACGAGTCCAAGGAGCGCCTAGGCGATATGCTGGTTCGTTCCGGTTATATATTGCCGGAACAACTGGAACGCGCACTGGAGTTCCAGGCGAAGAGCGGCGGGCTGCTGGGCGACATCTTGCTGTCATTGCAAATGCTGGAACCTGCGGATTTGTACCGCGCGATTGCTACACAGAACCGGATCGGGCGTATTGGTGAGGAACTCGCGCTGGATGCGGCGTACAAACTACCCGAGCAAGTGGCAATGGCTTATGGCGTGGTCGTTATCCATCAATATATGAACCGATATATTGTGGCGGTCAGCGATCCGCTGCCAGAAGAGCGACGCTTGAAGCTGGAGGAAATTCTGGGTATGCCGGTAGAGCAGGTGCTTGCTACGAAGGAAGAGATGGAGCAGCTCTGGGGTAAAATCTACGGTGAAGAAATGATGCAGGAGAGCACGACCGGGCTGTTGGAAAAAGAACCGCACAATTCGGCGCGGACGACTTTTACAAAGGGACAACTTTGGGTGTTCGCAGCCATGGGTATGATTACACTGCTCGGTCTCTTCTGGAACAGTTGGAAAACGGTGTTGATCATCAATATGATGATTCAGCTGTTTTATTTTGCGATGACGCTATTTAAATTTGGCATTATTTATCTTGGTTCCCGGCGTGGGGCGCAGCTTCGTTTTACGAAGGAAGAGGTTGACGCCATGGATGAAAAGAAACTGCCGATCTATACCATTCTTGTACCTATGTATAAGGAAGCGGGCGTGCTTCCGATGTTGTTGCGAAATTTGGAGCAGCTGGATTATCCCAAGTCCAAGCTGGACGTGCGGCTGCTGATTGAAGAGGATGACATTGAGACGATCGAGCTACTTCGGGAAATGAAGCTGCCGGCCTATTACACGACACTGGTCGTTCCAGACGGTTTGCCGAAAACCAAGCCGAAGGCATGTAATTATGGACTTATTCGGGCACGTGGCGAGTTTGTCGTGATTTACGATGCTGAGGATCGTCCCGACGCTGATCAGCTTAAAAAGGTCATTGCAGCGTTCGATTCACTCCCTGAGCATTATGCGTGTATTCAGGCGAAGCTCAACTACTTTAATAGTACACAAAATTTGCTGACCCGCTGGTTCACTCAAGAATACAGTATGTGGTTCGAGCTACTGCTGCCGGGTATTATGCAGTTAGATACCCCAATTCCTTTAGGTGGCACATCCAATCATTTTCGGGTATCTGTATTGAAAGATATTAATGCGTGGGACCCCTATAATGTAACCGAGGATGCCGATCTGGGCATACGTCTGTATAAAGGCGGCTACAAAACTGCTATTGTCGATTCCCGTACATGGGAGGAAGCTAACAGCCGCGTGGGCAACTGGATTCGTCAGCGGTCACGCTGGATCAAGGGGTATATGCAGACGTGGCTGGTTCATATGCGCAATCCGGTGAAGCTGGTGCGCGAAGTGGGCTGGAAAGGTTTTTTCGGCTTTCAGGTGATGATTTTGGCAACTCCAATGTTGCCGTTGCTGAATCCGATTTTTTGGGGCTTGCTTATTTTATGGTTTGGCTGGGAATTGTCCTTTATTCCCAAGCTGTTCCCGGGATATGTGTATTACCTGGCCAGCGCGGAATTTTATATCGGTAACTTTCTGTTCGTATTCAGTAACGTGGCCGGAATGTATTGGGTCATCGGGGAACTGGAAGAGCGCGGTGAACGAACATTTTCATACGCGATGGTCAAATATGGGCTACTCTCGCCGTTATATTGGGTACTAATGAGTATAGCTGCGGTGAAAGCAGCTTGGCAGCTCATTACCAAGCCGTTCTATTGGGAAAAGACGACACATGGTCTGACCGATATGCACGACTTGGATGATACCCCGGCACAGTCCTCCTGAATATGAAGAAAGAAGGAGCAAGAATGGAGACAAAAACACCTTTTTTATCCGTCGTCATTCCCATGTACAATGAAAGCTCGCATCTTGAGCGTTCACTTAAGGTGATTGATGGGGTACTGTCTGTTGTCACCTCACGCTATGAACTCATCATTGTAGATGATGGTTCCAAGGACGATACGTGGCTTAAATTGTCTGAATTATCCCATCGAATGCCCTCTTTGCTCGCGCTCCGGTTGAGTCGGAACTTCGGTAAGGAACTGGCGTTGTGCGCAGGTCTGGAAAATGCCTCTGGCGATGCAATCATTGTCATGGACGGTGATTTGCAGCACCCTCCTGAGATGATTGGAGAAATGGTGCGTTTATGGCAAAATGAAGGTTATGATTTGGTCGAATGTGTGAAAGAATTCCGGGGAGAAGAGTCGGTGGGCAAAAAGCTTGGAGCTTCTTTGTTCTACGCGACCTTGAACCGCTTGACGGGCTTTAATCTCAAGGATGCCTCCGATTATAAGCTACTGGATCGACGAGTGGTGGATGCCTGGATGGCGATGCCAGAGCGGATGCCGTTTTTTCGCGGAATGACGGCCTGGCTCGGTTTCCGTAAAACCCAGATTTCATTCCGAGTGGCTCCACGCGAAGAGGGTCCAAGCCGCTGGAGTCCGTTAGGGCTGACTCGACTGGCAGCAGAAGCGATCGTATCGTTTTCGACAGTACCATTGCGGGTTGTAAGTCTGATGGGCCTCATTTTTATGCTGATTTCAGTCGTATTGGGGATTCAGACGTTAATGCGTAAATTAATGGGTGACGCTGTGACCGGTTTTACCACTGTCATTTTGCTGCTCTTGATTATCGGCAGTGTACTCATGCTGTCGATCGGAGTAGTAGGAGAATATATTGCCGCCATATATCACGAAGTCAAAGCTAGACCTCGCTATCTGATAGCAGATAAACGGGCGAATGCTGACCGATTGTGGGTGGACAGGGAGTTTAATCAACATGATCAGACGTTCATATCTAAAGTATCCAATCATTAAATACGGTATTGTAGGACTGCTGGGTACAGGTATCCATGTTGGTGTACTTGTGCTGCTGGTGGAGCTGTTTACGGTACCTGCAGTAATGGCTACTACAATAGGATTCGTGGTTACGCTGCTCGTTTCCTATGTGCTGAACCGAAACTGGACGTTCGAGCCTACCGGTGAGGGAAGCCGCACCCAGTTTCTTAAATATTTATTGGTCTGTACCTGTGGCTTACTCTTAAATGCCGCCCTGATGTACGTGACCATTCACTGGATCGGTTGGTCGTATCTGATCGGTGAAGTACTAACTACCATCATCGTGCCTGTTCATAATTATTTCTGGAACCGCTACTGGATCTTCTCCGTTCCGCAACAGCGTCAGAAAGAGGTTTCATGATTTTAAGAAAACACGGAAAATTGCTGTCATTGTTTGCTTTTATTGCTGCTCTTGAACTGGCGGTGGGTGTGTATTTTGCATGGCATCTTGGCTATATGCATACCGATGCGCTCAGTCGAGTGGCTAATGCATTTTATGTGCTATACAGTCGTGATCCACACTTGGGTGCTATCGGGTTTGTATGGAATCCGCTGCCCAGTTTGATGGAACTGATCGTGCTGTTGTTTTATCCTTTATTTCCAGTACTCGCTTCCCACGGGCTGGCGGCAGTGATTGTGAGCAGCCTGTTTGCAGGGGCGAGCGCGGCATTATTGTATGCGACGGGCAAACAGTTGGGGCTTCACGGTGCAACCAGCTTGCTGATTGCGCTATTATTTTCACTGAATCCATTTATGTTTCTGTTTGGCTTCAACGGCTTAAGTGACTCGCCATATATCTTTTTCATCCTGTTGACAGTGAGTCGATTTTGTATGTGGTTGAAGGATCGCAAGGCGGCGAATTTGATCGTATCCGGTTTTGCACTTGCACTCGCTTTTTGGGTGCGCTATGAAGCGGTTCCGCTTGGCGTTGCGATGGCTTTGGGTGTATTGCTGACGATCTTTTTTCTGCATCGGTGGCGTACAAACAGAGAGAGCGTTAGAACGCAATTGTCTTTAAAAGAGCGCCTGTACAAGGTAGAAGCGACATGGCTTCTATTGTTGCTGCCGCTTGTCTTTTCCGGTTTGCTGTGGCTCTTTTTTAACTGGATTATCATGGGCGACCCGCTTTACTTTTTACGCTCGCAATATTCCAATTCCACACAATCAGCGGCTTTGTTAGAGGATCAGCGCTTTGTAGAAATGTTTGCTCACCCTGTGCTGATGCTAAAGTTTGTCGGGCAACGAACCTTATGGTATGCGGCTCCGTTAATTTCCATTTTGCTTATACGCCTATTGGACAAACGTCTGTGGAGTTGGAGCACGCTTACGCTATTAGCAATCTTTTTATCGGTACCCGGGCTTCAGCTTTTACTGATGTTTAAGCATTCTTCGTTTGGCTGGTTCCGATATTTTATGTATGTATTCCCGATTACGGTTGCTTGGCTGCCGTATGAGCTTAGTCTGTTGAAGGGGAAAATGCGGGGGATCGGAATCTCACTGGTAACGGCAGGGATGTTGGTAACAGCAGGCTTGTTATCCTACGCACTGACGAACCCCGCGATTGCAGCAGATGAACACAGCTATTTGACGCATAGTGGTAATGAAAGCTACGAACGTCAAATTATTGAGCGGAAAATAGCGCCGTGGCTGGATGAGTATTATGGTTCATCTCTTATTTTGACAGATTCTTATGCCGCCTATCCGATCATTTTGAGCAGCAAAATTCCGAAGAAGTTTATGATTACGAGTGATTATGATTTTGGGGAATCTTTAATAGATCTGCCTGCTTCCAAGGTGGATTATGTCTTGGTCACGCGCTTGGTGGATGGGGTACCGCTGGATCAGGTAAACCGGAGCTATCCTGATTTATTCGAAAAGGGAGCGCCGTGGGCCTCGTTGGTACATGACTTTGACGGGCAGTGGCGACTGTACAAAATAGAGCATGAAGAATCGAAATAATTATTATATTTTAGTGCATCGTAGCGGAGGGAAGAATACAGCTGTAGGGTGTGAGTGGGCTACAGCTGTATCACCGCAAGAAGTTTGAGGGGGAACGAGAGGAATGTCCTTTCGCAAATGGTCTGCAAGCAGATGGATGGCTATAGGTCTGTTTGTATTTATACTTGCATTGGAACTTTCTGCGGGCATCTATTTCAGCTATGTTCTGGGATATATGCACACAGACGCGCTCAGTCGCGTAGCTAACGCATTTTACGTGCTGTACAGCCGCGACCCGCATCTGGGCGCCATCGGATTTATCTGGAATCCACTACCCAGTCTTCTGGAAATGGTGATTCTACTGCTGTATCCAATCTTTCCGGCATTAGCCACCTATGGATTGGCTGCTATTATTTTGAGTGCTACCTTTTCTGCTTTGACCGCTATGTTGCTATATCGGGCGGGTGTCAGAACAGGGCTTAGCTCTAGTATGAGCTTGCTGCTGGCTTTGTTGTATGCACTGAATCCGTTTATTTTACTGTTTGGTGCCAATGGGCTGAGTGATTCGCTATACATATATTTCATTATGATGACGGTGATTGAGTTTGCATTGTGGCTCAAGGATCGCATGACGGCAAGTCTGATTGTTTCTGGATTAGCGCTTGCCATGGCGTTCTGGACTCGTTATGAAGCGGTTCCTCTGGGCGTGGCAATGGCAGGTGGCGTGGTCTTGGCGGTTTTGTTTCTCCATCGAAACATGGGCAGACGCGAGCTGGCCTTGCGAGAAAAACTGCACAAGGTCGAGGCAACGTGGTTACTGCTTCTGCTCCCCGTGGTCTTTTCCGGGCTGTTATGGATTTTCTTTAACTATCTCATTATGGGGAATGCTTTTTACTTCCTGAATTCGGAGTATTCGAACACGGCCCAATCGGCAGAGCTGCTGAATGATGATAAGTTTGTAGAGATTTTCTCCAATCCGCTGGTAGCCTTGAAATTTATTGCTTCCAAAACACTTTGGTATTCGGTACCGTTGTTGGCTATTCTGTTCATTCGTCTGTTGAGTGGACGCTTGTTCCGATGGGGAACCCTGATTATTTTGCTGCTGTTCCTATCAGTGCCGGGATTGCAGTTTTTACTTATGATGAAGCAATCTTCGTATGGATGGTTTCGTTATTTTATGTATGTATTCCCAATTACCATAGCCTGGTTGCCTTATGAGTTGAGCCAGCTTCAGGGACGATGGCGGAGGGCAGCCTTTGGCCTGGTATCCGTCAGTCTGCTGCTTACCGCTGGATTACTTTCCTATGCGTTGACTCGCCCGGATATTGCACCGGATGAGAACAGCTTTCTCACACGGACAGGTAATGTGAACTATGTGAGACAGGAGTCAGATCGTAGGATTGCCGTTTGGTTGGATGAGCATCTGCCGAAGTCTACCATTATGACCGATTCGGCTTCAGCCTACACCATGATTGTTTACAGCCAACATCCTAAACGCTTCCTGATCACCAGCGATTATTCGTTCAATAAGGCATTAAGTTATCCGCAGGATCACCATGTGGATTATATCCTTGTACCTAAGATCATGTCAGGCATGCCACTGAGTAAGATCAATATGGTATATCCGAACTTATATGAACATGGTGCCCCATGGGTTCAGCTTGAACGTGAGTTTAATGGCGAGTGGCGCCTGTATAAAGTACTGCCTAAGTCACTAACTAAAGAATCTCCATCAACGGAGACCACAACAAATCCCTAATGTGCATATAATAAATCCCCGAGCCTATCCCTTCGCCATGGTGCGATGAGAGAAGCTACGGGGATTTTTTTAACCTGTTTAGTGCTCTTTGAGCGGTAGCCATGCCAGAACATCCTGAATTTTCGCGTCCCAGTATCCCCATTCATGCGCTCCAGGACCTTCTTCGTAGGTCAGCGGAACCCCGACGGTACTACATGTTTCACGAAAAGCCTGATTTCCCTTATAGAGGAAATCCTCTGTGCCGCAGCATTGGTAGAGTCGGGGGAGTGAGGTCCCCAAGGCAGCATGACGTTGTAGCAACTCTAGCAAGTCGTGATCTGTTCCGCGTATTTCATCTGGCCCAAAAATGTTAAGCCATTCCGCTGGACTCATCGCATTTTGCATAGGATCGGTGCGTGATGCGTGTAAATCCATGACTCCCGAAAGACTGGCAGCGGCTGCAAACCGCTCTGGATGCTGGAGTGCCAGTTTGAAAGCACCATATCCACCCATAGAAAGTCCGGCTACAAAATTATCCTTACGCTTGTCGGATAGAGGAAAGAATGAACGTGCCAAAGCCGGCAATTCTTCACTGATAAAGCTCCAATAAGCCGCTCCTTGCTCCATATTCGTATAGAAACTCCGATGTACTTGGGGCATAACGACAGCCAGGCCCAATGAGGCCACATAGCGTTCAATGGAGGTTCGACGCAACCAGGTTGAATCATCGTCCGATAGGCCATGCAGCAAATACAGCGTCGGATGTGGCCCGGTTCCTTGCTTGCCCTCTAGTCCAATTTGTGAACGGGTTGCCTGAGGAAGAATAACATTCATGGATGTGCTCAGACCAAGAACTTCCGAATAAAACTGACATTGAATAAGAGCCATAAGAAGACCTCTTTTCCTAGGGGTTTGTGACCTCATTGCGGTGTTCAGCATATGACTGAGTATTCATTCAGTATACCTTAGCCTGTCTAAATATACATATCCAAGTGAGCGACTAGGTATTAAGTCCCGTTTCTTATTTATCCTACATTAGGAGGGGGTATGGTTATATGGGACGATTTTTTTAATTTGGGGGTTATTTGGGTTTGATTTCTGGTAAAGTGTTTAAAAAAGAATGATGAATCCAATCAGAGGAGGAATTTATAGCATGGGAAAAAAGTTAAGAAATACAGTTACAGGTGTATTGAGTACAGGTCTTATTCTTAGCGCATTCAGCGCAGCGGCAGCTGCTCCTCAAACTACAAATGGACATTGGGCAGGAGATCAGGTGCAACGCTGGTCAGCCACAGGACAATTGGACGGCGCGGTAAAACCGGATGCGGCAATCACACGTGCAGAATTTATTGTTCTTCTGAACCGCAGCTTGGGTACGTTCACGCAGGATACTCCAGCTGTGACAGACGTAACGTATGCGGACAGTGTAAAAGTAAACGGTAATGGAGGCAGAACGTTCACAGATGTACCAGCTTCTCACTGGGCATACAACGAGCTGACAAGTGCCGTGAATGCAGGTTACATAAGCGGCTATGCAGGTAACAAGCTCAAACCAAATGGTAAGGTAACACGTCAAGAGGCTGCGGCTATCGTAGGCAAAGCTATTGGACTCACTGCGGGTAACGCAGCAGATGTTACTAAATTTATTGACTCCGACAAAATTGGATCTTGGGCAAAGAAAAGTGTAGCGGCAGCTGCGGAGCAAAAAATCATCAACGGTTATCCGGATGGTAAATTTCAGCCACTGAAGTCGCTGACTCGTGCAGAGGCAATTGCTATTCTGGACGCTGCTTCCGGCTACAACCTGAGCCCTGTTGATAATCTGACGACGACTCCTGGTGGAACGGTAACGGATTCCACATACAGCAACGTGACAGATTCCACTTATGGTAACACGTCGACTACTTCTGGCAGCGAAACAGAAGATAGCAGCACAAATACCAGCACAGATAGCACGACTACGAACAACTCTACAACAATAGATACCAACACAGATGCAGACACAACTACGGATACGACTACAGATAGCACTACAGACACAGTTGCAACTACGGGAGTACTGAAAGTCAACGATGTGTATGACGGAGAAAGTACAATTACGGGGACAGCTAAAGCAGGTTCCACAGTAACCGCCTATTCCAACGAACTGCCTATCGGTAGTGCAGTAGCCAAAGATGATGGCACATTTAGTATCAGTGTGCTTACTCAAAAAGCAACGGTTAGACTGGTAATCAAAGCTAAAGATGCAGACGGTAACGAAAGTGACCCTGTAGAAATTTCTGTTTTGGGTAAACGCAGCGAGTAATTTATAGCTAAAATCCCCCTTTCATTCTGTCTGGAACAAGTCCAGCCGACAATGGAAGGGGGATTTTTCGTTTATTCGCTTATACCATCCTCGACAATAGACTTCTCGGGTTCACGTGTTTGTGGCTCAGACGATGTGCCACCGCCATAACTAGCTATAATGCGTTGCTGCGCTCGATACGTATCGCGGCTGATTCGGGTGCGATCTACGGCTTTTCCGTCTACCTTTTTTACCCGAAATGTTTCTACCACATACCCTTCTTTGCCCTGCCGAAGTACTTGATAGAAGCCAGGGGAAAGTGAGTCATTACGCAGCCTCTTCTCCGGTATGGGAAGTACGCGAACCGTATGGGATTCCAGTTCATACGAAACATTGGACGGAAATGTACCAAAAAATTTAACAATAAGTGTTCGGTTTTGGACAGCCGCACGAAGTAACAAATGCTTGCCTGTATTGTTTTTAAAACGGAAATTAATGGACCCCGTAGCGAAAGTCGCATCCTGACCTTTGGGCAGATAGCTGACCGGCAAGGAATGGTTGCGGCGCTCAACAATGTCCAAACCGACTCGCAGCGCTGCATTATACACCGTGCTGGATACCTGACAAATCCCGCCGCCTATACCGGACTCCAACTGACCGTTCACGATCACTGGAGCTTCACGAAAGCCATGAGTGCGCTCAGCCTTGGCAATCAATTGGCCATAGTCAAAAATGTCACCCGGCTTGAGAATTAAACCATCAATGGTGCTTGCCGCTGAGTTAACATTGTACACGCGTCCTTCCGAGCTGCTGCCGAGACTGGTGGAGAACTGGACGATTTTGCGCTCAATCCCTTCGTTACGCAGACTGTCTACTGAAATTTTCGGCTCCAGCTGACGGAAAGGTAATTCCACTCGTACGGGCTCTTCCGAAGCGGTAAAATCCTTGGGCAGCGCCTTATCTAGTGCGGCGTCCAATCTGGGCCAATCTAGGCGTCGGGCAGAGCGCCCCGGAATATAACGAATCTGATCATTCCCGTCAATCTGTCGCACAGCATTGATAGGTATGCCATACCGTTGCTCCTCCCAATCGGCTCCGAATTGGGCCCTTAATATCTCCTCCTGTGGGAAAGATGTGATAGACCATTCCTTTTCGAAGCTAAAACGCGTCTGCACACGAGTCCATAGATGCTCCGAGCTGAGTGCCGTCACGGCATTCCGAAATGCCTCCGCTTTATAATGAATTCCTGCTTCCCCGAGTGTAATTTTTATATCCTGTGCACTGCTGTCACTGTCCGTCAGAAGTAGTGGACGTTGCTTCAATGCATCCAATTTTTTATCCACCAGCCGAAGAGCGGCTGTGTGATCCATGCTTCCTACGTTAATTCCTCCGACCCTCACTCCCTCCGGCAGTGTTTGTCTGTCGGCGTACAGATGAAGTCCTCCCCACAACATGGCTAGCGCCAGAACACCAGACCATATCCAAATGACAGATAAATGAATTTTTTTCATAATGCAGATGTCTCCTGTCTGATAAGCTTGATAGCGTACTCGTGTGCCATAATATTCATATATATGTGCCAAAAGCAGAAAACTTTCGGTACTATTTAGGTAACAAATTTGTTACAATGATAAACGGTATGATGAAATAGAGAAGTTTTTAAAGGAAATGCATGGAATATGTCGAATGGATATTAGGTTATGCGTAATATGATTAAGCAACGGGAAGTGATCGAGTGATTGAAATGCAGGATGTGTGGAAGACCTATACTAACGGAACCCACGCACTTCAAGGAGTATCGGTCAGAATTGACCGCAATGAATTTGTATACGTAGTCGGCCCGTCTGGAGCGGGGAAATCGACTTTTATGAAGCTTATTTATAGAGAAGAAGTACCTACCAAGGGGCAAATTTCAGTCAATGGTTTTAATATCGGGAAGCTCAAGCAGCGTAAAATTCCCTACGTTCGTCGTAACATCGGAGTCATTTTTCAGGATTTCCGGCTTTTGCCGCGTTTGACGGCTTATGAGAATGTGGCTTTTGCTATGGAAGTTATTGAAGCTCCCAAGAAGCTGATTCGCAAACGGGTACCCGAAGTGCTTGAACTGGTTGGCTTGAAAACAAAAATGAATCGTGAGCCTGCCCAGCTTTCCGGTGGGGAGCAACAGCGTGTAGCGATTGCACGGGCCATCGTAAACAATCCTTCCGTGATCATTGCCGATGAACCTACGGGAAATCTGGACCCGGAAACATCGTGGGAGATCATGCAGTTGCTGGACGAAATTAATTTTCGAGGCACGACCATTGTGATGGCGACCCACAATAAGGACATCGTGAACTCTATGCGTAAACGCGTGATTGCCATTGAAAATGGCAACATCGTAAGGGATCAGGTAAGAGGGGAGTACGGATATGACTTTTAACACCTTCTTACGTCATGTGCGGGAAGGTTTCAAAAACATATTCCGCAATGGCTGGATGTCCGTGGCATCCGTCACCTCGATTATTGTGTCACTGCTCATATTGGGCGTATTTATCATGCTGGTGCTCAACGTCAATTCCCTGGCTGATCAGGCAGATAGTCAGGTGGAGGTTAACGTATTTCTGGAGCTGAATGTAGAGCAAAACATGCGTGAAACACTGCAAAAGGAAATCGCGGCGATGCCAGAAATCAGCAAAACGACCTTTGTGACTAAAGCTCAGGGTTTGGAAGAGCTGCGCAAAGATTTGGGTGACAGCGGCAAGGAGCTGCTGGAGGGTTTTGACAAGGACAGCAATCCACTGCCGGACAAAATTGTGGTAGAGGTTATTGAACCAACAACGGTTCCATTTGTGGCCGAAAAGATTGAGAAGCTGAATACGTTGCATCCAGAGAAACCGATTTTAAAGGTTCGTTATGGAAAAGGCACCGTAGAGACGCTCTTTACGATTACGAAGCTCATTCGTAATGTAGGCTTTATATTCGTCGCTGGACTGGCGATCATGTCCATGTTCCTCATCTCGAATACGATTCGCGTGACCATATTGGCACGACGAAGAGAGATTGGCATTATGAAGCTGGTCGGTGCGACCAACTTTTTTATACGATGGCCGTTTTTTATTGAAGGAGCGCTTATTGGTCTCATTGGTTCCCTGATTACCGTGGGTATTTTATTTACTGGATATCAGCGTTTGCTGACCGCCGTTCAGGGCGATATAGCTCTGAATATGTTGAAGCTTATGCCACTTGAAGGCATTTGGATTCAGTTGAGTGCATTGCTGATTATTTTGGGGATGCTGGTCGGAATTGTTGGCAGTACCCTGTCCATGCGCAAGTTCTTAAAAGTATAAGAAGCGCTGGATGGACGTCGTGGTCGATTTAATAGAACGGGGAAGCCCGGTGTTATTTTGCGATAAAGGATGGGGAGTGCAAGTTGAAAAAAACAGGATCTGTGTTGGCCGCTACCTTGGTAGCCGCATTGCTAATCCAGCCTTCTGACGGATATGCCAAAAGCATGAGTGAGATCAATTCGCAGCTGAACAAATTGGAAAAGCAGGCCCAATCTGCCAAGCAACAACAGGAAAAGGCTGCTCAAGATAAACAGTATGCCCAACATTACAAAAATAAAACCGTGCAAAACCTAAAAATTGTGCTTGCTCAGATTAACAGTGTCAGTGATCAGCTGACTCGTGTTGCGGTTCAGATTGATCAAACGGAAGATAATCTGCGTGCGACTAAAAAAGATTTAGCTGAGGCCATTGATCGTATCCAGTCACGGGAAAAAATGCTGGAAACTCGTGTGCGTTTGATGTATACGGATGGAACCGTCTCATATATGGACGTGCTGATGTCTTCGTCCAGTTTTAGTGACTTTCTTAGCCGGGTAGATTCCCTGAAAACGATCGTGGAGCAGGATCAAATCCTGTTGGACGAGCATAAAAAGGACAAGGCTCTGGTCGTAAGTAAGAAGAAGCAGCTGGATACGGAATATAAAAATGCCAAGAAGCTGTATGCGCTCAAGCAGGGCGCCAAAGCAGAACTGAATTCGAAGGAGAAAGAGAAGCAAAGACTGATTTCCAATTATGATCATGATATTGCGGAGTCAGATGAAATCAGCGAAGAGCAAAATGACATGCTGGTAGCCCTCGCGAACAAACGTGTGGGTCTGGTGCAGGAGAAGAACAAGCTCAGAGCGGAGCAGGCTGCCAAAGCAGCACGCGCCAGAGCGGCTGCACGTGCGGCTGAAGCCAAACGATATGCATCTTCTTCCTCAGGCGCTGCCTCGAATTCCAGCCATGCGGCAGCCAGTACGTATACGGGTGGATCAGGTACGTTGGCTTTACCTGTATCTCATTACAGACTCTCATCTACTTTTGGCATGCGGGTACATCCGATTACTGGCAAGCTTAAAGGCCACACAGGTATTGATATGGCGGCTCCGCAGGGAACTGATATTCATGCAGCTGAAGACGGTGTTGTCATTGTTGCCGAGTGGTGGAGTGGTTATGGAAACACAGTTGTAATTGACCATGGAGACGGACTATGGACCCTATACGGACACATTCGCAATGGCGGTACGGTGGTTCATACGGGGCAGACTGTGAAACGTGGTCAAAAAATTGCAGAAGTTGGTTCGACGGGCAATTCCACGGGACCTCACTGTCATTTTGAGGTGCGTGAAAATAACAAACCTGTAAATCCGATGAACTATTTATAGTAAATAAGGTAAGCCCTATTTATAGCCATTACGGTTGTAGATAGGGCTTTGCTGTAATGGTTAATATCCGATGAAGAACATGTGCATTGAGACACGGAGTAGGATACAATTAACATATTCCGTACAAGCTAGACGTATACTTCGTGGATGGATATGCGTTGTAAGGCAATAGGATACAAGATAACGAGAAGGCGGTGGACGATTAGATGTTGAAAAAAAGTACAGCGATACTCTTGATGGTGATCGGGCTGCTTGGCGGCAGTCTGCTCACTTTTGCCTATACTGGAACGACTACAGTAGGGAACAGCGCTCTGGGCGAAGGACTGCTGGCGAGTGTGACAGGTAGCAGTTCTACCTCCAGAAGTGATATCCGCAAAATCGAGACGGCGATTGACCTGATTCAGGGACAATATTATCAGGATGTGGATCGTACCAAGCTGGTGGATGGCGCCATCAATGGTATGATGGAGTCGCTCGGCGACCCGTATTCCTCTTATATGGGTAAAGAAACTGCACAACAGTTCGAGCAATCTATAGAAGGCTCTTTTACCGGGATCGGAGCTGAAGTAGCGGCTGAAAACGGAAAAGTAGTTGTAGTCACGCCAATTAAAGGCTCGCCGGCTGAAAAGGCAGGGCTACGCTCTAAGGATATTATTTTGTCTGTTAATGGTGAAACACTGGACGGATTGGATCTGAACAAGGCCGTTTCCAAAATCCGTGGACCTAAAGGCAGTCAGGCGAAAGTCAAAATTCAGCGCAGTGGCTCTCCTGATCCGCTCGAATACACGATTACCCGTGACAATATTGATATGGAAACTGTAACAGCTCATATGGAAAGCGACGGTGTAGGCGTCATCACGATCACCCAGTTCTCCTTGAATACAGCAGAACGATTCAAGGAAGAGTTGGCGAAGCTCGAGAAGCAAGGGCTAAAAGGGCTCGTCATTGACGTGCGTAATAACCCGGGCGGCGTGCTTTCCGTTGTCATTGAGATTGCGCAGCAATTTGTACCTTCCGGCAAAACGATTGTACAAGTGGAAGACAAGAATCAGAAGCGTGAAGAAGAGAAATCCAAAGGTTCACGTAAAAATTACCCTGTGACTTTGCTAATGAATAAAGGTAGCGCAAGTGCGTCCGAAATTCTGGCAGGTGCTCTCCAGCAATCAGCAGGTGCTGTGTTGATCGGGGAAAACTCCTTTGGTAAAGGTACTGTACAAACCAGCTATGACAAGCAAATGGGTGACGGTAGCCTGCTCAAAATCACGATTGCCAAATGGTTAACGCCAAATGGAACGTGGATTCATAAAAAAGGGATTAAGCCGAACATCGCGGTGGAACAGCCTGAATACTTCACAGCAGCACCGCTGAACAAGGAAAAGTCCTTGAAATACAATATGAATAGCAGTGATGTGAAAAATGCACAAATCATTCTGCAAGGTTTGGGTTACAAACCAGGTCGCGAGGATGGCTATTTTGACAAAGTAACTGAAAGCTCTGTTATTGCTTTTCAAAAACAAGCGAAGCTGACGGCTAGTGGCATCATTGATGCGAAGACAGCAGCAGCGATGGAAGCCAAGCTGATTGAGAAAATTCGTGATCCGAAAAATGATAATCAACTCAAGCAGGGGATTGAAGAGATTCGGAAGGAAATGAAGACAAGCGTAGCGAAATAATAGTGAGGCTACAACAAGGGGGCTGGAAACAGCCTCCTTTTATATTGGGATTTATTTGCAGTCTGTCGGTTTGTCTTCCCTACGTTGGCAATTTCATATAGAATAAATGGATATGAAGTGTACGTGATCCGCTATACAGCGGGCCAGGGGCATAAGGGAGTGTGAATGGACTTGGAATGGGCATTACAATGGGGATGGAGCGTCTTGAATGCTTGCTTATACCTGCTTATGCAGCCGTTTTATTATATCTCAATACTCATTGTCGCACTTGGTTATCGTCGGCAAATGTTGCTGGAGCGCAAGCTATTTCATACTAAAATGCATAGCTGGGCCTCAGAGACCTGGCGTGTCGTATGGAGTGGTTTGCTTGCTGGAACGGCGCTATCCGCTCTGGGAATGTTCGTCAGCGTGCATCTGAACCCGGCTTCCAT
Source organism: Paenibacillus sp. SEL3 (assembly GCF_054602585.1). Taxonomy (NCBI): domain Bacteria; kingdom Bacillati; phylum Bacillota; class Bacilli; order Caryophanales; family Paenibacillaceae; genus Paenibacillus; species Paenibacillus sp. SEL3. Next base: position 2,548,832 of record NZ_CM137725.1, on the reverse strand, counting down.
CGTGTGCCTGTGGGTAGCAACATTACTGCTCATGCTGGTACGCGTCCGTTACCTGTGTCTCGCTTATTCGGTAGGTCTGCTAGGTGTGGTTCAATTTTTCCTAAATGTGGCCAGTGGCTGGCAACCTGTGGGAGCGCTCGGAACTTCAGTAACGGCTATCCGCGGATTGGATATTCCAGCACTGTTGGTGTTGGTCGCCGTGCTGCATGTGGCTGAGGCGCTGTTGGTTCGCTGGCAAGGGGGGAAAGCTGCCACTCCACTGTTTGTCGAGGGCAAACGGGGGAGATTGGTTGGCGGCTATCGGATGGAAGATCTCTGGCCCATTCCGTTGTTATTGCTGGTACCCACTCAGGGAGGATTCATGCTTCCCTGGACACCGTTGTTCGGCGGCGATGCCGGAACCGGGTATATGCTGGCAGCCTTACCAGTCCTGATGGGCTTCAGCAGCGTGACGCTAGGCCAGCTACCACGACAGAAGGCGGTACTCACTTCGAACCGCTTGCTTCTGTACAGTGTGGCTTTACTTCTGCTGAGCTTGCTGGCTGCATGGTGGAGTCCGCTGATATTGTTAGCAGCGTTATTCTCTTTTCTGGCTCATGAGGCACTGATCTGGTATGGTAATATGGAGGAAAGTCGTCTTAGCCCGATGTTTGTCCATCCGGAGCAAGGGATGCGTGTGCTCGCTGTGCTGCCAGACAGTCCGGCGACAGCCATGGGCATACTGCCGGGCGAGGCCATTTACCGCGTGAATGGAGTTATTGTGAATACCCGTGCCGAGTTACACCAGGCCTTGCGGATCAATTCTGCCTTTTGCAAGCTGGAAGTACGCAATCTGCAAGGCGAGAGCAAGTTTGTGCAGCGAGGCATGTACGATGGCGATCATCACCAGCTAGGGGTCGTGCTTGCACCGGATGCAGACGCGAGCTGGGCCGTATCCCTACAGCCGGCCTCCATCTATCGGATTGTTGCCATGCATATAGGCGCACGGCGACGTAAAGCTGGACAGGCATCGCAGGCAGAGGGTACACAGTTGGATACCATGAACAAATAGATGTTACAATAAGAGGGTAGTCATTATTTGATTAGAGTCGAATAAGGCTACGCTCTTTTTATATGCCGACAGTAGCCTGCTTGAAATCAATATTCTGATCGGTATACAATGAATATGTAATAAGAAGCGTCGATGAACCGAATGTCTATCATGTGTGTCAAGCAGGGAGAGGAAAAGATGAACGCGATTCACTTTATTCGAGAGTACATCAGGCATCCACGCAGCGTAGGCGCTGTTATACCCAGCTCAAGACAGTTGGCCAAACAAATTGCCACACCGATTTACTTTGACAAAGCATCGTGCATTATTGAATATGGTGCAGGGACCGGTGTGTTTACGCAAGAGCTGATTTTGAACAAGCGTCCAGAAACGCTACTTTTAGTGATTGAAGCTAATGAATCGTTTTACAAAACGCTACAAAGCAAGTACGGACACTTGGAGAAGGTACACATCATTCATGGATCGGCTGAGCATGTAGCGCAGTATATACGACAGTATGAGGTTCCAAAAGTGGATTATGTCGTATCAGGGCTCCCTTTCACCAGCCTGCCAGGCGCGTTATCTAGCCTTATTTTGGGACAAACGGCTGAGGTTTTGGGCCAGGAAGGCAAATTTATTACGTTCCAGTACAGCAAGGTCAAACACAATTTTTTCCGCACCTTTTTTGCTGACATTCAGATTAAAAAGGTAAACTGCAATGTCCCGCCCGCTTATGTGTTCACGTGCAGCCTGTAACCTTGCAGCTATGTAGAAGATTAGAATAAATACGAATGCGATTATACGGATGATTATGAGAAGACTTGGTCAGCGTCATTAAGATACTGAAACGGTCTTTTTTTGTTGTCCACTTTCATAGATATATAAGAAGGGGATATGTTAAAAAGCAAAATTCATTTAAGGAATCATATTTTAAAATGGGGCTTAACCTATATATTACATAAGATGGAACCCACTAGATTTTTGTAAGATTCATGATAAATCTGAACTTTTGTTAAAGGAGATTTATATATGGTAAAACCACTGATATTCATGCGTTGGTGTGAGTACTATAAGTTAAGTGATCGTGAGACGGACTTTGTATCTTTTTTTATGATGAATTTCTCGGCTGCCCGTTCAGGCAATCAACCGAAGCTTAGGGAGCAATTTGTTGAAATTCAGAAAAAAACCTTTCCTGAGTACCCGTTTGATATTACCCCGGAAGAACTGGATTACTCCAAATTCGAAGGTTTGATGAAGCAGGTGTTGAAAATTCATTTTGACACGGCCGAGCTACTATACTCCTTTTACCTCCAAAAGCTGTGCGCACCTTTGGCAGAATACATTTTATCCACTGGAGAATCAGAGCCTGCGCGCATCTATTATAAGCTTATTCAAAAGGATAAAGTACGGTAGGAAGGACGAGTGTGGATAAGCAAGAGCTATTGGGATACTCAAGCAATATGGTTATTTAAGAAATTAATACTAGTTAATTAAAACAATAGTTAAAAATGTCAATATACCTTTGTGTTAAGGTAATATTATAAATCCAGTTTCAAAGAAAGAGGGTGTTGTCTTCGGCTGGAACATTTCAAGCAGGGATATGACGCTGTACCAGAACGATAAACTCGTTTGGAATCAGGAGCCTTAAAGCCTTGTAGAGCGGCACTCGTATGGGTGCCGCTCTTTTCAAACTTAAAGGAGGAAAGCGGCATGAAGGAGAAAAATAGTAGTGGTATTTGGTCCAAACGTTCCAAATGGCTGCCGGTCGTCATGGCATGCAAGATTATAGTAGGGGGGGCTCTACCGACTCCAACTGTAGTTCACGGTCAAACGGCAAAGACCGTTACCATTAAAGTCGATACATCCAAGGATCGTAAGCCGATTAGCCCTTATATTTACGGTACGAATCAGGAATTGGCAGGCGATGAGAATCTGACTGCCAGACGACTTGGTGGCAATCGAATGACCGGATATAACTGGGAAAACAATATGTCCAATGCAGGAAGTGACTGGATGCAGTCCAGCGATAGCTATTTATGCGACAACGCCGGATTGACAAAAGCCGAATGTGAAAAGCCAGGTGCGGTGGCAACCTCGTTTCACGATCAATCGCTGAAGCAGGGCACATATTCTTTAGTCACGCTGCCGATGGCTGGTTATGTGGCCAAGGATGGAAACGGAAGTGTGCAGGAAAGTGAAAAGGCCCCTTCTGCTCGTTGGAATCAGGTCGTAAACGCTAAAAATGCGCCGTTCCAACTACAGCCTGATCTGAATGACAATCAGGTTTATGCGGATGAATTCGTCAACTTTTTAGTGAAAAAGTACGGCGTTGCTTCAACAAAGACGGGCGTGAAAGGATATGCGCTCGACAATGAACCCGCTCTCTGGTCGCACACGCATCCGCGCATTCATGGTGAAAAGGTCGGAGCCAAAGAGTTGGTAGACCGGTCGGTAAGTTTATCCAAAGCTGTTAAAGCGGTTGACGCGGGTGCGGAAATTTTTGGGCCCGTTCTTTACGGTTTTGGCGCCTATACAGATCTTCAAACCGCACCTGATTGGAGCTCTGTAAAAGGCAACTACAGCTGGTTCGTGGACTATTACCTGGATCAAATGCGCCTCAGTTCGCAAGCCGAAGGCAAGAGATTGCTGGATGTTTTCGACGTCCACTGGTATCCTGAAGCGATGGGCGGAGGCATACGAATTACGAATGAGGTAGGCAATGACGAAACGAAGAAAGCCAGAATGCAGGCGCCTCGTACTTTGTGGGATCCGACCTACAAGGAAGATAGCTGGATCGCTCAATGGAACAGTGAATTCTTGCCTTTATTGCCTCGATTAAAGCAGTCGGTGGATAAGTATTACCCGGGAACCAAGCTGGCTTTGACTGAGTATAGCTATGGCGGCGAAAATGATATTTCCGGTGGTATCGCTATGACCGATGTGCTGGGCATCTTGGGCAAAAACGACGTTTATATGGCAAACTACTGGAAGTTAAAGGAGGGTGCCAACAACTACGTTAGTGCCGCTTACAAGCTTTATCGCAATTATGACGGAAAAAGCTCTACTTTCGGTGATATCAGCGTTAACGCGCAAACGTCGGATATTGTTAATAGCTCGGTGCATGCTTCCGTAACAGATGCATCCTACAAAGAACTGCACCTCGTTGTCATGAATAAAAGCATGGACAGCGCATTCGACGCCCAATTTGATCTTTCCGGCGAGACGACTTACGGTTCCGGTAAAGTATGGGGCTTCGACAAAAATAGCTCGCAAATTAAGGAATCCGCACCAATCACGCAAATTTCAGGCAACCGCTTTACCTATACAGTACCACCATTGACGGCTTATCATATCGTCTTGACTGCTGGCAATGATACGTCTGTGCCACCTGTGGAAGGTCCTGAAAGCTTTGCGCTGAGGGCTGAGGCTGGCGATGGGAAAGTCGATTTATCCTGGGACGCTTCCAGCGGAGCTGTAGGGTACAGTGTACAGCGGGCTACGTATGAAAACGGTCCTTTTACTGCTGTAGCATCCAACTTGGTCGAAACGTCTTATACAGATACCAACGTAACGAACGGCACTTCTTATTATTATAAAATAACCGCAAAAACAAAGGCGGGAATGAGCGAATCCAATGTTTTGAAAGCGGTTCCTCGAGCGCCTGTAGATGGACCGGATCGCTATGAAGCCGAAGAGGGCACGCTGAAGGGAACCATTGTGGAATCCAGCGGGACTGGCTTCTCAGGTACTGGTTATGTAACTAATTTCCACAATGCAGGGGATTCCCTGGCGATGACGATTCAGGCAGAGGCGGCAGGCTTGTACAATCTTACAATCGGCTACCGTTCTCCTCATGATGACAAACGCACGAACTTCTCTTTAAACGGCAAAGCGTCTGGCGAGCTGGTACTTTGGGAAACGGCTGATTTTAAAGAGACGTCCGGTGGTAAGGTTCTGTTGAATGCAGGGGCCAATACGATCGGTTTTGAAACAGGCTGGGGCTGGTATGATATCGACTATGTCAAGCTGGAGCCAGCTACTGACCGTCCACCGCATGCGGTAACCAAAACGCTCATTAATCCGAATGCGACGGTAGAAGCAAGAGCATTGATGAACTACCTGGTTGATCAATACGGGAAGAATATGCTCTCTGGTCAGGAGGAGATAAACGAAATTGATTGGCTTCAAGCCAAGGTAGGTAAAAAACCAGCAATTGCAGCGCTTGACCTGATCGACTATTCGCCAAGCAGAGTGGAACACGGTCTTAGTTCCACAGAGACGGAAAAGGCGATTGCATGGGATAAGCAAGGGGGCATTGTTACCTTTGCATGGCATTGGAATGCGCCAAAAGGTCTGATCGATACGCAGGGAAAAGAATGGTGGAGAGGCTTTTATGCCGATTCAACTACATTCGATATCGAATATGCGATGAATCATCCAGAGTCCGAAGATTATACATTGCTTATTCGCGACATCGATGTAATTGCGGGGCAATTGAAGAAGTTGCAGGATGCGAAAGTTCCTGTGCTGTTCCGTCCTTTGCACGAAGCGGAAGGCAAATGGTTCTGGTGGGGCGCCAAAGGCCCTGAGCCTGTTAAAAAATTGTATATTTTGATGCATGACCGTTTGACGAATGTGCACAAACTGAACAATTTGATTTGGGTATGGAATTCTGTTGCTCCGGATTGGTATCCGGGAGATGAGTATGTGGATATTTTGAGCTTTGACTCTTATCCGCAAGCAGGCGACTACAGCCCGCAGATTGCAAAATACGAAGACCTTGTTACATTGGGCAAGGACAAAAAGTTAGTTGCCATGAGCGAAAACGGACCTATCCCGGACCCTGATCTGATGAAGGCGTATCAAGCCCATTGGAGCTGGTTCGCTACATGGTATGGGGATTTCCTGAGAGACGGCAAACAAAACAGTCTGGAGCATCTGAAAAAAGTGTATAATCATCCGAACGTCATTACGCTTGAAAAGCTCCCGACTAACTTAAAAACGTATGGCATTACCGAGCAACCATCAGTACCGGGCAGCTTCACGCTGAACGCAGCGGGCGAAACGGCGAAAGTAAAGCTGAGCTGGACAGCATCGGCGAATGCCGCAAGCTATGAAGTGAAGCGTTCGACGGCTGAAAACGGTACGTTCGCCACCGTAGCGAGCGATGTATACGAAAGCAGCTACACCGACACAGCCGTAACGGCAGACACGATATACTATTACCAAGTCGTAGCGAAGAACGATGCAGGTCAAACGCTTTCGAACACGGCTAGCGCAGCACCGAAAGCGGATACTCAGCAGCCGACAACGGGACTGGTGCTCCAGTATCGCACAGCGGATACAAATGTGAACGACAATCACTTGAACCCGCATTTCCAAATTGTAAACAAAGGTACAGCCTCCGTACCGATCAACGAGTTGAAAATTCGCTACTACTACACGATCGACGGTGACCGTGAGCAGACATTCAACTGCGACTATGCAATGCTGAGCTGCTCAAAGCTGAATGGTAAACTGGTTAAAATGGATAAGGCTGCAACCGGTGCTGATTATTATTTGGAAGTCAGCTTCAACTCAGATGCAGGCGTGTTAGCACCTAGAGGAAGCACGGGCGGAATTCAAACTCGTATTCATAAAACAGACTGGTCGAACTATAACGAAAGTGACGATTACTCGTATAAAGGCACGCAAACTTCATTCGCCGATCATACGAAAGCTACGTTGTATCATAATGGGGTACTTGTTTGGGGAACCGAACCGACAGCTAATTAAAATGATATAAATACTATCGCTAAAATGAGCAGGGGATTTAGTACCCACCTGCTCATTTTTTTATGTACTGACCTAGTGACCTATTCTCGTTTTTTTTCTTAAGTTTAGTCGATACCCTTTTAATAAGGGAAACTACTCTGAGGCGATCGACAGTATGCTGAACAGTCTCAAAGCATCCTCACAATTGAATGATAAAGCTTTCTATATCAAGTCTATCACGTTGTTGTTTGAGAAATACAAAGACCGTTCGATACATGAACAACGGGCAGAATATGAAAAAGTACTTAAAACTGTTGAAAGTAATATTAAGCAAATGACTTCTTGAAACTTATAAAAGGCTATGTGACCTACTACTATTATTAGGTAGAGAAACATAGCCTATTTGGTATTTAAATAGCAAGGCTATTCGGAAATCTAATTTTTTTCATTACCATTTAAATTATCAGGGTTATTTTCAGAAAGCTCACTCTCTGACGAGAAAAGTTCCTTCAATATGCGATAAGCTTTATTTTGCCCCGCTTCATTCTGCTGGGAAAGGATATGAACGCATTCCCAAATCCAAGGCTGGCTTTTGAGTTCTTCATATGGATTATAGTCAAAAAATGCAAATACGTTTGTGTCCAGCGCCTCTGCTATTTTTCCAGTGTCTTGATCTGCACATTGACCTCACCGCGCTCTAACTTGCCGATATAGGAACCTGTTGAATCGGATGCTTCTGCTAACTGTTCTTGTGTAATACCCCGCAATTTTCGAAATTGGCGGATTTTTGTTCCTAGTAGTTTCGTTGTTTCCATAGACATCCACACTCCTATAGTATGAGTGTAGACAAAGCTAGATTAAGCGTGGAGGTAATTAAATTACCTTAATTATTCGTCATTTAGTTCTTGTGGGAACTATTTTAATAACATCAAATTCCATAATATAATAAAACAGTGTAGAAAAGGGGTTGACCATCATCCAATTTATTCATATAATTTCTAGTATATTGTAATTGATTGTCGAGGAGGGTGATTTTTTAAAATCATCTGAATATGCCGGGGGTGTTTTTATTGGAAAATGCAACCACGATTCGTTCGGAAATTGAGAAAGAATTAAAACTTGGTGGCTACACGTTTAATAGTTTTGGACAAGCTACGGGGCTTAACCGGGGTATATTTAGTGCGATGCTTAACGGAAATCCACCTAAACCTATATCTGTAAGACAAATGGACTTGATTACCAAAGCCTTTAATTATCCAGAGGGCTGGTTATATGATCTGTATGTGGATGAATGTTTTTATGATGGAAGACCACATTGGAAAAGGGTCAAGCCGTTCCTGATTCGTTGTGTTGAAGTGGGAAACCTGCGATGTGTTGAGAAAGTGCTTTCACGCTTAATGGAAGATCTTAACCACATTCCAACAATCTTTGCTTTGGCAGAGGAGCTTTATGAAGGGGGGAAGCTGCAAGAGGCAATTCCTTTCTATGAATGTGTCATTGAAAATGAAAAGTATCAACATTCTGAGAGATTGGCGATAAGCCATTATAAATTGTTTCGTGCAAAAATTGGAGAGAATACTGAATTAAATTTAAAGGCGGCTATACGATTTGAACCTTTTCGTTTTCGGTTGCCAGAGTGCCATCAATTAGACGGATTGTTGCAACTAACAAATATATATTCTTCACTACATAAATGGCAAGAAACACTTACACACAGCGATGAGCTTTGGGAACAATCTAAAATTATATATGAAGAAGAAAAAAAAAGAAGGGCTCGGAAAAACAGGAATTATGTACCGATAAAGACCGAACGACATTTAGTAGTATATTATGGGCAAGGATTACTTATGAAAGCTTATGCCTTACAAAAAATTGGTGACTATGAGAATGCAAAAAAAATTGTTGCTGAGTATGCCGATCTAAGTTGGTTTGAGGGTTTAAACACCGTTGGGAAAAGAGAAGTGGAAAAGTTTAAGGTATGGTCTATGGGGAACTCTTATACACTTGATTTACTATTAGGAGATACGTCTGTGCTCCCTCAATATGTAAACTTATTAGAGAACAATAATGATGAGATATTACCAGGTCTTGTGAATATTTTAGAATCGGCTAATAGAAATTTCTTCTCAGTTGACAGTATATTGGATCGATTTATCCAATATATTGATATTTTTAGAAATACTCAGGATGTAATAATTATGGATGATTATTATAATTTTAATTTTCAATTAGCCATTTATTATAGACGAAATAAGAGATACAAGGATGCAATAAATGCTAATTTACAATGTATACAGATATCATTCTTTCTTAAAAATGTAGAGAGTTTCGCCCAAAGTATGGTTTTATTCGAAAATAATAGAGCTTTATGTGACGAAGGACAAATTGAGATTTATAAATCTATTATTAAGGAGGTGTGCAAAGATGAGGAAGGTTTTACTTTCACTTTTGCTTTCTCTAATAGTAGTTAGTAATATCGGGGTTCTGTCTTCTTTCCATGATATTATAGTTAGTAATAATTCTCATATTTCAGTTTCTAGTCATGGTAGAGGTGGGTGAAATCCAATAGTGCTGTTCACTTCCAGATGAGTTCCAAGGGAGTTTTCCAAGTAAATAGATATGAATCAAGAAACCAGCCTCGTTAAAGCTGGTTTTTTGATTCTCCCCGTTAAAGGGATGAATTGGGTTTTATTATATTTTTAACCTGTAGGGAAGGTATCAGCTTGTAAACTAATGTAAATACCACACCGAACAGGAGGTTTATTGATGTGAAATGGAAACAATTGGAGGAATGCATCGAAGAAAAGCGGAAGGAATTAAATGATTTGGCGAATGAGGTGGGATTGAAGGACCGGCGGGTGTTAATCAAGTCCATGGAGTTAGATCGACTCCTTAATAAGTACAGCGACTGGAAATATAGCTATCGTAGACAACAGAGCATCCCCCAAAGTTCACAAATACAAGAGAAGCAACACGAGCTTGTCCTATCTTATTAATCTTCAAGCATCATGACAAGATAGAATCTAACTTCACCAGGGCTTCTAATACATAGTGGGATATAGAATAAACAAAATAATCTCTATTGCATCTCGTACGCTGCTCTTATCCACGTTGTTCGTACGGTTTATTGTTCTGCGTCTACATCAGGCGGAAGCCATGTATTAATGATGAATATGTATCAAAAAAACCTCCCGATTCACGTTATTGCGTGACTCAGGAGGTTTTTGGGTTTTACTGTTGAAGCTGGCGTAGCACGGTGATTTCGACACGGCGGTTTTTTTGTCGTCCAGCTTCGGTGCTATTGTCACCAACCGGTCGGGTATCTGCATAACCTGCATACTGAAATCCTGAGGGTGAAAGTTGCTCTCGGTCGATAAAGAACCGGAGTACAGACAGTGCCCGAGCGCCGGAAAGCTCCCAGTTGTCCTTGTAGGTCGATGAGTTAGAGGAACGCGTGAATGGAATGTTGTCCGTATGGCCCTCAATACTAATCGGTGTTTTCAAATCTCGAAATAGACTGGCCAACTTGGATAGTGTGTTGGCAGAGCCTTGCTTGAGTGCAGCTCTACCTTGATCGAATAAAAAGCGGTCATTCAGCGTAATGACAATACCACGCGGCTGATCTGACACAAAAATCTGATTTTCCAGTTTGTTGTCCGTAATATATTCTTGAATGACACCCATTAAATTTTGCAGCTCTTTTTCCTGCGTGCGGAATGCTTGTTCACGTTCGGTAAGCTTTGTCGATCCGGCTTCCTTTTTATCGGCTGCTGGTTGCTTGGTCGTGGGTGGATTCTTGCTGGTATAACGATCGGCAGTACCTGTAATGCCCGAGCCTTGCTCCAAAATAGAATCTCCCTTGTGGAACGTATCCTGAAGGGATTGAACAACGACATCGTATTTTTTAGCATCCAAACTACTCATGGCATACATCACAACGAAAAATATGAGCAGCAGGGTGATTAAATCGGCATAGGTAATCATCCAGCGGTCACGATGGTCTCCGCCGCCTCCTTGACCCCCACGGCGCTTACCGCGCGTTCTCATGGAAGTCCTCCTTTGGAGATGCGTCCTCAGTGCGTGAGCGACGAGGCGGTTTGCGATCTATATTTTGCTCTGAGCGGATAAAGAACTCCAACTTTTTGCGTACAAGCTTTGGATTCTCTCCGTTTTGGATAGCCAGAATACCTTGCAGCAGCAAATCCATCGTGATAATTTCACTCTCACTGGCTGCTCTTATTTTGGATGCGATGGGCAGAAAGATCAGATTGGCGCTAGCAACGCCGTATAGGGTTGCGATAAAGGCAACAGCAATGGACGGACCAAGCGCAGTAGGCTCGGTCAGGCTGCCCAGTACATGGATTAGGCCCATAACCGTACCGATAATCCCCATCGTAGGAGCATAACCGCCTGCGGATTCAAATATTTTGGCGTACCCTTCATGTTTGTGTTCAATGGCATCTAACTCAAGCTCTAAAATCTGTTTGATCTGTTCCTGCTCGGTGCCGTCGATGACCAACTGAAGACCTTCGCGCAAAAATGCATTCGGATGCTCTGACGAAATACGCTCTAGCGCAAGCACACCGGATCGGCGTGAGGTGGCAGCCATGGAAACCAAATCTTCTATATATTGCTCCGTAGGATTGTCCTCACGGCTAAATGCCATCCGTAGAGCGGTGGGGATCGTCTTCAGCTTGGAAGCGGGGTAGCTGATCACAACTGCGGCGAAAGTTCCCCCAAATACAATGAGAGCCGATGTACCTTGAAGCAGCCCGGTAAATTCGCCGCCTTCCCATAAGAAGCCACCGATTAATGCTATGATTCCTGCGATGATGCCCAATACGATGGTGATATCCAAAATTTAATTCACTCCTATTCAAGACTTATCGTTTGCATCCGCGGTAAGAAAGAGGTATAATACGGGAACAAACATTCTTATCCAACCATATTTCCCAAGTATCATTGCTCGGGAAATATCGACATAGAGTTACAGGCAAAGACGTTAAAGCTCGACTGGTGTAAAATCATGATGTTTCCATTTTAGACGATAAGGGTGATGCAGGGCAATGAGTGATATCGTTGTTAGCGATAAGACTTTTGAAATTCAGTCGGAATTCCAACCTCAAGGCGATCAGCCCCAGGCCATTTTTGAATTGGTAGAGGGAATTGCAGAAGGAAAGAAGCATCAAACGCTATTGGGTGCTACGGGAACAGGTAAGACGTTTACCATCGCACAAACCATTGCCAAGTTAAATCGGCCTACGCTGGTTATTGCACATAATAAGACTTTGGCTGCTCAACTGGCGAGTGAGTTTAAAGAATTCTTTCCGAATAACTCCGTCGATTATTTTGTCAGCTACTATGATTACTATCAACCGGAAGCATACATCCCGTCTTCCGATACGTATATTGAGAAGGATTCCAGCATCAATGAGGAGATTGATAAACTTCGCCACTCAGCGACAAGCTCTCTGTTTGAGCGTCGTGACGTTATTATTGTAGCGAGTGTCTCCTGCATTTATGGTTTGGGTTCGCCGAAAGAATATTCAAGTCTGCTGCTTTCGCTTAGAGTTGGCATGGAGAAACCCCGCAATCAGATTTTGTCCCGCTTGGTCGATATTCAATATCAGCGGAACGATATCAACTTCGTGCGGGGTACTTTCCGTGTACGGGGGGATGTTGTAGAAATATTCCCGGCTTCCCATGGGGAACACGCTATACGTGTAGAACTATTCGGGGATGAAATTGAACGAATTACCGAGATTAATGTGCTTACGGGTGAATTGATCGGTGAACGTGATCATATTGCTATTTTCCCGGCATCTCACTTTGTTACTCATGAGGATACGATGAAGGTAGCATTGGTCAACATTGAACGTGAGCTTGAAGAGCGGTTAGCGGAGTTGAAGGAGCAAGGGAAGCTGTTAGAAGCGCAACGTTTGGAGCAACGTACCCGCTATGATATCGAGATGATGAAAGAGGTTGGTTTTTGTTCCGGTGTCGAGAATTATTCAGGTCCACTGACATTCCGTGAACGAGGAGCAACACCATATACGCTAATGGATTATTTCCCGGATGATATGCTGATCGTCATTGACGAGTCCCATGTTACATTGCCGCAGATTCGTGCCATGTATAACGGTGACCAAGCACGTAAGAATGTACTGGTGGATCATGGTTTTCGTTTGCCGTCTGCATTGGATAATCGCCCGTTGAAGTTTGAAGAGTTTGAGGACAAGGTAAGTCAGATTATCTATGTATCAGCTACTCCAGGACCCTATGAGATGGAGAAGTGCGAAACGATGGTGCAGCAGATTATTCGTCCTACCGGGCTTCTTGATCCGATTATTGAGGTGCGTCCGAGCAAGGGGCAGATTGACGATCTTATTAATGAAATACGGCTTCGCATAGAACGTGAAGAACGGGTGCTGGTGACCACACTTACGAAGAAGATGTCCGAAGATTTGACTGACTATTTAAAAGAAGTAGGCATCAAGGTCCGGTATATGCACTCCGAGATTAAGACGTTGGAGCGGATGGCTATTTTGCGGGATCTTCGTCTAGGGACCTTCGACGTGCTAATCGGGATTAACCTGTTACGGGAGGGTCTTGATTTGCCGGAAGTATCTCTGGTCACGATTTTGGATGCAGACAAAGAAGGCTTCCTGCGTTCTGAGCGCTCTCTGATACAGACAATCGGACGGGCAGCACGGAACAGTGACGGTCGTGTTATTATGTACGGCGATAAGATTACCGATTCTATGGATAAAGCGATAAAGGAAACGGAACGTCGGCGTGCGATTCAAATTCAGTATAATGAAGAACATGGGATTACCCCGCAAACCATACGTAAAAAGATTCGTGATGTTATTGAAGCAACTAAGGTGGCAGAATCGAAGAATGATTACCTTCCTAATGAGACGGGTAAACTTTCCAAGAAGGAGCGCCAATCACTCATTCAGCGTCTGGAAGCAGAGATGAAAGACGCCGCCAAGAACCTACAGTTCGAGCGGGCAGCCGAGCTGCGTGATGCTTTGCTGGAGTTGCGAGCTGATTAAACATTGAGAATAAGCTAGAAGCAAAACATATGAAAATAAAATGTTTGATTGCTTTGCTTTTAAAAATAGTGAGGGCGGCCTATGTGGTCGTTCTCTTTGCGATATATCACTTCCATGGGATAATCCAATGCGATATAGCATGACGTGAACTACGGCTAAGGAGATGAAACATTTGGCGAATGAAAGCATCATCATCAAAGGCGCACGCGCGCATAATCTCAAAAATATTGACGTGGCGATTCCACGGGACAAGTTCGTCGTCCTGACAGGGCTTAGCGGCTCAGGTAAATCGTCGCTGGCTTTCGATACGATCTATGCGGAAGGGCAGCGGAGGTATGTGGAATCTTTATCTGCGTATGCCCGTCAATTTCTCGGGCAAATGGAGAAGCCGGACGTTGATTCGATTGACGGTCTGTCTCCTGCCATTTCCATTGACCAAAAAACAACAAGTCGGAATCCGCGTTCTACCGTCGGAACGGTTACCGAAATCTATGACTACCTGCGGTTGTTGTTTGCCCGGGTGGGTCATCCTCATTGTCCTGAACATGGCATTGAAATCACGTCACAGACCGTCGAACAGATGGTAGACCGCATTTTGCAGTATCCTGAGAAGACACGACTGCAAATCCTAGCTCCATTGGTATCGGGTCGCAAAGGTGAGCATAAAACACTGTTCACGGATATAGCCAAGCAGGGCTTTGTGCGGGTACGTGTGAATGGCGAACTGCGTGAATTGTCTGAGAAGATTGAGTTGGAAAAGAATAAGAAGCACTCGATTGAAGTGGTCGTAGACCGCATCGTTGTCAAGGAAGATGTGCGTGCGCGTCTGTCTGACTCTATTGAGACGGCATTGAATCTTTCAGGCGGGCAGTTGCTTGTAGACATTATGGGGCAAGAGGAGTTGCGGTTCAGCTCCAACTTTGCATGTCCGATTTGTGGATTCAGCATAGATGAACTGTCTCCAAGAATGTTTTCCTTTAATAGTCCGTTCGGCGCTTGCCCGGATTGCGATGGGTTAGGAGTTAAAATGGTGGTTGACCCTGATTTGCTCATTCCCGATCCTGAAAAAAGTGTGGAAGATGGGGCGTTTCAGGCTTGGAGTGGGGGAACTTCCACTTATTATCCTCAATTTTTACAGTCAGTATGCGAGCACTACGGTATTCCACAGGACATTCCTGTTAGTCAATTGACGACAGAACAAATGAACCTCATTTTACATGGAACGGGTGAGCAGAAGATCCGTTTCCGCTATGAAAATGATTTTGGTCAACGTAAGGAAGCCTATGTGACCTTTGAGGGGATTATCCCCAACTTGGAGCGTCGGTATCGTGATACGGCTTCTGAGGGCATACGTGAATTTATTGAAGGCTTTATGAGTGCAAAGCCATGTAACACCTGTAAGGGACATCGACTGAAAAAAGAAAGCCTGTCGGTAACCATTCAAGAGCGCAATATTGCTTATGTAACAGCCCTGTCTATCGGTGAAGCCTCAAACTTTTTCCATACACTGGAGCTGAGTGAGAAGGAGAAGTCGATTGCCAATCTCATTTTAAAAGAAATTAACAGCCGACTGGGATTCCTCGTTAACGTGGGTCTGGAATACCTGACTTTAAGCCGTGCGGCAGGCACGTTGTCAGGCGGTGAGGCACAGCGTATCCGATTGGCGACACAGATCGGGTCCAGTCTGATGGGTGTGCTTTATATTTTGGACGAGCCTAGTATCGGGCTGCATCAGCGAGATAATGATCGTCTGATTAGTGCTTTGGAGCATATGCGGAATCTTGGCAATACCTTGATCGTGGTGGAGCATGATGAAGATACGATGATGGCGGCGGACTATATCATTGATATCGGGCCGGGAGCTGGAATCCACGGTGGGATGATTATGTCGCAGGGGACCCCGCAGGAAGTTATGGAAGACCCGAATTCCTTAACCGGGCAGTATTTGAGCGGACGCAAGTTCATTCCGGTCAATACCGAGCGGCGCAAGCCTGCTGATAAGTGGCTGGAGATTCGCGGAGCCAAGGAGAACAATCTCAAAAATGTGAATGTCAAAATTCCGTTGGGTGTTTTCTCGGCTGTTACTGGTGTATCCGGCTCTGGAAAGTCGACGCTGGTCAACGAAATTTTGTACAAAACGTTGGCGCGTGATCTGAACCGGGCGAGAGTGCGTCCAGGGCAGCACAAAGAAATTCGCGGGCTAGAGCATATCGAAAAGGTTGTTGAGATCGATCAATCGCCAATTGGCCGTACACCGCGTTCCAATCCTGCAACGTATACTGGTGTATTTGATGATATCCGTGACTTATTCTCGCAGACGAACGAGGCCAAAGTACGAGGCTACAAGAAAGGCCGCTTTAGCTTTAACGTTAAGGGAGGTCGTTGTGAAGCTTGTAGAGGCGACGGCATCATCAAGATTGAGATGCATTTTCTGCCGGATGTGTATGTCCCATGCGAAGTGTGCAAAGGTAGGCGTTATAACCGGGAGACCCTGGAGGTTAAATACAAAGGAAAAAGTATTGCCGATGTGCTGGAGATGACGGTAGAGGATGCGACGGAGTTTTTTGAAAATATTCCGAAGATTCATCGCAAGATCCAGACGCTGATGGATGTAGGTTTGGGGTATATCAAGCTGGGTCAGCCAGCGACTACCTTGTCAGGCGGTGAAGCACAGCGTGTGAAGCTGGCCTCCGAATTGTATCGTCGCAGCACAGGCAAAACCATTTATATTTTGGATGAGCCGACAACTGGTCTGCATGTTCACGATATTGATCGATTATTGACGGTGCTGCATCGTTTGGTTGATTCAGGAGAGACGGTGCTGGTCATTGAGCATAATCTGGATGTGATTAAAACAGCCGATTATCTGATTGATTTGGGACCGGAAGGCGGAAGTGGCGGTGGAACGATCTTGGCTACCGGGACACCGGAGCAACTCGTGAAAGTCGAAGAATCCTATACAGGTCGATACTTAAAGCCGATCCTTGAACGGGATACAGAGCGTAGCCAAGCGCTTCAGACAGTCGATCTATAGATATCGTTTAACGTACGCTTTAAAAGCCCTGCACAGGCAGGAAGGCAGAATACGAACTACTGTATTTATGCCTTCGCCTTGGCAGGGTTTTATTTTTTTTGTAAAAAAAGAAAACTTTTATCAAATTCCTGCGTTAAAGCATGTGACACGTAGTTTACCAAGCGCTGGGATAATAAATCTATACGTATATTCATCGACAGAAAGTCTCTGAGTAGTCTCTAAATTTTGGAGTTTTGGATGTTTAGGTTCGGACTTGAAGAGGTAAATATATAAATCGTCATAGCATCATACAAAGTTCCGTGCCCACGTGACACCATTACAAGTTGAAGCGAAACCGTCTCTAGTTTTATCACATCTAAGGTTCATACAACATCTCTGAGGAAGTCATGAAGGGAGCTGGAACGCTTGAAGGTTAAGCAAAGTAGAGTTTTACGTACACGTGTGTATACATGGGCAGCAGGAGCTGCTTTGGCGGCATGCTTGATGGGATATAGTGCTGCACCGTCCTATGCCTCCGAGGTGTCCGAGGCGTTTGTGCCCAAACAAGCCGAAATCGAAACAAGTGCGGCCATTGGCAGTATTAAGGATTTAGGAAACGCTCACAATTACATTCAACCCACAGCAAATGGTGGGTTTTTAACGCTGAACGTCGAGGACGATACAGAAGCAAGTGTAGTACACGTCACATATGGCAAGCTGGACAGTTCTGTGGAGGCTGTATGGAAACATCAGCAGGATCTGAACGTACAGCCTGGAACAAGCAGCAGGGGAGTCCAGCGGGAGACGTCGGATGGTGGCTTGCTGTTTCTGATTGAATATACAAAACCGAACGGAATACGAGAGTTGCAGGCTTCACGATTGGACGAGGATGGAAACACCTTGTGGTCCAAAACATTACCCACAGATGGCTTGATATCTCATGGGGAGGATTCTCAGGTTGGCTTGGAGCCACTGGAGGATGGCGGTTTCCTGGTCTCCTATCTGAACCTTGCGGAACAGTCCTTCACTGTACTCAAATACACTGAAACTGGCGATATACAATGGAATCGAACGACGGCCGGAGTGACCTCGGGTTGGCTGGTCGGCAGTCACAATGGATATTATGCGCTTTTGAACAGCTCAGATGGTCCCGTGGGGGTACAAGCAGATGTATATGGTCGCGATATCCGTGACATCCATCTGGACTTAGGATCAGGTAAAGAAATTGCCGCAGTACGAGAGTTGCCGAGCGGTCATATTGCTGTAACAGGGCTTAAAGGAAACAGCAAGCGTACACAGGTGCTAAGTAATAGTCTGCAATTATTTAGCAATACAGAGGACTACGGGGCTGACCAGGTGTATCTGCCTGAGGAGCAGCTGTATGTCCAGTTCAGTGATCAATATGATCCACTGGGGAAAACGACGAAGATGCATGGCATCACCATTACAGGCTTGAAAGAAAACGGTACGAAGGTGTGGGAAACGAGGACTCATTATAAGGAGGACAATTCCTTCGGCATCCGGTATGATACGGGATTGATATATAAGATACCTTCAGGCTACGCGGTGGTGACATCTACAACAGGCGCTCATAAACCGACAGTGCTTGATTTTGCGAAAATATTGATACCGGAGTAATCCGGTGTCTTTTTTTTGTGAAAGTGAGGGAGACGATATTGCGGGGCTGTATGGCGATAAGAAACAGCCTGCTTGTATATGGGATACAAGCAGGCTGTTAATAGGCTCTATATTTAGGATGCAACGTGGCTGGACTGTAAAATGGCAGACAGCTTTTCCTGGAAAGTCGGAATACCTACACGCTGTACATATGCGTAAAAGCTTTCGCCAGCGCTCCTGTTTTCTTTGTAGAACAGAATGAGCTCCGCCAGCACAGGTCCAACCTGATCCCCACGTACGCGACCTTTGAGCGCCTTGTTAAACTGGGCGCCTGCCCCAAGCGCTCCGCCGACAGCGATGTCGAACGCGTCGACCAAGCCTTCCGGTGTCTTTATGAGCGAGCCTTGCAGACCGATGTCCGCAATATGCTTTTGACCGCAGGAATTTGGGCAACCGATAAAATGAATGCGCACCTTTTCATCCAATTGTACGTGCTGATCCAAATACTCGGCAACGTCAACCGCCCGTTTTTTGGTTTCCACAATCGCCAGATTGCAAAACTCATTTCCTGTGCACGATACCGTACGACTCATAAAATGCTTGGGTCGTGGTGTCAGGCGTTGCAGCACGGGAGCTTCCAGTAGTTCATCCACTTGCTCATCCGGCACGCCGCTCAGCAAAATATTTTGCGACATCGTGGTACGAATCTGACCATCGCCATAGCGGTCAGCCAGTTCGGCCAGTTCATGCAACTCGTCAGCGCTAAGGCGACCGACAGGCACGTTCAGACCGACATAGTTCAGGCCTTTCTGGGCTTGAGGGTGCACACCGTCAAAATAGGCGGCTTGCCAGCCAATCGTTTTGTCTTCACCTCGTCCGGGCACTTCACCGATGTACTCGGTGAGCTTAGCCAGAAATTTGTCTGGGCCCCAATCGGTAACGAGGAATTTCAAGCGGGCATGGTGCCGCTTTTCCCGATAGCCGTAATCACGGAAAATGGTGGTGACAGCAATAGCAACCTTCAGTACTTCCTCAGGACGAACAAACAAATCCAGAGACTGTGCCATATGCGGCTTGGCGGACAAACCTCCACCAACCATCACATGGAAGCCGATCACTTCTTTTCCGTCGAGGATCTTGGTGGCCGGAGTGAAGGACAGGTCGTTAATTTCAGCCTGTGCATTGTTGTACGTATTACCGGAGATAGACATTTTGTACTTACGCGGCAGATTGGAGAAGTCTCGATTTAATAAGAAAAAACGGTTTACTTCATCTACAATCTCTTGGGTATCCACCAATTCATTGGGATCAATACCAGCCAGCGGATTACCGACAATGGTACGCGGGCAGTCTCCACAGGCTTCGAAGGAATACAAGTTGACTTTTTCCAGTCTTTCAAAAATATCGGGCAAGCTTTCGACTGTCAGCCAGTGGAATTGAATCGCCTGGCGAGTGGTGACGTCCACAAGACCGCGTCCGTATAGCGCGGATATGTCTGCCAGTGCATGTGCTTGTGCTGAAGTCATGATCCCTGTGTTGATGCGGACTCGCATCATGAAATGACCATCCTTGGGCTTTTGCTGATATACCCCAGCCCATTTGAAACGATCCATATCGTCCGCAGAGATCGAGTCATAGCCTTCGTTGGCATAGTTTTCAATAATGGTACGGATAACGTCGAGACCGTCCTTTTCCAGCTTGACTAACTCGAATTTGTTAAGCTTATCGGGATGAGCGTTCCAGATTGGTTCGTAGGCCATTCTTTTAACCTCCTGTAGGTGCTTATTTATACTTTAGTGTTTTGGATAGAGGACTCATGATTTTATTCTTTATTTCCGACAATAAAACTAAGATATAATGTGATGGTATCATAGTTGGTTATGCCCGTAAATGAAGGAATGACCTAAACGGTATAACGATTATTTATCGTTTTTGCTTATTTTTTTGATATAAAGGATTTGGAAAATTTATAATATAAATAGCATGAGAGGACAGGGATGCAGCAAACGGCGCCTTTTAGAAAAAGATAGGGCTTAAAGCGATTGTATACGTGTCCCCTCTATGGTAGATTTGGACTAACTGATAGAACAGGGTCATGTAAGAGAGGGAATGGTGAGTATATGCGTAAGATGGGGAAAAGGGCAGTTGTTCTGGCTTTGGGCAGCGCTCTATGTGTTTCTGGTACGGCAGGTGCAGCCAGCAGTGGGACTGCGTTAAAGGCCAAAGTCATTAATGGTGGGGTCTATGTTAACGTAAGCGATATGAATAAGGCATTAGGAACCAGCGGCGCATATAACAGCGCAAATGGTACATATACGTTATCGGCCGGTCGTGTGCCGCAGGTGGTTAAAAATGTATCTCCTTCTGTGGTCGGTATTATTGGCCGTTCAGCCACGGGAGAGACCGTAGCAGGAGGAGATCGATACAACCTGGCTCACGGCACGGGTGTCATCATTCGTACAGATGGATGGATTGTGACGAATGCGCATGTTATCGAAGGATTAGGTGATGCCGTGGTCGTAACCTCGGACGGAAAATCTTACGGAATCACCGACAGCTATAGCGATCCGATCAGTGATTTGGCATTAGTTAAAATCAAGGCAAGCGGCCTCAAACCCGCTACCTTGGCAGCTTCAACGAACAGTCTACAGGTAGGGGAGCAGGTAGTGGCTATTGGTACGCCTATATCCTTTTCACTTCGCAATTCGGCAACCTCAGGTGTGGTTAGCGGGCTGAACCGTGGTGTCAACGCTGCTTATCGTTTGATCCAAAGTGATACCGCGATCAATCCTGGTAACAGCGGCGGTCCGCTGGTCAATCTCAAGGGTGAGGTCATTGGGATCAATACGATGAAATTCTCGGCGGTCGGCATTGAAAATATGGGCTTTTCGATTCCGGCGGATACGGTGAAATATGTCATCGGCCAATTTTTCAAATACGGAGAGGTTCGGCGCGCTAGTCTTGGTCTAGGGCTGGAAGAAAGCTGGTCAGCTATCGTCGGATTACCTACCGAGGATCCTTTGAAAGTTACGAAAATTACTTCAGCCAATGCCGTTCAGGCCAAAATCAAGGAAGGCGATGAGCTGTATAGTATTAACGGTAAGCGTGTAGCTTCCGCTATTGATGTCAATGAACTGCTTAAAAACTATCAACCAGGTCAAACGGTGAGTGTACTTATGCAGTCTGACGGTGATATTGTGAAGCGCAAGCTGGTACTGACACAGGATAATGGTGAAATCTATGAGTCCATTCAGTCTGGAGAAGATAGTGAAGATTCGAACGGTTCGGAAGCCGCTGAAGATGGTGGTGTAGCGCCTTCTAAGGAAGCATCGGAGCCAGCTCAAGGAGCAACTACTGGAAAGTGAACAATAATGCCTCTTGAATCTATAAAATAAAGCTAAAGGGAGATTTACTGTGAAGCATATTCAAAGAAAAATGATGCGTAAGCTGGGGGTCGGCGCTGTCGCATTGTCCCTTCTGCTTTCCGCTTTGCCAGCAGTTGCAGCAGATCATGATAAAACCATGCTGGAATTACGGTTGCAAAGCGGCAGCAATACAGCCATCGTGAACGGTCATAATGCCAATATTACGAAGCCGTATTCCAAAAGTGGTGCACTGATGGTTCCGGCTGGTGTGTTTAAAAAGGCATTTAACAGCAAAATTCGATTAGCTGAAGATAATGTGGTTAAAATCACTAGCGGAACTCATGTTGTATCGCTAACCATTGGTAGCCGTACAGCGTGGGTGAGAGGTCACCTGGTGACACTTCCAGCTCCACCGGAAATGTCATCAGGTATTCTCATGGTGCCTCTGCGTCAAGTAGCAGAAGGACTTGGCGGTAAGTTGGAGAAGAATGGTGCCGGAATCATTATTCGGATGGAAGCACAAGAAGAGGCAGGCACGGTAGCTGAAGAGACACCGAACATTGATAATGATGAGGGTAAGACACAGATCGGGAACAGTTACTATGACTGGTCTATGAACTATCCAACAGGGCTCGTCATCGGTCAGGGAGGTGGAGATGAGAGTATTTCCACATTTATGGACGAGAACAGTGCGTATTATATGGAAGTGCACACAGCGTCACAGCCGGTTCCACTGAATGCGGACGATCTGCTGCAACAATTGGTGCAGGCAGCCAAGGAAACGGGAGAAACTGTGATCGATCGAAAATCCTTCCCGAAAGCGAAGGTACCTTATGCTCGTGTCATTACGAAGGATGGGGACGGCGTGCTGTGGGAAAATCGTCAGTACTATGACAACGGACGATTGTATGTAGTTTATTTTTCCGATGCTAAAGCAACGAATTATAAAGATCTGGCCCAGTATGCGGGACTTTTAAATTCCTTCAAGACCTCCTTTAATGCGCAGGATAAAAGTATTAAAGACTTGTCTACTGTCGTAGGAGGCACACGCGAGGCCGGGAATCCAGACTACGGTGTGTCACTCAGCATACCCGCAGGCTGGAAAATGGACGATCAACGGATGCAATATGAAAGTAATGATGGATCGAGCTTCCGTGTGAAAGTAACCTCAGCTCCAGCAGATGGAAAATTGGAGAACTGGGGCCAGCAGCTGCAAAAATGGCTGAGCGATTCATTTGTGTCCACGGCTTATGAGGCACAGAAGACGTATCCGCTGGAGGTTGCAGGCGTTCAAGGGTTAGTACAGGAGTACCGCTATAATTTTGGCGATGGATGGGTCAAAGAGTACAATGTGCTGATTCAGCAAAATGGATACCGCTACTTGGCTGAATACGCAGTGCCTGAAAAAGTAAGCAAAGGAAATGATCAGTTCAATGCGCTCATTTCCTCGCTTCAAATCGATTTTCAAACCGTAGCGAGTAACTTTGGACAGTTGGAAGAAGACGACTATTTGACAGACAAAACGAAAACGGTCAAAAAGACGTCAAAAGCCTATGAATATACAGTGAATATCCCACGATATTGGACCGCGATTAGCGATCAATTTGAATTGGGCGATGTAGAGTACCAGTTTACCGGAGGACGTTTTTCCATCAAAATCGACAACGACCAATCATTTGAACTAACGGTATCCCAGCTCAAGGACTTCTACGATAAGCAAGCAAAGAACTACAAAAACCTCAAAGTTGAGGAAGTTAAGGACGTAACATTTGCTGGTGTTCCGGCAGTGTCCTTTACATTCCATCGTATCGAGGAAGGCATTGGCTACACAGGCCACCAATTGGTTTTAGAACGTGACGGAAAAACGTATACCGTGACAACGACATTGAATGATGCGAACAACACGGCTATTCAGTCTAACGCACTGGATTCGACGTTAAATTCGTTTAATTTTGTGAAGTAAGAGGGTGTAGGTAAGAGATTAGCGAGTTATGGTGAGAGCGCTACGCGTGCCATTTGATCCTACGATCGCTGTTGACCCGGGATTCTTGGATTGTATAAGGATTTAATATGTAAGAATCCCGGGTCAAAGGCGAACGCTGACGCTTCTACGGATTCAAATGGCCCGCTTCGCTGGCGCCCGCCAAATACCACCAATCTTTTGATGAGTGAGGTAAGCAGGGAAGAGCGAAGGCAGATATTTACGGTACTTAGATCAGCCAATACGAACCC
Organism: Paenibacillus sp. SEL3; assembly: GCF_054602585.1. NCBI lineage: Bacteria > Bacillati > Bacillota > Bacilli > Caryophanales > Paenibacillaceae > Paenibacillus > Paenibacillus sp. SEL3. The sequence goes on along the minus strand of NZ_CM137725.1, from coordinate 2,524,763 downwards.
CTTTTCTCGGATTCATTGTCTGGTACGCTGTTAGCGTCAACGAGGATACCGTATTCTAAAAAGGCTGGTGTAGCTTACTAGCGCTCTAAATTGCCTAGTCTTCATCACTATTTGGCTTCCTGCTCGATAGTACTGATTACTTCGTTGTTCCTCTTGTTCTATAGGATTCTTCACCTCCAAAGTACCGTTTGACGGGAATGGGGGTGTTTTTTATGTTTTAGTAAGAGGATTTTTATGAGGAATCGCTTGGAAAGTGTAGAAGCTTGGGACGCAGTCTGGTACACTAGATTAGTTACAAGATAAGAATAACTATGCCGCAAATGTTCGTGATGCGGATTTTTTGAGTTGGATGCCATTTATCCCTCGAGCCAGTGGTTCAGAGTGGGGATGATCGGATAGGATGATAATTCATAGGGCTATAAAATAAGCAGCATCGCTGCTCTGGAAAATAACGTTTAACTCAAGGTTAATCAGTTATTTCTCCATATAGGGAGGACAAAAATGAAATCAGTAGTACGAAGAGAAGATGTTGAGCTTCTGGCACCAGCCGGTGACTGGGATTGTATGCGTGCGGCGGTGGCAAACGGGGCTGATGCGATCTTTTTCGGGGTGGAAAAGTTCAACGCACGGGCACGGGCGAATAATTTCCGCATGGAGGAACTGCCTGAAATTATGGCGTTTTTGCATAGCTATGGGGTTAAAGGTTTTTTAACATTCAATATATTGGTATTTGAAAACGAGTTGGAGGACGCTAAGGAGCTGGTCGATGCCTGTATTGATGCTGGAGTCGATGCTTTAATTGTCCAGGATATGGGCCTGGTGAAAATGATCCGCGACATTTCACCGGATTTTCCGATTCATGGTTCTACCCAAATGACGATTACCTCGCCGGAAGCGGTAGAGTTTACAAAGCCGTACAATATGGAACGGGTCGTGCTTGGACGTGAAAACAACCTGAAACAGATCCAAAAAATAGGCGATCAGGCGAGACTTCCAATGGAGGTATTCGTACATGGAGCATTATGCGTATCTTATTCTGGCCAATGCCTGACTTCAGAAATGTGGGGCGGCCGCTCTGCTAACCGTGGTGAGTGTGCACAGGCATGTCGTTTGCCTTACGATCTGATGGTGGATGGAGAGCAGAAGCCAATGGCAGATGTGACGTATCTGCTGTCACCTAAGGATCTAGCAGCGATTGACCTGATGCCTGAACTGATCGACGCGGGTGTGGTTTCTTTTAAAATTGAAGGGCGACTGAAAACACCTGAATATGTGGCAAATGTGGTCAGCAAGTACCGCAAGGCCATTGATAAGTATTTTGATGGAGATACATCCAAGACGAGCAAAGAAGATATCCGCGAGCTGCAGCAGAGCTTTTCACGCGGCTTTACGCACGGTTTTCTCGAAGGAACCAATAACAAGAAGCTGGTTGACGGGACGTTCCCGAAAAGCCGGGGGGTGTATCTGGGCCGAGTGGAACAAATCCTTCGTGATGGCGTAGTGTGCCGTATTGATGCACCGCTCAAGCGTGGCGATGGTATTGTATTCGATGCGGGAGATCCCACGCAAAAAGAAGAAGGCGGACGCGTATACGATATCCGTCGCAAGGGCGTGAAGATTGAAGGCGAAGCCGGAGAAGGCTGGATCATTGACATTGTAGCGGGACGCAACGATGTCGATCTGCGCCGTGTACACGTGGGCGATCGCATTTGGAAGACCAACGACCCGGCGCTGGACAAGCGTCTGCGCCAGTCGTACGACACGGACAAGCCGTACCGGGTCTTCCCAGTACATGTGCGGGTCAGCGGCTCCCCAGGACAACCGCTGTCGACATGGTGGACCGACGTGCAGAAAGGCACAACGGTCCGCGTGGACTCCGAGCTGGAACTTGAAATTGCCCAGAAGCGTCCGATGACGCACGAACTGCTCGAAGAGCAGTTCGGCCGACTGGGCGGAACGGTGTTCCAGCTGGAAGAGCTGGACGTCCATCTGCATGGGGACGTCATCGTGCCGATGCGCGAGCTGAACGGTATCCGCCGTCAGGCGGTGGAACTGCTCGCGGGCGAGCGTCCCAAACCGCCCGTGTACACGAAACGGGCGGTCGAGGTGTATGACGATGCATCGGCTCCGGCATCGTCTGTGGCACGCGGTCAGGCAGAGCTGACCGCGTTGTGCCGCAGCCTCCCTCAGGTGGAGGCTGCGCTCGAGGCCGGCGTGGAATTCATCTACGCCGACTTCGAGTTCATCAAGCAATTCCCAGCAGCCGTAGAGGCTGTGCACGCTGCAGGCCGCCGAATTGCGCTGGCGACCCCGCGTATTCACATGCCGGGTGAAAATGGCTACCACAACAACATCCTGCGCCTAAAGCCGGATGCTGTGCTGGTACGCAATCCAGGGGCACTGTATTTCTACTTGCGACATCGGTTGGAGAACCCGGACGCACATCACCCGCAATTGATTGGTGACTTCTCGCTGAACATAGCCAACCATAAAGCGGCTGATCTGTTCCTGGATTCCGGCTGCGACCTGGTTACGCCTTCGTACGATCTGAACATCCAGCAAATGGTCGATATGCTCAGACGTACGCGTACCGATAAGCTGGAGATCGTGATCCAGCAGCATATGCCAATGTTCCATACTGAACATTGCGTATACTGCACCTTTATGAGTGAAGGCACCGACTACACTAACTGTGGACGTCCGTGCGAGGACCATCGCGCATCCCTGCGTGATCGAATTGGGATGTCTCATCCGGTCCGTGTGGACGAAGGCTGCCGCAACACGGTGTACAACGCGATTGAGCAATCCGGCGCGGAATACCTGTCCAACTTCCTGGAGCTGGGCGTGTCCCGTTACCGTGTGGAATTTTTGGAGGAGACACCGGAGCAAGTGCATGAGGTTATTGATCTTTATAACCGTGCCCTGCGCGGAGAAATCAGCGGAACACAAGTATGGAAGACGCTGAAAGCGACGAATCAGTTGGGTGTTACACGTGGGCAGCTGGTGAAGTAAATAACTGTATATTTGTTCGGGAGCCAGAAAGATTCCGGCAGCATAATATATTCATATAGAAACCAAGTGATTAGAAGACATGTTCTCTTTGAGGGAAGATGTCTTCTTCTATAACCTATCAAATTCATCTATCTTCCTGTTATAATCATAGACAGTATATCTATCCGTTATATTGAAGACAAAGGAGTTTAACCTATGAAAATCCGTAAAGCGATTATTCCTGCTGCGGGGTTAGGAACCCGGTTCCTTCCTGCTACGAAAGCGATGCCTAAAGAGATGCTTCCCATTGTAGACAAACCGACAATTCAATATATTATTGAAGAGGCTGTTGCATCTGGTATAGAGGATATCATTATCGTTACTGGTAAAGGCAAACGAGCGATTGAGGATCATTTTGATTACTCCTTTGAGCTGGAGCATAATTTGACTGCCAAGGAAAAATGGAACCTGCTCAATGAAGTGCGTAAACCATCAGAGATGGCAGATATCCACTATATTCGTCAAAAGGAACCTAAAGGGTTGGGGCATGCCATCTGGTGTGCACGTAAGTTTATAGGTGATGAACCTTTTGCCGTCCTTTTAGGGGATGACATCGTTGAGTCTGAGAATCCGTGCCTCAAACAGATGATTGACGTGTTCGATGAATATCAGCGTTCTGTTGTAGGTGTAAAACAAGTGAATTGGAACGAGGTACATCGTTACGGGATAGTTGAAGGTCATGCACTTACTTCCAAAATCTCTGAGGCGGAACGATTAGTGGAAAAGCCAAAGAAGGAAGAAACCAACTCCAATTTGGCGATCATGGGACGTTATATCTTGACGCCTGACATTTTTGATATCCTGGGTCAGCAATCCGCAGGAGTAGGCGGGGAAATTCAACTGACGGACGCATTGTCCAAACTGGGAGAAAAGAGCCCCATTCTGGCCTACGAATTTGATGGCAATCGTCATGACGTTGGCGAGAAATTGGGATTCATTGAAACGACCATTCATTATGCTCTACAGCATAACGAGATTAAGGATGAAGTACTGGCTTATATGAGACAGGTTATTAAAGAGATTGACCAACAAAAATAAACATCTCACTAAACCTAACTATGCTTCCTCAATATAAAAAAAGAGACTATCAGTATGATGTAACATCATCTGCTAGTCTCTTTTTTCTTAACTATTTCTCCGATTTCAACTGTTCAATCTGCTCCTTCTCCTTCGGATCAGCCTGAATCAGCTTATCGTACAAAGCTTTGTCATCTTGTCCCTGCTGTTGCAGAGCGACGATATAATAGCGAGCGACCTCACGATTCGTAGCATCACTCAGGTCGTCCTTTAGGCCGTTTTTGAGGATGCTTGCAGCCTCAGCAGGCTTACCTGACATGAACTCAATTTTGCCAGTACTGAGTGCAATACCTGGAGTTACTTCAAAAGTACGTGGCAACTCAATTTCAGGTGGAAGCGTCTTAATATGGGCTACCCTATCCAAAACCTGCTGATAAGCAGCAAGACCTGCTTGGAAAAACTTCTGTTCTTTAGCTGTGTCCTTCTGCTCACGTGCCTTATTGCCAATAGTGTAGGCCTGGGTAATCAACATATTGTACCAATCATTGTCCCAGTTAAATTTGTGAATATTATTTTCCAAAATGCTGAAAGCTTGCTCATTCTCACCTTTTGCTTGTAAAAGGTTAAGTTTGAAGTTATACATGGTTTTATTATACGGTTCTGCCTTCAAGCCCGTATTAAGTACCTCTATTGCAGCGTTATAAAATTCCTCTTTTTTCGTTTGGTCATACACATTCTTGTACAGTGCAGCCAATCCTATAACCGAATCCGGATGTGTAGGACGAAGCTCAAGATCTTTATTAATAGCACTTTGAATTTCCTCAAAAGATGTGCTGACCGCCATGATCTGTTTGCCATATGAAGCGGCATTAGCCGATTGCACAAAGCGAAAACCTGAGAATAGCACGACGATACTCAGAATACCAATGACTACACTGTACGTGATCCGAAAACCGGAAGCACTCATGGATAAGCGTTTAAGAGGCTTGCTGTCCATAGCAACGGCCATGCCGCCTAGACTCACAAATACCAGTATGCCCATGAACACGTAACTCATATTAAAGTCCAGTAAGCTGTGAAGTAAGATTGAGAGTGCCAGAATAAGGTACAGAAAGTGAGAATCTCGCTCTTCATCATTTTGTCTAATATAGCTACGAGTATATTTGTAGAAAATATATAAGATAAATGACATTAAAATTACAAAACCGAAAATACCTACTTCAACTAGGTACTGCATGAAAAAGTTATGGGCCTGACGGCTGCTATAAGGATAATCCTGATATTCTTCGTATAAAGATGCCCAACCGCCGCCGCCAGTGCCAATAACAGGATGATCTTTAATCAATTTGGCAGCATCCTGATAGAATGCAATTCGTTCAAGTACACTATGCTGGCGGAAATTAATGTTTTCCAACCGGACCTGAACATTCTCCGGCAGTACGCTGCGCAGGCCAGTTCCTATTAACAGAAAAGCCAGCAAGCCAATCACCACAACTGATCCGACAGGTAGCCACAGGTTGGAGAACTTGCGGGAGGTCCATCCTGTGAGGGCATTTTCCAGCTTTGGTGCCAGATAACGTTCAACAACCCACAGTACAACAGTTACAGCCAGGGAGACACCAATAAGTAACCCCCAAGCCTTCGCAGCCTCTCCGCCGTTGTAGGTCTTGTTGAGCTGTAAACCCATATTTGTAATCGGCGCCAAGATAGATATTGACACTACACCAGCAATGGCGCAATGTAAAATCCATATAATTTGGCGTGCTGGTTTAAGGAAAAGCAGGAGCAGGACGAACACGACTGGCAGCATAACCAGACCGCCCCGTGATAAGGTCAGGAATAGCGAGACCAAAATGGGCACCAACATGAAGCCGTGAATAGCCTTGCCATACCATAGTTTCGATTTCATCAGACAGAAAACGGCAGCGAACAGGAAAGCCATTAGGAAGGCGGCATATGTATTCGCATATTGGAACACCGATGTCAGCCGGAGACCATTTGTATCTGTCATAACTGCATTGGTATAGCGATACTGATACACATATTGGCTAAACCAGCCTACCATCTTGCCGGCAAGTACCCACTGTCCGAACCAGTTAATGAAGCCAAATCCTACGATGATATAAGCAACAGTCATAATCAGGTTGTGAATAATCTTATTGCCTAAACGATCCTGGAGTAGATAGATTGAAATGATAAACAGGGCAGCATATATGCATTGTACCACCACCATATTCATGGCCAGGTAATGCGAAGCTGCTGACGTCAGTGAAAGCACATAGGTCAGAGGAAGCAGTAATACTAGTACAACTAGCCAATCCCTTTGCTCTTCTAGCTTGAATTTTTTATAATAGGTTACGATTCCTAAAATTAATAGAATCGTGCTGATGATCAAAGCCCAATACAGAGGCTTCTCAAAGTCGAGCATTTGACCATTAAAAAGTGCAGCCTGGAAGGGGGCCCAAGCTAAGAACAAAATCATGCCAACAATTAACACCCAAAATATAGCCGGCCTTTTATCGTCACGGGTCGACGTTTTGGCCTGTTTCCCGTATACTGGATTCGACAAGGTTTACAATCTCCTTTTCTTGTAGATACGTCAATATTTTAGCACAAATATGATAGTTGAGATACTTTTTGCTCAAGCGTTGTTGAGTAAATGAGAATGTTACTGGATCTTGTTGTGAAAATTAAAAAAAGGAGAGTTATTAATGAAAGGAATTATTCTTGCTGGAGGTTCAGGAACAAGGCTTTATCCTCTGACTAGAGCCGTTTCAAAACAAATGCTTCCAATTTATGATAAGCCTATGATCTACTACCCTTTATCTGTGTTGATGTTAGCGGGTATAAAGGAAATCTTGCTTATATCTACCCCTAGGGATATACCCTTTTTCAAGGAGCTTCTCGGAGATGGCGGGGCACTAGGTATTTCGATTGAATACAGCGTTCAAGAGAAGCCTAACGGGTTAGCTGAAGCGTTTATTATTGGGGAATCTTTTATAGATGGCGATCCTGTAGCCCTTGTCCTTGGGGATAATATTTTTTATGGACTAAACTTTAGTAAGACGCTACAAAGAGCATCCGAACTCACTGAGGGAGCCATAATTTTTGGATGCAATGTGAAAGATCCAAGAGCATATGGAGTTGTAGAATTTGACAATGATTTTAACGTTTTATCAATTGAAGAGAAGCCTGAGCATCCAAAATCTGATTACGCTATTCCAGGTCTTTATTTTTTCGATAGTAAAGTTGCGGCTTATGCTAAACAAGTCACTCCTTCAGCACGTGGAGAGCTTGAAATAACTTCTGTTATAGATAAGTACTTAAATAATAGAAGTCTGAAAGTAGAGCTTATGGGAAGAGGTATGGCTTGGTTAGATACTGGTACTCATGAATCTTTGCTAGAAGCCTCCAATTTTGTTGAAGCTATACAAAAGAGGCAAGGGTTATATATATCTAGCATTGAAGAAATAGCTTATCGTATGGGCTACATTAACAATCGTCAGCTTTCCGATTTAGCTAGACCGCTTATGAAAACTGATTATGGAAAGTATCTGCTTGATTTAGCTGAGAGTAGCAAAGTTAGCTTATGACATTGTCAATATGATGAAAAATTGAAAAAGGGGTTATCTACTTGCGATTCTCTTTGAAAGTGAAGTGGGGTCTTGTATTTGTGATCAGTGTGCTGGTCTTCTCCGTTCTGCTAAATTTATTTATTCAGACGCCCACTACTATGTACTTAAAGATGTCGGTTAAAAGCAAAATCGAAGATGATTTCCAGGTTTACCTAATGGATACAAAAAAAGGTTCTGTATTAAGCGAAGATAACTCGGTGTCATTGCTCTATTCAACTCCTGGTGTAAGTCAGGAGTTGAAGTTTCGTTTAAATACCGATATTAATAAGATTAGATTGGATTTAGGAAGTAAACCATCTTTACTGATGGTGTCTGATTTTAAAATAGCCTCACTGCTTAAAAATTATGAGTTTAGCATTAATAATATTTCAACGAAGAAAAGTAACCAGATTTCTAAATATGATATCCTTGATTCAGCAGTAAGCATTGAAACAGCTGGCAATGACCCGTATGTTTATGTTTCGCTTCCTCCGAATAACAAGGAGAGGATATTAGAAGATAATACATTAGTAAAGCACTTTATTTGCCTCGGCATTTCTCTTATTTTATCTATACTGTTATGTTTGCTTTTGAAAATAAGAAAAGAAGTGTTTGGACTTCTGAAGGAACTCTATCAGAACAAAGAACTGATTTACCGTCTTTCGCTGAACGATTTTAAAACTAGATATGCTGGTTCTTATTTAGGGATTATTTGGGCCTTTGTTCAGCCAATTATAACAGTCTTGATTTATTGGTTTGTATTTGAAGTGGGATTTCGTTCAGGTCCTGTTCAAAATGTACCTTATATCCTCTGGCTGATTGCTGGAATTGTTCCATGGTTCTTTTTTGCTGAATCATTAGGTAATTCAACTAATGCTCTTTTAGAATATAATTATCTTGTGAAGAAGGTTGTTTTTCAGATAAGAGTTCTTCCTTTTATGAAAATCCTATCAAGTGCTTACGTACATTTGTTTTTCATTTTAATCATTGTACTTATATATGGAGTGTACGGTTTGTTTCCAGATGTATATTATTTACAGTTATTGTATTACTCATTAGCTGCATTCGCTTTAGTTTATAGCATGTCGTTAATAACAAGTTCATTAATTCTTTTCTTTAAAGATCTGGGGCAGATTATTAGTTTGGTTTTGCAGTTTGGGATGTGGCTTACACCGATACTCTGGAATGAGAATATGCTTCCGACTCAATTCAGATGGATTTTGAAGATTAACCCGGCTTATTACATTGCCGAAGGATATAGGGACTCTCTGATTTATAAAGTTTGGTTTTGGGATAGGTATAATCAGTCAGTTTACTATTGGGCACTTACTTGTTTGTTGTTCATAGTAGGGGTGTTCATAATGAAAAAATTGAAGCCTCATTTTGCTGATGTATTGTAGGGATGGTGTTGAATTATGAGTGATTCAGTAATTTCAGTTACTAACGTATCAAAAGTCTATAAATTATATGATGCTGCTATTAACCGTTTAAAGGAGTCTTTAAGTATACGGAAAAAGAAGTATCATAAAGAATTTTATGCACTAAATGATGTGTCTCTTTCAGTAAGTAAGGGAGAAATTGTTGGTTTAGTCGGGAAAAATGGCTCTGGAAAATCAACTCTGTTGAAAATTATCACTGGAGTAGTCTCTCCCTCAATTGGTGAAGTTACTGTCGAAGGAAAAATTTCTGCTTTGCTTGAATTAGGAACAGGCTTTAATCCTGAGTATACCGGAATCGAGAATGTGTTTCTAAATGGAATGATCATGGGTTTTTCAAGAGAAGAAATGGAGAGAAAACTTGATAAGATACTTGAATTTGCTGATATAGGCGATTTTATTCATCAGCCTGTAAAATCTTATTCGAGCGGTATGTTTGCAAGATTAGCATTTTCGGTCGCTATTAATGTTGAACCGGAAATTTTGATTGTCGATGAAGCTTTAGCGGTTGGGGATTTAAAGTTTCAATTAAAATGTATGGATAAATTTAATGAGTTTAGAGAAAGAGGTAAAACTATACTATTTGTTTCCCATGACATTAATAGCATTAAGCGATACTGTACCAGAGCAATATGGTTAAACGAGGGTAAAATAGAAGCTCAAGGTGACACGGAGACCATATGTGATCGATACACTGATTATTTAAAATATGGCGATGACAGAGCGAAAGGCAAAGTTTTTGGCGCCGATGTTAACGAAAGAGTATTAAATAAAGATGTAATTGGTTTTATTGAAAAGGTTACATTGTTAAATGAAAATGGAGAGGAAATATCAGATATAACATACGGAAAAAAATGTACTCTTAAAATAGATTATGTAATGAATGATGATGTAGTGGATATTGTGATAGGGGTTGCAGTACATTCGATAGATAACATATATGTTTGTGGTTTAAATACTTTGTTGGATGAAGAAAAGATTATATATAATAAAGGTTACAATACCATATATTTAAAATATACTGATTTTAATCTTTTAGGAGGGAGCTACTACTTTGATGTAGCTTTATTTGAAAGAAACGCTCATGTTCCGATTGATTATAAGGCCCAGGTCTGTGAGTTCTTTGTTAAAGCTGCTTATATTGCTGAAGGTCTTTGCGTATTACCCCATTCTTGGAGTACGAAAGGATAATCATAATGAAATATGATTTTGAATTGGACCTGACTTCGAATAATTCGTTGGCACTGATTTCAAAAAAGATCAGAAAGCATGCAACTATATTGGAATTTGGCCCTGCCGCAGGGCGTCTTACCCGTTACCTGAAAGAAAAGCTTGAATGTGATGTATACATTGTTGAAATTGACCAAGATGCGGCTGAGAGAGCTCTTCAATATGCCAAAGATGGAATTGTTGGAGATATTGAAGAAATGAAGTGGTTGGATAAATTTGGGGAAATCCAGTTCGACTACATTATTTTTGCAGATGTACTGGAACATTTGTATGACCCTAAGAGAGTTCTTAGCGCTTCTGTCAATCTGCTAAAAGATGATGGAGCGATTTTACTTTCGATACCAAATATTGCTCATAATAGTGTCATTATTGATATGATGAAAAGTCAGTTTAAATACAGAAGTACTGGGCTTCTTGATGATACACATGTCCGCTTTTTTACCTATTATACATTATTGGAAATGATTGATGAATGCAATCTGATGACAGTAAGTGAAGAAGCTGTTATAAAAAAAGTGGGCGAAACAGAAATCGGCAGTTACTTTGATGGCTTGCCTAATTCAGTAGCTTCATATCTTAAAAACCGGCATTTAGGAGATGTCTATCAGTATATTTTTGTAATGGGTAAAAAGGGAATTCATTCTGGTACAGCATTCTTTAAAAATATTTCCGCCAAAAGTAACTACTATTATTCTCAGTTATATATAGACACAGGGGCAGGATTCAGTGAAAATCAAACTATTATTAATACACAGCAATATAATGGTGTAATAGAGTTTGATCTTAAAGATTATGAGCAAATAAAAAAACTAAGATTTGATCCATTGAATGTGAGTTGTTCATTGAGAGTAGATAGAGTTGAACTTCATATGAGCGATGGATCAGTACTAAAAGTGGAAGGTTATGAAAATAACGCCGACTATCAATTTAATGGTTTTCTATTGTTCTTTCACGAAGACTCTCAATTTATCTTTGAAAAGCCTAGAGGAAATTCTAACATAGAAAAGTTAATTTTGAATGTTGCTATGCTAGATGTTGAAATAGACCAATATAATTACACTACGGAATTATTAAATAACCAAGCAAATTTAATAAAAGATAAAGAGATTGTTGAAAATCAATTACTATCCGCTCAAGGGTTAATATCGTCTTTATCAAATGAAAAAAAAGAATATATCAATGAAATCGAACAATGTAAGCGGGAAATTGAAAATTTAGAGGCAATAAATATAAATCTTGTTGACGAGCTGGGATTCTTAAATGAAGAGAGCAAAGTGAGAACGGATGAACATGCGAAACTTACTAATACTCTGTCTCTTCAAATTGAAGAGTTGAAGAAAGAAATAGAAAAACAGTCTTTACAATTAAATCAAATCCACTCTTCTAGGAGTTGGAAATTAATTTCTAAAATTAAGAAATTGGGTGTGCGTTAATGTTACTGAGTGAAAAGATCAACCTTATAACTTCTATAATTGATAGAAATACAGTTAAAAATAATATGCTAAGAAGTTCCATCATATTTAAGCTCAGTGACGTTGATAATTTAAATGTTAATGCAGATGCTACTTTAAATATCAATGAAGCTGATAAAGCTGCAGAAATAACGTTTGAAGTGAAAAAAGATATTAAGTTTTTGAAGTTTATATATAATATATATAATGATAATGACCAAGGTAGTATTGTGTTAAATTGTTATGGAACGAATGGGGAATCTCAAGTATTTGAGGTAGGAGCCTTTTCGGGACAAAGTATTGCCTTTTATTTGAAGGCAGATTTTAATATTAAAAAAATTATTATAAGTATTTCTACTGAATATACTTTTAATATCAGTCAGCTTGAACTTATAGGAATCACAAAGAGCGAATACAAATTTAATAAAATAAAACAATATTCTTTGAAATTAAATAGACTTGTGAAATTGCAACCTCATTTGCGGGGGAAATTTGTGCAAGAAATAAGAACAGCAGGACTAAAGCCAGCTTTGCAAAAGGTTAAGCAGAAGTTATATCACAATGATCCCAAGGATAATATTATAGTGATGGGTAATGAACTCATACTTAGTCCTTTATCCTATGCTTCCACTAATAGTATACTTTTTATTGTACACGATGCTCAAAATGCTGGAGCTTCTATACTTTCTTTAAATATGATTCGAGTATTAAAAGAGGTCTATCACAAGCAGGTCATAGCAATTTTGCTCAAAGGAGGGCCACTTGAGAAGGACTTTTCAGATGTAGCTGATGTAATAAACTTACATCAAAACTCTTTGTCTAATTTGGAGAATGAAACGGAAGTATCCCGGATTATTAAGTCTATTCGAAAACGTGGAGTAACTTATTGTATTGCGAATTCTGTGGTGTCTAGTATTCTTGTTGAACTTTTGGAGAAAAATGAAATTAAAACCATCTCACTTATTCATGAACTTCCTACTTCTATTCAGACTTATAATTTTGTGCAGGCTGCCAACAATGCAGCACGGTATGCATCAAAAATTGTATTCCCTAATCAATTTGTTAAAAATAGCTTTCAACAGTACTTTGATCTTCATGAAGACAGAGTACTCATTAAGCCTCAGGGAATATACAAGAAGAGGTTACATCGGTTAAACAAGAACTCTGCAAAAGAAAAATTATGCGAGGAACTGGGGATTAGTACAAGTTCAACCATTCTACTTGGCTGTGGTTATGGTGACTTGAGAAAAGGTCTTGATTCATTTTTTTCCTTAGCTAGAGAGTTGATTTTAAATTGCAATTGTAAAGATATTCATTTTGTATGGATGGGTGGTACAGAACAAGTATTAGAGAGATGGTTAATGCATGATGCACAGACTCTGAAGATTGAAAAGAATATTCATATGATGGGATTCCAAAAAGACCCACTTCCTATCTTCGAAGCGGCAGATATGTTTGTTCTCACATCTAGAGAAGACCCTTTTCCATCCATAGCCTTAGAAGCAATAGACAATGCAACGCCTGTAGTTACTTTTGAAAACAATGGTGGAATGGCCGAGCTTATAACTGAATTAGGGGTTAGAGCAACTCCATACTCTGATATTCATTTGATGGCTCAGGAGATTATGAGGATATTAAACAATAAAGATATCTATGACGCAATTGTACAAAAAGGACATGAAGTTATTGAAGAAAAATTTAATTTCACTAAATATGTTGGTGATATTTTAAGTAGTATCAACTCTGAGGTTTATCGAATTCCTGATTTGAAAGTATCGGTAATAGTACCTAATTATAACTATGAATCTTTTATTGAAGAGAGACTCCGTTCCATCATTAATCAGACAGTAACTCCATATGAAATTATTTTCCTTGATGATGTCTCTAAGGATAATAGCGTAGAGTTGGCTAAAAGAATGTTAGAGCAAACTTCAATAAAGCATAAGATTATCGTTAATAAAGAGAACATTGGATGCTTTGGTCAATGGATTAGAGGCATTCAGGAGGCTTCAGGAGATATAATCTGGATTGCTGAGGCAGATGATCTGTGCGAACCTGTTCTTTTGGAGAGATTACTTCCGTCTTTTTCAGATCAGGAAGTGAATCTGGCGTATTCCCAGTCACAAATAATAGATGAGCATTCCAATAAAGTGAATTATCATTACACACAATATACTGATGACTTATCTGTAGAAAAATGGCGAGTACCATATTGTATTAATGGAAAAGATGAATTAGTTCAAGGACTTGCTATTAAGAATACGATACCCAATGCTAGTGCAGTGTTAATGAGGGCTTCTGCTTTACAGGGGATTTCAGAAAAACTAAGTGATTATAAAATTGGCGGAGACTGGTTTGCTTATCTCTATCTTCTACGACAAGGTAAAATTTATTTCACACCTGAAGTGTTAAACTATCATCGTAGACACTCACAAAGTATAATTAGTGTAAATGAGCAAACACAAGAACTTTATAAAGAGATATTAAGGATCAAAAACTTTATTATTGATAACTACGAATTGCCTCTGGATATAGTAGGAAGTTTTGTTGAACAGGTGGCTAAGGATTATGAAAGACTAGGCTGTAAAGGATATGGAAGCAAAAATATTCTCGATAATGATGAATTATCAGAAATGTATTTAGCCTTGAAAGATAGAGCGTTCCAAAAAAGTAGTCAAGTAAATTATTTGTGTGAACAGAAAAAAATATTGTTTGTAACTCCCGATTTTGAAGTTGGTGGAGGACAAATGCTAGTTATAAGGCTTGCTAATTTTTTTGCTTCTTTTCAGAAGGTATACATTTATAATGCAAGACCCTGGTTGTTGGAGGAAAGTGTATTAAAAATGGTTTCTCCATCAGTTGAAATTTTACCAAGCAAAGGGGACCCGGAAGAACTAAGAGGATATATTGAAAAATTTAATATAACTACAATTAATTCTCATATTTGGTGGTCTGATAAAATTACTTACTTGGCTGTTAAAGAGATGACATCAGTTAATTGGGTGTTATCTATGCATGGTTGTTACGAGGCATTGTTGCAGAACCCTGATTGGGATAATGACTTCTTGCAGTTGGTTCCTAATGTACTAGAACGTGCAAATCATATCATTTATGCTACGAATAAAAATTTGAAAATTTTTAGCGAAGTTAACATAAGTGATAGCAGTAAAATCAAAAAAGTGTACTATGGATATGACCTACAAAGTATTCCTTCAAAAAATAAAGAAAGTATTGGTATACGGGAAGGGGAATTTGTTTTTGGTCTAGTGTCCCGAGCCATTAAAGAGAAGGGCTGGGAAGAGAGTATTAAAGCTCTTATTCAATTAAATAACAAAAATCAATCTAGAAGTCATCTTATTCTTGTTGGCGAGAGTGAATACTCCAAAATGCTTAAAGAAAAATATAAAGATATTGATTATTTGCATTTTGTAATGAATTTACATGAGCCTTCTGAATGGATCGGTTGGGTTAAGATTTTTGATGTTGCATTATTACCAACTTATTTCATCTCTGAGAGTCTACCTAACTCTATTATAGAATATTTAGCTTACAACAAGCCTGTCATTACAACGAATATTGGTGAAATTAAACAGATGATCTATTCGGAAAAGGTTGATAAATTTGCGGGAATATTACTTGAGTTAAACGGCGAAGGAATAGTTAATACGGATGATATATACACTTCAATGTTAACATTACAAAATGATTCCCAAAAGTATGAGGAATTAAAAAGTAATACTGCTCTGCTTTTTAAACAATTCAGCATGCGTAACTTTGCCCGAGAATATTTCAATGTTTTCTAAATTTTTTTTAAAGTCACCAGTTGTAGTACTGGTGACTTTAAAAATGTAGAGAGGAAAAATCCTAATGAGTACGATAGTTTTTGGTGGAGCTGGGTTTATAGGCACAGAACTGATTAAAAGACTCTGTAGAGAAAACGTGAGCACCACACTTTATGATAGAAATTTAAAAAGCAAAAAACTGCCTGATGAAAATTATAATATAATTGAAGGGGATTTTTTTTTAGAGACTGACTTCAGAAATATTCTAAAGGGACATGATACCATTATACATTTGATAAGCAGTGTTACTCCATTTTCTTCAATGGTAAGTATTGAAGATTCTTATCAAAAAGATGTGGTGAAAACATTGGAGATGGTTGAAGCTGCAAAAAACGAAGGAATCCAAAAAATAGTCTTTGTTTCTTCAGGAGGAACGGTATATGGTAATAACTCTTCGGAACTATTAAATGAAGATATGCCGTGTGTACCTTTGAATCATTATGGAATAATGAAACTGACTATAGAAAGAATCCTATTAATGTATAATAAACTATTTGGTATGAAAAATATTATACTTAGGGTTGCTAATCCATATGGCAGGGGACAAAATCCGGAAAAGAAGATAGGGGCTATTTCAATATTTTTGCAGCATGTCTTAAACCAAGAGCCTATTTCTATATACGGAGATGGGAAAATTGTCAGGGATTATATTCAAATTTCAGATGTTTGCCAGGCAATCGTATCTGCCTTGCAGTATAGCCCTGATTCTTATGATACAGAGCCCATATTTAATATAGGTACAGGTGTGGGAGTATCGCTATTAGATATAATTTATGAAGTTGAAAATGTATCGAAAATCAAGGCGCATATTAATTTTCTAAGTGAGCGAAGTATCGATGTCAAAAGTAGTATACTAGATTCGTCGAAAGCTAAACGCTACTTAGGTTTTGAAGCTCAGGTAAGCTTGCAAGAAGGAGTAAACGATCTTTACAACTTTTTAAGAAGGAAAATCTAATGAGAGTATCAATTGTTATTCCTAATTATAATGGTGCTAAGTTTCTTCCAGGCTGTATTAATTCATTAAAAAAACAACTTTATACTGATTATGAACTGATTTTAGTTGATAACAATTCTGAAGATAATAGTGTTACTGTCGCAAGGGAATTGTTCAATGAAATACAAATAATTAGTATGGAAGGAAATACAGGGTTTAGCCGGGCAGTCAATGCTGGGATCCGAGAAGCTAACGGTGAATTTGTTGTACTGCTTAATAACGATACAGTAGCAAAAGAGAATTGGCTTGGATGTTTGGTTACATGTATGGAGGAGAATTCCACTGCTTTTTCTTGTTCGAGTAAGATGATCATGTATAATGATCAGGATAAGATAGATGATTCAGGTGACGCATACACTATTTTCGGATGGGCTTACCAAGAAGGGAATGGTCAATCAATCAAGCACTTCAATAAAAATGTTGAAGTTTTTAGTTCGTGTGCAGGTGCTGCGATATACCGGAGGGAGTTGTTTGACAGGATTGGTTTATTTGATGAGGCTTTTTTTGCATATCTTGAAGATGTAGATATTGGATACAGGGCACAACTGATGGGCTATAAAAATATATTTTGCGCAACAGCTGAAATATATCATATCGGTAGTGCAACTACTGGTGGTGGGTACTCTCCTATTAAAGTAAGACTATCGGCGAGAAATAATATATATCTTATATATAAGAACATGCCCTTTTTTCAACTGGCTATTAATATGCCTTGTTTGATAATAGGACACTTATTTAAATATATGTTCTTTAAGAAAAAGGGCCTAGCCAATTATTATGTTGAAGGAGTGCAGGAAGGGCTTAAAGAAAGAAAAAAGCTAAGAAAAACACAACATGTAAAAGCCAGTCGCTATATTTATATTCAATACTGGCTTGTATTTAAAGGAATCTATTATGCTTTTCATAAATTAAAAAGGATGATTATTCATATATAAATGGTTCAAAGCCTAAAAGCACAATTATTGAGCAGTATCATATAATAAAAAACTAAGCATGGAACCTATACAATATAAATAAGTGGGGGATTACTCATGATAGTAAACTCTTTAAAGTTACATGATGTAAAAATTATAGAGCCCGTAGTTCATGGGGATCATAGAGGATTTTTTATGGAAAGTTATAATGAGCAATTGTTAAAAGAAAAGGGAATCGATTGTACCTTTGTTCAAGATAATCATTCTTTATCTGCTGAACCAGGTGTGATACGCGGGTTGCATTATCAACTCGAACCTAAAGCCCAAACTAAACTAGTCCGTGTTATTTCTGGAGCAATTTATGACGTTGCTTTAGATATCCGTCATAGCTCGCCAACTTTTGGTAAATGGATAGGAGTGATTTTGAGCGAATACAATCAACGTCAATTATTGGTTCCAAAGGGTTTTGCACATGGGTTTTGCACCCTTACTCCTAATACACAGGTAATTTATAAGGTTGATGAATATTACTCGCCAGAGCATGATCGTGGGATTCTATGGAATGACCCAGCTTTGGATATTAATTGGCCTATTTCACAGGCGATACTCTCTGAAAAAGATGAGAAACATCCCGTTCTTGCTGAGGCTGATTTAAATTTTAATTAAAGATAAGCTTATTTGTTTTGAAATTTAAGGGAAATTAAAATTGGAGGGTTTTTATGAAACTTCTTGTCACTGGCGGAGCTGGATTTATTGGTAGTAACTTTGTTATGTATATGCTGAAGCAATATCCACATTATCATATAGTAAATGTAGATGCTCTAACATATGCGGGGAATCTTGAGAATCTCAAATCAATCGAAAAGAATCCAAATCATACTTTTGTGAAGGCAGATATAACTGATGTACATGCAATGGACCGGTTAATGAAACAGGGAATCGATATTGTTGTTAACTTTGCTGCTGAATCACATGTGGACCGTAGTATTTTGGAACCTGATATTTTTGTGAAAACAAACGTAGTAGGGACACAAGTGCTTCTGGAGGCTGCCAAAAAGTATGGAGTTTCTAAGTTCGTGCAGGTTTCAACAGATGAAGTATATGGTTCTCTCGGAGAAACAGGTTTATTTACAGAAGAAACTCCTCTTCAGCCTAATAGCCCGTATTCAGCATCTAAAGCTGGCGGTGATTTGCTTGTTCGTGCGTATCATGAGACCTTCGGTCTGCCTGTTAATATTACACGGTGTTCGAACAATTATGGACCTTATCAATTTCCAGAAAAGTTGATACCACTAATGATTTCGCGTGCATTGAACGGACAAAAGCTTCCAATCTATGGCGATGGAATGAATATTCGGGATTGGCTCTACGTAGAAGATCATTGTAGTGCAATTGATCTGGTTATTCATCAGGGCGAATTAGGTGAAGTGTATAATATCGGGGGCAATAATGAACGAACCAATATTCACATTGTCAAGACCGTGCTTGAGGAACTCGGTAAGCCGGAATCACTTATTAGCTATGTAGAAGATCGTCTTGGTCATGATCGTCGCTACGGTATAGACCCAAACAAAACAATGAACCAACTCGGCTGGAAGCCCAAGCATTCTTTTGAAACGGGGATTAAAGAAACAATTCGTTGGTATCTGGAGAACAAAGATTGGTGGACACGTATCCAGTCGGGAGCTTATCAAGAATATTATAAAAAACAATATGGGCATAGGCTGGAGGACATTTAATATGAAGGTCCTTGTTACGGGAGCAACTGGTCAATTAGGTAGTCAAGTTTGTGGGTTTTTCCAAAAGCAGGATTACGATGTTTTGCCGTGTGACCGAGAGAAGCTGGACATTACTAATTTGGAGCAGGCTATAGGAATTTCGAAGAATTATCAACCAGACGTAATAATTCACTGTGCTGCGTACACTGCAGTGGATGCTGCAGAAAATGATATTGATAAAGCATATCAAATAAATGCATACGGAACCCGCAATATGGCCTTGGCTGCAGAAAAAGTGGGAGCGAAGTTAGTATATATCAGCACTGATTATGTATTTGATGGTTTTTCACAGCTCCCTTATCAAGAATATGACAATACCAATCCCCAAACTGTTTATGGTAAATCAAAAAGAGCGGGAGAAATACTAGTTCAATCGTTATCTTCTCGCTATTTTATTGTAAGGACTTCATGGGTGTACGGAATTAACGGCAGCAATTTTGTAAAGACTATGTTAAAACTGGGGCGGGAGAAGCCTATGCTTCAGGTTGTGAATGATCAAATAGGCAGTCCGACATATACGGTAGACCTTGTAGACTTTCTAAATGAAATAATTAAGACTGAAAAATACGGAGTGTATCATGCTTCAAATAAAGGTTCATGTTCATGGTATGAGTTTACACAGGCAATATTCAAGGACGCAGAAGACATACTAGGCATTAAAATGACCTCAAAGTTAGAACCCTGCACTACCCAGCAGTTCCTAAGGCCTGCCCCACGCCCATTTAATTCTGTATTAGATCATATGAGCATCCGTGCTAATGGTTTAACCGATTTACGTCCTTGGAGAGAAGGGTTGCGACAATTTTTAAAGGAGTTAATTGCATATTAGATGGAATATTGTAGAATGTAGTGATTTAGAGATAAAGAATATATAACACAGAATATACTGTTTGAACTTTCAGGGGGAGTTATGAAGTTAAAGTATTTAGAAGGACTACGTGGATTTGCAGCATTTATTGTAGTAATATTTCACTTTTTAGGGAGTTTTTACCCCTCATCAATATATGGGACGCTAAACAACATTAACACTCCAGCAAAATCAGAATTGCTTTTTGTAAGCACTCCCCTGAATGTTTTGTACAATGGGAATTTTGCTGTTTGTATTTTCTTTGTATTAAGTGGTTTTGTATTAAGTATTAAGTTCTTTAAGACAAAGGATTTAAGTGCAGTTACAGAAAGTGCTATAAAAAGATATTTTAGATTAGTAATTCCGGCGATTTTCTCAGTCTTGATTTTTTATTTTTGCTTCAGGATGTTTGAAAAGGATGAACCCAATATTTACAAGGCTCTATACGAAGGGTTTATTGGTAGTTTTTTTACTCACACTGCAAATTATAATGTAGTTTTGTGGACGATGAGTTTTGAATTTATGGGCTCTTTTATTGTATTTTTATTCTGTGCACTGTTCGGGAAAAGCAGGAACCGAATCTTTTTTTATTTCTTATTTATTCTCTTATTCTGGAAAACATACTATTTGGGTTTTGTACTTGGTTTATTGTTATGTGATTTTCATTACAACAATACTAGTAAATTAGGTGTAATTGAGAATAGACTTTTAAAGTGGGCACTCCTTATCTTTGCATTGCTTTTAGGTTCTTATCCTAACCAATTAGAAAAAATGGATAATTCAATTAAGTTGAATGACACAATCTATGCTTTCTTTAGTAAGTTAGAGGGTGCTGACTCATTTTATCATTCGATAGGTGCATTTATTATCCTTTTAGTTGTGCTTAATTCATCCACATTAAAAACAATATTCTCTTCGAAATTTATGAACTTTATTGGGGAAATATCCTTCTCTATGTATCTTATACACAATGCGATTATTTTTTACTTTTCAAAAAATGTCTTCTATTACCTCCTTTTGGAACGTAAAATTCCATATGTTTGGTGTTTTGTCTTTACTATAAGTATATCTATTCCAATTATTATCTTTATATCTGTTATTTATGCTAAATTGATAGATAAAAAAAGCGTTTCTTTTTCAAATTATATGTACAGAAATTTTTTTAAAGAGGAAGCTAAAGATAGTTTTATTGATCTCCTTCACATCTCTGTTACGCTTCGTAAGCTTATCCATAAGATAAAGTATAATTACAAGCAAATAGTGATTAAATTTATCATATCGGTGATTATTGTTTTAATATCTGTATTCTTGTTTCCTAATTTGTATCAGGATAATAGCATAAAATTAGAATTATATGCGAAAATGTCAAAGGAACTAGATATGCAAGTTTACTATACAACAAAGCTAGCGGAGTTTGACGAAAGGAATTCAATACTTCAAAAGGTATATAGTAATGAAAATTTTCAAAAAATAGTTATTCAGTTACCAGTTTCATATATTGAAAGAATCCGAGTTGATTTTGGGTCCTACCCAGGCCAGATTTATTTAGGCCCTGTTATGTTAATAAAATCAGATACTAAAAGAGTAATAAATATGATTGATAATTCACAAATCAATCAAATAGAGAATATGGGTACGACTGATGAGGGAATCCGGCTAAATTCAAACTCAAGTGATCCGTACATCGTCCCCGTATTGAAAGCTGGATTTGGGAATAATATTGGGGGCAATTTAAGCTTTGTTAGAATTGCACTGGGCGTCCTTTCGTTTTTCATACTTTCCTTGTTTGCTAAGGTTTTAATTGAATTTATTAGGAGATAGGCGCTGGGTTGCGCCTCTTTTTTCTATTATAATCATTAATTTTTACTTCAATATGTGAACTGTTTTGAATGTTAACTTTACTCGGAATGCTGAAGAAATCTTCAGAGAAAGTCTCAATATGAGATGAATTAGTAGGGGGAAATTGTATATTCTTGTCACCTCAACTCAATAGTCTATGCCAGTATTTCTGTGCAGAAGCTTTACGACTAGGTAGTAATTCATCACAGCTTTAACATAATTTCTAATTGGGAAGGTCTAAAGGTCCGATCATTGACGTTAATTTTGACAACAATTGATGAGGCTAGGTGGGTTAGAGTTAATGAATAGGAATTTTGGATTAGATATATCAAGAGTCACAGCTATCTTAATGGTTTTGATTTGTCACGGTCTATCTTGGTTTTTTCTGGATTATGGTGTACTAGGATTCGTATATGTATTCGGTTACTTAGGAGTAGAAATATTCTTTGTTTTAAGTGGCTTTTTAATTGGTTCGATTCTAATAAGAGACATATTTCATAGTGGAAGTTGGAACTCTCTCCCTAACTTTTATGTAAGAAGATGGTTGAGAACTATTCCTGTATATTATTTCGTTATTCTTATTTTATACATCTTAGATTCAAGTCAATTTAACCTGGAAACGATGTTGTTTTTACAAAACTTTGAAGCGGAGAAGCTATTATTTTTTCCCGTTTCATGGAGCCTTTCTATAGAAGAGTGGTTTTACTTGTTATGTCCAATAGTCTTTTTGCTTATTTCTAAGCTAAGTAATTCGAATAAAAAAGTTTTGATATTTTCAAATCTTTTTATTTTGTTATTTATTAATATATTGAGAATTGTTTACGTCATTAATTACGATCCATCATGGGATCAAGGAGTAAGAAAACAAATACCGATTAGGTTGGATAGCCTATTAATTGGTGTGTTATTGGCCAGTGTAAAATTTTATTGGGTAAAATTTTATACAAAGGTTGCTCGAGGCAAGATATACCTAATAGCTAGTCTAATTATCTTATATTACTTTGGAATGCAATTTGTCTATGATGGTATTACTCAGAATACTATAAATAATTCGTTTTATAGCAGAACTCTTTTATTTTTTGTCGTTTCTCTTTCATGTGCTGTTATTATAGCTTATTTTGAACAGAGCAAAGTAAATAGAACTAGTTCTAGTGTTTTTAGAAAGGTAATTACATTTTTAAGCAAGATAAGTTATTCTATATATTTAGTGCATTTTCCTATATTTAAGTTCTTATCTGTTGTGCTTGAATCCCATAATTCAATAGTAGTAAAATTTTCATTATTATTTTGTTCTCTTATTTTAACACTTATAATTGCAACTGTTTTGTACTATTGTATTGAAATTCCTTTTTTAAAATTAAGAGATAAGTATGTTCCTGCTAGAAAAATAAGCCTTTAAGACGAAAGAGAAAGACAAGCGCCCATGGATAGTCAGGATAATTACTGAGATTCTTTAAATAGGCCAGCCCCTTCTCCATTTTATGGAGAAGGGGCTATTTGGCTACTAACGGTTAAATGACTTTTAGCGAATGAAACAGACTTTTATATAACAGCTCCCTGCTGTACTACAAAGGAATGAACAAGTTTGAGAGATTGTTAACGAAATTAGGTTAATGCACATAGTACATTTAATTTACCGAAATACCATCGAATGCGTGTTCCTTTATGGAAATATATAGTATAATTGAAACGTGCAACCGATAGAGCTGGCAAGGGCGGTCGGCTAACTCTCCCGAGGAGGGGGGTGAAGCCTGTGACAGTGTTTGAGGCGCTCAGTTTAATGCTGACGTTCGGGGCGTTAATCGTCACACTGTTAGAGTTTAACAAACGAAAATAGACCGCCCCCGCAAGGAAGGGTCTATTTTCGGCCTGATTGTTCCAAAACCGTCCGCTCTTGGAGCGTTGGTTGCGCAGGGGCTGGCTGGCACCAGCCCTTTTTCCATGTATATCTTACCACGATGAATTTTAGACCTCAACCGAGGATTTTACAAAAATCTAATAAACGACTTCCAATGAACAATATATAGATCGAAATGATTTCGTTTGTCTATATTTGCACTTTGGAGTGACAGGAATCGAACTTTGCATAATCCTTCTAAACTATGTAAGGTTACAAGTTATGTGCTTTTTTGCGCCCCGTGGTCTACGCGGTATGCTATAATAGGCGATAGTAGAATAGATTACTGAATTTGTCAGGAGCGTTTTAAATATGGATGTAAGCATACTGGTCGTCAACTATAATACGTGTCAATTGACGCTGGATTGTTTGCAGTCGGTGTATGCGTCCAAGACGCAATACCGATATGAAGTGATTGTTATTGATAATCACTCCAGTGACGGATCTGTTGAGGCTATTCGTGCTGCATACCCGGAGATTATGTTGATAGCCAATGAGGATAATACAGGTTTTGCCAAGGCAAACAATCAGGGAATGGAAGTAGCCGGCGGACGTTATATATTGCTGTTGAACTCCGATACGTTGGTGCAACCGGACACGCTGGATACAATGATTCCGTTTATGGATACGCATCCGGAGATGGGAGCATCGGGCTGTAAGGTCATCCTGCCGGATGGTTCGCTGGATAAGGCATGCAAGCGTGGATTTCCAACGCCATCAGCTTCTTTTTACTATGCTTTTGGCTGGTCGAAGCGTTACCCGGATAACCCGAAGTACAATCAATATCAGCTTGGGCATCTAAGCCCGGATGATGAGTATCCAGTAGATGTACTGGTAGGTGCTTTTATGCTAGTACGCCGGGAGACGATTGACCAGGTCGGGGGGTTGGACGAAACCTTTTTTATGTATGGTGAGGATATTGACTGGTGCTACCGGATTAAGCAAGCCGGGTGGGGCATTTACTACTACCCGCGCACATATATTATTCATATCAAAGGGGGCAGCGCTCGCCGCCGTCCTTTGAAAATTATTTATGAGTTTCATAGAGCTATGTGGGTATTTCATCGTAAGCATTATAAACAGCAATACAGTTGGATCACCAATATGGCTGTATATGCGGGGATTGCCGTGAAATTTGGAATGGCTTTCCTAAAAAATAAGTTGTCCGCACCGGTCAAGCCGGACGGCGGGGAACAATCTCATACTGAGGTGAAAGCATGATACGCAGAAATCAGCGTTTTTTAACCCAATTATATATTGTGGCGGATTTCGCGGTCATTCAGTTGTCCTTTCTGATCGCTTGGTTTTTCAAATTTGAAAGTGAATGGATCACCTATACAGAACCGCTTCCTATTCAAGTATATGGAGGCTGGAGCTTAATCTACGGCCTGATTGCCGTAGTGCTGGGGATGTTATTTTCGCTCTATTCGCCCAAACGCAAAAAACGATTTGCAGATGATGTATTTCGCGTCACCCAGATTCATATCGTTGGACTGTTCGTGCTGTTGAGTGTGATGTTCTTCGTGAAACAAATTGATATCTCGCGGTCCTATCTGGCAATCTATATGGTTGGAAACGTGCTGCTTATTTTGTTTTATCGATTTTTCTTGAAGCAAGTTCTTAAAGCTCTCCGTCAAAAAGGGTACAATAAACAATTCATGCTTATTCTTGGGGCGGGTACTCTAGGCCAGCGATTTTATCATAACCTTGGACAGTATCCTGATCTGGGATACGAGGTAGTGGGTTTTCTGGATGATAAGCGGCATTGGAGTGAAGAGGAAGAGGCGCATTTCCGCCCGATTCTTGGAGGCTTAGATCAATTGGAGGCTACGCTGTCGCGTCTGATGATTGACGAGGTCATTCTGGCGCTGCCGCTGGATGCTCATGATAAGTACCCCAAGATTATCAACATGTGTGAAAAGGCTGGAGTGCGCACGCTTATAATCCCCGACTTTTTCGATTATTTGCCGGCTCGCCCGTACTTTGATAACTTTGCAGGTATGCCGATGATCAATGTGCGGGATATTCCACTGGATGTAGCGGGGAATCGATTGTTTAAGCGCCTATTCGATATTTTATTCTCTTTATTCGCGATTCTCCTGACCTCTCCGATCATGCTAGCAGTAGCGATTGGTGTGATGATTACATCCAGAGGGCCAATCATTTTTAAGCAGGAGCGGGTAGGCTTGAATCGTCGCACCTTCCGAATGTACAAATTTCGTTCGATGAAGGTGTTACCACCTGGAACTGAAGATACGGGCTGGACGACTGCTAATGACCCAAGACGCACACGTTTTGGTACTTTTATTCGTAAAACGAGTCTCGACGAGCTGCCGCAGTTTTTCAACGTTCTGCTGGGTGATATGAGTGTCGTTGGTCCACGCCCAGAGCGGCCCTATTATGTGGATCAGTTCCGTGAGGAAATTCCAAAATACATGGTGAAGCATCATGTTCGTCCCGGAATCACAGGCTGGGCACAGAGCAACGGGTTGCGCGGAGATACATCTATTGAGGAACGGATTAAACATGACATCTTCTATATTGAGAACTGGTCGCTCTTATTCGATATTAAAATTATTTTTCGTACGATTCGCAACGGTTTCAAGAACGCGTATTAATTTAGAGTCACCCTTCGGTTTAGCCGGAGGGTGCTTTTGCGTCTGGCAGTTGTTTTGAGCATGCGTATGTGGGGTATTGACCTTTACGAAAAGGATGTGACACCCTATGAAACGACTGATTGCTGCGGTCATTCTTTTAATGTTAACCGGCACATTTTTACTGGCTTACAAAGGGCAATCTACAGAAGAACAGACTGACTTTACCACGCACCGCGTAATTTCGCATGCCATGGGAGCCGTTAATGGTTTGGCCTATACTAATGCGCGTGAAGCGTTTGTGGAAAATTATAAAAAAGGCAGCCGCGTATTCGAGGTCGACCTGATGTTTACTTCGGATGGACAATTGGTGGCGCGCCATGAATGGACAGAATCTTTTACAGAGCAAATGCAACAGGAACACGCAGTTGCTACAGAACAGGGAGGAAAACCTTGGAGCTATCATCAATTCAAGAACACCCCCATACACGGTTCTTATACCCCAGTAGATTGGAAGGATGTATTGGATTTATTGGAAACATACCCGGATGCTTATATTGTGACCGATACGAAAGAACAGGACCCTGCCCAGATCAAACAGTTGTTTGCACAACTGACCCGTCAGGCGCAGGAGAAAAACCCCGAGCTTTTGTCTCGTATTGTTCCCCAAATTTATAATGAAGAAATGCTGCAAACATTACGGAGTATTTATCCCTATCCATCCGTTATTTATACGCTCTACGCCACAGAGGATAAAGATGACCAGATCATTCGATTTGTACAACAAAATGATATAACGGCAGTAACTTTACCAGAGAATCGGGTGAGTGGTGCTCTAGTGGAAAGTTTGCGTCAGGCCGGAGCGGTATGCTACGTAAATACCATTAATGAGTTGAAGGATGCGGCTGAGTATGAACAGATGGGTGTGCAAGGTTTCTATACAGATATTTTAACGGAAAAAGAACTTAGTAAACGTAGTTGGTTGTATGCGCTACGCCCCTAGGCTGTCTGAACGGGGTGTTCCCATTTGATACGAACATTGACACCTTTTAAGCACTGTCATAGACTTAGCATAGAACGCTTTTGGATATTGGAATTCGGTTCGACTGGATCATGACAAAAGCAATGGATGCTGGAGGAATGTGTGTTGGCAGATTCAATTCAATCATGGAGGCATGTGTTTAAGCTTGATCCTGAAAAGGAACTGGATGATGAGGCACTTGACGCCGTGTGTATGTCTGGTACGGATGCGATTATGGTAGGAGGTTCATCAGGTATTACCTACGAAAATACGGTGGATTTGCTGTCGAGGGTTCGACGTTATGAGGTGCCGTGTGTGCTTGAGGTGTCCGATCTGGAAGCTGTAGTACCAGGGTTTGATCTATATATGATTCCTATGGTACTGAATACCGCTGACAGTAATTGGATTCTAGGACAGCACCAACGTGCGATTGAACAGTTTGGTTATATGATCCCTTGGGATTTGCTTGTGACGGAAGGATATATTGTTTTGAACGGTGATTCTACAGTCGCTAAGCTTACCGGAGCAGATACTTCGCTGGATACTTCATCTGCCACCTCATATGCACAGATTGCTGACAAGCTCATGCATCTGCCGATTGTATATGTGGAATATAGCGGTGCTTTTGGAGATATGGAGCTGGTGCAAAAAATACATCGCAGTACAGAGCACTCTCGTGTCCTATACGGGGGAGGAATCGTGGATAAATCTACCGCGTTACAAGCGGCTGCCGTTTGTGACACCATTGTAGTAGGAAACATCATTTATCGTGACTTGGCGAAAGCGCTGGAGACGGTAGCTGTGAAATTGGAAGTATAGAACGTGATTTTATGGAAGCTCAGGGAAAGGAGCATGCACGCATGCAATCAATAGATATACACGAGGCGGTAGCTCGCCTTAATCCGCCTCAGCGTCAGGCTGTGGAGGCGGTAGATGGTCCGCTGCTGATTATGGCTGGCGCAGGCAGTGGTAAAACACGGGTGCTCACGCACCGAATAGCCTACCTCATCGCAACCCGCAAGACGGCTCCATGGGGCATTTTGGCGATTACCTTTACGAACAAGGCCGCGCGTGAGATGCAGGATCGCGTATCCAAGCTGATTGGCCCACAGGGAAGAGATGTGTGGGTATCCACCTTCCACTCGATGTGTGTGCGTATTTTACGTCGGGATATCGAGCGGATTGGATTTACCTCGAATTTCAGCATTTTGGATTCTACGGATCAATTGTCTGTCATTCGGAGCTGCATGAAGGATCTGAATATAGACACCAAAAAATTTGAACCCAAAGCGGTTCAGTCTATGATGAGTACGGCAAAAAATGAACTGGTCACTCCCGAAATGTATGAGCGCAAGATTGGCGACTATTTTGAAGGGATTGTGGCGAAGGTATATACCAAGTACCAACAGCGGCTCAAAAACAACAACTCTCTTGATTTTGATGATTTGATCATGGCAACGATTCAGCTGTTTAAAGAAGTACCTGAGGTACTGGACTTCTACCAGAAGAAATTTCAATACATTCATGTTGATGAATATCAGGATACAAACCGTGCGCAGTACATGCTGTGCAAAATGCTGGCCGACAAGCATCACCGGATTTGCGTAGTAGGTGACAGTGACCAATCCATCTATCGGTGGCGAGGTGCCGATATTAGCAACATTTTGAATTTTGAAGAGGACTACCCGGAAGCGCGTACCATTTTGCTGGAGCAGAACTACCGGTCCACCTCGAATATTCTCAATGCTGCCAATGAAGTCATTGGTCAAAATACAGGCCGCAAGCCGAAAAAACTATGGACTGACAAAGAAGGCGGCGCCAAGATTAAGGTTTACCGTGCTGATTCTGAACATGATGAGGGCTACTTTATCGCCTCCGAAATTCATAAGAATATTAAAGCGGGCAAAACCTATAGCCATCATGCCATTTTGTACCGTACGAATGCTCAGTCTCGGGTTGTCGAGGAAATTCTGATTAAATCAGATATTCCTTATCAGATCGTGGGCGGTATCAAGTTCTATGATCGGAAGGAAATTAAGGATTTGCTGGCGTATCTTCGCCTGCTCTCCAATCCTGACGACGACATCAGTTTGATCCGAATCATTAATGTGCCAAAACGAAGCATCGGAGACACAACTGTCGGCAAATTGCAGGCAGCTGCAGCGGAACGTGGAGTTTCGATTTTCCGTGTCCTTCAAGTGGTAGATGATTTGGGCTTTGCAGGACGTACGCGTAATGCGTTGGTAGAGTTTTACGATATGATCGAAGGTTTAAGTCGTATGGTAGACTACCTGTCGGTTACCGAGTTAACAGAAAAAATGCTGGAAACCACCCAATATCGATTGGAACTGCAAAACGAGAATACACTCGAGTCACGCTCGCGTTTGGAGAATATTGATGAGTTCCTGTCGGTAACCATGGAATTTGAAAAAGGTGCGGAAGACAAGTCACTCGTCTCCTTCCTGACCGACCTTGCGCTGATTGCTGATATTGATTCCATGAATGACGACGAAGAAGAGCAAAGCGATGCGGTTGTATTGATGACCATGCATAGCGCCAAAGGTCTGGAGTTTCCCATTGTATTTATTGTCGGTATGGAGGAGGGAGTGTTCCCTCATAGTCGTGCCTTTCTGGATAACGAAGAACTGGAAGAAGAGCGCAGATTGGCGTATGTCGGCATAACCCGTGCAGAGGAGCAACTGTTCCTTACATGTGCACAGATGCGCACTTTGTTTGGACGCACCACGGCTAACCCGCCTTCCCGCTTTCTCGAAGAGATTCCAGACGAGTTAAAAGAGGATACGATCATCAAACGTGACCGCTATCGTCGTTCAGGCAATGTAGGCGGATCTTATGGTGGGCGCGGACTGAATAAAGGTAGTGGTAGCAACTTTGGTGGAGAACGCTCGTTTGATACGATGAGCCGCAGTGGTTCGTCCGCTTCCGCGTCACCCCGCGTAACCGTAACGACATCTTCATCCGCGAAACCGACTCCGGCTGCTTCGGCAGGAGGCCCCTCCATTTTTGCTGCTGGAGACAAGGTACAGCATGGCAAATGGGGAACTGGAACCATTGTCGCAGTAAAAGGGACTGGTAATGACATGGAGCTTCAAATTGCTTTCCCGGCTCCAGTAGGGGTTAAACGACTGCTGGCTGGCTTTGCACCTATTACAAAAGTAGAATAAATCTCAAACATCACTAAATCTCGAACCTCATGAGTGGCAGTTTGGCTTAGCCTCTGCCCTGATGAAGTTCCCGGAGGGATACGCCTGCATGAACCCAATGCACAGGATGGAGCAGCTTGTTGCTGAACTGAACACATATAACTATCATTACTACACACTGGATGAACCCAAGATCAGCGACAAAGAATATGATGTGCTTTATGACGAGTTGGTAGCGCTCGAACAGACGAGCGGTCTTGTGCTGCCGGATTCGCCGACACAGCGTGTGGGCGGGGAGTTACTTAAAGGTTTCACACCACATCGCCACCTTGCCCCATTATGGAGCCTTGATAAAGCTCAGAATATGGAACAGCTGCGTGCATGGAACGCGCGTGTCGTGAAGCTGGTCAATGATTATAATACTAAGAACCCGGAGTCACCTTTGCCATCTCCAGGCTATGCGATAGAACTTAAATTCGATGGACTGACGCTGAACCTGACGTATACAGATGGACAGCTTGTACAGGCTTCTACCCGCGGTAATGGCGTGGTGGGTGAGGGAATACTGGCACAGGTGAAGACGATTAAATCTGTGCCACTTACAATTCCTTTTCGAAATGGAACCATTGAAGTACAGGGAGAAGGGATCATGAATCTCTCTGTATTGTCCAAATATAATGAGACTGCCGTGGACCCTCTTAAAAATGCACGCAACGCCGCAGCTGGTGCTTTGCGCAACTTGAATCCCAAAGTGACAGCAGAGCGGCGCTTGAATGCATTTTTCTACAATGTGGGATATGCAGAACGTATCCAGTTTAACAGCCACCAGGAAATGATGACTTTCCTGCGTGAAAATCATTTTAAGGTAAACCCTTACCTGACTTACTTTGATAATTTTGAAGATGTAATGGAGCAACTGATTGAGATTGAAAAATCTCGTGCCGGATTGGATTACCTCATTGATGGGGCAGTATTGAAAATTACAGATATGCGCACACGTGAGGCTCTCGGGTATACCGATAAATTCCCGCGCTGGGCGGTGGCCTATAAGTTCGAAGCCGAGGAAACGACAACGGTGCTTAACTCGGTTGAGTGGAATGTAGGACGAACCGGTAAAATCACCCCACTCGCAAGGGTAGAGCCGGTAGAGCTGGCGGGAGTCACTGTACAAAATTGTACACTGAACAATGCTGGTGACATCGAGCGCAAAAACCTGAAGTTTGCTTTGGGTGCACGTGTGTTTATCCGTCGCTCAAACGATGTCATTCCGGAGATATTAGGAAAGGTAACGTCTGAGAACGACGGGGAGGAAATTGTCGTACCAGATCATTGTCCAGCCTGCGGGTTTCCGTTACAGCAGCGAGGTGCCCATTTGTTTTGCGACAATAAGCTGGGGTGTAAACCGCAAATTGTAGCTCGTATTTCCCATTTTGCTTCACGTGATGCTATGGATATTGAGACATTCAGTGACAAAACGGCCATACAGCTGCATGACGAACTGGAAGTGCGCGAGCCTGCGGATTTGTATACACTCCAATATGATGATCTTGTGAAGCTGGAGCGGTTTGGTGAGA
>NZ_CM137725.1:2425000-2490000 GCF_054602585.1 Paenibacillus sp. SEL3 | reverse complement strand
TTCCTGCGATGGAAACATTCAAATATGAAGTGTAAGCTTCAAAATTCATCATTCCATTTGTTCAGTTTTGATGGAACTTGTGAGGGGCCATAGCTCAGCTGGGAGAGCGCCTGCCTTGCACGCAGGAGGTCAGCGGTTCGATCCCGCTTGGCTCCACCAATTACAATTTCATTATAAACTGTATGAGAATCGTTAACTCCTTGGAGATTGATTGATAATCAAACAGCCTTGCACCTTGAAAACTGGATACCGAAACGAAATTGCGTTTTAGAATATTCCTTTAAGCTGATCTTGTGTAAACAAGTGAAATAAAGGTAGCTGCCTTGAATTTCATTCACACGTAAGTGTTGAACCGAAATTCAAAGCAAATCGTATTTACGATGTAAATACTAGGTTAAGCTACAAAGAGCACACGGAGGATGCCTAGGCGCCAGGAGCCGACGAAGGACGTGGCGAACAACGATAAAGCCTCGGGGAGCTGTAAGCAAGCTTTGATCCGGGGATGTCCGAATGGGGAAACCCGGCTGTCTTCATCGACAGTCACTTTCTGCTGAATACATAGGCAGAATAGAGGCAGACCAGGGGAACTGAAACATCTAAGTACCCTGAGGAAGAGAAAACAATAGTGATTCCGTCAGTAGCGGCGAGCGAACGCGGATTAGCCCAAACCAAGGAGCTTGCTCCTTGGGGTTGTGGGACGTCTCACATGGAGTTACAAAGGAACCGGTTAGATGAAGAGGTCTGGAAAGGCCCGCCAGAGAAGGTAAAAGCCCTGTAGTTCAAAACTTGTTCTCTCCGAGACGGATCCCGAGTAGTGCGGGGCACGTGAAACCCCGTATGAATCCGGCAGGACCATCTGCCAAGGCTAAATACTCCCTGGCGACCGATAGTGAAGCAGTACCGTGAGGGAAAGGTGAAAAGCACCCCGGAAGGGGAGTGAAATAGATCCTGAAACCGTGTGCTTACAAGAAGTCAGAGCCCGATCTATGGGTGATGGCGTGCCTTTTGTAGAATGAACCGGCGAGTTACGTTCCCGTGCAAGGTTAAGGTGAAGAGCTGAAGCCGTAGCGAAAGCGAGTCTGAATAGGGCGATCTTTAGTACGTGGACGTAGACCCGAAACCGGGTGATCTACCCCTGTCCAGGGTGAAGGTGCGGTAACACGCACTGGAGGCCCGAACCCACGCATGTTGAAAAATGCGGGGATGAGGTGGGGGTAGCGGAGAAATTCCAATCGAACCCGGAGATAGCTGGTTCTCCCCGAAATAGCTTTAGGGCTAGCCTCGGAAAAAGAATCGTGGAGGTAGAGCACTGATTGGGTGCGGGGCCCGCAAGGGTTACCAAGCTCAGTCAAACTCCGAATGCCATAGATTTAGTTCCGGGAGTCAGACAGTGAGTGCTAAGATCCATTGTCGAAAGGGAAACAGCCCAGACCATCAGCTAAGGTCCCCAAGTGTGTGTTAAGTGGGAAAGGATGTGGAGTTGCACAGACAACCAGGATGTTGGCTTAGAAGCAGCCACCATTGAAAGAGTGCGTAATAGCTCACTGGTCGAGTGACTCTGCGCCGAAAATGTAACGGGGCTAAACACACCACCGAAGCTATGGCTTGATGCTTGCATCAGGGGTAGGGGAGCGTTGAATGCGGGTTGAAGGTGTACCGTAAGGAGCGCTGGACTGCATTCAAGTGAGAATGCCGGTATGAGTAACGAAAAGATCTGTGAGAATCAGATCCGCCGAAAGCCTAAGGGTTCCTGAGGAAGGTTCGTCCGCTCAGGGTAAGTCGGGACCTAAGGCGAGGCCGATAGGCGTAGTCGAAGGACAACAGGTCGAAATTCCTGTACCACCGTAATCCGCTATGAGCGATGGGGTGACGCAGTAGGGTAGTGACGCGGACTGATGGATGTCCGTCTAAGCAGTGAGGCTGGTGTGTAGGCAAATCCGCACATCGTGAAGGCTGGGCTGTGATGGGGAGCGAAAATTGTAGTAGCGAAGGTCATGATCTCAGACTGCCAAGAAAAGCCTCTAGCCAGGAGAAGGTGCCCGTACCGCAAACCGACACAGGTAGGCGAGAAGAGAATTCTAAGGCGCGCGGAAGAACTCTCGTTAAGGAACTCGGCAAAATGACCCCGTAACTTCGGGAGAAGGGGTGCCTCGGTAGGGTGAATAGCCCGAGGGGGCCGCAGTGAAAAGGCCCAAGCGACTGTTTAGCAAAAACACAGGTCTGTGCGAAGCCGCAAGGCGAAGTATACGGGCTGACGCCTGCCCGGTGCTGGAAGGTTAAGGGGAGTGGTAAGCCCTTCGGGGCGAAGCTATGAACCGAAGCCCCAGTAAACGGCGGCCGTAACTATAACGGTCCTAAGGTAGCGAAATTCCTTGTCAGGTAAATTCTGACCCGCACGAATGGCGTAACGACTTGGGCGCTGTCTCAACGAGAGATCCGGTGAAATTTTAATACCTGTGAAGATGCAGGTTACCCGCGACAAGACGGAAAGACCCCATGGAGCTTTACTGCAGCTTGATATTGAATTTGGGTACGATCTGTACAGGATAGGTGGGAGCCGTTGAGCCTTGAGCGCCAGCTTGAGGGGAGGCATCCTTGGGATACCACCCTGATCGTATCTAGGTTCTAACTTGGTACCGTGAACCGGTGCGAGGACAGTGTCAGGTGGGCAGTTTGACTGGGGCGGTCGCCTCCTAAAGAGTAACGGAGGCGCCCCAAGGTTCCCTCAGAATGGTTGGAAATCATTCGAAGAGTGCAAAGGCAGAAGGGAGCTTGACTGCGAGACCTACAAGTCGAGCAGGGACGAAAGTCGGGCTTAGTGATCCGGTGGTACCGCATGGAAGGGCCATCGCTCAACGGATAAAAGCTACCCTGGGGATAACAGGCTTATCTCCCCCAAGAGTCCACATCGACGGGGAGGTTTGGCACCTCGATGTCGGCTCATCGCATCCTGGGGCTGAAGTAGGTCCCAAGGGTTGGGCTGTTCGCCCATTAAAGCGGTACGCGAGCTGGGTTCAGAACGTCGTGAGACAGTTCGGTCCCTATCTGTCGTGGGCGTAGGAAATTTGAGAGGAGCTGTCCTTAGTACGAGAGGACCGGGATGGACGTACCGCTGGTGTACCAGTTGTTCCGCCAGGAGCACCGCTGGGTAGCTATGTACGGAAGGGATAAGCGCTGAAAGCATCTAAGCGTGAAGCCCCCCTCAAGATGAGATTTCCCAGTATGTAAGACCCCTTGAAGACGACGAGGTAGATAGGTTGGGGGTGGAAGTGCAGTAATGCATGGAGCTGACCAATACTAATCGGTCGAGGGCTTATCCTAAGATAAAACGCAAATAAGTTTCGGATCCAGTTTTCAGGGTGTAACCTTGAAGGTATGTACAAGTGACATACAACAAGCGCATGGCTATTTGTTCACACGATATGTGATGAAGCGAATAACCTTACGGAAGAATTTGCGTAGCAAATTCATGTTTGGTGGCGATAGCGGAGGGGTTCCACACGTACCCATCCCGAACACGACCGTTAAGCCCTCCAGCGCCGATGGTACTTGGACCGCAGGGTCCTGGGAGAGTAGGACGTCGCCAAGCAAAAGTGAAAAGGATGATAATCTCAATGAGATTATCATCCTTTTTTTATGCATTTTTAGATGGCCACCTGCTTCTAAGGTTGACAGAGAGAATGGGGTTTGCCACACTCTAAGTGTGTAATCTTTTTTATGGATGTCCAAGTATACGAGCGAGGTGATGAAGATATGGAGATCAGACAATTACAGCGTGAGGAATTTGAAGCGGCTATTGAATTATCTCAATATGCTTTTCAGTTTACAATGTCCCTAGAGGATCTGGAAAAGGCCAAGAAGAAATTCAAACCAGAACAAACATGGGGAATATTCGACGGACATGACTTAAATGCTAAACTGACTTTGTTACCGCTTCAGGTATACATAAATGGTCAGGTTTTTGATATGGGGGGCATTGCTGGTGTGGCGACGTGGCCAGAAAAGCGTCGCGGAGGCATGGTATCACGTTTATTGACGCATGCACTTGAAGAGATGAAGTCTGCGGGACAAAGCCTTTCTTTTTTGCATCCATTCTCCTTTGCCTTCTATCGTAAATTTGGATGGGAAACGTATACAGAGTACAAAAAATACGTCATTCCCATTGATAAATTCCCTGCAAAACTTAAAACAGAAGGTACAGTCAAACGCGATATCAAGGATATTTCA
The DNA here is from genome assembly GCF_054602585.1 of Paenibacillus sp. SEL3. Taxonomy (NCBI): domain Bacteria; kingdom Bacillati; phylum Bacillota; class Bacilli; order Caryophanales; family Paenibacillaceae; genus Paenibacillus; species Paenibacillus sp. SEL3. The sequence continues at coordinate 2,485,773 of NZ_CM137725.1, read as the reverse complement.
GAACTGGACCAAGTGTATCAAGCGTATGCATCTCGTTATAATGGCACGCTGGTACGAGATAAGGAATGGTGGCAAGAGCGGATTTTAAATGAGAACTATCGAACTGCGGTATATTACTCAGAAACAGGCATTCCGCAAGGATATGCACTATACAAAATTGAAGATAAACAGTTGAATTGTGATGAGTTGGTATATGAAAATGAGACGGCTCGTCGGGCTTTATGGACTTATTTTGCAAATCATGACTCAATGATAGCCCAAGGTAAATTTATTTACGTTCCAGCAGATGACAATTTGCCATTTTTACTCGATGATCCACGGATTCAACAGGAAACTGTGCCTTATTTTATGGGACGTATTGTGGATGCAGCTGCTTTTGTAGAAAGATACCCTTTTGAACAGCTTGAAGAGGAAACAAGTTTAACCTTATATCTGACAGATCGGTATGCTCCATGGAATGATGGATTATGGAGATTAACGATTACTACGGAGGGGCAAGGACATCTGGAGAGAGTGGATATAAGCAATTCATCTGAAAACGCCATAGTAGCTGACTTGAAACTTGGGATTCAGTCACTGACGACTCTGATGCTTGGCTATCAGCAGGCTGATGATCTGTATAAGTGGGAGCGGATTGAAGGGAGTAGTGAGTCTGTGTCTGCCCTTAAACGCGTAATACCAGTAAATCAAACGTTTTTATTGGATTTTTTCTGATAAAGGCCTATTTAGATCTTCTAAGCTCATCTTTCAGAGAATATAACTCGTGTGGTTATCATTATTTTCAAAACTCTTTCTGTAATGGGAAGAGTTTTTTTATGGTATTGTATAAAACATAATTAGATTGCGAAAAATGGTATTGACCCCTTGGCAAAAATGAATAATGTGCTATAATGTGAATATAGTCAAAGAAAGTCAAAGTCAATCAAACCTAGTGTGATGCTGTAGAAGTATTATGCTGATGGATTGGCCGTATGAAGTAATTTCGATAGTAAAGAAGCAAACGAGGATTGAAATGATTTGCGTATAGTTAGGAGCTGACTCTTATGAACATAAGAGAAGTGTATGATTAATCGCAAATAAAGGCCACACTAGAGACAAAACGGTACAATTCCAAGGGATGTAGAACAGGCAATAGCCTCAATACAGCTTAGATTCGTGACTTTACCGTTTGGTTAAGTTCAATATACGGCGGACTCTGTGGAGCGTGAAATGTACTTGAATACTTGCGTTTCCGTTAGTGGAGGATGATGAAATGCGCAATGTTTCCGATATTATTGAACAATATTTGAAGAGTATATTGCTGGAAAGTCCCCAAGGTTTAGTGGAGATTCAGCGTAATGATCTGGCTGACCGCTTTTCCTGCGTGCCGTCGCAAATTAATTATGTAATTAGCACCCGGTTTACGCTGGAAAAAGGCTATGTGGTGGAAAGTAAACGCGGTGGTGGAGGCTACATTCGTATTCAGCGAATTCAGCTACCCGCACAGCATGCCATCCATACACATCTTCATCAGAGCATCGGGGAGGAAATTAGCCAATCAGCAGCAGAAGGACTGATTTATCAGTTAGAGGAAGCCCATTTTTTAAGCAAAAGGGAAGCTAATCTAATGAAGGCTGCTTTATCGAGGGATACATTATTACTAAAGCTTCCCTATCGTGATCAACTGCGAGCAAGATTGCTTAAGTCTATGCTGATCTCGTTGCTGGCGACCAAATAGTGTGTGAATAGAGACTAATGTTTGGATGTAGGGTGGGTATTAAATCCTGACATTGAAGGAGGTGCTTTTATGCTGTGCCAAGAATGTAATATGCGGCCGGCAACTTTGCATTTCACCAAAATTGTGAATGGCGAAAAGACAGAGTTTCATATTTGTGAGACGTGTGCGAAGGAAAAAGGGGAGATGATCCCTGGAACACCTAACGGCTTTTCAATTCATAGCTTGCTGTCGGGGATGTTGGATTTTGACTCCAGTACAAAGAGCCAGTCTCCAGGCCACAGTGGTCCGCAGAACCTGCAATGCAAGGATTGTGGCATGACCTATGCACAGTTTAGTAAGCTGGGACGTTTCGGATGCCCGTCGTGCTATCAATATTTTGATAATCGTCTGGACCCTCTGTTCAAGCGTGTGCATGGCAGTACGAATCATGTTGGTAAAGTTCCGGTTCGCACTGGTGGCCGACTGAAGGTTAAACGGCAAATTGACGATTTGAAAAAAGAGATGCAACAGCATATTGTACAGGAAGAGTTTGAATCAGCTGCTGAGCTTAGGGATCAAATCAGAGAGCTTGAAAAAGAAATGACTGAAGAGTAAAGTTTGTGAAGAGTAGGAGGAATGCGTAATGCCCAATATTCGGTTTACGGAGAAGCCGCTAAGTGACTGGATGCGTGGTGATGCTGCGGATTCGGAGATTGTCATTAGCAGCCGGGTAAGAATTGCGCGTAACTTGCAGCATCTGCCTTTTCCCATGCTTGCTACCAATCAGCAGTCGGCAGAAGCACTTCAGCGCTTGACGGATATCCTTCAGTATGATGATTTAGGCGGTTTTGGTACTTTTCATACGTTGAAAATATCCGAGTTGGATGAGATCGACAAGAAGGTGCTGGTTGAGAAGCATTTGATTAGTCCTAATTTGGCGAACGAATCTCGTAACGGTGCTGTCTTAATTAGCGATGATGAATCGGTTAGTGTTATGATAAACGAAGAGGATCATCTGCGTATCCAGTGCTTATATCCGGGATGTCAGGTTAGAGAAGCTTGGGAACGCGCTATGGTTATTGATGATGCATTTGAAGCGCATGTTGATTATGCATTTGATGATCGGAGAGGTTTTCTAACCAGTTGTCCAACGAATGTCGGCACAGGTATGAGAGCTTCGGTGATGATGCATTTGCCCGCATTAGTCATGACTCATCAAATCAATCGTATATTGTCTGCTGTTTCACAGGTAGGTCTTACAGTTCGCGGCATTTACGGTGAAGGCAGCGAAGCGGTCGGAAATTTGTTTCAGGTGTCTAATCAGATTACACTGGGACAAACCGAAGCGGAGATTATTGAGAATCTACATGGCGTGGTGCTACAAATTATTGAGCACGAGCGTTCTGCCAGAGAAAGGCTAATGAATGAATCTATGCTGCGAATTACAGATCGGGTGATGCGTTCATTCGGTATTTTGTCGTATGCAGCAGTATTGGATTCCAAGGAGGCTGCACAGCGGCTGTCTGATGTACGTCTTGGCGTAGATTTGGGAATTTTGGAGCGTCCTTCCACCGCAGCGATGAATGAGCTGAATGTGATGACACAACCCGGGTTCCTGCAAAAAAGCTTTGGGGATAAAATGAATACCGAAGAGCGCGATATGTACCGGGCGAAGCTGATCCGGCAAAAATTAGGCACAACCCTTTAATATATAAAATGATCTGAAATACACACTGTGGAGGTGCAGGATATATGATGTTTGGAAGATTTACGGAACGTGCACAGAAAGTGCTTGCTTTGGCTCAGGAAGAAGCAGTTCGATTGGGACACAACAACATTGGTACAGAGCACATTTTGCTAGGCCTCATTCGTGAAGGTGAAGGAATAGCAGCGAAAGCCTTAATCGGTTTGGGCCTGGGACTGGAAAAAATCCAGGATGAAGTGGAAACGTTGATTGGACGCGGTCAAGAGCAACCGACGAACATTGCCTATACTCCACGTGCCAAAAAAGTCATCGAACTGTCTATGGATGAAGCCCGCAAACTGGGCCATACCTATGTAGGTACAGAACATATTTTGCTGGGTCTTATTCGTGAAGGCGAAGGCGTAGCAGCACGGGTACTGAATAACCTGGGCATCAGTCTGAACAAAGCGCGTCAGCAAGTGCTTCAATTGCTCGGCAGCAGCGAGGCTGTTTCCAGCCATCACGGTGCTCCAGCTAATGTCAGCACGCCAACCCTGGACAGTCTGGCACGCGATCTGACGGCATCTGCGAAGGAAAACAACCTGGACCCTGTTATTGGGCGTAGCAAGGAAATTGAACGCGTAATTCAGGTGCTCAGCCGCCGTACAAAGAACAATCCGGTTCTGATTGGTGAGCCTGGGGTAGGTAAAACGGCGATTGCCGAAGGATTGGCTCAAAAAATCATAGCGAATGAGATTCCCGAAACGTTGCGCGACAAGCGCGTAATGACACTGGATATGGGCTCTGTGGTAGCAGGCACCAAGTATCGTGGCGAATTCGAGGATCGTTTGAAAAAGATTATGGACGAGATTCGTCAAGCGGGTAATATCGTGTTGTTCATTGACGAGCTGCATACGCTGATTGGTGCTGGTGGAGCGGAAGGCGCAATTGATGCGTCCAACATCCTGAAACCTGCTCTGGCACGTGGCGAGCTGCAATGCATCGGTGCGACCACGCTGGATGAATACCGCAAATATATTGAGAAAGATGCTGCTTTGGAGCGTCGTTTTCAACCCATTACAGTGGATCAACCTTCTCCAGAAGAGGCGATTCAAATCTTGTATGGTCTGCGTGACCGTTACGAAGCGCATCACCGTGTAAAGATCACAGATGAGGCTATTGAAGCGGCCGTAAAATTGTCAGATCGTTATATCACTGATCGCTTCCTGCCAGATAAGGCTATTGACCTTATTGATGAAGCGGGCTCCAAAGTAAGACTGAATTCTTACACTGTACCGCCAAACCTGAAACAGCTGGAAAACCGTCTGGAAGATATCCGGAAGGAAAAGGATTCAGCGGTACAAAGTCAGGAGTTTGAAAAAGCGGCAGCCCTGCGTGATACAGAGCAAAAAATCCGTGAAGAGCTAGACGTGACCAAAAACCAATGGAAAGAACAACAGGGTCGTACAGATTCTGAAGTTACACCAGAGGATATCGCTCAAGTCGTTGCAATCTGGACAGGTGTTCCAGTCAGCAAGCTGAAAGAGGAAGAAACACACCGCTTGTTGAATATGGAAGAGTTACTGCATGAGCGGGTAATTGGACAGGACGAAGCAGTTAAGGCAGTAAGCCGGGCGATTCGCCGGGCACGTGCCGGACTGAAAGATCCGAAGCGTCCAATTGGGTCCTTTATTTTCCTCGGTCCAACTGGGGTGGGTAAAACAGAGTTGGCACGCGCCTTGGCTGAATCCATGTTTGGAGATGAAAATGCGGTCATCCGTATTGATATGTCCGAATATATGGAGAAACACTCCACGTCTCGTCTGGTAGGAGCGCCTCCAGGGTACGTTGGATATGAGGAAGGCGGTCAACTGACCGAGAAGGTACGTCGTAAGCCATACTCTGTTGTATTGCTGGATGAAATTGAAAAAGCACACCCAGAAGTATTCAATATTCTTCTGCAAGTACTGGAAGACGGTCGTCTGACAGATTCCAAAGGTCGTGTCGTTGATTTCCGTAATACACTCATCATCCTAACATCAAATGTTGGTGCACAGGCGATTAAACGTAACTCCACGCTTGGCTTTACAGCTGTAGTGGACGCTGGAGCGGATTACGATAATATGAAGGGCAAAGTGATGGATGAGCTGAAGAAAAGCTTCCGTCCTGAGTTCTTGAACCGGATTGATGAAATTATCGTTTTCCATTCTCTCGAAGAAAAACATATTGCTGAAATTGTGTCACTCATGTCTGAGGAGCTGCGTAAGCGCCTGAATGAGTATGAAGTGGACTTCGAGTTGACAGACAATGCTAAAAAATTCCTTGCCAAGGAAGGCTTTGATCCAGCGTATGGTGCGCGTCCATTGCGTCGTGCAATCCAGAAGCATATTGAAGATCGCCTGTCCGAGGAACTATTGACTGGCAACATCACTAAAGGTGACTCTCTCTTCATTGATGAGGAGAACGGTGCATTGACTGTAACGAAAAAGGATAATGTATCTGCCAAGTCCTAAGGCAGTTTACTAAATAAATAGTAGAAAAGGGTGTCTCGCAGGCTGGAAAGCTATTGCGAAGGCACCCTTTTTGTGTATAAAACACGGTGAAAAGGTTGGGTAAATGCTTTGGGAAAGTTTGTGATATTGCTTTACGTCCGCCAAGCTTCAATGGTAAACTTTTATTGTTACAGCTCTTTCTGGGCTGTATGAACATAAATTTGACATCATCGTCGTCAATAAGGAGCCAAGGAACAAAGTATGGCTAAAGTGAAAACTAAGTTTTCCTGTACGGAATGTGGTTATGAATCGCCCAAATGGTACGGAAAATGTCCTGGATGCCAGGCATGGAATTCCATGGTCGAAGAAACAGAAAGCGTTGTAAAAACTCAAGGAATGGGGTCTTCCCTTCTTACTCATAGCACAAAAGACAAGCCACTCCCTATTATAGAGGTGGAGAGCGGTAAAGAAGCACGAATTTTGACGGGAATTGGCGAATTGAATCGAGTACTCGGTGGAGGTGTGGTGCCGGGTTCACTCGTTTTGGTGGGCGGTGATCCGGGAATCGGTAAATCTACGCTTATGCTGCAAACATCTAATGAGCTGGCTTTAACTGGTTTAAAGGTGCTGTACGTGTCTGGTGAGGAATCTGTCCGTCAAACGAAACTACGTGCAGATCGACTCGGTGCCTTGTCCCCCAGCCTATACGTATTATGTGAGACGAATTTGGAGACGATTGAAGAAGCGGTGGACAGCTTGAAGCCGGAGTTTTTGGTCATCGACTCGATACAGACTGTATATTTGCCTGAGGTGACGAGTGCACCAGGTAGTGTGGCTCAGGTGCGAGAGTGTACTTCACGCTTTATGCGAATTGCCAAGGGGCTAGGTATTGCTACGGTATTGGTAGGACATGTGACCAAGGAAGGGGCCATTGCAGGTCCGCGTTTGTTGGAACATATGGTTGATTGTGTACTTTATTTTGAAGGAGAGCGTCACCATACGTATCGGCTTTTGCGTGCAGTTAAAAATCGTTTTGGTTCTACAAATGAAATTGGTATTTTTGAAATGGCTGAAAGCGGTTTGCGTGAGGTTTCGAATCCTTCTGAACTATTCCTGTCTGAACGGCCACTGGGGGTGGCAGGTTCTACTGTTGTAGCCAGTATGGAAGGAACCCGACCTGTATTGGTTGAACTGCAAGCATTGATTGCAGCTACACATTTTCCATCTCCACGCCGAATGGGCACAGGAGTCGACCATCATCGAATGGGATTAATCATAGCCGTGCTAGAAAAGCGGATGGGCATGTTTTTGCAAAACCAGGACGCTTATCTCAACGTAGCCGGAGGCGTGAAGTTGGATGAACCGGCGGTGGATTTGGCTATAGCTGTGAGCATTGCTTCCAGCTTTAGGGATGCTCCTACAAAGCCGTATGATGTGATTTTTGGCGAGGTGGGACTGACAGGTGAGGTGCGCGCGGTATCCCGAGCAGAACAGCGAGTACGAGAAGCGGAGAAACTAGGTTTCAAACGGGTGATCATGCCGGAGAAAAGCTTGAAGGGTTGGACACATCCGAAAGGGATACAAATTATAGGAGTAGGAACGGTGGCAGATGCACTAGCAGCCGCATTAGATTAGGGGGCATTGAGAATGAAAGAAGCGAGCCAACTGGATAAAATGAACGATTTGCTGCGGCTTGTGGCACCGGGAACTCCCTTTCGCGACGGGTTGGAAAACGTTTTGCGTGCCAAAACGGGTGCTCTTCTGGTCGTTGGCTATAGCCCAGAAGTTATGGAAGTCGTGGATGGCGGTTTCTCCATCAATTGTGATTTTTCACCGAACTATTTATATGAGTTGGCTAAAATGGACGGCGCAATCATATTAAGCGAGGATTTAAAACGAATTTTATATGCCAATACGCAACTGATTCCGGACTCCTCCATTTCTTCAATTGAAACAGGAATTCGGCACCGGACAGCAGAACGAGTTGCAAAGCAGACTGGCAAATTAGTTGTGTCTATTTCCCAGCGGCGTAATATTATTACCTTGTATCAGGGGACATTACGGTATGCGCTCAAGGAAATCGGGGTTATTTTAACGAAAGCCAATCAGGCTATTCAGACGTTAGAAAAATATAGATCTGTGTTGGGGCAAGCCTCTACGAATTTGACAGCATCTGAATTTGAAGAGCTGGTTACCATGCCGGAGGTCGTTAATGTCATCCAACGGATCGAAATGGTGCTGCGCATCAAAATGGAGATCAAACGATTTATTAACGAGCTCGGAAATGAGGGCCGTCTAATTAGTATGCAGATGGAAGAGCTTGTCAGCAATATTGAGGAAGAAGCATGGTTGTTGTATAAGGATTATGCCAAAGACGATAGCGACGAAAAGATTCGTGAAATTATATTGGGACTCAAACGTTCTACGGACGACGAATTGTTGGATGTGAATCATATTGTACGTTTACTAGGCTACCCTTCTTCAGCTGCGACATCAGAGGAGTATATTGCTGCACGCGGCTATCGGGTACTGAACAAGATACCGCGTTTACCGAATGTGATTATTCATAATCTGGTAGAGCGGTTTGGACGTTTTCCACATGTCATCACAGCAACGATAGAAGAACTGGATGAAGTGGATGGTATTGGAGAGGTTCGTGCGCGTACGATTAAAGAAGGTCTTAAACGTTTGCAGGAACAAGTTTTCATTGACAGGCAAATGTAAATGTAATACAGTGAAAGGATTATAATGGAACAATTCATACATTGAGGTGAAGAGATGATTACCAAATCAATTCCGAACTTGTGTACCTTAGGTAACTTGTTTCTCGGAATGATCGCCATTTTATTGGCTGTAGACGGAAAATACAGTCTTGCCGCTATTATGGTTATTGTCGCCATGTTGTTGGACGGACTGGATGGAAGAATGGCCCGGGTCCTGAATGCCCAAAGCGAATTCGGTAAAGAACTGGACTCCTTATCAGATATGATATCTTTTGGTGTTGCTCCCGCAGTTATTATGTACATGGTTGCTTTTCATGATGCGAATTCGGCTCTCGCTTGGACGGTTACTGCCATTTTCCCGATGTGCGGAGCGTTGCGTTTGGCTCGATTTAACGTACGTCCTGGTGTACCAGGTTATTTTACGGGTCTACCAATTCCGGCAGCAGGTGGCGTATTAGCCACTTTGTCCTTATTCCATAACGATATTTCTTTGTTATACATGTCGATTGCCATGTTGCTGGTCTCTTATTTGATGGTCAGCTCCATGAAATATCCAAATTTTAAAAAGGTTGGCCTCCCGAAAAAAGCAATTTGGGTGGCTCCATGGGTCGTAATTGCAGCGGTGGTGTTGGCTGTTAAATTCCCTGACCAGCTGTCGAAGCTGATTTTTGTGCCACTGGTGCTGTATGCATTGTATGGTATGAAGCTGAACATTCGTAAACTATCACGCAGACGTGGGCGTGATCGGGATCGTTCCAGTCAGGAAGAACAGGACGATCAATATCGTCATTCACAGCGGTAGTATCAAGCAAGTATAAGCATTTATTTCCTTGAATTATTTCAAGGAGATAAATGCTTTTTTTATGCATAAAAAGTGAAAACACAGGGTTAGTTATGTGGGAAATGGATCATACTGGTAAGAGAAATGCTATGTATCCAATAAATAGCAGACTAATGAAAAGAAAATAAAGGAGGTATAGAGATTCAATGTGGAGAAAGGCTATTTTAACTTTTACAGGATTGTGCGGAGCATGGTTTGGCTATACGTTATACCAGCGGGTAGGGGGCATTGTATCGTGGATGCCAGAATGGTTGAGTGATGGGTCTTTACCGGGAATGGTTGTTTGGATGATGGCGGGAGCAGTGTTATTTATGGCCGGGTGCTCATTCGCAGGAGCATCCGTGGCGAACCGGTTGCAACAGGGCATTGAAGGCTTGGTACGAATTCCGATGAACGAGATGATGGCAGGTGTGATTGGTTTAGCGGTGGGATTGATACTTTCCTTAGCAGTCTATCCGCTTTTTTCATGGTTGGGGGCCCCGGGTCAACTTATCCAGACGGCTGTTACCGTGATATGTGGATATGTGGGATTGATGGTTGGACTAGAAAAGCGGGACGAGCTGTCATCCTTTTGGAGTTCTGGCTTTTTTGGTCGGGGAACGGGTGCAGAAGAACGCAAGCTGGAGGAACATAAAATTTTGGACACCAGCGTCATTATAGATGGGCGTATTGCAGATATCTGCAAGACAGGTTTTATTGAAGGAACGATTGTGATTCCTGAATTTGTGTTAGAGGAGCTTCAGCATATTGCAGATTCATCAGATTTACTTAAGCGTAATCGTGGACGACGGGGCCTGGATATTTTGAATAAAATCCAAAAAGAGCTGGATGTGAATGTGCTCATTTACGAAGGTGATTTTGAGGAAATTTCAGAGGTTGACAGTAAGTTGGTCAAGCTGGCAAAGGTGTTACAGGGTAAAGTTGTAACTAACGATTTTAACCTGAATAAAGTATGCGAACTGCAAGGTGTATCAGTGCTGAATATTAACGATTTGGCGAATGCAGTGAAGCCTGTCGTACTGCCCGGTGAGGAAATTATGGTGCAGATTATTAAAGACGGCAAGGAGCATGGGCAGGGTGTAGCCTATCTGGATGATGGTACGATGATTGTTGTGGAAGGCGGACGTGACTATATTGGCTCTCTTATGGAGGTGCTGGTCACGAGTGTACTTCAGACCTCGGCCGGACGTATGATCTTTGCCAAACCGAAATTATTGGAAAAAGCTCAATAAACGCGGTATGATGAAGTAGATGTGTTATCATACGGATCGTCCAAGTGCGATCAGGGCAGGAGTTATTTGAATGAACAATCGGGTAGGAGTTGTCATTGTGGCAGCAGGGCGCGGCTCCCGTATGGGGACGCAGGAGAGCAAGCAATTTCTGCTTTTGCGGGACAAGCCCATCTTCATACATACACTTGAAATATTCGCAGCTATGCCCGAAGTGGATGAAATGGTGATGGTGACTGGGACAGCAGATGTGGAACGCTGCCGAGATTGGATTCATCAATACAAAATCGGTAAAAATGTACGGGTGGTGGCTGGTGGCAGTGAACGCCAGCATTCGGTCTATCGCGGTCTGCGCCACTTACAAGCGGATTGGGTGATGGTGCATGATGGTGTGCGTCCACTCATTCAACCTGAGCTTGTACGTTCATGCCTTGAGGCAGCCCAGCGTACTGGTGCTTCTGTAGCGGCAGTACCTGTAAAGGATACGGTCAAGCAAGTGAACGGGGATGGTATCATTACAGCAACGCCGGATCGCCGAAGTCTGTGGAGTATTCAAACGCCACAGACTTTTCGTCTTTCCGATCTGCTGCGAGCCTATGAGGAAGCGGAGCAGTCGAGATTCTTGGGAACAGATGATTCTATGCTGATAGAGCGGCTAGGCATTCCGGTTACTGTCGTTCAAGGCAGCTATAAGAACATCAAAATTACTACACCGGAGGATTTGGATATGGCGGCGCTATGGGTGAAAACAGAGGGAGAGGATATCAAATGATCAGAGTGGGACAAGGATTTGACGTCCACCAGCTGGTGGAAGGAAGGCCATGCATCATCGGAGGTGTGAATATTCCGTATGAAAAAGGTTTATTGGGCCATTCCGATGCAGACGTACTGTTGCATGCCATTAGCGATGCTATCCTGGGCGCGCTTGGCTTGGGAGACATCGGGAAGCATTTTCCAGATAATGACCCAGAATTTAAGGATGCTGACAGTCTTAAGCTACTGGAGCATGTGTGGGGGCTAGCTAAAGAGCGAGGATATCGCCTGGGGAATATCGATTCTACGATTATCGCACAAAAGCCCAAAATGGCATCGTATATTCCGCAGATGAATGAAGTCATCGCTCGGGCGCTGGAAGCAGAGGAGCTATCCCAGGTGAACGTCAAGGCGACCACGACAGAGCAACTCGGGTTTCCCGGCCGGGGTGAAGGAATCGCGGCTCAATCGGTTGTCTGTCTTATCAAGTAAATGCTATCATCTTGAGTAATTCAATTTGGAGGAGATTATATGAGCACGGAAGTTCGTGTACGTTATGCACCAAGCCCTACAGGGCATCTGCACATTGGAAATGCCAGAACGGCATTATTTAATTATTTGTTTGCCCGCAATCAAGGTGGGAAATTTATTATTCGTATCGAAGACACAGATGTGAAGCGCAATATTGAGGGCGGAGAAGAAAGCCAACTTAAATATTTGAAATGGTTGGGTATGGACTGGGATGAGAGCGTAGACGTGGGAGGAGAGTTTGGACCTTATCGTCAGACTGAACGCTTGGACATATATAAAACATACTGGCAGGATTTGCTGGATCGTGGTTTGGCTTACCGCTGTTACTGCACTGAAGAAGAGCTGGAGCGCGAGCGTGAAGAGCAGACGGCACGTGGGGAGACACCGCGCTATTCTGGAAAACATCGTGATCTAACAGAAGAACAGTGCCAGGCATTTGAAGCAGAGGGCCGTGTACCAAGTATTCGTTTCCGTGTACCGGAAGATCGTGAATATACGTTTGACGATATCGTTAAAGGACAAATTACGTTCAATTCCAAGGAAAGCGGCGATTTTGTTATCGTCAAAAAAGACGGTATTCCGACATATAACTTCGCTGTAGCAGTTGACGATTATTTGATGAAAATATCGCATGTACTACGGGGCGAAGACCATGTTTCCAATACACCGCGGCAGTTGATGATCTTTGAAGCTCTCGGGTGGGAACCGCCACGCTTCGGTCATATGACGCTGATTGTAGGTGAGGATCACAAAAAGCTCAGTAAACGTAACGAATCCATTATTCAGTTTATGGAGCAGTATGACAAGTTGGGCTATTTGCCAGAAGCTATATTCAACTTCATCGCACTGCTGGGTTGGTCCCCAGAAGGCGAAGAAGAGATCTATGATCGGGAACAACTGATTTCGATTTTCGATCCTAATCGTTTGTCCAAAAGTCCAGCTGTGTTTGATACAAATAAGCTTGCTTATTTGAACAATCACTATATTAAAAAGGCTGATCCTGAGCGAATTGCCAGCATGGCGATTCCACATCTCCAGACAGCGGGGCTGTTGCCTACTGAGCTGTCTGCGGAACAACTGGATTGGGCTAAGGCCCTTGTTCGCTTATACCAGGAACAGATGACATCTGCGTCCGATATTGTAACGTTGTCTGAGTTGTTTTTCCGTTCACATCTGGAACTGGATGCTGAAGCAGCAGCTGTATTGGCCGAAGAGCAGGTTCCTGAGGTACTTAGAGCTTTTGCAGGTAAAGTTGAAACGAGTGAGGAATTTACAGCTCCACAAATGGCTAAGCTGATCAAAGAAGTTCAAAAGGAAACCGGTTTTAAGGGGAAACAATTATTCATGCCGATTCGTGTGGCTCTTACAGGCCAAACGCATGGACGGGATCTGAATGAAACTATCTTTTTGCTTGGACGTGACAAGGTACTGGATCGTCTCAAGGCACAAATTAAAGGCTGATATTTCTTGTCAATTTGTTGTCTTTTCGCTATAATGACTCCATTGATACGGATTGATATTTACGTGTAAAGGCTGCGAACAGGAGAAGTACACTGCATAAGGGCATCTGCCAGAGAGGACGGTCGAGGGGAAACCCCAGGCTGAGAGCCGTCCAGTTGACCTGCGGAGGAAATGCGCCTGGGAGCCGTGCGCCCGAACCCTCATTAGCATCAAATGCTGATGTGACAAGGGCGTGCCGATTCGTTCCCGTTACAGGACGCCAAAGACGGATTATCTGCTTTTTATGCAGCAGATATGTTCGAAAGCAGAGTGGGACCACGTTCATGCGTCTCTGCAGCTTAGGCTGCGGAGGCGCTTTTTCTTTTTTATCAGACTCAGACTCGTTATAGATAGAAAAATGTCGAAGAGTGCTGGTGGATGCGAAAATTGGCGGAACGTGAAGTGTTGTGATGATGCGGCAAGGATATGAAGGGAATAGGAGGGCGACATGTTCAGACATTTCAAATCCGACATTCAGACTGTTTTGGATAATGATCCGGCCGCCCGGAGTAAGCTGGAGGTCATTTTTACGTATTCCGGTGTTCATGCCCTTTGGGCACACCGAATCGCACATTGGTTTTATTTGCGAAACTGGTGTACTCTAGCCCGTGTTATATCCCAGGTATCAAGGTTTATGACAGGCATTGAAATTCATCCTGGCGCTCATATCGGAGATCGGCTGTTCATTGACCATGGCATGGGAGTTGTCATCGGGGAAACCTGTGAGATTGGCGACGATGTCGTATTGTATCAGGGGGTCACACTCGGCGGGACTGGGAAAGAGAAAGGGAAGCGCCATCCGACCATTGGGAATAATGTTGTTATCGGCTCTGGTGCGAAGATATTAGGCTCTTTCACGATTGGGGCACAATCCAACATTGGCTCTAACTCGGTTGTGCTCAAAGAAGTTCCACCAAACAGTACGGTGGTGGGCATCCCGGGGCGAGTTGTCAGACAGGATGGTAGGCGTCCAGACCGACTTAGTCATCAGTTGCCTGATCCGGTTGTGGATTCTATGCGAGAGCTTCAACGGGAAATAGAACGTTTGCGTGCAGAAATGTCTGATTTGAAGGATGGGGCATCCGCTCAGAAACATCAGGTGGCCCAAGAGAATACATTAGAAAAATGATTTTCATGAGGGAGGAACATAACAATGCCGCTTCAAATTTATAATACAATGACGAGGAGTCGGGAGCCTTTTGTGCCACTGGAGCCTGGAAAGGTTAAAATGTATGTATGCGGTCCTACCGTGTATGATTACATTCATATTGGCAATGCACGACCTGTAATTGTATTTGATGTGGTGCGTAGCTACCTGGAGTACTTGGGCTATGATGTAAACTATGTGGTGAATTTTACGGATGTCGATGATAAACTAATCCGCAAAGCTCGGGAACTTGACATGAATGTTTCGGCAGTTGCTGAGAAATTTATTGCTGCCTACCATGAGGATCTGACAGGATTGAATGTTCCTGCTGCCAGTATGAACCCTCGTGTAACAGAGAGCATGGATCTGATTATTGATTTTATTAAGGAATTGGTAGACAAAGACTATGCCTATGAGAATGATGGCGACGTGTTCTATCGGACCAAAAAGTTCAAAGATTACGGACAACTGTCAGGTCAAAATCTGGAAGAGCTTCAGTTCGGAATTCGTATCAATGTGGATGAACGCAAGGAAAATGCCGAGGACTTTGTACTCTGGAAGGCAGCGAAGCCGGGCGAAATTCATTGGTCGAGCCCTTGGGGAAATGGACGACCAGGCTGGCATATCGAATGCTCTGCTATGGCTCGCCATTATTTGGGGGATACACTGGATATTCATGGGGGCGGACAGGATCTGCAATTTCCGCATCATGAATGTGAATGCGCACAATCCGAAGTGATTACAGGTAAGCCATTATCCCGCTACTGGATGCATAACGGATATATTCGCATAGATAATGAAAAAATGTCGAAATCACTCGGTAATGGTATTTTAGTTAAAGATTTGCGCGCTCATCACAAGCCTGAGGCTATACGTTATTTTATGTTGTCGACGCATTACCGAAATCCGTTAAACTACAACCAAGAGACTATGAGTCAGGCGGAGAACAGTGTCGAACGGATCGCCAATGCAGTTGCCAATGTGAAGCATCGTTTAGCTAATGCGCTGAAAGGTAATGAGGGAGTATCGACGGAACTGCAAACGAAGCTCGACGGAATTTTGCAGCAGTTTGGCGAAAAAATGAATGATGATTTCAACACACCTGATGCGATTACTGCTGTATTCGATTGGGTTAGCGAAGCAAACCATTTGTTGCAACGAGATGTCGTACATCAGGCAGAATTACAAGCTGTATTGCATACCTTTCATTCGATGAATAACGTGCTTCGCATTTATTCGGAGCCGAGTGAAGAGTTGCTGGATGACGAAATTGAGCAGTTAATTGCAGAACGTGTCGAAGCTCGTAAGACCAGAAATTGGGGTAGAGCTGACGAAATTCGCGATCTGTTGGCTGCAAAAGGCATTGTGCTTGAAGATACGGCGCAGGGGATGCGGTGGCGGCGAAAATGAATGATAAGCCACTGAACTCAGGAGCATCGGAAGGTACGGGGAACTGGTTCCCGTACCCTGCGTCCAAGCCAGCACGTTTGATGCCTCCCATTGCACTAGCTTACATTGGTGATGCAGTGTACGAGGTAGCTGTCCGGCAATATTTGTTGGCACAGCCTAACCTGCGTCCAAATCATCTGCATCGGCGAGCCACAGGGCTAGTCTCCGCCAAGGCGCAGAGTCGCATGTTAGGGCTATTGGAAAATGTACTGACGGAAGAAGAACGCGATATTGTCCGACAAGGAAGAAATGCTAAATCAGGAAGTTTGCCCAAAAATGCTGATGTGCTTGAGTATCGGCACGCCACTGCACTGGAGGGGTTGATTGGATCTCTTTATTGTGATGGACATTTGGACAGATTAAGAGAGTTGATTACGTACGGAATTGCACAAATGGAAAATACAGGAAAATCATAAATGGGAATGGACTGGATGGAACAAGTATCAGCCGTTTCCCGGGAGGAAGCTAGAGATGGAAGAAGAATGGATTGCCGGTAAGCATTCGGTAACGGAGGCATTGCGTTCAGGCAGAACAATAAATAAAATTTGGATTGCGGATAATGCGCAAAAACATTTGACACTGCCGATTACAGCTGAGGCGAAAAAAGCAGGAATTATTGTTTTGCAGGTGGACAAGCGTAAGCTGGATCAAATGGTTCCGGGCATTCAACATCAGGGAGTGGTCGCGCAAGCTGCGCCTTTTGCCTATGTTGAAGTGGAAGAATTGCTCGCAACTGCTCGTGATAAGGGAGAAGAGCCGTTTTTGATTTTGCTGGATGAGATTGAAGACCCTCATAATTTGGGCTCCATCCTTCGTACAGCGGACTGTACTGGAGCGCATGGTGTTATTGTGCCGAAAAGGCGTTCTGCAGCTGTAACTGTAACGGTGTCCAAAACATCGGCAGGTGCTGTGGAGTACGTTCCGGTGGCGCGTGTAAACAATCTGGGACAAACCATTGATCGTCTTAAAGAAGAAGGTGTATGGGTAGTTGGCACGGATGTTACAGCGACAGACCCTGTCTTTGGGAATGGAGTATTCACGGGACCAGTAGCCATTGTCATTGGTAACGAAAATAAAGGTATGGGCCGTTTGATTCGTGAGAAATGCGATGTACTCGTCAAGCTGCCAATGGCGGGGCAAATTAATTCCCTTAATGCTTCTGTAGCTGCAGGTGTTGTCATGTACGAAGTATTGCGCGGACGACAGGCACGGGGCTAACGATATGGCTGACACGCGGGATGTTCTGCTTGTGGACGGTTACAACATGATTGGAGCCTGGCCCGAACTTTCCGCACTGGTACAATCTGGTATGCAGGAAGCGAGGGACAGACTTCTTGAACGACTGGCGGATCATCAGGCGTATTCCGGCAGAAGAGTCATCGTCGTATTTGATGCTTACAGGGTGCCAGGATTAGGTAAAACTTTTGCTCAGAGCAAAGTCCAGATTTATTTTACCAGAGAAAAAGAAACTGCTGATGAGTGCATCGAGCGATTGGTTCGGGAGCTGAGCAGTAAAAGAAGAAGTATTTACGTAGCGACAAGCGATCAGGTAGAGCAACATGTCGCATTTGGGCAAGGTGCACTTAGGGTGTCGGCGCGAGAACTACTGATCGAGATTGAGGAATCCGAAAGAGAAGTGCAGAAGCGAATCCAGCAGGATAGTGCTAAATTGTCCCGTAACTCGCTAGATGCCAAACTGAGCCCGGAGCTTCGAAAGTTGTTTGAACGATGGAGAAGAGAATAAACCAATAATTGGACGCCACTCCATTTTGAAACCATTGACAATTTTGTTAGCGCTCTTCTTTTTTAGGTTGTTGTGGTTGACGGTATCAGGTTACATCGCGTATACTTGTCGTATATTTGAGAGAGTAACGGGTACCTTGCGTTGCAGCCGGAGGGATTGTTAGTGAGTGTGGACCTCAAGGATATCATGTTGTCAAAGTTTGATTACAAAAATGATGAAGACATTGTCGGAGCAGTCCATGAAGGTGATGGGGAAGCGCTGGAGTTTCTGATCAACAAATACCGGAACTTTGTGCGGGCCAAGGCCAGATCCTACTTCCTGATTGGTGCTGATCGCGAGGATATTATTCAGGAGGGCATGATTGGTCTCTACAAATCCATTCGTGATTTTAAGGGAGACAAGCTTGCTTCGTTCAAGGCTTTCGCCGAGTTGTGCATTACACGACAGATTATTACGGCAATTAAGACGGCTACACGACAAAAGCACATTCCTCTGAACTCTTACGTGTCTCTGGACAAGCCCATCTATGATGAAGAGTCAGACCGGACGTTGCTCGATGTGATTTGCGGAACACAAGTAAGTGACCCTGAAGAGCTGATCATCAATCAGGAAGAATTTGTGGGCCTTGAGGACAAGATGTCCGAGATTCTGAGCGAACTGGAACGCAAGGTACTTATGTTGTATCTGGACGGACGTTCGTATCAGGAGATTGCAGAGGATCTTGACCGCCATGTGAAATCCATTGATAACGCGCTGCAACGGGTCAAGCGTAAACTTGAAAAGTATCTGGAAGTAAGAGATAGTTGAAAGTAGAGGCTGACAGGGAAAAAGGCTCGAGTCCGAGTCTTTTTTTATTCGTTATAGGTAGGCTATGCAGGTTTATAAGTGTTACAAATGATTTATACTAAAAAAGACGAATAATAGATATCGCCTTGATTTTTGAAGCGGCTTTTCAGAGAACAGTTTAAAAGGATGCACAGATGTTAAAATGCACCACAGTCGGGACTGCGAATTGTATGCAAACATTCGTTGACATGGAAAACCCCGTGTGATAAAGTGTTTTAGGTAGGCCTAAATTCGCGGTTTTTTTTAGGATCAATTATGAGACTTCCGGTGTTGGATGTCTTCGGGAGGTGCACATCATGCGGGTAATTATTACTTTGGCTTGTACAACATGCAAACAAAGAAATTACACAACGACGAAAAACAAGCGTAATCACCCCGACCGCATGGAGATGAAGAAATTCTGTAAGTCCTGTAACGAACAGACTTCTCATCGGGAAACCAGATAGTTTTTGGAGGTGTAGTCGGCGTGAAACGCAGTTTCAAGTCTCTGTTTTCCTTTTTCTCTGAAAGCTGGGCTGAACTCAAGAAGGTTCGCTGGCCCAATCGTAAAGAACTGACCAACTATACGCTGATTGTCATAGGGACAATTGCGTTCGTCACGATTTATTTTTGGGTTCTCGACATCGGCATTTCCGCTGTGATCGAAGCGATTATCTAGGAAGGGTTCCAGGTGGCTTGATATGGAAAAAAGATGGTACGTCGTTCATACCTATTCAGGGTATGAGAACAAAGTCAAAGCCAATTTGGAAAAACGCGTTGAGTCCATGGGCATGGAAGACAAGATATTCCGTGTTCTTGTTCCTATGGAAGAAGAACTGGTAACCAAGGACGGTAAGAAAAAAACCGTTATGCGTAAAGTCTACCCTGGTTATGTCTTAGTCGAAATGGTCCAAACCGACGACTCTTGGTATGTTGTACGCAACACACCAGGTGTTACGGGATTTGTAGGGTCAACAGGCTCGGGTTCCAAACCGACGCCATTGCTTCCAGAAGAAGTTGAACAGATTCTGAAGCATATGGGCATGGTAGAGCCGAAACCGAAGATTGAATTCGATGTTAAGGAATCCGTGCGAATTAAAGTTGGTCCTTTTGCGAATTTTGTGGGCTCCGTGGAAGAAATTTTGGTTGAGAAGAGCAAGCTTAAAGTTCACGTCAACATGTTTGGACGGGAAACCCCGCTTGAGTTGGATTATACTCAAGTGGAGAAAATATAGATTTTTCTTACAGGTTTCTTGTGGGAGGATCGATAGGTCCGTCTACCACTATTGAGTCAAGGAGGTGTCATCCATGGCAAAAAAGGTAATTAAAATGGTAAAACTGCAGATTCCTGCAGGGAAAGCTAATCCAGCGCCTCCAGTAGGTCCAGCTTTGGGTCAAGCAGGTGTCAACATCATGGCATTCTGTAAAGAGTTCAATGCTCGTACTGCTGATCAAGCAGGCCTGATTATTCCGGTTGAAATTTCGGTATTTGAGGATCGTTCTTTTACGTTCATCACCAAAACTCCACCGGCTGCTGTTCTGTTGAAAGTTGCTGCTAAAATCGAAAAAGGTTCCGGTGAACCGAATAAAACGAAAGTTGCAACTGTAAATCGCGCTGCTGTTCGTCAAATTGCAGAGCAAAAAATGCCTGACCTTAACGCAGCTTCCGTAGAATCGGCAATGCGTATGGTTGAAGGTACTGCTCGCAGCATGGGTATCACCATCGTAGATTAATTTTATTAATCTACGTGTGCCGGCAGTTTGACTGTCCGGCAAGTGTGGGAGGAATATCCGCTAATACCACATAAGGAGGAAAACATTATGGCTAAACATGGTAAGAAGTACCTGGAAGCTGCTAAGCTGATTGACAGCGAAGCAACTTACGAGCCTTTAGAAGCCGTTGAACTGGTGAAAAAGGCTGCGACTGCTAAATTCGACGAAACCGTTGAAGCTGCAGTTCGTCTGGGCGTAGATTCCCGTAAACAAGACCAGGCTGTTCGTGGTGTTGTTGTCCTGCCGCATGGTACGGGTAAAACACAACGCGTTCTGGTATTTGCAAAAGGTGACAAAGTGAAAGAAGCGGAAGCTGCTGGCGCTGATTTTGTTGGCGATCAAGATATGATCAACAAAATCCAACAAGGCTGGTTTGAATTCGACGTCTGCGTTGCGACACCTGATATGATGAGTGAGGTTGGTAAACTGGGTCGTTTGCTCGGTGGTAAAGGTTTGATGCCTAACCCTAAAGCAGGCACAGTTACTTTCGACGTTGCCAAGGCTGTTCAAGAAATTAAAGCCGGTAAAATCGAATACCGTCTCGACAAAGCCGGTCAAATTCATGCACCAATCGGCAAAGCTTCCTTCAGTGCTGAACAGCTGAACGAGAACCTTAAAGCCTTGGTTGAAGCCTTGAACCGTGCGAAGCCAGCGGCTGCTAAAGGTGTATACCTGAAAAACATCGCTATTTCTTCGACTATGGGACCAAGTGCACGTGTGAACGCATCTGTTTACAGATAATATTTTGATTGACATGTTCAATCAAAATTGTTATTCTATAAAAGTTGTGAGTCCTTGTGACTGACCATTAAAGTTGAATATGCTTACCGTAGACAGTAGGTGCCTTAGGGCTTAATTTCCTACCGAGGTGTTATGATAGAACGTTTCATGTGACGGGCTTGTCCCGTCCATGTAGATTTATCAAGCCTTCGTACTCTACGGAGGCTTTTTTCATGCTTATGAAAGCAAGCTTTGTGAGATCACCAGATCGGGTGCTTCGAACAAAGCGGATAAATTGATCAGGAGGTGTACAGTTTGGCAAATGCAAAGGTGATTCAAGCAAAACAAGAAGCTGTTGAAGTTGTAGCTGCAAAATTACGTGAGAGCGTAACGACTGTGGTTGCAGACTATCGCGGTCTGAATGTTGCCCAAGTAACTGAGCTGCGTAAGCAGCTTCGCGAAGCCGGAATCGAATTTCAAGTGCTGAAAAACACACTGCTCCGCCGTGCAACTGCGGCAGCAGAATTGACTGAACTGGACGCAGTATTGACAGGTCCTACTGCAATCGCGTTCGGCAAAGATGATGCAGTGTCTGCAGCTAAAATCTTGAACGATTTCGCTAAGAAGAACAATGCACTGGAACTGAAAGGTGCAGTTGTAGAAGGTCGCGTTATCGGTGTTGAGGAAATCAAAGCACTGGCAGAACTGCCATCCCGCGAAGGTCTCCTTTCCATGCTCCTCAGCGTGCTTCAAGCTCCTGTGCGCAACTTCGCGCTTGCAGTTAAAGCTGTTGCAGAAAAAGAAGAGCAAAGCGCATAAGTTAGGGATTAAACCTGCTGTATAGCAGTTGAGAACAAAAAAATACGAATTTAAATGGAGGTTCAACCATGAGTAAAGAGCAAATCTTGGAAGCAATTAAAGGTATGTCCGTATTGGAACTGAACGATCTCGTGAAAGCAATCGAAGAAGAATTCGGCGTAACTGCAGCAGCTCCAGTAGCTGTAGCAGGTGGCGCAGCAGGTGGCGCAGCTGAAGCTGAGCAATCCGAGTTCGACGTAATCTTGACAAGCGCTGGCGGTTCCAAAATCAACGTTATCAAAGCAGTTCGCGAAATCACAGGTCTTGGCCTGAAAGAAGCAAAAGAACTGGTTGACAACGCTCCAAAACCACTGAAAGAAAAAATCGCTAAAGAAGAAGCTGAATCCATTAAAGCAAAATTGGAAGAAGCAGGCGCTTCTGTAGAAGTGAAATAATTGACTGCTTTCTAGCAGACAATGAACTAAAACAAACCCCTTGAGGTGATCTTCAAGGGGTTTGTTGCTGTAAAACGGTAGTGCCAGCATGTCTGAAAGGTAATTGTAAAGGCTATGATGGTAGTACAACCGAAAGAGGTGGGCATGAATGGCTGATCATTACTACTCCAAGCGGCCAGAGACGGCGCATGAAAGACGGAGCCTGGAAACAGTGCTGCGGGGGCGGTCATACCGTTTTGTCAGCGATTCAGGCGTTTTTTCGAAGCAGGGCATTGATTATGGGAGTCGCGTGCTGATTGAAGCGATGCAGCTTCCTGCACAAGCCTCGGTATTAGATGTAGGATGCGGTTACGGGCCGATTGGTTTGGCGGCAGCCGCGCTTGTCCCAGAAGGACACGTCACAATGGTTGATATTAATGAGCGAGCCGTTCAACTAGCGATAGAGAATGCGGAACGTAATGGGGTTAAGAATGTCACCGTTAAGCAAAGCGATTTGTTTGCGGAAGTGAAGAATGAACGTTTTGACGTAATTTTGACGAATCCTCCTATACGTGCAGGAAAAGAAACAGTGCATACCATTTTTGAACTTGCTTATGAGCATTTAAATGAGGGTGGAACTTTGTGGGTAGTCATTCAGAAAAAGCAGGGGGCCCCTTCGGCGAGTGCTAAGATAGAGAGTCTTTTCGGTCATGTGGAGGAAGTTACAAAGGATAAAGGCTATCGAATTTTGAAGGCCAAAAAAAGTTTTTAAGAAAATGCAATAGGACCATTGACTTGAATCCTGGTCTGTGATATCATTATAAAATGTCAGTATTAGGATGCCCTCCATGGCTTTAGTTTGTTGAAATGTCAATAGATTTATGCGTAGTAGGTATAGTATTTATCGCTATTACGTATAATACAACCATTTTGGGCAAATCTACAAGTGATGAAGATCTTCCGGTAAGAGGATTCTGCAGATACGTTGCTCTTTTTTCGAATGCATTCGAGTAAGGGCTTTTCTGTATTTGTAAGATTGAATCTTCTGTATGTGTCTTATTATAAGGTCACAAACAGAGGTTCGCAATGTATTTTTAAAGTGAGTAGACATGAGGGGTGAGTTTAAGTTGGCAGGACATCTTGTTCAATATGGTCGACGCACTCGGCGCAGTTATGCACGTATTAATGAGGTACTCGAGGTTCCGAACCTGATTGAGATCCAACAAAAATCCTATGATTGGTTTTTGGAGGAAGGATTACGGGAAATGTTTCGGGATATTTCACCAATTCAAGATTTCACTGGAAATCTGATTTTGGAGTTTATCGACTATTCTCTCGGAGAACCCAAATATACCGTTGACGACGCAAAGGAACGCGACGTTACGTATGCAGCACCGCTTCGGGTAAAAGTCCGGCTTATTAATAAAGAGACCGGGGAAGTGAAAGAGCAGGAAGTATTCATGGGAGACTTCCCGCTGATGACTGAAACGGGTACGTTTATTATTAACGGTGCGGAACGGGTTATTGTCAGCCAGTTGGTTCGCTCTCCCAGCGTCTATTTCAGCACAAAAGTCGACAAGAATGCGAAAACAACATACACCGCAACGGTAATTCCTAACCGGGGGGCTTGGCTCGAACTGGAGATGGATGCGAAGGATATTATCTATGTCCGGATTGACCGTACCCGTAAAATTCCGGTTACGGTGTTGCTGCGTGCACTTGGCTTTGGCACTGATGCTGAGATTCTGGATTTGCTCGGCAATGACGAATATATCCGCAACACACTTGATAAAGACAATACGGATTCCACGGAGAAAGCGCTGATTGAAATTTATGAGCGTCTTCGCCCGGGTGAGCCACCTACACTGGATAACGCAAAGAGCTTGCTTGTTGCACGCTTCTTTGATCCAAAACGTTATGATCTGGCCAACGTAGGCCGTTACAAAATCAATAAAAAGCTTCACATCAAAAACCGTCTGTTCAATCAACGTCTTGCTGAGACATTGATTGATACAACAACTGGTGAAATTATCGCTGAAGCAGGACAAATGGTGGATCGTCGCCTGTTGGACGAGATTCTGGCCCAACTGGAGGAATCAGTAGGACACCGCACGTATCATGTTGCTAGCGGCGTGCTGGAAAGCAATGATATTCCACTTCAAACGATTGATGTGTTCTCGCCAATTGAGGACGGTAAAGTAGTGAAACTGATTGCTAACGGAAATATTGATAAATCGGTTAAGAATATTACGCCTGCCGATATTATTTCCTCCATCAGTTATTTTATTAACTTGCTTCACGGTATCGGAAGTACGGACGATATTGACCATTTGGGTAATCGTCGTTTACGTTCTGTAGGTGAGTTGCTCCAAAACCAGTTCCGTATCGGTTTGTCCCGTATGGAACGCGTGGTGCGTGAAAGAATGTCGATTCAGGATGCTAATGTAATTACGCCACAAGCGTTGATCAACATACGTCCGGTAATTGCCTCGATTAAAGAGTTCTTTGGTAGCTCGCAGCTGTCTCAGTTTATGGATCAGACAAACCCGCTTGCTGAATTAACGCACAAACGTCGTCTGTCCGCACTCGGACCCGGCGGTTTGACGCGTGAACGCGCAGGCATGGAAGTGCGTGACGTCCATCCAAGTCACTACGGCCGTATGTGTCCTATCGAGACACCAGAGGGACCAAACATTGGTTTGATCAACTCTTTGTCCACATTTGCACGTATCAACGAGTACGGATTTATCGAAGCTCCTTATCGTTGGGTAGATCCAAAAACTGGAAAAGTTACAGACCAGATTGATTACCTGACTGCTGATGAAGAAGATAACTACATCGTAGCTCAGGCGAACGCGGAATTGACGGAGGAAAACACCTTTAAGGATGAGGTCGTCATTGTCCGTTATAACAAACAGTCTGATAACATTATTCCAATGGCTAGTAGCCGTGTCGATTACATGGACGTATCACCTAAACAGGTCGTATCAGTTGCGACAGCACTGATTCCGTTTCTGGAGAATGATGACTCTAACCGCGCATTGATGGGTTCCAATATGCAACGTCAGGCTGTCCCACTATTGATTCCGAAGTCTCCATTGGTCGGAACAGGAATGGAGCACAAGTCTGCAAAAGATTCTGGTGTTTGCATTGTATCCAAATACAACGGAGTTATCGAACGCTCTTCGGCTAACGAAATTTGGTTGCGTCGTATCGAAACTGTAGATGGTGCTGAAGTGAAGGGCGACATTGTTAAGTATAAATTACACAAATTTATGCGATCTAACCAAGGAACTTGCATCAACCAACGCCCGATTGTGAACAGAGGAGATATTGTCAAAGTTGGCGATATTCTTGCGGATGGTCCATCTACAGAGATGGGTGAGTTGGCGTTGGGACGTAACGTTGTCGTTGCCTTCATGACTTGGGAAGGTTACAACTACGAGGATGCGATCCTGCTGAGTGAGAAACTGGTCAAGGAGGATGTATACACCTCGATCCATATTGAGGAATACGAATCCGAGGCTCGTGACACGAAACTTGGACCTGAAGAAATCACTCGTGACATTCCAAATGTCGGTGAAGAGGCGCTTCGCAACTTGGATGAGCGTGGAATCATTCGTATTGGTGCCGAAATCGGTGCAGGTGACATTCTTGTTGGTAAAGTTACACCTAAAGGTGTGACTGAATTGACAGCTGAAGAACGTCTCTTACACGCAATCTTTGGTGAGAAGGCACGCGAGGTTCGCGATACTTCTTTGAGAGTTCCTCACGGAACAGATGGGATTGTTGTAGATGTAAAGGTGTTTACACGTGAAAATGGTGATGAACTGCCACCAGGTGTAAATCAGTTGGTTCGTGTATATATTGCTCAAAAACGTAAAATCTCCGAAGGCGATAAAATGGCTGGACGTCACGGTAACAAGGGTGTCGTTGCCCGTATTTTGCCTGAAGAAGATATGCCGTTCCTGCCGGATGGTACACCAGTACAGGTCGTTCTGAACCCGCTGGGGGTACCTTCACGGATGAACATCGGACAGGTGCTTGAAGTCCATCTGGGTATGGCTGCAATGCGTCTTGGTATTCATGTGGCAACTCCAGTATTCGATGGTGCCAAGGAGTATGACGTGTTCGATACAATGGAAGAGGCAGGCATGCAGCGTAATGGTAAGACTGTGTTGTATGACGGACGTACGGGTGATCGTTTTGAACGTGAAGTTACTGTCGGTGTCATGCACATGATTAAACTGGCGCACATGGTCGATGATAAAATCCATGCTCGTTCTACAGGTCCTTACTCTCTCGTTACGCAGCAACCATTGGGTGGTAAAGCTCAATTCGGTGGACAGCGCTTCGGGGAGATGGAAGTATGGGCATTGGAAGCCTACGGCGCGGCGTACACGCTTCAGGAAATTTTGACTGTGAAATCCGATGATGTGGTTGGACGTGTTAAAACTTACGAATCCATTGTCAAAGGTGAAAATGTACCTGAACCGGGTGTTCCAGAATCATTTAAGGTCTTGATCAAAGAGCTGCAAAGCTTGGGTATGGACGTGAAGATTCTGTCTGAAGACGAACAAGAGATCGAAATGAGAGAGCTTGATGATGAGGATGACACAAGCGGCGATAAGCTGAGTTTGAATCTGGAAGGCTCTGAGGTTGGCGTAGAGTAGTTTGGCTGCTAACTGACTCATATCAGCTTTGTTATATACCTTGATCCATTCTAGGATGGATCAGGTTTCTTGATACCGCCCAGTGCTGCTGGGCGGTATCAAACCTAAAAACTCAGGATTTGGTTAAGGAGGGTTGCTCCTTGTTGGACGTTAACAATTTCGAATATATGAAAATCGGGCTTGCTTCCCCCGAAAAGATTCGTTCTTGGTCCCGCGGAGAAGTCAAAAAACCGGAGACGATTAACTATCGTACGCTTAAACCGGAAAAAGAAGGACTATTTTGCGAGAAAATTTTCGGACCTACGAAAGACTGGGAATGTCATTGCGGTAAGTACAAACGTGTACGCTATAAAGGTGTTGTCTGTGACCGTTGTGGAGTAGAAGTTACTCGCGCTAAGGTTCGCCGTGAGCGTATGGGCCATATTGAGTTGGCTGCTCCTGTATCGCACATTTGGTACTTCAAAGGCATTCCAAGTCGTATGGGTCTTGCTCTTGATATGTCTCCAAGATCTCTGGAAGAGATCATTTACTTCGCATCTTATGTTGTAACCGATCCAGGAGATACGCCTTTGGAGAAAAAACAACTCCTGTCCGAAAAAGAATACCGTAGCTACCGTGAGAAATACGGCTATGGCTTCCAGGCAGGTATGGGTGCTGAAGCGGTTAAAAAGCTTCTTCAAGATTTGGATATAGACAAAGAGTTAGAATTTTTGAAAGAAGAGTTGCGTACAGCTCAAGGACAACGTCGTAACCGTGCGATCAAACGCCTTGAAGTTATTGAGGCCTTCCGTAACTCAGGCAACCAACCGGATTGGATGATCATGGACGTACTTCCTGTTATTCCTCCTGAGCTTCGTCCAATGGTACAGTTGGATGGTGGTCGTTTCGCTACCTCTGACCTTAACGACTTGTATCGTCGTGTTATTAACCGTAATAACCGTCTGAAACGTCTGTTAGATCTAGGTGCGCCAGATATTATTGTACAAAATGAAAAACGGATGTTGCAGGAAGCTGTTGACGCCTTGATTGATAATGGTCGTCGTGGTCGTCCTGTTACAGGTCCAGGTAACCGTCCTTTGAAATCCCTCAGCCACATGCTGAAAGGTAAACAAGGACGTTTCCGTCAAAACTTGCTTGGAAAACGTGTTGACTACTCTGGTCGTTCCGTTATCGTTGTAGGTCCGTACTTGAAAATGTATCAATGCGGTTTGCCAAAAGAAATGGCACTGGAACTGTTCAAACCTTTTGTTATGAAAGAACTGGTGAACAAAGGTTTGGCGCACAATATCAAGAGCGCGAAGCGTAAAGTAGAGCGTGTGAGTGCAGAAGTATGGGATGTGCTGGAAGAAGTAATCAAGGAGCATCCGGTTCTTCTGAACCGTGCCCCTACGTTGCATAGACTCGGTATCCAGGCGTTCGAACCGATTTTGGTTGAAGGTCGTGCGATTCGTCTGCATCCGCTCGTATGTACTGCATATAATGCCGACTTTGACGGTGACCAAATGGCTGTTCACGTTCCGTTGTCTGCGGAAGCCCAAGCTGAAGCTCGTTTGCTTATGCTAGCATCCGGCAACATTTTGAATCCGAAAGACGGCAAGCCAGTTGTTACACCTTCCCAGGATATGGTTCTTGGTTCTTTCTATCTGACTATGGATAACAAAGAAGAAGAAGGAAGTAATATGATCCTTCGCAACATGAATGAGGCTATATCGGCTTACCAACGTGGTACAGCTGGACTTCATGCTCGTGTAGCTATTCCGGTTAAAGCTTTGAATAAAACGAGCTTTACGGAAAAACAACAGGAAGCGATGTTGATCACAACGGTTGGTAAAATTATCTTTAATGAAATTTTCCCGGCAAGCTTCCCGTACATCAATGATGCTACCCGTGCGAACCTGCTTTATGGTACTGCGGAGGAGTTCTTTGTTTACGAGAAGGGTGTAAATCTTACAGAAGCCATTCAAAACGCTCCGCAAGCTAGCGGGGTAGGCAAGGATTACCTTGGTAATATCATTGCCCGTTGTTTTGAGACTTACCATACAACAGAAACAGCTGTAATTCTGGATAAAATTAAGCAACTTGGCTTTACGTATTCCACTCGTGCAGGGGTAACCGTTGCTGTATCGGACGTAATCGTGCCGGTGGAAAAACAAGAGATTCTTAAGGGATCCGAAGACAAAGCGCAAGTTGTAACGAATCAGTACCGTCGTGGTCTGATTACGAATGAAGAACGCTATGACCGGATTATCGATATTTGGTCTAAAGCGAAAGATGATATTACCGAAGTATTGATGAAGTCCATGGATCGCTACAACTCCATCATGATGATGGTGGACTCCAAAGCGCGGGGTAACAAATCACAGATTACTCAGCTCGGCGGTATGCGTGGTCTGATGGCCAATCCATCCGGACGTATTATCGAACTCCCAATCAAATCAAACTTCCGTGAAGGCCTGACAGTACTCGAGTACTTCATCTCCACTCACGGAGCGCGTAAAGGTTTGGCGGATACAGCTCTTCGTACGGCTGACTCCGGTTACCTGACTCGTCGTCTCGTAGATGTGGCACAGGATGTTATCGTGCGCGAAGAAGACTGCGGAACGGATAAAGGCTTCACAGTAAGTCGTATCCAGGACGGTAAAGAAGTAATTGAGGATCTCTATGACCGTCTGGAAGGTCGCTATTGCTTTGAAACGGTACGTCATCCTGAGACTGGCGAGATTTTGGCTAGACGTAACGAATTGATTGACTCCGACAAAGCTGAAGCGATTGTTAAAGCTGGCGTACACAAAGTTCAAATACGTTCTGTATTAAGTTGCCGGGCTAAACATGGCGTCTGCAAGAAATGTTACGGTCGCAATCTGGCTACTGGTAAACACGTTGAGATTGGTGAAGCAGTTGGTATCATCGCTGCACAATCCATCGGTGAGCCAGGAACACAGCTTACTATGCGTACGTTCCACACAGGCGGCGTAGCCGGAGACGATATTACACAAGGTTTGCCTCGTATCCAGGAGCTTTTTGAAGCACGTAATCCTAAAGGTCAGGCAACGATTAGTGAAATTGACGGTACAGTTAAAGAAGTTCGTGAAGGTAAAGACCGCCGTGAGATCGACATTCAGGGTGAAGCCGAAACGAAAACATACTCAGTAACGTATGGTTCCCGCCTGCGCGTAAGCGAAGGTATGACTGTTGAAGCTGGGGACGAACTGACGGATGGTTCGATTGATCCTAAAGAAATGCTGCGTATTAAAGGTATTCGCGGGGTACAGAACTATATCCTTCAGGAAGTTCAACGCGTATACCGGAACCAGGGCGTAGAAATCAACGACAAGCACGTAGAAGTTATGATTCGTCAAATGTTGCGTAAAATCCGTATCATTGATGCGGGCGACACGATCTTACTTCCAGGCTCCTTTGTTGATGTCCATGAGTATGAAAATGCAAACAAGATAGCGATTCTCAGCGGCCAAGAACCAGCGGTAGCCAAGCCGGTACTGCTCGGTATTACCAAGGCATCTCTGGAAACTGACTCCTTCTTGTCAGCAGCATCCTTCCAGGAAACTACTCGTGTCCTGACTGATGCAGCTATTAAAGGCAAGGTCGATCAGTTGCTTGGACTGAAAGAGAACGTAATTATTGGTAAATTGATTCCTGCGGGAACAGGTATGAACCGTTACCGTAGCGTGAAATTTGCCCAACCGGAAGAGGGGCAGTCTCCATCTGAGGAGCTCGAACCAATTTCGGCCGAGTAATATAAAAATAGTATGATTGCCGGAACACCGTAGACATAAGCTTTGCATAAAAGCTACAGCAGACGGTGCTCCGGTGCTTTTTTCAAAAAAGAATCGTACTATTCTGTTTAAATGAATTATAGTTTATAATTGTCTTGACATTACTTATAGTCAATGCTAATATAGCAAAGGTGCGTGAGCAGCCTATATGCTATTGGGTCTTTTCGGAGGAATGAGATATGTCTAAAGAACAAGGACTGCAAGATGCTCATGTCAAAATCGGTACCAAACAAACCATTCGTATGGTAGAATTGGGCTTTGCCTCAGAAGTATATGTGGCAGAAGACGCAGATCAGCGTCTCACTTCCAACATCATTGCTTTGTGCAACAAGCAAGGAGTCAAAGTGACTCTCGTAGACACAATGAAAAATCTCGGAGCTGCATGTGGGATTGAAGTGGGAGCCGCAATGGCTGCTATCGTAAAACAATAGGGTAAGGAACGTTTTTGTCTAAGGAATCGTTATTCTTGGCGGCAAAGACTTTTCATTTGTTCTTTTATGAACCGCCTGGGTCTGTGGGCTTAGATAAGGTTTGTAAAGTAACAGCAAAAATTGAGGAAGGGGGTGGCAACCAACATGCCAACTATTAACCAACTGGTTCGTAAAGGACGTCAAGCCAAAATCGAGAAATCGAAATCACCGGCTTTGCAAAAAGGTTTTAATGCCTTGAAACGTGAAGCTACCGACATCAGTGCCCCGCAAAAACGCGGAGTGTGCACTCGTGTAGGTACTATGACTCCGAAAAAACCAAACTCCGCACTTCGTAAATATGCTCGTGTTCGCTTGACGAACCGTGTAGAGGTGACTGCTTACATTCCAGGTATTGGACATAACCTTCAAGAACACAGCGTAGTGCTGATTCGCGGCGGTCGTGTAAAAGACCTTCCGGGTGTGCGTTACCATATCGTTCGCGGTGCTTTGGATACTGCAGGCGTAAACAACCGCATGCAAGCTCGTTCCAAATACGGCGCAAAACGCCCTAAAGCTAAAAAATCCTAATGAATATAAACCGCGTATGTCGGTTTAACATGTAAGAAAGGGGGATATCCATGCCACGCAAAGGTCCAGTTACCAAAAGAGACGTGTTGCCAGATCCGGTATACAACAGCAAGTTGGTTACCCGCTTGATCAATCGCATCATGCTCGACGGAAAACGAGGCGTTGCTCAAAGCATTCTGTACAATGCGTTCAAGCTTATCCAAGAACGTACGGGGAATGACCCGATGGAAGTTTTTGAAGCAGCTATCAAGAATATCATGCCAGTCCTGGAAGTTAAAGCACGCCGTGTCGGCGGTGCCAACTACCAAGTACCAATCGAGGTAAAACCAGAAAGACGTACGTCCCTGGGATTACGTTGGCTCGTAAACTACTCCCGCAACCGCGGTGAGAAAACCATGGAAGAGCGTTTGGCGGCTGAAATTATCGATGCTTCCAACAACACAGGTGCTTCCGTGAAAAAACGTGAAGACACGCACAAAATGGCTGAAGCGAACAAAGCGTTTGCTCACTATCGTTGGTAGGATTCAGCTCAAAAAAATAACTTCAATTTTGAAGGGAGACCCATTTCATGGCAAGAGAGTTCTCCTTGAAAAATACACGTAATATCGGGATCATGGCTCATATTGACGCGGGTAAAACCACAACAACAGAGCGGATCTTGTTCTACACAGGCCGTACGCACAAAATCGGTGAAGTTCACGAAGGCGCTGCGACAATGGACTGGATGGAACAAGAACAAGAGCGCGGAATCACGATTACTTCCGCTGCGACGACCGCTGCCTGGAAAGGTCACCGCGTCAATATCATCGACACCCCGGGGCACGTTGACTTCACTGTTGAAGTTGAACGTTCCCTTCGTGTATTGGACGGAGCAGTTGGTGTTTTCAGTGCGAAAGAAGGCGTTGAGCCTCAGTCCGAAACCGTATGGAGACAGGCTGATCGCTACGGCGTTCCACGGATCGCATATGTAAACAAAATGGATATCATTGGTGCCGACTTCCTGAATGTTGTCTCTGACATGCGTGATCGCCTTCAAGCGAACGCAGTTGCGATTCAATTGCCAATCGGCGCAGAAAATGATTTTACTGGTATTATCGATATCGTTGAACAAAAAGCTCATATGTACAAAGATGATCTTGGTCAAGATATCGAAGAAGTAGAAGTTCCTGCGGAATTCAAAGATCAAGTTGAAGAACTTCGTAATGAATTGATCGAGAAGGTTGCTGAACTGGACGAAGAATTGACAATGAAATACCTGGAAGGCGAAGAAATTTCGGTTGCCGAAATTAAAGCCGCTCTCCGTAAAGGTGTTGTAGAAGTTAAAATCTTCCCAGTTATCTGTGGATCTTCTTACCGCAATAAAGGTGTTCAGCTGATGTTGGATGCTGTTCTCGACTATTTGCCGGCTCCTATTGATGTGCCAAGTATTCAAGGGCATTTGGAAGACGGTACGGAAGTTGAACGTCACTCTTCCGATGAAGAGCCATTCTCCGCATTGGCATTCAAAATCATGACGGATCCTTACGTTGGTAAGTTGACATTCTTCCGCGTATACTCCGGTGTTCTTCAATCCGGTTCTTACGTATTGAATGCAACAAAAGGTAAACGCGAACGTATCGGACGTATTCTTCAAATGCATGCGAACAGTCGTCAAGAAATCACTGTAGTTTACTCTGGTGATATTGCGGCTGCCGTAGGTTTGAAAGATACAGGTACAGGTGATACACTGTGTGATGAGAAGAGTCCTGTTATTCTCGAGTCCATGAACTTCCCTGATCCGGTTATCGAAATCGCGGTTGAGCCTAAAACCAAAGCTGACCAAGATAAAATGTCTGTAGCTCTCGGTAAGTTGACTGAAGAGGATCCAACTCTTCGCGCTCATACTAACGAAGAAACAGGTCAAACCATCTTGGCGGGTATGGGTGAGCTTCACTTGGACATCATCATTGACCGTATGCGTCGTGAGTTCAAGGTAGAAACAAATGTGGGTAAACCACAGGTTGCTTACCGTGAAACGTTCCGTGCTCCAGCACGTGTCGAAGGTAAATTCGTTCGTCAGTCCGGTGGTCGTGGTCAATATGGTCACGTATGGGTTGAGTTCGAACCGCTTGAGCCAGGTACTGGTAGTCAATTCGAAAGTAAGGTAGTCGGCGGCTCTGTTCCTAGAGAGTACATCGCTCCTGCTCTTGCTGGTATTGAGGAACAAATGAAAAACGGCGTTATCGCAGGCTTCCCGCTTGTGGACGTTAAAGCTACAATCGTGGACGGATCATACCATGATGTCGATTCCAATGAAATGGCATTTAAAATTGCCGGATCAATGGCGCTGAAAGCAGCGAAAGACAAATGTAAACCAGTATTGCTCGAGCCGATTATGAAAGTTGAAGTAACGGTTCCTGAGGAATATATGGGTGACGTAATGGGTATGTTGAACTCCCGTCGTGGTCGGATTGAAGGTATGGATTCCCGCAGTGGAGCTCAAATCATTCGTGCGAAGGTGCCTTTGTCCGAAATGTTCGGATACTCGACTACACTTCGCTCCGGTACACAAGGACGCGGTGTGTTCTCCATGGAACTTTCTCATTATGAAGAAGTTCCGAAGAGTATTGCTGAAGAGATCGTTGCCAAAACCAAAGGCGGCGAGTAATACAATGTATCAGCTGACCGGTATGCTCTGGGTTTTACCAAAAGGGCATCCGGCAGCCTAAAATAAAACAAGTTATTGAGGAGGAATTGTTCAAATGGCAAAGGCTAAGTTTGAGCGTAACAAACCGCACGTTAATATCGGTACTATTGGTCACGTCGATCATGGTAAAACTACTTTGACTGCTGCAATCACAACTGTATTGTCCAAAACTTACGGTGGTGCTGCTGTAGCATTCGATCAAATCGATAAAGCTCCAGAAGAGCGCGAACGCGGTATCACAATCTCCACTGCACACGTGGAGTATGAAACACCTAACCGTCACTATGCACACGTTGACTGCCCAGGTCACGCCGACTATGTTAAAAACATGATCACTGGCGCTGCACAAATGGACGGAGCGATTCTGGTTGTATCCGCAGCTGACGGCCCAATGCCGCAAACTCGCGAGCACATCCTGTTGTCCCGCCAAGTTGGTGTTCCTTACATCGTTGTATTCTTGAACAAATGCGACATGGTTGAAGACGAAGAGTTGCTGGAATTGGTTGAAATGGAAGTTCGCGACTTGCTGAGCGAGTATGACTTCCCAGGCGACGACACTCCAATCACTCGTGGTTCCGCTCGTGAAGCACTGCAAAACCCAGATGGCGACTGGGCTAAGAAAATCGTTGAAATGTTCGAAACAATCGACACTTATATCCCAACTCCAGAACGCGACACTGACAAGCCTTTCCTTATGCCTGTCGAGGACGTATTCTCCATCACTGGTCGTGGTACAGTTGCTACAGGCCGTGTAGAGCGTGGTACAGTTAAAGTGGGCGACGAAATCGAAATCATCGGTATTCAAGAAGAATCCCGTAAATCCGTAGTAACAGGCGTAGAAATGTTCCGTAAATTGCTTGATTCCGCTCAAGCTGGTGACAACATCGGCGCACTGCTTCGCGGTGTAGATCGTGCACAAATCGAGCGCGGCCAAGTATTGGCTAAACCAGGTTCTGTTAACCCACATACAGAATTTTCTGCTCAAATCTACGTTTTGACTAAAGAAGAAGGCGGACGTCACAAACCTTTCTTCACTGGTTACCGTCCACAGTTCTACTTCCGTACAACTGACGTAACTGGAATCATTACTTTGCCAGAAGGTTCCGAAATGGTAATGCCTGGTGATAACATCACGGTTACTGTTCAACTGATCAACCCGATCGCTATCGAAGAAGGAACTAAGTTCTCTATTCGTGAAGGCGGACGTACAGTTGGCGCTGGTGCCGTAGCAACAATCTCCAAATAAGAAGGTTTTTGCCTTTAAATAGAGCAACAGTGTACTGGAACGAGTAACGTTGTATTGGAACGAAGCTTAACGAGCCCCTGCCCTGGTGCGGGGGCTTTTCTCTTGAAAAAAATCGCGAGCTGCGAGCACAATTGTATCTTTTGAAAATAAGATGCATTGTTTTTTCGTTTTTGCTTGCAATAGGCAGAACTATTCGATATAATAACTAATGTTGTTTGTGACTGTGCGATGATGTGAGAGGTTACTGACACACCCGGCCCCTTTGCCATGGGAGGGCTGTCGGAAAATTTTCACGGAGTATGTCCGATACCAAATTGGGCGATAGAAGGAGGGACTAAAATGGCAAAGCAAAAAATTCGTATCCGTTTGAAAGCTTACGATCATAGAATTCTTGATCAATCCGCTGAGAAAATTGTTGAAACAGCAAAACGTTCGGGCGCAGGTGTATCCGGGCCAATTCCGCTGCCAACTGAAAAACAAATCATTACTATTCTCCGTGCGGTACACAAGTACAAGGATTCCCGGGAGCAGTTCGAAATGCGCACACACAAGCGTTTGATCGACATTGTTAACCCGACTCCACAAACTGTGGATGCCTTGATGCGCTTGGACCTGCCGTCCGGTGTAGATATCGAAATTAAATTGTAATATGTAATTAGGAAAAGAAATGAGGTGTCAACATGAAAGGTATCTTAGGAAAAAAACTCGGAATGACTCAAGTGTTTACCCCTGAAGGTAACGTACTTGCTGTTACGGTTATCGAAGCAGGTCCTTGTGTTGTTCTGCAAAAGAAAGATCTGGAAAACGATGGATACGAAGCTATCCAACTCGGTTTCTCTGATAAAAAAGAAAAAAGATCCAACAAACCTGAAGCAGGACATGCGAAAAAAGCAAATACTGCACCTAAGCGCTACGTTCGTGAACTTCGTGGCATCGACCTTGCTGCGTACGAGGTTGGCCAAGAACTGAAGGCTGATGTCTTCTCAGAAGGCGAGTTCGTTGACGTAACAGGTATTTCTAAAGGTAAAGGTTTTGCCGGCGTTATCAAACGTTGGGGACAAAGCCGCGGACCAATGGCACACGGCTCGCGTTACCACAGAGGTCCAGGTTCTATGGGTTCCATTCAAGCTAACCGCGTTCCTAAAGGTAAACACCTGCCAGGACACATGGGGCATGAAACGGTAACTATCCAACGTCTTGAAGTTGTTAAGATCGATACAGAACGTAATGTGTTGCTCGTGAAAGGTTCCATTCCAGGACCTAAAAATAGCTTCGTTAAAGTATTAGAAACGGTGAAAAAATAAACAACTGAAGAAAGGAGGAACACGAAATGCCAAAAGTAGCACTATTTAATATTAGCGGCAGCCAAGTTGGTGAAATTGAATTGAACGATGCAGTGTTCGGTATCGAGCCGAATAAGCACGTTCTTCATGACGCTGTTGTTATGCAATTGGCTTCCCTGCGTCAAGGTACTCACAAAGTAAAAGGACGTTCTGAAGTACGTGGTGGCGGACGTAAACCTTGGAAACAAAAAGGTACTGGCCGCGCTCGTCAAGGTTCGATCCGTGCACCGCAATGGGTTGGTGGCGGTACTGTATTTGGTCCGACTCCACGCAGCTATGCATACAAATTGCCTAAGAAAGTTCGTCGTCTGGCGATCAAATCGGCGTTGTCATCCAAAGTGATTGAGAATGAAATTATCGTATTGGACGCTCTTACACTGAACGGACCTAAAACGAAAGAATTCGCAGCCATTTTGAATAACCTTAAAGCTGATCGTAAAGCATTGATCGTAGCTCCTAGCTATGATGATAATGTAGCACTGTCCGCTCGTAATATTCCTGGTGTGAAGTTTGTAGCCGCAGATGGCATTAATGTTCTTGATGTGCTCGGACACGACAAACTGATCATTACGAAGGAAGCAGTTCAGAAGGTAGAGGAGGTGCTCGCGTAATGAAGGATCCTCGTGATATTATCAAACGTCCGGTTATCACCGAACGTACGGCTGGTATGATGAATGACTTGAAATACGTTTTCGAGGTTGACATTCGTTCTAACAAAGTCGAAGTTAAAAAAGCAATCGAAGCCATTTTTAACGTGAAAGTAAGTAACGTAAATACGCTTCGTGTTCCTGCAAAACCAAAACGCTACGGACGTCATTCCGGCTATACGAGCGAGTGGAAGAAAGCGTTCGTAACGCTGAGCAAAGACAGTAAGCCGCTTGAGTTTTTTGAAACGGTATAATTGAAACTGTAAAGTAAGGAGGGAAACTCAGTGCCAATTAAAAAGTATAAACCAACGTCCCCGGCCAGACGTGCTATGTCTGTATCTACTTTCGAGGAGATTACAACTAATCAGCCCGAGAAATCGTTGCTGGCACCTCTGAGCAAGCAAGCTGGACGCAATAACCAAGGTAAAATTACGGTTCGTCATCATGGCGGCGGACACAAACGTAAGTACCGTATTATTGACTTCAAACGTAACAAAGATGGAATACCGGGCCGCGTTGCTACGATCGAATATGATCCAAACCGTACGTCCAACATCGCACTTATCCACTATGTGGATGGTGAAAAACGTTACATCATCGCTCCTAAAGGTCTGAAAGTAGGAGACGAAGTGGTATCCGGTGCAGGTTCCGATATTAAAATCGGTAACTCTTTGCCATTGGAAAACATTCCAGTAGGTACGGTTATCCACAACATCGAATTGAAACCGGGTAAAGGTGGCCAACTCGTTCGTGCCGCTGGTACGGAAGCCCAACTTCTTGGTAAAGAAGAAAAGTATGTTACAATTCGTTTGACTTCTGGTGAAGTTCGCCGCATTCTGAAAGTTTGCCGCGCGACAATCGGTTCTGTAGGTAACGAAGACCATGAACTGGTGAAAATCGGTAAAGCTGGTCGTAGTCGCTGGTTGGGACAACGTCCTGAAGTTCGCGGTGTTGTAATGAACCCTAACGATCACCCACACGGTGGTGGTGAAGGTCGCGCTCCAATCGGACGTAAATCTCCAATGTCTCCATGGGGTAAACCAACCCTTGGTTACAAGACACGTAAAAAAGGTAAAGCATCTGATAAGTACATCGTTCGTCGTCGTACTAAGTAATAAAACGTGCGCTTAAGTCGCACGTTAACATATTAAGGAACGACTACGTTTTAACGAAGGGAGGATTCATAAATGGGTCGCAGTCTCAAAAAAGGACCATTCATTGATGGTTACCTGTTGAAAAAAGTAGAGGTTTTGAACGAGTCGGAGAAAAAAGTGGTAATCAAAACTTGGTCCCGTCGCTCTACGATTTTCCCGCAATTTATCGGACATACGTTTGGTGTATACGATGGCCGTAAACACGTGCCAGTATACGTAACGGAAGATATGGTCGGACACAAATTGGGCGAATTTGCTCCAACACGTACGTACAAAGGCCATACGGATGACGATAAGAAAACAAGAAGATAATCAACACAGCGTAGTGTTTGAGAGGAGGTAAACTCAATGGAAGCAAAAGCACATGCTAAATCCGTACGGATTTCTGCTCGCAAAGTGAAACTTGTTATCGATTTGATTCGCGGTAAGCAGGTTGGTGAGGCGATTGCAATTCTTCGTCACACTCCAAAGTCCGCTTCTCCAGTCGTTGAGAAATTGTTGAATTCTGCGATTGCAAATGCAGATCACAACTACTCTTTGGACGTAAATAAATTGGTAGTATCTCAGGTTTTTGTAAACCAAGGTCCTACAATGAAACGATTCCGCCCGCGTGCAATGGGTCGTGCAAGCCGTATTAACAAACGCACCAGTCATATTACTCTGGTGGTATCTGAAAAATAAGGAGGGAAAACGTGTGGGCCAAAAGGTAAATCCCGTCGGACTCCGAATCGGTATTATCCGTGATTGGGAATCCAAATGGTATGCAGGCAAAGATTTCGGTGATCTTTTGCTGGAAGACGTTAGAATTCGTGAACATCTGAAAAAAAGATTGAAAGACTCCGCTGTATCCCGTGTTGAAATCGAGAGAGCAGCTAACCGTGTCAATGTAACGATTCACACTGCGAAACCAGGTATGGTTATCGGTAAGGGTGGTTCCGAAGTTGAAAATCTGCGTAATGAAATTACTAAAATCGCAGGCGGTAAAAAGGTGCACATCAATATTTCTGAAATTAAAAATCCTGAACTGGACGCAATCTTGGTTGCTGAAAGCATTGCACAACAATTGGAACGTCGTGTTTCTTTCCGTCGTGCTTTGAAACAAGCGATTCAAAGAACTATGCGTTCCGGAGCAAAAGGAATTAAAACTCAAGTAGGCGGACGTCTTGGCGGTGCCGAAATCGCTCGTTCCGAAGGGTACAGCGAAGGAACTGTTCCACTGCATACGCTTCGTGCCGACATTGACTATGGTACAGCGGAAGCTCATACTACTTACGGCCGTCTTGGCGTAAAAGTATGGATCTATCGTGGAGAGGTTCTTCCTCCAGCTAAGAAACAAGCTCCTCAGGAAGGAGGCAACTAATCATGTTGGTACCAAAACGCGTAAAACATCGTAAACAACAACGTGGTCATATGAAGGGGCGTGCAAAAGGCGGTACTACACTGAACTTTGGTGAGTACGGTTTGCAAGCTACTGAACCTGCATGGATTACTAACCGTCAAATCGAAGCTGCTCGTATTGCGATGACTCGTTACATCAAACGTGGTGGTAAGGTTTGGATTAAAATTTTCCCTGATAAACCAATTACTCAGAAGCCTCTTGAGGTTCGTATGGGTAGTGGTAAAGGTAACGTAGAAAAATGGGTTGCAGTAGTGAAACCAGGCAAGATTATGTTTGAACTTGCTGGTGTTCCGGAAGAGATTGCTCGTGAAGCAATGCGTCTTGCCGCTCACAAACTGCCAATCAAAACTAAGTTTGTGAAACGTGAAGAATTGGGTGGTGAAGCAAATGAAGGCTAGTGAATTCCGCAACCTAACCACTGCTGAAATCGAACAAAAGATCTCCGGTTTTAAAGAAGAACTTTTTAACCTTCGTTTTCAACTCGCTACCGGTCAGCTTGATAACCCGACTCGGATCGGCGCTGTGCGTAAGGAAATTGCTCGTGCTAAAACTGTGATCCGTGAAAGAGAACTTGGGATTAGCTAAGATATCAGACCGGGTGGAAAATCCGCCTGTAATTAGGAAGGAGGCCAACAATGAGCGAACGTAATGCCCGTAAAGTATTAGTCGGTAAAGTAGTCAGCGACAAAATGGATAAAACGATTGTGATTGCTGTAGAAACTTACAAAAAACATGATCTCTACCATAAACGCATTAAAGTAACTAAGAAATTCAAAGCTCATGATGAAAACAACACTGCACAAATCGGTGATACTGTTAAAATCATGGAAACTCGCCCTTTGTCCAAAGACAAAAACTGGAGACTGGTCGAAATCGTTGAAAAAGCTGTTATAATCTAATGTAGTGTAGTTTTTCCGAAAGGAGGATAAATAAATGATTCAACCATTTACACGTTTGACTGTAGCTGACAATTCCGGCGCGAAGGAACTGATGTGTATCCGTGTGCTCGGTGGTACGGGACGTCGTACAGCTCAAATTGGTGACCTGATCGTTTGTTCCGTAAAACAAGCAACACCAGGCGGCGTTGTCAAAAAGGGTGATGTAGTAAGAGCGGTTGTTGTTCGTACTAAACGTTCTATCCGCCGTAAAGACGGTTCCTACATCGGATTTGACGAGAACGCAGCAGTGGTCGTTAAAGAAGACAAGAGCCCACGTGGTACTCGTATTTTCGGACCAGTTGCTCGCGAACTTCGTGACAAGGACTTCATGAAAATCGTTTCCTTGGCTCCGGAAGTGATCTAAACTCACCTTAAAATGTGCCCGTAGGAGGTGTACGAAATGCCAAAAGTGAAAAAAGTTCTGGAATCCCATAACAACAAGCTGCACGTCAAAAAAGACGACACTGTTCTGGTGATTACAGGTAAAGATAAAGGTAAAAAAGGTCGCGTTATCGCTGCCTACCCTCGTCAAAACCGTGTGCTTGTGGAAGGTGTTAACATGATTAAAAAACACCAAAAGCCTAATCAGCTGAATCCACAAGGCGGCATCATCGAGAAAGAAGCTCCGATTCACGTTTCCAACGTTATGCACATTGATCCGAAGAGCGGAAAAGTAACCCGTGTTGGTTACAAAGTTTTGGACAACGGAAAAAAAGTGCGCATTGCAAAACGTTCTGGCGAAGTGATCGACTAATTATTTTTTAAAGAAAGGAGGTATATGATTCATGGCTACAACAAGAATGAAAGAACGTTTCTTGAAAGAAATCACTCCTGCTTTGATGCAGAAGTTCAACTATACAACAGTGATGCAAGTGCCTAAAATCGAGAAAGTTGTAATCAACATGGGTGTTGGCGACGCAGTCCAAAACTCCAAAGTGCTTGATTCAGCTCTCAACGACATGCAGCTGATCGCTGGTCAAAAGCCAGTAATCACTCGCGCGAAAAAATCTATCGCAGGTTTTAAATTGCGTGAAAACATGCCAATCGGTGTAAAGGTAACACTTCGTGGCGAGCGTATGTATTATTTCTTGGACAAATTGTTCAACATTACTCTTCCTCGCGTACGTGACTTCCATGGTGTATCAACAAAAGCTTTCGACGGACGTGGTAACTACACGCTTGGTCTGAAAGAACAGTTGATCTTCCCGGAAATCGAGTATGATCAAGTTGATAAAGTTCGTGGTATGGACATCGTTATCGTAACGACTGCCAAAACTGACGAAGAGTCCCGTGAGCTTCTGACTCAGCTGGGCATGCCTTTCGCAAAATAATGTTGGCATAACGTTTCGGGCGTCTGATTTTAAAGACACCCTGTTCTCCGAAACTATTTAGGAGGTGTCAGGCTAAGTGGCAAAAACTTCGATGAAAGTCAAACAACAACGCGCACCAAAGTTTAAAGTTCGTGCTTACACTCGTTGCGAGCGTTGTGGTCGTCCACATTCGGTACTGCAAAAGTTTAAGATCTGCAGAATTTGCTTCCGTGAATTAGCTTATAAAGGCCAGATTCCTGGCGTGAAAAAAGCAAGCTGGTAAAAAGTCCTGTTTGGGAAGGAGGTTTATACACAATGACTATGTCTGATCCAATTGCAGATATGCTTACTCGTATTCGTAACGCGAACACAGTTCGTCACGAAACAGTAGAAATGCCTGCATCTACAATGAAAAAACAAATCGCCGACATCCTGAAACGTGAAGGATTCATTCGTGATGCGGAATTTGTTGAAGATAGCAAACAAGGGATCATCCGTATTTTCTTGAAATACGGTGCGAACAACGAGCGTGTTATCACAGGTTTGAAAAGAATCAGTAAACCAGGTCTTCGCGTTTACACGAAGAGCAATGAGATTCCACGCGTACTGGGTGGACTCGGGATCGCAATCATTTCAACATCCAAAGGTATCATGA
This sequence comes from Paenibacillus sp. SEL3, assembly GCF_054602585.1. Lineage (NCBI taxonomy): Bacteria > Bacillati > Bacillota > Bacilli > Caryophanales > Paenibacillaceae > Paenibacillus > Paenibacillus sp. SEL3. The sequence goes on along the minus strand of NZ_CM137725.1, from coordinate 2,442,591 downwards.
CCGACAAAGAAGCACGTCAGTCTAAAGCCGGCGGAGAAGTTGTTTGCTACGTTTGGTAAGATAACGTTTAAAAGATAGGAGGTGCAACAGATATGTCCCGTATTGGTCGTAAACCAATCACAGTACCAAGTGGTGTTGACGTGACTTTGAACAACACAGCGATCACAGTTAAAGGTCCTAAAGGAACATTGACTCGTGAGCTTCATAAAGACATGTCCGTTACTGTGGAAAACAATGAAATTAATGTAGTTCGTCCTTCGGACAACAAACTTCACCGCTCTTTGCATGGAACAACCCGCAGCGTTGTCAGCAACATGGTAAGTGGTGTAACTGAAGGATTTTCAAAATCTCTGGAGCTGGTTGGGGTCGGATATCGTGCAAGCAAATCCGGAGATAAAATCGTTCTGAACGTTGGATATTCTCATCCGGTTGAAATCACACCGGAAGCGGGCATCGAATTCGAAGTTCCTTCGAACACTAAAATCATCGTTCGCGGAATTGATAAAGAGCGTGTAGGTGCTTACGCTGCTAAAATTCGTTCCGTTCGTGAACCTGAACCGTACAAAGGTAAAGGGATTAAATACGAAGGCGAGCGCATCATCCGTAAAGAAGGTAAAGCCGGTAAGAAGAAATAAGTTTCTTACCGACTTTGTGCGGTCTTTCTGCTGGAAAGACTTCGTACTTCTTTTTTACCCAGTGCGTCTTAGTATAAAGATTTAAAAGGCAAACTGAAGGGAGTGAAAACTTGAGATGATTACAAAACAAGATAAAAATAAAGCACGTGTCAGAAGACATCTGCGTGTACGTAAGAAAATCGAAGGTACGGCTGTACGTCCTCGTTTGAACGTATTCCGCTCTTCCAAGCATATCTACGCACAACTGATTGATGATGTAGCTGGTGTAACATTGGTATCTGCATCCACTATGGATAAAGAACTGAGCAGCGAAATCAAAAACGGCGGTAGTGTAGAAGCAGCTCGTAAGGTTGGCGAACTCGTTGCTAAACGTGCGAAAGAAAAAGGTCATGCTAACATCGTATTTGACCGTGGTGGATACTTGTATCATGGACGGATTCAAGCTTTGGCTGATGCAGCTCGCGAAGCAGGCCTTGAATTCTAAGACATTTCTCAAAAGGAGGTTAACGACTTGCGTGTAGATCCGAATACTTTGGAACTGACTGAAAGAGTAGTAAATATTAATCGTGTAGCTAAAGTTGTCAAAGGCGGACGCCGTTTCAGCTTCAGTGCTCTGGTAGTAGTGGGCGACGGCAACGGCTGGGTAGGCGCTGGAATCGGTAAAGCTGGCGAAGTACCTGATGCAATTCGCAAAGGTATTGAAGATGCTAAGAAAAACCTGGTTCACGTTCCACTCGTAGGAACAACAATTCCTCACCTTGTTACAGGTAAGTTCGGTGCTGGCCGGGTTCTGTTGAAACCGGCATCGGAAGGTACTGGAGTTATCGCTGGCGGTCCGGTTCGTGCTGTACTGGAACTTGCTGGTGTAGGTGATATCTTGACAAAATCTTTGGGTTCTTCGAATTCCATGAATATGGTCAATGCGACTTTGGAAGGTTTGTCCCGTTTGAAACGCGCTGAAGAAGTTGCAAAATTGCGCGGCAAATCCATCGAAGAGCTGCTGGGCTAAGGAGGGAATATCATGGCGAAATTAGAAATTACCCTCGTTCGTTCGTTGATCGGCCGTCCTGGTAATCAGAGAACGACTGTTAAAACGCTCGGCTTGCGTAAAATCAACCATAAAGTAGTTCAACCCGACAATGCAGCTATTCGCGGGATGATTAATCAAGTTAGCCATTTGGTTTCTGTTAAAGAAATTGAGGCTTAAGAAATAAAGTATTTTAACAATAATCAAGGAGGTGCAACGAACGATGAAGTTACATGAGCTTTCCCCAGCTCCAGGCTCCCGCAAAGAACGTAAACGTTTGGGTCGTGGTCCTAGTAGTGGTACGGGTAAAACTTCTGGTCGTGGTCATAAAGGTCAAAACGCTCGTTCCGGCGGTGGTGTACGTCCGGGCTTCGAGGGTGGTCAAAACCCACTGTATCGTCGCTTGCCTAAACGCGGTTTCGTAAATCCTACTCGTAAAGAGTATGCGGTTTTGAATATCGAAGATTTGAACAGTTTTGCAGCGGGTACAGAAGTAAGCCCTGAGTTTTTGCTGAACAATGGCATTGTGAAAAACGCCAAATCCGGAATTAAAATTCTGGGTAACGGTGAAATCACTGTGAAATTGACAGTTAAAGCGAACAAGTTCTCTCAATCTGCGGTAGAGAAAATTGAAGCTGCCGGCGGTAAAACCGAGGTGATCTAATGTTCAAGACCCTGAAAAATATATGGCGGGTTGAGGATCTTAGAACCCGAATCCTGTTCACCCTGTTTATACTCTTTGTATATCGTATTGGCTCCTTCGTGCCGGTTCCCGGCGTGAACAAGCAAGTCTTTACTTCTCAGGATCAAGCAGGAAGCGAGTTGTTTGGACTCCTTAACACCTTCTCAGGGGGCGCATTGTATCAGTTTTCGATCTTTGCCCTCGGGATTATGCCATATATTACAGCGTCCATCATTGTACAGTTGCTGTCAATGGACGTGATTCCGAAACTTGCGGAATGGGCTAAACAAGGAGAGCATGGTAAAAAGAAGTTGGCTCAAATTACGCGTTATGGTACGGTGATACTTGGCCTGATTCAAGCATTCGGAACGTCGATTGGCTTTAATCGACTGTACGGTGCAGCGATGATTCCAGGAGCCACTTTTGCAGATTATCTGGTCATTGCCATTGTGCTTACAGCAGGAACTACGTTCCTTATGTGGCTCGGTGAGCAAATTACCGAAAAGGGAATCGGCAATGGTATCTCTATTGTTATCTTCGCAGGGATTGCGGCGGGTATTCCAAGACATATTCGGACGGTTGTAGAATCTCAGTTTATTCAGGCGGATCAGCTGTTTATGAATATTCTGAAGGCAATTATAATTGCTCTGGTGATTGTTCTGATTATTGTTGGTGTTATCTACATCCAGCAAGGTATTCGGAAAATCCCGGTACAATACGCGAAACGTGTAGTTGGCAACAAAATGTACGGTGGCCAGAATACGCATATTCCGTTGAAAATTAATGCGGCAGGCGTTATTCCGGTAATCTTTGCGGTATCATTGCTGCAATTCCCGACAATTATTGCGAGTTTCTGGGCAGATCATGTTTGGGCTAAGTGGGTTACCACTTACTTGTATTATGACAAGCCGCTGGGCATGGTTTTGTATGTCGTAATGATTATCGGTTTCACATTCTTCTATACCTTTGTACAGATGAATCCGCAGCAAATGGCCGACAATATGAAGAAAAACGGCGGTTATATTCCGGGAATTCGTCCGGGTAAAGCCACGGAGAAATACTTGACACGAGTAATGTCACGTTTGACAATGACAGGAGCTTTGTTTCTGGCAGTCATATCCGTTTTGCCGGTATTCTTCGGTTCGCTTTCGGGCTTGCCTCGTTCCGTGCAAATTGGCGGTACTTCATTGCTCATCATCATTGGTGTAGCATTGGATACAATGAAGCAAATCGAAAGCCAACTGATCAAACGCCATTACAAAGGCTTCATCAACAAATAGGCAATAGGTACCGGCTTAGGATGTTCGCATGCTTACCGGCACCTTTTGTGCTGTTTCTTGTGTAGGGGTCGTCTTGAGGAGTGACAGATTGTGAATATTTTGATCATGGGCCCTCCGGGGGCTGGTAAAGGTACACAAGCAGATGTCATTGTGAAGGAATTCGGCATTCCTCATATCTCGACAGGTGATGCTTTTCGCCTAGCGATGAAACAGGGAACACCTATTGGCATTAAAGCTAAAGAATATATCGACAAGGGTGAACTTGTTCCGGATGACGTAACAATCGGCATCGTTGAAGAACGGCTGCAACAGCCAGATTGCAAGAAAGGGTTCTTGCTGGACGGTTTTCCAAGAACTTTGGCTCAGGCTGAAGCCTTGGATCAAATTTTGGGTCGTTTGAATACGAAGCTAGATGACGTTATTAACTTGAAAGTGGATAGTGACAACTTGTTGGCACGAATCACAGGACGGCGGGTTTGTAAAACCTGCGGAACTAGCTATCATATTGTCTTTAATCCTCCTAAGGTTGAAGGCATTTGCGACAAAGACGGTGGGGAACTCTATCAGCGTCCTGACGATAATGAAGATAGCGTAAGAACACGACTTGACGAATATAGTAATAAAACAGCACCACTCCTCACGTTTTATGAGAACCAGAATCTTCTGCGTCATATCGACGGAGAACAGGATATTGATGTGGTTTCCCAAAATATCGTGTCCTTGTTGCGGGGTTAGCTGTAATGATCATTTGCAAGTCGGGGGCGGAATCAAGCTTTATGAGGAAAGCTGAGAGAATAGTTACGGAAACGGATCATTTCTTGGCAGGACACATCGAGCCCGGTATTACGACCGGTGAACTTGATCATTTAGCTGATCGGTATATTCGCAGTCAGGGAGCTGTGCCGTCTTTTAAAGGTTATAACGGTTTTCCTGCTAGCATTTGCGCTTCAGTCAACGAACAACTGGTGCACGGATTTCCCGGCAAAAGCAAGTTAAACAAAGGCGATATCATCGCGAAAACTCGCCAGTTTACAATGTCGCATGCCATTCGGCAATATATTGAGAATCCAAACCGTGGTATTCCTGAGCAGGGGCCGAGGCTGAAAACCGGCATTGTGCTGGCTATTGAATCTATGATTCAAATAGGTTCTCACCATGTAGGGACGCTGGAAGACAACTGGACGGTCGTTACGATCAACGTAACCTCATGTGCTCATAACGAGCAAGCGGTGACGTGCGAAACGGGCGGCATGGACATTTTCACGAAACTGAGTGCGTAGGTGATTGGAATGATTCAGCAAGGAAACCTGCAAATCGGTCAGCTGGTGAAGATTCTGAAAGGCAGAGGTGCCGGACAGATTGCGGTTGTCGTTTTAGTAGCAGATAGCAGGTTTGTATATATTGCGGATGGGGATAAACGAAAGTTTGATCAAGCGAAGAAGAAAAATGTTCTTCATTTGGTGCCTCAGCCAAAGATTAGTAGCGAGATTGTAAACAGTTTAAACGAAAGCGGTCGGGTGACGAATGGAAAGCTGCGCCATGCAGTGAAAACTTTCCTGGATTCGTCCGAATACCAAGCTGAAGAGAAAGGAGACTGACTTTGGCCAAAGAAGATGTCATTGAGGTTGAAGGTACGGTAATCGAGCCACTGCCGAACGCTACGTTCAAGGTAGAGCTGGAGAACGGTCATCAAATTCTTGCTCATGTTTCCGGAAAGCTGCGGATGCACTTTATCCGTATTTTGACAGGCGACAAGGTGGTTGTACAGTTATCGCCTTACGATTTAACCAAAGGCCGTATAACGTACCGCAAGTAATTCATGCAGGTTTTTATTAAACGTATATCATTTAAAAAAACTTGTTTTGCTCGGCAAAACGATGTGAATGTTCACGAAGCGAGTTTTACCAGGGTAAAGCTTGGAGGAGGTAATCAACATGAAGGTAAGACCTTCTGTAAAACCTATTTGCGAAAAATGCAAAGTCATTCGCCGCAAAGGGAATGTAATGGTTATTTGCGAAAATCCGAAACACAAACAAAAACAAGGTTAATAGAAGGGGGTGTAGCGTAAAATGGCTCGTATAGCTGGTGTGGATTTGCCACGTGACAAACGCGTTGAGATCGCCTTGACTTACATTTTCGGAATCGGTAAAACGACTTCTCAGAAAATCTTGAAGGAAACAGGCATCAGTGCAAACACGCGTGTTCGTGATTTGACTGAAGATGAAGTGAGCAAATTACGTGAAACGATCGACAAAGAAGTTAAAGTAGAAGGCGATCTGCGTCGTGAAATTTCCTTGAATATTAAACGTCTGACTGAGATTGGCTGCTACCGTGGTGTTCGTCACCGTCGTGGGTTGCCTGTTCGCGGACAACGTACTAAAACTAATGCTCGTACGCGTAAAGGTCCTCGTCGGACTGTAGCGAACAAAAAGAAATAAGAAGGGAGGATAACATTCAATGGCTAAACCGAAAAAAGTTGTACGTACAAAACGCCGTGACCGTAAAAATATCGAGACTGGCGTGGCACACATCCGTTCCACGTTCAACAACACGATCGTTACGATCACAGATCCACACGGTAACGCAATCTCTTGGGCCAGCTCAGGCGGCATGGGATTCCGTGGTTCCCGTAAATCTACTCCATTCGCAGCGCAAATGGCCGCAGAAACTGCTGCTAAAGCTGCTATGGAACACGGCATGAAAACTGTCGAAGTCATGGTTAAAGGACCTGGTGCAGGTCGCGAAGCAGCAATCCGCTCTTTGCAAGCTGCTGGTTTGGAAGTTAACCTGATCAAAGACGTAACTCCGGTACCTCATAACGGATGCCGTCCTCCAAAACGTCGTCGCGTCTAATGAGATTTCTCCTCTGCGTGTAGTATAGATCCGGCACAAACTGCCAAGAATGGATGTTTAGGTATACTGCATGATAGACTATGGATAAGGTGAATGTTTCATATAGGAGCGACGTTTTGAAGGAGGGATATTGCAGTGATAGAAATCGAAAAGCCGAAAATTGAGACGGTTGACGTCAATGATGATGGCACCTATGGAAAATTCGTAGTAGAACCGCTGGAACGCGGATACGGTACGACGCTTGGAAACTCGCTTCGCCGTATTCTGTTATCCTCGTTACCGGGGGCAGCAGTCACATCGGTTCAAATCGATGGGGTTCTGCACGAGTTTGCAACGGTTCCCGGTGTGAAGGAAGACGTAACGGAGATCATTCTGAACTTGAAAGCTTTATCGCTTAAAATCCACTCGGATGAAGAGAAAGTACTCGAAATCGATGCGGAAGGCGAAGGAGTTGTAACGGCAGGAGATATCCGTGCGGATAGTGATGTGGAAATTCTTAATCCGGATCTTCACATTGCTACGCTCGGACCGGGTTCGAGACTTCACATGCGTATTTTTGCCAATCGCGGTCGCGGTTACGTTAAGCAGGATCGGAACAAACGTGATGACCAGCCGATCGGCGTCATTCCCGTCGACTCCATCTACACTCCGATTGCACGCGTGAACTACGGCGTAGAAAATACGCGTGTCGGCCAGGTTACGAATTATGACAAGCTGACACTTGAGGTTTGGACTGACGGAAGTATTCGTCCCGAGGAAGCAGTGAGCCTTGGAGCCAAAATTTTGACCGAGCATGTGATGTTGTTCGTGGGTCTCACGGACGAGGCTAAAGATGCTGAAATTATGGTTGAAAAAGAAGAAGACAAGAAAGAAAAAGTTCTTGAAATGACGATCGAAGAGCTGGATCTCTCCGTCCGTTCCTATAACTGCCTTAAGCGCGCTGGTATCAATACGGTACAAGAACTCACGACTAAATCTGAAGAAGATATGATGAAGGTCCGTAACTTGGGTCGCAAATCTTTGGAAGAAGTACAAGAGAAGCTCGAGGAACTTGGTTTAGGACTTCGTACGGAAGAATAGTACAGCAACGTTTTTGTGAAGGAGGGGAAATTACATGGCATACCAAAAATTGGGCCGTAACTCCAGTGCCCGTAAAGCTTTGTTTCGTGATTTGGTAACCGATCTGTTCTTGTATGAGCGTATCCAAACTACTGAGGCTAAAGCAAAAGAAGTTCGTTCTATTGCTGAAAAACTGATCACCAAAGCGAAAAAAGGAGATCTGCACGCACGTCGCCAAGTGGCTGCGTTCGTTCGCCGTGAAACTTTGGATGGTGAGCAGGATGCAATCCAAAAGCTGTTTAGCGAATTGGCTACACGTTACACTGAGCGTCCAGGTGGATACACTCGTATCTTGAAATTGGGACCTCGTCGTGGCGACGCCGCTCCAATGGTATATCTGGAATTGGTTGACCGCGCGTAAACAGGCGAAGATGAGGGAAGGGTGGACAGAATCGGCTTGATTCTGAACAACCCTTTTTTTCTCTTGGAGGAGTCCTTGAGGGGCTTCTCCTTTGTTATGTTCGGTTATTCCTTGTAAGGCCAGAGACTACCCCTATAAAGGTGTGAGAAGCATGCGGAACTTGTGCATGAAGGTGAACTATGACGGAACCCACTATGATGGCTTTCAGACGCAGCCTAACGGTAACACCATTCAGGACTGCCTTGAACATGCTATCTACTCATTGACGGGCGAGCGTCTTAAAATTACAGGCTCAGGCCGTACAGATGCAGGTGTACATGCATACGGGCAGGTATTCAATTTTCACACTGAATCGCCGATTCCAATACAGCGCTGGTGTCTGGCACTTAATGCCTGGTTGCCTCGTGATATCATCGTTACGGATGCGAGAGAGGTGCCAATGTCCTTTCATGCACGCCGCATGGCGAAGCGGAAGACATATCGGTACAGTATTAATGCGAACCGGTTTCCGGACATCTTTCACCGTCGTACACAGGCCCATCATCCAACGAGTCTGGATGTAAGAGCGATGGAGGAAGGGTTGGCTCATTTAGTTGGCACCTTTGACTATACTTCGTTCGCATCTCGACGTTCCCAAAAGACGAATCATGTTCGCACTATTTACGAAGCCTATATGACAGTAGACCATTCCTTTTCACGTCCGGGCTCGGATGATCAGGGAATTATCCATACTTATATTACAGGTAGCGGATTTTTGCAGCACATGGTTCGGATTATTATGGGGACTTTGCTGGAAGTGGGAGAAGGCAAAAAATCGTCGGATGATATTCCTTCCATTTTGGAGGCGAAAAGTCGTTCAAAGGCTGGACCTACGGCTGTTGGACACGCTTTAACGCTCTGGAATGTAGAGTACGACGAAAACATCAAAAAACATTGATTTTACCCTTGCGGAATTGATGGTTATCCTGTAATATAAAAGTTGTGTTTTCTTAATGGCTTTCCCACAGCCCCAATTAAGATAATCACTTTAAAGTAACATCTAATCCATCAATAATGCAGCAACTTAACGAACGAAGATAAATGATGATTTCTGTTAACGAACTTAAGGAGGATACTTTTCATGCGTACTACGTATATGGCGAAGCCAAATGAAGTTGAGCGCAACTGGCACATCATTGATGCCGAAGGCAAAACGCTCGGTCGTCTGGCAAGCGAAGCGGCTGCGTTGATTCGCGGCAAACACAAGCCACAATTTACACCACATGTGGACACAGGTGATTTTGTTGTTGTAATCAATGCGGAAAAAATCGTATTGACCGGTAAAAAAATGGAGAACAAGAAATACTACCGTCACTCCCTGCATCCGGGTGGTCTGAAAGTAACGGTTGCACAAGAAATGGTTAAGAACAAGCCTGAGCGCATGTTGGAATTGGCTGTTCACGGTATGCTTCCTAAAACTCGTCAAGGCGAGAAAATGAAGCTGAGACTTAAAGCTTACAGAGGCACTGAGCATCCACATGCAGCACAAAAACCTGAAGTTTACGAACTTCGCGGATAATTAAAAGGGAGGACAGTTTCATGGCACAAGTACAATACTATGGGACAGGTCGTCGTAAACATTCGGTAGCTCGTGTTCGTCTCGTACCGGGTGAAGGACGCATTGTCATCAATAAGCGTGATATTAATGAATATTTCGGTTTGGAAACTCTCAAACTGATCGTAAAACAACCACTGAACCTGACAGAAACAGTTGGTAGCTATGACGTACTCGTTATCGCTCATGGTGGTGGTATCTCTGGTCAAGCCGGCGCAATTCGCCACGGTATTTCCCGTGCTCTGTTGAAAGCAGATCCGGAATTCCGTCCAGCTTTGAAAAAAGCAGGATTCTTGACTCGTGACCCACGTATGAAAGAACGTAAAAAGTACGGACTCAAAGCCGCTCGTCGTGCACCACAGTTCTCGAAACGTTAATATTTCGAATACAGAAGAACCTTTTCCTTATGGAAAGGGTTCTTTTTTAATTTCCTAATCATTATCCACATGTGGATAAGTAGACCTAGTCTAAAGCTATGAGTTTCAGCATGTTTCAGCGAATACATAAATAACCGCATGGAAATGCACGGAAAACGAGAAGTTATCCACGAAGGAATTGAAGATGATATTGTTATATACAAATACAGTTTGCTATTTCAACGTAGTTTATTCTGTAATGTTTATAACATGTGACTAAATATATTGTCCGGCTATTTAGTTTAGCCTGGTCTTAATATTCTTTGCTAAGTGCTGTTTTGTGAGGATACTTTGGTATCACCTGTTTATGTAAAGATCTCCTTGATATGTTCTGGAGGGGTTGTCTATGCCTCTTGTAGAGCTGTTTTGGGCGCAGCTAGGGATAGGGCAAGGAATACCTCTTTTTATTTGTGCGCACTGGGCAGCAGGACGATCCTTAGCCTAGCAATGTCCGCTGCCTAAGCTGCTACAATTGTAACGGCGATGTACATGTTACTGGTAATGGAAATAGTCTACACAGCAATCGCCCTAAACTATAACCAGGAGCACTATTGTATTGTCCGACTGTTTACTCTCATAAAATCGCTCCTCATTGATGACAGGCTTTAAAAAGACTTCCAGAGCGATAAGAGCCTTGTTTGTGTCCAGTGGATCAATTGTTCGGTAATTGCCTCTACAAGCGCTATAGGATTGGATAGAGGCATAATAAGAATTCAGTGCGGAGTCATTTCTTTTATAATTTCCACAATGAAGGTATCGCTGACGCCAGAGCTCCAGAATAGTATAGTGGTTTCATCTGGCTAAAAATTCGGGTAAATGCTATTTCGCTTTTACCCTCTTCTGAACTTATCCACATACGGACTTCATCTTTTGAATGCAGAATAAGAATTCTGAAGCTAAAGGTATTTTCAAATCCCTCAGTTGGCGTCCTTCGATAATCTTAGATTCAGAAATGATGCTTGTTATCTTCTATAGATAGTTTTGCATGATCAAGTAACCCAAAGTTGTTCAGTATTACCGATGGCTGCCTCGCACTGGGCACAGGATTAGGATACGCTGCTCCTAGTTGACTCTAAAGCATTTTACTCAGAAAATCCGCAAGCAGACGTTAAGTACAAAAAAACATTTTGGCTATCAAATCATTCAACCAAGTGATTTTACGTAGCATGATAGGTTGTCAAAAAAATGCTTATCCGTACGTTCGGTTTGCTCTTCCAAAGTCACCATAGGGAATATTCCTTCAAGGACCAAACTACTTCCATATGTTGTTGTATAAGAAAGGCCTTTTTTTAAAAGCGTACTGTTAGTACATCTTTGTCTTCGACAGGGTGGAGAACAAGCCATCTTTCTTGACGGAAAAAATCCCTAATTCAAGCATACTTTCAGCTACAATAGTTACCTTTAGTAACCAAAGAGCTTATGTACCATTCTCAAATGTTTGGTATAAGAATATTTTATATAAAGTCAATGAACTTGGTTGGATACGCAAGAAAGCATTAAAGAATGCTGACAGAACAACATTCCTACAAGTTTGGGTGGATAAATGCTTGCATGAGGACATTTTGCCTTGGATTGACAATGATTAAGAAAGTTTTATACTGTATTTAATCTTATTAGTTTAGTCGGTATTGGAGTGACACTATTTATGAATCTTCATATGGAGGCGCATTGATAATGAATTTATTGGAGAAAGAAGCGTTGATTAGAGTCAAGGCAATTGAACTGGAAGATGCTACGCCAGAGGAAATTATCCAGTATGCTGTTCTTACATTTCCCAATCTTACCTTTGCTTGTAGCTTCGGAGCAGAAGATGTAGTACTAGTAGACATGCTTCAAAAAATTAGCCCTTCCACCGACATTTTTTACTTGGACACCGACTTTCATTTTCAAGAAACTTACGATACGCGAGATCAGATGAAGGCCAGGTACAACTTGGATTTTGTTAGAGTCTCTCCCTTAATTACTCCCGAAGAGCAAGCGGCTAAACATGGAGAGGAACTGTGGAAAACAGATCCTAACACATGTTGTGGTATACGCAAAGTTGAGCCGCTGACACGCATTTTGTCGCAATACGATGCATGGATTACCGGTATTCGCCGCGATCAGGCCCCTACTCGTGCGAATTCAAAAAAGATAGAGTATGATGAAAAGTTTGGACTCGTTAAATTTAACCCCTTGGCAAGCTGGACATCCGAGGATGTATGGAACTATATCCGCACTCATGAAGTGCTGTATAATCCATTGCATGACCGCAATTATCCAAGTATCGGTTGTGAGCAATGTACCCGTGAGGTCCTACCAGGTGAAGATCCTCGTGCAGGTCGTTGGTCTGGCAATGAGAAAACGGAATGCGGGCTCCATCAATAAAATGATATTCAGGTAGCTATGAGTCATATTTATGAAGAAGAAGGGAAGTGCATTATGACTGCAATTCTTCCGCATGGCGGAACACTTGTTGATAAAATCATTACAGGCCCGGAACAAAAAGCGCTTTTGCAGACTGCGAGGGAATTGTTTCCTATCCGTGTAAACTCATGGACCATTTCTGATCTGGATTTAATTGGAGTGGGGGCTTTCTCTCCTTTGACGGGGTTTATGAATGAATCTGACTATAGGTCAGTGGTAACAGATATGCGTCTTGCCGATGGTACAGTCTGGAGTATTCCCATTACTCTTGCAGTTGCAGAAAGTATAGCCAGTGAATTGAAATTAGGTCAGCAGGTGGCTTTAGTGGGGGAAACAGACGGTACCATTTATGCTGTACTTAATATTGAAAGTATTTATCAGGTAGATCAGGCTGAGGAAGCCAGAAGAGTATTCAAGACGGATGACCCGGCTCATCCTGGCGTAAACAAACTGTTAGATCGACCTGCTACGTATGTTGGTGGATCTGTGCAAGTGCTGAATCGGCCGGAGCCCACACAATTTAGTGAGTTTTACTATACACCATCACAGACACGCGACTATTTTGCAGAAAAAGGTTGGAAAACAGTGGTCGGTTTTCAAACACGAAATCCGGTACACCGAGCACATGAGTACATCCAAAAAAGCGCGATGGAGATTGTGGATGCATTGTTTCTAAACCCACTCGTTGGTGAAACCAAGTCAGATGACGTTCCGGCAGATGTGCGTATGAAGAGCTATTTGGTGCTGCTGGACAATTATTATCCGGCTGATCGGACTTTTCTGGGGGTATTTCCTGCTGCCATGCGATACGCGGGCCCTAGAGAGGCCATTTTTCATGCTATTGTGCGAAAGAACTATGGCTGCACCCATTTTATTGTTGGAAGGGATCATGCTGGTGTAGGAGACTATTATGGTACCTACGAGGCACAGGAAATTTTCAGCCACTTTACACCTGAAGAGCTGGGGATTACTCCATTGTTCTTTGAACACAGCTTTTATTGCACCCGATGTGGAAACATGGCTTCAAGTAAAACATGCCCACATCCCAAGGAGCATCATTTAACGCTCTCGGGCACCAAGGTACGGGAATTGTTGCGCTCTGGGGTTTGCCCGCCACCTGAATTTACACGACCGGAAGTCGCTCAAGTGCTGATTGAAGGTATGAAGGAATTTGTTCATGCCTGAGTTGTACTATCTACACGCCTCGTCCCATATAGATTATTAGTATCTGTATAGGACGGAGGCGTTTTGTTATGCAAAAAAATAATCGTAAAAACGAGGTTACACTGTGGATTCGCTATCGGACGTTGCAAAAAATGCTGTTGGGCTGTTGTCTCGCCGTTCTATTTATTACACTGGCATTGTATGAGATACCTGCTTCGAGAGCTTGGACCCATTGGAGTTTACCCCTTACAGGTAAAGTAATTGCCATAGATGCTGGACACGGAGGGCCTGATGGAGGGGCGGTTAGCAAAGAAGGGATTATTGAAAAGGATATTAATCTGGCAATCGCTTTTTATTTGCGGGATTATTTACAGCAAGCAGGTGCTGTTGTTGTCATGACACGTGAGGATGACCGCGACCTGGCGCAGCAAGAAACGAAAGGTTATTCCAGAAGAAAAACGGAGGATTTGAAGCAGCGTGTGCGTATAATTGAGGAGCAGAAAGCAGACCTCTTTCTAAGTATTCATATGAACAGTATCCCGTCGAGCCGTTGGAGTGGAGCCCAGACCTTTTACGTACCTAACCATGCAGATAACGAGAATTTGGCGTCTTTAATTCAGGAAGAGATCAAACGCAACTTGGAAAATACGGACAGAGTGGCTAAGACCGTGAACACAGTTTATTTATTGAAAGCTCTCAAAATGCCATCAGCCCTTGTTGAAGTCGGATTTTTGTCCCATCCAGAGGAGGCCAGACGACTAAGTGACGTGAACTATCAAAGACAGGTGGCGGCGTCCATATATAAGGGGATTTTGCGTTACTGTGCCGGGGAAAAGGGGATCTCACCAGCACCTGAGGCCAGATAGTGGTATACTGTAAGTGTTTACCACTCCGTAAATTCATCAAAGCAGAGGTGCTGATAAATCATGCAATCAAGAGAGCAAGTTATAGAGTTACTTCAACAAGTACGGGAGCCTTATACAGGACGCCGTCTAGTCGATCTCCATTTTATTCGGGATGTGGTTGTTAAAGAGGATCGTGTATCCTTGACCGCTATTAGTCTGAATAACCAGGAAGAGACGCTTGCAGAACTGGAGCGGGAAATCCGGCAGACTTTAGAAGAGGCGGGATTAAGCCACGTCCATATTCGTATTCGTGAGGCATCTGAGCATGAAAAGTCCGCAATTCAAGCTGGGGAGAATACCGAGGACGCCGCTGACCCGGTTTTGACCAAAGGACATGCTGTCGGTATGGAAGAACATGAGCTGCTTAACCCAGCATCCGGCGTCCGGTTTATTGCTATTGCAAGCGGAAAAGGTGGTGTCGGAAAATCGACAGTAGCTGTAAATTTGGCTGCAGCTTTAGCTAGACAGGGGAAGCGTGTGGGTTTAATTGATGCGGATATCTATGGATTCAGTGTGCCAGATATGATTGGAGTAGAGGATGTACCTTCTGTCGAAGAGGGTATCATTCAGCCAGTGGAGCGATTTGGTATCAAAATCATGTCTATGGGCTTCTTTGTCAGAGAGAATAACCCGGTGATCTGGAGAGGTCCCATGCTAGGGAGAATGCTCAGACAGTTTTTTAGTGATGTCGAATGGGGAAAGCTGGACTATATGATTCTCGATTTACCACCAGGCACTGGCGATGTAGCGCTTGACGTACATCAAATGATTCCGCAGAGTGAAGAAATCATTGTTACTACTCCACATGCGACGGCGGCTTTTGTAGCTGCACGTGCAGGCGCAATGGCGCTTCAAACGGATCATAAGGTCATCGGTGTTGTGGAGAACATGTCTTATTATGTGTCCTCCACTGGAGAAAAGGACTATGTTTTTGGGCGAGGAGGAGGGGCTATGCTGGCAGACACTCTTCATACAAAACTTCTTGCTCAAATTCCGCTGGGTATTCCAGATAATCATCCGTCAGAAGCCGACTTTTCTCCATCAGTATATAAATCCGAGTCGGCGACAGGAGCCATTTACAATGATATTGCTGCTCAAATTATGATCTTGCACACGAAATCTAAATAAAGAAAAAAGGCTGGTTTTTAAACCAGCCTTCAGGCTGTCGAGAAACCCCCTGTTTTTTAATCAGGTTTAAAATGGCCACTTTGATCAAATAAAAATGGGTCCTCAGATCGTTTTAAATCGATTTTTGTTTTAAAAGTTGAGTTTCCCCAAATAAAAAATAAAGTGCCGGAAAGTCCGTTGGACTTTCTCGACACTCTGAAGGCTGGTTTTTAAACCAGCCTTTTTATTATTGGCTTCCTCCTTGTTCTCCTTCGCCCCCACCTTCGCCGCCCCCCCCACCTTGCTTATCGCCGCCTGCACCGCCTTGCTCACCACTTTTTTTCTCAACCTTGGGTTGAAGCTCCTCTTGTACGACGGTTTTGAGTAAATTCATAACCTCAAGTCGGAAAATCGGATTTTGCATGGCATCATGCATGACTGTCATAGATTGTTTGCGATATTCAGGGGTTTTAGTTAAGTCCATATACATTTTGGTTAATTCTGGCGACTTGAGCATTGCTTCAATTGATTTTTGATAAGAAGGGTCTTTTATAAGTTGCATATGAAGCTGTTTGCTTTGGCTGTTGATGGCTTTGGCAAATTCTCCGGCAAAACGCGGATCAGTCATAATCTTTTCGATTTCTTTTTTATATTCAGGTGATATCAAAGTATCTTTGACTGCGATCTTCATCTGCTCAGCCGATTGCATGGGCATAAGCATTTTCATTCCCATGTTGCCACCAGCCCCACCACCAGATCCACCCTCTTCACTGCTTTGACCGGATTGTCCTTCTTTGGATGAACTGTTTTCCCCAGTTAAAGCTTCCTCTACCGCTTTTTTTCCGTCATCACTTTTCAGGATATCGACAACCATCGTTTTCATCTCTTTATAACTGTTCTGGGGGGGCGCAGAACCCTGATCCGAGCCGCATCCACTCAGTGCAACGCCCAGTACGCATACCGTGCTAACAAATCGCAAACGAGTCCAATTCATGGCCGTATTCCTCCTTCATCATGAATGTGGATAGTATGCGGATGAATGGGGAGAAATATGTCGATTTGCTTTTGGTTTTTAGCTGAGAACGATGTAAAATAACTCCTTAAAGACCCAGTGCCTGATCGCGTACTTCTTTGCCTTTTACTGTACCCTGTTGAAGCAGTTCAGATACAGTCACGAATTCATAGCCCTGTGCACGCAACTTGTCGATAATGACGGGCAAGGCTTCATGCGTTTGTTTACAGGAATCACTGGCATGCAGAAGGACGATATCGCCAGGATGCGCTTTATTTACAACACGGTCGATTATGACCTGAGTACCAGGGTTTTTCCAATCCAGGGAATCTGTATCCCACTGAATGGTTTTGTAGCCTAAAGTGCCGGCAACCTGAAGGACTCGTTTATCAAAGTCGCCATTAGGCATACGGATCAACTTCGGGGAATGTCCCGTCAGTTCGGTTAATGTGGTATGAGCAATTGAAATCTGCTTACGAATATCTTCATCGCTTAAGCTACTGTAATTTTCATGTTTATGGCCATGACTGCCGATTTCAAAACCACTTTCTTTAATCTGATTCACAAGCTCTGGATGTGTTTTACTCCAAGGGGCAGAAAGGAAAAAGGTGGACTTGGTCACTTTTTTATCCTCAAGGACTTTTAAGATGGGGGCAGTACGCTTATCTCCCCAACTAATATCAAAGGTGAGAGCGATCAACTTTTTGTCCGTGGGTACACTATAAATAGCGGTTGGTGCTTCCTCGGAAAAAACCGTAACATTATCGGTTTCTACATAAATGACTCCAACGGTAAAGACGGCTGCAGCCATTACGATTAAGAATCGTTTGATTTTTTTACCGTTTAATACATAGAAAAAAGAATTCATGGTTAATAACGCTCCTTTCATCCTAGAAGTGCTTGTTTACTTAAAGCTATGCCAGGGGTTGTCAATTATTCCATTAGACTAATAGGAGGAATTATCAAATGGGACTAAAAGCATTTCTTCACGATTTACACACGACAAGACGGTTAATTTTAATCTCTGCAC
>NZ_CM137725.1:2092500-2420000 GCF_054602585.1 Paenibacillus sp. SEL3 | reverse complement strand
TGAGAATCAGATCCGCCGAAAGCCTAAGGGTTCCTGAGGAAGGTTCGTCCGCTCAGGGTAAGTCGGGACCTAAGGCGAGGCCGATAGGCGTAGTCGAAGGACAACAGGTCGAAATTCCTGTACCACCGTAATCCGCTATGAGCGATGGGGTGACGCAGTAGGGTAGTGACGCGGACTGATGGATGTCCGTCTAAGCAGTGAGGCTGATGTGTAGGCAAATCCGCATATCATTAAGGCTGGGCTGTGATGGGGAGCGAAAATTATAGTAGCGAAGGTCATGATCTCAGACTGCCAAGAAAAGCCTCTAGCCAGGAGAAGGTGCCCGTACCGCAAACCGACACAGGTAGGCGAGAAGAGAATTCTAAGGCGCGCGGAAGAACTCTCGTTAAGGAACTCGGCAAAATGACCCCGTAACTTCGGGAGAAGGGGTGCCTCGGTAGGGTGAATAGCCCGAGGGGGCCGCAGTGAAAAGGCCCAAGCGACTGTTTAGCAAAAACACAGGTCTGTGCGAAGCCGCAAGGCGAAGTATACGGGCTGACGCCTGCCCGGTGCTGGAAGGTTAAGGGGAGTGGTAAGCCCTTCGGGGCGAAGCTATGAACCGAAGCCCCAGTAAACGGCGGCCGTAACTATAACGGTCCTAAGGTAGCGAAATTCCTTGTCAGGTAAATTCTGACCCGCACGAATGGCGTAACGACTTGGGCGCTGTCTCAACGAGAGATCCGGTGAAATTTTAATACCTGTGAAGATGCAGGTTACCCGCGACAAGACGGAAAGACCCCATGGAGCTTTACTGCAGCTTGATATTGAATTTGGGTACGATCTGTACAGGATAGGTGGGAGCCGTTGAGCCTTGAGCGCCAGCTTGAGGGGAGGCATCCTTGGGATACCACCCTGATCGTATCTAGGTTCTAACTTGGTACCGTGAACCGGTGCGAGGACAGTGTCAGGTGGGCAGTTTGACTGGGGCGGTCGCCTCCTAAAGAGTAACGGAGGCGCCCCAAGGTTCCCTCAGAATGGTTGGAAATCATTCGAAGAGTGCAAAGGCAGAAGGGAGCTTGACTGCGAGACCTACAAGTCGAGCAGGGACGAAAGTCGGGCTTAGTGATCCGGTGGTACCGCATGGAAGGGCCATCGCTCAACGGATAAAAGCTACCCTGGGGATAACAGGCTTATCTCCCCCAAGAGTCCACATCGACGGGGAGGTTTGGCACCTCGATGTCGGCTCATCGCATCCTGGGGCTGAAGTAGGTCCCAAGGGTTGGGCTGTTCGCCCATTAAAGCGGTACGCGAGCTGGGTTCAGAACGTCGTGAGACAGTTCGGTCCCTATCTGTCGTGGGCGTAGGAAATTTGAGAGGAGCTGTCCTTAGTACGAGAGGACCGGGATGGACGTACCGCTGGTGTACCAGTTGTTCCGCCAGGAGCACCGCTGGGTAGCTATGTACGGAAGGGATAAGCGCTGAAAGCATCTAAGCGTGAAGCCCCCCTCAAGATGAGATTTCCCAATTAGTAAGACCCCTTGAAGACGACGAGGTAGATAGGTTGGGGGTGGAAGTGCAGTAATGCATGGAGCTGACCAATACTAATCGGTCGAGGGCTTATCCTAAGATAAAACGCAAATAAGTTTCGGATCCAGTTTTCAGGGTGTAACCTTGAAGGTATGTAGAAATACATACGAAATACGCATTGAAATTCATTCACACAGCTGTGATGAACCGAGTTTCAATACGGTAGAATTTGCATAGCAAATTCATGTTTGGTGGCGATAGCGGAGGGGTTCCACACGTACCCATCCCGAACACGACCGTTAAGCCCTCCAGCGCCGATGGTACTTGGACCGCAGGGTCCTGGGAGAGTAGGACGTGGCCAAGCAGAGCTTTATGCTTAATATTCCCTGATAGCTCAGTTGGTAGAGCACTCGACTGTTAATCGAGTTGTCACAGGTTCGAGTCCTGTTCGGGGAGCCATTTGCTCTCATAGCTCAGCAGGTAGAGTGCATCCATGGTAAGGATGAGGTCACCGGTTCGAACCCGGTTGAGAGCTTGTTATAGGATGGCCCGTTGGTCAAGGGGTTAAGACACCTCCCTTTCACGGAGGTAACAGGGGTTCGAATCCCCTACGGGTCATTGGGTAGTATGGAGGCTTAGCTCAGCTGGGAGAGCATCTGCCTTACAAGCAGAGGGTCGGGGGTTCGATCCCCTCAGCCTCCACCATTTTTCATCCTCTTACCTGGATGAATTCTTGGGGAATTGTGAATCATATGCATATTGGGGATTAGCCAAGCGGTAAGGCAACGGACTTTGACTCCGTCATGCATAGGTTCAAATCCTATATCCCCAGCCATTAAGAGCCATTAGCTCAGTTGGTAGAGCACCTGACTTTTAATCAGGGTGTCGAAGGTTCGAGTCCTTCATGGCTCACCATTGTATTACATGCGCGTGTGGCGGAATTGGCAGACGCACTAGACTTAGGATCTAGCGTCTTTGACGTGGGGGTTCAAGTCCCTCCACGCGCATATTGTTTTTGCGGATGTGGCTCAGCGGTAGAGCATCGCCTTGCCAAGGCGAGGGTCGCGGGTTCGATTCCCGTCGTCCGCTCCATATTTGCGCCCTTAGCTCAGCTGGATAGAGCGTTTGACTACGAATCAAAAGGCCGGGAGTTCGAATCTCTCAGGGCGCGCCATATTTAAAAAAGTATAATATCGGGATGTAGCTCAGCTTGGTAGAGCACCTGGTTTGGGACCAGGGGGTCGCATGTTCAAATCGTGTCATCCCGATACTAATTTGCGGGTGTAGTTCAATGGTAGAACTTCAGCCTTCCAAGCTGATAGCGTGGGTTCGATTCCCATCACCCGCTTACCGATTACCTAGAAGCCGAAAGGCTTCTTTTTATTTTGTCCACATTACATTTACTTCTATGTATATAGGCCAATGCAAATATGTCTCCTGTCATGCACAGTTGGGGATGACTTGTGTATATTGTACATAGGCTCTTGTTACTTTTGACACCTAGATCTCGAATTTCCTCCTCTAACGTACCCCTTTCTCCTGCAGTAAGGCTAATTTCGTGATCAAATCCTTTAAATATAGGAATCCTATAGCTATTATGGTGCGAATTTATGGTGATAACTCAACAGTTGCTCTTGGGTTGTGCACATTTCCCTTTATTTATGTGGGTAAAAATCGGAGTGTTAATGAGGAAATACCTTAGAAACACTGAGAAAATGGCTAATTTGTGTATATCTTTGTGGATAGAAGGCTAATGGAGTTGACTTTGTCAACAAATAATAAACATATACACACTACGTTGCATGAATTTGTACCTTTAAAAACACACTCTTTATAAGAGACTGTGCATAATGTTTCACGTATCACTAGTGTATACATTAATTTCTATTTATTAATTTCATCTTTTTTCATAACAATCCAATATTTTCTCAAAAGAAGTATTTCAAAAACATGATTTTTTACTGTAAATTTTGCAGCTTTTCATGCGGTTTTATTGTATGATGTTAAGAAAGTGTCAAATTTCGTGTGTATACGTACCTTTTCTACAACTGTATATGGTGTGGAACAGATCAGATGGGGGGAAAAGCATGACTGAGCTTACGTTAACCGCTAACAAAAACCAATCCAACAATCTGCTGCGGCGGGACGTTCGTTTTCTAGGGAATATTCTTGGTGAGGTATTGGTTCATCAGGGTGGCAACGAACTTTTGGATATCGTGGAGAAAATACGTGAGACAAGTAAATCGTTACGTGCCGGGTATCAGCCGGAGTTGTATGAGAATTTCAAACAAATGGTCAGCGGACTGGATACGGATATTCGTCACCAGGTTATTCGCGCGTTTGCGATTTATTTTCAGTTGGTGAATATCGCTGAGCAAAACCATCGTATTCGTCGTAAGCGGGATTATGAGCATTCGGCTGGTGAAGATGTTCAACCTGGTTCCATTGAAAGTTCCGTTCAGGAGCTTAAACAAGGGGGCTTCTCCGCTGAGGACGTTAGTAACTTGCTGAATGAGCTCTCTTTGGAGCTGGTCATGACCGCACATCCTACAGAAGCGACACGACGAGTAATACTTGATATCCATAAGCGCATTTCTGAGGACGTCATGCTGCTGGATAATCCGATGCTTACCTTGCGTGAGCGGGAACAGGTACGGGAGAATCTGCTAAACGAAGTAATTACGCTGTGGCAGACAGATGAGCTGCGTGATCGCAAGCCAACTGTATTAGATGAAGTAAGAAATGGAATGTATTATTTTCACGAGACCTTGTTTCATGTACTGCCAGATGTATATCAAGAATTGGAACGATGTTTAGACAAATATTATCCCGAACAAAAATGGCACATACCCACTTATCTGAGATTTGGTTCCTGGATCGGTGGAGACCGGGACGGCAATCCGTCTGTGACATCTCATGTGACTTGGGAAACGTTACGTATGCAGCGCAAGTTGGCTTTGAGAGAATATCAGCACACGTTAAAGGAACTCATGGGTTACTTGAGTTTCAGCACCAGCATTGTGCGAGTTTCCGATGCTCTGCTGGCTTCTATTGAAGAAGACCGTACTCACATTACACTTAAAAAGATGGAAGTATGGCATAACGAAAAAGAGCCTTACCGCATTAAACTGGCATATATGATTGCTAAAGTGAACAACATCCTGGATGAAAGCAAACAGGGTACCAATGAGCGTTACAATTCTGCGGAAGAGCTCATTGCAGACCTAAATGTTATTGACCACAGTCTGCGTCATCATTTTGCCGATTATGTGGCAAACACGTATATTCAAAAGATGATTCGCCAGGTAGAGTTGTTTGGATTCCATACAGCTACGCTGGATGTCCGTCAGCATAGTCAGGAACATGAAAATGCGATGACTGAAATTCTTTCTAAAATGAATATTGTGTCGGATTACAGTAAGCTGTCAGAAGAAGAAAAAATTAATCTGCTGGAAAAGCTGCTGAATGAACCTCGTCCGATTACTTCACCTTATTTAAAATATAGCGATAGCACACAGGAATGTCTTGATGTATATCGTACGATTTATTTGGCTCAGGAGGAATTCGGCAAGCAGTCCATTACAAGCTACTTGATCAGTATGACTCAGGGAGCTAGTGACTTACTGGAGGTTATGGTCTTATCCAAAGAGGTAGGCCTGTTCCGCATCGAGAAGGATGGCACTGTTATCTGTACGCTGCAATCTGTCCCTTTGTTCGAAACGATAGATGATCTGCACGCTGCACCTGATATTATGAGAAGATTGATGAACTTGCCTGTATATCGACAATCTGTGGCTGCGATGGACCAGCTTCAGGAGATTATGCTGGGATACTCGGACAGCAATAAAGATGGCGGTGTGGTTACAGCGAACTGGGAACTTCGAGTCGCTATGAACAGCATTACGGAAGTAGTTAATGAGTTTGGCGTAAAAGTGAAGTTTTTCCACGGTCGTGGAGGTGCGCTGGGTCGTGGAGGAATGCCACTTAATCGCAGTATTTTGGCTCAACCTCCTCATACGATTGGAGGCGGAATAAAGATTACGGAGCAAGGTGAAGTACTATCATCCCGATACTCGCTCAGAGGTATCGCGTACCGGAGCTTGGAGCAGGCAACATCGGCGCTGATTACGGCTGTAGCATATCATCGTTCCGGGAAGAAGGAAGTGTTTGAGGAGAGCTGGGAGGAGATTATCGCCCGCATTTCCCAAGTATCACTGGATAAGTATCAGGATTTGATTTTCCGAGATCCAGATTTCTTCAACTTCTTCAAAGAATCTACACCGTTGCCTGAGGTGGGCGAGCTCAACATTGGATCTCGTCCGTCCAAGCGTAAGAACAGCGAACGTTTTGAGGACTTGCGCGCCATTCCATGGGTTTTTGCATGGACACAAAGCCGTTACTTGTTACCTGCATGGTATGCGGCTGGAACAGGTTTGCAAAGCTTCTATCAAAACAATGAGGATAACCTTAAAGTGCTGCAAACGATGTTTAGGGACTCTGCTTTCTTCCGGTCACTTATTGATACACTGCAAATGGCAATCGCTAAAGCGGATTTACTGATTGCAGAAGAGTACGCTGGGATGTCGGATAATGAAGAGGCCCGGCAGCGTATTTTCGGGCAGATTTCAGCGGAGTTTAAGCTGACATCTGAGTTGATTTTGAAAATAACCGGACAATCCGAGATTTTGGACGACGTGCCGGTTATTCAGGAATCTATCCGCTTGCGTAATCCTTATGTCGATCCGTTAAGTTACTTGCAGGTTCAATTGCTAAGTGAGCTACGGGAGTTGCGGGATCAGAACGGTGATGATACGGAGATGCTACGTGAGGTATTGTTGACGATTAACGGAATTGCCGCAGGCTTGAGAAATACGGGCTGATATAGTGCGGTTGTACGAATACAGGCAATCGGGTACTCATGGGGTACCCGATTGTGCTGTTTGTATATTGAAGGCTGGCGTGCTCGCAGTTAGTAACAATACTACAGTTGATTTCCGGATAAAATTAAACTACGATGAATAATCATAAACATATAATAAGTAACCCATCAGCAAGTCTGGGGGAGTATAGAGTGGATAATATGGAAAGCCGCTTGGTAAGGCTGGTACAGAAAGGCGATCAGCGAGCTTTTGCGGAGTTAGTCGAGTTATATAAAGATCGGATTTTTCATCTTTCCTACCGGATGCTAGGTAATCGCCATGAGGCGGAGGATCTGGTGCAGGAAACTTTTTTGCGTGTGTATCGTAATTTGGAAAAATACGATCATGGACAGAAATTCTCAACTTGGATTTATCGAATTGCTACAAATCTGTGCATTGATCGTCTGCGAAGGAGAAAACCTACATACTCACTTGATGCTGAAATGAATGATCAGGAAGGTGTCGATGGGTACGCCATGCTCGCCAGTGAAGAGCTTACCCCTGAGGGGAGCACGCTTCTGTCTGAAACACAGGCCTTGATTCATGACGCCATCGACAGCCTTCCGGATAAATACAGAACGATTATGGTTTTACGGTACTTGCAGGAGCTTTCCTTACAGGAAATCAGCGATGTGCTCAATCTCCCAGTCACCACTATTAAGACAAGAGTACACAGGGGACGGGATTTTCTGCGCAAAAAACTGGAGCACAAGCTATAGATCATGCGCATAGATTCTAGGAAAAGAGTCTGCGTAGATGTTTTTATGAAACATAATGCTCGTTGTAACGTATGTAAGATGAGCAAAGTTTCTAAGCCGGAGCATGTTATGTTGAGAAACACGGAAGAATATTAGAAAGGATTGGCTCATATGGATTGCAAACAAGCCGTCTCTTTTATGCATGACTATCTAGATGGCGACCTGTCTGAGCAGGACAAACATGAGTTGGAACAGCACTTGTTAGACTGCCCGGAATGCCGCATGCGTTTTAAAGAGCTGGAGCGGACGGATGCGATGCTTTACGGTACACGCTATCATCAAGTGCCGTGTGTATCGGATGAGCTGACATTTCGCATTATGAATGCTTTGCCGCCGCATAAAAGACAGACTGCGGTGCCTATGCTGACCTGGGTGAAAAGGCATCCCGCTGTAACAGCCGCCGCCTTCTTCCTTATTGTTATATGCTCAAGCATGGCCAGCTTTTCTGGCACGGACCATCAATTGGTAGTCAAAGGAAGTCATCTGGATCAAGTTGTTATTCAGGGCGATACTGTGATTGTGCCTGAGGGGAAATCCATTGCCGGAGATTTAACAGTGCAAAATGGTGAAGCCCGTGTATACGGTGAAGTGGAAGGAAATGTCACTGTAATTGATGGTTCTTATTATCAAGCGTCCACCGCCCATATTGCAGGACAGGTTAAAAGTATTGATCAAACCTTGGATTGGATTTGGTACAAGGTTACTGATTTATTCGGGGGACCTTCTTCTCCATAAAAGAAGCTTGAAATGGCAAGGACGATATCGAGCGCCTCTTTCCGCTGGAAAAGGCGTTTTTTTGTATATGAAGCTGGCGAATTGTACTGTATTTTACTGATTTTGGCGGTTCTTTTGTCACACAGCTTGCAACGTGAGCCTGATCGTTATAACCTAGATAGAGAGAGCACACTGTGTACATATTACACCCACTCACTACAGAAAATTGCGGGGGCATGCGCATGTTGGATTATTTTGCGGACCTGACTTGGAAAGAGTCCATTAAAGATATTATCGACATTTTGATCGTAACCTATATTATGTATCAGCTTATTTTACTTGTTCGCGGAACGCGTGCAGTTCAATTGTTGAAAGGGATTCTGTTTCTGGTTGTCATTTGGGCGGTTAGCACCTGGTTTGATTTGTATACGCTCAAGTGGTTGATGAATCAGATGTTCACCTTTGGTGTGGTGGCTATCTTTATTATTTTTCAGCCTGAGTTGCGTCGTGCACTGGAGCAATTGGGGCGTGGCAAATTATTTGGGCGTTCGTCTGCGGATGATGAAGAGATTAACAAGTTAATCGGAGAAATGATTAAGGCGCTGAATTATTTATCACGTAGGAAAATAGGAGCTTTGGTCGTATTTGAGCGCGAGACCGGGCTAAACGAATATACGGAGTCTGGTATCAAGACACAGGCCGTAGTCAGTTCTGAACTGCTAATTAACATCTTCATTCCTAATACACCTCTGCATGATGGTGCGGTGATTATTCAAAATAAACAGATTGCTTCTGCGGCCTGTTATTTGCCATTATCGGAAAATCCGTTCATCAGCAAGGAGTTGGGAACCCGTCACCGTGCTGCGATTGGAGTGAGTGAGGTAACGGATGCCGTAACTGTCGTGGTATCGGAGGAAACAGGGCAAATTTCTTTGGCCATTAATGGACAGGTCGTGCGCGACATTAAGGAAGAATCCCTAATCTCCAAGCTGTATGAGGAGTTGCGGCCAACACCGTCTTTGAAGGAAAAACGCGGCTCATTCTGGAATCGGAGGGGAGGCCGTGGAAATTCATGATGGACAAATGGATTAACAATAATACGATTTCCAAGATATTGGCGCTTGCGGTTGCTGTCCTGCTGTGGGGAATGGTCCATCTAGATACAGGTACACCTTCATCTACGCTGACCGTTTCTTATAATAATAAAGTAATTGATAATGTAGCCATTCAGGCCAGTGGTCTGGATGATTCAAAATATGTATTGTCAACCATGGATACTGATCATGTTAAGATGGAGGTCAGAGGACAGCGTTCTGTGTTGACTTCCTTTTTTGCGGATAATTATCAAGCAAAGCTAAACTTAAACGGCTTAGGAGCAGGTACTAAAACATTGTCACTCGAACCGGACTTGCCGGATGGAGTGGAGTTGGTATCTATGACTCCTAACCGTGTTACAGTGACGATTGAGGAAAAACAAACGAAATCATTTAATGTATCTATAGTTCCTAAAGGAAACCCAGATGCGGGACTGCAGCTTGGTAAGCCTGTGATTGCTCCTCAGACCGTAAAGGTCACCTTGCCCAAAAGCCAGTTGAGTACCGTCACTGCCGTTCTGGGGGCTGTTAATACGGATGGCATCTCAGAAAAGTTTGAACAGAAGCGTGTAAAACTGAAGGCTTATAATAAAAAGGGACAGGAACTTACGGGAGCGGTCATTGAGCCGTCTACTGTGTCCGTTGAAATTCCGGTAACTCAGCAGGCGAAGTCTGTGCCTGTTAAGATTGTCTATTCCGGAGAGTTGCCAGACGGACTGGTGCTTTCTAAAGTGAATGCAAACGTGAAGGAAGCGGCGGTATATGCATCGCAGGATGTATTGAGCAGCCTTAGCTCTTACGTCACGGCTACATTGGATTTAAGCCAATTTACGGAAGCGGGGACTCGTACAGTTCAAGCTAATTTGGCAGCCCCCTCAGGTTCTGATAAAATCGAGCCAGGGTCCATACAAATTCAGGTGACTGTTGTTCCTTCCAATGAAGTCACAGATACGGAACGGACGCTGTCAGGCATCCCAATCGTTTTACAAGGTGCAGGAGATGGAGCGACTGCGACTGTTACAGCGCCCGCAGGCAAGACGATGGATGTTACTGTGAAGGGCCCGCAGGATCTGGTAAACAATTTAACCAATGATGATATTAGTTTGGTGGCAGATGTAAGTGGCCTCGCGGCTGGTCAACACGAGGTAACTCTGAAAGTAGGCTTGCCTAAATATATTACGCAAGCCGGAAATGCAGGCCAACTAAAGGCAACGATCAACATTGAGAGCCCTTCTACGCCTGCTGTAACGAATCCGAATAGTGAGAATGAATCAAACCCCTCTGGTAGTGGCGAAAAGGGGCAGGAGAGGCCACAGGAGGGGCAAGGTAATCAAAGTGGAAACTCTGACGCTAAGACCGGGGACAACGCAGCTGCGGAGGATAAAACAAATCCTCATAACGGCGCAGATTCTACTGCGAATGGAACCTCGGAGAACAGTCAGCCATAACATGCTTTATCTGTAGTAAATAATCAAGATTTATTAGACAAAAAAAGGGAGTCATTTTACATGGGGAAATATTTTGGTACAGATGGTGTACGAGGCGTTGCTAATCAGGAACTTACAGCCGAACTGGCATATAGCATTGGCCGCTGCGGCGGATATGTTTTAGCAGGTAATGTAGAGAAACCGACAGTTGTTATTGGTATGGATACACGGATATCCGGACTGATGCTGGAATCGGCTCTTGTAGCTGGTTTGCTGTCCATTGGGGCTAATGTGGTTCGTCTAGGTATTGTTTCGACACCTGGGGTGGCATATCTCACACGTCAATTGAAAGCTGACGCTGGTGTAATGATCTCAGCATCACACAATCCAGTTGAAGACAACGGCATTAAGTTTTTTGGCGGTGACGGTTTTAAATTGACAGACGAAACGGAATTGAAAATTGAAGAGCTCATGGATGCAAAAGAAGACCAACTGCCTCGTCCGATTGGCGGCGGATTGGGAACGGTTGTTGTAGACGAGCATTCTCGTTACGATTATCTGGAGTTCTTGAAAACAACAATTAGCCATTCTTTTGAAGGGTTAAAAATTGTACTGGATTGTGCAAACGGAGCAGCTTATGAGCTGGCGCCGAAGCTTTTTGCAGAACTGGGAGCTGAGGTACACACTATCGGTGCCGAGCCGAACGGTTTGAACATCAATGATCATTGCGGCTCGACTCATCCTGAAAAGCTGAAAGAGGAAGTGCGTCGCTTGAAAGCGGATATTGGTCTGGCCTTTGACGGCGATGCCGACCGTCTGATCGCAATTGATGAGAACGGGGAAGAGGTAGACGGCGACTATATTCTCTGCATTTGCGGAGATGCAATGAACCGCGCTGGAAAACTCAAGGACAGTACTATTGTATCGACAGTGATGAGTAATATCGGTTTTTATAAAGCTACTGAAAAGCTGGCACTCAAGACTGCAAAAACTGCGGTCGGGGACCGTTATGTGATGGAAGAAATGCGTCGGGGTGGATTTAACCTAGGCGGTGAGCAGTCTGGTCATGTTATTTTTCTGGATCACAATACGACAGGCGATGGCATGCTGACTGGGATTCAACTGGTAGATACCTTGAAAGCTTCCGGCAAGAAAATGAGTGAGCTAAAGTCGCTCATGAAACAGTATCCGCAAGTGCTCGTAAATGTGCGTGTGCAGGACAAACGCAATTACGAGGGGAATCCTGCTATTGCAGAAGCAATTGAGCAGGTGGAACAACAATTGGGCGATAATGGGCGTGTACTGGTTCGTGCTTCAGGCACAGAATCGCTCATTCGTGTGATGGCCGAAGGCCCGGATAAAGATGAGCTGGAGCAATTTGTCGGTCAGATCGTAGATGTCGTGAAGAAAGAATTAGTTTAAAATTTTGTAAACGTCGGTTGCCTGTGAAAAAGAAGCAGGCAACGGCGTTTGCGGTTATTTACTAACGATTTATTGCCTTCATGGTGTAATTATGAATAAAGTGTCATTGCCAAATGATACTTAGCTGAATATAATATAGGGATGCTGTGACTCAGATAGAGAAAGCGAGGGTTGTAAGGTAACGTAATACAAGCGCCAGAGCTTGATTTTGTGCGGGGGAACTTGGTGGAGAAGCAACGGATTCAGTTGAAATAAAGTTGCTTGCAGATCGGTTCACGACAAAACAAGCTGACGAGGTGAAGGTGTTCGAAACATTCGGCGGGGACCTTCCGGTGAAGCATCAAGCCGTAAACCGGCAGCGGAAAATGAACAGGCAACTGTTTACACAACGCACCGGTAGATGCCTTTATTATTTTATAACCTAAATTATAAGATTCATTTCATGAATGTGCGGCCATCATCATTGGCGTGCGCGGTTTGGGAATTTCGTTACATTCGTGAAGAGATGCCTGTAAATTCTATAGTTATCATTGACAACTTCATAGATGAATGAACTTTATTCCACAATCTACCGCACACGTTAGTCCTGTGATGAGTCGTCTTGTGAAATGATGATCGGGAGGATAACGAATATGTGTGGCATTGTAGGATATATTGGTAATCAGAATACGCAAGAGGTATTGATTGACGGATTGAAGAAGCTGGAGTATCGCGGTTATGACTCTGCGGGTATTGCCGTGTTTACTGATTCAGGATTGCAAGTAGCCAAGGCTAAAGGTCGTCTGGCGAATCTGGAAGCTAAACTGGATGGTACGCCGTTGGTAGGCCATGCAGGCATCGGACATACACGTTGGGCAACGCACGGTAAGCCTTCTGATGAAAACTCCCATCCACATTTGGATGAGAGCCAAAAGTTCTCTGTAGTTCACAACGGAATTATTGAGAACTATCTGGAGCTGAAGGAGCAGCTGATCAGCGAAGGT
The DNA here is from genome assembly GCF_054602585.1 of Paenibacillus sp. SEL3. NCBI lineage: Bacteria > Bacillati > Bacillota > Bacilli > Caryophanales > Paenibacillaceae > Paenibacillus > Paenibacillus sp. SEL3. The sequence goes on along the minus strand of NZ_CM137725.1, from coordinate 2,407,177 downwards.
CATACCTTTATTTCCGAAACGGACACCGAAGTTATTTCCCATCTGGTTGCGCGTGAATATAAAGGGGATATCGTTAAAGCAGTACAAAAAGCAATTACCTTTATGCGCGGTGCTTTTGCACTGGGTGTGCTGACAGAGCATGAGCCTAATAAGCTGGTTGCTGTTCGTCAAGCTAGCCCGCTGGTTATTGGTGTGGGAGAAGGCGAGAACTTTATCGGTTCCGACATTCCGGCTATTCTGAAATATACACGCAATGTATTTATTTTGAACGATGGCGAAATGGCTGTTTTGACCAGTGATGCTGTCGAATTAATGACAATCGAAGGCCAATTTATTTCTCGGGAAATGATTCATGTCGAATGGGATGCTGTAACAGCGGAAAAAGGCGGCTATGAGCATTTCATGCTGAAAGAAATTCACGAGCAGCCTAAGGCTTATCGTGACACAATGTTGGGCCGTATCGATAAAGATACTAAAAAAGTTGTTCTTCCTGAGCTGAAGCTGACAGAAGAACAAATTAAAAATATCCGCAACATTCAAATTGTTGCGTGTGGTACAGCTTACAATGCTGGTTTGATTGGTCGTACCGTTATTGAAAGTCTGGCTCGTATACCGGTAGAAAATGATGTGGCTTCCGAATACCGTTATCGTTCACCAATCGTAACGCCTGAGACATTGGTGATCGTGGTGAGCCAATCCGGTGAAACTGCTGACACGTTGGCAGCACTGCGTGAAGCACAAGCAAACGGCGCTCATGTACTGGCGATTACAAACGTAGTCGGTAGCTCCATCGCTCGTGATGCAGATGATGTGTTGGTTACACTGGCAGGACCGGAAATTGCCGTAGCCTCCACTAAAGCCTATTCTTCGCAGTTGATTGCGTTCTATCTGTTTGGTTTGTATCTCGCTCAAGTGCGTGGCACACAAACAGATGAGCAAGTAGCCCATGTGCTGGCTGCTATGGAATCTCTGCCAGAGCAAGTGGAAGAGATGCTGGGTAAAGCAGATGCGATCAAATCCTATGCTGAGCAAATTGCAAGCCACAAGCACCTGTTCTTTATTGGTCGCGGTCAGGACTATGCTGTAGTACAGGAAGGCTCCCTGAAGCTCAAGGAAATCTCCTACATTCATTCCGAGGCATATGCTGCTGGTGAGCTGAAGCATGGTACACTGGCATTGATCGAAGAGGGAATTCCAGTTATCGCTTTGGTAACACAGGAATCCGTGTTGGAGAAAACCGTGAGCAACATTAAGGAAGTCAAGGCTCGTGGTGCAGATGTTCTTGCGATTACGTACGAAGAGCACGCAGTTGAGTTGTTGAAGTCCGTGGATCAGGTATTTGCCATTCCGAAAACACTTCCAATTCTGTCTGCTGCAATTTCGGTTGTATCTCTCCAACTGTTGGCTTACTACGCTTCTCTTGCGCTGGGTCATGATGTTGATAAACCACGTAACCTGGCGAAAAGTGTTACCGTAGAATAAGCTTTAGTAAAATTCTAAATTAATTTGTCTACAGACAATAAAGTTGTGTACTGAACAATAAAGTTGTGTACTAATCGAGAAATAGACAATAAAGTTGTGTACTAATTATTAATGACAAATATTAAGAATATAACTTCTTAGTAAGTTTTTTACAAAAGCCCGATGAGCAAGTATCATCGGGCTTTTTTATTAAATTCAGGAAGCGACTGCTTTGGTTCAAATAGAACGAGTATAATTGCATGATAACAACTCAAAGGAATTAGAACCTGTTCCTGTATTGGTTTCTCTCAAGTAATTGAAGCAGGATAATTTCAAGCAACTGTTGAAAACAGTATGAGAAGACTAGTCAAAAAAATGTTTTTATCTCTCGGTGCAACAAATTTTCCGTTATAGATATAATATTAATAAATTAAGTATTTTTATGTATTTAATGGATGGATGGTGAAGTAATGAAAACTTTGGGTGAAAAGATAAAGAGCATAAGGAAACTAAATAAGCTTAATCAAACTGACTTTTCATCAACTATTGGTATTTCTCAGGGGACATTAAGTGAATTGGAAAAAGATAAGTACAAACCATCCTTAGAAACCGTAATCGCCCTAAAACTAAATTTCGATGTTGATTTAGATTGGTTGTTACTTGATGAGGCGGTAATTTCTTATAGCGGATTATTTCACGTTAAATTAGATGATCTTGAATCAAAATTAATCTCAGGGTTTCGAAGGTTAGACCTGGGTGACAAACAGGAAATTGAGGAGATCGTAAATTTAAAGTTAAAGCGGTATAGAGATAAATGAACCCTGGAGGAACCATGAAGGGGTTCTCGGTATCGCAAAGTCTTCTGTAGTTATGATTTAAGTCCACATTAGACATATGATTATCCGATTGAGATGGGCACAAGGATATCAATATAAATCTAGTAAGGTAATTGTATCTGAAGCGAGGACGGGAGCGAGAAAGTTGGAAGAAGCTATAATGGAACTTGTGAAAACAGATGTGCGTGAAGCAATGAGAAAAGAAGCGCAATTGAACCAACTACTTATTGAAAATAGCGTTGTATACCGCAACACACTACGACAGATTAAAATTCAAGTGTTTACCGCTATGGCGCGTAACGAAGTTCTTCGCCATTAACATGAGAACTCCCAGTTCCCACATGCATTGAGCAAAACAGGGGTGATTGAGTAGCGCATCTTCCCCTTTTTAAAGGTAGACAGCGAAATCATGGCAACGTCTAGGATCAACAGGGCGTTGATATCCTTACTTGAAGGATCATCATAAGATGTGCTGCTGAGAGCGCTGGTTGATGTTAGCTGACTTTGGTAAGGAACATTGACTTTTGATTTAGTAACCTTTATGATTAATTTAATTCGATAAGGCGATGGAGTTCGCCAAAACCGTCTCTTGAGACTAATGACTCCTACCAGTTATTTCTACTGGTAGGGGTCTGTTTTGTTTTAGGGACTCATTTTAAAACGGGGGCTAAATAATGAAAAAAAAGGTGTATGCAAAATGGATGATGCTGGCAGAAGGGAGGTCTCACCTTGCGCTTTGGAGCACTTTTATTAAATGGATTGTGCTGGGCAGTATTGTCGGCATTTTGTCAGGAACAGCCTCAGCTTTTTTTCTCAAAAGCTTGGACTATGTAACGGACGTTCGTCTGGAGCATGAATGGTTGCTTTTCCTACTGCCGATGGGAGGGGCACTGGTAAGCTATTTATACATGCGTTACGGCAAAAATAGCTCTAAAGGTAATAATCTGATTCTGGAACAAATCGGTGAAGGGAAGGAGACTATTCCACTTCGGATGGCCCCCTTGGTTCTGTTTGGCACACTCGTTACTCATCTCTTTGGTGGTTCAGCCGGCCGAGAAGGAACAGCAGTGCAAATGGGCGGAAGCTTGGCCGAATGGTTTGGAAAGATGATTAAGATTAGCCCACTGGATCGAAAAATTCTTCTAATGTGTGGGATTAGCGGTGGTTTTGGCTCCATATTTGGCACTCCGTTAGCTGGTACGATCTTCGGACTTGAGGTTATTGCCATAGGATTAATTAGTCATAAAGCGCTGTTGCCTTGCTTCGCGGCTAGTTTCGTTGGCGATCTGGTGACGACACGTTTATGGGCAGTTCATCATACCCATTATCAGGTTGATGTTTTCCCGGCAATAGATGCTCTGGTTGTTGTTAAAGTAATCATAGCTTCGATATTGTTTGGTTTAGTCAGTATTTTGTTCAGCGAGTTGACCCATTTTTTAAAGCGAACTTTTACCTCCATCTTTGTAAATCCTATGTTGAAGAGTGCTGTAGGTGGATTTATTATTATCGTTCTAGTTTATGTTGCAGGCTCTAGGGATTATTTAGGTCTTGGGATTCCGCTGATCAGCGACTCTTTTCAGACAGAAGTTCCACCGTTTGCATTCTTGTGGAAGCTTATTTTTACTGTCTTTACGCTTGGAACAGGTTATCAGGGTGGGGAGGTTACGCCTTTATTCGCTATAGGAGCCATGTTAGGAAATAGCTTGGCCGGAGTTTTGCACCTGTATGGGCCTTTCTTGGCCTCACTTGGATTTATCGCAGTATTCTGCGGAGCAACCAATACGCCAATTGCCTGTTTTATCATGGGAATTGAATTATTCGGTTCAAGCGGTGGAATCTATATGTTTATTGCCTGTATGGTGAGTTTTTTATTTTCCGGACATACCGGTATCTATACCTCCCAACTGATCGGGGTATCCAAGAGCCACTTAATTTCAATTCCTGAAGGGACAACCCTAGCTACCGTTAAGAGTCTCCGCGAAGATACCCCTAATCCCCGAGGGAGGGAAAACAAAAATGGAATTTAATCCATTTGGAGATACTTCATTTGTCTCCTTACACGGAATGGGTATGTTGGGAACTCAATGGAGCGGAGGACCATCAGCTTATATACGTTTTAGAAATGAAGGTACTTATTTACTGAAGATAAAAATTGAGGAGAGTGAAATAAGACTGAGCCACAACTCCTTTAATCCGGATGGAGGGACATGGCTTGCTCCACCCTGGAATGGAGATACCCCATACTATGATCTCCCTGCTGGTGAACATCAATTAACGATTCGAATTACAGAGAATTATGGCGAATTGGATCAAATCACTCTTGTTAATAGGTCATTCAAGCAAAAGGCACGGTTCAGCTATACACTCAGTGTCGTGGATGTAAGGAATTAGAAATATGTTACTCTAAATTTGAAGAGCATTGACATAGACTAAACAATAGAAGTAAATGGATATGTAGAGTAAATTAATGCGTAGGAAGTGGGGGAGAAATATGATTCAATCCATTGTTCATATTGCTCTAGTTGTGAAAGATTATGACGAAGCAATAGAATTTTATACTAAAAAGCTAAACTTTACGTTAGTTGAAGATATTTATCAGCCCGAACAAGATAAGCGATGGGTCGTCGTATCTCCTCTGATTCCATTGGGACAACCCTCTTAGTTGCTAGAGCTTCAAAACCTGAGCAAGAGTCGATCATAGGGAAGCAATCAGGTGGAAGGTTTTTCTTTTTTTAAACACTGATGACTTCTGGAGAGATTATAAAGAAATGATTTCAAAAGGAATAGAGTTTGTCAGAGAGCCAAAGGAACAATCATATGGATTGGTGGCAGTATTTAGGGATCTATACGGAAACATATGGGACTTACTGAAAACAAAAGAAGATAACCCAATATCTAAAAGGATGAAGTAGCTAAAGAGAACTCAGTTTTTTTAACGAGAAGTGGAGATGACTAACCCAGCTTGCTATATGCAAGCTGGGTATTTGAATTTCATCCGTAAATAAATTTTCTGAAACTTTCGATCAGTATTATGGATTCAATTTCTCTTGAATGAACTCTTATATAATAGGGGTATATCTCAATAGGCACGAATATTGTTCAACCGATTGCCGATAATCAACTTTGGGAATCTCGTTCCTGTTGAGGATATTAAAGAAGCAAAACAAGGCGAGATGAATATCAGTGGCATTTACAGCGTACAAAAAACCGCCTTCTTTGCCATATCGGGCAGTAATCTGGTTCTTGGCGTGAATGAAGATGTCGGATTCGTACAGGAAAAAGAGTTCCACCCCCGTTCACAATAATGGCAAAAGAGTTTTTTTATAGATGGAAATAATAATCATTCCCACACACTAAATGAGAAGAAAGGATTTGCCCTCGTGATTACATCGGGGATTATGGTCTTAGAATTTTTTGGAGGTTAATCACGAACTGCCTTGCTTTGCTTTCTGATGCTGGCATATGTTGGGCGATGTTAGTTGCTCATCCTTAGCTTCTTTGCTTTATGGTCTGATACCAGACCATTCCCCAAGAAAGATCAAAATTGCATGGTAAAGAAAAAATGGCAAGGAAGGATGAAGAAAGCGGCACGCTCCATGTAGACTCGAAAAGTTTAAAAACCATCTTCCTAAATCATTTGATGTACAAAATAGGCGCTACCTGATATGTACATCATGTCAAAATAAAAACGGAGCATCAATTATTACGGGAATAAGCGCACACTGATATTGGAATAAAGCTTTAGACGTTAAGATAATGGACTGGACGGTTTAATGCTTAGAAAGATAGCCGTATCCAGAACGGCTGTCTTTTTTTAATTAATTCTCTAAATATCGGTATAGTGTGGTTTTACTGATCCCTGTTTCCTCACGTATCTGCGCAAGGCTATATTCTTTACTTTCATACATGTGAATAGCCTTTTTTACATTTTCGTCAAGCTTTCGGGGACGTCCCAGTCTTGTCCCCTTTTCTTTAGCCTCGTATATACCCTTTCTTGTATTTTCACTAATAATATCACTCTGGAAATTCAGCAGAGATTTTACGTTTCCGTAAAATAACTGACCAGCTAATTCTCTGGTATCAATTTTTTCGTGAAGGGAAAACAAGAAAGCTTGCTGCTCATTTATTTGGTCTAACAATTCAGCAAGGTGTCTTGTCGAGTCGGCGATAGAAAAAAGTCTGGTTACAACTACAGTGTCTCCTGATTGAAGCTGGTTCATCATGTTTTGAAGAATTACTCTTTTTTTTGGAGAGGCGTGTTCCTCTGAGTGATATAAGTCGCAAGGAATTTTCTTTAGCTCTTTTAGCTGATTTGTACAATTTATATCATCTTGGTATGGTCTCATATACCCAATTAGCATAACAAATCTCCTAACTCACTTTATGGCTTACCTAAATAGTAGCACAATAAAGTACCAAAAAGGGTTCCATTTTGGTGCTTTTCGTGATAATATCACTTACATAATACTTCCCGCCATTTTAAGTGGCACGAAGCAGGAGTATAAAAAACCCAAGTGGATGACAAAGTCTTTTTCTGTATATACTTTGAATAAATTAGATACCTTTATAAGTGCAGAAGAGTACCTATGTGTCAAAAGGCATGGGGGCAGTGCTGTGCCCCAAAGCTAATTGGCAAACGGATAAAATAAAAAAAGATAAAACGAGGAGTGAAGGTAAAACGTGCTTAGTACAATTAAACAGCAATGGTTTTCAAACATAAGAGGCGATCTCTTGGCAGGTATTGTGGTGGCATTGGCACTAATTCCTGAAGCGATATCTTTCTCCATTATCGCCGGAGTCGATCCAATGGTTGGTCTATACGCCTCGTTTTGTATCGCCGTAATCATATCATTTATTGGCGGGCGCCCGGCCATGATTTCCGCAGCTACTGGTGCCATGGCACTACTCATGATTCCTCTTGTGAAAGAGCATGGGCTTCAATACTTGTTGGCAGCTACTATCTTAACAGGGATCATACAATTGCTCTTCGGTGTGTTTAAAATTGCCAAACTCATGAAATTTATTCCTAGAGCGGTCATGATCGGTTTTGTTAATGCGCTGGCCATTCTTATATTTATGGCTCAAATTCCTCATTTTTTTGGCATTTCCACTCTTACCTATGTGTTTGTTGCCGTAACTTTAATTATTGTATATGTATTACCACGCTTTTTCAAAGCCATACCTGCTCCGTTAATCGCAATAATTGTGTTGACGGCGGCCGCTATCTGGGGAAAATGGGATTTGGGTACCGTGGGAGACTTGGGGACGATAACCCAATCCTTACCAACGTTCCTGCTTCCAAATGTCCCATTTAATTTCGAGACACTCAAGATCATTTTTCCTTACTCGATTTCTTTGGCCATTGTAGGATTGGTTGAATCCCTCTTAACATCTTCGATAGTTGATGACATGACTAGTACCGACAGTAATAAAAACAAAGAAGCTAGAGGTCAGGGGATAGCAAACATCATTACAGGCTTCTTTGGCGGCATGGCGGGATGCGCTATGATCGGACAGTCTGTTATTAATGTTAAATCTGGTGGACGCGGTAGATTGTCGACGTTGGTTGCAGGTTTATTTTTAATGTTTTTGATTATTGTTCTAGGAGGCTTGGTGGTACAGATTCCAATGCCAGTCTTAGCCGGGATTATGATTATGGTATCCATTGGAACCTTTGATTGGTCATCCTTCTCCTATTTAAGAAAGGCTCCTCTGAGTGATGCCATCGTCATGCTGGCTACCGTTATTGTGGTCGTCGTAACCGATAATCTTGCGATTGGTGTCATTACAGGAATTATTCTAAGTGCCATCTTCTTTGCCGCTAAAATATCTAAAGTAGGCGTCACAAGTCACTTCACGGGAAATAAAGTTACCTATAAGATTAGTGGTCAGCTCTTCTTTGTTTCCGTTGAGAGTTTTGTGGAGGCTTTTGATTTTAACATTAAAAATAAGGATATCGTGATTGATTTTTCGGATGCTCACATTTGGGATGACTCAGGAGTCGGCGCTGTAGATAAAGTAGTTATTAGATACCGTACCAATTCTAATCATGTCACCATAATAGGACTTAATGCATCCAGTGAGAAAATTATAAATAAATTAGCTGTTTATCATGATTCCAACGCACAGTTAAAATCACATTAGAATAGGAGAGATTCTTATGTATCAACATATTTTGCTTGCTGCAGACGGTTCTAAAAACTCGGTTCGTGCTGCAGGTGAGGCTGCAAAATTGGCATCCCTTGTTGAAGAAGCCACCGTTGAGGTCTTGTTTACGGTAGATCCATCAAAAGTAAAGGAAGAGGTTCTTCATTCACAGAACCACGAAGAAATTGAGTTTAAACGTAATCAAAAGTTACTGCCGGTTACAGAAGAACTTGCAAACAAAAATGTGAATTATCACATCACTATTGTGATCGGTGACCCTGGACCAACCATTGTTGAGTATTCGATAAAGAAAAAGGTAGATTTACTCATTATAGGGAGCCGCGGTCTTAACTCATTGCAAGAGTTTGTGTTAGGAAGTGTCAGTCATAAAGTGGTGAAGAGAGCTCAATGCCCAGTAATGGTTGTAAAGTAAACACTGAATTAAGCAGGATCTAGGCCTTTGGCTTAGGTCTCGTTTTTTTAAGTTGATTATCAAAATCATTATCATTGATGCGGGTCTCAAATTTCCGGACTTGGACATGAGTGGCGTTGATTATATTGTTTCGGATTTAAGTTACCTTCTCCAAAAGCGAAAAAACATTAAGGCATTGTTCCTGACTCATGGCCATTAAGATCATATTGGTGGGATTCCTTATTTACTCAAACAACTGCCAACACCTATTTGGGGCTCCGCCAACACTTTAACAAAAACATATGCTAAGCCCTGAATCGTGTCTGACATGGCGTGTTTATCACTCTTAGCTGGAACGATATGATGATCTGATAAGTCGAGTGTTAAATTTCATTTATTTAGATAATTCCGGCAACACCAAACTTCTCAGCAACAAAGGCCAAGAAAAAGCAGACGATTAATCAAGCGCTTATCACCGACTCTGTCACACGAAGCGGCGCCAACCATTTCATAAACCATTTTGCACCCTTCCAGATCATCAAACCAGCGACGACGAAGAAGACAAATTTCTTGCTGATTACAAGAGTCAGGTTGAGTTCTTCTCCCCCATAAATACTCATGACGAACGCAAGCAGAATTACTACTATTATGTCCGTCAAGGATCGCCGCGCCTAATATGGTGGTGCTTTCCCTGCTCTTCAGCATTTTGAGTTCCTTTAAGGATTGAACTGATATACTGACTGATGTTGCGGACAGTAGCAATCCTAAAAAAATGGCGTGTGAGGTCTCCATTCCAATGGCCATACCAACCAGGTACCCACCTGAAAAGGGAAGGATGATGCCACCTAAAGCGACGGCTGTTGAAGATTTGAACGGACGTTTTAGCTCGTCTATATCAGTCTCCAGACCGGCAATAAACATTAAAAGTAAAACTCCTATTTCACTCATTTCATCAATGATTTCTGAAGTTTCAATCACGCCCAACATGGCAGGACCGATCACAACCCCAATTAACAGTTTTCCGACTACAGCTGGCTGTCCAAATCGTACGCTGAGATCTGCGGCAATTTTGGTTGCAAGCAGAATGATGAGAATCGTCAAAAAAAAACATGTAATACCTCCTTGAGAGTAGTAAATACGAACAAGATTAGAGTGCCCAAAAAAAGACAAAAAGAGCCCGCTGTGTGCAGGCTCCTCCATTTATTACATATATTTAGTTATTTCCATTCCATTAATGATGGTACACATCAACAATATCATGTTCCCGGCATATTTCGCAACACCAAATACGCTGATTCAACACGACTTACGTTTAGTATCTTCTCCCGGTACGTAACTCCCATCACTTTCAACTGACGAAGCCTTTCTTGCCAGGCAGTGGGTCATCGGCTTCTGTTAAATTTTCATCATCTCCTCCCAATAAGGGGTAGTACCAGCGAAGCTGACACCACCCGCAAGGTGGATGGAATTAAAAGTAATTTGAAGTGCTAAGCGAAGGACGAAACCGTTTGTAAGTATTTTTGTCTTGTCATCATTTAGGCTCTTGCCCATTGTTGAGGGTTTTGCGCTCCTATATAGGCAGTTGCATATGGTAAAAGTAAATACTGATCATAAGAGGAGAATGGGTATGTACCATAAATCATGCCATCATTATCAATGGCATTGTCCTATGTATAATAGCTGGAACTACAACTATCGGGGTTATAATCCTCATTATTACAATTGGTATAATAACGCCAGTAATCTCGATGGAAGAATAATATTAAGAGATTATGGCCAAAGTCCATTTGTAGTGAATATTGACCATGCAGCAAAGCAAAACAAAACTTACCGTACCGCTTTATGGACAGGGAAATATTTTCAAGTGACTCTGATGAGAATTAATGTTGGCGATGATATCGGTTTAGAAGTCCATCCGACAACTGATCAATTCATACGCATTGAAGAAGGTCAGGGACTTGTTCAAATGGGTAATAGGAAAGACAAATTAGATTTTCAAATGATGGCCTATGATGACTATGCAATTATGATACCTGCTGGGAAATGGCATAATCTAACTAACACAGGAAATACACCCCTTAAAATATACGTTATCTACGCACCGCCTGAGCATCCATTTGGTACAGTTCATCAAACAAAAGAAAGTGCCATGTCTGCTGAAAGATAGATAAATCTAATTAAAAACTTTATTTCGTCCCGGCCCGGAACCCAGGTAGGCTTAACTGATAATACCAGCGTAGTAGTCACAGGGGAAAACGACTGTCGCAAAGCAAGGAGTTGGCCAAGTATCTGCGGGGAGAACGGCCAGATTATGCCTATCTCAAAAGCCTGTTTCAGCATCTTCGGGCAGAGCTGGAGGTAGAGGTTCAAAAAATAGCGAAGAAGCTCCCCTATGTACCCACAGAAGAGGAGCTTAAGCGTTACTACAATGTGGTTTGGCAAGCGAAGAACTTTCAAGACATGATGATCGTCAAGACGCTGCTATATATAGGCGTTCGGGTAAGCGAGCTGATCAATATCAAATTACCCGATGTTGATTTCCACGACTACCAAATCCGGATTAATAAGGGCAAGGGTAGCAAGGATCGCATTGTCCCTTTCCCTCAATCGTTCAAGGAAATGCTGGCCATGCACGCCGATGATTCAATGAAAAAGAACCAGGCGGTTTACCTGTTCGAATCATCATGGAAGAAAAAATATACGGATCGGGGAATACGAAAGATATTAGCCAAATATTCGGAGGAAGCCGGTCTTGTACAAAATCTGTCGCCGCATAAGCTAAGACATTTCCTGTTGACCTGGCTTAAAAAGCAGGACGTCGATGACGCACTCATACAGCCTTATTCGGGTCACGATAGCCGTAAGTCGTTGAAAAGTTGAAAGTCTATTCCAAACTGGCAATCACCGATGACCAGCATAAGTACAATGAGGCCATAAATAAATTCCCCATTTAATTACCATTTACTTTGCGGGTGTGTCAGCTTCGCTGGTACTACCCCAATAAAGTTATATTCCTCGTTTACGAATGACCGCTAATTAAAATTATTACTGTTTGCTCCATTTTAGGTAACGCACAATGTTTTGTTAAAGAAAAGATAGCAAGACCTTTTTGAGCGGGTCTTGCTATCTTTATAGTCTAGAGCAATTTTTCCATAATCATAACGTCTATATATTGGCCGTCCATAACCCCTTGCTTTTCAAAAACGCCGACTTCACGGTAACCGATCTTCCGATAAAGCATCTGACCGTTTTCATTAAAGGGGAAAGTGAACAGGACGATCTTATAAAAATTGTTTTTCTTGGCCTCTTTCTCTAATTCCGAATGAAGCGCACTACCAACGCCTTTACTGCGGAAGGTTCGGTCTACGTAAATTGAAAGGTCTGCAACGCCATCATAAGCACAACGATGAGAATAGCGATTCAAAGAAGCCCAGCCAACCACGACCCCGTCGGATTCTGCGACCAAAATGGTATAACGATTTTGATGTTCTCTAAACCAGTCAACCATGTAGTCGAGGTCCTTGGCTTCCGCCTCTAGTGTAGCTATCCGATCTTCAATTCCTTGATTGTAAATGTCCAGAATACGGTTTAAATCCTCTGAGGTTGCTGTTCGAACGTTTAATATTGGCATACTGATCTCCCGCTCATAAACATTAGGCTTTCTTGGCTTTTATAACTGCGGAAACAATATAATCGTCCACGTTTGCGCCAGGCACCCAATCCTTGATGAATGATTTGGATTCATCTTTAGGTTCGATACTAATACTCGTAAATCCACTTTGTTGCAGCATGGATTTTACTTCTTCCAATGAGGAGGCGCCGGAAATACAGCCGGAATACAACTCATTTAGATCGTTTTTTATTTCAGGAGGAAGTTCTGTGGTTGTAATGATATCGGAAATCGCTAATCTGCCGCCAGATTGCAAAACACGAAAGGCTTCATTGAACACCTGCTGTTTATCCGGTGAAAGGTTAATCACGCAGTTGGAAATAATAACATTTACTTTACCATCCGCAACTGGTAGATGCTCGATTTCACCTAGACGAAAGTCGGTATTTGTGAAATTTCCTTTGACTGCGTTACTGCGGGCGCGGCTGATCATATCCGGAGTCATATCAACCCCGATGACCTTGCCAGTGTTCCCTACTTGGCGAGAAGCCAAAAAACAATCAAATCCGCCGCCGCTGCCCAGATCAAGAACAACTTCTCCTGCTTTCAGTTCTGCAATAGCTTGCGGGTTACCACAGCCAAGTCCGAGATTTGCTCCTTGAGGTACAGCTGTTAACTCCTCAGTCGAATAACCCATTTGCGATGAGAGGCTATCCGCATCTGACGGAGATCCACAGCAGCTGCCTGCTACGGGGGGGTTGACTTCCTTAACAGCAATCTGTTGGTAGTGGTTCCGTACATTTTGGCGGATTTGGTCATTTGTTAGTTTATTCATATCAAAACACTCCTTTAATTGGATGGGATAGGTGGATTGAACAGCTCTTATGTTTAAGTTAGCAGCAAGGCGCGCAGCAGATAGAGGTTTGCCCTGGATTGGGAAGAAAAAAGTCAAAAGACAACCGACGGCCTTTTTTAGGATTAGGATTTGACCATTTCCATACGGATTGAGATTGGTGCTGTTTTTCCAATTCGCGAGCTTTCATCAAGTATTCCGCAGCGTAAATGTTTTCGTACATTATTAGAACCTCCATATGATTGGATTTAAATTTGTAAAATGCAAGTATTGAAAGAGAGTATTATCCTGTTACCGGAAAACAACATTTGCTGGATTGGGCCATGGCATCGTTAAAAAGTTTCACAGATCGAATCACGGTTTCTTTTTCAAAATCAGTCAAATACGAAAAAACTTCGTTTAAGTATTCATTCATTTGTGCATCAATGGTGGTTGCTACATATTTACCTTCCACGGTGAGGGACAGGGTATAGACTCTACGATCGCTAGGGTCCGGCGTTTTCTCAACCAGATTGATCTTGGTCAAGCTCTGAACCTGTCTACTGAATGTTGTGATGTCTGTTCCAAGGGTTTCAGCAATTTGCTGCATGGAAGGTTTATGCTGACGGTCAATTTCATAAAGTATATGGCTTTGAACTGGTGAAATGTCGTGTCCACCCACGGTACAACAGTTTTTGTTTAGTAAGCCTAAACGGCGTGTCATGTTTTGAAATAACTCTCGTGTATTTTCCATGTATATTTCACCTCATGCCTTAGTTATACATTATATATTTGCAAAATGCAAGTAATATTCATTCTTGATTTTAGAATGGAGCTCAATTAGTATATAAGCATACATTTATATAATCGAAAGGGGGTTACACATTGGAGCAACTTGGTTATGTAGCCGATCATTTAAAGCTACTGGGGGATAAAACCCGCTTGGCCATGCTTTCCCTTCTAAGAGAAAGAGAATGGTGTGTTTGCGAATTTGTAGATATCTTCGATATGTCGCAGCCTGCCATTAGCCAACATTTGAGAAAATTAAAGTCGCAAGGGATCGTAAAAGAAGAAAGACGAAGTCAGTGGGTATACTATTCTTTAAACGTAGACGACAAGCCCCATATTCAAGCTGTGCTTGAGTGTATGCCAGATTCTAAGCAAATATTAAAATGGATGAATAAAGAGGAACCCATAGCATCTTGTGGACCGGATTCCCCAGCTTGCTCCTCCTAAAGGTTGTTCAGTTTATCTCCTTGCGGGGATAAATGTTTTCTTTATATAAGTACATGTTTATAAGGTGATAGGTGGAAAGGGAGGAAGTAGCAAAACGAGAAGATGGAGCACTAGGGATATCATGGGTAATGGAGGTTTTGATCATTGGTTTTGTTGGCATGCATTATATTTTTGGCTACTTTAGTGTTGGTGATCTGGCAGCCTAAAAATCTGTCTATCGGCTGGTCGGCCTGCGGCGGAGCAATACTCGCCTTGCTGGTGGGTGTAGTCGATTTGCATGATGTTTGGGAAGTTACTCAGATTGTCTGGAATGCGACACTGGCTTTTGTGGCCATCATTCTGATTTCGTTAGTGCTCGATAAAATCGGCTTCTTCGAATGGGCGGCGCTTCACATGGCACGAGCTGCGCGGGGAAGCGGGACTCGGATGTTTGTTTACGTGAGCATTCTTGGCGCCGTTGTTGCTGCTTTTTTTGCGAATGACGGAGCGGCCCTAATTTTGACACCGATTGTTCTAGCGATGGTTCGGGCACTGAAATTTAATGAGAAAATGGTTTTCCCTTTCATCATAGCGAGCGGATTTATTGCGGACACGACGTCGCTTCCACTTGTAGTCAGCAACCTGGTGAATATTGTATCAGCCGATTTTTTTGGGATCACCTTTATGGAATATGCGAGTCGCATGATCGTCCCTAATTTGTTTTCCTTAGCAGCTAGTATAGGGGTACTGTATCTTTTTTTCCGCAAAAGGATTCCAAAAACGTTTGATGCGGCACAATTAATAACGCCTGCAGAAGCGATTAAAGATCCAAAGATGTTCCGCATGTCCTGGATCGTTCTCGCAATTCTGCTGGTTGGCTACTTTGCATGCGAATTTTTTAACATTCCCGTTTCCGTGGTAGCCGGCATTATTGCAATCTTTTTCTTATTGATGGCGAGAAGAAGCCCTGCGGTACCCATGAAAGAAGTCATTAAGGGCGCTCCATGGGCTATCGTATTTTTCTCCATCGGGATGTATGTTGTGGTGTATGGCCTGCGTAATGCCGGTTTGACGGATCTTCTGGCTCATGTGATTCAAGCAGCTGCCGATCAAGGTATGTTTGTGGCTACCATGGGCATGGGTTTTATCGCTGCGGTTATCTCGTCAGTGATGAATAACATGCCTACGGTCATGATTGATGCACTTGCCATTGATGCCACTCATACAACCGGTATGGTCAAAGAGGCATTGATATATGCTAACGTGATTGGATCGGATCTGGGACCCAAAATAACTCCGATCGGTTCATTAGCCACATTGTTGTGGCTACATGTGCTCAGTTCAAAAAACGTGAAAATTTCTTGGGGAACTTATTTTAAAACAGGCATTGTTTTAACGATTCCTACACTTTTTATTACCCTGTTGGGCTTATATCTGTGGTTAGCTATTTCATAATTGAACATTAAAGGAGACGTTTATGATGGAAAAAAAGACAATTTACTTTTTGTGCACTGGTAATTCTTGTCGGAGTCAAATGGCAGAAGGATGGGCCAAAAAATACTTGGGAGACCGTTGGAATGTGTACAGTGCGGGCATTGAAGCGCATGGTCTTAATCCTAAAGCGGTGCAAGCAATGAATGAAGTAGGTATCAATATTTCTAGTCAAACTTCGGATATTATAGATCCAGTCTTGCTGAACAGCGCCGATTTAGTTGTGACCTTGTGCGGAGATGCTGCCGATAAATGTCCCATCACACCTCCACAAGTTCGCCGTGAGCATTGGGGATTTGATGATCCGGCCAAAGCAGAGGGAACGGAAGAAGAAAAGTGGGCCGTCTTCCAGCGGGTTCGTAATCAGGTGGGGGAACGCATTAAACAATTTGCGGAAACCGGCGAATAATAGAATGTCCAGCCGGGAGCCATCCCGGCTTATTTTCTAAAAAGAGTGCAAGGAAGGAGATCTTATGTATGAAATCTATTGAGATCTATGATCCAGCCATGTGCTGCTCCTCAGGCGTATGTGGGCCCGGTGTTGATCCTGAATTAATTCGCACGTCCTCAGTCGTTCATAACTTGCAGAAGCAAGAAGTGAGCGTATCTAGATATAATCTGGCCAGTGAGCCAGACGCCTTTGTATCGAACGTCATAGTCAGACAATTATTGACCGATGAAGGACCGAAGGTCCTACCTGTTATTGTTGTAGACGGACAAGTGGTTAAGAAGCAAAGCTATCCTACCAATGAAGAATGGGAGCAGTGGACAGGAATCGCTGTTTCTGAACTGACCGCCAAGCCCCGGATACGCCTGGAGATAAAGACGAAATTATAATAATGGAAAGAAGGGCTAATATGTCTATCCCGTTCGATCCACATACGATCTTGCGTACACCTTATCTATTCTTTACAGGAAAGGGGGGTGTCGGCAAGACGTCAACAGCTTGCGCAGCGGCAGTAGCACTGGCTGACTCTGGCAAACGTGTGTTACTTGTGAGCACCGACCCTGCCTCCAATTTGCAGGACGTTTTTGATATGAAGCTTTCCAATCATCCCGTCTCCATTGAGGGAGTGCCTCATCTGGATGTAGCCAATCTGGACCCTGAAACCGCTGCGGCAGAATATAAGGATAAGGTTATCAATCCTTACCGAGGCGTTCTGCCAGATGCAGTGATTCAAACCATGGAGGAGCAGCTATCTGGTGCCTGTACGGTGGAGATTGCTGCCTTTGATGAATTCACATCCTTGCTGACAAACAAAGAGGTAAGAGCTCAGTACGACCATATCCTGTTTGACACCGCACCTACGGGTCATACGCTGCGTCTGCTTCAATTGCCTTCGGCCTGGAGCGGGTTCCTGGAGGAGAGCACTCACGGCGCCTCGTGTCTTGGACCGCTGGCCGGTTTGGAGTCCAAGCAGGCTTTGTATGGGGATGCGGTTCAAACGCTGTCAGATGGAGAACAGACCACACTTATTTTGGTCACCCGTCCGGAAGCCTCTCCTTTAGTGGAAGCAGGACGTGCATCATCGGAACTCAGAGGAACGGGGATTGCGAATCAACTGCTCGTCATTAACGGCTTATTGACCCACTATTCCGTGGAAGATAGGGTAGCGGTAGCTTTCTATAACAGGCAGGCGCAGGCGCTAGAGCGAATGCCTAAAGAACTACAAGAGCTTCCGAGTTACTCCATCCCTCTTGCTCCGTTTAACGTGACTGGGATTGAGCATTTGCGAGAGTTTTTCCAATCGTCCCCTTCAGGTACGGCTGTTGCCGCTACGGCTTCCGCAGATCAGAAGCTTGCGATGGCCCCACTGGACATCTTAATTCAGGATCTGGAGGCAGATAACATCCGGGTCATCTTCACCATGGGCAAAGGGGGCGTAGGGAAGTCTACGGTCGCATCTGCCATTGCGGTTGGGCTGGCTGAACGGGGACACCGTGTCCATCTGAGCACGACAGATCCGGCCGCTCATTTGGAGTATGTTTTCGGTGAAGCCACTGAACGGATCTCGCTTAGCCGGGTAGATCCGAAGCTGGAACTGGAGAGATACCAGGCGCAGGTGATGAGCGAGAATGCGGATGCTCTGGATGAGGAAGGGATAGCCTTCCTGGAAGAGGATTTGCGTTCACCTTGTACAGAAGAAATTGCCATATTTCGGGCATTTGCTGATCTAGTAGAACGAGCCGAAGAAGAGATCGTAGTGATTGATACGGCTCCGACCGGACACACACTGTTACTGCTGGATGCGACAGAGGAGTATCACAAGGAAATCTCCCGTTCTTCCGGTGTCATTCCGGCCTCTGTGCAGCATCTGCTGCCCCGGCTGCGTGATCCCAAGGAGACGAGTGTCGTTATTGTAACGTTGGCGGAGGCAACGCCAGTGCATGAAGCGTCACGGTTGGAGAGCGATCTGGACCGGGCAGGGATTCCAGTCAAGTGGTGGACGATCAATCAAAGCTTGGCGGCTGCTGGAACGACAGATCCAGTCCTGAACGGACGGGCCCAAGCGGAGCTGGAATGGATTAACCGCGTGAACCACATGTCAGATGCACATGCCGTTATTATTCCCTGGGTACCCCATGAGATTACAGGATATGAACAGCTCAAAGCCCTCGGAGAAGCAAATTTGGAATAGATACCGGAGGTACTAGAATGACAATTACCGATGAAGCGAGAGAATTTATTGAAAAGATGATGAAGGAAGCTGGAGTGTCTACCTTGCGTATTGGATATGCCGGAGCAGGATGCTGTGGGCCCAGCTACCAGTTGTCCCTTGAGAAGCCACAAGAGAACGATGCGGTAAGTCTAGTCAATGAGGTCGAGGTGGCGGTTGACCCACAGGTGGCTGACCAGGTCAGTGGACTTACCCTTGGATACATTCAAGATGAGCAAGGTGCAGGACTAACGATGAGTGGCGGCAGCAGCTGCTGTTAAGCCGATAGGAGGACAACGATGATGGCGAATTATCATACGCTTGTTGAAAACAAAGTATATATTGGTGGAGAGAGTGCATTGGTCCAAGCACTTCAAGAGCAAGAGATCTCAGATGTTTTTGATCTGAGAGATAACGGCACAGAGGCAGAAGGATTTCCGGCAAAGGTAACGCGTCATCATTATCCGATTGTGGAAGATGAGACTGGCCAGGAGGCTTCTGTGCAAGCCGCTATTCAGGCTGTTAAAGAAGCGGTGAACAGCGGGAAGACCGTGTATTTCCATTGCGCCGGTGGACGGAATCGTACAGGAACCGTAGCAACTGGAGTGTTACTTGAGCTGGGTTTGGCTACCACAGTGGAAGAGGCGGAAGCCTTGGCCAAAGAAAAACGTCCGGATATCAATATCAAGCAAGAAATGCGTGATGTGTTGAAAGGTTTTTATCCATCCAAGTAATTTAATCGATACAGTACAGGGACAATTTCCTAAGGGAGATTGTCCTTATTTTCTTTCAAGAAGCATGTATTAATGCTATTTTTAGCATTCGAGATTTAATGACGGACCCAATAGGAAATTATCTCTTCAAACGTAATACTTGTTGTCTGACTTCCTTTTGCTGCGATCTACGTTGTTCTTCCATGTCGTCATGATGTTGTTTCCGCTCACGTTGACTCTTATTCTTAATGTGTTTAATGGCGTTACTGATTTCTAAATGATAGCCATCTGGATCAAGTTGTTTTTTCATCTTATCCTTTCCACAAGACTCTCCATCGTACCACGCTATTTGGAGTTGAAAAGCGACTTCGTCCGCAAGTGCTTCAGTTGGAAGCTCCATGATTAATGCTTCAGCGACCCCATCTCTTAACACCACACAGTATCTACTGTTATGAACGATTGAATAGTACAATCCGGAGTTCCTCCTTTTGGAATGTTGTTTTATCATACGCAAAACTCGGTTAAAAGACGAAACTCAGTGTGAAAGCTGACTCTACCTGAATGAAGTGTTGAGTACGTTTCTAAGGTGAAGTCTATTCAACATTATTGACATTAGGATATTTAGTTATGCAATGAATATAAAAAATCTTATTGTCAATAAATAAAGATATAAGCTAAAGGGAGGAATGATGATGGCCCTGATATCAGATTCTTTGAAAATGTATGATTTTGCTTCAGTGACACCTTTGGGTATCCAATATCAGCATCTTTATTACACGTGTTCCAAGGCCATACGAGAACGTTGGTTTGAGATTGCTCAAAGAGACGGGGGGTGGAATATTCGCATTCAATATACCCCAACTGACTTGAAGCATATTTACCTAGAAACGGATTCTGAAGAGCTTGAAGAATGCAGAATTGTTGTAAGAGAGTCATTGCAAGGTCTTAACTTGGATGAGTATGTACAGAGTGTCCAACTGATGAAACTAGCTAAGCAGATCATAAAAAATAACGAGTAGGGTCCCATTTTTTGTAGAGCAAGTAATTGATAACCGCAGATATGCATTTATACAAGGAGCGATGTACCAGTGTATTTAGATCAACTTGAGCGGTTTATTAAGGAGGGGAACTATAAAAATCTAAAACGGGGAGAAAAGAAGCTGGCGATATTACGTAATAGTGTGATGAATCATCAAGAGAGTCTAGGTTTGAAACGCATGGTATGGTTAGAGCAGAGAGTTGTCGGAACGTTTTGCTCGGTACATACCTATGAAGAAGACAAGAGAAATCTGTTCGATTTTTTGAATAGCTATGGATTGCTTCCTCTGGTTTTAAACATTTCATGGGACAAACTTCTACCCGAGGAACAAAAGAAGCTTGAACAGCCTTCAACTCTAAAACAGCCTTACTTACGTTTTTCACCTAAAAAATCATTATGGATCGATGCTGGGGAGTTAAGGGATTTTGAGACAGCCATTAAACAACTAGACATTGTACAGCTGATTGAGGAGTGGAAAAGAATCCGCCTCTTTTATGATCAGGAATTACAACGGTGGAATGCGTTGCGGAAAGGCACGGTACGAGAAATAAACAAGGGAATTCAACGAATAGAGCTTTCTTTTGGAAGTTTGAATGTAGTGATCCCAAGTCCGCAGCTTAAAGTCATCGATGCACTGGATCAATTAAGTGTGGATTCTTTAGTTTGTGCTGGACGTATTAATTACGAGCTAGTGATGGACTATGCTGCAAAAGGTTTCTTTAAAAAGTCTGAGATCGATCGGTTGCGTCAGTTAAAAAATATAACGAGTAAATATATACTGACCAAGCTGGAGAAAGACGAATGGATGCATGAATTTCTTCATAGAAAGCAACTTCGATTATCACAACTTAGTCAAGAAAGTTTATGGAAATCATAGACGACTGATAGCTTGCGGATATTCACGAATAATGAGGTCTGTTCTGTTGCAGGTGTTTTCAGTTACATTAATACAACATAAGAATGAAAGCAACCTAATTTAAGATAACTCTAACACGACATTATCTACAGCAGTGTTGTTTTTCAGAGAGATTGGGTGGTATAATCTCACCAAATACGCAACCTTTATAATTTACGCTATTTTGTCGAAAGTTATATTACTAAAAAGCTGGAGTAGTCCAGAAATCTCTCTAGAAAAATTAGATATCACACATCTAAAAGTCAGGCACCTTGTTTTTACAGTGGGGCTTTTTTTGCATTTACTACGAGGTGAATGGAGGGGCACTATGGCTCAAGCATATCCAATTCCCACCACGATAGAAAAATGGATAAAACAAGGTAAAGGTCAGGGCATGGGAAAACATTATGTACCTTGGTTTACAGCAAGGCAGGTACCTTCACAAGGACGGACGCATACCGCAAAAGGAATTAAATCAGGAAGAGAGCACTTACTTCTTTCGGATCTAGAATGGTATTACTTTTATTTATTGGAATGGTCTGATGTCATAGAAGGGTATCGTGAACAATATCCACTCTTGCCCATAGAAGAAACGATTCAGATTGCGGAAAACCTCGGTGTTGATCATCCCATTGATCCGCAGAAACGCGAGCTGAAGGTGATGACTACAGATTTTGTAATTGACCAGGAAGATAACCCTGTTGATGTTGTGAATATTAAACCAGCCAATAAGATTACATTACGTGAAGTGGAGAAGATGGAAATTGAAAGACAGTACTGGGAAGCACGGAATGTAGGATGGAGTTTAGTAACCAATAAAGATATCCCTGTGCCCTACGCAATGAATATTCAATACGTTCATAAAGCTCATAATCTAGCTCCGTACCATATTACAGATCAGCATGTAATGAAGGCTAGAGCGTTAATGGAACAAAGGATTACAGATCTATCTCACAAATTAACTGATATAACCGATCAAGTAGATGATGCGTTAGGACTAAAACCTGGAAACAGTCTAGTCATTGTAAGGCACTTGATTATGACTAAACAATGGAAAGTGAATATGAAGACAAGAATAGATCCTAATCGCCCCTTGGAGATAGTAGGTTTCAATTATGATAATTCCAGCCAACAAGGGGGAATGCGTCATGCATAATGAAATTTACGTAAATACAGTTTTGGTGGTATGGCAAGGTGAAACGGAAGAAGAAGAGGAAGAACGTGATGATCCTGATTTATACCGTGTCCTTTGGGTGCAGCGCAACGAAGACTTGGTGATTATGATCAATACGAAAGAAGAAAAGGGGTATAACCCGTATCCTGAAATGTTTTCATATTCTATGATTCAGGAAGAGATGAAGGCTGGCAATATAGAAAAGACGGTTATATCTATTCCTAGAATCCATTACCTGGAGCACCAACTGAGCCCTAAGGACAAACAAATCCGGAATCAAAGGTGGAGTTATTTGAACAGGTTAGTAAGTAAGGAGAATGTACCCCATATATTTTACAAACATGAACGTGGTTGTATTGTATCTAACTTGCATAAGCAAACAGGAATATCTAAAGTCCTGATCTGGCGCATTCTTAGAAGGTACTGGCAACGCGGGATGGTCGAAAATACATTACTGCCTGATTATGATCGCTGTGGTGGAAAGGGTAAGGAGCGTGCGGGTACAAATCAGAAGCTGGGCAGACCGAATATGCAAAGCCGGCTTGACGAGGATGTAGTGGGAATTAATGTTACGGATGAAGTCAAACATATTTTTAGAGTCTCCATTGCGAGATGGTATCATAAACGTGAAAAACGAACGTTTCAGGAAGTCTACGAACTCATGCTAGCCCGATTTTTTAATGATGGGTTTGAACTCATTGAAGGGAAACAGGTTCCCATCCTTAAACCTAGCCATGAAAGACCAACTCATCGTCAATTTCAATATTTTTACCAGAAAGAGAACAACCCCAAGGATATGATCTTAAACCGTGAAGGTAGAAGAAGATATAACATCAGATACAGAGCAGTAGAAGGTAGTTTAAAGCATCGCAATTTTGGGCCTGGTTCTGTATATCAGATCGATTCTACAGTCGCTGATATTTATGTGGTTAGTCGCATTAATCGAAAGTGGGTGATCGGCAGACCGGTGATATATATTGTATCTGATTCATTCAGTTCTTTGATTGCAGGAATATATGTGGGCTTAGAAGGTCCCAGTTGGGTTGGTGCGATGCTTGCTTTAGAGAATGCTGCTTCAGATAAAGCGGAGTACTGCAGGCGGTTTGGCATTGAACTTACAGAAGGAGAATGGCCGGCTATTGGATTACCAGAGATTTTATCAACAGATCGAGGAACGGAATATACCAGCCAGTATCCTAAGCATTTAAAAAGAACATTAAATGTAGAATTGGAAGCGTTACCTCCATATCGTCCCGATTGGAAACCGGTAGTAGAAAAAACCTTCGATTTAATTCAGGGAATGGCTATAAAATGGACTCCAGGTGCTGTTCTTGAACGAGAAAAAGAAAGAGGCGAATCCGACTATCGTTCTAAAGCTGTTCTTGATATTCATGAATTCGAAATGATCTTAATTGAGTGTGTGCGTTATCATAATAAACGTTTTTTACCTTCTTATGAGCGTTCCCAGCCGATGATTGAGGACGAAGTCAAAGCAACTCCTTTACATTTATGGAATTGGGGTGTTCGTAAGGGGCATGGTTCACTACGGTGGGCGACTAAAGAAGAACTTCGGATGAATCTCCTGCCTTCCCAAAAAGGACGTTATACTGCCAAAGGGATTCGTTTCGCGGGACATTCTTATACTTGCGTCACCGCCGAGACAGAATCTTGGAGGTTTCGGGCAAAGAATCAGGAAGTCATTGAGATTGAATATAGTTATGATCCAAGAGATATTTCTGTCATTTTTTTAAGACATGAAAATGGTCGCTTCGAAGAATGTTACCGATTGGACGATCAGTATGAACAAAAACAAACGTCGAATAACTATCGTTATGAAGAAGAAATAGACAAAAAAGCGTATGAAGAACGAGAATCCAGGGTGGGTCAAGATGAAAACATTCAGGAACGGATTATTCTTCGTACCAAAAATGCAGCCATTGTAGAAGAAGCTAAATTGAAAACAAACGAAGCTATGAAGGGAATAACCCCTCATGCAAGACTGAAGAATATGCGGGAAAATCGTTCAAATGATAAAGAACAGGAAAGACAGGAAAAGAGCTGGACAGATCGTAGTGGGGATACCAAAAGGAAGGGGGGCAATGTGATTCCTTTGCATGGTGCCTCCCACGACGTGCCTCACACAGATAAAAGTCGTTTACTTCAAAAGATTTTGGAGGAGGATGAAGAGGAGTGAACACCAGACATCCTTTTCGAGGAAGAGTTGAAGTCGCTGAATATCATGATACAGGGATACAGGATTATCAAGGACATCCGCTCATTGAATGTCTTCCTCCTATTTTAGAGGACGAGGAGGCAATCCGGATGATAAAGAACATCAGGAAATTCAACCCAGATGAACGGTTGTTGAGTCCGAGTAAAAGAAGACATTGTATCGAGCGTTTAAGAAGCTTTGTGGTACCGTTAAGCTATCATATTGATTTACAGCAGGATATTTCCGAACTGATTAGGCAAGGGTATGTATCACGAAATTTAAGAACGAATGATGATATTCGTCGCATGCGAAATGTGATGATGGGGTTTAAAAACGAGGCTATAGCTAATCTTGAGAAAAAAAGATTTTTTGTTCCTGCGGCTACCTCTTCCGGTATTGCTGTTATTGGTATTTCAGGTGCGGGCAAAACGACAGGAATCAATAGAGTCCTGAACTTGTATCCACAGATCATTATTCATCCTGAATATGAAGAAAAGCAACTCGTGTGGGTAAAAGTTGATTGTCCCGTCACTGGTACCGTTAAGCAACTTTGTCTTGGATTAATTAAAGAGATGGGTGACCTATTTGGCGAGGTACACTATGAAAATTATGCCCGATATCGAACGGATGAGTTAATTGTTTTGTTGGCTTCATTAGCGATGCGATATCATTTGGGCGTTCTGGTTATAGACGAAATACAATATTTAAATGAAGCAAGAAGTGGTGGCGCAGCGCTGATGTTAAATTTTTTTAATACACTAATTAATACGATTGGAGTCCCGGTTGTTTTAATAGGTACGCCAAAAGCCAAAGATATTTTTGCAAAGGAATTCAGAAACACCAAGCGAGTGACCAATCAGGGCAGCATTTATTGGGATCGACTTCAAATGGACAGTACAGACTGGACTATTTTTTTGTCGCAACTATGGAAACATCAATGGACACAGATTGAAGTGGAACTAACAGAAGAATTCAATAGGATTATGTATGAAGAAAGTCAGGGAATTCCAGACGTTGCCGTGAAGATATATATTGAGTCTCAAAAGAAAGCGATTGAAGAGGGAGAAAAATTAACTCCTTCCATCATAAGTTCTGTGGCACAGAAGCAATTTAAAATATTACAGCCCGCACTTAATGCTCTGCGAAGTGGAAAAAAGAGAGAGTTGGTTAAATTTCTGGATATATTCCTTAGTGATTCCCCGAAACGAGTAATATCATTGTCGGACAAAAAAGAATTTGAGAAACAATTTTCTATGGATTTGGATACGCTTCTTTCTGAGCAAGAGGAAGAGAATGATTTAGATGAAATTGTAACATGGTTAATGGATGCCGGTATCACAGAAGATGTGGCTAGAAAAGTAGCAGAGAAAAGTAAATGCGAAGATAAAGACAAGTGGAGAGCTGCTTCGTTTCAGGAGGCGATATTACCTACGAAAAATGAGCAAAACGATAAAGTTAATGCTGTTCGGCCTCAAAAAAGAGAAAAAAAACAAGTGCGACAAGTAGGTCTGGTCTCAGTCCTAAACAAGCACAAAAAGAAAAAAGCCACTAGTACCAGTTATGATATTTTAAAAGAAGCGGGTTATATTCAAGATCCATTCAATTTTTTGAAATTGGAGTGAAACTCATGAGCATGGAGATCTATCCTGATGAATTAATCAGTAGTTTTATGGCTAGAATGCATTGGACAAGAGGTCATAAAAGCATCCGGGCTACATACAATAACTTGCTTGAATTAAGAGCAGGTAGACCAGTTCATGATTTACCCAGTGGATTGATGACATTCATGCAAAAATTCAAGTTTAAATGTAGTGTGGAGGAATTAATTTATTCCCACACATTATATCCTTATTACCAACCTTTTTGGTCAGAACAGCAAAGAATGCGTGTAAAAAAAGAGATGTTATCCGATAAAAGTCAGATTACGCACCTAGTTTCAGGAGTAATGGCCAGTGTAATTAAAACCCATAAGCAACTCAAGCTGTGTCCTTTATGTATACAACAGGATGAACAAAGGTATGGAGAACCCTATTGGCATCGAGTTCACCAACTTCCAGGCGTATGGGCTTGTCCTACACATCACTGCGTACTGATCGACAAATGTTTTAAATGTGGTGATGACTTTTTGGATCACCGTATTCAGTATCCAACGTTACTGAATAGATTTTGTAAAAATCAACATTCCTTAGCTCATTTTATATGTCCCGAGAAAGATATGGATATTTTACAACTCGCAAAGACAAGTAGGTTTATCCTACACGGGGGATATAGTCAGCTTAATCATACGTTAATGTATAGTCGAATTATGAACCAATTACACCGTTTAGACTTATGTACAGTAGCTGGAAGGGTGAGGCAAAGGGAAGTAAGAGAGCGATTTTTTAGTAAATATAATAGTACATTTTTAAGTCGCATAGGGGTACCCCTTCCAATATCAAACGAATTTAGTTGGTTATCCACTATTCTTCGAAAACCAAGACAATCACAACATCCTCTTTTATATATACTATGTATTCAATTACTATGGGATCAACCGGAGGACTTATTGCAGGAAGAGAGTAGCTCACCTTTTGGCACAGGCCCCTGGCCATGTTTAAACAAGGTATCCGATCATGAATATGTTGAGTCCATAAACAAGGTGAAAATAACGGCATGTTCAAAAACCCGAAAACCAGTAGGTATTTTTGAATGCCCTATTTGTGGATTTACTTACTCCAGAAAAGGACCAGACAGAAAGAAAGAGCATGTAAGTGAAATAAGCACCATCAGAAATTTCGGTTTTGTTTGGGAAAACCAATTAAATGTTTTATTAGAGGAGGATTCGTTAAGCGTAAGAGCAATTGCTCGTTTGATGAAATGCGACTCTAAAACAGTCATGAATTACAAACTCAAAAGAAATGCTGAGGAAAATAAGGTTGACCCGATGCCTGAAAATCATTCAAGAAGAAAACAGAAAATAAAGCCTCTTACCTGCAAAGAGAATTTACCACTATCTTATGATAGAGTCGATTGGAAACGACGGGATTTGGAAATAAACGACCGAATGCTACATGCCATTCATCAGTTACAGAATAGTAAGGACAAACCTATAAGGATAACCAAGACTCGAGTAGGAAGAATAATAGGGTATTCTGGACTGTTGGAGAAGCATCTAGATAAATTACCTTGCTGTAAGGCGACACTTGCAAAGCATGTAGAGCCTATTCAACAATATCAAAAAAGGAAGATCCATTGGGCGATCCAACAATGTGTAAATAACAAAGTGACGCTAAAGAAGTGGGTTATACTTAAGAAAGCAGGGATGAACAATTCTAATTTCAGAACTCTAGATGATTATATCTTTGAGCAAATTGCATGTTTAAATTGCGAAAAGCAAATCGGATAATTACATTGATAACTTTTAGTGAATGATCCTTTATGCAGGGTGAGGGGGAGACATATTGATTATCAATTTGTATCCTGATGAGTATATCTATAGTATCTGCGCGCGATTTCATTTTTATCTAGGTACACAACTAAGAAGTGCTTCTAGATTAATCAAATCATATTCGACTTTGCTAGATATGTGTCATTTAATGCGACCCATAACTCCATCAAAATCGTTAATAGATGCTGCGTATTTGCTACAAACGCACACGCTCCATCCCTATTTTAATCATTTTATTCCAAATCACAAAAAGAAGGAAATTAAAAATACGATCATGAATGATCGTCTAACCAATCTAGAAAACAGCATGGGCTTTAAAATAACTAACCCAGATCTGTGCCTATGTCCCCTTTGTTTCATTGAAGACATGCATAAATATGGTGATCCTTATTGGCATAGATCACATCAATTAGCGGGTACCCTCGTGTGCGACACCCACAATATTATGCTCCTATCTGAATGCCCTGTATGTGGTGAAGTACTGGCGACAAGTACGGAGAAAATCCCTAAGGTTCCTTCTTTATTTTGCTCCTCCGGACATTCCCTTGAATGTGTTATTCCTAACCAAAACAAAATCCTCTTAACAATTGCATGTGAAAATCGTTTGTTACTAGACGAAAAAGTGAATCTTGATGTCATAGAAATTGAAGAGAAAATGAAGGGAATATTACTCTACAAAGAGCATATTTCGAATAAACATACATCAAGGAATATAAAAGTAAACCAAAAATTCCAGGCTAAATTTAGTGAGGAATATGTGAAACGAATTGAAGATTCCATTCAAAGTTTGAAAATTAATTCCATATGGAAAAAACAATCTATTCACCCTATATTCTATGTACTGTACATGATATATTTCTCAGGCTCAATAACTAACTTTGTACATGAGGATAAATATCTACCGTGGAAAAATATGAAATCTTGGCCATGCCCTAATAAAGTGTGTCCTAATTATAAACAACTAGTCGTTCAATTGGTGAATAGTGAAATGATATCTGGTGATATTTATGGCTATTTTATGTGTCCTACATGCGGGTATGCCTACTCCGAATGTGATGGAGACAATTTAGGGACTTTAGATATTATATCTAAAGGTCATTTGTGGGAAGCAAAATTTAAGGAACTCCTTTATAGAGAAGATATATCTTTTGATGACATGAAAGAAATTTTAGGTACTACTTTTTATTGGATAGAAAAAGAACTTAAAAAGTACGAAGACCTAGGTTTAGAACTTCTATTAAAAAAATTGTATTCAAAAGAGATATTAGAAAATATAAAGACGGACGCACTTATTAATAAAAAATGAAATTAAAATCAGGTACTTTAATAATATTATTAGTACTATTTTTTTGAAGAATAAATTACAAATACTGGACTTCAGTACACAACTTTATTGTATATCGTACAGGTGAAAAAAGTTGCATTTTACTCGTTAGTACACAACTTTATTGTATATTACAAAATCGGAAAATCGGAAAAAATGTTGATACACCAAGGGGAGCTAGTACACAACTTTATTGTATGTACACATAATTGTCTGGTGATAAAAGAGTGTGGAACCAGTAAAAGATGTACGGAACCAATAAAAAAACTGTGGAACCAGTAAAAAAAGTCTGGAACTAGTCATTTTACAAACATCAAGAAAGATCCCGATGATATATCGGGATCTTTTTAGCTTAGGAGGGCAATTATGTCTACAATAGGCCAACGAATTCGAACTATTAGAAAAACAACAACTTAAATCAAATAAAGTTTGCAAATATAATTGGCATTTCTCAAAGAACGTTGAGTGAGCTGGAGCAAGATAAATACAGACCCTCTCTTGATATAATTATAGCAATTAAAGAAAACTTCAATTCCCATATAGAGTAGTTAATCTTTGGAGATACGCCTGTATCAAAAAACGCTATTTTTAATTTAGCCATTGAAGCTCAGGAATTAGAACTTATTTCTTTGTTTCGAGAACTTACTAAAGAAGATAGAGATAAAATTATTGATTTTATAAAACTGAAGATTGTTCGGTACTAATCTTTCACGAGAGCTCCTTAATGATATGTCTTAGAAATACTCATTTTAATTTTGGTACATACAAGTCACAAACGAGCTCTCTTACTTTGGAGTACAAATCCCTATTGTAATAACGGTCAATTGACAAAAAGCACGACGCGCAAGATCAGGCGTTACAAATGGAATTATTTTGAAGTAACCATTATAGGATACAGATAGAAGTACTATTCAAACGTTGATCTATACCTTATTGAGTTAACTGGTGAAATCCACTAATGGAGTAGTTTCCAACTTTCTTTGTATGGCGATTTTTGGTGTTTCCAGACTTTTTTTCTCGTGTTTATCAAGTGTCGGAGCTAATTCAATAAAATGAACAAAAGAGACGTCATTCTCAAACGTCTGTCTCCAAAGGGGGATTCCTAGTGCGGCTAGCTGGAGACTCGAAGTTATTCAGTGACAGGGAAAGGGAAGCCTGTCACTACACCCGCAGAATCTGTTTCTTTGCCTCTTGGAAGAGGTTTGACTCCCGTTGCTCTACCTGCTCATCCTGCTCTCTGAGCGGGTTTTTGCTTTTTATTGAGTAGAGTATAGAAATGAGATTATTAAGTCTTAAAGGTTCACTATGATTTGTAAACATCATATGAAACGAGGAAAGATGGGGGGAATTAATTATATTTACTCACTCTCCTAAGATATACGATTTGATAGATTAGTTGTATAGCAAGTCTTTATTGTTTACATTGAAAATAACACTTATTATGGTTCTTTCTGTAAACAAAATCACTAATCTGTCCGATACATACATAAGGATGTTTTATTGTTAAATATACCCTTGAAAATTATGATTTCACATATCATTTATATTAGATTTCGGTTTAAGATAACCAGCTATTTTAATATGTACGGTAGTATATAAATGCAGCAACCAGAAAGGAGATGGAACGTGAATCGTGAGGAAATTCTTCAACATTTTGCAAATGAGGTCCACGAACCGTTAAAGCATCAAATGTTATTTACGTTGGAAGCCTCTTTTCAAAATCGTAAGCATGCTTTGGTGAAGACATTTCGTAATTCACTGGAGCAACTACTCGGGAAAGTCAAGCAGATGCAGCGAGAAGGTACCAAGCAGGCGTTGGGATATATATCTTACTCCATGCTTCGTACCGAATTAGCAAACGGAAGGGCGACCTATTTGGTGGAGGCCATGGACAAGACGTGGTTTATGGATCGCCATCCTTGCCGAAATACTTATGATGCAGAATGGGCCTTTCGCTATTTGGACGAGTGGGAGACGGAATTAAGTAAGCATGCTAAGAAATATGGTGGAAGAATCGGCTTGGATGATATTCAAAGGATGAAATTGCGCGCGGCAATACATATTCACCAATATATCATTGCTTTGGCGCGTTTTAGTATCACAGAAGAATGGTTGGATGAAATACAGTTTGCTCATGAAATACAGTTGGAAGATGTGTTCGAGCTGAGAGTCGGAGAATATTGGGACCAAAGTGAAGTCGTTTATAAACGGGATGTGCGTGTCAAAGATTCGACGGTGACGAAAGATTGGCTTGAGGAAAAGAAGCCATATGACTACATACATGAAGTTTTTCGGGGAATTGACGGATCTCGAGGAGATTATGAGGGAATACGTCTGCAATATGCCGATTTGAGTGAAAGTTCTTTTAACAATAGTGTTTTTACAGGAGGAAATCTGATCGGTTCCCGTTGGAATAAAGCCTGTTTACAAGAAGCGGATTTTAGCGGTTGTTTGATTCAGGAAGCCCGTTTTGAACAAGCCAACTTAAAGGGAGCATCTTTCCGGGATGCAATAGCTGTACCTGGAATTTACCAGTCTAAACGATGGGAAAGACCCGGTTTTCAACCCGTAAGTTTTGCAGGAGCGGATCTTACAGGAGCTCAATTTCAGGGAGCCTACTTGAAGGATGCAGATTTCACCGGGGCCATATTGCAGGGGGCTGACTTTATGGGTGCAACGTTTGAGGGAGCCTGCTTCAAAGGAGCGGTGCTGGATGGAAGCCGGTTTAGTTTAGGTATGCATCCAGCCGTTCAGAGTCTAACTTAATTTGGATAACACAATGTGGGACAAACGGAAAGGGAATGGAGGGAGCGTGGCATAGTGGAGTATTTCCTTTGTCAGCAGGATGATCGGATGTTGAATGCTGCTGTACCCGTGTGGGATGAAGAGGCAAATGCAGAGATGATGGACCTAAATGGCTGGACGAATTGGCCTCTATCTTATGCTGCACAGTTTAAGGTTAATGGTCACGATTATACAATTTACCCTGATATTCTAATGGGTTCCAGGATGATGGTATCTGATGCTGTGCATAAATTGTTACAGGTCTTTGTGCCGGGCTTGTTTAGCCGCATGGCTTTGCTTCGGGATATGGAACGTTCGCAGCAAAAGTTGTATTGGATGACTCAACCCCCGTTAGTGGATTGTTTGGGTGAGCAAAGTCAATTTCATCCTGGAGGAACATTGATGAAGCTAGTCGTAGATCGAAAACGTACCGAGGGGAAATCCCTATTGCAAGTTCAAGGGTTGCGTGAAACCTGCACGTTGGTCAATCTGACCTTGGCGGAAAGTCTGCTGCGGAGGGGGACAAGTGGCATCACCTTTCAGGAAGTCGTCATGCAGTAATAAAGATGGGAGTGGATAATGTATGGAACATCTGGATCAGAAAATAGTCTCGATGCTACACACAGTAGCTGTAGAAAATATCGAAAATGATCAATCTTTAATTGAGCATGAAGGGTTGAATCACGCTCACGGGAAGGAGCCGTTTGGACAGCCGCTACAAACACTTATGCAAATTGGCGGAGAAAGACTGGTCTTTGCTCAGCGACATTTGTTGGATGAACGCATTTGTATTACGATGCCAAATAGCTTTCGGGATATGCCCATGCACGAGCAACGATTAAAATATCCTTCTCATCATCGTCCGGATTTTATTTTTACCAATAACACAGGCACGATTAACTTAACCTTCAAGCATACCGAGAGTCCATTACAAACCGAAGAGTTGGAGTACTTTACGGATGAGATGGCTCAGGTGGTAAAGCAAACCCAGAAGTTGACTGAATGGTTTGGCCATGAAGTGCTGGAGAACGAAGAGTGTCGGATTGGATACTGCGAATTTATGACACCAGTATGGAACGCACGTGTATATAATTTATCCTTCTTTACGGTGCTGGAAGGACGTGCGCTAATGTGTACTTTTAACTGTACGGATGAAGAGATGGCAACCTGGCAGCCAATAGCCCGCAGTATGCTGCTAACGTTGAAAATAGAGTCTGAGCGAAAGGAAAATCAACTCTTATGACATTAACCCACATTACATATGATCGGTTGCAAATTACACCATTTGAATTGGTTAGCATTCAGGAACTCCATATGACCAAGCGGCTGAATGAGCACACCCGGCTCTCTTTTACCGCTATTTTACCTGAAGAATTACAGGACAGCTATGTCCAGTTGATCGAAGCCGATTCCCCGGTTTGTGTGTCGCAACTAGATGAAGCAGGCACTCCAACACCGCTATTTAACGGAACGGTGCTCCATATGGAAGTCAAAGTGGTCAGAGATGTGTATTACCTGGAGGTTGAGGCGATATCACACACGTATAAACTGGATATTCATAAAAAGAACAGGTCGTTTCAGGACAAAAATATGAAGGTTGAGGAATTGCTGCGGGCTGTAGGAGCAGATTATCCCGGTTTTGATATCATTGATTCCGCTACAGGGGGAGCGGCTTTAGGCCGTATAGCAGTCCAATATCGTGAAACCGATTGGGAGTTCCTCAAGCGGATCGCTTCGCGTTACCATACTTCACTCACACCTGCGTCGGTATTTGATGTGCCAAAGTGCTATTTTGGAGTCGAGGAAACCCAGTCTGGACTGGACTTAACCAATTATCATTATACCGTCAGCAAGCGAGTTGGAGATTATCGTTATTTTAACGGCAATGATACAGCACATGTAAACGAGCATGATTTTATTGATTACCGGGTTGAGGCGGAGCAGGTATTAGAGCTCGGCAGCACCGTTACCTTTAAGGGTAAAAATCTGTATGTGTACAAGGTAGACACTCATATGCAAAAAGGAATGATGCAGCACGTGTATACCCTGACTTCCCACAAGGGATTGAGACACCAAGAGGTGTTAAACGAGCAGCTTATCGGTCTGTCTTTACCTGGTAAAGTCATTCAGGTAGAGCGAGATCGTATCAAACTACATTTACATATCGATGCTGCGCAGGACCCTACAAAGGCCCACTGGTTTACCTATGTTTCTCCTTATACTGCAGAAGGACATAGCGGATGGTACGTAATGCCTGAGCTCGGGGATACCGTTCTGCTCTATTTCCCTACCCATCGAGAAGAAGAGGGCATGGCAAGTACATCTTTGCGCGAAAAGAATCGGAGTGCGGGGCAACACGCTCTTGCACATCCTGACATCAAATTGTTTCGTACCGCGCACGGCAAGGAAATCAAATTAACCCCTGATGAAATTATCATCACCAGTAAAGAGGGGACGATGTATATCCAGTTAAATGAGAAAAATGGAATTCACATTGTAAGCGATAAACAGATTCAATTTTCAGCAGGAGGGAATATCTCCCTTCATTCCGGCAGTAAAGTGAAAATCACGGCCGGGGATGAAATTCAAATGACGAGCAAAGGCAGTACCGTATCGTTGGGTGGAATAACCAATGTTCTGGGTAGCGAAGTGAAAACAAACTAAGAAAGGACATGGGGAAGGGGAAGAGAAGAATGGCAAAAAAATCTCATTCGGAAGAGGAAACTATTCAGGCTGGACGGGGAAGCAAGCAGGGCTACGTAGTTGCCGGGGCCATCTTGAGCTGCAGCTTTGGTACGCAGCCGACACGGCTCAAACGACCGTTCAGTCACGGCGTATATGTGAAGGAGAAAGCCCAAATGAATGTTGGAGATTACTTGCCCGGCACCAATATCAGCAATTTTGGCCGTTGCTCCTGCCCAGCCAATCCAGCGGTCAAAAGCAGTGACATGGTCGATATTTATGGGGTCAAAAAAGCGAACTGTGTTCCGGTGATCACCGGACCCTGGATCGGGGGCAAAAGCGATGTGCTTGTGGAAGGAGAACCGGCCTTGCTGGACCAATGCTCGAATGCGTGCCTATACGGGGGAATGATTCGGATTACAGACGATGGCCAGACGCTGGAGTAAGGAGGTACAAGTTGGATCACATACAAACGATGTTAACGTATAAGGAACTGGAATGTACAGGTCCATATCCTCTTCAAACGATAAACGAACTGCGTATCGAACGAAAACTAAATGACCACGTCCGGTTAAAGATCAGTGGATGGATAGATGAGGAACAGAGAGATCATTACATAGAACAGGATCAGGATAACGAACCGGTCATTATCCGTACCAAAACAGAAAATGATCAGCCTGAACGCATTTTGTTCCATGGTTTACTGGTCCATGCAGAAACACGGATGGTGCGTGGCATCTATTATGTGGAGCTTGAAGCCGTATCTCATACAATTCAGTTGGATATCACACCTGTAACTCGTTCTTATCAGGATACTTTAATGCCCTACGGAAATTTGATCAAGCAAATCATACAGAAGTACAGCCAGGCCGATGTTATTGATAACGTAACAAATGGTGCTACCCTGCATGCATTTACTTTACAGTATCAGGAGACGGATTGGGCCTTTCTCAAACGGGTCGCTTCCCGATTTGGAGCTATGCTGGTCCCGGAAATTTCACTAAACGGGCCCAAATTCTGGTTGGGTATGCCGGAGGGACAATACGTTGAAATGAAGCATCCCGTTTACCGTACTCGGCGCAGTTTTGATCCCAACAGCAAAACAAAATTTAGCTACTTGCTGCAGAGTGAAAAGCTTGCCCGGCCCGGGGATCTGACGGATTGGAATGGCGAGCAATGGATGGTAGCGGAAGTCACTTCTGAATTGCAAAAAGGAGTACTGCTACACGAGTATGAACTGGTTCACGAACAGGGGATTCAGCAAACAGAGATTTTGTACTCGAACCTCACCGGAGCCTCACTGGAAGGGCATGTATTAGAGGTCCAGTCAGGCCGAATACGTGTTCATCTTACAGTGGATGAAAAGCAGGATCGGGAAACGGCATGGTGGTTTCCATATGCTAGCAGTTATACAGCCGAAGGGAATAGCGGTTTGTACGTCATGCCGGAACGAGGAGATAGGGTATCCGTCCGGTTCCCTACAGAGCAGGAGGCGGATGGATATGCGGCAAGCTCCATACGACAAGGAGAAACTCGCCAAAGCTCGCTGACCCAGCCACCAAGTATTGGGGGACACCTCATGACAAGGATATCAAGCTAAGTGCCAGTGAGTTGAAGATGACGGCCAAGTCGGAGCAGGTTTACATTCAATTGAATGCATCGGGTGTTCAGGTCGTCAGTGAGCATGAATTGTCATTGTCGGCGGGCAATACACTTTCATTGCATGCAGATGGGGAACTAAATATTCAAGCTGCCGAGGCCATCTATTTCAAAGCAGGCAGCAGCAGTTTGATGCTGGACGGTGAAACGGATATCCGATCCGCTAAAGTTCAACTGGAAGGGACGGTTAAAAAACCGGTTTTTGTAGCCGAACTGGCTCCGGTCTGGGAACCGCCATTAATGTCTGTAAAAGCCTATGCAGAGGCGCAGGCGGCGAAAAGTACAGCAAGCAGCAGTACAGGAGGAAGCTCCAATTCAGGCGCTACATCGAAAGATGAGGGAGCCGTTAAGTCAGCCGTAAACACTCCCAGCTCACCGAAGGCCAGTCTACTGGATGGTGTATTGGGACTAGCCCAGAAAGTATGTGATGTGGCTGGGTCTATTCCTGTCTTGGGAGCCATTCCAAAAGCAGCAAGTCAAAAAATAGCTTCGATTCGTTCCGAGGTCGCTTCCTCCGGACCGTCATCCATAGTTAAATATGCGGCAGCAGGCTTGTCCATGATCGCCAGTGTACCTTCCCATGGTTGGGGAGTGGTGTTGGGGAAGACCGCCAAGGTTGCTGCCCAAACCTTACAGGCGCATGCGGAGGAACAGAGGGCGCGTGAACAACATGCGATGATGGATTTCCTGGGCAAGGTGTGGACGAGTGCCAGAGGATATGGAGGAGTACAATCCATATCGGATTTCATCAACTATGTAAAAGGAGTCAATCAGGCTTCCGTCCAAGCCTATAGTGATATTCCTTCTGATATACGGGAACGCTGGTATCAAAGAAATGTGGATCAACAGTTTGAGGATGCGCTGGATGCTTATTATAATAATCAGGATCTCTCCACAGATATAATTGCATTAATGGAGCATCAGCGGCAGACAGACAACCATTTTCGATATAGTGACAGAGCTTTGATGAGTTCCAAGTATCGGGACGATATGAAAGGATACACGACGGAACAGAAAAAATATTTGATTGATTTTCTGAATTCAATTGACGATTATAGAAAAGAGTATGGGCCGTTTAGGGAAAGTCCTTTTATGAAAGATCTGGATAAGACTGAGCGGATTGTGTTGAGTGAAATCAAAAACTCCTCTCATGAATATCTAGAGGCAACATGGGAGCGAATACGTAACTTTCCTAATCTAGATATTAGCCAAATGGTAGTCGATAACTTTAAAGGAAAACAAGACGTAGCAGATAAAATTGTTAAAGTCATAACGCAACCAGAGGCTGTTTATGAAAAAGCAAAAAATAGCTCCAAACAAG
This sequence comes from Paenibacillus sp. SEL3, assembly GCF_054602585.1. NCBI lineage: Bacteria > Bacillati > Bacillota > Bacilli > Caryophanales > Paenibacillaceae > Paenibacillus > Paenibacillus sp. SEL3. Next base: position 2,369,286 of record NZ_CM137725.1, on the reverse strand, counting down.
AAAATGCCCATCTGTTAGTAGAAGCAGCATTTGCGTTTGTAGTTGGAAGGAAAGGAAAGAAAGGAAAGGAAGGAAAGAAACATTCCAAAGATGACGGTGCTTCACCAGGAGGATCGCATAAGAAGGATGATCATCTCTCTGAGGGGCCAGAATCTATACCGCCTGAGAAATTATTAGGAATTGAACATGCAAATATACTAAATCCAAGAGATTCTTTAAATCAAAAAATTCCAGTAAGAGGCGGTATATCAGGAAAAACAGAAAGTCGTCATTTAACTAAACATGAGAGAAATTTAGCTAATCAAATTCTTGATGATATTTCAGCGCAAGCTCGGGGTGACAAAAGCGCTAAAGCGCGTTTAGAGGCATTAAACGATCATGTTCTTGATAATAGGCGTAATGGGCAGAATTACGCAGGGTGGAATTCTGTATATATACGAGATGAACATGGAAACAATGGTGTAATGCGAATTATTTATAAGCAAACTCCTAAAGGGATTGAGTGGCATGTAGTACAATGGCACTAGGCTTTCTATGGTAGAATTGCTTTTATTGCCATTAATCTGATATAAAGTCGTGTAAAAAGTTAAATTAAGTAACACTAACAATAGAAAGGGAGAAAGTCTAGTGGACGAGAAAGTTAAATATATTAATGAGCTATTCAAATATCTAACACAAAATAATGATACAAAAGAATATCAAACGTTTTTTGCTCTACTAGAAAAAGTAAAATATAATCCTAGCTTGCTAGAATATTACGGAGAAGAATTTGTTGAACATTTGATAGACCTTCTCCCGCGTATAGAAGATAAGTATGATCAAGCTTCAGTAATAGAAACAATCATTGAATGTTTAGACATTTACACATTTAGTGAAAACTACCTTAAGGAAATCTTTGATAAATATATGTTATGTGTAGCTGAAAAAGCTGTTAATGTGAAAGGAATGTCAGCTTGTTTAATAGGGTTTATACAAGCGGGAATTAGTGAAAAAGAAATAATTAAGAAGTTGGAAGAGAATTTAGAGAAAGAACACTTAATAAACGTACTCTCAAAAATGTACATCAATTTTCTTGCTAATTCTGTAGAAGCCAAATCTTACTTGATGAAGGAAGTACAAGAAGCTTATTATTTAATCCAGCGTTCTGGAATTATCGCTCAATTTTTATTATTAGTGCATCCACACGTTCGGAAATATGCGGGAATAAGTCAGATCACATTCTTATACGATTCATACAGAGGTGTGTATGAGGATTGCTGGCCAAGAGGGTTACTTCCCAATATGAAAGACACGCTTATTAAGTCAAAGGTGCTGTCATCAAAGGAAGTAAGTATTTTAGAAGAGTTGGATAGGTTAATCAATAAGCAGGAAAAAGAATTAGATTCGATGGAAGTTAGAAAATTGTATGAAGATTTTTTCGCAGGTAAAGATCCACTTGAGGTAATTTTTACTTTGCCAGTGTAGAAAATTACGTAAAGAGTTCTACCTAACCACTTGATGATATGTTCCTTGGATTAAGCAGGCGTTAGATAACGAAGCCAAGCAAATTCGATTATTCTTACTCCTGCTAAGATTGAATTGATATATTATTCCGATGGACATATTCAAAATTAAATAATCGCCCTATGCTTCTGTGTGTGATTCCTACCTATAGAGTGTCTACCATATAAGGGGAAATATCTCGAAAGGAGAAATCGTTTATATCATCCTGTAAAAGACTGCATTCAAAAGTTTGGGCTAACACATCGGGCGTTTGTCGTTCTGTATGATATCTCTTGAGAGGTTTCGTAGTTGCTTGTTTATTGCTACACTAATTCCCTCACCCGCTTCGGCTACGATGAACAGGAAGCATATATCTTATGATGGAAGTGAAGAGCAGCAAGAACCTACCGCCGCAGCGGTAGGCAGGGTGAATCAATGAAGCATCTCCTTTAGATACGACATAGTCCTTATACGGCGGGAGGATGTGCTTGAATATGATTCTGAAAATATGGACGAGCTTGCTAATTTCGTCAAGCATATCAAAAACCAGTCGGCAATCTTCTACAACAAATTTATGAAGAAGATTTAATAATGCCAATTACACGATATCAAAATAATCAAAAAAACTTGTTTTGATGCAGAAACGACACTCCTTTTCTTTATCACGATATAAAATATTCTTCTCCTCACAACTTAATAAGGGAGAGCATTACTTAAATTGGGTAAGACAGTTTGTGGGTTTAAACTTTATAATGATGTAAGCGAACCAGCGGATTATGGAATAAACTAAGCGGAAGACCGCATTTGGGAGTCGGTTTCCAACTTTCTTTTCATGGTAATTTGTGGTGGTTCCAGACTTTTTATTTCTCGTGTTTATCACGTGCCGCGGCAAACCCAATAAAACCAACAAAATTGGTTCCGTACTTTTTTATCACCCGACATTAATTGTCTGGTGATAAAAAAGTACGGAACCAGTAAAAAAAGTCTGGAACTGGTCATTTTACAAACATCAAGAAAGATCCCGATGATATATCGGGATCTTTTTAGCTTAGGAGGGCAATTATGTCTACAATAGGCCAACGAATTCGAACTATTAGAAAAACAAACAACTTAAATTAAATAAAGTTTGCAAGTATAATTGGAATTTCTCAAGGAACGTTGAGTGAGCTGGAGCAAGATAAATATAGACCCTCTCTTGATTTAATTATAGCAATTAAGGAAAGCTTCAATTCCCATATAGAATGGTTAATCTTTGGAGATACACCTGTATCAATTGAGCCCACACAGTAGGGAACGTCATTCGATTAGCAATACAAAGTAAATAATCAGTTGTAACGTCAAAAACCTTTGCTAAAGATATTAAATGATTAATTTTAGGCCGTGCTACGTTTCGCTCCCAATTAGAAACAACCTGTTTAGTTACCCCGATTTTATTAGAAATTTCCTTTTGTATCCATTCATGGAGTAGTCTCGAATTTTTACATCGCTGTTCCAAAGTATTCATGAATTCATCTCTATTGAGAAAATCAAATAGCTTTTACCCGACCCATCTGCTTACTAATTATACTTACTTATAGCCCATATTATAGCTTATTCATACCCTACTGTACCCTACGAGTAGCCTATGAATAGGCTACGAAGTAAAATATAGCTAAAAAATATTACTTTGCTATTGTATAAAGCTGTGAGTTGTTATATTCTACATTTGTATTTTGAAGTAAAACTAAAATATATCTTAGGAGTAGAAAAAGATAACTGAACTTTACTCTGATTTAGTAGTTCTAAAAAGAAGGTGAATAATGAGCAAAATTCGATCAAGTAACTCTATAGCATCTATTCAACGGAAAATCAAAGAAGGAAGAGGTCAAGGCCACTTTTCGGAATATAAACCTTGGTTGACGGTACATGATGTACCTTCAATAGGGATAGTTACTCGAATTCTTGGTTGGAAAAGTGGTCGACTTCACCATTATCTGTCTGAACACTTTGAATTGGCACATCATTGCCAAATGGAAGTGGTCAGAGCAAGTGATTGATATTCGCGAACAATTTCCTTTATTACCCCTAGATAAAACCCTCTATATTGCATAAAAGTTAAACATCCAACTGACCCCAAGAATAAGCTTCCCATCATTATGACTACAGATATGTTACTTACAGTAAAACAAGAAAAAAGTATAAAATTTATTGCACATTCTATCAAACCTTCTAACAAGTTGACAAAACGAGTTGTAGAGAAATTACAGATTGAAAAAGAGTTCTTTAAAGACCAAAAGATAGAGTGGGCACTTATTACGGAAAGGCAGATAAACTACAATTTATTCAGGAATGTCGAATGGCTTCATAATGCTAAAAACAACGATAAGTTGTCAAATCACCATATAAATAGTCTCGAAGATAATCTCTATTATGCTATTCAACAAAGTGAAAAACCATTTGCGAAAGTTACAAGAGAACAAGATGAATTATTTGGTTTACCAAGTGGGTACTGGATATGACTCATCTAATACAGCCTACTCTACAATCCATGATTATTTTAGAAAATAGACGCAAGCGCAAGGATTCGGAGCACCAGCAGAGAATGTATACAGGGAAGATCTCCCAAATTGGCCGGCACCCCGCCTCAGTGTCGACACGCGTCGAATTCCCCGATTGATGGCAAGCCATTCCCAGTGTTTCTTCTCCATTCGCTCTTTTTAGGCAAAATATTAACACTTTATGTTGGGAAGACCCAATTTAACTAAAGTTTTACTATACATTATTGGAAATTTTGATATAATTCTACCTAGGTCAACCTTCCAATTATGATAGAAAATAGAATTGGATGGTTTTTATACCTGTCCAAGCTGTGCCGCGAGAGACCAGTCCACTGGCAACCCAGCAAGCTGGCATGCGGAGACCGACAATTGTGGAAAATGACAGTCGAGAATATGTTGCTCCATGACGTCAGAAGGTTCAGAAAGGATGAAGCCAACCTTATCCCAATTCCGATGGAAGATGAAGCGCGTGAGCATTTTTGAAAAGCTGGAATTCACCGCCAATCCAAGGGCTGTCCCGTTCATGCCATACGGAGCATTCTTTGAGCCTCATGCAGCACCATCGTCACATCTAATCGTCAGGAAAGGCTCACTACCCCGCAGCCGGATCTTTACTTATCCACACCAGGCGGGGGAATACACAAATTGTACATAGAGTGTATCAATATCCTTAAACATAAGCTTCGACAAAGGCAGCTCCGGTGCCGAATCCGGAGGTACGGCCGACTTTGTGCTGGCCGGCCGGAACCCTACAGCAAGTCTTACATCGATGGGAGGAACATCCCTTGTCCACCCCCAAATCCAATTCCGAACCCAATGTTAAACCAAAGCCCGTCTTCGGGCGGCTCGTCCGCAGCAAGCATATTGAAGCAGAGGAGCCGAAAGCAGCCGCATCTCTTGCATAGAACGATGCTCTTTGTTGTCTTTCACGCATGGGAGCCGAGCGGGACAGCTGCTAGGCAGAGGATTGCCGCATGCGATCAACCGGGCAAGCGAAGCGGTGACTTGGCGAGAGCCATTGACATTGTTGTCACATGTTTGAAAAGGCGGGGAGCGAGGCTGGAGCGTTGCTGCGGCATATGCTCCGCCGGATTGCTTTTGCCGATGAAGAAAGGGGAACGATCCAGATGGCTTTTGAAAAAGAAACGTTGTTTTGGAACGAAAAATTCGGTAGCGACGATTATACCTTGACGCGTCTGCCTTACAGCAAAGCTCCAAGCTCCCTGGCGCCCATTATGACAACCGTCGGCGGTTCGCTTTCGGAGGAAGTGGCGCAGCGCGTCCTTCAAATGAGCAAGGGCGCTCCGCTGGCCACTTTTATGATTTTGCTCGCCGGTGTTCAGTCGCTCTTGCATAAATATACAGGCGCTTCTGACATTCTGGTCGGCATGCCGGTTGTACGGAAACCGACGGAGACGCGCCGATCCGTTAATCATACGGTCATTTTGAAAAACTCGCTTTCGGTGGGTGCGACTTTTAAAACGCTTCTGAGCGAGCTGAGGACTTCCTTGCCGGAAGCGATTCAGCACCAACATATTCCGTTCTTGAAAATGGCGGAGAAGCTGGACCTGCAATATGCAGACGGGATACCCGTCATCCATACGCTAGTATCTCTTAAGGAGCTGCATCTGGACGAAATCGGGCAAAACGTGGTCACGGATTGTTCCTTTGAATTCAGCTTAACCGGTGGGACGATACAGCTAGCGCTGTCATATAACGAGCACTTATATGACTCCGAGTTCATGACTCGGGTCGTCGGTCATCTGAATCGCCTGCTGGCCGTGGGGCTCCACGAGTTGGAGCTGGACATCGTGCGGGCGGACATGCTGTCGGAGGACGAGAAATTTCAATTGCTGCAAAGCTTTAACGATACCGAGAAGGACTATCCCCGTGATCGGACGATTCATCAGCTCGTGGAGGAGCAGGCGAAGCGGGTGCCCGAAGCGACGGCGGTTGTCTTTGAGGGGCGGCGGCTTTCGTATGCGGAGCTGAATGAACGGGCGAACCGGCTGGCGCGGACGCTGAGATCGGTCGGCGTGCTGCCCAATCAGCTAGTAGGCTTGATGGCCAGGAGATCGCTGGAGACGGTCGTTGGCATTCTGGCGGTTCTGAAAGCTGGCGGTGCCTACGTGCCGATCGACCCGGAATACCCGGAAGAACGCATCCGCTACATTCTGGAGAACTCGAACGCGCAGTTGCTGCTGACTCAAAGGGAGCTGCTGCTGCAGGTGCCGTTCGAAGGGACCGTGGTGGCGCTGGATGACGAGCAGGCCTACAGCGACGATGGCTCGAACCTGGAGCCGGCCAGCGGTCCGAACGATCTGGCTTATGTCATCTATACATCAGGTACGACGGGCAAACCCAAAGGGGTCATGCTGGAGCATCGCGGGCTGGTCAGCTTGAAACTGACGTTTGCCCATACGCTTCACACGACCGAACAGGATCGAGTGCTGCAATTCGCCAGCCTATCGTTCGATGCGTCGTGCTGGGAGATGTTCAACGCCCTGTATTTCGGGGCGACCTTATATATACCGTCAACCGAGACGGTTTTGGATGATCAGCTGTTCGAACGTTTCATGAACGAGCATGCAATTACGATCGCCACTTTGCCGCCAACTTATGCGGCTTATTTGAATTCAGACCGCCTGCCGAGTCTGAGCAGGCTCATCACGGCGGGCTCCGCCGTTTCAGCCGAATTCGTGCAGCAGTGGAAAGACAAGGTACAGTACTATAACGCGTACGGTCCGACGGAAGCCTCGATCGCCACATCCGTGTGGGCGGCGTCTACGTATGACACCGAACGCAGAGCGATACCGATCGGACGTCCGATCTGGAACCATCGCTTGTATATACTGGGCGCACAGAATCAGCTAGCGCCTATCGGAGTGGAGGGAGAATTATGCATCGCAGGCGTCGGCCTCGCCCGGGGATATTGGAACCGGCCGGATCTGACGGCGGAGAAATTCATCGAACACCCGTTTGAGCCCGGAGAGAGACTGTACCGGACGGGCGACTTGGCCCGCTGGCTGCCGGACGGAAATATTGAGTACTTGGGCCGGATTGACCATCAGGTGAAAATCCGTGGATTCCGGATCGAGATCGGCGAGATTGAAGAGCAGCTTCTGAAGATCGACTCCGTGCAGGAGACGATCGTAATCGCACGGGAAGGCAAAAGCGGGCAAGAACTGTGCGCTTACCTGGTCGCGGGCCGCCCGCTTACGCTCGGCGAGCTGAGAAGCGAGCTGGCGCAAAAATTGCCGAATTACATGATTCCGGCGCATTTTGTTCAGCTTCCGCGGATGCCGCTCACGCCGAACGACAAAATCGACCGCAAGGCTTTGCCCGCCCCGGAAGGAAACGCACTGACCGGCGGCGCGTACGTAGCTCCCCGCAATGAAGCGGAGCGGACGCTTGCCGATGTGTGGCAGGCGGTATTGAACGCCGATCGCGTTGGGGTAACGGATCATTTCTTCGAGCTGGGCGGAGACTCGATCAAGTCCATTCAAGTATCTTCGCGGCTTCATCAAGCCGGGTACAAGCTGGAAATCCGGGATTTGTTCAAATATCCGACTATCTCACAGCTCAGCCTGCATGTGAAACCGATCGGACGTACCATCGATCAAGGCGAAATAACGGGTGAAATGGCGCTGACGCCGATTCAGCATTGGTTTTTCGAGAGCTCCTTTGCGGACCCGCATCATTTCAACCAGTCGGTGATGCTGTACCGGAAGGAACGCTTCGACGAAGAGACGGTGCGTCAGGTGCTGCAAAAGCTGGCCGAGCATCATGACGCCTTGCGGATGGTGTTCCGCAAGACGGAACAAGGGTTTAGCGCGCGGACCCGCGCGATTCAGGAAGGCGGGCTGTTCACGCTGGACGTGTTCGACTTCAAGGATGCGGAGAATACCGCGCAGGCTGTGGAAGCGAAGGCAACGGACATTCAAGCGGGCATCGATCTGGAGAACGGGCCCCTCGTGAAGGCGGGACTGTTCCGGTGCGCGGACGACGATCATTTGCTGCTTGCGGTTCATCATGCCGTGGTGGACGGCGTGTCTTGGCGCATTTTGATGGAGGATTTCGCTCTGGGTTACGAGCAGGCCGGCAAAAGCGAGGAAATTCGTTTCCCGGCCAAAACGGATGCGTACCGCACTTGGTCCGAGCAGCTGGCCGCTTACGCGCAAAGCGCGGAGATGGCGAAGGAACGGGCCTATTGGCAGGCCGTGGAACAAATTGCGGTTCCGGCCGTGCCGAAGGATCTGGAGGCGGACGTTACGACGCAGCAGGACAGCGAATCGCTGTTCGTGCGTTTGACTCCCGAAGAAACGGAGCTGCTGCTGAAGCGGGTTCACCGGGCCTACAACACCGAAATGAACGATATTTTGGTAACGGCGCTCGGCATAGCCGTTCGCAAGTGGACGGGACACGAACGGGTGCGGATCAATCTCGAAGGACACGGACGCGAATCGATCGGAACGGATATCGACATCACGCGCACAGTCGGCTGGTTTACGACCAAGTTTCCGGTCGTCCTAGAGCCGGAAACCGACCGGGATTTGGCCTATCAGATTAAACAGGTCAAGGAAAGTTTGCGCCGCATTCCGAACAAAGGGCTTGGGTACGGCATATGCCGCTATCTCTCCAAATCGGAGGATGGCTTTGTTTGGGGCGCAGAGCCGGAAATTAATTTTAATTACCTCGGCCAGTTCGACGATGATGTCAACCAGGACGAGATCGGTATATCTTCTTATTCCGGCGGCAGCCCGGCCAGCGACCGGCAGGCCCGCAGCTTTGTGCTGGATATCAACGGCATGGTGCTGGACGGCGCTTTATCGCTTGATCTTAGCTACAGCCGGAAGCAGTATCACAAGGTAACGATGGAAGCCTTCGCTCAGCGGCTTGAGCAAAGTCTACGAGAGCTCATTATCCACTGCGCAGGCAAAGAAAATACCGAATTGACGCCTAGCGACGTGCAATTTAAAGGCTTGACCATCGCCGAACTAGAGCAAATTGCCCAGCGTTCGGGCCATCTCGGGGAAATCGAAAATATTTACTCGCTTACGCCGATGCAGAAGGGCATGTGGTTCCATAGCGCGCTTGACCGGCAAACGGCCGCTTACTTCGAGCAGACGCAATTTACGATGAGGGGAGTACTCGACGTCCAGCTTTTCGAGAGGAGCTGGACGGAACTTGCGAAACGTCATTTGGTGCTGCGGGCGAATTTTGTGCAAGGACCGGCGGGCGAGCCGCTGCAAATCATATACCGCGACAAGCCGGTCGGCTTTGAATATGAAGAGCTGCTTCATTTGCAGGCGGACGAGAAACAAGCGTATTTGGATAAAAAGGCCGAGGATGACAAACTTCGCGGCTTCGACATGGAACATGACGCGCTCGTTCGGGTTACGATCCTGCGCACCGAAGAGCAAAGCTATCATGTGCTGTGGAGTTTCCAGCATATTTTGATGGACGGCTGGTGCCTGCCGCAGCTGACGCAGGAGCTGTTTGAGACGTACTCGGCCTTGGCATCCGGCAAGCAGCCAGCGGGAGATAAGGGATCGGATTATGGCGCTTACATCGAATGGTTGGAGAAACAGGACGATCAGGCGGCATACGGCTATTGGACGGCATTCCTGGCAGGTTATGAAGGGCAAACCGTACTCCCGGGACAAAAGGAACCAGCGCCGAACGGCAGATTTACGGCTGATCACGTCACCGCCGAGCTGGGCAAGGACTTGAGCGAGCGGATGGACCGGGTGGCGAAACAGCGCCTAGTTACGGTCAATACGCTGCTGCAAGCCGCTTGGGGCGTTATGCTGCAAAAATATAACGGAACAAACGATGCCGTATTCGGCAGCGTCGTGGCCGGAAGACCGGCGGAAATCCCGGGTATCGAGTCCATGATCGGGCTGTTCATCAATACGGTGCCGGTCCGCGTCACGAGCGAAGCGGACACCGTGTTCGCCGACCTGATGGCGAAGCTCCAAGAGTGGGCGCTGGAGTCCGGGCGTTATGATTACTATCCGTTGTATGAAATTCAAGCCCGCAGCGTGCAAAAGCAGAACCTGATCAACCATATCATCGCTTTCGAGAACTATCCGGTGGACGAGCAGATGGAGCAGGCGGGCGACCAGCAGCACGGCGACCTGACGATCGCTGACGTTCAGATGGAGGAGCAGACGAACTATAACTTCAACGTGACCGTGGTGCCGGGAGTCGAAATCGAAATCCGGTTTGACTTTAACGCCGAAGTGTTCGATAAAGACAGCATCGAGCGGCTCAAGGGGCATCTCGTCCATCTGCTGGAGCAGGTGACGGATAACCCGGAAATTACAGTGGGCGAGCTGGAACTTGTGACGGAGGCGGAAAAGGCCGACCTTCTCGGACGTTTTAACGACACCACCACGGAATTTCCGCGCGAGAAGACGCTCGTTCAATTGTTCGAAGAACAGGCGGAGCTTTACCCGGACAACGTGGCCGCCGTCATGAACGAGCGACAGCTGGCTTACCGCGAGCTGAACGAGCGATCCAACCGCCTTGCGCGGAAGCTGCGGGAGACGGGAGTAGAAGCGGACCAACTGGTAGCGATTCTGGCCGAACGCTCGCTCGATATGGTCGTCGGCATTCTGGCGATTCTCAAAGCGGGCGGAGCATACGTGCCTGTCGATCCGGACTACCCGGAGGAGCGCATCCGCTTCATGATCGAGGATTCGGGCGCGCCGTTATTGCTGATTCAAAAGCATCTGCACGAGAAGACCGACTTCGCAGGAACGCGCCTCGAATTGGACGATTTCGTTTGGGGCGACAGAGGGGCGGACTCCGAAGGTGCGTTGGACGCTTCGAACCTGGAGCCAATTTCCGGGCCGGGCAACCTGGCATATGTCATCTACACGTCAGGAACGACCGGCAGACCGAAAGGAACGCTGATCGAGCATAAGAACGTCGTACGCCTCCTGTTCAACGACAAGAACCTGTTCGACTTCGGGCCGTCTGACACGTGGACGCTGTTCCACTCGTTCTGCTTCGATTTCTCTGTCTGGGAAATGTACGGAGCGCTGCTGTACGGAGGCAAGCTGGTCATCGTACCGCCGCTGACGGCGAAAAATCCGGCCGATTTCCTGGCGCTGCTGGGCCGCGAACAGGTCACGATTTTGAACCAGACGCCAACGTACTTCTACCAGCTGCTGCGTGAGGTCTTGGCGGACCATCCGTACGATCTGCGGATTCGCAACGTCATCTTCGGGGGCGAAGCGCTGAGTCCGCTGCAGCTCAAGGGCTTCAAGACGAAGTACCCGGAGACGAAGCTGATCAATATGTATGGCATTACCGAGACGACGGTTCACGTGACGTATAAGGAAATCACGTGGGTCGAAATGGAGGCGGCGAAGAGCAATATCGGCAAGCCGATCCCGACGCTGAGGGTGTACGTCCTGGATGAAAACCGCCGCCCTGTGCCGATCGGCGTAGCGGGCGAAATGTACGTGGCCGGGGAAGGCCTTGCGAGAGGATACCTGAACCGTCCGGATCTGACGGCGGAGAAGTTCGTCGATTCCCCGTTTGCGGAGGGGGAGAAACTGTACCGCTCGGGCGACTTGGCGGCTTGGCTGCCGGACGGCAACATCGAATACCTGGGCCGGATCGATCATCAGGTGAAAATCCGCGGGTACCGGATCGAGCTGGACGAAATCGAGACGCAGCTGCTGAACGTCGAGGGCGTGGAAGAAGCGGTGGTGCTCGCCCGTCAGGACGGCGAGGGCGAGAAGGCGCTTGTTGCCTACTTTGTGGCGGACCGAACGCTGACGGTCAGCGAAATGAGAACCTCGCTGGCCCAGGGAATGCCGGGGTACATGATCCCGTCGTACTTCGTGCAGTTGGAGCGCATGCCGCTGACGACCAACGGCAAAGTGGACCGCAAAGCGCTGCCGGAGCCGCAGGGCGGCATACAAACGGGCGTCGAATACGTAGCGCCGCGTAACCGGACGGAGTCCCAGCTTGTGAAGATCTGGGAGGAAGTACTGGGCTACTCCGGCATTGGAGTCCTAGACAATTTCTTCGACCTGGGAGGCCATTCCCTGCGGGCGACGACACTGGTGAGCAAGGTGCATCAGGAGCTGAACGTTGAGCTGCCTCTGCGCGACGTATTCCGCTACTCGACAATCGAAGAGATGGCTCTGGCCATCTCCCGGATCGGAGAGCAGTCGTTCTCGTCGATTCCGCTGGCAGGCGCAAGAGCATATTATCCGCTTTCCTCGGCTCAGAAGCGGCTGTTTATCCTGAATCAGCTGGAAGGGGCCGATCAGAGCTACAACATGCCGGGCGTGCTGCTGCTGGAAGGATCGATTGACCGGAGCCTGCTGGAGAAGGCTTTCCGGGGACTGATCGCACGGCACGAAACGCTGCGAACCGGCTTTGAGATCGTACAAGGCGAAGCAATACAGCGCATTTACGAGAGCGTCGACTTTGCTGTCGAGTACCGTCATGCGAGCGAGGAAGAAGCGCCTGAAGTCGTGCAGGCCTTCATCCGGCCTTTCGACTTGGCGAAGCCTCCGCTGCTGCGGGCGGAGCTTGTAGAGCTGGCAGCCGAACGTTATTTGCTGATGTTCGACATGCACCATATCGTATCCGACGGTGTTTCGATGGACGTGTTAGTCGAGGAACTCGTTCGTCTGTACGGCGGCGAGTCATTAGAGCCTTTGCGCATTCAATACAAGGACTATGCGGTATGGCAGCAGTCGGACGAGCAAAAAGTGCAGTTGAAACACGAGGAAGCTTACTGGCTGGACCGTTACCGGGGCGAACTGCCGGTTCTGGAAATGCCGACGGACTATCCGCGTCCTGCCGTGCAGAGCTTTGAGGGACAAACGCTGACGTCCTTCGTGGACGAGGCAACGAACGAAGGCTTAAAGCAACTGGCGGCCCAAAGAGGAACGACGCTGTATATGGTGCTGCTTGCGGCATATACCGTGCTTTTGCATAAATACACAGGTCAGGACGATTTGATCGTCGGAACGTCGATTGCGGGCAGAACGCACGGAGACACGCAGCCTTTGATCGGAATGTTCGTTAATACGCTGGCGCTCCGCAATTATCCGGCTTCGGAGAAGACCTTCCTGTCGTATCTGGAAGAAGTGAAAGAAACGACCTTAGGCGCTTACGAGCATCAGAATTATCCGTTCGAAGAGCTCGTCGATAAAGCGCAGGTCAGCCGGGATTTGAGCCGCAACCCGCTGTTTGACACGATGTTCTCCCTGCAAAACTTGGAGGACAAAGAGTTTGGGCTGGAAGGACTGAAATTGTCCCCGTACCCTAGCGAATACGGCACGGCCAAGTTCGACCTGAGTGTGGATGTTACGGAAGAAAACGGCGGCCTGGAGTGCAGCTTTGAATTCGCAACAGCTCTTTATAAAGAAAGCACGATCCGGCGGCTGTCGACTCATTTCGGACATTTGCTTGCGGCGATCGTAAGCCGTCCGGATGCGAAGATTGCCGAGCTGAACTTGTTGACGGCAGAGGAAAAAGAGCAAATTCTTGGCGCATTTAACCCGGCGCAGCCGGAAGCGGCTCCTGTGGCGGCGTTCCACCGGCTGTTCGAGGAACAGGCGGAGCGCACGCCGAAAGCGGCAGCTGTCGTGTACGAGAACGACCGGCTGACGTATGCGGAGCTGAACGAGCGGGCGAACCGCTTGGCGGCTACGCTGCGCGCAAGCGGCATCGGCCGGGAGACGATCGTCGGCATTCTGGCCGAGCGTTCGGTGGACTTGCTGGTGGCCGTGCTGGCCGTCTGGAAAGCGGGCGGGGCGTATGTGCCGCTCGACCCGGATTATCCGGCGGAGCGCGTGCGGTTCATGCTCGAAGACAGCGGAGCGAAGGTGCTGCTGACGCAAACGGCGCTGCGAGAGCGCGCCGAAGCCTGGCTCGGCGAAGAGGAGCTGGCGCTGGCGGCGGTGCTGTACCTCGACGACGAAACCTCGTACAGCGAGGAGCGGACGAATGCCGACAGCTTCCATGAAGCCCGTCCAGAGGACCTGGCGTACGTGATCTACACGTCGGGAACGACGGGCAAGCCGAAGGGCGTGATGATCGAGCACCGCAGCCTGGTGAACACGGCGGCGGGCTACCGGCGGGAATATCGGCTGGATCAGTTCCCGGTGCGGCTGCTGCAGCTCGCAAGCTTCTCGTTCGACGTGTTCGTGGGAGATATCGGGCGGACGCTGTACAACGGAGGCACGATGGTGATTGTGCCGAAGGAAGACCGGATCGATCCGTCTCGTCTGCACCACTGGATGGAGCGGGAGCGGGTCACCATCTTCGAATCGACGCCGGCGCTGATCGTGCCGTTCCTGGAGTACGTGCACGAGCAGCAACTGAATATGAGCTGGATGGAGCTGTTGATCACGAGCTCGGACAGCTGCAGCGTGGCGGATTACCGGATCTTGCAGGAACGCTTCGGCTCGTTGTTCCGGATCATCAACGCATACGGCGTGACGGAAGCGGCGATCGACTCCAGTTTCTACGACGAGCCGCTGACGAAGCTGCCGCAGACAGGCCATGTGCCGATCGGCAAAGCGTGGCTGAATGCGAAATTCTACATCGTGGATGCGCACCTGAATCCGGTGCCGGTCGGGGTGCTGGGCGAGCTGGTCATCGGCGGAGTCGGAGTGGCGCGCGGGTACTTGAACCGTCCGGAGCTGACGGAAGAGAAGTTCGTAGACAGCCCGTTCGCCGCGGGCGAGCGGCTGTATCGCACCGGAGACTTGGCGCGGTGGATGGAAGACGGCAACGTGGACTTCATCGGCCGGATCGACAACCAGGCGAAAATCCGGGGCTACCGGATCGAGACGGGCGAGATCGAGTCGCAGCTGCTGCGGGTGGAAGGCGTGCGCGAAGCGGTGGTGCTGGTTCGAAGTGACGCGAACGGGCAGAAAGCGCTGTGCGCGTATTACACGCCGGATACCGGAGCGGAGCTGGCAGTGAACGATCTGCGCGGCGCGCTGGCGCAGGAGCTGCCGGGCTACATGATCCCGTCGTACTTCGTGGAGATGGAGCGCCTGCCTCTGACGCAGAACGGAAAGATTGACCGGAAGGCGCTGCCAGCGCCGGAAGGGGAAGCGGGAAGCGGAACGGAGTACGTCGCACCGCGCAATGAGCTGGAAACGAAGCTGGCGGCGATTTGGCAGGAGGTGCTGGGGCTTGCGAAGGAGATTGGCGTTCACGACAACTTCTTCGACATCGGTGGTCACTCCCTGCGGGCGACGACGCTGGTCAGCAAGATTCATAAAGAATTGAGCGTGGATCTGCCGCTGCGCGACGTGTTCCGCCATTCCACCATTGAGAGCATGGCCGCCGCCATTTCCCGGCTGGATGAGCAGACATTCGTTGCCATTCCGGTGGCGGATGACCGAGAGGTGTACCCGCAATCTTTTGCTCAAAAACGTCTCTTTATCCTGAATCAACTGGAAGGCGCGGAGCTTAGCTATAACATGCCAGAAGCGATGTTGCTGGAGGGTGCTTTGGACCGGGCAAGGTTCGAAGAAGCGTTCCGTAAGCTCGTGGCGCGGCATGAAACGCTGCGCACCGGGTTCGAAATGGTGGACGGCGAAGCATCGCAGCGGATTTACCAGGACGTGAATGTTGCCGTGGAGTTCTATCGAGTGGATGAGCAAGAGGCCGAAGAGATGGTTCGCCGTTTCGTCCGTCCGTTTGACTTGGCGAAGCCTCCGCTGCTGAGGGTAGGCCTTGTCGAGCTGGCTCCGGAACGTCATATTCTAATGTACGACATGCATCATATTATTTCCGATGGCGTCTCGATGGAAATCTTTGTTGAAGAATTCGTCCGCTTGTACGGCGGCGAGCAATTGGAGCCTCTGCGCATTCAGTACAAAGACTACACCGTTTGGCAGCATTCGCAGGAGCAGAAAGAACGGCTTCAGCGTCAGGAGGCGTACTGGCTGGACATGTTCCAAGGCGAGCTGCCGGTGCTGGAAATGCCGGCCGACTATCCGCGTCCGGCCGTGCAGAGCTACGAAGGCCAAACGCTGGAGTTTTCCTTCGACGCTTCGAAAACCGACGGCCTGAAGCAGCTGGCCTCGGAAACGGGCACGACGCTGTTTATGGTGCTGCTTGCGGCGTATAACGTCCTTCTGCATAAATATTCAGGTCAGGAAGACGTGATCGTCGGTACGCCGATTGCCGGAAGGAATCATGGAGATGTGCAGCCGTTGATCGGGATTTTCTTAAACACGCTGGCTATCCGCAGTTATCCGGCTTCGGAAAAGACATTCCTGTCATACCTGAACGAAGTCAAAGAAACGACCCTCCATGCCTTCGAGCATCAAAACTATCCGTTCGAAGAATTGGTGGACAAGGTGCAAGTCACCCGTGATTTAAGCCGCAATCCGCTCTTCGACACGCTGTTTACGATGCAGAATACGGAAAACGAGGAATTTGAGCTGGAAGGGCTTCGCCTGATTCCTTATCCGAGCGTATTAGATACCGCGAAGTTTGATATCAGCTTGGATGTGGGCGAGGAGAACGGCGGCTTGGATTACAGCTTCGAATATGCGACGGCTCTCTACAAAAGGGAGACGATCGAACGGCTGGCGAAACATTACGAGCAGCTGCTCGAAACGATCGTAAGCCGTCCGGATGCGAAGATTGCCGAGCTGAACTTGCTGACGGCAGAGGAAAAAGAACAAATTCTCGGCGCGTTCAACCCGGCGCAGCCGGAAGCGGCTCCTGCGGCCGCGTTCCACCGGCTGTTTGAGGAACAGGCGGAGCGCACGCCGGAAGAGGCGGCCGTCGTGTACGAGAACGACCGGCTGACGTATGCGGAGCTGAACGAGCGAGCGAACCGCTTGGCGGCTACGCTGCGCGCAAGCGGCATCGGCCGGGAGACGATCGTCGGCATTCTCGCCGAGCGTTCGGTGGACTTGCTGGTGGCCGTGCTGGCCGTCTGGAAAGCGGGCGGGGCGTATGTGCCGCTCGACCCGGATTATCCGGCGGAGCGCGTGCGGTTCATGCTTGAAGACAGCGGAGCGAAGGTGCTGCTGACGCAAACGGCGCTGCGAGAGCGTGCTGAAGCCTGGCTTGACGAAGAGGAGCTGGCGCTGGCGGCGGTGCTGTACCTGGACGACGAAGCGTCGTACAGCGAGGAGCGGGCGAATGCGCCGATTGGCTCGGGCATAGTCTCCGGCAAGCTGACGGATACTGTGGACGACGGCGATGAGAGCCATCAGAATGTTGGCACCGACAGCTTCCATGAAGCCCGTCCGGAGGATCTGGCGTACGTGATCTATACGTCGGGAACGACGGGCAAGCCGAAGGGCGTGATGATCGAGCACCGCAGCCTGGTGAACACGGCGGCGGGCTACCGGCGGGAATACCGGTTGGATCAGTTCCCGGTGCGGCTGCTGCAGCTCGCAAGCTTCTCGTTCGACGTGTTCGTGGGAGATATCGCGCGGGCGCTGTACAACGGAGGCACGATGGTGATTGTACCGAAGGACGACCGGATCGATCCGTCTCGTCTGCACTACTGGATCAGCCAGCAGCAAGTGACGATCTTCGAATCGACGCCGGCGCTGATCGTGCCGTTCCTGGAGTACGTGCACGAGCAGCGGCTGGATATGAGCTGGATGGAGCTGTTGATCACGAGCTCGGACAGCTGCAGCGTGGGGGATTACCGGACGTTGCAGGAACGCTTCGGCTCGTTGTTCCGGATCATCAACGCTTACGGCGTGACGGAAGCGGCGATCGACTCCAGTTTCTACGACGAGCCGCTGACGAAGCTGCCGCAGACAGGCCATGTGCCGATCGGCAAAGCGTGGCTGAATGCGAAATTCTACATCGTGGATGCGCACCTGAATCCGGTGCCGGTCGGGGTGCTGGGCGAGCTGGTTATCGGCGGAGTCGGGGTAGCTCGCGGGTACTTGAACCGTCCGGGGCTGACAGAAGAGAAGTTCGTAGACAGCCCGTTCGCCGCGGGCGAGCGGTTGTACCGCACGGGAGACTTGGCGCGGTGGATGGAAGACGGCAACGTGGACTTCATCGGCCGGATCGACAACCAGGCGAAAATTCGGGGGTACCGGATCGAGACGGGCGAGATCGAGTCGCAGCTGCTGCGGGTGGAAGGCGTGTGCGAAGCGGTGGTGCTGGTTCGAAGTGACGCGAACGGGCAGAAGGCGCTATGCGCGTATTACACACCGGATACCGGAGCGGAGCTGGCAGTGAACGATCTGCGCGGCGCGCTGGCGCAGGAGCTGCCGGGGTACATGATCCCGTCGTACTTCGTGGAGCTGGAGCGCCTGCCTCTGACGCCGAACGGAAAGATTGACCGGAAGGCGCTACCGGCGCCGGAAGGGGAAGCGGGAAGCGGAACGGAGTACATCGCACCGCGCAATGAGCTGGAAACGAAGCTGGCGGCGATTTGGCAGGAG
The DNA here is from genome assembly GCF_054602585.1 of Paenibacillus sp. SEL3. NCBI lineage: Bacteria > Bacillati > Bacillota > Bacilli > Caryophanales > Paenibacillaceae > Paenibacillus > Paenibacillus sp. SEL3. The sequence goes on along the minus strand of NZ_CM137725.1, from coordinate 2,350,841 downwards.
GTGCTGGGGCTTGCGAAGGAGATTGGCGTTCACGACAACTTCTTCGACATCGGCGGCCACTCCCTGCGGGCGACGACGCTGGCGGGCAAGGTATTTAAGGAATTAAACGTCAACCTGCCGCTGCGCGACGTATTCCGTCACTCGACGATTGCGGCGATGGCCGAGGCGATCGCCCGGATGGAACGGCGGGAGCATGAGGCCATTCCTCAAGCGGAGGAGAGAGAGTACTACCCTCTGTCCTCCGCGCAGAAACGGCTGTTCATTCAGCACACGCTGGATGGAGCGGATCAGCTTTACAACATGCCGGAGCTGGTGCAGGTGGAAGGCGAGTTTGACTTAGACCGGTTGGAAGCCGCCTTGCGGAAATTGATAACACGGCATGAATCGCTGCGCACCGGTTTTGAAATCGTGAAGGGCGAAGCGGTTCAGCGGATTTACCCGCAGGTCGATTTTACTATCGAGCATCATCAAGCGGATAAAGAGGATGCGGCTCTAATCGAGCAGATCGTCCGCAGCTTCGTTCGTCCGTTTGATCTCGGCAAGCCGCCGCTGCTGCGCGCCGGGGTCATCGAGCTGGAGCCGAACCTGCATATTCTCCTTTTCGACATGCACCATATGGTGTCCGACGGCGTATCGATGGCGATTGTGATCGATGAGTTCTCGAGTTTCTACGCCGGGGAAGAACTGCCGCCACTGCGCATTCAATACAAGGATTATGCCGTTTGGCAGCAGTCGAAGGCCCACCGAGAGCGGATCGGGCGGCAGGAAGCGTACTGGCTGCAAACCTTCGAAGGCGAGCTGCCGACGGCGGACCTGCCGATGGACTACGAACGGTCTGCGGCTCGCAGCTACGAAGGCGCGCATCTGGAGTTCGACGTCGAAGCTTCTCTCTCTGCGCGGCTGCGCGAATTGGCGGCCGAGCGTGAAAGCACGCTGTTCATGGTGCTGCTTGCGGCTTATACCGTGCTGCTGTCCAAGTACAGCGGGCAGGAGGACTTGGTCGTGGGTACCCCGGTGGCGGGAAGAACGAACGCCGATTTGGAACCGGTCATCGGGATGTTTGTCAATACGCTGGCGATCCGCAATCGTCCGTCGGGCGACAAAACGTTCTTGTCCTATCTGGAAGAAGTGAAGGAAACGGCTTTGGGTGCTTTCGAGAACCAGGATTATCCATTCGAGGATCTGGTGGAGCGTTTGAATGTGAAGCGGGAGCCGGGCCGCTTCCCGCTGTTCGATGCCGTTTTCGACTTGCAAAATATCGAAGAACGAGACGCCGAGCTGGAAGGGGTCAGCCTGAAGACTTACGAGCTTGACCATTTGGAAGAAGCGAAGTTCGATCTGACGCTGTTTATGTATGAAAACAACGGGGCGCTGAGCGGGGGCTTCTTCTACGCCACCAAGCTGTTCAAAGAAGCGATGATCCGCACCTTGACCGAGGATTACCTGCGGGTACTGTCTCAAATTGCGGAAAATCCACAACTCGAGCTAAGCCGGATTGAATGTCATAAACCGGCGGCAGGCGCAAAGAGTGCCGTCGATACGATCGAATTCGCGTTCTAATCCTACAAGCGCGCCTCCGCCGTCAAGTGAAAGCGGCGCGCATCCCAAGGAAGACGGCGAACAACATCCAAGCCCGTAAACGCGCAGGCCGAAAGCAAGCTTTTTCGGACCTGCGCCGGGGCATGCGGTCACTTCATTTTTAGGGGAGGTACAAATGAAATCTTTGTTTGAAAAGGAAGAACGGTACTGGAGCGGCAAGTTTGACGCCGATGACAGCCTGAGCTTCCTTCCCTACAGTCAATCCTCCAAATTATCCGCCGACGGGGAAGCTGCGGCCGAGCCGGGCTTGCTTCACCGTACTCTGCCGAGTGAACTCTCGGAGAGAATCATTAGCCTCGCCAACGGTTCGGATTTGGCTTTGTACATGATTGTTTTGGCAGGAGTAAAAAGCCTGCTGTTCAAATATACCGGGCGGGACCAAGTGCTGGTCGGCATGCCTTCTTATAGCGCAGACCCCGACGAGACTCCGCCGCCGCATGACATCTTGGTGATCAAGACGTCCGTAAGCCGCCAGACTACGCTGAAAACGCTGCTCGGGGGCATCAAAGCTTCCATCGGCGAGGTGCTGGAGCATCAACACCTGCCTTTTCGGAAAATGGTGGAGCCGCTCCATCTGGACTATACGGGGGACGGCCTCCCGGTCGTCAACACCGTCGCATCCTTCGCCCCGATTCATCCGGAACCGCTGGGTAACCGGGTGGCGGCCGATACAGTTTTTCGCTTCGACCGTCAAAACCACTCCATTGAGCTGGAAATAAGCTTTGACGGGCAGCGGTACGAGCGGGCATTTGTGGACCAGGCGGCCGACCATCTTGTTCGGCTGCTGTCCGTGCTTTTATTTCAGCCGGATCTGGAGCTCGGACAAGCCGATGTGCTGTCCCCAGACGAGAGGGAGACGCTGCTGAAGCGATTTAATGACACCGAAACCGGGTACGAGCGGGGGAAAACGATTTACGGCTTGTTCGAAGAACAGGCGGAGCTTTACCCGGACAACGTGGCCGCCGTCATGAACGAGCGGCAGCTGACCTACCGCGAGCTGAACGAGCGATCCAACCGCCTTGCGCGGAAGCTGCGAAAGACGGGAGTAGAAGCGGATCAGCTGGTAGCGATTCTGGCCGAACGATCGCTCGATATGGTCGTCGGCATTCTGGCGATTCTCAAAGCGGGCGGAGCATACGTGCCTGTCGATCCCGACTACCCGGAGGAGCGCATCCGCTTCATGATCGAGGATTCGGGCGCGCCGTTATTGCTGATTCAGAAGCATCTGCATGAGAAGACCGACTTCGCAGGAACGCGCCTCGAATTGGACGATTTCGTTTGGGGCGACAGTGGGGCGGACTCCGCCGATGCGCTGGACGCTTCGAACCTGGAGCCGATTTCCGGGCCGGGCAACCTGGCATATGTCATCTACACGTCGGGAACGACCGGCAGACCGAAAGGAACGCTGATCGAGCATAAGAACGTCGTGCGCCTCCTGTTCAACGACAAGAACCTGTTCGACTTCGGGCCGTCCGACACGTGGACGCTGTTCCACTCGTTCTGCTTCGATTTCTCTGTCTGGGAAATGTACGGAGCGCTGCTGAACGGAGGCAAGCTGGTTATCGTACCGCCGCTCACGGCGAAAAATCCGGCCGATTTCCTGGCGCTGCTGGGCCGCGAACAGGTCACGATTTTGAACCAGACACCAACGTACTTCTATCAGCTGCTGCGTAAGGTCTTGGCGGACCATCCGTACGATCTGCGGATTCGCAACGTCATCTTTGGGGGCGAAGCGCTGAGTCCGCTGCAGCTCAAGGGCTTCAAGACGAAGTACCCGGAGACGAAGCTGATCAATATGTACGGCATTACCGAGACGACGGTTCACGTGACGTATAAGGAAATCACGTGGGTCGAAATGGAGGCGGCGAAGAGCAATATCGGCAAGCCGATCCCGACGCTGAGGGTGTACATCCTTGATGAAAACCGCCGCCCTGTGCCGATCGGCGTAGCGGGCGAAATGTACGTGGCTGGGGAAGGCCTTGCGAGAGGATACCTGAACCGTCCGGATCTGACGGCGGAGAAGTTCGTCGATTCCCCGTTTGCGGAGGGGGAGAAACTGTACCGCTCGGGTGACTTGGCGGCTTGGCTGCCGGACGGCAACATCGAATACCTGGGCCGGATCGACCACCAGGTGAAAATCCGCGGGTACCGGATCGAGCTGGACGAAATCGAGACGCAGCTGCTGAAGATCGCCGCCGTGCAAGAAGCCAAGGTGCTCGACTGCGACGACGCGAACGGCCATAAGCAACTTGTCGCTTATTACGTCGCAGAAACGAGGCTGGCGGCGAATGAACTCAAAGAGGAGCTCGCCAAGCAGCTTCCGGGTTATATGATTCCTTCGTACCTCGTGCAGCTTTCGCGGATGCCGCTGACCCCGAACGGGAAAATCGACCGCAAAGCGCTGCCCGCGCCGGAGGAAGCCGCGGCCGGAGGAGCGGAATATGTCGCGCCGAGAACGCTGCTCGAAATGAAGATCGCCCGCGTCTGGCAGGATACGCTTGGCGTTCCGCAGGTCGGCGTAAAGGATAACTTTTTTGAGTTGGGTGGCAATTCGTTAAGTCTGATGAGGCTCGTTCAAGCCGTTTACGATGAAACGGGCATTGAGATACCGCTGAACCGCCAATTCCATCATGTAACCGTTGAGGCCATGGCTTTCGGAGAGGGGGATCAGGGCCTGGATAAAGGGGGAGACTCCTTCATTAAGTTGAATAAAGCAGGAGATCTGAACGTGTTCTGCTTCCCTCCAGGCAGCGGCTTTGGCATCGGTTATCGAGAGCTTGCAAGCAGGCTCGACGGCGGGGTCGTGCTCTACGGCATTGATTTTATCGACGATGCCGTCGATTACGAGGCCATGCTGAACCGTTATGTGGACGAGATCGTCCGCATCCAGCCGGAAGGACCTTACGTGCTGCTCGGCTACTGCTTTGGAGGCAACCTGACGTTCGAGGTAGCCAAAACGATGGAGAAAAGAGGCTATTCCGTAACGGACGTGCTCATGGTGGACTCGTGGATTAAGGACACGCTGACGTCTTCCGAAACGTCGGAGAAAGAGCTTGAAGAAATGCTTGCCGATTTCGACGAAGAAGAGAAGGAATTAATGAGCAACCCGCTCGTGCGGGAGCGGGTTCATCGGAAGGTCAAAGCGACCTTGGCGTACGAAGCGCAGCTTATTAATTCCGGCACGATCCCGGCCCGGATTTACGAACTGATTGCGAAGGACAGCGAAGCGTTCCGCCTGGAGCACCAATTGCCTTCCTGGCGGGGGGCAACGACGCAAGCTTACGCCGATTACCGGCTGGAGGGTGCGCACGAGGAATTGCTGGAACTCGCGCGCGTGGAAGAAACGGCCGTCGTCATCCGGGACATCTTAGAGCAAGTCAAGCGGCAGATCGAAGCGGAGGCCGGGGTACTGCATGGAAGCTGACCGCCAGCCGTCTGTTCTAGAACAAGGCACAGCGGCGCCTTCCAAGCGTCAAACCGCTTACGCCGCCTGGAAAGCGTTCCGCTGGTTGATGTCCTATGTAAGCCGTCACAAAGGCTGGATGATCGTCGGTGTCTTGTCCGCGATTGCCGCCGCCGTTATTGAGATATGGACGGGAAGTTTGATCGAGCAGCTGACCACCCAGGCCGAGAAGGGGGCGGGGCCAATCGTTCTGCAAATCGTGTACACGGTCTTTGTGGTCATCTTGATCGGTGTGCCGGCGAAGTTTTTCATGAGCTTCGGCGTGGAGCGAAGCAGCGCCTCTGCGGTGCAGGATATCCGCAACCATGTCATGCGTCATATCGGCAAACTCCCGGTCTCCTATTTGGAAAAGCAGCACTCCGGCGACGTATTGTCGCGGATCAACAACGACCTGCAGCTCATCCAGCAGTTTATGATTCGGGACCTCGCCCAGTGGTTTTATCATCCGCTGTTGTTCATCGGCTGTTTCACTTATTTGATCTACCTCCAATGGGAGCTGATGCTGTACAGCCTGCTGTTATTTCCCGTAGCGCTGCTGGTTTCCCAATGGATCGGCAAGCAGTTGGAGCGGTTGACGGAGGAAGCCCAGGCGAACATGGGCCGAATGAACGTCAACCTCCAGGATACACTTGGAGGTATGCCTATTGTAAAAAGCTACCTGCTATCCGGCATGTTATCTCGCTCCTACCAAGTGCTGCTGCAATTGACGGCTCAAAAAAAGCTGGCCGTGAAAAAGCGGGAAGCCTGGGTCAACCCGCTGCTTTCCACGCTGATGATCAGCCCGATCATTTTCGCCGTCAGTTACGGAAGCTATTTGATCTACAAAGGGCAGCTAGGCGCGGGGGAGCTGATCGCCTTCCTGTACTTGCTGAATCTGTGTCTGGAGCCGCTGGAGCATATTCCCGAGCTCATCACGCGGACGTTCGAAATGGCCGGTGCCCTGAGAAGGGTCTCCGAAATCGTCGAGCAGCCGACCGAAACGGAAAATGGCCGTTCGCTTCCGAAAGCGAGCGCCTCCCCCATCGAGTTTCAGAACGTAACCTTCGGGTATGAGGAGAGATCCCCGATCCTGCGGAATGTTAGCTTCTCTGTGCCGGAAGGGAAGACGATCGCGCTTGTCGGAGCGAGCGGCGGAGGGAAGAGCACGGTGTTTAAGCTTGTATACGGCTTTTATCCGCTTCCGGAGGACCAGGGCGAGATCCGCGTGTTCGGCAGCCTGATCCACGGCGCCGATCCGGAGCAGCTTCGGTCGCATTTTTCCGTGGTAACCCAGGATTCATATTTGTTTAGCGGCACGATCGCTGAAAATATCGGCTACGGGCGGGAAGTAGCGTCGATGGACGAGATTATCGAAGCCGCCAAAGCCGCTCAGGCGCATTCCTTCATTATGCAGCTTCCCGACGGCTACCAGACGTATGTCGGAGAGCGCGGAGGCTTTTTGTCCGGCGGGCAGCGCCAGCGCATTGCAATGGCCCGGGCTTTTCTGAAGGATGCTCCCGTTCTGCTGCTGGACGAGCCAACGTCGGCTCTTGATCCGGAGTCGGAAAGCGCGGTTCAGGAAGCGCTGGGCGTATTGATGAAGCAGAGAACGACGATGGTTATTGCCCACCGGCTTTCTACAGTACAAAACGCCGACGAAATTTGGGTCATGGAACAGGGGAGTATTGTTGAAAAGGGCACTCATGAACAATTGTTGAAGATGAAGGGACTGTACGCCCAGTCGTACTATCAGGAATTTACTGAGTCTGCCGAACGCAGGGAGGTGGCGTACACATGAAAAAGGGCGGATGGCTCTCGCAAGTGAAAGAACTCGGCTACTTGCTGATGTTTATGAACCGCAAGCGCAAAACCCAGTACGCCATTGGCCTGGCCGTGACGGCGCTCACCCAGACATTGTTCCTGATCGCCTTCAGCTTGGTCGTACATAACTTGGTTGATTTCGCCGTGTCCCGAGATACGTCCCTGATGGTGGAAGCCTTTATTATTTTGGGCGCGGTCTTGTTCCTGGAAAATGTGATTTCTCCCTGGTTCATTTACTTAAACCAGCGCAGTGTCGAGCTGACTGTGCTGAATATCCGCGAACGTCTTTATGACAAGCTGTGCCGGGTGCGGCCGAGATTCCTGGAGCAGACGCACCATGGGGACTTGCTGTCGCGGGTGAACAACGACGTAACGACCGTTGAGTTTACATTCTCGCAGGTTTACTTCGTTTTGCTGCTTCAAGTTGTCTTTTGCATCGGCTCCATTGTCTCCATGGTGTTGATCGATTGGCGGTTTGCCGGCGTATCCTTCGTCATTCTGCTGCTGTCCTCCGTGGTCAGCCTGAAATTTGCGCGGGATATTCGCGCCTTGTCCGAACAAGGCTTGCTAACGCTCGGTAAAATGACCGAAAAATTCAAAGATTTTATGGGCGGCATTCAAATTGTGAAGCTGTTCCGCATCCGCACGATTTACGGCCAGTACGAGGCGTTGAACGAACAAATGACGCAGACGCTTCGGCAAACCGCGCAGAAGAATGGCATGCAGGCTGCGGTGAATCATTTTATCAGCTACGTCACGTTCTGCGGCATCATCGTCATCGGCAGTCTTCTTTATGCCTACGGACTGATGGGAATGGGAAGCGTCGCCGCCCTGGCGGTTCTGCAAGTGAATCTGACGCACGCCTTGTTGAACTTGGGGATGGTTCTGTCGATGACCCAAAATTCGCTCGCGGGCGCTCATCGGATTCAAGAGGTACTAAGAGAGGAAGAGGAACCGGAGCGTTTGGGATCTCCTCACAGCGAGCTCGTGTCGGAGGCTGCGGTGGAGTTTCGCGATGTGGAATTTTCCTATCAGGCGGATAAAAAGGTGCTTGTCGACATCTCCATGCAGGTGTTTCCCGGCCAGGTCGCCGCTATCGTGGGGACCAGCGGCAGCGGCAAAAGTACGCTGATCAAGCTGCTGCTCGGCTTTTATCCTGTGGACAGCGGAGAAATCCTGCTCCAAGGCAAACCGTTCGGCCATTACACGCTGGAAGAAATCCGCAGGCAGATTGCATACGTTCCGCAGGAGCCATTCTTGTTTACCGGCACGATTGAGGAAAACATCCGCTACGGCAACCCGGATGCAACGGATGAAGAAGTGATCGAAGCGGCCAAAGCGGCGTACGCTCACCATTTCATTCAGGAACTTCCTGAACAGTATAAAACGCCGGTGGGAGAGAGAGGAGCGTCGTTGTCGGGCGGACAAAGGCAGCGAATTGCGATCGCACGGGCGATTCTCAAAAACGCCCCGATTCTGCTGCTGGACGAAGCGACTTCCGCGCTGGATAACGAATCCCAGCATTGGGTACAGCAGGCCTTGAACGTATTGATGAAGGGGCGCACCACCATTCTGATCGCCCACCGACTCAGCACCGTGGAACATGCGGATTTGATTACCGTCATGAACCAAGGGACGGTCGTCGAGCGGGGCCGCCATCAGGACCTGCTGGCGCTCGGAGGTTTTTACGCCCGGCTGTACGGCTAGACCCGCTTTACGGCGGGCGGCTTCTTGCTCGCGAATGCGACAGAGTCTTTTAGTAATCCAAGGTATGACTTTATAACCGGTAGTTACCAGAAAACGTAGACACGAAAAATGAGGAAGAGTCCGATGGAGCCGTTCCGGGAATGGCCTGCGCGGTTCTTCTAAGAGTGACTAAGTGACATCTAGGTACAAAGCCTATCTATAAAGAATCTCTAAACCGGGAGTGTGTCGATGTGACAGAGAATACCAACGAGCAATATGGATTAACGCAAGCCCAGCGCCGAATATGGTTCATGGAAATTATGAATCCGGGAACGTCCATCACGATGCTTTCCGCGACCTACCAGATTACGGGCGAGATCAACACACAGCTTCTGAAGCAAGCGGCGGCAGAGATCGTCAAAACCTATGACGTTTTCCGAATCCGCATTAGCGGGGATTTGCAAAATCCAACGCAGTGGTTCGAAGAGCCGGAGAATGTCCAAGCTAGGATAAGCCGCCTCGAAATAGGCACAATCGAACAATTCTATGCTTGGGTGAAGGAAGTAAGCGAAAAACCGGCCAGCGTGTTCGACGAACACCTCTACGAATTTACGATTATTCATTTTGCGAACGGCCAAGTATGGCTCAATTTGACGGTAAACCATATTATCGCCGACGGCTTGTCCGTCAATGCTTTGCTGCATGCGGTGATGGAAAAATACCTGGAACTGCGCAAAGGCATCTCCAGCAGTTACCAGCCCCCTTCCTATCTAGATTATATTTCCGCGGAGCGTGAATATGAGCAATCGCAGCGTTATCAGAAAGGCAAGGAATACTGGCTGACGAAGTACAACACTTTGCCTGAAACGACCGGCATTAAATCGTATCCGCCATTCTCGATCGGCAGCGAATCCAATAAACTGTCCATCACTTTGGACGGTTCCCGGTATGAACGCATTCTGGCCTTCAGCGAACAATATCAGGTCAGCTTATATACATTATTTCTGTCCGCCATGTACGCCTTATTGTACAAGCTGACCGACAGCACCGATGTTCCGGTCGGCACGGTTTTTGCCAATCGCACCAGCAAGAAGGAAAAAGAAACGATTGGCATGTTCGTCAGCACCGTGGCTACGCGGATTCGTCTGAATCCAGACAGGAACGTGCTTTCCTTGATCCAAACGGTTTCCAAGGAAAATACGGCGGATCTGCGGTATCAGAAATACCCTTATAACCAATTGATCCAGGATTTACGCGAACAACACGGCCGCAACGATCTTTCGGGGCTGTTCCGCACGTCTCTGGAATATCTGCCTTTGAAAATCGTGGAGTACGAAGAAATCAAGGTACGCCTGGAGGCTCACTTCGCTAGGCACGAGATGGACGATTTGCTGCTGCGCTTCGACCATATGCTGAATGAAGGACATGTCATTCTCCATGCTTCCTATCGTACCGGCTTGTTCGAGACGGCCGAGATTGATCGGATTATGGAACAGTATGTAACCGTTCTGGACCAGTTTCTTCAGACTCCCGAACTGCCGGTACGCGAGATTTCTCTGCTGAGCGATGAGGAGAGACACCGCATTCTCAACGTTTTTAACCCGCCGGTGGCAGGGCTGAGCGAGGGAGAAGCGTTTCATCGGTATGTTGAAAAGTTTGCTCGAGAAATTCCAGATCATCCGGCAGTCGTCTACATGGACAAACAGCTGACCTACGGCGAATTGAACGAACGCGCCGAGCGGCTGGCTTCTCTCCTTCGCGAACAGGGCGTGGGAAGGGAGACGATTACGGGGATCTGGGCGGAGCGTTCGGTGGAACTGCTGGTCGGGGTGCTCGCCGTTTGGAAAGCCGGCGGAGCCTATGTACCACTGGACCCCGATTATCCGGCGGAGCGGATTGAGTACATGCTCAGCGATAGCGATGCATCGGTGCTGCTTACGCAGCGTCATCTGTTGGAGCGGGCCGGAGGTTGGTTGGCCGATGACCGGCTGAAGCTTCAAGCTGTCTATGCCATGGACGATGAACAGATTTATAACGGGGATGCCTTAGCCGTGGAATTTCAATCTGCCAACAGCGCCCCGCAAGACTTGGCTTATGTGATTTACACCTCGGGTACGACGGGACGCCCGAAAGGCGTCATGATCGAGCACGGCAGTCTCGTGAATACGGCGGATGCGTACCGTCGCGAGTACCGGTTGGATCAGTTTCCGGTGCGGCTGCTGCAGTTGGCCAGCTTCTCGTTTGACGTGTTCGTCGGAGACATCGCGCGGACGCTGTATAACGGAGGCACGATGGTGATTGTGCCGAAGGATGACCGGATTGATCCGAACCTCTTATACGGCTGGATTCGGGACCAAAACATTACGGTATTCGAATCGACGCCTGCGCTCATCCTGCCGTTCATGCAGCATATTTATGAAGAAGGGCTGGACGTTAGCTCCATGCAGTTGCTGATTACCAGCTCGGATGCTTGCAGTGTCACCGATTACCGATTGCTGCAGGAAAGATTCGGCGGACAATTCCGCATCATCAACAGCTATGGAGTTACCGAAGCGGCCATTGACAGCAGCTTTTACGGTGAGCCGCTGGATAAGCTGCCGTCGTCGGGTCATGTGCCGATCGGCAAAGCTTGGCTGAACGCCCGGTTTTACATTGTCGATGCCGCGTTAAAGCCGGTTCCTGTAGGGGTTCCGGGCGAGCTTGTCATCGGCGGCGCCGGGGTGGCGCGCGGGTACTGGAACCGTCCAGACCTAACCGCCGAGAAATTTGCGGACAGCCCGTTTGTACCGGGCGAACGTCTGTACCGGACAGGCGATTTGGCCCGCTGGCTGGAAGACGGCAACGTCGACTTCATCGGCCGGATCGACTATCAGGTGAAAATTCGCGGGTTCCGGATCGAACTCGGCGAAATTGAAACGGCCCTGCTGCGTTTCCCGGGCGTCAAGCAGGCTGTGGTGACCGACCGTACGGATGAGCAGGGGCAAAAGTATTTGTGCGGCTACGTGGCGGCGGATGCTTCCGTGCAGCTGAGCGATCTGCTGTCCCAATTGAAGCAAGAGCTGCCGGCCCATATGGTCCCGGCCCGGCTGGTGTCTCTTGATAAGCTTCCGCTCACGCCGAACGGTAAAATTGACCGTAAGGCGCTGCCTGAACCGACCGGAGAGGTAGAAGCAGGCCGTGAGTATGTGGCTCCTCGCACAACGCTGGAAACAAGACTTGCTCTCATTTGGCAGCAGGTGCTGGGTATTGCGCGAGTTGGAGTCCAAGACGATTTCTTTGACTTGGGTGGTCATTCCTTGCGGGCCTCCACGCTGGTTTCCAAGATTCGGAAAGATCTGCAAGTCGAGGTTCCGCTGCGGGAAGTTTTCCGCTACACCACGATCGAACAGTTGGCCCAAAGAATCGGCGGTTTAAGGCAGCAGGAGACGTATGAGATTACAAAGGCGGCTGAGGCCGAGTACTATCCGGTTTCATCCGAACAAAAGCGTCTGTACGTCCTGCGCCAGCTTGACGGAGCCGAGCGCAGCTACAATATGTCGGCGGCGCTTCTTCTCGAAGGCAAGCTGGACCGCACGCGCGTCGAGCACGCGTTCCGTGCGCTGATTCAGCGCCATGAGACGCTGCGTACCGGAATCGAGCAGGTTCAAGGCGAGCTTGTCCAGCGCATCTATGACGAGGTGGAGTTTGCTGTGGATTATTTCCAGGCGAGCGAGCGGGAAGTGGAGCAAGTGGTGGAAGCTTACTATCACCCGTTTGATCTGACCAAGCCGCCACTTCTCCGCATCGGCCTGATCGAAGTCGCCGAGGATCGCCACATTCTGCTGTTCGATATGCACCATATCGTCTCGGACGGCATTTCGACAGCGCTGCTCTTCGATGAGTTCAGCCGCCTGTATCGGGGCGAGGAGCTGGCCCCGCTGCGCATTCAATACAAAGATTATGCCGTTTGGCAGCATTCCGAAGCTTATGGGCAGATGCTCCAGCCGCAGAAGGAGTATTGGCTGGAACAGCTGTCGAGCGAGCTGCCGGTCTTGGAGCTACCGACGGACTTCCCGCGGCCTGCGGTGCAAAGCTTTGACGGCCGAACCGTGAAGTTTTATATCGAGAAAGATCGGACGGAGAAGCTGAAAGAGCTGGCGGCACGGACAGGGACGACCCTGTACATGGTGCTGCTGTCGGCTTACACCATCCTTATGCATAAATATTCGGGTCAGGAAGATCTGATCGTAGGAACGCCGATTGCCGGAAGAACGCAGGAAGAAGTGCAGCCGATCGTAGGGATGTTTATCAACACGCTGGCCATTCGCAGCCGTCCGGAGCGTTCCAAGCCGTACCTTTCGTACCTGGAAGAAATCAAGGACATCACGCTCGGGGCTTTCGAGCACCAAAATTATTTGTTCGAAGACTTGGTAGAAAGTCTTCACATTCCGCGCGCGACTGGCCGGAATCCGCTCTTTGACACGTTCTTCTCCCTACAAAATACAGAGAGCGAGCAAATTGTCATCGAGGGGCTGGAGCAATCGTTTTATCCACTGGAAAACCAAACATCCAAGTTCGAGCTACTCCTGGATATTTCGGAGCTGGACGGTCAGCTCGAATGCCGGTTGGAGTACGCTACGGCTTTGTATAAACAAGAGACCGCGGAGCGGTTCGCCAGACATTATGACAAGCTGCTCGAAACCATCGCAGCAGCGCCGGACGGGGATATTGCCTCGCTGGAAATGCTCACGGAGGAGGAAATCCGCGAGCTGGTGCGCGGTTTCAACGATTCGGAGGCGGACTACCCGCGGCAGCAGACGATTCACGGCTTGTTCGAAGAACAGGCGGAGCTTTACCCGGACAACGTGGCCGCCGTCATGAACGAGCGGCAGCTGACCTACCGCGAGCTGAACGAGCGATCCAACCGCCTTGCGCGGAAGCTGCGGGAGGCGGGAGTAGAAGCGGACCAGCTGGTAGCGATTCTGGCCGAACGCTCGCTCGATATGGTCGTTGGCATTCTGGCGATTCTCAAAGCGGGCGGAGCATACGTGCCTGTCGATCCCGACTACCCGGAGGAGCGTATCCGCTTCATGATCGAGGATTCGGGCGCGCCGTTATTGCTGATTCAAAAGCATCTGCACGAGAAGACCGATTTCGCAGGAACGCGCCTCGAATTGGACGATTTCGTTTGGGGCGACAGAGGGGCGGACTCCGAAGGTGCGCTGGACGCTTCGAACCTGGAGCCGATTTCCGGGCCGAGCAACCTGGCATATGTCATCTACACGTCGGGAACGACCGGCAGACCGAAAGGAACGCTGATCGAGCATAAGAACGTCGTGCGCCTCCTGTTCAACGACAAGAACCTGTTCGACTTCGGGCCGTCCGACACGTGGACGCTGTTCCACTCGTTCTGCTTCGATTTCTCCGTCTGGGAAATGTACGGAGCGCTGCTGTACGGAGGCAAGCTGGTCATCGTACCGCCGCTGACGGCGAAAAATCCGGCCGATTTCCTGGCGCTGCTGGGCCGCGAACAGGTCACGATTTTGAACCAGACGCCAACGTACTTCTACCAGCTGCTGCGTGAGGTCTTGGCGGACCATCCGTACGATCTGCGGATTCGCAACGTCATCTTCGGGGGCGAAGCGCTGAGTCCGCTGCAGCTCAAGGGCTTCAAGACGAAGTACCCGGAGACGAAGCTGATCAATATGTATGGCATTACCGAGACGACGGTTCACGTGACGTATAAGGAAATCACGTGGGTCGAAATGGAGGCGGCGAAGAGCAATATCGGCAAGCCGATCCCGACGCTGAGGGTGTACGTCCTGGATGAAAACCGCCGCCCTGTGCCGATTGGAGTAGCGGGCGAAATGTACGTGGCCGGGGAAGGCCTTGCGAGAGGATATCTGAACCGCCCGGATCTGACGGCGGAGAAGTTCGTCGATTCCCCGTTTGCGGAGGGGGAGAAACTGTACCGCTCGGGCGACTTGGCGGCATGGCTGCCGGACGGCAACATCGAATACCTGGGCCGGATCGACCACCAGGTGAAAATCCGCGGGTACCGGATCGAGTTGGACGAAATCGAGACGCAGCTTCTGAACGTCGAGGGCGTGGAAGAAGCGGTGGTGCTCGCTCGTCAGGACGGCGGGGGCGAGAAGGCGCTTGTCGCCTACTTTGTGGCGGACCGGATGCTGACGGTCAGCGAAATGAGAACCTCGCTGGCCCAGGAAATTCCGGGGTACATGATCCCGTCGTACTTCGTGCAGCTGGAGCGCATGCCGCTGACGACCAACGGTAAAGTGGACCGCAAAGCGCTGCCGGAGCCGCAAGGCGGCATACAAACGGGCGTCGAATACGTAGCGCCGCGTAACCGGACGGAGTCCCAGCTTGTGAAGATCTGGGAGGAAGTACTGGGCTACTCCGGCATTGGAGTCCTGGACAATTTCTTCGAGCTCGGAGGCCACTCCTTGCGGGCGACGAACCTTGTCAGCAAGATTCAGAAGGAAATGAACGTCGAACTTCCGCTGCGCGATGTGTTCCGCTATACGACGGTAGAGTCGATGGCCGGGGCTATTGCCAGCTTGGAAGAAACGCGGCACTGCTCGATTCCGAAAGCGGAAGAGAAAGCGTACTATCCGGTTTCCTCCGCGCAAAAAAGGCTGTACGTCCTGCACCAGCTGGATAGTTCGGAGCTGAATTATAACCTCCCAAGCGCCTTGCAATTGGAAGGCGCTTTGAACGAGGTCAAAGTGGAAAAGGCGCTGACTACTTTGGTGGCCCGGCACGATATGCTGCGCACCGGTTTTGAAATCGTGAATGGGGAGCCGGTTCAGCGTATTCATCCGCTCGTAGCTTTCAAGGTCAAGAAGCTTCAAGCAAGCGAAGATCAGGTTGCGGCCATTCTTGAAGGCTTCATTCAGCCTTTTGACTTGACCCAGCCGCCTTTGCTGCGCGCCCTGCTGATCGAACTGGAGAAAGAGAAATTCCTGCTCGCGCTGGATATTCATCATATTGGTTCCGACGGCCTTTCCATGGACGTGCTGCTGCGCGAATTCGTGCGGCTTTACAATGGGGAAGAATTGCCGGAGCTGCGGATTCAATACAAGGATTACGCCGTTTGGCAGCAATCCGAGGAGCAGCGCCAGCGCATCAAACGGCAGGAGGAATACTGGCGCGGGGTATTCAGCTCCGAGCTTCCGGTTCTTGAGCTGCCTCTCGACTTCTCCCGCCCGGCCGTTCAGCAGTTTGACGGTCAAACGCTCACGTTTACGCTGGATGCGGAGAAAAGCGAAGCTCTCAAACGGCTTGCCGGCGATTCGGGGGCAACGCTGTACATGCTTCTGCTGGCTGCGTACTCCGTATTGCTTCATAAATACGCGGGACAGGAAGATATAGTGGTCGGCACTCCGATTGCCGCCCGTTCTCACGCCGACCTGCAGCCGATTATCGGTATGTTCGTCAATACGCTGGCCCTTCGCTTGGGTCCGGCGGCGGAGCGGACGTTCCTGGATTACTTGCAGGAAGTGAAGGAAACGACGCTTGGAGCCTACGAGCACCAAGACTATCCGTTCGAGGAGCTGGTGGAAGCTCTTCAGGTGAGCCGGGATTTAAGCCGGAATCCTCTGTTTGACACCATGTTTTCTTTGCAAAAGCACGAAAGCTTGGATTTAACCCTGGAAGGCTTGCAATGGTCGCTGTTCGACATCGAGGAAAAGACGGCAAAGTTTGATCTTAGCCTTGATATCGTGGAATCCGATAACGAGCTGGTTTGCAAGATTGAGTACGCTACTTCGTTGTTTAGACAGGAAACGATGGAACGGCTGGCGGGTCATTACGAGCAGCTTTTGGCGTCGATCCTGGCTCAGCCGGGTGCGCGGATTTCGGATTTGGATATCTTGACGGACAGCGAAAAGCATGATTTGCTGGTCGGGTTTGACATGTCGTCTTCGGCTCTTGCGAAGCAACCCGCCGCAGAGGGTACAGGTTTGGAAGCGAATGAGTCGTGGAGAGAGAGAACTTTCCACGAGCTGTTCGAGGAGCAGGCGGAGCGCACTCCGGGAGCGCTGGCGGTTGTCTACGAAGACAGCAAGCTGACGTATGCGGAGCTGAACGCCAAAGCGAATCGTCTAGCGTATGCACTGCGGGCGTGCGGGGTGAAGCCGGAGCAGGTGGTCGGCATTCTGGCCGGTCGTTCGGCGGAGCTGTTGATCGGGGTGCTCGCCATATGGAAAGCGGGCGGCGCTTATGTGCCGCTCGACCCGGACTATCCGACGGAGCGGATCGAGTACATGCTCGCGGACAGCGGGGCGTCGGTACTGCTCACGCAGACCTGCCTGCTGGAGCAGGCGGAAGCTTGGCGCAGCGAAGGAGCTCTAGTGCTGCAAACGGTGCTTGCGCTTGACGACGCCGCGACGTACAGCCTCGGAGCGGCTGTGGGTGTACAAGCTTTGGGCGAAGCAGGCGCAGAGGCGGAGGCTTTGGCGCAAGCGGAAACGGCTTCTGCCGAAATGTCCGCCACGGCAGAAGCCGAGAAGAACGTACTAGCGGCGGATCTCGCATCGAATCCGGCGAATGTGAACAAGCCGCGCGATTTGGCTTACGTCATCTACACCTCTGGTACGACGGGCAAGCCGAAGGGCGTGATGATCGAGCACCGCAGCCTGGTGAACACGGCGGCGGGCTACCGGCGGGAATACCGCCTGGATCAGTTCCCGATCCGGCTGCTGCAGCTCGCGAGCTTCTCGTTCGACGTGTTCGTCGGCGACATTGCGCGGACGCTGTACAACGGCGGCACCATGGTCATCGTGCCGAAGGACGACCGAATTGATCCAATCCGCCTCTATGGCTGGATTCGCGACTACGCCGTGACGGTGTTCGAATCGACTCCGGCGTTGATCGTGCCGTTCATGGAGCATGTGCATGCCGAGGGTCTGGACCTCAGCTCGATGCAGCTGCTGATCACAAGCTCGGATGCGTGCAGCGTAGCGGATTACTGCACCTTGCAGGAGCGCTTCGGCTCGCAGTTCCGTATTATTAACAGCTACGGCGTAACGGAAGCGGCGATTGACTCCAGCTTCTATGACGAGCCGCTGGAGAAGCTGCCGAAGACGGGCAGCGTGCCGATCGGGAAAGCGTGGCTGAACGCCAAGTTCTACATCGTGGATGCGAATCTGAAGCCGGTGCCGATCGGGGTGTTGGGCGAGCTGGTTATCGGCGGAGCGGGTGTGGCCCGCGGTTACTTGAACCGCCAGGATTTGACGGCGGAGAAATTCGTAGACAGCCCGTTCGCCGCTGGGGAGCGGCTGTACCGGACGGGCGACCTGGCGCGCTGGATGCCAGACGGCAACGTGGACTTCATCGGCCGGATCGACAACCAGGTTAAAATTCGCGGCTATCGGATCGAGCTTGGTGAAATTGAAGCGGCCATGAAAAATTTTGCCGGCGTGCGTCAAGCGCTTGTCATCGACCGGACGGACGAGCGGGGGCAGAAATATTTGTGCGGGTATGTCGTAGCGGATTCCAGCTTCGATCTGGAAAGGCTTGTGGCCCATCTGGACGCCGCGCTGCCTTCCCATATGGTGCCTTCGCGCATCATGCGCCTGGATCAAATGCCGCTTACGCCGAACGGGAAGATCGACCGTAAAGCGCTGCCTGTGCCGGAAGGAAGCATTCGTGCCGAGGCTGCATACACGGCGCCTCGTACTCCTGCCGAGCAAGCACTTGCGTCGGTCTGGCAGTCGGTGCTGGGCGTGGATCAGGTCGGCACGATGGACAATTTCTTTGCGCTCGGCGGCGATTCGATCAAGGCCTTGCAGGTATCGTCCCGTCTTTTGCAAACGGGGTACAAGCTGGTCATGAAAGATTTGTTCCATTACCCGACGATTTCCGCCCTTAGTTTGCATCTGCAAACGGCGGAGAGAACGGCAAGCCAGGCCGAAGTGACGGGAGAGGTCATCTTGACCCCGATTCAGCGCTGGTTCTTTGAACAAAATCCGGCTGACGTACATCACAGCAACCAGGCGTTCATGCAGTTCTCCAAGCAAGGCTTTGACGAAGAAGCTTTACGCCAAGCGGTGCGTCAGCTTGTTGTGCATCACGATGCTCTCCGTACGGTTTACCGCCAAACCGAGAACGGCTATACCGCATGGAACCGTGGCGCCGGGGAGAACGAAGCACTGTTCGATCTGGAAGTTGTCGATTTCAAAGGAGTCGGCGACGTGAAAGAAGCGGTAGAGGCTAAGGCGAATGACATTCAAGCGAGCATCGATCTGGAAAACGGTCCGCTGGTGAAGCTCGGCTTGTTCCGCTGCGACGACGGCGACCACCTGCTCATCGCGATCCATCACTTGGTCGTAGACGGCGTATCCTGGCGGGTTCTGCTTGAGGATTTTGCTGCCGGCTATGAGCAGGCGCTGCAAGGGCAGCCGATCCGTCTGCCGCTCAAAACGGATTCATTCCAAACGTGGGCGAAACAGCTCGCTGATTATGCGAACGGTCCGGCGATGGAAAGCGAGAGAGAGTATTGGCAACATATCGAGCAATTGACCTATGAGCCGCTTCCGAAGGATTTTGAACAAGGCAGATCCAAGCTGAAGGACAGCGGGCTCGTGACCGTTCGCTGGACGGCAGAGGAAACCGAACAGCTGCTGAAGCAGGCACACCGTGCTTACCATACGGAAATGAACGATTTGCTGCTTGCTGCGCTTGGCCTCGCGGTACAAGCTTGGAGCGGCCGGGAACGCGTGCTGGTGAATCTCGAAGGCCACGGCCGGGAAGATATTTTGCCGGATGTGGACATTACGCGCACAGTAGGCTGGTTTACAAGCCAATTCCCTGTCGTTCTGGAGCCGGGTCACGCCCAGGCGCTCGGTCATCAGGTGAAACAGGTTAAGGAAAGCTTGCGCCGCATTCCGAACAAAGGAATCGGCTACGGCATCCTGCGTTATTTGTCGGCGTCGCGTGACGGCGAGCGCTTCGCTTTGGAGCCGGAGATCAGCTTTAACTATTTGGGTCAGTTCGACCAGGATTACGAAAGCAGCGACTCGCAGCCGTCTCCGTTCAGCCCGGGCTCCGATTCAAGCCCGAATGCAGTGATGGATTTTGTCCTCGATATTAACGGTATGGTGTCGGAAGGAGTGCTGGAACTCACGATCCGTTATGGGGAAACCCAGTATAAACGGGAAACGGTAGAGCGCCTGGGCACCCTGCTTCAATCGAGCTTGCGTGAAGTCATCAGCCATTGCGTATCGAAAGAGCGGCCGGAGCTTACGCCTAGCGACGTACTGCTTCAAGATGTGACGGTGGAAGAACTGGAGCGGCTGTCCGAACATACGGCGGCGCTCGGCGAACTGGAGAATGTATACACCTTGACTCCGCTGCAAAAAGGGATGTTGTTCCACAGCCTGCTGGATGCCGATTCGGAAGCTTACTTCGAACAGGTGACCTTCGATCTGTACGGAAGCCTGAATGTCGAAGCCTTCACCCAAGGATTGGATACGCTGGTGCAGCGGAATGAGGCGCTGCGGACCAACTTTATTACTGGCTGGAGAGACGAGCCGCTTCAAGTGGTATTCCGCGAGCGGAAGTGTGAAGTGTACTTCAAAGATATTCGCTCGGTAAGCGATGAAGACCCGGAGAAGACGATAGCCGATTTTGTCAGCGCAGATAAAGCGAACAAGTTCGATTTTGCCCGAGGCTCTCTTATGCGCGTGACAGTTTTGCGCACGGGCGACGAGTCCTACCATGTGATCTGGAGTCACCATCACATTTTGATGGACGGCTGGTGCATGTCCTTCATGATCAAGGAAGTGTTCGACACCTACTTCGCGTTCCACGAGAAGCGGACGCTGGAGCTTCCTCCGGTTACCTCGTACTCCCGGTATATCGAATGGCTGGAAGCTCAAGATGCCGCGAAAGCTTCGCGTTACTGGTCCGAGTATTTGGCGGGTTACGATCAGCAGACCAAGCTGCCCCAGGAGAAAACGCAGCTGAAGCAGGGCGCTTTTGAAGCAGCTGAAATCGATGTGGAACTCAGCAAGGAACTGACCGGGCAAATCGAGCGGGTGGCGCGCCAGCAGCAGGTGACGCTCAATACGTTCATGCAGACCGTATGGGGACTGGTTCTGCAGGTATACAACAACAGCGAGGATGTTGTATTCGGCTCCGTCGTATCCGGGCGTCCGGCGGAAATTCCGGGCATCGAAAGCATGATCGGCCTGTTTATTAATACGATCCCGGTCCGTATTCAAGGCAAAGCCGAGGAGACGGTAGCCGATATCTTGAGAAAAACCCAGGACCAAGCGCTGGCATCGGGAGCTTACGAAACGTTCCCGCTGTTCGAGATTCAGTCGCTGAGCGAGCAAAAGCGCGACTTGATCAACCATATCATGGTCTTTGAAAATTATCCGATGGAAGAACAGATTGAGCAGGTCGTCGGCGGAGACAAAGAAGCGCTGAAAATCGCTAATATCCATTCGCCGGAGCAAACGAACTACGACCTGGACATTACCGTCATTCCGGAAGAGCATATTTTGCTGCGGTTTACGTACAATGCGCTGACGTTCAGAGAGGAAGACATCAGGCTGATCCACGGTCATTTTGCCCGGGCACTGGAGATGGTTGCGGCTAACCCGAACATCCGCGTGAATCAGTTGGAGCTTTTGACGGCGGCGGAAAAAGAGCAAATTCTCGGCGCGTTTAACCCGGCGCAGCCGGAAGCGGCTCCTGCGGCCGCATTCCACCGGCTGTTCGAGGAACAGGCGGAACGCACGCCGGAAGCGGCAGCTGTCGTGTACGAGAACGACCGGCTGACGTATGCGGAGCTGAACGAGCGGGCGAATCGCTTGGCGGCCACGCTGCGCGCAAGCGGCATCGGCCGGGAGACGATCGTCGGCATTCTCGCCGAGCGTTCGGTGGATTTGCTGGTGGCCGTGCTGGCCGTCTGGAAAGCGGGCGGGGCGTATGTGCCGCTCGACCCGGATTATCCGGCGGAGCGCGTGCGGTTCATGCTCGAAGACAGCGGAGCGAAGGTGCTGCTGACGCAAACGGCGCTGCGAGAGCGCGCCGAAGCCTGGCTCGGCGAAGAGGAGCTGGCGCTGGCGGCGGTGCTGTACCTCGACGACGAAACCTCGTACAGCGAGGAGCGGACGAATGCCGACAGCTTCCATGAAGCCCGTCCAGAGGACCTGGCGTACGTGATCTACACGTCGGGAACGACGGGCAAGCCGAAGGGCGTGATGATCGAGCACCGCAGCCTGGTGAACACGGCGGCGGGCTACCGGCGGGAATACCGGTTAGATCAGTTCCCGGTGCGGCTGTTGCAGCTCGCAAGCTTCTCGTTCGACGTGTTCGTGGGAGATATCGCGCGGACGCTGTACAACGGAGGCACGATGGTGATTGTGCCGAAGGACGACCGGATCGATCCGTCTCGTCTGCACCACTGGATGGAGCGGGAACGGGTCACCATCTTCGAATCGACGCCGGCGCTGATCGTGCCGTTCCTGGAGTACGTGCACGAGCAGCAACTGGATATGAGCTGGATGGAGCTGTTGATCACGAGCTCGGACAGTTGCAGTGTGGCGGATTACCGGACCTTGCAGGAACGCTTCGGCTCGTTGTTCCGGATCATCAATGCTTACGGCGTGACGGAAGCGGCGATCGACTCCAGCTTCTACGACGAGGAATTGGCGAAGCTGCCGCAGACAGGCCATGTGCCGATCGGCAAAGCGTGGCTGAATGCGAAATTCTACATCGTGGATGCGCACCTGAATCCGGTGCCGGTCGGGGTGCTGGGCGAGCTGGTCATCGGCGGAGTCGGAGTGGCGCGCGGGTACTTTAACCGTCCGGAGCTGACGGAAGAGAAGTTCGTAGACAGCCCGTTCGCCGCGGGCGAGCGGTTGTACCGCACGGGAGACTTGGCGCGGTGGATGGAAGACGGCAACGTGGACTTCATCGGCCGGATCGATAACCAGGCGAAAATCCGGGGGTACCGGATTGAGACGGGTGAAGTCGAAGCGAAGCTGCTGAGTGTAGGTGGCGTGAAGGAAGCGGTCGTCGTCGTCAGGGAAGATCAAGAAGGTCAGAAAGCTTTGTGCGCTTATTATACAGCGGAAGAAGGCTTGACGGCGGTGGACCTGAAGCGGGCGATTGCCAGCGAGCTGCCGGGGTACATGATCCCGTCGTACTTCGTGGAGCTGGAGCGCCTGCCTCTGACGCCGAACGGAAAGATTGACCGGAAGGCGCTGCCGGCACCGGAAGGGGGAGCAGGCGAAGGCCGCGAATACGTGGCGCCGCGCACCGAACTGGAGGCGAAGCTGGCCGCCATTTGGCAGGATGTGCTTGTTCGGGAGAAGGCGGTAGGCGTAACGGACAACTTCTTCGACCTCGGCGGTCATTCCCTGCGGGCGACGACGCTGGTCAGCAAAATGCATAAGGAGCTAGGTGTTGAATTCCCGCTTCGCGACGTATTCCGCTACTCGACGGTTGAGGAAATGGCCGCGGCTATGGAGCGGCTAGAGATCGGCTCGTTCACGGCTATTCCGGCTGCGGAACCTAGCGAGTATTATCCGCTCTCTTCCGCTCAGAAACGTCTCTATATCTTGAACCAGCTGGAAGGAGCCGAGCTGAGCTATAACATACCGGGAGCTATGCTGCTCGAAGGAAAGCTCGACCGGCAGCGGTTTGAAGAAGCGTTCCGCGGGCTCGTAGCTCGTCATGAAACGCTGCGTACTGGCTTTGAGATGGTAAAAGGCGAAGCGGTTCAGCGGATTTACGAAGAAGCTGCCTTCCAGGTGGAATATGTGCAGATCAGCGGGGAGCAGGCGGAAGAAACGGTGCGCCAATTCGTTCGTCCGTTTGATCTAGCGAAGCCGCCACTTCTGCGGGTAGGCCTTGCCGAACTGGCGCCGGACCGGCACATTCTAATGTTCGATACGCATCATATCGTATCCGACGGCGTTTCGATTGACGTACTGATCGAAGAGTTCGTCCGCTTGTACAGCGGGGAGCAGTTGGAGCCGCTCCGCATTCAGTACAAAGATTATGCGGTATGGCAGCAATCGGACGAGCAGAAAGCTCAGCTTGCCAAGCAGGAAGCCTACTGGCTCGACATGTTCCGCGGAGAGCTGCCGGTTTTGGAATTGCCGACGGACTATCCGCGCCCGGCTATGCAGAGCTACGAGGGCCGCACGCTGCAATTGTTTATGGATAGCGAGAAAAGCGAGGGTCTGAAACGGCTTGCAGCCGAGAACGGCGCAACGCTTTACATGGTTCTGCTTGCTGGTTATACAATATTATTGCATAAGTATACAGGGCAAGAAGACGTGGTGGTCGGTACGCCGATTGCGGGAAGAAATCACAGCGACGTTCAGCCGCTGATTGGGATGTTCGTCAATACCCTGGCCATCCGCAGTTATCCGGCTGCCGGTAAAACGTTCCTTGACTACTTGAAGGAAATCAAGGAGACGACGCTGGGCGCTTTTGAACATCAGAATTATCCGTTTGAGGAACTGGTGGATAAGGTGAACGTAGCTCGCGATTTAAGCCGCAATCCGCTGTTCGATACGATGTTTGCTTTGCAGAATACAGAGAATTTGGAAATCCAGCTTCCCGGACTCCATTTGTCGACGTATGCCAGCGAAGAAATTGTTTCTAAATTCGATCTCAGCTTGGACGTCACGGAGATCGAGGAAGGCTTGGAATATCTGTTTGAATACGCCACTGCTCTTTATAAAACCGAAACGGTGGAGAAATTGGCCGCTCACTACTTGCAGCTGCTTGAATCCATTCTCCGCAACCCGTCGGCGACTATTGCCGAGCTGGGCATTTTGACGGCGGCGGAAAAAGAGCAAATTCTCGGCGCGTTTAACCCGGCGCAGCCGGAAGCGGCTCCTGCAGTCGCATTCCACCGGCTGTTTGAGGAACAGGCAGAGCGCACGCCGGAAGAGGCGGCCGTCGTGTACGAGAACGACCGGCTGACGTATGCGGAGCTGAACGAGCGGGCGAACCGCTTGGCGGCTATGCTGCGCGCAAGCGGCATCGGCCGGGAGGCGATCGTCGGCATTCTCGCCGAGCGTTCGGTGGACTTGCTGGTGGCCGTGCTGGCCGTCTGGAAAGCGGGCGGGGCGTATGTGCCGCTCGACCCGGATTATCCGGCGGAGCGCGTGCGGTTCATGCTTGAAGACAGCGGAGCGAAGGTGCTGCTGACGCAAACGCCGCTGCGAGAGCGTGCTGAAGCTTGGCTCGGCGAAGAGGAGCTGGCGCTGGCGGCGGTGCTGTACCTGGACGACGAAGCGTCGTACAGCGAGGAGCGGACGAATGCCGACAGCTTCCATGAAGCCCGTCCGGAGGATCTGGCGTACGTGATTTATACGTCGGGAACGACGGGCAAGCCGAAGGGCGTGATGATCGAGCACCGCAGCCTGGTGAACACGGCGGCGGGCTACCGGCGGGAATACCGGTTGGATCAGTTCCCGGTGCGGCTGCTGCAGCTGGCCAGCTTCTCGTTCGACGTGTTCGTGGGAGATATCGCGCGGACGCTGTACAACGGAGGCACGATGGTGATTGTGCCGAAGGACGACCGGATCGATCCGTCTCGTCTGCACCACTGGATGGAGCGGGAACGGGTCACCATCTTTGAATCGACGCCGGCGCTGATCGTGCCGTTCCTGGAGTACGTGCACGAGCAGCAACTGGATATGAGCTGGATGGAGCTGTTGATCACGAGCTCGGACAGCTGCAGCGTGGGGGATTACCGGACCTTGCAGGAACGCTTCGGCTCGTTGTTCCGGATCATCAACGCATACGGCGTGACGGAAGCGGCGATCGACTCCAGCTTCTACGACGAGCCGCTGACGAAGCTGCCGCAGACAGGCCATGTGCCGATCGGCAAAGCGTGGCTGAATGCGAAATTCTACATCGTGGACGCGCATCTGAACCCGGTGCCGGTCGGGGTGCTGGGCGAGCTGGTCATCGGCGGAGTCGGAGTGGCGCGCGGGTACTTGAACCGTCCGGAGCTGACGGAAGAGAAGTTTGTAGACAGCCCGTTCGCCGCGGGCGAGCGGCTGTACCGCACGGGCGACTTGGCGCGGTGGATGGAGGACGGGAACGTGGACTTCATCGGCCGGATCGACAACCAGGCGAAAATCCGGGGGTACCGGATCGAGACGGGCGAGATCGAGTCGCAGCTGCTGAGTGTAGGTGGCGTGAAGGAAGCGGTCGTCGTCGTCAGGGAAGATCAAGAAGGTCAGAAAGCTTTGTGCGCTTATTATACAGCGGAAGAAGGCTTGACGGCGGCGGACCTGAAACGGGCGATCTCCAGCGAGTTGCCGGGTTACATGATCCCGTCGTACTTCGTCGAGCTGGAGCGCCTGCCTCTGACGCCGAACGGGAAAATCGACCGGAAGGCGCTGCCGGCGCCGGAAGGGGGAGCAAGCGCAGGCCGCGAATACGTGGCGCCGCGCACCGAACTGGAGGCGAAACTGGTCGCCATCTGGCAGGACGTGCTCGGGCCGGTCACGATTGGCGTGACGGACAACTTCTTCGACCTCGGCGGGCACTCCCTGCGGGCGACGACGCTGGTCAGCAAGGTGCACAAGGAGCTGAGCGTGGACCTGCCGCTGCGCGATGTGTTCCGGCACTCGACCATCGAAGCGATGGCCGAAGCGATCAGCCAATTGGAGCGGCAGGAACACCTCTCCATTCCGGTTCTGGAAGAGAGGGATTACTATCCGCTTTCCTCCGTGCAAAAACGGCTGTACATCCAGCAGCAGATGGAAGGCGCCGAGCTTAGCTACAACATGTCCGGCATGACGGTTCTCGTCGGGCGCTTGGAACGGAATCAATTCGAGGCGGCGCTCAAAGGATTGATAGCTCGTCACGAAATTTTGCGAACCGGCTTCGAAATGGTCGACGGCGAACCGGTACAACGGATTTATCCGGACTTGAAGTTTGCCGTCGAGTATACGAAAGCGACGGAAAGTGAAACGAAGAGCATCGTAGACGGCTTTGTGCGCGTCTTTGATTTGGAGCGGCCGCCGCTGCTGCGTGTGGGCTTAGTCGAATGGGAAGCGGAACGGCAACTGCTCATGCTGGACATTCATCATATCGTCACGGATGGCATGTCGATGGGCATCTTTGTCGAAGAGCTGCTGCGCCTGTATAACGGCGAGACTCTGGAACCGCTTCGGATTCAATACAAGGAATTCGCCGCTTGGCAGCAGTCCGAACCTGTAAAAGAGCGACTGAAACGTCAGGAAGCCTACTGGCTGGACGTGCTGGAAGGCGAACTGCCGACGCTTGAACTGCCTACGGACTTTGTCAGACCTGCCGCTCGCAGCTTTGAGGGAGATGTGCTGCCTTTCAGCATCGACAAGCAGATGACCGACAGCTTGCAGCGCATCGCCGATGAGAACGGCGCCACCCTTTATATGGTGTTATTGGCGGCCTATTCAATCCTGCTCAGCAAGTACTCGGGACAAGAAGACTTCATTGTAGGCATGCCGGTTTCGGGCCGCACACATGCCGACCTAGAGCCGCTCATCGGAATGTTTGTCAACACTTTGGCGATTCGCCATTATCCGTCCGGGGAGAAGACGTTCCTCGCTTACTTGAATGAAGTCAAAGAAACGATGCTGGGGGCCTACGACCACCAGGATTATCCGTTCGAGGAGCTTGTGAAAAAGCTGCAGGCGCCGCGAGATCAAAGCCGCAATCCTGTATTCGATGTCATGTTTGTTCTGGAAACCAAGGAAGATAACGTTCAAAGCTTCGGGGATATCAAGATCGAATCTTATCCGGAAACTCATACGGTTTCCCAATTTGATCTTACCTTGGTCATTTCGTTGCTGGATGAGGGAATGAACGGGCAGTTTGAATATGCTACCAAGTTGTTTACGCGCAATCTGATCGACAATTTCGCTCAGGACCTGCTCGTGATCATCACCCAAATTTGCGAACAGCCTTCGGTGCTGTTGAAGGATATTTCCCTGAACGGGCAATCCGAACAGGAGCAAGATGTGCTAGAGGCCATTGATATTATTTTCTAATCCCTTACCCGGCTTGGGTGTATGCCGTATTTTTCTCGGTACGCATCCTGCCGGGTGTTTTTTTCAAAATGAAAGGGAAAAATCCACCACAGGAATCTGACGTCAAGTGCCGCTGAGTAACGATTTCAATTTACTGGAAAATCGACAAAACACAACAGAAATCCGAAAAACGAAAAGAAGTAATGGCCGATCGTTGCAGACGAGTTTAATCTTTTGACTATGACACCAGAAGAACAACAAAAGGCACACGAAGACTACAGGATAAAAAAGGAAACGTGAAGCTCTTGGAGAAGACTTTTGGTATTATGCCGAACGTTTTTTTCAGTATTACAATCAGGAGGCTGGAATAGTAATCTACCTTCCATAAGTTCACTATTTAAAGAATTAAGTAAAATCAAGCTATCATTCGAACAAAAAAAGAGAATTAATAAACTAGCTAGAGATATAATGGCTTCATTGAAAGAAGTGAATAATGAATTAGTAAGAGATTTGATAGAAGAATCAGTATATTGAGGAAATGGTTATGAAAATTATATTATCGTAATAGTACAAGTTTCCAACTTTCTTTTTATGGTAATTTATGGTGGTTTCAGACTTTTTATTTTTCGTGTTTATCACGTGCTCTGGCAAACGCAGTAAAATCAACAAATTTGGTTCACGACTTTTTTATCACCTGACACTTCCTGTTCAGAAACATTAATGTAGGTAACTACGATTTAGTGTTGGTAACTCAAGATTATTAAAAACACGGCTGCTTTGGTTTAAATAAATATTATGGTAAAGAAATATTAGAAAATTTAAAGACAGGAGAACATATTTATAAGGATTTAACGTACATATTTTTAGAATTTTATTAAAAAATAAAAATCACAAATACTGGATTTTGGTACACAACTTTATTGTTCGAAGAAAGTGTCATAATTAGTGAGAAAATTTACAGATTGAACGAGAAAAATTATCATAATTGATGTTCGAAGAAAATAAAGTTGTAGACTGGAGTTGCTGATTTTACGCGATTGTCCATTTCAAAGGTCGTCAGCTTTTGAGAAATATGTTTTAGACTGATCCGACAAATGCAACCGCGGCAGATAAGGACGCGAAAATAAAATCCTAGACTGGCCGCTGTTGTGGTCAACATTCAACTATCGTGTCCTGTTACCCTAATAACTCTGCAGTTTGTAAGAAAGCGTCTAGCCGCTCCTTTTGAAGAAGATGATGACGGTAATGCATCTCCACCATCGTGAACCATTCGACCGCGTTTAACGCGCCGAAGGCTACGGCCGGATGAGTCGCCTTTCGCTGCAGCCGCTCTGGGTCTATGTTCTGTAGCGATGCCCCAATCTCATGCATGCGGCGCCCTGCTTCCTCCAGCTTGGCGACAAGCTGCTCCTTGCTCTCTGGCGAGGAGGCGTATATTGCAAGTCGGCCGGTACCTGAATGCGAACCGGTGGGAAGCTCCCTTGCTCAAACACGGCATGGCCGCCCTCCTCGCTGCCGCCACCGAGCGCCATGTACTGCTCCGCAAGACGGAGCTGCAAGTTCAGCGTGGAATGAGGCAGATGCAGGTACATTTGCCCAAGCGACCATTCGAGGGTTCAAGAAAAAAGCATATTCGTAGTTTATATCTTTAATACTTTATTTCCCAGTCTAAGACTATATTTTCTAATTACACCGGCCGCCTTCGCTAGCGCGCCGATCGCAAAGCTGGACTTCATTCCGGAGCGCAACTGCAGCCGCGCATGCGGGCCACACGTCGCCAGTCTATAACTTTATTATTCAGTCTAGTTCTTTATTGTTTAGTTTAAAACCTTATTATTCGCTAACAATTGACAATGAAGAAGTAGTACAACTTCTTATTATTTGTATAAATACGCATTTTTAGAGTTGCGTATATTCTCATAAAATTCGAAAAATTAGGGTGGACCGAATAACTTCGAGTCAATGAGTTCTCACTAATTATGAAAATGATCGTTGAATTATCATCAGCAGATTGCAAAGCCGTTTTGGGGTAGCTAAACCAGACCCTATATCGAAACCTAAAACCAAACGGCGACTTTTCCCTGGAATCCACTGGAGAGAAGTCGCCGTATTTGTTATGGAACGTTTTTTTAGTTTTAAAAATGAGATTAATCTATTGTTCTTTATTTCTGATTAGCACGTTGTGAGAGCCACTCTTTTTTCAGTAATGCATATTGATACGTATTCTCGTATTTCGGCGTGCCGTCTTCATATTTAACAAATGAAACGAATTCCATGAAGCAGCCTTCCTGGCGAAAGCCCAGTTTTTCACACAGCTTTTGGGAACGGAAGTTATCGTCCTCGACATAGGCGTACAGTCTTCTTACTTCCTGTTGCGTAAAGAGATATTCTATGAAGGCGTTGGCGCTCTCACTTGCGTACCCTTTCCCTTCAAATCTGGCATTAAAATTCCATCCAATACCATATGTATCCGAATCTCGTTCTTCCTTCATACCGAACAGCTCTCCAATCAGTTCGTTGCTGTCTTTCAGGCAGACCGCGATATGGGAGTCGTCACTGCTTCTTTTTTCGACCTCCAATGTAGCTTCCTCCAACGTCGAAATCTGGTGGTCCATAAAGCAGTTAACTCTTGGATTAGCTGTATACTCCAACAATCCGGCAGCGTCGGTTGCGATAAAATTCCGCAGGATCAATCGGTTGGTTTCAAGTGTTTGCATGAATATACCTCCAGTTGTTATTTAAATAGATGGCTTCATTCTGTAAGATCCTTTTATTCTATCAGAAACCGCTTTTCAATCGTAAACAACTGTCAGCGGACAATAAAGTTGCGTACTAAATATTAATGAAACATAATAAAAGACACTTTTAGTAAAATTAAAAGCCTGATGAACAAGTGTCATCAGGCTTTGTTAAAATCAGGACGGCTGCTTTGGTTTAAATAATAGAGAGCGATATTATGGTAAAGAAATATTAGAAAAGTTAAAGACAGGAGAACATATTGATAAGGATTAATTTGGAGAGACCATATATTATTTGTCTGTCACATGCTAACATCACTAAATGACAAAATCGTTGGAGATTTCTTAGAAGAGAATCAAACGGCATATTTTACTAAAAAATACAAGGAAATTCATGATCGTTACGAATGCCAAGCATAGATTTGCGGCAGGATTACCATGGAGAAACATTTCACTTTTGGAAAAAAAAAATTTAGATCAAGACAACACTCCGACGATCCCTAGAACAGATTACGTAGCGAATCCCAATGCTAAAACCTATGCAGTTGCAGTAGATCCTTCGGATGCTCATTTAGCTCATTTGAAAAAGCTAGGTATCTCTTATATTTTTGGAGGAAAAGAAAGTTTGAATTTCACTGTTGAAGGTTAATTGATGAGATTAGTTTAGTTTTAGTCCCGATAGTAGATGGTGCTTCTAACTCTTTGACGCTATTTGAAACGAGTGCTCATCTTCAAAAAACTAAGCCAGTAAATTTCTTTTTAAAGAGCGTAGAAAAACTGGACGATGGTGGGCTATGGATGAAGTAGGTGATAAATCCTTAAATAGGACTTGAGGCCATCAACTGTCCTCTTATTTGCTATGTTCAAGTTGGAGTGGCAGCCCTGATAGGCTGCCATTATTTTTCGTCCTTGGCTGTCGCTGTTATAACCCCTTGTTTTTCAAAAATGCCGACTTCACGGTAACCCATTTTTCGATACAGCATCTGACCGTCTTCAAACTAAAAGGCATGAGCCCGGTACAATACCTAGCTCATGCCCAACTGGTTGCATAAAAATATTTGTCTAACTTTAAGGGGGCACTTCATACAGGGCTGCTTTTTTACTATGGACTAATTGCTCGTGTATTTTACCCAATCGTATTCGGCGTATAGCGGATTCGCTCCATTATACGAACCTAGCCAGTCGTCAACGCCAGTGCCATTCCATAAATTCATCATAATCTTGCCTGGCGTGCTTGGTATGTTTGTAGTTGCCGTATGCTTTAGAACCCCGTCAACATACCACTTAATGTATCCTGGCTGCCAATCGAAAGCATAGGTGTGAAAGCCTCTTGATGCATCAAAGCCCAGATCAACAACCTTCTCGTGACCACCGACACCGTTTGTATAATAGTTGAATTGCACTTTTGTCGTGTCTTTGCCTAAAAATTCAATATCTATTTCATCCCATTGCGTGCCATCAGAAGGTCCCGTATACGTAAAAAAGGAAGATACGATCCCTGTATTTTTAGCAGGCTTCATACTGACCTCGTATAAGCCGTATCTGTAAGTGTTCGTCGATCGATACTCTCCGCAGTCAAATTTATTGTGCGCAGAACTTGTTAAGCCAAGCTTCATTTTGCCATCGTTCGTAAAATTGACATTATTGGCACGCCAAGTGCAATTAAACATGTTCCCATTGGAATATCCATCCGCCTTTTGCCATGCACCCGAATTGAAACCATTAAGTGGTTCCCAAAAAACATTCCCCGCATAAACGCTTACCGAAAAAAACAGAGAGACAATACCCGTGACCATTAAAGTGAACCAAGACTTCTTCTTCATTTTACACCTCCATAAAAGATTGACCAAACATGAAAGAAATGGCTGGTAATGATACATTATTTCAAGTATTGGCCATCTTACCGGACAAATATAAAACGCTTCCATATTTGGCACCTTTATTGTAGCTTGATATTGAGTCGTCCACAATAGCAAACTTAACGCTTGAGACATAATTTGAAAAAAACTAAATTTAATCAAGTTGTGGTTTAAAAATGTAAGTTATACAATTAGTTGTAATATATGCAAATAAACGTTATAATTTTCCATTAAGGGGGGGTGATTTTGCTATAGAATAGACTCAGGAAGCGGATCCACTACATGTTTATACCATTTTATTCTTTTAGCATAATAGTCAATTAATTTTTGAAGAGGAGGCCTTTCTTTGAAAAAATTAGGTATGGTATGTAAAATAGCTCTGATACTTGTATTCTTATTGCCTTTAACACCGGTCTTTGGCCAACATATAGATGCATGGTCAGGTATGCCTATGGGAAAGCTCCATGTCAGGGGCAATCAATTGGTGAACAGCAGCGGAAAACCTGTTGTTTTAAGTGGCTGGCATCAGCCGTCGGGGGCATACTGGACCTAT
Organism: Paenibacillus sp. SEL3; assembly: GCF_054602585.1. Taxonomy (NCBI): domain Bacteria; kingdom Bacillati; phylum Bacillota; class Bacilli; order Caryophanales; family Paenibacillaceae; genus Paenibacillus; species Paenibacillus sp. SEL3. The sequence goes on along the minus strand of NZ_CM137725.1, from coordinate 2,318,145 downwards.
CAAAATAGTAATTATTATCTCAATTTAAATGGTAACAATCGTCATGCAGCAATTTTGGCTTATTTGAAGGATATCACTGACACCTTTGCAGACACCAGACCGAAGTATGGAAGCAACCACGGCTGGTATATGAATCAGGTCCGATTGTTTATTGACCGCCAGGATATGGGAGATGTGGCCGCAGGGTCATACAATTTCTCAGGTTTACAAGCAGCTACACAAAATGTGATTATTCCATACATCAATTATGCGAAAACAAAGGGCATTTATGTTACCCTTGGTCTTGATTTCACTTTGGCTAACGACCAGGCTACAACACAATCCAATCTGGACAAATTCAATCAAATATGGGGGTATCTTGCCTCGCAGCCGGCTATTAATAGCGCGGATAACGTCATGTTTGAACTGATCAACGAGCCTATTAAGTCATATGCGAATGGGCATTGGGGAGGCTATCCTGGTGAAAATGATTTTGTTGACCATTGGAATGATCTGAGAAGATTCCAAAACTCTATCATTTCCACGATACGAAGTAAAGGAGCGGATAATGTCATCTGGGCTGCAGGACTTGGATACAACCAATTTTACAGCCCGGCGGCAAAACACCCGCTGATAGATCCATTGAACAACTACGGCTATGCTGTCCACTGGTATCCGGGCTACGGAGCGCATGATAACAAGGACAAGCTACAATCGCAATGGGATTCCAACATTAAGGCGGCAGCTCAAGCCTATCCAATAAATATCACAGAATTTACCTGGTTCAAAACACAGCCCGGCGATTCGGAGTACTGGAATTTGTTTAACGGCTCTAATAATGGATTTGGGCAAAACACGAAGTCCATTTTTACAGCAGCCGGTAATGTCAGCATGACCGCACACATGAATGGCTTTCTGCTGGAAGCTGGAGCAAGGAGTTCATTTGCGGACCCAACAGCCGGGTTAAAGTGGGATGGCGATAACCGACGTCAGGCGATGGCCCGCTTCTTGTTTGACTGGTACTATGAGCGTGCACGGACCTATCCGAGAGCACTACTCCAGAACAGTGAATCAGCAACGGATAATCTGCCTGCGGATGCACCGACTGATGTGCTTACAGATACATACATTAATGCACCGACGGACGCACAATCAGAATGATGTTAATACTTTCAGCTACCGACAGCCTTTCCAATTGGATAGGCTGTCGTATTATCTTATAGAAATGACTAGTGCAAGATTGACGGCCATTATGAGGCCTTCCGTTATGTAAAGTTGTTGAAATGATGGGGAGAGAGTATAGTTTGTATGTATTTATTTTGTACGGGAAGAGGTTAATATGGCGACAATTCATGATGTAGCATTAAAAGCGGGCGTGTCGGTCACTACCGTATCGCGTGTAATGAATAACCGGGGATATATCAGCGAAACTACACGCAAAAAAGTGTTCGACGCAATGGAGGAACTTAATTATCAACCCAATGAAATAGCACGATCTCTGCTACGTAAGCAGTCCAATATTATTGGCCTTATTATTCCCAATGTCTCGCATCCTTTCTTCAGTGAGCTTGCCAATCAGGTTGAGTATTTCGCCTATCAGTATGGCTGCAAGGTCCTGCTGTGCAATTCACATATGGATCCCGTGAAAGAGAAAGTGTATATTGATATGTTGAAGCGGAACCGGGTGGATGGCATCATTATGGGTAGCCATACATTAGAAGTAGAAGAGTACCGACATTTGAATTCACCGATCGTGACGTTTGATAGGCAGATTGACCCGTATATTCCTTACATATCCTCGGATAATTATCGCGGAGGCGAGCTGGCTACGGAGCTGCTCATTCGCAAAGGCTGCCGGAAAATTGCCCATATCTGCGGAAATCTGGAGCTGAACATGCTGTCCAATGAGCGGACCAAAGCATTCCGGGATGTGGTGGGTAAGCATAATGTCCAGCATGTGATTGTTCAAACAGACTTGAATGTGTTCGACCAGAAGGAGTACGAGCGGATCATTTCAAAACTCGTTCATGAACATCCGGATGTGGATGGGGTATTCGCAACAAGTGATATTATTGCTGCTTTCGCGCTGAAGGAATATATTCGCGCTGGAAGGCATGTGCCAGAGAATGTGCGTATTGTAGGCTTCGATGATGTAAGCGTTGCTTCCTGGCTGACGCCAGAACTTACATCGGTAAGACAGCCGATTGCAGAGATCGGCAGGCTGGCGGTCGAGCTGATCCGCAGGCAGGCGGAGGGGGAGCAGGTACAACCTGTCAATCTGTTGCCTGTTGAACTAATTGAGCGTGCAACGACCTGAATGAAAATCTGTTCCTCTAACAAGGGGAACAGATTTTTTTTAGTACATGCTAAGGGAATAACATGTCAAACGATTGACACAGGTTAAACCTTTGACATATAATCCGTTTGTAAGCGTTTTATTTAAGTGTTCAGAGCCATTATATAAATAAGGGGATGACAACAGTGAGTAAATTCAAAAGAGTTCAATGGATGGTAATGCTGCTTCTTTTAGTTATGGTGGTGTCTGCATGTGGTGGCTCCGGTGGAGAAGGTAATTCGGCTTCTGGAGGGGGATCAGGGGATTCGAAAAATGTGAAGATTACGCTTTTGAACTCCAAAGGCGAAATCCTTCCACAGCTGGAGGAAGCCGCTAAGGCCTTCCAGAAAGACAATCCGGGTATTACTGTTGAAATCCAGCCGGTTCCGACTGGTGGGTCGCCTTTTGAGCGTGCCTCCGCTTTGTACGCATCCGGAAACCCGCCGACCATGATCATGCTAGATACAGGTGATGTGGAGAAGTTCAAGGACCGTATCCTCGATCTGAGCGGAGAAAAGTGGAATAAGGACACAGTTGAAAACGCTACCACAGCTACGACGGTTGACGGCAAAAATTACGCGTTTCCGCTGGCTGTTGAAGGCTACGGATTCATTTACAACAAAGCCGTTGTAGATAAAGCGGTAGGCGGAAGCTTTGATCCTACCACAATTAAAACCCGAAATGACCTTGAAAAACTGTTTCAGCAAATTGAGGCATCTGGTAAGAAAGCATTGGTGATTTCACCAATGGACTGGTCTCTGGGCGCTCATTATTTGCCTCTTGCTTATGCAGGCCAGAACAAAGACATGGCTGAAGTGGACAAATTCATGGCGTCACTAAAAACGGGCCAGGCTAGCTTGGCTAATAATCCTGTATTTAACGGACTTATGGATACATTCGACCTCATGATGAAATACAACATCGATCAGGCTTCTCCGCTAGCAGGAGCTTATGAACGCGGACCGGAGCTGCTCGGCAAAGGTGAAGTTGGCATTTGGTTCATGGGCAACTGGGCATGGCCGCAAATCAACAGTTTTGATACGGCTAACAAAGAATATGGTTTCTTGCCTGTACCCATCAGTAACAATGCCGATGACTACGGCAATCAGGAGATTTCGTCCGCTGTATCCAAGCGCATTGTTATTGACAAGGAGAAGACTACTCCGGAACAGCAAGATGCGGCGAAGAAGTTCCTGAACTGGATCGTATATGATGAGAAAGGCCAGGATTTCCTCGTGAACCAAGCGAACATTATCCCGGCGTTCAAAAATATTACACTGCCTGCGGCCGACCCGCTTGGCAAGTCCATCCAGGATTATATTGCAAAAGGCAAGTCAGAGCAGTCGATGAGCATGCTGCCTGCGGACCACTGGTCTAAGACAGGATCTTCCATGCAAAAGTATCTGGCGAAACAGGGAGATCGTGCAACACTGGTTAAAGAAATCGAAAACTACTGGAAAACCGTTAAATAAGGTTGTTTTCAAATTACCTGGAATAGAGAGAGAAACCCGAAACAAAGGAAGGGATCATCATGATTACGGAAAAAGGAGTATGGAACCGGCTGCGGACGCGGCTACTGTTTACGGGCCCAACCTTGTTTGCCTTCATAACGGTAATGATTATTCCATTTTTGTATGGCATCTATCTGACGTTCACAAACTGGGATGGTATTTCCACCACACTATCGCTGGTAGGCATCCAAAACTATCTGGCTGTTTTTAGAGATATCGAGTTTTGGAAGTCATTCGGCTTGACGCTCAAGTATGTGTTTTATACCGTTGTTCTTATCAATGTGATCGCTTTTATGCTGGCTTATGTGCTGACTAAAGGGTTAAAAGGGCAGAGTATTTTCCGGGCAGGATTTTTCCTGCCCAACCTTGTCGGGGGCATTGTACTCGGTTTTATCTGGCAGTTTATATTCAACAACGTGCTTGTCTATTTGGGACAACATGCCAGTATACAGTCGCTCAGCACGACTTGGCTGGCTGATCCCGACAAAGCGTTCTGGGCACTCGTGATTGTAACGGTGTGGCAGAACGCGGGTTACATGATGGTCATTTACATCGCGGGATTGACGGGTGTGCCGAATGATATTATGGAGGCCGCAAGCATTGATGGGGCAAACAGCTGGACCAGACTGCGGAAAATGGTATTGCCCTTGATGGTTCCTTCTTTCATCGTATGTATATTTTTGTCCCTGCAACGCGGATTTATGGTCTATGACGTGAACCTTGCGCTCACGAAAGGTGGGCCGTTCAGCAGTACTCAAATGGTGTCGATGCATGTGTATGAAAAGGCATTCCTTTCCCGTGATTATGGTGTGGGGCAAGCAGAAGCATTCGTGTTGTTCCTGATGGTTGCTCTCATCACTCTGCTTCAGGTTTATTTTAGTAAGAAGTTGGAGGTGGAGGCGTAATGACAAGAAAAAGAGTTGCTTCCTCCGTAATCAAATTCATTGTGCTGACAGTCATACTCATATTGTTCATCGTACCGTTCGTCTTTCTGCTGATCAATTCGTTCAAAGAAAACATGGCCATCACCTCGAATCCGTTATCGCTTCCAGAGAGCTTCAGTATGGTCAATTATATGAATGCATTTGATAAAATGAATTACATCGCTGCCTTCACCAACTCATTGGTCATAACGGTGTTAAGTGTTCTGTTTATCTCACTGTTCGCGGCGATGACGGCTCATTATTTTGTCAGAAACAACACCAAGTTCAACCAATATACATTTATGCTGATGGTTGCATCCATGATCATTCCATTCCAGGCTATCATGATTCCATTGGTGAAAATCTACGGGTCACTTGATCTGCTGAACAGTAAGTGGTCGCTGATTTATATGTATATCGGTTTTGGTAGCTCGCTGGCCGTCTTCATTTATCATGGTTTCGTAAAGAGTATTCCAAAAGAACTGGAGGAAGCGGCGCTAATTGACGGCTGCACGCGGGTTCAAACATTCTTCCGGATCGTGTTTCCGGTACTGATGCCCACGACTGCCACCATTTCCATTCTCAATGTGCTGTGGATCTGGAATGATTTTCTGCTGCCTTCCCTCATTCTGGTCGATCCGGAGCAAAGGACACTTCCGTTGTCCACGTATAACTTTTATGGAACCTATACAGTGGATTATGGTCCATTGATGGCAAGTTTGGTACTGACGATATTTCCGATCATTATCATCTATCTGTTCGCCCAGAAGTATATTATTCAGGGTGTTATGCAAGGTTCGATTAAATAATTGTAGGAGTAGGATGCCTTATCAAACAGACTAGAACGTATACGAGAGAGCGTGCAGATCAATTTATTTCCCAATCGAAGCATATGCTTCGGCCGGATTATCGGCTGAACTACCATTTAATGGCTGAATTCGGCTGGATGAATGATCCGAACGGCTTCATTCAATATAACGGGCAGTATCACTTGTTCTATCAACATTACCCGTATAAATCAGTATGGGGACCGATGCACTGGGGACATGCAGTCAGCCGCGATCTTATGAAGTGGGATTATCTACCGGTCGCTTTGGCACCGGACGGCGAGTTCGACCAGGATGGCTGCTTCTCTGGCAGTGCGATAGAGCAGGACGGGAAGCTTGTCCTGATGTATACCGGACATGTTGTAACCGGGCCTGACAAGGATCAGGATTACAAGCAGTCACAAGGGATTGCAGTATCGGAGGACGGGGTGACATTCGAAAAGTGGGAGGGCAATCCGGTCATCGGTTATGACGCCGTACCGGACACGATCAGCCGTAAAGACTTCCGTGACCCTAAGGTGTTCAGGCACGAAGATCAATATTACGCCGTTCTTGGTTCTAATGATGCCCAAGGGAACGGACTTGTACTGCTTTATCGTTCTGAAGACCTGAAAAGCTGGACGTATGTCAATGTACTAGCCGTGAGTGACGGACGTTTCGGCGATAATTGGGAGTGTCCGGATTTGTTCCCGCTTGGCGGTCGGCACGTATTTATGCTGTCTCCACAGCGCATGCCCCCTCAGGGAGAAGCATACCGCAATCTGCATTCCACCATGTACGGTATAGGTGATTTCAATGCGGAGGCTGGAACATTTACGGCAGAGCGGTATGCTCAGGTAGATCACGGATTCGATTTCTATGCCCCGCAGTCAACCTTGGATGATAAAGGGCGGCGAATCGTCATCGGATGGATGGATATGTGGGAGTCGGAGATGCCGACCCAGCAAGGGCACCATTGGGCGGGTGCAATGAGTCTTCCGCGGGAAGCGGTTATCGACCACGACAGATTGCTGTTCCGTCCGCTTGAAGAGGTGGAAAATTACCGATCCAATCTGTTCGAACAGCGGGATATCTTGCTGACAGGCGAGCAGATCATGGAAACGTTCGGAGATAGCTACGAACTGAAGGCGGTATTTGAGTTCGAAGCCAGTAACACCAATGAATTCGGCTTGAAGCTGCGAGTGGGCGACGAAGAGGAGACTGTACTCTCGTATCGTCCCGATGACGGTCTGTTCCGTTTTAACCGTGAGCGTGCAGGTATAGGCCCGGGCGGAGAGAGAAGAGTGCCTTTAAACTTAAACGAGGGCCGTCTGGAGCTTCGGATTTTTGTCGATAAAAGCTCGGTGGAAATATTCATCGGCGACGGTGAATACGTCCTCACAGGAAGAGTGTATCCGGGAGCAGAATCTACAGGCATTCGAGCGTTCACGAGCGGAAAGTGTACGATGGCTTCGTTTCAGAAGTGGGATATCTCCACATAGAAATGCATGATAAACAGGAACCCGACCCTTGATGGTCAGGGCTCCTGTTTTTTTGTAGAATTGTAATCGTGTGATTTACACAAGCTTATTTTGAAGATAGGCATCAATTTTTGCGAGGGCTTCTTCTGTACCGCCAGATTGCTGGAAGCTATCATTTATTTTTTGTACGCCCTCTTTATACGTTGCGTTCGACAGTACCTCATGTACGGCATCTCTTAACGATTGTACATTGATGTGGTCTTTGGTTATTCGATAGCCAGCTTGAAGTTCTGTTAACCGCTGCGCGACCATGGGCTGATCCTTGTCCTGCGGCAGTACAACCAAGGGTACGTTAAAGTGAATTCCTTCATTTACACTATTCATTCCACCATGAGTAATAAACACATCTGAATGACGTAATACCTCCAATTGGGGAACATAGGGCGAGATGATAAAGTGCTCTGGCGCCGGATTGATTTTCGTAAAGTCAGCTTTCTCGCCAGCTGCAATCACGACGATACCTTCAAAATCGGAAAAAGCTTCAATACAGGTGTTAAAAAAGTCTTCAGTATGGTCCAGAACAGTTCCCATCGAAATATACAAAACCTTTTTATCCTCTAGTCTGTCCAGTGGAAATGAATTTTCCCCTTTACGTTCTGGAAAGCTGGGACCAATAAAGAGATTCTCGTCACCATACTGTTCACCGTCTGGTTGGAAATATCGACTGGTATATACAACATTCAAAGCCCCTGTATTGCTCATAAATTGAACCATATTTTCGGGAGCAACACCGAACCTTTCTTTCATGAGCTGCAGTGAGGTCGTGGCATGTTCATCAAGTTGAAACGGCTCCTTTTCATTAAAGCGAAAGAGATTGGTAGCCATCCGATTCTGTGAAATCAGAAAAGATGGGGAGGAAGCAATACCAGGGATTTTCAAATAGTCTCTAACTAACTCGCCAGCTCCGAATCTATCATAGAATACAAAGTCAAAATCAATGCTTTTAGACAGTTGCTGAGTAATTGCTAATATGTCCAGCGAAGTCTGAATATGAATTTTCATAAATGCACTCAACCCATCCGGAGTATTGGAATCAATAGAAGCGGTCCTGACCAGATCAGAATGCAGGTGAACCTTCGCTCCAACTGCTTCGAGTCTGTCCTTGTATTTCTCAGTTGTAATGTAATGTACTTGGTCCCCTCGTGCTGCAAAGGCTTGCGTCATCCCAATCGTAGGGTTCACATGTCCTTCTGCCGGAAAGTTAACCATTAATATGTTTAACATTCATCATTACTCCTTTTCTCTACAATTAAGATTGCAGTTTTCACTGAATCTCTCAATCCATAATAACAATAATATTTATTTTTTCAAATGATATCCTTTCAAGATCGTGAAACACATGTTGGCATGAAATATGTATAACAAATATTTACCTCGTGCATAGTAAGGGGGAACTCTACTTAGCAAGGGAGGTTTTTTCTAAGTGAATGTTCAAAGAGCGCAAGAAATAGCGTCTTCTTCCATAATGGCGAATGTGTTGTGTGATGGGCTACCCATTTATATTCAGCATGTGAATGAACAGCGTGAGACGGCACGGATCTATGCGCTGAACAACCCGGAAGAAGAACGGGAAGTACCTTTGTACGCGTTAACAGAACGAGATCAGACCCTTGAATAGAAAGGAGCGACGTGAAAAATGAAACCGAACCAACAGAAAGAGATTGAGGCAGATCGTTTGAACTTTCGTGATCAGACGGATGATGTGGTCAGAGAAGTACCGGCCACAACGGATGCCAGCGAAGCTGTTGCAGCAATGACTTCACATATCAATAAATACGATGTACCAGATGAGTTGGAAGAAGAATAGTAAGTGGTCAAGCGCGCACAGGATAACCTGCTGCGTGCTTTTTATATGACGCATAACTTGGATGGTATCAAACAAAAAGTATTCAATGCCCAAACGTACAAGTGAAGCTGCCCATGTGTACGTTTTTTTCTTTTCGTTTTTTTGTAAAATAATATATAAATGATTTCTGTTCAAACTAAATGGACTAGGCCGTCATAGTGCCATTATCTCTATTAAGTCGAAAAGCCGAATTTAGAATTGTAGGAGGGAATTATGAACGATGAATTCAATGTACAGGTCCAGAATGTAGATCCGGAAATAAGTGAAAGTGAAGGTGAATTTGAGAAGAAAGATATTTCAAAAGTATTAACTATAATATGGATTTTTATAATTTATAGTGAGTCTGTCATTCTTCAACATTTGTCTAGTGGTCTAAATCTGCTGCAAAGTGTCTTATTTACTGTAATCGTCATATTACACATCCTCTTGTACTTGCATGCTCAAAGAGTTGCAAAATATTTTTCATGGGCTTATTTTGTTGTGCAAGGGGGATTGATCTTTTCAAGTGCATTTCTTCTACCTGACAGTTTCTCCATTGTGCTGGTTGGGTTAATGCCAATTTTGGTGGGTCAGAGTATAGGTATTTATTACAAGCCGCTTAAGGTCATTCTTGTATTTTTGATTTCCTATGTACTTTTTTGTGTGGCTGTAGTCTGGCATAATGATGGCAGGCAATTTGTATTGTTCATCCCGCTATTTTTTCTCATTGCAGTTGTTATAGTAGCTTATGCCATTCTTTTTCTCAAACAAGTTCAAGCACGAATCCGAACGCAAAACGTTCTTAAAGAACTTGAAATCGCACATCAAAAGGTCGAAGAACTTACAATCGCTAACGAACGACAACGTATGGCCCGTGATCTTCATGATACGCTGGCGCAGGGACTTGCTGGGCTAATCATGCAACTTGAAGCCATTGATGCTCATCTGACAAAAGGAAGTACGCAAAGAGCTCAGGAGATCGTCCAACAATCGATGTCACAAGTGCGAAGAACATTGTCTGATTCAAGGCGAGCTATAGACAATCTGCGTTCAAAAACCATCTCGGAAGTTGATTTTGCAGAAGCCGTGGAGGAAGAAATACAGCGATTCACAATGGCTACGAGCATTCGTGTAATCCGCAACATCAAAATTAAAGCTTCGGTTCCCAGACTGGTGTTCGAACATGGATTGTTTATTATAAGCGAGTGTTTAACCAACGTAGCGAAGCATTCACATGCGAATACTGTATGGATAAGTATTTTGGATAACGAAGGCAAGATTGAAATCGAGATTCGTGATGATGGAAAAGGATTTGATACGGATATTATTGCCAAGCAAACAGGGCATTACGGAATAATAGGTATACATGAACGTGTACGGATGCTGGGTGGAAAAATCAATATCAGCAGTATATTTCAAGAAGGTACGGCTATAAAAATAGAGGCGCCTCTTACTAAAGGAGACCTATTATGAAATACAAGGTTTTAATCGTCGATGATCATTGGGTAGTTAGAGAAGGATTAAAGCTGGTGCTGGAGACCCATGACAGCTATGAAGTGATTGGTGAGGCTGGAGAAGGTGTAACGGCTCTTAAATTGATCGAAGAACTTCAGCCGGATGTCATCCTGTTGGATTTATATATGCCGCAAATGAGTGGTTTGGAAACCATGAAGGCCCTCAGAGAAAAACAAAATGAAACGCCAGTCATTATCCTGACGACCTATAACGAAGATGATTTAATGATTAAAGGACTCTCTTTGGGAGCAAAAGGATATTTGTTGAAAGATACCAGTCGGGAAAACCTATTTCGCACGATTGAGTCTGCGCTAAGGGGTGAAACGCTGCTTCAGCCAGAAATAACAGCAAGGGTATTTGCTGCCACGAATAAGAGAGAAGCTGAGGCAAAGTCACATGAAAGAAACTTAGTTCTGACTGATAAGGAAAGACATATATTAAAGTCTGTTGCACATGGTTTTAAAAGTAAGGAAATTGCGTTTGATATGGGAATTTCCGAGCGTACCGTAAAGGCACATTTAACGAATATTTATAACAAGCTTGGTGTTGATTCCAGATCTGAAGCCGTTGCTGTTTCGTTGGAACGTGGTATTTTACAGCTTTAGAAATAATAACTGAAAATATGTTATTTATTTGCCCAGTCGTACATAAGGTGCTTGCCCCTTTGTACGATTTTTTTGTTTGTTCATTGTTATAACATGAAAAAAGGATGAAAAAGTTTACTTGACCCACGGGTTGCTGATAGCACCTTTAGAAGAGAGAATCAGGGAGGATGACATGAAGTTGAAGAAAAAAGGAATTAGGATAATGATTGCAGGGGTTGCATTAGCTATCGTAGCTTCCGGTTGCTCCAGTGCAACGGAGAACTCTGTAACAGAAGCCAGTCACCCGGTGAAAGTGGAGAAACTTGCAATGAAACCTTTGGCCAATGATTTTAATTTGGCGGGGACATTGCAGGCAAGTAATGAGGCCAATGTTTCCTTTGAAGCGGATGGACGTATATTGAGCACTATGGTTGAGGTTGGGGATTCAGTAGAAAAAGGGAGTGTCCTTGCGAAGCTAGATACATCCAATTACCAGTTGCAGCTGGATCGGGCAAAGGCAACCATGGAAAAGGCAAAGGCTGGTGTTAGCCAAGCGGAGGCTTCTGTCCAATCGGCACAGGCGGGCATTCATAGTTCGCAATCCCAGGTCAATGCGGCCCAATCGAAATTGCAGGAATTGAACAATGGCGCCAAAAAGCAGGAGATAGCACAGTCTCAAAATGCGGTTACTGTAGCAACTAATAATTATAACAAGAAGAAAGCGGATGCCGCACGCTCCCAAAGTCTATTCCAGGCAGGTGCGGTATCTTTAACGGAAAATGAGAATGCGCAGCTGGAATTAGCAAACGCACAAAAAAGCTTAAGTGATGCGCAAGAGAAATTGTCTCTTTTGCTTGCAGGGGCATCCCAGGAACAGCGTGCCCAAGCTTCGGCCGGCGTAGATCAGGCCAGAGCAGGGCTGGAATCGGCTAGGGCTACTATACAACAAGGGCTAGCCAGTAAAGCTCAGGCACAGGCTACCTATGAGGATGCATTGGCTGCTTATGAACAGTCATCCTTGTCACTGAAAAAAGCGACTTTAACCTCCCCGATCACTGGTGTTGTGATTGAAAAAAAGATATCTGATGGTCAACTGGGCTCCAGTGGAAGTGAGGCATTTGTTGTCGGAAATATCAAGACTTTAAAAGTACTCCTCCCCGTACCAGACAGTGAAATCTTATCGTGGAAGAAAAACCAAAAAGTTAATATATCTCTCTACGATGAAATGAGAACAGGAACCGTCACCCAGATCTATCCATCGACGAACTCCAAAACGGGAAGCATCAATGTGGAAGTTAGCATTCCCAATCCCGAACTGAATTGGAAACCTGGTCAAGTCATCAGCGCATCTAAAAGCATAAATCAAAACGAAGCGCTTTTAGTGCCCGTAGAGGCCGTAATTAGTACGGGAAATGATCCTTATGTCTTTAAAGCTGTAAATGGAAAAGCTGTTAAAACACCGATTAAACTGGGGAAAGTGACTAATAATCAGCTCGAAGTGGTCTCTGGGCTACAGGCAGGCGATCAAATCGTTACGCAAGGAGCAGGAACCTTATTTAATGGTGATTTACTTGGGAATGGTGTACCTGGGAAATCGGAGGAGTCGTCCGAATGATTAAATATATCGTTAAAAAGCAAAAAATTACACTCATTTTCTTCGCCATGTGCATTGTGCTAGGGCTCTACAATTTTACATCGTTACCTAAACAGGAGCAGCCTGATGTTATTCCCTTGTCAGCCAGTGTTACAACCATCTATCCAGGCGCTTCACCTGAAAGAATCGAGCAAACCATTACTAAGGTCATGGAACAGAAAATTAAAGCCGTACAAGGTGTCAAAACGATTTCTTCCACTTCATCTAAAGGACAATCTAGTATAATGATAGATGCTTTTGAAGATGCGGACCCGACAAAGGTGTGGGCTGATCTTCGTACAAAGGTACAGGATGCACAGTCTGAGCTTCCAGCAGATGCGATGCAGCCCATTATTAATGATAGCATGACAAGCTCTTTCATTGGTTCATACGCGATTACTTCTGATAAAATTGAGAATTTATACGCGTTAAATGAATTGATGAACAAATGGAAAGATCAATTAAAAACGGTCTCGGGTGTTTCGCAAGTTAATATTCAAGGAATACCAGATCAAGAAGTACGAATTAGTTTAGACACACAAAAGATGCAACAATATAACATCTCCTGGGAGCAGGTTGTTCAAGCAATCAAAAATGAGAATGAGAGAGTTCCTACAGGAAGTATGGATTTCAATGAGCGTACTTATCAGCTGACGGTAAATGCCTCTACGGATCCATCTATCCTAAATAACGTCCAGATTTCAAGCAATGACGATGGATACCCGATATCTCTGAAGGATGTAGGGACAGCCTCACTTGTTTTTAAAAAAGCGACTAGTTATACGTATGTGAATAACAAGCCTGCTATTTCGATCAGTGTGAGCGGAGATACAGGCACAGACGTGCCAACGGTATCTAAAGCGACAACAGCCAAAATCAATGAACTTGTGAGCGGTTTGCCGAAGAATGTACATTTTGAACTACTTTTTGCGCAAAATGATCGAGTCGATGAAATGTTTGGAAACCTGACCAAAGAGATGATCATCGCTATTATATCGGTCATTGTTATATGTACATTAGGTTTGAATTTGCTGACTTCAGCATTTGTGGCCTTAGCCATTCCTGTTTCCATCGCCATTGGCTTTATCTTCTTGCCCACAACAGGAATCACGCTGAATCAAATTTCAGTCATCGGATTAATCATCGTATTAGGGATATTGGTTGATGATGCCGTCGTGGTCAATGACAACATTGAACGCCGACGCTCTGAATTTGGGGAAGATGCTACGGAGGCGGCCATTAAAGGGACGAAAGAGGTATCCTTATCGATCATTACAGCTACGCTAGCTACGGTTGCGGCATTTGCCCCGCTTTTATTCCTGCCGGGCACTATTGGTGACTTTATTAAACCGATACCTACCGTTATTTCGTTAACGATGCTGGCTTCCATGATTATGTCGTTAACAATTATTCCTATTTTCCGTCAATGGTACGATCAACGTCGTAAAGGAAAAGAGAGTAGTAAGACAGTTAAGCCACCTGGACTTCTGGGGAATCAAATACAATCTCTATCCAATGTGTACTCTAAAAACTGGATGCCTAGAATACTGCGACGTCCACTGTTAACAGCGCTTATTGGTCTTATGATGGGTACAGCAGCTTATGGACTACTTGCTGTTGTTCCCATTGAATTATTTCCGGATTCCGATCAAGCGGATGCCACGATTAGTGTAACGATGCCAGAAGGAACGTCGTTGCAGGCAACCAATCAAGTTGTAAACGAGATTGGGAGCTGGGTCAAAAAACAGCCAGAAACAGAGCGGCTGGCGGCAACGGCAGGTGGAGGAGCGCCTCAGCTGTATAGTGATGTTGCAGGCGGTCATGGCTCTGGGGGAGCGGTCAACGGCCAAATTGCTGTCGTTGGAAAAGAGGGGCTATTTGATCTCAAAAAAACAGTAGATAACTGGACCCATACGCTACAAGCTAAATATCCATCTGCATTAATCAGCATTCGTGTTCCCCAATTAGGTATTCCGGTCGGCAGTGCGGTGTCTATCCGTATTAAAGGAGAAGACATTGATAAGCTGCAAAACATGACAACTAAAGTCAAAGAAATGGTTGCGGGGACACCCGGAGCTGTAGATGTGACCGATAATATGGGTATGCAAAGCTATAATCTGAATTTCCAAATCAATCAGCAAGCCTTGGATAAATATCAGGTTAGCTATTCCGATTTAACGCGTACTTTGCTATTAATGGGTGACGGGGTGAATGTAACGGATTTTGACACGGGTAAGGAATTGCTTGATGTCAATATATACATGAACAAACCAAACCAAGATCCTGAGGTATTATTCCAACAATTAAGTGTGAACAATGCGGCACGGGAGCAAATACCTTTATCCCAATTAGCCACGATGAAACCGGACTTTTCCATCCAACAAATCCACCGTTATGATCTGGAACGGACGGTAACGATCTCAGCCAATGGTAACGGGCGTACGGCTACAGAACTCACTAATGATATCCGTAGCAAACTTACAAATACCCAGTTTGAACCAGGCTACACCTGGGAGATGGGAGGGGAAACATCTGCGCAGTCTGATATGTTTAAGGACTTGGGCAAATTAGCTGTTATTGTTATTTTCCTTATTCTCCTCTTGATCACCATGCAGTTTTACTCGGTGTCCACACCACTCATTATTATGACTACCGTTTATCTGGCAGCGGCAGGGGGAATCCTTGGAAGTTTTATTTCAGGGATGCCCATTGGATTCATGAGTATTATGGGGATCATTTCACTTGCTGGTATCGTCGTGCGTAACGGTATCGTGCTGATAGAGTTTATTGAAGATGCACGGCGTGAAGGCGCTGATTTAACAGACGCCATTCTAATGGCATGCTCTGCCCGTTTCCGTCCGATCTTGCTTACTTCGCTAACTGCCATTGTGGGTATGATTCCTATTGCCACAATAGGGGAGATCTTGTTCAAACCGTTGGCAACAACCATTATTTTCGGACTGATTTTTTCAACTATTTTAACATTGTTTGTAGTTCCGACGCTGTATATGGTCGTAGCTCATCTGAAGCTGAAACGGAAGCATAAGAAGCAAAAGGCTATAAATAGCGATAGTTCATTGAACTTGTAGGTAAATATATAATACAGGATCGTACATTAGGCGAGAGTCTTAATGTACGGTTTTTTTATTTCATTGACATAGTCCACAAAAATCTTTACTATAATTGTTGCAAAAGTCCACTAAATAGGGGGAGTTATGGTCAATATAGATGCTAATATCATAGCGGATATGAGGCGTTTTAATCGGTTCTATACGAATATACTGGGTGTTTTGGATAGACATGTGCTGGATAGCGGATATTCCTTTACCGAGGCCCGTGTCATTATAGAGATCGGGTTGATCGAGCCATGTATAGCGAATACTTTAGTCGAATCTCTTAAAATTGATCGCAGCTATATGAGTAGGATCATTGCTAAATTTTGCAAAGAGGGCTTTCTTGTTAAGGAAAATTCAACGTTGGATAATAGAACAAATCTGATTCGTTTGACTCCTAAAGGAAAGGCGTTCTTTAACCAATTGAATGAAAGGTCTGATGAACAAATTCTAAAATTAGTTCAAGGACTCTCAGAAGAAGAGATAAAAGAATTACATGCTTCTATGTTGTTAATTCAGAAGAAATTGGATAATTTGGAGAGGATACAGAATGATACGATTTGAATGCGACTATACCGAAGGTGCCCATGAGCGCATATTAAAGCGACTACTGGAGACGAATGATGAACAAACTCCAGGTTATGGTGTGGATGATCATTGTGAAAAAGCTAGAGCATATATTAAAGAAGCATGTGACTCCCCAAATGCGGATGTACACTTTTTGGTTGGAGGTACACAGACCAATACCACTGTTATTTCTTCTATTCTGCGTCCGCATCAAGGCGTCGTTGCGGCAGTGTCGGGACATGTTGCGGTTCATGAAACCGGAGCGATTGAAGCTGTTGGACATAAAATACTTACTTTGCCAAGCGGAGATGGGAAGATCCGGGCCGAGCAGGTACAAGATTTGTATGACGCTCACTGGAATGATGCCGCTCCTGAGCATAGTGTACAGCCCGGGATGGTTTATATTTCCCAACCTACTGAGAATGGAACGATCTATAGCAAAGCAGAGCTGGAAGCATTAAGTAGAGTCTGTCAAGAATGTGGTTTACCACTGTTCATAGATGGAGCCCGATTGGGCTATGGCTTGGTGGCCGAAGATAGCGATGCATCTTTAGCGGATATAGCACAGCTTTGCGATGTGTTTTACATTGGCGGGACAAAAATTGGAGCATTGATGGGAGAAGCCGTAGTCATTCTAAATGATACATTGAAAAAAGATTTCCGATATATGATCAAGCAAAAAGGGGGGCTGCTGGCTAAGGGAAGAATGTTGGGCATTCAATTTGAAACTTTGTTTGAAGACGGTTTATACGTTGAAATCTCCAAACATGCGATAGACATGGCCATGCTGCTTCAAAACGGATTATCTGAGCAAGGTTTTTCTTTTCAATACCGTTCTACAACCAATCAGCAGTTTCCGATTTTACCAGATCGTATACTAAAAGCATTGAGTGAAAAATATACTTACTCCTTTTGGGAAAAGGTTGATGATACACATAGTGCAGTTCGATTCTGTACCAGTTGGGCTACGAAGAAAGAAAATGTTGAAATGCTGATTCAGGATATTAAAGCATTGCAATAAAAGTCATAGAAAGAGTAATTTATAATTTTAAAGATGGAGAATGACTATGTAAAAGCCATACTTCGGTGCACGCATTGCAGCGAAGTATGGCTTTTTTGTGCATTTTACTTATTCCAACGCGGCTTGTATTTAGTTCCATGAAAGAGCAAGTGGATATAAAAATGGAAAAACAAGACAAGAGCGGAGGTATAAAATTGGCGTCTAATTCTTTACACTGAATATCTACCGAACCTGCTTGCGGTACTGAAGAGGAGAGAGCCCAGTTATTTTTTTAAAGATTTTATTAAAGTGGGAAGCATGACCGAACCCGACATCCTCTGCAATATGCTGGATTTTGTCTTTGGTGGTTCGAAGTCTGGTTTGGGCCGCCCTGACCCGCACTACGCGGATGTATTCGCTGAAATGAAAACCAGTCAACTTTAGAAAGATACGGCTTAGGTAAGCTGGACTAATGAAAAAGCAGGCAGCCACTTGTTCGAGAGTTAACGGTTCATTGTAATGATCCTGAATAAAAGAAGAAATTTCCGTGATTTTCTGATGCATGGGATGAGAGGAGACAGGTTCACTACGCTCGATTGCTTCCGATCGGTGCACCAGGATAAGCATTTCCAGCAGTAAATGCTGTACGCAACGGTCATGCAGAGGCTGCTTATTCCTGCATTCGGTATTCATCTGTAGGAATAAACGTTCAACCTCCACTTGCTCTCTCGCAGGTAAGCGAAGTAACGCGGATTGCTGGTATGGCGGCAGGTCAAGAATGTCATGATCCTGCTGTGGGAGAAACGTCGGAGAAAAATGAATCAAAATGCGCTCTGTTTCCTGCAATTGCGTACTGGCGGTAGAGTGCAAGTCGTGAGGAAGGATGAATATCAGATCCCCCTTGCGAGCGGTGTATACCTTGCCATTCATAAAATAGATGCGTTCGCCTCGCAGTAAGAGATACAGCTCATAGTTCTCGTGGACATGGGGCCGGGGCATAACTGTGAAACCGGTACGATAGATGTGATGAATGGAGAATTGTTGTTCGCCAATGACATATTTATCTTCTTTCATTTCATTCATGTGCTTCTTCCTTTGCAAATTAAGATAAGTAAGCGCATTCATACATCAACAGTATATATGACAACCTGCCAATGATAAAAGCAGAAAAGATTGATGAAAGGAGGTGAAGGCGCTTCTGAACGTCTCGGATCGTGTTTTTATAAAAATATGCGCTGATGTGGAAGAAAATCTTAGGGAGGAAACAGAATATGAGCAAGCAGCGTACATGGAAAAAGGTGCTATGTAACGTGGTTGTGGGTTCATTGTTGTTGACCTTGTGCCCGCCACTAATCCAAGCGGAGACTGCGGTAGGAACAGAGAACGCAAAGGGGGCAAAAGTGGCGACGGATATTCCGGCGTTTCCGGGGGCTGAGGGTGGCGGTAAATATGTTACCGGTGGACGCGGAGGTGAAGTGTATGAGGTTACCACGCTGGCAGACTACGGCAAAGGGGAGCAGATCATTCCCGGATCTTTTCGCGCAGCGGTCAGCTCCGATAATCGGACGGTCGTATTCCGGGTGGGTGGAACGATTCATCTCAAGGAGCCACTTAAAATCTTGGGAAACAACCTGACGGTTGCGGGTCAGACAGCTCCTGGCGACGGTATAACTGTAAGCGATTACACAACAGGGATTGATGCAGATAACGTCATTCTCCGTTACCTGCGTTTCCGATTGACCGACCGTTACCCCAGTGAGGATGACGCGTTAGGAGCCAGATACCATAAAAATATAATGATTGATCACTGTTCCTTTAGCTGGTCGGTGGATGAGGTACTGAGCCTGTATGACAACGTCAATACAACGGTACAATGGTCTATTGCGTCGGAGAGTATGCTAATGACCACGCACCAGAAAGGTCGCCACGGCTATGGCGGCATATGGGGCGGACGAAATTCCACCTATCATCATAACTTGTTAGCTCACAATGCAAGCCGTAATCCGCGTTTTCCAACCGATAAAAAACAAATCGACGCTGTGGAAATGACCAATAATGTCATTTATAACTGGGGATTTTTCTCCTCATACGGCGGTGGTGAAGGATCGTATAATGTGCTAAATAACTATTATAAGTATGGCCCTAACACATATCAGGACGTTCGCGGACAAATCTTTGTGGACGTGGGTAGTAAAAAATATAAAACACGCATCTTTATTGGTGGTAACTATATGTACGGCAATGACTCGGTTACGAAAGACAACTGGCAGCTTGGAACATCCATTGGGTCCATTATTGATCCGTCCACCCGTTTGGCGGAGCCGATTGAAGTCAGAGGGGAATACGACAACGGAATCTCACCCGATGCGTACGGTCCATATCAAGCGACAGATGCACAAACCGCATATACGGAGGTGCTTGCCGGCTCAGGAGCCACGCTGCCAAGAAGAGATGCGGTGGACGCCCGAATTATGAATGATGTGAAGAATGGAACGGGTGCATTTATTAACTCTCCGCGTGAAGCAGGGTGGATTTATGACGATTCTAACGTAACGACGACGGAGCTTTCTGACAGTGACCATGATGGAATGCCGGATGAATGGGAACGTGCCCATGGGCTGGACCCCAATAATGCAGATGATCGTAACGGTCAGGGGCTTGCCGGCACAGGGGCGTATGCTCATTTTGCCAAGGGTTATACGAATCTGGAGGTCTATTTAAATGATCTTATTGAGAAGCTGTCGAATGGAAATGAGGTGAATAATCCAGAGGCTGTCGTTCAGGTGTCGGATGCAAACGGACGTTCACTAAAGCATAACGATATTTTGGAAGCAGGCGGGATGCGACCATAACAGCAACAGCCAAGGACAAAGATGGTATTGCTCATGTTGAATTTATCATTGACGGCAAACTCGCTGGAAAAGTAGAGACTGCGCCTTATCAAATGAATTGGAACCATGTGATGGACGGGACCCATTATATTATTGTACGGGTGACCGACCGCAAGGGGAATGCTGCATTTTCCAATCCTGTTACCATTCATGTCAATACGACTGCGCCGTCGGGAAGTTGGCTCAGCGAAGAGATTGGCTCTGAGGGCAACGATGGTTATATAAAAGGGCATACACAGGTCTTAAAAGAAGATGCAAGCGGCAGCAGTATAAGACTGAAGTCAGCGGGAGACGTTGACGGTAAGGCAGATATTTTCCATTATGCTTATCAAAAATGGGAAGGTGACACTGAAATTACAGCCCGTGTGGAACATATTACCCCAGTGGATGATAATGCCGAAGCGGGTGTAATGATTCGTGAATCGCTGAAGCCTGGATCAAAAATGGCTTTTATGTCTTTAGCATTTGTTAAATATGGTAAACTGGGTATTCTTATCAGTCGTGATCAAACGGAGGGTAAGACGAAACGTGCGTCAATGGAGACGTTTATTACAACGCCATATTCGGTTCGTCTGGTACGACAAGGACCAAAGGTTACCGGCTGGGTGTCCGCAGATGGTGTGACGAACTGGGAGAAGGTTGGTGAAACGGTTATAGATGTGCCGGATCATCAACCGCTATTGTTCGGGTTGGCTACTGATGCATCCAAACCACAAAACGATGTATGGAATTACAATACGTCGGAATTCAGCCATGTCACCATCCGCAACCTGACAGATTCAGGAGGAACTCATCCCACTAGTGTGGTGGTAGCGACCTATGGTCCTGCTGACTTTACATCTCTCCAGGCAGCTATTGACGCAGTCCCTGACGACAGCAATACAAGGACAGTTATCCATCTCAAAAATGGTACGTATCGTGAGAAAATAAAGGTGAATTCCTCTAAGAAAAACCTGAGTATTATCGGAGAAGATCGGGATAAAACGATCATTGCTTTTGATGATACGGCCAAAACCGTGGTGGATGGAAAAGAATTAGGAACAAGCAACAGCTATACCATGCGTGTGCAAAGTCCTGATTTTGTGTTGGAGAATGTCACGGTTGCCAATACAGAAGGAACCGGGCAGGTGCAGGCTGTAGCGTTATATGCCGAAGGCGATCGTGGTAAGTATCACAATGTCAAAATTACCGGCCTACAGGATACGTTGCTTGTGAACCGTGGCAGACAGTATTTCAAGGACAGCTACATCAGTGGCAGTGTAGATTTTATATTTGGCAATGCACCCGCTGTGTTTGATAACTCGATCATACACAGCCTGCGTGCTGGATATGTGACAGCAGCTTCAACAGAAGAGAACAAGCTGGGATTTGTATTTATTCAATGTCGTCTGACAACAGAAAATGGCTTAACAGGCAAGGTGGATCTCGGACGGCCATGGCGCCCTTACGCTCATGTTACTTTTTTGAAGACCTATATGGATGACCATATCAAGCCGGGCGGCTGGAATAATTGGGGCAAGGAATCCAATGAGCAGACCGCAAGATTTGGAGAGTTTGATAACTTTGGACCAGGTGCAGGAAGTAGCGAACGTGTACCTTGGGCCAAACAGCTTACTGCCGATGAAGCAAGCCAGTACACCGTTGAAGCTGTTCTGAGTGGACCAGATCATTGGGATTGGCGTCTTTAAATTTGATGTTCAGTGGTTAAGCGGGGCAAGCGCTTCTAGCGTTCAGCCTCGCTTATTTCTATCGTTTGAGTGGAGGATACATATTTAATTTTTAGGTATTGAAAATACTTGTTTATATGGTAAATGTTTGCTATGTTTAAAGTGTATTTATTTCAAATTGTAATTTATTTTTGATTTTGGAGGTGTAACGTATGGCACGTGTGTTAGTAGTGATCACGCCTGCTGAAGGCCATGTTAATCCGACACTAGGATTAGTGAAAAGGTTGGTAGACAGTGGGGAGGATGTTGACTATGTGTGTACGGAAGAATATCGTACGAGAATTCAACAGACAGGAGCGCAGATGATCACCTACCCTTTTGTGGATGATGCTTTTTCCAAAGACTCTGATTTAAAGCCAGCAGAATACAAACATCATTATCAATTTGTATACATGGTGGTAAAAGGTATGATTCTTCCGATTATTCCAGAGGTTTTGAGAGTTATTGAAAACAGAACCTATGATTATTTAATCTATGATTCTTTGATGGGCTGGGGAGGCACGATTATTGCTGAGAAGCTAGGAATTCCTGCTGTATGCTCTATCGCTTCTTTTGCTTTCGTAGAGCCATTGGGATCGGGGCAAGGCATGAATGACAATGATCCGGAGGTAAAAAAGTTATACACGGCTACGATGCAAATAACGCATCAACTAGCTAATGAGCTTCAGGTTGACGCTCCGGCTATAGAAGAGATTGCTCCTCATGGCGGACACTTAAGAATCGTTTATACAAGCCGCTATTTTCAACCGCAAGCCGAAAAACTGGATCACAGTTTTATTTTTCCAGGTCCTTCTATTGTACCGCGTAAAGATGCTCCTTCCTTCCCGTTCGAACAACTTCGTGTTCTGCATCCACAGGCGGTGTACATTTCAATGGGTACTATTTTGAATAAAGACTTGGAATTTTATAAGCTTTGTTTTGCAGCATTTCGCGATTTGCCTGTGCAGTTTGTGCTGTCTTCAGGCAATTATACAGACATGGAGCCATTGGCCTCGTGTATCCCTGACAATTTTATAATCAAGCCTTATATTCCGCAATTGGAAATGCTCCAGCATGTGGACGCTTTTGTTACACATGCGGGGATGAACAGTACAAGTGAAGCTCTGTATTACAATGTGCCGCAGGTCATGATTCCTTTAACATCGGATCAGCCCATCGTAGCTAGTCGGGTGCAGGACCTGGGAGCGGGTGTTGTTGTGGATAAAAATGAGCTTACACCCGCTAGTTTGAGAGCTGCCTTATTAGAGGTATTGAGTCATCCAACCTATAAAGAACAGGCTCATGTGATCGGCGAATCATTACGCCAGGCTGGTGGGTATAGTCATGCGGCAGATACAATCATGAGCCATTTCTCCACCATAGAAAAATAAGCAGCAGTCTATATACTGTGATTCCTTTCTTTTAAAGTAGCAGATTTTTCAAACTCTAGTTTCTTTGAAATCGCCAGAAGACCAAGGGAGCAGATGATCAGGGCCAAACATACCCAATAGGTATTTCGGTAACCAATCCATTGAGCGGTTAATCCGCCCATCAAGCTCCCCACCAGTCTTCCGATGGTTGTCGCATTGGAATATAGCGTCGATGCGTACCCTGGAAGAGAGGGCAACAAATCCTGCATGTAACTAATGCCAATGGCAGAAATCACTGCAACAAAGAAGGCTAGAAGAAGCTGCCCCACGAATAGCTGCCACATCTCCGTAGACATAAGGACAAGGAGATAATAGACAACTCCTGTTAATGCCCCTAAAAATATAAGCAAACGGTTGGAGTATTTAGCTGCTAGTACGCCTAGCATGAGCATCAAGGGTATTTCTACAATTGCGCAAATACTGGATACTAGAGCAACGTCACTCGTGTCGCCTTGTAAATTGTGAATGATGAACAAGGAAATATTCAAATTATTCATCCAGTGAGACGTATAGAGCAGAGTAAGAACGGAAAAGGGAATCAGAATCTCAATATTTTTATGTAATGTAATGTGATGAAGTGAAAGTTGATTGTTATGTTTAAGTTGAGCGGGAGGCTGCTTGATAAAAAAGAATAGAAGCACAGCAATGAGAACAAAAATAGAGGTCGTTCCCATAAAGATACCCTTAAAGCCCGTATGTGCAATCAAAAAGGAACCAAAAAGCGGCCCGGTAATAAAGCCAAGAGAAAACATAGACCGAAGCGTTGAATTCGCAAAGGCGTGATCCGCAGATTTACTGCGATTTACTGCTTCACGTGCACTGGCAAATAACTGCGGCATCCCAGGAGCACCAATGGCCGTAAAGATCGTCATATAAACAAAAAGCACATAAAAATTTTGGATTACAAGATATCCTGCAAAGGCTACGGCATTAAATAACGTGCAAATTACCAAAATTTGTTTACGGTCTAAGCCGGTATCAGAACGTTTAGCAATCAGAGAGCTTATCCATATGCCACAAATCAAAGTCACAGCTGTAAATACACCAAAGGTTCCCACAGATACGCCAAGTGTACTTGTAAAATATACAGCCAAAAAAGGCGCGCTGATGGATATAGCCATACCTTGTAATAACATACAGATCATGAATAGCGGGTAGTTAGGGATAACGAAAAGATTTTGAATACGCTTTAGCATTTCATTTTTACACCCCTTCAGATTTAGAAGCAGAATAATACATACCTATCCCATCTAAACTACATATGACTTTAGCATAATTTGTATATTTACATGGTGTAAAATATTATATAATTTTTTTCACTTTGATGAGCAGCTCATATGCAATGTCATATACAGGCAAAGATACAGTATCAGGATGGGGGTGTAGATGTGTATGCGGAATTCTCCTGTAGAATTTGCCTTAAAGACTGAAGCGATCTACGAACTGCTTAATCAGTTCATTCAATGATCCGGCGGCCTTCGTAGGAAGGCGGTGATCGACTTTTTCAATGAAAACAAGCTCACTCTTCGGTAATTGTTGATGCAATATTTTGGCATAGGGATGAAAGTGCTTATCCTCTTCACCATAAACAAGCAGGACGGGAAGCTGGATTTCCCCGAGCCGTGAGGTGCAGTTGTACTTCAAGCTGTATCGATAATATTGCTCGACATTCCTGGGATTTCCCTGCTTCGCATCGCTGAATAACTTACGTAACAAAGATAGCTGTTTCGTTTGTGACCAAGCAATAGAAAGGGCAAGTGTACCGACTGCACCGATTTTGGAAAGAGCAATGCCCAAAGAAATTTTGTTTCTTAGTCGCCCTTCGTTTACTTCTGACATTCCACTGATAACAATGCCTCCCCATGCCCGATCTGGATAAGTCAAGAGGAATTCAAGTACTATCGAGCCTCCGGTAGAATATCCACACAGAAATACTTTATCAAGGCTCATCCGGTCCATCAAATGTTTAATATCCTTGACAATGAGAGGGTAAGTAACCGTTTGCTCGGAAGGCTGACTTTTACCGTGTCCTCTGATATCAAAAGCTATAGTTCGAAAATGGGGCGAGAGTCCTTGGATTTGGTATGTGAAATTTAAGCTTGTGAGTACTGGAGGGTGAATGAATAGGATGGCCATTCCTTCACCGGAATCCATATAATGCATGGAGTATTCGTTTATGTTTGTAGTCGTCATGGTTATGTTCCCTCCCTGAATGGTTTGATCTTAAATTTGGCCTATTAGATCCAAAAAATTCATGGAGGTGTAACTTTAATTGCTTGTATGAGATACCTTTGTCCCGATGATCCAATGCAGGAATAATTTTTTTAGTACAAGAAAAAAATAAGAGGATCAAGTTTTTCTAAGAAAGGGACACATACATGGGCATGAAAAATAAAGTTACCATAGCACTAGTGCTAGGTTTATTGTTGTTGGTCTTGGGGTGTAGAGCGGACTCCAGTCAACAGCTAAAACAACAAAGTGTGAAGCCACCTATCACAGTAAATCAAATGGGCAAAAAACCTGTCATTGTGATCTTGATTGATTCTTTAATGGATAAGCCTTTGCAAGAAGCAATTCAAGAAGGCCGTGCACCCGCAATGCAATATCTCTTAAATCAAGGGCAATATTTTCCGCATGTAGTGAGTTCATTTCCCACGATGTCTGTGACAATCGACAGTACATTATTAACGGGAACGTATGCAGACCAACATCATGTGCCCGGACTCGTTTGGTACAGCAACCAAAAGAAACGCATGATTCTCTACGGCAATGGTGCCAAAGAAGCTTTAAAGATAGACCAACTGCAAGTATTTAATGACGCTATTTACCAATTAAACCAAGTTCAATTGAACAAAAAAACGAAAACAATACATGAAGAATTAGCTGACAAAGGAAAAGAATCCGCGTCCATCAATGCTATTGTCTTTAGAGGGAAAACGAAACATGCCTTAAAAGTGCCTGACTTCATAGCGAATAGCAACAGGGTGCCAGAAAAAATGATAGTAACAGGGCCTAAATGGTTATCTTATGCAGCTCTGGCACAATTGAATCCGAAAAATAACTGGAATACTCCTTTGTGGAAAAAATTTGGGATGAACGATGAATTTTCCGCAAAAGATGCCGCTTTTCTAATCAGCCAGAAGAAACTTCCAGACGTAACCATCACATACTTTCCTGAGAATGATAATTTGGCGCATAGAAAGGGCCCGACTCAACTGAAGGGAATCGAAAAAGCAGATCAAGCACTACAAACTGTGTTGAACGCATATGGTTCTTGGGAGCAGGCTGTAAACAATGCGATATGGATTGTCATGGGTGACAGTGGGCAAAGTGCAGTTTATGATGATCGACAGGCAGCAACTGTGGATATAAGGCCTCTTTTGAGCCATTACTGTATTGCAAAATTAAATCAACCTGTAAGAAGTGATGACCAAATCGTGATTGCCGTTAATGAACGGATGGCCTATATCTATGCAATTAACGATAACGTGGAGTTATCCAATGTGGTGAAGCTTTTACAAAATGAGGACAAGCTCGACATTATCGCTATGAAAGATGGTAAAAGCAATATTCATGTTACAAAGGGCAAAAAGGGTAAGCTGTTTTCTTATCATCCCGGTGGAAAATTCATTGATGAATATGGACAATCATGGACATTGTCGGGTGAAGAGGACCTTGTGGATATTACGGTGAATAACAACCGGATCAAGTATGGAAAATATCCAGACGTATTGGCGAGGCTACACGGGGCAATGAATTCGCATGAAGGAAGATATGTTGTCGTCACGGTCCAACCCGGATATGAACTCGTCGGTGAAAGTTCTCCCACCCACATTGGAGGAGGGGCTCATGGATCGTTGCACGAAAAAGATTCCCTTGTCCCATTAATTATTTCTGGAACGAATACACGGCCTAAAACACTGCGAATCGTTGATCTAAAAGACTGGATTCTGCAATTGGTAAACGAATAAGTATTATTCGTTATTGATATTAAACCCGAGCTCCATTAGTATATAAGCATATGGTTATATGAGTGGAAGGGGGTCACACATTGGATCAACTAGGTTATGTAGCCGATCATTTAAAGCTATTGGGCGATAAAACTCGACTGGCTATGCTTTCCCTGCTAAGAGAAAGAGAGTGGTGTGTTTGCGAATTTGTAGATATCTTTGATATGACGCAGCCAGCAATTAGCCAACATTTGAGAAAATTAAAGTCGCAAGGGATTGTAAAAGAAGAACGACGAAGTCAGTGGGTATACTATTCCTTAAATGTAGACGATAAGCCGCATATTCAAGCTGTTCTTGAGCGTATGCCAGACTCCAAGCAAATTTTAAAATGGCTGAATAAGGAGGAGCCGATCACATTTTGTGAACCGGATTCCTCAGCTTGTTCATCCTAAAGACTGTTCCGTGTATCTCCTTAAGGGATAACGGTGCTATTATGTAAGTATATGTTTATAAGGTAATGTAATGGAGGGGTTTAGAACATTGATTTTGTTGGCATGCATTATATTTTTAGCTACTTTAGTATTGGTGATCTGGCAGCCTAAAAATCTGTCCATCGGATGGTCTGCCTGCGGCGGTGCCATACTCGCCTTGCTGGTGGGTGTCGTCGATTTGCATGATGTTTGGGAAGTTACTCATATTGTCTGGAATGCGACACTGGCTTTTGTAGCCATTATTCTGATTTCGTTGGTGCTTGATAAAATCGGCTTTTTCGAATGGGTGGCGCTTCACATGGCACGAGCTGCGCGAGGAAGCGGAACCCGGATGTTTGTTTATGTGACCATTCTTGGCGCCGTTGTTTCTGCCTTTTTTGCAAATGATGGTGCGGCCTTAATACTGACACCGATTGTACTGGCGATGGTTCGGGCATTGAAATTGGATGAGAAAATGGTTTTTCCTTTTATCATAGCGAGTGGCTTTATTTCAGACACGACGTCGCTTCCGCTTGTGGTCAGCAACCTGGTCAACATTGTGTCAGCCGATTTCTTTGGGATCACCTTTATGGAATATGCGAGTCGCATGATTGTACCTAATTTATTTTCTTTAGGAGCAAGTATAGGGGTACTGTATCTTTTTTTTCGCAAAAGGATTCCTAAAACGTTTGATGCGACACAATTAATCAGGCCTGCGGAAGCGATTAAAGATCCAAAGATGTTCCGTATGTCCTGGATCGTTCTCGCGGTTTTGTTCGTTGGCTACTTTGCATGCGAATTTTTTAATATTCCCGTTTCGGTGGTGGCCGGTATTATTGCTATCTTTTTCTTATTGATGGCGCGAAGAAGCCCTGCAGTGCCGATGAAAGAAGTCATTAAGGGCGCTCCATGGGCTATCGTATTTTTCTCCATCGGGATGTATGTTGTGGTGTATGGTCTACGTAATGCCGGTTTGACGGATCTGCTGTCCCATGTGATTCAAGCGGCTGCCGATCAAGGTATGTTTGTGGCCACCATGGGCATGGGTTTTATTGCGGCGATTATCTCGTCGGTCATGAATAACATGCCTACGGTCATGATTAATGCGCTTGCCATTGATGCCACCCATACAACCAGTATGGTCAAAGAGGCGTTGATTTATGCTAACGTCATTGGTTCTGATCTGGGGCCGAAAATAACTCCGATCGGTTCATTAGCCACGTTGTTGTGGCTGCATGTGCTCCGTTCGAAAAACGTAAAAATTTCTTGGGGGACTTATTTTAAGACAGGCATTGTCTTAACTATTCCTACACTTTTTATGACCCTACTGGGCTTATATTTATGGTTAATCATTTCATAATTCCTTAGGGGCTCGTATTCGAAAATTTTCGGAGACTGGTGAATAAACAAGGTGCACATCTTAGGTATAGTATTTCAAACAAGCACGCCTCCTTAATGAGGTGGTGCTTGTTTAGCGCTTTTTTCCTTCACAGAATACTCTTCCAACACCTTTGTTTTATCTCCATAGATCCTATCCAAATGATCTTCTCCCCATAAGCAAAAACGATCAAGCAGATCTTTAAAATCCCAGCCATATTCACTAAGCTCATATTCCACTTTGGGGGGAACTTGGTTATAAATGATGCGGTGGATGATTCCATCCTTTTCAAGCTCTCTAAGCTGTTGGGTGAGCACTTTTTGGGTGATTTTCGGAATGAGTTGACGAAGTTCGTATGTACGTTTTCTGCCGCTGGTTAAATGGTGTAGGATAATGCCTTTCCACTTTCCACTGATGACCTCCAAAGTTGCCTCGATCCCGAGCATATAGGTTTTGGCTTTGTCTTCCATAGACTTTTCCCCCTCTCCGATCTGTAGTACAAAAAGCACTAAGGAACCTTAAAGTACCTACAGTACATTGAAGTGCGTACTTCACACTTTAATGTATAACATCCATAATAGCATCTGTAGACAGGGTTCACCAATTATGAGGAGAAAGAAGGTTACGGATACATGAAAGTTTTATTGGTCGTCACGCATCCTAGAGAAGATTCACTAACCCTTGCGGTCATGAATCGTTTTGTAGAGGGATTGAAAGAGAATAAGCACGAGGTAGATATTTTGGACTTGGATCGGGATGGATACAATCCGGTGTACAGCGCTGCAGATGAGTTGGATTGGAATACGACCCATAAACAATATGCTCCTGAAACACGGAAAGAGATGGATAGAATAGTGGCTGCGGATGCTCTGGTCTTTGTGTTTCCATTATGGTGGTATAGTGTCCCGTCCATGCTAAAAGGGTACCTGGATAAAGTGTGGAACATAGGTTTACTTCAGGAGTTCACGTCAAAGCAGGTTCTGTGGATGTGCTTGGCGGGGGGGACGAAAGAACATCTGATCAAGTATGAATATCACGATTTGGTTACTAATTATTTGAATAAAGCCATTGCTGGTTACGCAAGAGTAAGAGAGTCCAAGGTGGAGTTCTTCTATGATACTTTATCCGAATCGAAAGAATACATTGAAGGTTTACTGGAGCACGCTTATCAATTAGGTCGGGCATATAAGTGAATTTTATTCTGATAACAATGATAATTTAATATTATTGAGGATTTTACAAAATCCTGATTATTGAAAAAGGGTTAAGGATCGTTAGACGGCACTTAACCCTTTTTTATTTTGTAGACGAGACTCTATCCTTTTATAGGCTCGTGCATAGGTGCTGATGGTGCCCCTTGCATAGATAACCCGCCGCCAGTTGTGCTTGCTGGAACAACGGGATGTGGTAATCCCTTTTCAGAAGCAGTGCCCGCAGTCTGCTTGGCCAGCTTCTGTTTCTCCCATAGGGCTCTGGCGATCACCAGCAAGGAGAGTACACCCACATATAGTAACAGAGAACCGAGTTCGGGAAGCATCTCCTGCAAAGGTGCACCACGCAGACCCATAGTGCGCAGGAATTTATACATCCATACAAAGGGGAAGAAATCACCGATTTGAATCGCTAAAGGTGGAAACAGTGATCTGGAAAGAACAGCCCCTGATAGAACAAAAGCAGGCATGAGTATCATCACCATTCTGCCAATGGCTATTCCCGGATGTGCAGCGCCCCATGCAACCAGGACATTGATACAAACGGTACCGAATACATACAGGACAACTGGAATTATAAAGAGAATTGGATTGGCCTCGAAACGGCCTCCCCCAAACACTTTAAGCATCCCTAGAGAGAAGATTAAGCCAGCCGTCGAAAACAGCGTATAAGGAAGCATACGCAGCAGGATGTTGAACGGATTTTGCAGCTCAGCAGCCAGCCTCTTGGAAACCCGGAGTCTGGCGACCAGAGGTAAGCTATTTATATTCAGTATCATAAAAGAGAACATACAAGTGAATGCAAGTATCGTCGTATTCTGATAGTCATTCGTTGGATTAAACATGGAACGCACTTCCAAGGCGATACCATTGAGGGCCCCTTGAGCCTGTTCTGCGTTCATCCCGGTTTTCAACATAGCTGGAACAGACAGTTCCATATTCTCGGAAACGCTAATTTCCTGCATAGCTGTACGAATCGAAGTAATAGATTGTACATTGGTATTATCGAGAATGAGACCCACGCGGCTGGAGAGGGAACGATTGTGATTGTCCTCTAAACCATGCGGCAATGAAATAACAGCCAAATATTGCTCATGATAAAAATACTGTTCAGGGTTGTCCGTATACGAAACAATCTCAGCTACGTTCATATACGGGGAAGCATCTATTTTCTGAATGAACTCACGGCTGTAAGCTGTGTTATCTTGATCCACCACTACCACGTTAGCGTCGTTAATTTGGCTGCTTGGGAGCAACAGTGAATACCCCAGTACGGCAATCAATGGGAAGATAATAGCTATAATCGGATACTTGGAGTGAACCAGATACGACCATTCATCACGAAGAGATTTCATTTGTATTCACCTCAACTGTCATGCCTGGTAGCAAAGCTGCTTCTCTTGTTACATATACACGTATCTGGAATGTAGCGGTATCTGCTTCTCCTTTTTCACGGGACATCTTCACATTAGCGAATTGTGGTGCAGCAGTTACATAGCGTACCGTACCTTTCAAGTCCTTATTGAGACCAGAGATATGAGTTTTAATTTCTTGATTGGCCTTGAATTTCCCCGCTTGTTCTTCATTCACATAGAGATCGTAATATAAATCGTTGGTTTCCAGGGTAATCACAGGAGCACCTTGCGCCACATTTTCGCCGACTTTGGTACTAATCGAAGTCACCTTGCCATCCTGTGGTGCTTTTAACACCAGGCGTTCTTTTTTGAGCAGCAACGTTTTAAGCTGAACTTCCTGTGTGTCTTTTTGTTGCTTTAAAAGGTCAATAGCCAGCTTCTGATCTGCCAACTGTTGACGACTCTGCTGAATGGTTTCCAGCTGGGTCTTGGAACGATCGACGGACAATTGGGCACCGCGAATTTCTTCCTCGGCTTGTTTTACCGAAACGGCTGCTTGTGTCGTCTGTTCACTGGCCTGCATACGTTCTTCAGAAGTGGCACCATGAAGTAGCTTTTGTAGAGCCTCTTTTTGCTGACTCAACTGATTTGTCGCTAAAGTCAAAGAGGATTCGGCATCATCCAACGCTGCTTTGGATGCACTTCCTGCATCATAGAGTGCTTTATTACGCTTATAGTTGGTCTGCGCAGTCTGAACGTTTTTGGTTGCTGAGGCTACAGCAATTCGTTGCTGCTGAACATCTTCATCCCGAACCCCGTTATTGACCTGTTGTTCCGCAGCAGTGGCTTGACGCTCAGCCGCTTGTGCCCGCTGCAATGCTGCCTGACTTTTACTCTCAGTCACTTGAGCTTGCGCGATATCTAGCTGTGCCTGTTTTTCCTGAGTTGCTGCCCGTGTATAGCCTAAATTGATGGATTGTTGTTGTTGGCTGATTTGCGTATTGAACTGGGCAATTTGTGTCCGCAGCTGCTCAATTTGCAGATCCACATCTGTGGAATCCAAAGTCATAAGGACAGTTCCTTTTTTCACCTTCGTTTCTTCTGTTACCGGGATGTTCAGGACTTTGCCTCCTACTTGTTCAAAAGATACATGAATGCTATCCGCATTTAGTGTTGTGCCTTTAACGGATCGCGAAGCATTGACTTGATCTTGTCCGTTGGTCTGGAGCAGGAAACCCCCGCCGATCAGACAGGCGATAGAAATGAGAGGGATGATGAGGCTGGTGGCTTGTGTGCGATTCATGGGTAATACGCTCCTTAGATTCATAAAATGGGTTAAACATAGACTCGAATAAATATCCTGATATGTACATTTTATTTATTCTTTTATTTAATAATTTAAAAGTTAGTCGGCTAACTAAAACGCAAAATTAAAACTTATTCTGGTTTTGCTACTTTATATATCTCTTTTGCTTGAGGGATGCCACTTTCTATTTTTTGCAGTAACGTCAGGAGCAATTCCTTTTCATCGGTGGACAGGTGGCTCATCAGTGTGGAAGTGCTTGTAAAATGTATAGGCAGCAGTCTTTCCATCATTTCTGTTCCTTGTTCGGTCAGTTTAACAATGCTCATACGGCGGTCGGAAGGATGAACAGATCGAATAATAAGCCCATCGCGTTCCAGGCGGTCAAGCAGACCGGTAACAGTAGGCTTGCTAACCCCTACTTTCTCCGCAAGCTCTGTAGCCAGCAATCCTGTATGGATGTTGCGGTATAGAAGAATTAATATTGAAAATTTCCCATGAGATATACCGAACTTCTCAAAGCCCTCAAAGCTGACTTTAAAGACGCTGGAAGATACCCGCATAAAAAATAGCATAGCTTCTGTTGCTCTTACATCAATCTCGGGGATACGCATAGAAAATTCTTGTAGCGCCTCACGAGTGGGCAAGTCCCGTAAATCAAAATCCATAAGGTTCTCCTTTCTTCTTACAGTATGTTCCAATCAATAAATTAGTTAGCCGACTAATCTTAATCTATTCAAAAATGAATTTCAAGCTAAACTTTGTTAATCGTCATGCGATTGTTCACCATATGGAGGTTGTTCGTGCCATGGTTCAAGCTTTTCCCTACATTGATATTTACAATGAAGTGCTTGATAATAAGTGGATATCGCACGAGACCAAAAACCCAAAAGTGAGGAACCTGGAATGACGACAAAATTATACTACACTGCTCCAAATCTTACGGAGTGGGACACTCATATTACACAGAGCATGGAAAGAGACGGAAAATATTTGGTTACGCTGGAGGAAACGGCCTTTTATCCGCATGGTGGAGGCCAGCCTTGTGATACAGGAACAATTCAGGGCGTCCGTGTATTAGATGTTGTTCTCGAAGAAGGGGATATTTGGCATCAGGTAGAGCGTTTGCCGGAGGATCGGAAAGTAGCCTGCCGATTGGATTGGGAACGCAGATTTGATCATATGCAGCAGCATAGCGGGCAGCACTTGCTGTCAGCGGTTTGTCTAGAGTTGTTGGGTGCCCGTACGGAAAGCTTTCATCTGGGACAAGAATATGACACGATTGATGTGAACTGTTCGGATATAACGCCTGCGCAGCTATCGGCAATCGAGCAGGAAGTAAATCAGCAAATCTATAGTAATCGCAGCATAAAAAGTTATTTTGTAACCCGTGAGCAATTGAAGGACATTCCGCTTGTGAAAACGCCCAAAGTGACAGAAAATATTCGGATTGTCGAGATCGAGGGCATTGAATATAATGCTTGCGGTGGCACACATGTAGCTCAGACCGGGGAAATTGGAATCATTAAATGCTTAAAATGGGAGAAGCAGAAGGGGATGGCAAGAATCCATTTCAAATGTGGCGCTCGCGCACTCCAGGATTTTAACGATAGTGTTCAGATATTGGACGTGTTATCTATGAAGTTCAATACCGGGCGAAAAGATATTTTGACCCGATTCGAAAAGTGGGAGCAGGAGCATAAACAGCTTAAGGCGCAAGTGGAGCTCCTACAAGAGGAAAATGCTTCGTACCAGGCGAAAGAGTTGCTATCTGCTGTGCGGGGGCATGTTCTTGCTCATGTATTCGAACAAAAATCCCTGCAGGACATGCAGCAATTGGCTACCAAGCTGACAGCTGAGCATGATTTGCTTGTTCTATTTGCCACAACAGCAGAAAACAAAATCCTTCTGGCACATAACGGCACCCAGTCTGTTAGCTGCGGAGCATTTTTGAAAGAGAATCTGGGGGCATTTCACGGTAAGGGGGGCGGTAGCAACCAATCAGCTCAGGCTGCATTCCCGTCCCGTGAAGACCTTTTGAATTTCTTTGAAACGGCCCAGCGCCAGTTCGTTCAGGGCTGATGTAATGGAGGATTAGTGGCGTAGGGGAAGCTTCCACTTTTCCTTTTCTGTAAATAAAATAAAAGAAAAAATAAGTGCAACAACAGCGCCCCAAACGGCTTTATCCCCAATTGTCAAAGTTAGAAATCCCCCCAGCAAGGCTCCTACCAAGAAGGCTGCCAGGATGACACCATAACGCATCGCTCGAATGGCAGCGTTCGTGTCCTTGGTCGTTACGGCGACATACACAGCCTCGATAGCTGATCGGAGGTTACCGGTGCTGACCGTGGAGGTGTACGGCACATCAATGAGCTTGCGGAAGGAAGTCATTTGCACGGAAGCGACGAACGAGACGATCACCACCACTACCGTATTGGGAACTCCTTGCGGAATCAATCCCACGATGAAAAAAATCGCAATTTCCAGTAAAAGAATTGCGCGGGTCCAGTCCGGAGTTAAACGGTGGGTTGATTTTCGTTTAATCCCTTCAGCAACAAAAACCCCCAGTGAAAAGGCGATCAGGGGCGGGATATAGGATAACGCCTGAATCCAGTGCCCCTGAATGACTTTGACAGCCAGCAGCACGATATTGCCTGTCTGTGCGTTGGCGAAAACACCGCCTCTTCCAACAAAGGTATATGTGTCCAAAAAGCCCCCTACTAATGATAGTAAGGCGCCCAGTCGCAACGATTCGGACGTTACCTGATGTAAATGTATTTTGCCTTTCATAAACACGGCATATAAGCCTCCTATGCTAAACGTCGATTGTTTAAAGCTAACACGAAAATCCAGGACCATACAATTAAATTAATCACTTAAGCATGAAAATGACACAAAAAAGCCACATCAGGTCCCATACAATAGAAAGGACGTGATGCGGCTTGTTGGAGTGCTGTTTAAAGTGTCATCTGGAACTTCGAGAATGTGCTTATTGCAGAGCTTGAACGAGGGCTGCGCCGAATTCCTGTGCACCATCTGGGCCATCGGCTGTAATAATGTCGCTATGCGCAACGACATGCTGAGCGAGATATTCGGCTTGATGCACTTGAAGCTGATCCTTTTGTATATCCACTGGATAGCATGTAGCCGTTCTACCAGAGAGTAGTCCGGTTTGAGCCACGGCTACAGAGCCTGCGCAGATGCCAGCCAATAAAGTCTTTTGCTCATGAGTTTGTTTTAGCAGAGTTTGGAGATCCGCGTTATTCCACAGATGGTCATTCGTACCTGATCCGCCGATCACAGATACTACATCATAATCAGCCAGCACAGCGTTTGTAAAAACAAGATCAGCTGTCGCTTTACCGTTGTAGTCACCCGTGATTTCGCCTGTTTTTGTACTAGCTAGGGTCACGGTAACGCCTGCTTGCTCCAGCGCTTCCTTCGGTTTAAACAATTCATCCTCATTAAAGCGCTCTGGGGGTATAATAAAAAGAGCTTTTTTACTCATACTTTATTCCTCCTTGAATGTGTAACGTTATCTACTATTGTAGGATGGCTTCGTCAGGCTGTGAAGAATGCACTTTCAAGTACGGAGGTTACCTGCAGGTTACTATTAGAGTGCAAGACCATGATGATTTAGAAGGAGTTAATTATATATGTCTGATACGCTAAGAGAAGAAATACGGGAGAAGATCGTTAACGGAGACTATAACTGCGAAAAGGAACTAACCTTGTCAGTGTTAAGCGGAAAATGGAAGGTCGTCATTTTATGGCATCTGGGTGTGGAAGGAGCGCATCGTTTCAGTGACCTGCAAAGGCTGTTTCCGAAGCTGTCGCATAAAGTGCTGACCAATCAGTTGCGGGAGTTGATGGAGGACGGTATTGTGCACCGGGAAGTGTATCCCGAGGTACCTCCAAAGGTGGAGTATTCGATGACCGAGCTGGGGATGACGATTTTACCCATTGTGGAGATGATGTATGACTGGGGGAAAAAACGGGTGCAATCCATACGTGAGGAAATGCAACGCAGCGGTGAGGGAAACGTTTAAAGTTCCTTCATATGAAAAATAGAACGCCTTGCACTATGAGTACAATTGTACTTAGAGCAAAGGCGTTCTTTGGCATGTTAGCAGTCTGTGTTTTTATCATATTAGTCTAGGAACAATAGCGGTAGACGTGAAGCTGCTTCAATAAGAATCATTGCTGTTCAAGTGCTGGTAGAACCTCAATCCAGCGTGTAGCCCAAGTACCGATATGGTCAAACAAAGGAGCTAAATCGCGTCCTTTATCCGTAAGAGAGTATTCAATCCGTACGGGCTTCTCAGGATAAACCATACGTTGTATGATTCCTTCTTCCTCCAGCTCTTTCAAACGGTCCGAAAGGACCTTTCCACTTAAATTAGGAATTGAATTCTCAATAGCGACGAAACGTTGCGGACCATTCGTTAGTTGAAATACGATCAATACCGTCCAACGCTTACTCAGTAGTTCCATAGCCTTTTCAAACCGTGGACACATCTGCGGAATGTTCATGTGATCACCTCATGCTTATTATTAACGATTCACTGTTAAAAGTAAATGATTTTACTTTACATAAATTTATTACTTGACGAAATGATATGATATAAATATACTTTGTTACATAAAGTAACTTGTTAGCTTTGAGACGGAGCTTAAGATATGAATACTTAAAATTTAAACTTAATTTGATGTTATTTTTGATATTATTAATGATGTAATTAAATGAACAGGTACGAACTAATCGTTGAGGTTATGGTTTGGGTGTAGGGGGAAGTCGGATGAAGCTGGAATGTGAAGTGTGCGTAGTTGGAGGGGGACCCGCAGGGACTTTGTTGTCCTGTCTACTGGCGGCGCAGGGTGTATCCACGATATTGATTGAGCGGCAGAGCATAGCGGGAAAGGCCTTTCGCGGTGAAATCTTGAATGATGAGGGTCAGGAAGTGATCCAAAGGCATAAGCTGCTCGAACAAATTCATGAGAACTATGTTCTCGCCTCCACAAGGATCGAATATTGGGGGCATCAGCGGCAAGTGAAGACGGTCAAGCCAGTATCAGTTGATGGTAATGTGGGGGTTCATATTCCACAGCCTCGATTTTTGGAGGCTTTGCTCAAACAGGCGTCAACCTACGAGTCCTTCCGTTACCTGGCGGGTACAACTGTGACTGCGTTGGAAGGTAACAGCGAGCAGGGGTACACGGGCTTGACCGCCCGCGATAAGAACGGTCATGAGATCACGATTCACAGTTCGTTGATTGTAGGGGCAGATGGTCGCTATTCGACTGTGCGCAAGCTGGCGCAGATGCCTGTGACGAACATTCGACACGGCTATGATCTGCTATGGGCGAAAATTACGGCACCTGCTGGGTGGGAGCCCGTCACTCGTCTGGCATGGGTCAACGGAGGACAATTGGCTTTATTCTCGCAGGCTGAGGGCTATATTCAAATTGGCTGGAATGTGGAGGAGGGTAGCTTTCCAACCCTGTTTAAGCAATCCTTTGAACCATTTATACAACGGTTTACAGAGGCTTTTCCAGATTTGAAGCATAGTGTGCATGATCATATTCGTTCATGGAAGGACTTCGTACCGTTGGATATTTTCAGCAGTCGTAGTGACACCTGGACGCAGAACGGACTGGTCCTTATTGGAGATGCGGCGCATACCATGACACCTACCGGAGCTTTTGGCTTGAACGCAGCTTTGAAGGATGCCGATGTGCTAGCCAGTGAGCTTCTTCGTTTACGACAGAAGAGCTATACCGCAGGAGACCTAAAGGCGTTCGAAGACGGACGACGGCAGGCTGTCACCGAGCTTCAGGAACGGCAACTGACGATGGAATCCACGTTTCATGAACATTTCTTACACAGAGTTCAATGATTTATGACCCTAACAATAACGATTAGCCTTTGAAGAATTAGGCATTTTCTATATAGAGCTTATATAAAGGATGGTGCAAAGAGATGAACCAGAAAGATGTAGCTACGCTACTTAACGATAAAATTCAAACCGTTCGTGGAGAACAATCTTCGACGATTTTGGTTGGACCGATCAAGCTGCCAGTTAATTTGGAAGGGGAAACGGTTGTTTTTCAGTGGTACTGCTGGTTGCCTGTACGGGATGAGGAAGATCGTCAGGACTTACTGAATGCCACCGCTGAGACGATTGTGAAGCGATTGTCCACACTGGATTTGGCAGAGGGACAACAGTCAAGCGTTTTGGTGTACGGCGATTTCGAGCAGTCGGAAAATGCATTAGTTCGCATGCATAGTATTTGCCATACTGGAGATATTTTTGGTAGCAAGCGTTGTGATTGCGGATTTCAACTCCACCAGTCCATGAAAATGATCGTGGAACATGGAACGGGTGCATTGTTCTATCTGGCTAACCATGAAGGCCGCGGAATTGGTTTGTTTAGTAAAGCAATGGCTTATATTCTGCAGGAAGAAGGCATGGATACCGTCGAAGCCAATCATCAATTGGGTTTTGAAGATGATACACGCAATTATGCAGATGCCATTAGTGTGCTCCGTCACCTGAGACAAAAGCCAGTAACTCTGATTACAAACAACCCTAAAAAGCTGGATGCCTTAAAGAAATCGGGTATGAATGTGGCGGGTCGTATGCCGCTCTGGGGCGATGTGTCGCAATATAATGAACGGTATTTGAATACAAAAGTGGAACGATCCGGCCATTTGCGGGATTCCGATCTCAGGGAGGTTCTATGACCACTCACGAAAAATATATGCGCCTGGCACTGGAAAATGCCAGAAGTGCTAAAGGGCAAACAGAACCGAATCCGCTCGTCGGATCAGTCATTGTCAACAACGGCCGTATCGTTGGGATCGGCGCTCATCTGAAGCCCGGCGAGCCACATGCCGAGATTCATGCGTTGCGTATGGCGGGTGAACACGCTCAGGGAGCGACGATTTACGTAACGCTGGAGCCGTGTTCCCATCACGGCCGGACAGGCCCGTGCGCGGAAGCGATTGTGAAGGCTGGTATTCGTCGAGTGGTGATTGCAGCGCTGGACCCGAACCCGCTGGTTTCCGGCAGAGGGGTGCAGATTTTGAAAGATGCAGGCATTGAGGTCATTGTCGGCGTATGTGAGCAGGAATCCATCCGCATGAATGAAGTGTTCAATCAATATATCGTGAGCAAGCGTCCTTTTATTACGATCAAATCAGCAGTAACGCTGGACGGTAAAATTGCAACTCGAACCTCTGAAAGCAAGTGGATCACATCTGAGGCTGCACGGGAGGATGTGCATCGTCTTCGTCACGAGCATGTAGGAATCCTGGTCGGTGTACAGACCGTGATTCATGATAATCCTCAGCTTACGACTCGTCTACCAGAAGGACGGAATCCGATTCGTATCATTCTGGATAGTAAGCTTCGAATTCCATTGGATGCTCGTGTCATTACAGATGGGGAGGCTCCGACCTGGATATTCACAGGACGGGCCTACGATGAAGGCAAGCGAAGCCAGCTGGAACAGCTGGGTGTAAAAGTATATCCGACACAGGATGAAAACAGCGATCGGGTTAACCTGCCGCAAATGTTGGATATTCTGGGGGCAGCGGAGGTGTCATCGGTGTTCGTGGAAGGCGGAGCCGAAGTGAACGCTTCGTTCGTGCAGCAAGGGCTGGCAGACAAGCTGGTGCTGTATATGGCGCCGAAGCTGGTTGGAGGACGTGCAGCCCCGGGATTTCTCGGGGGAGAAGGCGTGTCTGCGATGAGCGATGCGGTGGCATTGCATGATTTGAGCGTGACACAGGTTGGTGTAGATTGGAAAATAGAAGGGTATTTTGAGCGGGGAAAATGAGTGAGTTGTTTTCGGGTGGAGGAGGCGCTTCGCGGAGAGGTTGATCTTCCGATCGCTGTTGCAGTGGGATTCTTCGGATTGTATGAGAGATTTAAAGGTAAGAATCCCACTGCAAAGGCGAACGCTTCCGCTTCTCCAGATTCAACCCCTTCGCTCCGCTGCCGCTCACCGCAAAGTCACTCTTTTTCCGAAATGTTGTGGAGCATGGGAAGGGCATAAGAAACTAAATACTCAAAAACTCAAAGGCTCAAAAACTTATAAATTCAAAACAGAGGATCTGAAGGGCTAAAAGGCCTGGAGGATTCTTTTTTTATATACTAAACGTTTATTAGGGTGAATGGTTAATGGGATGAATAACTTATAGGGTGAATGTCTTATGGGGTGAGTTTGAAAACATAATTACGCGAATGTCTACCACTGGATCTATAATTTGGATGCTGTAGGCAACATCGACCGCAGCATCACCGCTAATTCACCTATTTATGCCGTATTTCAAAAAAACGGTGTAAAAACCTATGTGGCCTACAACTTTACAGACCAGGTCAAAACAGTAACCTTCTCAGATGGGCACAGTATTACCGTGCAGCCGAATAGCTTTAATGCCGGAAATGGAAGCGGCGGTGGCAATCCGCAGCCTGATACGGAGGCTCCATCCATCCCGGCGAATGTGCGAGTTACGACCAAAACGGCTTCGGCAGTCACTCTGGAGTGGGATGCAGCTACAGACAATGTTGGCGTTGCTGGGTATATCGTTTATAAGGACGGGGCACAGGCGGCAGAGATAAGCGGTATTTCCGCTTCAATGACAGGGCTAAATGCAGCTTCAACTTACAGCTTTACCGTTAAGGCTCGCGATGCAGCTGGTAACCTATCTGCAGCAAGCCATGCTGTATCGGTAACTACGGAGGCAGCATCTGGCGGTAATGAGGGTGGCGGAGAAACGGAGGATTATAAAGCAGGAGCTCGTTTTGTCAGCGATCGTGAAGCATTGCTTCAATTTACACCTAAAACAGCCTCGGCCTATGTTGACGTGCATTACACTTTAACGGGTGGACAACAGCTCAATTACCGAATGACCAACAACGGCGGTGTCTGGGAGCAGCGGGTAACAGACCTCGATATCGGGAAGGGTGTCAGCTATTGGTTTACCTATGAAAAGGCGGGATTGCAATACGAGACCCCTCCATTCAGCTATACACACCAGCAGATTGCCTCAACAACGACAGACGTTCCAGAACTTCCAGAACTTCCAGAACTTCCAACACCAGGCGCTGATCCCGTTTTCGAAAAAACATCCTAGTGGATCAGGCCTAAGATACGAACGCGACTAGTTAACTATAGAAAGAAAGACACGAGGGAAGCACATATGCTTCTCCTGTGTCTTTTTCGTTTTTTATAGGGTCGTAATACTTTCGCCATGTTCGCGAGTTCTAGATTACGCGATAATGATAAAGGCTGATACAGGAAGATATTACCGAGGCGCGGATTTCCAAAGGTCCCGCAGTGCCTGCCCTGATGGGGTCAGGTATCCTGTAAACTTGCGTATCCACCAACAATTAGGGTTCGATTCCCAATCGCCTTCCACGCGACTTCTGGTAGAGTATTCGAATGATCGAATAAAAACAATGAAAAGACCCGGATAAGAGCATCCCATGTCTGGTCTTGATGACAGATACCGGGGCGATGGCTATGTGGCCAGCGGATACCGGAGAGAGCAAGCACCGACAGGGCTCGAGGCTTCGGGGATACAGATTCACAGTCGATGTTGGGCTGATGAATCCCATCCTTAGAACACGAAAACAGGCGGTATCTTTCTTTTTCCTCAAGCTTGACCCCGCCGTTCACACCGGAGGGATGCTCTGCAAGGGTCCTAACCCTACTACAACAAATAAAAATAAAAAATCCTCATTTTAAAAGTGTGTTAATTTTAAGGCGGGCAGCTACGGAGCGGTCCATTTGAATCTGAAGAAGCGAAGCGTTCGCCTTTGCCCCTGAATTTTAACCCTATAAGGGGTTCATCAAATCCAAAAATTCAGGAGCAACAGCGATCGGAAGATCAAATGGATCGCGGAGCGCCACACGTAGAAAAAAGCACTCTTTTAAGTTGAGGATTCTAAATACTAGGAGTGATACGATGTTTAAGAAGATAACAATTAAATCCGATGAGCGCGGATTGCTGTTCAAAAAAGGAAGCTACCACAAATTGTTGCAACCAGGAACTTACCTATTGAAGACATTTCAGCAGGAAGCGGTTGAAATTTTGAATGTAGCCGAACCATTTTTTGTACCGGACCATGATATTCGTTTGTTTTTGACAGATCCCCTATTGCTTGAGCAATTGAATGTCATTGATGTAGAGGACCATGAATATGTGCTGCATTATGAGGATAATCGGTTTGTGGAGCTGCTGACGGCTGGGAAATATGCTTATTGGAACGTGCTCAAGGAACATCGTTTTGTTCGTGCAGATACTCGGCAGCCTGCAATTGATAAGGCATTGGGGCAAGCATTCTTGTCCAAGACACCGGGCTTCTGGAAGGCGCTTCAGGTGGGCAGCTATGAATTAGGATTTTTGTATTACGATAATGTGTTGCAGGGTGAGCTGAAACCGGGTAAATATTATTTCTGGATGTCCACGGTGAATACAGAGATCAAAACGATAGATATGCGACAACAGCAAATGGACTTGATGGGACAGGAAATCATGACAGAGGACAAAATTACGCTGCGCCTCAACTTCGTCTGTCAGTACCGTATCATCGACCCATTGCGGGCATTAGAATTCCGGGCATACGAGGAGCAAATGTACATTATGCTTCAACTGTTGTTACGCGAATACGTTGGCACGATGAAGCTGGATGATTTGCTGAAAATGAAGCAGGAGATTGCGGTATATGTTTTGACTCGACTGAATGAGCAGAGCGACGAATATGGAGTGACTTTTACGTCAGCAGGGGTGAAGGATATTATTTTGCCGGGGGATATCAAGGATATTCTGAATACGGTGCTGTTGGCAGAGAAGAAGGCACAGGCCAACCTCATCACACGACGTGAAGAGACGGCATCCACTCGTAGTCTGCTCAATACGGCCAAGCTGATGGACGAGAACGCCACTCTCTATCGTCTCAAAGAGCTAGAATTCATGGAAAAAATCTGCGAGAAGATTGGCACGATTTCGCTAACTGGCGGGAATACGTTGCTGGAGCAGCTGAACACGCTGGTTCA
Source organism: Paenibacillus sp. SEL3 (assembly GCF_054602585.1). Classification (NCBI taxonomy): domain Bacteria; kingdom Bacillati; phylum Bacillota; class Bacilli; order Caryophanales; family Paenibacillaceae; genus Paenibacillus; species Paenibacillus sp. SEL3. Next base: position 2,274,052 of record NZ_CM137725.1, on the reverse strand, counting down.
CATGAAAGAGGGGCAGGGACTCCAATAACTGAAAATACTCCCGAACGATGAGTGCAAGCCGCCTCAAGGTTCGGGAGTATTTTGCGTTTTAGTTCGTCTTGGTGGATGCGAGAAAAGCGTCCATATCGATCACCGGAATGAGGGTACCCTGATGCTCCATCACGGTAGGGAACAACTCGCGCTGCCACTCTTCCTCATTGCTTTGTAGCTGACTGTCCTCGGCAGAAGCCGTGTCCTCCACCTGATCGACAAGCAGAGCAATCTTCGCACGGCTGAGCAAAATCATTTTGTCCTCGGAGGAATCGCTGGATGCAGGAAGAAGCAGTTTTTTGCGTAAATTAAGGATCGTAAATACATTGCCGCGAATAGTCACCATTCCTTCATGCCATGCTTCGGAAAAGGGAAGCGGAGTTCCCTTCTTAGCATTCATGACTTCTTCTACTTCCACAAAGTTTAAAGCGAACTTTTTGTCCGCTAGACTGCACACAATAAATTCAGACATAACAATTCTCCTTATCTATTCAGATGAGCCATCACAGGTTGTGATTGAGCGGTAAAATGGGTTAACTATTGCGTTTTGACAGATGGAACGATAAAGTTGAGGATGCGGTAAAATGGTTGTAGTTACTCACAGAATATCACAAACGAGCAGTTAAATCTTCCAAAATAACAACCATACGGCCAAGGCGTGGCTTCAAGTTTCCCTTCATATATAATGTTTGGGACTAAAGCTGTGTCCGATGGCACTACATTTTAAGATAAGCGGGTTGAGGTAGAGTGGATCATGAAAAGCAGCGATTAAGTATCGAAGCAGCCAGATTATACTATCTAAACGACTACAGCCAGCAAGATATCGCGGTCAGACTCGGGGTTTCGCGTCCTACGGTATCGCGGTTACTTCAGGCTGCCAAGGAACAAGGATACGTGCGGATTAGTATTGTGGACCCGATGGAGGATATGGACGCGCTCGGAGAGCAGGTGAAGAAGAAATACGGACTGGATACTGTGTTAGTCTGTTATTCGCCGTTAAATGAATATCAGGAGATCAAGAAGCATATTAGCAAAAAAGCAGCCGATTATTTGCATGAAACGGTACAGGATGCTGATATTATTGGAGTGACATGGGGAACAACCATGCATGCCGTGGCGCTTCATCTCCAACAAAAGCAGGTCAAGGGAGTTGAGGTGGTTCAGCTCAAGGGAGGCGTGAGCCATTCACATGTCAACACATATGCTGTGGAAACCGTGAATTTGTTCGCAGAAGCCTTTCATACTATAGCAAGGTATTTGCCGCTGCCTGTAATTTTCGACAGTCACGCCGTTAAGAAAATGGTCGAGGAGGATCGGCATATCCAGCGTATCATCGAACTTGGCAAGCAGGCGAACATCGCGGTGTTTACGGTGGGGACGGTCAAGGAGGATGCGTTGCTGTTCCGATTGGGTTATTTTAACGGGGAAGAGCAGAAGCTACTGCAAAGAATTGGCAAGGGCGATATTTGCTCACGCTTTTTTGACGCTGAGGGCAACATATGCAGTCAGGAAATCAATAGTCGTACCGTCGGGATTGATTTGCCTGATTTGCGAAAGAAGGAGAAGTCCATTCTCGTCGCTGGAGGCCAGCGTAAAGTGGAGGCCATTCGGGCATCGCTGCGTGGCAAGTATGCGAATATCTTGGTGACGGATCAGTTTACGGCACAAGCACTTTTACAATAGAGCAAGTCGCCTCCATCCAGCAAAATACACGGTTATGGCGTGTGCCTACAGGGTAATATGAATGGTAGGTGAGCGCCTTATGTACAAGCGTGAACATAATTTCAAAATGTGTTTTACATATGTTCAAAGCCGTGCTATGATGATCTCATCACAGAGAAATAAAGGACTTTTGTCTTCAACTATTTATCTAATGAAGGAGCTTTTAGATATGAACATTGCAGCATTAATCGACCATACATTGTTGCGTGCAGATGCGACGAAGGATGAAATTACGAAATTGACTGCCGAGGCAAAAAAATATCAGTTTGCTTCTGTATGTGTGAACCCGGCGTGGGTAGCTTATGCAGCAGAACAGCTCGCAGGCACAGGCGTAGCCATTTGTACAGTTATCGGTTTCCCGCTGGGAGCGAGCACGTCCGCAACGAAAGCATTTGAAACGAAAGATGCTATTGCTAACGGAGCGACTGAAATTGATATGGTTATTAACATAGGCGCTTTGAAGGAACGTGATGTACAGCTCGTCGAGCAGGACATCCGTGCGGTCGTGGAAGCAGCTGCTGGTACACTGGTAAAAGTGATTATCGAAACCTGCCTGCTGACTGACGAAGAGAAGGTACTGGCATGTGAGCTGTCCGTCAAAGCGGGGGCGAATTTTGTGAAAACCTCGACAGGCTTCTCAACAGGTGGAGCTACTGCGGAAGATGTGGCTTTGATGCGCAAAACGGTAGGACCTGAGATTGGTGTCAAGGCTTCAGGCGGTGTACGCAGTCTGGAAGACGTGCAAAAATTAGTAGAAGCTGGCGCAAGTCGGATCGGTGCAAGTTCCGGTGTGAAAATCATCGAGGGCGAGCAGTCTACATCTTCCTACTAAGTTTATTTTAAAGTCATGGAGGGATTCGCAATGAAGGATCAATTGATTCAGAAAGCGCTTGAGGCGCGTAAACAGGCGTATGTTCCGTATTCGAATTTTCAGGTGGGGGCTGCGGTTCTCGGAAGCGATGGCACGATTTATCACGGATGTAATGTGGAAAATGCCTCCTACGGCTTATGCAATTGTGCAGAGCGGACAGCGATTTTTAAAATGGTATCCGAAGGCTGCCGGAAAATTGATTCGATTGCGGTTGTAGCTGATACGGAAGGGCCTGTGTCTCCATGTGGGGCCTGTCGTCAGGTCATTTCCGAATTTGCTCATCAAGATACCAAAATTTATCTGACAAACCTTCATGGCAACACGGAAGAGTGGACGGTGGATCAATTACTGCCGGGTGCCTTTCGACCTGCGGATCTGGGGAAATAAAAAAAAGAATGCCTCTTTGGGGCGCGTTCTTTTTATGGGGAATGTAAGCGCTTAATGTAATAAGGGGGAAATTAAATGAAATATGTAATCGCTCTGGTAGGACTGCTTGTTGTATTTGCACTTACTTACGTTGCCAGCAGTGACAAGCGCAAAATCAGGTATCGTCCGCTGGTGGTTATGGTTGTTCTGCAAGCAGCGCTAGCTTTTGTATTGCTGAATACAGGGATTGGTGAAATTCTAGTCAAAGGTTTTGCAAAAGGGTTTAATAGTCTGATTGGTTATGCTATGGAAGGGATTAACTTTGTTTTTGGCGGAATTGCGAATGAAGGAGCAGCCCCGTTCTTTATCGGTGTACTGCTGCCAATCGTGTTCATATCCGCGCTGATTGGTATTTTGCAATATGTAAAAGTGTTGCCTTTTATTATTAAATATATCGGGCTTGTCTTGAGCAAAGTAAACGGAATGGGTAAACTGGAATCCTACAACGCTGTAGCTTCGGCTATCTTGGGTCAATCCGAGGTGTTTATTTCCGTTAAGAAGCAAATTGGTCTGCTGCCAAAACATCGGTTGTATACGCTGTGTGCGTCTGCGATGTCTACGGTGTCCATGTCGATTGTGGGAGCTTACATGCAAATGTTAAACCCCAAATATGTGGTCACAGCTTTGGTATTGAACCTGTTCGGCGGCTTTATTATCGCTTCCATTATTAATCCGTACAAGATTGAGAAAGAAGATGATTTACTGGAGGTTCAGGAGGAAGAGAAGCAGTCCTTCTTCGAAATGCTCGGAGAGTATATTATGGACGGCTTCAAGGTTGCGATTACGGTAGCTGCGATGCTGATCGGTTTTGTGGCGCTGATTGCCATGGTTAACGGGATTTTCTCCTGGTTGTTTGGAATCAGCTTTCAGGCGCTGCTTGGATATGTGTTTGCGCCTTTCGCTTTTGTCATGGGTATTCCGTGGAACGAAGCCGTTCAGGCGGGCAGCATTATGGCTACCAAACTCGTATCCAACGAATTTGTGGCTATGCTGGATCTGACCAAGCAAACAGGCTTGTCGGAGCGCACGGTCGGGATCGTATCGGTATTCCTCGTATCCTTTGCTAACTTCTCATCCATCGGTATCATTTCCGGGGCGGTGAAGGGGTTGCATGAAAAACAGGGAAATGTGGTGGCCCGCTTTGGTCTGAAGCTGTTGTACGGGGCAACGCTGGTTAGCGTGCTGTCGGCAACGATTGCAGGGTTGTTTTTGTAAAAAAAACAGCGAGTCAGGAAAGGATTTTTATAATGTCTAAATTTAAACGGATTCACTTGGTGGTTATGGACTCGGTTGGTATCGGCGAAGCGCCGGATGCTGCCCAGTTTGATGATTACGATGTAGATACGCTCGGTCATATTGCCCGCGAACGCGGTGGTCTGAAGATGCCGAATATGGGTAAGCTCGGTCTGTCCAATATTCGTTCCATAGAAGGAGTGGCAGCGGCCGACAAGCCGCTCGCGTATTACACTAAGATGCAGGAAGCGTCCAATGGTAAGGATACGATGACGGGTCATTGGGAAATCATGGGTTTGAATATTGCAGTTCCTTTCCGTGTATTTCCCGATGGGTTCCCGGATGAGCTGATTCAACGCATTGAGGAGCACACAGGTCGCAAAGTGATTGGCAATAAGCCTGCTAGCGGAACGGAAATCATGGATGAGCTGGGCGAAGAACACGTGAAAACTGGAGCGCTCATCATCTATACCTCGGCGGACTCTGTGCTGCAAATTGCAGCGCATGAGGAAGTTGTACCTTTGAAGGAGCTCTATGAGATTTGCGAGTTCTGCCGTAAAATCACGCTGGAAGATCCGTACATGCTGGGTCGCATTATTGCACGTCCGTTCGTAGGCGAGGCAGGGAACTTCTCCCGTACCTCCAATCGGCATGATTATGCGCTCAAGCCGTTTGGTCGCACTACTATGAACGAGCTGAAGGATGCAGGTCTGGATGTGATCGCCTTGGGTAAAATCTCCGACATTTATGACGGTGAGGGTGTGACGAAGGCGGTGCGTACAGTGTCCAATATGGACGGCATGGATAAGCTGGTGGCTACGCTCGATGAGAATTTCACCGGATTAAGCTTTCTGAATTTGGTGGACTTTGACGCTGTATACGGTCACCGTCGTGATCCGCAGGGATATGGTCAAGCTTTGGACGATTACGATGCGCGTTTGCCAGAGGTTTTTGCCAAAATGACCGATGACGATCTGCTGATCATCACTGCAGATCATGGGAATGACCCGACGTATCGGGGAACGGATCACACCCGCGAATATGTACCTTTGCTGGCATATTCCCCGCGTTTTACAGCTGGGGGCAAGGAGCTTGCGGTTCGTAAAACCTTTGCTGATATTGGAGCGACTGTAGCGGATAACTTTGGTGTAAAACTGCCTGAACACGGAACGAGCTTTTTGGCAGAGCTTCAGTAATCAAAGACTAGCAAGAGTACAAGCAAGATTACTAGTAACGATACAAATAACGATACAAGCATGGACAAATGAGACGGAGGAATAAAAAACATGAGTGTACACATTGGAGCCAAACCCGGAGAAATTGCAGAAACGATTTTGCTGCCAGGAGACCCGCTACGGGCAAAATTTATTGCTGAAACGTATCTGGAGGACGTGACCTGCTACAACGAGGTTCGCGGAATGCTCGGATTCACGGGTACGTACCAAGGCAAACGCCTATCTGTACAGGGAACTGGGATGGGGCTGCCGTCTATCAGTATTTATGTCAACGAACTGATTAGCGAATACGGTGTGAAAAACCTGTTCCGCGTGGGTACATGCGGCGGAATGAAGGAGCATGTGCACGTTCGTGACGTCATTTTGGCACAAGCATCCTGTACGGATTCCGGTATGAATCGCCATATTTTTGGTGGCTACGACTACTCGCCGATTGCCAGCTTCGATCTATTGAAGGGCGCTTATGATCGTGGTGTTGCCAAAGGCTTGAACATGCACGTCGGCAATGTATTCAGCTCAGACAGCTTCTACCGTGATGACAAATCAGTGGTACAAAAGCTGATGGAATACGGTGTGCTGGGTGTAGAGATGGAAACTTCGGCTTTATACACGCTGGCAGCCAAGTTTGGCGTAAACGCATTGACGATTCTGACGGTAAGCGATCATTTGCTGACGGGGGAAGAAACGACCGCAGAAGAACGGCAAACAACCTTTAAAGAAATGATGGAAGTTGCACTGGATACAGCAGTATCTCTGTAAACGATCATACGCACAGTGAGGAGAAATGACATATGAGAATGGTAGACTTGATTGAGAAAAAACGTGACGGAAAAGAACTGAGTACGGAGGAAATTAATTTTATTATCCAAGGCTACACTCAGGGTGAAATTCCCGATTATCAAGTCAGTGCATTGGCGATGTCCATTTTCTTCAAAGATATGACTGAACGCGAACGCGCTGATCTGACGATGGCGATGGTTCATTCGGGTGATACCATTGATCTGTCCGCGATTGAAGGTGTAAAGGTCGATAAGCATTCCACTGGCGGTGTGGGTGATACGACAACGCTGGTACTGGCTCCGCTCGTAGCGGCCTTGGACATTCCGGTAGCCAAAATGTCAGGCCGCGGCCTCGGACATACCGGAGGAACAATCGACAAGCTGGAAGCTATTGAAGGCTTCCACGTCGAAATCAGCAAGGACGAATTTGTGGATTTGGTAAATCGCAGCAAAATTGCGGTCATCGGACAAAGCGGTAACCTGACACCTGCGGACAAAAAGTTGTATGCCTTGCGTGATGTTACGGCGACGGTCAACTCGATCCCGCTGATTGCCAGCTCGATTATGAGTAAGAAAATCGCTGCCGGCTCCGATGCTATCGTACTCGATGTAAAAACAGGTGCAGGCGCATTTATGAAAACCGTAGATGATGCCAAAGCACTGGCACATGCCATGGTGAGCATCGGTAACAATGTGGGTCGCAAAACGATGGCAGTCATTTCCGATATGAGTCAGCCGCTGGGTCTGGCCATCGGGAACTCGCTGGAAGTGAAAGAAGCGATTGATACGCTGCGCGGCGAAGGACCCAAAGATCTGGAAGAACTGTGCATGGCTTTGGGCAGTCAGATGGTATTTTTGGCAGGGAAGGCAGATTCCCTCGATAACGCCGAAGAGAAGCTCAAAGAAGTCATTCGTAATGGCAAAGCACTGGAAAAATTCAAAGAGTTTATTGCGAATCAGGGCGGTGACGCTTCTGTAGTGGATCATCCTGAACGCTTGCCGCAAGCACAGTATCTTATTGAGGTGCCTGCGAAGCAGGACGGTGTGGTAGCTGAAATCGTGGCTGACGAAATCGGTACCGCAGCGATGTTGCTTGGAGCAGGACGTGCGACCAAAGAATCCGAGATTGATCTGGCCGTCGGCTTGATGCTGAACAAAAAGGTCGGGGATGCTGTTCAAAAAGGCGATTCGCTAGTTACTATCCATGCGAACCGTGAAGATGTAGCTCAAGTACTGGAGAAAATCTACGCGAACATCCGTATTGCGGATCATGCGGAAGCGCCAGTGCTAATCTACGGAACAGTGACAGAGTAAGCGATATGCCCTATTTATAAAGTCGTATTGGGTGTCTTTGATCAGGTTTGAAAAATATGACAGCTGGACTCATAATAGATATGAGTTCGGCTTTTTTTATTGTAAGGCCGAGGGCAACACAGAGGAGGAGAGACATGTTCAGATTATACAGCGATGTCCGGGGAGCAGCCTATGAAAGACTGATTGATTATGCTATGGAACGGGCAGACACGTTTATGTTGGGCATACATAAATGGGCGACAGAGGATGAGAATGGTGTGATCGACCAGGATGTCCTGTTCAAGGAATTGTTACAGCAATTGAATCCTTTTTTGCTGTCCACACACTCTTATGAGGAAATTAGGGGCATCCATTCCATTGCCTACACACAAGGAACATTTTACCGATACCAGTGTGCGCCCGAGGCAGGGGGACTATTAAAGCAGGCGGCGTCCAGTTTGTTTTCCTGGGTACATCCCCAATTACCCGAGGATTTGTGCTTCCAGAATGCGGATGGAGAGGATTGGATCATTAACATAGCTCACGAACGAATAGGTAGACTAAACATGGCTAAAGAAGAAGCGGTTGAATTGGGGAAGCTTATCCCTGGTGTGTTTATTCACCAACCTGAATATCATCAGAATATAGATGTTTTTCTGGACGATGCTATTCGGCATCAACCGGATCGAGTAGAGATTATGCGGTTTGGCTTGAGGGAGATACCGGAACGGATTAGAGAATTGTATTCCTTGAAACATCTGACCATTTTCGAGCAGGATATACGAACACTACCGCATGCTTTGTTCGAATTGGAATCGTTGGAGTCACTAACGATACAAGTAGCTGATTTGGAAGAGCTACCCGCTGACATTGCCAAGCTGACTCAACTCAAAAACCTGAGGATCAGCTGTGGATGCTATGATCGCCCGGCACCAGATGTCAAAGTAATTCCCAAAGAGGAGCTGGCATTCCGGCATTTGCCTCCTGAAATCGGAGAGCTGCAACAACTGGAGTATCTGGATATCCAGTATAGCGGAATCCGTACGTTGCCTCCTGAAATACAAAACCTGAAAAATCTACGCTCTTTGGACATTGTGAACGGATTCATCGAATCGGCACCCGATTTTATATATAAAATGACTTGGCTTGATCGCTTCCTTATAGAAGATAAGCCGTTCCATCTGTGCAATCACAGTGACGACTGAAGGATAGATAAGAAAAGGAGGAAATCAAATGGTGGAGAAATGGGTTTGGATGGGGGTTGCAGGGGCAATTGTGGGTTATGCCACTCTTGCCAATATATCGACTACCATGCATAGTACATCATCGGTGAGTCAGGAGCACCCGGCTGCTCCGTTAAGTGCACAGAGTGAGAATGGGAGCGCAGCGAAGCGTATTGTACATGATCAAAGAATGCATTTTGAAGGACAAGGCGAAACGAGCTTTAAATTTGAAGAGGGGCGCAAGCTGTACATCAGTATCAAGAATACAGGTAAGCAGCCCATACAATACAAGCTCAACAGTTCGAATGGATCGGACTTGCAAGGTACAACGAGCGGATTTTCCAGTCGAACGTTGCAGCCAGGAGAACGCCATGATCTGCTGTTTGTAAAGCCAGAAGGGCAGGATGAAGCAGCAAATGACTCCTTGAAAGAGATGATTTTGAAAGTAAGTACAGACGATGGATCGCAAGGAAACGTTAAAACCTTCGCTTATATTACACTGTAAGCTCCTTCCAGAAAGGGCACGACATGCGGTCATTAGTCTACTTATGTTACAATAGAACGGTTGAAGACTTAATGAACAGAATAGGTCAGAGCAGAAAGCAGAAAGGATGACCCGTTGTGCCCATAAACCATGAATTCGGTAATCAAAAGATGTCACGGAGGCTGTCACTCACAGCTATTTTACTTACACTTACTTTTGTGGCACTTACTGGCTGTGGTCAGGATAAGAATGCTGAAACCATTGATACTGGAAGCAGTACAAGCGTGATCGAGAATGGAGCCGGTGGTAATCGTAGCGGTTCAGCCCAAAATGACAAAGCAGCGAAAGAGAGCGAGAGTGCAGAAAACAGCGATACTGATGCACAAAAGTTAGCTCCTTCGGCTCCAGCTGCTTCATCGGATACTTCTTCTTCTCCGGCAGCCTCCAATCCATCGCAAAATCCATTTGAGGTAGCAGGTATTCAAGATCCTAAAGCGTTTTTGAACACGTTCAAAGCGCTGCAGAAGGCAGTTGCCGACAATGACAAGGAGAAAGTGGCCGATTATATTTTGTACCCTCTGCGTGTTAATGATAGTGAAAAGTCGTTAACGATTCCGAATAAGAAAGATTTTATTGCCAAGTATGATCAGATTTTTACGGACGCGATTCGCGAGGCGCTTGTGAATCAAAAGACAGATGATTTGTTTGTTAATTATCAGGGAGTCATGGTGGGATCAGGTGAACTGTGGTTGAGAAGGGCTACGGACAATCCGAAGCTTTTTGGAGTCTTTTCGATTAATCTTGAAACGGTTGCCAACTAAGTCGTACCCCGTGTGTAAATGACCTCTAAACGGTCGGAAACATATACAATGTTTCTGACTGCCCCCCTTAAAGAAAGAAAAGTACAGATAATGCATACCAAAAAAAGGTTTGACATCACTCCTAAACTCTCGTATTATATCCGTATAACTCATTAAACAGGTAGGAATTAAAGAATTAAAGTTTGATCTCGCCATTTTGGCGGAGAACCTCTAGGAACAGCAGGCAGACACTGTCCACACGACAGGTTTGACCTAACAGGGCTGCATCAGGGAATTCTCCGCTCTTTTTTTAATTATGTCTGTAAATAACAGGCGTAAATGAATACAAATTACATAGAATTCGGGGTGTCTTGATGAAGAGGCAATGGAAAAGTGGACTTATTCTCGGACTATCTTTGGTTTTAACGATGATGCTAAGCGCTTGCGGGGCAAGCAAGGGAGGGACGGAGGCGGATGGTAGCTCTGCTGCCGTGGAGTTGCTCAATGTTTCTTATGATCCGACCCGTGAGCTGTATGAGGCATATAATAAAGCATTTGCCGCCCATTGGGAGAAGGAGAAAGGACAGAAGGTTACGATTAAGCAATCTCACGGAGGATCTGGCAAGCAAAGTCGTTCTGTGCAGGACGGGCTGGATGCGGACGTGGTCACTCTGGCTCTGGGCTATGATATTGATGCGCTACAGGAAAAAGGACTCGTTCAAGAGGGATGGCAAAGTAAATATGAGCATAACAGCGCCTCGTACACTTCAACCATCGTGTTATTGGTACGCAAAGGGAACCCGAAAGGGATTAAGGACTGGGACGATTTAATCCGTGGCGATGTGCAAGTCATTACACCGAATCCTAAAACTTCGGGTGGAGCACGTTGGAACTATCTTGCAGCCTGGGCTTATGCGCTCAAGAAGAACAATAATGATGAAGCCAAGGCCCAGCAGTTTGTACAGGAGCTGTATAAGCATGTGCCGGTATTGGATAGCGGAGCACGTGGAGCGACAACGACTTTCGTAGAGCGTGGAATTGGCGATGTGCTGATTGCATGGGAAAATGAAGCACTGCTCTCGGTGAAGGAGCTGGGTGCGGATAAATTCGATATCGTATATCCGTCGATCAGTATATTAGCTGAACCTCCGGTAGCAATAGTCGATAAGGTGGTAGATAAAAAAGGTACACGCGAGGTAGCGGACGCGTACCTGAAATATTTGTACAGTGAAGAAGGGCAGACCATTGCTGCTGAAAATTATTATCGCCCAACATTGAAGAGTGTGACGGCAAAGTTCAAGGATCAATTTCCTAAATTGGAGCTCGTAACCTTGAAGGATGTATTCGGGACATGGAAGGAGACGCAGCAGAAGCATTTCAGCGACAAAGGCATTTTTGACCAGATTTATGTACCCGGCAGTTCATAAAATAGGTGGACTGTGTAGACGATTGGATTGGTATCCGCGAGTGTCATAGTGAATGAATTCAGAGAGGGATGGACAGAACATGAGTCAAGTGCAAGCCACTCGAAAACGCGTACTTCCCGGGTTCGGGTTAACAATGGGTTATAGTGTGCTGTATCTCAGTCTGGTGGTGCTGGTGCCTTTATCGGCACTGCTTCTGAATTCAACTGGACTGACGTGGGAGAAATTCTGGGACGTGGCGACTGATATCAGGGTGCTGGCTTCCTACAAGGTTAGCTTTTTGTGTGCCGCGGCTGCGGCGCTGATCGACCTGTTTCTCGGTTTATTGATAGCCTGGGTGCTGGTGCGTTATGAATTTCCGGGGAAACGAATTTTTGATGCGGTGATTGATTTGCCCTTTGCTTTGCCTACTGCGGTAGCGGGGGTTGCTCTAACTGCCCTATATGCGCAGAACGGCTGGATCGGTTCGTTGTTCGAACCGCTTGGATGGAGGATGGCGTACTCACAGACGGGGATTACGCTAGCATTGATGTTTATTGGCATTCCGTTTGTCGTACGGACAGTTCAGCCGGTGCTGGAGGAACTGGACAAAGACGAGGAGGAGGTCGCTGCTACGCTGGGAGCTGGCAGATGGCGTATCTTCTGCAGCGTTATTGTGCCGGAGCTGGTGCCACCGCTGCTGACGGGTTTTGCGCTCGCCTTTGCCCGCGGCATTGGCGAGTACGGCTCTGTCGTCTTCATCTCTGGCAATATGCCGATGAAGACGGAAATTGCTCCACTGCTCATAATGTCCAAGCTGGAGCAAAATGACTATGCAGGAGCTACGGCGGTAGCGTTGATGCTGTTGGTGATTTCATTCGTGCTGTTATTCGTGATTAACAGCATTCAGCGCTGGTCACGGCGCCGTACTGTCTAAACGTAACTGTCTAATGTAATTATCTAACGTTAACATCCAGGGCTGCGCATAATACCCGCGTTTTAAGGAGGGATACACCATGTCACAAGCGATAACTGGGCAGGAGCTTGCTTCTGCACCAGTGCCTTCATCCGCACCGCCCAACAGGGTCACGACCGAGTCCACTTGGGTGAAGTGGACGCTGATTGGTGCTGCTTTTTTAGCTTTGCTCTGGGTACTGGTATTGCCGCTAATCGTCGTGCTTACCGAAGCGCTCAAGCAAGGATGGGGCGTCTACGTCGAAGCGTTACGGGACCCAGATGCCATGTCTGCATTGCGGTTGACGCTGCTGGTGGCAGCGATAACGGTACCGCTGAATACGGTATTTGGTGTAGCTGCCGCTTGGCTGATCACGAAATTTCAATTTCGCGGCAAAGGCTTACTGGTCACCTTGATTGATTTACCCTTTGCCATCTCTCCTGTCGTTGGAGGGCTGATGTATGTATTAGTGTTTGGTGCACAGGGCTGGCTTGGACCGTGGCTGGACGAGCATGATATTAAAATTATATTTGCTTTGCCTGGTATTATTTTAGCGACGCTGTTCATCACCTTTCCATTTGTGGCGCGAGAACTCATTCCAATGATGGAAGATCAGGGACAGCAAGAGGAAGAAGCGGCGGTCACGCTGGGCGCGCGCGGTTGGCGCATTTTCTGGAAAGTGACGCTGCCGAACATCAAGTGGGGTCTGCTGTATGGCATCATTTTGTGTAATGCGCGAGCCATGGGTGAGTTTGGTGCAGTGTCCGTCGTCTCTGGACATATCCGGGGAGAGACGAACACACTGCCGCTGCATGTGGAAATTTTGTATAACGAATATCAGTTCTCGGCATCTTTTGCGGTGGCCTCGTTATTATTATTACTTGCTCTGGCAACCTTGGTGCTTAAAAGCTGGTTTGGACGCAAACGCGTGCATTAACTTATGATTTTGTATATGATCCCTTAGGGCCTCTCTTTGCGTCTATCGTCTGTTAACGGCGAGAAGATGGGAAGAGAGGCCCTTGTTCTAAGGTGGCTGATATGGATAATAAAATGATCATATCAAGGCACGTTGGTGTGCCCAGGAGGAGCGAAGGGAAAAATGAAACATCCGTTTCAGTCCTACCGTCAGCTGTTTCCAGTGCTGTCCTCACATATCCATGTAGGGAGCTGTTCCCAAGGGGCCGTATCGAGGCCGGTTTCCGCTGCCATTGAGGAATATCATCGAAGTTTGCTGCAACACGGTCATAACGGTGATCTGTCTATGGCACGTTTGGAGGAGGCTAGAGGGCATTTTGCCAAGCTCATCGGGGCGGAGACTGACGAAATTGCGGTCCTGTCCTCAGCCTCTGAGGCGATTGCCGGGGTGGCCACAGCCCTTCCTTATGTATCGGGAAAAGAAGGCATTGTGTATGCGGACACCGACTTCCCGACAGTGGGACACATCTGGCAGGCACAGGAGATGTTCCGTGATCACATCTGTTGTATCCCCTCCATCGAGGGAGAAGTGATAATAGAACAGTATGAGGAGCATGTTACGGAGAAAACTGCGCTCGTTATGGTGTCACAAGTGAACTATACCAACGGATTTCAGCAGGATTTAAAATCCATTGCAGATATAGCTCACCGAAATCAGGCGTTGCTGTTTGTGGATGCCTATCAGTCTGTAGGGATTATTCCAGTGGATGTAAAGGCAATGGGCGTAGATATTCTGGTCGCTGGAGCACGCAAATATATGCTTGGAATTCCGGGCGTGGCTTTTCTTTATGTAAGCAAGGATCGAATAGACCGCTTCAAGCCCCGTCTTACGGGCTGGCTTGGGCAGGAGCCCGCTTCCCGGTTTGATATTGCTCACCCGGTTCCGGCGGCGGGAGCCCGACGCTTTGAGACGGGATTGCCTTCTTTCATTAGCATTTTTGCCGCCAATGCGGCCTTAAAGCTGCTGCTGGAGATTGGGGTCACGAATATTCAGGCTTATATGAGTGAGTTGTTGGATTTTTCCGTTGAATATGGACGACGCAAAGGGCTACACATACGTGTACCTTACAGGGGAGGCACATTACCAAGCCTACTCGCTGTTGAAGTAGCGGACGTGTCGGCTGTGGAGAAGAATTTGAGAAGCCAAAATATGATCGTTTCAGCACGAAAGGATGTTATCCGTGTGGCTCCGCATTTTTACAATACGGCTGAGGAAGTCCGACGGGTTTTAGATGAATTGGCAGGGAGATGTTGAACGACAAAAGCCTCTTCCGAGTGAATGGGAGCATAACATGTCCCTTTTTACACAGGAGAGGCTTTTTTGGCGTTTAGAATTCTAATTATACGATTCGTTTGCGCAGCCAGCCGGAAATCAGATCCGTCAAAATGATCAGGACCACGATGCCGAGCAAGATAACGCCTACGCGGTTCCAGTTGCGCATTTGGAGTGCAAACAGTAGCGGAGTACCGATACCACCTGCACCGACCAGACCAAGCGTGGTAGCAGAACGGATATTAATTTCAAAACGGTAAAGCGAATACGAAAGAAACTGTGGAATCACCTGCGGTAGCACGGCGAAGAAAATCACCTGCCAACGGTTGGCACCGCACGCGATCAAAGCTTCCTGGGGCCCGTGATCGACACTTTCAATCGTTTCCGAGAAAAGCTTCGCCAGCATGCCTATGGAGTGAATGCCGAGGGCAAGCACACCCGCAAATGAACCGGGTCCAACGGCTTTGATAAACAAGATGGCGACGATCATTTCGGGAAATACCCGGATGACACTAAGCACAAATTTTCCGCTACCTGACAAGGGACGCAGACGGGTCATATTGCTGGACGCCCAAAAGGCGAACGGAAGACAGACAAATGCGGACACGAAGGTTCCGAGCACTGAAATGACCAGCGTATCCAGTAACCCGCGCAGTAAATCCTCTCCCTCAGGAATGTAGACGAACGACCAGTCGGGATGAAGGAAGCCGTCCAATATAGCGACAGAGACACTTTTGGCCGTTCCCTGTAATCCTTCAAACTGCATCCCGCGAAAAGCCCAAATATAAATGATGATTAGCAGAATAGCTATCGCCCATAGGCGCAGGCGGGAGCCAATAGGTCTGCGAAGCGTAGGATCATTCATAATAATTTCCTCCGTAGCAGGTTACTGCCGTAATCAATCGCAAGGACGATGACGAGGGTCAGTAGAATAATGATGCTTGCCCGATCATATCGGAACAGCCCCAGAGAACGGTCAAGCAACAGACCGATACCGCCAGCGCCAACCAGGCCCAGAACGGAAGCCGCGCGCACATTGACCTCAAAGGTATACAGCAAGTACGACACAAAATAAGGCAGAGCCTGCGGAACCACACCAAAGGCGATGACTTGGATGCGGCTCGCCCCAACAGCAGTCATGGCCTCCAGTGGTCCGGGATCAATGGCTTCAATCGCCTCAAAGGTCAGCTTGGCTATAATGCCAAAGGAGAAGAAGAGCAGGGCGAGCATCCCTGCAAACGGCCCGATGCCGAATACCGCCACAAAGATCGAGGCGAACAGCAAATCGGGAATCGTCCGTACTAGATTCAGGATCGTGCGCATCGGCAGCGAAATCAGCTTGCGCGGCATTACATTATAGGCACACAGCAACGCGACAGGGATCGCCAATATGGCTCCCAGTGTCGTGCCGACAATAGCGATCTGGATCGTTTCCAGCATCGGTTTCCAGATGGTAGGCAAGTAACTCCAATCAGGAGGAAACATTTCCTCCAGCAATTTGCCCATCTCCGGTAAGCCAACGATCAATTGGTAAGGCGTGGCATCCGTATGAATGGAGCAGGCTACCAGCACTACGATAAAGATCATCCAGGTGGCGTAACGCTTATAGCGTCCTGGCAAAGGTGGCCCTGCGGACGGCTTACTTGGCTGCGGCGGTCCAGCATGCGGTGACGGTTGCGTCGAAGAGAGCGGCTGGGCAGTAGAGTCGGGCTTCATGATCCCACTCCCAGCAGCTCATCATGCTTGATGGCCCGGCCGTAGATCTCCGCAAAGGCCTCATCCGTAGCCTCCTTCGGTGTGCCGTCAAAGACCACTTCTCCGGCGCGCAATCCGATGATCCGCGTTGCATATTCGCGCGCGAGATCAATGAAATGCAGATTGACGATGGTCGTAATCTGCATTTCACGGTTGATCCGCTGGAGGTCATCCATCACCTGGCGGGTGGTCAGCGGATCCAGCGACGCGACAGGCTCGTCCGCCAGAATGATTTTAGCCTCTTGCGCCAGAGCGCGGGCGATGGATACGCGCTGCTGTTGGCCACCGGACAGTTCATCTGCCCGGCTGTAGGCTTTTTCGCGGATGTTCACGCGCTCCAGCGCTGTTAGTGCCAGTTCGATATCCTCCTTCGGGAAGAGGCCGAGAATGGTTCGCAGCGTCGAATGATAGCCGACACGGCCGGAAAGTACATTGCGGAGCACCGTCGAACGCTTAACCAGATTGAAACTTTGAAAGATCATGCCGATGTCACGGCGAATGCGCCGCAGCTCGCTGCTTCCAGCAGACGTGACGGACCTGCCACCCACGACAATATCGCCGGACGTAATGTCATGCAGTCGGTTAATGGAACGCAGCAGGGTAGACTTACCTGCACCGGATAAGCCGACGATGACGACCATTTCTCCCTCCTGAATCGTCAAATTAATATTGTTCAACCCTTTGGTGCCGTTCGGGTATGTTTTCGATACGTTACGGAATTCGATCATATGCTCCCAACTTTCTCCCCCGATGGGGTGGAATGAAAACAACACCGCCATGAATACATGGACGGTGCTGCCCTGTCATTCGTAAAGCCTGTTTCGTAGCTGTTACTTCATTACAGTACCTTGCTTGCTCCGATTACTTAACCGCTTGACCAACAGCTTCGGCGTATTCACGCACGGAGTCGAAGTTTTTATCGTCGCCCTTTTCATAACCTACATGGGTGTAAATCTCTTTAATGATTTCGCCGCCTGCTGGGTCTTTGGCAATGTCAATAAAGGCTTGGCTGATCTTGTCTCTCCACGCTTGATCCATATCAGAACGTACGCTGACGGTGTCATTTGGAATTTTAGCTGTGTAATGAATGACGCGAGTTTTTTCAAATACATCCGGGATTTCCTTCTTCACCGTGTTACGTGCATCCTGGAAAACAGCTACCGCATCAACCTGACCGTTCAACAACGCCAGAATAGCAGCATCGTGGCCTTTGATTGTCACACCCTGCACATCCGTGTCCGGGTCCACGCCAGCTTTTTTCAGCTCTGCTGCAGGGTACACGTAGCCTGCGGAGGAGGTTACATTTTGCCAGCCAACCTTCTTGCCTTTCAGATCAGCTAGACTTTGAATCGGAGAATCCTTTTTCACTACGATCATGGCTTTATAAAAGTTTACTTTTTCAGTCGTGTCCTTGCCTGTAGCATCTTCAATGCCGTAGCGTTGAGCTTGCAACAGCAAATCGGCTGCTTTACGGTTATCGTGTGCCAGTACATAAGCATTTGGCGGAAGGAATCCTACATCTACCTGTTTGGAAGACATGGCTTCCACGATTGTATTGTAGTCAGGAGATACCGTTACTTTCACCGGGATTCCAAGCTTGTCACCCAGTAGATTTTCGAGCGGTTTGGCTTTGGCTTCGAGCGTATCTGCATTTTGAGAAGGAACGAACTGTACCTTTAACTCCTTAGGAACATAGGCTGTGCTTTCGTTTTTAGAGCCATCTGTACCCGGAGTGGACACGCTGTTGTTATTGCTTGCATTGGAGCCACAAGCGGCCAGACCCGCTGCCAGTGTGAAGGTCATGCACAAGGTCAGTGCTTTTTTGAACAAAATAATTTCCCCCTAAACATCGTAATAACGAAAATAAAATTAAAAACCTGTAAATGCTGTGACAAACCAAATCTTAACAGCTAGTCCCGCTGCTAGGGTAAAAACCACTCCTGACTTTGGTAAAAATGATGTAAAATTTATCATATTAACATTCTCTTAACAGTGCTCTGTTAGACTTGTTCAAGCTCTATGACCGAAGCTGAGGGAGAGAACAAGATTGGATATTTTGGATATTAACGAAAAGGCAGGCCATGAAAATGTAGGTCCTGTGAGAGTGAAATTCCGCATTATGGTTACAACCGATTTGCATGTCAGCTTGTGGAATTATGACTATTATACGGATCAGGAAACGCTGCATTATGGTCTGGCACAAACAGCCAGCTTGATTCAAATAGCCCGGGCGGAGGTACCCAATCACCTGCTGCTGGATAACGGAGATGTGATTCAGGGGAATCCAATGGGAGATTATGCTGTACAACGCCTTCAACAAGATCCAAGCGCGGTACATCCCGCCTATAAAGCCATGAATCTGCTTGGATATGAGGCAGGTAATATCGGGAATCATGAATTTAATTATGGACTGGAATACTTGCAGACTTGCCTTCAAGGAGCCCAATTTCCTTATGTAAATGCCAACATTTATATAACGGGAGAACAAGAACAAAACTACTTTACACCTTATCTATTACTGGATAAGACGGTAGAGGATGAAGCAGGTGGTAAGCATCTGTTGAAGGTAGGGGTCATCGGCTTTGTCCCTCCGCAAATTATGCAATGGGACAAGGCGTGGCTGGAGGGGAAAATCATTGTCAAAGATATGCTGGAAACAGCAAGACGGTTTATTCCAGAAATGAAGGCAGCGGGAGCCGATCTGATCATTGCCATGCCCCATGCTGGCTTCGAAGATATTCCCGAAACACTTGATATGGAAAATGCGGTGCTGCATCTGAGCAGGGTGGGAGGGATTGACGCCATTGTGTTTGGTCATGCCCATAAAGTATTTCCAGGATCTTCGTTTATGGGAAAAACAGGTGTTGATCTAGAGCGAGGTGCCATCCATGATATTCCAGCAGTGGAGCCGGGCTTTTGGGGGGATCATCTGGGGATCATTGATCTGGAGTTGACCTTTAGTGGAGGAAAGTGGCAGGTGGTTGCATCTGCTGCCGAGGTACGCCCGGTGTATGATCCGATACGCAAGGAGGCGCTGGTACAACCGGATACTGCCATTCAGCAGTCGGTAGCAGAAGAGCACGCCGGAACACTAGAGTATATTCGTGCACCTGTAGGTCAGACGACGGTGGCGGTGAACAGCTTTTTTGCTCAGGTGATGGATGATGCTTCGGTTCAGCTCGTGAATGATGCGCAAATGTGGTATGTGAAGCAGCAGATGCAAGGGAGCGAGTACGAAGGATTGCCCGTTCTGTCGGCAGCAGCTCCTTTTAAAACAGGCGGCAGATATGGCCCATCGTACTATACCCATATTCCGGTGGGAACGTTGGCGATCAAGCATATCGCCGATCTGTACAATTTTCCGAATACGCTGCATGTCGTTCGACTGACCGGAACGGAAATCCGGGAATGGCTGGAGTGGTCTGCTGGACAATTCCGGCAAATTGATC
Organism: Paenibacillus sp. SEL3; assembly: GCF_054602585.1. Lineage (NCBI taxonomy): Bacteria > Bacillati > Bacillota > Bacilli > Caryophanales > Paenibacillaceae > Paenibacillus > Paenibacillus sp. SEL3. The sequence continues at coordinate 2,254,146 of NZ_CM137725.1, read as the reverse complement.
CTTCAGCAGAACAAGAGCAAGGGCTGATTAATTCTGATTTTCCAAGCTTTAATTTCGATATCATCGACGGTATCAGGTATCAGATTGATGTAACACAGCCAGCCAGATATGATGCTGACGGGGGCCTAAAGGATCCAGATGCACACAGAATCATTCAGATGTCTTTTGATGGCGAACCGATAGATATGCAGCGACATTATCTGGTTGTTACGAATAACTATCGCGCGTTTTCCTCTGCGCTGGTCAATCCGGGTGGAGAGCGAATTATACTTGCTTCACCGGATGAAAACCGTCATGTGCTGACCGAATACGTGCGGCATATGAAGACGTTGACGCCAAAAGCTGACGGCCATTGGTCCCTCGCCCCATGGTCAGGGCGTCCGCATGTGACGTTCCTGACCTCACCGCAAGCAACGGATGCCGCTAATGCCTATTCGGAGTTGCTTTATGAAGGGTTAACGGTAGAAGGGTACGCTAAGTTTGCCGTCGATTTCGGACGTTCACGGTAGAACTGCTAACTAGTTTTTGTCCTATAAGTCCACAGCATCAAAATAATAGAAATAGACTGTCCCGCAGAGGACGGTCTTTTTTCATAAAACAGATTTAAAATCGTACAAAACTCGTGATTTTATATGTCCTGAGTCGTGTTTAAAGTTATTGACCTCTCGTATAAATAGACATATACTTTGATTAAACAAATTTTGGTTTAAAAGGTAATGAAAAAGTCACCATCATTCGTTTGAGGGGGTGTCCCTTTGGAAAAAAACACCACGATCCGCGCAGAAATAGAAAAGTATATTCAAACTGAAGGCATTTCAATGCAGTGTTTTGCAGATGCTTCCAAGGTAAATCCGGGTACACTTAGCGGTATACTTAATCGGAACCCACCACGGCCGATCTCAGTCAATCAGCTTGATCTGATTACCGAGGCCATGGGATTGGAAGAAGGATCTTTGTTCGAGATGTATGTTGATGAATGTTTTATTCATTCCTTGCCGCACTGGAGGAGGTTGCGTCCGTTTCTCCTGCGTTGTTCAGAGTTGAACAAGCTGGAGTGTATACGCAGTGTACTTGGCTATTTGATGGACGATTTATCGAACGTTCCTGCCATTTTTGAGACCGCAGAAGCGATGTTTGAGGATGGCAGATATGAAGCTTCCATGCTTCTGTATGATTGTGTCATCGAAAGTGAGAAGTATACCCACTCTGAACGATTGGCGATCAGCTATTTCCGTATATTCCAGATTCAGATTAAGGATAACCAACGGAACTTGAAGGCTGCTGTACAATTCCATTTGTACCGTAGTCGTCTACCGGAAATTTACGCATTGGAAGGCTTACATATGCTATCTCAAGTGTTTGCTTTAAAAATGCAATGGTCCGAGATGGAAATGTATGCGGACGAGCTAAGAGAGCTGGCGCAGGCATTGTATCGCAATCGGAACCGTTTCGGAGATGAGCACCTGGAGCTGCTTAAGCCGCTCGTTTATTACTATGCTCAGGGGCATCTACTCAAGGCCAGTTGCTATGAGTTTCAGGGTAGATATGAGGAATCCAAGCAATGGATTGAAGGTTATGCAGATTTGAGCTGGTTTGAGGGTTTAGACGAAGAAGGCTGGAAAGTGGTCAACCTGCATCGTGTATATGCACAGGGCAACCGACTTTGTATTGAAATTAAAATGGGCAACACTTCTGCAATCTATGAATATATTACTTACCTGCGCGAGCATCCGGATGAGACATTGGAAGGCTTGAACACCTTGCTCGAATCGGCGAACCGGTTCGGTTATTTCGTGGATGCCGAACTGGGACTGTTTAGTCAGCAACTCAAGAACTTCTGGGAGCTTGCACCGGAACGATGGGACACTCATTATCGCAAGCACTTTAATGCATTTCGTTTTGCATCCTTTTGTAAGGTGTTTGCAGAATATTATTTCCGAAAAGGCGATTACCCCGAGGGAGTGGGACAAACACTGCATTGCTTGCAACTGTCTGTTGATAATAGCTATACCGAACATATCATTGGTTGTATGGCTTTATTTGAGCAGCATCGGAATTTTGCTACACCGGAACAGCAGCAATTGTATCAGAGCCTATGCCTAGGCGTGCGTGCAAATGAAAAGAATCATGCCTATGATCATAGTACCGGCGGATATTTATAATTCTAAATTTCATTCAAATTCTTCATATAACACGTTATTGCGAGGATATTCCCGTTTCAAAAGGGGATGTTCTCGTTTTTTAGCTGCTGCCGTCGCTTGTGACTTTTAGCATAGAGAGGACCGTTTTGCGCGTTGACAAGTTTCGCAAGCGGGATTAGGATAAATGCAGCACAGAAAGTGAAGGAGAGCATGAACAAATGACGATTCCCAAAACATTAACGATAGCCGGCTCCGACACAAGCGGTGGAGCGGGTATTCAGGCAGACCTGAAAACCTTTCAGGAGCTTGGCGTATATGGTATGACCGTATTGACAACCGTAGTAGCGATGGGGCCTAAAACCTGGGACCATCTTGTATATCCTGTTGCGTTGGATGTGGTAGAAGCGCAGCTGCGTACTGTATTGGAAGGTATCGGCTTTGATGCGATGAAAACCGGCATGCTTGGTTCCGTTGAAATTATCGAGCTGGTAGCCAGCCATTTGAAAAAGCATGATTTGAAGCGGATCGTAATTGACCCGGTCATGGTCTGCAAAGGCACGGATGAAGTGCTTCAGCCGGAAAATACAGAGGCGATGCTGGAATTGTTGATCCCTGGCGCTGACCTGGTAACACCGAACTTGTTTGAGGCTTCGCAACTGGCGAAGAATGGACCGATCACGACACTGGAGCAGATGCAGGAAGCGGCTGCGATTATCCATGAGCGTGGAGCTAAGCATGTACTGATCAAGGACCGTGGCAAAATTCGTGCAGGTAAAGCGATGGATCTGTTATATGACGGAATCACTTTTGACTGGTTTGAAGCCGATGTTGTAAAAACAAACTTTACCCACGGTGCAGGCTGCACCACTTCGGCAGCGGTAACGGCTGGTTTGGCACAAGGGCTGACTGTACGTGAAGCAGTGGATCAGGCCAAGAAATTCATTACACAGGCCATTGAAGGTAGCTTCAAGCTGAATGAATTCGTCGGTCCAACCCTGCATGCGGCACATCGTTTGCAAAACCAATAAAGCATGAAGGTCTGCGACATTAGGGAGACTTATAAATCCCCACCAGGCTGTATATATATTTAGGTTGCTTTAGGCAGCGACATCTATGATATATAAGTTAGATTAGGCTCAAAAGCCGCAATACATAGTATTGCGGCTTTTGAGGTTGTATTTTATTGGAATTTCAGCTTCCAGTTTGGTCTAATCGTACTGTATAATAGGCATCAGATTTATTACATTTAAGGAGGAACCGAAGCAATGACATTATTCAGCCAAATGGCTTACAGCCGACCAGAGCAACCTGAAATTGAACAGCGGTTTAAAACACTGTTGCAGCAGTTTCGTGAAGCGGACAGCGTAGAACGTCAAAATGAAGTGATTCATGCGATTAATAAGCTGCGCAGTAATGTGGAAACGCAATTGCAATTGGTGGAAGTTCGGCACTCCATTAATACGGAGGACGCCTTTTACAAAGCGGAGCAAGAGTACGCTGATGATTTCATGCCGGTTATTCAGGAGTATGTAACCGATTACTACCGGGCATTGGTGGATTCTCCATTCCGCAACGAGTTGGAGAGTCTATGGGGCAGCCAGCTTTTCAGTATTGCCGAGGTAGCCCTCAAGTCGTTCCATCCGGATATTATTGAGGATTTGCAGCAGGAGAATAAGCTGACTTCGGAATATGCTCAATTGATTGCTTCAGCGAAGATCCCGTTCGAGGGGGAAGAACGCACATTGTCACAGCTCCTGCCATTTGAAATGGCTACCAACCGGGAGACACGCAAACAGGCCTCCGAGGCTAAATATCAATTTATGAGTGAGCATGAGGACGAGCTGGATCGAATTTATGATGAATTGGTCAAGGTACGTACGCGCATGGCACACAAGCTGGGCTATGACAACTTCGTAGAATTGGGCTATGCCCGCTTAGGACGTACAGATTACAATGCCGAGATGGTAGCCAATTTCCGCGAGCAGGTGCTGAAGCACATCGTTCCTTTGGCAACCAAGCTGAAGGAGCGCCAGCGCGAACGGATTGGAGTAGATCAGCTTCGCTATTACGATGAAGGCTTCAACTTCCTGTCAGGCAATCCTACGCCTAAAGGTGACCCGGAGTGGATCCTTCGTAATGGAGCACGCATGTATGAGGAGCTTTCAGCGGAAACACATGAATTTTTCAGCTTTATGATCGAACGTGGATTAATGGATTTGATCAGCAAAAAGGGAAAACAAAGTGGAGGCTATTGTACATTTTTGAGCGAATATGGCACGCCGTTTATTTTCTCCAATTTCAATGGTACGTCCGGTGATATCGACGTATTGACGCATGAAGCAGGTCATGCCTTCCAGGTCTATGAAAGCCGACATTTTGAAATTCCCGAGTACCATTGGCCAACGATGGAGGCGGCTGAGATTCACTCTATGAGCATGGAGTTTTTTGCATGGCCCTGGATGAATCTGTTCTTCGAGGAAGATACGGACAAATATCACTTTGAACATCTATCTTCATCGTTGCTGTTCGTTCCTTACGGCGTAGCCGTGGATGAATTCCAACATGCCGTATACGAACATCCGGATTGGACCCCAGCCGAACGTAAAAGCGCATGGCGCTCCATTGAACGTAAGTATAAACCGCATCTGGATTATGAAGGCAACGAGTATCTGGAGCAGGGCGGATTCTGGCACAAACAAGGGCATATTTTCCAATCTCCGTTCTACTACATTGACTATACACTCGCGCAACTGTGCGCGTTCCAATTCTGGAAACGCATGAGTATCGACCGGACAGCAGCGTGGGAAGATTATTTGAAGCTGTGTCGTGCTGGGGGAAGTCGATCCTTTACCGGATTGGTTGAGCTGGCTGGACTCATCTCGCCATTCCAAGATGGTTGCATTGCCTCAGTAATCGGAGAAATCGAAGCATGGCTGAACAGTGTGGATGATAAAAAGCTGTAAGCTAACTAAAAAGGGCATTTCACTTACCTGTCAAAGCGGAAAAGCATGCAAATGACATGTTTTATAGGTAAAAGCAGGGCGGTTGCACGAAAAAAAGCCGGGAACCTCTACATGATGTAGGAGTCCCGGCTTTGTGTGATTTTAGAGCAAATATACCTTATTCATGTTTGGTGTTGAGTGGTTTGAGATTAGCCTCAATCGAAGCACGGCGCGACTCCAAAAATGGAGGCAGTGATAGGGATTCGCCCAGAAACTCCAATTCCTCATCGGTGTCAAACCCTGGTCCATCGGTAGCCAATTCAAACAGAATGCCGTTCGGCTCACGGAAGTACAAGGAACGGAAATAAAAGCGATCTACAAAACCAGAGTTGGAAATTTGCAGCTGACCAATACGCTCTACCCATTGTTTGAGCTCTTCCTCGGTTTCAACACGGAAAGCTACATGATGCACACTGCCGCGTCCTGGTCGCTCTTGTGGCAGATCGTTGCGCTCTTCCAGATGCACCTCAGTTCCTGTACCGCCTTCACCCGTTTCATAGATGACCACATCCGGTTGTCCAGCAACAGGGGAAGGATAGGAGCCCTTTTTGCGGAAGCCCATAACCTGTTCAAGAATGAGAATAGTATTCTCCGCTTTGGGAATGGTCAGATGAACGGGCCCAAGTCCTACAATGCCGTATTCGGCAGGGACAGGGCTTTTCTCCCAAGGCGTGCCGCCACGCATTCCGTGATCATGCTCATCTGAAACGAGGAAGAAGCGTTGTCCTTCAAAATCCTCAAACGAAAGTGCCAGGCGTCCTGCTTGATCCGTAATTTCGCCATGTTTTACATCCAGCTGCTCGAAGCGGTTTTTCCAGTAATCCAGTGCCTTGTCATTTGGTACCCGTAGGGAGAGAGCTGAAATGCTGTTATTTCCTGTACGAGTTTGTCCCGCATGTGGAATTTCAAAGAAAGTGACTTCTGTACCCGCAGTTCCACGCTCATCTCCGTAAAAAAGGTGATACACACTAACATCATCTTGGTTCACCGTTTTCTTGATCAACCGAAGTCCCATTACCTGAGTATAAAAATCAACATTTTTAGCCGCTGCCGCTGTAATCGCCGAAACGTGATGCAATCCTAATAGTTTCATGTCATTATCCTCCTTGGTTTTTATATGATTAGGTTTTTCTAAACAAAATAAACAGTCGAAAAACTTTTCTTTATATTTATTATCTTGATATTAAGATATATTATTTTTGATTGTTTGTCAACTTAAATTATGACTTTGCTTGGAAGATCGGACAAAACTAGAATTTCGAAATAATGCAAAAGCAGATACAATAAAGCCCAATAAGGCCCAATATAGATAGAACGAATTTTATTATAAAAGGAGTGTACTCAATGTATACGGATAAGGATTTAACGATTAGGCCTGTTACAGAAGAAGACCTGCCGGCTCTTTGGACGTTAACTTTTAAGGAAGAAGCACCGGAATGGAAGCAGTGGGATGCACCTTATTATGAACATAAGCCACTTTCTTTTGAGGAGTATTTAAAAGAGAAGGAAAAGCGAATCGGGCAAGATGACTTTTGGATCATTGAAGTGGAGGGTAAGGTCATTGGATCGGTTAGCTACTATTGGGAGCATCAGCCTTCCCAATGGCTTGAAATGGGGATAGGTATCTTTGATTCGCGGTATTGGAGCGGTGGGTACGGTACGAGGGTGCTTCGACTGTGGATCACGCATTTGTTTAATACATTACCTCTAGTAAGAGTGGGCTTTACAACCTGGTCAGGAAACCATCGGATGATGAAGGTTGGGGAGAAACTGGGCATGACCCTCGAAGCCAGGCTTCGCAAGTGCAGATATTATAATGGAGAGTATTATGATTCGATCCGAATGGGGCTTCTACGGGAAGAGTGGGAATTGTGATTAAATTTTAAAGTATAGAAGACTCGCAAGAGGGACGTCTTTTTCAAAGAACTCCATCTTGCGAGTCAAAGTTTCAATGATTTGGATCGATCATTTTGAAATGCGAAAGGTTACTGAGGGCAATCAGCGAAAATAGTTTGCAATTCATCCGCATTTGGTCCTGTGCCCACTTGTTGGGCAACAACTTTTCCATCTTTAATATATGCTAATGTTGGAGTCCCTTGTAAATCGATATGATCTCTAAGAAATTGTCCGATAATCGGTCCCCAGTCTCCACCATCCATATTATAGTAGTAAATGGGCTGTGATATATGTGTAGAAAATTCTTTTAAAATAGGAGAAAATTCACGACAATGGGAGCAGCTAGGTCTACCAATATAAAAGTAAAAACCTTCTCCCGAGTTGAATTTGTCCATGGTTTCATTCGCATTCAGTCTAGGCAGATCTTTTACATTATTCTCGTATTCTTCAACAGTCGGATTATTGTCATTTTGCTCTATCGCCGCAGAATTCTTATATTCTGCGTTATATTTATTGTCATTTTGCTCTATCGCCGTAAAATTCTTATGTTCTGCAGCATAGTTAGTATCATTAGCAATGAAAAAGCTTGTCAAACACATACAAAATATAAAAGCTATTTTGAACGGTAGAAATTTTTGTTTTTTTATCATAAGGAACCTCCAAATTATTTTTTTTTGCGTGATTAACTAATTTTCCGGACATATAATTATTTTGATTATCACCTTCTTAAAATATTTATACGGAGCCTTAACAGACTATTGAGATTAATTGCTTCCAGATAGCCTGTATTCTTAAGTTGTAGTTAATCTATGAATAAGGTTACTACGGTTGATCTATGTAGAAATATTACTGTAATAATCAGCGCATATTGTGTCATTTTTCGTCTTGCTGAATACTCTAGTAACTCGTAATTATAAATGGTCAGCATTGAAATTTTAATACATTTTTATCGGAAATTTGCTTTTTATAGCATTAAATTGGTTATTTTATCACTTACACATTCTATATCAAACTAAAGTGCTAATTTATATATAGCATTCTATAAATTTGATAGGATAGGTGAAGACTATGTTTAACAACAAACAAGTAGTCATAATTGATACTGGAATAGACATGACGAATCGTAGCTTAAGTAAACATGTTATAGACGGAGTGAGATTTCAATATTCAGGAGACGAAATTATCGAGGATAATGATTTTCAGGATGACCATGGGCATGGAACTTCTGTGGCAGATACGATTGTGCAAATTTTTAATGAGGCTCAATTTTACATCATAAAAATAGCAAATGAAGAAGGGAAAACGAGTACCAGACTCTTGCATGTGGCGTTGAAGAAATGCCTTAATCTGAATATTAAATATATATGCATAAGCATTTCCGTTACTTCAGAAGGATACTATCAGCAACTTAGCCAAATTACACAGCAGTTAGTGGATCAAAATAAACTTATTTTTGTATCTGTAAAAAATGGTAGTCAGAGTAGCTATCCAGCTAGTTTGCCAACCGTCATTGGTGTAAATGGACAAATGTTCTGTTCAATTGATTCATTTTTGTTTTCAAAAAATAAAGAGATCCAAGCCGTATTTGATGAGGCTCCAATTTTTGTCTATACACTTGCCGAACGATTTGCCTTTTTTAGAGGTACTTCTAAAGCCAACGCTTTTTGTGTCGGATGGAGTATGCGAATTCTATCTTCCAATAGTCATAAAGATAAAATCACATTTGCTGATTATAATCATGTACTTGAACAGTATGCGTTACTACATAAAGTGGAGATACCTATAGTCAAAGATATGTCAGAAAATAAAATTGATAGTAATTTGGTGAAAAAATTTGGAGGGTCTATTGAAAAAGCAATTTATGAAGCTACTAATCATAAAATTGACATCTCTTCCTTATATGAAGGGCCATTTATTTCTCGGTTATCTGGAATAACCTTTTATAATTTTGTGGATTTTTGGAGCAACCTAGAAAAAGAGTTGAAGTATAACTTAATCGATTATCACAGTATAAATATATTAAATGTATGTTCTCTTTCTAGGCTATTGAAATACTTGGAAGAAGTTGTCATTTACTCAAGTACTAAGATAGAGGATTAGCTAATCACATAATCTTCTGTGTTAGTACTTACTTGATATTTAGTTTTAGGTAGTCTTTTAGAGGCGCAGCAGCTTAATGCTTCCTAAATTTTTCATTTTAAATAAATACATAAAAATGTATTTATTTAGAAATATAGTATTGTATGTATATTACTTGAAATGGTATACTATATGTGTGATTATTATTACTTTTTTTGATACATATTCCTATTATTCAGGATTTGAATTATTCCTTACATCTCAGAATTAATTCATTTATGTGAAGTTCACAATTTTATTTATAGACGATACTTTGCGATTAATAATGATTATGCAGGGATGTGTGAGGATGTTAAACATTGCTTTGTGTGATGATACAAATGTCGAATTGGGTCGGATTGAAGAATTAGCACTAAAATATCCTTTTACCAAAGTAGAAGTAGATACCTTTGGAAATGGTGAAAATTTGCTTCAATATGTAACAAAAAATAAAGTTGAGTACAATATCTATCTTCTTGATATTGAGATGCCCGATATGGACGGAATTAGTCTAGCTAAAAAGATAAGAGAGTTTGATAAAAGAGCTGTAATTATTTTTGTGACCAATTATAGTGAATATATGCCAGATGTATTTAAAGTACAAACTTTTGATTATATACTAAAACCAATAAATGAATGTAATTTTTATGAGATTCTCCAAAGAGCGGACCATTATTTACATAGCACGCACAGTTACTTTGAGTTTAGTTGCGAACGAAATAAGCTCGTTTTAAATGCAGATGACATTATTTACTTTGAAAAATGCGGTAGAGCTGTTCGCATCTATACTGAGACAAAAAAGTATACGTGCAATCAGACTACTTCACAAATACTATGTCAACTTGATCCGACGATTTTTTCTCAAATTCATGCTTCATATATTATTAATCTGAAATACGTGATAGGAATGAAGTGCGAAAATGTTCTAATTAAACAAATTATAAACAAAGAAGTTCAGGATACTTATCTGGAATTACCGATCAGTAGAAAATTTAAGAAGGAATTTAAACAAAAAATGATAAATTATATGAGGAAGAGATACTAGTTGAAAAAAGTCATTTTTGATTTTATATTAAATTCTTTTGATCTTATTACCATAAGTGGACTTCTTAATAAGGTACTTGTTGTTAGAAATATTTCCCGAACAACCAAAAATCTAATATTAACATTTATAGTATTATGTGTTGTATTGGTGAATAATAATTTTCTAAATATGAATTCGAATGTAATCTCAAATATTATTTTAATAGTCACAGTGCTTTTTTTTTACTATGACTCTCTGAAGAAAAAGTTTTGGTGGGGTTTAAACGTTATACTAGTAGGTATAGCATCTCATGGGCTATCTTTTGTTATTATTAAAATTTGTTTTCCTGATTTACTTTTTATAACTAAGCATTCATCCTACTATTATGAAATGCAAGTTATGTTATCAGAAGTCATTAAGTTTTTTATATTCTTATGGATACCCTTCATATATAGAGTAGATGATTATCGAAAGAGAAATACATCTAAATGTTTAGATGTATTTTTGATTTCCCTTCCTATAGTTACTCTTATTATGCTGGGCAGCCATTGTGAGTTAATTCTAAAATCTGGTGAGCGTCCTAACCCAATTTTAAGCCTGATTTCTGTAATGGGAGTGCTATCAATTAACATCGCTATGCAATGGACTCATGAGAAACTAAACAAGGCTTATGGAGAAATGATGGAGCAAGAATTAGTGAATCTCAATAATGCGAAAAAAAATAATTATTATGATAACCTGGAGAAATCTCAAAAAGAAATTCGTGTGATTAGGCATAATATGAAAAATGAATTATTGACTTTACAAGGATTGTTGAAAGATCAAAGGAACAAAGAAGCAGATGCTTTTATAAAAGAAATTCTTTCAGATATTGGAAATACTGTAACTCAGAAATATACACCAAACTATGTGCTTAATTATTTGCTCACTGAAAAGATAAGTTTAGCTACTGAGAAGAATGTATTAGTAACTATAGATTGCTTTCTTCCAGAAAAATTTTCTTTGAGCAATAATGTCATAGCTAATGTATTTGGGAATTTGTTGGATAATGCAATAGAGGCCTGTGACAAGATTATTGAAGGTGAAAAATCAATTGATATAAAAATTAAGTATCATGAAAGGCAACTTTATTTAGAAGTTTCGAATTCCTATAATCCAAAGTTTTTAAATAGCAGTCTAGTAACTAAAAAAAAGGATAGGAAAAACCATGGCTTTGGTCTAAAAAGTGTTAGGAAGATTGTGAATGAGAATTCAGGAATCATAGACATAAGAATCGAAGAACATAAATTTTACGTTAATATTGTGTTGTGGGATCTGTAATAGCAGTGAAGAGGGGCAGTCTTCCCGTATTGATTTCAAAATTTCTGTACAAATATCCTACCACTTCTAAGCGGTTTAGGAGAGAAGGATTTATACGGGAAAGGACTGTAGCTTGATCTGAGCTTACAGCAGTACCTGCTCATAATTATTCACAATTTCACTGTCGTGTGTAATTAATATAATAGTATGACTCTCTTTGAGATCATCTAATAGCGAAATAAAATTCTTTTTTACAACACTATCTAAATTTGAAGTTGGTTCATCAAAGATTAATACTTCTTTATTGGTATAGATATTCCGCAGTATTGAGATTAGTTGTTGTTGCCCTCCAGATAAAGAGAGATTCTTACCAATAATTTGCTGTTGGTCATTATTATGAATGAAATTATTGGTATCTAATAATTGGATGTAATAATTTAACTTCTCAACCGAGATACCCTGTTGGCCCAAAGTTATATTATTAAATAGGGTATCCACATACATTACAGGTTCTTGGAAACAAATTGCTATTTTTTTGATAATATCTTTACGCTTCCAATCCCTTAATTCTCGGCCATTAATTATAATTTTACCGGTGTAATTACAATTGATTTTTATAAGTAATTTTAGTAACGTGCTTTTTCCTGCTCCATTGTGACCCGATAGACAAAAAATAGTATGGCCGTGAATAACGAAAGAGACATTTGAAAGTGCCATTTCCAAACCGTTATAACTATAACTGACATCTTTAAACTCTATATTCATGTTAAATCACCTCATCTGCTTTCATAATGGTCTCAATTCTTTCGATAGATACTTTTGCTTGCTTCCAAGCAGCCACATAGTTTGTCACACTTTTAATGGGGCCTATAATCTGATTCGAATAATAAACAAATACCGTTAGTATACCCATGCTGGTTTGACCATCCATTACTAAAATGGCACCAACGCCTAAAAGAAGAACACTTCCAACAGAGGTAATGATTGAAGGAACAGTGGAGGCAATTATAAGTGTGTTTACTCTCTTTCTATTAGCCTCAAGTGATTTCCCCTCCAAAGGCATATACTTTCCAAGAATATAGTCCTTTATGTCCATTCCGATGGAATAAAGGAGTGAAACAAGGGTATTTCTGATATAAAAAAAAGAATTGTCGTAGGCTTCCATAACTAATTTAGTCTTTTGAGTGATTTTTTTATTAAGGAATATTTGACAAATTAAAGTGAAAATCATGATCAAAAGGATAAGTGCAAATAATTTGTAGTTGTAAAGTAGTAATACGATACAAATCACAATTAGAAAAAGTAAGTTGGATATTAGCATAGGAATACCATTGGATATCAATCTTTCGATTATCCCGATGTCGTTCATAAACAGAGATAATAATTTATCATTGTTAGCAGTTATAATTTCTCCTGGTAAAACAAACATCTTTTCTAATAACTTCTTCTTCATATTGTAAGATATTCTTTTTCCTAATTCTGCAAATACAAATTCAGAAATTAAACTACATAGGTGAGAAAATATATATAATCCAACTGTAATACCTATAAATTTTATAATTAAAGACAACTCTTTTGAAACTAATCCTGCATCAACAATTCTACTTATGTATTGAGGAATTATCATGCTGAGTATTGTATCTAAAGCTTGGAAAACCAATATCAATATAGTAAAGAAATGAAATTTGTGAACCCCTTTAAAAAGCCAATTATATTTTTTATACATAAGTTTATCCGCCTTCCTGATGCAATTATAAAAGCTTTAAAGAAATAGGTTAAAGAATATGTACTATACTTTGACGTTGTGAAACTATTCATTACTTTCTATTTTACTATTGGATATCTGATTATTATATTCATGACATAAACCACTTTTTTAATGTCATGAAATACATTTTATTAGACTTCGATACAAACCATTTGTATGTAGCACCATAATCTTTTTATGTCATTAAAGCATCGAATTATGACATAACAACAATTATTAGAGGATTTAATGATGTATTTAATAGAAAAAAGCAATTGGATTGTATGGGTCTATCTAGTTTTAGTAGATCACTTATTCTTGAACTAGTCGAAAGGAGATTAGAATGTGGCATATGTTTTTAATCCTTATTCACATGAATTATTTCATGATGATCAGGTGATTATTGCAAATACAAAGTCAGGTATTTATATGAAAACATCTAAATCTTATTATCTTGTGCTAAAGGATATGGTTAATAACGGGGAAATTCAGTTGCTACTAAATCCCGCAAAAAGTTCACAGCATATCGAAGTTGTTCATAATTTAACGAATCTTTTTCATGAATTAGTGAATATTCAATGCATTCTCACGGAAGATCAATTATCAGATGTTTATAAGGAGTCAGTTGATGTTGTATATCTAGCTTTAACGAATAGGTGTAATTTACATTGTAAACATTGTAGTGCTTCGGCTGATATAAGGTTTACCGACGCTTTAACAACAGAGAAAGTAAAAAAGGTTATTGATCAAATTGTTGTCCTTCGCCCTCAGGCTATTAATGTAACTGGTGGGGAACCTATGATGCGTATTGATATCATGCATATATTGGTGTACCTGAGAAGCAAATTTGATGGTATGGTTTTGTTGTCCACGAATGGTCTATTCATTTCTGAGAAAAATGCTGAACAGCTTCTTGAATACGTAGATAAGGTTTCCTTTAGTGTGGATGGTTATGATGAAGACACTTGTTCCCAAATTAGAGGAAAAGGCGTTTTTAATAGGGTGATTAAAAGCATTAAATTATTGCAAAGCAAGGGTTTACAAAAAATTGCCTTGTCGATGACAATTACTAACTATACCCTTGATGGGGGAAAAGAAAAATTTTTGAGTTTATGCAAGGAATTAAAGGTTGAACCTATATTGCGCACCATGACACCTGAAGGAAGAGCTGGAGAAAATAGCGATGAGATTTTCCCGGTGAAACCTTTTGATGGTGATCTCACCTCAGAAGATGTTGCATGTCGTCTTTGTTCACCTGGAAAAAGGGAATTGTTCATCGGGGGGGATGGGAATATTTACCCCTGTGGTGGACTGATGGAGTCTGTAGATTTTGTGTTAGGAAATGTATTTGACAATAATATAGTAACACTCCTAGCCGATAGCAATCTAACAACGGATTATGCTCAAATTGAACGTATACGACCTTGGAACTTTGAGCCATGTGCTGATTGCGATGTTCATTTATTTTGCCATCACTGCATTAGTAATATTTATTATCTGTATCAAAATCAACAGTTATTCGATTCCGTTTGTCAAAGGAAAAAGAAGCAACTTCAGAAATTAATTTGGAATAACTAAGTTCATAAGGAGGGCGACAAAATGAATTTCACCTTTTGGGTGACAGAAGATTGTAATTTGAAATGCAAATATTGCTATGTTAACAAAGCACCAAAAACGATGGAGCAAAAAACTGCAACTAAAGCTATTGAATTTATAGAAAAAGTACTTACTGCAAACCCTGAAAAGCAAAATGATAAGATCCATATAGGGTTACATGGGGGGGAACCACTGCTTAATTTTCCGATTATTCGATTTTTTATTGAGGAACTGAAGTTAAAATTCTCAAATAACATTGATTTTTCAATGACAACAAACGGGACAATTCACAGTAAAGAGATACTTGACTATGTTGTAAACCATGTCCAATTAACTGTAAGTGTGGATGGCGAGCAGGGAAGCCATGATCTTAATAGGGTATATAAAAATGGACAGGGTAGTTATAGACGGGTTATGGAGACTATTGAGTATTTAAACAACCAAGCACAATTTTATCGTGTAAGAATGACGGTTACGGCTAACAACGTCATGCATTTTGCTGAAAACTATATTTATCTTTCTGAGAAAGGCTGCCCGCTTGTCACCTTTGCTATAGATGAAAGCGATCCCCATTGGAACAAGGAGCTTATGCGAATTTATCACCATAATCTTAATGATATTTTTACCTATATGGTTGAAAAGGATCTCAGGCATGCGCAATATCATTTATACAACTTTAAAAATGAGTACTTCCGTCCAAGAGGGGCCTGCGATGCTTGCTTAACAAGCTTCCATTTCTCCAGCACAGGTGAAATTTATCCTTGTATTTATGCGGTAGGACACAGCGAATTTTCTATGGGCAATGTGTTTGATGGTTTGAATTTACAGCAATTGTCCAACTTGCATAAAGTTAATCAACACGAAGAGGGAACTTGTACTCGCTGTGCAATGTATAATAATTGTCGCAGCAAAATGTGTAAAATTATCAACAAAATACAAACTGAAAATTATTATAAAGCTTCTCCTGTATTCTGTACGGCTCAAAAAATCCATTATTCCACGGTAAAAAGCTTTGAGCATATATTAGAAAACTTTGCGGTAGGTAAGTAATTTACAATTAAATCGTTAGAATTATTACAATACTGTTAGATTTGAGAAAGATTGTGGAAAGATTAATATGATAATGTCTGTATTGTGGATTACTACGATACAGACATTATTTGTTTGGAGGAGAGCAAATGAAGATATTAGAGACCAAGAATCTAAAGAAAATTTACGGCAGTGGAGATACCACTGTTCATGCTTTGAACGGAGTGGACTTGAAGGTAGATCATGGAGAGTTTGTTGCCATCATTGGTACATCTGGGAGTGGAAAATCCACCTTGCTACATATGCTCGGTGGGCTGGACCGACCAACAAGTGGAAACGTCACGGTGGATGGAAAAGATATTTTTCCACTAAAAGATGAAGAGTTAACGATCTTTCGTAGACGAAAGATCGGGTTTATTTTCCAAAATTATAATCTGGTTCCTGTTTTGAATGTACGAGAGAATATAATACTACCCATTGAATTGGATGGGAAGCAACCAGATAAAGTCTATGTAGAAAAAATTGTGAATACGCTGGGGCTTGAGAATAAACTAGACAATCTGCCGAATAATCTTTCGGGAGGACAGCAGCAGCGTGTAGCTATTGCAAGAGCATTGGCGACGAAACCGGCTATCATTTTGGCAGATGAACCCACTGGTAACCTAGACAGTAGAACCACTCTGGATGTCATGGGACTTATTAAGGTGTCAAGCCAACAGTTTCGCCAAACGATCGTGATGATTACCCATAACGAGGAAATCGCGCAAATGGCGGATCGTATCATCCGTATTGAGGACGGTAAAATTATCGGTGGTGATATAAAATGATCAAAGTTAGAAATAAAAAGGCAATCCGCAATTTGGCAGACAAAAGCTATAAGGCCAATAAAACGAGAAACCTCATTGCCATTATAGCCATAGCTCTCACTTCATTGCTATTTACAACATTGTACACTATGGGGCTGGCCACCGTGGATAACATGCAACGAGCTATGATGCGGCAGTCTGGTGGGGATGGGCACGCCGTGCTTAAAAATATCAATGAAGAGGTATTTATAAAGATTAAACAGCACCCGTTGATCAAAGAAATAGCGTATAGACGTATATTATGTGACGGTGTTTTGAACAAGGAATTTTTAAAACGCCAAACGGAGTTCTGGTATTACGATGATGTGGCATTAAAGCTAGGATTCATTAAGTTGGATGGAGGTCATAGACCTATAGCCGAAAATGAAGTGATAGTAGATACTCATACGTTGCAATTGATGGGTGTTCCCTTGAAAATTGGCGCACCTTTGACACTAAAGCTTAATATTCGGGGTGAAGAAGTGCGACGCGATTTTGTTCTTTCCGGTTGGTGGAAGAGCGACCCACTATTTAATGTAGGACAAATCTACGCTTCTAAAGCATATCTAACGGCATATGCCACTGAACTGCAAAACACACATAAAGAAAACCACTTCTACACTGGTACTATTAATCCCTATATCATGTTCGACGATAGCCTTAATCTGCGGAGCAAGCTTGATCAAGTAATTGTAGAAAGCGGATACTCCTTGGATAAAGAAGCAGAAAACTATGTGGAAAGCAATGTTAATTGGGCATACCTATCAACCAACTTCATTATGAGTCCTGGAATTATCGTGGCACTCATTTCAGGCCTACTACTAATCATGTTGACAGGGTATTTGATTATCTATAACATATTTCAGATTTCTGTAATGCGTGACATTCGTTTTTATGGTCTTCTGAAGACGATTGGGACAAGTGGCGGGCAGATTCGCAGGATCATCCGCAGACAAGCTCTACTCCTTTCCACCTTCGGAATTCCCATTGGCTTAATTATAGGTTACATGGTTGGTAAGTCGCTTGTGCCATTGATCATGAAAAACACCAAGGCAGCTAGCATAGAAATATCGGTATCCCCAAGTCCATGGATTTTTATATTAGCTGCGTTGTTCGCAATTATGACTGTATCTATCAGCATCTATAAACCAAGCAGGACGGCTTCAAAAGTGTCACCAGTTGAGGCGATAAGATATGTGGACCGAGACCTCAAGAACAAGGTAATGCTGAAAAAAACTACTCAAGGAGTAAACATGCACAGCATGGCACGTACCAATTTGGGACGTAACAAAAAACGAACTATTTTGGTGGTCACCAGCCTCTCTTTGAGCCTTGTATTACTGAACACGACGTTTGCGCTCTCCCAAAGTATGGATATGAATAAATATTTGTCTTCCCGATTCAGTGACACAGACTTCCTAATTGGACATGCAGATTTGTTTAGACAGAATTTTGAAGGTTTAGAGAGTGAAACTTCTGGAAGTATTATTCGGGCCGTACAATCTCAACCTGGATTTGAAGGAGGAGGCCGTTTGTATGGTGACCCTCAGCTGTTAACAGTGGAGAAACCAAAGAATACTACTATAGAAACAAGTGATAGGCTTGATGCTTACAATAACTATACGGCACAAGTATATGGGCTTGAAGAGCTGCCGTTACACCAACTGCAATTAATTGACGGTGAACTGGATTACGGTTTATTAACTTCAGGAAAGTATATTCTGGAAGGAGTTGAGCTCAATGATAACGGCAAACCGAAATCGGATTGGATAAAATACAAGGTTGGTGACAAGATAACTCTCCATAGCTATATGGGCACCAAGGAAGCTCCAATGGACAAAGAGTATACAACGCATAAATTCATAATACTTGGTCACGCAGCAATTAAAAACTCCAATTCTGATCGCAGATTAAGAGACTACAACTTTTATCTTCCAGCGGATATTTATAAAAGATTGACACCGCATCCTATTGTGATGAGTTATGCTTTTAATGTATCCTCTGATAAGGAAACAACCATGGAAACTTTCTTAAAAAGCTACACAAAAATAGTAGAACCCCTAATGGATTACCAATCCAAGTTTACAGTAGAAAATGAAGTATCGGATATGCGAAAGACGGTCAGTTTAATTGGGGGCACGCTTAGTCTGATCATTGGCTTGATTGGGATCCTGAACTTTTTTAATGCGATTTTAACCAGCATATTAACGCGACGGCAGGAATTTGCCATGCTACAAAGCATTGGTATGACCAAAAAACAGCTGCGCAGTATGCTAGCCTTTGAAGGACTGTACTATACAGTTTGTACAAGCGTATTTTCTATCCTTTTGGCTATCATGTCCTCTTTGTTTATTGTAAAACCTATCAGTAGCATGATATGGTTTTTTAGTTATCATTTTGTGATCTGGCCTGTATTAGTTATATTGCCGCTTTTATTTGCTCTTGGAGTGATCATTCCATTAGTAATTTATTTTTTGAACAACAAACAAAGTATTGTAGAGCAACTTCGGCAGGCAGAGTAAATATTATTTTTATTGAAATTTTCTATTATTTATAAGACGGATTGTCAAGCCAAGTGCGACAGTTCCTCTGAAAAGGATTCGTGAGCGGTTTTCCAGCCCATGCATTTTCGGGGGCTGTGATTTATGAAGTGGAGAGCTGCCTCCAAGGTCTCATCTGTGATTTGGGCGAAATCCGTACCTTTAGGGAAGAATTCACGCAAGAGGCCATTGGCATTCTCGTTAGAGCCTCGTTGCCAGGAGGAATACGGATCTGCAAAATACACCTGTACGTTATGGGTAGCTTCCAGACTCGCATAGCAGGCAAACTCTTTGCCACGGTCAACTGATGCGGTTTGAAATGCCCCGGAGGGGTATTGGGAGGCGGCTACTCCAAAGGCGATCTCCATGGACAACGCAGTACGGTCAGGCACCGAATGGCGGTGTACAGACGTGTTTTGCGTTCGATAAACGTGGTCACACAGCCCTTGCTTTTTCCACGGCCGGAGACGACCGTGTCCAGTTGCCCATGACCAAATGTTTTCCGGGATCGAACCTCTTTGGGACGCTGGGTGATAGACTTGCCTATCGCAAATGTACCACGTCTCTCCGCTGGCTTCTGCCCTTTTCCTTTGTGCCTGAGGACCGTGAGAATGCCCTTCTCTAAACGTCCGTGATACAGCCAACGATATATCGTTTTAAAGCATACGATCGCACGCCTCTCCTGACGCAATCTCTCCATGATCTGCTCGGGGGACCAGGTCGCTTGAAGCTTATTTTGGATGCTACTAGCCAGCTCTGGCGTCCACTTGCCCTGCAGGAACCGAAGCCTTGCGGCGCTGGACATAGCTCTTCTGAGAGGTCTCAGCACGGTAAGGCTGCTCTGTTGCATTTCGGCGGATTCCCGGCTGATGCAGGATTTCTAGCTTGCTGCGTTCGATTATGCTAAGATGTGAGTAGCTCATGGTGGATTCTCCTTGTGTGAATGTGGGTGTAGGAACTTTCATTCTACACGAATCCGGTCATGGGCTCTTTGTCTATTTATATCCAGTAGGTGTCGCACTTCATATTACAATCCGTCATAAATTAAAGTATTCTGCAAAATATCGATTACGTAACTGACATTGTATATTGGTATCCATCTGGAAAGTTTATATATAATACCTAACATAACAGAAGAACGGTTTTTTATTACATTTGTATTTTAATCTTGGTTATTGATTGTATTCTATATAAGATCAATTATATAAATAAGAAGCTACTATTACCTCTCAAGGGTTGATGGAGAACTATTAAATAAGTTAACTATGCATCTGATATATATTAATTTAATTAAAGGAGAGTATACAATGGAAAAATTAGAATTATTGGATGTGGATGAATTTGATATGTCAATTCAAAAATGTGATGGGAGCAGATGTCAGTATGATTGTGCTCCTGATAGTAATGGGAACTGTAGTGCTGCTTGGACTGGATATTTATAAAATAGCAAATTTAAATTTCTGAATTATAAAAGACATGTGCGGATCTAAGCAGTAAAACTCAGATGCATAGTTATCCTTTTTGTGAAAAAAGTAATCTGAGTTTGGAGTATTGGTATGAATAAACGCAAGAGATTCTCTACTAAAACAACGATTTTCTTTTTATTAGAAAATCGTTGTTTTGTTATCTTTAATTTTACCTTCTTTTAAAAAGAAGACAACTGTACTATTCGTAAAATACTCACTAGGGAGTGTCTGAAAACTATCTATTGATTCAAATAAGGAATCACAGCATAATTTTACAGGAGAGAAATCACAAGGAGGCCTGTAATCCAATGCTAAGTCATGAAATTAGGGATCAGGATTGGGAACGGATTCACGGTCTATTGCCAGCCGAAAATACAGGCGAAGGCAGACCCTCGAAGCCCAATCGAGTGATGCTGAATGGGATTTTTTGGAAGGTGAAAACAGGCGCTCCCTGGCGTGATTTGCCGGGACGTTTTGGTCCCTGAAAAACCGTGTATTCCCGGTTCGCTTGTGGAGCCAAAATGATCTTTTTCAAAACATATTTGAGGCCTTGGCCAGCGACGCTGACTTGCAGGATGTCTCCATCGATAGCACTTCCTGCAAGGTTCATCAGCATGCAGCGGAGGCTAAAAAGGGGCTGAGAACGCCGAAACCCATCAAGAGACCGGACTGTCCCGAGGCGGCCGAAACACCAAAATTCACGCTGTAGTAGATGCCTTGGGTAATCCCATTCGCCTGTTTTTAACACCTGGAAATATCCATGACAGCACGGTGGCCATTGAAGTTCTCTCTGGTGTAACGCGGCCTGGAACTGTGGTTTTAGCTGATAAAGCCTAAGGAACTCTGAACATTAGAACATATATCGAATCTTAAGACGCTATGTTCTGCATCCCGCCAAAGTCTAATGCGGCACATCCTTGGGAATGCGACTTTTACTACTATAAAGAACGGCATGTGGTGGAATGTTTTTTCAACAAACTCAGGCAATTCCACGGGATTGCCACACGGTATGATAAGCTTTCTCGAAACTTTCTGAGCTTTGCCTTTTTTGGCTTTTGCCATGGTTTTATTGATTTAGCACCACTTGGTTGAGTTTTCAGATACACCCTAGTTAATTCCGTTGAATCTTTAAAGAAAGTAATCGTGGAGGCTCGTAGGAGATTTTTTCTACCCAAGATCCACTACGATTAACGTAGCAAACAAGGTTGCCTAGGTTCTTTATCATGGAAAATGAAGAGGAATAAGGCTGCATATAGCCTTGAATTCGGTGTTTCCTCTAGTGTCTATAGTCGCCATGAAAGTCCGGTTGGTTAAGAATTTTATCAGCTAGGCAACATACTAATTAAGAAACAAAACTTGAAAAAATAAATCATTATTACCTCTTCATTAACGAAGGGCAAGGAAATCTTACATACCAGTGGGGAACCACGCAATGACGTTCTGAGAAGTGCCTGCGTAGTGATTTTTGGCGATGTCAACAGACATTAAATTAGCGTGACGATGAAACTGATGTATGTTGCGGAGTAGAAGTCGCAGCGATGTACAGAGCCTGTTGGCGGATCGCACTGTTTTTTCGAGGATTAAGCAGGATCTAAATGTGTTACTCTGTTTGGATTACCTATGACGGGCAACGCTTCTCAGCCTTAATCGACTATGTCTTACTCTATAAATGTCACACACGATTTGCATGAAAAAAACCTCGCATTATGGAAGGATTTCCCGATATTTTAAATGTTATATTTAATTAATCTAATAAGATGTATTTCAGGTAAACTAGGGATTTTATACAATCAGCAGATGCGCTATTAAAATTTTAAAGTTTTGATGCTAAACACAAGCAGCACGTATCGGCAGAATGCTGAAACGTGCTGCTTGTGTTTAAAATAAGATAACTATGCATCTGAGTTTTAGTACCTAGATGTATACATACCGTTTATTGAAATTTAAAAAATTAATTTGCTATTACTACAATAAACCAGTAAAAGCAGCACTACAGTATCCCTTACTATCAGGTGCACAATCATACTCACAGCTATCTGCATCACAAATTGGTCCTTGGATTGACATATCAAAATCTTCTATATTCAATAACTCCAATTTTTCCATTGTTTACTCTCCTTTAATTAAATTGATATATATATCAGATGCATAGTTAACTTAATTAAATAGTGCCCATAAGTTTTGGGAAGCGATAGTAGACCTTTAACAGACTATTCATATACAGGATACGACCAAACGCCTAGTGAAAAATACAATTGTAATAAAAAACACTTTTTCTGTAATACTTGGTTGCCTGTGAAATTTTAATAATCCATTAAACCATGCCCTTTTTATGGATGAAGCTTTTTATTTCATTCACTGACTAATCCATTTCTAATATCGAACATTCGTTCTGTTTGTCACTAATAATGGTAATAATGAACCAAATAACATGGAGAATTAAATACTTAGCTTACTACTGCAGGATGTACCAGTAATCGCGACTAAAGGTACATTACCTCTTAAGGAGTCAACGACAATATCCTCGTTGCTCACCTCTTGAGTTTTTAATAGAGTAATTAAACTTCTCCTCCATGAGAAAATAGTATGTATTTCAGTGTTTTATAAAACAGGACATGCCATACTTAAAATTCCTCAATTAAATATTTTTCATAGAATTACTTGCTATCGGAAGAAAAATTGAGAAGGTCGAGCCGCTCCCCGGACTTGGTCGTAACTTGATGTTGCCCCCTCAGCGGCAATGATTTCTCTCGCCCAAAATAGCCCAATACCAACTCCCTCCTTCGAGTTCACAGTTTGTGATCGATAGAACGCTTAAAGATTTTGCTGTGTTCTTCCTGTGAAATTCCAATTCCGTTATCGGTGTTATCAATACGGCCGAATAAATCATAGGCAATCACCTGAATAACAGGTCTGTTGATTAACCAGAATAAGTAATTTGATTCATAGAAGCAGAGATACGCTCAAGAAGAACATGCTGAATCTGGATCAGCCATTCCACTGGTAGTTTTTGCAGAAGAAAAAGACGAGAAAATCGAGCAAAGGAAAGAATGGCATGTTTGGGCCACGCCGTTTGAGCAGCATCAAATAACCATTTAAGCAGGACATAAACGATGAGCGCGCAAAAGAGTTGACCATAGACCGCATTTTCGGTCGTGCCAAACAGCGTTGGGATATTCAAATGTTGCTTGATCCATCGGAAAAAGACTTCAATCTGCCATCGAGCCTTATACATCTGTGCGATTTGTTCCGCCGTGACCTGCATTAAATCGGTAACGACTCGGATTTCTCGACCTTCAAAATCTCGAAACATCACCACACGATGACGCTGCTTGGAACGACACTGTGGTGTCCCTAACTGGCAGGTGATATCCCGAATGACGGATGAATCTACCTCCTTGAGACGGGAAAGGGCATGAGGCTTTTCCAAATGGACGTTGTCCCGAAGCCGAATGACAAAGGATTGTCCTTGGATTTTGAACTCATCCAGACGCTCCAATTTTCCATAGGCACGGTCCATCACCACGATGTAATCCGGTTGAGCTAACGCTTCACTCATGGGGCCATCATGCTTGGAGCCCAGCGTTTCGACCACTTGAAGAGGTTGCCCATCTTCTGCTCGTAAAGCGACATTAAGCTTAATACCTGCACGCTCCCCGTGATAATGAGCCCAAGGTAACCGCGTTTTTCCCACCGTCATCGTGGTAGAATCGATGAGTAATAGTTCTTTTGGAAAGTTAGCTTCCGGCGAGCTTCCCAGTTGCATTTGCGAACAAGTAGATGGAAAAGTTCCTTAAATACGGAAAACGGGACTTCGGCGGCTTTGGTGGAAAAGCGTGAATAATGGACGACAGGCAGGCCAGAGAGAGGCGCAAAATCTACGCTGGATCGATAGCTTCTCCATTGTTCCAAGGCAGCCACACACCAGTATTGGAGTACATGGTATACCGTGAACTTGCGGGCTTTGTCTTCATAGCAACGGAGATCCCTTTAGCATCTGCCTTGGCGAAACTGTGATAATCTCCGTTTCAAGTTTGCGAGGTTTTCAACATTGCATGTATAAGGAAATGAAGTTTTTCGGCTTGTGTGGATAGAGATTTTATGCAAGAGGAGCTATCCTCCAGCAAATCATATTCGCTAAGCAGTTGTGAGTAAAGGAAGATGTTAGCAATAGGTGTTTCGTTTGATGTGAGATGTCAGAAATGAGCTCGTTTATTTTATTTGTTTATGCCAACAAATTTTTCGAAGAAACGGAGCAAATGGAAAGAAATTGCGCAGGCTTGGCCTCTACTGCTGACATAACGGATTCGTCAAAAAAACGCTCTGAGAACTCGCCACTAATTGCAGCTTCAACCATATGATCAATAGTTTTCATTGTTTTACGTACGTTATTACGATATATAAGAATGACAGCCCCAGCAAAGAATAAAGTAGTAACGGCACCTCCAATACACACATAGTTCAGGGGAGTCATTTTTCACCGCCCATGTGTAAGCCGATCCCATATATGTCTTAATGTACTGGGGACAGGAGGGAAGATTCTCTAGCTTGTCACGTAGCCTTTTTATGGTGACTGACAAGCTAGAGGATCTTCCTAGATCCATGCCGTTTGTATGGCAGCCAGAAGGTTAATAAAGCTTTGGTTCAACAAGGAGTTACCGTGTCGGAAAAAACGGTAGTACGAATCATGAAGGAGCTTGGTTTAAAGTCCAAAACCATGAAAAAAATACAAAGCAACCATGAACTCCAAACATCAGCTGCCTGTTGATGCGAACCTCTCTAAATCAGTATGAACGGTTGCACCGAAAACCCAATTGAAATCCTCTACTTTGGGTATCCATTCTAACAGTAGTCCACTCTATTTAATTATGTCGAAAAAGTAGCTGATTTTTACATTAAAAGAATCAGGGGTACATACTAATGTATCTTAATAGTGAAGGGAGGTGATTACATGGAAAATCTCGAGATTTTGGTAGCCAATGATTTTGATATGATAGTACAAAAAGACTGTACTGGTAGTTGTACCTCAGATTGCCAAACACAAGATGGTCATTGTGATTGTAATGTCACCTGTTGGTGGTAGCATTCCCACATTAGAATTTTTGCTTGTTAAACGATTAAAGGCGGAAAAGGAGAAGTGTTTACATTTCTTCTTTTTTTTGCGTTCTATAGATATGCTTATAATTTCCTCATCTTTCTTGACTTTATAGTAGATCTGCGTCCATATAGACAATCGAATAGATACCTTCATAGGGCGATTATGAAGACGATTTAAGAGTTTCGTGGGTGATCCAATTCTGTGCCGTAGTCAGCTTATTCTCCTTGATGGATGTCCACAGTTGCTCTTTCACCAAGGTCCTATGTTTTTTCTCATTATTTTAATAAATTCAGGGAGGTTAGGGAACGGGCACTAATTATACAGTTGAGCAACTAAGAAATGACCTAGCCAGAAGTTTTTGCTAGGTCATTTCGTTTCTTGACTAGGGGGAGATTTATTCTGCTGTTCGCAGTCGTTCTACGATAGTTTTCTTGTTGCTCAGAGAATAAATAGCGAGAGGAAGACAGATCCCAAGCACGAGCAGAACAGGCAGCACGAGGATCAGCGGCCAAATAATAAATTTATAACTCATAAACCACATTACGTTACTCAAGGGTCTTGCAATCAAGACGGAAAATAAGCTTCCTAATAAGATGGAGCATATGCTAGTACCGAGCACATAGTACAGACCCTCATAAATGAGCATTGTCTTTAATTGTTTAGTAGTCATACCGATACTTTGTAGTATAGCAAATTCTTGATGGCGGGTCAGAATGCTAGTTAGAAGCGCGTTTGCAAAATTAAGAGTACCAATCAAACCGATAATAACGCTGAGCATACCGCCAATCATCAAAATAGTATTTCGCATACCTAATAACGCGGTAATTACGGTAGATTTGGATCGATAGTGCATCGTTCGCTCCTTTACTCCGGTATAGTTCTTTAAGAAGCTCTCCATCGTTTTTTCTTTACTGTTGGATACATTAAAATCATAACTCATCACCGTAGGCTTCTTCACAAGTGTTTTGTAGATATCCGCCGGAAGAAAGAATTCAACATTAGCACCTATTACACCATTATTAATTCCTTTTCGGGCGACATGACCGAGGACTGTGAATTCATGGCTAGTATACTCCTGGACTTTTGCTGTGTCCATATAGTTATGAAGGACAACCTTTTCACCTATCTTATATGCCGAATATTTCATTTTGGGATTACCATCGTTATCCAGTATGACATTTTCCAGGATATATTTACCCGAAGCCAGCTTGCCATAATCAAGCTCACCGTCAATTAGTTGTAGTCGGTGAAGAGGAAACTCTTCGAGACCATATGCTGCTGCTGATATGTTGCCACGAGCGTCGGTGTCGTATGGTAAAGAGCCACAAGCATTAATGCCTGCTGGCGTTGCAGATAAGTTGCCACGAGCGTCGGTGCCGTCTCCCTTTAAGGTCTCTTTACAATCAGCAGTGAGTAAATTGCTGCCA
This sequence comes from Paenibacillus sp. SEL3, assembly GCF_054602585.1. NCBI lineage: Bacteria > Bacillati > Bacillota > Bacilli > Caryophanales > Paenibacillaceae > Paenibacillus > Paenibacillus sp. SEL3. Next base: position 2,226,918 of record NZ_CM137725.1, on the reverse strand, counting down.
CTGTACAATCGTCCACCTTCTTCAAAACCAGGTTGTGCTTGTACGGCCTGGATATAACTTTCCGTTGTTGCATTGTCAGGACCTGTGAAATGTTCTTGAAAATAACCTGCATGTGCAATCACAAAGTCAGCGTCAATGCTTCTAGACACATATTTATCCATATCCAGACTTTGGGATAATGTAAAAGTAATATTCAGTAGCGCCAGACTTAGAGAAAGGCCAATCAGCACTAAAGTAGTCCGCTTCTTATTGCGCCCTAAGTTGGCTTGAGCCATCAGCGGCATTTTAGCACCGTTAGTTGATTTTTTAAGTTTTTTCTTACCCTTTTTGATAGCTCCGTCTACGTATCTTACTGCCTCGATTGGAGACACAGTCGCTGCAATCCTAATAGGCTTATAAATACTGATGATAACTGTAATGGCTGCAAACAAAGCGGAGCTGATAAAAATCCATGGGTTGGGGGATAGGGTTACCTCAGCGTGCCCAAAAGTGTTCATAAGCAGAGGGAGAAGCGATTTTCCGACCCCAAAACCCACAAGTAAGCCGATGGGAACTCCGACCAAGGAAAGAAATAATGCCTGTCTATGAATGAGCCTACGGAGTTGGCTACTGCTTGTGCCGATGGTTTTTAGAAGACCGTAGAAACGAATATCACGCATCACCGAGATTTGGAAAATATTATAGATGATCAAATAGCCAGTAAGCATGATCAGTAACAGACCACCAGCTAAGACAAAGACGACTTCAGGGTTCGAACTGAAAGTGTTGGAAAAATACGTCCAGTTCACAGAACTTGCAATGTAGTTCGGTGCATTTTGGTCTAGGGAATAACCGCTTTCTGTAATCACTTGATCAAGTTTTCCCTGGATGTTCGAGCTGTTATCGAACATGATATCTGCCCTGATGGCTCCGGTCCGATTATAATCCTGCTTATATGTGTTAATTAATTCTTCAGCATGGGCATCCACATAAGCTTTAGAAGCATAGATTGTGCCTACGTCCATCCCGGCGGCGAGGTCACTCTTCCACCAGCCGGCGAGGATAAATTCACGCTGCACCGTTTTGCCGTGAACCTCAAGCTTCAAGGTCAACGGAACGCCCTCTTTCAGGGGAATACCCAGTAACTGTAAGGTGCTAGAGTCCGCGATAACCTCATTTTCTGCCACCGGTTTGTGGCCTTTTTCTAGCTCAACCAATCCTAGCTTTAGCCCTAGATCGTCACGATACCAGAACTCTGTTTTGCGCTTTAAAAATTGCTCGTTTGTTACCTTTTGACTTAACGAGCGGCAATATGCTATCTCCTTAATAAGAGGGTGGTCTTTGATGTGATTAAATTCCTCATCGTTGATAAATTTGAGAGAAGCATGCGCTTCCCCACCGGCCTGTCGCATCGTTGCCTGCTGGAAACTTTCCATCGCGCCAATCCCCATAGTAAACACAGATGTAAATAACAAAGTGGTTAAGGCAATAGCGATAATCGCAATAATATTGCGAGTTTTGTTCGTTTTCAAGCTCTTGTCTGATAAATTACGGATTACTCTTTTGTTCTTTACCTTGATCATTTGCCTTTACCACCAACTATTTTACCGTCCTCAATACGAATGATCCGATCGGCCATTTGCGCAATTTCCTCGTTGTGGGTAATCATCACCATTGTTTGGGCGAACTGTTGGCTGGATACCTTAATCAATCCCATTACATCCAGACTGGTTTTACTGTCCAGATTTCCGGTGGGTTCATCAGCCAAGATAATGGCGGGCTTGGCTGCCAGTGCTCTGGCAATGGCTACACGCTGCTGTTGTCCACCGGAAAGATTGTTTGGCAGATTATTCATTTTGTGGTCAAGGCCCAAGGTATGTACTATTTTATCTATGTGGGTTTTGTCTGGTTCTTTACCATCCAGTTCAATGGGGAGCACAATATTTTCATAGACATTTAAGACGGGCACCAGGTTATAATTTTGAAACACGAAGCCAATCTTTCGTCTGCGGAAAATAGTTAATTCTTCGTTTTTCAATGTGAAAATATCTTTGCCGTCAATCGTAACACTTCCGCTTGTCGGACGATCCAGTCCACCCAGCATATGGAGAAGGGTGGATTTGCCGCTCCCGGACGTACCAACAATAGCGACAAATTCACCGCTTTCCACCTCCAGATTCACGCCGTCTAAGGCATGAACAGCAGTATCTCCGTTCCCGTAATGCTTCCTTAATGCCTGAGTTTTCAATAAAGTCACTTTTGTTTCCCTCCAAGAAATAGTCTGTATCTCCTTGCTATACTATACAGACCGTATCATAATAATCTTTCAACAATCTTTCTGAAATCTAACAATGTTGAAAGAATAACCTGCCTATGGAAAGAAAAATGGAAGAGGTGGAGCCGCGAAGATTTTACCATATTCCTCTTCCACAATGCCTATGGAATGCAGAGTAGGGTATGGGGAAGCAGCTACGGTAAGTAGGTCTTTCACCAAAAGGCCTTATATAGCCAGCGATAGATGGTTTTAAAGCATACGATAATGACCTAGCTATAAGTTTTTGCTAGGTCATTTCGACTAAGGGGGATTTATTCTGCTGTTCGCAGTCGCTCTACGATAGTTTTCTTGTTGCTCAGAGAATAAATAGCAAGGGGAAGACAGATCCCAAGCACGAGCAGAACAGGCAACACGAGGATCAGCGGCCAGATAATAAATTTATAACTCATAAACCATATTTGGGCACTCAAGGGTTTCGCAATCAAGACGGAAAGTAGGCTTCCTAATAAGATGGAGCATATGCTGGTGCCGAGGACATAGTACAGACCCTCATAAATGAGCATTGTTTTTAATTGTTTGTTGGTCATGCCAATGCTTTGTAGTATAGCAAATTCCTGATGCCGGGTCAGAATACTAGTTAGAAGTGCGTTTGCAAAATTAAGAATGCCAATCACACCAATAATAATACTGAGCGTACCACCGATCATCAGAATTGTTTTTTGCATACCTGAAAGCTCGGCAATTACGGTGGATTTGGACCGATAGTCCATAACGGGCTCCTTTGCTTCGGTATAATTCGTTAAAAAGCTCTCCATCGTTTTTTCTTTACTGTCGGATACATTGAAGGCGTAACTCATCACTACAGGCTTCTTGACAAGCGTTTTGTAGATATCCGCCGGGAGATAGAAGTCAGTATAACTAGCAACGTCTACACCAGAATTGGATGATTTTATTCCGACATGACCTAGAACTGTGAATTTATGGCTAGTATACTCTTGGGCATTTGCTGTGTCTATATAGTTATGAAGAGTAACCTTTTCACCTACTTTGTATACGGATCGTTTCATTTCAGGATTTTCGTAATCGTCTAACCAGACTCCTTCCAGAATGTACTTTCCCGAAGCTAGCTTGCCATAATCAAGTTCACCATCAATTAATTGTAGTCGGTGAAGGGGGAGATCTTCAAGCCCATACATTATTGCAGATAAGTTGCCGCGAGCGTCAGGAGTGACGATTTCCCCCTTCCCCTCTTTGTTATCTTTATGCTCGATAGCGAATAGATTGCTGCCACTGTACAATCGTCCACCTTCTTCAAAACCGGGTTGTGCCTGTACGGCCTTAATATAGCTTTCCGTTGTTGCATTGTCAGGGCCTGTGAAATGTTCTTGAAAATAATTAGCATGTGCAATCAGAAAGTCAGTGTCATGGCTTTTAGACACATACTTATTCATATCCAGACTTTGGGATAATGTAAAAGTAGTATTCAGTAGCACTAGACCTAGAGAAAGGCTAAGCAGCACTAAAATAGTCCGCTTCTTATTGCGCCCTAAGTTGACTCGAGCCATCAGGGGAATCTTAGCACCGTTAGTTGATTTTTTTAGTTTTTTCTTCCCTTTTTGGGTAGCTCCGTCTACGTATCTTACTGCCTCAATCGGAGACACAGTTGCCGCAATTCTGCTAGGCTTATATGCACTGATCATAACTGTTATGACTGCAAACAGAGCGGAGCCGATAAAAATCCATGGGCTGGGGGATAGGGTTACCTCAGCGTGCCTATAATTGTTCATAAGCAGCAGAGGGATAAGCGATTTTCCGACCCAAAAACCCCCGAGCAAGCCGATGGGAACCCCGATCAAGGAAAGAAATAATGCCTGTCTGCGGATAATTCTGCTGATTTGCCTGCTGGTTGTGCCAATGGTTTTTAGAAGACCGTAGAAACGAATGTCACGCATCACCGAGATTTGGAAAATATTATAGATGATCAGATAGCCAGTAAGCATGATCAGTAACAGACCAATGGCTAGGGGAAAGACGGCTTCAGGGTTCGAACTGAAAGTGTTGGAAAGATAAGCCCAGTTAACATTACTGTTAATATAGTTTGGTGCATTTTTGTCCAGGGAATAACCGCTTTCTGTAATCACTTTATTAAGATTTTCTTGCATGTTCGAGCTGTTATCAAACATGATATCTGCATTGATGGCTCCGGTCATATCATGGTCCTGCTTATATGTGTAGCGTAATTCTTCGGCATGGGCATCTACATAAGCTTTAGAAGCATAAATTTGACCTCTGGCTATCGTGGCGGCGGGGTCACTCTTCCACCAGCCGGAGAGGATAAATTCACGCTGTACCATTTTGCCGTGAACCTCAAGCTTCAAGGTCAATGGGGCGCCCTCTTTCAGGGGAGTACCCAGTAACTGTAGGGTCTTAGAGTCCGCGATAACCTCATTTTCTGCCACTGGTTTGTGGCCTTTTTCTAGCTCAATCAATCCTAGCTTCAGCCCTACATCGTCATGATACCAGAACTCCGCACGACGCTTTAAAAATTGCTCGTTTGTCACTTTTTCACTCAACAAGCGGCTATATGCTATCTCTTTAATAAGAGGGTGGTCTTTGATCTGATTAAATTCCTCATCGTTGATATATTTGATAAAAGCATGCGCTTTCCCACCAACCTGTCGTATCGTTGCCTGCTGGAAACTTTCCATCGCGCCAATTCCCATAGTAAACAGAGATGTAAATAACAAAGTGGTTAAGGCAATAGCGATAATCGCAATAATATTGCGGATTTTATTCGCTTTTAAACTTTTATCTGATAAATTACGAACCGCCTTACTGTTTTTTACTTTGATCATCGGGTCGCACCACCTACTATTTTACCGTCCTCAATGCGGATGATGCGGTCTGCCATCTGCGCGATTTCTTCATTATGAGTAATCATCACCATCGTTTGGGCGAACTGTTGGCTGGATACCTTGATCAACCCTATGACATCCAGGCTGGTTTTACTGTCCAGGTTGCCAGTAGGCTCGTCGGCCAAAATAATGGCTGGTTTCGTCGCCAGTGCTCTCGCAATGGCTACCCGCTGCTGCTGCCCTCCCGAAAGATTACCCGGTAGATTATTTAATTTGTTCTCAAGCCCCAGCGTATTCGTAATTTGGGTCAGATAGGCTTTGTCTGGTTGTTTCCCATCCAGTTCAATGGGGAGCACGATATTTTCGTAGACATTTAAGACTGGAACTAGATTATAATTTTGAAATACGAAGCCAATCTTTCGTCTGCGAAAAATAGTCAATTCTTCATCTTTGAGAGAGAAGATATCCTTGCCGTCAATCGTGACATTTCCACTGGTTGGACGATCAAGTCCACCCAGCATATGGAGAAGGGTAGATTTGCCGCTCCCGGACGTACCAACAATAGCGACAAATTCTCCGCTTTCCACCTCCAGATTCACGCCGTCTAAGGCATGAACAGCAGTATCTCCGTTCCCGTAATGCTTCCTTAATGCCTGAGTTTTCAATAGGCCCATATACATTCTCCTCCACAAAAAAATGTCTGTATCGTAGTCATCTACAGTACAGACATTAGCACACTAATCTTTCTACAATCTTTCTGAAATCTAACAGTGTTGAAAGAATAACCTGCCTATGGAAAGAAAAATGGAAGAGGTGGAGCCGCGAAGATTTTACCATATTCCTCTTCCACAATGCCTATGGAATGCAGAGTAGGGTATGGGGAAGCAGCTACGGTAAGTAGGTCTTTCACCAAAAGGCCTTATATAGCCAGCGATAGATGGTTTTAAAGCATACGATAATGACCTAGCTATAAGTTTTTGCTAGGTCATTTCGACTAAGGGGGATTTATTCTGCTGTTCGCAGTCGCTCTACGATAGTTTTCTTGTTGCTCAGAGAATAAATAGCGAGAGGAAGACAGATCCCAAGCACGAGTAGAACAGGCAGCACGAGGATCAGCGGCCAAATAATAAATTTATAACTCATAAACCACATTACGTTACTCAAGGGTCTTGCAATCAAGACGGAAAATAAGCTTCCTAATAAGACGGAGCATATGCTAGTACCGAGCACATAGTATAGACCCTCATAAATGAGCATTGTCTTTAATTGTTTAGTAGTCATACCGATACTTTGTAGTATAGCAAATTCTTGATGCCGGGTCAGAATACTAGTTAGAAGCGCGTTTGCAAAATTAATAATACCAATCACACCAATAATAATACTGAGCGTACCGCCGATCATCAAAATTGTTTTTTGCATACCTGAAAACTCGGCAATCACGGTGGATTTGGATTTATAATGCATCGTTGGCTCCTTTATTTCGGTATAGTTCTTTAAGAAGCTCTCCATCGTTGTTTCTTTACTGTCGGATACATTAAAGGCATAACTCATCACCACAGGCTTCTTCACAAGCGTTTTGTAGATATCCGCCGGGAGGTAGAAGTTAGCATAACTAGCACCGTCTATATTCAAATTGGTTCTCACGCTAACATGACCAAGCACTGTAAATTCATGGCTGGTATACTCCTGATTCAGCGAAGCTTTTGCTGTACCCATATAGTTATGAAGAGTAACCTTTTCACCCACCTTATATTTTTCACTTTCCAAATACGGCTTGTTATTGTCATCTAGGTTAACGTTCTCCAGAATGTACTTCCCCGAAGCCAGCTTACCATAATCAAGCTCACCGTCAATTAATTGTAGTCGATGAAGAGGTAACTCTTCCAGCCCATATGCTATTATAGGCAAGTTACCGTGAGCGTCGGTTTCGTACCCCTCTTTGTTCTCTTTATACTCGACAGTGAGTACATTACTGCCACTGTACAATCGTCCACCTTCTTCAAAACCGGGTTGTGCCTTTATGGCCTGAATATAGCTTTCCGTCGTCGCATTGTCAGGGCCTGTGAAATGTTCTTGAAAATAATCAGCATGTGCAATCAGAAAGTCAGTGTCATGGCTTTTAGACACATACTTATTCATATCCAGACTTTGGGATAATGTAAAAGTAGTATTCAGTAGCACTAGACCTAGAGAAAGGCTAAGCAACACCAAAATAGTCCGCCTCTTATTGCGCCCTAAGTTGACTCGAGCCATCAGGGGAATCTTAGCACCGTTAGTTGATTTTTTTAGTTTTTTCTTCCCCTTTTGGGTAGCTCCGTCTACGTATCTTACTGCCTCAATCGGAGACACAGTTGCCGCAATTCTGCTAGGCTTATATGCACTGATCATAACTGTTATGACTGCAAACAGAGCGGAGCCGATAAAAATCCATGGGCTGGGGGATAGGGTTACCTCAGCGTGCCTATAATTGTTCATAAGCAGCAGAGGGATAAGCGATTTTCCGACCCAAAAACCCCCGAGCAAGCCGATGGGAACCCCGATCAAGGAAAGAAATAATGCCTGTCTTCGGATAATTCTGCTGATTTGCCTGCTGGTTGTGCCGACGGTTTTTAGAAGACCGAAGAAACGAATATCACGCATCACCGAGATTTGGAAAATATTATAGATGATCAAGTAGCCAGTAAGCATAATCAGTAACAGACCAATGGCTAGGGGAAAGACGGCTTCAGGGTTCGAACTGAAAGTGTTGGAAAGATAAGCCCAGTTAACATTACCGTTAATATAGTTTGGTGCATTTTTGTCCAGGGAATAACCGCTTTCTGTAATCACTTTATTAAGATTTTCCCGCATGTTCGAGCTGTTATCGAACATGATACCTGCATTGATGGTTCCGGTCATATCATGATCCTGCTTATATGTGTAGCGTAATTCTTCGGCATGTGCATCTACATAAGCTTTAGAAGCATAAATTTGACCTCTGGCTATCCCGGCGGCGGGGTCACTCTTCCACCAGCCGGAGAGGATAAATTCACGCTGTACCATTTTGCCGTGAACCTCAAGCTTCAAGGACAATGGGGCGCCTTCTTTCAGGGGAGTACCCAGTAACTGTAGGGTCTTCGAGTCTGCGATAACCTCATTTTCCGCCACTGGTTTGTGGCCTTTTTCTAGCTCAATCAATCCTAGCTTTAGTCCTACATCGTCATGATACCAGAACTCCGCACGACGCTTTAAAAAATGCTCGTTTGTCACCTTTCCACTTAACAGGCGGTTATATGCTATCTCTTTAATAAGAGGGTGGTCTTTGATCTGATTAAATTCCTCATCGTTGATATATTTGAGATAACCATGCCCTGCACCACCAGACTGTCGCATCGTTGCCTGCTGGAAACTTTCCATCGCGCCAATTCCCATAGTAAACAGAGATGTAAATAACAAAGTGGTTAAGGCAATAGCGATAACCGCAATAATATTACGGATTTTATTGGCTTTTAAACTTTTATCTGATAAATTACGAACCGCCTTACTGTTTTTTACTTTGATCATCTAGTCGCACCACCTACTATTTTACCGTCCTCAATCCGAATGATCCGATCGGCCATTTGCGCAATTTCCTCGTTGTGGGTAATCATCACCATTGTTTGGGCGAACTGCTGGCTGGATACCTTGATCAATCCCATCACATCCAGACTGGTTTTACTGTCCAGGTTTCCGGTGGGTTCATCTGCCAAGATAATGGCGGGCTTGGCTGCTAGTGCTCTGGCGATAGCTACACGCTGTTGTTGTCCACCGGAAAGATTGTTTGGCAGATTATTCATTTTGTGGTCAAGGCCCAAGGTATGTACAATTTTATCTATGTGGGTTTTGTCGGGTTCTTTACCATCCAGTTCAATCGGAAGTACAATATTTTCGTAGACATTCAAGACAGGTACCAGGTTGTAATTTTGAAACACGAAGCCAATCTTTCGTCTGCGAAAAATGGTCAATTCTTCGTCTTTCAGTGAAGAAATATCTTTGCCGTCAATCGTAACGTTTCCGCTTGTTGGACGATCAAGTCCACCCAGCATATGGAGAAGGGTAGATTTGCCGCTCCCGGACGTACCGACAATAGCAACAAATTCACCGCTTTCCACCTCCAGATTCACGCCGTCTAAGGCATGAACAGCAGTATCTCCGTTCCCGTAATGCTTCCTTAATGCCTGAGTTTTCAATAGGCCCATATACATTCTCCTCCACAAAAAAAATGTCTGTATCGTAGTCATCTACAGTACAGACATTAGCACACTAATCTTTCTACAATCTTTCCGAAATCTAACGGTGTTGAAATAATTAAGTATCCATAGGAAGAAAAATAGAGAAGGCAGAACCACGGCCGTAGTGTGACCGTACTTTGATGTACCCACCCTCCGCAGCGATGATTTCTCTAGCTAAAAACAGACCAATCCCGACGCCCTCCTGCGAGTTAACAGTAGGGGAGCGATAGAAGCGAGTAAAGATCTTCCCTTGTTCTTCTTCTGCAATGCCTATGCCGCTATCAGTAATATCAATTCGACAAAACAATTCGTATGCCATCACTTTTATATCCATGTTTCCGCCTGTCTCTGTATATTTTATAGCGTTATCCATAATGTTATAGACAGCTTCACTGGTCCACTTTAGGTCAAAATAAGCATGAATAACGGTGTCCTCCCTAAAAACTGTTATCCCTTTGGCATCTGCTTTTGGCGTTATTTGCTCCAGTGCAGCATCAAGGAGCTTATGAACAGATTCTCTCCTTGGCGCTACCGTGATAATCCCCGTTTCAAGCCGCGATGTTTTCAACAATGCCTGAATCAGAAAGTTAAGCTTTTCGGCCTGTGCAGATAGAGCTTTCACACAAGTGGAGGTATCCTGTGATAGTTCGTATTCGCTAAGTAGTTGGGAATAAAGCAGGATGTTGGCCAATGGTGTTTTCGTTTGGTGTGAAATATCGGAAATCAGCTCATTTATTTTATTCTTTTCAGCAAGCAGATTTTTGGAGGACACGGAACAAATGGAAAGAAATCTCACGAATTTAGCTTCTATTGAAGAAAGAACGGATTCATCAAAGACATCCTCTGAGAAGCTGCCATTTATCGCGGCATCCAGCATGTTCTCAATGGTTTTCATTGTTTTTTGGATGCTCCTGCGATACAGCATAATAGCACACACAGCAGTGCATACAGCAGCGACGGCAATTCCAATACATATATATAGGAATGTCGTCATCTCATTTCAAAGCCCATGTGTAGCCCAACCCATACACCGTTTTAATATATTGTGGGGAAGAAGGATGATCCTCGAGCTTGTCACGTAGCCTTTTTATCGTAACCGACAAGGCATTTTCACCTACATATTCAGCCCCGTCAGTCCAGATGCTGTCTATTAAATGATCACGCGAAACGGTATTTCCTCGATTGTTGATTAGAATGCGCAACAATTTTTGCTCCGTTTTACTTAGTTCAATCGGTATATCATTCTTATTAAATTCCATCCTCTCAAATGAGAAGGAAAAATCACCTAGCTGAATGGAGTCTGCAAGCGAGTATTTGGATTTCTTAAGCTGAACACCAACTCTTGCTCTCAGTATCATCAGACTGAAGGGTTTGGTGATGTAGTCATCAGCACCCAGCTCAAGACCAGTGACAATATCTGTTTCCATATCATTCGCAGTCAGAACAATGACTGGTAAAGCTTTTGTTTTACGTATATGGGTTAAGAGGTCGAGTCCATTCCCATCCGGCAAGTTTACATCAAGTATCACTAGGTCAAAAGCAGTGATGTTCAATTGTTCTTTTGCAGCAGCAGTGTCATACGTTTGTGTAAATACGTTGTTAGGTTCTTTAAGCGCAAGAACAATACCGTTACTCAAGGCGATATCGTCCTCGACGATTAGTATGTGATTCATCATTCTCCTCCTGTTTTTTTGGTCCATCAAATTAATGAAACCCCAATTCCAATATTTTCTACAGTAATGAAAGAAAGGGCAATCCTAAATATTCCATCTCTATTTTACAGGATATTGCTCTTATTTGCTCATTCGCTCTTTAGACTATTCAGGTTTTGCTAACACCTTTCTTGATATGGTTTATTCATTGCAAAAAAATTTGACAGATACAATATCACTGATATAATTTATGCTAGTTGATTTTGATAATCATTATCATTATTGGAGGGGAGGACAGGGCCGAAGCTTGGTACAGGTTATTGGACAGGCTCCCTTAGTTAGAGATGAAATTGCGCTATTTAATACTGGCTTTTCTGGTACTGGCTTTCGCCTCGGTTTTTATTGGTGTTCATGATGTAACTCCACTTGATTTGTTCCACTTAACCAACGATCAGGCGCAGGTACTCCTGATTAGCAGATTCCCACGATTGATCAGTATTATTATCGCAGGGGCGAGTATGAGTATCTGTGGATTGATCATGCAGCAGCTTACCCGGAACCGATTTGTTTCTCCCACCACTGCAGGGACGATGGATGCGGCACGATTGGGTGTGCTGATGGCTATTATGGTGTTTGGAGCAGCGGGATTTTGGACGAAGATGCTGACGGCTTTCGGATTTGCTCTAGGGGGAACACTGATTTTCATGAAAATACTGGATAAAATCCGTTTCAAGGACCCGGTATTTATCCCGCTTGTCGGCTTGATGTTTGGAGGTATTTTAAATTCGGTAACGACCTTTTTTGCTTACAAATACAATCTGATCCAGGGCATTTCTTCGTGGATGCAGGGGGATTTTTCTCTAATCATGAGTGGTCGCTATGAGATGCTATATCTTAGTGTTCCTTTGGTTGCGCTGACGTACATATATGCGAATCGTTTCACAATTGCAGGCATGGGCGAGGATTTTGCGGCCAATCTGGGCGTACATTACAAGCGCACTGTCAATGTGGGTTTGGTGATCGTGGCTTTGGTTTCCTCTGTTGTCATCTTAACGGTCGGGACAATTCCCTTTTTGGGGCTGGTTGTACCTAATCTCGTCAGTATGTATATGGGGGATAATCTGAAAAAAAGCCTGGCCCATACAGCGATCTTGGGCGCCGTCTTTGTGCTGTTTTGCGACATTTTGGGACGGGTGATCATTTATCCGTATGAAATTTCTGTAGGGCTTACGGTGGGTGTGATCGGGAGCGCGTTGTTCTTGTATTTGCTGCTGAGGAGAAGGGCCTATGAATCCTAAATTAAAAATCGGAATATTAGCTGCTGCCGCGCTTGTGTTGATTGCTGCTTTTGTATTTATAGATCTTCCGCATACCTGGCATTACGCGCTGCCACGACGATTGAAAAAGATCGCAGCTTTCATTCTGACAGGTGGCTCCATTGCTTTTGCAACCGTTATTTTCCAGACGGTTACGAATAATAAGATTTTGACTCCGGGTATTATCGGACTGGATTCGCTGTATATGCTGATTCAGACGACGATTATTTTTGCATTTGGTTCCGTACCCTTCATTTCGACCAGCAAAGAATTGAACTTTTTGCTGTCGGTGGGGCTGATGGTGCTGTTCGCAGGACTGCTATACAAATTAATTTTCCGCAAAGATGGACGCGGGATTTATGTACTTTTGCTGATTGGTCTGGTATTCGGCACGCTGTTTAACAGTTTATCTACCTTTATGGAGGTACTGATTGATCCGAACGAATTTGCGAAAATCCAGGACAAGAGCTTTGCCAGCTTCAGTAATGTAAACACTGAGCTGCTGTGGCTTTCTGTATTCGTGCTTGTGCTCGTATTTGCTTATGCGTGGAGATTCATCAAGTATCTGGACGTGCTGTCGCTCGGACGAGAGCATGCGATTAATTTAGGTCTCCCTTATGGTTTTATTATCAAAAGGCTGCTAATTATCGTAGCGATTCTCATTTCCATTTCTACAGCGCTTGTCGGGCCGATTACGTTTCTCGGATTAATTGTGGCCAATGTGGCTTATCAGGTGATGAAAACCTATCAGCATCGTTATATTATTCCGGCCTCTATCTGTGTCAGTGTTATTGCGTTGGCAGGATGCCAACTGCTGGCAGAAAGAGTATTCGACTTATCGACAACAGTCAGCGTCATTATTAACTTTATCGGGGGGGTGTACTTCCTGTACCTTTTGCTGCGGGAGAATAAGTCATGGTAGAAGTCAAAAACGTAACCAAACGCTACGGGAATAAAAATGTGGTGGATCAGGTATCTGTCACTGTACCTAAAGGCACGATTACCTCCTTTATTGGACCTAACGGCGCTGGAAAAAGCACCTTGTTGTCGATGATCAGTCGCCTGACTGACAGTGATGAGGGAGAAATCCTCATTGACGGGCAGGCCGTGAGCCTGACGAAAAGTGAGGAGCTAGCTCGGAAGATATCGATTTTAAAACAGACCAACGATGTCAATATTCGCTTAACCGTGAAGGAACTAGTCAGTTTCGGTCGTTTTCCGTATTCCAAGGGCAGATTGAACAGCGAGGATCGCAAAATGGTGGAGCAGTCTATGGCTTACATGGGACTGGAGGATATGAAAGATAAGCATATTGATTTGCTTAGTGGGGGACAGCGACAACGGGCTTTTATTGCCATGATTTTGGCTCAGGACACAGAATACATCCTGCTGGATGAGCCACTGAACAATCTGGATATGAAGCATTCGGTTCAGATTATGAAGACGTTGCGTGGTTTGGTGGATGATCTCGGCAAAACGATTCTAGTCGTGCTGCACGACATTAATTTTGCATCCTGCTATTCAGACTATATTGTAGGGATGAAGGATGGCAGGTTGCTAAAACAAGGAACGGCTGACGAGATGATTGATAGTCAGGTATTAAAGGACTTGTACGACATGGATATTCCGATTCAACAGATCGGGGACCATAAAATTTGCGTTTATTTTACTTAGGGGGAATGTTAAATGAAGAAAAATATGATGTTTTTAACGCTGATGCTTGCATTGGTACTGATGGTGTCAGCCTGTGGCAAAGCAGCTCCGGCAACACCAGAAGCGACTGGAAACGGCTCCTCTGCTGCAACAACAGAATCCAAAACCATCTCGGTCAAACACGCACTGGATGAAAACCCGGTCCAAGTCAAAGTTAATCCCAAAAATGTCGTTGTCTTTGATTTTGGTTCATTGGATACGCTCGATAAGTTGGGCGTTGACGTTGCGGCAGTGGCGCAGCAGGATCTTCCTACGTATTTGAGCAAATATAAAGATTCTAAATATGCAAGTGCGGGCACGCTGTTTGAACCGGATTACGAGAAAATCAGTGATCTGTCTCCTGAACTGATCATCATCGGCGGCAGACAAGCTGATGCATATAAAGAGTTGAGCAAAATTGCACCCACCATTTCGATGGCTGTAGACACCAAGGATTATATCCATTCCTTTAAGAAAAATGTTGAAACATTGGGGCAAATCTTCGACAAAGAGGATGCTGCCAAACAGGAACTGGCTGTGATTGATAGCTCCATCAAGGCTGTACATGATAAGGCTGTAGCGAGCAAGGCTAAAGGCTTGATCGTACTGACAAATGAAGGAAGCCTGAGCGCATATGGCTCACAATCCCGTTTCGGTATCATTCATGATGCTTTTGGCGTAACCCCTGTAGATCCTGGCATTAAAGTATCCACGCATGGACAAAAAGTTTCTTTTGAATATGTACAGCAAAAAAATCCGGATTATATTTTTGTCGTTGACCGTGGAGCAGTGGTGGTCGAAGAAGGCAAGGAGCAGGTTACAGGTAAACAAACCATGGAGAATGAACTGGTGAAGAAAACCAATGCATTTAAAAACGGTCATATTATATACCTTGATCCTAACTACTGGTACCTGTCAGGTAACGGTCTGGAATCTGTATCTGAAATGATCAAGGAAATAGATGCTGCATTGTAATGCATACATTTACATCATGGGGGACTGTGTAGGATGAAAGGTCATGTAGATGAAATTTCATTAGATGGGTATCTTGTGCACGTCTATACACCTCCCGTCTCCGTGAATCATAATGAGCTGTATCCTGTGCTGTATGTGCAGGATGGTAGCTCTTTATTTCTAAGCGGATTAGATGAGCTGGAAAGAGGTTTTTCTACGGGGGAGCTGCCCCGTGTGGTGCTGGTGGGTATTCAGCCCGTAAATCGGCTGGATGATTATACGCCTTGGAAGGCAGCTGCTTTAGTAGAAGGAAGACCTGCTTTTGGTGGTGGTGGAGATGCCTATCTGGCGTTTGTGGTTACAAAAGTAATGCCATACGTCGAGGCAAAATATCCAGTGCATACTGGAACGGAGCATACGGGCATTATCGGCGCCTCATTGGGCGGATTAATTTCCATGTATGCCGCCTTCCAGTATAAGGACGTATTCGGACGCGTCGGTTCCATCTCAGGCTCGTATTGGTATCCGGGTATGATTGATTATATGCAATCTGCATCATGTGCAACTGTGAGGGATGGGACACAGCGCTTTTATATATCTGTCGGGACCCGTGAAGGTGAAGGGAAGACGAATGTACAAAAAGATATGGTTCCGCTCACCCTCCAGGCACACGAGTTGCTGCGGACACAGGGACTGGATGCAAAAGATGTGCTTCTTGAGCTGGATCAGGATGCGGTACATCGTGTGGATTGTTTTCAACGTCAATTTCCTAAGGCCGTTCAATGGCTATTCGGATAGTACGAATTAATTACGAATTAATTACGAATCGTATACAACAACCTCAAAGATTGGAGAGTGTGGAGTCTCTATGCCTTTGGGGTTGTTTTTTTCGTATAATAGAGAAATATTGAAAATTTAAAGTTATACGTTATTGGAAGTGAGGGGAGCATAAATGAAAAGAAACCGCCTAGGATCATCAGATTTGCTGGTAGGTGAGATTGGCCTGGGATGTATGTCGGTCGGTACGGAGGAGCAGCAAGCTGTTTACTTGATTCATGAAGCGTTGGATAAAGGCGTAAATCTGTTGGATACGGCTGATTTGTACCAGCATGGACGCAATGAAGAAATTGTGGGGGCAGCGATCCGTGGACGGCGGCAGGATGTTATCCTGGCGACCAAGGTTGGGAATCGGCGCATACCAGGGCAGGAGGGCTGGGAATGGGACCCGTCCAAGAAATATATCCTGTCAGCTGTTAAAGAAAGTCTGCGTCGCCTGGGAACGGACTATATCGACCTGTATCAGCTGCATGGAGGGACAATTAACGATCCGATAGACGAAACCATTGAGGCTTTTGAGCAGCTACAGCGGGAGGGCGTCATCCGTTATTATGGTATTTCCTCCATTCGCCCGCACGTCATCCGTGAATATGTCAAACGCTCGAATATCGTTAGTGTTATGAATCAGTATAGTTTACTGGACCGACGTGCAGAGGAAGAGGTACTGTCTTTGCTTCAGGAGCGGGGAATCAGCGTGATTGCACGTGGACCCGTAGCGAGCGGTGTATTGGCTGATAAGGGGGAAGAAAAGGCAGCGAAGGGATACCTAGACTACGAAGAAGCAGAGCTGCTGGACGTGCGTAAGCAATTAAAGGCTTTTGCAGGGGCGGACCGTAGTATGGGGCAGACAGCTATCCGTTATAGCCTTTCACATCCGACTGTCGCTGCTGTGATCCCGGGTGCAAGCTCTTTGGGACAATTGGAGCATAATATTTCTGCTGCAGATATTGCACCGCTAACTCAACAAGAGCGGCAGGCGCTACAGCAAATTAGCCGAGCCAATCGTTATGATGCGCAATACCGCTGATCCCGGCAATGATGGGACAAGTGTCAAACATGTACCCGTCCCAGTTGCAATTTATAAAAGAACCATTACAATATAAGAATAAGCTTCCGTTTATATAATTCCATATGTGAATATGGAGATGTTTTGTAAATACAACCTAGGAGGGACTAACGAATGGAACGCATCGAATCTCAGCAGCAATATCAGGATTTAATTAACGGTGACGGTCTGACCGTCGTGAAATTTGATACAACCTGGTGTCCGGATTGCAAGACACTGGATAAATTTATGGACGGCATTATAGAAGAAAACGCGGATAAGCGTTTCTTTGCGCTTGATGCGGAGAAATTCCAGCCGATTGCCGACGAAAATCAAGTGCGCGGCATTCCGAGTCTGCTCGTGTTCCGAAATGGCGAAAAAATTGCTCATTTGCACAGCAAATACGCTAAAACGCCAGCTCAAATCTCGGAATATTTGACTACGCTGGAATCCAAACAATAATCAGAACGCATGATAGGGATCGTTCAGTACGATCTATCTTATCTGCAAAATAGTAAAAGGGATATCCAAGGCTGATCATTCAGATCCTATGGATATCCCTTTTTAGTTAGTGGTTATCGGTACCAAACAATGGCTTATAAAATAATGAAAAAGAACACAGCCGCCAGCACGAAGCGGTAAATGGCGAACGTAGTCAGACTCAAGCGTTTGAGCAGACCGAGGAATGTTTTGATCGCCAGCATCCCGACGATAAAGGAAGTAATAAAGCCTGCTGCGAACACCGGAAAATCACTCATAGACAGATGATCCATACTTTTAATCATATCAATACCCGATGCACCCAGCATGACCGGAACCGATACGAGGAATGTAAATTCCGCGGCTGCCGTATGACTTACACGTGCGAATAGGCCCCCAGACATGGTTGAGCCTGAACGGGAGAAGCCTGGCCATAGAGCTAGGACTTGGAACAGACCGATGGTAAAAGCCTGTTTGTACGTGATCTCATCCAACGTATGTGATCTAATGGGCGGATGAAATTTCTCGGCCGCAATCATCAACAGGCCTCCGATGACCAAACTATAGAGAACCGTTTCAGGACCAAACAGGTATTGCTTAATTACATCACGGAACAGTACGCCAATTAGCCCAGCTGGGATCATGGCTAAAATAATATGTAGCAGGTTTAGACGTGGCTGACTCGAGATTTTGCGTCTGAAATCAAACAGGCTCAGGAATCTGCGCCAGTATAATACGACGACTGCCAGCACAGCACCTAATTGCACGATAACCTCAAACGTTTTGACCGTATCATTCTCTGTGTTTAATCCTAGAAGATCAGCCGTGAGGATCATGTGACCCGTCGAAGAGACCGGCAAAAACTCTGTCAGCCCTTCAATAATTCCCATAATAATAGAAGATAAAATATCCACTTTACTAGCTCCTCCTTACACGCGTGCAGGGCAAACGACCTAAGCCGTTTGCCCTGGAGATATGTCATTTCAGTAGGAGTGAACACAAGTGTCAAGTGCAAAGATAAACGCTCAGGTCACACGGTTCATTCCCGGGAAGAAGTGTCCGATTCTGCTTCCAATTCAGATGCGGGGGATGTGTAGTGTAAAATAATCTCCACCCGACGAATACGATTTTTACCCATTTCACGAATGATAAATTTCACATCTTCTTCTATGAATTCCTTGCCCTGTCTAGGTTCCGGAACCCGGCTATACACCCACCCTCCGACAGTATCCACGTCTTCATCGTCCAATGTCAAGCCAGTCAGATCACTCAGATCGGAAAGCATCACTTTACCATCCATCAAATAACTGTTCTCCGTCAGTTTCTCGATTTCCTTCCGTTCATCCTTATCAAATTCGTCCCGAATTTCGCCAACAATCTCCTCCAAAATGTCCTCGATGGTAATGAGACCGGAGGTTCCACCGTATTCATCGACCAGGAGAGCGATATGAACCTGCTCCTTCTGCATACGTTTCAGCAGTGTGTTGACGGGGATAACTTCCGGAACGGTCAAGATCGGTTGAATCAGGCTGTCGAAAACAAGCTCGGGATTGCGATCATACTCAAGGAATAGCTGTTTGGTATTAATCATACCAATGATCTGATCCTTGCTATCTGTCGCCACCGGAAAACGGGTATACTGCTCTTCGTGAATAGTCAGCATGTTTTCTTTTAGCGAGCGATTCGTAAACAAGCATACCATATCTGTACGTGGCACCATAATTTCTTTGGCAACGGTCTCGTCAAAAGCAAAGATACGATTTACGTAGCCATATTCGGTGTTATTGATCTTACCACTTTCCACGCTTTCGGACAAAATGATCTGAATTTCTTCCTGAGAGTGCGCTTCTTCATGCTCACTAGCCGGTTGAAGACCAAACAGACGAACCAGACGATTGGCCGAGCCGTTAAGGAGCCAAATAAACGGATACATAATCCGGTTAAACCACACGATGACTGGAGAGGTTAACAAACTGACAGCTTCCGCTTTGCGGATCGCCAATGTTTTGGGAGCCAGTTCGCCGATCACCACGTGCAGGTAAGTTACAATGACGAATGAAATAATAAAGGCCAGGATATGTGAAAAATCCCCATTGATGTTGAGCTGTTGAAAGAGAGGCTCCAGCAATTTGACTACGGTCGGTTCACCGAGCCAGCCGAGTCCCAACGCTGTAATCGTAATACCAAGCTGACAGGCGGACAGGTAGCCGTCCAGATTATTGACGACCTTTTGTAGCGCCAGTGCGTTTTTACGGTTCTCCACAACCAGCTGATCGACCCGGCTGGAACGGATTTTAATAATCGCAAACTCGGTAGCCACGAAGAAAGCACTAAATAAAATCAACACCGCAAACAAAAATAGACTGACACCTATACCCATATAATTTTCACTCATCCCTTTTTCGTTCAATTTTTTTAAGGAACTCCATTTTAAGTTCACTTGAACTTATTTTAAGAACTTAAAAGAAAATATACAAGGTTCATATGGAATCGTAGCAGGTCGCCTACCTCCAATTTACACAGAAAATAAGGCATAATAGAACCCGCACGTCTCATTGCTTCACTTTACAAGCCTAGTTTGAGGGCGTATGATGAGTTCAAATGAACTTGAAATGTAATAAAGGGAGGAAAGCAGATGGAGTCTTTTACCCTTACTCGTCGTGATATGGCCCATTTGCTGCTGGCCATGGAAGGTCGCCGCGAATTGCAGCCTTTGGCCGTTCTGCAGGACGCCTGGAGGCGCACTCATAGCCATCTCGCCCGCTCCGGGAGCGCGATGCCGACATTTTTATACACCGATGTGACACCTGTGCTAGATAAAATCATCAAGGGTAAGCACAGCGCAGCCTTTTCGCTGCAAGAGATTGTTTCCCTGGGGCAACTAGTCGAGTACAGCCATGTGTCACTAGCATCTATGCAAAATTGGGTCAAACGCGACTTCAAGGAATTTCTCGGCGCTCCGAAGATCGGCAAAAAATACTCGGTCAACCAGGCAGCTATATTGCTCATTGTAGAAGATTTAAAATCATGTCTTGATTTTGAATCCATTCGTCAGCTATTTCATATCCTGTTCCAACAGCCCGAAGATGATACGGACGATCTGATTCAGCCGGTCGATTTGTACGCTGCCTACTCAACTTTGTTTGAGGAGCTGGATGCGAACGGAGACCAACTGCTCGATGTTGCTGGTGCAGGCTATGTAAAGGATAACGGAGATTCCGTTACAGTACAGCAGCGTCAGGAAGGTGCGACAGAGGAGTTGCTGGTTCAGGCGGCTGATCAATACACCAGTCGTTTACAGCATTTGACCCCTAACCAGTGTGAAGCAGTGCGTAATACTTTGCTGGTGGCAGCAGTAGCGGTGCAAAATAGTTATTTTTTGTCCATGGCACGTCGGTATGTGAATGCGACGTTGTTTCTGGACTTCCAAGGGTAAATAAGGATTGGCACTAGAAGCCAATCCTATTTTTTTGCTCTTTTTAGAGGATTGTCTACCCTTTTGGAGACTGAAAAAGTATACAAAAGAGGTATATACACTAAAACGCTGTCAAAGATACAATAAACATATATAATCCAGCAATTGGAAAAACTTTGAATATCTCTTCCAAAGCATCTGGATACACACACAGGAGGTAATGGCATGTCCGATGTCTCCATCATCATTTGTACCCGCAACCGGATCGAAGACCTGACACGCTGTATACAATCTATTGCAGTACAGCAGCAATTGGAGCATACGGCTGTAGAACTGCTGATTGTTGATGACGGCGATATTTCCGACCAACAGATCGAGCAGTACCGTCACATGGTATCCGGATTGCCTCAAAGCGTTTTGAAATATTATAAAAAAAGTCGTCCCGGCGTTTGGTTATCTCGCTATGAGGCCTTGTCCCTTGTGCGGTATGATATTGTGCTGTATTTTGACGATGATGCAGAACTGGACGATAAACTCTATATCCGGCGCTTGCTCGATACCTATGATCAGGATAAAACGATTGTGGGTGTTGGAGGGATTGCAAAGGGATTACATTCGAGCCGGGCAGGAAAGCTGCTGGGCGTTTTGACATTTCAGATGTCTTCATCCCTCGGCAAGCTCTCGCCTAGTAGTCTGGCAGGTTCTTTGCTGCGTTGGGGCGAAGCAACTGAGGTTTTCGATACAGAATTCTTTCATGGCTGCAATATGTCCTTTCGTAGGGATGCGCTTCGGGATATGAAGCCGTATCCGTGGATGACCAGTTATGCTGTGGCTGATGATTTGTACATGTGCCAGTTGGCGAGCCGTTACGGCAAATTGGTTATCAATCCTGACTTAACCATTATTCATCATGAATCTCCAAGCTCGCGCGATAAGGCGGGCAAAGTAGCCAAGGCTACAGCGATTAACCACTATTATTTTCTTGCCTTGAAAAAGGCTGGAGTGATTCAGTATGGAGCCCTTTTATGGACCTTATCCTACTTGATGCTCAAAGAAACGCTGCGTCGCAATTTTAATGCCGCAGATGGATACAAGCAGGGGGTGTTGTTCATTCTGAACCCGCGCAAGCAAAAATATAACGAATATTTAGGCCCGGCGGTTCAGTAATCTGTTTTTTTACACATTGACAGGATAAAGGGGGAGTATGATGTTAAGCTTGTCCATTGCTCTGTGCACCCGAAATCGGGTTGACGATCTGACCCGATGCATCAATTCAATTGCCATTGGGGGAGCACCGGAGGCATGTGAAACCGAGCTATGGATTATTGATGACGGAGAACTGCCGAAGCATGTGCTGGAACGCTATGAGCGTCAGTTGGGCAGAGCAGGAATTACCTACCGATATCATCGTAAGGAGCAGCCGGGATTATGGTTATCTCGTGTAAAGACAGCTGAACTTGCGCAGGGTGACATTATTTTGTTCCTTGACGATGATGTTGAGTTGCCGAGCAACTATTTAAATGAGTTGATGCGTACCTATGAAGCTTACCCGCAGGCTGCTGGTGTCGGCGGTATTGCACAGGGAATGAGTAACAGCTTCATGGGAACGATTCGATGCTTGCTGTCATTCCAGCAGTCTTTGTCCAAAGGGAGGTTGTCCCTCAGCGGTCAGTCCGGCTCGATGTATAACTGGCATAAGGCCAAGAAGACGTTTAGAACCCAGTTTTTTCATGGCTGCAATATGTCATTTCGCCGTGAGGCGATTCGCAGTCTGGAGCCGGTACCTTGGTTGCAAAGCTATAGCGTAGGCGAGGATCTGTTACTTTCGCGCATCGCAATGAAAAGCGGTCCGTTATACATTAACCCGGCGCTTACGCTGCTTCATCACGAATCGCCGTCCTCACGCGACAATATGGAGCAGGTTACTTATATGCGTGTGATGAATCATATTCATTTACTGCGTGATGAGGGATCTGGGCCGATTGGTTATGCAGCGCTATACTGGACGACGTTGTATCAGATTTTGAGAGAAAAGCCCAAGAAAAATCATACTGCCATTCAAGGCTATAGAAGAGCGTTGAAAGCAATCTTTTCAAGTCCAAAGGAGCTTGTTGGCGGGGGGCAGTTGCCTGAACGCAATTCCAAAAAAACGGTAGGCTGATGGAGGTGCGTCAAAAGACGCGATGCGAGCATAGAGACGAGAGGCTTAATAAGGAACAGGAGTTGGACGTAACATGAGCACATGGACAGCAGCAAGGAAAGTATTCACGGGTGACAGTCTCGCCAAAACGATCATGCGCACGAGCTTTAACAATTTTTTTGTGCTAATCGTCACGACCCTGACTTCCATCCTGACCGCACGTATGCTCGGAGTGGAGGGGAAAGGAGAACTGGCGGCAGTTCTGTTCTGGCCTACGCTGATCGGCAGTGTGTTGAGCTTCGGGTTACCAACGTCGTTAATTTATAACATCAAGAAGAAAACAGGCACGACGGAAGAATTGCTGGCGTTGTCGCTCTGGATTCAGTTGCCTGCCAGCTTGTTGGCAGGAGCGGTGGCCTGGATATGCATGCCGCTGTGGCTGAATGGTTATGGTGCGGACATCATCCAACTGTCCCAGCTTTATTGTGCGGCAGCCATACCGCTGGCAGTGCTTACAGCGCTGACGACAGCATTGTCGCAAGGGCTGGATCGATTTAGCGTATATAACGGCCTGTTGTTTTACTACCCACTACTGAATTTCATCGGTCTGGTGACACTGTGGCTGATGGGCTTGCTCAATGTGCAACTGGCTGGAGCAGTGAATTTTGCCGCGAGTTTCCTTGCACTAGTGTGGGCGTTCCTCCGTTTGCGCAAGTATATGAATTTGCGTACTTTCCGCCCATTTACCAGCCGCCAAGTGCTTCGTCCTTATTATAGCTATGGAGCGAGGGTTTACGGGATGGAGTTGATGGGGACGCTGTCCACACAAACGGACAAAATCGTTATTGTGGCACTGCTATCACCCAAAGCGTTCGGCCTGTACTCTGTCGTCTACGCCTTGTCTCGTGTGTTCAATGTAGTGCAAAATGCCGTCACTAACGTTACCTTTCCAAAGGTTACGGGAATGGAGCACAGCAAGATTGTCGAAACGGTAGGACGTGCTTTTCGCATCTCTATGGCTGCGATGCTAATCGTCATTGTGCCTGCTCTCTTCATTGGACGATACATGCTGGGTTTGCTGTACGGCCCCGCTTTTCTGGAAGCATCGCTAACGTTCTACCTGCTGTCACTGGAATGTATCATTGGTGGCGGCTCATGGATTCTGGCTTCGGCCTTTAACGCGCTGGGGCGTCCGGGACTGGTATTGTTCCGGCAAATTGTAGCCTATGCGATCACCGTCGGTCTGTTTTTTATTTGTACACCGATCTTCGGTCTGGATGGCATTGCGATTGCTTTGCTTGTAGGCGCTTGTGTTCGGTTGGCGTTCTCACTGTTCTCGTTCCCCATGTTTTTCAATGTTCCGCTATCACGGATCATTTTTGATAAAAGTGATATTACATTTGTCATTCAAACTATACAAAAGAAGCGCAGGAAGGGAGAACTGAAAGATGCCGAATTTGCATCCCATGGCTAAACTGAAAAATAAGCTGAGCGTCATTCTCGACGTAGTCCCCCAAGGTTCGAATATCATTTATGTCGACTATCCCGTCTATAATAACGGTGGGGATGTACTCATCATGAAAGGCACCGAGGCGTTCTTCAAGGATAATGGCATCCGTGTCCGTGCTCGTTATAGCGCCATGGATATTCCCGATCAGCTTCAAATTCCGGGTGACTGGATTATCGTGTGCCACGGCGGCGGCAACTTCGGCGATCTCTATTCAAATCACCAAAATTTGCGGGAACGCATCGTTCGCGATTTCCCTGACCACCGAATTGTGATTATGCCGCAAACGATCCACTTCCAATCTGAACAGAAGGCTAATGAGGTCGCTGCCCTGTTTAATGCTCACCCGGATCTACATATGTTTGTGCGGGATACACGCTCTTATCAGTGGGCTAAGGACAAGCTGAACCAGTGCAGTATCACACTATGTCCTGATATGGCGCACCAGCTCTGGCCATTGAAGCCGACTACGGAAACCGTGAAGGATGTATTGTATTTCCTGCGTACGGATATTGAAACGGTGGGTGGACAAAAGAAGTTCGATGACGAGGCAGATGCCGCTCACCGGCTGGACTGGGATACTTTGTTCACTCCGTTGGAAGTGAAGGGAATCGTCTATTTCCAGAAGTTTTACCGACTGGATAAGAAAATCGGTGGCCCGTTGCCTACGCGTACATTCTGGTACAAGTACACAGACCATCTCATGAACAAGGCGGTTACGCTGTTCAGTTCTTATCGCGAGGTTCGCACTTCACGGCTACACGGTCACATTCTGGCCTGCCTGCTTGATATGCCGCACGTTGTCATTGACAATTCCTACGGCAAGAACTCGCAATATTATAATACCTGGACACACCCGAATCCAAAGGCGAAGCTGTTTAGTGAAGCTCCAAGTGCGTTGGAGCAGCCATCTTAATAGTAAGAAAAATTATTTTCAAAAGCCTCCTGATCATTGAAATGATTTAGGAGGCTTTTATATAGAGACAAAATCATTTAATGTGATAAATAATAAAGGCAGTGTATATTTAATGACTTAATCTAAAAGAGTAGGACGCCCCCGTAGAGGTCTTTATTGCGCCAATTTCCCCCAAAAAAAACGTCGCTTTATTTTGACAATTCATTTCATGAATAGATATAATTTATGGGATAAAACTTGCAGAAAACCGGGGAATTCCCCAGTTTTTGCATCGCATCATATATTACATGGCAGTACATCACATGAAAATATATTTATTTTAATGAATCGAGGCTGACGAATGAGTAATCAATCGATGGACATGCTTCTCACGAAGGATATCGTGCGTGAAGGGGAGTCTATTTTGCGTACGAAGGTTGATCCGGTATGCTTGCCACTATCTGAAGAGGATCTTCAACAGATGCAATGGATGCTGGATTATCTGAAAAATAGCCAAAATGAAGAGCTGGCTACCCGCTATGAACTGCGCCCGGGTGTGGGGTTATCTGCAAACCAGGTAGGTTTGAACAAAAGAATGTGCGCTATTTATTATGAAGATGGAGACAAAACGGTAGAGTATGCGTTGTTTAATCCGAAGTTAGTCAGCCACTCCACGTCCATGATTTATTTGGAGCAGGGTGAGGGGTGCTTGTCGGTAGATCGGTACGTAGCCGGATATGTACCGCGTTACGAAAAAATTCGTATTAAGGCCACTTTACCAGACGGAACACAGGAGCTATTGACGTTCAAAGGTTATGCAGCGATTGTTGTACAGCATGAAATGGACCATTTGGATGGTATTATGTTCTATGACCGTATCAACCCGGAAGATCCGCACAAGCTACCGCAGGGAGTGCATATCGAACCTTTTGTACGTAAATAGTTTAGGAATCGTAAAGTGTGGTGACTCTGTTCGCCACATTTTTTAAATTTTCTAAAAATATAGATATAGAGGTTACGAAGCATTAAACTGAAAACATGTTGATCGAGATGGAGGATGTGAAAATACACAAAAATGTAAGCGCTTATTTTAAGGGGGGATGGCATGAATCGTGGAGTACGGCTTCTGATGAATAATATGCGTATGCGGAATAAGTTGCTGTTCTCCTACGTACTGATTGTCATGATCCCGGTGCTGGTGGTTGGCGGCTGCGTAACTTTTTATTTGCGAGAGCAGGCATTGAATAGTGCAATTGCCCAGACGGTAAACAATGTGGAAAAGATCAAGAGCCAGACGGCAAATTTACTGCGTGTGCCAACGGATATTTCAAATGGGCTCATGTTCGATAAAAGGCTGAGGGAGATGGCGAACCGACGGTATCCGGGTATGGTAGAGCTGATGAATGCGTATCATCAATACAAGGATTTTAATGAGTATACTCAGCAATATAGAGAAGTTGCTACCATCCGGTTCTATTCGTACAATCCGACGCTTGTCAATAATCTGGAGTTTATTCCAGTGGACTCTAACATTGAGCGGCAGCAGTGGTTCCAGACGGCTTTGAAGGGGACGGCGATTAACTGGTTTTACATTCAGGATAAGGAGGATAACCCGGTTAATCGCTTAAGCCTGGTACGGCAAATTCCATTTCCCGAATACAATACCAAGGGAGTTCTGATGATATCGCTGAGCCAGACCGAGTTGAATCATATGCTGAGCAAGGAGCCTTTTGAAACATTGATTGCGGATCGTAACGGGATTGTGGTCGCAGCTACTCGTCCGCAGTCGGTGGGGCAGACGTTGGGCGATTTACATTTGGGCTTTGATGTCCAGCGTGCGGGTAAGGGGATATATGAAGCGAAAATCAACGGAATGCCCTCCAACATCATCGTGGATGAGCTGCTGCCCGCCTCCAGTGTGAGCGGATTTACGATTATTTCAGTGTTTTCGACGGAGCATATTGTACAGGGAGCCAACCGAATCAGCCTGATTGGTGCTTTATGTGTTCTTGCAGTGCTGGTTATGGCACTGATTCTGATCACCATCATTTCCTGGCTGATTACCAAACGCCTACAGCGGTTGAGCTATGAGCTGGGTAAGGTAGCCGCGGGCGATTTTCATGTGGTATCGAGTGTGGAGGGAAGGGACGAGATCGGGGATTTATCCCGCCGTTTCAACTATATGGTGAGTAGTATTCGCCAACTCATGGCGCAGGTCTATGAGACGAGTGAGCACAACAACAGGCTGGAATTGGCACAAAAGGATATCAAGTTAAAAATGATGGCCAGCCAAATTAATCCACACTTTCTGTTTAATGCATTAGAATCTATTCGAATGAAAGCACATCTGAATGGGGAAGCGGAAATTGCAACGACGGTGCGTTTGCTTGGCAGGCTGATGCGCCGGAATCTGGAGATTGGCAGTGGTAAAACGACGGTACTACAGGAGCTGGATATGGTGCGATCCTATTTGCAAATTCAGCAGTTCAGATTTGGAAATCGCTTGATCTATGAAGTGAATTTGGAAGAAGATGCGACGGACATGTCGATTCCTCCCTTAATCATACAACCGCTGGTGGAAAATGCGGTCATTCATGGACTGGAAAATAAGGAAGAGCCGGTTACCGTGAAGGTAAATATTGCAATAGAACAAAGAAAGTTGAAAATTAAAGTAGAAGATGACGGGATCGGCATGGAAGCTGGGCAACTGACCCGTCTGCTAGCTCGGATCAGGGGGACGGATGAGCCAGAAGGGAGCAGTATTGGCCTGCGTAATGTACATCAACGTCTGACATTGATGTATGGTGAACGTTATGGATTGCATATTGAAAGCGCATTACAAGTAGGAACAACCGTATACTTTTCCATACCAAGGGAGGAAGAGTCGAATGTATAAAGCGATGATTGTAGATGACGAGCCAGCGATTCGTGAAGGATTGTCCTCCATTATTGACTGGGGGGATTGTGGCTTCCGTATTGTCGATACGGCAGGGAATGGACGCGAGGCTCTGGATAAGTTCGGAGAGCATCGGCCGGAGCTAGTCATTGTAGATATTCGTATGCCCGGGATGAGTGGACTGGAGGTTATACGTAGTATACGTGAAAAGAACGGGGAGCCGTATCATTTTCTCATATTAAGCGGATATGCAGACTTTGATTATGCACGGCAAGCCATGGGCTTCGGAGTAGATGGCTATCTACTGAAGCCAGTTGATGAGGAAGAAATGACGACAGAGTTGAAGCGGGTACGGCAAAACATTGAGGATGAGAAAGAAGTCGGCAAATGGGGAAGTCCGCCTTCTCATGAGCGTAATTGGATCGAAGCTCTATTGTTTCCGGTTCATCGAGAGTATACTCGTAATGCTGTAGAAAGCAGCAATTCTCTGCACAGAGCATCCAAGCAGGCTGAACATCAAAGCGGTAACGGAAAACATGGACAACAGCCAGCGTTACCAGCATTGGACTGGAGTAGCTATCAGATTATTCTGATAGATTTACGTATACCTGACTGGGATCGGCAAGCCCGGCAGTCGGCAGCAAAGCAGCGACTAACAGAAATGTGCCATGAGCAAGGCAGAGGTATCGTGTTTGAGGCTGGAATATATGTGGGTCTTTTGCTTCCCGCCACGTTAAAAACGGAGAGAGATGCTGTTCAGTTACTGGCTGCTTGGCGACAGGAGCTAAAGGCGTGGGCTACGGAAATTTATGTGGCTGCCGGTGATCCTGTAGCCAGTCTTAGCGACATTCCCAGATCTTTTGAGCAGGCACTACGATTGTTAGAGCGTACGTTTTTGTTCCGGGCAGAAAGAGTCATGCTTTCCGGAGACCTACACAAATTGGAGACAGTCGAGACTGAGATGAGTGGAACGTCTGATAGTGTCACAGATGATCCCATACGTTATGCAGAAAAGCTGTACTATGCGCTAGATATGGCTAATAGTGCAGCTGCAACCCGTGTCATTAAGGAAATGGAAGGCCAATTTCCACGTATTTATCGTACAGAATCCGCAATCAAGGCGGCGTTCGCCCAAACATTCACACTGGCGTTGAACAAGTATGCAGCCGGACAGGATCACAGCCGAACCGTGCTGGAGGAGCACTCCAGCTTTATAACCGATGTATATGCTTATTCCACATTGGGCGAGCTGGTGGATCACTCGCTGGAGCATGTGTTGCAATGGATTGGACAGACTGATCCCGGTGGCAAGGACATCATCATGAAACAAATGATTGACTTTATTCATAGTCATTATGATGAAAATTTGCGATTGGAGTTACTGGCAGATATGTTTAATTACAATAGTGGCTATTTGGGCAAATTGTTCAAAAGTCATACTGGCGAGGCCTTTAATGCCTACCTGGATAAGGTGAGGATTGAGCGAGCAAGGGAGTTGCTTGCACAAGGAATTAAGGTACACCAGGTGGCGGAACGCGTAGGGTATGCGAACGCAGATTATTTTCATAGTAAATTTAAAAAGTATGCTGGAATGTCACCTTCCTCCTATCGTAATCGGGTTCAAAAGAACGGAGGAACAGATGGCTGTTGATAGAATCCCTAGGTATAACGCTATGAAGTCTCTCTTGCAGATGTCGGAGGTACAACCTTCGAACGAAGAGGGGCTCTTTTTTATGGTGAAAAAACAGATAGATCAATCGAAAATGTCACATTTATTATGGAGTTTAGGTCGTTTTCATCAAATCGCCATCGTTATGACACAACTTTGACACGATGTTCACATTTTTGATTCTATTTCATTTAAATTTATTCTATATAATGGGGATAATCTGAAGCCGGATCATGATAACCATAGTGAAGGTAGTTGAGTGATTCATTTTCTAAAAAAGTGACCGCTGCATATGTAAGAATGTGAATACTATCACAAATGTAGAAGACTTCAGATTACAGACACTATAAATCAATGTTAAGAGAAGTGTAGGGGGAGGAGCAACATCATGGACGTATTGGATTTGGCACGGTTGCAGTTTGCAACCACAACGATTCTTCACTTTGTTTATGTGCCGATCTCCATTGGATTGTCGTTATTGGTGGCAATTATGGAGACTATGTATGTTATCAAGAAAAATGACTTGTACAAAAAAATGGCTCAATTCTGGGGAACGTTTCTGCTGATTAACTTTGCACTGGGCGTAGTCACCGGGATTTTGCAAGAATTCCAGTTCGGGATGAACTGGTCGGACTTTTCCCGTTTTGTGGGTGATGTATTCGGTACGCCGCTGGCAATTGAAGCACTGCTTGCATTTTTCCTAGAATCGACCTTTATCGGATTATGGGTGTTCGGTTGGGAAAGATTGTCCAAAACGGTCCATCTAATTTGTATGTGGTTGGTATCGATCGGTACGATGTTATCGGCATTGTGGATTCTAGCTGCTAATTCATTCATGCAACGTCCAGTAGGATATGAGATTCAAAATGGACGTGCAGAAATGAAAGATTTTGCCGCTTTGTTAACAAACGAACAACTGTTATGGGAATTTCCACATACATTGTTTGCTGCTTTTGCAACGGGGGCATTTCTGATCGCGGGTATCAGTGCATGGAAGCTGATGCACAAAAAGAATATGGACTTTTTTAAACCTTCTTTTAAATTGAGTATTATTGTTGCCTTAATCAGTGCCATTGCTATTCCTTTGTTTGGTCATGGACAGGCTCAATATTTGGTGAAAACACAACCGATGAAGATGGCTGCCAGTGAGGGATTATGGGAGAACAGTGGTGACCCCGCTCCTTGGACCGTTATCGCATGGATTGATCCTGGAAACAAGGGAAATACCTTTGAGATTAAAGTTCCTTTTGCTTTGAGTTTTCTATCCTATAGTAAATTTACCGGCTCTGTGCCTGGTATGAATGAGCTGCAAGCCCAATATGAAAAAACGTATGGTCCGGGCGATTATATCCCGCCAGTACGTACCACGTTTTGGAGCTTCCGCATTATGATTGCGGCTGGATGTGGCATGATTGCACTCGCCTTATACGGGGCTTACCTGACGTTCCGTAAAAAGCTGGAAGGTTCACATCGCTGGTTCTTCCGTCTGATGATATGGGGGATATCCCTTCCATTCATTGGGAATACTTCAGGTTGGATCATGACTGAAATAGGTCGCCAACCGTGGACGGTATTTGGTTTGCTTCAAACGAAAGATTCTGTTTCGCCTACAGTTGTGGCAGGAGAAGTGCTATTCTCGTTCATCTCATTTACCACATTGTATTTAATTTTAACAGGTGTGCTGGCGTTTCTGTTTTACCGTACGGCTCGCAAAGGTCCAGATATTGAGCCACATCAGCAAACGGTAATTCATGATCCTTTTGCTCAAGGGGGTGACACCATTGTCGCTAAATGATTTATGGTTCTTATTGATCGCTGTGCTGTTTACGGGCTTCTTTTTTCTGGAGGGCTTTGATTTTGGCGTAGGAATGGCCACAGGATTGGTGCCGCGTAATGACCAACAAAAACGTTTGATGATCAATACGATTGGTCCATTCTGGGATGCCAACGAAGTGTGGCTGATTACAGCAGCAGGTGCAATGTTTGCCGCTTTTCCGCATTTTTATGCGACTATGTTCAGCGGATATTATCTCGTATTTGTGTTTATTTTGCTAGGTTTGATCTTGCGTGGAGTTTCTTTTGAGTTCCGCGGAAAGGCTGAAGGAAAATGGTGGACAGGAACGTGGGATGCCTGCATTCTGATTGGCAGCTTTCTACCGCCGATGCTGTTCGGTATGGCTTTTGCGGCTTTGGTGAAAGGTGTACCTATTCAGCAAAACATGGATTTGAAAGCTGGATTTTCCGATGTATTCAATGGATATACCGTATGGATTGGACTGACAGTGGTCGGAATGTGCCTAATGCACGGACTGACGTTTATTTCTCTGCGGACGATTGGAGAAGTACGGGATCGTGCTCGCGTGATGGCATCCAAATTTCTTCCGGTATTGGGCATTTTACTCGCTGGCATGGTGGTATGGACTTATTTTGCAACGGATTTATTTGCGCGTCGCGGTCCCTTTATGTATGCTGCGGTAGCAGTCGGAATTGTCGCCTATGTGCTGACGTGGTACTTCCTGAAGCAGCGCCGTGAAGGATGGGCCTTCGGGATGACAGGTGCAGTGATTTTGCTGACCTTCGTTTCGTTATTCGTCGGTTTGTTCCCAAGATTTATGGTGAGCTCGATTAACAGTGCTTTTGATTTGACGATTTATAATGCAAGCTCCAGTCATTACACCCTGAAAGCCATGACGATTGTTGCAGCAACGCTTTTACCCTTTGTGCTGGCTTATCAGGCGTGGAGCTATTTTGTTTTCCATAAGCGTCTCAGTGAGAAGGATCATTTGGAATACTAATGGATAAGGCATGGTTTGAATTAAAGGGCATTCGGCCAGTGATGCTGCTACTGGCTGCCCTTTCCCTGCTCCAGGGGGCCGCAGTGATTGCACAAGCAGTCTTCTTGGCAAAGGCTGTTACGATTTTGTTTGAACAAAATCCGCTGGTGATGGCTTGGCCGTCGCTGGCGTTGTTTTTCGCTGCTTTTGCAACGAGGCATACGGCGATCTGGCTGCAACGCCGGACAGCAGGCCGTTTTGCTGAAGCTTCAGGCGCTTCCTTACGGGAGCGTCTGCTTGCACGTTTGTTCGAACGGGGACCGGGTTTTGCAGCGCAGGAAGGTAGCGGCAAGTTGGTGACGCTAGCGCTGGACGGCATGGATCGTTTTCGCACATATTTGGAACTGTCCATTCCTCGTATGATTGACATGATGGCTGTCACTATACTTGTACTTGTGTATGTTTTCACATTGGATGTCATTTCAGGTGTGATTTTGACGACTACGATGCCGATTCTGGTAGGCTTCTTTATTTTACTCGGCTTGGCGGCGCGGAAGCAGGCAGACAAGCAGTGGCGTTCCTATCGTCTGTTATCTCACCATTTCACGGATTCGCTGCGTGGACTTCAGACATTAAGGTTTTTGGGTCGTAGCCAAGAGCATGGGGAAACAGTTGGGAAGGTCAGCGACCAATACCGCACGGCAACGATGCGCACGCTGCGGGTAGCGTTTCTTTCCTCATTTGCCCTTGATTTTTTTAGTATGCTATCGGTCGCATTTGTTGCGGTAGGCTTGGGTTTGCGCCTGATTAGTGGCTCGGTGGGTTTGGAGGCAGCGCTTGCGGTGCTTATTCTGGCCCCAGAATATTTTATGCCCATACGCCAGTTGGGATCAGACTATCATGCTTCACTGGATGGTAAGGAGGCTTGGGGAGCAATCCGCTCCATTCTCAGTAAAGAAGATGACGCTACCGAGCCGAATAAACAGGCAGCTAACGATAAAGGATTGGACATCACGGGACAGGACATTCTTGAGCTGTCCGATGTGTGCCTCCTTAATGAAGACGGTTCGGCTCGGCTTGAACATGTGTCTGCCAATGTTGAACCGCACATGAACATGATCGGCATCGTTGGAGCTAGCGGTGCAGGTAAAACGACGCTGCTTAGCCTGCTTGGCGGTTTTGCTGATCCCACTTCGGGCGAACTGCTCCTGAATGGATGCAGATTGGCTGGGGATGCAAAAGCTGAATGGCAACGGCATATTGCGTATATTCCACAGCATCCATACCTGTTTAGCGCTTCTCTGGCAGATAATATTCGTTTTTATGAACCGGAGGCATCCAACCAGCAGGTGGAGTGGGCGGTTGACGCGGTTGGACTGCGTGAACTGGTAGACGGTCTTCCGGGTGGAATGAATGAGTCCATTGGTGAAGCGGGTAGGACGTTGAGCGGAGGACAGGCGCAGCGGATTGCATTGGCGCGGGCGTTGCTCAGTAACCGTCCGGTCATTTTATTGGATGAGCCTACGGCGCATCTGGATATTGAGACAGAGTGGGAGCTAAAACAGACGATTTTATCGGTTTTGAAACACAAAAGAGTGTTTCTTGCCACCCACCGGCTACATTGGATGCCAGATATGGACTGTGTCTGGATGATGAATCAAGGTCGTCTGGAAGAAGTAGGTTCCCATCAACAATTGATTGCCCGTAAGGGGGCATATTACCGATTGCTGACGGGGATGTCGGAAGGAGGGAACGGACGATATGAGAGTAACGGATAATAGCAGACAAGGCTGGTTTGTGACGTATCTGAGACAATATTTTTGGGCCTTTCTGCTAGCTGCTCTTTTAGGCGCGCTGGCCATTGGATGTGCGGGCGCGTTGCTTTTTACGTCCGGTCATCTGATTACCCGTTCGGCCTTAAAACCGGAAAATATATTAATGGTGTACGTTCCAATTGTGCTTGTGCGAACATTTGGTTTTAGTAAAGCGGTTATTCAGTACCTGGAACGCTTGGTAGGACATGATGCCGCACTGCGTCTGGTGTCCCGTATGCGGGTACGCTTATATCGGGCAGTAGAACCGCAGGCGCTGATGATCCGCAGCAAATTCCGTACAGGGGATTTATTGGGGTTGCTGGCAGAGGATATTGAGCAGCTTCAAAACATCTATCTGAAGCTAGTTCTGCCTGCGCTATCGGCTTTGCTGATTTATGCAGCAGGCATCTCGGCGCTCGGACGGATGGACGGAACCTTTGCCTTGCTTATGGCGCTATATGGAGGATTTTTGCTTTTTATTGCCCCAGCTATCTCACTATGGACCTCACTCGCCAAACGGCGAATGTTCAAGCAGGAACGGAGTAAAGCCTATCAGGACCTGACGGATGCTCTGTTCGGCATGAGTGATCTGGTGCTGAGCGGACGGACTGGGCATTTCCTGAGTACCTTTACACAACGGCACAATAGGGCTGCCGTGATGGAAAATTCACTTCGCCGGGGCGAGTGGCGTTCTCATTGGATGGCACAATGCGTTGTAGGCGGTGGGATTGTGATTATGACTGTGTGGGCCGGAGGCCTAGTAGCACAGAATCGTATAGAAGCCACATGCCTGGCATCCTTTGCCCTTGTGGCTTTTCCGTTGCTGGATGCCTTCGTTCGCGCTGGAGAAGCAGTGGTGCATGCACCGGAGTATCAGGATTCCCTTCGACGGTTGAAGGATTCGGAGAAAGACACACCTACACCTGTGTCATCATCGCTTCCGGTTACTGTGGATGCAGGACACCCAGCAGCAGGCGGCACAGCTGACACTATAGATGAGCAGGCTGCCGCTCTGGGATTGGGCCACGGAGGAGACCTGCTGCTGAACAACGTAAGCTACCGCTATGCGGCAACGCAGGAATGGAGCGTGCGTGGTATCTCCTTGCACGTACCGCAGGGGGGCAAGGTTGCATTGCTTGGTCGCAGTGGTGCGGGCAAGTCCACGCTACTGAATCTGATTCAGGGAGCATTGCAGCCTGATGAAGGGAGCGTCACTGTCGCAGGGATTCCCGTATACACAGGTGGAGCATACTCCAATCTATTTGCGGTGCTGAACCAGCAGCCGTATTTATTCGATACAACGGTAGCGAACAATATTCGGCTGGGACGACCCGATGCTACGCTGGATGAGGTGCGTGCAGTGACGAAGCAGGTAGGGCTTGGAACTCTAATTGATTCTTTGCCGGAGGGCTACGATACCCGAATGCATGAGACGGGCCTTCGTTTTTCCGGTGGAGAAAAACAGCGAATTGCACTGGCGCGGATTTTGCTGCAAAATCACCCGATTGTTTTGCTGGATGAGCCGACAGTGGGGCTTGACCCGCTGACAGAGCATGAGCTCATGCAGACGATGTTTCGTGTGCTGAAGGGCAAAACATTGATCTGGATCACGCATCATCTCACAGGAATGGAGCATATGGACGAGGTGATCTTTATGGAGCAGGGCACCATTTCCATGCGCGGCAGTCATGAGCAGCTGTGGCAGGAGCAGTCTCGTTACCGTAATCTGTATGAGCTGGATCATCCGAGCCTGTGAAATGAGGTATTTAAAATTTTGATTAACTTTTATATACTGGTTAGAGTTGATGCGTCACATGCAGACATTCAACTGGAGAGGCTGATATGAATGAAAACACTAATCTCTAAGCATTGGCATTTGATGCTGATTGGTTTTGTAGCCCTGAGCATGGGCGGGTTTGTCTTGTTTTATTTTCAGGGGAGCGTGTCGTCGTTTCCGGCCATTCAACCTAAACAAGCTCAGGAAGAGCCAGACAAAACTAAATATGAGATTGTTACAGTGGGTGTAAAAGGGGACGGTTTCTATCCTAAAAATATTGAAGTGAAAGCCGGCGTTCCAACCAAAATCAATTTCAAGAAAATGACATCCTTCACTTGCATTGATGAAGTGCAGTCGTTGAAGATCGGAATGGACGTTTACCTGGATCACGAAAATAATTATTTTACCGTCCAGGACTTGAAACCAGGCGTATATGAGTACAATTGCGGTATGTACATGTACTACGGGACCATCACAGTAAAATAAATCAAAAA
Source organism: Paenibacillus sp. SEL3 (assembly GCF_054602585.1). Lineage (NCBI taxonomy): Bacteria > Bacillati > Bacillota > Bacilli > Caryophanales > Paenibacillaceae > Paenibacillus > Paenibacillus sp. SEL3. Next base: position 2,190,202 of record NZ_CM137725.1, on the reverse strand, counting down.
AGCTTTCTGGCACATTGATGCCAGAAAGCTTTTTTTCCTTCAATCAATCATTAGGTTAATTGCGACAGTGTGTATATATCATCCACCACCTGTGGTGCAGTATGCATTATCCTTTTTGCATTATGCTTTATCCTTTACCCTTTACCTCTGATCAGCTTACATTGCTGATCTTTTGTTTTTTACAAGACTTCTTTCAGGGAATTTACATTAGAACGGAACAGGCGGAATGTGCTGGACAAGCGAAGCGGTCGCCTTAAAGCTTTCTGCAGGAAAGCTCGCATCGCAAGCATAAACTGTCCCCGGCTTTCTACCTTTGTGTGCTTATTCAAGAAATCCGGGGACAACAGCGATGGGAAGCACCATCCGCATGCGTAGTGGCACGAATGTAATTTTTTTCATCCCATATATCTAATTTTGAACTGATTTTTCTCCTAATTCGTCGGGTATCCGCTTCCAAGCCAGCAAAGTATGATAATAGTATCTAGAGATGAGGAGGAGCTTGTTATGGGATCTTCAACTGAAACCGCTTCCAACAATAGTGCTTTGATTCCTGAATCCAATAGGGGAAGACCACGCAAGGCTCGCGGCCCGAAGCCTGACCGTGGTAAAAAAGGCTTGTGGGACAGTGTGAAGCAGCAAAAGTATCTTTATTTTATGTCCATTCCTTTCGTCATATGGGTGTTTGTTTTCAGCTATCTTCCGCTTTGGGGCTGGACGATGGCGTTTCAAAATTATAAGCCAGCCAAATCTTTTACGGACCAGAAATGGGTAGGGCTGGATAACTTTATTGAGCTATTTCAGGATGAACGATTTTATCTGGTATTACGCAATACGCTAGCGATGAGCCTGATGGGGATTGTATTTGGTTTTGTCGTACCGATCTTCTTTGCAATTCTGTTAAATGAGCTGCGTGGTATGCTGTTCAAACGGTTTGTGCAGACAATATCCTACCTCCCGCATTTTGTATCCTGGGTAGTTGTGGCCGGCTTGGTCACCAAGATGCTGTCCATTGACGGAGGCATTGTCAACGATGTATTGGTAGCGCTTCATATTGTGGATGAACCGATTCAGTTCATGGCAAAGGGGAGCTGGTTCTGGTATATTGTAACCGCTTCCGACATATGGAAGGAGACAGGTTGGAATACGATTATTTATTTAGCTGCAATCACCGGAATTGATCAAGAACAGTATGAAGCATCGCGCGTGGATGGAGCGAGTCGTTGGAGACAGATGTGGCATATTACACTGCCGGGTATCCGCTCGACGATTGCCATTCTGTTCATTATGGCGATTGGACATCTGGTGAGCAACGGTTTTGAAAAGCAGTTCTTGCTTGGCAATAGTCTTGTGACGGATTATTCCGAGGTGCTGGATCTGTACGCGCTCAATTACGGGATTAATTTGGGTCGCTTCTCTTACGGGACGGCAATTGGTATTTTCAACTCGCTGGTTAGCATTCTGCTGTTGTTTACGGCGAACGGTATATTCAAAAAACTGACCAAAGAAAGCATCATGTAGGGAGGGAGAAGCGAAATGACGAATAAGGCATTTAATGCTACCCGGTCTGAGAAGCTGTTTGACCTATTTAACTATATCCTCATGGCTCTGATCGTGGTGTTGACGCTGTACCCATTTCTGAACGTACTTGCGATTTCCCTGAACAATTCAACGGACACGGTTCGTGGTGGTATTTATATATGGCCCCGCCAATTTACGCTCGAAAATTACAAAACGATTTTCCAGTACGATGGCCTTCTTCAGGGACTGCAAATATCTATTCTTCGTACTTTGGTCGGGACGGTACTCGGATTGATCTGCGCATCTATGCTTGCTTTTACATTGAGTCGGGTCGAGTTTCGTGCTCGTAAGTTTATTTCTACGTTTTTGGCGTTGACGATGTATTTTTCCGGCGGGATGGTGCCCGTGTTTATTTTGATGCGGGATTTGCATCTGCTAGGTTCGTTTTGGGTGTACATTTTTCCAGGCTTAATCAGTGCATTTAACGTGTTTGTCATTCGTTCCTTTATGGATGGTTTGCCGTATGCGTTGCAGGAGTCTGCCAAACTCGATGGAGCAAATGATTTTACGATTTACTGGAGAATTATTTTGCCGCTGTGCAAACCAGTATTGGCAACGATTGCTCTTTTTCTGGCAGTAGGTCAGTGGAATGCTTGGTTTGATACGTATTTATACAACGGTGGGGCGTCGCAATGGACGACGTTACAGTATGAGCTGATGAAAATACTGCAAAGTACGCAGCAAGGCGGCTCCAGTATGACGAATAGCAACGACATGGCTAAACAAATGGCTCAAATTTCACCAGAGTCGATCAAAATGGCAATCACGATTACGGTTACGCTCCCCATCCTGATGGTGTATCCGTTCTTGCAAAAGTATTTTGTAGGCGGTATGACGCTGGGGGCAGTGAAATCATAAAAGCCAGGATTCTGGCAGTAAATAGTAGTTATTTGCAGGAGAAGTCATCATAAGAATATAGGAGGATTTATACATGAAAAAACACTGGTCCAGATTTGCACTGATTCCTTTCCTCGCGGTGTCACTTACCGCACTCGCAGGTTGTGGGGGAAGCGATAAAGCAGCGAAGGAGAGCACATCCAGCGGTACAGACCCGATTACGTTTAGCTTCTTCGGAGCAGATACAAGCCCACAATGGAACGGAATGAAGGATGAAATAGGCAAGGAAATCACCAAGAAAACAGGTGTAACCTTGAATGCGGAATTTGATGTCAGCGGTGGAGGTGGAGATGACCGAATTGCTTTGATGGCAGCAAGTGGAGAATACCCGGACTTGGTTTCTCCTAAAGCGAATATTAATAAGCTTGTGGATGCGGGGGCCATGATTGATCTGACAGATCTGATCAACGATCACGCACCTAATCTCAAAAAGCTATATGGACCCTATATGGATCGTTTGAAATACAGTAATAAGGATCAATCCATCTATGTCCTTCCTACGTATGCAGGTGTGGGACAGGAAAGTTTTGACGCAACAGGCGGATTTGAAATTCAGCATAAGGTGCTCAAGGAGTTAGGTTATCCAAAGGTAAGAACGCTACAGGATTATGAAAACGTACTCAAAACCTATACTGCCAAGCATCCGACGATCAATGGCAAAAAAACAATCCCACTCACGCTGGATGCAGATGACTGGAGAATTATGATTACCGTAACGAATCCTGCCTTCCAGACGACTGGAGCGCCGGATGATGGTGAATATTTTATTGATCCCAAAACATTTGAAGCCAAACTTCATTACAAACGTCCAGAAGAAAAGGAATATTTTCGTTGGTTGAACCACATGTACAATGAAGGGCTGCTCGATAAAGATTCGTTTGTGCAAAAAAGTGATCAATACAAATCCAAAATTGCCAGCGGCCGTGTCCTCGGTCTGATTGACCAGGAGTGGGGGTATCAGGATGCTGAAAATGCATTAAAAGCGTCAGGTAAGGCTGATGCCAGCTACGCGCATTTTCCAGTTACACTTTCGGAGGAATACAAGGATCGTTCCTTTCAGGATATGGGCTTCGTGTCCGGTTATGGTGTAGGTATTACGGAAAATTGCAAGGACCCGGTGCGGGCTATAAAATTCCTTGATTATTTAGCTTCCGATGAAGGACAGGTGCTAGTGAACTGGGGGATCGAGGGCAAGCATTATGAGATCAAAGATGGCAAACGCATCATTCCGGCTGATGTGCTGGAGCAAAAAACGAACAATGCAACCAACTTCAGCAAATCCACGGGTATAGATTTGTACACGCTCATCAGCGGACACTATGGTGACGGCGTGAAGGACCCTACGGGTAACTACTATACTGCCAAATTCCCGGAGCAAATTATCGCGGCTTATTCGAAGCCGGAGAAAGAATCCCTTAAAGCATATGGCGTAAAAACGTGGAAAGATCTGTTCCCAGACAAAAAAGAATTTGATGTAAAGCCTTGGGGCGCAGCCTATAACCTGACAACAGACAATGAATCCAACTATAACGTTACATTCAAAAAAACGACCGACATTATCCGCAAACGTATACCCGAAGCTATTTTAGCACCAGCTTCCAATTTTGATACGGTATACGACAACATGATTAAAGAACTGGATGCCGCCGGAGCTGTCCAAATGGAACAGCAATACACGCAACTGGTGAAGGACAGAGTGGAGTTATGGAGCGGTAAGGCTTCTAAATAGCTGACTGCTTTTAACGAAATTTTAAATGCCGGAATGACAGAGCGCTTGTCCTTAAGGTCCATACGGGATTAGCGCTCTGTTTGATCTTGATGGGGGAGGGTTTGATGTGACGAAAGGCGAAAGGCCACAGTCCCTGCGTTTATGGTATCGCCAGCCTGCTGAGGTATGGGAGGAAGCATTGCCAGTCGGCAATGGAAGGCTGGGAGCTATGGTATTTGGCGGAATCAGAGAGGAGCATTTGCAATTAAACGAGGATACGCTCTGGTCCGGGTTTCCCAGAGATGGCGTTCAGTATGATGTATTGCGATATTTGCAGCCTGCCAGAAAGTTGATTGCAGATGGAAAATACAAGGAAGCGGAACAACTGATTAATACGAATATGCTAGGTCGCGATACGGAAGCCTATCAGCCTTTGGGAGATTTGTGGATTACGCAGGAGGGCCTAGGGGAAATTGCACATTATGAACGGAAACTGGATTTGCTGACCGGAACCGCAGCGGTCACTTTTCAGAGTGATGGAGTCCGCTATACCCGTGAAGTTATCGCCAGTGCGCCAGATGGAATCATCATGGTGTCACTGACTGCGAATAAGCTTGGGAAGATCCAAGCATCCGTGCGCATCACTTCCCCCCATCCTTGTGAAGACGAGGTTGGAGAGGATGTACATTTTGGTGATTCATCCAAATGGGATAGCGATAAAGAGGATGATCCATCCGAGGAGCCATCCGGGGACTTTATGACATTGACTGGACGAGCGCCCAGTCATGTGGAATCTAATTATCACGGTGATCATCCACAGTCTGTCGTTTATGAAAATGATTTGGGGATGGCTTTTGCAGTTCAGGCGAGGGTTATTCCCGAGGGAGGAACCTTGACGAAGGACACTGATGGTGCGCTGATCATCTCAGGCGCGGATAAAATCACGGTGTATTTGGCAGCAGCTACTGGATTTAGGGGATTTCACGCTATGCCGAATAGTGATGCAACGGAGTCAGCAGAAGCATGTCAAGTCATTTTAGACGGAGCAATTTCGCTGGGAACTGAGCAGGTGCGGCAACGCCATGAACAGGATCACCGAAAGCTGTTTGACCGCGTTGCATTAGAACTGGGAGGTGATACTCTACCCGACGAATTCGTTCTACCGACCGATCTGCGATTAGAACGTTATCAGAAAGGTCAGGCCGACCCGGGGCTGGAAGTGCTGTTATTTCAGTATGGCCGCTATTTGCTCATGGGTAGCTCGCGTCCGGGGAGTCAGCCTGCCAATCTTCAGGGCATCTGGAATGACTGGGTGCAGCCGCCGTGGAACAGTAATTATACAACCAATATTAATACTCAGATGAACTATTGGCCCGCAGAGGTATGCAATCTTGCCGAGTGCCATGAACCCTTGCTGCACATGATTGGAGAAGTGGCTCGTACGGGACGGAGGGTAGCCTCCATCCATTATGGTGCTCAAGGATGGGCGGCTCATCACAATGTAGATGTGTGGAGATACGCCGGACCTTCAGGGGGACATGCCAGCTGGGCATTTTGGCCGCTTGGAGGTGTATGGCTAACTGCTCACCTATGGGAGCGCTATCTGTTTACCTTGGATATAGCCTATTTGGCAGAACAAGCTTATCCGCTCATGAAGGGGGCGGCAGCCTTTTGCATGGACTGGCTCGTAGAAGGCCCGGAGGGTCAGCTTGTGACGTCCCCATCCACATCACCTGAAAATAAATTCAAAACGACGGATGGCGAGGATTGCAGCATATCTATGGGCTCTACCATGGATATGACGCTGATTCGAGAGCTGTTGGGTAACTGCATTCAAGCTGCGGATCTGCTGGAACTAGATGATGAGTTCCGCAACCGCTGCGAGGAGACACGAGACAGATTAATGTCCTATCAAATTGGTCGCCACGGTCAGCTACAGGAATGGTTTGTCGATTTTGAGGAAGCGGAGCTTGGGCATCGACATGTTTCGCATCTATATGGGTTATATCCTGGTCGACAAATTCACATCCGTGATACCCCGGAGCTAGCTGAGGCGGCTCGCATATCGTTGCGTCGACGGCTTGATCACGGTGGTGGGCATACCGGATGGAGCTGTGCCTGGTTGATTAATCTGTACGCTCGACTGGAAGATGGCGACGCCGCACATCGGTATGTTCGCACGTTGCTGTCGCAATCGACCTATCCTAATTTATTTGACGCTCACCCGCCTTTTCAGATCGACGGTAATTTTGGTGCGACGGCGGGGATCGCAGAAATGCTGCTACAAAGCCGTCCGGGAGAGCTGACGTTACTGCCTGCCCTGCCAACGGCATGGCCGGAGGGACGGGTCAGTGGATTGAAGGGACATGGCGGGATGACGGTCGGCATGGAATGGTCCGGTTCCCGGCTTGTCCGTGCAGAACTGGCCACATCCATCTCAGCAGGAAGCTGCACGATTCGCAGTGCACATCCATTTAGCGCAGATGCTCGTCAGGCTCTGCCTGATCCTGAGCACGGAGGATTTATTTTGTCATGGATTTTTACCAAAGAGCAGGAAATAACGAACGGACATACGATTATAATTGAAGGAGAGGAATAGACAATATGACCATTTTTCAATTTCCGCAGGACTTTATGTGGGGCACCGCGACGGCAGCCTATCAAATCGAAGGAGCTTATGAGGAGGATGGGAGAGGCTTGTCGATCTGGGATACCTTTGCCCATACGCCTGGCAAAGTATTCAACGGTGATAACGGCAATGTAGCTTGTGACAGCTATCATCGCTACGAGGAAGATATCCGCCTAATGAAGGAGCTGGGCATTCGTACATACCGTTTTTCCGTGTCCTGGCCGCGTATATTTCCCAATGGTGACGGTGAAGTCAATCAAGAAGGATTGGACTATTATCATCGCGTAGTCGATTTGTTGAACGAAAACGGGATTGAACCGTTTTGTACACTGTACCATTGGGATCTGCCTCAAGCGCTTCAGGATGCTGGAGGATGGGAGAATCGTCACACGATTCAAGCATTTGTCCAGTATGCAGAAACGATGTTCCGCGAGTTCCACGGTAAAATACACCATTGGCTAACATTCAATGAACCGTGGTGTATCGCCTTTTTATCCAATATGCTGGGTGTTCATGCCCCAGGTCTGACAAATCTTCAGACAGCCATTGATGTAGGACATCATCTGCTAGTTGCACATGGTCTTTCTGTGCGCCGCTTCCGTGAGCTGGGCACCAGTGGCCAGATCGGTATCGCTCCCAATGTCTCATGGGCTGTCCCTTACAGTACATCTGAGGAAGATAAAGCTGCTTGTGCGCGCACCATTTCCCTGCACAGTGACTGGTTTCTTCAACCTATTTATCAAGGCTCGTATCCTCAGTTTTTGGTAGACTGGTTCGCGGAGCAGGGAGCTACCGTGCCTATTCAGGATGGTGATATGGATATTATTGGCGAGCCTATTGATATGATCGGTATTAATTACTATAGTATGTCGGTTAATCGCTTTAATCCTGAAGCCGGGTTTCTTCAATCTGAAGAAATCAATATGGGGCTACCTGTAACAGATATCGGCTGGCCAGTGGAGTCGCGTGGGCTGTACGAGGTACTGCATTATTTGCAAAAATACGGTAACCTCGATATTTATATCACAGAGAATGGGGCTTGTATCAACGATGATGTCGTGAATGGCAAGGTTCAGGATGACCGTCGCATTTCGTATATGCAGCAGCATTTGGTGCAGGTACACCGGGCGATTCATGACGGCCTTCATGTCAAAGGATATATGGCATGGTCACTTATGGACAATTTTGAGTGGGCAGAGGGATATAATATGAGATTTGGCATGATTCATGTCGATTTTCGCACACAGGTCCGCACCCCGAAGGAAAGTTACTATTGGTATCGAAATATAGTAAGTAATAACTGGTTGGAGACCAGACGTTAAACGAAGAGCAATTTTTTTAAAAAATATAGCAAAGACGGATCTGTCTTCATTCCCTTTTGTTTGAATACTGGGTCTTCCGGGGTAATAATAGTCAGGATATGCAGAGGGTTGTTTCAGGTATGTAGAGACCAAAGGGAATAAAGAAGCAAGATGTGTGCATACTGACAAAAATACCGAACGAGGGCGTTAAAATTATTTTGGACCGAAGGGAGTGGAGGGGATGGCTGCAAATTTTAGAAAATCAGGATCAACTGACGGGCAGATGAGCCGTACGGTATCTGTTATCGCTTTGATCGCTTGTATTGCAGGTATTATCCTTATTTTGCTTGATATAGGAAATTTGACTGATCGAAATATATATTTAATGACAGGCATTGGCTGCGTTGTTGCCGGGATTTTTATTTTTCTCGTTGGGAAATCATTTGTCATTGCACGCAAGAAGGAAGACCAGGAAAACGGTCGCAGTTAATAAAATTAAAAATGATTTAAAGCAAATATATACTGAAAACAACAACGTGGGGCTTCGAGCAGTGTAGGATGATAACTGTAGGGAGTCCCGCTTTTTTCTTTAATATAACTTCTTTAAGATACACAAATAACGTTTTTAATATGTCATCTTTGAATTATAATATATTTTGAATTTGCAAGAGAAATTTTATTTTTAGAGATATTTTTCACAAAAATCGGACAAATAATCGACAATTCTGTTAACAATAAAAAAAATGGTCGCTTTTCTGCTATCTTATATAGGGGCAACATTACAGGAGTTCGTTAAGTTTTGAGTAATTTATTATTTAAGGAGAGGGGAACAACATGAACAAAAAACCAAAAGCGATTATTGCGTTGGTTTTGACCGTGCTCACGGTAGCATTGCTCATTTGGACGTGTTTTTATGCTGGCGGAAAATACGTTGTTTTCGATCCGAAAGGACCCATTGGGCAAGCACAAAAAGAGCTGATCATTCTTACAACGGCATTGTCTGCGCTAATAATTGTACCGGTCATGATTTTGACTTTCTTCATCATTTGGCGGTATCGTGATACACCGACAAATAAGGTGAAGTACCAACCCCACTGGGATGACAGCAAAAAGCTGGAGACCACATGGTGGGCTATTCCAATTATCGTTATCTGTATTATTGCGGTTATTACTGCAAGATATACCTACTTGCTGGAGCCTTCCAAGCCATTGGCAAGTACGCAAAAGCCAGTAACCATTCAAGTGACTTCACTGGACTGGAAATGGCTCTTTATGTACCCAGAGGAAGGTATAGCTACAGTTAACCAAGTTCACATTCCTAAAGGTGTTCCAGTCCGTTTTGAACTGACTGCTGACGCACCGATGAACTCGTTCTGGATTCCGCAATTGGGCGGACAAATCTACACCATGTCAGGCATGGCTATGAAACTGCATTTGCAGGCCGATCACGAAGGAACTTACTTTGGTTCGGGTGCAAACTTTAGCGGTGAGCATTTTGGACAAATGCGTTTTGATGTAGAGGTCCAGTCGGATGAAGAGTATAAAAACTGGGTCGCTGACATCAAGAAGCAGTCTAAGCCGCTGACGAAAGACGGCTATTTGGCGCTTGCAAAACCAGGTTTGTCCCAGCCTGATGAGTATTCTTCGATTCCAGATGGCTTGTTCAAAGAGATTGTCAACAAGTATGTAGTGGAAGGGGCTCCTAACCCCCATGCTGGACATGGCGGAGCTACATCCACAGAAGATTCAACCAAGTCCGGCACAGAAGATCATGCTGGAATGGACATGAGTCATATGAATATGAGCGGACACAATTAAATGATTATAAGGAAGGAGGCCCCCAATGCTTGACAAAATAAAAGAGTTTGCATCCACTTTCTTCGTTACTGGAGACCCAATGATCTATGGAGCGGACGTCTCCATCGCATTAGCGACGATCGGGATCGTGTTTGTGCTCACTTATTTCAAAAAATGGGGCTGGCTTTGGAAAAACTGGTTGACTACTGTTGACCATAAAAAAGTCGGTATTATGTATATTCTTGCGGCCATCTTGATGTTATTCCGCGGAGGCGTGGATGCATTATTGATGCGTGTTCAACTGGCTACACCGGATGTGACACTTCTGCATCCTGAGCATTACAATCAGATTTTCACAACTCACGGCACGATCATGATCCTGTTTATGGCGATGCCGTTGATGTTTGGTTTGTTTAATATCGCCGTACCCCTTCAAATTGGTGCGCGCGACGTTGCGTTTCCTTTCCTGAACGCATTGAGCTTTTGGCTTTTCTTTATGGGAGCGATGTTGTTCAACTTGTCCTTTGTTATCGGCGGTTCGCCAGATGCAGGGTGGTTGAGTTATCCACCGCTTTCAGAACTGCAATTTAGTCCAGGCGTCGGTCAGAACTTCTATATCTGGGGTATTCAGATTTCTGGTATAGGTTCATTGGCTACGGGGATCAACTTTATTGTGACCATTATTAAAATGCGTGCACCTGGTATGACTTGGATGAAAATGCCTGTCTTTACGTGGTCCGTATTTTCGTCATGTGTTATTATCATTTTCGCATTCCCGATTCTGACGGTTACTTTGGCATTGCTGTTCCTTGACCGCTTTGGAGGAGGACACTTCTTTACGCTTGATTTCGGCGGTAACCCGATGATGTATATCAACTTGATCTGGATGTGGGGTCACCCTGAGGTATACATTGTAGTTTTGCCTGCCTTCGGTATTTATTCCGAGGTCATCAGTGTATTCTCCAAAAAGAAATTGTTTGGCTACAAATCCATGGTTTACGCTATGTTCATGATTGCGATCCTGTCCTTCTTCACCTGGGCGCATCACTTCTTCACGATGGGATCAGGCGCAGATGTTAATGCATTCTTTGCGATTTCGACGATGGTTATCGCTATACCGACAGGGGTTAAAGTATTTAACTGGCTGTTCACGATGTATCGGGGTAAGATTACATTCAAAACCCCTATGATGTGGTCAATTGCTTTTATTCCGAACTTCTTGATTGCTGGTTTAACGGGCGTCATGTTGTCTGTAGCGCCTGCTGACTTCCAGTTCCATAACAGTTACTTCTTGATCGCTCACTTTCACTCCGCTCTGATTGGTGGTGTAGTGTTCGGTTACTTGGCAGGTCTGTACTATTGGTGGCCTAAAATGTTCGGTTTCACATTGCCTGAAACGCCTGGTAAATGGGCTTTCTGGTTCTGGAACATCGGTTTCTATGTATGTTTTATTCCACAATATTCTCTCGGTCTGATGGGTATGACGCGTCGTCTGAGCACTTATGGCTGGGATACCGGCTGGCAGCCGCTTAACCTCGTTTCGACCGTTGGGGCATTCCTGATGGGGATTGGGTTCTTGTTCCAGGTTCTTCAAATTCTTCTGGGCATCAAGAATTACCGCAAGCTGAAGGATACAACAGGTGACCCTTGGGGTGGCCATACGTTGGAATGGTCGATTCCTTCACCTGCACCGGAATACAATTTTGCTACCATTCCACAAGTAGAAGAACGTGATGACTGGTGGGCAGAAAAAGATAAACGTGCAAAAGGTATTTTCAGAAAGCAACCGCCAATTGAAGCGATTCATATGCCGAAAAACTCGGCGATTCCATTCATTATGTCGGTATTCTTTTTCATTGCAGGTTTCGGTTTCGTATTCGGATGGTCGTTCTTCTATATTCCAGGGCTGATCGGTGTGGCAATTTGTATGATTTGCCGTTCGTTCTTCTCCTATGATGGCGACTACTATATCCCTGCGGATGAAGTAAAACGCACGGAAGCGGCAATAAGGGGGTCTGTATAATGGCACAAGCTGCAGCACATCACAGCCATGATCATGACCACGGGCATCACGATCCGCAAGAGCTGAAGATGCTTGGTTTTTGGATCTTCCTCGTAACGGACGTAATCCTGTTCAGTACCTTGTTCGCAACCTTCGTTGTCCTTCGGAATAACACAGCCGGAGGACCAGGTGGCGCAGAGCTGTTTAACATGACGGGCGTTATTATTGAAACGTTCCTCTTGCTCACGAGCAGCTTCACAAGTGGTCTGGCTGTGTTGGCTATGAACAAAGGAAGCATGAAGGGATTAATCAGCTGGTTAATCGTAACAGCGATCCTGGGTCTTGGTTTTATCGGTTTTGAAGTTTACGAGTTTGTTGAAATGGTACACGAAGGAGCCAATTTTGGAACCAGTGCGTTCTTGTCGGCATTCTTCACTCTAGTCGGAACGCACGGACTTCACGTTTCGTTAGGTCTGGTTTGGATGATTGGACTCATGTTCCAGTTGAAAAAACGCGGGCTTACACCAGAGACGAAGGGGAAAGTTTCGGCATTGAGCTTGTATTGGCACTTTTTGGACGCTGTCTGGATCTTCTTGCTGACAGTCGTCTATTTGATGGGGGTGATGTAGATGGCACAGCATCAATCAGGAGCGGGTTCGCATGGTCATGATGATTCTCACGGTTCAGTGAAATCCTATGTTATCGGGTTTATTCTGTCCATCGTACTGACCATCATTCCTCTCTTCGTGGTGATGAATCATATGTTGAGCCGCACTTCGACCATGGTTGTTATTTTAGCCGCGGCAGTGCTGCAATTTCTGGTTCAGCTTTTCTTCTTCATGCACATCCGTGAAAGCAATGGACCACGTTGGAATGTTATGACCTTGATTCTTGGTGTAGTGATCCTGTTGACCGTCGTTGGTGGTTCAGTATGGATTATGGAATACAACATGGTAGCACACTAAAAATCACACAAGTACAAACTAATTAGGAAAGAAGGAGCGGACTTAGAACCGCTTCTTCTTTTTTTTGTGTAGCTTATTAAAATTAAAACTGTGGTTTCTTGAACTCAAGTTTACGTATGTGTAAAATGGAATTGTATAACAGTAGAGTGAAAACGATAATACTAGTGGAGAGCGGAGGGAAAAGTAATGAACACAGAATTACTGTTTAAACCTTTTAAGGCAGGTAATTTATCTCTTCCCAATCGGATTGTTATGGCGCCAATGACACGAAATTTTTCTCCTCAAGGTATCCCAGGGTCTGACGTGGCGATGTATTATCGTCGGCGTGCAGAAAATGCGGTTGGTTTGATTATTACGGAGGGAACTGCTATTAATCATCCCGCAGCTGTAGAGCACACCAGCATTCCTAATTTTTATGGTGAGGGATTAAAGGGGTGGGCCAAGGTAGTCGAGGAGGTTCATGCGGTAGGTGGCAAGATTATACCGCAGCTCTGGCATGTGGGTACAGCTCGCCAAATAGGTGCGGATAACCAACCGAATCCCGAGGCATTGCCTGTCGGTCCGTCCGGTATTTCTCCTGCCGGTGAAAAGGTAGTTGAGCCGTTGACCGAGACCGAGATTGCGAATATCATCTCCGCTTATGCTCAGGCTGCTGCCGATGCCCAGCGAGTGGGTTTTGACGGCATTGAGCTTCATGGGGCACATGGCTATTTAATCGATCAGTTTTTCTGGGACAAAACGAATAAGCGTACCGATCAATATGGAGGCAATTTGGTCCAGCGTACTCGATTTGCGGTGGAGGTCATTGAGGCTTGTCGGCGTGCAGTAGGGCCGGATTTCCCAATTATACTGCGATTCTCCCAGTGGAAGATGTACCACTATGAAGAAAAGCTGGCACAGACACCTCAGGAACTTGAACAGTTTCTCGCTCCATTAGTGAAGGCAGGAGTGGATGTATTCCATTGCTCAAGCCGCCGTTTTTGGGAACCGGAATTTGAAGGGTCCGATCTAAACCTGGCAGCTTGGACGAAAAAGGTAACAGGTAAGCCAGTTATTACCGTAGGCTCCATTGGCTTGGAGAAGGCATTTTTGAGTGATTTTGAAAAAAATAATAATCGTCAAACCGAACAATCCAGTAGTGTAGAGGCAAGATTAGAACAACTCGTGGGGCAAGTAGAACGAGAGGAAGCTGATCTGGTTGCGGTTGGGCGTGCTTTGCTGGTTGATCCAGCGTTTGCGATGAAGTTACGTGATCAACAAATAGAAGAAATTATTCCTTACAGTGATGAAGTATTAAAAACGTTGAATTAAGCTTTATTAAGCTCTATGTAGTGTAAAGCTATAGCGTTAGGCAAGCATTTGAGACTTGGAAGTCTTCTGTTACAGGGCAAGCTGTAATATAAGCTATTCGTAAACTCTACGAATTTGCTATAATAGGAGCATCAAGTCGAAATACACGGGGTGAAAAGGATGAATTCTGAAACGGAAGCTTTGGATTGCGAGCCGGCTTGTCACGGTTCAGATCAGGAAATCGAGCGCATAAAATCTTCCCTTGTTGAGGATTCCATCGCATACAAAATGTCGGAGCTGTTTAAAGCTTTGGGTGACCCGACACGAATCAAGCTGATTTATGCCCTGGCACAAAAAGAACTGTGTGTTCATGATCTGACCCAGGTGCTCAATATGGGACAATCTGCGGTATCCCACCAGCTTCGTTATTTGCGCAACCTGCGTATTGTCAAACGACGCAAAGAAGGCAAAACGGTGTTTTATTCACTGGATGATAATCATGTGGAGCAGATCTTTTTGCAAACCCATCAACACATATCACATCAATAATCTTTTGGGATAAAACAACAGAGGGCGCCAAGCGATTGGCGCTCTTTTGGCGTTTGTCCGTTGAAGTCGATTTTTTTGTTAAAAAGGGCTAGATGTCATTGACTTTTGACCCTGATCCTGAATATAATGACCTTAATAAATAATATATGAACAGTTGCTCATATATAGTTAATTGGAGGCCAATGATTATGGATGCTCTAAAAAGAACGGAACGGCATGAATGGATTTTGGAAGGTTTGGATTGCGCCAACTGTGCGCTCAAGATTGAAAATGGAGTCAGTAAAATAGAAGGGGTTATGGATTGCTCGGTCAATTTTGTTACGAAAACGTTGACGATGACCACAAGTTCGGATCAAAAAGAAGAGGTTTTTCGCCAGACGGAACGGAAGGTTCATAGACTTGAGCCACATGTTCGGATGGTGGTAAAAAGTGCCCGTGGCCACCTACATGAAGACAGTCGAAGCCATGCTGGTGCAGTACAATCAGATAGCGTAGAGGATTGTGCATGCGGTCATGAGCATAATGATGAAGGTGAAGGGCATACACACGAGCATCACAACCACCATGCAGAGCACAAACATGGTGAATCCACCCATGCTCATTCACATTCGCATGGAGATGATAGCCACGCTGGGCATACGCATGATCACGGTACGGACGGTATGCGCCGCATGATTGCGCGTTTGGCTATTGGTGCGGTCGTTGCGGCTGTTGCCTGGTGGTTACCTGTTGAAGGTGTAGGCAAGCTGGCTTTATTTTTACTGGCATATATCATCGTTGGCGGTGATGTTGTCTTGCAGGCTGCACGCAGTCTGGTGCGTGGAATGGCCTTTGACGAATACTTCCTGATGACGCTGGCTACTGTTGGTGCATTTGCGATTGGGGAATACCCGGAAGGCGTAGCTGTCATGTTCTTTTATCAAATCGGAGAGCTGTTTCAAGGCATCGCAGTTAACCGTTCACGTAAGTCCATCAGTGATCTGATGGATATTAGACCGGACTATGCGAACTTGAAGACGGCTGAGTCCGTACGGAGAGTGTCTCCAGAAGACGTTCGCATTGGGGATTTGATTGTAATTAAGCCGGGCGAGAAGATCCCGCTGGACGGTAAAGTTGTAGATGGTAAATCGCATGTGGATACCTCTGCGTTGACTGGTGAATCCGTGCCTCGTACCGTAGAGCCGGGAAGCAACGTGTTGAGTGGATTTATCAATACGAACGGACTTCTAACGGTAGAGGTTAGCAAAGAGTTTAGTGAATCCGCGGTCTCTAAAATTTTGGAATTAGTGCAAAATGCGAGTGCCAAAAAAGCGCCGACTGAAAAGTTTATCACGAAATTTTCCAGATACTATACTCCCGTAGTGGTTATTGTAGCGCTGTTGTTGGCGGTTGTTCCACCGCTTGTTGTGCCAGGTGCACAATTTGCAGATTGGGTGTACCGTGCGCTTGTTTTCCTCGTTATTTCTTGTCCATGTGCGCTGGTAGTATCTATTCCATTGGGCTTCTTTGGGGGAATCGGGGCAGCCTCCCGTTCAGGTATTCTGATCAAGGGCGGGAATTATCTTGAAGCTCTGAATCATGTAAAATACGCTGTTTTTGATAAAACAGGCACACTCACCAAAGGTGTTTTCCGTGTAACAGGGATTTATCCTGCCGGGGATTTTACAAACGAAACCCTGCTCGAAACCGCCACTTTGGCGGAGCTGCATTCGACACATCCTATTGCTGCATCTTTGCGTGAATCCTACGGTAAAGAACTCAGAGCAGAACGGGTTCAGCAGTATAGTGAAATATCCGGTCACGGGATTCAGGCACAAATAGATGGTCGTCTGGTATCGGCCGGGAACGCCAAGCTGATGGAGCGGGAACATGTTGCTTTTAACGTGGCGCAGCAAGCAGGGACGCTGGATGAAGGAACGGTCGTACATGTGGCGGTAGACGGAACGTATGCCGGGTGCATTCTGATTTCAGATGAGGTTAAGGAAGACGCAGCCCAAACGGTTACTTCACTGAAAAAGTTGGGTGTGGTGAAAACCATCATGCTGACGGGTGACAATCGGACAGTTGCCGAGGCTGTAGGACGACAGCTGGGTTTGGATGAAGTAAGGGCAGAGCTGTTACCTCAGCACAAAGCCGAAGCCATCGAGCAGTTGTCTGCAAGTAAAAAAACGAGCGACAAAATTTTGTTCGTGGGCGATGGAATCAATGATACACCCGTACTGGCGCTGGCAGATGTCGGTGTAGCGATGGGTGGCTTGGGTTCGGACGCTGCGATTGAGGCGGCAGATATCGTAATCATGAACGACGAGCCTTCAAGGCTGGTTACGGCCATCCATATCGCCAAGCGCACGCGTCGTATCGTATGGCAAAACATCATATTTGCACTAGGTGTCAAAGCTGTGTTTCTTACGCTGGGAGCATTCGGTATTGCTACGATGTGGGAGGCTGTATTTTCCGATGTAGGTGTAACATTGCTAGCCGTATTGAATGTGATGCGTGTATTGAAGGTTCGTTCTTACGAGTAAAAATAAGTACCCCCGGGTTAACATAGGATGTAGGCATCCTGTGAAAACCGGGGGTGTTTATTTTATAAGTTCCTTTTTCGAGTGGTCTTGTACCAGCAGTATAGAGATTACTTGTGGGTTGTAGGGTAGCTGTGCCCAGATGTATAAATGTGTGGCGTGCCTAATACGTTAAGGTAGGGGCTTTACAAGTAAGGCCCATGTAAGATTCGGTTGCTCCATTATGAGTAAGCGTTTTCCTTAATTGGAGGGGTACTCAAATTCGTGTGTGCCAACTTGCTGACGGAAGAAAGGATGGATTAATAGCATGGAGGCTAAACTGATGCATGTATTCGCAGAGCTGTTGGGCGGCAAAAACAGCCGGGATCTCAAAGATCCAGAGTCGGGTATGGAGACTGCTGCACAGAGGTTGGCTATGGAGACGCTAAGGGCAGGCAGCCATGAAGTATCTGCTACGCAGGAGGAAGATCCGTTGGGCTGGCTGGTTGGTTTAGCTGAGCAGGGCGTAATCAGCCGAGCGGAGGCTTTGATGGCTGCGAATCCCGAATTACTTGGGGAAACGATGCTGAATAGCGGCAACGATATTGGGCAAGCAATGGGTACACTCCTAAAATGGAGCGATGAATACAGACGTACCTTCATACGGATTTATGCCGATGCTCCTACAAGTATGAGTCGTATAAGTACAGAGACAGCAACAGAAATAGGCAGTTTCGACGGTTATAGTCTTCTGCATGGCCCCTTGTCACAGGCCTCTGGCCGCGTGGGGGAATTATGCTATGCCTATCTGGACGTAGCTGAGTCTGGACAGACGATTCATGCCCCTGACGGGGAGCCCGACCCCATCCTTATTCCCGGCTCTCGTGCATCTGACACGTACAAAACCTTTAACCAGGCATCTGGCCTGCCTGGATTGTGTGAGCATTTGTCCCGCCGAATCATCAGCTTGCTGGAAACAGAGTATGAAGGCTTATTCGAGTCTCTGAACGGATCGCCACTCACTGTCGCCCTAATGGAGCAGAACAATGCAGTGGGTATTGGCAGCTTGCAAGATATGCAGCTGGAGGCATTACTGCGTGCGGCGTTGCGGAGCGTGCGGCAGGGGGGAGAACCCAAGCTGGAGATTATGGTACGCAATCCGGCTGACGTGGACGAATTCCGGGCAACCCGAGACTGGATTGACGGCGTTGCGGAGCAGACCTTATGCGGACGTCTTCGGTGCATTCCATATCGGGTAGGCGTGCTTTTGACAGTTGCCCCGTCTTTGGTGCCTAACATAAGCCCAACATGGAACAAGGAAGCCGCGCGGTCGGAGGAGTCAGCCAACCCCAATAACATATCCAAAGTGGGTGCACGACAGATCAAGCAGGTGGCTCAAGCTGCAGATCTGACACGTTTTGCCGATACGGTCATTTTAGAAGTCATGCCAACTCCATCCGATGATATTAGGACTGAGGATCAGTTGATTCCACCCGGTGTCGATGGTCATGAGAATACTAGTGATACGATAAAATGCATAATGGAAGCTGTTCGACGTGTAAAGCCCGAGCTTCCTTTATGGATAGCAATAGATGAAATTAACCAGTCTCTGGATGGGATTTCGATCTGGGAGAATGAGCTGACGGGGGTCATTTGCCCGGACACAGCAATTCCCGCCGCACGCCTTGCAGCTGCGCGTTTGGAACTGCAACAGCCCGCAGATCGTCAGCACACTTCTGGGACTGCACACAACCATGCGTGGAAGTTTCCTTTAGCCTGAAGATAACCTGAATTCATGTAATAGAGGATTTTGCAAAAATCCAATAAGCGATTTTCAAGGAACAAAATATAGATCGAAATGGTCTAGTTCGTCTATATATTGCACTTTGGAGCGACTGGAATCGATTTTTGCAAATCCTGAATCGGATGCTCTAAATATGGAGGATACCTGTGGTGTTTGCGCGGGTATCTTTTTTTATTTAGACTATTGCTGGTTTACAAGTGGAAAAGAAAAGGTATATAATAAAACAAAAGTTTCTCTAAACCAAAATAATTGTATAGATGCAAAAATGATTATCATTCTCATTTGCTAAACATGCTGCTTCGGGCTTCCCGAAGCAGCATGTGCTATTTTAAGGCACTTAACAATGGATATCATTCTCAATGAGATGCTAGTACAAGGAACAAAATATGGAAAGGAACGTGACATGATGCAAGCTGTTCAACGATTACAAGATACATTGTCTCCCTCTAACCGAACCCTTTCAAAAAACAGTGGCAGCGGACGACCCGGTCCGAATCGTAAGCCGCAATTTCAGCTTAAAAGTATGCTGAAAAACAAGGAGATGCAAGCTGCTCTAGGTAGTGGATTGCTGATGTTGATGGCATGGGGAGTCTCACATTGGTGGCAATGGCTATCGGTCATTCTGTATGTGGTGTCCTATGCCCTTGGGGGCTGGTCCAAAGCCAGGGAAGGAGTCGAAACACTGATCCGAGAACATGATCTGGATGTTAACCTGCTCATGATTGCTGCCTCCCTAGGAGCTGCGGCCATTGGCTATTGGAATGAAGGAGCCATGCTGATCTTTATTTTTGCACTCAGCGGTGCGCTGGAGAGCTATACCACCGAGCGTAGTAGTAAGGATATTTCTGAGCTTATGGCGTTGAAGCCGGAAACGGCTTTGCGCTTGTCTCGCGAGGGGACCGAAACGGTCGGCATTGAGCAGCTGTTGCCAGGCGACCTGCTGCTGGTGAAGCCGGGCGAACTGATTCCGGCGGACGGCCGAATCTCTAAGGGCGTTTCGGCAGTGAATCAGGCATCGATTACCGGTGAATCTATTCCGGTAAATAAGGTGGAAGGTGACGAGGTATATGCGGGCACCATTAATGGAGAAGGGGTGCTATATGTGGAGGTTAGTCAGTCCTCAGAGAACACTTTATTTTCGAAAATCATTCGTATGGTGGAAGAGGCTCAGACCGAAGTTCCTGATTCCCAGCGTTTTATTAAAACGTTCGAATCGGTGTACGCTCGAATTGTTGTTGCTGTCACGCTGATCGTCATTGCCGGTGCACCCATAGCATTAGGCTGGACGTGGGCAGCAGCGTTTTACAAGGCTATGGTGTTCCTCGTCGTGGCCTCCCCCTGTGCGCTCGTATCATCCATTATGCCAGTAATGCTATCGGCCATTTCCAACCGTGCCCGACGGGGCATCCTGTTCAAAGGTGGTGCACATGTGGAGAATATGGCATTGACTTCTGTTGTTGCTTTTGACAAAACAGGCACGTTAACGATGGGGTCACCTGTCGTCACGGATTGGATTACCGCCGCAGAATACGATGCCGATGAGTTATTGCATATGGTCGCCACAATTGAAAGCTATTCTTTGCATCCACTGGCGCGAGCGATTGTAGCCAAAGCCGAAGCTGATTTGGGACAGAGAGATCTTCTTCCAACCGAAGAAGTGCAGGCACTCACCGGATGGGGAATGGAAGGCATCATAGGTGGGGTGAAGTGGAAAATTGGGCGTACAAATGTACTGGATGAACCTGGTTCTCTGGCAGAGCCAAAGTGGATGGAGAGTCGGGCCCGGCTGGAAGCTGAGGGCAAAACCGTATCCATCATCCTCGCGAATGATCGGATTGCCGGAATGCTGGCACTACGCGACGAGCTGCGTCCGCAGGCCCAAGAGTCCGTGAAACGACTGCAAGCGCAGGGTATCCGGGTTGTCATGCTAACCGGGGACCGTCCAGAAACGGCCGCTGTGATCGCGGCGCAGGCCGGAGTTGACGCCGTGTATGCTGGCTTAATGCCGGAGGACAAAGTCAGCCATATTCGCATGCTGCGGGAGCAGTACGGGCATGTCGTCATGGTCGGCGACGGTGTGAACGACGCTCCTGCGTTGACAGCGGCAACCGTAGGACTAGGCATGGGGATGCATGGCAGCGGAGCCGCACTGGAGGTCGCAGACGTTGTGCTGATGAACGATGGAATCGAGGAGATTGCTCCGACGGTAGCACTGGCCCGCAAGGCGCAGCGGGTGGTTAAACAAAATATGATCTTTGCGGTAAGTGTCATTTTGCTGCTTGTGATCAGCAACTTTGTGCAAGATATAGCCCTGCCATTTGGGGTTATTGGGCATGAAGGTAGCACATTACTGGTTATTTTGAATGGCCTGCGCTTATTACGGTCATAGGGCTAATAATCACAAGAAGGAGCATTCATCCTCTTAAAAATTCAAGGGGTGAATGCTCCTTCTTTTGCAGCCTCGCAACGCTGTACGTCTATCTTCGGCGTGGCGTAGACCGTCGTAAGAACAAGGAAAACAATAGCCCTGCCAGCGCAATCCCTGTAGCAATGATAAAGGCATCATTAATGCCATGGATCGTCGATTCCGTAACAGCATTTCGGTACACCTGTTGTAGCGCCAACGATGAACCACTTTCTGTTGAAATACCCGCCGTTTGCGCGAGGGTTTGTCCCAACTGTGCTACCCCTTCGGTTAAAGGAACATTGGCGGTGGTAGCGACATTCGCATAATCCGCTACATGAATCGTGGTCCGGCTGCTCATTACAGTAATGAGCCAAGCGGTACCGATAGACCCGGCAATTTGCCGTACTGTATTGGACATGGCTGTACCATGGCTACCGAGATGGGGAGGCAACTGGTTTAGCCCTTCCGTCTGGACGGACATCATCAGCAGTGACATTCCGAAGCTGCGAATCGTATAGATGATCATAATATGTCCGTAGGTGGTGGCGTCGGTTAGCAGACTGAACTCCCATGTCGTGACTGCCGTAATGATCAGCCCAATGATCGCCAACGGCCTTGCGCCTATACGGTCAAATACTGCCCCTGATATGGGTGACATCACACCCATCAGCAGTGCACCCGGCAACAGCAGCAGACCGGATTGCAACGGTGTAAAGCCGCGTATATTTTGCAAATAGATTGGCAGCAGCAGCATACCGCCAAACATCGTCATGTTGACGGTAGCCCCGACTAAGGTTGATACAGTAAAAATATCATATTTAAACACACGGAACTCCAGCATCGGCTGTAGCATGTTCAGCTCGCGCACGATAAACAATACAATAAACACAATCCCGGCAGCGAGTGTGAGTATTACTGTATTGCTACCCCAGCCTTTGTCCCCAGCTGAACTAAAGCCATACAGCAGGAAGCCAAACCCAAGGGTGGAAAAGACGGTTCCCAGCAGGTCAAAGTTCGGTTTCGTTAGCTTGGATACATTTTTGAGCCAGCGTATGGCAAACAGAATATCAATGACCGCCAGCGGAATAACAAGTAAAAATAGCAGCCGCCAGCTGTAATGCTCCACAATATAGCCGGATAAAGTTGGTCCAATCGCCGGGGCAAACATCATGGCGATTCCCATAGTACCCATGGCAGCGCCCCGTTTTTCTGGAGGAAACACAGTCAGGAACACGTTCATCACCACAGGCATGATGATGCCTGCTCCGCTGGCCTGGATAACACGTCCAACCAGCATAGGCGCAAAGCCGGTACTGGCAGCACAGACGACAGACCCGGCAGTAAATAACCCCATCGCGGAGATGAACAGCGCACGTGTTCCGAAGGACTCAATCAGAAAAGCAGTGATAGGAATCAAAATCCCGTTGGTTAGCATATATCCGGTGGAAAGCCATTGAACGGTTGTGGCAGACACATTGAAATCATTCATTAAGTGTGGAATGGCCACGTTAAGCAGCGTTTGATTCAAAATCGAAATGAAGGCGCCTAGCAGCAGCACGGACAGAATACGTCCGACGGACATTTTTTGATCCATGACAGCCCCCTACTTGTGAACTCTGATAGTCGCACTCATTCCCGGGATAATACCCAGCCCCTTGTAACCTTGAATGGAAATATTGACAGGCACGACCTGCGTCACCTTGGTATAGTTGGCAGTGGTGTTGGAAGTGGGCAGTAGTGAAAAAGTCGATGCGGTCGCCAGGCCGATCTTTTCGAGTTTACCGCTCAGGGACGTATCCGGGTAAGCATCAATATATACATCTACGGTTTGTCCTACTTGAAGATCCTGTACAGCCGTTTCGTCTATATTGGCGGTAATCCATAAATTGTTTAGATCAAAAGCCTTCGCTAAAGGCGTGCCTGCCCCAACAATTGAGTTGTTGACCGCAGATTGCTGCACGATGGTACCATCGGTTGGAATCGTAACGCTAATTCGGCTTCCGCCTCCTTCTACATTACCCAGTGTGCTTCCAGCGGTGTAGGTTTTACCAACTTCAGCATTCCAGCCTGTGAGCTTGCCAGCGCCTGGAGAGGCAACGGTAACCGCTTGTCCACTCACTTGGGCATTATCGGTTTTTATGTAGTTGGCGGATTGATTGTAGTAATAGGCGGCGGCTCCACCTCCTGCCAGAATAATGATAATAACTAGCAAGTTGACTAATATGGCGCGTGAATTCATGTGTTAACATGCCTCCCTAGTTCTTGGATTTTCAAAGTATGCGTCAAACGATTCATAATATTCAGATGGATTTTGGGCAAGGTTAAGAGCGCATGCGAAAAGGATGATTTTGCTGACAAAGGATGATGCGCATAATGACGACGACCAGAATCATGATTGTATATGACAGTGAAAATGGGCATACCGAACGTCTCGCACGCTCAATTGCAGAAGGAGCACACCTTGAGCACACGGAAGTGTTGTTAAAGCATGTAAATGAGGCCGATGTGAATGAGCTAGTGAGTGTGGATGCGATCCTATGGGGTTGTCCGGGGCATTTTGGTACGATCAGCAGCGGTCTGAAAAGCTGGATTGATAAGCTGGGGTATCTGTGGGCGCAGGGCAAGCTGGTGGACAAAATCGGCGCTGTGTTTTGCACAACCGCTACCGTTCATGGTGGATTGGAATCCACACTTCTGAATTTGATTACTCCAATGCTTCATCAAGGCATGATTATTGTAGGACTGCCCGCCAATATTACGGAAAATGCATTATACGGCTCCTATTACGGCGTAGGGATAACATGTCCGGTGGAGACTGACCCCAATGGACCACCTAATCTTCCAACGGGTGATGATCTTGCACTAGGCCGCTCTTTGGGCAAACGGGTCGCTGAAATAGCGGGACGGTACCGTAGCGCTGAAAGAGAATAGGAGGCTACCGATGACCATTGCTTTTATCGTAGTAGCTGCGGTTGCCTTTATTTTTTTGCTGGTATTTAATACGAAGATGACGCGCAAGTCCTCTTCCAAGACTCGCTCTACCGAAGAGGACTCACGGCAAAGAAGCAAACGTCCTTATCCTGTACAGGTGGAACCCGAGGCGCGTGAATGGATAGATCCTGCGCAAGAGACGCCTCCTAAGGATATCGATGTCGAAGAGCATCATGCGGAGGAACAACACAAGGTGCCTGATATCCAGACGGATAAGAAGGTGGAAAAAGATCGCGAGAATATTAAAGATGCATACGGAGATCAGGATTATCGTGCGGCTTTACGTGGTTTTGCCAAAAAGGACGAAGAAAAGGAAAGACATTCCCCAATATCCAATGGAGAGAAGGAGACTCACAAAAGTGAGGACGAGCAGTATCGTGAAGCATTGCGCTCCATGAACCAAAAAAAATGAGGTATCTCCATGTGAACACGCCAAAAAGGCTGCTTATCTGTCTGGATTACAGGCAGAAGGCGGCCTTTTTGTGTTGCTCGGCTATAGCCATTCGGTTAGCCCAATCATCGTAATTAAGCCGAGAATAAAAGAGAATGTGGCGATCCGCTGGTTGCCATCCCCGTGACTCTCGGGAATCAGTTCC
Organism: Paenibacillus sp. SEL3; assembly: GCF_054602585.1. Lineage (NCBI taxonomy): Bacteria > Bacillati > Bacillota > Bacilli > Caryophanales > Paenibacillaceae > Paenibacillus > Paenibacillus sp. SEL3. The sequence goes on along the minus strand of NZ_CM137725.1, from coordinate 2,165,187 downwards.
TTGTAGACGATAAACATCATGGCTCCGGCGGCAAAAGCAAGGCCGTAAGGTACCAGTCCGTTCACCCAGCTACTCAAATAAAAGCCGATCAGACTCGTAATGATTTCCACAGCTCCGGTGAGGGTAGCAATGCCCAAGGCCTTGAAACGGCCGATGTTTTGATTCACAAGGAACAACGCTACGATAAAGCCTTCCGGGGCATTTTGCAGGCCGATAGAGAAGGCGATCAGATTGCCGAGATTGTGAGTCTCACTCGCATAGCTGACCCCAACAGAGAGTCCTTCCGGTAAATTGTGCAATGTAATAGCTGCGATGATGAGAAAAGATTTGGATTCCAGTTGAAAGGTCTTGGAATCTGGGTCCTCCAAATCCGCATGGGGAATGTACATCTCCATCACCAGTAATACGAGGCAGCCGAGCAGAATTCCCGCAGTCAGCACGAACCAATTGGAATGCTGGATCGCTTCGGGAATGAGGTTATACACGGAGGCAGAGGTCATAATTCCTGCGGCATAAGCCAACAGAACATCGCGAAGCCGATGCGTGATATTACGCATAAACAGTATGGGCACGGCGCCGAGTCCAGTGGACAGGGCAGAAATAAAGCTACCTACAAAAACGTCATTCATAATCGGGATAATCCCTCCATACCTGATTTATCTTTAAGCTTCGCTTCATGAAAACTTCATTTGACTGTTTACAGCTATTTCCGCATAATGAAATTAGGATTTAGAATCAGTCTAAGTCATAAAAAGCTACAAAACAAGTGATTCGTTTTTGTAATATCCGGGTGTCCACATTTTGGGATAAGCTTCTGGCGGAATTACTTTTAGAGTATATGCAGTTGCCCAGCGCCCGGTTCCGAAAACTCGTTATATAATACTTATGATATTTTAGGAGGAACCAAGATATGTACAAGTCCATTATTATAGGTACCGGCCCTGCCGGTTTGACCGCTGCAATTTATCTGGCACGCGCTAACATGAGCCCACTGGTGATCGAAGGACCACAGCCAGGCGGACAATTAACTACGACTACGGAAGTTGAAAATTTCCCAGGTTTTCCGGAAGGAATCATGGGACCCGATTTGATGGATAATATGCGTAAGCAAGCGGAGCGTTTTGGCGCTGAATTCCGCACAGGCTGGGTAAACAAAGTAGACACAACTGCTCGTCCATTTACTTTGGATGTAGAGGGTTTGGGTGAACTGGTTACCGATACGCTGATTATTTCCACAGGAGCGACTGCCAAGTACCTGGGTATTCCCGGTGAACAGGATAATATCGGACGTGGCGTAAGCACTTGCGCAACATGCGACGGCTTCTTTTTCCGTGGCAAAGAAATTGTTGTCATCGGCGGCGGAGACTCTGCACTGGAAGAAGCCAATTTCCTGACTCGTTTTGCCTCTAAAGTAACGTTGGTGCATCGTCGTGAAGAAATGCGCGCCTCCAAAATTATGCAGGATCGTGCTCGTGCGAACAACAAAATTGAATGGGCGCTTAATCGTACTCCTGTAGAAGTGATTGCGGACGAGAACGGAGTCACTGGCTTGAAAGTACTGAATAATGCAACAGGTGAAGAGGAAATCATTACAGTTAGCGGCGTATTCGTGGCGATTGGTCATCATCCGAATACGGGCTTCCTCGAAGGACAAATTACAACGGATGCGAACGGTTATATCGTCGTAAATCCGGGTACTTCCGAAACAAACGTGCCTGGCGTATTCGCTTGTGGCGACGTACAGGATACACGCTACAGACAAGCAATTACCGCAGCAGGTAGTGGCTGCATGGCTGCTATGGACAGCGAGAAATACATCGAAAGCCTGGAGCACAGCGCACTGGCCCTGTAATGATCCACGCAAGTTTGAATAAATATGATGTAACAAAATAAATGATGAGGTGATATTCATGGAAAAAGCAATCGTATACACATCTACAAACTGCCCGCATTGCCGTCAAGTAAAAAGCTACTTGAGTGAAAAAGGCGTGGAGTACGAAGAACGCAACATTGAAACCAATGAAGCTTTTGCTCAAGAGGTTTGGGATATGGGCATTCGTGCCGTTCCATTGACTTTGATCGGGGAAGAACGTATTTCCGGTATGAACAAAACCAAGTTTGAAAAAGTGTTGAACGCTTAATCCAACCTAACAGCAGACGACGGTCCTATGATCGTTATATGGTTAAGAAAAGGCTCCTATCGCAGCTACATACTGCAATGGGGGCCTTTTTACTTATAAGGACACGCGTACACGCCCGAGAAAAGGAGCGGTTGCTGCATAGGCGGCGCCTAGCATCGTCGAACGGCTGCCAAGCGTGGAGAAACGAATCTGTAGTTGCCGACGGTGATAGGGCAAGGCACGTTCGTCAATCACTTCACGCATACTTTGCTCCAACCAAGGTCTGGCTTCCGCCAGTGGACCGCCAATGATAAGCATTCCGGGGTTGAGGCTGTTCACAATGTTGGTAATACCCACACCCAAATATCGCCCAATATCATCAAGGACGCTTAATGTACTTACTTCACCTTGCTGAGCAAACGGCAGTAATTCCGCTGTATTATGTGCAGGTAGTTTCAATGTGGATGCTACATACGCCTTCTCTGAAGCATACAGCTCCCAGCAACCGCGACTACCGCAGGAGCAGAGTCGTCCGTTCCAATCAATAGTCATATGACCCGTCTCTCCGGCGTACCCCCAAGCTCCTTGATACGGTTTGCCGTCAATGATAATCCCGGCCCCGATTCCAGACCCTGCACTGATGTAGACCAGATCCCGCACCAGCTGTCGGTGATCGCCGTCCATACCATAGTACAACTCGCCCTGCGCGCCGACGTTGGCTTCGTTATCTACTACGACGGGCAGACCTAGCTCAGCCTCAAGCTGCTGCCGCAGCGGAACCCCTTCCCAGCCCAGATTGGGTGCGAACAGCACGGTTCCGGTCTCATCCACCATACCCGGTACCCCCAGTCCAATGCCGACAATACCATGAGGGGAGGGAGGAGTGACCTGCATAAGCTCCTGAACGAGCTTTCGAATCTGTTCCATAACAAAGGCGGGATCATGCTGGGTTAGAGAAAAGGTAAGCTCCGTTTCAATGGTACCTGCCAGATCGGTCAGAGCGCCCTTGATGTACTGTACGCTGACCTCAATACCGAGTACAAAGCCTGCACGGCTATTGAACAGCAGCATTAAAGGCTTACGCCCACCGCTGGATTCTCCTAATCCTGTCTCATACACCAATCCATCGGTAATGAGCTCTGCCACCAGATTGGAAACGGTTGCCTTGTTTAATCCAGTTTGACTGGATAACTGTGCCCGGGATAGCGGAGCATGAAGGCGAATACGCTCCAGCACAATGGATTTATTCAGCTTTTTGACAAGCGCCTGATCGCCAGTGACATTCATGGTTCATTCACTTCCTGTTGGTGTAATTCCTGATATTATATCATAAAAACAAACTTAGTTTAAGCAATAGACAAAGTCTTTTGGCTGTGCTAGAATCGTTTTTGTAAACGTTTACTATAAAGGAGGAACTTATAATGGCTTATTTCGAACAGGTATCTAAAATTAACTTTGAGGGCAAGCAATCCGACAATCCTTTTGCGTTCAAATTTTATAATCCACAGGAAATTGTAGCGGGAAAAACGATGGAGGAGCATTTACGTTTTAGCATGGCCTACTGGCATACACTGGTTGCAGGCGGCTCCGATCCTTTTGGTGTAGAAACAGCGGAACGTCCATGGTCCAAGTTTACCGGGCTGGATTTGGCGAAGGCACGTGTGGAAGCTGCCTTTGAACTGCTGGATAAGCTGAATTTACCTTATTTCGCTTTCCACGATGTGGATATTGCACCGGAAGGCGCGTCATTGAAGGAATTTTACAGCAATCTGGATACCATCGTGGATCTGATTGAGGACCATATGAAAGCTACGGGGAAAAAACTGCTGTGGAACACGGCGAACATGTTTAGCCATCCACGTTATTTGCATGGTGCTGCCTCGACTTGCAATGCAGATGTATACGCACACGCAGCTGCTCAGATTAAAAAAGGACTGGAAGTGGGCAAACGTCTGGGCGCAGATAACTATGTTTTCTGGGGAGGCCGTGAAGGCTACGAAACACTGCTGAACACGGATTTGAAGCTGGAGCAGGACAATTTGGGACGTATGTTCCATATGGCCGTAGACTATGCGCGTGAAATTGGCTTTGACGCTCAGTTCCTGATTGAGCCAAAACCGAAGGAGCCAACGAAGCATCAGTATGATTTTGATGCTGCGACGACGATTGCTTTCCTGCAAAAATATGATCTGGATCAACATTTCAAGCTTAATCTGGAAGCTAATCATGCCACTTTGGCGGGTCATACTTTTGATCATGAAGTGCGTGTAGCACGGATTAACGGCATGCTGGGATCACTGGATGCAAATCAGGGAGATTTGCTGCTGGGCTGGGATACGGACGAATTCCCAGTTGATCTGTATGATGCGACCCTGACGATGTATGAAGTGCTGCAAAATGAAGGCTTGGGCCGTGGTGGTATCAACTTTGATGCCAAGGTACGCAGAGCATCGTTTGAGCCAGAAGACTTGTTCCTCGCGCACATCGCAGGTATGGATACGTATGCGAAGGGGCTGAAGGTAGCTGCCAAACTGATCGAGGATCGTGTGTTTGAGGACTTTATTGAGAAGCGCTACAGCAGCTTTAAAGAAGGTATTGGAGCAGACATCGTATCCGGAAAAGCAACGCTTGCTTCTCTGGCTGAATATGCTCTGGCGAACGAAACACCACGTAAAAACGTATCCGGTCGCCAGGAATATCTGAAAGCAACATTAAATCAATACATTTTGGCTGACTAAGCATATATAAAATAAGGAATACACGATAACAGGGAAGGAGGAACTCCGATGCAGGAGAAGCTAAATCAGGAGCAGGAACGCTATGTCATCGGCGTAGATTTGGGTACCAGCGCGGTCAAAACGGTGCTGGTTAACCTCAAGGGTCAGGTGGCTTATGAAACCTCCCAGTCTTATCCACTCCATCAGCCGAAGGCAGGATATAGCGAACAGCATCCTGAGGACTGGGTCAGTGGCACGTTAGCATCACTGAAACAGCTTGTGGAGAAGGCCGGAATCGGCGGCACAGATGCCGTAGACGGTATTAGCTTTTCGGGACAGATGCACGGGCTTGTGCTGACTGACAAGGAAGGCCAAGTGCTTCGTCCGGCTATTCTGTGGAATGACACGCGTACGACAGCACAATGCCGTCGTATTGAAGAACAGCTCGGGTCGGACCTGCTGAATATCGCACGTAATCGCGCGCTGGAAGGCTTCACGCTGCCCAAGCTGCTGTGGGTGCAGGAGCATGAGCCAGACGTGCTGGCCCGTGCGGCACATTTTATGCTACCCAAGGATTATGTGCGCTACTGTCTGACAGGAGAGCTGGCGACGGAGTATTCGGATGCGGCGGGCACGCTGCTGCTGGATATAGCGAACAAGCAGTGGAGCGAAGAGATCGCTGCCGCGTTTGATCTTCCGTTGTCGCTGTTCCCATCGCTGGTGGAATCCTTTGATCAGACGGGTACGCTATTGCCGGAGATTGCGGAGCAGAGCGGGCTTTCGCCTGAAACGAAGGTCTTTGCAGGTGGTGCGGACAACGCATGTGGCGCGATTGGTGCCGGCATTTTGAGTGAAGGCCGCACCCTATGCAGCATCGGCACCTCAGGGGTTGTACTTTCTTATGAGGAACGCAAGGATATTGATGTGCAGGGGCGGGCGCATTTTTTTAATCATAGTGAGCAGGATGCTTATTATATTATGGGGGTTACGCTCGCGGCCGGATACAGCTTGACTTGGTTTAAGGATACCTTTGCACCACAGCATTCTTTTGATGCACTATTGGCAGATGTGAACTCTATTGAGCCAGGCAGCCGAGGGCTACTGTTCACGCCTTATATCGTCGGCGAGCGTACACCTCATCCAGATGCAACCATTCGAGGCAGCTTTATCGGGATGGATGCGGGGCATAAGCTTGCGCATTTTACACGAGCGGTACTGGAAGGAATAACGTTTTCGCTCAAGGAATCTATAGATATTCTTAGAGGGACGGGCAAAACGGTGAATGAAGTGATTTCCATCGGCGGCGGTGCGCGTAATGAGGCATGGCTGCAAATGCAGGCAGATATTCTTAACGCGGATATCATCAAGCTGGAAAGCGAGCAGGGACCTGCCTTGGGGGCGGCCATGCTGGCTGCTTATGGTAGTGGCTGGTTTGAATCTCTGCAAGCGTGTGCTGAAGCATTTCTGCGTGAAGCAGCGAGATATTCGCCGAACCCGGACCGTGTGGCACAGTATGAAGGCCTATACGAGCTGTATCGTGAAGTTTACTTGCACACGCGAGAGCTAAATGAGCATTTGGCAGTGTATCGCTGAATACGGTGAGCTTTAAGCGTAAATAAGAAGCGGCTTCGGGTGTAAGAAACCCCCGAAGCCGCTTTTCATGTGATGATGAGTTGGAATTAAATACTTTTCTTGATTTTCGCATAATCTTCATGCATAGAGCTCGCCGCACAACCCGGACATGACTTGCTCGACGAACACCCCGCACAGGCGCCTTGACGGCTTTTTCGCAAAAATCGTACCAGCACCCACGCACTATAACCGAGGATCGCCAATAAAATGATGATATTGATCATGAAATCCACTTCCTTTTATTTACTGTAGGGCCTGACTTAACCCCAACCTAATAATCTGCCACACTGATAGATCAAGACGGCGATGATATATGCGACGGTCAAAGGATAGATCACAGAAAATGCGGTCCAACGCCACGAAAGGGTTTCTTTACGAATGACCGCTACCGTAGCCAGACACGGAACATACAACAGAATGAACACCATAAAGCTAAAAGAGGCAAGCGGTGTAAAGGCATGTCTGACTTGTAGTTCAAGTCCCTGCATATCAGGAACGTGGTAAATAATATTCATCGTTGATACGACAACTTCCTTGGCCATAAAGCCTGTGAGCAGGGAAGCGCCTGCTTGCCAGGTGCCAAAACCGAGAGGGGCCAGTAATGGAGCGAACCAACCTCCAACGGTGGCAAGCAGGCTGTCATCCATTTCTACCCCGAAGCCCTGCGGACCGAAATTGGACAAGAGCCAGATGCCAACGGAACCTGCAAGAATAATGGTTCCGGCTTTACGGACGAAGCCTTTAACCTTCTCCCATGTGCTGCGGAATAGTGTAAGAGCCTGCGGCACTCGATAGGGAGGAAGTTCCACGATGAAGAGGGAGGGCTCACCCGACAAAATGGATACTTTGGAAAAAATTTTGGCAAGTATAAGTGAAACGACGATTCCTAACACATACATCAGCATGATGATGCTTGCCGCATGTGTTGGGAAAAACACACCCGCAAACAACGCATATACCGGCAGGCGGGCCGAACACGACATAAAGGGCACCAGCAACGTGGTAATGAGACGCTCTCTGGGCTGTTCAATGGTGCGTGCTGCCATAATCGCAGGGACATTGCAGCCAAATCCGATGATGAAGGGAATGAAGCTTTTCCCGTTCAAGCCCACGGCTTGCATCAGACGATCCATTAGTATCGTGACCCGTGCCATATACCCGGAGTCTTCGATCACCGAGATAATCAGAAATAAAATAGCAATTTGAGGCAGAAAAACAAGCACACCCCCGACTCCAGCCACGATGCCGTCCACGACTAGACTTTGCGTAAAGGCAGACGCGTTCAAGTGAACGAGTAATTCAGAAATCCAACTGCTGAGTGCACCTGAAAAAAATCCATCCAGCATATCTGAAAGGATCGTACCCGCCCAATCGAAGGTGAACTTGAAGGTAGCGTACATCAGCAGCAAAAAGATCGGAATCCCCAGATACCGGTGAGTTAATAGTGCATCTAGCCTATCCGTTAGGCTGTGCGGCTTGAGCTTGGAGGTGTCGAGTGCCTTGGTACACAGATCAGCAATCCATGCTGTTCGTACAGAACGAATATGCTGAGCAGGCGTGATGGCACAGCCTTCACTGAGCAGGTCTTCTTCGCAATGGCGAATACGCGCAGTTACTTGTTCACGCTGCACCTCATCTGTCATCCATTCCATGACGACAGGATTGTTTTCCAGACATTGCAGTGCGGCCCACCGGAGTTGCGGTACAGATGCATCCGGCAGTAAGTTGCAAATATCATGAATAGCCGCTTCGACGGCAGGGCCGTAATCCAGTTGAAAAGTATTGGATGCATGTCTTACTTCTCGAAGAGATGCGAGCATTTGCTTACTTCCACTACCTGTGCGCGCCACCATAGGAATGATGGGAACGTTCAATTGTTCAGCCAACAATTCCTTGTTTACGCGAAGACCCGTGGCATCAGCTACGTCAGTCATGTTTAAGCCAAGTACAAGGGGACGGCCATATTCCAGTAGTTGTACGGTCAGATAGAGATTACGCTGGAGCTGGGAGGCATCCACGATATTGATCAGGGCCGCAGGCGGCTCTTCCAGCAAATATCGGGTTGCGACACCTTCATCCAGCGAAAGAGGGAGTAAAGAGTAGGCACCTGGCAAATCCACCAATACGGCAGACTTGTCACGCAGGAGCCCTGTTTTCTTTTCCACGGTGACGCCGGACCAGTTCCCTACTTCTGCATACGTACGAGTCAGCTTGTTGAATAATGAGGTTTTTCCTGTATTGGGATTGCCAAATAGAGCGATCATGTCCATGTCGGAACGACCTCCAGTTGTTTCACTTGATTTTGACGGAGGCCGACCAGTTGGCCGTTGCATTCAATGACGATCGGGCCGCCCAATAAACTGATTTTTTTTAAGCGTATGATGGAACCTTCGTTGATGCCCATGTCTGTCAAGCGGCGGCGCAATGAGGGATGAAGAGGGTCAAGGGATTGCAAACGCACAGTCTGACCTAGTGGCGTACGAAGAAGTGAAATACATTCTGGCATGGTGTTCAGCCTTTCTGATCTAGAATGAGAATCAATATCATTTACTTCCGATGCCAGTACCATATCATGAGGATACTTAGATTGCTGTGATAAAATTCGCTGCGAACGACATGTTTGCCCCTTGCTCCCATCTGTTATATCGCCGAGTATGTGTGTCGCAACCTGTCTTTTTAACGGTCCCATTACTCGTCTGCAACCGACAAAACTAGAGCGTTTGGGGCAACTGTTTTTATGGTAAGATAGAGCTGTTTATAACTATGCTAAGAAGGGCAGGAACGCTCTGTATGAACAGAAAAATCGGGGTTAGGCTTGTAAAATGTCTGGTTGCGGGTGCAGCGCTGGCTGTGTTGCTGCCGCAGGCTGTGGAGTGGGGCAGCAATGTGTATGCGGCGTCGATCAAGCCGGCTCCATCGGTATCATCGCAGCAGCTTCAGAACAAGCTTTTACAGGCAATGGCTACGCGGAGTGAAACGCTGACCTTTACATATCAAGGGCGAGTGAACGGTCTCAAACAGCAATTACAGACGGCCATCCAACAGGCCATGGAGAGCGATCCGTATGTGAATTATACGATCAAAAGCTACGCATTCAGCTATACAGGCACAACGACCTCCGCTCAGGTTACGATTCGTTTAAGCTACCGGGAGACGAAGGAACAGACAGCTTATGTGGATAGCACAGTTAAAGCGGTGCTGGGGGATATTATTACGAAGGGAATGACGGATCATGAGAAGGTGAAGGCCATCCATGATTGGATCGTCGTTCGCCTGAAGTATGATGAAGCACAGCAAAAGTACACAGCCTACGATGGCCTGAAAACGGGAAGCACGGTCTGCCAGGGTTATTCACTGCTAGCCTATAAAATGCTGGAACGTGCAGGCATTACGAATCGGATTGTGGAAGGTAGAGCAGGGGGACAGCTGCATGCATGGAATCTTGTTTTATTAGATGGTCGATGGTATCACATGGATACGACATGGGATGATCCAACCCCAGATCGCGCGAACGAAGTAAGCACTTCATATTATCTGCTGACGGATACCGAAATGCGGCGGGATCACTCATGGGTGAAACCGTATCCTCAGGCGAATACATCGTATCGGGAAACCTTATCAGCACTGGTAGCTGCCGGAGGATCAAAGGCTGCTGTGTATCAAAAACTGTACAATACCCTCGAATATCCGCTGCAAGATGGTAAGGGTCTGGTTAAATCATCCGCCGACATCAAGGAACAGGTGCGTAAGATTGTAAATAAGGGAGGGACGACGCTTACCTTCGCCTATCAGGGAACAGAGCGAAGTCTCAAGGAGGATTTACAGTCCTTATATCAACTCGGCTTAAAATCCATTTCTTATCAGATTACGGACCTTGGAAGTACCGGCAATCTTCGGGTAACCCTGAAATGGACCTAATCATCTGCTGTAAAAAGCTACATTAACAAAGGAGTATTTTATTTATATGCACAGGCGTTCCTTTACCTATTTGCTTGGCACGCAGACCATGTCCAATGCGGCCGACATTCTTTATATTATGGCACTTGTGTCTTTGGTTTTTCATGAAACAGACTCCATCTTCTCTTCGGTGCTCGTTCCGTTGCTGCGAATGGGGGCACAGATGATCAGCGGCTTTTTAGCACCGCTCATTTTGGCCCGATTCCAGCTTCCTTTTATTTTATTCGTTTCTCAGTTCGGGCAACTGGCTTTCTTTGCTGTTCTGCTGGGCCACTTGTGGTCAGCAGGCACGGAGCCGATATGGGTGATTGTGTTTACGTTGGTGGCAGCCATGTCCTTTCTGGACGGATGGACTACGCCTGCGCGTAATGCGCTGATTCCTCGCCTTGCGTCCGGGGAAGGACTTATGCGGGCAAACAGTCTGGTATCGGTCAGCGATCAGACGGTGCAATTAGCGGGGTGGGGGCTTAGTGGTGTGCTCGTAGCCATGCTAGGTTCGGAAAAAACACTACTGGTTGCTGGCGGATTATATATGATAGCCATGATCTTCACCAGCCTGATTCGAGATCCACTAGAGGGCAAAGCTCATTATTTGCTGCAACCTGGAACAAGGGTGCGAGGTGGAGATGTCTCAGTTTTCGAAGCTCTAACTGAACCCGGGCAAGGGCATCATGACTTGCCTCCTGCACAGTTGGAAGATACACTATATGGCCCGGAATCTGAGAGCCCCACACTACCTCCCAAGCGTAAAAAGGAAATACTTCGTGAAGGCTGGAGCCTCATCGGAGCCAGTCGCAGACTGAAAGCTCTTATTTTTATGGATATGATTGACCTTCTAGGGGGTTCGGTTTGGGTAGGCGCGTTCACGCTTGCTTTCGCTCAGCAGGTCTTGCACAAAAGTGAGGCATGGTGGGGATACATCAATGCAGCGTATTTTGCAGGAGCGATTGGCGGCGGTATCGTGGTCCTCGCCTGCGTCAAGTATTTGCAGCGCAGACTGCTGCCCGCCATGTTGGCGGGGATGGCAGGTTATGGGCTGCTGACAGCTTGGTATGCACTGAACACATTACCGCCACTAACGCTGCTTATCGTGCTGTTGATGGGACTACCTGCGGAAATGTCCGTCGTATCCCGCCGTACGATGATGCAAATGAGTGTGTCTGTACATGATTTGCCTAAGGTGCTGTCCGCCCAGGCTACGCTGACAAGCCTAACGTTTTGTATTTCGCTGCTTTTAATGGGCTGGATTGCAGATCATTTGGGTATCGTTAATTTGTACTTGTTTTCAGCAGGGTTGACGCTGATTGCTGTCATATACGGTATTTTTAGTCGTCGTGCCTTATCTATGTCTTTATCAGCTGAAGTAGCTGCTTCTTCCAAATAAACAGAAAAAGAAATAGAAAAAGAAAAGGCCCGTCTCCGGGCATATACAGGTGAACATGCGGATAAACAGTCTTGGACCAGGTTTACCAGCGTGTTCTCCCTGATATGTGGAGACGGGCTTTTTTTAATGTCTTCTATTATTTATCCGAAGAAGCATCCGGGCTCAAATCACATTCTTTTAATGGCACGATTTTAGTACGTTTGGTCCATTTGTAGCCGAGCCACAGCAGAAGGAATAGCGGCACACTCATGTACGTAGCGATCATCGTTTTCCAGTCAATCTCCTGTCCGGTGAAGGCATCCGCCCCTTGCCCGATAATGACAATGATACACAGAGCGAAGGCGAACAACGGGCCAAATGGGAACCAACGGGCTTTGTATGGAAGCTCACTCAGACTGTGACCCTGTGCATTAAAGGCACGGCGGAAACGATAATGGCTGACTGCAATTCCGACCCACGTAATAAATCCGCACATTCCAGAAGCATTCAGCAGCCAGTTATAGACTACACCGTCTCCATACAGGGAGGCGAGAAAGGCTAGCATACCGACAGCGGTCGTGATCAGCAGCGCGTTCATAGGAATGCCGCGTCTATTGATACGTCCGAGGAAACGCGGGGCTTTACCTTCTCGTGCCAAAGCGTACAGTACCCGAGTGGCCGCGTACATACCCGAGTTACCTGCCGACAATACGGAAGTCAAAATAACGGCGTTCATAACAGAGGCAGCAATCGCAAGCCCTGCTTTTTCAAATACGAGCGTGAACGGGCTGACCCCGATATCACTGATATCTCCACGCAGCAGATTCGGATTGGTGTACGGAATGATCAATCCAATCACGAGAATTGCGAGAATATAAAAGAACAGGATGCGCCAAAAGATTTGACGGATGGCGCGCGGCACATTTTCACGCGGATTTTCGCTCTCTCCTGCGGCTACCCCAATCAGCTCCGTTCCCTGAAAGGAAAAGCCCGCTGCCATGAATACACCCAGTACAGCAAAGAATCCACCATGGAACGGGGCGTCTCCTACCGTGAAGTTGGCAAAGCCGACCGCAGGACCACCCATAATGCCGAAGATCATCAGCACACCTACAGTCAAAAAGATGACCACAGTCACAATTTTAATCATGGCGAACCAGTATTCAGACTCACCGTAGCCTTTGACGGTCAACGCGTTCAGTGCGAAGATTACGGCCAGGAATAACAGACTCCACCAGGCAGAGTGACTTTCCGGGAACCAGTATTTGATCAGCACGGTCGCTGCTGCCAATTCGGCAGCAATCGTCACCGCCCAGTTGTACCAGAAGTTCCAGCCCATGGCGAAACCAAAAGCCGGATCGACGAAGCGACCTGCATAGGTGTTAAAAGAGCCGGATTCAGGCATAAATGTAGCCAACTCACCGAGGCTGGTCATAAGGAAGTAGACCATGAGGCCAACTGCTGCATAAGCCAGCAGGGCACCACCGGGTCCAGCTTCGGCAACTGCGCCTCCACTGGCGAGGAACAGACCTGTTCCGATAGAACCGCCGAGGGCGATCATCGTCATATGGCGGGCTTTGAGACTTTTACGCAAGGTTCCGTCAGATGTTGCTCTGTGTTGCACGTTCAAACACTCCTTCATGAAATTGTATTTCATGTCAGGGCAAGAGCTAGAAGGAGGGGGAGTATATAAATCAAAAAACCGCAGGGAATACGCCTGCGGTTTTGTCTATGCATTCCGCACCATACCTTCTTCTATAACAAGATAGCTCAACACACGTGTCTGTGTTAGGACAGCGTGTGACAGTTCTGCTCCTTTCGGTTAGCAGCCCCAGCATTCGGAGTATTTACAAAGAGTCAGCTCCGCATACTTCGGCGGGTGTACCTTTCCACTGGAATCTCAGACGGCTCTTATCGTCTCCTCCGGTGTACCGATTACATCCGCGACCTCTACCTCATCATAAAACAGGGTTGATGAGGTGTATGACATGATATTTTATTGTATAGCGAATTACAGTATATCGTACCTGTACATCTTCTGACAATCGACAATTTTTTGAAAATCACTCGTAGAATCTTAAATTAAGAGTTCCGCTTGGCCATCTGCTGCCAAACTGTGCCCGCGGCTTGTTCGCCTGATTCGATGCGTTCCAGCGCCATTTTAGCCTGTAGACTGACCTCGAATTCGGGATCATCGACCGCCTTCTCCAACGCATCACGCGCATCCTCGGTTCCCACCTCGTATAAAAAACGTGCCGCCCGCCAGCGTACCAACTTGCTGCTATCCGACAGGGCTCCGATCATTGCACTGGTAGCGACCGGATCGCCGATGTCCGACAACGTGTCGCCTGCGGTGCGGCGTACTGCCGCTGAAGGATCGCGCAGCGCCTCGGCTAGCAGTTCCATCGCTTCCGGAGAGCGAATATCGCCCAGATAGACCACGCCCAGCCGCCGCAGCTGCATTTTATCGTCATGCAGCGCTTGCCGGATAAGCGGCAAATGCTCGGGCGTCGGTTCCAGCCGATCCAGCGCAGCGTAGCGTGTGCGCCAATCCCCGTGCTGCAGGGCCTGCTCCAGCTCGGCATCACTCCACTCGCGGCGTTCCTCCACGAATTCGCTGTTGTTTGCACCGTGGGCAATCGCTTGTTGGATAATCTGCTCCAGCCGCTCTTGTGGAAAGGCTGCCTCCAGTTCCTGCTCAACCTCACGTGCAATGTCCGGCAGTTCACCATAGCGGACGCCGTAATCACTCAGCTTGCGTTCCTTAATCAGCGTTGCACTCGCTACACGGGTAACGGCCTGCACAAAGCGGTCGGACAAGGAGATTCGTTCCTCCTGCTGCCCTGCCTTGACTCGAATTTGCATAGGAAGGCCGCGAAAAAATTGCACAAAAACCTGTGCCTCGCCAAACGCTTCTCCAGAGGTTTCCTCTGGCAAATCCCAATTGGCGTCAGCGCCTTCCTCGCCTAGCTGATCTCGGACTTGACCCAGAATGGTAGACCAATCTGCATTCCCTTTGCGGTCAAGGGCTACAAAATCGGTCGTGTGAAACACGCTTTTGACCCCTTCAATGCCCAGCATGCGCCGGATAAATGGGGGAGCGGAACGCTCATTGTCTCGTGTATATGTTCTGCGGATACCCGCTTCCAGTCGCTCATCCAGATGCAGCATCATGGTGTTCGGACTGGGAGTTGGCTCGATAGATGTTATTTTCATAGCTCAGTACAGCCTCCTGTTCAAAAGTTCTCCATATATAGCTTATCTGTATTGTAACTCATTCTGCGAATGTCTCCAAAGAGAAGTTCGCGTTTCACAGGAAAATGCAATGACATATATCACGATGATTCATATAAACATGGCTGATGAATATGGAGGTTTTTTTAATAAAAACAGGATGCTATATAAGCCGAACTCGAAAAATTAACATGAAACGGAGTAGGCGGAATGGTGCTGTACAAGCGTAGCGGTCGCTTTTGTCCCCGGATTTCTACCCTAATCATAGGCTTTATTCTAGAAATCTGGGGGCGATGGGAAGCACCATCCGAATGAGCAGGGAGGCGATAAATCCCACAGACAGAACTGCCGCCAGCAGCATAAATGTAGTCATCTGATTGCCGCCATTCCCCATCAAACGAATGGAGAGCATAGGAGCTAGACTTGTACCGGCAAACAGGATGAAGGTATATAGTGAGACAGCTATTGCTCTCGCTGCACCGCCGAGCTGGCCGACGATTGCTATGAGTGAAGGAACACTCAGGGCAATGCCGCTGACAAAGCATACACTCAACACCACGATAGTCATAAGAGAGTGTGTCATTCCCATCAGCGCCAAACTCAGAATGGAAAGAATAAGAGCTGTACGTAATATAAGGTGCACACCGTATTTCTGGGCTAGCTTTCCTGCGAATGGTGAAAGGAGCATGCCGATGATACCAGCGGATCTGACATAAAGCATCTGTCGGCTATTCAGGCCAAATTCAGGGCCGCCAAGATAGTTACCCAAAACCGTATACATGCTCACAAAGGACATCAGGAGAACAAAAGCAACCGTGTAGCTTAACCATAAAGGATACGAGCGCAGAACGGTCTCCAACTGACTGAAAGCTGCCCAAATGCGAACATCTCGTTGAGGGGAGGGGGTTTTAGGTAGGAAAAAAAGGACGATTAGGAAGGTAATTGCATACAAAATGCCTAGCATCCGAAATACCGTATTCCACCCCATTTGTTCGCTAATGACAATACTAAATACCTGACCAGCAATACCCGCTACTAGAAAACCGGTGCTGATAAAGCCGATAGCTGTTACCCGTTTTTCGGCCGGAAACATATCGACGGCGTATGCGAGAGCAACGGGGGAAAAGGTGGCTGCAGCCAAACCTTGAAGCAAGCGCAGTGTAACTAATACAGAATATTGACTGGTTAAGCTGATGGATAACGAAATAATCGTTAATGCGAGCAGTCCGATGACGATAACCTGCTTTCGTCCAAAGCGGTTAGACAATCCACCATAAACAAGACATCCCGCCGCAAAGCCTAAGGAAAAGATACTGCCCGGTAGGGCTGCTTCGGCAAGCGTTTTTCCAAACACTTTAGCAAAAAGAGGGACCAAAGGGATCGTCACATACAGGCTGGACATAACGGCAACCGCTGACCAGCATAGGATTACAGTCATCCATGCATAAGGGAGAGCCACATTTTCTTTCTGTATAACGGTATGATTGGTTCGTAATTTACTCATCAATTGAACACTCCTTGATCATAAAATAAGTGGCTTGGTAATACACGAAATTAAATATATTAGGTAACCTAATTATATGTTTAAAAAAAATTTATCTGCCCACCCCCAATCTGTTTTCCATATGATGATGGATTTTTTCTATAATCCGCGAAAAAACGACCTGCTCCTCAGGCTCCAAAATACTCGCTAGAGAAGCACAGGAAGACCAAAATACAGGAAGCACTTGCTGTACAAGATGAGATCCCCCTTCTGTAATGCGCACATGAATTTTGCGTCGATCTGAGGAATTATGTTCTCTGATAATCCAGCCTCGTTGCTCTGTCCAGTCTAGGAGAGATGTAACAGATGCACGACGAATTCCCAGACGGTCGGCAATCATTGAAGGGCTCATCTGAGCCTGGGATTGGTGTAGTGTCAACAGCAACAATAAATCTAGCTTACTCTCTGTCAGGCCATAAGCAGCTAGATCCAAATCTATTGCGTCGAGCGTATTATCACCCGTCCATAGCAAGAAGAGACCAATACGGGCGAGTTGTCGATTCGTTTCTGCAAGAGCAGTTTGATCCATTAGCTCCAGATAAGGTTCTGGACCCAGACGGGGAAGAGGTTGCTGGACGGTGTCCCGCATACTTTGTTTTGGTGGCATACATTCACTCTTTTCATATAATTAGGTTATCTAACTATATATCAATATAACGTATTGAAATGCATAAGACAATATCTAAAAAGAAATACGGCTATATTCAATGCAGAAGCAGGGTTAAAACTCGGAAGAATGAACCAAACTGTGAATAGGTTACCAAAATGCGCCAATAGATAAGTGAAGGAGGCGTTCCGATGTTCCGCAAGCAGGAAAGAACGCTCATTATTGTATGTATAGTAATTGCGGCCATTATGCTATATGCCGTAATTAAAAGCATAGCTCGCTTGACTCCTTAGTTGGTAATCCAGAGTGATCCGCGATGTTTAAAATGTGAAATGAAGGAGTGAAACCCATTTGTCTTCACTGGACCCTGTATTACTAAGCCGGATGCTGACCGGAATTACCCTGTTTGTTCATATCGTATTTGCATCTATCGGCGTCGGCGTACCCTTAATGATTGCACTAGCAGAATGGCGCGGGCTGCGAACTGGTGATCCGCATTATACCCTGCTGGCCCGACGGTGGGCGCGAGGGTTTGTCATTACCGTTGCCGTGGGTGTCGTTACAGGTACCGCCATTGGTTTGCAGCTCAGCTTGCTTTGGCCCACCTTTATGCGAGTGGCTGGACAAGCGATTGCACTGCCTCTGTTTTTGGAGACGTTTGCTTTTTTCATCGAAGCTATATTCCTGGGCATCTATTTGTATACTTGGGATCGGTTTAAAAGCAAATATTTTCACCTGATGCTGCTCATCCCGGTAGCGATTGCCTCATCTGCATCAGCGGTTTTTATTACGACTGTGAACTCGTTCATGAACCAACCTCAAGGCTTTACACTCAAAAATGGAGTCATGACAAATATTCATCCCATCGAGGCCATGCTAAATCCGGCTACGCCGACCAAAGTTTCTCATGTACTGGCTTCCTCGTATACATTGAGCGCTGGGGTGCTGATGGGACTGGCTGCTTACAGTATGCTGCGGGGACGTAATCACGCTTATTTTAAAAAGGCGCTGAAGCTCACTGCCACCTGTACCATTGTGTTTGCCATCAGTACAGTGATGATTGGAGATGCATCCGGTAAATTTCTGGCCAAATATCAGCCGGAGAAGCTGGCCGCCGCCGAATGGCATTTTGATACGATGACGCACGCGCCCTTCGTATATGGCGGATACATGGATAAGAACGGTGAAATCAAATATGCCCTGAAAGTGCCTTATGCACTTAGTGTGTTGGCCGGGAACCTGCCCAGTACGGAGGTCAAGGGATTAAATGATTATCCCGTAGATGAGCGTCCGCCCCTGTCTATCCATTATATGTTTGACCTCAAAATCACCACAGGGGTGCTGATTCTCGTCATTCCGCTGTTGTATCTGATCCGCAAGCGTTTGCCAGGTCGCAAACCATACCCCAGATGGCTGCTGTTGGCGCTCATTCTGGTGGGGCCGATGGCGATGGTAGCTATTGAGCTCGGATGGATGTTCGCGGAGGTCGGTAGACAGCCGTGGATTTTACGCGGATATATGAAGGTGTCCGAAGCAGCAACCACTTCTACGAGTGTTGGGTGGATGCTGGTGTTGTTTGTTATTTTGTATCTGGTGTTGTGCTTCTCGGCCATTAAGGTACTCAGCAAGCTATTCCGCAATAAGGATGCGGTGGAAGAGATAAGACAGCTCGGCCTGGAAGGGGCTGATGGTAAGTGAGCTATGAAATTGTAGGCATCGCCATTTTGTGGACGTTCCTGTTCGGATATTTGCTTATAGCATCTATTGATTTTGGTGCAGGGTTTTTCAGCTTTTACAGTGTGTTAACAGGCCACCAGAACAAAATCCACAATATTATTCAACGGTATCTATCCCCGGTGTGGGAGGTAACAAACGTATTTCTCATCTTTTTTGTGGTGGGATTAAACGGGTTCTTCCCGGATGCGGCATATTACTATGGTACGGCGTTACTCGTTCCCGGCAGTATTGCGATTGTACTTCTCGCCATCCGGGGAGTGTATTATGCATACAATACGTATGGGCATTCCGGCACCAATAATATCGTCTACATGGCGTTGTACGGTGCGACAGGGTTACTGATTCCGGCGGCACTGTCGACGGTCCTCGCTATATCGGAAGGCGGCATTATTGTGGAGAACAGTACAGGTGTGCACCTGCAATGGGGGCAGCTATTAAGCAATCCCTACACGTGGGCGGTTATTTTTCTGGCGTTGGTAAGCGTACTGTATATCTCGGCGATGTTTTTGGCCTATTATGCCAAAAGGGCAGGAGACAAGGTCGCTTTTGAAATCGTACGAGGATATGCACTGCTTTGGAGCGGTCCAACGATTGTTGCGAGTCTGCTCGCATTTTTTCAGATTAACAAACAAAATCCAGATCATTTTACCAATATGCTGAACATAGCCTGGATGTTTGTCGCATCCTTCATATGCTTTGCGGGAGCAGTTTATCTGGTATGGCAGCGGCGGCATCTAGGGGTTTCGTTCATATTGGTGATGCTGCAATTTGCATTTGCCTGGTATGGCTACGGCCGCTCGCATCTCCCGTATGTTCTGTATCCCTACATTAATGTCTACGACAGCTTTACAAATTCTACGATGGCGTATGCGTTGATTACGGCGTTTGTTGCGGGTCTGCTGGTGCTGATCCCTTCGCTGATCCTGATATTAAGATTGTTTCTGTTCGATGCAAAATATGTGCGCGGACATGAAGGGAAGAAAGGGTGAGTTAGAGTGGCTGCTTTCGAGCATTTTACGATTATGTATGAGTCACCTATCATTATCGTCGTGGCGATTGTGTTTTTGTTTATTTATTCGGCACGCTTTAAAAATCCACAAGATTGACAACAACAGGTGGAACAGGCCTTCCTGATTGATCCGGGAGGTCTGTTTTTGCTGTATTATCGCAGAATTTCCTTTACAGACGTGATTGAATTATACTTTACATAGATCAGGATGTTGCATCATTTTATGTTCACACTCGAATGACAATATATAGTTAAATTGAACCGCTGCATTTTTTGGAGAACGGGTTCATCAGGGAGGGAGCTGCATCATGCCCAAAGTTCGCTTTAACAATATGGATCATGTAAATACCGATAAAACCATCAAGCAATTCAGACAATGGCGGCAAGAGCGACGCAGCAAAATAAAGGATTATACGTTCGTTGTGCCAAACCATCCCCCGGAGCTGGAGTTTCTGCATAGCAATCGGGAGATGGCGACAGCCACCTGGGTGGGACATTCCACCTTTTTCATCCAGTATCTTGGGCTGAATATCATCACCGATCCGGTGTGGGCAGAGCGTATGGCTTTTGATAAAAGGTTGGCCCCGCCCGGCATTCGCATCCAGGATGTACCACCACTAGACATCATTCTGCTGTCTCATTCACACTATGATCATTTACATTTAGAATCCTTACGGAAATTATATCGTGCCAATACGCTGATGCTTGTACCCACAGGGTTAAAGGCAAAAATGATCCGCAAAGGTTTTCGTAACTGTCATGAGCTGCAATGGTGGGAGCATTTTACGGTAGGAGGGGTACGATTTACATTTGTTCCAGCCCAGCATTGGACACGACGCACGCCGTTTGATACGAACACTTCGCATTGGGGTGGATACGTTCTGCAAAGTGAACAGCAGGTGATTGGCTCTGCCACGTCCGTCACGGAATCTCATCCTCATACGAATACAGATTCAGAGCATACACCGACGTTGTATTTTGTGGGAGACACTGGATATTTTCGTGGGTTTAAGGAGATTGGCGAGCGCTTTGCCATTGACCTGACCTTTATGCCGATTGGCGCGTATGAACCGGAATGGTTCATGACCTCGCAGCACGTGACACCGGAGGAGGCATTGCAAGGGTTTGTAGATTGCGGCGCAGATCAGATGATTCCGATGCACTACGGAGCCTTCAAACTAGCGGATGATACGCCAAGAGAGGCGCTGGATCGTCTCGAAGCGGAGCGTGAGCGTATGGGTATTGCGAAGGAACGCATTCATGTTCTAGGGCACGGAGAGACGCTGAAAATTGGACGTCGCTGCTCAACTACAATCTGAGAGATTCGACATCATCCTTATATAAGAGGATTTTGCAAAATCCTGATAAACAAAGCGGCTCGGCGGACAATTAATTTTGCCTGCCGAGCCGCCTTTTTTGGTTTTTAGCTATAATGCAGGATTAAACGGCTTCGGAATCACTTGCCAAAGAGGAATCGCTGTTGGCGATGGGATGACGAACGATTTTAACTTCATAGAACGTGATTTTATTTTCAATAATATAGTCCGGAATTTGACGATGGCTATGGGATTCGCGGAATGCTTCACTTTTCGTCCAGCCTTGGAAGTTCTCTTTTTCTTTCCAACGTGTACTGATCGTTACTTCCTCATAATCCTCCGTGTTTTCAGTCAGCAGCACTTCCAGACCGAGAAAGCCTTCCATTTTTTCAACTTTTCCTTCTTTGTTAAATCTTTCGATGAGTAGATGTGCATTGCCCGGTGTGATTTTAGATGTATTTGTTACGATAACCATATTAAATTCCTCCTGAATGATGTGGTATGGTCGGTATAATAACCGGATAGCCATCCTCAAATTTGATGGTAGCGTTCATTTCATAAATGTCGCGAAGAAAAGCAGACGTCAAAATCTCATGGGGTTCGCCGGCAACGGCGATTCGTCCCTTTTTAAGCGCAATCATATGATGACAATAGGCCGCAGCTTGCTGCAAATCATGCAGTACCATAACAATCGTCAAGCCGGACTCGTGATTGATACGCCGCAGCATATCCATAACTTCAAATTGGTGGGCGATATCCAGAAAAGTAGTCGGTTCATCGAGCAAAAGAATACCTGTTTGTTGGGCCAAAGCCATTGCAATACGCGCTTTTTGTTGTTCACCTCCTGATAGAGTATGGAACATTCGATCTGCATAGGGCTTGATGCCCGTGATCTTCATGACATGGTCTACGATTTGCTGGTCCTGTCCGGTATGGCGTACCCTCAAGCCCTTGGCATGAGGAGATCTTCCGTAAGCGACCAGCTCGCGGACCGTCAATAACGGCAGCATATCCTTCATTTGCGGTAGCATTGTAATCGTCTGGGCAAAATCACGCCGCTTGTATTCCTGCACAGGCTTGCCCAGTACGGAAACCTGACCCTGATCCTGCTTGAGCAACCGGGTCATAATCCGCAAAAGCGTGGATTTGCCTGAACCGTTCGGCCCGACGATCGCGGTGAGCTGACCAGCAGGCAAGGTGATATTCACATCGACCAGCTTGAAATACCCACGTTGTAAGGAGATATGCTCACCCTGAATGGCTGTCATCCGAAATTCCCCCGTTTCTTGAGTAAGATTAAGAAGAACGGTGCCCCAATGAAGGCCAGCAAAATACCTACAGGCAGTTCAATCGGGTCAAACCAGGATCGCGCCACCGTATCTGCGAGAACAACCAGCGTTCCGCCGCCCACAATGGAAAGGGGAAGGAGGAAACGATAATCTTCCCCGATTAGCAGCCGTATGACATGGGGAACGACCAGTCCTACAAAGCCGATCAACCCGGCTACACTGACTGCTGTACCGGCGAGCAGGGCAGAAAGCAGGATAATGAGCATACGTTGAAGCTCTACTCGCTGGCCCAGTAGCTGTGCTGAATCGTCGCCCAGTAGCAGTAAATTAGCAGGTTTAATCGCAAAGAAAGAGGCGATTAATCCAATGATGGCGTAAGGCGCCATGAACTCCAGATGATGCCAGCTTCTTCCGTTTAATCCGCCGGATAGCCAAGGAAGAACGGCCTGTACGCGGTCGCTGAACATGACCATTACGCCGTTGGTGAGTGCGCCCAGCAGCGCATTGATCGCAACGCCAGCCAGCACAATTTTGACAGGCGACGCCCCTCGGTCCCAAGCCAGCAGATAAATGACG
Organism: Paenibacillus sp. SEL3; assembly: GCF_054602585.1. Classification (NCBI taxonomy): domain Bacteria; kingdom Bacillati; phylum Bacillota; class Bacilli; order Caryophanales; family Paenibacillaceae; genus Paenibacillus; species Paenibacillus sp. SEL3. Next base: position 2,142,087 of record NZ_CM137725.1, on the reverse strand, counting down.
ATTGCGCTCAGAAAGGCTCCCAAAAAGGCGGTTATCGGAAGAAGGTAGCTAAGCTGGGGAAGCATCACCATCGTAATGACGGCGGCCAGTCCACCTCCAGCCGATACACCAATAATGCCAGGGTCAGCCAATGGATTTTTCATGACACCTTGAAGAAGGGCTCCGGAAGCTGCAAGACAAGCTCCTACCAGTAAACCTACTAATACTCTGGGTAGCCGGAGATCCATCAGGATCGTGCGATATGTAGATTCATCATTATGTAGCAAAACATGATTGATTTCTTGAAGTGGAATCGACACCGAACCGTAGGCCAGACCGTACACAGAGACGGTCAGCAGTAGAATCGGAAGAGTAATCCAGGCGATGGTGCGTCTTCTGGCGCGCTGTAGTTTGTTCATTGCCATCGCCTATTTCGCCGGATACAGCTTTTGATGCATCAAATCCAGCGCTTTAGTGACCCGTGTGCCCGGATTCGTACCGAACAGATCTGAAGGTAAAACCTCGACCTGATTGTTTTGGACTGCCCGGATTCCGTTCCAAGCTGCATTTTCCTGCATTTCCTTTATAAATGCAGCTTTAACATCTTCTGTATTGCCATGAGTCATGATGAAGATGTAGTCAGGGTCAGCCTGTATGATGCGTTCTGTGTTCAGCTGCGCATATTGCGGGAAATTTTGCAGGCCCGGAAAATCAGCGGCGATGTTAGAGCCACCCGCAGCTTCCAGAATGTTTCCACTCAGTGAATTCGGCAGTGCCGCCATGTACGTGGCCGGGGCTCCATAGACCAGCAACACCTTCGGTTTGGAGGTAGAAGCGGTTTCCTTTTGCAGCTTGGTTACTTGTTGGTCAATTTGCTGGTTCAGCTTTACGGCCCCGGCTTGCTTTTGTAGCAATTGTCCGAACAGTGTAATTTGTGTCTGGATATCCTGAACTGAATTGGCACCAGTCAGCAGCAGCTGTGAACCTACTCCTTCAATGGCTGGAATGTCTTTTTCATTCATAGGATAATTGCCTAGCACGACATCCGGTTTGAGCATCGTAATTTTCTCCAAATCTACTTCATGAGTGGAGCCTATTTGCTGAACGTTCTCAGCAGCAGGTACGACGACAGGTCCATTGGAGTTGGGTCTTCCTACGGCTGTCCCGCCCAATGCGTATATAATATCCAGATCGCCATTGCTGAGCGCAACGATATGTTGAGGAACCTTTTGAAACGCCAACGTCCGTTTTGAAAAATCAGTAACTTGGATGGCTGCACTGCTTGTCGTGCCAGAAGTGGCAGATACGGAGGCACTGGTTGGTTTATGATCTGTGGTCGAGGTACCATTACTACATCCGGTAACTGCCAATAAAAGCACTGCGGACGACCACAACATATAAGATTTCATGTTATTCCTCCTGCAATTTTCGAGTTAAACAATAATGATAATCATTTTCAATTATATATAAGAGAATGATAATGAATATCACTGGGCAATGTCAATTGAAAAAACAAAATTTTTAAATAAATTTTGAACTAAAAATAAAAGGGATATATTCGAATTAAAGAAGAAGGAACTACAAATTTTTCTTAAAAAATAGCATATATCAAGGGATTGCGTACACGCAAATACATATTGACATTTTCGAAAAGTGTAAGATATATTGGTGATGGGTTTACTTTATTTTGCGAAATTATGGAATAGAGAGGTGGGGAGACAAGCTCGAAAAGAGCTATTTTTTTAAATTATCAATTGAGAATGATAATCAATTAGTTTATTCTCGTGGGGAGGGACTGCTGTCAAAATGAAGAAGGGGTATTCTGCAATTATTGCTGTGTTTCTGCTGGTGAGTGTGCTGAGCTTTTGGCCAACTTCGTCATCTGTAGGAGCCGCTGCGGCTTCTCCAAAATTGGCGGATGGTACATACACGCTCAAATACAATATCCTCAAGGCAGAAAATGACTCGGTGTCCATGGCTAATGATTATTTTGAAAAACCAGCTAAGTTGTATGTGAAAAAAGGTCAAATGACCATGCAAATTAAGCTGAATCATAGCGAATGGACAACTGGGTTTAAAGTAGATTACAAAGGCAAAATCATCGATACCAAGGTCATCCATAAGGATGCCAAAACCGATACCCGCACCGTACAATTTCCAATTACGAGTGTGAACAGCCCGCTAATCTCTAAAATCCATGTTACTGTCCCTGCGTATAACTACGATCATGACTATACGATCCGTTTCGCTTTTGATTCCAAAAGTGTCAAAAAAGTAGCAGCCGTCCAGTCAGCAAAATCAACTAAATCTTCCAAGAAGTAAATTCAAGCCATCTCTATCGTTCATAAAATCAACACAAATTCAAGCATAAAAAATGGAGGAGTGTGTGTAGATATGAATATGGTAATGAATCGCTTTGAGCAATTTTCTTTTAAGAAGGTATTCGTAGCATTGATCATGACAGCGCTTGTTTTTGCACTTGTTGCTCCATTCTCAGCTAAAGCGGCAGCAGCCGACGGCACGTACAACGTAGACTACACCGTTCTGAAGGATCAAACCAATGAGACTTCTCGATTGGATAGCTACCTGACGAAGCCTGCTCAGGTTACGGTAGCTAACGGCAAAAATGTCGTTCGTCTGACTGTGAAAAGCAGCAATCTGATTACAACGTTCAAAGTAGAGCAAAATGGCGTACTGCAAGATGCGACTGTAGTGAGCACAGATACTGCTAGCAACACTCGTGTAGTGGAATTCGAGGTTGCTGATCTGAATGCAAAAGTGAATGCTTACGCTGAAATCACAATCCCAGTAATCGGCTACACAGGCAAGTATGATGTACAACTGCAATTCGACGAAATATAATCCAAAAATAAAACGTAAAGGAGATTAAGAACATGAACATGATTATGAATCGTATGGAAAAATTGTCTTTGAAAAAAGTAATGCTTACTGTACTGATGGCAGCGCTTGTTTTTGTGGTACTGGCTCCATTTTCTGCCAATAAGGCGAATGCGGCTTTGCCTAATGGAACGTATCAATTGCCTTATACCGTTTATAAAGATGGAACCACTCAGCCATCTTACATGGATACAAATGGTTATGTGAAAAAACCAGCCACACTGATTGTTACGAATGGTCAATATAAAGTGCGAGTAGCTATTACCAAGAGTGCATGGGTTACTGAATTCAAAACTCAACAAAACGGTCAGTATGTGAATGCGACTGTGGTAAGCACATCAGGGGATACAAGAATAGTCGAATTCCCTGTAACTAGCCCGTCTCAAAAATTGAACGTTAAACTGCATGTAAGTGTGCCTGCAGAATACACTGGTGGTATTCCGTACGATCACGACTATGTTGTTCAATTCCAATTCGACGACAGCGATATCTAAGGCTTCTTTTTGAAAATATAATTTTGAATTGAATACTCATTTGGAGCTTACTTTCAATGCCCCAAATGAGTATATTTTAAGTAGGGGGATACATCACCTTGAAAAGCCGATTTAACAAATACATTACGACATTCGCTGCTATTCTAATGTTGTTTTCTTTATTTTCACCATACGTAGGAGCAACCCCTGAAGTTGATTCCACTTTCCAAAATTTGCCCGATTCAAGCACTACAGTCACTAGTGCTACTTATGCTACTTATGAGATGCCGGTAGAAGTACCTAGCACATATGCTGAGCCTACCAATGCTGTAACTACCACAGATGCGACCTATGCAGATGGAGAATACCTGATTGATTACAAACCTTTAAGAAAGACAGTCAGCGGTAACACCAGAGATTCGAGTTTCAAAACAAACTATACCTATCCTGGAGATTTGATCATTAAGGATGGAAAATACCATTTTTCATTTAAGTTTGCAGAAACTCAAGGGCTATCGAAATTTTTAGTAGAACAAAACGGGGAAACAGTTCCCGCAAAAATAGAGGTGGATTCTGGGAAAGCTTCCGGGACTGTAAGCTTCGATGTTTATGATTTTCATCAAAATGTAAATACGGAGTTTGGATTTAATAGCAGTTCTCCGTGGTATGTAGATACCGATCCAGATCGTTCGGTGAAGGAATGGATTGAGTTTGATCCTTCCAGCTTGAGACTTAAAAACTCAACGGAGAATCCAACGGTTCCACCTGTAACACCACCGGTGACGCCTCCTAATGCAGGAGAAAAACTTTCTGATTTGGACTTTACCCTTTTGAAAGATGGAACCCATGAAAAGTCTATGATGGATGGGTATACGGAGAAACCAGGCTCACTAATTGAGCGTGGAGGTAAACAATATGCCCAGTTTACATTAAAGAACAGCAAACAGATTGATGGTTTTAAGGTAGAGCAAAATGGGGTGTTAACCGACACTTCTGTTGTAAGTGAAGATCAAACTGCGAATACACGAGTGATCGAGTTTGAAGTGAAAGAACTGCCTGCCAAGCTCAACGCATGGGTGAGCATCAACTGGCCTGAGCTGGGCTACGTGCATACTTATAATGTAGATCTTCAGATGTCTTCTGCACCCGCCCCATCAGATTTGGCGGATGGAACGTATTCTATTAATTTTAATACCCTGCACGCCACAAAAGATCAGCCATCAGCCATGGCACAGTATCTGTTGTCTCCGGCAACTTTGACGGTAGCGAAGGGACAAAAAGAAGTTTCCTTCACCATTAAAGACAGCACTACAGTGACGGAATTCAAAACTGAACAAAATGGAACGTTGACGGATGCAGATATTGTAAGTGTGGACAAGACCGCCAATACACGTATTGTGAAATTCAAAGTAGCGGATTTGGACGCGATTTTGAATGCGCAGGTACATGTGAGCACGACCTATCCAGGTGGGGTTTATGAGATGGACCATAAACTTCGTCTTCAGTTCGATAAAAACAGTATCTCGGGAACGGACAACGGTTCAACTCCAGTAACGTCAAATCTGGACTTCACGCTGTTAAAAGACGGTTCAAGTGAAAAGTCTATGATGGATGGATATACAGAAAAACCGGGTACTCTGGTTGAACGTAAAGGCAAGAAATATGTACAGTTCACTTTGAAAAACAGCAAACAAATTGACGGCTTTAAAGTAGAACAAAATGGAGTATTGACCAACACGACCGTAGTAAGTGAAGATCAAACGGCGAATACACGTGTTATCGAATTTGAGGTTAAGGAAGTGCCTGCCAAACTGAATGCATGGGTAAGCATCAACTGGCCTGAGCTGAACTATGTAGAAACCTATGATGTCGATCTTCAATTAGGAGCGGTAACAACCCCGGTTGATCCTGGGACGCCAGGCACACCAGGCACGCCCGGAAAGAATTTAGCTGATGGAACGTATTCAATCAACTTCGATGCGCTGCACGCAATCAAAGATCAAAAATCGGCCATGGCGCAATATTTATTGTCTCCGGCCACACTGACGGTATCAAAAGGCAAGTATGAAGCCTCCTTTACCATCAAAGACAGCACCACCGTGACAGAGTTTAAAACAGAACAAAGCGGGACACTTACGGATGCAGATATCGTTAGTGAGGACAGGAATGCTAATACACGTGTTGTGAAATTCAAAGTGGCGGATTTGGACGCTATTCTGAATGCACAGGTACATGTGAGCACGACCTATCCAGGTGGGGTTTATGAGATGGATCATAAGCTTCGTCTGCAATTTGACCGCAGTAGCATTACAGCTAAAGGACCGGATAACGGAACCACAACCCCAGTTGAAAATGGCAGATACAGCATTGATTTCTCCGTACTCAAAAACGGAAGCAATGAAATATCTGTGATGGATGGATATATGCAAAAGCCAGCCACACTGTTAAAACAGTCTGGTAAAAATATCATTCAGATCAAAATGGACAAGAGCAGCTGGATCAAAACGTTCAAAGTAAATGGTGCAGAGGCTCAGGTTGTCGATCAATCGAGCTCCGCAAATACAAGAACAGTACAATTTGAAGTGCCAAATCTGTCGGATAAAGTGACAGTGAACACGCATGTCATCGTACCTGGATTGGATTTGAGTGGCATCCCATATGATCACGTGTATGATGTGCAGTTCCAATTCGAGCCTGCTACCATTCGAAGCTTTGTTGAGCCTACCTCTTCAGGGGCGGCTGATCCCATGATTAAACTGGATTTTGACAAGCTTGCCAATGGTAAATATGCTTTGAAATTCAGTATTGTTTTGTCAGATGGCTCAACAGCAGCAGATTCACAGGCTCAACGCTTCATCACTGACGAACCGGCGCAATTGGTCGTGGAAGGCGACAAACGGTTTGTAGGTCTGAAGCTGCAAAACAGCAATGAAGTGAAGGCGCTGCGCATTTGGGACAACGCAAGCGGGGACTACCGAGATGCAGAAGTGACCCAGGAAGATGCAGCAAGCAATACGAAGCATGTTCGTTTTAGCGTAAGTGACTTTAAGAGCAATGTAAAAGGCCAACTGGTTGTCTACGAAGCTCCTAAAGTGGCAAGTAGCGCTCAGATGGTTTTCAAGGCGGAGGATCGAGTAGAAAAGGTATATGATTTTGAATTTAAATTCGATACCAGTAATGTATCTTATCACAACGAAACCAAAGCAGACGAAGTAGAACAGGGGAAAAATAACTTGGCCGATGGAGAGTACACTGCGAACTTCCGTGTGCTGGCGAACGGAACGGATAAGGATTCTCTAGTGGCTCCTTTTGTACAGAGTCTAGCGAAGTTGATTGTGAAAAACGGTAAGGTTCAGGCTCATGTAACCGTTACGAACAACCAGGCTTTGAAGCTATTCCAAACGGATTTTGAAGGTCGTTATGCCAATCCGACGATTATGGGTTCGGACACTAAAGGTGACACGCACACGATTGCGTTCGAAGTACCTGATCTGGATAAAAAGTTGAGTGTGTACACACAGGTATATCTGCCTGAGAAATACATTCTAAATGAGAAATTCGGCGGTCAGATTCAATTTGACCGTGCATCGCTCAAAGGTGAGGGAGTCAATACAGCTACAACCGTAACCCCTACTGAACCGATAGTAGCTTCTACGGACAAGGCAGCAGAAACAACTGCATCTGTAGCTGAAACCAAACCAGTAGTTGAGCAACCGGTTCAAATGGCTTCCGAGAAGCAATACACGATTAATTACAACGTATTTAAAGACAAAACGAGTGAAGCTTCCGTTATGGACGGTTATCTCGACAAGCCAGCCACACTGATTGAAAAGGGAGACAAGCGCTATATCCAAGTGACTTTGAAAAATAGCTCTTGGATGCCAACTCTACAAGTGGAGCAAAACGGTACCCTGAAAGATGTAGAAGTGATCTCGACATCCGGCGATACACGTGTCGTTCAATTCGAGGTAGGGGACTTGTCCCAGAAAATCAGTGCTTACACACACGTTATTGTGCCTGGCTTGGTTCTTGGCGGAGTGCCGTATGATCACTGGTATACAGTTCAGTTCCAATTTGATGAAGCAAGCCTGAAAGCGAAGTAGCCTCAGGTTGTGACGTCAATGAAGCCCGAATAACAGCAAAGTTTGTATGCGAGCAAGTCTTGGTGCCTCGGCGTCAAGACTTGTCAGCATTTACATACCCGAGGAATTTGCAAAAATCCAATAAGCGACTTCTAGTGAACAATATGTAGATCAAACAGTCTAGTTCGTCTATATATTGCACTTTGGAGCGACTGGAGTCGAATTTTGCTAAATCCTGATACCCGAAAAGTTAGGGTTCCTAATGCAGTTCTATATTTTGAATTGAGGTGACTGGATTTTCATGAAACGATATATAGCATGGGCTCAAGGAAGATCGTTTTGTTTGTATATGTTAATCGGCATCGTGATCTTGTTGCTGGCCGGATGTTCGGGAGGAGGACAGGCTGGACAGAATCAGACCGATGGTTCGAAATCAGCGGCAACATCTGATGCAACCGGAAAGTCGTCTGACGGTAAAGCTCAAGCTCCTCGGATTGTGGCGACTACGGTAGCCATTGCGGAAATCACGGATGCGCTGGGCCTGGATTTGGCTGGTAAGCCGACAAGCACGAAAGTGCTGCCTGACCGTTACAAGGATGTGCCTGATGTGGGTAATCCGATGAGTCCCGACATGGAAAAAGTGATGTCACTGAAGCCGACGGATGTACTGTCGGTGACGACACTGAAATATGATCTGGAGCCTAAATTTAAAGATTTGAAAATCAATGCCGAATTTTTGAATTTTGAAAGTCTCGCGAATATGCAAAAAGAAATTCAAAAGCTGGGAGACACGTTTGGCAAAGCCGATAAGGCCAAAGAGATTAATGGAGCGTTGGATGCCAAAGTAACTGAGATTCAACAAAAGATCAAAGGGAAGAAATCTCCTAAAGTATTGATTTTGCTGGGAGTACCGGGAAGCTATCTGGTGGCTACCGAGCATTCCTATATTGGGGATCTGGTTAAAATTGCAGGCGGAACAAATGTGGTTCAGGGCGAGAAGGTGGAGTTCATTGCCCACAATACCGAAGCCTTGCAGCAATCCAACCCTGATATCATTTTGCGCGCTGCACACGGGATGCCGGATGAAGTAGTGAAAATGTTCGATGAAGAGTTCAAAACCAACGATATCTGGAAGCATTTCAACGCTGTGAAAAATGGGCATGTCTATGATCTGCCTGAACCGTTGTTTGGCACAACAGGGAATCTAGCGGCAAACTCGGCGCTAGATGAGCTGATGAAAATGCTGTATCCTTCGAATTAAAGGAAGCTGATGACATGTCCAAAAAAGGTTGGAGTCTTATTGTTGTAATGGTCTTGCTCGTCGGCGTCATGTTATATTCAGCGATGACAGGTAGTCTCAAGGTGGATTTGAGTCAGTTGGTCACCGGATTGTGGACAGGTACAGATGATCAGGTGAATGTGGTCAAGGACCTGAGGCTGCCGAGAATTATCGTAGCCGTGATGGCAGGTGCAGCCCTTGCAGTAGCGGGTGTCTTGCTGCAAGCTGTTATGAAAAACCCGCTGGCAGATGCCGGAGTTATCGGCATTTCTTCGGGAGCAGCATTGATCTCGCTGATTGCGGTGACGGTCTTTCCAATGCTTTATTTCTGGATGCCGTTCTTTTCATTTATTGGCGGTGCGATAGCTTGTTTAATGGTTTATGGATTTTCATGGAGATCCGGCTTGCATCCGATTCGTCTCATTCTGATCGGGGTAGCTGTGAATGCCATTTTTTCTGGTTTAGGTCAGTCATTTAATTATCGAGGCAGCTATGCGGTCACCAGCATTAACCAGGTTACTACTTCAACCTTGTCTATGAAAAAATGGGTAGATGTCGAGGTTATTGTGACCTATGGCGGGATTGGACTAATTTTGGCCATGCTCGTGTTCTCTTGGTGCAATTTCTTGTCCCTTCAAGATAAAACAGCTAAAAATCTGGGATTCAATGTAACACGCGCACGACTTTTGATTTCTGTGATTGCAGTGCTGCTTGCAGCAACGGCTACAGCCATCGCAGGAGTGATTGCCTTTATCGGCCTGCTCGTTCCGCATTGTGCCCGCTACCTAGTTGGCTCGGATCATAAGTGGTTGATTCCATTTTCAGCCTTATGCGGTGGCTTGTTGCTGCTGCTCGCGGATACTCTGGGGCGGACGGTGCTTGCTCCCAATGAAATCCCGGCTTCTATTATTATGGCCGTCATTGGCGGGCCGTTCCTGATATTCCTGATCAGAAAGGCGGATCGCAGCTATGGACATTAAGGATATAACCTTCTCATATGATCGGAAAACAGATCGTCTGCACGCTATTCATGCTGTTATTGAGTCAGGACGGATTACGACCATTATTGGTCCCAACGGATGCGGCAAATCGACGCTGCTCAGCGTGATGTCCAACAATGCTGTTCCCCGCTTGGGACAGGTGATTCTGGACGGCAAAGAAATAGCCCACTACAAGCCCAAGGAGCTGGCCCGTCAATTGGCGGTAGTCCATCAGCAGAACGAGGCACCTTCCGACCTGACTGTAGAAAAGCTCGTAAGCTTCGGCAGGTTGCCGCATAAGAACATGTTCACAGCGAGGCGTGACGAGGATGAGGAGGCGATTGAGTGGGCGATAGCCTGTACTAACCTGAACGAACGTAGAACTCGCACGTTGGATCAACTCTCAGGAGGAGAACGGCAGCGTGTATGGATTGCAATGGCCTTGGCACAGCGGACTCCCATTTTATTTTTGGATGAGCCGACCACCTATTTGGATATGTACTACCAGCTTGAAATTTTAGAGCTCATTCGGCAGTTAAACCAGGAACATGGACTGACAATCGTGATGGTGCTGCATGATATCAATCAGGCTATTCGGTATAGCGATGTAATGATTGCCATGAAGGAAGGGCGTATTATAGCGAACGGCCCACCTACAGAGGTCGTTACATCTGAACTGATCCAGGCAGTTTATGATGTGGAGGTCGTAATCAAACAGGATGATGAAGCGGGCATGTATCTCATTCCGATAGGAGTCGGGGCTTCCTGACATTTACAAGCATACGGAACATTATTGCTGCGACTGAATAACGCGTTTGTCCTCACGGCATTTCAACGAATTTAAAACATGAAAATGGCTCTGGTCCATGTGTTTTGTCAGGTGACAACCGTGGAGACAGAAGCATTTTTTATTTTATTTATAAGATATTGGATGAGATTCAGGGACGGTTATGCTTATACTACGGTTCGAATCCGATCTTTTGTGTGTTATACTATTGCCGTCGGTAATTTTGTGTTTAGCACTTAACTAATGATAAGGATGGTATGCTTATATGATCAGTACAAGCGGCGTAACGCTTCGTTATGGGAAACGCCCACTTTTTGAAGACGTAAATATCAAATTTACTCCTGGGAACTGCTACGGCCTGATTGGGGCGAATGGCGCGGGCAAATCCACTTTTTTGAAAATTCTTTCCGGTGAAATCGAAGCCAATTCAGGCGAGGTTCACATGACACCGGGCGAACGGATGGCAGTGCTCAAGCAGAACCATTATGAATACGATGAATTCCCGGTTCTGGAAACCGTTATTATGGGTCATACGCGTCTGTATGAAATCATGAAGGAAAAAGATGCGCTGTATGCCAAAACAGAATTTACTGAAGCAGACGGCCTGCGTGCCGGTGAACTGGAAGGCGAATTTGCGGAGCTGAACGGTTGGGATGCTGAGCCGGATGCAGCTTCCTTGCTGATCGGTCTTGGTATTCCTCGCGACCTGCATGACAAGAACATGTCTGAGCTGAGTGGTAATGACAAGGTACGTGTTCTCCTGGCTCAAGCGTTGTTTGGTCGTCCGAACAATTTGCTGCTTGATGAGCCTACCAACCATTTGGACCTCGAATCCATTCAATGGCTGGAAAATTTCTTGATGGACTATGAAGGCACCGTCATCGTCGTATCCCATGATCGTCACTTCCTGAACAAGGTATGTACGCATATTGCGGATATCGATTTTGGCAAAATCCAGATGTACGTCGGCAACTACGACTTCTGGTATGAGTCCAGCCAGCTTGCGCTTGCCTTGACGCGTGATGCCAACAAGAAAAAGGAAGAGAAGATCAAGGAACTGCAAGCCTTTATTCAGCGCTTTTCCGCGAATGCTTCCAAGTCCAAACAAGCTACTTCACGTAAAAAACAACTGGATAAAATTACGCTGGACGACATCCGTCCATCGAACCGTAAATATCCTTTCCTGAACTTCAAGCCTGAACGCGAAGCAGGCAAACAACTCTTGACAGTAGACCGCCTCAGTAAAACCGTTGAAGGCGAGCAAGTGCTGAATGAGTTCAGTCTGGTTGTGAACAAAGGCGATAAAATCGCGTTTGTTGGGCCGAACGGTTTGCCTAAATCGACGCTCTTCCAAGTATTGATGAACGAGATTGAAGCAGACAGCGGAGAATTTTCTTGGGGGATTACAACTAGCCAAGCTTATTTCCCGAAAGATAATTCCACCTATTTTGAAGGTGTGGACATGAATCTTGTGGAATGGCTCCGTCAATATTCCAAGGATCAGGACGAAACGTTCCTGCGTGGCTTCTTGGGACGTATGCTTTTCTCTGGTGAAGAAGCACTTAAGAAAGCAAGTGTACTGTCCGGGGGCGAAAAGGTTCGCTGTATGCTGGCGAAAATGATGCTGAACGGTGCCAATGTGCTGTTGCTGGAAGAACCGACCAACCACTTGGATTTGGAGTCCATTACAGCGCTGAACAATGGTCTGATTGATTTTGACGGTACTATATTGTTCACATCTCATGACCATCAGTTTATTCAAACGATTGCGAACCGCATTGTGGAAATTACACCAAACGGCGTAATCGACCGTACGATGAGCTATGATGAATACTTGGAAAATGAAGAAATCGCGAAATTGCGTGAACGTATGTATCCGGTAGAAATCGGCTAAAATTCCAACCGGCTATCTTCAACAACTAGATAAACGAAAGAGGAGCTCCTTTAGGCCATTGAGATGGCAGGGAGACTCCTCTTTTTCGTTTTTGTGCCATGCCCATAGCTTACCTGGCTCTGGCCGTGAGGTAAGATAGACCTCGCCAGACCTTTGGTACCCTATAAAGGCTATGAGGTGGCTTATGATCCGCCTGTACGACGGCGTTGGTTGTTCGGCTTCTTCGTATTTTGGCTTTTAAGTGTTTTGGTGGAACCGCCTTGAAAGCCGCCCTGCTGTGAAGCGCCGGACTGCTGTTTTTTTTGTGCCAGCTTTTCCCGAATGGCATCTGCGAGATTAACTTTACGTGGTTCATTGGCATCGCTCATGAATAAATTCCTCCTGTTGCCGCCAGATTCATGTCAATCATGTTGGATTGAAGAAAAACGCGGCTGTGTCCTCATTTTATACGTTTTTAAAAGAAGGGACAAGGGCAACAATGATAACACCCATCTGGGGTGGGGCGGGAGAGAAAACGTCTGTTTTTTGTGTGAAGGAAAAAATGTTTTGTGTAACCTACAGGAATGGGGCCTGGCAATACTTTTTCGTTGTTCCTACAGCGATGCAGAGCGGAAAGACTGTTTCTCTAGACCCACACAAAGTTCGTCTGCTATCCTGAAAATAACAGTTACCCAAAGGTGAATTGTTATTTTCAGGATAGCTACGCTGCTTGTTTGAAAAGTTAATGTTGAGGGTTCAAGGCAGCGATGCTGCTATTTTTATTTTTGGGCCCGGTGAGGTCGTTCTGCTGGGAACTATATATTTGAAGGAGTGTCCTACGTTGTGGTAAATGTCTATGATGAAATCCGAAAAGGTGAGCGTGGGGCGTGGGTAAGCATTGCTGCTTATCTCTTGCTGTCCGCCTTTAAGCTGATTAGCGGGTATATATTTGCTTCTAGCGCATTGCGGGCGGATGGCTTCAATAATGTTACCGATATTGTAGTGTCGGTTGCTGTACTGGTTGGACTGAGAATTTCCCAAAAGCCACCGGACTCTGACCATGCCTATGGACATTTTCGGGCAGAAACGATCGCGGCGCTGCTGGCGTCCTTTATTATGGCTGTCGTCGGTTTGCAGGTGCTTATTGATGGGATCGGCAGCATTTTCAAGGGCGGAAAGCAAATACCGGATATCACCTCCGCGGGTGTAGCTGTGATTTGTGCCGTGATTATGCTGGGAGTGTACTTGTACAATAACAGGCTGGCACGGCAAATTAACAATAAGGCTTTGCTGGCAGCGGCCAAGGATAATCTATCGGATGCACTTGTCAGTGTTGGGGCAGCAGTTGGCATTATCGGCGCACAGTTCGGGCTACCCTGGCTGGATACTGTAGCTGCGATCGCGGTAGGATGTATCATTTGCAAAACAGCGTGGGATATTTTTAAGGATTCCACACACAGCTTGACCGATGGATTTGATGAGCAAGAACTGTCTGACTTACGAAGTACGATTGCCCGTATACCTGGAGTAGAGGGGATTCGGGACGTTAAGGCACGTGTACACGGCAATCATGCACTGGTGGATGTGGTCATTGAGGTGAATCCGCAACTCAGCCTGATTGAAGGGCATCGGATCAGCGACCGGATTGAGGAACGCCTACAAGAGGTTCATAATACGATGCATGTCCATGTCCATGTAGAACCCAAATTATAGATTAATTATTAAATAGTTAGTATTAAAAGTGACTTTAGACCTATATGTAAAAGGCGTATACGCTTCCTTTTGTGACGTTTGGATTATATCTCTCTTCCTGCTGCTTTTACTATAATGAAGGCATGTCCGGCTATATTCGTCGGAATTTGATATGCTCTTCAAATTCGTAAAAACAGCCAGGAGGTGCAACATTGAGAAGACGCGTGATGGGAATGCTCATGACGTCAGCCGCGCTGTTGGCAGCAATTCATGTGGCGCCGGGTCAGGTTGACGCAGCGGCATCAACAGCATCCACAGGACAGAAGGCGGTTATTCAGGCGGCTGTAAAGCTTAGATCCGGTCCTTCGACTACAGGGGATGTAGTCAGCTTTATGAAGCAGGGAGAGGCCGTAACGGTATTGGAGAAAACAAACAGCTATTGGTATAAGATCAAGACTTCTGATGGAGTAACCGGATACACTAGCAGCTCCGACAAGTACATAAAAGTTGGCGCTACCAGCGTCGCTGCTGCTGTCACCTCATCTGCCAGCCGTAAATCGGAAGCCGCAGAGCCAGTTGAAAATGTTTCAGCTAAAGAGGCTGTGGCCTCAGTGAATAGTTCTGCCGGTCAAACGAAAGCTACGATTCAAACGTCCGTTCGTTTGCGGGCGGAGGCATCCACTTCTTCCGAGGTCTTGGGCTATTTGAATGCAGGGGATGTCGTTACGATTACCGATCCAAGTAATGCCTATTGGTTCAAGGTTACCAATGCTGGTGGTACGGTGGGTTACGTCAGCTCGTCTCCACAGTATATTCGTATTGGTGAGGGCGTTGTTGTGCAGCAGCCTGTGTCTGCTCCGGTGACAACCACTCCTGATACTACTGCAATACCTGTGACAGCCTCTCCTGCGTCAACTATGAACATATTTTCCGGTGATGCAGCGGCTGCAATAGAGCAGGTTATTAACACGGGGATGACTTATCTCGGAACTCCATATGAATATGGTTCGGATCGTAGCAGTACGGCTACTTTTGATTGCTCGGCATTTACCCGTCAAATTTTCCGTCAGGCTGTAGGTATCCAGCTTCCGGCAGATTCTCGTTCACAGGGTGAGTGGATCAAGCAAAACAGTCAGCCGAATACGGACATGACTACGCTGAAGCGTGGCGATTTGCTCTTCTTTACAAATTATAATGCATCTTCCGGGGCGTACACGTCCTTGGATAACTCCTCCCAAACGATTACACACGTAGCTGTATATTTGGGAGACAACAAGCTTCTCCATACGTTTTCTGTAGCGGGTGGCGGTGTAAAAGTTACGGATTTCAGCAAGCCTTGGCAGGACCGTTTCCTGTTTGGGGGCAGCGTGATTCAATAAAAGCGCCGCTAACTGTTAAAAAGCTGCATCAAAAAAGGATGTTCCACAGCCCTGTTGACCAGGGTGGGAACATCCTTTTTTTATAGACATTTAGAATATTGCTTTTGTGCAGCTAGCATCCGATAACTATGAAACCCGTTTTCTTCTGGTGAAGAGTGAAATGACGAACAACACCAGAAATATCACAAATAATATTTTAGCGATTGTAGCAGCTACGGACACGACGATACCAAAAAAACCTAAGATACCGGCGATCACAGCAAAAATTAAGAATAAAGCGGACCATTTTAGCATGTTCTGTATCCTCCTTTAATTGTATATAATGTGGCATACTCACGCCCCGATAGAGCATGGTTGCAGATGATGGAGACTTCTATAGAATATTCGTGTCTGTGCCATCGTTATACGTTGTTTTAAACGGTGTGAGAGTCCGTGAATCATAACGTTTGGAGCGGAGAAGAAGCCAGCCTGGACGTTGTTTCGTGTCTGAATCTAAAGGGTAACTATGCAGTAATCATAAACATCATCGTGAAAGACGAAAGAGAGGTTACGCTATGTTAACACAGGTCAGCATTTTTATTATTGCTATCGCATTTGCAGTTCTCGTTATTTTCCTCATTAAAACGTTGAAAGCAGCACAAGGCTCTTTGGATAAGGTGACTCAAACCTTGCAGGATGTACAAAAAACGATTGATGAACTGAGTTATGAAGTAAAACAAACGGTTCGACATGCGAATGACATCACCGCAGATGTTGATCATAAATTGAAGCAAGTGGAGCCAGTGATGGAATCGGTTAGAAATTTGGGGGAGGTACTCAGCGAAGTGACGTTGGCTGCCAAGCAGGCTTCAACAGCGTTAATGACACGGTTTCAGAAATCGCATAGCGCTGCGAGTAATACTTCCAGAACGGATAACGCGATCAAGGCAACGACATCGAATAGACCTTTGACCGCAACGGAGCGGACGGTTCAGAGCTACAATGCGACTTATGAGGAGCCTGCGGCCAAGCCAGGTAAAAACTGGTTGGGTTATGTAGACATCGCTGCTGGGGTGTGGCAGAAAATGCGTCAGTAGCATAGTGGCTGAACCGTAAACTACAGGAAATTCATTGAAAGGGTGAGATTTATGATGAAGACGTTATTACTAGCTGCTGGTTTGCTCACTCCCTTTTCCGGACAGGATACGGTTCAGCAAACCGTTTCCCCGCAAATAGCGGGACATGTGGTTAGGACTGTGCAGACGATACCCGCTCCACATGCTGTACCAGCAGATTTTCATACCTTAAATGGCATATCTTTGGATGATACACGTGCTGATGTATTGAAAAAGCTGGGCAAGCCACAGCGAGTCAAAAAGGATAAGTTGCTGCTTTCTACAGAATACCAATATCCAGATGTTGTGGTAGGTATGCGTGAGGACGTCGTTTCTTATGTGCATGTAGATCCTGCTGCCGGTCGAATCAAGGTGAATGATAAGTGGCTGCCGCTGCAACGGAAAACGCTCGATCAGGCGCTGGGTGGCTCGCAATTCACGGCGGAAGACGGAGAGGTATATGTACGCGGACAACGTGCAATCAAAGTGTTTATGGATGAGACGTCTGATAAACCTAAGTATGTTGAGTTTTTTGATGAAACGGAATGGTAATTGATTTTTTTAAGGCATGACATAACATGGAAGTTTCAAATGGATATGTGAAGTGTAATAGTCAGAGAAGTCAATCCTTAAAGGAGCGTGAGAAACATGAATCAGACCAATCATAAATCTTATGCCAAAGTGGTAGATAACGGTGTACAAGCCGTTGAAGCAGTAAATGAGTTGCGTAACACAGGCTATCGTTATGAGGATGTGTTCGTGCTCGCTCATGATCAGGATCGGACAGATCGTATTGCCGATACGGTGGATGCCAAGGAAATCGGGATTAAGGAAGAGGGCGTTTTCGATTCATTAGCCAACTTGTTCCGTTCCCGCGGCGATGAGCTTCGCGCTAAAATTACTTCCTTGGGATTTACAGATACGGAAGCTGACTTTTATGAAAAAGAACTGGATCAGGGGAAAGTGCTGGTCATTGCTAAAAAAGCGTGATATCGCTGTTCACTATAAGAGCAGCGTGACATTAGATTCGAAAAAGAGGAAGCTGACCGCAGCACAAGTGTTTCGCGGGTCCTCCAAAAACATAGATAAGGAATGGGGTTCAGCCTCATTCCTTATCTATGTTTTTGGAATGCCTTCTTACGGAAACACTACTACTAATCAACAAGGGTGTTGCCGTTTAAGTAGGTATAGTATAATACATGAGTTACAGATAAGGAGAAGCCAATGAGAATTCTAATTGTTGACGATAACCCGACGAATATCATTATTATTCGTGAGATACTAAAAAAAGAAAATTATCGGGATGTGATCTCTGCTAACTCGGCCGCAGAAATGTTAGAGCATCTGGGAATAGGCGATCGTACCATTAGTCTCAGGCCCCGTCCTTCAGATATTGATCTGGTGCTGCTGGATATGATGATGCCTGAAATGGACGGCATTGAAGCTTGCAGTATTGTGCAGGAATATGAGCATTTAAAAGATATCCCGATTATTATGGTAACGGCTGTAGGTGATTCTAAAAAATTGGCTGAAGCTCTGGATGTGGGAGCCGTCGATTACGTCACGAAGCCGATCAACAAGGTAGAGCTAATGGCGCGAATCCGATCTGCCTTGCGTCTCAAATTGGAGAAGGACTGGCATAAGGATCGGGATCAGCGAATTCAGGATGAGTTGAAGCTGGCCGCGATGGTGCAGCAAGCGGTACTTAGTCCTGCCATTCAGGACCCGGTGCTGCAAGTAAATGCGCTCTATCAGCCTTCCTTTGAACTGGCAGGGGATTTATATTCTTGGTATCCGTTAGGGGAGGGGCGATATGCCATCATTTTGCTGGATATGATGGGACATGGCATTTCTTCTTCGCTGTTCTGCATGTTCATTGCATCTGTACTTAAGGACACGGTGACCACGTATGTGGAGCCTGAGAAGGTCATACAAGAGCTGAATCGTCGTTTTAATCAACTGGATCTGGGCAAACAGCTGGTACAGTATTATTTTACGGCGATTTATATGGTGATTGATACCCGTGCACGGCGAATTGACTATGTAAATGCGGGACATCCTCCCGGTTTGTTGTTCAACCAGGATGGTAGCATTACCAAATTTGACCGTGCATGCAGCCCGGTTGGTTTATTTGATAAGATTGATGCAGAAATGCACACGATTCATTATGAAGGAACAGGGCATATCGCTTTGTATACGGATGGCTTGCTGGAGGCGGTGGAAGGTGAATATGAGGAGCAGTTGGAGTATCTGACTGAGTGTCTGCGTAAATATGAGCAATGGAATGAAGAAGCGATGCTGGATGCTTTTTTTCGTAAAGAGGCGCCACAAGATCGTGATGATGATAAATGCCTGATCTGGATTTCGTTGAAAGAGGGAGAGAGCTTGCATGAAAATCAGAAATAAACTGCTGATTGGCTTTGGATCGCTTATGGCGATCCTCCTTGTGCTGACACTAATCAGCTATGACCGGATGGGGAGCCTGAATGAGCAGTTGAATCAGGTTTATCAGGATCGATATATGAAAGTCCGGAAAACAACAGCTATTCGCGGGCAGGTGAACGATATGGCCAAAGTGATGGCCAATCTGATCTTGAATCCAGGTTCCTCCGTTAGTGAGGCCAAACGCGAGCTGGACGATATTTCGGCTACTGGAACGAAAGTGCTGGCTAGTCTGCAAACGAATTCCGGCACCAGTGAAGAGCAACAGCAGGTTGATCGGGTAGCCGTCGCGTGGAATGAATTTTTAAGTTACGAACAAAGACTGGTCTCTTTGTTGGGGCAAGATCGTATTGATGAGGCTAACGCTTTCCGCAATAGTACTGGTTTGCCTGCCCAAGAGGAGGCGATGGATAGTATTAATGCCCTTGCCGTTTTTCAGGATCGGGAAATTGATAGCGACATGAAGCAAGCTAATTTGGCGTATGAAGAATCTGTGCAGATTACCACAATTCTGATGGCCGCCGGCCTGATCATGGGCTTACTGGTTATTTTGTGGGTGCTCCCAAGTATTGCCAAAGGTCTAAATGTCGTGAATCTCATGATTAATGGTTTTGGCAAGGGAAAGTACAGGGCCATCAGCCGAATGAGTGTTGCCTCCAAAGATGAAATCGGTGAGGTCGCTCGTGTATTTCAACAAATGGCCGGAGACTTGGAAGAAAAGCGGAAATTTGAACATTCCGTTCTTCAAACGCAGAAGGACCAAACTTGGCTTAATGCCAATACTGCTCGGGTGACTGAGTTGTTCCGTGGCGTAAATTCACTGGAGCAAGTTGCTCAGATGTTCATTAGTGAGTTTACGCCCATCTTGGGAGGCAGTTATGGAGCCATCTATTTGCAAGGAAAAGATGTAGAAGACAACCGATTTAAGTTATACGGCTCCTATGCAAAGGTGACTGGCGAAAATTCGATTAGAGACGTTATCCAGGTAGGCGAAGGGTTGCTCGGACAATGTGTTTTGGATCGTAAGCCGATCTTGATTACAGAGGCTCCTGACGGATATTTGTCCATAGGCTCTGCCTTAGGAGAAAGTAAGCCAGTGGGAATTATGATTTTCCCTATTTTGTTCGAAGATGAGTGCATCGGTGCTATAGAAATAGCGTCACTGGATCGCTTCAGTGATCTGGAAACGAAGCTGTTTGCTCAATTAGTAGAGAGCATGGGGATTATTCTGAACAATATCAAGGGACGGATGCGTGTAGAGCAATTGCTGCGCGAGTCCCAGGCACTTACTGAGGAATTGCAATGCCAGTCCGAGGAGCTACAAACTCAGCAAGAGGAACTCAAGCGCTCCAACGAAAATTTGGAGGAGCAAACAGAGGAACTCAAGCGTTCAGAGGAATTGTTACAGCGTCAACAAGAAGAATTGGAGCATTTTAATACTGAACTGATTGCCAAAACCAGAGCGCTAGAAGAACAGGTACGAGAAGTGGAAGAAAAGAACGACGAGATTGAACATGCACGAGCTCAGTTGGAACAACAGGCCATGCAGCTAGGAATCACAAGCAAATACAAATCCGAGTTTTTGGCCAATATGTCTCATGAGCTGCGTACTCCGCTAAATAGCTTGCTCATTCTTTCTCAGCTCTTGTCTGAGAACAAGGAGGGCAATCTCAAGCCGAAGCAGGTGGAATATGCACAAACCATTTATATGTCAGGCGCGGATTTGCTGAAAATGATTGATGAAATTCTGGATTTATCCAAAGTGGACGCTGGAAAAATGGATATTAACCATGAAGCGGTCCACTTGAAGGAACTGGAACTGTTTGTGGAGCAGAATTTTGCTCCGGTCGCAGCCCAACGTGGGCTTCAACTGCATACCGAGATCGAAGAGAACTTGCCAGATGCCATTATCAGTGACGGTTATCGTCTCAAACAAATTTTACGTAATTTGTTGTCCAATGCATTCAAGTTCACCACGGAAGGATCTATTCGTTTCAGTGTATCTCGGGCAAATGGAGAACAGCTTCCGGGTCTGCTAAATCCACGAAGATCCTATCTGGCTCTATCTGTGCATGATACGGGCATTGGGATTGCTTCCGATAAAACGGATCTGATCTTCGAAGCCTTCCAGCAGGTAGACGGTACAACCAGCCGGAAATATGGGGGGACAGGACTAGGTCTGTCAATCAGCCGCGAGCTTTCCAGATTGTTGGGCGGTGTGATTACGGTGGAATCCGAGCAGGGACAGGGCAGTTGCTTCACACTGTATTTGCCGGAACAAACGCCTACGGCTGAGGATATGGATTCTCATTCGAGAGAGGAATTTAACGGTACGGATGTGAATTCGAATTTTGAGAATGTTGCAGCCTCGGCAGAAACGGACCTTCCCATGATTATGCCTGCTAAACAGTTGCCATTATATCAGATACCTTCGAAAAACAAAGCGGAGGACATTATACATCCAGGGGACGACCGAAACGAGATTACCTCGCAGGATAAAGTGCTGCTGATTATTGAGGATGATATTAATTTTGCTAATATTTTGTACGATATGGCTCGTAGCCGGGGCTTTAAGGCACTGATCGCTCTCCAAGGAGACGATGGGCTCAACATGGCTCAGTCTTATTTGCCGGACGCTATTATATTAGATATTCAATTACCTGTGATGGATGGCTGGTCCATTTTAGGCGAGCTAAAAGGAAATTCATCGACACGTCATATTCCAGTGCATGTTATTTCAGTCATAGATGATGTGAAGCAGGGCTTAATGATGGGCGCGATTGCCTATCTCAAAAAGCCTTCCTCGAAGGAAAGTCTGGATAAGGCATTTTCACATATAAAATCGTATACAGACCAAATGGTCAAACGTCTTCTTGTGGTTGAAGATGACGATAATCAGCGTAAATCCATTATTGAGCTGATCGATCATGATGATGTTGCCATTACGGCGGTGTCAACAGGTCAGGAAGCACTAAATGAGCTGGCTACCCAGCGGTATGACTGCATGGTACTGGATCTGATGCTGAGCGACATGACTGGTTTTGAACTGCTGGATCGTATTCGAGAGAATGAGCAGCTAACTGATCTGCCGATCATTATTTATACAGGCAAAGATTTGGATAACAAAGAAGAAACGCAACTTCGCAAATATGCAGAGTCTATTATTATTAAAGATGTTAAATCGCCGGAACGGCTTTTGGATGAAACAACGCTGTTCTTGCATCGTGTAGAGGCGAATCTTCCTGAGGACAAA
The DNA here is from genome assembly GCF_054602585.1 of Paenibacillus sp. SEL3. NCBI lineage: Bacteria > Bacillati > Bacillota > Bacilli > Caryophanales > Paenibacillaceae > Paenibacillus > Paenibacillus sp. SEL3. Next base: position 2,119,876 of record NZ_CM137725.1, on the reverse strand, counting down.
CGCAAAATTTTGCAAAAGCTATACAACAAGGAAGAGCTGTTTGAAGGCAAAAAAATATTGTTGGTAGACGATGATATTCGCAATGTATTTGCTCTGTCCAGTGTGCTGGAAAGCTATCGTATGGATGTTACCTTTGCAGAAAATGGAAGAGAAGCACTGGAACTACTGGAACAGACACCTGATTTTGATCTGGTGCTGATGGATATGATGATGCCGGAAATGGATGGATATGAAGCGATGCGACGTATCCGGCTAATGCCACAATTCGAGAAGATGCCTATTATTGCCCTGACAGCCAAGGCCATGAAGGATGATCGTTCCAAGTGTATTGAGGCAGGCGCTTCCGATTATGTGAAAAAACCGATTCAAACCGAACAACTTTTATCATTAATGCGGGTGTGGTTGTATTCGTAACCCAAAAAAATGGGTAATATAAATCGACACATGATGGGAGCGGCACAGGCAAAACCTATTTAGGAATTGGAGAGAGATTATGACATCTAAGGATATGGCGGATAATGCTGCTAATGAAGTGAAATCGAATGATGCTGAGCGGGAATTGATTGAGATTGAGCTGTTGCTGGAAGGTATACATCGGCTGTACGGCTACGATTTTCGTAACTACGCTCTGCCTTCGATTAAGCGGCGTGTTTATTATCATGCGCAGTCCGAGAATGTAAGCACGATATCAGGACTTCAGGAGAAGGTGCTGCATGATCGCAGCGCCTTCGATAGGCTGGTACAGAGCCTTTCCATTCCGGTGACCGAGATGTTCCGTGACCCGGAGCTGTTTCTGAATTTTAGACAGAAAATCATTCCTATTTTGCGAACGTATCCGTACATTCGAATCTGGCATGCAGGTTGCTCCACGGGTGAGGAAGTATATTCTATGGCGATCTTGCTGCATGAGGAAGGCTTATATGATAAGGCCCGCATTTATGCGACGGATATGAATAACCTGTCTTTACAGCAGGCGAAGGAAGGCGTATATGGGATCGACCGAATGAAGCTGTATACCAAAAATTATTTGGAGTCCGGGGGCACACAATCGTTCTCTGAATATTATACAGCCAAGTATGATTCAGTGATGTTTCATCCTTTTTTACGGAAAAATATTATTTTTGCGGAGCACAACTTAGCGACAGACCGGTCCTTTAACGAGTTCAATGTTATTTTTTGCCGGAATGTCATGATCTATTTTAACGACGAACTTCGCAACCATGTACATGGGTTGTTTTATGATAGCTTGAGTCATTTTGGCGTGTTGGTGCTTGGGGCCAAGGAATCCATACATTTTACCGATTATAGTGATTCCTACGAGCCGCTGGACCGGATAGAAAAAATATACCGGAAGATTAAATAGAGATGCTTAGGAGGATTCCATGGGGCTTCATGAACCGATTCATATATTGCTGGTAGATGACAGACCTGAGAACCTGCTCGCTCTTGAGGCGGTGCTGGAGAGTGAACAATATAATCTGGTAAAGGCCACATCCGGGGAAGAAGCGCTGCGATGTCTATTAAAAGATGAATTTGCACTCGTAGTCCTGGATGTGCAGATGCCGGGTATGGATGGTATTGAGACCGCAAAGCTAATCAAGGCCAGAGAGAAAACGAAGGATATTCCGATTATCTTCATTTCAGCTAACAGCAAGGAAGCGGAGCATTTATTTGCGGGATATTCAGCAGGCGGTATTGATTATATGGTTAAGCCGTTCATCCCTCAAATTCTCAAGTCCAAAATTGAAGGTTTCGTGCAAATGTATCTGACAAACAAGCGTTTGAAGACACAGTCCCATCTGCTTCATCAGAAGACCCGGCAGCTGGAGAAGATGAACAGCGAACTGATTGCCGCCAAGGAGGCAGCGGAGATTGCTGCCAATGCCAAAACGGAATTTCTGGCGATGATGAGCCATGAGATCCGCACACCTATGAACGGCGTCATTGGAATGATTGATTTGCTGATGGAGACGGAGCTGCAAAGCGACCAACAGGAATATGCCGATATCATCCGTCGTAGTGCAGATGCACTGGTAGCAGTCATTAATGATATTCTGGACTTCACTAAGCTGGAGTCAGGCAAAATGGAGGTAGAGGAATATCCTTTTGATCTGGTTTCCTGTATCAAGGAAGTTTTCAGCCTATTTACGGTAGAAGTGAACCGAAAGAACTTGGAACTGGTTTATTTTCTCGATGAACAGATGCCTCCTGTGTTATATGGAGATATGGGAAGATTGCGTCAAGTACTGATTAACCTTATATCCAATGCTGTCAAATTTACAGACCGGGGCGGGGTGTATGTTTTCGCATCTGTCAAAGAGCAAAGCGATAATGGACTTACCGTTGAGTTTTCTGTGAAGGATACAGGCATTGGTATTGATCCGGCTAAGGTTGGAAGGTTGTTTCAGCCCTTTTCCCAACTGGATTCTTCAATGACACGTAAATATGGTGGAACCGGGTTAGGACTCGCCATTTGTAAAACCTTAGTGAATATGATGGGCGGAGATATCCGTGTAGATACGAGCGGAGAACAGGGCGTGACGTTTCATTTCACAATGAAGCTTGGCTTTGCTCAGGAAAATGAACTGGAGGGAGAGTCCAGCCACGATTGGGAAATTCCACATCAGGAATCTCCAAGTCGTAGACCTGTACTGGTCGTTGATGATCATCCGATTAACCAGAAGCTGATGGTTAATATACTGGATAAGCTCGGTCTGGCTTCAGATGTGGCAGCAGATGGACAGCAGGCGCTTGATATGGTCACGGCTAATCAGGACTATGACTATATCTTTATGGACTTGCAGATGCCTGTGATGGACGGTCTGGAGTGTACGGGTAGAGTGCGTGAACAATTGGCGGGAAGATCGCAACCTGCCATTATCGCCATGACGGCTAATGTGATGGAGGGTATTCAGCCTCGATGTATTGAAGCGGGGATGAACGATTATATTAGTAAGCCCGTTAAAATCAGCAGTGTAAAACAGGCATTGCTACGGCATTCTCCGGACCATTTTCCAATGCAACCGGGTAAAGATCAGATCAATGAAGCTTAGATGGTGGCATTTGGTAGTGTTTAAAAAGTTATACCGTGATTCAAACGCTCGTATAATGGGTTAGTATGTAGGGAAATCTTTTTTTGGGAGAGTAGGCCTATGAATACAAATAAAAATGAGAAGTTTAATGCAATTACGGAAACAACCGATGGCGTAAATACCGTTTATCTGAGTGGAGAGTTGGATCTTTCGGTAGCACCTGATTTTCGTCTGGTGATGGAGCCTTTGGTGGGGGAATCCAGCCAAGATTTGATTATTAACTTGAGAGACCTTAAATACATTGACAGCACAGGTATTGGAATCTTGTTATCCATTTTAAAAGCAAGGCATGGGATGGAGTCTCGCTTTGCTGTTCAAGAGGTACCGCCTCAAATTCAAAAGCTATTTGATATGACTGGTATTGCCAAATTCTTTGTCCCCCAGGAGAATTCCCAATAGGAAAGGAAAGAAAAAGAAATGAACGCTCAAATTCAAAAAGTAGTTCTTAATTTGCCGGCAACTGCTGACTTTGTTGATATTGTAAGATTAAATTTATACGGTATTGCCGCGAAAATGGGATTCTCTTATGAGGATATTGAAGACATGAAAGTGGCTGTATCGGAAGCCTGTAATAACTCTGTCCTTTATGCATATGGTCATGAGGGGGGAGTCGTGGAAGTGACATTCGAATTTGATGAAGTTTCGCTGTCCATTCGTGTCAAAGATGAAGGGGAGAGCTTTGAACGCGTGGAGGACCCGTCCCGTATCGCATCCTTGCATGACAAGGAGTTGAATGATGCACAGATAGGCGGATTAGGCTTTTATCTCATGCAGGCGCTTATGGACGATGTCCATATCTTGAATGAGACAGGAAAAGGCACCGAAGTGGTGCTGGTAAAGCGCTTGACCAGAAGTGAGGAAAGAGTATGAATGAAAAGGTAACTCCCCCGGAGTCGATGGATGAAGCCGTTGGTCTAATCTGGGAGTACCAGCAAACCAAGGATAACGAGATTGCTACCGTGCTGATCCGCAAGTATGAGCCGATGGTCAAGATGGCTGCCGGGAAAATCTCCCGTAACCGTCCGGACTTATACGAGGATTTATATCAGACCGGTCAGATGGCTTTGATACGTCTGCTTCAGCAATACGATATCAGCTTGGGTATCCCATTTGAACCGTACGCTATGAAAAGTATGCTGGGACATATGAAAAATTATTTGCGCGACAAATCCTGGTACATCCAGGTTCCTCGCCGCATTAAGGAAAAGGGTGCGCTTGTTCAACATGCTATTGATGAACTGACCGTTAAGTTGGAACGCTCACCCAATGTGGACGAGATTGCGACCTATTTGGATCTAACCGTGGAAGAAACGATCGAGGTGCTTGCTGGTCGTGAGTGCTATCACTATGTTTCACTGGACTCGCCTTTATCCCAGGAAGAGAGTGCAGCTACGTTAGGCGAGCTCATTAGCTCGGATGCTAACGATTATGACACTGTGGAAAAACGAATGGATTTGCAGCAGGCTTTAAGCCAACTGAAGGAGCAGGAACAGAAGGTGCTTCTTCTGGCATTTCAGGACGGTCAATCTCAACGTGCGATTGCCCAGACGTTGGGCGTATCACAGATGAGCGTTTCCCGTATTCAGAAGCGGGCTACGGAAAAGCTGAAGCAGATTATGTCTAATTCCTCTATTTCATGAGAAAAACGCGGAATTCTTGGTTTAACATATTTGATGTCACATCGTAAGGACACGTTATTCCGATTTGGGGAAACGTGTCCTTTTTATAAAGCGAAAAAGGTTGGGAGGAAGGTTGGAATCCATGACAGCATTTGAACAGATTTCTTCCTTTCGTGGAGGATGGGAATGGTGGGACATCAGTGCTGGGAATTGGCAAGATTCGGTCATACAGCACTTGAAGGAGAAGCTCCCAGAAGCCGCAGAATGGCTGGACAAGGTAGAGGACATTCCATCCAGCTTTATATCTGTGCGCTTTCCAGATGGCAATCAGCCCTTAATGTACGGGTCGCTGATCTACTCCGTTCAAGAGGAAATCGATAGTCAACGCAATTGCAACAAGTTTTATTTTCTGGTTCTAAACCAGAAGTTGGTGACGTTAAATTTGGATCAAAATACCCGTGAAATTATGCACACCGCGGAACGCCAAAAAATGCTGGAACAGTGTGAGGATGCAGCTGACGGCATGTTTGTATTGGCGAGAGCCGTGCTTCATTATTTTCATACAGGTATGGATAAGTTCGAGATCAACCTGAGAAGACTGGAAGAGGACATGGAGAAAAGAAATGCCCGTACACTGATGGATTCTATATTGAATGCACGTTTCGAGCTGTTGTATTGGAGCAATATGTTCATTCCTTTTTCAGAGCTGGTAACGGCTTCTCGGGAGGCATATTTGGATAAACTGGAGGAGAATCGCTTTTTTAAGCAGTTACTTTACCGTGTGACTCGGATGGAAGGACTTTTCCTGCATTATGAAAAGGAAATCGACACCCTGATCTCTATTGACGAGGCCATTTCCGCTTTTAGGGGCAATGAGATTACGAAGACGCTCACCATTGTGACCGCCGTTTTTACACCTGCCACTGTAGTGGGGGCCATTTGGGGCATGAACTTTGAAAATCTGCCTTGGATTAAAACAGGCTGGGGTTTTACCGCCGTGATTATTGCCACATTGCTAAGTATGGCGGGAATGTACGGCTGGCTGATGATGAAGGGGTGGACAGGTGACTTATTGAAAACTAACAAGCGCAACAAATTGTAGCGGCTGATTACGGCTGTTATAATTTACAAATAAAAAACGATCCATCGTAACAGGAGGCTCTTTGGGGAGTCTATATCGGTTACGATGGATCGTTTTTAAATGAGATAGGGACAATTACTTAGTACCTTGGCTCATTTTGATATATCCTAATAATTCGGCGATGAAATCTCCGATGACCGGAAGATTTAACTGTACCAGGAAACTGAGCAACCAAGCGAGCAAGGCGAGTATGACCACTGTACCCAGCGTAAGGCCGAGACCACGTGCAATCCCTGCAGTCAGATTGCTCATAATTCTTCTTTTCGTGCTGGAGTAGTTCTCTATAATATCTTTGAATTCTGCTTTTTCCAATGTATCTGCGATTTGATCTAGGCGTTTGTTAAGCCGCTTGACCTCATGGCGAAGTTCAAAAGGATGCTCATTTACATCAAAGTCTCTCTCCGGATCATGTGTTTTAACATGATGATGAGTAGAAGAGGTCTGCTTGGATGAAATCTCATCTGGCTGATCTTGAGCCTGGAGGGGGTGAAAGGTTCTCTTGTTGTTCCGAGCAAGATCATCTCCATAGGAGTTTGGTTTGTTCATTGTCATCCCAGCCTTTCTATCATTTAAAAACAGCCAGCTTCTTGCATGCTGGCTGTTCAGTGTTTGGATATTATTTTGGTTGTAATCGGAATGTGTTCCTATTAGGAATTTGCATTTAATTGTTTTTGAGTGTCCTTGGCTGCTTGAGCGGTTGCATCCATAACTTCTTTATCCGCTTTGGCCGCTTCATTAGCGACATCGGCAGAAGCTTTGGTTACGCTGGATACGATGTTGTCTTTACTCTCGGATACCGTTTTGGCTACATCTGCTGTTTTAGTGGAAACGGTTTTGGCCAAATCTGTCGCTTTGCTGCTAACTACAGATGCGACATCCTTCGTTTTATCGGAGACAACAGTCATTTTTTCGGACAGATCACTACGTAAATCGCGACCCGGCTTTGGAGCGAACAGCAGGGCTGCCGCAGCACCAATCAAACCTCCAATGAATAAACCCTTTGCAAAACCTGAAGTGCTTGCCATATTTTGATTGTCAATGTTACTCATGATATATCACTCCTTTTATAGAATAAAAATATATATAAATGTTAGGTAGCCCTTCTCAATAGCCTGGACACAAGTCCGAGCAAGAATACGAACAATGCGGTTCCAAGTATGGCTGGAATGACTGCAAAATCTCCGATGACCGGGCCCCAGTCTCCCAACAGCATGACACCTAGCCAAGCTCCTACAAATCCAGCAATCATAGAGCCTGCAATGCCGCCAGGCATTTCATGTCCAGCTAGTGCATCGCCAATCAATCCGATAATAATGGCCATTACAATACTTAGTACAATTCCCCACACAAGGATCGCCTCCCTTATCCTAAGTTCACAAACGATAACGTTTTTGATAAATGCTGAGCTTCGATATTGCTGTGCCTTGCTTACTTCGTATATAAACGTCATGACCCGGAGTGAAACAAAAAGCCGAATCGGACGTTATGGGCGGGGGGGAGAAGAAAGTTGCATTTTCGCTCGCCAATAGATCATAGGAACGGTAAACGCCAGCCAAATGATGCCTGCAATATAACCACCCACAATATCTGTAGGAAAGTGAACTCCTAAATATATACGGCTTAGTCCAATCAATATAATGAGCAGTGCACCAAGAACGCACGGGAGGAAGAGCGAACGCTCACGAATCTTTCGTTCTATAGCCCAGATGGCAAATATCATGCCGTAAAATCCCATGGAAATCATCGCATGACCGCTGGGAAAACTGTAGCCCCCGGCTTCAACCAAATGTTGAAGTGACGGGCGTTCCCGTTGCAGAATTTCTTTAATGAGCGTATTCAGCACCCACATCGCCGTAAAGCTGCTTAGGATCGCAAAGGAATAAGCTTTTGAACGAAGAAAGACCCAGCATAAGGTAGCAGCACCGAGGGCGATAATTAACGACATGCTGAATGAACCGAAAGACGTAATGAATATAGCGATGGTTAGCAATTGGTCATGAGTAGCTGCTGTGTCTGGAAAAATAGCATCCTGTATACGCTCATCCCAATATAGAAAAGGAGCCGTGCCAATCCATTGCACAGAGTAGGCGATGAGAAGCATCACAGCGATCATGATAATAGATGCATACAGACTACGACGCAAATAGCTTGGTAGGAACCGGGATGGTTGGGGTTTATGGGATAGCATATGTAATAAATCTCCTCCTTATGGCTGTAATAGATTTAATTTTTCGTACTATTAACTTAACTAATAATGAACTTAAGAGCAAAACTCGACGGAGACGACAGGCTGATTGAGGCATTTAAGCCCGGGGTAAAGGGATCGTATCACAGTGTTTGTAATGCCAGGGCCGAAAGTGGAATAATCATCACGAAGCAAGGCTGCTTTACGGAACTGTAATCCATGGAGGTGTTAAGGATGATTAAAATAGTGACATCGGCAGAAAGACATACCTCAAATAAAGGATGGATTCATAGTGAGTTTAGCTTTTCATTTGCCGATTATGAAGATCCGAGCAATGCCCATTTTGGTTGTATGCTAGCCCATAATGATAACAAACTTGAACCGCAGCAAGGCTTCAAAAGACATCCGCATCACGATTTGGAAATCGTCACTTATGTAATTGAAGGCCAATTGCATCATAGCGACAGCTTGGGACATGAGCAGGATTTAAAAAGCGGCTCGATTCAGGTTCTGAGTGCAGGCATCGGGATTGAACATGAAGAGCGAAATACTGGGGATGAAAGATCGGTTCGCTTTTTGCAAATGTGGTTTTTACCCGAGAGCCCTGGCATTCAGCCTTCTTATCAGGTGCAAAGATTCAAGCACAGTGAACACCTAAATCGGCTTCAGCCTGTTGTGTCTGGTTCAGAAGTGGAGGGAACGTTATCCATCGCGCAGGATATAAATCTGTATCTGAGCAGATTGGAAAAAGGCCAGCAGCTTGAATATCCGCAGCAAGAGGAGCGCCGCACCCACATTTATGTAGTTAGCGGTCATGTGGAAGTTACGTGCCAGGATGGAGATTTTCAGTTAGGGCCTGGTGATGCTGCACGAATTCAAAAAAGTTGTGCATTAAAGATACTAGCTACAGGTAATGAGGATATATCTGAACTGGTGTTAGCAGATTTACCTTGAAGCATCCTTGAGTGAAGAAGTGTATGAAAATGCGTATATGCAATCGAAAAATAAAGCTCGTATCCCCGTTGCGCGTCTGTTGAAGCGAGCGGAGGTACGAGCTTTATTTACGGTGACAGGGCCACTGGCATGAAGGCTGTTGCTCATGATGATAGGTTGTAATACAGCTAAGCTGTATTCCTATAGGCTGATTCAGGAGGACTTACGCAATCTACCCAGTTCAGAAACAATAGCTTCAACCTCGGAAATGCTCAGGTTAGGCTTGTTTATCACCATATCATAGACATCATGGATGTCCTCGTATTGCTCCAGCGAGAAAGCGGAAGCTTGCATAGCAGCACCACTCGCCATACGGAGCTTGGTTTTAATGCCCTCAATCATATACTCAATGTTGGCATGAGACGGTACAGACAAATCCATCGTTAATTTTCCATCCTTTCATAACAGGGGAAGTTGCCTGTATTGTATCATGTTTTTGTTGTAGAATGTACTGAAAGCCAGATTACCAATATACAACCGAATCAAGGAGGATGGGCAAAGTTGTCTTTGTATAATCGAGCTTCCGCACCCGGACGCTCGTCCTTAGAACATAATGTAAAGAAAACAGATCGAGATGGACTCGCGCCGTTTTTCCGAGAAATTCATCATCAGCATGCTATAGATAAGTTGACTTTTGTTTGTATCGGTACAGATCGCTCGTCGGGTGATTCACTGGGGCCACTGGTAGGCACCATGCTCAAGGAGCAAGGTTTTCCGCACGTGATTGGGACAATGTCGGAGCCCTGTGATGCGGATCATCTGGTTCCATACTTGGAGTGCATTCCCCAAGATCATCATGTGATCGCCATAGATGCTTGTCTTGGACAGCACGGCTCAACGGGAATGTTTCTTATTGCGTGTGAACCGCTAACTCCTGCGCGATCGGTAGGGCTGTCTCTGCCGTCTGTGGGTCATTATAGTGTTGCAGCGATTGTGAATGAGCGCAGTCCCAAACCCTATTGGACACTCCAAATGACTTCGCTTCACTTGGTCATGACAATGGCTGCGCATATTGCTAATGCGGCGGCTTGTGAATTTGGCTTAAAAACAGCTTCGCAAGATTTTCCAGAGGGTTACCGTTTCAGATATTGATCGTCTGCTTAATAATATACATCAGCATGTTCTACTCACTAATATATTCAGATCCAATAGATTATATACAGAGAAGGAAGGGTTCCACATGGAAAAGGTATTATGCGAAGGAACGACGATCTGCTATGCCGAACAGGGAAAAGGAGATCCGATCATTCTATTGCACGGATTTTGCGGAAGCTCCTCCTATTGGGATGAGGTTGTTCCCTTGCTGTCCCCAAGCTATCGTTGTATTGTTCCAGACTTGCGTGGACACGGACGCAGCGATGCTCCACTAGGAGCCTATACGATTGATCAAATGGCAGATGATATGCTTAAACTTCAAGAACAATTGGACATCCCTCAGGCTGCCTGGTTTGGTCACTCCCTAGGAGGCTATTTAGCCCTTTCGGCAGTGCAGAGACATGCAGAGCGCCTTACAGCCTTTGGACTGATTCATTCCACAGCTTATGCAGATACGGACGAAGGTAAAGAAAAGCGTAACAAGGCTGTATCTACCATCCAAACGGAGGGGATTACCAACTTTGTAGATGGACTCGTACCGGGACTGTTTGCTCCTGATCATGTGGAGTCGATGTCCAGCCAATTACTTAAAGTCAAAGAAATTGGCTACAAAACACCTCCGCAAGGAGCTGTAGGAGCATCATTGGCTATGCGCGAGCGTCCTGACCGACGGGATGTGTTGTCGGCTTCTGCCTTGCCAGCTCTTTTAGTAGCGGGGGAGCAGGATCAGGCGGTTCCTCCAGCGCGGACGTTTACAACAGATCGGGCCGGAGTAACTCAGGTTACCCTGCCGGAAGCAGGTCACATGAGCCTGTTTGAGGCACCGGAGCTATTAGCTAATGCTATCTTGGCGTTTTTGGAGCAAAACTTGAAAAAGTAGACTAAGGTAAGCCCAAAAACCGGAACCCTTTGATGTGATCGTCAGAAGGTTCCGGTTTCTTGTATGCAAATTGTTTTTAGATGTGGTCACTATACATTCAGTTTATTTGAATTTTGCTGACTTGTTGTATCATATCGGTTAATGTGCAGAATACCTAAGTCATATTATTTTTGTTCAAGGCAAACGCCGTCGGCAAACCATCAATACTCTCTAAACTTTTCTCGTATGCATACTTTTTAAGTACTTCTTCGCCCATCTGAATCGCCACGTCCTTCAGCTTTTCCCGTTCGCTCGTGTAAGTCATGAAGGGAACTGCAAAACCACATGAATCCTGCACCATATGAACATCAACTACTATGATTTGTCTTGCTCCAGGAAGTGGATTAAAGAGAGGATACAGCTCATTCCAACGCTTTGTATTGGGCAACACGACTGTGCCAGTACCATAGAGTCTTAATACACTGGGCTCGCCTTCAAATGCACAGAACATGATGGTTACCCGTCCGTTCTCTATAATGTGCGCACTTGTTTCGTTGCCACTTCCCGACAAGTCGAGATAGGCTACCTCCTGATCTGACAAAATACGAAAGGAATCATATCCCTTGGGGGAAATATTCACATGCCCCGTCTCGGATATCGGTGCTGATCCTACAAAGAAAATATGCTGTCGCTGTATGAACTCTTTATATTCCGGTAGTATCGCACTGAATTTTTTTCCCATACTTAAACGTCCTCCCCTGTAAAATATCAATGCATAATTTTGTTTCGAATGAAAATAAATATTTTATTTTATTATATGAATCAATAAATAATAAAGATTATTTTTGTTTCGTATGAAACAAAAATAACACGAGACTAACGGAGAATCAATATCAAATTTTCAAATACTCTATTTCGTTAGTCCATGATCGGCTACAAAACACTGTACTAACGGAATGTTACGTGCCATACGTGATTTCTGAGTGTCGAATCTTTGATGCTATAAAGTATTTGTAATTGTGTTAAATGAAATTGCGGCATGGCGGTGGCATTTGGCTTTTAGACAAGGATGTCATACAATCAGAAGACAGAAGTTTCTGGTTGTCTAGGCATCGGGATGAAAGGAAGGGAACGGCTTGCTTAGAAAAGACTATTTGCTCAGTATGATGGAAGAATTGACATCCGCAGTAGCATCGGTGCTCGGTCTTAGGCGCGAAAATAAACACATCGAAGCGCTGAAACAGCTAGATGACCTGCTCAACAAGCAGTTTCGTCTTCGTTCAGATCTGCTCAGACGATTGCCGCCGGAACAAATTATTGAGCTTTTCCGATTGGGCCCTGGAATTGAAGCGGATAAGCTTCAGCAGGTGGCTCGCATTTTGGAGGAAGAAGCCGCGATTTACCTGGAAACCAGCAGAACAGACGAAGGTATACGAATCTTGATGAAATCTCTTCATTTATATTTGTACAGCGATACGAATGGCGCGACTCGTGATCTGCAGGTCCTGCCTGAACGAATAGCGTGTATCGTAAAGCTGGTGCGCGAATATGAGCTCCCCCCTGAAACCAGCAAGCTGCTGGCTGTTCATTACGAGCGAGAAAACAGGTTGGACGAAGCCGCCGATGTCTGGTTTGGATTGGCATGGGAGCAGCCAGAGCTGCTAGCGGAAGCGGAGACGTTTTATAGTCAATTACTGGATAAGACCAATGCAGAGCTGGAGCTGGGTGGAATTTCACGCCAGGAAGTCACCGAGGGTTTGACCGAGATCACCCAATTACATGAAAGAAAGTGAGATGTACCTTTTGGATTCACTGCGCGAACTTATATACCAATTGACCACGGGAGGATCCCTCATAACAGCGACGCTGAGTCAGCTTCGCAAACGGGAGGATGCTTCTTTTACTAAAGTACAAATTAAACCTGTAGAATTGAAAAACAAACTGCATTACCAGTTTGCTTTTCATTACAGCAACAAAGTCATTCATGAAAATCTGACCCCTGACGAAGCTAACGAGCGTATGACTGCCTTGTTTGAGGACACGTTCCGCCAAGGACTTTTATGCGCCAAGGATGCAGACTACCAAGTGCTGATCAGTAAAAAATATAAAGTATCCATTCTGACAAAGTCACCGAGCAAAAGTAAAGCGGACCTGTCTCATAATCGCAAAAAGCAATATGTGCTCGAAGAAGGGGAACGAATTCCTTTCCTGATTGAGCTGGGGATTATGAATGAGGATGGTAAGGTACTGGCCCGCAAGTATGATAAGTTTCGTCAAATTAACCGGTTTCTCGAAATGGTGCAGGATGTATTACCTAGCCTTCCGGTAGGCCGCCCATTGACGATTGTGGATTTTGGCTGTGGCAAATCGTATTTGACCTTTGCGTTGTATCACTATTTGGCTGTACAGCAAAAGCGACCATTGCAGATCGTTGGTTTGGACTTGAAGGCAGATGTCATTGAAGCCTGTAATGTTCTGGCTCAAAAGCTGCAATATCGACAGTTGGAGTTTCTGGTCGGTGATATCGCAGACTATAACGAACTGGAACAGGTGGATATGGTTGTTACCTTGCACGCTTGTGATACTGCAACAGATGCGGCGCTGGAAAAGGCTGTTCGCTGGGGTGCTTCCGTCATTTTGTCGGTTCCGTGTTGCCAGCATGAGCTGTTTAACCAACTGGAAAATCCGGTATTGGAGCCGTTGCTTTCCCACGGCATTTTAAAGGAGCGTTTTTCTGCACTGGCAACGGATGGAATCCGGGCCAAACTGCTGGATATGATGGGATATCGGACACAGCTATTGGAATTTATCGACATGGAGCATACACCTAAAAATATTCTGATTCGTGCCGTCAAAGGGCAAGCGGGAGAACAATCCGTTCTGTGGCGTGAATACACAGCATTTCGGGATTTTATTCATGCTGATCCTTATTTGGAACGCGCTTGTGCGGACTTGCTTCCCGAAGGAGCGGGGAAAAAGCAGACACATAGCTAGGAATATAGTAAAAGTGGAGCCACTGCGGGGTGGCTCCACTTTTTTGTAGTTCACAGTTCATGATTGCAGTACACAAACATCTATCCGCCATAGGCATTTCTAAAAGCGGTGCACAAGACATCGCGATCCACCTTCCACAATGCCGCGAGCTCCTCGCTGACATCTTCATCCCACCAGTCGCACAGTAGTTTGCGATTACTATGGTTTTCCGCAATCCAGATAAGGTGTCCGACGACCTTGCGGCAGTATAGTTCTTCGCCCTGCTTGACCAGATCAGGAGCAATGTGAACAGGCAGACGTTTGCAGGTTCGATACAACTCTTTGGTACATGCGCGGCGGATACCACGAGCCGTGGGTAATCGGGATTGTGAATTGTCATGTTTGGGGAATTTGCCGGGAGGCATATTGTACCCCCTCCTCTCTCTCACAACTTATGCGGGCAGAGGATCCGGGGTCACTGACTTCCCTTTTTGGACGAAGTGGCGACTTGTTCTGCCGCTGTGATACACTAAATGAAAATAGAGAAACAGGCAGGGAGTGGGAAGAGAGATGGACCAAATATCTAGTATCATTAATTATTTGTTTGAGATCATTCGTAGTCTTGGGTATTTTGGTATTATGCTAGGCTTGATGGTGGAGGTCATTCCAAGTGAAATAGTCCTCGCTTATGGCGGTTTTTTAGTGTCCTCGGGTCATATTAATTTTTTTGGCGCAGTCGTGTTTGGAACGATTGGCGGGGTGCTGGCCCAGTTGTTCATTTACTGGATTGGACGCTATGGCGGCAGACCCGTTTTAGATAAGTATGGGAAATACATACTCATCAAAAAAAGTCATGTTGACCACGCTGAAGCCTGGTTCAATAAATATGGCACAGGGGTCATTTTTACAGCTCGCTTTATCCCTGTTGTTCGTCACGCGATCTCAATCCCTGCCGGGTTGGCTCGAATGAACGTATGGCGCTTTATTATTTTGACAACGCTGGCGATTATACCTTGGTCTGTTTTGTTTATATATTTAGGTATGCTGTTGGGAGACAAGTGGGAACAAATTGACGAAGTGGCAGCACCTTACATCAAACCGATTTTGCTGGTTGCTCTTGCGCTCTTGATCATTTATTTTGTTATCAAATGGATTGTAGCCAAAAACAAAAAAGGAAGTGTATAACATGAGCCGTACTAACGTATCGCAATATTTCGGAAAGGGCTTGAGTCCTGAACAATTTATGGAGGGCATGGAAAAGAACAAAGAAGCCTTCCGCTCTGGATACGATCAGTTTGTGTGGAGCAGCGAAGAGGATCGGGAGTTTTTTGAAAGCCTGAACCATCGTGATGATCTGCGTGTGCTTATATTGGCTGCCGACTGGTGTGGGGATGTAGTACGCAATGTGCCAGTTGTGTTCCGCGCGTTGGAGAATAGCGGGATTCCAACCGAAGTATTGATTCTGGAAAATCATCAGGCGCTGATGGACGACTTCCTGACAATGGGCGGACGTGCTGTGCCGATTGTGATTTTTGCGGATACGGGAGGTCATGTACTTGGCCACTGGGGACCACGCCCTGCACATGTTCAACAAATTATGATCGCATTCAAACGTGAAAATCCAGATCGGGAAGCCGATGATTATCAAGAAAAAATCGCAGTTGCTCGTAAAGAAATGGCTGGAAAATATGGGGAGGGAACCGAGGTCCATCCTGTAATTGTTCAGGAATTACGCGAGCTGATCTCGGGATTTTAACTTATGACATTATCTATTCGCAGTTTTAATCTCGGCCCGCTCCAGACGAATGCTTATTTGCTTCAAGGAGATGATCCGAAGCGCGCTGTTATTATTGATCCAGGGATGAATCCGGGTCCTTTGCTGAGAGCCATTGAGCCACTGACGATTGAAGCTATCCTGCTGACGCATGCCCATTTTGACCATATCGGAGGAGTAGAGGAGATTCGCAATGCCAAAGACTGCCCGGTTTATCTGCACGCCTTGGAGCAAGACTGGCTTACATCTCCTAAGCTGAATGGCTCCTTGATGTGGCCAGAGGCATCCCCTCCGATCTCGACGGAACCAGCCGAATATGACTTGGCAGAAGGTCAACAATTGAACCTGATCGGTCACACGTTCCGGGTTTTCCATACACCGGGCCATTCACCCGGAAGTGTCAGCTTTTTATGCGGCAAAGATCTTTTTTCCGGGGATGTGCTATTTCGTCAGGGCGTTGGACGCACGGATCTGGCGGGCGGCCGCGAACGGGATCTATACGATTCTATTCAGAACAAATTGTTTCCACTCGGAGATGACGTTACAGTCTATTCCGGTCACGGTCCCAAAACGTCCATCGGTTATGAGAAAGCTAACAATCCGTATATCCGGTAAATGTGATGAATGTTCAGTAGGGGCAAAATCAAAGGTGTGACAGGTTTTGCCCCATTTCGACAACAAATTATAAATTATGTATAGACAAAGGTTTTTATTTTTGTTAACATAAATTTATTGAAGTTACATACTAAACTCGCGAAGCACGCAAGCTGTGGATGAATCCCGGTTTGCGTTCTTTTTTTTGCCCATTAAGAGGATAAAGAGGCATGATGCCGTCAGATCACAAGGGGGAGCAAGAATGAAAAGAAAACATATATATGGGGTACAACGTGAGATTGGAGGTAGTTTCCGGGTTCCCAATATAATAGATATTGAAGATTCTGTGGCAGATTCCGAGCCGAAGATCATAACTTGGAAAAAGGTGAAACGACGGGGCGGAATCCCTACACAAAACTGGCATGTGAGGCTGAATGAACACAGGTTGGGACGTGGAGACGGTCGATTATGAAGATACATAGATGATATAGACAAGCTACTTTTTTTTTAGTAGACTTAGCAGATAAGTTCAGACAAACGGGGGGGCTAACGATGCATCATTTAGGAGCTAGAATTATGATCGTCGCGGATGCTTTTGAGCAGAATCTTCCTGTGGGCGAACATGGTTATATCATTGCTTACGACCGTAATGCGGACAATGCTTTTGACTATGTCATTCGCGTACCGAAGGTGAACCGCAATTTTTTTGTACCATCCGGAGACATCGAGCTGGAAGAGAGTATTCTCAAGCTGGAAGCCGAGCGGATTGAGCGTGAAGCGCTGATAGATTACGCCCTTGCTACCCATAATGAGCAACTGTTCATGCATGTGATGAACGGTGGTATTGATTCGGTAGAGACTGAGGAAGAAGAAACCGCGGCGGAGTTGTTGTCACAGGCTGATTTTATCAGACAAGTCAATTTGCGTGCTTGGATATAGAAGTCGGCTACGGTCGATTCTTTTTAAGAATATATAAAGGGCACAATCTCAGCTCCTATAGTTTTCACGAAAGAGCACCGAAAGGTGCTTTTTTTATATTCTTTTAGCAACATTTACCTCATCGAAGTGCAGTTTGCTTCTGTACCGCGTCAAAGATTGAATTGTAAAGGGTTCTATCCTATAATTAAAAACGTTATTTCAAAGTTCGGTGCAGCATTTTTTAATATCAGGATTTTGCAAAATTCGATTTCAGTCGCTTATTGGATTTTTTGCAAAATCCTCATATACATGAGGAGGGTTTTGTATGAACATTTCCACGGAAGATGTCCGTCACGTAGCCAAGCTGTCCAGGTTGAATCTGACCGCGGCTGAGGAAGAAACGATGACAGGACAATTAAACGCCATTCTCCATTATGCGGAGAAGCTGAATGAGCTGGATACGGAGCAGGTAAAGCCGACCACTCATGTGCTGCACGTCAGCAATGTCATGCGAGACGACGAAGTTCGCGAAAGTTTGACACATGAGCAAGTGATGCGCAATGCACCTGAAGAAGAAGACGGACAGTTTAAGGTTCCTGCTGTTCTGGAATAGATCTCATATTTGAAAGGAGGATGCAAATTGAGCTTGTTCAATAACACATTGCCCGAGATACATAACAAGCTGCATCAAAAGGAAATTTCCGTGAGTGATCTGGTAGGACACGCTCTGGAGACAATTGGTGCGCGGGAAGACAAGATCAGAGCTTATATTACCGTTGACGAGGAACAGGCCCGTGCATCCGCACGTCAGCTGGATGATCAACTGATTTCCGGAGAGGAAAGAGGGTTGTTGTTTGGCCTGCCAGTTGGCATTAAGGATAATATTGTGACAGAAGGGCTGCGTACAACATGTGGCAGTCAGTTTTTGAAAAATTTTGATCCCGTTTACGATGCCACAGTTGTTAGCAAGTTACGCGCAGCGCAAACCGTGACACTCGGTAAAATGAACATGGACGAATTCGCCATGGGCGGCTCTAACGAGAACTCCAGCTTTTTCCCTGCACGTAACCCTTGGGATTTAGAACGTGTTCCCGGTGGTTCCAGTGGCGGCTCGGCTGCGGCTGTTGCAGCGGGTGAGGCTTATTTCACGCTCGGCTCGGATACAGGGGGTTCCATTCGCCAGCCCGCTTCTTACTGCGGAGTAGTTGGCCTGAAACCAACCTATGGTCTAGTATCCCGCTTTGGACTGGTGGCTTTTGCCTCCTCTTTAGACCAAATTGGACCCATTACTAAAAATGTTCAGGATTCGGCCTATGTCCTACAAGCCATTGCAGGTTATGACCAGAAGGACTCCACTTCTGCAAAGGTAGACATTCCTGATTATTTGAACGCTTTAACCGGGGATGTAAAAGGACTACGTATCGCTGTGCCTAAAGAGTATCTTGGTGAGGGCGTCGATCCTCAGGTCAAGGAGAAGGTGCTGGATGCACTGAAAACGCTGGAAGGATTGGGCGCTGTATGGGAAGAGGTATCTCTTCCACACACGGAATATGCGGTTGCGACATACTACCTGCTGGCTTCATCCGAAGCGTCATCCAATCTGGCACGTTTTGACGGCGTGCGCTATGGTGTACGTTCTGACAATCCAGACAACCTGCTTGATCTATACCATCAGTCCCGTACGCAGGGTTTTGGTCCTGAGGTGAAGCGTCGGATTATGCTAGGTACCTATGCGCTCAGCTCTGGGTACTACGATGCTTATTATTTGAAAGCTCAAAAAGTGCGCACACTGATTAAACAGGATTTTGATCGTGTATTTGAACAATATGATGTGATTATCGGACCTACTGCACCGACAACTGCTTTCAAAATCGGCTCGCAAGTGGACGATCCATTAACAATGTATTTGAACGATATTTTGACGATTCCGGTGAGCTTGGCTGGTGTGCCAGCCATTAGCATTCCGTGTGGTCTAGCGGATGGAATGCCAGTCGGACTACAAATCATCGGAAAAGCCTTTGACGAGTCTTCCGTGCTACGCGTAGCTCATGCTTTTGAACAAAATACCGAATTTCACAAGCAGCGTCCGCAGCTGTAATTTGCCAAAAAGGAGGGAACCTATTCATGTCTACAACTACATCCAAGTATGAGACGGTCATCGGACTTGAAGTGCACGTGGAATTGCATACGAAGTCTAAAATATTCTGTGGATGCTCGACATCCTTCGGAGCACCACCCAACTCTCATACATGTCCGGTCTGTCTCGGTCATCCAGGGGTATTGCCGGTATTGAACCGTCAGGCCGTTGATTATGCGATGAAAGCAGCAATGGCGCTGAATTGCACCATTGCTGATGTGAGCAAGTTTGACCGCAAGAACTATTTTTACCCCGATTCACCTAAGGCCTACCAAATCTCACAATACGATCAACCCATTGGCGAAAATGGCTGGATTGATATTGAAGTGAATGGTGAGACAAAGCGTATCGGTATTACTCGACTGCATCTGGAAGAGGACGCAGGGAAATTAACACATGTTGATGGTGGCTACGCATCTTTGGTCGATTTTAATCGGGTCGGCACACCATTGGTCGAGATCGTTTCGGAACCGGAGATATCTTCGCCGGAAGAAGCCAAGGCCTATCTGGAAAAAATACGTGCCATTATGCAGTATTGTGACGTATCCGATGTGAAGATGGAGGAAGGATCACTTCGCTGCGACGCGAATATCAGTCTTCGTCCGCATGGACAAAAAGAGCTAGGAACTAAAGCGGAACTGAAAAACATGAACTCCTTCCGTGGCGTACAGCGCGGACTGGAATATGAGCAGTTCAGGCAGGAGCAGACGCTGGACGAAGGCGGAACAATTGTACAGGAGACACGTCGTTGGGATGAAGCACAAGGTAAAACTTTATCCATGCGTGGTAAAGAACAGGCCCATGACTATCGTTATTTCCCAGACCCGGATCTCGTTACTCTTCATATAGACGAGGAATGGAAAGAGCGCATCCGTGCTTCGATTCCTGAATTGCCTGACCAGCGTAAAGCACGCTACACTTCCGAATATGGATTACCTGAGTATGATGCCCAGGTGATTACGTCCTCCAAGCCATTGGCCGATTTGTTCGAGGATAGCCTTCAATTCACCAAGGATGCCAAAGCAGTATCCAACTGGATTATGGGGGATCTACTCGGTTATTTGAACAGTGCCGGTGTTGAACTGTCGCAGGTTAAATTGACCGGTCGGGGCTTGGGTGAAATGATCGGACTGCTGGAGAAGGGAACGATCAATAGCAAAATCGCTAAAACGGTCTTCAAGGAAATGCTGGAAAGTGATAAACTGCCACAGCAAATTGTCGAAGAAAAAGGGCTTGTACAAATCAGTGATGAGGGTGCGATTCTTACAATTGTCGAACAAGTTGTAGCAGCTAACCCGCAATCGGTCGAGGATTACAAAGCTGGCAAGCAAAAGGCCATCGGCTTCCTAGTCGGTCAAGTGATGAAGGAGAGCAAGGGGAAGGCAAACCCTGGCCTTGCTAATAAGTTGCTGACGGAAGTGCTGAACCGCTAATGGCATAGATTTGACAGGGGCTTGTCTTTTAGGGACAGGCCCCTTTTGCATAGCCGCTAAGAATGGTTGGCGCGAACAAGCTTTAGAACCTGATGGCATTTTATGAGTTTCCTTAGGAGGGAAAACAGCATGGTTACCCTATGTTCATTGGAAGATGATGATATCGTCAGTCAGATATGGCGTCTACAGCATGTTGCCTATAGGCTGGAAGCTGAGCTGATTGGGTTTGATGAAATTCCTCCACTGATGGATACATTGGATACGCTGAGAAGCTGTGGAGAGTCTTTTTATGGGTGGCTGGAGGACGGTGAATTGCTAGGAGCACTGGCTGTGCAGTCCGAATCGCCCGATTCGCTTACCCTTACACGTATGATGGTTCACCCAGATCATTTTCGTAAAGGCATTGCAGATTCTTTAATGAAGCATGTTTTGAATGAATATCAAAATATCCCGTTGTTTATCGTCTCTACAGGAACTCTAAATACTCCTGCGGTGGCGTTATATCGAAAACATGGCTTTCGTCCCGTATCTGCGGCTGAGGTCGCTCCAGGCGTGGAATTAACTACCTACCATCTGCATAAGGTGGAATAGCATTGAGGTATCAAATTGACATTAAAAATGCACATAAGCCCACAAACCGCGCACCCGGAGTGGGAAGCACGACATAACCGGGAGGAGAGACTCGAATGAATAATCCGTGGATTATAGACGATTCACATATCATTTTACGGCTTTTACTGTCCATGCTTCTCGGTGGATTCATTGGGTTTGAACGCGAGCGTTCCAATCACGCAGCTGGTTTGAGGACTCATATTATGGTCAGCCTTGGTTCGACGCTGATTATGCTACTCTCCATTTACGGCTTTGCCGATTTTATTAAAGAAGCTAATGTACGCATAGATCCCGCTCGTTTGGCTACCGCTGTGATCACTGGCGTAGGCTTTTTGGGTGCAGGAACGATTATGTTCACAGGTAAATCCATTACCGGACTAACGACTGCGGCTTCCATTTGGGTCGTGGCTGCTATTGGCCTTGGGGTTGGAGCAGGGTTTTATTTCCCATCTATAGCGGCGACAGTGCTCGTATTTTTAAATTTATGGGTGTTTAACAAAGTTGAACTTCGGTATATGCGTGGACGCAAGCGCCATCTTATTACATTGTACGGATTGGCCTCTCACGGATTGCTGGATCAGATTTCGACTTATTTAGAGCAAGAAAAAGTGGAAATACGTAAAATAATGATTAAAGAACATGAAAATGTCCCATTTCACGAATTACATCCAGATCGGCAGAGTATGGAGGTTTCCCTAGAGGTGCTGGCCCGTCATGATTTTAATCCTGTACGTATTGCAGCAGATTTACGACAATGGGAAGATATAGCTGCAGTCTCTGTTGAGTAATAGGGTACCTTTTTTTAACAGTTACTCTTAACTCTGATTGGGGTACTATGTAAGCATTGAAATGTTTTTCAGCGGAACCACGTATGGGATTCAAAGGGGAGGATGGCATGAACTCGGAACAACCGTTACCGTCTGGAGAGGCTGGACAGCTACAAGCATCGGAACAGCTGGAACAACCCAGACAGGGGAAGCGTCTAAAATACGCTAAATTTCGCAAAGTGATTGCCATTATCATGGCGGCATTGTTACCCGGACTGGGACATCTTTTTTTAGGACTGTTTATCAGGGGGCTTAGTTTTATTGTATTGCTCCTGCTAGATATTTTTGCGATGCTGTATGTTTCCTCTGACGGCTTAAGGATCAACATTCCATTACTTATTTTGCTTGGATTGTTCATACCTGTTTTATATTTTTATAATGTATATGATGTCTTACAGTCTGCAGATTATATGGTTCGCTATCGACGTAAGCCTGATCGTTATGTACGAATGGATGCTAGAGGCCAGCAAAGTAGTCCTTTTTATGCGTGGGAGAGAGGCTTTGCTTTTGCTGTGCTGATGGTGGCAGGCGGTGGGCTTATGATTTTGTTTCGCATGAAACCTCGCTGGTTGAGCAATTTCTTTGAGGATTATGGATTCCTTACGCTGGCTATTTTATTAATGATGATCGGTTTATTCCTTTTTCTAAGGGAAGCCTTTCTGACCTTTAAGCGTAAAAAGTTGAAAGAAAGAGGGTGAAGCTGGCGTGCACCGTAAAATAAGAGTCGGGCGCTACACCTCTTCGCTTCTGTTGATGGCTGTAGGCATTTTGCTTATTGTAGATGTGTTTCAAAATACTGAATATATGCTTCAACTCCTCGTTTGGTGGCCCGTAATCTTCGTGCTTTGGGGACTGGAGTATCTAATTTTTTTTGCTGTGTACTTTCGGAAAGAAGGCAAGTCTGACAATGGAAGGCGATTCAGACCTGACCTAAAGGGGATTCTGTCCGCTTTGGTAGTGGCAGCCTCGGTTTTTATCGTGACCCAGCAAAATCATTATATGTATCTGTGGAATCGGGTCAGTCTCAATCTGACGTCAGCCTCTATGGATTTTAGCCAGGCTAAAGAGAATCGGTATGATATGGGTGGTGTGCTGGTACCTGTAACTATGCAGACGTCCGATTTAATAGTTGATTCGGTTAATGGTGATGTAACACTGATCAGACGACCTGTGTCCAATATAGAGGTACGAGGGACTCTATGGGTGGATCAAGCGCCTGCTGCCGAAGCGGACAAGATTGCTCAAGCTTCTTCACTGACTTCTACCGACGGCAAGACTATCCAGATTCGTCCGGAGGCACAGTCATACGGAGCATCAAGCAAACGTCAGCCCCGTGTGAACATGCTGATCACCGTGCCTGAGGACCGACGGTTCAATATGCAGATTAGAACCTCCAACGGGAATATTACCTTGAATGGAGTTGATGCTATTGACAGCATTAGACTCGAGAGCGGTAATGGAAATCTCATCGTTAATGACGCTATCGGCAATGTCAAGGGAGGCACGCTGAACGGTCAGGTTAAATTGCATCGGATTTCTGGAGATGTGGATGTGCGCACGAACCGAGGCGACATGCAGGCAGGCGATATTGAGGGAGCTGTCACACTACATACCATGGTAGGTGACATTCAGCTTGCTCGTTCGGAAGGAGATATCACTGTTGATACTCAGAATGGGGACATGAATGTGTTGAATTCTACAGCCAAGCTGAATGCTAATTCGCTTAATGGCTCTATCAAAGTGCATAGCGAACAGGTGAGCGGAGATTGGAAAATATACAGTGCTGTCGGTGATATCGTATTGGATCTTCCGTCGAATGGAGATTTTCAGTTAGAGGGTTCAAGCAGTTATGGTAATCTTCAATCCGATTTTCCATTTAAAATAGACAGTAAAAGTATTTCAGGCCAAAACGGGACAGGCAAGTATGCGATCAACGTGGAGGGCAACAGTAATTTAACCATTAAAAAGTTACTGATGCCGTCGTTACCCGACTTGGAAGATTCCGGGGGTACGACTGCGCCCGATACATCTGAAATCTCTCCGGCTGAACCTAGAGCTCCCGAGACAGATACCTCTATAGGAGCATCCGGCGACAATACGGCGCGTTGACAAGAAACTTGAGTAGACCGTACAATGTGAGTAGGTTTAGAAGTAAGTTGTAAATAGATGCGTGGTAATTGATAGGATCGTAAGTAAGGGATAAGGCGGTGGACATATATGGCAGCACGCGTCCAGCATGCTTTGGAACTTCTAAAGAAGACAGGTGTACGCATAACACCCCAGCGTCATGCCATATTAAACTATTTGATGGAAACCATGGGGCATCCGACTGCAGATGAAATATATCGAGCGCTTGAGTCCAAGTTTCCAAGTATGAGTGTGGCTACGGTTTATAATAACTTAAAGATGTTTATAGAAGCGGGTATGGTACATGAGTTGACCTATGGAGATAACGCCAGTCGTTATGATGCCAATATTTCGGAGCACTATCACATCATTTGCGAAAAATGCGGAAAAATTGAAGATTTCAGTTATCCCTATTTGGCTGATGTGGAACGTCATGCTGCGTTGGAAACAGGCTTCGAAGTGCATGGACATCGTATGGAGTTACACGGAGTATGCAAAACTTGTAGTAACAAACAAACGTAACGAAACAAGGAATAGAGTTTTTTTGTGCGGTATGTATATATTGTAATGGATTGGAAACGTGAGCAATTCTCCGTAAGCGGGGATTTACCGCGTTTTTTTGTTTAAATCACTTTACTTTTGTTTCAAGTAATCTGTTGAGGTTACAAAATACGGAATTCAAAGTTCATACAATGGAGGTTCAATATTGGCCAGAAATCATTCCAGACGCCGCCGTAAACGTTCACGATTCAAAGGAGCGGCAAGCCTGCTATTATTTGCAGCGATTATATGCGCAATTACTGTCGTATGGTTTGGTAATCCCCTTCATGAGAAACCCGATTGGCAGGGCAGTGTCCGTCCTATTTTTATGCAGGGCAAGTTGACTGGGTATGAAGCTCAAAGCTCCGGCAAGAACATGCTGATGCCGCTTAAATTGGTGCAAAGTCAAATTGATCCTTCGGTTCGCTATGAGGATGACAGCCAAACCGTCATTATGGCGACGAGACAAAGCTTGCTCTATATGAAGGTTTCGAAGGCACAAGGGGAATTGAATGGTAAAACATATGCGCTGAGCGCAGCCCCCCAGGTGATCAGTGGAGAGGTATATATCCCGATAGAGGCTGTACGTGAAGTATACGGCGTTTCTATACACGAAGACTCTGTAACGGGTGCCGTTATCTTGATGAAGGCCGGCGAGAAGGTCAGGCTGGGTAATGTAGAAAAGAAGGATGGGCAACAGGATGCTAGAATTGCCTTACGTAAAGAAGCCTCTAGCCTATCTTTTATTTTGACAGATGTACCTCAGCGGACGAAAGTACGTATCTGGTCCCAACAGGGTGATTGGTATTTTGTGCAGTTAGACAATGGCTATGCAGGATACATTAAATCAGACCATATCGCTGAAGGAGAAGAGCTTGTGATTCCTTCGGTTAAGGACGATTTGTCCATATCGGAGAAGCATTGGGAGGGTAGACCAGTGAATCTCGCTTGGGAAGCCGTCTATAATCGCAAGCCCGATCCTTCCAAGTTTGATCCTATGCCTGGAGTAAATGTGGTGAGCCCTACGTGGTTCAGTGTCGTCGATCATGAGGGCACTGTAGAAAGCAAAGCGGATCCTTCTTATGTCAGCTGGGCACATCGCAAGGGTATGGAGGTTTGGGGGTTGTTGAGCAACAGTTTTAATCCCGAACTAACAACAGAAGCTTTGTCTACCTTTGAACGTCGAAAGTCGATTGTAGATCAGATGATTTCACTTGCTCAACAAAATGATCTGGACGGTATTAATATCGACTTTGAAAATGTTCATACAAAGGATGGCCCCAATGTCACCCAATTTTTGCGTGAACTTAAACCGATGGCTCGGGAACATGATTTGATACTGTCCATTGATGTTACGCCTAAATCTCAAAGTGAGATGTGGTCTGTTTTTTTGGATCGAAAAGCATTGGGGACTATAACAGATTATCTCATGGTAATGGCGTATGATGAGCATTGGGCGGCTAGTCCAAAAGCTGGTTCCGTCGCCTCGTTACCATGGACGGAAGCGTCAATTAAGCGAATTATTCGGGAAGATGAAGTGCCGTCTCAAAAAGTGGTTTTAGGTATTCCATTATATACTCGCGTGTGGTCCGAGACTCCCAAAGAAGGGAAGATTAAGGTCACCTCCAAATCACTTGGTATGGAGTCAGCAGCCAATATCATAGCCCAATTTAAGTTGAAGCCCAAGTTTAGAGCTTCCGAAGGCCAGAATTATGTCGAGTATACAGAAGACGGCGTAGTCAAAAAGATTTGGCTGGAGGATCAGGTATCTCTGAAGGCAAGAGTAGAACTTGCCAAATCGCTGAAGCTCGGAGGAATTGGTGTGTGGAATCGAAGCTTTGCAGATAAAGACGCTTGGATAACACTGAAAAAAATAAGTGAATAAGATAAAAAAATTACAATTGAAGAAGGAAGTTTCTTATTTATGTAGAAATGATCACATGTATCCAAATATCCAATTTGCGGTCATAGCCGCCTTGCAGGTATGGAGGGAGAAGTGCAGCTAACCAAATTAAACCTGATATATGATGAATTGTTGCAGGAGGATTCGATAGGTATTATTTCGTACAGAAAACCGGGAGAGTATTTTCACGGTTCAATGTTGTATGACTTTGATGAACTTATTCTAATTATTGGAGAAGGCACCAAGCCAGTCCGTTCTATTCAACACTTATTTATGAATGGTTTAAGATGCCAAGTGTTGTACGCAACGCTCAGTTGTCTGAAGGAATGGATTATCGCTGGTGAACAAGCCAACATTATAGATTATGTGCTAGAAGGGCGTATTGTCTGGGAAAGGGATGACAGGGTTCGTTTTTTAAGACAGGAAATTGTTGATTTTAACGATCCACTGCGGGAGCAGAAGCGATTTCATGAGTTCTCCCGCTTTCTGGTCAATTACGTTCATGGTAAAAGAGCGGTGCGAGAAGGGCGGATCATTGACGCTTATCAAAGTGT
>NZ_CM137725.1:1442500-2090000 GCF_054602585.1 Paenibacillus sp. SEL3 | reverse complement strand
TTCGGTTCATCACATTCGTGTGAATGAAATGAATATCCTGAACTTACTCACTCGTTGCTCAGTTTTGAGAGCTCAAACTCTCAAGTTTCGACGAATACTTCGTTCACACATCCGTGTGGAACCGAAATATTCATCGGGTTTCGCTTCGATGAAGCGAATTGCACCTTGAAAACTGGATACCGAAACGAAATTGCGTTTTAGAATATTCCTTTAAGCTGATCTTGTGTAAACAAGTGAAATAAAGGTAGCAGGTAGGGAAAGATCTTTTGCCTTTGGCAAAAATCATTCTTTATCGAACATCGACATTTTCTTTTATCAAAGAAAAGTCTAGGTTAAGCTACAAAGAGCACACGGAGGATGCCTAGGCGCCAGGAGCCGACGAAGGACGTGGCGAACAACGATAAAGCCTCGGGGAGCTGTAAGCAAGCTTTGATCCGGGGATGTCCGAATGGGGAAACCCGGCTGTCTTCATCGACAGTCACTTTCTGCTGAATACATAGGCAGAATAGAGGCAGACCAGGGGAACTGAAACATCTAAGTACCCTGAGGAAGAGAAAACAATAGTGATTCCGTCAGTAGCGGCGAGCGAACGCGGATTAGCCCAAACCAAGGAGCTTGCTCCTTGGGGTTGTGGGACGTCTCACGTGGAGTTACAAAGGAACCGGTTAGATGAAGAGGTCTGGAAAGGCCCGCCAGAGAAGGTAAAAGCCCTGTAGTTCAAAACTTGTTCTCTCCGAGACGGATCCCGAGTAGTGCGGGGCACGTGAAACCCCGTATGAATCCGGCAGGACCATCTGCCAAGGCTAAATACTCCCTGGCGACCGATAGTGAAGCAGTACCGTGAGGGAAAGGTGAAAAGCACCCCGGAAGGGGAGTGAAATAGATCCTGAAACCGTGTGCTTACAAGAAGTCAGAGCCCGATCTATGGGTGATGGCGTGCCTTTTGTAGAATGAACCGGCGAGTTACGTTCCCGTGCAAGGTTAAGGTGAAGAGCTGAAGCCGCAGCGAAAGCGAGTCTGAATAGGGCGATCTTTAGTACGTGGACGTAGACCCGAAACCGGGTGATCTACCCCTGTCCAGGGTGAAGGTGCGGTAACACGCACTGGAGGCCCGAACCCACGCATGTTGAAAAATGCGGGGATGAGGTGGGGGTAGCGGAGAAATTCCAATCGAACCCGGAGATAGCTGGTTCTCCCCGAAATAGCTTTAGGGCTAGCCTCGGAAAGAAGAATCGTGGAGGTAGAGCACTGATTGGGTGCGGGGCCCGCAAGGGTTACCAAGCTCAGTCAAACTCCGAATGCCATAGATTTAGTTCCGGGAGTCAGACAGTGAGTGCTAAGATCCATTGTCGAAAGGGAAACAGCCCAGACCATCAGCTAAGGTCCCCAAGTGTGTGTTAAGTGGGAAAGGATGTGGAGTTGCACAGACAACCAGGATGTTGGCTTAGAAGCAGCCACCATTGAAAGAGTGCGTAATAGCTCACTGGTCGAGTGACTCTGCGCCGAAAATGTAACGGGGCTAAACACACCACCGAAGCTATGGCTTGATGCATTGCATCAGGGGTAGGGGAGCGTTGAATGCGGGTTGAAGGTGTACCGTAAGGAGCGCTGGACTGCATTCAAGTGAGAATGCCGGTATGAGTAACGAAAAGATCTGTGAGAATCAGATCCGCCGAAAGCCTAAGGGTTCCTGAGGAAGGTTCGTCCGCTCAGGGTAAGTCGGGACCTAAGGCGAGGCCGATAGGCGTAGTCGAAGGACAACAGGTCGAAATTCCTGTACCACCGTAATCCGCTATGAGCGATGGGGTGACGCAGTAGGGTAGTGACGCGGACTGATGGATGTCCGTCTAAGCAGTGAGGCTGATGTGTAGGCAAATCCGCACATCGTTAAGGCTGGGCTGTGATGGGGAGCGAAAATTGTAGTAGCGAAGGTCATGATCTCAGACTGCCAAGAAAAGCCTCTAGTCAGGAGAAGGTGCCCGTACCGCAAACCGACACAGGTAGGCGAGAAGAGAATTCTAAGGCGCGCGGAAGAACTCTCGTTAAGGAACTCGGCAAAATGACCCCGTAACTTCGGGAGAAGGGGTGCCTCGGTAGGGTGAATAGCCCGAGGGGGCCGCAGTGAAAAGGCCCAAGCGACTGTTTAGCAAAAACACAGGTCTGTGCGAAGCCGCAAGGCGAAGTATACGGGCTGACGCCTGCCCGGTGCTGGAAGGTTAAGGGGAGTGGTAAGCCCTTCGGGGCGAAGCTATGAACCGAAGCCCCAGTAAACGGCGGCCGTAACTATAACGGTCCTAAGGTAGCGAAATTCCTTGTCAGGTAAATTCTGACCCGCACGAATGGCGTAACGACTTGGGCGCTGTCTCAACGAGAGATCCGGTGAAATTTTAATACCTGTGAAGATGCAGGTTACCCGCGACAAGACGGAAAGACCCCATGGAGCTTTACTGCAGCTTGATATTGAATTTGGGTACGATCTGTACAGGATAGGTGGGAGCCGTCGAACTTTGAGCGCCAGCTTGAAGGGAGGCATCCTTGGGATACCACCCTGATCGTATCTAGGTTCTAACTTGGTACCGTAAACCGGTGCGAGGACAGTGTCAGGTGGGCAGTTTGACTGGGGCGGTCGCCTCCTAAAGAGTAACGGAGGCGCCCCAAGGTTCCCTCAGAATGGTTGGAAATCATTCGAAGAGTGCAAAGGCAGAAGGGAGCTTGACTGCGAGACCTACAAGTCGAGCAGGGACGAAAGTCGGGCTTAGTGATCCGGTGGTACCGCATGGAAGGGCCATCGCTCAACGGATAAAAGCTACCCTGGGGATAACAGGCTTATCTCCCCCAAGAGTCCACATCGACGGGGAGGTTTGGCACCTCGATGTCGGCTCATCGCATCCTGGGGCTGAAGTAGGTCCCAAGGGTTGGGCTGTTCGCCCATTAAAGCGGTACGCGAGCTGGGTTCAGAACGTCGTGAGACAGTTCGGTCCCTATCTGTCGTGGGCGTAGGAAATTTGAGAGGAGCTGTCCTTAGTACGAGAGGACCGGGATGGACGTACCGCTGGTGTACCAGTTGTTCCGCCAGGAGCACCGCTGGGTAGCTATGTACGGAAGGGATAAGCGCTGAAAGCATCTAAGCGTGAAGCCCCCCTCAAGATGAGATTTCCCAATTAGTAAGACCCCTTGAAGACGACGAGGTAGATAGGTTGGGGGTGGAAGTGCAGTAATGCATGGAGCTGACCAATACTAATCGGTCGAGGGCTTATCCTAAAGATAAAACGCAAATGAGTTTCGGATCCAGTTTTCAGGGTGTAACCTTGAAACAAATGCTTAATATTCCCTGATAGCTCAGTTGGTAGAGCACTCGACTGTTAATCGAGTTGTCACAGGTTCGAGTCCTGTTCGGGGAGCCATATGGAGAGGTGTCCGAGTTGGCCGAAGGAGCACGATTGGAAATCGTGTAGGCGCCAAAAGCGTCTCGAGGGTTCGAATCCCTCTCTCTCCGCCATAATTCATTTGTAGCATGGCCCGTTGGTCAAGGGGTTAAGACACCTCCCTTTCACGGAGGTAACAGGGGTTCGAATCCCCTACGGGTCATAAAAATATCATAAAAAAAACTTGCAATAAAAATTTTATTATGGTATAATATGAAAAGTGTTTCGGTGTGGAGGCTTAGCTCAGCTGGGAGAGCATCTGCCTTACAAGCAGAGGGTCGGGGGTTCGAGCCCCTCAGCCTCCACCATTTGAAAATTTAATATTTATTATTGTCGCGGGGTGGAGCAGTTCGGTAGCTCGTCGGGCTCATAACCCGAAGGTCGCAGGTTCAAATCCTGCCCCCGCAACCAATTAAAAATTATTATGGAACTGTGGTGTAGAGGCCTAACATGCCTGCCTGTCACGCAGGAGATCGCGGGTTCGAATCCCGTCAGTTCCGCCATTAGTATTATAACGTGTAATGAAGAGCCTTATTCTAAGGCTCGGTAGCTCAGTCGGTAGAGCAGAGGACTGAAAATCCTCGTGTCGGCGGTTCGATTCCGTCCCGAGCCACTTTTAATTGAATATTTTATGTGCCGGTGTAGCTCAACTGGTAGAGCAACTGACTTGTAATCAGTAGGTTGGGGGTTCAAGTCCTCTCGCCGGCACCATTTTTGGAGGATTAGCGAAGTGGCCAAACGCATCAGACTGTAAATCTGCTCCCTTACGGGTTCGGTGGTTCGAATCCATCATCCTCCACCAGTTTTATAGGGGCATAGTTTAAAGGTAGAACAACGGTCTCCAAAACCGTTGGTGTGGGTTCAATTCCTGCTGCCCCTGCCAATTATTCATTACTTGCGGCGGTCGTGGCGAAGTGGTTAACGCACCGGACTGTGACTCCGGCATTCGTGGGTTCAAGCCCCATCGGCCGCCCTTTACTTATTGGGGATTAGCCAAGCGGTAAGGCAACGGACTTTGACTCCGTCATGCATAGGTTCAAATCCTATATCCCCAGCCATCTTTATGCGGACGTGGCTCAGCGGTAGAGCATCGCCTTGCCAAGGCGAGGGTCGCGGGTTCGATTCCCGTCGTCCGCTTTGTTACACTCTGGCGCCATAGCCAAGTGGTAAGGCAAAGCTCTGCAAAAGCTTTATTCCCCAGTTCAAATCTGGGTGGCGCCTCCATAATTGAATACGCCGGCGTGGCGGAATGGCAGACGCGCTCGACTCAAAATCGAGTGGGAAACCGTGGAGGTTCGAGTCCTCTCGCCGGTATTAACTAAAAGAGTTCATTAGAGACATTCTCTAGTGAGCTTTTTTTATTTGAGCTTTAGTACCCCACTCATTGCTTGAGCTGAAGACACCTTTGAGTTGTATTCCAAATGCGAATAAATATTTGCCGTTGTTGCATAATCGCTGTGGCCTAACCATTCCTGAACTTCTTTCATACTTACCCCTAATACATCTACATAAATATACTCCAGGTACTCAAGACAATAAGAATTGTCAGAAGATAAGCGATAGGATTCCTGTTATTCCTTCATACGAATCAGAAGCTCATAGAACGTGTCCACCAGTGGCAGATTACCGGATGGAGTAGCCGCTTTTACTCTTACAGCATATCTTCGTATTCAACCGCGAGTGCTTGTCCTTCCATATGAGAATTCTTCCTGGCTTCCTGAAGCAAGATTTCGGCTCTTTTCTTGGTTCCTTTTATCTTAAGCCCCGTAGGGATCCATTTTGGTTATCGTTTACCATTCTCATCTTTACAGTTAGGCGGATGTCCCGTTGCGCTTTCTCCTCTTCCAACACCTCCAGAGGGTGAACCCGATCCTTTTTCAAATACCGGTTGAGCTTCGGAATGGATTTGCTACAAAAGTGGTAGCCGAATCCGCCGATGGATTGCTTTAGCGCCCAGAAGGTGCATTTGATTTTGAACCGGGCGGTATAATGTCCGATGATCTAGGTCGCCTCCAGTGTCAGATCGGTGCTGGCTAGAATGGAGCATCGCCTGTTCGGATTCACCAGCAAAAACCACAGTTTTTGGTATACTCTTTGGCCCCATAATATATCTAGACACAGGTAACTGACGGATTATTCATTGCCATACATGCTCACGATAGCGTACTCAAACGCGGCGATACGGCTTTAAAACAGCTCGGCCAAGCACCACCTTTGTCCTCTTTTTACGGTAGCGACCCCGGTCTGTGGCAGGTGTACCATGACGTACATAGGCAACGGTATTGGACTTGGCTCCGGTTACCAGATCCATCCAGGTGCTGCCGAATTGGTTCCATTGTTCAACCCCCGCAAAGCAGGATTGATCAGAGGTATTTAAAACTATTTCCGGGACGTGCCCTAGTAAAAACACAGCATGAGGCCTATGACAATGACAACAAACCCGTGAAATGCGACTTCAAAATTACGTCACATTTAACACAATTGATATTGATTATCAATATCAATTGTGTTAATATAATTTTGTTTACTAGTGAACAAAAAAATCTAATGGGGACACTGAACTTGGTCTGCAACTACTACAAGAGAGGGGAGATTGGGAAATTGGAGTTTCAAAATCATTTTAAAGGTCACCTTTACGAGCAATATATTAAAATGCTACATCTGAATGAGCTGTATACTGAACAAGAATTTAACTCGTTTCGGCAACAGGCCAAAAAGTACCAGATTGACATGCTCTCCAACAATATTACTAGTGTGCATGTTATTGATTGCATTGGTGATTATGAACCGATAAATCATACCGGGATTGTGGAGAAGATGGGGTTGTCCAAAGCTAGCATTACTAAAATTAGTGCAAAGCTGCTGGAAATGGGCTTCATTATGAGAAGTCAACTGAACAGCAATCGTAAGGAGATTTACTTTAGTTTAACGGATAAGGGAAGACACGTTTATCATTTGCATAAAGAAATGCACAAAGAAAAAGAAGAAAGGTTTTACCAATTCATTGAATCCTATTCAGAGGTTGAGCTGCAGACTATTGGAAAATTTATGAGTGATTTGGTGGCGCGTGCCGAAGAATACTCCGAAGGGAAGTTTACGATAAATGACGACATTAAAGATTGAGGAATTAAGATCCAAGATTGAAGGGAAAGAAATTTTAAAAGGGCTCACACTGGAGATTCATGGCGGAGAGATTCATGCGATTATGGGGCCTAATGGGACGGGAAAAAGTACATTGGCTTCAGCTTTAATGGGCCATCCCAAATATGAGGTTACTGGCGGTAAGGTGACATTGGACAATGAAGACCTTCTGGAGATGGAGGTGGATGAGCGTGCCCAGGCAGGCTTGTTCCTCGCAATGCAATACCCAAGTGAAATTGCTGGCGTGACCAACTCGGATTTTCTCAGAAGTGCCATCAATGCACGGCGTGAAGAAGGCGATGAGATATCCTTAATCCGTTTTATCCGTGAAATGGAGAGCAAAATGAAGGGGCTGGAGATGAACCCGGAATTTGTGCATCGTTATTTGAATGAGGGATTCTCTGGCGGTGAAAAAAAGCGGAATGAGATTTTGCAAATGATGCTACTTGAACCCAAGTTTGTGATCCTGGATGAAGTGGACTCAGGGCTTGATATTGATGCACTGCGTATTGTGGCCAATGGCGTAAATGAGATGCGCAGCCCGGATAGAGGCTTTTTAATCATCACCCATTATCAACGACTGTTGAATTATATTACCCCGGATTTTGTGCATGTCATGATGCAAGGCCGGATAGTTAAATCTGGCGGTCCGGAGCTTGCCCACCGTTTGGAGGCTGAAGGGTACGATTGGGTGAAGGAGGAACTTGGGATTACGGATGAGACGGTAAGGGAAGCTTAAAAGCCGGAGAGGAGGAACAGCACGTGGATATACAAGCTAGAGTTTCAATGAATGTGGACGATTTACGCGCATGGTCAAGCGCTAAGGATGAACCTCGTTGGCTGATTGAACGCCGCGTTCACGCCCTCGAACTGGCAGGGACGCTGGAGTTGCCTAAAGTGGAGAAAATCAATCTTGAAAAATGGGATATCTACGAAAGTGGAGATTACAAAGCTGAGAATGCGTGGTCTAGTTTGGAGGAAGCGCCGGAGGTTGTTCGAGGTTTGGTTGCTTCTCCGGTGAAAGGCGGACTAATCGTTCAGTTCAACTCGGATGTAGTGTATACGAAATTGTCCGAGAGCTTAGCCGCCCAGGGAGTCATTTTAACGGATCTGCATACTGCGGCAAAAGAGCATGAGGAGCTGGTTCAACGTTATCTCTTTCAGGCAGTAAAGCCAGAAGAACATCGTTTATCTGCTGCACACAGTGCCTTATGGAGTGGTGGCGTTTTTCTATATGTCCCAGACGGTGTAGAGGTTGAAGCACCTATTCAAGCGATCTTTCTTAACGATACAAGCGGTGTGTGTTTTGCTCCTCACGTCTTAATTGTGGCAGGGAGCAACAGCAAGATCACTTATGTGGATAATTGTGTATCGAGTGGTGATGATGTCAAGGTATTGCATAACGGTGTGACAGAGGTCTTCGCGGGGGCGGGCTCAAAGGTGCAAGTAGCTTCGGTTCATCAACTTGCTGTAACTACAACAGATTTCACCCAGCGACGGGCGGTCGTTCTTGCTGATGGGGGTGTGGAATGGATTATCGGTGAGATGAACAATGGTTATACCGTGAGCGATACCAAGACTTTGCTACAAGGCAACGGGGCGGTCTCCGACAATAAGGTGATTGCTATTGGCACGGGCAATCAAAAATCGAGCTATACAACTCAAGCTCAGCATTTTGGCAGAAGCTCGGTAAGCCAGATGATTACGCGTGCAGTCATGCTTGAAGAAGCTACGGCCATTATCAACGGCATTACAAAGATTGAAAAAGGTGCAACCCATTGTGATGGTCAGCAAACAGAACGCGTGCTTATGTTAAGTCCTAAAGCTCGCGGCGATGCCAATCCGATCCTGCTGATAGATGAGGATGATGTAACCGCGGGTCATGCTGCATCCGTGGGGCAAGTAAATGCAGAGCAAATCTATTATCTGATGTCGCGCGGGATATCACGGAGTGAAGCCGAACATCTTGTTATTTTCGGATTTCTCGCTCCTGTCATTTCGGAGATCCCGCTGGAAGGTGTTCGCAGTCGCCTAAAAGATTTAGTGGAAAGCAAGCTCGGCAGATCATAGCAAATCAAAATGAATCTTGAAAGGTTAAAAAGGAGTGATACCAATGGCTAAAAAAGCACCAGATATGGGCGAATATAAATATGGGTTTCGCGACAAGCACCAGTCTATTTTTCAATCTGGAAAAGGTCTGACGGAAGAGATTGTCCGGGAAATTTCCCGGATCAAGGAAGAGCCGGAGTGGATGCTCAATTTTCGGTTGAAAGCTTTGAATCAATTCTACAAAATGCCGATGCCTGAATGGGGAGCGGATTTGACCGAGCTAAATCTTGATGACATCCAGTATTACGTTCGCCCTTCTGAAAAACAGGGAAAGACCTGGGAGGAGGTTCCTTCCGAGATCAAAGCAACCTTTGACAAGCTGGGAATCCCTGAAGCGGAGCAAAAGTTCCTGGCGGGCGTATCCGCTCAATATGAGTCGGAAGTAGTTTATCACAGCATGCGGAAAGAACTGGAGGATCAGGGCGTTATTTTCCTTGATACGGATAGTGCATTAAAGCAATACCCCGAAGTGTTTAAGCAACATTTTGGGACGATCATCCCTCCCGCCGACAATAAATTTGCGGCGCTTAATAGTGCGGTTTGGTCAGGCGGTAGCTTTGTATACATTCCGAAGGGGGTTCAGTGCGAGGTTCCTATACAAGGTTATTTCCGTATTAATTCTGAAAATATGGGTCAATTCGAGCGGACATTAATTATTGCCGAAGAGGGCAGCTTTGTCCATTATGTTGAAGGATGTACAGCACCTATTTATAGTACCAGTTCTCTGCATAGTGGAGTTATTGAAATTATTTGCCGGAAAGATTCCCGTGTCCGTTACACGACCATTCAGAATTGGGCTCCTAATATCTACAACTTGGTAACCCAAAGGGCTGTGGCAGAAGAAAATGCCACAATGGAATGGGTGGACGGCAACATCGGCTCCAAGGTAACAATGAAGTATCCGGCAGTATTATTGAAAGGACGGGGAGCCAAGGGGTCCATCCTGTCTATTGCCGTAGCCGGTAAAGATCAGCATCAAGATGCTGGCGCGAAGGTAATTCACCTTGCTCCCGAGACAACATCTACGATTATATCCAAATCCATCAGCAAGCAGGGCGGAAAAGTAAACTACCGAGGGTTGTCCAGCTTCAGCCGCGATTCCGCAGGGTCCAAGTCCAATATTAAGTGCGATACGTTGATATTGGACAACATGTCAACATCAGATACGATTCCGTACAATGAAATTAAAAACGATCAGATTACTTTGGAGCACGAGGCAACAGTATCCAAAGTGTCCGAGGAACAATTGTTTTACTTAATGAGCCGCGGGCTTACAGAACAAGATGCTACACAAATGATTGTAATGGGCTTTATTGAACCGTTTACCAAAGAATTGCCAATGGAATATGCCGTTGAAATGAATCGGTTGATTCAATTTGAGATGGAAGGAAGCATCGGTTGATTCATTAATTTAATAGATCAAACCTTTATCATTCTTTAAAGAGGTGCTAGTAATGAAGAAAAATAATTCGGACGATTCAGAACTAGCTCAAATTACCCGAGAGATACGAAAACTTCAGTTCTGCTTCAATATGCTGTCAGGATTGAGCGCAAGTTGTGGTGTGATGATACCTTTAGACTCTATTCTTACGCTTATAAGGGAACTTTCGGATCAAGAGGTCACTCTTAGGCAAAAAGCAAAGGATCACTCAGACGATCTAGGGTGAAAAAAGGTATGAATGACGGTTGGTAAAGAAAATGGGAGGAATTGACATAATGGATGAAAATGGAGTTTTATTCGATGAAGTATCGGAAGTTCTTCTCAAACTACGTCCTTTCTTACTGCGTGACGGTGGAGATGCTGAACTGGTCGAAGTTGAGAACGGTATAGCAAAATTAAGATTTTTGGGAGCTTGCAATGGTTGCCCAAGTGCTACGATTACGTTAAAGGTTGCTATTGAGCGCGCAATTCTTGAGGAAATTGATGATATTAAAGAAGTTGTACAAGTGTTCTAAATTCCTTGATACTGAGCAACTGAGTTAGTCCTGTCGCAGACCATAGCTACGGAAGTTGATCCCGCTGCTCAATACCAAAGTACATTGACAGATTACCTTGCGGGTCGAAATCGACGAGCAGCGCTTATCTCCCTTCATTAAACAAGGTATTATCAATATTATATTCGGTATCGAGTGGGAAACCGTGGAGGTTCTAGTCCTCTCGCCCATACACAAAAGGGTGATAAAATGCTTAAAGGCATTTTATCATCCTTTTTATTATATATTCATGATTTTGGCAACAAGGTTAACATGGATTTGACCAGCGCTTTGATCTTATCGTAAGATGATGGTACTGAAAAAACTTTTCTAGTTTACCGAGCGCGAAAGAAATGAGGAAGAATATGCAGGAAAGAATATTGGAGGCTTTTGTAGATGAAGTTCATGAAAATGGATTGAAATTTACGATGGATGATCTTGCGAAAAGACTCGCTATTAGCAAGCGTACGTTGTATGAAAACTTTTCGTCTAAGACGCTTATTTTAGAAACACTTATTGAGCGTACAAATGATGATATGATTCGAAAAACGGAGCAGATTATCCAAAATAATGAGTTATCTTTGTTAGACAAGATTAAGCAGTCGATTAGGGTCATGCCTCTGTATTATAAGTTTTACGATTTAAGGATATTGGACCAGATGAAAAAGTATTATCCTGAACAATGGAAAAGGGTACATGCCGATTTAAATGATTGGTCTCCGATTAGAACATTAATTCAGGAAGGCATCCGAGAAGGAATTATTGTGAACAAAAATGAGGCTCTGATCATGAAGCTTATTATTGAATCTGTAAATTTAACGCTTGATCAGCGTTTCTTTCTGGATAACAGTGTGACGGTAGAGGAAGCTACTTATTCTATTGTAGATATTTTGTTGTTCGGTTTGGTCGAGAATTAAAAAATAGCCTCAACAATATGCTGCATATTTGAAGAGGCCACTTTTTTATATGAAAACTAAGAAAACATTTTTAGTTTCAATTGTTTTTTGAAAAGGGATAATGAAGTTTACCTGATATCGAATAAAGAGATACGGAAAAGGAAGGGTGGAAATATGTCTATACTCACAAGAAATCGAGGAGCAATGCTGTTATTGATGCTTAACATTTTTTTGGCGTTCATGGGGATTGGCTTAGTTGTCCCTGTATTACCTAAATTTATAAGTGAGCTAGGGATGAATGGTTCTTCGATGGGACTGATGGTTGCAGCTTTTGCGTTGACTCAGCTTTTATTATCACCATTGTCAGGAAAGTTGTCTGATCGTTATGGACGTAAAAAATTGATTGTTTCTGGGATGTTCATCTTCATGTTATCAGAGCTTGTTTTTGGACTGGCTCATTCCATTCCTACCCTGTTCATAGCACGAATCATGGGTGGAGCAGGGGCAGCGTTGCTGACTCCTTCTATAATGGCCTATGTCGCTGACGTGACCTCGTTCGAAGAAAGAGGCAAGGGAATGGGCATGATCAATGCGGCGATCAACACAGGCTTCATAATCGGGCCAGGGATTGGCGGATTGCTTGCCACATATGGAATACGCATTCCCTTCTTTGCGGCAGCTGGAGCTGCGGGAATAGCAGCTATCTTGTCTCTGTTAGTGCTGCCTGAGTCTTTAAGCAAGGAAAAGCAACAATATAATAGAGAGCTTCCACGTCAAAAAGAAAATCTTTTGCAGCAATTTGCCAAGTCATATCAATCTCCATATTTCATGGGTTTACTCATTGTATTTGTCGTTGCTTTTGGGTTAGCGAACTTCGAAACCGTATTTGGACTGTTTGTTGACCATAAATATGGTTTCACACCGATGGATATTGCCATCATCATAACGACAGGCTCCATTTTGGGAGCAGTTGTCCAAGCAACTATATTTGGATGGATCATTAATCGTTTTGGAGAGAAAAAAGTAATTCATCTCTGCTTGGCTATTGGGGGCCTGTTCATCTTCCTAACCCTATTTGCTGAACAGTACATGATGATTATGCTGACGACCTTCATCATTTTTCTGGCTATGGATATCCTTCGCCCGGCAGTAAGTACTTCTCTATCGCGGCAGGCCGGAGATGAGCAAGGCTTTGTGGCAGGCATGAACTCATCCTATACCAGCTTGGGTAATGTGATTGGACCATTAATTGCAGGACTGTTGTTCGATGTTCATATTAATCTGCCTTATATGGTTGCAGCTATAGCGTTACTGGCTTGTCTCGTCCTTTCACTACGTTCCAAGCAAGCGGGTGAGCAACATTCGATAGCCCGTGCAGCAGAACAGCATAAAGGAGGATAGCCGCAGGTCTATACTCATCCCCGACTTAGGTCTAGGTTCAAAAACCGTCTGGGGTCCGTTTTGTCAAACGCTTGTTCAGCGTACAATAAGGACATAAGCAAGACACAGTGAAAGGCGGTGAGAGATGATGAGAGTTAACAAAGGGAATGGGTTAGCCATTGTACTGATCGTGTTGGGTTCGATTATGCTGCTCGGTAAGTTTACTCCGTTTTTCGGTCACTTTTTAGGACATCTGATTGGTTACTTAATTCCGATAGCTATGGTTATGCTAGGCTACTACGGTGTGAAAAAAGGAAATGCGCTCTTCGGCTGGATCGTACTTGTACTTGGGGTACTGATTTTGCTCGGCAAACTGTCCTGGCTTCTGGGACCACTACTGGCAATCGGGTTGATCATATTTGGTGTTTCCCTGCTGAGTGACCGCAGAAGACGTTACTGATTTTAGCAGTTTAGCGAATGAAGAAATATTGCAGTAACGAAGTTTTGATTATGGGGATACGAATTGTGAAAGGAGCAGACGCAAATGAGTGTTTTTCGAAGAATGCGCGATATCACAGTAGCAACCTTCAATGAGCATTTGGAACAAAGCCAAGACCCAGTGCAACTGATTGACCAGTTCTTGTATAATACCCGCCAGGAAATTGCCGAAGCGGAAAAACTCCATCAACAGTATGCGATGCATACAAGACAGATGAAGCAGCAGTTGGATCATGCATTGTCCATGCAGACCAAACGGGAGGAACAGGCGCTACTGGCTTTGAAGGCTGATGAAGAACATATTGCGAAGCTGGCCCTACAGGAGAAAATGCTATATGCAGAAAAAGAAGAGCAGTATAGAGAACTGTGGGAGCAGAGCCGTGAATCACTACGTGAGCTAGAACAACAGCTAGATACGTTAAAGACAGAATATCAAACGGTACACAGCAAGCGTCAGTATTATGCGGCACGGGTACAGACGTTGAGACTCCAGCAGCAAATGAACGAACGGGCTGGTACATACGGCGGACGAAATGTTCCCCGAATGTTCAACCGCTTGGAAGACCGGGTAGCCGATATGGAAGCAGAAACGATGAGTCTGCGTGATTTACGTCGGGGTGAGGGCGACCATGCACAGGATGCCCAAGGCGGTGGATCGCTGCTCGAACAAGAGTGGGCGAGACTGAAAAGCAAGCTGAACAACAGCGGGAAGGAGTAATTTGATAATGACCCGAATTTACAGATCAAGCCGGGATAGAGTAATAACAGGTGTATGTGGCGGTCTTTCTGACGCAACAGGAATGGACTCAACATGGATTCGTATTCTGGTTGTGATCAGTTTCTTTATTACAGCAGGAACCACATTTATGATTTATGTGATTGCGGCACTGGTTATCTCCAAGGAGCCGAGATCTCCTTTCGATGGAGGATTTGGCCCTAACAGCGGGCCCTACCATCAACAGGATCCACGCTATTATGGCAGTCACAATACAAGATCGCAGTATGGGCAGGGAACTGGTTACAACCAGGGCGGTGCATATGGCAATTCGAACCCGTTTTTTGGTCAAGATGCCCGCAACTCATCCAAATTTAACACAGGTCAGAACAATGACTTGGATTCCATGATGGAAGATATTGAGAAAAAGGCAATGAAAAAAGAATTGGCAGAGTTACGCAAAAAAGTAGAGCAATTTGAG
The DNA here is from genome assembly GCF_054602585.1 of Paenibacillus sp. SEL3. Taxonomy (NCBI): domain Bacteria; kingdom Bacillati; phylum Bacillota; class Bacilli; order Caryophanales; family Paenibacillaceae; genus Paenibacillus; species Paenibacillus sp. SEL3. The sequence continues at coordinate 2,075,381 of NZ_CM137725.1, read as the reverse complement.
AAGGGAGATCGTAAATAATGGGGATCTTTAAAAGAATGAAGGATATGACAAGAGCATCGGTGAATGAAGTGTTGGATAAAGTGGAAGATCCGATTATTATGTTGAATCAATATCTGCGCGATATGGAGGCGGAAATTCACGAGGCTGAGGTAACGGTTGCCAAGCAAATGGCGAATGAACGACGTATGAAACAGCGTTTAGAGGAAGCGGTACGTGTATCCAATGAGCGTGAGAAGCAAGCCGAATCCGCATTGCGAAATGGTCAGGAAGAAGTAGCGCGCAAGCTGTTGGGAGAGAAGATTTATTTTGTGCAAAAGCAGGACGAATACCGCGACTTGCATACACAAGCTGAGCTTCAAGCAAAAGAATTAGTACAACAGCTTCACGACATGAAAGATGAGTTCTATAAAATGCGCAACAAGCGCAATGAGTTAGTATCCCGTGCTCAAATGGCGAAAGCCAAAAAGCAAATGTCTCAAATCAATAGTTTGCATACGATTGAAAGTGGATCTGCTTCATTGGGCTTCCACCGTATGGAAGAAAAAATTATGCAAATGGAAGCTGAAGCTGACGTACTGCGTGCTCCATACCGTCAAGCTCCAGGAGAAGCATATACTAATCCGGCTGAGGCTGAAAAACAGTTTAAAGTGGATGAGCAGCTTCAACAGCTTAAGTCCAAAATTCAGACAGGTGCTAAACCAGTCGATATGAAGAAGGACTGACTACTCGGAAACAAGACATTATGATATGCTGTATGGAATGGACATTGGTCGATGATCGTGCCTAATCTGTATGGTTCGGGAAAGCCATATGGCGGAATGTTGCGCCACTATGGCTTTTCCGTCCTGTATAAACAAAAAGGGGGTGCAGCATGGAGAGAAGAAAATCAGCCTTGGCACTGGCAGGGATTGGCATCGGGATTATCATTTTATTCGGTCAGTGGATTGGGTTCCTCTCCGTGGTTGCACTGATTCTAATGTTGGCCGGAATATATAAGATCCGCAATTCCAAAATCAAAAAGGGTTACACGATGCTCGCGATTGGTGCTGGATTGCTAGTGCTGGATCATTTGTTCCTGTTTGTGGTAGTTACACTAGCATCATTAGCTATATTCTATTCACGTTCAAGGAAGCTGCATAAAGGTCAAAGCTCCATATTCAAGCACAATTTTATATCGAATCATAAATGGGATGAAGTGCCGTGGAGCCTGCGTAGCACAAGCATATGGCATGTGGTTGGCGATGTGGATGCCGATCTGACGTTGGCTCTACCAGAGGAACGTGAGTCCGTCATATTTTTACAAGGGATCTTCGGTGACATTGATATCACCCTACCGGATAATTACGGTGTAGAGGTGGAGATGTTCGTCCTGTTCGGACAGATTCAGTTTGACCGGGATCATGAGGCGGGGATGCTCAATCGACTGGTTTGGAAGTCTCCCCATTTTGAGCAGAGTGAATATAAAGTGAAGTTTGTCGTTTCGTACTTGGCGGGCGATGTCCGCGTCCGATTTTATTGAATCAGGAGGAGCCGGGATGAATCATAAAAAAACGTCCAACATGGTAACCCGCAGTATGGGTCAAGGTATCCTCCTGTGTGTTGTTGTAGGCGTAGTTGTCTTTTATATGCTGTATACATATGGATATGTGAAGTCGTTTGCAACCTGGGGAATGATATTGAAAGTTGCAGGAGCCGTTATACTGGTGTTGATTGGTACAGGGGCAATGTACGGATTTTATGAGAGCTACCGCTTCAAAAGCAGACTGGAAATGTTGAGAGAGACGTTGCTGATGTGGGAAAAGGGAACCCCTGCACGTGAGTTGCCGCCCCTAGGGCATGATGAACTTGGTAGACTGGGAGAGCAGCTGGAACGGATTGGACGTAAATGGCAGGAACAAGTTACGTCTTTACAACGCTTATCCACGGATAATGCTCAGTTGGCGGAACAGGCACGGATGACTGCGATTGTGGAGGAGCGGCAGCGGCTGGCCAGAGAGTTGCATGATGCCGTATCACAGCAATTATTTGCTATTTCAATGACCGCGACGGCTGTGGGGAGGACGCTGGATAAGGATTTTGATAAAGCACAGCGTCAAGTTGCACTAATTGAAGAAATGTCTTCTGTGGCACAATCTGAAATGCGGGCGTTACTACTTCATCTACGGCCTGTCTATCTGGAAGGGAAAAGGCTTGAGCAGGGGTTGCGTGATTTGGTACAGGAGTTGCAGGCAAAGGTACCGATGGAGATTGATTTTGAGATTGAAAGCGGAGTACAGTTGGTTAAAGGCATTGAGAACCACTTGTTTCGTATTGTTCAGGAAGCGATGTCTAATACATTGCGCCATGCCAAAGCAACCCGCATGGAAATTCGTATCGTGCAACGCCCGGATTCCATCAGGCTGACGATTCGGGATAACGGTATTGGTTTTGAACTGGATGAGAAAAAGCAGACTTCATATGGATTATCCACCATGCAGGAGCGGGTCAGTGAAATTGGAGGGGCTATTCAGTATATAACGGCTCCTGGAAAAGGTACACGGATTGAGGTGTCCGTGCCAGTTATTAATGATGAAAGCGGAAGGAACGATGATCATGGAAACGGAATTACCGATTAGCGTACTGCTGGTAGACGACCATGAAATGGTACGGATTGGTCTTGCGGCGGTGCTGGGGACGGAAGAAGGTATTGAAGTGGTCGGCGAGGCCGGAAGCGGAGAAGAAGGCATACGGTTGGCTTCTGAATACAAGCCAAATGTGATTTTGATGGATCTGGTCATGGATGGCATGGATGGCATCGAAACGACACGCCAAGTAACTCGTCTGCTTCCAGAGACAAAGGTGATTGTGCTGACGAGTTATTTGGACGATGAGAAAATGTATCCGGTCATTGAGGCAGGGGCATTCAGCTATTTGCTTAAAACGTCTCGCGCTTCCGAAATAGCGGATGCGATCCGTGCAGCTGCACGTGGACAGTCCGTACTAGAGTCACAGGTGGCCTCCAAGATGATGAATCGATTCCGCCAGCCACAGGCTGAAGCGCCCGCGCATACGGAGCTGACTGATCGTGAGATGGAGGTGCTCCGCCTGTTGGCACAAGGGAAGTCTAACCAGGACATCGCAGATGAGCTGATTATTGGGATTAAGACGGTAAAATTCCATGTCACGAACCTTCTCGCTAAATTAGGAGTGGAAGACCGTACACAGGCGGCGATCTATGCCTATAAGAACGGATTAGCAGAGTAGAATGTAGAATAAACGAATACAAAGAACCGGAGACGATAATAGCTCTCCGGTTTTTTGTGTTCTATAACAAGGTGTTTAGATCAGGAGGAATAAAAAGGCGATTAAAGCCAGATCTAGTGCAAGCCCTGCACCGTATCCATATCCGCCGTACCCACCGCGATAGCCTGCTCTGCCATTTCCATAACTACTATAGCCATTTCCAGCAAATCCGCCTGCGTCATAAGGAAAGGATGGACTCAGAGGTGCATTGGGCGGCTTAATTAATGCATTTAGTTTGGCAGAGGTACGAACTTTGTTTTTAGGAATCCTTTTTTTCTTTTTAGAGGAAATCTTTTTAGGGGTTTGTTTTCCTTTGTTACTGTAGCTCCCGGCATAGAGACTGCCAGGAAAGGAGGGTGGATATCCGTTCAACATCAGCTTGCCTTTGCTACACCCACTTAAGATGCCGATGTGTCGTGTACCATCACGCATAACGGCACAGACCAGACGTCCACCATGAGGTGCCACACTGGCTTCATTTACAGGATAAATCGGAAACATGATTTCACCTCTTTTGGTGTAAGATGCATTGTGATCATAGTCTATTCTTACGGTGCCTACGATGTATGGTCGAACACCCAATAGGCAGATGAATATTTTAGAATTGCTTTGCCGTATTGCTGTGTGTATAAAACCTCTGACAACGGGAATGCTATTGATAGATTCATAGATTTCAAACCAGCCGAAAAAGAAAGTATCCAGAGCGTAGGTGTGGGAATCGGATGGTTGTGGAGCGGGAGGAACGATAATGCTAAAAGCAGAGTTGATTAAAAAAGGGATTATTACGATTTTGGTATTAGGAACGGTGCTGATACTGGCTGGCTGGCGTTACGGAACCCTTCAGACAAACCGATATGATTCCCGCGAGGCAGAAACGGCTTTACGCTCATTGTTAACCATCTCGGACCAGGCCCCGGGTACGCTGGATAAGCTGGTTGTGAAGTGGCAAGGTGATTGGATTTCTAACCATGAAGAGCCGGCAGATATGGCGGCACAGATAGCTGATCAACTGAATATACCCACAGTAAACAAACTCGTGGAAAATGGACACACGGTTTATCGTTCTGTTCGTAATAGTGAGGATCTAAAAATCCGCTTAAATGTAATGGAACGGCAAACTGGGCAATGGTATGTAGTCGTTCAACTGGAGAGCAACGATGCAGGACGTGAGCAGTTGATTCAGCTTCATAAACTCTGTGCTGAGCAATTAAAGTCTATGGGGATTCAAGCGCAGTGGAACACGGCCCTTCAGCGTTCGCTGCATACAAAGGAATCCAAAGATCAACTGTTGAAACTGACAGAAGCGAGCTTAACAGGGAACATCTCCATGCAGGCCAAAGAAAGATATACGGATGCGACTACTGTGGCTATATCCTATGAAGCTCCAGAGCTGCCGTTAATGATTCAAAGCGGTGAGCATCAGGTCCAGATGCAGATGGCTGTACATGAAGATAAGGAGCAACAGGATACACGTATAACGCTCGGTTTTCCGCTCATCACGATTGAATACTGACTTATAAGGTAAATTGATGATTCATCGGATAGCTTATCCATGTAGGATATGCTAAAATATCATCAAATCTTTAGTTCCATGTTTTTCGAAAATCAAGTATGATCTTGTATAAATATACACAATACTACATGCGGATTTCGGGGATTGTGGATTGCGGAATCTTGACATGGGAAGAATGAGGTACTACATGGCTGACATACCTGCTAAAGAATCTGTTGTGACGCAAGGCGCAGTTCTGTTTATTTTTGGCGCTACGGGCGATTTGGCTCGTCGCAAGCTTTTTCCTGCTATTTACAGCTTGTACCGCGAAGGCAAGCTTGCTGAGGATTTTGCCGTTATTGGTGTAGCAAGGCGTCCTCGCACAGAGGAAGAATTCCGTAATGACCTGTACGCTTCCATACAGGAGTTTAGTCGCTACAAAGCAGAAAATGATCAAGATTGGCAGGCATTTGCCGAGCATTTTGAATATAAATCGCTTGATATCAACAATGTCGAAGGGTTCCATGAGTTGAGACAGCAGACGGAGTCTATAGAAAGCAAGTTTAACATACCGGGAAATCGGTTGTTTTATTTGGCCTTGGCTCCTGAATTATTCGGAAGCGTGTCTAAGAGTTTGAAAGATGGCGGCATGATGGATGGCAAAGGGTGGAATCGTCTTGTCATTGAGAAGCCATTCGGTTATAACCTCGAATCTGCACAAGAATTGAACGTTGAAATACGAGAAGTATTTGCCGAAGAAGAAATTTATCGGATTGATCACTATCTTGGCAAGGAAATGGTACAAAATATTGAGGTGATCCGCTTCGCGAACGCCTTCTTTGAACCACTGTGGAATAATAAGCATATTGCCAATGTGCAAATTACGCTTAGTGAAACGGTAGGGGTGGAGGAACGCGGAGGTTACTACGATCATTCCGGCGCCTTGCGGGATATGGGACAGAACCATATGCTTCAAATGCTAACGATGATTGCGATGGAGCCACCTAGTCGTTTGTTGCCTGAGGATATCCGTGATGAAAAGGTGAAAGTGCTGCGTTCGCTGCGCCCTTTTGAAACGTCTGACGATGTGAAAACCAATGTGGTGCGTGGTCAATACATCGAAGGCAGTTATCGCGGTCAGCAGTTGCCGGGATATCGCCAAGAAGACAAGGTTGATCCGCAGTCAAACACAGAGACTTATTTTGCTTCACGCGTGTTTGTTGATAATTTCCGTTGGGCTGGCGTACCGTTCTATATTCGTACGGGCAAACGTCTCCCTGTAAAAACAACGGAGATTGTTGTGGAATTTAAGAGCATGCCAACGAACGTGTACCTCGGTCAAAAGCATAAGCTGGAACCGAACTTGCTCGTAATTCGGGTCAATCCAATGGAGGGCATTTACATTAAAATTAATGCCAAGAAACCTGGCTCGGAATCAGATATTGAGCCATTGGCTATGGATTTTTGCCAAAGCTGTATGGTGGGCATCAACTCACCGGAGGCTTATGAACGGTTGCTGATGGATGCGATTGAGGGTGATTCGACGTACTTCACGCGTTGGGATGAGGTTGCCACGGCATGGGGATTCGTCGATCGAATCGCCAAAGCATGGCAGCAGACCCCGGATACGCTGGAAACCTATGCTGCAGGCTCATGGGGACCGGAAGGTGCTCACAAGCTATTGGAGCAGGATGGCTTCAAGTGGTGGCCGGTTAGCGGTCAGGATGAAGATAATGTCATCTGGCGAGTAGGCGGCGTTCAGTAATCCCGTTTTGTCCTGCATCCCCCTATGTCCTGTTTAGGACGTAAGGGGATGCTTTGCGTTCGGAGTGTGCTATAATAGCTTAGTCTCAGGTTTTCAGTTTGCAACTGATTATAAGTTAAAGGCAGGCTAAAACATGTAAATAGATCGTATTTATAATGAATATGGTAACGGGGTACGCCGAATAATGGGGCTAACGGCAATGAGCCGATAGAGCCGATGATTTTATGAAAACAGGCGTGCATCATGGCCTTTTTATGAATAGCTTGAGCAGGAATGCAATGGATTTGATCATGAAGGGATATGTGAAATGAGTAAAACAACAGATATACTTCAACAGGAAGTCGACAAACGGCGTACGTTTGCGATTATTTCTCACCCGGATGCGGGTAAAACGACACTAACGGAAAAGCTGCTGCTGTTCGGGGGCGCGATTCGTCTTGCTGGTTCAGTTAAAGCGCGTAAAGCAAGCAAACACGCCACGAGTGACTGGATGGAGATTGAAAAACAGCGGGGGATCTCTGTAACATCCTCAGTGATGCAATTTGATTATAATGGTCACCGCATCAACATTCTGGACACGCCAGGTCACCAGGATTTCAGTGAAGACACGTATCGTACATTAACAGCAGCAGATAGTGCAGTCATGCTGATTGACGTAGCGAAAGGTGTGGAAGCGCAAACGATTAAGCTGTTTCAAGTTTGTGCGAAGCGTGGAATTCCGATTTTCACCTTCATTAACAAACTGGATCGTGAGGGACGCAGTCCTTTTGATTTGATGGAGGAGTTGGAGCAGGTACTTGGCATCCGTTCGGTGCCTATGAATTGGCCGATTGGTACAGGACGCGAGCTGTGCGGTGTCTATGACCGTGTCAAAAACCAGGTCGAGCTGTTTCAGGGTGATGACCATTCCACGATTAAAGTACAAAAAGTGGAAGATTACAATGATCCGATCATTCGTGAGATGGCGGGCGAATATTTGCATGACCAATTATGCCAAGACTTGGAGTTGCTTGATGTCGCGGGTGACCCTTTTGACATGGAGAAAGTACAGCGCGGAGAATTAACACCGGTATTCTTCGGCAGTGCGATTAATAATTTTGGTGTACAAACATTTTTGGAAAACTTCCTTCAGCTTGCTCCTAAACCGGAGCCGCGCCGTAGTACAGCTGGGGAAATTGAACCAACAAACGAAAAGTTTACTGGCTATGTATTTAAAATTCAGGCGAACATGAACCCGGCTCACCGTGACCGTATTGCATTTTTGCGTATTGTGTCTGGTAAATTTCAACGCGGGATGAGTGTTAAGCATGTACGGATGGGCAAGGAGATTAAGCTGTCTCAGCCACAGCAGTTCCTGGCACAGGACCGTGATATTGTCGAGGAGGCTTTTCCTGGCGATATTATAGGATTGTTTGACCCGGGTATTTTCCGTATTGGTGATTCACTCAGCCAAGGTAGCGAGGTTGTGTTTGATGAACTGCCGACCTTCTCGCCTGAGATTTTTGCCAAGGTCACGGTGAAAAATGCCTTGAAGCACAAACAGTATCTGAAGGGTATTGACCAGTTGACCGAGGAAGGTATGATTCAGGTTTTCCGTACGGTAAGCTTTGACGATACGCTATTAGGTGTTGTCGGCCAACTGCAATTTGAAGTATTTGAGTACCGCATGAAGGGTGAGTATGGGGTTGATGTACAGCTTCAGCGTATGCCATTCCAATTTGCACGTTGGATTGTGGATGAGCAGATTGACCCGAGCAAGTTCCGTATTAACTCTACGCTGGTAAAGGATAAGAAGGGCAATTATGTCGCCTTGTTCGAAAACGAGTATGCCATGCGTACGGCTATGGAGAAAAATCCGACAGCTAAGTTTTTGGAAATGGCCCCATAAGATTGAGTAAGCAGAACAGTTTGGTCTCAGTCATTTGATGTATACAACGAATAGTCCACTCGATGTGAATGCGAGTGGACTATTCTCATTTTCAAATACGGGTAAAATAATGAGCACAATTAAATTGGAACAAGAACTTAAATAGCTAGAGCTAGGTTAAGGGTACAGGTTTGATTTTATCGATTTGTTCATGTGCCAAATGGACGAAATCGTGCTGTTGGTTTGGGCTCATATGCTTCCAAGCGATTTCAAGAATGACACCCAGTCCAGGCAGAGCGGCCTCAGGTCCGTCCACTGACCCAATGATCATATCCGTAAGATCAGCTTCTGATTTGCCGTGTACTTTGTGAACAATTGCTTGTCGTAAATCCATTGTGATGGGCATGTGTACCTCCCGTATGTTGTAGTAGTGATCGAATGTATTATGGCTTGGGCTGTTGTCCAGTATACATGGAGAAGCATTTGGCATAAGTATGTCAAAATTTATGTTTGTAGCATGATATGCTATACTATGACGGACAGTATGGTGATCGGGAGGTAAAGAAGGAATGGCAAAAAAACAGTATGCGGTCATTGGTATGGGCCGTTTTGGTTCCAGTGTTGCCAGTGCGCTGAGTGAGATGGGTTTTGATGTGCTGGCTATTGACTCGGACGAGCAGCGTACACAGGAAATGTCGAATACTGTGACGCATGCGGTGTCTGCCGACTCGACGGATGAGGAAGCGCTGCGAGCGTTGGGTATCCGTAATTTTGACGTCATCGTAGTTGCGATTGGTAAAGATATACAGGCCAGTATTCTGACGACATTGATTCTCAAGGACATGGGCGTACCAGCTCTTGTGGTCAAGGCACAAAATGAACTGCATGGGAAAGTGCTGCAAAAGATAGGTGCAGATAAGGTCGTTTATCCTGAACGGGATATGGGGTTACGGGTAGCCCATCATTTGACATCTCCCAACATTTTGGATTATATCGAGCTGTCCAAGGACTACAGTATTTTGGAGATGCGAGCCGCCGATTCCATGATTGGCAAAAACCTGAAGGAGCTAGACATACGTGCACGCTTCGGCTGCAATGTGATGGCAATTCGCAGAAATCAGGAAATGAATATTTCACCTTATGCCGAAGATCGTCTGGAGCCGGGTGATGTACTGGTTATTGTGGGCCACAAGGATGATCTGACCAAGCTGGAGCTGGCATTTGCAGCCTAATGAGGGTTTGATGTTCGAGTACAAGTGAAGTGATACATTATTTATTTTTATTGAAACGGACAAAGAAACGGAAGGTTAAACGAATGGAAATCATTTCACCGAATAATGCGCGTGTAAAAGAGTGGGCGCAACTGCTGGAGAAAAAGCATCGCACACGGCAGCATAAATATATTGTCGAGGGTATTCATCTGGTGCAGGAAGCGCTGCGTTCGGACGCGGCTGTCGAAACCGTCGCCTATGATTTGGACAAGGGCATTCCCGCCGAGCTGAATGGCCTGGATCCAGTCGACCAGCCGGTGGAATGGGTTCCCGTGTCAGCGGCGGTCATTGCAAAATGCACCGATACGAAGACGCCGCAGTCGGTCTTTGCCATCGTGCGTAAGGAGGAGCGCAGCGCATTCCCGGCATTGCTGGAGCAGCCGGATGCACTGGTAATGGTGCTGGACGGGGTGCAGGACCCCGGCAATGTAGGCACCATCATCCGCAGCGCGGACGCTGCTGGAGCCGCAGGCGTAATATTGGGTCATGGCTGCGCCGACCTGTACAATCCCAAAACGATTCGCTCCACGATGGGATCGTTGTTTCACCTGCCGGTGATTGAAGGCAGTCTGGAGGAGCTTTTGCCGCAGGCCAAAAGTAAAGGTGCCCGCTTGCTCAGCACCTCGTTGGATGCGAGCTTGTCATGCTATACCATAGATTTGCGTGTTTCCACTTGGCTTGTGATCGGAAACGAAGGCCAAGGTATTTCTGATGCTACCGCGCGCATGGTGGATGAGTCGATATTCATTCCGATGCAGGGGCAAGCGGAATCACTGAACGCGGCGATGGCTTCTACGGTGCTGTTATTTGAGGCCATGAGACAACGAAACTAAGAGAGTGAACACGGGGCTGTGGGTTATAACATCAATTGAGACTAATTATATTATCGAATGAGACTGTTTATACCATCTAAATGAGACAGTCAGTCCCCGAAAACCCAAGTAGAAGTGGCTTGGTGTTCTTTTTTTGTAAGAACGACTGAAGGTAATTCAAAGTAGGCCGTTACATCTAACATAATATTCATGCTGCGGACTTTCGTCCTGGGTCCGGCATTCGCTGAGTCGTGAATATAGGAACGTTATCCGAAAGAACCCTAAATCGATTAAGAGATGAGGAGCATTTGATGACCTATAAATCAATTTTAATAGATCAATTAACTGCATGTTATAACGAAAAGAGTTGGTTCATTCCTCTTGCGGATATACTGGATGATCTAACAGCAACGGAAGCAGTTACTGAGAATGACAATAAACAAACCATATGGTCTATAGTGAATCATCTTATTTATTGGAATGAAACATGGCTTGAGCGTTTTAAGGCAGGAGAATTTATATTAAATAATGCTATTAACAATGATGAGACATTTTCTTTGACTCAAGATCAATTGAATGATTTAGGCTGGAAGGAAACATTAAATAGACTTGAGAATGTATTTAGCAATTGGAGAGTTATTTTAGAAGAAACAGATGAATCAAAGCTCACAAAACAACTTTCAGAATATTTTAATGCTCCTTGGTGGGGAGTTGTTTCTAATTTAAGTATTCATAATGCATATCATATCGGACAAATCATGTTGTTAAAGAAACAAATTCGAGTTAAATAATGTTTTTAGGCTGTTCGCAGATGAGGGGGCAGCATATGCAGAGCTGGTCGTCCGGCCAGGAAGTGATTTGGCTTGGTAAATCAAGCTCAAAAAAAAAGGCACGTTTTCAGTTTTGAAAATGTGCCTTTTTTGCCATTAATTTAAAGTCGAAATGGCAAGCGTAACAATGAGTGTCATCTGCTTAATTTGCGCCCTTCTTTGTCAAGAAACAACAGTTCGTAGTATTTTTTGGGTCGCCCTTTACTGTTGTCTCGTTTTTCAAATACCGTTTGTACGTATTTACTTTCTTCAATTTTGTTAAGGATACGGTTTGCACCTCTGACGGTCATGGACAGGCAGCCAGCAACATCCTCAGAGGATAATTTATTTGTTCTCATGATTTCTGCATAGGACATGATTTTTTGCAAGTTGATGTTGTTTATTCCGATAGTTTTGGCTAACGCGATGATTTCCGGGTCCCCCTGTTCAGAGAACTGTATGACATTCATGCTCCGCATTGGGCCGATAACCTTCTGATCCTCGTTTATAAAAAAGCTGCAGCTGCCCGTAAAGGCTTCCGCCTGTCTGTGAGCTTTGGTGGCGTTAATGTTAGCTTGAAAATATTCATGTCCCGAGCCCCACCCGATCTTCACCTTGTCGCTTATGCGCTCTTCCAGATACTCCAGTAGGGTGCAGTTATGCGCGTTAGTGGTGATTTTCATGAAATTTCCGTAGGTGGTGTATAGTCTGACAAAGCCTTCCGAAATTTGGGCCGTGTCTGCCAGATTCACGCTGCGCAGAAACCTGCCGACAAGGACCTTTAGCTCATGAAGCTGCTCTTCAGATAGCGGATCCGCCGTTCTGGTCGATAAGCATGCGACAACTGCCCTCTGACTCTTAAGCTTGAGGATAGTAATCTCGTTGATGATCTCTCTTATGGTCTCTTTAACGTTTTCCAAAGTGGGCCGGATTAAGATATATCTGACTCCGTGCTTTTTGAGTTCTGGAACAAAGTGGCCGAACGCGGTGATGGACAAGTCTATTTTCTTGTCTTCCCATAGAGTGATATGGTTCTCCAGCATTGTCTCCACCCGTTCGAGCAGATCACCGCTGTCAATGGGCTTTCCCTCATGAGTCAGGTATTGCTGGAATTCGCTGAAAGACTTGATTATATACGCATAATCCACATAGATCCGGGATATATCAAGCCCAGGTTCTGTAACCAGCAGCCGGAAAAGTTCCCTGTAAAGCAGGTTTTCATCATCCTGCAAAATGTGAACAGGTACTTTTTCATCCAGGCATTCCTTATCGATTGACTCGTAAAGCATCCTGCCACTGATCACAAATCCATCCACCGAATCTAAGTTTTTGAGATAGATGTCTGTTGTTTCCCGGAAGTTACTGATTGTAAGAAACCTGAACTGACATAAGGGCCGCATTTCTTCTTCAATGGCGCGGAAATAGTCCATATGGGTCTCAGGCGTGATAATACCCAGCTTGATTTTCATGATAGATTCCTTTCATAAACAGTTCAATCAAAAGAGTTATATCACAATAAATGTGATATTTCAATGTTCCGGCAGCCTCTAAAATAATGTTCTTAAAATGTCTTATTTTCTCTTGACAGCGAATGGATTTAAAAGTACGATAAAAGCGTTCTTAAAAAGTCTTAAAATATGAAGGGGGGAATGTTTACTCTGTTCTTACGTTCATTCAATTTGTGCTTTGGGAGATGTTTATTGTGATTGAAGAAGCTGGAGATTTTTTGAGTATGGCCCACCAGCTGCAGGACAAATTGGTCAAGCACAGGCATCATCTTCATGCGGTTCCGGAACTTGATTTAAGTTTGCCGAGGACAACTGCCTACGTAAAAGAGGTGTTGGAGTCGATGGGGCTTGAGCCTACTCCCGTAGGAGAGTCAGGTCTAATGGTTACGATCGGCGGACAACATGCCGGGAAGGTGATCCTTATCCGTGCGGATATGGATGGGCTGCCCATTCAAGAAGAAACGGAGCTTTCTTTTGCGTCGTTGAACGGAAACATGCATGCATGCGGTCATGACTTGCATACTTCCATGCTGCTCGGAGCTGCGGAGATCCTGAAGGCCAACGAAGAGCAGCTTCGCGGGACGGTTAAGCTTATGTTTCAGCCGGGTGAAGAGACTCTGCACGGGGCAAAGATGATGCTTGAGAATGGGATTCTTGATAATCCTAAGGTGGATGCAGCCATGATGCTTCATGTGTTGACCGGAATGCCAATTCCTATCGGGCAATTTGTAGTGCCTGAGGCCGGTGGAGCTATCTCAGCTTCCTCTGATTGGTTCGAAATCATCATCCGCGGAAGGGGTGCACATGGAGCAATGCCGAGTGCCGCGGTCGATCCGTTAAATGTGGCTGCTCATCTTCATCTGGCGCTGCAGGGTATTCTCAGCCGTGAAATTCCGCCAGTTGAGAGTGCCGTCCTTACCATTGGCGTGATGGAAGGCGGAAGTACAAACAACGTGATTCCCGATACGGCCAGAATGAAAGGAAGCGTACGCACATTTAACGCCGCATTGCGGGACAAAATGGAAACCCGTATCCACGACATTTCTGCAGGTATCGGAGAAACTTTTCAGGCAAAGGTGGATGTGATCTATACCAGGGGATGTCCTGAGGTGAAAACGGACAGCGGGCTTAACCGTCAAATGAGAACTACGATTGCAAACACTTTTGGCGCCAGTTCCTTAATCGGTATAACCCAATTGATACCCGGCGGGAAATTAATGGGATCGGAAGACTTCGCATTTGTCTCACAAGCGGTGCCAAGTACCTCAGTATTTCTTAACGCAGGCAATACCGAGGAAGGCTATGGTTACCCTGTGCATCATCCAAAGACGATGTTCTCGGATGAGGTGCTGTACAAAGGGGCTGCGGCTTACGCTGCTTTCGCCAGAGATTGGCTTGAAAGTAATAGATAATATCTCAACAAAACCAGGAGGAATTGAAATGACAGAGAGACGTATGATTGGACCAACCAAATTTGAAGAGTACTCGGAGAAATACAAGGAATTTCTATTAATGACCCGCCGTGACGGAATCATCGAAGTACGGTTGCATACCGACGGAGGGCCGTACAAGCATTCTTGGGAAGCCCATACGGCATGGTCCCATGCATGGTCAGATATTGGCCGCGACCCTGAGAACGAGGTAATGATTATTTCAGGAACAGGGGATAAATGGGTAATAGGGGACCCTGAGGTCTGGAATACAAAATTTATGGACTGGCCGAAGCAAAAGAAGCTCGAACAGTATCATGAATCGCTGAGACTGCTTGAAAATTTGATATTCTGCATTGACATCCCCACCATCGGGGCGATCAACGGGCCGGGAACGCACTGTGAACTCGCAACTCTCTGCGATATTACCATTTGTGCTGAAGACGCGGACTTTTTTGATCCTCATTATCTGGGAGGCACACCTCCCGGAGATGGAATGCTGCTCACACTGCAGAACATGATCGGTTTCAAGAAAGCAGCATATTACGCATACACCGGCAAGAATATCAATGGTCAAACCGCCTTGGACCTGGGCATCGTTAGTGAAGTCCTGCCCCGGGAAAAGCTTCTTCCTCGCGCATGGGAGCTTGCGGAGATGATCATGCAGGCACCGCGTTCAACGAGACATCTGTCCCACTCCATTATATCCCGTCCATGGAAACAAGCCCTGGTCAGTGATCAAGGGTTCCAGCTTGCCCACCAAATGTACGACATGGCCATTGATGAAGAAGGAGCTCTGGAGCGGCTGAAAAAAATGCAAGGACGTCTAATGGGCAAAGAAGTTCATTAGAGCTATGGCGGGACCTACACGATTCGTAGAATACTCGGAGAAGTACAAGGACTTGTTCTTCATGACAGAAATTGATCAATACCGCGAAGCTAAAAATATATCTACCGGATACATTTACACTGTGCTCTATAAGAAAATAAAAGGCATGAATTATTAAAAGATAAGAAAGATTATTGTCTGAATTGAATCCGTATCGTTAAATTACTTTAGATATTCTGAGGACGTTTTTAATTCAAGCTATATGTGGTTAATAACTGCCATAAGACACTTTGAAACAACAATTAAAAATAACACTAACGAGACGACGCTGCAGAAAATATGTAGTGTCGCTTTTTTAGAGGTTACATGTGAAAATCTCTATTCTTAATTTTATTTATGAAAAGATAAAAACTAGATCAGCTAATTAATTTGTTACCCGAAAGGAGAAGGGGATATATTCCTAAAGAGGAAAACCGCATTTTCAGCACGGTGTTTCTTGTCGAGCAACCGTATCTGATAACGGACTGTGGGCCAGAAGTCAAACTTAGCATTGTATTATAGCCGAGTGATTTACGCTTTGGAGGTTGGTAATATTGATTACCAGGAAGGGAGGTTTTCTACATGGAATCTATAATGTAGAATAATAAAAACTGGCTACAAGAAGACCAAGAATTCTCACCAAAACGGAGAGTAGATAATAAAATCAGCTGGCAAAGGCCTCACATCATCGGAAGTTTTCACAGTAGAAAGATGAAGCGTACTGTCGAGTACCACTCATTGAATGAGTGTTTATTTTATTATTTTCTAGAGATGGATATTTCAACATTATATTACTATGTTCAACCCGTTGAAGTCCCCATCCCATATAAAACAAAAAAATTAGAGAAAAAATTTTGGTTACATGTGCCTGATGTTCTGGTATTTCGAAATGGTTATCCTCCTTTGTTATATCAGATAAAAGAGGCACCAGATGTGGTTCATAACATTAAATGAGACTAATTATATTGTCAAATGAGATAGGAACATCTACACCTGCACCTGGTCTTTCTTCCGCCCTATAGTCCCAACCTAAATCCAGTAGAGGGGCTATGGCTGTGGCTTAAATCCAATGTGGCGAATAACGTGTTTTTTTAGAGGTTTTATAAGACTAAGCTTCATGTCGGCCAGTTTATGAAACGGATTAACAACTGGAAACAATTCGAGTTTTGAATATTTCGGAAGATACTCTTTAAAATGTTATTTCATTTGAACATCCAAATAGAAAGGTATTTGATTATGATATTCATTAACAAACTCCTCAAAGCCTTTCGGCTTGGACAAGTCGAGCTATATTACTCCTAAATAATGATAAAATTATTATCCTTTTCCTCAATCTATTTCCCACTAAAGTAGTACAGAAAGTTGAATTTGAAGTAGCTGATTTACAAGAACAAAAATATCATTCCATATATCTGTCTTCTGCAATATGGTCATTTAACATTAAAGGACAGCATTGGAGGTTCAAGATAATCAAAAAAATTATTCCTCTTGGCTCTATGCAAAGGGATTTCCTAAATTTCTTGCAACAAAATATCTTAAAATAGCGACTGAGTAGATCAGCGATCTTCGAAAACACGTGCCCTTCCAGACAAAGACGAACAGCCAGGTATCTTTCGTAAAGTCGTTTATCTGGGGTTTCCTTCATGGTTCAATTCATTACCCAATAGGCATTTGAATTAATGCTGTTGTATGATATAACCCACAGGGGCTGCGTGTTATTTATCAAATGAATTTGACAGGTTCCCAAATCTTTGTTAGAGTTTCAAACAAATACGTATAACCTTTTCATGGGATGTTACCGATAGGGCATAACCTGAATTGGCTTGTTTACACTGTAAGTGTACACAGGCTGGTTTGGGTTTTTTTTATTGTCTGTCACCCTTCGCTACCCCTTTTATTACACATTTGGAAGGAGAATGTTTATGTCCAGTTATATTTTTCCTAAAGACTTTTTATGGGGCGGTGCTCTTGCTGCCAATCAGGCCGAGGGTGCTTATTTGGAGGACGGTAAAGGATTGAGTCTGGTGGATCTGCTGCCTACCGGAGAGAAGAGAAGAAGCATAATGAAAGGGAATGTTCCTTCACTGACTCCACTTGAAAGCGAATTCTATCCTTCCCACCAAGCCATTGATTTCTATCATCACTATCGTGAGGATATCGCGCTATTTGCAGAAATGGGATTTAAGGCGCTGCGTGTTTCCATTGCCTGGGCTCGTATTTTTCCAACAGGAGAAGACGTTACTCCTAATGAAGCAGGTTTGCAATTCTACGATGATTTGTTCGACGAGTTGCATAAACATGGCATTCAGCCAGTCGTTACTCTCGCTCATTTTGACGTGCCAGTGGATCTGGTCGAGAAGTATGGAAGCTGGCGGAGCCGGAAGCTGGTAGGTCTGTTTGAAACCTATGCCAAAACAGTATTCACCCGCTATAAGGATAAAGTGAAGTACTGGATGACATTTAACGAGATTAACATGCTTCTCCATTTGCCGTTTCTCGGCGCCGGTCTTGTTTTTCAAGAAGGTGAAAACGTTAAACAAATTCAGTACCAGGCTGCACATCATCAGCTTGTTGCAAGTGCGCTGGCTGTAAAAGCGTGTCACGAGATTATCCCAGATGCGAAGATTGGCTGTATGCTTGCTGCCGGCAGCTTCTATCCGTATACGTGTAATCCCGAAGATGTATATCAGGGCATGGAAAAAGACCGCGAGTCCTACTTCTTCATTGATGTTCAGTCACGCGGCGAATATCCTGGTTATGCGAAGCGCTTCTTTAAGGATCATGGATTAAACATTGAGATGGAATCAGGCGACGCAGCCATTCTGAAAGATCACACCGTTGACTATATCGGATTCAGCTATTATTCAAGCCGGACGACCAGCACAGACCCGGAAATCGTCAAGAATATGACCAGTGGTAATGTATTCGGCTCCGTAGCCAATCCATATTTGGATAAGTCCGAATGGGGCTGGACGATCGATCCCAAAGGATTTCGCATCACAGCCAACCAATTGCATGATCGTTACCAAAAGCCTCTGTTCGTAGTGGAAAACGGTTTTGGTGCCAATGATGTGGTTTCGCCTGAAGGAGAAGTTAACGACGATTACCGGATCGACTATCTCAAGCGGCATATTGCCGAAATGGGTGAGGCTCTTCAAGACGGAGTCGAAATTATCGGTTACACAAGTTGGGGACCTATTGACATTGTCAGCGCTTCCTCAGGAGAGATGAAAAAACGTTACGGTTATATTTATGTGGACCGCGACAACGAAGGCGAAGGTTCGTTGAAACGGATTAAAAAGAAAAGCTTCCACTGGTACAAAAACGTAATTCATTCCGACGGAGAAAATCTGGGCGAATAATCGTACCACAAGTAATAGGATCGGACATCCCGGGCCCACGGGGATTTCCGATCTTCGTTTCTTCATTGAAAGCGTTGACAATCGTTCCTCTTCGGGCTATACTTGACGCAATTCCATCATTTTTAGGATTGTTACTGCGTAGCAGGCAAAACCTAAGCCACAAATAAGAAGATGTTACAGTCTTGTTTATTTGGCGTGCTTCGGTTTTTTTCTGTTTACAATAAATAGGATGGAGCAAGTGTGGCTCTTGCTGGCATATGGAACGGGGGATCAAGATGAACATAGCAAAGGTCATCAACAACAATGTAATCAGCGTCTACCAGACGGACGGTACCGAACTCGTGGTGATGGGGCGGGGGATTGCTTTTAAGAAAAAGCCTGGAGACAAAGTAGACGAAACCAGAATTCAGAAGGTATTTGCTCTGAAAAACAAACAGACGTCCGATAACTTTAAAATGCTGTTACGTGAGGTACCGCTTGATTTGATCATGATTGTAGAGGAAGTCATAAATGACGCCAAGCATAATCTGAATAGAAAGCTGAACGAAAATATTTATGTTTCGCTGACCGATCATATCAATTTCGCTGTTGAAAGATACCGGGAAGGATTGGAAATCAAAAACGCGTTGTTGTGGGAAATCAAACAGCTATACAAAGAAGAATTTGCGATAGGTCTGAAAACGCTGGAACAAATCAAACAAAAGCTCGATATTGAACTGCCTGTAGATGAAGCAGCTTATATTGCCCTTCACATCGTGAATGCTGAAATGAACGAGGAAGTCATTACAACCATGAGTATCACGAAGTTTATCCAGCAAATTATCAATATCGCAAAGTACCATTTTAAGGTTGATTTTGACGAGGATTCTTTGAGTTATTTCCGCTTTATTACGCATCTGAAATTTTTTGCCCAGCGCGTATTTAAGGGAAATCACTATGAAAATAACTATGACCATTTGTATGACATGATTAAGGAAAAGCACAAGGAAGCAGCTGCTTGTACTGAGAAAATCGGAACCTTTGTAAAAAAAGAATACAATCACGAATTGACGAACGAAGAAAAGCTGTATTTGACTGTGCATATTGAACGAGTGGTGAACAGATAAGTTGAACTTTTTTAGTAAAAAAGAATCAAAAATATATTTAAAATGTTTTTGTTGACAAATATGGTAGATTAAATGTATTATGTGAGTAACAGGAATTTAATAATTTTTAACTGGGATTGTTACTGGTTATGCAGGCAAAACCTAAGTCATGAAAAATTGCGGGACTCAAGTGCCCACCATTTTTCAAGGCTTAGGTTTTTTGTGTGCCTAAATATGGTAAAAAGCCCCTTAGAACATGGAGGTGTCCATCATGAGTTATGAACAACTGGCTAAAGAAATTGTGCACCTGGTAGGCGGCGAAAAAAATGTAGTATCGCTCGTACACTGCGCCACGCGCCTGCGTTTTGTACTAAAAGATGAGGCGAAAGCAGACAAGGCAAAGCTGGAGAAAACTGATGGAATTATTACGGTCAAGCAGAGCGGTGGCCAGTTCCAGGTTGTGGTCGGCAACAAAGTACCAGAAGTGTATAATGCCATCGGCCAAGTATCCAACATTTTAAATGAAACTGGAAAAGAAGATCATTCAGCTAAAGGCAAGAAAGGGTTTGGCGCTGTAATCGACGTAATTTCCAGTATTTTTGCACCGTTGCTCGGAGTTATGGCGGGGTCCGGTATTTTGAAAGGTCTACTGCTGATTGCGAGTAACCTCGGCTGGTTGGTTCCGAAAGACACTACCTATATGATTTTGTATGCTGCGGCTGACAGCTTGTTTTATTTCCTGCCGCTCTTGTTAGCGGTTACAACGGCACGGAAATTTGGAGGTAATATCTTCGTTGCTCTGACCATCGCCGGAGGGCTGCTTTACCCGACCATTGTCACGTTGAAAACAGAAGGTACACCTACAGACTTTTTCGGTATTCCTATTGTGATGATGAGTTATTCATCTACCGTTATTCCGATTATTTTAGCCGTTATCGTCATGAGTAAGCTGGAAAAATGGTGCAATCGCGTGATCCATGAGAGTGTCAAAAACTTTATTACACCTTTGATTCTACTTGTAATTATGCTTCCTCTGACCCTGATGGTTTTTGGTCCAGTTGGGGTGTATGTGGGCAACGCAATCGCTACCGCGCTCGTTGCTGCGTTCAGCTTTAGTCCGCTGCTGGCTGGAGCAATTCTTGGTGCTTGCTGGCAGTTGCTCGTTATTTTCGGTGTTCACTGGGGTCTTGTACCTGTATTCATTAATAATATTGCTGTTAATGGCAGAGACGGGATCAAGCCTTCCGCTGCGGCTTCCATCTTTGCTCAAACCGGCGCAGCGTTTGGTGTCATGCTGAAAACGAAAAATAAAAAGCTGAAAACGCTAGCAGGTTCTGCTACACTTACTGCGTTGTTCGGAATCACAGAGCCAGCGGTCTATGGGGTTACGCTGCCGCTGAAGCGCCCGTTTATTGCCGGTGTTATCGGCGGTGCTGTCGGTGGTGCCATTATTGGCCAAGCTGGGACGCAAGCATTTGCCTCTGGCGCACCTGGCTTGCTGACCTTGCCGATCTTTTACGGTCCTGGTGGACAAGGCTTCCCGGGATTGATTTTAGGGATTACCGTTTCATTCCTGGTGTCGGCCATCTTGACTTATATTTTAGGTTTTGAAGATCCAGTTGAAGAAGAGGAAACTACTAACAATTCGGCTAAAGAATCGACATCTACAGTTGCAGTTTCTAATGAAGAGGTACTAAGCCCGATTGAAGGAACGGTGGTCGCTCTGTCGGAGGTTCCCGATCCAGCATTTGCTTCGGAAGCTATGGGTAAAGGTATCGCCATCCAACCGACAACGGGCAGAGTCGTAGCCCCGTTCGATGGAACCATCACCGTGGCGTTCAAGAAAAAACATGCGCTTGCAGTTGTTTCGCATCATGGCGCAGAAGTTCTGATTCACGTCGGAGTAGATACGGTCAAGCTGGACGGTAAACATTTTACGTCCCATATCAAAGAAGGCGATCAGGTGAAAGCTGGGGACCTACTGCTTGAGTTTGATGTTGAGCAAATCAGGGCAGAGGGTTATCCTACGATTACGCCAGTTATCATTACGAATTCTTCCGAATATACTGAAGTCCTTCCAATCGCTCAAGGAGAGGTAACGGAGCAGGCCCCGCTGTTGAAACTGTCTAGCGCTCTGAATGAGAAAGAAAGCATTGCCTAAATGTCTTAAGGACAAGGCTCTGATGATCCATATTCCCGGATCATCAGAGCTTTTTTGTCGTCATTTTATGTAGCTGGTAAGCCCACTTGTAATTGACAATATGTCAATTAAATTAACTTGTATGGGGGTAAAAACTAATCTATAATTTTTTTGTAATTATGCAAATTTTCTGAAAACATAGATAAGAAAATTAATTGATTGATCAGGGGGAAATACAAGGAATGTTAGAGCAGTGGGCAGAGGCAGTAAACGGCGTCATTTGGAGCAATCCTGTGGTATATATCTGTTTGGGCGTGGGGCTATTATTTTCGATCATGACTCGATTCCTACAAATCAGGCATTTCAAAGAGATGATTCGTCTCGTATTTAAAGGGAAAAGTTCCGAGGCAGGTGTATCCTCCTTTCAGGCCTTTACGATGGCTTTATCAGGGCGTGTAGGGACGGGAAATATTGCGGGGATTGCATTGGCAGTCGGTATGGGTGGACCCGGGGCGATATTTTGGATGTGGATCATGGCTTTTATCGGATCAGCTACTGCGTTTGTGGAATCCACACTGGCTCAGGTATATAAGGTAAAGCGCGATGGTCAGTACCGGGGCGGTCCAGCCTTTTATATTGAAAAAGGGACAGGCTTAAAATGGTTTGCGGTTATTTTCGCAGTTGTAGCGTTGGTCGCTATGTGTTTACTGTTGCCGGGAACTCAATCGAATTCGATTGCGGTAGCTTTTCATAGTTCGTTTGGTATGGATATGAAGGTTTCCGGGATAGTAGTTGTCGTGTTGCTGGCGCTTATCATATTTGGTGGTGTAAAAAGAATTGCCAATGTGGCACAGGTAGTCATACCCTTTATGGCACTTGGCTACATCCTTGTCTCTTTCTATATTATGATGACGAACATTACTGCGCTTCCCGATGTATTTGCCCTTATTTTTCGCAGTGCCTTCGGTATCGATTCAGTGTTCGGTGGTATAGCAGGGACAGCCATTGCCTGGGGGGTAAAACGAGGCATTTATTCGAATGAAGCAGGACAAGGCTCTGGTGCCCATCCAGCCGCCGCCGCAGAAGTGTCTCATCCCGCAAAGCAAGGACTGGTTCAAGCATTTTCTGTATATGTAGATACCTTTTTAGTCTGTACGTCTACGGCTTTCATGGTCTTGTTTACAGGGATGTACAATGTGAAGGGACCAGGTGGGGGCTATATTGTGCAGCATCTTCCGGGTGTTGAAGAAGGAACTCAATATACACAGGCTGCCATCGAATCGGTATTTCCGGGTTTTGGGTCGAGTCTTTTGTCCATTACATTGTTCTTTTTCGCCTTTACCACCATTATCGCCTATTATTATATCGCTGAAACGAATATGGCCTACCTGATTGCCGATCGTAAAGCCAAATGGCCTATGTTCCTGTTAAAGCTGGTTATTCTGGGTTCGACGTTCTATGGAACGGTCGTCAAGGAATCGGCTCTGGCGTGGACACT
Source organism: Paenibacillus sp. SEL3 (assembly GCF_054602585.1). Taxonomy (NCBI): domain Bacteria; kingdom Bacillati; phylum Bacillota; class Bacilli; order Caryophanales; family Paenibacillaceae; genus Paenibacillus; species Paenibacillus sp. SEL3. The sequence continues at coordinate 2,052,192 of NZ_CM137725.1, read as the reverse complement.
GGGGGATATGGGTGTCGGCATTATGCTTTGGGTGAATCTGATTGCTATGATTCTGTTGGCCAAGCCTGCTCTTCTGGTGCTTAAGGATTACGAACAGCAGCGGAGGCAAGGGCTTGACCCGGTGTTTGACCCGGAGAAGGCAGGTATTTCAAATACCGAGTACTGGTCAAAGGAATATCAGCCTCTTTCAGATGAGTTGACGATCACCGCTAAACCGAGCAAGCTTTAAGCCTAAATAAGATAGATAAGTAAGATCAAAGGTGGCTCCGCGGGGAGTCATCTTTTTTTCGTTATCTTGCCTTTACATTCCAAGAAGGGTACATATGTTCACTATTTAGTTTATAATTTAGACAGAGGGATTTTGAATAATCCTGCCATGGTATGTGGGGAGCCACATTTGCATCAGAGAGGGGATTTGAATGAGTACATCCGATTTATCCATAACTGACGACAAGTGGAGAGCTATCGTAGAAAACGACAAGTCTTATGACGGGATATTTTTGTACGCTGTGAAGACAACGGGAATATTTTGTCGCCCCTCCTGCAAATCCAGACCTCCCAAAAGAGAGAACATCCGTATATTTAAAACAGCGGAACAGGCATTGGCTGAGCATTTCCGTCCATGCAAAAGGTGTAAACCGACAGGACAACGATTGCCTGATCATGAATGGATCGCACGGGTTACAGAATACGTGAATTCTAACTATATGAAGGACTTAACATTGCACATCCTAGCTGAGATAAGTCATGGAAGTCCGTATCATTTACATCGTACCTTCAAGCGGGTCATGCATCTAACCCCGATGGAATATATACAGCAGACCAGGTTGGAACAAGCGAAGGAGCTGCTCATCTGCTCAGATATATCTGTTGCGGAAGTGGGGGAGAACGTAGGTCTGTCCAATGCACCTTACTTTATTACGTTATTTAAAAAGAATACAGGCTACACCCCATTGCAATATCGCCAACTCAAATCGAAAGCAACATAAAATGGAGGTACACAGCATGGCACATCAAATAAATAAAACGATCTATTGGTCATTGTTGACACATGAGGATTGGAATTTATATATTGCAGCTACATCGGAAGGATTATGTTATGTGGGCTCGCCCAATCATCCTGTAGAGGAATTGTTTTCATGGGCAGGAAGTCGATTTCCCGGTAGCCCTTTAGTTGAAGAGGATGCCGCTTTACAGCCCTATGCCAAGGAGCTGATTGAATATTTCCAAGGGGAGCGCACCCAATTTACATTGCCCTTTGACTTTCAGGGGACTGCATTCCAGCTGGCGGTTTGGAATGCGTTGTGTGATATTCCGTATGGGGAAACACTATCCTATTCAGATATTGCCAACGCTATTCAAAAACCAGCCTCTGTTCGTGCGGTGGGGGCCGCCATCGGTGCTAATCCGATTTTGGTTACGGTCCCTTGTCATCGGGTCATTGGTAAAAATGGAGCTATGACCGGATATCGTGGTGGTTTGGACATGAAGGTTAAGCTTTTGCAGCTCGAAAAGGAAAGAGTGGCGTTGGTTCAGTATGAAAAATGAGTATTACAAATCCCCAAAGACACTTCTGAATAAAGGGACCGGCTTCTTGTCAGGGTATACACACTCGTTGAACCCGTATACAGGTTGTACCTTTGGTTGCTCGTATTGCTATGTACGCCAATTGCCAGTCTCCACATTTCGGAAGGAAGCGTGGGGGACATGGGTTGATATTAAAAATCAGGCGGCAGATATTCTTCGCAAGGAACTTCGTAGAGCCAAATCCAAAGGTAAAGTCACGATTTTCATGTCGTCAAGCACAGATCCTTATCAGCCTGCTGAGTACAAGGAAGAGGTGACCCGGTCTCTGCTGGAGGTGATGGTGGATGAGCCACCAGATTTTCTCTTTTTACAGACGCGCAGTCCACTGGTACGGCGGGATACCGATTTACTGCTCCGATTGGGGGATCGTGTTCGTGTAAGTATGACTGTAGAAACAGATCGAGAAGATATACGCAAACATTTTACCCCGGAAGCTCCTCCCATCCAGGCTCGTCTCCAAACGCTGCATCTCTTAAAGGAGGCAGGTGTACCGACGCAAGCTACGATTGCTCCGATGCTTCCAAGCAGTGAACATTTTGCAGACAAGCTCGTGCCTCTGGTCAACCGTGTCTGTATTGATGATTATTTTATGGGAGATGGCAGTGGGGGGAGACGAACGCGTAGCTTAAAAATAGGTGCGCTGTACGAGTCATTGGGGCTGGAAGAATGGTATCATCCTGCTGCCTATAAGACGGTTTATGAACGTTTTCTCCATGTTTTCCCGAAAGAACAGCTCTACGTGAGCAAAGAAGGATTCGAACCTTGATGGAACAGAAGTCTATGCCATTGAACCAAGAGTGAACCATATAAGGGGGCAGCGGGAGAACGAATGCAAACCGTAATGACCAAAAACTTTGATTATGGGGACAAGGAAATCAATTATCTAAAAAACGTAGACACCGTACTTGGTGCAGCGATGACGCAAATGGGCAAGGTAGAACGGGTGATCATTCCTGACCTGTTTGCGGCGCTCGTTCATGCAATTGTGGGACAGCTTATATCGGCCAAGGCGGTTCAGACCATATGGGCAAGGATGCAGGAGAAGTTAGGCGTGATCATTCCACAAAATATAGCTGTTCAGACGGCTTTAGATATTCAAAGCTGTGGCATCACCATGAAAAAGGCCACATGTATCCTTAATATAGCCCAGTCGATCGAGCAGGGCCTGTTGGATTTACAGAAATTATATGAGCTTTCCGATGCACAGGTGATCGAGAAATTGTCCTCGCTGCAAGGGATAGGACCTTGGACGGCTGAAATGATGCTGATGAATTGCATGGAGCGTCCAGATGTCGTCAGTTGGGGTGATATGGCTATTCGACGGGGAATGATGAAGTTGTACCATCTGGATACATTGACCAAGCAGCAATTCGAGGAGTACCGCCGAGTCTATTCGCCTTATGGTTCGGTGGCCTCCATTTATTTGTGGAGTATTTCATTTCGTTAAAAATCAGGGAGTGGAAACGATGGAGAAAACAATCAGAGAACAAATACTGTCATATGTGGATGCGGATTTTCAGAAATTCACGGCTGCATTGCTTCCGACGATTAATAATGTGCTGGGTGTACGTCTGCCAATGCTGCGTAAGCTAGCTCAAAATATCGCCAAAGGGGATTGGCGTCTCTATCTGGAGACTGCTGAAAGTGATCACTTCGAAGAAGTCATGCTGCAAGGCATGGTGATTGGTTCTGTAAAAACTGATATAGAGGAAGTTTTGAGTTATACCGCCAAGTTTGTTCCTAAAATTGATAATTGGTCCGTATGTGATAGTTTCTGTGCCGGATTGAAAATCACCAAACATCATAAAGAACGGGTGTGGGAGTTTATTCAACCCTACTTGCTCTCCAAGAAAGAATATGAAATTCGGTTTGGTGTAGTTATGCTTCTGAATTTTTATATTGAGGAACAGTATATGAACCGGGTGTTTGCTCTGCTAGATCAGACCCATCGTGAGGATTATTATGTACAAATGGCGGTAGCATGGGCGATATCGATCTGTTATATCAAGCTGCCTGAGGCAACGATGGCGTATTTAAGTCATAATACATTGGATGATTTTACTTTCAATAAAGCTCTGCAGAAAATTACAGAATCATACCGGGTGGATCAGGCAACGAAAACGACCATTCGTAGTATGAAGCGAAAAAGAAAATAGGATGGGGCTCAGCAGCCAGGTACGCACTTTGCCTTTTTTGGAATTTAATAATAAAATGGAAGTAACTTTCGAAAAGGAGATGACGTGAATTGGCAGAGCAAGTGCGTCTTGGTAAAACAGATTTATATGTAAAACCAATCGGTTTGGGTGCAAATAAGGTGGGAGGACATAATCTCTTTTCCGATTTGAACAATGAAACGGGCAAAGAAGTCGTTCGCACAGCTTTGGACAATGGCATCAACTTTCTGGATACGGCTTTTATTTATGGACCTGAGCACTCGGAACGATTAATTGGTGAGGTATTGAAAGAGCGTGGTCAGCGTGATAAAGCTGTTATTGCCACGAAGGGTGCACACAAATTTGTGAACGGAGAGATTGTTTTTGACAACTCGCCTGCTTTTTTACGAGAATCCGTCGAATCTAGTCTGAAAAGATTGCAGACCGATTATATCGATCTGTTCTATATCCATTTCCCCGATGAAGCTACGCCGAAGGCAGAAGCAGTCGGAGAACTGAAGAAGCTTAAGGACGAAGGCAAAATCAAGGCTATTGGCGTATCTAACTTTTCCATTGAACAACTTAAGGATGCGAATAGCGACGGTTATGTAGATGTGCTCCAATCCCAATATAATTTGTTTCAACGGGAAGCTGAGAAGGATCTGCTGCCTTATACTAAGGAAAATGGCATTTCGTTTGTGCCTTATTTCCCGCTAGCTTCAGGATTGCTGGGTGGTAAGTATACGAAAGACATGACCTTCACGGACATTAGAGCGAATAATCCACTGTTTCAGGGAGATACATTTGCTCTTAATTTGGACAAAGTGGAGCAGGTACGGGAGATTGCCAATGCGTTGAATGCAGAGGTTGCTCACGTAGTGCTCGCATGGTATTTGACCCGCGATTCGATTGATGCCCTCATTCCAGGGGCGAAGGGGCCGGAGCAGGTGCTGGCGAATCTGAAGACGCTAAATGTCCAATTGAGTCAGGCTGATATCGAAAAGATTGACCATATTTTCAAATAATGAGTGCACCTTATATTTGCAATTATATATTTGTTCCATCTAGAGGAGCTGCCGGACGGGCGGCTTCTTTTTCGTCCCTTCCTTGCATATCCTTGTAGGGTAAGTTCAACGCTGCGGGGGGATCGGATGATGAGAAGACCGCAATGGCACAGCGCGCCCAACAGAAGGCGACGCGGCAGACGTAGAGTATTTTTGATTGTGGTACTGGCGCTGCTGGTAGGAATCATACAGGTGGCTGCTTATGTGGAGCAGCATTTGAAGCCGCCTATGATGCATCTGGCAAAAGTGCGGGTCAAACAAATGGCGACGGAGGCTATTAATTCAGCAATTACAGCACAGGTAGAGCAGGGGAAGACAGCTGATAATTTGATCGAATGGAGAACGGATGCACAAGGAAGAACCTCCGGCTTTGTTCTGAATTATGCAGAGCATATGAAAATTACGTCAGACACGCTCAAAGCAGTTAAGGCAACGATGGACAGCATGAGCCATTTTGATGAGAGCGTTCCGATTGGTCAGGCATTGGGCAGTCCATTGTTGGCAGCTTATGGCCCCAAGATTCCTCTAAAGGTGGAGCCGCATGGAGCGATCAAGGTGGATTTAAATACGCGGCAACAGGATGCGGGCATAAACATGATCTTGGTTGAAGTGTATATTCGGATTACGACGGAAGTGTCTGTGGTTATACCGTTTGAGATGCAACCTCAGATTGTGGAGACGGAAATCCCCGTTTCTTATTTGCTGGTGGTGGGCAACGTTCCGATGTACTACTATGACAATCAGGGAAAACCAGTAGGTAAAAATGGTGCAGCCGCTCCGCAGTTGGCGTTGCCTCCCCATTCCATAGAGAGTAGCGGCGCTATAGATTCCAGCATAGTAAGTGTTCCAGAGGTACAGGAAGACCCAAACTCCTCTAGTCAGCCCCCAACGCCATAGAGCAGAATGGAGTGACGTGAGTTGCTCTGGAAAAATAAAAGGGACCCTATGAGGAGGTCCCTTTTGTCTTTCCTGTTTTGAGCGCTTTGCGTTCGGACTGCTCCCACTGTCTTAATAATGGATACGGGTCAAAGGACCAATCTGCCCAGCCATTGTCCCGATATATACCATAGTGCAGATGCGGTGGAAACTTGCCTTGGGTACCAGGTTTTCCATAGCCCGAGCTTCCGACCCAGCCAACCGTCTGGCCAGGTGTAACGACGTCTCCGTTGTGAACGGTTTTGTCAAAGCCGGAAAGGTGCGCATAGTAGTGATAGCGGTTGTTGAGATCTCGGATTCCGATGCGCCATCCTCCAAAGGGATTCCAGCCCTTCATTTCAACTACACCGTAGCAGGTACTGCGAACTGGAACTCCGTAGCCAGCAAACAGGTCAGTTCCTTCATGTATACGGTAGCCCCCCCAGCTGCGACGGCTTCCCCATGTGCTGCGGTAGCTATAAATGCTGCCTAAAGGAAGGGGGAAAGCTTGACTGACCAGATCCAGCTTGCCATACGTCCGATACAGCTTGGCAAACTGCTGAACTCTTTGAACTGCGCGGCTGTTATGGTAATATTCCCAAACAGCAATACCAAATTCATCCTCGTTGTTTCCATACTTTCCGAGATAAGATGCGATGCTGAACAGCAGATCCTTGTCATTATTACGGTCAGCAATTCCATCACCCGAACCGTCTTGTCCCAGCCCGGAAAATAGTTCTATGGAACGTGGATTTTGATCCTCCGAATCAGGGTTCATCAAGCCGGACCAGATCGGTCCCGTAACGAAAATACCTATGGTCCGTTCTGCATGCTTGCGATCTTTGGGATGAGCCACCGTAAGTGTACGTTCATACTGGTCGATGGCGGCCAGCCTGTACCAAGGGACTCCTGTCAGGGCTTCGATGGAACGATATAAAGCAAGCCTGGAAATATACATTGAAGACTGTGCATGTTCAGCATCTACATTAACTGTCAGGCTGCTTCCGGCGGACGAGGATTGTAAGTGATTGGCAAAGGCATGGGCAGGAAGCGGACAGGCCGTTGTCAGTGTAGCAGCGCATATCAGCAGCGATAACAGACGAACAGCGCGGGCTGTCCGCGTAGGGTAAGGCACGTGAACCGACCTCCTATAGAAGGGCTTAACCGCCCAGTAAATTCTAGACCCTATTCAATAGCGTGAATAGGGCGCTTTTGTTTAGATTGAGCCATATCCGCCGCTTTTATCCATATAAAAAGTTTACTTTTTTCGGCATCAATGTCATATCAAAAAGGGAACAATGAATGGAGGTTTTTCCATGGCTTTCATGTTATAATGTATGACAATGACAGCTTAAGCTTATCAGAAAGAAGGTCTATGCCATTGTCTAGAAAAGAGAAGGAAGCTAAGCCCGACTGGATTCGTATTAAACTTACGACAGGCGATAACTATCAAGAAATCAAGAGCATGATGCGTTCCAAGACATTACATACCGTATGTGAGGAGGCACGATGCCCTAATATATATGAATGCTGGGCCAATAGGACAGCTACATTTATGATTTTGGGTGATATTTGTACGCGTGCGTGTCGTTTTTGCGCAGTAAATACGGGATTGCCTACGGAACTTGACTTGCAGGAGCCTGATCGCGTCGCGGAAGCGGCTGGGAACATGAATTTGAAGCACTGTGTCGTAACCAGTGTGGCTCGCGACGATTTAAAAGATGGGGGCGCTACTATATTTGCAGAAACGGTTCGTGCGATTCGCGGCCGGTTACCTTTGTGCAGTGTAGAAGTATTGATTCCCGATTTTATGGGCGATATTGAATCGCTGCGAATCGTCATGGATGCCAAACCAGATATTCTGAATCATAATATTGAAACGGTGGAGCGCATGTCCGACAAGGTTCGGGCTAAAGCGAAATACCGTCGCTCTCTGGAGCTGCTTCAACGTGCGAAGCAATTAAATCCGGCTATTCCAACGAAATCAAGCATCATGCTAGGTGTCGGAGAAGAGTGGGACGAGATCTTACAAGCCATGGATGATCTGCGTAAAGTCGATTGTGACATTCTGACAATTGGTCAGTATTTGCAGCCGTCCGAGAAACATTTATATGTGCAAAAATATTATCCACCGGAAGATTTTGCGAAGTTAAAGGAAGAGGGATTACAGCGGGGATTCAGCCACGTCGAATCTGGACCGTTGGTCCGCAGCTCCTACCAAGCGCATGAGCAGGTGAAGTCAGCCGCTCAGCATAAGGAAGAAAGCGCCCTTTCGCAGGCTTGATCCGGGAAAGGCGGTCAGAATAGCTTGTTTCAAATCGGTGGTAAAAACTATGAATTGTTGCAGGATCACAAGAACGGATGGAATCCCGAAGCGTTTCGTGATCGGTATAGTGAAGTGCTGGATCGCTATGATTACATTATTGGTGATTGGGGTTACAATCAGCTGCGTCTGAAGGGCTTTTATCGAGACGGCCATCCCAAAGCAAATAAGGATACATCTATAGGGGTACTGGACGATTACATTAATGAATACTGCAATTTTGGCTGTGCCTATTTTGTGCTGCAAAAAAGCCGTGAAGTGGTTAATAAAAACGGCGTCAATGATGAAATCGTTGCTCCAGATATTCAGCAGTTGGTAGATGCTCAAAGGGAACAAGCGGGAACGTTAGAAACCGAAGAGCAGCAAGAAGTATTGCAACATATAGCTGGAGAACAGGAGTGGCCGCAACCACAACAGGATTCCACAGCTACGGAGGAATCGCTAGTGGAGCAGCCTCGAGAATTCCGAGAACCACGCGAGTTGCAACGTCGGGAACCGAAGGATGCCCAGGAAGTACGTGAGCGACAGCCGCGTGAAGCTCGCGAAAGTCGTTCATCCAGAGAAGGACGTGAAGGAAATCGGCAACGTGAGCCACGTGAAGCACGTGATTCGCGCCAGCCAAGAGAACCACGTGAAGCAAAGGATGGACGCAATCCGGGTGAAGGGCAGCAAACTCGAGAACCGCGTAGACAGCGCAATCAGCAAGGGAATTTCGATAAAAAGGAATCGCGTGGACCACGCTATGAGCGTCAACCAAAGGAAAATCGGGAGGGACGGCAAGTTCGTGTCTCACGTGAACCTGAGGGCCAGCGTCAGACCCATCCAGCTGCTAAAGCCGAAAAAACTGAGGGTAGTAAAAAGAATAAAACATTTACTGCTCCACAACAAAACGGTTCCTGAATTTTCAGGAACCGTTTTGTTTGTAAAAAAAGAGCCAGAGTCGGCTCTTTTATAGGTTCTAATTAAGAAAGGCGTTGCGTACTCGATCCCAAAATGGGAAAGGACGGTAACGAGCGAAGCTGATCTTCTGACTTGCGACCTGACATCGAACAGAGATTAAGTCATCCACAGGAAAGTTCAGGTGATCTACTGTCAATAAAAGACGCTGATCTTTCCGTGAAAAAATATCACAATGATGATGTTTGGGCAGTAGCAATGGCGATCCTAGTGTCCGATACACGCGGTTATTAATGGAAGCGATCTCAGTCAATTGCAATGCTTCAATGGTGGGATGAACCATAGCTCCGCCAAGTGCTTTATTATAGGCGGTCGTCCCTGAGGGGGTAGAAACACATATACCGTCACCGCGAAACATTTCAAAGGTGATATCGTTAATATCTACTTGGGCAACGACAGTGCCATCCACCCCTTTTAACGTAAACTCATTCAAGGCAATAAAAGAAGCATTGCCTGATTTCTTGTGAATTTCCAACTCAATCAGTGGATACTTAACGATTCTCGGGTTAAGCGGTCCCTCAGATCCGCTTTGGCTCATCAGGTGGATTAGCTCCTCCAGCTCGTCCGCACGCCAATCGGCGTAAAAGCCTAGATGACCGGTATGTACACCAACAAAGGCAATATCCGGAATGCGGTCGATGAAGGTATGAAACGCATGAAGCATTGTACCATCGCCTCCAATAGACACGACGATTTCCGGCGATTCGGCATCCAGCTTGAAATTCTTTTCTTGGGCAAGACGGTGAAATTGCTGACTCAAGTCCATGGAGTGCTGATCCCCGCGATCCAGAACATAATATCTCAAGATGAAAAGCTCCTTTGTCATGGGTATATATCGATCATAATCAATTATGAGCAAGAACACAATCGTTCATTGCCTGTGTGTTCTTCTCAAACGTACGTATAAGCGACGGGTACCCACACTCAACCATGAGAGACTAAGCATTCCAGCCAGTATAAAGCCAAGAAACAGCAGACTTTGCAACAGCATGGCGGACGAGAAGCCAGGGGACCATACGATGTCGTATATTGGAAAAAAGACTGGAGAGCTTCCCTGTCCCATCAGAGGCTGCCATAACACGAGAGCGAGCAGTGCCGAGATGAAGCCGTGCGCAGCCCGGGCCAACAAAAATGGCATATAACGAAGATCCGTCATATTTAAAATACTTGCAACCTGCGCATGAACCGATAGCCCGCCCCAGGAGAGCACAAAAGCGGCTGCGGCTACCTTGAATGGTATCGCTGCCGTGGCTTTACCTGCGGCCTGCGCTCCTAAAGTGACTTCGAAAATACCACCTACGATGGACTCCGTTAACGTAGGAGGAAGACCACATGCAGTCAAGAGGTTTGCCGTAAGCAGATGAAGCCCGCTCATTAAACCGGAGTTCGTCAAAGCTTCTAAAATGACGCAGAAGAATACAACTAGCCCTCCTACGACAATAATAAGGCGTAGGGAGGAAGTAATCGCCTGACGGAGTAACTCACCCAATGGACGACCATCTTCCAAACGAGCTGTATGCATGGCATATAATGCTTGGCGTAGGGGTCCAGGCTGTCTATTGCGACCAGCAGCTTTTGTATTTGTGGACTTCGACCAGGCTTTTGGAGTAGGTTGAGGGCGGTCGCTGCGAGTATCTGTTTCCCCTGAACGAGAACCGTGGAAGCGCATAAGTAGCCCGATGATGAGCACACCACCATAATGAGCCGCGCCCAGTACGAGTGCAATTTCTGGTTGATGGAAGAAGCCAACGGAAACCGCACCGATCAAGAATATCGGATCAGAGGAAGTCGTAAATGCGACCAAACGCTCTCCTTCAATGCGTGTGATCCATTTTTGCTCCCACAGCTTGGCTGTTAGTTTAGCTCCAATCGGGTAACCGGATGCACAGCTGACCGCAGCGACAAAACCTCCACAGCCAGGTACACGGAATAGAGGCTGCATCAGCGGATCCAACAGCGCACCTATGAAATGAACAATTCCGAAACCGAGGAGAAGCTCGGAAATAACGAAAAACGGGAATAAAGATGGAAACAGCACGTCCCACCAGATGGCAAGCCCCCGAAGCCCGGCATTCAGAGAAGATTGCGGGTATACAGCCATAAGTATAAATAGGAATAGCAGTGAAAGGATGAGCAGAGGAAGCGAGTAACGACGGTATAGCGACATAGAGGCCCCTCCTTTGGAGTTGTACTATTATACCTATGTCGGGGATGGACAAAGAGTACAAAAAAAACAAAGAAAACGGTTACATTTGTTGCTGTATTTTTGTAAATAGTATGTTAAAATAGGAAAACAACGATCCATAACCTTAAGGATGGAGTGATCAGGATGAGTATCGTTGCCGGTCTGTTCGTATGTGCTTTTGTGTATGTTATTCGTGCCTCTCTCGTCCATTCCGGTGAAGAGGATTGGCGGAGTTATTAATTGTATTTATAGAATGACGAAGCTATGTGCAACGAAGCACATCCTCTTCATATGTTAAATTGATAAAATGACGCTTATTTTTAGCGTCATTTTTTGTTTTTTGTTATAATACGGGTGTATATTTATTACCATAGCACAGAAAGTTGGAGGAAAAGTGAACCCTAGCCTGAGCATTTATGACAACCTTGGGGGCGCGGAAGGTATTCGTGCTATTATTGAGGCCTTCTACCCGAGAGTTTATAAAGATCCGTTGTTAAGTCCCCTGTTTCCTAAAGACATGGAACCGGTTAAGGAAAAGCAGTTTATGTTCCTGAGCCAGTTTTTTGGAGGACCGTCCCTTTTTTCTGATGCATATGGTCATCCGATGTTACGTGCGAGACATATGAAGTTTCCCGTTACGGAGGAGCGAGCAGAGGCATGGTTGTCTTGTATGGCAGGTGCGTTAACGGATACGGGCATTGAGGAGCCGCTTCGTTCCATCATACTTAACCGTTTGTCTGGTCCTGCGCATCATTTTGTAAATACCCCGTAAGCTTGCGGGGATTGCCGAATTTTGGAGAGGGTTGTAAAAACATTGGAACTTGAACCGTTATATCAGATTAAAATCACCTGCACACATTGTGAAGAAGAATTTCAGACATCTCGTGTCAGACCAAGCCTAAAGAAGGCCATTCGTACAGATTCAGATTTTTGCGCTTATTATAAGAATGAAAATCCGGATTTTTATGTCGTAAGGGTCTGTCCTCATTGTGGGTTTACCTCGACAGAGCACTCTACCGTTCAGTTAAGCGATCAGCAAACCAAGATTTTTAGAGATAAAATCGGTAATCGCTGGCAGTCTCGCGAATATGGCGGGCATCGTAGCTGGGAAGAGGCATTAGAAACGTATAAACTGGGTTTACTCTGTGCCCAGGTCATCGGAGAAAAGGAACGCGTAGTAGCCAGTCTATTACAGCATATCGCATGGATGTACAGATACCAGGGAAATGAGGAGCAGGAGCTTCGCTTTCTCAAATTTAGTCTGGATTCTTACGTTCGGGTTTATGAACTGGAGGGTGTCGGGGCGAATAATGCCAAACTGCTGTATCTGATTGGTGAATTGCATCGACGTACAGGGAACTTTAACGAAGCGGTACGCTGGTTTTCGCGTGTCATTAATGACAAAAAGATTATGGATGCAGCCATGATCCGGGCTTCCCGCGAACAGTGGTCTGTACTGCGAGAACAAATGATGGCTAAAAATTTCCAACTGCCGGAGGAAATGCAAGACGCAAGCTCCTCCTGAAGAAATAAAGGTGTGCACTATGGCCGATTTAGGCTCATGGTTCACACCTTGTTTGTAAAACGGGTTATATTCTCTTACAACTCATGAATTAATGATGACGCAATGTGGTATCTGACAGCAAATAATCGTCATCACAATCCACTAAAGTAACCTTGTTATGGCAACATGGAAACACAAGCAGCTTTTTCATACCTTCGTGTATGAGCTTAAGTTCTTTAGGCTTCAGGGGCAGCAATACATTATCCTGGTCGCAAAACGGACAAGACTGTACATAAACGTCTCCCATGACGATGTCATAAGGCCAGGTTTTATGAAAAGGGATCATGATTTGTCCGATTCTCCGCCGTTCGGGTCAGCGGTTTCTTCTTTAGCCAGTTCGGCCAGCTTTTGCATCAAAATGTGCTGGGGTGTATGCATAAGGTGTTCCAGCGGAATACCGAGCTTTTCGGATAATTTCACAGCCGTTTCCGGCGAAATTTGTAAGGGTCTCATTCTGTTTTCCTCCCAATTGTAGTGATTTACTATCACGATGTAGCTTTATTGTATATGAAACCACATGAATTCGCCAAAAAAGAAAGGTGGAACTATTATGAAAACACCGTTAAAGCAAACATGGGATCTGGAATCTATTTTTAGCGGAGGGTCTTCCTCTGCCTCATTCCATGCATTTTTGGAAGAATTGGAAAGCAAGGTCCAACAGCTGCAGTCCCAGCTTAAAGCAGCTAAAGTACCACAAACGGTATTGGATACCGAGCGTCTGGATAGTGTATTGAGTAGCATCCAGGAGCTGTTTAATGGCGCGTCGCAGGCGGGTTCCTTTGTCTCTTGTCTAACTGCTCAAAACCAGCACGACAAGCTGGCTGTTCAACTGGGAGCGCGTGTCAACACGCTGTATGCCCAAGGGAAAAGTGCTTTAGTATCTTTCCAGAACTTGCTGGCACAAACCAGTGAAGACATTTGGCAGAAATGGATGGAGCGCGAAGCTATCCAGCCGATTTCTTTTGTCCTGAACGAATATCGGAACGAAGCACGTGAAAAAATGGCTCCTGAGCTGGAAAGCCTTGCATTGGATCTGGCAGTGGATGGCTACCATGGATGGGGCGACTTCTATGATACCATTGTCAAAAATATGACGATCCCTGTACCGGAAAATGGCGAGATCGTAAACCTGTCTGTAGGTCAGGCGGCTAATAAGCTGGATGAAGCAGATCGCAGCGTACGTAAAGATGTGTTTGCACGTTGGGAAGAGGCATGGACTCAGGTAGAGGACTATTGCGCGGATACATTGAATCATTTGGCAGGCTTCCGTCTGAAGCTATATGAAAAACGAGGCTGGACAGATGTGCTTAAGGAACCGCTGGAAATCAGCCGTATGTCCGCACAAACGCTGGATACGATGTGGCAGGTTATTAATGAAACGAAGCCTATTGTAGTTAAATACTTGGAGCGGAAAGCAAAGCTGCTGGGCTTAGAGAAGCTGTCCTGGCATGACGTTGAAGCTCCGCTGGGAACATCAACCACTAAAATCCCTTACGACGATGCTGCTGTAACGATTGTTGAGCAATTTGGTAAGTTTAGCTCGAGAATGGCTGACTTTGCCCAAATGGCTTTTGAGAAAAGTTGGATTGAAGCAGAGGATCGTCCTGGCAAACGTCCGGGTGGTTTCTGTACATCTCTGCGTCTAAGCAAAGAGACCCGTATTTTTATGACCTATGCCGGATCGCCATCCAACGTTTCGACACTGGCCCATGAGCTCGGACACGGTTATCACCAGCATGTGATGAATGAATTGCACCCATTGAATCAGAATTATGCCATGAACGTAGCTGAGACGGCGTCGACGCTGGCAGAACTTATTGTATCAGATGCTTTGCTGGAAGCTGCCGAGGGTCAGGAGAAGGTAGCTTTGCTGGAGGATAAAATTCAGCGTGGTGTAGCCTTCTTTATGAACATTCATGCCCGTTTCCTATTTGAAACCCGTTTTTACGAGTTGCGGAAAAAAGGAGTCGTAGGAGCACAACAATTAAGCGAGTTGATGGAACAAGCGCAGCGTGAAGCGTTTAGTGGTATCCTGGATGAGGCTCATCCTCATTTTTGGGCATCCAAGCTGCATTTCTATATTACGGACACTCCTTTCTACAACTTCCCGTACACATTCGGGTATATGTTCAGTGCAGGAATTTACGCTTTTGCGAAGGAAAACCCTGACGGCTTCGCCGACCAATATGATGCCTTGCTGCGTGATACAGGTCGCATGACAGTCGAAGAATTGGCTTCCAAGCACTTAGGTACCGATTTAACACAGGCTGACTTCTGGCGTAATGCTGCGCAAGTTACTGTTCAGGATATTGAGCAATTTTTACAAATGACAAAATAACGGATTTACACTTTTGAAAGGTCTCCTATAAGGGAGGCCTTTTTTGTAATTTTTGCAGAAGATGATGAACAAAGTCGCAAAATGTCGAAGTGTAATTAACATTACCTGTTGGCGAAATTTAAAATGATGGATATACTTAGAAAATAGTTATAAATACCCAATTATGTTGGTTTTGATTGTAAGGTTAAAAATCTTCGCATATAATTGAGCCGTAAGACCTATTAATTATTTTTGAATAAGGTACATAGGAGGGTTTTTGTAATGGATGAAGTAGGTCAATTGTCGTTGGCAAGGCAGATGGATATCGTTTTAAAAGAACTGGATAATGAACTGGCGGGTTTGTCGTCAGGCATCGTATTTGTACAAATACGTAACAATGTAGTTGGGAAGTTTGGGATTCGCCATAATCCGCTTGCAGGTAAAGGTGGCACGTTAGCAGCAGTAGAACCGGGGTTATCAGCAAAGCATCGGGAGGATTTTCGGCGTATGGCCCTAGAAACGCTAAATCATAAGCGTAGCTGGACTCATGGTGAGATTGCTTTTGATTTCGCCATCAGACAAGGAACGATTTTGGTAGATGCAACACTGGAGTCCAACTACAACATGGCGAATCTCATGATCCGCTACAACAAGCCTACATACCGAGCGGCTAATTCGGAATAATCATCAATATGAGAATTTTGCAAAATCCTAATTTAAAAAAGAGAAAAGGCGGCCTTCCTTGGGAAGACCGCCTATGTTATATGCCCGTTATAACGCATTTTGGTAAATTACGATGAACGGAATGCTCATGTGGAATAATGACGCTTATTGACCTGAACGTCCTGATAATTGCTGTTCGGCCAGCTGTACCAAGCGTTTAGTGATATAGCCTCCCAGAGAACCAGCTTCACGGGATGGCATGTCACCGTAGTAACCGTCTGCCGGAATGGTGATGCCCAGCTCTTGTGCAGCTTCATATTTCAATTGTTGCAGTGCGTTGTTGGCTTGAGGAACAACAAGGTTGTTACTGCGACGACTTCTGCCTTGATTAGCTTCATTCATGTGTAGTCACCTCCTTCGGCTGTGATGAGGTTAGTATGCGACAGAGTTATGAAAATATGCGCCGAAGGAAGGAAAGTGACTAGAGGGAAATTACGGATATATGATATGAATCTGAGTTTTGAGATCGATGGATTGCTTAGGCTCCAGACGGATCAGCCCGCCTCCTTCAACAGGATCAGGTAAATTAGGAGCATCTGACAGCCAGGTATAAGGCTCAATGCAAAGATACTGATCGCATTCACCTTTGGTGTATAACACCCAATACTTAAAGTATTGCTCATCTGCTGTGTAGCGGATTTGATAACCATCATCACGAGTCAAAAGAGCTACAGCAGGGCCTTCCGTTGCCCGCAGCAGCGTGTCTAGATTTGTTCCTTTCAGTGAAAGACCCGAAGAGAGCTGTTCCAAGTCATTCAACGAAGTAATCATACCTGTAGGTAGCTGTTCAGCATCCTGCTCATATACGCCGTTCACAGGTAGCTTTAGGCGCCAGCGCTCAGGTTCTCCGTCCACCATAAACCAAGTGTGATATCCCAAGCCAAATGGGGCTGCTTTTTCACCCAAATTGGTTACGCGCAGCGTTTGACTTAATATAGCACCCTGCAAGCGATACGTCATCTCCAGACGCAAAGGAATGGGGAATTGTTCCATCCAGTGCGGATCACTTTCTGTCAAAAGCTCGGTAGTGACACTGCAACCTTCTTCATCCTCTTCAATATCACTGCAGCGCCAGGATTGATTACGATGCAGACCGTGTATATGGTTGTCATTGGCTGTATTTCGGTCGAACTGGTAAGGAACACCGTCAAACTCAAATTGTCCTTTGCGAATTCGGCCAGGAGGAATCAAAATGGGCAAGCCAAAATGATAAGGCTTTTGTAAATAAAAAGCCAATTCTTCCTCACCGGGCCGACGTACGATATCCCTGTCGAGCTTCAGATCACGCACTGAGATAATATTATTCCCGAGGCGAGGGATCATCGTAACTTCCAGTTCACCACTATGTAAAACATACGTGTCGTAACCGTTCCAGTGTTCTTTGGTCACTTGTTTCATATCCATGCTCCTTTGTCCACTATAATCGGTTGAAGCTTCGTGTCATTATGATAACAGATTTTTGATCGTAGGGCACAATCGTCATTTGACAATAACATTATGCGGAATTATCATTAATGTAGTTTAGAAAGTAATGACATGGATAACGCGATGATGAGGACAAGTAAGCTTTCGCATAAGCTCTTCAGAAAGCCGGTGGTGGATGGGAACCGGTGAGCCTGCATTGCTGAATGGACCTTGGAGTGCCGCACAGAACAGGATTTTACAGTCCTCAGTATGACGGCCGATTGCTCCCCGTTAACGGAGCTTTAAGATTGCAATCAGTCATGGGGCATAGCTCCGACAAGCAAAGGCTGACGGCAATGAATAAGGGTGGTACCACGGTCTCGCGTCCCTTGAGGATGCGGGGCCTTTTTGCGTTCTAAAATATTGAAATAATCGGAGGAGGAAGAATATGAAAACTGTACTTTCAGGTATTCAGCCTAGCGGACAACTTACTTTGGGCAACTACATTGGTGCAATGAAAAACTTTGTCAAATTGCAAGAGGATCACCAATGTTACTTTATGGTTCCAGATCTTCATGCGATTACCGTACCGCAGGAACCAGCTCAATTACGCGAGCAGTCGGAGGCGGTAGCGGCATTATTTATTGCAGCGGGTATTAACCCAGAGAAATCCAACGTCTTTTTACAATCCCATGTTCCTCAGCACGCTGAGCTGGGATGGTTGATGACAACACTGACGAATATGGGCGAGCTGGAACGTATGACTCAGTTTAAGGACAAGGCTGCTGGCAAGGATTCCGTAGGAGCAGGGTTGTTCGTATATCCGTCGTTGATGGCAGCTGACATTTTGCTCTACAACGCGGATCTCGTCCCGGTGGGCGAAGATCAGAAACAGCATCTGGAACTGACACGGGATTTGGCTGGCCGCTTTAATCATCGTTATGGAGATTATTTTACAATTCCCGAGCCGTATATCCCTGAAGTAGGGGCAAGAATTATGTCCCTGGATGATGCATCCAAAAAAATGAGCAAGAGTAATCCGAATGCAGGCAGTTTTATTGCGCTACTGGACGAACCGAAAGTCATACGCAAGAAAATCAGCCGCGCTACGACCGATTCTGGCAGTGAGGTTATATATGATCTGGCCAATAAACCTGAAATTAGTAATCTAATGAGCATTTACAGCCAGTGTTCCGGTTTGTCGCTCCAAGAAGTGCAGGATCGTTATGAAGGCCAAATGTACGGGACATTTAAAAAAGAACTGGCAGAGACGGTTGTGGCTATGCTTGAACCGATTCAGCAGCGCTATCGCGATATCCGGGAATCCGGTGAAATTGGACATATTTTGGCCCAATCCGCAGAGCGTGCTCAAGAAGCTGCTGAAGTCACGCTGTCTGCGGTCAAAGAGCGCATGGGCTTTCTGCCACGTCTACGCTAAAGCATATTGAGGCGAAACGAATTAGGCCTTTTATAGGATTGGATTAGGAGCGGCGTTGTCGGGCTTTGACCACGAAACCCCAGCCAATATTGCCGACAGATAATAGCCCCAGTAGAATGGCAAGCCATGCGGAATAACTGATGGATATAGCGGCTGCGGTCAGCAGGACAATGGATGAAACGGCGAACCATAGGGATAAACCTTTGCTCATTGGTAAAAACCTCCAGTGTTCGAATGTTGAATTTCAGGAATAAGTAGTTGTAAGCGAGCCATAATAATCTTGCAAGCTTGCAATGAACCTCACTCACAAAGAACTGAAAGGAGATTCAAATATGAGCAGACGTCGTTCAAACAACCTGCAAGTACCGCAGGCCAACGCCGCTTTACAACAATTAAAATATGAGGCAGCTCAAGAACTTGGCATCACCATCCCTCAGGACGGTTACTTCGGTAATGTTGTTTCCCGCGAAACAGGTTCTCTTGGGGGATATATTACGAAAAAGCTAGTCCAACAAGCAGAACAATCCTTGTCGGGCAGCAGCCGTTTGCAGTAATACACATAAACACTCCATCTTGGAAGCTGTATTATGAGCAACTGTCATGAAGAAAATCCGGAGCGATCATGCTCCGGATTTTTTTTACGCATGGCTTATGACCATTGTGAATCACGCAAGTCCGCTTCGTCAAGAGGGCGCTTTCATGAGATGTGATTTTTGGCGCGAATGGCCAAAAAAACAGCAAGCTCCCAGATTAAGGGGGAACTTGCTGTCTCTTGTTCATAAGGCTGGTTGTTAGCTTGTAAGCAGTTTTAATTCGTATGCAGGGAAAGGCGTTTTTGCATCTTTTCGTCACTGAGCCATCCGATATAACTGTTGATCAGCCCGAACTGCTTATCCATCGCGACCACAGCCACGAATGGATATTGCCTCCGGTGTCGATACCTCACGTCTCCCCATCGCACAATGTAGCCCCATTCCAGTTCTTCCACCTCGGCAACAGCAAAGGAGGAGAAATAGCGAAATGCCTGCACATCGCGATAGGATTTGGATGCTTCTACGGCAGGATGTGTGGATGGAATTGCGTGTTTCGTCCAAAATAAGTGCGAGCCATTTAATCCGCCAATGTCATAACTTCCATTCTGATGAGCTTTTACCACATGCCACCGGTTCCATGATACGGTGGGAATGATATAATAATTGTCGCCCTCCTGACGCTCGTTGTCCATATTACGTACCGCTTTTCTGGTTATAAAATGACTCCAGGTTCGCCAAATGTAATACAGGCCAATAATGACGTACAGCGTAATAAATAAGGGAGCGGGTGGAATCAATCCGGTGATCCACAGCATAATCGCAGCAACATGGGTGCCAAAAATAAAGGGATCGAAAATATGGATGATATTCCAAGATATCCACTTGTTTGTAAACGGCCGGAATGCCTGTGTTCCGTACGTATTAAATAAATCTGTGAATACATGCAGGCAGACGGCAATCGTTACCCATAATGCTACATGACCTGGGGGCACATCTCTGAAGATCAGGCAAATTAGCCCTGTTATGGACAAGATCCATATCAACCAGAAGGGAATTGAATGCGACAGTCCACGGTGATTGCGAATGTAGGCTGCATTATTTTTCAACCGAAGCAAAGTGTCAAAATCCGGAGCTTGTGACCCTACAACTGTAGCGAGCAGCACCACTGCGGCCAACTTTGGATCTCCGGCGACGACAGGGTCAGTGTAGGCCAGACCGGCCAATCCGATTCCCATGACAAAGTGTGTGGCTGTATCCATATCTGTCGCTCCTTTTGTATTGTTTCCTGTACTTATTACTACCCAAATTTACTGTAAACGATCAGCAGGGGCGATTTGCCATCGGAATTGTGAACGTTTTGTGCGTTTTCTGTCAAACTTTTTAGGGTAGGTATATGATAAAATTTATATCGGAGTTCAACTTACTCCCGAATTCATACATCTCTAAGGGGGAGTTACTCACAATGGATAATATAAGTTATAAGACTTCTTCGGATGCGGCTACCTATTCTGTAAAATCTAAACCACCCGGCAAAGCGGGCACTTGGAAAGATTTTATTACAGTTACCAAGCCAGGCATCCTTCGTACCAATCTGGTTGCAGCCTTTGGTGGTTTTTGGTTAGCATCGCAATGGGACGTTGACTATATAAAGCTAATTCTTACACTTTTAGGTACAATGCTGGTTATGGCATCTTCATGTGTTTTTAACAACTATTTTGACCGTGAGCTGGATTTGAAAATGGAACGTACACGTAATCGCTCACTGCCAACAGGGCGTCTGACCCCTACAACGGTGTTGTCATACGCTATTATTTTGGGTGTTGTCGGGTTAGCTGTTCTATTCTTCTTCTCTGGTGTAAAGGCAGGATTACTGGGATTACTTGGTATGTTCGTCTACGTCGGTATTTATACACTTTGGTTAAAACGTTCATCTACATGGAGTACATCCATCGGCGGTATTTCTGGTGCAATGCCTCCTGTAATTGGTTATGTGGCCGCTTCGGGTCGTATTGATATGGGCGCTTGGCTTTTATTCGCTCTCCTGTTCTTATGGCAGCCGCCTCACTTCTGGGCACTTGCTATTCGCAGAGTTGAGGAATATCGCGCAGCAGGATTTCCGTTGTTGCCAGTCGTAAAAGGTATCCATCGGACAAAGATTCAGATGATTCCTTATATTGTATTGCTGATTCCGGTACCCATCCTTATGTATGCTTATGGATATGCCGGTATGATTTTTATGATCGTGTCCGTGTTACTGTCCGTGCTGTGGGCATTCTATGCCTTTAAAGGTTTTACGATTAAGGAAGAAGAAACGGATTCCTGGGCCAAAAAAGTATTTTTCTTTTCCATTAACCATCTGACACTCAGCTTCTTGCTGATGATCGTCGATACGGTTCATAAATTCTAATGTCATTTTAGAGGCATTTTATAGTACACCATATAGCTGTCCAACAGGCATGAAAGCGGCCTGAGGACAGCCTTTTTTGTTATTCAAGACTAAAGAACAGGTGGCGGGTATATAATGTATTCTTCCAATCCTGCTTTTTCCAATTGAGCGATCACATATTCGTCTGGAGTCCCTTCTACGCCAGCGTATCCTTTGCGGGTATACATATGGTAGGCATCTGGAAAAGAGTCTGCAAGCACACCCCTTATTTTTTTCCCTGAGCTGTCATTGTCCATAAATAAATATATTTCGTCGTGCTTGGCTCGCTTGTGGAGGGATTCCAGTTTTATAGAGTTTAGTGTGCCGAAGGTGCATAAAATGTGAACCTCCGGGTCAAGTAATCGGCGAAGTTTGCTGCGGTCATTTTTCCCTTCGACGATCACGGTTATCGCCATTTAAGCTCACCCCTTGTCTGATACATATGCTCGAAATTCCCCGGGAAATGAAGAATATGAGTATAGTGTAGCTCCAAATAGGGTTCTCATGCAAAAAATAACAAAATAGCCTGCCAGAAGTGGCAGGCATGGGTACAAGGGACAACATGTTAGGGCAATTTAGACATTAAAACCAGCAAGTACGGAGAATGATGACGAGCAGAATATAAAGAACAAGAATGGTGCCAGTTGAAGTTCCAAAAACAGGGCAAGGGCTTACAGGATGACAGTGGCTCACAGGCTGCACCTCCCTTTATTAGTGAATGTTCAGTCAAAATAGTCTATGTGGATAGGGGTATAGTGTACTGTGCATCTGCCCTCTGGAACGGCATTTTGGGCTTTAAAGATAGCATTTTAGCATACCCACTGCCTCAGACTAGCTAGGAATGATAAGGTCCTGTGGCAGACAGTGGCGGCGTCGGAGATATGTGCTTAACGGGAACGAATAGCAGGCCAGCCATCAGAATCAGAAATGCGATAAAAAAAGGGGATATGTGATCCGGAAGCTGACCCGCCAGTACAGGCCCGGCAAAGGAGCCGATTGACGTTGCAATGGATTGCAGGGCAAAGGTTTTGCCCAATCGAGCACCTCCAATTCGTATGAAGAGAGAGGCCAGCGCTGGAAAAATGATGCCTTTGGCTGTTCCCAAAATAAACAGGATGATGCCTATTGTCGCTTCGGGCGTGGTGGCGAGTGCATAGAAGCTTAAAGACATCAGAATAATGCCACAAAGTAGCCTGACCATCGGTGAATATTTGTTCAGAAAAAGCAAACTAAGCGTACAGAGTGCTCCCAAACTGATGATGGAAAAAAGCAATCCGGTGGACATCATGGACGCAGAACCGTTATTTCGTAATGGGATCTCATAAAATAAAATGCCTTGTGCGCACGCCAAAACAAAAGGTAAAAGCAGGTAGCGCCAATTGAATGGTAACCGCGTCTGTGCTGCCGAGAGTGGAGCAGGTGTCGTATGACCATCAGATAATTGGGCCTGCGGAGCGGGTGCTTTTTTGGGTAAGGTGAAATAAGCCATAAGCCCCGTGATTACGAGAATGATGCCAAGGGAACTAAATGTCTCGCTAAAGCCAAAACTGGCTACGATAAATGCGCCTGCGGCTGGAGACAGAACAGAGGCCAACGTATGGACGACACCATGCCCCGACATATATTTACCCTGCGTAACCGGATGATCAGACAGTTGCGCCAGCATGGCCAGACAGGCTGGAGATAAAAAAGCCAACACATAGCCACTAATCGCACGCAGAAAAAGTAATTCCCACGGTGTATGGATGTACGATTGAATGATCAGGATCAGGCCTGCAGCTGTCAGGCTGAACATAATATATCGGCGACTGCCGTGTTTGTCGACTTTGGGACCTGCCATCAAATTGCCAGGCAGGTGAGTCAGAGAGTAAATCCCCATCATCCAACCGATAAAGGTAGGAGCTGCCCCCAGAGAGATGGCGAATGGCGTCAAAATAGGATATTGCGCATGCAGATCAAAAAAGGCAATGAACAAAAAGAGATACAGCCAGAGGGCTGTTTTCATGTGAATGACCCCCTTTCCCTAATGTAAACTTTCATGTTACTTCGTATTGGCCCTTCCTAAGTTGTACGCTGGATTAGACGAACATAGACCACTTTGTATGGACAAGAATTGAAAGACAAGGTATGTATAAGACCTAAGCTGACAGGACATTGCGTAATCATGTATAATTACAGAGACAATTTTGCAATTCGAATCATGTAGTTGAAAACGGGAGTGTAGCGAAATGGATAAGGGCGTCTGGAGAGAGTTTTTGGAACATAATTGGCAGATTGTTCAAGATAATTGGCTGTATATATTAATTGGGCTTGTCCTATTGTTAGTCATATTGAAGGTTGTAAGAACTCTCATAAAATGGCTGATTGTCATCGTCGTAATTGCAGGCTTGCTTATCTACAGTGGCATTTCCTTTGAACAGGTCGGCAAGGTCGTTACTCAGGCAAAGGATGATGCGATTAACAAGGTTCAGAGCGAGGCCTTGAACATGATGATCAAAGAGGGACGGGATGCCCAATACACATCCAACGCGGATGGTACGTTTTCGGTAACCAGCTCCAACTTGGAAGTGAAAGGTCCATTTGATGGTGACAAGGTCAAGGTATGGTTTCAGGGGATGTCGCTGGGCGAGTGGAGTATGGGCGATACCGTCAAGAAATATATCGAAGGTGCGAAAGGCTCGGCTGTAACACAGTCGCCACAGTCGCCGTAGAGACAGGAGGAACACAATGAAACCATCCTGGCTGGAGCCTATTCTTCATTGGAATGGCGTGACGGTGTTTTTAATTGTCATTGTACTGCTGTCGTTGATTCAGGGCTGGAGACGAGGAGCTTCCAGATCTGTAGGGGCGCTGTTTAGTCTTATTGTGGATGGCATACTGACTGTAGCGGGTATTTTGTGCTCGCTAGGATTAGCCATGTGGCTTTCACCGAAGGTGCAACAATGGCTGGCAGCTTACATGGAGCATTTGCCACAGCGAAAACTAAGCGGGATTGAGCAATTTTATTATACGCTTGTGGCGGGGATAGAGGGTTTTCCGCTGCTGCGATTCGCCGTATTGTTCATGCTCAGTTATGCTATTGCCCAGTTTATACTGCGTGCCATTTATGTGTTGATGGTAGGTGGAAAATCAGATTCCTCCCTCCATGAGCATCCAAAAAAATCGGGCTTTTTCAGCAGGGTGGCAGGGGCCGGAATAGGTACCCTTATTGGTGGAGCTCGCGCCATGATGATCATAGCCCTGCTGTTCATAGGCGTTAGTCTGTACCCAGACAGCGGGTTTAGCAGCTACGTACAAGCTTCACCGATTTATAAGCAAGGTGCGCAATCGGTTATTGAACCGTTGTCCGGGACTCTGATTAAGGATAAGCTGCCCGTATTTACGCAGGCTGTTACCAAGGAACTGAATGGCATCATGCAGCGCAAATATGAAATAATCGACCGGGACATTCCAAGCGATATCGTTCAGGCAGCGGCCAAGATTACAGAAGGGGCTAGCGGTGACGAGCAAAAAGCTAGAGCGTTGTATGAATGGGTAGGCACCCGTATTAGCTATGATTACAGTAAGGTGGAAGCCTATGAGCAACGTGGTGACTGGCATGAACAGACTCCTAGAGATACGTTTGATACACGTAAAGGAGTGTGCATTGATTATGCCCGCCTGTACTCAATGATGGCTCGTTCGCAGGGGCTACAGGTCAAGGTGGTGACAGGCCTTGGGTACAACGGACAGGGAGGATACGGGTCCCATGCCTGGAATGAGGTATATTTGAGCGGACAGAATCAGTGGGTACCGCTAGACCCGACCTGGGCGCAAAGTGGGGACTGGTTTAATCCGCCTGGTTTTGCCCAAACACATATCAAGGATAAAGTGATTTAATAAGGAGTGGAAAAGGGCACATGAGAAAGATAGACAACGAGCAGGGAACAGACAATGGGACGTCTGATCGAAAAAGATTCAGCTTTCGGATCAATCTGTTCTTTTTCAGCTCGTTCATTATATTTACAGTCATCATTGTAAGATTGGCGATACTTCAATTCGTGGATGGACCTCAGCTCAAGCAGCAGGAGGCCAGTAATGTTACCAAAAATGTACCACTTACGCCGATTCGCGGAACGATTTATGATTCCACCGGGCAGAACAGACTAGCGTATTCTACACCTGTACAATCGCTGTATATCACGCTCTCCAAGAACTACAGTGATGGTATGGAAGAAAAGCGTGATAATGACAAAAAGCTATTGCCTGAGCTGGAGAAAATGACACAGAAGCTGGCGAATCGCTTTGCTGAATATGGGAATAAAGATGAGCCGAAAATGACGGCAGAGCAAATTATGGACGCTATGGACCGTAACTATCAGCGATTTAGCGGTTTTACGCCGCGTCTGATTAAAACGAATCTTAACAAAGATGAAGTGGCCTATTTTATGCAGCATAAGAGTGAGTTCCCGGGCATAGATGTCGTAGAGGAAACGGTACGTCATTACGATCCAGATACGGTAGCTGTCCAAACGGTTGGCTACATTAAAAGCTATAAAAGTGCGCGTGAAACGTTGGATAAATATAAGAATATTCAAAAATCCATGTCAGCTGAAAATGATCCGGGCCTCATTTATATGGATAACGAATCTGTTGGCTTTGATGGACTGGAATATCAATATCAGGAACAGTTACGAGGGAAAAATGGCTATAAAACGGTTCCGATTGATCCACGCAATATGCCGGAAGGTGTAGATTCTGTTACTCCTCCGCAAAAAGGAAATAATGTATATTCTACGATTAACAAAGAAATTCAGGTTAAAACGGAAGATGCTATTATGGATCAATTGAGATGGCTCCATTCACACGCTGTATCTGGCAAGACCCATCCTTATGCTAAAACAGGCTTTGCTGTGGCTATGGAAGTGGATACAGGAAATGTGGTGGCGATGGCTAGTATGCCGGATTATGATGCTAATTACTGGCAGACCGGAAATATATCTAGCGATAATTATAAAAAAATACAAAATGTATACTTGAATGGTACTATTCGCTCCTTTGGATCGGGCCAATCAGGTCAACATCCAGAGTCGGTTGTCCTACTTGGCTCCACCATTAAGCCGCTTTCTGTGTTAGTAGGACTGGAGGAAAATCTATTCAGTACCTCATCGTATTACCAGGATACAGGAGCGGCTTACTTTGGGCGTAATAATTCGTCACGAGTTCGGAATTCCTCGGGTCATGTGTACGGCGGGTTGGACCCAGCTTCTGCCATTCGGCATTCCTCCAATGCATTTATGGTCGATATGGTGGGCAAAAGATTGTACAACAAATACATTAATAATGCCAAGGAAGATCAAGGTGTGAATGTATGGGACCGCTACATGAAGGAATTTGGACTAGGTGTTTCTACGGGTGTAGATTTACCAAGTGAATGGTCTGGACGCAGAGAGTATGCTCATAATTCGAAAGAGTCTTCATTATCTAAACTTGCATATGCTTCTTTTGGTCAGCAGGGTAAATATACAACGCTTCAGCTTGCACAATATACAGCAGTATTGGCTACCAAGGGTAAACGGATGGAGCCGCATTTGGTCAGTCAAATTAAAGATACCAACGGCAATGTAGTTCAAACGTTTAAGCCGAAAGTACTAAATGAAGTAAAATTTCCGGATGCCTACTGGAATGAAGTCATACGCGGGATGGCAACAGATGTCAGCGCATTTAAAGGTTTCCCTTACGACTTTGCTCGCAAAACGGGGACATCGCAGCAAAGTGTAGGCAGAGAATTGAAAGATAATGGAGTATTTATCGCCTTTGCACCACGTCAGAATCCTAAGCTGGCCGTAGCCGTTGTCATACCGGAAGGAGGCTTCGGGGCTTGGAGCGCCGGACCTGTGGCACGTAAAATCTTTGATGCCTACGATGAAGTTTATGGATTGGATGGGGTACCTAAGAAAAAGGATGCCACAGCAACCGATCCTAACACTACCAAACAGCCATAATCATTTTATACGATATCATTTCATGAAAGCTTCTCTTAGCCTTTAGGCTGCGGGAAGCTTTTTATGCTTTTTCTACGTTTTCTTACAAAATTGTCATCTGGGAATTCATCGTTTATTGCTTTGGATATGGTAGGATCAGGAATATAAAAACCTAACTGAAAGGAGTAATGACCAGCTAATATGGACAGAGGAAGTTTGGATAAAAAGTTTTCATTTAAAAAGAAAAATGTTGAAGAGAATGAAGGGTCGCGAAAAAAACAGACGGTTTTACGAACCAACCTACTGTTTTTTGGTGCTTTTGTGCTGTTTGCCCTGATCATTACCAGACTGGCTGTATTGCAGTTTGTACAATCGGAGGAGCTGAAAGGGCAGCAGCAATCCGTAAATACGAAAAATGTCCCGTTAGCCCCGAGTCGCGGCACGATTTATGACTCTACAGGTACGGTTAAGCTGGCGTATTCGACTTCAGTACAGTCCTTGTATGTAACTTTATCTAAGGATTATAGCAAACGTACGGAGAAAGACCGCAAGCCGGGGGGAAAGCTGCTCCCTGAGCTCGATGCTTTTGCTACCAAACTTGCTGCCAAATTAAACGAACTGGGTCATACCGAAGGGGAGCAACTTAATGCAGAGGAAATAAAAAAGCGACTGGACCCGGACTATAATCAATTTAGGGGATTTACCCCGCGATTGGTCAAATCCGACTTGAGTCGGGAGGAAATCGCTTATTTTCTGGAGCATCGGACAGAATTCCCTGGTGTAGAGGTTGTAGAAGAAAGTGTACGCCATTATGACCCGGATCGGGTGGCGGTACAAACGATTGGATATATGTACAAGTTCAAAGGAGCTCGAACGAACCGACCCAAATATAAAGAGCTCTATGAAGCGAATTCGGAGGTCCTAAGACCGGAACAGGTGTATTCGGAAAGTGAAACGGTTGGATATGATGGCTTGGAGCTTCAGTATCAGGACGAGCTGAGAGGAAAAAACGGATATAAAACGGTAGAGGTCAATCCGCGCAGCATGCCGGAGGGCATTGAATCCATTACTCCACCGGAAAAAGGACATCATCTATATTCCACCCTCAACAAGGAAATTCAGCAGAAAACCGAACAGGCCATTATGGATCAGCTTCGCTGGCTTCATACTCATGCCGTATCGGGGAAGCTTCATCAAGACGCGACCACTGGCTTCGCTGTAGCGATGGAGGTAGAGACCGGAAATATCGTAGCAATGGCCAGTATGCCGGATTATGACTCTAATGTATGGAAAAGTGGGAGTACCTCGCCTTCGGTATATGACGAAATCCAGCATAAAATGGGAAATGGGACCATTAAATCTGTACCTAGCGGAAAAGCGGGTCCACATCCAGAATCCTCGGTTCTTCTGGGTTCAACCATTAAACCACTGACCGTGCTGATCGGGTTGAAGGAAAACTTTTTTTCTCCCGGACAAACTTATCTGGATACGGGAAGTGCGTACTACGGCAAAAATCGCTCCAGCCGGGTTGGGAACTCTAGCGGACATGTGTATGGTTCTTTGACACCTAGCAGGGCAATTGAGGTCTCGTCAAATACGTTTATGGTGGATATGATCGGCAAGCCGCTATATGGCAAATACGGAAGTAATGCAGGGGTGCATCAGGGAATTGACGTATGGGACAAGTATATGAAGGAATTTGGATTAGGCGTACCGACTGAAGTTGATCTGCCGGGCGAGTGGGCAGGCAGACTCGAGTATACGAGCAAAAAGGAAAGTGCGTTGACACGTTTGGTACAGGCATCCTTTGGTCAGCAGGGAAAGTATACAGCCATGCAACTAGCCCAGTATACGACTGTACTGGCAACAAAGGGCAAGCGTATGCAACCTCATTTGGTCAGCAAAATTGTAGATGATCAGGGGAATCTTGTACGTGAATTTAAGCCGAAGGTACTGAATGAGGTCGCTTTTTCAGATACGTACTGGAATACAGTGATTCGGGGTATGGCTACGGATGTTAAAGCTTTTAACGGATTTCCCTACGATTATGCCCGTAAAACGGGGACTTCCGAGCAGGTGGTGGGACGTACGGTTAAAGATAACGGGGTGTTCATCGCTTTTGCTCCCCGTCAAAATCCGAAGCTGGCAGTAGCGGTCATCATTCCTGAAGGGGGCTTTGGTGCGACGAGCGCGGGACCGGTTGCGCGTAAAATATTTGATGCGTATGACGAAGTATATGGGCTAGATGGTACTCCTAAAAAGCCTCTGGCAGCAAAGTGAGGACTTGAATTTTTTTGTGGGCTTCTCTTTTTCATGGTAAAATGTCGTTGGACATAAGGGACATACAGGAGGAAGAGACACTATGGGAGAGAACCAATATAAATACAAACTGCTTGCGCTCGACATGGATGGAACTTTACTGAATGATAATCATGAAATTTCCTTGGAAACGATTAACTGGATTAACAAGGCGATACAGGAAGGGATCCATGTATGCTTGTCCACCGGACGTGCAGCGATGCATGCTCTGCCTTACGGTCAGCAACTCGGCCTGGAGACGCCAATGGTAACCGTAAACGGCAGTGAGGTGTGGAAATCACCCCACGAGTTGTGGCGTCGTTATTTACTTGATAAGGAGCTCGTTCGTAAGATGCACCAGATTGCTGTAGAAACAGGCTCCTGGTTCTGGGCTTACTCAACGGAGGAATTATATAACAGAGATCGTTGGCCGAATACATTGGACACACAGGAATGGCTTAAATTCGGTTATAATACGGAAAATGACGAAATTCGCCACCAAATTTTGCTGAAGCTTCAGGACATGGGTGGACTTGAAATCTCCAATTCTTCAATGACGAATCTGGAAATTAACCCAGCTGGTATATCCAAGGCCAGTGGAATCGCTGAAGTGTGCGACCTGCTTGGCATTACTCTGGAGCAGGTGGTTGCCGTTGGCGACAGTCTGAATGACCTGGCTGTGATTCAAGCGGTTGGACTGGGCGTAGCCATGGGGAATGCTCAGGATACGGTTAAAGAAGCCGCTGATGTGGTCGTGGCTTCGAACAATGACGACGGCATTGTAGAAGTGATCCGTGATTATGTGCTTGTGTAATAAAACGAATGATGCAGCTAGCAGGATGAATGGACGAGAAGGAGGAGGCCCATGGACGTTGTAGGCTGGATTGTTGTTATTGTGCTATTCATTGTGGGCATGGCCGGGGCGGTATATCCCGTATTGCCGGGGGCGCTCGCCATCTATTTTGCATTTTTTGTATACGGCTGGTTTTTCTCGTTTGCTCCATACAATGCACTGTTTTGGATTATACAAACACTAATCGTCGTTGCCCTTTTTGTTGCGGATTATGCTGTGAATGCGTGGGGAGTTAAGCGATTTGGTGGCTCGCGCCTGTCAGCGATACTGAGTACTATCGGGATTATTATTGGCCCCTTTGTTATTCCGGCATTTGGCCTGATTTTGGGACCATTTATTGGCGCTGTGCTAGGTGAGCTGATAAGCAAAGCCCCGCTGGACCGAGCTATTAAAGTGGGCTTTGGCTCTGTGTTAGGCCTTTTTACCAGCACCGTGATGAAAGTGATTTTGCAGCTTGCCATGATTATTGTATTCTTAATTTGGGTGTTATAACCCGAGATTCGTTATCATTTATTATGATTTGCAGAGACAGAATCGACATGCGGCTCCGCACCGGTGATGGCTCAGGCCATGACAGTTTGTGCGGGGCTTTTGCATGCGTGTGAACAGCAAGAAAGAAGGGAACGCATTTTGTCCAATAAAGAAACATTCCTTAAAGGTACGCTTATTTTAGCCGCTGCCGCCTTGGTGGCCAGAGTGCTTGGTCTGGTACAGCGTGTTCCACTGGAGCATCTGCTCGGTTCCGTCGGGAACGCCTCGTTTACCATTGCGAACAACGCTTACTTGATGCTGCTCACGGTGGCTACGGCCGGCATTCCAAGCACGTTGAGCAAAATGGTTTCAGAACGTTATGCACTGGATCGGCCTTCGGAAGCGCGACGTGTGTATCGTGCAGCTTTAATATTCGCGGCTGCGGCAGGCATTATCATTACAGCGCTGCTGTATTTTGGAGCGCCTTATTTTGCCGAGCATGTAGCAGGGGTTCCGCAATCCGCTTTGGCCATTCAGGCTTTGGCACCAGCATTACTGCTGTTCCCTGCCATTGCTATGATGCGTGGATACTTCCAAGGGCGCGGTAATATGACCGCAGGCGGTATTTCACAAATCGTGGAGCAGGTTGCACGGGTAGCGACCGCTATTATACTCGCTTTTATTATTTTGAAGCTGGGTTATGGAGATCGCGAGGTTGCAGCTGGGGCCTCCTTTGGGGGTGTCATGGGAAGTCTTGGCGCTCTGGCGGTCATGTTGTACTACACGGTAAAATTGCGTCGTCAGGATCGACAGGATCGTCAAGATCAATTCCAAGAGGAAAGCTCCGCGCTACCGATGATGCGCATTTACAAAGATATTTTTAAGCTTTCCATTCCGATTGTATTGTCGTCTCTGACCGTTCCGGCGGTCAACTTTATTGATACCTCGATTGTGGTGAGACTGCTGTCTGGTCAAGTGGGGTTGGATCAGGCGACTACTCAGTTGGGTTATCTAGGCTCTCGGGCACAGAGTGTGGCGGGAATTCCGCCGATTTTGGCCATTGCGCTCAGCCAATCGCTCATTCCGATCATTTCAGCGGCATTTGCTCGTAAGGATGAGCAGCATTTACAAAATCAGATGACGCTGGCTTTGCGTATCTCTATTTTGACTGGAATGCCGATTGTGCTGGCTTTATGTGTGACCGCCTATTCTATTAATGGTTTACTGTTCAGCTCGCTTGGAGGCAGTGGTATCATCGCTGTTCTGACACTCGGAACGATATTCCAGATTACGATGATGACTTCTAATTCGATATTGATCGGTATGGGCAAGCCGCGTATTTCAATGGTTAATGTCATGGTCGGGATCGTCGTCAAGTTTGCAGCGAGCTGGCTGCTGGCTGGTTGGCTTGGGATTTACGGGATCATTGCCGCAACCGGATTATGTTTCCTCGTGATCACGTTGCTGAATTTGCGTGTGCTTAAAGGGATCGTCTCCTTTTCCATCATGGGCCGTCGCTGGGCAGGTTTCTTAACCGCAGTCGTCGTCTCAGGAGCTATCGGATACGGTGTAAATGAAGCCTGTATTCTGCTGGTGCATCTGATGCCTGCGCGTGTAGCCTTCTTCATCGCATGCTGCATTGCCGGAGCGACTGTACTGGTATGCTACTTGGTGTTGCTGGTTGTATTGCGCGTATTGCGCAGGGACGAGCTGGGCAACTACCCACGTATGTTGCAAAAGGTACTACGTCCGTTAATGCGCCTACAGCGTGAGTCCACAGGACAGCGAGGCTAAAAGAGCTCTCCAGTCTTTCAGTGGAAAGGTTGCAAGCTGTTATGGGCAACGTGGGCCATTGCTGTTTTTTGTATGCCATGGCGATGCTCGTGGCGCATGGCAAATAACAGCGGTCGCCTTGGTTCGCTTAGATGCCCAAGTGTGGAGCCGTCCTGAAACCAGTCATACCGGGGGATTGGATCATAAGTTGTATCGGACCAGACGGCGTTCAGCTCCGGGCTGTACAGACGTTGTCCTGGCGGTAGCCATTCATGTGCTAAAAGCGTTGCACTTTCATCTGGAGAGTGCAACGCTTTTTGTTCATTCGGGGTGAATAGTCCAGGCCAATAGTCGCTGCGTGAACCCGTATGCGGCACACTGTTAGCGAATGCTGATGCCTGGTCCAGCACCTGCTGATGGCCGAAGAGCATAGCATAGAGACTTTTGCCAAAGCCGATCCGCTCGTCCAAATGGCCGAAACGCTCCATCACTAGTCCAGCAAGCCCACCGTTTAGCCCAAGTGGAAATATAACCTGATTAAGCTGGAGCCAGTCATGCAAATAAAAGCCCGGCTTGTGTGTCACAAATTTTTGAAAATACGGATCTTTTACCACACGTCCTTCAATATAGTTTTGTTCATTAATGATGAGCGCCACAGTCAACAGAGAGCTATCACGCCATGCCCAGAAACGTTCCCAAAAGGGCTTCATGAATGGCGAAACGTGAAAATAAGGCAACAAATGAAAGCAACTCCGACCTAAATGACGGCTGTGCATGTAAAGTTGCAACTGCGGATAAGCGTCTTGAAAAATAAGGGCGTTACAGCGCTCCAGTAGCCGATACAGCCATTCCTTTTCCTGCTCGCCGAATAGGTTGTCAATCAGTCCCCCTTTCAGATCGGTCATATGATAGCCGCCATTACGAGAAACCAGGTGGGCCAGTAATGCCCAGTGTAACTCCGGGTAGCCACGATAGCATTCAAGGTAAGCAGCAGTGCGGGTAACGTTGCTGCGATTCTCCTGTGCTGTATCGTTCTTGATCCGCTCCAGCAGCTCACAGTCTGTTTCGCATAAGGGCATATTCAGAGAAGAGGGACGCGTAGCGGGTCCGTTCACCAACATTAACGCTTCAGCTTCATTCATAGCGGCCTGTGCTGTATGATAATCCCACGCTAGTTCACGCAAGGGGTAGCGTAATTTGCGGGATTCGGTCCAGGCTGCCCGTTTGCCTTCCCAAGCTTCCTCAGCAACACGGGGAACGGAACCCAGTAACTTTAGCCCTCCCTGAAGCTGTCGAGATGCCGTATGGAGCCATTCGGTAAGAGACATGACTAAATAACCTCCTTTCCAACTGCAAGCATCCCCGTATCCTGCCAAGTAAGTTGGGTATGCTGTTAGGATGTCGTCGTTTATGTGGTGGATTCTTAAGTATATCTTTAGTATGCCTCAATGAGAGGGCTTCCAATCGGCATGTGAGCAGAATGGGGGAGTGTGCAAAAGCTTCACTTGGCGTTACAATAGAAAGTGCAATCTTTTCAGTATAAAAAGAATTTAAGGAGGAATCATCCATGCAAAAAATCGTCTCTCATGAAGACTTTAATAAGGCAATATCCACTCCGGGCGTAACGGTGGCTGTATTTAAGGCGGACTGGTGTGGGGATTGTCATTTCATTGATCCGTTCATGCCTGATGTGGAACAACAATATGCAGATAAGCTTACATTAATTGAGATTGATGTAGAACAGGCCGAAAGCGTCAGTCAAGAGCAGAATGTATTGGGGATTCCTAGCTTTATCGCTTACAGTGAAGGGCGAGAACTGGTACGTCTGGTGAACAGACTGCGCAAATCCCGCGAGGAGATTGAGCAATTTTTGGATCGGGCTGTTGAAGTCCATGCGAGCTTGGCAAAATAATGAATGCTGTACATGCATACATGAAGGTTCCAAATTGAATTTTAAACATCAAGACATTCAGAAAGCCGCTTCCTTTCAAGGGGGCGGCTTTCTCACGAACACGTTCACATTTTGTCAACAAAGCTCGTATGTCAAGGAACGATATATCAGTTATAATTACTATAAGTGATCATTTCACAACATATAAAGTGAATAAATATTATATTTGGAAGGATACGGGTGAATTTGAATAACAAAATTAGAATATTAAAATGGCTGGCACTCGTAACATGTATTGTCATGTTTTTGGCTACCTTCGGTGGAGGTGTTGTGACGCGGACGGATTCGGGTCTGGGCTGTGGCCGGGAATTCCCGCTATGCAATGGTAAGCTGGTTCCGGCACATACGATCGCATCCCTTATTGAGTTCTCTCACCGCTCCGTCAGTGCCATGGCCGGGATTCTTTCTATCGCCTCATTTGTTGGCTTTTTGCTGTTTATGAAGCATCGAAAGGATTTACAGCTATTCTCGCTGCTCACGCTCTTGTTTGTGATCATACAAGGTGCAATGGGGGCGTTGGCTGTCATATTCTCCCAATCAGCTGCGGTCATGGGACTGCATTTTGGCTTTGCGCTTATCGCTTTTGCCAGTGCGACTATGATGACGCTGGGGGCCTGGCAGGAGCATGCGGACTCACGCCACACTCCGCGTCTGATTCCTGGGCCTGTCAGTCGGGGCTTTCGTAATTTTATATGGCTATCGACGATCTATACCTATATTGCTGTCTATTCAGGGGCGTTGCTTAGTCACTCGGTCATCCAGAAGGTTGTAAATATTGGAGGCTTCATATCTCCACTGTTGCTTCATCAGATTTCAGCCGGTCTGCTGTTCGTCATTATCTTGGCTGTGGGTCACTACGCATACCGTTATCACCCGAATCACCGGGACATCCGTATATTGGGTGTTGTATCGGTCTTGTTAATCCTGCTTCAAGTGGTGATTGGAATTATCTTGCTGTACGTCAACAGACCTGAAATCTACATGTTTATCGTGCTGGGGCATATGCTGGTGATTGCATCGTTGTTCTCCATCTTGGCTTATCTGAGCTATCGTGTATGGCAATTGTCACCGGATCGCAAGCTTGTTCCGACCCAAGCACAACGTACCTAAGCATTTCATAGATCATAGTGAAGCGGATTTTTGCCCAAGTGGCGTTTAAACACGTATAATAGCATATAAGAAACAAACCAGGCCCACGAGTTTCTCGAGGGCTTGATTTGCTTAGGAGGAATCGTCCAGTTGATCTACCAGAATTTGCGCCAATTTATTGAAGCACTGCGTAAAGAAAATCATCTTAAAATTATAGAGGCACCTGTCGATCCTTACTTGGAGCTGGCTGAGATTCATCGAAGAGTCATTGAGGAAGAAGGGCCGGCACTGCTGTTCACGAATGTAAAAGGAACTCCGTTTCCTGTAGCCAGTAATCTGTTTGGCACGAATCGCCGTGTGGACATGGCTTTTGGCCCGCGCCCAGAGCAACTGATGGATGCGATTGTAGGAGCAACCAAAACATTGTTTCCACCTACACCCAAAGCATTGTGGAATGAACGTGGCCTGATTAAGGACATGCTAAAAGTAGGCCTAAAAACAGTATCTCATAGCGAGGCTCCTGTATTGGGAGTTCGCCGTACAGAGGCTCCGCTGGCACCACTGCCTAAAGTGACCAGTTGGCATGAGGATGGAGGACCGTTTATTACCCTTCCACTCGTGTATACCGAGAAGCCAGGTCAGCCCAAGGATCATAATCTGGGGATGTACCGCATTCAGATTTATGATGATCAGACGACGGGCATTCACTGGCAAATTCATAAAGGCGGCGGTTTCCATTATCATGAAGCGGAGCTGCGTAATGAGCCGTTGCCTACGACGATTATCATCGGTGGCCCGCCTGCTCTGATTGCGTCTGCCATTGCTCCAGCACCGGAAAACTTGCCTGAGCTGTTGCTGGCTTCGCTTATTATGGGAGGCAAGCTGCCCATGACAGAGGACCCGCTTGGGGGTCATCGGATTCCAGCAGAAGCAGAATTTGCAATCAGCGGTTATGTGCCACCTCATGAACGCCGTCCGGAAGGCCCGTTTGGCGATCATTTTGGATATTATTCATTACAGCATGATTTCCCTGTATTTCATGTCAAACATATGCATCACCGCAAGGATGCCATTTATCCGGCAACCATTGTAGGTAAGCCTCGGCAAGAAGACTACTACCTCGGTGAGTTTTTGCAACGTCTGCTGTCGCCTGCCTATCCGCTTGTGATGCCTTCCGTCAAGTCCCTGTGGGCGTATGCGGAAACGGGCGTACATGCGCTGGCAGCGGCAGTCGTACGTGAAAGCTACTCCCGTGAAGCGCTTGTATCCGGTTTTACCATTTTGGGTCAAGGTCAATTGTCATTGACCAAGTTCCTGATGCTGACAGATCGAGTCATTGATTTATCTGACTTTAACCTGCTGCTGGAAACCATTCTGGAGCGATTTAATCCAGCAAGGGATTTATTTATTTTCAATCACACGTCACACGATACACTCGATTACACAGGCCGCAAGCTGAATCATGGCAGTAAGGCGATCCTGATGGGAATAGGTGAGCCTGTACGTGAATTGCCTCGTGCTTATGAGGGAAGCGATCTGCCGGGGATTCGTGAAATTGAACCCTATTGCGGAGGTTGCCTCGTCGTATCGGGTGCGTCTTTTGAGCAAGATCCTGAGCTGGCGGCACGTGTTTTGGAGCGATTAGCTGCGGGTGAGCAAGAGTGGCCGCTCGTTTTCATTGTGGACGATGCCAAAGAAGTCGTTCGCTCTCAAGCCTCGTTCCTATGGACGGTATTCACTCGCTTTAACCCGGCTACGGATATGTACGCGGACAGCGAAGTGCGTTTGCATCATCTGAACTATAAGCTGCCGATTGTAGTGGATGCGCGTATGAAGCCGGGGTATCCGGATGAGGTGTTACCGCGTGAGGATATTGTTAAGCTTGTAGATCAACGATGGACGAGTTATTTCGCTTGACGCCCTAATTAAACCTACAGCCGGATTTTACATTTATAAGGAGGCGTAAGCATGATACGCAAGCTACTGGGTGAGCCGCCACGTGTGAACAAGGGCATCTTGCTGGATGCCATGAATAGCATGTCAGATATGTTAAACCTGCTGGAGCGGCAAATTCAGGCTGGTGGAGATCCGACCCACGATTTTCGGAAGGCGGATATTTTGACACGTGGTCTAATGTCATCTCTGGATGAACTGGAGCAGAGCCATCATGCTGCCGCCTTTTTCCGTATGAAAGTGAAAGCCGGATATGCTGAAGATATGAGTGAGGATGAAAAATCCGACTATGCATTGTATGTTTTCTTTTATAAGGATGGGTTTGTGAGGGTATTTTCCATTTTGGATAAGCTGGGCAACTGGCTGAATGATCTGTATGATTTAAAAACAGGGCAGTATAAGGCGCATTATTCGTATTTTACCGTGTTGCGGCAACTCAAGTATCTCAAAATGCATCCTGTATTGACCGATAATTTAAATGATATCAAGGATACATACAACGATGCCATCAATCGGCTGCGTAAGCGGCGGAATACGGAGATACACTATATGAATACGGAAATGCAGGATGATCTCTGGCAACGACACCGAGCTTTGTATGGAAAAATCCAATTGGAGGACCTCGATCACCATTTGGAAGATTTGCAGCAGGGCTTGGAAATGGTGTGTCGGTCGTTGTCAATCGCCTTTACTTATACTGCGAAACAATGGGAGAACCGGGCAGTACGCCCAAAAATATGATAGAAAATATCCTTTGACAAAGCAATGTAAACTATCTATACTGAAACCTAGTTTCAGAAAAATGCTTGAATTATGTTTTTTTATATAAACTTAACGGACAGCTAAAGCTGGAGTTTAACATATTTTTCTTATCCAGAGAGGTGGAGGGACTGGCCCGATGAAGCCCGGCAACCCGTTCTTTCCCGGTGTAATACACTGGGAGGGAACATGATGGTGCTAATTCCTACAAAACCGCTAGAGTTATAGCGATTTTGGCAGATGAGAAAAGGATCGCAAGGTGGGGCCCTTTTCATTCTGTGAAAGGGGCTCTTTTTTGTATAAATAAATAGCGATTTTATACAATCCTGAGAGATGACAACTGGTAAAAAGGGT
Organism: Paenibacillus sp. SEL3; assembly: GCF_054602585.1. NCBI lineage: Bacteria > Bacillati > Bacillota > Bacilli > Caryophanales > Paenibacillaceae > Paenibacillus > Paenibacillus sp. SEL3. The sequence goes on along the minus strand of NZ_CM137725.1, from coordinate 2,013,140 downwards.
AAGGAAGAAGTGAAGGGGGTCGCAGCACGTTGATAGAGCTTAAGCAGTTAACCAAGCATTATGGCAAAGGCAACCGACGCGTTAATGCGCTGTCTGGGTTGAATCTTTCTATACAGCGTGGAGAAATATTCGGAGTGATTGGTCACTCCGGGGCAGGGAAAAGTACATTGATCCGCTGTATTAATTTATTGGAACGCCCTACTTCAGGTGAAGTATGGGTAGACGGGGTAAACCTCACTACTGTGAGTCAATCCCAGTTACAAATGCAGCGCCGAAAAATCGGAATGATTTTTCAGCATTTTAATTTGTTGTCTTCGGCGACGGTATATGACAATATTGCATTTCCGTTGCGGCTGGTAAACACGCCCAAGCAGAAGTTGGACCAGAAGGTTCGTGAACTGCTGGAATTGGTGGGTCTCGAAGAACACAGTGGAAAATATCCGTCACAGCTCTCAGGTGGACAGAAACAGCGGGTAGGAATTGCACGGGCGCTGGCTAGTGATCCTCATGTATTGCTGTGTGACGAAGCGACTTCGGCGCTTGATCCGCAGACGACGGGGTCTATCCTGAAATTGCTGCTGGATATTAATCAGCGTTTTAATTTAACCATCGTGTTGATTACACATGAAATGCATGTCATTCAAAGCATTTGTGATAAAGTTGGCGTCATTCATCAGGGCGACATCGTGGAGCAAGGTCCGGTGGCGGAAGTATTTTTGAAGCCGCAGCACCAGGTAACCAAGGACTTTATCCAGCGGGAGTCAGAACATCCCGAGGAGTTGCAAGCAGCGATTGCGGCAGCAGGTGAGGGCGAGTCGGCGCAGGTGGTACGTATCTCCTTCTTGGGCAGCAAAACATATGATGCGATTCTGTCGCGTACGGCTCGAAGCACTGGGGTTGATTTTGCGATCTTGCAGGGAACCATATCTACGATTAAAAATGTACCCTATGGTCAGCTAATCGTTCGTTTTGAAGGAAATCATGAGGATATAGAGCATACGCTGCGCGAAGTGTCTGGGCAAGGACTTGATGTGGAGGTGATCGGACAATGAGCGAACTTGATTTTTCACAAGTGAGTTGGGAAGAGCTAGGGAATTCTACTATGGAAACCCTTCAGATGCTCGGTGCATCCGCATTGTTCACCCTCATTATTGGTTTGCCGCTCGGCATATTATTGTTTCTGGCGAGCCGCTCCTCGTTGACTCTGATGAAGGTGATATACATTGTATTATCATTCATCGTTAACATTTTACGTTCCGTGCCATTTATCATTTTGATCGTTGCACTTATTCCTTTTACACGATCGCTGGTAGGTACCTCGACCGGGGTGTTGGGAACCATCCCACCATTGGTTATCGGGGCTGCCCCATTCTTCGCACGTCTTGTCGAAACGTCTCTGCGTGAAGTGGACAAGGGTGTCATTGAAGCCGCACAAGCAATGGGGGCCTCGACAGGACAAATTATCCGGCGTGTGCTGTTACGTGAGGCACTTCCGGGACTGCTAGCCGCATTAACCATTACCGTCGTTACACTCGTATCCTACACGGCAATGTCCGGGATGATCGGGGGCGGTGGACTGGGTACACTGGCTATCAACTACGGCTATTATCGTTATGAAACGGCTGTAATGATCGTTGCGGTCGTGCTGATGGTCGTATTGGTTCAATTGCTGCAAATGGCGGGAGACCGTCTCGTGCGGCATTATACTCGAAAATAGGGAAAACATATAGATATCCTTATTGATCAGGACGTCTGCTCCTGAATATTACAAATTATTGGAGGGGTAATAACATGAAGAAATGGGTATTGGCTGTATTAAGCTTGACATTAATTGCGGTGCTGGCTGCTTGCGGCACAAAGAGCACAACATCGGATACAAATAATGCGGCCGAAAATACAGGCGGATCACCACGTGAAGTGGAGCTGAAAGTTGGAGCTTCTCCTGTGCCGCATGCGGAAATTTTGGAAGCAATCAAACCTCAGTTGGAAAAGGAAGGGGTTCGTCTTCAAGTCGTTCAGTTTAACGACTATGTACAGCCGAACGTTCAATTGTTTGACAAGCAGTTGGATGCTAACTTCTATCAACATGTACCTTACTTGAATGTTATGAACAAAGAGCGCAAAATGAATTTGGTTTCTGTGGGCGCGGTTCACCTGGAGCCTTTCGGCATCTACTCCCAAAAATATAAAAAGCTTGATGAACTCCCAGATGGCGCAACGGTAGCCATTCCGAACGATGCAACAAACGGAGGCCGTGCATTGTTGTTGTTGGAAAAACAAGGTCTGATCAAGCTGAAAGACGCAAGCAACATTGAAGCTACCGTAAAAGATATTACTGAAAATAAGAAAAACCTGAAATTCAAGGAGCTGGAAGCGGCTATGCTGCCACGTCAGTTGCCTGAAGTGGACATTGCGTTGATCAACACGAACTACGCTCTGGAAGCTAAGCTGAACCCGACGAAAGATGCACTGGCACTGGAAGATAAAGATTCTCCATATGCTAACGTTCTGGTAGCTCGTCCTGATAATAAAGATTCTGAAGCGATTCAGAAGCTGCTTAAAGCTTTGCAATCCCCAGAAACTAAAAAATTCATTGAAGATAAATACCAAGGCGCAATTATCCCGGCATTTTAAGTAGGGAACGAGAACACATTGCACGCAAACCCCAGATTCTCTTGAACAAGAGGACTGGGGTTTCTTTTGGATAGAGTTGTAGGGGAAGCTTAAATATTTTATACTTGGGGGTGACCGTTCTCTGTGAACAGGAGGAAAATTGTTGAGAGATAAAGTCGCATTCATAACGGGTAGTGCCAAAGGTTTAGGTAAAACGACCGCTCTGCGTCTGGCGAATGAAGGCTGTAATATTGCGCTGAATTATGTGCATAGCCAAGCAGAAGCCGAAGCGCTTAAGCGGGTGATTGAGTCTAAGGGAGTACGCTGCCTGTCTTTACAAGGGGATATCACTGTTCAGAAAGATATCACGAGGCTGATTGGTGAAGTCCAGGATCGGCTAGGCGGAGTCGATATTATGGTGAACAATGCTGGACCGTTCATCCGGGAACGCCGCCTGTTTGCGGATTACAGTGTAGCTGAGATTCATACCATGATACAAGGGAATCTGGTCGGTACCATGTTGCTGGATCATTTGGTATTGCCTCACATGCGTAGCCAGCAATGGGGACGTATTATTCATTTTGGCTTTGGTCATGCTGGAGAAGCGAGGGCTTGGCCGCATCGCGCCGTCTACGCAGCCGCCAAGGTGGGGCTGGTGTCTTTTACGAAGTCACTGGCTGTGGAGGAGGCTCCTTATGGCATCACGGTCAATATGATCTGTCCAGGGGATATTCGAGGAGCAAATAAGGAAATGTCAATCGCCGATGTCATCGGCATGCAGGATAAAGAGACACCGCGTGGGCGTCCGGGGAGCGGAGAGGACATTGCGCGAGTGATCGCCTATTTGTGTGAGGAGCATTCGGATTTTATAACAGGCAATATTATGGATGTATCGGGAGGATTGGACCCCATTCGGCCAACCATATAAGCTTGAGTGATCTCTCAGACGCTGTAACACAAAAAAGAGTCTTGAGCTTCGTTACCGAAGTCAAGACTCTCATGATCATTATGCATCAAGCATTAAAATACTTGTACCACTTCTTGGACGCCGTCGACTTCTTCGAGAAGAGCGCGTTCAATCCCTGCTTTCAGCGTGATTGTGGAACTTGGGCAACTGCCGCAAGCGCCTACCAGCTTCAGCTTAACGATGCCGTCTTCAACGTCAACCAGCTCAACGTCGCCGCCATCGCGTTGCAGGAACGGACGGAGCTTATCCAGTACATCTGCTACTTCATCATACATTTGAACGCTTTGTGTTTCGCTCATTAGAATTCAACTCCTTTCCTATACCTTTATTATTATATTACAAAGCGGGCCAAATTAAAATGCCCGTCATCCAAAGCAGGTGAAAAAATGTTAAGACCTATTATTGAGTTTTGCACCAGTAATATGCATTGGGGCACTGATGAAATCATGTCCAAGCTGGAACAGAATCCAGATTATGATGTGATTGAATACGGCTGCCTAAGTAATTGCGGTCAGTGTAACGCGGAACCCTATGCGATGGTCAATGGTGAGATTGTATCCGCAGATTCAGCAGAGCTTCTGTACGAAGTGATTATGAACAAAATTAAGGAAGCTGAAGCATGGGATAACCTAGACTTGGATTGAAATATAATGCTCTGTTAGCCCATACACGCAATATACAAAGAAGACCTGCTTTGGGAGCGGGTCTTCTTTGTTTGTTTAGCATGATCAGCCAAAATGGCGTTTGGACTTCCAGAGCACACCGCTTTTAAGCAGGCGTGGTACACGGCCGCGCAATGAAGTGCTGCCCATAAAGCCATAGCCGAACCCGGCCTTCTTGCCAAGTGCGCCTAATGTACCGCGCAGCTTTAAAGGATGCGGGTGAGGCGTTTGACCTTTCCATAGATCACGTACAATATGTGCGATTTGTTCCCCTTGCACCTCTGCTGCCTGAGCGCTTGGAGAGTAGGGAAGGCTCGCACAGTCTCCGACCACATATACCTCTGGATGATCTGGTATTTGGTAGTAATCGTTGAGCACGATACGACCCTGAGGGTCTTTAGGGACAGCTAAATCCTGCACGATTTTTACTGGCTGAATCCCGGCCGTCCATACCACTGCATCCGTTACAATTTGCTCGTCACGGTTATAAATAGCCCCCGGCTCAATACGAGAAACCGCAACATGGTTCAGGGCATTAACCTGATGCTCCTTGAACCAAGCATGTACATAGGCAGACAAACGTTGCGGGAATGCTGACAGCACCCGCTCGCCCCGATCCATAATGGTAATATTCAAATCCGTGCGGCTTTCACGTAACTCCGCTGCAATCTCAACACCGCTAAGACCGCCGCCTACAATATGGACATGTCCATATGGCTTGATTTCGTTCAAGCGCAGATAGGTTTGGCGGGTATGGTTAAACGACTGGATCGTACAGCTGTGTTCTTCAGCCCCCGGTGTATTGTGAAAGCGGTCGGTACAACCCAACGCAATGACAAGCTGATCATAGGGCAAGGGTTCACCGTCTTGAAAATGGACCATTTTATTCTCCAGATCCATCGAGGTGACCTCTCCGTATTTGCGAATAAGACGTTGCTCATCTGGAAAATGCACCCGCAAATCAAAATCAGAAACCGTACCTGCTGCGAGGGCATAGTACTCTGTTTTCAAGCCCTGAAAGGGCATTCGATCCACTAAAATAACTTGAACATCGTCGGGAATGTGTTTATCCAGCAATTCTTTGGCAATGGTAAGGCCGCCATAGCCGCCCCCCAGAATAACGAAATTTTTCATCAAAATCCGCCTTCCTTTCGCTACCGTGTCCCCGGCAAATGGTCTGGTGTCTCGTCGATCTAACACAAGTTTTTGTTGTTATAAAACCCGAGAATCGGGCCTGCCTGTGGCAGACAGACCAGCGTATTCCGGGGCAGCATGATGCTGCATGATGTGAGTAATGGGGATGATATGCTCGCGGGAAATCTGAATCCGATATTACATTTATTCGAAAACTTCAATTTCGTTATAGAAGGTGTCTCGTTCTACAGGTATGCGTCCTGCACCTTTGACCAGCCAGATCAGCTCTTTACGGGTCAATCCGGCAGGGGTCAACGCACCTGCGGCATGGCTGATCTGCTCGCGCACAATCGTGCCATGGACGTCTGATGCGCCAAAGGTGAGAGCGACCTGCGTCAATTGCGGGCCAATATTAATGAAGTAAGCTTTGACATGGTCGATATTGTCCAGCATCAGGCGGCTGATCGCAATGGTTTTGAGATCTTCGTAAGCGGAGTTACGACGCATAATGTTGGCGTTTTTGCTTTTCGGCTGCATGGACAGTGGAATAAATACCATAAATCCGTTCGTTTCGTCCTGCAATTCGCGAATTTGCAGCATATGTTCAATACGATCCTGATACGATTCGACCGAACCGTACAGCATAGTCGTATGAGTTTTCATACCGAGATTGTGGGCCGTGCGATGTACTTCGAGATAGCGGTCCACGTTGGCTTTGGTAACACGCATCTTCTTGCGATATTCGTCGGACAAGATTTCTGCGCCACCACCAGTCAGGGATTGAAGTCCAGCCTTTTGCAGCTCCTCAAGCACTTCTTTAATACTCAAGCCGCTTATGCGTGTGAAAAAGTCAATTTCCGCTGCTGTGTAGGCTTTCAGTGTAACGTGGGGATATTTTTCATTCAGCGCCTTCAATGAGTCTACATAGTATTGGAAAGGCACATGATTATTATGACCACCGACGATATGAAATTCTCTTACCCCCGGATGGATGTGTTGCTCTACATAATCAATCATTTCCTGCCCGGACAACGTATAAGAGCCGTCCTCCCCCTGATCCTTGCGGAAATTGCAGAACGCGCAGCGCGCTTCGCATACATTGGTGAAGTACAGGCTCATGTTTTCGATAAAATAAACCTTTTTTCCGTTCTTGCGTAAATTAGCTTCGTTAGCCAACTGACCCAGTGTGAGGATATCGTCAGTTTCATACAAATATATACCATCTTCGAGGTTCAAACGAATCCCGTTCTGTACCTTTTCTACAATTTCCGCCATTCTGCGGTCTGTAAAAGGTGTAACTAATGTGGACATGCCTATTCCTCCTTCAAGTTGCTCTGTGCGAGGCTGTCCGCCAAATCAGCGGCACAAGCGCTTGATGCGCACAGGATGTCCCGTTCCGTCGGTAAAATCCGGCAGCGCGGATATACGATATGTGAAAAATGTTACAATGCCAGGCTACAATGATGAATATCTCAAAATATCGCCTTTGAAATGACAAATTTCCGACAGTTTCTTTTACACACTCTTCACCTATTATAAACCTCACACCACCGGTGTTCAATACAAACGAATAGAAAAACAGGTCTTGAAGCCTGTAAGGGAAGGACATTCCATGACTTGAGCACCTGCAAATAGTGGAGTATACTGAAGGAGAACATGAAGTAAAAGAGGAGGATGGAGCTATGATTAACATCACCGATTCCGCTGCTGAGCGTTTGAAGGATATGCTGGAGCAGCAGGAAACGCCGAATATGTTTTTACGTCTGGGTGTTACGCCAGGTGGTTGCACCGGATTCTCGTATGCAATGGGCTTTGACGACAACGAGACGGATCAGGATATATATATGAACGTACAGGATATGAAGATTGTAGTGGAAAAGGAAAGCATCCGCTACCTGGACGGTCTGGAAATCGACTTTGAAGAGTCTGGAATGTCAGGCGGCTTCACGATTCATAACCCGAATGCCGTAGCTACATGCGGCTGCGGTTCAAGCTTCCGTACAGCTACAGATGCCGGGAAACCGAACGAAGAGCCTTGTTAAGGTAGTTTAAAAGGGTACAATGAAATGAATTGTCTGCAAACCTGCATGATGGGGTGTTAACAATTCGAAAATGTAAATCAAGACCTCCAGAACGGTATAGTCACGTACTATATTCGTCCTGGAGGTCTTTTTTAATATGTAGAGATTACTTACTTAGGATCATTATCACTACGTGTGGATTGGACAAATTTACTCAGGGCATTAAAAAAGGCAAATGCAACTGTAAAAAGCAAAAGAGCTACGGGTTTAATTTCAATCTTAGAAAAAACACTATATAGAACTAAAAATGCAAAAAAGAGTACTGAGCTATTTACGTTTTGTTTTGTATAAATAGATTTTATAAAATTCATTGTATCACTCTCCAATTTGATTATAAGAATTCAAAACATATAGTATAAGTACCTCATTAACAAAATAGAAGTTAACTTGGTATATATACCATATTGCGAATGTATTTAATGAACGACTTCTTATACATAAATTACAGTATTGCATACAAACATTCAGGACTTATCAAATAAAAAATTCACATTATTTTAATTAGAGTTTTACTTCACTAGAATTTCAGTATAGGAACTTACAATTTAAATTCTGAGGGAGTGAAAGAATATATGAACAATCCAGTTAGTTTAAAAAGGGCTACCATGACATATGGACCTGATGATGATCCTCATATGTATGAATTAATTGAGGGAGTTCTGTATGATCGTAGTTATTTCTTTTATCTTGAACATGGGATATTGTGTCTGCGACATGTACGAAAGGTAGAACAACCGGACCATCCACATCTTTATGTGGATGGGGAAAGTGGGGGCCTCCAACTAGCGAAGAATGTACAGCGTGGGATTATGGAAGTCGTTACAGAACTGATCGAGCGTTTGCGTAGTAAGGATGGATTGACGTTTTTACTGGATGAACTGCTATGGCTACATGGTCGAAGTCATATTGAACTTAACCTCGTAAAAAATAAAGGATGATATATTTCTGTTGGAAACTAGCTGGTTTGTAACCTTCCTCCACGGAGTTGGCACTTAAGAATAAGAACACGAAAGAAAAGAGGCTAGGGACGTATGAGGGAGTGGGTTGAAAAGGCGCGGCTAGGAGATGCAGAAGCGTTTGGGCAGCTGATGCTGCATTTTCGCGGGATGGCCTATGCGGTGTCCTATGACATGCTGAAGGATGTCCATCTCGCGGAAGATGCCGTGCAGGATGCGCTCATAGAAGCTTATCAGAATCTGGAGAAGCTGCAGAACGCGTCCACTTTTCCAGGCTGGTTCAAGACCATTGTCGTAAGACAGTGCCAGCGGATGCTGCGGCGCAAGCATCATTCGATGCTTCCTCTGGATGAGGCTATGCAGATATCGGGAGGAGTACCGGGTGTAGCAGAAATTGCGGAGCGTAGGGAGGAGAGCCAAGTTCTGCAACAATCGGTGAAGGCACTGTCTGCCAAGCTGCGCGTGCCTCTGCTGCTGTTTTATTTTTACGGCTATTCTCTTCAGGAAATTTCCGATTATCTGGGCACTCCGGTCCCGACGCTTAAGAAGCGGCTGCACGATGCTCGTCGAAAGCTGAAAGGTACACTCCCGGTAGCTGATCTCGTTTCTGTGTTCAATCATTTGTATGAGGGAGGGCAAAACATGCTACATATTGTTAACGGTGATGTTGTAGGCGAGATGTTGAAGCAGGGTGTTGTACAGGGTGATGTGCTTGTATGGAGAGAGGTATATCCGGCAGGACCGATATTTTTAAATCCAGCGGGGGCGAAAGAACGGGCATTGCGGGCCAGGGTCCTAGAAGAATCGATGGGTATTCCGACCAGCGAATATATTACGGGTTGTGAGGAACAGGAGCAGAAACTTCGTGAGTTTATTAAGTATGATGAAGTCGTATTGTGGTTTGAGCATGACCTGTTTGATCAGAGCATGCTCGCCTATCTGCTCCACTGGTTCAAAAGACAGAAACTGGGCCGCACGAAGCTGAGCCTGCTCTGCATTGGGGAGTTTCCGGGAATCGAACGCTTTCATGGCTTGGGACAGCTCACTCCGGCACAGCTTCAGACATTATCCGGTACCTGGCGGACTATTGGGCGGCAAGAAATGGAACTCGGAAGCGAGCTTTGGCAGGCGTATGCTTCTCCTGATCCTGTACAAATGGCTAATCTGCTGGAAAACAAGAAGACAGAATTGGCAGCATCCGGCCTGACTTTTGCCTATGAAGCCTTCACAGCGCATCTCAAGCGGTTGCCCTCGGAACGGAATGGTCTTGGCGTTGTGGAACAGACCACGCTTCAGGCTGTTCATCATGGAGTGGATACGTCATTGGAATTGTTTCGTCAGGTAACTGACGTTCTGCATGTGCTTGGCATGGGTGATCTTGAATACTGGAAATTTATTCGTGCTTTGGCGCAAGGCGAACATCCTTTGCTGATGATTGACGGGGATGAGGCTGGCTTGGGTTTTAGACAAATTCCGGATTTTCTGAACCGAAAGGTAATTCTGACAGAGTTGGGTAAAGAGGTACTGAATGGATCAGCGGACCGCATTGCAGTTCAAGGGATCGATGAGTGGTTTGGGGGGCTGCATCTCCATGGACATGAGGTTTCTTGGCGTTGGGATGATATAGCTGGAGGTTTGATCCGACATTGAAGGATAGCTATCATCAGTATATTCTCCTAATGTTAGGAACCGACATGGGCAGATGCGCATATACTTTCTAAAAACTAACATTAGGAGGAATAAACTTGTATCAAGTACCTTCTTACTGGGGAAATTCATACTATATGCGGGCCGATTTTGTACCGATCTGGAACACAGGATTTCCGAAAGCAGTACAAATGATAAAGGAAGCGGTACAAGGGGAGCGTAACGATGAGTTGTTCTACGATGAATTGATCAATTTGGCACCCTCACAAGAGCAGGTGGCTATTATTGAAAGCATCCGTAATGATGAGCGCGGTCACAATAAAATGTTCAGAGAGATGTATCGGGCTTTGACAGGACAGGAAATTGCAGGCATCAGTAGTGAGCAATATGAGAGGGTGCAATCTTATACAGAAGGTCTACAGCGCGCCTTGATGGGAGAGTTGGGTGCGGTGGAACGATATCGCAACATCTGGTTTGGTTTGCCTGCCGGTATCTATAAGGACACGGTGTACGGTATCATTTTGGATGAGCTTAAGCACGCTGCCAAATACAATTATCTGATTACGTTGAATCTCAGGTAACTATTGACCGAAAGTCAATACTACTCCACATCAATTGGATGCTGGATTTTATCCTTATATTCATCCACATAGAGTTGGCCGTTGCTGCCTTTAACGGCATAGAATACGTCCTCTAACTTTTTGTCGCGGGCCTTCAGTTGAGACAGCAGCCATGATTCGGGAATATGATTGGAGTTTAAATTGCCATGCAAAAGCTGTCCGTCGATTACAAGCTCAATTGGGAACTGTGTGGCATTACCTGCATTCAACTGCAGGTCTTTTAATGTCACGGCTTGCAGTTCCTTTTTCTTTTGAACAGATAGTTTTCCGTTAATCTCAAGGAGGGCGTACTGCACTTCTTCTATATTAAAAATTTCTTTCTGGCGAAGTTGTTGGTTTAAAGAATCCAATGTCATATTATTTTTTTTAGGTTATCTTCGAGAATGAACCCTCCTTCTATGAGAACGGTGGGTGCTCCCTCTGTCCACATCTTAAAGTTTCTGAATTTCAAAAAAAACTTGGATAAAACATAAGAAGTAATTGTAAAAACAGACAGGGCTATTAATAGGTGGACAACTTCTATTTTTTGGTTAAATGCAAAATTAGCAGCCATAGCTCCTAATATAACTGCCGTTACGAATTCGTGAAAGTTCATATTGGAAAGGGTTTGCTTCCCCAATATTCTCCCAATTAGCATGAGGATAACGAATGCAGAAAAACTTCTGATCAAAATAACGAGATGATCCATGCAAAACCCTCCTAGTTTGAAAATTGCAGGTATTCAGCATATAGGTTACCCGCTGGGATGGGATAATATACCAATGTAATTAATGCATTATATGTGATGTATAAGCTTATAGGTTAGAAATTTAGCTATTTGGTCGAATGATTTGATTTCTCTGCATATGAATAGACCTCCTTATGTTCATAATCCAATGCTTCTACTGCTTCATATCCGTAAACAGCTCCTGCGCAGTACGCACAAATAACTGTACAGCCAGAGAAGCATTGTGCAGGGATGGTACAGCGATACCGATTTGACGTGTGATCAGAGGTGAAGTCTCCTTGACGGTCAGATCATGGGGGAACGTGGACAAGGCGAGTGAAGAAACAATGCCCATACCCAGTCCTTGTCGAACCATGCTGACCAAGGTGCTGACATTGTGAGTAATGAATTGTGCCTGCAACTGACTTTGTTCCCGTTCAAAACCTTCCATAATGGCGACCTCATGTCCACCTTTACAAAAGATCATATCCTGCTCATTCAAGTCACGGATGGCAATTTTATTGTGCGATTGTAGAGGGTGACCGTCTGGCAGGAGAATAACCATGTCATCCTGACATAATGGGATGATATCTACCTGAGGGTCTGGTAACAGGATGATACCGACTTCGATTTCTCTGGTATGCACCCACTCCTTGACTTCATTCGTGGAGCCTTCATGTAGATCGAAAACAAGGTTCGGATAATGCTGACGAATATGATGAATAATCGGGGGCAGAAAATAGGCTGAGGCAGAAGGAAAGGCACCGATCGTGATCGTGCCCACGTCTAGACCTTTTTCAGCAGCCACCTGCTGCTGTACCTTTTCCATGCTTTGCAGCATCATACGGAATTGCAGCAGTACCTTGTGCCCGATATTTGTCAGCAGCACTCCTTTTTTTCGGTCGCGCAGCAATAGCTGGACACCCAGCTCGTTTTCGATGCTGGCGATGGCATGGCTGACCGCGGGCTGCGTCATATGCAGCTCATGGGCAGTTTGGGTGAAGTTTAGCGTTTCAGCTACACGAACGAAGATCATAATCTGAGTAATGGTCATAAGTGAAAAGTTATCTCCCTTATTGAAAACATTCATTTTATTTATTAGTGACCACAGTATACGCTAGTAAAGCAAAACTTTGCAAACGGCTATTCAGATTTTAGTCGGTAGCAATGAGCGATGAAAAATCTAAGGGAGAGAAGACATCTATGAAAAAATTAACACCTAAAGCTACGTTGTGGCTTGTCTTGATATTAGTGATGGTATGGGGGATCAACTGGCCGTTGACCAAGCTGGCTTTGCCAGATACGCCGCCGATATTTTTTTCAGGAATCCGTACCCTGCTGGGTGGTGTGATTCTGCTATTGTTCGCTATACGTCACCGGGAAACCTTGCGTTTTAGACAGAATGCGTGGACTTATCTTGTGCTGTCCATATTTAATATTGCAGGCTACTATGGCTTGCAGACGGTAGGGCTGCGTTATTTGCCTGCTGGGTTATTTTCCACTTTAGTATTCCTTCAGCCGATCCTGTTGGGATTATTCTCCTGGATGTGGTTAGGGGAGCGCATGTTTCCCCTGAAGGTCATTGGACTGGTACTGGGTTTTGGCGGGGTGATCGTGATTAGCTCTGGTGGAATGGCAGGGCATTTATCGGTACTGGGTATTGTGTTGGGGCTAGCTTCAGGATTGTGCTGGGCGCTCGGAACGATTTATATGAAGAAAAAAAGTCAGCAGCTGGACTCCATTTGGGCGGTGACGATGCAGCTCGTATTGGGAGGGATTATACTCAATGGGATTGGATTTACGACCGAGAAATGGAGCGATATTCACTGGACGACCTCCTTTATCGCAATTCTATTGTTTATTTCGATATTCGTGATTGCGATGGGCTGGATAATTTATTTTAAACTGATCGACAATGGAGATGCAGGAACCGTCGGCTCATATACGTTTATGATTCCGGTGTTGTCCACAGTCTTTAGTATGGTAATGCTCAAGGAATCGCTTACTTTGACGTTTGTTGTGGGGCTGGTGCTGATTGCAGGCAGTGTGTATCTGGTAAATACAGCATCTCCTAGAAAACGAAAGAACCGAAACTCCAGGGCTGATGAAACGAATTCCTGTACAAATGCATAGAAATATGGAATTAGGAAAAATATACTAGATTATCAGAGGAGGGAATAGTAAAATATGACTATATAAGTAGAGAGGAAGTTTGGTATGGGAGAATTAAGCAGTCATGCTCAGTCTGTGGAGCCGCAAGCACATTCTGTTCGTAAGCTCGCAAGTGTAGCAACAGTCATTTCAGGAGTAGCTGTACTAGGATGTATAGCCTTGGCGGTGTGGAATTATAATCTGAATACGAAGGTCAATACTTTAACTAGTGCGAACGCTTCACTAAATAAAACAACACAAGCGTTAACGAAGCAACACAACGATACAGAGGCGCTACTGGGACGAGTTAGATTAACAGCTAACCTGTCAGCTATAACGCATATGTTAGAGCAGACATCTGTCGTTACCGATGATTTTGTATTGGAAAAAGTGACTTTTGATGTAACAGAGGATGGCACGTTGAAGGGTGTGCTACTGAATGTGAACAATCAACCTAATCTTGGTTTTGGCGGTGCTTATCAAGGTTATGGTAAATATAATATGTCCTCAGCTGTATTGACGAAGAAGGCGGAGGAAGTCATAAACATAGCTATGAAAGAGTACGGTACATCTGACAAGCTTCCGGTATGGGATAAGAATACGAGGGTGGAAATGACGGTTCAAAATTATCCGCTTGGGAAGCGGGAAGGCGGCACTTTTAAACTCACCGGTCAGCAATAGGGGGAACCTAATGTATTCCGATGTTGGGTTTTGCAGATGAAGCGGGGGAGTTAAGGAATGGACAGATACACACCTACAGCGAGGGAACGCTGGCAGATGAAACAGAGCGAGCCGCAGCAGCAGGGATGGCTGCTCGCTTTCTTTGGCTGGATTTTTGCAGGTTTGGGGTTCATATTTAGTTTTTTTGTCTTTGGAGGATTGTTGGGTGTCTTAGGTTTGGTTTTTGGAATTTTGACGAAACGAATGGAACAAAGAAACACGCAGGGCATCTTCATTATTGTAATCAGCTCCGTTGCTATTGGCATCGGTCTATTGATTTTTATGATTTTTTTTACGCAAGGTTTTGTAGAGGGTCTGAGAGAAGGGTATAATGAGCATTATTAGGTCAGGGAGGTAACAGCATTGAGCGTCATTATTTCACAGCAAATCTCGGCAACGGGCGTGAAGGAATATACGAAGGTGATGAAAACATTTGATTCTCCGTTTACACCTTTAGTTGGACAGAAGATCAGAGACACGGCATTTGGCGATATGCAATATTACGATGTCGAGGACGTATTTATTGATCTAGCGGAGAATGAATATTGGGTTATTCTACCTGCCGTTTTGCTGCATTCTGATGATATTGAGGATATACGAGACGCTGTGCGTGAGTATCGTTCACATGGTTGGGAATGTACGAAACCTCTGTAAATGCATACCACTTAGGCATCTATACGGAAACGTCTTTCTTTTGCGAGATAGGCGTTTTTTTGTGTATTTGTGTAGGGGATATTCCTAATGATTGGCATGAAAAGAAAGAATTTATGCTGAAAATGCGCAAATTTTATCATTTTTTATCATAAAACGACAAGTTGGGAAATGAAAACGGCCTTAATGTGTTATACTTAGTATATCAAAGGACAAGAGTCTAAAACGACCGGTAAGGCCCTTTCTTTGAAGAGCCTCTGAAAGGTTCAACGTTTATCCAAAATAAATGGTCAAAAGGAAAAGGGGAAATGCTAACGTGAGAGTGAATTTGAAATTTACCAACAAAGGGCAAGTTGCAGTTGAGAAGTTCAACAATGAGGAGCTTATCGAAATCTTTACCCGCTACATTAAAACGTTAAGCAAGAAGTATGATATCTCGGTTACCGTACCGGAGGATCTGAATGAGCAGATCTTGGAAGAGGGTACCGTGAAGGTCGTGTTGGATAAGATTAATTGTGACATGGACGCTTTTTTCAAGGAGCTGAGCCGGGATATCAAGGTGCCGCTGGTCAAAAGATTGGGTACCAAACTGGATAACGTATTTAAGACCGAGGTTGTCGAGCAGGAACAGAACTAAGGATAGGGATCAAGCGAGTCGAATGAAGATTCGCCATATGAAATGATAAAACCTCCCGAATGGGGCGCATGGCTAGGCCATGTGCTCGTTCGGGAGGTTTTATATGTTTAAACTACTCTATTCAGTAGGAAAACATGCAAGGCATGTCTATCCCTTTTAACGTGTTGTTGTGGATGTAGGACGCAGTTGGGTTAAATCAAACGAAGGTACCAGCCCTTCCTGCGCGGCACGACCGAGCAAAGCTTCGATGGCGGCATATCCGCTGTCGCCCAGATTGGCGGTAAAATCGTTAACGTACAGGTCGATATGCGATTGGGCAACATCGGGTGAAAGCTCCTGTGCATGAGACAATACATATTCACGCGAAGCTTCGGGATGCTGCCAAGCGTATTCGACAGAGGCGCGTATCCAGTTTGTGATCGCATCCAGATCCAGCGTACGGCGGGCAATAATAGCTCCGAGCGGGATCGGCAGCCCTGTATCTTCTTCCCACCAGTTCCCCAGATCGACTTGCTTACTAAGCCCGTAGGACGGATACGTGAACCGTGCTTCATGAATAACTAGTCCGGCATCTATCTTCCCGTCACGGACAGCAGGCATAATTTGGTCGAACGGCATCACGACGATCTCGCCGACACCCCCAGGCACATGCTTGGCTGCCCACAGGCGGAACAGCAGATAGGCAGTGGAACGTTCACTCGGAACGGCTACACGCTTGCCGGACAGGGCTTCCGGGCCTTCGACGGTGGAACCTTCCTTGGTCAGCACGAGTGGCCCACAACCCCGGCCCAGTGCGCCCCCGCAAGGCAGCAGGGCATATTCATCCAGTACCCAAGGGAGTGCAGCATACGAAATTTTCATAATATCCAGTCCGTCTGGTGTGATCGCCAGATTGTTGGTGATGTCGATATCGGCGAATGTAATGTCCAGCGCGGGTGCGCCCGGAATCAAACCATGCGCCAGGGCATGGAAGACAAAAGTGTCGTTGGGACAAGGTGAAAAAGCAATTTGCATCTATATAACCTCCGTTAATGTAGAAAATGCGGCTTCCAACGCTTGCAAAGCCTCTTTGATTCGCCAAGCTGCACGGTCACGTGGACCGACAGCATTGGAAATCGTGCGGATTTCCATCGTCGGCAGTTCTAGCCTATTTGCCGCCACGGCCACGCCGTAGCCTTCCATCGCTTCGGCAGCAGCTCCAGGAACGCGTTTGGCCAGCCGTTCCGCTGTTGCCGCCGTACCGGTGGCCGTAGAGACGGTCAGGATCGGCCCCGCGACAGCCGTCTGTCCGGCGGCACGCAACGCCTGAACCAATCGCTGCGCGATGGCAACGTTCACGGCAATTCGGCTTGAGCCGAACCCCAGCTCGTCCACGCTGCTGAAGCCCTCTGCCGTCTCGGCCCCCAGGTCGGCGGCAATGATCGCGTCAGCAACAACGACGCTCCCCAATGCAGCGACCTCCGCGAAGCCGCCACCAATTCCGGCGCTGATGACCAGACGGTAGTCACCAGCCGCCGCCAGTGCTAGCGCGGTTGAAGCCGCCGCGGACGGTGCGCCCACGCCAGCTAGCTCGACCACAAAACGGGTGTCGCCTTTCAGGCCCCGCAGTACAGCTTCCCGTTCGCCTTCAACCGCGGTCATAACCAGGATGCGCTCATCTGATGTTGTATGCTCCATCGGTTGATTCCCCTTTAAATTTAGGTAATATGCTCCCTTATCATACTGCTTTTCGAAACGATGTTCAAAAAAGGTCGACAAAAAAAGCGCTCTGAGGCGCTTTTTGAAAAAACTGCAAGATTCAGCAGATATGAAAATCGGTAGTTGTAAACATAAAGCAATTCTAATCTGGAAGAACAGCGCAGGCATAGCATATAATAATTATATCGGCTGATCCTTTGTGATTAGCTGAAACATGGTAATATTGCGGTCATAATGGCTTGGGGTTCCATCTTGATTGCGCACCCGAATCATCTCGCTACTGAATAACTCGATATATCCACAGCCAATCTCACAGTATACACCTGTAGGGTCCTCTTGCCAGACCGTAACGAGGTGTTGAGACAGCGCTGCGGTGAAAAATTCGATGTTTTTTTGCAGTACGCGTGGCGTTTTCTTGGGTTCCATAACGTAAATCCTCCCTATATCATGCCATTTGAAAATCAGCAATTGAATGTGGCTTCTAAGTGGTTACTACACATCATAACGAACATAAACAACTGAAAAAGAAACGGTTCTTCAATCTACTCTATGAAACAGACGTAAACACTGTACCGCTTAATGCTATTTTTGTAAAGCATCCGAATGACCTTTTCAAATATCCAGTTTGTGTTTACACACATTTTACATTGCGTTTACACTACTGTGATGCTAGTGCGTTTCATCTAATAGTACAATAAAGGGTAACTATACTGCATGAATTGATGGAGGCCATATGTTGATAGAGAGTCAGAATAAGGATAAAGCCGGGTCAGAACGTTACTTTAACCGAGATTTAAGCTGGATTGAATTTAATCGCCGTGTGCTTCAGGAAGCTCAGGATGCAGATACACCGTTGCTGGAGAGAGCCAAATTTTTGGCGATTGTATCTAGCAATTTGGATGAGTTTATGGCTGTTCGTGTTGCAGAGACGCGCGAGAAAATCAAGGCGGGTTTTATGCAAAAGGATTTTACGGGATATACCCCCTCCGGTTTGTACAAACGCCTGATCAAGCGTACTGTCTCGATGGTATCGGAACAATACCGGACCTATCGTGATATTTCTCGCCTCTTGACGAAAAAAGGTCTTTTACTGCTCGAATATGAAGACTTAAATACGACACAGCGCAAGTCGCTGGATGCATATTTTCATGAAATTATATTTCCGGTGCTCACGCCGATGGCGGTCGATCAGAGCCGTCCTTTTCCACTCGTTCACAATAAATACGTATATTTAGCGGTCGTTTTGAGACGTCCGGGGGATACGGAGGAGGATAAACCGCTTTTTGCCATTGTGCAGGTGCCTTCGAATATTCCACGTGTGGTTACAGTGCCGTTACGTTCCAATAGCAAGAAGAAATCATTTATTTTAATTGAGGAACTGATCAAGCATCATATCCAAACGCTGTTCACTGGGTATATCCCAGAGGCCGTTCATGCTTTTCGTGTGACACGTAACTCCGATTTATCCATTAATGAAGAAGAAATCGAAGATTTGCTCGAAGAGATTGAAAAAGAGCTGCGTCGAAGACGACGGGGCGCGCCAGTAAGACTGGAAGTAGAAAAAGGGATTCATCCCTATGCCCTGATGGAGCTTCAACGCGAATTCAAGCTGTTCGACCATGTGTTTGAGGTGGACGGGCCGTTGGATCTGACATTTTTATCGTCTTTTGCCGATCATTTGGAGGGGTATTCACATTTGAAATTTCCGGCAATCAAACCACTGTATCCGGAAGAACTGCCCCCGCAAGAGGATATTTTCAACGTACTTCGCAAACGGGACGTGCTCGTGTACCACCCGTATGAATCATTCGATGCGGTAACTGATTTTATCATTGAGGCATCAGAGGACCCAGATGTGATGGCAATCAAAATGACCCTGTACCGTGTCAACGGGGAATCGAAGCTGATTCCGGCATTGGCACGTGCGGCCGAATCGGGCAAGCAGGTAACAGTGGTGGTGGAGCTGAAAGCCCGTTTTGACGAGGAACGTAATATTGCCTGGGCGCGTACGCTTGAAAAAGCAGGCTGTCACGTAGTGTATGGGTTGGTTGGCTTGAAGACGCACGCCAAAATCATTCTTGTCATACGCCATGAGCGCAACGCACTCAAACGATATGTGCATGTAGGTACAGGCAATTATAATGAAAGCACGGCGCGTGTGTATACGGATATCGGATTGTTTACGTCGGATCCAGTACTTGGTGAGGATGCCTCCGAACTGTTTAATGAAATCACGGGATTCTCTGCGCTCAAGACTTTGCAAGCTTTTACGGTGGCTCCAACGGGAATGAAGAACAAGCTGTTTGAACTCATCCGTAGGGAAGCAGAGCAAGCATTGGCAGGTAAGCCCGCCCGGATTATTGCCAAGATCAACTCCTTATCCAATCAGGAGATGATCGATGAACTATATGCGGCTTCCCAAGCAGGTGTGAAGATTGATCTTATCATCAGAGGGGTCTGCTGTTTGCGTCCCGGTGTGGAAGGATTCAGCGAGAATATACGTGTCATCAGTATTGTAGACCGCTTTCTGGAGCATTCCAGATTGTTTTATTTTGAAAATGGAGGGAAATCCGAGTTATTTCTGTCCAGTGCGGATTGGATGACGCGCAATTTGACCCGCCGAATTGAACTGATGTGCCCGATTTATGATGACGGGATCAAAGAAATGCTGGCAGATATTCTGCATTTATCGTTAAGGGATAATGTGAAGGCGCGCCAGCTTTTGCCTAATGGCAGCTATCAATTTGTGTCCAGAAACGACAAAGAGGCTCCCATCAGGAGCCAATCTGAAGCGATGAAGGTTAGAAATTGGAAGAAGGTAGAATGGACCACGACAATGTGAGGTTCCACGCCTTTTGGAAATCTTTCGCAACGGATTCTAGTTCTCGTTGTTCTAATATGGGTTCACTCTTGCTTTCCAAACGAAGATGCATTGCGTCATCCCCTGTAGTAGGATTGATGCTGGTAATCATTCCGGACTCACTCCGATCCATGCCAATCGCGAGCTGGAGCAGCGAGCCGAGCCGATGTACACGTTCCTCGTCGGAAGGCTCCAAAATATCCGCATGTGTGCGTAGCAAACGGGGGGTCCGGTTCTTGGGATGGTAATCCGCGATCAACGCGGCTAGTACCGTTTCCCTATGGGATAGACCGCCAATGCCTGCATGTAAGATCCAGAACACGGAATTCTGGCGAAAATGATAGTAATTCAAGGCAGCTCCCGTTTTGTAAAGAGTTGCTGCGGTCAGTAACAAACGTTTGTCCATAGCAGCTGAGGTTCCGCTAGCTAATGTGTCATAGAGCCGGACGGCGTACTCGTTAACCCGCTTGACATGCGCTTCGCTAACCGGGACAGCAAACGAAAGGATATTGCGAATGGATGTGATAAGCGGATTAGCTACCACGGGCTGTTCAGCGTTGACCAGCTCATGAAATAGGCCGTCTCGCAGACCCGCTCCACTGACCAGATACGCGGAGCCTTGAGCAGCTTCAAATATCGTTTTCAATATAATAAGACCCGGTACAATGATGTCGGCTCTGTCCTTGGACAGGCCGGCTGTTTTTTTGCGTTTTTCATAGGGAAGATGGGGCAGACTGCCATAGAAGTAATCGACATCTTCTATCGTCATTTCGTAATGGTGCGTCACAGGAAGTGAGTAATCCTGCCGCTTCTGATTGATTTTAGCCAAAGTACGCAGGGTCCCACCTAGCCCGATGAATGGCAGATCCGGATTGGAGAAGATCCAATCATGATTTTGCAGTGAAGAACGGACAAAGCTCTCCATTTCCTCAATCTGCTGAGGAGACCATTCGCCATTCTTGACCTCACGTCCAAAGCGCCAGTTCATATTGACGGCGCCAAAGGGAAATGACACCGTATGCAGTCGCTTTCGATCGCGGAACAGCGTAATTTCGGTACTGCCACCCCCGATGTCAATGATGATTCCATCACTCACATTCATAGTGTTCACTACACCCAGAAAACCGGCATAGCCTTCTTGCTCTCCGCTCAGTATTTCCAGTGTTAAATTTGTCTCCTCCGCAATCCATTGGACGATTTCGTCCGAATTCGTGGCATTGCGGATGGCTGCTGTTGCTGCTGCACGCATACGGACAACCCCGTGCATATGGCATACCGCCATAAATTGGCGCAACAATGGAGCGATGCTTCGAATCGCCTCCCGTTCCATACGGCCGTTGGCCCCAACCTTTTCGCTCAGTCGGGCAGCTTCTTTGCATTCCTGCACAATGCGATAGGCTCCTGTCTCTGTCATTTCATAGATCACCAGACGTATGGAGTTTGAGCCAATGTCCATGATGCCAATTTTGCTATTCATGAGTTGACCTCCTTGTTGAAAAACGATTTGGCGGTAATTTCCGCTGTTCCGTGCAAATGGTAGTAGATTATTGTCATTGTACCAGTGATATTCGGTGCATGCTACCGTTCGCCATGATCTTGTCGAAATAGACACATGCCGCGGACAATCATCCAAGAATAGAATATTCCTGTTGAGTATGTATAAGTATACCTGACGGCGAAAGGAGAGGGTTAGATGAGACAACTTGCAAGCAAATGGCTAAAGACGAAGGCGCTGCTCCACCATCCACATACCGCCGTTTATATACCGGAAACCTGTCTATATAGTGAAGATCAATTGCGCATGATGCTGCGGCGGCATGCTTTTGTGTTTATAAAACCTGTAAAAGGAGGCGGAGGAATCGGAGTCATGCGTGTGGCAAAGGAGCGTAGGGGATACACCTGCACGCGTATGGAGCACACGCACCGGTTCAGTCATTTTAGAGCACTTGTAATCGGAATCCATAAGCTCCGAATCCAACGCCCATATCTCATTCAACAAGGGATCCAACTGGCAAGTATTCAAGGTAGACCTGTCGACTATCGAGTCAAAGTTGTGAAGGAAGGGCAGAGATGGGATTTTCGTGCGGTAGTTGCACGTCATGCTCGTCCCGGACTGGTCATTACGAATCTGTGCAGAGGGGGAACTTTGCTGAAGGGAACAGATGCGCTTCGAATGATATATCCCCGGCGGCTTGCTACGCGAAAGCGGCGAGAGATCATTGAACTTACACAGCGCTGTATTCCTGTGCTGGAAAAAAGGTTTCCTGGGATTGGACAACTAGGATTTGATTACGGGCTTGATCAGAATGGAAGGGTATGGATTTTAGAGGTTAATACAAGACCTCAATAAATTTCTGTTTTCTTCAATAAAATCCCAATTTAATCTATTAACAAGACGCTAAATATAATATATTTGTATAAATAATAAAAATATTTTTTTTGTGTTCAAGCTTCAAAATTCTGTGTATAAATATTGTCCACATTATCCCCTGTCACATATAAGGGTTAACGACACTTACCAACAATTTATACACAGGATTTCCACAATTGGCTGTGGATAACAGAACGCTTGTTCCGTTTTTGGTATTTTGATAGAATAGATTTTGAAATAAAAGGAAAGGTTGTGTCGAGGATGGCTATGCTGACGGATGAGATGCTTTTGGATTCCTATCAGATGGCAATCGAGCTTAAACTTGAATGTGACTTCATTGCACTGTTGCTGGCTGAAATTCACAAAAGAAATCTAGAGATGAATACAGCCGTAGTCCTTCATTAGACCGGACAAGCTCTCGTACTGCGACTGTAAAGTCATTCAGGGTTCGAATGGCTTTACGGACAATCACTGCAACGAATAGGCACACCGTAAAAAAGGGTATTTCACTCCAAACATTCAAATTTGGAGTAAAATACCCTTTTTTGTCATAGTCTAAACTAAACTACATTTTCATGTTACTGCTGTGACCAGGAGACAACTTGGCATCTGGATCTACATAGACCTTGGCGTTGTTGACTGCCGTAGGGGCTTCACCAAAGCCGACCGCAATCAGCTTGAGCTTGCCTGGATAGGTTGTAATATCCCCTGCGGCGAAAATGCCGGGAATATTGGTTTCCTGGCGAGAATCGACCACGATGGAATTACTTTCGATTTCAATTCCCCATTCAGCAATCGGGCCAAGTGTGGATACAAATCCAAAGTTAACGATCACATCGTCCACTTCGATTTCCTGTGTTTCTTTGGTTTTTACATGAGCAAGAGTGACTTTCGTAATCGTGTCTTCTCCATGCAATTCTGTAATTTCCGTTGGTGTAATAACATTTACTTTGGATGCGAGGAGGTTTTCGACACTGTGTTCATGCGCACGGAATTTGTCGCGGCGGTGAATCAATGTAACCTGTTCTGCAATTGGTTCCAGCATGAGTGCCCAGTCTACGGCAGAGTCACCGCCACCACTGATTAGCACTTTTCGGCCTGCAAATTTGCTCAGGTCGCTAACAAAGTAATGCAGGTTCGTTTTTTCAAAATGTTCGGCACCTGGAAGCTCCAGTCTGCGCGGCTCGAAAGCACCAACACCAGCGGTAATAATAACCGCCTTACCATGATACTCGCCACCTTTGTCTGTTTTTACGATGAAGTGGCGTTCTTCTTTTTTCTCTAACGATACGACTTTCTCTTCTAGCTGCACTTCTGGATTAAAGTGGTTCATTTGTTGAACCAAATTGTTGACCAGTTCCTGTGCAGTTACTTTAGGAAAGCCAGCAACGTCATAAATATATTTTTCAGGATAAAGGGCTGCAAGCTGGCCGCCCAGTTGGGGCATACTTTCAATTAAGGTGACGGATGCCTGACGCATTCCTCCGTAAAAAGCGGCGAAAATACCGGCTGGACCGCCTCCAATAATGATCAGATCGCGGATCTCCGCGCCTGTGGATTGAGTTGTCACTCTAAAAACACCTCCGAAAGGGATAGTATGGAATTTGTAATTATTGAATCAGCCGCATAGAGGTTCAGATAGCCGCCGAACGCATGATTCACTGTTTATCATTATAAACTGCCAGGTTCCGCTTGCAAAGTTAAAGCTATTAATATTTGATGAAGACTTTTTTGTGAGTGTAAATTAACCGTTTTGAGAGAACAGCTTTGAATAATTATGTATATCGGAAGGGGTAGAAGCATGAGCAGTATTCCCAAAATTGTCATTGTGGGCGCCGGATATGGCGGTATATTGACGGCTCAGCAATTGCAAAAGGAGCTCAAGCACAATGAGGCGGATGTCACGCTGATCAACCGTCATGATTACCACTATATTACGACACATCTTCATATGCCTGCGGCAGGTACGGATACGATTGAGCATTCAAGGATTCCGATTGCCCAACTGATCGATGAGTTCAAGGTGGATTTAGTCAAAGGAACGGTTAAGGAAATCATACCGAAGGAGAAAAAAATCTTGCTGGAGGATGGTTCGCTCTCCTATGATTATTTGGTCATTGGACTAGGCGGGGAGCCAGAAACATTCGGTATTCCGGGAATGGATAAGTTCGCGCTGACGATTCGCAGTATTAACTCGGTTCGCCTGATTCGTGAGCATATTGAATACCAGCTGGCCTTGTATAAAAACGACGGTAAACCAGGTCGCCTCAATTTCGTCGTAGGGGGCGCTGGTTTTAGCGGTATTGAGTTTGTAGCGGAGTTAGCGGATCGTTTGCCACAGCTGGCTAGAGCGTATGACATCGATTTTAACCGAATTCAAATCATTAACGTCGAGGCGGCTCCAACGGCACTGCCAGGGTTCGATCCTGAGCTGGTGGAGTATGCGATGGATGTCCTTAAGCGAAAAGGGGTCACCTTCCGCATTGGAATTCCGATTAAGGAATGCTTACAGGATGGTGTAATCGTTGGTGAGGGTGAGAAAATCGAAGCCTGCACCGTGGTCTGGACGGGAGGAATCCGTGGGAACGGATTAATCGAGAAAGCTGGATTCGAAGTGATGCGCGGAAGGGTGAAAATCGACGATTTTCTGCGTGCACCGGAACATGATGACATTTTTATTATCGGGGACAGCTCCTTGATGTTTAATCCCGAAGGACGCCCTTATCCACCGACGGCCCAAATTGCGATGCAGCAAGGGGTCCTTTGTGCCAAGAATCTGGCCGCTACTCTTCGCAAAAAGGAACTGCACAAGTTCGTATTTTCCAACAAAGGGACGGTTGCTTCTCTTGGAAAAGGCGAAGCCGTCGCTGTGGTGGGTAAGCGCAAAATAAAAGGTTGGGTGGCCGCACAATTGAAAAAAATTGTGGATCTCCGCTATCTGTTCATCATTGGCGGAATTCCACTGGTACTGAAAAAAGGACGGTTTTTCTAAGGCCAGAAGGTTTCCATGACTCCTTGAAAAGAGCTTGGAGACCTTTTTTATTTAGGTGGACAAAAAAAGATATTGACCCATAACTATTTGACGTCGTATAGTATGATTACTAATTACAGAGGGGGAGCTTCACATTGAATTCTGATTTTAAAATCAATGCCGATCCCAGTAGAATACATTTATTGACTGAAAAGTTTCCAAATGTGGACTCCCAATCGTTGAATACGTGGGTACTTTTCGTGCAGGCAGCACATGAAGTGTACAATGGAGTGTCTTCCAGACTCTCGGAATATGGGCTATCTGTAGGCAACCTGAAAATTTTAATGCCATTGTTTTTACATGAACGTGCATTGACTCCATCAGAGCTGGCTGAATATTCAGGGGTTACTCGTTCAACAGTAACCAGCGTAATTGATAAGCTGGAACGGGACGGCATCATCCGAAGAAGTACGCTGACGGATCGACGTATGACCGCGATCTCCTTGACTGATGAAGGAAAACAGTTAATGACGGAAAAAATTCCGATGTTCATCCAGCTTTTTTCGGATTTAATGAATGAATTTACAAAGGAAGATCATATTCTATTTGCTACGTTATTAAATAAGTTTTCCTCAGGACTTGAACGGATAAAACGGGAGTAATCAAATTTCCCGGCTTAAATAGTTAGATGCCGTACTATCAGATTCCTTATTTGTTTTTGACTATTATTTTTTAACTATCATTGGCTAAATCATCATGAAGGAGAGTTTATTGCAATGAATAAAAAGGTCATTGTGTACGTGCTACTTGTTGTTGCATTAGGTACCGGAGGTACGCTGATGGCAATGAGCGGCAAGGATGCTGTGAGTATGGCAGCCCAACAAAAAAACACACTGCTTACGGCAGATACCGTAAATGTTGCTTTTCAGGGCGTAGGGGGAAGAGTAAACACGATTGAGGTGAAGGAAGAACAACAGGTGAAAAAAGGGGATGTGCTCATGACCCTCGATCCTGTAGACCTTGATTTGCAAATTGAGAAATTAAAAACGGATATCGCACAGGCTGATGTGAAAATAAAACAGGCTAAAGACGGGCTGCAAAATCAGTCGGAGAAAATTTCAACTTCAGAAAAACAGGGACAATTGGACATTCAAGCCGCGCAAGCAGGAGAGTCCTTATTAAATCAAGGAACACGTGCGGAGGATATTCTAAGACAAAAGCTGGCTATTGAAGCAGCACAGCAATCGTTGGACGCAGCTCTGACAGGAGTAGAGACAGCCAAAAGGAATGCGGAAATCGCGCAAAAAACAGTATCATCCAGACAACAGGCTCTGGACTTGGCTAATGTGAATTACAACCGTATCAAAGCGTTATATGATGCTGGAGCTGGAACTAAAGCAGAACTGGATAACGCCAAAAACCAACTGGATAATGCCCAAATCGCGTTAGATACAGCTACAGATCAGGTTGAAATTGCCAAAAACCAGATTATAGCGGCTAGCAAACAATCGGATATTGCTAAAAATGGGATCGCTCAGCAGCAAACCGCTTTGGATAAAATGGAGGCAGGCGCAACGGCTGAGGAACGCCAGCAGGCTCGTATCAAAACAGAAAAAGCCAAGGAAGCCTTGACTCAAACCTCGCAAACACGAAAAGATGTTAAGAATAGCGAATACAATGTGGATCTTCTGGCTCAACAAAAGCAGGCATTAAGTGTTCAACTCAAAACTTTGGAATTGCAGCGCGGACGTATGGTGCTGAAGGCATCCGCAGATGGTAAGGTGTCGCGTATTGTACCTAAAATGGGAGAGATCGTTTCTACGGGGGCAACGGGCGTCGTTATTGAAACCAATCAGCTATACTACGATATTTATGTGGGCGAGGATTCCATGTCACAGTTTAAAGCTGGGGGAAATGTGAATACGCACGTCGTAGCTTTAGATAAAGATGTCCAAGGCAAGGTGAGGTACATTACTTCTGCCCCTCAGTATACCAACATGAGAATGAGTCGGGACAAAGGTCTGTCGGATATAAGCTCTTTCCAAGTGCGGGTGGATGTCCAGCGAACATCTGAATTATTACCTGGAATGACGGTAGAGGTTGTGACGAAATGAAGGCGTTTATAGAAGAATGGAAGCTGATGATCAGTGGTAAGATGGTTTTTATCATGCTGCTCGTTCCTATCGTAGTAGCTGTAGCCTTTGGATTTGTTTTTAAAAATAATCAGCTTAACGATGCCTCTGTAGCTGTAGTCGATTTAGATCATAGCAGTTATAGCCGACAGCTTATTAATAAATTGGATGCATCGCAGTATATTGATGTACGCCATGTGCAAGAGAATGAAGCCGATCCGAATTTACTTTTATATAATGAAAAGTTTTTTGCGGTGATTTACCTTCCAGCTGGGTTGGAGGAAAATAGGATCAAAGGAGTTCAGAGCAACATCGGTTTCTATGTAGATAATACGGTAGGTCAGGCTACTGGAAATCTACGCTCGGCAGTCACAGAGATCATGGCGACGGAAAATGCGATGCTGGCTGGTGGTGGATTAAAGGGTATGGGAATGAGTGACAGCCAGGTTACAGGGCTTACTTCCAATATGCTGCTTCAGCAGCGCCTGTTATATAATCCTACCAATGCTACTTTGATGACCTCAGTTATGGGGTTCATTAATACGGTCATGATTTCACTGATGGGTGCTACTGTACTGACAATTGTCCCGCGATTGCGGGAGCAAGGAAGATTAAAAGAGGAGCTTCAGTTTTCGTATGGTTTGATTCTTAGGGTGTTGCCGTATGCGTTAGTAGGATGTGTTTCCTTTTACCTGTCCATTGGTTTACTTAAGCAAATTGGCGGACTGCGCTTTGAAGCGAATGTATGGCAGCTCAGTATCCCATTTCTCCTGTACACGATTACGTTGAGTTTGTTTGCGATGGCTTTAGGGTGGAATGCGGCGAATCCGGGAAAAGCTTCCCCACGCCTCATGCTAATTATACTGCCTTCGTTTTTACTGAGCGGCGCTCAATTGCCAGTAGCTATGCTGCCTACATCGCTGTAATATATTAGTAATATTCTTCCATTGACCTGGCATTTCAAGTTTTTGAGAGGGATGGGCTTCAAAGGTGGGAGCCTGAAGTATTTTATTCCTGAGCTTGGCGGCTTTTTGATCCTATTAAGTGGTCTGCTGCTTGTTATCTTTATTCAGATCGCTTTGGAGAAAAGAAAGCTGGCGAAAAGTGAGGATTCGTCCGTCGTGGTGAGCCTGTGATGCAATAAAAAAAGGATTCCGTCGTCCCGAAAGTGGGAGTTCGCGGAATCCTTAATTGTATGCTGCGATATGGTACTAACGGTTGTGCTTTACAGCTTCAACATGTCTTCAAATGTCTCTTCATTCAACACGCTGCCGACATAGAAGGAGCCGAATTCACCGTAACGGGCACTGACTTCATCAAAACGCATTTCGTAGATTAGCTTCTTGAACTGAAGTGCGTCATCGGAGAACAGTGTTACGCCCCATTCCCAATCGTCAAAGCCGACAGAACCGGAAATGATTTGCTTTACTTTGCCAGCATAGCTGCGTCCAATTAAACCGTGGCTGCGCATCAAGGTGCGACGCTCGTCCATTGAAAGCATGTACCAGTTGTCATCTAGATCACGTTTTTTGTTCATTGGATAGAAACAAATATAACGGGCCTTGTTTAATACAGGCTTCAAGCGTGCGACAATTTGTGGATTTTGCATAGGATCTTCATCTTTGCTCAAATAATTGCTCAGTTCCACCACACTCACATAAGAGTAGGTTTTAGTTGTATATTTGGCGAAGGTTGTTTTGTTAAAATCATTTTCCAGTTTATTGAGGTCTTCCAGCGTTTCGCGCAGGTGCATCATGACAAAATCAGCCTTTTGTCCGACTACAGTATAGACAGCTGAGCTGCCCAGACCCGCTTCCTCGGTAACGTTCCATTCCTTCATAAACTCTTGAAGCTCGTCCAGTGCTCCGGCGCGCTCTTCATCGTCTGCTGTCTTCCATGCTGTCCAGTTGATGGACCGAAAATCGTGAAGCGCATACCAGCCTTCCAGTGTGGAGGCTACTTCGTTAGGTGTTGCTGGGGTTTGTTGAGGTTGATGTTGACTCACGATCTACACTCCTTTACGATCTGTAAATGGTAATCGGCTTAGCCGAAATATGTGTACTTCCTAATATCATTCCTGTATCCAATACGTGATACTTAACCATTATATTGTAGCTCAAAGTAAAGCTTTTCACCAATGAAAGAAGTGTGAAGAATTTTATTTTTACCATGATGCAGGTCACAAAGTCATAAAATAGTTAGTATTCTCGAAAAAAGTAGAACTCAGACGAATACGGCTGCCAAAAAGGAGAACAATTGCCCTTATTTTGTTGGTCCCACCAGAAGGCAAGTATGATAGAATAGAAAAACATCTTGGAGACCGTTATGTCAGGAAAGGAAGAATGTTGGAATGCGGATGAAAAACCTGCTGCACTATACTGAGAACCACCGCTACTGCGTTTATCGGGAATTTGGCTTGAGCGCACTGGATGAATTGATGCTGGGAAGCGTCTATCAGCCGATGGTAGGCGCATTTGCGGTCAGTCTGTATCGACTGTTGTTCCAGCATGTGCCAGTCGGACAAATCGGTTATTCGCCGTTGGAACAGCAGCGTCGCCTTTTTCTGACACTGGGACTGGAGCCGAGTGAGAAGGGACGCAAGTATTTGATTGAACAGACCTCCAAACTGGAGGCCGTCGGTCTGTTACAGACGTCCAGGCTGTATGCACCCGAAACGGACGACTATATGTATGAATATGAGATGCAGCCGCCGCTCGCACCTGCTGAATTTTTCAGAACACAGCATCTCACCCTTTTGTTGAGAGACAAAATCGGTAAGTTTGCAGTGCTTTCTCTGAGAGAATCATTGTGGAGCAGAGAATCTAGCGAATGGTCGCAATCTTCCTATAATAAAGAGAATATTTCGATTCCATTTTATGAGTTATTTGAACTGAATACCCATGTTATAGATTATGAATTGGAGCAGGCGTTGTCCGAGGTGTCTACTAGCCGTCAGACTGGACCACTTGCGTCAGAATCGGAGGAAGCATTGAATTATGCAGATATTATTCTCCGTTTTCCGCGTGAATCTGCCAATCGTAAGCACGTGGAGCGTCTTCGGTTTGAGCACGAGCAGTTAGGCATGGTCAATTACGTTGTTCGCAAATTTGATCTTTCTGTACAGGATATTAGCCGCTTGCTGGATGAGGATGGTATTTTTACCGAAGCAGGCGACTTGTTGCTCGACGAGCTTCAGCTTCGGGCTAGCCAGCACTCCAGACAGGATCGCAAGCGTCAGGAGGAGCAGCAGGTTCAAGCCGCCAAGGTAGTTGCTTTGCGCCAAAGGGAAGCTTCCACATCTGAAGAGCCGCCTGCAGAGCAAGCTGTGGAAATGGAATTTTATGTGGAGGTTCCCCCACAATTCACAGCCAAGTGTGACATTCACCAATATAATATGATGTTGCGCAACGAGCCTTATCGTCGTTTGCTGCAAACCTTTTTCCCCGGCACGGTTCCCGGTAACCTGCTGGATATATTCGAGAAAATTGATATCAGCTATAAGCTGCCAGGCGAAGTCATCAACGTGCTGATCCATTATTTGATGTCACTGCTCGTATCCGGGAGCGATCAGCGGATTAACCGCAACTTTGTCGAGGCCGTTGCTTCCAATATGCTGCTTAAGCAGGTAAACACTTACGAGAAAGCCGTTCAATATATAAGGGATCAAGCTAAGGTAAAAGGAAAACAGTCCTCTGCTTCTCCTTCCGGCGGCCGATCCCGCGCGTATGCCAAAAATAACGGGCCAGCCAAGCCATCCATTCCAATCGTTCAAGATCAACCTTCCGAGGAGTCTGTATCTGAGGAAGAATTGGATGAACTGCTGCGTCTGGCCGAACGAATGCAATCCGGTAAACAGAAAAAGGTGTAGGTAGATTTTAAGGTATCCATAACTCTGCACTTTTTAAGAAAGGAGGAGCGTTCTTGGAATCACTGGGCGATTTGCTGCAGCAGATGCAGAACCCTTCGTTTCGCCAGCGCACTCGCAATGTAGCCGATCAGGTTCTAAATGATCCGCTCGTGCAGGAGTTTTGTGCTGCGCATCCTGATGTGGACGAAACACAATTGCGACTCAACATGAGCATGCTCTTTCAGTATGCCCGAGATCGTCGAAATTGCGACAATTGTCCGGGACTGGAACGGTGTCCTAACGATTTTCAGGGCCACTTTTGCAAGCTGGGCGTGGAATATCCGAATGGAACTGCTGAAATTGTAGACATTCGGACCCCATGTGCGAAGCAGATTGCTTCCCAACATGAGCAACGGGTGCGTGAGCGAATTAAAAGCTTCTATGTGGATGAACGCGCACTTCTGGAGGGATATAACGCCCTTGAAATTGCGCGTAAAGATTCACAACGCATGCCTGCCGTCACACAGCTATTCCGTTACATTGAAGAAACGAAAAGTCAGGGTCTATCCAAAAAAGGACTGTATCTGGAAGGTACGTTTGGTACGGGTAAAACTTTTTTGATGGGCTATTTATTGCACGAGTTGGCCCTGTCGGGTCTGAACGGTGTGATCGTGTATATGCCTGATTTTGTGGAGGACTTAAAGTCCATGATCCAGGATGGGCAGAAGCTTAAGGAAACGACCGAAATGCTCAAAAATTGTGATCTGCTTGTATTTGACGATATTGGTGCCGAAAATTTAAGCCCGTGGGTACGGGACCACGTGATGGGCTCTATTTTGAATTACCGAATGAACCGCAAACCTACTTTTTATACTTCCAATTATTCTTTGCAGGGACTGGAGAAGCATCTCAGCTTTACGAGCAAGGATGGAGAGGAAATGTATAAAGGACAACGCTTGATGGACCGGATTCGTCCTTTTGTAGATGTCATTACCGTAAAGGGAAAAAATCAGCGGGGGTAAGCGTTTATCCGTCTGCTATTTCGATATCTTACAATTAAAAGACTATTGTGATATAATTAAAAGGTGTCGAAACAGACATTACAGGTTATAATAATCTTGACTTTTCTATAAAGGAGGAACATACAATGGCAATTGTTAACGTGTCCGATCAATCCTTCAACGCAGAAGTCGAAGGCACAGGAACCGTTTTGGTTGATTTTTGGGCGCCATGGTGCGGTCCTTGCAAAATGATCGCTCCTATTCTGGAGGATCTGTCCACAGAAGTTGGCGACAGCGTCAAAATCGCGAAGGTGAACGTGGATGAAAATCCAGAGTCTGCTTCCCGTTTCGGCGTGATGAGTATTCCGACCCTGATCGTTTTCAAAGACGGACAGCCTGTTGATAAAGTGGTAGGTCTGAACTCCAAAGAAGCGCTGAAAAGCATGCTTACTAAGCACCAATAATCATCGCATGTGACCCATGCTCCCGCGGGGGCTTGGTGGAGCGGCCATGAAAGGTCAATGCCTCCGGTTGTAAATACCGGGGGCGTTTTTGTGTATTATTCCTATATATTATAAGTAGTTAGTTGAGTAGTCATTAAGAATGGAAGGAGGAACCGGGCAAATGAAACCTTATGCGGAGGACTTGCAGAATCAGGAAAAGGCGCTGGAGAACATACGGCACAAATTAGCGTTACTGCCGGATGCATCAGGCTGTTATCTGATGAAGAATAGCGAAGGCACCATTATTTATGTCGGCAAGGCCAAAGTGTTGAAAAACCGGGTCCGTTCCTATTTTACAGGTAGCCATAACGGCAAGACGCAGCGACTGGTTTCCGATATCCGTGATTTTGAATATATCGTTACAGGCAGTAATATGGAGGCGCTCATTTTGGAGTGCAATCTCATTAAAAAGTACCAGCCACGCTATAACGTGCTATTGAAGGATGATAAAACCTTTCCGTATTTGAAAATTACGAACGAGGCACACCCCAAGCTGGAGGTGACCCGTCGCGTTCTGAAAGATAAAGCAAAATATTTTGGACCGTACCCCAATTCCTACGCGGCACATCAGACGAAGAAGTTGCTGGACCGTATGTATCCGTTACGCAAGTGTGGTGTGATGCCCAAGGAAGTGTGTCTGTATTATCACATGCATCAATGTTTGGGGCCTTGTGTGAAAGAGGTCGAGAAGGAAACGTATGACCAGATTGGTCAGGAAATTGGTTCCTTTTTGAGCGGGGGACATGAGGAAATTAAAAAGGATCTTCAGCATAAAATGCAGGAGGCCGCAGAGGAATTGTACTTTGAGCGGGCCAAGGAGTTGCGAGATCAGATTATCAGCATCGACGCGATGATGGAAAAGCAGAAAATCACCACATCGGATGCGAAAGATCGAGATGTATTCGGTTTTTCAGTAGATAAGGGCTGGATGTGTGTACAGATCCTATATGTCCGCAAAGGTAAAATGATCGAGCGCCATATGTCGACTTTTCCTTTCTACGGTGAGGCTTACAGTGATTTTATGTCCTATGTGACGCAATATTATAGTGACAACCCAGCAGTGCCGCAGGAAATATTGCTGCCGGATTCTCCTAAGCTGATGCAGGCGGAACAGGTCAATGTCGATCAACCGGTTGCGGCTGAAACTGCACTCCACAGTGCAGCTACAGCCGATGTTACCGGACAGACAGATGAGAATGCGATACAAACGGAGACAGAGCATTCTGCTGACTCACTGCTGGTGGCTGAAGAACGGGCAACTTATGCAGCGGCAACGAATCAAGATCAAGCTGGTGACCAAGATGCCGAGATAAAGGAAATAGAAACTCAACTATCCGGTGGACTGGAGGACCCGAGTACGGCGGCTCTCGCTCTGGCTGAATGGTTGGATGTAAAGGTACTTGTACCGCAGCGTGGACTGAAAAAGCAAATGACAGGCATGGCGACGGAAAATGCACGTGTAGCTTTGGATGAGAAGTTTAAGCTGATCGAGCGGGATGAGGAACGAACATCCAAAGCTGCAAGCAATCTCGGACGTGCCATTGGGCTGGATAGCTTGCACCGGGTGGAGGCATTTGATAACTCCAACATCCAGGGTTCCGATCCAGTCTCAGCCATGATCGTGTTTATTGATGGCAAACCTGCCAAGAAGGAGTATCGTAAATATAAAATCCGTTCTGTGCAGGGACCCGATGATTATGAAACAATGCGTGAGGTTATCCGACGTAGATATGAACGTGTGCTTAAGGAAAATTTGGAACGTCCCGACTTGATCGTTGTCGATGGTGGACGTGGACAAATTAAGGCGGCGACCGATGTATTGCAAAATGAGCTGGGTTTGTTCATTCCTGTGTGTGGTCTGGTGAAGGATGCCAAACATAGAACTTCCCAACTATTAGTGGGAGAGTCCTCTGAGGCCGTGACACTTGCACGCAATAGCGAAGAATTTTATCTGCTGCAACGGATTCAGGACGAGGTTCACCGTTTTGCCATTACGTTCCACCGCGAGCAACGCGGCAAATCTATGGTAACTTCCCGGCTGGACTCTATTCCAGGCATCGGCGAGAAACGGCGTAAGTTACTGCTTAAGCATTTTGGATCGCTCAAAAAAATAAGAGAGGCCAGTGTCGAAGACTTCCGGCCTCTCTCTATTGGGGATAAGCTTGCGCGTCAGATTATAGCTGCCCTTCGGGAGGAGGAGTCGTAGAATACGGCTCCTCTTTTTGTATAGGTTCAAACATCATTCGATTTGGTTTTTTAGGACTAAACCAATAAATGATGTAACCCACGATGGCTGGAAGTAAGATCCAGAATAGACCAGCGCTCACATTCACAGTGTCTCCCAGACTCATCACACTAAGTCCCATTAGAATGCTGTCAAAAATAACGTGGCTGAACATAGCGGCAATAAAGCCGTAACGCAGGAACACAAAACTGAACAGCAAACCAAGAAAAGTCAGCTCAATAGGTCTGGAAATCACTGGATAGATCGGATAAAGTGTATGTCCCAGTGCCCAAATCAGCGTGGTGATCAGACAAGCAACAAAAGTATTTTTCACTATTTTTTTGACCATCGGAATACCAAACAGACGGTAGACAGTCTCTTCTCCAATACCTGCCATCCAGGCCATAATCGGCAGTAGCCATGGATAAGCCATATTGTAAGGGGATTGCGTGGCATCTGTGGTGGAGAATGTATTAAATGTCCGCTCCAGTATAAAGAACAAGATGGATTGTACCCCGAGTAAAATAAAGGCCCACAAGTAGCCAACATACATACTGCGAAGCACATACAGCCCGTAGCCCGGCTCTTTTGCACGCGGCCATGCATTCAGTCCAACCTGACGCATAAGTCCGTCACCGCCGACCAAGGAGAAGTAGAGCGCTACAGCCATGAAGAAGGTAACACCAATCTGGAAAACCATAAGAAATATAAGCATGCCCTTACCGCCTGCTTCTGCTTGCAATAAAGGCAGCATGTTCATGGTCCCAGCTATACTAGCAATAAAGTATATAACGGATAGAACAATGCCGCGTACAAATGAAGTATGTCGTCGGGTGAGTGACGCATACACAATGGCAAGTACACCCAGCACAAAGCTAAATAGGGCATAACCCGCATAGGTCATCCAATTCGCCCAAAATGTTTGCTTTTCGATATAATCGGTATAGGATGACGGGGCCGAAAAGCTTTGAGTGAAGGAGCGAACATCACCGTCTTCAAAAGTAAAAGCCAGTGTAAGTACCGAGGCGCCAATTTTTTTATCGTCTACGGTATACTTTAATCCGCCTTCTTGTTCAGTGGTCGCGAGCTTCAAGTCCGACGGCTTAAAGCCAAAGCGCTTCACCCATACAGCGGCCGCCTGCTCCTTGGCTTCAAGCGTCATGCCGTCCTCAGCCACACGTACAAGCCTGTTACGTGCTTGTTCATCCGTAGAAATATCAGCCTGCGTGTAATTGGTGCTGGAGGTGATCCGTTTAAAACTAACGACCTTCCCAGTGGATAAATCTACATGAATTTGCAGCTTGCTCTTCGCTGAGGATTCAGGCAGATCGACCCGAAAGGTTTCGTAAGGGTAATTTTTCTTCCATGTACGGTCGTACTGTTGAAGCAGTTTTTCTCTAGATAAATAACCGTACAAATCTGTTTCGGCCTGATAGGTCACCAGAGGCTCCTCTGGCTGTGATTCAGTATATCCCAGCTCGGAGCGGGCGAAGTCCAATGCGTGTATGACCGCTTCTTGTTTGCTGATGACCTTTGCATTCATTACTGATTCTGGACTCGGATTGCTAAGCGAGGGAATAAGCAATTGAAAGATAAAAAAGCAAATCAGGCCAATCCCGCCCAGCAAGCCTAATTTTTTGAAGTTGGCCGTGAGCACGACCGGTTTCCCGATAGGATTCATGAGTTTCCTCCTTAATCTGTAAATAAGAACATCCATTAAAGATATCATACTGCACAGGTTCCCGCCAACAGACCAGCGATATTCATGAAAATAGAGTGAAAGCACTTTAAAGTTCCAATAAAATAAGATAAGCTGCGATTAAACGATGCCCATTCGCAAAATAAAGCCAATTTCACGTTTTTTCGACGAAATCGGTTTTGTGATCTGGATATAGAAGGATTATAATCTTGAGGCAATGCCTATAAAATACATAGGTAATGATATACAGTTGAGCCGAATTTCTATGGGAAAACGGGGGAACCATGTTACTGGGGTGAATTTTACAGCCGATCACTGGTGGATCGGAAGTGTAAATAGGGCATACTGTGCTGCCCGAATCCGTCAGCTAACCTCGTAGGCTATGAGCAGGAACCAAGTCAGGCACTCGGTTTTCCGGTGTCTTTTTTTGTGCGTATAAAAGTGTTTGGATTGGTTAGATAGACCGCTGCGGGTGCAGATTATTCTTCCGATTGCTGTTATCCCCGGATTTTTTGATTGTATACCCCCTTTAATGGTTAAAATCCGGAGATAAAGGCAAACGCTTCGCTTCTTCAGAACAATTCTGCCCCCTTCGCTACTGCCCGCCAATAGCACAGGGGACCGAGTAGTGCTTGACATGCATTCTTCCTGTATTCAGGGAATGCTAATTATAGTTAACTAAGGTTTGGAAAAATCAAAAAATTCAGGGGCAACGACGATCGGAAGATCAAATGGAACGCGTAGCGAGCTTACACCGTATTAAATCACTGTTTTTATAGTTTTAAGGATTAGGAGAGAAGTGATGAATAGATGAATCCCAATGCAAGCTGGCTCCGGCTTTCTCCACCGCAGATATTCGTTGCGGGCTTTGCCATTATCATTCTAATAGGTAGTTTATTGTTAATGCTGCCGATCTCCAATACAACAGGAAAGCCACTTGCGTTTGTAGACGCTTTGTTTACTGCCGCTTCCGCGACCTGTGTTACAGGGCTTGTCGTAAAGGATACGGGGACCTTTTTTACAACCTTTGGTCAAGTTGTTATCGTGGCGCTCATTCAGATCGGCGGCCTAGGCTTTATGACCATGGCTACCTTGATTGCACTGGTGTTCAAGCGTCGGATTTCCCTGCGGGAGCGTCTCATTTTGCAGGAAGCGATGAATCAGACTTCTGTAGAGGGAATTGTCGGGTTAATCCGTAAGGTATTACTGTACTCACTGGTTATTGAAGGCGTATGCGCTACGATATTCTCGGTTCGCTGGTCCTTTGATATGCCCGTAGGCAGGGCGATTTATTTTGGAATCTGGCATGCCATCTCCATGTTTAACAATGCTGGTTTTGATTTATTCGGTGAATTTCGCAGCTTGACAGGTTATGTATATGATCCGATTGTTAATTTTACAGCCATGTTTTTGATTATTTCAGGCGGCATTGGTTTTGTAGTGATGTCAGACCTGGCAGAATATCGCAAGCGCAAGAGACTGTCCTTGCATACCAAGGTGGTACTCAGCATGACGGGCGCTATGATTGTAGTCGGCACGCTCGTGATTTTTGTATTTGAGTTTACGAATCCGAAGACTCTCGGCTCGCTTGATTGGGGTGGTAAGCTATTGGGATCTTTATTCCAGTCCGTTACTCCCCGTACCGCAGGTGCCAATACCTTGGACATTGCAGGCTTGCGGCAGGCTACGCAGTTTTTTATCATCATATTCATGTTTATCGGGGCTTCTCCTGGCTCTACTGGAGGCGGGATTAAGACCACAACATTCGCCCTGCTCATTGGAGCGGTGATTTCGATGCTGCGGGGGCGAGAAGATATTGTACTGTTCAAGTACCGACTTGCGCAGGGACGAATTTACAAGGCTTTGACCATTACACTGCTGGGGTTGCTGTTCGTGATCGGGGTGACGATGATTTTGTCGGCAACCGAAGATCATCATTTTCTGATGATCTTGTTCGAGACGGTATCTGCGTTTGGTACGGTGGGGCTGTCGATGGGGCTTACACCTGATTTGACAGTCATAGGCAAGCTGGTGATTACCCTGACGATGTTTGCAGGTAGACTGGGGCCACTCACGCTAGCTTATGCACTGGGGCCGAAAAAGGGTAAAGAATTATATCGTCATCCGGAAGGTAAAATGATTATAGGATAAGGGAGTTTTCGAGTAGATATGAAGACGCAGCAGTTTGTAGTTATTGGCTTGGGGCGGTTTGGCTCAAGCCTGGCTTTGCAATTGGTGGATATGGGGTGCGAGGTGCTAGGCATTGACCGGAATGAGGATGTTGTGGACAGTATGAGTGAGATGTTGACACATACTGTCGTGGCGGACGCTACCGATGAAGACTCGTTGCGATCACTGGGCATCCGTAATTTCGATTGTGGCATTGTTGCTATTGGTGATGACATTCAGGTAAGCATCCTCACCGCCATTTTGCTGAAGGAGCTGGGTGTGAAAAAAGTCGTAGCCAAAGCCATATCTGTGCTGCACGGGCGTGCGTTAGAAAAGCTCGGTGTGGACCGGATTATTTATCCAGAACGGGATATGGGTATCCGGGTGGCTCACCAGCTAGTCACGCCTAATTTGCTCGATTATTTGGAGTTGTCTAAGGAATATAGTATTGTGGAACTCAATGTACCTGCATGTCTGAATGGCAAAACGCTAGCAGAGCTAAATGCCCGTACCCGCTTTGGTTGTAGCGTCGTGGCGCTTCATACGGCGAATGGTATCCTGATCGCACCGACGGCTATGGATCGATTAAAAGCCGACGATATTATGGTCATCATCGGCTCGAATGATAATATCGGCCGCTTTGAGGATGAGGTTGTTAATGTTAATGAAGAGGGCTAAACCCTTTACACCATACGGTAGCCTGCAAACGACGCACGTGTCTCGCTAATCCAGCGTCGTGCTGTCGGACCGAGATCGGTCGTCTCCGAGTAAATGAGGGAGGTCGTTCGGCGTGTCTCCTTCAAATCGGGCAAGTACAATGCAGTGAGTCCATTATCCCGCAGCAGTTCGCTACGCAAATAGGATTTGGGTAGCAAGGCGGAAGCCTTACAGGTTGGAAGCAGGCGTACAATCGCCTCGAAGGAGTCGATTTCCATGCGGATATCCGGCATGATGCCGCTACGCTGGAACAAGTCATCCGTCAGACTGCGGTACCAGGTTCCTTTGGAGAAAATAATCATCGGCAATCCTTGCAGATCTTTCATCGAGGCCGTTCCTGTCTTAACGGTTAATTCATGTCCAATGGGAACAACGAGCTCCAAATGATCGTCAAATAGCGGAATGCAACGCAGTCCGACTTCATGAATGGCAGACCCGACAATACCGGCGTCTGCTTTTTTGTCACGTACAAAGGCGACGATTTCATGGGTTTTACCGGTGAGCAGCTTCAGCTCGGTTTGAGGATGCTTGCTCATAAAAGCTTCGACAAGGGTAGGCAGCGTTGTCTGGAGTGTCGTGAGACTTGCGCCGAGTGTAAGCATACTCTGGGCTTCATTTTTGTGCTGGGAGAGCTTTTGTAAGAAGCGAAGCTGTCGTTGCCGTTGCTCTAGTGCGAATGTATAAACAAATCGGCCGGTGGACGTAATTTCGAGTCGTTTGCCCCGACGATCAAAGAGATTTACACCCAGCTCTTCCTCTAGCTTGGCAATTTTGCGGGACAGGGCGGGTTGGGACAGATTCAGCAGTTTGGAGGCTTTATTCAGGCTGGACTGCTCGACAATGACGGCAAAAGCGTTCAAATCCTCAAACAAATCATCCACTTCCTCTCTTATGCAAAAAAGACATAATAATTAATACGTATATTGCAATTCCATTATAAGCCGAAAAGGAGTAACATGAAAGCGACACAAGATGTTCACACTTTTGTTTTTCCTAATAAGGGACACCTTGTTGGACATTTCCTGTCGGGAACTGTCATTTTATATGTTATATTACTATTGAAAACGCTATTATTGGGAGAAGGGAGCATGACCTAGATGAGAGGATTTTATTCCAGAAAGCTGCATTCGCTTCTTGGCGTCATTCCGTTGGCTCTATTTTTTGTTGAGCATTTGGTGACGAACTTCACAGCGGTGGAGGGTGGCAAGGAAGGATTTAATCGCAGCGTGGCCTTCCTGAATGGTTTGCCGCTGGTTATTGTACTAGAAACGTTATTCATCTACTTGCCATTACTGTTCCACGGAATTTATGGCTTGTATATCGCTTATCAAGCTGATCCGAATGTCAAAAGGTTCGGCTATTCACGTAACTGGCGCTTTCTGTTCCAGCGTATTTCCGGCGTCATTACGTTTGTATTTATTATCTGGCACGTATACGACACACGCTTTCAGGTGGCTCTGGGTAATGTAACTCATGAGGAGCTAGGCGGGGTCATGCATGGCATCGTGACGAACCCGGTTTATTTCATTTTGTATCTAATCAGTGTCGTTTCGGCATCCTTTCACTTTGCTAACGGACTGTGGGCATTTATGGTCAGTTGGGGGATTACTGTGGGACCACGTGCGCAAAAAGTATCTTCTTATATCTGTATGACCCTGTTCGTGGTGGTGTCTATCGGCTTCATCGCCTCCCTGCTTGCATTCCGCAGCGCGGAATTTCAGGAAACAGCAACTGCCTTGGTGCAATGCAGTACTTTTAAACAACTACTGTAAATGAGTCATATCCATTATACATTGTGTTGAAATTCTATTTTCAAACGTAAAAGGGGATTTGGTTAAAAATCCTGAAAAAAAGGAGTGAGCAGAAATGGCAGCATCCAACATTATTGTCGTGGGCGGCGGTCTGGCAGGTCTAATGGCTACGATCAAGGCGGCAGAGGCGGGAGTTCACGTTCATTTATTTTCTTTGGTTCCGGTCAAAAGGTCCCACTCCGTTTGTGCTCAAGGTGGCATCAATGGTGCGGTAAATACCAAGGGTGAGGGAGACTCCCCCTGGATTCACTTTGATGATTCGGTCTATGGCGGGGATTTTCTGGCCAACCAGCCTCCGGTAAAAGCGATGTGCGAAGCGGCTCCGGGGATCATTCATCTCATGGACCGCATGGGCGTCATGTTTAACCGGACACCGGAAGGACTGCTGGACTTCCGCCGCTTCGGCGGTACCCAGCATCATCGGACCGCCTTTGCTGGTGCGACGACAGGACAGCAGCTTCTGTACGCTCTCGATGAGCAGGTACGGCGCTGGGAATCTGCGGGTTTGGTGACCAAGTATGAAAACTGGGAGTTTTTACAGGCTGTACTGGATGATGAAGGCATCTGTCGAGGGATTTGCGGGCAGGATTTGCGTACGATGGAAGTGAAGACTTTTGCGGCGGATGCAGTTATTTTGGCATCTGGTGGGCCCGGGATTATTTTCGGTAAAACCACGAATTCCGTCATTAATACGGGCACAGCTGCCGGTGCGGTGTATCAGCAAGGCGTACGCTATGCGAACGGTGAGTTTATCCAGATTCATCCGACGGCTATACCCGGTGATGACAAGTTGCGTCTCATGTCCGAGTCGGCACGGGGAGAGGGCGGTCGTATTTGGACGTATAAGGATGGTAAGCCATGGTATTTCCTCGAAGAAAAGTATCCAGCTTACGGAAATTTGGTCCCTCGCGATATTGCGACACGTGAAATATTCAGTGTATGCGTTGATGATGGACTGGGTATTAATGGCGAGAATATGGTCTACCTCGATCTGTCCCACAAGGACCCGAAAGAGCTGGATGTAAAACTGGGCGGCATTATTGAAATTTATGAAAAAT
The DNA here is from genome assembly GCF_054602585.1 of Paenibacillus sp. SEL3. Taxonomy (NCBI): domain Bacteria; kingdom Bacillati; phylum Bacillota; class Bacilli; order Caryophanales; family Paenibacillaceae; genus Paenibacillus; species Paenibacillus sp. SEL3. Next base: position 1,970,534 of record NZ_CM137725.1, on the reverse strand, counting down.
TCGTCGGTGATGATCCGCGCAAAATTCCGATGAAAATATTCCCGGCTGTTCATTATTCAATGGGCGGCATGTGGGTCGATTACAATCAGATGACCAATATACCAGGCCTGTTCGCGGCTGGTGAGTGTGAATTCCAATACCACGGAGCGAACCGTTTGGGTGCGAACTCGTTGCTGTCAGCCATTTACGGCGGGATGGTGGCTGGACCTAAGGCTGTGGAATATATCAAAGGCTTGAGAAAATCTGCACAGGATACAGCGTCCTCCGTATTTGATGCCGCAGTCAATCAGCAGACGGAGAAGTATGAGCGTATTTTGCATATGGACGGAAAAGAAAATGCCTATGTTCTTCATAAAGAGCTGGGCGAGTGGATGACGAACAACATGACTGTGGTTCGTTATAATGACAAGCTGGAAGCTACGATCCACAAGATCAAGGAGCTGAAGGAGCGTTATTCTAACATTAACATCAATGACGCTTCGCGCTGGAACAATGCGGGTGCGGCGTTTACACGGCAACTGTGGAATATGATGGAGCTGGCTGAAGCGATGACCAAAGGTGCGCTGCTGCGCAACGAAAGCCGTGGGGCCCATTACAAACCAGATTTCCCGGATCGCAACGATGAGGATTTCCTGAAAACGACGATTGCGGACTGGACACCGGAAGGACCACAAATCTCGTATGAAGCGGTGGATGTTTCGCTGATCAAGCCACGCATTCGGGATTATTCCAAGAACAAATAACGGAAGGGAGTGTATTAGATGTCGGAGCAAGCAGTGAAGTCGAATAAAACAGTGAAGTTCGTTGTGACCCGTCAAGCTGATCCTAAAGCCAGTCCCTATACGGAAGAATTCGAATTGGCTTATCGTCCGGGAATGAATGTGATTAGCGCGCTGATGGAAATTCAGCGTAATCCGGTGGACAGCCACGGTAAAGAGACGGCTCCGGTGTGCTGGGAGTCGAATTGCCTGGAGGAAGTATGCGGAGCATGCTCCATGGTGATTAACGGCAAGCCGCGTCAGGCCTGTGCAGCGCTCGTCGATAAGCTGGAGCAGCCGATTACGATCGCGCCGATGAACACATTCCCGGTAGTTCGGGATTTGGTCATCGACCGCAGCCGGATGTTTAATGCGCTCAAGAAGGTCAAAGCGTGGATTCCGATTGACGGTACCTACGATCTGGGCCCTGGTCCTAGAATGGCTGAGAAAAAGCGTCAGTGGGCGTATGAGCTGTCCAAGTGCATGACCTGTGGTGTCTGTCTGGAAGCTTGTCCGAACGTCAACGAGAAGACGACGTTCATCGGACCTGCGGCGATATCTCAGGTTCGCCTGTTTAACAGCCATCCGACAGGGGAAATGAATCAGGAAGAGCGGCTAGAGGCGTTGATGACAGACGACGGGCTGGAAGGGTGCGGGAACTCGCAAAACTGCGTACGCTCTTGTCCGAAAGGTATTCCGTTGACCACTTCTATTGCCGAAATGAACAAGGAAACGACCAAGCATATGTTCAAGCGCTGGCTGACTGTATAGCACTAGACAGCGAATAGGTTATGCCCAAACAGGCTTTTTCTCAAACTGGAGAAAGCCTGTTTTTTGCGCTCAGGAATGATGGAGGGTAACATGGAGGAAGGAGCGCGGGATAGCAGTTATGGTATAATTATGGTATTGTGTATCGTTTTTGGAGAAAAGGAGGCTGGACAGGTGACTGTGCAACCGATAACGAATCGACCTGTCACTAGGTCGGATGTATTGAAGGGATTAGAGGATCTGGGGGTTCGGAGCGGCATGACATTGCTTGTTCACTCGTCGATGCGCAGCTTTGGACGCTTTGTTCCAGGCGGGGCCTCGGTCATTCTTGCCGCACTAACCGAAGCAGTTGGCCCGGAAGGGACGCTGGTGATGCCGACACAGTCACATGACTTGACTGATCCCTCGACTTGGATGAACCCGCCTCTGGGTGAGTCATGGTGGGAACTGGTGCGCGAGGAAATGCCCGCTTATGATCCGGCCTGGACGCTGACCGGAGGGATGGGCATCATTGTAGAAACGTTCCGGGGCCTGCCGGGAACCAAGCGCAGCGGGCATCCGCATGTTTCTCTGGCGGCACGTGGACCCACAGCTTCGGAATTACTGGCAGCTCATGAGCTCGACTTTGGACTGGGTGAGCATTCGCCCTTGGCGAAGCTGTACGAGGCAGATGCCTATGTAGTGCTGTTGGGCTGCGGACATGACAGCAACACGTCCTTGCATTTGGCGGAATATCGAACAGCCTACAATGGACGTGAAGTGATCACTCATCAAGCTCCTATGATGGTGGATGGAGCAAAAGCGTGGGTATCTTTTCAGGATTTTAATATTACCTCAGATGACTTTGAGAAGCTGGGACTTGATTTTGAACGGGACTGTCCCTCAGCTTTTACGCGGGTGAACATTGGGGAGGCTTCATGTTTTTTCGCGAGGCAACGTGATTTGGTAGACTATGCGGAGCAGTGGTTGTCCACCCATCGCTAAAGCTTTTGGACGGTAAGAATTCGAATAAGTAAGATCAAGGAATAGATCGCAAGGGGGAACGCATATGGAGAAGACGCCGCACACCCGCCGCGAGAGTCAGGATGGCCCGCATCAGGGGGCCGCTATCCCTCCCGGTTCTTCGCGGCGTTCCGTTTCAAATGAACCAGCCAATCCTTCGCGCCGCCATTTTTTGAAAAAAGCGGCTTTAGCCACAGCCGGAACCGCGCTTCTGGCTGGAGGATATGCTTCCTTATGGGAGCCTAATCATTTGGAAATTACACGCTTCAACTTGTCTATCCCTCGTCTTCCGTCTGCTTTTGACGGAATCAGGGTCGTACATTTTAGTGATGTGCACTTGGGTTTTCATATGGATGAGCAGGATCTACGCGAGCTTGCGGACCGGATAGCAGGTCTGAAGCCAGATTTGCTCTGTTTTACAGGCGATATTGTGGATGACTATGCAGTATCCATGAAGGCTGCTGTTCCAGTTATGGCTTCCATGCACGCTACCCTTGGTAAGTTTGCTATTCTGGGCAATCATGATTATAGAGGCTTACCCGCCGGAGTACAGGAATTGTATCCGAAAACCGGGTTTACGTTGCTGAGAAACGAGCATGCGATTGTAGAGCGCGCGGGGCAGCGTGTAGCCATGGTCGGTTTAGAGGATAACATTATGGGCAAGCCCAATCCGCAGCGTGCCATCCACGGACTACCTGATGAGATGTGCAAGCTCCTGCTGATGCATGAGCCGGACTATGCAGATGTGGCGGCGCAAATGTCCTTTGATCTTCAATTGTCGGGGCATACGCATGGAGGACAGGTACGCTTGCCGGTCATTGGAGCGCCAATGCCGCCTCCGGGTGGACGCAAGTACATCCAGGGATTATTTCATGTGGGAACGGAGAGAATGCCGCTATATGTTAGCCGAGGCATTGGCATGACACATTTGCCGATTCGCGTGCTGTGCAGGCCGGAGCTTAGTGTCATTACGCTAAAATCTGGCCAATAGGCCATGATTTTTTTTCATCTTCGTCATATAGTTTGGAACTACATAAAGATGGCTTGAATGTAGTGTAGAGATGTAGTCGTTTCGGACAAAGGAGTGAGGTTCAGATGGATCGTATTGCTGTCATTTCAGATATTCATGGCAATTGGCCTGCCTGTGAGGCGGTGCTGGAGGATATTGCTTCCCGAGGCATTAGCCGTGTGTTTTGTTTGGGGGATCTGATCGGCAAAGGGCCTAGCCCGAGCGAGGTACTGGATGCTGTCCGTCAACGTTGTGAAGTGGTAGTGCGGGGGAATTGGGATGAGCTGGTCAGTATTACGGATGATCTCAATTTTAGCTGGCAAGCCGAGCGCTTGGGGGCAGAACGAGTGCAGTATTTGGCACAGTTACCGTTTCATTATGATTTCAGAATGAGCGGACGCCGTATCCGTCTGGTGCATGCCTCGCCGCAAAGTGTGTATCACCGTGTGCAGCCATGGGATGAGCCGGAAAAACGGCTTGCCATGTTCGATCCGTTAGCAGAAGAAAATGGAAAAGTTGCTTTTGCTCCGGATGTTGTGGGATATGGTGATGTGCACAATGCTTTTATCCAGCATTTTCAGGGGAAAACACTTTTTAACGTCGGCAGTGTCGGGAATCCGTTGGATGTTACGCAGGCTTCCTACTGCATTTTAGAGGGGGAGATGGGAGAGGAGCAGCCTACGTCCTTCTCCATTCATTTTGTACGTGTACCTTATGATATAGAACTGGCGGTAAAACAAGCGGAGGAAGCTGATGTGCCTTCTTTGCCGTATTATATTCGAGAGCTGCGTACAGGAATTTACCGCGGGATTCAGGACATGGATTAAGTATGGAAACATTCATTTCTAAAAGCCAATCCATCCGCAGGAGGGAACATTGTGCTGACCAGAGAAATGCTTCGTCTTGGGCTACCAGAGCTTTACACCCGTCGAGTCCGATTGCGCCAGCTAAGAACGGAGGATTATCCCGCGCTGGAACGGATCCTATCCGATCCATTGGTGATCCAATATGTGAATCGAATTCGCAAGCCAGTCTATGCACGAATGCGGCGTCTGGTTGCGCAAATTAAAATTTCTTCCGATTCACTAGATTCCCTGCATTTTGCGGTGGAATGGCATCCGAGAAATACAGAAGAAAGCAATCTACTTAGTGAATCCAATGAGCTTACCTCTTCACCGTTGCTCGGTATCGTCTCTTTTCAGCAATGGAATGAAAGAACGGGTGAGGCGCAATTGGGCTATATTCTGGATCGTCCTTTTTGGGGACAGGGGCTGGCTACAGAAGTGGTAGGAGAAATGCTGAATTTTGGTTTCGGATCTTTGAAGCTCCAGCGGATCGAAAGTCGTTGCCAAGCGGATAATCAGGCTTCCATGCGCGTGCTTATTAAAAATAAGATGCGTCTGCTGCGTACCATTGGTGCCTATGATCCCTCAGGAGAGGTGCCGAGTGTATTGGTATTTTCGCTGACCCAAGGGGATTATGCGTAGAAATAACATTGGAATATTTTGTTACAAAGATGAAATATAACTGCAAAACAACTCTAACACAGGACGGGTACAATACAGACATGACCCCCTTTTGAATAATATATGTTGCTGGGACCCGATCATTCGGGTCCTCTTTTTTTGTTATCCTATAGTAGTGCCTTCTCTATTTCTGCGGAAGCGAGTAGCCTTCTTGCCTTGGCTGTGCTCAGTTATATTTCAATTTGTTACAAAATGAAATATAACTGCAAAGTTACTTTAACATAGAGTGGGTACAACATAAACATGACCCCCTTTGAATCATATATATATTGCTGGGACCCGAAGCTTCGGGTCCCCTTTTTTTTATGGTTTTTAGGAACGGGTCAGGCTGGTTATCAGCTCCGGAAGCCATTCATTTAGGGAGAGAAATGAGTACCCCTCTGACTGGGCTTTGGACGTATCCATGTACCACGATTGTGTAATACCAAATGGAGACATGTGCTCGTCTGCTGTTTTTTCTTTCATCACAGCTTGTTTTCCAGTTACCTGCTCAATGATCGAAATGATCTCCCCAATCCTCACTGTACCGTTGGAGCAAGCATTTACAGGACCTGTAAAAGGAGTGTGACCAAGCCAAAACAGAAAATCTGCGGCTTCATCGGAACGAATAAATGAGATTTGTGCTGCGGCATTAGGTACTCCGAATTCTATTCCTTCACGAACATGTTCGATATGAAAATGAAGTCTTTTCGTATAATCGTCTGTCCCCAATACAATCGGAAAACGAACAGCAACTACAGGAAATGTAGCTTGCTGCATAAAAACTGCTTCTGCCTGCCGTTTAGCCTCCTGATATGTAAAATCGTCCTTCCCGCCCTTGCGAACCGGGTAAGCCTGAGGGTCAAAGATGCTCTCTGTCAGCACTTCCGGGCTCGAATCATAGACGGATAGGCTGGAGGTCACAATATACCTTTTGGCTGTAGCATCAAAAATGCGGCAGGCTTCGCTGGCTTCATCAGGAGAAAAGCAAATATTATCATAAACAACGTCCCACACTTGCTCGCCTACTGCCTTAGCGAGCGCTTGCTGGTCGGTACGATCTGCACAGATCCGCTGAACGCGGTCACCGAACGAATCGCTTGTTTGGCCTCGTGTGAGGATGGTAACGGAGTTCTCGGAACTCTCCAGCAGACGTTCCACCAGTCTCTTGCCAAAAAAACGGGTTCCACCCAAAACAAGTACCTTTTTCATATTTACATCACTCCTTCTGAAATGGTTTTCATTTATATTAAGATAGACGGACTAATGAATGTAAAAGATACAGGACGTAATGAAAAAGAGGAGGATCATATGCCATACGTAGAGATTCAGGATTTAGAAATGTATTACGAAAAATGGGTACAGCTGCGAGGCAATGGGGCTTTATACTGTGCGGTGAAGCACCCTCAAATGTTCGCCACCGTTACAACCATAGGCTGTAGTGGAGTCGCCTGTCCTGAGGGGGCAGATGAATTTGATTATGCGTCAGAGCGCACAGGATTGGCGCCAATATCCGCAATTGACACGTAGTGAGTTAAGTAGCATTACGTGCCCTGCATTATTTATCGCGGGAGAACATGACGATTTCGTCACAGAAGAGCAGCTTTTAGAATTATGCTCATGGGTTCAAGACTCACGTTATCTAATTGCTCCAGTTGTAGTCATCGACCGCACATGCTTAGAGAGAAGCCGATCTTAATCAATGATTCTATTCTTTCATTTTTGAACAAACATGCGATTCGTTGAACCAATCATTCGCATAGCGGTGGAGCACTGCCTAATCCTACTCTCCTAGAAGCTTCAAGAAATTGGCCGGCACCGTAATTTGCTGATTATTAATCATAATCTTCCGAAGCTCCTCCATGGAGTCCTCTTCACCTCTAGCGTCTTTAATCTCCTTAATTTCACGATGCAGTCGCTCCATTTGGAGATCTAGCGCATTAGCGGAGTCTGCTGCGTTCTTTAATTCACGTGTCAGACTTTCGGGAACGGACTGGTTGTACTTATAAAATATTTTATGCTCCAGGCTGGCCCAGAAATCCATCGCAATGGTTCGAATTTGCACCTCTACGCAGACTAGCTCCTCACAATCCGACATGAATACAGGAACTTGAACCAGCAAATGCAGGCTCTGGTAACCGTTCGGCTTGGGGTTCTTGATGTAATCCTTAATTTCCAGCACCTTCAAGTCACTTTGTCTCTGAAGCATGTTACTGACATCATAAATATCAGAAATAAAAGAGCAAGTAATACGCAAGCCGGCGATATCCTTGATATGATCTTTGATAGCATCCAGCGATAACTCACTATGTTTACGAATCATTTTATTCATGATGCTCTCAGGAGATTTAAGGCGTGATTTGGTATGCTCAATAGGGCTGTAATCGTGTAATGCCTGAAATTCCTGCTTTAATATTTCAATCTTGGTTTCCATTTCGTCGAGCGCAAATTTATAGATTAGCATAAATCGCGTGATGTCATGCTTTAGCTTTTTAAATTTGTCCATAGGATCTTCCAAGTGCATATGTAATTCTCCTCACACATAGATGTCATAATCTTGCTAAGCATTCGCCTTTGCAATGGAATTATTACCTTATAAATTACAATCCCCAACAATTCCATTGCAGCAGCGTTCGTAAGATCAAATGATTTGCGGAGAGGCAATTCCCACCTTGAATTTTAAAGCGCCACAGAAATTTTACGTTTTTCTTTAAAATAGACCCATTCCCGGAAGCCGATATCCTTCAGCATTGCCTTTACTTCTTCCCAGTCATCGCCTACCCGCGAAGGTTTATGGGCATCCGAACCAAAAGTAACCTCCACACCAAAATGGTGCGCTCTTTCTAAAATAGAAGCAGACGGGTACCATCCGCCACTCAGTTTGGTTTTACCCGAAGTGTTAATTTCAATCGCCACATTGGATTCCGCAATTACCTGCAAGGTTTCATCAATGGCTTCATCAGCAGGAATGTCTGAAAAGGCTGGAAAGTTCCCCTTCATTGCGTCAATATGGCCTAAAATCTGAAACATGCCGCTTCGCGCAGATTCCTGAATGAGCGCATAGTAGGCTTGTTTGACCTCGATTTTACGAGCGTCGCTTAATTTGTTCCAACGGTTACGGTTAAAAATGCTGTCCCCTTCGACATTGTGAATCGACCCAATGAGATAATCAAATGGATAAGGAGCCAGAGTGGAACGATATAATTCAGCAAAATCAGGAAAATAATCCGTTTCCAATCCGAGGAGCACGTCAATACGGCCTTCGTATTCTTTTTTAAGCTGTTGTACCTCTTCTACGTATTCAGCAAGCTGTGATTTGGCCATATAAATTTTAGGAAAAGCCTGATCCTGTTCGCTGCCCAGGAAAGGGGAATGGTCCGAAATACCAATCGCTTGTAAGCCCGACTGAATGCCTGCTTCAATGTAATCTCGAATGTTTCCGTCTGCATGACCGCAGCGGAAATGATGGGTGTGCAGATCAAATTTCATAGCCTGTCTTCCTTTCGTAATCAGGGTTTATATTGCGTATGTTGTTCATAGCGAATTACGTTATTCAGAACTGGTGAAATTCGTCTCCGGCATCCCCTTCAGATCACTTAAAAATTGCTGCATGGCTGAGTTTAGATATCGGCCGGATTTATAAATCACTCCTACCGGATGACTAACTTCCAGCTCAGGAATATGGATCATTTTTAATGTGCCTGCACGCAGTTCAGAAGTGACCGATAGTCTGGAAATAATGGCCGCACCGAGATTAATTTCGACCATCCGTTTGACTTCCTCACTGCTGGACAACTCAATCACGACATGAGGCACGATTTGGTGCTTTTTAAATACATCGTCTACGAATTTTCGTCCCACCGTATCAGGAGAGAGCAGAATCAGCGGAATTTCCCGAAGGGCTTCAATGGTAGCATGTGGTTGTGAAGCCAGCGGATGAGTAGGAGACACGACTAGCTCAAAGGAATCGTAATACAGAACCGAAGTGCTTAAATTAGGATTACGTTCGATCAGATAGCCGATGCCAACATCAATAAGTCCGTTCTCCACCTGCTGATAAATCATGGAGGAAGCCATGGATTGAATGGAGGTTTTGATGAGAGGGAACTGATCCTGAAAGTAGGAAAGCACGCGCGGTAAAATTTGAATAGCGATGGATGTTGTGGTACCCAGCGCAATGTGACCCTGTGGTGTTTCGTTTAGATCGTACAATTTTTGTCTTAATTCCTCAACAACCTCTAATATGCGCTCGGCATGTTCCAAAAAAACAGCTCCCCGGTCGGTCAGGGTGACAGGCTGGTTGCGGTCAATCAGGATGGTTTTGAACTCATCCTCTAGACTTTTAATTTGGGCGGACACCGCCGGCTGCGTCAAATTGAGAAGTTCTCCGGCTTTGCGGAAGCTCATCGTTTTGGAAATCATGATAAGTGTTTCGAGTTGACTGATGTTCATGAAGTTCCTCCTCTCTTTTCTTAATCTTATCGCAGCTGTATAGAATGAATATTTTTAGCCAATCCATAGGTTCATATGTAAAACCGTCGTTATGCTTTATTTCATTAAATTATAGGTTATTCGAGCAGGAAGGGCAATGAATCGAAGCAGAGCACCTTAAAGTGTGGTATATTGGGAAATAAAGACTAAAGTCCTGATATCCTTCAAAAATAATCAATCTAAAACCGGTAAGAAGTAAAGATATAGGACATTATTCACATTTTTTGTGGTTTAGCTATAAAAAATTACCGGGTAGCTGTCGATAAGTGATATAGAGAGCATTTTAATGAGGATCGATTCGTTTTACAGTAATATTTAATTAAAAAATTCTAATTTAAATGGGACTTTTGTTGTGTGTCTAAAAGCCCATCGTAAAGGGGCGCTTTGATCGTGAAGGCAGAAGTGATAAATCCTTTTTTGGAGTCGGCGCGACGGGTCATTGAACAATTGATCCAAGTATCTCCTTCATCCGGAAATCTTGGTGTGAAAAATGTCGAGCTGGTGGACGACCACATCTGGATTATGATCGGGATGACCGGACAGCTTAGCGGAAATATTGTGTTCGGCCTGAATGAACAGGTGGCGCTACGTATGGTATCAGCGATGATGGGCGGATTTGTGTTGACTGAAATTGATGAGATGGGAAAAAGCGCAATTTCAGAATTGGGCAATATGATTAGTGGTAATGCCAGTACGATTTTGTCCAGTCAGGGAATTGTCGTGGATATTACGCCTCCGCAGGTCATGAAATCAGAAAACTTGACCACTTTTGTGCCTCAGCGTGCCCTTTATATTCCGCTCACGGTGGAAGGAATCGGTGAGCTGGATATTCAGGTGATGATCTCTTAATATTAAAGGAGCAAGTTTCTTTAATGTGGAGGGATGAGCGTGAGTATACTACAGGACAAGATAGTTGTGATTACAGGTGCATCTAGTGGGATTGGCGCCCTTTGCGCTCAGTTGTTAAGCGAAAAGGGCGCGATTCCTATTTTAACAGCACGCTCGCAGGAGCGACTGAAGCAAGTATCTGCGGGAATCAGCGGCAGACATGAGCTTATCCAACTGGACGTCACCCGCCAGGAGCAGGTAGAGGCTGTTGCAGCACGAGTATTGGGACAGTACGGACGGGTCGATATATTACTTAACAATGCAGGCTACGGAAAGTTTGAGTATTTTAATGAAACCGACCTGACGGAGTTTGAACAAATGATGGACGTGAACTACATGGGTGTTGTTCGCTGCATCAAGGCGTTTCTGCCACAAATGACAGAGCGGGGCCTTGGACAGATTGTCAATGTAGCATCAATGGCCGGGAAAATCGGGACAGCCAAATCGTCTTCTTACACGGCGACGAAGCATGCTTTGCTCGGTTTCAGCAATGCGCTCCGGCAAGAGCTGCGCGGGAGTGGAGTGACTGTAACGACGATTAATCCGGGGCCGATCGACACACCGTTTTTTGAGTTGGCAGATCCTTCAGGAGGATATGTTCGAAATGTAAGCTGGTTTATGCTACAACCAGATAAGGTAGCACGGCATATCGTAAGAGCGATGGAGCTTCGCAAGGAGGAGGTTAATCTGCCACGGTGGGTATCTCCTTTTCTCAAGCTGTATCAGTTAGCTCCCAGACTGACCGACAGGCTGGGTCATGGGGTGATGAATAAGAAATAAAAGATGTCCCGTAAGCCATTAGCTATGGTGAGGGACATCTTTTATTTTTGTGATTTGGTAACAGGGCTATTTTCGCATATAATGGAGAGTAACGAATTTACGTATAGGGGTTGGACCTTTTCATGACATTGAATTTTGAATCGCTCGGCGTTGAACAAGATCTGTTGGACAAACTGACTGAGCATGAAATTACACAGCCTTCGCCAGTTCAGGCAGAGGCTATACCGGAAATAATGAAGGGAAAGCATGTATTGGCGCGCTCACAAACTGGCACAGGCAAGACACTGGCTTATTTGCTGCCGCTGTTGCAAGCGATTGATCCGCAGAAAAAGGCTACGCAAAAGCTGATACTAGCTCCAAGCCAGGAACTGGCCATGCAAATTGTACGTGAGGGTCAGCGCTACGGTGAGCATCGCGGAATCCGTGTACTCGGTCTGATTGGTGGGGCGGCTATCAAACGTCAAATCGAAAAGCTCAAGGATCATCCACAGCTTGTCGTGGGCACACCAGGACGTGTACGGGAACTCATCGCTTCAAAAAAGTTGAAAATGCACAATATTACAGCCATTGTTATCGATGAGGTGGATCAGATGTTCCAGCTCGGCGGAGCAGGCGATGTAACCAATATATTGGGCACCGCCCAACGCGATCGTCAATTGGTATTCTTGTCCGCAACGCTGAACGACGAGATTCAGTCGCTGGCGAAACGGGAGATGCGTGAATACGTAGAAATTGGGATTGATCCCGACCAGAAGACGGCCAGTGGACTGGAACACTATTACTTTGTATCTGAAGAACGGGATAAGGTGGATATGCTGCGCCGTCTGGTACGTCATTTTAATCCGAGAAAAGCGCTGGTGTTCGTGAATACAACCAATGCCATCGGGGAGATTGAGGCCAAGCTCAAGCATATGGGGCTGACTACGGCATCCTTGTATGGAGATGCGGATAAAGTCACGCGTAGCAATGTGTTGGCCCGATTCCGTGAGGACAAGCTCAAAGTGCTGGTCGCTTCGGATGTGGCAGCCCGTGGTCTGGATATTGAGGGCCTTGAAATGGTTATTCATTTTGATCCGGCTACGGATAGTCAAGCTTATGTTCACCGTGCAGGACGGACAGGACGGATGGGACGCAAAGGATTGGTGGCATCGGTTGTCACTGACCGTGAAACGTTCATCATGCGTAAGTTCTCCCGTGAACTGGGCATTGACATCGCAGAGCGTGCGTTGCATGGAGGTCGAGTAGTTGTGCCGCGTCCGGCGGATGCCAAGCGTGCACCTGTAAGACCCTCCGAGGCTAGATCCTTATCTAACGGAGCATCGGCGGAGGACCGAAAGGCACCTGTTCGTGCCGAAAACGGACGTCCTGGCAGGAATTCCGCGAACGGTTCAGCTCCAGGCAAGAGCAAAGGTGCAGCCTTGTCCAAAGCAGGAAAAGCACAGCGCGAGCGTGATCGCAAAAACAAGGGTGCACCAAGATGGCTGAAGGAAAAAGGATCAAAACCGAACGAGTAAGGGAGAAGAGGGGGAGCCATGGAACAACAGCCTGTGTTGCAAATTAACGGACTGACCGGCGGATATAGCGCCAAGCGCCCGGTGTTGCATCAGATTTCGCTGGATGTGAAACCGGGCGAAATGGTAGGACTGATTGGTCTGAACGGGGCCGGGAAAAGTACGACCATGAAGCATATTTTGGGCCTGATGACACCGCAGGCCGGAGAAATTCGTGTGCAGGGGCATAAGCAGGATGAAAATCCCGAGGAATATCAGGGAGCCATTGCTTTTGTACCTGAATCTCCAGAGCTGTATCCTGAAATGACGGTGATGGAGCATATGGAATTCACGGCCAGAGCGTACGGAGTTAGCGAAGCAGATTTCCGCACACGCAGTGATCAAATGCTGGACTTGTTCCGTATGCGGGATAAAAGTGGAAGTATGTCGATGCACCTGTCTAAAGGGATGCGCCAGAAAGTGATGATTATGTGTGCATTTTTAGCGGGACCGCCGTTGTATGTCATAGATGAACCTTTTTTGGGTTTGGACCCGCTTGGTATTCGTTCCCTGCTTGACTTTATGTTAGAGATGAAGCGTTCGGGTTCGTCCATTCTACTCAGTTCTCATATTTTGTCCACGATTGAAAATTATTGCGATCGTTTCATTGTACTTCATCAGGGTGCCATCATTGCGCAGGGTACGCTGGACGAAGTGACAGCACAGGCGGGTAAGCCGGGCATGCCGCTGGAAGATGCATTTTATGAGCTGGTACAGGGCAGGGAATGAGCATGGATTTGCAACGTCTGCATAAAGAAAGACGTGTAGCGTTCTGGGGACAGGTGTTGCCTTATCTGGGCTATGTCATTCAGAGCGGTCTGGCGGTGGTGTTCGGCTTTGCACTGATTGCCTTTGCCGCATGGTACACGTCGCTACTAATGCATACTCCACCGGATTTGCCCATCCGCTGGATCATGCTTATTGTGGCTATTCCGATTGCTCATGCGAGCTTTCGTACGTATTTAAACGCAGCGGATATTGTTTTTCTCCGTCCACAGGAGCACGCAATGCACTATTATTTTAAGGCCAGCCGGATTCGGGGTGTGGTGTATAAAATATTCGGTTTGCTATTGCTGTCTATTATAGTGTGGCCGCTGTATATTCGCAGTGATTCCGCGCCTAAGCCGTTGCTACTGACCCTGCTACTGTTCGTGCTATTAAAGCTGCTATTCAGCTACGGCGGCTGGCAAGAGCTTCGTATGGTATCGATTGGCGGGAGTATAGGCTATCGTCTGCTTCGGTGGGTGTTGGCTGTGCTGATGGTAGCCGCATGGCTATGGCAGCCTCCACTACACAGCGTACCATTTATCATATTGGTCGGTGTGGTGTACGTGCTTGTTCTGCGTTTTCCGGTCAAGCTGCTAGTGGCTTGGGAAAAGCTGATTCGTACAGAGGGTATGCAGGCTGCTCGGGTGATGCGCACTTTGGGCTGGTTTGTCGATGTGCCCGCCCTTACGCAGAGAGTGACGCCGCGCCGTTGGCTATCCTGGTTGGGAGGTAACATACCTTGGAACAGAAGGGGAGCGTATCGTTATCTGCTGTTTAAGACGTTCCTGCGCACAGAGCCAGCAGGTATTGTCATTCGGCTCGGGATTCTGGGGTTGTTAATTATATATATCACCCATGCTAGTTGGATTGGTATTGCAGTATATTTATTTTTCATATTCCTCATTGGTGTACAGGTCACTTCACTAAGGCAGTATCACAAGGATTCGTTATGGCTTCAGTTGTATCCGATTCCTGCGCATAGTCGTCGTGCGTCTTTTCTCGACTTTGTTGTTCGGTTGACGTTGCCGGCTGCTGTGGTTCTGTGGCTTCCTTTTCTGGCAAAGGGAACGGAAGATCTACTGTCTACACTGCTCACGTTGCTTGGGGGAGTTGCAGTAGTGTTCCTGCTACGAGGCGCTCAAGCCAAAAAATGGCGTTTGGACGGTCAGGATGAAGAAGAAGTGTGATTTGTATCTATGTGAATAAAGTAAAGGCTAATTCGCAGGCAGCACTTGCTGCTTGCGAATTAGCCTTTTTTTGTACTGCTATCATAGCCGTGGGTGCAGATATCCGTCAGCTTATATAAAGATCGTTTTGCTGATGATAACTAATAAAATGAACAGTACCAGAATTGTTCCTGTGCTTGTGAATGCGCCGTAACCACCGTAACCGCCTCTTGTTTCTTCTGCTCCCATGCTCATTCTCCTCTCGGTCATTGTGATAAAGGATACATCGTATCTTATGAAGTGGATTTTCAGATTGCGTGGGCCATTGCTCAGGTATGTTGCTGAATCGCCTTATATTTTTCATCAGATGTAGGGGAGGAGAGAGGAAAAGACACGTATTGTCGAGAATAGAAGAAGTACGTAATCATTATCACTTGGAAAGTGGGAAAGACGAGATGCTGATAGATAAGCTGCTCGTGAACATATTTCTTGTGTTTGTACCGTTATTGGTATATAGCGCTTTGTCAGATCATCGGCATATGAAACATACCCCGTTGCTTATGGGAGGGGTGCTGGGTGTGTCTTCTGTGCTTTGCCTTATGTTTTCGTATATTTGGTATGGACTATTTTGGGATCTTCGATATGTTCCTCTGATCCTTTCTGTTTTATATTTTGGTCCTAAGGCAGGGCTTCTGAATATAACGTTGATGGTGATGGCTCGTATGTATATAGATCCTGAGTCTATAGTGGTGAGTTTTCCCAGCATGATGTTGTGTTATTTGGGGCCTCTCTTGGTGAGAAAAAAGTTTATGCAGCTCAATAGTATATTGCTTCGGGTGGGCATGAATATGCTAATGAGTATATGGACCAGTATTGCCATGTTTATATTTCTGTTAATACATTCCTGGGTCAATGGAAGGCTAGATAAGGATGAGATCGAGCTGATCCGGGCAATACTCTGGTTCGGTATGATTCAATTCCTAAGCATTGGAGCCTCCTCTTTCTGGATGGAGTTTAGTTTGGAACGGGAAGAAATGAGAAGAAAGATTAAATATGCTGAGCATCTGAATACGTTAGGTGAACTGGCTGCCTCTATGGCTCATGAAGTACGGAATCCATTGACCGTTATTAAAGGGTTCTTGCAAATGGTTCAGTCAGGGCTAGAAGGGAAAAATCGCAGATATATTGCTTTGGCACTAGCAGAGGTCGATCGGGCTGAAAGAATTATTAGCGACTATCTGAACTTATCCAGACCGCAGATTGGGAACACAGAGCTGATGGATCTGTCTGGCATGGTTCAACAGATTGTTTTGCTTTTGAAACCGATGGCGACCAAGCAAGGCGTAAGACTGTATACTGAGCTAAGGAATGAAATATACGTACATATGGATCGTAATCAGCTGTTACAGGCGTTAATACATGTGACGAAAAATGCGATCGAAGCTGCGGATGATGGAGGCAGGGTATACATAAAGCTGGCGATTCAGGAAGAGAAGGCATGTCTGCATATTAGGGATACAGGAAAAGGCATGAGTCAGGAGCATCTGGAGCGAGTGGGTACTTTGTTTTTTTCAACCAAAGAGGTAGGAACGGGACTGGGAACGGTCGTCTCCTTTCGAATCATTGAAGCCATGAACGGAAGTATACACTATGAGAGTGAGCCCGGAGTCGGAACGGAGGTAGTCATCCTGCTGCCACTCGCACAAGAATCAATGCTCGCTGCTGAAGGATAGTTTGTTTCGAAGTGTGACTTACAATGGTTCAGCCCATTAAAAAGCGGTATGCCACAACATCCGGCATACCGCTAATGATGCTATATTGAATCTGTTACATATTATGCGTTCAACAAATCTTGTGCGCCACGGTAAACAATGTCATACAGGTCTTCCAGATACTCTTCCTCGATACATGAGAATGCGATTCGGAGATCATATTCACCCAGCGCAATTGTTCCTACCCCATATTGTTCCAGCAAATGTGTGCGCAGTCGTTCAGCGGACAAGCCGTTCAGCTTAAGGCACATAAAATAACCCGAATTGAAAGGATAGTAGCTCCATACATCTCCGTATTTTCCACTATCGAGCAACGCTTTGACTTTATTAGCCCGCCCCTTCATAATTTGGAACTTTTCATTTTTCTGTTGTGCAAAATCGGGTGATTTGAGGGCATCCAGGACGAAGGTTTGAGATGGGTGAGGACCGCTCGAAATCGTTGCCCGAATAATCCCTAATGTTTTTTGTTCCAGTGCGCTCAGTACATCCTGATGTTCCGAAGCAAAGGTAATAAATCCGACACGGAAGCCCCAAACGAATTCTTCTTTGGTAGCTCCGTCAATTTTGACGGGTAGAATTCTCGGATGAAGTCCAGCTAACTGACCGAATAGTGATTCATGCAGGGAGTCCTCGAAGAACAGACCAAAATAAGCGTCATCCGTCACAACTACGACATTGATGCCTGCTTCTGCGGCTTCCTGAATGGCAGCAACAATCGCTTTACCCTCTTCGACTCCCGGTGTGTAGCCCGTCGGGTTATTCGGGAAGTTCAGCACAACGATTGCTTTGCCGTATTCTTTCTGTGCCAGTAGCGCCTCGCGTAATCCTTCACTATTAAAACGTTGATCCTCTGTGAACAACGGGAAATTCACCAAACGTCCATGACGGCGAATACCGAAAGTCAGCTCATAGTTTTCCCAGTTTTTGTCTGGGTAAATGACAGCGTCCCCTTCATCCGTGAACAGGTCGGCAACGATGCTCAAACCATGGGTCAGCGCGTTCGTAACTACGGGAAGGCCATAACCTTTTCCAGCCAATGAAGGGTTTTCCTTCAGCATTTTGTCACGCCATACACTACGAAGTTCAGGTTTGCCCGCAGGGGGTGCGTAAGGGTATAAATCCTTGGGATTGTAAGCGGACAGCTTCTCCTGAATGACCTCCAAATGCATAGGACCGTTACCTTCCGTAGCAATACCAATCGTGGCGTTGTACTTTTTAGCAAGCTTCCCGGCTTCTGCGGATTGACTCAAAATCCCCTCTTTTGGGAAATAAATTTCTTTCCCTAAAAGAGAAAGCATTTGATATACATGCTCGTTGCCTGTCTGAATGTTTTGGTTTAACTGCGCTGCCAGTGGATTCATTCCCGTTTCATCCTTCCAAGTCATTTTGATTACATATTATAGCATCACACACGGTAAGCGTCACGCAAAAGCATCTGGGAGCATAAAAACGCATTTTTTTGCTTAATGAAGGCGCTGAGCTTATATTATAAATTAACGGGATAGAGGACAACCAAAGATTAACAAGAGGAGGTGCAGATTTTGCTGGATACATCTGCGTCATCGTTTATCCTGTTGTCGGCCTTCGCCAAAATTGTGTGCGAGCCGGGCTGGAAATGGCAGGTACGCGAGAAGCCGATGCCAAACTATGATTTATTCTATGTATGGAGCGGAGAAGGAACAGTGGTCTTAAACGGAACATCGTATCCGGTGAGCAAGGGGAGTTGCTTCCTGTTCAAGCCGGGGGATGATACCCGTGCCACACATAACCCGCAAAAGCCGCTCATACTTACCTATATTCATTTTGATCTCATCGAACAACCAGAGCTAGTCCCTGCAAGCTACCGTATGCTGGAGGAAACGTTCGAGGTAGAGCATATGCTTGCCAGGTACGTTCGACTGCGCCTGGAGCGTGCTTACGGAGCTGACGAGGAAGGCAAGCTGATTCTAAAACAACTGATGATTCATCTGCTGCGTGCGGACCGTAAGGAGCCGCAGGAGCAACAGGCCAGTAACCAGCTCACCGAGGTCATTCGGGAAACGGCCAACTACGTGCGTCAGCATCCGGGACTTCCTCATCGCGTCGAGGATTTAGCTGCACGGGCAGGGCTGTCACCGCGTTATTTTTCGATTAAATTCAAGGAGCTGCTAGGTGTTTCCGCGCAATCTCATATTATCAGCATGCGGATTGAGCGTGCACAGCATCTACTGCTGCATGCGGGAATGAATGTGACCGAGGTGGCAGAGGCTTTGGGGTATCGTGACATCTTTTTTTTCAGCCGCCAATTCAAGCAATACACGGGGAAAAGTCCGTCTGAGATCCGGTAATGTTATAGACGGTGGACAAGCTGTTTCGGATTTAGGCATAATGGGAGTAACGCATGACAAATATAAAGGATAAATTCCAAAAAAAGGACCCGAGCCATTACGCCGGGTCCTTTTTTATATGAGCAATTTATATCATTCGATCCCAATGCTCATATGTGTAGCTATAATCCTGTTATGATATATTCACTTATGCTTTGGGATCATGTCGAAAGCAACCCAGACGTTGTCCCATTTTCACCACATCCCCCAGCTTCAATGCGGGGTCTGGCTCAAACGTACCGTTCTCAGTTAGCAAAACGACGGTTGACCCAAATTCGAAATAGGCGAGATCGTCTCCTTTTGTCCATGAGACGGCTTTATCATCCGTATATTTGATGCTACTCACATTCATTGCGCCAACCTTAACGACCGCCACCTCACCGTATTCGTGGGCGATGTACGTAATCTGTCGTTCATTGCGGCTAAGAACTGCTCGCATATGCTGCAAGCCGAAGTCATTCACTGGGTATACCTTGCCGCGCAGATGCTCTTTTTCTACCAGCGTACCGGATACTGGTGCATGAATGCGATGATAATCCGTCGGGCTGAGATAGAGTACAAAAGCATAGCCGTGTGTGTATTTTTCAAGACGCGGAGAGCGGTTAAGAAGCTCTTCCAGCGTATAGTCCTGCCCTTTGACATTCAAAAGAGTGCCGGACGTAATTGGGCCAGTGAAAGTAATCCGTGCATCCACCGGACTGGTCATCACCTCGGCGTTCGTATCAATCGGGCGCATGCCCGCTTTTAATTTGCGTGTAAAATAGGCGTTCAGAGAACGGTATTCCTTCCATTCCTGTTCAGCCTCATGCGTCTGGATCTGGTACGTACGTATAAAGGTGGGGATAAAAAGTCGGCTTGCACCGCTTTGCGCGAAGGAGCCCACAATCCGGCACACCCACTTGCGCGATGATAGCTCCGTCATGAGCCGCAGCCACTGTTTTGCCATTACAGATCCCCCTTGTTCATTTCCGAGCCGTCTTGGCCGGAACCTGTCCGGCCGCTCTGAACTATATTGACACAGAATGTGACGTAAATCAATACAGTGGACGGCCTGGTGAACGTTCGGTATCTGACGAAGGCATCCGTTCGAGAAGCCAACGAGCGTAAGCCATCGGCTGAGTGTATGTTTCTTTCCAGACATTGTGCATGCCAGCCTGGCTGAAGCCATAGCGCTGGTCACGACCGTTGCATTCGATAAAAACAATCTTGCCTTCACGGGTAATTCCCAGATCCAGACCGACATCGGCGAGACGAGGAAGGGTTTGTGCCAGTCGGTGCACGATTTGTAACGAGAGCCGCTCTAGTTCATTCATTAACCGGACTGCGTTCGAAGTCTGAACCGTCTCTGTTTGTGATAACACCTCCAGTAAGGAACGGGCCGTCCCCCCCTGTGCCACATTGGAGACAAAGGTGTGGGAAGGAGCAATTTTAGCGAACATGCCTGTCACACCCCAGATACCGCCATATCCGCGCTGAACCGTCACACGGATATCAAACGGACGATTGTTGTACAAAGCAAGCGGTATGGTTTCCTGTACGATATGAGGCACATGCAGCAGTCGTTTGTGTAGAAATAACGGGAGTTCTCCGACATGCAAACGTAGTGTGGACCAACGCTCAGGTATAGAAGGATGTGCACATTGCAAAGTCCAGCCTCCGCGGGAATGCCGCAGACGCATAATTCCTCTACCCACGCTACCGCTACTGGGTTTAATGACAACATCTCCGGTTTCCTCCATTAAGGTATGGATGGAGGAAAGGTTGCCTTGCAAGGTTTTGGGGAGGTGGATGCGTAGCAGAGGGTCTTCCTGCAGAATTGCATGTATATGGTCTTTGGGGAAACGGTTTTGTTCATTAAAAATATAGTATCCCTTTTGTACAAGCTTGTTGATATCTCTAGCATTTTCATTTTGCCGATAGAGAGTCCGATTGTGGATGACCGGCGGCAACGGAAGAGTCATTTGCCGATACTCGTTGCCGTGTTTAACAAAAGCCCGGCATGTTCCGGTCGCTATATGAATATCCTCCAGACGAAGAAAGCAGGGGATGAGCTCGTAGCTTAACCCGGCGTCCTCGTAATTGGCGATGGATTCATATCGCGTCCTCATGGCGGGAATGCCCCGGTAGGTTGCCGGGTTGAGCATGACGCCGACATGCAACAT
The DNA here is from genome assembly GCF_054602585.1 of Paenibacillus sp. SEL3. NCBI lineage: Bacteria > Bacillati > Bacillota > Bacilli > Caryophanales > Paenibacillaceae > Paenibacillus > Paenibacillus sp. SEL3. The sequence continues at coordinate 1,949,549 of NZ_CM137725.1, read as the reverse complement.
GAGTATGTCCGCCCTCCTTGTAGCACTCCAACTGATCATACTGTGATTGTAGTCCATCATATGTATCAAAGATCGGCCAGGCATGGACGCTAGCCTTGCGGTAAGCCCAAAGTTAGAAGCGAGGCACCTTTCAGGGAGGCAGACGATATGATACAAGATGAGTGTTGCAGAGTGTTGGAATAAGGTCAGAAAGTAGGTGTGGTGATGCAGAGGCCGAAGGTAGCAGTTGTTACACCGGGCTCCTTTGTTATACCTTCGCCCCGCAGCAGTTCTGTGGAGCGGGTAATTGCCCGCATGGTACCGCTGGCTAGTCATGAGCTTCAGGCGCAGATCTATGGCATAAAGGGAGCAGAGGCATCGGATCATGGCGATGTCGACGGAATTCCCTGTATGCGTTTTACGCGGGGAGCAGGTTATATTTCTGAGGTGATTGCCGATTTAAAGAGATGGTCACCAGCGGTAGTAGATGTACACAACCGCCCGGCAGTTGCGTATGCCATTCGCGAGGCTTTGCCCAATAGCCGAGTTGTGCTGACCTTGCATTCGACCACGTTCATCCGGGAGCCTCACCTTGAACGGAAGGACATGGGTAGGCTACTGGCATCAATGGATCGCATTATTGTGAACAGTGCGTATTTGGGAGCAATCGTAGCTTCTGACTGTTCCGAAGCAGTCAGGAAACGCATCGTCGTAAACAAGCTGGGTATCCATCCTGGCGATTTCCTGCCACGGTGGACTCCAGCAGCAGAAGCGGCCAGGTCGGCGCGATTGGACGATTTCGGCTGGTCAGGCCGCCAAATCGTATTATTTGCGGGCAGACTGATGCCAGGGAAGGGCGTTCACCGGCTGCTCAAGGCCCTGCGGCATGTCGTCCGCGCCTGCCCGGGCGTACTGCTGCTCATTGCAGGTAGTGCCTATTACGGGCATGACCGCCTCACGCCGTATACGGCGTCGTTGCATCGGCAGGTGCGTAAACTAAGGTTGGGGAAGCATGTGCAATTCCTAGACTATGTTCCGCATCCAGCATTGGCCTCGCTATATCAGCTAGCCGATGTGACTGTTGTTCCTTCAGTGAAGGATGAGGCCTTCGGGCTGGTCAATCTGGAAGCTATGGCGGCAGGAGTGCCGGTGGTCGCTTCACGAATCGGCGGTATTCCAGAGGTAGTACAACACGGCGAGACAGGCTGGCTTGTGTATCCGTCTCACGGTGAGCAGGAAATGGCCGATGCCATCATCAGGCTGCTCCAGCAACCTGACTTGCGACGACGGATGGGAGAAGCCGGACTTGGCGAGGTACGGAGACGATTTTTGTGGCAGCACTCAGCACAACGCTGGGCACAAATCATAACGGACTGCGCAACGGAGTGACGCAGGCGCTGTTACGCGCATAGGTTATCTTATAGGCATTAGCCATGATACCCAGCCGGGTGAATGAAGCGGAGCGACCGCTGGTTCACTCCTGTGCCAAAGGAGCGGTCACCATGAACCATCGTACGAACCATAGCCCTAAGGATAAAAGAACAGCGCGACGTAACCCTTCCAATGCGGTTCCCTCCCGCCGTGTTAACAAGGAAAAAGCGGCTTCGACTTCCGGCAGTCCTAGACAGAGCCAGCGCGGGACGGCAACGGTTCCTGCCCCTGTAGAGAAGGATACCTCCGTTCAAGCTGTAGAGGAAGCGGCGTGGAAGAAGCATAAGCTTCCCAAAACGCTAGAGGAAGCGATGCAGATGAATCGAGCATCTGTACTGCTGTTGTCTGTGCCTGAGTCAGATACGGAATGCAGGATGGATAACGATAAACCGTCTATTACGACGGAAGATCAGGCAGAGCAAGATTCATTACTGGAATGTTCCATAACCAGTATTCACATTGCGGAAGGAAGACACCGCCCAAAGCAGCGTGTGATCTTGCCTGAGCAAGATATCGATCTAGCCTTCGATACGGAGAAAGAAGAATTAGACTTGAATGCCATTCACGATGGATCAGCGACCAGTGACGAGGCTTCTGACGATCATATAGCTTCACCACAATATGGGAGCATTTCTTTTCACCTACCCGCACGGGCAGATAGGGGCGAAGTGAGCGTTGTATTTGAGAAGCCATTTATAGATACACAATATGTAATCACTGCCAATGCGAGTATACCGGGAGTGATGGTATCCGTCACACAACGTCAGAGGCATTCGGTAGTACTTACTGTGGAACGCATACACTCGGGACCGATATGTGAAGGGTTGGTCCTTTGGATTGCGATGGGGCAATAATAAGAAGCCAGGAATATAAGTGTCCATAATCAACTTTATACTAGAAAAAAGGCGTCCCATAGTGGGACGCCGTATACATAAGAGAGAAGGGGGTAGACTTGTAATATCGGGGAAGTTTATATTATTACACTTATTTCACACCTACGGCATCAAAAGACTTAATAGCAGAGGTTACGGCTATTGAATTTTCACCATAACTGTCTTTGGCTGTTTGGATAACAGCAGCACGTGCGGTGGAGAAGTTAGACGTGGAAGTCAGATAATTGGTGAAGGCATTATAATAAATATATACGGCTGCATCACGTCCGATTCCATCTACCTTGACACCATGAAAAGTGCCACCTTGTGCCAGTAGATAGTAGGCTTTATTAATAATACCGCTATTAATATGGGCTCCACCATAATCCTCGTTGTTAGGATCAGGATAGAGATTGCTGTAGTGATCGACTTGACCGTATTTGACAGGATCGGAAAGGGAGCGAATGGCATCGCCCTTAATATTAGGGGTATAAGCGACTTTGCCGAAATCCCAATTGGTACGCTCAATGTCGTTGCCTATAATATCTGAGATGGCTTCACTTAATGCACCAGATTCAGCGAAATACACGAGCCCTGATGAATGCTCGGTCACACCGTGTGTCAGCTCATGGGCAACAATTTCAAGGTCGCTGCTAAAAGGGGCAAATAACGTGCCGTCTCCGTCTCCGTAAAGCATGTGAGTGCCACCCCAGTGGGCATTATTGTAGTTCTTTGCGCCGTAATGGACTGCCGAAGCGATGGCCATGCCATGCCCGTCAATGCTGTCGCGTCCAAATCTATCCTTGTAATAATCGTAAGTGCGAATAGCGTAAGCGTGGGCATCCACCGCAGCAGGATCTTCCCATGCGTTATCGGAATCTGTATACAGGGTGCCGGGGAGCGTCTCGGTGTTGTGGACGTTATAAGTTAGGATTCCTTTACCACGAGTCGTATCCTTTAGTTGATACTTCTTGCCCGAGGCTGTGGTTTCAAATGTTTTGGTATCGCCGAATACACCGCGCCCTGTGCCGATTACTTCGTTAAGAATGTCATACTTGAATACGATTTTTCCGTCATTAGCGTCAATAAAGTAACGTGTGCGCAGCAGAGTGGGCTGTAGAGTATTAACTTCGGTTACATAGACGAGACGTGTGGAGTCTCCATCGGGATAGATGTACAGTTCTGCTGTAGGGTCCACGCTTGGTTCCAGATTGGCAATCTTGGGAATAGAGGATGCAGGCTCTACCACTTCCAATGTACTGTTCTCCAGTTCAGCTGCTTTATCCAAATCCAAGGAGTCCTTATCAACAGAGATTGAAAGTTCATTGTTAGATGCTGTTCCGTAAGTGTCTTTACTTACACTACTTGTACCCTCGTAAGGTTCAGGAACGATTGGGACGGAGGAAGTGAGAGATTGAACCCGTATAGCTGCATCTTCATAAGCGGTATATACAGCCTCAGTAGCACTGATTTTTGGAGTTGTATTTTCTTTAGCATCGGCTTGTTGATCTTCTGAAATGACAGCTCCCAAATAAGAGGTGATTTGACCAGACTTGTTCACATGGATGGTCTGTTCGGCTCCAAATACGGGAATTCCGTCTACATATTGTTTTAACCGATAATGCTTTGTACCAAATTTGTCACTGGTACGATCCACGATACGAAATTGCTCGCGCACATGGGAACCGATGTGAGTATCGTCCAGACTCAATAATGTTTTTTGTTGTCGATTTAAAAAGCTCCAGACCAGATTGTCGCCTGTTACCGTTGAAGGAGACTTCCAGTTCACCGTTTGGAATGTTGGCGTAAACTGAGTCGGATCGGGAACAGAATTTTCAGCTGCGGAGGCTCCAGGCGCAATGGCTCCTAATAACATAGCTCCTCCTAGAAGTGAAACCCATACTTTTTTCAATTCATACTCACTCTCCTTAATTAATGTTGGGGTAAAAAACACCCTGTTTGCAGAAGCCTAGCGTCATATATGTAAGTCTTGTTGCTCCTTTGAAACGTGAAGAGGCTGGATAAAAATGACCTTATGTAAAATATTAAGGTTTATTTTTTTTGCAATTTCATCGTCTCGGCTCTGATATTAGCACAGAGGTTGTCGAACGAGAAGATTAATTTTACAAAATACCCCAAAATGAATCTTTAGTCCCTGATTTACGGTTTATTTGTCTTATTTAGTCGAAAATGATCGGAGGGACTCTATGAATATGAAAAGGGCGCCCCTTTGAGGGGACGCCATAAATAAGGGGGGAAGGGGCGCAGACTTGTACACTGCACCCCTATTTTTTCGTCCATTGTATGAGTAGGGCCACATGACAGTTGCACAACGGCAACGGTCTATGGACGAGAATATGAGGATTATAGCGTATATGATTTAGTTTACACCTACAGCATCAAAAGATTTGGCAGCTGCAGTTGCTTGTGCCGAGTTCGCACCGTACAGATCTTTTGCCGCTTGGATCACAGCAGCGCGTGCGTTGGAGAAGTCAGAAGAAGAAGTCAGGTAGTTCGTAAAGGCACTATAGTAAATTTGGACCGCTGCATCGCGGCCAATTCCATTTACAGCTACCCCATGGAAAGTACCACCTTGTGCCAATAAATAGTAGGCTTTATTAATAATGCCGCTGTTCGTATGAACGCCACCGTTATCGGAGCTGCCTTTATACAAGTCGGAATAGTGATCTGGTTGATCATACAGCGTAGGATTTGACATAGAGCGAAGGGCATCGCCTGCAATGTTTGGCGTATAAATATCATCGCCTACAAGCCAGTTTTTACGCTGAATGTCATTGCCGATAACGTCCGAGAAAGCTTCATTCAATGCACCGGACTCTCCGTAATATTCCAAATTCGAAGTATACTCTGTGACACCGTGCGTAAGTTCATGTCCCACTACATCGGGGTCCCCGCTGAAGGCGATAAATGTGCTACCATCCCCGTCTCCATAAGTCATTTGGGAGCCATTCCAGAAGGCGTTGTTGTAGCGGCTACCGTAATGGACTGTCGAACGGAGTTGCAGTCCGCGTCCGTCAATGCTGTTGCGTCCAAATTTAGACTTATAGTAATCATATGTTTTGGCAGCATATGCATGGGCATCCACGCCGGCTGGATCATTCCATACATTATCGGCATCGGTCAGAAGGGTACCTGGGATGCTTTGGCGGTTGGAGGCCGTGTAAGTCACGATACCATTACCGCGTGTTGTATCTTTTAACTGGTAGCTACTACCGGAAGCCGTCGTGTTGAATGATTTGCTATCACCAAGCACACCTTTACCTGTGCCTGTCGCTTCATTAATGATGTCATACTGGAATACGATGCTGCCATCATTGGCATCAATAATGTAGCGAGTACGCAGTGGGGCAGGTTCTAAAACATTGACTTCTGTTACATAAACCAGCTGCAGGTCATCCCCTTTAGGATAGAAGTACAGATCGGCTTTAGGATCTACTTCTGGCTGCAGATTAGCGATTTTGGCAATGGAACTTTTTTCTGTCTCCACCGCTTCAATTTTGCTATCTTTCAAGGCAGACGCTTTATCAAGACTCAGCTCGTCTTTATCAATGGATAGCGTTTTTTCGTTGTTAGCTGCTTCGGCGTAAGTGTCTTTGCTTACACTGCTTTGTTCCTCAGCATCTTTAGAAATCGTATCGTCGGAGGTAGGGAGGGCTTCAATCCGTGCAGCTGCTTCTTTATATGCAGTGTAGACCGCTTCAGAAGCGCTGATTTTTGGAGTTGTACCTTGTGTAGCTTCAGCTTGCTGATCCTCAGTAACCACCGCTCCTAAGTAAGAGGTGACCTCACCAGATTTGCCCACATGAATAGTCTGTTCAGCTCCATATACGGGAATCCCGTTTACATACTGTTTCAGCCGATAATGGCTCACACCGGACTTGTCGCTTGTGCGATCAACGATTCGGAATTGTTCACGTACACTAGAGTCGTCCGCACCCAATAACGATTTCTTTTGCCGATTCAAATAGCTCCATACAATGTCGTCACCCGATACCGAGGAAGGGGCTTTCCATTGCTCGGCGTGAAAGGTCGGTGTAAGCTGAGTTGGCCCCGAAACGGAACTCTCCGCTGATGCACCAGACGCGACAGACCCTAACAACATAGCTCCTCCAAGAAGCGAAACCCATACTTTTTTCATTAAAAATTCACTCTCCTCGATTAATGTCAGGATGAATCATCCTGTCTTGAATAAGGCATTGCGCCATTTATGTAGGTCGTGTTGTCGTCTGGAATAGAAGAAAATGGAACATGAAGAGAAATACCGAAGTGTTTTTCATGAAGCGTACGTGAAAAGAGGGTACTGCAGTATGAAGCATGTGGCCTAAAAAGGTGACAAACTCCTCCTTTCCTGTCGTATATAAAGAAAATAGAATAATGGTGGATAATGGAAAAGAATGACTTATGCAAAAAAAACTAATGTTGATTTTTTGAACTCCCATCATCTGGCTCTGATATTAGCACAGAGAATGACAGACGAGAAGATCTATGTCACAAATTTATCCAAAATGAATCTTTAGACCCTAATAACTCACTTATTTAATAGGATTAATAAGTTATGTAAAATAAAGTCGAAAATTGCTATGTCGAAAAGACTCCACGCTTGCCGTTACACACGGCTTTTGGACCGCATAGGTTATGTTGAACTGTCCTAATCATGCTGTCCATCTATACAGCAGGAAGGGAGGTGAGACGGGAGCATGAAGAAGCAGGGAAGAGCTGGATACAAGATCAAACGGAGGCGGCATTCCGGCGCATACTATCATTCTAAGATGTGGCTGCCGTTACGAATGCCGAACATGCATAAGACCCCTGCCATGAGGGAGGTACTCGACACGGAGAGAGGGGCACAGATCGGCGAAGAGCGACCATCTGGACCGTCATCAGTGGGAAAGTTTTTCGTATCTGTCATTATTCCGGCCATGAATGAGCAAAAAACAATCGGAGCTGTGATTCGCGAGGCGCGCCGTGTCCATCCACATACAGAGGTTATCGTCGTTGAGAACGGATCACACGATAGAACGGCGAAGGTGGCAGCAGCGGCGGGAGCTCGTGTACTTTCTTTCCCGGAACCGCTCGGACATGATGTTGGCCGTCGTGTTGGAGCGGAGGCGGCATCCGGACAGATCCTGCTTTTCCTGGATGGGGATATCGTCATTCCCTGCGTTAGACTCCGGCCGTTTATACACGCCATATGTGCAGGAGCGGATGTGGTGCTGAATGATTACCATGGACCTGTGAATCATACGCCCGTACATCCTGTAGTGGAGGCAAAGCATGTATTGAATATCTTGTCGAATCGTGCTGATTTAGGGGGGGCATCTATGACTGGCATTCCACACGCCATTAGTCAAAAGGCTCTAAATAAAATAGGTCCAAAGCCCTTGGAGAAACCTCCTTTATTTCAAGCTATGTCCATCGCTTCCGGGTTACGAGTGGTGACTGTATATGGAATAGCTGTCGGTAAAATAAATGCGACACGTAAAAAACAGAACGGCAAGGACCCGCTGGCAGGTGTAATTGTTCAGGATCATCTGGATGCCATTGCCTGGCTTACATCGCATCTGGGAACGCGTGCGGGCTTTACGGATTTGGAGCGCAAACGGATCAGAGACGAGGTGAAACTGTGAGTAGACCGTATCGCAGAGGGAAGCGTGAAGAACCGAGCTGGGGGATCAGACGTGTTCAGCGAAAACGAGGAACGACGACTTCAATGCATAGCCGTAGGGTGAGAAAGCCCACACCTCGGGCAACAGGAATGACCAAAGTGACTCCGCCTGTGGAACGCGAAGTTCCGGGAGATATTGTATTACAGGGAACCGCAGCGGCCGTGGTCAGCGCCTGTAATGAAGAGGCTACGATTGAACGGGTGCTGAGCGAGCTGGAAAAACTTCCGCTTACGGATATCATTGTCGTATTGAACGGCTGCACGGACGGCACGCGCTCCATCGTAGCCAAACATCATCCTAATGTGACTCTCGTCAACGTGCCCGATCGACTGGGGCATGATGTTGGCCGTGCAGTAGGCGCGCGTATGACGCAGGCTGATATTGTGCTGTTCGTGGACGGAGATTTGCCGATTCCAGCATCTGATTTGCTGCCTTTTCTCCACGCGGTGGATCAGGGAACGGATGTCGCGCTTAATGATCTGGGCAGACATTTGCCCCCCTATGCCCAGCAAGACAGCGTGACACGGTGCAAAGCATTCCTGAATCGCGTACTGCGCAGACCGGATTTGGGAGCAAGCTCATTGACCGCGGTACCGCATGCATTATCTCGGCGTTTACTGGATCAGCTTGGCTCAGCCGTGCTTGCCGTACCGCCAAAAGCCCACGCCATGGCAATTCTGTATGGCATGATCGTGGCGGCAGTACATGCTGTTGATGTCATTAAAACGAACCGTAAGCGGACCTTCAATGTTGGCAAAGGGAACGCTATGGAACAGTTGATCGTCGGTGACCATGCAGAGGCACTGACGGCGGTGTTTCAGGTAGCCGGGTACTCCCCGCTCGGGCCTGTTCCAACACGGGTAGACGTTGCCAAAGGGAGGAATAAGCTATGAGTCTGACGAGCATCATTATTCCGACTTATAACGGCCTGCATCTGTTAAAGCCGTGCATTGAGGCGATTCGGACACATACGATAGATGTACCGTATGAAATCATTGTTGTGGACAACGCTTCGAATGACGGAACGGATGATTTTTGTGCATCCGAGCGGCTGATCAGTATACGTCTTCCTGAAAACAAAGGCTTTCCAGCAGCATGTAACACGGGGCTCCGGCTGGCTTCAGGTGACCAGTTCGTTATTTTAAACAATGATGTGACGGTTACGCGGCGATGGCTATCGAATATGTTAGCTGCATTGCAGAGCGAAAGCATCGTGGGATTAGTGGGGCCGGTGACGAATTGCGTCAGCGGTATTCAGCAGATTCACGGATTAGAAGGAGATTTGGCCAGCTGTCTGAGATATGCGGAGCAGAATAATGCAAGTAATCCCTCCAGATGGCAGGAGGTTAAGCGGTTGGTCGGGTTTTGTTTGTTATTCCGGCGTGATCTGATGGAACGGATCGGATTGCTGGATGAACGGTTCAGCCCCGGACATTATGAGGATGACGATTATTGTCTGCGCGCACGCGTGCATGGCTACAAGCTACTCATGTGCAACGACTGTTTTGTCTATCACGAGGGGAATGCGAGCTTCTCACGCTCGGAAACTTCCTGGATTGAAGAGCTGATCGAGCGGAACTATCGTTTGTTTATAGAGAAATGGAGCATAGATCCCAGAATGTTCATCGAAACTGGAAACGCTGGGGTTGTATGCACTGAACATGCTGTCGAAGGAGGAAGGAAGATATGAAAGGGGTTATTCTCGCAGGAGGAACCGGATCGCGCCTTCATCCGTTGACTACATTACTCAACAAGCATCTGCTTCCGGTCGGCAAGTATCCCATGATCGTATATGGTATCGAGAGGCTGCGACAGGCCGGGATCACGGATATGCTTATTATTATTGGTAAACAATCGGCCGGACTGTATACCGATTTTTTGGGCAGTGGCAGTGATTATGGTGTCCAACTGACATACCGGATTCAAGAAAAGGCGGGCGGCATTGCAGAAGCACTCGAACTGGCAAGAAGCTATATGCAGGCAGAAGAGAAATTCACTGTTTTGTTAGGTGATAATTTGTTCAAGGAAGACTTGGGACCTGTGATCGAACGATTCAAGCAACAGCCCCCGGGGAGCGCCAGAGTGTTGTTGAAAAAGGTGGCAGATGCCCGTCGTTACGGGGTACCCGTGTTTGATCCTGAGCGCCCGGAGAGCATTACGCGGATTGAAGAAAAGCCGCAGCATCCCCAATCCAAATATTGCGTTACGGGTATCTATATGTACGATACTGCCGTGTTCGATAAAATCCGGCAAATTACACCTTCGGCACGTGGTGAGCTTGAGATCACGGATGTTAACAACTGTTATGCCGCTGAAGGCAAGCTGGAATATGATATTTTACGGCGTTATTGGAGCGACGCAGGAACCTTCGATTCCCTTCAGGAAGCTGGATTGAAAATGAAAGGACTTCTACCTTGATCTCAATGAAACACCATCCTACCGGGCCAGGCATATAGTATAGGCATAATGCCACCCGGAGGAGTGAACGGCATGAAACGCCTGAATATGCAAAGGAAACACAGCAAGCGGCTCGGAAAGAAAGGCTATTGGTCAGGATATAAAAGGGGCCAGGAGCAAGGTAACAGGTTGGGTCAGGCTTCGTTCGGCAAAGTATTTGAAGGCGTCAGTATTATCATTCCGTCCTGCAATCAGCTTCAACAGCTCCGTGCATGCATTCACCGTATTGAGGAGAATACGAGCCATCCTCACGAAATTATTGTAGTGGACTGCGGCTCGACGGACGGGACATCCACCTATTTGCTCCGTAAAAGCATCGCTGTGCGTTATGCGCTGTTAAAAAAGGATGTGCAAATGATAGGTAGCCTGAATCAGGGGCTGATGATGGCAAAAGGCACTACTATTGTGGTACTGGATCAAAACTCCATGGTGACCCCCGGCTGGTTGGATCGGTTGTTAGGGTGTTTACACAGCGATCCGTGTATGGGTGTTGTTGGGCCTGTAACGAATGGTCCATTCAAAGAACAGCAGATCGAGGTTCCTGATATGAACGAAAATGGAGCACGTCAATTTGCCATGACCTTCAATGTTCCCAAACCGGATGCATGGCGAGAGACCGAAAGCTTGGCTGGATTTTGTTTATTGCTGCGCAGAGAGACACTGAAAAAAACGGGCTACTGGGACGAAGGCTGCCACAGTATTGAGGAGGCCCATGCAGATTGGCTACTGCGTGTGCGTTTGTTGGGGATACGTATGGCAATTGCCGGAGATGCTTTTATCCATTATGAAGAAAGAGATCGGGATACGGTGTATGGTTTTCCTCTAACGACCGAAACAAGCGGTTCAATGGAGGAAAGCAGCCGGAACCGATCCTTTTTTGTACAAAAGTGGGGGGACGCGGATAAGCTGTTCCACAACCTGAAATTCAGTACAGCGGAGACGGACGGCCAGATCTCAACAGGTAAGGAAACACACGTATCAGCGGCAAGCTTTTACCCCATCGGAGCGGTTGTTCAGGGACCGTCCGGTGTAGTATTTCGGTTAGAGTCGGGAAGAAGGCGGTATTTGCATGGAGTCAGTGCTGCGGGAGGTGAAAACGTGCGCCCTGTCAGATTGTCTCAGCTGGACTTGTTGGCACTTCCCTTGGTAGGGAAGCCGGAGGTCACAGTTTCCGGCAGCACTGATGCACCTGTAGCTGAGTCGCCAGAGGAACCCTTGCCTGTGCTGGCGGCTCCTGAGCTGGGGAACATGTCCATGCTTCCCACACTTCATATCCCGGCCCAACGTAGGCGATGGATCGAGTTACTGTATGCTGAAGGTGGGCAACTGTACCAAATCGGCAACGGTTGGAAAAGACCATTCCTTACCCTCTACGCTGTGATGAGTTGGCGGGCTGAGGACTATCCAATTCAATTTTTGTCCTCCGAAGAATTGTCGGCATTGCCGGAGAAGCAGCCTATTATTGCTCCACCGGTGCTGCACGGGCATCTGTAATGATCTGAATAGGCGCTTTTAGGCGGAACCGACTACTCGCTGCGGCATACGCTGTAGTAGCGGAAAGCCCGTAGGTAATTCGTGCGTTCCGCACGGCGGAGCACATAAAGGAGGGGCTTATGCATAACGAGTTAGATGATTTGCTGATCCACATTTCGCACTCGCAGCAGCAGATGTCAAGGTTGTTGGATGCGGAACGGCAGGTGGTTGTGCGCATGGCGCAGATCATACATGAACTGCCAGATGAGGAGCCGCGTTTTGACGGAATTCCGGGCATTCTCGACAGCTCGGGACAAGTAAACAAAAGCATTGTGGCCTATCTGAACGGCATTGCCGATCTTCAGGAAGCAATGGCTGAAATGCTCGTTCGTGTCGTGAAGGAAACGGCATACCCGGAAGAGGAGTAACGTAACAACCGAGGGCAGGGAGTGAACACATGAGTAGGGAACAAGCAATGATTCACATGCTGGACGCAGCCTCCAAAATGCAGCGGAATGTGTCTATGATCCTGGAGGCCAAGGCGGTCGAAGCAGAAAAAGTGCGTAATTGGGCGCTGAACCATCTGGCGCCCCACGCCTTTGACACCGATGAAGAACAGCTGGGGCGACCTTTGGAGATTCACGAGCAAATGGTGGAAATGCTGGAGGGATTAACGCGGCTTCAGACTGGTCTTTGCAGCAATCTCAAAGCATTGCTGGATCAGGATGAGCAGCAGGGTGGCGGCATGGAAGGGATGATGGGAGGCATGGGCTCGGGGGATATGAACTAATGAGCATGAGGCGTGAACGTGAGATCAAGCTGGATATAATGGAGTCTATTGCTGCCAGCCAGCACGCCGTTGCCCGGATGCTGACCAGTCTTGCGGACTTGACGCCCCATGCGGATATGTCGGCTACCCGTCTGGAAGAAACCATTCGTATACTCAGCAACTACCAGGGCGAAATCACGCAAATGTTGGCGGGTATTCCATTAAGACGACAGGTATATGGAAAACCGACGAAGCCGTGGCTCCATGTGCCTGTTCAGAAAAATGAAACCACCACGAGAAAGCAAAGGAGGAATGAAAATGAGCACAAGGTGGGAACGCGCCACTCGGGAAAAAGCCCGCAAAAGACGTAAAGATGCCCGGCGTTCCAGCATTCGCAGATTAAAACGGAGAAGAAGACGTCTGCTTGCTCTAAGACGCCGTAAAAGAGGACATCATTCTGCACGTAGAAGACATCCTCTTTTGCGGCGGCGAAAAAAACCTCAAGCTAACCCGGTGGCAGTCCCTTCTGCGGAGAATCCACAGCCCGGGACTGTTGCATTGGAGCATGATCCGCAGGCATTTCAGCAGGGGTATGATGCAGCTTACAACGAGGGTTTCAATTCAGGCTTTGCCAAAGGTTATGAAGATGGACACCAGGTCGCTTACAAGGCTCAGTAAACTATGCAGAACATCCATGACAGCTAACCCCCCGAAGCTACACAGCTTCGGGGTTATTTGCGGTTCGGCAGTTGGACGGGCAAACGCCAATTTTGTCCGGGCAGTGGCAGTCGTCCATGATGCGTTTGACCCCTCCGCATATAGTTTAGGAGTGACAGAAGTTTATCCTACAACAGGACAGGGTGAAGGATGTGAACGATCAACAAAGCGGAAATGAACGCGAAGCGTACCGATGCGGCTATCGGGAAGGACGCAGAATGGGCGGTTGCACGGCTGCTCTGTCACAGGTCGTGGCCATACAGCCTGCTGTTCGTCATTTGAAAGTGTTGTATATTCCGCAAGGTTTCGCAGCTATAGACACAGGTGTGCAAGAAGCATTAGGCCAAATATGCAGCTCATGCGCCATCGGTACGCCTGCTACGATGCTAGCTGACGCCGAGGCTCAACGTCCAGACCTCGTGCTGGTCATGAACGGGCTGCATGTTTTTCCGGCGGATCATCTGGAGCAGGTACAGCAAATACGAGCCCTAGGCATTCGGACGGCCATATGGTTTGTAGATGATCCTTACTTTACGGAGGATACGGCGTTGATCTGTCAATCCTACGATGTCGTATTTACGCACGAAATTTCTTGCCTGCCGTTTTATCGCGATCAGGGAGTAACGAGGGTTCACTATTTGCCGCTGGCTGCGTCAGCTCGTATCTTTTATCCTCGGCGGGTAGAGCGGGAGCATCAGCATGATATTTGCTTCATTGGAAATGCCTTCTGGAACCGTGTGAAGCTATTCGACCACCTAGCTCCCTTCTTGGCGGACAAAAGAGTGCTGATCGTAGGTGGGCACTGGGATCGGCTGAACCGGCGGGATGTGCTGGAACGCTTTATCCGTCCGGGTTTTATGGAACCGGAAGAGACCGCTCAATATTATAACGGCTCCAAAATTGTCATCAATATGCACCGCCCGACAGACCCCGGACTGGATAATCGGAATACACACCAGCTTTCAGCGGAGTCCATCAATCCTCGGACATATGAAATTTCTGCTTGCGGCACGCTTCAAATGACGGATGTTCGGAAGGATTTGAGCCGTTATTACCGACCAGGCTATGATATTGAAACTTTCTCTGGAGCAGATGAATTGAAAGTGAAGCTGGACTACTATCTCAAGCATGATTGGGAACGCGAACGCATGGCCTGGCGCGCATTGTACACGACTATGCAAAAGCATATGTACTCCAATCGCATGGAAGAACTGCTGGACAAGGCGATGGCCTAAAGTAAACACCATAAACAGTGAGGAGTGAAAGTGATGACGATATCTACGACAGGACCGTATGACCCGGCTGTTCACCAGACGGCGGCAGCCTCCTGGGAAAAGGGGAGAACTGCGGGATTGCATGACGGATACGACGAAGGATATCTGCGCGGCCGTGCTAACGCAATTGTTGCGCGGATGAAAGCAGTTTTCCCTTTTCGACAAATCCATGTACTGTATGTCGTCTCAGGCAAAGGCCTTCCGTATTCTCCGCTGGATGAGGCGGTCATTACCACATTGCAGAGCATGACGGCTCAGGTTACCGTAACAGACCCACGTCAGCCGGTAGGAGATATTGCCGCTCAGCTCCGTCCGAATCTGATGCTGGCACTGGATGGAATGGATCTTCCGTTGGAGCAGGTTACTGCGGTACGCCAGTTGGGCATCCCCACCGCCATCTGGCTAACGGACGATCCATATTACACCGACACGACGACCAAAATCGTTACGAATTATGATTATGTGTTCACGTTAGAAATGAACTGCCTGGAGCTGTACCGTCAGTTGGGTTGCACGTCTGTGCACTATTTGCCCTTTGGAGCATTTCTGACTCACTATTTCCCCCTCAGCTCGCCCGCTTCGGTACGACGTGAGATTGGGTTTACAGGCTCAGCCTACTGGAACCGCATCTATTTCTTTAATCCGATTATGCCGCAACTCATGGCTCGTAACATTAAAATCAACGGAATCTGGTGGGATCGTCTCCCAGATTATCAGTCGTATGGTGACAAAATTGAGCTGGGTCGCTGGATGTCTCCGGGCGAGACCAATGATTCGTACAACGGCAGCAAAATCGTAATTAATCTTCATCGTTCCCATCAGGATGATTCGGTGAACAACAACTCACTGAAAATTCCGGGGGCTTCGCCCAATCCGCGTACGTTTGAAATTTCCGCCAGTGGCACGTTGCAACTGACGGATACAAGAGATGATCTGGCTCGTTTTTACAAGCCAGGGGAAGAGATTGAAACTTACAGTTCTCAGCAGGAACTGCTGGAGAAGGTTGAGTTTTATTTGACGCATGAAAAGGAGCGTCGTGAGATTGCTCTGCGTGCTCTGGAACGAACCCTGCGGGAGCACACGTATGGTCACCGGATTGACCAACTGTTGTCGGTCATATTTCCATAAGGTGATTCACACGTCCGGTGGTTGCTATTTTAAAGGAGGTGAACTCCGATCAAGCCGAAAATGATGTTATTCAGCCATGTTAGCAACGTCCGCAGTATTACGGGGGCAGAGAAGCTGCTATTGCAATTTTGTCTAGATATGCGTACGTACTTCGATTGTATTCTCGTAACGCCTGGTGAAGGGCGGCTGACCTCAATGGCCCGCAAGCGCGGAATCACCGTTCTGACACAGAATTTGTTCATGCTGCATGGCATGTATACCCCATATGAGGGATTGGCGCAGGATGCGGAGAATTTGCGGACCCATGTGGCATATGCGCCGTTGTTCCAGATGCTTCGGCATGCTCGGCCTGATGTGGTGCTGGTTAATACCTGTGTGAACGTCATGCCTGCAATGGCTGCCCATGAGCTTAATATTCCGGTGATCTGGAAAATTACCGAGGTCATTAACCAGAATGCGCATACGCCAGTTTCTGTTTCTATCATTGAGCGCTATAGCCAATGGGTCATCGGCATTTCTCAAGCTGTAATGCGTCCTTTGCATGGTGGGGGACTGACACGTCCGCATACGGTGTTGTCTCCCTGCCGGGATATGGATATGCCGTCTCCCAGAGAGCATGTGCTGGAACGGAAAAGGAAACGTGAAAAACTGGGGCTGCGGGATTTTCATATTTGCATTGGTTATATTTCTTCCTTTATCTACGAAGCCAAAGGGCTGTTACCTTTTGTCCAAATGGCTCTAAAGCTGTGCGAAACCAATTCGCGGTGTCGTTTCTGGATCATCGGCAGCTCGGTGGACTCGGAATATTACGTAAAATGTGTCTCTTTAATCCGCCAATCTCGTTATAGCCGCCGCTTCCAGTTCAATTCATTCGAGGAATCCGTGTCAACGGCCTATAGCGCAATGGATATTGTTGTGATCCCAAGTATGGTGGAAGAAGGCTTTGGTCTGACAGCCCTGGAAGGGCTAGTTTACGGTAAGCCCGTAGTAGCCTTTGCGCAGGGTGGACTTGTGGAATTGATGGAGGCTACCGGAAATACAGATTTTTTGGTAGAGCCGGGCAACAGCGACATGCTGGCGCAAAAAGTGGGTTATCTGCTCGATCATCCCGAGGAATTGGAACGGATTGGTGTCCGTAACAACAGTGCAGCTACACGTGTATACGGACCTGATTCCTACCGAAGCAGTATGCACCTCATGGTCAGTCAATGGGTATGTCATCATCCGCATTGGTTCCCGTTGATTCAGCAGCCGGGTGGACCTGTATGGACGAGGGAAGGCGAAGGGCTGCGCCAGGTTACCGCTATACCGGAGGGTTATACCAGCACGATTCGAGAATTTCCTGAATCGGTGGTGTGTCAGCTGCCTGTGCTGGGTCTGCCGCCAATCGAATATGCAGCCATTCAGGGCTTGCCACAACCAGCACCCCCTCTACCTGATTCACCACCCGAATTGCCCCGCGGCAAGCGTAGTATTCGGGCGAGATGGCCAAAGGGCCGCAAGCGTACCAGACTTCGGAATCGCAGGTATAAGAGAAGCGGCGGCAAGAGTCGCCTTAAGAAAATTCACGGGTTCCCGTTGTCGAAGGGACTTTATCCGAAAACCAAGTCCAGACAGAAGCTCAAGCGGAAAATCAAGCACCGGTCACGGCGACACAACGCGCACAAACCGAAGCGAGTCACACTCAAGGCTGGACAGCATACAAAACAACGGTCCGGGTGAACCTACGCCGGACCTTTGAGATGAACGTTAAGCTGGAGCACAGCCAGTCTGCTGGATGGCTATCCTTCATTGAACGCCACAATTCAATGAAACAACGACAGCAAAGGTGGGTTCCAAAACCATGAAAATATTGACCGTGCTCGGCACAAGACCGGAGATTATACGGCTCAGCCTGATCATTCCGAAGCTAGACCGCCATGCAGATGAACATGTGCTTGTGCATACGGGCCAAAATTACACCGAAAGCCTGAGCGGGCAGTTCTTTCGCGAACTGGGACTGCGTGCCCCGGATTATGTACTTCAGGAGAAAGCGGGGACACTGGGCAAACAGTTGTCCGCCATGTACTCGCAGATGGAGGATATTTTAAACAAGGAACGCCCCGATCATGTGCTATTGCTCGGTGATACGAACAGCGCTCTATGTGCCTTACTTGCGGAACGTATGGGTTATCCGGTCGTGCATATGGAGGCGGGGAACCGCTGTTATGATCTGGATGTGCCGGAGGAGAAGAACCGGCGTGTCATTGATGCGATATCTACCATTAATATGCCTTATACGGAGCAAAGCAAGCAGCACCTACTACGCGAAGGCTTCCCAAGCCAACGAATCATACTGACTGGAAATCCGATCTACGAAGTAATGCAGCACTATGAGAAAGAGGTAACCGGTAGTGGGATTTTGAAAAAGTTGGGACTGTCGCCGGGAGAATATTTCCTGGTCACTGCCCACAGAGCCGAAAATGTCGACCATCCACCGCATTTGCTGGCTATTTTAGATGGTCTTAACCGGGTAGCCCAGCAGTTCGGGCAGCGGGTCATTTGCAGTATTCATCCCCGGACTGCCGCCCGGATCGCAAGCCATCCGCCGATCCAGCTTGATCCGCTAGTGGAATTTCACGAACCGTTCGGTTTTTTTGACTTCGTTCTGCTGGAGCGGCATGCCCGCTGCGCTTTGACGGACAGTGGTACCGTACAGGAAGAATGCTGTGTCATGGGGGTGCCGACGGTTACGATGCGCCGGACGACTGAACGGCCGGAAACGGTAGATTGCGGCAGCAATATCGTGTCCGGCCTTGATGGCGAGGTTATAGCAAACGCGGTAGCCATAATGACCGGGATGACCCATAAGTGGCAATGTCCCGCGGGCTATCTGGTGGAAGATGTGTCGGATAAGGTAGTTAAATTTCTGCTTGGAGGGAAACGGCATGTTTGAAAACCAACGTATCTTGGTTACCGGCGGTACCGGCTCCTGGGGGCATGAGCTGGTTGCCCAGTTACTGCCGCGTAACCCCAAAGAGGTCATTATCTTTTCACGCGGAGAATCCAGTCAGGTTGCCATGAACAGGCAGTTTGAGGATGAACGACTCAGCTTCTGTATTGGAGATATTCGGGATAAGGATGCGCTGACTACCGCTTGTCAAGGAGTGGACTATGTATTTCATTTGGCAGCGCTCAAGCACGTGCCCGTCTGTGAGGATCAGCCCTACGAGGCACTCAAAACCAATGTCGTAGGCACTCAAAACGTAATCGAGGCCGCTGTCGTTAATCAGGTCAAGAAAGTCATTTATATATCGACCGACAAGGCCGCGAATCCGTCCAATTTTTACGGCATGACGAAGGCAATAGGAGAAAAACTGATTGTTTACGCCAATCTGCTGAATAGCGATACACGTTTCGTGACGGTGCGCGGCGGTAATGTTTTGGGCACAAACGGAAGCGTGGTGCATCTGTTCCAAAGCCAGATTCGCCAAAAGGGCAAGGTTTCGATCACAGATATGAACATGACGCGCTTCTTCCTAACCTTGCGTGATGCGATCAGTCTCCTGTTCAAAGCCTCGGTGGAAAGTGTAGGCGGGGAAATTTTTATCATGACCATGCCAACCTGCCGTATTTTGGACTTGGCTGAGGTGCTCATTGAGGATTCAGGTGTGGAAAACGTAGAAATTGTAGAAAAAGGTGTGCGTCCCGGTGAGAAAATTCATGAGATTTTGATGAGCGATTTTGAAAGCCTGACGACGGTAGTCTATGACGAGCAATATTTGGTCATTCTCCCAACGCTGAATATTCCTCAATTAAAGGACCGCTATAATCAGTGCCCTCCCGTGTCATTCAGCAGCTTTAGTTCGGAGTTTAATTTGATGTCGAAAGAGGAGATTCGCAGCATTCTCCAAAGCGGGGGGTTCATCAAATGAAGCTGCTTATTTTGGGTGGTAACGGCATGGCGGGCCATGTTCTGGTGAAGTATTTCCAAAACCAGAGCGGGTATAACGTGTTCTACACCACCCGTGATCCCGAAAATAAAGGTGGTCTGCTGCTGGATGTAAAGGACAGCTTTATGGTGGAGCAGCTGGTACGGAGTGTACGGCCAGACGTTATTATTAACGCGGTAGGTGTACTGAATCAGCATGCCGGGGAGGATCAAATTGCAGCATACCAAATTAATGGGTTGCTGCCACATCTTCTCCGGCGGACAGCGGACAGTATCGGTGCCCGATTGGTTCATATCAGCACGGATTGCGTATTCGAGGGAAATCGGGTACCTGGTTTATATAAGGAGACGGATCAACCCGATGGGACAAGTGCCTATGCTTTGACGAAAATACTCGGAGAAGTAAAGGCCGCAGGGCATCTGACTATCCGTACCTCCATTATCGGGCCGGAAATTCGGCCCAGTGGCATTGGTCTGCTGCACTGGTTCTTGCAGCAGAGCGGAGACGTTAACGGGTATCGCCGGGTCTTTTGGAACGGGGTTACGACGCTGGAATTAGCAAAGGCGATACAGGTGCAGATGAATGAGCCGCTGGACGGACTCATTCATCTGGTTCACCCTGAACCGATCAGCAAGCACGATTTGCTGCTGCTGTTCAAAGACATCTGGAATAGGGAGGATATTCGGATCGTGCCGAAAGATGAGCCGGTGCAGGACCGGACGCTTCGTTCTACCCGGGCCGATCTGCTCTACGATGTTCCTCACTACAGCATCATGCTGAAGGAGCTGCTGGAATGGACGGAAGCACAGCGGAACAACGTCGGCCTGTCATAGTCATTACCGGAGCGGCGGGCTATACCGGGATGCATGCCTGCCGCCATTTTGCAAAGCTCGGCTGGGAGGTAGCGGCGCTGACTCGCACTGCCGCTTCCGTCTCAGAACTGATCTTACTGGCTCGCGATGATGAAAATAACAGCCCAGAGGCGGAGACTCGCAACTGTATTACGCCTTATGTGTGTGACTTGCTCGACAAGAAACGTCTGGGCGAAGTAATTAGACAGATTGCTCCGGATTATGTGCTTCACCTGGGTGGTAAAAATTCCGTCCCTGAATCTTGGGAGAGTCCCCTGCTATACATGGAATCCAATGTACTGTCCACCCTGTATCTGCTCGATGTACTGCGACCTTTCCCCAAAGCCAGAATTGTCGTGGCGGGTTCTCGGCTAAAGACGGCTTTGCAGGCTCCGTATCATCCAACACATCCATACAGCCTTAGCAAAAGCCTTCAAGAGGCAGTCGCGCTCTCGTGGGGCGCGCTGTTCGAACAATCCGTCATGCTGGCAGAGCCTTGCAACTTGATCGGTCCGGGTCCATCTACCGGATTTTGTGCATTACTCGCGGGGTATATCGTTCAGACGGAACGTAGGGAGGGGCAGTCCGCAACTGAAACTGTCCCGTTCCGGGTATCTTCCCGACATGCGCAACGTGATTTTCTCGACGTTCGTGATGCCGTTCGCGCATACGGTGTGCTATTGGAACAGGGTGTGCCAGGCCGAGTGTACTCGGTCTGCACAGGCCGCATTGTGGAACTGGGCAATATCGTGGAACGTATGGTTGCGCTGGCCAAAACATCTATTCCCATACAATGGGGGGATGTGGCAGAGTCAGCATCTACCGAGGCATACCGTGCGAAAGAGCTGGAGGACATGGGCTGGAAGCCGACCATACAGCTGAGGCAATCTCTGGAGGATATGATTCAATACCGCCGAGCCGGAAAGGAAGGAACGATATGAGACCGAAAGTAACGATCGTCATTCCCTTTTATAACTGTGCATATGTGGATCAGGCTTTGCAAAGTGCACTAGAGCAAACTTATGGCCCACTCGAGATTATTGTCGTCGATGACGGCTCCACGGAACATGTTGATATGCTTCAGGCCTATCTTCCTTATATACATTATTTAGGTAAATCCAATGGTGGAACAGCCAGCGCTCTGAATCATGGTATCCGACATGCCAGCGGCGAATATATTGCATGGCTCAGCTCCGACGATACCTATCATAGGGACAAAATTAATAATCAGGTTTCTTTTATGGTGGAAAACGGTGCGTACATCTCCCATACCAACTTCAATTTCATCAATCAATATAGCCAAGTCACAAGCTACCAGGCAGCCGCCGTGTTTCCGTCTATGACGGAGTTTTACCGTTTTTTTCAACAAGGAAATCCGGTCAATGGATGCACGGTTATGTTTAAAAAGGAGCTGTTTGCACATATCGGTTTGTTTGATGAATTGCTGCCGTACACACATGATCTGGATATGTGGTACCGAGTGATACTGGCGGGATATCCATTTCCTTTTCTGAACGAGTCCTTGGTTAACTACCGTTGGCATGATGAAATGGGAACCAAAAAATATTGGCCCGCTGTGGAGCGGGAGTACAACATCACCCAAGCACGTTATCGAGATCGCTTCAGTCAGGTATTGAGTGGTTTATCCTCATGAAGCCGAAAGTCTGTCAGGGGGGATTGATATGGTAGATACGGGGATTGTTATGCCACTGTACAAACAGGATATCGGCTATCTGCAAGCTGCAATCTCATCCGTACTAGCCCAGAGCTACAGGGGATTTCGCTTCATCATTGTTATTGACGGAGCGCCGGAAATGGTGGGGCCAGCGCTCTATGCAGCAATGGGAGACCCGCGCGTTCAGTTGGTTACACTCCCTCAGAACCAAGGAGTATCCCACGCCCTAAACCGGGGATTCGATGAGTTGTTTAAAGATCCTGGGATCAAGTATGTGACCTGGGTCTCCAGCGACAATGTTTATAATGCTTCCTTTATTGAACGATTGCGGCAAGAGCTGAAGCAGGGGCCAGACTCACTCGGTCTTGTGTTTTCTACCTTCCGCCAGGTTGACGCATATGGGAACCCGTTGTATGACGAGCAGCATCAACAGGCGTTGATCCGGTACCAAAGTCAGCCACATCACGAATTGCTGAACGCCAGCATTGTTGGGGTTTCATTTATGTACAAAAGCAAATATGCCCTCCAGATTGGCGGCTATCGGCTGCAACCCGTTGAGGATTATGATTACTGGCTGCGGCTGACCGAGACGTGCAATATGAAATTCATCCCGGAGATCCTGATGGATTACCGGGTGAATTCCACATTTAGTGTATCGGCCGGCCTACACAGCCAAAAGGAGCACCGACGCTGGCGGCGCGCATTCCAAATCGCCAAGTATGAGGCGAGAGCACGCCGGGGCATCCCACTTGAAATGACGATTTTAATGCCTGTCACGGATATGGCTCAAGCTGAATCATTGCTGGATAATCTGCTGGAGCAGCACTACAGCAATTGCGTGGTACGGCTGCTGGATTTAACGCCAGAACAGGAAGCTAGCGCTTTCCTGTCGATGATGCTCGACCCTCGGTTAATCGTAACATCACGGCAGCATTATTCGATCCAGGAAGCACTGGTTCAGGCTATTGGTGAAACCACGACTCGCTTTGTTGTATGCTTCGGTGTCAAACCTTATATTGCCGTGACGGATCTACTGTATCTCACGGATTTGTTGCGCCCGTTACAGGATACACATGCCTTTTCCTACTATACAGATGACCATTCCACCATCGGCAGCGGACGAGGGGTTCAGTCCGTACCGCCAGAATGGAATTACGTGTATTACACCCACAGATTGCATCAGGCACTGGAACAGGGTGGCTTTTAAATAACAGGGGACAGTGCAGGGATTGTGGTCAGCTCGGACTGGAGAACACGGTGCTCCTGTACAACATTACCAAACTGATCCAGTCCAAAGTTGGAGAGCACGACATTCGCTGGAGCAGCGGAGGCCACGTTGTATTGTACCTCATAGGCAAGAACCCCTTGTATAAAGAAGGTACGGCGGGCAATGGAGTTTGCAGGCAAGTTAACCGATGTCACATACAGTGGTGTCTTGGTATCCGGTACCAGCGAGAAAAAAATTTGGATGGTCACGGTTGCCGCATTTACTGTGTCCTCATTGACCAAGTTCACAACAACATTGGAGCAGGCAGTACCAAAATCTCTAGTGTTCGTCATATAACCGGTTGTAAAAGCCAATCGAATCATCCTCTCAAAAAAACAGAATATTGGATAACCCTTGAAGGGATGCTTTTATACTATGAATCTATTGAAAAGAAAGCTTGTATGGTTGTCTCTAGGCTGTGCTGAAAAAAGTACATTTTGATAGAAATACTTCAGGCGTATCTATTTATATAATGAAGGGAATGCTCGCGATGCCTTTGAATTTTCAGGTGACACCCAGCGGCCTGCCCAAATTTGAGCCTAGTGTTGCTGTTAATTTACTGAATCCGAATATTGTTATAGCTGTAGCTGTTGATTTTAGCAGTGGGCCTCCCTTGATTGGACTGTATCGCTCATTGGATGCCGGAGCGAACTGGACGGATACTTTATTGCCGATTCCGCCGGGTTATACAGGAGCCGAGGCAGGAATGGTAGCCTATCTGTTCCCCAATATTTTTATCGTATCCGCGCATGTATTTCCGGGCAATGAAAACGGGGCTATCGTGATCTATCGCTCTACGGACGATGGAGCCTCTTTTGCTCCTCCCGTGGTCATTAACCCGGGCTATGGAGATTACATTAATAATGACTGGACTAATATTACGACGGATAATGCGGGGGCAAGTCCCTATCTCGGGCACGTCTATGTCACGTATAACCGCCAATATAATGTGGATTTTAATGCTCAATCTGCGGCCTTCTACCAGCGTTCCACCGATGGAGGACTAACTTGGGACCGACCGTTAATGCTCTCCAATATCCAATCCTCAACGGAGCGGCCTGAGCCTGCGGTCGACAAATATGGAAGCGTATATGTCAGTTGGATTCGTACGGGACCGCAAACACCAGCTTTTTTTATCCGACGCTCCTTTGATGGCGGGGCAACCTTCAGCGGGGATATTCTCGTATCCAATATAACGCTTGTGCCCAATCCTTTGCCCGTTCCTGGTTATGACTTTCGGATATTGAATTTCCCCAGCTTGGCCGCGGACTGCTCGGGTGTGCCTTCCACAACAAATACGCTATATGCCGTGTGGCAGGACTTTGGTCAGGGATACAGCAATATTTTGTTGTCCAAATCAAGCGATTTTGGCGGTACCTGGAGTGCTCCGGTCATTGTGACAGACAGCCCGCCCGGCTCGCAAAATTTTTTCCCTGCAATTTCAGTGTCGCCCAAGACGGGACTGGTCGTTGTCGTGTACTATACCAATCGCGTGGACGGCTTTAATCTGGATGTGTTCGCCGCAGAGTCGTCCGATGGAGGTAACACCTTTACGAACAGTCGTCTCACGACGACCTCCTTTAACCCGAATGTCGGTGGAGGCGAATCAGAGCTGATCGGCGATTATATTGATGTCGCCAATGTACCGCCGAACAGCTATATTTCCGTCTGGACAGATACGCGCACAGGCAGTTTGACGATATTTGCCGGTGTGCCAGGAGGTGGAGCCTGATGCCGAACGTACAGCTTACGCCTAACGGAAGGCTGGCCCAGGAGCCGAGTGTAGCTTTCAACCTGCTCGACGGTACCATTGTGTCTGCGGCTATCGATTTTACGACAGGACCGCCGTTGACGGCGGTATACCGTTCAGGTAACGGCGGTGCCTCTTTCACACAGCAGATTTTACCGCTACCAGCCGGCTATGTAGGGGCGGAATCCCATAGCGTCAGCTACGGTTTTCCCAACTTGTTTGTCATAGCCTGTCACGTATTTACCGCAGACGGTTTGAGCGGTACCATCGCCACTTATGTGTCGAGAGACAACGGCAATACATTTGATCCGCCTGTGATTGCCCAGCGAGGGTATGGGACATTTGTCAATAATGTTGAGGTCAGCGTGAAATTCGATACTTCTCAGGTCAGCTCCTATACCGGAAATATCTATTTATGTTATACGCATCAGTACAATCCTGACTTTTTCGGCGGATCAGTCATGTTCTTCCAACGTTCGCAGGATGGAGGGATCACATGGGGGACACCCGTGGTGCTCACCGCTGGCTCCAATCAGATTACGCGGGGGGAAATCACTGTGAGCATTACAGGGGTGATTTATGTCGGGTACATTGTCACAAATCCGGTTAACCAATATCAGGTCATTGTGTCCTTCAATGGAGGGACAGCATTTAGTTCCTCGCTACCTGTATCTTCTGTGGTCCCGGTTCCGAGTCCGTTGCCCGTGGCCGGCTTTGGTTTCAATGTGCTGCCGGCAGCTAACATTGCCGTGGATCGCTCTACGAGCCCGAATCAGGGAACACTTTATGCGGTCTGGCAGGATAATCGGGCAGGGTATGCGGATGTGCTGCTTGCCAGGTCGGTGAATGGTGGATTAAGCTGGACTGCACCGCAATCGGTGACAGGGGCCAGTGCAGGGGCACAGCATTTTTTCCCGGCTATTGATGTTTCGCCTGTGACCGGCGTGATCAAGATCGTATATTATACCAATCAAATAACGACCTCTTTATTAGACGTATTTGTGGCCGAATCAACGGACGGAGGAAGTACATTTACGAACCTCAGAGTAACAGACAGCTCCTTTAATCCTAACGGGATTAGTCCGGTTCCAGTCGTTACAATCGGTAATTTTATTGATGTAACGATCGTGCCGAATAATGGTTTTTTTGCGGTCTGGACAGATGCGTTATCGGGTTTCCAGCAAATTTACGGAAGCAACGGAATGTAGCTCAGCGTACGAGACAGAGGAGGTGAGGCTGTTTTGAAAATTTTGTTGGCTACGTACTGGCCGATTCCTCATTTGGGTGGCGTATGGCCCTTTATGATGCAAATTAAACGGAGACTGGAGCTACTGGGCCACACGGTAGACTTGATGGGGAACGGACCGGATACACCTAAATACCATATTGTTTTTGAAGATAGGGAGCTACTGAAGGATCAACTGCTGCCCCTGCTGGATACGAAGCTGAATGAATCGGCTGTCCCTGTATTACATTTGGATTCATGGGTGCAGACGGTGGAAAAGGATCGATACTGTATGGAGCTGGCAGCGGCGTATTTCGGGGTCGAGCAGTATGATGTGATTCACACGCAAGATGTCATTGCGACGCGTGCGCTAAGTCGGGTCAAACGCAAAGATAGCGCGTTGGTAGCGAATATTCATGGCTCGCTGGCTCGTGAAGTTATGATGGCTTTGGAGCGGGATCATGAGGAGGGTTACCGTGAGACGCTGATGTGGAAGTATTATTGGGCGCTAGAGCACTATGGCGCTCTATCCGCGGATATTACCATTACGTCTACAGAATGGATGAAACAGACGCTTGTGCGTGAGTTCGAAGTGCCTGAGCAGCAGATTGCTACTTTCCAATACGGATTGGATACCGAGCACTTCTGGGAAGTCCACGCCCGGGGAACGGACATGATACGACCTGAGGGGAAAAAAGTTATCATTTGTCCTTCACGGCTGGTCTATATCAAAGGACTGCATTATTTAATGAGTGCTCTTGGCTTGCTGAAAGCAAGTCGTACGGATTGGGTTTGCTGGATTGTCGGGGAGGGAGATAAAAGGGAAGAGCTTCAAACACAGGCGAAGGAGCTAGGGCTGGAAGAAGACGTGGTTTTTCTGGGGCATCGTGAAGATGTACCTGCTCTTTTACAACTGGCGGACCTTTTTGTTCATCCAAGCATACAGGACAATCAGCCGTTTTCGGTCATGGAGGCGCAGATTATGGGGCTTCCGGCAGTGGTATCGGATGCAGGCGGACTGCCGGAAATGGTGAAGCATGAATACACCGGACTGGTCTCCCCGGTTGGCGATGTGGAGGCACTGGCAGCTCATTTGCAGCATTTGCTGGCTCAGGATAAAGTGCGGATAGTCATGGGAAATCGTGCCAAAGCATGGGGGATCGCGCATTGGTCTCTGGATGTTATGATTGAACGACTCGTGAATATTTATGGGCAAGCGCTGAATCAAGTACGTTGAATACGTTGATTCAATAGTTAGGAGGGAGAGCATGACTTTTCCTGTCGTTGGAGACTTGTACAACCGTATTTTTGAAATCCAGCAGTCACACCCGGATTTGAAGGTCGATTACGCAATATGGAACCGAATTAACACTTCGTTGCCAGAAGATTATACGCTGCCGGACGCTGACATTTTAGAATGTCTGAAGCAATCCGCGCCATGAGAATACAGACCCTATAAAAGGCAGGTTGGGCTTAAAACTCCCACCTGCCTTTAGTTATTTCAGCTCATTGTCCATCCGGGTTTTCGTCCATCGAATCTACATACACAGAGCCTCGAACCATGAGTGGTCCTGTAACAACAGCACGGCGGTCGGCTGATTGTACGGTCAGGCAGTATACATAAGGCTCTCCCTGTGTTCCCGTTTCCTCATAGATTAACTCGGCAAATCCCTCCTGATAACAGGAATCCTGCAACCAGTCCAGCATAGGTCCCCGCTCATCGTTGCGACGCAATCGAATATCCAGCTCCCCGATATCCCAGTTGAGCAGCGGATTTTCCCATGCCAAAGAGACTTCAATGACAATACGTCCTTCAGCTTCACTTGCAGGAATGATCAATGTAGAGAGCACGCTCTCCTGTTCGGTGACCTGAAAAGGCAGTGCATATGTGCCTGGCTCAGCTTTGTTTTGAACTGAATATTTCAACATACCTTCTTCCTCCTCTGCCCGTTCATTAGGGTGTCACGGTAAAATGACTGGCTGTACGCTTAGCGACAACGTTCCCATTTTCCAAAAATTCAGCCAGGATAAACAGCGTTTCTGGATTGTAAATATTCGTGATCACTCGCAGATAAAACGGATTTTGGGCTGCCTCCATATCCTTGAGTTCTAGCACGGAGCCAGCTTCGGGAGAAGGGCTCAATCGAAGGAGCTGCCGACGGAAAACACCACTGTCATTTCCCATTTCCAGCAACACATCGACGGCTCTCTTTTCACGATTGAATAAGGTCATATGGCAGCTTTGTATATGGGCGCTGGGGTAAGCGAAATGGTGGTCGACGGTTAAAAGAAACACGGACATATGATGATGCCTCCTTGAATTCCGTTAGGTTACCAGCCTTAACATGATATGAAAAATAGACGGGTTTGGACTGGATAGTTGTACGCCTCTTTGACAAAAATCGTATCGGTGTCCAACCCTTTTCGCCGTGCTGTGCATGTAATGTAGAGTGGAACAAACTACGGCCTGAAGTCCCTTTTTCGACTACAGAAGAAGGATAGAGTAGGAACTGAGAGAAGGGTCGTATTAAAAAAGGAGGCACGGCTATGAGACTCGCACAGCTGGCAGGGGAATATGAAGCGGTCTTCAGTCTGGGGCAAAACTGTACACCTGCCATTCAATTGGAAAAGAACCGTTTGCGGCCGTTTGCCGGGGTACTGGATTGGATGATGTCTGACACGCTGTCCGATGTGAACCGCTTGCTTGAAAATCGGTTTGCCGGATTTATGGAATTGCCCAATTTGAGTGTCGTTGGTACGAGCCAACTGAATTATATGGTCAGAGATATCGCTTATAATGTGATCTCGGTACATGATTTTCCGCAGGAGCGCAATACGTCCTCAGATCTGGTGACCTATCCCGAGTTCAAGGAAAAGATAGACCGTCGTATTGAACGTTTTTTTGCAAAAACACAGATGGCGAAGCGCAGCTTGTTCGTCCGTATGCTGGGAACCTATGAAGAAGTAGAGGAACTGGAACGTATTTTGTCAGGCATGGTAGCGAATGAATTTTGTTTGTTGGTAGTGAATTGTTCCGGCGTAACGGAGTTGACGGAGGTGGATTGGCAGCTTCCGCATGTATGCGCGGTGGAAATGCCTTTTGCCGATGTATGGAATTACAAGAGTGATCCGCATTGGCGTACTCTTTTTAAAGGGATGACCTTGTCTTCGGAAAGGGGAGGGCGTCGTGCTTGAACGGTTGCAGGGGGATTATGATGCTGTATTCAGTCTGGGTGGACATTGCTTGCCTTCCATTCAGCTGGATAAAAACGGACTGCGTCCCTATGCGGGTCCGCTGGACTGGATGATTTCCGGTAACTTGTCACAGATCAGTCGCTTGCTGGACGCCCGTTTTGCCGGTTTTATGGATGTTGATAGTCTGCGTGTCACGGGGCACGATTACGGCGAGCATAACTTCATGGTCGAGGATGCAAACTATGAGATTACGGCGGCACACCATTTTCCGGTTAGCGAGAATACATCGGAGCAGCTGACTTCCTATCCTGCATTCAAAACGACGCTTGATCGCCGCATCGCACGTCTACTGGATCAATTCACGCTTGCGTCCCGTCTGCTACTGATTCGTCTCGGGGGCAGTCGGGAGCAAGCGGTGGAACTACATGATGTGTTATTGCAGAGGATTACACATGATTTTCGCTTGTTATACGTGGATTATACAGGGACTGATGGTGTGACGGAGCTGGATTGGGGATTGGAGCGGCTGGTTTCAGTGGAGCTGCCGCCTGAGGATATATGGAACGGTCAGGATGGGATGTGGCGTTATATGCTGGAAAATGTGAGACTGTATGTCTGAGGTGCTGAGATTCTAGAGACACATTATAGATTGTCTTCGGACTGTGCGTGTGCCTGCGCCAAGCTATAGGGAGTCGCATAACATGATGCGAAGGGAAGTCATATGCTTCGGTTCAAAAGGAGGGTGAGCTAGTGAAGGCTTTGGTCACCGGGGGAGCTGGATTTATTGGTTCTCAGCTGGTACGTGCGCTTGCTGATTCGGACATCAGAGTACATGTGCTGGATAATCTGACGACCGGAAATATGGCAAATGTGGACCCGCGCGCGGTCATGCATATTGCGGATATTCGCAGCTCTGAAGCTAGGACGTTGCTGATTCGGGAAAGCCCGGATATTGTGTTTCACTTGGCCGCACAGGCTGATGTGCAGCAATCCATCCATCAACCCGATGAGGACGCGGATGTGAACGTGCTGGGGACGATTCATTTGTTGCAGGCTTGTCATGAAGCCGGTGTGTCAAAATTCATATTTGCTTCCACATCTGGCGTATACGGAGAGCTGCAAAAGCAATGTATACAGGAAGACGATCCCGTGGAGCCCATTTCAGGCTACGGACTGTCCAAGCTGACCGCAGAATCGTATATTCGACTTTTTTATCGGCTGTACGGGTTGAACTACACGATTTTGCGTTATGGAAATGTGTACGGTCCCGGTCAGGCCGCGAAGGGAGAGGGTGGTGTTGTCGCTCTTTTTATGGAGCGGCTGAAAAAAGGAAGCCCCTTGCTCATTCACGGTGATGGGACACAAACTCGTGACTTTGTGTACGTCAAGGATGTAGTCCGAGCGAATATGGCGGCTATCCATGCAGCGGACCAACGCACAGTACATGTAAGTACGGGACGAACGACGTCCATCAATCGACTGGCCTACGATTTACTGAAGCTGCATGGTTCGTCTGTCCGCCCTGTGTATTCACCAGCGCGAGCTGGAGACATTCACCATAGCTGTCTTAGTAACGCAGTCGCCAGACATTGGCTTCGTTGGGAACCGCTATATGGCATTTCTGCCGGTTTACAGGAAACGTATGTGAGTAGTATGGGCTCAGGCAAAGAAGATATGTCGTGATAAAGAGCGCGCAACTCAAGAAAGAGACTGAGGGAATTCTCAGCCTCTTTTTCATTTGAATAGCAATTAGATGTTCTCGCCAGCCAGCTTCAAGGCTTGATCTAGGACAGCTGCACCGTTTCCTCTACCATAAGCCAACGTGTCAATGACATCTACAGGAATGCTATAGGGAGCAGCAATTTCGGTGACTGCCTTTTTACGCATCCGTACTTGAGGTCCGAGCAAAATAGCAATCACAGAATCTGTAATACCTTCCAGTTCTTCCTTAATGGTGCTTTCGGGGATGGCTTCGATGTTCAGCTCTATGGATCTTGCTGCTGCTTCTTTTTTCATTTTAGAAACCAAAATAGATGTGGACATACCTGCAGCACATGCCAGAATAATTTTTTTCATCGTTGAGCGCCTCCAGAAATTCATTTTTAACTACTTATACTCTTCATCCAGATCAGCAACAAACGAGCGTTCCTTGATAGCGGCTTGATACCAGTAGCCGGATTTCTTCAAATGCCGACTTCGATCATTGTCTAGGTTAATTTCCACCAGTCCGTAGCGATTTTTAAAAGCATTCATGGGAGAAACGTTGTCTGTAAAGGCCCACAGCATATAACCTGTACAGTTGGAGCCTGCTTCTACAGCTTGTAATGTGTAGTATAAATGCTCAGTTATAAAGTCAATACGATAGTCGTCCTGAATAATGTGTTCCTCATTTTTGAAAGCAACTTCATTCTCAATGCCCATACCATTTTCTGCGACAAACCACTCGATATTGTGATATTCGTTCTTAATGCGCATTCCCATATCGTAAATGATTTTAGGATAAATTTCCCAGCCCCGTGACTTGTTCATTCTTTTACCCGGAAGATCAAAATGCTCATAGTAGTAAGAGGGGTGGAAGGGGGTGTTTTCGTTCCACGCTTTACTCTGCGCTTTGACCCGATGGGGATAATAGAGATTGATTCCGACGTAGTCAACGGTATTTTCCTTAATTACGGTCAGTTCTTCCGTTGTAGCTTCAAATGCAATATCATGCTTGCCCATGAGATCGAACAATTCTTGCGGGTATTCGCCTTTAATAAGCGGGTCCAGAAATACTCGATTGTAAAATAAATCATACACATGTGCCGCATACTGGTCATGAGGGGCGCTTGATCGGGCATAAGTGACTTCAGGATTCAGAATAACGCCTATTTTAGCCCCGTGCTGACTATAGTTTTTTGCTTTGAAAAGCTGTACGCACTTTGCGGTAGCCAGCGTTTTGTTATAGTTCCATTGCATCCACTTCCGCGTATTTTGTTCATAGGGATAGCGAAGGGCATCCAGATAGACGCGAGTCTGTACAACAATGGGCTCATTAAACGTAAACCAGTGCTTGACCCGATCGCCGTACCGTTCAAACACTTTTTCCGCATATTTTACAAATAACTCCACTACATGCTTGGAAGACCAGCCCTCATATTTATCCAGCAGATAGGCAGGGACCTCATAGTGTTCCAGACAAATCATCGGCTCGACTCCACTCGCAATCAGCTCATCAATGACCCGGTCCATATAATCCGCATACGTTTCATCCACCACTACATTCTCATAATCCGTTAAGAAGCGGGACCAATTAATAGAAGTACGATAATGGGTTAAGCCAATCTGCTTCATCAGCGCAATATCTTCGGTATAGCGATTATAAAAGTCGGTTGCAACCGCGGGTCCATATCCATTGTGCCAGACATAGCGGTCATTTTTGTACCATTGGTCCAGGAATGAGTCCTGACCTTCTTTTTTACCGCTCCATCCCTCTGTCTGCCAGGCGGAAGCCGCTGCACCCATGATGAAATTCGATGGAATTTGTATCGTATGTTTAGCCATGACATGTTTCTCCTTTTCATTGTATAAAGAATGCGTTTTCAATTAATTAGTGTATTTCTATAGTAGCGCATTATTCAGTCGTTCGCTTGTTGGCAATTTTGACGAACGGGAAATAAATGATAATCGCTACCACAATGCAAACGATCTGAGTGACGACGGCTCCAATGCTTCCACCTGTAGACAGGTAGGCATTAATAATAGGCGGAGTAGTCCATGGAACCATGACGACGGCTTTACCTGCAAATCCAAGTAATGTCGAGAAGTAACCAATCGTTCCTGTGATGAGCGGAGTAATAATGAAAGGGATAGCCATCAATGGATTCAACATAATCGGAAGTCCGAAAATGACAGGCTCATTAATATTAAACAGACCTGGGCCGAGCGAAAGCTTTGTTATTTCCTTCATATCTTCACGCTTGGAAGCGATCATAATACAAATCAAGAGGGCCAGCGTAATCCCTGAACCACCAATACTCATGTATACGTCCCAGAAAGGCATCGTAATAATGTTCGGAATGGGCAGTCCTTGCTCATAAGCAGTCATGTTGACAGTAATCGCGCCAAGCAGCAGGGGTTCACGAATGGGCTTTACCATTTGGTTTCCGTGAATACCGATCACCCAGAAGATTTGCGCAACCAGCATCAGCACCAGTATACCTGGCAGTCCCTGTACTACGGCCTCCAGAGGTTTTTGCACCACATTATAGACAGCATCGTACAGATAGAGTCCCGTAAACTTATGAAAAAAGAATCCAAACATGGAGAAGACAGTCACCGTAATAATGGTAGGAATGAGTGCGGAGAATGAAACGGCCACATTGCTGGGAACACTTTCAGGCATTTTGATTTTTAGCTTGTCGGACTTACCCAGTTTGCTGTATAGCTCGACGGACAGGATGCTTATGAAAATCCCTAAAAACAAGCTCTTGGTATCCGTAAATTGACGGGCTATGACGTCTGTTACTTTTTGCATGTCACCGTTAACCATCAACTCTATCGTGGTTGGTGTCACAGAGATAAAACAGATTAAAGCAAGCAAACCGGGGAAAAGATTTTTCTCACCATTAATTTTTCCTAGCTCCAGACCAATCATGAAAACAGCCAGAATGGTAAGGATATTCAAGCTGGCATAGTTAATGCCTGAGAAAATCGGTTTGTACTCAGCCAGGAATGAGAATGGCCTAAAATGGGCCAAACCATTGACTGGGTCCATGACCATATTGGAAATCAGTACAGCAAAGGCACCGACAATAATAACGGGCATCAATGTGATAAAAGCTGATTTGATCGCTATAATATATTTAAAATTGTTGATTGCATTTGCTACCGATGTGAGGCCGTCAACCAGTTTGTCTTTGAATGCCATGGGATAGCGTCCCTCCCTCTACGATTTCGGTACGAATTGATCCATGCGTTCATACAGGTCTACAAACTCTGAGGCCATATCGCGAATGGTGAGTGCATTCATCAAATGATCTTGAGCATGTACCATCATGACAGACATCTCTGTTTTTTCACCCGCTGCTTCCTTACGGATGATTCTGGTTTGAATCTTGTGGGAGGACACCAGTTCTTTTTTTGCTGAGGCTAATTCTTCTTTGGCTTCACGAAATTTCCCCGCCTTTGCAAGCTCAATCGCCTCCATGGCGGAGCTGCGTGCATTCCCTGCGTATAATATAATTTGGAATACAATCTCTGTATCATCCATGTCCTCCATGTTCACGTCGTGTTCTGTAGATTCATCATGATTCACGTGATCCTCTCTCCTTTCAATCATCTCGTTCGTATGGCTATTATAATTTGGAATCGCTTTCAACATAACACACATTATTTCCTCTTCTTAACGGAAATCAATCGTTCTTCATACTCCTTATGTTCAACTATTTTTATGCAACACTTCTATGAATTCTGTATACGTTTTGCAGCGAATAAGCTGCTGGACGAGCTGTTCATTATTTAAAATTTCAAGCAAAATATGATACATAGTCTGTAAATCTTCTGATTTGGTGCGCTGTACACAGAGCATACAAATAAACTGTACCGGCTTACCATCCCAATCGATTGCTTTTTGTAATGTACAGATGGCCCAGAACGTAGAATCTGCGAAAGGTTCCATCGGATGCGGGATCGCGACCAAGTTGCCAAATGAAGTGGGGGAAACGGCTTCACGCTCTATCACCGATTGCAGCAGGGGGCCTTTTATAAGATCTGCTTCGTGTATTTTTCCGGCTATAAATTTAAGCACTTGGAGTTTGTTCTCAAACTTCTGCTGAAGGAAGACCAATTTTTTTCGTACATACTGCACAGCAGGAAGTCTGGCTTCAGAAATGGCTTGCTCAATTTTCGTAATATCGGAACTGCCCAAAAATGTATTCACATGGATCATGGGGATAGAAAGCGGTTCTGAAATGGGGATCGTGCTAATGACAAAGTCCAGTGTATCCAACGGCATTTGTTTCAGCTTATAAAGTTCAGTGGTTCCCACGATATCCAACCTGGAACCGAAGACCGATTGAAGCTTGTAATACAGCAGCTTAGCACTGCCGAGTCCAGAAGCACATACGATCATACATCTTTTGGGTGCGCCCTCCATTTTCTTTCTTTCCATCGCGACTCCGATATGAATGGCTAAATATCCAATTTCATTTTCCTCGATGTGTATATGAAGCCGCTGCTTGATGACCTCCGCAGCAATGATACCTGCTTCAAAGGCAAGCGGGTAATTGGCTTTGATTTCATCCAGCATAGGATTACGCAAATTCATTCCGTATTGATAACGGTTGATCACTGGTTTGAGGTGAAGGCAAAATGCAATCAGCAATTCTTGATCGTTATGAATGTTCATCTTCAACTGCTGATCAATTTGGTCTAGTATTTCGATAGTCAGTTCGTAGATATCTTTATCAATGATCTTTTTAATCTCCATCTCATCCATACGGACACTAACGACGGTCCTTACACCCAACAGGTGAACAGCAATGTACGCAACTTCAACAAGTGGAAAGGAGGGCTTCATGTTTTGTTCCAAGGCGGATACGATCTCAGTCGCCACCCTAAACTCTTTTTGCGCTTCGATTTTTTTCATCTCTTGCGGATAATACGACACATACCTTTCTTCACGAATTCGCTTACATGCTATAGCAATATGAATGACCAGATTGTTCAGGGCAATGTCCGATAACTGAA
This sequence comes from Paenibacillus sp. SEL3, assembly GCF_054602585.1. Classification (NCBI taxonomy): domain Bacteria; kingdom Bacillati; phylum Bacillota; class Bacilli; order Caryophanales; family Paenibacillaceae; genus Paenibacillus; species Paenibacillus sp. SEL3. The sequence goes on along the minus strand of NZ_CM137725.1, from coordinate 1,913,138 downwards.
TATCATGGATCTCAATACGATCCAGAATCACTTCTCTTATGAATTCCATCTCTTCGTTAGAGATCAGAGGAGGGTGGGACATCTGCTGCTCGCCTATTTCATCTGTCCTACTGAATATATAGTCGGAAATGCAATAACGCAGCTTGGCCTCATTCCCTTTGACTCGAATACCATGATAGGGTTTATTCTCCAGAGATAGTCCGTAAGTTGCCAGCAGCTTGCGCAGTTCTTTGAGGTCATTCTGTAAAGTGGATCGACTAACATACAGGATCTCGGCTAAATCATCAAGTTTGACATATGCATTGGTAAGCAATAGCTTTTTCATTAAAAAACGATTTCTAGCTTCAGAAGAACTCGCTAATGGATAGGGCCCATTATTTTCATCATCCTTTAATTGCTTCAGCAGATGATGAAATGCTTGTTCGTCCCGAATCTCTAACTTGTAGCCTGTTCCTTTAAGGGGTTTAACTGCTGCTCCATGCTTTGACAACAGCGCACCCAATTCCTTTAAATCCGTTCGTATCGTTCGAGAAGATACCTTCAATGCATTTGCCAAGTGTTCTCCTTTGACCATCTGTTCAGCAACCAATATACGAAGAATATCAAAAATACGCACAACGAGCCCCCTTTCTTAGCTGTTTCTGATGAACAGTATACAACGGTTAGAGCGTAACCAAAAGAAGGGTTGACAACAGCGTGAATCCTAGATGATCTTGACACACTCGCAGATTCGGCGATATAGTAGATACAATAAGTCTTTGATTGAGGTGTAGTTATGAAATTTACAAAAGCAACGAATTATGCTCTGCACACTATGCTCATGCTCGTTACTGATTCGTCGGTTAAGCCGGTAGGTGTTCAGCAACTGGCTGAATCCCAAAATGTTTCACCAACTTATCTTTCAAAAATTTTGACGAGGCTTGTGAAGGCTGGAATGATCGAATCCGTTTCTGGAGCCAATGGAGGCTATCGCCTATCCCGTCATAAAGATGACATTACCTTTTTGGATATTATCCATGCCATTGAAGGTACGAATTCTTTGTTTGAATGTGATTTCGTCCACGGTTCTGAGTGCCTGATTCAAGCTGTAATGAGGGAAGCAGAGGAGAAAATGGAACGACATCTAAAAAATACGAAATTGGTCGATTTGGCGCAAAAGCAAGCACAAGTGTAAAGTGAGCGATTTTATATAGAAAGAGGGTGGTTGCCAGTTATGTAAAACGGTGTTTTTTTGGTTATATCGAAGACATAAAGAGTCTTTAATATCTTTTAAAAGGAGTTGGGTGTTATGCTATACGATTGCGCTATTATTGGCGGAGGGCCTGCTGGGTTGAATGCAGCCCTCGTGCTGGGCAGGGCAAGGAGAAGTGTGGCCTTGATTGATAATAATCGGCCCAGAAATGCGGTTACGCATGCGTCGCATGGTTTTATTACAAGAGACGGCGTAACGCCAGCCGAGTTCCGCCGTGTAGCTTATGAGGAAGTGCTGCGTTATCCGTCTGTCCATCATCTGCAAACCGAGGTTGTTTCGATTATGAAAAACGTATCCGGATTTGAGGTGCTTGATTCGTCAGGCCTCCGCGTTCAAGCGCGAAAATTGATATTAGCGACGGGCGTAAAGGAGATATTCCCTGAGATCGAAGGTTTTTATCCGTTATACGGGAAAAGTTTGTTTAATTGCCCTTATTGCGACGGCTGGGAGCTGCGGGATCAACCGCTGGTCCTCGTCTCTGAATCGGCGGCTATATTTCATACAGCCAAACTACTCCTTAATTGGAGCAAGGATTTGATCGTCTGTACGAACGGTCATGCATCCCTGTCGGACGAGCAAAAAGAACGGCTTCAATCCAAGGGGATAGTAGTAATAGAGCAACCTGTTGCGGCGTTCATCGGTCACAATGGAAAGCTTGAGCACGTGCGCTTTACGGATGGCACTCAAGTCCCGAGGATCGGCGGCTTCGTGACTCCCCAGTTTGTACAAAGTGCACCGTTTGGAGAACATTTGGGCTGTGAAAGAACGGAGTCGGGCGGGGTCAAGACGGATGAAGCGGGGAGAACCTCCATACCTGGTGTATATGCTGCCGGGGATTCATCGTACTTCATGCCTTCTCAGTTGATTTTTGCTGCGGCCGACGGCAGTCGAACCGCTGCGAGCGTAAATATGGATTTAACAGAGGAAGATTTCAACGAATGACGAGAAATTGGAAATGTCCAATATGGAAGATCAGGTAGATTCCAATATTCAATAATAAAAAAGGCAAGATAAAGCTGACGATGCCCCGTATATAAAAAGGGTTGTCGTCAGCTATTTTTTTAATTACCTCACACCTAGCGTGTTCATCATCTGTCTGAAGGAACGCACATATTTATCCGGTGCCAACAGGTTAACGATTCGCGCCAGTCCTTTCTTGCGAATAGATTCGCGTTGAGGTACGTTGTTCATCAGGTCTAGTCCTTGCAGTATCGCCTGCAAGATGTCTCCCTGCTGATAAAATTTACCGGTTTCGTTGTGGTCAATGAATGCTCGTACTCCGTCTGAATCAGAGCTTAATACCGGGCAACGACAGGCCATCGCCTCAGCAACTGCATAGCCGAATCCCTCCACCAATGAGGTCGATAGCAAGTAGCCGCCTGAGTCGCCAATCATGGAGTAATACAGGGGCATATTGGCATGAGGTACGCTTTTAAAACGTTCGATAATGGAGGACATGCCAAGCTGAGTAAGCATTTTTTCGAATTGTATTTTATCCTCCGGCTGTGACAATGTTTCATCATAAAACATCCAGATTCGAAGATCCGCACGGTTTTGCAGCATCCAGTAAGAAATATCGACAAAATGCCTCCAGTTCTTGTTGGGCTCTAGCCGTCCAACCCAGGCAATAACCGGATTAGCTGGAGGAGTGTTAGGTACATAATTAAATACGCTGGTATCCAGCACGTTTGGAAACACATAGCGATTAAGCCATGGACACATGGTGGAGAAAAGATTCACTAAATGAGTCGTATCTGGTAGGAGCACTGCATCGGCGTAATTTTGAAGATACGGAACTGCATCTGCAACAACCCAAGCCGCTTCTTCGTGAGGGCCAAAGCCCTGCGATTCATAGATCAATATCCCCTGATAGCCCAACATTCGCAATCTGGGGAGCATAGGGTAGTCCGAAGAGACGATAATTGCATCGTAGCGATGAGTCTCCACCAGCTTTCGAATTTCTTCTTCAGAGGAAGTCGTGAACACTGGAATATCGCCGTGCAGGTTCTGCATCCCTGTACCCTGCTGATAATAGAGAAGATGACATTCGATCCCGTCCTGAATGAGCGCTTTACAACGCTGGCGATTCAAGGTTTCTACGCCGCCGCTGGGTATATAAAAAGTAAATAGAACTTTGATCTCAATAACCTCCTTTGCCAACCACAAGCTCTAATACCAAGTTATTCAACCAACAGGACGGGGTGTGGGTTTCTATGGAAGCCTGGATTGAATTAGCGCATAATTATGACTGAGGCGAGAATCTTCCGGGGAGCGTTCTGTTGCTTCTTTCGCAAATTCACATGCTTTGTGTAAAAGGCCTAACTCGTAGCAAGCGAGGGCACCAAGATCATACAGCGTGGCGTCCCAGCAAAAATCCTCTTGCATGTACGTATCCGGTCGTGTAGAAATTTGCAGCGCTTCTTCAACCATATGATAGACGGCGGGCCAGTTCCGCGTATGATAGGCCAGCTGAGCCATTTCCGTGTAAGGTTCACGTAAATACGGTGCTTCCGCAATAGCCCGGTATAACCAACGTGTTGCCTCTTGCCATTGTTCACTTGCTTTATAGGCTCTAGAAATAAAGCGCATCGAAGCACTGCGTTCATCTGCCCAGCGTGCCTGCGGCATGGCAAGATGTTGTTGCAGCGTAGCAATGCACTCGTCCCAACGGCCATGATACATATATTCCCGCCCCAAGTAATGCATGTTGCGGTCATCCTCGGGAAACTCGCGCACAGACTGCTCCAGCAGTGGAAGGTATTGGCTGCGGGACTTGTGCGGATCGGGATCATGATACAAGCGGAGCTGGTCTGATCGGATGTTGCGTTCTTTACCCTCTCCGATATATTCAAGCACCTCGTGAACTGGGCGTACCCAGCGGTACCCGTGACGAGTGTGTATTTTTTCTTTCCAGAACCATGTATAAACGGTATCTTGCCCAGGCTGTCCATGTGTAAAGGCATATAGCATCCGGGTAGTTCCTTCCTTCCAGTTGCGTTCCAGCCGCGACCGCCAACCCTCCTCCCAGACTTCGTCCAGATCCGTACAGACACAAATATCTATATCATCAGGGACCAGCCGTAGGGACTCATTGCGAGCTTTGTCAAAACGCCAAGGAGTTACCTCTATACGATGCACCTCTGCACCCGCTTCGTGTAGCAGGGAAACAGTATCGTCTGTAGAGCCGGTGTCCGCTACAATGACAACATCGGCTTCACGCATGGTGTGCATCCAGCGTTTGGCGAATCGGGCTTCATTTTTGCTAATGGCATAGACAGCTATTTTGTACCGATTCGATTGTTGCATTCCGCTTGCTCCTCCTTTGACTTACTTAAAGATTAAGGGGTGAGTGTGGGGGACATTTTTATTGGGGAGGATTCAGGATTGAGCTGAAGAACTGTCGATTATGCAGGACGTACGGGTCGTTGGGAATGTAAATGGCAGCTTGCTCGTTGTGCCAATTCGCACGTGTGTAATCCTTCATCCGAAAATGGCAAATGCATAGCTGGATATGAGGAAACCACGTTTGGTACGCGTCTTGTACCGGGCCCATCGTGTCGGGAGGATTCAGAGTGGTAGCCATGTCGTACCAGTAAATAGCTTTGGAGATCTCATTTTTATGCAAAAAATAATGACCCATCCGACAGCACAGATCAGCCCTGGGCGTATCGAAGGTCAAACTATGGAGAGCCGCCGTAATGCTTTGCTCCAGCTTGCCAAGCTGTTGTAGACAATCAGCCATTTTGCTACATGCACTAATCGCGTCCTCTGCCCAGCATTGTCCAGTATCCAGAAAATCCTGGTAACCCTGCACAGCCTGCTCATATCTTTTATTGTCTCTTAACTCGTTAGCGTAATAGTAGAGGTCACGAGGAGAGAAGGCATGACCTTGGGCGAGCAATTTCTCATAGATTCGCAGGTTTCGTCCTGGAGAGACCGTGTGTGTTCTAGTGTGAGTTATGGCGATATCGGCATGTTGAATATTCCCGTTTACGGCGAGGTACTCATGCACGGCTCCGTGCCAACGGAACCCGGCTGACCTTCTAACTAAGCGGTTTCGACGAAAATGTAGGGTGACATTGCCGTGATCATCAAAGGCATAATGATAATTCATAGACACGGAATCCACGATTGGTGTGGCTGAGGAATCAAGGGTTTGCTTCAGCTCAAGCAGCTTGACGGCGTCCTGTTCCTTCAAAATATCATCGGCATCCAGCCAGAGAATGTATTCCTGCGTAGCTTGTTCAAACGAATAGTTACGTGCAAGGGCAAAATGATCTACCCATTCAAATGGAAAAATTCGATCTGTAAAGTTGCGACATATGTCAATGGTCTGATCCTGTGAACCCGTGTCCACGATGTTGATTTCATCCATAATAGGATGGATCGATTCCAGGCAACGGCCAATAGTATTTTGATCATTTTTGACGATCATGCACAGGCTGATACTGATCAATTGAGTACCACTCCTTTGGGAACCTTCTAAGGATTCAGGTCGAACATAAAGCTTTATTTATCAAGAGGTCTGATTATAGAAGCCCTGCCGCAATCGCGGCAGGGCAAGGATGACAAAGCCTAAACGGGCTGTGCGGCTTTGTCGATAAGGTATGGTACGTCGCTTAAATATAATGTGGTAGAAAAAAGAACGTTAGAGTCCGGTAGGCCCTGTAGGTCCAGTCGGCCCCGTAGGTCCGGTAGGTCCAATCGGTCCTTGTGGACCAGTGTCTCCTGTTGGTCCAATCGGGCCAGTAAATCCAAGGCCAAACGGTCCGGTAGGTCCAGTCGGCCCTGTTGGTCCAGCGGGTCCCGTAGCGCCTGTGTCGCCAATAGGTCCGACAGGCCCGATAGGTCCAGCAGGTCCGGTAAAGCCGGTGGCACCCGTAGACCCGACAGGTCCGGTAACACCTGTGTCACCCGTGGCGCCTGTAGGTCCGACAGGTCCAGTAGCACCTGTATCACCCGTGGCGCCTGTAGGTCCGACAGGTCCAGTAGCACCTGTATCGCCCGTGGCACCCGTAGGCCCAACAGGTCCGGTAACACCGGTGTCGCCCGTGGCACCCGTAGGCCCGACAGGTCCGGTAACACCAGTGTCACCCGTGGCGCCTGTAGGTCCGACAGGTCCAGTAGCACCTGTATCACCCGTGGCGCCTGTAGGTCCGACAGGTCCAGTAGCACCTGTATCGCCCGTGGCACCCGTAGGCCCAACAGGTCCGGTAACACCGGTGTCGCCCGTGGCACCCGTAGGCCCAACAGGTCCGGTAACACCAGTGTCACCCGTGGCACCCGTAGGTCCGACAGGTCCGCTAACGCCTGTAGCGCCTGTGGCACCCGCAGGCCCTGTAGCACCCGTAGGCCCGGCAGGTCCGGCTGGGCCCACAGCTCCAGCTGCACTTGCTTTAACAAGAGCAATAGAATCAATGGCTACATCAGCAGTGTTAGCCAAGGCATTTTTACTAATAACCAAAAAGGCAAAGGCTGCGTTGGCTGGAACAGGAGCTGTTACTTCATACAGGCTTTGCCATGTTCCGTTCACAGCGTCTGGCAATGTGCCTGCGCTCAAATAGGTAGTCAGCCCCGTGCTAAGGAAGCTAAAGGTTGCGTCATAGTAATACAGAAAAATGTTAACTTGAGGACTGGACAGGCTTCCTATTTTTGCAGCTGAGAGGCTTAATGTATAGCTTTCGCCTGGTGCAGCAAAAACGACCTGGGAAAGAGATGCATCTACTGCGCCTCCTGTCAGGATCGCACTATAAAAGTTTGTCTTTTTTACGGATAAGTTAGTGACGGTCACATTTGCAGCGTTCCAAAAAAGGGTAGATCCAGTCTCGAAGTCGCCGTTATTAACTAGATTGGTAAATAGTACGGTCATCGTTTTTTATACACTCCCTTCACACGTTGTAATGATAGTAGATGCGAATCCACGCCGTGGCGAACCGTACAAGTTTACGAGGGCAGATGCGCATTTCCATGTTCACATTTTAGACACATTATTTTAAGCTTCTATTTAAGTGACGTTAAGCTGGAGTTATATGTGGGGGGGTATCATTAGAATTTAAAAGTGTAGCATGAAGTGCGAGGAGACCGCTCCGTGAAGGCTTTGAGCTTCCGATCGCTGTTGCAGTAGGATTCTTCTTTGATTAGATAAGACATATAAAGGTAAGAATCCTACAGCAAAGGCGAACGCTAGCGCTTCTCCAGCTTCAAATCCTTCGCTTCGCTGCTACCTGCTTCCCATGCAACATTTTGGGGGAGGGTAACAGCAGGGAGGAGACCGCTTCGCGAAGGCTTTGGGCTTCCGATCGCTGTTGCCGTGGGATTTTTCTATGATCAAATAAGACATATAAAGGTGAAAATCCCAAGGCAAAGGCGAACGCTGGCGCTTCTCCAGCTCCAAATCCTCCGCTTCGCTGCTACCTGCTTCCCATGCAACATTTTTGGGGGGGAACAGCAGGGAGGAGACCGCTCCGCTACTCATGCAACATTTTAGGTGGGAGGGAAGTAGGGGAGCAGCAGGGAGAAGATTACGATAAAGGAAAGGGTGGAACATGTGCTCAAAGTGCAGCAGGTAAGCAAGTGGTATGAGGGCAACCGGGGTGTACATAAGCTGGATTTTGAAATGCAGCGCGGTGAAATTGTTGGTTTCCTGGGGCCGAATGGCGCGGGTAAAACGACAACGATGCGCATGATTACAGGGTATCTTCAACCCAACGAGGGAGTGATTACGATTGATGGTATCCCGATTCAGGATAAGGGCAGACAAGCTCGTTCCAAAATCGGTTATTTGCCGGAGACGCCCCCTTTATATGAGGATATGTCCGTAAGATCCTATTTAAAGTTTGTAGCTAGTATTCGGGATGTGCCTGCGAGAGAGCAGAAGCTGCGTATTTCAGAGATGATGTCCAGGCTGGGACTGAATGGGCGGGAAAAACAATTAGTCCGCAGTTTGTCAAAAGGGTATAAACAGCGCTTGGGACTGGCAGGTGCGATTATTCATAACCCGGATTTACTGGTGCTAGATGAACCGACCTCGGGGTTGGACCCCAATCAAATTTTGGAGATTCGTCAGCTCATTCAGGAGATTGGCGAAAATCATACGGTATTGCTCAGCACGCATATATTGCCTGAGGTAGATGCTTTGTGCAATCGTGTTCTCATCATCCATGAAGGGAAACTGGTCATGGATGGGCGCCCTGACGCGCTCGGCGGTTCGATGGAAGATGGATTTAAGGTGAAGGTGGAGGTTAAAGGCAAGCGTGAGCAGGTGCTGGATGTCCTGCGTACTTGGGGAAAAGTAGAGGTTGAATCTATGGCGACCACGCAGCCTCCAGCGAACACGAAGCTGACTGCCGCAGAGCCAGAACTGACCGGATTGCTACTCACAGGAGCCTCCGGTGAGGATTTTCGCGAAGAACTATTTTATGTGCTGTCTGATGCGAAGCTTCCGATTTTAGAGATGAAAAAAGAAAGCCTTAGCTTGGAAAATATCTTCCAGCAGTTAACGACCCGCGAGACGGAAGAAGGTCAGGTCGGCGATCCAGCAGTACAAGACCTACATTCCTCGGAGGATGCAGCACCTACGGCCATCACGGTGGAGCATGGAGAAGCTGCGTCCAGCAACGATAAGACTGAAGAAGATAAGCATACAGGAGGTAATCGGTCATGAGGCGTTTGTTCGCGGTCTGTCAAAAAGAGCTGCAAGCCTATCTGTGGACACCAACAACGTATTTTGCGCTTGCAGTGTACATGCTGCTGACGGGGTTACTTTTTTATACCAATTTTGTGATGTATCAGCCTAGCATTCTGGACTATCGGCTGGTACTCGGCGACACCTTGTCCATGCTGGTGTTCGTCGTCCCATTACTCACGATGAGGCTGGTTGCGGAGGAATTCAGGCAAGGTACGGATGAACTGCTGCTTACCTCACCTGTGAGTGTGACGGAAATGATCGTGGGTAAATTTTTGGCGTCGTTGGGCATGTTGCTCATATTAGTGCTGTGTAGTCTAGCGTATCCGGTCGTGATGTCCTTTTATGGGTCGCTGGATTGGACGCTGGTATTAACATCTGTGATTGGTCTGTTTATGCTTGGCGCAGCCATGATGGCGATCGGCTTATTCGCTTCGACGCTTTCACAGCATCAGATGATGTCGGCGGTCGTCAGTTTTATTATTTTACTTGTGTTCTGGATGCTGGATTCGTTTGGTGGACAGACGGGTGCATCTGCGGCGGTACAGCAATGGCTGGAACCTTTTTCACTAACCGCACGGTTTGACAGTTTCACCAAAGGATTGCTGAATGGAGCCGATGTGATGTACTACGTGACGGTGGCGGTACTCTTTTTGTTATTCAGCATCCAAGTGGTTGAACGGAAACGGTGGAGGTAATGAATATGAAAAAATGGCTGGGTCATACCAATAGTGTGGTACTATCGATTGCTGCTGTAGGGATTTTTATTTTATTGACGTTATTTCTGCGTTCGCTGGGTGGCTTTCAACTGGATCTGACGGCAGGGAAGCAGTATACGCTGTCTGACCAAACGTTGACGACCATCCAGGATGTAAAGGAAGACGTACGATTGATTGCCTTTACCGTATCCACCTCGCAAAATCAGAAGCTGAACCGGGATGTTACGGATATGCTGAATGAATACGCCAAGCGTAACAGCAAGCTCAAGGTCGAGCAATACGATCTGAATCAGGAACCGATACTGGCCAAGCAATATGGTGTTACTGCAGCGTCTATTGTGTTGGTGCAGGGGGAGAAGAAACGGGTTATAGATATTGGGAGTCTATTTACGCAAGCTCAGGGGAGTGGTGAAGGGGCATACCAATTTACGGGGGAAGAAAAGCTGACGAGTGGATTGTTGGGATTATCATCTACCCGTCAAGGAAAAGTGGCCTTTCTAACTGGACATGAGGAAATCCCATTGTCCCAAATGACTGAATTAAGTAGCTCACTGTCACAAGATAATGTGAAAACAGAGGAAGTTCAGCTCAATCAGGCGGGTAGTGTACCCAAAGATGCGTCTGTATTGGCTATTGTTGGACCAGAACGTGATATCAGTGCAACAGAACTGAAGAGTATTCGTACGTATCTGAATGGTGGCGGAAAGCTTTTTATGGCACTAGGCTTTCACCCGAACATGGGGTCCGATTGGAAAAACCTTGATGCATTAGCGGCTGATTATGGAGTGAAGGACACTCATGCCATCGTGGTGGATCAAGAACAGACGAATACACTTGGACCGCTATGGACGGTTCCTACCTTCGGCAGTCATGCGATCACCGATAAGTTGGCGGCTTCCAATCTGTACCCTGTTCTTTCATTGTCTATTGCTTTGCAGGCAGGAGAGCAGAAGGATTGGAAGACGACGCTTTTGATGAAATCTTCTGGAGCTAGCTATGGTGAAACGAATATCCAAGGTCTGCTGAACAACGAAACACAGAAGGATGACAAGGACCCGCAGGGGCCGCTGGATCTCGGTTATGCGGTAGAAGGGAAAGACGGCAAGCCCAAAGCCGTTATTCTCGGAACGTCTGCCCTCTTAAGCGACACTGAGATCGGCACAGGAGGCAATCGAGACTTTGTGCTGAACAGTCTGAATTATGTGCAGGAGCATTCTGATGGGCTCACTATTCGTCCTCGTCAGGAGCAGGATTATAAGGTAGCTTACTTGACTCCTGCACAAGCGAAAACGATATTGACCATATCTGTCATCGGATTGCCGTTGCTGTTCGCGGTCATCGGAATCTTATTATGGTGGAGGCGAAGAAGAGCATGAGAAAATGGATACCCACAGTGCTGCTGTTAGTTGTATTGGGAGCGGGTATAATCTATGCAAAGAGCCAAAACTTTTTTCATGAACAAGCGCCGGCTGCTCGTCAGCTGATTCAGCTTACGCAAGAGAATATTACGTCTTTCGCAATCACTGGAAAGGACGGCAAGTCGGTGGAACTTGAACAACATGATGGCCAATGGAGTATGAGCAAGCCACGGACTTACCCGCTAAACCAATATACAATAGACAATTGGCTAGCGGCGATTCAAAATGTAAAGTTGGGTGAAGTGGTGGAATCTTCCCCTACAGACGTAGCCAAATATGGGATCTCCGCTACCCATGATCAGATTGAGATTAAGACCAAGCAGGGTGACGTTCGTACCTTTGCTTTCGGTGAAACGTTGCCTTCCGGAGATGCTGTTTATGTATTATCAGACAAAAAAGAGATAGCTCCTGTACCTATAGATACTCTTTCAGGGTTATTGCTGGGTGCTGAAGATTTTATAGATACAACGCCGTTCGATTGGGACGATACCAAGCTGAGCGGAATAGAGTGGGAAGGCCAAAATGCTTCATGGATGCTCAAATCCTCCGGTAACAGCGGGACCGGAGACAGTGCCTCCACATCTTGGACGCTGAACGGAAAGTCAGTAGCCAGCGACACGGCGATTTCCCTCTCGCAGCAGATCAAAAACCTGGCCAGCAGTCAGGCCTTGCGCAAAGCCTCTGAGCTGAGCAAGCCTGTCCACCGCTTTACGCTAAGTGTATCGCTGGGTAAGGATGATTCCCAGCTGGTCTATCAGGGCTGGACGCTTAAAGATGATCCAGATACCGTATGGGTTGTACCGCCACAAAGTAACTGGGCTTATGGTCTGTCAGTATCTGACGTAAACCGTACTGAACAGAATGACCACGACCAAGCTCAGGCTGGAAAATAACCATTAGTAATTAAATTAGCTGCACAAAGAGGCTCCAACGGCGGATGATCGTCGTCTGGAGCTTCTTTGTGTTTGTTATTCGTCAGGTTTGCTGCTTTTGGAAGAAGAGTTGTTAGTGTCGTTTAAATCTTGGATTACTTGAATCAGCTCATGAAGTGAGACATCCAGCTTATCCAGCTTTTCCTCCATCGTGTGCAGGATGTGCCGCAACAAAATAAAACAAAGTCCAGCCGGAAAGCCTACGTTGGTAACCAGAGAAAGAGCATCATCCATTTGCAATGTATTCCCTCCTTTTTAGCCATATATAAAGGAAGGTAAATTAAACGAACCATATACAACCGATTGTAAAAATAGTATAATAAATAAGAACAAGTGTTCTGATTGTGGTTGTAAAATAGGTTTGGAAATTACCCTATAGTATGAGGATTAGAAAAAGTCAAATCCAAAGAGAAAGGGTGATTTACAATGGATCAGTCTCAGCTAACATTGGTAGAACAATATCGAAAGAAGCTGTACCGCATTGCCTGGAGAATCCAGTATCGTGCTCGGGTACAAACCAATCATGAATTTGTAATGGAAAAGAACGAAGCCGTCAGCGCCCCATCTTTTACAGAATCTTCAAACTCTCATATGTACACATTACAGCTTATCAACTCTCTATCTTCTGAGATCGGAAAAATGATCATCTTTGACCTTTACATACTAGATAAAACCGAAGCACAGATTGCAAAAGAGTTAAAGCTATCCCAACAGGCGGTGAATAAATGGAAAAAGAAAATGCTGAAAGAGTTATTTCGGATGCTGAGTTCGTCCAATTGCTAAAATTAGTACAAAGTGGAGATCAGGAGGCCATGTATAGGATACTTCAATTGTTCGAGGAAGACATTCAAAAGACCAGTCGATATATTCGTATGTCCCGTGAAGATGCTGTCCAAAGCATTGTGACTGATTTTATAGAAGAACTGCGACAAGAGTTAAAGACAGTGAAAAGTGGACAATGGATATAGCCTTGGCTATCCTTATCCGTAGGTTTACTTATTTAACGGAGGGCTTATAAGTTTATGATTGATAACAGGGCTTCTTTTGAGAAAAGTGCGAAGATGTACCCAGTCAACAGTATTCGTTCCAATGTCATCATTCTTGTTTTATTACTGTTAGATCTGTTTCTGGTTATCCCCTTAGTGGGAAATCCATACATTGCAGTTTACGTGTATGTACTGTTGCCACCGATTGTTTTGATAAACATTTGGGCTCTAGTACTGGTCATCATGCCACGCAAATTGCAATTGAATTACATTTTATTCCGTGGTGTATTTGGTTTGATTTGTTCTATGGGCTTCATGATCATGACACAAAAGTTTGCTTATGGCATGTTGGGTCTGGATACTTCATGGTATTTTATAGGTTCTTTTGCCCTTTATGGAGTCGCTTTGTATTACTTTATAAAATATAATTTGGCGAAATTCAAAGATCCTTCAAAACATAAGAAGAAACCAAAAGTTAAGAAAAAAAACAAGAGAGCGCCTGTAGTGACGATCACCACATTTACTGGGGCTGGTTATCTGATAGCGAAGGTTTCCCTCGGATTTGCTACACAACAATTAGTTGCCACAGTATTGATCAGTGTATACTCCATGCTGGCATTTGTTCTTTTTCATTTTATTATGGATTTACACCGCTACTATTGGCTTCATAAGCTGAGGAATCAGACAACAGATTGAACACAATGAAAAAAAAGCCTGCAAATGCCCCAACTTAATAGGGATTCGCAGGCTTTTTAGGCTGTAGATTTATTTAGTCGACATACTTGTTGCCGTCTGCATCAATATAAATGGATTGAACAGCTGTACGGCGGTACGGATAACCTGCCTCTGTGGTGCCGCTAATTTCATAGGTTACAGAATAGATGCCGGGCTTGTCCGCTTTGGATAGCTCAATTTGCCCATTAGGTTTAACCGTTTTTTGCTGTGCCGTCAAACCTTTAGGTGCAGAAGTGACTCCTTGCTGCGGATCACCATAATATTGAACTTGGTAGGTGACTTGTGTCACGCTGTCGGGGGAATCCTGTGTTTTCAGGTTTAGCTTCGGACCCACTGCATTCAGATTGTATTTCAGTTCAGGAACTTGAACAGCCTGGTAACGTGCAATCAGGAGATACGCTCCTTGATCAGGAACTGTGACGTTCAGTTTATAGGTGCCCGGTTTTGGATTTTGAATGACGGCGTTATGATGCCAGGCACCAGCAAAAATATCGTCATCATAGCCTGCTTTCAGATTAATAATTTCACTAGTACCGTCAGGCTTGGTTAGTTCCAGCTGACTCACACGTTTATCGCTGATCCAGTCCAGATCAATGGATTTGACACCATTTTCAACAGTGAGGGTTTCTGAGGCTTGTCCATTATAATCGCCGCCTCGAATAAAGTATGAATTGTCGATCTCGCTATAGGTGGCTTGTACAGCAGAAGCAGTCAGGGAAGATGCTGAAAGTGCTTCAGTTTCCTGATTCAATGCTGGAGTGTTTGCTTGGAGGTAGGGTTGGATCAGGGAGAAAACGTAGGAGCCGGTACGAACCTTGGCATGATCCCAAGATCCGACTTTAACTACACGTCCGCCGGGAAGCTTAGCGTTGTCGACTGTGACCACTCCATCATTCTTACCAAAGGATGAGAGGTAAAGTCCGCCCATTATGTAGGAAGCAGTGCCGCCAGACCAGTTATCACCAGCAAACGTGAAGAATGGAATTGTAGTCGCATTACTGAGTGCATCGGTCTTGGATCGGAAATACTTCATATAAGATGTTTGTAAAGTGGAGGTACCAGGATTTTGTGAGCCGACGATATCTGCCAGCCATCCGGCCCAGCTACTGTAGGCGAGATCTGCAAGTTGTGAGCCATGATGAGGACTGCTGAGGGTGATGACACGTTGTACATAGGGAGCGGCTCCGTTATATACGAGAGCGGTTTGAGTATCCACTCCACCTTTGCTGTGGGCGATAACGATAAGTTTTTTTCCAAAGTGATTACTGATGACCTTAATTTTGTCGGCCAGAAGCTTACCATTGTCCCACATATCTTGGGAGGTGCCATTTGTATCGTACAGATTAATGGTGGCTGTCTGGTATCCGGCGTCACGTGCACGCTGAAGCATATCGTTATTATTCTTGGTCCAGACTTCAGCACTACTGTTCAAACCATGTACGAACAAAAGTGCTGGCTTGGTAGGATCAACGCGATTAGGTGATGGGCCTTCTACCCAGCTTCCAGCGGGATCTTTCGGGGGTTGGGGGGTAGTGGAACCTGCAAAAGCGCCGACGGGGACAAGAGTTATTGATAAGAAAAAAATGAGCATTAAAACAGTGATCTTTTTCAAACTGAAAATCCTCCTTTGTAAAATAAAGTATTTTTCAAGCTTATTATACATGCCATCTTGTGGTAAATCATCAATTGTATTTCATATTTACATTAAAATTTTATTTTTTTAGTCATTTTTTAGTCAGGATATCCCCATGATCCATGGCGCATGATAATCTCGTCACACATTTTATATGTATGGAGGATGAGTTCATGCCAGGAACTAAGAAGGTCATTAGTTTGACGATTTCTGCTGCTTTACTCGCCAGTATGGCTGCTTTGACCGGGTGCGGAAATGCCGATCATAACGTTCGTACGAACAGTACACGCTATAACGCGCAAAGCACACATCGAATGGATGGTGTGAACCGTTATGGTATGGATGGTGTGAACCGTAATGGTATGGATGGTGTGAATCGTTATGGGGTTAAGTCGAATGGTATGGACGGGATGTCATTGAATGAAAATGGCAACCGAACCGGACATCCAGTCCGTAATCTGCAAGTCGATCGCAATTTGTCCAAACGTATATCCGAGATGCCGGATGTAAAGTCTGCGACAGTGCTGGTCGGTGAACGACATGCCTATGTAGCCGTTTCCTTGAAAGACCAAGCCAACGGAACAGGTGTCGGTGCTCCAAGTATTGACGGTACTCCAAGTGCAAACAGTACTGGACGTAACGGGAATGTACCGAGTGTGAATGGCGTTAATGGCACTAGAGGAAACCGTACTACGGATACTACAACGCCTGGAATGACAGACAATGGAGTTACCGGGAATGGAACACCTGCGCGTCGTGATGACGGTTTATTTGGTACGATGGGTACAGGATCGTACGGTATGTTGCGTGGCTTAACGGACAACAACAATCGCACAGATAACGGAAACACCACAATCGAGGGAGCAAGAACTGCATATGAACCAAGTGATGCAGTCAAGAGCCGTATCGCGAATAAAGTGAAGCAATTTGCACCTTCGATTGAACAGGTACATGTATCCGCTAACCCGGACTTTGTCAAACAAGCCACTGACTTTACACACAGTGTGCAAAATGGTCATCCGATTAGAGGCTTGAGCAATGGTATGATGGATGTAATTGAACGTGTATTCCCGACCTCGGCGGCTGATACAAACCGTCCAATGAATAATACAGCACCCACACGTCCACAAAATCATACCCCTGCCCCGATGAATCATCGCTAATTCAAACCCTATAATTGTGCAATGCCAAAGAAAGAGCTATCCATCTCAGCGAATACGCTGGTGGATAGCTCTTTAGTTTTGGGGGAATGATAACTATAACTGAATTATTTGCGCAATCCTTTAATCCATACGCCTTGCAGCTTTAAGTCTCCATCCAGTAACAGGATATCTGCTTGTTTACCTGCTTCAAGCGAACCTGTACGATCAGCAATGTGCAAGGATCGAGCCGGATTCAGGCTGGCCATTTGTGATGCCGCAGGAATACTCATACCCACGTGTTGAACCAAATACCGGAAGCCTTCAATCATCGTTAGTGTGCTTCCGGCCAATGTGACGCCATCCTCCAGTCGTGCTACATCGCCCTGCACAATCACTGGCAAATCGCCGAGTGTATATTTCCCGTCTTCGAGACCAGTAGCAGACATGGCATCGGTGATGAGAATGAGATTATGATCCTGTTTTAACCTAGCGAGCAGGGAAATGGCGGCGGGATGCACATGAATGCCGTCCGCGATGATTTCTGCTTCAATGCGCGGATCAGCAAGTACGGCTCCGGCGGCTCCCGGCTTGCGATGATGCAACGGAGTCATCGCATTAAACGCATGCACCGCATGGTTCAGCCCTGCCGTCGCTGCCTGTTCAACCTCTTCATACGTAGCATCCGTATGACCGAGAGCTGCGGTAATGCCATGGCTGCGCAGCCATGCAATCAGTTCCAGCGCTCCTTCCCGTTCGGGCGCAAGCGTGAGCTGGCGAACAAGGCCCGGGTAGCGCTGCTCCCATTCTGCTACCCATGAGAGATTCGGTGGCACGATATGTTCCGGGTTTTGCGCTCCCGGCCACTTCGGACTGATGAACGGTCCTTCCAAATGTACGCCCTCCAGTTGCGCATAGGGCATAGGTAGTGCCATGTATGCGTGAACTTCACTCAATACCCGGTCAATCTGTTCCTTGGGCGCGGTCATCGTGGTAGCCAGCATAGCTGTCGTACCTTGTGAACCGTGAAAGGAGGTGATCGTATCCAGCACCCTCGGATCGGAGTCCATAAAGTCCTCACCGTTCCCGCCGTGAACATGAATATCAATAAAGCCTGGCAGCAGATAGCCTCCTTCCAAACGCACAATTTTGGCGGTTTTCGCTGCGCTTTCTTCCTGATCTGCGAAGACTAACGCTGTCCAATCGGCGGGCAAATTCGCTTCTGAACCAGCGTATACAATGGATTGCCCCTCAATGACGACAACCCCTTTTTCAATGATGTCATTCCCAACGACAACTTGCCCATACAGTAGCTGGGGTACGGTACCACTCATTTCATCTGACTTCAATTGAACCATTCTCCTGCCTCCTGATCTAATAAAATAAGTACGTTGGGATGGCATTGCAGCAGGGAAGCCGGACACGCTGTCGTGACGGGTCCAGTTAAAGCCTGCTTTATAATGTCAGCCTTATCCGCACCAAAAGCCACCAGTATAATTTGCTTCGCCTTAAGAATCGTGCCTACTCCCATCGTAACTGCTTGCCTGGGTACAGCATCTATTTCGCCAAAAAATCGAGCATTCGCCGAGCGCGTGCTTTCTTTTAAATCTACAACATGTGTAGCTCCAGCCAAGCTGTGACCAGGTTCGTTAAAGCCGATATGTCCATTATGACCAATGCCAAGCAATTGCAGATCCACGGGGCCATGATCCAGAATAGCCTGCTCGTGCGCTGCACATTCTGCTGCCAGATCCAGTGCATTCCCGTCAGGGACACGTGTGTGGGATATCGGAATATCGATATGTTGGAACAAGTGCTCATTCATAAAGCTTCGATAGCTCTGCGGATGTTCTGGGGGAAGACCAACATACTCATCAAGATTCACGGAATAGGCGCGTGCAAAACTGACCTGTCCCTTGCGGTACATATCTGCAAGATGTCGGTAAATGCCAATCGGCGTACTACCGGTGGCCAGGCCAAGCATGGCCTGTGGTTTGGATTGCAGCAAGCTAGCGATCACAGCGGCGGCAGTAGCGTTCAGGTCTTCACGGCTGTTCAAAATGCGTATGTTCATCTTAGTGACCTCCCGGTTGTTTTTTGAGCTTGCTCACTTGTTGATATGAACCTTCCAATCTCGGAATATATTTGTCAAAATCCGCGCTCACCATACCTGTAAACAGAATATCTATGATATGAAGCTGGGCGATGCGGGAGGCCATATCACCACGTCGCATTCCTTCCTCCAATGAGGAGGAAAATAGCGCAATATCCGCAAGGCCTGCCAGCGTGTTGTTTCCGAAGGAGGTCAGGGATAGTGTCTTGGCCCCTTGTTCCTTGGCGCAGCGTAGAGCCGCAATGGTCTCCTGGGTTTCTCCTGAATAAGAGACGGCAAAGGCGACATCTCCCACTCCGAGCGAGGAGGCAGAGGTAATCTGCATATGTGAATCTGCAAAGGCAGTGCTGTTCTTGCCAATACGGATGAGCTTCTGGTAAAAATCCTGCGCCACAATCGACGATGTCGCCATCCCATAGAGATCAATGCGGCTCGTGGCTGACAGCCATGCAATAGCCTGCTCCAGCTTGTCGTAATCCAGCAGTCGGGTCGTGTCTGCAATGGATGCGGTGTGGTTCGCCTGAATAGCTTGCACGATTCGGGGAAGTGAATTTCCGGCGACAATATCCTGATAGGATTCTTCACCATTACGGTTGGAATGGGACAACTCGGCGGCCAGCTTCATTTTGAAATCGGGATAGCCTTTAAAATGTAGTGATTTGCAAAACCGCGTAACGGTCGCTGCACTCACACCACAACGCTCTGACAGCTCCCGAATACCCAGATGTAACACATCTTCCGGGGATTGCAGGATGGATTCCGTCAGCTTGCGCTCCTGTACGGGAAGCAGCTCCAGTCTTTGGGCTAATGTATGAAGAATGGGGGACATGAGCTGTGCTCCTTTGGCTGTAGAGTATTTGCGTGAAAATAAATATCGTTTATAAGAATGATATTAAGAAAAACATTTTCACGTGTATTGTAAAATAATTCTGTCGCTCATGCAAGAGATGTGAGAAGAATTTTTATTAAATTTTGCGAAAAAATAGCCAGCGAAAATTGTAGAAGTTATCATACATTAATTTACATATTGCGAGTTTTACTTACAAAACAACCTATTGACTTGTCTCTTCATTGGAGGAGTATAATTGAATAAAGTTCCAGTGAAGGAATTTTTCTAGGAGCTTTCTTTGCAGAGGGCATCGTTGGGTGGAACGAACAGAATCTCATTCACAAGGAGGAGTTTGCTATGCAAAGCCAAGTGATTGAAATGATCAGCGCAGTCAAGGAAGATCCTGAACTGGTCGCAAAGCTGGATGGACATTCGGACATTATTCATGATGCGGGACTGGATTCGTTGCAGTTGGTTCATTTCATGCTGCAAGTGGAGGATGCATTTGATGTGGAGATTGATTTTGATTCCTTTGAACTGGAGCATTTGAGCTCGGTAGATGCGTTTTGCAGCTACATTCAGGGGATCAGCGATGCGGAACAAGCGCCGCATCTGGAGGGAATGGAGACGGTCTGACGTACAGCTAGGTACATGTGCCTGAAAATCCATTAAACGAGGTGTTAGCATGCAGCCCAAAAGCAATGTGCTGATTGATGAGAAAGCGTTCAAGCTCATCAAGCGTAACCTGAAAAACGCTTCTGTATCTTACCGTAACGCCACACAGGACCCTGCTTTCAAAACGGACATGCCCCAGACGATCGGCATTAAGCTGACTAACCGCTGCAACCTGAGATGTACGCACTGCTTTGAATGGAACGAGGAAGGCTACCATCACCAAATGGATAAAGAAGAACAAAACATGGATCTTGCTCCAGACATGCTCCGGCAAATTTTGAGCGAAACCAAGGAAGCCAAGTCCAGACTGTACATGTGGGGCGGCGAACCAATGTTTCATCGGCGTTTTGATGAAATTTTGGACGTGCTGGCGGAAGATCGGCGCGAAATGACCTTTTGTACAAATGGATTACTTATTGATAAATATTTGGACCGGATTTTGGATTTGTCCGAAAATCTGGAGTTATTAATAGCGATTGAAGGTTTTGAAAGAGAACACGACCTAATTCGCGGTAAAGGCACCTTTCAAAAAACAATGCGGCAGATGGATAAGCTGATTGAACTGCGCGACCAGGGATTGTACAAGGGACGGGTAACTGTCCATGCGGTCATTAACGATAACATGATCGGACGGATGTACGAATTTCTGCAAATGCTGGAGGACAAAAGGCTGGATCTGGTGCTGCTGACGTTCCCCTGGTACATTTCCAAAGAGACCTCCCTCAAAATGGATGAATATTTTACACGTAATTTTTCTTGGCTCCGACAACTCGAAGAAAAAAATATTAGTAGCTGGCATGCTTTCAAATATAAAATCAACCCGGATAACATCGATCCTCTGATGCAGGAACTACAGCGGATCAATGAGCGAGTATGGAACATTCGCGTGCGCTATCAGCCCGGTTTGGATTATGAGGAAATTGATAAATTTATACATGGTGAGGAAATGGTCAGCCGTTGTTCCAATCATTGTTTGGCGCTCACCTCCAGAACAGATATTTTACCAGACGGGAAGGTCATGCCTTGCAAATTTTTCAGTGAGTTCACGATTGGAAGCATGCGTGAGCACAGTCTGAAGGAGATATGGAACTCGGAAGCGTATGAGAAAACCCGTCAAAAGATTAATCATGAAGGATTGACTCCGGTGTGCTCCAAATGCAGCGTATTGTATCTGCACGGGGCAGGCTCTCTGAAATACATTTAGCTTTCTATGAATGTTGTTTGTTACTGGATGGAAGAGAGAGGGATGATGATAAGTCGTGACGACTAAAACAATTAACCTTGTGGAAGCGCTTGCGGATGAACGGGACCATGGAGTCCTGATTTGGCTGTTTAATATCGGTGCAGAGCAAGTATGGCATCCATCCCCCCGCAAGGGGGGCATGGTAGACCGGGATGAACAGCAGGTCGTAAACCGGATGGAGGAAATGAACCTTCTGCTATGTCGAAGTCAGGATGTCATTGTACTTCGGGAATATCCGGATGAGGCGTTTCTGGACATGCTTCAACGGTTGGGCTTTAGCCTGCCGCGTATTGAGGTGCCAGAGCCTTCTGATCCGCTAACGCCGATTTCAGAGCTGGTGCTGGCGGATGAGGCGCTTTTGGCACGACTGCGTACGGTTGCAGATGCAGGCCACAGCAGCAGTGGAGCCAAAGCGTGGCTCGTCCCCTATGCGGTCACACCGCAGGAGGAAGCGATTGCGGAGCTTTGCGGGCTGGAGTTGATCGGCGCTCCATCCGCGGTCAGTGCTCAGGTGAATGATAAAATATTCAGCCGCCTGACCGCGCAAAAGCTTGGTTTTGCTGTCAGCGAAGGCGCTGTATGTACAGACGAATCGGCGATCCGCAGGGAGTGTGCCAGACTGGCTGACTTATCGGATGGACCTGTGAAGCTGATTATCAAGCAGCCGCACGGTGCCTCGGGACAAGGCATGTATATGCTGGACGAGCTGTCCAAGCTGGACACGCTGCTGAGTGTGATGAGGCGTTTTGGCGGCTCGTCGCCATCATCCGGCGGCTGGCTGGTGGAGCGCTGGCACAATAAGCAGATGGATCTGAACTACCAGCTCTGTATTGACGAGGGCGGTGGTGTGACGATGTTTTCGCTAAAAAGGCAAAACGTGGATGGCACCGTGTATATCGGATCTCAAGTGCCGGCTGAGATTGGCGATGCGCTGGAGGAAGAAGTGAGACGCTGCGCCTATCAGCTGGGTACGTATCTCTATTCCATTGGATACACAGGAATGGCCTCTATTGACGGTTTTGTTGACGAAGAAGGTTTGCTGGTTCCAGTCATTGAGATTAACGGTAGGTTTACGTTGTCTACCTATATTTCGTTTTTGTCATCCGTCCTGGGAGAGCAGCACAAAACATTATCCCGTTATTATCGCAACGTTACCGCCACACCTCTCACCTACAGCCGCTTGTGCGGGCTGCTCGCGGAGGAAGGCTTGCTCTATACGCCCGAACGTCCAGAAGGGGTGTTTGTGTATACAGCGGGTACATTGTCTGGTATCCCTGTGAAGCGGGGCTATGTGAACCGGATTTTCACACTTATTTTGGCAGACAGCTGGCAGGAAGCTGATGCGTATGCGCACAAATTGGAAGGTATCATTGCTGGATTAGGATGCTCATAAATGGGAGGGAATCAAGAATGAAAACAGATGTATACCATGTAGTACCCTTGCTGGAAAAGATTTTGAAGCTGGCTCCGGGCGAGCTGGAACAGTTGACTCCGGATCAAGATTTGCGAACCTTGGGGCTGAATTCCTTATCCGCTGTGGAATTAATTGTAGAGTTGGAAAATGAGCTTGATATTACGATGGAGGACGACGATCTAGTGCTGGAGCATCTATCTACACTGCAAGGCATCGAGCGTCTGCTGGGCAAATATGCATAAGGGCGCTGAAAAGACAAGGTTGATGCAGGAATCCGATATGGAGACTCGTCATGATTCCGTTGTGGACTATGGTGCAGAAGAAGTCGCAAACGCTCTTCCAGGGAAACATTGTGTATATTCTTCCCTGCGTACCTCATTGCGGAGGTACGGGGTGACCATGGCCGAATCCGAGCTATTCATGCTGTGTGGGAGTATGTGCGCAGAGTATGGTGGAGATTTGAAGCGCTTCGGGCCTGAGAAATATCCGGAGCAGCTTCAAGAAATGGCAGCCAGTGGTGGACCTGTTATTCGGGTGGAACCGTGGGTCGCTGGTGTCAGTGATGAAACCGACTTGTTGCGGGTACTTACATCGGGCTACGGTACCATGCTGCATACGTCAAGCACCGCTTTAACCTATCACGATGTATATGTGAAAAATTACCCAAGGGGCCACGTGATAGAGTTGTGCGGATTGGACTTGCAAGAACGGACAGCACAGGTGAATGATAGCTTCCTGCTCGATTCCTCGGGACATGCCATGACTTATGTGGGCTCAGCCCGGCTCGACGATCTGATGCAGGGCATTATTGAGTATGCATGGCTGGTGGAGCAGCCTGCCCCGCTTTCGCCAAGTGAGATGCATGCTGCGTGTGCTCATCATATTCGACAGTATTTGACTGGACACGAAGCCATCTGGAGAGGTGTACCTACGTCTAATAAGTCGGTCAGTCAAACGGGGAAAGCTGTAACAGGCAAGCAGGTCAAGCGGGGAGATGAGGGGTACCGGGCATTTGTTGATGACTTCCGTCTGTTGGCAGACATGGAGGATCAGGATTTTCGGACGTACTGTCATGAAATCTATTACAATCTGCGATTGGGCAGTGCTCTTCATTTGACGGATTATACAGCTGATTATTGCCTGCTGCACCAAGCCACGCTGGGGCCACAAACACAGCATGTAATTGAATTGGCACAGGGGCTGTACGCGGATTGGCACAAGCTTAATCTGCATATTTACAAAACAGGGCTTCAACTGCGCAAGCATCGGATGCCTGAGATTACGGAACGAGCTTTGCATTTAATTGAAAGACAGCGGCATATGCTGGAGGAACTGATGATTTTAGCAGAGCAAGCAGCCGAGTAGTCCAAGCATTCGGTCGTATCAGACCGTTCATCCAGGTGTCCTGCACAGAGGAAAGAGGAGGGGGATTAATTGCCGTCCATTACATTAAACCAATTGTCGAAAACATTTACGTACTACAAAAAGGAGCCGGGCGTGCGCAAATCGTTGCAAAACTTGTTCAGGCGTGAGCAGCTGACCAAAGAGGCTGTGCAAAATGTCAGCTTTAGCATTGAGGAGGGGGAAATTGTCGGATTTCTCGGTCCAAACGGGGCAGGCAAAACAACGACGCTCAAAATGCTGTCTGGCATTCTCCATCCCACGGACGGGGAGGCATCGGTACTCGGCTTTACCCCGTGGAAACGACAAAAAGAGTTTAAACGTCAATTTTCCATTGTAATGGGACAGAAAAACCAGCTCTGGTGGGATTTGCCTGCAAGCGAGTCATTCGAGCTGAACAAGCTTATCTATGAAATCGATGAAAACCGTTATAAAGAGGCACTGGATGAACTGGTCACTCTGCTTGGGGTGGAGGAGCAGCTTCATGTGCAGGTTCGGCGGCTGTCTCTCGGCGAGCGTATGAAAATGGAACTGATCGCCGCGCTGCTGCATCGTCCACGGGTCATTTTGCTGGATGAGCCGACCATCGGACTGGACCTTGTTTCTCAGCGGCGAATTCGAGAGTTTTTCAAAGCCTATAACCGCACGCACCGGACGACCATCCTGCTGACAAGCCACTATATGAAGGATATTGAGGATTTGTGCAGTAGATCCATCATTATCAGCGGGGGCAGATTGGTCTATGACGGAGACTTACACAAGGTGAACGAGGTCATCGGTGCCCGTAAATTGCTCAAGGTTCGACTGGAGACCCCTGTATCCAACCTAACGTTGGCGAGCCTCGGCAAACTTCGCTCCAACTCGGAGCTGGAGGCGGTATTCGAGCTGGATGCAGAAGATACCTTGGCTTGGTCCAAAAAGATTTTGGACGCACTGCCTGTCGTTGATTTTACGATTGAGGACGTCCCGCTGGAAGAGGGGATAGCCAATTTGTACGATGGGGGCAGGCTGGCCGATGCGAAATAACAAATATGTGAAGGTACTCCAGCTCGGCATGCAAAACGAAATGGAGTATCGGGCTAATTATTGGCTCCAAATGGCGGGATTTATGCTGCCCATCATGACGCAAATTTTTCTCTGGCTAGCTGTATTTGGTTCTTCGGGACAAGCAAGAGTGCTGGGTTATTCTCTGCCAGAAATGCTAGTGTATGTGGTCATGGCGGGAGTCACTGGAAAACTGATTGCTACGGGCTTTGAATACGAAATTGCTACAGATATCAAGGAAGGTGGACTGGCAAAATTCATGGTACAGCCTGTGCATTATTTCGCTTACCGTTTTTGCCGGTTTATCGGAGGCAAAGTCATACAGTCCGCGGTCGTGCTGCTGGCGGCTGCTATTTTGCTGTTATGTCTTAGCCTGGAAGGACAAATCAGCTTCGGGCTATCGTACATCTTGCTTTACATATTGGCGTTGCCGGGAGCGCTTGTGCTTAATTTTGTGGTCTATTATGCGTTGAGCGGCATAGCCTTTTGGGTGACGGAATCGGCGGGACTATTTTATACGCTGTCGCTTGTCATTTACGTAGCTAGCGGTACCGTGTTTCCGCTGACGATTTTTGGAGATGTTTTGGCCCGTCTGTTCAGTCTGCTACCGTTCAGCTACACCGTATTTTTTCCGGTGAATGCGTTGACGGGCAAGCTGACTGTACTGGAAGCCGCTAAAGGCATTGGCGTACAATGGCTCTGGATTGTAGCGCTGGCGGCCCTATCACGCTGGGTGTGGCAAGCCGGGGTCAAACGCTTTGTCTCGGTGGGGGGGTAACATGAAAAATGTTTTCCGAAACGTTAGGCGCTACATCAGACTGTACTGGAAGTTTGTCCAGTTTTCCGTCATGTCGCAGATGGAATACCGCATTAATTTTATAACTGCATTTCTGGTTGAAACGGCTTATTTACTCATCAAGCTGCTGTACGCATCGGTACCATACCGCGCCGGGACGGACATTAACGGCTGGTCTCCTGACGCCATATTGTTATATATCGGCGTGTTTACGATGATGAGCGGATTTTATAGTGGATTGTTCTACAGTAATTTTACAAGCCTGCCTGACAAAATTCGTACCGGCTCACTGGATGTGCTCATGACCAAACCCGTATCGCTGCAATTTATGGTGACACTGCGTCAATTTGAACTGGGCTATACCGTGCCAAATGTAATTGGCGGCGGAATTATGACGGGGATCGGCTGGTATCGACTCGGATTGCCGTTTAATTTTGAAACCGCAGGAGGGTTCTCTGTGCTGCTCGGATGCGGAGTGCTTACGGCATACTCCGTATTTTTGCTCCCCCAACTGCTGGCCTTCTGGATTATCCGCACGAACGGCGTTACGGAGCTGTCCAACAGCATTTTCGAGACAAACTATGTGCCGATGGCCGTGTACAGTAATCTGATTCAGCGTATCGGTTTGTTCGTGCTTCCGGTGTTTGTCATTTGTAATTTTCCGCCCATGTTCATTCTCGGCAAAATGGAACCCGGGTTGGTGGTATGGGCATTTCTCGCACCTCTCTGGCTGCTGGCGATCATCCGCCTGATATGGCAGTTTGCTCTACGTGATTATACGAGCGCGAGTCAGTAGCGCTACCGTGTAGTGGGCCAATAATGAAGCAGGAAAGGAAGCGAATCATATGAATGCGATACCGAATCAGCGTCATTTGTATATGGGAACATTCGAAGCGGAGGCTTACTGGCGGGATGCCCAGTTAGCTTCCCTGCCAGCCCTGCCTGACCGGGCTTCTTCAGCGATTGTAGCAGCCATGGATGAACTGCTGTTCAGCTTTTGCCAGCCGGGAGATGCGTTATTGACCCGTTATGCCATTTCGCCCGTACATCGTCAGTATATCGCGCAGTTGGGCTTTCATCCGGCTGTCAACGAACGGGATTTGACCGATGGCATGGAGCGTGCAGGCAATGTATCGACCGCTTCCGTATTTGAACTGCTGGGTAGTCGCAAGGCCGATGCCGGAGAGGGATTTCCTCAACTGGAAGGCTGTGTGCTTAGCCCGTTTGCGGGTTTACCGCATGTGGAGGAGGCTGCACGTGCTTGGGGAATAACACTACATCAGCCACCGCTGGAAACGATTCGCAAGGTAAATGCCAAAACGTATTCCTCTGATCTGAAACGCAGCCTTGGTCTGCGCAACCCGGGTTATATTGTGACTTCGTTTGCAGATGTCGCTGAGGCGGGGCGTAAGCTGCTGCGGGATGGAAGCTTTTTAATCAAGGATGATTTTGGCGTATCGGGCAAAGGAAACCTGCACATTACCTCGACACAAATGCTGGACCGGATCGTGTCGTATTTACGTGGACAGGAGCGCAAAGGCAAACAGGTGCTTTTCCTTTTGGAGCCTTTCCAGGAGAAAGAGCAGGATTTTTCATGCCAATTTACGATTGGTGATAATGGAAGTGTCGATATCATATCTGTACAATGGCTGGCTAACACACAATTCTCCTATCGGGAATCCTTGTCGCCGGACGGGGCTTTTTTGGAGCGGCTGGAGCGCGAGGGTTATTTTAGCTTAATGCAGGACGTGGGGCGGCAATTGTATCAGGATGGTTATTACGGCGATGTTTGCATTGATTCCATGACACTTCGTGGTGGGAAGCTGGAGCCTATTATCGAAATTAATGCCAGAAAGTCGATGAGCTTAATCAAGCATCAGCTTGATACTTTTCTGGCCGGAAAAAATATGCGTGGCACGCTGACGAATTATTCACTGTCCCATGATGGCAGTCTATCCTATGAAGAACTGCTGGAGGGGCTGAAAGGTGAAGGATTGCTGTTCACAGGTGAACGTGAAGAAGGTGTCATGCCTCTGGGTGCCAATACGTTATATGTGAACACAGGTGGACGAGATGGCGAGAACAAGATTGTGGGCCATACAAGCACGCCAAGCAGAAATGCAACCGGGCGCGGAGGCAGATCGCCTGCCAAGCAGGTTCGTGTGAGCGGAATTGGGGCCAGCGGTGGCGGATCAGAAGGGAATGGCACGGCTAAGCCGGACTTGAATGGTGAAAAAGAAACCGCTGGAAGCGAACGGGCACGAGGCAAGGGGCGCCTTTATTTGGAACTGGTTGCCGCGAGCGATGAGGAAAAAATGCGATTGACTACAAAGCTGGAGCGTTTTTTGGCAGAGCATCATTTTACAGTGCTGAATTAAACGGGAGGCGTATGAGCATGCGTAGGAGTACCGATAAGCTTATGAAGGTAACGATTTTATGTTCCGGTTTCGGATTGGGCTTTTATACCCCTGGCTTGTTGTTGCAAGCGGGTCTTCGCAGGCTGGGCATGGATACGGCGATTCATGTATTTGAAAATGTACTGCCGGAATCGGCTCGTCTTAAGGTCGACAAAAGCCGCAAAGCTTACCATGACAATTTTGCGGTGGCCTTAATGTCGCAGAAGGTTCCGCAGGATATGCGTAATTCACTGGATCTCGCTGCGATGGAAGTGCTGTTGAACCAATGGATGGAGGAGGATCGGCGGTATTTTATATGCTTATCCGGTCATTGGATGTATGTGTTGGAAGAGTATCGCAAGCGCAGAGAACCTGAATCGGTGCATGTGGACATCGTGTACATGGATTCGACGCCTTCCCCATCTTGGAAGAATCTAGCCAAGCATAATCCGCATTTTGCAGATGGCTGTGGAGAAACGACCTTTTTTGAAAATGATAACAATAGAGTCAGCTACTATATTGATATTCCGGCTGTGGAGTATGTTCCGTTTGAAGAACGGCAATCCCGCTTATTCGTACATGGCGGCGGTTGGGGGATGGGCACCTACCGTGACAAGGTTGGACGGTTAGAAGAAGCGGGCTGGGAGCTGGATCTGCTGTTGTATGATCAGGATCAACCGGATGAACAGCGGGACAGTATACGCTATTTTCAGATGGATCCGCAGTGGAGGACATGGCAGCGAAATGAAGCCGGGGAGCATACATTTCCACCTTTCGGAGAGGTGAAAAAGGGCGAGAAGACCGTGTATCAGGTCGGACCGGATTACCATAGCATGCTGGACCAAGCCTGTCATGTCCAGGCCATTGTCAGCAAGCCAGGAGGTGGCAGCCTAACCGATTCGTTCGCTACAGCCACTCCACTCATCATGCTGGAGCCATTTGGTGTGCATGAAAAGCATAATGCAGATCTATGGGAACGGCTGGGACTTGGTATGCGGTACGATACGTGGATACAAACCTATGACGGCAGTGCTCAGATACTGGAGGATATGCATCGCAGGATCGTAGAGCTGCGCAGTCGAACGCCGCGTTATATAGAGTCCTATGTGAATAGCATCCAAATGTTAGCAGGCTCACCGGGAATGGAGCAGGGGTCATGAACGCTGCGGCGGCTGCGCAAGAGCCTGCGATGCGAGATATTCGCTTTGGGATCATTGGCTGTTCTGCCATTGCTCCCCGTGCGTTGCTGGAACCGATCCGACATGTTGCAGGGGCACGCGTGACCGCGCTTGCGAACCGCACGGTTGCCAAGGCAGGAGAAATGGCAGATCGTTTTGGCGTCAGTGTCGTTTATCGGCATGCTGAGGATATGCTAAAGGACCCGGAGATCGACGCTGTATATATTGCACTCAGCAACGACTTGCATGCCGAGTGGATTGGCAAAGCACTACGGGCCCATAAGCATGTGCTGGTGGAAAAGCCGTTATGCCTGAATACGGCTGATCTGGCACCCTTGGCAGCTATAGTCGAGCAGAGTAACGTTCACCTGCTGGAGGGTGTCATGGTGCAGCACCATCCGTGGCAGCGTGAGCTGCGGAGGATCGTAGAATCGGGGCGTTATGGTCGTTTATGCTCCATAGAGACGAGTTTATGTATTCCGGCAAAAGAAGGGCATGCGGACAATTACAGATCCCGTCCGGAGCAGGGTGGGGGATGTTTTTGGGATTTAGGCGTGTACTGGCTCCAATTGCTCCAGGCCGTCGTTGGATTAGATCAGGCGGAATTCCACAGTCAATCGGATTTCAATGGTCCTCATGGCTGTGACTGGACATTTCGTGCGCAAGCCCGTTATCCGAGTGGATTGGAGGCATCTGCCCTCTTTTCATTCGAGCGCCCTTATCGCTGTGCTCATGTACTGACCTTTGATTCGGCAGTAGTCACTTTAAAGGACTGCTTTCGAGCAAATTTAGGCTTTTATAAAATGACACTCAAGACGGAGATCAAAAAGAATATCGCGTCAAATATAGCGGATGCGGACGCACTGCCTGTGTTATCACAGACATCTTCGTATACCAAAACGGTTTTCGAGCCTATGAACTATTATGTCAATCAGTTGAATACCTTTTGCGGTATCATCCGGGGAGAAGCGGAGCCCATACCATTTCGCGAGGCTGCGGAACGCGTCAGACTGCTGGCAGCCATTCATGAAGCAGCACGCTCGGGCGAGACGATCTATGCAGTATGAGCATGATTGTGTTTTCGAGCGGTGGGAAGCGAATGATGCAAAATACGGAGTATCAAGGCAAAGAGAGGAGGGGAATTCAGTAGATGGATAAAAAGGACGAAGCCTTACTGGAACGATTCGGCGAGCATCCGACGCCATTTTACTATTATGACGGGGACGCGCTGCATGCTCATGTCAGCTCGTTGCTGTCCCGATTGCACCCGGCTGTGCGTGTACATTACGCGCTCAAGGCTAATGGTAACGTAGCCTTGGCTGGGTTGCTGCGCTCGTTAGGTTGTGGTGTTGAGATTGCTTCGGCCGGAGAAATGTTCGTCGCTATGGAGGCCGGGTATGCTGCGGAAGACGTGCTGTACGCCGGACCGGGAAAAACAGTAGCCGAGCTGAACGAGGCGATAGCCTATGGAATCGGCTGTATTCATGTCGAATCGGTGAGGGAGCTGCGTCTGCTGGAGGACATTGCGGCCCAAGCGGGCCAGCTTGTCAGGGCAGCGGTTCGCATCAATCCTGATAACGATCTATCTGGAGCAACGATTAAGATGGGCGGCGTTCCGCGCCCCTTTGGAGTAGATGAAGGACAGCTGGATCACTTTTTTAAGGTGCTGGAAGATTGCCCACACGTCCATTTTCAAGGTATTCAAGTATATACAGGTACGCAAATGCTGAAATCGGATCAGATTTTAGCTTCATTTGCGAATACGCTGCAGTTGGCAGAACGGGTACAGGCTCAGTATGGTGTGGCAATGCATACGGTCAATTTGGGCGGCGGGTTTGGTGTACCTTACTTTGCTCATGAGCAACCTCTCGATATGGATCACGTCATTGACGGACTGAACGCACTCGCGGAACAGACCCGAATCCGCATGCCCGGGGTTAAGCTAATCATCGAAAGCGGCAGGTATCTGGTTGCTCAATCGGGCATGTATGTCTGCCGAGCATTGTATACAAAGGAATCCAAGGGAGAGAAGTTTGTCGTGGCTGATGGTGGCATGAATCACTACGCCGCAGCTACTTTTCGAGGACGCCGCATTAGGGACAACTACCCGGTACGAATTATGCGCAGGCAAGTGGGAGAATCGAAAGAACCCAAAGAACGAGAGTTGGAAGCAACCCTACGGATGGGGCAGAGAGACGTTTCTGCTCAAACGGCTGTTGCTGTCGAACAATCATTAGAAGAGGTTGCAAACCGAACAGGAGGGCCTTTGGAAGAAGCATCCATGGAGCTGGAGACGGTAAGCATTGTCGGTCCACTTTGTACGCCCGAGGATTGTATTGTGAAAAAAGCGCAGCTTCCTCCGATTTACGAGGGCGATTATATTGCTTTTCCGAATGCAGGAGCCTATGGATTAAGCTATAGTCCACTACAATTTCTGGGACATGCTACCCCGGCGGAGCTGCTCGATTTTCGTGGGGAGGTACATGTCATTCGTGAACACGGTGACCGCACGGACCTGCTGCGTCATCAGCGCATGATTCCGTTGCCTGAGGATGTGGTATAAGTGAGCATTTTGCATAAATCCCAAGAGCGTTTTTAAATCAGCAATATATAGATCGAAACGCTTTAGTTCGTCTATATATTGTACTTACGAGCGTTGGGAATCGAATGATGCAAAATGCTGAAGTATATAAAAAAAACGCCAAACTCATGGGAACCGATACAAATCGGACCTGTGATTTGGCGTTTTTTTACATGATGAGTAGGGTAGTATCGACTTAATGTTGCTTGGAGCTGCGCATTTCCTGACGCACAAGCTGCCATACCATAAAGATCAGTACAGCGATTTGTGGGACAAATGTTTCCCAAGTTGGATACATTCCCAGCCAGCTAATGGACGGAAGCGAGGAGGCAGTGTGCCCCGAAAGCTTGCCAGCCACCTGAAGCGAATGAATACTTTCGCCCAGAAATCGGAATACGAGATAGTAAATCAGTGCAGTGGCAGTCAGGAAAAAGGCGCGAATCGGCAACCGTACACTAAATTTAATGATCGCAAACGCCAGAATGACCAGAATAAACATCGCCGAGCTAATGCCGATCAGCAATTGCGAGGTTTCGATGGCTGGAGCCATACCGACATAAAAGATAGCTGTCTCGGCTCCTTCACGCAGAATTGCGAGCGCAGAAACCGCAAATAGCGACCACAGGCTTCCCCGTGCCAATGCGTTGCCCACGCTGTTTTCCACAAAGCGGTTCCATGCGGCAGCATTGGATTTGCTATGTAGCCAGCTACCAACGGTCAGCATCAGCACGACTGCTACCAGTCCGGTGACACCTTCCAGCAGCTCACGCATGCTGCCCGATGCGGCTGCTGCCACCAGTGTGGTGAACAGCACTGCCAGAATTCCGCTCAGCACCAGCCCCGTTCCAGCTCCTGCCCATATCCACCGTCCAGCCACGGCTTCGCCACTTTTTTTGGCATACGCCAGCAGAGCTGCGAGCACGAGGATGGCCTCCAGACCCTCACGCAGCAAAATCAGTGCGGCATCCCACGCAGTGTAAGAACGTTCTTCCGTCAACGGACGGAGCCTGTCCAGCATCTGATCAAGAGTCTGTATGGCTTTGTCTCTATTCGGTGGAGAAGACAGCAGATATCCGGAAGCCTCGGTCATTTCATTTTCAATCGCAGTGTAAGACGTCGGATCGGCAATTTGTACATGTCCTTCGACAGAAGGCCACAGAGCGATAAACTGCACTACCTTGTCAGCCGCTTGCTCTGATTGATTAGCTACAGCATCTTGGCGTGCGGATTTGAGCAAGGTGACTGCATCGCCCAAGGAAGCTGTCGAACCATTCGTCGTTCCGGTAGCCGTATTGCCTGTATTCGTTCCTTGCCCTGTGTTCACAGATTTGCCCTGACTATAATCAGACAACAGAGTCGTTAATTCCTGCATTTCCCTGAGAGCCTGTTCTTGGCGAATGGGCTCAGCTTGCATGGAGATGCGAATGAGACTGATTTTAGTTTCGAGCGAACTGTATACCGGAAAATTGTCCAAACGAATCGGTGTTTCTACCTGATACCAGGCTTTGACGATTCGGTCGTAATCCACCCGGGCGGCAGCCCAATCGCCTTTTTGCATGGCGGCCAGACTGCCCTTCGCCATGGGAAGCAGTTTTTCCGCTGCTTTGGCTCCAGCCGGGGCTGGTTTGTCCCCTTCGGCAGCAGTGACGTACTCATTGACCGAGCGCGCTAGCACGGATAAGGCAGCTTTCGCTGATTCCCCGCCGCCACTGGCGAGTGTCTGCTCCGCATCGGTGAGTGCTTGATCTACAGTCGCGATGTGAGCTGAATCTCCACCATTTGTCTTGGCGGCCTCCCACAGCGTGCGGAATTCTTTCAGATCCTTGGAGGCTTCCGTCCATTGGGCTTGTCCCGCTTCCACCAGCGCTCCGCCCACTACAGGCATCAGCTGATCATTGGTGACAGCTTTGGCATCTGTTTGTGCAAAAGCGACCGACCCGAAGCTGGATAGGAACGGAGCTACGGTCAGCAGCAGAGCAGCCACCAACCCCAACACCCATCCCAAGCTTTTATTACGCCGATTCATATAAATCCCCTTCCTTGCCTGCTGCTAAAATAACGTATCCCCGATGTAGCCGCCTTGCGATACACCTGGGAAGCAGGCGAACACCGCACTGCCTTTGTGTACAATGTATTCGTTCAGCTTGTCATTGCGTGCAAGCTTCTCCTGAATATGAACGAACTGCTTGAATAGATCACGCTGATAGCTGATGAACAGCAGCCCGGCATCCAGCTGTCCAGTTTGCTTGTCCAATCCGCTTGAATACGAATAAGACCTCCGCAAAATGTTAATGCTCCCGTCCCCATGAGCCAAAGCCACATGAGAGGTAGGAGGCGTAACTGGCTTGCCTTCCGGATTTTTGGCCGCCAGATCAAGCTTGTCGAACTCCTTGACCTTACCGAGTGGGGCCCCGCTGCTGCGATGACGTCCAAAAGTATCCTCCTGGTCGCCCAATGTTGAGCGATCCCACACCTCTACCCGCATGCGTACGCGGCGTACAGCCATATAGCTGCCGTCGCCCATCCATGCTGGTCCGTCACTGGTCTGTGTCCACACCAGCCGATTCATCTCGTCTGCCTTGGAGGTGTCCGGGTTCCCCGTACCGTCCTTGAAGCCCAGCAAATTGCGTGGTGTGCTTCCCGCAGGATCAGCTTGTGCAGTCCGCTGAAAGCCTTCCTGCGTCCAGCGAAGCACCGCCGTTCCTCTGGCGATACGCGCCAAATTACGCAGGGCATGGAAAGCGACCTGCAAGTCATTGGCACATACCTGCACTCCGATATCGCCACCGCACCATTGCTCCTCCAGGGCATCCCCTTGAAAACGGGGCAGCTCACGGAACCCGGCAGGTTTAAGCCCTGCCAGGCCATATCGTCCATCAAAAAAGGATGGGCCCACACCAAAGGTGATCGTCGTGCGGGATGGCGACAATCCTGCCGCCTCGCCCGTATCGGACGGAGGGAGGTTGAGGTTTTCATTATCGTTGCCAAGGAGCACGCCAGAAGTCATTGTAGCGCTTGCTTCCGTCCAGGCTTTGAAGAGGCTACGCACCTGTTCCTTGTCGCTGGTTGTTAGATCGAAAGCGGCGAAGCAGATGAAATCCTGTGCCGGAGTCACAATACCTGCCTGATGCTTCCCGTAAAAAGGGATTACATCTTTGGTATCCGCATCCGTCATCATGCTTTCGAGACGTTGACCGGCTGACAGCACGGCTCCCACGCCCCCGCCGCCAAGCAGGAGACCTAGTCCACCTACCCCGGCCAGCTTCAATAGGTCTCGGCGTGATACGGATTTGCTTTTTCCTGACGGATCATCTTTCACTAGCTTCGCATCCTTTTTTACCAGATCGCCCTGTTCATTATGGGATTCCGCATACTGCGGCTTTTCTTGCCCTTTTTGCCGCTTAAAGCCTTTCATATCATTACACTCCTAACAATTTCCCCATTTGGGACAACGGTTCTGCCAAGGCATCGAGGTTTTGGCTCAGCTTTTTAACTTCTTCCGGTTTCAGTTTTGTATACGATACATAGCCTTCTCCGTCCTTGAAAGGAGCCAACTCCTGCTGTAAGGCCGTAAAGCGCTCACCGATTTGTTTTTCCAACGCGGCATCTTTTTGGTTCAGATCTGTTTTCAAAATGTCATATATCTTTTGCGCGCCCTCTACATTGGCTGCAAAGTCGTACAAATCCGTATGGGAGTATCGTTCCTCTTCACCCGTCACCTTCGAGGTAGAAACTTCATTCAACAACTCGACTGCACCCGTTACCATCAGGCTGGCGTCAATATTAACTGTTTCTACTTTGGCGCGCAGCAGCTTGGCATCACTCAGTAGTTGGTCGGAGAACTCGTCCATTCCTTTGGTTGTGTTTTCTTCCCATAATGTTTTTTCAATCCGGTGAAAGCCGCGCCAATCCGCTGCATCCACATCACCGTCACGTGCATCAATATTTGGGTCAAGATCACCCAGCGCTTCTGCAATTGGTTCAATCCGTTCATAGTACATGCGTGCAGGAGCATACAGCGCCTTGGCTTTATCCAGCTCGCCAGCTTTGACCGCGTTCGTGAATTCTTCTGTCTTCTTCACAAACGTATCGCATTGCTCGATGGCATAGGTGCGGTAAGCTGCTACCGCTTGATCAAAATTGGGAGCAGAAGCGGCAGGAGTCGTTGTCTGTGTTGTGGCTCCTGCATCTTTGGTCGTTGCAGCAGGCTGCTGAGTAGCAGTTCCGGTTTGTCCGCAACCTGCGAACAGAATAGAAGAGACCAGCACTCCGGCCGGTACGGCATAACGTAGTTTCATAATCAATGAACACCCTTTCTGGCCAAACTGGCCTTGAACCATAGTCTGTTGCGATATCTATATCAAATTATCATTTTGATAATGATTATCAGTCGCGGTTTTTCTTATCATAAGGCTGGCCCATATGCCTGTCAATACATAAATTAGACGCAGAGTCCAACCCTCCATCGAAGGGAGTTAGTAGGGTGCCTATGCCCATTTTTATCCGCATATTGAACCATACCTAAGCGCATGACATAAAATGTGTTGACTGTATCCCTTAACCTTGTTACACCACACAAAACCCGAGCAAGGAGGGGTGAAATTGACGAAGGGTAACGACCATAAAAACAAGTTTTTGTTAACTCACCGTGAACGTGAAGTATTTGAACTGCTCGTGCAGGACAAAACAACACGTGACATCGCCGGACAGCTATTTATTAGCGAAAAAACGGTCCGAAACCATATTTCCAATGTAATGCAGAAACTGAACGTAAAAGGTCGTTCACAGGCGGTCGTGGAATTAATCAGGCTTGGCGAATTAAAAATCTGACCTCTCGTTCCTTGCGGGGTACAAAGTCTTCTCGATGATCCTTCGACAATGAAGGGTGGTCGGGAAGGCTTTTGTTTTGTGGTATATAAAAAAGTAAAACGATTAAACCGCTGAAATAGGTGGGAAATTGCGTGTAAATGATGTACTATATATAGAAGGAAGAAACTACCATTGGAGATCGTGGTAAACTAGCAGAAGTGATCAAATCAGAAGAATTACCACAAAGTTATACAAGGCTAGAAATGCATTCGGTGATAGTCTAAGAATATAAATCCCTACAAAAACAGTATTCAGCATGACGACAGGATGGAAGATGGATTGAAGAAGAATCACAAGGCAGAAAAAGCTCGTTGCTTCAGGTAGCAGGAAGTAGCTTTTGCCTAGAGCTACCTGTGGTATATTCTTGATCGGAGGTGAATGTTAAGACATATGACACCCAACCAACACTTGATGACTTATACGCTGAACAGCGGTATAAAGGGAACTGTCGACCTAACCAGTAAGCAGGTGCAGGAATGGATCAAAGCATATCGAATTGGCAGCAAGTTTGTAACGGTTGTGGGAAAACAGTATTTTGGTTTAAACCCTGAGTTGGTAGCAGATTTCAAGGTACATAATGAATACTCGGAGCAGAGAGAACACATATTCATAATACAGCCTGTAATGGAACACAAAGCTGTAGAGCTGGACCCACTGGTAGAGGCGTACAGCCAGTATAAAACATTAATTCAGGTAGAATGTAAATGTGGTGCTTCCTATATAGAAGAGTCACCGCATAAAAGAACCAAGTGGTCATGCAAGGAGTGTAATAACATTGTGTTCCTGGATCGTAAAAAGGGCATGGTGGATACGGATAAAGGCAAGGCGTGGTACATGACCAACAAATACTATGTGGAAAGACAAAGCAACTGACAGATTGTCAGTTGCTTTCTAACCATATACTCACAATTGTTGTGTGCCTACCCAAATGATATAAGTCTTTTGGCAAATAATAAAATTGATGTTTTTTGCGCTTTGTAGTACATTATCAAGTGTATTATAAGGAGGCTTCTCATGTACGGACATAGACAAGATGATACTTTATACATCATGACTTACACATTAAATAGTGGTATCAAGGGCACAGTGCCTTTGTCTAATCAACAGATACAGGAATGGCTTGAGTGTTACAGAATCGGTAAGAAATTTGTAACCGAGATTGGCAAAGAGTACTTTGGACTGCATGCGGAACTGGTGGCTGATTTTAAAGTGCATAATCAGTATTCAAGCTATCAGGAGGTTATTATCCCCATTCAACAACCGGATACTGGCCTAAAAGAGTTGTCCCAGGCTTACAAATCAACAGAAACTTTAATTAAAGTAGATTGCAAATGTGGTACATCGTATGTTACAGAATCTCCCTTTAAGCGGACCAAGTGGTACTGCACCAAATGCCGGGAGATTGTTTTTCTCGACAACAAAAAGGGAATGGTGGATACTTCCAGAGGTAAGGCCCATTATATGACCAATAAGTATTTTGTGGAACGGGAAACAACTGGCGTATAAGCCGGTTGTTTTTTTTGTTCGCAAGGTTTGTGTACGTCCTGACTTTTCAAAGCCATTGCGCTATAGTGAAAAAGGGGGCTTATGGAAATGTGGAGTATTTTGCTGAATCACGTTTTGTTGATAGGATTCCTGGCTGTTTTGATTCAACGGATCTATAAGCATCGCTTTCATCAGCAAAATGGTAGCAATTTTCTGCTATGCTTGTGGGGGATCTTGCTTAATCGGTACAATAGCTTGTTTGAACTGACCACGTTATATACGGTGTATACCGTTTTTTTTGCTGTAGGTGCATTGTGGTTTGGAGGTTGCTGGCTTGTGCAGCTATTGGAAAAGGGGAAAGATAAAGCTTGATATAAATGATAGTCAGGTGGTGAACGTCATCCGGGAAGATCATACGAATGGTGCAAGAAACCGCATGAGCACGAACAATGTGTACATACACGAAACGCTTCATTTGGAACAAATCATAAGTGACCTGCGGGTGATGGGCTATGTGGCTTTTCATCATCATCCGCAAATCACAGGTGACCTTGAAGAGCTGGAGGCGTTAAAAAAGCAACTATTGTCGTTTTTCCAACAGCATCATGTATTGTGGATTGAGCTTGACCCGCTAACACAATATGTGGTGGTGAATAACATGGGGAAGGCCACGGTGCTGAAACTCATGGGTCGGAAAATGAACCCGCTACGGGATCTGAGAGCAAACGCTGCTTTGGCTGGACAGCCGCTGCATGAGTTCGATCGGGAGATAGAACGGCTCAATCGGCTGGCTCATCTGTTGCGCTATACCCGTTTTTCTTAAGCGACAGAACTAACGAAAAAAAAGCATTCACGAAGCAAGGATGGTGCCATGCTGTGAATGCTTTTTAGTTTACTTACACCGATTTCAAAAACTCCACAATCGTCAGCAGACCCTTGTCAAAATTGTCCAAGTTGAAATGCTCGTTGGGCGCGTGCAGGTTCTCATCTGGCAAGCCGAAACCCATCAGCACGACTGGGGCAGTCAGCACACGGGAGAAAGTCTCCACGATTGGGATGGAGCCTCCATCCTTGGTAAAGAGGGCACGCACACCGTATACCTTCTCAAAAGCATCGGCCGCCGCTTGCAGAAACGCGTGTGACGGGTCGATGTTAAAGGCGTTCGCTTTTTCGCCCTGTTGAATATCCAGGGTAGCTCCTGCCTGAACATGGGCGCGCAAATGGCGCTCGATTTTGTCCAGAATATCTTGCGGATTCTGGTTAGCCACCAAGCGGCATGTGATTTTAGCGTGAGCTTCTTTCGGAATGACCGTTTTCGTACCTTCCCCTTGGAAGCCGCCGTATACGCCGTTCAGTTCCAGTGT
Source organism: Paenibacillus sp. SEL3 (assembly GCF_054602585.1). NCBI lineage: Bacteria > Bacillati > Bacillota > Bacilli > Caryophanales > Paenibacillaceae > Paenibacillus > Paenibacillus sp. SEL3. The sequence continues at coordinate 1,873,252 of NZ_CM137725.1, read as the reverse complement.
CGGACGAGCCCCCACACGCTCAACGAAGCTGAATCCTTCTTCACCAAAGAGGGAATCAAGTGCAAGATCTTGTTGCAGCTTGCTCTCATTGAAGCCTTGCTTCATGAATTCTTCTCTCATCTCTGCCGATAATGGAGTAACATCGTCGTAGAATCCTTCGACGCTTACACTGCCTTTGTCATTATGCAGGGTTGCCAGCAAGGACACCAGAGCATGCAGGGCATTCGGCACGCCGCCACCGAAAGAACCGGAATGTAGATCTGTGTTCGCCGTGTGAATGGCGACTTCCAGTGAACATAGTCCACGCAAACCTGTGCAAATGGCAGGCTTCCCTTTTTCGATCAAGGAAGTGTCGGACACCAGTACAGCATCGGCAGCCAGGCGTTCAGCTCCAGTTTGCAAAAACTCAAGCAAGTTCGGACTGGACACTTCTTCCTCGCCTTCAATGCAGAATTTAATGTTCAGCGGCAATTTGCCTTCCTGCTTCAAAATGGCCTCAACTGCTTTAATGTGCAGGAAAACCTGTCCTTTATCATCTGTCGCTCCGCGTGCATACAATTTTCCATCACGGATGGATGGCTCAAACGGTGGCGTTTCCCACAGATGAAGCGGGTCTACGGGTTGTACATCGTAGTGTCCATACACGAGAATCGTTGGTTTACCAGGTGCGTGCAAATGATCCGCATATACCAGCGGGTGCCCTTTGGTTGGAATGATTTCCACGTTTTCCAGACCGGCAGCAGTCAGTTTGGCAGCCAGCCAATCAGCTGCTTGGTTAATGTCCTTTTTGTGCTCCGATAATGCTGAGATACTCGGAATGGACAACCACTCCTGTAACTCGCCTAGTTGTTGCTCTCTGGCTTTTTCAAAATATTCAGAATAACTCATAAACTATGTATCCTCCTTTTTCAATGTAAATCGTGTGAATGTTGCGCTATCCTCCGAACCGAGGTTGTGGACGATATGTCTAGTTTACTACGTTTTGTGCTGAACGAAAAATAGGGAGATAAAAAAACGATTCTACCCGGGTCTGTCCAGACCTGAGCAGAATCGCCCCTAACCAAGCATATGGATGTACTTATGCGCGAATGTCCAGTTGACCCCCGAGATGAGGCTGTACGCTTTTTTCCATCATCTGCACTAAAGCCTGTCCTTGTTCACTGGCCTGATCCGTAGCCATACTTAATACCTTCACACTTGCGGCTTGAGCCAAGCTGGCCTGACTCATACCTGTTGATAATGCTGCGATATCCATGTTCCAACCCTCCTTCATTGTGAAGACTCTTTCTCTATATTTATCGGTTGGAACGGTTATTTTGTTTCATCCAATTGGAATTGTGTCAGTAAATCTTGAAGCTGTTCTGCCAGACGGGTCAAATCTGCGGCAGACGAACCGATCTCTTCCATGGAGGCGAGCTGCTCCTCAGCGGCTGCGGACACGGTCTCCGTATGGGATGCCGCTTCTTCAGCGATGCGTGTAATTTCCTCCATGCTGCTGACGACTGTACTTGTTCCATCTGCGACTCCAGCGGTAGAAGCTGCGACGTTATCCAGCTGCTTCGCTGATTTGGCTACCGCTCTACGGATGCGTGAGAAGGAGCGACCGGATAGGTCAATGGAATTGATACCTTCGCTTACGCGTTCCTTGGCGGATTCCATAGCGGTCAGGGCTTCAGATACACCGCTCTGTATCCCTTGAATCTGTTCACGAATTTGTTGTGCGGAATGAGCTGAGTTTTCAGCCAGCTTGCGGACCTCTGTGGCCACGACAGCAAAACCTTTACCATGCTCCCCTGCGCGTGCCGCTTCAATAGAAGCGTTCAATGCGAGCAGATTAGTCTGGCTGGCGATTTCCGTAATGACAGTAACAATCGTTCCAATTCGTCCAGATCGATCATTCAAAGCACCGATAATGGTGTCCAGTTCTTCCACGGTAGTGCGAATGCCATCAATGGAAACGACGCTGTTGCCGATATGCTCACTGCCTGCATCCGACGCCTGAATGGCCTGTGCGGAGTAAGTAGTCATTTCAGCCATAGTTTCGGTCATAGCGGTGATGTCTGTTGCCATGCCGCTAACCCGTGTCTGATTAGCTTTAGCACTGCCCACTTGGCGTTCGCTGCCAGCAGCCACATCTTGAATGGCTATGGTCACATGCTCGATAGCCCGGGTCGTTTGTTCTGCACCTGCTGCAAGCTCTTGCGAGGATGCCGACAAATTGCCAGTCATCGCTTGAATTTCTCTAATCATGTTACGCAGGTTATCTACCATTTGTTGAAAATATCTTGATAATTCACCAATTTCATCTGTACTGGTCGTAGCCACGTTAATCGAAAGATTACCTTGGCTGATGGCATCCATAGAATTACGCAATCTTTGGATAGGCTTAAGTATACTGCTGATTAGCCACATTGCGAGCACGCCAATGATGATGGCTGCAATCACCAACACTACGATCGTCGTGATAAGAATCGGTTGGGCGGAGGCACTGGTTTCTGCTTTGTCCATTGTGCCGGCAATTTTCCAGCCTGTCAGCGCATTGGTTTTGAAAATCAGGTGTTTATCTACGCCATTAAGATCGTAGTTAAAGCTGCCTTCCTTAGAGTCAAACAGTTTGGGTATTGTTTCTCCCATTTTGGTACTTCCGCTGACTTCTGTCGGGTGGGTAACGATACGTTTGGTACCATCTAATATCATAATATAGCCATTTTGTCCGATTTTTAAATTTGTGATTTCTTTCAAATTTTTCAGGTTCAGGGAAAGGCCGAGAACACCGCTGTTGTCGGGAAGTGTACGTGAAATATACACAACGGGGATCTTAGCCGTATTGAGTCCAACAGGGCTGATTACGGTTTGACCGGGTTTCTCCAGGGCCTGTTTGTACCACGGGCGCTCACGAGGATCGTTTGTGGAGCCTACGGCTTTGCCAATAATGAGCTTACCTTCGGGGGTTCCTACAAACATATCAACAGCTTCCGCGTGCATTTTCAAATAAACTTGTAATCTTTTTAGAATGGCATCATCTGCTTCAGCACTGTTATCACTAGCCGTCATCGTTGTAGAGTAATATTCGAGATCCGCGATTTTGGCTTGAATCGTTTGAGTAACTGCACGATCGGATGCAGTAACGCTAGTTGTCGCACTATCAAGTAATTGGCGGTCCGTCTGGTTATATGCTGCTTGATAAGAAAAAGAACTTACAATAATACTAGGAACAAGCATGACCAGAAGGAATGCTGCGGTCAATTTCTTGCGTAGTGTTAATGTTTTCAGTCGTTTCATCTAACCCCTGCTTTCTATCTATATATTCATTTCTAAAGCTTATATCATATGTATTTACTATCGGTTATTTTGAGCTGAATTGATAGATTTATTACTAATTTGTCCAATACGCCAAAGAATTTCTTGCATAACATGGAGTATCTTGCAATTTGGAGGGATAAGGTATGGGTTTTTTTCTGGATATGAGAAGCTCCACCAATTCATCAAAGACAGGTGAAGGTCCCGATATTCAACTGGGTCCTATACCGGAGCGATTCGGTTTGATTACTCTGCGAACCTTTCTTGTGCCAGGTCCGATTGTGACTTTTAGTGGTTCCATTGGTCTAATCGGTGAGCTTGGCGATACGTATGCAGTTGAAATCGTGCGTGGAGCCGACTATGATCCGAGCGAGGTAGTCTACCGCGCCGAGGGGGTACTGGGCGTGACCGGATCTAATGAAACGCAAGCTTTTAATGCACAGGATCTATCCGCTCCATTGGCAATACAAACAGTATATTCTTCTTATATTTCTGGTGTTTCGACCACTGTTCGTAATGGTCCAGAGGTATTCACGGGCATCGCTTCGACTCCGTTTCTGTAAATATATCAGGTGAATATTTCTTTAGTAAATACTCGCTGCCTGTTCGTGGTTCTCCTAGGATAGGCCGCTGCGCAGAAGCTCAACTAGCCACGAGCATAGACAGACAGCTGCTACAGACTCGTGGCTATAATTCTCAACAACACTGAGAGCACAAATGACCTAGTTGTTGTAATTTCCTTTATGAGCGTGTTCTACAAAGTTGATCGTGCTTCTCGGATTCTATTTCTTAAGAATCTCTCGCAAATACACTGTCAACTCATCTGCCGCTTTGGTATGGGCGGGGAGCCCGGGATGGCTGCGAGACCCTATCGTTTCTTCCGTCGTGTTAGGCAGTTGGAATACAGACACATTCCCATCCCTCGTTCTTTTCTTGTATGCATCTACTGATCGGTAGATTGAGGGCATCATAGGAGTATCCAGCATCCCATAGGCCCATACAATATGAGCCGCAGGATTGCAATTCCGAAGCTTGACAAGAAAACATTCGATAGCGCTTTCAAAAGCTTGTAAATCTTCTTCATTGAATGTGCCGTCCTCGTTCAAGCGTTGCTTGTACACTTTACCGCTTGCTGGGTCCGTCCATGCAGGAGAATAAAAGGCTCCCCCGTCATTAGTCCCCAAATTCACTACGACCACGTCCGGCTGCCATGAGGTAAAATCATGATCTGAAAATGCCCCTAATGCTTCATTTCTCTCACCGGTCAGCACACCACATATCTGTTCATAATATGCCGGTATGTTCGTATCGGGATTATTATCCCAGCCCGTTAGGACACCCCAGCCGCTTTGTGAAAACACTCGGTAGTCCGCATTTAGTGCTTCGGCTGTTATGGCTGTATAATTGCGTAGTGCTGTGAACAGCATGGGAACCCAGTCTGTCTCGTCCTTCGCTCCAATCGTTCCTTCTCCCGAGGTAATGCTGTCACCGATAAATTCCACCTTGAGGGGCTTATCAGTGACCGGTAGCAATTCTCCGTCAACCTTCAGGGCATGAATTTGCAACAAGCAGTGCGGGTCCGAACTCATAGGCTGGACATCCTTGACCACACGGACATTTTTGACTGTATCAGGGTTTAACCCTCTCAAAAGACAGATCCAATGCCGTCCTGCAGTCACCATCAGGCGACTCATCGGGACACCATTGATGACAATACTGATCCAGGGCTCATACACCTGGTAATCGGCCTCAATTTCAATCCACAGCTCTGAGCCTTTGATATTCAATTCAATGCCACTGCCTGTCCAAAATAGAGTAAGCGGTGTACGTGTTTGCGTAGTTCGACCATGAACCTTTATATGCTTTGCTTTTGTAAGTGTGTATGTCTTCAATCTCTTGTTATGTGACATTTTAACACCCTCCTCATGGTTTTTAATGAATGCTAGTTTCTGTAATATTGTAAAAGAAGTGACAGGAAATCTCAAATTCTATTTCTAAACAAGCAAGGGCTCAAAGCTTTATATGGATTATCCTTTTTGATCACGCTTTAGAACCACATATGATATCAAAAAGGCACCAGCAAAATTGAAATTTGCTAGTGCCTTTTCGATATACGGAGCAAAGATTACTTGCTAAGTGGATTTTTTCACAAATATTATTTTATCTATTAATTAGCTTTGCCGAACATGACGATATTAGTCGCCTTGCCGAAGTCTATACCTACTTTGCCAGTGATTTCTGCTGTTTTTTGTGCTAACACGACTGCATTGACACCACAAGAGAACAGGGCAATGTCAAAGTCATCTTTGTGTGCTGCGATCCATTGGAGTGTTTCAGGCATTTGTTCATATTGATGAAATGCCAGCGTGTGCGCGATATGCAGCTTGTACGGATCAGCCTCAAGAACAGGCTTTACTTCAGCGGCCGTCCGGGTGACCAGCAGAATGCGTCGATTTTTCAGCATGTCCCAGAAAGCGGGTGTCCCAGCCAAATACCGATTCAGGCAGGCGTGGCAGGTCAGCGGGGGGGAAAGAGCATAGTGAGCAAAGACCTGATCGGTCAGCTCCCGCTTCATATAGGATGGTGCTTTAATAGATTCGTCATCATATGGCAAAATGCCAGTAATGCTGGCTTTGCTCACTGCCTCAGCCACCGCGTCCCGTAGCTCCGTATTTGGTAGAAACAGTCCCTTTTGACCGAGATTAGCTTTGACCGCCCAACGTTCCTGTAACACCTTTTCCATCGGCCAGACGGTATCCTGCGCCAACACCAAATTTTCACCATCTCCAATACGAATGAGCGAAAAGGACTGGTGCTGATCGAGTGCTAGCTTCAAACGCTTCAGTACCTCGTCCATCTCCAGATACTTTGGATTCGTCATATCATGTTTCCTCCCTGTCGTTCCTGCTTGTTCAACTTTTCAGATGGAGTAAAAAACTTTGTATTCTATCATATGTCGAAAGCGAAAAGGTTTTTGTATGAACGGCTATTCTTTTTGGATTCTACCTATTTTTACAAGATTCGTTGTATCTGTACGTGCCGTTTCAGGAGCGTCTTCATAACTTGAGAGAAGACGGTTGAAAGGGAGGAAGATCAATGAATCGCAAGGTTGTAATTGAAATTAATTTTAATAACTATGGGATGAATCCCAACCGCCTGACACGTGAGTGGATCAGCGAGCGACTGGATATATTCAGAACCTTTACGCTGCGTAGTTTACTCAGTCAGACAAATGCGGATTTCCTATCTGTCGTCAAGCTGGCGGGCGGATGCAGTGACATCGTGGAAGAGGAGCTGGCCCGACATGAGCCCATTCCCGACCACATCCGTTTTGGTACGAGCATCGAAAGTAAACGTCGTATCCATGCGTACATCGAAGGTGCGGACGAACTGCTCATTGCTCGAATAGATTCCGACGATTTGTATCACCAGTCCTTTGTACAACAGTTGCATGATTACAAGTTTCAATCGGAGACGGTTGCGCTGGTGAACCAGATGGGTTACCTGTGGGATGCGGTTGAGGGGCAGATGGCACCGGTGTTTCACCGTTCGCCTTCTTTTTATGTGTTTCGCTATCAAGTGGAAGATTTTCTGAATGATTACCGTGTGGTCATTCCTGGAAAGGGTACGCACGGATATGTAACGGAGCTGCCGCATGAGATCATTCCACTTCGCAACTATGTGAACGTCATTCATGCTGCCAATACTTCGGTGAAAAAAGTGCCGGCGAAGGATCGGCTGTCAGAGAATGAAATGAATGCTGTGCTGGCAGAATTTCTGGGAACAGGCATTGCCAATTCGTAACGGTCAGGAGGAGATTATATTGTTCAAAGGAAAAAAACTGCTGGTGACCGGAGGAACGGGATCTTGGGGGCAACGCCTAACCGCTGAATTGCTGAAGGAGGACCCGGCGGAGATTCGTATTTTCTCACGCGGTGAATTTGCACAGATTGCCATGCAGCGGCAATTTCTATCGGATCCTCGCCTGAATTTCATGATTGGAGATATTCGAGATCTTCAGGCATTGCAGGAGGCATGTCGCGGAGTGGACTATGTATTCCATTTGGCGGCATTAAAGCATGTCCCTGTGTGTGAGAGACAGCCGGAAGAGGCTTTCAAGACGAACGTACACGGTACGGAAAACGTGATCCGGGCCAGCATTGAGCAGGGAGTCGCCAAGGTAATTGATGTCTCTACAGACAAGGCGGTAGATCCGGTGAATGTATATGGCATGACGAAGGCGATAGGTGAAAGACTGATGATCCGCGCCAACACTTTAAGTGAGCGTACTCGCTTTGTGTGTATACGCGGCGGCAACGTGTTGGGGACGAGTGGAAGTGTCGTGCCCCTGTTCAAGCGCCAGATCGCGGATGGGCAGGATTTAACGCTGACGAGCCCAGATATGACACGCTTTTTCCTCACGCTCGGAGAGGCGATTGGCTTGCTGCTGAAGGCTTCTGTCACGGCGGTTGGGGGAGAGACGCTAGTGATGAAAATGAAGGGCTGCAATATTGCAGATCTAGCAGAAGTGATGAAAGAACAGGCGGGGCAGCCTGCGTTGAAAGTAAAGGAGATTGGTATACGTGGTGGGGAAAAGCTGCATGAGGTGCTGATTTCGCCCTATGAGGTGCCGCATACGTATCGCTATGAAGATCGCTATTTTGTTATTCTTCCCCAGCAAGCAGACAAGCGCTTACTGAGCCAATACGGTGGATTGGAACGAGTGAGCTTCAATCAATATCGCTCGGACGATGAGTTAATGGATCGCGCTGGAATTGCTGAGCTACTGCGAGGCATGGAGTAACGATGAAAGAGGTGGGTATTTTGCAGCTTATGGAAAAAATAACTAAAGGAACTGTAAAGGTTGCGGTAATCGGCCTCGGTTATGTAGGGCTGCCCATGGCAGTGGAAATGGCAAAGGCTGGTTATAATGTATATGGTGTGGATTCCGATCCCGTCAAAGTAGCCAAGCTGCTTCAAGGAAAGTCGTACATCATAGACATTGGTGATGATGCATTGGAAGGTCTGATCGGGCAGCAATTGCATCCGGTTACGGATATCAAGGTACTGGAGCATGCGGATATCGTCGTGATCTGCGTGCCTACGCCACTGACGGACGGACACCAACCGGATACGTCCTATATTGAAACGGCTATTGATCAGGCTATACCTCATTTGCGTAGACAAACACTGTTGATTCTGGAAAGCACCACCTATCCGGGAACGACCGAGGAACTGATTCGACCGGTGATAGAGCAGCGCAGGGGCTGGACGGTAGGTAAGGATTTCTATGTGTGCTTCTCGCCGGAACGTGTGGATCCGGGTAGCGTTCATTTTAACATTCGCAACACACCCAAGGTGATCGGCGGTTGCACGCCGGATTGTCTGGCAGTGGGAGCAGGGTTTTATGGGTCCTTTTTGGACCAGATTGTTCCGGTAAGCTCGACGACCGTGGCGGAAGCCGCCAAGCTATTCGAGAATACGTTCCGCAGCGTCAACATTGGAATGGTCAATGAGTTGACAGCCGCCTGTGAGAAAATTGGCATCAATATATGGGAGGTACTGGATGCAGCGGCCACCAAGCCATTCGGCTATATGCCTTTTTATCCGGGACCTGGCATCGGGGGGCACTGTATCCCGGTTGATCCGCTATACTTGTCATGGAAATCCGAGCAGCATGGTTTTCCATTGGAATTCGTGGACTTGGCAGATCGCATGAATCGGCGTATGCCGCTGTATATTGCGGAGCGAATTGAAGCTATGCTTGCTCAGAAAGATAAAGCCATAAACAAGGCCAACATCATTCTGGCAGGTGTGGCCTACAAAAAGGATATTGATGATGTTCGCGAATCCCCGGCTCTTGTCCTGTTCGAGCATTTAACTAAAATGGGTGCTTCGGTTAGCTTCACCGACCCGTATGTATCGAGTTTTAAGCTGAACGGTGAAGAAATCCCATCTCGGACGGCAAATGCCCAGCTATGGGAAAGTGCAGATATCGTAGTCATTACGACAGACCATTCTGTGGTGAACTACCAACAGTTGGTCGACCATGCCCCGCTGGTCTTCGATACACGTAATGCGACTGCACATTGCACAGGTGGACATGTCGTGATCTTGGGGCATCCCGGAGGGGGCGCCGCTGTTGGCTAACCGTGATCAGGTAAACGAACGTTATTACGGGCAGATTAATTCGGAGGAATCTCATGAAGCCACCCGCAATAGAATTCACTGGATTTGTCGCCATGTACAGGGTCATACGGTGTTGGATGTTGGGTGCAGTCAGGGCATAACGGCTATTTTGCTCGGGCGGGAAGGCTTTGAGGTAACGGCTATTGATTTGGAAGAGGGCAGCATTTCTTATGCAAAAAAAGAACTTCGTCAGGAATCCGCACCCATACGGGGACGAGTCCACTTTCAGTTAAAGGACATTTCACAATTTGAGCGTCCTCCCGGTGGCTTTGACACCATTATTTTAGGGGAGATTTTGGAACATTTTGCGCATCCCGACAACCTGCTGGCTCATGCTTACCGCTTGTTGAATAAAAAGGGTACGCTCGTCCTGTCTGTACCTTATGGTTACCATCCGTTTCATGATCACAAGCGGACTTACTATGCCGGGAGCCTCTCCCGTGTGTTGTATCCTTATTTTGATGAACAAGCGTTGGAGGTGCATCACAAATATTTGTGCTTTGCAGGCCGCAAGAAGTCGAAAGAACTGCGTGAGGTCAAACCAGAGGCAGCGCATCTGAATGAGTGGATGAAACTGGACGAGGAGCAATTTCGACTGGTGGAGCAGCAGCATGTTCGCAAAATGAATCAGCGAAAGGCCGCACTCGACAAGGCGGTACAGCGAATCCGGTATATGGAGGAACAACTTTTGCCGATGGAAAGGTATGCACGTGTCGAACAGCTAGACAAGACGCAGGCTGAAAGGAGAGGTGCATATACTGCTGGCGAGTCTACCGGAAAAACGAGGGGAGAATCAGCCAAAGGTAAAGGGGATGACGTGAAGTCATGACTGAGCATCCACTGACCATCAGCTTGTGCATGATCGTAAAGAACGAGGAGCACACACTTACCCGCTGTCTGGATTCGGTCGCAGACCTGATGGATGAAATCATTATTGTGGACACAGGGTCGACGGATCAGACGAAGACGATAGCGGCCCGCTATACGGATCGGCTATATACATTTGAATGGAAGGATGATTTTGCAGCCGCCCGTAATGAATCATTTGACAAGGCGACGTGTTCCTACGTCATGTGGCTGGATGCGGACGATGTGCTGCTGGAGCCGGATCGTGAGCGCCTGCGTGCCTTGAAGCAGCGTTTGTCTAAGGATATCGACGCAGTGGTGATGCCACTTCATTTGGCAGAGGGGGAGCAGGGTGAACTGTTGTTCACCTCACGCCGTATCCGTCTCGTGAAGCGTGAGCGACAATACCGCTGGGAAGGGCGTCTGCATGAGGATCTGGTGATACCTCAGGGGCAAATCGTTCATTCAGATGTGGCAATAACTCACCGCCGAATGCAAGACCACACGCTCCGTAACCAACGTATTCTCGCCCGGTGGATCAGCGAAAGCGGCAAGCTGGAGGGGCGTCTGCTGTATTTGCACGCCAATGAATGTTTTGACCGTAAAGAATATGCCGAGGCGGTAGAGGCGTTCAACCATCTGTTGGAGGAGCCAAGCGGCTACCGTGAGGATCGGATTACCGCTTGTGCGCGGTCGGCGGAATGCTATCTTCACCTTGGGAAGCCGGAGCAACAGCTGGATCGTCTGTTACGTTCCTTTCGATACGGTGTGCCGCAATCAGACTTGTGCTGCATGATCGGTGACTGGTTTTTCACAAGAAACGAATGGAGCACTGCCGCGTACTGGTACGAAAAGGCATTGGAGCAACAGCATCACCTTCCGGGTATGCGACCTGTTCCACTACCATGCTACTCCTGGTTACCTCATGTGCGGCTCAGCCATTGCTATGCCCATGTAGGTCAGCTGGACGCTTCGTATGAGCATAACCAGACCGCTTTACGCTATTTACCTGACGACCCGCATTTACTGGATAATGCACGCAAGCTCAAGGAGGCTATCTCCAACTCCTCACCCTCAGCCCGTTCCTCAAAATAGTTCAAGCTGTTCCGGCCCGTTATCCTCTTCGTGTGGCTTGCGAGGGGGAAAAGGTTTAGGGTCCATGCCAAGCATGGTCATGAGTTGCTTGGCATTAGCAGCGGCGTCTCCACCTGAGTTGTTGTTGAAAATAACACACACCTCGCGGCTTTGCTGCTCCAGCTCCAGCAACCTGTCTCTCCATTCGGTCAACTCTTGTTCATTGTACCGATACAGATAACGAACCTCCCGCCAATTCGGTGCAGAGCTTTGATTCCAGCCCGATATGTTCCGCCCGTGGAGACGTACGATTGTCAGATTACCGTCTGTAGCCAACGGCACAATGGGAACCGACCCTGGTCCTGCCTGCGGCTCGTCGCATACGCTGTGTATCCAGCCTTCTTCACGCATGAATGCCAGCGTTTGTTTCCGAAAATCGGGTGTGAACCAGCTTTGATGTCTGAATTCAAGTACGGATGGGACCTCTCCCATCCTATTTTTTGTGTCTCGCAGTACAGCGACATTCTCACGTGTACAGTCGAACCAGGGTGGGTACTGAAACAGCACGGCTTTGAGCTTGCCCGCTTCGTGAAGAGGCTTTATCGATGCATGCAGTGCTTCGTACATGGCATCTATTGTTTTGAAGTAAGGTTGCTTGCCGCGGGTATGTCCAGTCATGCCTTGGTAGGCTTTGACGAGAAATGAAAAAGAGTCAGGGGTTTCCGCCGCCCAGCGTGCCATACGATCTGTGGGCTGCACCGCATAGAAAGAGCTATCCATTTCTACTACCGGAAAATGGCTTCCATAGATACTTAGTTTTTGGTTAGCTTTGGTACCCGTTGGATACAAGTCATCGTGATCGCCCCAACCCGTAAGTCCAATTTGAATCATAATTTCCCCGCTCCTTTCCTTCATGAAAACTTCTAAAGGCGTTCCCATGAATCATTTTAATGATAAAATGGGGTGAATCACATGAAGTTGGTATGAAGTTCCTATGAATATTTAAGCTCAAATACGGTTATTGTAACATGTTTCCTTATTCAGGATTTTGCAAAACCCTTATTCGTAATGCTTTTGAGTTTCCAGTTTGAAAAAGCTAATATAGTATGTAATAGAGCGAAATGAGTTCATGGAGGAGAAACGATATGGCAGAATGGTACGAGCAAAGCTTTGGGGAAGATTATTTATTGGTATACAAGCATCGCGACTTTCAGGGAGCCTATCAGGAAGTGCAAAAAATGATCTCCTGGCTTAAATTACCGCAAGGCTCCAGCGTATTGGATTTATGTTGTGGGATGGGACGTCATTCGCTTGCGCTCGCAGATGCAGGTTATCAGGTGACAGGTGTGGACCTTTCCAATGTGCTGCTGAGAGAAGCTCGTGCAGCTGATTCCGAAGGACGGGTAAGTTGGCATCAAGGGGATATGAGAGAGGTGCCGCTGGATGAAAGCTATGACGCGGTGATGAATTTGTTCACCTCCTTTGGTTATTTTGAACAGGATGAGGAGCAGCTTAAAGTGCTAAAGGAAATATATCGGCTGTTGAAGCCGGGAGGACGCTTTATCATAGATTATTTGAACCCTGCTTACGTAGCCGCTCATTTGGTACCGCATTCGTCGCGGGAGGATGAAGGGAATTGGATTGAGGAGCATCGGGTCATTGAAGATGGATTTGTGAAAAAGAAAATTGCGATTCGGTCAGCTGCATCCGTTACGGGCACTGAGGCAGCCTCTGCTCTGGGCACGACTCCTACTGAGGGAGAACCTGCGCGCGTGTATCATGAACGAGTGAAGCTATATCCATATGAGAAGTTTCGTGGATTGCTAGAGCAAGCCGGACTATCTGTAGAGCAGGTACACGGAAGCTATAATGAAGATCAATATATTGAAGATGCTTCGCCTCGAATGATTTTTGTCGGCGTGCGGGCTTGAAACAGAAAGGCGGGTGGAAGCCATGAAAATGCCAGAGCTTACACCGTGTGAGCGAATAGACGGAGGCTTTCAGGTCAAAATATCCATGTCCTTTCCGCTGCGCTGGGTGAATAGCTATGTGCTCAAGGGAGAGCACGGTTTTACAATTGTAGACCCGGGGCCGCGCAATATGGACACCGAGGCAGAATGGGCGCATGTCTTCCACCAGCTGGGAATGTCCTTTGGGGATATTTCGGACATTGTGGTCACTCATCATCACCCCGATCATTACGGATTGGCGGGCTGGATGCAGCAGCAAAGTCAGGCTCGTGTACATATGTCAGCCCGAAGCCATAAGGAAGCGATGATGATGTGGGACGCTCCAGAATCGACGGTCGCTATGGAGAACAGGCTTCCCAGCTTTTTTGTCCAGCATGGTTTTCCTTTGGAGCAAGTGCCGGCCTTGGAATTACATATGCGGCAGGCTTATTTGCAAGTGAATCCACAGCCTGAGATTACCGTTATTCCTACCGGCATAGACGCTCGTCTGGAATGGGGTGGACGCAGTTGGCTGCCCGTCGAGACGGGAGGGCATGCGCCCGGACATATGTCCTTATATGACCCGAATAGCGGTGTTATCCTCTGCGGTGACGCAGTTTTGCCGCAGATTTCTCCTAATATCAGTCTGCTGCCGGGCAGTGATGCCCAGCCGTTGAAGTCTTATGTAGACGGCTTGCAGCGTCTAGGTAAGCTGGAGGTAGCGTGGGCATATCCGGGGCACCGCAATCCGTTTGGTTATTTTCGGGAGCGGACGCAAGCGTTGCTGGCACATCATGAAGAACGACTGGAGAAATTTCAGCAGCTGATCCAACCGGAGGGAAGCACAGCCTATGAGCTGTGCATTGCCATGTTCGGTGGCAAGCTGGGTATTCACCAGCTAAGGTTTGCCATGTCCGAGACGCTGGCTCATCTGGTGGAGCTGGTGCGCCGTGAACGGGCCTCTATGAGCGAGACGAACCCAATCACGCGCTTCTATCCCTTTTGCCGTCAATAGTCACGGAAAGTTGACCAACAAGTGACATAACGAAACAACATGACAAGCGGCATGCATGCCGGAAAAGAGGACTTTATGAATTTGCTGCTGCTGGGAGCTACCGGACGCGTAGGACGGTATATATTAGATTATGCGTTAGCGGACGGTCATACCGTTACGGTCCTTGTTCGTTCACCGGACAAGTTGGAGGATTACATACCTGGATATGGGAATCAGCTGCAAATCGTACAAGGCGATGCCACTAATGGAGAGGACGTAGCACAGGCGCTGAAGGGTGGGGCGACGACTGTGATCAGTGCGCTGAATACGGATGGAACGACTACCTTATCCGTTAATATAGCCCTGCTGATCCGGCTCATGCAGGAACAGTCCATTTCTCGGCTCATTACGGTAGGAACGGCAGGAATTTTGCAAAGCCGGACCGAACCGGACCTGTATCGTTACGAGTCCTACGATACCCGACGACGCAGCACTCGTGCGGCCCAGGAACATCGGCGAGTGTACGAATTGCTGCGTGAATCGGCACTAGACTGGACAATCGTATGTCCAACCTATCTACCGGACGGAGCGCGGACAGGTATTTATCGCGTGGAAAAAGATTTTTTGCCTGAAGGTGGCTCACAAATTACCACCGCGGATACGGCTGATTTTACTTATTGGCAATGCAAGAGTTACGAATTTATCCGTACACG
Organism: Paenibacillus sp. SEL3; assembly: GCF_054602585.1. NCBI lineage: Bacteria > Bacillati > Bacillota > Bacilli > Caryophanales > Paenibacillaceae > Paenibacillus > Paenibacillus sp. SEL3. The sequence continues at coordinate 1,858,187 of NZ_CM137725.1, read as the reverse complement.
GGTAGGTATTGCCTACTGATCGTGAAACACCCAACATAGCTTCATTTTTAAGCAATCAACCAGAGCACGGTAAGTGTATCTACTTATTGTGTTTCTTTTTTTATTTGACAAATACTCAGGCTTAGAATACTATGATTCTTAACGGAAACACCGTTTCCCGAAAGTCTTGTGTAGTTCTTTAATTTATTATAGTAGCAACAAGCAACAGTTTTTAATAAGCCAGGATTTTGCAAAATCCTCAAGCAAAAGGAAGTGCATTCAATCATGTCCGAGCCATCGCCTCCCTATAAAACCTATTCGGAAGTGAAGCAACAGCAGCAGCAATTGCTACGTAAAAATGTCATCGATGCCGCATGCATCCTTCTTGTGGAAGAAGGGCCTGAGGCTGTGACCGTACGGCGAGTTGCGCAGAAATTAAGCTGTTCCACCAAGATCATTTACAATATTTTTGGCAGTAAGGATGGTCTTGCCAATGAGATGTACCTGGATGGATGTCGGCTATTGGCTGAAACCTTCCAGCAAGTACCTGTTACCGAAAGCGTACTCGCTGATCTGGAAGCTCTATGCTGGGCGTACTGGGAATTTGCACAGCTCCATTCAGCCTATTATAAAATGATGTTTGGCGGGGCATTGTCTGATTTCAAGCCGGATGAACAGAGCTTGGAGGGGACCACAACGGCACTGTCACGAATTCTGCAAACCGTCATACACGCTATGGAGCAGGGAGCATTGAAAGAGCATGATCCGTTGCTGGTTGTCCGGATGTTTTGGTCTGCTTTACATGGGGTCATACATCTTCAGTTTGCAGGTCATTTTTCAGATGTAGATATGGCTCAAGGGGTGTATGCATTTACACTGAAGAATACGCTCGTAGCATTTAAAACATCCTCATCCCCATCGTAAAAATGAAGTGTACTGAGGTCGTCATAGTAGATGACTTCAGTTCATTATAGAGTAGTGGTAACAATGTTTCTAGAATAAAACAACGATACTGTGGAGGTTATCATCATGTTTATGTACGCAAACAAAACAGCTCTGATCACAGGGGCATCATCCGGTATTGGCGAGGCATTTGCCTATTCGCTCGCAGCTAAGAAATGTGACCTCATTTTGGTAGCTCGGAATGAAACCAAATTAGAAGCGCTGGCCAAGGAGCTCATAGCTAAATATAACGTAAAAGCAACAGTGATTGCGCTGGATCTTTCCACACCCGGAGCATCCCAGACATTGCATCAGGAGGTTCAAAAACAACAGCTAAAGGTAGATCTCCTGATTAACAACGCGGGTTTTGCCACCTATGGATACTTTGAGCAGGTTTCAGGAGAACGACAGCATGAGGAAGTGATGCTCAATGTGGCTGCTTTAGTCGACATCACACATGCATTTATGCCTGATTTATTGCGTAAGCGGGATGGGGGGCTCATCAATGTTTCTTCCACAGCCGCATTTCAGCCCGATCCTTATATGGCCGTATATGGAGCAACCAAAGCATTTGTGCTTTCTTTTACTGAAGCGCTATGGGCCGAAAATCGGAAACGGGGGCTTAAAGTTTTGGCCCTTTGTCCAGGCTCAACAGAAACGCCGTTTTTTGATATTGTTGGCGCAAGTGAAGCGTCAATTGGAATTAGGGAAACTCCCCAAACCGTTGTGAAGAACGCGTTGAGAGCATTTGAAAAGGGACGTAGTCACATCATTTCCGGTCGCCAAAACTATTGGGTAGCTCAGGTGTCCCGGTTCTTCTCTCGTCAATCCACGCTGGGAATTGTAGAACGTGCACTGCGTCCACAAAATGGATTGTAATTTATGAATGAAGGTAATCTGAGCTTGAAATGTTAGAATGGCAATGAATAAGCTGTGAGTATTATGCACCGGGTCTGATCGTTTATAGCTCGACTTGAATCAGACCCGGTGTTCCTATTTGTATAGATCAAGCGCTTAGATCCTATTCTAGTCCTCGGGAATATAGTAAAATTCCATCCCGTTTCTCCCAGCCATTAGCTGACCAGAAGCGTTGACCCCCTGCGTTATGCTCCATCACAAACAGATGACATTTATCAATGCCTTCTCTCAGCAAAGCAGATAACGCTTTATCCACCAATCTGGGCGCGATCCCTTGACCACGATGTGCTGCAGCTACACCCAGATGATACAGAAACCCCCTGCGACTATCGTGGCCCGCTAAAATCGTGCCTATGATGTTTCCGTTGTACTCACAGACAAAGCTAAGTCCTTCGTTCCGTTGTAAAAAGCGTGCAATTCGCTCCGGTGAGTCGGCCTCGCTTAATCCCAATCCGTCTAAGCCATTCCACAGCTCAATGGCTTGATCATAATCATTAGCCTGCATCGTACGGAATGCATACCCTTCAGTAATGTTTGCCATGTCTAGTTCTCCTCTAACCCTTATATATCTGTTATATTCCCACGCGTTGTTTGTTATTTAGCATGTTGTTTAACGTGTTGTATTCGGTGCGCTTTCTTCCCCAAGCTCCTGCTCACGCTCTGCCTGTTTGCGATGGGCGATACGGCTGCTGGCCGAAGCTGCGATAGCGCCCACAATGTCGTCCAGGAACGTATGGATCGGCCCGAGGCTTTTATCATTCAGGCGTTCCAGCACACCTGGTTTGAGTTTATCGACATAACCGTAATTGGTGAATCCAATGCTGCCGTACACATTTACAATGGAAAAGGCCAGAATTTCATCCACCCCGTATAATCCCTCATCATTTTCAATCATATCCTGCAATGGGGGAAGAAGAGCGCCCTGTTCTGCAAGGATATCCAGTTGGATGCCCGTGAGCACGGCATTTTGAACCTCGCGCTTCATCAGTACCTTGTCCACATTCTCCATACATTCTTCCATCGTTAGGGTTGGGTAATATTTTTTCTGTAAAAGCATGACCAGTTCTGCGATTTCAGTCATGTTAACGCCACGCTTGTGCAGCCACTCGCGGGTGGCATCAGCTACCTTTTTACTGTTCAGGCTGTAAGGTACTTTTTTCTTGTCCATAAAATTGAAGTTACCCTCCTCGTATAGATCCTGATTTCTACTGCAATTATGACCAGTGTGTCCAGTCTGCTGAAAAAGTAGTTATTTTTTACGCGAGGCTTGTATACATATTAGTACAATCTGTACAAAATTGTTAGGGAGGAACTTCACTTATGAATATAAAACACCCATGGCGTATGACCTCTGTAGCTGGACTGCTATCCCTACCCCTGTTGTTGTCAGGCTGCAGCCTTTTCGGCAACGAATCGGCATCCATTGACCCCCCGCCGTCCACGACAGAGCAGTCCATGATTAAGGCTGTAACCGGAAAAGCACCTGCCAGTACAGGGCAACTGAGGGCTGTTTTTTTGCAAGATCATAACGGTTTGCTGGCCCCGGTATCTTTACCGATGGCTACAGGGGATGTACAGGCAGATGCCAAGTCGGCGCTGGAAGCCCTGGTTGAGGGGGGGCCGTATGCCGGATTATTGCCAGAGGGATTTAAAGGTGTAATTCCCCAAGGCACGGAAGTGAAAAGTGTGACAGTGGACAAGAACAACAAGCTGGCTGTTGTCGAATTCAACAAATCTTTCGCCAACTATAAGCCACAGGATGAACGAAAATTAATGGAGAGCTTGACCTGGACCCTGACCGACCGTCCTGATATTGAGAGCGTACAGATCTGGGTGGAGGGCAAAAAGCTGAACGAAATGCCTGTTGGCGGCACACCGCTGGATCATCCGTTGACACGTGCAGTAGGTATTAACTTGGAGATTGGTCATGGCGTAACACCACTGGATTCTAGTCCAGTCACTGTGTATTTCTCTTCATCTTCTCCTGCTGGAGTTCAATACTATGTACCTGTAACACGGTTGGTCAGCCCTGAAAAAGATCGTGTCCAGTCAGCACTGCATCAATTGATTCAAGGGCCGCAGACCAAAGATGGGTTACAAGAAGTGATGACAGGAGAGACGGCACTGAAATCGGTAGAACGCTCCAAAGACAACGTCATTACGGTATCGCTCTCGGATGATATGTTCGCTAAGGGAGAAGCAGTGCCTGCTGAATTTTTGGAATCGGTTGTGCTGACAGCGGCAGACAATTCAGATGATGCAGTCAAAACAAAAATTCGGATTGAACTGAATGGTGAAAAAAGCGTGATTGGACAAAATAATCAAAATTATGGAGAGCCTGTAGCCAAGCCGCAGCATATTAACGAAATCCCTCTTTAAGGGCGTGTTCAAAAGTCGGCTTTTCAGGACCGAGAAGATTGGATGAAGCTAGGGACTGAGTAGCGGAGCGTAGACAGATCTACGTGAGCAACGGAAGGCCCGGCTGAATTCAAGATTCGACGTTGAATCCGCTTCTTGATTAGCTTCGTCATGGAAAGACGACTTTTTGAACAACCTCTTTAAGGGCGGGAATCGTCCTTGGGGTGCTTTTGCCTGCACACTTTGGTAAAATAAACATATAAGAACAGGTTGCATACGACGTAGGAGGAAAAAGCATGAGTAGATCTAACGGACGAAACGGTGATGAGCTGCGCCCGATGAAATTGACAGCAGGAGTAAATAAATACGCGGAGGGCTCTGTTTTTATAGAGGTTGGCGAGACGAAAGTCATTTGCACGGCTACTGTAGAAGAACGCGTCCCCCCCTTTATGAAGGGACAAGGAAAAGGCTGGGTAACCGCAGAGTATTCCATGCTTCCGCGTGCGACTCATAGCCGTAATCAGCGTGAAGCTGCGCGTGGCAAGCTGACAGGCCGTACCATGGAAATTCAGCGTCTGATTGGAAGAGCATTGCGTTCGGTGGTCAATTTGCAGGCGCTTGGTGAACGGACGATTACGTTGGATTGTGATGTCATTCAGGCGGACGGCGGAACACGTACAACCTCAATTACCGGTTCTTTCGTAGCGTTGGCGATTGCGGTCAATAAAATTGCTACCCAGCACAAGCTGCCTGTTTTTCCGATTACCGATTTTCTGGCTTCCGTCAGCGTAGGGGTTGTAGGTGAAAAAGCGTTGCTGGATCTGAACTATGAAGAGGATTCCAAGGCCAAAGTGGACATGAATCTTGTCATGACTGGCAGTGGAAAATATGTCGAGCTGCAAGGTACAGGTGAAGAAAGCCCATTTGACCGTAACGAGTTGGATCAACTGCTTAGCTTGGGCGAACAAGGGATTCTGCAAATGATTGAGCGCCAAAAAGAAGTACTTGGACCGATTGCTGATAAGATCGGTGCTGGACGTACAGGAGCTGGCGCCTAATGCAGCTGGATGGCCCGGTCGTCATTGTCGCTACGAAAAATAAAGGAAAAGTGCGGGAATTTGCGCATGCTTTTGCGCCGTTTGGCAAGGAAGTCAGAAGCATGTACGATTATCCCGACATTCCTGATGTCGTTGAAGATGGCAAAACCTTTGCCGAAAATGCACTGAAAAAAGCAAAAGCGGTTGGAGATGTGCTCGGATTGCCCGTGCTGGCCGATGATTCAGGCCTCTGCGTGGACTTGCTGGACGGTGCACCGGGGGTATACTCTGCCCGTTATGCTGGAGAAGGTGCCAGCGATCACGAAAACAATATCAAGCTGCTCGACGTTCTGGAATCGAAGCAGCTGGGTGATGATACGGGACAGCCTTTGCTAAGCCCGGCTCAATTCGTCTGTACCTTGATTCTGTATAATCCGCAGACTGGCGAGACGCTGGAATCGACAGGTTCCGTGGAAGGCTGGATTACTACTGAAACCGCCGGCAGCGGTGGGTTTGGGTATGATCCGCTGTTTTATTTGCCAGAGTTTGAGAAGACAATGGCCGAGCTGACGTTGGAACAAAAGCAGGCTATCAGTCACCGAGGGATAGCTCTGCGTAATTTGGCAACAAAGCTGGGTAATCCACAGGCATAGCTTGGTAGCAGGGGCGAAATCATCCCCCATTCACATAACGAAAAAAGGCTATCCGTCAGTCATGAGCTGCGGATAGCCTTTTTGGTATTTTTAGCTTATCGAATAGCTACCTTGTAAGTGCGCAACCAGTTATCCACTTGGGCCAAATAGGCAAACAACTGCGGACCCGACATCAGTTGACCAAACCAAGGCAGATTGGTGGATGCCTCCGGTGAGGCGGCAATATCGCGTACCTTTTGCGCATCAATCAGCTTGAGCAGTGGGGAAGAGGAGTCATCCAGCAGCTGCAGCGCCTGCTTTTTCACAGCCTCAAGGTAGGAAGGGTTATGCGTTTTTGGATATGGGCTTTTTTTGCGATACAGCACATCATCCGGCAGTACACCCTCAAGCGCCTTGCGCAAAATACCTTTTTCACGTCCGCCTGTCATCTTAATGCTCCACGGAATGTTCCATACATATTGCACCAATCGATGATCGCAATACGGTACCCGCACTTCGAGTCCGGCTCCCATACTCATCCGATCCTTGCGGTCCAGTAGAGTAGGCATAAAGCGGGTGATGTTCAAATAGGACATAACGCGCATTTGCGCAGCTTTTCCTGTTTCTCCTGGTAGCTTCGGCACTTCTCCTACCGCTTCGGAGTAGCGGTCGTTCAAATACTCCAGCGGCTTGATCCAGTCCCGCACTTCGGGAGACAACAGACTGGCTCTCATGTCAGGAGCAACTGCCCACGGGAATGTACCCGAATTCAGCATATCCTCCCGGTGGAACCATGGATATCCGCCAAAAACTTCATCCGCAGCCTCGCCGGAAATAGCGACCGTAGCCCCTTTTTTAATCTCCCGGCAAAAGAGATACAGCGACGAATCCACGTCCGCCATTCCGGGTAAATCCCGCGTTAGCGTGGAGTTGTTCAGAGCTGCTACGACTTCTGGCGTATCGAATTCAATCCAGTGATGATTTGTCCCTAATTCATCCACCATCCGCTGAATCCAGGGGGCATCGGCTCCGGGTTGAAACGCATGGGCTTTAAAATGCTTGTCGTTATCCACATAATCGACCGAATACGTATGAACTTGTCCCTGCCTGGTACGTTTGTAATAATCGACAGCTAATGCGGATAGAGCGCTTGAATCCAGCCCGCCAGACAATAAGGTGCACACCGGAACATCCGAAATGAGCTGCCGCTCCACCGTATCCAGCAACAGTTCTCGTACCTTAAGCGCCGTTTCTTCGGTGTTATCCTCATGCGCAATGCTTTCCAGTGTCCAGTAGGCTTGAATGCGCACGCCGTCGCGGCTGTAAGTCAGCGTATGCCCGGGGCGTAGCTCCTTCATAGACGAATAGACGCCGTGTCCGGGGGTACGTGCAGGACCGATGATAAAGATTTCGGCCAATCCCTCAGCGTCCACTGCTGCTTCTACCGCTGGATGCTGAAGCAGTGCTTTGGGTTCTGAGCCAAATACGAATACTTCTTCGGTCTGGCTATAAAATAGCGGCTTCACTCCCAGCCGATCCCGTGCCAGAAACACCTGCTCCCGCTCACTATCCCAGACCGCAAACGCAAAAATGCCGTTTAACCGATTCACACATTCGGGGCCCCATTCGATATAGGATTCGAGCAGCACCTCCGTGTCGCATTGTGTACGGAAAAAATGCCCGCGCTGTTGCAGCTCTTTTTTCAACTCAGGCGCGTTATATATTTCCCCGTTATATACAATCGTATAAGTGATATCCTCCAGCTGCCGGATCATGGGTTGAGCGCCATTTTCCGGGTCCATAACGCTCAGTCTTCGGTGTCCGAAGGCACACGGATTGGATATCCAGGTACCCGCAGCATCTGGTCCGCGATCGGAGAGCGTTTGTGTCATATTCAGCAGCAGCTCAGATTGATGCATTAAGTCTCCGTTCCACTGTATGAAACCTGTAATTCCGCACATGTCTGTTCATCCTCTCTTTATCGTGTTCATCCAGTGTTGGAATGAATCAAAAACTAAATCCCCAGTTCAACAGTATATATGCCGAAAAGAAGCATAAAATGTCTGTCCGTTCCGAAAACTACTGATGGGGCAACCCGTCTACTCGCAAGGAAGGAGGAAGACCATGTACTACATCAAGGATGCCAAAATCCGCCGCTTCACTGAACTTGACGGAGTGCGTTGCGCTGAGGTAGAGGTGCGGCCTGGTGCCGCGGATGACCCGGAACTGCTGGTCTATATCACGGCCAAGGATCAGACGGATGGTCAGCATGACTATGACATGGTACGGATCATCCGCAATGACGCCGATCTGGAGCTGGATTGGTACGACAATAACCTGCATTCGGCATTTGAGGAAGTGACAGACAAGGCTTTTACCGATTCTACACACATTACTGCTGGTGAGGAGCGAGAGAAGTTCAAAAAAGAATTGCTCTCCTATGGGCAACTCAGTACAGAGTTCGCCAAGGAGTTCGGGGCATGAGGATATGGTGTGCTATGCCTCGGCTTTTGTTGATTTGGGCCCCGGCGCCATCGCCGGATCAGCGTGAAAGGAGGGGGAAATCATAGACGGCAAAGCGAATTATAAGAAAAATAAAGGCAGCAGTTATATTCATAACAATGAGTTTGCAGAAGAAGTGCTGGAGAAAAACGTAAGACATGAGGTACGTAGAAGCCCTAAACGCTTTGGGAATAAATAAGCAGCCATAGCCATTGAACTAAATAGGAACAGCAACTCATCAAAAATAACCCTAAAGAAGCCTCTGTATCCCGCCAAGTTTGCGGAATATAGGAGGCTTCTTTTGAACTAAGCCGCTTCACGCAGCGTCATAATTCCTTTGTAGATGTTATACACAAAAACCCCGAGATAGACCACTACGAATAGCAGTACAAACCCGATCACTGAACCTGCATGATTCGCCGTTATAATAAAATACACTAGCGGAATCGCCGCAATAATGGGGAAAATATGCGATAAAATAGCTTTTTTTGCATGTTCCTGAACATATTCGTCCCGTACTGCAATCCACACAATGACAGGCACTAGAAAAGGTGCGAAGAAAATGCTGAAATAACAAAGTGACGACAAAAGACCTCTCACGGATTAACCCCTCCTTTATGCATGGTTCTTTGTACATAATACCCCGTTAGCGTCCAAATGATTCCTTTTGCAGCCAGCTTCCCAATATCATAAAAAAATGATTTTGACAGTTGCCCGAAATGTGATATAATAATCAATGCGCTGAATACATAAGGTTTTATTGATCACCATCTTGTCCCAGTAGCTCAGCTGGATAGAGCAACGGCCTTCTAAGCCGTCGGTCGGGGGTTCGAATCCCTCCTGGGACGTCGAAGAGTTCAGATATGTAAAGTTTGAACGAAATTGAAAATGCTTCAAATCCTTGATATATAAGGGTTTGAGGCGTTTTTTCTTTTATTGGGGTTACGATAGAAAACGTTAGAAAAAAGGTGTGATTAATACACCTGTTTACACAAATTATACACACGATTTTTACACGCTGTGCACCTCTTGTTTTATGAATTGAGTTACTCAACAGGCGTGGCAGAATCTAAAAGTATCTATAATCATAAAAGATTTATTCCATTTTTAGATAAGGATTGAGAAGACCATTTCAGCTAACTGCGGCTTTAGTTTAATAACAATCGTCCATAAAAGAGCGCGATTCTATAATAAGGATCAGTTCGTTTTCATTAAAGGGCCATATTATATCTTTTAATTTAAGTGAAACTGCCTAAAAAGTATGTTAATATCAGTTTTAACAGACAGACAAACTAGTATTTATAGAGGCGAAATTATGGAAAAATATAGAATATATCAAGTAGACTCATTTACAAAAAATAGATTTCATGGTAACCCTGCTGGGGTTGTTCCAAACGCAAATGGACTTACAGATGAGCAGATGCAGAGAATTGCAAGAGAATTAAATAATTCGGAAACTGCATTTATTTTTGAAACAGATTCTTCAAATTATGATGTTGAAGTAAGATTTTTTACTCCAACAACAGAGGTTCCAATTTGTGGTCATGCAACAGTAGCAGCGCATTATATTTATGCAATTGAGAGAAAAGCTGAAACTGGAAGAATTATTCAAAAAACAAAAGCAGGTATATTGCCTGTTGATGTTATAAAGTATGAAGATGACTATTCTATTGTAATGACACAGGGAGAACCTTCTGTATCAGAGCCTTTAAATGATGAAATAAGAAGTCAGATTGCAAATGCGTTAGGTATTTCTTGTAAAGATATTTGCATGGAATATCCAGTTGCAATATCTTCAACAGGTCATTCTAAGGTAATGGTTCCGATTTACTCCAATGAAATACTACATAGTTTAAAACCTGATTTGCAGAAGCTTACAGAAATCAGCAAGCATATTGGATGTAATGGATATTATGTTTTTACATTAAATCCACAAGAGGATATATTGGTTCACGGAAGAATGTTTGCTCCTGCAATTGGAATAGCTGAAGACCCGGTGACAGGAAATGCAAACGGACCGCTTGGAGCCTATTTGGTACACTATAACATTTTGCAAAATGAGAATGAGCAGTCTTTTGATTTTGATATTTTACAAGGTGAGGCAATCAAAAGAGAGGGAACAATGCATGTTCATGTGAAAAAGGAACAGGGAAAACCCGTATTAGTTCAAATTACGGGGAAAGCGGTTATTGCTTTTTCAACGGAGATCATACTTTAAAAAAGTTATCAATAATCTTAATGACGGATTGTCAAGCCAAGTACAAACCAATAACACCAATGTCCCAGCAAGTACTCCTGGGACGTATAGCAAAAAGCTTCCTACATGTAGGAAGCTTTTTTGTGTTCCAGCAGGATGATTGCTGCTAGCTTTATACCGTCGCCTTCTCCTTATGAGCAAAGAATTGAGGTAGATGCTCTTTGTGTGCTTCTAGTAATTCATCCAGTACGGTTTGAGCAATGTCACCACTTGGTACGAGCGGATTCAGGGTGAAGGCTTGCAGTGCTGTTGCATAGTCACCGGTGACCGCCGCTTCAATCGTCAGCTCTTCCATTGCCTTCATCACTTGCAGCAAGCCCCGCTGGGCAGGTGGGAATTTGCCAAAGTTGACAGGTTCGGCACCATGAGCGCGAATGACACTGGTCACTTCGATGGCGCTATCATAAGGAACATCATCAATCGCCCCATTGTTACGTGTACTAACTACCATCAATGTGCCTTTGTTGTTATAAATGGAATTAATGATCTCACAGGCTGCATCGCTGTAATGCGCACCGCCGCGTTTGGATAGTTCCTCTGGTTTGTAATCCAGATTCGGATCTTTATACAATTCAAACAGACTTTCTTCCAGACGTTTGACCACTTGGCCCCGAGTTCCTTCGTTTTTGGCTTCCTCTAATTCTTCCTTGAGCATGTTATCCGTCATATAGTAATACCGATGGTAAGGACAAGGCAGCATTTTCAATTGACGAACTTGATCATACAGAAAGCGCATGTTCTTAATATTTTCTACGACTTTCTCTGGCTTTGCGCCCGGAGCGTACAGTCCTTCAATAACTTGCTCTGTTAATTCGACCCCTGTTTTGTCATAAACTTTGTGCCAATGAAGGTGGTTAATGCCTGCAAATTTAAAGAATAGCTCTTCTTCCGGTTTGTCCAGCACAGCCGATGCACTCTTGATCGCGCCGATTGGAACATTACATAATCCGATGACTTTATCCCACTGACCATAACGAAGCACGGCTTCGGTGACCATACCCGCAGGGTTGGTAAAATTAATTAACCATGCATTCGGACACAGTTCTTTCATATCTTCGACGATACTGAGGATAACAGGGATGGTACGAAAAGCTTTGAACATCCCACCGGCCCCATTAGTTTCCTGACCGATCATGCCATGTTTTAACGGAATACTTTCATCCTTAATCCGGGCTTCCAGCAAGCCTACCCGAAATTGGGTCGTTACAAAATCAGCGTCCTTCAACGCTTCCCGGCGATCCAGGGTCAAATGTATCTCACAATCAATGCCTGCGGCTTTTACCATCCGTTTGGCCATGGCGCCTACGATCTCCAGTTTTTCACGACCTGCCTCAATATCTACCAGCCACAATTCCCGAATGGGAAGCTCTGCATAACGTTTGATGAAGCCTTCTACTAATTCCGGTGTATAGCTGGAGCCTCCGCCAATGGTTGCAATCTTTATGCCTTTTTTCATAGTTAGTGCCTCCTAAGTATGTTTTGTAAACCGCTTTCTTAAGCACAAATTCACTGTAATCCCTGTAATGCATTACAGGTCAAGCGCTTTTGAAAAACTTATTTTGGGAAGGTGACAATTATAGGGCGGACACCACGAACATGCTAAAATAGAAAGAACGAGGTGAGAAAAATGGCGAATATTCATGAAATTGCAAAGCTGGCGGGGGTATCCTCGGCTACGGTGTCCCGTGTCATTAACAACCATCCGTACGTAAGTGAACCGACAAGACAGCGTGTGCAGGAGGTCATAGATCGACTGGATTATGTTCCTAATCTTAATGCGGTATCTTTAAAAAAAGGCATGACCAAGCTCATAGGGATTATTTCACTTTCTTTTAATGATTCATTGGGTTTATTTGTGCGCGGATTTACAATGTATGCCCAGGAGCATGGCTTTAATATAGCGCTGTTTATTACCAATGGGGAGAAGGAACAGGAGCTTGAAGCGCTGGAAATGTTGCGGAGAAAGCAACTGGACGCCTTGGTCTGTATGATTCGCGTTAATGAGTGGAGTGTGATTGAGCATTATACAAAATATGGCCCGATTGTGACCTGGCAGCGTGTAAACATTGAGGCAATCCCGTCTGTATTTATGGATCAGTATCAGGGCTATACGCTGGCATTGGAACATTTGTACACCCGAGGATATCGGAAAATTGTGAATGTGTACGGCAGCATGCGTGGGTTGAATACAAAAGAACGCATTCGAGCTTATCATGACTTTTGCGAAAAATATGATTTGGACGCTGAGGCCTTCCCGCATTTTTATGATTTAAATTCAATAGAAGCTGGTGAACAAATAGCTCATTGGTGGGCAGAACGAGCACCAACAGACAGGCCGGACGCCTTCGCCTGTTCTACCGATTATTTGGCAGCAGGTCTTTTGACTGAAGCGCGTAGGCTAGGTGTTTCTGTACCGAGTGATTTTGCAGTAGTAGGCTTTGATAACACCGAAATCTCGCATTTGCTTGATTTAACTACGATTCATTACCCGATAGACAAGCAAGCTGAGAATGCGTTCATTATGATTCGAAATGCCCTCGAAGGGCTGGATGAAACGATACATCATCTGGAATTCAAATTAGTAGAGCGAGCGACCACCTGAATTCTGAAAGGGTTGTGTTTCAAAGCTTCTCAATGAAAATGATGGAGGTGTTCACCCATCCATTGTTACAAATATTTAAATGCTAATGAATATATGAATTAATGTGGTATTTTCACCTTTTTAAGGGGTACTAATAATGTGGATATTAACTAAAGCTCATTGACGTATGTTAAAATTTGGACAATAATTTGAGATGAGATTATAAAAATTTGGTGTTTTTATGTGAAGGGTGGTTATGACTTGGGACATACACCTACGATCTTAGATAAGTTTGAGAATTTTTTAAAACAAAACAATTTGACTTTGGCGCAATTTTCCGAACATTCAGGTGTTCATCAAAGAACACTTAATAATTGGATTGCCAAGCATCGTCCTGTTGCTATACATCAGCTAGATCGAATCACTTGGGCTATGGGACTACCAGAAGGTTTTTTTTACGAACTATACATAGATAACTACATCATTGAGCGTTCCCCAGATTGGCGGCGAATTGAGCCGTTGTTATTTCGCTGTGCGGAACTGGACAAGTTACATGCGATCCAGCTTGTAGTGGCCCATATCATGGACAACCTCCTTTATTCCCCGAAGCTATTCGATGCGGCAGAAATGTTATTCGCACAAGGTCAGCGTAATGCTGCTTTGTTACTCTATGAGGGGATTGCGGAAGGCGAGAAGTACCAGCACTCTGAACGCTTGGCTATCTGTCAGTATCGTCTGTTTACGATTCAGGTGGGGAACGATCAGATCCGAAATCTCAAGGCGGCTACTCGATTTGAACCCTTTGTCGAACGTCTGGATGAAATAGATCAACTTGATGCGTTGAAGGATCTAGCGAATGTGTATCGTTCATTACACGAGTGGGATATGCTTTATGAAACAGCTCAAAAAATGAGACATAAAGCGGAAATTTATTATTCTATGAAACAACGGCAGAAGAAGCAAAAGAGTGAGGAGTCTTATATGAGGTTAAGTCGTCCCATATTTGTTTACATTACCTATGCTGATTTACTGTGTGCTAGTGTATGTGAAGCCCAAGGCAATTATCAGCAAGCTTTACAGTTTACATATGCCTACGCAAATTTAGATTGGGTGATTGAGACAGACGAGGAAACTCGACACTGGATCAACTTGTACGAGCATTGGGCAGTAGGTAATATCTTTGTAAATAAACTTCTGTCTGGGGATACCAGTGTGCTTCCAGATTATGTTGAATATATTGTAGCTACATTAATTACTAACGAAGATGAAAAGCTCTCAATGCTGTTGAACATTATAATAGCGGCTAACCGATATGCAATAGATGTTGATGATGTACTCTCACGTTTTGAAGTGGAGTTTAATTCTTTTGATCCAGCATCTACTGATATGTACACACATCAAGTTGTACCAGAACACATAACGCTTTTTAAATATGAACTTGCTAAGTATTACTTGAATAGAGGTAGCTACACGCATGGCTTTAAATACTTGCTAGACGTTTTATCTAAATCATTAACCATTAATAAAGAAGCTTTTTTTATTAGGTGCATAAGACTATTTGAGAAGTTTAAAGCGTTTGCAGATGTTAAGGCCCATATGAGGTACGAAAGTTTAGTGAGCGAAGGGCAAAGAGAAAGAACGTTTTATTATTGGTAGTAGTATCCTTTTATTCATGTAGGATTAAGATCCTGTATGTAAATATTATTAATAGAAACTAGAGCCTCTGCTCCACTTTATTAGTGGAAACGGAGGTTTTTTGCATAGATTTAGGGACGCCCTTATTTATGAAAACTTTTGTGATATTCTCTTTTTGTTAGGCGCATCATCCGAAAAACCAAAAAACGTCTTTTTATTCTAAAATGTGACATAGAGGAGGGGATCATACTGATGAACCAAGGTGTGACTTTACTTCGTGTCGAGAGAGCTAGGAGGAAACTGTACCAAGTCCAGAAAAAGTATGGATTTTTAACACACCCCAAAGTAATTGAGCAATCTAAAAGGTTGGATTACCTGTTGAATCATTACCAAACATGCAGATCGAATCATTAAGCTCTGGTGTATTACATGTTGCGTAATACATGATTCCAAAAACTAAAACTTGGAGGTAGTGATGTTGAATCATCGAAATTCTGTAACCCCTTTTGGATGGGAGATCAAGCAAAAACTGCTCGAGAAAAGAATGGATCAGAAAACTTTTTGTAGTACATATCATATTCCAGCTTCCAGATTGTCAAATCTCATTCATGGGACACGCAAGGCTACAAGATACAGAAAAAAAGTATCCGAATTGCTCGGAATTGAAGAATAATGTATTATTTCTATTTTTGAAACGACTCTGTCTGAACATAAGTATTAATTAAAAGCGACTTATGCCATCGTGTTTCTTTTGAGATAAATAAAAATAGGATAATTCCGAATAAGATCATAAACATAATCAGTTCTACGATCGTATCGGTTATAATACTGGTCTTATATAAAGTCTCGACAACCTAAGAAGACGATCTGATTAATCAGATCGTCTTCTGCTGGGTATGAAACGAGAAATTATTTAGTCAATCGAAACAATTTGCTATGATCCATCTTTATCTTTTATTAAATGATTTTTGGGACATCTCTCGATTTTTGATGCCTAGCACTACCTTTTTCTTTAATTCCTTGACCGCGCCTCTAACCTGCTCTGTCTGTGTCACGGCTGAAATCACCGCCACACCATCTGCACCTGCACGTGCGACTTCCTCAACACGGTCGACTGTAATACCTCCGATTCCAACAATCGGCACATCAATTCCCGCTTTACGCATCTCATATAAAATTGCTGGCCCATGTACAGCATGGGCATCATCCTTCGAGAGGGTAGGATAGATTGGCCCGACGCCGAGATAATCAGCACCTTGCAGAATGGCTCGACGTGCTTCCTCAATGGTATGGGCAGAGACGCCTAGAATTCGATTTCCGATTCGCTCGCGGACGGTTTCGGCGGATTCATCATCCTGACCGATGTGAACACCGTCGGCGTCGAGTTCAAGAGCCAGCTCCACATCGTCATTGATGATGAAGGGGACACCAGCATCGCAGCACAGGTTCTGTAGCTGGCGCGCAAGTTCGAACATAGGGACGCCCGTTAACGCGCCATAGCCCTTTTCCCGGAACTGGACCATAGTTGCACCGCCAGCCAGAGCCTCCTGCACGACCCAGCCTGGTTCCGCGAGGCAATTCACGCTTCCAAGCACCAGGTACATCTGTAGCTGGCGGCGCATCACCTCGGGCAACATTCTGCCGCTCATAGAAGCATCTCCTGACGACGACGGAAGGCCCAATGATTGGTGGGCCCATGTCCCTGTCCAAGCTGCAAAGATTCCTCAATCGCCGCCTGGATGAAGGCTTTGCCATTCGAGATAGCCTCCGGTACAGACATCCCTTTCCCTAATTCTGCGGTAATCGCTGCCGAGAAGGTGCACCCAGTTCCGTGTGTATGGACAGTCCGTACTCGCTTGCCGCTCAGCTCTGTAAAGGCGGTTCCGTCAAAGAGCAGGTCAACAATCTGTCCGCTGCTCTCGCTCTCGTCAGCGTGGCCACCCTTGATCACAACGAATTCTGATCCCATACTGCTAATATGTCTTGCAGCCTCGCGGCGATCCTCCATCGTACGGATGCTGATCCCTGTCAGGGCTTCCGCCTCCGGAATATTTGGTGTAACGACCAGGGCCAAGGGGAGCAGTTCGTCCTTCAAAGCCTGCACCGCCTCCAGTTGCAGCAGTTCAGCGCCTCCCTTGGCAATCATCACGGGATCGACGACGACTTTTTTCCAGCCGAACTTTCGGATCTGCTCGCTCACAAGACGGATGATACCCGCATTAAACAGCATGCCAGTCTTCAGGGCATCCACTCCAAGATCTGATCCTACAGCTTCGATCTGTTCCGCTGTTGCTTCCTGTGGCAGTGGATATACGCCGTGAACCCCCAAGGTGTTCTGTACAGTAATGGCCGTAATAGCTGACATGCCGTATACGCCAAGCTCTTGAAAGGTTTTGAGATCGGCTTGAATTCCGGCCCCGCCGCCACTGTCCGAGCCGGCAATCGTCAGTGCTCTGGGTACACGAGTGTCTGTCATCGCGCACCACCTGCTGTAGTTGTTCCGGCTTCACGGACAGTGACATGCCCCTCCAGCGAACCAGTATGTAGTTTGGCGAGCTCGTCGAGAAAGGCAATCTGGAAGCTGCCTGGCCCTAGCTCTGCGGTACGTGCTGCGGCTCGGGAAGCTGCTGCACTGTAAAATGCCAAGCCTGCTGTACCTGCGAGCAGCAGGTTGGGTTCAACAGCTGCAAAGGCACCTAACACAGAGGTCAGCAGGCAGCCTGCTCCGGTTACCTTCGTGAGCAGCGCGTCTCCGCCGCTTATCATTCGTGCTTCGGCCCCATCGGTGATGACGTCTTCTTTTCCAGTGATGACAACCATTGTATTGAGCGCTCGAGCAGCCCGAATTGCCAGATCGACATGGCCGCTGTCAGCACTGTCACCAGCATCTACGCCTTTAATCTCACGCGCTTCTCCGACAAGATGGGCAACTTCGGCTGCGTTGCCCCGTACCAATGAGATTTTGACTTTACTCAGGATTCGCAGTGCCGATTCAGTTCTAAAGCTCGTTGCTCCCGCACCGACCGGGTCTAGCAGGACCGGAACACCGTGTGCATTCGCCGATTGTCCAGCAATGATCATGGCATCCACCAGTTCGCGGTTCAGCGTACCGATGTTTAACACGACGGCGCCTGCTATTTTGGCCATATCTGCTACTTCCTCGGGTGCATAGGCCATCACTGGGGAGGCTCCCAATGCATACAGGCCGTTGGCGGTAAAGTTGGTGACTACCACATTGGTGATATTGTGAACGAGGGGTTTGCTATTTTGTACCTTCGTTAGGAGATCCGAATAACTTTTTTCCCATGTACTCATCATGATTATCCTCTCTATAGTTGGTGGTTCAACAGGACATTAACCGTACTTCACGCATCGAATTGACAGGCTGACTATTCCAAGACCGCTGCCTGCATCTGGACCGGCCATTCTTCCTGCTTATAAGCCATGTCCCAGAACTTATATTCCAGCTGGCAGCTCAGTATAAAATGCTCAATCATCCGCTCCCGCTCAGCAGCCGTTGCCCCTTCCGCCCAAGCATCTACACGTTCTCGGAACTTGAGTGTTGTATCATCAAGCTGGTCTCCATAGAAGCCCATCCATTCATAGAACGGATGGGACTTATCCGGCTTTACTTCATCTAGCAGCCTGCGGCCAATCTCGGCATACGTCCACATACATGGCAGCAGCACAGCCAAGATCTCGCCCAGGTTGCCCTCATGCGCAACCGTCAGCATGTGCCGGATATAGTGATGAGCCGACGGAGCGAGCGAATATCCCTGCAATTCTTCATAGGTCACCCCTGCGACAGCACAGAAATTTTGATGCGGGTGAACCTCGCTGTGGAGAATAAAAGAGATTTGTTCATTAAATACAGCCATGTCCTCCCGATTCGTGCATTTGGAGATTGCGATGCCGTATATCCGCATGTAGGCGTTCAAATATTCAAAGTCCTGTTTTACATAGTGAATCAGCTGTCCCCTTGTCAAACTTCCTTCAGCAATACCTCTCACAAAGGGATGCTCAAAAATCGCTTGAAAAATGCCGTCCGCCTGCCGACGGAGTTCTTGTGTAAAACTCAATTTCGCCACCTCCATAAAATTGAAGAGCAAGAAGTCCTGTAAGAATATAATTCCGGAACAACGCTAAAAAGCCGCCCCAGAAAAATGGAGCGGCTTCAACAATAGGCCCAATACGCAAAAAACGCTTGAAACCTTATATACGAAGGCTCCACTTTCCTACGCTAGTACGAACTAGATCAGGTTCAAAGGGTCCAAGATACGTTCTTGTCTCAGCCATAGCGGCTCCCCTAGTGGACTTCTATTCTTTTGACTATTACTGTACATACGTTCATACGCTATGTCAAACATGTCTATCTGGTCAAGGGCCAAACGACAGAGCTGAAGTTCGCTTCCGAGAGGGAAAAAGGCGCTGGAGAAGATCAGTTCCGTCTACACGAAGGAATTCGCGGCAGGCTCCAATGTCTAAATAATCAGCATTTATACCAATAGAGAAATCAGTACTGGGAGTGTAACGAGCGATATGACAGCACTGATGACAAAGGAGGAGGCTGTTTCTGATTCCAGGCTTTCAAAACGGGTGGCGATCATAGCAGCGACTGCTGAACCCGGGAAGGAAACGAGCAGAACTGCCTTCACAGTATCTGCAGACGACAGACCGCATAGGTAGGCGATCAGCAGCATTAATAAAGGCTGTACAATTGTTTTTAACAGTGCGATGGCAAAGGCACTTACACTAAAACTAATGTTGCGTACGCCAATGGTCACTCCGACAGCGAATAAAGCGGCCCCGGACGTAATGTCTCCGATTTGATTCAACGATTTGTTCAACAAATCCGGTGAATGGAAGCCGAACAAGGTCAAAATTACACCAATCAGTGGAACCAGCGCCAGCGGTTCTTTTAATCCATGAAGAATGGAGTCCCAGATTAACCTTCCGAGGTGACCGTTCCGTTCTTTGCCTGAATTCCTGCTGGCTACGGTAGCTATAATGGTAGCCGCCGGGTCAAGGACGGCATTGACTACGATCCCGGTAAGCGCAATCGGAATGGCGACAGCAGCGGAACCGTAGATGGCTCCAAGCACAGGAATACCCATAAAAGCAAAGGTAGGCTGTGCCGAGTTCAAAGCAAACATGGCGGCATCCTTCACTGACTGCTTCCCCGCAAAGCGGGACAGTAGAAGGAGAACGGCAAAAAAGCCGACAATGCCAATGAACAGTGCCAGCAGGAATGGCCATTGCTCGATGAGTGCTTTCCTGTCCGTTGTCGTGATACCGATGAATAGATGCGCAGGCAGTGCAAATTTGGTAACGAGCGCATTTAAGGCCTTGGAGGAAGAGGCATCAAAGCTTTTGTAATGCCCCGCTAACCACCCTAAAATAATAACGAAAAAAATCGGCACCAAAATGTACAAGATATGTCCGACACTCATAGATTGATTCTCCTTGCTTGAACTGACGTATTCTGCCTGTCTGAACAAGGCAATCCCTTTCCTAAATGGAGCATTAGTGAGGGTGATGTATTACGCTTTCCACTGCTTTGACCTTGACATATTCCGGTTTCCACATTGCATCCCGTATAGCTTGTTCAACATCTGAAATGTGTGCCTGAGCTACCTGATCCTGAATCGCTGCTTTCGCTACCGCAACCGCAACAACGTACGAAACATCACGTAATTTTTGGATATGAGGGAGCAACGCACCGCCAGGCTTATTCGAATCTACGCCATTGGCAACGGCATCTGCTGCGGCTGTAAACATCGCAGGGGTAATCCTTTTGGCTTTAACCACAATCGCACCCAGACCCAGTCCCGGGAACACAAAGGCATTGTTCGCCTGTCCAATTTCAAATTTCGTACCGTTATAAGTGACGGGGTCAAAAGGGCTTCCGGTAGCAATTAATGCCTTGCCATCGGTCCACCGTATTAGATCCTCAGGTATAGCTTCTGCAAGATTTGTAGGATTGGACATGGGCATAATGATCGGGCGTTCTACATGCTTCGCCATCTCTTTGATGATCTCTTCAGAAAAGGCACCTGCTACTCCAGAAGTTCCGATTAATAGGGTAGGCTTCACCTGACGGATGACCTCCAGCAGCGGTATTTTGCCGTCATCCGACCGCGTCCATGAGCTGACTTCCTCTTTTTTACGTACATACGGTTTCTGATATTCCAGTACATCTTCCATATCGTCCGTTAACAGCCCACGGTAATCAAAGGCCCAAAAGGACTGGAATGAATCTTCCGCGGAAAGGCCGTCCTCGATCATAGCGCCCCGAATTTGGTCAGCGTTACCGACCCCTGCTGCTCCTGGGCCGAAGACAAGTACCTTTTGCTCACGCAGCGGAGTCTTGGTGACACCCACCGCCGAAAGAATTGCAGCCAAGGTCACCGCTCCTGTACCTTGTATATCATCGTTGAAGGTGAGTATACTTTGACCGTATTTTCCTATAATATGGCGTGCATTTACGCTACCCACATCTTCCCAATGTAAAAGCGCCTTCGGGAATTGCGCTAACGTTTTGCTGATAAAAGTATCAATAAACTGGTTATAGGCTTCTCCGCGAACCCGTTTATGGCGGTTTCCGATGTACAGTGGATCATTCAGCAACTTTTCATTATTCGTACCTACATCCAGTACAATGGGCAGCACCCGCCCGGGATGAATGCCTGCCGCAGCCGTATACACTGCAAGTTTGCCAATAGCAATGTTAATCCCCCCGACACCCCAGTCCCCAATCCCCAAAATACTTTCGGAATCCGTTACGACGATCAGGTCCACATCCTCGCCGCTCAAACCGGAATTATAGAATGCTTGTCCAATACCGTTCGGATTATCTATCGACAAATATACGCCCCCAGGACGGTTGTACTCGTGACTGTATTCTTGAATCGCAGTTCCTACGGTCGGCGTGTAGACTACGGGCAGCATTTCACTCAAATGATCGGTTAGTAGCCGATAGTAGAGGACGACATTTCGGTTGTGGAGGTCGTTGAGAGAAGCATTTTTACGTAGCATGGTAGGTTGTGCGAGAAATTGCTGATATGCTCGTATGCTCTGTTTCTCTAATGAAAGGACGGTGGGAGGAAGGATTCCTTCCAAACCCAGTTCTTTGCGTTCTTCTTCTGTAAAAGCGACACCTTTGTTCAAAAGGGGATTTGCTAACACATCCTTTCCCCGCAATGGAGTAGATAATGACCCATCGCGATTGACATAAAAAGCTTCCATAGAAAGACCTTCTTTCTTTTCATTTTCATGATTATTCATGACGAAAGATGACATGTTGTCCATAGTATAGACATGCGAATCTGGTTTATTCATCTATCTTTCTATGACAAAATAACCATATTCATTTCTTTCTGTTGATCTAATAGGACTAACCTTCGATATGGATTCGCTAAACTAATACTAAGGATTTTGGTTCTAGTGAACCAGGTCTAAATACTCTGTTTTTATCAAATATAAAAATCAGTTTTTCTTCTCTTATTCCCTTATATATCATGGAGTGTCAGCTATTTTGTTAAGAAAATATGAAGTATTTGGACATTAATTTAATCCCTATAAACAAACATTTTTAATTCTTTTTCAACAAAATAGAACTATTCGGAGGAAAAGGAGAGGTTTGTGTGCAGGGACCTATAGCCATTTTTAGCGATAACGACAGGGCTATTGATTATCCCAAGGTGATTTGTTTTTACCAGTATATACAGTGCGAGGACACGGAGACAGCTTCAGTCTACGAGAACGCATGTTGCTGCCTGATTGATTATAGGGAGCCGGGGCAAGCGGTGCGGAAAGCCAATCAGATCCGTAGCCAATTTCCGCAAATGCCATTGTTACTGGTGACGGATGTAACATTTCCGTTCAGTGATCAGCATATGGTGCAAATCACCGGAGTAGGCCGTTTGCGGCTGCTATTTTGGCAAGCCAATGACACCGAAGAAATACTTTCGGAAATTCAAAGCTTGCTCTATCCCGAGTATTCGACCAAAAGCCAACATATTGCATTTATCTTGTCTGTATATAACGAAGAGCAACGTTTTGTTCATGTCAAAACCTTTGCTGAACGACTGCAAGCCTTTATCCGTAGCCATATTATTGAAGGTTCGATTTATCTCATTGATGATGGCAGCCACGATGGCACCCATGCCTTGATTAAAGCGCTGGAGGCAGCAACGGACTTATCCGTAAACCGGATTAATCAGAATCTTAGTCCGCTGCTTCAAACAAGGGAATTGGGACGCAATACACGTAAGGCAGGGACGTATCTGGAAGGGATGCGGACCATTGGTGCGGATTACTACGTATTTGTGGACGCGGACGACTCCTTTTTTATTGAGGATATTGCCAGAATGATTAATGTTGTTCAGCAGGGCTATTATGATGTCGTGATCGGAACCAAGGATATGACCGCCGAGAATCGATCTTTATTGCGATCCGTTGTCAGCTTTGGTAAGCGGGTTATTTCCCGTCCTTTTTTACCCACAGGTGTGGTGGATTCCCAGACTGGGCTTAAAGTGATGAGTTCGGTTGCAGTGAAGCGGATGTTTCCGCATTTAAAGGAACAGCTCGGACTGGCGCTGGATCTAGAAATGATGTTTATTGCCAAGCGACTCCAGCTTCGTGTGCTGCAATTACCCGTCAAATGTATTGACCGGGATGGCTCGCACATCCATGTCTGGAAAGATTCCATTCGTTTTTTACGCTCTATCATTGATATTTGGCGACTGGATCGGAGGGTGAGATAACAACGTGAACAACCGATTGCGATCGTTGATGTTTCCTCTCTTTAATGTGCTGCTTAACGGATTTAATTTTTTCTTCCACATTGCAGCGAGCTGGTATCTTACCGGACAAGCCTATGGTCAAGCGAATGCGCTGCTGGCCCTCTTTGCACTGTTGTCCGTTTTGGGCTTATCCATCCAGCTATTGACCGCCAAGCTGGTATCCAAGGGTGACAAGATGCTTGCGCTACGTAGCTTACCGCTCGGTTCTCTATTACTAAAAGCACCTTTGGTGCTAACTGTGCTTGCCATGATCATTTTACTCATGTTTCATCCGTTATTGCGCTCGCTTTTAGGCGTCGATTCCGCCCCGCTATTCATGCTGTATGGCTTGATCGGCCTACATATTTTGGTGAGTTCGTGCCGTGGAGATTTACAGGGTAGGGAACGCATGTTGGCGCTCAATGTGAACTATTACATTGAAGTAATAGGGAAGCTGAGCTTGTTTTTTGTTCTGGCTGCACTGGGGTTAAAGCTGGAAGCCCTACTATTGGCGAGCTGTGGGGGAATGTTGCTGTCGCTACTCCACGGCTGGATCGTTTCGGCTCGTGGCTTGTCCTTATTCACAACCAGTGGAGAACATATCCCTTCTGGGCTATGGAAGTCATTGGGTCAGGATTTCACCGATAGCCTTATGACGAATTTATTCATTTTGTTTTGTATCTCTATCGACATGTTGTATGTACAGCATTACTTTCCCGAGCAGGCCAGCAGCTATGCCATTGCGCTGAAGTACAGCCAGTTGGTCTATTACGTTTCGTATAGCCTGATTGCTGCCTTTATTCCAAAGCTCGGTGCGCAGGGGCATGACCGCCAAGCTTTGGGCAAGTTGATTGCCGTCTATGCCGGATTAATGGCTGTAGCTGCGATCTGTGTATATGTGGGCACGACCTTTGTGTTCCCATCCTCTATACCCATATTATTCGGAGCCTCTTACCAATCGGCCGAGGCCTATATTCCATGGGGGGGATGGGTGTACTGGTTATTTTCCATCGTGCTGTTTTTTGTGCATGTGCACGTATTGGTGGGCAGACGCAAATTTATGTTCAGTCTGATGGCAGGAGCCGCGGCTTTATTAGTAGCCTTTCATATTGCCCACACAGAGCCGGTAGATTTCTTGCTATCTGAGTTCATGGTTTACGGAGCTATGGCTCTCTACTTTGTGATAGACGCCTATGTGCATTTGTTCAAAATAAAGATAAAGGGGGATGTACCCCATGAATACCATACATGAACAGGACGGTAAAACCGTAGTTCTATTGCTGTCCTGGCGTGACATACGTTCACCTAAAAGCGGAGGAGCAGAAATTTTCACCCACGAAATGCTTAAACGCTCACAACAAGGCCGCTTCCAGTTCATTCATTTTTCACCCCAATTTGAGGGGATGCCTGAGCATGAAATTATCGACGGTATTACGTATATTCGAAAAGGAAACATATACAGTGTTATTTATTATGCGATGCGCTATTACCGTCGTCATCGAAGGAAGATCGACTATGTGATTAACCAGGCGAATACGCATCAATTCTTTACCCGATTTTGGGTGGAGGCATCCAAGCGGATTTTTTTCATACATCAGCTAACAAGGGAAATATGGTTTGAGAACGCCAAATTCCCGCTAAATGTTATTGGGTTTCATATGGAACCCTTGATGCTTAAGCTGGCTCGTAAGGATCGAACGCTTACGGTATCTCCGTCTACTCGGTATGATCTACTTAAGCTGGGCTTTCACCCGGATCGTGTTCATCTTTTACCGGAAGGCATTGAGTTTGATCATTGGCCGCGCGAACAATTTTTAACGAAGGAACCTAATCCGACCTTCATGTACGCTGGGCGCTTCGTCAAATATAAAGGCATTGATCTGGTCGTTGAGGCCTTTGGGCAGCTCAAGGAAAAGTTCCCTCAGGCTATGTTATGGATTGCCGGAAAAACCGATAAAACCTATGTGGCAGAACAATTGTTGCCGATTATGAAACGGTATGGATTAACATACGGAGAACCGGATGAACAGGGGCAATCGCAAGCTGATATTACCTTTTACGGATTTGTTTCAGCAGAGCATAAGCTGGAGCTGATGAGTCGTGCCCACGCGCTGGTGTTTCCTTCCTTGCGTGAAGGTTGGGGGTTGACAATTACCGAAGCGGCAGCGGTTGGAACGCCCAGCATTGTCAGCAATTCACCGGGTCTGGTGGATGCAACGGATTTTGGGAAGAGCGGATATCTATGCTTTCACGGCGACATCCGGGGATTATCTGAACAAATGGAAAGAGCAGCGAAGGGCGGCGAAGATTACATGGCCATCCGTGAGCGGGCGTATCAATATGCGTTAAGATTCCATTTTGATCATACGGCTGCTGCGTTTGAGCAGTTGATGGAAGATTGGATAGAGGAGGCGGAACAGAGTGGACAAAGTGGTCATTCTCTTCTCCACGTACAACAATGAACGGACGATAGAGCCTTGTTTGCGAAGCTGTATGGGGCAAAATTACAAGGATCTGCATATTGTAATTGCTGATGATGGCTCCAATGACCGGACCGTCGAGACGATTCGTATGCTGTCGACAGGGAGCGCAGTACCCGTAACGGTATTGGAGCTTCCCCATGGGGAGCGGGGAGTCGCTAGGGTTAGAGCGGTTGAGGAAGCGAAACGCTTGGGTGCCGAATACATATTTGTATTGGATTCCGATATGATTTTAGCCGAACATCTGATTCAGCAGAGCATCGACTTTTTTGATGATCATCAGGATATTGGCGCTTTGGTCGTTCCGGAGGAGGCGTATTCGGAAGCGAATAATTTTTTTTCAAAAGTGAAAGTTTTTGAGCGAAATGTAATTAACAATGCGGGTGAGACCTTGGGAAAACGCTCCATTGAAGCGGCACGCTTCTGGCGAATGAGCGCTTACGAATCGACGGGTGGGTTTAATGCGGAGCAGATTGCTTTTGAAGAAATACAGCCGACCTTACGTTATATAGAGTCTGGTGGAGTCATTCGCCGGGCGGTATTTACACGGGTATATCATGATGAAAAACAGGTGTATCTGCACGATGTATTACGTAAAAAAGCCTACTACTTTTCAGTGATGGATCGTACGATGTCATCTGAAGAGGGCGGATTACGAAAGGCACTGGAACGTTGGTATTTCTTCCGTCCGGTGCTGTATACGTGGGGGAATTTGAAAAACTATATCCGTCACCCGTTGCTGACGATGGGGATGTTGTGGATGTATGTATGCCTAACTGTGATTGGGGTAGCCGCCGTGTTAAAGGGCGGCACCCGTCACTCAGGCGATCTCGCTAAGGCGGATAAGGCGTAACGATGAATGTCCGAGGGTCAGCGTATCCAGCGTGTACAGGTCGGGATCGGAAGATTCCGACTCCTCATACGGTATGTATAATGAATGCGTGGTTAACTGAATACCTTCCCCGTCAGGATGACGTAGTGAGCGCCCAACAGGATACAGCTCAGCAAGTGCAATGTGTACAGCGGTTACGATATCTTGTTCATTCAGCAGCACATAGGGTCGGTACGGAGCATTCAAAATGCTGTCTATAAATACTGACAGGTCGGAAGCTACGTTCTGGTCTGCTGCATGCAGGCTGTTTCGATTGAGTTTGGCTTGATCAAGCGCCTCATACAGTATTTTTTTTAGCGTATCATCATCCAGCTCCAGCGGTTTCGTCAAAAAACGGAACACACCGACTTGATTAATCGCCGATAAAATGGACTGCGTATGCAGGTGACCAGACAAAATGATTCGTACGATATGTGGATAATCTTTCTTAATCATGCGAAGGAAGGTAATCCCATCCAGACCAGGCATGAGCAGATCGGAAACGACCACATCAATCGGGTGCTGTTCCAGCACTTGTAGGGCTTCTTTGGGCGTGTGAGCGGTATGTAAGGTGAATGCTTCTTGCGTCAAGGTCCGTTCAAGCAGGGACAGAACCATAGGGCTGTCGTCAACAAATAGAATGTTTTGGGGTGTCATAAGAACTGCGCAACTCCAATCAGGAAGTAAGAAATGAGGAACTACATGTATAATATCAGCGTTTTGGCATTTTTGAAAGATGTCAATACAGAACGGGCGTTGCGTCTTTTTTGTGAACGATTTGATTCGGCTGAGCATGCCCTCTGGGAAAAAGGTATGCGTCTCCTTCATCAGTATCATGCTGCACGGCATACAGGGGTGACCCTGGTTGTCTCCAGCGCACTTCAGCATATGGACGATCGTCATGATATTTACGTTGTTGATCTGCGGGAATACGGCGAGGAAGAGTTGGATCGCTTATATATCGCAAAAACATGCGAGTTGATCCTACTGACGGACGGGGCAACGGAAACCGCTGCGAGGTTTGCTGCCCTCCAGCGCCGCACTCCCCGTTTGCTGTGCGCACGGCTACCGCTGGTCAGCTACGAGCTGGAATGCCTGATGCAGGCTATTTTGAGCCGTCGTGAACAAAATGGAGGGGACAGGGAAGCATGAAACAATGGGCTTTGTTGAAACCAGGTTGGCAAAAGCTGATCCTGTACCTGATCGTACTGGGTGTGACCGTGTTTTTGGCCGCTGTGCTTCAATGGTTTGTCGTGCGACAATTCAGTGTTCACTTGGCGGAGATTCAGAATGAACAGCTCCAGTATGAGGTACAGGAACTTTCTAGCAGCATAACCGAGCGTTATGCCGCATGGCAGGCTGAATTGAAGGAGCTGTCGTCCAGTCTGGGCAGAGATATGCTGAATCAGGGAACACGCCAGTATCCTGAGGGGTTTAAGCGTGAAAGCGGGGCCTTTTATGTGCTGGATGAACAGTATCATGTGATGGTCGGACGAGATAATCGTGAGATGAAAAGTGCGGTCCAGCAGATTAAGTGGCTGCAAAATGGTTGTGCAGTAAGCTCTTTTGTGACAGAGGATCATCAGCCTGCCCAGTATATCGCATGCAGGATTCAAGGAGCGCAGATGGGCGGTTTTATGGTGCGCAAGGTTGACGCTGATATGCTCAGCGGAATTATTAAAAGTAAACCGGTTAACCAGTATGAGACTTTATTTTATAACGGTCAATTTAAAGTTGTAGCTTCCCGAAGTAATCCGGATATTAACCGAACGGACATCACGGGCGTCACCCGTAGGCTGCTGGAGGGCAATACAGGTGTCATTGAAGATGACGGTGAAAAATACGGGATAGGATTTAGCCGCATTGGGGAAGAAGCCCTTTACATATCGGTTAAGGATGTCAGCGAGGATACAGCACAGCGAATCAGCTCCTTCGGCAAACAGTTGTGGATGGTCATGGTTCTAATATTGTTCATTCTGTGGGCCATGCTCGTACAGTTCCGCAAAAGGATTGTGAAGGATGCCATCGTGAACAACCAGGTGCGTGATCAACGGCGAGATGAAGATATGCGACAGCAGCAGGACATGTATTATTTGCCGTTAATGCAGACGATTGAGCAGCAGCTACAAGAGCTGCAAGAGCAGACTAGCCGTCTCACAGGTGGTGATGATTTGAAGTTGCTGGGATTCTATCATGATCTAGCAAACCGCTTTGAAGCGGCTTCCAGTCAGGGAAAAGGAGCCTCTCATGAGGAACTGGAGTATTTTCGCGAGTTGAATGAAAATTTTATCCAGGGTCGCCTCAGACAGGAATCCTCACTGGGAGAGTTACTGACGGGAGTTCGTAGCTTGCGCGATGAGCTGGAAGAGAAGATGCATGATAATAGTGGAATTAGCTTTACAGATATGAATGAAATATTGTCTGAGTCGCTGAAATGGGCGAACCGTTCATTGAACATGAAGAACATTCAAGTGATCTTGCGGCAAGAGCCTGTTCCATCGATTGCAGCACAAGCACCCATGCTGTACAAAACGATTCAGGGACTGCTGGAAAATGCAGTGCAGGCCATGGGACGCCAAGGCGGAGAACAGCCTGAGGATCAAGAACAGGGCCAAACAGGTCTGCGGTCCAAGCGACAATCTCAAGTGCTTAAGGTTAGTTCACGGCTGGAAGAAGGAGAAATTGTTATTATCATTGAGGACACAGGCGGCGGGATTGATGATAAAATGCGTTGGAGCTATTTCCAGCCAGACTATTCCCAAAACTCGCAGGAGCATGCATTCAGCTTGTACCATATGGATGCATACCTGAAGACCATAGGCGGCCGTTTAAAGCTGCGTAATACCGATCAGGGCTTGCAGGCAATCGTTCGTTTGAGAAGATAGGTCCAAGATAACCGACAGATATACGAGAAGTTCAAGAGAGGGGGACAAGCATGAAAAAATGGGTATTTCACTATCGTTACGATATGGCGGCAATGATGTTGATGCTGATTGCGATTGTTGCATATCTTGCACCCATCTATGGACCAGGGCAAATTGTGTTTAGCGACATTGCTTTTGGAGCCACCTCTCATCGGTATCTGGAGGAAATAACCGGGGTATGGAACGAGCGATGGTCTACCTCGACCTTGTTCAATGCTCCACGTATCCTGTACATCTTGCCCTTCTATGGACTGTCACTCTTATTTGACGAAAGCGGACCGGTCTTGCTCAAGTCGTTTATTACAGGCTTGTTATTTGTTTCGGCATTTTCGATGTATGCCTTTGCCAAACGATTGGTTAGCGTGTATTATTCACCAAGCTTTACGAAGACCCGTATTTTTGCCATCATGGTCGGCTCGTTGTTTTATGCGTTGAATCCGTGGGTTATTTTCCGCATTCAGCATATTTATTTGCTCTGTGGATATAGTTTATTTCCGTTAATGCTGCGGTTCTTTTTCAGTGCGGTGGACCCCAAGTTTCAAATTCAACAAATTAAAAACTATCATTCCCACAAGCTGTATCAGCGGAACTGGATCGACCTGTTTCTGTTGGCTGCGGTATTCACCGTTAGTGCTGCGGCAATTCACTATTTTTTCTTCGGCATGATTTATTTGGGCTTGTTCACCATGTTGCTATTGATCAAGCTGACCTGGACCCACCGTAAGGCTGGTCGCACCTATTTGCAGCCGTTATACGGCAATTTTTTGCGTAAAGGGATCATTTTTGGCATGTTTTTCGGTCTGCTCAGTTTTTATTGGTTGTCTCTATATGTCGGTAGCATGTTGATGGACGCTCAAGCGTCTCAGCATAATATCAATGTCGTGGATACGTTGTCTCTGTTCAGCCGCAACAGCAGTTTAAATAATGTGGGTTATTTACTGAGCTATTGGTGGCCCATGTTTTCCTTGTCCTCACTGCCTGTCATGTTTTATGTAGGAGGGGGATTTTTGTTGCTATTGATCGGGTATGCGATGGTGACACGTTCACATAAAAATCCGATCATTCTGATCTTCTCGCTACTTACGCTGCTGTTTCTGGTTGCAGCTACCGGGACGACGTTCCCATCGATTGCCAAGTGGTTTGTCATTCTGGTTACGAAAACCCCTGTGATTGGTTCGGTTTTCCGTGATCCTAACAAATTTATTGGACTGATTGCCCTTAACTTCGGGGTGTTGCTGACCTTTGGTGTCATTCAATTTATGGAATGGTTCGGATCCTCGCCGCTACAGCGTGTATATAAAAAGCTGGCGGTCGTTATCGTTGTCTTGTGCCTGGGGGTATATTTTGCTCCCTTGCGCACTCAGTTCATTGAGGGGTACTACAAGCCAGTACAAGTGCCAGAGGCTTATGCTCAAATGGCTGAAAAGCTGACTGATCCGGATCGTTTCGATAGCAAGGCATTATACTTTCCGATTGCTGACAATATGATTCAGAGCTATAACGGAGTAGCCACGCCCAAATGGAATAAAGGGAAGACCGCAAACGAAAAGGCAACGGGAGATTTTCAGGTATACTCTTCTCCTAAAAATACGATCTTTCATCATGAGGGCAATGATCCCGGTATTACATACTATATGAATTTTCTACAGTATGTCATGGACAACGGATTAAGCTCCCGATTAGGTTGGCTGTTCTCTACCTTTGGTGTTAACCAGTTGGTCTACCATGATGAATATGTGGGACAGGAGAAGCGTCAGGATTTCCACCTCTCTCAGCTGGAAGGTCAGACCGGGCTGAAACGTACGTACCAGAACGGGCTATTTTCCATATTCAATCTCGACCAGACACCACCCTATATGAACATCCTTGCGAGTAAAATTGTAACACCTTACGGTTTTAGCCGGCTGGAGAGCTACAGCCATCTGCCCGGTTTTGATTTTAGCCGCTTTGGAGTGCTGTTCAGTGCGTTAAAGCCTGAGCTAAAAACCGTCCAGACGATTAACAAAGGGGATTATGTGGAAGCGGTGTCCTTTAATGACTTGCTATTGTCACAGCTTCCAGCAGAGGATTACTTACGGCCTTTTGATGCCATTGAGGATGGTAATGCCTTTTTAAAATGGTCCAAAACCTTTGCCTCGACCAACGATTGGTTGTGGTATTTATCCTCCCAAAATATACGGAACTTTCCGTTCGATATGGAAATGGATGCAGGGATTGCGGTCACCTTTGCCAGTAAGAAGCTGGATGTGGCCCCGTATCAGATGAGCAGCATCGAAGGGAAGACGGTTGTGGACTTTGATTCCATGTTGCGGACCGAAACCTTCTTCAAGCCGGATAACCCGCAGTTGTTCAGTGTGCAGGCTAATCCCCGTGAGGAATTGAATGATGTGCCAACTCTGCATGGCGAAATTATGAAGGGTGACCCGAGTAATATATGGCAGGTCGCTCGATCGGGTTTGCTGGAAGCCAAGGAAAATAATCCGTATCAGTTCCAAATTACTGTTTCCGGTCGCGGAACGAACAAAATGCATGTGAAAATGAGATTTTACGATAAGCAAATGCGTGAACTGGGGGTTAGCTATGTCGTGGCGCCTTCGGAGGGATATAATTTTGACAGTGTGAAATTTTACGGGGAATACGTGTCGCCGCCCGGCAGCTATTGGATGCGAATGGATTTGTTAACCCTGCAGCGTCCACAGCAAAAAAATTACTGGTGGATTCATGATATCCAGCTACGTGATTTGGGGCAATACAGTAAGCCTAACACGTTTACGATGCACAAAAAACTGGATCAACCTCAAACCTCGCATGTATATGCCAGAGTGTTTATGAATAAGGCAGGCGGGAAATTACAAGTCACGTTACCGGACAAAGTGGTTAGTATCAAGACCCAGGATGATGGTTTAAACCAATTTCAATGGGTCGATCTGGGAGAACATGTTTTTCCAAAAGGAGATACTCCAGTCACGGTTAATAACCTGCAAGGTTTTAATGCGGTCAATCAATTTGCGATTGTGCCTGTGGATCAGCTAGATCGGTTATCTTTTCCAGTGGAGCAGGCATTGAAGCGGGGCAAGCTCTTTTTCACCTTGGAGGCAGAGAACGATTTTAACGCCCAAGGGAATGTGCAGACGGAGCGTGCTTTGCCAAGACTTAGTATGGGGCGAGGGATCAGCTATCAGAAGGGGACGTTAAGCAGGGATGTGGAAGTCGCCAAAACGGGAACCTATGCCACAGCTATTTTGGCTAATCTACCTGCAGGATACCATGGGTCATTAACGATGAAGTGGGTGAATGAAGAGACGGGAGAGGTGCTGACCAGAACGATTCGTACGGAAGAGTCGTATAAGCGGTTACCCGCTACCTCTTTATCTGAAAAGCAGGTTATTGAAACGGTGCCCGATCAGGATGGTTTTGCCAAGAAAATCATACAAATTCCCGGTCTGCTGAACGACTATGGCCGAATAGAATTCAAAAATCTGTTCCTAACCAAGGGAAAGTATCACTTAACCCTTGTGCTGGACAGCCAAGTACCGTCATTGAGCCGTTTTGGAGATATTCATCGAATGGGCGGGCAGGAAGTGACGGTAATGCCTGGGGAGAACACGAAGGAGTCATTAGACACGGATGTCGGATGTGTAGCGGATATACGACCTGGCCAGACGAACCTGTCATTTATGGACGAAGGACTCTCTATCCGTTACACACCTAGCTATTCCTGTGACTGGAATATATATGCGTCCAAGAAAATGAAGGCCGAGCCGCTGCAAGAGTATGCCGTGCAGTTGGATGCGCGATCAGCACAAGTTGGAAGTCGGCACATGAAGGTCATATTTTTGAATAAAGCGTCCCAGGTTCTTCAAACCTCCTATATTGATGAGGTGGAGGAGAGAGATAAGGAACAATGGAATCATTATGATCAAATTGTGAAGGCACCGGCAGGAACCGCCATGATGCAGTTTCAAATTTTAGCGCATGCGCACAAGAAGCAGTCAGGCTTATTTCAAATGAAGGAATATTCCATTATCCCTTATCAAGCCATGATTACAGTGGATCAATTTACGTTGTTTGAGGGAACGGATATGGATACCTTTTTTATGGCTCCACATGCTTCGGAAAGCATTCAGGCTACTCGTGAGAATTCCATGGAACGTAGTTTTACGCTATATAATCCGACACATCAGCAGGTGCTGATCCGGGAGACCGAATCACCCAATCCACTATGGGAGTTCAGGCTGGGTGGCGAAAATCAGCGAGCCCGTCTGTCTGTGAATGGAGTAACTACCGGATTTATTACCAATGGTAACGGGAACGGGAAAGTCGTCGTTATTCTGGCTTCCGCCTACCGTTTCGGATGGGGACTGTTCCTCATAGGGATACTGGGTGGAGCAGCTTGTTTTCTTCCTTATCGGCGATGGAAGAAGCGAAACCTTCCATAAAAAGCAAGCTGCTCAGTGGGGAAATGGGTAGCCATGATACGGCTACATCTCATATTTGTAGCCTCTGCCCCAGACGGTACGGATGTGCTGAGGATTTTTAGGGTCACGTTCTATTTTTTTGCGGAGGCTGGAAATATGTACGTCGATAGTGCGATCCAGATAAGCGCCATCTCCGCCTTTGATCCGATCCATCAGCTCACTGCGGGTAAAGACTTTACCTGGATTGCAGGACATTTCTTTTATAATAGAAAATTCGATTTGAGTGACTTCTATTTCTTGGTCATCGACTAGCAGGCTGTGACGATAATCATTTACCCACACTCTTACCTTTTTAAGCCTTTGCGTAACGGTTGGCGATTCAACAGGCATGTTGCGGCCGCAGCGGCGCAGCAGGGCTTTGATGCGGGCATTTAACTCTATCAGACTGAACGGCTTGCATAAGAAGTCATCTGCTCCGTCATCCAGAGCTTTTATTCTTATATTCAGCACGGTGTTATTAGAGATGACCAGCATAGGGACTGTGGTAAATTGACGGATTTGGCTGATCAGCGCACATTCGACTTTACCGGAAAACATTAGAGCGGTCACAATAATATCCGGCTTAAAACGCATGAGTGTAGGAATTGCAAGTTTAGAGTCATAAATAAGCTCGGTATGATAGCCTTCCTCCTGAAGGTGAAGAGCAATCATATCTGCCAAACCTTTTTGATTTTCAATGATGAGTATTTTTATGGGCATGACTGACATCTCCTGTACAGACAAAGATACAATAGCATTGCATAATCATGTATTTGCCACGATAATACATACTTATGTATTCGGCAGAAATGCGAAAAATGAACAGTCTTATAATGTAAGAAAAATATTAATTTACAGGAAGAAGGTTGCATCTTTGCGAATGATTTTATTATCTGGAGGTTCGGGTAAACGTCTGTGGCCCTTATCCAATGTGAACCGTCCCAAGCAGTTTCTTTCCATACTACGTCACGACGAACGGCCCGAAAGTATGCTGCAACGAATATGGAGGCAATTAGATGAGGCGAATTTGGCAGATGAGGCCTATTTTTCAACGAGTGGAACTCAGGCCGAGCTGATTCGAGGACAAATTGGCGGAGATGCTGTAGTCATTGAGGAGCCGACTCAGCGGGATACCTTCCCGGCCATTTCCCTGGCTACGGCCTACTTGCATGACGTTGCAGGCGCATCACGCGACGAGATCGTAGGGGTCATGCCTGTGGACGGGTATGCGGGGGATGAATTTTTTGAGCATCTGCGCAGGCTTCCTTCCATATTAGAGCAATCAGGAAGCCATATCGCATTAATGGGGGCTGCTCCGACGGAACCCTCTGATAAATACGGATATATTGTGCCTTCAGCCTCTCCTTCACTTGACCAGCCATATTATAGGGTTAGTTCATTTGTAGAAAAGCCGGATCTGATTCGTTCAGAAGCGTTGATCCGTGAAGGGGCCTTATGGAATTGCGGGGTGTTTGCTTTTAGACTGGGCTTTTTATTGGATATTCTGAAGCAAATGGGTATACCATCCGACTATGAATCTCTTTCGACAAATTATGCAGACTTGCCTAAAACTAGCTTCGATATTGCGGTAGTAGAGCATACTCATAAGCTCTCTGTGCTTCCATATCATGGAGAGTGGAGAGACTTGGGCACATGGGATTCGTTGGTGAGAGAAGTAAGTTCGAAGCTGAGTGGTCCAGGATATATTTCAGAAGCTTCACATGACTCGCATATCATCAATGAACTGGAGATTCCGGTCAGTATCTGGAATGTCCCGGACATTATCGTCGTTGCCGGGCCGGATGGCGTGCTGGTTACGGATCGGCAGTCATCCACAGGAATTAAGGATATGGTGGCGGAAATTGAAATCGGACCACGTTTTGAGGAGCGCTTCTGGGGAAAGCAAACGGTGTTATCCCATCAAGCGGCAGCAAGTGGATTGCAGACAGTGACCAAACGCGTGGTCATTTCAAACGGGAGATTTATCAGCTATCATGAGCATCAGTTTCGTAAAGAAGTTTGGACTATAGTTTCTGGAACCGGGAGTGTCTCTATCAATGGCGTGATACAGACAGTCAGCCCCGGTGAGGTCATCGTCATTGAACCCGGTACAAAGCATTTTATAGGGGCAGTAGAAGGAGATTTAGAATTCATTGAGTCACAAATCGGACATATCGTATCCGAAACGGATATTATCCGTTATGAATTTCCTGATTCGATTGACGACCATACTCATGAAGTGTCTACAATATAGGGACTGATAGATACGAACGAGGTTTATCAGAAGGCAGTGAAGAGTAGTAGGAACTATTTTTTATTAGAGCTTAGATGCCTGTTCATTCCTAAAAAGGTATTCATGCGTTATACGAATGAATACCTTTTTTTTGCATAAACAGTTCTCTGTGTTTGTAATGAATTGAATAGAAAAGAGACTTATAAAATAATAATTTTCTTGGAAGTCAGCCACTCTTTTACAGCATCCGTACTGAGGTCTCTTTTGGGCGTCCATTCTATTTTATCAACCAGCTTGCCGTTTCTGAATTCTGCAATAGTGGGGGTGTATTTAACGTTGTAATCCTCTTTGAATTTATTCCATTGAGGCTTGTCCTTATGGATTTTGTGAACGTTCAAAAAAGTAATTTTAGAGCCTAGATTATACTGTTCGATCATCTTGTTAAAGTTAGGCTCAAACCGATTGCAATCGCCACAACTCGGTCTGCCGACATAGACAAACACACTTTGATCCTGCTGAATCAAACGCTTAAAACCATCTAGTGTAACCGCATTCAAGTGGTCATATATTTCGGGATAATTGCTTTTGCTTGCTTGGATCTCTTTATCTTTCTGCTGAACAACCTGCTCCAGATCTTGAAATTTAACTACAGCTGAAATAGCGATACCAATGAGAAGCAATACAATGACACTTAACCCGGCGATATATCCTTTTTTCACAGAAACCCTCCTTTTTTTACAATCTCAAACTTACAATAAATGATTTTTTCGTTTTTCACTGTAACACTTGTCTCATTATGTATAAAAAAGAAGCTTTCCCGTAGGGAAAGCTTCTTTAGTCAGCATTTTGCATAATTCGATTCCCAACGCTTGTAAGTACAGTATATAGACGAATTAAAGCATTTCGATCTATATACTGCTGATTTGAAAACGCTCCTGGGATTTATGCAAAATGCCCTAGTCTGATAATTAAATGTTAGACCACAACAGTCAACAAGTAATCCTCACGCTTCACTTCAGTTTCCATTGTGTTCAATACGTCCAGGTATTGAGCGGAATTTGTTACGATAATCGGCGTAGTCGTTGTATAGCCTGCCGCCTTAATTTGTTCGATATCAAATTCGAGCAACAATTGCCCTTGCTTCACTACATCACCCTCTTTGACGCGCTTGTCAAGGAATTGTCCTTTCAGCTTCACTGTATTCACACCAACGTGAATCAGAATTTCTGCTCCGTCATTGGAAGTAATACCGATGGCATGTCCGGTTGGGAATACGGTCGTAATCGTTCCATTGACAGGAGATGTCAGCACACCCTCTGTAGGATCAATAAGGATTCCTTTCCCCATAGCACCTGAAGCAAAAGCAACATCAGAAGATTGTTCCAAAGGCAATACTTTACCTTGCAGTGGGCTTACGAGAATTTCTTTCTCGATTGTCACTTCTTTCTTTATAGGCGCAGCTTCTGTTTTTGCAGTTTCTTCTTTTGGATCATCAAAGCCCAAAATCATAACCAACACAACTGCGAGTACAAAGGCAACGAGCAAACCGATGACTACCCACAAGAATCCAGTTCCAAAATAAGTTGGCAGCGCCAGTAAACTAGGTAGGGAGAAGGATTTTGCAGTCGCTCCGCCAGAAGCGATAATAGCGCCACCAATACCACCGGATATGCAAGCATAAATAAAAGGCTTTTTCAATTTCAAAGTTACACCATAAATCGTTGGTTCTGTAATCCCGAATACAGCCGCCAGTGTAGAGGAACCCGCCAAAGCCTTCATTTGAGTATTTCTAGATTTCAGGAATACCCCCAGTGTTGCACCGGCTTGAGAAAGTACGGCTGCTGTAAGCATCGGAAGCATCGTGTCATAACCCAATGTAGCAATATTGGACAGCATAATAGGAACGAAGCCCCAATGTACACCGAAAATAACAAACACTTGCCAGAATGCACCAGCCACAGCTCCGGCGATCAATGGGCTTA
Source organism: Paenibacillus sp. SEL3 (assembly GCF_054602585.1). NCBI lineage: Bacteria > Bacillati > Bacillota > Bacilli > Caryophanales > Paenibacillaceae > Paenibacillus > Paenibacillus sp. SEL3. The sequence goes on along the minus strand of NZ_CM137725.1, from coordinate 1,819,616 downwards.
AATTGTATACCCATGTAAAACCGTTCGCCAAGCCTTGACTGATCAGGTTACCGACTGGACCAAAGGCCAAAAACGTCAACGGAACAACAACTAGCAGTGATAGCATAGGGACGATAATGTTTTTAACCGATTGATGAACAAAGGAATTAAACCAACGTTCCACATAGGACTGTACCCATACCGCGAGAATAATTGGGATTACGCTGGAACTGTATTTTATCAGAATGATTGGAATCCCGAGAAAAGCCAGTTTTGCCGGATGGTCCACCGCTGCAATAACATCCGGGTACACGAGTGCTCCAGCAACTGCGACCGATACAAAGGCATTTGTCTTAAATTTACGGGACGAAGTAATAGCCAGGAATATAGGCAAGAAATAAAATACGCTGTCCGAAGCGGCGTTCAAAATGAGATACGTACCGCTTGTAGTATCAATCCAATGAAGCGACGCAATTAAGGCCATAATCCCTTTGAGCAAACCTGCTCCGGCAAGAGCACCCAAGAGAGGTGAGAAAATGCTGGAAATGATATCGACCGCTTTGCCGAGAACATTTGTTTTTTCGGAAGATTCTTCCTTTTTGGCATTAGGATTGTCTGCATCCTGCAAATTCGTTTCTGCCATCATATGCTCAAATACTTGACCTACATTGTTGCCGATGACCACTTGGAACTGGCCGCTGCTTTCCACCACTGTAATGACACCAGGTGTTGCTTCCAGTGCAGCTTTGTCTGCTTTTGTGCGATCTTTTAATTTAAATCTCAAGCGTGTAGCGCAATGGAATACGGAATTGACATTCTCTTCGCCGCCAACGAGAGTCACTATTTTTTTAGATAGTTCTTTATCACTCATATTTAGAACTCCTTATGGGTTATTCTTGCTACTGATAGGGTTTACCGTTTACATTTGTTGCTAAGATGCGCCGGCATGCATCTTTTTAACCTTGTAAACAAGAAAAACCTAAACTCGTGGTGAAAACTGCGCACTCTTCCTATAAGGGAACGTCGATTTCACCATCAGTTTAGGTTTTGCCTGCCTTACCAGTCACAATCCATGAACGATGAGGGGTATGAAGTTGTTAGTCTTATATGTTATTACGCTCAGTTACCCGATGAATATGGATAGTTAGATATACGTATTCATCCTTGCTTAAATATTGATCGTATGTTTTTTCCAGATACTCATTGATCTTTTGGGCGCAAGCAAAAGCTTCGGTATACGTCTGCTTCACCTGGTTGTACAAGAATTCTTCACCACTGTGAATGACTTCTTTACGAATCACTCGCATCGCAAAATATTGCAAATGTGTCAAAAATCTCGAATAGCTAAAAGAAGACTCATCCAGCACAATCCCGTAATGGTACGTAATAATGTTCAATATATGTTGGACAATCTCGGTCATTTTCAGTGTAGATTTCATTTCGTTACCGTCAATCCGTGCATTCACCATATGCAATGCAATAAATCCCGCTTCATCTTCGCCCAATTTTACTCCGAGCGTATTTTCAATTTTTTGGAGAGCATCCAGTCCAACTGCAAATTCTTTTTTGTAAAAGCGTTTAATTTCATACAGCATCGCGTTTTGGAGTGCCAGTCCTTTTTCTTGCCGTTGTATGGCAAAATGAATATGGTCGGTCAACGTTAAATAAATATTATCGCTTAACTCCGTATCCAACACTTCTGTTGCATGGGTTACGATTTCATTCACGACCTCCAGATGAGATACAGGAATATCGTTCAGCAGCTCGGTTAGTTTGGCCGTGAACTCGTTTTCATTTAACATGAAAATCTTATCTATTTTATCATCATCGACTTGATCGCCAGCCACCTTTTTGAAGGAAATACCTCTTCCCATCACGATGACCTCTTTGCCTTTATCGTTTTTAGTCAATAGGACGTTGTTATTGAGCACCTTCTCAATAATCATTGAAGTTCCCCCTCCCATCCTTTACCAATAAAAAATGCCTAAGCACAATTCAATACTATTGTTAGCAATAGTACTCAATTGAACTCAGGCATTGCCCGCATCACCGGTCACAATCCTTCGATATAGTGCTATTGTAGCACAAAAAAAAGCGATTTCAACATTTTTTATTCTGTTTCGACAAAAAACATTTTATATCAAGACCCTTTTGCCTAATTTGCAAGTAAAGCGTTACCTTATGTGGTCGTACGTTCAATGAGGCTGTACTCTAGCGAATGAAGCTCCATTTGGCGTCCAATCAGCTGGGGGGAAAGCATGAAAAAAGCATTTTGTGCTTGAGCCATGATAGGATTTTGAATCGTTGTAATCCCCAACGTATGCGACAGCTCCGTGTTATCAAACCCAACAATCGCCAGATCTCCCGGTACGTTCAGCCGTTGTCTGCGTGCTTCGCAGAGAATGCCCACAGCTACATAATCGTTAGCACATAAAATAGCCTCTGGGAATTCCCCCCGATGCTGTAACAAATCCCGTACGACCTGTTCGCCATCACGGATATTATAAATTGAAGAGTGATTCCAGTGTTGCAACACTGGCAGATTGTGCTCACTCATGATCTGTTCATAGGCTCGTTGTCTGCTATGGGTATTGATGCTGCTCGGACGACCAAAAGCATTGGCTATACGGGTATAGCCTTTTTGTATCAAATGCTTTAATGCTAGCATGTAACCTTCATATTGATCCATTGCGACGGAGCGAATATCGGTATGCTCCATTCGTTGCCAGGCCACGATCGGGCCATATTTACAATAGGTACTCAAAAAATCAGTGTCATTCACGCAGGAAATGATGACCAGCGCGTCGACTCTTTTTCTTTTTAAATCTTCAAAAGCTTGAAGCTCTTTCTTTTTGTCTTCTCCCGAAGTATAAATAATGGTCTGGAATTCATATTGTCCGGCGATTTCTACAAAGCTGTCCAGAAAAGCAAGAACAATTTCATTAATCGTTGAAGTGATGATACCAATCTGAAGCGTCTGACCCTTGGATAGGGAAATGGCATTCCGATTAGGAACATAATCTAATTCCTGCATGATTTTCAAAATCTTAGCTCTTGTTTCATGACTGACATGGGGGGACTGATTTAATACTCTGGATACCGTAGCCTTGGAAAAGCCCGCCAGTTTTGCAATTTGATCAAGATTCGACATGGTGCTTCTCCTCACATAAGAAAAAAATACTTGACATGAAACGCGTTACAACAATTAGGATGCTTATGAGGGCATTACATCTATTTTAAAGCATCTGTCAATGCATTTCAAAGGAGAACGGTTACCGTTAGGTATGGATTCACATTTGCAGCATTTGATGGGATTACTTAGGCCAAAGTGAAAATCTTATATACGGAAAGAGGTCTTTATACCATGACGAAGATGCTAAAAGGATTTCCGAAAAACTTCTTGTGGGGCGGGGCAACTGCAGCCAACCAATTGGAAGGTGCTTTTGACGTAGATGGAAAAGGCTTGTCCAGCGCAGACATGATTGCTTATGTACCCAAAGCGGAACGTAAGAACGATCACGCTATAGAGATTTCGTCCGAGCGACTCGAAGACATTTTGGCAGGCAAAGTCAATGCCCGTTTCCCAAAACGTGAAGGTGTGGACTTTTACCACCACTACAAAGAAGATATTGCATTGTTCGCTGAAATGGGCTTTAAAGTATTTCGTATGTCCATCCACTGGTCGCGGATTTTCCCGAATGGCTATGATCACGAGCCGAATGAAGCAGGATTGCAATTCTACGACAATGTATTTGATGAGCTACGCAAATATAATATTGAGCCCTTGGTAACATTGTCACATTATGAAACACCGCTAGGTCTGACTCAGAAGTATAATGGCTGGCTGGGTCGTGAAGTCATACAGCATTACGTCAATTATGCCGAAACGGTGTTTACACGCTATAAGGATAAAGTAAAATACTGGCTGACCTTTAATGAAATCAATGTAATGACCATGAGTCCGTTCACCGGTGGCGGTGTGGTTATTGACCGTGTAGAAAACAAACAGCAAGCGATATATCAAGCATTGCATCATCAATTTGTAGCTAGTGCACTGGCAACCAAACGGGGACATGAGATCATCCCGGGTGCTCAGATCGGCTGTATGTTGGCACGTATAGAAAGCTATCCACATACGTGTAACCCAGCGGATATACTGAAAGCCCAGCATGAAAATCAGATGAACCTATTCTTTACGGATGTGCATGCCCGTGGGGAATATTCCAACTATATGAATCGTTATTTTGAAGAAAATAATATTGTGATCCAGACAGAACCCGGCGATGACGAAATTTTGAAAAATAATACGGTTGATTTTATCTCATTTAGCTACTACATGACCTTGACCGTATCGGCAGGTCCAGAAGGCGAGAAAGCAGCAGGAAACCTGATTGGCGGCGTGAAAAATCCGTATCTGCAGTCCTCCGACTGGGGATGGCAGATCGATCCGATCGGCCTGCGTGTTACACTGAATACGTTTTATGATCGCTATCAAAAGCCTCTGTTCATCGTGGAAAATGGCTTGGGTGCATATGATAAGGTGGAGGAAGATGGCTCTGTGCATGACACATATCGCATTGATTACTTGCGTCAGCATATTGCCCAAATGAAGGAAGCGATTGCCGACGGTGTTGATCTGATTGGTTACACCAGCTGGGGCCCTATCGACCTTGTGAGCATGTCTACTTCCGAAATGTCCAAGCGCTACGGATTTATTTACGTTGATCTGGATGATGACGGTAACGGAACGCTCAAACGCTCCAAAAAAGACTCTTTTAATTGGTATAAAAATGTGATAGCAACCAACGGTGAAGAATTGTAATTCCATATCATCTCGGGCGGGTATAGCAGAGGACATCCTAAGGATGCGATCTGCTGTACCCGCTTTTTTGATAGACTCAATAATAATATTTCAGAGGGCTTCACAAACTTTTCACTTGTAATAAGCTGAAAGTTTTCTGTATAATGAATAAAAATTTCATATGTCTGGTTGATGTTTGCGGGAGATGGAACGAAAGTTCCGACCGAAGGGGCAAAACTCTCAGGTGCTTAGGCTGTTTACAGCCACAAGCGGGGACCGTAAACGGACAGAACTCTGGAGAGACCCTTAATTGGGCGCCGAAGGTGCACCGCAGAGAACATCTGCTTAAACTCTCAGGCAAAAGGACAGAGACGCGAATAACCTGTGACAGGGAATGCCCTAGGCTTTTTTATGAGCTATTAGAGGCAAAACCTGCACAAGATGGTTGTATTTTTTCGTGCCTTTAACCTCTCCAGGAGTCGAATCAGCGGATTTGACTCTTTTTTGTTTTCTAATATGCTGGAGGAGCGGGTTGAAATGAATTTGGTACATGTGTTAGAAACGATTGACAGCTGGATATGGGGAGCGCCGCTTCTTATTCTCGTGATGGGCACGGGGTTGTGGCTAACGATCCGCTTGAAGCTGCTTCAGGTTATTCGATTGCCTTTGGCGCTCAAGCTAATTGGTAAAGCGCCGGACGAAGGTAGCGGAGATGTAAGCAGCTTCGGTGCATTGAGTACGGCACTGGCAGCTACTGTAGGTACAGGAAGTATTGTTGGCGTGGCGACAGCGATCAAGCTGGGTGGGCCCGGTTCATTATTCTGGATGCTGGTTGCAGCTTTTTTCGGGATGGCAACCAAATATGCGGAAGGATTATTATCCGTTAAATACCGTGTTAAAGACCGGAACGGACAATTTTCGGGTGGTCCGATGTATTATATTGAAAACGGACTTGGCCGCCGTTTCAAGCCGCTGGCGATGTTGTTTGCCTTTTCTGGTGTTCTTGTAGCCCTATTTGGAATCGGTACTTTTCCGCAAGTAAAGGCTATCGTTTCTTCGACGGAAAGTAGCTTTGGAGTGCCAACGGTAGTTACAGCGATCATTATTTCCGTGTTAACTGCTGTTGTTACGATTGGAGGACTCAAAAGTATTGCCAAGGTATCCACAAAGATTGTTCCATTCATGTCGGGGCTCTATATCGTAGTTTGCTTAATTGTACTCATTAAGTTTGCAGGAGAGCTTCCTCATGCGATTGCTTTAGTATTACAAGGGGCCTTCTCGACCACATCTGCAACGGGTGGATTTGCCGGAGCGACGATTATGTTGGCGATGCGAAGTGGAGTTGCCAGAGGTATTTTTGCTAATGAAGCCGGTTTGGGAAGTGCGCCAATTGCAGCAGCTGCTGCTAAGACGAAATGGCCTGCAGAACAAGGGTTGATATCCATGACAGGCGTATTTATCGATACGATGATTATTTGTAATCTGACGGGATTTACGTTGCTGGTTACGGGAATATGGAGTGGAAATGACGATGGAGGTCTGATGACCCAGCATGCGTTTTCCAGTGCCTTTCCGGCTGGTGCAGAACTCGTGACGATTAGCCTTATTTTATTTGCATTTACAACGATACTGGGCTGGAATTACTACGGGGAACGTTGTGTTGAATATTTACTGGGTGTCAAATGGATTAAACCATACCGTTATTTGTTCATCGCACTTGTGGCAGGAGGTGCGTTCATCAAGTTGGAAGCCATTTGGCTGCTGGCAGATATCTTTAACGCAATGATGGCTTTCCCGAACCTGATTGCACTGCTTGGCTTATCGGGAATCGTAGTTGCAGAAACCCGAACCTATATGGATTCTTTGTATCCTAATAAGAAAAAGGGTATTCTTGCAGGTACCCATGTAGGGGCTGCTATCCAAGTAGAAGAAAAGGGACAAACGGTTAATTCATAAATTCCAAAAGGGAGTGTCTTCAGCCACCATAGGCTTGAGGACACTCCCTTTTTAAATGTTATAACGATGCGCGCAAAATAGCTAAAATATCTCCTTGATTAAGCTTTTTATAGTTACCGAAGCCTCCGTATTCCATTTCACGGGCTGCAATGTTTGCGATTTTTTCCAATTGCTCATCATTAATATTGTAATCGGCCAGGGTGGAAGGGGCACCGAGACTTGTCCAGAATGCAGTAAGACGGTCAATACCTTCCAAGGCGATTTCTCTATCTGTTTTACCTACGGTGTCTAAGTCAAACATACTGAGCATCAGCCGTTTCATGCGTGCAGCATCCTGATCCACCGTATGTCTCATCCAGTTGGGGAATAGGATCGCTAGACCGCCAGCATGAGGAATGTCATATACAGCTGATAATGCATGTTCAATCGTATGCGAAGCCCAGTCCCCGAAGTAGCCCATTTGCAGTGTTCCGTTAAGAGCAATCGTTCCGGCATATAAAATCGTTTCACGATGCTTGTAGTTGTGCAAATCCTCCAGCAGTTTAGGTGCAGTTTCAATCACGGTTTGCAGCACGGAAAAGCACATACGATCTTGCAACGGTGTATTTTTAACATTGTGAAAATACTGTTCAAACACATGGCTCATCATATCCACCATGCCATATACCGTCTGATCACGTGGCACAGAGAAGGTGTTTTTTGGGTCCAGAATCGAAAACTTCGGATGCGTCACCGCGCTGCCCCATACGTATTTTTCGTTCGTTTCCCAGTTGGTGATGACAGAATCCGGATTCATTTCTGAACCGGTGGCGGCGAGTGTGAGGATGGTGCCGAATGGTAGAGCCTCGGTCGGCATGTGCTTTTTGTTGATAATATCCCACACATCGCCGTCATATTTAGCCCCTGCTGCGATGGCTTTGGTGCAATCAATAACGCTTCCGCCGCCTACTGCAAGTAAGAAGTCGATGTTTCCATTTCGGCAAATGTCGATGCCCTTCTTAACGGTAGACAAGCGCGGATTCGGCTCTACGCCGGACAATTCATGAATGTTAAGATGTAGCGGCTCTAACGCGTTTAATACCTGGTCATACAGACCATTTCGCTTGACACTTCCGCCTCCGTATATCAGTAAAATATTTTTGCCGTAATTCAGCAGCTCCTGCTGCAGTTCTTCAATTTGATTGTCTCCAAAAATTAATTTGGTGGGGTTATAATATGTGAATTTGTTCATCTGGAAAGTTCCCCTCAGTTCATAGTTCATGTTCAAATCGTAAATCGCTTAACCTGATTGCCTGTTGAATACCTAACTTTACCATGTAAGCTATTTGAAATGACGATTAACTATTATACATGAAATGAATAAGGGAATTCAAATAAATCTAATCTTTGACCGCTCCGGCGGCAAGATCGGAAATAAACTGGCGGCTAATGAAAAGAAATAAAATTATAAGTGGCAGTACAGCAAGCAGGGTGCCCGCAATGACCATCGCATAATCCGTATTGTATATCCCGTTTAATTGTGACAGTGCAATCTGGAGCGTGAATTTACGCTCATCCGTTAAGACGATTAGCGGCCATAAATAATCATTCCAGGCTCCTATAAAGGTAAACGCGCCGAGAAAAGCGAACGCAGGACGTAGAATAGGCAGTGCTACATTTAAGTACAGCCGAAAAAAGCTGCATCCGTCCATCCGCCCCGCATCCAGCAGCTCCTTTGGAATGGATTCTTCCGCATATTGACGAATCCAGAAAATGCCGAAGGCATTTACCATCCCCGGGATAATAAGCGCTTTGAACGTACCTACCCATCCAAAGGTGGCCATCATGACAAAGGAGGGGACAAGCGAAAGTTGTGAAGGGACCATCATTGTAGCTAGCAGAACGATAAATAGCACTTTTTTGCCCGGAAAATCAAACTTGGCGAATGCAAAACCTGCCAGTGAATCGAAAAACAGAACCAATAAGGTAACAGAACCAGCTACAAAAAGGGTATTAAAAAAGGCTCCGGCAAAATTAATCTGCTGCAATACTCTCGTTATGTTATCCAAGAAGTGGCCGCCAAACCACAATTGCGGTGGAAAACGATAGATGTCTGAAGTTGTACGGGTTGCCATAACGATCAGCCAGTAAAATGGAAACATCGACAGGATGATTCCCACCAACAATCCGGCATATAAAACAAAGGATTTTGCACGTGTCTGCATCATGTTGTGAAGCTCCTTCCCATCGTTATTTTTTACCTTGAACGAGTTTCCAGTTTATGATGGAGAATAGAGCAATGATGAGGAACATTCCCCATCCGACGGCTGCACCATATCCAAAATAGTTGTTAATGAACGACTCGCGGTACAGGTATAAAACGATGGTCATGCCACTTGCCCCGGAACCGCCGTCATTACCGACCAGGACCTGTGGCTCGGTGAAGAGTTGCATACCGCCGATGGTGGACGTAATGACCGTAAACAGAATGACTGGGCGCAGCATGGGGATAGTGATGCGGAAAAAAGCTTGTGCTCCGGTTGCTCCGTCTATTTTGGCGGCCTCATACAGCACATGCGGAATACTCTGAAGTCCGGCCAGATAGATGATTGCGTTATAGCCCATCCATCTCCATACGACCATAGAAGAAATGGCAATTTGGATACCCCATGGCACATTCAGCCATTGAACCATGGGCAGTCCCAAGAGTTGCAGAAGGTAGTTGAGAAATCCGAAATTGTTGGCAAATAAGGCACCAAATATGATGGCGACGGCCACAATAGACGTCACATTGGGCAGGAAGAATCCAACTCGCCATAAGGTGCGCATTTTCACAAATGGGGCATAAAGCAGAAAGGCAATAATCAGTGCGAAGAATAGCATTGGAATTGTTGCATACACCCAGATCACAAAGGTGTTGCCTACAGCCTGCCAAAATTCATGATCTGTTACAAGGTAGCGAAAGTTGCCCCAGCCGTTGTAGGTCATGTCTCCGATTCCGTCCCATTTGTGAAACGCCAGGTATAATGAAAAACCAATCGGAAACAGTCCAAAGATGCCAAACAGCAGATAAAACGGCGAGATCGCAGCATAAACGGCACGGTGCTTCCAGATTTCTCTCAGCATATTGTCCACACGCCTTTTTTGAATTTTGTTTTTTTATCGCTGTAATTCCCGTTCGATTCGTTCCATGGTTTCCGTCCATAATGCATCAGGATTAGCATCCTGCTTGGCAACATTAGCAAGGCGACGGGTCACAATGCCGTGGATGACAGGGTAGCGCTCGCCGAAATAGCTGCTTTTCACATGACGTGCGGAGGCGGCGAAGATGAGTCCGGTGGCCTGACCCCCAAAGAAAGGCTCGGGTGTCCCCATGATAGGATCGTTATAGACGCCGGGAGTGGACGGGAACAGACCGATTTTGTGGTAGGCTTCCAACTGGTGTTCCGGGTTTTGCAGCCAGGTCAGGACTTCAAAGGCTTCTTTGGGATGTTTGCTGGATTTGAGGATAGAAATGAACGAACCACCCAGGTTGCCGTCTCCTCCAGGAGCACGGGCGACTCTCCATTTGCCAGCTGTATCCGGCGCGGCCTCTGTGAGAACTTGCTTCATCCAAACAGCCCCTACAAAAGAGGCAATTTTGCCGTTATTGACCGAAGCGTTCCATTCGGGAGTCCAGCCATCCGCATTGGCGAGCAGATGCTTCTTGTGGAAATCGACAGCGGTTTTCCAGCCCAGACGGATGTCAGGAGATTGATTGCCAATATAGCTGCCATCCGGCTTGAAGTAGAGGTTTGTATGCTGAGCGAGCACTTGATTGTAAACGTTTACAATATTATCAGCCAAAAACGAACGGCTTCCGAATTTCTGCTGAAGTTGTTCTCCGGCTGCCATGTAATCATCCCATATGCGGATCGAGGCACTAACCTTTTCAGGATCACTAGGCAAGCCTGCTTGCTTAAATAGATCGCTTCGATAGAAGAGGGCAGTAGGCCCAGTATCCATGGGAAATGCAATCATTTTACCATCAGGAGTGATCCCCTGATTCCATTTCCATTCCAAATATTGATCTTTTAGGCGGTCTGCTCCGAGCTCCCTTAAATCATAAAAACGATCCGCACTTGGAAATAGCTCCACCATCCAGTCGTTCAGAGCTACGATGTCTGGTTCACCAGAACGAGCTGCGAGCGTTGTCTTCAGTTTAGCTTTGAAGTCACCACCTATTTTTTGAGTTTTTAATTCAATGTTGGGAAAGTGTTTTTCCGCTTGGGCGAGTAGTTCATCATCAATGGAACGGTTCCAATACCATAATGTAAGCGTTATCTTTTTTCCATTTGACAAATTAGTTTCAGATGATTGACTTTCAGAGAACGAGGGTCCACTACAAGCACTGAACATAGTGAGAAAAGCAAGACATAATACCAACCATTGTACTGTCTTCACATCATTTCCCTCCTTGCTGTCTGAGATAATCTGCCTGCTAAACAAGTTGTAAATGGTTTAGCTCCATCATATGAAGCTGTTACCCATTTATGTGCATTGCCTTAACCAAAAACAAAAAATTTGAAACGTTTATCCATAAAAAAAAGCACGTGCGTCTGTTATATGAAGAACGCACGTACTTAAGTTAGGGATTCAGCTCATGACATCAACCGCAGTATTTCATCTTTCAGAATTTCGGACCGAGTCCCGAAAATAACCTGCAGGGTACCGTTACCAAGCCTGATGATTCCCGACGCTCCGAGCTGCCTGAGAGCTTGATCGTTAACTGCTTTGTCGTCTTTGACGACAAGACGCAGCCGTGTGATGCAGGCATCAATGCTTAGGATATTGTCCGAACCGCCGAGATAGGTTAGTACCCTGCCTGCCTGACTGGACGGAGTGTCGGATGTAGCGTTTGCTTTTTTATTGGGTACAGATTCGTTAGCCTCAGACAGGAGACTGTCTTCTCCATCATCTTCACGCCCAGGAGTTTTTAGGTTGAATTTGAGAATGATAAATCGGAACAGAAAGTAATAGATGAGGGCGAAGACAAGCCCGACCGGGATCATTCGCAATGGGTGAGTGGAGAGTTTCATATTGACCAAATAGTCAATGAGTCCTGCTGAAAAGGAAAAGCCCAGTTTGACATCCAATAGGTATACGACCAGGCCGCTCAGGCCTGTCAGCAGAGCATGAACGCCGTAAAGCAATGGTGCAATGAACATAAACGAAAATTCGAGGGGCTCGGTAATTCCGGTCAGGAACGATGCCAGCGCAGAACCGATGAAAATGGAAGCGACGGCTTTACGTTTTTCCGGTTTAGCCGTATGGATGAATGCGAGAGCGGCTGCCGGGAGAGCAAACATCATAATAGGGAAGAAACCGGACATGAATAGACCAGCTGATTTATCGCCTGCAAAGAAACGGGTCAGGTCACCATGAACAACTTCGCCAGCTGCATTCGTATAGTTACCAATCTGAAACCACGCGATTGAGTTTAGTACATGATGCAAACCGAGCGGGATCAGCAGCCGATTGGCAATCATGAATACCATTGATCCGATTCCGCCAAACCCGACAATCCAGTTGCCGAAGGCTGCAATCCCATCTTGTACCGGACTCCAGATCATTCCGAGCAGAATGGCCAGAATCATGGTCGTGAAGGCGGTAATCATGGGGACAAAACGTTTGCCTGAGAAGAAGCCAAGCCAATCCGGGAGCTGAATATTATGATATTTTTTAAACAGAAAAGCAGACCATCCACCGATAAAAATACCACCCAATACGCCCATGTCCAGCTTGACGTCGTCTGGAATATATGCAAATATACCCGGCACTGCCGCCAAAATACGGGTCAACACCATATAGGCAATGACTGCCGATAATGCGGCTACTGCGTCGCCTGCCAGACCAATGGCAACACCAATGGAGAAAATGAGCGCAAGGTTACCGAAGATAGCCCCCGCCCCCTCGTTCAGAAAAGGAGTGACATAATGATTCAGAAATCCGCCAACTACGGGACCAAACGGTATATCCGTTTCATAATTAATCAGAGCTAATCCTTGCAAAATCCCTGCGGCGGGTAGAGTAGCTACTGGAAGCATTAACGACTTGCCGATTTTTTGCAGAAATTTCAGCATAACATTCTTCCCTTCTTCATCGAGTTTGGGAGTGTCGTATTCATCCTGAAATCCTTACTTGTGCCCATTTTTTTACATCATAAATCGGGGGATCTAACATGGTCAACGATTATTTTAAGCTATGAAATGACGTAAATCCGCAGTTGACATCGCTTACATGCTTATATAGTATCAAATTTAAGTTAATAATCGTGACGGAGACAAGAGAGCCACGCAGACATCCCATGGTACAGCACAGGGTTGATTTGTGATGGCTTTTCTTTTTTTTGTGCGATGAAAGCGATCAAAATCGGGTGATCTATTGAGGAGGTAGGTTGTATGTCGCCATACGCAGCCGAATTCATAGGGACAATGATTCTTATTGCCCTAGGTGGCGGAGTGTGCGCAGGGGTGTCCCTGAAAAAGTCATTTGCCCACGCTTCCGGCTGGATTGTGGTCGGAATGGGTTGGGGGCTTGCGGTAGCTATTGCGGTGTATGCAGTGGGTCAAATCAGCGGAGCGCATTTGAATCCGGCAGTTACACTCGCGTTGGCATTTCAGGGTAGTTTTCCATGGCAAGATGTATCCGGCTATATTGTGGCTCAGCTTCTTGGGGCCATGGCGGGTGCGATCATCGTCGTTTTGCATTATTGGCCCCACTGGAAAGAGACGGAGGACACAGCAGCCAAACTCAGTGTATTCGCGACAGGACCAGCTATTGATCATCCGTTTGCCAACGTGCTTAGTGAAATGATAGGTACTTTCATCTTTGTTCTTGCTTTACTGTCGTTTGGCGCCAATTCATTTACAGACGGCCTGAAACCGCTGATTGTTGGTTTTTTAGTTGTCAGTATCGGTTTATCCCTTGGAGGCACAACGGGCTATGCCATCAATCCAGCGAGGGATTTTGGGCCGCGTCTGATGCATTATTTACTACCGATTCCCGGTAAGGGAGCATCCAACTGGAAATATGCCTGGGTGCCCATTGTAGGGCCTCTGTTGGGTGGATCTTTCGCAGGGCTGTTTTATCAGGCTGTTTTTAAGGGGAGTGTGACTCCGGCTTTCTGGATTTTACTAGGGATCATCGTGATTGTACTCTTGATTACCTTCCGTATGAGTCGTACTTATAAAAATCATAAAACGGATCACAAACTTACAGCGTAAAAACGATGGATTTACACGGGGAGAGATGAACAATGGGAAAATATATTTTGTCACTAGATCAGGGAACGACAAGCTCAAGAGCGATTTTGTTCAATAGCGAGGGAGATGTAGTGTACTCGGCTCAGCGAGAATTTCCGCAATATTTTCCTCATCCCGGCTGGGTAGAGCAGAATGCGAATGAAATCTGGAGCTCTATTCTCGGAGTCATTGCCTCCTGTCTTTCCGAATCCGGTGTAAAAGCAAATCAAGTGGCTGCCATCGGCATTACCAATCAGCGAGAATCGGTGGCTGTGTGGGACAAAAATACAGGAGTGCCCGTATATAATGTACTCGTATGGCAATCACGCCAAACCTCGGACATCTGTGAAGAATTGAAGCGACAAGGGCACGAGGAACTGTTTCACAGCAAAACAGGGCTGCTGATCGACCCGTATTTTTCAGGCACTAAAGTAAAGTGGATACTGGACCATGTAGAGGGCGCGCGGGAAAAGGCGGAACGAGGTGACCTGTTATTCGGTACGATTGACTCGTGGCTGATCTGGAAACTATCCGGCGGAAAGGCACATGTGACGGACTACTCGAATGCAGCCAGGACGCTCATGTACAACATTTATGAGCTAAAGTGGGACGAAGAGCTGCTGGACATTCTGGGTGTTCCGAAAATCATGCTGCCTGAGGTAAGACCTTCTTCTGAGGTATATGCGCACACCGTGGATTATCATTTCTTCGGTCAGAATGTACCGATCGCCGGTGCAGCAGGTGACCAGCAAGCAGCCTTGTTCGGTCAGGCATGTTACGAAAAAGGGATGATCAAAAATACTTACGGCACAGGCTGCTTTATGCTAATGAATACGGGGGATCAGCCTGTTGAATCTAAACACGGCCTGATTACGACCATCGCTTGGGGACTGGAGGAAGGCAAAGTGCAATACGCACTCGAGGGGAGTGTGTTTGTAGCGGGGTCGGCGATCCAGTGGCTGCGAGACGGGCTGCGTATGTTCCGTGAAGCGAAGGACAGTGAGCCTTATGCCGCTCGTGTTTCGTCTACGGAAGGAGTGTATCTTGTCCCCGCTTTTGTCGGACTGGGGAGCCCCTACTGGGATAGCGAGGTGCGCGGAGCGATGTTCGGCCTAACACGAGGGACCACGAAGGAGCATTTTATCCGCGCCACATTGGAGTCACTCGCTTATCAGACCAAAGATGTGCTTACAGCCATGGAGATCGATTCAGGTATTGCGGTGAAGACGCTGCGGGTGGATGGAGGAGCTGTATTGAACAATTTTCTGATGCAATTCCAGAGCGATATTTTAGATGCAACGGTGGAGCGGCCAGTGATCCATGAGACGACGGCACTGGGGGCTGCATGTCTGGCAGGTTTGGCTATTGGATATTGGAAGAGTACGGATGAACTTCGTAAGCGGGTGAGGGTGGAAACCTCTTTTGCCCCGAATATGGATGAATCAAGACGTGCAGGCTTGTATGAAGGCTGGAAAAAGGCTGTGAATGCGATGATGGCCTACAAGTAAATGATTAAGCGCTGGGTCTCTGAATATTAAACTGCAAAAAGATGACTTCTGAATTTATCAGGAGTCATCTTTTTTAAGGCATGAGCTAACCTTTGACCTTCGTATGGTTCCAATGTTGGCCGGCTCCGCAGGAACTACGAATGACCAGTTCCGGCTCGACTTTAATACATTTGGTATCCATTTGTTTATTCATCAGGTCAAACAGCACCATAGCAGCTAGACGGCCTATTTTTTGCTTGTCTTGTTTTACAGTCGTCAGTGGAGGTTCGGTATAACGACAGGCTTCTATATCATCACATCCCACTACAGCAATATCCTCGGGTACCCTCAAGCCGCTTTCCTTGAAAGCACGTATGGCACCAAAGGCAAGCAGGTCGGTCGCCGCAAAAATAGCTTTTGGTAAATTTCCTTGCTGTATCCACGCTTTCGCGACCTGGTATCCATCTTCTGCCGCGTAGTCCTTACCATACACGACCCATTCAGGTCTAACATCAAGACTAAACCGTTTTAGTGAAGCAATAAAGGCCTCCTCTCTCTCTTTAATAACCAAGGAGGGGCGTTCAATGCCTATAAACCCCATGTCGCGGTATCCATTCATGTAAAAGTGCTCAACAACCTTCATTGAAATCTTCTGATTGTCGGACATAATGTAGCAAGAACTGGCTCCGGTTAGTTCAATATCGACACCGATACAGGGGATAGGGCTGGCATCGAGATCAAAAACACTCTTCTCCACTTCATCTCCAGCAATAATAATGCACCCGTCCACTGAAAAATATTTCGAGCGAGCCAAATAGTCCTCTCCATTATCCAGAAATTTCTCATTTGAAAAAAACAATAGGTCGTAACCAAGCAAGCCAATCTGTTTTTTGAAGACATTAATGATATCTACAAAAAAAGGATGACTAAAATCAACATTCAGCTTACCAGCGAATATAACGCCTACCAGATTAGATTTTTTGGTAGCAAGCGTTTTAGCCGAGGAGGAGGGTCTATAGCCTGTTTCCTCCATGATTTTAAGTACCCGCTGCCGGGTTTCCTCACTGATGTCTGTGTAATTGTTAATGATTTTCGAAACCGTTGCTACTGAAACGCCTGCCATACTAGCTATTGTTTTTATATTCATGGAATCCTCCGCAACTAAACTGATTTAGTTAAATTGACTTTGTTTTTCAAAATTAATGATTACTCGTATTCTATGCTACCTCATAGAAGTGAGTCAACCGTGCTAATAAAGGATGGTTCCTAATATTTTAAGGAGTAATAACGGTGATTTGTATTTTATTTGATAATTTACAAATCTCTATTTACAAATACAGGCTATCCGATACATAATAGTAGCTGTAATTAACTAAACCGCTTTCGTAAAGGTAAGTGCATTTATTCTAAGATAGCCGGAGCTGTGAAGTCTTGATTCCTGAAAGGATGATACCAAGTATGAATGAGAATACCTATACATTCCCCACCACGTTTATGTGGGGAACTTCGACCTCTTCTTATCAAATTGAAGGTGGCGTGGATGAGGAAGGAAGAACGCCTTCTATTTGGGATACTTTCTGTCAAGTACCCGGGAAGGTGATCGGAGGGGACTGCGGAGATGTGGCTTGTGACCATTTTCACCGCTTTAAGGAAGACGTGCAATTAATGAAGCAACTTGGCTTTTTACACTACCGTTTTTCCGTGGCCTGGCCGCGCATTATTCCCGCACCTGGCGTGGTTAACGAACAGGGGCTACTCTTCTATGAGCGTCTGCTGGATGAGATTGAGTCGGCTGGGCTAATTCCAATGCTGACGCTGTATCATTGGGATCTGCCGCAATGGATTGAGGACGAGGGTGGCTGGACGCAGCGAGAGACTATCCAACATTTTAAAACGTATGCCTCTGTAATCATGGATCGATTTGGACAGCGTATAAGCTGGTGGAATACGATAAATGAGCCCTACTGCGCCTCTATTTTGGGCTATGGCACAGGCGAGCATGCCCCCGGCCATGAGAACTGGAGGGAAGCTCTTGCTGCCGCTCATCATATTCTGATGTGTCACGGGATAGCCATGAACTTACACAAGGAAAAGGGCCTGACGGGCAATATCGGTATTACGCTGAACATGGAGCATGTCGATGCAGCCTCTGAACACTCCGAGGATGTAGCCGCTGCTGTCCGGCGGGATGGCTTTATTAATCGTTGGTTTGCCGAGCCATTGTTTAACGGGAAATACCCTGAGGATATGGTGGAATGGTACGGGGAGCACTTGAACGGATTGGATTTTGTACAGCCTGGTGATATGGAGCTGATTCAGCAGCCAGGGGATTTTTTGGGCATCAACTACTACGCCCGCAGTATCATTCGAGCGACTACAGACGCTTCGTTGCTTCAGGTCGAGCAGATTTCCATAGAAGAACCGGTAACGGATATGGGATGGGAGATTCACCCTGAATCCTTTTATAAGCTGCTGACACGGATTGAGAAGGATTTTACCAGAGGATTACCCATCCTGATTACAGAAAACGGAGCAGCGATGAAGGACGAACTGGTGAATGGAAAGATTGAAGACATTGGGCGTCAGCATTACATTGAGGAACATTTAAAGGCATGCCATCGCTTTATTGGGGAGGGAGGTCAGCTTAAGGGCTATTTTGTATGGTCATTCCTCGATAACTTCGAATGGGCCTGGGGATACAGCAAACGTTTTGGGATTATACACATCAATTACGACACGCAGGAACGGACACCCAAACAAAGTGCGCTGTGGTTCAAGCAAGTGATGGCGAATAACGGGTTTTAAATAGAAAAGGGGTGCACGATGCAGCAGTATTATTTTGACGATCAAGGACGTTTTGTGATTGAGAATTTTGCGCAGGCCAAGCCCTTTTCCAGTTTTCTACCCGGTATTGCTGGTGTTCAGGGAATTCCTCTGTGGGCGTATTATGTTAATCGTGGACAAGGAATTGCGAGCTTTGGTGTGGAGGATAAGAATGGAGCTATCATGGAGTTTTTTCCGGCCAACCGAACAGCTCCTTTATTGCTAGCAGTGCTAATCCTGATGCAAGTTTGCATGGAACGGGATATATCGCGAGGCTGAGCGGATCTACGGCAGAATTTATTCATATGTGGATATGGATGATGACGGGCGGGCAGCCGTTTGGCTATGATCATAGGGGCCTATCCTTGAAGCTGGAGCCCAAGCTGCCAGGCTGGCTGTTCACAGCTACAGGTGAGCTATCTTTCTGTTTTCTCGGAAGCTGTCAGGTGACTTATTTTAATACGGATCGCAAGGATACTTATCCACCGGAATGCATAGTGACCCAGTATGTACTGCATTACGCTAGTGGCGAAAAGAAGACGATAAGACAGGCTATATTAGATCATAAAGAGGCACAAGATGTGAGAGAGCGGTTGATTTCCCGTATCGAGGTATATTTGGGGACATAGCTCCATTCATTAAAGCGGTCATGCTGCAATAACAGAGCATGACCGCTTTTTAAAGTTTCATAAATCCTTGTGTCAGGGCAGGGGACTTATGCTGAAATATCTTGCAACTCCAATATCACAGGACAGTGGTCACTGCCTGTAATATGACAATCAATGTTCGCATCCATCAATAGCGAACGAAGTCTCTCCGAGACGAGGAAGTAATCGATCCGCCAGCCAATATTCCTTTCTCTCACCTTTGGCATGTAGGACCACCAGGAATAAACATCCGTCCGGTCAGGATAAAAGGTTCTGAAGGTATCTATAAATCCGGCGTCTAGCAGCTGTGACATGCGTTCCCGTTCCTCAGGCGTAAAACCGGCATTTCCGTAGTTAGCTTTGGCGTTTTTGAGATCGATCTCCTGATGAGCTACGTTCAAGTCTCCACACACGATGACAGGCTTCAAAGCATCCAGTTGTTGCAGGTAGCTGCGAAAACGGTCTTCCCATTCCAGTCTGTAGGGCAGTCGGGATAAGTCCCGTTTGGTATTTGGTGTGTACACATTGACGAGATAAAATTTTTCGAATTCCAAAGTGATGGTTCGGCCCTCCGGTTCTTCATTTTCTTCAAGTCCATAATGCACAGAGAGCGGCTTGATTTTGGTGAAAATAGCCGTGCCGGAATATCCTTTTTTCTCAGCATAATTCCAGTATTGTGTGTATTCCTCCATGTTTTCCATGAGGATCTGCCCTTCTTGAAGCTTCGTTTCCTGTACGCAAAAAATATCGGCATTCGTTTCTTTTAAATAAGTATAAAACCCTTTGGTCACACAGGCTCTTAAGCCATTTACATTCCAAGATATTAATTTCATTTGATTAATCTCCTTGCTACTTCACGCGGTCAAGCGATGTGATTTGTATATCCTTTGTTGACATAAGCTTATAAATGTCTTCTATCTTGACTTCATAGGTCTTTTCATCAAAATGGTCCTGACCAAACATATAATCGTTTAGTTCTATTGCCTTAAGGTTTCGGTTGGTATTCATAGCCGAAGGGAAGTATTCGATGTCTAATGAGGCTTTATTTCCGGCCAACACTGTTTTGAGAACTTTTGCAGTTTGTAATACCCGTTCTTTTTCCAATGACAATCCTGAGTCAGTTAGATCCTCGAATACAATTATACGAATATATTGATCGCCGACCGCTTCGGGATTCAGTTTAAAATCGTCGTATTCTTTGATCATTTTATCTGTTTCCCCTTCTTGCACCCCAGAATGAACAGCGGCTGCATCATTGTATAGCTTCTGTATAACAGGTTTGAGCTTCATGTCCAGTTGGCTCTCCCAAAGGGCGTTAAGATATTTTTCTCTAAATGGGACATCCTCATAAGGACGCTTGGTCATGTTAAAGAGGACGGAAGGATGACGATTAGAGATCGCCTCCATGGTATATTCAGTGAAGGGAATACTATGATAGCTAATATTTTGAATTTGAAAGTCCTCTCCGTATTTCTGCTCCAGATATTGCTCTGATTCTGCGGCTACGTTGCGTTTATTTTCACCTGTTTGTGTAAAAGGTTCTATAATATCTACGTATTTCATTGTGACTGCAAGAAGTAGAAGTGTAGCTCCCACAGTGAGACTGAGCAACATGCGCCATTTGGAAGGCAACGATGCACTTGTCGGCGCGCTACCCACATTGCTTGTAATTTGAAAAGATCGTATTGTAAAAATAATGCCTAAAATGTGGAGAATAATGGCCAGCGGTCCCGAAATAATAAGCAGGTATCCGAGAGAAAATAATGTAAAATAGATCAGAATTCCCTGTGTGATGATCAGAGCCGCTCCTCCAATCATATAGGAAGGAATGGCGAGATAAAACATACCCAATCCAGTACCTAATATAGAAAGCAAAGTGGCAACAAAACGATGAATTTCCCGCGACTTTTGGAGTTTATTCGTAGTCAAGGGAGTCAGCCAACCTCCTTTACTTCAAAATGGTGTAACATGATAGATGATAGCAATATCTGCGTTTTATTGAAAGAGTAGTGACTTGAAACCAGCGCCTAAAGTAGCGTGGCAGACTATTCTTTCTACATTATTTATCATCAAAAAAAGCTCCCTTGCGGAAGCTTTTTTTGATGTAATTTATCAAGAGAGATACTCTCCCTATGGTTGACTGCGAAGTATAGGCTAACGATGCCGATGGGCCGACGTTCCCCTGTGAGTTATTTCATGAGAACAAAAAAAGCCTCCATTATGGAAGCTTCTTGTTATGACGTCCCAGGAGGGATTCGAACCCCCGACCGACGGCTTAGAAGGCCGTTGCTCTATCCAGCTGAGCTACTGGGACATAAAATTCAAGCGAATATTAATATATCATATGGATAAAAGAAATTCAAGTCTTATTTTGCATATATCGCTTATTTAGGCTTTATACAGCATAAATTCTGAGTAGACGTAGTTTTTTTTGCCTTATAAAAGGGTATGTTAGAATACAGGTGAATATGTGTAAGACGAGTGGTTGGACTTCGGCTACTGTTTCTCATATAATCTACAAATACTTGAGCTTGTGAAGGAGAGGGGGTGCCTTGAATAAAGGACTCCAAGGTGACGACAAAAGAAAATAATATTGTATTGTTTCCGAAGACACTGGACTATTATCAAATCCAACTTACTGTGATGCTTGAAAACGAACGTTACGGAGAGGCGATGGCGATGCTGCGTTTTTTAATGCAGTGTCAGGGACAGGAGCAGAAGCAATACGATGAATGGAACGCTCTATTACAATGGCTGGAAGCTGCATTTCCACAGTACGCTGACAGCGGGGCGATAACGGACGCTGTGGAAGAAGAGGTCAGTGAAGTAGAGTTAGCTCGCCGTCATGCACGCTTTAAGCAGGAGCAGGATGCGGGCTACGGCAACAAGCTGTTGCGGATGGCTATGGATGAACCCTTATCCGAACAGACGATTTTAGCGTTGGAGCAGTTGTCCTATTTGGAACTGCCAGAAATCGACGATGCCTTGCTTCGCTGGATTATGGACCGGGAAATCCATCCTTTACTTCAATTCCGTGTTCTACAGACAATGCGACGACGCGGAATGGAAGGGACGATAGAAATCAGACGGGGTGATGAACAAGCGGAAATCGACATTGAAACGGTTCCGTTACAGCCTGGTGATTTTCCAGAGTCGATTATGCGTATTTTGGAACGGGTGGCTGATCAGACTGAGGTGCACGAGCCTACACTATTCTATTTTGCACAGGAGTTGTGGTCACAGTTTGTGATGGCAGTATACGGTACGAATGATTATAGATCCATGTTGGTGGAAGAGGACGGAATGCCGGATATTTGGGCTGCAGCACTCCATCAGACCGTTTCGGAAAGTTTGAACGGTAATAATAATGAGGAAGAAACCCGTGCTATATATGGCATTACAGATGCGTTGCGCTTTCGTTTTGAGCAGGCGTATCGGTCGATGCGACTATTCGTAGCGGCGGGAATGCACACTCCTTAATGACCGGAAACGTTTACCTGTGAAGCATTCAAAGGGCTGCTCTTGAAAAAGACAGTAATGTTAGATATACTATAGTGGTTATTTTGTGTGCGTTGATTGTAATGAAAACTAAGTGAAGATTTTGTTGGAGGGGAAAGCATAAAATGAAAGCAACTTGGGAGAAAATAGAGAAGAACCTTGGGGTTCTTGAAGTTGAGGTTGACGCGGATCGTGTAGCCGCTGCACTCGACAAAGCTTTTAATAAAGTGGCAAAACAAGTAAGTGTACCTGGATTCCGTAAAGGTAAAGTACCACGTCCTATCTTTGAAAAACGCTATGGTATTGAAAGTCTGTACCAGGATGCAATTGACATCCTGTTGCCAGAAGCTTACAGCCAAGCTGTAGAGCAAACGGACATCTTCCCGGTTGACAGCCCTGACGTTGAAATTGATCAATTTGCTAAAGGCGAATCTTTCAAATTCAAAGCAAAGGTTACTGTTAAACCTGAAGTGACTTTGGGCGATTACAAAGGCGTAGAAGTGCCTGTAAGCAAACTCGAAGTAAGCGACGAAGAACTGGCTCAAGAACTGGAGCGCCTGCAACAACGTCATGCTGAACTGGTTGTCGTTGATGAAGATGCTGCTCAATCCGGTGATACAGCTATTATTGACTTCGACGGTTCCGTGGACGGTGTACCATTCGAAGGTGGACAAGCTGAGAAGTATTCTTTGGAACTGGGATCTAACACATTCATCCCTGGTTTTGAAGAGCAAGTGGTTGGTTTGCACACTGGCGATTCCAAGGACGTTGAAGTAACGTTCCCTGAGAACTACCATTCTGCTGACCTCGCTGGCAAACAAGCGGTATTCAAAGTGAAAGTTCACGAACTGAAACGCAAAGTTCTTCCTGAACTGGACGATGAATTTGCTAAAGATGTAAGCGAATTTGACACACTGGCTGAATTCAAGGAAGACTTGAAAAAGCAATTGTTGGATCGTAAGGAAAACGAAGCTAAAGCAGCCCGCGAGGGTGCTGTAGTGGAGAAAGTTGCTGAGAATGCAACAATCGACATTCCTGAAGCAATGGTGAAGAGCGAAGTGCAAAACATGGTTCGCGATTTCGACAACCGTTTGCGTAGCCAAGGTATGAACCTTGAAATGTTCCTTGGATTCTCTGGTCAAAGCAAGGAAGACCTGGAAGAGCAAATGAAAGCTGATGCTGAGAAGCGCGTACGTAACAACCTCGTGCTGGAGCAAGTGGCTAAAGCAGAAAACATCGAAGTTTCCGAAGCGGAAATTGATGAAGAACTGAAAAACATGGCTGAAGCTTACAAACGTTCAGTTGAAGAAATCCGTAGCATTCTGGAAGGTAACGGCTCGTTCGCTAACCTGAAAGAAGAAATTTCACTGCGCAAAACCATTGCTTTGTTGGTGGAAAACAGCAAAGAAGTAGAAGCGCCAGTTGAAGCTGCTGAGTAATTCAGACGATAAAATATACGGAGTATGCTGTAACAAGCTGAAACGTAGTAATTAGATAGGGATAAGGCACGTAGTGAAAGTTACGTGCCTTATTTTTACCTTTGATAACCCAAATTTTAGTCGTTTATGGAAAGTGCTGTGAGTCGCGTTTTCTTGTTTTACATAAGTCACTACCGTATATTTGCACATACATACGAAACATGGTTAAATATGAGAAGGTCTCGGCAGAGTGTACTGTAAATAGCCCGCACTGCATATATGAGCGCATGCAAATATGACACGAGACTCTGAACATGTTAAAATATTTTGTAAGGTGTTCACGTTTCATGCTTGCTGCTTCCGTTTTAATGGGACATAAGGAAGCGGATGAATACAGGTGTTCATTTTAATAAAGAAAAGAGGTTGGTCGTGATGAGTCTCGTCCCTATGGTTGTGGAACAAACGAATCGAGGAGAACGATCTTACGATATTTACTCGCGGTTGCTTAAGGATCGTATTATTTTCCTAAGTGGCCCGATTGATGACGATGTCGCCAATCTCGTCATTGCACAGCTATTGTTCCTTTCTGCGGAAGATCCAGAGAAGGATATTAATTTGTACATTAACTCGCCAGGCGGTTCTGTAACTGCGGGCATGGGTATATATGATACAATGCAATTCATTAAGCCGGACGTATCGACGATCTGTGTAGGCATGGCTGCAAGTATGGGTTCGTTGCTGCTAACAGCGGGTGCGCCAGGTAAGAGATACGCGCTTACCAATAGTGAAGTCATGATTCATCAGCCACTTGGTGGCATTCAGGGGCAAGCCTCCGATATGCTGATTCATGCGGACTGGATTATCAAAACACGTGCTAAGCTGAATCAAATCTATGTAGAGCGTACGGGTCAGCCCCTCGAAAAAATCGAACGTGATACTGACCGGGATTTCTTCATGGAAGCGGAAGAGGCAAAAGCATACGGTATCATTGACCAGGTGCTGTCTAAACCGATTAATCTGTAAAGGGGTGGCTCTATGTTTAAATTTAATGATGAAAAAGGACAATTGAAATGTTCTTTCTGCGGTAAATCTCAGGATCAGGTTCGCAAGCTTGTTGCCGGACCGGGCGTATATATATGTGACGAATGCATTGAGTTGTGTACGGAGATTGTAGAAGAGGAATTGGGTCATGAAGAAGAAGTAGATCTGAAAGACATTCCGAAACCAATGCAAATCCGTGACATTCTGGACCAATATGTTATTGGTCAGGATCAAGCGAAAAAATCGTTGTCTGTAGCGGTATATAATCACTACAAACGAATTAATACTCAAAACAAAATTGATGATGTGGAACTGCAAAAAAGTAACATCTTGATGCTTGGACCTACAGGTTCGGGTAAAACGTTGCTTGCGCAAACCATGGCTAAAATTTTGAACGTTCCTTTTGCTATCGCAGATGCCACTTCCCTTACGGAAGCAGGTTATGTGGGTGAAGACGTTGAAAATATTTTGCTGAAACTGATTCAAGCTGCCGATTATGATGTAGAAAAAGCCGAACGCGGCATTATCTACATTGACGAAATTGATAAAGTAGCCCGCAAATCCGAAAACCCGTCCATTACGCGTGACGTTTCGGGTGAAGGTGTACAGCAGGCGTTGCTTAAAATTTTGGAAGGCACGGTTGCTTCTGTACCACCTCAAGGCGGTCGCAAGCATCCACATCAAGAGTTTATTCAAATTGACACCACGAATATCCTGTTCATTTGCGGTGGTGCCTTTGATGGTCTGGAGCAAATGATCAAACGTCGTATCGGTAAAAAGGTTATCGGCTTCAACGCTACCAGCGAACAAAAAGATCTGAAACCAGGCGAATATACTTCAATGGTATTGCCTGAGGATCTTTTGAAATTCGGTCTGATACCGGAATTTGTAGGACGCTTGCCAGTAATTTCTACGCTGGAGCCGCTTGATGAGAACACATTGGTTCGTATTCTGTCCGAACCGAAAAATGCGTTAACCAAGCAATACCAGAAGCTGCTTGAGCTGGATAATGTGCAACTGGAGTTTAAGCAAGATGCTCTGGAAGCCATTGCTCGTGAAGCGATCAAGCGTAACACGGGTGCCCGTGGCCTTCGTGCGATCATCGAAGGTATTATGCTGGACGTAATGTATGAGGTTCCTTCCCGTGAGGATGTGACTACTTGCGTCATCAATGAGCAGGTTGTAAAAGACAAAATCGCACCGGAACTCGGTGGTACAGATAAGGATAAAAAACAAGAAGAGAGCGCCTAAGGATTGATACTTCGCGATCTCTAAAACATGAGAAGCCGGATCTCCACTTCACTAAACCTGTATGAGGTTTTAAGGGGTGGAGGTTTGGCGTTAATGGGAGAGAAAAGTACATGTTCTTAAGACAAGACACACGTCCCGTTAAAGTCGGGAATCTGACGATTGGCGGCAGCAATGAAGTCATCATCCAAAGCATGTGTACAACTAAAACAGCAGATGTGGAAGCAACTGTAGCCGAGATTCTTCGCTTGGAAGAAGCCGGATGTCAACTGGTGCGGGTTACCGTCAACAATGAGGAAGCTGCCGCAGCCATTAAGGAAATTAAAAAACGGATTCATATTCCGCTAGTTGCAGATATTCACTTTAATCACAAGCTGGCTCTACTGGCAATTGAAAATGGGATTGATAAAGTTCGCATTAATCCAGGTAACATAGGACGACGTGAAAAAGTAGAAGCTGTCGTGAAGGCATGTAAGGAAAAAGGGATTCCGATTCGAATTGGTGTGAATGCCGGGTCATTGGAACAGCATTTACTTGATAAGTATGGCTACCCTACGCCAGAAGCGATGGTAGAAAGTGCGCTGTATCATATCGGGATACTGGAAGAACTTGATTTCCATGACATTATCGTGTCACTGAAGGCGTCTGATGTTCCTATGGCGATTGCTGCTTATACGAAGGCCGCTGAAATTATTAAGTATCCGCTCCATCTGGGTATTACCGAAGCGGGTACACTCTTTACGGGTACAGTTAAAAGCGCGGCAGGTATGGGCGCTTTGCTAGCATCAGGCATCGGCTCCACAATGCGTATTTCACTTAGTGCTGATCCGGTGGAAGAAGTGAAGGTAGCCCGTGAGTTGCTCAAGACGTTTGGATTAATCACAAACGCAGCTACATTGATTTCTTGTCCGACTTGCGGACGTCTGGATATTGATCTGTTCTCTATTGCCAACGAGGTAGAAGACTACATTGCAAAACTCAAGGTACCGATTAAAGTATCAGTACTGGGTTGTGCAGTAAATGGCCCGGGTGAAGCGAAGGAAGCTGATATTGGAATTGCCGGAGCGCGCGGTGAAGGCCTTTTGTTCCGTTATGGAAAAATGATTCGCAAAGTACCTGAGGCTGATATGGTGGACGAATTGAAAAAAGAAATTGATATCATCGTCAAAGCATATGAGGAAACAGGGAAAATACCTGGACGTGAAGAACGTCATACCGCCGAGAAGGTGTAGGCAAAAAGCAGTTATTATAAAGAGGCATAGTCATAATCTATTGTCATCATTTAAACGCCGTGGAGAGCAGCTCTGCTACAGAACTGTTCTTCGCGGTGTTTTTGTATTTCTCTCTGATCTTTTGAAAGACCGCCGTTTAGCTATCGCGGAAAAGGAAATACTGTTTTTCATAGAGCGGCATTTTTAAAATTGCTGAGATGAGAAACGGAGGAAATACGATGGACTTGACTATGATTTTGTTATTGGTGCAAATGTTTTTCGGGATTGTTATTGGTCTGTATTTCTGGAACCTCCTGCGGAGCCAGAAAACGAACCGTAGTGCGGTGGATCGGGAATCCCGCAAGGAATTGGATAAGCTACGCAAATTGCGTTCTATTTCACTTACCAAGCCGTTGGCTGAACGCACACGTCCTGCCACATTACAGGATATCGTGGGTCAGAAGGATGGACTGCGCGCGCTCAAGGCTGCGTTATGTAGTGCGAATCCGCAGCATGTCATTATTTATGGCCCGCCGGGTGTAGGGAAGACAGCTGCTGCACGCGTTGTGCTGGAAGAGGCTAAGAAGAATCTGTCCTCTCCGTTCAAGGGAGACGCCAAATTCACGGAGATTGATGCTACGACGGCCCGCTTTGATGAGCGCGGTATTGCAGACCCGCTGATAGGTTCAGTGCATGATCCAATCTATCAAGGGGCAGGAGCGATGGGGGTAGCGGGTATCCCACAACCTAAACCCGGAGCTGTGACGAAGGCGCATGGGGGGATGCTGTTCATTGATGAGATTGGTGAGCTGCATCCAACGCAGATGAATAAACTCTTGAAAGTACTGGAGGATCGCAAGGTATTTTTGGAGAGTGCGTATTACAACTCGGAAGATTCGAATACTCCTGCTTATATCCACGATATTTTCCAAAACGGTTTGCCAGCCGATTTTCGTTTGGTGGGTGCGACGACCCGTTCGCCGCATGAACTGCCACCTGCGATTCGCTCCCGGTGCATGGAGATTTATTTCCGTGCCTTGCAGCCACAGGAGATTGCTCGTATTGCAGAGGATGCCGTCCACAAGCTAGGCTTTGGCCCTTGTCCTGAGGCGGTAGAAGTTGTACAGCGTTACGCAACGAACGGTCGGGAGGCGGTCAATATGATCCAGCTGGCTGCTGGTTTGGCACTTACCGAGAAAAGGGAATGTCTCAATGCTTCCGACGTCGAATGGGTAGCGGGCAGTAGTCAAATTCAACCGCGTCCTGACCGAAAAATACCAGGCTTGCCGCAAATCGGATTTGTTAACGGATTAGCTGTATATGGCCCGAACATGGGGATGCTGCTTGAAATTGAAGTTACAGCAGTTCCGGTTCCTGAGGGAAAGGGCAGCTATAATATTACGGGGGTTGTGGATGAGGAAGAAATCGGAGGCGGGTCCCGTACACTGCGCCGTAAGAGCATGGCTAAAGGTTCTGTAGAAAATGTTCTAACCGTTTTGCGTACGCTCGGATTGTCTCCGTCGAATTACGATTTGCATATCAATTTCCCTGGGGGTACGCCGGTAGATGGCCCGTCCGCAGGAATTGCGATGGCAACAGCCATTGCTTCCGCGATGCGGGGAATTCCGGTGGATCATGAAATTGCAATGACTGGCGAAATTAGCATCCATGGTCGTGTCAAACCGATTGGTGGTGTATTAGCCAAGGTTGAAGCCGCTTTTCAGGCAGGAGCCAAAAAAGTGATCATTCCGCAGGACAACTGGCAAGCTCTTTTTGACAGCATTGAGGGTTTAAAGGTGATTCCCGTACAGTCGGTTACCGAAGTGTTCCGACATGTGTTCGGGGAAGAGATAACGTCGGATTCGCCTGTACATGCGCCAATTGAGACTTTTCGCCCATCCCAATCTTCCTTGTTACAGGCTGATGGAACGCATAACGGGACGATATCAGATACAGGATCTTGCTGATGAACCACCCTTTCATTGGTTTTTTCATAAAACATTTGATAAAATATGAAAGATAACAACTTGAGGATTGTAAAATCCGGAACCTGAGAATCACTGGAGGTGCGAAAGCGATGGGACCCACCAAGACAAAAGGTCGTCGTTTTCCTTTGCTGCCTTTAAGAGGGCTTCTGGTCTACCCGAGTATGGTTCTGCATCTCGATGTGGGCCGGGAAAAATCGGTCAAGGCTTTGGAAAAAGCGATGGTTGAAGACAATTTGATTCTCCTGTGTTCTCAATCAGAAGTAAATATTGAAGAACCTACACAAGAGGACATCTTTCGAGTCGGCACGGTAGCCAAGGTACGCCAGATGCTCAAACTTCCTAATGGAACCATTCGAGTATTGGTGGAAGGGCTGGAACGGGCCGAGATTATTCAATATACGGACAATGAAGAATATTACGAGGTAATGGCGAAGGAGCTGCACGAGGCAGAAAACGTACAGCCTGAGACGGATGCGCTAATGCGCACTGTATTAACTCAGTTCGAGCATTATATCAACTTGTCCAAAAAGGTAACACCGGAGACTCTCGCTGCGGTATCGGATATTGAGGAGCCGGGACGGCTAGCAGACGTAATCACAAGTCATTTGACGCTCAAAATTAAGGAAAAGCAGGATATACTGGAGACGATCGACGTTACTCAGCGTCTGGAGAAGCTTCTGGATATTTTGAACAATGAGCGTGAAGTACTGGAGCTGGAACGTAAAATCAACCAGCGTGTGAAGAAGCAGATGGAAAAGACGCAGAAGGAGTATTATCTGCGTGAACAAATGAAGGCAATTCAGAAGGAACTTGGCGAGAAGGAAGGTCGCGCGGGAGAAGTTGAAGAACTGCGCAACCAGCTAAGTGAACTGGAGTTGCCTGTTCCGGTGAAGGAGAAGGTCGAAAAGGAAATCGATCGTCTGGAAAAAATGCCGGCAAGCTCTGCCGAGGGTGGCGTCATCCGTAATTATGTGGATTGGTTGTTAAGCTTGCCATGGAACAAGTTTACCGATGATGATCTGGATATCGTCAAAGCTGAAGAGGTACTTAATAACGACCACTACGGATTGGATAAACCCAAGGAGCGTGTATTGGAGTATTTGGCTGTACGCAAGCTGGTGAAGACCATTAAGGGACCGATTCTGTGTCTCGTGGGTCCGCCAGGGGTCGGCAAGACCTCGTTGGCCCGTTCGATTGCCAAATCCATGGGTCGGGAATTTGTCCGCATCTCTCTCGGAGGTGTGCGGGATGAAGCGGAAATCCGCGGTCACCGTCGGACTTATGTTGGTGCGATGCCGGGGCGGATCATTCAGGGGATGAAGACCGCAGGAACGTCTAATCCAGTATTTTTGCTGGATGAGATTGATAAAATGGCTTCCGATTTTCGAGGAGATCCATCGGCGGCATTGCTCGAAGTGCTTGATCCTGAACAAAACAATACGTTCAGTGACCATTTTGTTGAGCTGCCGTTTGACCTGTCCAATGTGATGTTTGTAACGACAGCCAATGCTGCACACAACATCCCGCGTCCGCTAATGGACCGCATGGAGACGCTCTATATTCCTGGCTACACCGAACTGGAGAAGCTGGAAATCGCCAATCGGTACCTATTGCCCAAGCAGAAGAGAGAGCATGGCTTGGACGAGGAACAACTGGTTATCGGGGAGGATACGCTACTGCGTGTCATTCGCGAATATACGCGTGAATCCGGTGTGCGGAATCTTGAGCAGCAAATGGCTTCTCTGTGCCGCAAGGCGGCGAAGTCCGTTGTATCTGGTGGCGAAGGACCAATTCAAATCACACCGGATAATCTGAAGGATTATCTGGGTATCGCTAAATTCCGTTACGGTGTTGCAGAACTGGAGGATCAGATCGGTACGGTTACAGGCTTGGCATGGACAGAGGTCGGTGGTGAAACACTGATGATTGAAGTGACGGTCGTACCTGGTAGTGGTAAACTGATTCTTACGGGTAAACTGGGAGACGTTATGAAGGAATCTGCACAGGCGGCATTCAGCTACACCCGTTCCAAAGCAGTTGATCTGGGCATTGAACTAGACTTTTATGAGAAAAATGATATCCACATTCATATTCCTGAGGGTGCGATTCCGAAGGATGGTCCATCTGCGGGAATTACTATTGCTACCGCGTTAATTTCAGCTTTGACCAACCGTCATGTATCCAAGGATGTGGCTATGACGGGCGAAATTACTCTGCGCGGCCGTGTATTGCCGATTGGTGGTTTAAAAGAGAAGTCGCTGGCTGCCCACCGGGCAGGCTACAAAAAAATTCTGCTTCCCAAAGATAATGAACGGGATTTAAAGGATATTCCCGACAGTATCCGGCAGGATGTTGAATTTGTCCCCGTTGCCCATATGGATCAGGTGCTAAAGCATGCTTTGGTTGAGCAGGCAAGGGTACATTAGAGAGGAATTAAGGACACAATGAAAGTAACAAAAGCAGAATTTATAATAAGTGCGGTTGGTCCCGATCAGTTTCCTGTGGACGCTTTGCCAGAGATTGCTCTGGCGGGGCGCTCCAATGTAGGAAAGTCTTCATTGATTAATCGGTTGATTAACCGTAAAAATTTGGCGCGTACCAGTTCTACGCCAGGTAAAACCCAGCAACTCAATTATTACCGGATTAATGATGATCTCTATTTTGTCGATTTTCCCGGTTACGGTTACGCCAAGGTATCCAAAACGTCCCGCAAGGCTTGGGGGCAGATGATTGAGTCTTATTTGCTGGAGCGTGAGCCACTCAAACTGGTGCTTCAAATGGTAGATTTGCGCCATCCGCCGTCCAAGGACGATATCATGATGTATGATTGGCTACGTCATAACGGGCTTCCCGTATGTGTTGTAGGCACGAAGGCAGATAAAATCCCTAAAACGCGGCGAGAAAAGCATTACAAGGTAATCAAGCAGGAACTCGGAATACTTCCCGGGGGATTGTTTATCCCCTTTTCATCCGAAGAAGGTATGGGCAAGGAAGAGCTGTGGTCTGTCATCTCCAGCTATATAGAGAATGACGAAGAAGAGCAGACGGAATTGTAAGGCTAGGGACGTCCTTGAGGACGTCCTTTTTTCATGGTTCGGGCTTCAAAAAAATAAACTTACTAAATAGGTGGGAATAATATATAATAACAAAAAGAACTCGTGGATTTTAAGCCGAAAAGTGAGTATATGGGGGATAATGCAGTCTCAACCCCATCATTTTGCGTTTATTTCCGATGTATGGCGGGAATTTATGATTTGATGTGCAAGAAAAGCACTTTAGGTCTGATGTATAATAAATTTAAAGCTTAAACTTATAGGTTCAGGAAAGAATTGAGGAGATGGGTATGGCTCAGCGGTTAGCCACAGAGTATGTTAAAACCACTTTGACCTTGTCGGAAACCCAAATGGACGAATTTTTGCGGGCAGTGGATGATCCCCAGGTGCATTACTATATTAAAGTTCTAGATAACGGAAGACAGGAAATCGTTCTGGAGCATAGTGCGGGTGAGGAAGTTCATTTGTTTTTTGAAGCCAAAGAGGGAGCGTTTGTGTGTGAATTGACTTGTCGCTTAATTCATCCGCAACTAACCCTGTTTATACGCAAACTTTTTGTTCGTTTTAAGGGCGAAGGCATCGTTTACCGAATGTATCAAGGATTCACTATGGTGTATTTTTATAATGAAGGTACGGTTCGTAAAATTATGGAGAAGAATGCCGGAGGCTCCAGGCTGGTATTCGAATATAAAAATACGGTGCAGGAATTGCAACAGCTTTTTCAGCATCAGAACGTCGAAAATGAAATATCTGACGTATATCATCTCATTAATTCGTTGCTTGACCAGCGGAATTTGGCGCGTACTTTCTCGGAGTTGGAACAGATTGACCACAAGCTTCGAATGAGTTGCTCAAAATTATTTGCACTGGAAGCTTAATAAGGCATGAATATATGGAATGAATCGTTATGCCGTGTAGTCCCTTTCTTTACCGAAATAGGCTTTTTTATTCTTAAAAAATGATTGCATTTGCTGCACATAGATGTTATTTTTAATCTCGTTGAAAATGAAATGTAGGAACCAGGATTCACTCAGGACATTGAATGTTGCGAGAGGTTATTCCCTCGGGAAGTGAATGACGTAGGTCCTAGCGGATGAAATTTTTCCAAACATTTTATTCCTAGGAAGGGGGAACCGAAAGATGGAATTGGAGTACTCAACTTTCGGAAGACACGTTGCCGTAGATACTTGGGGTGTTGAGTTTGAATTACTGAATGATGCGCAGTTTTTGGAGGCTCAATTAGTTGAAGCAGCTGAAGCTTGCGGAGCAACGGTGATGTCCGTTCAATCCAAGCAGTTCGAACCACAGGGAGCTACCGTGCTTGTACTGTTGTCGGAGAGTCATCTCTCTATTCATACGTATCCTGAGAGAGGGTTTGCCGCTATTGATTGTTATACTTGCGGTGAGACTGTCGATCCGCAGCTGGCTATTGATTACCTGGTATCCGTTCTAAAACCGAAAAAAACATATGCGAAAAAGCTGATTCGCGGCTTGGGAGAACTTCAGGTGGAATCACCAGAGTGCAAGCTGGCTGAGTTAGTGTAAATCGTTTTTTATGGAGCCGTTTGTGCGTCCTATATTATAGCCATGGAACATTTCCGTGGTTATTTGTTTTAAAAGTGGTCTACACTAAATCAAATCATACAGAACGTGCTGGTTTCATGAAAGCTATTCAATTTTCATAAACAATTCATAAAACAGCCGGAGGAGATTCGGACTTCTGTGATATAATTAACATAGTTTATGATAACAGTGGTTATTCTTATTACAGTTTAGGCAGGTGAATTTGCAATGCACATCGTCGTTGTTGGGTTGAATTATCGTACGGCGCCTGTGGAAGTCAGAGAGCGTTTTACATTTGCAGAACAAGATTTGCCAAAAGCGCTGGAGCAACTCAAACTTACCAAAAGTGTGTTGGAGGGCGTAGTTGTCGCAACCTGCAATCGGACTGAAATATATGTTGTAGTGGACCGCCTTCACATGTGCGGCTATTTTATACGCAGTTTTATGGAGCAATGGTTTGGCATTCCGCGTGATCAATTTACACAACATTTATATATATATGAGGACGAGCAGGCGATTCGGCATTTGTTCCGTGTGACTTGTGGTCTTGATTCTATGGTAATCGGAGAAACACAAATTTTGGGACAGGTAAAGAACGCTTTTCTTCAGGCTCAATCCCAGAAAATTACGGCAACGTGGTTTAATATGTTGTTTAAGCAGGCCGTCACATTGGGCAAGCGTGCCCATTCAGAGACATCTATTGGAGAAAGTGCCGTATCTGTCAGCTATGCAGCAGTTGAGCTAGGCAAACGGATTTTCGGGATGTTTACCGATAAAAAGGTACTGATTCTCGGTGCTGGTAAAATGAGTGAACTTACGGTTAAGCATTTGTACAGCGGCGGAGCAGCCGAGGTTATTGTAGCCAACCGAACCTTGTCCCGTGCGGAAGACCTTGCCTCCAAGTTCCATGGAACGCCGGTTACGATGGAGGAAGGCATGAATCGGTTGGCGGACGTGGATATTGTTATTAGCTCGACAGGTGCCCAGGGGTATATTCTGGATCGGGCTCGGGTTGAAGCAAGTATGAAACGTCGACAGTCCCGTCCTTTGTTTATGATTGATATTGCGGTTCCGCGTGATCTCGACCCGGCTATTGGTGAATTACAGAATGTTTTCCTGTACGATATTGATGATCTGGAAGGGATCGTGGAGAGCAATTTGGAAATGCGCCGTACCGAAGCTACAAAAATCGAGCATATGATCGAAGATGAGCTTAGCGAGTTTTATCAATGGTTGAAAACGATGGGAGTGCGTCCGGTGATTCGTGCATTACAGGAAAAAGCGGAGTCTGTACATCAGGATACGTTGGAAAGCTTGTTCAATAAGCTTCCCGAGCTGGATGAACGGCAACGCAAAGTGATTAGCCGTTTGACGAAGAGCATGCTGAACCAGATGATGCATGATCCGATCAATCGGGTAAAGGAACTGGCTGTCCAAAAACAGGGGAATGAGGCCCTAGACATGTTTAGCCACATTTTTGCTCTGGAGGATCGTTTGGATGACGCCGCTCAGAAAGTAGATAAAAGCGATGCATCTGCGTTAATAAAACCGGAAGCCGGTGTTCATGAAAAAACCGTTCAGGCTCAGGCTTTGCCAGCGTCGTTTGCGCCGGCCAGCCTGTAAAAGTGGGTGAACAGACGTGGCTTCAGGCATGCTTATATATGATTCAATGATTTATGTTTTTGCCCTGAGCCTTCTGTTTGTATTCTCGGATGGGATTCGTCGCAATGCGAATGCTAAACGGACAGGTACAGGGCTTCTTGTTGTCGTTCTGGTGCTCCAGCTTGCTTATATGGGGATAAGAACCTGGAATGAAGGGCACCTTCCTATTTTCGTGACCTACGATTTTCTATTTCTGTTTTCAGTTATTTTAGTGCTGATTTCTTTGATTTTGACACGTTATCAGCGTTCCGAATTTGCGGTATTGCTGCTTAATATTATTAGTTTTGCAGTGCTGGTGCTCAACAATATATGGATGGAGCCTCTCGACAATCCACTTGGAAATTGGCATACCGTGCATGGGCTGCTCCTGATTCATATTGCGCTGGCTAATCTTGGTTTTGTAGCGATGACGGTAGCAGCTGTATTTTCGGGGTTATATCTGTTTTTGCATCGTAAATTGAAAGTAAAGAAATGGAATGACACGATCAGACGCCTGCCGAGTCTGGAAATGATGGATCGGTATACGCATATGGCGCTGTTGATTGGTACTCCTTTGCTGGGAGTCTCTATTGTAGTTGCCGTTATTTCTATTATTGCTGAGGAACGCTGGCTTTTCTTGCTAGATACCAAGGTGCTGATGACAGCGATTGCCCTGTGTGTGTATATTATATTTTTAGTGAGCAAAAGATTGAATCAGCGTTCAGGGCTTGTGATGGCAAAGTGGGCATTGGTGGGCTACACGCTATTGATTCTTAATTTTTTGCTGAATTCCTGGTCTGTATTTCATCAGTGGACGGGAGAGTGAAAAGCCATTTGCAGCATTTTGTCCCGATTTCGTTGAATTGTAACAATAAGATCTGTTGTATTGTAGGCGGCGGCAGGATTGCGGAACGAAAGGTTAAGGGGATGATGGAAAGTGGGGCGTCCATTACCCTCATTAGCCCGAATATAACGCCGGATTTACAGGTCCTGGCCGATCACAAGCAGCTCCACTGGGTAAATCGCGTATATCGCGAGGGTGACCTCCAGGGAGCCTTTCTTGTATATGCCGCTACGAACCAGAGAGAAGTGAATAATAAGGTTGCGCATGAGGCCAGACAAAGGGGTATACTGGTAAATGTGGCGGATCGCTCGGAAGAGGGAGATTTTATAACGCCGGGCATCATCCGACGAGGGAGACTGACGATTAGTATCTCTACAGAAGGGGCAGGCCCCGCTGTGACCGCTGATATTACATCAGCCTTGGATACGTTGTTTGGTAGCGAATACGAGCCATATCTGGATTTCATGCACGATATGCGACAGATCATCAAACGTAAGATAAGTTCCCCACAGCAAAGGACTAAACTACTGAGGCGCTTGGCGAGTAGCGGAATTTTGGATCAAATACGCCGTCATGAATTTATGGCTTGGACCGAACAACAAATAGACCTGTGGATTGCGCAAAATCAGGAGGAATAACATGCGAACAATTGTGGTAGGCAGCAGACAGAGTGCGCTGGCGTTAACTCAGACCGGGCATGTCATTGAAGATTTGAACGCGCTATGCGCGGAGCATGGAATGGATTTGCAATTTGTCGTAAAGAAAATCCTGACCAAGGGTGATCGAATATTGGATGTAACCTTGTCCAAAGTGGGTGGCAAAGGGCTTTTTGTCAAAGAGATTGAACAGGCCATGCTGGCTGGTGAGATTGATATGGCAGTACATAGTATGAAGGATATGCCTTCCGAATTGCCGGAAGGGCTTGTCAACGGCGCTGTACCGCGTCGTGAGGATCCACGTGATTGCCTGATCACATTGGGCGCCGAGAGCCTGGAGGAATTGCCTCAAGGGGCAAAGGTGGGCACGAGTAGCCTGCGCAGAGCCAGTCAAATCAAGTCCATGCGACCTGATCTACAATTGGAGCCTGTGCGTGGGAATATTGATTCCCGTCTGAAAAAGCTGGAGACGGAAGGTTTTGACGCTATCATTTTGGCGGCAGCAGGTTTGCATCGGATGGGCTGGAAAGATCGAATTACATCCTATATACCGGAAGAAGACTGTTTGCCGGCGGTTGGGCAGGGAGCGCTGGGTATTGAATGTCGCGCGAGTGATGAAGAGCTATTGGCCTTGCTGCGCCTTTACAACGACCGGGATACCTCGGCTACCGTTGCGGCAGAACGAACCTTTTTGGGCGTGTTAAATGGGGGGTGCCAAGTGCCGATCGGGGCTCATGCCGTCTGGGCTGGTCAAGAAATCAGCCTTACGGGCATGGTAGGCTCGCCAGATGGCGAGGTTATTTTGAAGGAAACGCTCCAGGGAAATGATCCGCAAAAGCTGGGAGAAGCGGTGGCGGCCAGTTTGATAGCCAAAGGAGCAGAACAGATTCTGGCGCAGGTGAGGGGATGATAGCATGGCAGGAAAAGTATATTTGGTAGGTGCAGGACCCGGAGACGCAAGATTAATTACGGTCAAGGGTTGGGAATGCATTCAATTGGGCGATGTCATTGTGTACGACAGACTGGCAAGCCCGCGCCTTTTGGGATTGATGAAGCCAGAGGCCCAAAAAATATATGTTGGAAAGTTGCCAGATCGTCACACTATGAAGCAAGAGGAAATTAATCAGCTGTTGGTGGATTTGGCCTTGGAAGGAAAAACAGTTGTTCGTCTTAAAGGGGGAGACCCTACTATATTTGGACGAGTCGGCGAGGAAGCCGGGCTACTGCGTAAACATGGTATTTCCTATGAAATTATACCCGGCATCACATCAGCAATCAGTGTGCCCGCCTATGCGGGGATTCCAGTCACACACCGGGATATGGCCTCATCGCTATCTATCATTACAGGTCATGAAAGTCCGGATAAACTCGACAAAAGTATTCATTGGGATAAAGTGACGAACGCAACGGGCACACTGATCTTTATGATGGGTGTAGCAAAGATTGGCTATATCAGTGAACAGCTGATAAAACACGGCAAGCCATCAAATACTCCTGTTGCCTTGATCCGCTGGGGAACCCGTGCCGAGCAGGATACGCTGGTGGGTACGCTTGCGGATATTGAAGCTAAGGTGAAGGCTGCGAATTTTCAGCCTCCCGCCGTCATCGTTGTCGGAGAAGTGGTCAATCAACGTGAACAGTTAAAATGGGCTGAGGACATGCCTTTGTTTGGCAAGCGAATTTTGGTTACTCGCGCGCGTGCGCAGGCCAGCAGTCTGGTCCATCGGATAGAAGAGCTTGGTGGCGAGCCTTATGAATTTCCAGTTATTCAGACGGTCGCCCCTTCGGACGAGCCAACCAAACAGGAAATTAAAGAGGCATTTGCGCGACTGCCAGAATATGATTGGGTGTTTTTTACCAGCGTTAATGGAGTGGAATACTTTTTCACGCACTTAAAGGAACAGGGCAAGGACGTACGTATGCTGTTCAAAGCGCGTATTGCCGCAGTCGGACCGGCTACAGCAGCCGCGCTTCGGACGCACGGAATTGTGGCAGAACAGATCGAGGGCCCATTTCAGGCAGAGGGCTTGCTCG
Organism: Paenibacillus sp. SEL3; assembly: GCF_054602585.1. Taxonomy (NCBI): domain Bacteria; kingdom Bacillati; phylum Bacillota; class Bacilli; order Caryophanales; family Paenibacillaceae; genus Paenibacillus; species Paenibacillus sp. SEL3. The sequence continues at coordinate 1,780,466 of NZ_CM137725.1, read as the reverse complement.
AAGGATTTGAGCAGGATTTGCAGGCAGGGCAGAACGTATTTCTCCCAAGAGGTGATCTAGCTCGGCCGTGGCTGCCAGAAAAGCTGAGGGAGATGGGACTTCATGTGACCGAGGCTGATTTGTATCAAACGGTGCTAGCAGCCAACACACAGGATGATGAACTTCTCAAGCTGCTTCAGGAGCGTGCCATTCATGCGATTACGTTTACCAGTTCCTCAACTGTAACCTTTTTCTTAGAAGCCCTCAGACAAATGGGGATCCATGATCCGGTGTCGCTGCTGGAGGGAGTTACGATTGCTGTGATAGGTCCTTTGACCGGTGAGACAGCTACCCAAGCCGGCTTGACTGTAAGTTTTATGTCAGAGAAGGCGACCATTGAAAGTCTGATCCAATCGTTGTGTGAGTGGAAACGTTCAAGTACTGTTATGACATTATAATTTTTTTGTTTTTACTAATGAATGTATAAAAAATGGAGGTTTGTAATCATGAGTGTTCCTTTTACCAGACATCGCCGTTTGCGCCAGTCGGCTGCAATCCGCAGTATGGTGCGTGAGACCGTATTGAATCCCACTGATTTTATCCAACCGATCTACGTAACATTTGGCACTGGGGTGAAACAGGAAATTAGCTCTATGCCAGGTGTATACCGTTTTTCTCTGGATCGGCTGGAGGAAGAACTGAAAGAGATTAGTGAGCTCGGCATTCCCGCTGTGCTCCTATTTGGCATCCCAGAAACCAAAGACAGCGTAGGGACTTCGGCTTTTGTGGACGATGGTATTGTTCAGGAAGCTACTCGTCTGATCAAGTCGCGTTATCCCGAACTGCTGGTTGTGGCTGACACTTGTTTGTGTGAGTTTACGGACCATGGACACTGCGGTATGGTGCACATGCATGAGCATGATGGTGAGGTATGCGGTGAGGTATTGAATGATGAATCTCTGGAGGTGCTGGTACGTACAGCTGTATCTCAGGCCAGAGCTGGTGCAGATATTATCGCGCCATCTAATATGATGGACGGTTTTGTACAGGCGATTCGGCAGGGGTTGGATCTAGAAGGCTTTTCACATATTCCAATTATGTCGTATTCCGTCAAATATGCGTCTGCTTTTTACGGTCCTTTCCGGGAGGCCGCAGATTCTGCGCCGCAGTTTGGTGACCGCAAATCCTATCAGATGGATCCTGCTAATGCACGTGAAGCATTGCGAGAAGCAGAATCTGATGTGCTGGAGGGGGCAGATATGCTGATGGTGAAGCCTTCCCTTTCTTATCTTGACGTAATGCGCACGATTAAGGATCAATTTGATCTGCCTATGGTGGCTTACAACGTTAGTGGTGAATATGCCATGGTCAAGGCAGCGGCTCTTCAAGGCTGGATTGATGAAAAAGCAATGGTGCTAGAGATTTTGACAAGTATGAAGCGTGCGGGTGCAGATATGATTATTACCTATTCGGCCAAGGATGCGGCAAGATGGTTGAAGCAATAAGTCTATTTTCAGAAGATAGGAGTGGTCAGAATGATCGACGAACAACGAACAGTGCGCAAGGATACGAACTCCAAAGTAGCCTTTGATGAGGCAAAACAATACATTCCGGGTGGCGTAAACAGCCCGGTACGGGCTTTTAAATCTGTTGGAATTACACCTGTGTATATCGACCATGGCGAAGGATCGCGCGTATATGATATTGATGGTCAATCCTATTTAGACTATGTATGTTCATGGGGACCGCTTATTATGGGCCATGCACATCCCGAAGTGGTTAAAGCTTTACAGGCTGCTGTTGTAAAAGGAACCAGCTTCGGCGCACCAACGTTGGCAGAAACCGAAATGGCCAAGCTCGTATGTGAGCGTGTTCCTTCTATGGACATTGTACGTATGGTTAACTCCGGAACTGAGGCGACTATGAGTGCGATTCGACTCGCACGCGGATTTACGAGCCGTAGTAAAATCCTTAAATTTGAGGGATCATATCACGGTCATGCGGACAGCTTGCTGATTAAAGCAGGCTCTGGTGTTGCCACATTAGGCTTGCCCGATAGTCCCGGTGTGCCTGAAGTTGTGGCCACCCATACAATCACTGTCCCTTATAATGATCTAGCTTCGGTGAAGCTAGCTTTTGAGAAATTTGGCGAAGAGATTGCCGCAATTATTGTCGAGCCAGTAGCAGGCAATATGGGAGTTGTACCGCCACAGCCTGGATTTTTGGAAGGTTTGCGTGAGGTAACCCAGCAGTACGGAAGTCTGCTGATTTTTGATGAAGTGATGACTGGATTCCGGGTTGGACTTCATTCGGCTCAAGGTCGCTTTGGTGTGACACCGGATCTTACCTGTTTGGGTAAAGTGATTGGTGGTGGACTCCCTGTAGGTGCTTACGGCGGACGTCGTGATATTCTGGAGCGGATTGCTCCATCGGGGCCCATTTATCAAGCGGGTACGCTTAGCGGAAATCCGCTGGCTATGGCAGCAGGTTATTCGACACTTAAATTGCTGACGCCAGAAGTATACGATCGCTTGGAAGAGCGGGCAGCACGACTTCAAGCCGGATTCGAACGTAATGCGAACGAGCTAGGTATCCCTGTCATGATCAATCGCGTGGGTTCCATGGTTTGTCCATTTTTTACAGAAGAAAAGGTTGTCAATTTTGATACAGCTAAAACGAGTAATCAGGACCACTTCCGTCGTTACTTTACTGAAATGGTGAATGAGGGAGTCAGTGTAGCACCATCTCAATTTGAGGGTATGTTTGTATCGGGCGTGCATACGGTAGAGGATATTGATGCCACCATTGAGGCGAACTATCGCGCGCTCAAACGTCTATGAGCTGGCAAGGTGGCTGGAAAAGAAGAGGACCGTGGCTGGAAGTCACGCCAGGACGGGAAATCACAGACGAGGAAAAAAACAGCGCTGATGCTGTAGATCAGTGGTTGCTGAATCGTTTGGAATTACCGGAAAAGCTGTGGCGCAGACTGCGCCATGATAAAGAGATTGAACTTACAGGGGACCGGCTACGGCTGGCCCTTTTTCCTGTAATGAACCTTGGCATCACCCCTCGCTGGTATGATTTGAAGGTACTGTATGAAGATGATTTTTGTCTGGTAGTACATAAACCAGCAGGTATGGCAGTACATCCGGACGGTGGTGTGCAGGATGGTCCGCTGACGTTGGATCATGCTGTCGCATCCTACTATGAGATGAATGGCATTCATGCGGTGGTACGGCATGTACATCGTCTGGATGTGGATACGACGGGCCCGGTGCTATATGCCAAAAATGAGTTTGCGTTGCTCAAGCTGGACGAGCAAATGAGAGCTAAGGATATCGACCGCCGGTATGTAGCTTTGGTACGAGGGGAAGTACCTCCATCGCTGCGAACGTTGGATTGGCCGATTGGCAAGGACAGGCATCATAAGCAGCGCCGTCGTGTATCTCCGACTGGGCAGAAGGCGGTTACCCATATTGAACTCGGGGAAGTATGGGGAAGCGGTTCAAGTGCAGTGAGTCTCGTATATCTGACGCTGGAGACAGGACGGACGCACCAGATTCGCGTACATCTTAGTCATGCTGGCTACCCGTTGCTTGGGGATGTATTATACGGGGGGCGTGCTACTGATTTTGGCAGGCAGGCGCTACACGGAGAGCGTCTTACCTTCTGTCATCCGCTGAGTGGCGAAACGATTACTGTGGAGGATGCTTGGCCGGATGATTTTCAAAAGCTGCACAAACAGCTATAAAAGATGGCATGCCTTCTATTTTGGCGCATATACTTGAACCTAGAAACGGTTTGCAATATGGAGTTTCCGTGCGCCTGACCAGAAGTCAGAGGATGTGCGGAGACTGCCCAAAGGAGGATGCCATCCTTGAACAAACAACAGAATGATCAGCCGCAAGGCTTGCGTTTTGATATTTATGAACGCATTCATTTGACGGAGGAAGCTGCCGGGATTGCTGAGTTGGAGGAAATCGAGCTTCTGCCACGCATTCAGGTTGTAACCCACGGCGACCATGCCGCTTTGCGAGGGCATTTGCTGCTGGAGGGCGTGTACCGCACACCTGAACAGTTCACGAGCGAGCTTCATCATTTGATCCCTGTGGAAATTACCATTCCGCTAAACCGCGTAGGGAGATTGGAAGATATCTCTGTCGAGATTGAAAATTTTGATGTGGACCTGCTTTCTTTACGTAGTCTAAACATTACAGGCGTTCTTTCTTTGCATGGTGTGGAAAGCTCGCACGCGGAAGAGACGGCGGTCTGGTTGGATGAAGAATTTACCGTAGTGCATGCACCTGAGCATCCGGTTCAATCCCTTTCCGCCGATGAAGAGTATCGTCAGGCAGAGGCCTATTCTACCAATGACTCGACCTCTGATTACGTTACAGATCCTGAAACCTCCTACAGTGTGCCAGTACAACAGGAGTCCATTTCCTGGGAACAGCTGTCTGAGGACCAAGGGGAACAGCAATCATCGTCGGAACAGCAAGCTTATGAGCCAGCAGTAGATCCTAACCGATTCTATGAGCCTTGGACGGGCAAAGCAGTTGAAGATAACTCTCCCGAGGTCAAACATGAGCATGGGTCTCCGGAAGTGTGGGGATTTCAGCAAAAGGAAGCATGGGCAGGGGGAAATGAGTCCAAAGTATCTTCCGCATCTCCTAATGTAAATTATGACCCTTTGCTGTCTGAACCGCATCCTGCTACGGAGTCCGAGGTCTATCTGGAGCCACAGTTGGAAGCGAGTCAAGTAGATAGCTTCGACTTCAGGCCTGAAGCGTCAGAACAGGTGAATCACGAGGCCCATGACACTTTTACTGAGGATAAGCCAGAGATGCGTGTGGCGCTTAACAGTAAAAAGGATGAAGAGGCAGACGAGCCAGACCCGGTTGTCTACTCATCATTGCTCCAATCCAGCCGTTCGGTGAAAGAAGCGGAATACCAGCAGCAATTGGAGCAGGAGCCGCAGGATCAGAAAGCCGAAGAAGAGCGGGAGAATGCCAAGTGGAAGAACCTTTTTTTTCATACACAAGATGAAACACCTTTTCGTAAGGTGCGGTTATGCATAGTACAGCGCGAGGATACACTGGAAACCATAGCTGACCGTTATCAGCTCAGCACGCGTGAGCTTCAACTGTATAACAGATTGGCGGAGCATCATGTGGAAGAAGGACAGGTATTGTACATCCCTTGATCCGGTTGCTGAAAAATGCACAGCGGGTGTTGACTATAGTCAATGGGAAATGTATGATGTGGTATAGTTATTGAAAGACTGAGATCGGGAAGAGTAGGCAGCAAGCCCTTCAGAGAGTGGAATTGCAGCGCTGTGAGGTTCCGCAGGAAGCTACTGGCCGAAGTCACCCGGGAGTCGCCTGTTTGAACGGTTCCTCATTTAATTCCTACGGAAGATAAGAGGTTCACGGTAGAATAAGGCCGGTCCGCAACCGTTATCTGCATAAAGTGTCACACCATGTGTAATGGATCAGTGGATACATACACTAGGGGTGAAACAAAGGTGGTACCGCGAGAGAACAGCCTTTCGTCCTTTGAGGATGAAGGGCTTTTTTTATTTGCCAATTGAAAAATCATGGAGGTATCCTGATATGTCAGAACAAGACAACAAGACAACCTTGGAAATGCCAACAACGTACGATCCAAAATCAGCAGAACAAAAATGGTACAAAACGTGGATGGAGAAGGGCTATTTCCGCGCTGGGCAACATCCAGAGGCAGAGCCTTTTACAATCGTTATTCCACCACCGAATGTTACAGGTATGTTGCATATTGGACATGCTCTTGACTTTACTTTGCAGGATATTATTATTCGCGCCAAGCGGATGCAGGGCTATGATGCCTTGTGGCTGCCAGGGGCAGACCATGCGGGTATTGCTACCCAAACAAAGGTAGAGCAAAAGCTGCGTGAAGAAGGCCTGACACGTTATGATTTGGGCCGCGAGAAGTTTTTGGAGAAAGTGTGGGAGTGGAAGGATCTTTACCTAGATAATATCCATAACCAATGGGAAAAGATGGGCTTTTCTCTCGATTATTCTCGTGAGCGTTTTACGCTGGATGAGGGACTGTCCCAAGCGGTACGCGAGGTATTCGTTAAACTGTACAAGAAGGGTCTGATTTATCGCGGTAAACGCATCATAAACTGGGACCCTGCTGCACGTACTGCATTATCGGACATTGAGGTGGAATACAAAGAGGTGAACGGAAATCTGTATCACCTGCAATATCCACTGAAAGACGGTAGCGGATTTATTACGGTAGCCACTACACGTCCTGAAACGATGCTGGGCGATACAGCTGTAGCTGTACACCCGGAAGATGAACGCTACAAGCAAATGATCGGCAAAACGCTTGTGCTCCCAATCATCGGACGGGAAATTCCGGTCATTGCGGATGATTATGTTGATAAAGATTTCGGTAGCGGCGCGGTTAAAATTACACCGGCTCACGATCCGAATGACTTTGAAATGGGACAACGTCACCAGCTGCCACAAATTACAGTGATGGACGAAACGGGAACGATGAATGCCGAAGCAGGCAAATATCAGGGCCTTGATCGTAGCGATTGCCGTAAGCAAATCGTCGCTGATCTGAAAGAGCAGGGCGTACTGATTCGTATTGAAGAGCACGTACATCAAGTAGGCCACAGCGAGCGTACAGGTGTAGTTGTAGAACCTTATCTGTCCACACAATGGTTTGTGGAAATGAAGCCTCTGGCAGCTAAAGCCATTGAAGTGCAGAAGGCTGGCAACGGGGTAAACTTTGTACCGGATCGCTTTGAACGTACTTATCTGCATTGGATTGAAAATGTGCGTGACTGGTGTATTTCCCGTCAATTATGGTGGGGACACCGTATTCCGGCTTGGTACGATGAGGATACCGGAGAAGTGATTGTATCGGCGGAGGACCCTACAACTTTGCCTGAGTATGCTGGCAGAAAGCTAAAACAGGATGAGGATGTGCTGGATACTTGGTTCAGCTCGGCTTTGTGGCCGTTTTCGACACTGGGCTGGCCTGAGCAGACAGAGGACCTCAAACGCTACTATCCGACTAATGTCTTGGTTACAGGCTATGACATTATTTATTTCTGGGTATCGCGTATGATTTTTACAGCACTCGAGTTTACGGAAGAGATTCCGTTCAAGGACGTACTTATGCACGGGTTGGTTCGTGATGCGGACGGTAGAAAAATGTCCAAATCCCTCGGCAACGGTGTTGATCCGCTCGACGTGATTGACCAATATGGTACCGATGCCATGCGTTATATGATTTCCACCAGTAGCACGCCTGGGCAAGACCTTCGTTTCCGCTGGGAGCGGGTGGAGCAGGCCCGCAACTTTGCCAATAAAATCTGGAATGCGTCACGCTTTGCGCTGATGAATCTGGAAGGCGTCACTTCGGCAGATATAGACATTACTGGTGACCTGAGCACCGCTGATCGTTGGATTCTGCATCGTCTAAACGAAACTTCACGCGACATCACGCGTCTAATAGATGCTTATGAATTTGGCGAGACAGGCCGCCTTCTGTATAACTTTATTTGGGATGATTTGTGCGACTGGTACATTGAGTTTGCGAAGCTTTCCCTATATGGCGACAACGCAGATGCGAAAAAGAAAACGCAGTCCGTACTTGCATATGTATTGGACCGGACGCTGCGCATGATTCATCCGTTCATGCCGTTTATCTCTGAGGAAATATGGCAGCATCTTCCACATGAGGGAGAAACGATTACACTGGCCGCTTGGCCTGTTTATGATCCGGCTTTTGAGGATAAGGATGCAGTTGCAGAAATGAATTTGCTGATCGACGTAATTCGCGCTGTGCGCAATATCCGTGCTGAAGTCAATGTGCCGATGAGTAAAAAAATTGAGTTGCTCATAAAACCCGGCGATCAAGCCGTTCTCGATATCATTAACCGCAATGGGGAATATGTGCGTAGATTCTGTAATACGTCTGAATTCGACGCGGGATTAGAGTTCACCGTTCCAGATAAAGCGATGACATCTATAGTTAGCGGCGCAGAGTTGTACCTGCCGCTGGCCGGACTGCTTGATATTGCCCAGGAAATTAGCAGACTGGAAAAAGAACTTCAGCATTTGAACAGTGAAGTGGAGCGCGTGGAGAAAAAGTTATCTAACCAAGGCTTTGTGGCGAAGGCACCAGCTAAAGTCATCGAGGAAGAGAAGGCCAAGCAAGCCGATTACTCAGATAAGCGCGCTAAAGTTATCGCACGTATTGAAGAACTCAAGGGATAATTTCACTCACAATAAAATGACCTGAAGGTGAAGAGGATGTCAGATACGATCAGGGGCGGAGATACGGCTCCTTTACAAAGCTATGATGAGGCAGTGGAATGGATTAACGGCTTGATTCCGTTTGGTATCAGACCTGGACTGGAACGAATTGAACAACTAATGAGTAAATTGGGTGATCCGCAACGACATCTGAAATTTGTGCATATTGCGGGAACCAACGGTAAAGGCTCGACTTGTGCCTTTCTGACCTCTGTGCTACTTAAATGTGGGTACGATGTCGGGACTTTTACGTCTCCGTACATCACCCGATTTACGAACCGCTTTCAATTCAATGGGACCGATATTCCCGATGAAACGCTGGTTTTGCTTGCCAATCGCTTGTATCCGTTGGTGAAAGAAATCGCAGATAGTGAATTGGGATCACCTACAATGTTTGAGGTATCGACAGCGTTGGCTATTTTATACTATGCTACGGTATCTTTCCCAGATGTTGTGGTATGGGAGACAGGTCTTGGGGGAAGGATGGATGTAACTAATATCGTGAATCCAATCCTCTCGGTTATTACAAATGTCGGCTATGACCATACGGATATTTTGGGAGATACGCTCGAACAGATTGCAAGGGAAAAAGCCGGTATCATCAAACCGGGTGTACCTGTCGTCAGTTGTGTTTCCCAACCCGAGGCTATTCAGGTCATACGTGAAACGGCGACAAAGCAAGGAGCTACCTTGTACCTGGCAGGAGAACAATTTACGTATGAACGGCTAAACGGAGATGAAACAGCTCAAACCTTTTCATTCGCGGGGCCCTTCCGACATATGGAAATTGACATCACGTTGTTAGGCGAGCACCAATGTTCTAATGCGGCAGGAGCTATGATGGCACTTGAGGTCCTACGTCAGTATATGGCTTTTGTGTTGGATGATGCAGAACTGCTGGAGGGCTTTAGGCAAACTGCCTGGGCAGGGCGTCTCGAACAAGTCAGTACATCACCGAGAATTGTTCTTGACGGGGCTCATAATCCAGAAGGAGCACAGACGCTGGCCAAGAGTCTTCCTCAAGTGTATTCGTACAAAAAATTGGTTTTAATGATGGGGATGCTGTCAAACAAGCATCATGAAGCATACTTGCAGCATATACTGCCACTAGTGGATACGCTTATCCTGACCGAGCCCGATTTTCGGCGCAAAATGAATGCCGCTGAATTGGCTCATCTCGTGGAGAAGCTGCGGCCGTCTTATGCCAAAACGGATTTAAAAATAATTGTAGAAGGTGACTGGAAAAAGGCTCTTGGCCTGTTTCAATCACATACGGAAGCGGAAGATCTGGGGGTGGTGTCCGGCACGCTGTACCTTATTGCGGATGTACGGGCTACCCTTATGTATCAAACCGATTCGGAAAAAGGTTGGTGAAATTTGTTGATTACTTCGGAACATGTTCATTTTATCGGTATCGGCGGCTACGGGATGAGCGCGATTGCTCGGGTCATGCTGGAGATGGGTTATACCGTGACTGGCTCAGATGTGGCATCACAGGAGCTGACAGAAAAACTGGCGGCAAAAGGCGCAAAAATATATATTGGACACACGCCTGAGCATATTGCAGGCGCGGATATCGTCGTCTATTCAACAGCATTGTCACGTGACAATGTGGAGCGGGTGGCAGCGGAGGAATTGAATATTCCAACTCTGCACCGTTCGCAGATGCTGGCTCGCTTGCTTAACGAACGTAAGGGAATAGCTGTTGCGGGTGCGCACGGTAAAACGACAACCTCTTCCATGATCGCTCTGGTTATGGAGAGATGTAACGTTGATCCAACGTATATTATTGGCGGCGAAATCACGAATTTGGGGACGAATGCCAAAGCAGGTAAAAGCGAGTTTGTCGTTGCTGAGGCGGATGAGAGTGATGGTTCTTTCCTGCAATATCATCCTTGGCAAGGCATCGTAACCAATATTGAAGCAGATCATTTGGAAAATTACGATGGCGACTTTAATCGTCTGAAAAGTGCTTATGTACAGTTTTTGAGTCAAATTCGACCGGATGGAGCGGCTATTGTATGCGCAGATGATCAGAACATCCGGGAAATGCTGCCTCAACTCCAGACTCGGGTCATTACTTATGGAGTGGAGCATGAAGCGGATTATATGGCGACAGATATCCAATTAGGTGACCGTCGATTAAGCTTCACTATGAGCCGTAAGGGAACAGCACTCGGAACAATCGAACTATCAGTGCCGGGTAAACATAACATGTATAATGCGATGGCGACTGTAATTTCATGTTTGGAAGCAGGGATTCCATTCGATCAAATCGCTGCTACAATTGTGGAATTTCACGGAGCGAAGCGTCGGTTTCAAGTACTAGGTGAAAGCAATGACATACTGATTATTGATGACTATGCGCATCACCCAACAGAGATTGAGGCTACGATTAGCGCAGCGAGAGCGACGGGCAAGCGTATTATTGCTGTATTCCAGCCGCAACGCTATAGCCGCACCTTTTTCCTGCTCGATGCGTTCAGCCGCGCGTTTAGCGAGGCTAGTGAAGTCATCATTACCGATATTTACTCACCAGCGGGAGAAAAACAGATTGAAGGCGTGCATTCTTCCAAGCTCGTGGATTTAATCGTCCAAAACAGCAATGCTAATGCAATCTACTTGCCGACCAAAGAAGCTGTGATCGAGGAGTTGAAAGATCGATTACAGCCGGGTGATCTTGTGCTGACGATGGGAGCGGGAGATATCTGGAAAGCAGGTGACGCGTTAGCGCGCCATCTTCGCGGACAGCAAGTGTAAACCGTATAATAATGAGCTGTTGCACCAATGAATTACAATTATTTAAGGGTATTCCGAACACGACTGTGTTTCGGGATACCCTTTTTTGTAATGCTGGGGCATATATTCTTAGCTTGACTCATACAACAGACTATGAGGAAGTATGGGACAAGGAGGGAGTGCATCCATGAACAAGACCAAGATGACATTCCGGTTCGACCAACAGTTGCCGGAGACAAGCCGGGAGGATAAGCTACAGGTGCTTCCGTACAAAAACGAGTCGATTACGAACGAACAGCGTGAAACTGATAACCCGCATAAAGAAACGGAACGGAACAGAGGAATGGAGAAAAATACTGCAACTACGCAAGAATCAAAGATCAAAGAACCTGAGAATCGGAATAAACGCATTTCAAGTCGGCGTTTTGCTCCGACATTAAGAGTACAAGAGGGATGGGATGACCCCTTTGGTCGTTCGGCGGCTTCCTGGTCAGATGCGGAAGTTCTACCGGATAGCCTGGAAGAGGATGAGGAAGCTTATCATTCTGGTCAAGAGTACAGAAGACGTCCGCCCCACCCTTCTAGATGGAAACTGGTTGGCTCTGTAGCCAGCGCACTGGTGACCGGAGGCATGTTTGGATATATTATGTTGTTACTGTTTAACGGAGGAGGCATGGTTCCGGGATCAGATCCTTCAGTAGAGGAGGCTGTACCGGTCTTTAAAGAATCTGTTGGTGTGGATGCAATATCTGCAAAAGAGAATTCTGTCCCTGTCACTGTCATAGAGGCTCAGGTACCACCTCAAACCTACTATTTGTTGCAATATGGGGTTTTCAGCACACCAGAACGGGCCTTACAAGCAAAAGAAGAACTGTTAAAGGCAGGTATTGCAGCAGGAGGGGATACCGAGGACCAAAACCGGGTATATGCAGGAATATCACCGGATAGGGAGCAAGCCAAGTTGCTCAGCAATCAGTTGAAAACACAAGGAGTCGAATTGTATGTTCGTGAGCTTGAATTGCCTGGATTTGAAAAAGCGGCTTACGGAGGCGAAGGTGATAAACTCACTAGCTTTTTTCAGTTAAGTAGCTCATTGGTGGGTAAGTTGAGCGGACTTTCCTCAAACTTGCTCGGAGAAGGAGGTCCGAATACGGTGCCAGCCTCCGACATGAAGGAGCTGAACGACCTGCATCAGCAGTGGACACAAAATATCACTGTACTTCCCAGTGGTCTTCCGAAGGAAGCGGTTGCCTCCGCAACCTCACTTGAAAAGGCGATGAACAGCGCGATCTCTGCACTTGGGGAATATAATAAGAATTCAGCCAAGGAACACATTTGGGAGATTCAGTCCTCCATGATGGAATATGTTTTGCGTGAGAGGGAATTTATCCAATTCATAAAACAATAGGCTAACCATATTTTCCGGCAAGGAACTGGAAATAGTTCCCCATGCCGGATTTCTGTTTGTATTGCAGTACAAATCACCGTATAATAATGAAGGTGTCAAAAAATGGCGAGGGAAGATCAGATGAAAAAAAATGTAGGAATGCTTATACTGTTTTTATTGCTCGGTTGGCTCTTGGGTGCATGGATTGCCAAAGCCCTTCAATCGATCAAATTCCTTTCTTTTCTGACCCACCCCACTAGGATATCTTGGTCGCCGAGAGCGGACCTGGATATTATCAGCTACAACATAACAATAAATTTTGAATTGAGCCTGCTTAGTCTGATCGGCATCATTGCCGCGTTCTGGCTGTACCGCAGGCTCTAACTGATGAAAAGGAGCTTCCCTTATGGACGGGAAAATTACGCCCCGCATTATTTTGGCATCGACTTCACCAAGAAGGAAGGAATTGCTCGCATTTTTGAGACTCCCCTTTGAGGTGGTGCCAAGTCATGCGGATGAGAGCACGCCTGAGAGCTGGACGCCTCAGCAAATCGTGGAGACCCTTGCGGCACGCAAAGCCCAAGCGGTCGTGAACACCGTCACTCAGTCGAAGGAAGCCGGACTGGTGATTGGCAGTGATACCATTGTCGTGCTGGATGGTTCGGTATTGGGCAAGCCAGCCGACCATGCGGACGCAGTTCGCATGCTGACTGCATTGCAGGGAAGGACACACCGGGTGTACACCGGGGTAGCCTGCATACATACCGGAACCGGCGAAGTGCTTGTCAGACATCGCCAAACGGAGGTTACAATGAAGCCTCTGAGTCAAAAGCAAATTGTGGCATACGTGAATACTGGTGAACCGTCTGACAAGGCAGGAGCGTATGGCATTCAAGGCATGGGTGCTACGCTGGTGGAATCTATTCAGGGTTGTTATTTTAACGTCGTAGGATTGCCGCTTTCCTTGCTGTCGGACATGCTGTCCGATTTTGGAGTGAATGTGTTGCGTCCATAAAGGGGATAAACATATGCTGGAGTCGCCAATACTGATGCTTCGCGACCTCCCCCATGAAGAACGACCAAGAGAGCGCATGATGACATATGGGGCGGATGCCTTAAGCAACGCGGAGTTGCTGGCAATATTGCTGCGTACAGGAACGCAAAATGAGTCTTCGGTGCATTTAGCGCAGCGTATTTTGCAGCAGGCAGGAAATTTGCGTCAACTGGTGGATATGAGCTTGAGCGAGTTGACCCAGATTAAGGGCATTGGGGATGCTAAAGCGATACAGTTAAAAGCGGGTATCGAACTGGGGCGCCGATTAGCTTTGTCTCGCCATTTGGAGACCCCGGTGATTAGTTGCCCGCGGGATGTGGCAGATCTGTTGTTTGAGCAGCTTCGTTATTTGCAGAAAGAGCATTTTGTATGCTTGTTCCTTAACACTAAAAATCATGTCATTGCTCAGGAAACACTATCTATGGGTAGCCTGAATTCTGCCATCGTGCATCCACGTGAAGTATTTCGGGCAGCAATCAAATGCAGCAGTGCTTCAATAATTTGCGCTCATAACCATCCGAGCGGTGATCCGAAGCCAAGCCCCGAAGATGTCCAGTTGACTCGCCGCCTGATGGAAGCGGGCAACATCGTGGGTATCGACGTGCTTGATCATATAGTGATCGGGGACGGGATCTTTGTAAGTTTGAAGGAACAAGGTCTGATATAATATAATATTTAAATCAAACATTTAAACACGACCGGATAATCCGGCCTGAATAAACCGCTTATACATTGGATAACAGATTTCAGGGAAGAGAAAAGGAGATTACATCATGCTGGGTGGCTTTACAAAAGATTTGGGAATAGATTTGGGGACGGCAAACACGCTTGTATACGTAAGAGGTAAAGGAATTGTGGTTCGTGAACCATCTGTAGTCGCTTTGCGTACAGATACAAAAACCATTGAGGCTGTTGGTGAATCTGCGAAAAAAATGATCGGTCGCACACCGGGAAATATCCGTGCGATTCGTCCGATGAAGGACGGTGTCATTGCTGATTTTGATACGACAGCAACGATGATCAAATATTTTATCCGTCAGGCGCAAGCCCAACGCTCTTTGTTTCCACGCCATCCGAACGTGATGGTTTGTGTGCCTTCGGGCATTACTGCGGTGGAGCAGCGTGCCGTTGAAGATGCGACGAAGCAAGCAGGCGCAAGAGAGGCATATACGATAGAAGAGCCGTTTGCAGCAGCAATTGGCGCTGATCTTCCTGTATGGGAGCCTACAGGCAGTATGGTTGTCGATATCGGTGGAGGTACAACCGAGGTGGCAGTCATTTCCCTGGGTGGGATTGTAACAAGCCGCTCCGTGCGTGTCGCTGGCGATGAAATGGACGAGTCCATCATCCAATACGTGAAGCGCCAATACAATCTGATGATTGGTGAACGGACTTCAGAGCAACTGAAAATGGAAGTGGGTTCAGCTATGCCATTAGAGCAAGTGGAAACCTCGGAAATCCGCGGACGTGATCTGGTAACAGGTTTGCCAAAGACGATCACGATTACTTCTGATGAAATTAGTGAAGCATTATCGGATACAGTCAATGCAATCGTGGATGCGGTTAAAGTAACACTGGAAAAATGCCCTCCCGAATTGGCAGCGGATATCATGGATAGAGGTATTGTACTTACTGGCGGTGGAGCACTTCTACGTAACCTGGACAAGCTGTTGGCAGGTGAAACCGGAATGCCGGTGATCGTAGCAGAAAATCCTCTAGATTGTGTGGCAATCGGCACAGGCAGAG
Organism: Paenibacillus sp. SEL3; assembly: GCF_054602585.1. Taxonomy (NCBI): domain Bacteria; kingdom Bacillati; phylum Bacillota; class Bacilli; order Caryophanales; family Paenibacillaceae; genus Paenibacillus; species Paenibacillus sp. SEL3. The sequence continues at coordinate 1,765,243 of NZ_CM137725.1, read as the reverse complement.
CGTTGGAAAATATTCATTTGTTCAAATCGCGCAGCAGTTCTGCCGTCCGTTCCAAACGTTGAATCGGGGGTGTAGGAACTGTTTAAGCTGCTTGGCAATAAAAGACTATTTGTTCTATTGATTGGAATCGTTCTGTTTATTGCCCTTATGGGGATTACACTTGGACAGAGGAATTCCTTAACCTGGCCCGAGAAGTTCGCCAGAGACTCGATTGGCTTTGTGCAAGGTATCTTTTACAGGCCCGCTTCTGCAATAGCGGGCTTCTTTGAAGATATCGGGAATATGCGCAGTATCTACGAAGAAAATGAACGGTTAAAAATTGCTGTGGCAAAGCTGACTCGTGACCAAATTCAGACCCATAATTATGTTGAAACAAATGCCAGACTGCAGAATGAACTGAAGTTCACCCAAACGCAAAAGGCGAAAAATAATTATGATTATCGTGTTGCTCAAGTGAACAGCGTCAGCAATGATTCCAAAACGCTTGTGATCGATATTGGTGAGAAGGACGGAGCGAAGGTTGGTCAGGAAGTCAGTTCGCTTGAAGGATTTGTAGGAGTCATTAGTCAAACGGGGAATTTTACGTCCACCGTTACCCTATTGACTACATTGGATCCTAAAAATCCGAATTCTTATGCTATTGCAGCGACAGTCTTGGGCAAGGAAAATCAATCGTTTGGTATGATTGAAAGCTATGATCCGGGTACGAACAGATTTCAAATGACTCGCATTGAGGAAAAAGATCCAATCGCAAAGGGTGATCAGATTATTACATCTGGCGCAGGTGGTAAATTCCGCAAAAACCTAATGGTTGGAACGGTAGAGAAGATTCAGGTTGGGGAGTTTGGCAAAACACGGACAGCGATTATTAAACCGGCAGCCAGCTTTGTGGATTGGAAAGAACTGCTCATCCTCTACACTCCTGAGGTACCGGAATAATGAAGATGCGCGGTCAGGTTCTAATACTGCTGCTGTTTGTACTGTTTATAGCTGAAGGGACGATTCTTCCATGGCTTCTTCCGGATAGTTGGCATTCAAGAATGGTTCCGAATTTTGTGTATGTCGTGATTTTGTTTGTGTCTGTGTATTACAGCCGTCATACAGCATTGGTGCTAGGTATTGTTTTTGGACTTATTCATGATGTAGTGTTCTATGGGTTTATCATTGGGCCTTATTCTTTTGCAATGGGGTTGTCTGCATACTTATTGGGGCTTGTTTTTACAGCTCGACGTGCGCAGATGCCCATTATGATGGCAGCCGTGTTGATTGGTAGTTTCCTCTTGGATTCTATGCTTTTTGCCATTGACCAGCTGTTCCAGCTGAATCATCAGACTTTCAATTGGGCACTTGCTCAGTATATAATTCCTGATTTATTTATCCATTTTCTGTTCGCCCTCATCATTTATGTCCCAGTTCGCAAGCAGTTGCAGCGTTTGGGTATCCGTGTGAAAAAGGAAGAGGCTGTCTAGGTCTTTTTACACACATTTTGTCCGGGTTAGCAGGGATTTGACGTCCCGGGGACGAAATGATTGAGATAGGAGGGACAGGCTAATGGCGGTGAAATCGAATCATGTCACGATTAAAGGCATCAAAGATGGCCTGGTATTCCTGCTGGACGATCAATGCGAGTTTGAGAATTTGCTGGGTGAGCTGCGTTTTAAGCTGGAGCACAGTCATCAAAATATTTTAACAGGCCCGATCATTCATGTGGATATTAAGCTGGGAAGCCGAGAAGTGACAGAGGAACAGAAGGAAAGTATTCTGGAGATTTTGAAGCAAAAGGGGAATCTGCTCATCAGGTCTGTAGAATCACCTGGACTGCCTGTGGAAGTGCAGGGAAAGCCCCCTATTCACACGGTGACAGGGATTATCCGATCTGGTCAAGTGCTTCATCACAATGGGAACCTACTCTTTTTGGGAGATGTAAACCCGGGTGGAATTATAACATGTACTGGTGATATTTATGTCCTCGGCGCTCTGCGAGGCATGGCGCATGCAGGGATGGAGGGAAATAGTGAAGCGATTATAGCGGCTTCCTATTTTGCACCGACACAGCTGCGAATTTCCGAAATGATCAGCCGTCCACCAGACGAATGGGAGACACGTGAATCCGGTATGGAATTTGCGTATCTCAAGGATGGCGCTATGCAAATAGATAAAATGAGCAATATTGTGCGTCTGGGCCGCGATTTTAACGTGTTCAAAGGGGTGTAGCACATGGGAGAGGCTATCGTCGTCACTTCAGGAAAAGGCGGCGTCGGCAAAACGACGACGTCAGCCAATATAGGAACAGCGCTTGCACTGCTCGGCAAAAAGGTATGTTTGGTGGATACGGATATCGGTTTGCGTAATCTAGACGTTGTGATGGGTCTGGAAAACCGAATTATTTACGACCTTGTTGATGTAGCGGAAGGTCGTTGCCGTTTAAATCAGGCACTGGTTAAGGACAAGCGTTTTGAGGAGCTGTATATGCTGCCAGCCGCTCAAACCAAGGACAAGAGTGCTGTTACGCCGGAGCAGGTTAAGGATATTATTTTGGAGCTTAAAAAGGATTTTGAATATATATTGATCGATTGCCCTGCGGGTATTGAGCAAGGCTTTAAAAATGCCATTGCTGGGGCGGATCAGGCTATTGTTGTGACTACTCCGGAAAATGCAGCCGTACGCGATGCAGACCGGGTAATTGGTTTACTGGAAAGCTCACATGTGATATCACCCAAGTTGGTGGTTAACCGCATTCGCAATAGCATGGTTAAATCCGGAGATATGTTGGATATTGATGGGATTTTACAAGTGCTTAGCATAGACCTTATTGGGATTGTGCCGGATGATGAAATGGTAATTAAAGCAGCTAATACAGGGGAGCCTACCGTTATGAATCCAGATTCACAGGCCGCGATTGCTTACCGTAACATTGCGAGACGGATTTTGGGCGATACAGTGCCCCTCATGCAGCTAGACCAGAAGAAAAGCGTGATGACACGTTTTAAGAAGTTTTTTGGTATGGGTGGATGAGGAAAACCGGAAGTTATGGCTGGTAAATTGCTTCCACACTTCCTAAGTGATTTTCCATTGGTTCTAAGGTAGGAGCTGTAGTAGTATTCATTTGTAATACTAGACACTTAAATAAGTAATAATCTTATTTAAGTGTTTTTGGTTTGTCTTTTTAAATTCCTATAATACGGCTTCACAAAATTTAGGGTCACTACATAAATATTATAAATACAAAACAAATCCGGTGCGTTAGCGCCGGTTTTTTTTGATTTTTAGGTACTTATTCCCGAACGGGACAACATAAGTTGAAGCCCGTCCTCATAAGATGTATCAAACATACCTCGCTGAGGGGGCTGAACAGGATGAATAAAAATTCCGGAATCAAGCAGCGCAGAGAAGAACGTATACAGCAGCTAATCGCGGGAAGCAAAGCGGAGACGTATCCCTCTGGCATATATCAGTACAGGCACGGGGATAAAGATATGAGGTCGATGCCTATAGTCAGTGCCAACTCGTCCAGAGACCCAGAAACGGAGTGGAAAAATGAGCGGCAACACTGGCAGCAATCTTTTGGGGCGAATCGTGCTCCGTCTTTTTGGACTTCCTTTTGGCGAAGATCAGTCATAGCAACGGTGTTATTTGGAATGGTATGGGGAATGTTTCGTTGGGATATTCCCTATGCAGTGAATTTGAGAATGTTTATTGCGGATGCCTTGAATAAGGATATGGATTTTGCAGCCGTCGGACAATGGTATGAAACTTATTTTGACGGAGCTCCTTCCTTTTTGCCGATTTTTGGCGAGGAGCATGAAACGCACAAGGTAGCCGCAAATCGAAAGGGCTCTCCACCGATCGAAGGCACTATAACACAGCCTTTTGTACTGAGCCTGAAAGGGGTAGAAATTACGCCGAATGTCACTGACAACGGGCCAATCGCTGTTAAAAGTATAGATGCAGGACGAGTATTAGACATATTAAATCATCCCAAAAGCGGGATTTCGGTTACAGTTCGACACACTGGCGGTATCACAGCAACTTACGGGAGGCTTTCCCGCTCTACCTTAAAAGTGAACGACTGGGTTCAGGAGGGAGATGAGATCGGTGTGCTGCCAGCAAGTCGCAGCGGCAGCGAGGCGGCAACTTTATTTTTGGCAGTTCAGAGAGGGGATCACTACATTGACCCGTCGGAAGTGGTAGCCCTTGATTAATGTCCGAGGGGTGACCTTATCACTACATCCACTGTTTGTATTGGTTATGCTGACCTCTATAATAACGGGACATTTTATCGAGATCATTACTTTATTTACATTGGTGTTTATTCATGAGCTAGGTCATGCGACAGCTGCTTCGTTGTTAGGCGCGCGGGTGCTTTCCATACAGATGTTACCCTTTGGAGGAGTGGCGGTCATTGAAGATCAGGGGAAGCTCAATGCGTGGAAGGAGATTGTCATTGCGCTAGCGGGGCCCCTGCAAAACGGAATCATGATCATCATCCTTTTATGGTTCAGAAATGTGAGTGGACCGGAGTATGATTATGTAAATTATATCATTCAGGGGAATGCAGTTATTGCACTGTTTAATTTGCTGCCCATTTTACCACTTGATGGTGGGAAAATATTGCAGGCAATGATTAGTTTATCCTTTTCTTATCACCGCACATTAGTGTGGACCTTTAGGGCCAGTATCGTAACGAGTCTGCTATTTTGTATGTATGGTATTTCACCGTTGTTAAGGCAAAATGGGCCTATGCATTTAAATCTGCTGGCGGTAGGGATTTTTTTGCTTTATTCTAATATTGTGGATTATCGGAATATCCCTTACCGTTTTATACGGTTTTTGCTGGGGAGGGACGAGCTTTTTTACCGCGAAATAGCTAAGGGAAGTATTGCCTTACCTATTGTATCCCTGCCAATGAAACATTTGGAGCCTATTTTGCGTCTTTTCAGAAGAGATCGGTATCATATGGTTTATGTTATGAATGAACAGGGACGAATTGTAGCCGTACTGCCGGAGCAACGCCTTATTCGCTCTTATTTTGCGACACGCCCGCCAGATGGTGGAGAACCCAAGCCTAAATAATGTTTTATGAGTAAGAAAGAGGCTGTATCCAGAGAGGTTGAAAAACCATGAAGCAAATGATTGTACAATGCCAGCAGCAGATGACCCAAATGGCGCTGTTGGAAGAGGGACGATTGGTTGAATATGCGGCTGAACTACCGCGAAAACGGGGGATTCTAGGTTCTTTTTTCAAAGCGAGGGTGGTCAATGTGCTACCAGGTATGCAAGCCGCCTTTGTTGACATTGGACAGCGAAAGAATGCCTTTTTGTACGTAGATGACGTACTTCATGCTCATTTGGACAAGCAGCCGGAGGTAAAGCCATCCATTTCTGAAGTGTTAAAGGTGGGGCAGGAAATTGTAGTACAGGTATTAAAAGAGGCAGTTGGTAGCAAAGGAGCCAGGGTCACCACTCATTTTTCACTTCCGGGTCGCTGGATCGTATATATGCCCCGTGCTGATTATGTGGCCGTATCCAAGAAGATCGAACGTGAGGGCGAGCGCACCCGTTTGAAAGCAATGGGAGAGCAGCTACGCACAAGTGAGGAAGGACTCATAATCCGTACCGTTTCGGAGGACATGAGTATAGATGCGATTGAAAATGATCTGAATCAACTGCGTAAGCAGTGGACGGCTATTCAGCGTAAAGCGGGTGAATACTCGGCTCCGTGTGAATTACACCGGGATTTAAGTATTGTTCAGCGATTGATTCGGGATGTGTTTACACCTGAGCAGGATGAACTGGTTATTGACAGTGAAGAGCAAGCAAAGGATGCAGAAATCATGCTGCAACAGATTGGTCCTGCGAAAGCTCATGTAAGTATATTTCGTGGTGCAGAAGAAACGATTTTTAAAGCTTATGGCATTCATGAGCAGCTGGAACGCGATTTTGCGCGAAAGGTATGGCTGCAGGGCGGTGGATACATTGTCATTGATCATACAGAGGCATTAACCGTTATTGATGTGAATACGGGAAAGTTTACGGGAGGCAGTAATCTGGAAGAGACGGTGACCCGGACTAACATTGAAGCAGCTAAAGAGATTGCTCGCCTGGTACGTGTTCGTGATATTGGTGGTATCATCATCATTGATTTTATTGACATGGAACAAGAGGAGAACCGTCGGGAAGTATCCTCTGTGCTGGAAGCAAGATTGAAGAAGGATCGGACCAAATCTTATGTTGTCGGTTGGACGCGGTTAGGTTTGCTGGAAATGACCCGCAAAAAAGTGCGTGAAGAAAAGACGCTCGTGTAGAGCGATGCGTAACCCAAAATCATTTTAAAACTAAAGGTTGAATGTGTATAAAGCTTGTGCTACAATCATTTAGTATGTGTGATGCGTAAGATTGGCTGCACATGCTGTAACCGCTCCAATCAGGTACTGAAGTGCAGTATCCTAAGGGAATCTGCCACCTGCAATTAGGCGAGTCTGAGACATAAGGAGGTGCAAGCAAATGTACGCAATTATCGAAACAGGTGGTAAGCAATACAAAGTTCAAGAGGGCGACGTATTGTTCATCGAGAAGCTGGAAGCTAATGATGGTGAAACTGTAACGTTCGATCGTGTTCTGGCAGTGTCCGGCGACAATGGCTTGACAGCAGGTACACCGCTTCTTTCTGGAGCTTCTGTAACAGCTAAAGTTGAGAAGCATGGTCAAGGTCAAAAGGTCATCGTATACAAATACAAACCTAAAAAGAACTACCATGTGAAGCAAGGTCATCGTCAACCGTACACGAAAGTGACGATTGAAAAAATCCAAGCGTAAGAGGGTGCGATAAGTGATTATCGTGCGTATTACACGACTGGAGGATGGCAGCATACAGGGGTTTTCCGTTAAAGGACATGCAAATTTCGCTAAATCTGGCGAGGATATCGTATGTGCTGGCGTTTCGGCGGTAACAGTAGGAACTGTCAATTCGATTGGAGCTCTTACGGACGTTGAGATGGAAACGGAAATGGAAAACGGCTTTTTAAGCGCGTATCTTTCTCCTGAAAGTTATCATGATGCGAACGCACAGGTTCAACTGTTGTTGGAGTCCATGGTGATTATGCTGACAAGTATTGCTGAATCATACGGTAAGTATATTCAAATAGAAAATAATCAAAGAAGGAGGTAGACATCATGTTGAAATTGACATTGGATCTTCAATTATTCGCATCGAAAAAAGGTGTAGGTTCCACAAAAAACGGACGTGACAGTAAATCGAAACGTCTTGGAGTGAAACGTGCTGACGGTCAAGCAGTTACCGGCGGTAGCATCCTGGTTCGTCAACGCGGAACGAAAATTCACCCGGGCACGAACGTGGGCATCGGTAAGGACGACACCCTGTTCGCGAAAGTGGACGGCGTTGTGAAGTTCGAACGTTGGGGCCGTGATCGCAAAAAGGTGAGCATCTACCCGATCGACGTTGCTCCAGTAGCAGCTACTGTAGAAGCTTAATAGCGGCTTAGACACGCTGAAAAGCCTCCGGCACTTTTGTCGGAGGCTTTTTTGCATGATGGTAATGAACTGGAAAGTTAGTCTGTGCTATACTGGATTAAGGTTCTTTAATAATCCATTTAATTATCGCAGAACGGAGAGAAGCCATGTTCCAGCGGATAAGAGCGCCTTATCTGGCGTTGGGTTCCATTCTGATTCCTTTGGTTTTTTCACTGCTCTATCCCGAAGTATTAACGATTATCTTATTAGCAGTATGGTCTGTAGTTGCTGCATGTTTTGGTATGTGGTATACGAATAGACAGGTTGAGTATGAGCGGAAAGCTGCTTTGCGTTCTTTTGAACGTACAGCGATTGCAATGCTTAACCATCATCGGCATGACTGGATGAATGACTTGCAGGTGCTTTATGGATATATTCGCATGAATAAGCATGATAAATCTGTTGATTATGTGGAAACAATAAAAGGGCGCGTGGCGGAAGACAGTAAAATATCTAAGTTGGGTATTCCCTCATTGGTGTTTTATTTACAGTCTTTTCGGGTGAACGCCGGTAATTTACAGTTGTCGGTACAGGTTGAGGAGCAGTTAAAGTTAGACGCTGTCATGTCTCCCGAAGACGGCGAGTCGCTTGCCTCGGCCGTCATAGAAACGGTGCGTGCGTATCAATATGGCGGGGGCCGGTCGTCCTGGGGAGAAGTGCGCAGATTGACACTTTATTTCGGTATGGATCAGAATGATGTTATCGTCCGTTTTGAAGGAAGTGACATACCTGCGGATTTGAATATCCTTAAGCGGGTCAGATCCGTACCCGGAAGTGAACGCATTCGAACAGAGAAGCTCCCTACGGGCGAAATGCTTCAAATTCGGATGCAGTGCCAGACATAAGGAAGGTGTAACCATGTTTGTAGATAAAGCGAAGATTTTTGTTAAAGGCGGAGACGGCGGAGACGGATTAATTGCGTTTCGTCGTGAGAAATACGTTCCTGAAGGTGGCCCAGGTGGTGGTGACGGAGGGAACGGTGGAGATGTAATTTTCCGTGTAGATGAGGGTTTGCGTACCTTGATGGATTTTCGGTACCAACGGCATTTTAAAGCCCAGCGTGGAGTAAAAGGTCGCAACAAAAGCCAACACGGAGCCAATGCGGAGCACATGATCGTACGTATACCACCGGGAACGGTCATCATAGATGATGATACTGGTGAAGTAGTAGCAGATATGACACGTCATGGTCAACAAGTCGTCGTAGCTAAAGGAGGACGCGGAGGACGCGGGAACATCCGTTTTGCTACGCCGAGTAATCCAGCGCCTGAGTTGGCTGAGAACGGCGCTGAGGGACAAGAACGTTATATCACGCTTGAGTTAAAAGTAATGGCTGACGTAGGTTTGGTCGGGTTCCCTAGTGTAGGAAAGTCTACCTTGTTGTCGGTTGTATCTTCCGCAAAACCGAAAATTGGGGCCTACCACTTTACAACGATTACTCCGAATTTGGGCGTTGTGGATGTGGGTGATCATCGTAATTTTGTGATGGCGGATTTGCCTGGTTTGATTGAAGGGGCTCATGAAGGTATTGGGCTGGGACATGAATTTCTGCGGCACATTGAGCGGACGCGTATTATTATTCATGTCGTGGATATGGCGGGCTCCGAAGGACGTGACCCGTTTGAAGATTGGACTAAAATTAACGACGAATTGAAGCAATATAATGCAGCATTGGCTGAGCGTCCGCAAATTGTGGCGGCCAATAAAATGGATATGCCGGAAGCTGAAGAAAACCTGGCTCACTTCAAAGAGCAGATTGCTTCTATACGTCCTGATCTTGAAATCATGCCTATTTCCTCACTGACACGTCAAGGTGTGAAGGAACTGCTCTACCGGGCTGCTGATTTGCTGGATCAAATACCGGACGAGCCGGTTGTTGAGGAAGTAGCAGAAGTTAATGAACGTAAGGTATTTAAGCTGGATACAGCAGAAGACGAGGGCTTTACAATTGTACGTGAAAACGACACATTCGTGGTGCAGAGCCCTAAAATTGAGCGCATGATGAAGCGCATGCAGTTGAACTCGCATGATGCCATTTTGAAATTAGCAAGAACGTTACGTCACATGGGTGTGGATGCTGAGTTACGCAAGCGTGGCGCCAAAGATGGTACATCTGTACGCATTGCTGATTTCGAGTTCGAATTTGTTGAAGGCAGCAGCTACTACTAAATTTCAAATAAAGGTCTAAAACCTGAACGGTTACTGTACTATAGGAAACTCTATAGAAGGCAGTAGCCGTTTTTTGCATTGTTTGCTTGCCGATTTTCATGAGTTTCGATATAATGTCCTCTATACAAAAACATAAGTCTTTGAGGAGAGGACGTTCTTGAAAGAGCGCTATTACTTGGTACGGGAAGATATTTTGCCTGAAGCTATTGTTAAGACCATACAGGTGAAACTGCTGCTGGCTTCAGGAGATGTTAAAACCGTGCATGATGCCGTGGAGCAAGTTGGGCTAAGCCGAAGCGCCTTTTATAAATATAAGGATGGCATACATTTGGTTAACCAGCTGGAGCGTGAGCGAATTGTTAATATCTCTATTGATTTGGAACATCAATCCGGAATGTTGTCCAGGGTACTTGGCAGAGTGGCAGATTTCGGAGGCAATGTGCTGACGATTCAGCAAAGTATTCCACTGCAAGGCAGAGCCAACGTAGTCATCTCGGTAGAAATGTCCAGACTCAGTGAAGAGTTGGGTGTTCTACTGGAGGGCTTGGAAGATATCTCTGGAGTCAAACGTGTTCGCCTGATTGGGCAAGGTTAAGGCAATACAGTTCATTAGATAAAAGTTATCAGGAGGGGAATGGATGAAACCGGTCAAAGTAGGATTGTTAGGTTTGGGGACGGTAGGAACGGGGGTCGTTCGAATCGTAGAAGGCAATCAGGAAGACTTGAGCAGACAAGTCGGTTCACCGATCATCATTGAAAAAATAGCTGTAAAAAACATAGAAAAATATCGTTCCATTGAAGTGGAGACGAGCAAACTTACTGAGGACCCATGGGAAGTTATTCGGGACCCTGAAATTGATGTAATTATCGAAGTCATGGGCGGCGTTGATCAGACGAAGGAGTACATTCTTGAAGCGCTGGAGCGGGGTAAACACATCGTAACGGCAAATAAGGACTTAATGGCTTTGCACGGTTCTGAAGTATTAGCAAAGGCGCAGGAAAAGCAGTGTGATATTTTTTATGAAGCGAGTGTAGCGGGTGGTATCCCGATCATTCGTACACTAATTGAAGGTTTCTCCTCCGACCGCATTACCCGCATTATGGGGATTGTGAACGGTACGACAAACTTTATTTTAACCAAAATGAGTCAGGAAGGGGCCTCGTACGAGGAAGTTCTCAAGGAAGCACAGGAGCTTGGGTATGCTGAATCCGATCCGACCTCAGATGTGGAAGGACTGGATGCAGCCCGTAAAATGGCAATTCTCGGCACGCTGGGTTTCCGCTCTAATGTAGAGCTCAAGGATGTAAGTGTCAGCGGCATTTCAAAGGTAACCAGTGAAGATATTGCTTTTGCTAAAAAACTAGGATATGAAATGAAATTGCTAGGCATTGCAGAGCGCCAGGGTGATGAATTTACGATTAACGTTCAGCCGACCATGGTACGCAAGCAACATCCATTGGCTTCGGTGAACGGGGTATTCAACGCGGTGTATGTGCATGGTGAAGCAGTGGGTGAAACCATGTTTTATGGTGCGGGTGCAGGTGAAATGCCGACGGCAACATCAGTTGTAGCCGATTTAGTTGCTGTAGTGAAAAATCTCAAACTTGGTGTCAATGGGCTTAAAGCCATCGTTCCTTACAACCCTAAAAAAATTAGTAACGACGAAGATGTGTATTTCAAAAACTTCGTGCTTCTGCATGTGGATGATAAAGCAGGGGTGTTGGCACGGATTACGCAAGTATTTGCTGAATTTGATGTCAGTCTGGCATCTGTTGTGCAGCAACCGAATGAGGTTAACCCCGATGCTGAAATTATTATCGTGACTCATTTAGCCAGTAAAGCAAGTATGAAAAAGGTTTTGGAGCATTTTGAAACTTTGGACGTCATCCGTCGCATCAAGAGCGTATATCGAGTAGAGGGATAGTCAATAAAAGCAGGAGGAATTGTCTGTATGACCGTTTTAAAAACAGTAAGAGTGCGTGTGCCCGCGAGTACGGCCAACTTGGGTCCGGGCTTTGATACATTGGGCATGGCGTTGTCCTTATATGCATGGATTGAAATGAAGGAGGCCGAACAGACGGCTTTTCATTTATACGGAGATGAAATGAATGGTGTTCCCCAAGATAAAACTAATCTGATTTTCAAGGTAGCACAAATGGTTTTTCGGGAAGCGGGTGTATCAGTTCCTGAGCTCGATATTTCGATGTACTCAGATATTCCACTCACTCGTGGTTTGGGCAGCAGTGCTTCCGCCATTGTGGGCGCCTTGGTCGCTGCAAATACGTTGATTGGCTCGCCTCTGCCGGATTCCAAGTTGTTCGATATGGCAAGCGCCATTGAAAAACATCCGGATAATGTTGGAGCTTCTCTGTTTGGCGGTATTATTACAGCGATGTGGGACGGTGAGCGTGCTAGGCATTTACGACTTGAACCGGATACCAATCTGGAGGTTATGGTAGTTATTCCAGATTTTCAGCTGTCCACGTCGAAAGCCAGAGAGGTTCTACCCGCACAAGTATCATTGAAGGATGCTGTATATAATATAAGTCATGCTTCCATGTTGGTAGCAGCATTGGCATCAGGGCGAACCGACTTAATCGCTGAAGCGATGCGTGATCAGCTTCATCAGCCTTACCGCGCGGCACTTGTGCCAGGTATGACAGAGATCTTGCAGGATGCGCACCATTATGGTGCTTTGGGTGTGGCTCTAAGTGGGGCTGGACCAACGTTGCTGGCATTGACAGATCGGCGGGAAAATCGGAAAGCAGAGCTGGAGCAGTATTTAACGGATACCATGAACAAAGAGGGGATCACTGCTTCTGTTTTAAAATTGCGCCCTGAGAATGAAGGAGTTAAAGTATATACAGAAGGGAATACTCTCCCTTTTATGGATATGATTAAAGGGGAACTTACGATATGAAACGAATTGCACTTCTTCCTGAGGGGACTGTTTCTCATGAAGCGATTAAGTATTTGTTAGGAGATACGTCCCATGAATTACTTTTTTACAAACATATCGCGGACGTATTTCAGGCAGTAGACAAGGGTCAGGCAGACTATAGTGTAATTCCCATTGAAAATACGATTGATGGCTCTGTAAGTTTGCATATGGATTGGCTTGTACATGAAGTAGACATTCAAATGCAGGCGGAATGGGTATATCCTTCAATTCAAAATCTTATTGGTCATCGCAGTGAATTTACGAAGGATTTGGACAAGCTAGATTTGAGCAAAGTGGTCAAAATTATGTCTCATCCTGTGGCGCTTCCCCAGTGTAAAGAATTCATACAGGCTTCCGCTCCTCAGGCCGAGTTGGAGAGTGCAGGAAGTACGGCGGAAGCTGTCGAAATTGTTAAACATAACCCCGGTAAAGGCTGGACCGCTCTCGGAACCAAGCTTGCGGCTGCCAAACACGGATTGGATATTTTGGCCAGCAAAGTGACGGATCACGATAACAACTTTACCCGCTTTGTCTTGATCGGTCATCAACCTATAAGTCTCCCGGGTACGCCTGAAGGTCAGCGAACCAGTATTTTGGTCACGCCGCCGCAGGATTTCCCGGGAGCGCTGCATCAGGTTTTATCCGCATTTGCATGGCGCAGGTTAAATCTGTCCCGTATTGAATCGCGTCCGACCAAAAAGCAATTGGGGAATTACTATTTTTACATTGAAGTTTTGGAATCTCTGCATTCCGTGCTACTTCCGGCAGCCTTTGCAGAGATCGAGGCTTTGGGGTGCCATGTACGTGTTCTTGGCTCTTATCCAAGCTACAAGTATGTTGAAGCAGCGATCGAACCTATTTTAAAGGAACATTAATCGGAGGTGTGGTTTTAATGGCAGAACAATGGATCTATCTGGATGGGCAGCATGTGACTAAGGAAAACGCAAAGGTTTCCGTATATGATCATGGATTCTTGTACGGAGACGGTATATTTGAGGGCATTCGTATCTATAACGGGAATATTTTTAAATGTAAGGAGCACTTGGAGCGTCTGTATGATTCTGCGAAATCCATTCAGTTAAACATTCCGTTGTCTCCTGATGAAATGTTGGAAGCAATGGCTGAAACGATTCGTCTTAATGAAATGCGTAACGGATATATCCGTCTGATTGTATCCCGAGGTGCAGGAAATCTAGGTTTAGATCCTCTTCGTTGTGCGAAGGCGAGTGTCATCATTATCGTGGAGCAGCTCGCCATTTACCCGGAAGAAGCTTACTTGACTGGCCTGAAGACAATTTCTGTCTCTCAGCGTCGCAACATCCCGGATGCTTTGAATCCGAAGATTAAATCATTGAACTATCTCAACAATATCCTCGTGAAGATCCAGTCTAACTATGCTGGTGTAGGTGAGGCTATTATGCTCAATTCCCAAGGGTATGTGACGGAGGGCTCTGCAGACAACATTTTCATTGTCAAAAACGGAGTGTTGTATACACCTCCTTGCTATTTGGGGGCGCTTGAAGGGATCACTCGTAACGCTATTATCGATTTGTGTGCTAAGCTTGGGTATTCCCTTAAGGAACAACCTTTTACACTGCATGATGTATATGTTGCGGACGAGGTGTTTTTTACAGGAACTGCGGCAGAAGTTATTGCAGCTTATGAAGTGGATGGTCGTACGATCGGCTCTGGCGTTGCTGGCCCAGTAACTTTGGAGCTCCTGGCTGAGTTCCGGAAGATCGTGGATCAGGATGGCTACAAAGTGTGGCAGGACTAAAATAAAACCGAATCCTTTTAATTGAATGCTCGCGAGAGTATTCAGTTAAAAGGATTTTTTTGTTTGTATGGGGTCATTCGCCCGGGAGGTGCATAGGATGTAATAACAGAAGCCGGGCGTTTATCCCGCCCGAACGAAAGTCTAGGAGGTTTGTGACCTGTGAAAATACACATCGTCAAAAAAGGTGACACTCTGTACTTGCTGGCACAGAAGTATAATGTGACGCTGGAGAAAGTTATTGCCGCCAATCCCCAATTGGCAGACCCTAATCAGTTGAGTATCGGCGAGAAAATTAAAATTCCAACAGAGCCTGTCACGATGGAAACACAGCCGTCAACGGTATATCAACACAAGGTTAAGCAAGGAGACTCATTGTGGAAGTTGTCTAAGGCGTGGAATGTACCGCTCAAGCTAATTATTGATGCCAATTCCCAGCTTAAAAACCCGAACGCACTACTGGTTGGAGAAACAGTTAATATTCCACACTACAAAGAAGAGAATTCTGATTTTACTGAGAATAAAAAAAATACCGCAGTCAAAGAAGAGATGACACAGCCTAAACCTGAATCCCCCACTAAGCAAGAACTTACCCAGCCCAAGGCAGAGATGACACAGCCTGAGCCGGAGAATATGCCTAGCCCTAAAGAGGAGATGACACAGCCGAAAGAAACAGTGAATCCTCCTAAGCTTCCTGAATTAAAACTGCCTGAAGTCCCTATGGCACCCGTAAATCCCGCTCCACCTCAAATGCAGCCTATAGTTACACCACCTGCTCCACCTCAAATGCAACCTATGATTACCCAACCGATTGCATCTAAGCCACAGCTTCCTACAACTGTTGTGAAGCAACCTGTAGCTGAAAAGTTTTGCGGCTGCACAAAATCGGAGTCGATGGTAAATTCCGAGTGGTCGATACAACAGCCGACATCTGATTATAGCCCACAAATAAATGCAATGCCGAACTCGTGGTATCCGGGGATTGGGTCTCCTCAAGCGCCTATAAATACCTCCTTAGCAGAATATGCCTCTCCTACTGTAGTTTCTGATCAGGGCTATCATCATGACTGTGAGCATCCATGGTGCTGGGGGCCTGTGCAGACACCAATTATAAATGCCTATCCAACACCTTATCCTGCCTATTCAGATTGCTGCGCCCCCGGATATTATCCGAGCCATGAAGCGTCTGAAAATGCATCCTATCCTGTCTATCCTCCATTTATCCATCAAGGGCATCCGCCGCAGTATTCAGAGAGTACAGTCCAGAGCAGTCAATGGAGCCAGGCATGGGGAGGACCTCCATATGGTTTGCCTGCGGCTGGACACGTATCCGACTATAGCCAACTACAAGGGCAACAATCTGCGAATTACCCTTATCATCCGTTTGCGCATGGGAATGCACCTATGTATCCATTAGAGGGATATACAACACCCTATATGTTTATGCCAGACTGTGGATGCCGGGAAGAGAACGTCCAGTCGGCACCAGCAATTCCAGGAACGCAGGAGGTAGGTAACAATCTGACTATAGCATCCCAAAATGAAATTGATTCTTCTTCTAAAACAAAGGATCGTAGCGTGAGTAAAGGTAAATCAAAAGACAGCTCTGGCAGCACATCCAAAGAAGAGACGTCCAAAGTCAAGGTTTCCAGTAAAAATGCTACTCATAAGAAGCAAAAATCCCGTAATTCAACTGGAGGAGAAACTCGTTCCTCATCCTTTAGTGCTCGTTCGCGTAAAAATCCATGGATTAGGGACTGACGTGGCTAAAAGTAAAAAGTAAAAGAAGAGAGACTCCTAGTAATGCCCCGGCTTTATTAGTCATTAAGAGAAAGAAATGAATGTTAAAGAGACTGTTATTCTGCTTGAGGGAATAATGGTCTCTTTATTTAAATGCAGTGATTTTAAAGATGAGAAAATAATTTTAAAAAAAGGTGTTGCTACTAAGCTTATATATGTGGTATATTCTTATAGCTGTCTTTTACAAGATAGTTAGCAATACGAAAACAAAGCAGAGTTGATTATAAAATTCTCTTAAAAAAAAGTGTTGCAAAGACGCGGGAAACATGATATATTATTTAAGTCGCCGCTGAGATGCGGTGGTGAAACAAAGTGAGATATGATGTAGGTTTGATCTTTGAAAACTGAACAACGAGTGAGTAAAACGATTTTGTTCGCAAAATCAAACAAGAGATATTTTTATCTCGTCAGTTTCAACATGAGCTTATCGCTCTTTCTATAAACCAGCTTCGGTTGGTCTTTAATGGAGAGTTTGATCCTGGCTCAGGACGAACGCTGGCGGCGTGCCTAATACATGCAAGTCGAGCGGGGTTGTGTAGAAGCTTGCTTCTACACAACCTAGCGGCGGACGGGTGAGTAACACGTAGGCAACCTGCCCACAAGACAGGGATAACTACCGGAAACGGTAGCTAATACCCGATATATCCTTTTCCTGCATGGGAGAGGGAGGAAAGACGGAGCAATCTGTCACTTGTGGATGGGCCTGCGGCGCATTAGCTAGTTGGTGGGGTAAAGGCCTACCAAGGCGACGATGCGTAGCCGACCTGAGAGGGTGATCGGCCACACTGGGACTGAGACACGGCCCAGACTCCTACGGGAGGCAGCAGTAGGGAATCTTCCGCAATGGGCGAAAGCCTGACGGAGCAACGCCGCGTGAGTGATGAAGGTTTTCGGATCGTAAAGCTCTGTTGCCAGGGAAGAACGTCTTGTAGAGTAACTGCTACAAGAGTGACGGTACCTGAGAAGAAAGCCCCGGCTAACTACGTGCCAGCAGCCGCGGTAATACGTAGGGGGCAAGCGTTGTCCGGAATTATTGGGCGTAAAGCGCGCGCAGGCGGCTTTTTAAGTCTGGTGTTTAATCCCGAGGCTCAACTTCGGGTCGCACTGGAAACTGGGGAGCTTGAGTGCAGAAGAGGAGAGTGGAATTCCACGTGTAGCGGTGAAATGCGTAGAGATGTGGAGGAACACCAGTGGCGAAGGCGACTCTCTGGGCTGTAACTGACGCTGAGGCGCGAAAGCGTGGGGAGCAAACAGGATTAGATACCCTGGTAGTCCACGCCGTAAACGATGAATGCTAGGTGTTAGGGGTTTCGATACCCTTGGTGCCGAAGTTAACACATTAAGCATTCCGCCTGGGGAGTACGGTCGCAAGACTGAAACTCAAAGGAATTGACGGGGACCCGCACAAGCAGTGGAGTATGTGGTTTAATTCGAAGCAACGCGAAGAACCTTACCAGGTCTTGACATCCCTCTGACCGCTGTAGAGATATGGCTTTCCTTCGGGACAGAGGAGACAGGTGGTGCATGGTTGTCGTCAGCTCGTGTCGTGAGATGTTGGGTTAAGTCCCGCAACGAGCGCAACCCTTATGCTTAGTTGCCAGCAGGTCAAGCTGGGCACTCTAAGCAGACTGCCGGTGACAAACCGGAGGAAGGTGGGGATGACGTCAAATCATCATGCCCCTTATGACCTGGGCTACACACGTACTACAATGGCCGGTACAACGGGAAGCGAAGCCGCGAGGTGGAGCCAATCCTAGAAAAGCCGGTCTCAGTTCGGATTGTAGGCTGCAACTCGCCTACATGAAGTCGGAATTGCTAGTAATCGCGGATCAGCATGCCGCGGTGAATACGTTCCCGGGTCTTGTACACACCGCCCGTCACACCACGAGAGTTTACAACACCCGAAGTCGGTGGGGTAACCCGCAAGGGAGCCAGCCGCCGAAGGTGGGGTAGATGATTGGGTGAAGTCGTAACAAGGTAGCCGAACTTGCAAACAAAAATGTGAATTATCACATCACTATTGTGATCGGTGACCCTGGACCAACCATTGTTGAGTATTCGATAAAGAAAAAGGTAGATTTACTCATTATAGGGAGCCGCGGTCTTAACTCATTGCAAGAGTTTGTGTTAGGAAGTGTCAGTCATAAAGTGGTGAAGAGAGCTCAATGCCCAGTAATGGTTGTAAAGTAAACACTGAATTAAGCAGGATCTAGGCCTTTGGCTTAGGTCTCGTTTTTTTAAGTTGATTATCAAAATCATTATCATTGATGCGGGTCTCAAATTTCCGGACTTGGACATGAGTGGCGTTGATTATATTGTTTCGGATTTAAGTTACCTTCTCCAAAAGCGAAAAAACATTAAGGCATTGTTCCTGACTCATGGCCATTAAGATCATATTGGTGGGATTCCTTATTTACTCAAACAACTGCCAACACCTATTTGGGGCTCCGCCAACACTTTAACAAAAACATATGCTAAGCCCTGAATCGTGTCTGACATGGCGTGTTTATCACTCTTAGCTGGAACGATATGATGATCTGATAAGTCGAGTGTTAAATTTCATTTATTTAGATAATTCCGGCAACACCAAACTTCTCAGCAACAAAGGCCAAGAAAAAGCAGACGATTAATCAAGCGCTTATCACCGACTCTGTCACACGAAGCGGCGCCAACCATTTCATAAACCATTTTGCACCCTTCCAGATCATCAAACCAGCGACGACGAAGAAGACAAATTTCTTGCTGATTACAAGAGTCAGGTTGAGTTCTTCTCCCCCATAAATACTCATGACGAACGCAAGCAGAATTACTACTATTATGTCCGTCAAGGATCGCCGCGCCTAATATGGTGGTGCTTTCCCTGCTCTTCAGCATTTTGAGTTCCTTTAAGGATTGAACTGATATACTGACTGATGTTGCGGACAGTAGCAATCCTAAAAAAATGGCGTGTGAGGTCTCCATTCCAATGGCCATACCAACCAGGTACCCACCTGAAAAGGGAAGGATGATGCCACCTAAAGCGACGGCTGTTGAAGATTTGAACGGACGTTTTAGCTCGTCTATATCAGTCTCCAGACCGGCAATAAACATTAAAAGTAAAACTCCTATTTCACTCATTTCATCAATGATTTCTGAAGTTTCAATCACGCCCAACATGGCAGGACCGATCACAACCCCAATTAACAGTTTTCCGACTACAGCTGGCTGTCCAAATCGTACGCTGAGATCTGCGGCAATTTTGGTTGCAAGCAGAATGATGAGAATCGTCAAAAAAAAACATGTAATACCTCCTTGAGAGTAGTAAATACGAACAAGATTAGAGTGCCCAAAAAAAGACAAAAAGAGCCCGCTGTGTGCAGGCTCCTCCATTTATTACATATATTTAGTTATTTCCATTCCATTAATGATGGTACACATCAACAATATCATGTTCCCGGCATATTTCGCAACACCAAATACGCTGATTCAACACGACTTACGTTTAGTATCTTCTCCCGGTACGTAACTCCCATCACTTTCAACTGACGAAGCCTTTCTTGCCAGGCAGTGGGTCATCGGCTTCTGTTAAATTTTCATCATCTCCTCCCAATAAGGGGTAGTACCAGCGAAGCTGACACCACCCGCAAGGTGGATGGAATTAAAAGTAATTTGAAGTGCTAAGCGAAGGACGAAACCGTTTGTAAGTATTTTTGTCTTGTCATCATTTAGGCTCTTGCCCATTGTTGAGGGTTTTGCGCTCCTATATAGGCAGTTGCATATGGTAAAAGTAAATACTGATCATAAGAGGAGAATGGGTATGTACCATAAATCATGCCATCATTATCAATGGCATTGTCCTATGTATAATAGCTGGAACTACAACTATCGGGGTTATAATCCTCATTATTACAATTGGTATAATAACGCCAGTAATCTCGATGGAAGAATAATATTAAGAGATTATGGCCAAAGTCCATTTGTAGTGAATATTGACCATGCAGCAAAGCAAAACAAAACTTACCGTACCGCTTTATGGACAGGGAAATATTTTCAAGTGACTCTGATGAGAATTAATGTTGGCGATGATATCGGTTTAGAAGTCCATCCGACAACTGATCAATTCATACGCATTGAAGAAGGTCAGGGACTTGTTCAAATGGGTAATAGGAAAGACAAATTAGATTTTCAAATGATGGCCTATGATGACTATGCAATTATGATACCTGCTGGGAAATGGCATAATCTAACTAACACAGGAAATACACCCCTTAAAATATACGTTATCTACGCACCGCCTGAGCATCCATTTGGTACAGTTCATCAAACAAAAGAAAGTGCCATGTCTGCTGAAAGATAGATAAATCTAATTAAAAACTTTATTTCGTCCCGGCCCGGAACCCAGGTAGGCTTAACTGATAATACCAGCGTAGTAGTCACAGGGGAAAACGACTGTCGCAAAGCAAGGAGTTGGCCAAGTATCTGCGGGGAGAACGGCCAGATTATGCCTATCTCAAAAGCCTGTTTCAGCATCTTCGGGCAGAGCTGGAGGTAGAGGTTCAAAAAATAGCGAAGAAGCTCCCCTATGTACCCACAGAAGAGGAGCTTAAGCGTTACTACAATGTGGTTTGGCAAGCGAAGAACTTTCAAGACATGATGATCGTCAAGACGCTGCTATATATAGGCGTTCGGGTAAGCGAGCTGATCAATATCAAATTACCCGATGTTGATTTCCACGACTACCAAATCCGGATTAATAAGGGCAAGGGTAGCAAGGATCGCATTGTCCCTTTCCCTCAATCGTTCAAGGAAATGCTGGCCATGCACGCCGATGATTCAATGAAAAAGAACCAGGCGGTTTACCTGTTCGAATCATCATGGAAGAAAAAATATACGGATCGGGGAATACGAAAGATATTAGCCAAATATTCGGAGGAAGCCGGTCTTGTACAAAATCTGTCGCCGCATAAGCTAAGACATTTCCTGTTGACCTGGCTTAAAAAGCAGGACGTCGATGACGCACTCATACAGCCTTATTCGGGTCACGATAGCCGTAAGTCGTTGAAAAGTTGAAAGTCTATTCCAAACTGGCAATCACCGATGACCAGCATAAGTACAATGAGGCCATAAATAAATTCCCCATTTAATTACCATTTACTTTGCGGGTGTGTCAGCTTCGCTGGTACTACCCCAATAAAGTTATATTCCTCGTTTACGAATGACCGCTAATTAAAATTATTACTGTTTGCTCCATTTTAGGTAACGCACAATGTTTTGTTAAAGAAAAGATAGCAAGACCTTTTTGAGCGGGTCTTGCTATCTTTATAGTCTAGAGCAATTTTTCCATAATCATAACGTCTATATATTGGCCGTCCATAACCCCTTGCTTTTCAAAAACGCCGACTTCACGGTAACCGATCTTCCGATAAAGCATCTGACCGTTTTCATTAAAGGGGAAAGTGAACAGGACGATCTTATAAAAATTGTTTTTCTTGGCCTCTTTCTCTAATTCCGAATGAAGCGCACTACCAACGCCTTTACTGCGGAAGGTTCGGTCTACGTAAATTGAAAGGTCTGCAACGCCATCATAAGCACAACGATGAGAATAGCGATTCAAAGAAGCCCAGCCAACCACGACCCCGTCGGATTCTGCGACCAAAATGGTATAACGATTTTGATGTTCTCTAAACCAGTCAACCATGTAGTCGAGGTCCTTGGCTTCCGCCTCTAGTGTAGCTATCCGATCTTCAATTCCTTGATTGTAAATGTCCAGAATACGGTTTAAATCCTCTGAGGTTGCTGTTCGAACGTTTAATATTGGCATACTGATCTCCCGCTCATAAACATTAGGCTTTCTTGGCTTTTATAACTGCGGAAACAATATAATCGTCCACGTTTGCGCCAGGCACCCAATCCTTGATGAATGATTTGGATTCATCTTTAGGTTCGATACTAATACTCGTAAATCCACTTTGTTGCAGCATGGATTTTACTTCTTCCAATGAGGAGGCGCCGGAAATACAGCCGGAATACAACTCATTTAGATCGTTTTTTATTTCAGGAGGAAGTTCTGTGGTTGTAATGATATCGGAAATCGCTAATCTGCCGCCAGATTGCAAAACACGAAAGGCTTCATTGAACACCTGCTGTTTATCCGGTGAAAGGTTAATCACGCAGTTGGAAATAATAACATTTACTTTACCATCCGCAACTGGTAGATGCTCGATTTCACCTAGACGAAAGTCGGTATTTGTGAAATTTCCTTTGACTGCGTTACTGCGGGCGCGGCTGATCATATCCGGAGTCATATCAACCCCGATGACCTTGCCAGTGTTCCCTACTTGGCGAGAAGCCAAAAAACAATCAAATCCGCCGCCGCTGCCCAGATCAAGAACAACTTCTCCTGCTTTCAGTTCTGCAATAGCTTGCGGGTTACCACAGCCAAGTCCGAGATTTGCTCCTTGAGGTACAGCTGTTAACTCCTCAGTCGAATAACCCATTTGCGATGAGAGGCTATCCGCATCTGACGGAGATCCACAGCAGCTGCCTGCTACGGGGGGGTTGACTTCCTTAACAGCAATCTGTTGGTAGTGGTTCCGTACATTTTGGCGGATTTGGTCATTTGTTAGTTTATTCATATCAAAACACTCCTTTAATTGGATGGGATAGGTGGATTGAACAGCTCTTATGTTTAAGTTAGCAGCAAGGCGCGCAGCAGATAGAGGTTTGCCCTGGATTGGGAAGAAAAAAGTCAAAAGACAACCGACGGCCTTTTTTAGGATTAGGATTTGACCATTTCCATACGGATTGAGATTGGTGCTGTTTTTCCAATTCGCGAGCTTTCATCAAGTATTCCGCAGCGTAAATGTTTTCGTACATTATTAGAACCTCCATATGATTGGATTTAAATTTGTAAAATGCAAGTATTGAAAGAGAGTATTATCCTGTTACCGGAAAACAACATTTGCTGGATTGGGCCATGGCATCGTTAAAAAGTTTCACAGATCGAATCACGGTTTCTTTTTCAAAATCAGTCAAATACGAAAAAACTTCGTTTAAGTATTCATTCATTTGTGCATCAATGGTGGTTGCTACATATTTACCTTCCACGGTGAGGGACAGGGTATAGACTCTACGATCGCTAGGGTCCGGCGTTTTCTCAACCAGATTGATCTTGGTCAAGCTCTGAACCTGTCTACTGAATGTTGTGATGTCTGTTCCAAGGGTTTCAGCAATTTGCTGCATGGAAGGTTTATGCTGACGGTCAATTTCATAAAGTATATGGCTTTGAACTGGTGAAATGTCGTGTCCACCCACGGTACAACAGTTTTTGTTTAGTAAGCCTAAACGGCGTGTCATGTTTTGAAATAACTCTCGTGTATTTTCCATGTATATTTCACCTCATGCCTTAGTTATACATTATATATTTGCAAAATGCAAGTAATATTCATTCTTGATTTTAGAATGGAGCTCAATTAGTATATAAGCATACATTTATATAATCGAAAGGGGGTTACACATTGGAGCAACTTGGTTATGTAGCCGATCATTTAAAGCTACTGGGGGATAAAACCCGCTTGGCCATGCTTTCCCTTCTAAGAGAAAGAGAATGGTGTGTTTGCGAATTTGTAGATATCTTCGATATGTCGCAGCCTGCCATTAGCCAACATTTGAGAAAATTAAAGTCGCAAGGGATCGTAAAAGAAGAAAGACGAAGTCAGTGGGTATACTATTCTTTAAACGTAGACGACAAGCCCCATATTCAAGCTGTGCTTGAGTGTATGCCAGATTCTAAGCAAATATTAAAATGGATGAATAAAGAGGAACCCATAGCATCTTGTGGACCGGATTCCCCAGCTTGCTCCTCCTAAAGGTTGTTCAGTTTATCTCCTTGCGGGGATAAATGTTTTCTTTATATAAGTACATGTTTATAAGGTGATAGGTGGAAAGGGAGGAAGTAGCAAAACGAGAAGATGGAGCACTAGGGATATCATGGGTAATGGAGGTTTTGATCATTGGTTTTGTTGGCATGCATTATATTTTTGGCTACTTTAGTGTTGGTGATCTGGCAGCCTAAAAATCTGTCTATCGGCTGGTCGGCCTGCGGCGGAGCAATACTCGCCTTGCTGGTGGGTGTAGTCGATTTGCATGATGTTTGGGAAGTTACTCAGATTGTCTGGAATGCGACACTGGCTTTTGTGGCCATCATTCTGATTTCGTTAGTGCTCGATAAAATCGGCTTCTTCGAATGGGCGGCGCTTCACATGGCACGAGCTGCGCGGGGAAGCGGGACTCGGATGTTTGTTTACGTGAGCATTCTTGGCGCCGTTGTTGCTGCTTTTTTTGCGAATGACGGAGCGGCCCTAATTTTGACACCGATTGTTCTAGCGATGGTTCGGGCACTGAAATTTAATGAGAAAATGGTTTTCCCTTTCATCATAGCGAGCGGATTTATTGCGGACACGACGTCGCTTCCACTTGTAGTCAGCAACCTGGTGAATATTGTATCAGCCGATTTTTTTGGGATCACCTTTATGGAATATGCGAGTCGCATGATCGTCCCTAATTTGTTTTCCTTAGCAGCTAGTATAGGGGTACTGTATCTTTTTTTCCGCAAAAGGATTCCAAAAACGTTTGATGCGGCACAATTAATAACGCCTGCAGAAGCGATTAAAGATCCAAAGATGTTCCGCATGTCCTGGATCGTTCTCGCAATTCTGCTGGTTGGCTACTTTGCATGCGAATTTTTTAACATTCCCGTTTCCGTGGTAGCCGGCATTATTGCAATCTTTTTCTTATTGATGGCGAGAAGAAGCCCTGCGGTACCCATGAAAGAAGTCATTAAGGGCGCTCCATGGGCTATCGTATTTTTCTCCATCGGGATGTATGTTGTGGTGTATGGCCTGCGTAATGCCGGTTTGACGGATCTTCTGGCTCATGTGATTCAAGCAGCTGCCGATCAAGGTATGTTTGTGGCTACCATGGGCATGGGTTTTATCGCTGCGGTTATCTCGTCAGTGATGAATAACATGCCTACGGTCATGATTGATGCACTTGCCATTGATGCCACTCATACAACCGGTATGGTCAAAGAGGCATTGATATATGCTAACGTGATTGGATCGGATCTGGGACCCAAAATAACTCCGATCGGTTCATTAGCCACATTGTTGTGGCTACATGTGCTCAGTTCAAAAAACGTGAAAATTTCTTGGGGAACTTATTTTAAAACAGGCATTGTTTTAACGATTCCTACACTTTTTATTACCCTGTTGGGCTTATATCTGTGGTTAGCTATTTCATAATTGAACATTAAAGGAGACGTTTATGATGGAAAAAAAGACAATTTACTTTTTGTGCACTGGTAATTCTTGTCGGAGTCAAATGGCAGAAGGATGGGCCAAAAAATACTTGGGAGACCGTTGGAATGTGTACAGTGCGGGCATTGAAGCGCATGGTCTTAATCCTAAAGCGGTGCAAGCAATGAATGAAGTAGGTATCAATATTTCTAGTCAAACTTCGGATATTATAGATCCAGTCTTGCTGAACAGCGCCGATTTAGTTGTGACCTTGTGCGGAGATGCTGCCGATAAATGTCCCATCACACCTCCACAAGTTCGCCGTGAGCATTGGGGATTTGATGATCCGGCCAAAGCAGAGGGAACGGAAGAAGAAAAGTGGGCCGTCTTCCAGCGGGTTCGTAATCAGGTGGGGGAACGCATTAAACAATTTGCGGAAACCGGCGAATAATAGAATGTCCAGCCGGGAGCCATCCCGGCTTATTTTCTAAAAAGAGTGCAAGGAAGGAGATCTTATGTATGAAATCTATTGAGATCTATGATCCAGCCATGTGCTGCTCCTCAGGCGTATGTGGGCCCGGTGTTGATCCTGAATTAATTCGCACGTCCTCAGTCGTTCATAACTTGCAGAAGCAAGAAGTGAGCGTATCTAGATATAATCTGGCCAGTGAGCCAGACGCCTTTGTATCGAACGTCATAGTCAGACAATTATTGACCGATGAAGGACCGAAGGTCCTACCTGTTATTGTTGTAGACGGACAAGTGGTTAAGAAGCAAAGCTATCCTACCAATGAAGAATGGGAGCAGTGGACAGGAATCGCTGTTTCTGAACTGACCGCCAAGCCCCGGATACGCCTGGAGATAAAGACGAAATTATAATAATGGAAAGAAGGGCTAATATGTCTATCCCGTTCGATCCACATACGATCTTGCGTACACCTTATCTATTCTTTACAGGAAAGGGGGGTGTCGGCAAGACGTCAACAGCTTGCGCAGCGGCAGTAGCACTGGCTGACTCTGGCAAACGTGTGTTACTTGTGAGCACCGACCCTGCCTCCAATTTGCAGGACGTTTTTGATATGAAGCTTTCCAATCATCCCGTCTCCATTGAGGGAGTGCCTCATCTGGATGTAGCCAATCTGGACCCTGAAACCGCTGCGGCAGAATATAAGGATAAGGTTATCAATCCTTACCGAGGCGTTCTGCCAGATGCAGTGATTCAAACCATGGAGGAGCAGCTATCTGGTGCCTGTACGGTGGAGATTGCTGCCTTTGATGAATTCACATCCTTGCTGACAAACAAAGAGGTAAGAGCTCAGTACGACCATATCCTGTTTGACACCGCACCTACGGGTCATACGCTGCGTCTGCTTCAATTGCCTTCGGCCTGGAGCGGGTTCCTGGAGGAGAGCACTCACGGCGCCTCGTGTCTTGGACCGCTGGCCGGTTTGGAGTCCAAGCAGGCTTTGTATGGGGATGCGGTTCAAACGCTGTCAGATGGAGAACAGACCACACTTATTTTGGTCACCCGTCCGGAAGCCTCTCCTTTAGTGGAAGCAGGACGTGCATCATCGGAACTCAGAGGAACGGGGATTGCGAATCAACTGCTCGTCATTAACGGCTTATTGACCCACTATTCCGTGG
Source organism: Paenibacillus sp. SEL3 (assembly GCF_054602585.1). Taxonomy (NCBI): domain Bacteria; kingdom Bacillati; phylum Bacillota; class Bacilli; order Caryophanales; family Paenibacillaceae; genus Paenibacillus; species Paenibacillus sp. SEL3. The sequence goes on along the minus strand of NZ_CM137725.1, from coordinate 1,738,109 downwards.
AAGATAGGGTAGCGGTAGCTTTCTATAACAGGCAGGCGCAGGCGCTAGAGCGAATGCCTAAAGAACTACAAGAGCTTCCGAGTTACTCCATCCCTCTTGCTCCGTTTAACGTGACTGGGATTGAGCATTTGCGAGAGTTTTTCCAATCGTCCCCTTCAGGTACGGCTGTTGCCGCTACGGCTTCCGCAGATCAGAAGCTTGCGATGGCCCCACTGGACATCTTAATTCAGGATCTGGAGGCAGATAACATCCGGGTCATCTTCACCATGGGCAAAGGGGGCGTAGGGAAGTCTACGGTCGCATCTGCCATTGCGGTTGGGCTGGCTGAACGGGGACACCGTGTCCATCTGAGCACGACAGATCCGGCCGCTCATTTGGAGTATGTTTTCGGTGAAGCCACTGAACGGATCTCGCTTAGCCGGGTAGATCCGAAGCTGGAACTGGAGAGATACCAGGCGCAGGTGATGAGCGAGAATGCGGATGCTCTGGATGAGGAAGGGATAGCCTTCCTGGAAGAGGATTTGCGTTCACCTTGTACAGAAGAAATTGCCATATTTCGGGCATTTGCTGATCTAGTAGAACGAGCCGAAGAAGAGATCGTAGTGATTGATACGGCTCCGACCGGACACACACTGTTACTGCTGGATGCGACAGAGGAGTATCACAAGGAAATCTCCCGTTCTTCCGGTGTCATTCCGGCCTCTGTGCAGCATCTGCTGCCCCGGCTGCGTGATCCCAAGGAGACGAGTGTCGTTATTGTAACGTTGGCGGAGGCAACGCCAGTGCATGAAGCGTCACGGTTGGAGAGCGATCTGGACCGGGCAGGGATTCCAGTCAAGTGGTGGACGATCAATCAAAGCTTGGCGGCTGCTGGAACGACAGATCCAGTCCTGAACGGACGGGCCCAAGCGGAGCTGGAATGGATTAACCGCGTGAACCACATGTCAGATGCACATGCCGTTATTATTCCCTGGGTACCCCATGAGATTACAGGATATGAACAGCTCAAAGCCCTCGGAGAAGCAAATTTGGAATAGATACCGGAGGTACTAGAATGACAATTACCGATGAAGCGAGAGAATTTATTGAAAAGATGATGAAGGAAGCTGGAGTGTCTACCTTGCGTATTGGATATGCCGGAGCAGGATGCTGTGGGCCCAGCTACCAGTTGTCCCTTGAGAAGCCACAAGAGAACGATGCGGTAAGTCTAGTCAATGAGGTCGAGGTGGCGGTTGACCCACAGGTGGCTGACCAGGTCAGTGGACTTACCCTTGGATACATTCAAGATGAGCAAGGTGCAGGACTAACGATGAGTGGCGGCAGCAGCTGCTGTTAAGCCGATAGGAGGACAACGATGATGGCGAATTATCATACGCTTGTTGAAAACAAAGTATATATTGGTGGAGAGAGTGCATTGGTCCAAGCACTTCAAGAGCAAGAGATCTCAGATGTTTTTGATCTGAGAGATAACGGCACAGAGGCAGAAGGATTTCCGGCAAAGGTAACGCGTCATCATTATCCGATTGTGGAAGATGAGACTGGCCAGGAGGCTTCTGTGCAAGCCGCTATTCAGGCTGTTAAAGAAGCGGTGAACAGCGGGAAGACCGTGTATTTCCATTGCGCCGGTGGACGGAATCGTACAGGAACCGTAGCAACTGGAGTGTTACTTGAGCTGGGTTTGGCTACCACAGTGGAAGAGGCGGAAGCCTTGGCCAAAGAAAAACGTCCGGATATCAATATCAAGCAAGAAATGCGTGATGTGTTGAAAGGTTTTTATCCATCCAAGTAATTTAATCGATACAGTACAGGGACAATTTCCTAAGGGAGATTGTCCTTATTTTCTTTCAAGAAGCATGTATTAATGCTATTTTTAGCATTCGAGATTTAATGACGGACCCAATAGGAAATTATCTCTTCAAACGTAATACTTGTTGTCTGACTTCCTTTTGCTGCGATCTACGTTGTTCTTCCATGTCGTCATGATGTTGTTTCCGCTCACGTTGACTCTTATTCTTAATGTGTTTAATGGCGTTACTGATTTCTAAATGATAGCCATCTGGATCAAGTTGTTTTTTCATCTTATCCTTTCCACAAGACTCTCCATCGTACCACGCTATTTGGAGTTGAAAAGCGACTTCGTCCGCAAGTGCTTCAGTTGGAAGCTCCATGATTAATGCTTCAGCGACCCCATCTCTTAACACCACACAGTATCTACTGTTATGAACGATTGAATAGTACAATCCGGAGTTCCTCCTTTTGGAATGTTGTTTTATCATACGCAAAACTCGGTTAAAAGACGAAACTCAGTGTGAAAGCTGACTCTACCTGAATGAAGTGTTGAGTACGTTTCTAAGGTGAAGTCTATTCAACATTATTGACATTAGGATATTTAGTTATGCAATGAATATAAAAAATCTTATTGTCAATAAATAAAGATATAAGCTAAAGGGAGGAATGATGATGGCCCTGATATCAGATTCTTTGAAAATGTATGATTTTGCTTCAGTGACACCTTTGGGTATCCAATATCAGCATCTTTATTACACGTGTTCCAAGGCCATACGAGAACGTTGGTTTGAGATTGCTCAAAGAGACGGGGGGTGGAATATTCGCATTCAATATACCCCAACTGACTTGAAGCATATTTACCTAGAAACGGATTCTGAAGAGCTTGAAGAATGCAGAATTGTTGTAAGAGAGTCATTGCAAGGTCTTAACTTGGATGAGTATGTACAGAGTGTCCAACTGATGAAACTAGCTAAGCAGATCATAAAAAATAACGAGTAGGGTCCCATTTTTTGTAGAGCAAGTAATTGATAACCGCAGATATGCATTTATACAAGGAGCGATGTACCAGTGTATTTAGATCAACTTGAGCGGTTTATTAAGGAGGGGAACTATAAAAATCTAAAACGGGGAGAAAAGAAGCTGGCGATATTACGTAATAGTGTGATGAATCATCAAGAGAGTCTAGGTTTGAAACGCATGGTATGGTTAGAGCAGAGAGTTGTCGGAACGTTTTGCTCGGTACATACCTATGAAGAAGACAAGAGAAATCTGTTCGATTTTTTGAATAGCTATGGATTGCTTCCTCTGGTTTTAAACATTTCATGGGACAAACTTCTACCCGAGGAACAAAAGAAGCTTGAACAGCCTTCAACTCTAAAACAGCCTTACTTACGTTTTTCACCTAAAAAATCATTATGGATCGATGCTGGGGAGTTAAGGGATTTTGAGACAGCCATTAAACAACTAGACATTGTACAGCTGATTGAGGAGTGGAAAAGAATCCGCCTCTTTTATGATCAGGAATTACAACGGTGGAATGCGTTGCGGAAAGGCACGGTACGAGAAATAAACAAGGGAATTCAACGAATAGAGCTTTCTTTTGGAAGTTTGAATGTAGTGATCCCAAGTCCGCAGCTTAAAGTCATCGATGCACTGGATCAATTAAGTGTGGATTCTTTAGTTTGTGCTGGACGTATTAATTACGAGCTAGTGATGGACTATGCTGCAAAAGGTTTCTTTAAAAAGTCTGAGATCGATCGGTTGCGTCAGTTAAAAAATATAACGAGTAAATATATACTGACCAAGCTGGAGAAAGACGAATGGATGCATGAATTTCTTCATAGAAAGCAACTTCGATTATCACAACTTAGTCAAGAAAGTTTATGGAAATCATAGACGACTGATAGCTTGCGGATATTCACGAATAATGAGGTCTGTTCTGTTGCAGGTGTTTTCAGTTACATTAATACAACATAAGAATGAAAGCAACCTAATTTAAGATAACTCTAACACGACATTATCTACAGCAGTGTTGTTTTTCAGAGAGATTGGGTGGTATAATCTCACCAAATACGCAACCTTTATAATTTACGCTATTTTGTCGAAAGTTATATTACTAAAAAGCTGGAGTAGTCCAGAAATCTCTCTAGAAAAATTAGATATCACACATCTAAAAGTCAGGCACCTTGTTTTTACAGTGGGGCTTTTTTTGCATTTACTACGAGGTGAATGGAGGGGCACTATGGCTCAAGCATATCCAATTCCCACCACGATAGAAAAATGGATAAAACAAGGTAAAGGTCAGGGCATGGGAAAACATTATGTACCTTGGTTTACAGCAAGGCAGGTACCTTCACAAGGACGGACGCATACCGCAAAAGGAATTAAATCAGGAAGAGAGCACTTACTTCTTTCGGATCTAGAATGGTATTACTTTTATTTATTGGAATGGTCTGATGTCATAGAAGGGTATCGTGAACAATATCCACTCTTGCCCATAGAAGAAACGATTCAGATTGCGGAAAACCTCGGTGTTGATCATCCCATTGATCCGCAGAAACGCGAGCTGAAGGTGATGACTACAGATTTTGTAATTGACCAGGAAGATAACCCTGTTGATGTTGTGAATATTAAACCAGCCAATAAGATTACATTACGTGAAGTGGAGAAGATGGAAATTGAAAGACAGTACTGGGAAGCACGGAATGTAGGATGGAGTTTAGTAACCAATAAAGATATCCCTGTGCCCTACGCAATGAATATTCAATACGTTCATAAAGCTCATAATCTAGCTCCGTACCATATTACAGATCAGCATGTAATGAAGGCTAGAGCGTTAATGGAACAAAGGATTACAGATCTATCTCACAAATTAACTGATATAACCGATCAAGTAGATGATGCGTTAGGACTAAAACCTGGAAACAGTCTAGTCATTGTAAGGCACTTGATTATGACTAAACAATGGAAAGTGAATATGAAGACAAGAATAGATCCTAATCGCCCCTTGGAGATAGTAGGTTTCAATTATGATAATTCCAGCCAACAAGGGGGAATGCGTCATGCATAATGAAATTTACGTAAATACAGTTTTGGTGGTATGGCAAGGTGAAACGGAAGAAGAAGAGGAAGAACGTGATGATCCTGATTTATACCGTGTCCTTTGGGTGCAGCGCAACGAAGACTTGGTGATTATGATCAATACGAAAGAAGAAAAGGGGTATAACCCGTATCCTGAAATGTTTTCATATTCTATGATTCAGGAAGAGATGAAGGCTGGCAATATAGAAAAGACGGTTATATCTATTCCTAGAATCCATTACCTGGAGCACCAACTGAGCCCTAAGGACAAACAAATCCGGAATCAAAGGTGGAGTTATTTGAACAGGTTAGTAAGTAAGGAGAATGTACCCCATATATTTTACAAACATGAACGTGGTTGTATTGTATCTAACTTGCATAAGCAAACAGGAATATCTAAAGTCCTGATCTGGCGCATTCTTAGAAGGTACTGGCAACGCGGGATGGTCGAAAATACATTACTGCCTGATTATGATCGCTGTGGTGGAAAGGGTAAGGAGCGTGCGGGTACAAATCAGAAGCTGGGCAGACCGAATATGCAAAGCCGGCTTGACGAGGATGTAGTGGGAATTAATGTTACGGATGAAGTCAAACATATTTTTAGAGTCTCCATTGCGAGATGGTATCATAAACGTGAAAAACGAACGTTTCAGGAAGTCTACGAACTCATGCTAGCCCGATTTTTTAATGATGGGTTTGAACTCATTGAAGGGAAACAGGTTCCCATCCTTAAACCTAGCCATGAAAGACCAACTCATCGTCAATTTCAATATTTTTACCAGAAAGAGAACAACCCCAAGGATATGATCTTAAACCGTGAAGGTAGAAGAAGATATAACATCAGATACAGAGCAGTAGAAGGTAGTTTAAAGCATCGCAATTTTGGGCCTGGTTCTGTATATCAGATCGATTCTACAGTCGCTGATATTTATGTGGTTAGTCGCATTAATCGAAAGTGGGTGATCGGCAGACCGGTGATATATATTGTATCTGATTCATTCAGTTCTTTGATTGCAGGAATATATGTGGGCTTAGAAGGTCCCAGTTGGGTTGGTGCGATGCTTGCTTTAGAGAATGCTGCTTCAGATAAAGCGGAGTACTGCAGGCGGTTTGGCATTGAACTTACAGAAGGAGAATGGCCGGCTATTGGATTACCAGAGATTTTATCAACAGATCGAGGAACGGAATATACCAGCCAGTATCCTAAGCATTTAAAAAGAACATTAAATGTAGAATTGGAAGCGTTACCTCCATATCGTCCCGATTGGAAACCGGTAGTAGAAAAAACCTTCGATTTAATTCAGGGAATGGCTATAAAATGGACTCCAGGTGCTGTTCTTGAACGAGAAAAAGAAAGAGGCGAATCCGACTATCGTTCTAAAGCTGTTCTTGATATTCATGAATTCGAAATGATCTTAATTGAGTGTGTGCGTTATCATAATAAACGTTTTTTACCTTCTTATGAGCGTTCCCAGCCGATGATTGAGGACGAAGTCAAAGCAACTCCTTTACATTTATGGAATTGGGGTGTTCGTAAGGGGCATGGTTCACTACGGTGGGCGACTAAAGAAGAACTTCGGATGAATCTCCTGCCTTCCCAAAAAGGACGTTATACTGCCAAAGGGATTCGTTTCGCGGGACATTCTTATACTTGCGTCACCGCCGAGACAGAATCTTGGAGGTTTCGGGCAAAGAATCAGGAAGTCATTGAGATTGAATATAGTTATGATCCAAGAGATATTTCTGTCATTTTTTTAAGACATGAAAATGGTCGCTTCGAAGAATGTTACCGATTGGACGATCAGTATGAACAAAAACAAACGTCGAATAACTATCGTTATGAAGAAGAAATAGACAAAAAAGCGTATGAAGAACGAGAATCCAGGGTGGGTCAAGATGAAAACATTCAGGAACGGATTATTCTTCGTACCAAAAATGCAGCCATTGTAGAAGAAGCTAAATTGAAAACAAACGAAGCTATGAAGGGAATAACCCCTCATGCAAGACTGAAGAATATGCGGGAAAATCGTTCAAATGATAAAGAACAGGAAAGACAGGAAAAGAGCTGGACAGATCGTAGTGGGGATACCAAAAGGAAGGGGGGCAATGTGATTCCTTTGCATGGTGCCTCCCACGACGTGCCTCACACAGATAAAAGTCGTTTACTTCAAAAGATTTTGGAGGAGGATGAAGAGGAGTGAACACCAGACATCCTTTTCGAGGAAGAGTTGAAGTCGCTGAATATCATGATACAGGGATACAGGATTATCAAGGACATCCGCTCATTGAATGTCTTCCTCCTATTTTAGAGGACGAGGAGGCAATCCGGATGATAAAGAACATCAGGAAATTCAACCCAGATGAACGGTTGTTGAGTCCGAGTAAAAGAAGACATTGTATCGAGCGTTTAAGAAGCTTTGTGGTACCGTTAAGCTATCATATTGATTTACAGCAGGATATTTCCGAACTGATTAGGCAAGGGTATGTATCACGAAATTTAAGAACGAATGATGATATTCGTCGCATGCGAAATGTGATGATGGGGTTTAAAAACGAGGCTATAGCTAATCTTGAGAAAAAAAGATTTTTTGTTCCTGCGGCTACCTCTTCCGGTATTGCTGTTATTGGTATTTCAGGTGCGGGCAAAACGACAGGAATCAATAGAGTCCTGAACTTGTATCCACAGATCATTATTCATCCTGAATATGAAGAAAAGCAACTCGTGTGGGTAAAAGTTGATTGTCCCGTCACTGGTACCGTTAAGCAACTTTGTCTTGGATTAATTAAAGAGATGGGTGACCTATTTGGCGAGGTACACTATGAAAATTATGCCCGATATCGAACGGATGAGTTAATTGTTTTGTTGGCTTCATTAGCGATGCGATATCATTTGGGCGTTCTGGTTATAGACGAAATACAATATTTAAATGAAGCAAGAAGTGGTGGCGCAGCGCTGATGTTAAATTTTTTTAATACACTAATTAATACGATTGGAGTCCCGGTTGTTTTAATAGGTACGCCAAAAGCCAAAGATATTTTTGCAAAGGAATTCAGAAACACCAAGCGAGTGACCAATCAGGGCAGCATTTATTGGGATCGACTTCAAATGGACAGTACAGACTGGACTATTTTTTTGTCGCAACTATGGAAACATCAATGGACACAGATTGAAGTGGAACTAACAGAAGAATTCAATAGGATTATGTATGAAGAAAGTCAGGGAATTCCAGACGTTGCCGTGAAGATATATATTGAGTCTCAAAAGAAAGCGATTGAAGAGGGAGAAAAATTAACTCCTTCCATCATAAGTTCTGTGGCACAGAAGCAATTTAAAATATTACAGCCCGCACTTAATGCTCTGCGAAGTGGAAAAAAGAGAGAGTTGGTTAAATTTCTGGATATATTCCTTAGTGATTCCCCGAAACGAGTAATATCATTGTCGGACAAAAAAGAATTTGAGAAACAATTTTCTATGGATTTGGATACGCTTCTTTCTGAGCAAGAGGAAGAGAATGATTTAGATGAAATTGTAACATGGTTAATGGATGCCGGTATCACAGAAGATGTGGCTAGAAAAGTAGCAGAGAAAAGTAAATGCGAAGATAAAGACAAGTGGAGAGCTGCTTCGTTTCAGGAGGCGATATTACCTACGAAAAATGAGCAAAACGATAAAGTTAATGCTGTTCGGCCTCAAAAAAGAGAAAAAAAACAAGTGCGACAAGTAGGTCTGGTCTCAGTCCTAAACAAGCACAAAAAGAAAAAAGCCACTAGTACCAGTTATGATATTTTAAAAGAAGCGGGTTATATTCAAGATCCATTCAATTTTTTGAAATTGGAGTGAAACTCATGAGCATGGAGATCTATCCTGATGAATTAATCAGTAGTTTTATGGCTAGAATGCATTGGACAAGAGGTCATAAAAGCATCCGGGCTACATACAATAACTTGCTTGAATTAAGAGCAGGTAGACCAGTTCATGATTTACCCAGTGGATTGATGACATTCATGCAAAAATTCAAGTTTAAATGTAGTGTGGAGGAATTAATTTATTCCCACACATTATATCCTTATTACCAACCTTTTTGGTCAGAACAGCAAAGAATGCGTGTAAAAAAAGAGATGTTATCCGATAAAAGTCAGATTACGCACCTAGTTTCAGGAGTAATGGCCAGTGTAATTAAAACCCATAAGCAACTCAAGCTGTGTCCTTTATGTATACAACAGGATGAACAAAGGTATGGAGAACCCTATTGGCATCGAGTTCACCAACTTCCAGGCGTATGGGCTTGTCCTACACATCACTGCGTACTGATCGACAAATGTTTTAAATGTGGTGATGACTTTTTGGATCACCGTATTCAGTATCCAACGTTACTGAATAGATTTTGTAAAAATCAACATTCCTTAGCTCATTTTATATGTCCCGAGAAAGATATGGATATTTTACAACTCGCAAAGACAAGTAGGTTTATCCTACACGGGGGATATAGTCAGCTTAATCATACGTTAATGTATAGTCGAATTATGAACCAATTACACCGTTTAGACTTATGTACAGTAGCTGGAAGGGTGAGGCAAAGGGAAGTAAGAGAGCGATTTTTTAGTAAATATAATAGTACATTTTTAAGTCGCATAGGGGTACCCCTTCCAATATCAAACGAATTTAGTTGGTTATCCACTATTCTTCGAAAACCAAGACAATCACAACATCCTCTTTTATATATACTATGTATTCAATTACTATGGGATCAACCGGAGGACTTATTGCAGGAAGAGAGTAGCTCACCTTTTGGCACAGGCCCCTGGCCATGTTTAAACAAGGTATCCGATCATGAATATGTTGAGTCCATAAACAAGGTGAAAATAACGGCATGTTCAAAAACCCGAAAACCAGTAGGTATTTTTGAATGCCCTATTTGTGGATTTACTTACTCCAGAAAAGGACCAGACAGAAAGAAAGAGCATGTAAGTGAAATAAGCACCATCAGAAATTTCGGTTTTGTTTGGGAAAACCAATTAAATGTTTTATTAGAGGAGGATTCGTTAAGCGTAAGAGCAATTGCTCGTTTGATGAAATGCGACTCTAAAACAGTCATGAATTACAAACTCAAAAGAAATGCTGAGGAAAATAAGGTTGACCCGATGCCTGAAAATCATTCAAGAAGAAAACAGAAAATAAAGCCTCTTACCTGCAAAGAGAATTTACCACTATCTTATGATAGAGTCGATTGGAAACGACGGGATTTGGAAATAAACGACCGAATGCTACATGCCATTCATCAGTTACAGAATAGTAAGGACAAACCTATAAGGATAACCAAGACTCGAGTAGGAAGAATAATAGGGTATTCTGGACTGTTGGAGAAGCATCTAGATAAATTACCTTGCTGTAAGGCGACACTTGCAAAGCATGTAGAGCCTATTCAACAATATCAAAAAAGGAAGATCCATTGGGCGATCCAACAATGTGTAAATAACAAAGTGACGCTAAAGAAGTGGGTTATACTTAAGAAAGCAGGGATGAACAATTCTAATTTCAGAACTCTAGATGATTATATCTTTGAGCAAATTGCATGTTTAAATTGCGAAAAGCAAATCGGATAATTACATTGATAACTTTTAGTGAATGATCCTTTATGCAGGGTGAGGGGGAGACATATTGATTATCAATTTGTATCCTGATGAGTATATCTATAGTATCTGCGCGCGATTTCATTTTTATCTAGGTACACAACTAAGAAGTGCTTCTAGATTAATCAAATCATATTCGACTTTGCTAGATATGTGTCATTTAATGCGACCCATAACTCCATCAAAATCGTTAATAGATGCTGCGTATTTGCTACAAACGCACACGCTCCATCCCTATTTTAATCATTTTATTCCAAATCACAAAAAGAAGGAAATTAAAAATACGATCATGAATGATCGTCTAACCAATCTAGAAAACAGCATGGGCTTTAAAATAACTAACCCAGATCTGTGCCTATGTCCCCTTTGTTTCATTGAAGACATGCATAAATATGGTGATCCTTATTGGCATAGATCACATCAATTAGCGGGTACCCTCGTGTGCGACACCCACAATATTATGCTCCTATCTGAATGCCCTGTATGTGGTGAAGTACTGGCGACAAGTACGGAGAAAATCCCTAAGGTTCCTTCTTTATTTTGCTCCTCCGGACATTCCCTTGAATGTGTTATTCCTAACCAAAACAAAATCCTCTTAACAATTGCATGTGAAAATCGTTTGTTACTAGACGAAAAAGTGAATCTTGATGTCATAGAAATTGAAGAGAAAATGAAGGGAATATTACTCTACAAAGAGCATATTTCGAATAAACATACATCAAGGAATATAAAAGTAAACCAAAAATTCCAGGCTAAATTTAGTGAGGAATATGTGAAACGAATTGAAGATTCCATTCAAAGTTTGAAAATTAATTCCATATGGAAAAAACAATCTATTCACCCTATATTCTATGTACTGTACATGATATATTTCTCAGGCTCAATAACTAACTTTGTACATGAGGATAAATATCTACCGTGGAAAAATATGAAATCTTGGCCATGCCCTAATAAAGTGTGTCCTAATTATAAACAACTAGTCGTTCAATTGGTGAATAGTGAAATGATATCTGGTGATATTTATGGCTATTTTATGTGTCCTACATGCGGGTATGCCTACTCCGAATGTGATGGAGACAATTTAGGGACTTTAGATATTATATCTAAAGGTCATTTGTGGGAAGCAAAATTTAAGGAACTCCTTTATAGAGAAGATATATCTTTTGATGACATGAAAGAAATTTTAGGTACTACTTTTTATTGGATAGAAAAAGAACTTAAAAAGTACGAAGACCTAGGTTTAGAACTTCTATTAAAAAAATTGTATTCAAAAGAGATATTAGAAAATATAAAGACGGACGCACTTATTAATAAAAAATGAAATTAAAATCAGGTACTTTAATAATATTATTAGTACTATTTTTTTGAAGAATAAATTACAAATACTGGACTTCAGTACACAACTTTATTGTATATCGTACAGGTGAAAAAAGTTGCATTTTACTCGTTAGTACACAACTTTATTGTATATTACAAAATCGGAAAATCGGAAAAAATGTTGATACACCAAGGGGAGCTAGTACACAACTTTATTGTATGTACACATAATTGTCTGGTGATAAAAGAGTGTGGAACCAGTAAAAGATGTACGGAACCAATAAAAAAACTGTGGAACCAGTAAAAAAAGTCTGGAACTAGTCATTTTACAAACATCAAGAAAGATCCCGATGATATATCGGGATCTTTTTAGCTTAGGAGGGCAATTATGTCTACAATAGGCCAACGAATTCGAACTATTAGAAAAACAACAACTTAAATCAAATAAAGTTTGCAAATATAATTGGCATTTCTCAAAGAACGTTGAGTGAGCTGGAGCAAGATAAATACAGACCCTCTCTTGATATAATTATAGCAATTAAAGAAAACTTCAATTCCCATATAGAGTAGTTAATCTTTGGAGATACGCCTGTATCAAAAAACGCTATTTTTAATTTAGCCATTGAAGCTCAGGAATTAGAACTTATTTCTTTGTTTCGAGAACTTACTAAAGAAGATAGAGATAAAATTATTGATTTTATAAAACTGAAGATTGTTCGGTACTAATCTTTCACGAGAGCTCCTTAATGATATGTCTTAGAAATACTCATTTTAATTTTGGTACATACAAGTCACAAACGAGCTCTCTTACTTTGGAGTACAAATCCCTATTGTAATAACGGTCAATTGACAAAAAGCACGACGCGCAAGATCAGGCGTTACAAATGGAATTATTTTGAAGTAACCATTATAGGATACAGATAGAAGTACTATTCAAACGTTGATCTATACCTTATTGAGTTAACTGGTGAAATCCACTAATGGAGTAGTTTCCAACTTTCTTTGTATGGCGATTTTTGGTGTTTCCAGACTTTTTTTCTCGTGTTTATCAAGTGTCGGAGCTAATTCAATAAAATGAACAAAAGAGACGTCATTCTCAAACGTCTGTCTCCAAAGGGGGATTCCTAGTGCGGCTAGCTGGAGACTCGAAGTTATTCAGTGACAGGGAAAGGGAAGCCTGTCACTACACCCGCAGAATCTGTTTCTTTGCCTCTTGGAAGAGGTTTGACTCCCGTTGCTCTACCTGCTCATCCTGCTCTCTGAGCGGGTTTTTGCTTTTTATTGAGTAGAGTATAGAAATGAGATTATTAAGTCTTAAAGGTTCACTATGATTTGTAAACATCATATGAAACGAGGAAAGATGGGGGGAATTAATTATATTTACTCACTCTCCTAAGATATACGATTTGATAGATTAGTTGTATAGCAAGTCTTTATTGTTTACATTGAAAATAACACTTATTATGGTTCTTTCTGTAAACAAAATCACTAATCTGTCCGATACATACATAAGGATGTTTTATTGTTAAATATACCCTTGAAAATTATGATTTCACATATCATTTATATTAGATTTCGGTTTAAGATAACCAGCTATTTTAATATGTACGGTAGTATATAAATGCAGCAACCAGAAAGGAGATGGAACGTGAATCGTGAGGAAATTCTTCAACATTTTGCAAATGAGGTCCACGAACCGTTAAAGCATCAAATGTTATTTACGTTGGAAGCCTCTTTTCAAAATCGTAAGCATGCTTTGGTGAAGACATTTCGTAATTCACTGGAGCAACTACTCGGGAAAGTCAAGCAGATGCAGCGAGAAGGTACCAAGCAGGCGTTGGGATATATATCTTACTCCATGCTTCGTACCGAATTAGCAAACGGAAGGGCGACCTATTTGGTGGAGGCCATGGACAAGACGTGGTTTATGGATCGCCATCCTTGCCGAAATACTTATGATGCAGAATGGGCCTTTCGCTATTTGGACGAGTGGGAGACGGAATTAAGTAAGCATGCTAAGAAATATGGTGGAAGAATCGGCTTGGATGATATTCAAAGGATGAAATTGCGCGCGGCAATACATATTCACCAATATATCATTGCTTTGGCGCGTTTTAGTATCACAGAAGAATGGTTGGATGAAATACAGTTTGCTCATGAAATACAGTTGGAAGATGTGTTCGAGCTGAGAGTCGGAGAATATTGGGACCAAAGTGAAGTCGTTTATAAACGGGATGTGCGTGTCAAAGATTCGACGGTGACGAAAGATTGGCTTGAGGAAAAGAAGCCATATGACTACATACATGAAGTTTTTCGGGGAATTGACGGATCTCGAGGAGATTATGAGGGAATACGTCTGCAATATGCCGATTTGAGTGAAAGTTCTTTTAACAATAGTGTTTTTACAGGAGGAAATCTGATCGGTTCCCGTTGGAATAAAGCCTGTTTACAAGAAGCGGATTTTAGCGGTTGTTTGATTCAGGAAGCCCGTTTTGAACAAGCCAACTTAAAGGGAGCATCTTTCCGGGATGCAATAGCTGTACCTGGAATTTACCAGTCTAAACGATGGGAAAGACCCGGTTTTCAACCCGTAAGTTTTGCAGGAGCGGATCTTACAGGAGCTCAATTTCAGGGAGCCTACTTGAAGGATGCAGATTTCACCGGGGCCATATTGCAGGGGGCTGACTTTATGGGTGCAACGTTTGAGGGAGCCTGCTTCAAAGGAGCGGTGCTGGATGGAAGCCGGTTTAGTTTAGGTATGCATCCAGCCGTTCAGAGTCTAACTTAATTTGGATAACACAATGTGGGACAAACGGAAAGGGAATGGAGGGAGCGTGGCATAGTGGAGTATTTCCTTTGTCAGCAGGATGATCGGATGTTGAATGCTGCTGTACCCGTGTGGGATGAAGAGGCAAATGCAGAGATGATGGACCTAAATGGCTGGACGAATTGGCCTCTATCTTATGCTGCACAGTTTAAGGTTAATGGTCACGATTATACAATTTACCCTGATATTCTAATGGGTTCCAGGATGATGGTATCTGATGCTGTGCATAAATTGTTACAGGTCTTTGTGCCGGGCTTGTTTAGCCGCATGGCTTTGCTTCGGGATATGGAACGTTCGCAGCAAAAGTTGTATTGGATGACTCAACCCCCGTTAGTGGATTGTTTGGGTGAGCAAAGTCAATTTCATCCTGGAGGAACATTGATGAAGCTAGTCGTAGATCGAAAACGTACCGAGGGGAAATCCCTATTGCAAGTTCAAGGGTTGCGTGAAACCTGCACGTTGGTCAATCTGACCTTGGCGGAAAGTCTGCTGCGGAGGGGGACAAGTGGCATCACCTTTCAGGAAGTCGTCATGCAGTAATAAAGATGGGAGTGGATAATGTATGGAACATCTGGATCAGAAAATAGTCTCGATGCTACACACAGTAGCTGTAGAAAATATCGAAAATGATCAATCTTTAATTGAGCATGAAGGGTTGAATCACGCTCACGGGAAGGAGCCGTTTGGACAGCCGCTACAAACACTTATGCAAATTGGCGGAGAAAGACTGGTCTTTGCTCAGCGACATTTGTTGGATGAACGCATTTGTATTACGATGCCAAATAGCTTTCGGGATATGCCCATGCACGAGCAACGATTAAAATATCCTTCTCATCATCGTCCGGATTTTATTTTTACCAATAACACAGGCACGATTAACTTAACCTTCAAGCATACCGAGAGTCCATTACAAACCGAAGAGTTGGAGTACTTTACGGATGAGATGGCTCAGGTGGTAAAGCAAACCCAGAAGTTGACTGAATGGTTTGGCCATGAAGTGCTGGAGAACGAAGAGTGTCGGATTGGATACTGCGAATTTATGACACCAGTATGGAACGCACGTGTATATAATTTATCCTTCTTTACGGTGCTGGAAGGACGTGCGCTAATGTGTACTTTTAACTGTACGGATGAAGAGATGGCAACCTGGCAGCCAATAGCCCGCAGTATGCTGCTAACGTTGAAAATAGAGTCTGAGCGAAAGGAAAATCAACTCTTATGACATTAACCCACATTACATATGATCGGTTGCAAATTACACCATTTGAATTGGTTAGCATTCAGGAACTCCATATGACCAAGCGGCTGAATGAGCACACCCGGCTCTCTTTTACCGCTATTTTACCTGAAGAATTACAGGACAGCTATGTCCAGTTGATCGAAGCCGATTCCCCGGTTTGTGTGTCGCAACTAGATGAAGCAGGCACTCCAACACCGCTATTTAACGGAACGGTGCTCCATATGGAAGTCAAAGTGGTCAGAGATGTGTATTACCTGGAGGTTGAGGCGATATCACACACGTATAAACTGGATATTCATAAAAAGAACAGGTCGTTTCAGGACAAAAATATGAAGGTTGAGGAATTGCTGCGGGCTGTAGGAGCAGATTATCCCGGTTTTGATATCATTGATTCCGCTACAGGGGGAGCGGCTTTAGGCCGTATAGCAGTCCAATATCGTGAAACCGATTGGGAGTTCCTCAAGCGGATCGCTTCGCGTTACCATACTTCACTCACACCTGCGTCGGTATTTGATGTGCCAAAGTGCTATTTTGGAGTCGAGGAAACCCAGTCTGGACTGGACTTAACCAATTATCATTATACCGTCAGCAAGCGAGTTGGAGATTATCGTTATTTTAACGGCAATGATACAGCACATGTAAACGAGCATGATTTTATTGATTACCGGGTTGAGGCGGAGCAGGTATTAGAGCTCGGCAGCACCGTTACCTTTAAGGGTAAAAATCTGTATGTGTACAAGGTAGACACTCATATGCAAAAAGGAATGATGCAGCACGTGTATACCCTGACTTCCCACAAGGGATTGAGACACCAAGAGGTGTTAAACGAGCAGCTTATCGGTCTGTCTTTACCTGGTAAAGTCATTCAGGTAGAGCGAGATCGTATCAAACTACATTTACATATCGATGCTGCGCAGGACCCTACAAAGGCCCACTGGTTTACCTATGTTTCTCCTTATACTGCAGAAGGACATAGCGGATGGTACGTAATGCCTGAGCTCGGGGATACCGTTCTGCTCTATTTCCCTACCCATCGAGAAGAAGAGGGCATGGCAAGTACATCTTTGCGCGAAAAGAATCGGAGTGCGGGGCAACACGCTCTTGCACATCCTGACATCAAATTGTTTCGTACCGCGCACGGCAAGGAAATCAAATTAACCCCTGATGAAATTATCATCACCAGTAAAGAGGGGACGATGTATATCCAGTTAAATGAGAAAAATGGAATTCACATTGTAAGCGATAAACAGATTCAATTTTCAGCAGGAGGGAATATCTCCCTTCATTCCGGCAGTAAAGTGAAAATCACGGCCGGGGATGAAATTCAAATGACGAGCAAAGGCAGTACCGTATCGTTGGGTGGAATAACCAATGTTCTGGGTAGCGAAGTGAAAACAAACTAAGAAAGGACATGGGGAAGGGGAAGAGAAGAATGGCAAAAAAATCTCATTCGGAAGAGGAAACTATTCAGGCTGGACGGGGAAGCAAGCAGGGCTACGTAGTTGCCGGGGCCATCTTGAGCTGCAGCTTTGGTACGCAGCCGACACGGCTCAAACGACCGTTCAGTCACGGCGTATATGTGAAGGAGAAAGCCCAAATGAATGTTGGAGATTACTTGCCCGGCACCAATATCAGCAATTTTGGCCGTTGCTCCTGCCCAGCCAATCCAGCGGTCAAAAGCAGTGACATGGTCGATATTTATGGGGTCAAAAAAGCGAACTGTGTTCCGGTGATCACCGGACCCTGGATCGGGGGCAAAAGCGATGTGCTTGTGGAAGGAGAACCGGCCTTGCTGGACCAATGCTCGAATGCGTGCCTATACGGGGGAATGATTCGGATTACAGACGATGGCCAGACGCTGGAGTAAGGAGGTACAAGTTGGATCACATACAAACGATGTTAACGTATAAGGAACTGGAATGTACAGGTCCATATCCTCTTCAAACGATAAACGAACTGCGTATCGAACGAAAACTAAATGACCACGTCCGGTTAAAGATCAGTGGATGGATAGATGAGGAACAGAGAGATCATTACATAGAACAGGATCAGGATAACGAACCGGTCATTATCCGTACCAAAACAGAAAATGATCAGCCTGAACGCATTTTGTTCCATGGTTTACTGGTCCATGCAGAAACACGGATGGTGCGTGGCATCTATTATGTGGAGCTTGAAGCCGTATCTCATACAATTCAGTTGGATATCACACCTGTAACTCGTTCTTATCAGGATACTTTAATGCCCTACGGAAATTTGATCAAGCAAATCATACAGAAGTACAGCCAGGCCGATGTTATTGATAACGTAACAAATGGTGCTACCCTGCATGCATTTACTTTACAGTATCAGGAGACGGATTGGGCCTTTCTCAAACGGGTCGCTTCCCGATTTGGAGCTATGCTGGTCCCGGAAATTTCACTAAACGGGCCCAAATTCTGGTTGGGTATGCCGGAGGGACAATACGTTGAAATGAAGCATCCCGTTTACCGTACTCGGCGCAGTTTTGATCCCAACAGCAAAACAAAATTTAGCTACTTGCTGCAGAGTGAAAAGCTTGCCCGGCCCGGGGATCTGACGGATTGGAATGGCGAGCAATGGATGGTAGCGGAAGTCACTTCTGAATTGCAAAAAGGAGTACTGCTACACGAGTATGAACTGGTTCACGAACAGGGGATTCAGCAAACAGAGATTTTGTACTCGAACCTCACCGGAGCCTCACTGGAAGGGCATGTATTAGAGGTCCAGTCAGGCCGAATACGTGTTCATCTTACAGTGGATGAAAAGCAGGATCGGGAAACGGCATGGTGGTTTCCATATGCTAGCAGTTATACAGCCGAAGGGAATAGCGGTTTGTACGTCATGCCGGAACGAGGAGATAGGGTATCCGTCCGGTTCCCTACAGAGCAGGAGGCGGATGGATATGCGGCAAGCTCCATACGACAAGGAGAAACTCGCCAAAGCTCGCTGACCCAGCCACCAAGTATTGGGGGACACCTCATGACAAGGATATCAAGCTAAGTGCCAGTGAGTTGAAGATGACGGCCAAGTCGGAGCAGGTTTACATTCAATTGAATGCATCGGGTGTTCAGGTCGTCAGTGAGCATGAATTGTCATTGTCGGCGGGCAATACACTTTCATTGCATGCAGATGGGGAACTAAATATTCAAGCTGCCGAGGCCATCTATTTCAAAGCAGGCAGCAGCAGTTTGATGCTGGACGGTGAAACGGATATCCGATCCGCTAAAGTTCAACTGGAAGGGACGGTTAAAAAACCGGTTTTTGTAGCCGAACTGGCTCCGGTCTGGGAACCGCCATTAATGTCTGTAAAAGCCTATGCAGAGGCGCAGGCGGCGAAAAGTACAGCAAGCAGCAGTACAGGAGGAAGCTCCAATTCAGGCGCTACATCGAAAGATGAGGGAGCCGTTAAGTCAGCCGTAAACACTCCCAGCTCACCGAAGGCCAGTCTACTGGATGGTGTATTGGGACTAGCCCAGAAAGTATGTGATGTGGCTGGGTCTATTCCTGTCTTGGGAGCCATTCCAAAAGCAGCAAGTCAAAAAATAGCTTCGATTCGTTCCGAGGTCGCTTCCTCCGGACCGTCATCCATAGTTAAATATGCGGCAGCAGGCTTGTCCATGATCGCCAGTGTACCTTCCCATGGTTGGGGAGTGGTGTTGGGGAAGACCGCCAAGGTTGCTGCCCAAACCTTACAGGCGCATGCGGAGGAACAGAGGGCGCGTGAACAACATGCGATGATGGATTTCCTGGGCAAGGTGTGGACGAGTGCCAGAGGATATGGAGGAGTACAATCCATATCGGATTTCATCAACTATGTAAAAGGAGTCAATCAGGCTTCCGTCCAAGCCTATAGTGATATTCCTTCTGATATACGGGAACGCTGGTATCAAAGAAATGTGGATCAACAGTTTGAGGATGCGCTGGATGCTTATT
Source organism: Paenibacillus sp. SEL3 (assembly GCF_054602585.1). NCBI lineage: Bacteria > Bacillati > Bacillota > Bacilli > Caryophanales > Paenibacillaceae > Paenibacillus > Paenibacillus sp. SEL3. The sequence continues at coordinate 1,718,271 of NZ_CM137725.1, read as the reverse complement.
ATAATAATCAGGATCTCTCCACAGATATAATTGCATTAATGGAGCATCAGCGGCAGACAGACAACCATTTTCGATATAGTGACAGAGCTTTGATGAGTTCCAAGTATCGGGACGATATGAAAGGATACACGACGGAACAGAAAAAATATTTGATTGATTTTCTGAATTCAATTGACGATTATAGAAAAGAGTATGGGCCGTTTAGGGAAAGTCCTTTTATGAAAGATCTGGATAAGACTGAGCGGATTGTGTTGAGTGAAATCAAAAACTCCTCTCATGAATATCTAGAGGCAACATGGGAGCGAATACGTAACTTTCCTAATCTAGATATTAGCCAAATGGTAGTCGATAACTTTAAAGGAAAACAAGACGTAGCAGATAAAATTGTTAAAGTCATAACGCAACCAGAGGCTGTTTATGAAAAAGCAAAAAATAGCTCCAAACAAGAAAATGCCCATCTGTTAGTAGAAGCAGCATTTGCGTTTGTAGTTGGAAGGAAAGGAAAGAAAGGAAAGGAAGGAAAGAAACATTCCAAAGATGACGGTGCTTCACCAGGAGGATCGCATAAGAAGGATGATCATCTCTCTGAGGGGCCAGAATCTATACCGCCTGAGAAATTATTAGGAATTGAACATGCAAATATACTAAATCCAAGAGATTCTTTAAATCAAAAAATTCCAGTAAGAGGCGGTATATCAGGAAAAACAGAAAGTCGTCATTTAACTAAACATGAGAGAAATTTAGCTAATCAAATTCTTGATGATATTTCAGCGCAAGCTCGGGGTGACAAAAGCGCTAAAGCGCGTTTAGAGGCATTAAACGATCATGTTCTTGATAATAGGCGTAATGGGCAGAATTACGCAGGGTGGAATTCTGTATATATACGAGATGAACATGGAAACAATGGTGTAATGCGAATTATTTATAAGCAAACTCCTAAAGGGATTGAGTGGCATGTAGTACAATGGCACTAGGCTTTCTATGGTAGAATTGCTTTTATTGCCATTAATCTGATATAAAGTCGTGTAAAAAGTTAAATTAAGTAACACTAACAATAGAAAGGGAGAAAGTCTAGTGGACGAGAAAGTTAAATATATTAATGAGCTATTCAAATATCTAACACAAAATAATGATACAAAAGAATATCAAACGTTTTTTGCTCTACTAGAAAAAGTAAAATATAATCCTAGCTTGCTAGAATATTACGGAGAAGAATTTGTTGAACATTTGATAGACCTTCTCCCGCGTATAGAAGATAAGTATGATCAAGCTTCAGTAATAGAAACAATCATTGAATGTTTAGACATTTACACATTTAGTGAAAACTACCTTAAGGAAATCTTTGATAAATATATGTTATGTGTAGCTGAAAAAGCTGTTAATGTGAAAGGAATGTCAGCTTGTTTAATAGGGTTTATACAAGCGGGAATTAGTGAAAAAGAAATAATTAAGAAGTTGGAAGAGAATTTAGAGAAAGAACACTTAATAAACGTACTCTCAAAAATGTACATCAATTTTCTTGCTAATTCTGTAGAAGCCAAATCTTACTTGATGAAGGAAGTACAAGAAGCTTATTATTTAATCCAGCGTTCTGGAATTATCGCTCAATTTTTATTATTAGTGCATCCACACGTTCGGAAATATGCGGGAATAAGTCAGATCACATTCTTATACGATTCATACAGAGGTGTGTATGAGGATTGCTGGCCAAGAGGGTTACTTCCCAATATGAAAGACACGCTTATTAAGTCAAAGGTGCTGTCATCAAAGGAAGTAAGTATTTTAGAAGAGTTGGATAGGTTAATCAATAAGCAGGAAAAAGAATTAGATTCGATGGAAGTTAGAAAATTGTATGAAGATTTTTTCGCAGGTAAAGATCCACTTGAGGTAATTTTTACTTTGCCAGTGTAGAAAATTACGTAAAGAGTTCTACCTAACCACTTGATGATATGTTCCTTGGATTAAGCAGGCGTTAGATAACGAAGCCAAGCAAATTCGATTATTCTTACTCCTGCTAAGATTGAATTGATATATTATTCCGATGGACATATTCAAAATTAAATAATCGCCCTATGCTTCTGTGTGTGATTCCTACCTATAGAGTGTCTACCATATAAGGGGAAATATCTCGAAAGGAGAAATCGTTTATATCATCCTGTAAAAGACTGCATTCAAAAGTTTGGGCTAACACATCGGGCGTTTGTCGTTCTGTATGATATCTCTTGAGAGGTTTCGTAGTTGCTTGTTTATTGCTACACTAATTCCCTCACCCGCTTCGGCTACGATGAACAGGAAGCATATATCTTATGATGGAAGTGAAGAGCAGCAAGAACCTACCGCCGCAGCGGTAGGCAGGGTGAATCAATGAAGCATCTCCTTTAGATACGACATAGTCCTTATACGGCGGGAGGATGTGCTTGAATATGATTCTGAAAATATGGACGAGCTTGCTAATTTCGTCAAGCATATCAAAAACCAGTCGGCAATCTTCTACAACAAATTTATGAAGAAGATTTAATAATGCCAATTACACGATATCAAAATAATCAAAAAAACTTGTTTTGATGCAGAAACGACACTCCTTTTCTTTATCACGATATAAAATATTCTTCTCCTCACAACTTAATAAGGGAGAGCATTACTTAAATTGGGTAAGACAGTTTGTGGGTTTAAACTTTATAATGATGTAAGCGAACCAGCGGATTATGGAATAAACTAAGCGGAAGACCGCATTTGGGAGTCGGTTTCCAACTTTCTTTTCATGGTAATTTGTGGTGGTTCCAGACTTTTTATTTCTCGTGTTTATCACGTGCCGCGGCAAACCCAATAAAACCAACAAAATTGGTTCCGTACTTTTTTATCACCCGACATTAATTGTCTGGTGATAAAAAAGTACGGAACCAGTAAAAAAAGTCTGGAACTGGTCATTTTACAAACATCAAGAAAGATCCCGATGATATATCGGGATCTTTTTAGCTTAGGAGGGCAATTATGTCTACAATAGGCCAACGAATTCGAACTATTAGAAAAACAAACAACTTAAATTAAATAAAGTTTGCAAGTATAATTGGAATTTCTCAAGGAACGTTGAGTGAGCTGGAGCAAGATAAATATAGACCCTCTCTTGATTTAATTATAGCAATTAAGGAAAGCTTCAATTCCCATATAGAATGGTTAATCTTTGGAGATACACCTGTATCAATTGAGCCCACACAGTAGGGAACGTCATTCGATTAGCAATACAAAGTAAATAATCAGTTGTAACGTCAAAAACCTTTGCTAAAGATATTAAATGATTAATTTTAGGCCGTGCTACGTTTCGCTCCCAATTAGAAACAACCTGTTTAGTTACCCCGATTTTATTAGAAATTTCCTTTTGTATCCATTCATGGAGTAGTCTCGAATTTTTACATCGCTGTTCCAAAGTATTCATGAATTCATCTCTATTGAGAAAATCAAATAGCTTTTACCCGACCCATCTGCTTACTAATTATACTTACTTATAGCCCATATTATAGCTTATTCATACCCTACTGTACCCTACGAGTAGCCTATGAATAGGCTACGAAGTAAAATATAGCTAAAAAATATTACTTTGCTATTGTATAAAGCTGTGAGTTGTTATATTCTACATTTGTATTTTGAAGTAAAACTAAAATATATCTTAGGAGTAGAAAAAGATAACTGAACTTTACTCTGATTTAGTAGTTCTAAAAAGAAGGTGAATAATGAGCAAAATTCGATCAAGTAACTCTATAGCATCTATTCAACGGAAAATCAAAGAAGGAAGAGGTCAAGGCCACTTTTCGGAATATAAACCTTGGTTGACGGTACATGATGTACCTTCAATAGGGATAGTTACTCGAATTCTTGGTTGGAAAAGTGGTCGACTTCACCATTATCTGTCTGAACACTTTGAATTGGCACATCATTGCCAAATGGAAGTGGTCAGAGCAAGTGATTGATATTCGCGAACAATTTCCTTTATTACCCCTAGATAAAACCCTCTATATTGCATAAAAGTTAAACATCCAACTGACCCCAAGAATAAGCTTCCCATCATTATGACTACAGATATGTTACTTACAGTAAAACAAGAAAAAAGTATAAAATTTATTGCACATTCTATCAAACCTTCTAACAAGTTGACAAAACGAGTTGTAGAGAAATTACAGATTGAAAAAGAGTTCTTTAAAGACCAAAAGATAGAGTGGGCACTTATTACGGAAAGGCAGATAAACTACAATTTATTCAGGAATGTCGAATGGCTTCATAATGCTAAAAACAACGATAAGTTGTCAAATCACCATATAAATAGTCTCGAAGATAATCTCTATTATGCTATTCAACAAAGTGAAAAACCATTTGCGAAAGTTACAAGAGAACAAGATGAATTATTTGGTTTACCAAGTGGGTACTGGATATGACTCATCTAATACAGCCTACTCTACAATCCATGATTATTTTAGAAAATAGACGCAAGCGCAAGGATTCGGAGCACCAGCAGAGAATGTATACAGGGAAGATCTCCCAAATTGGCCGGCACCCCGCCTCAGTGTCGACACGCGTCGAATTCCCCGATTGATGGCAAGCCATTCCCAGTGTTTCTTCTCCATTCGCTCTTTTTAGGCAAAATATTAACACTTTATGTTGGGAAGACCCAATTTAACTAAAGTTTTACTATACATTATTGGAAATTTTGATATAATTCTACCTAGGTCAACCTTCCAATTATGATAGAAAATAGAATTGGATGGTTTTTATACCTGTCCAAGCTGTGCCGCGAGAGACCAGTCCACTGGCAACCCAGCAAGCTGGCATGCGGAGACCGACAATTGTGGAAAATGACAGTCGAGAATATGTTGCTCCATGACGTCAGAAGGTTCAGAAAGGATGAAGCCAACCTTATCCCAATTCCGATGGAAGATGAAGCGCGTGAGCATTTTTGAAAAGCTGGAATTCACCGCCAATCCAAGGGCTGTCCCGTTCATGCCATACGGAGCATTCTTTGAGCCTCATGCAGCACCATCGTCACATCTAATCGTCAGGAAAGGCTCACTACCCCGCAGCCGGATCTTTACTTATCCACACCAGGCGGGGGAATACACAAATTGTACATAGAGTGTATCAATATCCTTAAACATAAGCTTCGACAAAGGCAGCTCCGGTGCCGAATCCGGAGGTACGGCCGACTTTGTGCTGGCCGGCCGGAACCCTACAGCAAGTCTTACATCGATGGGAGGAACATCCCTTGTCCACCCCCAAATCCAATTCCGAACCCAATGTTAAACCAAAGCCCGTCTTCGGGCGGCTCGTCCGCAGCAAGCATATTGAAGCAGAGGAGCCGAAAGCAGCCGCATCTCTTGCATAGAACGATGCTCTTTGTTGTCTTTCACGCATGGGAGCCGAGCGGGACAGCTGCTAGGCAGAGGATTGCCGCATGCGATCAACCGGGCAAGCGAAGCGGTGACTTGGCGAGAGCCATTGACATTGTTGTCACATGTTTGAAAAGGCGGGGAGCGAGGCTGGAGCGTTGCTGCGGCATATGCTCCGCCGGATTGCTTTTGCCGATGAAGAAAGGGGAACGATCCAGATGGCTTTTGAAAAAGAAACGTTGTTTTGGAACGAAAAATTCGGTAGCGACGATTATACCTTGACGCGTCTGCCTTACAGCAAAGCTCCAAGCTCCCTGGCGCCCATTATGACAACCGTCGGCGGTTCGCTTTCGGAGGAAGTGGCGCAGCGCGTCCTTCAAATGAGCAAGGGCGCTCCGCTGGCCACTTTTATGATTTTGCTCGCCGGTGTTCAGTCGCTCTTGCATAAATATACAGGCGCTTCTGACATTCTGGTCGGCATGCCGGTTGTACGGAAACCGACGGAGACGCGCCGATCCGTTAATCATACGGTCATTTTGAAAAACTCGCTTTCGGTGGGTGCGACTTTTAAAACGCTTCTGAGCGAGCTGAGGACTTCCTTGCCGGAAGCGATTCAGCACCAACATATTCCGTTCTTGAAAATGGCGGAGAAGCTGGACCTGCAATATGCAGACGGGATACCCGTCATCCATACGCTAGTATCTCTTAAGGAGCTGCATCTGGACGAAATCGGGCAAAACGTGGTCACGGATTGTTCCTTTGAATTCAGCTTAACCGGTGGGACGATACAGCTAGCGCTGTCATATAACGAGCACTTATATGACTCCGAGTTCATGACTCGGGTCGTCGGTCATCTGAATCGCCTGCTGGCCGTGGGGCTCCACGAGTTGGAGCTGGACATCGTGCGGGCGGACATGCTGTCGGAGGACGAGAAATTTCAATTGCTGCAAAGCTTTAACGATACCGAGAAGGACTATCCCCGTGATCGGACGATTCATCAGCTCGTGGAGGAGCAGGCGAAGCGGGTGCCCGAAGCGACGGCGGTTGTCTTTGAGGGGCGGCGGCTTTCGTATGCGGAGCTGAATGAACGGGCGAACCGGCTGGCGCGGACGCTGAGATCGGTCGGCGTGCTGCCCAATCAGCTAGTAGGCTTGATGGCCAGGAGATCGCTGGAGACGGTCGTTGGCATTCTGGCGGTTCTGAAAGCTGGCGGTGCCTACGTGCCGATCGACCCGGAATACCCGGAAGAACGCATCCGCTACATTCTGGAGAACTCGAACGCGCAGTTGCTGCTGACTCAAAGGGAGCTGCTGCTGCAGGTGCCGTTCGAAGGGACCGTGGTGGCGCTGGATGACGAGCAGGCCTACAGCGACGATGGCTCGAACCTGGAGCCGGCCAGCGGTCCGAACGATCTGGCTTATGTCATCTATACATCAGGTACGACGGGCAAACCCAAAGGGGTCATGCTGGAGCATCGCGGGCTGGTCAGCTTGAAACTGACGTTTGCCCATACGCTTCACACGACCGAACAGGATCGAGTGCTGCAATTCGCCAGCCTATCGTTCGATGCGTCGTGCTGGGAGATGTTCAACGCCCTGTATTTCGGGGCGACCTTATATATACCGTCAACCGAGACGGTTTTGGATGATCAGCTGTTCGAACGTTTCATGAACGAGCATGCAATTACGATCGCCACTTTGCCGCCAACTTATGCGGCTTATTTGAATTCAGACCGCCTGCCGAGTCTGAGCAGGCTCATCACGGCGGGCTCCGCCGTTTCAGCCGAATTCGTGCAGCAGTGGAAAGACAAGGTACAGTACTATAACGCGTACGGTCCGACGGAAGCCTCGATCGCCACATCCGTGTGGGCGGCGTCTACGTATGACACCGAACGCAGAGCGATACCGATCGGACGTCCGATCTGGAACCATCGCTTGTATATACTGGGCGCACAGAATCAGCTAGCGCCTATCGGAGTGGAGGGAGAATTATGCATCGCAGGCGTCGGCCTCGCCCGGGGATATTGGAACCGGCCGGATCTGACGGCGGAGAAATTCATCGAACACCCGTTTGAGCCCGGAGAGAGACTGTACCGGACGGGCGACTTGGCCCGCTGGCTGCCGGACGGAAATATTGAGTACTTGGGCCGGATTGACCATCAGGTGAAAATCCGTGGATTCCGGATCGAGATCGGCGAGATTGAAGAGCAGCTTCTGAAGATCGACTCCGTGCAGGAGACGATCGTAATCGCACGGGAAGGCAAAAGCGGGCAAGAACTGTGCGCTTACCTGGTCGCGGGCCGCCCGCTTACGCTCGGCGAGCTGAGAAGCGAGCTGGCGCAAAAATTGCCGAATTACATGATTCCGGCGCATTTTGTTCAGCTTCCGCGGATGCCGCTCACGCCGAACGACAAAATCGACCGCAAGGCTTTGCCCGCCCCGGAAGGAAACGCACTGACCGGCGGCGCGTACGTAGCTCCCCGCAATGAAGCGGAGCGGACGCTTGCCGATGTGTGGCAGGCGGTATTGAACGCCGATCGCGTTGGGGTAACGGATCATTTCTTCGAGCTGGGCGGAGACTCGATCAAGTCCATTCAAGTATCTTCGCGGCTTCATCAAGCCGGGTACAAGCTGGAAATCCGGGATTTGTTCAAATATCCGACTATCTCACAGCTCAGCCTGCATGTGAAACCGATCGGACGTACCATCGATCAAGGCGAAATAACGGGTGAAATGGCGCTGACGCCGATTCAGCATTGGTTTTTCGAGAGCTCCTTTGCGGACCCGCATCATTTCAACCAGTCGGTGATGCTGTACCGGAAGGAACGCTTCGACGAAGAGACGGTGCGTCAGGTGCTGCAAAAGCTGGCCGAGCATCATGACGCCTTGCGGATGGTGTTCCGCAAGACGGAACAAGGGTTTAGCGCGCGGACCCGCGCGATTCAGGAAGGCGGGCTGTTCACGCTGGACGTGTTCGACTTCAAGGATGCGGAGAATACCGCGCAGGCTGTGGAAGCGAAGGCAACGGACATTCAAGCGGGCATCGATCTGGAGAACGGGCCCCTCGTGAAGGCGGGACTGTTCCGGTGCGCGGACGACGATCATTTGCTGCTTGCGGTTCATCATGCCGTGGTGGACGGCGTGTCTTGGCGCATTTTGATGGAGGATTTCGCTCTGGGTTACGAGCAGGCCGGCAAAAGCGAGGAAATTCGTTTCCCGGCCAAAACGGATGCGTACCGCACTTGGTCCGAGCAGCTGGCCGCTTACGCGCAAAGCGCGGAGATGGCGAAGGAACGGGCCTATTGGCAGGCCGTGGAACAAATTGCGGTTCCGGCCGTGCCGAAGGATCTGGAGGCGGACGTTACGACGCAGCAGGACAGCGAATCGCTGTTCGTGCGTTTGACTCCCGAAGAAACGGAGCTGCTGCTGAAGCGGGTTCACCGGGCCTACAACACCGAAATGAACGATATTTTGGTAACGGCGCTCGGCATAGCCGTTCGCAAGTGGACGGGACACGAACGGGTGCGGATCAATCTCGAAGGACACGGACGCGAATCGATCGGAACGGATATCGACATCACGCGCACAGTCGGCTGGTTTACGACCAAGTTTCCGGTCGTCCTAGAGCCGGAAACCGACCGGGATTTGGCCTATCAGATTAAACAGGTCAAGGAAAGTTTGCGCCGCATTCCGAACAAAGGGCTTGGGTACGGCATATGCCGCTATCTCTCCAAATCGGAGGATGGCTTTGTTTGGGGCGCAGAGCCGGAAATTAATTTTAATTACCTCGGCCAGTTCGACGATGATGTCAACCAGGACGAGATCGGTATATCTTCTTATTCCGGCGGCAGCCCGGCCAGCGACCGGCAGGCCCGCAGCTTTGTGCTGGATATCAACGGCATGGTGCTGGACGGCGCTTTATCGCTTGATCTTAGCTACAGCCGGAAGCAGTATCACAAGGTAACGATGGAAGCCTTCGCTCAGCGGCTTGAGCAAAGTCTACGAGAGCTCATTATCCACTGCGCAGGCAAAGAAAATACCGAATTGACGCCTAGCGACGTGCAATTTAAAGGCTTGACCATCGCCGAACTAGAGCAAATTGCCCAGCGTTCGGGCCATCTCGGGGAAATCGAAAATATTTACTCGCTTACGCCGATGCAGAAGGGCATGTGGTTCCATAGCGCGCTTGACCGGCAAACGGCCGCTTACTTCGAGCAGACGCAATTTACGATGAGGGGAGTACTCGACGTCCAGCTTTTCGAGAGGAGCTGGACGGAACTTGCGAAACGTCATTTGGTGCTGCGGGCGAATTTTGTGCAAGGACCGGCGGGCGAGCCGCTGCAAATCATATACCGCGACAAGCCGGTCGGCTTTGAATATGAAGAGCTGCTTCATTTGCAGGCGGACGAGAAACAAGCGTATTTGGATAAAAAGGCCGAGGATGACAAACTTCGCGGCTTCGACATGGAACATGACGCGCTCGTTCGGGTTACGATCCTGCGCACCGAAGAGCAAAGCTATCATGTGCTGTGGAGTTTCCAGCATATTTTGATGGACGGCTGGTGCCTGCCGCAGCTGACGCAGGAGCTGTTTGAGACGTACTCGGCCTTGGCATCCGGCAAGCAGCCAGCGGGAGATAAGGGATCGGATTATGGCGCTTACATCGAATGGTTGGAGAAACAGGACGATCAGGCGGCATACGGCTATTGGACGGCATTCCTGGCAGGTTATGAAGGGCAAACCGTACTCCCGGGACAAAAGGAACCAGCGCCGAACGGCAGATTTACGGCTGATCACGTCACCGCCGAGCTGGGCAAGGACTTGAGCGAGCGGATGGACCGGGTGGCGAAACAGCGCCTAGTTACGGTCAATACGCTGCTGCAAGCCGCTTGGGGCGTTATGCTGCAAAAATATAACGGAACAAACGATGCCGTATTCGGCAGCGTCGTGGCCGGAAGACCGGCGGAAATCCCGGGTATCGAGTCCATGATCGGGCTGTTCATCAATACGGTGCCGGTCCGCGTCACGAGCGAAGCGGACACCGTGTTCGCCGACCTGATGGCGAAGCTCCAAGAGTGGGCGCTGGAGTCCGGGCGTTATGATTACTATCCGTTGTATGAAATTCAAGCCCGCAGCGTGCAAAAGCAGAACCTGATCAACCATATCATCGCTTTCGAGAACTATCCGGTGGACGAGCAGATGGAGCAGGCGGGCGACCAGCAGCACGGCGACCTGACGATCGCTGACGTTCAGATGGAGGAGCAGACGAACTATAACTTCAACGTGACCGTGGTGCCGGGAGTCGAAATCGAAATCCGGTTTGACTTTAACGCCGAAGTGTTCGATAAAGACAGCATCGAGCGGCTCAAGGGGCATCTCGTCCATCTGCTGGAGCAGGTGACGGATAACCCGGAAATTACAGTGGGCGAGCTGGAACTTGTGACGGAGGCGGAAAAGGCCGACCTTCTCGGACGTTTTAACGACACCACCACGGAATTTCCGCGCGAGAAGACGCTCGTTCAATTGTTCGAAGAACAGGCGGAGCTTTACCCGGACAACGTGGCCGCCGTCATGAACGAGCGACAGCTGGCTTACCGCGAGCTGAACGAGCGATCCAACCGCCTTGCGCGGAAGCTGCGGGAGACGGGAGTAGAAGCGGACCAACTGGTAGCGATTCTGGCCGAACGCTCGCTCGATATGGTCGTCGGCATTCTGGCGATTCTCAAAGCGGGCGGAGCATACGTGCCTGTCGATCCGGACTACCCGGAGGAGCGCATCCGCTTCATGATCGAGGATTCGGGCGCGCCGTTATTGCTGATTCAAAAGCATCTGCACGAGAAGACCGACTTCGCAGGAACGCGCCTCGAATTGGACGATTTCGTTTGGGGCGACAGAGGGGCGGACTCCGAAGGTGCGTTGGACGCTTCGAACCTGGAGCCAATTTCCGGGCCGGGCAACCTGGCATATGTCATCTACACGTCAGGAACGACCGGCAGACCGAAAGGAACGCTGATCGAGCATAAGAACGTCGTACGCCTCCTGTTCAACGACAAGAACCTGTTCGACTTCGGGCCGTCTGACACGTGGACGCTGTTCCACTCGTTCTGCTTCGATTTCTCTGTCTGGGAAATGTACGGAGCGCTGCTGTACGGAGGCAAGCTGGTCATCGTACCGCCGCTGACGGCGAAAAATCCGGCCGATTTCCTGGCGCTGCTGGGCCGCGAACAGGTCACGATTTTGAACCAGACGCCAACGTACTTCTACCAGCTGCTGCGTGAGGTCTTGGCGGACCATCCGTACGATCTGCGGATTCGCAACGTCATCTTCGGGGGCGAAGCGCTGAGTCCGCTGCAGCTCAAGGGCTTCAAGACGAAGTACCCGGAGACGAAGCTGATCAATATGTATGGCATTACCGAGACGACGGTTCACGTGACGTATAAGGAAATCACGTGGGTCGAAATGGAGGCGGCGAAGAGCAATATCGGCAAGCCGATCCCGACGCTGAGGGTGTACGTCCTGGATGAAAACCGCCGCCCTGTGCCGATCGGCGTAGCGGGCGAAATGTACGTGGCCGGGGAAGGCCTTGCGAGAGGATACCTGAACCGTCCGGATCTGACGGCGGAGAAGTTCGTCGATTCCCCGTTTGCGGAGGGGGAGAAACTGTACCGCTCGGGCGACTTGGCGGCTTGGCTGCCGGACGGCAACATCGAATACCTGGGCCGGATCGATCATCAGGTGAAAATCCGCGGGTACCGGATCGAGCTGGACGAAATCGAGACGCAGCTGCTGAACGTCGAGGGCGTGGAAGAAGCGGTGGTGCTCGCCCGTCAGGACGGCGAGGGCGAGAAGGCGCTTGTTGCCTACTTTGTGGCGGACCGAACGCTGACGGTCAGCGAAATGAGAACCTCGCTGGCCCAGGGAATGCCGGGGTACATGATCCCGTCGTACTTCGTGCAGTTGGAGCGCATGCCGCTGACGACCAACGGCAAAGTGGACCGCAAAGCGCTGCCGGAGCCGCAGGGCGGCATACAAACGGGCGTCGAATACGTAGCGCCGCGTAACCGGACGGAGTCCCAGCTTGTGAAGATCTGGGAGGAAGTACTGGGCTACTCCGGCATTGGAGTCCTAGACAATTTCTTCGACCTGGGAGGCCATTCCCTGCGGGCGACGACACTGGTGAGCAAGGTGCATCAGGAGCTGAACGTTGAGCTGCCTCTGCGCGACGTATTCCGCTACTCGACAATCGAAGAGATGGCTCTGGCCATCTCCCGGATCGGAGAGCAGTCGTTCTCGTCGATTCCGCTGGCAGGCGCAAGAGCATATTATCCGCTTTCCTCGGCTCAGAAGCGGCTGTTTATCCTGAATCAGCTGGAAGGGGCCGATCAGAGCTACAACATGCCGGGCGTGCTGCTGCTGGAAGGATCGATTGACCGGAGCCTGCTGGAGAAGGCTTTCCGGGGACTGATCGCACGGCACGAAACGCTGCGAACCGGCTTTGAGATCGTACAAGGCGAAGCAATACAGCGCATTTACGAGAGCGTCGACTTTGCTGTCGAGTACCGTCATGCGAGCGAGGAAGAAGCGCCTGAAGTCGTGCAGGCCTTCATCCGGCCTTTCGACTTGGCGAAGCCTCCGCTGCTGCGGGCGGAGCTTGTAGAGCTGGCAGCCGAACGTTATTTGCTGATGTTCGACATGCACCATATCGTATCCGACGGTGTTTCGATGGACGTGTTAGTCGAGGAACTCGTTCGTCTGTACGGCGGCGAGTCATTAGAGCCTTTGCGCATTCAATACAAGGACTATGCGGTATGGCAGCAGTCGGACGAGCAAAAAGTGCAGTTGAAACACGAGGAAGCTTACTGGCTGGACCGTTACCGGGGCGAACTGCCGGTTCTGGAAATGCCGACGGACTATCCGCGTCCTGCCGTGCAGAGCTTTGAGGGACAAACGCTGACGTCCTTCGTGGACGAGGCAACGAACGAAGGCTTAAAGCAACTGGCGGCCCAAAGAGGAACGACGCTGTATATGGTGCTGCTTGCGGCATATACCGTGCTTTTGCATAAATACACAGGTCAGGACGATTTGATCGTCGGAACGTCGATTGCGGGCAGAACGCACGGAGACACGCAGCCTTTGATCGGAATGTTCGTTAATACGCTGGCGCTCCGCAATTATCCGGCTTCGGAGAAGACCTTCCTGTCGTATCTGGAAGAAGTGAAAGAAACGACCTTAGGCGCTTACGAGCATCAGAATTATCCGTTCGAAGAGCTCGTCGATAAAGCGCAGGTCAGCCGGGATTTGAGCCGCAACCCGCTGTTTGACACGATGTTCTCCCTGCAAAACTTGGAGGACAAAGAGTTTGGGCTGGAAGGACTGAAATTGTCCCCGTACCCTAGCGAATACGGCACGGCCAAGTTCGACCTGAGTGTGGATGTTACGGAAGAAAACGGCGGCCTGGAGTGCAGCTTTGAATTCGCAACAGCTCTTTATAAAGAAAGCACGATCCGGCGGCTGTCGACTCATTTCGGACATTTGCTTGCGGCGATCGTAAGCCGTCCGGATGCGAAGATTGCCGAGCTGAACTTGTTGACGGCAGAGGAAAAAGAGCAAATTCTTGGCGCATTTAACCCGGCGCAGCCGGAAGCGGCTCCTGTGGCGGCGTTCCACCGGCTGTTCGAGGAACAGGCGGAGCGCACGCCGAAAGCGGCAGCTGTCGTGTACGAGAACGACCGGCTGACGTATGCGGAGCTGAACGAGCGGGCGAACCGCTTGGCGGCTACGCTGCGCGCAAGCGGCATCGGCCGGGAGACGATCGTCGGCATTCTGGCCGAGCGTTCGGTGGACTTGCTGGTGGCCGTGCTGGCCGTCTGGAAAGCGGGCGGGGCGTATGTGCCGCTCGACCCGGATTATCCGGCGGAGCGCGTGCGGTTCATGCTCGAAGACAGCGGAGCGAAGGTGCTGCTGACGCAAACGGCGCTGCGAGAGCGCGCCGAAGCCTGGCTCGGCGAAGAGGAGCTGGCGCTGGCGGCGGTGCTGTACCTCGACGACGAAACCTCGTACAGCGAGGAGCGGACGAATGCCGACAGCTTCCATGAAGCCCGTCCAGAGGACCTGGCGTACGTGATCTACACGTCGGGAACGACGGGCAAGCCGAAGGGCGTGATGATCGAGCACCGCAGCCTGGTGAACACGGCGGCGGGCTACCGGCGGGAATATCGGCTGGATCAGTTCCCGGTGCGGCTGCTGCAGCTCGCAAGCTTCTCGTTCGACGTGTTCGTGGGAGATATCGGGCGGACGCTGTACAACGGAGGCACGATGGTGATTGTGCCGAAGGAAGACCGGATCGATCCGTCTCGTCTGCACCACTGGATGGAGCGGGAGCGGGTCACCATCTTCGAATCGACGCCGGCGCTGATCGTGCCGTTCCTGGAGTACGTGCACGAGCAGCAACTGAATATGAGCTGGATGGAGCTGTTGATCACGAGCTCGGACAGCTGCAGCGTGGCGGATTACCGGATCTTGCAGGAACGCTTCGGCTCGTTGTTCCGGATCATCAACGCATACGGCGTGACGGAAGCGGCGATCGACTCCAGTTTCTACGACGAGCCGCTGACGAAGCTGCCGCAGACAGGCCATGTGCCGATCGGCAAAGCGTGGCTGAATGCGAAATTCTACATCGTGGATGCGCACCTGAATCCGGTGCCGGTCGGGGTGCTGGGCGAGCTGGTCATCGGCGGAGTCGGAGTGGCGCGCGGGTACTTGAACCGTCCGGAGCTGACGGAAGAGAAGTTCGTAGACAGCCCGTTCGCCGCGGGCGAGCGGCTGTATCGCACCGGAGACTTGGCGCGGTGGATGGAAGACGGCAACGTGGACTTCATCGGCCGGATCGACAACCAGGCGAAAATCCGGGGCTACCGGATCGAGACGGGCGAGATCGAGTCGCAGCTGCTGCGGGTGGAAGGCGTGCGCGAAGCGGTGGTGCTGGTTCGAAGTGACGCGAACGGGCAGAAAGCGCTGTGCGCGTATTACACGCCGGATACCGGAGCGGAGCTGGCAGTGAACGATCTGCGCGGCGCGCTGGCGCAGGAGCTGCCGGGCTACATGATCCCGTCGTACTTCGTGGAGATGGAGCGCCTGCCTCTGACGCAGAACGGAAAGATTGACCGGAAGGCGCTGCCAGCGCCGGAAGGGGAAGCGGGAAGCGGAACGGAGTACGTCGCACCGCGCAATGAGCTGGAAACGAAGCTGGCGGCGATTTGGCAGGAGGTGCTGGGGCTTGCGAAGGAGATTGGCGTTCACGACAACTTCTTCGACATCGGTGGTCACTCCCTGCGGGCGACGACGCTGGTCAGCAAGATTCATAAAGAATTGAGCGTGGATCTGCCGCTGCGCGACGTGTTCCGCCATTCCACCATTGAGAGCATGGCCGCCGCCATTTCCCGGCTGGATGAGCAGACATTCGTTGCCATTCCGGTGGCGGATGACCGAGAGGTGTACCCGCAATCTTTTGCTCAAAAACGTCTCTTTATCCTGAATCAACTGGAAGGCGCGGAGCTTAGCTATAACATGCCAGAAGCGATGTTGCTGGAGGGTGCTTTGGACCGGGCAAGGTTCGAAGAAGCGTTCCGTAAGCTCGTGGCGCGGCATGAAACGCTGCGCACCGGGTTCGAAATGGTGGACGGCGAAGCATCGCAGCGGATTTACCAGGACGTGAATGTTGCCGTGGAGTTCTATCGAGTGGATGAGCAAGAGGCCGAAGAGATGGTTCGCCGTTTCGTCCGTCCGTTTGACTTGGCGAAGCCTCCGCTGCTGAGGGTAGGCCTTGTCGAGCTGGCTCCGGAACGTCATATTCTAATGTACGACATGCATCATATTATTTCCGATGGCGTCTCGATGGAAATCTTTGTTGAAGAATTCGTCCGCTTGTACGGCGGCGAGCAATTGGAGCCTCTGCGCATTCAGTACAAAGACTACACCGTTTGGCAGCATTCGCAGGAGCAGAAAGAACGGCTTCAGCGTCAGGAGGCGTACTGGCTGGACATGTTCCAAGGCGAGCTGCCGGTGCTGGAAATGCCGGCCGACTATCCGCGTCCGGCCGTGCAGAGCTACGAAGGCCAAACGCTGGAGTTTTCCTTCGACGCTTCGAAAACCGACGGCCTGAAGCAGCTGGCCTCGGAAACGGGCACGACGCTGTTTATGGTGCTGCTTGCGGCGTATAACGTCCTTCTGCATAAATATTCAGGTCAGGAAGACGTGATCGTCGGTACGCCGATTGCCGGAAGGAATCATGGAGATGTGCAGCCGTTGATCGGGATTTTCTTAAACACGCTGGCTATCCGCAGTTATCCGGCTTCGGAAAAGACATTCCTGTCATACCTGAACGAAGTCAAAGAAACGACCCTCCATGCCTTCGAGCATCAAAACTATCCGTTCGAAGAATTGGTGGACAAGGTGCAAGTCACCCGTGATTTAAGCCGCAATCCGCTCTTCGACACGCTGTTTACGATGCAGAATACGGAAAACGAGGAATTTGAGCTGGAAGGGCTTCGCCTGATTCCTTATCCGAGCGTATTAGATACCGCGAAGTTTGATATCAGCTTGGATGTGGGCGAGGAGAACGGCGGCTTGGATTACAGCTTCGAATATGCGACGGCTCTCTACAAAAGGGAGACGATCGAACGGCTGGCGAAACATTACGAGCAGCTGCTCGAAACGATCGTAAGCCGTCCGGATGCGAAGATTGCCGAGCTGAACTTGCTGACGGCAGAGGAAAAAGAACAAATTCTCGGCGCGTTC
This sequence comes from Paenibacillus sp. SEL3, assembly GCF_054602585.1. Classification (NCBI taxonomy): domain Bacteria; kingdom Bacillati; phylum Bacillota; class Bacilli; order Caryophanales; family Paenibacillaceae; genus Paenibacillus; species Paenibacillus sp. SEL3. The sequence goes on along the minus strand of NZ_CM137725.1, from coordinate 1,701,101 downwards.
AACCCGGCGCAGCCGGAAGCGGCTCCTGCGGCCGCGTTCCACCGGCTGTTTGAGGAACAGGCGGAGCGCACGCCGGAAGAGGCGGCCGTCGTGTACGAGAACGACCGGCTGACGTATGCGGAGCTGAACGAGCGAGCGAACCGCTTGGCGGCTACGCTGCGCGCAAGCGGCATCGGCCGGGAGACGATCGTCGGCATTCTCGCCGAGCGTTCGGTGGACTTGCTGGTGGCCGTGCTGGCCGTCTGGAAAGCGGGCGGGGCGTATGTGCCGCTCGACCCGGATTATCCGGCGGAGCGCGTGCGGTTCATGCTTGAAGACAGCGGAGCGAAGGTGCTGCTGACGCAAACGGCGCTGCGAGAGCGTGCTGAAGCCTGGCTTGACGAAGAGGAGCTGGCGCTGGCGGCGGTGCTGTACCTGGACGACGAAGCGTCGTACAGCGAGGAGCGGGCGAATGCGCCGATTGGCTCGGGCATAGTCTCCGGCAAGCTGACGGATACTGTGGACGACGGCGATGAGAGCCATCAGAATGTTGGCACCGACAGCTTCCATGAAGCCCGTCCGGAGGATCTGGCGTACGTGATCTATACGTCGGGAACGACGGGCAAGCCGAAGGGCGTGATGATCGAGCACCGCAGCCTGGTGAACACGGCGGCGGGCTACCGGCGGGAATACCGGTTGGATCAGTTCCCGGTGCGGCTGCTGCAGCTCGCAAGCTTCTCGTTCGACGTGTTCGTGGGAGATATCGCGCGGGCGCTGTACAACGGAGGCACGATGGTGATTGTACCGAAGGACGACCGGATCGATCCGTCTCGTCTGCACTACTGGATCAGCCAGCAGCAAGTGACGATCTTCGAATCGACGCCGGCGCTGATCGTGCCGTTCCTGGAGTACGTGCACGAGCAGCGGCTGGATATGAGCTGGATGGAGCTGTTGATCACGAGCTCGGACAGCTGCAGCGTGGGGGATTACCGGACGTTGCAGGAACGCTTCGGCTCGTTGTTCCGGATCATCAACGCTTACGGCGTGACGGAAGCGGCGATCGACTCCAGTTTCTACGACGAGCCGCTGACGAAGCTGCCGCAGACAGGCCATGTGCCGATCGGCAAAGCGTGGCTGAATGCGAAATTCTACATCGTGGATGCGCACCTGAATCCGGTGCCGGTCGGGGTGCTGGGCGAGCTGGTTATCGGCGGAGTCGGGGTAGCTCGCGGGTACTTGAACCGTCCGGGGCTGACAGAAGAGAAGTTCGTAGACAGCCCGTTCGCCGCGGGCGAGCGGTTGTACCGCACGGGAGACTTGGCGCGGTGGATGGAAGACGGCAACGTGGACTTCATCGGCCGGATCGACAACCAGGCGAAAATTCGGGGGTACCGGATCGAGACGGGCGAGATCGAGTCGCAGCTGCTGCGGGTGGAAGGCGTGTGCGAAGCGGTGGTGCTGGTTCGAAGTGACGCGAACGGGCAGAAGGCGCTATGCGCGTATTACACACCGGATACCGGAGCGGAGCTGGCAGTGAACGATCTGCGCGGCGCGCTGGCGCAGGAGCTGCCGGGGTACATGATCCCGTCGTACTTCGTGGAGCTGGAGCGCCTGCCTCTGACGCCGAACGGAAAGATTGACCGGAAGGCGCTACCGGCGCCGGAAGGGGAAGCGGGAAGCGGAACGGAGTACATCGCACCGCGCAATGAGCTGGAAACGAAGCTGGCGGCGATTTGGCAGGAGGTGCTGGGGCTTGCGAAGGAGATTGGCGTTCACGACAACTTCTTCGACATCGGCGGCCACTCCCTGCGGGCGACGACGCTGGCGGGCAAGGTATTTAAGGAATTAAACGTCAACCTGCCGCTGCGCGACGTATTCCGTCACTCGACGATTGCGGCGATGGCCGAGGCGATCGCCCGGATGGAACGGCGGGAGCATGAGGCCATTCCTCAAGCGGAGGAGAGAGAGTACTACCCTCTGTCCTCCGCGCAGAAACGGCTGTTCATTCAGCACACGCTGGATGGAGCGGATCAGCTTTACAACATGCCGGAGCTGGTGCAGGTGGAAGGCGAGTTTGACTTAGACCGGTTGGAAGCCGCCTTGCGGAAATTGATAACACGGCATGAATCGCTGCGCACCGGTTTTGAAATCGTGAAGGGCGAAGCGGTTCAGCGGATTTACCCGCAGGTCGATTTTACTATCGAGCATCATCAAGCGGATAAAGAGGATGCGGCTCTAATCGAGCAGATCGTCCGCAGCTTCGTTCGTCCGTTTGATCTCGGCAAGCCGCCGCTGCTGCGCGCCGGGGTCATCGAGCTGGAGCCGAACCTGCATATTCTCCTTTTCGACATGCACCATATGGTGTCCGACGGCGTATCGATGGCGATTGTGATCGATGAGTTCTCGAGTTTCTACGCCGGGGAAGAACTGCCGCCACTGCGCATTCAATACAAGGATTATGCCGTTTGGCAGCAGTCGAAGGCCCACCGAGAGCGGATCGGGCGGCAGGAAGCGTACTGGCTGCAAACCTTCGAAGGCGAGCTGCCGACGGCGGACCTGCCGATGGACTACGAACGGTCTGCGGCTCGCAGCTACGAAGGCGCGCATCTGGAGTTCGACGTCGAAGCTTCTCTCTCTGCGCGGCTGCGCGAATTGGCGGCCGAGCGTGAAAGCACGCTGTTCATGGTGCTGCTTGCGGCTTATACCGTGCTGCTGTCCAAGTACAGCGGGCAGGAGGACTTGGTCGTGGGTACCCCGGTGGCGGGAAGAACGAACGCCGATTTGGAACCGGTCATCGGGATGTTTGTCAATACGCTGGCGATCCGCAATCGTCCGTCGGGCGACAAAACGTTCTTGTCCTATCTGGAAGAAGTGAAGGAAACGGCTTTGGGTGCTTTCGAGAACCAGGATTATCCATTCGAGGATCTGGTGGAGCGTTTGAATGTGAAGCGGGAGCCGGGCCGCTTCCCGCTGTTCGATGCCGTTTTCGACTTGCAAAATATCGAAGAACGAGACGCCGAGCTGGAAGGGGTCAGCCTGAAGACTTACGAGCTTGACCATTTGGAAGAAGCGAAGTTCGATCTGACGCTGTTTATGTATGAAAACAACGGGGCGCTGAGCGGGGGCTTCTTCTACGCCACCAAGCTGTTCAAAGAAGCGATGATCCGCACCTTGACCGAGGATTACCTGCGGGTACTGTCTCAAATTGCGGAAAATCCACAACTCGAGCTAAGCCGGATTGAATGTCATAAACCGGCGGCAGGCGCAAAGAGTGCCGTCGATACGATCGAATTCGCGTTCTAATCCTACAAGCGCGCCTCCGCCGTCAAGTGAAAGCGGCGCGCATCCCAAGGAAGACGGCGAACAACATCCAAGCCCGTAAACGCGCAGGCCGAAAGCAAGCTTTTTCGGACCTGCGCCGGGGCATGCGGTCACTTCATTTTTAGGGGAGGTACAAATGAAATCTTTGTTTGAAAAGGAAGAACGGTACTGGAGCGGCAAGTTTGACGCCGATGACAGCCTGAGCTTCCTTCCCTACAGTCAATCCTCCAAATTATCCGCCGACGGGGAAGCTGCGGCCGAGCCGGGCTTGCTTCACCGTACTCTGCCGAGTGAACTCTCGGAGAGAATCATTAGCCTCGCCAACGGTTCGGATTTGGCTTTGTACATGATTGTTTTGGCAGGAGTAAAAAGCCTGCTGTTCAAATATACCGGGCGGGACCAAGTGCTGGTCGGCATGCCTTCTTATAGCGCAGACCCCGACGAGACTCCGCCGCCGCATGACATCTTGGTGATCAAGACGTCCGTAAGCCGCCAGACTACGCTGAAAACGCTGCTCGGGGGCATCAAAGCTTCCATCGGCGAGGTGCTGGAGCATCAACACCTGCCTTTTCGGAAAATGGTGGAGCCGCTCCATCTGGACTATACGGGGGACGGCCTCCCGGTCGTCAACACCGTCGCATCCTTCGCCCCGATTCATCCGGAACCGCTGGGTAACCGGGTGGCGGCCGATACAGTTTTTCGCTTCGACCGTCAAAACCACTCCATTGAGCTGGAAATAAGCTTTGACGGGCAGCGGTACGAGCGGGCATTTGTGGACCAGGCGGCCGACCATCTTGTTCGGCTGCTGTCCGTGCTTTTATTTCAGCCGGATCTGGAGCTCGGACAAGCCGATGTGCTGTCCCCAGACGAGAGGGAGACGCTGCTGAAGCGATTTAATGACACCGAAACCGGGTACGAGCGGGGGAAAACGATTTACGGCTTGTTCGAAGAACAGGCGGAGCTTTACCCGGACAACGTGGCCGCCGTCATGAACGAGCGGCAGCTGACCTACCGCGAGCTGAACGAGCGATCCAACCGCCTTGCGCGGAAGCTGCGAAAGACGGGAGTAGAAGCGGATCAGCTGGTAGCGATTCTGGCCGAACGATCGCTCGATATGGTCGTCGGCATTCTGGCGATTCTCAAAGCGGGCGGAGCATACGTGCCTGTCGATCCCGACTACCCGGAGGAGCGCATCCGCTTCATGATCGAGGATTCGGGCGCGCCGTTATTGCTGATTCAGAAGCATCTGCATGAGAAGACCGACTTCGCAGGAACGCGCCTCGAATTGGACGATTTCGTTTGGGGCGACAGTGGGGCGGACTCCGCCGATGCGCTGGACGCTTCGAACCTGGAGCCGATTTCCGGGCCGGGCAACCTGGCATATGTCATCTACACGTCGGGAACGACCGGCAGACCGAAAGGAACGCTGATCGAGCATAAGAACGTCGTGCGCCTCCTGTTCAACGACAAGAACCTGTTCGACTTCGGGCCGTCCGACACGTGGACGCTGTTCCACTCGTTCTGCTTCGATTTCTCTGTCTGGGAAATGTACGGAGCGCTGCTGAACGGAGGCAAGCTGGTTATCGTACCGCCGCTCACGGCGAAAAATCCGGCCGATTTCCTGGCGCTGCTGGGCCGCGAACAGGTCACGATTTTGAACCAGACACCAACGTACTTCTATCAGCTGCTGCGTAAGGTCTTGGCGGACCATCCGTACGATCTGCGGATTCGCAACGTCATCTTTGGGGGCGAAGCGCTGAGTCCGCTGCAGCTCAAGGGCTTCAAGACGAAGTACCCGGAGACGAAGCTGATCAATATGTACGGCATTACCGAGACGACGGTTCACGTGACGTATAAGGAAATCACGTGGGTCGAAATGGAGGCGGCGAAGAGCAATATCGGCAAGCCGATCCCGACGCTGAGGGTGTACATCCTTGATGAAAACCGCCGCCCTGTGCCGATCGGCGTAGCGGGCGAAATGTACGTGGCTGGGGAAGGCCTTGCGAGAGGATACCTGAACCGTCCGGATCTGACGGCGGAGAAGTTCGTCGATTCCCCGTTTGCGGAGGGGGAGAAACTGTACCGCTCGGGTGACTTGGCGGCTTGGCTGCCGGACGGCAACATCGAATACCTGGGCCGGATCGACCACCAGGTGAAAATCCGCGGGTACCGGATCGAGCTGGACGAAATCGAGACGCAGCTGCTGAAGATCGCCGCCGTGCAAGAAGCCAAGGTGCTCGACTGCGACGACGCGAACGGCCATAAGCAACTTGTCGCTTATTACGTCGCAGAAACGAGGCTGGCGGCGAATGAACTCAAAGAGGAGCTCGCCAAGCAGCTTCCGGGTTATATGATTCCTTCGTACCTCGTGCAGCTTTCGCGGATGCCGCTGACCCCGAACGGGAAAATCGACCGCAAAGCGCTGCCCGCGCCGGAGGAAGCCGCGGCCGGAGGAGCGGAATATGTCGCGCCGAGAACGCTGCTCGAAATGAAGATCGCCCGCGTCTGGCAGGATACGCTTGGCGTTCCGCAGGTCGGCGTAAAGGATAACTTTTTTGAGTTGGGTGGCAATTCGTTAAGTCTGATGAGGCTCGTTCAAGCCGTTTACGATGAAACGGGCATTGAGATACCGCTGAACCGCCAATTCCATCATGTAACCGTTGAGGCCATGGCTTTCGGAGAGGGGGATCAGGGCCTGGATAAAGGGGGAGACTCCTTCATTAAGTTGAATAAAGCAGGAGATCTGAACGTGTTCTGCTTCCCTCCAGGCAGCGGCTTTGGCATCGGTTATCGAGAGCTTGCAAGCAGGCTCGACGGCGGGGTCGTGCTCTACGGCATTGATTTTATCGACGATGCCGTCGATTACGAGGCCATGCTGAACCGTTATGTGGACGAGATCGTCCGCATCCAGCCGGAAGGACCTTACGTGCTGCTCGGCTACTGCTTTGGAGGCAACCTGACGTTCGAGGTAGCCAAAACGATGGAGAAAAGAGGCTATTCCGTAACGGACGTGCTCATGGTGGACTCGTGGATTAAGGACACGCTGACGTCTTCCGAAACGTCGGAGAAAGAGCTTGAAGAAATGCTTGCCGATTTCGACGAAGAAGAGAAGGAATTAATGAGCAACCCGCTCGTGCGGGAGCGGGTTCATCGGAAGGTCAAAGCGACCTTGGCGTACGAAGCGCAGCTTATTAATTCCGGCACGATCCCGGCCCGGATTTACGAACTGATTGCGAAGGACAGCGAAGCGTTCCGCCTGGAGCACCAATTGCCTTCCTGGCGGGGGGCAACGACGCAAGCTTACGCCGATTACCGGCTGGAGGGTGCGCACGAGGAATTGCTGGAACTCGCGCGCGTGGAAGAAACGGCCGTCGTCATCCGGGACATCTTAGAGCAAGTCAAGCGGCAGATCGAAGCGGAGGCCGGGGTACTGCATGGAAGCTGACCGCCAGCCGTCTGTTCTAGAACAAGGCACAGCGGCGCCTTCCAAGCGTCAAACCGCTTACGCCGCCTGGAAAGCGTTCCGCTGGTTGATGTCCTATGTAAGCCGTCACAAAGGCTGGATGATCGTCGGTGTCTTGTCCGCGATTGCCGCCGCCGTTATTGAGATATGGACGGGAAGTTTGATCGAGCAGCTGACCACCCAGGCCGAGAAGGGGGCGGGGCCAATCGTTCTGCAAATCGTGTACACGGTCTTTGTGGTCATCTTGATCGGTGTGCCGGCGAAGTTTTTCATGAGCTTCGGCGTGGAGCGAAGCAGCGCCTCTGCGGTGCAGGATATCCGCAACCATGTCATGCGTCATATCGGCAAACTCCCGGTCTCCTATTTGGAAAAGCAGCACTCCGGCGACGTATTGTCGCGGATCAACAACGACCTGCAGCTCATCCAGCAGTTTATGATTCGGGACCTCGCCCAGTGGTTTTATCATCCGCTGTTGTTCATCGGCTGTTTCACTTATTTGATCTACCTCCAATGGGAGCTGATGCTGTACAGCCTGCTGTTATTTCCCGTAGCGCTGCTGGTTTCCCAATGGATCGGCAAGCAGTTGGAGCGGTTGACGGAGGAAGCCCAGGCGAACATGGGCCGAATGAACGTCAACCTCCAGGATACACTTGGAGGTATGCCTATTGTAAAAAGCTACCTGCTATCCGGCATGTTATCTCGCTCCTACCAAGTGCTGCTGCAATTGACGGCTCAAAAAAAGCTGGCCGTGAAAAAGCGGGAAGCCTGGGTCAACCCGCTGCTTTCCACGCTGATGATCAGCCCGATCATTTTCGCCGTCAGTTACGGAAGCTATTTGATCTACAAAGGGCAGCTAGGCGCGGGGGAGCTGATCGCCTTCCTGTACTTGCTGAATCTGTGTCTGGAGCCGCTGGAGCATATTCCCGAGCTCATCACGCGGACGTTCGAAATGGCCGGTGCCCTGAGAAGGGTCTCCGAAATCGTCGAGCAGCCGACCGAAACGGAAAATGGCCGTTCGCTTCCGAAAGCGAGCGCCTCCCCCATCGAGTTTCAGAACGTAACCTTCGGGTATGAGGAGAGATCCCCGATCCTGCGGAATGTTAGCTTCTCTGTGCCGGAAGGGAAGACGATCGCGCTTGTCGGAGCGAGCGGCGGAGGGAAGAGCACGGTGTTTAAGCTTGTATACGGCTTTTATCCGCTTCCGGAGGACCAGGGCGAGATCCGCGTGTTCGGCAGCCTGATCCACGGCGCCGATCCGGAGCAGCTTCGGTCGCATTTTTCCGTGGTAACCCAGGATTCATATTTGTTTAGCGGCACGATCGCTGAAAATATCGGCTACGGGCGGGAAGTAGCGTCGATGGACGAGATTATCGAAGCCGCCAAAGCCGCTCAGGCGCATTCCTTCATTATGCAGCTTCCCGACGGCTACCAGACGTATGTCGGAGAGCGCGGAGGCTTTTTGTCCGGCGGGCAGCGCCAGCGCATTGCAATGGCCCGGGCTTTTCTGAAGGATGCTCCCGTTCTGCTGCTGGACGAGCCAACGTCGGCTCTTGATCCGGAGTCGGAAAGCGCGGTTCAGGAAGCGCTGGGCGTATTGATGAAGCAGAGAACGACGATGGTTATTGCCCACCGGCTTTCTACAGTACAAAACGCCGACGAAATTTGGGTCATGGAACAGGGGAGTATTGTTGAAAAGGGCACTCATGAACAATTGTTGAAGATGAAGGGACTGTACGCCCAGTCGTACTATCAGGAATTTACTGAGTCTGCCGAACGCAGGGAGGTGGCGTACACATGAAAAAGGGCGGATGGCTCTCGCAAGTGAAAGAACTCGGCTACTTGCTGATGTTTATGAACCGCAAGCGCAAAACCCAGTACGCCATTGGCCTGGCCGTGACGGCGCTCACCCAGACATTGTTCCTGATCGCCTTCAGCTTGGTCGTACATAACTTGGTTGATTTCGCCGTGTCCCGAGATACGTCCCTGATGGTGGAAGCCTTTATTATTTTGGGCGCGGTCTTGTTCCTGGAAAATGTGATTTCTCCCTGGTTCATTTACTTAAACCAGCGCAGTGTCGAGCTGACTGTGCTGAATATCCGCGAACGTCTTTATGACAAGCTGTGCCGGGTGCGGCCGAGATTCCTGGAGCAGACGCACCATGGGGACTTGCTGTCGCGGGTGAACAACGACGTAACGACCGTTGAGTTTACATTCTCGCAGGTTTACTTCGTTTTGCTGCTTCAAGTTGTCTTTTGCATCGGCTCCATTGTCTCCATGGTGTTGATCGATTGGCGGTTTGCCGGCGTATCCTTCGTCATTCTGCTGCTGTCCTCCGTGGTCAGCCTGAAATTTGCGCGGGATATTCGCGCCTTGTCCGAACAAGGCTTGCTAACGCTCGGTAAAATGACCGAAAAATTCAAAGATTTTATGGGCGGCATTCAAATTGTGAAGCTGTTCCGCATCCGCACGATTTACGGCCAGTACGAGGCGTTGAACGAACAAATGACGCAGACGCTTCGGCAAACCGCGCAGAAGAATGGCATGCAGGCTGCGGTGAATCATTTTATCAGCTACGTCACGTTCTGCGGCATCATCGTCATCGGCAGTCTTCTTTATGCCTACGGACTGATGGGAATGGGAAGCGTCGCCGCCCTGGCGGTTCTGCAAGTGAATCTGACGCACGCCTTGTTGAACTTGGGGATGGTTCTGTCGATGACCCAAAATTCGCTCGCGGGCGCTCATCGGATTCAAGAGGTACTAAGAGAGGAAGAGGAACCGGAGCGTTTGGGATCTCCTCACAGCGAGCTCGTGTCGGAGGCTGCGGTGGAGTTTCGCGATGTGGAATTTTCCTATCAGGCGGATAAAAAGGTGCTTGTCGACATCTCCATGCAGGTGTTTCCCGGCCAGGTCGCCGCTATCGTGGGGACCAGCGGCAGCGGCAAAAGTACGCTGATCAAGCTGCTGCTCGGCTTTTATCCTGTGGACAGCGGAGAAATCCTGCTCCAAGGCAAACCGTTCGGCCATTACACGCTGGAAGAAATCCGCAGGCAGATTGCATACGTTCCGCAGGAGCCATTCTTGTTTACCGGCACGATTGAGGAAAACATCCGCTACGGCAACCCGGATGCAACGGATGAAGAAGTGATCGAAGCGGCCAAAGCGGCGTACGCTCACCATTTCATTCAGGAACTTCCTGAACAGTATAAAACGCCGGTGGGAGAGAGAGGAGCGTCGTTGTCGGGCGGACAAAGGCAGCGAATTGCGATCGCACGGGCGATTCTCAAAAACGCCCCGATTCTGCTGCTGGACGAAGCGACTTCCGCGCTGGATAACGAATCCCAGCATTGGGTACAGCAGGCCTTGAACGTATTGATGAAGGGGCGCACCACCATTCTGATCGCCCACCGACTCAGCACCGTGGAACATGCGGATTTGATTACCGTCATGAACCAAGGGACGGTCGTCGAGCGGGGCCGCCATCAGGACCTGCTGGCGCTCGGAGGTTTTTACGCCCGGCTGTACGGCTAGACCCGCTTTACGGCGGGCGGCTTCTTGCTCGCGAATGCGACAGAGTCTTTTAGTAATCCAAGGTATGACTTTATAACCGGTAGTTACCAGAAAACGTAGACACGAAAAATGAGGAAGAGTCCGATGGAGCCGTTCCGGGAATGGCCTGCGCGGTTCTTCTAAGAGTGACTAAGTGACATCTAGGTACAAAGCCTATCTATAAAGAATCTCTAAACCGGGAGTGTGTCGATGTGACAGAGAATACCAACGAGCAATATGGATTAACGCAAGCCCAGCGCCGAATATGGTTCATGGAAATTATGAATCCGGGAACGTCCATCACGATGCTTTCCGCGACCTACCAGATTACGGGCGAGATCAACACACAGCTTCTGAAGCAAGCGGCGGCAGAGATCGTCAAAACCTATGACGTTTTCCGAATCCGCATTAGCGGGGATTTGCAAAATCCAACGCAGTGGTTCGAAGAGCCGGAGAATGTCCAAGCTAGGATAAGCCGCCTCGAAATAGGCACAATCGAACAATTCTATGCTTGGGTGAAGGAAGTAAGCGAAAAACCGGCCAGCGTGTTCGACGAACACCTCTACGAATTTACGATTATTCATTTTGCGAACGGCCAAGTATGGCTCAATTTGACGGTAAACCATATTATCGCCGACGGCTTGTCCGTCAATGCTTTGCTGCATGCGGTGATGGAAAAATACCTGGAACTGCGCAAAGGCATCTCCAGCAGTTACCAGCCCCCTTCCTATCTAGATTATATTTCCGCGGAGCGTGAATATGAGCAATCGCAGCGTTATCAGAAAGGCAAGGAATACTGGCTGACGAAGTACAACACTTTGCCTGAAACGACCGGCATTAAATCGTATCCGCCATTCTCGATCGGCAGCGAATCCAATAAACTGTCCATCACTTTGGACGGTTCCCGGTATGAACGCATTCTGGCCTTCAGCGAACAATATCAGGTCAGCTTATATACATTATTTCTGTCCGCCATGTACGCCTTATTGTACAAGCTGACCGACAGCACCGATGTTCCGGTCGGCACGGTTTTTGCCAATCGCACCAGCAAGAAGGAAAAAGAAACGATTGGCATGTTCGTCAGCACCGTGGCTACGCGGATTCGTCTGAATCCAGACAGGAACGTGCTTTCCTTGATCCAAACGGTTTCCAAGGAAAATACGGCGGATCTGCGGTATCAGAAATACCCTTATAACCAATTGATCCAGGATTTACGCGAACAACACGGCCGCAACGATCTTTCGGGGCTGTTCCGCACGTCTCTGGAATATCTGCCTTTGAAAATCGTGGAGTACGAAGAAATCAAGGTACGCCTGGAGGCTCACTTCGCTAGGCACGAGATGGACGATTTGCTGCTGCGCTTCGACCATATGCTGAATGAAGGACATGTCATTCTCCATGCTTCCTATCGTACCGGCTTGTTCGAGACGGCCGAGATTGATCGGATTATGGAACAGTATGTAACCGTTCTGGACCAGTTTCTTCAGACTCCCGAACTGCCGGTACGCGAGATTTCTCTGCTGAGCGATGAGGAGAGACACCGCATTCTCAACGTTTTTAACCCGCCGGTGGCAGGGCTGAGCGAGGGAGAAGCGTTTCATCGGTATGTTGAAAAGTTTGCTCGAGAAATTCCAGATCATCCGGCAGTCGTCTACATGGACAAACAGCTGACCTACGGCGAATTGAACGAACGCGCCGAGCGGCTGGCTTCTCTCCTTCGCGAACAGGGCGTGGGAAGGGAGACGATTACGGGGATCTGGGCGGAGCGTTCGGTGGAACTGCTGGTCGGGGTGCTCGCCGTTTGGAAAGCCGGCGGAGCCTATGTACCACTGGACCCCGATTATCCGGCGGAGCGGATTGAGTACATGCTCAGCGATAGCGATGCATCGGTGCTGCTTACGCAGCGTCATCTGTTGGAGCGGGCCGGAGGTTGGTTGGCCGATGACCGGCTGAAGCTTCAAGCTGTCTATGCCATGGACGATGAACAGATTTATAACGGGGATGCCTTAGCCGTGGAATTTCAATCTGCCAACAGCGCCCCGCAAGACTTGGCTTATGTGATTTACACCTCGGGTACGACGGGACGCCCGAAAGGCGTCATGATCGAGCACGGCAGTCTCGTGAATACGGCGGATGCGTACCGTCGCGAGTACCGGTTGGATCAGTTTCCGGTGCGGCTGCTGCAGTTGGCCAGCTTCTCGTTTGACGTGTTCGTCGGAGACATCGCGCGGACGCTGTATAACGGAGGCACGATGGTGATTGTGCCGAAGGATGACCGGATTGATCCGAACCTCTTATACGGCTGGATTCGGGACCAAAACATTACGGTATTCGAATCGACGCCTGCGCTCATCCTGCCGTTCATGCAGCATATTTATGAAGAAGGGCTGGACGTTAGCTCCATGCAGTTGCTGATTACCAGCTCGGATGCTTGCAGTGTCACCGATTACCGATTGCTGCAGGAAAGATTCGGCGGACAATTCCGCATCATCAACAGCTATGGAGTTACCGAAGCGGCCATTGACAGCAGCTTTTACGGTGAGCCGCTGGATAAGCTGCCGTCGTCGGGTCATGTGCCGATCGGCAAAGCTTGGCTGAACGCCCGGTTTTACATTGTCGATGCCGCGTTAAAGCCGGTTCCTGTAGGGGTTCCGGGCGAGCTTGTCATCGGCGGCGCCGGGGTGGCGCGCGGGTACTGGAACCGTCCAGACCTAACCGCCGAGAAATTTGCGGACAGCCCGTTTGTACCGGGCGAACGTCTGTACCGGACAGGCGATTTGGCCCGCTGGCTGGAAGACGGCAACGTCGACTTCATCGGCCGGATCGACTATCAGGTGAAAATTCGCGGGTTCCGGATCGAACTCGGCGAAATTGAAACGGCCCTGCTGCGTTTCCCGGGCGTCAAGCAGGCTGTGGTGACCGACCGTACGGATGAGCAGGGGCAAAAGTATTTGTGCGGCTACGTGGCGGCGGATGCTTCCGTGCAGCTGAGCGATCTGCTGTCCCAATTGAAGCAAGAGCTGCCGGCCCATATGGTCCCGGCCCGGCTGGTGTCTCTTGATAAGCTTCCGCTCACGCCGAACGGTAAAATTGACCGTAAGGCGCTGCCTGAACCGACCGGAGAGGTAGAAGCAGGCCGTGAGTATGTGGCTCCTCGCACAACGCTGGAAACAAGACTTGCTCTCATTTGGCAGCAGGTGCTGGGTATTGCGCGAGTTGGAGTCCAAGACGATTTCTTTGACTTGGGTGGTCATTCCTTGCGGGCCTCCACGCTGGTTTCCAAGATTCGGAAAGATCTGCAAGTCGAGGTTCCGCTGCGGGAAGTTTTCCGCTACACCACGATCGAACAGTTGGCCCAAAGAATCGGCGGTTTAAGGCAGCAGGAGACGTATGAGATTACAAAGGCGGCTGAGGCCGAGTACTATCCGGTTTCATCCGAACAAAAGCGTCTGTACGTCCTGCGCCAGCTTGACGGAGCCGAGCGCAGCTACAATATGTCGGCGGCGCTTCTTCTCGAAGGCAAGCTGGACCGCACGCGCGTCGAGCACGCGTTCCGTGCGCTGATTCAGCGCCATGAGACGCTGCGTACCGGAATCGAGCAGGTTCAAGGCGAGCTTGTCCAGCGCATCTATGACGAGGTGGAGTTTGCTGTGGATTATTTCCAGGCGAGCGAGCGGGAAGTGGAGCAAGTGGTGGAAGCTTACTATCACCCGTTTGATCTGACCAAGCCGCCACTTCTCCGCATCGGCCTGATCGAAGTCGCCGAGGATCGCCACATTCTGCTGTTCGATATGCACCATATCGTCTCGGACGGCATTTCGACAGCGCTGCTCTTCGATGAGTTCAGCCGCCTGTATCGGGGCGAGGAGCTGGCCCCGCTGCGCATTCAATACAAAGATTATGCCGTTTGGCAGCATTCCGAAGCTTATGGGCAGATGCTCCAGCCGCAGAAGGAGTATTGGCTGGAACAGCTGTCGAGCGAGCTGCCGGTCTTGGAGCTACCGACGGACTTCCCGCGGCCTGCGGTGCAAAGCTTTGACGGCCGAACCGTGAAGTTTTATATCGAGAAAGATCGGACGGAGAAGCTGAAAGAGCTGGCGGCACGGACAGGGACGACCCTGTACATGGTGCTGCTGTCGGCTTACACCATCCTTATGCATAAATATTCGGGTCAGGAAGATCTGATCGTAGGAACGCCGATTGCCGGAAGAACGCAGGAAGAAGTGCAGCCGATCGTAGGGATGTTTATCAACACGCTGGCCATTCGCAGCCGTCCGGAGCGTTCCAAGCCGTACCTTTCGTACCTGGAAGAAATCAAGGACATCACGCTCGGGGCTTTCGAGCACCAAAATTATTTGTTCGAAGACTTGGTAGAAAGTCTTCACATTCCGCGCGCGACTGGCCGGAATCCGCTCTTTGACACGTTCTTCTCCCTACAAAATACAGAGAGCGAGCAAATTGTCATCGAGGGGCTGGAGCAATCGTTTTATCCACTGGAAAACCAAACATCCAAGTTCGAGCTACTCCTGGATATTTCGGAGCTGGACGGTCAGCTCGAATGCCGGTTGGAGTACGCTACGGCTTTGTATAAACAAGAGACCGCGGAGCGGTTCGCCAGACATTATGACAAGCTGCTCGAAACCATCGCAGCAGCGCCGGACGGGGATATTGCCTCGCTGGAAATGCTCACGGAGGAGGAAATCCGCGAGCTGGTGCGCGGTTTCAACGATTCGGAGGCGGACTACCCGCGGCAGCAGACGATTCACGGCTTGTTCGAAGAACAGGCGGAGCTTTACCCGGACAACGTGGCCGCCGTCATGAACGAGCGGCAGCTGACCTACCGCGAGCTGAACGAGCGATCCAACCGCCTTGCGCGGAAGCTGCGGGAGGCGGGAGTAGAAGCGGACCAGCTGGTAGCGATTCTGGCCGAACGCTCGCTCGATATGGTCGTTGGCATTCTGGCGATTCTCAAAGCGGGCGGAGCATACGTGCCTGTCGATCCCGACTACCCGGAGGAGCGTATCCGCTTCATGATCGAGGATTCGGGCGCGCCGTTATTGCTGATTCAAAAGCATCTGCACGAGAAGACCGATTTCGCAGGAACGCGCCTCGAATTGGACGATTTCGTTTGGGGCGACAGAGGGGCGGACTCCGAAGGTGCGCTGGACGCTTCGAACCTGGAGCCGATTTCCGGGCCGAGCAACCTGGCATATGTCATCTACACGTCGGGAACGACCGGCAGACCGAAAGGAACGCTGATCGAGCATAAGAACGTCGTGCGCCTCCTGTTCAACGACAAGAACCTGTTCGACTTCGGGCCGTCCGACACGTGGACGCTGTTCCACTCGTTCTGCTTCGATTTCTCCGTCTGGGAAATGTACGGAGCGCTGCTGTACGGAGGCAAGCTGGTCATCGTACCGCCGCTGACGGCGAAAAATCCGGCCGATTTCCTGGCGCTGCTGGGCCGCGAACAGGTCACGATTTTGAACCAGACGCCAACGTACTTCTACCAGCTGCTGCGTGAGGTCTTGGCGGACCATCCGTACGATCTGCGGATTCGCAACGTCATCTTCGGGGGCGAAGCGCTGAGTCCGCTGCAGCTCAAGGGCTTCAAGACGAAGTACCCGGAGACGAAGCTGATCAATATGTATGGCATTACCGAGACGACGGTTCACGTGACGTATAAGGAAATCACGTGGGTCGAAAT
The DNA here is from genome assembly GCF_054602585.1 of Paenibacillus sp. SEL3. NCBI lineage: Bacteria > Bacillati > Bacillota > Bacilli > Caryophanales > Paenibacillaceae > Paenibacillus > Paenibacillus sp. SEL3. The sequence goes on along the minus strand of NZ_CM137725.1, from coordinate 1,685,085 downwards.
GGAGGCGGCGAAGAGCAATATCGGCAAGCCGATCCCGACGCTGAGGGTGTACGTCCTGGATGAAAACCGCCGCCCTGTGCCGATTGGAGTAGCGGGCGAAATGTACGTGGCCGGGGAAGGCCTTGCGAGAGGATATCTGAACCGCCCGGATCTGACGGCGGAGAAGTTCGTCGATTCCCCGTTTGCGGAGGGGGAGAAACTGTACCGCTCGGGCGACTTGGCGGCATGGCTGCCGGACGGCAACATCGAATACCTGGGCCGGATCGACCACCAGGTGAAAATCCGCGGGTACCGGATCGAGTTGGACGAAATCGAGACGCAGCTTCTGAACGTCGAGGGCGTGGAAGAAGCGGTGGTGCTCGCTCGTCAGGACGGCGGGGGCGAGAAGGCGCTTGTCGCCTACTTTGTGGCGGACCGGATGCTGACGGTCAGCGAAATGAGAACCTCGCTGGCCCAGGAAATTCCGGGGTACATGATCCCGTCGTACTTCGTGCAGCTGGAGCGCATGCCGCTGACGACCAACGGTAAAGTGGACCGCAAAGCGCTGCCGGAGCCGCAAGGCGGCATACAAACGGGCGTCGAATACGTAGCGCCGCGTAACCGGACGGAGTCCCAGCTTGTGAAGATCTGGGAGGAAGTACTGGGCTACTCCGGCATTGGAGTCCTGGACAATTTCTTCGAGCTCGGAGGCCACTCCTTGCGGGCGACGAACCTTGTCAGCAAGATTCAGAAGGAAATGAACGTCGAACTTCCGCTGCGCGATGTGTTCCGCTATACGACGGTAGAGTCGATGGCCGGGGCTATTGCCAGCTTGGAAGAAACGCGGCACTGCTCGATTCCGAAAGCGGAAGAGAAAGCGTACTATCCGGTTTCCTCCGCGCAAAAAAGGCTGTACGTCCTGCACCAGCTGGATAGTTCGGAGCTGAATTATAACCTCCCAAGCGCCTTGCAATTGGAAGGCGCTTTGAACGAGGTCAAAGTGGAAAAGGCGCTGACTACTTTGGTGGCCCGGCACGATATGCTGCGCACCGGTTTTGAAATCGTGAATGGGGAGCCGGTTCAGCGTATTCATCCGCTCGTAGCTTTCAAGGTCAAGAAGCTTCAAGCAAGCGAAGATCAGGTTGCGGCCATTCTTGAAGGCTTCATTCAGCCTTTTGACTTGACCCAGCCGCCTTTGCTGCGCGCCCTGCTGATCGAACTGGAGAAAGAGAAATTCCTGCTCGCGCTGGATATTCATCATATTGGTTCCGACGGCCTTTCCATGGACGTGCTGCTGCGCGAATTCGTGCGGCTTTACAATGGGGAAGAATTGCCGGAGCTGCGGATTCAATACAAGGATTACGCCGTTTGGCAGCAATCCGAGGAGCAGCGCCAGCGCATCAAACGGCAGGAGGAATACTGGCGCGGGGTATTCAGCTCCGAGCTTCCGGTTCTTGAGCTGCCTCTCGACTTCTCCCGCCCGGCCGTTCAGCAGTTTGACGGTCAAACGCTCACGTTTACGCTGGATGCGGAGAAAAGCGAAGCTCTCAAACGGCTTGCCGGCGATTCGGGGGCAACGCTGTACATGCTTCTGCTGGCTGCGTACTCCGTATTGCTTCATAAATACGCGGGACAGGAAGATATAGTGGTCGGCACTCCGATTGCCGCCCGTTCTCACGCCGACCTGCAGCCGATTATCGGTATGTTCGTCAATACGCTGGCCCTTCGCTTGGGTCCGGCGGCGGAGCGGACGTTCCTGGATTACTTGCAGGAAGTGAAGGAAACGACGCTTGGAGCCTACGAGCACCAAGACTATCCGTTCGAGGAGCTGGTGGAAGCTCTTCAGGTGAGCCGGGATTTAAGCCGGAATCCTCTGTTTGACACCATGTTTTCTTTGCAAAAGCACGAAAGCTTGGATTTAACCCTGGAAGGCTTGCAATGGTCGCTGTTCGACATCGAGGAAAAGACGGCAAAGTTTGATCTTAGCCTTGATATCGTGGAATCCGATAACGAGCTGGTTTGCAAGATTGAGTACGCTACTTCGTTGTTTAGACAGGAAACGATGGAACGGCTGGCGGGTCATTACGAGCAGCTTTTGGCGTCGATCCTGGCTCAGCCGGGTGCGCGGATTTCGGATTTGGATATCTTGACGGACAGCGAAAAGCATGATTTGCTGGTCGGGTTTGACATGTCGTCTTCGGCTCTTGCGAAGCAACCCGCCGCAGAGGGTACAGGTTTGGAAGCGAATGAGTCGTGGAGAGAGAGAACTTTCCACGAGCTGTTCGAGGAGCAGGCGGAGCGCACTCCGGGAGCGCTGGCGGTTGTCTACGAAGACAGCAAGCTGACGTATGCGGAGCTGAACGCCAAAGCGAATCGTCTAGCGTATGCACTGCGGGCGTGCGGGGTGAAGCCGGAGCAGGTGGTCGGCATTCTGGCCGGTCGTTCGGCGGAGCTGTTGATCGGGGTGCTCGCCATATGGAAAGCGGGCGGCGCTTATGTGCCGCTCGACCCGGACTATCCGACGGAGCGGATCGAGTACATGCTCGCGGACAGCGGGGCGTCGGTACTGCTCACGCAGACCTGCCTGCTGGAGCAGGCGGAAGCTTGGCGCAGCGAAGGAGCTCTAGTGCTGCAAACGGTGCTTGCGCTTGACGACGCCGCGACGTACAGCCTCGGAGCGGCTGTGGGTGTACAAGCTTTGGGCGAAGCAGGCGCAGAGGCGGAGGCTTTGGCGCAAGCGGAAACGGCTTCTGCCGAAATGTCCGCCACGGCAGAAGCCGAGAAGAACGTACTAGCGGCGGATCTCGCATCGAATCCGGCGAATGTGAACAAGCCGCGCGATTTGGCTTACGTCATCTACACCTCTGGTACGACGGGCAAGCCGAAGGGCGTGATGATCGAGCACCGCAGCCTGGTGAACACGGCGGCGGGCTACCGGCGGGAATACCGCCTGGATCAGTTCCCGATCCGGCTGCTGCAGCTCGCGAGCTTCTCGTTCGACGTGTTCGTCGGCGACATTGCGCGGACGCTGTACAACGGCGGCACCATGGTCATCGTGCCGAAGGACGACCGAATTGATCCAATCCGCCTCTATGGCTGGATTCGCGACTACGCCGTGACGGTGTTCGAATCGACTCCGGCGTTGATCGTGCCGTTCATGGAGCATGTGCATGCCGAGGGTCTGGACCTCAGCTCGATGCAGCTGCTGATCACAAGCTCGGATGCGTGCAGCGTAGCGGATTACTGCACCTTGCAGGAGCGCTTCGGCTCGCAGTTCCGTATTATTAACAGCTACGGCGTAACGGAAGCGGCGATTGACTCCAGCTTCTATGACGAGCCGCTGGAGAAGCTGCCGAAGACGGGCAGCGTGCCGATCGGGAAAGCGTGGCTGAACGCCAAGTTCTACATCGTGGATGCGAATCTGAAGCCGGTGCCGATCGGGGTGTTGGGCGAGCTGGTTATCGGCGGAGCGGGTGTGGCCCGCGGTTACTTGAACCGCCAGGATTTGACGGCGGAGAAATTCGTAGACAGCCCGTTCGCCGCTGGGGAGCGGCTGTACCGGACGGGCGACCTGGCGCGCTGGATGCCAGACGGCAACGTGGACTTCATCGGCCGGATCGACAACCAGGTTAAAATTCGCGGCTATCGGATCGAGCTTGGTGAAATTGAAGCGGCCATGAAAAATTTTGCCGGCGTGCGTCAAGCGCTTGTCATCGACCGGACGGACGAGCGGGGGCAGAAATATTTGTGCGGGTATGTCGTAGCGGATTCCAGCTTCGATCTGGAAAGGCTTGTGGCCCATCTGGACGCCGCGCTGCCTTCCCATATGGTGCCTTCGCGCATCATGCGCCTGGATCAAATGCCGCTTACGCCGAACGGGAAGATCGACCGTAAAGCGCTGCCTGTGCCGGAAGGAAGCATTCGTGCCGAGGCTGCATACACGGCGCCTCGTACTCCTGCCGAGCAAGCACTTGCGTCGGTCTGGCAGTCGGTGCTGGGCGTGGATCAGGTCGGCACGATGGACAATTTCTTTGCGCTCGGCGGCGATTCGATCAAGGCCTTGCAGGTATCGTCCCGTCTTTTGCAAACGGGGTACAAGCTGGTCATGAAAGATTTGTTCCATTACCCGACGATTTCCGCCCTTAGTTTGCATCTGCAAACGGCGGAGAGAACGGCAAGCCAGGCCGAAGTGACGGGAGAGGTCATCTTGACCCCGATTCAGCGCTGGTTCTTTGAACAAAATCCGGCTGACGTACATCACAGCAACCAGGCGTTCATGCAGTTCTCCAAGCAAGGCTTTGACGAAGAAGCTTTACGCCAAGCGGTGCGTCAGCTTGTTGTGCATCACGATGCTCTCCGTACGGTTTACCGCCAAACCGAGAACGGCTATACCGCATGGAACCGTGGCGCCGGGGAGAACGAAGCACTGTTCGATCTGGAAGTTGTCGATTTCAAAGGAGTCGGCGACGTGAAAGAAGCGGTAGAGGCTAAGGCGAATGACATTCAAGCGAGCATCGATCTGGAAAACGGTCCGCTGGTGAAGCTCGGCTTGTTCCGCTGCGACGACGGCGACCACCTGCTCATCGCGATCCATCACTTGGTCGTAGACGGCGTATCCTGGCGGGTTCTGCTTGAGGATTTTGCTGCCGGCTATGAGCAGGCGCTGCAAGGGCAGCCGATCCGTCTGCCGCTCAAAACGGATTCATTCCAAACGTGGGCGAAACAGCTCGCTGATTATGCGAACGGTCCGGCGATGGAAAGCGAGAGAGAGTATTGGCAACATATCGAGCAATTGACCTATGAGCCGCTTCCGAAGGATTTTGAACAAGGCAGATCCAAGCTGAAGGACAGCGGGCTCGTGACCGTTCGCTGGACGGCAGAGGAAACCGAACAGCTGCTGAAGCAGGCACACCGTGCTTACCATACGGAAATGAACGATTTGCTGCTTGCTGCGCTTGGCCTCGCGGTACAAGCTTGGAGCGGCCGGGAACGCGTGCTGGTGAATCTCGAAGGCCACGGCCGGGAAGATATTTTGCCGGATGTGGACATTACGCGCACAGTAGGCTGGTTTACAAGCCAATTCCCTGTCGTTCTGGAGCCGGGTCACGCCCAGGCGCTCGGTCATCAGGTGAAACAGGTTAAGGAAAGCTTGCGCCGCATTCCGAACAAAGGAATCGGCTACGGCATCCTGCGTTATTTGTCGGCGTCGCGTGACGGCGAGCGCTTCGCTTTGGAGCCGGAGATCAGCTTTAACTATTTGGGTCAGTTCGACCAGGATTACGAAAGCAGCGACTCGCAGCCGTCTCCGTTCAGCCCGGGCTCCGATTCAAGCCCGAATGCAGTGATGGATTTTGTCCTCGATATTAACGGTATGGTGTCGGAAGGAGTGCTGGAACTCACGATCCGTTATGGGGAAACCCAGTATAAACGGGAAACGGTAGAGCGCCTGGGCACCCTGCTTCAATCGAGCTTGCGTGAAGTCATCAGCCATTGCGTATCGAAAGAGCGGCCGGAGCTTACGCCTAGCGACGTACTGCTTCAAGATGTGACGGTGGAAGAACTGGAGCGGCTGTCCGAACATACGGCGGCGCTCGGCGAACTGGAGAATGTATACACCTTGACTCCGCTGCAAAAAGGGATGTTGTTCCACAGCCTGCTGGATGCCGATTCGGAAGCTTACTTCGAACAGGTGACCTTCGATCTGTACGGAAGCCTGAATGTCGAAGCCTTCACCCAAGGATTGGATACGCTGGTGCAGCGGAATGAGGCGCTGCGGACCAACTTTATTACTGGCTGGAGAGACGAGCCGCTTCAAGTGGTATTCCGCGAGCGGAAGTGTGAAGTGTACTTCAAAGATATTCGCTCGGTAAGCGATGAAGACCCGGAGAAGACGATAGCCGATTTTGTCAGCGCAGATAAAGCGAACAAGTTCGATTTTGCCCGAGGCTCTCTTATGCGCGTGACAGTTTTGCGCACGGGCGACGAGTCCTACCATGTGATCTGGAGTCACCATCACATTTTGATGGACGGCTGGTGCATGTCCTTCATGATCAAGGAAGTGTTCGACACCTACTTCGCGTTCCACGAGAAGCGGACGCTGGAGCTTCCTCCGGTTACCTCGTACTCCCGGTATATCGAATGGCTGGAAGCTCAAGATGCCGCGAAAGCTTCGCGTTACTGGTCCGAGTATTTGGCGGGTTACGATCAGCAGACCAAGCTGCCCCAGGAGAAAACGCAGCTGAAGCAGGGCGCTTTTGAAGCAGCTGAAATCGATGTGGAACTCAGCAAGGAACTGACCGGGCAAATCGAGCGGGTGGCGCGCCAGCAGCAGGTGACGCTCAATACGTTCATGCAGACCGTATGGGGACTGGTTCTGCAGGTATACAACAACAGCGAGGATGTTGTATTCGGCTCCGTCGTATCCGGGCGTCCGGCGGAAATTCCGGGCATCGAAAGCATGATCGGCCTGTTTATTAATACGATCCCGGTCCGTATTCAAGGCAAAGCCGAGGAGACGGTAGCCGATATCTTGAGAAAAACCCAGGACCAAGCGCTGGCATCGGGAGCTTACGAAACGTTCCCGCTGTTCGAGATTCAGTCGCTGAGCGAGCAAAAGCGCGACTTGATCAACCATATCATGGTCTTTGAAAATTATCCGATGGAAGAACAGATTGAGCAGGTCGTCGGCGGAGACAAAGAAGCGCTGAAAATCGCTAATATCCATTCGCCGGAGCAAACGAACTACGACCTGGACATTACCGTCATTCCGGAAGAGCATATTTTGCTGCGGTTTACGTACAATGCGCTGACGTTCAGAGAGGAAGACATCAGGCTGATCCACGGTCATTTTGCCCGGGCACTGGAGATGGTTGCGGCTAACCCGAACATCCGCGTGAATCAGTTGGAGCTTTTGACGGCGGCGGAAAAAGAGCAAATTCTCGGCGCGTTTAACCCGGCGCAGCCGGAAGCGGCTCCTGCGGCCGCATTCCACCGGCTGTTCGAGGAACAGGCGGAACGCACGCCGGAAGCGGCAGCTGTCGTGTACGAGAACGACCGGCTGACGTATGCGGAGCTGAACGAGCGGGCGAATCGCTTGGCGGCCACGCTGCGCGCAAGCGGCATCGGCCGGGAGACGATCGTCGGCATTCTCGCCGAGCGTTCGGTGGATTTGCTGGTGGCCGTGCTGGCCGTCTGGAAAGCGGGCGGGGCGTATGTGCCGCTCGACCCGGATTATCCGGCGGAGCGCGTGCGGTTCATGCTCGAAGACAGCGGAGCGAAGGTGCTGCTGACGCAAACGGCGCTGCGAGAGCGCGCCGAAGCCTGGCTCGGCGAAGAGGAGCTGGCGCTGGCGGCGGTGCTGTACCTCGACGACGAAACCTCGTACAGCGAGGAGCGGACGAATGCCGACAGCTTCCATGAAGCCCGTCCAGAGGACCTGGCGTACGTGATCTACACGTCGGGAACGACGGGCAAGCCGAAGGGCGTGATGATCGAGCACCGCAGCCTGGTGAACACGGCGGCGGGCTACCGGCGGGAATACCGGTTAGATCAGTTCCCGGTGCGGCTGTTGCAGCTCGCAAGCTTCTCGTTCGACGTGTTCGTGGGAGATATCGCGCGGACGCTGTACAACGGAGGCACGATGGTGATTGTGCCGAAGGACGACCGGATCGATCCGTCTCGTCTGCACCACTGGATGGAGCGGGAACGGGTCACCATCTTCGAATCGACGCCGGCGCTGATCGTGCCGTTCCTGGAGTACGTGCACGAGCAGCAACTGGATATGAGCTGGATGGAGCTGTTGATCACGAGCTCGGACAGTTGCAGTGTGGCGGATTACCGGACCTTGCAGGAACGCTTCGGCTCGTTGTTCCGGATCATCAATGCTTACGGCGTGACGGAAGCGGCGATCGACTCCAGCTTCTACGACGAGGAATTGGCGAAGCTGCCGCAGACAGGCCATGTGCCGATCGGCAAAGCGTGGCTGAATGCGAAATTCTACATCGTGGATGCGCACCTGAATCCGGTGCCGGTCGGGGTGCTGGGCGAGCTGGTCATCGGCGGAGTCGGAGTGGCGCGCGGGTACTTTAACCGTCCGGAGCTGACGGAAGAGAAGTTCGTAGACAGCCCGTTCGCCGCGGGCGAGCGGTTGTACCGCACGGGAGACTTGGCGCGGTGGATGGAAGACGGCAACGTGGACTTCATCGGCCGGATCGATAACCAGGCGAAAATCCGGGGGTACCGGATTGAGACGGGTGAAGTCGAAGCGAAGCTGCTGAGTGTAGGTGGCGTGAAGGAAGCGGTCGTCGTCGTCAGGGAAGATCAAGAAGGTCAGAAAGCTTTGTGCGCTTATTATACAGCGGAAGAAGGCTTGACGGCGGTGGACCTGAAGCGGGCGATTGCCAGCGAGCTGCCGGGGTACATGATCCCGTCGTACTTCGTGGAGCTGGAGCGCCTGCCTCTGACGCCGAACGGAAAGATTGACCGGAAGGCGCTGCCGGCACCGGAAGGGGGAGCAGGCGAAGGCCGCGAATACGTGGCGCCGCGCACCGAACTGGAGGCGAAGCTGGCCGCCATTTGGCAGGATGTGCTTGTTCGGGAGAAGGCGGTAGGCGTAACGGACAACTTCTTCGACCTCGGCGGTCATTCCCTGCGGGCGACGACGCTGGTCAGCAAAATGCATAAGGAGCTAGGTGTTGAATTCCCGCTTCGCGACGTATTCCGCTACTCGACGGTTGAGGAAATGGCCGCGGCTATGGAGCGGCTAGAGATCGGCTCGTTCACGGCTATTCCGGCTGCGGAACCTAGCGAGTATTATCCGCTCTCTTCCGCTCAGAAACGTCTCTATATCTTGAACCAGCTGGAAGGAGCCGAGCTGAGCTATAACATACCGGGAGCTATGCTGCTCGAAGGAAAGCTCGACCGGCAGCGGTTTGAAGAAGCGTTCCGCGGGCTCGTAGCTCGTCATGAAACGCTGCGTACTGGCTTTGAGATGGTAAAAGGCGAAGCGGTTCAGCGGATTTACGAAGAAGCTGCCTTCCAGGTGGAATATGTGCAGATCAGCGGGGAGCAGGCGGAAGAAACGGTGCGCCAATTCGTTCGTCCGTTTGATCTAGCGAAGCCGCCACTTCTGCGGGTAGGCCTTGCCGAACTGGCGCCGGACCGGCACATTCTAATGTTCGATACGCATCATATCGTATCCGACGGCGTTTCGATTGACGTACTGATCGAAGAGTTCGTCCGCTTGTACAGCGGGGAGCAGTTGGAGCCGCTCCGCATTCAGTACAAAGATTATGCGGTATGGCAGCAATCGGACGAGCAGAAAGCTCAGCTTGCCAAGCAGGAAGCCTACTGGCTCGACATGTTCCGCGGAGAGCTGCCGGTTTTGGAATTGCCGACGGACTATCCGCGCCCGGCTATGCAGAGCTACGAGGGCCGCACGCTGCAATTGTTTATGGATAGCGAGAAAAGCGAGGGTCTGAAACGGCTTGCAGCCGAGAACGGCGCAACGCTTTACATGGTTCTGCTTGCTGGTTATACAATATTATTGCATAAGTATACAGGGCAAGAAGACGTGGTGGTCGGTACGCCGATTGCGGGAAGAAATCACAGCGACGTTCAGCCGCTGATTGGGATGTTCGTCAATACCCTGGCCATCCGCAGTTATCCGGCTGCCGGTAAAACGTTCCTTGACTACTTGAAGGAAATCAAGGAGACGACGCTGGGCGCTTTTGAACATCAGAATTATCCGTTTGAGGAACTGGTGGATAAGGTGAACGTAGCTCGCGATTTAAGCCGCAATCCGCTGTTCGATACGATGTTTGCTTTGCAGAATACAGAGAATTTGGAAATCCAGCTTCCCGGACTCCATTTGTCGACGTATGCCAGCGAAGAAATTGTTTCTAAATTCGATCTCAGCTTGGACGTCACGGAGATCGAGGAAGGCTTGGAATATCTGTTTGAATACGCCACTGCTCTTTATAAAACCGAAACGGTGGAGAAATTGGCCGCTCACTACTTGCAGCTGCTTGAATCCATTCTCCGCAACCCGTCGGCGACTATTGCCGAGCTGGGCATTTTGACGGCGGCGGAAAAAGAGCAAATTCTCGGCGCGTTTAACCCGGCGCAGCCGGAAGCGGCTCCTGCAGTCGCATTCCACCGGCTGTTTGAGGAACAGGCAGAGCGCACGCCGGAAGAGGCGGCCGTCGTGTACGAGAACGACCGGCTGACGTATGCGGAGCTGAACGAGCGGGCGAACCGCTTGGCGGCTATGCTGCGCGCAAGCGGCATCGGCCGGGAGGCGATCGTCGGCATTCTCGCCGAGCGTTCGGTGGACTTGCTGGTGGCCGTGCTGGCCGTCTGGAAAGCGGGCGGGGCGTATGTGCCGCTCGACCCGGATTATCCGGCGGAGCGCGTGCGGTTCATGCTTGAAGACAGCGGAGCGAAGGTGCTGCTGACGCAAACGCCGCTGCGAGAGCGTGCTGAAGCTTGGCTCGGCGAAGAGGAGCTGGCGCTGGCGGCGGTGCTGTACCTGGACGACGAAGCGTCGTACAGCGAGGAGCGGACGAATGCCGACAGCTTCCATGAAGCCCGTCCGGAGGATCTGGCGTACGTGATTTATACGTCGGGAACGACGGGCAAGCCGAAGGGCGTGATGATCGAGCACCGCAGCCTGGTGAACACGGCGGCGGGCTACCGGCGGGAATACCGGTTGGATCAGTTCCCGGTGCGGCTGCTGCAGCTGGCCAGCTTCTCGTTCGACGTGTTCGTGGGAGATATCGCGCGGACGCTGTACAACGGAGGCACGATGGTGATTGTGCCGAAGGACGACCGGATCGATCCGTCTCGTCTGCACCACTGGATGGAGCGGGAACGGGTCACCATCTTTGAATCGACGCCGGCGCTGATCGTGCCGTTCCTGGAGTACGTGCACGAGCAGCAACTGGATATGAGCTGGATGGAGCTGTTGATCACGAGCTCGGACAGCTGCAGCGTGGGGGATTACCGGACCTTGCAGGAACGCTTCGGCTCGTTGTTCCGGATCATCAACGCATACGGCGTGACGGAAGCGGCGATCGACTCCAGCTTCTACGACGAGCCGCTGACGAAGCTGCCGCAGACAGGCCATGTGCCGATCGGCAAAGCGTGGCTGAATGCGAAATTCTACATCGTGGACGCGCATCTGAACCCGGTGCCGGTCGGGGTGCTGGGCGAGCTGGTCATCGGCGGAGTCGGAGTGGCGCGCGGGTACTTGAACCGTCCGGAGCTGACGGAAGAGAAGTTTGTAGACAGCCCGTTCGCCGCGGGCGAGCGGCTGTACCGCACGGGCGACTTGGCGCGGTGGATGGAGGACGGGAACGTGGACTTCATCGGCCGGATCGACAACCAGGCGAAAATCCGGGGGTACCGGATCGAGACGGGCGAGATCGAGTCGCAGCTGCTGAGTGTAGGTGGCGTGAAGGAAGCGGTCGTCGTCGTCAGGGAAGATCAAGAAGGTCAGAAAGCTTTGTGCGCTTATTATACAGCGGAAGAAGGCTTGACGGCGGCGGACCTGAAACGGGCGATCTCCAGCGAGTTGCCGGGTTACATGATCCCGTCGTACTTCGTCGAGCTGGAGCGCCTGCCTCTGACGCCGAACGGGAAAATCGACCGGAAGGCGCTGCCGGCGCCGGAAGGGGGAGCAAGCGCAGGCCGCGAATACGTGGCGCCGCGCACCGAACTGGAGGCGAAACTGGTCGCCATCTGGCAGGACGTGCTCGGGCCGGTCACGATTGGCGTGACGGACAACTTCTTCGACCTCGGCGGGCACTCCCTGCGGGCGACGACGCTGGTCAGCAAGGTGCACAAGGAGCTGAGCGTGGACCTGCCGCTGCGCGATGTGTTCCGGCACTCGACCATCGAAGCGATGGCCGAAGCGATCAGCCAATTGGAGCGGCAGGAACACCTCTCCATTCCGGTTCTGGAAGAGAGGGATTACTATCCGCTTTCCTCCGTGCAAAAACGGCTGTACATCCAGCAGCAGATGGAAGGCGCCGAGCTTAGCTACAACATGTCCGGCATGACGGTTCTCGTCGGGCGCTTGGAACGGAATCAATTCGAGGCGGCGCTCAAAGGATTGATAGCTCGTCACGAAATTTTGCGAACCGGCTTCGAAATGGTCGACGGCGAACCGGTACAACGGATTTATCCGGACTTGAAGTTTGCCGTCGAGTATACGAAAGCGACGGAAAGTGAAACGAAGAGCATCGTAGACGGCTTTGTGCGCGTCTTTGATTTGGAGCGGCCGCCGCTGCTGCGTGTGGGCTTAGTCGAATGGGAAGCGGAACGGCAACTGCTCATGCTGGACATTCATCATATCGTCACGGATGGCATGTCGATGGGCATCTTTGTCGAAGAGCTGCTGCGCCTGTATAACGGCGAGACTCTGGAACCGCTTCGGATTCAATACAAGGAATTCGCCGCTTGGCAGCAGTCCGAACCTGTAAAAGAGCGACTGAAACGTCAGGAAGCCTACTGGCTGGACGTGCTGGAAGGCGAACTGCCGACGCTTGAACTGCCTACGGACTTTGTCAGACCTGCCGCTCGCAGCTTTGAGGGAGATGTGCTGCCTTTCAGCATCGACAAGCAGATGACCGACAGCTTGCAGCGCATCGCCGATGAGAACGGCGCCACCCTTTATATGGTGTTATTGGCGGCCTATTCAATCCTGCTCAGCAAGTACTCGGGACAAGAAGACTTCATTGTAGGCATGCCGGTTTCGGGCCGCACACATGCCGACCTAGAGCCGCTCATCGGAATGTTTGTCAACACTTTGGCGATTCGCCATTATCCGTCCGGGGAGAAGACGTTCCTCGCTTACTTGAATGAAGTCAAAGAAACGATGCTGGGGGCCTACGACCACCAGGATTATCCGTTCGAGGAGCTTGTGAAAAAGCTGCAGGCGCCGCGAGATCAAAGCCGCAATCCTGTATTCGATGTCATGTTTGTTCTGGAAACCAAGGAAGATAACGTTCAAAGCTTCGGGGATATCAAGATCGAATCTTATCCGGAAACTCATACGGTTTCCCAATTTGATCTTACCTTGGTCATTTCGTTGCTGGATGAGGGAATGAACGGGCAGTTTGAATATGCTACCAAGTTGTTTACGCGCAATCTGATCGACAATTTCGCTCAGGACCTGCTCGTGATCATCACCCAAATTTGCGAACAGCCTTCGGTGCTGTTGAAGGATATTTCCCTGAACGGGCAATCCGAACAGGAGCAAGATGTGCTAGAGGCCATTGATATTATTTTCTAATCCCTTACCCGGCTTGGGTGTATGCCGTATTTTTCTCGGTACGCATCCTGCCGGGTGTTTTTTTCAAAATGAAAGGGAAAAATCCACCACAGGAATCTGACGTCAAGTGCCGCTGAGTAACGATTTCAATTTACTGGAAAATCGACAAAACACAACAGAAATCCGAAAAACGAAAAGAAGTAATGGCCGATCGTTGCAGACGAGTTTAATCTTTTGACTATGACACCAGAAGAACAACAAAAGGCACACGAAGACTACAGGATAAAAAAGGAAACGTGAAGCTCTTGGAGAAGACTTTTGGTATTATGCCGAACGTTTTTTTCAGTATTACAATCAGGAGGCTGGAATAGTAATCTACCTTCCATAAGTTCACTATTTAAAGAATTAAGTAAAATCAAGCTATCATTCGAACAAAAAAAGAGAATTAATAAACTAGCTAGAGATATAATGGCTTCATTGAAAGAAGTGAATAATGAATTAGTAAGAGATTTGATAGAAGAATCAGTATATTGAGGAAATGGTTATGAAAATTATATTATCGTAATAGTACAAGTTTCCAACTTTCTTTTTATGGTAATTTATGGTGGTTTCAGACTTTTTATTTTTCGTGTTTATCACGTGCTCTGGCAAACGCAGTAAAATCAACAAATTTGGTTCACGACTTTTTTATCACCTGACACTTCCTGTTCAGAAACATTAATGTAGGTAACTACGATTTAGTGTTGGTAACTCAAGATTATTAAAAACACGGCTGCTTTGGTTTAAATAAATATTATGGTAAAGAAATATTAGAAAATTTAAAGACAGGAGAACATATTTATAAGGATTTAACGTACATATTTTTAGAATTTTATTAAAAAATAAAAATCACAAATACTGGATTTTGGTACACAACTTTATTGTTCGAAGAAAGTGTCATAATTAGTGAGAAAATTTACAGATTGAACGAGAAAAATTATCATAATTGATGTTCGAAGAAAATAAAGTTGTAGACTGGAGTTGCTGATTTTACGCGATTGTCCATTTCAAAGGTCGTCAGCTTTTGAGAAATATGTTTTAGACTGATCCGACAAATGCAACCGCGGCAGATAAGGACGCGAAAATAAAATCCTAGACTGGCCGCTGTTGTGGTCAACATTCAACTATCGTGTCCTGTTACCCTAATAACTCTGCAGTTTGTAAGAAAGCGTCTAGCCGCTCCTTTTGAAGAAGATGATGACGGTAATGCATCTCCACCATCGTGAACCATTCGACCGCGTTTAACGCGCCGAAGGCTACGGCCGGATGAGTCGCCTTTCGCTGCAGCCGCTCTGGGTCTATGTTCTGTAGCGATGCCCCAATCTCATGCATGCGGCGCCCTGCTTCCTCCAGCTTGGCGACAAGCTGCTCCTTGCTCTCTGGCGAGGAGGCGTATATTGCAAGTCGGCCGGTACCTGAATGCGAACCGGTGGGAAGCTCCCTTGCTCAAACACGGCATGGCCGCCCTCCTCGCTGCCGCCACCGAGCGCCATGTACTGCTCCGCAAGACGGAGCTGCAAGTTCAGCGTGGAATGAGGCAGATGCAGGTACATTTGCCCAAGCGACCATTCGAGGGTTCAAGAAAAAAGCATATTCGTAGTTTATATCTTTAATACTTTATTTCCCAGTCTAAGACTATATTTTCTAATTACACCGGCCGCCTTCGCTAGCGCGCCGATCGCAAAGCTGGACTTCATTCCGGAGCGCAACTGCAGCCGCGCATGCGGGCCACACGTCGCCAGTCTATAACTTTATTATTCAGTCTAGTTCTTTATTGTTTAGTTTAAAACCTTATTATTCGCTAACAATTGACAATGAAGAAGTAGTACAACTTCTTATTATTTGTATAAATACGCATTTTTAGAGTTGCGTATATTCTCATAAAATTCGAAAAATTAGGGTGGACCGAATAACTTCGAGTCAATGAGTTCTCACTAATTATGAAAATGATCGTTGAATTATCATCAGCAGATTGCAAAGCCGTTTTGGGGTAGCTAAACCAGACCCTATATCGAAACCTAAAACCAAACGGCGACTTTTCCCTGGAATCCACTGGAGAGAAGTCGCCGTATTTGTTATGGAACGTTTTTTTAGTTTTAAAAATGAGATTAATCTATTGTTCTTTATTTCTGATTAGCACGTTGTGAGAGCCACTCTTTTTTCAGTAATGCATATTGATACGTATTCTCGTATTTCGGCGTGCCGTCTTCATATTTAACAAATGAAACGAATTCCATGAAGCAGCCTTCCTGGCGAAAGCCCAGTTTTTCACACAGCTTTTGGGAACGGAAGTTATCGTCCTCGACATAGGCGTACAGTCTTCTTACTTCCTGTTGCGTAAAGAGATATTCTATGAAGGCGTTGGCGCTCTCACTTGCGTACCCTTTCCCTTCAAATCTGGCATTAAAATTCCATCCAATACCATATGTATCCGAATCTCGTTCTTCCTTCATACCGAACAGCTCTCCAATCAGTTCGTTGCTGTCTTTCAGGCAGACCGCGATATGGGAGTCGTCACTGCTTCTTTTTTCGACCTCCAATGTAGCTTCCTCCAACGTCGAAATCTGGTGGTCCATAAAGCAGTTAACTCTTGGATTAGCTGTATACTCCAACAATCCGGCAGCGTCGGTTGCGATAAAATTCCGCAGGATCAATCGGTTGGTTTCAAGTGTTTGCATGAATATACCTCCAGTTGTTATTTAAATAGATGGCTTCATTCTGTAAGATCCTTTTATTCTATCAGAAACCGCTTTTCAATCGTAAACAACTGTCAGCGGACAATAAAGTTGCGTACTAAATATTAATGAAACATAATAAAAGACACTTTTAGTAAAATTAAAAGCCTGATGAACAAGTGTCATCAGGCTTTGTTAAAATCAGGACGGCTGCTTTGGTTTAAATAATAGAGAGCGATATTATGGTAAAGAAATATTAGAAAAGTTAAAGACAGGAGAACATATTGATAAGGATTAATTTGGAGAGACCATATATTATTTGTCTGTCACATGCTAACATCACTAAATGACAAAATCGTTGGAGATTTCTTAGAAGAGAATCAAACGGCATATTTTACTAAAAAATACAAGGAAATTCATGATCGTTACGAATGCCAAGCATAGATTTGCGGCAGGATTACCATGGAGAAACATTTCACTTTTGGAAAAAAAAAATTTAGATCAAGACAACACTCCGACGATCCCTAGAACAGATTACGTAGCGAATCCCAATGCTAAAACCTATGCAGTTGCAGTAGATCCTTCGGATGCTCATTTAGCTCATTTGAAAAAGCTAGGTATCTCTTATATTTTTGGAGGAAAAGAAAGTTTGAATTTCACTGTTGAAGGTTAATTGATGAGATTAGTTTAGTTTTAGTCCCGATAGTAGATGGTGCTTCTAACTCTTTGACGCTATTTGAAACGAGTGCTCATCTTCAAAAAACTAAGCCAGTAAATTTCTTTTTAAAGAGCGTAGAAAAACTGGACGATGGTGGGCTATGGATGAAGTAGGTGATAAATCCTTAAATAGGACTTGAGGCCATCAACTGTCCTCTTATTTGCTATGTTCAAGTTGGAGTGGCAGCCCTGATAGGCTGCCATTATTTTTCGTCCTTGGCTGTCGCTGTTATAACCCCTTGTTTTTCAAAAATGCCGACTTCACGGTAACCCATTTTTCGATACAGCATCTGACCGTCTTCAAACTAAAAGGCATGAGCCCGGTACAATACCTAGCTCATGCCCAACTGGTTGCATAAAAATATTTGTCTAACTTTAAGGGGGCACTTCATACAGGGCTGCTTTTTTACTATGGACTAATTGCTCGTGTATTTTACCCAATCGTATTCGGCGTATAGCGGATTCGCTCCATTATACGAACCTAGCCAGTCGTCAACGCCAGTGCCATTCCATAAATTCATCATAATCTTGCCTGGCGTGCTTGGTATGTTTGTAGTTGCCGTATGCTTTAGAACCCCGTCAACATACCACTTAATGTATCCTGGCTGCCAATCGAAAGCATAGGTGTGAAAGCCTCTTGATGCATCAAAGCCCAGATCAACAACCTTCTCGTGACCACCGACACCGTTTGTATAATAGTTGAATTGCACTTTTGTCGTGTCTTTGCCTAAAAATTCAATATCTATTTCATCCCATTGCGTGCCATCAGAAGGTCCCGTATACGTAAAAAAGGAAGATACGATCCCTGTATTTTTAGCAGGCTTCATACTGACCTCGTATAAGCCGTATCTGTAAGTGTTCGTCGATCGATACTCTCCGCAGTCAAATTTATTGTGCGCAGAACTTGTTAAGCCAAGCTTCATTTTGCCATCGTTCGTAAAATTGACATTATTGGCACGCCAAGTGCAATTAAACATGTTCCCATTGGAATATCCATCCGCCTTTTGCCATGCACCCGAATTGAAACCATTAAGTGGTTCCCAAAAAACATTCCCCGCATAAACGCTTACCGAAAAAAACAGAGAGACAATACCCGTGACCATTAAAGTGAACCAAGACTTCTTCTTCATTTTACACCTCCATAAAAGATTGACCAAACATGAAAGAAATGGCTGGTAATGATACATTATTTCAAGTATTGGCCATCTTACCGGACAAATATAAAACGCTTCCATATTTGGCACCTTTATTGTAGCTTGATATTGAGTCGTCCACAATAGCAAACTTAACGCTTGAGACATAATTTGAAAAAAACTAAATTTAATCAAGTTGTGGTTTAAAAATGTAAGTTATACAATTAGTTGTAATATATGCAAATAAACGTTATAATTTTCCATTAAGGGGGGGTGATTTTGCTATAGAATAGACTCAGGAAGCGGATCCACTACATGTTTATACCATTTTATTCTTTTAGCATAATAGTCAATTAATTTTTGAAGAGGAGGCCTTTCTTTGAAAAAATTAGGTATGGTATGTAAAATAGCTCTGATACTTGTATTCTTATTGCCTTTAACACCGGTCTTTGGCCAACATATAGATGCATGGTCAGGTATGCCTATGGGAAAGCTCCATGTCAGGGGCAATCAATTGGTGAACAGCAGCGGAAAACCTGTTGTTTTAAGTGGCTGGCATCAGCCGTCGGGGGCATACTGGACCTATCAAAATAGTAATTATTATCTCAATTTAAATGGTAACAATCGTCATGCAGCAATTTTGGCTTATTTGAAGGATATCACTGACACCTTTGCAGACACCAGACCGAAGTATGGAAGCAACCACGGCTGGTATATGAATCAGGTCCGATTGTTTATTGACCGCCAGGATATGGGAGATGTGGCCGCAGGGTCATACAATTTCTCAGGTTTACAAGCAGCTACACAAAATGTGATTATTCCATACATCAATTATGCGAAAACAAAGGGCATTTATGTTACCCTTGGTCTTGATTTCACTTTGGCTAACGACCAGGCTACAACACAATCCAATCTGGACAAATTCAATCAAATATGGGGGTATCTTGCCTCGCAGCCGGCTATTAATAGCGCGGATAACGTCATGTTTGAACTGATCAACGAGCCTATTAAGTCATATGCGAATGGGCATTGGGGAGGCTATCCTGGTGAAAA
The DNA here is from genome assembly GCF_054602585.1 of Paenibacillus sp. SEL3. Lineage (NCBI taxonomy): Bacteria > Bacillati > Bacillota > Bacilli > Caryophanales > Paenibacillaceae > Paenibacillus > Paenibacillus sp. SEL3. The sequence goes on along the minus strand of NZ_CM137725.1, from coordinate 1,666,216 downwards.
TGATTTTGTTGACCATTGGAATGATCTGAGAAGATTCCAAAACTCTATCATTTCCACGATACGAAGTAAAGGAGCGGATAATGTCATCTGGGCTGCAGGACTTGGATACAACCAATTTTACAGCCCGGCGGCAAAACACCCGCTGATAGATCCATTGAACAACTACGGCTATGCTGTCCACTGGTATCCGGGCTACGGAGCGCATGATAACAAGGACAAGCTACAATCGCAATGGGATTCCAACATTAAGGCGGCAGCTCAAGCCTATCCAATAAATATCACAGAATTTACCTGGTTCAAAACACAGCCCGGCGATTCGGAGTACTGGAATTTGTTTAACGGCTCTAATAATGGATTTGGGCAAAACACGAAGTCCATTTTTACAGCAGCCGGTAATGTCAGCATGACCGCACACATGAATGGCTTTCTGCTGGAAGCTGGAGCAAGGAGTTCATTTGCGGACCCAACAGCCGGGTTAAAGTGGGATGGCGATAACCGACGTCAGGCGATGGCCCGCTTCTTGTTTGACTGGTACTATGAGCGTGCACGGACCTATCCGAGAGCACTACTCCAGAACAGTGAATCAGCAACGGATAATCTGCCTGCGGATGCACCGACTGATGTGCTTACAGATACATACATTAATGCACCGACGGACGCACAATCAGAATGATGTTAATACTTTCAGCTACCGACAGCCTTTCCAATTGGATAGGCTGTCGTATTATCTTATAGAAATGACTAGTGCAAGATTGACGGCCATTATGAGGCCTTCCGTTATGTAAAGTTGTTGAAATGATGGGGAGAGAGTATAGTTTGTATGTATTTATTTTGTACGGGAAGAGGTTAATATGGCGACAATTCATGATGTAGCATTAAAAGCGGGCGTGTCGGTCACTACCGTATCGCGTGTAATGAATAACCGGGGATATATCAGCGAAACTACACGCAAAAAAGTGTTCGACGCAATGGAGGAACTTAATTATCAACCCAATGAAATAGCACGATCTCTGCTACGTAAGCAGTCCAATATTATTGGCCTTATTATTCCCAATGTCTCGCATCCTTTCTTCAGTGAGCTTGCCAATCAGGTTGAGTATTTCGCCTATCAGTATGGCTGCAAGGTCCTGCTGTGCAATTCACATATGGATCCCGTGAAAGAGAAAGTGTATATTGATATGTTGAAGCGGAACCGGGTGGATGGCATCATTATGGGTAGCCATACATTAGAAGTAGAAGAGTACCGACATTTGAATTCACCGATCGTGACGTTTGATAGGCAGATTGACCCGTATATTCCTTACATATCCTCGGATAATTATCGCGGAGGCGAGCTGGCTACGGAGCTGCTCATTCGCAAAGGCTGCCGGAAAATTGCCCATATCTGCGGAAATCTGGAGCTGAACATGCTGTCCAATGAGCGGACCAAAGCATTCCGGGATGTGGTGGGTAAGCATAATGTCCAGCATGTGATTGTTCAAACAGACTTGAATGTGTTCGACCAGAAGGAGTACGAGCGGATCATTTCAAAACTCGTTCATGAACATCCGGATGTGGATGGGGTATTCGCAACAAGTGATATTATTGCTGCTTTCGCGCTGAAGGAATATATTCGCGCTGGAAGGCATGTGCCAGAGAATGTGCGTATTGTAGGCTTCGATGATGTAAGCGTTGCTTCCTGGCTGACGCCAGAACTTACATCGGTAAGACAGCCGATTGCAGAGATCGGCAGGCTGGCGGTCGAGCTGATCCGCAGGCAGGCGGAGGGGGAGCAGGTACAACCTGTCAATCTGTTGCCTGTTGAACTAATTGAGCGTGCAACGACCTGAATGAAAATCTGTTCCTCTAACAAGGGGAACAGATTTTTTTTAGTACATGCTAAGGGAATAACATGTCAAACGATTGACACAGGTTAAACCTTTGACATATAATCCGTTTGTAAGCGTTTTATTTAAGTGTTCAGAGCCATTATATAAATAAGGGGATGACAACAGTGAGTAAATTCAAAAGAGTTCAATGGATGGTAATGCTGCTTCTTTTAGTTATGGTGGTGTCTGCATGTGGTGGCTCCGGTGGAGAAGGTAATTCGGCTTCTGGAGGGGGATCAGGGGATTCGAAAAATGTGAAGATTACGCTTTTGAACTCCAAAGGCGAAATCCTTCCACAGCTGGAGGAAGCCGCTAAGGCCTTCCAGAAAGACAATCCGGGTATTACTGTTGAAATCCAGCCGGTTCCGACTGGTGGGTCGCCTTTTGAGCGTGCCTCCGCTTTGTACGCATCCGGAAACCCGCCGACCATGATCATGCTAGATACAGGTGATGTGGAGAAGTTCAAGGACCGTATCCTCGATCTGAGCGGAGAAAAGTGGAATAAGGACACAGTTGAAAACGCTACCACAGCTACGACGGTTGACGGCAAAAATTACGCGTTTCCGCTGGCTGTTGAAGGCTACGGATTCATTTACAACAAAGCCGTTGTAGATAAAGCGGTAGGCGGAAGCTTTGATCCTACCACAATTAAAACCCGAAATGACCTTGAAAAACTGTTTCAGCAAATTGAGGCATCTGGTAAGAAAGCATTGGTGATTTCACCAATGGACTGGTCTCTGGGCGCTCATTATTTGCCTCTTGCTTATGCAGGCCAGAACAAAGACATGGCTGAAGTGGACAAATTCATGGCGTCACTAAAAACGGGCCAGGCTAGCTTGGCTAATAATCCTGTATTTAACGGACTTATGGATACATTCGACCTCATGATGAAATACAACATCGATCAGGCTTCTCCGCTAGCAGGAGCTTATGAACGCGGACCGGAGCTGCTCGGCAAAGGTGAAGTTGGCATTTGGTTCATGGGCAACTGGGCATGGCCGCAAATCAACAGTTTTGATACGGCTAACAAAGAATATGGTTTCTTGCCTGTACCCATCAGTAACAATGCCGATGACTACGGCAATCAGGAGATTTCGTCCGCTGTATCCAAGCGCATTGTTATTGACAAGGAGAAGACTACTCCGGAACAGCAAGATGCGGCGAAGAAGTTCCTGAACTGGATCGTATATGATGAGAAAGGCCAGGATTTCCTCGTGAACCAAGCGAACATTATCCCGGCGTTCAAAAATATTACACTGCCTGCGGCCGACCCGCTTGGCAAGTCCATCCAGGATTATATTGCAAAAGGCAAGTCAGAGCAGTCGATGAGCATGCTGCCTGCGGACCACTGGTCTAAGACAGGATCTTCCATGCAAAAGTATCTGGCGAAACAGGGAGATCGTGCAACACTGGTTAAAGAAATCGAAAACTACTGGAAAACCGTTAAATAAGGTTGTTTTCAAATTACCTGGAATAGAGAGAGAAACCCGAAACAAAGGAAGGGATCATCATGATTACGGAAAAAGGAGTATGGAACCGGCTGCGGACGCGGCTACTGTTTACGGGCCCAACCTTGTTTGCCTTCATAACGGTAATGATTATTCCATTTTTGTATGGCATCTATCTGACGTTCACAAACTGGGATGGTATTTCCACCACACTATCGCTGGTAGGCATCCAAAACTATCTGGCTGTTTTTAGAGATATCGAGTTTTGGAAGTCATTCGGCTTGACGCTCAAGTATGTGTTTTATACCGTTGTTCTTATCAATGTGATCGCTTTTATGCTGGCTTATGTGCTGACTAAAGGGTTAAAAGGGCAGAGTATTTTCCGGGCAGGATTTTTCCTGCCCAACCTTGTCGGGGGCATTGTACTCGGTTTTATCTGGCAGTTTATATTCAACAACGTGCTTGTCTATTTGGGACAACATGCCAGTATACAGTCGCTCAGCACGACTTGGCTGGCTGATCCCGACAAAGCGTTCTGGGCACTCGTGATTGTAACGGTGTGGCAGAACGCGGGTTACATGATGGTCATTTACATCGCGGGATTGACGGGTGTGCCGAATGATATTATGGAGGCCGCAAGCATTGATGGGGCAAACAGCTGGACCAGACTGCGGAAAATGGTATTGCCCTTGATGGTTCCTTCTTTCATCGTATGTATATTTTTGTCCCTGCAACGCGGATTTATGGTCTATGACGTGAACCTTGCGCTCACGAAAGGTGGGCCGTTCAGCAGTACTCAAATGGTGTCGATGCATGTGTATGAAAAGGCATTCCTTTCCCGTGATTATGGTGTGGGGCAAGCAGAAGCATTCGTGTTGTTCCTGATGGTTGCTCTCATCACTCTGCTTCAGGTTTATTTTAGTAAGAAGTTGGAGGTGGAGGCGTAATGACAAGAAAAAGAGTTGCTTCCTCCGTAATCAAATTCATTGTGCTGACAGTCATACTCATATTGTTCATCGTACCGTTCGTCTTTCTGCTGATCAATTCGTTCAAAGAAAACATGGCCATCACCTCGAATCCGTTATCGCTTCCAGAGAGCTTCAGTATGGTCAATTATATGAATGCATTTGATAAAATGAATTACATCGCTGCCTTCACCAACTCATTGGTCATAACGGTGTTAAGTGTTCTGTTTATCTCACTGTTCGCGGCGATGACGGCTCATTATTTTGTCAGAAACAACACCAAGTTCAACCAATATACATTTATGCTGATGGTTGCATCCATGATCATTCCATTCCAGGCTATCATGATTCCATTGGTGAAAATCTACGGGTCACTTGATCTGCTGAACAGTAAGTGGTCGCTGATTTATATGTATATCGGTTTTGGTAGCTCGCTGGCCGTCTTCATTTATCATGGTTTCGTAAAGAGTATTCCAAAAGAACTGGAGGAAGCGGCGCTAATTGACGGCTGCACGCGGGTTCAAACATTCTTCCGGATCGTGTTTCCGGTACTGATGCCCACGACTGCCACCATTTCCATTCTCAATGTGCTGTGGATCTGGAATGATTTTCTGCTGCCTTCCCTCATTCTGGTCGATCCGGAGCAAAGGACACTTCCGTTGTCCACGTATAACTTTTATGGAACCTATACAGTGGATTATGGTCCATTGATGGCAAGTTTGGTACTGACGATATTTCCGATCATTATCATCTATCTGTTCGCCCAGAAGTATATTATTCAGGGTGTTATGCAAGGTTCGATTAAATAATTGTAGGAGTAGGATGCCTTATCAAACAGACTAGAACGTATACGAGAGAGCGTGCAGATCAATTTATTTCCCAATCGAAGCATATGCTTCGGCCGGATTATCGGCTGAACTACCATTTAATGGCTGAATTCGGCTGGATGAATGATCCGAACGGCTTCATTCAATATAACGGGCAGTATCACTTGTTCTATCAACATTACCCGTATAAATCAGTATGGGGACCGATGCACTGGGGACATGCAGTCAGCCGCGATCTTATGAAGTGGGATTATCTACCGGTCGCTTTGGCACCGGACGGCGAGTTCGACCAGGATGGCTGCTTCTCTGGCAGTGCGATAGAGCAGGACGGGAAGCTTGTCCTGATGTATACCGGACATGTTGTAACCGGGCCTGACAAGGATCAGGATTACAAGCAGTCACAAGGGATTGCAGTATCGGAGGACGGGGTGACATTCGAAAAGTGGGAGGGCAATCCGGTCATCGGTTATGACGCCGTACCGGACACGATCAGCCGTAAAGACTTCCGTGACCCTAAGGTGTTCAGGCACGAAGATCAATATTACGCCGTTCTTGGTTCTAATGATGCCCAAGGGAACGGACTTGTACTGCTTTATCGTTCTGAAGACCTGAAAAGCTGGACGTATGTCAATGTACTAGCCGTGAGTGACGGACGTTTCGGCGATAATTGGGAGTGTCCGGATTTGTTCCCGCTTGGCGGTCGGCACGTATTTATGCTGTCTCCACAGCGCATGCCCCCTCAGGGAGAAGCATACCGCAATCTGCATTCCACCATGTACGGTATAGGTGATTTCAATGCGGAGGCTGGAACATTTACGGCAGAGCGGTATGCTCAGGTAGATCACGGATTCGATTTCTATGCCCCGCAGTCAACCTTGGATGATAAAGGGCGGCGAATCGTCATCGGATGGATGGATATGTGGGAGTCGGAGATGCCGACCCAGCAAGGGCACCATTGGGCGGGTGCAATGAGTCTTCCGCGGGAAGCGGTTATCGACCACGACAGATTGCTGTTCCGTCCGCTTGAAGAGGTGGAAAATTACCGATCCAATCTGTTCGAACAGCGGGATATCTTGCTGACAGGCGAGCAGATCATGGAAACGTTCGGAGATAGCTACGAACTGAAGGCGGTATTTGAGTTCGAAGCCAGTAACACCAATGAATTCGGCTTGAAGCTGCGAGTGGGCGACGAAGAGGAGACTGTACTCTCGTATCGTCCCGATGACGGTCTGTTCCGTTTTAACCGTGAGCGTGCAGGTATAGGCCCGGGCGGAGAGAGAAGAGTGCCTTTAAACTTAAACGAGGGCCGTCTGGAGCTTCGGATTTTTGTCGATAAAAGCTCGGTGGAAATATTCATCGGCGACGGTGAATACGTCCTCACAGGAAGAGTGTATCCGGGAGCAGAATCTACAGGCATTCGAGCGTTCACGAGCGGAAAGTGTACGATGGCTTCGTTTCAGAAGTGGGATATCTCCACATAGAAATGCATGATAAACAGGAACCCGACCCTTGATGGTCAGGGCTCCTGTTTTTTTGTAGAATTGTAATCGTGTGATTTACACAAGCTTATTTTGAAGATAGGCATCAATTTTTGCGAGGGCTTCTTCTGTACCGCCAGATTGCTGGAAGCTATCATTTATTTTTTGTACGCCCTCTTTATACGTTGCGTTCGACAGTACCTCATGTACGGCATCTCTTAACGATTGTACATTGATGTGGTCTTTGGTTATTCGATAGCCAGCTTGAAGTTCTGTTAACCGCTGCGCGACCATGGGCTGATCCTTGTCCTGCGGCAGTACAACCAAGGGTACGTTAAAGTGAATTCCTTCATTTACACTATTCATTCCACCATGAGTAATAAACACATCTGAATGACGTAATACCTCCAATTGGGGAACATAGGGCGAGATGATAAAGTGCTCTGGCGCCGGATTGATTTTCGTAAAGTCAGCTTTCTCGCCAGCTGCAATCACGACGATACCTTCAAAATCGGAAAAAGCTTCAATACAGGTGTTAAAAAAGTCTTCAGTATGGTCCAGAACAGTTCCCATCGAAATATACAAAACCTTTTTATCCTCTAGTCTGTCCAGTGGAAATGAATTTTCCCCTTTACGTTCTGGAAAGCTGGGACCAATAAAGAGATTCTCGTCACCATACTGTTCACCGTCTGGTTGGAAATATCGACTGGTATATACAACATTCAAAGCCCCTGTATTGCTCATAAATTGAACCATATTTTCGGGAGCAACACCGAACCTTTCTTTCATGAGCTGCAGTGAGGTCGTGGCATGTTCATCAAGTTGAAACGGCTCCTTTTCATTAAAGCGAAAGAGATTGGTAGCCATCCGATTCTGTGAAATCAGAAAAGATGGGGAGGAAGCAATACCAGGGATTTTCAAATAGTCTCTAACTAACTCGCCAGCTCCGAATCTATCATAGAATACAAAGTCAAAATCAATGCTTTTAGACAGTTGCTGAGTAATTGCTAATATGTCCAGCGAAGTCTGAATATGAATTTTCATAAATGCACTCAACCCATCCGGAGTATTGGAATCAATAGAAGCGGTCCTGACCAGATCAGAATGCAGGTGAACCTTCGCTCCAACTGCTTCGAGTCTGTCCTTGTATTTCTCAGTTGTAATGTAATGTACTTGGTCCCCTCGTGCTGCAAAGGCTTGCGTCATCCCAATCGTAGGGTTCACATGTCCTTCTGCCGGAAAGTTAACCATTAATATGTTTAACATTCATCATTACTCCTTTTCTCTACAATTAAGATTGCAGTTTTCACTGAATCTCTCAATCCATAATAACAATAATATTTATTTTTTCAAATGATATCCTTTCAAGATCGTGAAACACATGTTGGCATGAAATATGTATAACAAATATTTACCTCGTGCATAGTAAGGGGGAACTCTACTTAGCAAGGGAGGTTTTTTCTAAGTGAATGTTCAAAGAGCGCAAGAAATAGCGTCTTCTTCCATAATGGCGAATGTGTTGTGTGATGGGCTACCCATTTATATTCAGCATGTGAATGAACAGCGTGAGACGGCACGGATCTATGCGCTGAACAACCCGGAAGAAGAACGGGAAGTACCTTTGTACGCGTTAACAGAACGAGATCAGACCCTTGAATAGAAAGGAGCGACGTGAAAAATGAAACCGAACCAACAGAAAGAGATTGAGGCAGATCGTTTGAACTTTCGTGATCAGACGGATGATGTGGTCAGAGAAGTACCGGCCACAACGGATGCCAGCGAAGCTGTTGCAGCAATGACTTCACATATCAATAAATACGATGTACCAGATGAGTTGGAAGAAGAATAGTAAGTGGTCAAGCGCGCACAGGATAACCTGCTGCGTGCTTTTTATATGACGCATAACTTGGATGGTATCAAACAAAAAGTATTCAATGCCCAAACGTACAAGTGAAGCTGCCCATGTGTACGTTTTTTTCTTTTCGTTTTTTTGTAAAATAATATATAAATGATTTCTGTTCAAACTAAATGGACTAGGCCGTCATAGTGCCATTATCTCTATTAAGTCGAAAAGCCGAATTTAGAATTGTAGGAGGGAATTATGAACGATGAATTCAATGTACAGGTCCAGAATGTAGATCCGGAAATAAGTGAAAGTGAAGGTGAATTTGAGAAGAAAGATATTTCAAAAGTATTAACTATAATATGGATTTTTATAATTTATAGTGAGTCTGTCATTCTTCAACATTTGTCTAGTGGTCTAAATCTGCTGCAAAGTGTCTTATTTACTGTAATCGTCATATTACACATCCTCTTGTACTTGCATGCTCAAAGAGTTGCAAAATATTTTTCATGGGCTTATTTTGTTGTGCAAGGGGGATTGATCTTTTCAAGTGCATTTCTTCTACCTGACAGTTTCTCCATTGTGCTGGTTGGGTTAATGCCAATTTTGGTGGGTCAGAGTATAGGTATTTATTACAAGCCGCTTAAGGTCATTCTTGTATTTTTGATTTCCTATGTACTTTTTTGTGTGGCTGTAGTCTGGCATAATGATGGCAGGCAATTTGTATTGTTCATCCCGCTATTTTTTCTCATTGCAGTTGTTATAGTAGCTTATGCCATTCTTTTTCTCAAACAAGTTCAAGCACGAATCCGAACGCAAAACGTTCTTAAAGAACTTGAAATCGCACATCAAAAGGTCGAAGAACTTACAATCGCTAACGAACGACAACGTATGGCCCGTGATCTTCATGATACGCTGGCGCAGGGACTTGCTGGGCTAATCATGCAACTTGAAGCCATTGATGCTCATCTGACAAAAGGAAGTACGCAAAGAGCTCAGGAGATCGTCCAACAATCGATGTCACAAGTGCGAAGAACATTGTCTGATTCAAGGCGAGCTATAGACAATCTGCGTTCAAAAACCATCTCGGAAGTTGATTTTGCAGAAGCCGTGGAGGAAGAAATACAGCGATTCACAATGGCTACGAGCATTCGTGTAATCCGCAACATCAAAATTAAAGCTTCGGTTCCCAGACTGGTGTTCGAACATGGATTGTTTATTATAAGCGAGTGTTTAACCAACGTAGCGAAGCATTCACATGCGAATACTGTATGGATAAGTATTTTGGATAACGAAGGCAAGATTGAAATCGAGATTCGTGATGATGGAAAAGGATTTGATACGGATATTATTGCCAAGCAAACAGGGCATTACGGAATAATAGGTATACATGAACGTGTACGGATGCTGGGTGGAAAAATCAATATCAGCAGTATATTTCAAGAAGGTACGGCTATAAAAATAGAGGCGCCTCTTACTAAAGGAGACCTATTATGAAATACAAGGTTTTAATCGTCGATGATCATTGGGTAGTTAGAGAAGGATTAAAGCTGGTGCTGGAGACCCATGACAGCTATGAAGTGATTGGTGAGGCTGGAGAAGGTGTAACGGCTCTTAAATTGATCGAAGAACTTCAGCCGGATGTCATCCTGTTGGATTTATATATGCCGCAAATGAGTGGTTTGGAAACCATGAAGGCCCTCAGAGAAAAACAAAATGAAACGCCAGTCATTATCCTGACGACCTATAACGAAGATGATTTAATGATTAAAGGACTCTCTTTGGGAGCAAAAGGATATTTGTTGAAAGATACCAGTCGGGAAAACCTATTTCGCACGATTGAGTCTGCGCTAAGGGGTGAAACGCTGCTTCAGCCAGAAATAACAGCAAGGGTATTTGCTGCCACGAATAAGAGAGAAGCTGAGGCAAAGTCACATGAAAGAAACTTAGTTCTGACTGATAAGGAAAGACATATATTAAAGTCTGTTGCACATGGTTTTAAAAGTAAGGAAATTGCGTTTGATATGGGAATTTCCGAGCGTACCGTAAAGGCACATTTAACGAATATTTATAACAAGCTTGGTGTTGATTCCAGATCTGAAGCCGTTGCTGTTTCGTTGGAACGTGGTATTTTACAGCTTTAGAAATAATAACTGAAAATATGTTATTTATTTGCCCAGTCGTACATAAGGTGCTTGCCCCTTTGTACGATTTTTTTGTTTGTTCATTGTTATAACATGAAAAAAGGATGAAAAAGTTTACTTGACCCACGGGTTGCTGATAGCACCTTTAGAAGAGAGAATCAGGGAGGATGACATGAAGTTGAAGAAAAAAGGAATTAGGATAATGATTGCAGGGGTTGCATTAGCTATCGTAGCTTCCGGTTGCTCCAGTGCAACGGAGAACTCTGTAACAGAAGCCAGTCACCCGGTGAAAGTGGAGAAACTTGCAATGAAACCTTTGGCCAATGATTTTAATTTGGCGGGGACATTGCAGGCAAGTAATGAGGCCAATGTTTCCTTTGAAGCGGATGGACGTATATTGAGCACTATGGTTGAGGTTGGGGATTCAGTAGAAAAAGGGAGTGTCCTTGCGAAGCTAGATACATCCAATTACCAGTTGCAGCTGGATCGGGCAAAGGCAACCATGGAAAAGGCAAAGGCTGGTGTTAGCCAAGCGGAGGCTTCTGTCCAATCGGCACAGGCGGGCATTCATAGTTCGCAATCCCAGGTCAATGCGGCCCAATCGAAATTGCAGGAATTGAACAATGGCGCCAAAAAGCAGGAGATAGCACAGTCTCAAAATGCGGTTACTGTAGCAACTAATAATTATAACAAGAAGAAAGCGGATGCCGCACGCTCCCAAAGTCTATTCCAGGCAGGTGCGGTATCTTTAACGGAAAATGAGAATGCGCAGCTGGAATTAGCAAACGCACAAAAAAGCTTAAGTGATGCGCAAGAGAAATTGTCTCTTTTGCTTGCAGGGGCATCCCAGGAACAGCGTGCCCAAGCTTCGGCCGGCGTAGATCAGGCCAGAGCAGGGCTGGAATCGGCTAGGGCTACTATACAACAAGGGCTAGCCAGTAAAGCTCAGGCACAGGCTACCTATGAGGATGCATTGGCTGCTTATGAACAGTCATCCTTGTCACTGAAAAAAGCGACTTTAACCTCCCCGATCACTGGTGTTGTGATTGAAAAAAAGATATCTGATGGTCAACTGGGCTCCAGTGGAAGTGAGGCATTTGTTGTCGGAAATATCAAGACTTTAAAAGTACTCCTCCCCGTACCAGACAGTGAAATCTTATCGTGGAAGAAAAACCAAAAAGTTAATATATCTCTCTACGATGAAATGAGAACAGGAACCGTCACCCAGATCTATCCATCGACGAACTCCAAAACGGGAAGCATCAATGTGGAAGTTAGCATTCCCAATCCCGAACTGAATTGGAAACCTGGTCAAGTCATCAGCGCATCTAAAAGCATAAATCAAAACGAAGCGCTTTTAGTGCCCGTAGAGGCCGTAATTAGTACGGGAAATGATCCTTATGTCTTTAAAGCTGTAAATGGAAAAGCTGTTAAAACACCGATTAAACTGGGGAAAGTGACTAATAATCAGCTCGAAGTGGTCTCTGGGCTACAGGCAGGCGATCAAATCGTTACGCAAGGAGCAGGAACCTTATTTAATGGTGATTTACTTGGGAATGGTGTACCTGGGAAATCGGAGGAGTCGTCCGAATGATTAAATATATCGTTAAAAAGCAAAAAATTACACTCATTTTCTTCGCCATGTGCATTGTGCTAGGGCTCTACAATTTTACATCGTTACCTAAACAGGAGCAGCCTGATGTTATTCCCTTGTCAGCCAGTGTTACAACCATCTATCCAGGCGCTTCACCTGAAAGAATCGAGCAAACCATTACTAAGGTCATGGAACAGAAAATTAAAGCCGTACAAGGTGTCAAAACGATTTCTTCCACTTCATCTAAAGGACAATCTAGTATAATGATAGATGCTTTTGAAGATGCGGACCCGACAAAGGTGTGGGCTGATCTTCGTACAAAGGTACAGGATGCACAGTCTGAGCTTCCAGCAGATGCGATGCAGCCCATTATTAATGATAGCATGACAAGCTCTTTCATTGGTTCATACGCGATTACTTCTGATAAAATTGAGAATTTATACGCGTTAAATGAATTGATGAACAAATGGAAAGATCAATTAAAAACGGTCTCGGGTGTTTCGCAAGTTAATATTCAAGGAATACCAGATCAAGAAGTACGAATTAGTTTAGACACACAAAAGATGCAACAATATAACATCTCCTGGGAGCAGGTTGTTCAAGCAATCAAAAATGAGAATGAGAGAGTTCCTACAGGAAGTATGGATTTCAATGAGCGTACTTATCAGCTGACGGTAAATGCCTCTACGGATCCATCTATCCTAAATAACGTCCAGATTTCAAGCAATGACGATGGATACCCGATATCTCTGAAGGATGTAGGGACAGCCTCACTTGTTTTTAAAAAAGCGACTAGTTATACGTATGTGAATAACAAGCCTGCTATTTCGATCAGTGTGAGCGGAGATACAGGCACAGACGTGCCAACGGTATCTAAAGCGACAACAGCCAAAATCAATGAACTTGTGAGCGGTTTGCCGAAGAATGTACATTTTGAACTACTTTTTGCGCAAAATGATCGAGTCGATGAAATGTTTGGAAACCTGACCAAAGAGATGATCATCGCTATTATATCGGTCATTGTTATATGTACATTAGGTTTGAATTTGCTGACTTCAGCATTTGTGGCCTTAGCCATTCCTGTTTCCATCGCCATTGGCTTTATCTTCTTGCCCACAACAGGAATCACGCTGAATCAAATTTCAGTCATCGGATTAATCATCGTATTAGGGATATTGGTTGATGATGCCGTCGTGGTCAATGACAACATTGAACGCCGACGCTCTGAATTTGGGGAAGATGCTACGGAGGCGGCCATTAAAGGGACGAAAGAGGTATCCTTATCGATCATTACAGCTACGCTAGCTACGGTTGCGGCATTTGCCCCGCTTTTATTCCTGCCGGGCACTATTGGTGACTTTATTAAACCGATACCTACCGTTATTTCGTTAACGATGCTGGCTTCCATGATTATGTCGTTAACAATTATTCCTATTTTCCGTCAATGGTACGATCAACGTCGTAAAGGAAAAGAGAGTAGTAAGACAGTTAAGCCACCTGGACTTCTGGGGAATCAAATACAATCTCTATCCAATGTGTACTCTAAAAACTGGATGCCTAGAATACTGCGACGTCCACTGTTAACAGCGCTTATTGGTCTTATGATGGGTACAGCAGCTTATGGACTACTTGCTGTTGTTCCCATTGAATTATTTCCGGATTCCGATCAAGCGGATGCCACGATTAGTGTAACGATGCCAGAAGGAACGTCGTTGCAGGCAACCAATCAAGTTGTAAACGAGATTGGGAGCTGGGTCAAAAAACAGCCAGAAACAGAGCGGCTGGCGGCAACGGCAGGTGGAGGAGCGCCTCAGCTGTATAGTGATGTTGCAGGCGGTCATGGCTCTGGGGGAGCGGTCAACGGCCAAATTGCTGTCGTTGGAAAAGAGGGGCTATTTGATCTCAAAAAAACAGTAGATAACTGGACCCATACGCTACAAGCTAAATATCCATCTGCATTAATCAGCATTCGTGTTCCCCAATTAGGTATTCCGGTCGGCAGTGCGGTGTCTATCCGTATTAAAGGAGAAGACATTGATAAGCTGCAAAACATGACAACTAAAGTCAAAGAAATGGTTGCGGGGACACCCGGAGCTGTAGATGTGACCGATAATATGGGTATGCAAAGCTATAATCTGAATTTCCAAATCAATCAGCAAGCCTTGGATAAATATCAGGTTAGCTATTCCGATTTAACGCGTACTTTGCTATTAATGGGTGACGGGGTGAATGTAACGGATTTTGACACGGGTAAGGAATTGCTTGATGTCAATATATACATGAACAAACCAAACCAAGATCCTGAGGTATTATTCCAACAATTAAGTGTGAACAATGCGGCACGGGAGCAAATACCTTTATCCCAATTAGCCACGATGAAACCGGACTTTTCCATCCAACAAATCCACCGTTATGATCTGGAACGGACGGTAACGATCTCAGCCAATGGTAACGGGCGTACGGCTACAGAACTCACTAATGATATCCGTAGCAAACTTACAAATACCCAGTTTGAACCAGGCTACACCTGGGAGATGGGAGGGGAAACATCTGCGCAGTCTGATATGTTTAAGGACTTGGGCAAATTAGCTGTTATTGTTATTTTCCTTATTCTCCTCTTGATCACCATGCAGTTTTACTCGGTGTCCACACCACTCATTATTATGACTACCGTTTATCTGGCAGCGGCAGGGGGAATCCTTGGAAGTTTTATTTCAGGGATGCCCATTGGATTCATGAGTATTATGGGGATCATTTCACTTGCTGGTATCGTCGTGCGTAACGGTATCGTGCTGATAGAGTTTATTGAAGATGCACGGCGTGAAGGCGCTGATTTAACAGACGCCATTCTAATGGCATGCTCTGCCCGTTTCCGTCCGATCTTGCTTACTTCGCTAACTGCCATTGTGGGTATGATTCCTATTGCCACAATAGGGGAGATCTTGTTCAAACCGTTGGCAACAACCATTATTTTCGGACTGATTTTTTCAACTATTTTAACATTGTTTGTAGTTCCGACGCTGTATATGGTCGTAGCTCATCTGAAGCTGAAACGGAAGCATAAGAAGCAAAAGGCTATAAATAGCGATAGTTCATTGAACTTGTAGGTAAATATATAATACAGGATCGTACATTAGGCGAGAGTCTTAATGTACGGTTTTTTTATTTCATTGACATAGTCCACAAAAATCTTTACTATAATTGTTGCAAAAGTCCACTAAATAGGGGGAGTTATGGTCAATATAGATGCTAATATCATAGCGGATATGAGGCGTTTTAATCGGTTCTATACGAATATACTGGGTGTTTTGGATAGACATGTGCTGGATAGCGGATATTCCTTTACCGAGGCCCGTGTCATTATAGAGATCGGGTTGATCGAGCCATGTATAGCGAATACTTTAGTCGAATCTCTTAAAATTGATCGCAGCTATATGAGTAGGATCATTGCTAAATTTTGCAAAGAGGGCTTTCTTGTTAAGGAAAATTCAACGTTGGATAATAGAACAAATCTGATTCGTTTGACTCCTAAAGGAAAGGCGTTCTTTAACCAATTGAATGAAAGGTCTGATGAACAAATTCTAAAATTAGTTCAAGGACTCTCAGAAGAAGAGATAAAAGAATTACATGCTTCTATGTTGTTAATTCAGAAGAAATTGGATAATTTGGAGAGGATACAGAATGATACGATTTGAATGCGACTATACCGAAGGTGCCCATGAGCGCATATTAAAGCGACTACTGGAGACGAATGATGAACAAACTCCAGGTTATGGTGTGGATGATCATTGTGAAAAAGCTAGAGCATATATTAAAGAAGCATGTGACTCCCCAAATGCGGATGTACACTTTTTGGTTGGAGGTACACAGACCAATACCACTGTTATTTCTTCTATTCTGCGTCCGCATCAAGGCGTCGTTGCGGCAGTGTCGGGACATGTTGCGGTTCATGAAACCGGAGCGATTGAAGCTGTTGGACATAAAATACTTACTTTGCCAAGCGGAGATGGGAAGATCCGGGCCGAGCAGGTACAAGATTTGTATGACGCTCACTGGAATGATGCCGCTCCTGAGCATAGTGTACAGCCCGGGATGGTTTATATTTCCCAACCTACTGAGAATGGAACGATCTATAGCAAAGCAGAGCTGGAAGCATTAAGTAGAGTCTGTCAAGAATGTGGTTTACCACTGTTCATAGATGGAGCCCGATTGGGCTATGGCTTGGTGGCCGAAGATAGCGATGCATCTTTAGCGGATATAGCACAGCTTTGCGATGTGTTTTACATTGGCGGGACAAAAATTGGAGCATTGATGGGAGAAGCCGTAGTCATTCTAAATGATACATTGAAAAAAGATTTCCGATATATGATCAAGCAAAAAGGGGGGCTGCTGGCTAAGGGAAGAATGTTGGGCATTCAATTTGAAACTTTGTTTGAAGACGGTTTATACGTTGAAATCTCCAAACATGCGATAGACATGGCCATGCTGCTTCAAAACGGATTATCTGAGCAAGGTTTTTCTTTTCAATACCGTTCTACAACCAATCAGCAGTTTCCGATTTTACCAGATCGTATACTAAAAGCATTGAGTGAAAAATATACTTACTCCTTTTGGGAAAAGGTTGATGATACACATAGTGCAGTTCGATTCTGTACCAGTTGGGCTACGAAGAAAGAAAATGTTGAAATGCTGATTCAGGATATTAAAGCATTGCAATAAAAGTCATAGAAAGAGTAATTTATAATTTTAAAGATGGAGAATGACTATGTAAAAGCCATACTTCGGTGCACGCATTGCAGCGAAGTATGGCTTTTTTGTGCATTTTACTTATTCCAACGCGGCTTGTATTTAGTTCCATGAAAGAGCAAGTGGATATAAAAATGGAAAAACAAGACAAGAGCGGAGGTATAAAATTGGCGTCTAATTCTTTACACTGAATATCTACCGAACCTGCTTGCGGTACTGAAGAGGAGAGAGCCCAGTTATTTTTTTAAAGATTTTATTAAAGTGGGAAGCATGACCGAACCCGACATCCTCTGCAATATGCTGGATTTTGTCTTTGGTGGTTCGAAGTCTGGTTTGGGCCGCCCTGACCCGCACTACGCGGATGTATTCGCTGAAATGAAAACCAGTCAACTTTAGAAAGATACGGCTTAGGTAAGCTGGACTAATGAAAAAGCAGGCAGCCACTTGTTCGAGAGTTAACGGTTCATTGTAATGATCCTGAATAAAAGAAGAAATTTCCGTGATTTTCTGATGCATGGGATGAGAGGAGACAGGTTCACTACGCTCGATTGCTTCCGATCGGTGCACCAGGATAAGCATTTCCAGCAGTAAATGCTGTACGCAACGGTCATGCAGAGGCTGCTTATTCCTGCATTCGGTATTCATCTGTAGGAATAAACGTTCAACCTCCACTTGCTCTCTCGCAGGTAAGCGAAGTAACGCGGATTGCTGGTATGGCGGCAGGTCAAGAATGTCATGATCCTGCTGTGGGAGAAACGTCGGAGAAAAATGAATCAAAATGCGCTCTGTTTCCTGCAATTGCGTACTGGCGGTAGAGTGCAAGTCGTGAGGAAGGATGAATATCAGATCCCCCTTGCGAGCGGTGTATACCTTGCCATTCATAAAATAGATGCGTTCGCCTCGCAGTAAGAGATACAGCTCATAGTTCTCGTGGACATGGGGCCGGGGCATAACTGTGAAACCGGTACGATAGATGTGATGAATGGAGAATTGTTGTTCGCCAATGACATATTTATCTTCTTTCATTTCATTCATGTGCTTCTTCCTTTGCAAATTAAGATAAGTAAGCGCATTCATACATCAACAGTATATATGACAACCTGCCAATGATAAAAGCAGAAAAGATTGATGAAAGGAGGTGAAGGCGCTTCTGAACGTCTCGGATCGTGTTTTTATAAAAATATGCGCTGATGTGGAAGAAAATCTTAGGGAGGAAACAGAATATGAGCAAGCAGCGTACATGGAAAAAGGTGCTATGTAACGTGGTTGTGGGTTCATTGTTGTTGACCTTGTGCCCGCCACTAATCCAAGCGGAGACTGCGGTAGGAACAGAGAACGCAAAGGGGGCAAAAGTGGCGACGGATATTCCGGCGTTTCCGGGGGCTGAGGGTGGCGGTAAATATGTTACCGGTGGACGCGGAGGTGAAGTGTATGAGGTTACCACGCTGGCAGACTACGGCAAAGGGGAGCAGATCATTCCCGGATCTTTTCGCGCAGCGGTCAGCTCCGATAATCGGACGGTCGTATTCCGGGTGGGTGGAACGATTCATCTCAAGGAGCCACTTAAAATCTTGGGAAACAACCTGACGGTTGCGGGTCAGACAGCTCCTGGCGACGGTATAACTGTAAGCGATTACACAACAGGGATTGATGCAGATAACGTCATTCTCCGTTACCTGCGTTTCCGATTGACCGACCGTTACCCCAGTGAGGATGACGCGTTAGGAGCCAGATACCATAAAAATATAATGATTGATCACTGTTCCTTTAGCTGGTCGGTGGATGAGGTACTGAGCCTGTATGACAACGTCAATACAACGGTACAATGGTCTATTGCGTCGGAGAGTATGCTAATGACCACGCACCAGAAAGGTCGCCACGGCTATGGCGGCATATGGGGCGGACGAAATTCCACCTATCATCATAACTTGTTAGCTCACAATGCAAGCCGTAATCCGCGTTTTCCAACCGATAAAAAACAAATCGACGCTGTGGAAATGACCAATAATGTCATTTATAACTGGGGATTTTTCTCCTCATACGGCGGTGGTGAAGGATCGTATAATGTGCTAAATAACTATTATAAGTATGGCCCTAACACATATCAGGACGTTCGCGGACAAATCTTTGTGGACGTGGGTAGTAAAAAATATAAAACACGCATCTTTATTGGTGGTAACTATATGTACGGCAATGACTCGGTTACGAAAGACAACTGGCAGCTTGGAACATCCATTGGGTCCATTATTGATCCGTCCACCCGTTTGGCGGAGCCGATTGAAGTCAGAGGGGAATACGACAACGGAATCTCACCCGATGCGTACGGTCCATATCAAGCGACAGATGCACAAACCGCATATACGGAGGTGCTTGCCGGCTCAGGAGCCACGCTGCCAAGAAGAGATGCGGTGGACGCCCGAATTATGAATGATGTGAAGAATGGAACGGGTGCATTTATTAACTCTCCGCGTGAAGCAGGGTGGATTTATGACGATTCTAACGTAACGACGACGGAGCTTTCTGACAGTGACCATGATGGAATGCCGGATGAATGGGAACGTGCCCATGGGCTGGACCCCAATAATGCAGATGATCGTAACGGTCAGGGGCTTGCCGGCACAGGGGCGTATGCTCATTTTGCCAAGGGTTATACGAATCTGGAGGTCTATTTAAATGATCTTATTGAGAAGCTGTCGAATGGAAATGAGGTGAATAATCCAGAGGCTGTCGTTCAGGTGTCGGATGCAAACGGACGTTCACTAAAGCATAACGATATTTTGGAAGCAGGCGGGATGCGACCATAACAGCAACAGCCAAGGACAAAGATGGTATTGCTCATGTTGAATTTATCATTGACGGCAAACTCGCTGGAAAAGTAGAGACTGCGCCTTATCAAATGAATTGGAACCATGTGATGGACGGGACCCATTATATTATTGTACGGGTGACCGACCGCAAGGGGAATGCTGCATTTTCCAATCCTGTTACCATTCATGTCAATACGACTGCGCCGTCGGGAAGTTGGCTCAGCGAAGAGATTGGCTCTGAGGGCAACGATGGTTATATAAAAGGGCATACACAGGTCTTAAAAGAAGATGCAAGCGGCAGCAGTATAAGACTGAAGTCAGCGGGAGACGTTGACGGTAAGGCAGATATTTTCCATTATGCTTATCAAAAATGGGAAGGTGACACTGAAATTACAGCCCGTGTGGAACATATTACCCCAGTGGATGATAATGCCGAAGCGGGTGTAATGATTCGTGAATCGCTGAAGCCTGGATCAAAAATGGCTTTTATGTCTTTAGCATTTGTTAAATATGGTAAACTGGGTATTCTTATCAGTCGTGATCAAACGGAGGGTAAGACGAAACGTGCGTCAATGGAGACGTTTATTACAACGCCATATTCGGTTCGTCTGGTACGACAAGGACCAAAGGTTACCGGCTGGGTGTCCGCAGATGGTGTGACGAACTGGGAGAAGGTTGGTGAAACGGTTATAGATGTGCCGGATCATCAACCGCTATTGTTCGGGTTGGCTACTGATGCATCCAAACCACAAAACGATGTATGGAATTACAATACGTCGGAATTCAGCCATGTCACCATCCGCAACCTGACAGATTCAGGAGGAACTCATCCCACTAGTGTGGTGGTAGCGACCTATGGTCCTGCTGACTTTACATCTCTCCAGGCAGCTATTGACGCAGTCCCTGACGACAGCAATACAAGGACAGTTATCCATCTCAAAAATGGTACGTATCGTGAGAAAATAAAGGTGAATTCCTCTAAGAAAAACCTGAGTATTATCGGAGAAGATCGGGATAAAACGATCATTGCTTTTGATGATACGGCCAAAACCGTGGTGGATGGAAAAGAATTAGGAACAAGCAACAGCTATACCATGCGTGTGCAAAGTCCTGATTTTGTGTTGGAGAATGTCACGGTTGCCAATACAGAAGGAACCGGGCAGGTGCAGGCTGTAGCGTTATATGCCGAAGGCGATCGTGGTAAGTATCACAATGTCAAAATTACCGGCCTACAGGATACGTTGCTTGTGAACCGTGGCAGACAGTATTTCAAGGACAGCTACATCAGTGGCAGTGTAGATTTTATATTTGGCAATGCACCCGCTGTGTTTGATAACTCGATCATACACAGCCTGCGTGCTGGATATGTGACAGCAGCTTCAACAGAAGAGAACAAGCTGGGATTTGTATTTATTCAATGTCGTCTGACAACAGAAAATGGCTTAACAGGCAAGGTGGATCTCGGACGGCCATGGCGCCCTTACGCTCATGTTACTTTTTTGAAGACCTATATGGATGACCATATCAAGCCGGGCGGCTGGAATAATTGGGGCAAGGAATCCAATGAGCAGACCGCAAGATTTGGAGAGTTTGATAACTTTGGACCAGGTGCAGGAAGTAGCGAACGTGTACCTTGGGCCAAACAGCTTACTGCCGATGAAGCAAGCCAGTACACCGTTGAAGCTGTTCTGAGTGGACCAGATCATTGGGATTGGCGTCTTTAAATTTGATGTTCAGTGGTTAAGCGGGGCAAGCGCTTCTAGCGTTCAGCCTCGCTTATTTCTATCGTTTGAGTGGAGGATACATATTTAATTTTTAGGTATTGAAAATACTTGTTTATATGGTAAATGTTTGCTATGTTTAAAGTGTATTTATTTCAAATTGTAATTTATTTTTGATTTTGGAGGTGTAACGTATGGCACGTGTGTTAGTAGTGATCACGCCTGCTGAAGGCCATGTTAATCCGACACTAGGATTAGTGAAAAGGTTGGTAGACAGTGGGGAGGATGTTGACTATGTGTGTACGGAAGAATATCGTACGAGAATTCAACAGACAGGAGCGCAGATGATCACCTACCCTTTTGTGGATGATGCTTTTTCCAAAGACTCTGATTTAAAGCCAGCAGAATACAAACATCATTATCAATTTGTATACATGGTGGTAAAAGGTATGATTCTTCCGATTATTCCAGAGGTTTTGAGAGTTATTGAAAACAGAACCTATGATTATTTAATCTATGATTCTTTGATGGGCTGGGGAGGCACGATTATTGCTGAGAAGCTAGGAATTCCTGCTGTATGCTCTATCGCTTCTTTTGCTTTCGTAGAGCCATTGGGATCGGGGCAAGGCATGAATGACAATGATCCGGAGGTAAAAAAGTTATACACGGCTACGATGCAAATAACGCATCAACTAGCTAATGAGCTTCAGGTTGACGCTCCGGCTATAGAAGAGATTGCTCCTCATGGCGGACACTTAAGAATCGTTTATACAAGCCGCTATTTTCAACCGCAAGCCGAAAAACTGGATCACAGTTTTATTTTTCCAGGTCCTTCTATTGTACCGCGTAAAGATGCTCCTTCCTTCCCGTTCGAACAACTTCGTGTTCTGCATCCACAGGCGGTGTACATTTCAATGGGTACTATTTTGAATAAAGACTTGGAATTTTATAAGCTTTGTTTTGCAGCATTTCGCGATTTGCCTGTGCAGTTTGTGCTGTCTTCAGGCAATTATACAGACATGGAGCCATTGGCCTCGTGTATCCCTGACAATTTTATAATCAAGCCTTATATTCCGCAATTGGAAATGCTCCAGCATGTGGACGCTTTTGTTACACATGCGGGGATGAACAGTACAAGTGAAGCTCTGTATTACAATGTGCCGCAGGTCATGATTCCTTTAACATCGGATCAGCCCATCGTAGCTAGTCGGGTGCAGGACCTGGGAGCGGGTGTTGTTGTGGATAAAAATGAGCTTACACCCGCTAGTTTGAGAGCTGCCTTATTAGAGGTATTGAGTCATCCAACCTATAAAGAACAGGCTCATGTGATCGGCGAATCATTACGCCAGGCTGGTGGGTATAGTCATGCGGCAGATACAATCATGAGCCATTTCTCCACCATAGAAAAATAAGCAGCAGTCTATATACTGTGATTCCTTTCTTTTAAAGTAGCAGATTTTTCAAACTCTAGTTTCTTTGAAATCGCCAGAAGACCAAGGGAGCAGATGATCAGGGCCAAACATACCCAATAGGTATTTCGGTAACCAATCCATTGAGCGGTTAATCCGCCCATCAAGCTCCCCACCAGTCTTCCGATGGTTGTCGCATTGGAATATAGCGTCGATGCGTACCCTGGAAGAGAGGGCAACAAATCCTGCATGTAACTAATGCCAATGGCAGAAATCACTGCAACAAAGAAGGCTAGAAGAAGCTGCCCCACGAATAGCTGCCACATCTCCGTAGACATAAGGACAAGGAGATAATAGACAACTCCTGTTAATGCCCCTAAAAATATAAGCAAACGGTTGGAGTATTTAGCTGCTAGTACGCCTAGCATGAGCATCAAGGGTATTTCTACAATTGCGCAAATACTGGATACTAGAGCAACGTCACTCGTGTCGCCTTGTAAATTGTGAATGATGAACAAGGAAATATTCAAATTATTCATCCAGTGAGACGTATAGAGCAGAGTAAGAACGGAAAAGGGAATCAGAATCTCAATATTTTTATGTAATGTAATGTGATGAAGTGAAAGTTGATTGTTATGTTTAAGTTGAGCGGGAGGCTGCTTGATAAAAAAGAATAGAAGCACAGCAATGAGAACAAAAATAGAGGTCGTTCCCATAAAGATACCCTTAAAGCCCGTATGTGCAATCAAAAAGGAACCAAAAAGCGGCCCGGTAATAAAGCCAAGAGAAAACATAGACCGAAGCGTTGAATTCGCAAAGGCGTGATCCGCAGATTTACTGCGATTTACTGCTTCACGTGCACTGGCAAATAACTGCGGCATCCCAGGAGCACCAATGGCCGTAAAGATCGTCATATAAACAAAAAGCACATAAAAATTTTGGATTACAAGATATCCTGCAAAGGCTACGGCATTAAATAACGTGCAAATTACCAAAATTTGTTTACGGTCTAAGCCGGTATCAGAACGTTTAGCAATCAGAGAGCTTATCCATATGCCACAAATCAAAGTCACAGCTGTAAATACACCAAAGGTTCCCACAGATACGCCAAGTGTACTTGTAAAATATACAGCCAAAAAAGGCGCGCTGATGGATATAGCCATACCTTGTAATAACATACAGATCATGAATAGCGGGTAGTTAGGGATAACGAAAAGATTTTGAATACGCTTTAGCATTTCATTTTTACACCCCTTCAGATTTAGAAGCAGAATAATACATACCTATCCCATCTAAACTACATATGACTTTAGCATAATTTGTATATTTACATGGTGTAAAATATTATATAATTTTTTTCACTTTGATGAGCAGCTCATATGCAATGTCATATACAGGCAAAGATACAGTATCAGGATGGGGGTGTAGATGTGTATGCGGAATTCTCCTGTAGAATTTGCCTTAAAGACTGAAGCGATCTACGAACTGCTTAATCAGTTCATTCAATGATCCGGCGGCCTTCGTAGGAAGGCGGTGATCGACTTTTTCAATGAAAACAAGCTCACTCTTCGGTAATTGTTGATGCAATATTTTGGCATAGGGATGAAAGTGCTTATCCTCTTCACCATAAACAAGCAGGACGGGAAGCTGGATTTCCCCGAGCCGTGAGGTGCAGTTGTACTTCAAGCTGTATCGATAATATTGCTCGACATTCCTGGGATTTCCCTGCTTCGCATCGCTGAATAACTTACGTAACAAAGATAGCTGTTTCGTTTGTGACCAAGCAATAGAAAGGGCAAGTGTACCGACTGCACCGATTTTGGAAAGAGCAATGCCCAAAGAAATTTTGTTTCTTAGTCGCCCTTCGTTTACTTCTGACATTCCACTGATAACAATGCCTCCCCATGCCCGATCTGGATAAGTCAAGAGGAATTCAAGTACTATCGAGCCTCCGGTAGAATATCCACACAGAAATACTTTATCAAGGCTCATCCGGTCCATCAAATGTTTAATATCCTTGACAATGAGAGGGTAAGTAACCGTTTGCTCGGAAGGCTGACTTTTACCGTGTCCTCTGATATCAAAAGCTATAGTTCGAAAATGGGGCGAGAGTCCTTGGATTTGGTATGTGAAATTTAAGCTTGTGAGTACTGGAGGGTGAATGAATAGGATGGCCATTCCTTCACCGGAATCCATATAATGCATGGAGTATTCGTTTATGTTTGTAGTCGTCATGGTTATGTTCCCTCCCTGAATGGTTTGATCTTAAATTTGGCCTATTAGATCCAAAAAATTCATGGAGGTGTAACTTTAATTGCTTGTATGAGATACCTTTGTCCCGATGATCCAATGCAGGAATAATTTTTTTAGTACAAGAAAAAAATAAGAGGATCAAGTTTTTCTAAGAAAGGGACACATACATGGGCATGAAAAATAAAGTTACCATAGCACTAGTGCTAGGTTTATTGTTGTTGGTCTTGGGGTGTAGAGCGGACTCCAGTCAACAGCTAAAACAACAAAGTGTGAAGCCACCTATCACAGTAAATCAAATGGGCAAAAAACCTGTCATTGTGATCTTGATTGATTCTTTAATGGATAAGCCTTTGCAAGAAGCAATTCAAGAAGGCCGTGCACCCGCAATGCAATATCTCTTAAATCAAGGGCAATATTTTCCGCATGTAGTGAGTTCATTTCCCACGATGTCTGTGACAATCGACAGTACATTATTAACGGGAACGTATGCAGACCAACATCATGTGCCCGGACTCGTTTGGTACAGCAACCAAAAGAAACGCATGATTCTCTACGGCAATGGTGCCAAAGAAGCTTTAAAGATAGACCAACTGCAAGTATTTAATGACGCTATTTACCAATTAAACCAAGTTCAATTGAACAAAAAAACGAAAACAATACATGAAGAATTAGCTGACAAAGGAAAAGAATCCGCGTCCATCAATGCTATTGTCTTTAGAGGGAAAACGAAACATGCCTTAAAAGTGCCTGACTTCATAGCGAATAGCAACAGGGTGCCAGAAAAAATGATAGTAACAGGGCCTAAATGGTTATCTTATGCAGCTCTGGCACAATTGAATCCGAAAAATAACTGGAATACTCCTTTGTGGAAAAAATTTGGGATGAACGATGAATTTTCCGCAAAAGATGCCGCTTTTCTAATCAGCCAGAAGAAACTTCCAGACGTAACCATCACATACTTTCCTGAGAATGATAATTTGGCGCATAGAAAGGGCCCGACTCAACTGAAGGGAATCGAAAAAGCAGATCAAGCACTACAAACTGTGTTGAACGCATATGGTTCTTGGGAGCAGGCTGTAAACAATGCGATATGGATTGTCATGGGTGACAGTGGGCAAAGTGCAGTTTATGATGATCGACAGGCAGCAACTGTGGATATAAGGCCTCTTTTGAGCCATTACTGTATTGCAAAATTAAATCAACCTGTAAGAAGTGATGACCAAATCGTGATTGCCGTTAATGAACGGATGGCCTATATCTATGCAATTAACGATAACGTGGAGTTATCCAATGTGGTGAAGCTTTTACAAAATGAGGACAAGCTCGACATTATCGCTATGAAAGATGGTAAAAGCAATATTCATGTTACAAAGGGCAAAAAGGGTAAGCTGTTTTCTTATCATCCCGGTGGAAAATTCATTGATGAATATGGACAATCATGGACATTGTCGGGTGAAGAGGACCTTGTGGATATTACGGTGAATAACAACCGGATCAAGTATGGAAAATATCCAGACGTATTGGCGAGGCTACACGGGGCAATGAATTCGCATGAAGGAAGATATGTTGTCGTCACGGTCCAACCCGGATATGAACTCGTCGGTGAAAGTTCTCCCACCCACATTGGAGGAGGGGCTCATGGATCGTTGCACGAAAAAGATTCCCTTGTCCCATTAATTATTTCTGGAACGAATACACGGCCTAAAACACTGCGAATCGTTGATCTAAAAGACTGGATTCTGCAATTGGTAAACGAATAAGTATTATTCGTTATTGATATTAAACCCGAGCTCCATTAGTATATAAGCATATGGTTATATGAGTGGAAGGGGGTCACACATTGGATCAACTAGGTTATGTAGCCGATCATTTAAAGCTATTGGGCGATAAAACTCGACTGGCTATGCTTTCCCTGCTAAGAGAAAGAGAGTGGTGTGTTTGCGAATTTGTAGATATCTTTGATATGACGCAGCCAGCAATTAGCCAACATTTGAGAAAATTAAAGTCGCAAGGGATTGTAAAAGAAGAACGACGAAGTCAGTGGGTATACTATTCCTTAAATGTAGACGATAAGCCGCATATTCAAGCTGTTCTTGAGCGTATGCCAGACTCCAAGCAAATTTTAAAATGGCTGAATAAGGAGGAGCCGATCACATTTTGTGAACCGGATTCCTCAGCTTGTTCATCCTAAAGACTGTTCCGTGTATCTCCTTAAGGGATAACGGTGCTATTATGTAAGTATATGTTTATAAGGTAATGTAATGGAGGGGTTTAGAACATTGATTTTGTTGGCATGCATTATATTTTTAGCTACTTTAGTATTGGTGATCTGGCAGCCTAAAAATCTGTCCATCGGATGGTCTGCCTGCGGCGGTGCCATACTCGCCTTGCTGGTGGGTGTCGTCGATTTGCATGATGTTTGGGAAGTTACTCATATTGTCTGGAATGCGACACTGGCTTTTGTAGCCATTATTCTGATTTCGTTGGTGCTTGATAAAATCGGCTTTTTCGAATGGGTGGCGCTTCACATGGCACGAGCTGCGCGAGGAAGCGGAACCCGGATGTTTGTTTATGTGACCATTCTTGGCGCCGTTGTTTCTGCCTTTTTTGCAAATGATGGTGCGGCCTTAATACTGACACCGATTGTACTGGCGATGGTTCGGGCATTGAAATTGGATGAGAAAATGGTTTTTCCTTTTATCATAGCGAGTGGCTTTATTTCAGACACGACGTCGCTTCCGCTTGTGGTCAGCAACCTGGTCAACATTGTGTCAGCCGATTTCTTTGGGATCACCTTTATGGAATATGCGAGTCGCATGATTGTACCTAATTTATTTTCTTTAGGAGCAAGTATAGGGGTACTGTATCTTTTTTTTCGCAAAAGGATTCCTAAAACGTTTGATGCGACACAATTAATCAGGCCTGCGGAAGCGATTAAAGATCCAAAGATGTTCCGTATGTCCTGGATCGTTCTCGCGGTTTTGTTCGTTGGCTACTTTGCATGCGAATTTTTTAATATTCCCGTTTCGGTGGTGGCCGGTATTATTGCTATCTTTTTCTTATTGATGGCGCGAAGAAGCCCTGCAGTGCCGATGAAAGAAGTCATTAAGGGCGCTCCATGGGCTATCGTATTTTTCTCCATCGGGATGTATGTTGTGGTGTATGGTCTACGTAATGCCGGTTTGACGGATCTGCTGTCCCATGTGATTCAAGCGGCTGCCGATCAAGGTATGTTTGTGGCCACCATGGGCATGGGTTTTATTGCGGCGATTATCTCGTCGGTCATGAATAACATGCCTACGGTCATGATTAATGCGCTTGCCATTGATGCCACCCATACAACCAGTATGGTCAAAGAGGCGTTGATTTATGCTAACGTCATTGGTTCTGATCTGGGGCCGAAAATAACTCCGATCGGTTCATTAGCCACGTTGTTGTGGCTGCATGTGCTCCGTTCGAAAAACGTAAAAATTTCTTGGGGGACTTATTTTAAGACAGGCATTGTCTTAACTATTCCTACACTTTTTATGACCCTACTGGGCTTATATTTATGGTTAATCATTTCATAATTCCTTAGGGGCTCGTATTCGAAAATTTTCGGAGACTGGTGAATAAACAAGGTGCACATCTTAGGTATAGTATTTCAAACAAGCACGCCTCCTTAATGAGGTGGTGCTTGTTTAGCGCTTTTTTCCTTCACAGAATACTCTTCCAACACCTTTGTTTTATCTCCATAGATCCTATCCAAATGATCTTCTCCCCATAAGCAAAAACGATCAAGCAGATCTTTAAAATCCCAGCCATATTCACTAAGCTCATATTCCACTTTGGGGGGAACTTGGTTATAAATGATGCGGTGGAT
The DNA here is from genome assembly GCF_054602585.1 of Paenibacillus sp. SEL3. Classification (NCBI taxonomy): domain Bacteria; kingdom Bacillati; phylum Bacillota; class Bacilli; order Caryophanales; family Paenibacillaceae; genus Paenibacillus; species Paenibacillus sp. SEL3. The sequence goes on along the minus strand of NZ_CM137725.1, from coordinate 1,637,251 downwards.
GATTCCATCCTTTTCAAGCTCTCTAAGCTGTTGGGTGAGCACTTTTTGGGTGATTTTCGGAATGAGTTGACGAAGTTCGTATGTACGTTTTCTGCCGCTGGTTAAATGGTGTAGGATAATGCCTTTCCACTTTCCACTGATGACCTCCAAAGTTGCCTCGATCCCGAGCATATAGGTTTTGGCTTTGTCTTCCATAGACTTTTCCCCCTCTCCGATCTGTAGTACAAAAAGCACTAAGGAACCTTAAAGTACCTACAGTACATTGAAGTGCGTACTTCACACTTTAATGTATAACATCCATAATAGCATCTGTAGACAGGGTTCACCAATTATGAGGAGAAAGAAGGTTACGGATACATGAAAGTTTTATTGGTCGTCACGCATCCTAGAGAAGATTCACTAACCCTTGCGGTCATGAATCGTTTTGTAGAGGGATTGAAAGAGAATAAGCACGAGGTAGATATTTTGGACTTGGATCGGGATGGATACAATCCGGTGTACAGCGCTGCAGATGAGTTGGATTGGAATACGACCCATAAACAATATGCTCCTGAAACACGGAAAGAGATGGATAGAATAGTGGCTGCGGATGCTCTGGTCTTTGTGTTTCCATTATGGTGGTATAGTGTCCCGTCCATGCTAAAAGGGTACCTGGATAAAGTGTGGAACATAGGTTTACTTCAGGAGTTCACGTCAAAGCAGGTTCTGTGGATGTGCTTGGCGGGGGGGACGAAAGAACATCTGATCAAGTATGAATATCACGATTTGGTTACTAATTATTTGAATAAAGCCATTGCTGGTTACGCAAGAGTAAGAGAGTCCAAGGTGGAGTTCTTCTATGATACTTTATCCGAATCGAAAGAATACATTGAAGGTTTACTGGAGCACGCTTATCAATTAGGTCGGGCATATAAGTGAATTTTATTCTGATAACAATGATAATTTAATATTATTGAGGATTTTACAAAATCCTGATTATTGAAAAAGGGTTAAGGATCGTTAGACGGCACTTAACCCTTTTTTATTTTGTAGACGAGACTCTATCCTTTTATAGGCTCGTGCATAGGTGCTGATGGTGCCCCTTGCATAGATAACCCGCCGCCAGTTGTGCTTGCTGGAACAACGGGATGTGGTAATCCCTTTTCAGAAGCAGTGCCCGCAGTCTGCTTGGCCAGCTTCTGTTTCTCCCATAGGGCTCTGGCGATCACCAGCAAGGAGAGTACACCCACATATAGTAACAGAGAACCGAGTTCGGGAAGCATCTCCTGCAAAGGTGCACCACGCAGACCCATAGTGCGCAGGAATTTATACATCCATACAAAGGGGAAGAAATCACCGATTTGAATCGCTAAAGGTGGAAACAGTGATCTGGAAAGAACAGCCCCTGATAGAACAAAAGCAGGCATGAGTATCATCACCATTCTGCCAATGGCTATTCCCGGATGTGCAGCGCCCCATGCAACCAGGACATTGATACAAACGGTACCGAATACATACAGGACAACTGGAATTATAAAGAGAATTGGATTGGCCTCGAAACGGCCTCCCCCAAACACTTTAAGCATCCCTAGAGAGAAGATTAAGCCAGCCGTCGAAAACAGCGTATAAGGAAGCATACGCAGCAGGATGTTGAACGGATTTTGCAGCTCAGCAGCCAGCCTCTTGGAAACCCGGAGTCTGGCGACCAGAGGTAAGCTATTTATATTCAGTATCATAAAAGAGAACATACAAGTGAATGCAAGTATCGTCGTATTCTGATAGTCATTCGTTGGATTAAACATGGAACGCACTTCCAAGGCGATACCATTGAGGGCCCCTTGAGCCTGTTCTGCGTTCATCCCGGTTTTCAACATAGCTGGAACAGACAGTTCCATATTCTCGGAAACGCTAATTTCCTGCATAGCTGTACGAATCGAAGTAATAGATTGTACATTGGTATTATCGAGAATGAGACCCACGCGGCTGGAGAGGGAACGATTGTGATTGTCCTCTAAACCATGCGGCAATGAAATAACAGCCAAATATTGCTCATGATAAAAATACTGTTCAGGGTTGTCCGTATACGAAACAATCTCAGCTACGTTCATATACGGGGAAGCATCTATTTTCTGAATGAACTCACGGCTGTAAGCTGTGTTATCTTGATCCACCACTACCACGTTAGCGTCGTTAATTTGGCTGCTTGGGAGCAACAGTGAATACCCCAGTACGGCAATCAATGGGAAGATAATAGCTATAATCGGATACTTGGAGTGAACCAGATACGACCATTCATCACGAAGAGATTTCATTTGTATTCACCTCAACTGTCATGCCTGGTAGCAAAGCTGCTTCTCTTGTTACATATACACGTATCTGGAATGTAGCGGTATCTGCTTCTCCTTTTTCACGGGACATCTTCACATTAGCGAATTGTGGTGCAGCAGTTACATAGCGTACCGTACCTTTCAAGTCCTTATTGAGACCAGAGATATGAGTTTTAATTTCTTGATTGGCCTTGAATTTCCCCGCTTGTTCTTCATTCACATAGAGATCGTAATATAAATCGTTGGTTTCCAGGGTAATCACAGGAGCACCTTGCGCCACATTTTCGCCGACTTTGGTACTAATCGAAGTCACCTTGCCATCCTGTGGTGCTTTTAACACCAGGCGTTCTTTTTTGAGCAGCAACGTTTTAAGCTGAACTTCCTGTGTGTCTTTTTGTTGCTTTAAAAGGTCAATAGCCAGCTTCTGATCTGCCAACTGTTGACGACTCTGCTGAATGGTTTCCAGCTGGGTCTTGGAACGATCGACGGACAATTGGGCACCGCGAATTTCTTCCTCGGCTTGTTTTACCGAAACGGCTGCTTGTGTCGTCTGTTCACTGGCCTGCATACGTTCTTCAGAAGTGGCACCATGAAGTAGCTTTTGTAGAGCCTCTTTTTGCTGACTCAACTGATTTGTCGCTAAAGTCAAAGAGGATTCGGCATCATCCAACGCTGCTTTGGATGCACTTCCTGCATCATAGAGTGCTTTATTACGCTTATAGTTGGTCTGCGCAGTCTGAACGTTTTTGGTTGCTGAGGCTACAGCAATTCGTTGCTGCTGAACATCTTCATCCCGAACCCCGTTATTGACCTGTTGTTCCGCAGCAGTGGCTTGACGCTCAGCCGCTTGTGCCCGCTGCAATGCTGCCTGACTTTTACTCTCAGTCACTTGAGCTTGCGCGATATCTAGCTGTGCCTGTTTTTCCTGAGTTGCTGCCCGTGTATAGCCTAAATTGATGGATTGTTGTTGTTGGCTGATTTGCGTATTGAACTGGGCAATTTGTGTCCGCAGCTGCTCAATTTGCAGATCCACATCTGTGGAATCCAAAGTCATAAGGACAGTTCCTTTTTTCACCTTCGTTTCTTCTGTTACCGGGATGTTCAGGACTTTGCCTCCTACTTGTTCAAAAGATACATGAATGCTATCCGCATTTAGTGTTGTGCCTTTAACGGATCGCGAAGCATTGACTTGATCTTGTCCGTTGGTCTGGAGCAGGAAACCCCCGCCGATCAGACAGGCGATAGAAATGAGAGGGATGATGAGGCTGGTGGCTTGTGTGCGATTCATGGGTAATACGCTCCTTAGATTCATAAAATGGGTTAAACATAGACTCGAATAAATATCCTGATATGTACATTTTATTTATTCTTTTATTTAATAATTTAAAAGTTAGTCGGCTAACTAAAACGCAAAATTAAAACTTATTCTGGTTTTGCTACTTTATATATCTCTTTTGCTTGAGGGATGCCACTTTCTATTTTTTGCAGTAACGTCAGGAGCAATTCCTTTTCATCGGTGGACAGGTGGCTCATCAGTGTGGAAGTGCTTGTAAAATGTATAGGCAGCAGTCTTTCCATCATTTCTGTTCCTTGTTCGGTCAGTTTAACAATGCTCATACGGCGGTCGGAAGGATGAACAGATCGAATAATAAGCCCATCGCGTTCCAGGCGGTCAAGCAGACCGGTAACAGTAGGCTTGCTAACCCCTACTTTCTCCGCAAGCTCTGTAGCCAGCAATCCTGTATGGATGTTGCGGTATAGAAGAATTAATATTGAAAATTTCCCATGAGATATACCGAACTTCTCAAAGCCCTCAAAGCTGACTTTAAAGACGCTGGAAGATACCCGCATAAAAAATAGCATAGCTTCTGTTGCTCTTACATCAATCTCGGGGATACGCATAGAAAATTCTTGTAGCGCCTCACGAGTGGGCAAGTCCCGTAAATCAAAATCCATAAGGTTCTCCTTTCTTCTTACAGTATGTTCCAATCAATAAATTAGTTAGCCGACTAATCTTAATCTATTCAAAAATGAATTTCAAGCTAAACTTTGTTAATCGTCATGCGATTGTTCACCATATGGAGGTTGTTCGTGCCATGGTTCAAGCTTTTCCCTACATTGATATTTACAATGAAGTGCTTGATAATAAGTGGATATCGCACGAGACCAAAAACCCAAAAGTGAGGAACCTGGAATGACGACAAAATTATACTACACTGCTCCAAATCTTACGGAGTGGGACACTCATATTACACAGAGCATGGAAAGAGACGGAAAATATTTGGTTACGCTGGAGGAAACGGCCTTTTATCCGCATGGTGGAGGCCAGCCTTGTGATACAGGAACAATTCAGGGCGTCCGTGTATTAGATGTTGTTCTCGAAGAAGGGGATATTTGGCATCAGGTAGAGCGTTTGCCGGAGGATCGGAAAGTAGCCTGCCGATTGGATTGGGAACGCAGATTTGATCATATGCAGCAGCATAGCGGGCAGCACTTGCTGTCAGCGGTTTGTCTAGAGTTGTTGGGTGCCCGTACGGAAAGCTTTCATCTGGGACAAGAATATGACACGATTGATGTGAACTGTTCGGATATAACGCCTGCGCAGCTATCGGCAATCGAGCAGGAAGTAAATCAGCAAATCTATAGTAATCGCAGCATAAAAAGTTATTTTGTAACCCGTGAGCAATTGAAGGACATTCCGCTTGTGAAAACGCCCAAAGTGACAGAAAATATTCGGATTGTCGAGATCGAGGGCATTGAATATAATGCTTGCGGTGGCACACATGTAGCTCAGACCGGGGAAATTGGAATCATTAAATGCTTAAAATGGGAGAAGCAGAAGGGGATGGCAAGAATCCATTTCAAATGTGGCGCTCGCGCACTCCAGGATTTTAACGATAGTGTTCAGATATTGGACGTGTTATCTATGAAGTTCAATACCGGGCGAAAAGATATTTTGACCCGATTCGAAAAGTGGGAGCAGGAGCATAAACAGCTTAAGGCGCAAGTGGAGCTCCTACAAGAGGAAAATGCTTCGTACCAGGCGAAAGAGTTGCTATCTGCTGTGCGGGGGCATGTTCTTGCTCATGTATTCGAACAAAAATCCCTGCAGGACATGCAGCAATTGGCTACCAAGCTGACAGCTGAGCATGATTTGCTTGTTCTATTTGCCACAACAGCAGAAAACAAAATCCTTCTGGCACATAACGGCACCCAGTCTGTTAGCTGCGGAGCATTTTTGAAAGAGAATCTGGGGGCATTTCACGGTAAGGGGGGCGGTAGCAACCAATCAGCTCAGGCTGCATTCCCGTCCCGTGAAGACCTTTTGAATTTCTTTGAAACGGCCCAGCGCCAGTTCGTTCAGGGCTGATGTAATGGAGGATTAGTGGCGTAGGGGAAGCTTCCACTTTTCCTTTTCTGTAAATAAAATAAAAGAAAAAATAAGTGCAACAACAGCGCCCCAAACGGCTTTATCCCCAATTGTCAAAGTTAGAAATCCCCCCAGCAAGGCTCCTACCAAGAAGGCTGCCAGGATGACACCATAACGCATCGCTCGAATGGCAGCGTTCGTGTCCTTGGTCGTTACGGCGACATACACAGCCTCGATAGCTGATCGGAGGTTACCGGTGCTGACCGTGGAGGTGTACGGCACATCAATGAGCTTGCGGAAGGAAGTCATTTGCACGGAAGCGACGAACGAGACGATCACCACCACTACCGTATTGGGAACTCCTTGCGGAATCAATCCCACGATGAAAAAAATCGCAATTTCCAGTAAAAGAATTGCGCGGGTCCAGTCCGGAGTTAAACGGTGGGTTGATTTTCGTTTAATCCCTTCAGCAACAAAAACCCCCAGTGAAAAGGCGATCAGGGGCGGGATATAGGATAACGCCTGAATCCAGTGCCCCTGAATGACTTTGACAGCCAGCAGCACGATATTGCCTGTCTGTGCGTTGGCGAAAACACCGCCTCTTCCAACAAAGGTATATGTGTCCAAAAAGCCCCCTACTAATGATAGTAAGGCGCCCAGTCGCAACGATTCGGACGTTACCTGATGTAAATGTATTTTGCCTTTCATAAACACGGCATATAAGCCTCCTATGCTAAACGTCGATTGTTTAAAGCTAACACGAAAATCCAGGACCATACAATTAAATTAATCACTTAAGCATGAAAATGACACAAAAAAGCCACATCAGGTCCCATACAATAGAAAGGACGTGATGCGGCTTGTTGGAGTGCTGTTTAAAGTGTCATCTGGAACTTCGAGAATGTGCTTATTGCAGAGCTTGAACGAGGGCTGCGCCGAATTCCTGTGCACCATCTGGGCCATCGGCTGTAATAATGTCGCTATGCGCAACGACATGCTGAGCGAGATATTCGGCTTGATGCACTTGAAGCTGATCCTTTTGTATATCCACTGGATAGCATGTAGCCGTTCTACCAGAGAGTAGTCCGGTTTGAGCCACGGCTACAGAGCCTGCGCAGATGCCAGCCAATAAAGTCTTTTGCTCATGAGTTTGTTTTAGCAGAGTTTGGAGATCCGCGTTATTCCACAGATGGTCATTCGTACCTGATCCGCCGATCACAGATACTACATCATAATCAGCCAGCACAGCGTTTGTAAAAACAAGATCAGCTGTCGCTTTACCGTTGTAGTCACCCGTGATTTCGCCTGTTTTTGTACTAGCTAGGGTCACGGTAACGCCTGCTTGCTCCAGCGCTTCCTTCGGTTTAAACAATTCATCCTCATTAAAGCGCTCTGGGGGTATAATAAAAAGAGCTTTTTTACTCATACTTTATTCCTCCTTGAATGTGTAACGTTATCTACTATTGTAGGATGGCTTCGTCAGGCTGTGAAGAATGCACTTTCAAGTACGGAGGTTACCTGCAGGTTACTATTAGAGTGCAAGACCATGATGATTTAGAAGGAGTTAATTATATATGTCTGATACGCTAAGAGAAGAAATACGGGAGAAGATCGTTAACGGAGACTATAACTGCGAAAAGGAACTAACCTTGTCAGTGTTAAGCGGAAAATGGAAGGTCGTCATTTTATGGCATCTGGGTGTGGAAGGAGCGCATCGTTTCAGTGACCTGCAAAGGCTGTTTCCGAAGCTGTCGCATAAAGTGCTGACCAATCAGTTGCGGGAGTTGATGGAGGACGGTATTGTGCACCGGGAAGTGTATCCCGAGGTACCTCCAAAGGTGGAGTATTCGATGACCGAGCTGGGGATGACGATTTTACCCATTGTGGAGATGATGTATGACTGGGGGAAAAAACGGGTGCAATCCATACGTGAGGAAATGCAACGCAGCGGTGAGGGAAACGTTTAAAGTTCCTTCATATGAAAAATAGAACGCCTTGCACTATGAGTACAATTGTACTTAGAGCAAAGGCGTTCTTTGGCATGTTAGCAGTCTGTGTTTTTATCATATTAGTCTAGGAACAATAGCGGTAGACGTGAAGCTGCTTCAATAAGAATCATTGCTGTTCAAGTGCTGGTAGAACCTCAATCCAGCGTGTAGCCCAAGTACCGATATGGTCAAACAAAGGAGCTAAATCGCGTCCTTTATCCGTAAGAGAGTATTCAATCCGTACGGGCTTCTCAGGATAAACCATACGTTGTATGATTCCTTCTTCCTCCAGCTCTTTCAAACGGTCCGAAAGGACCTTTCCACTTAAATTAGGAATTGAATTCTCAATAGCGACGAAACGTTGCGGACCATTCGTTAGTTGAAATACGATCAATACCGTCCAACGCTTACTCAGTAGTTCCATAGCCTTTTCAAACCGTGGACACATCTGCGGAATGTTCATGTGATCACCTCATGCTTATTATTAACGATTCACTGTTAAAAGTAAATGATTTTACTTTACATAAATTTATTACTTGACGAAATGATATGATATAAATATACTTTGTTACATAAAGTAACTTGTTAGCTTTGAGACGGAGCTTAAGATATGAATACTTAAAATTTAAACTTAATTTGATGTTATTTTTGATATTATTAATGATGTAATTAAATGAACAGGTACGAACTAATCGTTGAGGTTATGGTTTGGGTGTAGGGGGAAGTCGGATGAAGCTGGAATGTGAAGTGTGCGTAGTTGGAGGGGGACCCGCAGGGACTTTGTTGTCCTGTCTACTGGCGGCGCAGGGTGTATCCACGATATTGATTGAGCGGCAGAGCATAGCGGGAAAGGCCTTTCGCGGTGAAATCTTGAATGATGAGGGTCAGGAAGTGATCCAAAGGCATAAGCTGCTCGAACAAATTCATGAGAACTATGTTCTCGCCTCCACAAGGATCGAATATTGGGGGCATCAGCGGCAAGTGAAGACGGTCAAGCCAGTATCAGTTGATGGTAATGTGGGGGTTCATATTCCACAGCCTCGATTTTTGGAGGCTTTGCTCAAACAGGCGTCAACCTACGAGTCCTTCCGTTACCTGGCGGGTACAACTGTGACTGCGTTGGAAGGTAACAGCGAGCAGGGGTACACGGGCTTGACCGCCCGCGATAAGAACGGTCATGAGATCACGATTCACAGTTCGTTGATTGTAGGGGCAGATGGTCGCTATTCGACTGTGCGCAAGCTGGCGCAGATGCCTGTGACGAACATTCGACACGGCTATGATCTGCTATGGGCGAAAATTACGGCACCTGCTGGGTGGGAGCCCGTCACTCGTCTGGCATGGGTCAACGGAGGACAATTGGCTTTATTCTCGCAGGCTGAGGGCTATATTCAAATTGGCTGGAATGTGGAGGAGGGTAGCTTTCCAACCCTGTTTAAGCAATCCTTTGAACCATTTATACAACGGTTTACAGAGGCTTTTCCAGATTTGAAGCATAGTGTGCATGATCATATTCGTTCATGGAAGGACTTCGTACCGTTGGATATTTTCAGCAGTCGTAGTGACACCTGGACGCAGAACGGACTGGTCCTTATTGGAGATGCGGCGCATACCATGACACCTACCGGAGCTTTTGGCTTGAACGCAGCTTTGAAGGATGCCGATGTGCTAGCCAGTGAGCTTCTTCGTTTACGACAGAAGAGCTATACCGCAGGAGACCTAAAGGCGTTCGAAGACGGACGACGGCAGGCTGTCACCGAGCTTCAGGAACGGCAACTGACGATGGAATCCACGTTTCATGAACATTTCTTACACAGAGTTCAATGATTTATGACCCTAACAATAACGATTAGCCTTTGAAGAATTAGGCATTTTCTATATAGAGCTTATATAAAGGATGGTGCAAAGAGATGAACCAGAAAGATGTAGCTACGCTACTTAACGATAAAATTCAAACCGTTCGTGGAGAACAATCTTCGACGATTTTGGTTGGACCGATCAAGCTGCCAGTTAATTTGGAAGGGGAAACGGTTGTTTTTCAGTGGTACTGCTGGTTGCCTGTACGGGATGAGGAAGATCGTCAGGACTTACTGAATGCCACCGCTGAGACGATTGTGAAGCGATTGTCCACACTGGATTTGGCAGAGGGACAACAGTCAAGCGTTTTGGTGTACGGCGATTTCGAGCAGTCGGAAAATGCATTAGTTCGCATGCATAGTATTTGCCATACTGGAGATATTTTTGGTAGCAAGCGTTGTGATTGCGGATTTCAACTCCACCAGTCCATGAAAATGATCGTGGAACATGGAACGGGTGCATTGTTCTATCTGGCTAACCATGAAGGCCGCGGAATTGGTTTGTTTAGTAAAGCAATGGCTTATATTCTGCAGGAAGAAGGCATGGATACCGTCGAAGCCAATCATCAATTGGGTTTTGAAGATGATACACGCAATTATGCAGATGCCATTAGTGTGCTCCGTCACCTGAGACAAAAGCCAGTAACTCTGATTACAAACAACCCTAAAAAGCTGGATGCCTTAAAGAAATCGGGTATGAATGTGGCGGGTCGTATGCCGCTCTGGGGCGATGTGTCGCAATATAATGAACGGTATTTGAATACAAAAGTGGAACGATCCGGCCATTTGCGGGATTCCGATCTCAGGGAGGTTCTATGACCACTCACGAAAAATATATGCGCCTGGCACTGGAAAATGCCAGAAGTGCTAAAGGGCAAACAGAACCGAATCCGCTCGTCGGATCAGTCATTGTCAACAACGGCCGTATCGTTGGGATCGGCGCTCATCTGAAGCCCGGCGAGCCACATGCCGAGATTCATGCGTTGCGTATGGCGGGTGAACACGCTCAGGGAGCGACGATTTACGTAACGCTGGAGCCGTGTTCCCATCACGGCCGGACAGGCCCGTGCGCGGAAGCGATTGTGAAGGCTGGTATTCGTCGAGTGGTGATTGCAGCGCTGGACCCGAACCCGCTGGTTTCCGGCAGAGGGGTGCAGATTTTGAAAGATGCAGGCATTGAGGTCATTGTCGGCGTATGTGAGCAGGAATCCATCCGCATGAATGAAGTGTTCAATCAATATATCGTGAGCAAGCGTCCTTTTATTACGATCAAATCAGCAGTAACGCTGGACGGTAAAATTGCAACTCGAACCTCTGAAAGCAAGTGGATCACATCTGAGGCTGCACGGGAGGATGTGCATCGTCTTCGTCACGAGCATGTAGGAATCCTGGTCGGTGTACAGACCGTGATTCATGATAATCCTCAGCTTACGACTCGTCTACCAGAAGGACGGAATCCGATTCGTATCATTCTGGATAGTAAGCTTCGAATTCCATTGGATGCTCGTGTCATTACAGATGGGGAGGCTCCGACCTGGATATTCACAGGACGGGCCTACGATGAAGGCAAGCGAAGCCAGCTGGAACAGCTGGGTGTAAAAGTATATCCGACACAGGATGAAAACAGCGATCGGGTTAACCTGCCGCAAATGTTGGATATTCTGGGGGCAGCGGAGGTGTCATCGGTGTTCGTGGAAGGCGGAGCCGAAGTGAACGCTTCGTTCGTGCAGCAAGGGCTGGCAGACAAGCTGGTGCTGTATATGGCGCCGAAGCTGGTTGGAGGACGTGCAGCCCCGGGATTTCTCGGGGGAGAAGGCGTGTCTGCGATGAGCGATGCGGTGGCATTGCATGATTTGAGCGTGACACAGGTTGGTGTAGATTGGAAAATAGAAGGGTATTTTGAGCGGGGAAAATGAGTGAGTTGTTTTCGGGTGGAGGAGGCGCTTCGCGGAGAGGTTGATCTTCCGATCGCTGTTGCAGTGGGATTCTTCGGATTGTATGAGAGATTTAAAGGTAAGAATCCCACTGCAAAGGCGAACGCTTCCGCTTCTCCAGATTCAACCCCTTCGCTCCGCTGCCGCTCACCGCAAAGTCACTCTTTTTCCGAAATGTTGTGGAGCATGGGAAGGGCATAAGAAACTAAATACTCAAAAACTCAAAGGCTCAAAAACTTATAAATTCAAAACAGAGGATCTGAAGGGCTAAAAGGCCTGGAGGATTCTTTTTTTATATACTAAACGTTTATTAGGGTGAATGGTTAATGGGATGAATAACTTATAGGGTGAATGTCTTATGGGGTGAGTTTGAAAACATAATTACGCGAATGTCTACCACTGGATCTATAATTTGGATGCTGTAGGCAACATCGACCGCAGCATCACCGCTAATTCACCTATTTATGCCGTATTTCAAAAAAACGGTGTAAAAACCTATGTGGCCTACAACTTTACAGACCAGGTCAAAACAGTAACCTTCTCAGATGGGCACAGTATTACCGTGCAGCCGAATAGCTTTAATGCCGGAAATGGAAGCGGCGGTGGCAATCCGCAGCCTGATACGGAGGCTCCATCCATCCCGGCGAATGTGCGAGTTACGACCAAAACGGCTTCGGCAGTCACTCTGGAGTGGGATGCAGCTACAGACAATGTTGGCGTTGCTGGGTATATCGTTTATAAGGACGGGGCACAGGCGGCAGAGATAAGCGGTATTTCCGCTTCAATGACAGGGCTAAATGCAGCTTCAACTTACAGCTTTACCGTTAAGGCTCGCGATGCAGCTGGTAACCTATCTGCAGCAAGCCATGCTGTATCGGTAACTACGGAGGCAGCATCTGGCGGTAATGAGGGTGGCGGAGAAACGGAGGATTATAAAGCAGGAGCTCGTTTTGTCAGCGATCGTGAAGCATTGCTTCAATTTACACCTAAAACAGCCTCGGCCTATGTTGACGTGCATTACACTTTAACGGGTGGACAACAGCTCAATTACCGAATGACCAACAACGGCGGTGTCTGGGAGCAGCGGGTAACAGACCTCGATATCGGGAAGGGTGTCAGCTATTGGTTTACCTATGAAAAGGCGGGATTGCAATACGAGACCCCTCCATTCAGCTATACACACCAGCAGATTGCCTCAACAACGACAGACGTTCCAGAACTTCCAGAACTTCCAGAACTTCCAACACCAGGCGCTGATCCCGTTTTCGAAAAAACATCCTAGTGGATCAGGCCTAAGATACGAACGCGACTAGTTAACTATAGAAAGAAAGACACGAGGGAAGCACATATGCTTCTCCTGTGTCTTTTTCGTTTTTTATAGGGTCGTAATACTTTCGCCATGTTCGCGAGTTCTAGATTACGCGATAATGATAAAGGCTGATACAGGAAGATATTACCGAGGCGCGGATTTCCAAAGGTCCCGCAGTGCCTGCCCTGATGGGGTCAGGTATCCTGTAAACTTGCGTATCCACCAACAATTAGGGTTCGATTCCCAATCGCCTTCCACGCGACTTCTGGTAGAGTATTCGAATGATCGAATAAAAACAATGAAAAGACCCGGATAAGAGCATCCCATGTCTGGTCTTGATGACAGATACCGGGGCGATGGCTATGTGGCCAGCGGATACCGGAGAGAGCAAGCACCGACAGGGCTCGAGGCTTCGGGGATACAGATTCACAGTCGATGTTGGGCTGATGAATCCCATCCTTAGAACACGAAAACAGGCGGTATCTTTCTTTTTCCTCAAGCTTGACCCCGCCGTTCACACCGGAGGGATGCTCTGCAAGGGTCCTAACCCTACTACAACAAATAAAAATAAAAAATCCTCATTTTAAAAGTGTGTTAATTTTAAGGCGGGCAGCTACGGAGCGGTCCATTTGAATCTGAAGAAGCGAAGCGTTCGCCTTTGCCCCTGAATTTTAACCCTATAAGGGGTTCATCAAATCCAAAAATTCAGGAGCAACAGCGATCGGAAGATCAAATGGATCGCGGAGCGCCACACGTAGAAAAAAGCACTCTTTTAAGTTGAGGATTCTAAATACTAGGAGTGATACGATGTTTAAGAAGATAACAATTAAATCCGATGAGCGCGGATTGCTGTTCAAAAAAGGAAGCTACCACAAATTGTTGCAACCAGGAACTTACCTATTGAAGACATTTCAGCAGGAAGCGGTTGAAATTTTGAATGTAGCCGAACCATTTTTTGTACCGGACCATGATATTCGTTTGTTTTTGACAGATCCCCTATTGCTTGAGCAATTGAATGTCATTGATGTAGAGGACCATGAATATGTGCTGCATTATGAGGATAATCGGTTTGTGGAGCTGCTGACGGCTGGGAAATATGCTTATTGGAACGTGCTCAAGGAACATCGTTTTGTTCGTGCAGATACTCGGCAGCCTGCAATTGATAAGGCATTGGGGCAAGCATTCTTGTCCAAGACACCGGGCTTCTGGAAGGCGCTTCAGGTGGGCAGCTATGAATTAGGATTTTTGTATTACGATAATGTGTTGCAGGGTGAGCTGAAACCGGGTAAATATTATTTCTGGATGTCCACGGTGAATACAGAGATCAAAACGATAGATATGCGACAACAGCAAATGGACTTGATGGGACAGGAAATCATGACAGAGGACAAAATTACGCTGCGCCTCAACTTCGTCTGTCAGTACCGTATCATCGACCCATTGCGGGCATTAGAATTCCGGGCATACGAGGAGCAAATGTACATTATGCTTCAACTGTTGTTACGCGAATACGTTGGCACGATGAAGCTGGATGATTTGCTGAAAATGAAGCAGGAGATTGCGGTATATGTTTTGACTCGACTGAATGAGCAGAGCGACGAATATGGAGTGACTTTTACGTCAGCAGGGGTGAAGGATATTATTTTGCCGGGGGATATCAAGGATATTCTGAATACGGTGCTGTTGGCAGAGAAGAAGGCACAGGCCAACCTCATCACACGACGTGAAGAGACGGCATCCACTCGTAGTCTGCTCAATACGGCCAAGCTGATGGACGAGAACGCCACTCTCTATCGTCTCAAAGAGCTAGAATTCATGGAAAAAATCTGCGAGAAGATTGGCACGATTTCGCTAACTGGCGGGAATACGTTGCTGGAGCAGCTGAACACGCTGGTTCACATGAAAGAGGGGCAGGGACTCCAATAACTGAAAATACTCCCGAACGATGAGTGCAAGCCGCCTCAAGGTTCGGGAGTATTTTGCGTTTTAGTTCGTCTTGGTGGATGCGAGAAAAGCGTCCATATCGATCACCGGAATGAGGGTACCCTGATGCTCCATCACGGTAGGGAACAACTCGCGCTGCCACTCTTCCTCATTGCTTTGTAGCTGACTGTCCTCGGCAGAAGCCGTGTCCTCCACCTGATCGACAAGCAGAGCAATCTTCGCACGGCTGAGCAAAATCATTTTGTCCTCGGAGGAATCGCTGGATGCAGGAAGAAGCAGTTTTTTGCGTAAATTAAGGATCGTAAATACATTGCCGCGAATAGTCACCATTCCTTCATGCCATGCTTCGGAAAAGGGAAGCGGAGTTCCCTTCTTAGCATTCATGACTTCTTCTACTTCCACAAAGTTTAAAGCGAACTTTTTGTCCGCTAGACTGCACACAATAAATTCAGACATAACAATTCTCCTTATCTATTCAGATGAGCCATCACAGGTTGTGATTGAGCGGTAAAATGGGTTAACTATTGCGTTTTGACAGATGGAACGATAAAGTTGAGGATGCGGTAAAATGGTTGTAGTTACTCACAGAATATCACAAACGAGCAGTTAAATCTTCCAAAATAACAACCATACGGCCAAGGCGTGGCTTCAAGTTTCCCTTCATATATAATGTTTGGGACTAAAGCTGTGTCCGATGGCACTACATTTTAAGATAAGCGGGTTGAGGTAGAGTGGATCATGAAAAGCAGCGATTAAGTATCGAAGCAGCCAGATTATACTATCTAAACGACTACAGCCAGCAAGATATCGCGGTCAGACTCGGGGTTTCGCGTCCTACGGTATCGCGGTTACTTCAGGCTGCCAAGGAACAAGGATACGTGCGGATTAGTATTGTGGACCCGATGGAGGATATGGACGCGCTCGGAGAGCAGGTGAAGAAGAAATACGGACTGGATACTGTGTTAGTCTGTTATTCGCCGTTAAATGAATATCAGGAGATCAAGAAGCATATTAGCAAAAAAGCAGCCGATTATTTGCATGAAACGGTACAGGATGCTGATATTATTGGAGTGACATGGGGAACAACCATGCATGCCGTGGCGCTTCATCTCCAACAAAAGCAGGTCAAGGGAGTTGAGGTGGTTCAGCTCAAGGGAGGCGTGAGCCATTCACATGTCAACACATATGCTGTGGAAACCGTGAATTTGTTCGCAGAAGCCTTTCATACTATAGCAAGGTATTTGCCGCTGCCTGTAATTTTCGACAGTCACGCCGTTAAGAAAATGGTCGAGGAGGATCGGCATATCCAGCGTATCATCGAACTTGGCAAGCAGGCGAACATCGCGGTGTTTACGGTGGGGACGGTCAAGGAGGATGCGTTGCTGTTCCGATTGGGTTATTTTAACGGGGAAGAGCAGAAGCTACTGCAAAGAATTGGCAAGGGCGATATTTGCTCACGCTTTTTTGACGCTGAGGGCAACATATGCAGTCAGGAAATCAATAGTCGTACCGTCGGGATTGATTTGCCTGATTTGCGAAAGAAGGAGAAGTCCATTCTCGTCGCTGGAGGCCAGCGTAAAGTGGAGGCCATTCGGGCATCGCTGCGTGGCAAGTATGCGAATATCTTGGTGACGGATCAGTTTACGGCACAAGCACTTTTACAATAGAGCAAGTCGCCTCCATCCAGCAAAATACACGGTTATGGCGTGTGCCTACAGGGTAATATGAATGGTAGGTGAGCGCCTTATGTACAAGCGTGAACATAATTTCAAAATGTGTTTTACATATGTTCAAAGCCGTGCTATGATGATCTCATCACAGAGAAATAAAGGACTTTTGTCTTCAACTATTTATCTAATGAAGGAGCTTTTAGATATGAACATTGCAGCATTAATCGACCATACATTGTTGCGTGCAGATGCGACGAAGGATGAAATTACGAAATTGACTGCCGAGGCAAAAAAATATCAGTTTGCTTCTGTATGTGTGAACCCGGCGTGGGTAGCTTATGCAGCAGAACAGCTCGCAGGCACAGGCGTAGCCATTTGTACAGTTATCGGTTTCCCGCTGGGAGCGAGCACGTCCGCAACGAAAGCATTTGAAACGAAAGATGCTATTGCTAACGGAGCGACTGAAATTGATATGGTTATTAACATAGGCGCTTTGAAGGAACGTGATGTACAGCTCGTCGAGCAGGACATCCGTGCGGTCGTGGAAGCAGCTGCTGGTACACTGGTAAAAGTGATTATCGAAACCTGCCTGCTGACTGACGAAGAGAAGGTACTGGCATGTGAGCTGTCCGTCAAAGCGGGGGCGAATTTTGTGAAAACCTCGACAGGCTTCTCAACAGGTGGAGCTACTGCGGAAGATGTGGCTTTGATGCGCAAAACGGTAGGACCTGAGATTGGTGTCAAGGCTTCAGGCGGTGTACGCAGTCTGGAAGACGTGCAAAAATTAGTAGAAGCTGGCGCAAGTCGGATCGGTGCAAGTTCCGGTGTGAAAATCATCGAGGGCGAGCAGTCTACATCTTCCTACTAAGTTTATTTTAAAGTCATGGAGGGATTCGCAATGAAGGATCAATTGATTCAGAAAGCGCTTGAGGCGCGTAAACAGGCGTATGTTCCGTATTCGAATTTTCAGGTGGGGGCTGCGGTTCTCGGAAGCGATGGCACGATTTATCACGGATGTAATGTGGAAAATGCCTCCTACGGCTTATGCAATTGTGCAGAGCGGACAGCGATTTTTAAAATGGTATCCGAAGGCTGCCGGAAAATTGATTCGATTGCGGTTGTAGCTGATACGGAAGGGCCTGTGTCTCCATGTGGGGCCTGTCGTCAGGTCATTTCCGAATTTGCTCATCAAGATACCAAAATTTATCTGACAAACCTTCATGGCAACACGGAAGAGTGGACGGTGGATCAATTACTGCCGGGTGCCTTTCGACCTGCGGATCTGGGGAAATAAAAAAAAGAATGCCTCTTTGGGGCGCGTTCTTTTTATGGGGAATGTAAGCGCTTAATGTAATAAGGGGGAAATTAAATGAAATATGTAATCGCTCTGGTAGGACTGCTTGTTGTATTTGCACTTACTTACGTTGCCAGCAGTGACAAGCGCAAAATCAGGTATCGTCCGCTGGTGGTTATGGTTGTTCTGCAAGCAGCGCTAGCTTTTGTATTGCTGAATACAGGGATTGGTGAAATTCTAGTCAAAGGTTTTGCAAAAGGGTTTAATAGTCTGATTGGTTATGCTATGGAAGGGATTAACTTTGTTTTTGGCGGAATTGCGAATGAAGGAGCAGCCCCGTTCTTTATCGGTGTACTGCTGCCAATCGTGTTCATATCCGCGCTGATTGGTATTTTGCAATATGTAAAAGTGTTGCCTTTTATTATTAAATATATCGGGCTTGTCTTGAGCAAAGTAAACGGAATGGGTAAACTGGAATCCTACAACGCTGTAGCTTCGGCTATCTTGGGTCAATCCGAGGTGTTTATTTCCGTTAAGAAGCAAATTGGTCTGCTGCCAAAACATCGGTTGTATACGCTGTGTGCGTCTGCGATGTCTACGGTGTCCATGTCGATTGTGGGAGCTTACATGCAAATGTTAAACCCCAAATATGTGGTCACAGCTTTGGTATTGAACCTGTTCGGCGGCTTTATTATCGCTTCCATTATTAATCCGTACAAGATTGAGAAAGAAGATGATTTACTGGAGGTTCAGGAGGAAGAGAAGCAGTCCTTCTTCGAAATGCTCGGAGAGTATATTATGGACGGCTTCAAGGTTGCGATTACGGTAGCTGCGATGCTGATCGGTTTTGTGGCGCTGATTGCCATGGTTAACGGGATTTTCTCCTGGTTGTTTGGAATCAGCTTTCAGGCGCTGCTTGGATATGTGTTTGCGCCTTTCGCTTTTGTCATGGGTATTCCGTGGAACGAAGCCGTTCAGGCGGGCAGCATTATGGCTACCAAACTCGTATCCAACGAATTTGTGGCTATGCTGGATCTGACCAAGCAAACAGGCTTGTCGGAGCGCACGGTCGGGATCGTATCGGTATTCCTCGTATCCTTTGCTAACTTCTCATCCATCGGTATCATTTCCGGGGCGGTGAAGGGGTTGCATGAAAAACAGGGAAATGTGGTGGCCCGCTTTGGTCTGAAGCTGTTGTACGGGGCAACGCTGGTTAGCGTGCTGTCGGCAACGATTGCAGGGTTGTTTTTGTAAAAAAAACAGCGAGTCAGGAAAGGATTTTTATAATGTCTAAATTTAAACGGATTCACTTGGTGGTTATGGACTCGGTTGGTATCGGCGAAGCGCCGGATGCTGCCCAGTTTGATGATTACGATGTAGATACGCTCGGTCATATTGCCCGCGAACGCGGTGGTCTGAAGATGCCGAATATGGGTAAGCTCGGTCTGTCCAATATTCGTTCCATAGAAGGAGTGGCAGCGGCCGACAAGCCGCTCGCGTATTACACTAAGATGCAGGAAGCGTCCAATGGTAAGGATACGATGACGGGTCATTGGGAAATCATGGGTTTGAATATTGCAGTTCCTTTCCGTGTATTTCCCGATGGGTTCCCGGATGAGCTGATTCAACGCATTGAGGAGCACACAGGTCGCAAAGTGATTGGCAATAAGCCTGCTAGCGGAACGGAAATCATGGATGAGCTGGGCGAAGAACACGTGAAAACTGGAGCGCTCATCATCTATACCTCGGCGGACTCTGTGCTGCAAATTGCAGCGCATGAGGAAGTTGTACCTTTGAAGGAGCTCTATGAGATTTGCGAGTTCTGCCGTAAAATCACGCTGGAAGATCCGTACATGCTGGGTCGCATTATTGCACGTCCGTTCGTAGGCGAGGCAGGGAACTTCTCCCGTACCTCCAATCGGCATGATTATGCGCTCAAGCCGTTTGGTCGCACTACTATGAACGAGCTGAAGGATGCAGGTCTGGATGTGATCGCCTTGGGTAAAATCTCCGACATTTATGACGGTGAGGGTGTGACGAAGGCGGTGCGTACAGTGTCCAATATGGACGGCATGGATAAGCTGGTGGCTACGCTCGATGAGAATTTCACCGGATTAAGCTTTCTGAATTTGGTGGACTTTGACGCTGTATACGGTCACCGTCGTGATCCGCAGGGATATGGTCAAGCTTTGGACGATTACGATGCGCGTTTGCCAGAGGTTTTTGCCAAAATGACCGATGACGATCTGCTGATCATCACTGCAGATCATGGGAATGACCCGACGTATCGGGGAACGGATCACACCCGCGAATATGTACCTTTGCTGGCATATTCCCCGCGTTTTACAGCTGGGGGCAAGGAGCTTGCGGTTCGTAAAACCTTTGCTGATATTGGAGCGACTGTAGCGGATAACTTTGGTGTAAAACTGCCTGAACACGGAACGAGCTTTTTGGCAGAGCTTCAGTAATCAAAGACTAGCAAGAGTACAAGCAAGATTACTAGTAACGATACAAATAACGATACAAGCATGGACAAATGAGACGGAGGAATAAAAAACATGAGTGTACACATTGGAGCCAAACCCGGAGAAATTGCAGAAACGATTTTGCTGCCAGGAGACCCGCTACGGGCAAAATTTATTGCTGAAACGTATCTGGAGGACGTGACCTGCTACAACGAGGTTCGCGGAATGCTCGGATTCACGGGTACGTACCAAGGCAAACGCCTATCTGTACAGGGAACTGGGATGGGGCTGCCGTCTATCAGTATTTATGTCAACGAACTGATTAGCGAATACGGTGTGAAAAACCTGTTCCGCGTGGGTACATGCGGCGGAATGAAGGAGCATGTGCACGTTCGTGACGTCATTTTGGCACAAGCATCCTGTACGGATTCCGGTATGAATCGCCATATTTTTGGTGGCTACGACTACTCGCCGATTGCCAGCTTCGATCTATTGAAGGGCGCTTATGATCGTGGTGTTGCCAAAGGCTTGAACATGCACGTCGGCAATGTATTCAGCTCAGACAGCTTCTACCGTGATGACAAATCAGTGGTACAAAAGCTGATGGAATACGGTGTGCTGGGTGTAGAGATGGAAACTTCGGCTTTATACACGCTGGCAGCCAAGTTTGGCGTAAACGCATTGACGATTCTGACGGTAAGCGATCATTTGCTGACGGGGGAAGAAACGACCGCAGAAGAACGGCAAACAACCTTTAAAGAAATGATGGAAGTTGCACTGGATACAGCAGTATCTCTGTAAACGATCATACGCACAGTGAGGAGAAATGACATATGAGAATGGTAGACTTGATTGAGAAAAAACGTGACGGAAAAGAACTGAGTACGGAGGAAATTAATTTTATTATCCAAGGCTACACTCAGGGTGAAATTCCCGATTATCAAGTCAGTGCATTGGCGATGTCCATTTTCTTCAAAGATATGACTGAACGCGAACGCGCTGATCTGACGATGGCGATGGTTCATTCGGGTGATACCATTGATCTGTCCGCGATTGAAGGTGTAAAGGTCGATAAGCATTCCACTGGCGGTGTGGGTGATACGACAACGCTGGTACTGGCTCCGCTCGTAGCGGCCTTGGACATTCCGGTAGCCAAAATGTCAGGCCGCGGCCTCGGACATACCGGAGGAACAATCGACAAGCTGGAAGCTATTGAAGGCTTCCACGTCGAAATCAGCAAGGACGAATTTGTGGATTTGGTAAATCGCAGCAAAATTGCGGTCATCGGACAAAGCGGTAACCTGACACCTGCGGACAAAAAGTTGTATGCCTTGCGTGATGTTACGGCGACGGTCAACTCGATCCCGCTGATTGCCAGCTCGATTATGAGTAAGAAAATCGCTGCCGGCTCCGATGCTATCGTACTCGATGTAAAAACAGGTGCAGGCGCATTTATGAAAACCGTAGATGATGCCAAAGCACTGGCACATGCCATGGTGAGCATCGGTAACAATGTGGGTCGCAAAACGATGGCAGTCATTTCCGATATGAGTCAGCCGCTGGGTCTGGCCATCGGGAACTCGCTGGAAGTGAAAGAAGCGATTGATACGCTGCGCGGCGAAGGACCCAAAGATCTGGAAGAACTGTGCATGGCTTTGGGCAGTCAGATGGTATTTTTGGCAGGGAAGGCAGATTCCCTCGATAACGCCGAAGAGAAGCTCAAAGAAGTCATTCGTAATGGCAAAGCACTGGAAAAATTCAAAGAGTTTATTGCGAATCAGGGCGGTGACGCTTCTGTAGTGGATCATCCTGAACGCTTGCCGCAAGCACAGTATCTTATTGAGGTGCCTGCGAAGCAGGACGGTGTGGTAGCTGAAATCGTGGCTGACGAAATCGGTACCGCAGCGATGTTGCTTGGAGCAGGACGTGCGACCAAAGAATCCGAGATTGATCTGGCCGTCGGCTTGATGCTGAACAAAAAGGTCGGGGATGCTGTTCAAAAAGGCGATTCGCTAGTTACTATCCATGCGAACCGTGAAGATGTAGCTCAAGTACTGGAGAAAATCTACGCGAACATCCGTATTGCGGATCATGCGGAAGCGCCAGTGCTAATCTACGGAACAGTGACAGAGTAAGCGATATGCCCTATTTATAAAGTCGTATTGGGTGTCTTTGATCAGGTTTGAAAAATATGACAGCTGGACTCATAATAGATATGAGTTCGGCTTTTTTTATTGTAAGGCCGAGGGCAACACAGAGGAGGAGAGACATGTTCAGATTATACAGCGATGTCCGGGGAGCAGCCTATGAAAGACTGATTGATTATGCTATGGAACGGGCAGACACGTTTATGTTGGGCATACATAAATGGGCGACAGAGGATGAGAATGGTGTGATCGACCAGGATGTCCTGTTCAAGGAATTGTTACAGCAATTGAATCCTTTTTTGCTGTCCACACACTCTTATGAGGAAATTAGGGGCATCCATTCCATTGCCTACACACAAGGAACATTTTACCGATACCAGTGTGCGCCCGAGGCAGGGGGACTATTAAAGCAGGCGGCGTCCAGTTTGTTTTCCTGGGTACATCCCCAATTACCCGAGGATTTGTGCTTCCAGAATGCGGATGGAGAGGATTGGATCATTAACATAGCTCACGAACGAATAGGTAGACTAAACATGGCTAAAGAAGAAGCGGTTGAATTGGGGAAGCTTATCCCTGGTGTGTTTATTCACCAACCTGAATATCATCAGAATATAGATGTTTTTCTGGACGATGCTATTCGGCATCAACCGGATCGAGTAGAGATTATGCGGTTTGGCTTGAGGGAGATACCGGAACGGATTAGAGAATTGTATTCCTTGAAACATCTGACCATTTTCGAGCAGGATATACGAACACTACCGCATGCTTTGTTCGAATTGGAATCGTTGGAGTCACTAACGATACAAGTAGCTGATTTGGAAGAGCTACCCGCTGACATTGCCAAGCTGACTCAACTCAAAAACCTGAGGATCAGCTGTGGATGCTATGATCGCCCGGCACCAGATGTCAAAGTAATTCCCAAAGAGGAGCTGGCATTCCGGCATTTGCCTCCTGAAATCGGAGAGCTGCAACAACTGGAGTATCTGGATATCCAGTATAGCGGAATCCGTACGTTGCCTCCTGAAATACAAAACCTGAAAAATCTACGCTCTTTGGACATTGTGAACGGATTCATCGAATCGGCACCCGATTTTATATATAAAATGACTTGGCTTGATCGCTTCCTTATAGAAGATAAGCCGTTCCATCTGTGCAATCACAGTGACGACTGAAGGATAGATAAGAAAAGGAGGAAATCAAATGGTGGAGAAATGGGTTTGGATGGGGGTTGCAGGGGCAATTGTGGGTTATGCCACTCTTGCCAATATATCGACTACCATGCATAGTACATCATCGGTGAGTCAGGAGCACCCGGCTGCTCCGTTAAGTGCACAGAGTGAGAATGGGAGCGCAGCGAAGCGTATTGTACATGATCAAAGAATGCATTTTGAAGGACAAGGCGAAACGAGCTTTAAATTTGAAGAGGGGCGCAAGCTGTACATCAGTATCAAGAATACAGGTAAGCAGCCCATACAATACAAGCTCAACAGTTCGAATGGATCGGACTTGCAAGGTACAACGAGCGGATTTTCCAGTCGAACGTTGCAGCCAGGAGAACGCCATGATCTGCTGTTTGTAAAGCCAGAAGGGCAGGATGAAGCAGCAAATGACTCCTTGAAAGAGATGATTTTGAAAGTAAGTACAGACGATGGATCGCAAGGAAACGTTAAAACCTTCGCTTATATTACACTGTAAGCTCCTTCCAGAAAGGGCACGACATGCGGTCATTAGTCTACTTATGTTACAATAGAACGGTTGAAGACTTAATGAACAGAATAGGTCAGAGCAGAAAGCAGAAAGGATGACCCGTTGTGCCCATAAACCATGAATTCGGTAATCAAAAGATGTCACGGAGGCTGTCACTCACAGCTATTTTACTTACACTTACTTTTGTGGCACTTACTGGCTGTGGTCAGGATAAGAATGCTGAAACCATTGATACTGGAAGCAGTACAAGCGTGATCGAGAATGGAGCCGGTGGTAATCGTAGCGGTTCAGCCCAAAATGACAAAGCAGCGAAAGAGAGCGAGAGTGCAGAAAACAGCGATACTGATGCACAAAAGTTAGCTCCTTCGGCTCCAGCTGCTTCATCGGATACTTCTTCTTCTCCGGCAGCCTCCAATCCATCGCAAAATCCATTTGAGGTAGCAGGTATTCAAGATCCTAAAGCGTTTTTGAACACGTTCAAAGCGCTGCAGAAGGCAGTTGCCGACAATGACAAGGAGAAAGTGGCCGATTATATTTTGTACCCTCTGCGTGTTAATGATAGTGAAAAGTCGTTAACGATTCCGAATAAGAAAGATTTTATTGCCAAGTATGATCAGATTTTTACGGACGCGATTCGCGAGGCGCTTGTGAATCAAAAGACAGATGATTTGTTTGTTAATTATCAGGGAGTCATGGTGGGATCAGGTGAACTGTGGTTGAGAAGGGCTACGGACAATCCGAAGCTTTTTGGAGTCTTTTCGATTAATCTTGAAACGGTTGCCAACTAAGTCGTACCCCGTGTGTAAATGACCTCTAAACGGTCGGAAACATATACAATGTTTCTGACTGCCCCCCTTAAAGAAAGAAAAGTACAGATAATGCATACCAAAAAAAGGTTTGACATCACTCCTAAACTCTCGTATTATATCCGTATAACTCATTAAACAGGTAGGAATTAAAGAATTAAAGTTTGATCTCGCCATTTTGGCGGAGAACCTCTAGGAACAGCAGGCAGACACTGTCCACACGACAGGTTTGACCTAACAGGGCTGCATCAGGGAATTCTCCGCTCTTTTTTTAATTATGTCTGTAAATAACAGGCGTAAATGAATACAAATTACATAGAATTCGGGGTGTCTTGATGAAGAGGCAATGGAAAAGTGGACTTATTCTCGGACTATCTTTGGTTTTAACGATGATGCTAAGCGCTTGCGGGGCAAGCAAGGGAGGGACGGAGGCGGATGGTAGCTCTGCTGCCGTGGAGTTGCTCAATGTTTCTTATGATCCGACCCGTGAGCTGTATGAGGCATATAATAAAGCATTTGCCGCCCATTGGGAGAAGGAGAAAGGACAGAAGGTTACGATTAAGCAATCTCACGGAGGATCTGGCAAGCAAAGTCGTTCTGTGCAGGACGGGCTGGATGCGGACGTGGTCACTCTGGCTCTGGGCTATGATATTGATGCGCTACAGGAAAAAGGACTCGTTCAAGAGGGATGGCAAAGTAAATATGAGCATAACAGCGCCTCGTACACTTCAACCATCGTGTTATTGGTACGCAAAGGGAACCCGAAAGGGATTAAGGACTGGGACGATTTAATCCGTGGCGATGTGCAAGTCATTACACCGAATCCTAAAACTTCGGGTGGAGCACGTTGGAACTATCTTGCAGCCTGGGCTTATGCGCTCAAGAAGAACAATAATGATGAAGCCAAGGCCCAGCAGTTTGTACAGGAGCTGTATAAGCATGTGCCGGTATTGGATAGCGGAGCACGTGGAGCGACAACGACTTTCGTAGAGCGTGGAATTGGCGATGTGCTGATTGCATGGGAAAATGAAGCACTGCTCTCGGTGAAGGAGCTGGGTGCGGATAAATTCGATATCGTATATCCGTCGATCAGTATATTAGCTGAACCTCCGGTAGCAATAGTCGATAAGGTGGTAGATAAAAAAGGTACACGCGAGGTAGCGGACGCGTACCTGAAATATTTGTACAGTGAAGAAGGGCAGACCATTGCTGCTGAAAATTATTATCGCCCAACATTGAAGAGTGTGACGGCAAAGTTCAAGGATCAATTTCCTAAATTGGAGCTCGTAACCTTGAAGGATGTATTCGGGACATGGAAGGAGACGCAGCAGAAGCATTTCAGCGACAAAGGCATTTTTGACCAGATTTATGTACCCGGCAGTTCATAAAATAGGTGGACTGTGTAGACGATTGGATTGGTATCCGCGAGTGTCATAGTGAATGAATTCAGAGAGGGATGGACAGAACATGAGTCAAGTGCAAGCCACTCGAAAACGCGTACTTCCCGGGTTCGGGTTAACAATGGGTTATAGTGTGCTGTATCTCAGTCTGGTGGTGCTGGTGCCTTTATCGGCACTGCTTCTGAATTCAACTGGACTGACGTGGGAGAAATTCTGGGACGTGGCGACTGATATCAGGGTGCTGGCTTCCTACAAGGTTAGCTTTTTGTGTGCCGCGGCTGCGGCGCTGATCGACCTGTTTCTCGGTTTATTGATAGCCTGGGTGCTGGTGCGTTATGAATTTCCGGGGAAACGAATTTTTGATGCGGTGATTGATTTGCCCTTTGCTTTGCCTACTGCGGTAGCGGGGGTTGCTCTAACTGCCCTATATGCGCAGAACGGCTGGATCGGTTCGTTGTTCGAACCGCTTGGATGGAGGATGGCGTACTCACAGACGGGGATTACGCTAGCATTGATGTTTATTGGCATTCCGTTTGTCGTACGGACAGTTCAGCCGGTGCTGGAGGAACTGGACAAAGACGAGGAGGAGGTCGCTGCTACGCTGGGAGCTGGCAGATGGCGTATCTTCTGCAGCGTTATTGTGCCGGAGCTGGTGCCACCGCTGCTGACGGGTTTTGCGCTCGCCTTTGCCCGCGGCATTGGCGAGTACGGCTCTGTCGTCTTCATCTCTGGCAATATGCCGATGAAGACGGAAATTGCTCCACTGCTCATAATGTCCAAGCTGGAGCAAAATGACTATGCAGGAGCTACGGCGGTAGCGTTGATGCTGTTGGTGATTTCATTCGTGCTGTTATTCGTGATTAACAGCATTCAGCGCTGGTCACGGCGCCGTACTGTCTAAACGTAACTGTCTAATGTAATTATCTAACGTTAACATCCAGGGCTGCGCATAATACCCGCGTTTTAAGGAGGGATACACCATGTCACAAGCGATAACTGGGCAGGAGCTTGCTTCTGCACCAGTGCCTTCATCCGCACCGCCCAACAGGGTCACGACCGAGTCCACTTGGGTGAAGTGGACGCTGATTGGTGCTGCTTTTTTAGCTTTGCTCTGGGTACTGGTATTGCCGCTAATCGTCGTGCTTACCGAAGCGCTCAAGCAAGGATGGGGCGTCTACGTCGAAGCGTTACGGGACCCAGATGCCATGTCTGCATTGCGGTTGACGCTGCTGGTGGCAGCGATAACGGTACCGCTGAATACGGTATTTGGTGTAGCTGCCGCTTGGCTGATCACGAAATTTCAATTTCGCGGCAAAGGCTTACTGGTCACCTTGATTGATTTACCCTTTGCCATCTCTCCTGTCGTTGGAGGGCTGATGTATGTATTAGTGTTTGGTGCACAGGGCTGGCTTGGACCGTGGCTGGACGAGCATGATATTAAAATTATATTTGCTTTGCCTGGTATTATTTTAGCGACGCTGTTCATCACCTTTCCATTTGTGGCGCGAGAACTCATTCCAATGATGGAAGATCAGGGACAGCAAGAGGAAGAAGCGGCGGTCACGCTGGGCGCGCGCGGTTGGCGCATTTTCTGGAAAGTGACGCTGCCGAACATCAAGTGGGGTCTGCTGTATGGCATCATTTTGTGTAATGCGCGAGCCATGGGTGAGTTTGGTGCAGTGTCCGTCGTCTCTGGACATATCCGGGGAGAGACGAACACACTGCCGCTGCATGTGGAAATTTTGTATAACGAATATCAGTTCTCGGCATCTTTTGCGGTGGCCTCGTTATTATTATTACTTGCTCTGGCAACCTTGGTGCTTAAAAGCTGGTTTGGACGCAAACGCGTGCATTAACTTATGATTTTGTATATGATCCCTTAGGGCCTCTCTTTGCGTCTATCGTCTGTTAACGGCGAGAAGATGGGAAGAGAGGCCCTTGTTCTAAGGTGGCTGATATGGATAATAAAATGATCATATCAAGGCACGTTGGTGTGCCCAGGAGGAGCGAAGGGAAAAATGAAACATCCGTTTCAGTCCTACCGTCAGCTGTTTCCAGTGCTGTCCTCACATATCCATGTAGGGAGCTGTTCCCAAGGGGCCGTATCGAGGCCGGTTTCCGCTGCCATTGAGGAATATCATCGAAGTTTGCTGCAACACGGTCATAACGGTGATCTGTCTATGGCACGTTTGGAGGAGGCTAGAGGGCATTTTGCCAAGCTCATCGGGGCGGAGACTGACGAAATTGCGGTCCTGTCCTCAGCCTCTGAGGCGATTGCCGGGGTGGCCACAGCCCTTCCTTATGTATCGGGAAAAGAAGGCATTGTGTATGCGGACACCGACTTCCCGACAGTGGGACACATCTGGCAGGCACAGGAGATGTTCCGTGATCACATCTGTTGTATCCCCTCCATCGAGGGAGAAGTGATAATAGAACAGTATGAGGAGCATGTTACGGAGAAAACTGCGCTCGTTATGGTGTCACAAGTGAACTATACCAACGGATTTCAGCAGGATTTAAAATCCATTGCAGATATAGCTCACCGAAATCAGGCGTTGCTGTTTGTGGATGCCTATCAGTCTGTAGGGATTATTCCAGTGGATGTAAAGGCAATGGGCGTAGATATTCTGGTCGCTGGAGCACGCAAATATATGCTTGGAATTCCGGGCGTGGCTTTTCTTTATGTAAGCAAGGATCGAATAGACCGCTTCAAGCCCCGTCTTACGGGCTGGCTTGGGCAGGAGCCCGCTTCCCGGTTTGATATTGCTCACCCGGTTCCGGCGGCGGGAGCCCGACGCTTTGAGACGGGATTGCCTTCTTTCATTAGCATTTTTGCCGCCAATGCGGCCTTAAAGCTGCTGCTGGAGATTGGGGTCACGAATATTCAGGCTTATATGAGTGAGTTGTTGGATTTTTCCGTTGAATATGGACGACGCAAAGGGCTACACATACGTGTACCTTACAGGGGAGGCACATTACCAAGCCTACTCGCTGTTGAAGTAGCGGACGTGTCGGCTGTGGAGAAGAATTTGAGAAGCCAAAATATGATCGTTTCAGCACGAAAGGATGTTATCCGTGTGGCTCCGCATTTTTACAATACGGCTGAGGAAGTCCGACGGGTTTTAGATGAATTGGCAGGGAGATGTTGAACGACAAAAGCCTCTTCCGAGTGAATGGGAGCATAACATGTCCCTTTTTACACAGGAGAGGCTTTTTTGGCGTTTAGAATTCTAATTATACGATTCGTTTGCGCAGCCAGCCGGAAATCAGATCCGTCAAAATGATCAGGACCACGATGCCGAGCAAGATAACGCCTACGCGGTTCCAGTTGCGCATTTGGAGTGCAAACAGTAGCGGAGTACCGATACCACCTGCACCGACCAGACCAAGCGTGGTAGCAGAACGGATATTAATTTCAAAACGGTAAAGCGAATACGAAAGAAACTGTGGAATCACCTGCGGTAGCACGGCGAAGAAAATCACCTGCCAACGGTTGGCACCGCACGCGATCAAAGCTTCCTGGGGCCCGTGATCGACACTTTCAATCGTTTCCGAGAAAAGCTTCGCCAGCATGCCTATGGAGTGAATGCCGAGGGCAAGCACACCCGCAAATGAACCGGGTCCAACGGCTTTGATAAACAAGATGGCGACGATCATTTCGGGAAATACCCGGATGACACTAAGCACAAATTTTCCGCTACCTGACAAGGGACGCAGACGGGTCATATTGCTGGACGCCCAAAAGGCGAACGGAAGACAGACAAATGCGGACACGAAGGTTCCGAGCACTGAAATGACCAGCGTATCCAGTAACCCGCGCAGTAAATCCTCTCCCTCAGGAATGTAGACGAACGACCAGTCGGGATGAAGGAAGCCGTCCAATATAGCGACAGAGACACTTTTGGCCGTTCCCTGTAATCCTTCAAACTGCATCCCGCGAAAAGCCCAAATATAAATGATGATTAGCAGAATAGCTATCGCCCATAGGCGCAGGCGGGAGCCAATAGGTCTGCGAAGCGTAGGATCATTCATAATAATTTCCTCCGTAGCAGGTTACTGCCGTAATCAATCGCAAGGACGATGACGAGGGTCAGTAGAATAATGATGCTTGCCCGATCATATCGGAACAGCCCCAGAGAACGGTCAAGCAACAGACCGATACCGCCAGCGCCAACCAGGCCCAGAACGGAAGCCGCGCGCACATTGACCTCAAAGGTATACAGCAAGTACGACACAAAATAAGGCAGAGCCTGCGGAACCACACCAAAGGCGATGACTTGGATGCGGCTCGCCCCAACAGCAGTCATGGCCTCCAGTGGTCCGGGATCAATGGCTTCAATCGCCTCAAAGGTCAGCTTGGCTATAATGCCAAAGGAGAAGAAGAGCAGGGCGAGCATCCCTGCAAACGGCCCGATGCCGAATACCGCCACAAAGATCGAGGCGAACAGCAAATCGGGAATCGTCCGTACTAGATTCAGGATCGTGCGCATCGGCAGCGAAATCAGCTTGCGCGGCATTACATTATAGGCACACAGCAACGCGACAGGGATCGCCAATATGGCTCCCAGTGTCGTGCCGACAATAGCGATCTGGATCGTTTCCAGCATCGGTTTCCAGATGGTAGGCAAGTAACTCCAATCAGGAGGAAACATTTCCTCCAGCAATTTGCCCATCTCCGGTAAGCCAACGATCAATTGGTAAGGCGTGGCATCCGTATGAATGGAGCAGGCTACCAGCACTACGATAAAGATCATCCAGGTGGCGTAACGCTTATAGCGTCCTGGCAAAGGTGGCCCTGCGGACGGCTTACTTGGCTGCGGCGGTCCAGCATGCGGTGACGGTTGCGTCGAAGAGAGCGGCTGGGCAGTAGAGTCGGGCTTCATGATCCCACTCCCAGCAGCTCATCATGCTTGATGGCCCGGCCGTAGATCTCCGCAAAGGCCTCATCCGTAGCCTCCTTCGGTGTGCCGTCAAAGACCACTTCTCCGGCGCGCAATCCGATGATCCGCGTTGCATATTCGCGCGCGAGATCAATGAAATGCAGATTGACGATGGTCGTAATCTGCATTTCACGGTTGATCCGCTGGAGGTCATCCATCACCTGGCGGGTGGTCAGCGGATCCAGCGACGCGACAGGCTCGTCCGCCAGAATGATTTTAGCCTCTTGCGCCAGAGCGCGGGCGATGGATACGCGCTGCTGTTGGCCACCGGACAGTTCATCTGCCCGGCTGTAGGCTTTTTCGCGGATGTTCACGCGCTCCAGCGCTGTTAGTGCCAGTTCGATATCCTCCTTCGGGAAGAGGCCGAGAATGGTTCGCAGCGTCGAATGATAGCCGACACGGCCGGAAAGTACATTGCGGAGCACCGTCGAACGCTTAACCAGATTGAAACTTTGAAAGATCATGCCGATGTCACGGCGAATGCGCCGCAGCTCGCTGCTTCCAGCAGACGTGACGGACCTGCCACCCACGACAATATCGCCGGACGTAATGTCATGCAGTCGGTTAATGGAACGCAGCAGGGTAGACTTACCTGCACCGGATAAGCCGACGATGACGACCATTTCTCCCTCCTGAATCGTCAAATTAATATTGTTCAACCCTTTGGTGCCGTTCGGGTATGTTTTCGATACGTTACGGAATTCGATCATATGCTCCCAACTTTCTCCCCCGATGGGGTGGAATGAAAACAACACCGCCATGAATACATGGACGGTGCTGCCCTGTCATTCGTAAAGCCTGTTTCGTAGCTGTTACTTCATTACAGTACCTTGCTTGCTCCGATTACTTAACCGCTTGACCAACAGCTTCGGCGTATTCACGCACGGAGTCGAAGTTTTTATCGTCGCCCTTTTCATAACCTACATGGGTGTAAATCTCTTTAATGATTTCGCCGCCTGCTGGGTCTTTGGCAATGTCAATAAAGGCTTGGCTGATCTTGTCTCTCCACGCTTGATCCATATCAGAACGTACGCTGACGGTGTCATTTGGAATTTTAGCTGTGTAATGAATGACGCGAGTTTTTTCAAATACATCCGGGATTTCCTTCTTCACCGTGTTACGTGCATCCTGGAAAACAGCTACCGCATCAACCTGACCGTTCAACAACGCCAGAATAGCAGCATCGTGGCCTTTGATTGTCACACCCTGCACATCCGTGTCCGGGTCCACGCCAGCTTTTTTCAGCTCTGCTGCAGGGTACACGTAGCCTGCGGAGGAGGTTACATTTTGCCAGCCAACCTTCTTGCCTTTCAGATCAGCTAGACTTTGAATCGGAGAATCCTTTTTCACTACGATCATGGCTTTATAAAAGTTTACTTTTTCAGTCGTGTCCTTGCCTGTAGCATCTTCAATGCCGTAGCGTTGAGCTTGCAACAGCAAATCGGCTGCTTTACGGTTATCGTGTGCCAGTACATAAGCATTTGGCGGAAGGAATCCTACATCTACCTGTTTGGAAGACATGGCTTCCACGATTGTATTGTAGTCAGGAGATACCGTTACTTTCACCGGGATTCCAAGCTTGTCACCCAGTAGATTTTCGAGCGGTTTGGCTTTGGCTTCGAGCGTATCTGCATTTTGAGAAGGAACGAACTGTACCTTTAACTCCTTAGGAACATAGGCTGTGCTTTCGTTTTTAGAGCCATCTGTACCCGGAGTGGACACGCTGTTGTTATTGCTTGCATTGGAGCCACAAGCGGCCAGACCCGCTGCCAGTGTGAAGGTCATGCACAAGGTCAGTGCTTTTTTGAACAAAATAATTTCCCCCTAAACATCGTAATAACGAAAATAAAATTAAAAACCTGTAAATGCTGTGACAAACCAAATCTTAACAGCTAGTCCCGCTGCTAGGGTAAAAACCACTCCTGACTTTGGTAAAAATGATGTAAAATTTATCATATTAACATTCTCTTAACAGTGCTCTGTTAGACTTGTTCAAGCTCTATGACCGAAGCTGAGGGAGAGAACAAGATTGGATATTTTGGATATTAACGAAAAGGCAGGCCATGAAAATGTAGGTCCTGTGAGAGTGAAATTCCGCATTATGGTTACAACCGATTTGCATGTCAGCTTGTGGAATTATGACTATTATACGGATCAGGAAACGCTGCATTATGGTCTGGCACAAACAGCCAGCTTGATTCAAATAGCCCGGGCGGAGGTACCCAATCACCTGCTGCTGGATAACGGAGATGTGATTCAGGGGAATCCAATGGGAGATTATGCTGTACAACGCCTTCAACAAGATCCAAGCGCGGTACATCCCGCCTATAAAGCCATGAATCTGCTTGGATATGAGGCAGGTAATATCGGGAATCATGAATTTAATTATGGACTGGAATACTTGCAGACTTGCCTTCAAGGAGCCCAATTTCCTTATGTAAATGCCAACATTTATATAACGGGAGAACAAGAACAAAACTACTTTACACCTTATCTATTACTGGATAAGACGGTAGAGGATGAAGCAGGTGGTAAGCATCTGTTGAAGGTAGGGGTCATCGGCTTTGTCCCTCCGCAAATTATGCAATGGGACAAGGCGTGGCTGGAGGGGAAAATCATTGTCAAAGATATGCTGGAAACAGCAAGACGGTTTATTCCAGAAATGAAGGCAGCGGGAGCCGATCTGATCATTGCCATGCCCCATGCTGGCTTCGAAGATATTCCCGAAACACTTGATATGGAAAATGCGGTGCTGCATCTGAGCAGGGTGGGAGGGATTGACGCCATTGTGTTTGGTCATGCCCATAAAGTATTTCCAGGATCTTCGTTTATGGGAAAAACAGGTGTTGATCTAGAGCGAGGTGCCATCCATGATATTCCAGCAGTGGAGCCGGGCTTTTGGGGGGATCATCTGGGGATCATTGATCTGGAGTTGACCTTTAGTGGAGGAAAGTGGCAGGTGGTTGCATCTGCTGCCGAGGTACGCCCGGTGTATGATCCGATACGCAAGGAGGCGCTGGTACAACCGGATACTGCCATTCAGCAGTCGGTAGCAGAAGAGCACGCCGGAACACTAGAGTATATTCGTGCACCTGTAGGTCAGACGACGGTGGCGGTGAACAGCTTTTTTGCTCAGGTGATGGATGATGCTTCGGTTCAGCTCGTGAATGATGCGCAAATGTGGTATGTGAAGCAGCAGATGCAAGGGAGCGAGTACGAAGGATTGCCCGTTCTGTCGGCAGCAGCTCCTTTTAAAACAGGCGGCAGATATGGCCCATCGTACTATACCCATATTCCGGTGGGAACGTTGGCGATCAAGCATATCGCCGATCTGTACAATTTTCCGAATACGCTGCATGTCGTTCGACTGACCGGAACGGAAATCCGGGAATGGCTGGAGTGGTCTGCTGGACAATTCCGGCAAATTGATCCTTCAGCAGAACAAGAGCAAGGGCTGATTAATTCTGATTTTCCAAGCTTTAATTTCGATATCATCGACGGTATCAGGTATCAGATTGATGTAACACAGCCAGCCAGATATGATGCTGACGGGGGCCTAAAGGATCCAGATGCACACAGAATCATTCAGATGTCTTTTGATGGCGAACCGATAGATATGCAGCGACATTATCTGGTTGTTACGAATAACTATCGCGCGTTTTCCTCTGCGCTGGTCAATCCGGGTGGAGAGCGAATTATACTTGCTTCACCGGATGAAAACCGTCATGTGCTGACCGAATACGTGCGGCATATGAAGACGTTGACGCCAAAAGCTGACGGCCATTGGTCCCTCGCCCCATGGTCAGGGCGTCCGCATGTGACGTTCCTGACCTCACCGCAAGCAACGGATGCCGCTAATGCCTATTCGGAGTTGCTTTATGAAGGGTTAACGGTAGAAGGGTACGCTAAGTTTGCCGTCGATTTCGGACGTTCACGGTAGAACTGCTAACTAGTTTTTGTCCTATAAGTCCACAGCATCAAAATAATAGAAATAGACTGTCCCGCAGAGGACGGTCTTTTTTCATAAAACAGATTTAAAATCGTACAAAACTCGTGATTTTATATGTCCTGAGTCGTGTTTAAAGTTATTGACCTCTCGTATAAATAGACATATACTTTGATTAAACAAATTTTGGTTTAAAAGGTAATGAAAAAGTCACCATCATTCGTTTGAGGGGGTGTCCCTTTGGAAAAAAACACCACGATCCGCGCAGAAATAGAAAAGTATATTCAAACTGAAGGCATTTCAATGCAGTGTTTTGCAGATGCTTCCAAGGTAAATCCGGGTACACTTAGCGGTATACTTAATCGGAACCCACCACGGCCGATCTCAGTCAATCAGCTTGATCTGATTACCGAGGCCATGGGATTGGAAGAAGGATCTTTGTTCGAGATGTATGTTGATGAATGTTTTATTCATTCCTTGCCGCACTGGAGGAGGTTGCGTCCGTTTCTCCTGCGTTGTTCAGAGTTGAACAAGCTGGAGTGTATACGCAGTGTACTTGGCTATTTGATGGACGATTTATCGAACGTTCCTGCCATTTTTGAGACCGCAGAAGCGATGTTTGAGGATGGCAGATATGAAGCTTCCATGCTTCTGTATGATTGTGTCATCGAAAGTGAGAAGTATACCCACTCTGAACGATTGGCGATCAGCTATTTCCGTATATTCCAGATTCAGATTAAGGATAACCAACGGAACTTGAAGGCTGCTGTACAATTCCATTTGTACCGTAGTCGTCTACCGGAAATTTACGCATTGGAAGGCTTACATATGCTATCTCAAGTGTTTGCTTTAAAAATGCAATGGTCCGAGATGGAAATGTATGCGGACGAGCTAAGAGAGCTGGCGCAGGCATTGTATCGCAATCGGAACCGTTTCGGAGATGAGCACCTGGAGCTGCTTAAGCCGCTCGTTTATTACTATGCTCAGGGGCATCTACTCAAGGCCAGTTGCTATGAGTTTCAGGGTAGATATGAGGAATCCAAGCAATGGATTGAAGGTTATGCAGATTTGAGCTGGTTTGAGGGTTTAGACGAAGAAGGCTGGAAAGTGGTCAACCTGCATCGTGTATATGCACAGGGCAACCGACTTTGTATTGAAATTAAAATGGGCAACACTTCTGCAATCTATGAATATATTACTTACCTGCGCGAGCATCCGGATGAGACATTGGAAGGCTTGAACACCTTGCTCGAATCGGCGAACCGGTTCGGTTATTTCGTGGATGCCGAACTGGGACTGTTTAGTCAGCAACTCAAGAACTTCTGGGAGCTTGCACCGGAACGATGGGACACTCATTATCGCAAGCACTTTAATGCATTTCGTTTTGCATCCTTTTGTAAGGTGTTTGCAGAATATTATTTCCGAAAAGGCGATTACCCCGAGGGAGTGGGACAAACACTGCATTGCTTGCAACTGTCTGTTGATAATAGCTATACCGAACATATCATTGGTTGTATGGCTTTATTTGAGCAGCATCGGAATTTTGCTACACCGGAACAGCAGCAATTGTATCAGAGCCTATGCCTAGGCGTGCGTGCAAATGAAAAGAATCATGCCTATGATCATAGTACCGGCGGATATTTATAATTCTAAATTTCATTCAAATTCTTCATATAACACGTTATTGCGAGGATATTCCCGTTTCAAAAGGGGATGTTCTCGTTTTTTAGCTGCTGCCGTCGCTTGTGACTTTTAGCATAGAGAGGACCGTTTTGCGCGTTGACAAGTTTCGCAAGCGGGATTAGGATAAATGCAGCACAGAAAGTGAAGGAGAGCATGAACAAATGACGATTCCCAAAACATTAACGATAGCCGGCTCCGACACAAGCGGTGGAGCGGGTATTCAGGCAGACCTGAAAACCTTTCAGGAGCTTGGCGTATATGGTATGACCGTATTGACAACCGTAGTAGCGATGGGGCCTAAAACCTGGGACCATCTTGTATATCCTGTTGCGTTGGATGTGGTAGAAGCGCAGCTGCGTACTGTATTGGAAGGTATCGGCTTTGATGCGATGAAAACCGGCATGCTTGGTTCCGTTGAAATTATCGAGCTGGTAGCCAGCCATTTGAAAAAGCATGATTTGAAGCGGATCGTAATTGACCCGGTCATGGTCTGCAAAGGCACGGATGAAGTGCTTCAGCCGGAAAATACAGAGGCGATGCTGGAATTGTTGATCCCTGGCGCTGACCTGGTAACACCGAACTTGTTTGAGGCTTCGCAACTGGCGAAGAATGGACCGATCACGACACTGGAGCAGATGCAGGAAGCGGCTGCGATTATCCATGAGCGTGGAGCTAAGCATGTACTGATCAAGGACCGTGGCAAAATTCGTGCAGGTAAAGCGATGGATCTGTTATATGACGGAATCACTTTTGACTGGTTTGAAGCCGATGTTGTAAAAACAAACTTTACCCACGGTGCAGGCTGCACCACTTCGGCAGCGGTAACGGCTGGTTTGGCACAAGGGCTGACTGTACGTGAAGCAGTGGATCAGGCCAAGAAATTCATTACACAGGCCATTGAAGGTAGCTTCAAGCTGAATGAATTCGTCGGTCCAACCCTGCATGCGGCACATCGTTTGCAAAACCAATAAAGCATGAAGGTCTGCGACATTAGGGAGACTTATAAATCCCCACCAGGCTGTATATATATTTAGGTTGCTTTAGGCAGCGACATCTATGATATATAAGTTAGATTAGGCTCAAAAGCCGCAATACATAGTATTGCGGCTTTTGAGGTTGTATTTTATTGGAATTTCAGCTTCCAGTTTGGTCTAATCGTACTGTATAATAGGCATCAGATTTATTACATTTAAGGAGGAACCGAAGCAATGACATTATTCAGCCAAATGGCTTACAGCCGACCAGAGCAACCTGAAATTGAACAGCGGTTTAAAACACTGTTGCAGCAGTTTCGTGAAGCGGACAGCGTAGAACGTCAAAATGAAGTGATTCATGCGATTAATAAGCTGCGCAGTAATGTGGAAACGCAATTGCAATTGGTGGAAGTTCGGCACTCCATTAATACGGAGGACGCCTTTTACAAAGCGGAGCAAGAGTACGCTGATGATTTCATGCCGGTTATTCAGGAGTATGTAACCGATTACTACCGGGCATTGGTGGATTCTCCATTCCGCAACGAGTTGGAGAGTCTATGGGGCAGCCAGCTTTTCAGTATTGCCGAGGTAGCCCTCAAGTCGTTCCATCCGGATATTATTGAGGATTTGCAGCAGGAGAATAAGCTGACTTCGGAATATGCTCAATTGATTGCTTCAGCGAAGATCCCGTTCGAGGGGGAAGAACGCACATTGTCACAGCTCCTGCCATTTGAAATGGCTACCAACCGGGAGACACGCAAACAGGCCTCCGAGGCTAAATATCAATTTATGAGTGAGCATGAGGACGAGCTGGATCGAATTTATGATGAATTGGTCAAGGTACGTACGCGCATGGCACACAAGCTGGGCTATGACAACTTCGTAGAATTGGGCTATGCCCGCTTAGGACGTACAGATTACAATGCCGAGATGGTAGCCAATTTCCGCGAGCAGGTGCTGAAGCACATCGTTCCTTTGGCAACCAAGCTGAAGGAGCGCCAGCGCGAACGGATTGGAGTAGATCAGCTTCGCTATTACGATGAAGGCTTCAACTTCCTGTCAGGCAATCCTACGCCTAAAGGTGACCCGGAGTGGATCCTTCGTAATGGAGCACGCATGTATGAGGAGCTTTCAGCGGAAACACATGAATTTTTCAGCTTTATGATCGAACGTGGATTAATGGATTTGATCAGCAAAAAGGGAAAACAAAGTGGAGGCTATTGTACATTTTTGAGCGAATATGGCACGCCGTTTATTTTCTCCAATTTCAATGGTACGTCCGGTGATATCGACGTATTGACGCATGAAGCAGGTCATGCCTTCCAGGTCTATGAAAGCCGACATTTTGAAATTCCCGAGTACCATTGGCCAACGATGGAGGCGGCTGAGATTCACTCTATGAGCATGGAGTTTTTTGCATGGCCCTGGATGAATCTGTTCTTCGAGGAAGATACGGACAAATATCACTTTGAACATCTATCTTCATCGTTGCTGTTCGTTCCTTACGGCGTAGCCGTGGATGAATTCCAACATGCCGTATACGAACATCCGGATTGGACCCCAGCCGAACGTAAAAGCGCATGGCGCTCCATTGAACGTAAGTATAAACCGCATCTGGATTATGAAGGCAACGAGTATCTGGAGCAGGGCGGATTCTGGCACAAACAAGGGCATATTTTCCAATCTCCGTTCTACTACATTGACTATACACTCGCGCAACTGTGCGCGTTCCAATTCTGGAAACGCATGAGTATCGACCGGACAGCAGCGTGGGAAGATTATTTGAAGCTGTGTCGTGCTGGGGGAAGTCGATCCTTTACCGGATTGGTTGAGCTGGCTGGACTCATCTCGCCATTCCAAGATGGTTGCATTGCCTCAGTAATCGGAGAAATCGAAGCATGGCTGAACAGTGTGGATGATAAAAAGCTGTAAGCTAACTAAAAAGGGCATTTCACTTACCTGTCAAAGCGGAAAAGCATGCAAATGACATGTTTTATAGGTAAAAGCAGGGCGGTTGCACGAAAAAAAGCCGGGAACCTCTACATGATGTAGGAGTCCCGGCTTTGTGTGATTTTAGAGCAAATATACCTTATTCATGTTTGGTGTTGAGTGGTTTGAGATTAGCCTCAATCGAAGCACGGCGCGACTCCAAAAATGGAGGCAGTGATAGGGATTCGCCCAGAAACTCCAATTCCTCATCGGTGTCAAACCCTGGTCCATCGGTAGCCAATTCAAACAGAATGCCGTTCGGCTCACGGAAGTACAAGGAACGGAAATAAAAGCGATCTACAAAACCAGAGTTGGAAATTTGCAGCTGACCAATACGCTCTACCCATTGTTTGAGCTCTTCCTCGGTTTCAACACGGAAAGCTACATGATGCACACTGCCGCGTCCTGGTCGCTCTTGTGGCAGATCGTTGCGCTCTTCCAGATGCACCTCAGTTCCTGTACCGCCTTCACCCGTTTCATAGATGACCACATCCGGTTGTCCAGCAACAGGGGAAGGATAGGAGCCCTTTTTGCGGAAGCCCATAACCTGTTCAAGAATGAGAATAGTATTCTCCGCTTTGGGAATGGTCAGATGAACGGGCCCAAGTCCTACAATGCCGTATTCGGCAGGGACAGGGCTTTTCTCCCAAGGCGTGCCGCCACGCATTCCGTGATCATGCTCATCTGAAACGAGGAAGAAGCGTTGTCCTTCAAAATCCTCAAACGAAAGTGCCAGGCGTCCTGCTTGATCCGTAATTTCGCCATGTTTTACATCCAGCTGCTCGAAGCGGTTTTTCCAGTAATCCAGTGCCTTGTCATTTGGTACCCGTAGGGAGAGAGCTGAAATGCTGTTATTTCCTGTACGAGTTTGTCCCGCATGTGGAATTTCAAAGAAAGTGACTTCTGTACCCGCAGTTCCACGCTCATCTCCGTAAAAAAGGTGATACACACTAACATCATCTTGGTTCACCGTTTTCTTGATCAACCGAAGTCCCATTACCTGAGTATAAAAATCAACATTTTTAGCCGCTGCCGCTGTAATCGCCGAAACGTGATGCAATCCTAATAGTTTCATGTCATTATCCTCCTTGGTTTTTATATGATTAGGTTTTTCTAAACAAAATAAACAGTCGAAAAACTTTTCTTTATATTTATTATCTTGATATTAAGATATATTATTTTTGATTGTTTGTCAACTTAAATTATGACTTTGCTTGGAAGATCGGACAAAACTAGAATTTCGAAATAATGCAAAAGCAGATACAATAAAGCCCAATAAGGCCCAATATAGATAGAACGAATTTTATTATAAAAGGAGTGTACTCAATGTATACGGATAAGGATTTAACGATTAGGCCTGTTACAGAAGAAGACCTGCCGGCTCTTTGGACGTTAACTTTTAAGGAAGAAGCACCGGAATGGAAGCAGTGGGATGCACCTTATTATGAACATAAGCCACTTTCTTTTGAGGAGTATTTAAAAGAGAAGGAAAAGCGAATCGGGCAAGATGACTTTTGGATCATTGAAGTGGAGGGTAAGGTCATTGGATCGGTTAGCTACTATTGGGAGCATCAGCCTTCCCAATGGCTTGAAATGGGGATAGGTATCTTTGATTCGCGGTATTGGAGCGGTGGGTACGGTACGAGGGTGCTTCGACTGTGGATCACGCATTTGTTTAATACATTACCTCTAGTAAGAGTGGGCTTTACAACCTGGTCAGGAAACCATCGGATGATGAAGGTTGGGGAGAAACTGGGCATGACCCTCGAAGCCAGGCTTCGCAAGTGCAGATATTATAATGGAGAGTATTATGATTCGATCCGAATGGGGCTTCTACGGGAAGAGTGGGAATTGTGATTAAATTTTAAAGTATAGAAGACTCGCAAGAGGGACGTCTTTTTCAAAGAACTCCATCTTGCGAGTCAAAGTTTCAATGATTTGGATCGATCATTTTGAAATGCGAAAGGTTACTGAGGGCAATCAGCGAAAATAGTTTGCAATTCATCCGCATTTGGTCCTGTGCCCACTTGTTGGGCAACAACTTTTCCATCTTTAATATATGCTAATGTTGGAGTCCCTTGTAAATCGATATGATCTCTAAGAAATTGTCCGATAATCGGTCCCCAGTCTCCACCATCCATATTATAGTAGTAAATGGGCTGTGATATATGTGTAGAAAATTCTTTTAAAATAGGAGAAAATTCACGACAATGGGAGCAGCTAGGTCTACCAATATAAAAGTAAAAACCTTCTCCCGAGTTGAATTTGTCCATGGTTTCATTCGCATTCAGTCTAGGCAGATCTTTTACATTATTCTCGTATTCTTCAACAGTCGGATTATTGTCATTTTGCTCTATCGCCGCAGAATTCTTATATTCTGCGTTATATTTATTGTCATTTTGCTCTATCGCCGTAAAATTCTTATGTTCTGCAGCATAGTTAGTATCATTAGCAATGAAAAAGCTTGTCAAACACATACAAAATATAAAAGCTATTTTGAACGGTAGAAATTTTTGTTTTTTTATCATAAGGAACCTCCAAATTATTTTTTTTTGCGTGATTAACTAATTTTCCGGACATATAATTATTTTGATTATCACCTTCTTAAAATATTTATACGGAGCCTTAACAGACTATTGAGATTAATTGCTTCCAGATAGCCTGTATTCTTAAGTTGTAGTTAATCTATGAATAAGGTTACTACGGTTGATCTATGTAGAAATATTACTGTAATAATCAGCGCATATTGTGTCATTTTTCGTCTTGCTGAATACTCTAGTAACTCGTAATTATAAATGGTCAGCATTGAAATTTTAATACATTTTTATCGGAAATTTGCTTTTTATAGCATTAAATTGGTTATTTTATCACTTACACATTCTATATCAAACTAAAGTGCTAATTTATATATAGCATTCTATAAATTTGATAGGATAGGTGAAGACTATGTTTAACAACAAACAAGTAGTCATAATTGATACTGGAATAGACATGACGAATCGTAGCTTAAGTAAACATGTTATAGACGGAGTGAGATTTCAATATTCAGGAGACGAAATTATCGAGGATAATGATTTTCAGGATGACCATGGGCATGGAACTTCTGTGGCAGATACGATTGTGCAAATTTTTAATGAGGCTCAATTTTACATCATAAAAATAGCAAATGAAGAAGGGAAAACGAGTACCAGACTCTTGCATGTGGCGTTGAAGAAATGCCTTAATCTGAATATTAAATATATATGCATAAGCATTTCCGTTACTTCAGAAGGATACTATCAGCAACTTAGCCAAATTACACAGCAGTTAGTGGATCAAAATAAACTTATTTTTGTATCTGTAAAAAATGGTAGTCAGAGTAGCTATCCAGCTAGTTTGCCAACCGTCATTGGTGTAAATGGACAAATGTTCTGTTCAATTGATTCATTTTTGTTTTCAAAAAATAAAGAGATCCAAGCCGTATTTGATGAGGCTCCAATTTTTGTCTATACACTTGCCGAACGATTTGCCTTTTTTAGAGGTACTTCTAAAGCCAACGCTTTTTGTGTCGGATGGAGTATGCGAATTCTATCTTCCAATAGTCATAAAGATAAAATCACATTTGCTGATTATAATCATGTACTTGAACAGTATGCGTTACTACATAAAGTGGAGATACCTATAGTCAAAGATATGTCAGAAAATAAAATTGATAGTAATTTGGTGAAAAAATTTGGAGGGTCTATTGAAAAAGCAATTTATGAAGCTACTAATCATAAAATTGACATCTCTTCCTTATATGAAGGGCCATTTATTTCTCGGTTATCTGGAATAACCTTTTATAATTTTGTGGATTTTTGGAGCAACCTAGAAAAAGAGTTGAAGTATAACTTAATCGATTATCACAGTATAAATATATTAAATGTATGTTCTCTTTCTAGGCTATTGAAATACTTGGAAGAAGTTGTCATTTACTCAAGTACTAAGATAGAGGATTAGCTAATCACATAATCTTCTGTGTTAGTACTTACTTGATATTTAGTTTTAGGTAGTCTTTTAGAGGCGCAGCAGCTTAATGCTTCCTAAATTTTTCATTTTAAATAAATACATAAAAATGTATTTATTTAGAAATATAGTATTGTATGTATATTACTTGAAATGGTATACTATATGTGTGATTATTATTACTTTTTTTGATACATATTCCTATTATTCAGGATTTGAATTATTCC
This sequence comes from Paenibacillus sp. SEL3, assembly GCF_054602585.1. Lineage (NCBI taxonomy): Bacteria > Bacillati > Bacillota > Bacilli > Caryophanales > Paenibacillaceae > Paenibacillus > Paenibacillus sp. SEL3. Next base: position 1,593,312 of record NZ_CM137725.1, on the reverse strand, counting down.
TTACATCTCAGAATTAATTCATTTATGTGAAGTTCACAATTTTATTTATAGACGATACTTTGCGATTAATAATGATTATGCAGGGATGTGTGAGGATGTTAAACATTGCTTTGTGTGATGATACAAATGTCGAATTGGGTCGGATTGAAGAATTAGCACTAAAATATCCTTTTACCAAAGTAGAAGTAGATACCTTTGGAAATGGTGAAAATTTGCTTCAATATGTAACAAAAAATAAAGTTGAGTACAATATCTATCTTCTTGATATTGAGATGCCCGATATGGACGGAATTAGTCTAGCTAAAAAGATAAGAGAGTTTGATAAAAGAGCTGTAATTATTTTTGTGACCAATTATAGTGAATATATGCCAGATGTATTTAAAGTACAAACTTTTGATTATATACTAAAACCAATAAATGAATGTAATTTTTATGAGATTCTCCAAAGAGCGGACCATTATTTACATAGCACGCACAGTTACTTTGAGTTTAGTTGCGAACGAAATAAGCTCGTTTTAAATGCAGATGACATTATTTACTTTGAAAAATGCGGTAGAGCTGTTCGCATCTATACTGAGACAAAAAAGTATACGTGCAATCAGACTACTTCACAAATACTATGTCAACTTGATCCGACGATTTTTTCTCAAATTCATGCTTCATATATTATTAATCTGAAATACGTGATAGGAATGAAGTGCGAAAATGTTCTAATTAAACAAATTATAAACAAAGAAGTTCAGGATACTTATCTGGAATTACCGATCAGTAGAAAATTTAAGAAGGAATTTAAACAAAAAATGATAAATTATATGAGGAAGAGATACTAGTTGAAAAAAGTCATTTTTGATTTTATATTAAATTCTTTTGATCTTATTACCATAAGTGGACTTCTTAATAAGGTACTTGTTGTTAGAAATATTTCCCGAACAACCAAAAATCTAATATTAACATTTATAGTATTATGTGTTGTATTGGTGAATAATAATTTTCTAAATATGAATTCGAATGTAATCTCAAATATTATTTTAATAGTCACAGTGCTTTTTTTTTACTATGACTCTCTGAAGAAAAAGTTTTGGTGGGGTTTAAACGTTATACTAGTAGGTATAGCATCTCATGGGCTATCTTTTGTTATTATTAAAATTTGTTTTCCTGATTTACTTTTTATAACTAAGCATTCATCCTACTATTATGAAATGCAAGTTATGTTATCAGAAGTCATTAAGTTTTTTATATTCTTATGGATACCCTTCATATATAGAGTAGATGATTATCGAAAGAGAAATACATCTAAATGTTTAGATGTATTTTTGATTTCCCTTCCTATAGTTACTCTTATTATGCTGGGCAGCCATTGTGAGTTAATTCTAAAATCTGGTGAGCGTCCTAACCCAATTTTAAGCCTGATTTCTGTAATGGGAGTGCTATCAATTAACATCGCTATGCAATGGACTCATGAGAAACTAAACAAGGCTTATGGAGAAATGATGGAGCAAGAATTAGTGAATCTCAATAATGCGAAAAAAAATAATTATTATGATAACCTGGAGAAATCTCAAAAAGAAATTCGTGTGATTAGGCATAATATGAAAAATGAATTATTGACTTTACAAGGATTGTTGAAAGATCAAAGGAACAAAGAAGCAGATGCTTTTATAAAAGAAATTCTTTCAGATATTGGAAATACTGTAACTCAGAAATATACACCAAACTATGTGCTTAATTATTTGCTCACTGAAAAGATAAGTTTAGCTACTGAGAAGAATGTATTAGTAACTATAGATTGCTTTCTTCCAGAAAAATTTTCTTTGAGCAATAATGTCATAGCTAATGTATTTGGGAATTTGTTGGATAATGCAATAGAGGCCTGTGACAAGATTATTGAAGGTGAAAAATCAATTGATATAAAAATTAAGTATCATGAAAGGCAACTTTATTTAGAAGTTTCGAATTCCTATAATCCAAAGTTTTTAAATAGCAGTCTAGTAACTAAAAAAAAGGATAGGAAAAACCATGGCTTTGGTCTAAAAAGTGTTAGGAAGATTGTGAATGAGAATTCAGGAATCATAGACATAAGAATCGAAGAACATAAATTTTACGTTAATATTGTGTTGTGGGATCTGTAATAGCAGTGAAGAGGGGCAGTCTTCCCGTATTGATTTCAAAATTTCTGTACAAATATCCTACCACTTCTAAGCGGTTTAGGAGAGAAGGATTTATACGGGAAAGGACTGTAGCTTGATCTGAGCTTACAGCAGTACCTGCTCATAATTATTCACAATTTCACTGTCGTGTGTAATTAATATAATAGTATGACTCTCTTTGAGATCATCTAATAGCGAAATAAAATTCTTTTTTACAACACTATCTAAATTTGAAGTTGGTTCATCAAAGATTAATACTTCTTTATTGGTATAGATATTCCGCAGTATTGAGATTAGTTGTTGTTGCCCTCCAGATAAAGAGAGATTCTTACCAATAATTTGCTGTTGGTCATTATTATGAATGAAATTATTGGTATCTAATAATTGGATGTAATAATTTAACTTCTCAACCGAGATACCCTGTTGGCCCAAAGTTATATTATTAAATAGGGTATCCACATACATTACAGGTTCTTGGAAACAAATTGCTATTTTTTTGATAATATCTTTACGCTTCCAATCCCTTAATTCTCGGCCATTAATTATAATTTTACCGGTGTAATTACAATTGATTTTTATAAGTAATTTTAGTAACGTGCTTTTTCCTGCTCCATTGTGACCCGATAGACAAAAAATAGTATGGCCGTGAATAACGAAAGAGACATTTGAAAGTGCCATTTCCAAACCGTTATAACTATAACTGACATCTTTAAACTCTATATTCATGTTAAATCACCTCATCTGCTTTCATAATGGTCTCAATTCTTTCGATAGATACTTTTGCTTGCTTCCAAGCAGCCACATAGTTTGTCACACTTTTAATGGGGCCTATAATCTGATTCGAATAATAAACAAATACCGTTAGTATACCCATGCTGGTTTGACCATCCATTACTAAAATGGCACCAACGCCTAAAAGAAGAACACTTCCAACAGAGGTAATGATTGAAGGAACAGTGGAGGCAATTATAAGTGTGTTTACTCTCTTTCTATTAGCCTCAAGTGATTTCCCCTCCAAAGGCATATACTTTCCAAGAATATAGTCCTTTATGTCCATTCCGATGGAATAAAGGAGTGAAACAAGGGTATTTCTGATATAAAAAAAAGAATTGTCGTAGGCTTCCATAACTAATTTAGTCTTTTGAGTGATTTTTTTATTAAGGAATATTTGACAAATTAAAGTGAAAATCATGATCAAAAGGATAAGTGCAAATAATTTGTAGTTGTAAAGTAGTAATACGATACAAATCACAATTAGAAAAAGTAAGTTGGATATTAGCATAGGAATACCATTGGATATCAATCTTTCGATTATCCCGATGTCGTTCATAAACAGAGATAATAATTTATCATTGTTAGCAGTTATAATTTCTCCTGGTAAAACAAACATCTTTTCTAATAACTTCTTCTTCATATTGTAAGATATTCTTTTTCCTAATTCTGCAAATACAAATTCAGAAATTAAACTACATAGGTGAGAAAATATATATAATCCAACTGTAATACCTATAAATTTTATAATTAAAGACAACTCTTTTGAAACTAATCCTGCATCAACAATTCTACTTATGTATTGAGGAATTATCATGCTGAGTATTGTATCTAAAGCTTGGAAAACCAATATCAATATAGTAAAGAAATGAAATTTGTGAACCCCTTTAAAAAGCCAATTATATTTTTTATACATAAGTTTATCCGCCTTCCTGATGCAATTATAAAAGCTTTAAAGAAATAGGTTAAAGAATATGTACTATACTTTGACGTTGTGAAACTATTCATTACTTTCTATTTTACTATTGGATATCTGATTATTATATTCATGACATAAACCACTTTTTTAATGTCATGAAATACATTTTATTAGACTTCGATACAAACCATTTGTATGTAGCACCATAATCTTTTTATGTCATTAAAGCATCGAATTATGACATAACAACAATTATTAGAGGATTTAATGATGTATTTAATAGAAAAAAGCAATTGGATTGTATGGGTCTATCTAGTTTTAGTAGATCACTTATTCTTGAACTAGTCGAAAGGAGATTAGAATGTGGCATATGTTTTTAATCCTTATTCACATGAATTATTTCATGATGATCAGGTGATTATTGCAAATACAAAGTCAGGTATTTATATGAAAACATCTAAATCTTATTATCTTGTGCTAAAGGATATGGTTAATAACGGGGAAATTCAGTTGCTACTAAATCCCGCAAAAAGTTCACAGCATATCGAAGTTGTTCATAATTTAACGAATCTTTTTCATGAATTAGTGAATATTCAATGCATTCTCACGGAAGATCAATTATCAGATGTTTATAAGGAGTCAGTTGATGTTGTATATCTAGCTTTAACGAATAGGTGTAATTTACATTGTAAACATTGTAGTGCTTCGGCTGATATAAGGTTTACCGACGCTTTAACAACAGAGAAAGTAAAAAAGGTTATTGATCAAATTGTTGTCCTTCGCCCTCAGGCTATTAATGTAACTGGTGGGGAACCTATGATGCGTATTGATATCATGCATATATTGGTGTACCTGAGAAGCAAATTTGATGGTATGGTTTTGTTGTCCACGAATGGTCTATTCATTTCTGAGAAAAATGCTGAACAGCTTCTTGAATACGTAGATAAGGTTTCCTTTAGTGTGGATGGTTATGATGAAGACACTTGTTCCCAAATTAGAGGAAAAGGCGTTTTTAATAGGGTGATTAAAAGCATTAAATTATTGCAAAGCAAGGGTTTACAAAAAATTGCCTTGTCGATGACAATTACTAACTATACCCTTGATGGGGGAAAAGAAAAATTTTTGAGTTTATGCAAGGAATTAAAGGTTGAACCTATATTGCGCACCATGACACCTGAAGGAAGAGCTGGAGAAAATAGCGATGAGATTTTCCCGGTGAAACCTTTTGATGGTGATCTCACCTCAGAAGATGTTGCATGTCGTCTTTGTTCACCTGGAAAAAGGGAATTGTTCATCGGGGGGGATGGGAATATTTACCCCTGTGGTGGACTGATGGAGTCTGTAGATTTTGTGTTAGGAAATGTATTTGACAATAATATAGTAACACTCCTAGCCGATAGCAATCTAACAACGGATTATGCTCAAATTGAACGTATACGACCTTGGAACTTTGAGCCATGTGCTGATTGCGATGTTCATTTATTTTGCCATCACTGCATTAGTAATATTTATTATCTGTATCAAAATCAACAGTTATTCGATTCCGTTTGTCAAAGGAAAAAGAAGCAACTTCAGAAATTAATTTGGAATAACTAAGTTCATAAGGAGGGCGACAAAATGAATTTCACCTTTTGGGTGACAGAAGATTGTAATTTGAAATGCAAATATTGCTATGTTAACAAAGCACCAAAAACGATGGAGCAAAAAACTGCAACTAAAGCTATTGAATTTATAGAAAAAGTACTTACTGCAAACCCTGAAAAGCAAAATGATAAGATCCATATAGGGTTACATGGGGGGGAACCACTGCTTAATTTTCCGATTATTCGATTTTTTATTGAGGAACTGAAGTTAAAATTCTCAAATAACATTGATTTTTCAATGACAACAAACGGGACAATTCACAGTAAAGAGATACTTGACTATGTTGTAAACCATGTCCAATTAACTGTAAGTGTGGATGGCGAGCAGGGAAGCCATGATCTTAATAGGGTATATAAAAATGGACAGGGTAGTTATAGACGGGTTATGGAGACTATTGAGTATTTAAACAACCAAGCACAATTTTATCGTGTAAGAATGACGGTTACGGCTAACAACGTCATGCATTTTGCTGAAAACTATATTTATCTTTCTGAGAAAGGCTGCCCGCTTGTCACCTTTGCTATAGATGAAAGCGATCCCCATTGGAACAAGGAGCTTATGCGAATTTATCACCATAATCTTAATGATATTTTTACCTATATGGTTGAAAAGGATCTCAGGCATGCGCAATATCATTTATACAACTTTAAAAATGAGTACTTCCGTCCAAGAGGGGCCTGCGATGCTTGCTTAACAAGCTTCCATTTCTCCAGCACAGGTGAAATTTATCCTTGTATTTATGCGGTAGGACACAGCGAATTTTCTATGGGCAATGTGTTTGATGGTTTGAATTTACAGCAATTGTCCAACTTGCATAAAGTTAATCAACACGAAGAGGGAACTTGTACTCGCTGTGCAATGTATAATAATTGTCGCAGCAAAATGTGTAAAATTATCAACAAAATACAAACTGAAAATTATTATAAAGCTTCTCCTGTATTCTGTACGGCTCAAAAAATCCATTATTCCACGGTAAAAAGCTTTGAGCATATATTAGAAAACTTTGCGGTAGGTAAGTAATTTACAATTAAATCGTTAGAATTATTACAATACTGTTAGATTTGAGAAAGATTGTGGAAAGATTAATATGATAATGTCTGTATTGTGGATTACTACGATACAGACATTATTTGTTTGGAGGAGAGCAAATGAAGATATTAGAGACCAAGAATCTAAAGAAAATTTACGGCAGTGGAGATACCACTGTTCATGCTTTGAACGGAGTGGACTTGAAGGTAGATCATGGAGAGTTTGTTGCCATCATTGGTACATCTGGGAGTGGAAAATCCACCTTGCTACATATGCTCGGTGGGCTGGACCGACCAACAAGTGGAAACGTCACGGTGGATGGAAAAGATATTTTTCCACTAAAAGATGAAGAGTTAACGATCTTTCGTAGACGAAAGATCGGGTTTATTTTCCAAAATTATAATCTGGTTCCTGTTTTGAATGTACGAGAGAATATAATACTACCCATTGAATTGGATGGGAAGCAACCAGATAAAGTCTATGTAGAAAAAATTGTGAATACGCTGGGGCTTGAGAATAAACTAGACAATCTGCCGAATAATCTTTCGGGAGGACAGCAGCAGCGTGTAGCTATTGCAAGAGCATTGGCGACGAAACCGGCTATCATTTTGGCAGATGAACCCACTGGTAACCTAGACAGTAGAACCACTCTGGATGTCATGGGACTTATTAAGGTGTCAAGCCAACAGTTTCGCCAAACGATCGTGATGATTACCCATAACGAGGAAATCGCGCAAATGGCGGATCGTATCATCCGTATTGAGGACGGTAAAATTATCGGTGGTGATATAAAATGATCAAAGTTAGAAATAAAAAGGCAATCCGCAATTTGGCAGACAAAAGCTATAAGGCCAATAAAACGAGAAACCTCATTGCCATTATAGCCATAGCTCTCACTTCATTGCTATTTACAACATTGTACACTATGGGGCTGGCCACCGTGGATAACATGCAACGAGCTATGATGCGGCAGTCTGGTGGGGATGGGCACGCCGTGCTTAAAAATATCAATGAAGAGGTATTTATAAAGATTAAACAGCACCCGTTGATCAAAGAAATAGCGTATAGACGTATATTATGTGACGGTGTTTTGAACAAGGAATTTTTAAAACGCCAAACGGAGTTCTGGTATTACGATGATGTGGCATTAAAGCTAGGATTCATTAAGTTGGATGGAGGTCATAGACCTATAGCCGAAAATGAAGTGATAGTAGATACTCATACGTTGCAATTGATGGGTGTTCCCTTGAAAATTGGCGCACCTTTGACACTAAAGCTTAATATTCGGGGTGAAGAAGTGCGACGCGATTTTGTTCTTTCCGGTTGGTGGAAGAGCGACCCACTATTTAATGTAGGACAAATCTACGCTTCTAAAGCATATCTAACGGCATATGCCACTGAACTGCAAAACACACATAAAGAAAACCACTTCTACACTGGTACTATTAATCCCTATATCATGTTCGACGATAGCCTTAATCTGCGGAGCAAGCTTGATCAAGTAATTGTAGAAAGCGGATACTCCTTGGATAAAGAAGCAGAAAACTATGTGGAAAGCAATGTTAATTGGGCATACCTATCAACCAACTTCATTATGAGTCCTGGAATTATCGTGGCACTCATTTCAGGCCTACTACTAATCATGTTGACAGGGTATTTGATTATCTATAACATATTTCAGATTTCTGTAATGCGTGACATTCGTTTTTATGGTCTTCTGAAGACGATTGGGACAAGTGGCGGGCAGATTCGCAGGATCATCCGCAGACAAGCTCTACTCCTTTCCACCTTCGGAATTCCCATTGGCTTAATTATAGGTTACATGGTTGGTAAGTCGCTTGTGCCATTGATCATGAAAAACACCAAGGCAGCTAGCATAGAAATATCGGTATCCCCAAGTCCATGGATTTTTATATTAGCTGCGTTGTTCGCAATTATGACTGTATCTATCAGCATCTATAAACCAAGCAGGACGGCTTCAAAAGTGTCACCAGTTGAGGCGATAAGATATGTGGACCGAGACCTCAAGAACAAGGTAATGCTGAAAAAAACTACTCAAGGAGTAAACATGCACAGCATGGCACGTACCAATTTGGGACGTAACAAAAAACGAACTATTTTGGTGGTCACCAGCCTCTCTTTGAGCCTTGTATTACTGAACACGACGTTTGCGCTCTCCCAAAGTATGGATATGAATAAATATTTGTCTTCCCGATTCAGTGACACAGACTTCCTAATTGGACATGCAGATTTGTTTAGACAGAATTTTGAAGGTTTAGAGAGTGAAACTTCTGGAAGTATTATTCGGGCCGTACAATCTCAACCTGGATTTGAAGGAGGAGGCCGTTTGTATGGTGACCCTCAGCTGTTAACAGTGGAGAAACCAAAGAATACTACTATAGAAACAAGTGATAGGCTTGATGCTTACAATAACTATACGGCACAAGTATATGGGCTTGAAGAGCTGCCGTTACACCAACTGCAATTAATTGACGGTGAACTGGATTACGGTTTATTAACTTCAGGAAAGTATATTCTGGAAGGAGTTGAGCTCAATGATAACGGCAAACCGAAATCGGATTGGATAAAATACAAGGTTGGTGACAAGATAACTCTCCATAGCTATATGGGCACCAAGGAAGCTCCAATGGACAAAGAGTATACAACGCATAAATTCATAATACTTGGTCACGCAGCAATTAAAAACTCCAATTCTGATCGCAGATTAAGAGACTACAACTTTTATCTTCCAGCGGATATTTATAAAAGATTGACACCGCATCCTATTGTGATGAGTTATGCTTTTAATGTATCCTCTGATAAGGAAACAACCATGGAAACTTTCTTAAAAAGCTACACAAAAATAGTAGAACCCCTAATGGATTACCAATCCAAGTTTACAGTAGAAAATGAAGTATCGGATATGCGAAAGACGGTCAGTTTAATTGGGGGCACGCTTAGTCTGATCATTGGCTTGATTGGGATCCTGAACTTTTTTAATGCGATTTTAACCAGCATATTAACGCGACGGCAGGAATTTGCCATGCTACAAAGCATTGGTATGACCAAAAAACAGCTGCGCAGTATGCTAGCCTTTGAAGGACTGTACTATACAGTTTGTACAAGCGTATTTTCTATCCTTTTGGCTATCATGTCCTCTTTGTTTATTGTAAAACCTATCAGTAGCATGATATGGTTTTTTAGTTATCATTTTGTGATCTGGCCTGTATTAGTTATATTGCCGCTTTTATTTGCTCTTGGAGTGATCATTCCATTAGTAATTTATTTTTTGAACAACAAACAAAGTATTGTAGAGCAACTTCGGCAGGCAGAGTAAATATTATTTTTATTGAAATTTTCTATTATTTATAAGACGGATTGTCAAGCCAAGTGCGACAGTTCCTCTGAAAAGGATTCGTGAGCGGTTTTCCAGCCCATGCATTTTCGGGGGCTGTGATTTATGAAGTGGAGAGCTGCCTCCAAGGTCTCATCTGTGATTTGGGCGAAATCCGTACCTTTAGGGAAGAATTCACGCAAGAGGCCATTGGCATTCTCGTTAGAGCCTCGTTGCCAGGAGGAATACGGATCTGCAAAATACACCTGTACGTTATGGGTAGCTTCCAGACTCGCATAGCAGGCAAACTCTTTGCCACGGTCAACTGATGCGGTTTGAAATGCCCCGGAGGGGTATTGGGAGGCGGCTACTCCAAAGGCGATCTCCATGGACAACGCAGTACGGTCAGGCACCGAATGGCGGTGTACAGACGTGTTTTGCGTTCGATAAACGTGGTCACACAGCCCTTGCTTTTTCCACGGCCGGAGACGACCGTGTCCAGTTGCCCATGACCAAATGTTTTCCGGGATCGAACCTCTTTGGGACGCTGGGTGATAGACTTGCCTATCGCAAATGTACCACGTCTCTCCGCTGGCTTCTGCCCTTTTCCTTTGTGCCTGAGGACCGTGAGAATGCCCTTCTCTAAACGTCCGTGATACAGCCAACGATATATCGTTTTAAAGCATACGATCGCACGCCTCTCCTGACGCAATCTCTCCATGATCTGCTCGGGGGACCAGGTCGCTTGAAGCTTATTTTGGATGCTACTAGCCAGCTCTGGCGTCCACTTGCCCTGCAGGAACCGAAGCCTTGCGGCGCTGGACATAGCTCTTCTGAGAGGTCTCAGCACGGTAAGGCTGCTCTGTTGCATTTCGGCGGATTCCCGGCTGATGCAGGATTTCTAGCTTGCTGCGTTCGATTATGCTAAGATGTGAGTAGCTCATGGTGGATTCTCCTTGTGTGAATGTGGGTGTAGGAACTTTCATTCTACACGAATCCGGTCATGGGCTCTTTGTCTATTTATATCCAGTAGGTGTCGCACTTCATATTACAATCCGTCATAAATTAAAGTATTCTGCAAAATATCGATTACGTAACTGACATTGTATATTGGTATCCATCTGGAAAGTTTATATATAATACCTAACATAACAGAAGAACGGTTTTTTATTACATTTGTATTTTAATCTTGGTTATTGATTGTATTCTATATAAGATCAATTATATAAATAAGAAGCTACTATTACCTCTCAAGGGTTGATGGAGAACTATTAAATAAGTTAACTATGCATCTGATATATATTAATTTAATTAAAGGAGAGTATACAATGGAAAAATTAGAATTATTGGATGTGGATGAATTTGATATGTCAATTCAAAAATGTGATGGGAGCAGATGTCAGTATGATTGTGCTCCTGATAGTAATGGGAACTGTAGTGCTGCTTGGACTGGATATTTATAAAATAGCAAATTTAAATTTCTGAATTATAAAAGACATGTGCGGATCTAAGCAGTAAAACTCAGATGCATAGTTATCCTTTTTGTGAAAAAAGTAATCTGAGTTTGGAGTATTGGTATGAATAAACGCAAGAGATTCTCTACTAAAACAACGATTTTCTTTTTATTAGAAAATCGTTGTTTTGTTATCTTTAATTTTACCTTCTTTTAAAAAGAAGACAACTGTACTATTCGTAAAATACTCACTAGGGAGTGTCTGAAAACTATCTATTGATTCAAATAAGGAATCACAGCATAATTTTACAGGAGAGAAATCACAAGGAGGCCTGTAATCCAATGCTAAGTCATGAAATTAGGGATCAGGATTGGGAACGGATTCACGGTCTATTGCCAGCCGAAAATACAGGCGAAGGCAGACCCTCGAAGCCCAATCGAGTGATGCTGAATGGGATTTTTTGGAAGGTGAAAACAGGCGCTCCCTGGCGTGATTTGCCGGGACGTTTTGGTCCCTGAAAAACCGTGTATTCCCGGTTCGCTTGTGGAGCCAAAATGATCTTTTTCAAAACATATTTGAGGCCTTGGCCAGCGACGCTGACTTGCAGGATGTCTCCATCGATAGCACTTCCTGCAAGGTTCATCAGCATGCAGCGGAGGCTAAAAAGGGGCTGAGAACGCCGAAACCCATCAAGAGACCGGACTGTCCCGAGGCGGCCGAAACACCAAAATTCACGCTGTAGTAGATGCCTTGGGTAATCCCATTCGCCTGTTTTTAACACCTGGAAATATCCATGACAGCACGGTGGCCATTGAAGTTCTCTCTGGTGTAACGCGGCCTGGAACTGTGGTTTTAGCTGATAAAGCCTAAGGAACTCTGAACATTAGAACATATATCGAATCTTAAGACGCTATGTTCTGCATCCCGCCAAAGTCTAATGCGGCACATCCTTGGGAATGCGACTTTTACTACTATAAAGAACGGCATGTGGTGGAATGTTTTTTCAACAAACTCAGGCAATTCCACGGGATTGCCACACGGTATGATAAGCTTTCTCGAAACTTTCTGAGCTTTGCCTTTTTTGGCTTTTGCCATGGTTTTATTGATTTAGCACCACTTGGTTGAGTTTTCAGATACACCCTAGTTAATTCCGTTGAATCTTTAAAGAAAGTAATCGTGGAGGCTCGTAGGAGATTTTTTCTACCCAAGATCCACTACGATTAACGTAGCAAACAAGGTTGCCTAGGTTCTTTATCATGGAAAATGAAGAGGAATAAGGCTGCATATAGCCTTGAATTCGGTGTTTCCTCTAGTGTCTATAGTCGCCATGAAAGTCCGGTTGGTTAAGAATTTTATCAGCTAGGCAACATACTAATTAAGAAACAAAACTTGAAAAAATAAATCATTATTACCTCTTCATTAACGAAGGGCAAGGAAATCTTACATACCAGTGGGGAACCACGCAATGACGTTCTGAGAAGTGCCTGCGTAGTGATTTTTGGCGATGTCAACAGACATTAAATTAGCGTGACGATGAAACTGATGTATGTTGCGGAGTAGAAGTCGCAGCGATGTACAGAGCCTGTTGGCGGATCGCACTGTTTTTTCGAGGATTAAGCAGGATCTAAATGTGTTACTCTGTTTGGATTACCTATGACGGGCAACGCTTCTCAGCCTTAATCGACTATGTCTTACTCTATAAATGTCACACACGATTTGCATGAAAAAAACCTCGCATTATGGAAGGATTTCCCGATATTTTAAATGTTATATTTAATTAATCTAATAAGATGTATTTCAGGTAAACTAGGGATTTTATACAATCAGCAGATGCGCTATTAAAATTTTAAAGTTTTGATGCTAAACACAAGCAGCACGTATCGGCAGAATGCTGAAACGTGCTGCTTGTGTTTAAAATAAGATAACTATGCATCTGAGTTTTAGTACCTAGATGTATACATACCGTTTATTGAAATTTAAAAAATTAATTTGCTATTACTACAATAAACCAGTAAAAGCAGCACTACAGTATCCCTTACTATCAGGTGCACAATCATACTCACAGCTATCTGCATCACAAATTGGTCCTTGGATTGACATATCAAAATCTTCTATATTCAATAACTCCAATTTTTCCATTGTTTACTCTCCTTTAATTAAATTGATATATATATCAGATGCATAGTTAACTTAATTAAATAGTGCCCATAAGTTTTGGGAAGCGATAGTAGACCTTTAACAGACTATTCATATACAGGATACGACCAAACGCCTAGTGAAAAATACAATTGTAATAAAAAACACTTTTTCTGTAATACTTGGTTGCCTGTGAAATTTTAATAATCCATTAAACCATGCCCTTTTTATGGATGAAGCTTTTTATTTCATTCACTGACTAATCCATTTCTAATATCGAACATTCGTTCTGTTTGTCACTAATAATGGTAATAATGAACCAAATAACATGGAGAATTAAATACTTAGCTTACTACTGCAGGATGTACCAGTAATCGCGACTAAAGGTACATTACCTCTTAAGGAGTCAACGACAATATCCTCGTTGCTCACCTCTTGAGTTTTTAATAGAGTAATTAAACTTCTCCTCCATGAGAAAATAGTATGTATTTCAGTGTTTTATAAAACAGGACATGCCATACTTAAAATTCCTCAATTAAATATTTTTCATAGAATTACTTGCTATCGGAAGAAAAATTGAGAAGGTCGAGCCGCTCCCCGGACTTGGTCGTAACTTGATGTTGCCCCCTCAGCGGCAATGATTTCTCTCGCCCAAAATAGCCCAATACCAACTCCCTCCTTCGAGTTCACAGTTTGTGATCGATAGAACGCTTAAAGATTTTGCTGTGTTCTTCCTGTGAAATTCCAATTCCGTTATCGGTGTTATCAATACGGCCGAATAAATCATAGGCAATCACCTGAATAACAGGTCTGTTGATTAACCAGAATAAGTAATTTGATTCATAGAAGCAGAGATACGCTCAAGAAGAACATGCTGAATCTGGATCAGCCATTCCACTGGTAGTTTTTGCAGAAGAAAAAGACGAGAAAATCGAGCAAAGGAAAGAATGGCATGTTTGGGCCACGCCGTTTGAGCAGCATCAAATAACCATTTAAGCAGGACATAAACGATGAGCGCGCAAAAGAGTTGACCATAGACCGCATTTTCGGTCGTGCCAAACAGCGTTGGGATATTCAAATGTTGCTTGATCCATCGGAAAAAGACTTCAATCTGCCATCGAGCCTTATACATCTGTGCGATTTGTTCCGCCGTGACCTGCATTAAATCGGTAACGACTCGGATTTCTCGACCTTCAAAATCTCGAAACATCACCACACGATGACGCTGCTTGGAACGACACTGTGGTGTCCCTAACTGGCAGGTGATATCCCGAATGACGGATGAATCTACCTCCTTGAGACGGGAAAGGGCATGAGGCTTTTCCAAATGGACGTTGTCCCGAAGCCGAATGACAAAGGATTGTCCTTGGATTTTGAACTCATCCAGACGCTCCAATTTTCCATAGGCACGGTCCATCACCACGATGTAATCCGGTTGAGCTAACGCTTCACTCATGGGGCCATCATGCTTGGAGCCCAGCGTTTCGACCACTTGAAGAGGTTGCCCATCTTCTGCTCGTAAAGCGACATTAAGCTTAATACCTGCACGCTCCCCGTGATAATGAGCCCAAGGTAACCGCGTTTTTCCCACCGTCATCGTGGTAGAATCGATGAGTAATAGTTCTTTTGGAAAGTTAGCTTCCGGCGAGCTTCCCAGTTGCATTTGCGAACAAGTAGATGGAAAAGTTCCTTAAATACGGAAAACGGGACTTCGGCGGCTTTGGTGGAAAAGCGTGAATAATGGACGACAGGCAGGCCAGAGAGAGGCGCAAAATCTACGCTGGATCGATAGCTTCTCCATTGTTCCAAGGCAGCCACACACCAGTATTGGAGTACATGGTATACCGTGAACTTGCGGGCTTTGTCTTCATAGCAACGGAGATCCCTTTAGCATCTGCCTTGGCGAAACTGTGATAATCTCCGTTTCAAGTTTGCGAGGTTTTCAACATTGCATGTATAAGGAAATGAAGTTTTTCGGCTTGTGTGGATAGAGATTTTATGCAAGAGGAGCTATCCTCCAGCAAATCATATTCGCTAAGCAGTTGTGAGTAAAGGAAGATGTTAGCAATAGGTGTTTCGTTTGATGTGAGATGTCAGAAATGAGCTCGTTTATTTTATTTGTTTATGCCAACAAATTTTTCGAAGAAACGGAGCAAATGGAAAGAAATTGCGCAGGCTTGGCCTCTACTGCTGACATAACGGATTCGTCAAAAAAACGCTCTGAGAACTCGCCACTAATTGCAGCTTCAACCATATGATCAATAGTTTTCATTGTTTTACGTACGTTATTACGATATATAAGAATGACAGCCCCAGCAAAGAATAAAGTAGTAACGGCACCTCCAATACACACATAGTTCAGGGGAGTCATTTTTCACCGCCCATGTGTAAGCCGATCCCATATATGTCTTAATGTACTGGGGACAGGAGGGAAGATTCTCTAGCTTGTCACGTAGCCTTTTTATGGTGACTGACAAGCTAGAGGATCTTCCTAGATCCATGCCGTTTGTATGGCAGCCAGAAGGTTAATAAAGCTTTGGTTCAACAAGGAGTTACCGTGTCGGAAAAAACGGTAGTACGAATCATGAAGGAGCTTGGTTTAAAGTCCAAAACCATGAAAAAAATACAAAGCAACCATGAACTCCAAACATCAGCTGCCTGTTGATGCGAACCTCTCTAAATCAGTATGAACGGTTGCACCGAAAACCCAATTGAAATCCTCTACTTTGGGTATCCATTCTAACAGTAGTCCACTCTATTTAATTATGTCGAAAAAGTAGCTGATTTTTACATTAAAAGAATCAGGGGTACATACTAATGTATCTTAATAGTGAAGGGAGGTGATTACATGGAAAATCTCGAGATTTTGGTAGCCAATGATTTTGATATGATAGTACAAAAAGACTGTACTGGTAGTTGTACCTCAGATTGCCAAACACAAGATGGTCATTGTGATTGTAATGTCACCTGTTGGTGGTAGCATTCCCACATTAGAATTTTTGCTTGTTAAACGATTAAAGGCGGAAAAGGAGAAGTGTTTACATTTCTTCTTTTTTTTGCGTTCTATAGATATGCTTATAATTTCCTCATCTTTCTTGACTTTATAGTAGATCTGCGTCCATATAGACAATCGAATAGATACCTTCATAGGGCGATTATGAAGACGATTTAAGAGTTTCGTGGGTGATCCAATTCTGTGCCGTAGTCAGCTTATTCTCCTTGATGGATGTCCACAGTTGCTCTTTCACCAAGGTCCTATGTTTTTTCTCATTATTTTAATAAATTCAGGGAGGTTAGGGAACGGGCACTAATTATACAGTTGAGCAACTAAGAAATGACCTAGCCAGAAGTTTTTGCTAGGTCATTTCGTTTCTTGACTAGGGGGAGATTTATTCTGCTGTTCGCAGTCGTTCTACGATAGTTTTCTTGTTGCTCAGAGAATAAATAGCGAGAGGAAGACAGATCCCAAGCACGAGCAGAACAGGCAGCACGAGGATCAGCGGCCAAATAATAAATTTATAACTCATAAACCACATTACGTTACTCAAGGGTCTTGCAATCAAGACGGAAAATAAGCTTCCTAATAAGATGGAGCATATGCTAGTACCGAGCACATAGTACAGACCCTCATAAATGAGCATTGTCTTTAATTGTTTAGTAGTCATACCGATACTTTGTAGTATAGCAAATTCTTGATGGCGGGTCAGAATGCTAGTTAGAAGCGCGTTTGCAAAATTAAGAGTACCAATCAAACCGATAATAACGCTGAGCATACCGCCAATCATCAAAATAGTATTTCGCATACCTAATAACGCGGTAATTACGGTAGATTTGGATCGATAGTGCATCGTTCGCTCCTTTACTCCGGTATAGTTCTTTAAGAAGCTCTCCATCGTTTTTTCTTTACTGTTGGATACATTAAAATCATAACTCATCACCGTAGGCTTCTTCACAAGTGTTTTGTAGATATCCGCCGGAAGAAAGAATTCAACATTAGCACCTATTACACCATTATTAATTCCTTTTCGGGCGACATGACCGAGGACTGTGAATTCATGGCTAGTATACTCCTGGACTTTTGCTGTGTCCATATAGTTATGAAGGACAACCTTTTCACCTATCTTATATGCCGAATATTTCATTTTGGGATTACCATCGTTATCCAGTATGACATTTTCCAGGATATATTTACCCGAAGCCAGCTTGCCATAATCAAGCTCACCGTCAATTAGTTGTAGTCGGTGAAGAGGAAACTCTTCGAGACCATATGCTGCTGCTGATATGTTGCCACGAGCGTCGGTGTCGTATGGTAAAGAGCCACAAGCATTAATGCCTGCTGGCGTTGCAGATAAGTTGCCACGAGCGTCGGTGCCGTCTCCCTTTAAGGTCTCTTTACAATCAGCAGTGAGTAAATTGCTGCCACTGTACAATCGTCCACCTTCTTCAAAACCAGGTTGTGCTTGTACGGCCTGGATATAACTTTCCGTTGTTGCATTGTCAGGACCTGTGAAATGTTCTTGAAAATAACCTGCATGTGCAATCACAAAGTCAGCGTCAATGCTTCTAGACACATATTTATCCATATCCAGACTTTGGGATAATGTAAAAGTAATATTCAGTAGCGCCAGACTTAGAGAAAGGCCAATCAGCACTAAAGTAGTCCGCTTCTTATTGCGCCCTAAGTTGGCTTGAGCCATCAGCGGCATTTTAGCACCGTTAGTTGATTTTTTAAGTTTTTTCTTACCCTTTTTGATAGCTCCGTCTACGTATCTTACTGCCTCGATTGGAGACACAGTCGCTGCAATCCTAATAGGCTTATAAATACTGATGATAACTGTAATGGCTGCAAACAAAGCGGAGCTGATAAAAATCCATGGGTTGGGGGATAGGGTTACCTCAGCGTGCCCAAAAGTGTTCATAAGCAGAGGGAGAAGCGATTTTCCGACCCCAAAACCCACAAGTAAGCCGATGGGAACTCCGACCAAGGAAAGAAATAATGCCTGTCTATGAATGAGCCTACGGAGTTGGCTACTGCTTGTGCCGATGGTTTTTAGAAGACCGTAGAAACGAATATCACGCATCACCGAGATTTGGAAAATATTATAGATGATCAAATAGCCAGTAAGCATGATCAGTAACAGACCACCAGCTAAGACAAAGACGACTTCAGGGTTCGAACTGAAAGTGTTGGAAAAATACGTCCAGTTCACAGAACTTGCAATGTAGTTCGGTGCATTTTGGTCTAGGGAATAACCGCTTTCTGTAATCACTTGATCAAGTTTTCCCTGGATGTTCGAGCTGTTATCGAACATGATATCTGCCCTGATGGCTCCGGTCCGATTATAATCCTGCTTATATGTGTTAATTAATTCTTCAGCATGGGCATCCACATAAGCTTTAGAAGCATAGATTGTGCCTACGTCCATCCCGGCGGCGAGGTCACTCTTCCACCAGCCGGCGAGGATAAATTCACGCTGCACCGTTTTGCCGTGAACCTCAAGCTTCAAGGTCAACGGAACGCCCTCTTTCAGGGGAATACCCAGTAACTGTAAGGTGCTAGAGTCCGCGATAACCTCATTTTCTGCCACCGGTTTGTGGCCTTTTTCTAGCTCAACCAATCCTAGCTTTAGCCCTAGATCGTCACGATACCAGAACTCTGTTTTGCGCTTTAAAAATTGCTCGTTTGTTACCTTTTGACTTAACGAGCGGCAATATGCTATCTCCTTAATAAGAGGGTGGTCTTTGATGTGATTAAATTCCTCATCGTTGATAAATTTGAGAGAAGCATGCGCTTCCCCACCGGCCTGTCGCATCGTTGCCTGCTGGAAACTTTCCATCGCGCCAATCCCCATAGTAAACACAGATGTAAATAACAAAGTGGTTAAGGCAATAGCGATAATCGCAATAATATTGCGAGTTTTGTTCGTTTTCAAGCTCTTGTCTGATAAATTACGGATTACTCTTTTGTTCTTTACCTTGATCATTTGCCTTTACCACCAACTATTTTACCGTCCTCAATACGAATGATCCGATCGGCCATTTGCGCAATTTCCTCGTTGTGGGTAATCATCACCATTGTTTGGGCGAACTGTTGGCTGGATACCTTAATCAATCCCATTACATCCAGACTGGTTTTACTGTCCAGATTTCCGGTGGGTTCATCAGCCAAGATAATGGCGGGCTTGGCTGCCAGTGCTCTGGCAATGGCTACACGCTGCTGTTGTCCACCGGAAAGATTGTTTGGCAGATTATTCATTTTGTGGTCAAGGCCCAAGGTATGTACTATTTTATCTATGTGGGTTTTGTCTGGTTCTTTACCATCCAGTTCAATGGGGAGCACAATATTTTCATAGACATTTAAGACGGGCACCAGGTTATAATTTTGAAACACGAAGCCAATCTTTCGTCTGCGGAAAATAGTTAATTCTTCGTTTTTCAATGTGAAAATATCTTTGCCGTCAATCGTAACACTTCCGCTTGTCGGACGATCCAGTCCACCCAGCATATGGAGAAGGGTGGATTTGCCGCTCCCGGACGTACCAACAATAGCGACAAATTCACCGCTTTCCACCTCCAGATTCACGCCGTCTAAGGCATGAACAGCAGTATCTCCGTTCCCGTAATGCTTCCTTAATGCCTGAGTTTTCAATAAAGTCACTTTTGTTTCCCTCCAAGAAATAGTCTGTATCTCCTTGCTATACTATACAGACCGTATCATAATAATCTTTCAACAATCTTTCTGAAATCTAACAATGTTGAAAGAATAACCTGCCTATGGAAAGAAAAATGGAAGAGGTGGAGCCGCGAAGATTTTACCATATTCCTCTTCCACAATGCCTATGGAATGCAGAGTAGGGTATGGGGAAGCAGCTACGGTAAGTAGGTCTTTCACCAAAAGGCCTTATATAGCCAGCGATAGATGGTTTTAAAGCATACGATAATGACCTAGCTATAAGTTTTTGCTAGGTCATTTCGACTAAGGGGGATTTATTCTGCTGTTCGCAGTCGCTCTACGATAGTTTTCTTGTTGCTCAGAGAATAAATAGCAAGGGGAAGACAGATCCCAAGCACGAGCAGAACAGGCAACACGAGGATCAGCGGCCAGATAATAAATTTATAACTCATAAACCATATTTGGGCACTCAAGGGTTTCGCAATCAAGACGGAAAGTAGGCTTCCTAATAAGATGGAGCATATGCTGGTGCCGAGGACATAGTACAGACCCTCATAAATGAGCATTGTTTTTAATTGTTTGTTGGTCATGCCAATGCTTTGTAGTATAGCAAATTCCTGATGCCGGGTCAGAATACTAGTTAGAAGTGCGTTTGCAAAATTAAGAATGCCAATCACACCAATAATAATACTGAGCGTACCACCGATCATCAGAATTGTTTTTTGCATACCTGAAAGCTCGGCAATTACGGTGGATTTGGACCGATAGTCCATAACGGGCTCCTTTGCTTCGGTATAATTCGTTAAAAAGCTCTCCATCGTTTTTTCTTTACTGTCGGATACATTGAAGGCGTAACTCATCACTACAGGCTTCTTGACAAGCGTTTTGTAGATATCCGCCGGGAGATAGAAGTCAGTATAACTAGCAACGTCTACACCAGAATTGGATGATTTTATTCCGACATGACCTAGAACTGTGAATTTATGGCTAGTATACTCTTGGGCATTTGCTGTGTCTATATAGTTATGAAGAGTAACCTTTTCACCTACTTTGTATACGGATCGTTTCATTTCAGGATTTTCGTAATCGTCTAACCAGACTCCTTCCAGAATGTACTTTCCCGAAGCTAGCTTGCCATAATCAAGTTCACCATCAATTAATTGTAGTCGGTGAAGGGGGAGATCTTCAAGCCCATACATTATTGCAGATAAGTTGCCGCGAGCGTCAGGAGTGACGATTTCCCCCTTCCCCTCTTTGTTATCTTTATGCTCGATAGCGAATAGATTGCTGCCACTGTACAATCGTCCACCTTCTTCAAAACCGGGTTGTGCCTGTACGGCCTTAATATAGCTTTCCGTTGTTGCATTGTCAGGGCCTGTGAAATGTTCTTGAAAATAATTAGCATGTGCAATCAGAAAGTCAGTGTCATGGCTTTTAGACACATACTTATTCATATCCAGACTTTGGGATAATGTAAAAGTAGTATTCAGTAGCACTAGACCTAGAGAAAGGCTAAGCAGCACTAAAATAGTCCGCTTCTTATTGCGCCCTAAGTTGACTCGAGCCATCAGGGGAATCTTAGCACCGTTAGTTGATTTTTTTAGTTTTTTCTTCCCTTTTTGGGTAGCTCCGTCTACGTATCTTACTGCCTCAATCGGAGACACAGTTGCCGCAATTCTGCTAGGCTTATATGCACTGATCATAACTGTTATGACTGCAAACAGAGCGGAGCCGATAAAAATCCATGGGCTGGGGGATAGGGTTACCTCAGCGTGCCTATAATTGTTCATAAGCAGCAGAGGGATAAGCGATTTTCCGACCCAAAAACCCCCGAGCAAGCCGATGGGAACCCCGATCAAGGAAAGAAATAATGCCTGTCTGCGGATAATTCTGCTGATTTGCCTGCTGGTTGTGCCAATGGTTTTTAGAAGACCGTAGAAACGAATGTCACGCATCACCGAGATTTGGAAAATATTATAGATGATCAGATAGCCAGTAAGCATGATCAGTAACAGACCAATGGCTAGGGGAAAGACGGCTTCAGGGTTCGAACTGAAAGTGTTGGAAAGATAAGCCCAGTTAACATTACTGTTAATATAGTTTGGTGCATTTTTGTCCAGGGAATAACCGCTTTCTGTAATCACTTTATTAAGATTTTCTTGCATGTTCGAGCTGTTATCAAACATGATATCTGCATTGATGGCTCCGGTCATATCATGGTCCTGCTTATATGTGTAGCGTAATTCTTCGGCATGGGCATCTACATAAGCTTTAGAAGCATAAATTTGACCTCTGGCTATCGTGGCGGCGGGGTCACTCTTCCACCAGCCGGAGAGGATAAATTCACGCTGTACCATTTTGCCGTGAACCTCAAGCTTCAAGGTCAATGGGGCGCCCTCTTTCAGGGGAGTACCCAGTAACTGTAGGGTCTTAGAGTCCGCGATAACCTCATTTTCTGCCACTGGTTTGTGGCCTTTTTCTAGCTCAATCAATCCTAGCTTCAGCCCTACATCGTCATGATACCAGAACTCCGCACGACGCTTTAAAAATTGCTCGTTTGTCACTTTTTCACTCAACAAGCGGCTATATGCTATCTCTTTAATAAGAGGGTGGTCTTTGATCTGATTAAATTCCTCATCGTTGATATATTTGATAAAAGCATGCGCTTTCCCACCAACCTGTCGTATCGTTGCCTGCTGGAAACTTTCCATCGCGCCAATTCCCATAGTAAACAGAGATGTAAATAACAAAGTGGTTAAGGCAATAGCGATAATCGCAATAATATTGCGGATTTTATTCGCTTTTAAACTTTTATCTGATAAATTACGAACCGCCTTACTGTTTTTTACTTTGATCATCGGGTCGCACCACCTACTATTTTACCGTCCTCAATGCGGATGATGCGGTCTGCCATCTGCGCGATTTCTTCATTATGAGTAATCATCACCATCGTTTGGGCGAACTGTTGGCTGGATACCTTGATCAACCCTATGACATCCAGGCTGGTTTTACTGTCCAGGTTGCCAGTAGGCTCGTCGGCCAAAATAATGGCTGGTTTCGTCGCCAGTGCTCTCGCAATGGCTACCCGCTGCTGCTGCCCTCCCGAAAGATTACCCGGTAGATTATTTAATTTGTTCTCAAGCCCCAGCGTATTCGTAATTTGGGTCAGATAGGCTTTGTCTGGTTGTTTCCCATCCAGTTCAATGGGGAGCACGATATTTTCGTAGACATTTAAGACTGGAACTAGATTATAATTTTGAAATACGAAGCCAATCTTTCGTCTGCGAAAAATAGTCAATTCTTCATCTTTGAGAGAGAAGATATCCTTGCCGTCAATCGTGACATTTCCACTGGTTGGACGATCAAGTCCACCCAGCATATGGAGAAGGGTAGATTTGCCGCTCCCGGACGTACCAACAATAGCGACAAATTCTCCGCTTTCCACCTCCAGATTCACGCCGTCTAAGGCATGAACAGCAGTATCTCCGTTCCCGTAATGCTTCCTTAATGCCTGAGTTTTCAATAGGCCCATATACATTCTCCTCCACAAAAAAATGTCTGTATCGTAGTCATCTACAGTACAGACATTAGCACACTAATCTTTCTACAATCTTTCTGAAATCTAACAGTGTTGAAAGAATAACCTGCCTATGGAAAGAAAAATGGAAGAGGTGGAGCCGCGAAGATTTTACCATATTCCTCTTCCACAATGCCTATGGAATGCAGAGTAGGGTATGGGGAAGCAGCTACGGTAAGTAGGTCTTTCACCAAAAGGCCTTATATAGCCAGCGATAGATGGTTTTAAAGCATACGATAATGACCTAGCTATAAGTTTTTGCTAGGTCATTTCGACTAAGGGGGATTTATTCTGCTGTTCGCAGTCGCTCTACGATAGTTTTCTTGTTGCTCAGAGAATAAATAGCGAGAGGAAGACAGATCCCAAGCACGAGTAGAACAGGCAGCACGAGGATCAGCGGCCAAATAATAAATTTATAACTCATAAACCACATTACGTTACTCAAGGGTCTTGCAATCAAGACGGAAAATAAGCTTCCTAATAAGACGGAGCATATGCTAGTACCGAGCACATAGTATAGACCCTCATAAATGAGCATTGTCTTTAATTGTTTAGTAGTCATACCGATACTTTGTAGTATAGCAAATTCTTGATGCCGGGTCAGAATACTAGTTAGAAGCGCGTTTGCAAAATTAATAATACCAATCACACCAATAATAATACTGAGCGTACCGCCGATCATCAAAATTGTTTTTTGCATACCTGAAAACTCGGCAATCACGGTGGATTTGGATTTATAATGCATCGTTGGCTCCTTTATTTCGGTATAGTTCTTTAAGAAGCTCTCCATCGTTGTTTCTTTACTGTCGGATACATTAAAGGCATAACTCATCACCACAGGCTTCTTCACAAGCGTTTTGTAGATATCCGCCGGGAGGTAGAAGTTAGCATAACTAGCACCGTCTATATTCAAATTGGTTCTCACGCTAACATGACCAAGCACTGTAAATTCATGGCTGGTATACTCCTGATTCAGCGAAGCTTTTGCTGTACCCATATAGTTATGAAGAGTAACCTTTTCACCCACCTTATATTTTTCACTTTCCAAATACGGCTTGTTATTGTCATCTAGGTTAACGTTCTCCAGAATGTACTTCCCCGAAGCCAGCTTACCATAATCAAGCTCACCGTCAATTAATTGTAGTCGATGAAGAGGTAACTCTTCCAGCCCATATGCTATTATAGGCAAGTTACCGTGAGCGTCGGTTTCGTACCCCTCTTTGTTCTCTTTATACTCGACAGTGAGTACATTACTGCCACTGTACAATCGTCCACCTTCTTCAAAACCGGGTTGTGCCTTTATGGCCTGAATATAGCTTTCCGTCGTCGCATTGTCAGGGCCTGTGAAATGTTCTTGAAAATAATCAGCATGTGCAATCAGAAAGTCAGTGTCATGGCTTTTAGACACATACTTATTCATATCCAGACTTTGGGATAATGTAAAAGTAGTATTCAGTAGCACTAGACCTAGAGAAAGGCTAAGCAACACCAAAATAGTCCGCCTCTTATTGCGCCCTAAGTTGACTCGAGCCATCAGGGGAATCTTAGCACCGTTAGTTGATTTTTTTAGTTTTTTCTTCCCCTTTTGGGTAGCTCCGTCTACGTATCTTACTGCCTCAATCGGAGACACAGTTGCCGCAATTCTGCTAGGCTTATATGCACTGATCATAACTGTTATGACTGCAAACAGAGCGGAGCCGATAAAAATCCATGGGCTGGGGGATAGGGTTACCTCAGCGTGCCTATAATTGTTCATAAGCAGCAGAGGGATAAGCGATTTTCCGACCCAAAAACCCCCGAGCAAGCCGATGGGAACCCCGATCAAGGAAAGAAATAATGCCTGTCTTCGGATAATTCTGCTGATTTGCCTGCTGGTTGTGCCGACGGTTTTTAGAAGACCGAAGAAACGAATATCACGCATCACCGAGATTTGGAAAATATTATAGATGATCAAGTAGCCAGTAAGCATAATCAGTAACAGACCAATGGCTAGGGGAAAGACGGCTTCAGGGTTCGAACTGAAAGTGTTGGAAAGATAAGCCCAGTTAACATTACCGTTAATATAGTTTGGTGCATTTTTGTCCAGGGAATAACCGCTTTCTGTAATCACTTTATTAAGATTTTCCCGCATGTTCGAGCTGTTATCGAACATGATACCTGCATTGATGGTTCCGGTCATATCATGATCCTGCTTATATGTGTAGCGTAATTCTTCGGCATGTGCATCTACATAAGCTTTAGAAGCATAAATTTGACCTCTGGCTATCCCGGCGGCGGGGTCACTCTTCCACCAGCCGGAGAGGATAAATTCACGCTGTACCATTTTGCCGTGAACCTCAAGCTTCAAGGACAATGGGGCGCCTTCTTTCAGGGGAGTACCCAGTAACTGTAGGGTCTTCGAGTCTGCGATAACCTCATTTTCCGCCACTGGTTTGTGGCCTTTTTCTAGCTCAATCAATCCTAGCTTTAGTCCTACATCGTCATGATACCAGAACTCCGCACGACGCTTTAAAAAATGCTCGTTTGTCACCTTTCCACTTAACAGGCGGTTATATGCTATCTCTTTAATAAGAGGGTGGTCTTTGATCTGATTAAATTCCTCATCGTTGATATATTTGAGATAACCATGCCCTGCACCACCAGACTGTCGCATCGTTGCCTGCTGGAAACTTTCCATCGCGCCAATTCCCATAGTAAACAGAGATGTAAATAACAAAGTGGTTAAGGCAATAGCGATAACCGCAATAATATTACGGATTTTATTGGCTTTTAAACTTTTATCTGATAAATTACGAACCGCCTTACTGTTTTTTACTTTGATCATCTAGTCGCACCACCTACTATTTTACCGTCCTCAATCCGAATGATCCGATCGGCCATTTGCGCAATTTCCTCGTTGTGGGTAATCATCACCATTGTTTGGGCGAACTGCTGGCTGGATACCTTGATCAATCCCATCACATCCAGACTGGTTTTACTGTCCAGGTTTCCGGTGGGTTCATCTGCCAAGATAATGGCGGGCTTGGCTGCTAGTGCTCTGGCGATAGCTACACGCTGTTGTTGTCCACCGGAAAGATTGTTTGGCAGATTATTCATTTTGTGGTCAAGGCCCAAGGTATGTACAATTTTATCTATGTGGGTTTTGTCGGGTTCTTTACCATCCAGTTCAATCGGAAGTACAATATTTTCGTAGACATTCAAGACAGGTACCAGGTTGTAATTTTGAAACACGAAGCCAATCTTTCGTCTGCGAAAAATGGTCAATTCTTCGTCTTTCAGTGAAGAAATATCTTTGCCGTCAATCGTAACGTTTCCGCTTGTTGGACGATCAAGTCCACCCAGCATATGGAGAAGGGTAGATTTGCCGCTCCCGGACGTACCGACAATAGCAACAAATTCACCGCTTTCCACCTCCAGATTCACGCCGTCTAAGGCATGAACAGCAGTATCTCCGTTCCCGTAATGCTTCCTTAATGCCTGAGTTTTCAATAGGCCCATATACATTCTCCTCCACAAAAAAAATGTCTGTATCGTAGTCATCTACAGTACAGACATTAGCACACTAATCTTTCTACAATCTTTCCGAAATCTAACGGTGTTGAAATAATTAAGTATCCATAGGAAGAAAAATAGAGAAGGCAGAACCACGGCCGTAGTGTGACCGTACTTTGATGTACCCACCCTCCGCAGCGATGATTTCTCTAGCTAAAAACAGACCAATCCCGACGCCCTCCTGCGAGTTAACAGTAGGGGAGCGATAGAAGCGAGTAAAGATCTTCCCTTGTTCTTCTTCTGCAATGCCTATGCCGCTATCAGTAATATCAATTCGACAAAACAATTCGTATGCCATCACTTTTATATCCATGTTTCCGCCTGTCTCTGTATATTTTATAGCGTTATCCATAATGTTATAGACAGCTTCACTGGTCCACTTTAGGTCAAAATAAGCATGAATAACGGTGTCCTCCCTAAAAACTGTTATCCCTTTGGCATCTGCTTTTGGCGTTATTTGCTCCAGTGCAGCATCAAGGAGCTTATGAACAGATTCTCTCCTTGGCGCTACCGTGATAATCCCCGTTTCAAGCCGCGATGTTTTCAACAATGCCTGAATCAGAAAGTTAAGCTTTTCGGCCTGTGCAGATAGAGCTTTCACACAAGTGGAGGTATCCTGTGATAGTTCGTATTCGCTAAGTAGTTGGGAATAAAGCAGGATGTTGGCCAATGGTGTTTTCGTTTGGTGTGAAATATCGGAAATCAGCTCATTTATTTTATTCTTTTCAGCAAGCAGATTTTTGGAGGACACGGAACAAATGGAAAGAAATCTCACGAATTTAGCTTCTATTGAAGAAAGAACGGATTCATCAAAGACATCCTCTGAGAAGCTGCCATTTATCGCGGCATCCAGCATGTTCTCAATGGTTTTCATTGTTTTTTGGATGCTCCTGCGATACAGCATAATAGCACACACAGCAGTGCATACAGCAGCGACGGCAATTCCAATACATATATATAGGAATGTCGTCATCTCATTTCAAAGCCCATGTGTAGCCCAACCCATACACCGTTTTAATATATTGTGGGGAAGAAGGATGATCCTCGAGCTTGTCACGTAGCCTTTTTATCGTAACCGACAAGGCATTTTCACCTACATATTCAGCCCCGTCAGTCCAGATGCTGTCTATTAAATGATCACGCGAAACGGTATTTCCTCGATTGTTGATTAGAATGCGCAACAATTTTTGCTCCGTTTTACTTAGTTCAATCGGTATATCATTCTTATTAAATTCCATCCTCTCAAATGAGAAGGAAAAATCACCTAGCTGAATGGAGTCTGCAAGCGAGTATTTGGATTTCTTAAGCTGAACACCAACTCTTGCTCTCAGTATCATCAGACTGAAGGGTTTGGTGATGTAGTCATCAGCACCCAGCTCAAGACCAGTGACAATATCTGTTTCCATATCATTCGCAGTCAGAACAATGACTGGTAAAGCTTTTGTTTTACGTATATGGGTTAAGAGGTCGAGTCCATTCCCATCCGGCAAGTTTACATCAAGTATCACTAGGTCAAAAGCAGTGATGTTCAATTGTTCTTTTGCAGCAGCAGTGTCATACGTTTGTGTAAATACGTTGTTAGGTTCTTTAAGCGCAAGAACAATACCGTTACTCAAGGCGATATCGTCCTCGACGATTAGTATGTGATTCATCATTCTCCTCCTGTTTTTTTGGTCCATCAAATTAATGAAACCCCAATTCCAATATTTTCTACAGTAATGAAAGAAAGGGCAATCCTAAATATTCCATCTCTATTTTACAGGATATTGCTCTTATTTGCTCATTCGCTCTTTAGACTATTCAGGTTTTGCTAACACCTTTCTTGATATGGTTTATTCATTGCAAAAAAATTTGACAGATACAATATCACTGATATAATTTATGCTAGTTGATTTTGATAATCATTATCATTATTGGAGGGGAGGACAGGGCCGAAGCTTGGTACAGGTTATTGGACAGGCTCCCTTAGTTAGAGATGAAATTGCGCTATTTAATACTGGCTTTTCTGGTACTGGCTTTCGCCTCGGTTTTTATTGGTGTTCATGATGTAACTCCACTTGATTTGTTCCACTTAACCAAC
The DNA here is from genome assembly GCF_054602585.1 of Paenibacillus sp. SEL3. NCBI lineage: Bacteria > Bacillati > Bacillota > Bacilli > Caryophanales > Paenibacillaceae > Paenibacillus > Paenibacillus sp. SEL3. The sequence continues at coordinate 1,563,996 of NZ_CM137725.1, read as the reverse complement.
GATCAGGCGCAGGTACTCCTGATTAGCAGATTCCCACGATTGATCAGTATTATTATCGCAGGGGCGAGTATGAGTATCTGTGGATTGATCATGCAGCAGCTTACCCGGAACCGATTTGTTTCTCCCACCACTGCAGGGACGATGGATGCGGCACGATTGGGTGTGCTGATGGCTATTATGGTGTTTGGAGCAGCGGGATTTTGGACGAAGATGCTGACGGCTTTCGGATTTGCTCTAGGGGGAACACTGATTTTCATGAAAATACTGGATAAAATCCGTTTCAAGGACCCGGTATTTATCCCGCTTGTCGGCTTGATGTTTGGAGGTATTTTAAATTCGGTAACGACCTTTTTTGCTTACAAATACAATCTGATCCAGGGCATTTCTTCGTGGATGCAGGGGGATTTTTCTCTAATCATGAGTGGTCGCTATGAGATGCTATATCTTAGTGTTCCTTTGGTTGCGCTGACGTACATATATGCGAATCGTTTCACAATTGCAGGCATGGGCGAGGATTTTGCGGCCAATCTGGGCGTACATTACAAGCGCACTGTCAATGTGGGTTTGGTGATCGTGGCTTTGGTTTCCTCTGTTGTCATCTTAACGGTCGGGACAATTCCCTTTTTGGGGCTGGTTGTACCTAATCTCGTCAGTATGTATATGGGGGATAATCTGAAAAAAAGCCTGGCCCATACAGCGATCTTGGGCGCCGTCTTTGTGCTGTTTTGCGACATTTTGGGACGGGTGATCATTTATCCGTATGAAATTTCTGTAGGGCTTACGGTGGGTGTGATCGGGAGCGCGTTGTTCTTGTATTTGCTGCTGAGGAGAAGGGCCTATGAATCCTAAATTAAAAATCGGAATATTAGCTGCTGCCGCGCTTGTGTTGATTGCTGCTTTTGTATTTATAGATCTTCCGCATACCTGGCATTACGCGCTGCCACGACGATTGAAAAAGATCGCAGCTTTCATTCTGACAGGTGGCTCCATTGCTTTTGCAACCGTTATTTTCCAGACGGTTACGAATAATAAGATTTTGACTCCGGGTATTATCGGACTGGATTCGCTGTATATGCTGATTCAGACGACGATTATTTTTGCATTTGGTTCCGTACCCTTCATTTCGACCAGCAAAGAATTGAACTTTTTGCTGTCGGTGGGGCTGATGGTGCTGTTCGCAGGACTGCTATACAAATTAATTTTCCGCAAAGATGGACGCGGGATTTATGTACTTTTGCTGATTGGTCTGGTATTCGGCACGCTGTTTAACAGTTTATCTACCTTTATGGAGGTACTGATTGATCCGAACGAATTTGCGAAAATCCAGGACAAGAGCTTTGCCAGCTTCAGTAATGTAAACACTGAGCTGCTGTGGCTTTCTGTATTCGTGCTTGTGCTCGTATTTGCTTATGCGTGGAGATTCATCAAGTATCTGGACGTGCTGTCGCTCGGACGAGAGCATGCGATTAATTTAGGTCTCCCTTATGGTTTTATTATCAAAAGGCTGCTAATTATCGTAGCGATTCTCATTTCCATTTCTACAGCGCTTGTCGGGCCGATTACGTTTCTCGGATTAATTGTGGCCAATGTGGCTTATCAGGTGATGAAAACCTATCAGCATCGTTATATTATTCCGGCCTCTATCTGTGTCAGTGTTATTGCGTTGGCAGGATGCCAACTGCTGGCAGAAAGAGTATTCGACTTATCGACAACAGTCAGCGTCATTATTAACTTTATCGGGGGGGTGTACTTCCTGTACCTTTTGCTGCGGGAGAATAAGTCATGGTAGAAGTCAAAAACGTAACCAAACGCTACGGGAATAAAAATGTGGTGGATCAGGTATCTGTCACTGTACCTAAAGGCACGATTACCTCCTTTATTGGACCTAACGGCGCTGGAAAAAGCACCTTGTTGTCGATGATCAGTCGCCTGACTGACAGTGATGAGGGAGAAATCCTCATTGACGGGCAGGCCGTGAGCCTGACGAAAAGTGAGGAGCTAGCTCGGAAGATATCGATTTTAAAACAGACCAACGATGTCAATATTCGCTTAACCGTGAAGGAACTAGTCAGTTTCGGTCGTTTTCCGTATTCCAAGGGCAGATTGAACAGCGAGGATCGCAAAATGGTGGAGCAGTCTATGGCTTACATGGGACTGGAGGATATGAAAGATAAGCATATTGATTTGCTTAGTGGGGGACAGCGACAACGGGCTTTTATTGCCATGATTTTGGCTCAGGACACAGAATACATCCTGCTGGATGAGCCACTGAACAATCTGGATATGAAGCATTCGGTTCAGATTATGAAGACGTTGCGTGGTTTGGTGGATGATCTCGGCAAAACGATTCTAGTCGTGCTGCACGACATTAATTTTGCATCCTGCTATTCAGACTATATTGTAGGGATGAAGGATGGCAGGTTGCTAAAACAAGGAACGGCTGACGAGATGATTGATAGTCAGGTATTAAAGGACTTGTACGACATGGATATTCCGATTCAACAGATCGGGGACCATAAAATTTGCGTTTATTTTACTTAGGGGGAATGTTAAATGAAGAAAAATATGATGTTTTTAACGCTGATGCTTGCATTGGTACTGATGGTGTCAGCCTGTGGCAAAGCAGCTCCGGCAACACCAGAAGCGACTGGAAACGGCTCCTCTGCTGCAACAACAGAATCCAAAACCATCTCGGTCAAACACGCACTGGATGAAAACCCGGTCCAAGTCAAAGTTAATCCCAAAAATGTCGTTGTCTTTGATTTTGGTTCATTGGATACGCTCGATAAGTTGGGCGTTGACGTTGCGGCAGTGGCGCAGCAGGATCTTCCTACGTATTTGAGCAAATATAAAGATTCTAAATATGCAAGTGCGGGCACGCTGTTTGAACCGGATTACGAGAAAATCAGTGATCTGTCTCCTGAACTGATCATCATCGGCGGCAGACAAGCTGATGCATATAAAGAGTTGAGCAAAATTGCACCCACCATTTCGATGGCTGTAGACACCAAGGATTATATCCATTCCTTTAAGAAAAATGTTGAAACATTGGGGCAAATCTTCGACAAAGAGGATGCTGCCAAACAGGAACTGGCTGTGATTGATAGCTCCATCAAGGCTGTACATGATAAGGCTGTAGCGAGCAAGGCTAAAGGCTTGATCGTACTGACAAATGAAGGAAGCCTGAGCGCATATGGCTCACAATCCCGTTTCGGTATCATTCATGATGCTTTTGGCGTAACCCCTGTAGATCCTGGCATTAAAGTATCCACGCATGGACAAAAAGTTTCTTTTGAATATGTACAGCAAAAAAATCCGGATTATATTTTTGTCGTTGACCGTGGAGCAGTGGTGGTCGAAGAAGGCAAGGAGCAGGTTACAGGTAAACAAACCATGGAGAATGAACTGGTGAAGAAAACCAATGCATTTAAAAACGGTCATATTATATACCTTGATCCTAACTACTGGTACCTGTCAGGTAACGGTCTGGAATCTGTATCTGAAATGATCAAGGAAATAGATGCTGCATTGTAATGCATACATTTACATCATGGGGGACTGTGTAGGATGAAAGGTCATGTAGATGAAATTTCATTAGATGGGTATCTTGTGCACGTCTATACACCTCCCGTCTCCGTGAATCATAATGAGCTGTATCCTGTGCTGTATGTGCAGGATGGTAGCTCTTTATTTCTAAGCGGATTAGATGAGCTGGAAAGAGGTTTTTCTACGGGGGAGCTGCCCCGTGTGGTGCTGGTGGGTATTCAGCCCGTAAATCGGCTGGATGATTATACGCCTTGGAAGGCAGCTGCTTTAGTAGAAGGAAGACCTGCTTTTGGTGGTGGTGGAGATGCCTATCTGGCGTTTGTGGTTACAAAAGTAATGCCATACGTCGAGGCAAAATATCCAGTGCATACTGGAACGGAGCATACGGGCATTATCGGCGCCTCATTGGGCGGATTAATTTCCATGTATGCCGCCTTCCAGTATAAGGACGTATTCGGACGCGTCGGTTCCATCTCAGGCTCGTATTGGTATCCGGGTATGATTGATTATATGCAATCTGCATCATGTGCAACTGTGAGGGATGGGACACAGCGCTTTTATATATCTGTCGGGACCCGTGAAGGTGAAGGGAAGACGAATGTACAAAAAGATATGGTTCCGCTCACCCTCCAGGCACACGAGTTGCTGCGGACACAGGGACTGGATGCAAAAGATGTGCTTCTTGAGCTGGATCAGGATGCGGTACATCGTGTGGATTGTTTTCAACGTCAATTTCCTAAGGCCGTTCAATGGCTATTCGGATAGTACGAATTAATTACGAATTAATTACGAATCGTATACAACAACCTCAAAGATTGGAGAGTGTGGAGTCTCTATGCCTTTGGGGTTGTTTTTTTCGTATAATAGAGAAATATTGAAAATTTAAAGTTATACGTTATTGGAAGTGAGGGGAGCATAAATGAAAAGAAACCGCCTAGGATCATCAGATTTGCTGGTAGGTGAGATTGGCCTGGGATGTATGTCGGTCGGTACGGAGGAGCAGCAAGCTGTTTACTTGATTCATGAAGCGTTGGATAAAGGCGTAAATCTGTTGGATACGGCTGATTTGTACCAGCATGGACGCAATGAAGAAATTGTGGGGGCAGCGATCCGTGGACGGCGGCAGGATGTTATCCTGGCGACCAAGGTTGGGAATCGGCGCATACCAGGGCAGGAGGGCTGGGAATGGGACCCGTCCAAGAAATATATCCTGTCAGCTGTTAAAGAAAGTCTGCGTCGCCTGGGAACGGACTATATCGACCTGTATCAGCTGCATGGAGGGACAATTAACGATCCGATAGACGAAACCATTGAGGCTTTTGAGCAGCTACAGCGGGAGGGCGTCATCCGTTATTATGGTATTTCCTCCATTCGCCCGCACGTCATCCGTGAATATGTCAAACGCTCGAATATCGTTAGTGTTATGAATCAGTATAGTTTACTGGACCGACGTGCAGAGGAAGAGGTACTGTCTTTGCTTCAGGAGCGGGGAATCAGCGTGATTGCACGTGGACCCGTAGCGAGCGGTGTATTGGCTGATAAGGGGGAAGAAAAGGCAGCGAAGGGATACCTAGACTACGAAGAAGCAGAGCTGCTGGACGTGCGTAAGCAATTAAAGGCTTTTGCAGGGGCGGACCGTAGTATGGGGCAGACAGCTATCCGTTATAGCCTTTCACATCCGACTGTCGCTGCTGTGATCCCGGGTGCAAGCTCTTTGGGACAATTGGAGCATAATATTTCTGCTGCAGATATTGCACCGCTAACTCAACAAGAGCGGCAGGCGCTACAGCAAATTAGCCGAGCCAATCGTTATGATGCGCAATACCGCTGATCCCGGCAATGATGGGACAAGTGTCAAACATGTACCCGTCCCAGTTGCAATTTATAAAAGAACCATTACAATATAAGAATAAGCTTCCGTTTATATAATTCCATATGTGAATATGGAGATGTTTTGTAAATACAACCTAGGAGGGACTAACGAATGGAACGCATCGAATCTCAGCAGCAATATCAGGATTTAATTAACGGTGACGGTCTGACCGTCGTGAAATTTGATACAACCTGGTGTCCGGATTGCAAGACACTGGATAAATTTATGGACGGCATTATAGAAGAAAACGCGGATAAGCGTTTCTTTGCGCTTGATGCGGAGAAATTCCAGCCGATTGCCGACGAAAATCAAGTGCGCGGCATTCCGAGTCTGCTCGTGTTCCGAAATGGCGAAAAAATTGCTCATTTGCACAGCAAATACGCTAAAACGCCAGCTCAAATCTCGGAATATTTGACTACGCTGGAATCCAAACAATAATCAGAACGCATGATAGGGATCGTTCAGTACGATCTATCTTATCTGCAAAATAGTAAAAGGGATATCCAAGGCTGATCATTCAGATCCTATGGATATCCCTTTTTAGTTAGTGGTTATCGGTACCAAACAATGGCTTATAAAATAATGAAAAAGAACACAGCCGCCAGCACGAAGCGGTAAATGGCGAACGTAGTCAGACTCAAGCGTTTGAGCAGACCGAGGAATGTTTTGATCGCCAGCATCCCGACGATAAAGGAAGTAATAAAGCCTGCTGCGAACACCGGAAAATCACTCATAGACAGATGATCCATACTTTTAATCATATCAATACCCGATGCACCCAGCATGACCGGAACCGATACGAGGAATGTAAATTCCGCGGCTGCCGTATGACTTACACGTGCGAATAGGCCCCCAGACATGGTTGAGCCTGAACGGGAGAAGCCTGGCCATAGAGCTAGGACTTGGAACAGACCGATGGTAAAAGCCTGTTTGTACGTGATCTCATCCAACGTATGTGATCTAATGGGCGGATGAAATTTCTCGGCCGCAATCATCAACAGGCCTCCGATGACCAAACTATAGAGAACCGTTTCAGGACCAAACAGGTATTGCTTAATTACATCACGGAACAGTACGCCAATTAGCCCAGCTGGGATCATGGCTAAAATAATATGTAGCAGGTTTAGACGTGGCTGACTCGAGATTTTGCGTCTGAAATCAAACAGGCTCAGGAATCTGCGCCAGTATAATACGACGACTGCCAGCACAGCACCTAATTGCACGATAACCTCAAACGTTTTGACCGTATCATTCTCTGTGTTTAATCCTAGAAGATCAGCCGTGAGGATCATGTGACCCGTCGAAGAGACCGGCAAAAACTCTGTCAGCCCTTCAATAATTCCCATAATAATAGAAGATAAAATATCCACTTTACTAGCTCCTCCTTACACGCGTGCAGGGCAAACGACCTAAGCCGTTTGCCCTGGAGATATGTCATTTCAGTAGGAGTGAACACAAGTGTCAAGTGCAAAGATAAACGCTCAGGTCACACGGTTCATTCCCGGGAAGAAGTGTCCGATTCTGCTTCCAATTCAGATGCGGGGGATGTGTAGTGTAAAATAATCTCCACCCGACGAATACGATTTTTACCCATTTCACGAATGATAAATTTCACATCTTCTTCTATGAATTCCTTGCCCTGTCTAGGTTCCGGAACCCGGCTATACACCCACCCTCCGACAGTATCCACGTCTTCATCGTCCAATGTCAAGCCAGTCAGATCACTCAGATCGGAAAGCATCACTTTACCATCCATCAAATAACTGTTCTCCGTCAGTTTCTCGATTTCCTTCCGTTCATCCTTATCAAATTCGTCCCGAATTTCGCCAACAATCTCCTCCAAAATGTCCTCGATGGTAATGAGACCGGAGGTTCCACCGTATTCATCGACCAGGAGAGCGATATGAACCTGCTCCTTCTGCATACGTTTCAGCAGTGTGTTGACGGGGATAACTTCCGGAACGGTCAAGATCGGTTGAATCAGGCTGTCGAAAACAAGCTCGGGATTGCGATCATACTCAAGGAATAGCTGTTTGGTATTAATCATACCAATGATCTGATCCTTGCTATCTGTCGCCACCGGAAAACGGGTATACTGCTCTTCGTGAATAGTCAGCATGTTTTCTTTTAGCGAGCGATTCGTAAACAAGCATACCATATCTGTACGTGGCACCATAATTTCTTTGGCAACGGTCTCGTCAAAAGCAAAGATACGATTTACGTAGCCATATTCGGTGTTATTGATCTTACCACTTTCCACGCTTTCGGACAAAATGATCTGAATTTCTTCCTGAGAGTGCGCTTCTTCATGCTCACTAGCCGGTTGAAGACCAAACAGACGAACCAGACGATTGGCCGAGCCGTTAAGGAGCCAAATAAACGGATACATAATCCGGTTAAACCACACGATGACTGGAGAGGTTAACAAACTGACAGCTTCCGCTTTGCGGATCGCCAATGTTTTGGGAGCCAGTTCGCCGATCACCACGTGCAGGTAAGTTACAATGACGAATGAAATAATAAAGGCCAGGATATGTGAAAAATCCCCATTGATGTTGAGCTGTTGAAAGAGAGGCTCCAGCAATTTGACTACGGTCGGTTCACCGAGCCAGCCGAGTCCCAACGCTGTAATCGTAATACCAAGCTGACAGGCGGACAGGTAGCCGTCCAGATTATTGACGACCTTTTGTAGCGCCAGTGCGTTTTTACGGTTCTCCACAACCAGCTGATCGACCCGGCTGGAACGGATTTTAATAATCGCAAACTCGGTAGCCACGAAGAAAGCACTAAATAAAATCAACACCGCAAACAAAAATAGACTGACACCTATACCCATATAATTTTCACTCATCCCTTTTTCGTTCAATTTTTTTAAGGAACTCCATTTTAAGTTCACTTGAACTTATTTTAAGAACTTAAAAGAAAATATACAAGGTTCATATGGAATCGTAGCAGGTCGCCTACCTCCAATTTACACAGAAAATAAGGCATAATAGAACCCGCACGTCTCATTGCTTCACTTTACAAGCCTAGTTTGAGGGCGTATGATGAGTTCAAATGAACTTGAAATGTAATAAAGGGAGGAAAGCAGATGGAGTCTTTTACCCTTACTCGTCGTGATATGGCCCATTTGCTGCTGGCCATGGAAGGTCGCCGCGAATTGCAGCCTTTGGCCGTTCTGCAGGACGCCTGGAGGCGCACTCATAGCCATCTCGCCCGCTCCGGGAGCGCGATGCCGACATTTTTATACACCGATGTGACACCTGTGCTAGATAAAATCATCAAGGGTAAGCACAGCGCAGCCTTTTCGCTGCAAGAGATTGTTTCCCTGGGGCAACTAGTCGAGTACAGCCATGTGTCACTAGCATCTATGCAAAATTGGGTCAAACGCGACTTCAAGGAATTTCTCGGCGCTCCGAAGATCGGCAAAAAATACTCGGTCAACCAGGCAGCTATATTGCTCATTGTAGAAGATTTAAAATCATGTCTTGATTTTGAATCCATTCGTCAGCTATTTCATATCCTGTTCCAACAGCCCGAAGATGATACGGACGATCTGATTCAGCCGGTCGATTTGTACGCTGCCTACTCAACTTTGTTTGAGGAGCTGGATGCGAACGGAGACCAACTGCTCGATGTTGCTGGTGCAGGCTATGTAAAGGATAACGGAGATTCCGTTACAGTACAGCAGCGTCAGGAAGGTGCGACAGAGGAGTTGCTGGTTCAGGCGGCTGATCAATACACCAGTCGTTTACAGCATTTGACCCCTAACCAGTGTGAAGCAGTGCGTAATACTTTGCTGGTGGCAGCAGTAGCGGTGCAAAATAGTTATTTTTTGTCCATGGCACGTCGGTATGTGAATGCGACGTTGTTTCTGGACTTCCAAGGGTAAATAAGGATTGGCACTAGAAGCCAATCCTATTTTTTTGCTCTTTTTAGAGGATTGTCTACCCTTTTGGAGACTGAAAAAGTATACAAAAGAGGTATATACACTAAAACGCTGTCAAAGATACAATAAACATATATAATCCAGCAATTGGAAAAACTTTGAATATCTCTTCCAAAGCATCTGGATACACACACAGGAGGTAATGGCATGTCCGATGTCTCCATCATCATTTGTACCCGCAACCGGATCGAAGACCTGACACGCTGTATACAATCTATTGCAGTACAGCAGCAATTGGAGCATACGGCTGTAGAACTGCTGATTGTTGATGACGGCGATATTTCCGACCAACAGATCGAGCAGTACCGTCACATGGTATCCGGATTGCCTCAAAGCGTTTTGAAATATTATAAAAAAAGTCGTCCCGGCGTTTGGTTATCTCGCTATGAGGCCTTGTCCCTTGTGCGGTATGATATTGTGCTGTATTTTGACGATGATGCAGAACTGGACGATAAACTCTATATCCGGCGCTTGCTCGATACCTATGATCAGGATAAAACGATTGTGGGTGTTGGAGGGATTGCAAAGGGATTACATTCGAGCCGGGCAGGAAAGCTGCTGGGCGTTTTGACATTTCAGATGTCTTCATCCCTCGGCAAGCTCTCGCCTAGTAGTCTGGCAGGTTCTTTGCTGCGTTGGGGCGAAGCAACTGAGGTTTTCGATACAGAATTCTTTCATGGCTGCAATATGTCCTTTCGTAGGGATGCGCTTCGGGATATGAAGCCGTATCCGTGGATGACCAGTTATGCTGTGGCTGATGATTTGTACATGTGCCAGTTGGCGAGCCGTTACGGCAAATTGGTTATCAATCCTGACTTAACCATTATTCATCATGAATCTCCAAGCTCGCGCGATAAGGCGGGCAAAGTAGCCAAGGCTACAGCGATTAACCACTATTATTTTCTTGCCTTGAAAAAGGCTGGAGTGATTCAGTATGGAGCCCTTTTATGGACCTTATCCTACTTGATGCTCAAAGAAACGCTGCGTCGCAATTTTAATGCCGCAGATGGATACAAGCAGGGGGTGTTGTTCATTCTGAACCCGCGCAAGCAAAAATATAACGAATATTTAGGCCCGGCGGTTCAGTAATCTGTTTTTTTACACATTGACAGGATAAAGGGGGAGTATGATGTTAAGCTTGTCCATTGCTCTGTGCACCCGAAATCGGGTTGACGATCTGACCCGATGCATCAATTCAATTGCCATTGGGGGAGCACCGGAGGCATGTGAAACCGAGCTATGGATTATTGATGACGGAGAACTGCCGAAGCATGTGCTGGAACGCTATGAGCGTCAGTTGGGCAGAGCAGGAATTACCTACCGATATCATCGTAAGGAGCAGCCGGGATTATGGTTATCTCGTGTAAAGACAGCTGAACTTGCGCAGGGTGACATTATTTTGTTCCTTGACGATGATGTTGAGTTGCCGAGCAACTATTTAAATGAGTTGATGCGTACCTATGAAGCTTACCCGCAGGCTGCTGGTGTCGGCGGTATTGCACAGGGAATGAGTAACAGCTTCATGGGAACGATTCGATGCTTGCTGTCATTCCAGCAGTCTTTGTCCAAAGGGAGGTTGTCCCTCAGCGGTCAGTCCGGCTCGATGTATAACTGGCATAAGGCCAAGAAGACGTTTAGAACCCAGTTTTTTCATGGCTGCAATATGTCATTTCGCCGTGAGGCGATTCGCAGTCTGGAGCCGGTACCTTGGTTGCAAAGCTATAGCGTAGGCGAGGATCTGTTACTTTCGCGCATCGCAATGAAAAGCGGTCCGTTATACATTAACCCGGCGCTTACGCTGCTTCATCACGAATCGCCGTCCTCACGCGACAATATGGAGCAGGTTACTTATATGCGTGTGATGAATCATATTCATTTACTGCGTGATGAGGGATCTGGGCCGATTGGTTATGCAGCGCTATACTGGACGACGTTGTATCAGATTTTGAGAGAAAAGCCCAAGAAAAATCATACTGCCATTCAAGGCTATAGAAGAGCGTTGAAAGCAATCTTTTCAAGTCCAAAGGAGCTTGTTGGCGGGGGGCAGTTGCCTGAACGCAATTCCAAAAAAACGGTAGGCTGATGGAGGTGCGTCAAAAGACGCGATGCGAGCATAGAGACGAGAGGCTTAATAAGGAACAGGAGTTGGACGTAACATGAGCACATGGACAGCAGCAAGGAAAGTATTCACGGGTGACAGTCTCGCCAAAACGATCATGCGCACGAGCTTTAACAATTTTTTTGTGCTAATCGTCACGACCCTGACTTCCATCCTGACCGCACGTATGCTCGGAGTGGAGGGGAAAGGAGAACTGGCGGCAGTTCTGTTCTGGCCTACGCTGATCGGCAGTGTGTTGAGCTTCGGGTTACCAACGTCGTTAATTTATAACATCAAGAAGAAAACAGGCACGACGGAAGAATTGCTGGCGTTGTCGCTCTGGATTCAGTTGCCTGCCAGCTTGTTGGCAGGAGCGGTGGCCTGGATATGCATGCCGCTGTGGCTGAATGGTTATGGTGCGGACATCATCCAACTGTCCCAGCTTTATTGTGCGGCAGCCATACCGCTGGCAGTGCTTACAGCGCTGACGACAGCATTGTCGCAAGGGCTGGATCGATTTAGCGTATATAACGGCCTGTTGTTTTACTACCCACTACTGAATTTCATCGGTCTGGTGACACTGTGGCTGATGGGCTTGCTCAATGTGCAACTGGCTGGAGCAGTGAATTTTGCCGCGAGTTTCCTTGCACTAGTGTGGGCGTTCCTCCGTTTGCGCAAGTATATGAATTTGCGTACTTTCCGCCCATTTACCAGCCGCCAAGTGCTTCGTCCTTATTATAGCTATGGAGCGAGGGTTTACGGGATGGAGTTGATGGGGACGCTGTCCACACAAACGGACAAAATCGTTATTGTGGCACTGCTATCACCCAAAGCGTTCGGCCTGTACTCTGTCGTCTACGCCTTGTCTCGTGTGTTCAATGTAGTGCAAAATGCCGTCACTAACGTTACCTTTCCAAAGGTTACGGGAATGGAGCACAGCAAGATTGTCGAAACGGTAGGACGTGCTTTTCGCATCTCTATGGCTGCGATGCTAATCGTCATTGTGCCTGCTCTCTTCATTGGACGATACATGCTGGGTTTGCTGTACGGCCCCGCTTTTCTGGAAGCATCGCTAACGTTCTACCTGCTGTCACTGGAATGTATCATTGGTGGCGGCTCATGGATTCTGGCTTCGGCCTTTAACGCGCTGGGGCGTCCGGGACTGGTATTGTTCCGGCAAATTGTAGCCTATGCGATCACCGTCGGTCTGTTTTTTATTTGTACACCGATCTTCGGTCTGGATGGCATTGCGATTGCTTTGCTTGTAGGCGCTTGTGTTCGGTTGGCGTTCTCACTGTTCTCGTTCCCCATGTTTTTCAATGTTCCGCTATCACGGATCATTTTTGATAAAAGTGATATTACATTTGTCATTCAAACTATACAAAAGAAGCGCAGGAAGGGAGAACTGAAAGATGCCGAATTTGCATCCCATGGCTAAACTGAAAAATAAGCTGAGCGTCATTCTCGACGTAGTCCCCCAAGGTTCGAATATCATTTATGTCGACTATCCCGTCTATAATAACGGTGGGGATGTACTCATCATGAAAGGCACCGAGGCGTTCTTCAAGGATAATGGCATCCGTGTCCGTGCTCGTTATAGCGCCATGGATATTCCCGATCAGCTTCAAATTCCGGGTGACTGGATTATCGTGTGCCACGGCGGCGGCAACTTCGGCGATCTCTATTCAAATCACCAAAATTTGCGGGAACGCATCGTTCGCGATTTCCCTGACCACCGAATTGTGATTATGCCGCAAACGATCCACTTCCAATCTGAACAGAAGGCTAATGAGGTCGCTGCCCTGTTTAATGCTCACCCGGATCTACATATGTTTGTGCGGGATACACGCTCTTATCAGTGGGCTAAGGACAAGCTGAACCAGTGCAGTATCACACTATGTCCTGATATGGCGCACCAGCTCTGGCCATTGAAGCCGACTACGGAAACCGTGAAGGATGTATTGTATTTCCTGCGTACGGATATTGAAACGGTGGGTGGACAAAAGAAGTTCGATGACGAGGCAGATGCCGCTCACCGGCTGGACTGGGATACTTTGTTCACTCCGTTGGAAGTGAAGGGAATCGTCTATTTCCAGAAGTTTTACCGACTGGATAAGAAAATCGGTGGCCCGTTGCCTACGCGTACATTCTGGTACAAGTACACAGACCATCTCATGAACAAGGCGGTTACGCTGTTCAGTTCTTATCGCGAGGTTCGCACTTCACGGCTACACGGTCACATTCTGGCCTGCCTGCTTGATATGCCGCACGTTGTCATTGACAATTCCTACGGCAAGAACTCGCAATATTATAATACCTGGACACACCCGAATCCAAAGGCGAAGCTGTTTAGTGAAGCTCCAAGTGCGTTGGAGCAGCCATCTTAATAGTAAGAAAAATTATTTTCAAAAGCCTCCTGATCATTGAAATGATTTAGGAGGCTTTTATATAGAGACAAAATCATTTAATGTGATAAATAATAAAGGCAGTGTATATTTAATGACTTAATCTAAAAGAGTAGGACGCCCCCGTAGAGGTCTTTATTGCGCCAATTTCCCCCAAAAAAAACGTCGCTTTATTTTGACAATTCATTTCATGAATAGATATAATTTATGGGATAAAACTTGCAGAAAACCGGGGAATTCCCCAGTTTTTGCATCGCATCATATATTACATGGCAGTACATCACATGAAAATATATTTATTTTAATGAATCGAGGCTGACGAATGAGTAATCAATCGATGGACATGCTTCTCACGAAGGATATCGTGCGTGAAGGGGAGTCTATTTTGCGTACGAAGGTTGATCCGGTATGCTTGCCACTATCTGAAGAGGATCTTCAACAGATGCAATGGATGCTGGATTATCTGAAAAATAGCCAAAATGAAGAGCTGGCTACCCGCTATGAACTGCGCCCGGGTGTGGGGTTATCTGCAAACCAGGTAGGTTTGAACAAAAGAATGTGCGCTATTTATTATGAAGATGGAGACAAAACGGTAGAGTATGCGTTGTTTAATCCGAAGTTAGTCAGCCACTCCACGTCCATGATTTATTTGGAGCAGGGTGAGGGGTGCTTGTCGGTAGATCGGTACGTAGCCGGATATGTACCGCGTTACGAAAAAATTCGTATTAAGGCCACTTTACCAGACGGAACACAGGAGCTATTGACGTTCAAAGGTTATGCAGCGATTGTTGTACAGCATGAAATGGACCATTTGGATGGTATTATGTTCTATGACCGTATCAACCCGGAAGATCCGCACAAGCTACCGCAGGGAGTGCATATCGAACCTTTTGTACGTAAATAGTTTAGGAATCGTAAAGTGTGGTGACTCTGTTCGCCACATTTTTTAAATTTTCTAAAAATATAGATATAGAGGTTACGAAGCATTAAACTGAAAACATGTTGATCGAGATGGAGGATGTGAAAATACACAAAAATGTAAGCGCTTATTTTAAGGGGGGATGGCATGAATCGTGGAGTACGGCTTCTGATGAATAATATGCGTATGCGGAATAAGTTGCTGTTCTCCTACGTACTGATTGTCATGATCCCGGTGCTGGTGGTTGGCGGCTGCGTAACTTTTTATTTGCGAGAGCAGGCATTGAATAGTGCAATTGCCCAGACGGTAAACAATGTGGAAAAGATCAAGAGCCAGACGGCAAATTTACTGCGTGTGCCAACGGATATTTCAAATGGGCTCATGTTCGATAAAAGGCTGAGGGAGATGGCGAACCGACGGTATCCGGGTATGGTAGAGCTGATGAATGCGTATCATCAATACAAGGATTTTAATGAGTATACTCAGCAATATAGAGAAGTTGCTACCATCCGGTTCTATTCGTACAATCCGACGCTTGTCAATAATCTGGAGTTTATTCCAGTGGACTCTAACATTGAGCGGCAGCAGTGGTTCCAGACGGCTTTGAAGGGGACGGCGATTAACTGGTTTTACATTCAGGATAAGGAGGATAACCCGGTTAATCGCTTAAGCCTGGTACGGCAAATTCCATTTCCCGAATACAATACCAAGGGAGTTCTGATGATATCGCTGAGCCAGACCGAGTTGAATCATATGCTGAGCAAGGAGCCTTTTGAAACATTGATTGCGGATCGTAACGGGATTGTGGTCGCAGCTACTCGTCCGCAGTCGGTGGGGCAGACGTTGGGCGATTTACATTTGGGCTTTGATGTCCAGCGTGCGGGTAAGGGGATATATGAAGCGAAAATCAACGGAATGCCCTCCAACATCATCGTGGATGAGCTGCTGCCCGCCTCCAGTGTGAGCGGATTTACGATTATTTCAGTGTTTTCGACGGAGCATATTGTACAGGGAGCCAACCGAATCAGCCTGATTGGTGCTTTATGTGTTCTTGCAGTGCTGGTTATGGCACTGATTCTGATCACCATCATTTCCTGGCTGATTACCAAACGCCTACAGCGGTTGAGCTATGAGCTGGGTAAGGTAGCCGCGGGCGATTTTCATGTGGTATCGAGTGTGGAGGGAAGGGACGAGATCGGGGATTTATCCCGCCGTTTCAACTATATGGTGAGTAGTATTCGCCAACTCATGGCGCAGGTCTATGAGACGAGTGAGCACAACAACAGGCTGGAATTGGCACAAAAGGATATCAAGTTAAAAATGATGGCCAGCCAAATTAATCCACACTTTCTGTTTAATGCATTAGAATCTATTCGAATGAAAGCACATCTGAATGGGGAAGCGGAAATTGCAACGACGGTGCGTTTGCTTGGCAGGCTGATGCGCCGGAATCTGGAGATTGGCAGTGGTAAAACGACGGTACTACAGGAGCTGGATATGGTGCGATCCTATTTGCAAATTCAGCAGTTCAGATTTGGAAATCGCTTGATCTATGAAGTGAATTTGGAAGAAGATGCGACGGACATGTCGATTCCTCCCTTAATCATACAACCGCTGGTGGAAAATGCGGTCATTCATGGACTGGAAAATAAGGAAGAGCCGGTTACCGTGAAGGTAAATATTGCAATAGAACAAAGAAAGTTGAAAATTAAAGTAGAAGATGACGGGATCGGCATGGAAGCTGGGCAACTGACCCGTCTGCTAGCTCGGATCAGGGGGACGGATGAGCCAGAAGGGAGCAGTATTGGCCTGCGTAATGTACATCAACGTCTGACATTGATGTATG
Source organism: Paenibacillus sp. SEL3 (assembly GCF_054602585.1). Taxonomy (NCBI): domain Bacteria; kingdom Bacillati; phylum Bacillota; class Bacilli; order Caryophanales; family Paenibacillaceae; genus Paenibacillus; species Paenibacillus sp. SEL3. The sequence goes on along the minus strand of NZ_CM137725.1, from coordinate 1,547,360 downwards.
GTGAACGTTATGGATTGCATATTGAAAGCGCATTACAAGTAGGAACAACCGTATACTTTTCCATACCAAGGGAGGAAGAGTCGAATGTATAAAGCGATGATTGTAGATGACGAGCCAGCGATTCGTGAAGGATTGTCCTCCATTATTGACTGGGGGGATTGTGGCTTCCGTATTGTCGATACGGCAGGGAATGGACGCGAGGCTCTGGATAAGTTCGGAGAGCATCGGCCGGAGCTAGTCATTGTAGATATTCGTATGCCCGGGATGAGTGGACTGGAGGTTATACGTAGTATACGTGAAAAGAACGGGGAGCCGTATCATTTTCTCATATTAAGCGGATATGCAGACTTTGATTATGCACGGCAAGCCATGGGCTTCGGAGTAGATGGCTATCTACTGAAGCCAGTTGATGAGGAAGAAATGACGACAGAGTTGAAGCGGGTACGGCAAAACATTGAGGATGAGAAAGAAGTCGGCAAATGGGGAAGTCCGCCTTCTCATGAGCGTAATTGGATCGAAGCTCTATTGTTTCCGGTTCATCGAGAGTATACTCGTAATGCTGTAGAAAGCAGCAATTCTCTGCACAGAGCATCCAAGCAGGCTGAACATCAAAGCGGTAACGGAAAACATGGACAACAGCCAGCGTTACCAGCATTGGACTGGAGTAGCTATCAGATTATTCTGATAGATTTACGTATACCTGACTGGGATCGGCAAGCCCGGCAGTCGGCAGCAAAGCAGCGACTAACAGAAATGTGCCATGAGCAAGGCAGAGGTATCGTGTTTGAGGCTGGAATATATGTGGGTCTTTTGCTTCCCGCCACGTTAAAAACGGAGAGAGATGCTGTTCAGTTACTGGCTGCTTGGCGACAGGAGCTAAAGGCGTGGGCTACGGAAATTTATGTGGCTGCCGGTGATCCTGTAGCCAGTCTTAGCGACATTCCCAGATCTTTTGAGCAGGCACTACGATTGTTAGAGCGTACGTTTTTGTTCCGGGCAGAAAGAGTCATGCTTTCCGGAGACCTACACAAATTGGAGACAGTCGAGACTGAGATGAGTGGAACGTCTGATAGTGTCACAGATGATCCCATACGTTATGCAGAAAAGCTGTACTATGCGCTAGATATGGCTAATAGTGCAGCTGCAACCCGTGTCATTAAGGAAATGGAAGGCCAATTTCCACGTATTTATCGTACAGAATCCGCAATCAAGGCGGCGTTCGCCCAAACATTCACACTGGCGTTGAACAAGTATGCAGCCGGACAGGATCACAGCCGAACCGTGCTGGAGGAGCACTCCAGCTTTATAACCGATGTATATGCTTATTCCACATTGGGCGAGCTGGTGGATCACTCGCTGGAGCATGTGTTGCAATGGATTGGACAGACTGATCCCGGTGGCAAGGACATCATCATGAAACAAATGATTGACTTTATTCATAGTCATTATGATGAAAATTTGCGATTGGAGTTACTGGCAGATATGTTTAATTACAATAGTGGCTATTTGGGCAAATTGTTCAAAAGTCATACTGGCGAGGCCTTTAATGCCTACCTGGATAAGGTGAGGATTGAGCGAGCAAGGGAGTTGCTTGCACAAGGAATTAAGGTACACCAGGTGGCGGAACGCGTAGGGTATGCGAACGCAGATTATTTTCATAGTAAATTTAAAAAGTATGCTGGAATGTCACCTTCCTCCTATCGTAATCGGGTTCAAAAGAACGGAGGAACAGATGGCTGTTGATAGAATCCCTAGGTATAACGCTATGAAGTCTCTCTTGCAGATGTCGGAGGTACAACCTTCGAACGAAGAGGGGCTCTTTTTTATGGTGAAAAAACAGATAGATCAATCGAAAATGTCACATTTATTATGGAGTTTAGGTCGTTTTCATCAAATCGCCATCGTTATGACACAACTTTGACACGATGTTCACATTTTTGATTCTATTTCATTTAAATTTATTCTATATAATGGGGATAATCTGAAGCCGGATCATGATAACCATAGTGAAGGTAGTTGAGTGATTCATTTTCTAAAAAAGTGACCGCTGCATATGTAAGAATGTGAATACTATCACAAATGTAGAAGACTTCAGATTACAGACACTATAAATCAATGTTAAGAGAAGTGTAGGGGGAGGAGCAACATCATGGACGTATTGGATTTGGCACGGTTGCAGTTTGCAACCACAACGATTCTTCACTTTGTTTATGTGCCGATCTCCATTGGATTGTCGTTATTGGTGGCAATTATGGAGACTATGTATGTTATCAAGAAAAATGACTTGTACAAAAAAATGGCTCAATTCTGGGGAACGTTTCTGCTGATTAACTTTGCACTGGGCGTAGTCACCGGGATTTTGCAAGAATTCCAGTTCGGGATGAACTGGTCGGACTTTTCCCGTTTTGTGGGTGATGTATTCGGTACGCCGCTGGCAATTGAAGCACTGCTTGCATTTTTCCTAGAATCGACCTTTATCGGATTATGGGTGTTCGGTTGGGAAAGATTGTCCAAAACGGTCCATCTAATTTGTATGTGGTTGGTATCGATCGGTACGATGTTATCGGCATTGTGGATTCTAGCTGCTAATTCATTCATGCAACGTCCAGTAGGATATGAGATTCAAAATGGACGTGCAGAAATGAAAGATTTTGCCGCTTTGTTAACAAACGAACAACTGTTATGGGAATTTCCACATACATTGTTTGCTGCTTTTGCAACGGGGGCATTTCTGATCGCGGGTATCAGTGCATGGAAGCTGATGCACAAAAAGAATATGGACTTTTTTAAACCTTCTTTTAAATTGAGTATTATTGTTGCCTTAATCAGTGCCATTGCTATTCCTTTGTTTGGTCATGGACAGGCTCAATATTTGGTGAAAACACAACCGATGAAGATGGCTGCCAGTGAGGGATTATGGGAGAACAGTGGTGACCCCGCTCCTTGGACCGTTATCGCATGGATTGATCCTGGAAACAAGGGAAATACCTTTGAGATTAAAGTTCCTTTTGCTTTGAGTTTTCTATCCTATAGTAAATTTACCGGCTCTGTGCCTGGTATGAATGAGCTGCAAGCCCAATATGAAAAAACGTATGGTCCGGGCGATTATATCCCGCCAGTACGTACCACGTTTTGGAGCTTCCGCATTATGATTGCGGCTGGATGTGGCATGATTGCACTCGCCTTATACGGGGCTTACCTGACGTTCCGTAAAAAGCTGGAAGGTTCACATCGCTGGTTCTTCCGTCTGATGATATGGGGGATATCCCTTCCATTCATTGGGAATACTTCAGGTTGGATCATGACTGAAATAGGTCGCCAACCGTGGACGGTATTTGGTTTGCTTCAAACGAAAGATTCTGTTTCGCCTACAGTTGTGGCAGGAGAAGTGCTATTCTCGTTCATCTCATTTACCACATTGTATTTAATTTTAACAGGTGTGCTGGCGTTTCTGTTTTACCGTACGGCTCGCAAAGGTCCAGATATTGAGCCACATCAGCAAACGGTAATTCATGATCCTTTTGCTCAAGGGGGTGACACCATTGTCGCTAAATGATTTATGGTTCTTATTGATCGCTGTGCTGTTTACGGGCTTCTTTTTTCTGGAGGGCTTTGATTTTGGCGTAGGAATGGCCACAGGATTGGTGCCGCGTAATGACCAACAAAAACGTTTGATGATCAATACGATTGGTCCATTCTGGGATGCCAACGAAGTGTGGCTGATTACAGCAGCAGGTGCAATGTTTGCCGCTTTTCCGCATTTTTATGCGACTATGTTCAGCGGATATTATCTCGTATTTGTGTTTATTTTGCTAGGTTTGATCTTGCGTGGAGTTTCTTTTGAGTTCCGCGGAAAGGCTGAAGGAAAATGGTGGACAGGAACGTGGGATGCCTGCATTCTGATTGGCAGCTTTCTACCGCCGATGCTGTTCGGTATGGCTTTTGCGGCTTTGGTGAAAGGTGTACCTATTCAGCAAAACATGGATTTGAAAGCTGGATTTTCCGATGTATTCAATGGATATACCGTATGGATTGGACTGACAGTGGTCGGAATGTGCCTAATGCACGGACTGACGTTTATTTCTCTGCGGACGATTGGAGAAGTACGGGATCGTGCTCGCGTGATGGCATCCAAATTTCTTCCGGTATTGGGCATTTTACTCGCTGGCATGGTGGTATGGACTTATTTTGCAACGGATTTATTTGCGCGTCGCGGTCCCTTTATGTATGCTGCGGTAGCAGTCGGAATTGTCGCCTATGTGCTGACGTGGTACTTCCTGAAGCAGCGCCGTGAAGGATGGGCCTTCGGGATGACAGGTGCAGTGATTTTGCTGACCTTCGTTTCGTTATTCGTCGGTTTGTTCCCAAGATTTATGGTGAGCTCGATTAACAGTGCTTTTGATTTGACGATTTATAATGCAAGCTCCAGTCATTACACCCTGAAAGCCATGACGATTGTTGCAGCAACGCTTTTACCCTTTGTGCTGGCTTATCAGGCGTGGAGCTATTTTGTTTTCCATAAGCGTCTCAGTGAGAAGGATCATTTGGAATACTAATGGATAAGGCATGGTTTGAATTAAAGGGCATTCGGCCAGTGATGCTGCTACTGGCTGCCCTTTCCCTGCTCCAGGGGGCCGCAGTGATTGCACAAGCAGTCTTCTTGGCAAAGGCTGTTACGATTTTGTTTGAACAAAATCCGCTGGTGATGGCTTGGCCGTCGCTGGCGTTGTTTTTCGCTGCTTTTGCAACGAGGCATACGGCGATCTGGCTGCAACGCCGGACAGCAGGCCGTTTTGCTGAAGCTTCAGGCGCTTCCTTACGGGAGCGTCTGCTTGCACGTTTGTTCGAACGGGGACCGGGTTTTGCAGCGCAGGAAGGTAGCGGCAAGTTGGTGACGCTAGCGCTGGACGGCATGGATCGTTTTCGCACATATTTGGAACTGTCCATTCCTCGTATGATTGACATGATGGCTGTCACTATACTTGTACTTGTGTATGTTTTCACATTGGATGTCATTTCAGGTGTGATTTTGACGACTACGATGCCGATTCTGGTAGGCTTCTTTATTTTACTCGGCTTGGCGGCGCGGAAGCAGGCAGACAAGCAGTGGCGTTCCTATCGTCTGTTATCTCACCATTTCACGGATTCGCTGCGTGGACTTCAGACATTAAGGTTTTTGGGTCGTAGCCAAGAGCATGGGGAAACAGTTGGGAAGGTCAGCGACCAATACCGCACGGCAACGATGCGCACGCTGCGGGTAGCGTTTCTTTCCTCATTTGCCCTTGATTTTTTTAGTATGCTATCGGTCGCATTTGTTGCGGTAGGCTTGGGTTTGCGCCTGATTAGTGGCTCGGTGGGTTTGGAGGCAGCGCTTGCGGTGCTTATTCTGGCCCCAGAATATTTTATGCCCATACGCCAGTTGGGATCAGACTATCATGCTTCACTGGATGGTAAGGAGGCTTGGGGAGCAATCCGCTCCATTCTCAGTAAAGAAGATGACGCTACCGAGCCGAATAAACAGGCAGCTAACGATAAAGGATTGGACATCACGGGACAGGACATTCTTGAGCTGTCCGATGTGTGCCTCCTTAATGAAGACGGTTCGGCTCGGCTTGAACATGTGTCTGCCAATGTTGAACCGCACATGAACATGATCGGCATCGTTGGAGCTAGCGGTGCAGGTAAAACGACGCTGCTTAGCCTGCTTGGCGGTTTTGCTGATCCCACTTCGGGCGAACTGCTCCTGAATGGATGCAGATTGGCTGGGGATGCAAAAGCTGAATGGCAACGGCATATTGCGTATATTCCACAGCATCCATACCTGTTTAGCGCTTCTCTGGCAGATAATATTCGTTTTTATGAACCGGAGGCATCCAACCAGCAGGTGGAGTGGGCGGTTGACGCGGTTGGACTGCGTGAACTGGTAGACGGTCTTCCGGGTGGAATGAATGAGTCCATTGGTGAAGCGGGTAGGACGTTGAGCGGAGGACAGGCGCAGCGGATTGCATTGGCGCGGGCGTTGCTCAGTAACCGTCCGGTCATTTTATTGGATGAGCCTACGGCGCATCTGGATATTGAGACAGAGTGGGAGCTAAAACAGACGATTTTATCGGTTTTGAAACACAAAAGAGTGTTTCTTGCCACCCACCGGCTACATTGGATGCCAGATATGGACTGTGTCTGGATGATGAATCAAGGTCGTCTGGAAGAAGTAGGTTCCCATCAACAATTGATTGCCCGTAAGGGGGCATATTACCGATTGCTGACGGGGATGTCGGAAGGAGGGAACGGACGATATGAGAGTAACGGATAATAGCAGACAAGGCTGGTTTGTGACGTATCTGAGACAATATTTTTGGGCCTTTCTGCTAGCTGCTCTTTTAGGCGCGCTGGCCATTGGATGTGCGGGCGCGTTGCTTTTTACGTCCGGTCATCTGATTACCCGTTCGGCCTTAAAACCGGAAAATATATTAATGGTGTACGTTCCAATTGTGCTTGTGCGAACATTTGGTTTTAGTAAAGCGGTTATTCAGTACCTGGAACGCTTGGTAGGACATGATGCCGCACTGCGTCTGGTGTCCCGTATGCGGGTACGCTTATATCGGGCAGTAGAACCGCAGGCGCTGATGATCCGCAGCAAATTCCGTACAGGGGATTTATTGGGGTTGCTGGCAGAGGATATTGAGCAGCTTCAAAACATCTATCTGAAGCTAGTTCTGCCTGCGCTATCGGCTTTGCTGATTTATGCAGCAGGCATCTCGGCGCTCGGACGGATGGACGGAACCTTTGCCTTGCTTATGGCGCTATATGGAGGATTTTTGCTTTTTATTGCCCCAGCTATCTCACTATGGACCTCACTCGCCAAACGGCGAATGTTCAAGCAGGAACGGAGTAAAGCCTATCAGGACCTGACGGATGCTCTGTTCGGCATGAGTGATCTGGTGCTGAGCGGACGGACTGGGCATTTCCTGAGTACCTTTACACAACGGCACAATAGGGCTGCCGTGATGGAAAATTCACTTCGCCGGGGCGAGTGGCGTTCTCATTGGATGGCACAATGCGTTGTAGGCGGTGGGATTGTGATTATGACTGTGTGGGCCGGAGGCCTAGTAGCACAGAATCGTATAGAAGCCACATGCCTGGCATCCTTTGCCCTTGTGGCTTTTCCGTTGCTGGATGCCTTCGTTCGCGCTGGAGAAGCAGTGGTGCATGCACCGGAGTATCAGGATTCCCTTCGACGGTTGAAGGATTCGGAGAAAGACACACCTACACCTGTGTCATCATCGCTTCCGGTTACTGTGGATGCAGGACACCCAGCAGCAGGCGGCACAGCTGACACTATAGATGAGCAGGCTGCCGCTCTGGGATTGGGCCACGGAGGAGACCTGCTGCTGAACAACGTAAGCTACCGCTATGCGGCAACGCAGGAATGGAGCGTGCGTGGTATCTCCTTGCACGTACCGCAGGGGGGCAAGGTTGCATTGCTTGGTCGCAGTGGTGCGGGCAAGTCCACGCTACTGAATCTGATTCAGGGAGCATTGCAGCCTGATGAAGGGAGCGTCACTGTCGCAGGGATTCCCGTATACACAGGTGGAGCATACTCCAATCTATTTGCGGTGCTGAACCAGCAGCCGTATTTATTCGATACAACGGTAGCGAACAATATTCGGCTGGGACGACCCGATGCTACGCTGGATGAGGTGCGTGCAGTGACGAAGCAGGTAGGGCTTGGAACTCTAATTGATTCTTTGCCGGAGGGCTACGATACCCGAATGCATGAGACGGGCCTTCGTTTTTCCGGTGGAGAAAAACAGCGAATTGCACTGGCGCGGATTTTGCTGCAAAATCACCCGATTGTTTTGCTGGATGAGCCGACAGTGGGGCTTGACCCGCTGACAGAGCATGAGCTCATGCAGACGATGTTTCGTGTGCTGAAGGGCAAAACATTGATCTGGATCACGCATCATCTCACAGGAATGGAGCATATGGACGAGGTGATCTTTATGGAGCAGGGCACCATTTCCATGCGCGGCAGTCATGAGCAGCTGTGGCAGGAGCAGTCTCGTTACCGTAATCTGTATGAGCTGGATCATCCGAGCCTGTGAAATGAGGTATTTAAAATTTTGATTAACTTTTATATACTGGTTAGAGTTGATGCGTCACATGCAGACATTCAACTGGAGAGGCTGATATGAATGAAAACACTAATCTCTAAGCATTGGCATTTGATGCTGATTGGTTTTGTAGCCCTGAGCATGGGCGGGTTTGTCTTGTTTTATTTTCAGGGGAGCGTGTCGTCGTTTCCGGCCATTCAACCTAAACAAGCTCAGGAAGAGCCAGACAAAACTAAATATGAGATTGTTACAGTGGGTGTAAAAGGGGACGGTTTCTATCCTAAAAATATTGAAGTGAAAGCCGGCGTTCCAACCAAAATCAATTTCAAGAAAATGACATCCTTCACTTGCATTGATGAAGTGCAGTCGTTGAAGATCGGAATGGACGTTTACCTGGATCACGAAAATAATTATTTTACCGTCCAGGACTTGAAACCAGGCGTATATGAGTACAATTGCGGTATGTACATGTACTACGGGACCATCACAGTAAAATAAATCAAAAAAGCTTTCTGGCACATTGATGCCAGAAAGCTTTTTTTCCTTCAATCAATCATTAGGTTAATTGCGACAGTGTGTATATATCATCCACCACCTGTGGTGCAGTATGCATTATCCTTTTTGCATTATGCTTTATCCTTTACCCTTTACCTCTGATCAGCTTACATTGCTGATCTTTTGTTTTTTACAAGACTTCTTTCAGGGAATTTACATTAGAACGGAACAGGCGGAATGTGCTGGACAAGCGAAGCGGTCGCCTTAAAGCTTTCTGCAGGAAAGCTCGCATCGCAAGCATAAACTGTCCCCGGCTTTCTACCTTTGTGTGCTTATTCAAGAAATCCGGGGACAACAGCGATGGGAAGCACCATCCGCATGCGTAGTGGCACGAATGTAATTTTTTTCATCCCATATATCTAATTTTGAACTGATTTTTCTCCTAATTCGTCGGGTATCCGCTTCCAAGCCAGCAAAGTATGATAATAGTATCTAGAGATGAGGAGGAGCTTGTTATGGGATCTTCAACTGAAACCGCTTCCAACAATAGTGCTTTGATTCCTGAATCCAATAGGGGAAGACCACGCAAGGCTCGCGGCCCGAAGCCTGACCGTGGTAAAAAAGGCTTGTGGGACAGTGTGAAGCAGCAAAAGTATCTTTATTTTATGTCCATTCCTTTCGTCATATGGGTGTTTGTTTTCAGCTATCTTCCGCTTTGGGGCTGGACGATGGCGTTTCAAAATTATAAGCCAGCCAAATCTTTTACGGACCAGAAATGGGTAGGGCTGGATAACTTTATTGAGCTATTTCAGGATGAACGATTTTATCTGGTATTACGCAATACGCTAGCGATGAGCCTGATGGGGATTGTATTTGGTTTTGTCGTACCGATCTTCTTTGCAATTCTGTTAAATGAGCTGCGTGGTATGCTGTTCAAACGGTTTGTGCAGACAATATCCTACCTCCCGCATTTTGTATCCTGGGTAGTTGTGGCCGGCTTGGTCACCAAGATGCTGTCCATTGACGGAGGCATTGTCAACGATGTATTGGTAGCGCTTCATATTGTGGATGAACCGATTCAGTTCATGGCAAAGGGGAGCTGGTTCTGGTATATTGTAACCGCTTCCGACATATGGAAGGAGACAGGTTGGAATACGATTATTTATTTAGCTGCAATCACCGGAATTGATCAAGAACAGTATGAAGCATCGCGCGTGGATGGAGCGAGTCGTTGGAGACAGATGTGGCATATTACACTGCCGGGTATCCGCTCGACGATTGCCATTCTGTTCATTATGGCGATTGGACATCTGGTGAGCAACGGTTTTGAAAAGCAGTTCTTGCTTGGCAATAGTCTTGTGACGGATTATTCCGAGGTGCTGGATCTGTACGCGCTCAATTACGGGATTAATTTGGGTCGCTTCTCTTACGGGACGGCAATTGGTATTTTCAACTCGCTGGTTAGCATTCTGCTGTTGTTTACGGCGAACGGTATATTCAAAAAACTGACCAAAGAAAGCATCATGTAGGGAGGGAGAAGCGAAATGACGAATAAGGCATTTAATGCTACCCGGTCTGAGAAGCTGTTTGACCTATTTAACTATATCCTCATGGCTCTGATCGTGGTGTTGACGCTGTACCCATTTCTGAACGTACTTGCGATTTCCCTGAACAATTCAACGGACACGGTTCGTGGTGGTATTTATATATGGCCCCGCCAATTTACGCTCGAAAATTACAAAACGATTTTCCAGTACGATGGCCTTCTTCAGGGACTGCAAATATCTATTCTTCGTACTTTGGTCGGGACGGTACTCGGATTGATCTGCGCATCTATGCTTGCTTTTACATTGAGTCGGGTCGAGTTTCGTGCTCGTAAGTTTATTTCTACGTTTTTGGCGTTGACGATGTATTTTTCCGGCGGGATGGTGCCCGTGTTTATTTTGATGCGGGATTTGCATCTGCTAGGTTCGTTTTGGGTGTACATTTTTCCAGGCTTAATCAGTGCATTTAACGTGTTTGTCATTCGTTCCTTTATGGATGGTTTGCCGTATGCGTTGCAGGAGTCTGCCAAACTCGATGGAGCAAATGATTTTACGATTTACTGGAGAATTATTTTGCCGCTGTGCAAACCAGTATTGGCAACGATTGCTCTTTTTCTGGCAGTAGGTCAGTGGAATGCTTGGTTTGATACGTATTTATACAACGGTGGGGCGTCGCAATGGACGACGTTACAGTATGAGCTGATGAAAATACTGCAAAGTACGCAGCAAGGCGGCTCCAGTATGACGAATAGCAACGACATGGCTAAACAAATGGCTCAAATTTCACCAGAGTCGATCAAAATGGCAATCACGATTACGGTTACGCTCCCCATCCTGATGGTGTATCCGTTCTTGCAAAAGTATTTTGTAGGCGGTATGACGCTGGGGGCAGTGAAATCATAAAAGCCAGGATTCTGGCAGTAAATAGTAGTTATTTGCAGGAGAAGTCATCATAAGAATATAGGAGGATTTATACATGAAAAAACACTGGTCCAGATTTGCACTGATTCCTTTCCTCGCGGTGTCACTTACCGCACTCGCAGGTTGTGGGGGAAGCGATAAAGCAGCGAAGGAGAGCACATCCAGCGGTACAGACCCGATTACGTTTAGCTTCTTCGGAGCAGATACAAGCCCACAATGGAACGGAATGAAGGATGAAATAGGCAAGGAAATCACCAAGAAAACAGGTGTAACCTTGAATGCGGAATTTGATGTCAGCGGTGGAGGTGGAGATGACCGAATTGCTTTGATGGCAGCAAGTGGAGAATACCCGGACTTGGTTTCTCCTAAAGCGAATATTAATAAGCTTGTGGATGCGGGGGCCATGATTGATCTGACAGATCTGATCAACGATCACGCACCTAATCTCAAAAAGCTATATGGACCCTATATGGATCGTTTGAAATACAGTAATAAGGATCAATCCATCTATGTCCTTCCTACGTATGCAGGTGTGGGACAGGAAAGTTTTGACGCAACAGGCGGATTTGAAATTCAGCATAAGGTGCTCAAGGAGTTAGGTTATCCAAAGGTAAGAACGCTACAGGATTATGAAAACGTACTCAAAACCTATACTGCCAAGCATCCGACGATCAATGGCAAAAAAACAATCCCACTCACGCTGGATGCAGATGACTGGAGAATTATGATTACCGTAACGAATCCTGCCTTCCAGACGACTGGAGCGCCGGATGATGGTGAATATTTTATTGATCCCAAAACATTTGAAGCCAAACTTCATTACAAACGTCCAGAAGAAAAGGAATATTTTCGTTGGTTGAACCACATGTACAATGAAGGGCTGCTCGATAAAGATTCGTTTGTGCAAAAAAGTGATCAATACAAATCCAAAATTGCCAGCGGCCGTGTCCTCGGTCTGATTGACCAGGAGTGGGGGTATCAGGATGCTGAAAATGCATTAAAAGCGTCAGGTAAGGCTGATGCCAGCTACGCGCATTTTCCAGTTACACTTTCGGAGGAATACAAGGATCGTTCCTTTCAGGATATGGGCTTCGTGTCCGGTTATGGTGTAGGTATTACGGAAAATTGCAAGGACCCGGTGCGGGCTATAAAATTCCTTGATTATTTAGCTTCCGATGAAGGACAGGTGCTAGTGAACTGGGGGATCGAGGGCAAGCATTATGAGATCAAAGATGGCAAACGCATCATTCCGGCTGATGTGCTGGAGCAAAAAACGAACAATGCAACCAACTTCAGCAAATCCACGGGTATAGATTTGTACACGCTCATCAGCGGACACTATGGTGACGGCGTGAAGGACCCTACGGGTAACTACTATACTGCCAAATTCCCGGAGCAAATTATCGCGGCTTATTCGAAGCCGGAGAAAGAATCCCTTAAAGCATATGGCGTAAAAACGTGGAAAGATCTGTTCCCAGACAAAAAAGAATTTGATGTAAAGCCTTGGGGCGCAGCCTATAACCTGACAACAGACAATGAATCCAACTATAACGTTACATTCAAAAAAACGACCGACATTATCCGCAAACGTATACCCGAAGCTATTTTAGCACCAGCTTCCAATTTTGATACGGTATACGACAACATGATTAAAGAACTGGATGCCGCCGGAGCTGTCCAAATGGAACAGCAATACACGCAACTGGTGAAGGACAGAGTGGAGTTATGGAGCGGTAAGGCTTCTAAATAGCTGACTGCTTTTAACGAAATTTTAAATGCCGGAATGACAGAGCGCTTGTCCTTAAGGTCCATACGGGATTAGCGCTCTGTTTGATCTTGATGGGGGAGGGTTTGATGTGACGAAAGGCGAAAGGCCACAGTCCCTGCGTTTATGGTATCGCCAGCCTGCTGAGGTATGGGAGGAAGCATTGCCAGTCGGCAATGGAAGGCTGGGAGCTATGGTATTTGGCGGAATCAGAGAGGAGCATTTGCAATTAAACGAGGATACGCTCTGGTCCGGGTTTCCCAGAGATGGCGTTCAGTATGATGTATTGCGATATTTGCAGCCTGCCAGAAAGTTGATTGCAGATGGAAAATACAAGGAAGCGGAACAACTGATTAATACGAATATGCTAGGTCGCGATACGGAAGCCTATCAGCCTTTGGGAGATTTGTGGATTACGCAGGAGGGCCTAGGGGAAATTGCACATTATGAACGGAAACTGGATTTGCTGACCGGAACCGCAGCGGTCACTTTTCAGAGTGATGGAGTCCGCTATACCCGTGAAGTTATCGCCAGTGCGCCAGATGGAATCATCATGGTGTCACTGACTGCGAATAAGCTTGGGAAGATCCAAGCATCCGTGCGCATCACTTCCCCCCATCCTTGTGAAGACGAGGTTGGAGAGGATGTACATTTTGGTGATTCATCCAAATGGGATAGCGATAAAGAGGATGATCCATCCGAGGAGCCATCCGGGGACTTTATGACATTGACTGGACGAGCGCCCAGTCATGTGGAATCTAATTATCACGGTGATCATCCACAGTCTGTCGTTTATGAAAATGATTTGGGGATGGCTTTTGCAGTTCAGGCGAGGGTTATTCCCGAGGGAGGAACCTTGACGAAGGACACTGATGGTGCGCTGATCATCTCAGGCGCGGATAAAATCACGGTGTATTTGGCAGCAGCTACTGGATTTAGGGGATTTCACGCTATGCCGAATAGTGATGCAACGGAGTCAGCAGAAGCATGTCAAGTCATTTTAGACGGAGCAATTTCGCTGGGAACTGAGCAGGTGCGGCAACGCCATGAACAGGATCACCGAAAGCTGTTTGACCGCGTTGCATTAGAACTGGGAGGTGATACTCTACCCGACGAATTCGTTCTACCGACCGATCTGCGATTAGAACGTTATCAGAAAGGTCAGGCCGACCCGGGGCTGGAAGTGCTGTTATTTCAGTATGGCCGCTATTTGCTCATGGGTAGCTCGCGTCCGGGGAGTCAGCCTGCCAATCTTCAGGGCATCTGGAATGACTGGGTGCAGCCGCCGTGGAACAGTAATTATACAACCAATATTAATACTCAGATGAACTATTGGCCCGCAGAGGTATGCAATCTTGCCGAGTGCCATGAACCCTTGCTGCACATGATTGGAGAAGTGGCTCGTACGGGACGGAGGGTAGCCTCCATCCATTATGGTGCTCAAGGATGGGCGGCTCATCACAATGTAGATGTGTGGAGATACGCCGGACCTTCAGGGGGACATGCCAGCTGGGCATTTTGGCCGCTTGGAGGTGTATGGCTAACTGCTCACCTATGGGAGCGCTATCTGTTTACCTTGGATATAGCCTATTTGGCAGAACAAGCTTATCCGCTCATGAAGGGGGCGGCAGCCTTTTGCATGGACTGGCTCGTAGAAGGCCCGGAGGGTCAGCTTGTGACGTCCCCATCCACATCACCTGAAAATAAATTCAAAACGACGGATGGCGAGGATTGCAGCATATCTATGGGCTCTACCATGGATATGACGCTGATTCGAGAGCTGTTGGGTAACTGCATTCAAGCTGCGGATCTGCTGGAACTAGATGATGAGTTCCGCAACCGCTGCGAGGAGACACGAGACAGATTAATGTCCTATCAAATTGGTCGCCACGGTCAGCTACAGGAATGGTTTGTCGATTTTGAGGAAGCGGAGCTTGGGCATCGACATGTTTCGCATCTATATGGGTTATATCCTGGTCGACAAATTCACATCCGTGATACCCCGGAGCTAGCTGAGGCGGCTCGCATATCGTTGCGTCGACGGCTTGATCACGGTGGTGGGCATACCGGATGGAGCTGTGCCTGGTTGATTAATCTGTACGCTCGACTGGAAGATGGCGACGCCGCACATCGGTATGTTCGCACGTTGCTGTCGCAATCGACCTATCCTAATTTATTTGACGCTCACCCGCCTTTTCAGATCGACGGTAATTTTGGTGCGACGGCGGGGATCGCAGAAATGCTGCTACAAAGCCGTCCGGGAGAGCTGACGTTACTGCCTGCCCTGCCAACGGCATGGCCGGAGGGACGGGTCAGTGGATTGAAGGGACATGGCGGGATGACGGTCGGCATGGAATGGTCCGGTTCCCGGCTTGTCCGTGCAGAACTGGCCACATCCATCTCAGCAGGAAGCTGCACGATTCGCAGTGCACATCCATTTAGCGCAGATGCTCGTCAGGCTCTGCCTGATCCTGAGCACGGAGGATTTATTTTGTCATGGATTTTTACCAAAGAGCAGGAAATAACGAACGGACATACGATTATAATTGAAGGAGAGGAATAGACAATATGACCATTTTTCAATTTCCGCAGGACTTTATGTGGGGCACCGCGACGGCAGCCTATCAAATCGAAGGAGCTTATGAGGAGGATGGGAGAGGCTTGTCGATCTGGGATACCTTTGCCCATACGCCTGGCAAAGTATTCAACGGTGATAACGGCAATGTAGCTTGTGACAGCTATCATCGCTACGAGGAAGATATCCGCCTAATGAAGGAGCTGGGCATTCGTACATACCGTTTTTCCGTGTCCTGGCCGCGTATATTTCCCAATGGTGACGGTGAAGTCAATCAAGAAGGATTGGACTATTATCATCGCGTAGTCGATTTGTTGAACGAAAACGGGATTGAACCGTTTTGTACACTGTACCATTGGGATCTGCCTCAAGCGCTTCAGGATGCTGGAGGATGGGAGAATCGTCACACGATTCAAGCATTTGTCCAGTATGCAGAAACGATGTTCCGCGAGTTCCACGGTAAAATACACCATTGGCTAACATTCAATGAACCGTGGTGTATCGCCTTTTTATCCAATATGCTGGGTGTTCATGCCCCAGGTCTGACAAATCTTCAGACAGCCATTGATGTAGGACATCATCTGCTAGTTGCACATGGTCTTTCTGTGCGCCGCTTCCGTGAGCTGGGCACCAGTGGCCAGATCGGTATCGCTCCCAATGTCTCATGGGCTGTCCCTTACAGTACATCTGAGGAAGATAAAGCTGCTTGTGCGCGCACCATTTCCCTGCACAGTGACTGGTTTCTTCAACCTATTTATCAAGGCTCGTATCCTCAGTTTTTGGTAGACTGGTTCGCGGAGCAGGGAGCTACCGTGCCTATTCAGGATGGTGATATGGATATTATTGGCGAGCCTATTGATATGATCGGTATTAATTACTATAGTATGTCGGTTAATCGCTTTAATCCTGAAGCCGGGTTTCTTCAATCTGAAGAAATCAATATGGGGCTACCTGTAACAGATATCGGCTGGCCAGTGGAGTCGCGTGGGCTGTACGAGGTACTGCATTATTTGCAAAAATACGGTAACCTCGATATTTATATCACAGAGAATGGGGCTTGTATCAACGATGATGTCGTGAATGGCAAGGTTCAGGATGACCGTCGCATTTCGTATATGCAGCAGCATTTGGTGCAGGTACACCGGGCGATTCATGACGGCCTTCATGTCAAAGGATATATGGCATGGTCACTTATGGACAATTTTGAGTGGGCAGAGGGATATAATATGAGATTTGGCATGATTCATGTCGATTTTCGCACACAGGTCCGCACCCCGAAGGAAAGTTACTATTGGTATCGAAATATAGTAAGTAATAACTGGTTGGAGACCAGACGTTAAACGAAGAGCAATTTTTTTAAAAAATATAGCAAAGACGGATCTGTCTTCATTCCCTTTTGTTTGAATACTGGGTCTTCCGGGGTAATAATAGTCAGGATATGCAGAGGGTTGTTTCAGGTATGTAGAGACCAAAGGGAATAAAGAAGCAAGATGTGTGCATACTGACAAAAATACCGAACGAGGGCGTTAAAATTATTTTGGACCGAAGGGAGTGGAGGGGATGGCTGCAAATTTTAGAAAATCAGGATCAACTGACGGGCAGATGAGCCGTACGGTATCTGTTATCGCTTTGATCGCTTGTATTGCAGGTATTATCCTTATTTTGCTTGATATAGGAAATTTGACTGATCGAAATATATATTTAATGACAGGCATTGGCTGCGTTGTTGCCGGGATTTTTATTTTTCTCGTTGGGAAATCATTTGTCATTGCACGCAAGAAGGAAGACCAGGAAAACGGTCGCAGTTAATAAAATTAAAAATGATTTAAAGCAAATATATACTGAAAACAACAACGTGGGGCTTCGAGCAGTGTAGGATGATAACTGTAGGGAGTCCCGCTTTTTTCTTTAATATAACTTCTTTAAGATACACAAATAACGTTTTTAATATGTCATCTTTGAATTATAATATATTTTGAATTTGCAAGAGAAATTTTATTTTTAGAGATATTTTTCACAAAAATCGGACAAATAATCGACAATTCTGTTAACAATAAAAAAAATGGTCGCTTTTCTGCTATCTTATATAGGGGCAACATTACAGGAGTTCGTTAAGTTTTGAGTAATTTATTATTTAAGGAGAGGGGAACAACATGAACAAAAAACCAAAAGCGATTATTGCGTTGGTTTTGACCGTGCTCACGGTAGCATTGCTCATTTGGACGTGTTTTTATGCTGGCGGAAAATACGTTGTTTTCGATCCGAAAGGACCCATTGGGCAAGCACAAAAAGAGCTGATCATTCTTACAACGGCATTGTCTGCGCTAATAATTGTACCGGTCATGATTTTGACTTTCTTCATCATTTGGCGGTATCGTGATACACCGACAAATAAGGTGAAGTACCAACCCCACTGGGATGACAGCAAAAAGCTGGAGACCACATGGTGGGCTATTCCAATTATCGTTATCTGTATTATTGCGGTTATTACTGCAAGATATACCTACTTGCTGGAGCCTTCCAAGCCATTGGCAAGTACGCAAAAGCCAGTAACCATTCAAGTGACTTCACTGGACTGGAAATGGCTCTTTATGTACCCAGAGGAAGGTATAGCTACAGTTAACCAAGTTCACATTCCTAAAGGTGTTCCAGTCCGTTTTGAACTGACTGCTGACGCACCGATGAACTCGTTCTGGATTCCGCAATTGGGCGGACAAATCTACACCATGTCAGGCATGGCTATGAAACTGCATTTGCAGGCCGATCACGAAGGAACTTACTTTGGTTCGGGTGCAAACTTTAGCGGTGAGCATTTTGGACAAATGCGTTTTGATGTAGAGGTCCAGTCGGATGAAGAGTATAAAAACTGGGTCGCTGACATCAAGAAGCAGTCTAAGCCGCTGACGAAAGACGGCTATTTGGCGCTTGCAAAACCAGGTTTGTCCCAGCCTGATGAGTATTCTTCGATTCCAGATGGCTTGTTCAAAGAGATTGTCAACAAGTATGTAGTGGAAGGGGCTCCTAACCCCCATGCTGGACATGGCGGAGCTACATCCACAGAAGATTCAACCAAGTCCGGCACAGAAGATCATGCTGGAATGGACATGAGTCATATGAATATGAGCGGACACAATTAAATGATTATAAGGAAGGAGGCCCCCAATGCTTGACAAAATAAAAGAGTTTGCATCCACTTTCTTCGTTACTGGAGACCCAATGATCTATGGAGCGGACGTCTCCATCGCATTAGCGACGATCGGGATCGTGTTTGTGCTCACTTATTTCAAAAAATGGGGCTGGCTTTGGAAAAACTGGTTGACTACTGTTGACCATAAAAAAGTCGGTATTATGTATATTCTTGCGGCCATCTTGATGTTATTCCGCGGAGGCGTGGATGCATTATTGATGCGTGTTCAACTGGCTACACCGGATGTGACACTTCTGCATCCTGAGCATTACAATCAGATTTTCACAACTCACGGCACGATCATGATCCTGTTTATGGCGATGCCGTTGATGTTTGGTTTGTTTAATATCGCCGTACCCCTTCAAATTGGTGCGCGCGACGTTGCGTTTCCTTTCCTGAACGCATTGAGCTTTTGGCTTTTCTTTATGGGAGCGATGTTGTTCAACTTGTCCTTTGTTATCGGCGGTTCGCCAGATGCAGGGTGGTTGAGTTATCCACCGCTTTCAGAACTGCAATTTAGTCCAGGCGTCGGTCAGAACTTCTATATCTGGGGTATTCAGATTTCTGGTATAGGTTCATTGGCTACGGGGATCAACTTTATTGTGACCATTATTAAAATGCGTGCACCTGGTATGACTTGGATGAAAATGCCTGTCTTTACGTGGTCCGTATTTTCGTCATGTGTTATTATCATTTTCGCATTCCCGATTCTGACGGTTACTTTGGCATTGCTGTTCCTTGACCGCTTTGGAGGAGGACACTTCTTTACGCTTGATTTCGGCGGTAACCCGATGATGTATATCAACTTGATCTGGATGTGGGGTCACCCTGAGGTATACATTGTAGTTTTGCCTGCCTTCGGTATTTATTCCGAGGTCATCAGTGTATTCTCCAAAAAGAAATTGTTTGGCTACAAATCCATGGTTTACGCTATGTTCATGATTGCGATCCTGTCCTTCTTCACCTGGGCGCATCACTTCTTCACGATGGGATCAGGCGCAGATGTTAATGCATTCTTTGCGATTTCGACGATGGTTATCGCTATACCGACAGGGGTTAAAGTATTTAACTGGCTGTTCACGATGTATCGGGGTAAGATTACATTCAAAACCCCTATGATGTGGTCAATTGCTTTTATTCCGAACTTCTTGATTGCTGGTTTAACGGGCGTCATGTTGTCTGTAGCGCCTGCTGACTTCCAGTTCCATAACAGTTACTTCTTGATCGCTCACTTTCACTCCGCTCTGATTGGTGGTGTAGTGTTCGGTTACTTGGCAGGTCTGTACTATTGGTGGCCTAAAATGTTCGGTTTCACATTGCCTGAAACGCCTGGTAAATGGGCTTTCTGGTTCTGGAACATCGGTTTCTATGTATGTTTTATTCCACAATATTCTCTCGGTCTGATGGGTATGACGCGTCGTCTGAGCACTTATGGCTGGGATACCGGCTGGCAGCCGCTTAACCTCGTTTCGACCGTTGGGGCATTCCTGATGGGGATTGGGTTCTTGTTCCAGGTTCTTCAAATTCTTCTGGGCATCAAGAATTACCGCAAGCTGAAGGATACAACAGGTGACCCTTGGGGTGGCCATACGTTGGAATGGTCGATTCCTTCACCTGCACCGGAATACAATTTTGCTACCATTCCACAAGTAGAAGAACGTGATGACTGGTGGGCAGAAAAAGATAAACGTGCAAAAGGTATTTTCAGAAAGCAACCGCCAATTGAAGCGATTCATATGCCGAAAAACTCGGCGATTCCATTCATTATGTCGGTATTCTTTTTCATTGCAGGTTTCGGTTTCGTATTCGGATGGTCGTTCTTCTATATTCCAGGGCTGATCGGTGTGGCAATTTGTATGATTTGCCGTTCGTTCTTCTCCTATGATGGCGACTACTATATCCCTGCGGATGAAGTAAAACGCACGGAAGCGGCAATAAGGGGGTCTGTATAATGGCACAAGCTGCAGCACATCACAGCCATGATCATGACCACGGGCATCACGATCCGCAAGAGCTGAAGATGCTTGGTTTTTGGATCTTCCTCGTAACGGACGTAATCCTGTTCAGTACCTTGTTCGCAACCTTCGTTGTCCTTCGGAATAACACAGCCGGAGGACCAGGTGGCGCAGAGCTGTTTAACATGACGGGCGTTATTATTGAAACGTTCCTCTTGCTCACGAGCAGCTTCACAAGTGGTCTGGCTGTGTTGGCTATGAACAAAGGAAGCATGAAGGGATTAATCAGCTGGTTAATCGTAACAGCGATCCTGGGTCTTGGTTTTATCGGTTTTGAAGTTTACGAGTTTGTTGAAATGGTACACGAAGGAGCCAATTTTGGAACCAGTGCGTTCTTGTCGGCATTCTTCACTCTAGTCGGAACGCACGGACTTCACGTTTCGTTAGGTCTGGTTTGGATGATTGGACTCATGTTCCAGTTGAAAAAACGCGGGCTTACACCAGAGACGAAGGGGAAAGTTTCGGCATTGAGCTTGTATTGGCACTTTTTGGACGCTGTCTGGATCTTCTTGCTGACAGTCGTCTATTTGATGGGGGTGATGTAGATGGCACAGCATCAATCAGGAGCGGGTTCGCATGGTCATGATGATTCTCACGGTTCAGTGAAATCCTATGTTATCGGGTTTATTCTGTCCATCGTACTGACCATCATTCCTCTCTTCGTGGTGATGAATCATATGTTGAGCCGCACTTCGACCATGGTTGTTATTTTAGCCGCGGCAGTGCTGCAATTTCTGGTTCAGCTTTTCTTCTTCATGCACATCCGTGAAAGCAATGGACCACGTTGGAATGTTATGACCTTGATTCTTGGTGTAGTGATCCTGTTGACCGTCGTTGGTGGTTCAGTATGGATTATGGAATACAACATGGTAGCACACTAAAAATCACACAAGTACAAACTAATTAGGAAAGAAGGAGCGGACTTAGAACCGCTTCTTCTTTTTTTTGTGTAGCTTATTAAAATTAAAACTGTGGTTTCTTGAACTCAAGTTTACGTATGTGTAAAATGGAATTGTATAACAGTAGAGTGAAAACGATAATACTAGTGGAGAGCGGAGGGAAAAGTAATGAACACAGAATTACTGTTTAAACCTTTTAAGGCAGGTAATTTATCTCTTCCCAATCGGATTGTTATGGCGCCAATGACACGAAATTTTTCTCCTCAAGGTATCCCAGGGTCTGACGTGGCGATGTATTATCGTCGGCGTGCAGAAAATGCGGTTGGTTTGATTATTACGGAGGGAACTGCTATTAATCATCCCGCAGCTGTAGAGCACACCAGCATTCCTAATTTTTATGGTGAGGGATTAAAGGGGTGGGCCAAGGTAGTCGAGGAGGTTCATGCGGTAGGTGGCAAGATTATACCGCAGCTCTGGCATGTGGGTACAGCTCGCCAAATAGGTGCGGATAACCAACCGAATCCCGAGGCATTGCCTGTCGGTCCGTCCGGTATTTCTCCTGCCGGTGAAAAGGTAGTTGAGCCGTTGACCGAGACCGAGATTGCGAATATCATCTCCGCTTATGCTCAGGCTGCTGCCGATGCCCAGCGAGTGGGTTTTGACGGCATTGAGCTTCATGGGGCACATGGCTATTTAATCGATCAGTTTTTCTGGGACAAAACGAATAAGCGTACCGATCAATATGGAGGCAATTTGGTCCAGCGTACTCGATTTGCGGTGGAGGTCATTGAGGCTTGTCGGCGTGCAGTAGGGCCGGATTTCCCAATTATACTGCGATTCTCCCAGTGGAAGATGTACCACTATGAAGAAAAGCTGGCACAGACACCTCAGGAACTTGAACAGTTTCTCGCTCCATTAGTGAAGGCAGGAGTGGATGTATTCCATTGCTCAAGCCGCCGTTTTTGGGAACCGGAATTTGAAGGGTCCGATCTAAACCTGGCAGCTTGGACGAAAAAGGTAACAGGTAAGCCAGTTATTACCGTAGGCTCCATTGGCTTGGAGAAGGCATTTTTGAGTGATTTTGAAAAAAATAATAATCGTCAAACCGAACAATCCAGTAGTGTAGAGGCAAGATTAGAACAACTCGTGGGGCAAGTAGAACGAGAGGAAGCTGATCTGGTTGCGGTTGGGCGTGCTTTGCTGGTTGATCCAGCGTTTGCGATGAAGTTACGTGATCAACAAATAGAAGAAATTATTCCTTACAGTGATGAAGTATTAAAAACGTTGAATTAAGCTTTATTAAGCTCTATGTAGTGTAAAGCTATAGCGTTA
Source organism: Paenibacillus sp. SEL3 (assembly GCF_054602585.1). NCBI lineage: Bacteria > Bacillati > Bacillota > Bacilli > Caryophanales > Paenibacillaceae > Paenibacillus > Paenibacillus sp. SEL3. The sequence continues at coordinate 1,524,513 of NZ_CM137725.1, read as the reverse complement.
GGCAAGCATTTGAGACTTGGAAGTCTTCTGTTACAGGGCAAGCTGTAATATAAGCTATTCGTAAACTCTACGAATTTGCTATAATAGGAGCATCAAGTCGAAATACACGGGGTGAAAAGGATGAATTCTGAAACGGAAGCTTTGGATTGCGAGCCGGCTTGTCACGGTTCAGATCAGGAAATCGAGCGCATAAAATCTTCCCTTGTTGAGGATTCCATCGCATACAAAATGTCGGAGCTGTTTAAAGCTTTGGGTGACCCGACACGAATCAAGCTGATTTATGCCCTGGCACAAAAAGAACTGTGTGTTCATGATCTGACCCAGGTGCTCAATATGGGACAATCTGCGGTATCCCACCAGCTTCGTTATTTGCGCAACCTGCGTATTGTCAAACGACGCAAAGAAGGCAAAACGGTGTTTTATTCACTGGATGATAATCATGTGGAGCAGATCTTTTTGCAAACCCATCAACACATATCACATCAATAATCTTTTGGGATAAAACAACAGAGGGCGCCAAGCGATTGGCGCTCTTTTGGCGTTTGTCCGTTGAAGTCGATTTTTTTGTTAAAAAGGGCTAGATGTCATTGACTTTTGACCCTGATCCTGAATATAATGACCTTAATAAATAATATATGAACAGTTGCTCATATATAGTTAATTGGAGGCCAATGATTATGGATGCTCTAAAAAGAACGGAACGGCATGAATGGATTTTGGAAGGTTTGGATTGCGCCAACTGTGCGCTCAAGATTGAAAATGGAGTCAGTAAAATAGAAGGGGTTATGGATTGCTCGGTCAATTTTGTTACGAAAACGTTGACGATGACCACAAGTTCGGATCAAAAAGAAGAGGTTTTTCGCCAGACGGAACGGAAGGTTCATAGACTTGAGCCACATGTTCGGATGGTGGTAAAAAGTGCCCGTGGCCACCTACATGAAGACAGTCGAAGCCATGCTGGTGCAGTACAATCAGATAGCGTAGAGGATTGTGCATGCGGTCATGAGCATAATGATGAAGGTGAAGGGCATACACACGAGCATCACAACCACCATGCAGAGCACAAACATGGTGAATCCACCCATGCTCATTCACATTCGCATGGAGATGATAGCCACGCTGGGCATACGCATGATCACGGTACGGACGGTATGCGCCGCATGATTGCGCGTTTGGCTATTGGTGCGGTCGTTGCGGCTGTTGCCTGGTGGTTACCTGTTGAAGGTGTAGGCAAGCTGGCTTTATTTTTACTGGCATATATCATCGTTGGCGGTGATGTTGTCTTGCAGGCTGCACGCAGTCTGGTGCGTGGAATGGCCTTTGACGAATACTTCCTGATGACGCTGGCTACTGTTGGTGCATTTGCGATTGGGGAATACCCGGAAGGCGTAGCTGTCATGTTCTTTTATCAAATCGGAGAGCTGTTTCAAGGCATCGCAGTTAACCGTTCACGTAAGTCCATCAGTGATCTGATGGATATTAGACCGGACTATGCGAACTTGAAGACGGCTGAGTCCGTACGGAGAGTGTCTCCAGAAGACGTTCGCATTGGGGATTTGATTGTAATTAAGCCGGGCGAGAAGATCCCGCTGGACGGTAAAGTTGTAGATGGTAAATCGCATGTGGATACCTCTGCGTTGACTGGTGAATCCGTGCCTCGTACCGTAGAGCCGGGAAGCAACGTGTTGAGTGGATTTATCAATACGAACGGACTTCTAACGGTAGAGGTTAGCAAAGAGTTTAGTGAATCCGCGGTCTCTAAAATTTTGGAATTAGTGCAAAATGCGAGTGCCAAAAAAGCGCCGACTGAAAAGTTTATCACGAAATTTTCCAGATACTATACTCCCGTAGTGGTTATTGTAGCGCTGTTGTTGGCGGTTGTTCCACCGCTTGTTGTGCCAGGTGCACAATTTGCAGATTGGGTGTACCGTGCGCTTGTTTTCCTCGTTATTTCTTGTCCATGTGCGCTGGTAGTATCTATTCCATTGGGCTTCTTTGGGGGAATCGGGGCAGCCTCCCGTTCAGGTATTCTGATCAAGGGCGGGAATTATCTTGAAGCTCTGAATCATGTAAAATACGCTGTTTTTGATAAAACAGGCACACTCACCAAAGGTGTTTTCCGTGTAACAGGGATTTATCCTGCCGGGGATTTTACAAACGAAACCCTGCTCGAAACCGCCACTTTGGCGGAGCTGCATTCGACACATCCTATTGCTGCATCTTTGCGTGAATCCTACGGTAAAGAACTCAGAGCAGAACGGGTTCAGCAGTATAGTGAAATATCCGGTCACGGGATTCAGGCACAAATAGATGGTCGTCTGGTATCGGCCGGGAACGCCAAGCTGATGGAGCGGGAACATGTTGCTTTTAACGTGGCGCAGCAAGCAGGGACGCTGGATGAAGGAACGGTCGTACATGTGGCGGTAGACGGAACGTATGCCGGGTGCATTCTGATTTCAGATGAGGTTAAGGAAGACGCAGCCCAAACGGTTACTTCACTGAAAAAGTTGGGTGTGGTGAAAACCATCATGCTGACGGGTGACAATCGGACAGTTGCCGAGGCTGTAGGACGACAGCTGGGTTTGGATGAAGTAAGGGCAGAGCTGTTACCTCAGCACAAAGCCGAAGCCATCGAGCAGTTGTCTGCAAGTAAAAAAACGAGCGACAAAATTTTGTTCGTGGGCGATGGAATCAATGATACACCCGTACTGGCGCTGGCAGATGTCGGTGTAGCGATGGGTGGCTTGGGTTCGGACGCTGCGATTGAGGCGGCAGATATCGTAATCATGAACGACGAGCCTTCAAGGCTGGTTACGGCCATCCATATCGCCAAGCGCACGCGTCGTATCGTATGGCAAAACATCATATTTGCACTAGGTGTCAAAGCTGTGTTTCTTACGCTGGGAGCATTCGGTATTGCTACGATGTGGGAGGCTGTATTTTCCGATGTAGGTGTAACATTGCTAGCCGTATTGAATGTGATGCGTGTATTGAAGGTTCGTTCTTACGAGTAAAAATAAGTACCCCCGGGTTAACATAGGATGTAGGCATCCTGTGAAAACCGGGGGTGTTTATTTTATAAGTTCCTTTTTCGAGTGGTCTTGTACCAGCAGTATAGAGATTACTTGTGGGTTGTAGGGTAGCTGTGCCCAGATGTATAAATGTGTGGCGTGCCTAATACGTTAAGGTAGGGGCTTTACAAGTAAGGCCCATGTAAGATTCGGTTGCTCCATTATGAGTAAGCGTTTTCCTTAATTGGAGGGGTACTCAAATTCGTGTGTGCCAACTTGCTGACGGAAGAAAGGATGGATTAATAGCATGGAGGCTAAACTGATGCATGTATTCGCAGAGCTGTTGGGCGGCAAAAACAGCCGGGATCTCAAAGATCCAGAGTCGGGTATGGAGACTGCTGCACAGAGGTTGGCTATGGAGACGCTAAGGGCAGGCAGCCATGAAGTATCTGCTACGCAGGAGGAAGATCCGTTGGGCTGGCTGGTTGGTTTAGCTGAGCAGGGCGTAATCAGCCGAGCGGAGGCTTTGATGGCTGCGAATCCCGAATTACTTGGGGAAACGATGCTGAATAGCGGCAACGATATTGGGCAAGCAATGGGTACACTCCTAAAATGGAGCGATGAATACAGACGTACCTTCATACGGATTTATGCCGATGCTCCTACAAGTATGAGTCGTATAAGTACAGAGACAGCAACAGAAATAGGCAGTTTCGACGGTTATAGTCTTCTGCATGGCCCCTTGTCACAGGCCTCTGGCCGCGTGGGGGAATTATGCTATGCCTATCTGGACGTAGCTGAGTCTGGACAGACGATTCATGCCCCTGACGGGGAGCCCGACCCCATCCTTATTCCCGGCTCTCGTGCATCTGACACGTACAAAACCTTTAACCAGGCATCTGGCCTGCCTGGATTGTGTGAGCATTTGTCCCGCCGAATCATCAGCTTGCTGGAAACAGAGTATGAAGGCTTATTCGAGTCTCTGAACGGATCGCCACTCACTGTCGCCCTAATGGAGCAGAACAATGCAGTGGGTATTGGCAGCTTGCAAGATATGCAGCTGGAGGCATTACTGCGTGCGGCGTTGCGGAGCGTGCGGCAGGGGGGAGAACCCAAGCTGGAGATTATGGTACGCAATCCGGCTGACGTGGACGAATTCCGGGCAACCCGAGACTGGATTGACGGCGTTGCGGAGCAGACCTTATGCGGACGTCTTCGGTGCATTCCATATCGGGTAGGCGTGCTTTTGACAGTTGCCCCGTCTTTGGTGCCTAACATAAGCCCAACATGGAACAAGGAAGCCGCGCGGTCGGAGGAGTCAGCCAACCCCAATAACATATCCAAAGTGGGTGCACGACAGATCAAGCAGGTGGCTCAAGCTGCAGATCTGACACGTTTTGCCGATACGGTCATTTTAGAAGTCATGCCAACTCCATCCGATGATATTAGGACTGAGGATCAGTTGATTCCACCCGGTGTCGATGGTCATGAGAATACTAGTGATACGATAAAATGCATAATGGAAGCTGTTCGACGTGTAAAGCCCGAGCTTCCTTTATGGATAGCAATAGATGAAATTAACCAGTCTCTGGATGGGATTTCGATCTGGGAGAATGAGCTGACGGGGGTCATTTGCCCGGACACAGCAATTCCCGCCGCACGCCTTGCAGCTGCGCGTTTGGAACTGCAACAGCCCGCAGATCGTCAGCACACTTCTGGGACTGCACACAACCATGCGTGGAAGTTTCCTTTAGCCTGAAGATAACCTGAATTCATGTAATAGAGGATTTTGCAAAAATCCAATAAGCGATTTTCAAGGAACAAAATATAGATCGAAATGGTCTAGTTCGTCTATATATTGCACTTTGGAGCGACTGGAATCGATTTTTGCAAATCCTGAATCGGATGCTCTAAATATGGAGGATACCTGTGGTGTTTGCGCGGGTATCTTTTTTTATTTAGACTATTGCTGGTTTACAAGTGGAAAAGAAAAGGTATATAATAAAACAAAAGTTTCTCTAAACCAAAATAATTGTATAGATGCAAAAATGATTATCATTCTCATTTGCTAAACATGCTGCTTCGGGCTTCCCGAAGCAGCATGTGCTATTTTAAGGCACTTAACAATGGATATCATTCTCAATGAGATGCTAGTACAAGGAACAAAATATGGAAAGGAACGTGACATGATGCAAGCTGTTCAACGATTACAAGATACATTGTCTCCCTCTAACCGAACCCTTTCAAAAAACAGTGGCAGCGGACGACCCGGTCCGAATCGTAAGCCGCAATTTCAGCTTAAAAGTATGCTGAAAAACAAGGAGATGCAAGCTGCTCTAGGTAGTGGATTGCTGATGTTGATGGCATGGGGAGTCTCACATTGGTGGCAATGGCTATCGGTCATTCTGTATGTGGTGTCCTATGCCCTTGGGGGCTGGTCCAAAGCCAGGGAAGGAGTCGAAACACTGATCCGAGAACATGATCTGGATGTTAACCTGCTCATGATTGCTGCCTCCCTAGGAGCTGCGGCCATTGGCTATTGGAATGAAGGAGCCATGCTGATCTTTATTTTTGCACTCAGCGGTGCGCTGGAGAGCTATACCACCGAGCGTAGTAGTAAGGATATTTCTGAGCTTATGGCGTTGAAGCCGGAAACGGCTTTGCGCTTGTCTCGCGAGGGGACCGAAACGGTCGGCATTGAGCAGCTGTTGCCAGGCGACCTGCTGCTGGTGAAGCCGGGCGAACTGATTCCGGCGGACGGCCGAATCTCTAAGGGCGTTTCGGCAGTGAATCAGGCATCGATTACCGGTGAATCTATTCCGGTAAATAAGGTGGAAGGTGACGAGGTATATGCGGGCACCATTAATGGAGAAGGGGTGCTATATGTGGAGGTTAGTCAGTCCTCAGAGAACACTTTATTTTCGAAAATCATTCGTATGGTGGAAGAGGCTCAGACCGAAGTTCCTGATTCCCAGCGTTTTATTAAAACGTTCGAATCGGTGTACGCTCGAATTGTTGTTGCTGTCACGCTGATCGTCATTGCCGGTGCACCCATAGCATTAGGCTGGACGTGGGCAGCAGCGTTTTACAAGGCTATGGTGTTCCTCGTCGTGGCCTCCCCCTGTGCGCTCGTATCATCCATTATGCCAGTAATGCTATCGGCCATTTCCAACCGTGCCCGACGGGGCATCCTGTTCAAAGGTGGTGCACATGTGGAGAATATGGCATTGACTTCTGTTGTTGCTTTTGACAAAACAGGCACGTTAACGATGGGGTCACCTGTCGTCACGGATTGGATTACCGCCGCAGAATACGATGCCGATGAGTTATTGCATATGGTCGCCACAATTGAAAGCTATTCTTTGCATCCACTGGCGCGAGCGATTGTAGCCAAAGCCGAAGCTGATTTGGGACAGAGAGATCTTCTTCCAACCGAAGAAGTGCAGGCACTCACCGGATGGGGAATGGAAGGCATCATAGGTGGGGTGAAGTGGAAAATTGGGCGTACAAATGTACTGGATGAACCTGGTTCTCTGGCAGAGCCAAAGTGGATGGAGAGTCGGGCCCGGCTGGAAGCTGAGGGCAAAACCGTATCCATCATCCTCGCGAATGATCGGATTGCCGGAATGCTGGCACTACGCGACGAGCTGCGTCCGCAGGCCCAAGAGTCCGTGAAACGACTGCAAGCGCAGGGTATCCGGGTTGTCATGCTAACCGGGGACCGTCCAGAAACGGCCGCTGTGATCGCGGCGCAGGCCGGAGTTGACGCCGTGTATGCTGGCTTAATGCCGGAGGACAAAGTCAGCCATATTCGCATGCTGCGGGAGCAGTACGGGCATGTCGTCATGGTCGGCGACGGTGTGAACGACGCTCCTGCGTTGACAGCGGCAACCGTAGGACTAGGCATGGGGATGCATGGCAGCGGAGCCGCACTGGAGGTCGCAGACGTTGTGCTGATGAACGATGGAATCGAGGAGATTGCTCCGACGGTAGCACTGGCCCGCAAGGCGCAGCGGGTGGTTAAACAAAATATGATCTTTGCGGTAAGTGTCATTTTGCTGCTTGTGATCAGCAACTTTGTGCAAGATATAGCCCTGCCATTTGGGGTTATTGGGCATGAAGGTAGCACATTACTGGTTATTTTGAATGGCCTGCGCTTATTACGGTCATAGGGCTAATAATCACAAGAAGGAGCATTCATCCTCTTAAAAATTCAAGGGGTGAATGCTCCTTCTTTTGCAGCCTCGCAACGCTGTACGTCTATCTTCGGCGTGGCGTAGACCGTCGTAAGAACAAGGAAAACAATAGCCCTGCCAGCGCAATCCCTGTAGCAATGATAAAGGCATCATTAATGCCATGGATCGTCGATTCCGTAACAGCATTTCGGTACACCTGTTGTAGCGCCAACGATGAACCACTTTCTGTTGAAATACCCGCCGTTTGCGCGAGGGTTTGTCCCAACTGTGCTACCCCTTCGGTTAAAGGAACATTGGCGGTGGTAGCGACATTCGCATAATCCGCTACATGAATCGTGGTCCGGCTGCTCATTACAGTAATGAGCCAAGCGGTACCGATAGACCCGGCAATTTGCCGTACTGTATTGGACATGGCTGTACCATGGCTACCGAGATGGGGAGGCAACTGGTTTAGCCCTTCCGTCTGGACGGACATCATCAGCAGTGACATTCCGAAGCTGCGAATCGTATAGATGATCATAATATGTCCGTAGGTGGTGGCGTCGGTTAGCAGACTGAACTCCCATGTCGTGACTGCCGTAATGATCAGCCCAATGATCGCCAACGGCCTTGCGCCTATACGGTCAAATACTGCCCCTGATATGGGTGACATCACACCCATCAGCAGTGCACCCGGCAACAGCAGCAGACCGGATTGCAACGGTGTAAAGCCGCGTATATTTTGCAAATAGATTGGCAGCAGCAGCATACCGCCAAACATCGTCATGTTGACGGTAGCCCCGACTAAGGTTGATACAGTAAAAATATCATATTTAAACACACGGAACTCCAGCATCGGCTGTAGCATGTTCAGCTCGCGCACGATAAACAATACAATAAACACAATCCCGGCAGCGAGTGTGAGTATTACTGTATTGCTACCCCAGCCTTTGTCCCCAGCTGAACTAAAGCCATACAGCAGGAAGCCAAACCCAAGGGTGGAAAAGACGGTTCCCAGCAGGTCAAAGTTCGGTTTCGTTAGCTTGGATACATTTTTGAGCCAGCGTATGGCAAACAGAATATCAATGACCGCCAGCGGAATAACAAGTAAAAATAGCAGCCGCCAGCTGTAATGCTCCACAATATAGCCGGATAAAGTTGGTCCAATCGCCGGGGCAAACATCATGGCGATTCCCATAGTACCCATGGCAGCGCCCCGTTTTTCTGGAGGAAACACAGTCAGGAACACGTTCATCACCACAGGCATGATGATGCCTGCTCCGCTGGCCTGGATAACACGTCCAACCAGCATAGGCGCAAAGCCGGTACTGGCAGCACAGACGACAGACCCGGCAGTAAATAACCCCATCGCGGAGATGAACAGCGCACGTGTTCCGAAGGACTCAATCAGAAAAGCAGTGATAGGAATCAAAATCCCGTTGGTTAGCATATATCCGGTGGAAAGCCATTGAACGGTTGTGGCAGACACATTGAAATCATTCATTAAGTGTGGAATGGCCACGTTAAGCAGCGTTTGATTCAAAATCGAAATGAAGGCGCCTAGCAGCAGCACGGACAGAATACGTCCGACGGACATTTTTTGATCCATGACAGCCCCCTACTTGTGAACTCTGATAGTCGCACTCATTCCCGGGATAATACCCAGCCCCTTGTAACCTTGAATGGAAATATTGACAGGCACGACCTGCGTCACCTTGGTATAGTTGGCAGTGGTGTTGGAAGTGGGCAGTAGTGAAAAAGTCGATGCGGTCGCCAGGCCGATCTTTTCGAGTTTACCGCTCAGGGACGTATCCGGGTAAGCATCAATATATACATCTACGGTTTGTCCTACTTGAAGATCCTGTACAGCCGTTTCGTCTATATTGGCGGTAATCCATAAATTGTTTAGATCAAAAGCCTTCGCTAAAGGCGTGCCTGCCCCAACAATTGAGTTGTTGACCGCAGATTGCTGCACGATGGTACCATCGGTTGGAATCGTAACGCTAATTCGGCTTCCGCCTCCTTCTACATTACCCAGTGTGCTTCCAGCGGTGTAGGTTTTACCAACTTCAGCATTCCAGCCTGTGAGCTTGCCAGCGCCTGGAGAGGCAACGGTAACCGCTTGTCCACTCACTTGGGCATTATCGGTTTTTATGTAGTTGGCGGATTGATTGTAGTAATAGGCGGCGGCTCCACCTCCTGCCAGAATAATGATAATAACTAGCAAGTTGACTAATATGGCGCGTGAATTCATGTGTTAACATGCCTCCCTAGTTCTTGGATTTTCAAAGTATGCGTCAAACGATTCATAATATTCAGATGGATTTTGGGCAAGGTTAAGAGCGCATGCGAAAAGGATGATTTTGCTGACAAAGGATGATGCGCATAATGACGACGACCAGAATCATGATTGTATATGACAGTGAAAATGGGCATACCGAACGTCTCGCACGCTCAATTGCAGAAGGAGCACACCTTGAGCACACGGAAGTGTTGTTAAAGCATGTAAATGAGGCCGATGTGAATGAGCTAGTGAGTGTGGATGCGATCCTATGGGGTTGTCCGGGGCATTTTGGTACGATCAGCAGCGGTCTGAAAAGCTGGATTGATAAGCTGGGGTATCTGTGGGCGCAGGGCAAGCTGGTGGACAAAATCGGCGCTGTGTTTTGCACAACCGCTACCGTTCATGGTGGATTGGAATCCACACTTCTGAATTTGATTACTCCAATGCTTCATCAAGGCATGATTATTGTAGGACTGCCCGCCAATATTACGGAAAATGCATTATACGGCTCCTATTACGGCGTAGGGATAACATGTCCGGTGGAGACTGACCCCAATGGACCACCTAATCTTCCAACGGGTGATGATCTTGCACTAGGCCGCTCTTTGGGCAAACGGGTCGCTGAAATAGCGGGACGGTACCGTAGCGCTGAAAGAGAATAGGAGGCTACCGATGACCATTGCTTTTATCGTAGTAGCTGCGGTTGCCTTTATTTTTTTGCTGGTATTTAATACGAAGATGACGCGCAAGTCCTCTTCCAAGACTCGCTCTACCGAAGAGGACTCACGGCAAAGAAGCAAACGTCCTTATCCTGTACAGGTGGAACCCGAGGCGCGTGAATGGATAGATCCTGCGCAAGAGACGCCTCCTAAGGATATCGATGTCGAAGAGCATCATGCGGAGGAACAACACAAGGTGCCTGATATCCAGACGGATAAGAAGGTGGAAAAAGATCGCGAGAATATTAAAGATGCATACGGAGATCAGGATTATCGTGCGGCTTTACGTGGTTTTGCCAAAAAGGACGAAGAAAAGGAAAGACATTCCCCAATATCCAATGGAGAGAAGGAGACTCACAAAAGTGAGGACGAGCAGTATCGTGAAGCATTGCGCTCCATGAACCAAAAAAAATGAGGTATCTCCATGTGAACACGCCAAAAAGGCTGCTTATCTGTCTGGATTACAGGCAGAAGGCGGCCTTTTTGTGTTGCTCGGCTATAGCCATTCGGTTAGCCCAATCATCGTAATTAAGCCGAGAATAAAAGAGAATGTGGCGATCCGCTGGTTGCCATCCCCGTGACTCTCGGGAATCAGTTCCTTGTAGACGATAAACATCATGGCTCCGGCGGCAAAAGCAAGGCCGTAAGGTACCAGTCCGTTCACCCAGCTACTCAAATAAAAGCCGATCAGACTCGTAATGATTTCCACAGCTCCGGTGAGGGTAGCAATGCCCAAGGCCTTGAAACGGCCGATGTTTTGATTCACAAGGAACAACGCTACGATAAAGCCTTCCGGGGCATTTTGCAGGCCGATAGAGAAGGCGATCAGATTGCCGAGATTGTGAGTCTCACTCGCATAGCTGACCCCAACAGAGAGTCCTTCCGGTAAATTGTGCAATGTAATAGCTGCGATGATGAGAAAAGATTTGGATTCCAGTTGAAAGGTCTTGGAATCTGGGTCCTCCAAATCCGCATGGGGAATGTACATCTCCATCACCAGTAATACGAGGCAGCCGAGCAGAATTCCCGCAGTCAGCACGAACCAATTGGAATGCTGGATCGCTTCGGGAATGAGGTTATACACGGAGGCAGAGGTCATAATTCCTGCGGCATAAGCCAACAGAACATCGCGAAGCCGATGCGTGATATTACGCATAAACAGTATGGGCACGGCGCCGAGTCCAGTGGACAGGGCAGAAATAAAGCTACCTACAAAAACGTCATTCATAATCGGGATAATCCCTCCATACCTGATTTATCTTTAAGCTTCGCTTCATGAAAACTTCATTTGACTGTTTACAGCTATTTCCGCATAATGAAATTAGGATTTAGAATCAGTCTAAGTCATAAAAAGCTACAAAACAAGTGATTCGTTTTTGTAATATCCGGGTGTCCACATTTTGGGATAAGCTTCTGGCGGAATTACTTTTAGAGTATATGCAGTTGCCCAGCGCCCGGTTCCGAAAACTCGTTATATAATACTTATGATATTTTAGGAGGAACCAAGATATGTACAAGTCCATTATTATAGGTACCGGCCCTGCCGGTTTGACCGCTGCAATTTATCTGGCACGCGCTAACATGAGCCCACTGGTGATCGAAGGACCACAGCCAGGCGGACAATTAACTACGACTACGGAAGTTGAAAATTTCCCAGGTTTTCCGGAAGGAATCATGGGACCCGATTTGATGGATAATATGCGTAAGCAAGCGGAGCGTTTTGGCGCTGAATTCCGCACAGGCTGGGTAAACAAAGTAGACACAACTGCTCGTCCATTTACTTTGGATGTAGAGGGTTTGGGTGAACTGGTTACCGATACGCTGATTATTTCCACAGGAGCGACTGCCAAGTACCTGGGTATTCCCGGTGAACAGGATAATATCGGACGTGGCGTAAGCACTTGCGCAACATGCGACGGCTTCTTTTTCCGTGGCAAAGAAATTGTTGTCATCGGCGGCGGAGACTCTGCACTGGAAGAAGCCAATTTCCTGACTCGTTTTGCCTCTAAAGTAACGTTGGTGCATCGTCGTGAAGAAATGCGCGCCTCCAAAATTATGCAGGATCGTGCTCGTGCGAACAACAAAATTGAATGGGCGCTTAATCGTACTCCTGTAGAAGTGATTGCGGACGAGAACGGAGTCACTGGCTTGAAAGTACTGAATAATGCAACAGGTGAAGAGGAAATCATTACAGTTAGCGGCGTATTCGTGGCGATTGGTCATCATCCGAATACGGGCTTCCTCGAAGGACAAATTACAACGGATGCGAACGGTTATATCGTCGTAAATCCGGGTACTTCCGAAACAAACGTGCCTGGCGTATTCGCTTGTGGCGACGTACAGGATACACGCTACAGACAAGCAATTACCGCAGCAGGTAGTGGCTGCATGGCTGCTATGGACAGCGAGAAATACATCGAAAGCCTGGAGCACAGCGCACTGGCCCTGTAATGATCCACGCAAGTTTGAATAAATATGATGTAACAAAATAAATGATGAGGTGATATTCATGGAAAAAGCAATCGTATACACATCTACAAACTGCCCGCATTGCCGTCAAGTAAAAAGCTACTTGAGTGAAAAAGGCGTGGAGTACGAAGAACGCAACATTGAAACCAATGAAGCTTTTGCTCAAGAGGTTTGGGATATGGGCATTCGTGCCGTTCCATTGACTTTGATCGGGGAAGAACGTATTTCCGGTATGAACAAAACCAAGTTTGAAAAAGTGTTGAACGCTTAATCCAACCTAACAGCAGACGACGGTCCTATGATCGTTATATGGTTAAGAAAAGGCTCCTATCGCAGCTACATACTGCAATGGGGGCCTTTTTACTTATAAGGACACGCGTACACGCCCGAGAAAAGGAGCGGTTGCTGCATAGGCGGCGCCTAGCATCGTCGAACGGCTGCCAAGCGTGGAGAAACGAATCTGTAGTTGCCGACGGTGATAGGGCAAGGCACGTTCGTCAATCACTTCACGCATACTTTGCTCCAACCAAGGTCTGGCTTCCGCCAGTGGACCGCCAATGATAAGCATTCCGGGGTTGAGGCTGTTCACAATGTTGGTAATACCCACACCCAAATATCGCCCAATATCATCAAGGACGCTTAATGTACTTACTTCACCTTGCTGAGCAAACGGCAGTAATTCCGCTGTATTATGTGCAGGTAGTTTCAATGTGGATGCTACATACGCCTTCTCTGAAGCATACAGCTCCCAGCAACCGCGACTACCGCAGGAGCAGAGTCGTCCGTTCCAATCAATAGTCATATGACCCGTCTCTCCGGCGTACCCCCAAGCTCCTTGATACGGTTTGCCGTCAATGATAATCCCGGCCCCGATTCCAGACCCTGCACTGATGTAGACCAGATCCCGCACCAGCTGTCGGTGATCGCCGTCCATACCATAGTACAACTCGCCCTGCGCGCCGACGTTGGCTTCGTTATCTACTACGACGGGCAGACCTAGCTCAGCCTCAAGCTGCTGCCGCAGCGGAACCCCTTCCCAGCCCAGATTGGGTGCGAACAGCACGGTTCCGGTCTCATCCACCATACCCGGTACCCCCAGTCCAATGCCGACAATACCATGAGGGGAGGGAGGAGTGACCTGCATAAGCTCCTGAACGAGCTTTCGAATCTGTTCCATAACAAAGGCGGGATCATGCTGGGTTAGAGAAAAGGTAAGCTCCGTTTCAATGGTACCTGCCAGATCGGTCAGAGCGCCCTTGATGTACTGTACGCTGACCTCAATACCGAGTACAAAGCCTGCACGGCTATTGAACAGCAGCATTAAAGGCTTACGCCCACCGCTGGATTCTCCTAATCCTGTCTCATACACCAATCCATCGGTAATGAGCTCTGCCACCAGATTGGAAACGGTTGCCTTGTTTAATCCAGTTTGACTGGATAACTGTGCCCGGGATAGCGGAGCATGAAGGCGAATACGCTCCAGCACAATGGATTTATTCAGCTTTTTGACAAGCGCCTGATCGCCAGTGACATTCATGGTTCATTCACTTCCTGTTGGTGTAATTCCTGATATTATATCATAAAAACAAACTTAGTTTAAGCAATAGACAAAGTCTTTTGGCTGTGCTAGAATCGTTTTTGTAAACGTTTACTATAAAGGAGGAACTTATAATGGCTTATTTCGAACAGGTATCTAAAATTAACTTTGAGGGCAAGCAATCCGACAATCCTTTTGCGTTCAAATTTTATAATCCACAGGAAATTGTAGCGGGAAAAACGATGGAGGAGCATTTACGTTTTAGCATGGCCTACTGGCATACACTGGTTGCAGGCGGCTCCGATCCTTTTGGTGTAGAAACAGCGGAACGTCCATGGTCCAAGTTTACCGGGCTGGATTTGGCGAAGGCACGTGTGGAAGCTGCCTTTGAACTGCTGGATAAGCTGAATTTACCTTATTTCGCTTTCCACGATGTGGATATTGCACCGGAAGGCGCGTCATTGAAGGAATTTTACAGCAATCTGGATACCATCGTGGATCTGATTGAGGACCATATGAAAGCTACGGGGAAAAAACTGCTGTGGAACACGGCGAACATGTTTAGCCATCCACGTTATTTGCATGGTGCTGCCTCGACTTGCAATGCAGATGTATACGCACACGCAGCTGCTCAGATTAAAAAAGGACTGGAAGTGGGCAAACGTCTGGGCGCAGATAACTATGTTTTCTGGGGAGGCCGTGAAGGCTACGAAACACTGCTGAACACGGATTTGAAGCTGGAGCAGGACAATTTGGGACGTATGTTCCATATGGCCGTAGACTATGCGCGTGAAATTGGCTTTGACGCTCAGTTCCTGATTGAGCCAAAACCGAAGGAGCCAACGAAGCATCAGTATGATTTTGATGCTGCGACGACGATTGCTTTCCTGCAAAAATATGATCTGGATCAACATTTCAAGCTTAATCTGGAAGCTAATCATGCCACTTTGGCGGGTCATACTTTTGATCATGAAGTGCGTGTAGCACGGATTAACGGCATGCTGGGATCACTGGATGCAAATCAGGGAGATTTGCTGCTGGGCTGGGATACGGACGAATTCCCAGTTGATCTGTATGATGCGACCCTGACGATGTATGAAGTGCTGCAAAATGAAGGCTTGGGCCGTGGTGGTATCAACTTTGATGCCAAGGTACGCAGAGCATCGTTTGAGCCAGAAGACTTGTTCCTCGCGCACATCGCAGGTATGGATACGTATGCGAAGGGGCTGAAGGTAGCTGCCAAACTGATCGAGGATCGTGTGTTTGAGGACTTTATTGAGAAGCGCTACAGCAGCTTTAAAGAAGGTATTGGAGCAGACATCGTATCCGGAAAAGCAACGCTTGCTTCTCTGGCTGAATATGCTCTGGCGAACGAAACACCACGTAAAAACGTATCCGGTCGCCAGGAATATCTGAAAGCAACATTAAATCAATACATTTTGGCTGACTAAGCATATATAAAATAAGGAATACACGATAACAGGGAAGGAGGAACTCCGATGCAGGAGAAGCTAAATCAGGAGCAGGAACGCTATGTCATCGGCGTAGATTTGGGTACCAGCGCGGTCAAAACGGTGCTGGTTAACCTCAAGGGTCAGGTGGCTTATGAAACCTCCCAGTCTTATCCACTCCATCAGCCGAAGGCAGGATATAGCGAACAGCATCCTGAGGACTGGGTCAGTGGCACGTTAGCATCACTGAAACAGCTTGTGGAGAAGGCCGGAATCGGCGGCACAGATGCCGTAGACGGTATTAGCTTTTCGGGACAGATGCACGGGCTTGTGCTGACTGACAAGGAAGGCCAAGTGCTTCGTCCGGCTATTCTGTGGAATGACACGCGTACGACAGCACAATGCCGTCGTATTGAAGAACAGCTCGGGTCGGACCTGCTGAATATCGCACGTAATCGCGCGCTGGAAGGCTTCACGCTGCCCAAGCTGCTGTGGGTGCAGGAGCATGAGCCAGACGTGCTGGCCCGTGCGGCACATTTTATGCTACCCAAGGATTATGTGCGCTACTGTCTGACAGGAGAGCTGGCGACGGAGTATTCGGATGCGGCGGGCACGCTGCTGCTGGATATAGCGAACAAGCAGTGGAGCGAAGAGATCGCTGCCGCGTTTGATCTTCCGTTGTCGCTGTTCCCATCGCTGGTGGAATCCTTTGATCAGACGGGTACGCTATTGCCGGAGATTGCGGAGCAGAGCGGGCTTTCGCCTGAAACGAAGGTCTTTGCAGGTGGTGCGGACAACGCATGTGGCGCGATTGGTGCCGGCATTTTGAGTGAAGGCCGCACCCTATGCAGCATCGGCACCTCAGGGGTTGTACTTTCTTATGAGGAACGCAAGGATATTGATGTGCAGGGGCGGGCGCATTTTTTTAATCATAGTGAGCAGGATGCTTATTATATTATGGGGGTTACGCTCGCGGCCGGATACAGCTTGACTTGGTTTAAGGATACCTTTGCACCACAGCATTCTTTTGATGCACTATTGGCAGATGTGAACTCTATTGAGCCAGGCAGCCGAGGGCTACTGTTCACGCCTTATATCGTCGGCGAGCGTACACCTCATCCAGATGCAACCATTCGAGGCAGCTTTATCGGGATGGATGCGGGGCATAAGCTTGCGCATTTTACACGAGCGGTACTGGAAGGAATAACGTTTTCGCTCAAGGAATCTATAGATATTCTTAGAGGGACGGGCAAAACGGTGAATGAAGTGATTTCCATCGGCGGCGGTGCGCGTAATGAGGCATGGCTGCAAATGCAGGCAGATATTCTTAACGCGGATATCATCAAGCTGGAAAGCGAGCAGGGACCTGCCTTGGGGGCGGCCATGCTGGCTGCTTATGGTAGTGGCTGGTTTGAATCTCTGCAAGCGTGTGCTGAAGCATTTCTGCGTGAAGCAGCGAGATATTCGCCGAACCCGGACCGTGTGGCACAGTATGAAGGCCTATACGAGCTGTATCGTGAAGTTTACTTGCACACGCGAGAGCTAAATGAGCATTTGGCAGTGTATCGCTGAATACGGTGAGCTTTAAGCGTAAATAAGAAGCGGCTTCGGGTGTAAGAAACCCCCGAAGCCGCTTTTCATGTGATGATGAGTTGGAATTAAATACTTTTCTTGATTTTCGCATAATCTTCATGCATAGAGCTCGCCGCACAACCCGGACATGACTTGCTCGACGAACACCCCGCACAGGCGCCTTGACGGCTTTTTCGCAAAAATCGTACCAGCACCCACGCACTATAACCGAGGATCGCCAATAAAATGATGATATTGATCATGAAATCCACTTCCTTTTATTTACTGTAGGGCCTGACTTAACCCCAACCTAATAATCTGCCACACTGATAGATCAAGACGGCGATGATATATGCGACGGTCAAAGGATAGATCACAGAAAATGCGGTCCAACGCCACGAAAGGGTTTCTTTACGAATGACCGCTACCGTAGCCAGACACGGAACATACAACAGAATGAACACCATAAAGCTAAAAGAGGCAAGCGGTGTAAAGGCATGTCTGACTTGTAGTTCAAGTCCCTGCATATCAGGAACGTGGTAAATAATATTCATCGTTGATACGACAACTTCCTTGGCCATAAAGCCTGTGAGCAGGGAAGCGCCTGCTTGCCAGGTGCCAAAACCGAGAGGGGCCAGTAATGGAGCGAACCAACCTCCAACGGTGGCAAGCAGGCTGTCATCCATTTCTACCCCGAAGCCCTGCGGACCGAAATTGGACAAGAGCCAGATGCCAACGGAACCTGCAAGAATAATGGTTCCGGCTTTACGGACGAAGCCTTTAACCTTCTCCCATGTGCTGCGGAATAGTGTAAGAGCCTGCGGCACTCGATAGGGAGGAAGTTCCACGATGAAGAGGGAGGGCTCACCCGACAAAATGGATACTTTGGAAAAAATTTTGGCAAGTATAAGTGAAACGACGATTCCTAACACATACATCAGCATGATGATGCTTGCCGCATGTGTTGGGAAAAACACACCCGCAAACAACGCATATACCGGCAGGCGGGCCGAACACGACATAAAGGGCACCAGCAACGTGGTAATGAGACGCTCTCTGGGCTGTTCAATGGTGCGTGCTGCCATAATCGCAGGGACATTGCAGCCAAATCCGATGATGAAGGGAATGAAGCTTTTCCCGTTCAAGCCCACGGCTTGCATCAGACGATCCATTAGTATCGTGACCCGTGCCATATACCCGGAGTCTTCGATCACCGAGATAATCAGAAATAAAATAGCAATTTGAGGCAGAAAAACAAGCACACCCCCGACTCCAGCCACGATGCCGTCCACGACTAGACTTTGCGTAAAGGCAGACGCGTTCAAGTGAACGAGTAATTCAGAAATCCAACTGCTGAGTGCACCTGAAAAAAATCCATCCAGCATATCTGAAAGGATCGTACCCGCCCAATCGAAGGTGAACTTGAAGGTAGCGTACATCAGCAGCAAAAAGATCGGAATCCCCAGATACCGGTGAGTTAATAGTGCATCTAGCCTATCCGTTAGGCTGTGCGGCTTGAGCTTGGAGGTGTCGAGTGCCTTGGTACACAGATCAGCAATCCATGCTGTTCGTACAGAACGAATATGCTGAGCAGGCGTGATGGCACAGCCTTCACTGAGCAGGTCTTCTTCGCAATGGCGAATACGCGCAGTTACTTGTTCACGCTGCACCTCATCTGTCATCCATTCCATGACGACAGGATTGTTTTCCAGACATTGCAGTGCGGCCCACCGGAGTTGCGGTACAGATGCATCCGGCAGTAAGTTGCAAATATCATGAATAGCCGCTTCGACGGCAGGGCCGTAATCCAGTTGAAAAGTATTGGATGCATGTCTTACTTCTCGAAGAGATGCGAGCATTTGCTTACTTCCACTACCTGTGCGCGCCACCATAGGAATGATGGGAACGTTCAATTGTTCAGCCAACAATTCCTTGTTTACGCGAAGACCCGTGGCATCAGCTACGTCAGTCATGTTTAAGCCAAGTACAAGGGGACGGCCATATTCCAGTAGTTGTACGGTCAGATAGAGATTACGCTGGAGCTGGGAGGCATCCACGATATTGATCAGGGCCGCAGGCGGCTCTTCCAGCAAATATCGGGTTGCGACACCTTCATCCAGCGAAAGAGGGAGTAAAGAGTAGGCACCTGGCAAATCCACCAATACGGCAGACTTGTCACGCAGGAGCCCTGTTTTCTTTTCCACGGTGACGCCGGACCAGTTCCCTACTTCTGCATACGTACGAGTCAGCTTGTTGAATAATGAGGTTTTTCCTGTATTGGGATTGCCAAATAGAGCGATCATGTCCATGTCGGAACGACCTCCAGTTGTTTCACTTGATTTTGACGGAGGCCGACCAGTTGGCCGTTGCATTCAATGACGATCGGGCCGCCCAATAAACTGATTTTTTTTAAGCGTATGATGGAACCTTCGTTGATGCCCATGTCTGTCAAGCGGCGGCGCAATGAGGGATGAAGAGGGTCAAGGGATTGCAAACGCACAGTCTGACCTAGTGGCGTACGAAGAAGTGAAATACATTCTGGCATGGTGTTCAGCCTTTCTGATCTAGAATGAGAATCAATATCATTTACTTCCGATGCCAGTACCATATCATGAGGATACTTAGATTGCTGTGATAAAATTCGCTGCGAACGACATGTTTGCCCCTTGCTCCCATCTGTTATATCGCCGAGTATGTGTGTCGCAACCTGTCTTTTTAACGGTCCCATTACTCGTCTGCAACCGACAAAACTAGAGCGTTTGGGGCAACTGTTTTTATGGTAAGATAGAGCTGTTTATAACTATGCTAAGAAGGGCAGGAACGCTCTGTATGAACAGAAAAATCGGGGTTAGGCTTGTAAAATGTCTGGTTGCGGGTGCAGCGCTGGCTGTGTTGCTGCCGCAGGCTGTGGAGTGGGGCAGCAATGTGTATGCGGCGTCGATCAAGCCGGCTCCATCGGTATCATCGCAGCAGCTTCAGAACAAGCTTTTACAGGCAATGGCTACGCGGAGTGAAACGCTGACCTTTACATATCAAGGGCGAGTGAACGGTCTCAAACAGCAATTACAGACGGCCATCCAACAGGCCATGGAGAGCGATCCGTATGTGAATTATACGATCAAAAGCTACGCATTCAGCTATACAGGCACAACGACCTCCGCTCAGGTTACGATTCGTTTAAGCTACCGGGAGACGAAGGAACAGACAGCTTATGTGGATAGCACAGTTAAAGCGGTGCTGGGGGATATTATTACGAAGGGAATGACGGATCATGAGAAGGTGAAGGCCATCCATGATTGGATCGTCGTTCGCCTGAAGTATGATGAAGCACAGCAAAAGTACACAGCCTACGATGGCCTGAAAACGGGAAGCACGGTCTGCCAGGGTTATTCACTGCTAGCCTATAAAATGCTGGAACGTGCAGGCATTACGAATCGGATTGTGGAAGGTAGAGCAGGGGGACAGCTGCATGCATGGAATCTTGTTTTATTAGATGGTCGATGGTATCACATGGATACGACATGGGATGATCCAACCCCAGATCGCGCGAACGAAGTAAGCACTTCATATTATCTGCTGACGGATACCGAAATGCGGCGGGATCACTCATGGGTGAAACCGTATCCTCAGGCGAATACATCGTATCGGGAAACCTTATCAGCACTGGTAGCTGCCGGAGGATCAAAGGCTGCTGTGTATCAAAAACTGTACAATACCCTCGAATATCCGCTGCAAGATGGTAAGGGTCTGGTTAAATCATCCGCCGACATCAAGGAACAGGTGCGTAAGATTGTAAATAAGGGAGGGACGACGCTTACCTTCGCCTATCAGGGAACAGAGCGAAGTCTCAAGGAGGATTTACAGTCCTTATATCAACTCGGCTTAAAATCCATTTCTTATCAGATTACGGACCTTGGAAGTACCGGCAATCTTCGGGTAACCCTGAAATGGACCTAATCATCTGCTGTAAAAAGCTACATTAACAAAGGAGTATTTTATTTATATGCACAGGCGTTCCTTTACCTATTTGCTTGGCACGCAGACCATGTCCAATGCGGCCGACATTCTTTATATTATGGCACTTGTGTCTTTGGTTTTTCATGAAACAGACTCCATCTTCTCTTCGGTGCTCGTTCCGTTGCTGCGAATGGGGGCACAGATGATCAGCGGCTTTTTAGCACCGCTCATTTTGGCCCGATTCCAGCTTCCTTTTATTTTATTCGTTTCTCAGTTCGGGCAACTGGCTTTCTTTGCTGTTCTGCTGGGCCACTTGTGGTCAGCAGGCACGGAGCCGATATGGGTGATTGTGTTTACGTTGGTGGCAGCCATGTCCTTTCTGGACGGATGGACTACGCCTGCGCGTAATGCGCTGATTCCTCGCCTTGCGTCCGGGGAAGGACTTATGCGGGCAAACAGTCTGGTATCGGTCAGCGATCAGACGGTGCAATTAGCGGGGTGGGGGCTTAGTGGTGTGCTCGTAGCCATGCTAGGTTCGGAAAAAACACTACTGGTTGCTGGCGGATTATATATGATAGCCATGATCTTCACCAGCCTGATTCGAGATCCACTAGAGGGCAAAGCTCATTATTTGCTGCAACCTGGAACAAGGGTGCGAGGTGGAGATGTCTCAGTTTTCGAAGCTCTAACTGAACCCGGGCAAGGGCATCATGACTTGCCTCCTGCACAGTTGGAAGATACACTATATGGCCCGGAATCTGAGAGCCCCACACTACCTCCCAAGCGTAAAAAGGAAATACTTCGTGAAGGCTGGAGCCTCATCGGAGCCAGTCGCAGACTGAAAGCTCTTATTTTTATGGATATGATTGACCTTCTAGGGGGTTCGGTTTGGGTAGGCGCGTTCACGCTTGCTTTCGCTCAGCAGGTCTTGCACAAAAGTGAGGCATGGTGGGGATACATCAATGCAGCGTATTTTGCAGGAGCGATTGGCGGCGGTATCGTGGTCCTCGCCTGCGTCAAGTATTTGCAGCGCAGACTGCTGCCCGCCATGTTGGCGGGGATGGCAGGTTATGGGCTGCTGACAGCTTGGTATGCACTGAACACATTACCGCCACTAACGCTGCTTATCGTGCTGTTGATGGGACTACCTGCGGAAATGTCCGTCGTATCCCGCCGTACGATGATGCAAATGAGTGTGTCTGTACATGATTTGCCTAAGGTGCTGTCCGCCCAGGCTACGCTGACAAGCCTAACGTTTTGTATTTCGCTGCTTTTAATGGGCTGGATTGCAGATCATTTGGGTATCGTTAATTTGTACTTGTTTTCAGCAGGGTTGACGCTGATTGCTGTCATATACGGTATTTTTAGTCGTCGTGCCTTATCTATGTCTTTATCAGCTGAAGTAGCTGCTTCTTCCAAATAAACAGAAAAAGAAATAGAAAAAGAAAAGGCCCGTCTCCGGGCATATACAGGTGAACATGCGGATAAACAGTCTTGGACCAGGTTTACCAGCGTGTTCTCCCTGATATGTGGAGACGGGCTTTTTTTAATGTCTTCTATTATTTATCCGAAGAAGCATCCGGGCTCAAATCACATTCTTTTAATGGCACGATTTTAGTACGTTTGGTCCATTTGTAGCCGAGCCACAGCAGAAGGAATAGCGGCACACTCATGTACGTAGCGATCATCGTTTTCCAGTCAATCTCCTGTCCGGTGAAGGCATCCGCCCCTTGCCCGATAATGACAATGATACACAGAGCGAAGGCGAACAACGGGCCAAATGGGAACCAACGGGCTTTGTATGGAAGCTCACTCAGACTGTGACCCTGTGCATTAAAGGCACGGCGGAAACGATAATGGCTGACTGCAATTCCGACCCACGTAATAAATCCGCACATTCCAGAAGCATTCAGCAGCCAGTTATAGACTACACCGTCTCCATACAGGGAGGCGAGAAAGGCTAGCATACCGACAGCGGTCGTGATCAGCAGCGCGTTCATAGGAATGCCGCGTCTATTGATACGTCCGAGGAAACGCGGGGCTTTACCTTCTCGTGCCAAAGCGTACAGTACCCGAGTGGCCGCGTACATACCCGAGTTACCTGCCGACAATACGGAAGTCAAAATAACGGCGTTCATAACAGAGGCAGCAATCGCAAGCCCTGCTTTTTCAAATACGAGCGTGAACGGGCTGACCCCGATATCACTGATATCTCCACGCAGCAGATTCGGATTGGTGTACGGAATGATCAATCCAATCACGAGAATTGCGAGAATATAAAAGAACAGGATGCGCCAAAAGATTTGACGGATGGCGCGCGGCACATTTTCACGCGGATTTTCGCTCTCTCCTGCGGCTACCCCAATCAGCTCCGTTCCCTGAAAGGAAAAGCCCGCTGCCATGAATACACCCAGTACAGCAAAGAATCCACCATGGAACGGGGCGTCTCCTACCGTGAAGTTGGCAAAGCCGACCGCAGGACCACCCATAATGCCGAAGATCATCAGCACACCTACAGTCAAAAAGATGACCACAGTCACAATTTTAATCATGGCGAACCAGTATTCAGACTCACCGTAGCCTTTGACGGTCAACGCGTTCAGTGCGAAGATTACGGCCAGGAATAACAGACTCCACCAGGCAGAGTGACTTTCCGGGAACCAGTATTTGATCAGCACGGTCGCTGCTGCCAATTCGGCAGCAATCGTCACCGCCCAGTTGTACCAGAAGTTCCAGCCCATGGCGAAACCAAAAGCCGGATCGACGAAGCGACCTGCATAGGTGTTAAAAGAGCCGGATTCAGGCATAAATGTAGCCAACTCACCGAGGCTGGTCATAAGGAAGTAGACCATGAGGCCAACTGCTGCATAAGCCAGCAGGGCACCACCGGGTCCAGCTTCGGCAACTGCGCCTCCACTGGCGAGGAACAGACCTGTTCCGATAGAACCGCCGAGGGCGATCATCGTCATATGGCGGGCTTTGAGACTTTTACGCAAGGTTCCGTCAGATGTTGCTCTGTGTTGCACGTTCAAACACTCCTTCATGAAATTGTATTTCATGTCAGGGCAAGAGCTAGAAGGAGGGGGAGTATATAAATCAAAAAACCGCAGGGAATACGCCTGCGGTTTTGTCTATGCATTCCGCACCATACCTTCTTCTATAACAAGATAGCTCAACACACGTGTCTGTGTTAGGACAGCGTGTGACAGTTCTGCTCCTTTCGGTTAGCAGCCCCAGCATTCGGAGTATTTACAAAGAGTCAGCTCCGCATACTTCGGCGGGTGTACCTTTCCACTGGAATCTCAGACGGCTCTTATCGTCTCCTCCGGTGTACCGATTACATCCGCGACCTCTACCTCATCATAAAACAGGGTTGATGAGGTGTATGACATGATATTTTATTGTATAGCGAATTACAGTATATCGTACCTGTACATCTTCTGACAATCGACAATTTTTTGAAAATCACTCGTAGAATCTTAAATTAAGAGTTCCGCTTGGCCATCTGCTGCCAAACTGTGCCCGCGGCTTGTTCGCCTGATTCGATGCGTTCCAGCGCCATTTTAGCCTGTAGACTGACCTCGAATTCGGGATCATCGACCGCCTTCTCCAACGCATCACGCGCATCCTCGGTTCCCACCTCGTATAAAAAACGTGCCGCCCGCCAGCGTACCAACTTGCTGCTATCCGACAGGGCTCCGATCATTGCACTGGTAGCGACCGGATCGCCGATGTCCGACAACGTGTCGCCTGCGGTGCGGCGTACTGCCGCTGAAGGATCGCGCAGCGCCTCGGCTAGCAGTTCCATCGCTTCCGGAGAGCGAATATCGCCCAGATAGACCACGCCCAGCCGCCGCAGCTGCATTTTATCGTCATGCAGCGCTTGCCGGATAAGCGGCAAATGCTCGGGCGTCGGTTCCAGCCGATCCAGCGCAGCGTAGCGTGTGCGCCAATCCCCGTGCTGCAGGGCCTGCTCCAGCTCGGCATCACTCCACTCGCGGCGTTCCTCCACGAATTCGCTGTTGTTTGCACCGTGGGCAATCGCTTGTTGGATAATCTGCTCCAGCCGCTCTTGTGGAAAGGCTGCCTCCAGTTCCTGCTCAACCTCACGTGCAATGTCCGGCAGTTCACCATAGCGGACGCCGTAATCACTCAGCTTGCGTTCCTTAATCAGCGTTGCACTCGCTACACGGGTAACGGCCTGCACAAAGCGGTCGGACAAGGAGATTCGTTCCTCCTGCTGCCCTGCCTTGACTCGAATTTGCATAGGAAGGCCGCGAAAAAATTGCACAAAAACCTGTGCCTCGCCAAACGCTTCTCCAGAGGTTTCCTCTGGCAAATCCCAATTGGCGTCAGCGCCTTCCTCGCCTAGCTGATCTCGGACTTGACCCAGAATGGTAGACCAATCTGCATTCCCTTTGCGGTCAAGGGCTACAAAATCGGTCGTGTGAAACACGCTTTTGACCCCTTCAATGCCCAGCATGCGCCGGATAAATGGGGGAGCGGAACGCTCATTGTCTCGTGTATATGTTCTGCGGATACCCGCTTCCAGTCGCTCATCCAGATGCAGCATCATGGTGTTCGGACTGGGAGTTGGCTCGATAGATGTTATTTTCATAGCTCAGTACAGCCTCCTGTTCAAAAGTTCTCCATATATAGCTTATCTGTATTGTAACTCATTCTGCGAATGTCTCCAAAGAGAAGTTCGCGTTTCACAGGAAAATGCAATGACATATATCACGATGATTCATATAAACATGGCTGATGAATATGGAGGTTTTTTTAATAAAAACAGGATGCTATATAAGCCGAACTCGAAAAATTAACATGAAACGGAGTAGGCGGAATGGTGCTGTACAAGCGTAGCGGTCGCTTTTGTCCCCGGATTTCTACCCTAATCATAGGCTTTATTCTAGAAATCTGGGGGCGATGGGAAGCACCATCCGAATGAGCAGGGAGGCGATAAATCCCACAGACAGAACTGCCGCCAGCAGCATAAATGTAGTCATCTGATTGCCGCCATTCCCCATCAAACGAATGGAGAGCATAGGAGCTAGACTTGTACCGGCAAACAGGATGAAGGTATATAGTGAGACAGCTATTGCTCTCGCTGCACCGCCGAGCTGGCCGACGATTGCTATGAGTGAAGGAACACTCAGGGCAATGCCGCTGACAAAGCATACACTCAACACCACGATAGTCATAAGAGAGTGTGTCATTCCCATCAGCGCCAAACTCAGAATGGAAAGAATAAGAGCTGTACGTAATATAAGGTGCACACCGTATTTCTGGGCTAGCTTTCCTGCGAATGGTGAAAGGAGCATGCCGATGATACCAGCGGATCTGACATAAAGCATCTGTCGGCTATTCAGGCCAAATTCAGGGCCGCCAAGATAGTTACCCAAAACCGTATACATGCTCACAAAGGACATCAGGAGAACAAAAGCAACCGTGTAGCTTAACCATAAAGGATACGAGCGCAGAACGGTCTCCAACTGACTGAAAGCTGCCCAAATGCGAACATCTCGTTGAGGGGAGGGGGTTTTAGGTAGGAAAAAAAGGACGATTAGGAAGGTAATTGCATACAAAATGCCTAGCATCCGAAATACCGTATTCCACCCCATTTGTTCGCTAATGACAATACTAAATACCTGACCAGCAATACCCGCTACTAGAAAACCGGTGCTGATAAAGCCGATAGCTGTTACCCGTTTTTCGGCCGGAAACATATCGACGGCGTATGCGAGAGCAACGGGGGAAAAGGTGGCTGCAGCCAAACCTTGAAGCAAGCGCAGTGTAACTAATACAGAATATTGACTGGTTAAGCTGATGGATAACGAAATAATCGTTAATGCGAGCAGTCCGATGACGATAACCTGCTTTCGTCCAAAGCGGTTAGACAATCCACCATAAACAAGACATCCCGCCGCAAAGCCTAAGGAAAAGATACTGCCCGGTAGGGCTGCTTCGGCAAGCGTTTTTCCAAACACTTTAGCAAAAAGAGGGACCAAAGGGATCGTCACATACAGGCTGGACATAACGGCAACCGCTGACCAGCATAGGATTACAGTCATCCATGCATAAGGGAGAGCCACATTTTCTTTCTGTATAACGGTATGATTGGTTCGTAATTTACTCATCAATTGAACACTCCTTGATCATAAAATAAGTGGCTTGGTAATACACGAAATTAAATATATTAGGTAACCTAATTATATGTTTAAAAAAAATTTATCTGCCCACCCCCAATCTGTTTTCCATATGATGATGGATTTTTTCTATAATCCGCGAAAAAACGACCTGCTCCTCAGGCTCCAAAATACTCGCTAGAGAAGCACAGGAAGACCAAAATACAGGAAGCACTTGCTGTACAAGATGAGATCCCCCTTCTGTAATGCGCACATGAATTTTGCGTCGATCTGAGGAATTATGTTCTCTGATAATCCAGCCTCGTTGCTCTGTCCAGTCTAGGAGAGATGTAACAGATGCACGACGAATTCCCAGACGGTCGGCAATCATTGAAGGGCTCATCTGAGCCTGGGATTGGTGTAGTGTCAACAGCAACAATAAATCTAGCTTACTCTCTGTCAGGCCATAAGCAGCTAGATCCAAATCTATTGCGTCGAGCGTATTATCACCCGTCCATAGCAAGAAGAGACCAATACGGGCGAGTTGTCGATTCGTTTCTGCAAGAGCAGTTTGATCCATTAGCTCCAGATAAGGTTCTGGACCCAGACGGGGAAGAGGTTGCTGGACGGTGTCCCGCATACTTTGTTTTGGTGGCATACATTCACTCTTTTCATATAATTAGGTTATCTAACTATATATCAATATAACGTATTGAAATGCATAAGACAATATCTAAAAAGAAATACGGCTATATTCAATGCAGAAGCAGGGTTAAAACTCGGAAGAATGAACCAAACTGTGAATAGGTTACCAAAATGCGCCAATAGATAAGTGAAGGAGGCGTTCCGATGTTCCGCAAGCAGGAAAGAACGCTCATTATTGTATGTATAGTAATTGCGGCCATTATGCTATATGCCGTAATTAAAAGCATAGCTCGCTTGACTCCTTAGTTGGTAATCCAGAGTGATCCGCGATGTTTAAAATGTGAAATGAAGGAGTGAAACCCATTTGTCTTCACTGGACCCTGTATTACTAAGCCGGATGCTGACCGGAATTACCCTGTTTGTTCATATCGTATTTGCATCTATCGGCGTCGGCGTACCCTTAATGATTGCACTAGCAGAATGGCGCGGGCTGCGAACTGGTGATCCGCATTATACCCTGCTGGCCCGACGGTGGGCGCGAGGGTTTGTCATTACCGTTGCCGTGGGTGTCGTTACAGGTACCGCCATTGGTTTGCAGCTCAGCTTGCTTTGGCCCACCTTTATGCGAGTGGCTGGACAAGCGATTGCACTGCCTCTGTTTTTGGAGACGTTTGCTTTTTTCATCGAAGCTATATTCCTGGGCATCTATTTGTATACTTGGGATCGGTTTAAAAGCAAATATTTTCACCTGATGCTGCTCATCCCGGTAGCGATTGCCTCATCTGCATCAGCGGTTTTTATTACGACTGTGAACTCGTTCATGAACCAACCTCAAGGCTTTACACTCAAAAATGGAGTCATGACAAATATTCATCCCATCGAGGCCATGCTAAATCCGGCTACGCCGACCAAAGTTTCTCATGTACTGGCTTCCTCGTATACATTGAGCGCTGGGGTGCTGATGGGACTGGCTGCTTACAGTATGCTGCGGGGACGTAATCACGCTTATTTTAAAAAGGCGCTGAAGCTCACTGCCACCTGTACCATTGTGTTTGCCATCAGTACAGTGATGATTGGAGATGCATCCGGTAAATTTCTGGCCAAATATCAGCCGGAGAAGCTGGCCGCCGCCGAATGGCATTTTGATACGATGACGCACGCGCCCTTCGTATATGGCGGATACATGGATAAGAACGGTGAAATCAAATATGCCCTGAAAGTGCCTTATGCACTTAGTGTGTTGGCCGGGAACCTGCCCAGTACGGAGGTCAAGGGATTAAATGATTATCCCGTAGATGAGCGTCCGCCCCTGTCTATCCATTATATGTTTGACCTCAAAATCACCACAGGGGTGCTGATTCTCGTCATTCCGCTGTTGTATCTGATCCGCAAGCGTTTGCCAGGTCGCAAACCATACCCCAGATGGCTGCTGTTGGCGCTCATTCTGGTGGGGCCGATGGCGATGGTAGCTATTGAGCTCGGATGGATGTTCGCGGAGGTCGGTAGACAGCCGTGGATTTTACGCGGATATATGAAGGTGTCCGAAGCAGCAACCACTTCTACGAGTGTTGGGTGGATGCTGGTGTTGTTTGTTATTTTGTATCTGGTGTTGTGCTTCTCGGCCATTAAGGTACTCAGCAAGCTATTCCGCAATAAGGATGCGGTGGAAGAGATAAGACAGCTCGGCCTGGAAGGGGCTGATGGTAAGTGAGCTATGAAATTGTAGGCATCGCCATTTTGTGGACGTTCCTGTTCGGATATTTGCTTATAGCATCTATTGATTTTGGTGCAGGGTTTTTCAGCTTTTACAGTGTGTTAACAGGCCACCAGAACAAAATCCACAATATTATTCAACGGTATCTATCCCCGGTGTGGGAGGTAACAAACGTATTTCTCATCTTTTTTGTGGTGGGATTAAACGGGTTCTTCCCGGATGCGGCATATTACTATGGTACGGCGTTACTCGTTCCCGGCAGTATTGCGATTGTACTTCTCGCCATCCGGGGAGTGTATTATGCATACAATACGTATGGGCATTCCGGCACCAATAATATCGTCTACATGGCGTTGTACGGTGCGACAGGGTTACTGATTCCGGCGGCACTGTCGACGGTCCTCGCTATATCGGAAGGCGGCATTATTGTGGAGAACAGTACAGGTGTGCACCTGCAATGGGGGCAGCTATTAAGCAATCCCTACACGTGGGCGGTTATTTTTCTGGCGTTGGTAAGCGTACTGTATATCTCGGCGATGTTTTTGGCCTATTATGCCAAAAGGGCAGGAGACAAGGTCGCTTTTGAAATCGTACGAGGATATGCACTGCTTTGGAGCGGTCCAACGATTGTTGCGAGTCTGCTCGCATTTTTTCAGATTAACAAACAAAATCCAGATCATTTTACCAATATGCTGAACATAGCCTGGATGTTTGTCGCATCCTTCATATGCTTTGCGGGAGCAGTTTATCTGGTATGGCAGCGGCGGCATCTAGGGGTTTCGTTCATATTGGTGATGCTGCAATTTGCATTTGCCTGGTATGGCTACGGCCGCTCGCATCTCCCGTATGTTCTGTATCCCTACATTAATGTCTACGACAGCTTTACAAATTCTACGATGGCGTATGCGTTGATTACGGCGTTTGTTGCGGGTCTGCTGGTGCTGATCCCTTCGCTGATCCTGATATTAAGATTGTTTCTGTTCGATGCAAAATATGTGCGCGGACATGAAGGGAAGAAAGGGTGAGTTAGAGTGGCTGCTTTCGAGCATTTTACGATTATGTATGAGTCACCTATCATTATCGTCGTGGCGATTGTGTTTTTGTTTATTTATTCGGCACGCTTTAAAAATCCACAAGATTGACAACAACAGGTGGAACAGGCCTTCCTGATTGATCCGGGAGGTCTGTTTTTGCTGTATTATCGCAGAATTTCCTTTACAGACGTGATTGAATTATACTTTACATAGATCAGGATGTTGCATCATTTTATGTTCACACTCGAATGACAATATATAGTTAAATTGAACCGCTGCATTTTTTGGAGAACGGGTTCATCAGGGAGGGAGCTGCATCATGCCCAAAGTTCGCTTTAACAATATGGATCATGTAAATACCGATAAAACCATCAAGCAATTCAGACAATGGCGGCAAGAGCGACGCAGCAAAATAAAGGATTATACGTTCGTTGTGCCAAACCATCCCCCGGAGCTGGAGTTTCTGCATAGCAATCGGGAGATGGCGACAGCCACCTGGGTGGGACATTCCACCTTTTTCATCCAGTATCTTGGGCTGAATATCATCACCGATCCGGTGTGGGCAGAGCGTATGGCTTTTGATAAAAGGTTGGCCCCGCCCGGCATTCGCATCCAGGATGTACCACCACTAGACATCATTCTGCTGTCTCATTCACACTATGATCATTTACATTTAGAATCCTTACGGAAATTATATCGTGCCAATACGCTGATGCTTGTACCCACAGGGTTAAAGGCAAAAATGATCCGCAAAGGTTTTCGTAACTGTCATGAGCTGCAATGGTGGGAGCATTTTACGGTAGGAGGGGTACGATTTACATTTGTTCCAGCCCAGCATTGGACACGACGCACGCCGTTTGATACGAACACTTCGCATTGGGGTGGATACGTTCTGCAAAGTGAACAGCAGGTGATTGGCTCTGCCACGTCCGTCACGGAATCTCATCCTCATACGAATACAGATTCAGAGCATACACCGACGTTGTATTTTGTGGGAGACACTGGATATTTTCGTGGGTTTAAGGAGATTGGCGAGCGCTTTGCCATTGACCTGACCTTTATGCCGATTGGCGCGTATGAACCGGAATGGTTCATGACCTCGCAGCACGTGACACCGGAGGAGGCATTGCAAGGGTTTGTAGATTGCGGCGCAGATCAGATGATTCCGATGCACTACGGAGCCTTCAAACTAGCGGATGATACGCCAAGAGAGGCGCTGGATCGTCTCGAAGCGGAGCGTGAGCGTATGGGTATTGCGAAGGAACGCATTCATGTTCTAGGGCACGGAGAGACGCTGAAAATTGGACGTCGCTGCTCAACTACAATCTGAGAGATTCGACATCATCCTTATATAAGAGGATTTTGCAAAATCCTGATAAACAAAGCGGCTCGGCGGACAATTAATTTTGCCTGCCGAGCCGCCTTTTTTGGTTTTTAGCTATAATGCAGGATTAAACGGCTTCGGAATCACTTGCCAAAGAGGAATCGCTGTTGGCGATGGGATGACGAACGATTTTAACTTCATAGAACGTGATTTTATTTTCAATAATATAGTCCGGAATTTGACGATGGCTATGGGATTCGCGGAATGCTTCACTTTTCGTCCAGCCTTGGAAGTTCTCTTTTTCTTTCCAACGTGTACTGATCGTTACTTCCTCATAATCCTCCGTGTTTTCAGTCAGCAGCACTTCCAGACCGAGAAAGCCTTCCATTTTTTCAACTTTTCCTTCTTTGTTAAATCTTTCGATGAGTAGATGTGCATTGCCCGGTGTGATTTTAGATGTATTTGTTACGATAACCATATTAAATTCCTCCTGAATGATGTGGTATGGTCGGTATAATAACCGGATAGCCATCCTCAAATTTGATGGTAGCGTTCATTTCATAAATGTCGCGAAGAAAAGCAGACGTCAAAATCTCATGGGGTTCGCCGGCAACGGCGATTCGTCCCTTTTTAAGCGCAATCATATGATGACAATAGGCCGCAGCTTGCTGCAAATCATGCAGTACCATAACAATCGTCAAGCCGGACTCGTGATTGATACGCCGCAGCATATCCATAACTTCAAATTGGTGGGCGATATCCAGAAAAGTAGTCGGTTCATCGAGCAAAAGAATACCTGTTTGTTGGGCCAAAGCCATTGCAATACGCGCTTTTTGTTGTTCACCTCCTGATAGAGTATGGAACATTCGATCTGCATAGGGCTTGATGCCCGTGATCTTCATGACATGGTCTACGATTTGCTGGTCCTGTCCGGTATGGCGTACCCTCAAGCCCTTGGCATGAGGAGATCTTCCGTAAGCGACCAGCTCGCGGACCGTCAATAACGGCAGCATATCCTTCATTTGCGGTAGCATTGTAATCGTCTGGGCAAAATCACGCCGCTTGTATTCCTGCACAGGCTTGCCCAGTACGGAAACCTGACCCTGATCCTGCTTGAGCAACCGGGTCATAATCCGCAAAAGCGTGGATTTGCCTGAACCGTTCGGCCCGACGATCGCGGTGAGCTGACCAGCAGGCAAGGTGATATTCACATCGACCAGCTTGAAATACCCACGTTGTAAGGAGATATGCTCACCCTGAATGGCTGTCATCCGAAATTCCCCCGTTTCTTGAGTAAGATTAAGAAGAACGGTGCCCCAATGAAGGCCAGCAAAATACCTACAGGCAGTTCAATCGGGTCAAACCAGGATCGCGCCACCGTATCTGCGAGAACAACCAGCGTTCCGCCGCCCACAATGGAAAGGGGAAGGAGGAAACGATAATCTTCCCCGATTAGCAGCCGTATGACATGGGGAACGACCAGTCCTACAAAGCCGATCAACCCGGCTACACTGACTGCTGTACCGGCGAGCAGGGCAGAAAGCAGGATAATGAGCATACGTTGAAGCTCTACTCGCTGGCCCAGTAGCTGTGCTGAATCGTCGCCCAGTAGCAGTAAATTAGCAGGTTTAATCGCAAAGAAAGAGGCGATTAATCCAATGATGGCGTAAGGCGCCATGAACTCCAGATGATGCCAGCTTCTTCCGTTTAATCCGCCGGATAGCCAAGGAAGAACGGCCTGTACGCGGTCGCTGAACATGACCATTACGCCGTTGGTGAGTGCGCCCAGCAGCGCATTGATCGCAACGCCAGCCAGCACAATTTTGACAGGCGACGCCCCTCGGTCCCAAGCCAGCAGATAAATGACGATTGCGCTCAGAAAGGCTCCCAAAAAGGCGGTTATCGGAAGAAGGTAGCTAAGCTGGGGAAGCATCACCATCGTAATGACGGCGGCCAGTCCACCTCCAGCCGATACACCAATAATGCCAGGGTCAGCCAATGGATTTTTCATGACACCTTGAAGAAGGGCTCCGGAAGCTGCAAGACAAGCTCCTACCAGTAAACCTACTAATACTCTGGGTAGCCGGAGATCCATCAGGATCGTGCGATATGTAGATTCATCATTATGTAGCAAAACATGATTGATTTCTTGAAGTGGAATCGACACCGAACCGTAGGCCAGACCGTACACAGAGACGGTCAGCAGTAGAATCGGAAGAGTAATCCAGGCGATGGTGCGTCTTCTGGCGCGCTGTAGTTTGTTCATTGCCATCGCCTATTTCGCCGGATACAGCTTTTGATGCATCAAATCCAGCGCTTTAGTGACCCGTGTGCCCGGATTCGTACCGAACAGATCTGAAGGTAAAACCTCGACCTGATTGTTTTGGACTGCCCGGATTCCGTTCCAAGCTGCATTTTCCTGCATTTCCTTTATAAATGCAGCTTTAACATCTTCTGTATTGCCATGAGTCATGATGAAGATGTAGTCAGGGTCAGCCTGTATGATGCGTTCTGTGTTCAGCTGCGCATATTGCGGGAAATTTTGCAGGCCCGGAAAATCAGCGGCGATGTTAGAGCCACCCGCAGCTTCCAGAATGTTTCCACTCAGTGAATTCGGCAGTGCCGCCATGTACGTGGCCGGGGCTCCATAGACCAGCAACACCTTCGGTTTGGAGGTAGAAGCGGTTTCCTTTTGCAGCTTGGTTACTTGTTGGTCAATTTGCTGGTTCAGCTTTACGGCCCCGGCTTGCTTTTGTAGCAATTGTCCGAACAGTGTAATTTGTGTCTGGATATCCTGAACTGAATTGGCACCAGTCAGCAGCAGCTGTGAACCTACTCCTTCAATGGCTGGAATGTCTTTTTCATTCATAGGATAATTGCCTAGCACGACATCCGGTTTGAGCATCGTAATTTTCTCCAAATCTACTTCATGAGTGGAGCCTATTTGCTGAACGTTCTCAGCAGCAGGTACGACGACAGGTCCATTGGAGTTGGGTCTTCCTACGGCTGTCCCGCCCAATGCGTATATAATATCCAGATCGCCATTGCTGAGCGCAACGATATGTTGAGGAACCTTTTGAAACGCCAACGTCCGTTTTGAAAAATCAGTAACTTGGATGGCTGCACTGCTTGTCGTGCCAGAAGTGGCAGATACGGAGGCACTGGTTGGTTTATGATCTGTGGTCGAGGTACCATTACTACATCCGGTAACTGCCAATAAAAGCACTGCGGACGACCACAACATATAAGATTTCATGTTATTCCTCCTGCAATTTTCGAGTTAAACAATAATGATAATCATTTTCAATTATATATAAGAGAATGATAATGAATATCACTGGGCAATGTCAATTGAAAAAACAAAATTTTTAAATAAATTTTGAACTAAAAATAAAAGGGATATATTCGAATTAAAGAAGAAGGAACTACAAATTTTTCTTAAAAAATAGCATATATCAAGGGATTGCGTACACGCAAATACATATTGACATTTTCGAAAAGTGTAAGATATATTGGTGATGGGTTTACTTTATTTTGCGAAATTATGGAATAGAGAGGTGGGGAGACAAGCTCGAAAAGAGCTATTTTTTTAAATTATCAATTGAGAATGATAATCAATTAGTTTATTCTCGTGGGGAGGGACTGCTGTCAAAATGAAGAAGGGGTATTCTGCAATTATTGCTGTGTTTCTGCTGGTGAGTGTGCTGAGCTTTTGGCCAACTTCGTCATCTGTAGGAGCCGCTGCGGCTTCTCCAAAATTGGCGGATGGTACATACACGCTCAAATACAATATCCTCAAGGCAGAAAATGACTCGGTGTCCATGGCTAATGATTATTTTGAAAAACCAGCTAAGTTGTATGTGAAAAAAGGTCAAATGACCATGCAAATTAAGCTGAATCATAGCGAATGGACAACTGGGTTTAAAGTAGATTACAAAGGCAAAATCATCGATACCAAGGTCATCCATAAGGATGCCAAAACCGATACCCGCACCGTACAATTTCCAATTACGAGTGTGAACAGCCCGCTAATCTCTAAAATCCATGTTACTGTCCCTGCGTATAACTACGATCATGACTATACGATCCGTTTCGCTTTTGATTCCAAAAGTGTCAAAAAAGTAGCAGCCGTCCAGTCAGCAAAATCAACTAAATCTTCCAAGAAGTAAATTCAAGCCATCTCTATCGTTCATAAAATCAACACAAATTCAAGCATAAAAAATGGAGGAGTGTGTGTAGATATGAATATGGTAATGAATCGCTTTGAGCAATTTTCTTTTAAGAAGGTATTCGTAGCATTGATCATGACAGCGCTTGTTTTTGCACTTGTTGCTCCATTCTCAGCTAAAGCGGCAGCAGCCGACGGCACGTACAACGTAGACTACACCGTTCTGAAGGATCAAACCAATGAGACTTCTCGATTGGATAGCTACCTGACGAAGCCTGCTCAGGTTACGGTAGCTAACGGCAAAAATGTCGTTCGTCTGACTGTGAAAAGCAGCAATCTGATTACAACGTTCAAAGTAGAGCAAAATGGCGTACTGCAAGATGCGACTGTAGTGAGCACAGATACTGCTAGCAACACTCGTGTAGTGGAATTCGAGGTTGCTGATCTGAATGCAAAAGTGAATGCTTACGCTGAAATCACAATCCCAGTAATCGGCTACACAGGCAAGTATGATGTACAACTGCAATTCGACGAAATATAATCCAAAAATAAAACGTAAAGGAGATTAAGAACATGAACATGATTATGAATCGTATGGAAAAATTGTCTTTGAAAAAAGTAATGCTTACTGTACTGATGGCAGCGCTTGTTTTTGTGGTACTGGCTCCATTTTCTGCCAATAAGGCGAATGCGGCTTTGCCTAATGGAACGTATCAATTGCCTTATACCGTTTATAAAGATGGAACCACTCAGCCATCTTACATGGATACAAATGGTTATGTGAAAAAACCAGCCACACTGATTGTTACGAATGGTCAATATAAAGTGCGAGTAGCTATTACCAAGAGTGCATGGGTTACTGAATTCAAAACTCAACAAAACGGTCAGTATGTGAATGCGACTGTGGTAAGCACATCAGGGGATACAAGAATAGTCGAATTCCCTGTAACTAGCCCGTCTCAAAAATTGAACGTTAAACTGCATGTAAGTGTGCCTGCAGAATACACTGGTGGTATTCCGTACGATCACGACTATGTTGTTCAATTCCAATTCGACGACAGCGATATCTAAGGCTTCTTTTTGAAAATATAATTTTGAATTGAATACTCATTTGGAGCTTACTTTCAATGCCCCAAATGAGTATATTTTAAGTAGGGGGATACATCACCTTGAAAAGCCGATTTAACAAATACATTACGACATTCGCTGCTATTCTAATGTTGTTTTCTTTATTTTCACCATACGTAGGAGCAACCCCTGAAGTTGATTCCACTTTCCAAAATTTGCCCGATTCAAGCACTAC
The DNA here is from genome assembly GCF_054602585.1 of Paenibacillus sp. SEL3. NCBI lineage: Bacteria > Bacillati > Bacillota > Bacilli > Caryophanales > Paenibacillaceae > Paenibacillus > Paenibacillus sp. SEL3. The sequence continues at coordinate 1,487,022 of NZ_CM137725.1, read as the reverse complement.
AGTCACTAGTGCTACTTATGCTACTTATGAGATGCCGGTAGAAGTACCTAGCACATATGCTGAGCCTACCAATGCTGTAACTACCACAGATGCGACCTATGCAGATGGAGAATACCTGATTGATTACAAACCTTTAAGAAAGACAGTCAGCGGTAACACCAGAGATTCGAGTTTCAAAACAAACTATACCTATCCTGGAGATTTGATCATTAAGGATGGAAAATACCATTTTTCATTTAAGTTTGCAGAAACTCAAGGGCTATCGAAATTTTTAGTAGAACAAAACGGGGAAACAGTTCCCGCAAAAATAGAGGTGGATTCTGGGAAAGCTTCCGGGACTGTAAGCTTCGATGTTTATGATTTTCATCAAAATGTAAATACGGAGTTTGGATTTAATAGCAGTTCTCCGTGGTATGTAGATACCGATCCAGATCGTTCGGTGAAGGAATGGATTGAGTTTGATCCTTCCAGCTTGAGACTTAAAAACTCAACGGAGAATCCAACGGTTCCACCTGTAACACCACCGGTGACGCCTCCTAATGCAGGAGAAAAACTTTCTGATTTGGACTTTACCCTTTTGAAAGATGGAACCCATGAAAAGTCTATGATGGATGGGTATACGGAGAAACCAGGCTCACTAATTGAGCGTGGAGGTAAACAATATGCCCAGTTTACATTAAAGAACAGCAAACAGATTGATGGTTTTAAGGTAGAGCAAAATGGGGTGTTAACCGACACTTCTGTTGTAAGTGAAGATCAAACTGCGAATACACGAGTGATCGAGTTTGAAGTGAAAGAACTGCCTGCCAAGCTCAACGCATGGGTGAGCATCAACTGGCCTGAGCTGGGCTACGTGCATACTTATAATGTAGATCTTCAGATGTCTTCTGCACCCGCCCCATCAGATTTGGCGGATGGAACGTATTCTATTAATTTTAATACCCTGCACGCCACAAAAGATCAGCCATCAGCCATGGCACAGTATCTGTTGTCTCCGGCAACTTTGACGGTAGCGAAGGGACAAAAAGAAGTTTCCTTCACCATTAAAGACAGCACTACAGTGACGGAATTCAAAACTGAACAAAATGGAACGTTGACGGATGCAGATATTGTAAGTGTGGACAAGACCGCCAATACACGTATTGTGAAATTCAAAGTAGCGGATTTGGACGCGATTTTGAATGCGCAGGTACATGTGAGCACGACCTATCCAGGTGGGGTTTATGAGATGGACCATAAACTTCGTCTTCAGTTCGATAAAAACAGTATCTCGGGAACGGACAACGGTTCAACTCCAGTAACGTCAAATCTGGACTTCACGCTGTTAAAAGACGGTTCAAGTGAAAAGTCTATGATGGATGGATATACAGAAAAACCGGGTACTCTGGTTGAACGTAAAGGCAAGAAATATGTACAGTTCACTTTGAAAAACAGCAAACAAATTGACGGCTTTAAAGTAGAACAAAATGGAGTATTGACCAACACGACCGTAGTAAGTGAAGATCAAACGGCGAATACACGTGTTATCGAATTTGAGGTTAAGGAAGTGCCTGCCAAACTGAATGCATGGGTAAGCATCAACTGGCCTGAGCTGAACTATGTAGAAACCTATGATGTCGATCTTCAATTAGGAGCGGTAACAACCCCGGTTGATCCTGGGACGCCAGGCACACCAGGCACGCCCGGAAAGAATTTAGCTGATGGAACGTATTCAATCAACTTCGATGCGCTGCACGCAATCAAAGATCAAAAATCGGCCATGGCGCAATATTTATTGTCTCCGGCCACACTGACGGTATCAAAAGGCAAGTATGAAGCCTCCTTTACCATCAAAGACAGCACCACCGTGACAGAGTTTAAAACAGAACAAAGCGGGACACTTACGGATGCAGATATCGTTAGTGAGGACAGGAATGCTAATACACGTGTTGTGAAATTCAAAGTGGCGGATTTGGACGCTATTCTGAATGCACAGGTACATGTGAGCACGACCTATCCAGGTGGGGTTTATGAGATGGATCATAAGCTTCGTCTGCAATTTGACCGCAGTAGCATTACAGCTAAAGGACCGGATAACGGAACCACAACCCCAGTTGAAAATGGCAGATACAGCATTGATTTCTCCGTACTCAAAAACGGAAGCAATGAAATATCTGTGATGGATGGATATATGCAAAAGCCAGCCACACTGTTAAAACAGTCTGGTAAAAATATCATTCAGATCAAAATGGACAAGAGCAGCTGGATCAAAACGTTCAAAGTAAATGGTGCAGAGGCTCAGGTTGTCGATCAATCGAGCTCCGCAAATACAAGAACAGTACAATTTGAAGTGCCAAATCTGTCGGATAAAGTGACAGTGAACACGCATGTCATCGTACCTGGATTGGATTTGAGTGGCATCCCATATGATCACGTGTATGATGTGCAGTTCCAATTCGAGCCTGCTACCATTCGAAGCTTTGTTGAGCCTACCTCTTCAGGGGCGGCTGATCCCATGATTAAACTGGATTTTGACAAGCTTGCCAATGGTAAATATGCTTTGAAATTCAGTATTGTTTTGTCAGATGGCTCAACAGCAGCAGATTCACAGGCTCAACGCTTCATCACTGACGAACCGGCGCAATTGGTCGTGGAAGGCGACAAACGGTTTGTAGGTCTGAAGCTGCAAAACAGCAATGAAGTGAAGGCGCTGCGCATTTGGGACAACGCAAGCGGGGACTACCGAGATGCAGAAGTGACCCAGGAAGATGCAGCAAGCAATACGAAGCATGTTCGTTTTAGCGTAAGTGACTTTAAGAGCAATGTAAAAGGCCAACTGGTTGTCTACGAAGCTCCTAAAGTGGCAAGTAGCGCTCAGATGGTTTTCAAGGCGGAGGATCGAGTAGAAAAGGTATATGATTTTGAATTTAAATTCGATACCAGTAATGTATCTTATCACAACGAAACCAAAGCAGACGAAGTAGAACAGGGGAAAAATAACTTGGCCGATGGAGAGTACACTGCGAACTTCCGTGTGCTGGCGAACGGAACGGATAAGGATTCTCTAGTGGCTCCTTTTGTACAGAGTCTAGCGAAGTTGATTGTGAAAAACGGTAAGGTTCAGGCTCATGTAACCGTTACGAACAACCAGGCTTTGAAGCTATTCCAAACGGATTTTGAAGGTCGTTATGCCAATCCGACGATTATGGGTTCGGACACTAAAGGTGACACGCACACGATTGCGTTCGAAGTACCTGATCTGGATAAAAAGTTGAGTGTGTACACACAGGTATATCTGCCTGAGAAATACATTCTAAATGAGAAATTCGGCGGTCAGATTCAATTTGACCGTGCATCGCTCAAAGGTGAGGGAGTCAATACAGCTACAACCGTAACCCCTACTGAACCGATAGTAGCTTCTACGGACAAGGCAGCAGAAACAACTGCATCTGTAGCTGAAACCAAACCAGTAGTTGAGCAACCGGTTCAAATGGCTTCCGAGAAGCAATACACGATTAATTACAACGTATTTAAAGACAAAACGAGTGAAGCTTCCGTTATGGACGGTTATCTCGACAAGCCAGCCACACTGATTGAAAAGGGAGACAAGCGCTATATCCAAGTGACTTTGAAAAATAGCTCTTGGATGCCAACTCTACAAGTGGAGCAAAACGGTACCCTGAAAGATGTAGAAGTGATCTCGACATCCGGCGATACACGTGTCGTTCAATTCGAGGTAGGGGACTTGTCCCAGAAAATCAGTGCTTACACACACGTTATTGTGCCTGGCTTGGTTCTTGGCGGAGTGCCGTATGATCACTGGTATACAGTTCAGTTCCAATTTGATGAAGCAAGCCTGAAAGCGAAGTAGCCTCAGGTTGTGACGTCAATGAAGCCCGAATAACAGCAAAGTTTGTATGCGAGCAAGTCTTGGTGCCTCGGCGTCAAGACTTGTCAGCATTTACATACCCGAGGAATTTGCAAAAATCCAATAAGCGACTTCTAGTGAACAATATGTAGATCAAACAGTCTAGTTCGTCTATATATTGCACTTTGGAGCGACTGGAGTCGAATTTTGCTAAATCCTGATACCCGAAAAGTTAGGGTTCCTAATGCAGTTCTATATTTTGAATTGAGGTGACTGGATTTTCATGAAACGATATATAGCATGGGCTCAAGGAAGATCGTTTTGTTTGTATATGTTAATCGGCATCGTGATCTTGTTGCTGGCCGGATGTTCGGGAGGAGGACAGGCTGGACAGAATCAGACCGATGGTTCGAAATCAGCGGCAACATCTGATGCAACCGGAAAGTCGTCTGACGGTAAAGCTCAAGCTCCTCGGATTGTGGCGACTACGGTAGCCATTGCGGAAATCACGGATGCGCTGGGCCTGGATTTGGCTGGTAAGCCGACAAGCACGAAAGTGCTGCCTGACCGTTACAAGGATGTGCCTGATGTGGGTAATCCGATGAGTCCCGACATGGAAAAAGTGATGTCACTGAAGCCGACGGATGTACTGTCGGTGACGACACTGAAATATGATCTGGAGCCTAAATTTAAAGATTTGAAAATCAATGCCGAATTTTTGAATTTTGAAAGTCTCGCGAATATGCAAAAAGAAATTCAAAAGCTGGGAGACACGTTTGGCAAAGCCGATAAGGCCAAAGAGATTAATGGAGCGTTGGATGCCAAAGTAACTGAGATTCAACAAAAGATCAAAGGGAAGAAATCTCCTAAAGTATTGATTTTGCTGGGAGTACCGGGAAGCTATCTGGTGGCTACCGAGCATTCCTATATTGGGGATCTGGTTAAAATTGCAGGCGGAACAAATGTGGTTCAGGGCGAGAAGGTGGAGTTCATTGCCCACAATACCGAAGCCTTGCAGCAATCCAACCCTGATATCATTTTGCGCGCTGCACACGGGATGCCGGATGAAGTAGTGAAAATGTTCGATGAAGAGTTCAAAACCAACGATATCTGGAAGCATTTCAACGCTGTGAAAAATGGGCATGTCTATGATCTGCCTGAACCGTTGTTTGGCACAACAGGGAATCTAGCGGCAAACTCGGCGCTAGATGAGCTGATGAAAATGCTGTATCCTTCGAATTAAAGGAAGCTGATGACATGTCCAAAAAAGGTTGGAGTCTTATTGTTGTAATGGTCTTGCTCGTCGGCGTCATGTTATATTCAGCGATGACAGGTAGTCTCAAGGTGGATTTGAGTCAGTTGGTCACCGGATTGTGGACAGGTACAGATGATCAGGTGAATGTGGTCAAGGACCTGAGGCTGCCGAGAATTATCGTAGCCGTGATGGCAGGTGCAGCCCTTGCAGTAGCGGGTGTCTTGCTGCAAGCTGTTATGAAAAACCCGCTGGCAGATGCCGGAGTTATCGGCATTTCTTCGGGAGCAGCATTGATCTCGCTGATTGCGGTGACGGTCTTTCCAATGCTTTATTTCTGGATGCCGTTCTTTTCATTTATTGGCGGTGCGATAGCTTGTTTAATGGTTTATGGATTTTCATGGAGATCCGGCTTGCATCCGATTCGTCTCATTCTGATCGGGGTAGCTGTGAATGCCATTTTTTCTGGTTTAGGTCAGTCATTTAATTATCGAGGCAGCTATGCGGTCACCAGCATTAACCAGGTTACTACTTCAACCTTGTCTATGAAAAAATGGGTAGATGTCGAGGTTATTGTGACCTATGGCGGGATTGGACTAATTTTGGCCATGCTCGTGTTCTCTTGGTGCAATTTCTTGTCCCTTCAAGATAAAACAGCTAAAAATCTGGGATTCAATGTAACACGCGCACGACTTTTGATTTCTGTGATTGCAGTGCTGCTTGCAGCAACGGCTACAGCCATCGCAGGAGTGATTGCCTTTATCGGCCTGCTCGTTCCGCATTGTGCCCGCTACCTAGTTGGCTCGGATCATAAGTGGTTGATTCCATTTTCAGCCTTATGCGGTGGCTTGTTGCTGCTGCTCGCGGATACTCTGGGGCGGACGGTGCTTGCTCCCAATGAAATCCCGGCTTCTATTATTATGGCCGTCATTGGCGGGCCGTTCCTGATATTCCTGATCAGAAAGGCGGATCGCAGCTATGGACATTAAGGATATAACCTTCTCATATGATCGGAAAACAGATCGTCTGCACGCTATTCATGCTGTTATTGAGTCAGGACGGATTACGACCATTATTGGTCCCAACGGATGCGGCAAATCGACGCTGCTCAGCGTGATGTCCAACAATGCTGTTCCCCGCTTGGGACAGGTGATTCTGGACGGCAAAGAAATAGCCCACTACAAGCCCAAGGAGCTGGCCCGTCAATTGGCGGTAGTCCATCAGCAGAACGAGGCACCTTCCGACCTGACTGTAGAAAAGCTCGTAAGCTTCGGCAGGTTGCCGCATAAGAACATGTTCACAGCGAGGCGTGACGAGGATGAGGAGGCGATTGAGTGGGCGATAGCCTGTACTAACCTGAACGAACGTAGAACTCGCACGTTGGATCAACTCTCAGGAGGAGAACGGCAGCGTGTATGGATTGCAATGGCCTTGGCACAGCGGACTCCCATTTTATTTTTGGATGAGCCGACCACCTATTTGGATATGTACTACCAGCTTGAAATTTTAGAGCTCATTCGGCAGTTAAACCAGGAACATGGACTGACAATCGTGATGGTGCTGCATGATATCAATCAGGCTATTCGGTATAGCGATGTAATGATTGCCATGAAGGAAGGGCGTATTATAGCGAACGGCCCACCTACAGAGGTCGTTACATCTGAACTGATCCAGGCAGTTTATGATGTGGAGGTCGTAATCAAACAGGATGATGAAGCGGGCATGTATCTCATTCCGATAGGAGTCGGGGCTTCCTGACATTTACAAGCATACGGAACATTATTGCTGCGACTGAATAACGCGTTTGTCCTCACGGCATTTCAACGAATTTAAAACATGAAAATGGCTCTGGTCCATGTGTTTTGTCAGGTGACAACCGTGGAGACAGAAGCATTTTTTATTTTATTTATAAGATATTGGATGAGATTCAGGGACGGTTATGCTTATACTACGGTTCGAATCCGATCTTTTGTGTGTTATACTATTGCCGTCGGTAATTTTGTGTTTAGCACTTAACTAATGATAAGGATGGTATGCTTATATGATCAGTACAAGCGGCGTAACGCTTCGTTATGGGAAACGCCCACTTTTTGAAGACGTAAATATCAAATTTACTCCTGGGAACTGCTACGGCCTGATTGGGGCGAATGGCGCGGGCAAATCCACTTTTTTGAAAATTCTTTCCGGTGAAATCGAAGCCAATTCAGGCGAGGTTCACATGACACCGGGCGAACGGATGGCAGTGCTCAAGCAGAACCATTATGAATACGATGAATTCCCGGTTCTGGAAACCGTTATTATGGGTCATACGCGTCTGTATGAAATCATGAAGGAAAAAGATGCGCTGTATGCCAAAACAGAATTTACTGAAGCAGACGGCCTGCGTGCCGGTGAACTGGAAGGCGAATTTGCGGAGCTGAACGGTTGGGATGCTGAGCCGGATGCAGCTTCCTTGCTGATCGGTCTTGGTATTCCTCGCGACCTGCATGACAAGAACATGTCTGAGCTGAGTGGTAATGACAAGGTACGTGTTCTCCTGGCTCAAGCGTTGTTTGGTCGTCCGAACAATTTGCTGCTTGATGAGCCTACCAACCATTTGGACCTCGAATCCATTCAATGGCTGGAAAATTTCTTGATGGACTATGAAGGCACCGTCATCGTCGTATCCCATGATCGTCACTTCCTGAACAAGGTATGTACGCATATTGCGGATATCGATTTTGGCAAAATCCAGATGTACGTCGGCAACTACGACTTCTGGTATGAGTCCAGCCAGCTTGCGCTTGCCTTGACGCGTGATGCCAACAAGAAAAAGGAAGAGAAGATCAAGGAACTGCAAGCCTTTATTCAGCGCTTTTCCGCGAATGCTTCCAAGTCCAAACAAGCTACTTCACGTAAAAAACAACTGGATAAAATTACGCTGGACGACATCCGTCCATCGAACCGTAAATATCCTTTCCTGAACTTCAAGCCTGAACGCGAAGCAGGCAAACAACTCTTGACAGTAGACCGCCTCAGTAAAACCGTTGAAGGCGAGCAAGTGCTGAATGAGTTCAGTCTGGTTGTGAACAAAGGCGATAAAATCGCGTTTGTTGGGCCGAACGGTTTGCCTAAATCGACGCTCTTCCAAGTATTGATGAACGAGATTGAAGCAGACAGCGGAGAATTTTCTTGGGGGATTACAACTAGCCAAGCTTATTTCCCGAAAGATAATTCCACCTATTTTGAAGGTGTGGACATGAATCTTGTGGAATGGCTCCGTCAATATTCCAAGGATCAGGACGAAACGTTCCTGCGTGGCTTCTTGGGACGTATGCTTTTCTCTGGTGAAGAAGCACTTAAGAAAGCAAGTGTACTGTCCGGGGGCGAAAAGGTTCGCTGTATGCTGGCGAAAATGATGCTGAACGGTGCCAATGTGCTGTTGCTGGAAGAACCGACCAACCACTTGGATTTGGAGTCCATTACAGCGCTGAACAATGGTCTGATTGATTTTGACGGTACTATATTGTTCACATCTCATGACCATCAGTTTATTCAAACGATTGCGAACCGCATTGTGGAAATTACACCAAACGGCGTAATCGACCGTACGATGAGCTATGATGAATACTTGGAAAATGAAGAAATCGCGAAATTGCGTGAACGTATGTATCCGGTAGAAATCGGCTAAAATTCCAACCGGCTATCTTCAACAACTAGATAAACGAAAGAGGAGCTCCTTTAGGCCATTGAGATGGCAGGGAGACTCCTCTTTTTCGTTTTTGTGCCATGCCCATAGCTTACCTGGCTCTGGCCGTGAGGTAAGATAGACCTCGCCAGACCTTTGGTACCCTATAAAGGCTATGAGGTGGCTTATGATCCGCCTGTACGACGGCGTTGGTTGTTCGGCTTCTTCGTATTTTGGCTTTTAAGTGTTTTGGTGGAACCGCCTTGAAAGCCGCCCTGCTGTGAAGCGCCGGACTGCTGTTTTTTTTGTGCCAGCTTTTCCCGAATGGCATCTGCGAGATTAACTTTACGTGGTTCATTGGCATCGCTCATGAATAAATTCCTCCTGTTGCCGCCAGATTCATGTCAATCATGTTGGATTGAAGAAAAACGCGGCTGTGTCCTCATTTTATACGTTTTTAAAAGAAGGGACAAGGGCAACAATGATAACACCCATCTGGGGTGGGGCGGGAGAGAAAACGTCTGTTTTTTGTGTGAAGGAAAAAATGTTTTGTGTAACCTACAGGAATGGGGCCTGGCAATACTTTTTCGTTGTTCCTACAGCGATGCAGAGCGGAAAGACTGTTTCTCTAGACCCACACAAAGTTCGTCTGCTATCCTGAAAATAACAGTTACCCAAAGGTGAATTGTTATTTTCAGGATAGCTACGCTGCTTGTTTGAAAAGTTAATGTTGAGGGTTCAAGGCAGCGATGCTGCTATTTTTATTTTTGGGCCCGGTGAGGTCGTTCTGCTGGGAACTATATATTTGAAGGAGTGTCCTACGTTGTGGTAAATGTCTATGATGAAATCCGAAAAGGTGAGCGTGGGGCGTGGGTAAGCATTGCTGCTTATCTCTTGCTGTCCGCCTTTAAGCTGATTAGCGGGTATATATTTGCTTCTAGCGCATTGCGGGCGGATGGCTTCAATAATGTTACCGATATTGTAGTGTCGGTTGCTGTACTGGTTGGACTGAGAATTTCCCAAAAGCCACCGGACTCTGACCATGCCTATGGACATTTTCGGGCAGAAACGATCGCGGCGCTGCTGGCGTCCTTTATTATGGCTGTCGTCGGTTTGCAGGTGCTTATTGATGGGATCGGCAGCATTTTCAAGGGCGGAAAGCAAATACCGGATATCACCTCCGCGGGTGTAGCTGTGATTTGTGCCGTGATTATGCTGGGAGTGTACTTGTACAATAACAGGCTGGCACGGCAAATTAACAATAAGGCTTTGCTGGCAGCGGCCAAGGATAATCTATCGGATGCACTTGTCAGTGTTGGGGCAGCAGTTGGCATTATCGGCGCACAGTTCGGGCTACCCTGGCTGGATACTGTAGCTGCGATCGCGGTAGGATGTATCATTTGCAAAACAGCGTGGGATATTTTTAAGGATTCCACACACAGCTTGACCGATGGATTTGATGAGCAAGAACTGTCTGACTTACGAAGTACGATTGCCCGTATACCTGGAGTAGAGGGGATTCGGGACGTTAAGGCACGTGTACACGGCAATCATGCACTGGTGGATGTGGTCATTGAGGTGAATCCGCAACTCAGCCTGATTGAAGGGCATCGGATCAGCGACCGGATTGAGGAACGCCTACAAGAGGTTCATAATACGATGCATGTCCATGTCCATGTAGAACCCAAATTATAGATTAATTATTAAATAGTTAGTATTAAAAGTGACTTTAGACCTATATGTAAAAGGCGTATACGCTTCCTTTTGTGACGTTTGGATTATATCTCTCTTCCTGCTGCTTTTACTATAATGAAGGCATGTCCGGCTATATTCGTCGGAATTTGATATGCTCTTCAAATTCGTAAAAACAGCCAGGAGGTGCAACATTGAGAAGACGCGTGATGGGAATGCTCATGACGTCAGCCGCGCTGTTGGCAGCAATTCATGTGGCGCCGGGTCAGGTTGACGCAGCGGCATCAACAGCATCCACAGGACAGAAGGCGGTTATTCAGGCGGCTGTAAAGCTTAGATCCGGTCCTTCGACTACAGGGGATGTAGTCAGCTTTATGAAGCAGGGAGAGGCCGTAACGGTATTGGAGAAAACAAACAGCTATTGGTATAAGATCAAGACTTCTGATGGAGTAACCGGATACACTAGCAGCTCCGACAAGTACATAAAAGTTGGCGCTACCAGCGTCGCTGCTGCTGTCACCTCATCTGCCAGCCGTAAATCGGAAGCCGCAGAGCCAGTTGAAAATGTTTCAGCTAAAGAGGCTGTGGCCTCAGTGAATAGTTCTGCCGGTCAAACGAAAGCTACGATTCAAACGTCCGTTCGTTTGCGGGCGGAGGCATCCACTTCTTCCGAGGTCTTGGGCTATTTGAATGCAGGGGATGTCGTTACGATTACCGATCCAAGTAATGCCTATTGGTTCAAGGTTACCAATGCTGGTGGTACGGTGGGTTACGTCAGCTCGTCTCCACAGTATATTCGTATTGGTGAGGGCGTTGTTGTGCAGCAGCCTGTGTCTGCTCCGGTGACAACCACTCCTGATACTACTGCAATACCTGTGACAGCCTCTCCTGCGTCAACTATGAACATATTTTCCGGTGATGCAGCGGCTGCAATAGAGCAGGTTATTAACACGGGGATGACTTATCTCGGAACTCCATATGAATATGGTTCGGATCGTAGCAGTACGGCTACTTTTGATTGCTCGGCATTTACCCGTCAAATTTTCCGTCAGGCTGTAGGTATCCAGCTTCCGGCAGATTCTCGTTCACAGGGTGAGTGGATCAAGCAAAACAGTCAGCCGAATACGGACATGACTACGCTGAAGCGTGGCGATTTGCTCTTCTTTACAAATTATAATGCATCTTCCGGGGCGTACACGTCCTTGGATAACTCCTCCCAAACGATTACACACGTAGCTGTATATTTGGGAGACAACAAGCTTCTCCATACGTTTTCTGTAGCGGGTGGCGGTGTAAAAGTTACGGATTTCAGCAAGCCTTGGCAGGACCGTTTCCTGTTTGGGGGCAGCGTGATTCAATAAAAGCGCCGCTAACTGTTAAAAAGCTGCATCAAAAAAGGATGTTCCACAGCCCTGTTGACCAGGGTGGGAACATCCTTTTTTTATAGACATTTAGAATATTGCTTTTGTGCAGCTAGCATCCGATAACTATGAAACCCGTTTTCTTCTGGTGAAGAGTGAAATGACGAACAACACCAGAAATATCACAAATAATATTTTAGCGATTGTAGCAGCTACGGACACGACGATACCAAAAAAACCTAAGATACCGGCGATCACAGCAAAAATTAAGAATAAAGCGGACCATTTTAGCATGTTCTGTATCCTCCTTTAATTGTATATAATGTGGCATACTCACGCCCCGATAGAGCATGGTTGCAGATGATGGAGACTTCTATAGAATATTCGTGTCTGTGCCATCGTTATACGTTGTTTTAAACGGTGTGAGAGTCCGTGAATCATAACGTTTGGAGCGGAGAAGAAGCCAGCCTGGACGTTGTTTCGTGTCTGAATCTAAAGGGTAACTATGCAGTAATCATAAACATCATCGTGAAAGACGAAAGAGAGGTTACGCTATGTTAACACAGGTCAGCATTTTTATTATTGCTATCGCATTTGCAGTTCTCGTTATTTTCCTCATTAAAACGTTGAAAGCAGCACAAGGCTCTTTGGATAAGGTGACTCAAACCTTGCAGGATGTACAAAAAACGATTGATGAACTGAGTTATGAAGTAAAACAAACGGTTCGACATGCGAATGACATCACCGCAGATGTTGATCATAAATTGAAGCAAGTGGAGCCAGTGATGGAATCGGTTAGAAATTTGGGGGAGGTACTCAGCGAAGTGACGTTGGCTGCCAAGCAGGCTTCAACAGCGTTAATGACACGGTTTCAGAAATCGCATAGCGCTGCGAGTAATACTTCCAGAACGGATAACGCGATCAAGGCAACGACATCGAATAGACCTTTGACCGCAACGGAGCGGACGGTTCAGAGCTACAATGCGACTTATGAGGAGCCTGCGGCCAAGCCAGGTAAAAACTGGTTGGGTTATGTAGACATCGCTGCTGGGGTGTGGCAGAAAATGCGTCAGTAGCATAGTGGCTGAACCGTAAACTACAGGAAATTCATTGAAAGGGTGAGATTTATGATGAAGACGTTATTACTAGCTGCTGGTTTGCTCACTCCCTTTTCCGGACAGGATACGGTTCAGCAAACCGTTTCCCCGCAAATAGCGGGACATGTGGTTAGGACTGTGCAGACGATACCCGCTCCACATGCTGTACCAGCAGATTTTCATACCTTAAATGGCATATCTTTGGATGATACACGTGCTGATGTATTGAAAAAGCTGGGCAAGCCACAGCGAGTCAAAAAGGATAAGTTGCTGCTTTCTACAGAATACCAATATCCAGATGTTGTGGTAGGTATGCGTGAGGACGTCGTTTCTTATGTGCATGTAGATCCTGCTGCCGGTCGAATCAAGGTGAATGATAAGTGGCTGCCGCTGCAACGGAAAACGCTCGATCAGGCGCTGGGTGGCTCGCAATTCACGGCGGAAGACGGAGAGGTATATGTACGCGGACAACGTGCAATCAAAGTGTTTATGGATGAGACGTCTGATAAACCTAAGTATGTTGAGTTTTTTGATGAAACGGAATGGTAATTGATTTTTTTAAGGCATGACATAACATGGAAGTTTCAAATGGATATGTGAAGTGTAATAGTCAGAGAAGTCAATCCTTAAAGGAGCGTGAGAAACATGAATCAGACCAATCATAAATCTTATGCCAAAGTGGTAGATAACGGTGTACAAGCCGTTGAAGCAGTAAATGAGTTGCGTAACACAGGCTATCGTTATGAGGATGTGTTCGTGCTCGCTCATGATCAGGATCGGACAGATCGTATTGCCGATACGGTGGATGCCAAGGAAATCGGGATTAAGGAAGAGGGCGTTTTCGATTCATTAGCCAACTTGTTCCGTTCCCGCGGCGATGAGCTTCGCGCTAAAATTACTTCCTTGGGATTTACAGATACGGAAGCTGACTTTTATGAAAAAGAACTGGATCAGGGGAAAGTGCTGGTCATTGCTAAAAAAGCGTGATATCGCTGTTCACTATAAGAGCAGCGTGACATTAGATTCGAAAAAGAGGAAGCTGACCGCAGCACAAGTGTTTCGCGGGTCCTCCAAAAACATAGATAAGGAATGGGGTTCAGCCTCATTCCTTATCTATGTTTTTGGAATGCCTTCTTACGGAAACACTACTACTAATCAACAAGGGTGTTGCCGTTTAAGTAGGTATAGTATAATACATGAGTTACAGATAAGGAGAAGCCAATGAGAATTCTAATTGTTGACGATAACCCGACGAATATCATTATTATTCGTGAGATACTAAAAAAAGAAAATTATCGGGATGTGATCTCTGCTAACTCGGCCGCAGAAATGTTAGAGCATCTGGGAATAGGCGATCGTACCATTAGTCTCAGGCCCCGTCCTTCAGATATTGATCTGGTGCTGCTGGATATGATGATGCCTGAAATGGACGGCATTGAAGCTTGCAGTATTGTGCAGGAATATGAGCATTTAAAAGATATCCCGATTATTATGGTAACGGCTGTAGGTGATTCTAAAAAATTGGCTGAAGCTCTGGATGTGGGAGCCGTCGATTACGTCACGAAGCCGATCAACAAGGTAGAGCTAATGGCGCGAATCCGATCTGCCTTGCGTCTCAAATTGGAGAAGGACTGGCATAAGGATCGGGATCAGCGAATTCAGGATGAGTTGAAGCTGGCCGCGATGGTGCAGCAAGCGGTACTTAGTCCTGCCATTCAGGACCCGGTGCTGCAAGTAAATGCGCTCTATCAGCCTTCCTTTGAACTGGCAGGGGATTTATATTCTTGGTATCCGTTAGGGGAGGGGCGATATGCCATCATTTTGCTGGATATGATGGGACATGGCATTTCTTCTTCGCTGTTCTGCATGTTCATTGCATCTGTACTTAAGGACACGGTGACCACGTATGTGGAGCCTGAGAAGGTCATACAAGAGCTGAATCGTCGTTTTAATCAACTGGATCTGGGCAAACAGCTGGTACAGTATTATTTTACGGCGATTTATATGGTGATTGATACCCGTGCACGGCGAATTGACTATGTAAATGCGGGACATCCTCCCGGTTTGTTGTTCAACCAGGATGGTAGCATTACCAAATTTGACCGTGCATGCAGCCCGGTTGGTTTATTTGATAAGATTGATGCAGAAATGCACACGATTCATTATGAAGGAACAGGGCATATCGCTTTGTATACGGATGGCTTGCTGGAGGCGGTGGAAGGTGAATATGAGGAGCAGTTGGAGTATCTGACTGAGTGTCTGCGTAAATATGAGCAATGGAATGAAGAAGCGATGCTGGATGCTTTTTTTCGTAAAGAGGCGCCACAAGATCGTGATGATGATAAATGCCTGATCTGGATTTCGTTGAAAGAGGGAGAGAGCTTGCATGAAAATCAGAAATAAACTGCTGATTGGCTTTGGATCGCTTATGGCGATCCTCCTTGTGCTGACACTAATCAGCTATGACCGGATGGGGAGCCTGAATGAGCAGTTGAATCAGGTTTATCAGGATCGATATATGAAAGTCCGGAAAACAACAGCTATTCGCGGGCAGGTGAACGATATGGCCAAAGTGATGGCCAATCTGATCTTGAATCCAGGTTCCTCCGTTAGTGAGGCCAAACGCGAGCTGGACGATATTTCGGCTACTGGAACGAAAGTGCTGGCTAGTCTGCAAACGAATTCCGGCACCAGTGAAGAGCAACAGCAGGTTGATCGGGTAGCCGTCGCGTGGAATGAATTTTTAAGTTACGAACAAAGACTGGTCTCTTTGTTGGGGCAAGATCGTATTGATGAGGCTAACGCTTTCCGCAATAGTACTGGTTTGCCTGCCCAAGAGGAGGCGATGGATAGTATTAATGCCCTTGCCGTTTTTCAGGATCGGGAAATTGATAGCGACATGAAGCAAGCTAATTTGGCGTATGAAGAATCTGTGCAGATTACCACAATTCTGATGGCCGCCGGCCTGATCATGGGCTTACTGGTTATTTTGTGGGTGCTCCCAAGTATTGCCAAAGGTCTAAATGTCGTGAATCTCATGATTAATGGTTTTGGCAAGGGAAAGTACAGGGCCATCAGCCGAATGAGTGTTGCCTCCAAAGATGAAATCGGTGAGGTCGCTCGTGTATTTCAACAAATGGCCGGAGACTTGGAAGAAAAGCGGAAATTTGAACATTCCGTTCTTCAAACGCAGAAGGACCAAACTTGGCTTAATGCCAATACTGCTCGGGTGACTGAGTTGTTCCGTGGCGTAAATTCACTGGAGCAAGTTGCTCAGATGTTCATTAGTGAGTTTACGCCCATCTTGGGAGGCAGTTATGGAGCCATCTATTTGCAAGGAAAAGATGTAGAAGACAACCGATTTAAGTTATACGGCTCCTATGCAAAGGTGACTGGCGAAAATTCGATTAGAGACGTTATCCAGGTAGGCGAAGGGTTGCTCGGACAATGTGTTTTGGATCGTAAGCCGATCTTGATTACAGAGGCTCCTGACGGATATTTGTCCATAGGCTCTGCCTTAGGAGAAAGTAAGCCAGTGGGAATTATGATTTTCCCTATTTTGTTCGAAGATGAGTGCATCGGTGCTATAGAAATAGCGTCACTGGATCGCTTCAGTGATCTGGAAACGAAGCTGTTTGCTCAATTAGTAGAGAGCATGGGGATTATTCTGAACAATATCAAGGGACGGATGCGTGTAGAGCAATTGCTGCGCGAGTCCCAGGCACTTACTGAGGAATTGCAATGCCAGTCCGAGGAGCTACAAACTCAGCAAGAGGAACTCAAGCGCTCCAACGAAAATTTGGAGGAGCAAACAGAGGAACTCAAGCGTTCAGAGGAATTGTTACAGCGTCAACAAGAAGAATTGGAGCATTTTAATACTGAACTGATTGCCAAAACCAGAGCGCTAGAAGAACAGGTACGAGAAGTGGAAGAAAAGAACGACGAGATTGAACATGCACGAGCTCAGTTGGAACAACAGGCCATGCAGCTAGGAATCACAAGCAAATACAAATCCGAGTTTTTGGCCAATATGTCTCATGAGCTGCGTACTCCGCTAAATAGCTTGCTCATTCTTTCTCAGCTCTTGTCTGAGAACAAGGAGGGCAATCTCAAGCCGAAGCAGGTGGAATATGCACAAACCATTTATATGTCAGGCGCGGATTTGCTGAAAATGATTGATGAAATTCTGGATTTATCCAAAGTGGACGCTGGAAAAATGGATATTAACCATGAAGCGGTCCACTTGAAGGAACTGGAACTGTTTGTGGAGCAGAATTTTGCTCCGGTCGCAGCCCAACGTGGGCTTCAACTGCATACCGAGATCGAAGAGAACTTGCCAGATGCCATTATCAGTGACGGTTATCGTCTCAAACAAATTTTACGTAATTTGTTGTCCAATGCATTCAAGTTCACCACGGAAGGATCTATTCGTTTCAGTGTATCTCGGGCAAATGGAGAACAGCTTCCGGGTCTGCTAAATCCACGAAGATCCTATCTGGCTCTATCTGTGCATGATACGGGCATTGGGATTGCTTCCGATAAAACGGATCTGATCTTCGAAGCCTTCCAGCAGGTAGACGGTACAACCAGCCGGAAATATGGGGGGACAGGACTAGGTCTGTCAATCAGCCGCGAGCTTTCCAGATTGTTGGGCGGTGTGATTACGGTGGAATCCGAGCAGGGACAGGGCAGTTGCTTCACACTGTATTTGCCGGAACAAACGCCTACGGCTGAGGATATGGATTCTCATTCGAGAGAGGAATTTAACGGTACGGATGTGAATTCGAATTTTGAGAATGTTGCAGCCTCGGCAGAAACGGACCTTCCCATGATTATGCCTGCTAAACAGTTGCCATTATATCAGATACCTTCGAAAAACAAAGCGGAGGACATTATACATCCAGGGGACGACCGAAACGAGATTACCTCGCAGGATAAAGTGCTGCTGATTATTGAGGATGATATTAATTTTGCTAATATTTTGTACGATATGGCTCGTAGCCGGGGCTTTAAGGCACTGATCGCTCTCCAAGGAGACGATGGGCTCAACATGGCTCAGTCTTATTTGCCGGACGCTATTATATTAGATATTCAATTACCTGTGATGGATGGCTGGTCCATTTTAGGCGAGCTAAAAGGAAATTCATCGACACGTCATATTCCAGTGCATGTTATTTCAGTCATAGATGATGTGAAGCAGGGCTTAATGATGGGCGCGATTGCCTATCTCAAAAAGCCTTCCTCGAAGGAAAGTCTGGATAAGGCATTTTCACATATAAAATCGTATACAGACCAAATGGTCAAACGTCTTCTTGTGGTTGAAGATGACGATAATCAGCGTAAATCCATTATTGAGCTGATCGATCATGATGATGTTGCCATTACGGCGGTGTCAACAGGTCAGGAAGCACTAAATGAGCTGGCTACCCAGCGGTATGACTGCATGGTACTGGATCTGATGCTGAGCGACATGACTGGTTTTGAACTGCTGGATCGTATTCGAGAGAATGAGCAGCTAACTGATCTGCCGATCATTATTTATACAGGCAAAGATTTGGATAACAAAGAAGAAACGCAACTTCGCAAATATGCAGAGTCTATTATTATTAAAGATGTTAAATCGCCGGAACGGCTTTTGGATGAAACAACGCTGTTCTTGCATCGTGTAGAGGCGAATCTTCCTGAGGACAAACGCAAAATTTTGCAAAAGCTATACAACAAGGAAGAGCTGTTTGAAGGCAAAAAAATATTGTTGGTAGACGATGATATTCGCAATGTATTTGCTCTGTCCAGTGTGCTGGAAAGCTATCGTATGGATGTTACCTTTGCAGAAAATGGAAGAGAAGCACTGGAACTACTGGAACAGACACCTGATTTTGATCTGGTGCTGATGGATATGATGATGCCGGAAATGGATGGATATGAAGCGATGCGACGTATCCGGCTAATGCCACAATTCGAGAAGATGCCTATTATTGCCCTGACAGCCAAGGCCATGAAGGATGATCGTTCCAAGTGTATTGAGGCAGGCGCTTCCGATTATGTGAAAAAACCGATTCAAACCGAACAACTTTTATCATTAATGCGGGTGTGGTTGTATTCGTAACCCAAAAAAATGGGTAATATAAATCGACACATGATGGGAGCGGCACAGGCAAAACCTATTTAGGAATTGGAGAGAGATTATGACATCTAAGGATATGGCGGATAATGCTGCTAATGAAGTGAAATCGAATGATGCTGAGCGGGAATTGATTGAGATTGAGCTGTTGCTGGAAGGTATACATCGGCTGTACGGCTACGATTTTCGTAACTACGCTCTGCCTTCGATTAAGCGGCGTGTTTATTATCATGCGCAGTCCGAGAATGTAAGCACGATATCAGGACTTCAGGAGAAGGTGCTGCATGATCGCAGCGCCTTCGATAGGCTGGTACAGAGCCTTTCCATTCCGGTGACCGAGATGTTCCGTGACCCGGAGCTGTTTCTGAATTTTAGACAGAAAATCATTCCTATTTTGCGAACGTATCCGTACATTCGAATCTGGCATGCAGGTTGCTCCACGGGTGAGGAAGTATATTCTATGGCGATCTTGCTGCATGAGGAAGGCTTATATGATAAGGCCCGCATTTATGCGACGGATATGAATAACCTGTCTTTACAGCAGGCGAAGGAAGGCGTATATGGGATCGACCGAATGAAGCTGTATACCAAAAATTATTTGGAGTCCGGGGGCACACAATCGTTCTCTGAATATTATACAGCCAAGTATGATTCAGTGATGTTTCATCCTTTTTTACGGAAAAATATTATTTTTGCGGAGCACAACTTAGCGACAGACCGGTCCTTTAACGAGTTCAATGTTATTTTTTGCCGGAATGTCATGATCTATTTTAACGACGAACTTCGCAACCATGTACATGGGTTGTTTTATGATAGCTTGAGTCATTTTGGCGTGTTGGTGCTTGGGGCCAAGGAATCCATACATTTTACCGATTATAGTGATTCCTACGAGCCGCTGGACCGGATAGAAAAAATATACCGGAAGATTAAATAGAGATGCTTAGGAGGATTCCATGGGGCTTCATGAACCGATTCATATATTGCTGGTAGATGACAGACCTGAGAACCTGCTCGCTCTTGAGGCGGTGCTGGAGAGTGAACAATATAATCTGGTAAAGGCCACATCCGGGGAAGAAGCGCTGCGATGTCTATTAAAAGATGAATTTGCACTCGTAGTCCTGGATGTGCAGATGCCGGGTATGGATGGTATTGAGACCGCAAAGCTAATCAAGGCCAGAGAGAAAACGAAGGATATTCCGATTATCTTCATTTCAGCTAACAGCAAGGAAGCGGAGCATTTATTTGCGGGATATTCAGCAGGCGGTATTGATTATATGGTTAAGCCGTTCATCCCTCAAATTCTCAAGTCCAAAATTGAAGGTTTCGTGCAAATGTATCTGACAAACAAGCGTTTGAAGACACAGTCCCATCTGCTTCATCAGAAGACCCGGCAGCTGGAGAAGATGAACAGCGAACTGATTGCCGCCAAGGAGGCAGCGGAGATTGCTGCCAATGCCAAAACGGAATTTCTGGCGATGATGAGCCATGAGATCCGCACACCTATGAACGGCGTCATTGGAATGATTGATTTGCTGATGGAGACGGAGCTGCAAAGCGACCAACAGGAATATGCCGATATCATCCGTCGTAGTGCAGATGCACTGGTAGCAGTCATTAATGATATTCTGGACTTCACTAAGCTGGAGTCAGGCAAAATGGAGGTAGAGGAATATCCTTTTGATCTGGTTTCCTGTATCAAGGAAGTTTTCAGCCTATTTACGGTAGAAGTGAACCGAAAGAACTTGGAACTGGTTTATTTTCTCGATGAACAGATGCCTCCTGTGTTATATGGAGATATGGGAAGATTGCGTCAAGTACTGATTAACCTTATATCCAATGCTGTCAAATTTACAGACCGGGGCGGGGTGTATGTTTTCGCATCTGTCAAAGAGCAAAGCGATAATGGACTTACCGTTGAGTTTTCTGTGAAGGATACAGGCATTGGTATTGATCCGGCTAAGGTTGGAAGGTTGTTTCAGCCCTTTTCCCAACTGGATTCTTCAATGACACGTAAATATGGTGGAACCGGGTTAGGACTCGCCATTTGTAAAACCTTAGTGAATATGATGGGCGGAGATATCCGTGTAGATACGAGCGGAGAACAGGGCGTGACGTTTCATTTCACAATGAAGCTTGGCTTTGCTCAGGA
The DNA here is from genome assembly GCF_054602585.1 of Paenibacillus sp. SEL3. Taxonomy (NCBI): domain Bacteria; kingdom Bacillati; phylum Bacillota; class Bacilli; order Caryophanales; family Paenibacillaceae; genus Paenibacillus; species Paenibacillus sp. SEL3. The sequence continues at coordinate 1,465,836 of NZ_CM137725.1, read as the reverse complement.
AAATGAACTGGAGGGAGAGTCCAGCCACGATTGGGAAATTCCACATCAGGAATCTCCAAGTCGTAGACCTGTACTGGTCGTTGATGATCATCCGATTAACCAGAAGCTGATGGTTAATATACTGGATAAGCTCGGTCTGGCTTCAGATGTGGCAGCAGATGGACAGCAGGCGCTTGATATGGTCACGGCTAATCAGGACTATGACTATATCTTTATGGACTTGCAGATGCCTGTGATGGACGGTCTGGAGTGTACGGGTAGAGTGCGTGAACAATTGGCGGGAAGATCGCAACCTGCCATTATCGCCATGACGGCTAATGTGATGGAGGGTATTCAGCCTCGATGTATTGAAGCGGGGATGAACGATTATATTAGTAAGCCCGTTAAAATCAGCAGTGTAAAACAGGCATTGCTACGGCATTCTCCGGACCATTTTCCAATGCAACCGGGTAAAGATCAGATCAATGAAGCTTAGATGGTGGCATTTGGTAGTGTTTAAAAAGTTATACCGTGATTCAAACGCTCGTATAATGGGTTAGTATGTAGGGAAATCTTTTTTTGGGAGAGTAGGCCTATGAATACAAATAAAAATGAGAAGTTTAATGCAATTACGGAAACAACCGATGGCGTAAATACCGTTTATCTGAGTGGAGAGTTGGATCTTTCGGTAGCACCTGATTTTCGTCTGGTGATGGAGCCTTTGGTGGGGGAATCCAGCCAAGATTTGATTATTAACTTGAGAGACCTTAAATACATTGACAGCACAGGTATTGGAATCTTGTTATCCATTTTAAAAGCAAGGCATGGGATGGAGTCTCGCTTTGCTGTTCAAGAGGTACCGCCTCAAATTCAAAAGCTATTTGATATGACTGGTATTGCCAAATTCTTTGTCCCCCAGGAGAATTCCCAATAGGAAAGGAAAGAAAAAGAAATGAACGCTCAAATTCAAAAAGTAGTTCTTAATTTGCCGGCAACTGCTGACTTTGTTGATATTGTAAGATTAAATTTATACGGTATTGCCGCGAAAATGGGATTCTCTTATGAGGATATTGAAGACATGAAAGTGGCTGTATCGGAAGCCTGTAATAACTCTGTCCTTTATGCATATGGTCATGAGGGGGGAGTCGTGGAAGTGACATTCGAATTTGATGAAGTTTCGCTGTCCATTCGTGTCAAAGATGAAGGGGAGAGCTTTGAACGCGTGGAGGACCCGTCCCGTATCGCATCCTTGCATGACAAGGAGTTGAATGATGCACAGATAGGCGGATTAGGCTTTTATCTCATGCAGGCGCTTATGGACGATGTCCATATCTTGAATGAGACAGGAAAAGGCACCGAAGTGGTGCTGGTAAAGCGCTTGACCAGAAGTGAGGAAAGAGTATGAATGAAAAGGTAACTCCCCCGGAGTCGATGGATGAAGCCGTTGGTCTAATCTGGGAGTACCAGCAAACCAAGGATAACGAGATTGCTACCGTGCTGATCCGCAAGTATGAGCCGATGGTCAAGATGGCTGCCGGGAAAATCTCCCGTAACCGTCCGGACTTATACGAGGATTTATATCAGACCGGTCAGATGGCTTTGATACGTCTGCTTCAGCAATACGATATCAGCTTGGGTATCCCATTTGAACCGTACGCTATGAAAAGTATGCTGGGACATATGAAAAATTATTTGCGCGACAAATCCTGGTACATCCAGGTTCCTCGCCGCATTAAGGAAAAGGGTGCGCTTGTTCAACATGCTATTGATGAACTGACCGTTAAGTTGGAACGCTCACCCAATGTGGACGAGATTGCGACCTATTTGGATCTAACCGTGGAAGAAACGATCGAGGTGCTTGCTGGTCGTGAGTGCTATCACTATGTTTCACTGGACTCGCCTTTATCCCAGGAAGAGAGTGCAGCTACGTTAGGCGAGCTCATTAGCTCGGATGCTAACGATTATGACACTGTGGAAAAACGAATGGATTTGCAGCAGGCTTTAAGCCAACTGAAGGAGCAGGAACAGAAGGTGCTTCTTCTGGCATTTCAGGACGGTCAATCTCAACGTGCGATTGCCCAGACGTTGGGCGTATCACAGATGAGCGTTTCCCGTATTCAGAAGCGGGCTACGGAAAAGCTGAAGCAGATTATGTCTAATTCCTCTATTTCATGAGAAAAACGCGGAATTCTTGGTTTAACATATTTGATGTCACATCGTAAGGACACGTTATTCCGATTTGGGGAAACGTGTCCTTTTTATAAAGCGAAAAAGGTTGGGAGGAAGGTTGGAATCCATGACAGCATTTGAACAGATTTCTTCCTTTCGTGGAGGATGGGAATGGTGGGACATCAGTGCTGGGAATTGGCAAGATTCGGTCATACAGCACTTGAAGGAGAAGCTCCCAGAAGCCGCAGAATGGCTGGACAAGGTAGAGGACATTCCATCCAGCTTTATATCTGTGCGCTTTCCAGATGGCAATCAGCCCTTAATGTACGGGTCGCTGATCTACTCCGTTCAAGAGGAAATCGATAGTCAACGCAATTGCAACAAGTTTTATTTTCTGGTTCTAAACCAGAAGTTGGTGACGTTAAATTTGGATCAAAATACCCGTGAAATTATGCACACCGCGGAACGCCAAAAAATGCTGGAACAGTGTGAGGATGCAGCTGACGGCATGTTTGTATTGGCGAGAGCCGTGCTTCATTATTTTCATACAGGTATGGATAAGTTCGAGATCAACCTGAGAAGACTGGAAGAGGACATGGAGAAAAGAAATGCCCGTACACTGATGGATTCTATATTGAATGCACGTTTCGAGCTGTTGTATTGGAGCAATATGTTCATTCCTTTTTCAGAGCTGGTAACGGCTTCTCGGGAGGCATATTTGGATAAACTGGAGGAGAATCGCTTTTTTAAGCAGTTACTTTACCGTGTGACTCGGATGGAAGGACTTTTCCTGCATTATGAAAAGGAAATCGACACCCTGATCTCTATTGACGAGGCCATTTCCGCTTTTAGGGGCAATGAGATTACGAAGACGCTCACCATTGTGACCGCCGTTTTTACACCTGCCACTGTAGTGGGGGCCATTTGGGGCATGAACTTTGAAAATCTGCCTTGGATTAAAACAGGCTGGGGTTTTACCGCCGTGATTATTGCCACATTGCTAAGTATGGCGGGAATGTACGGCTGGCTGATGATGAAGGGGTGGACAGGTGACTTATTGAAAACTAACAAGCGCAACAAATTGTAGCGGCTGATTACGGCTGTTATAATTTACAAATAAAAAACGATCCATCGTAACAGGAGGCTCTTTGGGGAGTCTATATCGGTTACGATGGATCGTTTTTAAATGAGATAGGGACAATTACTTAGTACCTTGGCTCATTTTGATATATCCTAATAATTCGGCGATGAAATCTCCGATGACCGGAAGATTTAACTGTACCAGGAAACTGAGCAACCAAGCGAGCAAGGCGAGTATGACCACTGTACCCAGCGTAAGGCCGAGACCACGTGCAATCCCTGCAGTCAGATTGCTCATAATTCTTCTTTTCGTGCTGGAGTAGTTCTCTATAATATCTTTGAATTCTGCTTTTTCCAATGTATCTGCGATTTGATCTAGGCGTTTGTTAAGCCGCTTGACCTCATGGCGAAGTTCAAAAGGATGCTCATTTACATCAAAGTCTCTCTCCGGATCATGTGTTTTAACATGATGATGAGTAGAAGAGGTCTGCTTGGATGAAATCTCATCTGGCTGATCTTGAGCCTGGAGGGGGTGAAAGGTTCTCTTGTTGTTCCGAGCAAGATCATCTCCATAGGAGTTTGGTTTGTTCATTGTCATCCCAGCCTTTCTATCATTTAAAAACAGCCAGCTTCTTGCATGCTGGCTGTTCAGTGTTTGGATATTATTTTGGTTGTAATCGGAATGTGTTCCTATTAGGAATTTGCATTTAATTGTTTTTGAGTGTCCTTGGCTGCTTGAGCGGTTGCATCCATAACTTCTTTATCCGCTTTGGCCGCTTCATTAGCGACATCGGCAGAAGCTTTGGTTACGCTGGATACGATGTTGTCTTTACTCTCGGATACCGTTTTGGCTACATCTGCTGTTTTAGTGGAAACGGTTTTGGCCAAATCTGTCGCTTTGCTGCTAACTACAGATGCGACATCCTTCGTTTTATCGGAGACAACAGTCATTTTTTCGGACAGATCACTACGTAAATCGCGACCCGGCTTTGGAGCGAACAGCAGGGCTGCCGCAGCACCAATCAAACCTCCAATGAATAAACCCTTTGCAAAACCTGAAGTGCTTGCCATATTTTGATTGTCAATGTTACTCATGATATATCACTCCTTTTATAGAATAAAAATATATATAAATGTTAGGTAGCCCTTCTCAATAGCCTGGACACAAGTCCGAGCAAGAATACGAACAATGCGGTTCCAAGTATGGCTGGAATGACTGCAAAATCTCCGATGACCGGGCCCCAGTCTCCCAACAGCATGACACCTAGCCAAGCTCCTACAAATCCAGCAATCATAGAGCCTGCAATGCCGCCAGGCATTTCATGTCCAGCTAGTGCATCGCCAATCAATCCGATAATAATGGCCATTACAATACTTAGTACAATTCCCCACACAAGGATCGCCTCCCTTATCCTAAGTTCACAAACGATAACGTTTTTGATAAATGCTGAGCTTCGATATTGCTGTGCCTTGCTTACTTCGTATATAAACGTCATGACCCGGAGTGAAACAAAAAGCCGAATCGGACGTTATGGGCGGGGGGGAGAAGAAAGTTGCATTTTCGCTCGCCAATAGATCATAGGAACGGTAAACGCCAGCCAAATGATGCCTGCAATATAACCACCCACAATATCTGTAGGAAAGTGAACTCCTAAATATATACGGCTTAGTCCAATCAATATAATGAGCAGTGCACCAAGAACGCACGGGAGGAAGAGCGAACGCTCACGAATCTTTCGTTCTATAGCCCAGATGGCAAATATCATGCCGTAAAATCCCATGGAAATCATCGCATGACCGCTGGGAAAACTGTAGCCCCCGGCTTCAACCAAATGTTGAAGTGACGGGCGTTCCCGTTGCAGAATTTCTTTAATGAGCGTATTCAGCACCCACATCGCCGTAAAGCTGCTTAGGATCGCAAAGGAATAAGCTTTTGAACGAAGAAAGACCCAGCATAAGGTAGCAGCACCGAGGGCGATAATTAACGACATGCTGAATGAACCGAAAGACGTAATGAATATAGCGATGGTTAGCAATTGGTCATGAGTAGCTGCTGTGTCTGGAAAAATAGCATCCTGTATACGCTCATCCCAATATAGAAAAGGAGCCGTGCCAATCCATTGCACAGAGTAGGCGATGAGAAGCATCACAGCGATCATGATAATAGATGCATACAGACTACGACGCAAATAGCTTGGTAGGAACCGGGATGGTTGGGGTTTATGGGATAGCATATGTAATAAATCTCCTCCTTATGGCTGTAATAGATTTAATTTTTCGTACTATTAACTTAACTAATAATGAACTTAAGAGCAAAACTCGACGGAGACGACAGGCTGATTGAGGCATTTAAGCCCGGGGTAAAGGGATCGTATCACAGTGTTTGTAATGCCAGGGCCGAAAGTGGAATAATCATCACGAAGCAAGGCTGCTTTACGGAACTGTAATCCATGGAGGTGTTAAGGATGATTAAAATAGTGACATCGGCAGAAAGACATACCTCAAATAAAGGATGGATTCATAGTGAGTTTAGCTTTTCATTTGCCGATTATGAAGATCCGAGCAATGCCCATTTTGGTTGTATGCTAGCCCATAATGATAACAAACTTGAACCGCAGCAAGGCTTCAAAAGACATCCGCATCACGATTTGGAAATCGTCACTTATGTAATTGAAGGCCAATTGCATCATAGCGACAGCTTGGGACATGAGCAGGATTTAAAAAGCGGCTCGATTCAGGTTCTGAGTGCAGGCATCGGGATTGAACATGAAGAGCGAAATACTGGGGATGAAAGATCGGTTCGCTTTTTGCAAATGTGGTTTTTACCCGAGAGCCCTGGCATTCAGCCTTCTTATCAGGTGCAAAGATTCAAGCACAGTGAACACCTAAATCGGCTTCAGCCTGTTGTGTCTGGTTCAGAAGTGGAGGGAACGTTATCCATCGCGCAGGATATAAATCTGTATCTGAGCAGATTGGAAAAAGGCCAGCAGCTTGAATATCCGCAGCAAGAGGAGCGCCGCACCCACATTTATGTAGTTAGCGGTCATGTGGAAGTTACGTGCCAGGATGGAGATTTTCAGTTAGGGCCTGGTGATGCTGCACGAATTCAAAAAAGTTGTGCATTAAAGATACTAGCTACAGGTAATGAGGATATATCTGAACTGGTGTTAGCAGATTTACCTTGAAGCATCCTTGAGTGAAGAAGTGTATGAAAATGCGTATATGCAATCGAAAAATAAAGCTCGTATCCCCGTTGCGCGTCTGTTGAAGCGAGCGGAGGTACGAGCTTTATTTACGGTGACAGGGCCACTGGCATGAAGGCTGTTGCTCATGATGATAGGTTGTAATACAGCTAAGCTGTATTCCTATAGGCTGATTCAGGAGGACTTACGCAATCTACCCAGTTCAGAAACAATAGCTTCAACCTCGGAAATGCTCAGGTTAGGCTTGTTTATCACCATATCATAGACATCATGGATGTCCTCGTATTGCTCCAGCGAGAAAGCGGAAGCTTGCATAGCAGCACCACTCGCCATACGGAGCTTGGTTTTAATGCCCTCAATCATATACTCAATGTTGGCATGAGACGGTACAGACAAATCCATCGTTAATTTTCCATCCTTTCATAACAGGGGAAGTTGCCTGTATTGTATCATGTTTTTGTTGTAGAATGTACTGAAAGCCAGATTACCAATATACAACCGAATCAAGGAGGATGGGCAAAGTTGTCTTTGTATAATCGAGCTTCCGCACCCGGACGCTCGTCCTTAGAACATAATGTAAAGAAAACAGATCGAGATGGACTCGCGCCGTTTTTCCGAGAAATTCATCATCAGCATGCTATAGATAAGTTGACTTTTGTTTGTATCGGTACAGATCGCTCGTCGGGTGATTCACTGGGGCCACTGGTAGGCACCATGCTCAAGGAGCAAGGTTTTCCGCACGTGATTGGGACAATGTCGGAGCCCTGTGATGCGGATCATCTGGTTCCATACTTGGAGTGCATTCCCCAAGATCATCATGTGATCGCCATAGATGCTTGTCTTGGACAGCACGGCTCAACGGGAATGTTTCTTATTGCGTGTGAACCGCTAACTCCTGCGCGATCGGTAGGGCTGTCTCTGCCGTCTGTGGGTCATTATAGTGTTGCAGCGATTGTGAATGAGCGCAGTCCCAAACCCTATTGGACACTCCAAATGACTTCGCTTCACTTGGTCATGACAATGGCTGCGCATATTGCTAATGCGGCGGCTTGTGAATTTGGCTTAAAAACAGCTTCGCAAGATTTTCCAGAGGGTTACCGTTTCAGATATTGATCGTCTGCTTAATAATATACATCAGCATGTTCTACTCACTAATATATTCAGATCCAATAGATTATATACAGAGAAGGAAGGGTTCCACATGGAAAAGGTATTATGCGAAGGAACGACGATCTGCTATGCCGAACAGGGAAAAGGAGATCCGATCATTCTATTGCACGGATTTTGCGGAAGCTCCTCCTATTGGGATGAGGTTGTTCCCTTGCTGTCCCCAAGCTATCGTTGTATTGTTCCAGACTTGCGTGGACACGGACGCAGCGATGCTCCACTAGGAGCCTATACGATTGATCAAATGGCAGATGATATGCTTAAACTTCAAGAACAATTGGACATCCCTCAGGCTGCCTGGTTTGGTCACTCCCTAGGAGGCTATTTAGCCCTTTCGGCAGTGCAGAGACATGCAGAGCGCCTTACAGCCTTTGGACTGATTCATTCCACAGCTTATGCAGATACGGACGAAGGTAAAGAAAAGCGTAACAAGGCTGTATCTACCATCCAAACGGAGGGGATTACCAACTTTGTAGATGGACTCGTACCGGGACTGTTTGCTCCTGATCATGTGGAGTCGATGTCCAGCCAATTACTTAAAGTCAAAGAAATTGGCTACAAAACACCTCCGCAAGGAGCTGTAGGAGCATCATTGGCTATGCGCGAGCGTCCTGACCGACGGGATGTGTTGTCGGCTTCTGCCTTGCCAGCTCTTTTAGTAGCGGGGGAGCAGGATCAGGCGGTTCCTCCAGCGCGGACGTTTACAACAGATCGGGCCGGAGTAACTCAGGTTACCCTGCCGGAAGCAGGTCACATGAGCCTGTTTGAGGCACCGGAGCTATTAGCTAATGCTATCTTGGCGTTTTTGGAGCAAAACTTGAAAAAGTAGACTAAGGTAAGCCCAAAAACCGGAACCCTTTGATGTGATCGTCAGAAGGTTCCGGTTTCTTGTATGCAAATTGTTTTTAGATGTGGTCACTATACATTCAGTTTATTTGAATTTTGCTGACTTGTTGTATCATATCGGTTAATGTGCAGAATACCTAAGTCATATTATTTTTGTTCAAGGCAAACGCCGTCGGCAAACCATCAATACTCTCTAAACTTTTCTCGTATGCATACTTTTTAAGTACTTCTTCGCCCATCTGAATCGCCACGTCCTTCAGCTTTTCCCGTTCGCTCGTGTAAGTCATGAAGGGAACTGCAAAACCACATGAATCCTGCACCATATGAACATCAACTACTATGATTTGTCTTGCTCCAGGAAGTGGATTAAAGAGAGGATACAGCTCATTCCAACGCTTTGTATTGGGCAACACGACTGTGCCAGTACCATAGAGTCTTAATACACTGGGCTCGCCTTCAAATGCACAGAACATGATGGTTACCCGTCCGTTCTCTATAATGTGCGCACTTGTTTCGTTGCCACTTCCCGACAAGTCGAGATAGGCTACCTCCTGATCTGACAAAATACGAAAGGAATCATATCCCTTGGGGGAAATATTCACATGCCCCGTCTCGGATATCGGTGCTGATCCTACAAAGAAAATATGCTGTCGCTGTATGAACTCTTTATATTCCGGTAGTATCGCACTGAATTTTTTTCCCATACTTAAACGTCCTCCCCTGTAAAATATCAATGCATAATTTTGTTTCGAATGAAAATAAATATTTTATTTTATTATATGAATCAATAAATAATAAAGATTATTTTTGTTTCGTATGAAACAAAAATAACACGAGACTAACGGAGAATCAATATCAAATTTTCAAATACTCTATTTCGTTAGTCCATGATCGGCTACAAAACACTGTACTAACGGAATGTTACGTGCCATACGTGATTTCTGAGTGTCGAATCTTTGATGCTATAAAGTATTTGTAATTGTGTTAAATGAAATTGCGGCATGGCGGTGGCATTTGGCTTTTAGACAAGGATGTCATACAATCAGAAGACAGAAGTTTCTGGTTGTCTAGGCATCGGGATGAAAGGAAGGGAACGGCTTGCTTAGAAAAGACTATTTGCTCAGTATGATGGAAGAATTGACATCCGCAGTAGCATCGGTGCTCGGTCTTAGGCGCGAAAATAAACACATCGAAGCGCTGAAACAGCTAGATGACCTGCTCAACAAGCAGTTTCGTCTTCGTTCAGATCTGCTCAGACGATTGCCGCCGGAACAAATTATTGAGCTTTTCCGATTGGGCCCTGGAATTGAAGCGGATAAGCTTCAGCAGGTGGCTCGCATTTTGGAGGAAGAAGCCGCGATTTACCTGGAAACCAGCAGAACAGACGAAGGTATACGAATCTTGATGAAATCTCTTCATTTATATTTGTACAGCGATACGAATGGCGCGACTCGTGATCTGCAGGTCCTGCCTGAACGAATAGCGTGTATCGTAAAGCTGGTGCGCGAATATGAGCTCCCCCCTGAAACCAGCAAGCTGCTGGCTGTTCATTACGAGCGAGAAAACAGGTTGGACGAAGCCGCCGATGTCTGGTTTGGATTGGCATGGGAGCAGCCAGAGCTGCTAGCGGAAGCGGAGACGTTTTATAGTCAATTACTGGATAAGACCAATGCAGAGCTGGAGCTGGGTGGAATTTCACGCCAGGAAGTCACCGAGGGTTTGACCGAGATCACCCAATTACATGAAAGAAAGTGAGATGTACCTTTTGGATTCACTGCGCGAACTTATATACCAATTGACCACGGGAGGATCCCTCATAACAGCGACGCTGAGTCAGCTTCGCAAACGGGAGGATGCTTCTTTTACTAAAGTACAAATTAAACCTGTAGAATTGAAAAACAAACTGCATTACCAGTTTGCTTTTCATTACAGCAACAAAGTCATTCATGAAAATCTGACCCCTGACGAAGCTAACGAGCGTATGACTGCCTTGTTTGAGGACACGTTCCGCCAAGGACTTTTATGCGCCAAGGATGCAGACTACCAAGTGCTGATCAGTAAAAAATATAAAGTATCCATTCTGACAAAGTCACCGAGCAAAAGTAAAGCGGACCTGTCTCATAATCGCAAAAAGCAATATGTGCTCGAAGAAGGGGAACGAATTCCTTTCCTGATTGAGCTGGGGATTATGAATGAGGATGGTAAGGTACTGGCCCGCAAGTATGATAAGTTTCGTCAAATTAACCGGTTTCTCGAAATGGTGCAGGATGTATTACCTAGCCTTCCGGTAGGCCGCCCATTGACGATTGTGGATTTTGGCTGTGGCAAATCGTATTTGACCTTTGCGTTGTATCACTATTTGGCTGTACAGCAAAAGCGACCATTGCAGATCGTTGGTTTGGACTTGAAGGCAGATGTCATTGAAGCCTGTAATGTTCTGGCTCAAAAGCTGCAATATCGACAGTTGGAGTTTCTGGTCGGTGATATCGCAGACTATAACGAACTGGAACAGGTGGATATGGTTGTTACCTTGCACGCTTGTGATACTGCAACAGATGCGGCGCTGGAAAAGGCTGTTCGCTGGGGTGCTTCCGTCATTTTGTCGGTTCCGTGTTGCCAGCATGAGCTGTTTAACCAACTGGAAAATCCGGTATTGGAGCCGTTGCTTTCCCACGGCATTTTAAAGGAGCGTTTTTCTGCACTGGCAACGGATGGAATCCGGGCCAAACTGCTGGATATGATGGGATATCGGACACAGCTATTGGAATTTATCGACATGGAGCATACACCTAAAAATATTCTGATTCGTGCCGTCAAAGGGCAAGCGGGAGAACAATCCGTTCTGTGGCGTGAATACACAGCATTTCGGGATTTTATTCATGCTGATCCTTATTTGGAACGCGCTTGTGCGGACTTGCTTCCCGAAGGAGCGGGGAAAAAGCAGACACATAGCTAGGAATATAGTAAAAGTGGAGCCACTGCGGGGTGGCTCCACTTTTTTGTAGTTCACAGTTCATGATTGCAGTACACAAACATCTATCCGCCATAGGCATTTCTAAAAGCGGTGCACAAGACATCGCGATCCACCTTCCACAATGCCGCGAGCTCCTCGCTGACATCTTCATCCCACCAGTCGCACAGTAGTTTGCGATTACTATGGTTTTCCGCAATCCAGATAAGGTGTCCGACGACCTTGCGGCAGTATAGTTCTTCGCCCTGCTTGACCAGATCAGGAGCAATGTGAACAGGCAGACGTTTGCAGGTTCGATACAACTCTTTGGTACATGCGCGGCGGATACCACGAGCCGTGGGTAATCGGGATTGTGAATTGTCATGTTTGGGGAATTTGCCGGGAGGCATATTGTACCCCCTCCTCTCTCTCACAACTTATGCGGGCAGAGGATCCGGGGTCACTGACTTCCCTTTTTGGACGAAGTGGCGACTTGTTCTGCCGCTGTGATACACTAAATGAAAATAGAGAAACAGGCAGGGAGTGGGAAGAGAGATGGACCAAATATCTAGTATCATTAATTATTTGTTTGAGATCATTCGTAGTCTTGGGTATTTTGGTATTATGCTAGGCTTGATGGTGGAGGTCATTCCAAGTGAAATAGTCCTCGCTTATGGCGGTTTTTTAGTGTCCTCGGGTCATATTAATTTTTTTGGCGCAGTCGTGTTTGGAACGATTGGCGGGGTGCTGGCCCAGTTGTTCATTTACTGGATTGGACGCTATGGCGGCAGACCCGTTTTAGATAAGTATGGGAAATACATACTCATCAAAAAAAGTCATGTTGACCACGCTGAAGCCTGGTTCAATAAATATGGCACAGGGGTCATTTTTACAGCTCGCTTTATCCCTGTTGTTCGTCACGCGATCTCAATCCCTGCCGGGTTGGCTCGAATGAACGTATGGCGCTTTATTATTTTGACAACGCTGGCGATTATACCTTGGTCTGTTTTGTTTATATATTTAGGTATGCTGTTGGGAGACAAGTGGGAACAAATTGACGAAGTGGCAGCACCTTACATCAAACCGATTTTGCTGGTTGCTCTTGCGCTCTTGATCATTTATTTTGTTATCAAATGGATTGTAGCCAAAAACAAAAAAGGAAGTGTATAACATGAGCCGTACTAACGTATCGCAATATTTCGGAAAGGGCTTGAGTCCTGAACAATTTATGGAGGGCATGGAAAAGAACAAAGAAGCCTTCCGCTCTGGATACGATCAGTTTGTGTGGAGCAGCGAAGAGGATCGGGAGTTTTTTGAAAGCCTGAACCATCGTGATGATCTGCGTGTGCTTATATTGGCTGCCGACTGGTGTGGGGATGTAGTACGCAATGTGCCAGTTGTGTTCCGCGCGTTGGAGAATAGCGGGATTCCAACCGAAGTATTGATTCTGGAAAATCATCAGGCGCTGATGGACGACTTCCTGACAATGGGCGGACGTGCTGTGCCGATTGTGATTTTTGCGGATACGGGAGGTCATGTACTTGGCCACTGGGGACCACGCCCTGCACATGTTCAACAAATTATGATCGCATTCAAACGTGAAAATCCAGATCGGGAAGCCGATGATTATCAAGAAAAAATCGCAGTTGCTCGTAAAGAAATGGCTGGAAAATATGGGGAGGGAACCGAGGTCCATCCTGTAATTGTTCAGGAATTACGCGAGCTGATCTCGGGATTTTAACTTATGACATTATCTATTCGCAGTTTTAATCTCGGCCCGCTCCAGACGAATGCTTATTTGCTTCAAGGAGATGATCCGAAGCGCGCTGTTATTATTGATCCAGGGATGAATCCGGGTCCTTTGCTGAGAGCCATTGAGCCACTGACGATTGAAGCTATCCTGCTGACGCATGCCCATTTTGACCATATCGGAGGAGTAGAGGAGATTCGCAATGCCAAAGACTGCCCGGTTTATCTGCACGCCTTGGAGCAAGACTGGCTTACATCTCCTAAGCTGAATGGCTCCTTGATGTGGCCAGAGGCATCCCCTCCGATCTCGACGGAACCAGCCGAATATGACTTGGCAGAAGGTCAACAATTGAACCTGATCGGTCACACGTTCCGGGTTTTCCATACACCGGGCCATTCACCCGGAAGTGTCAGCTTTTTATGCGGCAAAGATCTTTTTTCCGGGGATGTGCTATTTCGTCAGGGCGTTGGACGCACGGATCTGGCGGGCGGCCGCGAACGGGATCTATACGATTCTATTCAGAACAAATTGTTTCCACTCGGAGATGACGTTACAGTCTATTCCGGTCACGGTCCCAAAACGTCCATCGGTTATGAGAAAGCTAACAATCCGTATATCCGGTAAATGTGATGAATGTTCAGTAGGGGCAAAATCAAAGGTGTGACAGGTTTTGCCCCATTTCGACAACAAATTATAAATTATGTATAGACAAAGGTTTTTATTTTTGTTAACATAAATTTATTGAAGTTACATACTAAACTCGCGAAGCACGCAAGCTGTGGATGAATCCCGGTTTGCGTTCTTTTTTTTGCCCATTAAGAGGATAAAGAGGCATGATGCCGTCAGATCACAAGGGGGAGCAAGAATGAAAAGAAAACATATATATGGGGTACAACGTGAGATTGGAGGTAGTTTCCGGGTTCCCAATATAATAGATATTGAAGATTCTGTGGCAGATTCCGAGCCGAAGATCATAACTTGGAAAAAGGTGAAACGACGGGGCGGAATCCCTACACAAAACTGGCATGTGAGGCTGAATGAACACAGGTTGGGACGTGGAGACGGTCGATTATGAAGATACATAGATGATATAGACAAGCTACTTTTTTTTTAGTAGACTTAGCAGATAAGTTCAGACAAACGGGGGGGCTAACGATGCATCATTTAGGAGCTAGAATTATGATCGTCGCGGATGCTTTTGAGCAGAATCTTCCTGTGGGCGAACATGGTTATATCATTGCTTACGACCGTAATGCGGACAATGCTTTTGACTATGTCATTCGCGTACCGAAGGTGAACCGCAATTTTTTTGTACCATCCGGAGACATCGAGCTGGAAGAGAGTATTCTCAAGCTGGAAGCCGAGCGGATTGAGCGTGAAGCGCTGATAGATTACGCCCTTGCTACCCATAATGAGCAACTGTTCATGCATGTGATGAACGGTGGTATTGATTCGGTAGAGACTGAGGAAGAAGAAACCGCGGCGGAGTTGTTGTCACAGGCTGATTTTATCAGACAAGTCAATTTGCGTGCTTGGATATAGAAGTCGGCTACGGTCGATTCTTTTTAAGAATATATAAAGGGCACAATCTCAGCTCCTATAGTTTTCACGAAAGAGCACCGAAAGGTGCTTTTTTTATATTCTTTTAGCAACATTTACCTCATCGAAGTGCAGTTTGCTTCTGTACCGCGTCAAAGATTGAATTGTAAAGGGTTCTATCCTATAATTAAAAACGTTATTTCAAAGTTCGGTGCAGCATTTTTTAATATCAGGATTTTGCAAAATTCGATTTCAGTCGCTTATTGGATTTTTTGCAAAATCCTCATATACATGAGGAGGGTTTTGTATGAACATTTCCACGGAAGATGTCCGTCACGTAGCCAAGCTGTCCAGGTTGAATCTGACCGCGGCTGAGGAAGAAACGATGACAGGACAATTAAACGCCATTCTCCATTATGCGGAGAAGCTGAATGAGCTGGATACGGAGCAGGTAAAGCCGACCACTCATGTGCTGCACGTCAGCAATGTCATGCGAGACGACGAAGTTCGCGAAAGTTTGACACATGAGCAAGTGATGCGCAATGCACCTGAAGAAGAAGACGGACAGTTTAAGGTTCCTGCTGTTCTGGAATAGATCTCATATTTGAAAGGAGGATGCAAATTGAGCTTGTTCAATAACACATTGCCCGAGATACATAACAAGCTGCATCAAAAGGAAATTTCCGTGAGTGATCTGGTAGGACACGCTCTGGAGACAATTGGTGCGCGGGAAGACAAGATCAGAGCTTATATTACCGTTGACGAGGAACAGGCCCGTGCATCCGCACGTCAGCTGGATGATCAACTGATTTCCGGAGAGGAAAGAGGGTTGTTGTTTGGCCTGCCAGTTGGCATTAAGGATAATATTGTGACAGAAGGGCTGCGTACAACATGTGGCAGTCAGTTTTTGAAAAATTTTGATCCCGTTTACGATGCCACAGTTGTTAGCAAGTTACGCGCAGCGCAAACCGTGACACTCGGTAAAATGAACATGGACGAATTCGCCATGGGCGGCTCTAACGAGAACTCCAGCTTTTTCCCTGCACGTAACCCTTGGGATTTAGAACGTGTTCCCGGTGGTTCCAGTGGCGGCTCGGCTGCGGCTGTTGCAGCGGGTGAGGCTTATTTCACGCTCGGCTCGGATACAGGGGGTTCCATTCGCCAGCCCGCTTCTTACTGCGGAGTAGTTGGCCTGAAACCAACCTATGGTCTAGTATCCCGCTTTGGACTGGTGGCTTTTGCCTCCTCTTTAGACCAAATTGGACCCATTACTAAAAATGTTCAGGATTCGGCCTATGTCCTACAAGCCATTGCAGGTTATGACCAGAAGGACTCCACTTCTGCAAAGGTAGACATTCCTGATTATTTGAACGCTTTAACCGGGGATGTAAAAGGACTACGTATCGCTGTGCCTAAAGAGTATCTTGGTGAGGGCGTCGATCCTCAGGTCAAGGAGAAGGTGCTGGATGCACTGAAAACGCTGGAAGGATTGGGCGCTGTATGGGAAGAGGTATCTCTTCCACACACGGAATATGCGGTTGCGACATACTACCTGCTGGCTTCATCCGAAGCGTCATCCAATCTGGCACGTTTTGACGGCGTGCGCTATGGTGTACGTTCTGACAATCCAGACAACCTGCTTGATCTATACCATCAGTCCCGTACGCAGGGTTTTGGTCCTGAGGTGAAGCGTCGGATTATGCTAGGTACCTATGCGCTCAGCTCTGGGTACTACGATGCTTATTATTTGAAAGCTCAAAAAGTGCGCACACTGATTAAACAGGATTTTGATCGTGTATTTGAACAATATGATGTGATTATCGGACCTACTGCACCGACAACTGCTTTCAAAATCGGCTCGCAAGTGGACGATCCATTAACAATGTATTTGAACGATATTTTGACGATTCCGGTGAGCTTGGCTGGTGTGCCAGCCATTAGCATTCCGTGTGGTCTAGCGGATGGAATGCCAGTCGGACTACAAATCATCGGAAAAGCCTTTGACGAGTCTTCCGTGCTACGCGTAGCTCATGCTTTTGAACAAAATACCGAATTTCACAAGCAGCGTCCGCAGCTGTAATTTGCCAAAAAGGAGGGAACCTATTCATGTCTACAACTACATCCAAGTATGAGACGGTCATCGGACTTGAAGTGCACGTGGAATTGCATACGAAGTCTAAAATATTCTGTGGATGCTCGACATCCTTCGGAGCACCACCCAACTCTCATACATGTCCGGTCTGTCTCGGTCATCCAGGGGTATTGCCGGTATTGAACCGTCAGGCCGTTGATTATGCGATGAAAGCAGCAATGGCGCTGAATTGCACCATTGCTGATGTGAGCAAGTTTGACCGCAAGAACTATTTTTACCCCGATTCACCTAAGGCCTACCAAATCTCACAATACGATCAACCCATTGGCGAAAATGGCTGGATTGATATTGAAGTGAATGGTGAGACAAAGCGTATCGGTATTACTCGACTGCATCTGGAAGAGGACGCAGGGAAATTAACACATGTTGATGGTGGCTACGCATCTTTGGTCGATTTTAATCGGGTCGGCACACCATTGGTCGAGATCGTTTCGGAACCGGAGATATCTTCGCCGGAAGAAGCCAAGGCCTATCTGGAAAAAATACGTGCCATTATGCAGTATTGTGACGTATCCGATGTGAAGATGGAGGAAGGATCACTTCGCTGCGACGCGAATATCAGTCTTCGTCCGCATGGACAAAAAGAGCTAGGAACTAAAGCGGAACTGAAAAACATGAACTCCTTCCGTGGCGTACAGCGCGGACTGGAATATGAGCAGTTCAGGCAGGAGCAGACGCTGGACGAAGGCGGAACAATTGTACAGGAGACACGTCGTTGGGATGAAGCACAAGGTAAAACTTTATCCATGCGTGGTAAAGAACAGGCCCATGACTATCGTTATTTCCCAGACCCGGATCTCGTTACTCTTCATATAGACGAGGAATGGAAAGAGCGCATCCGTGCTTCGATTCCTGAATTGCCTGACCAGCGTAAAGCACGCTACACTTCCGAATATGGATTACCTGAGTATGATGCCCAGGTGATTACGTCCTCCAAGCCATTGGCCGATTTGTTCGAGGATAGCCTTCAATTCACCAAGGATGCCAAAGCAGTATCCAACTGGATTATGGGGGATCTACTCGGTTATTTGAACAGTGCCGGTGTTGAACTGTCGCAGGTTAAATTGACCGGTCGGGGCTTGGGTGAAATGATCGGACTGCTGGAGAAGGGAACGATCAATAGCAAAATCGCTAAAACGGTCTTCAAGGAAATGCTGGAAAGTGATAAACTGCCACAGCAAATTGTCGAAGAAAAAGGGCTTGTACAAATCAGTGATGAGGGTGCGATTCTTACAATTGTCGAACAAGTTGTAGCAGCTAACCCGCAATCGGTCGAGGATTACAAAGCTGGCAAGCAAAAGGCCATCGGCTTCCTAGTCGGTCAAGTGATGAAGGAGAGCAAGGGGAAGGCAAACCCTGGCCTTGCTAATAAGTTGCTGACGGAAGTGCTGAACCGCTAATGGCATAGATTTGACAGGGGCTTGTCTTTTAGGGACAGGCCCCTTTTGCATAGCCGCTAAGAATGGTTGGCGCGAACAAGCTTTAGAACCTGATGGCATTTTATGAGTTTCCTTAGGAGGGAAAACAGCATGGTTACCCTATGTTCATTGGAAGATGATGATATCGTCAGTCAGATATGGCGTCTACAGCATGTTGCCTATAGGCTGGAAGCTGAGCTGATTGGGTTTGATGAAATTCCTCCACTGATGGATACATTGGATACGCTGAGAAGCTGTGGAGAGTCTTTTTATGGGTGGCTGGAGGACGGTGAATTGCTAGGAGCACTGGCTGTGCAGTCCGAATCGCCCGATTCGCTTACCCTTACACGTATGATGGTTCACCCAGATCATTTTCGTAAAGGCATTGCAGATTCTTTAATGAAGCATGTTTTGAATGAATATCAAAATATCCCGTTGTTTATCGTCTCTACAGGAACTCTAAATACTCCTGCGGTGGCGTTATATCGAAAACATGGCTTTCGTCCCGTATCTGCGGCTGAGGTCGCTCCAGGCGTGGAATTAACTACCTACCATCTGCATAAGGTGGAATAGCATTGAGGTATCAAATTGACATTAAAAATGCACATAAGCCCACAAACCGCGCACCCGGAGTGGGAAGCACGACATAACCGGGAGGAGAGACTCGAATGAATAATCCGTGGATTATAGACGATTCACATATCATTTTACGGCTTTTACTGTCCATGCTTCTCGGTGGATTCATTGGGTTTGAACGCGAGCGTTCCAATCACGCAGCTGGTTTGAGGACTCATATTATGGTCAGCCTTGGTTCGACGCTGATTATGCTACTCTCCATTTACGGCTTTGCCGATTTTATTAAAGAAGCTAATGTACGCATAGATCCCGCTCGTTTGGCTACCGCTGTGATCACTGGCGTAGGCTTTTTGGGTGCAGGAACGATTATGTTCACAGGTAAATCCATTACCGGACTAACGACTGCGGCTTCCATTTGGGTCGTGGCTGCTATTGGCCTTGGGGTTGGAGCAGGGTTTTATTTCCCATCTATAGCGGCGACAGTGCTCGTATTTTTAAATTTATGGGTGTTTAACAAAGTTGAACTTCGGTATATGCGTGGACGCAAGCGCCATCTTATTACATTGTACGGATTGGCCTCTCACGGATTGCTGGATCAGATTTCGACTTATTTAGAGCAAGAAAAAGTGGAAATACGTAAAATAATGATTAAAGAACATGAAAATGTCCCATTTCACGAATTACATCCAGATCGGCAGAGTATGGAGGTTTCCCTAGAGGTGCTGGCCCGTCATGATTTTAATCCTGTACGTATTGCAGCAGATTTACGACAATGGGAAGATATAGCTGCAGTCTCTGTTGAGTAATAGGGTACCTTTTTTTAACAGTTACTCTTAACTCTGATTGGGGTACTATGTAAGCATTGAAATGTTTTTCAGCGGAACCACGTATGGGATTCAAAGGGGAGGATGGCATGAACTCGGAACAACCGTTACCGTCTGGAGAGGCTGGACAGCTACAAGCATCGGAACAGCTGGAACAACCCAGACAGGGGAAGCGTCTAAAATACGCTAAATTTCGCAAAGTGATTGCCATTATCATGGCGGCATTGTTACCCGGACTGGGACATCTTTTTTTAGGACTGTTTATCAGGGGGCTTAGTTTTATTGTATTGCTCCTGCTAGATATTTTTGCGATGCTGTATGTTTCCTCTGACGGCTTAAGGATCAACATTCCATTACTTATTTTGCTTGGATTGTTCATACCTGTTTTATATTTTTATAATGTATATGATGTCTTACAGTCTGCAGATTATATGGTTCGCTATCGACGTAAGCCTGATCGTTATGTACGAATGGATGCTAGAGGCCAGCAAAGTAGTCCTTTTTATGCGTGGGAGAGAGGCTTTGCTTTTGCTGTGCTGATGGTGGCAGGCGGTGGGCTTATGATTTTGTTTCGCATGAAACCTCGCTGGTTGAGCAATTTCTTTGAGGATTATGGATTCCTTACGCTGGCTATTTTATTAATGATGATCGGTTTATTCCTTTTTCTAAGGGAAGCCTTTCTGACCTTTAAGCGTAAAAAGTTGAAAGAAAGAGGGTGAAGCTGGCGTGCACCGTAAAATAAGAGTCGGGCGCTACACCTCTTCGCTTCTGTTGATGGCTGTAGGCATTTTGCTTATTGTAGATGTGTTTCAAAATACTGAATATATGCTTCAACTCCTCGTTTGGTGGCCCGTAATCTTCGTGCTTTGGGGACTGGAGTATCTAATTTTTTTTGCTGTGTACTTTCGGAAAGAAGGCAAGTCTGACAATGGAAGGCGATTCAGACCTGACCTAAAGGGGATTCTGTCCGCTTTGGTAGTGGCAGCCTCGGTTTTTATCGTGACCCAGCAAAATCATTATATGTATCTGTGGAATCGGGTCAGTCTCAATCTGACGTCAGCCTCTATGGATTTTAGCCAGGCTAAAGAGAATCGGTATGATATGGGTGGTGTGCTGGTACCTGTAACTATGCAGACGTCCGATTTAATAGTTGATTCGGTTAATGGTGATGTAACACTGATCAGACGACCTGTGTCCAATATAGAGGTACGAGGGACTCTATGGGTGGATCAAGCGCCTGCTGCCGAAGCGGACAAGATTGCTCAAGCTTCTTCACTGACTTCTACCGACGGCAAGACTATCCAGATTCGTCCGGAGGCACAGTCATACGGAGCATCAAGCAAACGTCAGCCCCGTGTGAACATGCTGATCACCGTGCCTGAGGACCGACGGTTCAATATGCAGATTAGAACCTCCAACGGGAATATTACCTTGAATGGAGTTGATGCTATTGACAGCATTAGACTCGAGAGCGGTAATGGAAATCTCATCGTTAATGACGCTATCGGCAATGTCAAGGGAGGCACGCTGAACGGTCAGGTTAAATTGCATCGGATTTCTGGAGATGTGGATGTGCGCACGAACCGAGGCGACATGCAGGCAGGCGATATTGAGGGAGCTGTCACACTACATACCATGGTAGGTGACATTCAGCTTGCTCGTTCGGAAGGAGATATCACTGTTGATACTCAGAATGGGGACATGAATGTGTTGAATTCTACAGCCAAGCTGAATGCTAATTCGCTTAATGGCTCTATCAAAGTGCATAGCGAACAGGTGAGCGGAGATTGGAAAATATACAGTGCTGTCGGTGATATCGTATTGGATCTTCCGTCGAATGGAGATTTTCAGTTAGAGGGTTCAAGCAGTTATGGTAATCTTCAATCCGATTTTCCATTTAAAATAGACAGTAAAAGTATTTCAGGCCAAAACGGGACAGGCAAGTATGCGATCAACGTGGAGGGCAACAGTAATTTAACCATTAAAAAGTTACTGATGCCGTCGTTACCCGACTTGGAAGATTCCGGGGGTACGACTGCGCCCGATACATCTGAAATCTCTCCGGCTGAACCTAGAGCTCCCGAGACAGATACCTCTATAGGAGCATCCGGCGACAATACGGCGCGTTGACAAGAAACTTGAGTAGACCGTACAATGTGAGTAGGTTTAGAAGTAAGTTGTAAATAGATGCGTGGTAATTGATAGGATCGTAAGTAAGGGATAAGGCGGTGGACATATATGGCAGCACGCGTCCAGCATGCTTTGGAACTTCTAAAGAAGACAGGTGTACGCATAACACCCCAGCGTCATGCCATATTAAACTATTTGATGGAAACCATGGGGCATCCGACTGCAGATGAAATATATCGAGCGCTTGAGTCCAAGTTTCCAAGTATGAGTGTGGCTACGGTTTATAATAACTTAAAGATGTTTATAGAAGCGGGTATGGTACATGAGTTGACCTATGGAGATAACGCCAGTCGTTATGATGCCAATATTTCGGAGCACTATCACATCATTTGCGAAAAATGCGGAAAAATTGAAGATTTCAGTTATCCCTATTTGGCTGATGTGGAACGTCATGCTGCGTTGGAAACAGGCTTCGAAGTGCATGGACATCGTATGGAGTTACACGGAGTATGCAAAACTTGTAGTAACAAACAAACGTAACGAAACAAGGAATAGAGTTTTTTTGTGCGGTATGTATATATTGTAATGGATTGGAAACGTGAGCAATTCTCCGTAAGCGGGGATTTACCGCGTTTTTTTGTTTAAATCACTTTACTTTTGTTTCAAGTAATCTGTTGAGGTTACAAAATACGGAATTCAAAGTTCATACAATGGAGGTTCAATATTGGCCAGAAATCATTCCAGACGCCGCCGTAAACGTTCACGATTCAAAGGAGCGGCAAGCCTGCTATTATTTGCAGCGATTATATGCGCAATTACTGTCGTATGGTTTGGTAATCCCCTTCATGAGAAACCCGATTGGCAGGGCAGTGTCCGTCCTATTTTTATGCAGGGCAAGTTGACTGGGTATGAAGCTCAAAGCTCCGGCAAGAACATGCTGATGCCGCTTAAATTGGTGCAAAGTCAAATTGATCCTTCGGTTCGCTATGAGGATGACAGCCAAACCGTCATTATGGCGACGAGACAAAGCTTGCTCTATATGAAGGTTTCGAAGGCACAAGGGGAATTGAATGGTAAAACATATGCGCTGAGCGCAGCCCCCCAGGTGATCAGTGGAGAGGTATATATCCCGATAGAGGCTGTACGTGAAGTATACGGCGTTTCTATACACGAAGACTCTGTAACGGGTGCCGTTATCTTGATGAAGGCCGGCGAGAAGGTCAGGCTGGGTAATGTAGAAAAGAAGGATGGGCAACAGGATGCTAGAATTGCCTTACGTAAAGAAGCCTCTAGCCTATCTTTTATTTTGACAGATGTACCTCAGCGGACGAAAGTACGTATCTGGTCCCAACAGGGTGATTGGTATTTTGTGCAGTTAGACAATGGCTATGCAGGATACATTAAATCAGACCATATCGCTGAAGGAGAAGAGCTTGTGATTCCTTCGGTTAAGGACGATTTGTCCATATCGGAGAAGCATTGGGAGGGTAGACCAGTGAATCTCGCTTGGGAAGCCGTCTATAATCGCAAGCCCGATCCTTCCAAGTTTGATC
>NZ_CM137725.1:0-1437500 GCF_054602585.1 Paenibacillus sp. SEL3 | reverse complement strand
ACGTGGACGTAGACCCGAAACCGGGTGATCTACCCCTGTCCAGGGTGAAGGTGCGGTAACACGCACTGGAGGCCCGAACCCACGCATGTTGAAAAATGCGGGGATGAGGTGGGGGTAGCGGAGAAATTCCAATCGAACCCGGAGATAGCTGGTTCTCCCCGAAATAGCTTTAGGGCTAGCCTCGGAAAGAAGAATCGTGGAGGTAGAGCACTGATTGGGTGCGGGGCCCGCAAGGGTTACCAAGCTCAGTCAAACTCCGAATGCCATAGATTTAGTTCCGGGAGTCAGACAGTGAGTGCTAAGATCCATTGTCGAAAGGGAAACAGCCCAGACCATCAGCTAAGGTCCCCAAGTGTGTGTTAAGTGGGAAAGGATGTGGAGTTGCACAGACAACCAGGATGTTGGCTTAGAAGCAGCCACCATTGAAAGAGTGCGTAATAGCTCACTGGTCGAGTGACTCTGCGCCGAAAATGTAACGGGGCTAAACACACCACCGAAGCTATGGCTTGATGCATTGCATCAGGGGTAGGGGAGCGTTGAATGCGGGTTGAAGGTGTACCGTAAGGAGCGCTGGACTGCATTCAAGTGAGAATGCCGGTATGAGTAACGAAAAGATCTGTGAGAATCAGATCCGCCGAAAGCCTAAGGGTTCCTGAGGAAGGTTCGTCCGCTCAGGGTAAGTCGGGACCTAAGGCGAGGCCGATAGGCGTAGTCGAAGGACAACAGGTCGAAATTCCTGTACCACCGTAATCCGCTATGAGCGATGGGGTGACGCAGTAGGGTAGTGACGCGGACTGATGGATGTCCGTCTAAGCAGTGAGGCTGATGTGTAGGCAAATCCGCACATCGTTAAGGCTGGGCTGTGATGGGGAGCGAAAATTGTAGTAGCGAAGGTCATGATCTCAGACTGCCAAGAAAAGCCTCTAGTCAGGAGAAGGTGCCCGTACCGCAAACCGACACAGGTAGGCGAGAAGAGAATTCTAAGGCGCGCGGAAGAACTCTCGTTAAGGAACTCGGCAAAATGACCCCGTAACTTCGGGAGAAGGGGTGCCTCGGTAGGGTGAATAGCCCGAGGGGGCCGCAGTGAAAAGGCCCAA
Organism: Paenibacillus sp. SEL3; assembly: GCF_054602585.1. NCBI lineage: Bacteria > Bacillati > Bacillota > Bacilli > Caryophanales > Paenibacillaceae > Paenibacillus > Paenibacillus sp. SEL3. Next base: position 1,436,403 of record NZ_CM137725.1, on the reverse strand, counting down.
GCGACTGTTTAGCAAAAACACAGGTCTGTGCGAAGCCGCAAGGCGAAGTATACGGGCTGACGCCTGCCCGGTGCTGGAAGGTTAAGGGGAGTGGTAAGCCCTTCGGGGCGAAGCTATGAACCGAAGCCCCAGTAAACGGCGGCCGTAACTATAACGGTCCTAAGGTAGCGAAATTCCTTGTCAGGTAAATTCTGACCCGCACGAATGGCGTAACGACTTGGGCGCTGTCTCAACGAGAGATCCGGTGAAATTTTAATACCTGTGAAGATGCAGGTTACCCGCGACAAGACGGAAAGACCCCATGGAGCTTTACTGCAGCTTGATATTGAATTTGGGTACGATCTGTACAGGATAGGTGGGAGCCGTCGAACTTTGAGCGCCAGCTTGAAGGGAGGCATCCTTGGGATACCACCCTGATCGTATCTAGGTTCTAACTTGGTACCGTAAACCGGTGCGAGGACAGTGTCAGGTGGGCAGTTTGACTGGGGCGGTCGCCTCCTAAAGAGTAACGGAGGCGCCCCAAGGTTCCCTCAGAATGGTTGGAAATCATTCGAAGAGTGCAAAGGCAGAAGGGAGCTTGACTGCGAGACCTACAAGTCGAGCAGGGACGAAAGTCGGGCTTAGTGATCCGGTGGTACCGCATGGAAGGGCCATCGCTCAACGGATAAAAGCTACCCTGGGGATAACAGGCTTATCTCCCCCAAGAGTCCACATCGACGGGGAGGTTTGGCACCTCGATGTCGGCTCATCGCATCCTGGGGCTGAAGTAGGTCCCAAGGGTTGGGCTGTTCGCCCATTAAAGCGGTACGCGAGCTGGGTTCAGAACGTCGTGAGACAGTTCGGTCCCTATCTGTCGTGGGCGTAGGAAATTTGAGAGGAGCTGTCCTTAGTACGAGAGGACCGGGATGGACGTACCGCTGGTGTACCAGTTGTTCCGCCAGGAGCACCGCTGGGTAGCTATGTACGGAAGGGATAAGCGCTGAAAGCATCTAAGCGTGAAGCCCCCCTCAAGATGAGATTTCCCAATTAGTAAGACCCCTTGAAGACGACGAGGTAGATAGGTTGGGGGTGGAAGTGCAGTAATGCATGGAGCTGACCAATACTAATCGGTCGAGGGCTTATCCTAAAGATAAAACGCAAATGAGTTTCGGATCCAGTTTTCAGGGTGTAACCTTGAAACAAATGCTTAATATTCCCTGATAGCTCAGTTGGTAGAGCACTCGACTGTTAATCGAGTTGTCACAGGTTCGAGTCCTGTTCGGGGAGCCATATGGAGAGGTGTCCGAGTTGGCCGAAGGAGCACGATTGGAAATCGTGTAGGCGCCAAAAGCGTCTCGAGGGTTCGAATCCCTCTCTCTCCGCCATAATTCATTTGTAGCATGGCCCGTTGGTCAAGGGGTTAAGACACCTCCCTTTCACGGAGGTAACAGGGGTTCGAATCCCCTACGGGTCATAAAAATATCATAAAAAAAACTTGCAATAAAAATTTTATTATGGTATAATATGAAAAGTGTTTCGGTGTGGAGGCTTAGCTCAGCTGGGAGAGCATCTGCCTTACAAGCAGAGGGTCGGGGGTTCGAGCCCCTCAGCCTCCACCATTTGAAAATTTAATATTTATTATTGTCGCGGGGTGGAGCAGTTCGGTAGCTCGTCGGGCTCATAACCCGAAGGTCGCAGGTTCAAATCCTGCCCCCGCAACCAATTAAAAATTATTATGGAACTGTGGTGTAGAGGCCTAACATGCCTGCCTGTCACGCAGGAGATCGCGGGTTCGAATCCCGTCAGTTCCGCCATTAGTATTATAACGTGTAATGAAGAGCCTTATTCTAAGGCTCGGTAGCTCAGTCGGTAGAGCAGAGGACTGAAAATCCTCGTGTCGGCGGTTCGATTCCGTCCCGAGCCACTTTTAATTGAATATTTTATGTGCCGGTGTAGCTCAACTGGTAGAGCAACTGACTTGTAATCAGTAGGTTGGGGGTTCAAGTCCTCTCGCCGGCACCATTTTTGGAGGATTAGCGAAGTGGCCAAACGCATCAGACTGTAAATCTGCTCCCTTACGGGTTCGGTGGTTCGAATCCATCATCCTCCACCAGTTTTATAGGGGCATAGTTTAAAGGTAGAACAACGGTCTCCAAAACCGTTGGTGTGGGTTCAATTCCTGCTGCCCCTGCCAATTATTCATTACTTGCGGCGGTCGTGGCGAAGTGGTTAACGCACCGGACTGTGACTCCGGCATTCGTGGGTTCAAGCCCCATCGGCCGCCCTTTACTTATTGGGGATTAGCCAAGCGGTAAGGCAACGGACTTTGACTCCGTCATGCATAGGTTCAAATCCTATATCCCCAGCCATCTTTATGCGGACGTGGCTCAGCGGTAGAGCATCGCCTTGCCAAGGCGAGGGTCGCGGGTTCGATTCCCGTCGTCCGCTTTGTTACACTCTGGCGCCATAGCCAAGTGGTAAGGCAAAGCTCTGCAAAAGCTTTATTCCCCAGTTCAAATCTGGGTGGCGCCTCCATAATTGAATACGCCGGCGTGGCGGAATGGCAGACGCGCTCGACTCAAAATCGAGTGGGAAACCGTGGAGGTTCGAGTCCTCTCGCCGGTATTAACTAAAAGAGTTCATTAGAGACATTCTCTAGTGAGCTTTTTTTATTTGAGCTTTAGTACCCCACTCATTGCTTGAGCTGAAGACACCTTTGAGTTGTATTCCAAATGCGAATAAATATTTGCCGTTGTTGCATAATCGCTGTGGCCTAACCATTCCTGAACTTCTTTCATACTTACCCCTAATACATCTACATAAATATACTCCAGGTACTCAAGACAATAAGAATTGTCAGAAGATAAGCGATAGGATTCCTGTTATTCCTTCATACGAATCAGAAGCTCATAGAACGTGTCCACCAGTGGCAGATTACCGGATGGAGTAGCCGCTTTTACTCTTACAGCATATCTTCGTATTCAACCGCGAGTGCTTGTCCTTCCATATGAGAATTCTTCCTGGCTTCCTGAAGCAAGATTTCGGCTCTTTTCTTGGTTCCTTTTATCTTAAGCCCCGTAGGGATCCATTTTGGTTATCGTTTACCATTCTCATCTTTACAGTTAGGCGGATGTCCCGTTGCGCTTTCTCCTCTTCCAACACCTCCAGAGGGTGAACCCGATCCTTTTTCAAATACCGGTTGAGCTTCGGAATGGATTTGCTACAAAAGTGGTAGCCGAATCCGCCGATGGATTGCTTTAGCGCCCAGAAGGTGCATTTGATTTTGAACCGGGCGGTATAATGTCCGATGATCTAGGTCGCCTCCAGTGTCAGATCGGTGCTGGCTAGAATGGAGCATCGCCTGTTCGGATTCACCAGCAAAAACCACAGTTTTTGGTATACTCTTTGGCCCCATAATATATCTAGACACAGGTAACTGACGGATTATTCATTGCCATACATGCTCACGATAGCGTACTCAAACGCGGCGATACGGCTTTAAAACAGCTCGGCCAAGCACCACCTTTGTCCTCTTTTTACGGTAGCGACCCCGGTCTGTGGCAGGTGTACCATGACGTACATAGGCAACGGTATTGGACTTGGCTCCGGTTACCAGATCCATCCAGGTGCTGCCGAATTGGTTCCATTGTTCAACCCCCGCAAAGCAGGATTGATCAGAGGTATTTAAAACTATTTCCGGGACGTGCCCTAGTAAAAACACAGCATGAGGCCTATGACAATGACAACAAACCCGTGAAATGCGACTTCAAAATTACGTCACATTTAACACAATTGATATTGATTATCAATATCAATTGTGTTAATATAATTTTGTTTACTAGTGAACAAAAAAATCTAATGGGGACACTGAACTTGGTCTGCAACTACTACAAGAGAGGGGAGATTGGGAAATTGGAGTTTCAAAATCATTTTAAAGGTCACCTTTACGAGCAATATATTAAAATGCTACATCTGAATGAGCTGTATACTGAACAAGAATTTAACTCGTTTCGGCAACAGGCCAAAAAGTACCAGATTGACATGCTCTCCAACAATATTACTAGTGTGCATGTTATTGATTGCATTGGTGATTATGAACCGATAAATCATACCGGGATTGTGGAGAAGATGGGGTTGTCCAAAGCTAGCATTACTAAAATTAGTGCAAAGCTGCTGGAAATGGGCTTCATTATGAGAAGTCAACTGAACAGCAATCGTAAGGAGATTTACTTTAGTTTAACGGATAAGGGAAGACACGTTTATCATTTGCATAAAGAAATGCACAAAGAAAAAGAAGAAAGGTTTTACCAATTCATTGAATCCTATTCAGAGGTTGAGCTGCAGACTATTGGAAAATTTATGAGTGATTTGGTGGCGCGTGCCGAAGAATACTCCGAAGGGAAGTTTACGATAAATGACGACATTAAAGATTGAGGAATTAAGATCCAAGATTGAAGGGAAAGAAATTTTAAAAGGGCTCACACTGGAGATTCATGGCGGAGAGATTCATGCGATTATGGGGCCTAATGGGACGGGAAAAAGTACATTGGCTTCAGCTTTAATGGGCCATCCCAAATATGAGGTTACTGGCGGTAAGGTGACATTGGACAATGAAGACCTTCTGGAGATGGAGGTGGATGAGCGTGCCCAGGCAGGCTTGTTCCTCGCAATGCAATACCCAAGTGAAATTGCTGGCGTGACCAACTCGGATTTTCTCAGAAGTGCCATCAATGCACGGCGTGAAGAAGGCGATGAGATATCCTTAATCCGTTTTATCCGTGAAATGGAGAGCAAAATGAAGGGGCTGGAGATGAACCCGGAATTTGTGCATCGTTATTTGAATGAGGGATTCTCTGGCGGTGAAAAAAAGCGGAATGAGATTTTGCAAATGATGCTACTTGAACCCAAGTTTGTGATCCTGGATGAAGTGGACTCAGGGCTTGATATTGATGCACTGCGTATTGTGGCCAATGGCGTAAATGAGATGCGCAGCCCGGATAGAGGCTTTTTAATCATCACCCATTATCAACGACTGTTGAATTATATTACCCCGGATTTTGTGCATGTCATGATGCAAGGCCGGATAGTTAAATCTGGCGGTCCGGAGCTTGCCCACCGTTTGGAGGCTGAAGGGTACGATTGGGTGAAGGAGGAACTTGGGATTACGGATGAGACGGTAAGGGAAGCTTAAAAGCCGGAGAGGAGGAACAGCACGTGGATATACAAGCTAGAGTTTCAATGAATGTGGACGATTTACGCGCATGGTCAAGCGCTAAGGATGAACCTCGTTGGCTGATTGAACGCCGCGTTCACGCCCTCGAACTGGCAGGGACGCTGGAGTTGCCTAAAGTGGAGAAAATCAATCTTGAAAAATGGGATATCTACGAAAGTGGAGATTACAAAGCTGAGAATGCGTGGTCTAGTTTGGAGGAAGCGCCGGAGGTTGTTCGAGGTTTGGTTGCTTCTCCGGTGAAAGGCGGACTAATCGTTCAGTTCAACTCGGATGTAGTGTATACGAAATTGTCCGAGAGCTTAGCCGCCCAGGGAGTCATTTTAACGGATCTGCATACTGCGGCAAAAGAGCATGAGGAGCTGGTTCAACGTTATCTCTTTCAGGCAGTAAAGCCAGAAGAACATCGTTTATCTGCTGCACACAGTGCCTTATGGAGTGGTGGCGTTTTTCTATATGTCCCAGACGGTGTAGAGGTTGAAGCACCTATTCAAGCGATCTTTCTTAACGATACAAGCGGTGTGTGTTTTGCTCCTCACGTCTTAATTGTGGCAGGGAGCAACAGCAAGATCACTTATGTGGATAATTGTGTATCGAGTGGTGATGATGTCAAGGTATTGCATAACGGTGTGACAGAGGTCTTCGCGGGGGCGGGCTCAAAGGTGCAAGTAGCTTCGGTTCATCAACTTGCTGTAACTACAACAGATTTCACCCAGCGACGGGCGGTCGTTCTTGCTGATGGGGGTGTGGAATGGATTATCGGTGAGATGAACAATGGTTATACCGTGAGCGATACCAAGACTTTGCTACAAGGCAACGGGGCGGTCTCCGACAATAAGGTGATTGCTATTGGCACGGGCAATCAAAAATCGAGCTATACAACTCAAGCTCAGCATTTTGGCAGAAGCTCGGTAAGCCAGATGATTACGCGTGCAGTCATGCTTGAAGAAGCTACGGCCATTATCAACGGCATTACAAAGATTGAAAAAGGTGCAACCCATTGTGATGGTCAGCAAACAGAACGCGTGCTTATGTTAAGTCCTAAAGCTCGCGGCGATGCCAATCCGATCCTGCTGATAGATGAGGATGATGTAACCGCGGGTCATGCTGCATCCGTGGGGCAAGTAAATGCAGAGCAAATCTATTATCTGATGTCGCGCGGGATATCACGGAGTGAAGCCGAACATCTTGTTATTTTCGGATTTCTCGCTCCTGTCATTTCGGAGATCCCGCTGGAAGGTGTTCGCAGTCGCCTAAAAGATTTAGTGGAAAGCAAGCTCGGCAGATCATAGCAAATCAAAATGAATCTTGAAAGGTTAAAAAGGAGTGATACCAATGGCTAAAAAAGCACCAGATATGGGCGAATATAAATATGGGTTTCGCGACAAGCACCAGTCTATTTTTCAATCTGGAAAAGGTCTGACGGAAGAGATTGTCCGGGAAATTTCCCGGATCAAGGAAGAGCCGGAGTGGATGCTCAATTTTCGGTTGAAAGCTTTGAATCAATTCTACAAAATGCCGATGCCTGAATGGGGAGCGGATTTGACCGAGCTAAATCTTGATGACATCCAGTATTACGTTCGCCCTTCTGAAAAACAGGGAAAGACCTGGGAGGAGGTTCCTTCCGAGATCAAAGCAACCTTTGACAAGCTGGGAATCCCTGAAGCGGAGCAAAAGTTCCTGGCGGGCGTATCCGCTCAATATGAGTCGGAAGTAGTTTATCACAGCATGCGGAAAGAACTGGAGGATCAGGGCGTTATTTTCCTTGATACGGATAGTGCATTAAAGCAATACCCCGAAGTGTTTAAGCAACATTTTGGGACGATCATCCCTCCCGCCGACAATAAATTTGCGGCGCTTAATAGTGCGGTTTGGTCAGGCGGTAGCTTTGTATACATTCCGAAGGGGGTTCAGTGCGAGGTTCCTATACAAGGTTATTTCCGTATTAATTCTGAAAATATGGGTCAATTCGAGCGGACATTAATTATTGCCGAAGAGGGCAGCTTTGTCCATTATGTTGAAGGATGTACAGCACCTATTTATAGTACCAGTTCTCTGCATAGTGGAGTTATTGAAATTATTTGCCGGAAAGATTCCCGTGTCCGTTACACGACCATTCAGAATTGGGCTCCTAATATCTACAACTTGGTAACCCAAAGGGCTGTGGCAGAAGAAAATGCCACAATGGAATGGGTGGACGGCAACATCGGCTCCAAGGTAACAATGAAGTATCCGGCAGTATTATTGAAAGGACGGGGAGCCAAGGGGTCCATCCTGTCTATTGCCGTAGCCGGTAAAGATCAGCATCAAGATGCTGGCGCGAAGGTAATTCACCTTGCTCCCGAGACAACATCTACGATTATATCCAAATCCATCAGCAAGCAGGGCGGAAAAGTAAACTACCGAGGGTTGTCCAGCTTCAGCCGCGATTCCGCAGGGTCCAAGTCCAATATTAAGTGCGATACGTTGATATTGGACAACATGTCAACATCAGATACGATTCCGTACAATGAAATTAAAAACGATCAGATTACTTTGGAGCACGAGGCAACAGTATCCAAAGTGTCCGAGGAACAATTGTTTTACTTAATGAGCCGCGGGCTTACAGAACAAGATGCTACACAAATGATTGTAATGGGCTTTATTGAACCGTTTACCAAAGAATTGCCAATGGAATATGCCGTTGAAATGAATCGGTTGATTCAATTTGAGATGGAAGGAAGCATCGGTTGATTCATTAATTTAATAGATCAAACCTTTATCATTCTTTAAAGAGGTGCTAGTAATGAAGAAAAATAATTCGGACGATTCAGAACTAGCTCAAATTACCCGAGAGATACGAAAACTTCAGTTCTGCTTCAATATGCTGTCAGGATTGAGCGCAAGTTGTGGTGTGATGATACCTTTAGACTCTATTCTTACGCTTATAAGGGAACTTTCGGATCAAGAGGTCACTCTTAGGCAAAAAGCAAAGGATCACTCAGACGATCTAGGGTGAAAAAAGGTATGAATGACGGTTGGTAAAGAAAATGGGAGGAATTGACATAATGGATGAAAATGGAGTTTTATTCGATGAAGTATCGGAAGTTCTTCTCAAACTACGTCCTTTCTTACTGCGTGACGGTGGAGATGCTGAACTGGTCGAAGTTGAGAACGGTATAGCAAAATTAAGATTTTTGGGAGCTTGCAATGGTTGCCCAAGTGCTACGATTACGTTAAAGGTTGCTATTGAGCGCGCAATTCTTGAGGAAATTGATGATATTAAAGAAGTTGTACAAGTGTTCTAAATTCCTTGATACTGAGCAACTGAGTTAGTCCTGTCGCAGACCATAGCTACGGAAGTTGATCCCGCTGCTCAATACCAAAGTACATTGACAGATTACCTTGCGGGTCGAAATCGACGAGCAGCGCTTATCTCCCTTCATTAAACAAGGTATTATCAATATTATATTCGGTATCGAGTGGGAAACCGTGGAGGTTCTAGTCCTCTCGCCCATACACAAAAGGGTGATAAAATGCTTAAAGGCATTTTATCATCCTTTTTATTATATATTCATGATTTTGGCAACAAGGTTAACATGGATTTGACCAGCGCTTTGATCTTATCGTAAGATGATGGTACTGAAAAAACTTTTCTAGTTTACCGAGCGCGAAAGAAATGAGGAAGAATATGCAGGAAAGAATATTGGAGGCTTTTGTAGATGAAGTTCATGAAAATGGATTGAAATTTACGATGGATGATCTTGCGAAAAGACTCGCTATTAGCAAGCGTACGTTGTATGAAAACTTTTCGTCTAAGACGCTTATTTTAGAAACACTTATTGAGCGTACAAATGATGATATGATTCGAAAAACGGAGCAGATTATCCAAAATAATGAGTTATCTTTGTTAGACAAGATTAAGCAGTCGATTAGGGTCATGCCTCTGTATTATAAGTTTTACGATTTAAGGATATTGGACCAGATGAAAAAGTATTATCCTGAACAATGGAAAAGGGTACATGCCGATTTAAATGATTGGTCTCCGATTAGAACATTAATTCAGGAAGGCATCCGAGAAGGAATTATTGTGAACAAAAATGAGGCTCTGATCATGAAGCTTATTATTGAATCTGTAAATTTAACGCTTGATCAGCGTTTCTTTCTGGATAACAGTGTGACGGTAGAGGAAGCTACTTATTCTATTGTAGATATTTTGTTGTTCGGTTTGGTCGAGAATTAAAAAATAGCCTCAACAATATGCTGCATATTTGAAGAGGCCACTTTTTTATATGAAAACTAAGAAAACATTTTTAGTTTCAATTGTTTTTTGAAAAGGGATAATGAAGTTTACCTGATATCGAATAAAGAGATACGGAAAAGGAAGGGTGGAAATATGTCTATACTCACAAGAAATCGAGGAGCAATGCTGTTATTGATGCTTAACATTTTTTTGGCGTTCATGGGGATTGGCTTAGTTGTCCCTGTATTACCTAAATTTATAAGTGAGCTAGGGATGAATGGTTCTTCGATGGGACTGATGGTTGCAGCTTTTGCGTTGACTCAGCTTTTATTATCACCATTGTCAGGAAAGTTGTCTGATCGTTATGGACGTAAAAAATTGATTGTTTCTGGGATGTTCATCTTCATGTTATCAGAGCTTGTTTTTGGACTGGCTCATTCCATTCCTACCCTGTTCATAGCACGAATCATGGGTGGAGCAGGGGCAGCGTTGCTGACTCCTTCTATAATGGCCTATGTCGCTGACGTGACCTCGTTCGAAGAAAGAGGCAAGGGAATGGGCATGATCAATGCGGCGATCAACACAGGCTTCATAATCGGGCCAGGGATTGGCGGATTGCTTGCCACATATGGAATACGCATTCCCTTCTTTGCGGCAGCTGGAGCTGCGGGAATAGCAGCTATCTTGTCTCTGTTAGTGCTGCCTGAGTCTTTAAGCAAGGAAAAGCAACAATATAATAGAGAGCTTCCACGTCAAAAAGAAAATCTTTTGCAGCAATTTGCCAAGTCATATCAATCTCCATATTTCATGGGTTTACTCATTGTATTTGTCGTTGCTTTTGGGTTAGCGAACTTCGAAACCGTATTTGGACTGTTTGTTGACCATAAATATGGTTTCACACCGATGGATATTGCCATCATCATAACGACAGGCTCCATTTTGGGAGCAGTTGTCCAAGCAACTATATTTGGATGGATCATTAATCGTTTTGGAGAGAAAAAAGTAATTCATCTCTGCTTGGCTATTGGGGGCCTGTTCATCTTCCTAACCCTATTTGCTGAACAGTACATGATGATTATGCTGACGACCTTCATCATTTTTCTGGCTATGGATATCCTTCGCCCGGCAGTAAGTACTTCTCTATCGCGGCAGGCCGGAGATGAGCAAGGCTTTGTGGCAGGCATGAACTCATCCTATACCAGCTTGGGTAATGTGATTGGACCATTAATTGCAGGACTGTTGTTCGATGTTCATATTAATCTGCCTTATATGGTTGCAGCTATAGCGTTACTGGCTTGTCTCGTCCTTTCACTACGTTCCAAGCAAGCGGGTGAGCAACATTCGATAGCCCGTGCAGCAGAACAGCATAAAGGAGGATAGCCGCAGGTCTATACTCATCCCCGACTTAGGTCTAGGTTCAAAAACCGTCTGGGGTCCGTTTTGTCAAACGCTTGTTCAGCGTACAATAAGGACATAAGCAAGACACAGTGAAAGGCGGTGAGAGATGATGAGAGTTAACAAAGGGAATGGGTTAGCCATTGTACTGATCGTGTTGGGTTCGATTATGCTGCTCGGTAAGTTTACTCCGTTTTTCGGTCACTTTTTAGGACATCTGATTGGTTACTTAATTCCGATAGCTATGGTTATGCTAGGCTACTACGGTGTGAAAAAAGGAAATGCGCTCTTCGGCTGGATCGTACTTGTACTTGGGGTACTGATTTTGCTCGGCAAACTGTCCTGGCTTCTGGGACCACTACTGGCAATCGGGTTGATCATATTTGGTGTTTCCCTGCTGAGTGACCGCAGAAGACGTTACTGATTTTAGCAGTTTAGCGAATGAAGAAATATTGCAGTAACGAAGTTTTGATTATGGGGATACGAATTGTGAAAGGAGCAGACGCAAATGAGTGTTTTTCGAAGAATGCGCGATATCACAGTAGCAACCTTCAATGAGCATTTGGAACAAAGCCAAGACCCAGTGCAACTGATTGACCAGTTCTTGTATAATACCCGCCAGGAAATTGCCGAAGCGGAAAAACTCCATCAACAGTATGCGATGCATACAAGACAGATGAAGCAGCAGTTGGATCATGCATTGTCCATGCAGACCAAACGGGAGGAACAGGCGCTACTGGCTTTGAAGGCTGATGAAGAACATATTGCGAAGCTGGCCCTACAGGAGAAAATGCTATATGCAGAAAAAGAAGAGCAGTATAGAGAACTGTGGGAGCAGAGCCGTGAATCACTACGTGAGCTAGAACAACAGCTAGATACGTTAAAGACAGAATATCAAACGGTACACAGCAAGCGTCAGTATTATGCGGCACGGGTACAGACGTTGAGACTCCAGCAGCAAATGAACGAACGGGCTGGTACATACGGCGGACGAAATGTTCCCCGAATGTTCAACCGCTTGGAAGACCGGGTAGCCGATATGGAAGCAGAAACGATGAGTCTGCGTGATTTACGTCGGGGTGAGGGCGACCATGCACAGGATGCCCAAGGCGGTGGATCGCTGCTCGAACAAGAGTGGGCGAGACTGAAAAGCAAGCTGAACAACAGCGGGAAGGAGTAATTTGATAATGACCCGAATTTACAGATCAAGCCGGGATAGAGTAATAACAGGTGTATGTGGCGGTCTTTCTGACGCAACAGGAATGGACTCAACATGGATTCGTATTCTGGTTGTGATCAGTTTCTTTATTACAGCAGGAACCACATTTATGATTTATGTGATTGCGGCACTGGTTATCTCCAAGGAGCCGAGATCTCCTTTCGATGGAGGATTTGGCCCTAACAGCGGGCCCTACCATCAACAGGATCCACGCTATTATGGCAGTCACAATACAAGATCGCAGTATGGGCAGGGAACTGGTTACAACCAGGGCGGTGCATATGGCAATTCGAACCCGTTTTTTGGTCAAGATGCCCGCAACTCATCCAAATTTAACACAGGTCAGAACAATGACTTGGATTCCATGATGGAAGATATTGAGAAAAAGGCAATGAAAAAAGAATTGGCAGAGTTACGCAAAAAAGTAGAGCAATTTGAGAAGGGAGATCGTAAATAATGGGGATCTTTAAAAGAATGAAGGATATGACAAGAGCATCGGTGAATGAAGTGTTGGATAAAGTGGAAGATCCGATTATTATGTTGAATCAATATCTGCGCGATATGGAGGCGGAAATTCACGAGGCTGAGGTAACGGTTGCCAAGCAAATGGCGAATGAACGACGTATGAAACAGCGTTTAGAGGAAGCGGTACGTGTATCCAATGAGCGTGAGAAGCAAGCCGAATCCGCATTGCGAAATGGTCAGGAAGAAGTAGCGCGCAAGCTGTTGGGAGAGAAGATTTATTTTGTGCAAAAGCAGGACGAATACCGCGACTTGCATACACAAGCTGAGCTTCAAGCAAAAGAATTAGTACAACAGCTTCACGACATGAAAGATGAGTTCTATAAAATGCGCAACAAGCGCAATGAGTTAGTATCCCGTGCTCAAATGGCGAAAGCCAAAAAGCAAATGTCTCAAATCAATAGTTTGCATACGATTGAAAGTGGATCTGCTTCATTGGGCTTCCACCGTATGGAAGAAAAAATTATGCAAATGGAAGCTGAAGCTGACGTACTGCGTGCTCCATACCGTCAAGCTCCAGGAGAAGCATATACTAATCCGGCTGAGGCTGAAAAACAGTTTAAAGTGGATGAGCAGCTTCAACAGCTTAAGTCCAAAATTCAGACAGGTGCTAAACCAGTCGATATGAAGAAGGACTGACTACTCGGAAACAAGACATTATGATATGCTGTATGGAATGGACATTGGTCGATGATCGTGCCTAATCTGTATGGTTCGGGAAAGCCATATGGCGGAATGTTGCGCCACTATGGCTTTTCCGTCCTGTATAAACAAAAAGGGGGTGCAGCATGGAGAGAAGAAAATCAGCCTTGGCACTGGCAGGGATTGGCATCGGGATTATCATTTTATTCGGTCAGTGGATTGGGTTCCTCTCCGTGGTTGCACTGATTCTAATGTTGGCCGGAATATATAAGATCCGCAATTCCAAAATCAAAAAGGGTTACACGATGCTCGCGATTGGTGCTGGATTGCTAGTGCTGGATCATTTGTTCCTGTTTGTGGTAGTTACACTAGCATCATTAGCTATATTCTATTCACGTTCAAGGAAGCTGCATAAAGGTCAAAGCTCCATATTCAAGCACAATTTTATATCGAATCATAAATGGGATGAAGTGCCGTGGAGCCTGCGTAGCACAAGCATATGGCATGTGGTTGGCGATGTGGATGCCGATCTGACGTTGGCTCTACCAGAGGAACGTGAGTCCGTCATATTTTTACAAGGGATCTTCGGTGACATTGATATCACCCTACCGGATAATTACGGTGTAGAGGTGGAGATGTTCGTCCTGTTCGGACAGATTCAGTTTGACCGGGATCATGAGGCGGGGATGCTCAATCGACTGGTTTGGAAGTCTCCCCATTTTGAGCAGAGTGAATATAAAGTGAAGTTTGTCGTTTCGTACTTGGCGGGCGATGTCCGCGTCCGATTTTATTGAATCAGGAGGAGCCGGGATGAATCATAAAAAAACGTCCAACATGGTAACCCGCAGTATGGGTCAAGGTATCCTCCTGTGTGTTGTTGTAGGCGTAGTTGTCTTTTATATGCTGTATACATATGGATATGTGAAGTCGTTTGCAACCTGGGGAATGATATTGAAAGTTGCAGGAGCCGTTATACTGGTGTTGATTGGTACAGGGGCAATGTACGGATTTTATGAGAGCTACCGCTTCAAAAGCAGACTGGAAATGTTGAGAGAGACGTTGCTGATGTGGGAAAAGGGAACCCCTGCACGTGAGTTGCCGCCCCTAGGGCATGATGAACTTGGTAGACTGGGAGAGCAGCTGGAACGGATTGGACGTAAATGGCAGGAACAAGTTACGTCTTTACAACGCTTATCCACGGATAATGCTCAGTTGGCGGAACAGGCACGGATGACTGCGATTGTGGAGGAGCGGCAGCGGCTGGCCAGAGAGTTGCATGATGCCGTATCACAGCAATTATTTGCTATTTCAATGACCGCGACGGCTGTGGGGAGGACGCTGGATAAGGATTTTGATAAAGCACAGCGTCAAGTTGCACTAATTGAAGAAATGTCTTCTGTGGCACAATCTGAAATGCGGGCGTTACTACTTCATCTACGGCCTGTCTATCTGGAAGGGAAAAGGCTTGAGCAGGGGTTGCGTGATTTGGTACAGGAGTTGCAGGCAAAGGTACCGATGGAGATTGATTTTGAGATTGAAAGCGGAGTACAGTTGGTTAAAGGCATTGAGAACCACTTGTTTCGTATTGTTCAGGAAGCGATGTCTAATACATTGCGCCATGCCAAAGCAACCCGCATGGAAATTCGTATCGTGCAACGCCCGGATTCCATCAGGCTGACGATTCGGGATAACGGTATTGGTTTTGAACTGGATGAGAAAAAGCAGACTTCATATGGATTATCCACCATGCAGGAGCGGGTCAGTGAAATTGGAGGGGCTATTCAGTATATAACGGCTCCTGGAAAAGGTACACGGATTGAGGTGTCCGTGCCAGTTATTAATGATGAAAGCGGAAGGAACGATGATCATGGAAACGGAATTACCGATTAGCGTACTGCTGGTAGACGACCATGAAATGGTACGGATTGGTCTTGCGGCGGTGCTGGGGACGGAAGAAGGTATTGAAGTGGTCGGCGAGGCCGGAAGCGGAGAAGAAGGCATACGGTTGGCTTCTGAATACAAGCCAAATGTGATTTTGATGGATCTGGTCATGGATGGCATGGATGGCATCGAAACGACACGCCAAGTAACTCGTCTGCTTCCAGAGACAAAGGTGATTGTGCTGACGAGTTATTTGGACGATGAGAAAATGTATCCGGTCATTGAGGCAGGGGCATTCAGCTATTTGCTTAAAACGTCTCGCGCTTCCGAAATAGCGGATGCGATCCGTGCAGCTGCACGTGGACAGTCCGTACTAGAGTCACAGGTGGCCTCCAAGATGATGAATCGATTCCGCCAGCCACAGGCTGAAGCGCCCGCGCATACGGAGCTGACTGATCGTGAGATGGAGGTGCTCCGCCTGTTGGCACAAGGGAAGTCTAACCAGGACATCGCAGATGAGCTGATTATTGGGATTAAGACGGTAAAATTCCATGTCACGAACCTTCTCGCTAAATTAGGAGTGGAAGACCGTACACAGGCGGCGATCTATGCCTATAAGAACGGATTAGCAGAGTAGAATGTAGAATAAACGAATACAAAGAACCGGAGACGATAATAGCTCTCCGGTTTTTTGTGTTCTATAACAAGGTGTTTAGATCAGGAGGAATAAAAAGGCGATTAAAGCCAGATCTAGTGCAAGCCCTGCACCGTATCCATATCCGCCGTACCCACCGCGATAGCCTGCTCTGCCATTTCCATAACTACTATAGCCATTTCCAGCAAATCCGCCTGCGTCATAAGGAAAGGATGGACTCAGAGGTGCATTGGGCGGCTTAATTAATGCATTTAGTTTGGCAGAGGTACGAACTTTGTTTTTAGGAATCCTTTTTTTCTTTTTAGAGGAAATCTTTTTAGGGGTTTGTTTTCCTTTGTTACTGTAGCTCCCGGCATAGAGACTGCCAGGAAAGGAGGGTGGATATCCGTTCAACATCAGCTTGCCTTTGCTACACCCACTTAAGATGCCGATGTGTCGTGTACCATCACGCATAACGGCACAGACCAGACGTCCACCATGAGGTGCCACACTGGCTTCATTTACAGGATAAATCGGAAACATGATTTCACCTCTTTTGGTGTAAGATGCATTGTGATCATAGTCTATTCTTACGGTGCCTACGATGTATGGTCGAACACCCAATAGGCAGATGAATATTTTAGAATTGCTTTGCCGTATTGCTGTGTGTATAAAACCTCTGACAACGGGAATGCTATTGATAGATTCATAGATTTCAAACCAGCCGAAAAAGAAAGTATCCAGAGCGTAGGTGTGGGAATCGGATGGTTGTGGAGCGGGAGGAACGATAATGCTAAAAGCAGAGTTGATTAAAAAAGGGATTATTACGATTTTGGTATTAGGAACGGTGCTGATACTGGCTGGCTGGCGTTACGGAACCCTTCAGACAAACCGATATGATTCCCGCGAGGCAGAAACGGCTTTACGCTCATTGTTAACCATCTCGGACCAGGCCCCGGGTACGCTGGATAAGCTGGTTGTGAAGTGGCAAGGTGATTGGATTTCTAACCATGAAGAGCCGGCAGATATGGCGGCACAGATAGCTGATCAACTGAATATACCCACAGTAAACAAACTCGTGGAAAATGGACACACGGTTTATCGTTCTGTTCGTAATAGTGAGGATCTAAAAATCCGCTTAAATGTAATGGAACGGCAAACTGGGCAATGGTATGTAGTCGTTCAACTGGAGAGCAACGATGCAGGACGTGAGCAGTTGATTCAGCTTCATAAACTCTGTGCTGAGCAATTAAAGTCTATGGGGATTCAAGCGCAGTGGAACACGGCCCTTCAGCGTTCGCTGCATACAAAGGAATCCAAAGATCAACTGTTGAAACTGACAGAAGCGAGCTTAACAGGGAACATCTCCATGCAGGCCAAAGAAAGATATACGGATGCGACTACTGTGGCTATATCCTATGAAGCTCCAGAGCTGCCGTTAATGATTCAAAGCGGTGAGCATCAGGTCCAGATGCAGATGGCTGTACATGAAGATAAGGAGCAACAGGATACACGTATAACGCTCGGTTTTCCGCTCATCACGATTGAATACTGACTTATAAGGTAAATTGATGATTCATCGGATAGCTTATCCATGTAGGATATGCTAAAATATCATCAAATCTTTAGTTCCATGTTTTTCGAAAATCAAGTATGATCTTGTATAAATATACACAATACTACATGCGGATTTCGGGGATTGTGGATTGCGGAATCTTGACATGGGAAGAATGAGGTACTACATGGCTGACATACCTGCTAAAGAATCTGTTGTGACGCAAGGCGCAGTTCTGTTTATTTTTGGCGCTACGGGCGATTTGGCTCGTCGCAAGCTTTTTCCTGCTATTTACAGCTTGTACCGCGAAGGCAAGCTTGCTGAGGATTTTGCCGTTATTGGTGTAGCAAGGCGTCCTCGCACAGAGGAAGAATTCCGTAATGACCTGTACGCTTCCATACAGGAGTTTAGTCGCTACAAAGCAGAAAATGATCAAGATTGGCAGGCATTTGCCGAGCATTTTGAATATAAATCGCTTGATATCAACAATGTCGAAGGGTTCCATGAGTTGAGACAGCAGACGGAGTCTATAGAAAGCAAGTTTAACATACCGGGAAATCGGTTGTTTTATTTGGCCTTGGCTCCTGAATTATTCGGAAGCGTGTCTAAGAGTTTGAAAGATGGCGGCATGATGGATGGCAAAGGGTGGAATCGTCTTGTCATTGAGAAGCCATTCGGTTATAACCTCGAATCTGCACAAGAATTGAACGTTGAAATACGAGAAGTATTTGCCGAAGAAGAAATTTATCGGATTGATCACTATCTTGGCAAGGAAATGGTACAAAATATTGAGGTGATCCGCTTCGCGAACGCCTTCTTTGAACCACTGTGGAATAATAAGCATATTGCCAATGTGCAAATTACGCTTAGTGAAACGGTAGGGGTGGAGGAACGCGGAGGTTACTACGATCATTCCGGCGCCTTGCGGGATATGGGACAGAACCATATGCTTCAAATGCTAACGATGATTGCGATGGAGCCACCTAGTCGTTTGTTGCCTGAGGATATCCGTGATGAAAAGGTGAAAGTGCTGCGTTCGCTGCGCCCTTTTGAAACGTCTGACGATGTGAAAACCAATGTGGTGCGTGGTCAATACATCGAAGGCAGTTATCGCGGTCAGCAGTTGCCGGGATATCGCCAAGAAGACAAGGTTGATCCGCAGTCAAACACAGAGACTTATTTTGCTTCACGCGTGTTTGTTGATAATTTCCGTTGGGCTGGCGTACCGTTCTATATTCGTACGGGCAAACGTCTCCCTGTAAAAACAACGGAGATTGTTGTGGAATTTAAGAGCATGCCAACGAACGTGTACCTCGGTCAAAAGCATAAGCTGGAACCGAACTTGCTCGTAATTCGGGTCAATCCAATGGAGGGCATTTACATTAAAATTAATGCCAAGAAACCTGGCTCGGAATCAGATATTGAGCCATTGGCTATGGATTTTTGCCAAAGCTGTATGGTGGGCATCAACTCACCGGAGGCTTATGAACGGTTGCTGATGGATGCGATTGAGGGTGATTCGACGTACTTCACGCGTTGGGATGAGGTTGCCACGGCATGGGGATTCGTCGATCGAATCGCCAAAGCATGGCAGCAGACCCCGGATACGCTGGAAACCTATGCTGCAGGCTCATGGGGACCGGAAGGTGCTCACAAGCTATTGGAGCAGGATGGCTTCAAGTGGTGGCCGGTTAGCGGTCAGGATGAAGATAATGTCATCTGGCGAGTAGGCGGCGTTCAGTAATCCCGTTTTGTCCTGCATCCCCCTATGTCCTGTTTAGGACGTAAGGGGATGCTTTGCGTTCGGAGTGTGCTATAATAGCTTAGTCTCAGGTTTTCAGTTTGCAACTGATTATAAGTTAAAGGCAGGCTAAAACATGTAAATAGATCGTATTTATAATGAATATGGTAACGGGGTACGCCGAATAATGGGGCTAACGGCAATGAGCCGATAGAGCCGATGATTTTATGAAAACAGGCGTGCATCATGGCCTTTTTATGAATAGCTTGAGCAGGAATGCAATGGATTTGATCATGAAGGGATATGTGAAATGAGTAAAACAACAGATATACTTCAACAGGAAGTCGACAAACGGCGTACGTTTGCGATTATTTCTCACCCGGATGCGGGTAAAACGACACTAACGGAAAAGCTGCTGCTGTTCGGGGGCGCGATTCGTCTTGCTGGTTCAGTTAAAGCGCGTAAAGCAAGCAAACACGCCACGAGTGACTGGATGGAGATTGAAAAACAGCGGGGGATCTCTGTAACATCCTCAGTGATGCAATTTGATTATAATGGTCACCGCATCAACATTCTGGACACGCCAGGTCACCAGGATTTCAGTGAAGACACGTATCGTACATTAACAGCAGCAGATAGTGCAGTCATGCTGATTGACGTAGCGAAAGGTGTGGAAGCGCAAACGATTAAGCTGTTTCAAGTTTGTGCGAAGCGTGGAATTCCGATTTTCACCTTCATTAACAAACTGGATCGTGAGGGACGCAGTCCTTTTGATTTGATGGAGGAGTTGGAGCAGGTACTTGGCATCCGTTCGGTGCCTATGAATTGGCCGATTGGTACAGGACGCGAGCTGTGCGGTGTCTATGACCGTGTCAAAAACCAGGTCGAGCTGTTTCAGGGTGATGACCATTCCACGATTAAAGTACAAAAAGTGGAAGATTACAATGATCCGATCATTCGTGAGATGGCGGGCGAATATTTGCATGACCAATTATGCCAAGACTTGGAGTTGCTTGATGTCGCGGGTGACCCTTTTGACATGGAGAAAGTACAGCGCGGAGAATTAACACCGGTATTCTTCGGCAGTGCGATTAATAATTTTGGTGTACAAACATTTTTGGAAAACTTCCTTCAGCTTGCTCCTAAACCGGAGCCGCGCCGTAGTACAGCTGGGGAAATTGAACCAACAAACGAAAAGTTTACTGGCTATGTATTTAAAATTCAGGCGAACATGAACCCGGCTCACCGTGACCGTATTGCATTTTTGCGTATTGTGTCTGGTAAATTTCAACGCGGGATGAGTGTTAAGCATGTACGGATGGGCAAGGAGATTAAGCTGTCTCAGCCACAGCAGTTCCTGGCACAGGACCGTGATATTGTCGAGGAGGCTTTTCCTGGCGATATTATAGGATTGTTTGACCCGGGTATTTTCCGTATTGGTGATTCACTCAGCCAAGGTAGCGAGGTTGTGTTTGATGAACTGCCGACCTTCTCGCCTGAGATTTTTGCCAAGGTCACGGTGAAAAATGCCTTGAAGCACAAACAGTATCTGAAGGGTATTGACCAGTTGACCGAGGAAGGTATGATTCAGGTTTTCCGTACGGTAAGCTTTGACGATACGCTATTAGGTGTTGTCGGCCAACTGCAATTTGAAGTATTTGAGTACCGCATGAAGGGTGAGTATGGGGTTGATGTACAGCTTCAGCGTATGCCATTCCAATTTGCACGTTGGATTGTGGATGAGCAGATTGACCCGAGCAAGTTCCGTATTAACTCTACGCTGGTAAAGGATAAGAAGGGCAATTATGTCGCCTTGTTCGAAAACGAGTATGCCATGCGTACGGCTATGGAGAAAAATCCGACAGCTAAGTTTTTGGAAATGGCCCCATAAGATTGAGTAAGCAGAACAGTTTGGTCTCAGTCATTTGATGTATACAACGAATAGTCCACTCGATGTGAATGCGAGTGGACTATTCTCATTTTCAAATACGGGTAAAATAATGAGCACAATTAAATTGGAACAAGAACTTAAATAGCTAGAGCTAGGTTAAGGGTACAGGTTTGATTTTATCGATTTGTTCATGTGCCAAATGGACGAAATCGTGCTGTTGGTTTGGGCTCATATGCTTCCAAGCGATTTCAAGAATGACACCCAGTCCAGGCAGAGCGGCCTCAGGTCCGTCCACTGACCCAATGATCATATCCGTAAGATCAGCTTCTGATTTGCCGTGTACTTTGTGAACAATTGCTTGTCGTAAATCCATTGTGATGGGCATGTGTACCTCCCGTATGTTGTAGTAGTGATCGAATGTATTATGGCTTGGGCTGTTGTCCAGTATACATGGAGAAGCATTTGGCATAAGTATGTCAAAATTTATGTTTGTAGCATGATATGCTATACTATGACGGACAGTATGGTGATCGGGAGGTAAAGAAGGAATGGCAAAAAAACAGTATGCGGTCATTGGTATGGGCCGTTTTGGTTCCAGTGTTGCCAGTGCGCTGAGTGAGATGGGTTTTGATGTGCTGGCTATTGACTCGGACGAGCAGCGTACACAGGAAATGTCGAATACTGTGACGCATGCGGTGTCTGCCGACTCGACGGATGAGGAAGCGCTGCGAGCGTTGGGTATCCGTAATTTTGACGTCATCGTAGTTGCGATTGGTAAAGATATACAGGCCAGTATTCTGACGACATTGATTCTCAAGGACATGGGCGTACCAGCTCTTGTGGTCAAGGCACAAAATGAACTGCATGGGAAAGTGCTGCAAAAGATAGGTGCAGATAAGGTCGTTTATCCTGAACGGGATATGGGGTTACGGGTAGCCCATCATTTGACATCTCCCAACATTTTGGATTATATCGAGCTGTCCAAGGACTACAGTATTTTGGAGATGCGAGCCGCCGATTCCATGATTGGCAAAAACCTGAAGGAGCTAGACATACGTGCACGCTTCGGCTGCAATGTGATGGCAATTCGCAGAAATCAGGAAATGAATATTTCACCTTATGCCGAAGATCGTCTGGAGCCGGGTGATGTACTGGTTATTGTGGGCCACAAGGATGATCTGACCAAGCTGGAGCTGGCATTTGCAGCCTAATGAGGGTTTGATGTTCGAGTACAAGTGAAGTGATACATTATTTATTTTTATTGAAACGGACAAAGAAACGGAAGGTTAAACGAATGGAAATCATTTCACCGAATAATGCGCGTGTAAAAGAGTGGGCGCAACTGCTGGAGAAAAAGCATCGCACACGGCAGCATAAATATATTGTCGAGGGTATTCATCTGGTGCAGGAAGCGCTGCGTTCGGACGCGGCTGTCGAAACCGTCGCCTATGATTTGGACAAGGGCATTCCCGCCGAGCTGAATGGCCTGGATCCAGTCGACCAGCCGGTGGAATGGGTTCCCGTGTCAGCGGCGGTCATTGCAAAATGCACCGATACGAAGACGCCGCAGTCGGTCTTTGCCATCGTGCGTAAGGAGGAGCGCAGCGCATTCCCGGCATTGCTGGAGCAGCCGGATGCACTGGTAATGGTGCTGGACGGGGTGCAGGACCCCGGCAATGTAGGCACCATCATCCGCAGCGCGGACGCTGCTGGAGCCGCAGGCGTAATATTGGGTCATGGCTGCGCCGACCTGTACAATCCCAAAACGATTCGCTCCACGATGGGATCGTTGTTTCACCTGCCGGTGATTGAAGGCAGTCTGGAGGAGCTTTTGCCGCAGGCCAAAAGTAAAGGTGCCCGCTTGCTCAGCACCTCGTTGGATGCGAGCTTGTCATGCTATACCATAGATTTGCGTGTTTCCACTTGGCTTGTGATCGGAAACGAAGGCCAAGGTATTTCTGATGCTACCGCGCGCATGGTGGATGAGTCGATATTCATTCCGATGCAGGGGCAAGCGGAATCACTGAACGCGGCGATGGCTTCTACGGTGCTGTTATTTGAGGCCATGAGACAACGAAACTAAGAGAGTGAACACGGGGCTGTGGGTTATAACATCAATTGAGACTAATTATATTATCGAATGAGACTGTTTATACCATCTAAATGAGACAGTCAGTCCCCGAAAACCCAAGTAGAAGTGGCTTGGTGTTCTTTTTTTGTAAGAACGACTGAAGGTAATTCAAAGTAGGCCGTTACATCTAACATAATATTCATGCTGCGGACTTTCGTCCTGGGTCCGGCATTCGCTGAGTCGTGAATATAGGAACGTTATCCGAAAGAACCCTAAATCGATTAAGAGATGAGGAGCATTTGATGACCTATAAATCAATTTTAATAGATCAATTAACTGCATGTTATAACGAAAAGAGTTGGTTCATTCCTCTTGCGGATATACTGGATGATCTAACAGCAACGGAAGCAGTTACTGAGAATGACAATAAACAAACCATATGGTCTATAGTGAATCATCTTATTTATTGGAATGAAACATGGCTTGAGCGTTTTAAGGCAGGAGAATTTATATTAAATAATGCTATTAACAATGATGAGACATTTTCTTTGACTCAAGATCAATTGAATGATTTAGGCTGGAAGGAAACATTAAATAGACTTGAGAATGTATTTAGCAATTGGAGAGTTATTTTAGAAGAAACAGATGAATCAAAGCTCACAAAACAACTTTCAGAATATTTTAATGCTCCTTGGTGGGGAGTTGTTTCTAATTTAAGTATTCATAATGCATATCATATCGGACAAATCATGTTGTTAAAGAAACAAATTCGAGTTAAATAATGTTTTTAGGCTGTTCGCAGATGAGGGGGCAGCATATGCAGAGCTGGTCGTCCGGCCAGGAAGTGATTTGGCTTGGTAAATCAAGCTCAAAAAAAAAGGCACGTTTTCAGTTTTGAAAATGTGCCTTTTTTGCCATTAATTTAAAGTCGAAATGGCAAGCGTAACAATGAGTGTCATCTGCTTAATTTGCGCCCTTCTTTGTCAAGAAACAACAGTTCGTAGTATTTTTTGGGTCGCCCTTTACTGTTGTCTCGTTTTTCAAATACCGTTTGTACGTATTTACTTTCTTCAATTTTGTTAAGGATACGGTTTGCACCTCTGACGGTCATGGACAGGCAGCCAGCAACATCCTCAGAGGATAATTTATTTGTTCTCATGATTTCTGCATAGGACATGATTTTTTGCAAGTTGATGTTGTTTATTCCGATAGTTTTGGCTAACGCGATGATTTCCGGGTCCCCCTGTTCAGAGAACTGTATGACATTCATGCTCCGCATTGGGCCGATAACCTTCTGATCCTCGTTTATAAAAAAGCTGCAGCTGCCCGTAAAGGCTTCCGCCTGTCTGTGAGCTTTGGTGGCGTTAATGTTAGCTTGAAAATATTCATGTCCCGAGCCCCACCCGATCTTCACCTTGTCGCTTATGCGCTCTTCCAGATACTCCAGTAGGGTGCAGTTATGCGCGTTAGTGGTGATTTTCATGAAATTTCCGTAGGTGGTGTATAGTCTGACAAAGCCTTCCGAAATTTGGGCCGTGTCTGCCAGATTCACGCTGCGCAGAAACCTGCCGACAAGGACCTTTAGCTCATGAAGCTGCTCTTCAGATAGCGGATCCGCCGTTCTGGTCGATAAGCATGCGACAACTGCCCTCTGACTCTTAAGCTTGAGGATAGTAATCTCGTTGATGATCTCTCTTATGGTCTCTTTAACGTTTTCCAAAGTGGGCCGGATTAAGATATATCTGACTCCGTGCTTTTTGAGTTCTGGAACAAAGTGGCCGAACGCGGTGATGGACAAGTCTATTTTCTTGTCTTCCCATAGAGTGATATGGTTCTCCAGCATTGTCTCCACCCGTTCGAGCAGATCACCGCTGTCAATGGGCTTTCCCTCATGAGTCAGGTATTGCTGGAATTCGCTGAAAGACTTGATTATATACGCATAATCCACATAGATCCGGGATATATCAAGCCCAGGTTCTGTAACCAGCAGCCGGAAAAGTTCCCTGTAAAGCAGGTTTTCATCATCCTGCAAAATGTGAACAGGTACTTTTTCATCCAGGCATTCCTTATCGATTGACTCGTAAAGCATCCTGCCACTGATCACAAATCCATCCACCGAATCTAAGTTTTTGAGATAGATGTCTGTTGTTTCCCGGAAGTTACTGATTGTAAGAAACCTGAACTGACATAAGGGCCGCATTTCTTCTTCAATGGCGCGGAAATAGTCCATATGGGTCTCAGGCGTGATAATACCCAGCTTGATTTTCATGATAGATTCCTTTCATAAACAGTTCAATCAAAAGAGTTATATCACAATAAATGTGATATTTCAATGTTCCGGCAGCCTCTAAAATAATGTTCTTAAAATGTCTTATTTTCTCTTGACAGCGAATGGATTTAAAAGTACGATAAAAGCGTTCTTAAAAAGTCTTAAAATATGAAGGGGGGAATGTTTACTCTGTTCTTACGTTCATTCAATTTGTGCTTTGGGAGATGTTTATTGTGATTGAAGAAGCTGGAGATTTTTTGAGTATGGCCCACCAGCTGCAGGACAAATTGGTCAAGCACAGGCATCATCTTCATGCGGTTCCGGAACTTGATTTAAGTTTGCCGAGGACAACTGCCTACGTAAAAGAGGTGTTGGAGTCGATGGGGCTTGAGCCTACTCCCGTAGGAGAGTCAGGTCTAATGGTTACGATCGGCGGACAACATGCCGGGAAGGTGATCCTTATCCGTGCGGATATGGATGGGCTGCCCATTCAAGAAGAAACGGAGCTTTCTTTTGCGTCGTTGAACGGAAACATGCATGCATGCGGTCATGACTTGCATACTTCCATGCTGCTCGGAGCTGCGGAGATCCTGAAGGCCAACGAAGAGCAGCTTCGCGGGACGGTTAAGCTTATGTTTCAGCCGGGTGAAGAGACTCTGCACGGGGCAAAGATGATGCTTGAGAATGGGATTCTTGATAATCCTAAGGTGGATGCAGCCATGATGCTTCATGTGTTGACCGGAATGCCAATTCCTATCGGGCAATTTGTAGTGCCTGAGGCCGGTGGAGCTATCTCAGCTTCCTCTGATTGGTTCGAAATCATCATCCGCGGAAGGGGTGCACATGGAGCAATGCCGAGTGCCGCGGTCGATCCGTTAAATGTGGCTGCTCATCTTCATCTGGCGCTGCAGGGTATTCTCAGCCGTGAAATTCCGCCAGTTGAGAGTGCCGTCCTTACCATTGGCGTGATGGAAGGCGGAAGTACAAACAACGTGATTCCCGATACGGCCAGAATGAAAGGAAGCGTACGCACATTTAACGCCGCATTGCGGGACAAAATGGAAACCCGTATCCACGACATTTCTGCAGGTATCGGAGAAACTTTTCAGGCAAAGGTGGATGTGATCTATACCAGGGGATGTCCTGAGGTGAAAACGGACAGCGGGCTTAACCGTCAAATGAGAACTACGATTGCAAACACTTTTGGCGCCAGTTCCTTAATCGGTATAACCCAATTGATACCCGGCGGGAAATTAATGGGATCGGAAGACTTCGCATTTGTCTCACAAGCGGTGCCAAGTACCTCAGTATTTCTTAACGCAGGCAATACCGAGGAAGGCTATGGTTACCCTGTGCATCATCCAAAGACGATGTTCTCGGATGAGGTGCTGTACAAAGGGGCTGCGGCTTACGCTGCTTTCGCCAGAGATTGGCTTGAAAGTAATAGATAATATCTCAACAAAACCAGGAGGAATTGAAATGACAGAGAGACGTATGATTGGACCAACCAAATTTGAAGAGTACTCGGAGAAATACAAGGAATTTCTATTAATGACCCGCCGTGACGGAATCATCGAAGTACGGTTGCATACCGACGGAGGGCCGTACAAGCATTCTTGGGAAGCCCATACGGCATGGTCCCATGCATGGTCAGATATTGGCCGCGACCCTGAGAACGAGGTAATGATTATTTCAGGAACAGGGGATAAATGGGTAATAGGGGACCCTGAGGTCTGGAATACAAAATTTATGGACTGGCCGAAGCAAAAGAAGCTCGAACAGTATCATGAATCGCTGAGACTGCTTGAAAATTTGATATTCTGCATTGACATCCCCACCATCGGGGCGATCAACGGGCCGGGAACGCACTGTGAACTCGCAACTCTCTGCGATATTACCATTTGTGCTGAAGACGCGGACTTTTTTGATCCTCATTATCTGGGAGGCACACCTCCCGGAGATGGAATGCTGCTCACACTGCAGAACATGATCGGTTTCAAGAAAGCAGCATATTACGCATACACCGGCAAGAATATCAATGGTCAAACCGCCTTGGACCTGGGCATCGTTAGTGAAGTCCTGCCCCGGGAAAAGCTTCTTCCTCGCGCATGGGAGCTTGCGGAGATGATCATGCAGGCACCGCGTTCAACGAGACATCTGTCCCACTCCATTATATCCCGTCCATGGAAACAAGCCCTGGTCAGTGATCAAGGGTTCCAGCTTGCCCACCAAATGTACGACATGGCCATTGATGAAGAAGGAGCTCTGGAGCGGCTGAAAAAAATGCAAGGACGTCTAATGGGCAAAGAAGTTCATTAGAGCTATGGCGGGACCTACACGATTCGTAGAATACTCGGAGAAGTACAAGGACTTGTTCTTCATGACAGAAATTGATCAATACCGCGAAGCTAAAAATATATCTACCGGATACATTTACACTGTGCTCTATAAGAAAATAAAAGGCATGAATTATTAAAAGATAAGAAAGATTATTGTCTGAATTGAATCCGTATCGTTAAATTACTTTAGATATTCTGAGGACGTTTTTAATTCAAGCTATATGTGGTTAATAACTGCCATAAGACACTTTGAAACAACAATTAAAAATAACACTAACGAGACGACGCTGCAGAAAATATGTAGTGTCGCTTTTTTAGAGGTTACATGTGAAAATCTCTATTCTTAATTTTATTTATGAAAAGATAAAAACTAGATCAGCTAATTAATTTGTTACCCGAAAGGAGAAGGGGATATATTCCTAAAGAGGAAAACCGCATTTTCAGCACGGTGTTTCTTGTCGAGCAACCGTATCTGATAACGGACTGTGGGCCAGAAGTCAAACTTAGCATTGTATTATAGCCGAGTGATTTACGCTTTGGAGGTTGGTAATATTGATTACCAGGAAGGGAGGTTTTCTACATGGAATCTATAATGTAGAATAATAAAAACTGGCTACAAGAAGACCAAGAATTCTCACCAAAACGGAGAGTAGATAATAAAATCAGCTGGCAAAGGCCTCACATCATCGGAAGTTTTCACAGTAGAAAGATGAAGCGTACTGTCGAGTACCACTCATTGAATGAGTGTTTATTTTATTATTTTCTAGAGATGGATATTTCAACATTATATTACTATGTTCAACCCGTTGAAGTCCCCATCCCATATAAAACAAAAAAATTAGAGAAAAAATTTTGGTTACATGTGCCTGATGTTCTGGTATTTCGAAATGGTTATCCTCCTTTGTTATATCAGATAAAAGAGGCACCAGATGTGGTTCATAACATTAAATGAGACTAATTATATTGTCAAATGAGATAGGAACATCTACACCTGCACCTGGTCTTTCTTCCGCCCTATAGTCCCAACCTAAATCCAGTAGAGGGGCTATGGCTGTGGCTTAAATCCAATGTGGCGAATAACGTGTTTTTTTAGAGGTTTTATAAGACTAAGCTTCATGTCGGCCAGTTTATGAAACGGATTAACAACTGGAAACAATTCGAGTTTTGAATATTTCGGAAGATACTCTTTAAAATGTTATTTCATTTGAACATCCAAATAGAAAGGTATTTGATTATGATATTCATTAACAAACTCCTCAAAGCCTTTCGGCTTGGACAAGTCGAGCTATATTACTCCTAAATAATGATAAAATTATTATCCTTTTCCTCAATCTATTTCCCACTAAAGTAGTACAGAAAGTTGAATTTGAAGTAGCTGATTTACAAGAACAAAAATATCATTCCATATATCTGTCTTCTGCAATATGGTCATTTAACATTAAAGGACAGCATTGGAGGTTCAAGATAATCAAAAAAATTATTCCTCTTGGCTCTATGCAAAGGGATTTCCTAAATTTCTTGCAACAAAATATCTTAAAATAGCGACTGAGTAGATCAGCGATCTTCGAAAACACGTGCCCTTCCAGACAAAGACGAACAGCCAGGTATCTTTCGTAAAGTCGTTTATCTGGGGTTTCCTTCATGGTTCAATTCATTACCCAATAGGCATTTGAATTAATGCTGTTGTATGATATAACCCACAGGGGCTGCGTGTTATTTATCAAATGAATTTGACAGGTTCCCAAATCTTTGTTAGAGTTTCAAACAAATACGTATAACCTTTTCATGGGATGTTACCGATAGGGCATAACCTGAATTGGCTTGTTTACACTGTAAGTGTACACAGGCTGGTTTGGGTTTTTTTTATTGTCTGTCACCCTTCGCTACCCCTTTTATTACACATTTGGAAGGAGAATGTTTATGTCCAGTTATATTTTTCCTAAAGACTTTTTATGGGGCGGTGCTCTTGCTGCCAATCAGGCCGAGGGTGCTTATTTGGAGGACGGTAAAGGATTGAGTCTGGTGGATCTGCTGCCTACCGGAGAGAAGAGAAGAAGCATAATGAAAGGGAATGTTCCTTCACTGACTCCACTTGAAAGCGAATTCTATCCTTCCCACCAAGCCATTGATTTCTATCATCACTATCGTGAGGATATCGCGCTATTTGCAGAAATGGGATTTAAGGCGCTGCGTGTTTCCATTGCCTGGGCTCGTATTTTTCCAACAGGAGAAGACGTTACTCCTAATGAAGCAGGTTTGCAATTCTACGATGATTTGTTCGACGAGTTGCATAAACATGGCATTCAGCCAGTCGTTACTCTCGCTCATTTTGACGTGCCAGTGGATCTGGTCGAGAAGTATGGAAGCTGGCGGAGCCGGAAGCTGGTAGGTCTGTTTGAAACCTATGCCAAAACAGTATTCACCCGCTATAAGGATAAAGTGAAGTACTGGATGACATTTAACGAGATTAACATGCTTCTCCATTTGCCGTTTCTCGGCGCCGGTCTTGTTTTTCAAGAAGGTGAAAACGTTAAACAAATTCAGTACCAGGCTGCACATCATCAGCTTGTTGCAAGTGCGCTGGCTGTAAAAGCGTGTCACGAGATTATCCCAGATGCGAAGATTGGCTGTATGCTTGCTGCCGGCAGCTTCTATCCGTATACGTGTAATCCCGAAGATGTATATCAGGGCATGGAAAAAGACCGCGAGTCCTACTTCTTCATTGATGTTCAGTCACGCGGCGAATATCCTGGTTATGCGAAGCGCTTCTTTAAGGATCATGGATTAAACATTGAGATGGAATCAGGCGACGCAGCCATTCTGAAAGATCACACCGTTGACTATATCGGATTCAGCTATTATTCAAGCCGGACGACCAGCACAGACCCGGAAATCGTCAAGAATATGACCAGTGGTAATGTATTCGGCTCCGTAGCCAATCCATATTTGGATAAGTCCGAATGGGGCTGGACGATCGATCCCAAAGGATTTCGCATCACAGCCAACCAATTGCATGATCGTTACCAAAAGCCTCTGTTCGTAGTGGAAAACGGTTTTGGTGCCAATGATGTGGTTTCGCCTGAAGGAGAAGTTAACGACGATTACCGGATCGACTATCTCAAGCGGCATATTGCCGAAATGGGTGAGGCTCTTCAAGACGGAGTCGAAATTATCGGTTACACAAGTTGGGGACCTATTGACATTGTCAGCGCTTCCTCAGGAGAGATGAAAAAACGTTACGGTTATATTTATGTGGACCGCGACAACGAAGGCGAAGGTTCGTTGAAACGGATTAAAAAGAAAAGCTTCCACTGGTACAAAAACGTAATTCATTCCGACGGAGAAAATCTGGGCGAATAATCGTACCACAAGTAATAGGATCGGACATCCCGGGCCCACGGGGATTTCCGATCTTCGTTTCTTCATTGAAAGCGTTGACAATCGTTCCTCTTCGGGCTATACTTGACGCAATTCCATCATTTTTAGGATTGTTACTGCGTAGCAGGCAAAACCTAAGCCACAAATAAGAAGATGTTACAGTCTTGTTTATTTGGCGTGCTTCGGTTTTTTTCTGTTTACAATAAATAGGATGGAGCAAGTGTGGCTCTTGCTGGCATATGGAACGGGGGATCAAGATGAACATAGCAAAGGTCATCAACAACAATGTAATCAGCGTCTACCAGACGGACGGTACCGAACTCGTGGTGATGGGGCGGGGGATTGCTTTTAAGAAAAAGCCTGGAGACAAAGTAGACGAAACCAGAATTCAGAAGGTATTTGCTCTGAAAAACAAACAGACGTCCGATAACTTTAAAATGCTGTTACGTGAGGTACCGCTTGATTTGATCATGATTGTAGAGGAAGTCATAAATGACGCCAAGCATAATCTGAATAGAAAGCTGAACGAAAATATTTATGTTTCGCTGACCGATCATATCAATTTCGCTGTTGAAAGATACCGGGAAGGATTGGAAATCAAAAACGCGTTGTTGTGGGAAATCAAACAGCTATACAAAGAAGAATTTGCGATAGGTCTGAAAACGCTGGAACAAATCAAACAAAAGCTCGATATTGAACTGCCTGTAGATGAAGCAGCTTATATTGCCCTTCACATCGTGAATGCTGAAATGAACGAGGAAGTCATTACAACCATGAGTATCACGAAGTTTATCCAGCAAATTATCAATATCGCAAAGTACCATTTTAAGGTTGATTTTGACGAGGATTCTTTGAGTTATTTCCGCTTTATTACGCATCTGAAATTTTTTGCCCAGCGCGTATTTAAGGGAAATCACTATGAAAATAACTATGACCATTTGTATGACATGATTAAGGAAAAGCACAAGGAAGCAGCTGCTTGTACTGAGAAAATCGGAACCTTTGTAAAAAAAGAATACAATCACGAATTGACGAACGAAGAAAAGCTGTATTTGACTGTGCATATTGAACGAGTGGTGAACAGATAAGTTGAACTTTTTTAGTAAAAAAGAATCAAAAATATATTTAAAATGTTTTTGTTGACAAATATGGTAGATTAAATGTATTATGTGAGTAACAGGAATTTAATAATTTTTAACTGGGATTGTTACTGGTTATGCAGGCAAAACCTAAGTCATGAAAAATTGCGGGACTCAAGTGCCCACCATTTTTCAAGGCTTAGGTTTTTTGTGTGCCTAAATATGGTAAAAAGCCCCTTAGAACATGGAGGTGTCCATCATGAGTTATGAACAACTGGCTAAAGAAATTGTGCACCTGGTAGGCGGCGAAAAAAATGTAGTATCGCTCGTACACTGCGCCACGCGCCTGCGTTTTGTACTAAAAGATGAGGCGAAAGCAGACAAGGCAAAGCTGGAGAAAACTGATGGAATTATTACGGTCAAGCAGAGCGGTGGCCAGTTCCAGGTTGTGGTCGGCAACAAAGTACCAGAAGTGTATAATGCCATCGGCCAAGTATCCAACATTTTAAATGAAACTGGAAAAGAAGATCATTCAGCTAAAGGCAAGAAAGGGTTTGGCGCTGTAATCGACGTAATTTCCAGTATTTTTGCACCGTTGCTCGGAGTTATGGCGGGGTCCGGTATTTTGAAAGGTCTACTGCTGATTGCGAGTAACCTCGGCTGGTTGGTTCCGAAAGACACTACCTATATGATTTTGTATGCTGCGGCTGACAGCTTGTTTTATTTCCTGCCGCTCTTGTTAGCGGTTACAACGGCACGGAAATTTGGAGGTAATATCTTCGTTGCTCTGACCATCGCCGGAGGGCTGCTTTACCCGACCATTGTCACGTTGAAAACAGAAGGTACACCTACAGACTTTTTCGGTATTCCTATTGTGATGATGAGTTATTCATCTACCGTTATTCCGATTATTTTAGCCGTTATCGTCATGAGTAAGCTGGAAAAATGGTGCAATCGCGTGATCCATGAGAGTGTCAAAAACTTTATTACACCTTTGATTCTACTTGTAATTATGCTTCCTCTGACCCTGATGGTTTTTGGTCCAGTTGGGGTGTATGTGGGCAACGCAATCGCTACCGCGCTCGTTGCTGCGTTCAGCTTTAGTCCGCTGCTGGCTGGAGCAATTCTTGGTGCTTGCTGGCAGTTGCTCGTTATTTTCGGTGTTCACTGGGGTCTTGTACCTGTATTCATTAATAATATTGCTGTTAATGGCAGAGACGGGATCAAGCCTTCCGCTGCGGCTTCCATCTTTGCTCAAACCGGCGCAGCGTTTGGTGTCATGCTGAAAACGAAAAATAAAAAGCTGAAAACGCTAGCAGGTTCTGCTACACTTACTGCGTTGTTCGGAATCACAGAGCCAGCGGTCTATGGGGTTACGCTGCCGCTGAAGCGCCCGTTTATTGCCGGTGTTATCGGCGGTGCTGTCGGTGGTGCCATTATTGGCCAAGCTGGGACGCAAGCATTTGCCTCTGGCGCACCTGGCTTGCTGACCTTGCCGATCTTTTACGGTCCTGGTGGACAAGGCTTCCCGGGATTGATTTTAGGGATTACCGTTTCATTCCTGGTGTCGGCCATCTTGACTTATATTTTAGGTTTTGAAGATCCAGTTGAAGAAGAGGAAACTACTAACAATTCGGCTAAAGAATCGACATCTACAGTTGCAGTTTCTAATGAAGAGGTACTAAGCCCGATTGAAGGAACGGTGGTCGCTCTGTCGGAGGTTCCCGATCCAGCATTTGCTTCGGAAGCTATGGGTAAAGGTATCGCCATCCAACCGACAACGGGCAGAGTCGTAGCCCCGTTCGATGGAACCATCACCGTGGCGTTCAAGAAAAAACATGCGCTTGCAGTTGTTTCGCATCATGGCGCAGAAGTTCTGATTCACGTCGGAGTAGATACGGTCAAGCTGGACGGTAAACATTTTACGTCCCATATCAAAGAAGGCGATCAGGTGAAAGCTGGGGACCTACTGCTTGAGTTTGATGTTGAGCAAATCAGGGCAGAGGGTTATCCTACGATTACGCCAGTTATCATTACGAATTCTTCCGAATATACTGAAGTCCTTCCAATCGCTCAAGGAGAGGTAACGGAGCAGGCCCCGCTGTTGAAACTGTCTAGCGCTCTGAATGAGAAAGAAAGCATTGCCTAAATGTCTTAAGGACAAGGCTCTGATGATCCATATTCCCGGATCATCAGAGCTTTTTTGTCGTCATTTTATGTAGCTGGTAAGCCCACTTGTAATTGACAATATGTCAATTAAATTAACTTGTATGGGGGTAAAAACTAATCTATAATTTTTTTGTAATTATGCAAATTTTCTGAAAACATAGATAAGAAAATTAATTGATTGATCAGGGGGAAATACAAGGAATGTTAGAGCAGTGGGCAGAGGCAGTAAACGGCGTCATTTGGAGCAATCCTGTGGTATATATCTGTTTGGGCGTGGGGCTATTATTTTCGATCATGACTCGATTCCTACAAATCAGGCATTTCAAAGAGATGATTCGTCTCGTATTTAAAGGGAAAAGTTCCGAGGCAGGTGTATCCTCCTTTCAGGCCTTTACGATGGCTTTATCAGGGCGTGTAGGGACGGGAAATATTGCGGGGATTGCATTGGCAGTCGGTATGGGTGGACCCGGGGCGATATTTTGGATGTGGATCATGGCTTTTATCGGATCAGCTACTGCGTTTGTGGAATCCACACTGGCTCAGGTATATAAGGTAAAGCGCGATGGTCAGTACCGGGGCGGTCCAGCCTTTTATATTGAAAAAGGGACAGGCTTAAAATGGTTTGCGGTTATTTTCGCAGTTGTAGCGTTGGTCGCTATGTGTTTACTGTTGCCGGGAACTCAATCGAATTCGATTGCGGTAGCTTTTCATAGTTCGTTTGGTATGGATATGAAGGTTTCCGGGATAGTAGTTGTCGTGTTGCTGGCGCTTATCATATTTGGTGGTGTAAAAAGAATTGCCAATGTGGCACAGGTAGTCATACCCTTTATGGCACTTGGCTACATCCTTGTCTCTTTCTATATTATGATGACGAACATTACTGCGCTTCCCGATGTATTTGCCCTTATTTTTCGCAGTGCCTTCGGTATCGATTCAGTGTTCGGTGGTATAGCAGGGACAGCCATTGCCTGGGGGGTAAAACGAGGCATTTATTCGAATGAAGCAGGACAAGGCTCTGGTGCCCATCCAGCCGCCGCCGCAGAAGTGTCTCATCCCGCAAAGCAAGGACTGGTTCAAGCATTTTCTGTATATGTAGATACCTTTTTAGTCTGTACGTCTACGGCTTTCATGGTCTTGTTTACAGGGATGTACAATGTGAAGGGACCAGGTGGGGGCTATATTGTGCAGCATCTTCCGGGTGTTGAAGAAGGAACTCAATATACACAGGCTGCCATCGAATCGGTATTTCCGGGTTTTGGGTCGAGTCTTTTGTCCATTACATTGTTCTTTTTCGCCTTTACCACCATTATCGCCTATTATTATATCGCTGAAACGAATATGGCCTACCTGATTGCCGATCGTAAAGCCAAATGGCCTATGTTCCTGTTAAAGCTGGTTATTCTGGGTTCGACGTTCTATGGAACGGTCGTCAAGGAATCGGCTCTGGCGTGGACACTGGGGGATATGGGTGTCGGCATTATGCTTTGGGTGAATCTGATTGCTATGATTCTGTTGGCCAAGCCTGCTCTTCTGGTGCTTAAGGATTACGAACAGCAGCGGAGGCAAGGGCTTGACCCGGTGTTTGACCCGGAGAAGGCAGGTATTTCAAATACCGAGTACTGGTCAAAGGAATATCAGCCTCTTTCAGATGAGTTGACGATCACCGCTAAACCGAGCAAGCTTTAAGCCTAAATAAGATAGATAAGTAAGATCAAAGGTGGCTCCGCGGGGAGTCATCTTTTTTTCGTTATCTTGCCTTTACATTCCAAGAAGGGTACATATGTTCACTATTTAGTTTATAATTTAGACAGAGGGATTTTGAATAATCCTGCCATGGTATGTGGGGAGCCACATTTGCATCAGAGAGGGGATTTGAATGAGTACATCCGATTTATCCATAACTGACGACAAGTGGAGAGCTATCGTAGAAAACGACAAGTCTTATGACGGGATATTTTTGTACGCTGTGAAGACAACGGGAATATTTTGTCGCCCCTCCTGCAAATCCAGACCTCCCAAAAGAGAGAACATCCGTATATTTAAAACAGCGGAACAGGCATTGGCTGAGCATTTCCGTCCATGCAAAAGGTGTAAACCGACAGGACAACGATTGCCTGATCATGAATGGATCGCACGGGTTACAGAATACGTGAATTCTAACTATATGAAGGACTTAACATTGCACATCCTAGCTGAGATAAGTCATGGAAGTCCGTATCATTTACATCGTACCTTCAAGCGGGTCATGCATCTAACCCCGATGGAATATATACAGCAGACCAGGTTGGAACAAGCGAAGGAGCTGCTCATCTGCTCAGATATATCTGTTGCGGAAGTGGGGGAGAACGTAGGTCTGTCCAATGCACCTTACTTTATTACGTTATTTAAAAAGAATACAGGCTACACCCCATTGCAATATCGCCAACTCAAATCGAAAGCAACATAAAATGGAGGTACACAGCATGGCACATCAAATAAATAAAACGATCTATTGGTCATTGTTGACACATGAGGATTGGAATTTATATATTGCAGCTACATCGGAAGGATTATGTTATGTGGGCTCGCCCAATCATCCTGTAGAGGAATTGTTTTCATGGGCAGGAAGTCGATTTCCCGGTAGCCCTTTAGTTGAAGAGGATGCCGCTTTACAGCCCTATGCCAAGGAGCTGATTGAATATTTCCAAGGGGAGCGCACCCAATTTACATTGCCCTTTGACTTTCAGGGGACTGCATTCCAGCTGGCGGTTTGGAATGCGTTGTGTGATATTCCGTATGGGGAAACACTATCCTATTCAGATATTGCCAACGCTATTCAAAAACCAGCCTCTGTTCGTGCGGTGGGGGCCGCCATCGGTGCTAATCCGATTTTGGTTACGGTCCCTTGTCATCGGGTCATTGGTAAAAATGGAGCTATGACCGGATATCGTGGTGGTTTGGACATGAAGGTTAAGCTTTTGCAGCTCGAAAAGGAAAGAGTGGCGTTGGTTCAGTATGAAAAATGAGTATTACAAATCCCCAAAGACACTTCTGAATAAAGGGACCGGCTTCTTGTCAGGGTATACACACTCGTTGAACCCGTATACAGGTTGTACCTTTGGTTGCTCGTATTGCTATGTACGCCAATTGCCAGTCTCCACATTTCGGAAGGAAGCGTGGGGGACATGGGTTGATATTAAAAATCAGGCGGCAGATATTCTTCGCAAGGAACTTCGTAGAGCCAAATCCAAAGGTAAAGTCACGATTTTCATGTCGTCAAGCACAGATCCTTATCAGCCTGCTGAGTACAAGGAAGAGGTGACCCGGTCTCTGCTGGAGGTGATGGTGGATGAGCCACCAGATTTTCTCTTTTTACAGACGCGCAGTCCACTGGTACGGCGGGATACCGATTTACTGCTCCGATTGGGGGATCGTGTTCGTGTAAGTATGACTGTAGAAACAGATCGAGAAGATATACGCAAACATTTTACCCCGGAAGCTCCTCCCATCCAGGCTCGTCTCCAAACGCTGCATCTCTTAAAGGAGGCAGGTGTACCGACGCAAGCTACGATTGCTCCGATGCTTCCAAGCAGTGAACATTTTGCAGACAAGCTCGTGCCTCTGGTCAACCGTGTCTGTATTGATGATTATTTTATGGGAGATGGCAGTGGGGGGAGACGAACGCGTAGCTTAAAAATAGGTGCGCTGTACGAGTCATTGGGGCTGGAAGAATGGTATCATCCTGCTGCCTATAAGACGGTTTATGAACGTTTTCTCCATGTTTTCCCGAAAGAACAGCTCTACGTGAGCAAAGAAGGATTCGAACCTTGATGGAACAGAAGTCTATGCCATTGAACCAAGAGTGAACCATATAAGGGGGCAGCGGGAGAACGAATGCAAACCGTAATGACCAAAAACTTTGATTATGGGGACAAGGAAATCAATTATCTAAAAAACGTAGACACCGTACTTGGTGCAGCGATGACGCAAATGGGCAAGGTAGAACGGGTGATCATTCCTGACCTGTTTGCGGCGCTCGTTCATGCAATTGTGGGACAGCTTATATCGGCCAAGGCGGTTCAGACCATATGGGCAAGGATGCAGGAGAAGTTAGGCGTGATCATTCCACAAAATATAGCTGTTCAGACGGCTTTAGATATTCAAAGCTGTGGCATCACCATGAAAAAGGCCACATGTATCCTTAATATAGCCCAGTCGATCGAGCAGGGCCTGTTGGATTTACAGAAATTATATGAGCTTTCCGATGCACAGGTGATCGAGAAATTGTCCTCGCTGCAAGGGATAGGACCTTGGACGGCTGAAATGATGCTGATGAATTGCATGGAGCGTCCAGATGTCGTCAGTTGGGGTGATATGGCTATTCGACGGGGAATGATGAAGTTGTACCATCTGGATACATTGACCAAGCAGCAATTCGAGGAGTACCGCCGAGTCTATTCGCCTTATGGTTCGGTGGCCTCCATTTATTTGTGGAGTATTTCATTTCGTTAAAAATCAGGGAGTGGAAACGATGGAGAAAACAATCAGAGAACAAATACTGTCATATGTGGATGCGGATTTTCAGAAATTCACGGCTGCATTGCTTCCGACGATTAATAATGTGCTGGGTGTACGTCTGCCAATGCTGCGTAAGCTAGCTCAAAATATCGCCAAAGGGGATTGGCGTCTCTATCTGGAGACTGCTGAAAGTGATCACTTCGAAGAAGTCATGCTGCAAGGCATGGTGATTGGTTCTGTAAAAACTGATATAGAGGAAGTTTTGAGTTATACCGCCAAGTTTGTTCCTAAAATTGATAATTGGTCCGTATGTGATAGTTTCTGTGCCGGATTGAAAATCACCAAACATCATAAAGAACGGGTGTGGGAGTTTATTCAACCCTACTTGCTCTCCAAGAAAGAATATGAAATTCGGTTTGGTGTAGTTATGCTTCTGAATTTTTATATTGAGGAACAGTATATGAACCGGGTGTTTGCTCTGCTAGATCAGACCCATCGTGAGGATTATTATGTACAAATGGCGGTAGCATGGGCGATATCGATCTGTTATATCAAGCTGCCTGAGGCAACGATGGCGTATTTAAGTCATAATACATTGGATGATTTTACTTTCAATAAAGCTCTGCAGAAAATTACAGAATCATACCGGGTGGATCAGGCAACGAAAACGACCATTCGTAGTATGAAGCGAAAAAGAAAATAGGATGGGGCTCAGCAGCCAGGTACGCACTTTGCCTTTTTTGGAATTTAATAATAAAATGGAAGTAACTTTCGAAAAGGAGATGACGTGAATTGGCAGAGCAAGTGCGTCTTGGTAAAACAGATTTATATGTAAAACCAATCGGTTTGGGTGCAAATAAGGTGGGAGGACATAATCTCTTTTCCGATTTGAACAATGAAACGGGCAAAGAAGTCGTTCGCACAGCTTTGGACAATGGCATCAACTTTCTGGATACGGCTTTTATTTATGGACCTGAGCACTCGGAACGATTAATTGGTGAGGTATTGAAAGAGCGTGGTCAGCGTGATAAAGCTGTTATTGCCACGAAGGGTGCACACAAATTTGTGAACGGAGAGATTGTTTTTGACAACTCGCCTGCTTTTTTACGAGAATCCGTCGAATCTAGTCTGAAAAGATTGCAGACCGATTATATCGATCTGTTCTATATCCATTTCCCCGATGAAGCTACGCCGAAGGCAGAAGCAGTCGGAGAACTGAAGAAGCTTAAGGACGAAGGCAAAATCAAGGCTATTGGCGTATCTAACTTTTCCATTGAACAACTTAAGGATGCGAATAGCGACGGTTATGTAGATGTGCTCCAATCCCAATATAATTTGTTTCAACGGGAAGCTGAGAAGGATCTGCTGCCTTATACTAAGGAAAATGGCATTTCGTTTGTGCCTTATTTCCCGCTAGCTTCAGGATTGCTGGGTGGTAAGTATACGAAAGACATGACCTTCACGGACATTAGAGCGAATAATCCACTGTTTCAGGGAGATACATTTGCTCTTAATTTGGACAAAGTGGAGCAGGTACGGGAGATTGCCAATGCGTTGAATGCAGAGGTTGCTCACGTAGTGCTCGCATGGTATTTGACCCGCGATTCGATTGATGCCCTCATTCCAGGGGCGAAGGGGCCGGAGCAGGTGCTGGCGAATCTGAAGACGCTAAATGTCCAATTGAGTCAGGCTGATATCGAAAAGATTGACCATATTTTCAAATAATGAGTGCACCTTATATTTGCAATTATATATTTGTTCCATCTAGAGGAGCTGCCGGACGGGCGGCTTCTTTTTCGTCCCTTCCTTGCATATCCTTGTAGGGTAAGTTCAACGCTGCGGGGGGATCGGATGATGAGAAGACCGCAATGGCACAGCGCGCCCAACAGAAGGCGACGCGGCAGACGTAGAGTATTTTTGATTGTGGTACTGGCGCTGCTGGTAGGAATCATACAGGTGGCTGCTTATGTGGAGCAGCATTTGAAGCCGCCTATGATGCATCTGGCAAAAGTGCGGGTCAAACAAATGGCGACGGAGGCTATTAATTCAGCAATTACAGCACAGGTAGAGCAGGGGAAGACAGCTGATAATTTGATCGAATGGAGAACGGATGCACAAGGAAGAACCTCCGGCTTTGTTCTGAATTATGCAGAGCATATGAAAATTACGTCAGACACGCTCAAAGCAGTTAAGGCAACGATGGACAGCATGAGCCATTTTGATGAGAGCGTTCCGATTGGTCAGGCATTGGGCAGTCCATTGTTGGCAGCTTATGGCCCCAAGATTCCTCTAAAGGTGGAGCCGCATGGAGCGATCAAGGTGGATTTAAATACGCGGCAACAGGATGCGGGCATAAACATGATCTTGGTTGAAGTGTATATTCGGATTACGACGGAAGTGTCTGTGGTTATACCGTTTGAGATGCAACCTCAGATTGTGGAGACGGAAATCCCCGTTTCTTATTTGCTGGTGGTGGGCAACGTTCCGATGTACTACTATGACAATCAGGGAAAACCAGTAGGTAAAAATGGTGCAGCCGCTCCGCAGTTGGCGTTGCCTCCCCATTCCATAGAGAGTAGCGGCGCTATAGATTCCAGCATAGTAAGTGTTCCAGAGGTACAGGAAGACCCAAACTCCTCTAGTCAGCCCCCAACGCCATAGAGCAGAATGGAGTGACGTGAGTTGCTCTGGAAAAATAAAAGGGACCCTATGAGGAGGTCCCTTTTGTCTTTCCTGTTTTGAGCGCTTTGCGTTCGGACTGCTCCCACTGTCTTAATAATGGATACGGGTCAAAGGACCAATCTGCCCAGCCATTGTCCCGATATATACCATAGTGCAGATGCGGTGGAAACTTGCCTTGGGTACCAGGTTTTCCATAGCCCGAGCTTCCGACCCAGCCAACCGTCTGGCCAGGTGTAACGACGTCTCCGTTGTGAACGGTTTTGTCAAAGCCGGAAAGGTGCGCATAGTAGTGATAGCGGTTGTTGAGATCTCGGATTCCGATGCGCCATCCTCCAAAGGGATTCCAGCCCTTCATTTCAACTACACCGTAGCAGGTACTGCGAACTGGAACTCCGTAGCCAGCAAACAGGTCAGTTCCTTCATGTATACGGTAGCCCCCCCAGCTGCGACGGCTTCCCCATGTGCTGCGGTAGCTATAAATGCTGCCTAAAGGAAGGGGGAAAGCTTGACTGACCAGATCCAGCTTGCCATACGTCCGATACAGC
Source organism: Paenibacillus sp. SEL3 (assembly GCF_054602585.1). NCBI lineage: Bacteria > Bacillati > Bacillota > Bacilli > Caryophanales > Paenibacillaceae > Paenibacillus > Paenibacillus sp. SEL3. The sequence continues at coordinate 1,394,463 of NZ_CM137725.1, read as the reverse complement.
TTGGCAAACTGCTGAACTCTTTGAACTGCGCGGCTGTTATGGTAATATTCCCAAACAGCAATACCAAATTCATCCTCGTTGTTTCCATACTTTCCGAGATAAGATGCGATGCTGAACAGCAGATCCTTGTCATTATTACGGTCAGCAATTCCATCACCCGAACCGTCTTGTCCCAGCCCGGAAAATAGTTCTATGGAACGTGGATTTTGATCCTCCGAATCAGGGTTCATCAAGCCGGACCAGATCGGTCCCGTAACGAAAATACCTATGGTCCGTTCTGCATGCTTGCGATCTTTGGGATGAGCCACCGTAAGTGTACGTTCATACTGGTCGATGGCGGCCAGCCTGTACCAAGGGACTCCTGTCAGGGCTTCGATGGAACGATATAAAGCAAGCCTGGAAATATACATTGAAGACTGTGCATGTTCAGCATCTACATTAACTGTCAGGCTGCTTCCGGCGGACGAGGATTGTAAGTGATTGGCAAAGGCATGGGCAGGAAGCGGACAGGCCGTTGTCAGTGTAGCAGCGCATATCAGCAGCGATAACAGACGAACAGCGCGGGCTGTCCGCGTAGGGTAAGGCACGTGAACCGACCTCCTATAGAAGGGCTTAACCGCCCAGTAAATTCTAGACCCTATTCAATAGCGTGAATAGGGCGCTTTTGTTTAGATTGAGCCATATCCGCCGCTTTTATCCATATAAAAAGTTTACTTTTTTCGGCATCAATGTCATATCAAAAAGGGAACAATGAATGGAGGTTTTTCCATGGCTTTCATGTTATAATGTATGACAATGACAGCTTAAGCTTATCAGAAAGAAGGTCTATGCCATTGTCTAGAAAAGAGAAGGAAGCTAAGCCCGACTGGATTCGTATTAAACTTACGACAGGCGATAACTATCAAGAAATCAAGAGCATGATGCGTTCCAAGACATTACATACCGTATGTGAGGAGGCACGATGCCCTAATATATATGAATGCTGGGCCAATAGGACAGCTACATTTATGATTTTGGGTGATATTTGTACGCGTGCGTGTCGTTTTTGCGCAGTAAATACGGGATTGCCTACGGAACTTGACTTGCAGGAGCCTGATCGCGTCGCGGAAGCGGCTGGGAACATGAATTTGAAGCACTGTGTCGTAACCAGTGTGGCTCGCGACGATTTAAAAGATGGGGGCGCTACTATATTTGCAGAAACGGTTCGTGCGATTCGCGGCCGGTTACCTTTGTGCAGTGTAGAAGTATTGATTCCCGATTTTATGGGCGATATTGAATCGCTGCGAATCGTCATGGATGCCAAACCAGATATTCTGAATCATAATATTGAAACGGTGGAGCGCATGTCCGACAAGGTTCGGGCTAAAGCGAAATACCGTCGCTCTCTGGAGCTGCTTCAACGTGCGAAGCAATTAAATCCGGCTATTCCAACGAAATCAAGCATCATGCTAGGTGTCGGAGAAGAGTGGGACGAGATCTTACAAGCCATGGATGATCTGCGTAAAGTCGATTGTGACATTCTGACAATTGGTCAGTATTTGCAGCCGTCCGAGAAACATTTATATGTGCAAAAATATTATCCACCGGAAGATTTTGCGAAGTTAAAGGAAGAGGGATTACAGCGGGGATTCAGCCACGTCGAATCTGGACCGTTGGTCCGCAGCTCCTACCAAGCGCATGAGCAGGTGAAGTCAGCCGCTCAGCATAAGGAAGAAAGCGCCCTTTCGCAGGCTTGATCCGGGAAAGGCGGTCAGAATAGCTTGTTTCAAATCGGTGGTAAAAACTATGAATTGTTGCAGGATCACAAGAACGGATGGAATCCCGAAGCGTTTCGTGATCGGTATAGTGAAGTGCTGGATCGCTATGATTACATTATTGGTGATTGGGGTTACAATCAGCTGCGTCTGAAGGGCTTTTATCGAGACGGCCATCCCAAAGCAAATAAGGATACATCTATAGGGGTACTGGACGATTACATTAATGAATACTGCAATTTTGGCTGTGCCTATTTTGTGCTGCAAAAAAGCCGTGAAGTGGTTAATAAAAACGGCGTCAATGATGAAATCGTTGCTCCAGATATTCAGCAGTTGGTAGATGCTCAAAGGGAACAAGCGGGAACGTTAGAAACCGAAGAGCAGCAAGAAGTATTGCAACATATAGCTGGAGAACAGGAGTGGCCGCAACCACAACAGGATTCCACAGCTACGGAGGAATCGCTAGTGGAGCAGCCTCGAGAATTCCGAGAACCACGCGAGTTGCAACGTCGGGAACCGAAGGATGCCCAGGAAGTACGTGAGCGACAGCCGCGTGAAGCTCGCGAAAGTCGTTCATCCAGAGAAGGACGTGAAGGAAATCGGCAACGTGAGCCACGTGAAGCACGTGATTCGCGCCAGCCAAGAGAACCACGTGAAGCAAAGGATGGACGCAATCCGGGTGAAGGGCAGCAAACTCGAGAACCGCGTAGACAGCGCAATCAGCAAGGGAATTTCGATAAAAAGGAATCGCGTGGACCACGCTATGAGCGTCAACCAAAGGAAAATCGGGAGGGACGGCAAGTTCGTGTCTCACGTGAACCTGAGGGCCAGCGTCAGACCCATCCAGCTGCTAAAGCCGAAAAAACTGAGGGTAGTAAAAAGAATAAAACATTTACTGCTCCACAACAAAACGGTTCCTGAATTTTCAGGAACCGTTTTGTTTGTAAAAAAAGAGCCAGAGTCGGCTCTTTTATAGGTTCTAATTAAGAAAGGCGTTGCGTACTCGATCCCAAAATGGGAAAGGACGGTAACGAGCGAAGCTGATCTTCTGACTTGCGACCTGACATCGAACAGAGATTAAGTCATCCACAGGAAAGTTCAGGTGATCTACTGTCAATAAAAGACGCTGATCTTTCCGTGAAAAAATATCACAATGATGATGTTTGGGCAGTAGCAATGGCGATCCTAGTGTCCGATACACGCGGTTATTAATGGAAGCGATCTCAGTCAATTGCAATGCTTCAATGGTGGGATGAACCATAGCTCCGCCAAGTGCTTTATTATAGGCGGTCGTCCCTGAGGGGGTAGAAACACATATACCGTCACCGCGAAACATTTCAAAGGTGATATCGTTAATATCTACTTGGGCAACGACAGTGCCATCCACCCCTTTTAACGTAAACTCATTCAAGGCAATAAAAGAAGCATTGCCTGATTTCTTGTGAATTTCCAACTCAATCAGTGGATACTTAACGATTCTCGGGTTAAGCGGTCCCTCAGATCCGCTTTGGCTCATCAGGTGGATTAGCTCCTCCAGCTCGTCCGCACGCCAATCGGCGTAAAAGCCTAGATGACCGGTATGTACACCAACAAAGGCAATATCCGGAATGCGGTCGATGAAGGTATGAAACGCATGAAGCATTGTACCATCGCCTCCAATAGACACGACGATTTCCGGCGATTCGGCATCCAGCTTGAAATTCTTTTCTTGGGCAAGACGGTGAAATTGCTGACTCAAGTCCATGGAGTGCTGATCCCCGCGATCCAGAACATAATATCTCAAGATGAAAAGCTCCTTTGTCATGGGTATATATCGATCATAATCAATTATGAGCAAGAACACAATCGTTCATTGCCTGTGTGTTCTTCTCAAACGTACGTATAAGCGACGGGTACCCACACTCAACCATGAGAGACTAAGCATTCCAGCCAGTATAAAGCCAAGAAACAGCAGACTTTGCAACAGCATGGCGGACGAGAAGCCAGGGGACCATACGATGTCGTATATTGGAAAAAAGACTGGAGAGCTTCCCTGTCCCATCAGAGGCTGCCATAACACGAGAGCGAGCAGTGCCGAGATGAAGCCGTGCGCAGCCCGGGCCAACAAAAATGGCATATAACGAAGATCCGTCATATTTAAAATACTTGCAACCTGCGCATGAACCGATAGCCCGCCCCAGGAGAGCACAAAAGCGGCTGCGGCTACCTTGAATGGTATCGCTGCCGTGGCTTTACCTGCGGCCTGCGCTCCTAAAGTGACTTCGAAAATACCACCTACGATGGACTCCGTTAACGTAGGAGGAAGACCACATGCAGTCAAGAGGTTTGCCGTAAGCAGATGAAGCCCGCTCATTAAACCGGAGTTCGTCAAAGCTTCTAAAATGACGCAGAAGAATACAACTAGCCCTCCTACGACAATAATAAGGCGTAGGGAGGAAGTAATCGCCTGACGGAGTAACTCACCCAATGGACGACCATCTTCCAAACGAGCTGTATGCATGGCATATAATGCTTGGCGTAGGGGTCCAGGCTGTCTATTGCGACCAGCAGCTTTTGTATTTGTGGACTTCGACCAGGCTTTTGGAGTAGGTTGAGGGCGGTCGCTGCGAGTATCTGTTTCCCCTGAACGAGAACCGTGGAAGCGCATAAGTAGCCCGATGATGAGCACACCACCATAATGAGCCGCGCCCAGTACGAGTGCAATTTCTGGTTGATGGAAGAAGCCAACGGAAACCGCACCGATCAAGAATATCGGATCAGAGGAAGTCGTAAATGCGACCAAACGCTCTCCTTCAATGCGTGTGATCCATTTTTGCTCCCACAGCTTGGCTGTTAGTTTAGCTCCAATCGGGTAACCGGATGCACAGCTGACCGCAGCGACAAAACCTCCACAGCCAGGTACACGGAATAGAGGCTGCATCAGCGGATCCAACAGCGCACCTATGAAATGAACAATTCCGAAACCGAGGAGAAGCTCGGAAATAACGAAAAACGGGAATAAAGATGGAAACAGCACGTCCCACCAGATGGCAAGCCCCCGAAGCCCGGCATTCAGAGAAGATTGCGGGTATACAGCCATAAGTATAAATAGGAATAGCAGTGAAAGGATGAGCAGAGGAAGCGAGTAACGACGGTATAGCGACATAGAGGCCCCTCCTTTGGAGTTGTACTATTATACCTATGTCGGGGATGGACAAAGAGTACAAAAAAAACAAAGAAAACGGTTACATTTGTTGCTGTATTTTTGTAAATAGTATGTTAAAATAGGAAAACAACGATCCATAACCTTAAGGATGGAGTGATCAGGATGAGTATCGTTGCCGGTCTGTTCGTATGTGCTTTTGTGTATGTTATTCGTGCCTCTCTCGTCCATTCCGGTGAAGAGGATTGGCGGAGTTATTAATTGTATTTATAGAATGACGAAGCTATGTGCAACGAAGCACATCCTCTTCATATGTTAAATTGATAAAATGACGCTTATTTTTAGCGTCATTTTTTGTTTTTTGTTATAATACGGGTGTATATTTATTACCATAGCACAGAAAGTTGGAGGAAAAGTGAACCCTAGCCTGAGCATTTATGACAACCTTGGGGGCGCGGAAGGTATTCGTGCTATTATTGAGGCCTTCTACCCGAGAGTTTATAAAGATCCGTTGTTAAGTCCCCTGTTTCCTAAAGACATGGAACCGGTTAAGGAAAAGCAGTTTATGTTCCTGAGCCAGTTTTTTGGAGGACCGTCCCTTTTTTCTGATGCATATGGTCATCCGATGTTACGTGCGAGACATATGAAGTTTCCCGTTACGGAGGAGCGAGCAGAGGCATGGTTGTCTTGTATGGCAGGTGCGTTAACGGATACGGGCATTGAGGAGCCGCTTCGTTCCATCATACTTAACCGTTTGTCTGGTCCTGCGCATCATTTTGTAAATACCCCGTAAGCTTGCGGGGATTGCCGAATTTTGGAGAGGGTTGTAAAAACATTGGAACTTGAACCGTTATATCAGATTAAAATCACCTGCACACATTGTGAAGAAGAATTTCAGACATCTCGTGTCAGACCAAGCCTAAAGAAGGCCATTCGTACAGATTCAGATTTTTGCGCTTATTATAAGAATGAAAATCCGGATTTTTATGTCGTAAGGGTCTGTCCTCATTGTGGGTTTACCTCGACAGAGCACTCTACCGTTCAGTTAAGCGATCAGCAAACCAAGATTTTTAGAGATAAAATCGGTAATCGCTGGCAGTCTCGCGAATATGGCGGGCATCGTAGCTGGGAAGAGGCATTAGAAACGTATAAACTGGGTTTACTCTGTGCCCAGGTCATCGGAGAAAAGGAACGCGTAGTAGCCAGTCTATTACAGCATATCGCATGGATGTACAGATACCAGGGAAATGAGGAGCAGGAGCTTCGCTTTCTCAAATTTAGTCTGGATTCTTACGTTCGGGTTTATGAACTGGAGGGTGTCGGGGCGAATAATGCCAAACTGCTGTATCTGATTGGTGAATTGCATCGACGTACAGGGAACTTTAACGAAGCGGTACGCTGGTTTTCGCGTGTCATTAATGACAAAAAGATTATGGATGCAGCCATGATCCGGGCTTCCCGCGAACAGTGGTCTGTACTGCGAGAACAAATGATGGCTAAAAATTTCCAACTGCCGGAGGAAATGCAAGACGCAAGCTCCTCCTGAAGAAATAAAGGTGTGCACTATGGCCGATTTAGGCTCATGGTTCACACCTTGTTTGTAAAACGGGTTATATTCTCTTACAACTCATGAATTAATGATGACGCAATGTGGTATCTGACAGCAAATAATCGTCATCACAATCCACTAAAGTAACCTTGTTATGGCAACATGGAAACACAAGCAGCTTTTTCATACCTTCGTGTATGAGCTTAAGTTCTTTAGGCTTCAGGGGCAGCAATACATTATCCTGGTCGCAAAACGGACAAGACTGTACATAAACGTCTCCCATGACGATGTCATAAGGCCAGGTTTTATGAAAAGGGATCATGATTTGTCCGATTCTCCGCCGTTCGGGTCAGCGGTTTCTTCTTTAGCCAGTTCGGCCAGCTTTTGCATCAAAATGTGCTGGGGTGTATGCATAAGGTGTTCCAGCGGAATACCGAGCTTTTCGGATAATTTCACAGCCGTTTCCGGCGAAATTTGTAAGGGTCTCATTCTGTTTTCCTCCCAATTGTAGTGATTTACTATCACGATGTAGCTTTATTGTATATGAAACCACATGAATTCGCCAAAAAAGAAAGGTGGAACTATTATGAAAACACCGTTAAAGCAAACATGGGATCTGGAATCTATTTTTAGCGGAGGGTCTTCCTCTGCCTCATTCCATGCATTTTTGGAAGAATTGGAAAGCAAGGTCCAACAGCTGCAGTCCCAGCTTAAAGCAGCTAAAGTACCACAAACGGTATTGGATACCGAGCGTCTGGATAGTGTATTGAGTAGCATCCAGGAGCTGTTTAATGGCGCGTCGCAGGCGGGTTCCTTTGTCTCTTGTCTAACTGCTCAAAACCAGCACGACAAGCTGGCTGTTCAACTGGGAGCGCGTGTCAACACGCTGTATGCCCAAGGGAAAAGTGCTTTAGTATCTTTCCAGAACTTGCTGGCACAAACCAGTGAAGACATTTGGCAGAAATGGATGGAGCGCGAAGCTATCCAGCCGATTTCTTTTGTCCTGAACGAATATCGGAACGAAGCACGTGAAAAAATGGCTCCTGAGCTGGAAAGCCTTGCATTGGATCTGGCAGTGGATGGCTACCATGGATGGGGCGACTTCTATGATACCATTGTCAAAAATATGACGATCCCTGTACCGGAAAATGGCGAGATCGTAAACCTGTCTGTAGGTCAGGCGGCTAATAAGCTGGATGAAGCAGATCGCAGCGTACGTAAAGATGTGTTTGCACGTTGGGAAGAGGCATGGACTCAGGTAGAGGACTATTGCGCGGATACATTGAATCATTTGGCAGGCTTCCGTCTGAAGCTATATGAAAAACGAGGCTGGACAGATGTGCTTAAGGAACCGCTGGAAATCAGCCGTATGTCCGCACAAACGCTGGATACGATGTGGCAGGTTATTAATGAAACGAAGCCTATTGTAGTTAAATACTTGGAGCGGAAAGCAAAGCTGCTGGGCTTAGAGAAGCTGTCCTGGCATGACGTTGAAGCTCCGCTGGGAACATCAACCACTAAAATCCCTTACGACGATGCTGCTGTAACGATTGTTGAGCAATTTGGTAAGTTTAGCTCGAGAATGGCTGACTTTGCCCAAATGGCTTTTGAGAAAAGTTGGATTGAAGCAGAGGATCGTCCTGGCAAACGTCCGGGTGGTTTCTGTACATCTCTGCGTCTAAGCAAAGAGACCCGTATTTTTATGACCTATGCCGGATCGCCATCCAACGTTTCGACACTGGCCCATGAGCTCGGACACGGTTATCACCAGCATGTGATGAATGAATTGCACCCATTGAATCAGAATTATGCCATGAACGTAGCTGAGACGGCGTCGACGCTGGCAGAACTTATTGTATCAGATGCTTTGCTGGAAGCTGCCGAGGGTCAGGAGAAGGTAGCTTTGCTGGAGGATAAAATTCAGCGTGGTGTAGCCTTCTTTATGAACATTCATGCCCGTTTCCTATTTGAAACCCGTTTTTACGAGTTGCGGAAAAAAGGAGTCGTAGGAGCACAACAATTAAGCGAGTTGATGGAACAAGCGCAGCGTGAAGCGTTTAGTGGTATCCTGGATGAGGCTCATCCTCATTTTTGGGCATCCAAGCTGCATTTCTATATTACGGACACTCCTTTCTACAACTTCCCGTACACATTCGGGTATATGTTCAGTGCAGGAATTTACGCTTTTGCGAAGGAAAACCCTGACGGCTTCGCCGACCAATATGATGCCTTGCTGCGTGATACAGGTCGCATGACAGTCGAAGAATTGGCTTCCAAGCACTTAGGTACCGATTTAACACAGGCTGACTTCTGGCGTAATGCTGCGCAAGTTACTGTTCAGGATATTGAGCAATTTTTACAAATGACAAAATAACGGATTTACACTTTTGAAAGGTCTCCTATAAGGGAGGCCTTTTTTGTAATTTTTGCAGAAGATGATGAACAAAGTCGCAAAATGTCGAAGTGTAATTAACATTACCTGTTGGCGAAATTTAAAATGATGGATATACTTAGAAAATAGTTATAAATACCCAATTATGTTGGTTTTGATTGTAAGGTTAAAAATCTTCGCATATAATTGAGCCGTAAGACCTATTAATTATTTTTGAATAAGGTACATAGGAGGGTTTTTGTAATGGATGAAGTAGGTCAATTGTCGTTGGCAAGGCAGATGGATATCGTTTTAAAAGAACTGGATAATGAACTGGCGGGTTTGTCGTCAGGCATCGTATTTGTACAAATACGTAACAATGTAGTTGGGAAGTTTGGGATTCGCCATAATCCGCTTGCAGGTAAAGGTGGCACGTTAGCAGCAGTAGAACCGGGGTTATCAGCAAAGCATCGGGAGGATTTTCGGCGTATGGCCCTAGAAACGCTAAATCATAAGCGTAGCTGGACTCATGGTGAGATTGCTTTTGATTTCGCCATCAGACAAGGAACGATTTTGGTAGATGCAACACTGGAGTCCAACTACAACATGGCGAATCTCATGATCCGCTACAACAAGCCTACATACCGAGCGGCTAATTCGGAATAATCATCAATATGAGAATTTTGCAAAATCCTAATTTAAAAAAGAGAAAAGGCGGCCTTCCTTGGGAAGACCGCCTATGTTATATGCCCGTTATAACGCATTTTGGTAAATTACGATGAACGGAATGCTCATGTGGAATAATGACGCTTATTGACCTGAACGTCCTGATAATTGCTGTTCGGCCAGCTGTACCAAGCGTTTAGTGATATAGCCTCCCAGAGAACCAGCTTCACGGGATGGCATGTCACCGTAGTAACCGTCTGCCGGAATGGTGATGCCCAGCTCTTGTGCAGCTTCATATTTCAATTGTTGCAGTGCGTTGTTGGCTTGAGGAACAACAAGGTTGTTACTGCGACGACTTCTGCCTTGATTAGCTTCATTCATGTGTAGTCACCTCCTTCGGCTGTGATGAGGTTAGTATGCGACAGAGTTATGAAAATATGCGCCGAAGGAAGGAAAGTGACTAGAGGGAAATTACGGATATATGATATGAATCTGAGTTTTGAGATCGATGGATTGCTTAGGCTCCAGACGGATCAGCCCGCCTCCTTCAACAGGATCAGGTAAATTAGGAGCATCTGACAGCCAGGTATAAGGCTCAATGCAAAGATACTGATCGCATTCACCTTTGGTGTATAACACCCAATACTTAAAGTATTGCTCATCTGCTGTGTAGCGGATTTGATAACCATCATCACGAGTCAAAAGAGCTACAGCAGGGCCTTCCGTTGCCCGCAGCAGCGTGTCTAGATTTGTTCCTTTCAGTGAAAGACCCGAAGAGAGCTGTTCCAAGTCATTCAACGAAGTAATCATACCTGTAGGTAGCTGTTCAGCATCCTGCTCATATACGCCGTTCACAGGTAGCTTTAGGCGCCAGCGCTCAGGTTCTCCGTCCACCATAAACCAAGTGTGATATCCCAAGCCAAATGGGGCTGCTTTTTCACCCAAATTGGTTACGCGCAGCGTTTGACTTAATATAGCACCCTGCAAGCGATACGTCATCTCCAGACGCAAAGGAATGGGGAATTGTTCCATCCAGTGCGGATCACTTTCTGTCAAAAGCTCGGTAGTGACACTGCAACCTTCTTCATCCTCTTCAATATCACTGCAGCGCCAGGATTGATTACGATGCAGACCGTGTATATGGTTGTCATTGGCTGTATTTCGGTCGAACTGGTAAGGAACACCGTCAAACTCAAATTGTCCTTTGCGAATTCGGCCAGGAGGAATCAAAATGGGCAAGCCAAAATGATAAGGCTTTTGTAAATAAAAAGCCAATTCTTCCTCACCGGGCCGACGTACGATATCCCTGTCGAGCTTCAGATCACGCACTGAGATAATATTATTCCCGAGGCGAGGGATCATCGTAACTTCCAGTTCACCACTATGTAAAACATACGTGTCGTAACCGTTCCAGTGTTCTTTGGTCACTTGTTTCATATCCATGCTCCTTTGTCCACTATAATCGGTTGAAGCTTCGTGTCATTATGATAACAGATTTTTGATCGTAGGGCACAATCGTCATTTGACAATAACATTATGCGGAATTATCATTAATGTAGTTTAGAAAGTAATGACATGGATAACGCGATGATGAGGACAAGTAAGCTTTCGCATAAGCTCTTCAGAAAGCCGGTGGTGGATGGGAACCGGTGAGCCTGCATTGCTGAATGGACCTTGGAGTGCCGCACAGAACAGGATTTTACAGTCCTCAGTATGACGGCCGATTGCTCCCCGTTAACGGAGCTTTAAGATTGCAATCAGTCATGGGGCATAGCTCCGACAAGCAAAGGCTGACGGCAATGAATAAGGGTGGTACCACGGTCTCGCGTCCCTTGAGGATGCGGGGCCTTTTTGCGTTCTAAAATATTGAAATAATCGGAGGAGGAAGAATATGAAAACTGTACTTTCAGGTATTCAGCCTAGCGGACAACTTACTTTGGGCAACTACATTGGTGCAATGAAAAACTTTGTCAAATTGCAAGAGGATCACCAATGTTACTTTATGGTTCCAGATCTTCATGCGATTACCGTACCGCAGGAACCAGCTCAATTACGCGAGCAGTCGGAGGCGGTAGCGGCATTATTTATTGCAGCGGGTATTAACCCAGAGAAATCCAACGTCTTTTTACAATCCCATGTTCCTCAGCACGCTGAGCTGGGATGGTTGATGACAACACTGACGAATATGGGCGAGCTGGAACGTATGACTCAGTTTAAGGACAAGGCTGCTGGCAAGGATTCCGTAGGAGCAGGGTTGTTCGTATATCCGTCGTTGATGGCAGCTGACATTTTGCTCTACAACGCGGATCTCGTCCCGGTGGGCGAAGATCAGAAACAGCATCTGGAACTGACACGGGATTTGGCTGGCCGCTTTAATCATCGTTATGGAGATTATTTTACAATTCCCGAGCCGTATATCCCTGAAGTAGGGGCAAGAATTATGTCCCTGGATGATGCATCCAAAAAAATGAGCAAGAGTAATCCGAATGCAGGCAGTTTTATTGCGCTACTGGACGAACCGAAAGTCATACGCAAGAAAATCAGCCGCGCTACGACCGATTCTGGCAGTGAGGTTATATATGATCTGGCCAATAAACCTGAAATTAGTAATCTAATGAGCATTTACAGCCAGTGTTCCGGTTTGTCGCTCCAAGAAGTGCAGGATCGTTATGAAGGCCAAATGTACGGGACATTTAAAAAAGAACTGGCAGAGACGGTTGTGGCTATGCTTGAACCGATTCAGCAGCGCTATCGCGATATCCGGGAATCCGGTGAAATTGGACATATTTTGGCCCAATCCGCAGAGCGTGCTCAAGAAGCTGCTGAAGTCACGCTGTCTGCGGTCAAAGAGCGCATGGGCTTTCTGCCACGTCTACGCTAAAGCATATTGAGGCGAAACGAATTAGGCCTTTTATAGGATTGGATTAGGAGCGGCGTTGTCGGGCTTTGACCACGAAACCCCAGCCAATATTGCCGACAGATAATAGCCCCAGTAGAATGGCAAGCCATGCGGAATAACTGATGGATATAGCGGCTGCGGTCAGCAGGACAATGGATGAAACGGCGAACCATAGGGATAAACCTTTGCTCATTGGTAAAAACCTCCAGTGTTCGAATGTTGAATTTCAGGAATAAGTAGTTGTAAGCGAGCCATAATAATCTTGCAAGCTTGCAATGAACCTCACTCACAAAGAACTGAAAGGAGATTCAAATATGAGCAGACGTCGTTCAAACAACCTGCAAGTACCGCAGGCCAACGCCGCTTTACAACAATTAAAATATGAGGCAGCTCAAGAACTTGGCATCACCATCCCTCAGGACGGTTACTTCGGTAATGTTGTTTCCCGCGAAACAGGTTCTCTTGGGGGATATATTACGAAAAAGCTAGTCCAACAAGCAGAACAATCCTTGTCGGGCAGCAGCCGTTTGCAGTAATACACATAAACACTCCATCTTGGAAGCTGTATTATGAGCAACTGTCATGAAGAAAATCCGGAGCGATCATGCTCCGGATTTTTTTTACGCATGGCTTATGACCATTGTGAATCACGCAAGTCCGCTTCGTCAAGAGGGCGCTTTCATGAGATGTGATTTTTGGCGCGAATGGCCAAAAAAACAGCAAGCTCCCAGATTAAGGGGGAACTTGCTGTCTCTTGTTCATAAGGCTGGTTGTTAGCTTGTAAGCAGTTTTAATTCGTATGCAGGGAAAGGCGTTTTTGCATCTTTTCGTCACTGAGCCATCCGATATAACTGTTGATCAGCCCGAACTGCTTATCCATCGCGACCACAGCCACGAATGGATATTGCCTCCGGTGTCGATACCTCACGTCTCCCCATCGCACAATGTAGCCCCATTCCAGTTCTTCCACCTCGGCAACAGCAAAGGAGGAGAAATAGCGAAATGCCTGCACATCGCGATAGGATTTGGATGCTTCTACGGCAGGATGTGTGGATGGAATTGCGTGTTTCGTCCAAAATAAGTGCGAGCCATTTAATCCGCCAATGTCATAACTTCCATTCTGATGAGCTTTTACCACATGCCACCGGTTCCATGATACGGTGGGAATGATATAATAATTGTCGCCCTCCTGACGCTCGTTGTCCATATTACGTACCGCTTTTCTGGTTATAAAATGACTCCAGGTTCGCCAAATGTAATACAGGCCAATAATGACGTACAGCGTAATAAATAAGGGAGCGGGTGGAATCAATCCGGTGATCCACAGCATAATCGCAGCAACATGGGTGCCAAAAATAAAGGGATCGAAAATATGGATGATATTCCAAGATATCCACTTGTTTGTAAACGGCCGGAATGCCTGTGTTCCGTACGTATTAAATAAATCTGTGAATACATGCAGGCAGACGGCAATCGTTACCCATAATGCTACATGACCTGGGGGCACATCTCTGAAGATCAGGCAAATTAGCCCTGTTATGGACAAGATCCATATCAACCAGAAGGGAATTGAATGCGACAGTCCACGGTGATTGCGAATGTAGGCTGCATTATTTTTCAACCGAAGCAAAGTGTCAAAATCCGGAGCTTGTGACCCTACAACTGTAGCGAGCAGCACCACTGCGGCCAACTTTGGATCTCCGGCGACGACAGGGTCAGTGTAGGCCAGACCGGCCAATCCGATTCCCATGACAAAGTGTGTGGCTGTATCCATATCTGTCGCTCCTTTTGTATTGTTTCCTGTACTTATTACTACCCAAATTTACTGTAAACGATCAGCAGGGGCGATTTGCCATCGGAATTGTGAACGTTTTGTGCGTTTTCTGTCAAACTTTTTAGGGTAGGTATATGATAAAATTTATATCGGAGTTCAACTTACTCCCGAATTCATACATCTCTAAGGGGGAGTTACTCACAATGGATAATATAAGTTATAAGACTTCTTCGGATGCGGCTACCTATTCTGTAAAATCTAAACCACCCGGCAAAGCGGGCACTTGGAAAGATTTTATTACAGTTACCAAGCCAGGCATCCTTCGTACCAATCTGGTTGCAGCCTTTGGTGGTTTTTGGTTAGCATCGCAATGGGACGTTGACTATATAAAGCTAATTCTTACACTTTTAGGTACAATGCTGGTTATGGCATCTTCATGTGTTTTTAACAACTATTTTGACCGTGAGCTGGATTTGAAAATGGAACGTACACGTAATCGCTCACTGCCAACAGGGCGTCTGACCCCTACAACGGTGTTGTCATACGCTATTATTTTGGGTGTTGTCGGGTTAGCTGTTCTATTCTTCTTCTCTGGTGTAAAGGCAGGATTACTGGGATTACTTGGTATGTTCGTCTACGTCGGTATTTATACACTTTGGTTAAAACGTTCATCTACATGGAGTACATCCATCGGCGGTATTTCTGGTGCAATGCCTCCTGTAATTGGTTATGTGGCCGCTTCGGGTCGTATTGATATGGGCGCTTGGCTTTTATTCGCTCTCCTGTTCTTATGGCAGCCGCCTCACTTCTGGGCACTTGCTATTCGCAGAGTTGAGGAATATCGCGCAGCAGGATTTCCGTTGTTGCCAGTCGTAAAAGGTATCCATCGGACAAAGATTCAGATGATTCCTTATATTGTATTGCTGATTCCGGTACCCATCCTTATGTATGCTTATGGATATGCCGGTATGATTTTTATGATCGTGTCCGTGTTACTGTCCGTGCTGTGGGCATTCTATGCCTTTAAAGGTTTTACGATTAAGGAAGAAGAAACGGATTCCTGGGCCAAAAAAGTATTTTTCTTTTCCATTAACCATCTGACACTCAGCTTCTTGCTGATGATCGTCGATACGGTTCATAAATTCTAATGTCATTTTAGAGGCATTTTATAGTACACCATATAGCTGTCCAACAGGCATGAAAGCGGCCTGAGGACAGCCTTTTTTGTTATTCAAGACTAAAGAACAGGTGGCGGGTATATAATGTATTCTTCCAATCCTGCTTTTTCCAATTGAGCGATCACATATTCGTCTGGAGTCCCTTCTACGCCAGCGTATCCTTTGCGGGTATACATATGGTAGGCATCTGGAAAAGAGTCTGCAAGCACACCCCTTATTTTTTTCCCTGAGCTGTCATTGTCCATAAATAAATATATTTCGTCGTGCTTGGCTCGCTTGTGGAGGGATTCCAGTTTTATAGAGTTTAGTGTGCCGAAGGTGCATAAAATGTGAACCTCCGGGTCAAGTAATCGGCGAAGTTTGCTGCGGTCATTTTTCCCTTCGACGATCACGGTTATCGCCATTTAAGCTCACCCCTTGTCTGATACATATGCTCGAAATTCCCCGGGAAATGAAGAATATGAGTATAGTGTAGCTCCAAATAGGGTTCTCATGCAAAAAATAACAAAATAGCCTGCCAGAAGTGGCAGGCATGGGTACAAGGGACAACATGTTAGGGCAATTTAGACATTAAAACCAGCAAGTACGGAGAATGATGACGAGCAGAATATAAAGAACAAGAATGGTGCCAGTTGAAGTTCCAAAAACAGGGCAAGGGCTTACAGGATGACAGTGGCTCACAGGCTGCACCTCCCTTTATTAGTGAATGTTCAGTCAAAATAGTCTATGTGGATAGGGGTATAGTGTACTGTGCATCTGCCCTCTGGAACGGCATTTTGGGCTTTAAAGATAGCATTTTAGCATACCCACTGCCTCAGACTAGCTAGGAATGATAAGGTCCTGTGGCAGACAGTGGCGGCGTCGGAGATATGTGCTTAACGGGAACGAATAGCAGGCCAGCCATCAGAATCAGAAATGCGATAAAAAAAGGGGATATGTGATCCGGAAGCTGACCCGCCAGTACAGGCCCGGCAAAGGAGCCGATTGACGTTGCAATGGATTGCAGGGCAAAGGTTTTGCCCAATCGAGCACCTCCAATTCGTATGAAGAGAGAGGCCAGCGCTGGAAAAATGATGCCTTTGGCTGTTCCCAAAATAAACAGGATGATGCCTATTGTCGCTTCGGGCGTGGTGGCGAGTGCATAGAAGCTTAAAGACATCAGAATAATGCCACAAAGTAGCCTGACCATCGGTGAATATTTGTTCAGAAAAAGCAAACTAAGCGTACAGAGTGCTCCCAAACTGATGATGGAAAAAAGCAATCCGGTGGACATCATGGACGCAGAACCGTTATTTCGTAATGGGATCTCATAAAATAAAATGCCTTGTGCGCACGCCAAAACAAAAGGTAAAAGCAGGTAGCGCCAATTGAATGGTAACCGCGTCTGTGCTGCCGAGAGTGGAGCAGGTGTCGTATGACCATCAGATAATTGGGCCTGCGGAGCGGGTGCTTTTTTGGGTAAGGTGAAATAAGCCATAAGCCCCGTGATTACGAGAATGATGCCAAGGGAACTAAATGTCTCGCTAAAGCCAAAACTGGCTACGATAAATGCGCCTGCGGCTGGAGACAGAACAGAGGCCAACGTATGGACGACACCATGCCCCGACATATATTTACCCTGCGTAACCGGATGATCAGACAGTTGCGCCAGCATGGCCAGACAGGCTGGAGATAAAAAAGCCAACACATAGCCACTAATCGCACGCAGAAAAAGTAATTCCCACGGTGTATGGATGTACGATTGAATGATCAGGATCAGGCCTGCAGCTGTCAGGCTGAACATAATATATCGGCGACTGCCGTGTTTGTCGACTTTGGGACCTGCCATCAAATTGCCAGGCAGGTGAGTCAGAGAGTAAATCCCCATCATCCAACCGATAAAGGTAGGAGCTGCCCCCAGAGAGATGGCGAATGGCGTCAAAATAGGATATTGCGCATGCAGATCAAAAAAGGCAATGAACAAAAAGAGATACAGCCAGAGGGCTGTTTTCATGTGAATGACCCCCTTTCCCTAATGTAAACTTTCATGTTACTTCGTATTGGCCCTTCCTAAGTTGTACGCTGGATTAGACGAACATAGACCACTTTGTATGGACAAGAATTGAAAGACAAGGTATGTATAAGACCTAAGCTGACAGGACATTGCGTAATCATGTATAATTACAGAGACAATTTTGCAATTCGAATCATGTAGTTGAAAACGGGAGTGTAGCGAAATGGATAAGGGCGTCTGGAGAGAGTTTTTGGAACATAATTGGCAGATTGTTCAAGATAATTGGCTGTATATATTAATTGGGCTTGTCCTATTGTTAGTCATATTGAAGGTTGTAAGAACTCTCATAAAATGGCTGATTGTCATCGTCGTAATTGCAGGCTTGCTTATCTACAGTGGCATTTCCTTTGAACAGGTCGGCAAGGTCGTTACTCAGGCAAAGGATGATGCGATTAACAAGGTTCAGAGCGAGGCCTTGAACATGATGATCAAAGAGGGACGGGATGCCCAATACACATCCAACGCGGATGGTACGTTTTCGGTAACCAGCTCCAACTTGGAAGTGAAAGGTCCATTTGATGGTGACAAGGTCAAGGTATGGTTTCAGGGGATGTCGCTGGGCGAGTGGAGTATGGGCGATACCGTCAAGAAATATATCGAAGGTGCGAAAGGCTCGGCTGTAACACAGTCGCCACAGTCGCCGTAGAGACAGGAGGAACACAATGAAACCATCCTGGCTGGAGCCTATTCTTCATTGGAATGGCGTGACGGTGTTTTTAATTGTCATTGTACTGCTGTCGTTGATTCAGGGCTGGAGACGAGGAGCTTCCAGATCTGTAGGGGCGCTGTTTAGTCTTATTGTGGATGGCATACTGACTGTAGCGGGTATTTTGTGCTCGCTAGGATTAGCCATGTGGCTTTCACCGAAGGTGCAACAATGGCTGGCAGCTTACATGGAGCATTTGCCACAGCGAAAACTAAGCGGGATTGAGCAATTTTATTATACGCTTGTGGCGGGGATAGAGGGTTTTCCGCTGCTGCGATTCGCCGTATTGTTCATGCTCAGTTATGCTATTGCCCAGTTTATACTGCGTGCCATTTATGTGTTGATGGTAGGTGGAAAATCAGATTCCTCCCTCCATGAGCATCCAAAAAAATCGGGCTTTTTCAGCAGGGTGGCAGGGGCCGGAATAGGTACCCTTATTGGTGGAGCTCGCGCCATGATGATCATAGCCCTGCTGTTCATAGGCGTTAGTCTGTACCCAGACAGCGGGTTTAGCAGCTACGTACAAGCTTCACCGATTTATAAGCAAGGTGCGCAATCGGTTATTGAACCGTTGTCCGGGACTCTGATTAAGGATAAGCTGCCCGTATTTACGCAGGCTGTTACCAAGGAACTGAATGGCATCATGCAGCGCAAATATGAAATAATCGACCGGGACATTCCAAGCGATATCGTTCAGGCAGCGGCCAAGATTACAGAAGGGGCTAGCGGTGACGAGCAAAAAGCTAGAGCGTTGTATGAATGGGTAGGCACCCGTATTAGCTATGATTACAGTAAGGTGGAAGCCTATGAGCAACGTGGTGACTGGCATGAACAGACTCCTAGAGATACGTTTGATACACGTAAAGGAGTGTGCATTGATTATGCCCGCCTGTACTCAATGATGGCTCGTTCGCAGGGGCTACAGGTCAAGGTGGTGACAGGCCTTGGGTACAACGGACAGGGAGGATACGGGTCCCATGCCTGGAATGAGGTATATTTGAGCGGACAGAATCAGTGGGTACCGCTAGACCCGACCTGGGCGCAAAGTGGGGACTGGTTTAATCCGCCTGGTTTTGCCCAAACACATATCAAGGATAAAGTGATTTAATAAGGAGTGGAAAAGGGCACATGAGAAAGATAGACAACGAGCAGGGAACAGACAATGGGACGTCTGATCGAAAAAGATTCAGCTTTCGGATCAATCTGTTCTTTTTCAGCTCGTTCATTATATTTACAGTCATCATTGTAAGATTGGCGATACTTCAATTCGTGGATGGACCTCAGCTCAAGCAGCAGGAGGCCAGTAATGTTACCAAAAATGTACCACTTACGCCGATTCGCGGAACGATTTATGATTCCACCGGGCAGAACAGACTAGCGTATTCTACACCTGTACAATCGCTGTATATCACGCTCTCCAAGAACTACAGTGATGGTATGGAAGAAAAGCGTGATAATGACAAAAAGCTATTGCCTGAGCTGGAGAAAATGACACAGAAGCTGGCGAATCGCTTTGCTGAATATGGGAATAAAGATGAGCCGAAAATGACGGCAGAGCAAATTATGGACGCTATGGACCGTAACTATCAGCGATTTAGCGGTTTTACGCCGCGTCTGATTAAAACGAATCTTAACAAAGATGAAGTGGCCTATTTTATGCAGCATAAGAGTGAGTTCCCGGGCATAGATGTCGTAGAGGAAACGGTACGTCATTACGATCCAGATACGGTAGCTGTCCAAACGGTTGGCTACATTAAAAGCTATAAAAGTGCGCGTGAAACGTTGGATAAATATAAGAATATTCAAAAATCCATGTCAGCTGAAAATGATCCGGGCCTCATTTATATGGATAACGAATCTGTTGGCTTTGATGGACTGGAATATCAATATCAGGAACAGTTACGAGGGAAAAATGGCTATAAAACGGTTCCGATTGATCCACGCAATATGCCGGAAGGTGTAGATTCTGTTACTCCTCCGCAAAAAGGAAATAATGTATATTCTACGATTAACAAAGAAATTCAGGTTAAAACGGAAGATGCTATTATGGATCAATTGAGATGGCTCCATTCACACGCTGTATCTGGCAAGACCCATCCTTATGCTAAAACAGGCTTTGCTGTGGCTATGGAAGTGGATACAGGAAATGTGGTGGCGATGGCTAGTATGCCGGATTATGATGCTAATTACTGGCAGACCGGAAATATATCTAGCGATAATTATAAAAAAATACAAAATGTATACTTGAATGGTACTATTCGCTCCTTTGGATCGGGCCAATCAGGTCAACATCCAGAGTCGGTTGTCCTACTTGGCTCCACCATTAAGCCGCTTTCTGTGTTAGTAGGACTGGAGGAAAATCTATTCAGTACCTCATCGTATTACCAGGATACAGGAGCGGCTTACTTTGGGCGTAATAATTCGTCACGAGTTCGGAATTCCTCGGGTCATGTGTACGGCGGGTTGGACCCAGCTTCTGCCATTCGGCATTCCTCCAATGCATTTATGGTCGATATGGTGGGCAAAAGATTGTACAACAAATACATTAATAATGCCAAGGAAGATCAAGGTGTGAATGTATGGGACCGCTACATGAAGGAATTTGGACTAGGTGTTTCTACGGGTGTAGATTTACCAAGTGAATGGTCTGGACGCAGAGAGTATGCTCATAATTCGAAAGAGTCTTCATTATCTAAACTTGCATATGCTTCTTTTGGTCAGCAGGGTAAATATACAACGCTTCAGCTTGCACAATATACAGCAGTATTGGCTACCAAGGGTAAACGGATGGAGCCGCATTTGGTCAGTCAAATTAAAGATACCAACGGCAATGTAGTTCAAACGTTTAAGCCGAAAGTACTAAATGAAGTAAAATTTCCGGATGCCTACTGGAATGAAGTCATACGCGGGATGGCAACAGATGTCAGCGCATTTAAAGGTTTCCCTTACGACTTTGCTCGCAAAACGGGGACATCGCAGCAAAGTGTAGGCAGAGAATTGAAAGATAATGGAGTATTTATCGCCTTTGCACCACGTCAGAATCCTAAGCTGGCCGTAGCCGTTGTCATACCGGAAGGAGGCTTCGGGGCTTGGAGCGCCGGACCTGTGGCACGTAAAATCTTTGATGCCTACGATGAAGTTTATGGATTGGATGGGGTACCTAAGAAAAAGGATGCCACAGCAACCGATCCTAACACTACCAAACAGCCATAATCATTTTATACGATATCATTTCATGAAAGCTTCTCTTAGCCTTTAGGCTGCGGGAAGCTTTTTATGCTTTTTCTACGTTTTCTTACAAAATTGTCATCTGGGAATTCATCGTTTATTGCTTTGGATATGGTAGGATCAGGAATATAAAAACCTAACTGAAAGGAGTAATGACCAGCTAATATGGACAGAGGAAGTTTGGATAAAAAGTTTTCATTTAAAAAGAAAAATGTTGAAGAGAATGAAGGGTCGCGAAAAAAACAGACGGTTTTACGAACCAACCTACTGTTTTTTGGTGCTTTTGTGCTGTTTGCCCTGATCATTACCAGACTGGCTGTATTGCAGTTTGTACAATCGGAGGAGCTGAAAGGGCAGCAGCAATCCGTAAATACGAAAAATGTCCCGTTAGCCCCGAGTCGCGGCACGATTTATGACTCTACAGGTACGGTTAAGCTGGCGTATTCGACTTCAGTACAGTCCTTGTATGTAACTTTATCTAAGGATTATAGCAAACGTACGGAGAAAGACCGCAAGCCGGGGGGAAAGCTGCTCCCTGAGCTCGATGCTTTTGCTACCAAACTTGCTGCCAAATTAAACGAACTGGGTCATACCGAAGGGGAGCAACTTAATGCAGAGGAAATAAAAAAGCGACTGGACCCGGACTATAATCAATTTAGGGGATTTACCCCGCGATTGGTCAAATCCGACTTGAGTCGGGAGGAAATCGCTTATTTTCTGGAGCATCGGACAGAATTCCCTGGTGTAGAGGTTGTAGAAGAAAGTGTACGCCATTATGACCCGGATCGGGTGGCGGTACAAACGATTGGATATATGTACAAGTTCAAAGGAGCTCGAACGAACCGACCCAAATATAAAGAGCTCTATGAAGCGAATTCGGAGGTCCTAAGACCGGAACAGGTGTATTCGGAAAGTGAAACGGTTGGATATGATGGCTTGGAGCTTCAGTATCAGGACGAGCTGAGAGGAAAAAACGGATATAAAACGGTAGAGGTCAATCCGCGCAGCATGCCGGAGGGCATTGAATCCATTACTCCACCGGAAAAAGGACATCATCTATATTCCACCCTCAACAAGGAAATTCAGCAGAAAACCGAACAGGCCATTATGGATCAGCTTCGCTGGCTTCATACTCATGCCGTATCGGGGAAGCTTCATCAAGACGCGACCACTGGCTTCGCTGTAGCGATGGAGGTAGAGACCGGAAATATCGTAGCAATGGCCAGTATGCCGGATTATGACTCTAATGTATGGAAAAGTGGGAGTACCTCGCCTTCGGTATATGACGAAATCCAGCATAAAATGGGAAATGGGACCATTAAATCTGTACCTAGCGGAAAAGCGGGTCCACATCCAGAATCCTCGGTTCTTCTGGGTTCAACCATTAAACCACTGACCGTGCTGATCGGGTTGAAGGAAAACTTTTTTTCTCCCGGACAAACTTATCTGGATACGGGAAGTGCGTACTACGGCAAAAATCGCTCCAGCCGGGTTGGGAACTCTAGCGGACATGTGTATGGTTCTTTGACACCTAGCAGGGCAATTGAGGTCTCGTCAAATACGTTTATGGTGGATATGATCGGCAAGCCGCTATATGGCAAATACGGAAGTAATGCAGGGGTGCATCAGGGAATTGACGTATGGGACAAGTATATGAAGGAATTTGGATTAGGCGTACCGACTGAAGTTGATCTGCCGGGCGAGTGGGCAGGCAGACTCGAGTATACGAGCAAAAAGGAAAGTGCGTTGACACGTTTGGTACAGGCATCCTTTGGTCAGCAGGGAAAGTATACAGCCATGCAACTAGCCCAGTATACGACTGTACTGGCAACAAAGGGCAAGCGTATGCAACCTCATTTGGTCAGCAAAATTGTAGATGATCAGGGGAATCTTGTACGTGAATTTAAGCCGAAGGTACTGAATGAGGTCGCTTTTTCAGATACGTACTGGAATACAGTGATTCGGGGTATGGCTACGGATGTTAAAGCTTTTAACGGATTTCCCTACGATTATGCCCGTAAAACGGGGACTTCCGAGCAGGTGGTGGGACGTACGGTTAAAGATAACGGGGTGTTCATCGCTTTTGCTCCCCGTCAAAATCCGAAGCTGGCAGTAGCGGTCATCATTCCTGAAGGGGGCTTTGGTGCGACGAGCGCGGGACCGGTTGCGCGTAAAATATTTGATGCGTATGACGAAGTATATGGGCTAGATGGTACTCCTAAAAAGCCTCTGGCAGCAAAGTGAGGACTTGAATTTTTTTGTGGGCTTCTCTTTTTCATGGTAAAATGTCGTTGGACATAAGGGACATACAGGAGGAAGAGACACTATGGGAGAGAACCAATATAAATACAAACTGCTTGCGCTCGACATGGATGGAACTTTACTGAATGATAATCATGAAATTTCCTTGGAAACGATTAACTGGATTAACAAGGCGATACAGGAAGGGATCCATGTATGCTTGTCCACCGGACGTGCAGCGATGCATGCTCTGCCTTACGGTCAGCAACTCGGCCTGGAGACGCCAATGGTAACCGTAAACGGCAGTGAGGTGTGGAAATCACCCCACGAGTTGTGGCGTCGTTATTTACTTGATAAGGAGCTCGTTCGTAAGATGCACCAGATTGCTGTAGAAACAGGCTCCTGGTTCTGGGCTTACTCAACGGAGGAATTATATAACAGAGATCGTTGGCCGAATACATTGGACACACAGGAATGGCTTAAATTCGGTTATAATACGGAAAATGACGAAATTCGCCACCAAATTTTGCTGAAGCTTCAGGACATGGGTGGACTTGAAATCTCCAATTCTTCAATGACGAATCTGGAAATTAACCCAGCTGGTATATCCAAGGCCAGTGGAATCGCTGAAGTGTGCGACCTGCTTGGCATTACTCTGGAGCAGGTGGTTGCCGTTGGCGACAGTCTGAATGACCTGGCTGTGATTCAAGCGGTTGGACTGGGCGTAGCCATGGGGAATGCTCAGGATACGGTTAAAGAAGCCGCTGATGTGGTCGTGGCTTCGAACAATGACGACGGCATTGTAGAAGTGATCCGTGATTATGTGCTTGTGTAATAAAACGAATGATGCAGCTAGCAGGATGAATGGACGAGAAGGAGGAGGCCCATGGACGTTGTAGGCTGGATTGTTGTTATTGTGCTATTCATTGTGGGCATGGCCGGGGCGGTATATCCCGTATTGCCGGGGGCGCTCGCCATCTATTTTGCATTTTTTGTATACGGCTGGTTTTTCTCGTTTGCTCCATACAATGCACTGTTTTGGATTATACAAACACTAATCGTCGTTGCCCTTTTTGTTGCGGATTATGCTGTGAATGCGTGGGGAGTTAAGCGATTTGGTGGCTCGCGCCTGTCAGCGATACTGAGTACTATCGGGATTATTATTGGCCCCTTTGTTATTCCGGCATTTGGCCTGATTTTGGGACCATTTATTGGCGCTGTGCTAGGTGAGCTGATAAGCAAAGCCCCGCTGGACCGAGCTATTAAAGTGGGCTTTGGCTCTGTGTTAGGCCTTTTTACCAGCACCGTGATGAAAGTGATTTTGCAGCTTGCCATGATTATTGTATTCTTAATTTGGGTGTTATAACCCGAGATTCGTTATCATTTATTATGATTTGCAGAGACAGAATCGACATGCGGCTCCGCACCGGTGATGGCTCAGGCCATGACAGTTTGTGCGGGGCTTTTGCATGCGTGTGAACAGCAAGAAAGAAGGGAACGCATTTTGTCCAATAAAGAAACATTCCTTAAAGGTACGCTTATTTTAGCCGCTGCCGCCTTGGTGGCCAGAGTGCTTGGTCTGGTACAGCGTGTTCCACTGGAGCATCTGCTCGGTTCCGTCGGGAACGCCTCGTTTACCATTGCGAACAACGCTTACTTGATGCTGCTCACGGTGGCTACGGCCGGCATTCCAAGCACGTTGAGCAAAATGGTTTCAGAACGTTATGCACTGGATCGGCCTTCGGAAGCGCGACGTGTGTATCGTGCAGCTTTAATATTCGCGGCTGCGGCAGGCATTATCATTACAGCGCTGCTGTATTTTGGAGCGCCTTATTTTGCCGAGCATGTAGCAGGGGTTCCGCAATCCGCTTTGGCCATTCAGGCTTTGGCACCAGCATTACTGCTGTTCCCTGCCATTGCTATGATGCGTGGATACTTCCAAGGGCGCGGTAATATGACCGCAGGCGGTATTTCACAAATCGTGGAGCAGGTTGCACGGGTAGCGACCGCTATTATACTCGCTTTTATTATTTTGAAGCTGGGTTATGGAGATCGCGAGGTTGCAGCTGGGGCCTCCTTTGGGGGTGTCATGGGAAGTCTTGGCGCTCTGGCGGTCATGTTGTACTACACGGTAAAATTGCGTCGTCAGGATCGACAGGATCGTCAAGATCAATTCCAAGAGGAAAGCTCCGCGCTACCGATGATGCGCATTTACAAAGATATTTTTAAGCTTTCCATTCCGATTGTATTGTCGTCTCTGACCGTTCCGGCGGTCAACTTTATTGATACCTCGATTGTGGTGAGACTGCTGTCTGGTCAAGTGGGGTTGGATCAGGCGACTACTCAGTTGGGTTATCTAGGCTCTCGGGCACAGAGTGTGGCGGGAATTCCGCCGATTTTGGCCATTGCGCTCAGCCAATCGCTCATTCCGATCATTTCAGCGGCATTTGCTCGTAAGGATGAGCAGCATTTACAAAATCAGATGACGCTGGCTTTGCGTATCTCTATTTTGACTGGAATGCCGATTGTGCTGGCTTTATGTGTGACCGCCTATTCTATTAATGGTTTACTGTTCAGCTCGCTTGGAGGCAGTGGTATCATCGCTGTTCTGACACTCGGAACGATATTCCAGATTACGATGATGACTTCTAATTCGATATTGATCGGTATGGGCAAGCCGCGTATTTCAATGGTTAATGTCATGGTCGGGATCGTCGTCAAGTTTGCAGCGAGCTGGCTGCTGGCTGGTTGGCTTGGGATTTACGGGATCATTGCCGCAACCGGATTATGTTTCCTCGTGATCACGTTGCTGAATTTGCGTGTGCTTAAAGGGATCGTCTCCTTTTCCATCATGGGCCGTCGCTGGGCAGGTTTCTTAACCGCAGTCGTCGTCTCAGGAGCTATCGGATACGGTGTAAATGAAGCCTGTATTCTGCTGGTGCATCTGATGCCTGCGCGTGTAGCCTTCTTCATCGCATGCTGCATTGCCGGAGCGACTGTACTGGTATGCTACTTGGTGTTGCTGGTTGTATTGCGCGTATTGCGCAGGGACGAGCTGGGCAACTACCCACGTATGTTGCAAAAGGTACTACGTCCGTTAATGCGCCTACAGCGTGAGTCCACAGGACAGCGAGGCTAAAAGAGCTCTCCAGTCTTTCAGTGGAAAGGTTGCAAGCTGTTATGGGCAACGTGGGCCATTGCTGTTTTTTGTATGCCATGGCGATGCTCGTGGCGCATGGCAAATAACAGCGGTCGCCTTGGTTCGCTTAGATGCCCAAGTGTGGAGCCGTCCTGAAACCAGTCATACCGGGGGATTGGATCATAAGTTGTATCGGACCAGACGGCGTTCAGCTCCGGGCTGTACAGACGTTGTCCTGGCGGTAGCCATTCATGTGCTAAAAGCGTTGCACTTTCATCTGGAGAGTGCAACGCTTTTTGTTCATTCGGGGTGAATAGTCCAGGCCAATAGTCGCTGCGTGAACCCGTATGCGGCACACTGTTAGCGAATGCTGATGCCTGGTCCAGCACCTGCTGATGGCCGAAGAGCATAGCATAGAGACTTTTGCCAAAGCCGATCCGCTCGTCCAAATGGCCGAAACGCTCCATCACTAGTCCAGCAAGCCCACCGTTTAGCCCAAGTGGAAATATAACCTGATTAAGCTGGAGCCAGTCATGCAAATAAAAGCCCGGCTTGTGTGTCACAAATTTTTGAAAATACGGATCTTTTACCACACGTCCTTCAATATAGTTTTGTTCATTAATGATGAGCGCCACAGTCAACAGAGAGCTATCACGCCATGCCCAGAAACGTTCCCAAAAGGGCTTCATGAATGGCGAAACGTGAAAATAAGGCAACAAATGAAAGCAACTCCGACCTAAATGACGGCTGTGCATGTAAAGTTGCAACTGCGGATAAGCGTCTTGAAAAATAAGGGCGTTACAGCGCTCCAGTAGCCGATACAGCCATTCCTTTTCCTGCTCGCCGAATAGGTTGTCAATCAGTCCCCCTTTCAGATCGGTCATATGATAGCCGCCATTACGAGAAACCAGGTGGGCCAGTAATGCCCAGTGTAACTCCGGGTAGCCACGATAGCATTCAAGGTAAGCAGCAGTGCGGGTAACGTTGCTGCGATTCTCCTGTGCTGTATCGTTCTTGATCCGCTCCAGCAGCTCACAGTCTGTTTCGCATAAGGGCATATTCAGAGAAGAGGGACGCGTAGCGGGTCCGTTCACCAACATTAACGCTTCAGCTTCATTCATAGCGGCCTGTGCTGTATGATAATCCCACGCTAGTTCACGCAAGGGGTAGCGTAATTTGCGGGATTCGGTCCAGGCTGCCCGTTTGCCTTCCCAAGCTTCCTCAGCAACACGGGGAACGGAACCCAGTAACTTTAGCCCTCCCTGAAGCTGTCGAGATGCCGTATGGAGCCATTCGGTAAGAGACATGACTAAATAACCTCCTTTCCAACTGCAAGCATCCCCGTATCCTGCCAAGTAAGTTGGGTATGCTGTTAGGATGTCGTCGTTTATGTGGTGGATTCTTAAGTATATCTTTAGTATGCCTCAATGAGAGGGCTTCCAATCGGCATGTGAGCAGAATGGGGGAGTGTGCAAAAGCTTCACTTGGCGTTACAATAGAAAGTGCAATCTTTTCAGTATAAAAAGAATTTAAGGAGGAATCATCCATGCAAAAAATCGTCTCTCATGAAGACTTTAATAAGGCAATATCCACTCCGGGCGTAACGGTGGCTGTATTTAAGGCGGACTGGTGTGGGGATTGTCATTTCATTGATCCGTTCATGCCTGATGTGGAACAACAATATGCAGATAAGCTTACATTAATTGAGATTGATGTAGAACAGGCCGAAAGCGTCAGTCAAGAGCAGAATGTATTGGGGATTCCTAGCTTTATCGCTTACAGTGAAGGGCGAGAACTGGTACGTCTGGTGAACAGACTGCGCAAATCCCGCGAGGAGATTGAGCAATTTTTGGATCGGGCTGTTGAAGTCCATGCGAGCTTGGCAAAATAATGAATGCTGTACATGCATACATGAAGGTTCCAAATTGAATTTTAAACATCAAGACATTCAGAAAGCCGCTTCCTTTCAAGGGGGCGGCTTTCTCACGAACACGTTCACATTTTGTCAACAAAGCTCGTATGTCAAGGAACGATATATCAGTTATAATTACTATAAGTGATCATTTCACAACATATAAAGTGAATAAATATTATATTTGGAAGGATACGGGTGAATTTGAATAACAAAATTAGAATATTAAAATGGCTGGCACTCGTAACATGTATTGTCATGTTTTTGGCTACCTTCGGTGGAGGTGTTGTGACGCGGACGGATTCGGGTCTGGGCTGTGGCCGGGAATTCCCGCTATGCAATGGTAAGCTGGTTCCGGCACATACGATCGCATCCCTTATTGAGTTCTCTCACCGCTCCGTCAGTGCCATGGCCGGGATTCTTTCTATCGCCTCATTTGTTGGCTTTTTGCTGTTTATGAAGCATCGAAAGGATTTACAGCTATTCTCGCTGCTCACGCTCTTGTTTGTGATCATACAAGGTGCAATGGGGGCGTTGGCTGTCATATTCTCCCAATCAGCTGCGGTCATGGGACTGCATTTTGGCTTTGCGCTTATCGCTTTTGCCAGTGCGACTATGATGACGCTGGGGGCCTGGCAGGAGCATGCGGACTCACGCCACACTCCGCGTCTGATTCCTGGGCCTGTCAGTCGGGGCTTTCGTAATTTTATATGGCTATCGACGATCTATACCTATATTGCTGTCTATTCAGGGGCGTTGCTTAGTCACTCGGTCATCCAGAAGGTTGTAAATATTGGAGGCTTCATATCTCCACTGTTGCTTCATCAGATTTCAGCCGGTCTGCTGTTCGTCATTATCTTGGCTGTGGGTCACTACGCATACCGTTATCACCCGAATCACCGGGACATCCGTATATTGGGTGTTGTATCGGTCTTGTTAATCCTGCTTCAAGTGGTGATTGGAATTATCTTGCTGTACGTCAACAGACCTGAAATCTACATGTTTATCGTGCTGGGGCATATGCTGGTGATTGCATCGTTGTTCTCCATCTTGGCTTATCTGAGCTATCGTGTATGGCAATTGTCACCGGATCGCAAGCTTGTTCCGACCCAAGCACAACGTACCTAAGCATTTCATAGATCATAGTGAAGCGGATTTTTGCCCAAGTGGCGTTTAAACACGTATAATAGCATATAAGAAACAAACCAGGCCCACGAGTTTCTCGAGGGCTTGATTTGCTTAGGAGGAATCGTCCAGTTGATCTACCAGAATTTGCGCCAATTTATTGAAGCACTGCGTAAAGAAAATCATCTTAAAATTATAGAGGCACCTGTCGATCCTTACTTGGAGCTGGCTGAGATTCATCGAAGAGTCATTGAGGAAGAAGGGCCGGCACTGCTGTTCACGAATGTAAAAGGAACTCCGTTTCCTGTAGCCAGTAATCTGTTTGGCACGAATCGCCGTGTGGACATGGCTTTTGGCCCGCGCCCAGAGCAACTGATGGATGCGATTGTAGGAGCAACCAAAACATTGTTTCCACCTACACCCAAAGCATTGTGGAATGAACGTGGCCTGATTAAGGACATGCTAAAAGTAGGCCTAAAAACAGTATCTCATAGCGAGGCTCCTGTATTGGGAGTTCGCCGTACAGAGGCTCCGCTGGCACCACTGCCTAAAGTGACCAGTTGGCATGAGGATGGAGGACCGTTTATTACCCTTCCACTCGTGTATACCGAGAAGCCAGGTCAGCCCAAGGATCATAATCTGGGGATGTACCGCATTCAGATTTATGATGATCAGACGACGGGCATTCACTGGCAAATTCATAAAGGCGGCGGTTTCCATTATCATGAAGCGGAGCTGCGTAATGAGCCGTTGCCTACGACGATTATCATCGGTGGCCCGCCTGCTCTGATTGCGTCTGCCATTGCTCCAGCACCGGAAAACTTGCCTGAGCTGTTGCTGGCTTCGCTTATTATGGGAGGCAAGCTGCCCATGACAGAGGACCCGCTTGGGGGTCATCGGATTCCAGCAGAAGCAGAATTTGCAATCAGCGGTTATGTGCCACCTCATGAACGCCGTCCGGAAGGCCCGTTTGGCGATCATTTTGGATATTATTCATTACAGCATGATTTCCCTGTATTTCATGTCAAACATATGCATCACCGCAAGGATGCCATTTATCCGGCAACCATTGTAGGTAAGCCTCGGCAAGAAGACTACTACCTCGGTGAGTTTTTGCAACGTCTGCTGTCGCCTGCCTATCCGCTTGTGATGCCTTCCGTCAAGTCCCTGTGGGCGTATGCGGAAACGGGCGTACATGCGCTGGCAGCGGCAGTCGTACGTGAAAGCTACTCCCGTGAAGCGCTTGTATCCGGTTTTACCATTTTGGGTCAAGGTCAATTGTCATTGACCAAGTTCCTGATGCTGACAGATCGAGTCATTGATTTATCTGACTTTAACCTGCTGCTGGAAACCATTCTGGAGCGATTTAATCCAGCAAGGGATTTATTTATTTTCAATCACACGTCACACGATACACTCGATTACACAGGCCGCAAGCTGAATCATGGCAGTAAGGCGATCCTGATGGGAATAGGTGAGCCTGTACGTGAATTGCCTCGTGCTTATGAGGGAAGCGATCTGCCGGGGATTCGTGAAATTGAACCCTATTGCGGAGGTTGCCTCGTCGTATCGGGTGCGTCTTTTGAGCAAGATCCTGAGCTGGCGGCACGTGTTTTGGAGCGATTAGCTGCGGGTGAGCAAGAGTGGCCGCTCGTTTTCATTGTGGACGATGCCAAAGAAGTCGTTCGCTCTCAAGCCTCGTTCCTATGGACGGTATTCACTCGCTTTAACCCGGCTACGGATATGTACGCGGACAGCGAAGTGCGTTTGCATCATCTGAACTATAAGCTGCCGATTGTAGTGGATGCGCGTATGAAGCCGGGGTATCCGGATGAGGTGTTACCGCGTGAGGATATTGTTAAGCTTGTAGATCAACGATGGACGAGTTATTTCGCTTGACGCCCTAATTAAACCTACAGCCGGATTTTACATTTATAAGGAGGCGTAAGCATGATACGCAAGCTACTGGGTGAGCCGCCACGTGTGAACAAGGGCATCTTGCTGGATGCCATGAATAGCATGTCAGATATGTTAAACCTGCTGGAGCGGCAAATTCAGGCTGGTGGAGATCCGACCCACGATTTTCGGAAGGCGGATATTTTGACACGTGGTCTAATGTCATCTCTGGATGAACTGGAGCAGAGCCATCATGCTGCCGCCTTTTTCCGTATGAAAGTGAAAGCCGGATATGCTGAAGATATGAGTGAGGATGAAAAATCCGACTATGCATTGTATGTTTTCTTTTATAAGGATGGGTTTGTGAGGGTATTTTCCATTTTGGATAAGCTGGGCAACTGGCTGAATGATCTGTATGATTTAAAAACAGGGCAGTATAAGGCGCATTATTCGTATTTTACCGTGTTGCGGCAACTCAAGTATCTCAAAATGCATCCTGTATTGACCGATAATTTAAATGATATCAAGGATACATACAACGATGCCATCAATCGGCTGCGTAAGCGGCGGAATACGGAGATACACTATATGAATACGGAAATGCAGGATGATCTCTGGCAACGACACCGAGCTTTGTATGGAAAAATCCAATTGGAGGACCTCGATCACCATTTGGAAGATTTGCAGCAGGGCTTGGAAATGGTGTGTCGGTCGTTGTCAATCGCCTTTACTTATACTGCGAAACAATGGGAGAACCGGGCAGTACGCCCAAAAATATGATAGAAAATATCCTTTGACAAAGCAATGTAAACTATCTATACTGAAACCTAGTTTCAGAAAAATGCTTGAATTATGTTTTTTTATATAAACTTAACGGACAGCTAAAGCTGGAGTTTAACATATTTTTCTTATCCAGAGAGGTGGAGGGACTGGCCCGATGAAGCCCGGCAACCCGTTCTTTCCCGGTGTAATACACTGGGAGGGAACATGATGGTGCTAATTCCTACAAAACCGCTAGAGTTATAGCGATTTTGGCAGATGAGAAAAGGATCGCAAGGTGGGGCCCTTTTCATTCTGTGAAAGGGGCTCTTTTTTGTATAAATAAATAGCGATTTTATACAATCCTGAGAGATGACAACTGGTAAAAAGGGTAAGGAAGAAGTGAAGGGGGTCGCAGCACGTTGATAGAGCTTAAGCAGTTAACCAAGCATTATGGCAAAGGCAACCGACGCGTTAATGCGCTGTCTGGGTTGAATCTTTCTATACAGCGTGGAGAAATATTCGGAGTGATTGGTCACTCCGGGGCAGGGAAAAGTACATTGATCCGCTGTATTAATTTATTGGAACGCCCTACTTCAGGTGAAGTATGGGTAGACGGGGTAAACCTCACTACTGTGAGTCAATCCCAGTTACAAATGCAGCGCCGAAAAATCGGAATGATTTTTCAGCATTTTAATTTGTTGTCTTCGGCGACGGTATATGACAATATTGCATTTCCGTTGCGGCTGGTAAACACGCCCAAGCAGAAGTTGGACCAGAAGGTTCGTGAACTGCTGGAATTGGTGGGTCTCGAAGAACACAGTGGAAAATATCCGTCACAGCTCTCAGGTGGACAGAAACAGCGGGTAGGAATTGCACGGGCGCTGGCTAGTGATCCTCATGTATTGCTGTGTGACGAAGCGACTTCGGCGCTTGATCCGCAGACGACGGGGTCTATCCTGAAATTGCTGCTGGATATTAATCAGCGTTTTAATTTAACCATCGTGTTGATTACACATGAAATGCATGTCATTCAAAGCATTTGTGATAAAGTTGGCGTCATTCATCAGGGCGACATCGTGGAGCAAGGTCCGGTGGCGGAAGTATTTTTGAAGCCGCAGCACCAGGTAACCAAGGACTTTATCCAGCGGGAGTCAGAACATCCCGAGGAGTTGCAAGCAGCGATTGCGGCAGCAGGTGAGGGCGAGTCGGCGCAGGTGGTACGTATCTCCTTCTTGGGCAGCAAAACATATGATGCGATTCTGTCGCGTACGGCTCGAAGCACTGGGGTTGATTTTGCGATCTTGCAGGGAACCATATCTACGATTAAAAATGTACCCTATGGTCAGCTAATCGTTCGTTTTGAAGGAAATCATGAGGATATAGAGCATACGCTGCGCGAAGTGTCTGGGCAAGGACTTGATGTGGAGGTGATCGGACAATGAGCGAACTTGATTTTTCACAAGTGAGTTGGGAAGAGCTAGGGAATTCTACTATGGAAACCCTTCAGATGCTCGGTGCATCCGCATTGTTCACCCTCATTATTGGTTTGCCGCTCGGCATATTATTGTTTCTGGCGAGCCGCTCCTCGTTGACTCTGATGAAGGTGATATACATTGTATTATCATTCATCGTTAACATTTTACGTTCCGTGCCATTTATCATTTTGATCGTTGCACTTATTCCTTTTACACGATCGCTGGTAGGTACCTCGACCGGGGTGTTGGGAACCATCCCACCATTGGTTATCGGGGCTGCCCCATTCTTCGCACGTCTTGTCGAAACGTCTCTGCGTGAAGTGGACAAGGGTGTCATTGAAGCCGCACAAGCAATGGGGGCCTCGACAGGACAAATTATCCGGCGTGTGCTGTTACGTGAGGCACTTCCGGGACTGCTAGCCGCATTAACCATTACCGTCGTTACACTCGTATCCTACACGGCAATGTCCGGGATGATCGGGGGCGGTGGACTGGGTACACTGGCTATCAACTACGGCTATTATCGTTATGAAACGGCTGTAATGATCGTTGCGGTCGTGCTGATGGTCGTATTGGTTCAATTGCTGCAAATGGCGGGAGACCGTCTCGTGCGGCATTATACTCGAAAATAGGGAAAACATATAGATATCCTTATTGATCAGGACGTCTGCTCCTGAATATTACAAATTATTGGAGGGGTAATAACATGAAGAAATGGGTATTGGCTGTATTAAGCTTGACATTAATTGCGGTGCTGGCTGCTTGCGGCACAAAGAGCACAACATCGGATACAAATAATGCGGCCGAAAATACAGGCGGATCACCACGTGAAGTGGAGCTGAAAGTTGGAGCTTCTCCTGTGCCGCATGCGGAAATTTTGGAAGCAATCAAACCTCAGTTGGAAAAGGAAGGGGTTCGTCTTCAAGTCGTTCAGTTTAACGACTATGTACAGCCGAACGTTCAATTGTTTGACAAGCAGTTGGATGCTAACTTCTATCAACATGTACCTTACTTGAATGTTATGAACAAAGAGCGCAAAATGAATTTGGTTTCTGTGGGCGCGGTTCACCTGGAGCCTTTCGGCATCTACTCCCAAAAATATAAAAAGCTTGATGAACTCCCAGATGGCGCAACGGTAGCCATTCCGAACGATGCAACAAACGGAGGCCGTGCATTGTTGTTGTTGGAAAAACAAGGTCTGATCAAGCTGAAAGACGCAAGCAACATTGAAGCTACCGTAAAAGATATTACTGAAAATAAGAAAAACCTGAAATTCAAGGAGCTGGAAGCGGCTATGCTGCCACGTCAGTTGCCTGAAGTGGACATTGCGTTGATCAACACGAACTACGCTCTGGAAGCTAAGCTGAACCCGACGAAAGATGCACTGGCACTGGAAGATAAAGATTCTCCATATGCTAACGTTCTGGTAGCTCGTCCTGATAATAAAGATTCTGAAGCGATTCAGAAGCTGCTTAAAGCTTTGCAATCCCCAGAAACTAAAAAATTCATTGAAGATAAATACCAAGGCGCAATTATCCCGGCATTTTAAGTAGGGAACGAGAACACATTGCACGCAAACCCCAGATTCTCTTGAACAAGAGGACTGGGGTTTCTTTTGGATAGAGTTGTAGGGGAAGCTTAAATATTTTATACTTGGGGGTGACCGTTCTCTGTGAACAGGAGGAAAATTGTTGAGAGATAAAGTCGCATTCATAACGGGTAGTGCCAAAGGTTTAGGTAAAACGACCGCTCTGCGTCTGGCGAATGAAGGCTGTAATATTGCGCTGAATTATGTGCATAGCCAAGCAGAAGCCGAAGCGCTTAAGCGGGTGATTGAGTCTAAGGGAGTACGCTGCCTGTCTTTACAAGGGGATATCACTGTTCAGAAAGATATCACGAGGCTGATTGGTGAAGTCCAGGATCGGCTAGGCGGAGTCGATATTATGGTGAACAATGCTGGACCGTTCATCCGGGAACGCCGCCTGTTTGCGGATTACAGTGTAGCTGAGATTCATACCATGATACAAGGGAATCTGGTCGGTACCATGTTGCTGGATCATTTGGTATTGCCTCACATGCGTAGCCAGCAATGGGGACGTATTATTCATTTTGGCTTTGGTCATGCTGGAGAAGCGAGGGCTTGGCCGCATCGCGCCGTCTACGCAGCCGCCAAGGTGGGGCTGGTGTCTTTTACGAAGTCACTGGCTGTGGAGGAGGCTCCTTATGGCATCACGGTCAATATGATCTGTCCAGGGGATATTCGAGGAGCAAATAAGGAAATGTCAATCGCCGATGTCATCGGCATGCAGGATAAAGAGACACCGCGTGGGCGTCCGGGGAGCGGAGAGGACATTGCGCGAGTGATCGCCTATTTGTGTGAGGAGCATTCGGATTTTATAACAGGCAATATTATGGATGTATCGGGAGGATTGGACCCCATTCGGCCAACCATATAAGCTTGAGTGATCTCTCAGACGCTGTAACACAAAAAAGAGTCTTGAGCTTCGTTACCGAAGTCAAGACTCTCATGATCATTATGCATCAAGCATTAAAATACTTGTACCACTTCTTGGACGCCGTCGACTTCTTCGAGAAGAGCGCGTTCAATCCCTGCTTTCAGCGTGATTGTGGAACTTGGGCAACTGCCGCAAGCGCCTACCAGCTTCAGCTTAACGATGCCGTCTTCAACGTCAACCAGCTCAACGTCGCCGCCATCGCGTTGCAGGAACGGACGGAGCTTATCCAGTACATCTGCTACTTCATCATACATTTGAACGCTTTGTGTTTCGCTCATTAGAATTCAACTCCTTTCCTATACCTTTATTATTATATTACAAAGCGGGCCAAATTAAAATGCCCGTCATCCAAAGCAGGTGAAAAAATGTTAAGACCTATTATTGAGTTTTGCACCAGTAATATGCATTGGGGCACTGATGAAATCATGTCCAAGCTGGAACAGAATCCAGATTATGATGTGATTGAATACGGCTGCCTAAGTAATTGCGGTCAGTGTAACGCGGAACCCTATGCGATGGTCAATGGTGAGATTGTATCCGCAGATTCAGCAGAGCTTCTGTACGAAGTGATTATGAACAAAATTAAGGAAGCTGAAGCATGGGATAACCTAGACTTGGATTGAAATATAATGCTCTGTTAGCCCATACACGCAATATACAAAGAAGACCTGCTTTGGGAGCGGGTCTTCTTTGTTTGTTTAGCATGATCAGCCAAAATGGCGTTTGGACTTCCAGAGCACACCGCTTTTAAGCAGGCGTGGTACACGGCCGCGCAATGAAGTGCTGCCCATAAAGCCATAGCCGAACCCGGCCTTCTTGCCAAGTGCGCCTAATGTACCGCGCAGCTTTAAAGGATGCGGGTGAGGCGTTTGACCTTTCCATAGATCACGTACAATATGTGCGATTTGTTCCCCTTGCACCTCTGCTGCCTGAGCGCTTGGAGAGTAGGGAAGGCTCGCACAGTCTCCGACCACATATACCTCTGGATGATCTGGTATTTGGTAGTAATCGTTGAGCACGATACGACCCTGAGGGTCTTTAGGGACAGCTAAATCCTGCACGATTTTTACTGGCTGAATCCCGGCCGTCCATACCACTGCATCCGTTACAATTTGCTCGTCACGGTTATAAATAGCCCCCGGCTCAATACGAGAAACCGCAACATGGTTCAGGGCATTAACCTGATGCTCCTTGAACCAAGCATGTACATAGGCAGACAAACGTTGCGGGAATGCTGACAGCACCCGCTCGCCCCGATCCATAATGGTAATATTCAAATCCGTGCGGCTTTCACGTAACTCCGCTGCAATCTCAACACCGCTAAGACCGCCGCCTACAATATGGACATGTCCATATGGCTTGATTTCGTTCAAGCGCAGATAGGTTTGGCGGGTATGGTTAAACGACTGGATCGTACAGCTGTGTTCTTCAGCCCCCGGTGTATTGTGAAAGCGGTCGGTACAACCCAACGCAATGACAAGCTGATCATAGGGCAAGGGTTCACCGTCTTGAAAATGGACCATTTTATTCTCCAGATCCATCGAGGTGACCTCTCCGTATTTGCGAATAAGACGTTGCTCATCTGGAAAATGCACCCGCAAATCAAAATCAGAAACCGTACCTGCTGCGAGGGCATAGTACTCTGTTTTCAAGCCCTGAAAGGGCATTCGATCCACTAAAATAACTTGAACATCGTCGGGAATGTGTTTATCCAGCAATTCTTTGGCAATGGTAAGGCCGCCATAGCCGCCCCCCAGAATAACGAAATTTTTCATCAAAATCCGCCTTCCTTTCGCTACCGTGTCCCCGGCAAATGGTCTGGTGTCTCGTCGATCTAACACAAGTTTTTGTTGTTATAAAACCCGAGAATCGGGCCTGCCTGTGGCAGACAGACCAGCGTATTCCGGGGCAGCATGATGCTGCATGATGTGAGTAATGGGGATGATATGCTCGCGGGAAATCTGAATCCGATATTACATTTATTCGAAAACTTCAATTTCGTTATAGAAGGTGTCTCGTTCTACAGGTATGCGTCCTGCACCTTTGACCAGCCAGATCAGCTCTTTACGGGTCAATCCGGCAGGGGTCAACGCACCTGCGGCATGGCTGATCTGCTCGCGCACAATCGTGCCATGGACGTCTGATGCGCCAAAGGTGAGAGCGACCTGCGTCAATTGCGGGCCAATATTAATGAAGTAAGCTTTGACATGGTCGATATTGTCCAGCATCAGGCGGCTGATCGCAATGGTTTTGAGATCTTCGTAAGCGGAGTTACGACGCATAATGTTGGCGTTTTTGCTTTTCGGCTGCATGGACAGTGGAATAAATACCATAAATCCGTTCGTTTCGTCCTGCAATTCGCGAATTTGCAGCATATGTTCAATACGATCCTGATACGATTCGACCGAACCGTACAGCATAGTCGTATGAGTTTTCATACCGAGATTGTGGGCCGTGCGATGTACTTCGAGATAGCGGTCCACGTTGGCTTTGGTAACACGCATCTTCTTGCGATATTCGTCGGAC
Source organism: Paenibacillus sp. SEL3 (assembly GCF_054602585.1). Taxonomy (NCBI): domain Bacteria; kingdom Bacillati; phylum Bacillota; class Bacilli; order Caryophanales; family Paenibacillaceae; genus Paenibacillus; species Paenibacillus sp. SEL3. The sequence goes on along the minus strand of NZ_CM137725.1, from coordinate 1,355,551 downwards.
AAGATTTCTGCGCCACCACCAGTCAGGGATTGAAGTCCAGCCTTTTGCAGCTCCTCAAGCACTTCTTTAATACTCAAGCCGCTTATGCGTGTGAAAAAGTCAATTTCCGCTGCTGTGTAGGCTTTCAGTGTAACGTGGGGATATTTTTCATTCAGCGCCTTCAATGAGTCTACATAGTATTGGAAAGGCACATGATTATTATGACCACCGACGATATGAAATTCTCTTACCCCCGGATGGATGTGTTGCTCTACATAATCAATCATTTCCTGCCCGGACAACGTATAAGAGCCGTCCTCCCCCTGATCCTTGCGGAAATTGCAGAACGCGCAGCGCGCTTCGCATACATTGGTGAAGTACAGGCTCATGTTTTCGATAAAATAAACCTTTTTTCCGTTCTTGCGTAAATTAGCTTCGTTAGCCAACTGACCCAGTGTGAGGATATCGTCAGTTTCATACAAATATATACCATCTTCGAGGTTCAAACGAATCCCGTTCTGTACCTTTTCTACAATTTCCGCCATTCTGCGGTCTGTAAAAGGTGTAACTAATGTGGACATGCCTATTCCTCCTTCAAGTTGCTCTGTGCGAGGCTGTCCGCCAAATCAGCGGCACAAGCGCTTGATGCGCACAGGATGTCCCGTTCCGTCGGTAAAATCCGGCAGCGCGGATATACGATATGTGAAAAATGTTACAATGCCAGGCTACAATGATGAATATCTCAAAATATCGCCTTTGAAATGACAAATTTCCGACAGTTTCTTTTACACACTCTTCACCTATTATAAACCTCACACCACCGGTGTTCAATACAAACGAATAGAAAAACAGGTCTTGAAGCCTGTAAGGGAAGGACATTCCATGACTTGAGCACCTGCAAATAGTGGAGTATACTGAAGGAGAACATGAAGTAAAAGAGGAGGATGGAGCTATGATTAACATCACCGATTCCGCTGCTGAGCGTTTGAAGGATATGCTGGAGCAGCAGGAAACGCCGAATATGTTTTTACGTCTGGGTGTTACGCCAGGTGGTTGCACCGGATTCTCGTATGCAATGGGCTTTGACGACAACGAGACGGATCAGGATATATATATGAACGTACAGGATATGAAGATTGTAGTGGAAAAGGAAAGCATCCGCTACCTGGACGGTCTGGAAATCGACTTTGAAGAGTCTGGAATGTCAGGCGGCTTCACGATTCATAACCCGAATGCCGTAGCTACATGCGGCTGCGGTTCAAGCTTCCGTACAGCTACAGATGCCGGGAAACCGAACGAAGAGCCTTGTTAAGGTAGTTTAAAAGGGTACAATGAAATGAATTGTCTGCAAACCTGCATGATGGGGTGTTAACAATTCGAAAATGTAAATCAAGACCTCCAGAACGGTATAGTCACGTACTATATTCGTCCTGGAGGTCTTTTTTAATATGTAGAGATTACTTACTTAGGATCATTATCACTACGTGTGGATTGGACAAATTTACTCAGGGCATTAAAAAAGGCAAATGCAACTGTAAAAAGCAAAAGAGCTACGGGTTTAATTTCAATCTTAGAAAAAACACTATATAGAACTAAAAATGCAAAAAAGAGTACTGAGCTATTTACGTTTTGTTTTGTATAAATAGATTTTATAAAATTCATTGTATCACTCTCCAATTTGATTATAAGAATTCAAAACATATAGTATAAGTACCTCATTAACAAAATAGAAGTTAACTTGGTATATATACCATATTGCGAATGTATTTAATGAACGACTTCTTATACATAAATTACAGTATTGCATACAAACATTCAGGACTTATCAAATAAAAAATTCACATTATTTTAATTAGAGTTTTACTTCACTAGAATTTCAGTATAGGAACTTACAATTTAAATTCTGAGGGAGTGAAAGAATATATGAACAATCCAGTTAGTTTAAAAAGGGCTACCATGACATATGGACCTGATGATGATCCTCATATGTATGAATTAATTGAGGGAGTTCTGTATGATCGTAGTTATTTCTTTTATCTTGAACATGGGATATTGTGTCTGCGACATGTACGAAAGGTAGAACAACCGGACCATCCACATCTTTATGTGGATGGGGAAAGTGGGGGCCTCCAACTAGCGAAGAATGTACAGCGTGGGATTATGGAAGTCGTTACAGAACTGATCGAGCGTTTGCGTAGTAAGGATGGATTGACGTTTTTACTGGATGAACTGCTATGGCTACATGGTCGAAGTCATATTGAACTTAACCTCGTAAAAAATAAAGGATGATATATTTCTGTTGGAAACTAGCTGGTTTGTAACCTTCCTCCACGGAGTTGGCACTTAAGAATAAGAACACGAAAGAAAAGAGGCTAGGGACGTATGAGGGAGTGGGTTGAAAAGGCGCGGCTAGGAGATGCAGAAGCGTTTGGGCAGCTGATGCTGCATTTTCGCGGGATGGCCTATGCGGTGTCCTATGACATGCTGAAGGATGTCCATCTCGCGGAAGATGCCGTGCAGGATGCGCTCATAGAAGCTTATCAGAATCTGGAGAAGCTGCAGAACGCGTCCACTTTTCCAGGCTGGTTCAAGACCATTGTCGTAAGACAGTGCCAGCGGATGCTGCGGCGCAAGCATCATTCGATGCTTCCTCTGGATGAGGCTATGCAGATATCGGGAGGAGTACCGGGTGTAGCAGAAATTGCGGAGCGTAGGGAGGAGAGCCAAGTTCTGCAACAATCGGTGAAGGCACTGTCTGCCAAGCTGCGCGTGCCTCTGCTGCTGTTTTATTTTTACGGCTATTCTCTTCAGGAAATTTCCGATTATCTGGGCACTCCGGTCCCGACGCTTAAGAAGCGGCTGCACGATGCTCGTCGAAAGCTGAAAGGTACACTCCCGGTAGCTGATCTCGTTTCTGTGTTCAATCATTTGTATGAGGGAGGGCAAAACATGCTACATATTGTTAACGGTGATGTTGTAGGCGAGATGTTGAAGCAGGGTGTTGTACAGGGTGATGTGCTTGTATGGAGAGAGGTATATCCGGCAGGACCGATATTTTTAAATCCAGCGGGGGCGAAAGAACGGGCATTGCGGGCCAGGGTCCTAGAAGAATCGATGGGTATTCCGACCAGCGAATATATTACGGGTTGTGAGGAACAGGAGCAGAAACTTCGTGAGTTTATTAAGTATGATGAAGTCGTATTGTGGTTTGAGCATGACCTGTTTGATCAGAGCATGCTCGCCTATCTGCTCCACTGGTTCAAAAGACAGAAACTGGGCCGCACGAAGCTGAGCCTGCTCTGCATTGGGGAGTTTCCGGGAATCGAACGCTTTCATGGCTTGGGACAGCTCACTCCGGCACAGCTTCAGACATTATCCGGTACCTGGCGGACTATTGGGCGGCAAGAAATGGAACTCGGAAGCGAGCTTTGGCAGGCGTATGCTTCTCCTGATCCTGTACAAATGGCTAATCTGCTGGAAAACAAGAAGACAGAATTGGCAGCATCCGGCCTGACTTTTGCCTATGAAGCCTTCACAGCGCATCTCAAGCGGTTGCCCTCGGAACGGAATGGTCTTGGCGTTGTGGAACAGACCACGCTTCAGGCTGTTCATCATGGAGTGGATACGTCATTGGAATTGTTTCGTCAGGTAACTGACGTTCTGCATGTGCTTGGCATGGGTGATCTTGAATACTGGAAATTTATTCGTGCTTTGGCGCAAGGCGAACATCCTTTGCTGATGATTGACGGGGATGAGGCTGGCTTGGGTTTTAGACAAATTCCGGATTTTCTGAACCGAAAGGTAATTCTGACAGAGTTGGGTAAAGAGGTACTGAATGGATCAGCGGACCGCATTGCAGTTCAAGGGATCGATGAGTGGTTTGGGGGGCTGCATCTCCATGGACATGAGGTTTCTTGGCGTTGGGATGATATAGCTGGAGGTTTGATCCGACATTGAAGGATAGCTATCATCAGTATATTCTCCTAATGTTAGGAACCGACATGGGCAGATGCGCATATACTTTCTAAAAACTAACATTAGGAGGAATAAACTTGTATCAAGTACCTTCTTACTGGGGAAATTCATACTATATGCGGGCCGATTTTGTACCGATCTGGAACACAGGATTTCCGAAAGCAGTACAAATGATAAAGGAAGCGGTACAAGGGGAGCGTAACGATGAGTTGTTCTACGATGAATTGATCAATTTGGCACCCTCACAAGAGCAGGTGGCTATTATTGAAAGCATCCGTAATGATGAGCGCGGTCACAATAAAATGTTCAGAGAGATGTATCGGGCTTTGACAGGACAGGAAATTGCAGGCATCAGTAGTGAGCAATATGAGAGGGTGCAATCTTATACAGAAGGTCTACAGCGCGCCTTGATGGGAGAGTTGGGTGCGGTGGAACGATATCGCAACATCTGGTTTGGTTTGCCTGCCGGTATCTATAAGGACACGGTGTACGGTATCATTTTGGATGAGCTTAAGCACGCTGCCAAATACAATTATCTGATTACGTTGAATCTCAGGTAACTATTGACCGAAAGTCAATACTACTCCACATCAATTGGATGCTGGATTTTATCCTTATATTCATCCACATAGAGTTGGCCGTTGCTGCCTTTAACGGCATAGAATACGTCCTCTAACTTTTTGTCGCGGGCCTTCAGTTGAGACAGCAGCCATGATTCGGGAATATGATTGGAGTTTAAATTGCCATGCAAAAGCTGTCCGTCGATTACAAGCTCAATTGGGAACTGTGTGGCATTACCTGCATTCAACTGCAGGTCTTTTAATGTCACGGCTTGCAGTTCCTTTTTCTTTTGAACAGATAGTTTTCCGTTAATCTCAAGGAGGGCGTACTGCACTTCTTCTATATTAAAAATTTCTTTCTGGCGAAGTTGTTGGTTTAAAGAATCCAATGTCATATTATTTTTTTTAGGTTATCTTCGAGAATGAACCCTCCTTCTATGAGAACGGTGGGTGCTCCCTCTGTCCACATCTTAAAGTTTCTGAATTTCAAAAAAAACTTGGATAAAACATAAGAAGTAATTGTAAAAACAGACAGGGCTATTAATAGGTGGACAACTTCTATTTTTTGGTTAAATGCAAAATTAGCAGCCATAGCTCCTAATATAACTGCCGTTACGAATTCGTGAAAGTTCATATTGGAAAGGGTTTGCTTCCCCAATATTCTCCCAATTAGCATGAGGATAACGAATGCAGAAAAACTTCTGATCAAAATAACGAGATGATCCATGCAAAACCCTCCTAGTTTGAAAATTGCAGGTATTCAGCATATAGGTTACCCGCTGGGATGGGATAATATACCAATGTAATTAATGCATTATATGTGATGTATAAGCTTATAGGTTAGAAATTTAGCTATTTGGTCGAATGATTTGATTTCTCTGCATATGAATAGACCTCCTTATGTTCATAATCCAATGCTTCTACTGCTTCATATCCGTAAACAGCTCCTGCGCAGTACGCACAAATAACTGTACAGCCAGAGAAGCATTGTGCAGGGATGGTACAGCGATACCGATTTGACGTGTGATCAGAGGTGAAGTCTCCTTGACGGTCAGATCATGGGGGAACGTGGACAAGGCGAGTGAAGAAACAATGCCCATACCCAGTCCTTGTCGAACCATGCTGACCAAGGTGCTGACATTGTGAGTAATGAATTGTGCCTGCAACTGACTTTGTTCCCGTTCAAAACCTTCCATAATGGCGACCTCATGTCCACCTTTACAAAAGATCATATCCTGCTCATTCAAGTCACGGATGGCAATTTTATTGTGCGATTGTAGAGGGTGACCGTCTGGCAGGAGAATAACCATGTCATCCTGACATAATGGGATGATATCTACCTGAGGGTCTGGTAACAGGATGATACCGACTTCGATTTCTCTGGTATGCACCCACTCCTTGACTTCATTCGTGGAGCCTTCATGTAGATCGAAAACAAGGTTCGGATAATGCTGACGAATATGATGAATAATCGGGGGCAGAAAATAGGCTGAGGCAGAAGGAAAGGCACCGATCGTGATCGTGCCCACGTCTAGACCTTTTTCAGCAGCCACCTGCTGCTGTACCTTTTCCATGCTTTGCAGCATCATACGGAATTGCAGCAGTACCTTGTGCCCGATATTTGTCAGCAGCACTCCTTTTTTTCGGTCGCGCAGCAATAGCTGGACACCCAGCTCGTTTTCGATGCTGGCGATGGCATGGCTGACCGCGGGCTGCGTCATATGCAGCTCATGGGCAGTTTGGGTGAAGTTTAGCGTTTCAGCTACACGAACGAAGATCATAATCTGAGTAATGGTCATAAGTGAAAAGTTATCTCCCTTATTGAAAACATTCATTTTATTTATTAGTGACCACAGTATACGCTAGTAAAGCAAAACTTTGCAAACGGCTATTCAGATTTTAGTCGGTAGCAATGAGCGATGAAAAATCTAAGGGAGAGAAGACATCTATGAAAAAATTAACACCTAAAGCTACGTTGTGGCTTGTCTTGATATTAGTGATGGTATGGGGGATCAACTGGCCGTTGACCAAGCTGGCTTTGCCAGATACGCCGCCGATATTTTTTTCAGGAATCCGTACCCTGCTGGGTGGTGTGATTCTGCTATTGTTCGCTATACGTCACCGGGAAACCTTGCGTTTTAGACAGAATGCGTGGACTTATCTTGTGCTGTCCATATTTAATATTGCAGGCTACTATGGCTTGCAGACGGTAGGGCTGCGTTATTTGCCTGCTGGGTTATTTTCCACTTTAGTATTCCTTCAGCCGATCCTGTTGGGATTATTCTCCTGGATGTGGTTAGGGGAGCGCATGTTTCCCCTGAAGGTCATTGGACTGGTACTGGGTTTTGGCGGGGTGATCGTGATTAGCTCTGGTGGAATGGCAGGGCATTTATCGGTACTGGGTATTGTGTTGGGGCTAGCTTCAGGATTGTGCTGGGCGCTCGGAACGATTTATATGAAGAAAAAAAGTCAGCAGCTGGACTCCATTTGGGCGGTGACGATGCAGCTCGTATTGGGAGGGATTATACTCAATGGGATTGGATTTACGACCGAGAAATGGAGCGATATTCACTGGACGACCTCCTTTATCGCAATTCTATTGTTTATTTCGATATTCGTGATTGCGATGGGCTGGATAATTTATTTTAAACTGATCGACAATGGAGATGCAGGAACCGTCGGCTCATATACGTTTATGATTCCGGTGTTGTCCACAGTCTTTAGTATGGTAATGCTCAAGGAATCGCTTACTTTGACGTTTGTTGTGGGGCTGGTGCTGATTGCAGGCAGTGTGTATCTGGTAAATACAGCATCTCCTAGAAAACGAAAGAACCGAAACTCCAGGGCTGATGAAACGAATTCCTGTACAAATGCATAGAAATATGGAATTAGGAAAAATATACTAGATTATCAGAGGAGGGAATAGTAAAATATGACTATATAAGTAGAGAGGAAGTTTGGTATGGGAGAATTAAGCAGTCATGCTCAGTCTGTGGAGCCGCAAGCACATTCTGTTCGTAAGCTCGCAAGTGTAGCAACAGTCATTTCAGGAGTAGCTGTACTAGGATGTATAGCCTTGGCGGTGTGGAATTATAATCTGAATACGAAGGTCAATACTTTAACTAGTGCGAACGCTTCACTAAATAAAACAACACAAGCGTTAACGAAGCAACACAACGATACAGAGGCGCTACTGGGACGAGTTAGATTAACAGCTAACCTGTCAGCTATAACGCATATGTTAGAGCAGACATCTGTCGTTACCGATGATTTTGTATTGGAAAAAGTGACTTTTGATGTAACAGAGGATGGCACGTTGAAGGGTGTGCTACTGAATGTGAACAATCAACCTAATCTTGGTTTTGGCGGTGCTTATCAAGGTTATGGTAAATATAATATGTCCTCAGCTGTATTGACGAAGAAGGCGGAGGAAGTCATAAACATAGCTATGAAAGAGTACGGTACATCTGACAAGCTTCCGGTATGGGATAAGAATACGAGGGTGGAAATGACGGTTCAAAATTATCCGCTTGGGAAGCGGGAAGGCGGCACTTTTAAACTCACCGGTCAGCAATAGGGGGAACCTAATGTATTCCGATGTTGGGTTTTGCAGATGAAGCGGGGGAGTTAAGGAATGGACAGATACACACCTACAGCGAGGGAACGCTGGCAGATGAAACAGAGCGAGCCGCAGCAGCAGGGATGGCTGCTCGCTTTCTTTGGCTGGATTTTTGCAGGTTTGGGGTTCATATTTAGTTTTTTTGTCTTTGGAGGATTGTTGGGTGTCTTAGGTTTGGTTTTTGGAATTTTGACGAAACGAATGGAACAAAGAAACACGCAGGGCATCTTCATTATTGTAATCAGCTCCGTTGCTATTGGCATCGGTCTATTGATTTTTATGATTTTTTTTACGCAAGGTTTTGTAGAGGGTCTGAGAGAAGGGTATAATGAGCATTATTAGGTCAGGGAGGTAACAGCATTGAGCGTCATTATTTCACAGCAAATCTCGGCAACGGGCGTGAAGGAATATACGAAGGTGATGAAAACATTTGATTCTCCGTTTACACCTTTAGTTGGACAGAAGATCAGAGACACGGCATTTGGCGATATGCAATATTACGATGTCGAGGACGTATTTATTGATCTAGCGGAGAATGAATATTGGGTTATTCTACCTGCCGTTTTGCTGCATTCTGATGATATTGAGGATATACGAGACGCTGTGCGTGAGTATCGTTCACATGGTTGGGAATGTACGAAACCTCTGTAAATGCATACCACTTAGGCATCTATACGGAAACGTCTTTCTTTTGCGAGATAGGCGTTTTTTTGTGTATTTGTGTAGGGGATATTCCTAATGATTGGCATGAAAAGAAAGAATTTATGCTGAAAATGCGCAAATTTTATCATTTTTTATCATAAAACGACAAGTTGGGAAATGAAAACGGCCTTAATGTGTTATACTTAGTATATCAAAGGACAAGAGTCTAAAACGACCGGTAAGGCCCTTTCTTTGAAGAGCCTCTGAAAGGTTCAACGTTTATCCAAAATAAATGGTCAAAAGGAAAAGGGGAAATGCTAACGTGAGAGTGAATTTGAAATTTACCAACAAAGGGCAAGTTGCAGTTGAGAAGTTCAACAATGAGGAGCTTATCGAAATCTTTACCCGCTACATTAAAACGTTAAGCAAGAAGTATGATATCTCGGTTACCGTACCGGAGGATCTGAATGAGCAGATCTTGGAAGAGGGTACCGTGAAGGTCGTGTTGGATAAGATTAATTGTGACATGGACGCTTTTTTCAAGGAGCTGAGCCGGGATATCAAGGTGCCGCTGGTCAAAAGATTGGGTACCAAACTGGATAACGTATTTAAGACCGAGGTTGTCGAGCAGGAACAGAACTAAGGATAGGGATCAAGCGAGTCGAATGAAGATTCGCCATATGAAATGATAAAACCTCCCGAATGGGGCGCATGGCTAGGCCATGTGCTCGTTCGGGAGGTTTTATATGTTTAAACTACTCTATTCAGTAGGAAAACATGCAAGGCATGTCTATCCCTTTTAACGTGTTGTTGTGGATGTAGGACGCAGTTGGGTTAAATCAAACGAAGGTACCAGCCCTTCCTGCGCGGCACGACCGAGCAAAGCTTCGATGGCGGCATATCCGCTGTCGCCCAGATTGGCGGTAAAATCGTTAACGTACAGGTCGATATGCGATTGGGCAACATCGGGTGAAAGCTCCTGTGCATGAGACAATACATATTCACGCGAAGCTTCGGGATGCTGCCAAGCGTATTCGACAGAGGCGCGTATCCAGTTTGTGATCGCATCCAGATCCAGCGTACGGCGGGCAATAATAGCTCCGAGCGGGATCGGCAGCCCTGTATCTTCTTCCCACCAGTTCCCCAGATCGACTTGCTTACTAAGCCCGTAGGACGGATACGTGAACCGTGCTTCATGAATAACTAGTCCGGCATCTATCTTCCCGTCACGGACAGCAGGCATAATTTGGTCGAACGGCATCACGACGATCTCGCCGACACCCCCAGGCACATGCTTGGCTGCCCACAGGCGGAACAGCAGATAGGCAGTGGAACGTTCACTCGGAACGGCTACACGCTTGCCGGACAGGGCTTCCGGGCCTTCGACGGTGGAACCTTCCTTGGTCAGCACGAGTGGCCCACAACCCCGGCCCAGTGCGCCCCCGCAAGGCAGCAGGGCATATTCATCCAGTACCCAAGGGAGTGCAGCATACGAAATTTTCATAATATCCAGTCCGTCTGGTGTGATCGCCAGATTGTTGGTGATGTCGATATCGGCGAATGTAATGTCCAGCGCGGGTGCGCCCGGAATCAAACCATGCGCCAGGGCATGGAAGACAAAAGTGTCGTTGGGACAAGGTGAAAAAGCAATTTGCATCTATATAACCTCCGTTAATGTAGAAAATGCGGCTTCCAACGCTTGCAAAGCCTCTTTGATTCGCCAAGCTGCACGGTCACGTGGACCGACAGCATTGGAAATCGTGCGGATTTCCATCGTCGGCAGTTCTAGCCTATTTGCCGCCACGGCCACGCCGTAGCCTTCCATCGCTTCGGCAGCAGCTCCAGGAACGCGTTTGGCCAGCCGTTCCGCTGTTGCCGCCGTACCGGTGGCCGTAGAGACGGTCAGGATCGGCCCCGCGACAGCCGTCTGTCCGGCGGCACGCAACGCCTGAACCAATCGCTGCGCGATGGCAACGTTCACGGCAATTCGGCTTGAGCCGAACCCCAGCTCGTCCACGCTGCTGAAGCCCTCTGCCGTCTCGGCCCCCAGGTCGGCGGCAATGATCGCGTCAGCAACAACGACGCTCCCCAATGCAGCGACCTCCGCGAAGCCGCCACCAATTCCGGCGCTGATGACCAGACGGTAGTCACCAGCCGCCGCCAGTGCTAGCGCGGTTGAAGCCGCCGCGGACGGTGCGCCCACGCCAGCTAGCTCGACCACAAAACGGGTGTCGCCTTTCAGGCCCCGCAGTACAGCTTCCCGTTCGCCTTCAACCGCGGTCATAACCAGGATGCGCTCATCTGATGTTGTATGCTCCATCGGTTGATTCCCCTTTAAATTTAGGTAATATGCTCCCTTATCATACTGCTTTTCGAAACGATGTTCAAAAAAGGTCGACAAAAAAAGCGCTCTGAGGCGCTTTTTGAAAAAACTGCAAGATTCAGCAGATATGAAAATCGGTAGTTGTAAACATAAAGCAATTCTAATCTGGAAGAACAGCGCAGGCATAGCATATAATAATTATATCGGCTGATCCTTTGTGATTAGCTGAAACATGGTAATATTGCGGTCATAATGGCTTGGGGTTCCATCTTGATTGCGCACCCGAATCATCTCGCTACTGAATAACTCGATATATCCACAGCCAATCTCACAGTATACACCTGTAGGGTCCTCTTGCCAGACCGTAACGAGGTGTTGAGACAGCGCTGCGGTGAAAAATTCGATGTTTTTTTGCAGTACGCGTGGCGTTTTCTTGGGTTCCATAACGTAAATCCTCCCTATATCATGCCATTTGAAAATCAGCAATTGAATGTGGCTTCTAAGTGGTTACTACACATCATAACGAACATAAACAACTGAAAAAGAAACGGTTCTTCAATCTACTCTATGAAACAGACGTAAACACTGTACCGCTTAATGCTATTTTTGTAAAGCATCCGAATGACCTTTTCAAATATCCAGTTTGTGTTTACACACATTTTACATTGCGTTTACACTACTGTGATGCTAGTGCGTTTCATCTAATAGTACAATAAAGGGTAACTATACTGCATGAATTGATGGAGGCCATATGTTGATAGAGAGTCAGAATAAGGATAAAGCCGGGTCAGAACGTTACTTTAACCGAGATTTAAGCTGGATTGAATTTAATCGCCGTGTGCTTCAGGAAGCTCAGGATGCAGATACACCGTTGCTGGAGAGAGCCAAATTTTTGGCGATTGTATCTAGCAATTTGGATGAGTTTATGGCTGTTCGTGTTGCAGAGACGCGCGAGAAAATCAAGGCGGGTTTTATGCAAAAGGATTTTACGGGATATACCCCCTCCGGTTTGTACAAACGCCTGATCAAGCGTACTGTCTCGATGGTATCGGAACAATACCGGACCTATCGTGATATTTCTCGCCTCTTGACGAAAAAAGGTCTTTTACTGCTCGAATATGAAGACTTAAATACGACACAGCGCAAGTCGCTGGATGCATATTTTCATGAAATTATATTTCCGGTGCTCACGCCGATGGCGGTCGATCAGAGCCGTCCTTTTCCACTCGTTCACAATAAATACGTATATTTAGCGGTCGTTTTGAGACGTCCGGGGGATACGGAGGAGGATAAACCGCTTTTTGCCATTGTGCAGGTGCCTTCGAATATTCCACGTGTGGTTACAGTGCCGTTACGTTCCAATAGCAAGAAGAAATCATTTATTTTAATTGAGGAACTGATCAAGCATCATATCCAAACGCTGTTCACTGGGTATATCCCAGAGGCCGTTCATGCTTTTCGTGTGACACGTAACTCCGATTTATCCATTAATGAAGAAGAAATCGAAGATTTGCTCGAAGAGATTGAAAAAGAGCTGCGTCGAAGACGACGGGGCGCGCCAGTAAGACTGGAAGTAGAAAAAGGGATTCATCCCTATGCCCTGATGGAGCTTCAACGCGAATTCAAGCTGTTCGACCATGTGTTTGAGGTGGACGGGCCGTTGGATCTGACATTTTTATCGTCTTTTGCCGATCATTTGGAGGGGTATTCACATTTGAAATTTCCGGCAATCAAACCACTGTATCCGGAAGAACTGCCCCCGCAAGAGGATATTTTCAACGTACTTCGCAAACGGGACGTGCTCGTGTACCACCCGTATGAATCATTCGATGCGGTAACTGATTTTATCATTGAGGCATCAGAGGACCCAGATGTGATGGCAATCAAAATGACCCTGTACCGTGTCAACGGGGAATCGAAGCTGATTCCGGCATTGGCACGTGCGGCCGAATCGGGCAAGCAGGTAACAGTGGTGGTGGAGCTGAAAGCCCGTTTTGACGAGGAACGTAATATTGCCTGGGCGCGTACGCTTGAAAAAGCAGGCTGTCACGTAGTGTATGGGTTGGTTGGCTTGAAGACGCACGCCAAAATCATTCTTGTCATACGCCATGAGCGCAACGCACTCAAACGATATGTGCATGTAGGTACAGGCAATTATAATGAAAGCACGGCGCGTGTGTATACGGATATCGGATTGTTTACGTCGGATCCAGTACTTGGTGAGGATGCCTCCGAACTGTTTAATGAAATCACGGGATTCTCTGCGCTCAAGACTTTGCAAGCTTTTACGGTGGCTCCAACGGGAATGAAGAACAAGCTGTTTGAACTCATCCGTAGGGAAGCAGAGCAAGCATTGGCAGGTAAGCCCGCCCGGATTATTGCCAAGATCAACTCCTTATCCAATCAGGAGATGATCGATGAACTATATGCGGCTTCCCAAGCAGGTGTGAAGATTGATCTTATCATCAGAGGGGTCTGCTGTTTGCGTCCCGGTGTGGAAGGATTCAGCGAGAATATACGTGTCATCAGTATTGTAGACCGCTTTCTGGAGCATTCCAGATTGTTTTATTTTGAAAATGGAGGGAAATCCGAGTTATTTCTGTCCAGTGCGGATTGGATGACGCGCAATTTGACCCGCCGAATTGAACTGATGTGCCCGATTTATGATGACGGGATCAAAGAAATGCTGGCAGATATTCTGCATTTATCGTTAAGGGATAATGTGAAGGCGCGCCAGCTTTTGCCTAATGGCAGCTATCAATTTGTGTCCAGAAACGACAAAGAGGCTCCCATCAGGAGCCAATCTGAAGCGATGAAGGTTAGAAATTGGAAGAAGGTAGAATGGACCACGACAATGTGAGGTTCCACGCCTTTTGGAAATCTTTCGCAACGGATTCTAGTTCTCGTTGTTCTAATATGGGTTCACTCTTGCTTTCCAAACGAAGATGCATTGCGTCATCCCCTGTAGTAGGATTGATGCTGGTAATCATTCCGGACTCACTCCGATCCATGCCAATCGCGAGCTGGAGCAGCGAGCCGAGCCGATGTACACGTTCCTCGTCGGAAGGCTCCAAAATATCCGCATGTGTGCGTAGCAAACGGGGGGTCCGGTTCTTGGGATGGTAATCCGCGATCAACGCGGCTAGTACCGTTTCCCTATGGGATAGACCGCCAATGCCTGCATGTAAGATCCAGAACACGGAATTCTGGCGAAAATGATAGTAATTCAAGGCAGCTCCCGTTTTGTAAAGAGTTGCTGCGGTCAGTAACAAACGTTTGTCCATAGCAGCTGAGGTTCCGCTAGCTAATGTGTCATAGAGCCGGACGGCGTACTCGTTAACCCGCTTGACATGCGCTTCGCTAACCGGGACAGCAAACGAAAGGATATTGCGAATGGATGTGATAAGCGGATTAGCTACCACGGGCTGTTCAGCGTTGACCAGCTCATGAAATAGGCCGTCTCGCAGACCCGCTCCACTGACCAGATACGCGGAGCCTTGAGCAGCTTCAAATATCGTTTTCAATATAATAAGACCCGGTACAATGATGTCGGCTCTGTCCTTGGACAGGCCGGCTGTTTTTTTGCGTTTTTCATAGGGAAGATGGGGCAGACTGCCATAGAAGTAATCGACATCTTCTATCGTCATTTCGTAATGGTGCGTCACAGGAAGTGAGTAATCCTGCCGCTTCTGATTGATTTTAGCCAAAGTACGCAGGGTCCCACCTAGCCCGATGAATGGCAGATCCGGATTGGAGAAGATCCAATCATGATTTTGCAGTGAAGAACGGACAAAGCTCTCCATTTCCTCAATCTGCTGAGGAGACCATTCGCCATTCTTGACCTCACGTCCAAAGCGCCAGTTCATATTGACGGCGCCAAAGGGAAATGACACCGTATGCAGTCGCTTTCGATCGCGGAACAGCGTAATTTCGGTACTGCCACCCCCGATGTCAATGATGATTCCATCACTCACATTCATAGTGTTCACTACACCCAGAAAACCGGCATAGCCTTCTTGCTCTCCGCTCAGTATTTCCAGTGTTAAATTTGTCTCCTCCGCAATCCATTGGACGATTTCGTCCGAATTCGTGGCATTGCGGATGGCTGCTGTTGCTGCTGCACGCATACGGACAACCCCGTGCATATGGCATACCGCCATAAATTGGCGCAACAATGGAGCGATGCTTCGAATCGCCTCCCGTTCCATACGGCCGTTGGCCCCAACCTTTTCGCTCAGTCGGGCAGCTTCTTTGCATTCCTGCACAATGCGATAGGCTCCTGTCTCTGTCATTTCATAGATCACCAGACGTATGGAGTTTGAGCCAATGTCCATGATGCCAATTTTGCTATTCATGAGTTGACCTCCTTGTTGAAAAACGATTTGGCGGTAATTTCCGCTGTTCCGTGCAAATGGTAGTAGATTATTGTCATTGTACCAGTGATATTCGGTGCATGCTACCGTTCGCCATGATCTTGTCGAAATAGACACATGCCGCGGACAATCATCCAAGAATAGAATATTCCTGTTGAGTATGTATAAGTATACCTGACGGCGAAAGGAGAGGGTTAGATGAGACAACTTGCAAGCAAATGGCTAAAGACGAAGGCGCTGCTCCACCATCCACATACCGCCGTTTATATACCGGAAACCTGTCTATATAGTGAAGATCAATTGCGCATGATGCTGCGGCGGCATGCTTTTGTGTTTATAAAACCTGTAAAAGGAGGCGGAGGAATCGGAGTCATGCGTGTGGCAAAGGAGCGTAGGGGATACACCTGCACGCGTATGGAGCACACGCACCGGTTCAGTCATTTTAGAGCACTTGTAATCGGAATCCATAAGCTCCGAATCCAACGCCCATATCTCATTCAACAAGGGATCCAACTGGCAAGTATTCAAGGTAGACCTGTCGACTATCGAGTCAAAGTTGTGAAGGAAGGGCAGAGATGGGATTTTCGTGCGGTAGTTGCACGTCATGCTCGTCCCGGACTGGTCATTACGAATCTGTGCAGAGGGGGAACTTTGCTGAAGGGAACAGATGCGCTTCGAATGATATATCCCCGGCGGCTTGCTACGCGAAAGCGGCGAGAGATCATTGAACTTACACAGCGCTGTATTCCTGTGCTGGAAAAAAGGTTTCCTGGGATTGGACAACTAGGATTTGATTACGGGCTTGATCAGAATGGAAGGGTATGGATTTTAGAGGTTAATACAAGACCTCAATAAATTTCTGTTTTCTTCAATAAAATCCCAATTTAATCTATTAACAAGACGCTAAATATAATATATTTGTATAAATAATAAAAATATTTTTTTTGTGTTCAAGCTTCAAAATTCTGTGTATAAATATTGTCCACATTATCCCCTGTCACATATAAGGGTTAACGACACTTACCAACAATTTATACACAGGATTTCCACAATTGGCTGTGGATAACAGAACGCTTGTTCCGTTTTTGGTATTTTGATAGAATAGATTTTGAAATAAAAGGAAAGGTTGTGTCGAGGATGGCTATGCTGACGGATGAGATGCTTTTGGATTCCTATCAGATGGCAATCGAGCTTAAACTTGAATGTGACTTCATTGCACTGTTGCTGGCTGAAATTCACAAAAGAAATCTAGAGATGAATACAGCCGTAGTCCTTCATTAGACCGGACAAGCTCTCGTACTGCGACTGTAAAGTCATTCAGGGTTCGAATGGCTTTACGGACAATCACTGCAACGAATAGGCACACCGTAAAAAAGGGTATTTCACTCCAAACATTCAAATTTGGAGTAAAATACCCTTTTTTGTCATAGTCTAAACTAAACTACATTTTCATGTTACTGCTGTGACCAGGAGACAACTTGGCATCTGGATCTACATAGACCTTGGCGTTGTTGACTGCCGTAGGGGCTTCACCAAAGCCGACCGCAATCAGCTTGAGCTTGCCTGGATAGGTTGTAATATCCCCTGCGGCGAAAATGCCGGGAATATTGGTTTCCTGGCGAGAATCGACCACGATGGAATTACTTTCGATTTCAATTCCCCATTCAGCAATCGGGCCAAGTGTGGATACAAATCCAAAGTTAACGATCACATCGTCCACTTCGATTTCCTGTGTTTCTTTGGTTTTTACATGAGCAAGAGTGACTTTCGTAATCGTGTCTTCTCCATGCAATTCTGTAATTTCCGTTGGTGTAATAACATTTACTTTGGATGCGAGGAGGTTTTCGACACTGTGTTCATGCGCACGGAATTTGTCGCGGCGGTGAATCAATGTAACCTGTTCTGCAATTGGTTCCAGCATGAGTGCCCAGTCTACGGCAGAGTCACCGCCACCACTGATTAGCACTTTTCGGCCTGCAAATTTGCTCAGGTCGCTAACAAAGTAATGCAGGTTCGTTTTTTCAAAATGTTCGGCACCTGGAAGCTCCAGTCTGCGCGGCTCGAAAGCACCAACACCAGCGGTAATAATAACCGCCTTACCATGATACTCGCCACCTTTGTCTGTTTTTACGATGAAGTGGCGTTCTTCTTTTTTCTCTAACGATACGACTTTCTCTTCTAGCTGCACTTCTGGATTAAAGTGGTTCATTTGTTGAACCAAATTGTTGACCAGTTCCTGTGCAGTTACTTTAGGAAAGCCAGCAACGTCATAAATATATTTTTCAGGATAAAGGGCTGCAAGCTGGCCGCCCAGTTGGGGCATACTTTCAATTAAGGTGACGGATGCCTGACGCATTCCTCCGTAAAAAGCGGCGAAAATACCGGCTGGACCGCCTCCAATAATGATCAGATCGCGGATCTCCGCGCCTGTGGATTGAGTTGTCACTCTAAAAACACCTCCGAAAGGGATAGTATGGAATTTGTAATTATTGAATCAGCCGCATAGAGGTTCAGATAGCCGCCGAACGCATGATTCACTGTTTATCATTATAAACTGCCAGGTTCCGCTTGCAAAGTTAAAGCTATTAATATTTGATGAAGACTTTTTTGTGAGTGTAAATTAACCGTTTTGAGAGAACAGCTTTGAATAATTATGTATATCGGAAGGGGTAGAAGCATGAGCAGTATTCCCAAAATTGTCATTGTGGGCGCCGGATATGGCGGTATATTGACGGCTCAGCAATTGCAAAAGGAGCTCAAGCACAATGAGGCGGATGTCACGCTGATCAACCGTCATGATTACCACTATATTACGACACATCTTCATATGCCTGCGGCAGGTACGGATACGATTGAGCATTCAAGGATTCCGATTGCCCAACTGATCGATGAGTTCAAGGTGGATTTAGTCAAAGGAACGGTTAAGGAAATCATACCGAAGGAGAAAAAAATCTTGCTGGAGGATGGTTCGCTCTCCTATGATTATTTGGTCATTGGACTAGGCGGGGAGCCAGAAACATTCGGTATTCCGGGAATGGATAAGTTCGCGCTGACGATTCGCAGTATTAACTCGGTTCGCCTGATTCGTGAGCATATTGAATACCAGCTGGCCTTGTATAAAAACGACGGTAAACCAGGTCGCCTCAATTTCGTCGTAGGGGGCGCTGGTTTTAGCGGTATTGAGTTTGTAGCGGAGTTAGCGGATCGTTTGCCACAGCTGGCTAGAGCGTATGACATCGATTTTAACCGAATTCAAATCATTAACGTCGAGGCGGCTCCAACGGCACTGCCAGGGTTCGATCCTGAGCTGGTGGAGTATGCGATGGATGTCCTTAAGCGAAAAGGGGTCACCTTCCGCATTGGAATTCCGATTAAGGAATGCTTACAGGATGGTGTAATCGTTGGTGAGGGTGAGAAAATCGAAGCCTGCACCGTGGTCTGGACGGGAGGAATCCGTGGGAACGGATTAATCGAGAAAGCTGGATTCGAAGTGATGCGCGGAAGGGTGAAAATCGACGATTTTCTGCGTGCACCGGAACATGATGACATTTTTATTATCGGGGACAGCTCCTTGATGTTTAATCCCGAAGGACGCCCTTATCCACCGACGGCCCAAATTGCGATGCAGCAAGGGGTCCTTTGTGCCAAGAATCTGGCCGCTACTCTTCGCAAAAAGGAACTGCACAAGTTCGTATTTTCCAACAAAGGGACGGTTGCTTCTCTTGGAAAAGGCGAAGCCGTCGCTGTGGTGGGTAAGCGCAAAATAAAAGGTTGGGTGGCCGCACAATTGAAAAAAATTGTGGATCTCCGCTATCTGTTCATCATTGGCGGAATTCCACTGGTACTGAAAAAAGGACGGTTTTTCTAAGGCCAGAAGGTTTCCATGACTCCTTGAAAAGAGCTTGGAGACCTTTTTTATTTAGGTGGACAAAAAAAGATATTGACCCATAACTATTTGACGTCGTATAGTATGATTACTAATTACAGAGGGGGAGCTTCACATTGAATTCTGATTTTAAAATCAATGCCGATCCCAGTAGAATACATTTATTGACTGAAAAGTTTCCAAATGTGGACTCCCAATCGTTGAATACGTGGGTACTTTTCGTGCAGGCAGCACATGAAGTGTACAATGGAGTGTCTTCCAGACTCTCGGAATATGGGCTATCTGTAGGCAACCTGAAAATTTTAATGCCATTGTTTTTACATGAACGTGCATTGACTCCATCAGAGCTGGCTGAATATTCAGGGGTTACTCGTTCAACAGTAACCAGCGTAATTGATAAGCTGGAACGGGACGGCATCATCCGAAGAAGTACGCTGACGGATCGACGTATGACCGCGATCTCCTTGACTGATGAAGGAAAACAGTTAATGACGGAAAAAATTCCGATGTTCATCCAGCTTTTTTCGGATTTAATGAATGAATTTACAAAGGAAGATCATATTCTATTTGCTACGTTATTAAATAAGTTTTCCTCAGGACTTGAACGGATAAAACGGGAGTAATCAAATTTCCCGGCTTAAATAGTTAGATGCCGTACTATCAGATTCCTTATTTGTTTTTGACTATTATTTTTTAACTATCATTGGCTAAATCATCATGAAGGAGAGTTTATTGCAATGAATAAAAAGGTCATTGTGTACGTGCTACTTGTTGTTGCATTAGGTACCGGAGGTACGCTGATGGCAATGAGCGGCAAGGATGCTGTGAGTATGGCAGCCCAACAAAAAAACACACTGCTTACGGCAGATACCGTAAATGTTGCTTTTCAGGGCGTAGGGGGAAGAGTAAACACGATTGAGGTGAAGGAAGAACAACAGGTGAAAAAAGGGGATGTGCTCATGACCCTCGATCCTGTAGACCTTGATTTGCAAATTGAGAAATTAAAAACGGATATCGCACAGGCTGATGTGAAAATAAAACAGGCTAAAGACGGGCTGCAAAATCAGTCGGAGAAAATTTCAACTTCAGAAAAACAGGGACAATTGGACATTCAAGCCGCGCAAGCAGGAGAGTCCTTATTAAATCAAGGAACACGTGCGGAGGATATTCTAAGACAAAAGCTGGCTATTGAAGCAGCACAGCAATCGTTGGACGCAGCTCTGACAGGAGTAGAGACAGCCAAAAGGAATGCGGAAATCGCGCAAAAAACAGTATCATCCAGACAACAGGCTCTGGACTTGGCTAATGTGAATTACAACCGTATCAAAGCGTTATATGATGCTGGAGCTGGAACTAAAGCAGAACTGGATAACGCCAAAAACCAACTGGATAATGCCCAAATCGCGTTAGATACAGCTACAGATCAGGTTGAAATTGCCAAAAACCAGATTATAGCGGCTAGCAAACAATCGGATATTGCTAAAAATGGGATCGCTCAGCAGCAAACCGCTTTGGATAAAATGGAGGCAGGCGCAACGGCTGAGGAACGCCAGCAGGCTCGTATCAAAACAGAAAAAGCCAAGGAAGCCTTGACTCAAACCTCGCAAACACGAAAAGATGTTAAGAATAGCGAATACAATGTGGATCTTCTGGCTCAACAAAAGCAGGCATTAAGTGTTCAACTCAAAACTTTGGAATTGCAGCGCGGACGTATGGTGCTGAAGGCATCCGCAGATGGTAAGGTGTCGCGTATTGTACCTAAAATGGGAGAGATCGTTTCTACGGGGGCAACGGGCGTCGTTATTGAAACCAATCAGCTATACTACGATATTTATGTGGGCGAGGATTCCATGTCACAGTTTAAAGCTGGGGGAAATGTGAATACGCACGTCGTAGCTTTAGATAAAGATGTCCAAGGCAAGGTGAGGTACATTACTTCTGCCCCTCAGTATACCAACATGAGAATGAGTCGGGACAAAGGTCTGTCGGATATAAGCTCTTTCCAAGTGCGGGTGGATGTCCAGCGAACATCTGAATTATTACCTGGAATGACGGTAGAGGTTGTGACGAAATGAAGGCGTTTATAGAAGAATGGAAGCTGATGATCAGTGGTAAGATGGTTTTTATCATGCTGCTCGTTCCTATCGTAGTAGCTGTAGCCTTTGGATTTGTTTTTAAAAATAATCAGCTTAACGATGCCTCTGTAGCTGTAGTCGATTTAGATCATAGCAGTTATAGCCGACAGCTTATTAATAAATTGGATGCATCGCAGTATATTGATGTACGCCATGTGCAAGAGAATGAAGCCGATCCGAATTTACTTTTATATAATGAAAAGTTTTTTGCGGTGATTTACCTTCCAGCTGGGTTGGAGGAAAATAGGATCAAAGGAGTTCAGAGCAACATCGGTTTCTATGTAGATAATACGGTAGGTCAGGCTACTGGAAATCTACGCTCGGCAGTCACAGAGATCATGGCGACGGAAAATGCGATGCTGGCTGGTGGTGGATTAAAGGGTATGGGAATGAGTGACAGCCAGGTTACAGGGCTTACTTCCAATATGCTGCTTCAGCAGCGCCTGTTATATAATCCTACCAATGCTACTTTGATGACCTCAGTTATGGGGTTCATTAATACGGTCATGATTTCACTGATGGGTGCTACTGTACTGACAATTGTCCCGCGATTGCGGGAGCAAGGAAGATTAAAAGAGGAGCTTCAGTTTTCGTATGGTTTGATTCTTAGGGTGTTGCCGTATGCGTTAGTAGGATGTGTTTCCTTTTACCTGTCCATTGGTTTACTTAAGCAAATTGGCGGACTGCGCTTTGAAGCGAATGTATGGCAGCTCAGTATCCCATTTCTCCTGTACACGATTACGTTGAGTTTGTTTGCGATGGCTTTAGGGTGGAATGCGGCGAATCCGGGAAAAGCTTCCCCACGCCTCATGCTAATTATACTGCCTTCGTTTTTACTGAGCGGCGCTCAATTGCCAGTAGCTATGCTGCCTACATCGCTGTAATATATTAGTAATATTCTTCCATTGACCTGGCATTTCAAGTTTTTGAGAGGGATGGGCTTCAAAGGTGGGAGCCTGAAGTATTTTATTCCTGAGCTTGGCGGCTTTTTGATCCTATTAAGTGGTCTGCTGCTTGTTATCTTTATTCAGATCGCTTTGGAGAAAAGAAAGCTGGCGAAAAGTGAGGATTCGTCCGTCGTGGTGAGCCTGTGATGCAATAAAAAAAGGATTCCGTCGTCCCGAAAGTGGGAGTTCGCGGAATCCTTAATTGTATGCTGCGATATGGTACTAACGGTTGTGCTTTACAGCTTCAACATGTCTTCAAATGTCTCTTCATTCAACACGCTGCCGACATAGAAGGAGCCGAATTCACCGTAACGGGCACTGACTTCATCAAAACGCATTTCGTAGATTAGCTTCTTGAACTGAAGTGCGTCATCGGAGAACAGTGTTACGCCCCATTCCCAATCGTCAAAGCCGACAGAACCGGAAATGATTTGCTTTACTTTGCCAGCATAGCTGCGTCCAATTAAACCGTGGCTGCGCATCAAGGTGCGACGCTCGTCCATTGAAAGCATGTACCAGTTGTCATCTAGATCACGTTTTTTGTTCATTGGATAGAAACAAATATAACGGGCCTTGTTTAATACAGGCTTCAAGCGTGCGACAATTTGTGGATTTTGCATAGGATCTTCATCTTTGCTCAAATAATTGCTCAGTTCCACCACACTCACATAAGAGTAGGTTTTAGTTGTATATTTGGCGAAGGTTGTTTTGTTAAAATCATTTTCCAGTTTATTGAGGTCTTCCAGCGTTTCGCGCAGGTGCATCATGACAAAATCAGCCTTTTGTCCGACTACAGTATAGACAGCTGAGCTGCCCAGACCCGCTTCCTCGGTAACGTTCCATTCCTTCATAAACTCTTGAAGCTCGTCCAGTGCTCCGGCGCGCTCTTCATCGTCTGCTGTCTTCCATGCTGTCCAGTTGATGGACCGAAAATCGTGAAGCGCATACCAGCCTTCCAGTGTGGAGGCTACTTCGTTAGGTGTTGCTGGGGTTTGTTGAGGTTGATGTTGACTCACGATCTACACTCCTTTACGATCTGTAAATGGTAATCGGCTTAGCCGAAATATGTGTACTTCCTAATATCATTCCTGTATCCAATACGTGATACTTAACCATTATATTGTAGCTCAAAGTAAAGCTTTTCACCAATGAAAGAAGTGTGAAGAATTTTATTTTTACCATGATGCAGGTCACAAAGTCATAAAATAGTTAGTATTCTCGAAAAAAGTAGAACTCAGACGAATACGGCTGCCAAAAAGGAGAACAATTGCCCTTATTTTGTTGGTCCCACCAGAAGGCAAGTATGATAGAATAGAAAAACATCTTGGAGACCGTTATGTCAGGAAAGGAAGAATGTTGGAATGCGGATGAAAAACCTGCTGCACTATACTGAGAACCACCGCTACTGCGTTTATCGGGAATTTGGCTTGAGCGCACTGGATGAATTGATGCTGGGAAGCGTCTATCAGCCGATGGTAGGCGCATTTGCGGTCAGTCTGTATCGACTGTTGTTCCAGCATGTGCCAGTCGGACAAATCGGTTATTCGCCGTTGGAACAGCAGCGTCGCCTTTTTCTGACACTGGGACTGGAGCCGAGTGAGAAGGGACGCAAGTATTTGATTGAACAGACCTCCAAACTGGAGGCCGTCGGTCTGTTACAGACGTCCAGGCTGTATGCACCCGAAACGGACGACTATATGTATGAATATGAGATGCAGCCGCCGCTCGCACCTGCTGAATTTTTCAGAACACAGCATCTCACCCTTTTGTTGAGAGACAAAATCGGTAAGTTTGCAGTGCTTTCTCTGAGAGAATCATTGTGGAGCAGAGAATCTAGCGAATGGTCGCAATCTTCCTATAATAAAGAGAATATTTCGATTCCATTTTATGAGTTATTTGAACTGAATACCCATGTTATAGATTATGAATTGGAGCAGGCGTTGTCCGAGGTGTCTACTAGCCGTCAGACTGGACCACTTGCGTCAGAATCGGAGGAAGCATTGAATTATGCAGATATTATTCTCCGTTTTCCGCGTGAATCTGCCAATCGTAAGCACGTGGAGCGTCTTCGGTTTGAGCACGAGCAGTTAGGCATGGTCAATTACGTTGTTCGCAAATTTGATCTTTCTGTACAGGATATTAGCCGCTTGCTGGATGAGGATGGTATTTTTACCGAAGCAGGCGACTTGTTGCTCGACGAGCTTCAGCTTCGGGCTAGCCAGCACTCCAGACAGGATCGCAAGCGTCAGGAGGAGCAGCAGGTTCAAGCCGCCAAGGTAGTTGCTTTGCGCCAAAGGGAAGCTTCCACATCTGAAGAGCCGCCTGCAGAGCAAGCTGTGGAAATGGAATTTTATGTGGAGGTTCCCCCACAATTCACAGCCAAGTGTGACATTCACCAATATAATATGATGTTGCGCAACGAGCCTTATCGTCGTTTGCTGCAAACCTTTTTCCCCGGCACGGTTCCCGGTAACCTGCTGGATATATTCGAGAAAATTGATATCAGCTATAAGCTGCCAGGCGAAGTCATCAACGTGCTGATCCATTATTTGATGTCACTGCTCGTATCCGGGAGCGATCAGCGGATTAACCGCAACTTTGTCGAGGCCGTTGCTTCCAATATGCTGCTTAAGCAGGTAAACACTTACGAGAAAGCCGTTCAATATATAAGGGATCAAGCTAAGGTAAAAGGAAAACAGTCCTCTGCTTCTCCTTCCGGCGGCCGATCCCGCGCGTATGCCAAAAATAACGGGCCAGCCAAGCCATCCATTCCAATCGTTCAAGATCAACCTTCCGAGGAGTCTGTATCTGAGGAAGAATTGGATGAACTGCTGCGTCTGGCCGAACGAATGCAATCCGGTAAACAGAAAAAGGTGTAGGTAGATTTTAAGGTATCCATAACTCTGCACTTTTTAAGAAAGGAGGAGCGTTCTTGGAATCACTGGGCGATTTGCTGCAGCAGATGCAGAACCCTTCGTTTCGCCAGCGCACTCGCAATGTAGCCGATCAGGTTCTAAATGATCCGCTCGTGCAGGAGTTTTGTGCTGCGCATCCTGATGTGGACGAAACACAATTGCGACTCAACATGAGCATGCTCTTTCAGTATGCCCGAGATCGTCGAAATTGCGACAATTGTCCGGGACTGGAACGGTGTCCTAACGATTTTCAGGGCCACTTTTGCAAGCTGGGCGTGGAATATCCGAATGGAACTGCTGAAATTGTAGACATTCGGACCCCATGTGCGAAGCAGATTGCTTCCCAACATGAGCAACGGGTGCGTGAGCGAATTAAAAGCTTCTATGTGGATGAACGCGCACTTCTGGAGGGATATAACGCCCTTGAAATTGCGCGTAAAGATTCACAACGCATGCCTGCCGTCACACAGCTATTCCGTTACATTGAAGAAACGAAAAGTCAGGGTCTATCCAAAAAAGGACTGTATCTGGAAGGTACGTTTGGTACGGGTAAAACTTTTTTGATGGGCTATTTATTGCACGAGTTGGCCCTGTCGGGTCTGAACGGTGTGATCGTGTATATGCCTGATTTTGTGGAGGACTTAAAGTCCATGATCCAGGATGGGCAGAAGCTTAAGGAAACGACCGAAATGCTCAAAAATTGTGATCTGCTTGTATTTGACGATATTGGTGCCGAAAATTTAAGCCCGTGGGTACGGGACCACGTGATGGGCTCTATTTTGAATTACCGAATGAACCGCAAACCTACTTTTTATACTTCCAATTATTCTTTGCAGGGACTGGAGAAGCATCTCAGCTTTACGAGCAAGGATGGAGAGGAAATGTATAAAGGACAACGCTTGATGGACCGGATTCGTCCTTTTGTAGATGTCATTACCGTAAAGGGAAAAAATCAGCGGGGGTAAGCGTTTATCCGTCTGCTATTTCGATATCTTACAATTAAAAGACTATTGTGATATAATTAAAAGGTGTCGAAACAGACATTACAGGTTATAATAATCTTGACTTTTCTATAAAGGAGGAACATACAATGGCAATTGTTAACGTGTCCGATCAATCCTTCAACGCAGAAGTCGAAGGCACAGGAACCGTTTTGGTTGATTTTTGGGCGCCATGGTGCGGTCCTTGCAAAATGATCGCTCCTATTCTGGAGGATCTGTCCACAGAAGTTGGCGACAGCGTCAAAATCGCGAAGGTGAACGTGGATGAAAATCCAGAGTCTGCTTCCCGTTTCGGCGTGATGAGTATTCCGACCCTGATCGTTTTCAAAGACGGACAGCCTGTTGATAAAGTGGTAGGTCTGAACTCCAAAGAAGCGCTGAAAAGCATGCTTACTAAGCACCAATAATCATCGCATGTGACCCATGCTCCCGCGGGGGCTTGGTGGAGCGGCCATGAAAGGTCAATGCCTCCGGTTGTAAATACCGGGGGCGTTTTTGTGTATTATTCCTATATATTATAAGTAGTTAGTTGAGTAGTCATTAAGAATGGAAGGAGGAACCGGGCAAATGAAACCTTATGCGGAGGACTTGCAGAATCAGGAAAAGGCGCTGGAGAACATACGGCACAAATTAGCGTTACTGCCGGATGCATCAGGCTGTTATCTGATGAAGAATAGCGAAGGCACCATTATTTATGTCGGCAAGGCCAAAGTGTTGAAAAACCGGGTCCGTTCCTATTTTACAGGTAGCCATAACGGCAAGACGCAGCGACTGGTTTCCGATATCCGTGATTTTGAATATATCGTTACAGGCAGTAATATGGAGGCGCTCATTTTGGAGTGCAATCTCATTAAAAAGTACCAGCCACGCTATAACGTGCTATTGAAGGATGATAAAACCTTTCCGTATTTGAAAATTACGAACGAGGCACACCCCAAGCTGGAGGTGACCCGTCGCGTTCTGAAAGATAAAGCAAAATATTTTGGACCGTACCCCAATTCCTACGCGGCACATCAGACGAAGAAGTTGCTGGACCGTATGTATCCGTTACGCAAGTGTGGTGTGATGCCCAAGGAAGTGTGTCTGTATTATCACATGCATCAATGTTTGGGGCCTTGTGTGAAAGAGGTCGAGAAGGAAACGTATGACCAGATTGGTCAGGAAATTGGTTCCTTTTTGAGCGGGGGACATGAGGAAATTAAAAAGGATCTTCAGCATAAAATGCAGGAGGCCGCAGAGGAATTGTACTTTGAGCGGGCCAAGGAGTTGCGAGATCAGATTATCAGCATCGACGCGATGATGGAAAAGCAGAAAATCACCACATCGGATGCGAAAGATCGAGATGTATTCGGTTTTTCAGTAGATAAGGGCTGGATGTGTGTACAGATCCTATATGTCCGCAAAGGTAAAATGATCGAGCGCCATATGTCGACTTTTCCTTTCTACGGTGAGGCTTACAGTGATTTTATGTCCTATGTGACGCAATATTATAGTGACAACCCAGCAGTGCCGCAGGAAATATTGCTGCCGGATTCTCCTAAGCTGATGCAGGCGGAACAGGTCAATGTCGATCAACCGGTTGCGGCTGAAACTGCACTCCACAGTGCAGCTACAGCCGATGTTACCGGACAGACAGATGAGAATGCGATACAAACGGAGACAGAGCATTCTGCTGACTCACTGCTGGTGGCTGAAGAACGGGCAACTTATGCAGCGGCAACGAATCAAGATCAAGCTGGTGACCAAGATGCCGAGATAAAGGAAATAGAAACTCAACTATCCGGTGGACTGGAGGACCCGAGTACGGCGGCTCTCGCTCTGGCTGAATGGTTGGATGTAAAGGTACTTGTACCGCAGCGTGGACTGAAAAAGCAAATGACAGGCATGGCGACGGAAAATGCACGTGTAGCTTTGGATGAGAAGTTTAAGCTGATCGAGCGGGATGAGGAACGAACATCCAAAGCTGCAAGCAATCTCGGACGTGCCATTGGGCTGGATAGCTTGCACCGGGTGGAGGCATTTGATAACTCCAACATCCAGGGTTCCGATCCAGTCTCAGCCATGATCGTGTTTATTGATGGCAAACCTGCCAAGAAGGAGTATCGTAAATATAAAATCCGTTCTGTGCAGGGACCCGATGATTATGAAACAATGCGTGAGGTTATCCGACGTAGATATGAACGTGTGCTTAAGGAAAATTTGGAACGTCCCGACTTGATCGTTGTCGATGGTGGACGTGGACAAATTAAGGCGGCGACCGATGTATTGCAAAATGAGCTGGGTTTGTTCATTCCTGTGTGTGGTCTGGTGAAGGATGCCAAACATAGAACTTCCCAACTATTAGTGGGAGAGTCCTCTGAGGCCGTGACACTTGCACGCAATAGCGAAGAATTTTATCTGCTGCAACGGATTCAGGACGAGGTTCACCGTTTTGCCATTACGTTCCACCGCGAGCAACGCGGCAAATCTATGGTAACTTCCCGGCTGGACTCTATTCCAGGCATCGGCGAGAAACGGCGTAAGTTACTGCTTAAGCATTTTGGATCGCTCAAAAAAATAAGAGAGGCCAGTGTCGAAGACTTCCGGCCTCTCTCTATTGGGGATAAGCTTGCGCGTCAGATTATAGCTGCCCTTCGGGAGGAGGAGTCGTAGAATACGGCTCCTCTTTTTGTATAGGTTCAAACATCATTCGATTTGGTTTTTTAGGACTAAACCAATAAATGATGTAACCCACGATGGCTGGAAGTAAGATCCAGAATAGACCAGCGCTCACATTCACAGTGTCTCCCAGACTCATCACACTAAGTCCCATTAGAATGCTGTCAAAAATAACGTGGCTGAACATAGCGGCAATAAAGCCGTAACGCAGGAACACAAAACTGAACAGCAAACCAAGAAAAGTCAGCTCAATAGGTCTGGAAATCACTGGATAGATCGGATAAAGTGTATGTCCCAGTGCCCAAATCAGCGTGGTGATCAGACAAGCAACAAAAGTATTTTTCACTATTTTTTTGACCATCGGAATACCAAACAGACGGTAGACAGTCTCTTCTCCAATACCTGCCATCCAGGCCATAATCGGCAGTAGCCATGGATAAGCCATATTGTAAGGGGATTGCGTGGCATCTGTGGTGGAGAATGTATTAAATGTCCGCTCCAGTATAAAGAACAAGATGGATTGTACCCCGAGTAAAATAAAGGCCCACAAGTAGCCAACATACATACTGCGAAGCACATACAGCCCGTAGCCCGGCTCTTTTGCACGCGGCCATGCATTCAGTCCAACCTGACGCATAAGTCCGTCACCGCCGACCAAGGAGAAGTAGAGCGCTACAGCCATGAAGAAGGTAACACCAATCTGGAAAACCATAAGAAATATAAGCATGCCCTTACCGCCTGCTTCTGCTTGCAATAAAGGCAGCATGTTCATGGTCCCAGCTATACTAGCAATAAAGTATATAACGGATAGAACAATGCCGCGTACAAATGAAGTATGTCGTCGGGTGAGTGACGCATACACAATGGCAAGTACACCCAGCACAAAGCTAAATAGGGCATAACCCGCATAGGTCATCCAATTCGCCCAAAATGTTTGCTTTTCGATATAATCGGTATAGGATGACGGGGCCGAAAAGCTTTGAGTGAAGGAGCGAACATCACCGTCTTCAAAAGTAAAAGCCAGTGTAAGTACCGAGGCGCCAATTTTTTTATCGTCTACGGTATACTTTAATCCGCCTTCTTGTTCAGTGGTCGCGAGCTTCAAGTCCGACGGCTTAAAGCCAAAGCGCTTCACCCATACAGCGGCCGCCTGCTCCTTGGCTTCAAGCGTCATGCCGTCCTCAGCCACACGTACAAGCCTGTTACGTGCTTGTTCATCCGTAGAAATATCAGCCTGCGTGTAATTGGTGCTGGAGGTGATCCGTTTAAAACTAACGACCTTCCCAGTGGATAAATCTACATGAATTTGCAGCTTGCTCTTCGCTGAGGATTCAGGCAGATCGACCCGAAAGGTTTCGTAAGGGTAATTTTTCTTCCATGTACGGTCGTACTGTTGAAGCAGTTTTTCTCTAGATAAATAACCGTACAAATCTGTTTCGGCCTGATAGGTCACCAGAGGCTCCTCTGGCTGTGATTCAGTATATCCCAGCTCGGAGCGGGCGAAGTCCAATGCGTGTATGACCGCTTCTTGTTTGCTGATGACCTTTGCATTCATTACTGATTCTGGACTCGGATTGCTAAGCGAGGGAATAAGCAATTGAAAGATAAAAAAGCAAATCAGGCCAATCCCGCCCAGCAAGCCTAATTTTTTGAAGTTGGCCGTGAGCACGACCGGTTTCCCGATAGGATTCATGAGTTTCCTCCTTAATCTGTAAATAAGAACATCCATTAAAGATATCATACTGCACAGGTTCCCGCCAACAGACCAGCGATATTCATGAAAATAGAGTGAAAGCACTTTAAAGTTCCAATAAAATAAGATAAGCTGCGATTAAACGATGCCCATTCGCAAAATAAAGCCAATTTCACGTTTTTTCGACGAAATCGGTTTTGTGATCTGGATATAGAAGGATTATAATCTTGAGGCAATGCCTATAAAATACATAGGTAATGATATACAGTTGAGCCGAATTTCTATGGGAAAACGGGGGAACCATGTTACTGGGGTGAATTTTACAGCCGATCACTGGTGGATCGGAAGTGTAAATAGGGCATACTGTGCTGCCCGAATCCGTCAGCTAACCTCGTAGGCTATGAGCAGGAACCAAGTCAGGCACTCGGTTTTCCGGTGTCTTTTTTTGTGCGTATAAAAGTGTTTGGATTGGTTAGATAGACCGCTGCGGGTGCAGATTATTCTTCCGATTGCTGTTATCCCCGGATTTTTTGATTGTATACCCCCTTTAATGGTTAAAATCCGGAGATAAAGGCAAACGCTTCGCTTCTTCAGAACAATTCTGCCCCCTTCGCTACTGCCCGCCAATAGCACAGGGGACCGAGTAGTGCTTGACATGCATTCTTCCTGTATTCAGGGAATGCTAATTATAGTTAACTAAGGTTTGGAAAAATCAAAAAATTCAGGGGCAACGACGATCGGAAGATCAAATGGAACGCGTAGCGAGCTTACACCGTATTAAATCACTGTTTTTATAGTTTTAAGGATTAGGAGAGAAGTGATGAATAGATGAATCCCAATGCAAGCTGGCTCCGGCTTTCTCCACCGCAGATATTCGTTGCGGGCTTTGCCATTATCATTCTAATAGGTAGTTTATTGTTAATGCTGCCGATCTCCAATACAACAGGAAAGCCACTTGCGTTTGTAGACGCTTTGTTTACTGCCGCTTCCGCGACCTGTGTTACAGGGCTTGTCGTAAAGGATACGGGGACCTTTTTTACAACCTTTGGTCAAGTTGTTATCGTGGCGCTCATTCAGATCGGCGGCCTAGGCTTTATGACCATGGCTACCTTGATTGCACTGGTGTTCAAGCGTCGGATTTCCCTGCGGGAGCGTCTCATTTTGCAGGAAGCGATGAATCAGACTTCTGTAGAGGGAATTGTCGGGTTAATCCGTAAGGTATTACTGTACTCACTGGTTATTGAAGGCGTATGCGCTACGATATTCTCGGTTCGCTGGTCCTTTGATATGCCCGTAGGCAGGGCGATTTATTTTGGAATCTGGCATGCCATCTCCATGTTTAACAATGCTGGTTTTGATTTATTCGGTGAATTTCGCAGCTTGACAGGTTATGTATATGATCCGATTGTTAATTTTACAGCCATGTTTTTGATTATTTCAGGCGGCATTGGTTTTGTAGTGATGTCAGACCTGGCAGAATATCGCAAGCGCAAGAGACTGTCCTTGCATACCAAGGTGGTACTCAGCATGACGGGCGCTATGATTGTAGTCGGCACGCTCGTGATTTTTGTATTTGAGTTTACGAATCCGAAGACTCTCGGCTCGCTTGATTGGGGTGGTAAGCTATTGGGATCTTTATTCCAGTCCGTTACTCCCCGTACCGCAGGTGCCAATACCTTGGACATTGCAGGCTTGCGGCAGGCTACGCAGTTTTTTATCATCATATTCATGTTTATCGGGGCTTCTCCTGGCTCTACTGGAGGCGGGATTAAGACCACAACATTCGCCCTGCTCATTGGAGCGGTGATTTCGATGCTGCGGGGGCGAGAAGATATTGTACTGTTCAAGTACCGACTTGCGCAGGGACGAATTTACAAGGCTTTGACCATTACACTGCTGGGGTTGCTGTTCGTGATCGGGGTGACGATGATTTTGTCGGCAACCGAAGATCATCATTTTCTGATGATCTTGTTCGAGACGGTATCTGCGTTTGGTACGGTGGGGCTGTCGATGGGGCTTACACCTGATTTGACAGTCATAGGCAAGCTGGTGATTACCCTGACGATGTTTGCAGGTAGACTGGGGCCACTCACGCTAGCTTATGCACTGGGGCCGAAAAAGGGTAAAGAATTATATCGTCATCCGGAAGGTAAAATGATTATAGGATAAGGGAGTTTTCGAGTAGATATGAAGACGCAGCAGTTTGTAGTTATTGGCTTGGGGCGGTTTGGCTCAAGCCTGGCTTTGCAATTGGTGGATATGGGGTGCGAGGTGCTAGGCATTGACCGGAATGAGGATGTTGTGGACAGTATGAGTGAGATGTTGACACATACTGTCGTGGCGGACGCTACCGATGAAGACTCGTTGCGATCACTGGGCATCCGTAATTTCGATTGTGGCATTGTTGCTATTGGTGATGACATTCAGGTAAGCATCCTCACCGCCATTTTGCTGAAGGAGCTGGGTGTGAAAAAAGTCGTAGCCAAAGCCATATCTGTGCTGCACGGGCGTGCGTTAGAAAAGCTCGGTGTGGACCGGATTATTTATCCAGAACGGGATATGGGTATCCGGGTGGCTCACCAGCTAGTCACGCCTAATTTGCTCGATTATTTGGAGTTGTCTAAGGAATATAGTATTGTGGAACTCAATGTACCTGCATGTCTGAATGGCAAAACGCTAGCAGAGCTAAATGCCCGTACCCGCTTTGGTTGTAGCGTCGTGGCGCTTCATACGGCGAATGGTATCCTGATCGCACCGACGGCTATGGATCGATTAAAAGCCGACGATATTATGGTCATCATCGGCTCGAATGATAATATCGGCCGCTTTGAGGATGAGGTTGTTAATGTTAATGAAGAGGGCTAAACCCTTTACACCATACGGTAGCCTGCAAACGACGCACGTGTCTCGCTAATCCAGCGTCGTGCTGTCGGACCGAGATCGGTCGTCTCCGAGTAAATGAGGGAGGTCGTTCGGCGTGTCTCCTTCAAATCGGGCAAGTACAATGCAGTGAGTCCATTATCCCGCAGCAGTTCGCTACGCAAATAGGATTTGGGTAGCAAGGCGGAAGCCTTACAGGTTGGAAGCAGGCGTACAATCGCCTCGAAGGAGTCGATTTCCATGCGGATATCCGGCATGATGCCGCTACGCTGGAACAAGTCATCCGTCAGACTGCGGTACCAGGTTCCTTTGGAGAAAATAATCATCGGCAATCCTTGCAGATCTTTCATCGAGGCCGTTCCTGTCTTAACGGTTAATTCATGTCCAATGGGAACAACGAGCTCCAAATGATCGTCAAATAGCGGAATGCAACGCAGTCCGACTTCATGAATGGCAGACCCGACAATACCGGCGTCTGCTTTTTTGTCACGTACAAAGGCGACGATTTCATGGGTTTTACCGGTGAGCAGCTTCAGCTCGGTTTGAGGATGCTTGCTCATAAAAGCTTCGACAAGGGTAGGCAGCGTTGTCTGGAGTGTCGTGAGACTTGCGCCGAGTGTAAGCATACTCTGGGCTTCATTTTTGTGCTGGGAGAGCTTTTGTAAGAAGCGAAGCTGTCGTTGCCGTTGCTCTAGTGCGAATGTATAAACAAATCGGCCGGTGGACGTAATTTCGAGTCGTTTGCCCCGACGATCAAAGAGATTTACACCCAGCTCTTCCTCTAGCTTGGCAATTTTGCGGGACAGGGCGGGTTGGGACAGATTCAGCAGTTTGGAGGCTTTATTCAGGCTGGACTGCTCGACAATGACGGCAAAAGCGTTCAAATCCTCAAACAAATCATCCACTTCCTCTCTTATGCAAAAAAGACATAATAATTAATACGTATATTGCAATTCCATTATAAGCCGAAAAGGAGTAACATGAAAGCGACACAAGATGTTCACACTTTTGTTTTTCCTAATAAGGGACACCTTGTTGGACATTTCCTGTCGGGAACTGTCATTTTATATGTTATATTACTATTGAAAACGCTATTATTGGGAGAAGGGAGCATGACCTAGATGAGAGGATTTTATTCCAGAAAGCTGCATTCGCTTCTTGGCGTCATTCCGTTGGCTCTATTTTTTGTTGAGCATTTGGTGACGAACTTCACAGCGGTGGAGGGTGGCAAGGAAGGATTTAATCGCAGCGTGGCCTTCCTGAATGGTTTGCCGCTGGTTATTGTACTAGAAACGTTATTCATCTACTTGCCATTACTGTTCCACGGAATTTATGGCTTGTATATCGCTTATCAAGCTGATCCGAATGTCAAAAGGTTCGGCTATTCACGTAACTGGCGCTTTCTGTTCCAGCGTATTTCCGGCGTCATTACGTTTGTATTTATTATCTGGCACGTATACGACACACGCTTTCAGGTGGCTCTGGGTAATGTAACTCATGAGGAGCTAGGCGGGGTCATGCATGGCATCGTGACGAACCCGGTTTATTTCATTTTGTATCTAATCAGTGTCGTTTCGGCATCCTTTCACTTTGCTAACGGACTGTGGGCATTTATGGTCAGTTGGGGGATTACTGTGGGACCACGTGCGCAAAAAGTATCTTCTTATATCTGTATGACCCTGTTCGTGGTGGTGTCTATCGGCTTCATCGCCTCCCTGCTTGCATTCCGCAGCGCGGAATTTCAGGAAACAGCAACTGCCTTGGTGCAATGCAGTACTTTTAAACAACTACTGTAAATGAGTCATATCCATTATACATTGTGTTGAAATTCTATTTTCAAACGTAAAAGGGGATTTGGTTAAAAATCCTGAAAAAAAGGAGTGAGCAGAAATGGCAGCATCCAACATTATTGTCGTGGGCGGCGGTCTGGCAGGTCTAATGGCTACGATCAAGGCGGCAGAGGCGGGAGTTCACGTTCATTTATTTTCTTTGGTTCCGGTCAAAAGGTCCCACTCCGTTTGTGCTCAAGGTGGCATCAATGGTGCGGTAAATACCAAGGGTGAGGGAGACTCCCCCTGGATTCACTTTGATGATTCGGTCTATGGCGGGGATTTTCTGGCCAACCAGCCTCCGGTAAAAGCGATGTGCGAAGCGGCTCCGGGGATCATTCATCTCATGGACCGCATGGGCGTCATGTTTAACCGGACACCGGAAGGACTGCTGGACTTCCGCCGCTTCGGCGGTACCCAGCATCATCGGACCGCCTTTGCTGGTGCGACGACAGGACAGCAGCTTCTGTACGCTCTCGATGAGCAGGTACGGCGCTGGGAATCTGCGGGTTTGGTGACCAAGTATGAAAACTGGGAGTTTTTACAGGCTGTACTGGATGATGAAGGCATCTGTCGAGGGATTTGCGGGCAGGATTTGCGTACGATGGAAGTGAAGACTTTTGCGGCGGATGCAGTTATTTTGGCATCTGGTGGGCCCGGGATTATTTTCGGTAAAACCACGAATTCCGTCATTAATACGGGCACAGCTGCCGGTGCGGTGTATCAGCAAGGCGTACGCTATGCGAACGGTGAGTTTATCCAGATTCATCCGACGGCTATACCCGGTGATGACAAGTTGCGTCTCATGTCCGAGTCGGCACGGGGAGAGGGCGGTCGTATTTGGACGTATAAGGATGGTAAGCCATGGTATTTCCTCGAAGAAAAGTATCCAGCTTACGGAAATTTGGTCCCTCGCGATATTGCGACACGTGAAATATTCAGTGTATGCGTTGATGATGGACTGGGTATTAATGGCGAGAATATGGTCTACCTCGATCTGTCCCACAAGGACCCGAAAGAGCTGGATGTAAAACTGGGCGGCATTATTGAAATTTATGAAAAATTCGTCGGTGATGATCCGCGCAAAATTCCGATGAAAATATTCCCGGCTGTTCATTATTCAATGGGCGGCATGTGGGTCGATTACAATCAGATGACCAATATACCAGGCCTGTTCGCGGCTGGTGAGTGTGAATTCCAATACCACGGAGCGAACCGTTTGGGTGCGAACTCGTTGCTGTCAGCCATTTACGGCGGGATGGTGGCTGGACCTAAGGCTGTGGAATATATCAAAGGCTTGAGAAAATCTGCACAGGATACAGCGTCCTCCGTATTTGATGCCGCAGTCAATCAGCAGACGGAGAAGTATGAGCGTATTTTGCATATGGACGGAAAAGAAAATGCCTATGTTCTTCATAAAGAGCTGGGCGAGTGGATGACGAACAACATGACTGTGGTTCGTTATAATGACAAGCTGGAAGCTACGATCCACAAGATCAAGGAGCTGAAGGAGCGTTATTCTAACATTAACATCAATGACGCTTCGCGCTGGAACAATGCGGGTGCGGCGTTTACACGGCAACTGTGGAATATGATGGAGCTGGCTGAAGCGATGACCAAAGGTGCGCTGCTGCGCAACGAAAGCCGTGGGGCCCATTACAAACCAGATTTCCCGGATCGCAACGATGAGGATTTCCTGAAAACGACGATTGCGGACTGGACACCGGAAGGACCACAAATCTCGTATGAAGCGGTGGATGTTTCGCTGATCAAGCCACGCATTCGGGATTATTCCAAGAACAAATAACGGAAGGGAGTGTATTAGATGTCGGAGCAAGCAGTGAAGTCGAATAAAACAGTGAAGTTCGTTGTGACCCGTCAAGCTGATCCTAAAGCCAGTCCCTATACGGAAGAATTCGAATTGGCTTATCGTCCGGGAATGAATGTGATTAGCGCGCTGATGGAAATTCAGCGTAATCCGGTGGACAGCCACGGTAAAGAGACGGCTCCGGTGTGCTGGGAGTCGAATTGCCTGGAGGAAGTATGCGGAGCATGCTCCATGGTGATTAACGGCAAGCCGCGTCAGGCCTGTGCAGCGCTCGTCGATAAGCTGGAGCAGCCGATTACGATCGCGCCGATGAACACATTCCCGGTAGTTCGGGATTTGGTCATCGACCGCAGCCGGATGTTTAATGCGCTCAAGAAGGTCAAAGCGTGGATTCCGATTGACGGTACCTACGATCTGGGCCCTGGTCCTAGAATGGCTGAGAAAAAGCGTCAGTGGGCGTATGAGCTGTCCAAGTGCATGACCTGTGGTGTCTGTCTGGAAGCTTGTCCGAACGTCAACGAGAAGACGACGTTCATCGGACCTGCGGCGATATCTCAGGTTCGCCTGTTTAACAGCCATCCGACAGGGGAAATGAATCAGGAAGAGCGGCTAGAGGCGTTGATGACAGACGACGGGCTGGAAGGGTGCGGGAACTCGCAAAACTGCGTACGCTCTTGTCCGAAAGGTATTCCGTTGACCACTTCTATTGCCGAAATGAACAAGGAAACGACCAAGCATATGTTCAAGCGCTGGCTGACTGTATAGCACTAGACAGCGAATAGGTTATGCCCAAACAGGCTTTTTCTCAAACTGGAGAAAGCCTGTTTTTTGCGCTCAGGAATGATGGAGGGTAACATGGAGGAAGGAGCGCGGGATAGCAGTTATGGTATAATTATGGTATTGTGTATCGTTTTTGGAGAAAAGGAGGCTGGACAGGTGACTGTGCAACCGATAACGAATCGACCTGTCACTAGGTCGGATGTATTGAAGGGATTAGAGGATCTGGGGGTTCGGAGCGGCATGACATTGCTTGTTCACTCGTCGATGCGCAGCTTTGGACGCTTTGTTCCAGGCGGGGCCTCGGTCATTCTTGCCGCACTAACCGAAGCAGTTGGCCCGGAAGGGACGCTGGTGATGCCGACACAGTCACATGACTTGACTGATCCCTCGACTTGGATGAACCCGCCTCTGGGTGAGTCATGGTGGGAACTGGTGCGCGAGGAAATGCCCGCTTATGATCCGGCCTGGACGCTGACCGGAGGGATGGGCATCATTGTAGAAACGTTCCGGGGCCTGCCGGGAACCAAGCGCAGCGGGCATCCGCATGTTTCTCTGGCGGCACGTGGACCCACAGCTTCGGAATTACTGGCAGCTCATGAGCTCGACTTTGGACTGGGTGAGCATTCGCCCTTGGCGAAGCTGTACGAGGCAGATGCCTATGTAGTGCTGTTGGGCTGCGGACATGACAGCAACACGTCCTTGCATTTGGCGGAATATCGAACAGCCTACAATGGACGTGAAGTGATCACTCATCAAGCTCCTATGATGGTGGATGGAGCAAAAGCGTGGGTATCTTTTCAGGATTTTAATATTACCTCAGATGACTTTGAGAAGCTGGGACTTGATTTTGAACGGGACTGTCCCTCAGCTTTTACGCGGGTGAACATTGGGGAGGCTTCATGTTTTTTCGCGAGGCAACGTGATTTGGTAGACTATGCGGAGCAGTGGTTGTCCACCCATCGCTAAAGCTTTTGGACGGTAAGAATTCGAATAAGTAAGATCAAGGAATAGATCGCAAGGGGGAACGCATATGGAGAAGACGCCGCACACCCGCCGCGAGAGTCAGGATGGCCCGCATCAGGGGGCCGCTATCCCTCCCGGTTCTTCGCGGCGTTCCGTTTCAAATGAACCAGCCAATCCTTCGCGCCGCCATTTTTTGAAAAAAGCGGCTTTAGCCACAGCCGGAACCGCGCTTCTGGCTGGAGGATATGCTTCCTTATGGGAGCCTAATCATTTGGAAATTACACGCTTCAACTTGTCTATCCCTCGTCTTCCGTCTGCTTTTGACGGAATCAGGGTCGTACATTTTAGTGATGTGCACTTGGGTTTTCATATGGATGAGCAGGATCTACGCGAGCTTGCGGACCGGATAGCAGGTCTGAAGCCAGATTTGCTCTGTTTTACAGGCGATATTGTGGATGACTATGCAGTATCCATGAAGGCTGCTGTTCCAGTTATGGCTTCCATGCACGCTACCCTTGGTAAGTTTGCTATTCTGGGCAATCATGATTATAGAGGCTTACCCGCCGGAGTACAGGAATTGTATCCGAAAACCGGGTTTACGTTGCTGAGAAACGAGCATGCGATTGTAGAGCGCGCGGGGCAGCGTGTAGCCATGGTCGGTTTAGAGGATAACATTATGGGCAAGCCCAATCCGCAGCGTGCCATCCACGGACTACCTGATGAGATGTGCAAGCTCCTGCTGATGCATGAGCCGGACTATGCAGATGTGGCGGCGCAAATGTCCTTTGATCTTCAATTGTCGGGGCATACGCATGGAGGACAGGTACGCTTGCCGGTCATTGGAGCGCCAATGCCGCCTCCGGGTGGACGCAAGTACATCCAGGGATTATTTCATGTGGGAACGGAGAGAATGCCGCTATATGTTAGCCGAGGCATTGGCATGACACATTTGCCGATTCGCGTGCTGTGCAGGCCGGAGCTTAGTGTCATTACGCTAAAATCTGGCCAATAGGCCATGATTTTTTTTCATCTTCGTCATATAGTTTGGAACTACATAAAGATGGCTTGAATGTAGTGTAGAGATGTAGTCGTTTCGGACAAAGGAGTGAGGTTCAGATGGATCGTATTGCTGTCATTTCAGATATTCATGGCAATTGGCCTGCCTGTGAGGCGGTGCTGGAGGATATTGCTTCCCGAGGCATTAGCCGTGTGTTTTGTTTGGGGGATCTGATCGGCAAAGGGCCTAGCCCGAGCGAGGTACTGGATGCTGTCCGTCAACGTTGTGAAGTGGTAGTGCGGGGGAATTGGGATGAGCTGGTCAGTATTACGGATGATCTCAATTTTAGCTGGCAAGCCGAGCGCTTGGGGGCAGAACGAGTGCAGTATTTGGCACAGTTACCGTTTCATTATGATTTCAGAATGAGCGGACGCCGTATCCGTCTGGTGCATGCCTCGCCGCAAAGTGTGTATCACCGTGTGCAGCCATGGGATGAGCCGGAAAAACGGCTTGCCATGTTCGATCCGTTAGCAGAAGAAAATGGAAAAGTTGCTTTTGCTCCGGATGTTGTGGGATATGGTGATGTGCACAATGCTTTTATCCAGCATTTTCAGGGGAAAACACTTTTTAACGTCGGCAGTGTCGGGAATCCGTTGGATGTTACGCAGGCTTCCTACTGCATTTTAGAGGGGGAGATGGGAGAGGAGCAGCCTACGTCCTTCTCCATTCATTTTGTACGTGTACCTTATGATATAGAACTGGCGGTAAAACAAGCGGAGGAAGCTGATGTGCCTTCTTTGCCGTATTATATTCGAGAGCTGCGTACAGGAATTTACCGCGGGATTCAGGACATGGATTAAGTATGGAAACATTCATTTCTAAAAGCCAATCCATCCGCAGGAGGGAACATTGTGCTGACCAGAGAAATGCTTCGTCTTGGGCTACCAGAGCTTTACACCCGTCGAGTCCGATTGCGCCAGCTAAGAACGGAGGATTATCCCGCGCTGGAACGGATCCTATCCGATCCATTGGTGATCCAATATGTGAATCGAATTCGCAAGCCAGTCTATGCACGAATGCGGCGTCTGGTTGCGCAAATTAAAATTTCTTCCGATTCACTAGATTCCCTGCATTTTGCGGTGGAATGGCATCCGAGAAATACAGAAGAAAGCAATCTACTTAGTGAATCCAATGAGCTTACCTCTTCACCGTTGCTCGGTATCGTCTCTTTTCAGCAATGGAATGAAAGAACGGGTGAGGCGCAATTGGGCTATATTCTGGATCGTCCTTTTTGGGGACAGGGGCTGGCTACAGAAGTGGTAGGAGAAATGCTGAATTTTGGTTTCGGATCTTTGAAGCTCCAGCGGATCGAAAGTCGTTGCCAAGCGGATAATCAGGCTTCCATGCGCGTGCTTATTAAAAATAAGATGCGTCTGCTGCGTACCATTGGTGCCTATGATCCCTCAGGAGAGGTGCCGAGTGTATTGGTATTTTCGCTGACCCAAGGGGATTATGCGTAGAAATAACATTGGAATATTTTGTTACAAAGATGAAATATAACTGCAAAACAACTCTAACACAGGACGGGTACAATACAGACATGACCCCCTTTTGAATAATATATGTTGCTGGGACCCGATCATTCGGGTCCTCTTTTTTTGTTATCCTATAGTAGTGCCTTCTCTATTTCTGCGGAAGCGAGTAGCCTTCTTGCCTTGGCTGTGCTCAGTTATATTTCAATTTGTTACAAAATGAAATATAACTGCAAAGTTACTTTAACATAGAGTGGGTACAACATAAACATGACCCCCTTTGAATCATATATATATTGCTGGGACCCGAAGCTTCGGGTCCCCTTTTTTTTATGGTTTTTAGGAACGGGTCAGGCTGGTTATCAGCTCCGGAAGCCATTCATTTAGGGAGAGAAATGAGTACCCCTCTGACTGGGCTTTGGACGTATCCATGTACCACGATTGTGTAATACCAAATGGAGACATGTGCTCGTCTGCTGTTTTTTCTTTCATCACAGCTTGTTTTCCAGTTACCTGCTCAATGATCGAAATGATCTCCCCAATCCTCACTGTACCGTTGGAGCAAGCATTTACAGGACCTGTAAAAGGAGTGTGACCAAGCCAAAACAGAAAATCTGCGGCTTCATCGGAACGAATAAATGAGATTTGTGCTGCGGCATTAGGTACTCCGAATTCTATTCCTTCACGAACATGTTCGATATGAAAATGAAGTCTTTTCGTATAATCGTCTGTCCCCAATACAATCGGAAAACGAACAGCAACTACAGGAAATGTAGCTTGCTGCATAAAAACTGCTTCTGCCTGCCGTTTAGCCTCCTGATATGTAAAATCGTCCTTCCCGCCCTTGCGAACCGGGTAAGCCTGAGGGTCAAAGATGCTCTCTGTCAGCACTTCCGGGCTCGAATCATAGACGGATAGGCTGGAGGTCACAATATACCTTTTGGCTGTAGCATCAAAAATGCGGCAGGCTTCGCTGGCTTCATCAGGAGAAAAGCAAATATTATCATAAACAACGTCCCACACTTGCTCGCCTACTGCCTTAGCGAGCGCTTGCTGGTCGGTACGATCTGCACAGATCCGCTGAACGCGGTCACCGAACGAATCGCTTGTTTGGCCTCGTGTGAG
Organism: Paenibacillus sp. SEL3; assembly: GCF_054602585.1. Classification (NCBI taxonomy): domain Bacteria; kingdom Bacillati; phylum Bacillota; class Bacilli; order Caryophanales; family Paenibacillaceae; genus Paenibacillus; species Paenibacillus sp. SEL3. Next base: position 1,312,911 of record NZ_CM137725.1, on the reverse strand, counting down.
GATGGTAACGGAGTTCTCGGAACTCTCCAGCAGACGTTCCACCAGTCTCTTGCCAAAAAAACGGGTTCCACCCAAAACAAGTACCTTTTTCATATTTACATCACTCCTTCTGAAATGGTTTTCATTTATATTAAGATAGACGGACTAATGAATGTAAAAGATACAGGACGTAATGAAAAAGAGGAGGATCATATGCCATACGTAGAGATTCAGGATTTAGAAATGTATTACGAAAAATGGGTACAGCTGCGAGGCAATGGGGCTTTATACTGTGCGGTGAAGCACCCTCAAATGTTCGCCACCGTTACAACCATAGGCTGTAGTGGAGTCGCCTGTCCTGAGGGGGCAGATGAATTTGATTATGCGTCAGAGCGCACAGGATTGGCGCCAATATCCGCAATTGACACGTAGTGAGTTAAGTAGCATTACGTGCCCTGCATTATTTATCGCGGGAGAACATGACGATTTCGTCACAGAAGAGCAGCTTTTAGAATTATGCTCATGGGTTCAAGACTCACGTTATCTAATTGCTCCAGTTGTAGTCATCGACCGCACATGCTTAGAGAGAAGCCGATCTTAATCAATGATTCTATTCTTTCATTTTTGAACAAACATGCGATTCGTTGAACCAATCATTCGCATAGCGGTGGAGCACTGCCTAATCCTACTCTCCTAGAAGCTTCAAGAAATTGGCCGGCACCGTAATTTGCTGATTATTAATCATAATCTTCCGAAGCTCCTCCATGGAGTCCTCTTCACCTCTAGCGTCTTTAATCTCCTTAATTTCACGATGCAGTCGCTCCATTTGGAGATCTAGCGCATTAGCGGAGTCTGCTGCGTTCTTTAATTCACGTGTCAGACTTTCGGGAACGGACTGGTTGTACTTATAAAATATTTTATGCTCCAGGCTGGCCCAGAAATCCATCGCAATGGTTCGAATTTGCACCTCTACGCAGACTAGCTCCTCACAATCCGACATGAATACAGGAACTTGAACCAGCAAATGCAGGCTCTGGTAACCGTTCGGCTTGGGGTTCTTGATGTAATCCTTAATTTCCAGCACCTTCAAGTCACTTTGTCTCTGAAGCATGTTACTGACATCATAAATATCAGAAATAAAAGAGCAAGTAATACGCAAGCCGGCGATATCCTTGATATGATCTTTGATAGCATCCAGCGATAACTCACTATGTTTACGAATCATTTTATTCATGATGCTCTCAGGAGATTTAAGGCGTGATTTGGTATGCTCAATAGGGCTGTAATCGTGTAATGCCTGAAATTCCTGCTTTAATATTTCAATCTTGGTTTCCATTTCGTCGAGCGCAAATTTATAGATTAGCATAAATCGCGTGATGTCATGCTTTAGCTTTTTAAATTTGTCCATAGGATCTTCCAAGTGCATATGTAATTCTCCTCACACATAGATGTCATAATCTTGCTAAGCATTCGCCTTTGCAATGGAATTATTACCTTATAAATTACAATCCCCAACAATTCCATTGCAGCAGCGTTCGTAAGATCAAATGATTTGCGGAGAGGCAATTCCCACCTTGAATTTTAAAGCGCCACAGAAATTTTACGTTTTTCTTTAAAATAGACCCATTCCCGGAAGCCGATATCCTTCAGCATTGCCTTTACTTCTTCCCAGTCATCGCCTACCCGCGAAGGTTTATGGGCATCCGAACCAAAAGTAACCTCCACACCAAAATGGTGCGCTCTTTCTAAAATAGAAGCAGACGGGTACCATCCGCCACTCAGTTTGGTTTTACCCGAAGTGTTAATTTCAATCGCCACATTGGATTCCGCAATTACCTGCAAGGTTTCATCAATGGCTTCATCAGCAGGAATGTCTGAAAAGGCTGGAAAGTTCCCCTTCATTGCGTCAATATGGCCTAAAATCTGAAACATGCCGCTTCGCGCAGATTCCTGAATGAGCGCATAGTAGGCTTGTTTGACCTCGATTTTACGAGCGTCGCTTAATTTGTTCCAACGGTTACGGTTAAAAATGCTGTCCCCTTCGACATTGTGAATCGACCCAATGAGATAATCAAATGGATAAGGAGCCAGAGTGGAACGATATAATTCAGCAAAATCAGGAAAATAATCCGTTTCCAATCCGAGGAGCACGTCAATACGGCCTTCGTATTCTTTTTTAAGCTGTTGTACCTCTTCTACGTATTCAGCAAGCTGTGATTTGGCCATATAAATTTTAGGAAAAGCCTGATCCTGTTCGCTGCCCAGGAAAGGGGAATGGTCCGAAATACCAATCGCTTGTAAGCCCGACTGAATGCCTGCTTCAATGTAATCTCGAATGTTTCCGTCTGCATGACCGCAGCGGAAATGATGGGTGTGCAGATCAAATTTCATAGCCTGTCTTCCTTTCGTAATCAGGGTTTATATTGCGTATGTTGTTCATAGCGAATTACGTTATTCAGAACTGGTGAAATTCGTCTCCGGCATCCCCTTCAGATCACTTAAAAATTGCTGCATGGCTGAGTTTAGATATCGGCCGGATTTATAAATCACTCCTACCGGATGACTAACTTCCAGCTCAGGAATATGGATCATTTTTAATGTGCCTGCACGCAGTTCAGAAGTGACCGATAGTCTGGAAATAATGGCCGCACCGAGATTAATTTCGACCATCCGTTTGACTTCCTCACTGCTGGACAACTCAATCACGACATGAGGCACGATTTGGTGCTTTTTAAATACATCGTCTACGAATTTTCGTCCCACCGTATCAGGAGAGAGCAGAATCAGCGGAATTTCCCGAAGGGCTTCAATGGTAGCATGTGGTTGTGAAGCCAGCGGATGAGTAGGAGACACGACTAGCTCAAAGGAATCGTAATACAGAACCGAAGTGCTTAAATTAGGATTACGTTCGATCAGATAGCCGATGCCAACATCAATAAGTCCGTTCTCCACCTGCTGATAAATCATGGAGGAAGCCATGGATTGAATGGAGGTTTTGATGAGAGGGAACTGATCCTGAAAGTAGGAAAGCACGCGCGGTAAAATTTGAATAGCGATGGATGTTGTGGTACCCAGCGCAATGTGACCCTGTGGTGTTTCGTTTAGATCGTACAATTTTTGTCTTAATTCCTCAACAACCTCTAATATGCGCTCGGCATGTTCCAAAAAAACAGCTCCCCGGTCGGTCAGGGTGACAGGCTGGTTGCGGTCAATCAGGATGGTTTTGAACTCATCCTCTAGACTTTTAATTTGGGCGGACACCGCCGGCTGCGTCAAATTGAGAAGTTCTCCGGCTTTGCGGAAGCTCATCGTTTTGGAAATCATGATAAGTGTTTCGAGTTGACTGATGTTCATGAAGTTCCTCCTCTCTTTTCTTAATCTTATCGCAGCTGTATAGAATGAATATTTTTAGCCAATCCATAGGTTCATATGTAAAACCGTCGTTATGCTTTATTTCATTAAATTATAGGTTATTCGAGCAGGAAGGGCAATGAATCGAAGCAGAGCACCTTAAAGTGTGGTATATTGGGAAATAAAGACTAAAGTCCTGATATCCTTCAAAAATAATCAATCTAAAACCGGTAAGAAGTAAAGATATAGGACATTATTCACATTTTTTGTGGTTTAGCTATAAAAAATTACCGGGTAGCTGTCGATAAGTGATATAGAGAGCATTTTAATGAGGATCGATTCGTTTTACAGTAATATTTAATTAAAAAATTCTAATTTAAATGGGACTTTTGTTGTGTGTCTAAAAGCCCATCGTAAAGGGGCGCTTTGATCGTGAAGGCAGAAGTGATAAATCCTTTTTTGGAGTCGGCGCGACGGGTCATTGAACAATTGATCCAAGTATCTCCTTCATCCGGAAATCTTGGTGTGAAAAATGTCGAGCTGGTGGACGACCACATCTGGATTATGATCGGGATGACCGGACAGCTTAGCGGAAATATTGTGTTCGGCCTGAATGAACAGGTGGCGCTACGTATGGTATCAGCGATGATGGGCGGATTTGTGTTGACTGAAATTGATGAGATGGGAAAAAGCGCAATTTCAGAATTGGGCAATATGATTAGTGGTAATGCCAGTACGATTTTGTCCAGTCAGGGAATTGTCGTGGATATTACGCCTCCGCAGGTCATGAAATCAGAAAACTTGACCACTTTTGTGCCTCAGCGTGCCCTTTATATTCCGCTCACGGTGGAAGGAATCGGTGAGCTGGATATTCAGGTGATGATCTCTTAATATTAAAGGAGCAAGTTTCTTTAATGTGGAGGGATGAGCGTGAGTATACTACAGGACAAGATAGTTGTGATTACAGGTGCATCTAGTGGGATTGGCGCCCTTTGCGCTCAGTTGTTAAGCGAAAAGGGCGCGATTCCTATTTTAACAGCACGCTCGCAGGAGCGACTGAAGCAAGTATCTGCGGGAATCAGCGGCAGACATGAGCTTATCCAACTGGACGTCACCCGCCAGGAGCAGGTAGAGGCTGTTGCAGCACGAGTATTGGGACAGTACGGACGGGTCGATATATTACTTAACAATGCAGGCTACGGAAAGTTTGAGTATTTTAATGAAACCGACCTGACGGAGTTTGAACAAATGATGGACGTGAACTACATGGGTGTTGTTCGCTGCATCAAGGCGTTTCTGCCACAAATGACAGAGCGGGGCCTTGGACAGATTGTCAATGTAGCATCAATGGCCGGGAAAATCGGGACAGCCAAATCGTCTTCTTACACGGCGACGAAGCATGCTTTGCTCGGTTTCAGCAATGCGCTCCGGCAAGAGCTGCGCGGGAGTGGAGTGACTGTAACGACGATTAATCCGGGGCCGATCGACACACCGTTTTTTGAGTTGGCAGATCCTTCAGGAGGATATGTTCGAAATGTAAGCTGGTTTATGCTACAACCAGATAAGGTAGCACGGCATATCGTAAGAGCGATGGAGCTTCGCAAGGAGGAGGTTAATCTGCCACGGTGGGTATCTCCTTTTCTCAAGCTGTATCAGTTAGCTCCCAGACTGACCGACAGGCTGGGTCATGGGGTGATGAATAAGAAATAAAAGATGTCCCGTAAGCCATTAGCTATGGTGAGGGACATCTTTTATTTTTGTGATTTGGTAACAGGGCTATTTTCGCATATAATGGAGAGTAACGAATTTACGTATAGGGGTTGGACCTTTTCATGACATTGAATTTTGAATCGCTCGGCGTTGAACAAGATCTGTTGGACAAACTGACTGAGCATGAAATTACACAGCCTTCGCCAGTTCAGGCAGAGGCTATACCGGAAATAATGAAGGGAAAGCATGTATTGGCGCGCTCACAAACTGGCACAGGCAAGACACTGGCTTATTTGCTGCCGCTGTTGCAAGCGATTGATCCGCAGAAAAAGGCTACGCAAAAGCTGATACTAGCTCCAAGCCAGGAACTGGCCATGCAAATTGTACGTGAGGGTCAGCGCTACGGTGAGCATCGCGGAATCCGTGTACTCGGTCTGATTGGTGGGGCGGCTATCAAACGTCAAATCGAAAAGCTCAAGGATCATCCACAGCTTGTCGTGGGCACACCAGGACGTGTACGGGAACTCATCGCTTCAAAAAAGTTGAAAATGCACAATATTACAGCCATTGTTATCGATGAGGTGGATCAGATGTTCCAGCTCGGCGGAGCAGGCGATGTAACCAATATATTGGGCACCGCCCAACGCGATCGTCAATTGGTATTCTTGTCCGCAACGCTGAACGACGAGATTCAGTCGCTGGCGAAACGGGAGATGCGTGAATACGTAGAAATTGGGATTGATCCCGACCAGAAGACGGCCAGTGGACTGGAACACTATTACTTTGTATCTGAAGAACGGGATAAGGTGGATATGCTGCGCCGTCTGGTACGTCATTTTAATCCGAGAAAAGCGCTGGTGTTCGTGAATACAACCAATGCCATCGGGGAGATTGAGGCCAAGCTCAAGCATATGGGGCTGACTACGGCATCCTTGTATGGAGATGCGGATAAAGTCACGCGTAGCAATGTGTTGGCCCGATTCCGTGAGGACAAGCTCAAAGTGCTGGTCGCTTCGGATGTGGCAGCCCGTGGTCTGGATATTGAGGGCCTTGAAATGGTTATTCATTTTGATCCGGCTACGGATAGTCAAGCTTATGTTCACCGTGCAGGACGGACAGGACGGATGGGACGCAAAGGATTGGTGGCATCGGTTGTCACTGACCGTGAAACGTTCATCATGCGTAAGTTCTCCCGTGAACTGGGCATTGACATCGCAGAGCGTGCGTTGCATGGAGGTCGAGTAGTTGTGCCGCGTCCGGCGGATGCCAAGCGTGCACCTGTAAGACCCTCCGAGGCTAGATCCTTATCTAACGGAGCATCGGCGGAGGACCGAAAGGCACCTGTTCGTGCCGAAAACGGACGTCCTGGCAGGAATTCCGCGAACGGTTCAGCTCCAGGCAAGAGCAAAGGTGCAGCCTTGTCCAAAGCAGGAAAAGCACAGCGCGAGCGTGATCGCAAAAACAAGGGTGCACCAAGATGGCTGAAGGAAAAAGGATCAAAACCGAACGAGTAAGGGAGAAGAGGGGGAGCCATGGAACAACAGCCTGTGTTGCAAATTAACGGACTGACCGGCGGATATAGCGCCAAGCGCCCGGTGTTGCATCAGATTTCGCTGGATGTGAAACCGGGCGAAATGGTAGGACTGATTGGTCTGAACGGGGCCGGGAAAAGTACGACCATGAAGCATATTTTGGGCCTGATGACACCGCAGGCCGGAGAAATTCGTGTGCAGGGGCATAAGCAGGATGAAAATCCCGAGGAATATCAGGGAGCCATTGCTTTTGTACCTGAATCTCCAGAGCTGTATCCTGAAATGACGGTGATGGAGCATATGGAATTCACGGCCAGAGCGTACGGAGTTAGCGAAGCAGATTTCCGCACACGCAGTGATCAAATGCTGGACTTGTTCCGTATGCGGGATAAAAGTGGAAGTATGTCGATGCACCTGTCTAAAGGGATGCGCCAGAAAGTGATGATTATGTGTGCATTTTTAGCGGGACCGCCGTTGTATGTCATAGATGAACCTTTTTTGGGTTTGGACCCGCTTGGTATTCGTTCCCTGCTTGACTTTATGTTAGAGATGAAGCGTTCGGGTTCGTCCATTCTACTCAGTTCTCATATTTTGTCCACGATTGAAAATTATTGCGATCGTTTCATTGTACTTCATCAGGGTGCCATCATTGCGCAGGGTACGCTGGACGAAGTGACAGCACAGGCGGGTAAGCCGGGCATGCCGCTGGAAGATGCATTTTATGAGCTGGTACAGGGCAGGGAATGAGCATGGATTTGCAACGTCTGCATAAAGAAAGACGTGTAGCGTTCTGGGGACAGGTGTTGCCTTATCTGGGCTATGTCATTCAGAGCGGTCTGGCGGTGGTGTTCGGCTTTGCACTGATTGCCTTTGCCGCATGGTACACGTCGCTACTAATGCATACTCCACCGGATTTGCCCATCCGCTGGATCATGCTTATTGTGGCTATTCCGATTGCTCATGCGAGCTTTCGTACGTATTTAAACGCAGCGGATATTGTTTTTCTCCGTCCACAGGAGCACGCAATGCACTATTATTTTAAGGCCAGCCGGATTCGGGGTGTGGTGTATAAAATATTCGGTTTGCTATTGCTGTCTATTATAGTGTGGCCGCTGTATATTCGCAGTGATTCCGCGCCTAAGCCGTTGCTACTGACCCTGCTACTGTTCGTGCTATTAAAGCTGCTATTCAGCTACGGCGGCTGGCAAGAGCTTCGTATGGTATCGATTGGCGGGAGTATAGGCTATCGTCTGCTTCGGTGGGTGTTGGCTGTGCTGATGGTAGCCGCATGGCTATGGCAGCCTCCACTACACAGCGTACCATTTATCATATTGGTCGGTGTGGTGTACGTGCTTGTTCTGCGTTTTCCGGTCAAGCTGCTAGTGGCTTGGGAAAAGCTGATTCGTACAGAGGGTATGCAGGCTGCTCGGGTGATGCGCACTTTGGGCTGGTTTGTCGATGTGCCCGCCCTTACGCAGAGAGTGACGCCGCGCCGTTGGCTATCCTGGTTGGGAGGTAACATACCTTGGAACAGAAGGGGAGCGTATCGTTATCTGCTGTTTAAGACGTTCCTGCGCACAGAGCCAGCAGGTATTGTCATTCGGCTCGGGATTCTGGGGTTGTTAATTATATATATCACCCATGCTAGTTGGATTGGTATTGCAGTATATTTATTTTTCATATTCCTCATTGGTGTACAGGTCACTTCACTAAGGCAGTATCACAAGGATTCGTTATGGCTTCAGTTGTATCCGATTCCTGCGCATAGTCGTCGTGCGTCTTTTCTCGACTTTGTTGTTCGGTTGACGTTGCCGGCTGCTGTGGTTCTGTGGCTTCCTTTTCTGGCAAAGGGAACGGAAGATCTACTGTCTACACTGCTCACGTTGCTTGGGGGAGTTGCAGTAGTGTTCCTGCTACGAGGCGCTCAAGCCAAAAAATGGCGTTTGGACGGTCAGGATGAAGAAGAAGTGTGATTTGTATCTATGTGAATAAAGTAAAGGCTAATTCGCAGGCAGCACTTGCTGCTTGCGAATTAGCCTTTTTTTGTACTGCTATCATAGCCGTGGGTGCAGATATCCGTCAGCTTATATAAAGATCGTTTTGCTGATGATAACTAATAAAATGAACAGTACCAGAATTGTTCCTGTGCTTGTGAATGCGCCGTAACCACCGTAACCGCCTCTTGTTTCTTCTGCTCCCATGCTCATTCTCCTCTCGGTCATTGTGATAAAGGATACATCGTATCTTATGAAGTGGATTTTCAGATTGCGTGGGCCATTGCTCAGGTATGTTGCTGAATCGCCTTATATTTTTCATCAGATGTAGGGGAGGAGAGAGGAAAAGACACGTATTGTCGAGAATAGAAGAAGTACGTAATCATTATCACTTGGAAAGTGGGAAAGACGAGATGCTGATAGATAAGCTGCTCGTGAACATATTTCTTGTGTTTGTACCGTTATTGGTATATAGCGCTTTGTCAGATCATCGGCATATGAAACATACCCCGTTGCTTATGGGAGGGGTGCTGGGTGTGTCTTCTGTGCTTTGCCTTATGTTTTCGTATATTTGGTATGGACTATTTTGGGATCTTCGATATGTTCCTCTGATCCTTTCTGTTTTATATTTTGGTCCTAAGGCAGGGCTTCTGAATATAACGTTGATGGTGATGGCTCGTATGTATATAGATCCTGAGTCTATAGTGGTGAGTTTTCCCAGCATGATGTTGTGTTATTTGGGGCCTCTCTTGGTGAGAAAAAAGTTTATGCAGCTCAATAGTATATTGCTTCGGGTGGGCATGAATATGCTAATGAGTATATGGACCAGTATTGCCATGTTTATATTTCTGTTAATACATTCCTGGGTCAATGGAAGGCTAGATAAGGATGAGATCGAGCTGATCCGGGCAATACTCTGGTTCGGTATGATTCAATTCCTAAGCATTGGAGCCTCCTCTTTCTGGATGGAGTTTAGTTTGGAACGGGAAGAAATGAGAAGAAAGATTAAATATGCTGAGCATCTGAATACGTTAGGTGAACTGGCTGCCTCTATGGCTCATGAAGTACGGAATCCATTGACCGTTATTAAAGGGTTCTTGCAAATGGTTCAGTCAGGGCTAGAAGGGAAAAATCGCAGATATATTGCTTTGGCACTAGCAGAGGTCGATCGGGCTGAAAGAATTATTAGCGACTATCTGAACTTATCCAGACCGCAGATTGGGAACACAGAGCTGATGGATCTGTCTGGCATGGTTCAACAGATTGTTTTGCTTTTGAAACCGATGGCGACCAAGCAAGGCGTAAGACTGTATACTGAGCTAAGGAATGAAATATACGTACATATGGATCGTAATCAGCTGTTACAGGCGTTAATACATGTGACGAAAAATGCGATCGAAGCTGCGGATGATGGAGGCAGGGTATACATAAAGCTGGCGATTCAGGAAGAGAAGGCATGTCTGCATATTAGGGATACAGGAAAAGGCATGAGTCAGGAGCATCTGGAGCGAGTGGGTACTTTGTTTTTTTCAACCAAAGAGGTAGGAACGGGACTGGGAACGGTCGTCTCCTTTCGAATCATTGAAGCCATGAACGGAAGTATACACTATGAGAGTGAGCCCGGAGTCGGAACGGAGGTAGTCATCCTGCTGCCACTCGCACAAGAATCAATGCTCGCTGCTGAAGGATAGTTTGTTTCGAAGTGTGACTTACAATGGTTCAGCCCATTAAAAAGCGGTATGCCACAACATCCGGCATACCGCTAATGATGCTATATTGAATCTGTTACATATTATGCGTTCAACAAATCTTGTGCGCCACGGTAAACAATGTCATACAGGTCTTCCAGATACTCTTCCTCGATACATGAGAATGCGATTCGGAGATCATATTCACCCAGCGCAATTGTTCCTACCCCATATTGTTCCAGCAAATGTGTGCGCAGTCGTTCAGCGGACAAGCCGTTCAGCTTAAGGCACATAAAATAACCCGAATTGAAAGGATAGTAGCTCCATACATCTCCGTATTTTCCACTATCGAGCAACGCTTTGACTTTATTAGCCCGCCCCTTCATAATTTGGAACTTTTCATTTTTCTGTTGTGCAAAATCGGGTGATTTGAGGGCATCCAGGACGAAGGTTTGAGATGGGTGAGGACCGCTCGAAATCGTTGCCCGAATAATCCCTAATGTTTTTTGTTCCAGTGCGCTCAGTACATCCTGATGTTCCGAAGCAAAGGTAATAAATCCGACACGGAAGCCCCAAACGAATTCTTCTTTGGTAGCTCCGTCAATTTTGACGGGTAGAATTCTCGGATGAAGTCCAGCTAACTGACCGAATAGTGATTCATGCAGGGAGTCCTCGAAGAACAGACCAAAATAAGCGTCATCCGTCACAACTACGACATTGATGCCTGCTTCTGCGGCTTCCTGAATGGCAGCAACAATCGCTTTACCCTCTTCGACTCCCGGTGTGTAGCCCGTCGGGTTATTCGGGAAGTTCAGCACAACGATTGCTTTGCCGTATTCTTTCTGTGCCAGTAGCGCCTCGCGTAATCCTTCACTATTAAAACGTTGATCCTCTGTGAACAACGGGAAATTCACCAAACGTCCATGACGGCGAATACCGAAAGTCAGCTCATAGTTTTCCCAGTTTTTGTCTGGGTAAATGACAGCGTCCCCTTCATCCGTGAACAGGTCGGCAACGATGCTCAAACCATGGGTCAGCGCGTTCGTAACTACGGGAAGGCCATAACCTTTTCCAGCCAATGAAGGGTTTTCCTTCAGCATTTTGTCACGCCATACACTACGAAGTTCAGGTTTGCCCGCAGGGGGTGCGTAAGGGTATAAATCCTTGGGATTGTAAGCGGACAGCTTCTCCTGAATGACCTCCAAATGCATAGGACCGTTACCTTCCGTAGCAATACCAATCGTGGCGTTGTACTTTTTAGCAAGCTTCCCGGCTTCTGCGGATTGACTCAAAATCCCCTCTTTTGGGAAATAAATTTCTTTCCCTAAAAGAGAAAGCATTTGATATACATGCTCGTTGCCTGTCTGAATGTTTTGGTTTAACTGCGCTGCCAGTGGATTCATTCCCGTTTCATCCTTCCAAGTCATTTTGATTACATATTATAGCATCACACACGGTAAGCGTCACGCAAAAGCATCTGGGAGCATAAAAACGCATTTTTTTGCTTAATGAAGGCGCTGAGCTTATATTATAAATTAACGGGATAGAGGACAACCAAAGATTAACAAGAGGAGGTGCAGATTTTGCTGGATACATCTGCGTCATCGTTTATCCTGTTGTCGGCCTTCGCCAAAATTGTGTGCGAGCCGGGCTGGAAATGGCAGGTACGCGAGAAGCCGATGCCAAACTATGATTTATTCTATGTATGGAGCGGAGAAGGAACAGTGGTCTTAAACGGAACATCGTATCCGGTGAGCAAGGGGAGTTGCTTCCTGTTCAAGCCGGGGGATGATACCCGTGCCACACATAACCCGCAAAAGCCGCTCATACTTACCTATATTCATTTTGATCTCATCGAACAACCAGAGCTAGTCCCTGCAAGCTACCGTATGCTGGAGGAAACGTTCGAGGTAGAGCATATGCTTGCCAGGTACGTTCGACTGCGCCTGGAGCGTGCTTACGGAGCTGACGAGGAAGGCAAGCTGATTCTAAAACAACTGATGATTCATCTGCTGCGTGCGGACCGTAAGGAGCCGCAGGAGCAACAGGCCAGTAACCAGCTCACCGAGGTCATTCGGGAAACGGCCAACTACGTGCGTCAGCATCCGGGACTTCCTCATCGCGTCGAGGATTTAGCTGCACGGGCAGGGCTGTCACCGCGTTATTTTTCGATTAAATTCAAGGAGCTGCTAGGTGTTTCCGCGCAATCTCATATTATCAGCATGCGGATTGAGCGTGCACAGCATCTACTGCTGCATGCGGGAATGAATGTGACCGAGGTGGCAGAGGCTTTGGGGTATCGTGACATCTTTTTTTTCAGCCGCCAATTCAAGCAATACACGGGGAAAAGTCCGTCTGAGATCCGGTAATGTTATAGACGGTGGACAAGCTGTTTCGGATTTAGGCATAATGGGAGTAACGCATGACAAATATAAAGGATAAATTCCAAAAAAAGGACCCGAGCCATTACGCCGGGTCCTTTTTTATATGAGCAATTTATATCATTCGATCCCAATGCTCATATGTGTAGCTATAATCCTGTTATGATATATTCACTTATGCTTTGGGATCATGTCGAAAGCAACCCAGACGTTGTCCCATTTTCACCACATCCCCCAGCTTCAATGCGGGGTCTGGCTCAAACGTACCGTTCTCAGTTAGCAAAACGACGGTTGACCCAAATTCGAAATAGGCGAGATCGTCTCCTTTTGTCCATGAGACGGCTTTATCATCCGTATATTTGATGCTACTCACATTCATTGCGCCAACCTTAACGACCGCCACCTCACCGTATTCGTGGGCGATGTACGTAATCTGTCGTTCATTGCGGCTAAGAACTGCTCGCATATGCTGCAAGCCGAAGTCATTCACTGGGTATACCTTGCCGCGCAGATGCTCTTTTTCTACCAGCGTACCGGATACTGGTGCATGAATGCGATGATAATCCGTCGGGCTGAGATAGAGTACAAAAGCATAGCCGTGTGTGTATTTTTCAAGACGCGGAGAGCGGTTAAGAAGCTCTTCCAGCGTATAGTCCTGCCCTTTGACATTCAAAAGAGTGCCGGACGTAATTGGGCCAGTGAAAGTAATCCGTGCATCCACCGGACTGGTCATCACCTCGGCGTTCGTATCAATCGGGCGCATGCCCGCTTTTAATTTGCGTGTAAAATAGGCGTTCAGAGAACGGTATTCCTTCCATTCCTGTTCAGCCTCATGCGTCTGGATCTGGTACGTACGTATAAAGGTGGGGATAAAAAGTCGGCTTGCACCGCTTTGCGCGAAGGAGCCCACAATCCGGCACACCCACTTGCGCGATGATAGCTCCGTCATGAGCCGCAGCCACTGTTTTGCCATTACAGATCCCCCTTGTTCATTTCCGAGCCGTCTTGGCCGGAACCTGTCCGGCCGCTCTGAACTATATTGACACAGAATGTGACGTAAATCAATACAGTGGACGGCCTGGTGAACGTTCGGTATCTGACGAAGGCATCCGTTCGAGAAGCCAACGAGCGTAAGCCATCGGCTGAGTGTATGTTTCTTTCCAGACATTGTGCATGCCAGCCTGGCTGAAGCCATAGCGCTGGTCACGACCGTTGCATTCGATAAAAACAATCTTGCCTTCACGGGTAATTCCCAGATCCAGACCGACATCGGCGAGACGAGGAAGGGTTTGTGCCAGTCGGTGCACGATTTGTAACGAGAGCCGCTCTAGTTCATTCATTAACCGGACTGCGTTCGAAGTCTGAACCGTCTCTGTTTGTGATAACACCTCCAGTAAGGAACGGGCCGTCCCCCCCTGTGCCACATTGGAGACAAAGGTGTGGGAAGGAGCAATTTTAGCGAACATGCCTGTCACACCCCAGATACCGCCATATCCGCGCTGAACCGTCACACGGATATCAAACGGACGATTGTTGTACAAAGCAAGCGGTATGGTTTCCTGTACGATATGAGGCACATGCAGCAGTCGTTTGTGTAGAAATAACGGGAGTTCTCCGACATGCAAACGTAGTGTGGACCAACGCTCAGGTATAGAAGGATGTGCACATTGCAAAGTCCAGCCTCCGCGGGAATGCCGCAGACGCATAATTCCTCTACCCACGCTACCGCTACTGGGTTTAATGACAACATCTCCGGTTTCCTCCATTAAGGTATGGATGGAGGAAAGGTTGCCTTGCAAGGTTTTGGGGAGGTGGATGCGTAGCAGAGGGTCTTCCTGCAGAATTGCATGTATATGGTCTTTGGGGAAACGGTTTTGTTCATTAAAAATATAGTATCCCTTTTGTACAAGCTTGTTGATATCTCTAGCATTTTCATTTTGCCGATAGAGAGTCCGATTGTGGATGACCGGCGGCAACGGAAGAGTCATTTGCCGATACTCGTTGCCGTGTTTAACAAAAGCCCGGCATGTTCCGGTCGCTATATGAATATCCTCCAGACGAAGAAAGCAGGGGATGAGCTCGTAGCTTAACCCGGCGTCCTCGTAATTGGCGATGGATTCATATCGCGTCCTCATGGCGGGAATGCCCCGGTAGGTTGCCGGGTTGAGCATGACGCCGACATGCAACATGAGTATGTCCGCCCTCCTTGTAGCACTCCAACTGATCATACTGTGATTGTAGTCCATCATATGTATCAAAGATCGGCCAGGCATGGACGCTAGCCTTGCGGTAAGCCCAAAGTTAGAAGCGAGGCACCTTTCAGGGAGGCAGACGATATGATACAAGATGAGTGTTGCAGAGTGTTGGAATAAGGTCAGAAAGTAGGTGTGGTGATGCAGAGGCCGAAGGTAGCAGTTGTTACACCGGGCTCCTTTGTTATACCTTCGCCCCGCAGCAGTTCTGTGGAGCGGGTAATTGCCCGCATGGTACCGCTGGCTAGTCATGAGCTTCAGGCGCAGATCTATGGCATAAAGGGAGCAGAGGCATCGGATCATGGCGATGTCGACGGAATTCCCTGTATGCGTTTTACGCGGGGAGCAGGTTATATTTCTGAGGTGATTGCCGATTTAAAGAGATGGTCACCAGCGGTAGTAGATGTACACAACCGCCCGGCAGTTGCGTATGCCATTCGCGAGGCTTTGCCCAATAGCCGAGTTGTGCTGACCTTGCATTCGACCACGTTCATCCGGGAGCCTCACCTTGAACGGAAGGACATGGGTAGGCTACTGGCATCAATGGATCGCATTATTGTGAACAGTGCGTATTTGGGAGCAATCGTAGCTTCTGACTGTTCCGAAGCAGTCAGGAAACGCATCGTCGTAAACAAGCTGGGTATCCATCCTGGCGATTTCCTGCCACGGTGGACTCCAGCAGCAGAAGCGGCCAGGTCGGCGCGATTGGACGATTTCGGCTGGTCAGGCCGCCAAATCGTATTATTTGCGGGCAGACTGATGCCAGGGAAGGGCGTTCACCGGCTGCTCAAGGCCCTGCGGCATGTCGTCCGCGCCTGCCCGGGCGTACTGCTGCTCATTGCAGGTAGTGCCTATTACGGGCATGACCGCCTCACGCCGTATACGGCGTCGTTGCATCGGCAGGTGCGTAAACTAAGGTTGGGGAAGCATGTGCAATTCCTAGACTATGTTCCGCATCCAGCATTGGCCTCGCTATATCAGCTAGCCGATGTGACTGTTGTTCCTTCAGTGAAGGATGAGGCCTTCGGGCTGGTCAATCTGGAAGCTATGGCGGCAGGAGTGCCGGTGGTCGCTTCACGAATCGGCGGTATTCCAGAGGTAGTACAACACGGCGAGACAGGCTGGCTTGTGTATCCGTCTCACGGTGAGCAGGAAATGGCCGATGCCATCATCAGGCTGCTCCAGCAACCTGACTTGCGACGACGGATGGGAGAAGCCGGACTTGGCGAGGTACGGAGACGATTTTTGTGGCAGCACTCAGCACAACGCTGGGCACAAATCATAACGGACTGCGCAACGGAGTGACGCAGGCGCTGTTACGCGCATAGGTTATCTTATAGGCATTAGCCATGATACCCAGCCGGGTGAATGAAGCGGAGCGACCGCTGGTTCACTCCTGTGCCAAAGGAGCGGTCACCATGAACCATCGTACGAACCATAGCCCTAAGGATAAAAGAACAGCGCGACGTAACCCTTCCAATGCGGTTCCCTCCCGCCGTGTTAACAAGGAAAAAGCGGCTTCGACTTCCGGCAGTCCTAGACAGAGCCAGCGCGGGACGGCAACGGTTCCTGCCCCTGTAGAGAAGGATACCTCCGTTCAAGCTGTAGAGGAAGCGGCGTGGAAGAAGCATAAGCTTCCCAAAACGCTAGAGGAAGCGATGCAGATGAATCGAGCATCTGTACTGCTGTTGTCTGTGCCTGAGTCAGATACGGAATGCAGGATGGATAACGATAAACCGTCTATTACGACGGAAGATCAGGCAGAGCAAGATTCATTACTGGAATGTTCCATAACCAGTATTCACATTGCGGAAGGAAGACACCGCCCAAAGCAGCGTGTGATCTTGCCTGAGCAAGATATCGATCTAGCCTTCGATACGGAGAAAGAAGAATTAGACTTGAATGCCATTCACGATGGATCAGCGACCAGTGACGAGGCTTCTGACGATCATATAGCTTCACCACAATATGGGAGCATTTCTTTTCACCTACCCGCACGGGCAGATAGGGGCGAAGTGAGCGTTGTATTTGAGAAGCCATTTATAGATACACAATATGTAATCACTGCCAATGCGAGTATACCGGGAGTGATGGTATCCGTCACACAACGTCAGAGGCATTCGGTAGTACTTACTGTGGAACGCATACACTCGGGACCGATATGTGAAGGGTTGGTCCTTTGGATTGCGATGGGGCAATAATAAGAAGCCAGGAATATAAGTGTCCATAATCAACTTTATACTAGAAAAAAGGCGTCCCATAGTGGGACGCCGTATACATAAGAGAGAAGGGGGTAGACTTGTAATATCGGGGAAGTTTATATTATTACACTTATTTCACACCTACGGCATCAAAAGACTTAATAGCAGAGGTTACGGCTATTGAATTTTCACCATAACTGTCTTTGGCTGTTTGGATAACAGCAGCACGTGCGGTGGAGAAGTTAGACGTGGAAGTCAGATAATTGGTGAAGGCATTATAATAAATATATACGGCTGCATCACGTCCGATTCCATCTACCTTGACACCATGAAAAGTGCCACCTTGTGCCAGTAGATAGTAGGCTTTATTAATAATACCGCTATTAATATGGGCTCCACCATAATCCTCGTTGTTAGGATCAGGATAGAGATTGCTGTAGTGATCGACTTGACCGTATTTGACAGGATCGGAAAGGGAGCGAATGGCATCGCCCTTAATATTAGGGGTATAAGCGACTTTGCCGAAATCCCAATTGGTACGCTCAATGTCGTTGCCTATAATATCTGAGATGGCTTCACTTAATGCACCAGATTCAGCGAAATACACGAGCCCTGATGAATGCTCGGTCACACCGTGTGTCAGCTCATGGGCAACAATTTCAAGGTCGCTGCTAAAAGGGGCAAATAACGTGCCGTCTCCGTCTCCGTAAAGCATGTGAGTGCCACCCCAGTGGGCATTATTGTAGTTCTTTGCGCCGTAATGGACTGCCGAAGCGATGGCCATGCCATGCCCGTCAATGCTGTCGCGTCCAAATCTATCCTTGTAATAATCGTAAGTGCGAATAGCGTAAGCGTGGGCATCCACCGCAGCAGGATCTTCCCATGCGTTATCGGAATCTGTATACAGGGTGCCGGGGAGCGTCTCGGTGTTGTGGACGTTATAAGTTAGGATTCCTTTACCACGAGTCGTATCCTTTAGTTGATACTTCTTGCCCGAGGCTGTGGTTTCAAATGTTTTGGTATCGCCGAATACACCGCGCCCTGTGCCGATTACTTCGTTAAGAATGTCATACTTGAATACGATTTTTCCGTCATTAGCGTCAATAAAGTAACGTGTGCGCAGCAGAGTGGGCTGTAGAGTATTAACTTCGGTTACATAGACGAGACGTGTGGAGTCTCCATCGGGATAGATGTACAGTTCTGCTGTAGGGTCCACGCTTGGTTCCAGATTGGCAATCTTGGGAATAGAGGATGCAGGCTCTACCACTTCCAATGTACTGTTCTCCAGTTCAGCTGCTTTATCCAAATCCAAGGAGTCCTTATCAACAGAGATTGAAAGTTCATTGTTAGATGCTGTTCCGTAAGTGTCTTTACTTACACTACTTGTACCCTCGTAAGGTTCAGGAACGATTGGGACGGAGGAAGTGAGAGATTGAACCCGTATAGCTGCATCTTCATAAGCGGTATATACAGCCTCAGTAGCACTGATTTTTGGAGTTGTATTTTCTTTAGCATCGGCTTGTTGATCTTCTGAAATGACAGCTCCCAAATAAGAGGTGATTTGACCAGACTTGTTCACATGGATGGTCTGTTCGGCTCCAAATACGGGAATTCCGTCTACATATTGTTTTAACCGATAATGCTTTGTACCAAATTTGTCACTGGTACGATCCACGATACGAAATTGCTCGCGCACATGGGAACCGATGTGAGTATCGTCCAGACTCAATAATGTTTTTTGTTGTCGATTTAAAAAGCTCCAGACCAGATTGTCGCCTGTTACCGTTGAAGGAGACTTCCAGTTCACCGTTTGGAATGTTGGCGTAAACTGAGTCGGATCGGGAACAGAATTTTCAGCTGCGGAGGCTCCAGGCGCAATGGCTCCTAATAACATAGCTCCTCCTAGAAGTGAAACCCATACTTTTTTCAATTCATACTCACTCTCCTTAATTAATGTTGGGGTAAAAAACACCCTGTTTGCAGAAGCCTAGCGTCATATATGTAAGTCTTGTTGCTCCTTTGAAACGTGAAGAGGCTGGATAAAAATGACCTTATGTAAAATATTAAGGTTTATTTTTTTTGCAATTTCATCGTCTCGGCTCTGATATTAGCACAGAGGTTGTCGAACGAGAAGATTAATTTTACAAAATACCCCAAAATGAATCTTTAGTCCCTGATTTACGGTTTATTTGTCTTATTTAGTCGAAAATGATCGGAGGGACTCTATGAATATGAAAAGGGCGCCCCTTTGAGGGGACGCCATAAATAAGGGGGGAAGGGGCGCAGACTTGTACACTGCACCCCTATTTTTTCGTCCATTGTATGAGTAGGGCCACATGACAGTTGCACAACGGCAACGGTCTATGGACGAGAATATGAGGATTATAGCGTATATGATTTAGTTTACACCTACAGCATCAAAAGATTTGGCAGCTGCAGTTGCTTGTGCCGAGTTCGCACCGTACAGATCTTTTGCCGCTTGGATCACAGCAGCGCGTGCGTTGGAGAAGTCAGAAGAAGAAGTCAGGTAGTTCGTAAAGGCACTATAGTAAATTTGGACCGCTGCATCGCGGCCAATTCCATTTACAGCTACCCCATGGAAAGTACCACCTTGTGCCAATAAATAGTAGGCTTTATTAATAATGCCGCTGTTCGTATGAACGCCACCGTTATCGGAGCTGCCTTTATACAAGTCGGAATAGTGATCTGGTTGATCATACAGCGTAGGATTTGACATAGAGCGAAGGGCATCGCCTGCAATGTTTGGCGTATAAATATCATCGCCTACAAGCCAGTTTTTACGCTGAATGTCATTGCCGATAACGTCCGAGAAAGCTTCATTCAATGCACCGGACTCTCCGTAATATTCCAAATTCGAAGTATACTCTGTGACACCGTGCGTAAGTTCATGTCCCACTACATCGGGGTCCCCGCTGAAGGCGATAAATGTGCTACCATCCCCGTCTCCATAAGTCATTTGGGAGCCATTCCAGAAGGCGTTGTTGTAGCGGCTACCGTAATGGACTGTCGAACGGAGTTGCAGTCCGCGTCCGTCAATGCTGTTGCGTCCAAATTTAGACTTATAGTAATCATATGTTTTGGCAGCATATGCATGGGCATCCACGCCGGCTGGATCATTCCATACATTATCGGCATCGGTCAGAAGGGTACCTGGGATGCTTTGGCGGTTGGAGGCCGTGTAAGTCACGATACCATTACCGCGTGTTGTATCTTTTAACTGGTAGCTACTACCGGAAGCCGTCGTGTTGAATGATTTGCTATCACCAAGCACACCTTTACCTGTGCCTGTCGCTTCATTAATGATGTCATACTGGAATACGATGCTGCCATCATTGGCATCAATAATGTAGCGAGTACGCAGTGGGGCAGGTTCTAAAACATTGACTTCTGTTACATAAACCAGCTGCAGGTCATCCCCTTTAGGATAGAAGTACAGATCGGCTTTAGGATCTACTTCTGGCTGCAGATTAGCGATTTTGGCAATGGAACTTTTTTCTGTCTCCACCGCTTCAATTTTGCTATCTTTCAAGGCAGACGCTTTATCAAGACTCAGCTCGTCTTTATCAATGGATAGCGTTTTTTCGTTGTTAGCTGCTTCGGCGTAAGTGTCTTTGCTTACACTGCTTTGTTCCTCAGCATCTTTAGAAATCGTATCGTCGGAGGTAGGGAGGGCTTCAATCCGTGCAGCTGCTTCTTTATATGCAGTGTAGACCGCTTCAGAAGCGCTGATTTTTGGAGTTGTACCTTGTGTAGCTTCAGCTTGCTGATCCTCAGTAACCACCGCTCCTAAGTAAGAGGTGACCTCACCAGATTTGCCCACATGAATAGTCTGTTCAGCTCCATATACGGGAATCCCGTTTACATACTGTTTCAGCCGATAATGGCTCACACCGGACTTGTCGCTTGTGCGATCAACGATTCGGAATTGTTCACGTACACTAGAGTCGTCCGCACCCAATAACGATTTCTTTTGCCGATTCAAATAGCTCCATACAATGTCGTCACCCGATACCGAGGAAGGGGCTTTCCATTGCTCGGCGTGAAAGGTCGGTGTAAGCTGAGTTGGCCCCGAAACGGAACTCTCCGCTGATGCACCAGACGCGACAGACCCTAACAACATAGCTCCTCCAAGAAGCGAAACCCATACTTTTTTCATTAAAAATTCACTCTCCTCGATTAATGTCAGGATGAATCATCCTGTCTTGAATAAGGCATTGCGCCATTTATGTAGGTCGTGTTGTCGTCTGGAATAGAAGAAAATGGAACATGAAGAGAAATACCGAAGTGTTTTTCATGAAGCGTACGTGAAAAGAGGGTACTGCAGTATGAAGCATGTGGCCTAAAAAGGTGACAAACTCCTCCTTTCCTGTCGTATATAAAGAAAATAGAATAATGGTGGATAATGGAAAAGAATGACTTATGCAAAAAAAACTAATGTTGATTTTTTGAACTCCCATCATCTGGCTCTGATATTAGCACAGAGAATGACAGACGAGAAGATCTATGTCACAAATTTATCCAAAATGAATCTTTAGACCCTAATAACTCACTTATTTAATAGGATTAATAAGTTATGTAAAATAAAGTCGAAAATTGCTATGTCGAAAAGACTCCACGCTTGCCGTTACACACGGCTTTTGGACCGCATAGGTTATGTTGAACTGTCCTAATCATGCTGTCCATCTATACAGCAGGAAGGGAGGTGAGACGGGAGCATGAAGAAGCAGGGAAGAGCTGGATACAAGATCAAACGGAGGCGGCATTCCGGCGCATACTATCATTCTAAGATGTGGCTGCCGTTACGAATGCCGAACATGCATAAGACCCCTGCCATGAGGGAGGTACTCGACACGGAGAGAGGGGCACAGATCGGCGAAGAGCGACCATCTGGACCGTCATCAGTGGGAAAGTTTTTCGTATCTGTCATTATTCCGGCCATGAATGAGCAAAAAACAATCGGAGCTGTGATTCGCGAGGCGCGCCGTGTCCATCCACATACAGAGGTTATCGTCGTTGAGAACGGATCACACGATAGAACGGCGAAGGTGGCAGCAGCGGCGGGAGCTCGTGTACTTTCTTTCCCGGAACCGCTCGGACATGATGTTGGCCGTCGTGTTGGAGCGGAGGCGGCATCCGGACAGATCCTGCTTTTCCTGGATGGGGATATCGTCATTCCCTGCGTTAGACTCCGGCCGTTTATACACGCCATATGTGCAGGAGCGGATGTGGTGCTGAATGATTACCATGGACCTGTGAATCATACGCCCGTACATCCTGTAGTGGAGGCAAAGCATGTATTGAATATCTTGTCGAATCGTGCTGATTTAGGGGGGGCATCTATGACTGGCATTCCACACGCCATTAGTCAAAAGGCTCTAAATAAAATAGGTCCAAAGCCCTTGGAGAAACCTCCTTTATTTCAAGCTATGTCCATCGCTTCCGGGTTACGAGTGGTGACTGTATATGGAATAGCTGTCGGTAAAATAAATGCGACACGTAAAAAACAGAACGGCAAGGACCCGCTGGCAGGTGTAATTGTTCAGGATCATCTGGATGCCATTGCCTGGCTTACATCGCATCTGGGAACGCGTGCGGGCTTTACGGATTTGGAGCGCAAACGGATCAGAGACGAGGTGAAACTGTGAGTAGACCGTATCGCAGAGGGAAGCGTGAAGAACCGAGCTGGGGGATCAGACGTGTTCAGCGAAAACGAGGAACGACGACTTCAATGCATAGCCGTAGGGTGAGAAAGCCCACACCTCGGGCAACAGGAATGACCAAAGTGACTCCGCCTGTGGAACGCGAAGTTCCGGGAGATATTGTATTACAGGGAACCGCAGCGGCCGTGGTCAGCGCCTGTAATGAAGAGGCTACGATTGAACGGGTGCTGAGCGAGCTGGAAAAACTTCCGCTTACGGATATCATTGTCGTATTGAACGGCTGCACGGACGGCACGCGCTCCATCGTAGCCAAACATCATCCTAATGTGACTCTCGTCAACGTGCCCGATCGACTGGGGCATGATGTTGGCCGTGCAGTAGGCGCGCGTATGACGCAGGCTGATATTGTGCTGTTCGTGGACGGAGATTTGCCGATTCCAGCATCTGATTTGCTGCCTTTTCTCCACGCGGTGGATCAGGGAACGGATGTCGCGCTTAATGATCTGGGCAGACATTTGCCCCCCTATGCCCAGCAAGACAGCGTGACACGGTGCAAAGCATTCCTGAATCGCGTACTGCGCAGACCGGATTTGGGAGCAAGCTCATTGACCGCGGTACCGCATGCATTATCTCGGCGTTTACTGGATCAGCTTGGCTCAGCCGTGCTTGCCGTACCGCCAAAAGCCCACGCCATGGCAATTCTGTATGGCATGATCGTGGCGGCAGTACATGCTGTTGATGTCATTAAAACGAACCGTAAGCGGACCTTCAATGTTGGCAAAGGGAACGCTATGGAACAGTTGATCGTCGGTGACCATGCAGAGGCACTGACGGCGGTGTTTCAGGTAGCCGGGTACTCCCCGCTCGGGCCTGTTCCAACACGGGTAGACGTTGCCAAAGGGAGGAATAAGCTATGAGTCTGACGAGCATCATTATTCCGACTTATAACGGCCTGCATCTGTTAAAGCCGTGCATTGAGGCGATTCGGACACATACGATAGATGTACCGTATGAAATCATTGTTGTGGACAACGCTTCGAATGACGGAACGGATGATTTTTGTGCATCCGAGCGGCTGATCAGTATACGTCTTCCTGAAAACAAAGGCTTTCCAGCAGCATGTAACACGGGGCTCCGGCTGGCTTCAGGTGACCAGTTCGTTATTTTAAACAATGATGTGACGGTTACGCGGCGATGGCTATCGAATATGTTAGCTGCATTGCAGAGCGAAAGCATCGTGGGATTAGTGGGGCCGGTGACGAATTGCGTCAGCGGTATTCAGCAGATTCACGGATTAGAAGGAGATTTGGCCAGCTGTCTGAGATATGCGGAGCAGAATAATGCAAGTAATCCCTCCAGATGGCAGGAGGTTAAGCGGTTGGTCGGGTTTTGTTTGTTATTCCGGCGTGATCTGATGGAACGGATCGGATTGCTGGATGAACGGTTCAGCCCCGGACATTATGAGGATGACGATTATTGTCTGCGCGCACGCGTGCATGGCTACAAGCTACTCATGTGCAACGACTGTTTTGTCTATCACGAGGGGAATGCGAGCTTCTCACGCTCGGAAACTTCCTGGATTGAAGAGCTGATCGAGCGGAACTATCGTTTGTTTATAGAGAAATGGAGCATAGATCCCAGAATGTTCATCGAAACTGGAAACGCTGGGGTTGTATGCACTGAACATGCTGTCGAAGGAGGAAGGAAGATATGAAAGGGGTTATTCTCGCAGGAGGAACCGGATCGCGCCTTCATCCGTTGACTACATTACTCAACAAGCATCTGCTTCCGGTCGGCAAGTATCCCATGATCGTATATGGTATCGAGAGGCTGCGACAGGCCGGGATCACGGATATGCTTATTATTATTGGTAAACAATCGGCCGGACTGTATACCGATTTTTTGGGCAGTGGCAGTGATTATGGTGTCCAACTGACATACCGGATTCAAGAAAAGGCGGGCGGCATTGCAGAAGCACTCGAACTGGCAAGAAGCTATATGCAGGCAGAAGAGAAATTCACTGTTTTGTTAGGTGATAATTTGTTCAAGGAAGACTTGGGACCTGTGATCGAACGATTCAAGCAACAGCCCCCGGGGAGCGCCAGAGTGTTGTTGAAAAAGGTGGCAGATGCCCGTCGTTACGGGGTACCCGTGTTTGATCCTGAGCGCCCGGAGAGCATTACGCGGATTGAAGAAAAGCCGCAGCATCCCCAATCCAAATATTGCGTTACGGGTATCTATATGTACGATACTGCCGTGTTCGATAAAATCCGGCAAATTACACCTTCGGCACGTGGTGAGCTTGAGATCACGGATGTTAACAACTGTTATGCCGCTGAAGGCAAGCTGGAATATGATATTTTACGGCGTTATTGGAGCGACGCAGGAACCTTCGATTCCCTTCAGGAAGCTGGATTGAAAATGAAAGGACTTCTACCTTGATCTCAATGAAACACCATCCTACCGGGCCAGGCATATAGTATAGGCATAATGCCACCCGGAGGAGTGAACGGCATGAAACGCCTGAATATGCAAAGGAAACACAGCAAGCGGCTCGGAAAGAAAGGCTATTGGTCAGGATATAAAAGGGGCCAGGAGCAAGGTAACAGGTTGGGTCAGGCTTCGTTCGGCAAAGTATTTGAAGGCGTCAGTATTATCATTCCGTCCTGCAATCAGCTTCAACAGCTCCGTGCATGCATTCACCGTATTGAGGAGAATACGAGCCATCCTCACGAAATTATTGTAGTGGACTGCGGCTCGACGGACGGGACATCCACCTATTTGCTCCGTAAAAGCATCGCTGTGCGTTATGCGCTGTTAAAAAAGGATGTGCAAATGATAGGTAGCCTGAATCAGGGGCTGATGATGGCAAAAGGCACTACTATTGTGGTACTGGATCAAAACTCCATGGTGACCCCCGGCTGGTTGGATCGGTTGTTAGGGTGTTTACACAGCGATCCGTGTATGGGTGTTGTTGGGCCTGTAACGAATGGTCCATTCAAAGAACAGCAGATCGAGGTTCCTGATATGAACGAAAATGGAGCACGTCAATTTGCCATGACCTTCAATGTTCCCAAACCGGATGCATGGCGAGAGACCGAAAGCTTGGCTGGATTTTGTTTATTGCTGCGCAGAGAGACACTGAAAAAAACGGGCTACTGGGACGAAGGCTGCCACAGTATTGAGGAGGCCCATGCAGATTGGCTACTGCGTGTGCGTTTGTTGGGGATACGTATGGCAATTGCCGGAGATGCTTTTATCCATTATGAAGAAAGAGATCGGGATACGGTGTATGGTTTTCCTCTAACGACCGAAACAAGCGGTTCAATGGAGGAAAGCAGCCGGAACCGATCCTTTTTTGTACAAAAGTGGGGGGACGCGGATAAGCTGTTCCACAACCTGAAATTCAGTACAGCGGAGACGGACGGCCAGATCTCAACAGGTAAGGAAACACACGTATCAGCGGCAAGCTTTTACCCCATCGGAGCGGTTGTTCAGGGACCGTCCGGTGTAGTATTTCGGTTAGAGTCGGGAAGAAGGCGGTATTTGCATGGAGTCAGTGCTGCGGGAGGTGAAAACGTGCGCCCTGTCAGATTGTCTCAGCTGGACTTGTTGGCACTTCCCTTGGTAGGGAAGCCGGAGGTCACAGTTTCCGGCAGCACTGATGCACCTGTAGCTGAGTCGCCAGAGGAACCCTTGCCTGTGCTGGCGGCTCCTGAGCTGGGGAACATGTCCATGCTTCCCACACTTCATATCCCGGCCCAACGTAGGCGATGGATCGAGTTACTGTATGCTGAAGGTGGGCAACTGTACCAAATCGGCAACGGTTGGAAAAGACCATTCCTTACCCTCTACGCTGTGATGAGTTGGCGGGCTGAGGACTATCCAATTCAATTTTTGTCCTCCGAAGAATTGTCGGCATTGCCGGAGAAGCAGCCTATTATTGCTCCACCGGTGCTGCACGGGCATCTGTAATGATCTGAATAGGCGCTTTTAGGCGGAACCGACTACTCGCTGCGGCATACGCTGTAGTAGCGGAAAGCCCGTAGGTAATTCGTGCGTTCCGCACGGCGGAGCACATAAAGGAGGGGCTTATGCATAACGAGTTAGATGATTTGCTGATCCACATTTCGCACTCGCAGCAGCAGATGTCAAGGTTGTTGGATGCGGAACGGCAGGTGGTTGTGCGCATGGCGCAGATCATACATGAACTGCCAGATGAGGAGCCGCGTTTTGACGGAATTCCGGGCATTCTCGACAGCTCGGGACAAGTAAACAAAAGCATTGTGGCCTATCTGAACGGCATTGCCGATCTTCAGGAAGCAATGGCTGAAATGCTCGTTCGTGTCGTGAAGGAAACGGCATACCCGGAAGAGGAGTAACGTAACAACCGAGGGCAGGGAGTGAACACATGAGTAGGGAACAAGCAATGATTCACATGCTGGACGCAGCCTCCAAAATGCAGCGGAATGTGTCTATGATCCTGGAGGCCAAGGCGGTCGAAGCAGAAAAAGTGCGTAATTGGGCGCTGAACCATCTGGCGCCCCACGCCTTTGACACCGATGAAGAACAGCTGGGGCGACCTTTGGAGATTCACGAGCAAATGGTGGAAATGCTGGAGGGATTAACGCGGCTTCAGACTGGTCTTTGCAGCAATCTCAAAGCATTGCTGGATCAGGATGAGCAGCAGGGTGGCGGCATGGAAGGGATGATGGGAGGCATGGGCTCGGGGGATATGAACTAATGAGCATGAGGCGTGAACGTGAGATCAAGCTGGATATAATGGAGTCTATTGCTGCCAGCCAGCACGCCGTTGCCCGGATGCTGACCAGTCTTGCGGACTTGACGCCCCATGCGGATATGTCGGCTACCCGTCTGGAAGAAACCATTCGTATACTCAGCAACTACCAGGGCGAAATCACGCAAATGTTGGCGGGTATTCCATTAAGACGACAGGTATATGGAAAACCGACGAAGCCGTGGCTCCATGTGCCTGTTCAGAAAAATGAAACCACCACGAGAAAGCAAAGGAGGAATGAAAATGAGCACAAGGTGGGAACGCGCCACTCGGGAAAAAGCCCGCAAAAGACGTAAAGATGCCCGGCGTTCCAGCATTCGCAGATTAAAACGGAGAAGAAGACGTCTGCTTGCTCTAAGACGCCGTAAAAGAGGACATCATTCTGCACGTAGAAGACATCCTCTTTTGCGGCGGCGAAAAAAACCTCAAGCTAACCCGGTGGCAGTCCCTTCTGCGGAGAATCCACAGCCCGGGACTGTTGCATTGGAGCATGATCCGCAGGCATTTCAGCAGGGGTATGATGCAGCTTACAACGAGGGTTTCAATTCAGGCTTTGCCAAAGGTTATGAAGATGGACACCAGGTCGCTTACAAGGCTCAGTAAACTATGCAGAACATCCATGACAGCTAACCCCCCGAAGCTACACAGCTTCGGGGTTATTTGCGGTTCGGCAGTTGGACGGGCAAACGCCAATTTTGTCCGGGCAGTGGCAGTCGTCCATGATGCGTTTGACCCCTCCGCATATAGTTTAGGAGTGACAGAAGTTTATCCTACAACAGGACAGGGTGAAGGATGTGAACGATCAACAAAGCGGAAATGAACGCGAAGCGTACCGATGCGGCTATCGGGAAGGACGCAGAATGGGCGGTTGCACGGCTGCTCTGTCACAGGTCGTGGCCATACAGCCTGCTGTTCGTCATTTGAAAGTGTTGTATATTCCGCAAGGTTTCGCAGCTATAGACACAGGTGTGCAAGAAGCATTAGGCCAAATATGCAGCTCATGCGCCATCGGTACGCCTGCTACGATGCTAGCTGACGCCGAGGCTCAACGTCCAGACCTCGTGCTGGTCATGAACGGGCTGCATGTTTTTCCGGCGGATCATCTGGAGCAGGTACAGCAAATACGAGCCCTAGGCATTCGGACGGCCATATGGTTTGTAGATGATCCTTACTTTACGGAGGATACGGCGTTGATCTGTCAATCCTACGATGTCGTATTTACGCACGAAATTTCTTGCCTGCCGTTTTATCGCGATCAGGGAGTAACGAGGGTTCACTATTTGCCGCTGGCTGCGTCAGCTCGTATCTTTTATCCTCGGCGGGTAGAGCGGGAGCATCAGCATGATATTTGCTTCATTGGAAATGCCTTCTGGAACCGTGTGAAGCTATTCGACCACCTAGCTCCCTTCTTGGCGGACAAAAGAGTGCTGATCGTAGGTGGGCACTGGGATCGGCTGAACCGGCGGGATGTGCTGGAACGCTTTATCCGTCCGGGTTTTATGGAACCGGAAGAGACCGCTCAATATTATAACGGCTCCAAAATTGTCATCAATATGCACCGCCCGACAGACCCCGGACTGGATAATCGGAATACACACCAGCTTTCAGCGGAGTCCATCAATCCTCGGACATATGAAATTTCTGCTTGCGGCACGCTTCAAATGACGGATGTTCGGAAGGATTTGAGCCGTTATTACCGACCAGGCTATGATATTGAAACTTTCTCTGGAGCAGATGAATTGAAAGTGAAGCTGGACTACTATCTCAAGCATGATTGGGAACGCGAACGCATGGCCTGGCGCGCATTGTACACGACTATGCAAAAGCATATGTACTCCAATCGCATGGAAGAACTGCTGGACAAGGCGATGGCCTAAAGTAAACACCATAAACAGTGAGGAGTGAAAGTGATGACGATATCTACGACAGGACCGTATGACCCGGCTGTTCACCAGACGGCGGCAGCCTCCTGGGAAAAGGGGAGAACTGCGGGATTGCATGACGGATACGACGAAGGATATCTGCGCGGCCGTGCTAACGCAATTGTTGCGCGGATGAAAGCAGTTTTCCCTTTTCGACAAATCCATGTACTGTATGTCGTCTCAGGCAAAGGCCTTCCGTATTCTCCGCTGGATGAGGCGGTCATTACCACATTGCAGAGCATGACGGCTCAGGTTACCGTAACAGACCCACGTCAGCCGGTAGGAGATATTGCCGCTCAGCTCCGTCCGAATCTGATGCTGGCACTGGATGGAATGGATCTTCCGTTGGAGCAGGTTACTGCGGTACGCCAGTTGGGCATCCCCACCGCCATCTGGCTAACGGACGATCCATATTACACCGACACGACGACCAAAATCGTTACGAATTATGATTATGTGTTCACGTTAGAAATGAACTGCCTGGAGCTGTACCGTCAGTTGGGTTGCACGTCTGTGCACTATTTGCCCTTTGGAGCATTTCTGACTCACTATTTCCCCCTCAGCTCGCCCGCTTCGGTACGACGTGAGATTGGGTTTACAGGCTCAGCCTACTGGAACCGCATCTATTTCTTTAATCCGATTATGCCGCAACTCATGGCTCGTAACATTAAAATCAACGGAATCTGGTGGGATCGTCTCCCAGATTATCAGTCGTATGGTGACAAAATTGAGCTGGGTCGCTGGATGTCTCCGGGCGAGACCAATGATTCGTACAACGGCAGCAAAATCGTAATTAATCTTCATCGTTCCCATCAGGATGATTCGGTGAACAACAACTCACTGAAAATTCCGGGGGCTTCGCCCAATCCGCGTACGTTTGAAATTTCCGCCAGTGGCACGTTGCAACTGACGGATACAAGAGATGATCTGGCTCGTTTTTACAAGCCAGGGGAAGAGATTGAAACTTACAGTTCTCAGCAGGAACTGCTGGAGAAGGTTGAGTTTTATTTGACGCATGAAAAGGAGCGTCGTGAGATTGCTCTGCGTGCTCTGGAACGAACCCTGCGGGAGCACACGTATGGTCACCGGATTGACCAACTGTTGTCGGTCATATTTCCATAAGGTGATTCACACGTCCGGTGGTTGCTATTTTAAAGGAGGTGAACTCCGATCAAGCCGAAAATGATGTTATTCAGCCATGTTAGCAACGTCCGCAGTATTACGGGGGCAGAGAAGCTGCTATTGCAATTTTGTCTAGATATGCGTACGTACTTCGATTGTATTCTCGTAACGCCTGGTGAAGGGCGGCTGACCTCAATGGCCCGCAAGCGCGGAATCACCGTTCTGACACAGAATTTGTTCATGCTGCATGGCATGTATACCCCATATGAGGGATTGGCGCAGGATGCGGAGAATTTGCGGACCCATGTGGCATATGCGCCGTTGTTCCAGATGCTTCGGCATGCTCGGCCTGATGTGGTGCTGGTTAATACCTGTGTGAACGTCATGCCTGCAATGGCTGCCCATGAGCTTAATATTCCGGTGATCTGGAAAATTACCGAGGTCATTAACCAGAATGCGCATACGCCAGTTTCTGTTTCTATCATTGAGCGCTATAGCCAATGGGTCATCGGCATTTCTCAAGCTGTAATGCGTCCTTTGCATGGTGGGGGACTGACACGTCCGCATACGGTGTTGTCTCCCTGCCGGGATATGGATATGCCGTCTCCCAGAGAGCATGTGCTGGAACGGAAAAGGAAACGTGAAAAACTGGGGCTGCGGGATTTTCATATTTGCATTGGTTATATTTCTTCCTTTATCTACGAAGCCAAAGGGCTGTTACCTTTTGTCCAAATGGCTCTAAAGCTGTGCGAAACCAATTCGCGGTGTCGTTTCTGGATCATCGGCAGCTCGGTGGACTCGGAATATTACGTAAAATGTGTCTCTTTAATCCGCCAATCTCGTTATAGCCGCCGCTTCCAGTTCAATTCATTCGAGGAATCCGTGTCAACGGCCTATAGCGCAATGGATATTGTTGTGATCCCAAGTATGGTGGAAGAAGGCTTTGGTCTGACAGCCCTGGAAGGGCTAGTTTACGGTAAGCCCGTAGTAGCCTTTGCGCAGGGTGGACTTGTGGAATTGATGGAGGCTACCGGAAATACAGATTTTTTGGTAGAGCCGGGCAACAGCGACATGCTGGCGCAAAAAGTGGGTTATCTGCTCGATCATCCCGAGGAATTGGAACGGATTGGTGTCCGTAACAACAGTGCAGCTACACGTGTATACGGACCTGATTCCTACCGAAGCAGTATGCACCTCATGGTCAGTCAATGGGTATGTCATCATCCGCATTGGTTCCCGTTGATTCAGCAGCCGGGTGGACCTGTATGGACGAGGGAAGGCGAAGGGCTGCGCCAGGTTACCGCTATACCGGAGGGTTATACCAGCACGATTCGAGAATTTCCTGAATCGGTGGTGTGTCAGCTGCCTGTGCTGGGTCTGCCGCCAATCGAATATGCAGCCATTCAGGGCTTGCCACAACCAGCACCCCCTCTACCTGATTCACCACCCGAATTGCCCCGCGGCAAGCGTAGTATTCGGGCGAGATGGCCAAAGGGCCGCAAGCGTACCAGACTTCGGAATCGCAGGTATAAGAGAAGCGGCGGCAAGAGTCGCCTTAAGAAAATTCACGGGTTCCCGTTGTCGAAGGGACTTTATCCGAAAACCAAGTCCAGACAGAAGCTCAAGCGGAAAATCAAGCACCGGTCACGGCGACACAACGCGCACAAACCGAAGCGAGTCACACTCAAGGCTGGACAGCATACAAAACAACGGTCCGGGTGAACCTACGCCGGACCTTTGAGATGAACGTTAAGCTGGAGCACAGCCAGTCTGCTGGATGGCTATCCTTCATTGAACGCCACAATTCAATGAAACAACGACAGCAAAGGTGGGTTCCAAAACCATGAAAATATTGACCGTGCTCGGCACAAGACCGGAGATTATACGGCTCAGCCTGATCATTCCGAAGCTAGACCGCCATGCAGATGAACATGTGCTTGTGCATACGGGCCAAAATTACACCGAAAGCCTGAGCGGGCAGTTCTTTCGCGAACTGGGACTGCGTGCCCCGGATTATGTACTTCAGGAGAAAGCGGGGACACTGGGCAAACAGTTGTCCGCCATGTACTCGCAGATGGAGGATATTTTAAACAAGGAACGCCCCGATCATGTGCTATTGCTCGGTGATACGAACAGCGCTCTATGTGCCTTACTTGCGGAACGTATGGGTTATCCGGTCGTGCATATGGAGGCGGGGAACCGCTGTTATGATCTGGATGTGCCGGAGGAGAAGAACCGGCGTGTCATTGATGCGATATCTACCATTAATATGCCTTATACGGAGCAAAGCAAGCAGCACCTACTACGCGAAGGCTTCCCAAGCCAACGAATCATACTGACTGGAAATCCGATCTACGAAGTAATGCAGCACTATGAGAAAGAGGTAACCGGTAGTGGGATTTTGAAAAAGTTGGGACTGTCGCCGGGAGAATATTTCCTGGTCACTGCCCACAGAGCCGAAAATGTCGACCATCCACCGCATTTGCTGGCTATTTTAGATGGTCTTAACCGGGTAGCCCAGCAGTTCGGGCAGCGGGTCATTTGCAGTATTCATCCCCGGACTGCCGCCCGGATCGCAAGCCATCCGCCGATCCAGCTTGATCCGCTAGTGGAATTTCACGAACCGTTCGGTTTTTTTGACTTCGTTCTGCTGGAGCGGCATGCCCGCTGCGCTTTGACGGACAGTGGTACCGTACAGGAAGAATGCTGTGTCATGGGGGTGCCGACGGTTACGATGCGCCGGACGACTGAACGGCCGGAAACGGTAGATTGCGGCAGCAATATCGTGTCCGGCCTTGATGGCGAGGTTATAGCAAACGCGGTAGCCATAATGACCGGGATGACCCATAAGTGGCAATGTCCCGCGGGCTATCTGGTGGAAGATGTGTCGGATAAGGTAGTTAAATTTCTGCTTGGAGGGAAACGGCATGTTTGAAAACCAACGTATCTTGGTTACCGGCGGTACCGGCTCCTGGGGGCATGAGCTGGTTGCCCAGTTACTGCCGCGTAACCCCAAAGAGGTCATTATCTTTTCACGCGGAGAATCCAGTCAGGTTGCCATGAACAGGCAGTTTGAGGATGAACGACTCAGCTTCTGTATTGGAGATATTCGGGATAAGGATGCGCTGACTACCGCTTGTCAAGGAGTGGACTATGTATTTCATTTGGCAGCGCTCAAGCACGTGCCCGTCTGTGAGGATCAGCCCTACGAGGCACTCAAAACCAATGTCGTAGGCACTCAAAACGTAATCGAGGCCGCTGTCGTTAATCAGGTCAAGAAAGTCATTTATATATCGACCGACAAGGCCGCGAATCCGTCCAATTTTTACGGCATGACGAAGGCAATAGGAGAAAAACTGATTGTTTACGCCAATCTGCTGAATAGCGATACACGTTTCGTGACGGTGCGCGGCGGTAATGTTTTGGGCACAAACGGAAGCGTGGTGCATCTGTTCCAAAGCCAGATTCGCCAAAAGGGCAAGGTTTCGATCACAGATATGAACATGACGCGCTTCTTCCTAACCTTGCGTGATGCGATCAGTCTCCTGTTCAAAGCCTCGGTGGAAAGTGTAGGCGGGGAAATTTTTATCATGACCATGCCAACCTGCCGTATTTTGGACTTGGCTGAGGTGCTCATTGAGGATTCAGGTGTGGAAAACGTAGAAATTGTAGAAAAAGGTGTGCGTCCCGGTGAGAAAATTCATGAGATTTTGATGAGCGATTTTGAAAGCCTGACGACGGTAGTCTATGACGAGCAATATTTGGTCATTCTCCCAACGCTGAATATTCCTCAATTAAAGGACCGCTATAATCAGTGCCCTCCCGTGTCATTCAGCAGCTTTAGTTCGGAGTTTAATTTGATGTCGAAAGAGGAGATTCGCAGCATTCTCCAAAGCGGGGGGTTCATCAAATGAAGCTGCTTATTTTGGGTGGTAACGGCATGGCGGGCCATGTTCTGGTGAAGTATTTCCAAAACCAGAGCGGGTATAACGTGTTCTACACCACCCGTGATCCCGAAAATAAAGGTGGTCTGCTGCTGGATGTAAAGGACAGCTTTATGGTGGAGCAGCTGGTACGGAGTGTACGGCCAGACGTTATTATTAACGCGGTAGGTGTACTGAATCAGCATGCCGGGGAGGATCAAATTGCAGCATACCAAATTAATGGGTTGCTGCCACATCTTCTCCGGCGGACAGCGGACAGTATCGGTGCCCGATTGGTTCATATCAGCACGGATTGCGTATTCGAGGGAAATCGGGTACCTGGTTTATATAAGGAGACGGATCAACCCGATGGGACAAGTGCCTATGCTTTGACGAAAATACTCGGAGAAGTAAAGGCCGCAGGGCATCTGACTATCCGTACCTCCATTATCGGGCCGGAAATTCGGCCCAGTGGCATTGGTCTGCTGCACTGGTTCTTGCAGCAGAGCGGAGACGTTAACGGGTATCGCCGGGTCTTTTGGAACGGGGTTACGACGCTGGAATTAGCAAAGGCGATACAGGTGCAGATGAATGAGCCGCTGGACGGACTCATTCATCTGGTTCACCCTGAACCGATCAGCAAGCACGATTTGCTGCTGCTGTTCAAAGACATCTGGAATAGGGAGGATATTCGGATCGTGCCGAAAGATGAGCCGGTGCAGGACCGGACGCTTCGTTCTACCCGGGCCGATCTGCTCTACGATGTTCCTCACTACAGCATCATGCTGAAGGAGCTGCTGGAATGGACGGAAGCACAGCGGAACAACGTCGGCCTGTCATAGTCATTACCGGAGCGGCGGGCTATACCGGGATGCATGCCTGCCGCCATTTTGCAAAGCTCGGCTGGGAGGTAGCGGCGCTGACTCGCACTGCCGCTTCCGTCTCAGAACTGATCTTACTGGCTCGCGATGATGAAAATAACAGCCCAGAGGCGGAGACTCGCAACTGTATTACGCCTTATGTGTGTGACTTGCTCGACAAGAAACGTCTGGGCGAAGTAATTAGACAGATTGCTCCGGATTATGTGCTTCACCTGGGTGGTAAAAATTCCGTCCCTGAATCTTGGGAGAGTCCCCTGCTATACATGGAATCCAATGTACTGTCCACCCTGTATCTGCTCGATGTACTGCGACCTTTCCCCAAAGCCAGAATTGTCGTGGCGGGTTCTCGGCTAAAGACGGCTTTGCAGGCTCCGTATCATCCAACACATCCATACAGCCTTAGCAAAAGCCTTCAAGAGGCAGTCGCGCTCTCGTGGGGCGCGCTGTTCGAACAATCCGTCATGCTGGCAGAGCCTTGCAACTTGATCGGTCCGGGTCCATCTACCGGATTTTGTGCATTACTCGCGGGGTATATCGTTCAGACGGAACGTAGGGAGGGGCAGTCCGCAACTGAAACTGTCCCGTTCCGGGTATCTTCCCGACATGCGCAACGTGATTTTCTCGACGTTCGTGATGCCGTTCGCGCATACGGTGTGCTATTGGAACAGGGTGTGCCAGGCCGAGTGTACTCGGTCTGCACAGGCCGCATTGTGGAACTGGGCAATATCGTGGAACGTATGGTTGCGCTGGCCAAAACATCTATTCCCATACAATGGGGGGATGTGGCAGAGTCAGCATCTACCGAGGCATACCGTGCGAAAGAGCTGGAGGACATGGGCTGGAAGCCGACCATACAGCTGAGGCAATCTCTGGAGGATATGATTCAATACCGCCGAGCCGGAAAGGAAGGAACGATATGAGACCGAAAGTAACGATCGTCATTCCCTTTTATAACTGTGCATATGTGGATCAGGCTTTGCAAAGTGCACTAGAGCAAACTTATGGCCCACTCGAGATTATTGTCGTCGATGACGGCTCCACGGAACATGTTGATATGCTTCAGGCCTATCTTCCTTATATACATTATTTAGGTAAATCCAATGGTGGAACAGCCAGCGCTCTGAATCATGGTATCCGACATGCCAGCGGCGAATATATTGCATGGCTCAGCTCCGACGATACCTATCATAGGGACAAAATTAATAATCAGGTTTCTTTTATGGTGGAAAACGGTGCGTACATCTCCCATACCAACTTCAATTTCATCAATCAATATAGCCAAGTCACAAGCTACCAGGCAGCCGCCGTGTTTCCGTCTATGACGGAGTTTTACCGTTTTTTTCAACAAGGAAATCCGGTCAATGGATGCACGGTTATGTTTAAAAAGGAGCTGTTTGCACATATCGGTTTGTTTGATGAATTGCTGCCGTACACACATGATCTGGATATGTGGTACCGAGTGATACTGGCGGGATATCCATTTCCTTTTCTGAACGAGTCCTTGGTTAACTACCGTTGGCATGATGAAATGGGAACCAAAAAATATTGGCCCGCTGTGGAGCGGGAGTACAACATCACCCAAGCACGTTATCGAGATCGCTTCAGTCAGGTATTGAGTGGTTTATCCTCATGAAGCCGAAAGTCTGTCAGGGGGGATTGATATGGTAGATACGGGGATTGTTATGCCACTGTACAAACAGGATATCGGCTATCTGCAAGCTGCAATCTCATCCGTACTAGCCCAGAGCTACAGGGGATTTCGCTTCATCATTGTTATTGACGGAGCGCCGGAAATGGTGGGGCCAGCGCTCTATGCAGCAATGGGAGACCCGCGCGTTCAGTTGGTTACACTCCCTCAGAACCAAGGAGTATCCCACGCCCTAAACCGGGGATTCGATGAGTTGTTTAAAGATCCTGGGATCAAGTATGTGACCTGGGTCTCCAGCGACAATGTTTATAATGCTTCCTTTATTGAACGATTGCGGCAAGAGCTGAAGCAGGGGCCAGACTCACTCGGTCTTGTGTTTTCTACCTTCCGCCAGGTTGACGCATATGGGAACCCGTTGTATGACGAGCAGCATCAACAGGCGTTGATCCGGTACCAAAGTCAGCCACATCACGAATTGCTGAACGCCAGCATTGTTGGGGTTTCATTTATGTACAAAAGCAAATATGCCCTCCAGATTGGCGGCTATCGGCTGCAACCCGTTGAGGATTATGATTACTGGCTGCGGCTGACCGAGACGTGCAATATGAAATTCATCCCGGAGATCCTGATGGATTACCGGGTGAATTCCACATTTAGTGTATCGGCCGGCCTACACAGCCAAAAGGAGCACCGACGCTGGCGGCGCGCATTCCAAATCGCCAAGTATGAGGCGAGAGCACGCCGGGGCATCCCACTTGAAATGACGATTTTAATGCCTGTCACGGATATGGCTCAAGCTGAATCATTGCTGGATAATCTGCTGGAGCAGCACTACAGCAATTGCGTGGTACGGCTGCTGGATTTAACGCCAGAACAGGAAGCTAGCGCTTTCCTGTCGATGATGCTCGACCCTCGGTTAATCGTAACATCACGGCAGCATTATTCGATCCAGGAAGCACTGGTTCAGGCTATTGGTGAAACCACGACTCGCTTTGTTGTATGCTTCGGTGTCAAACCTTATATTGCCGTGACGGATCTACTGTATCTCACGGATTTGTTGCGCCCGTTACAGGATACACATGCCTTTTCCTACTATACAGATGACCATTCCACCATCGGCAGCGGACGAGGGGTTCAGTCCGTACCGCCAGAATGGAATTACGTGTATTACACCCACAGATTGCATCAGGCACTGGAACAGGGTGGCTTTTAAATAACAGGGGACAGTGCAGGGATTGTGGTCAGCTCGGACTGGAGAACACGGTGCTCCTGTACAACATTACCAAACTGATCCAGTCCAAAGTTGGAGAGCACGACATTCGCTGGAGCAGCGGAGGCCACGTTGTATTGTACCTCATAGGCAAGAACCCCTTGTATAAAGAAGGTACGGCGGGCAATGGAGTTTGCAGGCAAGTTAACCGATGTCACATACAGTGGTGTCTTGGTATCCGGTACCAGCGAGAAAAAAATTTGGATGGTCACGGTTGCCGCATTTACTGTGTCCTCATTGACCAAGTTCACAACAACATTGGAGCAGGCAGTACCAAAATCTCTAGTGTTCGTCATATAACCGGTTGTAAAAGCCAATCGAATCATCCTCTCAAAAAAACAGAATATTGGATAACCCTTGAAGGGATGCTTTTATACTATGAATCTATTGAAAAGAAAGCTTGTATGGTTGTCTCTAGGCTGTGCTGAAAAAAGTACATTTTGATAGAAATACTTCAGGCGTATCTATTTATATAATGAAGGGAATGCTCGCGATGCCTTTGAATTTTCAGGTGACACCCAGCGGCCTGCCCAAATTTGAGCCTAGTGTTGCTGTTAATTTACTGAATCCGAATATTGTTATAGCTGTAGCTGTTGATTTTAGCAGTGGGCCTCCCTTGATTGGACTGTATCGCTCATTGGATGCCGGAGCGAACTGGACGGATACTTTATTGCCGATTCCGCCGGGTTATACAGGAGCCGAGGCAGGAATGGTAGCCTATCTGTTCCCCAATATTTTTATCGTATCCGCGCATGTATTTCCGGGCAATGAAAACGGGGCTATCGTGATCTATCGCTCTACGGACGATGGAGCCTCTTTTGCTCCTCCCGTGGTCATTAACCCGGGCTATGGAGATTACATTAATAATGACTGGACTAATATTACGACGGATAATGCGGGGGCAAGTCCCTATCTCGGGCACGTCTATGTCACGTATAACCGCCAATATAATGTGGATTTTAATGCTCAATCTGCGGCCTTCTACCAGCGTTCCACCGATGGAGGACTAACTTGGGACCGACCGTTAATGCTCTCCAATATCCAATCCTCAACGGAGCGGCCTGAGCCTGCGGTCGACAAATATGGAAGCGTATATGTCAGTTGGATTCGTACGGGACCGCAAACACCAGCTTTTTTTATCCGACGCTCCTTTGATGGCGGGGCAACCTTCAGCGGGGATATTCTCGTATCCAATATAACGCTTGTGCCCAATCCTTTGCCCGTTCCTGGTTATGACTTTCGGATATTGAATTTCCCCAGCTTGGCCGCGGACTGCTCGGGTGTGCCTTCCACAACAAATACGCTATATGCCGTGTGGCAGGACTTTGGTCAGGGATACAGCAATATTTTGTTGTCCAAATCAAGCGATTTTGGCGGTACCTGGAGTGCTCCGGTCATTGTGACAGACAGCCCGCCCGGCTCGCAAAATTTTTTCCCTGCAATTTCAGTGTCGCCCAAGACGGGACTGGTCGTTGTCGTGTACTATACCAATCGCGTGGACGGCTTTAATCTGGATGTGTTCGCCGCAGAGTCGTCCGATGGAGGTAACACCTTTACGAACAGTCGTCTCACGACGACCTCCTTTAACCCGAATGTCGGTGGAGGCGAATCAGAGCTGATCGGCGATTATATTGATGTCGCCAATGTACCGCCGAACAGCTATATTTCCGTCTGGACAGATACGCGCACAGGCAGTTTGACGATATTTGCCGGTGTGCCAGGAGGTGGAGCCTGATGCCGAACGTACAGCTTACGCCTAACGGAAGGCTGGCCCAGGAGCCGAGTGTAGCTTTCAACCTGCTCGACGGTACCATTGTGTCTGCGGCTATCGATTTTACGACAGGACCGCCGTTGACGGCGGTATACCGTTCAGGTAACGGCGGTGCCTCTTTCACACAGCAGATTTTACCGCTACCAGCCGGCTATGTAGGGGCGGAATCCCATAGCGTCAGCTACGGTTTTCCCAACTTGTTTGTCATAGCCTGTCACGTATTTACCGCAGACGGTTTGAGCGGTACCATCGCCACTTATGTGTCGAGAGACAACGGCAATACATTTGATCCGCCTGTGATTGCCCAGCGAGGGTATGGGACATTTGTCAATAATGTTGAGGTCAGCGTGAAATTCGATACTTCTCAGGTCAGCTCCTATACCGGAAATATCTATTTATGTTATACGCATCAGTACAATCCTGACTTTTTCGGCGGATCAGTCATGTTCTTCCAACGTTCGCAGGATGGAGGGATCACATGGGGGACACCCGTGGTGCTCACCGCTGGCTCCAATCAGATTACGCGGGGGGAAATCACTGTGAGCATTACAGGGGTGATTTATGTCGGGTACATTGTCACAAATCCGGTTAACCAATATCAGGTCATTGTGTCCTTCAATGGAGGGACAGCATTTAGTTCCTCGCTACCTGTATCTTCTGTGGTCCCGGTTCCGAGTCCGTTGCCCGTGGCCGGCTTTGGTTTCAATGTGCTGCCGGCAGCTAACATTGCCGTGGATCGCTCTACGAGCCCGAATCAGGGAACACTTTATGCGGTCTGGCAGGATAATCGGGCAGGGTATGCGGATGTGCTGCTTGCCAGGTCGGTGAATGGTGGATTAAGCTGGACTGCACCGCAATCGGTGACAGGGGCCAGTGCAGGGGCACAGCATTTTTTCCCGGCTATTGATGTTTCGCCTGTGACCGGCGTGATCAAGATCGTATATTATACCAATCAAATAACGACCTCTTTATTAGACGTATTTGTGGCCGAATCAACGGACGGAGGAAGTACATTTACGAACCTCAGAGTAACAGACAGCTCCTTTAATCCTAACGGGATTAGTCCGGTTCCAGTCGTTACAATCGGTAATTTTATTGATGTAACGATCGTGCCGAATAATGGTTTTTTTGCGGTCTGGACAGATGCGTTATCGGGTTTCCAGCAAATTTACGGAAGCAACGGAATGTAGCTCAGCGTACGAGACAGAGGAGGTGAGGCTGTTTTGAAAATTTTGTTGGCTACGTACTGGCCGATTCCTCATTTGGGTGGCGTATGGCCCTTTATGATGCAAATTAAACGGAGACTGGAGCTACTGGGCCACACGGTAGACTTGATGGGGAACGGACCGGATACACCTAAATACCATATTGTTTTTGAAGATAGGGAGCTACTGAAGGATCAACTGCTGCCCCTGCTGGATACGAAGCTGAATGAATCGGCTGTCCCTGTATTACATTTGGATTCATGGGTGCAGACGGTGGAAAAGGATCGATACTGTATGGAGCTGGCAGCGGCGTATTTCGGGGTCGAGCAGTATGATGTGATTCACACGCAAGATGTCATTGCGACGCGTGCGCTAAGTCGGGTCAAACGCAAAGATAGCGCGTTGGTAGCGAATATTCATGGCTCGCTGGCTCGTGAAGTTATGATGGCTTTGGAGCGGGATCATGAGGAGGGTTACCGTGAGACGCTGATGTGGAAGTATTATTGGGCGCTAGAGCACTATGGCGCTCTATCCGCGGATATTACCATTACGTCTACAGAATGGATGAAACAGACGCTTGTGCGTGAGTTCGAAGTGCCTGAGCAGCAGATTGCTACTTTCCAATACGGATTGGATACCGAGCACTTCTGGGAAGTCCACGCCCGGGGAACGGACATGATACGACCTGAGGGGAAAAAAGTTATCATTTGTCCTTCACGGCTGGTCTATATCAAAGGACTGCATTATTTAATGAGTGCTCTTGGCTTGCTGAAAGCAAGTCGTACGGATTGGGTTTGCTGGATTGTCGGGGAGGGAGATAAAAGGGAAGAGCTTCAAACACAGGCGAAGGAGCTAGGGCTGGAAGAAGACGTGGTTTTTCTGGGGCATCGTGAAGATGTACCTGCTCTTTTACAACTGGCGGACCTTTTTGTTCATCCAAGCATACAGGACAATCAGCCGTTTTCGGTCATGGAGGCGCAGATTATGGGGCTTCCGGCAGTGGTATCGGATGCAGGCGGACTGCCGGAAATGGTGAAGCATGAATACACCGGACTGGTCTCCCCGGTTGGCGATGTGGAGGCACTGGCAGCTCATTTGCAGCATTTGCTGGCTCAGGATAAAGTGCGGATAGTCATGGGAAATCGTGCCAAAGCATGGGGGATCGCGCATTGGTCTCTGGATGTTATGATTGAACGACTCGTGAATATTTATGGGCAAGCGCTGAATCAAGTACGTTGAATACGTTGATTCAATAGTTAGGAGGGAGAGCATGACTTTTCCTGTCGTTGGAGACTTGTACAACCGTATTTTTGAAATCCAGCAGTCACACCCGGATTTGAAGGTCGATTACGCAATATGGAACCGAATTAACACTTCGTTGCCAGAAGATTATACGCTGCCGGACGCTGACATTTTAGAATGTCTGAAGCAATCCGCGCCATGAGAATACAGACCCTATAAAAGGCAGGTTGGGCTTAAAACTCCCACCTGCCTTTAGTTATTTCAGCTCATTGTCCATCCGGGTTTTCGTCCATCGAATCTACATACACAGAGCCTCGAACCATGAGTGGTCCTGTAACAACAGCACGGCGGTCGGCTGATTGTACGGTCAGGCAGTATACATAAGGCTCTCCCTGTGTTCCCGTTTCCTCATAGATTAACTCGGCAAATCCCTCCTGATAACAGGAATCCTGCAACCAGTCCAGCATAGGTCCCCGCTCATCGTTGCGACGCAATCGAATATCCAGCTCCCCGATATCCCAGTTGAGCAGCGGATTTTCCCATGCCAAAGAGACTTCAATGACAATACGTCCTTCAGCTTCACTTGCAGGAATGATCAATGTAGAGAGCACGCTCTCCTGTTCGGTGACCTGAAAAGGCAGTGCATATGTGCCTGGCTCAGCTTTGTTTTGAACTGAATATTTCAACATACCTTCTTCCTCCTCTGCCCGTTCATTAGGGTGTCACGGTAAAATGACTGGCTGTACGCTTAGCGACAACGTTCCCATTTTCCAAAAATTCAGCCAGGATAAACAGCGTTTCTGGATTGTAAATATTCGTGATCACTCGCAGATAAAACGGATTTTGGGCTGCCTCCATATCCTTGAGTTCTAGCACGGAGCCAGCTTCGGGAGAAGGGCTCAATCGAAGGAGCTGCCGACGGAAAACACCACTGTCATTTCCCATTTCCAGCAACACATCGACGGCTCTCTTTTCACGATTGAATAAGGTCATATGGCAGCTTTGTATATGGGCGCTGGGGTAAGCGAAATGGTGGTCGACGGTTAAAAGAAACACGGACATATGATGATGCCTCCTTGAATTCCGTTAGGTTACCAGCCTTAACATGATATGAAAAATAGACGGGTTTGGACTGGATAGTTGTACGCCTCTTTGACAAAAATCGTATCGGTGTCCAACCCTTTTCGCCGTGCTGTGCATGTAATGTAGAGTGGAACAAACTACGGCCTGAAGTCCCTTTTTCGACTACAGAAGAAGGATAGAGTAGGAACTGAGAGAAGGGTCGTATTAAAAAAGGAGGCACGGCTATGAGACTCGCACAGCTGGCAGGGGAATAT
Organism: Paenibacillus sp. SEL3; assembly: GCF_054602585.1. Classification (NCBI taxonomy): domain Bacteria; kingdom Bacillati; phylum Bacillota; class Bacilli; order Caryophanales; family Paenibacillaceae; genus Paenibacillus; species Paenibacillus sp. SEL3. The sequence continues at coordinate 1,269,023 of NZ_CM137725.1, read as the reverse complement.
GAAGCGGTCTTCAGTCTGGGGCAAAACTGTACACCTGCCATTCAATTGGAAAAGAACCGTTTGCGGCCGTTTGCCGGGGTACTGGATTGGATGATGTCTGACACGCTGTCCGATGTGAACCGCTTGCTTGAAAATCGGTTTGCCGGATTTATGGAATTGCCCAATTTGAGTGTCGTTGGTACGAGCCAACTGAATTATATGGTCAGAGATATCGCTTATAATGTGATCTCGGTACATGATTTTCCGCAGGAGCGCAATACGTCCTCAGATCTGGTGACCTATCCCGAGTTCAAGGAAAAGATAGACCGTCGTATTGAACGTTTTTTTGCAAAAACACAGATGGCGAAGCGCAGCTTGTTCGTCCGTATGCTGGGAACCTATGAAGAAGTAGAGGAACTGGAACGTATTTTGTCAGGCATGGTAGCGAATGAATTTTGTTTGTTGGTAGTGAATTGTTCCGGCGTAACGGAGTTGACGGAGGTGGATTGGCAGCTTCCGCATGTATGCGCGGTGGAAATGCCTTTTGCCGATGTATGGAATTACAAGAGTGATCCGCATTGGCGTACTCTTTTTAAAGGGATGACCTTGTCTTCGGAAAGGGGAGGGCGTCGTGCTTGAACGGTTGCAGGGGGATTATGATGCTGTATTCAGTCTGGGTGGACATTGCTTGCCTTCCATTCAGCTGGATAAAAACGGACTGCGTCCCTATGCGGGTCCGCTGGACTGGATGATTTCCGGTAACTTGTCACAGATCAGTCGCTTGCTGGACGCCCGTTTTGCCGGTTTTATGGATGTTGATAGTCTGCGTGTCACGGGGCACGATTACGGCGAGCATAACTTCATGGTCGAGGATGCAAACTATGAGATTACGGCGGCACACCATTTTCCGGTTAGCGAGAATACATCGGAGCAGCTGACTTCCTATCCTGCATTCAAAACGACGCTTGATCGCCGCATCGCACGTCTACTGGATCAATTCACGCTTGCGTCCCGTCTGCTACTGATTCGTCTCGGGGGCAGTCGGGAGCAAGCGGTGGAACTACATGATGTGTTATTGCAGAGGATTACACATGATTTTCGCTTGTTATACGTGGATTATACAGGGACTGATGGTGTGACGGAGCTGGATTGGGGATTGGAGCGGCTGGTTTCAGTGGAGCTGCCGCCTGAGGATATATGGAACGGTCAGGATGGGATGTGGCGTTATATGCTGGAAAATGTGAGACTGTATGTCTGAGGTGCTGAGATTCTAGAGACACATTATAGATTGTCTTCGGACTGTGCGTGTGCCTGCGCCAAGCTATAGGGAGTCGCATAACATGATGCGAAGGGAAGTCATATGCTTCGGTTCAAAAGGAGGGTGAGCTAGTGAAGGCTTTGGTCACCGGGGGAGCTGGATTTATTGGTTCTCAGCTGGTACGTGCGCTTGCTGATTCGGACATCAGAGTACATGTGCTGGATAATCTGACGACCGGAAATATGGCAAATGTGGACCCGCGCGCGGTCATGCATATTGCGGATATTCGCAGCTCTGAAGCTAGGACGTTGCTGATTCGGGAAAGCCCGGATATTGTGTTTCACTTGGCCGCACAGGCTGATGTGCAGCAATCCATCCATCAACCCGATGAGGACGCGGATGTGAACGTGCTGGGGACGATTCATTTGTTGCAGGCTTGTCATGAAGCCGGTGTGTCAAAATTCATATTTGCTTCCACATCTGGCGTATACGGAGAGCTGCAAAAGCAATGTATACAGGAAGACGATCCCGTGGAGCCCATTTCAGGCTACGGACTGTCCAAGCTGACCGCAGAATCGTATATTCGACTTTTTTATCGGCTGTACGGGTTGAACTACACGATTTTGCGTTATGGAAATGTGTACGGTCCCGGTCAGGCCGCGAAGGGAGAGGGTGGTGTTGTCGCTCTTTTTATGGAGCGGCTGAAAAAAGGAAGCCCCTTGCTCATTCACGGTGATGGGACACAAACTCGTGACTTTGTGTACGTCAAGGATGTAGTCCGAGCGAATATGGCGGCTATCCATGCAGCGGACCAACGCACAGTACATGTAAGTACGGGACGAACGACGTCCATCAATCGACTGGCCTACGATTTACTGAAGCTGCATGGTTCGTCTGTCCGCCCTGTGTATTCACCAGCGCGAGCTGGAGACATTCACCATAGCTGTCTTAGTAACGCAGTCGCCAGACATTGGCTTCGTTGGGAACCGCTATATGGCATTTCTGCCGGTTTACAGGAAACGTATGTGAGTAGTATGGGCTCAGGCAAAGAAGATATGTCGTGATAAAGAGCGCGCAACTCAAGAAAGAGACTGAGGGAATTCTCAGCCTCTTTTTCATTTGAATAGCAATTAGATGTTCTCGCCAGCCAGCTTCAAGGCTTGATCTAGGACAGCTGCACCGTTTCCTCTACCATAAGCCAACGTGTCAATGACATCTACAGGAATGCTATAGGGAGCAGCAATTTCGGTGACTGCCTTTTTACGCATCCGTACTTGAGGTCCGAGCAAAATAGCAATCACAGAATCTGTAATACCTTCCAGTTCTTCCTTAATGGTGCTTTCGGGGATGGCTTCGATGTTCAGCTCTATGGATCTTGCTGCTGCTTCTTTTTTCATTTTAGAAACCAAAATAGATGTGGACATACCTGCAGCACATGCCAGAATAATTTTTTTCATCGTTGAGCGCCTCCAGAAATTCATTTTTAACTACTTATACTCTTCATCCAGATCAGCAACAAACGAGCGTTCCTTGATAGCGGCTTGATACCAGTAGCCGGATTTCTTCAAATGCCGACTTCGATCATTGTCTAGGTTAATTTCCACCAGTCCGTAGCGATTTTTAAAAGCATTCATGGGAGAAACGTTGTCTGTAAAGGCCCACAGCATATAACCTGTACAGTTGGAGCCTGCTTCTACAGCTTGTAATGTGTAGTATAAATGCTCAGTTATAAAGTCAATACGATAGTCGTCCTGAATAATGTGTTCCTCATTTTTGAAAGCAACTTCATTCTCAATGCCCATACCATTTTCTGCGACAAACCACTCGATATTGTGATATTCGTTCTTAATGCGCATTCCCATATCGTAAATGATTTTAGGATAAATTTCCCAGCCCCGTGACTTGTTCATTCTTTTACCCGGAAGATCAAAATGCTCATAGTAGTAAGAGGGGTGGAAGGGGGTGTTTTCGTTCCACGCTTTACTCTGCGCTTTGACCCGATGGGGATAATAGAGATTGATTCCGACGTAGTCAACGGTATTTTCCTTAATTACGGTCAGTTCTTCCGTTGTAGCTTCAAATGCAATATCATGCTTGCCCATGAGATCGAACAATTCTTGCGGGTATTCGCCTTTAATAAGCGGGTCCAGAAATACTCGATTGTAAAATAAATCATACACATGTGCCGCATACTGGTCATGAGGGGCGCTTGATCGGGCATAAGTGACTTCAGGATTCAGAATAACGCCTATTTTAGCCCCGTGCTGACTATAGTTTTTTGCTTTGAAAAGCTGTACGCACTTTGCGGTAGCCAGCGTTTTGTTATAGTTCCATTGCATCCACTTCCGCGTATTTTGTTCATAGGGATAGCGAAGGGCATCCAGATAGACGCGAGTCTGTACAACAATGGGCTCATTAAACGTAAACCAGTGCTTGACCCGATCGCCGTACCGTTCAAACACTTTTTCCGCATATTTTACAAATAACTCCACTACATGCTTGGAAGACCAGCCCTCATATTTATCCAGCAGATAGGCAGGGACCTCATAGTGTTCCAGACAAATCATCGGCTCGACTCCACTCGCAATCAGCTCATCAATGACCCGGTCCATATAATCCGCATACGTTTCATCCACCACTACATTCTCATAATCCGTTAAGAAGCGGGACCAATTAATAGAAGTACGATAATGGGTTAAGCCAATCTGCTTCATCAGCGCAATATCTTCGGTATAGCGATTATAAAAGTCGGTTGCAACCGCGGGTCCATATCCATTGTGCCAGACATAGCGGTCATTTTTGTACCATTGGTCCAGGAATGAGTCCTGACCTTCTTTTTTACCGCTCCATCCCTCTGTCTGCCAGGCGGAAGCCGCTGCACCCATGATGAAATTCGATGGAATTTGTATCGTATGTTTAGCCATGACATGTTTCTCCTTTTCATTGTATAAAGAATGCGTTTTCAATTAATTAGTGTATTTCTATAGTAGCGCATTATTCAGTCGTTCGCTTGTTGGCAATTTTGACGAACGGGAAATAAATGATAATCGCTACCACAATGCAAACGATCTGAGTGACGACGGCTCCAATGCTTCCACCTGTAGACAGGTAGGCATTAATAATAGGCGGAGTAGTCCATGGAACCATGACGACGGCTTTACCTGCAAATCCAAGTAATGTCGAGAAGTAACCAATCGTTCCTGTGATGAGCGGAGTAATAATGAAAGGGATAGCCATCAATGGATTCAACATAATCGGAAGTCCGAAAATGACAGGCTCATTAATATTAAACAGACCTGGGCCGAGCGAAAGCTTTGTTATTTCCTTCATATCTTCACGCTTGGAAGCGATCATAATACAAATCAAGAGGGCCAGCGTAATCCCTGAACCACCAATACTCATGTATACGTCCCAGAAAGGCATCGTAATAATGTTCGGAATGGGCAGTCCTTGCTCATAAGCAGTCATGTTGACAGTAATCGCGCCAAGCAGCAGGGGTTCACGAATGGGCTTTACCATTTGGTTTCCGTGAATACCGATCACCCAGAAGATTTGCGCAACCAGCATCAGCACCAGTATACCTGGCAGTCCCTGTACTACGGCCTCCAGAGGTTTTTGCACCACATTATAGACAGCATCGTACAGATAGAGTCCCGTAAACTTATGAAAAAAGAATCCAAACATGGAGAAGACAGTCACCGTAATAATGGTAGGAATGAGTGCGGAGAATGAAACGGCCACATTGCTGGGAACACTTTCAGGCATTTTGATTTTTAGCTTGTCGGACTTACCCAGTTTGCTGTATAGCTCGACGGACAGGATGCTTATGAAAATCCCTAAAAACAAGCTCTTGGTATCCGTAAATTGACGGGCTATGACGTCTGTTACTTTTTGCATGTCACCGTTAACCATCAACTCTATCGTGGTTGGTGTCACAGAGATAAAACAGATTAAAGCAAGCAAACCGGGGAAAAGATTTTTCTCACCATTAATTTTTCCTAGCTCCAGACCAATCATGAAAACAGCCAGAATGGTAAGGATATTCAAGCTGGCATAGTTAATGCCTGAGAAAATCGGTTTGTACTCAGCCAGGAATGAGAATGGCCTAAAATGGGCCAAACCATTGACTGGGTCCATGACCATATTGGAAATCAGTACAGCAAAGGCACCGACAATAATAACGGGCATCAATGTGATAAAAGCTGATTTGATCGCTATAATATATTTAAAATTGTTGATTGCATTTGCTACCGATGTGAGGCCGTCAACCAGTTTGTCTTTGAATGCCATGGGATAGCGTCCCTCCCTCTACGATTTCGGTACGAATTGATCCATGCGTTCATACAGGTCTACAAACTCTGAGGCCATATCGCGAATGGTGAGTGCATTCATCAAATGATCTTGAGCATGTACCATCATGACAGACATCTCTGTTTTTTCACCCGCTGCTTCCTTACGGATGATTCTGGTTTGAATCTTGTGGGAGGACACCAGTTCTTTTTTTGCTGAGGCTAATTCTTCTTTGGCTTCACGAAATTTCCCCGCCTTTGCAAGCTCAATCGCCTCCATGGCGGAGCTGCGTGCATTCCCTGCGTATAATATAATTTGGAATACAATCTCTGTATCATCCATGTCCTCCATGTTCACGTCGTGTTCTGTAGATTCATCATGATTCACGTGATCCTCTCTCCTTTCAATCATCTCGTTCGTATGGCTATTATAATTTGGAATCGCTTTCAACATAACACACATTATTTCCTCTTCTTAACGGAAATCAATCGTTCTTCATACTCCTTATGTTCAACTATTTTTATGCAACACTTCTATGAATTCTGTATACGTTTTGCAGCGAATAAGCTGCTGGACGAGCTGTTCATTATTTAAAATTTCAAGCAAAATATGATACATAGTCTGTAAATCTTCTGATTTGGTGCGCTGTACACAGAGCATACAAATAAACTGTACCGGCTTACCATCCCAATCGATTGCTTTTTGTAATGTACAGATGGCCCAGAACGTAGAATCTGCGAAAGGTTCCATCGGATGCGGGATCGCGACCAAGTTGCCAAATGAAGTGGGGGAAACGGCTTCACGCTCTATCACCGATTGCAGCAGGGGGCCTTTTATAAGATCTGCTTCGTGTATTTTTCCGGCTATAAATTTAAGCACTTGGAGTTTGTTCTCAAACTTCTGCTGAAGGAAGACCAATTTTTTTCGTACATACTGCACAGCAGGAAGTCTGGCTTCAGAAATGGCTTGCTCAATTTTCGTAATATCGGAACTGCCCAAAAATGTATTCACATGGATCATGGGGATAGAAAGCGGTTCTGAAATGGGGATCGTGCTAATGACAAAGTCCAGTGTATCCAACGGCATTTGTTTCAGCTTATAAAGTTCAGTGGTTCCCACGATATCCAACCTGGAACCGAAGACCGATTGAAGCTTGTAATACAGCAGCTTAGCACTGCCGAGTCCAGAAGCACATACGATCATACATCTTTTGGGTGCGCCCTCCATTTTCTTTCTTTCCATCGCGACTCCGATATGAATGGCTAAATATCCAATTTCATTTTCCTCGATGTGTATATGAAGCCGCTGCTTGATGACCTCCGCAGCAATGATACCTGCTTCAAAGGCAAGCGGGTAATTGGCTTTGATTTCATCCAGCATAGGATTACGCAAATTCATTCCGTATTGATAACGGTTGATCACTGGTTTGAGGTGAAGGCAAAATGCAATCAGCAATTCTTGATCGTTATGAATGTTCATCTTCAACTGCTGATCAATTTGGTCTAGTATTTCGATAGTCAGTTCGTAGATATCTTTATCAATGATCTTTTTAATCTCCATCTCATCCATACGGACACTAACGACGGTCCTTACACCCAACAGGTGAACAGCAATGTACGCAACTTCAACAAGTGGAAAGGAGGGCTTCATGTTTTGTTCCAAGGCGGATACGATCTCAGTCGCCACCCTAAACTCTTTTTGCGCTTCGATTTTTTTCATCTCTTGCGGATAATACGACACATACCTTTCTTCACGAATTCGCTTACATGCTATAGCAATATGAATGACCAGATTGTTCAGGGCAATGTCCGATAACTGAATATCATGGATCTCAATACGATCCAGAATCACTTCTCTTATGAATTCCATCTCTTCGTTAGAGATCAGAGGAGGGTGGGACATCTGCTGCTCGCCTATTTCATCTGTCCTACTGAATATATAGTCGGAAATGCAATAACGCAGCTTGGCCTCATTCCCTTTGACTCGAATACCATGATAGGGTTTATTCTCCAGAGATAGTCCGTAAGTTGCCAGCAGCTTGCGCAGTTCTTTGAGGTCATTCTGTAAAGTGGATCGACTAACATACAGGATCTCGGCTAAATCATCAAGTTTGACATATGCATTGGTAAGCAATAGCTTTTTCATTAAAAAACGATTTCTAGCTTCAGAAGAACTCGCTAATGGATAGGGCCCATTATTTTCATCATCCTTTAATTGCTTCAGCAGATGATGAAATGCTTGTTCGTCCCGAATCTCTAACTTGTAGCCTGTTCCTTTAAGGGGTTTAACTGCTGCTCCATGCTTTGACAACAGCGCACCCAATTCCTTTAAATCCGTTCGTATCGTTCGAGAAGATACCTTCAATGCATTTGCCAAGTGTTCTCCTTTGACCATCTGTTCAGCAACCAATATACGAAGAATATCAAAAATACGCACAACGAGCCCCCTTTCTTAGCTGTTTCTGATGAACAGTATACAACGGTTAGAGCGTAACCAAAAGAAGGGTTGACAACAGCGTGAATCCTAGATGATCTTGACACACTCGCAGATTCGGCGATATAGTAGATACAATAAGTCTTTGATTGAGGTGTAGTTATGAAATTTACAAAAGCAACGAATTATGCTCTGCACACTATGCTCATGCTCGTTACTGATTCGTCGGTTAAGCCGGTAGGTGTTCAGCAACTGGCTGAATCCCAAAATGTTTCACCAACTTATCTTTCAAAAATTTTGACGAGGCTTGTGAAGGCTGGAATGATCGAATCCGTTTCTGGAGCCAATGGAGGCTATCGCCTATCCCGTCATAAAGATGACATTACCTTTTTGGATATTATCCATGCCATTGAAGGTACGAATTCTTTGTTTGAATGTGATTTCGTCCACGGTTCTGAGTGCCTGATTCAAGCTGTAATGAGGGAAGCAGAGGAGAAAATGGAACGACATCTAAAAAATACGAAATTGGTCGATTTGGCGCAAAAGCAAGCACAAGTGTAAAGTGAGCGATTTTATATAGAAAGAGGGTGGTTGCCAGTTATGTAAAACGGTGTTTTTTTGGTTATATCGAAGACATAAAGAGTCTTTAATATCTTTTAAAAGGAGTTGGGTGTTATGCTATACGATTGCGCTATTATTGGCGGAGGGCCTGCTGGGTTGAATGCAGCCCTCGTGCTGGGCAGGGCAAGGAGAAGTGTGGCCTTGATTGATAATAATCGGCCCAGAAATGCGGTTACGCATGCGTCGCATGGTTTTATTACAAGAGACGGCGTAACGCCAGCCGAGTTCCGCCGTGTAGCTTATGAGGAAGTGCTGCGTTATCCGTCTGTCCATCATCTGCAAACCGAGGTTGTTTCGATTATGAAAAACGTATCCGGATTTGAGGTGCTTGATTCGTCAGGCCTCCGCGTTCAAGCGCGAAAATTGATATTAGCGACGGGCGTAAAGGAGATATTCCCTGAGATCGAAGGTTTTTATCCGTTATACGGGAAAAGTTTGTTTAATTGCCCTTATTGCGACGGCTGGGAGCTGCGGGATCAACCGCTGGTCCTCGTCTCTGAATCGGCGGCTATATTTCATACAGCCAAACTACTCCTTAATTGGAGCAAGGATTTGATCGTCTGTACGAACGGTCATGCATCCCTGTCGGACGAGCAAAAAGAACGGCTTCAATCCAAGGGGATAGTAGTAATAGAGCAACCTGTTGCGGCGTTCATCGGTCACAATGGAAAGCTTGAGCACGTGCGCTTTACGGATGGCACTCAAGTCCCGAGGATCGGCGGCTTCGTGACTCCCCAGTTTGTACAAAGTGCACCGTTTGGAGAACATTTGGGCTGTGAAAGAACGGAGTCGGGCGGGGTCAAGACGGATGAAGCGGGGAGAACCTCCATACCTGGTGTATATGCTGCCGGGGATTCATCGTACTTCATGCCTTCTCAGTTGATTTTTGCTGCGGCCGACGGCAGTCGAACCGCTGCGAGCGTAAATATGGATTTAACAGAGGAAGATTTCAACGAATGACGAGAAATTGGAAATGTCCAATATGGAAGATCAGGTAGATTCCAATATTCAATAATAAAAAAGGCAAGATAAAGCTGACGATGCCCCGTATATAAAAAGGGTTGTCGTCAGCTATTTTTTTAATTACCTCACACCTAGCGTGTTCATCATCTGTCTGAAGGAACGCACATATTTATCCGGTGCCAACAGGTTAACGATTCGCGCCAGTCCTTTCTTGCGAATAGATTCGCGTTGAGGTACGTTGTTCATCAGGTCTAGTCCTTGCAGTATCGCCTGCAAGATGTCTCCCTGCTGATAAAATTTACCGGTTTCGTTGTGGTCAATGAATGCTCGTACTCCGTCTGAATCAGAGCTTAATACCGGGCAACGACAGGCCATCGCCTCAGCAACTGCATAGCCGAATCCCTCCACCAATGAGGTCGATAGCAAGTAGCCGCCTGAGTCGCCAATCATGGAGTAATACAGGGGCATATTGGCATGAGGTACGCTTTTAAAACGTTCGATAATGGAGGACATGCCAAGCTGAGTAAGCATTTTTTCGAATTGTATTTTATCCTCCGGCTGTGACAATGTTTCATCATAAAACATCCAGATTCGAAGATCCGCACGGTTTTGCAGCATCCAGTAAGAAATATCGACAAAATGCCTCCAGTTCTTGTTGGGCTCTAGCCGTCCAACCCAGGCAATAACCGGATTAGCTGGAGGAGTGTTAGGTACATAATTAAATACGCTGGTATCCAGCACGTTTGGAAACACATAGCGATTAAGCCATGGACACATGGTGGAGAAAAGATTCACTAAATGAGTCGTATCTGGTAGGAGCACTGCATCGGCGTAATTTTGAAGATACGGAACTGCATCTGCAACAACCCAAGCCGCTTCTTCGTGAGGGCCAAAGCCCTGCGATTCATAGATCAATATCCCCTGATAGCCCAACATTCGCAATCTGGGGAGCATAGGGTAGTCCGAAGAGACGATAATTGCATCGTAGCGATGAGTCTCCACCAGCTTTCGAATTTCTTCTTCAGAGGAAGTCGTGAACACTGGAATATCGCCGTGCAGGTTCTGCATCCCTGTACCCTGCTGATAATAGAGAAGATGACATTCGATCCCGTCCTGAATGAGCGCTTTACAACGCTGGCGATTCAAGGTTTCTACGCCGCCGCTGGGTATATAAAAAGTAAATAGAACTTTGATCTCAATAACCTCCTTTGCCAACCACAAGCTCTAATACCAAGTTATTCAACCAACAGGACGGGGTGTGGGTTTCTATGGAAGCCTGGATTGAATTAGCGCATAATTATGACTGAGGCGAGAATCTTCCGGGGAGCGTTCTGTTGCTTCTTTCGCAAATTCACATGCTTTGTGTAAAAGGCCTAACTCGTAGCAAGCGAGGGCACCAAGATCATACAGCGTGGCGTCCCAGCAAAAATCCTCTTGCATGTACGTATCCGGTCGTGTAGAAATTTGCAGCGCTTCTTCAACCATATGATAGACGGCGGGCCAGTTCCGCGTATGATAGGCCAGCTGAGCCATTTCCGTGTAAGGTTCACGTAAATACGGTGCTTCCGCAATAGCCCGGTATAACCAACGTGTTGCCTCTTGCCATTGTTCACTTGCTTTATAGGCTCTAGAAATAAAGCGCATCGAAGCACTGCGTTCATCTGCCCAGCGTGCCTGCGGCATGGCAAGATGTTGTTGCAGCGTAGCAATGCACTCGTCCCAACGGCCATGATACATATATTCCCGCCCCAAGTAATGCATGTTGCGGTCATCCTCGGGAAACTCGCGCACAGACTGCTCCAGCAGTGGAAGGTATTGGCTGCGGGACTTGTGCGGATCGGGATCATGATACAAGCGGAGCTGGTCTGATCGGATGTTGCGTTCTTTACCCTCTCCGATATATTCAAGCACCTCGTGAACTGGGCGTACCCAGCGGTACCCGTGACGAGTGTGTATTTTTTCTTTCCAGAACCATGTATAAACGGTATCTTGCCCAGGCTGTCCATGTGTAAAGGCATATAGCATCCGGGTAGTTCCTTCCTTCCAGTTGCGTTCCAGCCGCGACCGCCAACCCTCCTCCCAGACTTCGTCCAGATCCGTACAGACACAAATATCTATATCATCAGGGACCAGCCGTAGGGACTCATTGCGAGCTTTGTCAAAACGCCAAGGAGTTACCTCTATACGATGCACCTCTGCACCCGCTTCGTGTAGCAGGGAAACAGTATCGTCTGTAGAGCCGGTGTCCGCTACAATGACAACATCGGCTTCACGCATGGTGTGCATCCAGCGTTTGGCGAATCGGGCTTCATTTTTGCTAATGGCATAGACAGCTATTTTGTACCGATTCGATTGTTGCATTCCGCTTGCTCCTCCTTTGACTTACTTAAAGATTAAGGGGTGAGTGTGGGGGACATTTTTATTGGGGAGGATTCAGGATTGAGCTGAAGAACTGTCGATTATGCAGGACGTACGGGTCGTTGGGAATGTAAATGGCAGCTTGCTCGTTGTGCCAATTCGCACGTGTGTAATCCTTCATCCGAAAATGGCAAATGCATAGCTGGATATGAGGAAACCACGTTTGGTACGCGTCTTGTACCGGGCCCATCGTGTCGGGAGGATTCAGAGTGGTAGCCATGTCGTACCAGTAAATAGCTTTGGAGATCTCATTTTTATGCAAAAAATAATGACCCATCCGACAGCACAGATCAGCCCTGGGCGTATCGAAGGTCAAACTATGGAGAGCCGCCGTAATGCTTTGCTCCAGCTTGCCAAGCTGTTGTAGACAATCAGCCATTTTGCTACATGCACTAATCGCGTCCTCTGCCCAGCATTGTCCAGTATCCAGAAAATCCTGGTAACCCTGCACAGCCTGCTCATATCTTTTATTGTCTCTTAACTCGTTAGCGTAATAGTAGAGGTCACGAGGAGAGAAGGCATGACCTTGGGCGAGCAATTTCTCATAGATTCGCAGGTTTCGTCCTGGAGAGACCGTGTGTGTTCTAGTGTGAGTTATGGCGATATCGGCATGTTGAATATTCCCGTTTACGGCGAGGTACTCATGCACGGCTCCGTGCCAACGGAACCCGGCTGACCTTCTAACTAAGCGGTTTCGACGAAAATGTAGGGTGACATTGCCGTGATCATCAAAGGCATAATGATAATTCATAGACACGGAATCCACGATTGGTGTGGCTGAGGAATCAAGGGTTTGCTTCAGCTCAAGCAGCTTGACGGCGTCCTGTTCCTTCAAAATATCATCGGCATCCAGCCAGAGAATGTATTCCTGCGTAGCTTGTTCAAACGAATAGTTACGTGCAAGGGCAAAATGATCTACCCATTCAAATGGAAAAATTCGATCTGTAAAGTTGCGACATATGTCAATGGTCTGATCCTGTGAACCCGTGTCCACGATGTTGATTTCATCCATAATAGGATGGATCGATTCCAGGCAACGGCCAATAGTATTTTGATCATTTTTGACGATCATGCACAGGCTGATACTGATCAATTGAGTACCACTCCTTTGGGAACCTTCTAAGGATTCAGGTCGAACATAAAGCTTTATTTATCAAGAGGTCTGATTATAGAAGCCCTGCCGCAATCGCGGCAGGGCAAGGATGACAAAGCCTAAACGGGCTGTGCGGCTTTGTCGATAAGGTATGGTACGTCGCTTAAATATAATGTGGTAGAAAAAAGAACGTTAGAGTCCGGTAGGCCCTGTAGGTCCAGTCGGCCCCGTAGGTCCGGTAGGTCCAATCGGTCCTTGTGGACCAGTGTCTCCTGTTGGTCCAATCGGGCCAGTAAATCCAAGGCCAAACGGTCCGGTAGGTCCAGTCGGCCCTGTTGGTCCAGCGGGTCCCGTAGCGCCTGTGTCGCCAATAGGTCCGACAGGCCCGATAGGTCCAGCAGGTCCGGTAAAGCCGGTGGCACCCGTAGACCCGACAGGTCCGGTAACACCTGTGTCACCCGTGGCGCCTGTAGGTCCGACAGGTCCAGTAGCACCTGTATCACCCGTGGCGCCTGTAGGTCCGACAGGTCCAGTAGCACCTGTATCGCCCGTGGCACCCGTAGGCCCAACAGGTCCGGTAACACCGGTGTCGCCCGTGGCACCCGTAGGCCCGACAGGTCCGGTAACACCAGTGTCACCCGTGGCGCCTGTAGGTCCGACAGGTCCAGTAGCACCTGTATCACCCGTGGCGCCTGTAGGTCCGACAGGTCCAGTAGCACCTGTATCGCCCGTGGCACCCGTAGGCCCAACAGGTCCGGTAACACCGGTGTCGCCCGTGGCACCCGTAGGCCCAACAGGTCCGGTAACACCAGTGTCACCCGTGGCACCCGTAGGTCCGACAGGTCCGCTAACGCCTGTAGCGCCTGTGGCACCCGCAGGCCCTGTAGCACCCGTAGGCCCGGCAGGTCCGGCTGGGCCCACAGCTCCAGCTGCACTTGCTTTAACAAGAGCAATAGAATCAATGGCTACATCAGCAGTGTTAGCCAAGGCATTTTTACTAATAACCAAAAAGGCAAAGGCTGCGTTGGCTGGAACAGGAGCTGTTACTTCATACAGGCTTTGCCATGTTCCGTTCACAGCGTCTGGCAATGTGCCTGCGCTCAAATAGGTAGTCAGCCCCGTGCTAAGGAAGCTAAAGGTTGCGTCATAGTAATACAGAAAAATGTTAACTTGAGGACTGGACAGGCTTCCTATTTTTGCAGCTGAGAGGCTTAATGTATAGCTTTCGCCTGGTGCAGCAAAAACGACCTGGGAAAGAGATGCATCTACTGCGCCTCCTGTCAGGATCGCACTATAAAAGTTTGTCTTTTTTACGGATAAGTTAGTGACGGTCACATTTGCAGCGTTCCAAAAAAGGGTAGATCCAGTCTCGAAGTCGCCGTTATTAACTAGATTGGTAAATAGTACGGTCATCGTTTTTTATACACTCCCTTCACACGTTGTAATGATAGTAGATGCGAATCCACGCCGTGGCGAACCGTACAAGTTTACGAGGGCAGATGCGCATTTCCATGTTCACATTTTAGACACATTATTTTAAGCTTCTATTTAAGTGACGTTAAGCTGGAGTTATATGTGGGGGGGTATCATTAGAATTTAAAAGTGTAGCATGAAGTGCGAGGAGACCGCTCCGTGAAGGCTTTGAGCTTCCGATCGCTGTTGCAGTAGGATTCTTCTTTGATTAGATAAGACATATAAAGGTAAGAATCCTACAGCAAAGGCGAACGCTAGCGCTTCTCCAGCTTCAAATCCTTCGCTTCGCTGCTACCTGCTTCCCATGCAACATTTTGGGGGAGGGTAACAGCAGGGAGGAGACCGCTTCGCGAAGGCTTTGGGCTTCCGATCGCTGTTGCCGTGGGATTTTTCTATGATCAAATAAGACATATAAAGGTGAAAATCCCAAGGCAAAGGCGAACGCTGGCGCTTCTCCAGCTCCAAATCCTCCGCTTCGCTGCTACCTGCTTCCCATGCAACATTTTTGGGGGGGAACAGCAGGGAGGAGACCGCTCCGCTACTCATGCAACATTTTAGGTGGGAGGGAAGTAGGGGAGCAGCAGGGAGAAGATTACGATAAAGGAAAGGGTGGAACATGTGCTCAAAGTGCAGCAGGTAAGCAAGTGGTATGAGGGCAACCGGGGTGTACATAAGCTGGATTTTGAAATGCAGCGCGGTGAAATTGTTGGTTTCCTGGGGCCGAATGGCGCGGGTAAAACGACAACGATGCGCATGATTACAGGGTATCTTCAACCCAACGAGGGAGTGATTACGATTGATGGTATCCCGATTCAGGATAAGGGCAGACAAGCTCGTTCCAAAATCGGTTATTTGCCGGAGACGCCCCCTTTATATGAGGATATGTCCGTAAGATCCTATTTAAAGTTTGTAGCTAGTATTCGGGATGTGCCTGCGAGAGAGCAGAAGCTGCGTATTTCAGAGATGATGTCCAGGCTGGGACTGAATGGGCGGGAAAAACAATTAGTCCGCAGTTTGTCAAAAGGGTATAAACAGCGCTTGGGACTGGCAGGTGCGATTATTCATAACCCGGATTTACTGGTGCTAGATGAACCGACCTCGGGGTTGGACCCCAATCAAATTTTGGAGATTCGTCAGCTCATTCAGGAGATTGGCGAAAATCATACGGTATTGCTCAGCACGCATATATTGCCTGAGGTAGATGCTTTGTGCAATCGTGTTCTCATCATCCATGAAGGGAAACTGGTCATGGATGGGCGCCCTGACGCGCTCGGCGGTTCGATGGAAGATGGATTTAAGGTGAAGGTGGAGGTTAAAGGCAAGCGTGAGCAGGTGCTGGATGTCCTGCGTACTTGGGGAAAAGTAGAGGTTGAATCTATGGCGACCACGCAGCCTCCAGCGAACACGAAGCTGACTGCCGCAGAGCCAGAACTGACCGGATTGCTACTCACAGGAGCCTCCGGTGAGGATTTTCGCGAAGAACTATTTTATGTGCTGTCTGATGCGAAGCTTCCGATTTTAGAGATGAAAAAAGAAAGCCTTAGCTTGGAAAATATCTTCCAGCAGTTAACGACCCGCGAGACGGAAGAAGGTCAGGTCGGCGATCCAGCAGTACAAGACCTACATTCCTCGGAGGATGCAGCACCTACGGCCATCACGGTGGAGCATGGAGAAGCTGCGTCCAGCAACGATAAGACTGAAGAAGATAAGCATACAGGAGGTAATCGGTCATGAGGCGTTTGTTCGCGGTCTGTCAAAAAGAGCTGCAAGCCTATCTGTGGACACCAACAACGTATTTTGCGCTTGCAGTGTACATGCTGCTGACGGGGTTACTTTTTTATACCAATTTTGTGATGTATCAGCCTAGCATTCTGGACTATCGGCTGGTACTCGGCGACACCTTGTCCATGCTGGTGTTCGTCGTCCCATTACTCACGATGAGGCTGGTTGCGGAGGAATTCAGGCAAGGTACGGATGAACTGCTGCTTACCTCACCTGTGAGTGTGACGGAAATGATCGTGGGTAAATTTTTGGCGTCGTTGGGCATGTTGCTCATATTAGTGCTGTGTAGTCTAGCGTATCCGGTCGTGATGTCCTTTTATGGGTCGCTGGATTGGACGCTGGTATTAACATCTGTGATTGGTCTGTTTATGCTTGGCGCAGCCATGATGGCGATCGGCTTATTCGCTTCGACGCTTTCACAGCATCAGATGATGTCGGCGGTCGTCAGTTTTATTATTTTACTTGTGTTCTGGATGCTGGATTCGTTTGGTGGACAGACGGGTGCATCTGCGGCGGTACAGCAATGGCTGGAACCTTTTTCACTAACCGCACGGTTTGACAGTTTCACCAAAGGATTGCTGAATGGAGCCGATGTGATGTACTACGTGACGGTGGCGGTACTCTTTTTGTTATTCAGCATCCAAGTGGTTGAACGGAAACGGTGGAGGTAATGAATATGAAAAAATGGCTGGGTCATACCAATAGTGTGGTACTATCGATTGCTGCTGTAGGGATTTTTATTTTATTGACGTTATTTCTGCGTTCGCTGGGTGGCTTTCAACTGGATCTGACGGCAGGGAAGCAGTATACGCTGTCTGACCAAACGTTGACGACCATCCAGGATGTAAAGGAAGACGTACGATTGATTGCCTTTACCGTATCCACCTCGCAAAATCAGAAGCTGAACCGGGATGTTACGGATATGCTGAATGAATACGCCAAGCGTAACAGCAAGCTCAAGGTCGAGCAATACGATCTGAATCAGGAACCGATACTGGCCAAGCAATATGGTGTTACTGCAGCGTCTATTGTGTTGGTGCAGGGGGAGAAGAAACGGGTTATAGATATTGGGAGTCTATTTACGCAAGCTCAGGGGAGTGGTGAAGGGGCATACCAATTTACGGGGGAAGAAAAGCTGACGAGTGGATTGTTGGGATTATCATCTACCCGTCAAGGAAAAGTGGCCTTTCTAACTGGACATGAGGAAATCCCATTGTCCCAAATGACTGAATTAAGTAGCTCACTGTCACAAGATAATGTGAAAACAGAGGAAGTTCAGCTCAATCAGGCGGGTAGTGTACCCAAAGATGCGTCTGTATTGGCTATTGTTGGACCAGAACGTGATATCAGTGCAACAGAACTGAAGAGTATTCGTACGTATCTGAATGGTGGCGGAAAGCTTTTTATGGCACTAGGCTTTCACCCGAACATGGGGTCCGATTGGAAAAACCTTGATGCATTAGCGGCTGATTATGGAGTGAAGGACACTCATGCCATCGTGGTGGATCAAGAACAGACGAATACACTTGGACCGCTATGGACGGTTCCTACCTTCGGCAGTCATGCGATCACCGATAAGTTGGCGGCTTCCAATCTGTACCCTGTTCTTTCATTGTCTATTGCTTTGCAGGCAGGAGAGCAGAAGGATTGGAAGACGACGCTTTTGATGAAATCTTCTGGAGCTAGCTATGGTGAAACGAATATCCAAGGTCTGCTGAACAACGAAACACAGAAGGATGACAAGGACCCGCAGGGGCCGCTGGATCTCGGTTATGCGGTAGAAGGGAAAGACGGCAAGCCCAAAGCCGTTATTCTCGGAACGTCTGCCCTCTTAAGCGACACTGAGATCGGCACAGGAGGCAATCGAGACTTTGTGCTGAACAGTCTGAATTATGTGCAGGAGCATTCTGATGGGCTCACTATTCGTCCTCGTCAGGAGCAGGATTATAAGGTAGCTTACTTGACTCCTGCACAAGCGAAAACGATATTGACCATATCTGTCATCGGATTGCCGTTGCTGTTCGCGGTCATCGGAATCTTATTATGGTGGAGGCGAAGAAGAGCATGAGAAAATGGATACCCACAGTGCTGCTGTTAGTTGTATTGGGAGCGGGTATAATCTATGCAAAGAGCCAAAACTTTTTTCATGAACAAGCGCCGGCTGCTCGTCAGCTGATTCAGCTTACGCAAGAGAATATTACGTCTTTCGCAATCACTGGAAAGGACGGCAAGTCGGTGGAACTTGAACAACATGATGGCCAATGGAGTATGAGCAAGCCACGGACTTACCCGCTAAACCAATATACAATAGACAATTGGCTAGCGGCGATTCAAAATGTAAAGTTGGGTGAAGTGGTGGAATCTTCCCCTACAGACGTAGCCAAATATGGGATCTCCGCTACCCATGATCAGATTGAGATTAAGACCAAGCAGGGTGACGTTCGTACCTTTGCTTTCGGTGAAACGTTGCCTTCCGGAGATGCTGTTTATGTATTATCAGACAAAAAAGAGATAGCTCCTGTACCTATAGATACTCTTTCAGGGTTATTGCTGGGTGCTGAAGATTTTATAGATACAACGCCGTTCGATTGGGACGATACCAAGCTGAGCGGAATAGAGTGGGAAGGCCAAAATGCTTCATGGATGCTCAAATCCTCCGGTAACAGCGGGACCGGAGACAGTGCCTCCACATCTTGGACGCTGAACGGAAAGTCAGTAGCCAGCGACACGGCGATTTCCCTCTCGCAGCAGATCAAAAACCTGGCCAGCAGTCAGGCCTTGCGCAAAGCCTCTGAGCTGAGCAAGCCTGTCCACCGCTTTACGCTAAGTGTATCGCTGGGTAAGGATGATTCCCAGCTGGTCTATCAGGGCTGGACGCTTAAAGATGATCCAGATACCGTATGGGTTGTACCGCCACAAAGTAACTGGGCTTATGGTCTGTCAGTATCTGACGTAAACCGTACTGAACAGAATGACCACGACCAAGCTCAGGCTGGAAAATAACCATTAGTAATTAAATTAGCTGCACAAAGAGGCTCCAACGGCGGATGATCGTCGTCTGGAGCTTCTTTGTGTTTGTTATTCGTCAGGTTTGCTGCTTTTGGAAGAAGAGTTGTTAGTGTCGTTTAAATCTTGGATTACTTGAATCAGCTCATGAAGTGAGACATCCAGCTTATCCAGCTTTTCCTCCATCGTGTGCAGGATGTGCCGCAACAAAATAAAACAAAGTCCAGCCGGAAAGCCTACGTTGGTAACCAGAGAAAGAGCATCATCCATTTGCAATGTATTCCCTCCTTTTTAGCCATATATAAAGGAAGGTAAATTAAACGAACCATATACAACCGATTGTAAAAATAGTATAATAAATAAGAACAAGTGTTCTGATTGTGGTTGTAAAATAGGTTTGGAAATTACCCTATAGTATGAGGATTAGAAAAAGTCAAATCCAAAGAGAAAGGGTGATTTACAATGGATCAGTCTCAGCTAACATTGGTAGAACAATATCGAAAGAAGCTGTACCGCATTGCCTGGAGAATCCAGTATCGTGCTCGGGTACAAACCAATCATGAATTTGTAATGGAAAAGAACGAAGCCGTCAGCGCCCCATCTTTTACAGAATCTTCAAACTCTCATATGTACACATTACAGCTTATCAACTCTCTATCTTCTGAGATCGGAAAAATGATCATCTTTGACCTTTACATACTAGATAAAACCGAAGCACAGATTGCAAAAGAGTTAAAGCTATCCCAACAGGCGGTGAATAAATGGAAAAAGAAAATGCTGAAAGAGTTATTTCGGATGCTGAGTTCGTCCAATTGCTAAAATTAGTACAAAGTGGAGATCAGGAGGCCATGTATAGGATACTTCAATTGTTCGAGGAAGACATTCAAAAGACCAGTCGATATATTCGTATGTCCCGTGAAGATGCTGTCCAAAGCATTGTGACTGATTTTATAGAAGAACTGCGACAAGAGTTAAAGACAGTGAAAAGTGGACAATGGATATAGCCTTGGCTATCCTTATCCGTAGGTTTACTTATTTAACGGAGGGCTTATAAGTTTATGATTGATAACAGGGCTTCTTTTGAGAAAAGTGCGAAGATGTACCCAGTCAACAGTATTCGTTCCAATGTCATCATTCTTGTTTTATTACTGTTAGATCTGTTTCTGGTTATCCCCTTAGTGGGAAATCCATACATTGCAGTTTACGTGTATGTACTGTTGCCACCGATTGTTTTGATAAACATTTGGGCTCTAGTACTGGTCATCATGCCACGCAAATTGCAATTGAATTACATTTTATTCCGTGGTGTATTTGGTTTGATTTGTTCTATGGGCTTCATGATCATGACACAAAAGTTTGCTTATGGCATGTTGGGTCTGGATACTTCATGGTATTTTATAGGTTCTTTTGCCCTTTATGGAGTCGCTTTGTATTACTTTATAAAATATAATTTGGCGAAATTCAAAGATCCTTCAAAACATAAGAAGAAACCAAAAGTTAAGAAAAAAAACAAGAGAGCGCCTGTAGTGACGATCACCACATTTACTGGGGCTGGTTATCTGATAGCGAAGGTTTCCCTCGGATTTGCTACACAACAATTAGTTGCCACAGTATTGATCAGTGTATACTCCATGCTGGCATTTGTTCTTTTTCATTTTATTATGGATTTACACCGCTACTATTGGCTTCATAAGCTGAGGAATCAGACAACAGATTGAACACAATGAAAAAAAAGCCTGCAAATGCCCCAACTTAATAGGGATTCGCAGGCTTTTTAGGCTGTAGATTTATTTAGTCGACATACTTGTTGCCGTCTGCATCAATATAAATGGATTGAACAGCTGTACGGCGGTACGGATAACCTGCCTCTGTGGTGCCGCTAATTTCATAGGTTACAGAATAGATGCCGGGCTTGTCCGCTTTGGATAGCTCAATTTGCCCATTAGGTTTAACCGTTTTTTGCTGTGCCGTCAAACCTTTAGGTGCAGAAGTGACTCCTTGCTGCGGATCACCATAATATTGAACTTGGTAGGTGACTTGTGTCACGCTGTCGGGGGAATCCTGTGTTTTCAGGTTTAGCTTCGGACCCACTGCATTCAGATTGTATTTCAGTTCAGGAACTTGAACAGCCTGGTAACGTGCAATCAGGAGATACGCTCCTTGATCAGGAACTGTGACGTTCAGTTTATAGGTGCCCGGTTTTGGATTTTGAATGACGGCGTTATGATGCCAGGCACCAGCAAAAATATCGTCATCATAGCCTGCTTTCAGATTAATAATTTCACTAGTACCGTCAGGCTTGGTTAGTTCCAGCTGACTCACACGTTTATCGCTGATCCAGTCCAGATCAATGGATTTGACACCATTTTCAACAGTGAGGGTTTCTGAGGCTTGTCCATTATAATCGCCGCCTCGAATAAAGTATGAATTGTCGATCTCGCTATAGGTGGCTTGTACAGCAGAAGCAGTCAGGGAAGATGCTGAAAGTGCTTCAGTTTCCTGATTCAATGCTGGAGTGTTTGCTTGGAGGTAGGGTTGGATCAGGGAGAAAACGTAGGAGCCGGTACGAACCTTGGCATGATCCCAAGATCCGACTTTAACTACACGTCCGCCGGGAAGCTTAGCGTTGTCGACTGTGACCACTCCATCATTCTTACCAAAGGATGAGAGGTAAAGTCCGCCCATTATGTAGGAAGCAGTGCCGCCAGACCAGTTATCACCAGCAAACGTGAAGAATGGAATTGTAGTCGCATTACTGAGTGCATCGGTCTTGGATCGGAAATACTTCATATAAGATGTTTGTAAAGTGGAGGTACCAGGATTTTGTGAGCCGACGATATCTGCCAGCCATCCGGCCCAGCTACTGTAGGCGAGATCTGCAAGTTGTGAGCCATGATGAGGACTGCTGAGGGTGATGACACGTTGTACATAGGGAGCGGCTCCGTTATATACGAGAGCGGTTTGAGTATCCACTCCACCTTTGCTGTGGGCGATAACGATAAGTTTTTTTCCAAAGTGATTACTGATGACCTTAATTTTGTCGGCCAGAAGCTTACCATTGTCCCACATATCTTGGGAGGTGCCATTTGTATCGTACAGATTAATGGTGGCTGTCTGGTATCCGGCGTCACGTGCACGCTGAAGCATATCGTTATTATTCTTGGTCCAGACTTCAGCACTACTGTTCAAACCATGTACGAACAAAAGTGCTGGCTTGGTAGGATCAACGCGATTAGGTGATGGGCCTTCTACCCAGCTTCCAGCGGGATCTTTCGGGGGTTGGGGGGTAGTGGAACCTGCAAAAGCGCCGACGGGGACAAGAGTTATTGATAAGAAAAAAATGAGCATTAAAACAGTGATCTTTTTCAAACTGAAAATCCTCCTTTGTAAAATAAAGTATTTTTCAAGCTTATTATACATGCCATCTTGTGGTAAATCATCAATTGTATTTCATATTTACATTAAAATTTTATTTTTTTAGTCATTTTTTAGTCAGGATATCCCCATGATCCATGGCGCATGATAATCTCGTCACACATTTTATATGTATGGAGGATGAGTTCATGCCAGGAACTAAGAAGGTCATTAGTTTGACGATTTCTGCTGCTTTACTCGCCAGTATGGCTGCTTTGACCGGGTGCGGAAATGCCGATCATAACGTTCGTACGAACAGTACACGCTATAACGCGCAAAGCACACATCGAATGGATGGTGTGAACCGTTATGGTATGGATGGTGTGAACCGTAATGGTATGGATGGTGTGAATCGTTATGGGGTTAAGTCGAATGGTATGGACGGGATGTCATTGAATGAAAATGGCAACCGAACCGGACATCCAGTCCGTAATCTGCAAGTCGATCGCAATTTGTCCAAACGTATATCCGAGATGCCGGATGTAAAGTCTGCGACAGTGCTGGTCGGTGAACGACATGCCTATGTAGCCGTTTCCTTGAAAGACCAAGCCAACGGAACAGGTGTCGGTGCTCCAAGTATTGACGGTACTCCAAGTGCAAACAGTACTGGACGTAACGGGAATGTACCGAGTGTGAATGGCGTTAATGGCACTAGAGGAAACCGTACTACGGATACTACAACGCCTGGAATGACAGACAATGGAGTTACCGGGAATGGAACACCTGCGCGTCGTGATGACGGTTTATTTGGTACGATGGGTACAGGATCGTACGGTATGTTGCGTGGCTTAACGGACAACAACAATCGCACAGATAACGGAAACACCACAATCGAGGGAGCAAGAACTGCATATGAACCAAGTGATGCAGTCAAGAGCCGTATCGCGAATAAAGTGAAGCAATTTGCACCTTCGATTGAACAGGTACATGTATCCGCTAACCCGGACTTTGTCAAACAAGCCACTGACTTTACACACAGTGTGCAAAATGGTCATCCGATTAGAGGCTTGAGCAATGGTATGATGGATGTAATTGAACGTGTATTCCCGACCTCGGCGGCTGATACAAACCGTCCAATGAATAATACAGCACCCACACGTCCACAAAATCATACCCCTGCCCCGATGAATCATCGCTAATTCAAACCCTATAATTGTGCAATGCCAAAGAAAGAGCTATCCATCTCAGCGAATACGCTGGTGGATAGCTCTTTAGTTTTGGGGGAATGATAACTATAACTGAATTATTTGCGCAATCCTTTAATCCATACGCCTTGCAGCTTTAAGTCTCCATCCAGTAACAGGATATCTGCTTGTTTACCTGCTTCAAGCGAACCTGTACGATCAGCAATGTGCAAGGATCGAGCCGGATTCAGGCTGGCCATTTGTGATGCCGCAGGAATACTCATACCCACGTGTTGAACCAAATACCGGAAGCCTTCAATCATCGTTAGTGTGCTTCCGGCCAATGTGACGCCATCCTCCAGTCGTGCTACATCGCCCTGCACAATCACTGGCAAATCGCCGAGTGTATATTTCCCGTCTTCGAGACCAGTAGCAGACATGGCATCGGTGATGAGAATGAGATTATGATCCTGTTTTAACCTAGCGAGCAGGGAAATGGCGGCGGGATGCACATGAATGCCGTCCGCGATGATTTCTGCTTCAATGCGCGGATCAGCAAGTACGGCTCCGGCGGCTCCCGGCTTGCGATGATGCAACGGAGTCATCGCATTAAACGCATGCACCGCATGGTTCAGCCCTGCCGTCGCTGCCTGTTCAACCTCTTCATACGTAGCATCCGTATGACCGAGAGCTGCGGTAATGCCATGGCTGCGCAGCCATGCAATCAGTTCCAGCGCTCCTTCCCGTTCGGGCGCAAGCGTGAGCTGGCGAACAAGGCCCGGGTAGCGCTGCTCCCATTCTGCTACCCATGAGAGATTCGGTGGCACGATATGTTCCGGGTTTTGCGCTCCCGGCCACTTCGGACTGATGAACGGTCCTTCCAAATGTACGCCCTCCAGTTGCGCATAGGGCATAGGTAGTGCCATGTATGCGTGAACTTCACTCAATACCCGGTCAATCTGTTCCTTGGGCGCGGTCATCGTGGTAGCCAGCATAGCTGTCGTACCTTGTGAACCGTGAAAGGAGGTGATCGTATCCAGCACCCTCGGATCGGAGTCCATAAAGTCCTCACCGTTCCCGCCGTGAACATGAATATCAATAAAGCCTGGCAGCAGATAGCCTCCTTCCAAACGCACAATTTTGGCGGTTTTCGCTGCGCTTTCTTCCTGATCTGCGAAGACTAACGCTGTCCAATCGGCGGGCAAATTCGCTTCTGAACCAGCGTATACAATGGATTGCCCCTCAATGACGACAACCCCTTTTTCAATGATGTCATTCCCAACGACAACTTGCCCATACAGTAGCTGGGGTACGGTACCACTCATTTCATCTGACTTCAATTGAACCATTCTCCTGCCTCCTGATCTAATAAAATAAGTACGTTGGGATGGCATTGCAGCAGGGAAGCCGGACACGCTGTCGTGACGGGTCCAGTTAAAGCCTGCTTTATAATGTCAGCCTTATCCGCACCAAAAGCCACCAGTATAATTTGCTTCGCCTTAAGAATCGTGCCTACTCCCATCGTAACTGCTTGCCTGGGTACAGCATCTATTTCGCCAAAAAATCGAGCATTCGCCGAGCGCGTGCTTTCTTTTAAATCTACAACATGTGTAGCTCCAGCCAAGCTGTGACCAGGTTCGTTAAAGCCGATATGTCCATTATGACCAATGCCAAGCAATTGCAGATCCACGGGGCCATGATCCAGAATAGCCTGCTCGTGCGCTGCACATTCTGCTGCCAGATCCAGTGCATTCCCGTCAGGGACACGTGTGTGGGATATCGGAATATCGATATGTTGGAACAAGTGCTCATTCATAAAGCTTCGATAGCTCTGCGGATGTTCTGGGGGAAGACCAACATACTCATCAAGATTCACGGAATAGGCGCGTGCAAAACTGACCTGTCCCTTGCGGTACATATCTGCAAGATGTCGGTAAATGCCAATCGGCGTACTACCGGTGGCCAGGCCAAGCATGGCCTGTGGTTTGGATTGCAGCAAGCTAGCGATCACAGCGGCGGCAGTAGCGTTCAGGTCTTCACGGCTGTTCAAAATGCGTATGTTCATCTTAGTGACCTCCCGGTTGTTTTTTGAGCTTGCTCACTTGTTGATATGAACCTTCCAATCTCGGAATATATTTGTCAAAATCCGCGCTCACCATACCTGTAAACAGAATATCTATGATATGAAGCTGGGCGATGCGGGAGGCCATATCACCACGTCGCATTCCTTCCTCCAATGAGGAGGAAAATAGCGCAATATCCGCAAGGCCTGCCAGCGTGTTGTTTCCGAAGGAGGTCAGGGATAGTGTCTTGGCCCCTTGTTCCTTGGCGCAGCGTAGAGCCGCAATGGTCTCCTGGGTTTCTCCTGAATAAGAGACGGCAAAGGCGACATCTCCCACTCCGAGCGAGGAGGCAGAGGTAATCTGCATATGTGAATCTGCAAAGGCAGTGCTGTTCTTGCCAATACGGATGAGCTTCTGGTAAAAATCCTGCGCCACAATCGACGATGTCGCCATCCCATAGAGATCAATGCGGCTCGTGGCTGACAGCCATGCAATAGCCTGCTCCAGCTTGTCGTAATCCAGCAGTCGGGTCGTGTCTGCAATGGATGCGGTGTGGTTCGCCTGAATAGCTTGCACGATTCGGGGAAGTGAATTTCCGGCGACAATATCCTGATAGGATTCTTCACCATTACGGTTGGAATGGGACAACTCGGCGGCCAGCTTCATTTTGAAATCGGGATAGCCTTTAAAATGTAGTGATTTGCAAAACCGCGTAACGGTCGCTGCACTCACACCACAACGCTCTGACAGCTCCCGAATACCCAGATGTAACACATCTTCCGGGGATTGCAGGATGGATTCCGTCAGCTTGCGCTCCTGTACGGGAAGCAGCTCCAGTCTTTGGGCTAATGTATGAAGAATGGGGGACATGAGCTGTGCTCCTTTGGCTGTAGAGTATTTGCGTGAAAATAAATATCGTTTATAAGAATGATATTAAGAAAAACATTTTCACGTGTATTGTAAAATAATTCTGTCGCTCATGCAAGAGATGTGAGAAGAATTTTTATTAAATTTTGCGAAAAAATAGCCAGCGAAAATTGTAGAAGTTATCATACATTAATTTACATATTGCGAGTTTTACTTACAAAACAACCTATTGACTTGTCTCTTCATTGGAGGAGTATAATTGAATAAAGTTCCAGTGAAGGAATTTTTCTAGGAGCTTTCTTTGCAGAGGGCATCGTTGGGTGGAACGAACAGAATCTCATTCACAAGGAGGAGTTTGCTATGCAAAGCCAAGTGATTGAAATGATCAGCGCAGTCAAGGAAGATCCTGAACTGGTCGCAAAGCTGGATGGACATTCGGACATTATTCATGATGCGGGACTGGATTCGTTGCAGTTGGTTCATTTCATGCTGCAAGTGGAGGATGCATTTGATGTGGAGATTGATTTTGATTCCTTTGAACTGGAGCATTTGAGCTCGGTAGATGCGTTTTGCAGCTACATTCAGGGGATCAGCGATGCGGAACAAGCGCCGCATCTGGAGGGAATGGAGACGGTCTGACGTACAGCTAGGTACATGTGCCTGAAAATCCATTAAACGAGGTGTTAGCATGCAGCCCAAAAGCAATGTGCTGATTGATGAGAAAGCGTTCAAGCTCATCAAGCGTAACCTGAAAAACGCTTCTGTATCTTACCGTAACGCCACACAGGACCCTGCTTTCAAAACGGACATGCCCCAGACGATCGGCATTAAGCTGACTAACCGCTGCAACCTGAGATGTACGCACTGCTTTGAATGGAACGAGGAAGGCTACCATCACCAAATGGATAAAGAAGAACAAAACATGGATCTTGCTCCAGACATGCTCCGGCAAATTTTGAGCGAAACCAAGGAAGCCAAGTCCAGACTGTACATGTGGGGCGGCGAACCAATGTTTCATCGGCGTTTTGATGAAATTTTGGACGTGCTGGCGGAAGATCGGCGCGAAATGACCTTTTGTACAAATGGATTACTTATTGATAAATATTTGGACCGGATTTTGGATTTGTCCGAAAATCTGGAGTTATTAATAGCGATTGAAGGTTTTGAAAGAGAACACGACCTAATTCGCGGTAAAGGCACCTTTCAAAAAACAATGCGGCAGATGGATAAGCTGATTGAACTGCGCGACCAGGGATTGTACAAGGGACGGGTAACTGTCCATGCGGTCATTAACGATAACATGATCGGACGGATGTACGAATTTCTGCAAATGCTGGAGGACAAAAGGCTGGATCTGGTGCTGCTGACGTTCCCCTGGTACATTTCCAAAGAGACCTCCCTCAAAATGGATGAATATTTTACACGTAATTTTTCTTGGCTCCGACAACTCGAAGAAAAAAATATTAGTAGCTGGCATGCTTTCAAATATAAAATCAACCCGGATAACATCGATCCTCTGATGCAGGAACTACAGCGGATCAATGAGCGAGTATGGAACATTCGCGTGCGCTATCAGCCCGGTTTGGATTATGAGGAAATTGATAAATTTATACATGGTGAGGAAATGGTCAGCCGTTGTTCCAATCATTGTTTGGCGCTCACCTCCAGAACAGATATTTTACCAGACGGGAAGGTCATGCCTTGCAAATTTTTCAGTGAGTTCACGATTGGAAGCATGCGTGAGCACAGTCTGAAGGAGATATGGAACTCGGAAGCGTATGAGAAAACCCGTCAAAAGATTAATCATGAAGGATTGACTCCGGTGTGCTCCAAATGCAGCGTATTGTATCTGCACGGGGCAGGCTCTCTGAAATACATTTAGCTTTCTATGAATGTTGTTTGTTACTGGATGGAAGAGAGAGGGATGATGATAAGTCGTGACGACTAAAACAATTAACCTTGTGGAAGCGCTTGCGGATGAACGGGACCATGGAGTCCTGATTTGGCTGTTTAATATCGGTGCAGAGCAAGTATGGCATCCATCCCCCCGCAAGGGGGGCATGGTAGACCGGGATGAACAGCAGGTCGTAAACCGGATGGAGGAAATGAACCTTCTGCTATGTCGAAGTCAGGATGTCATTGTACTTCGGGAATATCCGGATGAGGCGTTTCTGGACATGCTTCAACGGTTGGGCTTTAGCCTGCCGCGTATTGAGGTGCCAGAGCCTTCTGATCCGCTAACGCCGATTTCAGAGCTGGTGCTGGCGGATGAGGCGCTTTTGGCACGACTGCGTACGGTTGCAGATGCAGGCCACAGCAGCAGTGGAGCCAAAGCGTGGCTCGTCCCCTATGCGGTCACACCGCAGGAGGAAGCGATTGCGGAGCTTTGCGGGCTGGAGTTGATCGGCGCTCCATCCGCGGTCAGTGCTCAGGTGAATGATAAAATATTCAGCCGCCTGACCGCGCAAAAGCTTGGTTTTGCTGTCAGCGAAGGCGCTGTATGTACAGACGAATCGGCGATCCGCAGGGAGTGTGCCAGACTGGCTGACTTATCGGATGGACCTGTGAAGCTGATTATCAAGCAGCCGCACGGTGCCTCGGGACAAGGCATGTATATGCTGGACGAGCTGTCCAAGCTGGACACGCTGCTGAGTGTGATGAGGCGTTTTGGCGGCTCGTCGCCATCATCCGGCGGCTGGCTGGTGGAGCGCTGGCACAATAAGCAGATGGATCTGAACTACCAGCTCTGTATTGACGAGGGCGGTGGTGTGACGATGTTTTCGCTAAAAAGGCAAAACGTGGATGGCACCGTGTATATCGGATCTCAAGTGCCGGCTGAGATTGGCGATGCGCTGGAGGAAGAAGTGAGACGCTGCGCCTATCAGCTGGGTACGTATCTCTATTCCATTGGATACACAGGAATGGCCTCTATTGACGGTTTTGTTGACGAAGAAGGTTTGCTGGTTCCAGTCATTGAGATTAACGGTAGGTTTACGTTGTCTACCTATATTTCGTTTTTGTCATCCGTCCTGGGAGAGCAGCACAAAACATTATCCCGTTATTATCGCAACGTTACCGCCACACCTCTCACCTACAGCCGCTTGTGCGGGCTGCTCGCGGAGGAAGGCTTGCTCTATACGCCCGAACGTCCAGAAGGGGTGTTTGTGTATACAGCGGGTACATTGTCTGGTATCCCTGTGAAGCGGGGCTATGTGAACCGGATTTTCACACTTATTTTGGCAGACAGCTGGCAGGAAGCTGATGCGTATGCGCACAAATTGGAAGGTATCATTGCTGGATTAGGATGCTCATAAATGGGAGGGAATCAAGAATGAAAACAGATGTATACCATGTAGTACCCTTGCTGGAAAAGATTTTGAAGCTGGCTCCGGGCGAGCTGGAACAGTTGACTCCGGATCAAGATTTGCGAACCTTGGGGCTGAATTCCTTATCCGCTGTGGAATTAATTGTAGAGTTGGAAAATGAGCTTGATATTACGATGGAGGACGACGATCTAGTGCTGGAGCATCTATCTACACTGCAAGGCATCGAGCGTCTGCTGGGCAAATATGCATAAGGGCGCTGAAAAGACAAGGTTGATGCAGGAATCCGATATGGAGACTCGTCATGATTCCGTTGTGGACTATGGTGCAGAAGAAGTCGCAAACGCTCTTCCAGGGAAACATTGTGTATATTCTTCCCTGCGTACCTCATTGCGGAGGTACGGGGTGACCATGGCCGAATCCGAGCTATTCATGCTGTGTGGGAGTATGTGCGCAGAGTATGGTGGAGATTTGAAGCGCTTCGGGCCTGAGAAATATCCGGAGCAGCTTCAAGAAATGGCAGCCAGTGGTGGACCTGTTATTCGGGTGGAACCGTGGGTCGCTGGTGTCAGTGATGAAACCGACTTGTTGCGGGTACTTACATCGGGCTACGGTACCATGCTGCATACGTCAAGCACCGCTTTAACCTATCACGATGTATATGTGAAAAATTACCCAAGGGGCCACGTGATAGAGTTGTGCGGATTGGACTTGCAAGAACGGACAGCACAGGTGAATGATAGCTTCCTGCTCGATTCCTCGGGACATGCCATGACTTATGTGGGCTCAGCCCGGCTCGACGATCTGATGCAGGGCATTATTGAGTATGCATGGCTGGTGGAGCAGCCTGCCCCGCTTTCGCCAAGTGAGATGCATGCTGCGTGTGCTCATCATATTCGACAGTATTTGACTGGACACGAAGCCATCTGGAGAGGTGTACCTACGTCTAATAAGTCGGTCAGTCAAACGGGGAAAGCTGTAACAGGCAAGCAGGTCAAGCGGGGAGATGAGGGGTACCGGGCATTTGTTGATGACTTCCGTCTGTTGGCAGACATGGAGGATCAGGATTTTCGGACGTACTGTCATGAAATCTATTACAATCTGCGATTGGGCAGTGCTCTTCATTTGACGGATTATACAGCTGATTATTGCCTGCTGCACCAAGCCACGCTGGGGCCACAAACACAGCATGTAATTGAATTGGCACAGGGGCTGTACGCGGATTGGCACAAGCTTAATCTGCATATTTACAAAACAGGGCTTCAACTGCGCAAGCATCGGATGCCTGAGATTACGGAACGAGCTTTGCATTTAATTGAAAGACAGCGGCATATGCTGGAGGAACTGATGATTTTAGCAGAGCAAGCAGCCGAGTAGTCCAAGCATTCGGTCGTATCAGACCGTTCATCCAGGTGTCCTGCACAGAGGAAAGAGGAGGGGGATTAATTGCCGTCCATTACATTAAACCAATTGTCGAAAACATTTACGTACTACAAAAAGGAGCCGGGCGTGCGCAAATCGTTGCAAAACTTGTTCAGGCGTGAGCAGCTGACCAAAGAGGCTGTGCAAAATGTCAGCTTTAGCATTGAGGAGGGGGAAATTGTCGGATTTCTCGGTCCAAACGGGGCAGGCAAAACAACGACGCTCAAAATGCTGTCTGGCATTCTCCATCCCACGGACGGGGAGGCATCGGTACTCGGCTTTACCCCGTGGAAACGACAAAAAGAGTTTAAACGTCAATTTTCCATTGTAATGGGACAGAAAAACCAGCTCTGGTGGGATTTGCCTGCAAGCGAGTCATTCGAGCTGAACAAGCTTATCTATGAAATCGATGAAAACCGTTATAAAGAGGCACTGGATGAACTGGTCACTCTGCTTGGGGTGGAGGAGCAGCTTCATGTGCAGGTTCGGCGGCTGTCTCTCGGCGAGCGTATGAAAATGGAACTGATCGCCGCGCTGCTGCATCGTCCACGGGTCATTTTGCTGGATGAGCCGACCATCGGACTGGACCTTGTTTCTCAGCGGCGAATTCGAGAGTTTTTCAAAGCCTATAACCGCACGCACCGGACGACCATCCTGCTGACAAGCCACTATATGAAGGATATTGAGGATTTGTGCAGTAGATCCATCATTATCAGCGGGGGCAGATTGGTCTATGACGGAGACTTACACAAGGTGAACGAGGTCATCGGTGCCCGTAAATTGCTCAAGGTTCGACTGGAGACCCCTGTATCCAACCTAACGTTGGCGAGCCTCGGCAAACTTCGCTCCAACTCGGAGCTGGAGGCGGTATTCGAGCTGGATGCAGAAGATACCTTGGCTTGGTCCAAAAAGATTTTGGACGCACTGCCTGTCGTTGATTTTACGATTGAGGACGTCCCGCTGGAAGAGGGGATAGCCAATTTGTACGATGGGGGCAGGCTGGCCGATGCGAAATAACAAATATGTGAAGGTACTCCAGCTCGGCATGCAAAACGAAATGGAGTATCGGGCTAATTATTGGCTCCAAATGGCGGGATTTATGCTGCCCATCATGACGCAAATTTTTCTCTGGCTAGCTGTATTTGGTTCTTCGGGACAAGCAAGAGTGCTGGGTTATTCTCTGCCAGAAATGCTAGTGTATGTGGTCATGGCGGGAGTCACTGGAAAACTGATTGCTACGGGCTTTGAATACGAAATTGCTACAGATATCAAGGAAGGTGGACTGGCAAAATTCATGGTACAGCCTGTGCATTATTTCGCTTACCGTTTTTGCCGGTTTATCGGAGGCAAAGTCATACAGTCCGCGGTCGTGCTGCTGGCGGCTGCTATTTTGCTGTTATGTCTTAGCCTGGAAGGACAAATCAGCTTCGGGCTATCGTACATCTTGCTTTACATATTGGCGTTGCCGGGAGCGCTTGTGCTTAATTTTGTGGTCTATTATGCGTTGAGCGGCATAGCCTTTTGGGTGACGGAATCGGCGGGACTATTTTATACGCTGTCGCTTGTCATTTACGTAGCTAGCGGTACCGTGTTTCCGCTGACGATTTTTGGAGATGTTTTGGCCCGTCTGTTCAGTCTGCTACCGTTCAGCTACACCGTATTTTTTCCGGTGAATGCGTTGACGGGCAAGCTGACTGTACTGGAAGCCGCTAAAGGCATTGGCGTACAATGGCTCTGGATTGTAGCGCTGGCGGCCCTATCACGCTGGGTGTGGCAAGCCGGGGTCAAACGCTTTGTCTCGGTGGGGGGGTAACATGAAAAATGTTTTCCGAAACGTTAGGCGCTACATCAGACTGTACTGGAAGTTTGTCCAGTTTTCCGTCATGTCGCAGATGGAATACCGCATTAATTTTATAACTGCATTTCTGGTTGAAACGGCTTATTTACTCATCAAGCTGCTGTACGCATCGGTACCATACCGCGCCGGGACGGACATTAACGGCTGGTCTCCTGACGCCATATTGTTATATATCGGCGTGTTTACGATGATGAGCGGATTTTATAGTGGATTGTTCTACAGTAATTTTACAAGCCTGCCTGACAAAATTCGTACCGGCTCACTGGATGTGCTCATGACCAAACCCGTATCGCTGCAATTTATGGTGACACTGCGTCAATTTGAACTGGGCTATACCGTGCCAAATGTAATTGGCGGCGGAATTATGACGGGGATCGGCTGGTATCGACTCGGATTGCCGTTTAATTTTGAAACCGCAGGAGGGTTCTCTGTGCTGCTCGGATGCGGAGTGCTTACGGCATACTCCGTATTTTTGCTCCCCCAACTGCTGGCCTTCTGGATTATCCGCACGAACGGCGTTACGGAGCTGTCCAACAGCATTTTCGAGACAAACTATGTGCCGATGGCCGTGTACAGTAATCTGATTCAGCGTATCGGTTTGTTCGTGCTTCCGGTGTTTGTCATTTGTAATTTTCCGCCCATGTTCATTCTCGGCAAAATGGAACCCGGGTTGGTGGTATGGGCATTTCTCGCACCTCTCTGGCTGCTGGCGATCATCCGCCTGATATGGCAGTTTGCTCTACGTGATTATACGAGCGCGAGTCAGTAGCGCTACCGTGTAGTGGGCCAATAATGAAGCAGGAAAGGAAGCGAATCATATGAATGCGATACCGAATCAGCGTCATTTGTATATGGGAACATTCGAAGCGGAGGCTTACTGGCGGGATGCCCAGTTAGCTTCCCTGCCAGCCCTGCCTGACCGGGCTTCTTCAGCGATTGTAGCAGCCATGGATGAACTGCTGTTCAGCTTTTGCCAGCCGGGAGATGCGTTATTGACCCGTTATGCCATTTCGCCCGTACATCGTCAGTATATCGCGCAGTTGGGCTTTCATCCGGCTGTCAACGAACGGGATTTGACCGATGGCATGGAGCGTGCAGGCAATGTATCGACCGCTTCCGTATTTGAACTGCTGGGTAGTCGCAAGGCCGATGCCGGAGAGGGATTTCCTCAACTGGAAGGCTGTGTGCTTAGCCCGTTTGCGGGTTTACCGCATGTGGAGGAGGCTGCACGTGCTTGGGGAATAACACTACATCAGCCACCGCTGGAAACGATTCGCAAGGTAAATGCCAAAACGTATTCCTCTGATCTGAAACGCAGCCTTGGTCTGCGCAACCCGGGTTATATTGTGACTTCGTTTGCAGATGTCGCTGAGGCGGGGCGTAAGCTGCTGCGGGATGGAAGCTTTTTAATCAAGGATGATTTTGGCGTATCGGGCAAAGGAAACCTGCACATTACCTCGACACAAATGCTGGACCGGATCGTGTCGTATTTACGTGGACAGGAGCGCAAAGGCAAACAGGTGCTTTTCCTTTTGGAGCCTTTCCAGGAGAAAGAGCAGGATTTTTCATGCCAATTTACGATTGGTGATAATGGAAGTGTCGATATCATATCTGTACAATGGCTGGCTAACACACAATTCTCCTATCGGGAATCCTTGTCGCCGGACGGGGCTTTTTTGGAGCGGCTGGAGCGCGAGGGTTATTTTAGCTTAATGCAGGACGTGGGGCGGCAATTGTATCAGGATGGTTATTACGGCGATGTTTGCATTGATTCCATGACACTTCGTGGTGGGAAGCTGGAGCCTATTATCGAAATTAATGCCAGAAAGTCGATGAGCTTAATCAAGCATCAGCTTGATACTTTTCTGGCCGGAAAAAATATGCGTGGCACGCTGACGAATTATTCACTGTCCCATGATGGCAGTCTATCCTATGAAGAACTGCTGGAGGGGCTGAAAGGTGAAGGATTGCTGTTCACAGGTGAACGTGAAGAAGGTGTCATGCCTCTGGGTGCCAATACGTTATATGTGAACACAGGTGGACGAGATGGCGAGAACAAGATTGTGGGCCATACAAGCACGCCAAGCAGAAATGCAACCGGGCGCGGAGGCAGATCGCCTGCCAAGCAGGTTCGTGTGAGCGGAATTGGGGCCAGCGGTGGCGGATCAGAAGGGAATGGCACGGCTAAGCCGGACTTGAATGGTGAAAAAGAAACCGCTGGAAGCGAACGGGCACGAGGCAAGGGGCGCCTTTATTTGGAACTGGTTGCCGCGAGCGATGAGGAAAAAATGCGATTGACTACAAAGCTGGAGCGTTTTTTGGCAGAGCATCATTTTACAGTGCTGAATTAAACGGGAGGCGTATGAGCATGCGTAGGAGTACCGATAAGCTTATGAAGGTAACGATTTTATGTTCCGGTTTCGGATTGGGCTTTTATACCCCTGGCTTGTTGTTGCAAGCGGGTCTTCGCAGGCTGGGCATGGATACGGCGATTCATGTATTTGAAAATGTACTGCCGGAATCGGCTCGTCTTAAGGTCGACAAAAGCCGCAAAGCTTACCATGACAATTTTGCGGTGGCCTTAATGTCGCAGAAGGTTCCGCAGGATATGCGTAATTCACTGGATCTCGCTGCGATGGAAGTGCTGTTGAACCAATGGATGGAGGAGGATCGGCGGTATTTTATATGCTTATCCGGTCATTGGATGTATGTGTTGGAAGAGTATCGCAAGCGCAGAGAACCTGAATCGGTGCATGTGGACATCGTGTACATGGATTCGACGCCTTCCCCATCTTGGAAGAATCTAGCCAAGCATAATCCGCATTTTGCAGATGGCTGTGGAGAAACGACCTTTTTTGAAAATGATAACAATAGAGTCAGCTACTATATTGATATTCCGGCTGTGGAGTATGTTCCGTTTGAAGAACGGCAATCCCGCTTATTCGTACATGGCGGCGGTTGGGGGATGGGCACCTACCGTGACAAGGTTGGACGGTTAGAAGAAGCGGGCTGGGAGCTGGATCTGCTGTTGTATGATCAGGATCAACCGGATGAACAGCGGGACAGTATACGCTATTTTCAGATGGATCCGCAGTGGAGGACATGGCAGCGAAATGAAGCCGGGGAGCATACATTTCCACCTTTCGGAGAGGTGAAAAAGGGCGAGAAGACCGTGTATCAGGTCGGACCGGATTACCATAGCATGCTGGACCAAGCCTGTCATGTCCAGGCCATTGTCAGCAAGCCAGGAGGTGGCAGCCTAACCGATTCGTTCGCTACAGCCACTCCACTCATCATGCTGGAGCCATTTGGTGTGCATGAAAAGCATAATGCAGATCTATGGGAACGGCTGGGACTTGGTATGCGGTACGATACGTGGATACAAACCTATGACGGCAGTGCTCAGATACTGGAGGATATGCATCGCAGGATCGTAGAGCTGCGCAGTCGAACGCCGCGTTATATAGAGTCCTATGTGAATAGCATCCAAATGTTAGCAGGCTCACCGGGAATGGAGCAGGGGTCATGAACGCTGCGGCGGCTGCGCAAGAGCCTGCGATGCGAGATATTCGCTTTGGGATCATTGGCTGTTCTGCCATTGCTCCCCGTGCGTTGCTGGAACCGATCCGACATGTTGCAGGGGCACGCGTGACCGCGCTTGCGAACCGCACGGTTGCCAAGGCAGGAGAAATGGCAGATCGTTTTGGCGTCAGTGTCGTTTATCGGCATGCTGAGGATATGCTAAAGGACCCGGAGATCGACGCTGTATATATTGCACTCAGCAACGACTTGCATGCCGAGTGGATTGGCAAAGCACTACGGGCCCATAAGCATGTGCTGGTGGAAAAGCCGTTATGCCTGAATACGGCTGATCTGGCACCCTTGGCAGCTATAGTCGAGCAGAGTAACGTTCACCTGCTGGAGGGTGTCATGGTGCAGCACCATCCGTGGCAGCGTGAGCTGCGGAGGATCGTAGAATCGGGGCGTTATGGTCGTTTATGCTCCATAGAGACGAGTTTATGTATTCCGGCAAAAGAAGGGCATGCGGACAATTACAGATCCCGTCCGGAGCAGGGTGGGGGATGTTTTTGGGATTTAGGCGTGTACTGGCTCCAATTGCTCCAGGCCGTCGTTGGATTAGATCAGGCGGAATTCCACAGTCAATCGGATTTCAATGGTCCTCATGGCTGTGACTGGACATTTCGTGCGCAAGCCCGTTATCCGAGTGGATTGGAGGCATCTGCCCTCTTTTCATTCGAGCGCCCTTATCGCTGTGCTCATGTACTGACCTTTGATTCGGCAGTAGTCACTTTAAAGGACTGCTTTCGAGCAAATTTAGGCTTTTATAAAATGACACTCAAGACGGAGATCAAAAAGAATATCGCGTCAAATATAGCGGATGCGGACGCACTGCCTGTGTTATCACAGACATCTTCGTATACCAAAACGGTTTTCGAGCCTATGAACTATTATGTCAATCAGTTGAATACCTTTTGCGGTATCATCCGGGGAGAAGCGGAGCCCATACCATTTCGCGAGGCTGCGGAACGCGTCAGACTGCTGGCAGCCATTCATGAAGCAGCACGCTCGGGCGAGACGATCTATGCAGTATGAGCATGATTGTGTTTTCGAGCGGTGGGAAGCGAATGATGCAAAATACGGAGTATCAAGGCAAAGAGAGGAGGGGAATTCAGTAGATGGATAAAAAGGACGAAGCCTTACTGGAACGATTCGGCGAGCATCCGACGCCATTTTACTATTATGACGGGGACGCGCTGCATGCTCATGTCAGCTCGTTGCTGTCCCGATTGCACCCGGCTGTGCGTGTACATTACGCGCTCAAGGCTAATGGTAACGTAGCCTTGGCTGGGTTGCTGCGCTCGTTAGGTTGTGGTGTTGAGATTGCTTCGGCCGGAGAAATGTTCGTCGCTATGGAGGCCGGGTATGCTGCGGAAGACGTGCTGTACGCCGGACCGGGAAAAACAGTAGCCGAGCTGAACGAGGCGATAGCCTATGGAATCGGCTGTATTCATGTCGAATCGGTGAGGGAGCTGCGTCTGCTGGAGGACATTGCGGCCCAAGCGGGCCAGCT
Source organism: Paenibacillus sp. SEL3 (assembly GCF_054602585.1). NCBI lineage: Bacteria > Bacillati > Bacillota > Bacilli > Caryophanales > Paenibacillaceae > Paenibacillus > Paenibacillus sp. SEL3. The sequence goes on along the minus strand of NZ_CM137725.1, from coordinate 1,230,544 downwards.
TGTCAGGGCAGCGGTTCGCATCAATCCTGATAACGATCTATCTGGAGCAACGATTAAGATGGGCGGCGTTCCGCGCCCCTTTGGAGTAGATGAAGGACAGCTGGATCACTTTTTTAAGGTGCTGGAAGATTGCCCACACGTCCATTTTCAAGGTATTCAAGTATATACAGGTACGCAAATGCTGAAATCGGATCAGATTTTAGCTTCATTTGCGAATACGCTGCAGTTGGCAGAACGGGTACAGGCTCAGTATGGTGTGGCAATGCATACGGTCAATTTGGGCGGCGGGTTTGGTGTACCTTACTTTGCTCATGAGCAACCTCTCGATATGGATCACGTCATTGACGGACTGAACGCACTCGCGGAACAGACCCGAATCCGCATGCCCGGGGTTAAGCTAATCATCGAAAGCGGCAGGTATCTGGTTGCTCAATCGGGCATGTATGTCTGCCGAGCATTGTATACAAAGGAATCCAAGGGAGAGAAGTTTGTCGTGGCTGATGGTGGCATGAATCACTACGCCGCAGCTACTTTTCGAGGACGCCGCATTAGGGACAACTACCCGGTACGAATTATGCGCAGGCAAGTGGGAGAATCGAAAGAACCCAAAGAACGAGAGTTGGAAGCAACCCTACGGATGGGGCAGAGAGACGTTTCTGCTCAAACGGCTGTTGCTGTCGAACAATCATTAGAAGAGGTTGCAAACCGAACAGGAGGGCCTTTGGAAGAAGCATCCATGGAGCTGGAGACGGTAAGCATTGTCGGTCCACTTTGTACGCCCGAGGATTGTATTGTGAAAAAAGCGCAGCTTCCTCCGATTTACGAGGGCGATTATATTGCTTTTCCGAATGCAGGAGCCTATGGATTAAGCTATAGTCCACTACAATTTCTGGGACATGCTACCCCGGCGGAGCTGCTCGATTTTCGTGGGGAGGTACATGTCATTCGTGAACACGGTGACCGCACGGACCTGCTGCGTCATCAGCGCATGATTCCGTTGCCTGAGGATGTGGTATAAGTGAGCATTTTGCATAAATCCCAAGAGCGTTTTTAAATCAGCAATATATAGATCGAAACGCTTTAGTTCGTCTATATATTGTACTTACGAGCGTTGGGAATCGAATGATGCAAAATGCTGAAGTATATAAAAAAAACGCCAAACTCATGGGAACCGATACAAATCGGACCTGTGATTTGGCGTTTTTTTACATGATGAGTAGGGTAGTATCGACTTAATGTTGCTTGGAGCTGCGCATTTCCTGACGCACAAGCTGCCATACCATAAAGATCAGTACAGCGATTTGTGGGACAAATGTTTCCCAAGTTGGATACATTCCCAGCCAGCTAATGGACGGAAGCGAGGAGGCAGTGTGCCCCGAAAGCTTGCCAGCCACCTGAAGCGAATGAATACTTTCGCCCAGAAATCGGAATACGAGATAGTAAATCAGTGCAGTGGCAGTCAGGAAAAAGGCGCGAATCGGCAACCGTACACTAAATTTAATGATCGCAAACGCCAGAATGACCAGAATAAACATCGCCGAGCTAATGCCGATCAGCAATTGCGAGGTTTCGATGGCTGGAGCCATACCGACATAAAAGATAGCTGTCTCGGCTCCTTCACGCAGAATTGCGAGCGCAGAAACCGCAAATAGCGACCACAGGCTTCCCCGTGCCAATGCGTTGCCCACGCTGTTTTCCACAAAGCGGTTCCATGCGGCAGCATTGGATTTGCTATGTAGCCAGCTACCAACGGTCAGCATCAGCACGACTGCTACCAGTCCGGTGACACCTTCCAGCAGCTCACGCATGCTGCCCGATGCGGCTGCTGCCACCAGTGTGGTGAACAGCACTGCCAGAATTCCGCTCAGCACCAGCCCCGTTCCAGCTCCTGCCCATATCCACCGTCCAGCCACGGCTTCGCCACTTTTTTTGGCATACGCCAGCAGAGCTGCGAGCACGAGGATGGCCTCCAGACCCTCACGCAGCAAAATCAGTGCGGCATCCCACGCAGTGTAAGAACGTTCTTCCGTCAACGGACGGAGCCTGTCCAGCATCTGATCAAGAGTCTGTATGGCTTTGTCTCTATTCGGTGGAGAAGACAGCAGATATCCGGAAGCCTCGGTCATTTCATTTTCAATCGCAGTGTAAGACGTCGGATCGGCAATTTGTACATGTCCTTCGACAGAAGGCCACAGAGCGATAAACTGCACTACCTTGTCAGCCGCTTGCTCTGATTGATTAGCTACAGCATCTTGGCGTGCGGATTTGAGCAAGGTGACTGCATCGCCCAAGGAAGCTGTCGAACCATTCGTCGTTCCGGTAGCCGTATTGCCTGTATTCGTTCCTTGCCCTGTGTTCACAGATTTGCCCTGACTATAATCAGACAACAGAGTCGTTAATTCCTGCATTTCCCTGAGAGCCTGTTCTTGGCGAATGGGCTCAGCTTGCATGGAGATGCGAATGAGACTGATTTTAGTTTCGAGCGAACTGTATACCGGAAAATTGTCCAAACGAATCGGTGTTTCTACCTGATACCAGGCTTTGACGATTCGGTCGTAATCCACCCGGGCGGCAGCCCAATCGCCTTTTTGCATGGCGGCCAGACTGCCCTTCGCCATGGGAAGCAGTTTTTCCGCTGCTTTGGCTCCAGCCGGGGCTGGTTTGTCCCCTTCGGCAGCAGTGACGTACTCATTGACCGAGCGCGCTAGCACGGATAAGGCAGCTTTCGCTGATTCCCCGCCGCCACTGGCGAGTGTCTGCTCCGCATCGGTGAGTGCTTGATCTACAGTCGCGATGTGAGCTGAATCTCCACCATTTGTCTTGGCGGCCTCCCACAGCGTGCGGAATTCTTTCAGATCCTTGGAGGCTTCCGTCCATTGGGCTTGTCCCGCTTCCACCAGCGCTCCGCCCACTACAGGCATCAGCTGATCATTGGTGACAGCTTTGGCATCTGTTTGTGCAAAAGCGACCGACCCGAAGCTGGATAGGAACGGAGCTACGGTCAGCAGCAGAGCAGCCACCAACCCCAACACCCATCCCAAGCTTTTATTACGCCGATTCATATAAATCCCCTTCCTTGCCTGCTGCTAAAATAACGTATCCCCGATGTAGCCGCCTTGCGATACACCTGGGAAGCAGGCGAACACCGCACTGCCTTTGTGTACAATGTATTCGTTCAGCTTGTCATTGCGTGCAAGCTTCTCCTGAATATGAACGAACTGCTTGAATAGATCACGCTGATAGCTGATGAACAGCAGCCCGGCATCCAGCTGTCCAGTTTGCTTGTCCAATCCGCTTGAATACGAATAAGACCTCCGCAAAATGTTAATGCTCCCGTCCCCATGAGCCAAAGCCACATGAGAGGTAGGAGGCGTAACTGGCTTGCCTTCCGGATTTTTGGCCGCCAGATCAAGCTTGTCGAACTCCTTGACCTTACCGAGTGGGGCCCCGCTGCTGCGATGACGTCCAAAAGTATCCTCCTGGTCGCCCAATGTTGAGCGATCCCACACCTCTACCCGCATGCGTACGCGGCGTACAGCCATATAGCTGCCGTCGCCCATCCATGCTGGTCCGTCACTGGTCTGTGTCCACACCAGCCGATTCATCTCGTCTGCCTTGGAGGTGTCCGGGTTCCCCGTACCGTCCTTGAAGCCCAGCAAATTGCGTGGTGTGCTTCCCGCAGGATCAGCTTGTGCAGTCCGCTGAAAGCCTTCCTGCGTCCAGCGAAGCACCGCCGTTCCTCTGGCGATACGCGCCAAATTACGCAGGGCATGGAAAGCGACCTGCAAGTCATTGGCACATACCTGCACTCCGATATCGCCACCGCACCATTGCTCCTCCAGGGCATCCCCTTGAAAACGGGGCAGCTCACGGAACCCGGCAGGTTTAAGCCCTGCCAGGCCATATCGTCCATCAAAAAAGGATGGGCCCACACCAAAGGTGATCGTCGTGCGGGATGGCGACAATCCTGCCGCCTCGCCCGTATCGGACGGAGGGAGGTTGAGGTTTTCATTATCGTTGCCAAGGAGCACGCCAGAAGTCATTGTAGCGCTTGCTTCCGTCCAGGCTTTGAAGAGGCTACGCACCTGTTCCTTGTCGCTGGTTGTTAGATCGAAAGCGGCGAAGCAGATGAAATCCTGTGCCGGAGTCACAATACCTGCCTGATGCTTCCCGTAAAAAGGGATTACATCTTTGGTATCCGCATCCGTCATCATGCTTTCGAGACGTTGACCGGCTGACAGCACGGCTCCCACGCCCCCGCCGCCAAGCAGGAGACCTAGTCCACCTACCCCGGCCAGCTTCAATAGGTCTCGGCGTGATACGGATTTGCTTTTTCCTGACGGATCATCTTTCACTAGCTTCGCATCCTTTTTTACCAGATCGCCCTGTTCATTATGGGATTCCGCATACTGCGGCTTTTCTTGCCCTTTTTGCCGCTTAAAGCCTTTCATATCATTACACTCCTAACAATTTCCCCATTTGGGACAACGGTTCTGCCAAGGCATCGAGGTTTTGGCTCAGCTTTTTAACTTCTTCCGGTTTCAGTTTTGTATACGATACATAGCCTTCTCCGTCCTTGAAAGGAGCCAACTCCTGCTGTAAGGCCGTAAAGCGCTCACCGATTTGTTTTTCCAACGCGGCATCTTTTTGGTTCAGATCTGTTTTCAAAATGTCATATATCTTTTGCGCGCCCTCTACATTGGCTGCAAAGTCGTACAAATCCGTATGGGAGTATCGTTCCTCTTCACCCGTCACCTTCGAGGTAGAAACTTCATTCAACAACTCGACTGCACCCGTTACCATCAGGCTGGCGTCAATATTAACTGTTTCTACTTTGGCGCGCAGCAGCTTGGCATCACTCAGTAGTTGGTCGGAGAACTCGTCCATTCCTTTGGTTGTGTTTTCTTCCCATAATGTTTTTTCAATCCGGTGAAAGCCGCGCCAATCCGCTGCATCCACATCACCGTCACGTGCATCAATATTTGGGTCAAGATCACCCAGCGCTTCTGCAATTGGTTCAATCCGTTCATAGTACATGCGTGCAGGAGCATACAGCGCCTTGGCTTTATCCAGCTCGCCAGCTTTGACCGCGTTCGTGAATTCTTCTGTCTTCTTCACAAACGTATCGCATTGCTCGATGGCATAGGTGCGGTAAGCTGCTACCGCTTGATCAAAATTGGGAGCAGAAGCGGCAGGAGTCGTTGTCTGTGTTGTGGCTCCTGCATCTTTGGTCGTTGCAGCAGGCTGCTGAGTAGCAGTTCCGGTTTGTCCGCAACCTGCGAACAGAATAGAAGAGACCAGCACTCCGGCCGGTACGGCATAACGTAGTTTCATAATCAATGAACACCCTTTCTGGCCAAACTGGCCTTGAACCATAGTCTGTTGCGATATCTATATCAAATTATCATTTTGATAATGATTATCAGTCGCGGTTTTTCTTATCATAAGGCTGGCCCATATGCCTGTCAATACATAAATTAGACGCAGAGTCCAACCCTCCATCGAAGGGAGTTAGTAGGGTGCCTATGCCCATTTTTATCCGCATATTGAACCATACCTAAGCGCATGACATAAAATGTGTTGACTGTATCCCTTAACCTTGTTACACCACACAAAACCCGAGCAAGGAGGGGTGAAATTGACGAAGGGTAACGACCATAAAAACAAGTTTTTGTTAACTCACCGTGAACGTGAAGTATTTGAACTGCTCGTGCAGGACAAAACAACACGTGACATCGCCGGACAGCTATTTATTAGCGAAAAAACGGTCCGAAACCATATTTCCAATGTAATGCAGAAACTGAACGTAAAAGGTCGTTCACAGGCGGTCGTGGAATTAATCAGGCTTGGCGAATTAAAAATCTGACCTCTCGTTCCTTGCGGGGTACAAAGTCTTCTCGATGATCCTTCGACAATGAAGGGTGGTCGGGAAGGCTTTTGTTTTGTGGTATATAAAAAAGTAAAACGATTAAACCGCTGAAATAGGTGGGAAATTGCGTGTAAATGATGTACTATATATAGAAGGAAGAAACTACCATTGGAGATCGTGGTAAACTAGCAGAAGTGATCAAATCAGAAGAATTACCACAAAGTTATACAAGGCTAGAAATGCATTCGGTGATAGTCTAAGAATATAAATCCCTACAAAAACAGTATTCAGCATGACGACAGGATGGAAGATGGATTGAAGAAGAATCACAAGGCAGAAAAAGCTCGTTGCTTCAGGTAGCAGGAAGTAGCTTTTGCCTAGAGCTACCTGTGGTATATTCTTGATCGGAGGTGAATGTTAAGACATATGACACCCAACCAACACTTGATGACTTATACGCTGAACAGCGGTATAAAGGGAACTGTCGACCTAACCAGTAAGCAGGTGCAGGAATGGATCAAAGCATATCGAATTGGCAGCAAGTTTGTAACGGTTGTGGGAAAACAGTATTTTGGTTTAAACCCTGAGTTGGTAGCAGATTTCAAGGTACATAATGAATACTCGGAGCAGAGAGAACACATATTCATAATACAGCCTGTAATGGAACACAAAGCTGTAGAGCTGGACCCACTGGTAGAGGCGTACAGCCAGTATAAAACATTAATTCAGGTAGAATGTAAATGTGGTGCTTCCTATATAGAAGAGTCACCGCATAAAAGAACCAAGTGGTCATGCAAGGAGTGTAATAACATTGTGTTCCTGGATCGTAAAAAGGGCATGGTGGATACGGATAAAGGCAAGGCGTGGTACATGACCAACAAATACTATGTGGAAAGACAAAGCAACTGACAGATTGTCAGTTGCTTTCTAACCATATACTCACAATTGTTGTGTGCCTACCCAAATGATATAAGTCTTTTGGCAAATAATAAAATTGATGTTTTTTGCGCTTTGTAGTACATTATCAAGTGTATTATAAGGAGGCTTCTCATGTACGGACATAGACAAGATGATACTTTATACATCATGACTTACACATTAAATAGTGGTATCAAGGGCACAGTGCCTTTGTCTAATCAACAGATACAGGAATGGCTTGAGTGTTACAGAATCGGTAAGAAATTTGTAACCGAGATTGGCAAAGAGTACTTTGGACTGCATGCGGAACTGGTGGCTGATTTTAAAGTGCATAATCAGTATTCAAGCTATCAGGAGGTTATTATCCCCATTCAACAACCGGATACTGGCCTAAAAGAGTTGTCCCAGGCTTACAAATCAACAGAAACTTTAATTAAAGTAGATTGCAAATGTGGTACATCGTATGTTACAGAATCTCCCTTTAAGCGGACCAAGTGGTACTGCACCAAATGCCGGGAGATTGTTTTTCTCGACAACAAAAAGGGAATGGTGGATACTTCCAGAGGTAAGGCCCATTATATGACCAATAAGTATTTTGTGGAACGGGAAACAACTGGCGTATAAGCCGGTTGTTTTTTTTGTTCGCAAGGTTTGTGTACGTCCTGACTTTTCAAAGCCATTGCGCTATAGTGAAAAAGGGGGCTTATGGAAATGTGGAGTATTTTGCTGAATCACGTTTTGTTGATAGGATTCCTGGCTGTTTTGATTCAACGGATCTATAAGCATCGCTTTCATCAGCAAAATGGTAGCAATTTTCTGCTATGCTTGTGGGGGATCTTGCTTAATCGGTACAATAGCTTGTTTGAACTGACCACGTTATATACGGTGTATACCGTTTTTTTTGCTGTAGGTGCATTGTGGTTTGGAGGTTGCTGGCTTGTGCAGCTATTGGAAAAGGGGAAAGATAAAGCTTGATATAAATGATAGTCAGGTGGTGAACGTCATCCGGGAAGATCATACGAATGGTGCAAGAAACCGCATGAGCACGAACAATGTGTACATACACGAAACGCTTCATTTGGAACAAATCATAAGTGACCTGCGGGTGATGGGCTATGTGGCTTTTCATCATCATCCGCAAATCACAGGTGACCTTGAAGAGCTGGAGGCGTTAAAAAAGCAACTATTGTCGTTTTTCCAACAGCATCATGTATTGTGGATTGAGCTTGACCCGCTAACACAATATGTGGTGGTGAATAACATGGGGAAGGCCACGGTGCTGAAACTCATGGGTCGGAAAATGAACCCGCTACGGGATCTGAGAGCAAACGCTGCTTTGGCTGGACAGCCGCTGCATGAGTTCGATCGGGAGATAGAACGGCTCAATCGGCTGGCTCATCTGTTGCGCTATACCCGTTTTTCTTAAGCGACAGAACTAACGAAAAAAAAGCATTCACGAAGCAAGGATGGTGCCATGCTGTGAATGCTTTTTAGTTTACTTACACCGATTTCAAAAACTCCACAATCGTCAGCAGACCCTTGTCAAAATTGTCCAAGTTGAAATGCTCGTTGGGCGCGTGCAGGTTCTCATCTGGCAAGCCGAAACCCATCAGCACGACTGGGGCAGTCAGCACACGGGAGAAAGTCTCCACGATTGGGATGGAGCCTCCATCCTTGGTAAAGAGGGCACGCACACCGTATACCTTCTCAAAAGCATCGGCCGCCGCTTGCAGAAACGCGTGTGACGGGTCGATGTTAAAGGCGTTCGCTTTTTCGCCCTGTTGAATATCCAGGGTAGCTCCTGCCTGAACATGGGCGCGCAAATGGCGCTCGATTTTGTCCAGAATATCTTGCGGATTCTGGTTAGCCACCAAGCGGCATGTGATTTTAGCGTGAGCTTCTTTCGGAATGACCGTTTTCGTACCTTCCCCTTGGAAGCCGCCGTATACGCCGTTCAGTTCCAGTGTCGGACGAGCCCCCACACGCTCAACGAAGCTGAATCCTTCTTCACCAAAGAGGGAATCAAGTGCAAGATCTTGTTGCAGCTTGCTCTCATTGAAGCCTTGCTTCATGAATTCTTCTCTCATCTCTGCCGATAATGGAGTAACATCGTCGTAGAATCCTTCGACGCTTACACTGCCTTTGTCATTATGCAGGGTTGCCAGCAAGGACACCAGAGCATGCAGGGCATTCGGCACGCCGCCACCGAAAGAACCGGAATGTAGATCTGTGTTCGCCGTGTGAATGGCGACTTCCAGTGAACATAGTCCACGCAAACCTGTGCAAATGGCAGGCTTCCCTTTTTCGATCAAGGAAGTGTCGGACACCAGTACAGCATCGGCAGCCAGGCGTTCAGCTCCAGTTTGCAAAAACTCAAGCAAGTTCGGACTGGACACTTCTTCCTCGCCTTCAATGCAGAATTTAATGTTCAGCGGCAATTTGCCTTCCTGCTTCAAAATGGCCTCAACTGCTTTAATGTGCAGGAAAACCTGTCCTTTATCATCTGTCGCTCCGCGTGCATACAATTTTCCATCACGGATGGATGGCTCAAACGGTGGCGTTTCCCACAGATGAAGCGGGTCTACGGGTTGTACATCGTAGTGTCCATACACGAGAATCGTTGGTTTACCAGGTGCGTGCAAATGATCCGCATATACCAGCGGGTGCCCTTTGGTTGGAATGATTTCCACGTTTTCCAGACCGGCAGCAGTCAGTTTGGCAGCCAGCCAATCAGCTGCTTGGTTAATGTCCTTTTTGTGCTCCGATAATGCTGAGATACTCGGAATGGACAACCACTCCTGTAACTCGCCTAGTTGTTGCTCTCTGGCTTTTTCAAAATATTCAGAATAACTCATAAACTATGTATCCTCCTTTTTCAATGTAAATCGTGTGAATGTTGCGCTATCCTCCGAACCGAGGTTGTGGACGATATGTCTAGTTTACTACGTTTTGTGCTGAACGAAAAATAGGGAGATAAAAAAACGATTCTACCCGGGTCTGTCCAGACCTGAGCAGAATCGCCCCTAACCAAGCATATGGATGTACTTATGCGCGAATGTCCAGTTGACCCCCGAGATGAGGCTGTACGCTTTTTTCCATCATCTGCACTAAAGCCTGTCCTTGTTCACTGGCCTGATCCGTAGCCATACTTAATACCTTCACACTTGCGGCTTGAGCCAAGCTGGCCTGACTCATACCTGTTGATAATGCTGCGATATCCATGTTCCAACCCTCCTTCATTGTGAAGACTCTTTCTCTATATTTATCGGTTGGAACGGTTATTTTGTTTCATCCAATTGGAATTGTGTCAGTAAATCTTGAAGCTGTTCTGCCAGACGGGTCAAATCTGCGGCAGACGAACCGATCTCTTCCATGGAGGCGAGCTGCTCCTCAGCGGCTGCGGACACGGTCTCCGTATGGGATGCCGCTTCTTCAGCGATGCGTGTAATTTCCTCCATGCTGCTGACGACTGTACTTGTTCCATCTGCGACTCCAGCGGTAGAAGCTGCGACGTTATCCAGCTGCTTCGCTGATTTGGCTACCGCTCTACGGATGCGTGAGAAGGAGCGACCGGATAGGTCAATGGAATTGATACCTTCGCTTACGCGTTCCTTGGCGGATTCCATAGCGGTCAGGGCTTCAGATACACCGCTCTGTATCCCTTGAATCTGTTCACGAATTTGTTGTGCGGAATGAGCTGAGTTTTCAGCCAGCTTGCGGACCTCTGTGGCCACGACAGCAAAACCTTTACCATGCTCCCCTGCGCGTGCCGCTTCAATAGAAGCGTTCAATGCGAGCAGATTAGTCTGGCTGGCGATTTCCGTAATGACAGTAACAATCGTTCCAATTCGTCCAGATCGATCATTCAAAGCACCGATAATGGTGTCCAGTTCTTCCACGGTAGTGCGAATGCCATCAATGGAAACGACGCTGTTGCCGATATGCTCACTGCCTGCATCCGACGCCTGAATGGCCTGTGCGGAGTAAGTAGTCATTTCAGCCATAGTTTCGGTCATAGCGGTGATGTCTGTTGCCATGCCGCTAACCCGTGTCTGATTAGCTTTAGCACTGCCCACTTGGCGTTCGCTGCCAGCAGCCACATCTTGAATGGCTATGGTCACATGCTCGATAGCCCGGGTCGTTTGTTCTGCACCTGCTGCAAGCTCTTGCGAGGATGCCGACAAATTGCCAGTCATCGCTTGAATTTCTCTAATCATGTTACGCAGGTTATCTACCATTTGTTGAAAATATCTTGATAATTCACCAATTTCATCTGTACTGGTCGTAGCCACGTTAATCGAAAGATTACCTTGGCTGATGGCATCCATAGAATTACGCAATCTTTGGATAGGCTTAAGTATACTGCTGATTAGCCACATTGCGAGCACGCCAATGATGATGGCTGCAATCACCAACACTACGATCGTCGTGATAAGAATCGGTTGGGCGGAGGCACTGGTTTCTGCTTTGTCCATTGTGCCGGCAATTTTCCAGCCTGTCAGCGCATTGGTTTTGAAAATCAGGTGTTTATCTACGCCATTAAGATCGTAGTTAAAGCTGCCTTCCTTAGAGTCAAACAGTTTGGGTATTGTTTCTCCCATTTTGGTACTTCCGCTGACTTCTGTCGGGTGGGTAACGATACGTTTGGTACCATCTAATATCATAATATAGCCATTTTGTCCGATTTTTAAATTTGTGATTTCTTTCAAATTTTTCAGGTTCAGGGAAAGGCCGAGAACACCGCTGTTGTCGGGAAGTGTACGTGAAATATACACAACGGGGATCTTAGCCGTATTGAGTCCAACAGGGCTGATTACGGTTTGACCGGGTTTCTCCAGGGCCTGTTTGTACCACGGGCGCTCACGAGGATCGTTTGTGGAGCCTACGGCTTTGCCAATAATGAGCTTACCTTCGGGGGTTCCTACAAACATATCAACAGCTTCCGCGTGCATTTTCAAATAAACTTGTAATCTTTTTAGAATGGCATCATCTGCTTCAGCACTGTTATCACTAGCCGTCATCGTTGTAGAGTAATATTCGAGATCCGCGATTTTGGCTTGAATCGTTTGAGTAACTGCACGATCGGATGCAGTAACGCTAGTTGTCGCACTATCAAGTAATTGGCGGTCCGTCTGGTTATATGCTGCTTGATAAGAAAAAGAACTTACAATAATACTAGGAACAAGCATGACCAGAAGGAATGCTGCGGTCAATTTCTTGCGTAGTGTTAATGTTTTCAGTCGTTTCATCTAACCCCTGCTTTCTATCTATATATTCATTTCTAAAGCTTATATCATATGTATTTACTATCGGTTATTTTGAGCTGAATTGATAGATTTATTACTAATTTGTCCAATACGCCAAAGAATTTCTTGCATAACATGGAGTATCTTGCAATTTGGAGGGATAAGGTATGGGTTTTTTTCTGGATATGAGAAGCTCCACCAATTCATCAAAGACAGGTGAAGGTCCCGATATTCAACTGGGTCCTATACCGGAGCGATTCGGTTTGATTACTCTGCGAACCTTTCTTGTGCCAGGTCCGATTGTGACTTTTAGTGGTTCCATTGGTCTAATCGGTGAGCTTGGCGATACGTATGCAGTTGAAATCGTGCGTGGAGCCGACTATGATCCGAGCGAGGTAGTCTACCGCGCCGAGGGGGTACTGGGCGTGACCGGATCTAATGAAACGCAAGCTTTTAATGCACAGGATCTATCCGCTCCATTGGCAATACAAACAGTATATTCTTCTTATATTTCTGGTGTTTCGACCACTGTTCGTAATGGTCCAGAGGTATTCACGGGCATCGCTTCGACTCCGTTTCTGTAAATATATCAGGTGAATATTTCTTTAGTAAATACTCGCTGCCTGTTCGTGGTTCTCCTAGGATAGGCCGCTGCGCAGAAGCTCAACTAGCCACGAGCATAGACAGACAGCTGCTACAGACTCGTGGCTATAATTCTCAACAACACTGAGAGCACAAATGACCTAGTTGTTGTAATTTCCTTTATGAGCGTGTTCTACAAAGTTGATCGTGCTTCTCGGATTCTATTTCTTAAGAATCTCTCGCAAATACACTGTCAACTCATCTGCCGCTTTGGTATGGGCGGGGAGCCCGGGATGGCTGCGAGACCCTATCGTTTCTTCCGTCGTGTTAGGCAGTTGGAATACAGACACATTCCCATCCCTCGTTCTTTTCTTGTATGCATCTACTGATCGGTAGATTGAGGGCATCATAGGAGTATCCAGCATCCCATAGGCCCATACAATATGAGCCGCAGGATTGCAATTCCGAAGCTTGACAAGAAAACATTCGATAGCGCTTTCAAAAGCTTGTAAATCTTCTTCATTGAATGTGCCGTCCTCGTTCAAGCGTTGCTTGTACACTTTACCGCTTGCTGGGTCCGTCCATGCAGGAGAATAAAAGGCTCCCCCGTCATTAGTCCCCAAATTCACTACGACCACGTCCGGCTGCCATGAGGTAAAATCATGATCTGAAAATGCCCCTAATGCTTCATTTCTCTCACCGGTCAGCACACCACATATCTGTTCATAATATGCCGGTATGTTCGTATCGGGATTATTATCCCAGCCCGTTAGGACACCCCAGCCGCTTTGTGAAAACACTCGGTAGTCCGCATTTAGTGCTTCGGCTGTTATGGCTGTATAATTGCGTAGTGCTGTGAACAGCATGGGAACCCAGTCTGTCTCGTCCTTCGCTCCAATCGTTCCTTCTCCCGAGGTAATGCTGTCACCGATAAATTCCACCTTGAGGGGCTTATCAGTGACCGGTAGCAATTCTCCGTCAACCTTCAGGGCATGAATTTGCAACAAGCAGTGCGGGTCCGAACTCATAGGCTGGACATCCTTGACCACACGGACATTTTTGACTGTATCAGGGTTTAACCCTCTCAAAAGACAGATCCAATGCCGTCCTGCAGTCACCATCAGGCGACTCATCGGGACACCATTGATGACAATACTGATCCAGGGCTCATACACCTGGTAATCGGCCTCAATTTCAATCCACAGCTCTGAGCCTTTGATATTCAATTCAATGCCACTGCCTGTCCAAAATAGAGTAAGCGGTGTACGTGTTTGCGTAGTTCGACCATGAACCTTTATATGCTTTGCTTTTGTAAGTGTGTATGTCTTCAATCTCTTGTTATGTGACATTTTAACACCCTCCTCATGGTTTTTAATGAATGCTAGTTTCTGTAATATTGTAAAAGAAGTGACAGGAAATCTCAAATTCTATTTCTAAACAAGCAAGGGCTCAAAGCTTTATATGGATTATCCTTTTTGATCACGCTTTAGAACCACATATGATATCAAAAAGGCACCAGCAAAATTGAAATTTGCTAGTGCCTTTTCGATATACGGAGCAAAGATTACTTGCTAAGTGGATTTTTTCACAAATATTATTTTATCTATTAATTAGCTTTGCCGAACATGACGATATTAGTCGCCTTGCCGAAGTCTATACCTACTTTGCCAGTGATTTCTGCTGTTTTTTGTGCTAACACGACTGCATTGACACCACAAGAGAACAGGGCAATGTCAAAGTCATCTTTGTGTGCTGCGATCCATTGGAGTGTTTCAGGCATTTGTTCATATTGATGAAATGCCAGCGTGTGCGCGATATGCAGCTTGTACGGATCAGCCTCAAGAACAGGCTTTACTTCAGCGGCCGTCCGGGTGACCAGCAGAATGCGTCGATTTTTCAGCATGTCCCAGAAAGCGGGTGTCCCAGCCAAATACCGATTCAGGCAGGCGTGGCAGGTCAGCGGGGGGGAAAGAGCATAGTGAGCAAAGACCTGATCGGTCAGCTCCCGCTTCATATAGGATGGTGCTTTAATAGATTCGTCATCATATGGCAAAATGCCAGTAATGCTGGCTTTGCTCACTGCCTCAGCCACCGCGTCCCGTAGCTCCGTATTTGGTAGAAACAGTCCCTTTTGACCGAGATTAGCTTTGACCGCCCAACGTTCCTGTAACACCTTTTCCATCGGCCAGACGGTATCCTGCGCCAACACCAAATTTTCACCATCTCCAATACGAATGAGCGAAAAGGACTGGTGCTGATCGAGTGCTAGCTTCAAACGCTTCAGTACCTCGTCCATCTCCAGATACTTTGGATTCGTCATATCATGTTTCCTCCCTGTCGTTCCTGCTTGTTCAACTTTTCAGATGGAGTAAAAAACTTTGTATTCTATCATATGTCGAAAGCGAAAAGGTTTTTGTATGAACGGCTATTCTTTTTGGATTCTACCTATTTTTACAAGATTCGTTGTATCTGTACGTGCCGTTTCAGGAGCGTCTTCATAACTTGAGAGAAGACGGTTGAAAGGGAGGAAGATCAATGAATCGCAAGGTTGTAATTGAAATTAATTTTAATAACTATGGGATGAATCCCAACCGCCTGACACGTGAGTGGATCAGCGAGCGACTGGATATATTCAGAACCTTTACGCTGCGTAGTTTACTCAGTCAGACAAATGCGGATTTCCTATCTGTCGTCAAGCTGGCGGGCGGATGCAGTGACATCGTGGAAGAGGAGCTGGCCCGACATGAGCCCATTCCCGACCACATCCGTTTTGGTACGAGCATCGAAAGTAAACGTCGTATCCATGCGTACATCGAAGGTGCGGACGAACTGCTCATTGCTCGAATAGATTCCGACGATTTGTATCACCAGTCCTTTGTACAACAGTTGCATGATTACAAGTTTCAATCGGAGACGGTTGCGCTGGTGAACCAGATGGGTTACCTGTGGGATGCGGTTGAGGGGCAGATGGCACCGGTGTTTCACCGTTCGCCTTCTTTTTATGTGTTTCGCTATCAAGTGGAAGATTTTCTGAATGATTACCGTGTGGTCATTCCTGGAAAGGGTACGCACGGATATGTAACGGAGCTGCCGCATGAGATCATTCCACTTCGCAACTATGTGAACGTCATTCATGCTGCCAATACTTCGGTGAAAAAAGTGCCGGCGAAGGATCGGCTGTCAGAGAATGAAATGAATGCTGTGCTGGCAGAATTTCTGGGAACAGGCATTGCCAATTCGTAACGGTCAGGAGGAGATTATATTGTTCAAAGGAAAAAAACTGCTGGTGACCGGAGGAACGGGATCTTGGGGGCAACGCCTAACCGCTGAATTGCTGAAGGAGGACCCGGCGGAGATTCGTATTTTCTCACGCGGTGAATTTGCACAGATTGCCATGCAGCGGCAATTTCTATCGGATCCTCGCCTGAATTTCATGATTGGAGATATTCGAGATCTTCAGGCATTGCAGGAGGCATGTCGCGGAGTGGACTATGTATTCCATTTGGCGGCATTAAAGCATGTCCCTGTGTGTGAGAGACAGCCGGAAGAGGCTTTCAAGACGAACGTACACGGTACGGAAAACGTGATCCGGGCCAGCATTGAGCAGGGAGTCGCCAAGGTAATTGATGTCTCTACAGACAAGGCGGTAGATCCGGTGAATGTATATGGCATGACGAAGGCGATAGGTGAAAGACTGATGATCCGCGCCAACACTTTAAGTGAGCGTACTCGCTTTGTGTGTATACGCGGCGGCAACGTGTTGGGGACGAGTGGAAGTGTCGTGCCCCTGTTCAAGCGCCAGATCGCGGATGGGCAGGATTTAACGCTGACGAGCCCAGATATGACACGCTTTTTCCTCACGCTCGGAGAGGCGATTGGCTTGCTGCTGAAGGCTTCTGTCACGGCGGTTGGGGGAGAGACGCTAGTGATGAAAATGAAGGGCTGCAATATTGCAGATCTAGCAGAAGTGATGAAAGAACAGGCGGGGCAGCCTGCGTTGAAAGTAAAGGAGATTGGTATACGTGGTGGGGAAAAGCTGCATGAGGTGCTGATTTCGCCCTATGAGGTGCCGCATACGTATCGCTATGAAGATCGCTATTTTGTTATTCTTCCCCAGCAAGCAGACAAGCGCTTACTGAGCCAATACGGTGGATTGGAACGAGTGAGCTTCAATCAATATCGCTCGGACGATGAGTTAATGGATCGCGCTGGAATTGCTGAGCTACTGCGAGGCATGGAGTAACGATGAAAGAGGTGGGTATTTTGCAGCTTATGGAAAAAATAACTAAAGGAACTGTAAAGGTTGCGGTAATCGGCCTCGGTTATGTAGGGCTGCCCATGGCAGTGGAAATGGCAAAGGCTGGTTATAATGTATATGGTGTGGATTCCGATCCCGTCAAAGTAGCCAAGCTGCTTCAAGGAAAGTCGTACATCATAGACATTGGTGATGATGCATTGGAAGGTCTGATCGGGCAGCAATTGCATCCGGTTACGGATATCAAGGTACTGGAGCATGCGGATATCGTCGTGATCTGCGTGCCTACGCCACTGACGGACGGACACCAACCGGATACGTCCTATATTGAAACGGCTATTGATCAGGCTATACCTCATTTGCGTAGACAAACACTGTTGATTCTGGAAAGCACCACCTATCCGGGAACGACCGAGGAACTGATTCGACCGGTGATAGAGCAGCGCAGGGGCTGGACGGTAGGTAAGGATTTCTATGTGTGCTTCTCGCCGGAACGTGTGGATCCGGGTAGCGTTCATTTTAACATTCGCAACACACCCAAGGTGATCGGCGGTTGCACGCCGGATTGTCTGGCAGTGGGAGCAGGGTTTTATGGGTCCTTTTTGGACCAGATTGTTCCGGTAAGCTCGACGACCGTGGCGGAAGCCGCCAAGCTATTCGAGAATACGTTCCGCAGCGTCAACATTGGAATGGTCAATGAGTTGACAGCCGCCTGTGAGAAAATTGGCATCAATATATGGGAGGTACTGGATGCAGCGGCCACCAAGCCATTCGGCTATATGCCTTTTTATCCGGGACCTGGCATCGGGGGGCACTGTATCCCGGTTGATCCGCTATACTTGTCATGGAAATCCGAGCAGCATGGTTTTCCATTGGAATTCGTGGACTTGGCAGATCGCATGAATCGGCGTATGCCGCTGTATATTGCGGAGCGAATTGAAGCTATGCTTGCTCAGAAAGATAAAGCCATAAACAAGGCCAACATCATTCTGGCAGGTGTGGCCTACAAAAAGGATATTGATGATGTTCGCGAATCCCCGGCTCTTGTCCTGTTCGAGCATTTAACTAAAATGGGTGCTTCGGTTAGCTTCACCGACCCGTATGTATCGAGTTTTAAGCTGAACGGTGAAGAAATCCCATCTCGGACGGCAAATGCCCAGCTATGGGAAAGTGCAGATATCGTAGTCATTACGACAGACCATTCTGTGGTGAACTACCAACAGTTGGTCGACCATGCCCCGCTGGTCTTCGATACACGTAATGCGACTGCACATTGCACAGGTGGACATGTCGTGATCTTGGGGCATCCCGGAGGGGGCGCCGCTGTTGGCTAACCGTGATCAGGTAAACGAACGTTATTACGGGCAGATTAATTCGGAGGAATCTCATGAAGCCACCCGCAATAGAATTCACTGGATTTGTCGCCATGTACAGGGTCATACGGTGTTGGATGTTGGGTGCAGTCAGGGCATAACGGCTATTTTGCTCGGGCGGGAAGGCTTTGAGGTAACGGCTATTGATTTGGAAGAGGGCAGCATTTCTTATGCAAAAAAAGAACTTCGTCAGGAATCCGCACCCATACGGGGACGAGTCCACTTTCAGTTAAAGGACATTTCACAATTTGAGCGTCCTCCCGGTGGCTTTGACACCATTATTTTAGGGGAGATTTTGGAACATTTTGCGCATCCCGACAACCTGCTGGCTCATGCTTACCGCTTGTTGAATAAAAAGGGTACGCTCGTCCTGTCTGTACCTTATGGTTACCATCCGTTTCATGATCACAAGCGGACTTACTATGCCGGGAGCCTCTCCCGTGTGTTGTATCCTTATTTTGATGAACAAGCGTTGGAGGTGCATCACAAATATTTGTGCTTTGCAGGCCGCAAGAAGTCGAAAGAACTGCGTGAGGTCAAACCAGAGGCAGCGCATCTGAATGAGTGGATGAAACTGGACGAGGAGCAATTTCGACTGGTGGAGCAGCAGCATGTTCGCAAAATGAATCAGCGAAAGGCCGCACTCGACAAGGCGGTACAGCGAATCCGGTATATGGAGGAACAACTTTTGCCGATGGAAAGGTATGCACGTGTCGAACAGCTAGACAAGACGCAGGCTGAAAGGAGAGGTGCATATACTGCTGGCGAGTCTACCGGAAAAACGAGGGGAGAATCAGCCAAAGGTAAAGGGGATGACGTGAAGTCATGACTGAGCATCCACTGACCATCAGCTTGTGCATGATCGTAAAGAACGAGGAGCACACACTTACCCGCTGTCTGGATTCGGTCGCAGACCTGATGGATGAAATCATTATTGTGGACACAGGGTCGACGGATCAGACGAAGACGATAGCGGCCCGCTATACGGATCGGCTATATACATTTGAATGGAAGGATGATTTTGCAGCCGCCCGTAATGAATCATTTGACAAGGCGACGTGTTCCTACGTCATGTGGCTGGATGCGGACGATGTGCTGCTGGAGCCGGATCGTGAGCGCCTGCGTGCCTTGAAGCAGCGTTTGTCTAAGGATATCGACGCAGTGGTGATGCCACTTCATTTGGCAGAGGGGGAGCAGGGTGAACTGTTGTTCACCTCACGCCGTATCCGTCTCGTGAAGCGTGAGCGACAATACCGCTGGGAAGGGCGTCTGCATGAGGATCTGGTGATACCTCAGGGGCAAATCGTTCATTCAGATGTGGCAATAACTCACCGCCGAATGCAAGACCACACGCTCCGTAACCAACGTATTCTCGCCCGGTGGATCAGCGAAAGCGGCAAGCTGGAGGGGCGTCTGCTGTATTTGCACGCCAATGAATGTTTTGACCGTAAAGAATATGCCGAGGCGGTAGAGGCGTTCAACCATCTGTTGGAGGAGCCAAGCGGCTACCGTGAGGATCGGATTACCGCTTGTGCGCGGTCGGCGGAATGCTATCTTCACCTTGGGAAGCCGGAGCAACAGCTGGATCGTCTGTTACGTTCCTTTCGATACGGTGTGCCGCAATCAGACTTGTGCTGCATGATCGGTGACTGGTTTTTCACAAGAAACGAATGGAGCACTGCCGCGTACTGGTACGAAAAGGCATTGGAGCAACAGCATCACCTTCCGGGTATGCGACCTGTTCCACTACCATGCTACTCCTGGTTACCTCATGTGCGGCTCAGCCATTGCTATGCCCATGTAGGTCAGCTGGACGCTTCGTATGAGCATAACCAGACCGCTTTACGCTATTTACCTGACGACCCGCATTTACTGGATAATGCACGCAAGCTCAAGGAGGCTATCTCCAACTCCTCACCCTCAGCCCGTTCCTCAAAATAGTTCAAGCTGTTCCGGCCCGTTATCCTCTTCGTGTGGCTTGCGAGGGGGAAAAGGTTTAGGGTCCATGCCAAGCATGGTCATGAGTTGCTTGGCATTAGCAGCGGCGTCTCCACCTGAGTTGTTGTTGAAAATAACACACACCTCGCGGCTTTGCTGCTCCAGCTCCAGCAACCTGTCTCTCCATTCGGTCAACTCTTGTTCATTGTACCGATACAGATAACGAACCTCCCGCCAATTCGGTGCAGAGCTTTGATTCCAGCCCGATATGTTCCGCCCGTGGAGACGTACGATTGTCAGATTACCGTCTGTAGCCAACGGCACAATGGGAACCGACCCTGGTCCTGCCTGCGGCTCGTCGCATACGCTGTGTATCCAGCCTTCTTCACGCATGAATGCCAGCGTTTGTTTCCGAAAATCGGGTGTGAACCAGCTTTGATGTCTGAATTCAAGTACGGATGGGACCTCTCCCATCCTATTTTTTGTGTCTCGCAGTACAGCGACATTCTCACGTGTACAGTCGAACCAGGGTGGGTACTGAAACAGCACGGCTTTGAGCTTGCCCGCTTCGTGAAGAGGCTTTATCGATGCATGCAGTGCTTCGTACATGGCATCTATTGTTTTGAAGTAAGGTTGCTTGCCGCGGGTATGTCCAGTCATGCCTTGGTAGGCTTTGACGAGAAATGAAAAAGAGTCAGGGGTTTCCGCCGCCCAGCGTGCCATACGATCTGTGGGCTGCACCGCATAGAAAGAGCTATCCATTTCTACTACCGGAAAATGGCTTCCATAGATACTTAGTTTTTGGTTAGCTTTGGTACCCGTTGGATACAAGTCATCGTGATCGCCCCAACCCGTAAGTCCAATTTGAATCATAATTTCCCCGCTCCTTTCCTTCATGAAAACTTCTAAAGGCGTTCCCATGAATCATTTTAATGATAAAATGGGGTGAATCACATGAAGTTGGTATGAAGTTCCTATGAATATTTAAGCTCAAATACGGTTATTGTAACATGTTTCCTTATTCAGGATTTTGCAAAACCCTTATTCGTAATGCTTTTGAGTTTCCAGTTTGAAAAAGCTAATATAGTATGTAATAGAGCGAAATGAGTTCATGGAGGAGAAACGATATGGCAGAATGGTACGAGCAAAGCTTTGGGGAAGATTATTTATTGGTATACAAGCATCGCGACTTTCAGGGAGCCTATCAGGAAGTGCAAAAAATGATCTCCTGGCTTAAATTACCGCAAGGCTCCAGCGTATTGGATTTATGTTGTGGGATGGGACGTCATTCGCTTGCGCTCGCAGATGCAGGTTATCAGGTGACAGGTGTGGACCTTTCCAATGTGCTGCTGAGAGAAGCTCGTGCAGCTGATTCCGAAGGACGGGTAAGTTGGCATCAAGGGGATATGAGAGAGGTGCCGCTGGATGAAAGCTATGACGCGGTGATGAATTTGTTCACCTCCTTTGGTTATTTTGAACAGGATGAGGAGCAGCTTAAAGTGCTAAAGGAAATATATCGGCTGTTGAAGCCGGGAGGACGCTTTATCATAGATTATTTGAACCCTGCTTACGTAGCCGCTCATTTGGTACCGCATTCGTCGCGGGAGGATGAAGGGAATTGGATTGAGGAGCATCGGGTCATTGAAGATGGATTTGTGAAAAAGAAAATTGCGATTCGGTCAGCTGCATCCGTTACGGGCACTGAGGCAGCCTCTGCTCTGGGCACGACTCCTACTGAGGGAGAACCTGCGCGCGTGTATCATGAACGAGTGAAGCTATATCCATATGAGAAGTTTCGTGGATTGCTAGAGCAAGCCGGACTATCTGTAGAGCAGGTACACGGAAGCTATAATGAAGATCAATATATTGAAGATGCTTCGCCTCGAATGATTTTTGTCGGCGTGCGGGCTTGAAACAGAAAGGCGGGTGGAAGCCATGAAAATGCCAGAGCTTACACCGTGTGAGCGAATAGACGGAGGCTTTCAGGTCAAAATATCCATGTCCTTTCCGCTGCGCTGGGTGAATAGCTATGTGCTCAAGGGAGAGCACGGTTTTACAATTGTAGACCCGGGGCCGCGCAATATGGACACCGAGGCAGAATGGGCGCATGTCTTCCACCAGCTGGGAATGTCCTTTGGGGATATTTCGGACATTGTGGTCACTCATCATCACCCCGATCATTACGGATTGGCGGGCTGGATGCAGCAGCAAAGTCAGGCTCGTGTACATATGTCAGCCCGAAGCCATAAGGAAGCGATGATGATGTGGGACGCTCCAGAATCGACGGTCGCTATGGAGAACAGGCTTCCCAGCTTTTTTGTCCAGCATGGTTTTCCTTTGGAGCAAGTGCCGGCCTTGGAATTACATATGCGGCAGGCTTATTTGCAAGTGAATCCACAGCCTGAGATTACCGTTATTCCTACCGGCATAGACGCTCGTCTGGAATGGGGTGGACGCAGTTGGCTGCCCGTCGAGACGGGAGGGCATGCGCCCGGACATATGTCCTTATATGACCCGAATAGCGGTGTTATCCTCTGCGGTGACGCAGTTTTGCCGCAGATTTCTCCTAATATCAGTCTGCTGCCGGGCAGTGATGCCCAGCCGTTGAAGTCTTATGTAGACGGCTTGCAGCGTCTAGGTAAGCTGGAGGTAGCGTGGGCATATCCGGGGCACCGCAATCCGTTTGGTTATTTTCGGGAGCGGACGCAAGCGTTGCTGGCACATCATGAAGAACGACTGGAGAAATTTCAGCAGCTGATCCAACCGGAGGGAAGCACAGCCTATGAGCTGTGCATTGCCATGTTCGGTGGCAAGCTGGGTATTCACCAGCTAAGGTTTGCCATGTCCGAGACGCTGGCTCATCTGGTGGAGCTGGTGCGCCGTGAACGGGCCTCTATGAGCGAGACGAACCCAATCACGCGCTTCTATCCCTTTTGCCGTCAATAGTCACGGAAAGTTGACCAACAAGTGACATAACGAAACAACATGACAAGCGGCATGCATGCCGGAAAAGAGGACTTTATGAATTTGCTGCTGCTGGGAGCTACCGGACGCGTAGGACGGTATATATTAGATTATGCGTTAGCGGACGGTCATACCGTTACGGTCCTTGTTCGTTCACCGGACAAGTTGGAGGATTACATACCTGGATATGGGAATCAGCTGCAAATCGTACAAGGCGATGCCACTAATGGAGAGGACGTAGCACAGGCGCTGAAGGGTGGGGCGACGACTGTGATCAGTGCGCTGAATACGGATGGAACGACTACCTTATCCGTTAATATAGCCCTGCTGATCCGGCTCATGCAGGAACAGTCCATTTCTCGGCTCATTACGGTAGGAACGGCAGGAATTTTGCAAAGCCGGACCGAACCGGACCTGTATCGTTACGAGTCCTACGATACCCGACGACGCAGCACTCGTGCGGCCCAGGAACATCGGCGAGTGTACGAATTGCTGCGTGAATCGGCACTAGACTGGACAATCGTATGTCCAACCTATCTACCGGACGGAGCGCGGACAGGTATTTATCGCGTGGAAAAAGATTTTTTGCCTGAAGGTGGCTCACAAATTACCACCGCGGATACGGCTGATTTTACTTATTGGCAATGCAAGAGTTACGAATTTATCCGTACACGGGTAGGTATTGCCTACTGATCGTGAAACACCCAACATAGCTTCATTTTTAAGCAATCAACCAGAGCACGGTAAGTGTATCTACTTATTGTGTTTCTTTTTTTATTTGACAAATACTCAGGCTTAGAATACTATGATTCTTAACGGAAACACCGTTTCCCGAAAGTCTTGTGTAGTTCTTTAATTTATTATAGTAGCAACAAGCAACAGTTTTTAATAAGCCAGGATTTTGCAAAATCCTCAAGCAAAAGGAAGTGCATTCAATCATGTCCGAGCCATCGCCTCCCTATAAAACCTATTCGGAAGTGAAGCAACAGCAGCAGCAATTGCTACGTAAAAATGTCATCGATGCCGCATGCATCCTTCTTGTGGAAGAAGGGCCTGAGGCTGTGACCGTACGGCGAGTTGCGCAGAAATTAAGCTGTTCCACCAAGATCATTTACAATATTTTTGGCAGTAAGGATGGTCTTGCCAATGAGATGTACCTGGATGGATGTCGGCTATTGGCTGAAACCTTCCAGCAAGTACCTGTTACCGAAAGCGTACTCGCTGATCTGGAAGCTCTATGCTGGGCGTACTGGGAATTTGCACAGCTCCATTCAGCCTATTATAAAATGATGTTTGGCGGGGCATTGTCTGATTTCAAGCCGGATGAACAGAGCTTGGAGGGGACCACAACGGCACTGTCACGAATTCTGCAAACCGTCATACACGCTATGGAGCAGGGAGCATTGAAAGAGCATGATCCGTTGCTGGTTGTCCGGATGTTTTGGTCTGCTTTACATGGGGTCATACATCTTCAGTTTGCAGGTCATTTTTCAGATGTAGATATGGCTCAAGGGGTGTATGCATTTACACTGAAGAATACGCTCGTAGCATTTAAAACATCCTCATCCCCATCGTAAAAATGAAGTGTACTGAGGTCGTCATAGTAGATGACTTCAGTTCATTATAGAGTAGTGGTAACAATGTTTCTAGAATAAAACAACGATACTGTGGAGGTTATCATCATGTTTATGTACGCAAACAAAACAGCTCTGATCACAGGGGCATCATCCGGTATTGGCGAGGCATTTGCCTATTCGCTCGCAGCTAAGAAATGTGACCTCATTTTGGTAGCTCGGAATGAAACCAAATTAGAAGCGCTGGCCAAGGAGCTCATAGCTAAATATAACGTAAAAGCAACAGTGATTGCGCTGGATCTTTCCACACCCGGAGCATCCCAGACATTGCATCAGGAGGTTCAAAAACAACAGCTAAAGGTAGATCTCCTGATTAACAACGCGGGTTTTGCCACCTATGGATACTTTGAGCAGGTTTCAGGAGAACGACAGCATGAGGAAGTGATGCTCAATGTGGCTGCTTTAGTCGACATCACACATGCATTTATGCCTGATTTATTGCGTAAGCGGGATGGGGGGCTCATCAATGTTTCTTCCACAGCCGCATTTCAGCCCGATCCTTATATGGCCGTATATGGAGCAACCAAAGCATTTGTGCTTTCTTTTACTGAAGCGCTATGGGCCGAAAATCGGAAACGGGGGCTTAAAGTTTTGGCCCTTTGTCCAGGCTCAACAGAAACGCCGTTTTTTGATATTGTTGGCGCAAGTGAAGCGTCAATTGGAATTAGGGAAACTCCCCAAACCGTTGTGAAGAACGCGTTGAGAGCATTTGAAAAGGGACGTAGTCACATCATTTCCGGTCGCCAAAACTATTGGGTAGCTCAGGTGTCCCGGTTCTTCTCTCGTCAATCCACGCTGGGAATTGTAGAACGTGCACTGCGTCCACAAAATGGATTGTAATTTATGAATGAAGGTAATCTGAGCTTGAAATGTTAGAATGGCAATGAATAAGCTGTGAGTATTATGCACCGGGTCTGATCGTTTATAGCTCGACTTGAATCAGACCCGGTGTTCCTATTTGTATAGATCAAGCGCTTAGATCCTATTCTAGTCCTCGGGAATATAGTAAAATTCCATCCCGTTTCTCCCAGCCATTAGCTGACCAGAAGCGTTGACCCCCTGCGTTATGCTCCATCACAAACAGATGACATTTATCAATGCCTTCTCTCAGCAAAGCAGATAACGCTTTATCCACCAATCTGGGCGCGATCCCTTGACCACGATGTGCTGCAGCTACACCCAGATGATACAGAAACCCCCTGCGACTATCGTGGCCCGCTAAAATCGTGCCTATGATGTTTCCGTTGTACTCACAGACAAAGCTAAGTCCTTCGTTCCGTTGTAAAAAGCGTGCAATTCGCTCCGGTGAGTCGGCCTCGCTTAATCCCAATCCGTCTAAGCCATTCCACAGCTCAATGGCTTGATCATAATCATTAGCCTGCATCGTACGGAATGCATACCCTTCAGTAATGTTTGCCATGTCTAGTTCTCCTC
Organism: Paenibacillus sp. SEL3; assembly: GCF_054602585.1. Lineage (NCBI taxonomy): Bacteria > Bacillati > Bacillota > Bacilli > Caryophanales > Paenibacillaceae > Paenibacillus > Paenibacillus sp. SEL3. Next base: position 1,204,331 of record NZ_CM137725.1, on the reverse strand, counting down.
TAACCCTTATATATCTGTTATATTCCCACGCGTTGTTTGTTATTTAGCATGTTGTTTAACGTGTTGTATTCGGTGCGCTTTCTTCCCCAAGCTCCTGCTCACGCTCTGCCTGTTTGCGATGGGCGATACGGCTGCTGGCCGAAGCTGCGATAGCGCCCACAATGTCGTCCAGGAACGTATGGATCGGCCCGAGGCTTTTATCATTCAGGCGTTCCAGCACACCTGGTTTGAGTTTATCGACATAACCGTAATTGGTGAATCCAATGCTGCCGTACACATTTACAATGGAAAAGGCCAGAATTTCATCCACCCCGTATAATCCCTCATCATTTTCAATCATATCCTGCAATGGGGGAAGAAGAGCGCCCTGTTCTGCAAGGATATCCAGTTGGATGCCCGTGAGCACGGCATTTTGAACCTCGCGCTTCATCAGTACCTTGTCCACATTCTCCATACATTCTTCCATCGTTAGGGTTGGGTAATATTTTTTCTGTAAAAGCATGACCAGTTCTGCGATTTCAGTCATGTTAACGCCACGCTTGTGCAGCCACTCGCGGGTGGCATCAGCTACCTTTTTACTGTTCAGGCTGTAAGGTACTTTTTTCTTGTCCATAAAATTGAAGTTACCCTCCTCGTATAGATCCTGATTTCTACTGCAATTATGACCAGTGTGTCCAGTCTGCTGAAAAAGTAGTTATTTTTTACGCGAGGCTTGTATACATATTAGTACAATCTGTACAAAATTGTTAGGGAGGAACTTCACTTATGAATATAAAACACCCATGGCGTATGACCTCTGTAGCTGGACTGCTATCCCTACCCCTGTTGTTGTCAGGCTGCAGCCTTTTCGGCAACGAATCGGCATCCATTGACCCCCCGCCGTCCACGACAGAGCAGTCCATGATTAAGGCTGTAACCGGAAAAGCACCTGCCAGTACAGGGCAACTGAGGGCTGTTTTTTTGCAAGATCATAACGGTTTGCTGGCCCCGGTATCTTTACCGATGGCTACAGGGGATGTACAGGCAGATGCCAAGTCGGCGCTGGAAGCCCTGGTTGAGGGGGGGCCGTATGCCGGATTATTGCCAGAGGGATTTAAAGGTGTAATTCCCCAAGGCACGGAAGTGAAAAGTGTGACAGTGGACAAGAACAACAAGCTGGCTGTTGTCGAATTCAACAAATCTTTCGCCAACTATAAGCCACAGGATGAACGAAAATTAATGGAGAGCTTGACCTGGACCCTGACCGACCGTCCTGATATTGAGAGCGTACAGATCTGGGTGGAGGGCAAAAAGCTGAACGAAATGCCTGTTGGCGGCACACCGCTGGATCATCCGTTGACACGTGCAGTAGGTATTAACTTGGAGATTGGTCATGGCGTAACACCACTGGATTCTAGTCCAGTCACTGTGTATTTCTCTTCATCTTCTCCTGCTGGAGTTCAATACTATGTACCTGTAACACGGTTGGTCAGCCCTGAAAAAGATCGTGTCCAGTCAGCACTGCATCAATTGATTCAAGGGCCGCAGACCAAAGATGGGTTACAAGAAGTGATGACAGGAGAGACGGCACTGAAATCGGTAGAACGCTCCAAAGACAACGTCATTACGGTATCGCTCTCGGATGATATGTTCGCTAAGGGAGAAGCAGTGCCTGCTGAATTTTTGGAATCGGTTGTGCTGACAGCGGCAGACAATTCAGATGATGCAGTCAAAACAAAAATTCGGATTGAACTGAATGGTGAAAAAAGCGTGATTGGACAAAATAATCAAAATTATGGAGAGCCTGTAGCCAAGCCGCAGCATATTAACGAAATCCCTCTTTAAGGGCGTGTTCAAAAGTCGGCTTTTCAGGACCGAGAAGATTGGATGAAGCTAGGGACTGAGTAGCGGAGCGTAGACAGATCTACGTGAGCAACGGAAGGCCCGGCTGAATTCAAGATTCGACGTTGAATCCGCTTCTTGATTAGCTTCGTCATGGAAAGACGACTTTTTGAACAACCTCTTTAAGGGCGGGAATCGTCCTTGGGGTGCTTTTGCCTGCACACTTTGGTAAAATAAACATATAAGAACAGGTTGCATACGACGTAGGAGGAAAAAGCATGAGTAGATCTAACGGACGAAACGGTGATGAGCTGCGCCCGATGAAATTGACAGCAGGAGTAAATAAATACGCGGAGGGCTCTGTTTTTATAGAGGTTGGCGAGACGAAAGTCATTTGCACGGCTACTGTAGAAGAACGCGTCCCCCCCTTTATGAAGGGACAAGGAAAAGGCTGGGTAACCGCAGAGTATTCCATGCTTCCGCGTGCGACTCATAGCCGTAATCAGCGTGAAGCTGCGCGTGGCAAGCTGACAGGCCGTACCATGGAAATTCAGCGTCTGATTGGAAGAGCATTGCGTTCGGTGGTCAATTTGCAGGCGCTTGGTGAACGGACGATTACGTTGGATTGTGATGTCATTCAGGCGGACGGCGGAACACGTACAACCTCAATTACCGGTTCTTTCGTAGCGTTGGCGATTGCGGTCAATAAAATTGCTACCCAGCACAAGCTGCCTGTTTTTCCGATTACCGATTTTCTGGCTTCCGTCAGCGTAGGGGTTGTAGGTGAAAAAGCGTTGCTGGATCTGAACTATGAAGAGGATTCCAAGGCCAAAGTGGACATGAATCTTGTCATGACTGGCAGTGGAAAATATGTCGAGCTGCAAGGTACAGGTGAAGAAAGCCCATTTGACCGTAACGAGTTGGATCAACTGCTTAGCTTGGGCGAACAAGGGATTCTGCAAATGATTGAGCGCCAAAAAGAAGTACTTGGACCGATTGCTGATAAGATCGGTGCTGGACGTACAGGAGCTGGCGCCTAATGCAGCTGGATGGCCCGGTCGTCATTGTCGCTACGAAAAATAAAGGAAAAGTGCGGGAATTTGCGCATGCTTTTGCGCCGTTTGGCAAGGAAGTCAGAAGCATGTACGATTATCCCGACATTCCTGATGTCGTTGAAGATGGCAAAACCTTTGCCGAAAATGCACTGAAAAAAGCAAAAGCGGTTGGAGATGTGCTCGGATTGCCCGTGCTGGCCGATGATTCAGGCCTCTGCGTGGACTTGCTGGACGGTGCACCGGGGGTATACTCTGCCCGTTATGCTGGAGAAGGTGCCAGCGATCACGAAAACAATATCAAGCTGCTCGACGTTCTGGAATCGAAGCAGCTGGGTGATGATACGGGACAGCCTTTGCTAAGCCCGGCTCAATTCGTCTGTACCTTGATTCTGTATAATCCGCAGACTGGCGAGACGCTGGAATCGACAGGTTCCGTGGAAGGCTGGATTACTACTGAAACCGCCGGCAGCGGTGGGTTTGGGTATGATCCGCTGTTTTATTTGCCAGAGTTTGAGAAGACAATGGCCGAGCTGACGTTGGAACAAAAGCAGGCTATCAGTCACCGAGGGATAGCTCTGCGTAATTTGGCAACAAAGCTGGGTAATCCACAGGCATAGCTTGGTAGCAGGGGCGAAATCATCCCCCATTCACATAACGAAAAAAGGCTATCCGTCAGTCATGAGCTGCGGATAGCCTTTTTGGTATTTTTAGCTTATCGAATAGCTACCTTGTAAGTGCGCAACCAGTTATCCACTTGGGCCAAATAGGCAAACAACTGCGGACCCGACATCAGTTGACCAAACCAAGGCAGATTGGTGGATGCCTCCGGTGAGGCGGCAATATCGCGTACCTTTTGCGCATCAATCAGCTTGAGCAGTGGGGAAGAGGAGTCATCCAGCAGCTGCAGCGCCTGCTTTTTCACAGCCTCAAGGTAGGAAGGGTTATGCGTTTTTGGATATGGGCTTTTTTTGCGATACAGCACATCATCCGGCAGTACACCCTCAAGCGCCTTGCGCAAAATACCTTTTTCACGTCCGCCTGTCATCTTAATGCTCCACGGAATGTTCCATACATATTGCACCAATCGATGATCGCAATACGGTACCCGCACTTCGAGTCCGGCTCCCATACTCATCCGATCCTTGCGGTCCAGTAGAGTAGGCATAAAGCGGGTGATGTTCAAATAGGACATAACGCGCATTTGCGCAGCTTTTCCTGTTTCTCCTGGTAGCTTCGGCACTTCTCCTACCGCTTCGGAGTAGCGGTCGTTCAAATACTCCAGCGGCTTGATCCAGTCCCGCACTTCGGGAGACAACAGACTGGCTCTCATGTCAGGAGCAACTGCCCACGGGAATGTACCCGAATTCAGCATATCCTCCCGGTGGAACCATGGATATCCGCCAAAAACTTCATCCGCAGCCTCGCCGGAAATAGCGACCGTAGCCCCTTTTTTAATCTCCCGGCAAAAGAGATACAGCGACGAATCCACGTCCGCCATTCCGGGTAAATCCCGCGTTAGCGTGGAGTTGTTCAGAGCTGCTACGACTTCTGGCGTATCGAATTCAATCCAGTGATGATTTGTCCCTAATTCATCCACCATCCGCTGAATCCAGGGGGCATCGGCTCCGGGTTGAAACGCATGGGCTTTAAAATGCTTGTCGTTATCCACATAATCGACCGAATACGTATGAACTTGTCCCTGCCTGGTACGTTTGTAATAATCGACAGCTAATGCGGATAGAGCGCTTGAATCCAGCCCGCCAGACAATAAGGTGCACACCGGAACATCCGAAATGAGCTGCCGCTCCACCGTATCCAGCAACAGTTCTCGTACCTTAAGCGCCGTTTCTTCGGTGTTATCCTCATGCGCAATGCTTTCCAGTGTCCAGTAGGCTTGAATGCGCACGCCGTCGCGGCTGTAAGTCAGCGTATGCCCGGGGCGTAGCTCCTTCATAGACGAATAGACGCCGTGTCCGGGGGTACGTGCAGGACCGATGATAAAGATTTCGGCCAATCCCTCAGCGTCCACTGCTGCTTCTACCGCTGGATGCTGAAGCAGTGCTTTGGGTTCTGAGCCAAATACGAATACTTCTTCGGTCTGGCTATAAAATAGCGGCTTCACTCCCAGCCGATCCCGTGCCAGAAACACCTGCTCCCGCTCACTATCCCAGACCGCAAACGCAAAAATGCCGTTTAACCGATTCACACATTCGGGGCCCCATTCGATATAGGATTCGAGCAGCACCTCCGTGTCGCATTGTGTACGGAAAAAATGCCCGCGCTGTTGCAGCTCTTTTTTCAACTCAGGCGCGTTATATATTTCCCCGTTATATACAATCGTATAAGTGATATCCTCCAGCTGCCGGATCATGGGTTGAGCGCCATTTTCCGGGTCCATAACGCTCAGTCTTCGGTGTCCGAAGGCACACGGATTGGATATCCAGGTACCCGCAGCATCTGGTCCGCGATCGGAGAGCGTTTGTGTCATATTCAGCAGCAGCTCAGATTGATGCATTAAGTCTCCGTTCCACTGTATGAAACCTGTAATTCCGCACATGTCTGTTCATCCTCTCTTTATCGTGTTCATCCAGTGTTGGAATGAATCAAAAACTAAATCCCCAGTTCAACAGTATATATGCCGAAAAGAAGCATAAAATGTCTGTCCGTTCCGAAAACTACTGATGGGGCAACCCGTCTACTCGCAAGGAAGGAGGAAGACCATGTACTACATCAAGGATGCCAAAATCCGCCGCTTCACTGAACTTGACGGAGTGCGTTGCGCTGAGGTAGAGGTGCGGCCTGGTGCCGCGGATGACCCGGAACTGCTGGTCTATATCACGGCCAAGGATCAGACGGATGGTCAGCATGACTATGACATGGTACGGATCATCCGCAATGACGCCGATCTGGAGCTGGATTGGTACGACAATAACCTGCATTCGGCATTTGAGGAAGTGACAGACAAGGCTTTTACCGATTCTACACACATTACTGCTGGTGAGGAGCGAGAGAAGTTCAAAAAAGAATTGCTCTCCTATGGGCAACTCAGTACAGAGTTCGCCAAGGAGTTCGGGGCATGAGGATATGGTGTGCTATGCCTCGGCTTTTGTTGATTTGGGCCCCGGCGCCATCGCCGGATCAGCGTGAAAGGAGGGGGAAATCATAGACGGCAAAGCGAATTATAAGAAAAATAAAGGCAGCAGTTATATTCATAACAATGAGTTTGCAGAAGAAGTGCTGGAGAAAAACGTAAGACATGAGGTACGTAGAAGCCCTAAACGCTTTGGGAATAAATAAGCAGCCATAGCCATTGAACTAAATAGGAACAGCAACTCATCAAAAATAACCCTAAAGAAGCCTCTGTATCCCGCCAAGTTTGCGGAATATAGGAGGCTTCTTTTGAACTAAGCCGCTTCACGCAGCGTCATAATTCCTTTGTAGATGTTATACACAAAAACCCCGAGATAGACCACTACGAATAGCAGTACAAACCCGATCACTGAACCTGCATGATTCGCCGTTATAATAAAATACACTAGCGGAATCGCCGCAATAATGGGGAAAATATGCGATAAAATAGCTTTTTTTGCATGTTCCTGAACATATTCGTCCCGTACTGCAATCCACACAATGACAGGCACTAGAAAAGGTGCGAAGAAAATGCTGAAATAACAAAGTGACGACAAAAGACCTCTCACGGATTAACCCCTCCTTTATGCATGGTTCTTTGTACATAATACCCCGTTAGCGTCCAAATGATTCCTTTTGCAGCCAGCTTCCCAATATCATAAAAAAATGATTTTGACAGTTGCCCGAAATGTGATATAATAATCAATGCGCTGAATACATAAGGTTTTATTGATCACCATCTTGTCCCAGTAGCTCAGCTGGATAGAGCAACGGCCTTCTAAGCCGTCGGTCGGGGGTTCGAATCCCTCCTGGGACGTCGAAGAGTTCAGATATGTAAAGTTTGAACGAAATTGAAAATGCTTCAAATCCTTGATATATAAGGGTTTGAGGCGTTTTTTCTTTTATTGGGGTTACGATAGAAAACGTTAGAAAAAAGGTGTGATTAATACACCTGTTTACACAAATTATACACACGATTTTTACACGCTGTGCACCTCTTGTTTTATGAATTGAGTTACTCAACAGGCGTGGCAGAATCTAAAAGTATCTATAATCATAAAAGATTTATTCCATTTTTAGATAAGGATTGAGAAGACCATTTCAGCTAACTGCGGCTTTAGTTTAATAACAATCGTCCATAAAAGAGCGCGATTCTATAATAAGGATCAGTTCGTTTTCATTAAAGGGCCATATTATATCTTTTAATTTAAGTGAAACTGCCTAAAAAGTATGTTAATATCAGTTTTAACAGACAGACAAACTAGTATTTATAGAGGCGAAATTATGGAAAAATATAGAATATATCAAGTAGACTCATTTACAAAAAATAGATTTCATGGTAACCCTGCTGGGGTTGTTCCAAACGCAAATGGACTTACAGATGAGCAGATGCAGAGAATTGCAAGAGAATTAAATAATTCGGAAACTGCATTTATTTTTGAAACAGATTCTTCAAATTATGATGTTGAAGTAAGATTTTTTACTCCAACAACAGAGGTTCCAATTTGTGGTCATGCAACAGTAGCAGCGCATTATATTTATGCAATTGAGAGAAAAGCTGAAACTGGAAGAATTATTCAAAAAACAAAAGCAGGTATATTGCCTGTTGATGTTATAAAGTATGAAGATGACTATTCTATTGTAATGACACAGGGAGAACCTTCTGTATCAGAGCCTTTAAATGATGAAATAAGAAGTCAGATTGCAAATGCGTTAGGTATTTCTTGTAAAGATATTTGCATGGAATATCCAGTTGCAATATCTTCAACAGGTCATTCTAAGGTAATGGTTCCGATTTACTCCAATGAAATACTACATAGTTTAAAACCTGATTTGCAGAAGCTTACAGAAATCAGCAAGCATATTGGATGTAATGGATATTATGTTTTTACATTAAATCCACAAGAGGATATATTGGTTCACGGAAGAATGTTTGCTCCTGCAATTGGAATAGCTGAAGACCCGGTGACAGGAAATGCAAACGGACCGCTTGGAGCCTATTTGGTACACTATAACATTTTGCAAAATGAGAATGAGCAGTCTTTTGATTTTGATATTTTACAAGGTGAGGCAATCAAAAGAGAGGGAACAATGCATGTTCATGTGAAAAAGGAACAGGGAAAACCCGTATTAGTTCAAATTACGGGGAAAGCGGTTATTGCTTTTTCAACGGAGATCATACTTTAAAAAAGTTATCAATAATCTTAATGACGGATTGTCAAGCCAAGTACAAACCAATAACACCAATGTCCCAGCAAGTACTCCTGGGACGTATAGCAAAAAGCTTCCTACATGTAGGAAGCTTTTTTGTGTTCCAGCAGGATGATTGCTGCTAGCTTTATACCGTCGCCTTCTCCTTATGAGCAAAGAATTGAGGTAGATGCTCTTTGTGTGCTTCTAGTAATTCATCCAGTACGGTTTGAGCAATGTCACCACTTGGTACGAGCGGATTCAGGGTGAAGGCTTGCAGTGCTGTTGCATAGTCACCGGTGACCGCCGCTTCAATCGTCAGCTCTTCCATTGCCTTCATCACTTGCAGCAAGCCCCGCTGGGCAGGTGGGAATTTGCCAAAGTTGACAGGTTCGGCACCATGAGCGCGAATGACACTGGTCACTTCGATGGCGCTATCATAAGGAACATCATCAATCGCCCCATTGTTACGTGTACTAACTACCATCAATGTGCCTTTGTTGTTATAAATGGAATTAATGATCTCACAGGCTGCATCGCTGTAATGCGCACCGCCGCGTTTGGATAGTTCCTCTGGTTTGTAATCCAGATTCGGATCTTTATACAATTCAAACAGACTTTCTTCCAGACGTTTGACCACTTGGCCCCGAGTTCCTTCGTTTTTGGCTTCCTCTAATTCTTCCTTGAGCATGTTATCCGTCATATAGTAATACCGATGGTAAGGACAAGGCAGCATTTTCAATTGACGAACTTGATCATACAGAAAGCGCATGTTCTTAATATTTTCTACGACTTTCTCTGGCTTTGCGCCCGGAGCGTACAGTCCTTCAATAACTTGCTCTGTTAATTCGACCCCTGTTTTGTCATAAACTTTGTGCCAATGAAGGTGGTTAATGCCTGCAAATTTAAAGAATAGCTCTTCTTCCGGTTTGTCCAGCACAGCCGATGCACTCTTGATCGCGCCGATTGGAACATTACATAATCCGATGACTTTATCCCACTGACCATAACGAAGCACGGCTTCGGTGACCATACCCGCAGGGTTGGTAAAATTAATTAACCATGCATTCGGACACAGTTCTTTCATATCTTCGACGATACTGAGGATAACAGGGATGGTACGAAAAGCTTTGAACATCCCACCGGCCCCATTAGTTTCCTGACCGATCATGCCATGTTTTAACGGAATACTTTCATCCTTAATCCGGGCTTCCAGCAAGCCTACCCGAAATTGGGTCGTTACAAAATCAGCGTCCTTCAACGCTTCCCGGCGATCCAGGGTCAAATGTATCTCACAATCAATGCCTGCGGCTTTTACCATCCGTTTGGCCATGGCGCCTACGATCTCCAGTTTTTCACGACCTGCCTCAATATCTACCAGCCACAATTCCCGAATGGGAAGCTCTGCATAACGTTTGATGAAGCCTTCTACTAATTCCGGTGTATAGCTGGAGCCTCCGCCAATGGTTGCAATCTTTATGCCTTTTTTCATAGTTAGTGCCTCCTAAGTATGTTTTGTAAACCGCTTTCTTAAGCACAAATTCACTGTAATCCCTGTAATGCATTACAGGTCAAGCGCTTTTGAAAAACTTATTTTGGGAAGGTGACAATTATAGGGCGGACACCACGAACATGCTAAAATAGAAAGAACGAGGTGAGAAAAATGGCGAATATTCATGAAATTGCAAAGCTGGCGGGGGTATCCTCGGCTACGGTGTCCCGTGTCATTAACAACCATCCGTACGTAAGTGAACCGACAAGACAGCGTGTGCAGGAGGTCATAGATCGACTGGATTATGTTCCTAATCTTAATGCGGTATCTTTAAAAAAAGGCATGACCAAGCTCATAGGGATTATTTCACTTTCTTTTAATGATTCATTGGGTTTATTTGTGCGCGGATTTACAATGTATGCCCAGGAGCATGGCTTTAATATAGCGCTGTTTATTACCAATGGGGAGAAGGAACAGGAGCTTGAAGCGCTGGAAATGTTGCGGAGAAAGCAACTGGACGCCTTGGTCTGTATGATTCGCGTTAATGAGTGGAGTGTGATTGAGCATTATACAAAATATGGCCCGATTGTGACCTGGCAGCGTGTAAACATTGAGGCAATCCCGTCTGTATTTATGGATCAGTATCAGGGCTATACGCTGGCATTGGAACATTTGTACACCCGAGGATATCGGAAAATTGTGAATGTGTACGGCAGCATGCGTGGGTTGAATACAAAAGAACGCATTCGAGCTTATCATGACTTTTGCGAAAAATATGATTTGGACGCTGAGGCCTTCCCGCATTTTTATGATTTAAATTCAATAGAAGCTGGTGAACAAATAGCTCATTGGTGGGCAGAACGAGCACCAACAGACAGGCCGGACGCCTTCGCCTGTTCTACCGATTATTTGGCAGCAGGTCTTTTGACTGAAGCGCGTAGGCTAGGTGTTTCTGTACCGAGTGATTTTGCAGTAGTAGGCTTTGATAACACCGAAATCTCGCATTTGCTTGATTTAACTACGATTCATTACCCGATAGACAAGCAAGCTGAGAATGCGTTCATTATGATTCGAAATGCCCTCGAAGGGCTGGATGAAACGATACATCATCTGGAATTCAAATTAGTAGAGCGAGCGACCACCTGAATTCTGAAAGGGTTGTGTTTCAAAGCTTCTCAATGAAAATGATGGAGGTGTTCACCCATCCATTGTTACAAATATTTAAATGCTAATGAATATATGAATTAATGTGGTATTTTCACCTTTTTAAGGGGTACTAATAATGTGGATATTAACTAAAGCTCATTGACGTATGTTAAAATTTGGACAATAATTTGAGATGAGATTATAAAAATTTGGTGTTTTTATGTGAAGGGTGGTTATGACTTGGGACATACACCTACGATCTTAGATAAGTTTGAGAATTTTTTAAAACAAAACAATTTGACTTTGGCGCAATTTTCCGAACATTCAGGTGTTCATCAAAGAACACTTAATAATTGGATTGCCAAGCATCGTCCTGTTGCTATACATCAGCTAGATCGAATCACTTGGGCTATGGGACTACCAGAAGGTTTTTTTTACGAACTATACATAGATAACTACATCATTGAGCGTTCCCCAGATTGGCGGCGAATTGAGCCGTTGTTATTTCGCTGTGCGGAACTGGACAAGTTACATGCGATCCAGCTTGTAGTGGCCCATATCATGGACAACCTCCTTTATTCCCCGAAGCTATTCGATGCGGCAGAAATGTTATTCGCACAAGGTCAGCGTAATGCTGCTTTGTTACTCTATGAGGGGATTGCGGAAGGCGAGAAGTACCAGCACTCTGAACGCTTGGCTATCTGTCAGTATCGTCTGTTTACGATTCAGGTGGGGAACGATCAGATCCGAAATCTCAAGGCGGCTACTCGATTTGAACCCTTTGTCGAACGTCTGGATGAAATAGATCAACTTGATGCGTTGAAGGATCTAGCGAATGTGTATCGTTCATTACACGAGTGGGATATGCTTTATGAAACAGCTCAAAAAATGAGACATAAAGCGGAAATTTATTATTCTATGAAACAACGGCAGAAGAAGCAAAAGAGTGAGGAGTCTTATATGAGGTTAAGTCGTCCCATATTTGTTTACATTACCTATGCTGATTTACTGTGTGCTAGTGTATGTGAAGCCCAAGGCAATTATCAGCAAGCTTTACAGTTTACATATGCCTACGCAAATTTAGATTGGGTGATTGAGACAGACGAGGAAACTCGACACTGGATCAACTTGTACGAGCATTGGGCAGTAGGTAATATCTTTGTAAATAAACTTCTGTCTGGGGATACCAGTGTGCTTCCAGATTATGTTGAATATATTGTAGCTACATTAATTACTAACGAAGATGAAAAGCTCTCAATGCTGTTGAACATTATAATAGCGGCTAACCGATATGCAATAGATGTTGATGATGTACTCTCACGTTTTGAAGTGGAGTTTAATTCTTTTGATCCAGCATCTACTGATATGTACACACATCAAGTTGTACCAGAACACATAACGCTTTTTAAATATGAACTTGCTAAGTATTACTTGAATAGAGGTAGCTACACGCATGGCTTTAAATACTTGCTAGACGTTTTATCTAAATCATTAACCATTAATAAAGAAGCTTTTTTTATTAGGTGCATAAGACTATTTGAGAAGTTTAAAGCGTTTGCAGATGTTAAGGCCCATATGAGGTACGAAAGTTTAGTGAGCGAAGGGCAAAGAGAAAGAACGTTTTATTATTGGTAGTAGTATCCTTTTATTCATGTAGGATTAAGATCCTGTATGTAAATATTATTAATAGAAACTAGAGCCTCTGCTCCACTTTATTAGTGGAAACGGAGGTTTTTTGCATAGATTTAGGGACGCCCTTATTTATGAAAACTTTTGTGATATTCTCTTTTTGTTAGGCGCATCATCCGAAAAACCAAAAAACGTCTTTTTATTCTAAAATGTGACATAGAGGAGGGGATCATACTGATGAACCAAGGTGTGACTTTACTTCGTGTCGAGAGAGCTAGGAGGAAACTGTACCAAGTCCAGAAAAAGTATGGATTTTTAACACACCCCAAAGTAATTGAGCAATCTAAAAGGTTGGATTACCTGTTGAATCATTACCAAACATGCAGATCGAATCATTAAGCTCTGGTGTATTACATGTTGCGTAATACATGATTCCAAAAACTAAAACTTGGAGGTAGTGATGTTGAATCATCGAAATTCTGTAACCCCTTTTGGATGGGAGATCAAGCAAAAACTGCTCGAGAAAAGAATGGATCAGAAAACTTTTTGTAGTACATATCATATTCCAGCTTCCAGATTGTCAAATCTCATTCATGGGACACGCAAGGCTACAAGATACAGAAAAAAAGTATCCGAATTGCTCGGAATTGAAGAATAATGTATTATTTCTATTTTTGAAACGACTCTGTCTGAACATAAGTATTAATTAAAAGCGACTTATGCCATCGTGTTTCTTTTGAGATAAATAAAAATAGGATAATTCCGAATAAGATCATAAACATAATCAGTTCTACGATCGTATCGGTTATAATACTGGTCTTATATAAAGTCTCGACAACCTAAGAAGACGATCTGATTAATCAGATCGTCTTCTGCTGGGTATGAAACGAGAAATTATTTAGTCAATCGAAACAATTTGCTATGATCCATCTTTATCTTTTATTAAATGATTTTTGGGACATCTCTCGATTTTTGATGCCTAGCACTACCTTTTTCTTTAATTCCTTGACCGCGCCTCTAACCTGCTCTGTCTGTGTCACGGCTGAAATCACCGCCACACCATCTGCACCTGCACGTGCGACTTCCTCAACACGGTCGACTGTAATACCTCCGATTCCAACAATCGGCACATCAATTCCCGCTTTACGCATCTCATATAAAATTGCTGGCCCATGTACAGCATGGGCATCATCCTTCGAGAGGGTAGGATAGATTGGCCCGACGCCGAGATAATCAGCACCTTGCAGAATGGCTCGACGTGCTTCCTCAATGGTATGGGCAGAGACGCCTAGAATTCGATTTCCGATTCGCTCGCGGACGGTTTCGGCGGATTCATCATCCTGACCGATGTGAACACCGTCGGCGTCGAGTTCAAGAGCCAGCTCCACATCGTCATTGATGATGAAGGGGACACCAGCATCGCAGCACAGGTTCTGTAGCTGGCGCGCAAGTTCGAACATAGGGACGCCCGTTAACGCGCCATAGCCCTTTTCCCGGAACTGGACCATAGTTGCACCGCCAGCCAGAGCCTCCTGCACGACCCAGCCTGGTTCCGCGAGGCAATTCACGCTTCCAAGCACCAGGTACATCTGTAGCTGGCGGCGCATCACCTCGGGCAACATTCTGCCGCTCATAGAAGCATCTCCTGACGACGACGGAAGGCCCAATGATTGGTGGGCCCATGTCCCTGTCCAAGCTGCAAAGATTCCTCAATCGCCGCCTGGATGAAGGCTTTGCCATTCGAGATAGCCTCCGGTACAGACATCCCTTTCCCTAATTCTGCGGTAATCGCTGCCGAGAAGGTGCACCCAGTTCCGTGTGTATGGACAGTCCGTACTCGCTTGCCGCTCAGCTCTGTAAAGGCGGTTCCGTCAAAGAGCAGGTCAACAATCTGTCCGCTGCTCTCGCTCTCGTCAGCGTGGCCACCCTTGATCACAACGAATTCTGATCCCATACTGCTAATATGTCTTGCAGCCTCGCGGCGATCCTCCATCGTACGGATGCTGATCCCTGTCAGGGCTTCCGCCTCCGGAATATTTGGTGTAACGACCAGGGCCAAGGGGAGCAGTTCGTCCTTCAAAGCCTGCACCGCCTCCAGTTGCAGCAGTTCAGCGCCTCCCTTGGCAATCATCACGGGATCGACGACGACTTTTTTCCAGCCGAACTTTCGGATCTGCTCGCTCACAAGACGGATGATACCCGCATTAAACAGCATGCCAGTCTTCAGGGCATCCACTCCAAGATCTGATCCTACAGCTTCGATCTGTTCCGCTGTTGCTTCCTGTGGCAGTGGATATACGCCGTGAACCCCCAAGGTGTTCTGTACAGTAATGGCCGTAATAGCTGACATGCCGTATACGCCAAGCTCTTGAAAGGTTTTGAGATCGGCTTGAATTCCGGCCCCGCCGCCACTGTCCGAGCCGGCAATCGTCAGTGCTCTGGGTACACGAGTGTCTGTCATCGCGCACCACCTGCTGTAGTTGTTCCGGCTTCACGGACAGTGACATGCCCCTCCAGCGAACCAGTATGTAGTTTGGCGAGCTCGTCGAGAAAGGCAATCTGGAAGCTGCCTGGCCCTAGCTCTGCGGTACGTGCTGCGGCTCGGGAAGCTGCTGCACTGTAAAATGCCAAGCCTGCTGTACCTGCGAGCAGCAGGTTGGGTTCAACAGCTGCAAAGGCACCTAACACAGAGGTCAGCAGGCAGCCTGCTCCGGTTACCTTCGTGAGCAGCGCGTCTCCGCCGCTTATCATTCGTGCTTCGGCCCCATCGGTGATGACGTCTTCTTTTCCAGTGATGACAACCATTGTATTGAGCGCTCGAGCAGCCCGAATTGCCAGATCGACATGGCCGCTGTCAGCACTGTCACCAGCATCTACGCCTTTAATCTCACGCGCTTCTCCGACAAGATGGGCAACTTCGGCTGCGTTGCCCCGTACCAATGAGATTTTGACTTTACTCAGGATTCGCAGTGCCGATTCAGTTCTAAAGCTCGTTGCTCCCGCACCGACCGGGTCTAGCAGGACCGGAACACCGTGTGCATTCGCCGATTGTCCAGCAATGATCATGGCATCCACCAGTTCGCGGTTCAGCGTACCGATGTTTAACACGACGGCGCCTGCTATTTTGGCCATATCTGCTACTTCCTCGGGTGCATAGGCCATCACTGGGGAGGCTCCCAATGCATACAGGCCGTTGGCGGTAAAGTTGGTGACTACCACATTGGTGATATTGTGAACGAGGGGTTTGCTATTTTGTACCTTCGTTAGGAGATCCGAATAACTTTTTTCCCATGTACTCATCATGATTATCCTCTCTATAGTTGGTGGTTCAACAGGACATTAACCGTACTTCACGCATCGAATTGACAGGCTGACTATTCCAAGACCGCTGCCTGCATCTGGACCGGCCATTCTTCCTGCTTATAAGCCATGTCCCAGAACTTATATTCCAGCTGGCAGCTCAGTATAAAATGCTCAATCATCCGCTCCCGCTCAGCAGCCGTTGCCCCTTCCGCCCAAGCATCTACACGTTCTCGGAACTTGAGTGTTGTATCATCAAGCTGGTCTCCATAGAAGCCCATCCATTCATAGAACGGATGGGACTTATCCGGCTTTACTTCATCTAGCAGCCTGCGGCCAATCTCGGCATACGTCCACATACATGGCAGCAGCACAGCCAAGATCTCGCCCAGGTTGCCCTCATGCGCAACCGTCAGCATGTGCCGGATATAGTGATGAGCCGACGGAGCGAGCGAATATCCCTGCAATTCTTCATAGGTCACCCCTGCGACAGCACAGAAATTTTGATGCGGGTGAACCTCGCTGTGGAGAATAAAAGAGATTTGTTCATTAAATACAGCCATGTCCTCCCGATTCGTGCATTTGGAGATTGCGATGCCGTATATCCGCATGTAGGCGTTCAAATATTCAAAGTCCTGTTTTACATAGTGAATCAGCTGTCCCCTTGTCAAACTTCCTTCAGCAATACCTCTCACAAAGGGATGCTCAAAAATCGCTTGAAAAATGCCGTCCGCCTGCCGACGGAGTTCTTGTGTAAAACTCAATTTCGCCACCTCCATAAAATTGAAGAGCAAGAAGTCCTGTAAGAATATAATTCCGGAACAACGCTAAAAAGCCGCCCCAGAAAAATGGAGCGGCTTCAACAATAGGCCCAATACGCAAAAAACGCTTGAAACCTTATATACGAAGGCTCCACTTTCCTACGCTAGTACGAACTAGATCAGGTTCAAAGGGTCCAAGATACGTTCTTGTCTCAGCCATAGCGGCTCCCCTAGTGGACTTCTATTCTTTTGACTATTACTGTACATACGTTCATACGCTATGTCAAACATGTCTATCTGGTCAAGGGCCAAACGACAGAGCTGAAGTTCGCTTCCGAGAGGGAAAAAGGCGCTGGAGAAGATCAGTTCCGTCTACACGAAGGAATTCGCGGCAGGCTCCAATGTCTAAATAATCAGCATTTATACCAATAGAGAAATCAGTACTGGGAGTGTAACGAGCGATATGACAGCACTGATGACAAAGGAGGAGGCTGTTTCTGATTCCAGGCTTTCAAAACGGGTGGCGATCATAGCAGCGACTGCTGAACCCGGGAAGGAAACGAGCAGAACTGCCTTCACAGTATCTGCAGACGACAGACCGCATAGGTAGGCGATCAGCAGCATTAATAAAGGCTGTACAATTGTTTTTAACAGTGCGATGGCAAAGGCACTTACACTAAAACTAATGTTGCGTACGCCAATGGTCACTCCGACAGCGAATAAAGCGGCCCCGGACGTAATGTCTCCGATTTGATTCAACGATTTGTTCAACAAATCCGGTGAATGGAAGCCGAACAAGGTCAAAATTACACCAATCAGTGGAACCAGCGCCAGCGGTTCTTTTAATCCATGAAGAATGGAGTCCCAGATTAACCTTCCGAGGTGACCGTTCCGTTCTTTGCCTGAATTCCTGCTGGCTACGGTAGCTATAATGGTAGCCGCCGGGTCAAGGACGGCATTGACTACGATCCCGGTAAGCGCAATCGGAATGGCGACAGCAGCGGAACCGTAGATGGCTCCAAGCACAGGAATACCCATAAAAGCAAAGGTAGGCTGTGCCGAGTTCAAAGCAAACATGGCGGCATCCTTCACTGACTGCTTCCCCGCAAAGCGGGACAGTAGAAGGAGAACGGCAAAAAAGCCGACAATGCCAATGAACAGTGCCAGCAGGAATGGCCATTGCTCGATGAGTGCTTTCCTGTCCGTTGTCGTGATACCGATGAATAGATGCGCAGGCAGTGCAAATTTGGTAACGAGCGCATTTAAGGCCTTGGAGGAAGAGGCATCAAAGCTTTTGTAATGCCCCGCTAACCACCCTAAAATAATAACGAAAAAAATCGGCACCAAAATGTACAAGATATGTCCGACACTCATAGATTGATTCTCCTTGCTTGAACTGACGTATTCTGCCTGTCTGAACAAGGCAATCCCTTTCCTAAATGGAGCATTAGTGAGGGTGATGTATTACGCTTTCCACTGCTTTGACCTTGACATATTCCGGTTTCCACATTGCATCCCGTATAGCTTGTTCAACATCTGAAATGTGTGCCTGAGCTACCTGATCCTGAATCGCTGCTTTCGCTACCGCAACCGCAACAACGTACGAAACATCACGTAATTTTTGGATATGAGGGAGCAACGCACCGCCAGGCTTATTCGAATCTACGCCATTGGCAACGGCATCTGCTGCGGCTGTAAACATCGCAGGGGTAATCCTTTTGGCTTTAACCACAATCGCACCCAGACCCAGTCCCGGGAACACAAAGGCATTGTTCGCCTGTCCAATTTCAAATTTCGTACCGTTATAAGTGACGGGGTCAAAAGGGCTTCCGGTAGCAATTAATGCCTTGCCATCGGTCCACCGTATTAGATCCTCAGGTATAGCTTCTGCAAGATTTGTAGGATTGGACATGGGCATAATGATCGGGCGTTCTACATGCTTCGCCATCTCTTTGATGATCTCTTCAGAAAAGGCACCTGCTACTCCAGAAGTTCCGATTAATAGGGTAGGCTTCACCTGACGGATGACCTCCAGCAGCGGTATTTTGCCGTCATCCGACCGCGTCCATGAGCTGACTTCCTCTTTTTTACGTACATACGGTTTCTGATATTCCAGTACATCTTCCATATCGTCCGTTAACAGCCCACGGTAATCAAAGGCCCAAAAGGACTGGAATGAATCTTCCGCGGAAAGGCCGTCCTCGATCATAGCGCCCCGAATTTGGTCAGCGTTACCGACCCCTGCTGCTCCTGGGCCGAAGACAAGTACCTTTTGCTCACGCAGCGGAGTCTTGGTGACACCCACCGCCGAAAGAATTGCAGCCAAGGTCACCGCTCCTGTACCTTGTATATCATCGTTGAAGGTGAGTATACTTTGACCGTATTTTCCTATAATATGGCGTGCATTTACGCTACCCACATCTTCCCAATGTAAAAGCGCCTTCGGGAATTGCGCTAACGTTTTGCTGATAAAAGTATCAATAAACTGGTTATAGGCTTCTCCGCGAACCCGTTTATGGCGGTTTCCGATGTACAGTGGATCATTCAGCAACTTTTCATTATTCGTACCTACATCCAGTACAATGGGCAGCACCCGCCCGGGATGAATGCCTGCCGCAGCCGTATACACTGCAAGTTTGCCAATAGCAATGTTAATCCCCCCGACACCCCAGTCCCCAATCCCCAAAATACTTTCGGAATCCGTTACGACGATCAGGTCCACATCCTCGCCGCTCAAACCGGAATTATAGAATGCTTGTCCAATACCGTTCGGATTATCTATCGACAAATATACGCCCCCAGGACGGTTGTACTCGTGACTGTATTCTTGAATCGCAGTTCCTACGGTCGGCGTGTAGACTACGGGCAGCATTTCACTCAAATGATCGGTTAGTAGCCGATAGTAGAGGACGACATTTCGGTTGTGGAGGTCGTTGAGAGAAGCATTTTTACGTAGCATGGTAGGTTGTGCGAGAAATTGCTGATATGCTCGTATGCTCTGTTTCTCTAATGAAAGGACGGTGGGAGGAAGGATTCCTTCCAAACCCAGTTCTTTGCGTTCTTCTTCTGTAAAAGCGACACCTTTGTTCAAAAGGGGATTTGCTAACACATCCTTTCCCCGCAATGGAGTAGATAATGACCCATCGCGATTGACATAAAAAGCTTCCATAGAAAGACCTTCTTTCTTTTCATTTTCATGATTATTCATGACGAAAGATGACATGTTGTCCATAGTATAGACATGCGAATCTGGTTTATTCATCTATCTTTCTATGACAAAATAACCATATTCATTTCTTTCTGTTGATCTAATAGGACTAACCTTCGATATGGATTCGCTAAACTAATACTAAGGATTTTGGTTCTAGTGAACCAGGTCTAAATACTCTGTTTTTATCAAATATAAAAATCAGTTTTTCTTCTCTTATTCCCTTATATATCATGGAGTGTCAGCTATTTTGTTAAGAAAATATGAAGTATTTGGACATTAATTTAATCCCTATAAACAAACATTTTTAATTCTTTTTCAACAAAATAGAACTATTCGGAGGAAAAGGAGAGGTTTGTGTGCAGGGACCTATAGCCATTTTTAGCGATAACGACAGGGCTATTGATTATCCCAAGGTGATTTGTTTTTACCAGTATATACAGTGCGAGGACACGGAGACAGCTTCAGTCTACGAGAACGCATGTTGCTGCCTGATTGATTATAGGGAGCCGGGGCAAGCGGTGCGGAAAGCCAATCAGATCCGTAGCCAATTTCCGCAAATGCCATTGTTACTGGTGACGGATGTAACATTTCCGTTCAGTGATCAGCATATGGTGCAAATCACCGGAGTAGGCCGTTTGCGGCTGCTATTTTGGCAAGCCAATGACACCGAAGAAATACTTTCGGAAATTCAAAGCTTGCTCTATCCCGAGTATTCGACCAAAAGCCAACATATTGCATTTATCTTGTCTGTATATAACGAAGAGCAACGTTTTGTTCATGTCAAAACCTTTGCTGAACGACTGCAAGCCTTTATCCGTAGCCATATTATTGAAGGTTCGATTTATCTCATTGATGATGGCAGCCACGATGGCACCCATGCCTTGATTAAAGCGCTGGAGGCAGCAACGGACTTATCCGTAAACCGGATTAATCAGAATCTTAGTCCGCTGCTTCAAACAAGGGAATTGGGACGCAATACACGTAAGGCAGGGACGTATCTGGAAGGGATGCGGACCATTGGTGCGGATTACTACGTATTTGTGGACGCGGACGACTCCTTTTTTATTGAGGATATTGCCAGAATGATTAATGTTGTTCAGCAGGGCTATTATGATGTCGTGATCGGAACCAAGGATATGACCGCCGAGAATCGATCTTTATTGCGATCCGTTGTCAGCTTTGGTAAGCGGGTTATTTCCCGTCCTTTTTTACCCACAGGTGTGGTGGATTCCCAGACTGGGCTTAAAGTGATGAGTTCGGTTGCAGTGAAGCGGATGTTTCCGCATTTAAAGGAACAGCTCGGACTGGCGCTGGATCTAGAAATGATGTTTATTGCCAAGCGACTCCAGCTTCGTGTGCTGCAATTACCCGTCAAATGTATTGACCGGGATGGCTCGCACATCCATGTCTGGAAAGATTCCATTCGTTTTTTACGCTCTATCATTGATATTTGGCGACTGGATCGGAGGGTGAGATAACAACGTGAACAACCGATTGCGATCGTTGATGTTTCCTCTCTTTAATGTGCTGCTTAACGGATTTAATTTTTTCTTCCACATTGCAGCGAGCTGGTATCTTACCGGACAAGCCTATGGTCAAGCGAATGCGCTGCTGGCCCTCTTTGCACTGTTGTCCGTTTTGGGCTTATCCATCCAGCTATTGACCGCCAAGCTGGTATCCAAGGGTGACAAGATGCTTGCGCTACGTAGCTTACCGCTCGGTTCTCTATTACTAAAAGCACCTTTGGTGCTAACTGTGCTTGCCATGATCATTTTACTCATGTTTCATCCGTTATTGCGCTCGCTTTTAGGCGTCGATTCCGCCCCGCTATTCATGCTGTATGGCTTGATCGGCCTACATATTTTGGTGAGTTCGTGCCGTGGAGATTTACAGGGTAGGGAACGCATGTTGGCGCTCAATGTGAACTATTACATTGAAGTAATAGGGAAGCTGAGCTTGTTTTTTGTTCTGGCTGCACTGGGGTTAAAGCTGGAAGCCCTACTATTGGCGAGCTGTGGGGGAATGTTGCTGTCGCTACTCCACGGCTGGATCGTTTCGGCTCGTGGCTTGTCCTTATTCACAACCAGTGGAGAACATATCCCTTCTGGGCTATGGAAGTCATTGGGTCAGGATTTCACCGATAGCCTTATGACGAATTTATTCATTTTGTTTTGTATCTCTATCGACATGTTGTATGTACAGCATTACTTTCCCGAGCAGGCCAGCAGCTATGCCATTGCGCTGAAGTACAGCCAGTTGGTCTATTACGTTTCGTATAGCCTGATTGCTGCCTTTATTCCAAAGCTCGGTGCGCAGGGGCATGACCGCCAAGCTTTGGGCAAGTTGATTGCCGTCTATGCCGGATTAATGGCTGTAGCTGCGATCTGTGTATATGTGGGCACGACCTTTGTGTTCCCATCCTCTATACCCATATTATTCGGAGCCTCTTACCAATCGGCCGAGGCCTATATTCCATGGGGGGGATGGGTGTACTGGTTATTTTCCATCGTGCTGTTTTTTGTGCATGTGCACGTATTGGTGGGCAGACGCAAATTTATGTTCAGTCTGATGGCAGGAGCCGCGGCTTTATTAGTAGCCTTTCATATTGCCCACACAGAGCCGGTAGATTTCTTGCTATCTGAGTTCATGGTTTACGGAGCTATGGCTCTCTACTTTGTGATAGACGCCTATGTGCATTTGTTCAAAATAAAGATAAAGGGGGATGTACCCCATGAATACCATACATGAACAGGACGGTAAAACCGTAGTTCTATTGCTGTCCTGGCGTGACATACGTTCACCTAAAAGCGGAGGAGCAGAAATTTTCACCCACGAAATGCTTAAACGCTCACAACAAGGCCGCTTCCAGTTCATTCATTTTTCACCCCAATTTGAGGGGATGCCTGAGCATGAAATTATCGACGGTATTACGTATATTCGAAAAGGAAACATATACAGTGTTATTTATTATGCGATGCGCTATTACCGTCGTCATCGAAGGAAGATCGACTATGTGATTAACCAGGCGAATACGCATCAATTCTTTACCCGATTTTGGGTGGAGGCATCCAAGCGGATTTTTTTCATACATCAGCTAACAAGGGAAATATGGTTTGAGAACGCCAAATTCCCGCTAAATGTTATTGGGTTTCATATGGAACCCTTGATGCTTAAGCTGGCTCGTAAGGATCGAACGCTTACGGTATCTCCGTCTACTCGGTATGATCTACTTAAGCTGGGCTTTCACCCGGATCGTGTTCATCTTTTACCGGAAGGCATTGAGTTTGATCATTGGCCGCGCGAACAATTTTTAACGAAGGAACCTAATCCGACCTTCATGTACGCTGGGCGCTTCGTCAAATATAAAGGCATTGATCTGGTCGTTGAGGCCTTTGGGCAGCTCAAGGAAAAGTTCCCTCAGGCTATGTTATGGATTGCCGGAAAAACCGATAAAACCTATGTGGCAGAACAATTGTTGCCGATTATGAAACGGTATGGATTAACATACGGAGAACCGGATGAACAGGGGCAATCGCAAGCTGATATTACCTTTTACGGATTTGTTTCAGCAGAGCATAAGCTGGAGCTGATGAGTCGTGCCCACGCGCTGGTGTTTCCTTCCTTGCGTGAAGGTTGGGGGTTGACAATTACCGAAGCGGCAGCGGTTGGAACGCCCAGCATTGTCAGCAATTCACCGGGTCTGGTGGATGCAACGGATTTTGGGAAGAGCGGATATCTATGCTTTCACGGCGACATCCGGGGATTATCTGAACAAATGGAAAGAGCAGCGAAGGGCGGCGAAGATTACATGGCCATCCGTGAGCGGGCGTATCAATATGCGTTAAGATTCCATTTTGATCATACGGCTGCTGCGTTTGAGCAGTTGATGGAAGATTGGATAGAGGAGGCGGAACAGAGTGGACAAAGTGGTCATTCTCTTCTCCACGTACAACAATGAACGGACGATAGAGCCTTGTTTGCGAAGCTGTATGGGGCAAAATTACAAGGATCTGCATATTGTAATTGCTGATGATGGCTCCAATGACCGGACCGTCGAGACGATTCGTATGCTGTCGACAGGGAGCGCAGTACCCGTAACGGTATTGGAGCTTCCCCATGGGGAGCGGGGAGTCGCTAGGGTTAGAGCGGTTGAGGAAGCGAAACGCTTGGGTGCCGAATACATATTTGTATTGGATTCCGATATGATTTTAGCCGAACATCTGATTCAGCAGAGCATCGACTTTTTTGATGATCATCAGGATATTGGCGCTTTGGTCGTTCCGGAGGAGGCGTATTCGGAAGCGAATAATTTTTTTTCAAAAGTGAAAGTTTTTGAGCGAAATGTAATTAACAATGCGGGTGAGACCTTGGGAAAACGCTCCATTGAAGCGGCACGCTTCTGGCGAATGAGCGCTTACGAATCGACGGGTGGGTTTAATGCGGAGCAGATTGCTTTTGAAGAAATACAGCCGACCTTACGTTATATAGAGTCTGGTGGAGTCATTCGCCGGGCGGTATTTACACGGGTATATCATGATGAAAAACAGGTGTATCTGCACGATGTATTACGTAAAAAAGCCTACTACTTTTCAGTGATGGATCGTACGATGTCATCTGAAGAGGGCGGATTACGAAAGGCACTGGAACGTTGGTATTTCTTCCGTCCGGTGCTGTATACGTGGGGGAATTTGAAAAACTATATCCGTCACCCGTTGCTGACGATGGGGATGTTGTGGATGTATGTATGCCTAACTGTGATTGGGGTAGCCGCCGTGTTAAAGGGCGGCACCCGTCACTCAGGCGATCTCGCTAAGGCGGATAAGGCGTAACGATGAATGTCCGAGGGTCAGCGTATCCAGCGTGTACAGGTCGGGATCGGAAGATTCCGACTCCTCATACGGTATGTATAATGAATGCGTGGTTAACTGAATACCTTCCCCGTCAGGATGACGTAGTGAGCGCCCAACAGGATACAGCTCAGCAAGTGCAATGTGTACAGCGGTTACGATATCTTGTTCATTCAGCAGCACATAGGGTCGGTACGGAGCATTCAAAATGCTGTCTATAAATACTGACAGGTCGGAAGCTACGTTCTGGTCTGCTGCATGCAGGCTGTTTCGATTGAGTTTGGCTTGATCAAGCGCCTCATACAGTATTTTTTTTAGCGTATCATCATCCAGCTCCAGCGGTTTCGTCAAAAAACGGAACACACCGACTTGATTAATCGCCGATAAAATGGACTGCGTATGCAGGTGACCAGACAAAATGATTCGTACGATATGTGGATAATCTTTCTTAATCATGCGAAGGAAGGTAATCCCATCCAGACCAGGCATGAGCAGATCGGAAACGACCACATCAATCGGGTGCTGTTCCAGCACTTGTAGGGCTTCTTTGGGCGTGTGAGCGGTATGTAAGGTGAATGCTTCTTGCGTCAAGGTCCGTTCAAGCAGGGACAGAACCATAGGGCTGTCGTCAACAAATAGAATGTTTTGGGGTGTCATAAGAACTGCGCAACTCCAATCAGGAAGTAAGAAATGAGGAACTACATGTATAATATCAGCGTTTTGGCATTTTTGAAAGATGTCAATACAGAACGGGCGTTGCGTCTTTTTTGTGAACGATTTGATTCGGCTGAGCATGCCCTCTGGGAAAAAGGTATGCGTCTCCTTCATCAGTATCATGCTGCACGGCATACAGGGGTGACCCTGGTTGTCTCCAGCGCACTTCAGCATATGGACGATCGTCATGATATTTACGTTGTTGATCTGCGGGAATACGGCGAGGAAGAGTTGGATCGCTTATATATCGCAAAAACATGCGAGTTGATCCTACTGACGGACGGGGCAACGGAAACCGCTGCGAGGTTTGCTGCCCTCCAGCGCCGCACTCCCCGTTTGCTGTGCGCACGGCTACCGCTGGTCAGCTACGAGCTGGAATGCCTGATGCAGGCTATTTTGAGCCGTCGTGAACAAAATGGAGGGGACAGGGAAGCATGAAACAATGGGCTTTGTTGAAACCAGGTTGGCAAAAGCTGATCCTGTACCTGATCGTACTGGGTGTGACCGTGTTTTTGGCCGCTGTGCTTCAATGGTTTGTCGTGCGACAATTCAGTGTTCACTTGGCGGAGATTCAGAATGAACAGCTCCAGTATGAGGTACAGGAACTTTCTAGCAGCATAACCGAGCGTTATGCCGCATGGCAGGCTGAATTGAAGGAGCTGTCGTCCAGTCTGGGCAGAGATATGCTGAATCAGGGAACA
The DNA here is from genome assembly GCF_054602585.1 of Paenibacillus sp. SEL3. NCBI lineage: Bacteria > Bacillati > Bacillota > Bacilli > Caryophanales > Paenibacillaceae > Paenibacillus > Paenibacillus sp. SEL3. The sequence goes on along the minus strand of NZ_CM137725.1, from coordinate 1,178,335 downwards.
CGCCAGTATCCTGAGGGGTTTAAGCGTGAAAGCGGGGCCTTTTATGTGCTGGATGAACAGTATCATGTGATGGTCGGACGAGATAATCGTGAGATGAAAAGTGCGGTCCAGCAGATTAAGTGGCTGCAAAATGGTTGTGCAGTAAGCTCTTTTGTGACAGAGGATCATCAGCCTGCCCAGTATATCGCATGCAGGATTCAAGGAGCGCAGATGGGCGGTTTTATGGTGCGCAAGGTTGACGCTGATATGCTCAGCGGAATTATTAAAAGTAAACCGGTTAACCAGTATGAGACTTTATTTTATAACGGTCAATTTAAAGTTGTAGCTTCCCGAAGTAATCCGGATATTAACCGAACGGACATCACGGGCGTCACCCGTAGGCTGCTGGAGGGCAATACAGGTGTCATTGAAGATGACGGTGAAAAATACGGGATAGGATTTAGCCGCATTGGGGAAGAAGCCCTTTACATATCGGTTAAGGATGTCAGCGAGGATACAGCACAGCGAATCAGCTCCTTCGGCAAACAGTTGTGGATGGTCATGGTTCTAATATTGTTCATTCTGTGGGCCATGCTCGTACAGTTCCGCAAAAGGATTGTGAAGGATGCCATCGTGAACAACCAGGTGCGTGATCAACGGCGAGATGAAGATATGCGACAGCAGCAGGACATGTATTATTTGCCGTTAATGCAGACGATTGAGCAGCAGCTACAAGAGCTGCAAGAGCAGACTAGCCGTCTCACAGGTGGTGATGATTTGAAGTTGCTGGGATTCTATCATGATCTAGCAAACCGCTTTGAAGCGGCTTCCAGTCAGGGAAAAGGAGCCTCTCATGAGGAACTGGAGTATTTTCGCGAGTTGAATGAAAATTTTATCCAGGGTCGCCTCAGACAGGAATCCTCACTGGGAGAGTTACTGACGGGAGTTCGTAGCTTGCGCGATGAGCTGGAAGAGAAGATGCATGATAATAGTGGAATTAGCTTTACAGATATGAATGAAATATTGTCTGAGTCGCTGAAATGGGCGAACCGTTCATTGAACATGAAGAACATTCAAGTGATCTTGCGGCAAGAGCCTGTTCCATCGATTGCAGCACAAGCACCCATGCTGTACAAAACGATTCAGGGACTGCTGGAAAATGCAGTGCAGGCCATGGGACGCCAAGGCGGAGAACAGCCTGAGGATCAAGAACAGGGCCAAACAGGTCTGCGGTCCAAGCGACAATCTCAAGTGCTTAAGGTTAGTTCACGGCTGGAAGAAGGAGAAATTGTTATTATCATTGAGGACACAGGCGGCGGGATTGATGATAAAATGCGTTGGAGCTATTTCCAGCCAGACTATTCCCAAAACTCGCAGGAGCATGCATTCAGCTTGTACCATATGGATGCATACCTGAAGACCATAGGCGGCCGTTTAAAGCTGCGTAATACCGATCAGGGCTTGCAGGCAATCGTTCGTTTGAGAAGATAGGTCCAAGATAACCGACAGATATACGAGAAGTTCAAGAGAGGGGGACAAGCATGAAAAAATGGGTATTTCACTATCGTTACGATATGGCGGCAATGATGTTGATGCTGATTGCGATTGTTGCATATCTTGCACCCATCTATGGACCAGGGCAAATTGTGTTTAGCGACATTGCTTTTGGAGCCACCTCTCATCGGTATCTGGAGGAAATAACCGGGGTATGGAACGAGCGATGGTCTACCTCGACCTTGTTCAATGCTCCACGTATCCTGTACATCTTGCCCTTCTATGGACTGTCACTCTTATTTGACGAAAGCGGACCGGTCTTGCTCAAGTCGTTTATTACAGGCTTGTTATTTGTTTCGGCATTTTCGATGTATGCCTTTGCCAAACGATTGGTTAGCGTGTATTATTCACCAAGCTTTACGAAGACCCGTATTTTTGCCATCATGGTCGGCTCGTTGTTTTATGCGTTGAATCCGTGGGTTATTTTCCGCATTCAGCATATTTATTTGCTCTGTGGATATAGTTTATTTCCGTTAATGCTGCGGTTCTTTTTCAGTGCGGTGGACCCCAAGTTTCAAATTCAACAAATTAAAAACTATCATTCCCACAAGCTGTATCAGCGGAACTGGATCGACCTGTTTCTGTTGGCTGCGGTATTCACCGTTAGTGCTGCGGCAATTCACTATTTTTTCTTCGGCATGATTTATTTGGGCTTGTTCACCATGTTGCTATTGATCAAGCTGACCTGGACCCACCGTAAGGCTGGTCGCACCTATTTGCAGCCGTTATACGGCAATTTTTTGCGTAAAGGGATCATTTTTGGCATGTTTTTCGGTCTGCTCAGTTTTTATTGGTTGTCTCTATATGTCGGTAGCATGTTGATGGACGCTCAAGCGTCTCAGCATAATATCAATGTCGTGGATACGTTGTCTCTGTTCAGCCGCAACAGCAGTTTAAATAATGTGGGTTATTTACTGAGCTATTGGTGGCCCATGTTTTCCTTGTCCTCACTGCCTGTCATGTTTTATGTAGGAGGGGGATTTTTGTTGCTATTGATCGGGTATGCGATGGTGACACGTTCACATAAAAATCCGATCATTCTGATCTTCTCGCTACTTACGCTGCTGTTTCTGGTTGCAGCTACCGGGACGACGTTCCCATCGATTGCCAAGTGGTTTGTCATTCTGGTTACGAAAACCCCTGTGATTGGTTCGGTTTTCCGTGATCCTAACAAATTTATTGGACTGATTGCCCTTAACTTCGGGGTGTTGCTGACCTTTGGTGTCATTCAATTTATGGAATGGTTCGGATCCTCGCCGCTACAGCGTGTATATAAAAAGCTGGCGGTCGTTATCGTTGTCTTGTGCCTGGGGGTATATTTTGCTCCCTTGCGCACTCAGTTCATTGAGGGGTACTACAAGCCAGTACAAGTGCCAGAGGCTTATGCTCAAATGGCTGAAAAGCTGACTGATCCGGATCGTTTCGATAGCAAGGCATTATACTTTCCGATTGCTGACAATATGATTCAGAGCTATAACGGAGTAGCCACGCCCAAATGGAATAAAGGGAAGACCGCAAACGAAAAGGCAACGGGAGATTTTCAGGTATACTCTTCTCCTAAAAATACGATCTTTCATCATGAGGGCAATGATCCCGGTATTACATACTATATGAATTTTCTACAGTATGTCATGGACAACGGATTAAGCTCCCGATTAGGTTGGCTGTTCTCTACCTTTGGTGTTAACCAGTTGGTCTACCATGATGAATATGTGGGACAGGAGAAGCGTCAGGATTTCCACCTCTCTCAGCTGGAAGGTCAGACCGGGCTGAAACGTACGTACCAGAACGGGCTATTTTCCATATTCAATCTCGACCAGACACCACCCTATATGAACATCCTTGCGAGTAAAATTGTAACACCTTACGGTTTTAGCCGGCTGGAGAGCTACAGCCATCTGCCCGGTTTTGATTTTAGCCGCTTTGGAGTGCTGTTCAGTGCGTTAAAGCCTGAGCTAAAAACCGTCCAGACGATTAACAAAGGGGATTATGTGGAAGCGGTGTCCTTTAATGACTTGCTATTGTCACAGCTTCCAGCAGAGGATTACTTACGGCCTTTTGATGCCATTGAGGATGGTAATGCCTTTTTAAAATGGTCCAAAACCTTTGCCTCGACCAACGATTGGTTGTGGTATTTATCCTCCCAAAATATACGGAACTTTCCGTTCGATATGGAAATGGATGCAGGGATTGCGGTCACCTTTGCCAGTAAGAAGCTGGATGTGGCCCCGTATCAGATGAGCAGCATCGAAGGGAAGACGGTTGTGGACTTTGATTCCATGTTGCGGACCGAAACCTTCTTCAAGCCGGATAACCCGCAGTTGTTCAGTGTGCAGGCTAATCCCCGTGAGGAATTGAATGATGTGCCAACTCTGCATGGCGAAATTATGAAGGGTGACCCGAGTAATATATGGCAGGTCGCTCGATCGGGTTTGCTGGAAGCCAAGGAAAATAATCCGTATCAGTTCCAAATTACTGTTTCCGGTCGCGGAACGAACAAAATGCATGTGAAAATGAGATTTTACGATAAGCAAATGCGTGAACTGGGGGTTAGCTATGTCGTGGCGCCTTCGGAGGGATATAATTTTGACAGTGTGAAATTTTACGGGGAATACGTGTCGCCGCCCGGCAGCTATTGGATGCGAATGGATTTGTTAACCCTGCAGCGTCCACAGCAAAAAAATTACTGGTGGATTCATGATATCCAGCTACGTGATTTGGGGCAATACAGTAAGCCTAACACGTTTACGATGCACAAAAAACTGGATCAACCTCAAACCTCGCATGTATATGCCAGAGTGTTTATGAATAAGGCAGGCGGGAAATTACAAGTCACGTTACCGGACAAAGTGGTTAGTATCAAGACCCAGGATGATGGTTTAAACCAATTTCAATGGGTCGATCTGGGAGAACATGTTTTTCCAAAAGGAGATACTCCAGTCACGGTTAATAACCTGCAAGGTTTTAATGCGGTCAATCAATTTGCGATTGTGCCTGTGGATCAGCTAGATCGGTTATCTTTTCCAGTGGAGCAGGCATTGAAGCGGGGCAAGCTCTTTTTCACCTTGGAGGCAGAGAACGATTTTAACGCCCAAGGGAATGTGCAGACGGAGCGTGCTTTGCCAAGACTTAGTATGGGGCGAGGGATCAGCTATCAGAAGGGGACGTTAAGCAGGGATGTGGAAGTCGCCAAAACGGGAACCTATGCCACAGCTATTTTGGCTAATCTACCTGCAGGATACCATGGGTCATTAACGATGAAGTGGGTGAATGAAGAGACGGGAGAGGTGCTGACCAGAACGATTCGTACGGAAGAGTCGTATAAGCGGTTACCCGCTACCTCTTTATCTGAAAAGCAGGTTATTGAAACGGTGCCCGATCAGGATGGTTTTGCCAAGAAAATCATACAAATTCCCGGTCTGCTGAACGACTATGGCCGAATAGAATTCAAAAATCTGTTCCTAACCAAGGGAAAGTATCACTTAACCCTTGTGCTGGACAGCCAAGTACCGTCATTGAGCCGTTTTGGAGATATTCATCGAATGGGCGGGCAGGAAGTGACGGTAATGCCTGGGGAGAACACGAAGGAGTCATTAGACACGGATGTCGGATGTGTAGCGGATATACGACCTGGCCAGACGAACCTGTCATTTATGGACGAAGGACTCTCTATCCGTTACACACCTAGCTATTCCTGTGACTGGAATATATATGCGTCCAAGAAAATGAAGGCCGAGCCGCTGCAAGAGTATGCCGTGCAGTTGGATGCGCGATCAGCACAAGTTGGAAGTCGGCACATGAAGGTCATATTTTTGAATAAAGCGTCCCAGGTTCTTCAAACCTCCTATATTGATGAGGTGGAGGAGAGAGATAAGGAACAATGGAATCATTATGATCAAATTGTGAAGGCACCGGCAGGAACCGCCATGATGCAGTTTCAAATTTTAGCGCATGCGCACAAGAAGCAGTCAGGCTTATTTCAAATGAAGGAATATTCCATTATCCCTTATCAAGCCATGATTACAGTGGATCAATTTACGTTGTTTGAGGGAACGGATATGGATACCTTTTTTATGGCTCCACATGCTTCGGAAAGCATTCAGGCTACTCGTGAGAATTCCATGGAACGTAGTTTTACGCTATATAATCCGACACATCAGCAGGTGCTGATCCGGGAGACCGAATCACCCAATCCACTATGGGAGTTCAGGCTGGGTGGCGAAAATCAGCGAGCCCGTCTGTCTGTGAATGGAGTAACTACCGGATTTATTACCAATGGTAACGGGAACGGGAAAGTCGTCGTTATTCTGGCTTCCGCCTACCGTTTCGGATGGGGACTGTTCCTCATAGGGATACTGGGTGGAGCAGCTTGTTTTCTTCCTTATCGGCGATGGAAGAAGCGAAACCTTCCATAAAAAGCAAGCTGCTCAGTGGGGAAATGGGTAGCCATGATACGGCTACATCTCATATTTGTAGCCTCTGCCCCAGACGGTACGGATGTGCTGAGGATTTTTAGGGTCACGTTCTATTTTTTTGCGGAGGCTGGAAATATGTACGTCGATAGTGCGATCCAGATAAGCGCCATCTCCGCCTTTGATCCGATCCATCAGCTCACTGCGGGTAAAGACTTTACCTGGATTGCAGGACATTTCTTTTATAATAGAAAATTCGATTTGAGTGACTTCTATTTCTTGGTCATCGACTAGCAGGCTGTGACGATAATCATTTACCCACACTCTTACCTTTTTAAGCCTTTGCGTAACGGTTGGCGATTCAACAGGCATGTTGCGGCCGCAGCGGCGCAGCAGGGCTTTGATGCGGGCATTTAACTCTATCAGACTGAACGGCTTGCATAAGAAGTCATCTGCTCCGTCATCCAGAGCTTTTATTCTTATATTCAGCACGGTGTTATTAGAGATGACCAGCATAGGGACTGTGGTAAATTGACGGATTTGGCTGATCAGCGCACATTCGACTTTACCGGAAAACATTAGAGCGGTCACAATAATATCCGGCTTAAAACGCATGAGTGTAGGAATTGCAAGTTTAGAGTCATAAATAAGCTCGGTATGATAGCCTTCCTCCTGAAGGTGAAGAGCAATCATATCTGCCAAACCTTTTTGATTTTCAATGATGAGTATTTTTATGGGCATGACTGACATCTCCTGTACAGACAAAGATACAATAGCATTGCATAATCATGTATTTGCCACGATAATACATACTTATGTATTCGGCAGAAATGCGAAAAATGAACAGTCTTATAATGTAAGAAAAATATTAATTTACAGGAAGAAGGTTGCATCTTTGCGAATGATTTTATTATCTGGAGGTTCGGGTAAACGTCTGTGGCCCTTATCCAATGTGAACCGTCCCAAGCAGTTTCTTTCCATACTACGTCACGACGAACGGCCCGAAAGTATGCTGCAACGAATATGGAGGCAATTAGATGAGGCGAATTTGGCAGATGAGGCCTATTTTTCAACGAGTGGAACTCAGGCCGAGCTGATTCGAGGACAAATTGGCGGAGATGCTGTAGTCATTGAGGAGCCGACTCAGCGGGATACCTTCCCGGCCATTTCCCTGGCTACGGCCTACTTGCATGACGTTGCAGGCGCATCACGCGACGAGATCGTAGGGGTCATGCCTGTGGACGGGTATGCGGGGGATGAATTTTTTGAGCATCTGCGCAGGCTTCCTTCCATATTAGAGCAATCAGGAAGCCATATCGCATTAATGGGGGCTGCTCCGACGGAACCCTCTGATAAATACGGATATATTGTGCCTTCAGCCTCTCCTTCACTTGACCAGCCATATTATAGGGTTAGTTCATTTGTAGAAAAGCCGGATCTGATTCGTTCAGAAGCGTTGATCCGTGAAGGGGCCTTATGGAATTGCGGGGTGTTTGCTTTTAGACTGGGCTTTTTATTGGATATTCTGAAGCAAATGGGTATACCATCCGACTATGAATCTCTTTCGACAAATTATGCAGACTTGCCTAAAACTAGCTTCGATATTGCGGTAGTAGAGCATACTCATAAGCTCTCTGTGCTTCCATATCATGGAGAGTGGAGAGACTTGGGCACATGGGATTCGTTGGTGAGAGAAGTAAGTTCGAAGCTGAGTGGTCCAGGATATATTTCAGAAGCTTCACATGACTCGCATATCATCAATGAACTGGAGATTCCGGTCAGTATCTGGAATGTCCCGGACATTATCGTCGTTGCCGGGCCGGATGGCGTGCTGGTTACGGATCGGCAGTCATCCACAGGAATTAAGGATATGGTGGCGGAAATTGAAATCGGACCACGTTTTGAGGAGCGCTTCTGGGGAAAGCAAACGGTGTTATCCCATCAAGCGGCAGCAAGTGGATTGCAGACAGTGACCAAACGCGTGGTCATTTCAAACGGGAGATTTATCAGCTATCATGAGCATCAGTTTCGTAAAGAAGTTTGGACTATAGTTTCTGGAACCGGGAGTGTCTCTATCAATGGCGTGATACAGACAGTCAGCCCCGGTGAGGTCATCGTCATTGAACCCGGTACAAAGCATTTTATAGGGGCAGTAGAAGGAGATTTAGAATTCATTGAGTCACAAATCGGACATATCGTATCCGAAACGGATATTATCCGTTATGAATTTCCTGATTCGATTGACGACCATACTCATGAAGTGTCTACAATATAGGGACTGATAGATACGAACGAGGTTTATCAGAAGGCAGTGAAGAGTAGTAGGAACTATTTTTTATTAGAGCTTAGATGCCTGTTCATTCCTAAAAAGGTATTCATGCGTTATACGAATGAATACCTTTTTTTTGCATAAACAGTTCTCTGTGTTTGTAATGAATTGAATAGAAAAGAGACTTATAAAATAATAATTTTCTTGGAAGTCAGCCACTCTTTTACAGCATCCGTACTGAGGTCTCTTTTGGGCGTCCATTCTATTTTATCAACCAGCTTGCCGTTTCTGAATTCTGCAATAGTGGGGGTGTATTTAACGTTGTAATCCTCTTTGAATTTATTCCATTGAGGCTTGTCCTTATGGATTTTGTGAACGTTCAAAAAAGTAATTTTAGAGCCTAGATTATACTGTTCGATCATCTTGTTAAAGTTAGGCTCAAACCGATTGCAATCGCCACAACTCGGTCTGCCGACATAGACAAACACACTTTGATCCTGCTGAATCAAACGCTTAAAACCATCTAGTGTAACCGCATTCAAGTGGTCATATATTTCGGGATAATTGCTTTTGCTTGCTTGGATCTCTTTATCTTTCTGCTGAACAACCTGCTCCAGATCTTGAAATTTAACTACAGCTGAAATAGCGATACCAATGAGAAGCAATACAATGACACTTAACCCGGCGATATATCCTTTTTTCACAGAAACCCTCCTTTTTTTACAATCTCAAACTTACAATAAATGATTTTTTCGTTTTTCACTGTAACACTTGTCTCATTATGTATAAAAAAGAAGCTTTCCCGTAGGGAAAGCTTCTTTAGTCAGCATTTTGCATAATTCGATTCCCAACGCTTGTAAGTACAGTATATAGACGAATTAAAGCATTTCGATCTATATACTGCTGATTTGAAAACGCTCCTGGGATTTATGCAAAATGCCCTAGTCTGATAATTAAATGTTAGACCACAACAGTCAACAAGTAATCCTCACGCTTCACTTCAGTTTCCATTGTGTTCAATACGTCCAGGTATTGAGCGGAATTTGTTACGATAATCGGCGTAGTCGTTGTATAGCCTGCCGCCTTAATTTGTTCGATATCAAATTCGAGCAACAATTGCCCTTGCTTCACTACATCACCCTCTTTGACGCGCTTGTCAAGGAATTGTCCTTTCAGCTTCACTGTATTCACACCAACGTGAATCAGAATTTCTGCTCCGTCATTGGAAGTAATACCGATGGCATGTCCGGTTGGGAATACGGTCGTAATCGTTCCATTGACAGGAGATGTCAGCACACCCTCTGTAGGATCAATAAGGATTCCTTTCCCCATAGCACCTGAAGCAAAAGCAACATCAGAAGATTGTTCCAAAGGCAATACTTTACCTTGCAGTGGGCTTACGAGAATTTCTTTCTCGATTGTCACTTCTTTCTTTATAGGCGCAGCTTCTGTTTTTGCAGTTTCTTCTTTTGGATCATCAAAGCCCAAAATCATAACCAACACAACTGCGAGTACAAAGGCAACGAGCAAACCGATGACTACCCACAAGAATCCAGTTCCAAAATAAGTTGGCAGCGCCAGTAAACTAGGTAGGGAGAAGGATTTTGCAGTCGCTCCGCCAGAAGCGATAATAGCGCCACCAATACCACCGGATATGCAAGCATAAATAAAAGGCTTTTTCAATTTCAAAGTTACACCATAAATCGTTGGTTCTGTAATCCCGAATACAGCCGCCAGTGTAGAGGAACCCGCCAAAGCCTTCATTTGAGTATTTCTAGATTTCAGGAATACCCCCAGTGTTGCACCGGCTTGAGAAAGTACGGCTGCTGTAAGCATCGGAAGCATCGTGTCATAACCCAATGTAGCAATATTGGACAGCATAATAGGAACGAAGCCCCAATGTACACCGAAAATAACAAACACTTGCCAGAATGCACCAGCCACAGCTCCGGCGATCAATGGGCTTAAATTGTATACCCATGTAAAACCGTTCGCCAAGCCTTGACTGATCAGGTTACCGACTGGACCAAAGGCCAAAAACGTCAACGGAACAACAACTAGCAGTGATAGCATAGGGACGATAATGTTTTTAACCGATTGATGAACAAAGGAATTAAACCAACGTTCCACATAGGACTGTACCCATACCGCGAGAATAATTGGGATTACGCTGGAACTGTATTTTATCAGAATGATTGGAATCCCGAGAAAAGCCAGTTTTGCCGGATGGTCCACCGCTGCAATAACATCCGGGTACACGAGTGCTCCAGCAACTGCGACCGATACAAAGGCATTTGTCTTAAATTTACGGGACGAAGTAATAGCCAGGAATATAGGCAAGAAATAAAATACGCTGTCCGAAGCGGCGTTCAAAATGAGATACGTACCGCTTGTAGTATCAATCCAATGAAGCGACGCAATTAAGGCCATAATCCCTTTGAGCAAACCTGCTCCGGCAAGAGCACCCAAGAGAGGTGAGAAAATGCTGGAAATGATATCGACCGCTTTGCCGAGAACATTTGTTTTTTCGGAAGATTCTTCCTTTTTGGCATTAGGATTGTCTGCATCCTGCAAATTCGTTTCTGCCATCATATGCTCAAATACTTGACCTACATTGTTGCCGATGACCACTTGGAACTGGCCGCTGCTTTCCACCACTGTAATGACACCAGGTGTTGCTTCCAGTGCAGCTTTGTCTGCTTTTGTGCGATCTTTTAATTTAAATCTCAAGCGTGTAGCGCAATGGAATACGGAATTGACATTCTCTTCGCCGCCAACGAGAGTCACTATTTTTTTAGATAGTTCTTTATCACTCATATTTAGAACTCCTTATGGGTTATTCTTGCTACTGATAGGGTTTACCGTTTACATTTGTTGCTAAGATGCGCCGGCATGCATCTTTTTAACCTTGTAAACAAGAAAAACCTAAACTCGTGGTGAAAACTGCGCACTCTTCCTATAAGGGAACGTCGATTTCACCATCAGTTTAGGTTTTGCCTGCCTTACCAGTCACAATCCATGAACGATGAGGGGTATGAAGTTGTTAGTCTTATATGTTATTACGCTCAGTTACCCGATGAATATGGATAGTTAGATATACGTATTCATCCTTGCTTAAATATTGATCGTATGTTTTTTCCAGATACTCATTGATCTTTTGGGCGCAAGCAAAAGCTTCGGTATACGTCTGCTTCACCTGGTTGTACAAGAATTCTTCACCACTGTGAATGACTTCTTTACGAATCACTCGCATCGCAAAATATTGCAAATGTGTCAAAAATCTCGAATAGCTAAAAGAAGACTCATCCAGCACAATCCCGTAATGGTACGTAATAATGTTCAATATATGTTGGACAATCTCGGTCATTTTCAGTGTAGATTTCATTTCGTTACCGTCAATCCGTGCATTCACCATATGCAATGCAATAAATCCCGCTTCATCTTCGCCCAATTTTACTCCGAGCGTATTTTCAATTTTTTGGAGAGCATCCAGTCCAACTGCAAATTCTTTTTTGTAAAAGCGTTTAATTTCATACAGCATCGCGTTTTGGAGTGCCAGTCCTTTTTCTTGCCGTTGTATGGCAAAATGAATATGGTCGGTCAACGTTAAATAAATATTATCGCTTAACTCCGTATCCAACACTTCTGTTGCATGGGTTACGATTTCATTCACGACCTCCAGATGAGATACAGGAATATCGTTCAGCAGCTCGGTTAGTTTGGCCGTGAACTCGTTTTCATTTAACATGAAAATCTTATCTATTTTATCATCATCGACTTGATCGCCAGCCACCTTTTTGAAGGAAATACCTCTTCCCATCACGATGACCTCTTTGCCTTTATCGTTTTTAGTCAATAGGACGTTGTTATTGAGCACCTTCTCAATAATCATTGAAGTTCCCCCTCCCATCCTTTACCAATAAAAAATGCCTAAGCACAATTCAATACTATTGTTAGCAATAGTACTCAATTGAACTCAGGCATTGCCCGCATCACCGGTCACAATCCTTCGATATAGTGCTATTGTAGCACAAAAAAAAGCGATTTCAACATTTTTTATTCTGTTTCGACAAAAAACATTTTATATCAAGACCCTTTTGCCTAATTTGCAAGTAAAGCGTTACCTTATGTGGTCGTACGTTCAATGAGGCTGTACTCTAGCGAATGAAGCTCCATTTGGCGTCCAATCAGCTGGGGGGAAAGCATGAAAAAAGCATTTTGTGCTTGAGCCATGATAGGATTTTGAATCGTTGTAATCCCCAACGTATGCGACAGCTCCGTGTTATCAAACCCAACAATCGCCAGATCTCCCGGTACGTTCAGCCGTTGTCTGCGTGCTTCGCAGAGAATGCCCACAGCTACATAATCGTTAGCACATAAAATAGCCTCTGGGAATTCCCCCCGATGCTGTAACAAATCCCGTACGACCTGTTCGCCATCACGGATATTATAAATTGAAGAGTGATTCCAGTGTTGCAACACTGGCAGATTGTGCTCACTCATGATCTGTTCATAGGCTCGTTGTCTGCTATGGGTATTGATGCTGCTCGGACGACCAAAAGCATTGGCTATACGGGTATAGCCTTTTTGTATCAAATGCTTTAATGCTAGCATGTAACCTTCATATTGATCCATTGCGACGGAGCGAATATCGGTATGCTCCATTCGTTGCCAGGCCACGATCGGGCCATATTTACAATAGGTACTCAAAAAATCAGTGTCATTCACGCAGGAAATGATGACCAGCGCGTCGACTCTTTTTCTTTTTAAATCTTCAAAAGCTTGAAGCTCTTTCTTTTTGTCTTCTCCCGAAGTATAAATAATGGTCTGGAATTCATATTGTCCGGCGATTTCTACAAAGCTGTCCAGAAAAGCAAGAACAATTTCATTAATCGTTGAAGTGATGATACCAATCTGAAGCGTCTGACCCTTGGATAGGGAAATGGCATTCCGATTAGGAACATAATCTAATTCCTGCATGATTTTCAAAATCTTAGCTCTTGTTTCATGACTGACATGGGGGGACTGATTTAATACTCTGGATACCGTAGCCTTGGAAAAGCCCGCCAGTTTTGCAATTTGATCAAGATTCGACATGGTGCTTCTCCTCACATAAGAAAAAAATACTTGACATGAAACGCGTTACAACAATTAGGATGCTTATGAGGGCATTACATCTATTTTAAAGCATCTGTCAATGCATTTCAAAGGAGAACGGTTACCGTTAGGTATGGATTCACATTTGCAGCATTTGATGGGATTACTTAGGCCAAAGTGAAAATCTTATATACGGAAAGAGGTCTTTATACCATGACGAAGATGCTAAAAGGATTTCCGAAAAACTTCTTGTGGGGCGGGGCAACTGCAGCCAACCAATTGGAAGGTGCTTTTGACGTAGATGGAAAAGGCTTGTCCAGCGCAGACATGATTGCTTATGTACCCAAAGCGGAACGTAAGAACGATCACGCTATAGAGATTTCGTCCGAGCGACTCGAAGACATTTTGGCAGGCAAAGTCAATGCCCGTTTCCCAAAACGTGAAGGTGTGGACTTTTACCACCACTACAAAGAAGATATTGCATTGTTCGCTGAAATGGGCTTTAAAGTATTTCGTATGTCCATCCACTGGTCGCGGATTTTCCCGAATGGCTATGATCACGAGCCGAATGAAGCAGGATTGCAATTCTACGACAATGTATTTGATGAGCTACGCAAATATAATATTGAGCCCTTGGTAACATTGTCACATTATGAAACACCGCTAGGTCTGACTCAGAAGTATAATGGCTGGCTGGGTCGTGAAGTCATACAGCATTACGTCAATTATGCCGAAACGGTGTTTACACGCTATAAGGATAAAGTAAAATACTGGCTGACCTTTAATGAAATCAATGTAATGACCATGAGTCCGTTCACCGGTGGCGGTGTGGTTATTGACCGTGTAGAAAACAAACAGCAAGCGATATATCAAGCATTGCATCATCAATTTGTAGCTAGTGCACTGGCAACCAAACGGGGACATGAGATCATCCCGGGTGCTCAGATCGGCTGTATGTTGGCACGTATAGAAAGCTATCCACATACGTGTAACCCAGCGGATATACTGAAAGCCCAGCATGAAAATCAGATGAACCTATTCTTTACGGATGTGCATGCCCGTGGGGAATATTCCAACTATATGAATCGTTATTTTGAAGAAAATAATATTGTGATCCAGACAGAACCCGGCGATGACGAAATTTTGAAAAATAATACGGTTGATTTTATCTCATTTAGCTACTACATGACCTTGACCGTATCGGCAGGTCCAGAAGGCGAGAAAGCAGCAGGAAACCTGATTGGCGGCGTGAAAAATCCGTATCTGCAGTCCTCCGACTGGGGATGGCAGATCGATCCGATCGGCCTGCGTGTTACACTGAATACGTTTTATGATCGCTATCAAAAGCCTCTGTTCATCGTGGAAAATGGCTTGGGTGCATATGATAAGGTGGAGGAAGATGGCTCTGTGCATGACACATATCGCATTGATTACTTGCGTCAGCATATTGCCCAAATGAAGGAAGCGATTGCCGACGGTGTTGATCTGATTGGTTACACCAGCTGGGGCCCTATCGACCTTGTGAGCATGTCTACTTCCGAAATGTCCAAGCGCTACGGATTTATTTACGTTGATCTGGATGATGACGGTAACGGAACGCTCAAACGCTCCAAAAAAGACTCTTTTAATTGGTATAAAAATGTGATAGCAACCAACGGTGAAGAATTGTAATTCCATATCATCTCGGGCGGGTATAGCAGAGGACATCCTAAGGATGCGATCTGCTGTACCCGCTTTTTTGATAGACTCAATAATAATATTTCAGAGGGCTTCACAAACTTTTCACTTGTAATAAGCTGAAAGTTTTCTGTATAATGAATAAAAATTTCATATGTCTGGTTGATGTTTGCGGGAGATGGAACGAAAGTTCCGACCGAAGGGGCAAAACTCTCAGGTGCTTAGGCTGTTTACAGCCACAAGCGGGGACCGTAAACGGACAGAACTCTGGAGAGACCCTTAATTGGGCGCCGAAGGTGCACCGCAGAGAACATCTGCTTAAACTCTCAGGCAAAAGGACAGAGACGCGAATAACCTGTGACAGGGAATGCCCTAGGCTTTTTTATGAGCTATTAGAGGCAAAACCTGCACAAGATGGTTGTATTTTTTCGTGCCTTTAACCTCTCCAGGAGTCGAATCAGCGGATTTGACTCTTTTTTGTTTTCTAATATGCTGGAGGAGCGGGTTGAAATGAATTTGGTACATGTGTTAGAAACGATTGACAGCTGGATATGGGGAGCGCCGCTTCTTATTCTCGTGATGGGCACGGGGTTGTGGCTAACGATCCGCTTGAAGCTGCTTCAGGTTATTCGATTGCCTTTGGCGCTCAAGCTAATTGGTAAAGCGCCGGACGAAGGTAGCGGAGATGTAAGCAGCTTCGGTGCATTGAGTACGGCACTGGCAGCTACTGTAGGTACAGGAAGTATTGTTGGCGTGGCGACAGCGATCAAGCTGGGTGGGCCCGGTTCATTATTCTGGATGCTGGTTGCAGCTTTTTTCGGGATGGCAACCAAATATGCGGAAGGATTATTATCCGTTAAATACCGTGTTAAAGACCGGAACGGACAATTTTCGGGTGGTCCGATGTATTATATTGAAAACGGACTTGGCCGCCGTTTCAAGCCGCTGGCGATGTTGTTTGCCTTTTCTGGTGTTCTTGTAGCCCTATTTGGAATCGGTACTTTTCCGCAAGTAAAGGCTATCGTTTCTTCGACGGAAAGTAGCTTTGGAGTGCCAACGGTAGTTACAGCGATCATTATTTCCGTGTTAACTGCTGTTGTTACGATTGGAGGACTCAAAAGTATTGCCAAGGTATCCACAAAGATTGTTCCATTCATGTCGGGGCTCTATATCGTAGTTTGCTTAATTGTACTCATTAAGTTTGCAGGAGAGCTTCCTCATGCGATTGCTTTAGTATTACAAGGGGCCTTCTCGACCACATCTGCAACGGGTGGATTTGCCGGAGCGACGATTATGTTGGCGATGCGAAGTGGAGTTGCCAGAGGTATTTTTGCTAATGAAGCCGGTTTGGGAAGTGCGCCAATTGCAGCAGCTGCTGCTAAGACGAAATGGCCTGCAGAACAAGGGTTGATATCCATGACAGGCGTATTTATCGATACGATGATTATTTGTAATCTGACGGGATTTACGTTGCTGGTTACGGGAATATGGAGTGGAAATGACGATGGAGGTCTGATGACCCAGCATGCGTTTTCCAGTGCCTTTCCGGCTGGTGCAGAACTCGTGACGATTAGCCTTATTTTATTTGCATTTACAACGATACTGGGCTGGAATTACTACGGGGAACGTTGTGTTGAATATTTACTGGGTGTCAAATGGATTAAACCATACCGTTATTTGTTCATCGCACTTGTGGCAGGAGGTGCGTTCATCAAGTTGGAAGCCATTTGGCTGCTGGCAGATATCTTTAACGCAATGATGGCTTTCCCGAACCTGATTGCACTGCTTGGCTTATCGGGAATCGTAGTTGCAGAAACCCGAACCTATATGGATTCTTTGTATCCTAATAAGAAAAAGGGTATTCTTGCAGGTACCCATGTAGGGGCTGCTATCCAAGTAGAAGAAAAGGGACAAACGGTTAATTCATAAATTCCAAAAGGGAGTGTCTTCAGCCACCATAGGCTTGAGGACACTCCCTTTTTAAATGTTATAACGATGCGCGCAAAATAGCTAAAATATCTCCTTGATTAAGCTTTTTATAGTTACCGAAGCCTCCGTATTCCATTTCACGGGCTGCAATGTTTGCGATTTTTTCCAATTGCTCATCATTAATATTGTAATCGGCCAGGGTGGAAGGGGCACCGAGACTTGTCCAGAATGCAGTAAGACGGTCAATACCTTCCAAGGCGATTTCTCTATCTGTTTTACCTACGGTGTCTAAGTCAAACATACTGAGCATCAGCCGTTTCATGCGTGCAGCATCCTGATCCACCGTATGTCTCATCCAGTTGGGGAATAGGATCGCTAGACCGCCAGCATGAGGAATGTCATATACAGCTGATAATGCATGTTCAATCGTATGCGAAGCCCAGTCCCCGAAGTAGCCCATTTGCAGTGTTCCGTTAAGAGCAATCGTTCCGGCATATAAAATCGTTTCACGATGCTTGTAGTTGTGCAAATCCTCCAGCAGTTTAGGTGCAGTTTCAATCACGGTTTGCAGCACGGAAAAGCACATACGATCTTGCAACGGTGTATTTTTAACATTGTGAAAATACTGTTCAAACACATGGCTCATCATATCCACCATGCCATATACCGTCTGATCACGTGGCACAGAGAAGGTGTTTTTTGGGTCCAGAATCGAAAACTTCGGATGCGTCACCGCGCTGCCCCATACGTATTTTTCGTTCGTTTCCCAGTTGGTGATGACAGAATCCGGATTCATTTCTGAACCGGTGGCGGCGAGTGTGAGGATGGTGCCGAATGGTAGAGCCTCGGTCGGCATGTGCTTTTTGTTGATAATATCCCACACATCGCCGTCATATTTAGCCCCTGCTGCGATGGCTTTGGTGCAATCAATAACGCTTCCGCCGCCTACTGCAAGTAAGAAGTCGATGTTTCCATTTCGGCAAATGTCGATGCCCTTCTTAACGGTAGACAAGCGCGGATTCGGCTCTACGCCGGACAATTCATGAATGTTAAGATGTAGCGGCTCTAACGCGTTTAATACCTGGTCATACAGACCATTTCGCTTGACACTTCCGCCTCCGTATATCAGTAAAATATTTTTGCCGTAATTCAGCAGCTCCTGCTGCAGTTCTTCAATTTGATTGTCTCCAAAAATTAATTTGGTGGGGTTATAATATGTGAATTTGTTCATCTGGAAAGTTCCCCTCAGTTCATAGTTCATGTTCAAATCGTAAATCGCTTAACCTGATTGCCTGTTGAATACCTAACTTTACCATGTAAGCTATTTGAAATGACGATTAACTATTATACATGAAATGAATAAGGGAATTCAAATAAATCTAATCTTTGACCGCTCCGGCGGCAAGATCGGAAATAAACTGGCGGCTAATGAAAAGAAATAAAATTATAAGTGGCAGTACAGCAAGCAGGGTGCCCGCAATGACCATCGCATAATCCGTATTGTATATCCCGTTTAATTGTGACAGTGCAATCTGGAGCGTGAATTTACGCTCATCCGTTAAGACGATTAGCGGCCATAAATAATCATTCCAGGCTCCTATAAAGGTAAACGCGCCGAGAAAAGCGAACGCAGGACGTAGAATAGGCAGTGCTACATTTAAGTACAGCCGAAAAAAGCTGCATCCGTCCATCCGCCCCGCATCCAGCAGCTCCTTTGGAATGGATTCTTCCGCATATTGACGAATCCAGAAAATGCCGAAGGCATTTACCATCCCCGGGATAATAAGCGCTTTGAACGTACCTACCCATCCAAAGGTGGCCATCATGACAAAGGAGGGGACAAGCGAAAGTTGTGAAGGGACCATCATTGTAGCTAGCAGAACGATAAATAGCACTTTTTTGCCCGGAAAATCAAACTTGGCGAATGCAAAACCTGCCAGTGAATCGAAAAACAGAACCAATAAGGTAACAGAACCAGCTACAAAAAGGGTATTAAAAAAGGCTCCGGCAAAATTAATCTGCTGCAATACTCTCGTTATGTTATCCAAGAAGTGGCCGCCAAACCACAATTGCGGTGGAAAACGATAGATGTCTGAAGTTGTACGGGTTGCCATAACGATCAGCCAGTAAAATGGAAACATCGACAGGATGATTCCCACCAACAATCCGGCATATAAAACAAAGGATTTTGCACGTGTCTGCATCATGTTGTGAAGCTCCTTCCCATCGTTATTTTTTACCTTGAACGAGTTTCCAGTTTATGATGGAGAATAGAGCAATGATGAGGAACATTCCCCATCCGACGGCTGCACCATATCCAAAATAGTTGTTAATGAACGACTCGCGGTACAGGTATAAAACGATGGTCATGCCACTTGCCCCGGAACCGCCGTCATTACCGACCAGGACCTGTGGCTCGGTGAAGAGTTGCATACCGCCGATGGTGGACGTAATGACCGTAAACAGAATGACTGGGCGCAGCATGGGGATAGTGATGCGGAAAAAAGCTTGTGCTCCGGTTGCTCCGTCTATTTTGGCGGCCTCATACAGCACATGCGGAATACTCTGAAGTCCGGCCAGATAGATGATTGCGTTATAGCCCATCCATCTCCATACGACCATAGAAGAAATGGCAATTTGGATACCCCATGGCACATTCAGCCATTGAACCATGGGCAGTCCCAAGAGTTGCAGAAGGTAGTTGAGAAATCCGAAATTGTTGGCAAATAAGGCACCAAATATGATGGCGACGGCCACAATAGACGTCACATTGGGCAGGAAGAATCCAACTCGCCATAAGGTGCGCATTTTCACAAATGGGGCATAAAGCAGAAAGGCAATAATCAGTGCGAAGAATAGCATTGGAATTGTTGCATACACCCAGATCACAAAGGTGTTGCCTACAGCCTGCCAAAATTCATGATCTGTTACAAGGTAGCGAAAGTTGCCCCAGCCGTTGTAGGTCATGTCTCCGATTCCGTCCCATTTGTGAAACGCCAGGTATAATGAAAAACCAATCGGAAACAGTCCAAAGATGCCAAACAGCAGATAAAACGGCGAGATCGCAGCATAAACGGCACGGTGCTTCCAGATTTCTCTCAGCATATTGTCCACACGCCTTTTTTGAATTTTGTTTTTTTATCGCTGTAATTCCCGTTCGATTCGTTCCATGGTTTCCGTCCATAATGCATCAGGATTAGCATCCTGCTTGGCAACATTAGCAAGGCGACGGGTCACAATGCCGTGGATGACAGGGTAGCGCTCGCCGAAATAGCTGCTTTTCACATGACGTGCGGAGGCGGCGAAGATGAGTCCGGTGGCCTGACCCCCAAAGAAAGGCTCGGGTGTCCCCATGATAGGATCGTTATAGACGCCGGGAGTGGACGGGAACAGACCGATTTTGTGGTAGGCTTCCAACTGGTGTTCCGGGTTTTGCAGCCAGGTCAGGACTTCAAAGGCTTCTTTGGGATGTTTGCTGGATTTGAGGATAGAAATGAACGAACCACCCAGGTTGCCGTCTCCTCCAGGAGCACGGGCGACTCTCCATTTGCCAGCTGTATCCGGCGCGGCCTCTGTGAGAACTTGCTTCATCCAAACAGCCCCTACAAAAGAGGCAATTTTGCCGTTATTGACCGAAGCGTTCCATTCGGGAGTCCAGCCATCCGCATTGGCGAGCAGATGCTTCTTGTGGAAATCGACAGCGGTTTTCCAGCCCAGACGGATGTCAGGAGATTGATTGCCAATATAGCTGCCATCCGGCTTGAAGTAGAGGTTTGTATGCTGAGCGAGCACTTGATTGTAAACGTTTACAATATTATCAGCCAAAAACGAACGGCTTCCGAATTTCTGCTGAAGTTGTTCTCCGGCTGCCATGTAATCATCCCATATGCGGATCGAGGCACTAACCTTTTCAGGATCACTAGGCAAGCCTGCTTGCTTAAATAGATCGCTTCGATAGAAGAGGGCAGTAGGCCCAGTATCCATGGGAAATGCAATCATTTTACCATCAGGAGTGATCCCCTGATTCCATTTCCATTCCAAATATTGATCTTTTAGGCGGTCTGCTCCGAGCTCCCTTAAATCATAAAAACGATCCGCACTTGGAAATAGCTCCACCATCCAGTCGTTCAGAGCTACGATGTCTGGTTCACCAGAACGAGCTGCGAGCGTTGTCTTCAGTTTAGCTTTGAAGTCACCACCTATTTTTTGAGTTTTTAATTCAATGTTGGGAAAGTGTTTTTCCGCTTGGGCGAGTAGTTCATCATCAATGGAACGGTTCCAATACCATAATGTAAGCGTTATCTTTTTTCCATTTGACAAATTAGTTTCAGATGATTGACTTTCAGAGAACGAGGGTCCACTACAAGCACTGAACATAGTGAGAAAAGCAAGACATAATACCAACCATTGTACTGTCTTCACATCATTTCCCTCCTTGCTGTCTGAGATAATCTGCCTGCTAAACAAGTTGTAAATGGTTTAGCTCCATCATATGAAGCTGTTACCCATTTATGTGCATTGCCTTAACCAAAAACAAAAAATTTGAAACGTTTATCCATAAAAAAAAGCACGTGCGTCTGTTATATGAAGAACGCACGTACTTAAGTTAGGGATTCAGCTCATGACATCAACCGCAGTATTTCATCTTTCAGAATTTCGGACCGAGTCCCGAAAATAACCTGCAGGGTACCGTTACCAAGCCTGATGATTCCCGACGCTCCGAGCTGCCTGAGAGCTTGATCGTTAACTGCTTTGTCGTCTTTGACGACAAGACGCAGCCGTGTGATGCAGGCATCAATGCTTAGGATATTGTCCGAACCGCCGAGATAGGTTAGTACCCTGCCTGCCTGACTGGACGGAGTGTCGGATGTAGCGTTTGCTTTTTTATTGGGTACAGATTCGTTAGCCTCAGACAGGAGACTGTCTTCTCCATCATCTTCACGCCCAGGAGTTTTTAGGTTGAATTTGAGAATGATAAATCGGAACAGAAAGTAATAGATGAGGGCGAAGACAAGCCCGACCGGGATCATTCGCAATGGGTGAGTGGAGAGTTTCATATTGACCAAATAGTCAATGAGTCCTGCTGAAAAGGAAAAGCCCAGTTTGACATCCAATAGGTATACGACCAGGCCGCTCAGGCCTGTCAGCAGAGCATGAACGCCGTAAAGCAATGGTGCAATGAACATAAACGAAAATTCGAGGGGCTCGGTAATTCCGGTCAGGAACGATGCCAGCGCAGAACCGATGAAAATGGAAGCGACGGCTTTACGTTTTTCCGGTTTAGCCGTATGGATGAATGCGAGAGCGGCTGCCGGGAGAGCAAACATCATAATAGGGAAGAAACCGGACATGAATAGACCAGCTGATTTATCGCCTGCAAAGAAACGGGTCAGGTCACCATGAACAACTTCGCCAGCTGCATTCGTATAGTTACCAATCTGAAACCACGCGATTGAGTTTAGTACATGATGCAAACCGAGCGGGATCAGCAGCCGATTGGCAATCATGAATACCATTGATCCGATTCCGCCAAACCCGACAATCCAGTTGCCGAAGGCTGCAATCCCATCTTGTACCGGACTCCAGATCATTCCGAGCAGAATGGCCAGAATCATGGTCGTGAAGGCGGTAATCATGGGGACAAAACGTTTGCCTGAGAAGAAGCCAAGCCAATCCGGGAGCTGAATATTATGATATTTTTTAAACAGAAAAGCAGACCATCCACCGATAAAAATACCACCCAATACGCCCATGTCCAGCTTGACGTCGTCTGGAATATATGCAAATATACCCGGCACTGCCGCCAAAATACGGGTCAACACCATATAGGCAATGACTGCCGATAATGCGGCTACTGCGTCGCCTGCCAGACCAATGGCAACACCAATGGAGAAAATGAGCGCAAGGTTACCGAAGATAGCCCCCGCCCCCTCGTTCAGAAAAGGAGTGACATAATGATTCAGAAATCCGCCAACTACGGGACCAAACGGTATATCCGTTTCATAATTAATCAGAGCTAATCCTTGCAAAATCCCTGCGGCGGGTAGAGTAGCTACTGGAAGCATTAACGACTTGCCGATTTTTTGCAGAAATTTCAGCATAACATTCTTCCCTTCTTCATCGAGTTTGGGAGTGTCGTATTCATCCTGAAATCCTTACTTGTGCCCATTTTTTTACATCATAAATCGGGGGATCTAACATGGTCAACGATTATTTTAAGCTATGAAATGACGTAAATCCGCAGTTGACATCGCTTACATGCTTATATAGTATCAAATTTAAGTTAATAATCGTGACGGAGACAAGAGAGCCACGCAGACATCCCATGGTACAGCACAGGGTTGATTTGTGATGGCTTTTCTTTTTTTTGTGCGATGAAAGCGATCAAAATCGGGTGATCTATTGAGGAGGTAGGTTGTATGTCGCCATACGCAGCCGAATTCATAGGGACAATGATTCTTATTGCCCTAGGTGGCGGAGTGTGCGCAGGGGTGTCCCTGAAAAAGTCATTTGCCCACGCTTCCGGCTGGATTGTGGTCGGAATGGGTTGGGGGCTTGCGGTAGCTATTGCGGTGTATGCAGTGGGTCAAATCAGCGGAGCGCATTTGAATCCGGCAGTTACACTCGCGTTGGCATTTCAGGGTAGTTTTCCATGGCAAGATGTATCCGGCTATATTGTGGCTCAGCTTCTTGGGGCCATGGCGGGTGCGATCATCGTCGTTTTGCATTATTGGCCCCACTGGAAAGAGACGGAGGACACAGCAGCCAAACTCAGTGTATTCGCGACAGGACCAGCTATTGATCATCCGTTTGCCAACGTGCTTAGTGAAATGATAGGTACTTTCATCTTTGTTCTTGCTTTACTGTCGTTTGGCGCCAATTCATTTACAGACGGCCTGAAACCGCTGATTGTTGGTTTTTTAGTTGTCAGTATCGGTTTATCCCTTGGAGGCACAACGGGCTATGCCATCAATCCAGCGAGGGATTTTGGGCCGCGTCTGATGCATTATTTACTACCGATTCCCGGTAAGGGAGCATCCAACTGGAAATATGCCTGGGTGCCCATTGTAGGGCCTCTGTTGGGTGGATCTTTCGCAGGGCTGTTTTATCAGGCTGTTTTTAAGGGGAGTGTGACTCCGGCTTTCTGGATTTTACTAGGGATCATCGTGATTGTACTCTTGATTACCTTCCGTATGAGTCGTACTTATAAAAATCATAAAACGGATCACAAACTTACAGCGTAAAAACGATGGATTTACACGGGGAGAGATGAACAATGGGAAAATATATTTTGTCACTAGATCAGGGAACGACAAGCTCAAGAGCGATTTTGTTCAATAGCGAGGGAGATGTAGTGTACTCGGCTCAGCGAGAATTTCCGCAATATTTTCCTCATCCCGGCTGGGTAGAGCAGAATGCGAATGAAATCTGGAGCTCTATTCTCGGAGTCATTGCCTCCTGTCTTTCCGAATCCGGTGTAAAAGCAAATCAAGTGGCTGCCATCGGCATTACCAATCAGCGAGAATCGGTGGCTGTGTGGGACAAAAATACAGGAGTGCCCGTATATAATGTACTCGTATGGCAATCACGCCAAACCTCGGACATCTGTGAAGAATTGAAGCGACAAGGGCACGAGGAACTGTTTCACAGCAAAACAGGGCTGCTGATCGACCCGTATTTTTCAGGCACTAAAGTAAAGTGGATACTGGACCATGTAGAGGGCGCGCGGGAAAAGGCGGAACGAGGTGACCTGTTATTCGGTACGATTGACTCGTGGCTGATCTGGAAACTATCCGGCGGAAAGGCACATGTGACGGACTACTCGAATGCAGCCAGGACGCTCATGTACAACATTTATGAGCTAAAGTGGGACGAAGAGCTGCTGGACATTCTGGGTGTTCCGAAAATCATGCTGCCTGAGGTAAGACCTTCTTCTGAGGTATATGCGCACACCGTGGATTATCATTTCTTCGGTCAGAATGTACCGATCGCCGGTGCAGCAGGTGACCAGCAAGCAGCCTTGTTCGGTCAGGCATGTTACGAAAAAGGGATGATCAAAAATACTTACGGCACAGGCTGCTTTATGCTAATGAATACGGGGGATCAGCCTGTTGAATCTAAACACGGCCTGATTACGACCATCGCTTGGGGACTGGAGGAAGGCAAAGTGCAATACGCACTCGAGGGGAGTGTGTTTGTAGCGGGGTCGGCGATCCAGTGGCTGCGAGACGGGCTGCGTATGTTCCGTGAAGCGAAGGACAGTGAGCCTTATGCCGCTCGTGTTTCGTCTACGGAAGGAGTGTATCTTGTCCCCGCTTTTGTCGGACTGGGGAGCCCCTACTGGGATAGCGAGGTGCGCGGAGCGATGTTCGGCCTAACACGAGGGACCACGAAGGAGCATTTTATCCGCGCCACATTGGAGTCACTCGCTTATCAGACCAAAGATGTGCTTACAGCCATGGAGATCGATTCAGGTATTGCGGTGAAGACGCTGCGGGTGGATGGAGGAGCTGTATTGAACAATTTTCTGATGCAATTCCAGAGCGATATTTTAGATGCAACGGTGGAGCGGCCAGTGATCCATGAGACGACGGCACTGGGGGCTGCATGTCTGGCAGGTTTGGCTATTGGATATTGGAAGAGTACGGATGAACTTCGTAAGCGGGTGAGGGTGGAAACCTCTTTTGCCCCGAATATGGATGAATCAAGACGTGCAGGCTTGTATGAAGGCTGGAAAAAGGCTGTGAATGCGATGATGGCCTACAAGTAAATGATTAAGCGCTGGGTCTCTGAATATTAAACTGCAAAAAGATGACTTCTGAATTTATCAGGAGTCATCTTTTTTAAGGCATGAGCTAACCTTTGACCTTCGTATGGTTCCAATGTTGGCCGGCTCCGCAGGAACTACGAATGACCAGTTCCGGCTCGACTTTAATACATTTGGTATCCATTTGTTTATTCATCAGGTCAAACAGCACCATAGCAGCTAGACGGCCTATTTTTTGCTTGTCTTGTTTTACAGTCGTCAGTGGAGGTTCGGTATAACGACAGGCTTCTATATCATCACATCCCACTACAGCAATATCCTCGGGTACCCTCAAGCCGCTTTCCTTGAAAGCACGTATGGCACCAAAGGCAAGCAGGTCGGTCGCCGCAAAAATAGCTTTTGGTAAATTTCCTTGCTGTATCCACGCTTTCGCGACCTGGTATCCATCTTCTGCCGCGTAGTCCTTACCATACACGACCCATTCAGGTCTAACATCAAGACTAAACCGTTTTAGTGAAGCAATAAAGGCCTCCTCTCTCTCTTTAATAACCAAGGAGGGGCGTTCAATGCCTATAAACCCCATGTCGCGGTATCCATTCATGTAAAAGTGCTCAACAACCTTCATTGAAATCTTCTGATTGTCGGACATAATGTAGCAAGAACTGGCTCCGGTTAGTTCAATATCGACACCGATACAGGGGATAGGGCTGGCATCGAGATCAAAAACACTCTTCTCCACTTCATCTCCAGCAATAATAATGCACCCGTCCACTGAAAAATATTTCGAGCGAGCCAAATAGTCCTCTCCATTATCCAGAAATTTCTCATTTGAAAAAAACAATAGGTCGTAACCAAGCAAGCCAATCTGTTTTTTGAAGACATTAATGATATCTACAAAAAAAGGATGACTAAAATCAACATTCAGCTTACCAGCGAATATAACGCCTACCAGATTAGATTTTTTGGTAGCAAGCGTTTTAGCCGAGGAGGAGGGTCTATAGCCTGTTTCCTCCATGATTTTAAGTACCCGCTGCCGGGTTTCCTCACTGATGTCTGTGTAATTGTTAATGATTTTCGAAACCGTTGCTACTGAAACGCCTGCCATACTAGCTATTGTTTTTATATTCATGGAATCCTCCGCAACTAAACTGATTTAGTTAAATTGACTTTGTTTTTCAAAATTAATGATTACTCGTATTCTATGCTACCTCATAGAAGTGAGTCAACCGTGCTAATAAAGGATGGTTCCTAATATTTTAAGGAGTAATAACGGTGATTTGTATTTTATTTGATAATTTACAAATCTCTATTTACAAATACAGGCTATCCGATACATAATAGTAGCTGTAATTAACTAAACCGCTTTCGTAAAGGTAAGTGCATTTATTCTAAGATAGCCGGAGCTGTGAAGTCTTGATTCCTGAAAGGATGATACCAAGTATGAATGAGAATACCTATACATTCCCCACCACGTTTATGTGGGGAACTTCGACCTCTTCTTATCAAATTGAAGGTGGCGTGGATGAGGAAGGAAGAACGCCTTCTATTTGGGATACTTTCTGTCAAGTACCCGGGAAGGTGATCGGAGGGGACTGCGGAGATGTGGCTTGTGACCATTTTCACCGCTTTAAGGAAGACGTGCAATTAATGAAGCAACTTGGCTTTTTACACTACCGTTTTTCCGTGGCCTGGCCGCGCATTATTCCCGCACCTGGCGTGGTTAACGAACAGGGGCTACTCTTCTATGAGCGTCTGCTGGATGAGATTGAGTCGGCTGGGCTAATTCCAATGCTGACGCTGTATCATTGGGATCTGCCGCAATGGATTGAGGACGAGGGTGGCTGGACGCAGCGAGAGACTATCCAACATTTTAAAACGTATGCCTCTGTAATCATGGATCGATTTGGACAGCGTATAAGCTGGTGGAATACGATAAATGAGCCCTACTGCGCCTCTATTTTGGGCTATGGCACAGGCGAGCATGCCCCCGGCCATGAGAACTGGAGGGAAGCTCTTGCTGCCGCTCATCATATTCTGATGTGTCACGGGATAGCCATGAACTTACACAAGGAAAAGGGCCTGACGGGCAATATCGGTATTACGCTGAACATGGAGCATGTCGATGCAGCCTCTGAACACTCCGAGGATGTAGCCGCTGCTGTCCGGCGGGATGGCTTTATTAATCGTTGGTTTGCCGAGCCATTGTTTAACGGGAAATACCCTGAGGATATGGTGGAATGGTACGGGGAGCACTTGAACGGATTGGATTTTGTACAGCCTGGTGATATGGAGCTGATTCAGCAGCCAGGGGATTTTTTGGGCATCAACTACTACGCCCGCAGTATCATTCGAGCGACTACAGACGCTTCGTTGCTTCAGGTCGAGCAGATTTCCATAGAAGAACCGGTAACGGATATGGGATGGGAGATTCACCCTGAATCCTTTTATAAGCTGCTGACACGGATTGAGAAGGATTTTACCAGAGGATTACCCATCCTGATTACAGAAAACGGAGCAGCGATGAAGGACGAACTGGTGAATGGAAAGATTGAAGACATTGGGCGTCAGCATTACATTGAGGAACATTTAAAGGCATGCCATCGCTTTATTGGGGAGGGAGGTCAGCTTAAGGGCTATTTTGTATGGTCATTCCTCGATAACTTCGAATGGGCCTGGGGATACAGCAAACGTTTTGGGATTATACACATCAATTACGACACGCAGGAACGGACACCCAAACAAAGTGCGCTGTGGTTCAAGCAAGTGATGGCGAATAACGGGTTTTAAATAGAAAAGGGGTGCACGATGCAGCAGTATTATTTTGACGATCAAGGACGTTTTGTGATTGAGAATTTTGCGCAGGCCAAGCCCTTTTCCAGTTTTCTACCCGGTATTGCTGGTGTTCAGGGAATTCCTCTGTGGGCGTATTATGTTAATCGTGGACAAGGAATTGCGAGCTTTGGTGTGGAGGATAAGAATGGAGCTATCATGGAGTTTTTTCCGGCCAACCGAACAGCTCCTTTATTGCTAGCAGTGCTAATCCTGATGCAAGTTTGCATGGAACGGGATATATCGCGAGGCTGAGCGGATCTACGGCAGAATTTATTCATATGTGGATATGGATGATGACGGGCGGGCAGCCGTTTGGCTATGATCATAGGGGCCTATCCTTGAAGCTGGAGCCCAAGCTGCCAGGCTGGCTGTTCACAGCTACAGGTGAGCTATCTTTCTGTTTTCTCGGAAGCTGTCAGGTGACTTATTTTAATACGGATCGCAAGGATACTTATCCACCGGAATGCATAGTGACCCAGTATGTACTGCATTACGCTAGTGGCGAAAAGAAGACGATAAGACAGGCTATATTAGATCATAAAGAGGCACAAGATGTGAGAGAGCGGTTGATTTCCCGTATCGAGGTATATTTGGGGACATAGCTCCATTCATTAAAGCGGTCATGCTGCAATAACAGAGCATGACCGCTTTTTAAAGTTTCATAAATCCTTGTGTCAGGGCAGGGGACTTATGCTGAAATATCTTGCAACTCCAATATCACAGGACAGTGGTCACTGCCTGTAATATGACAATCAATGTTCGCATCCATCAATAGCGAACGAAGTCTCTCCGAGACGAGGAAGTAATCGATCCGCCAGCCAATATTCCTTTCTCTCACCTTTGGCATGTAGGACCACCAGGAATAAACATCCGTCCGGTCAGGATAAAAGGTTCTGAAGGTATCTATAAATCCGGCGTCTAGCAGCTGTGACATGCGTTCCCGTTCCTCAGGCGTAAAACCGGCATTTCCGTAGTTAGCTTTGGCGTTTTTGAGATCGATCTCCTGATGAGCTACGTTCAAGTCTCCACACACGATGACAGGCTTCAAAGCATCCAGTTGTTGCAGGTAGCTGCGAAAACGGTCTTCCCATTCCAGTCTGTAGGGCAGTCGGGATAAGTCCCGTTTGGTATTTGGTGTGTACACATTGACGAGATAAAATTTTTCGAATTCCAAAGTGATGGTTCGGCCCTCCGGTTCTTCATTTTCTTCAAGTCCATAATGCACAGAGAGCGGCTTGATTTTGGTGAAAATAGCCGTGCCGGAATATCCTTTTTTCTCAGCATAATTCCAGTATTGTGTGTATTCCTCCATGTTTTCCATGAGGATCTGCCCTTCTTGAAGCTTCGTTTCCTGTACGCAAAAAATATCGGCATTCGTTTCTTTTAAATAAGTATAAAACCCTTTGGTCACACAGGCTCTTAAGCCATTTACATTCCAAGATATTAATTTCATTTGATTAATCTCCTTGCTACTTCACGCGGTCAAGCGATGTGATTTGTATATCCTTTGTTGACATAAGCTTATAAATGTCTTCTATCTTGACTTCATAGGTCTTTTCATCAAAATGGTCCTGACCAAACATATAATCGTTTAGTTCTATTGCCTTAAGGTTTCGGTTGGTATTCATAGCCGAAGGGAAGTATTCGATGTCTAATGAGGCTTTATTTCCGGCCAACACTGTTTTGAGAACTTTTGCAGTTTGTAATACCCGTTCTTTTTCCAATGACAATCCTGAGTCAGTTAGATCCTCGAATACAATTATACGAATATATTGATCGCCGACCGCTTCGGGATTCAGTTTAAAATCGTCGTATTCTTTGATCATTTTATCTGTTTCCCCTTCTTGCACCCCAGAATGAACAGCGGCTGCATCATTGTATAGCTTCTGTATAACAGGTTTGAGCTTCATGTCCAGTTGGCTCTCCCAAAGGGCGTTAAGATATTTTTCTCTAAATGGGACATCCTCATAAGGACGCTTGGTCATGTTAAAGAGGACGGAAGGATGACGATTAGAGATCGCCTCCATGGTATATTCAGTGAAGGGAATACTATGATAGCTAATATTTTGAATTTGAAAGTCCTCTCCGTATTTCTGCTCCAGATATTGCTCTGATTCTGCGGCTACGTTGCGTTTATTTTCACCTGTTTGTGTAAAAGGTTCTATAATATCTACGTATTTCATTGTGACTGCAAGAAGTAGAAGTGTAGCTCCCACAGTGAGACTGAGCAACATGCGCCATTTGGAAGGCAACGATGCACTTGTCGGCGCGCTACCCACATTGCTTGTAATTTGAAAAGATCGTATTGTAAAAATAATGCCTAAAATGTGGAGAATAATGGCCAGCGGTCCCGAAATAATAAGCAGGTATCCGAGAGAAAATAATGTAAAATAGATCAGAATTCCCTGTGTGATGATCAGAGCCGCTCCTCCAATCATATAGGAAGGAATGGCGAGATAAAACATACCCAATCCAGTACCTAATATAGAAAGCAAAGTGGCAACAAAACGATGAATTTCCCGCGACTTTTGGAGTTTATTCGTAGTCAAGGGAGTCAGCCAACCTCCTTTACTTCAAAATGGTGTAACATGATAGATGATAGCAATATCTGCGTTTTATTGAAAGAGTAGTGACTTGAAACCAGCGCCTAAAGTAGCGTGGCAGACTATTCTTTCTACATTATTTATCATCAAAAAAAGCTCCCTTGCGGAAGCTTTTTTTGATGTAATTTATCAAGAGAGATACTCTCCCTATGGTTGACTGCGAAGTATAGGCTAACGATGCCGATGGGCCGACGTTCCCCTGTGAGTTATTTCATGAGAACAAAAAAAGCCTCCATTATGGAAGCTTCTTGTTATGACGTCCCAGGAGGGATTCGAACCCCCGACCGACGGCTTAGAAGGCCGTTGCTCTATCCAGCTGAGCTACTGGGACATAAAATTCAAGCGAATATTAATATATCATATGGATAAAAGAAATTCAAGTCTTATTTTGCATATATCGCTTATTTAGGCTTTATACAGCATAAATTCTGAGTAGACGTAGTTTTTTTTGCCTTATAAAAGGGTATGTTAGAATACAGGTGAATATGTGTAAGACGAGTGGTTGGACTTCGGCTACTGTTTCTCATATAATCTACAAATACTTGAGCTTGTGAAGGAGAGGGGGTGCCTTGAATAAAGGACTCCAAGGTGACGACAAAAGAAAATAATATTGTATTGTTTCCGAAGACACTGGACTATTATCAAATCCAACTTACTGTGATGCTTGAAAACGAACGTTACGGAGAGGCGATGGCGATGCTGCGTTTTTTAATGCAGTGTCAGGGACAGGAGCAGAAGCAATACGATGAATGGAACGCTCTATTACAATGGCTGGAAGCTGCATTTCCACAGTACGCTGACAGCGGGGCGATAACGGACGCTGTGGAAGAAGAGGTCAGTGAAGTAGAGTTAGCTCGCCGTCATGCACGCTTTAAGCAGGAGCAGGATGCGGGCTACGGCAACAAGCTGTTGCGGATGGCTATGGATGAACCCTTATCCGAACAGACGATTTTAGCGTTGGAGCAGTTGTCCTATTTGGAACTGCCAGAAATCGACGATGCCTTGCTTCGCTGGATTATGGACCGGGAAATCCATCCTTTACTTCAATTCCGTGTTCTACAGACAATGCGACGACGCGGAATGGAAGGGACGATAGAAATCAGACGGGGTGATGAACAAGCGGAAATCGACATTGAAACGGTTCCGTTACAGCCTGGTGATTTTCCAGAGTCGATTATGCGTATTTTGGAACGGGTGGCTGATCAGACTGAGGTGCACGAGCCTACACTATTCTATTTTGCACAGGAGTTGTGGTCACAGTTTGTGATGGCAGTATACGGTACGAATGATTATAGATCCATGTTGGTGGAAGAGGACGGAATGCCGGATATTTGGGCTGCAGCACTCCATCAGACCGTTTCGGAAAGTTTGAACGGTAATAATAATGAGGAAGAAACCCGTGCTATATATGGCATTACAGATGCGTTGCGCTTTCGTTTTGAGCAGGCGTATCGGTCGATGCGACTATTCGTAGCGGCGGGAATGCACACTCCTTAATGACCGGAAACGTTTACCTGTGAAGCATTCAAAGGGCTGCTCTTGAAAAAGACAGTAATGTTAGATATACTATAGTGGTTATTTTGTGTGCGTTGATTGTAATGAAAACTAAGTGAAGATTTTGTTGGAGGGGAAAGCATAAAATGAAAGCAACTTGGGAGAAAATAGAGAAGAACCTTGGGGTTCTTGAAGTTGAGGTTGACGCGGATCGTGTAGCCGCTGCACTCGACAAAGCTTTTAATAAAGTGGCAAAACAAGTAAGTGTACCTGGATTCCGTAAAGGTAAAGTACCACGTCCTATCTTTGAAAAACGCTATGGTATTGAAAGTCTGTACCAGGATGCAATTGACATCCTGTTGCCAGAAGCTTACAGCCAAGCTGTAGAGCAAACGGACATCTTCCCGGTTGACAGCCCTGACGTTGAAATTGATCAATTTGCTAAAGGCGAATCTTTCAAATTCAAAGCAAAGGTTACTGTTAAACCTGAAGTGACTTTGGGCGATTACAAAGGCGTAGAAGTGCCTGTAAGCAAACTCGAAGTAAGCGACGA
This sequence comes from Paenibacillus sp. SEL3, assembly GCF_054602585.1. Lineage (NCBI taxonomy): Bacteria > Bacillati > Bacillota > Bacilli > Caryophanales > Paenibacillaceae > Paenibacillus > Paenibacillus sp. SEL3. The sequence goes on along the minus strand of NZ_CM137725.1, from coordinate 1,145,169 downwards.
AGAACTGGCTCAAGAACTGGAGCGCCTGCAACAACGTCATGCTGAACTGGTTGTCGTTGATGAAGATGCTGCTCAATCCGGTGATACAGCTATTATTGACTTCGACGGTTCCGTGGACGGTGTACCATTCGAAGGTGGACAAGCTGAGAAGTATTCTTTGGAACTGGGATCTAACACATTCATCCCTGGTTTTGAAGAGCAAGTGGTTGGTTTGCACACTGGCGATTCCAAGGACGTTGAAGTAACGTTCCCTGAGAACTACCATTCTGCTGACCTCGCTGGCAAACAAGCGGTATTCAAAGTGAAAGTTCACGAACTGAAACGCAAAGTTCTTCCTGAACTGGACGATGAATTTGCTAAAGATGTAAGCGAATTTGACACACTGGCTGAATTCAAGGAAGACTTGAAAAAGCAATTGTTGGATCGTAAGGAAAACGAAGCTAAAGCAGCCCGCGAGGGTGCTGTAGTGGAGAAAGTTGCTGAGAATGCAACAATCGACATTCCTGAAGCAATGGTGAAGAGCGAAGTGCAAAACATGGTTCGCGATTTCGACAACCGTTTGCGTAGCCAAGGTATGAACCTTGAAATGTTCCTTGGATTCTCTGGTCAAAGCAAGGAAGACCTGGAAGAGCAAATGAAAGCTGATGCTGAGAAGCGCGTACGTAACAACCTCGTGCTGGAGCAAGTGGCTAAAGCAGAAAACATCGAAGTTTCCGAAGCGGAAATTGATGAAGAACTGAAAAACATGGCTGAAGCTTACAAACGTTCAGTTGAAGAAATCCGTAGCATTCTGGAAGGTAACGGCTCGTTCGCTAACCTGAAAGAAGAAATTTCACTGCGCAAAACCATTGCTTTGTTGGTGGAAAACAGCAAAGAAGTAGAAGCGCCAGTTGAAGCTGCTGAGTAATTCAGACGATAAAATATACGGAGTATGCTGTAACAAGCTGAAACGTAGTAATTAGATAGGGATAAGGCACGTAGTGAAAGTTACGTGCCTTATTTTTACCTTTGATAACCCAAATTTTAGTCGTTTATGGAAAGTGCTGTGAGTCGCGTTTTCTTGTTTTACATAAGTCACTACCGTATATTTGCACATACATACGAAACATGGTTAAATATGAGAAGGTCTCGGCAGAGTGTACTGTAAATAGCCCGCACTGCATATATGAGCGCATGCAAATATGACACGAGACTCTGAACATGTTAAAATATTTTGTAAGGTGTTCACGTTTCATGCTTGCTGCTTCCGTTTTAATGGGACATAAGGAAGCGGATGAATACAGGTGTTCATTTTAATAAAGAAAAGAGGTTGGTCGTGATGAGTCTCGTCCCTATGGTTGTGGAACAAACGAATCGAGGAGAACGATCTTACGATATTTACTCGCGGTTGCTTAAGGATCGTATTATTTTCCTAAGTGGCCCGATTGATGACGATGTCGCCAATCTCGTCATTGCACAGCTATTGTTCCTTTCTGCGGAAGATCCAGAGAAGGATATTAATTTGTACATTAACTCGCCAGGCGGTTCTGTAACTGCGGGCATGGGTATATATGATACAATGCAATTCATTAAGCCGGACGTATCGACGATCTGTGTAGGCATGGCTGCAAGTATGGGTTCGTTGCTGCTAACAGCGGGTGCGCCAGGTAAGAGATACGCGCTTACCAATAGTGAAGTCATGATTCATCAGCCACTTGGTGGCATTCAGGGGCAAGCCTCCGATATGCTGATTCATGCGGACTGGATTATCAAAACACGTGCTAAGCTGAATCAAATCTATGTAGAGCGTACGGGTCAGCCCCTCGAAAAAATCGAACGTGATACTGACCGGGATTTCTTCATGGAAGCGGAAGAGGCAAAAGCATACGGTATCATTGACCAGGTGCTGTCTAAACCGATTAATCTGTAAAGGGGTGGCTCTATGTTTAAATTTAATGATGAAAAAGGACAATTGAAATGTTCTTTCTGCGGTAAATCTCAGGATCAGGTTCGCAAGCTTGTTGCCGGACCGGGCGTATATATATGTGACGAATGCATTGAGTTGTGTACGGAGATTGTAGAAGAGGAATTGGGTCATGAAGAAGAAGTAGATCTGAAAGACATTCCGAAACCAATGCAAATCCGTGACATTCTGGACCAATATGTTATTGGTCAGGATCAAGCGAAAAAATCGTTGTCTGTAGCGGTATATAATCACTACAAACGAATTAATACTCAAAACAAAATTGATGATGTGGAACTGCAAAAAAGTAACATCTTGATGCTTGGACCTACAGGTTCGGGTAAAACGTTGCTTGCGCAAACCATGGCTAAAATTTTGAACGTTCCTTTTGCTATCGCAGATGCCACTTCCCTTACGGAAGCAGGTTATGTGGGTGAAGACGTTGAAAATATTTTGCTGAAACTGATTCAAGCTGCCGATTATGATGTAGAAAAAGCCGAACGCGGCATTATCTACATTGACGAAATTGATAAAGTAGCCCGCAAATCCGAAAACCCGTCCATTACGCGTGACGTTTCGGGTGAAGGTGTACAGCAGGCGTTGCTTAAAATTTTGGAAGGCACGGTTGCTTCTGTACCACCTCAAGGCGGTCGCAAGCATCCACATCAAGAGTTTATTCAAATTGACACCACGAATATCCTGTTCATTTGCGGTGGTGCCTTTGATGGTCTGGAGCAAATGATCAAACGTCGTATCGGTAAAAAGGTTATCGGCTTCAACGCTACCAGCGAACAAAAAGATCTGAAACCAGGCGAATATACTTCAATGGTATTGCCTGAGGATCTTTTGAAATTCGGTCTGATACCGGAATTTGTAGGACGCTTGCCAGTAATTTCTACGCTGGAGCCGCTTGATGAGAACACATTGGTTCGTATTCTGTCCGAACCGAAAAATGCGTTAACCAAGCAATACCAGAAGCTGCTTGAGCTGGATAATGTGCAACTGGAGTTTAAGCAAGATGCTCTGGAAGCCATTGCTCGTGAAGCGATCAAGCGTAACACGGGTGCCCGTGGCCTTCGTGCGATCATCGAAGGTATTATGCTGGACGTAATGTATGAGGTTCCTTCCCGTGAGGATGTGACTACTTGCGTCATCAATGAGCAGGTTGTAAAAGACAAAATCGCACCGGAACTCGGTGGTACAGATAAGGATAAAAAACAAGAAGAGAGCGCCTAAGGATTGATACTTCGCGATCTCTAAAACATGAGAAGCCGGATCTCCACTTCACTAAACCTGTATGAGGTTTTAAGGGGTGGAGGTTTGGCGTTAATGGGAGAGAAAAGTACATGTTCTTAAGACAAGACACACGTCCCGTTAAAGTCGGGAATCTGACGATTGGCGGCAGCAATGAAGTCATCATCCAAAGCATGTGTACAACTAAAACAGCAGATGTGGAAGCAACTGTAGCCGAGATTCTTCGCTTGGAAGAAGCCGGATGTCAACTGGTGCGGGTTACCGTCAACAATGAGGAAGCTGCCGCAGCCATTAAGGAAATTAAAAAACGGATTCATATTCCGCTAGTTGCAGATATTCACTTTAATCACAAGCTGGCTCTACTGGCAATTGAAAATGGGATTGATAAAGTTCGCATTAATCCAGGTAACATAGGACGACGTGAAAAAGTAGAAGCTGTCGTGAAGGCATGTAAGGAAAAAGGGATTCCGATTCGAATTGGTGTGAATGCCGGGTCATTGGAACAGCATTTACTTGATAAGTATGGCTACCCTACGCCAGAAGCGATGGTAGAAAGTGCGCTGTATCATATCGGGATACTGGAAGAACTTGATTTCCATGACATTATCGTGTCACTGAAGGCGTCTGATGTTCCTATGGCGATTGCTGCTTATACGAAGGCCGCTGAAATTATTAAGTATCCGCTCCATCTGGGTATTACCGAAGCGGGTACACTCTTTACGGGTACAGTTAAAAGCGCGGCAGGTATGGGCGCTTTGCTAGCATCAGGCATCGGCTCCACAATGCGTATTTCACTTAGTGCTGATCCGGTGGAAGAAGTGAAGGTAGCCCGTGAGTTGCTCAAGACGTTTGGATTAATCACAAACGCAGCTACATTGATTTCTTGTCCGACTTGCGGACGTCTGGATATTGATCTGTTCTCTATTGCCAACGAGGTAGAAGACTACATTGCAAAACTCAAGGTACCGATTAAAGTATCAGTACTGGGTTGTGCAGTAAATGGCCCGGGTGAAGCGAAGGAAGCTGATATTGGAATTGCCGGAGCGCGCGGTGAAGGCCTTTTGTTCCGTTATGGAAAAATGATTCGCAAAGTACCTGAGGCTGATATGGTGGACGAATTGAAAAAAGAAATTGATATCATCGTCAAAGCATATGAGGAAACAGGGAAAATACCTGGACGTGAAGAACGTCATACCGCCGAGAAGGTGTAGGCAAAAAGCAGTTATTATAAAGAGGCATAGTCATAATCTATTGTCATCATTTAAACGCCGTGGAGAGCAGCTCTGCTACAGAACTGTTCTTCGCGGTGTTTTTGTATTTCTCTCTGATCTTTTGAAAGACCGCCGTTTAGCTATCGCGGAAAAGGAAATACTGTTTTTCATAGAGCGGCATTTTTAAAATTGCTGAGATGAGAAACGGAGGAAATACGATGGACTTGACTATGATTTTGTTATTGGTGCAAATGTTTTTCGGGATTGTTATTGGTCTGTATTTCTGGAACCTCCTGCGGAGCCAGAAAACGAACCGTAGTGCGGTGGATCGGGAATCCCGCAAGGAATTGGATAAGCTACGCAAATTGCGTTCTATTTCACTTACCAAGCCGTTGGCTGAACGCACACGTCCTGCCACATTACAGGATATCGTGGGTCAGAAGGATGGACTGCGCGCGCTCAAGGCTGCGTTATGTAGTGCGAATCCGCAGCATGTCATTATTTATGGCCCGCCGGGTGTAGGGAAGACAGCTGCTGCACGCGTTGTGCTGGAAGAGGCTAAGAAGAATCTGTCCTCTCCGTTCAAGGGAGACGCCAAATTCACGGAGATTGATGCTACGACGGCCCGCTTTGATGAGCGCGGTATTGCAGACCCGCTGATAGGTTCAGTGCATGATCCAATCTATCAAGGGGCAGGAGCGATGGGGGTAGCGGGTATCCCACAACCTAAACCCGGAGCTGTGACGAAGGCGCATGGGGGGATGCTGTTCATTGATGAGATTGGTGAGCTGCATCCAACGCAGATGAATAAACTCTTGAAAGTACTGGAGGATCGCAAGGTATTTTTGGAGAGTGCGTATTACAACTCGGAAGATTCGAATACTCCTGCTTATATCCACGATATTTTCCAAAACGGTTTGCCAGCCGATTTTCGTTTGGTGGGTGCGACGACCCGTTCGCCGCATGAACTGCCACCTGCGATTCGCTCCCGGTGCATGGAGATTTATTTCCGTGCCTTGCAGCCACAGGAGATTGCTCGTATTGCAGAGGATGCCGTCCACAAGCTAGGCTTTGGCCCTTGTCCTGAGGCGGTAGAAGTTGTACAGCGTTACGCAACGAACGGTCGGGAGGCGGTCAATATGATCCAGCTGGCTGCTGGTTTGGCACTTACCGAGAAAAGGGAATGTCTCAATGCTTCCGACGTCGAATGGGTAGCGGGCAGTAGTCAAATTCAACCGCGTCCTGACCGAAAAATACCAGGCTTGCCGCAAATCGGATTTGTTAACGGATTAGCTGTATATGGCCCGAACATGGGGATGCTGCTTGAAATTGAAGTTACAGCAGTTCCGGTTCCTGAGGGAAAGGGCAGCTATAATATTACGGGGGTTGTGGATGAGGAAGAAATCGGAGGCGGGTCCCGTACACTGCGCCGTAAGAGCATGGCTAAAGGTTCTGTAGAAAATGTTCTAACCGTTTTGCGTACGCTCGGATTGTCTCCGTCGAATTACGATTTGCATATCAATTTCCCTGGGGGTACGCCGGTAGATGGCCCGTCCGCAGGAATTGCGATGGCAACAGCCATTGCTTCCGCGATGCGGGGAATTCCGGTGGATCATGAAATTGCAATGACTGGCGAAATTAGCATCCATGGTCGTGTCAAACCGATTGGTGGTGTATTAGCCAAGGTTGAAGCCGCTTTTCAGGCAGGAGCCAAAAAAGTGATCATTCCGCAGGACAACTGGCAAGCTCTTTTTGACAGCATTGAGGGTTTAAAGGTGATTCCCGTACAGTCGGTTACCGAAGTGTTCCGACATGTGTTCGGGGAAGAGATAACGTCGGATTCGCCTGTACATGCGCCAATTGAGACTTTTCGCCCATCCCAATCTTCCTTGTTACAGGCTGATGGAACGCATAACGGGACGATATCAGATACAGGATCTTGCTGATGAACCACCCTTTCATTGGTTTTTTCATAAAACATTTGATAAAATATGAAAGATAACAACTTGAGGATTGTAAAATCCGGAACCTGAGAATCACTGGAGGTGCGAAAGCGATGGGACCCACCAAGACAAAAGGTCGTCGTTTTCCTTTGCTGCCTTTAAGAGGGCTTCTGGTCTACCCGAGTATGGTTCTGCATCTCGATGTGGGCCGGGAAAAATCGGTCAAGGCTTTGGAAAAAGCGATGGTTGAAGACAATTTGATTCTCCTGTGTTCTCAATCAGAAGTAAATATTGAAGAACCTACACAAGAGGACATCTTTCGAGTCGGCACGGTAGCCAAGGTACGCCAGATGCTCAAACTTCCTAATGGAACCATTCGAGTATTGGTGGAAGGGCTGGAACGGGCCGAGATTATTCAATATACGGACAATGAAGAATATTACGAGGTAATGGCGAAGGAGCTGCACGAGGCAGAAAACGTACAGCCTGAGACGGATGCGCTAATGCGCACTGTATTAACTCAGTTCGAGCATTATATCAACTTGTCCAAAAAGGTAACACCGGAGACTCTCGCTGCGGTATCGGATATTGAGGAGCCGGGACGGCTAGCAGACGTAATCACAAGTCATTTGACGCTCAAAATTAAGGAAAAGCAGGATATACTGGAGACGATCGACGTTACTCAGCGTCTGGAGAAGCTTCTGGATATTTTGAACAATGAGCGTGAAGTACTGGAGCTGGAACGTAAAATCAACCAGCGTGTGAAGAAGCAGATGGAAAAGACGCAGAAGGAGTATTATCTGCGTGAACAAATGAAGGCAATTCAGAAGGAACTTGGCGAGAAGGAAGGTCGCGCGGGAGAAGTTGAAGAACTGCGCAACCAGCTAAGTGAACTGGAGTTGCCTGTTCCGGTGAAGGAGAAGGTCGAAAAGGAAATCGATCGTCTGGAAAAAATGCCGGCAAGCTCTGCCGAGGGTGGCGTCATCCGTAATTATGTGGATTGGTTGTTAAGCTTGCCATGGAACAAGTTTACCGATGATGATCTGGATATCGTCAAAGCTGAAGAGGTACTTAATAACGACCACTACGGATTGGATAAACCCAAGGAGCGTGTATTGGAGTATTTGGCTGTACGCAAGCTGGTGAAGACCATTAAGGGACCGATTCTGTGTCTCGTGGGTCCGCCAGGGGTCGGCAAGACCTCGTTGGCCCGTTCGATTGCCAAATCCATGGGTCGGGAATTTGTCCGCATCTCTCTCGGAGGTGTGCGGGATGAAGCGGAAATCCGCGGTCACCGTCGGACTTATGTTGGTGCGATGCCGGGGCGGATCATTCAGGGGATGAAGACCGCAGGAACGTCTAATCCAGTATTTTTGCTGGATGAGATTGATAAAATGGCTTCCGATTTTCGAGGAGATCCATCGGCGGCATTGCTCGAAGTGCTTGATCCTGAACAAAACAATACGTTCAGTGACCATTTTGTTGAGCTGCCGTTTGACCTGTCCAATGTGATGTTTGTAACGACAGCCAATGCTGCACACAACATCCCGCGTCCGCTAATGGACCGCATGGAGACGCTCTATATTCCTGGCTACACCGAACTGGAGAAGCTGGAAATCGCCAATCGGTACCTATTGCCCAAGCAGAAGAGAGAGCATGGCTTGGACGAGGAACAACTGGTTATCGGGGAGGATACGCTACTGCGTGTCATTCGCGAATATACGCGTGAATCCGGTGTGCGGAATCTTGAGCAGCAAATGGCTTCTCTGTGCCGCAAGGCGGCGAAGTCCGTTGTATCTGGTGGCGAAGGACCAATTCAAATCACACCGGATAATCTGAAGGATTATCTGGGTATCGCTAAATTCCGTTACGGTGTTGCAGAACTGGAGGATCAGATCGGTACGGTTACAGGCTTGGCATGGACAGAGGTCGGTGGTGAAACACTGATGATTGAAGTGACGGTCGTACCTGGTAGTGGTAAACTGATTCTTACGGGTAAACTGGGAGACGTTATGAAGGAATCTGCACAGGCGGCATTCAGCTACACCCGTTCCAAAGCAGTTGATCTGGGCATTGAACTAGACTTTTATGAGAAAAATGATATCCACATTCATATTCCTGAGGGTGCGATTCCGAAGGATGGTCCATCTGCGGGAATTACTATTGCTACCGCGTTAATTTCAGCTTTGACCAACCGTCATGTATCCAAGGATGTGGCTATGACGGGCGAAATTACTCTGCGCGGCCGTGTATTGCCGATTGGTGGTTTAAAAGAGAAGTCGCTGGCTGCCCACCGGGCAGGCTACAAAAAAATTCTGCTTCCCAAAGATAATGAACGGGATTTAAAGGATATTCCCGACAGTATCCGGCAGGATGTTGAATTTGTCCCCGTTGCCCATATGGATCAGGTGCTAAAGCATGCTTTGGTTGAGCAGGCAAGGGTACATTAGAGAGGAATTAAGGACACAATGAAAGTAACAAAAGCAGAATTTATAATAAGTGCGGTTGGTCCCGATCAGTTTCCTGTGGACGCTTTGCCAGAGATTGCTCTGGCGGGGCGCTCCAATGTAGGAAAGTCTTCATTGATTAATCGGTTGATTAACCGTAAAAATTTGGCGCGTACCAGTTCTACGCCAGGTAAAACCCAGCAACTCAATTATTACCGGATTAATGATGATCTCTATTTTGTCGATTTTCCCGGTTACGGTTACGCCAAGGTATCCAAAACGTCCCGCAAGGCTTGGGGGCAGATGATTGAGTCTTATTTGCTGGAGCGTGAGCCACTCAAACTGGTGCTTCAAATGGTAGATTTGCGCCATCCGCCGTCCAAGGACGATATCATGATGTATGATTGGCTACGTCATAACGGGCTTCCCGTATGTGTTGTAGGCACGAAGGCAGATAAAATCCCTAAAACGCGGCGAGAAAAGCATTACAAGGTAATCAAGCAGGAACTCGGAATACTTCCCGGGGGATTGTTTATCCCCTTTTCATCCGAAGAAGGTATGGGCAAGGAAGAGCTGTGGTCTGTCATCTCCAGCTATATAGAGAATGACGAAGAAGAGCAGACGGAATTGTAAGGCTAGGGACGTCCTTGAGGACGTCCTTTTTTCATGGTTCGGGCTTCAAAAAAATAAACTTACTAAATAGGTGGGAATAATATATAATAACAAAAAGAACTCGTGGATTTTAAGCCGAAAAGTGAGTATATGGGGGATAATGCAGTCTCAACCCCATCATTTTGCGTTTATTTCCGATGTATGGCGGGAATTTATGATTTGATGTGCAAGAAAAGCACTTTAGGTCTGATGTATAATAAATTTAAAGCTTAAACTTATAGGTTCAGGAAAGAATTGAGGAGATGGGTATGGCTCAGCGGTTAGCCACAGAGTATGTTAAAACCACTTTGACCTTGTCGGAAACCCAAATGGACGAATTTTTGCGGGCAGTGGATGATCCCCAGGTGCATTACTATATTAAAGTTCTAGATAACGGAAGACAGGAAATCGTTCTGGAGCATAGTGCGGGTGAGGAAGTTCATTTGTTTTTTGAAGCCAAAGAGGGAGCGTTTGTGTGTGAATTGACTTGTCGCTTAATTCATCCGCAACTAACCCTGTTTATACGCAAACTTTTTGTTCGTTTTAAGGGCGAAGGCATCGTTTACCGAATGTATCAAGGATTCACTATGGTGTATTTTTATAATGAAGGTACGGTTCGTAAAATTATGGAGAAGAATGCCGGAGGCTCCAGGCTGGTATTCGAATATAAAAATACGGTGCAGGAATTGCAACAGCTTTTTCAGCATCAGAACGTCGAAAATGAAATATCTGACGTATATCATCTCATTAATTCGTTGCTTGACCAGCGGAATTTGGCGCGTACTTTCTCGGAGTTGGAACAGATTGACCACAAGCTTCGAATGAGTTGCTCAAAATTATTTGCACTGGAAGCTTAATAAGGCATGAATATATGGAATGAATCGTTATGCCGTGTAGTCCCTTTCTTTACCGAAATAGGCTTTTTTATTCTTAAAAAATGATTGCATTTGCTGCACATAGATGTTATTTTTAATCTCGTTGAAAATGAAATGTAGGAACCAGGATTCACTCAGGACATTGAATGTTGCGAGAGGTTATTCCCTCGGGAAGTGAATGACGTAGGTCCTAGCGGATGAAATTTTTCCAAACATTTTATTCCTAGGAAGGGGGAACCGAAAGATGGAATTGGAGTACTCAACTTTCGGAAGACACGTTGCCGTAGATACTTGGGGTGTTGAGTTTGAATTACTGAATGATGCGCAGTTTTTGGAGGCTCAATTAGTTGAAGCAGCTGAAGCTTGCGGAGCAACGGTGATGTCCGTTCAATCCAAGCAGTTCGAACCACAGGGAGCTACCGTGCTTGTACTGTTGTCGGAGAGTCATCTCTCTATTCATACGTATCCTGAGAGAGGGTTTGCCGCTATTGATTGTTATACTTGCGGTGAGACTGTCGATCCGCAGCTGGCTATTGATTACCTGGTATCCGTTCTAAAACCGAAAAAAACATATGCGAAAAAGCTGATTCGCGGCTTGGGAGAACTTCAGGTGGAATCACCAGAGTGCAAGCTGGCTGAGTTAGTGTAAATCGTTTTTTATGGAGCCGTTTGTGCGTCCTATATTATAGCCATGGAACATTTCCGTGGTTATTTGTTTTAAAAGTGGTCTACACTAAATCAAATCATACAGAACGTGCTGGTTTCATGAAAGCTATTCAATTTTCATAAACAATTCATAAAACAGCCGGAGGAGATTCGGACTTCTGTGATATAATTAACATAGTTTATGATAACAGTGGTTATTCTTATTACAGTTTAGGCAGGTGAATTTGCAATGCACATCGTCGTTGTTGGGTTGAATTATCGTACGGCGCCTGTGGAAGTCAGAGAGCGTTTTACATTTGCAGAACAAGATTTGCCAAAAGCGCTGGAGCAACTCAAACTTACCAAAAGTGTGTTGGAGGGCGTAGTTGTCGCAACCTGCAATCGGACTGAAATATATGTTGTAGTGGACCGCCTTCACATGTGCGGCTATTTTATACGCAGTTTTATGGAGCAATGGTTTGGCATTCCGCGTGATCAATTTACACAACATTTATATATATATGAGGACGAGCAGGCGATTCGGCATTTGTTCCGTGTGACTTGTGGTCTTGATTCTATGGTAATCGGAGAAACACAAATTTTGGGACAGGTAAAGAACGCTTTTCTTCAGGCTCAATCCCAGAAAATTACGGCAACGTGGTTTAATATGTTGTTTAAGCAGGCCGTCACATTGGGCAAGCGTGCCCATTCAGAGACATCTATTGGAGAAAGTGCCGTATCTGTCAGCTATGCAGCAGTTGAGCTAGGCAAACGGATTTTCGGGATGTTTACCGATAAAAAGGTACTGATTCTCGGTGCTGGTAAAATGAGTGAACTTACGGTTAAGCATTTGTACAGCGGCGGAGCAGCCGAGGTTATTGTAGCCAACCGAACCTTGTCCCGTGCGGAAGACCTTGCCTCCAAGTTCCATGGAACGCCGGTTACGATGGAGGAAGGCATGAATCGGTTGGCGGACGTGGATATTGTTATTAGCTCGACAGGTGCCCAGGGGTATATTCTGGATCGGGCTCGGGTTGAAGCAAGTATGAAACGTCGACAGTCCCGTCCTTTGTTTATGATTGATATTGCGGTTCCGCGTGATCTCGACCCGGCTATTGGTGAATTACAGAATGTTTTCCTGTACGATATTGATGATCTGGAAGGGATCGTGGAGAGCAATTTGGAAATGCGCCGTACCGAAGCTACAAAAATCGAGCATATGATCGAAGATGAGCTTAGCGAGTTTTATCAATGGTTGAAAACGATGGGAGTGCGTCCGGTGATTCGTGCATTACAGGAAAAAGCGGAGTCTGTACATCAGGATACGTTGGAAAGCTTGTTCAATAAGCTTCCCGAGCTGGATGAACGGCAACGCAAAGTGATTAGCCGTTTGACGAAGAGCATGCTGAACCAGATGATGCATGATCCGATCAATCGGGTAAAGGAACTGGCTGTCCAAAAACAGGGGAATGAGGCCCTAGACATGTTTAGCCACATTTTTGCTCTGGAGGATCGTTTGGATGACGCCGCTCAGAAAGTAGATAAAAGCGATGCATCTGCGTTAATAAAACCGGAAGCCGGTGTTCATGAAAAAACCGTTCAGGCTCAGGCTTTGCCAGCGTCGTTTGCGCCGGCCAGCCTGTAAAAGTGGGTGAACAGACGTGGCTTCAGGCATGCTTATATATGATTCAATGATTTATGTTTTTGCCCTGAGCCTTCTGTTTGTATTCTCGGATGGGATTCGTCGCAATGCGAATGCTAAACGGACAGGTACAGGGCTTCTTGTTGTCGTTCTGGTGCTCCAGCTTGCTTATATGGGGATAAGAACCTGGAATGAAGGGCACCTTCCTATTTTCGTGACCTACGATTTTCTATTTCTGTTTTCAGTTATTTTAGTGCTGATTTCTTTGATTTTGACACGTTATCAGCGTTCCGAATTTGCGGTATTGCTGCTTAATATTATTAGTTTTGCAGTGCTGGTGCTCAACAATATATGGATGGAGCCTCTCGACAATCCACTTGGAAATTGGCATACCGTGCATGGGCTGCTCCTGATTCATATTGCGCTGGCTAATCTTGGTTTTGTAGCGATGACGGTAGCAGCTGTATTTTCGGGGTTATATCTGTTTTTGCATCGTAAATTGAAAGTAAAGAAATGGAATGACACGATCAGACGCCTGCCGAGTCTGGAAATGATGGATCGGTATACGCATATGGCGCTGTTGATTGGTACTCCTTTGCTGGGAGTCTCTATTGTAGTTGCCGTTATTTCTATTATTGCTGAGGAACGCTGGCTTTTCTTGCTAGATACCAAGGTGCTGATGACAGCGATTGCCCTGTGTGTGTATATTATATTTTTAGTGAGCAAAAGATTGAATCAGCGTTCAGGGCTTGTGATGGCAAAGTGGGCATTGGTGGGCTACACGCTATTGATTCTTAATTTTTTGCTGAATTCCTGGTCTGTATTTCATCAGTGGACGGGAGAGTGAAAAGCCATTTGCAGCATTTTGTCCCGATTTCGTTGAATTGTAACAATAAGATCTGTTGTATTGTAGGCGGCGGCAGGATTGCGGAACGAAAGGTTAAGGGGATGATGGAAAGTGGGGCGTCCATTACCCTCATTAGCCCGAATATAACGCCGGATTTACAGGTCCTGGCCGATCACAAGCAGCTCCACTGGGTAAATCGCGTATATCGCGAGGGTGACCTCCAGGGAGCCTTTCTTGTATATGCCGCTACGAACCAGAGAGAAGTGAATAATAAGGTTGCGCATGAGGCCAGACAAAGGGGTATACTGGTAAATGTGGCGGATCGCTCGGAAGAGGGAGATTTTATAACGCCGGGCATCATCCGACGAGGGAGACTGACGATTAGTATCTCTACAGAAGGGGCAGGCCCCGCTGTGACCGCTGATATTACATCAGCCTTGGATACGTTGTTTGGTAGCGAATACGAGCCATATCTGGATTTCATGCACGATATGCGACAGATCATCAAACGTAAGATAAGTTCCCCACAGCAAAGGACTAAACTACTGAGGCGCTTGGCGAGTAGCGGAATTTTGGATCAAATACGCCGTCATGAATTTATGGCTTGGACCGAACAACAAATAGACCTGTGGATTGCGCAAAATCAGGAGGAATAACATGCGAACAATTGTGGTAGGCAGCAGACAGAGTGCGCTGGCGTTAACTCAGACCGGGCATGTCATTGAAGATTTGAACGCGCTATGCGCGGAGCATGGAATGGATTTGCAATTTGTCGTAAAGAAAATCCTGACCAAGGGTGATCGAATATTGGATGTAACCTTGTCCAAAGTGGGTGGCAAAGGGCTTTTTGTCAAAGAGATTGAACAGGCCATGCTGGCTGGTGAGATTGATATGGCAGTACATAGTATGAAGGATATGCCTTCCGAATTGCCGGAAGGGCTTGTCAACGGCGCTGTACCGCGTCGTGAGGATCCACGTGATTGCCTGATCACATTGGGCGCCGAGAGCCTGGAGGAATTGCCTCAAGGGGCAAAGGTGGGCACGAGTAGCCTGCGCAGAGCCAGTCAAATCAAGTCCATGCGACCTGATCTACAATTGGAGCCTGTGCGTGGGAATATTGATTCCCGTCTGAAAAAGCTGGAGACGGAAGGTTTTGACGCTATCATTTTGGCGGCAGCAGGTTTGCATCGGATGGGCTGGAAAGATCGAATTACATCCTATATACCGGAAGAAGACTGTTTGCCGGCGGTTGGGCAGGGAGCGCTGGGTATTGAATGTCGCGCGAGTGATGAAGAGCTATTGGCCTTGCTGCGCCTTTACAACGACCGGGATACCTCGGCTACCGTTGCGGCAGAACGAACCTTTTTGGGCGTGTTAAATGGGGGGTGCCAAGTGCCGATCGGGGCTCATGCCGTCTGGGCTGGTCAAGAAATCAGCCTTACGGGCATGGTAGGCTCGCCAGATGGCGAGGTTATTTTGAAGGAAACGCTCCAGGGAAATGATCCGCAAAAGCTGGGAGAAGCGGTGGCGGCCAGTTTGATAGCCAAAGGAGCAGAACAGATTCTGGCGCAGGTGAGGGGATGATAGCATGGCAGGAAAAGTATATTTGGTAGGTGCAGGACCCGGAGACGCAAGATTAATTACGGTCAAGGGTTGGGAATGCATTCAATTGGGCGATGTCATTGTGTACGACAGACTGGCAAGCCCGCGCCTTTTGGGATTGATGAAGCCAGAGGCCCAAAAAATATATGTTGGAAAGTTGCCAGATCGTCACACTATGAAGCAAGAGGAAATTAATCAGCTGTTGGTGGATTTGGCCTTGGAAGGAAAAACAGTTGTTCGTCTTAAAGGGGGAGACCCTACTATATTTGGACGAGTCGGCGAGGAAGCCGGGCTACTGCGTAAACATGGTATTTCCTATGAAATTATACCCGGCATCACATCAGCAATCAGTGTGCCCGCCTATGCGGGGATTCCAGTCACACACCGGGATATGGCCTCATCGCTATCTATCATTACAGGTCATGAAAGTCCGGATAAACTCGACAAAAGTATTCATTGGGATAAAGTGACGAACGCAACGGGCACACTGATCTTTATGATGGGTGTAGCAAAGATTGGCTATATCAGTGAACAGCTGATAAAACACGGCAAGCCATCAAATACTCCTGTTGCCTTGATCCGCTGGGGAACCCGTGCCGAGCAGGATACGCTGGTGGGTACGCTTGCGGATATTGAAGCTAAGGTGAAGGCTGCGAATTTTCAGCCTCCCGCCGTCATCGTTGTCGGAGAAGTGGTCAATCAACGTGAACAGTTAAAATGGGCTGAGGACATGCCTTTGTTTGGCAAGCGAATTTTGGTTACTCGCGCGCGTGCGCAGGCCAGCAGTCTGGTCCATCGGATAGAAGAGCTTGGTGGCGAGCCTTATGAATTTCCAGTTATTCAGACGGTCGCCCCTTCGGACGAGCCAACCAAACAGGAAATTAAAGAGGCATTTGCGCGACTGCCAGAATATGATTGGGTGTTTTTTACCAGCGTTAATGGAGTGGAATACTTTTTCACGCACTTAAAGGAACAGGGCAAGGACGTACGTATGCTGTTCAAAGCGCGTATTGCCGCAGTCGGACCGGCTACAGCAGCCGCGCTTCGGACGCACGGAATTGTGGCAGAACAGATCGAGGGCCCATTTCAGGCAGAGGGCTTGCTCGAAGGATTTGAGCAGGATTTGCAGGCAGGGCAGAACGTATTTCTCCCAAGAGGTGATCTAGCTCGGCCGTGGCTGCCAGAAAAGCTGAGGGAGATGGGACTTCATGTGACCGAGGCTGATTTGTATCAAACGGTGCTAGCAGCCAACACACAGGATGATGAACTTCTCAAGCTGCTTCAGGAGCGTGCCATTCATGCGATTACGTTTACCAGTTCCTCAACTGTAACCTTTTTCTTAGAAGCCCTCAGACAAATGGGGATCCATGATCCGGTGTCGCTGCTGGAGGGAGTTACGATTGCTGTGATAGGTCCTTTGACCGGTGAGACAGCTACCCAAGCCGGCTTGACTGTAAGTTTTATGTCAGAGAAGGCGACCATTGAAAGTCTGATCCAATCGTTGTGTGAGTGGAAACGTTCAAGTACTGTTATGACATTATAATTTTTTTGTTTTTACTAATGAATGTATAAAAAATGGAGGTTTGTAATCATGAGTGTTCCTTTTACCAGACATCGCCGTTTGCGCCAGTCGGCTGCAATCCGCAGTATGGTGCGTGAGACCGTATTGAATCCCACTGATTTTATCCAACCGATCTACGTAACATTTGGCACTGGGGTGAAACAGGAAATTAGCTCTATGCCAGGTGTATACCGTTTTTCTCTGGATCGGCTGGAGGAAGAACTGAAAGAGATTAGTGAGCTCGGCATTCCCGCTGTGCTCCTATTTGGCATCCCAGAAACCAAAGACAGCGTAGGGACTTCGGCTTTTGTGGACGATGGTATTGTTCAGGAAGCTACTCGTCTGATCAAGTCGCGTTATCCCGAACTGCTGGTTGTGGCTGACACTTGTTTGTGTGAGTTTACGGACCATGGACACTGCGGTATGGTGCACATGCATGAGCATGATGGTGAGGTATGCGGTGAGGTATTGAATGATGAATCTCTGGAGGTGCTGGTACGTACAGCTGTATCTCAGGCCAGAGCTGGTGCAGATATTATCGCGCCATCTAATATGATGGACGGTTTTGTACAGGCGATTCGGCAGGGGTTGGATCTAGAAGGCTTTTCACATATTCCAATTATGTCGTATTCCGTCAAATATGCGTCTGCTTTTTACGGTCCTTTCCGGGAGGCCGCAGATTCTGCGCCGCAGTTTGGTGACCGCAAATCCTATCAGATGGATCCTGCTAATGCACGTGAAGCATTGCGAGAAGCAGAATCTGATGTGCTGGAGGGGGCAGATATGCTGATGGTGAAGCCTTCCCTTTCTTATCTTGACGTAATGCGCACGATTAAGGATCAATTTGATCTGCCTATGGTGGCTTACAACGTTAGTGGTGAATATGCCATGGTCAAGGCAGCGGCTCTTCAAGGCTGGATTGATGAAAAAGCAATGGTGCTAGAGATTTTGACAAGTATGAAGCGTGCGGGTGCAGATATGATTATTACCTATTCGGCCAAGGATGCGGCAAGATGGTTGAAGCAATAAGTCTATTTTCAGAAGATAGGAGTGGTCAGAATGATCGACGAACAACGAACAGTGCGCAAGGATACGAACTCCAAAGTAGCCTTTGATGAGGCAAAACAATACATTCCGGGTGGCGTAAACAGCCCGGTACGGGCTTTTAAATCTGTTGGAATTACACCTGTGTATATCGACCATGGCGAAGGATCGCGCGTATATGATATTGATGGTCAATCCTATTTAGACTATGTATGTTCATGGGGACCGCTTATTATGGGCCATGCACATCCCGAAGTGGTTAAAGCTTTACAGGCTGCTGTTGTAAAAGGAACCAGCTTCGGCGCACCAACGTTGGCAGAAACCGAAATGGCCAAGCTCGTATGTGAGCGTGTTCCTTCTATGGACATTGTACGTATGGTTAACTCCGGAACTGAGGCGACTATGAGTGCGATTCGACTCGCACGCGGATTTACGAGCCGTAGTAAAATCCTTAAATTTGAGGGATCATATCACGGTCATGCGGACAGCTTGCTGATTAAAGCAGGCTCTGGTGTTGCCACATTAGGCTTGCCCGATAGTCCCGGTGTGCCTGAAGTTGTGGCCACCCATACAATCACTGTCCCTTATAATGATCTAGCTTCGGTGAAGCTAGCTTTTGAGAAATTTGGCGAAGAGATTGCCGCAATTATTGTCGAGCCAGTAGCAGGCAATATGGGAGTTGTACCGCCACAGCCTGGATTTTTGGAAGGTTTGCGTGAGGTAACCCAGCAGTACGGAAGTCTGCTGATTTTTGATGAAGTGATGACTGGATTCCGGGTTGGACTTCATTCGGCTCAAGGTCGCTTTGGTGTGACACCGGATCTTACCTGTTTGGGTAAAGTGATTGGTGGTGGACTCCCTGTAGGTGCTTACGGCGGACGTCGTGATATTCTGGAGCGGATTGCTCCATCGGGGCCCATTTATCAAGCGGGTACGCTTAGCGGAAATCCGCTGGCTATGGCAGCAGGTTATTCGACACTTAAATTGCTGACGCCAGAAGTATACGATCGCTTGGAAGAGCGGGCAGCACGACTTCAAGCCGGATTCGAACGTAATGCGAACGAGCTAGGTATCCCTGTCATGATCAATCGCGTGGGTTCCATGGTTTGTCCATTTTTTACAGAAGAAAAGGTTGTCAATTTTGATACAGCTAAAACGAGTAATCAGGACCACTTCCGTCGTTACTTTACTGAAATGGTGAATGAGGGAGTCAGTGTAGCACCATCTCAATTTGAGGGTATGTTTGTATCGGGCGTGCATACGGTAGAGGATATTGATGCCACCATTGAGGCGAACTATCGCGCGCTCAAACGTCTATGAGCTGGCAAGGTGGCTGGAAAAGAAGAGGACCGTGGCTGGAAGTCACGCCAGGACGGGAAATCACAGACGAGGAAAAAAACAGCGCTGATGCTGTAGATCAGTGGTTGCTGAATCGTTTGGAATTACCGGAAAAGCTGTGGCGCAGACTGCGCCATGATAAAGAGATTGAACTTACAGGGGACCGGCTACGGCTGGCCCTTTTTCCTGTAATGAACCTTGGCATCACCCCTCGCTGGTATGATTTGAAGGTACTGTATGAAGATGATTTTTGTCTGGTAGTACATAAACCAGCAGGTATGGCAGTACATCCGGACGGTGGTGTGCAGGATGGTCCGCTGACGTTGGATCATGCTGTCGCATCCTACTATGAGATGAATGGCATTCATGCGGTGGTACGGCATGTACATCGTCTGGATGTGGATACGACGGGCCCGGTGCTATATGCCAAAAATGAGTTTGCGTTGCTCAAGCTGGACGAGCAAATGAGAGCTAAGGATATCGACCGCCGGTATGTAGCTTTGGTACGAGGGGAAGTACCTCCATCGCTGCGAACGTTGGATTGGCCGATTGGCAAGGACAGGCATCATAAGCAGCGCCGTCGTGTATCTCCGACTGGGCAGAAGGCGGTTACCCATATTGAACTCGGGGAAGTATGGGGAAGCGGTTCAAGTGCAGTGAGTCTCGTATATCTGACGCTGGAGACAGGACGGACGCACCAGATTCGCGTACATCTTAGTCATGCTGGCTACCCGTTGCTTGGGGATGTATTATACGGGGGGCGTGCTACTGATTTTGGCAGGCAGGCGCTACACGGAGAGCGTCTTACCTTCTGTCATCCGCTGAGTGGCGAAACGATTACTGTGGAGGATGCTTGGCCGGATGATTTTCAAAAGCTGCACAAACAGCTATAAAAGATGGCATGCCTTCTATTTTGGCGCATATACTTGAACCTAGAAACGGTTTGCAATATGGAGTTTCCGTGCGCCTGACCAGAAGTCAGAGGATGTGCGGAGACTGCCCAAAGGAGGATGCCATCCTTGAACAAACAACAGAATGATCAGCCGCAAGGCTTGCGTTTTGATATTTATGAACGCATTCATTTGACGGAGGAAGCTGCCGGGATTGCTGAGTTGGAGGAAATCGAGCTTCTGCCACGCATTCAGGTTGTAACCCACGGCGACCATGCCGCTTTGCGAGGGCATTTGCTGCTGGAGGGCGTGTACCGCACACCTGAACAGTTCACGAGCGAGCTTCATCATTTGATCCCTGTGGAAATTACCATTCCGCTAAACCGCGTAGGGAGATTGGAAGATATCTCTGTCGAGATTGAAAATTTTGATGTGGACCTGCTTTCTTTACGTAGTCTAAACATTACAGGCGTTCTTTCTTTGCATGGTGTGGAAAGCTCGCACGCGGAAGAGACGGCGGTCTGGTTGGATGAAGAATTTACCGTAGTGCATGCACCTGAGCATCCGGTTCAATCCCTTTCCGCCGATGAAGAGTATCGTCAGGCAGAGGCCTATTCTACCAATGACTCGACCTCTGATTACGTTACAGATCCTGAAACCTCCTACAGTGTGCCAGTACAACAGGAGTCCATTTCCTGGGAACAGCTGTCTGAGGACCAAGGGGAACAGCAATCATCGTCGGAACAGCAAGCTTATGAGCCAGCAGTAGATCCTAACCGATTCTATGAGCCTTGGACGGGCAAAGCAGTTGAAGATAACTCTCCCGAGGTCAAACATGAGCATGGGTCTCCGGAAGTGTGGGGATTTCAGCAAAAGGAAGCATGGGCAGGGGGAAATGAGTCCAAAGTATCTTCCGCATCTCCTAATGTAAATTATGACCCTTTGCTGTCTGAACCGCATCCTGCTACGGAGTCCGAGGTCTATCTGGAGCCACAGTTGGAAGCGAGTCAAGTAGATAGCTTCGACTTCAGGCCTGAAGCGTCAGAACAGGTGAATCACGAGGCCCATGACACTTTTACTGAGGATAAGCCAGAGATGCGTGTGGCGCTTAACAGTAAAAAGGATGAAGAGGCAGACGAGCCAGACCCGGTTGTCTACTCATCATTGCTCCAATCCAGCCGTTCGGTGAAAGAAGCGGAATACCAGCAGCAATTGGAGCAGGAGCCGCAGGATCAGAAAGCCGAAGAAGAGCGGGAGAATGCCAAGTGGAAGAACCTTTTTTTTCATACACAAGATGAAACACCTTTTCGTAAGGTGCGGTTATGCATAGTACAGCGCGAGGATACACTGGAAACCATAGCTGACCGTTATCAGCTCAGCACGCGTGAGCTTCAACTGTATAACAGATTGGCGGAGCATCATGTGGAAGAAGGACAGGTATTGTACATCCCTTGATCCGGTTGCTGAAAAATGCACAGCGGGTGTTGACTATAGTCAATGGGAAATGTATGATGTGGTATAGTTATTGAAAGACTGAGATCGGGAAGAGTAGGCAGCAAGCCCTTCAGAGAGTGGAATTGCAGCGCTGTGAGGTTCCGCAGGAAGCTACTGGCCGAAGTCACCCGGGAGTCGCCTGTTTGAACGGTTCCTCATTTAATTCCTACGGAAGATAAGAGGTTCACGGTAGAATAAGGCCGGTCCGCAACCGTTATCTGCATAAAGTGTCACACCATGTGTAATGGATCAGTGGATACATACACTAGGGGTGAAACAAAGGTGGTACCGCGAGAGAACAGCCTTTCGTCCTTTGAGGATGAAGGGCTTTTTTTATTTGCCAATTGAAAAATCATGGAGGTATCCTGATATGTCAGAACAAGACAACAAGACAACCTTGGAAATGCCAACAACGTACGATCCAAAATCAGCAGAACAAAAATGGTACAAAACGTGGATGGAGAAGGGCTATTTCCGCGCTGGGCAACATCCAGAGGCAGAGCCTTTTACAATCGTTATTCCACCACCGAATGTTACAGGTATGTTGCATATTGGACATGCTCTTGACTTTACTTTGCAGGATATTATTATTCGCGCCAAGCGGATGCAGGGCTATGATGCCTTGTGGCTGCCAGGGGCAGACCATGCGGGTATTGCTACCCAAACAAAGGTAGAGCAAAAGCTGCGTGAAGAAGGCCTGACACGTTATGATTTGGGCCGCGAGAAGTTTTTGGAGAAAGTGTGGGAGTGGAAGGATCTTTACCTAGATAATATCCATAACCAATGGGAAAAGATGGGCTTTTCTCTCGATTATTCTCGTGAGCGTTTTACGCTGGATGAGGGACTGTCCCAAGCGGTACGCGAGGTATTCGTTAAACTGTACAAGAAGGGTCTGATTTATCGCGGTAAACGCATCATAAACTGGGACCCTGCTGCACGTACTGCATTATCGGACATTGAGGTGGAATACAAAGAGGTGAACGGAAATCTGTATCACCTGCAATATCCACTGAAAGACGGTAGCGGATTTATTACGGTAGCCACTACACGTCCTGAAACGATGCTGGGCGATACAGCTGTAGCTGTACACCCGGAAGATGAACGCTACAAGCAAATGATCGGCAAAACGCTTGTGCTCCCAATCATCGGACGGGAAATTCCGGTCATTGCGGATGATTATGTTGATAAAGATTTCGGTAGCGGCGCGGTTAAAATTACACCGGCTCACGATCCGAATGACTTTGAAATGGGACAACGTCACCAGCTGCCACAAATTACAGTGATGGACGAAACGGGAACGATGAATGCCGAAGCAGGCAAATATCAGGGCCTTGATCGTAGCGATTGCCGTAAGCAAATCGTCGCTGATCTGAAAGAGCAGGGCGTACTGATTCGTATTGAAGAGCACGTACATCAAGTAGGCCACAGCGAGCGTACAGGTGTAGTTGTAGAACCTTATCTGTCCACACAATGGTTTGTGGAAATGAAGCCTCTGGCAGCTAAAGCCATTGAAGTGCAGAAGGCTGGCAACGGGGTAAACTTTGTACCGGATCGCTTTGAACGTACTTATCTGCATTGGATTGAAAATGTGCGTGACTGGTGTATTTCCCGTCAATTATGGTGGGGACACCGTATTCCGGCTTGGTACGATGAGGATACCGGAGAAGTGATTGTATCGGCGGAGGACCCTACAACTTTGCCTGAGTATGCTGGCAGAAAGCTAAAACAGGATGAGGATGTGCTGGATACTTGGTTCAGCTCGGCTTTGTGGCCGTTTTCGACACTGGGCTGGCCTGAGCAGACAGAGGACCTCAAACGCTACTATCCGACTAATGTCTTGGTTACAGGCTATGACATTATTTATTTCTGGGTATCGCGTATGATTTTTACAGCACTCGAGTTTACGGAAGAGATTCCGTTCAAGGACGTACTTATGCACGGGTTGGTTCGTGATGCGGACGGTAGAAAAATGTCCAAATCCCTCGGCAACGGTGTTGATCCGCTCGACGTGATTGACCAATATGGTACCGATGCCATGCGTTATATGATTTCCACCAGTAGCACGCCTGGGCAAGACCTTCGTTTCCGCTGGGAGCGGGTGGAGCAGGCCCGCAACTTTGCCAATAAAATCTGGAATGCGTCACGCTTTGCGCTGATGAATCTGGAAGGCGTCACTTCGGCAGATATAGACATTACTGGTGACCTGAGCACCGCTGATCGTTGGATTCTGCATCGTCTAAACGAAACTTCACGCGACATCACGCGTCTAATAGATGCTTATGAATTTGGCGAGACAGGCCGCCTTCTGTATAACTTTATTTGGGATGATTTGTGCGACTGGTACATTGAGTTTGCGAAGCTTTCCCTATATGGCGACAACGCAGATGCGAAAAAGAAAACGCAGTCCGTACTTGCATATGTATTGGACCGGACGCTGCGCATGATTCATCCGTTCATGCCGTTTATCTCTGAGGAAATATGGCAGCATCTTCCACATGAGGGAGAAACGATTACACTGGCCGCTTGGCCTGTTTATGATCCGGCTTTTGAGGATAAGGATGCAGTTGCAGAAATGAATTTGCTGATCGACGTAATTCGCGCTGTGCGCAATATCCGTGCTGAAGTCAATGTGCCGATGAGTAAAAAAATTGAGTTGCTCATAAAACCCGGCGATCAAGCCGTTCTCGATATCATTAACCGCAATGGGGAATATGTGCGTAGATTCTGTAATACGTCTGAATTCGACGCGGGATTAGAGTTCACCGTTCCAGATAAAGCGATGACATCTATAGTTAGCGGCGCAGAGTTGTACCTGCCGCTGGCCGGACTGCTTGATATTGCCCAGGAAATTAGCAGACTGGAAAAAGAACTTCAGCATTTGAACAGTGAAGTGGAGCGCGTGGAGAAAAAGTTATCTAACCAAGGCTTTGTGGCGAAGGCACCAGCTAAAGTCATCGAGGAAGAGAAGGCCAAGCAAGCCGATTACTCAGATAAGCGCGCTAAAGTTATCGCACGTATTGAAGAACTCAAGGGATAATTTCACTCACAATAAAATGACCTGAAGGTGAAGAGGATGTCAGATACGATCAGGGGCGGAGATACGGCTCCTTTACAAAGCTATGATGAGGCAGTGGAATGGATTAACGGCTTGATTCCGTTTGGTATCAGACCTGGACTGGAACGAATTGAACAACTAATGAGTAAATTGGGTGATCCGCAACGACATCTGAAATTTGTGCATATTGCGGGAACCAACGGTAAAGGCTCGACTTGTGCCTTTCTGACCTCTGTGCTACTTAAATGTGGGTACGATGTCGGGACTTTTACGTCTCCGTACATCACCCGATTTACGAACCGCTTTCAATTCAATGGGACCGATATTCCCGATGAAACGCTGGTTTTGCTTGCCAATCGCTTGTATCCGTTGGTGAAAGAAATCGCAGATAGTGAATTGGGATCACCTACAATGTTTGAGGTATCGACAGCGTTGGCTATTTTATACTATGCTACGGTATCTTTCCCAGATGTTGTGGTATGGGAGACAGGTCTTGGGGGAAGGATGGATGTAACTAATATCGTGAATCCAATCCTCTCGGTTATTACAAATGTCGGCTATGACCATACGGATATTTTGGGAGATACGCTCGAACAGATTGCAAGGGAAAAAGCCGGTATCATCAAACCGGGTGTACCTGTCGTCAGTTGTGTTTCCCAACCCGAGGCTATTCAGGTCATACGTGAAACGGCGACAAAGCAAGGAGCTACCTTGTACCTGGCAGGAGAACAATTTACGTATGAACGGCTAAACGGAGATGAAACAGCTCAAACCTTTTCATTCGCGGGGCCCTTCCGACATATGGAAATTGACATCACGTTGTTAGGCGAGCACCAATGTTCTAATGCGGCAGGAGCTATGATGGCACTTGAGGTCCTACGTCAGTATATGGCTTTTGTGTTGGATGATGCAGAACTGCTGGAGGGCTTTAGGCAAACTGCCTGGGCAGGGCGTCTCGAACAAGTCAGTACATCACCGAGAATTGTTCTTGACGGGGCTCATAATCCAGAAGGAGCACAGACGCTGGCCAAGAGTCTTCCTCAAGTGTATTCGTACAAAAAATTGGTTTTAATGATGGGGATGCTGTCAAACAAGCATCATGAAGCATACTTGCAGCATATACTGCCACTAGTGGATACGCTTATCCTGACCGAGCCCGATTTTCGGCGCAAAATGAATGCCGCTGAATTGGCTCATCTCGTGGAGAAGCTGCGGCCGTCTTATGCCAAAACGGATTTAAAAATAATTGTAGAAGGTGACTGGAAAAAGGCTCTTGGCCTGTTTCAATCACATACGGAAGCGGAAGATCTGGGGGTGGTGTCCGGCACGCTGTACCTTATTGCGGATGTACGGGCTACCCTTATGTATCAAACCGATTCGGAAAAAGGTTGGTGAAATTTGTTGATTACTTCGGAACATGTTCATTTTATCGGTATCGGCGGCTACGGGATGAGCGCGATTGCTCGGGTCATGCTGGAGATGGGTTATACCGTGACTGGCTCAGATGTGGCATCACAGGAGCTGACAGAAAAACTGGCGGCAAAAGGCGCAAAAATATATATTGGACACACGCCTGAGCATATTGCAGGCGCGGATATCGTCGTCTATTCAACAGCATTGTCACGTGACAATGTGGAGCGGGTGGCAGCGGAGGAATTGAATATTCCAACTCTGCACCGTTCGCAGATGCTGGCTCGCTTGCTTAACGAACGTAAGGGAATAGCTGTTGCGGGTGCGCACGGTAAAACGACAACCTCTTCCATGATCGCTCTGGTTATGGAGAGATGTAACGTTGATCCAACGTATATTATTGGCGGCGAAATCACGAATTTGGGGACGAATGCCAAAGCAGGTAAAAGCGAGTTTGTCGTTGCTGAGGCGGATGAGAGTGATGGTTCTTTCCTGCAATATCATCCTTGGCAAGGCATCGTAACCAATATTGAAGCAGATCATTTGGAAAATTACGATGGCGACTTTAATCGTCTGAAAAGTGCTTATGTACAGTTTTTGAGTCAAATTCGACCGGATGGAGCGGCTATTGTATGCGCAGATGATCAGAACATCCGGGAAATGCTGCCTCAACTCCAGACTCGGGTCATTACTTATGGAGTGGAGCATGAAGCGGATTATATGGCGACAGATATCCAATTAGGTGACCGTCGATTAAGCTTCACTATGAGCCGTAAGGGAACAGCACTCGGAACAATCGAACTATCAGTGCCGGGTAAACATAACATGTATAATGCGATGGCGACTGTAATTTCATGTTTGGAAGCAGGGATTCCATTCGATCAAATCGCTGCTACAATTGTGGAATTTCACGGAGCGAAGCGTCGGTTTCAAGTACTAGGTGAAAGCAATGACATACTGATTATTGATGACTATGCGCATCACCCAACAGAGATTGAGGCTACGATTAGCGCAGCGAGAGCGACGGGCAAGCGTATTATTGCTGTATTCCAGCCGCAACGCTATAGCCGCACCTTTTTCCTGCTCGATGCGTTCAGCCGCGCGTTTAGCGAGGCTAGTGAAGTCATCATTACCGATATTTACTCACCAGCGGGAGAAAAACAGATTGAAGGCGTGCATTCTTCCAAGCTCGTGGATTTAATCGTCCAAAACAGCAATGCTAATGCAATCTACTTGCCGACCAAAGAAGCTGTGATCGAGGAGTTGAAAGATCGATTACAGCCGGGTGATCTTGTGCTGACGATGGGAGCGGGAGATATCTGGAAAGCAGGTGACGCGTTAGCGCGCCATCTTCGCGGACAGCAAGTGTAAACCGTATAATAATGAGCTGTTGCACCAATGAATTACAATTATTTAAGGGTATTCCGAACACGACTGTGTTTCGGGATACCCTTTTTTGTAATGCTGGGGCATATATTCTTAGCTTGACTCATACAACAGACTATGAGGAAGTATGGGACAAGGAGGGAGTGCATCCATGAACAAGACCAAGATGACATTCCGGTTCGACCAACAGTTGCCGGAGACAAGCCGGGAGGATAAGCTACAGGTGCTTCCGTACAAAAACGAGTCGATTACGAACGAACAGCGTGAAACTGATAACCCGCATAAAGAAACGGAACGGAACAGAGGAATGGAGAAAAATACTGCAACTACGCAAGAATCAAAGATCAAAGAACCTGAGAATCGGAATAAACGCATTTCAAGTCGGCGTTTTGCTCCGACATTAAGAGTACAAGAGGGATGGGATGACCCCTTTGGTCGTTCGGCGGCTTCCTGGTCAGATGCGGAAGTTCTACCGGATAGCCTGGAAGAGGATGAGGAAGCTTATCATTCTGGTCAAGAGTACAGAAGACGTCCGCCCCACCCTTCTAGATGGAAACTGGTTGGCTCTGTAGCCAGCGCACTGGTGACCGGAGGCATGTTTGGATATATTATGTTGTTACTGTTTAACGGAGGAGGCATGGTTCCGGGATCAGATCCTTCAGTAGAGGAGGCTGTACCGGTCTTTAAAGAATCTGTTGGTGTGGATGCAATATCTGCAAAAGAGAATTCTGTCCCTGTCACTGTCATAGAGGCTCAGGTACCACCTCAAACCTACTATTTGTTGCAATATGGGGTTTTCAGCACACCAGAACGGGCCTTACAAGCAAAAGAAGAACTGTTAAAGGCAGGTATTGCAGCAGGAGGGGATACCGAGGACCAAAACCGGGTATATGCAGGAATATCACCGGATAGGGAGCAAGCCAAGTTGCTCAGCAATCAGTTGAAAACACAAGGAGTCGAATTGTATGTTCGTGAGCTTGAATTGCCTGGATTTGAAAAAGCGGCTTACGGAGGCGAAGGTGATAAACTCACTAGCTTTTTTCAGTTAAGTAGCTCATTGGTGGGTAAGTTGAGCGGACTTTCCTCAAACTTGCTCGGAGAAGGAGGTCCGAATACGGTGCCAGCCTCCGACATGAAGGAGCTGAACGACCTGCATCAGCAGTGGACACAAAATATCACTGTACTTCCCAGTGGTCTTCCGAAGGAAGCGGTTGCCTCCGCAACCTCACTTGAAAAGGCGATGAACAGCGCGATCTCTGCACTTGGGGAATATAATAAGAATTCAGCCAAGGAACACATTTGGGAGATTCAGTCCTCCATGATGGAATATGTTTTGCGTGAGAGGGAATTTATCCAATTCATAAAACAATAGGCTAACCATATTTTCCGGCAAGGAACTGGAAATAGTTCCCCATGCCGGATTTCTGTTTGTATTGCAGTACAAATCACCGTATAATAATGAAGGTGTCAAAAAATGGCGAGGGAAGATCAGATGAAAAAAAATGTAGGAATGCTTATACTGTTTTTATTGCTCGGTTGGCTCTTGGGTGCATGGATTGCCAAAGCCCTTCAATCGATCAAATTCCTTTCTTTTCTGACCCACCCCACTAGGATATCTTGGTCGCCGAGAGCGGACCTGGATATTATCAGCTACAACATAACAATAAATTTTGAATTGAGCCTGCTTAGTCTGATCGGCATCATTGCCGCGTTCTGGCTGTACCGCAGGCTCTAACTGATGAAAAGGAGCTTCCCTTATGGACGGGAAAATTACGCCCCGCATTATTTTGGCATCGACTTCACCAAGAAGGAAGGAATTGCTCGCATTTTTGAGACTCCCCTTTGAGGTGGTGCCAAGTCATGCGGATGAGAGCACGCCTGAGAGCTGGACGCCTCAGCAAATCGTGGAGACCCTTGCGGCACGCAAAGCCCAAGCGGTCGTGAACACCGTCACTCAGTCGAAGGAAGCCGGACTGGTGATTGGCAGTGATACCATTGTCGTGCTGGATGGTTCGGTATTGGGCAAGCCAGCCGACCATGCGGACGCAGTTCGCATGCTGACTGCATTGCAGGGAAGGACACACCGGGTGTACACCGGGGTAGCCTGCATACATACCGGAACCGGCGAAGTGCTTGTCAGACATCGCCAAACGGAGGTTACAATGAAGCCTCTGAGTCAAAAGCAAATTGTGGCATACGTGAATACTGGTGAACCGTCTGACAAGGCAGGAGCGTATGGCATTCAAGGCATGGGTGCTACGCTGGTGGAATCTATTCAGGGTTGTTATTTTAACGTCGTAGGATTGCCGCTTTCCTTGCTGTCGGACATGCTGTCCGATTTTGGAGTGAATGTGTTGCGTCCATAAAGGGGATAAACATATGCTGGAGTCGCCAATACTGATGCTTCGCGACCTCCCCCATGAAGAACGACCAAGAGAGCGCATGATGACATATGGGGCGGATGCCTTAAGCAACGCGGAGTTGCTGGCAATATTGCTGCGTACAGGAACGCAAAATGAGTCTTCGGTGCATTTAGCGCAGCGTATTTTGCAGCAGGCAGGAAATTTGCGTCAACTGGTGGATATGAGCTTGAGCGAGTTGACCCAGATTAAGGGCATTGGGGATGCTAAAGCGATACAGTTAAAAGCGGGTATCGAACTGGGGCGCCGATTAGCTTTGTCTCGCCATTTGGAGACCCCGGTGATTAGTTGCCCGCGGGATGTGGCAGATCTGTTGTTTGAGCAGCTTCGTTATTTGCAGAAAGAGCATTTTGTATGCTTGTTCCTTAACACTAAAAATCATGTCATTGCTCAGGAAACACTATCTATGGGTAGCCTGAATTCTGCCATCGTGCATCCACGTGAAGTATTTCGGGCAGCAATCAAATGCAGCAGTGCTTCAATAATTTGCGCTCATAACCATCCGAGCGGTGATCCGAAGCCAAGCCCCGAAGATGTCCAGTTGACTCGCCGCCTGATGGAAGCGGGCAACATCGTGGGTATCGACGTGCTTGATCATATAGTGATCGGGGACGGGATCTTTGTAAGTTTGAAGGAACAAGGTCTGATATAATATAATATTTAAATCAAACATTTAAACACGACCGGATAATCCGGCCTGAATAAACCGCTTATACATTGGATAACAGATTTCAGGGAAGAGAAAAGGAGATTACATCATGCTGGGTGGCTTTACAAAAGATTTGGGAATAGATTTGGGGACGGCAAACACGCTTGTATACGTAAGAGGTAAAGGAATTGTGGTTCGTGAACCATCTGTAGTCGCTTTGCGTACAGATACAAAAACCATTGAGGCTGTTGGTGAATCTGCGAAAAAAATGATCGGTCGCACACCGGGAAATATCCGTGCGATTCGTCCGATGAAGGACGGTGTCATTGCTGATTTTGATACGACAGCAACGATGATCAAATATTTTATCCGTCAGGCGCAAGCCCAACGCTCTTTGTTTCCACGCCATCCGAACGTGATGGTTTGTGTGCCTTCGGGCATTACTGCGGTGGAGCAGCGTGCCGTTGAAGATGCGACGAAGCAAGCAGGCGCAAGAGAGGCATATACGATAGAAGAGCCGTTTGCAGCAGCAATTGGCGCTGATCTTCCTGTATGGGAGCCTACAGGCAGTATGGTTGTCGATATCGGTGGAGGTACAACCGAGGTGGCAGTCATTTCCCTGGGTGGGATTGTAACAAGCCGCTCCGTGCGTGTCGCTGGCGATGAAATGGACGAGTCCATCATCCAATACGTGAAGCGCCAATACAATCTGATGATTGGTGAACGGACTTCAGAGCAACTGAAAATGGAAGTGGGTTCAGCTATGCCATTAGAGCAAGTGGAAACCTCGGAAATCCGCGGACGTGATCTGGTAACAGGTTTGCCAAAGACGATCACGATTACTTCTGATGAAATTAGTGAAGCATTATCGGATACAGTCAATGCAATCGTGGATGCGGTTAAAGTAACACTGGAAAAATGCCCTCCCGAATTGGCAGCGGATATCATGGATAGAGGTATTGTACTTACTGGCGGTGGAGCACTTCTACGTAACCTGGACAAGCTGTTGGCAGGTGAAACCGGAATGCCGGTGATCGTAGCAGAAAATCCTCTAGATTGTGTGGCAATCGGCACAGGCAGAGCGTTGGAAAATATTCATTTGTTCAAATCGCGCAGCAGTTCTGCCGTCCGTTCCAAACGTTGAATCGGGGGTGTAGGAACTGTTTAAGCTGCTTGGCAATAAAAGACTATTTGTTCTATTGATTGGAATCGTTCTGTTTATTGCCCTTATGGGGATTACACTTGGACAGAGGAATTCCTTAACCTGGCCCGAGAAGTTCGCCAGAGACTCGATTGGCTTTGTGCAAGGTATCTTTTACAGGCCCGCTTCTGCAATAGCGGGCTTCTTTGAAGATATCGGGAATATGCGCAGTATCTACGAAGAAAATGAACGGTTAAAAATTGCTGTGGCAAAGCTGACTCGTGACCAAATTCAGACCCATAATTATGTTGAAACAAATGCCAGACTGCAGAATGAACTGAAGTTCACCCAAACGCAAAAGGCGAAAAATAATTATGATTATCGTGTTGCTCAAGTGAACAGCGTCAGCAATGATTCCAAAACGCTTGTGATCGATATTGGTGAGAAGGACGGAGCGAAGGTTGGTCAGGAAGTCAGTTCGCTTGAAGGATTTGTAGGAGTCATTAGTCAAACGGGGAATTTTACGTCCACCGTTACCCTATTGACTACATTGGATCCTAAAAATCCGAATTCTTATGCTATTGCAGCGACAGTCTTGGGCAAGGAAAATCAATCGTTTGGTATGATTGAAAGCTATGATCCGGGTACGAACAGATTTCAAATGACTCGCATTGAGGAAAAAGATCCAATCGCAAAGGGTGATCAGATTATTACATCTGGCGCAGGTGGTAAATTCCGCAAAAACCTAATGGTTGGAACGGTAGAGAAGATTCAGGTTGGGGAGTTTGGCAAAACACGGACAGCGATTATTAAACCGGCAGCCAGCTTTGTGGATTGGAAAGAACTGCTCATCCTCTACACTCCTGAGGTACCGGAATAATGAAGATGCGCGGTCAGGTTCTAATACTGCTGCTGTTTGTACTGTTTATAGCTGAAGGGACGATTCTTCCATGGCTTCTTCCGGATAGTTGGCATTCAAGAATGGTTCCGAATTTTGTGTATGTCGTGATTTTGTTTGTGTCTGTGTATTACAGCCGTCATACAGCATTGGTGCTAGGTATTGTTTTTGGACTTATTCATGATGTAGTGTTCTATGGGTTTATCATTGGGCCTTATTCTTTTGCAATGGGGTTGTCTGCATACTTATTGGGGCTTGTTTTTACAGCTCGACGTGCGCAGATGCCCATTATGATGGCAGCCGTGTTGATTGGTAGTTTCCTCTTGGATTCTATGCTTTTTGCCATTGACCAGCTGTTCCAGCTGAATCATCAGACTTTCAATTGGGCACTTGCTCAGTATATAATTCCTGATTTATTTATCCATTTTCTGTTCGCCCTCATCATTTATGTCCCAGTTCGCAAGCAGTTGCAGCGTTTGGGTATCCGTGTGAAAAAGGAAGAGGCTGTCTAGGTCTTTTTACACACATTTTGTCCGGGTTAGCAGGGATTTGACGTCCCGGGGACGAAATGATTGAGATAGGAGGGACAGGCTAATGGCGGTGAAATCGAATCATGTCACGATTAAAGGCATCAAAGATGGCCTGGTATTCCTGCTGGACGATCAATGCGAGTTTGAGAATTTGCTGGGTGAGCTGCGTTTTAAGCTGGAGCACAGTCATCAAAATATTTTAACAGGCCCGATCATTCATGTGGATATTAAGCTGGGAAGCCGAGAAGTGACAGAGGAACAGAAGGAAAGTATTCTGGAGATTTTGAAGCAAAAGGGGAATCTGCTCATCAGGTCTGTAGAATCACCTGGACTGCCTGTGGAAGTGCAGGGAAAGCCCCCTATTCACACGGTGACAGGGATTATCCGATCTGGTCAAGTGCTTCATCACAATGGGAACCTACTCTTTTTGGGAGATGTAAACCCGGGTGGAATTATAACATGTACTGGTGATATTTATGTCCTCGGCGCTCTGCGAGGCATGGCGCATGCAGGGATGGAGGGAAATAGTGAAGCGATTATAGCGGCTTCCTATTTTGCACCGACACAGCTGCGAATTTCCGAAATGATCAGCCGTCCACCAGACGAATGGGAGACACGTGAATCCGGTATGGAATTTGCGTATCTCAAGGATGGCGCTATGCAAATAGATAAAATGAGCAATATTGTGCGTCTGGGCCGCGATTTTAACGTGTTCAAAGGGGTGTAGCACATGGGAGAGGCTATCGTCGTCACTTCAGGAAAAGGCGGCGTCGGCAAAACGACGACGTCAGCCAATATAGGAACAGCGCTTGCACTGCTCGGCAAAAAGGTATGTTTGGTGGATACGGATATCGGTTTGCGTAATCTAGACGTTGTGATGGGTCTGGAAAACCGAATTATTTACGACCTTGTTGATGTAGCGGAAGGTCGTTGCCGTTTAAATCAGGCACTGGTTAAGGACAAGCGTTTTGAGGAGCTGTATATGCTGCCAGCCGCTCAAACCAAGGACAAGAGTGCTGTTACGCCGGAGCAGGTTAAGGATATTATTTTGGAGCTTAAAAAGGATTTTGAATATATATTGATCGATTGCCCTGCGGGTATTGAGCAAGGCTTTAAAAATGCCATTGCTGGGGCGGATCAGGCTATTGTTGTGACTACTCCGGAAAATGCAGCCGTACGCGATGCAGACCGGGTAATTGGTTTACTGGAAAGCTCACATGTGATATCACCCAAGTTGGTGGTTAACCGCATTCGCAATAGCATGGTTAAATCCGGAGATATGTTGGATATTGATGGGATTTTACAAGTGCTTAGCATAGACCTTATTGGGATTGTGCCGGATGATGAAATGGTAATTAAAGCAGCTAATACAGGGGAGCCTACCGTTATGAATCCAGATTCACAGGCCGCGATTGCTTACCGTAACATTGCGAGACGGATTTTGGGCGATACAGTGCCCCTCATGCAGCTAGACCAGAAGAAAAGCGTGATGACACGTTTTAAGAAGTTTTTTGGTATGGGTGGATGAGGAAAACCGGAAGTTATGGCTGGTAAATTGCTTCCACACTTCCTAAGTGATTTTCCATTGGTTCTAAGGTAGGAGCTGTAGTAGTATTCATTTGTAATACTAGACACTTAAATAAGTAATAATCTTATTTAAGTGTTTTTGGTTTGTCTTTTTAAATTCCTATAATACGGCTTCACAAAATTTAGGGTCACTACATAAATATTATAAATACAAAACAAATCCGGTGCGTTAGCGCCGGTTTTTTTTGATTTTTAGGTACTTATTCCCGAACGGGACAACATAAGTTGAAGCCCGTCCTCATAAGATGTATCAAACATACCTCGCTGAGGGGGCTGAACAGGATGAATAAAAATTCCGGAATCAAGCAGCGCAGAGAAGAACGTATACAGCAGCTAATCGCGGGAAGCAAAGCGGAGACGTATCCCTCTGGCATATATCAGTACAGGCACGGGGATAAAGATATGAGGTCGATGCCTATAGTCAGTGCCAACTCGTCCAGAGACCCAGAAACGGAGTGGAAAAATGAGCGGCAACACTGGCAGCAATCTTTTGGGGCGAATCGTGCTCCGTCTTTTTGGACTTCCTTTTGGCGAAGATCAGTCATAGCAACGGTGTTATTTGGAATGGTATGGGGAATGTTTCGTTGGGATATTCCCTATGCAGTGAATTTGAGAATGTTTATTGCGGATGCCTTGAATAAGGATATGGATTTTGCAGCCGTCGGACAATGGTATGAAACTTATTTTGACGGAGCTCCTTCCTTTTTGCCGATTTTTGGCGAGGAGCATGAAACGCACAAGGTAGCCGCAAATCGAAAGGGCTCTCCACCGATCGAAGGCACTATAACACAGCCTTTTGTACTGAGCCTGAAAGGGGTAGAAATTACGCCGAATGTCACTGACAACGGGCCAATCGCTGTTAAAAGTATAGATGCAGGACGAGTATTAGACATATTAAATCATCCCAAAAGCGGGATTTCGGTTACAGTTCGACACACTGGCGGTATCACAGCAACTTACGGGAGGCTTTCCCGCTCTACCTTAAAAGTGAACGACTGGGTTCAGGAGGGAGATGAGATCGGTGTGCTGCCAGCAAGTCGCAGCGGCAGCGAGGCGGCAACTTTATTTTTGGCAGTTCAGAGAGGGGATCACTACATTGACCCGTCGGAAGTGGTAGCCCTTGATTAATGTCCGAGGGGTGACCTTATCACTACATCCACTGTTTGTATTGGTTATGCTGACCTCTATAATAACGGGACATTTTATCGAGATCATTACTTTATTTACATTGGTGTTTATTCATGAGCTAGGTCATGCGACAGCTGCTTCGTTGTTAGGCGCGCGGGTGCTTTCCATACAGATGTTACCCTTTGGAGGAGTGGCGGTCATTGAAGATCAGGGGAAGCTCAATGCGTGGAAGGAGATTGTCATTGCGCTAGCGGGGCCCCTGCAAAACGGAATCATGATCATCATCCTTTTATGGTTCAGAAATGTGAGTGGACCGGAGTATGATTATGTAAATTATATCATTCAGGGGAATGCAGTTATTGCACTGTTTAATTTGCTGCCCATTTTACCACTTGATGGTGGGAAAATATTGCAGGCAATGATTAGTTTATCCTTTTCTTATCACCGCACATTAGTGTGGACCTTTAGGGCCAGTATCGTAACGAGTCTGCTATTTTGTATGTATGGTATTTCACCGTTGTTAAGGCAAAATGGGCCTATGCATTTAAATCTGCTGGCGGTAGGGATTTTTTTGCTTTATTCTAATATTGTGGATTATCGGAATATCCCTTACCGTTTTATACGGTTTTTGCTGGGGAGGGACGAGCTTTTTTACCGCGAAATAGCTAAGGGAAGTATTGCCTTACCTATTGTATCCCTGCCAATGAAACATTTGGAGCCTATTTTGCGTCTTTTCAGAAGAGATCGGTATCATATGGTTTATGTTATGAATGAACAGGGACGAATTGTAGCCGTACTGCCGGAGCAACGCCTTATTCGCTCTTATTTTGCGACACGCCCGCCAGATGGTGGAGAACCCAAGCCTAAATAATGTTTTATGAGTAAGAAAGAGGCTGTATCCAGAGAGGTTGAAAAACCATGAAGCAAATGATTGTACAATGCCAGCAGCAGATGACCCAAATGGCGCTGTTGGAAGAGGGACGATTGGTTGAATATGCGGCTGAACTACCGCGAAAACGGGGGATTCTAGGTTCTTTTTTCAAAGCGAGGGTGGTCAATGTGCTACCAGGTATGCAAGCCGCCTTTGTTGACATTGGACAGCGAAAGAATGCCTTTTTGTACGTAGATGACGTACTTCATGCTCATTTGGACAAGCAGCCGGAGGTAAAGCCATCCATTTCTGAAGTGTTAAAGGTGGGGCAGGAAATTGTAGTACAGGTATTAAAAGAGGCAGTTGGTAGCAAAGGAGCCAGGGTCACCACTCATTTTTCACTTCCGGGTCGCTGGATCGTATATATGCCCCGTGCTGATTATGTGGCCGTATCCAAGAAGATCGAACGTGAGGGCGAGCGCACCCGTTTGAAAGCAATGGGAGAGCAGCTACGCACAAGTGAGGAAGGACTCATAATCCGTACCGTTTCGGAGGACATGAGTATAGATGCGATTGAAAATGATCTGAATCAACTGCGTAAGCAGTGGACGGCTATTCAGCGTAAAGCGGGTGAATACTCGGCTCCGTGTGAATTACACCGGGATTTAAGTATTGTTCAGCGATTGATTCGGGATGTGTTTACACCTGAGCAGGATGAACTGGTTATTGACAGTGAAGAGCAAGCAAAGGATGCAGAAATCATGCTGCAACAGATTGGTCCTGCGAAAGCTCATGTAAGTATATTTCGTGGTGCAGAAGAAACGATTTTTAAAGCTTATGGCATTCATGAGCAGCTGGAACGCGATTTTGCGCGAAAGGTATGGCTGCAGGGCGGTGGATACATTGTCATTGATCATACAGAGGCATTAACCGTTATTGATGTGAATACGGGAAAGTTTACGGGAGGCAGTAATCTGGAAGAGACGGTGACCCGGACTAACATTGAAGCAGCTAAAGAGATTGCTCGCCTGGTACGTGTTCGTGATATTGGTGGTATCATCATCATTGATTTTATTGACATGGAACAAGAGGAGAACCGTCGGGAAGTATCCTCTGTGCTGGAAGCAAGATTGAAGAAGGATCGGACCAAATCTTATGTTGTCGGTTGGACGCGGTTAGGTTTGCTGGAAATGACCCGCAAAAAAGTGCGTGAAGAAAAGACGCTCGTGTAGAGCGATGCGTAACCCAAAATCATTTTAAAACTAAAGGTTGAATGTGTATAAAGCTTGTGCTACAATCATTTAGTATGTGTGATGCGTAAGATTGGCTGCACATGCTGTAACCGCTCCAATCAGGTACTGAAGTGCAGTATCCTAAGGGAATCTGCCACCTGCAATTAGGCGAGTCTGAGACATAAGGAGGTGCAAGCAAATGTACGCAATTATCGAAACAGGTGGTAAGCAATACAAAGTTCAAGAGGGCGACGTATTGTTCATCGAGAAGCTGGAAGCTAATGATGGTGAAACTGTAACGTTCGATCGTGTTCTGGCAGTGTCCGGCGACAATGGCTTGACAGCAGGTACACCGCTTCTTTCTGGAGCTTCTGTAACAGCTAAAGTTGAGAAGCATGGTCAAGGTCAAAAGGTCATCGTATACAAATACAAACCTAAAAAGAACTACCATGTGAAGCAAGGTCATCGTCAACCGTACACGAAAGTGACGATTGAAAAAATCCAAGCGTAAGAGGGTGCGATAAGTGATTATCGTGCGTATTACACGACTGGAGGATGGCAGCATACAGGGGTTTTCCGTTAAAGGACATGCAAATTTCGCTAAATCTGGCGAGGATATCGTATGTGCTGGCGTTTCGGCGGTAACAGTAGGAACTGTCAATTCGATTGGAGCTCTTACGGACGTTGAGATGGAAACGGAAATGGAAAACGGCTTTTTAAGCGCGTATCTTTCTCCTGAAAGTTATCATGATGCGAACGCACAGGTTCAACTGTTGTTGGAGTCCATGGTGATTATGCTGACAAGTATTGCTGAATCATACGGTAAGTATATTCAAATAGAAAATAATCAAAGAAGGAGGTAGACATCATGTTGAAATTGACATTGGATCTTCAATTATTCGCATCGAAAAAAGGTGTAGGTTCCACAAAAAACGGACGTGACAGTAAATCGAAACGTCTTGGAGTGAAACGTGCTGACGGTCAAGCAGTTACCGGCGGTAGCATCCTGGTTCGTCAACGCGGAACGAAAATTCACCCGGGCACGAACGTGGGCATCGGTAAGGACGACACCCTGTTCGCGAAAGTGGACGGCGTTGTGAAGTTCGAACGTTGGGGCCGTGATCGCAAAAAGGTGAGCATCTACCCGATCGACGTTGCTCCAGTAGCAGCTACTGTAGAAGCTTAATAGCGGCTTAGACACGCTGAAAAGCCTCCGGCACTTTTGTCGGAGGCTTTTTTGCATGATGGTAATGAACTGGAAAGTTAGTCTGTGCTATACTGGATTAAGGTTCTTTAATAATCCATTTAATTATCGCAGAACGGAGAGAAGCCATGTTCCAGCGGATAAGAGCGCCTTATCTGGCGTTGGGTTCCATTCTGATTCCTTTGGTTTTTTCACTGCTCTATCCCGAAGTATTAACGATTATCTTATTAGCAGTATGGTCTGTAGTTGCTGCATGTTTTGGTATGTGGTATACGAATAGACAGGTTGAGTATGAGCGGAAAGCTGCTTTGCGTTCTTTTGAACGTACAGCGATTGCAATGCTTAACCATCATCGGCATGACTGGATGAATGACTTGCAGGTGCTTTATGGATATATTCGCATGAATAAGCATGATAAATCTGTTGATTATGTGGAAACAATAAAAGGGCGCGTGGCGGAAGACAGTAAAATATCTAAGTTGGGTATTCCCTCATTGGTGTTTTATTTACAGTCTTTTCGGGTGAACGCCGGTAATTTACAGTTGTCGGTACAGGTTGAGGAGCAGTTAAAGTTAGACGCTGTCATGTCTCCCGAAGACGGCGAGTCGCTTGCCTCGGCCGTCATAGAAACGGTGCGTGCGTATCAATATGGCGGGGGCCGGTCGTCCTGGGGAGAAGTGCGCAGATTGACACTTTATTTCGGTATGGATCAGAATGATGTTATCGTCCGTTTTGAAGGAAGTGACATACCTGCGGATTTGAATATCCTTAAGCGGGTCAGATCCGTACCCGGAAGTGAACGCATTCGAACAGAGAAGCTCCCTACGGGCGAAATGCTTCAAATTCGGATGCAGTGCCAGACATAAGGAAGGTGTAACCATGTTTGTAGATAAAGCGAAGATTTTTGTTAAAGGCGGAGACGGCGGAGACGGATTAATTGCGTTTCGTCGTGAGAAATACGTTCCTGAAGGTGGCCCAGGTGGTGGTGACGGAGGGAACGGTGGAGATGTAATTTTCCGTGTAGATGAGGGTTTGCGTACCTTGATGGATTTTCGGTACCAACGGCATTTTAAAGCCCAGCGTGGAGTAAAAGGTCGCAACAAAAGCCAACACGGAGCCAATGCGGAGCACATGATCGTACGTATACCACCGGGAACGGTCATCATAGATGATGATACTGGTGAAGTAGTAGCAGATATGACACGTCATGGTCAACAAGTCGTCGTAGCTAAAGGAGGACGCGGAGGACGCGGGAACATCCGTTTTGCTACGCCGAGTAATCCAGCGCCTGAGTTGGCTGAGAACGGCGCTGAGGGACAAGAACGTTATATCACGCTTGAGTTAAAAGTAATGGCTGACGTAGGTTTGGTCGGGTTCCCTAGTGTAGGAAAGTCTACCTTGTTGTCGGTTGTATCTTCCGCAAAACCGAAAATTGGGGCCTACCACTTTACAACGATTACTCCGAATTTGGGCGTTGTGGATGTGGGTGATCATCGTAATTTTGTGATGGCGGATTTGCCTGGTTTGATTGAAGGGGCTCATGAAGGTATTGGGCTGGGACATGAATTTCTGCGGCACATTGAGCGGACGCGTATTATTATTCATGTCGTGGATATGGCGGGCTCCGAAGGACGTGACCCGTTTGAAGATTGGACTAAAATTAACGACGAATTGAAGCAATATAATGCAGCATTGGCTGAGCGTCCGCAAATTGTGGCGGCCAATAAAATGGATATGCCGGAAGCTGAAGAAAACCTGGCTCACTTCAAAGAGCAGATTGCTTCTATACGTCCTGATCTTGAAATCATGCCTATTTCCTCACTGACACGTCAAGGTGTGAAGGAACTGCTCTACCGGGCTGCTGATTTGCTGGATCAAATACCGGACGAGCCGGTTGTTGAGGAAGTAGCAGAAGTTAATGAACGTAAGGTATTTAAGCTGGATACAGCAGAAGACGAGGGCTTTACAATTGTACGTGAAAACGACACATTCGTGGTGCAGAGCCCTAAAATTGAGCGCATGATGAAGCGCATGCAGTTGAACTCGCATGATGCCATTTTGAAATTAGCAAGAACGTTACGTCACATGGGTGTGGATGCTGAGTTACGCAAGCGTGGCGCCAAAGATGGTACATCTGTACGCATTGCTGATTTCGAGTTCGAATTTGTTGAAGGCAGCAGCTACTACTAAATTTCAAATAAAGGTCTAAAACCTGAACGGTTACTGTACTATAGGAAACTCTATAGAAGGCAGTAGCCGTTTTTTGCATTGTTTGCTTGCCGATTTTCATGAGTTTCGATATAATGTCCTCTATACAAAAACATAAGTCTTTGAGGAGAGGACGTTCTTGAAAGAGCGCTATTACTTGGTACGGGAAGATATTTTGCCTGAAGCTATTGTTAAGACCATACAGGTGAAACTGCTGCTGGCTTCAGGAGATGTTAAAACCGTGCATGATGCCGTGGAGCAAGTTGGGCTAAGCCGAAGCGCCTTTTATAAATATAAGGATGGCATACATTTGGTTAACCAGCTGGAGCGTGAGCGAATTGTTAATATCTCTATTGATTTGGAACATCAATCCGGAATGTTGTCCAGGGTACTTGGCAGAGTGGCAGATTTCGGAGGCAATGTGCTGACGATTCAGCAAAGTATTCCACTGCAAGGCAGAGCCAACGTAGTCATCTCGGTAGAAATGTCCAGACTCAGTGAAGAGTTGGGTGTTCTACTGGAGGGCTTGGAAGATATCTCTGGAGTCAAACGTGTTCGCCTGATTGGGCAAGGTTAAGGCAATACAGTTCATTAGATAAAAGTTATCAGGAGGGGAATGGATGAAACCGGTCAAAGTAGGATTGTTAGGTTTGGGGACGGTAGGAACGGGGGTCGTTCGAATCGTAGAAGGCAATCAGGAAGACTTGAGCAGACAAGTCGGTTCACCGATCATCATTGAAAAAATAGCTGTAAAAAACATAGAAAAATATCGTTCCATTGAAGTGGAGACGAGCAAACTTACTGAGGACCCATGGGAAGTTATTCGGGACCCTGAAATTGATGTAATTATCGAAGTCATGGGCGGCGTTGATCAGACGAAGGAGTACATTCTTGAAGCGCTGGAGCGGGGTAAACACATCGTAACGGCAAATAAGGACTTAATGGCTTTGCACGGTTCTGAAGTATTAGCAAAGGCGCAGGAAAAGCAGTGTGATATTTTTTATGAAGCGAGTGTAGCGGGTGGTATCCCGATCATTCGTACACTAATTGAAGGTTTCTCCTCCGACCGCATTACCCGCATTATGGGGATTGTGAACGGTACGACAAACTTTATTTTAACCAAAATGAGTCAGGAAGGGGCCTCGTACGAGGAAGTTCTCAAGGAAGCACAGGAGCTTGGGTATGCTGAATCCGATCCGACCTCAGATGTGGAAGGACTGGATGCAGCCCGTAAAATGGCAATTCTCGGCACGCTGGGTTTCCGCTCTAATGTAGAGCTCAAGGATGTAAGTGTCAGCGGCATTTCAAAGGTAACCAGTGAAGATATTGCTTTTGCTAAAAAACTAGGATATGAAATGAAATTGCTAGGCATTGCAGAGCGCCAGGGTGATGAATTTACGATTAACGTTCAGCCGACCATGGTACGCAAGCAACATCCATTGGCTTCGGTGAACGGGGTATTCAACGCGGTGTATGTGCATGGTGAAGCAGTGGGTGAAACCATGTTTTATGGTGCGGGTGCAGGTGAAATGCCGACGGCAACATCAGTTGTAGCCGATTTAGTTGCTGTAGTGAAAAATCTCAAACTTGGTGTCAATGGGCTTAAAGCCATCGTTCCTTACAACCCTAAAAAAATTAGTAACGACGAAGATGTGTATTTCAAAAACTTCGTGCTTCTGCATGTGGATGATAAAGCAGGGGTGTTGGCACGGATTACGCAAGTATTTGCTGAATTTGATGTCAGTCTGGCATCTGTTGTGCAGCAACCGAATGAGGTTAACCCCGATGCTGAAATTATTATCGTGACTCATTTAGCCAGTAAAGCAAGTATGAAAAAGGTTTTGGAGCATTTTGAAACTTTGGACGTCATCCGTCGCATCAAGAGCGTATATCGAGTAGAGGGATAGTCAATAAAAGCAGGAGGAATTGTCTGTATGACCGTTTTAAAAACAGTAAGAGTGCGTGTGCCCGCGAGTACGGCCAACTTGGGTCCGGGCTTTGATACATTGGGCATGGCGTTGTCCTTATATGCATGGATTGAAATGAAGGAGGCCGAACAGACGGCTTTTCATTTATACGGAGATGAAATGAATGGTGTTCCCCAAGATAAAACTAATCTGATTTTCAAGGTAGCACAAATGGTTTTTCGGGAAGCGGGTGTATCAGTTCCTGAGCTCGATATTTCGATGTACTCAGATATTCCACTCACTCGTGGTTTGGGCAGCAGTGCTTCCGCCATTGTGGGCGCCTTGGTCGCTGCAAATACGTTGATTGGCTCGCCTCTGCCGGATTCCAAGTTGTTCGATATGGCAAGCGCCATTGAAAAACATCCGGATAATGTTGGAGCTTCTCTGTTTGGCGGTATTATTACAGCGATGTGGGACGGTGAGCGTGCTAGGCATTTACGACTTGAACCGGATACCAATCTGGAGGTTATGGTAGTTATTCCAGATTTTCAGCTGTCCACGTCGAAAGCCAGAGAGGTTCTACCCGCACAAGTATCATTGAAGGATGCTGTATATAATATAAGTCATGCTTCCATGTTGGTAGCAGCATTGGCATCAGGGCGAACCGACTTAATCGCTGAAGCGATGCGTGATCAGCTTCATCAGCCTTACCGCGCGGCACTTGTGCCAGGTATGACAGAGATCTTGCAGGATGCGCACCATTATGGTGCTTTGGGTGTGGCTCTAAGTGGGGCTGGACCAACGTTGCTGGCATTGACAGATCGGCGGGAAAATCGGAAAGCAGAGCTGGAGCAGTATTTAACGGATACCATGAACAAAGAGGGGATCACTGCTTCTGTTTTAAAATTGCGCCCTGAGAATGAAGGAGTTAAAGTATATACAGAAGGGAATACTCTCCCTTTTATGGATATGATTAAAGGGGAACTTACGATATGAAACGAATTGCACTTCTTCCTGAGGGGACTGTTTCTCATGAAGCGATTAAGTATTTGTTAGGAGATACGTCCCATGAATTACTTTTTTACAAACATATCGCGGACGTATTTCAGGCAGTAGACAAGGGTCAGGCAGACTATAGTGTAATTCCCATTGAAAATACGATTGATGGCTCTGTAAGTTTGCATATGGATTGGCTTGTACATGAAGTAGACATTCAAATGCAGGCGGAATGGGTATATCCTTCAATTCAAAATCTTATTGGTCATCGCAGTGAATTTACGAAGGATTTGGACAAGCTAGATTTGAGCAAAGTGGTCAAAATTATGTCTCATCCTGTGGCGCTTCCCCAGTGTAAAGAATTCATACAGGCTTCCGCTCCTCAGGCCGAGTTGGAGAGTGCAGGAAGTACG
The DNA here is from genome assembly GCF_054602585.1 of Paenibacillus sp. SEL3. NCBI lineage: Bacteria > Bacillati > Bacillota > Bacilli > Caryophanales > Paenibacillaceae > Paenibacillus > Paenibacillus sp. SEL3. The sequence continues at coordinate 1,100,748 of NZ_CM137725.1, read as the reverse complement.
GCGGAAGCTGTCGAAATTGTTAAACATAACCCCGGTAAAGGCTGGACCGCTCTCGGAACCAAGCTTGCGGCTGCCAAACACGGATTGGATATTTTGGCCAGCAAAGTGACGGATCACGATAACAACTTTACCCGCTTTGTCTTGATCGGTCATCAACCTATAAGTCTCCCGGGTACGCCTGAAGGTCAGCGAACCAGTATTTTGGTCACGCCGCCGCAGGATTTCCCGGGAGCGCTGCATCAGGTTTTATCCGCATTTGCATGGCGCAGGTTAAATCTGTCCCGTATTGAATCGCGTCCGACCAAAAAGCAATTGGGGAATTACTATTTTTACATTGAAGTTTTGGAATCTCTGCATTCCGTGCTACTTCCGGCAGCCTTTGCAGAGATCGAGGCTTTGGGGTGCCATGTACGTGTTCTTGGCTCTTATCCAAGCTACAAGTATGTTGAAGCAGCGATCGAACCTATTTTAAAGGAACATTAATCGGAGGTGTGGTTTTAATGGCAGAACAATGGATCTATCTGGATGGGCAGCATGTGACTAAGGAAAACGCAAAGGTTTCCGTATATGATCATGGATTCTTGTACGGAGACGGTATATTTGAGGGCATTCGTATCTATAACGGGAATATTTTTAAATGTAAGGAGCACTTGGAGCGTCTGTATGATTCTGCGAAATCCATTCAGTTAAACATTCCGTTGTCTCCTGATGAAATGTTGGAAGCAATGGCTGAAACGATTCGTCTTAATGAAATGCGTAACGGATATATCCGTCTGATTGTATCCCGAGGTGCAGGAAATCTAGGTTTAGATCCTCTTCGTTGTGCGAAGGCGAGTGTCATCATTATCGTGGAGCAGCTCGCCATTTACCCGGAAGAAGCTTACTTGACTGGCCTGAAGACAATTTCTGTCTCTCAGCGTCGCAACATCCCGGATGCTTTGAATCCGAAGATTAAATCATTGAACTATCTCAACAATATCCTCGTGAAGATCCAGTCTAACTATGCTGGTGTAGGTGAGGCTATTATGCTCAATTCCCAAGGGTATGTGACGGAGGGCTCTGCAGACAACATTTTCATTGTCAAAAACGGAGTGTTGTATACACCTCCTTGCTATTTGGGGGCGCTTGAAGGGATCACTCGTAACGCTATTATCGATTTGTGTGCTAAGCTTGGGTATTCCCTTAAGGAACAACCTTTTACACTGCATGATGTATATGTTGCGGACGAGGTGTTTTTTACAGGAACTGCGGCAGAAGTTATTGCAGCTTATGAAGTGGATGGTCGTACGATCGGCTCTGGCGTTGCTGGCCCAGTAACTTTGGAGCTCCTGGCTGAGTTCCGGAAGATCGTGGATCAGGATGGCTACAAAGTGTGGCAGGACTAAAATAAAACCGAATCCTTTTAATTGAATGCTCGCGAGAGTATTCAGTTAAAAGGATTTTTTTGTTTGTATGGGGTCATTCGCCCGGGAGGTGCATAGGATGTAATAACAGAAGCCGGGCGTTTATCCCGCCCGAACGAAAGTCTAGGAGGTTTGTGACCTGTGAAAATACACATCGTCAAAAAAGGTGACACTCTGTACTTGCTGGCACAGAAGTATAATGTGACGCTGGAGAAAGTTATTGCCGCCAATCCCCAATTGGCAGACCCTAATCAGTTGAGTATCGGCGAGAAAATTAAAATTCCAACAGAGCCTGTCACGATGGAAACACAGCCGTCAACGGTATATCAACACAAGGTTAAGCAAGGAGACTCATTGTGGAAGTTGTCTAAGGCGTGGAATGTACCGCTCAAGCTAATTATTGATGCCAATTCCCAGCTTAAAAACCCGAACGCACTACTGGTTGGAGAAACAGTTAATATTCCACACTACAAAGAAGAGAATTCTGATTTTACTGAGAATAAAAAAAATACCGCAGTCAAAGAAGAGATGACACAGCCTAAACCTGAATCCCCCACTAAGCAAGAACTTACCCAGCCCAAGGCAGAGATGACACAGCCTGAGCCGGAGAATATGCCTAGCCCTAAAGAGGAGATGACACAGCCGAAAGAAACAGTGAATCCTCCTAAGCTTCCTGAATTAAAACTGCCTGAAGTCCCTATGGCACCCGTAAATCCCGCTCCACCTCAAATGCAGCCTATAGTTACACCACCTGCTCCACCTCAAATGCAACCTATGATTACCCAACCGATTGCATCTAAGCCACAGCTTCCTACAACTGTTGTGAAGCAACCTGTAGCTGAAAAGTTTTGCGGCTGCACAAAATCGGAGTCGATGGTAAATTCCGAGTGGTCGATACAACAGCCGACATCTGATTATAGCCCACAAATAAATGCAATGCCGAACTCGTGGTATCCGGGGATTGGGTCTCCTCAAGCGCCTATAAATACCTCCTTAGCAGAATATGCCTCTCCTACTGTAGTTTCTGATCAGGGCTATCATCATGACTGTGAGCATCCATGGTGCTGGGGGCCTGTGCAGACACCAATTATAAATGCCTATCCAACACCTTATCCTGCCTATTCAGATTGCTGCGCCCCCGGATATTATCCGAGCCATGAAGCGTCTGAAAATGCATCCTATCCTGTCTATCCTCCATTTATCCATCAAGGGCATCCGCCGCAGTATTCAGAGAGTACAGTCCAGAGCAGTCAATGGAGCCAGGCATGGGGAGGACCTCCATATGGTTTGCCTGCGGCTGGACACGTATCCGACTATAGCCAACTACAAGGGCAACAATCTGCGAATTACCCTTATCATCCGTTTGCGCATGGGAATGCACCTATGTATCCATTAGAGGGATATACAACACCCTATATGTTTATGCCAGACTGTGGATGCCGGGAAGAGAACGTCCAGTCGGCACCAGCAATTCCAGGAACGCAGGAGGTAGGTAACAATCTGACTATAGCATCCCAAAATGAAATTGATTCTTCTTCTAAAACAAAGGATCGTAGCGTGAGTAAAGGTAAATCAAAAGACAGCTCTGGCAGCACATCCAAAGAAGAGACGTCCAAAGTCAAGGTTTCCAGTAAAAATGCTACTCATAAGAAGCAAAAATCCCGTAATTCAACTGGAGGAGAAACTCGTTCCTCATCCTTTAGTGCTCGTTCGCGTAAAAATCCATGGATTAGGGACTGACGTGGCTAAAAGTAAAAAGTAAAAGAAGAGAGACTCCTAGTAATGCCCCGGCTTTATTAGTCATTAAGAGAAAGAAATGAATGTTAAAGAGACTGTTATTCTGCTTGAGGGAATAATGGTCTCTTTATTTAAATGCAGTGATTTTAAAGATGAGAAAATAATTTTAAAAAAAGGTGTTGCTACTAAGCTTATATATGTGGTATATTCTTATAGCTGTCTTTTACAAGATAGTTAGCAATACGAAAACAAAGCAGAGTTGATTATAAAATTCTCTTAAAAAAAAGTGTTGCAAAGACGCGGGAAACATGATATATTATTTAAGTCGCCGCTGAGATGCGGTGGTGAAACAAAGTGAGATATGATGTAGGTTTGATCTTTGAAAACTGAACAACGAGTGAGTAAAACGATTTTGTTCGCAAAATCAAACAAGAGATATTTTTATCTCGTCAGTTTCAACATGAGCTTATCGCTCTTTCTATAAACCAGCTTCGGTTGGTCTTTAATGGAGAGTTTGATCCTGGCTCAGGACGAACGCTGGCGGCGTGCCTAATACATGCAAGTCGAGCGGGGTTGTGTAGAAGCTTGCTTCTACACAACCTAGCGGCGGACGGGTGAGTAACACGTAGGCAACCTGCCCACAAGACAGGGATAACTACCGGAAACGGTAGCTAATACCCGATATATCCTTTTCCTGCATGGGAGAGGGAGGAAAGACGGAGCAATCTGTCACTTGTGGATGGGCCTGCGGCGCATTAGCTAGTTGGTGGGGTAAAGGCCTACCAAGGCGACGATGCGTAGCCGACCTGAGAGGGTGATCGGCCACACTGGGACTGAGACACGGCCCAGACTCCTACGGGAGGCAGCAGTAGGGAATCTTCCGCAATGGGCGAAAGCCTGACGGAGCAACGCCGCGTGAGTGATGAAGGTTTTCGGATCGTAAAGCTCTGTTGCCAGGGAAGAACGTCTTGTAGAGTAACTGCTACAAGAGTGACGGTACCTGAGAAGAAAGCCCCGGCTAACTACGTGCCAGCAGCCGCGGTAATACGTAGGGGGCAAGCGTTGTCCGGAATTATTGGGCGTAAAGCGCGCGCAGGCGGCTTTTTAAGTCTGGTGTTTAATCCCGAGGCTCAACTTCGGGTCGCACTGGAAACTGGGGAGCTTGAGTGCAGAAGAGGAGAGTGGAATTCCACGTGTAGCGGTGAAATGCGTAGAGATGTGGAGGAACACCAGTGGCGAAGGCGACTCTCTGGGCTGTAACTGACGCTGAGGCGCGAAAGCGTGGGGAGCAAACAGGATTAGATACCCTGGTAGTCCACGCCGTAAACGATGAATGCTAGGTGTTAGGGGTTTCGATACCCTTGGTGCCGAAGTTAACACATTAAGCATTCCGCCTGGGGAGTACGGTCGCAAGACTGAAACTCAAAGGAATTGACGGGGACCCGCACAAGCAGTGGAGTATGTGGTTTAATTCGAAGCAACGCGAAGAACCTTACCAGGTCTTGACATCCCTCTGACCGCTGTAGAGATATGGCTTTCCTTCGGGACAGAGGAGACAGGTGGTGCATGGTTGTCGTCAGCTCGTGTCGTGAGATGTTGGGTTAAGTCCCGCAACGAGCGCAACCCTTATGCTTAGTTGCCAGCAGGTCAAGCTGGGCACTCTAAGCAGACTGCCGGTGACAAACCGGAGGAAGGTGGGGATGACGTCAAATCATCATGCCCCTTATGACCTGGGCTACACACGTACTACAATGGCCGGTACAACGGGAAGCGAAGCCGCGAGGTGGAGCCAATCCTAGAAAAGCCGGTCTCAGTTCGGATTGTAGGCTGCAACTCGCCTACATGAAGTCGGAATTGCTAGTAATCGCGGATCAGCATGCCGCGGTGAATACGTTCCCGGGTCTTGTACACACCGCCCGTCACACCACGAGAGTTTACAACACCCGAAGTCGGTGGGGTAACCCGCAAGGGAGCCAGCCGCCGAAGGTGGGGTAGATGATTGGGGTGAAGTCGTAACAAGGTAGCCGTATCGGAAGGTGCGGCTGGATCACCTCCTTTCTATGGAGAATCGTTTCCTGCGATGGAAACATTCAAATATGAAGCGTAAGCTTCAAAACTCAGGTTTAGGCCTGTTACTCACTCGTTGCTCAGTTTTGAGAGCTCAAACTCTCAAGCTTCGACGAATACTTCATTCACACATTCGTGTGGAACCGAAATATTCATCGGGTTTCGCTTCGATGAAGCGAATTGCACCTTGAAAACTGGATACCGAAACGAAATTGCGTTTTAGAATATTCCTTTAAGCTGATCTTGTGTAAACAAGTGAAATAAAGGTAGCTGCCTTGAATTTCATTCACACGTAAGTGTTGAACCGAAATTCAAAGCAAATCGTATTTACGATGTAAATACTAGGTTAAGCTACAAAGAGCACACGGAGGATGCCTAGGCGCCAGGAGCCGACGAAGGACGTGGCGAACAACGATAAGGCCTCGGGGAGCTGTAAGCAAGCTTTGATCCGGGGATGTCCGAATGGGGAAACCCGGCTGTCTTCATCGACAGTCACTACTCACTGAATTCATAGGTGAGTGAGAGGCAGACCAGGGGAACTGAAACATCTAAGTACCCTGAGGAAGAGAAAACAATAGTGATTCCGTCAGTAGCGGCGAGCGAACGCGGATTAGCCCAAACCAAGGAGCTTGCTCCTTGGGGTTGTGGGACGTCTCACATGGAGTTACAAAGGAACCGGTTAGATGAAGAGGTCTGGAAAGGCCCGCCAAAGAAGGTAAAAGCCCTGTAGTTCAAAACTTGTTCCCTCCGAGACGGATCCCGAGTAGTGCGGGGCACGTGAAACCCCGTATGAATCCGGCAGGACCATCTGCCAAGGCTAAATACTCCCTGGCGACCGATAGTGAAGCAGTACCGTGAGGGAAAGGTGAAAAGCACCCCGGAAGGGGAGTGAAATAGATCCTGAAACCGTGTGCTTACAAGAAGTCAGAGCCCTATTTATGGGTGATGGCGTGCCTTTTGTAGAATGAACCGGCGAGTTACGTTCCCGTGCAAGGTTAAGGTGAAGAGCTGAAGCCGCAGCGAAAGCGAGTCTGAATAGGGCGATTTGAGTACGTGGACGTAGACCCGAAACCGGGTGATCTACCCCTGTCCAGGGTGAAGGTGCGGTAACACGCACTGGAGGCCCGAACCCACGCATGTTGAAAAATGCGGGGATGAGGTGGGGGTAGCGGAGAAATTCCAATCGAACCCGGAGATAGCTGGTTCTCCCCGAAATAGCTTTAGGGCTAGCCTCGGAAAGAAGAATCGTGGAGGTAGAGCACTGATTGGGTGCGGGGCCCGCAAGGGTTACCAAGCTCAGTCAAACTCCGAATGCCATAGATTTAGTTCCGGGAGTCAGACAGTGAGTGCTAAGATCCATTGTCGAAAGGGAAACAGCCCAGACCATCAGCTAAGGTCCCCAAGTGTGTGTTAAGTGGGAAAGGATGTGGAGTTGCACAGACAACCAGGATGTTGGCTTAGAAGCAGCCACCATTGAAAGAGTGCGTAATAGCTCACTGGTCGAGTGACTCTGCGCCGAAAATGTAACGGGGCTAAACACACCACCGAAGCTATGGCTTGATGCTTTGCATCAGGGGTAGGGGAGCGTTGAATGCGGGTTGAAGGTGTACCGTAAGGAGCGCTGGACTGCATTCAAGTGAGAATGCCGGTATGAGTAACGAAAAGATCTGTGAGAATCAGATCCGCCGAAAGCCTAAGGGTTCCTGAGGAAGGTTCGTCCGCTCAGGGTAAGTCGGGACCTAAGGCGAGGCCGATAGGCGTAGTCGAAGGACAACAGGTCGAAATTCCTGTACCACCGTAATCCGTTATGAGCAATGGGGTGACGCAGTAGGGTAGTGACGCGGACTGATGGATGTCCGTCTAAGCAGTGAGGCTGATGTGTAGGCAAATCCGCACATCATTAAGGCTGGGCTGTGATGGGGAGCGAAAATTGTAGTAGCGAAGGTCATGATCTCAGACTGCCAAGAAAAGCCTCTAGCCAGGAGAAGGTGCCCGTACCGCAAACCGACACAGGTAGGCGAGAAGAGAATTCTAAGGCGCGCGGAAGAACTCTCGTTAAGGAACTCGGCAAAATGACCCCGTAACTTCGGGAGAAGGGGTGCCTCGGTAGGGTGAATAGCCCGAGGGGGCCGCAGTGAAAAGGCCCAAGCGACTGTTTAGCAAAAACACAGGTCTGTGCGAAGCCGCAAGGCGAAGTATACGGGCTGACGCCTGCCCGGTGCTGGAAGGTTAAGGGGAGTGGTAAGCCTTCGGGCGAAGCTATGAACCGAAGCCCCAGTAAACGGCGGCCGTAACTATAACGGTCCTAAGGTAGCGAAATTCCTTGTCAGGTAAATTCTGACCCGCACGAATGGCGTAACGACTTGGGCGCTGTCTCAACGAGAGATCCGGTGAAATTTTAATACCTGTGAAGATGCAGGTTACCCGCGACAAGACGGAAAGACCCCATGGAGCTTTACTGCAGCTTGATATTGAATTTGGGTACGGTCTGTACAGGATAGGTGGGAGCCGTAGAACTTTGAGCGCCAGCTTGAAGGGAGGCATCCTTGGGATACCACCCTGATCGTATCTAGGTTCTAACTTGGTACCGTAAACCGGTGCGAGGACAGTGTCAGGTGGGCAGTTTGACTGGGGCGGTCGCCTCCTAAAGAGTAACGGAGGCGCCCCAAGGTTCCCTCAGAATGGTTGGAAATCATTCGAAGAGTGCAAAGGCAGAAGGGAGCTTGACTGCGAGACCTACAAGTCGAGCAGGGACGAAAGTCGGGCTTAGTGATCCGGTGGTACCGCATGGAAGGGCCATCGCTCAACGGATAAAAGCTACCCTGGGGATAACAGGCTTATCTCCCCCAAGAGTCCACATCGACGGGGAGGTTTGGCACCTCGATGTCGGCTCATCGCATCCTGGGGCTGAAGTAGGTCCCAAGGGTTGGGCTGTTCGCCCATTAAAGCGGTACGCGAGCTGGGTTCAGAACGTCGTGAGACAGTTCGGTCCCTATCTGTCGTGGGCGTAGGAAATTTGAGAGGAGCTGTCCTTAGTACGAGAGGACCGGGATGGACGTACCGCTGGTGTACCAGTTGTTCCGCCAGGAGCACCGCTGGGTAGCTATGTACGGAAGGGATAAGCGCTGAAAGCATCTAAGCGTGAAGCCCCCCTCAAGATGAGATTTCCCAATTAGTAAGACCCCTTGAAGACGACGAGGTAGATAGGTTGGGGGTGGAAGTGCAGTAATGCATGGAGCTGACCAATACTAATCGGTCGAGGGCTTATCCTAAAATAAAACGCAAATGAGTTTCGGATCCAGTTTTCAGGGTGTAACCTTGAAGGTATGTATAAGTGACATACGACAAGCGCATGGCTATTCATTCACACGATATGTGGTGAACCGAATAACCTTACGGAAGAATTTGCATAGCAAATTCATGTTTGGTGGCGATAGCGGAGGGGTTCCACACGTACCCATCCCGAACACGACCGTTAAGCCCTCCAGCGCCGATGGTACTTGGACCGCAGGGTCCTGGGAGAGTAGGACGTCGCCAAGCAGAGCTTTATGATTATTATTCCCTGATAGCTCAGTTGGTAGAGCACTCGACTGTTAATCGAGTTGTCACAGGTTCGAGTCCTGTTCGGGGAGCCATATGGAGAGGTGTCCGAGTTGGCCGAAGGAGCACGATTGGAAATCGTGTAGGCGCCAAAAGCGTCTCGAGGGTTCGAATCCCTCTCTCTCCGCCATAATTATTTTATTGTATGGCCCGTTGGTCAAGGGGTTAAGACACCTCCCTTTCACGGAGGTAACAGGGGTTCGAATCCCCTACGGGTCATAAGTAATATGGAGGCTTAGCTCAGCTGGGAGAGCATCTGCCTTACAAGCAGAGGGTCGGGGGTTCGAACCCCTCAGCCTCCACCATTTATTTAAATAGAAGTCCCTTATATTATCGCGGGGTGGAGCAGTTCGGTAGCTCGTCGGGCTCATAACCCGAAGGTCGCAGGTTCAAATCCTGCCCCCGCAACCAATTAACTTTTGAATGTAAACTGCTATGGAACTGTGGTGTAGAGGCCTAACATGCCTGCCTGTCACGCAGGAGATCGCGGGTTCGAATCCCGTCAGTTCCGCCATTTTCACAAAGTTATGTTACCCTGTTGGGAGCCATTAGCTCAGTTGGTAGAGCACCTGACTTTTAATCAGGGTGTCGAAGGTTCGAGTCCTTCATGGCTCACCATTCATGCACTTATATGTCATGGATATAATGATATTGCGGACGTGGCTCAGCGGTAGAGCATCGCCTTGCCAAGGCGAGGGTCGCGGGTTCGATTCCCGTCGTCCGCTCCATATTTGCGCCCTTAGCTCAGCTGGATAGAGCGTTTGACTACGAATCAAAAGGCCGGGAGTTCGAATCTCTCAGGGCGCGCCATTAACTTCATAAGCCGGTGTGGCGGAATTGGCAGACGCGCGCGACTCAAAATCGTGAGGGAAACCGTGGAGGTTCGAGTCCTCTCACCGGCATGTATTTCGGGATGTAGCTCAGCTTGGTAGAGCACCTGGTTTGGGACCAGGGGGTCGCATGTTCAAATCGTGTCATCCCGATTCAAAAGGAAAGTCGCTGGAAGCAGCGGCTTTTTTGTTATATTAATTATCTTTTTGTATAAATCAGTAATCGCCAGGTCACACTAACACAAAAAGTGGGACGGAAGGGATTACTGTGAAGCGATTAAGTTGGAAAAAACAGATGAAACGGCGCTGGAAACAGTGGAGAAGAACAGTGTGGGCCTGTAGCATTTTGGGTGCGGCTTGTTTGCTGGCAGGGTTGGGTATTCTGTTATCGAATTATATGCAGGCTATGTTGTCACAGCCACTCGCTACTACCGTCATGGCAGAGGAGGGCATGGAGGAGGCTTCACATCTCGGTCCAACTGAAGATCACTCCTCACATATGCAACTATTACAAAGTATTCGTGCTTCCGGTATAAGCAGGAAGACCCGTCTGTTAACCACCTACGTATGTGGTACGGAAACACTTTCCTTGGGAACGCTAAGTTCACAGCAGCTAGAGACCTTACTGAAGCAACATCCCGATTGGAAGGGACGACTTAATACCAAAGGAGAGGTGTGGCTGGAACGCAGGGTGGAAGACTTGTCAGAGTCATGCAAAGAGCGTGGATACATGGGTTTGAGCACTGACGGCCAGCTTACATTGTATGAAGGACTGCCTAAAAGAGAAAAAGTTATCCGCACTTTTTTTCAATTGGATGTGGGTTCCATGGAGACGGCCTTGCCAGAAGGGGTGTATAAACAACTTCAGCAGGGAATCCGTGTACAGGATATAAATGAGTATAACAGTGTAATTTCCACTTTTAGTGACTTTGCCGTGGAGCGAACACAGAGGGTATTAAAACAGCACTATTGATTACAACTGCGAGACGTTAGGCTTTGCCCATGAGGTAAGGCTTGAAGCGTCTCTTTTTATGTTTTTACTCATGTTTAAATTTTTTCCTCTATTAGATACAAAGTTTTGTTATAATGAAAAGAACGACACATATGTTCGCTTTATATGGTATTTGACCGTGAGTATATTCAGGATAACGCTGGCTATTGATTAGTTACGCCATGATTGAGCGATAGGGGAGAGATTTTTTTGCGTTTTCTAGGAATTGATCCGGGTATTGCTATTGTGGGCTTCGGGTTTGTAGACAAGATTGGCAGTAAAGTGGTGCCTGTGCAGTATGGCTGCATCCAGACGGAGGCTCATACACCGGAAGAAGAAAGGCTGCTTCATGTGTATGAAGGCATGTTGCAATTAATAGATAAATATAAGCCTGATGCGGTAGCACTGGAAAAGCTCTTTTTTAATCGCAACGTTACAACCGCTATGTCTGTAAGTCAGGCACGTGGGGTGCTGGTGCTGGCTGCAAAACAACGTAATTTGCCTATAGGTGAATACACGCCGATGCAGGTAAAGCAGGCTATTGTAGGGTATGGTAAGGCTGAGAAGAAACAGGTACAAGAAATGGTTAGAATGTTTCTAAAGCTTCAAACTGTGCCGAAACCGGACGATGTAGCGGATGCTTTGGCGGTGGCTATTTGTCATGCGCACTCCTATGGACTAAATTCAAAATTAAATGAGGTATTGCGAAAATGATAGATTTCTTGCGTGGTTCTGTGGCCCATTTGGAAAATGAATATGTCGTTTTAGATGTACAGGGTGTAGGGTACCGGGTATTTTGTCCGAATCCTTACGCGTTCGCCAAAACTGAAGGTTCAGTGGTTGTTTATATTCACCATCATGTAAGGGAAGATGCTATTTTACTGTTCGGTTTTGCGACCCGTGAGGAGCAGCAGCTATTCCGTAAACTGATTGATGTATCTGGTATTGGACCGCGTGTTGCGCTTGGTATTTTAGGAGGCGGTACGCCGGCTCATGTGGTAACGGCGATTTATCAGGAGAATATCACATTTCTCACCAAGTTACCGGGGATCGGTAAAAAGACGGCACAACGTATGATTCTGGATTTGAAAGACAAGCTGGACGGTATTGGCTCGTTGGGGATGGCAACCGGATTGTTTGCTGAGCCTGTCGTAGAAGAAGGCGAAGGTTCATATTGGGGCGAGGCCCGTGAGGCGCTCAAGGCCCTCGGTTATACTGATACTGAGTTGGATAAGGTATGGAGCAGAATGAAGAAAGATGCGAAACCTGATGAATCTGCCGATATTTTGATGAAGCGGGCTTTGCAACTGTTGTTTGCCGGATAGGACGCGGATGTCCGTTAACAAGTGTCTGGTGAAAAGAGGAGCGATGGAATATGGATGACCGGATTATTTCCGCCAATTTGATGATGGAAGACCAGACGGCGGAGCTAAGCCTTCGCCCCCGTTATCTAAATGAATATATCGGGCAAAATCAGGTTAAGGAAAATCTGAAAGTATATATTGAAGCGGCCAAAATGCGTAAAGAAGCGTTGGACCATGTACTGTTGTACGGACCGCCTGGGTTGGGTAAAACAACTCTTGCTAACATTATTGCCAATGAGTTGGGGGTTAATCTGCGTACGACTTCAGGTCCTGCAATTGAAAGACCGGGAGATTTGGCAGCATTGCTGACCAATCTTCAAGAGGGTGATGTTTTGTTCATTGATGAGATTCATCGCCTTCATCGTACGGTGGAAGAAGTCATGTATCCGGCGATGGAGGATTTTGCGCTGGATATTATGATTGGTAAAGGCCCGAGTGCACGCTCAGTCCGTCTGGATTTGCCACCCTTTACTCTTATAGGGGCCACTACGCGCGCTGGGCTGCTCTCTGCGCCATTGCGTGACCGGTTTGGTGTTATTAGTCGATTAGAGTTTTATACGACAGACGAGCTGGCTTACATTGTGTCTAGGAACGCGGATATTATGGAGATTGAAATTGTCGGGGATGCGGCGGAGGAAATCGCATTGCGTTCACGGGGGACACCGCGTATTGCCAACCGACTATTAAAAAGGGTGCGTGATTTTGCCCAGGTTGCCGGAGATGGAATTATTCATTCTGAGTTGGCTGCAGAGGCGCTAAAGAGACTTCAAATAGATCCTCTCGGGCTGGATGAAATTGATCATAAAATGCTTAAGGCCATGATTCATTCATTCCGGGGCGGACCTGTAGGATTGGACACAATTGCTGCAACCATTGGTGAAGAGAGTCAGACTATTGAGGACGTGTATGAACCATATTTGTTACAAATTGGTCTTTTACAAAGAACACCTCGGGGACGAACAGTGACTCCGGCGGCATATGCCCACCTTGGAATCCCCATGCCAACGGATCCACGGTGATTAGGAAACATGATGCACTTTTTTAAAAAAATTATTGCATGGTTACATGCAGTATGGTGAATACGATATCGGCTGACGGATGACTGAGGGAATGAGAGTATAAGTAAGATTTTGGCGGGTTTATATTTTGGTTTATTCCGCCGATGTATTTAAAGGGACAGACAAGGATCGAGAGCCCGATAAATTACGCAAATATAAGTGCTAGGCAGCTAGATTGGGGGAGCCAGAAATGAGTGGAAAAGCATTTAACCGAGAAAGTATTTTCGGTGCATGGATGGGCCGGGCCAAACGAGCAGCAGCGATTATGGTATTAGCTACAGTGTGCATACCTTGGTCTTCGGGCGTTCACGCTGCCGCCGCCCAAGAGGATATTCGTGTAGTGATTTTTGCGGATCTAGGTAGCAAATATAAAGCGACAGTCCCCGCTGTAACCTTGAAATCATCAGGAGGTCTGAGTGTTGGACAGAACAGTGGAGGCAGCTTTCAAACTTGGATGGGACTGCCAGACAGTACAGCTCGTTTTAGTGTAGACAGCTATCGGGTGAAGGTACTTGAAGGAAATGAAGCAGCGGCGATAAAAGCGGCACAAGCCCTGCAAAAGACTAATGATAAACCTACGGTTTTTATCGGTTCAAAAAATGGTAGCTCTGTGTATCAAGTGTACGCGGGAATATATGCTAGTGAACAGTCTGCGCAGGCTGCTGTACAGCGGATTTCCTCGGCAACCGGAGCGCAGGCCGAGGTGAAGGGAAACAAGCATTGGTCCACTGGAAGCTACGGAAGCGAGCAGGAAGCTAATCTCGTTCGAACGACAATTGCTGCGGCGGGCTTTGATGCTTTTACTGTGATTCAATCAAGAGGTCAGTATGCTGTGTGGGTTGGAGAAGAAAGTAATGACAGCAAGCTGTTGGCTTTGAAAACTGAGTTGGAGAGCAAGCAACCGAGACTCACGCTGTCTAAAGTTAATGCTACTCAAACCGGCCTCATTATAAGACAGGAAGCAGGAGTCACGACTGGCTCGCAGGTGATGTCTCATTACAAACTAAGTGGTTCTGATAATAGCAAGGTAATTGTCAGCGGTGGTAACGATGGAATACAAGTGATGGAAAGATCACAGCGTATATATCGCGGCGAGATGGAGATTGGCATGACGTCAGGTCAGCTGGCGCTTGTGAACGAAGTTCCTTTGGAGCAGTATTTGTATTCCGTGGTAGGAGCAGAGGTCTATTCCTCATGGCCAGATGAAGCGCTCAAGGCTCAAGCGGTAGCGGCTCGTAGCTACGCGCTTGCCCAAGGCAATCGGTTTCAGATCGGCAATGTGGTAGACGGCACGTTAAGCCAGGCTTACAACGGTAAGAGCTCGGAACATGCCAATGTCAATGAGGCTGTAGATGCAACAGCTGGTGAAGTCATTAAAAGTGGCGGCAAAGTGGTCGAAGCTGTATTTTCATCTAATGCGGGCGGTGTGACAGCAGATGCTTCTGAGGTGTGGAACAGTGGTGGCGAAGCCTTTGCCAGCGTAGACAGCTCGGGGGATACTTCGGCGCAAAAAGGAGCACAGGAATGGTATCATGTACTTCTCTTCAGTGGCAAGACAGGGTATATTCGTGAGGATAATGCTAAGGAACTGGAGGGTGTCACAGAAGCGGGGTTAGACAAAATCACCGTCACTGCGGAAAATACAAATGTGCGTCCTATTCCCCAAATTCAATCGACGGTTACACCAATAGCCAAGGCGCAGCCGGGTGAAGAGATCATTGTATTAGAAAAGGTGCCTCAGTCCGGAGACTATGCATGGGTGAGGGGGCCCTTTACGTCAGCTCAGCTTGCTAAATCCCTGCAAGGAAAAGTAACGGGTACAGTGCCTTCCTCTATTAATCACCTCGATGTCACCAAACGTGGTCCATCAGGGCGAGTGTTGGAGGTTGAAGCGAACGGATCCCCTTTGAAAGTGAAGTATCCGGATATGTTTCGCTCAGCAATGGGCGGACTCCCGAGCACACTGTTTGATATTGCGAGTACCGGAAGTTATACTGTATTAGGCGCTGATGGGGCTACTTCTCATGTAAGTGGTACACAAGGCACTCAAATCCTGTCCGCATCTGGCAGCAGTACTTCAAGTGGTAACGGGGTGATCGTCATGAATGAAGATCGTCATGCACGAGTCATTGACAAAACACAAAGCTTTATTTTTTCAGGTAAAGGAAATGGTCATGGTTTGGGCTTATCCCAATGGGGTGCCAATGGTTTGGCCGAGCAGGGGTATGATTACAAGAAAATTTTGCAACACTATTATAAAAATGTGGATATAGTTAAGGACTGACCAATATATGAACGTAAACGACTACGATTTTGAACTGCCTGAAACATTAATTGCACAGACGCCTTTGCTTGATCGGAGCGCTTCCAGATTACTGACATTAAACAAAAATAACGGTGAAGTGGGCCATCATACGTTTTCGGATATTGTGCAGTATCTCCAACCAGGGGATACGTTGGTATTAAACGATACGAGAGTGATTCCTGCACGCTTGTTTGGCATCAAGGAAGACACGGGAGCTAAGGCTGAGGTTTTGTTACTTAAGCAACTGCAAGGGGACCGATGGGAAGCATTGGTGAAACCTGGTAAAAAGCTGAAAAAGGGTGCTGTTATCGTTTTCGGTGATGAGCTGAAAGCAGTAATTGAGGAAGAAGGAGATATGGGCGGAAGGGTACTGTCATTTTCATATGACGGTATTTTCCAGGAGATATTGGACCGCTTGGGCCAAATGCCGCTTCCGCCGTATATCAAGGAACAACTGGATGACCGCGAGCGCTATCAGACCGTTTATGCTCGGCATGAAGGTTCGGCTGCGGCTCCAACGGCAGGGCTGCACTTTACAGAAGAATTGCTGGACCAGATTAAAAAGAAGGGCGTTACCGTTGCCTTTATCACACTTCATGTTGGCCTAGGGACGTTCAGACCGATGTCTGTGGATACGATTGAAGAGCATGTAATGCATGAAGAATACTATTCATTGTCACAGGAAACAGCCGATGTGCTCAATGAAACCAAGGCGCGCGGTGGAAGAGTCGTGGCGGTGGGGACGACCAGTTGCCGGACGCTGGAGACGGTGGGTAATAAATTTGGTGATGGAGTATTAGAGGCCAGTAGTGGCTGGACACAGATTTTTATTTATCCAGGCTATGAATTCCGTGTGGTGGATGCGATGATTACGAATTTTCATTTGCCCAAATCCACCTTGGTTATGCTGGTCAGCGCACTGGCGGGCAGGGAGAATATTATGCATGCTTACCAGGAGGCGATTGACCGACAATATCGGTTTTTCAGCTTCGGGGATGCAATGTTCATTTATTAATTAAGGATGGTAGAGAAAATATGGCACCAGCAATAAGATACGAACATATCAAAACCTGCAAGCAATCGGGAGCCCGTCTCGGGCGTGTACACACTCCTCACGGAGTTATTGAGACACCAACCTTTATGCCTGTGGGAACTCAGGCGACTGTTAAAACGATGAGTCCTGAGGAACTGAAAGCGATGGATGCTCAAATTATTTTGAGTAACACGTACCATTTGTTTCTTCGTCCTGGCCACGATATTATTCGTGAAGCGGGTGGACTGCACAAGTTTATGAATTGGGATCGTCCTATTTTAACGGACAGCGGCGGATTCCAGGTGTTTTCTTTAAGTGAAATGCGCAAGATTTCAGAGGAGGGTGTTCATTTTCGCTCTCATTTAAATGGAGATAAAAAGTTTCTTTCGCCTGAAGTGGCGATGGAAATTCAAAACTCGCTTGGCTCAGATATTATGATGGCCTTCGATGAATGTCCGCCGTTTCCGGCTGAATATGAGTATGTGAAAAAGTCACTGGAACGCACCAGCCGTTGGGCTGAGCGTTGTCTAGAGGCACACGCGCGTCCTCATGATCAAGGTCTGTTTGCCATTGTTCAGGGAGGCATGCATGAAGATCTGCGCAAGCAAAGCGCTGCGGATTTGACTTCCATGGATTTCCCGGGGTATGCTATTGGTGGACTGAGCGTAGGTGAACCGAAACATTTGATGTATGAAGTGCTCGATTATACGGTTCCTCTGCTTCCCACCAACAAGCCACGTTATTTGATGGGCGTGGGTTCGCCTGATGCTTTGATTGAAGGCTCTATCCGTGGTGTGGATATGTTCGATTGTGTACTTCCAACCCGAATTGCTCGCAACGGGACAACGATGACCAGCCAAGGTCGTCTTGTCGTTCGCAATGCCCAATATGCAAGTGATTTTGGCCCGCTCGATCCTGCTTGTGATTGTTATACCTGTCGCAATTATTCACGTGCTTACTTGCGACATTTGATTAAAGCGGATGAAACCTTCGGGCTCCGACTGACAACGTATCATAACTTGCATTTCTTAATACAATTGATGCGTAATGTCAGACAAGCGATTATGGATGACAGGCTGCTTGATTTCCGAGATGAATTTTTTGAGCAGTACGGTCTTCATGATAATGATAAAGGATTTTAAGTTTTAGGGAGAGTATACGAAAGGGGGATTTAACATGTTTCATTTTGCTACAGCCGCTGCTACACCCGGTGGAACTGGCGGACTTTTTCAAATGATCTGGCCACTGGCTCTGATGTTTGTAATCTTCTATTTCTTGCTGATTCGCCCGAATCAGAAAAAACAAAAGCAACGTCAAACGATGCTTCAAGCTTTGAAAAAGGGAGATAAAGTCATTACAATCGGAGGTCTTCACGGTACAATTATGGAGATTACGGATGATGTAGTAGTTTTGCGTGTGAATGATGTCACGAAGCTGACCTTTGACCGCAGTGCAATCAGCAACGCGATTGCAAAAGACACGGCATCTGAGGAAGTTGTTTCCAAATCGTAAAATGCTGGTGACCGTTATACAAAAACCGAGCCTTTGAGGAGGCTCGGTTTTTTGTGTTGTTTTATTACATGGGTACAAACATTTTGATTACTTGCTGAGATTAATGCCAAACATCCCACCACCTGCGCCTATGACAAACGCGAAACCTAAGTGTAACAGGTCCTTGCCGACCATGCCCGCATCCAATGCCAGAAAACCGACCAGCAGAACGATTAGTCCATACAGGATACCTGTAATACCGCCTTGATACCAGCCTTTGTTTGCTGATCTTTTACCGGCGACGAAGCCACCAGATAGCATGGCGAATGCATGGACGATGTACGTATACAATGATAAGTCCTGTTCCTGCATCTGTGTCAGCCACAAGAGTAGTGAAAGAATCAATGCGCCAAGCAGCATCCATGCAAAAGCATAGAATAAGCCGGATAAAATAGGATGGGCCAGACGAAACGAACACCAGCGGCGAATGAGCTCCATTGATAATTCCTCCTGTACCAAGGTTTGAACTATTATCATTCTATGGCCAAGCCTCACGGCTTAGTACCAAGTCGCAAGCAGTCTTTCTCTTTATTTCAATAATTTAGCCTTTTGTTTTTTGTATGAGCCAAGTGAGGAACGGTCAGAATACGTGTACAATGAACGACTCATGTCTTATTGCAAGTACAGGGGAGGAGGCGAACATATTGAGTCACGATATTTTTGCTCATATTTTTCGGACGCTGCTCATGTATTTTATTGTATATCTGGTGATGCGCTTGATGGGTAAAAGGGAGATCGGTAAATTGTCTGTTTTCGATCTCGTCATATCCATTATGATTGCAGAAATTGCTGTATTCAGTCTGGAGGACATAAAACGTCCACTTTACGAAGGATTGATTCCTTTAGGAGTGCTGTTAATTTTGCAAATTGGGATTTCCTATTTCAGTCTGAAAAGTCGGCGACTGCGCTTACTATTTGATGGTAGGCCCAGTGTATTGTACTCTAATGGACAATTAAACAAGGACGAAATGGTGAAACAACGTTACAATTTGGATGACTTGCTGTTACAACTTCGTGAACAAAATATAGAAAGTCTGGACGAAGTTGAATATGTTATTTTGGAAACGACAGGTAAGCTAACGGTTATAGGTAAGGATGATAACGATGGAGTGGAACACGAAAAAATGAAGCAGGAATTAAACGGAACAGATTTGGCAAACAAAGAGCTACAGGTGGATAAAGTCCATCCTTCTCCACAAATCGGTGGAAAGTTTAGATATGAGGGACTGCCTATTCCATTAATCATGGATGGTAAGGTGCTGGATCGAAATTTGGAACGGATGGATATGAACCGGTTTTGGCTTAAAAATCAAATTCAAGCGAAGGGACACAAAGATTTTAAGGATGTTTTTTTATGCTCGGTTAACCATAGAGGTGATGTGTACATTACACCACCGGCCTATGGAAAATCTTCGGATTAGATTTCTTATGCTTTAAACCATCTTCTCAGGATTGGAATGCGTGTAAGGTTGTCCCAATCAATCATTTTGATCAAGGTCATCAGGAAAAGGTACAGAATAATTCCCAAGCCTGCGGCAAAAATAAATTGGAGCCACATTTGGTCGAACATCGTTAAATGTCTGTAGGTATATAACACTGCTGCTGCCATGATGATCATGCCTATCCCGGTCTTCCAGAAATCAAGCAAACGTACGCGGAAGCGAAGTAGCCTGCTGACACTGAAGCCATGAAGGAGAGTAACAATGGCACTGTTAATACAAATGGCGATGACAGCTCCGTAGATACCGTACTGAGGTTGGGATGCAAGCCAGACGATCAGCACAATTTTGATAACGGCTCCGATAAAGGTATTTAATAAGGCACTTCCAGGACGGTCTAACGCCTGAAGTGCTGCCTGAAGCGGGGCCTGAATGTACATAAAAAGAGCAAAAGGTGCCATGAGCTTAAGCATTCCTGCAATATCGCCATTATTGTAGAGTAGCAGACACAGAGGTTCCGCCAATACATACATGATCACGGCAAATGGGGCTCCTGCAACCAAAGCGAGCCGAAGCGATTGATGTAGACGTTTGTGAATGGCTATAATATGCCCCTTAGCCGCTGCTTCGGATAACGAAGGAACGAGTGAAACAGCTAATGAACTGGTCAGAACCCCAGGTAGTAATAACACAGGAATGACCATGCCCTGCATGGCTCCATATTGTGCGGTTGCCACGCCAGTTGCAATGCCTGCTACGGCAAGGCTGCGCATGCACAAGATAGATTCGAGCAAATAGGATAAGGAACCGACAAGCCTTCCAGCAGTCACGGGAACGGATATAGACATAAGACGTGACAAAACAGATGATTGCTCGGGATAAACCTCAGAGGAGGGGCCAGGCGAATTCGGCTGAAGGATGCGATCTTTTCGCTGGTTACACACGTATTGCCATAGAAGCACAATCATGCCAATGAATTCGCCCGCCAGAGCACCGAGCATGGCACCTGCAGCAGCGTAGGCTACCCCATGGGGAAGTAACAAGTAAGCAAACCAAATGACACAAAAAATGCGCATAACGGTCTCGGCAATCGAGGAACTAGCGGAAGGAATCATATTTTGCTTTCCCTGAAAATAGCCCCTATAAGCTGAAGAAACAGCTACAATGACAATCATTGGGCTCATGCTCACGAATGTATAATACACGCGGCTGTCGGTCAGAAGATGGCTTGTGATCCAAGGCGCGAACACAAGACAGAGCACCATGGCGATCAGACTGAGTGTAATGGTGAAGCGCAGGCTGGTGTGCAAAATACGCCGCGACATTTCGGGCTGTCCCGCCGTTTCGGCTTCGGCTACTAGCTTGGCTACCGCAAGAGGGATTCCCCCTGTAATAAGCGTCACCAGAACGATAAAAAAGGGATACCCCTGTTGGTACAAGCCAACTCCTTCGGGGCCGATGATACGTGGGAGTGCGATTCGGGGAATAAAACCTAGTATCCGGTTGATAATTCCTGCTGCCAATAAAATAATTGCTCCATGGATGAATGTCTGCTTTTTCAATCGCAACTCCCTCTTCCCCAAAATGTAATTCTGCGTCTATACATTACTTTAGAAGATATGCTGGACCTGTCCATCTTCATGACAAGCTTTTCCGTTCAGAAACAAAGTGATTTAGACAACAAGAGGGAGAGTGGTGAATTCTGCTATTGACGAGCGAAATGATTGCATATATTGTTGATTTAAGGCTATTTTCAACGAGAAGAAGGGTTTTCCAGGATCAGGACAGAAATGTTCTACAAAGCAGTCAATAACCCCGCTAATTGCTGATCTGCGGAACCGGTAGTCGCTGGGAGGAGGAACGGCCATCGTGGGTATGGAAGAGCTGGATGAGCAGGATTGGGATGACGCAATTGAGATGCTTTGTCAAAGTAAGGCGGACGAGTTGATTCTCGTAGGCTATGAGCATGTCACAAGTAAGGACGTGTGGAATTGCGTCAGCCATAAATATGAAAAGGAGGGTATTCCTCCGCTGCACAAGCTCGTTAACGATATACTTTCCCTTAAAGCGACGAGCTTTATGAACTATTTGACTATGTCCGCATTACGGGGCTCCACTTTCGAATAGAAGGGGGTCTTTTTTTGCGTTCAAATTGACTGCTTTTTGAGGGGTAGCTATAATAGGAATATTGAGAATGAAAGGGGAACATGGGACGGAATGAAGAGAATTCTAAGTTTCATCGTGGTCGTGCTCATAACTACTGGTGTTATGATCGGGACAAGCCCGGGCCTACTGAACAGTTTAAAATTAGGCCTCGATTTAAAGGGAGGCTTTGAAATTTTATATGAAGCCCAGCCTTTGGAAGCCGGGCAGAGTGTAACCAGACAGTCTCTTATACAAACAGCTCAAAGTCTGGAGAGACGGATTAATGCGCTCGGTACGACTGAGCCGGAAGTAACAACAGAGGGGAGCAACCGTATTCGCGTGCGGCTTGCTGGTGTCACTAATGAGGCAGAAGTTCGCTCCATGCTGAAAAAGCCTGCAGAATTAACGTTTCGCAGTGCAACGGCAGCAGATGCTAAGAAGCCAGGTCAATACAGCAAAATTGAGCTCCGCGGTAATGATTTTGTGGAGAATGGCGCTGTTGTAGGCTATGATCAGCTGAATCAACCTGAGATTAGTATCAAAGTCAAGGACAAAGCTAAATTTGCAGAAATCACAAAGCGGCTTCTGAATAAAGAATTAGCTATTTTCCTTGATCAGGAATTGCTGTCTGCACCCACAGTGCGTGGGGAATTAACGGACGGTAGCGCGTCAATCACAGGTAGCTACACTCGTGATGAAGCGAATAAACTGGCGGATACGATTAATCTGGGTGCCCTTCCGCTCAAACTGACGGAAAAATATTCTCAGAGTGTAGGTGCTACGCTGGGTCAATTGTCACTGGATCAGACGATTCGTGCTGGATTGATCGGCTCGATCATTATTCTGGTATTTATGATTGCAATGTTCCGTGTACCGGGATTAGTGGCCAGTTTCTGTCTCATCGTTCATACCTGGGTAGTGCTTGCGATTTTCTACTTGGGTGGATTTGTACTCACACTCCCAGGTATCGCCGCCTTTGTGCTCGGGATCGGGATGGCGGTCGATGCCAACATCATTACGTATGAACGGATTAAAGAAGAAATCAAGTCAGGCAAAACGATTCGTTCTTCTGTCATTGCAGGTAGTAAGGCTTCGTTCCGTACCGTTATGGATGCCAATGTTACGACAATTATAGCGGCAGCGGTTATGTTTGGTCTGGGAACAGGCTCCGTTCGAGGATTCGCTTTGGTGCTCATCGTTGATATTGTCACCAGTATTTTGACGAATATCTTCTTCTCCCGCTTCTTACTCAATCTGCTGGTTAAAGCGGATGCTGTGAAGAAGGCCAAGTATTTTGGTGTGAAGGAGAGTGATATCAGTGCGCTTTAATTGGAACTTGAAATATATTAAGATGAGCAAGTGGTTTTACACGTTCTCAATTATTATCACACTGCTTGGTATTCTAAGCTTGTCAATATTCGGCTTGAATTACGGGGTAGACTTTCGTTCCGGTTCCAATGTGGATGTCAATTTGACTAAGGTTGTTACACAGGAACAGATCCAAACTTTGCTGGACAAGCAGAAAATCGGTAAAGAGGTAGATTATACACCGGGGAAAGAGCGTTTCGGCATTCGCTTCTCACAGGTTTTGACGGATCAGCAAGTGAATGATTTTAAGATTTCTTTTAATAAACAGCTGGATCCGAAGGCTTCCTTTGAGGTCAATACAGTGGATACGGAAATGGCGCAAGAACTAGAACGAAATGCGTTATGGGCGATTTTATTGGCTTCTGTGGCTATCGCTATTTATATCTCAATCCGTTTTGAATGGCGGTTTGCCGTTGCAGCAATTGTTTCGTTGTTGCATGATGCCTTCCTCGTCATCAGTATTTTCTCGATTTTCCGGCTTGAGGTGGATTTGACCTTTATTACGGCAATTCTGACGATTGTTGGTTTCTCCATTAATGACACCGTCGTTATTTTTGACCGTATTCGGGAAAATCTACGATTTGCGAAGAAGAAGTCCAGGGACGACTTAGAGCAGGTAGTTGATCACAGTATTGCGCAGACAATGACTCGGTCACTTGCAACCGTGTTTACGGTGTTTATTGCCTCCGTATGTTTGTTCATATTTGGCGGCGAATCGATCCGTATGTTCTCACTTGCAATGGTCATTGGTTTGTTGTTTGGTGCTTATTCCTCCATTTTCATTGCCAGCCCGCTGTGGGTGGCATTGAAAGGAAAACAAAAATCTCCGACAGCTGGCGGGGGCGCGGCCAAAACTGCAAAGTCTTAAGTTACGCAAATACCAGTAGTATAAATTAAAGAGAAAGCCGCGTCTGCTTGGGCGCGGTTTTCTAAGGTTTTAAGATTTACCTTAAGTAAGGCTCAGTAGTGGCACTTAAATGTGAATGGTTTTTGATTTTGAGAAATTCGGTTATTTTAGATTGAGCTTTATTGGGAAAGGGTTAGTTCAGGATTGAGGGGGAAACGTTGTGAATAGCGAACGCAGCCGATCATTGGAAACTGCGGCGTTGAGCGGGATTGTAGGTAATCTCGCGCTGGCTGTTCTAAAGGGAGCCGTCGGTTATGCGGCAAACAGCAAGGCGTTGTTGGGAGATGCACTGCACACGGCTGCAGATAGTGCTTCCCGTTTGCAGGAGCTTCTGTGTTCCAAGGGTGCTACAGGGCACGGAATGCTGGCACGGTTGCGAAACGGTGAAAAGGTTCGAACGGTCATATCTGTGGTACTGGCTATTTTAGTGCTGATGAGCGGTCTTCAGCTAGCTATCTCGGCTGTTCGTTCATTAAGCAGTTCGGAACCGCAGGCACCCGGTCTGTATGCATTAATTACCGTATTTATTGCGTTGGTATTGAGAGAAGCGCTATTTCAGTTTCAATATCGCTACTCGATTAAACATGGTCATAAAGAGGAAGCAGATCGGTACGCAAACCATGAACGTTACTCGCTGTATGCATCGTTGATTGCATTGATTGGCATGATCGGCGCAATGACTGGCGAAGCAATGGAATGGCCTGCATTATTATATCTTGATCCAACCGCAGCTTTGCTCGTAGCCTGTCTGGTGCTGCGTAAAGGATATTTGATGGTAATGAATACCGCTTACCAGGTTCCTGCGCAGCCCTTGCAGGAGGAAGACTCCCGACGCTTTATGGAGACGATTCAACGGGTGTATGGTATTGTAACGGTTGAACACTTACATGCCCAGGAAACAGGGCATTTCATAACAGTGGATGTAACGATAAGTGTGAACCCGCGGATTACGGTACAGGAAGCGCAGGAAATCGCCGATCGAGCCAAAAATTTACTGTTAGCCCGTTTTCCACAGGTGACCCATGTACAAATGAAGTTCATTTCTTATCAAGCCGGATATCCATACAAATCCAATCATGAACTGCCAGATAATGATGTGTCGTCGTTGCTTCAATAGGGCAGGACGACTATGAAAGAAAGGTGAATAGGATTGCTTCATTCGCAGTACAGATGGAAGACCCCAGAGGCTAACCTGGAAGCGGCTCAGCTGTTGACAGAGGAACTGGGGATTTCACCATTGTTGTCCCGGCTTTTAGTGAACCGGGGCGTCACTACCGCCGGGGAAGCAAACCGCTTTTTGTACGGAAGTGTGGACGATGTACACGACCCTTTTTTGCTTCTTGGTATGGAAGAGGCTGTGCCGAGAATTCGTCAGGCTCTGGAACGTGGCGAGCATATATTAATCTATGGAGATTATGATGCGGACGGCGTATCCAGTACATCATTGATGATTCAGCTCATGCGTTTTCTAAAGGCTTCCTATGATATTTATATTCCTCATCGTTCTAACGAGGGATATGGTCTGCATAACCATGCCCTTGATTGGGCACATCAGCAGGGAGTTACACTGGTCATTACGGTAGATACGGGAATTAGTGCAGTAGAGCAAATTGCTTATGCAACTTCCTTGGGGATAGACGTTATTGTGACGGACCATCATGAGCCGCCTGCAGTACTTCCCGAGGCATATACTTTGATTAATCCGAAGCTCCCCGGTTGCCCATACCCATTTAAAGGTCTTGCAGGTGTTGGTGTTGCCCTGAAGCTCGCTCAGGCGCTGTTGGGTGAAGTGCCGGAGGAATGGTTTGAAATCGCCGCTATTGGCACGGTAGCCGATCTGATGCCACTACATGGTGAAAATCGGACGATGGTACGCAGAGGGATTCAATCCATGAGAAACTCTGCTTTTCCGGGGATTCGTGCGTTGCTCCATGTAGCGGGCGTAGATATATCTACAGTGACTTCAGTCAACATCGCATTTGCCTTGGCTCCGCGGATTAATGCCAGCGGGCGTCTGGATCATGCAGGACGAGCCGTTTCTTTGCTAACGACAGAAAAAGAGGAAGAAGCAGACCAACTTGCGCATGCGCTGGACCTGCTCAATCGTGAGCGTCAACAGGTGGTTGAACGTATTGTGGAGCAAGCCGAGCAACAATTGGCATCCAAACTGAATGGAGGCAAGCTACCGTCAGTTATTGTGTTGGCTGGTGAAGGCTGGAATGTCGGCGTTGTCGGAATTGTGGCATCCAAGCTGTTGGATCGCTATTATCGACCGACCATTATTCTGGGTATAGATGCTGAGACAGGTATGTGCAAAGGTTCCGCCCGTTCTATTCCTGCATTGGATATTTACAGTGCTCTTACGGACAGCCATGAGCTTATGGAGCATTTTGGTGGTCATCCTTCGGCAGCGGGTATGACGCTGTCCTCTGATAATCTGGAATTGTTTGAAGAGCAGCTGAACCGCTATGCGGGTTCCATTTTGACACCAGACGATCTCATTCCTGTAGCTGAGGCTGATATGGTCTGTCGTTTGGACGAGGTATCTTTGCAAGTGGTTGAAGAACTGGAGTTGCTTCAGCCTTTTGGTATGGGGAATCCATCTCCACGATTCGTATTACAGGGTCTGCAATTGCGCGAGGCTCGTAAAATGGGACGTGAGAAAAATCATGTGAAGCTCCTGCTGGAGCAGAACGGTTTATCGCTGGACGCGATTGCCTTTCGTCGTGGCGATTTGGCTGATTTTTTACAGCAAGAAACGGAGATAGATCTGCTGGGTGAATTGTCAATTAACGAATGGAACGGTAAAAGGTCTCTCCAGCTCATGATGCAGGACATTCGAGTGCAGGCGCCGCAAATTTTTGATTATCGTGGAGTGTCGGACCCTTTTGCCGAATTAGAACGGGGACTGAAGATCTTTCATCCACGCATAGAGGAAAGAAAGAAAGACGTTGCGGTGTTGATCCACCCTTCTTCTAGGCTTCGTCCATCGAGCTCCGTGGACACTGAATCCTTATGGTTATACGATAAAGACGGCAGTGTTATTCCCAGTGATGGTCAAAGAGATGCACAGCACTCTGTGAAGTCGTTATTCGTACTGGAGCCACCGGATACACCGGATCAGTTTCAGGCATTATGGTCTACCTTTGAAAATGTAGAAAACGTATTTCTCCTTCATTCGGTCAGTGAGCGTGGCGGTCGTCTCGTAAGCCCAGACAGAGAGCTGTTCAAGCGCATTTACGTTGTGCTTTCCCGATTGGGAACACAGCCTATTGATGAAAAGGCAATGCTGCCTGCTCTTAGCCGACAGTGTTCCTGTTCAGTACGCATGTTATCCAAAGTATTGGACATCTTCGAAGAGCTCGAGTTTATGACGCGTACAGATGGTCAATTCCGTTTTGTATCCAATCCGCCCAAGCGGGATTTAACTGCTTCTCCGCGCTATCAGGAATTATATAATATGGCTGAAATGGAGCGGTATTTGCTGGATGCGGACACCACCCAGATGACGAGCTGGATTATGTCGCTTATGAAGGGTGCGTCTTGAGATACTATTTCGTAATTTATGTTGTAAAATGTATATACTAATTTGAAGTTTACAGTAGGAGGAACTAAGTTGGACTACAAAGAATATATTCGGGTGATTTCCGATTTTCCACAACCAGGGATTAGTTTTAAAGACATTACAACCCTAATGAAAAATGGTGAACTGTACCGCAAGGCTATCAACGATATGAAGGAATTGGTATCGGATTTAAAAATTGATTTGATTGCAGGTCCAGAAGCACGTGGATTCGTTATCGGTGCGCCTCTGGCTTATGCGCTTGGCGTTGGTTTTATTCCCATCCGTAAAAGTGGCAAGCTCCCTGGAGAAACCATTGAGGAAGCATACGGTTTGGAGTATGGTAAAGATACGCTGGCGATGCATAAGGATGCTATAGAGCCAGGCCAAAATGTTTTGATTGCTGATGACCTGCTTGCTACAGGTGGAACTATTGCTACATCCGTGAACTTGGTACGCCAGCTTGGTGGTAATGTGGCAGGGGCTGCTTTTCTTATCGAGCTGTCTGATCTAAACGGTCGGGCGAAGCTGCCTGACGTAGATGTATTCACCCTGATTACGTATTAAGTATTTCGAAACCCGGGTTTCCCGGGAAATAATTATGTATGGATTGCCTAAATAGTCCGATGGAACATCTCTTTATCTAAAGAGTTGCTCCATCGGGCTATTTTGTTTAGAAGTGTTTTAGGTGTGACTTTGTTTGATTGGTGCAAATTACCACTGTTTTTATTGGAAATGGTTATAAAAAATTTAGAATAAATGTCGATAAACAATTAAAAAGGAGCAGAGGTGGTCATAATGGGTTTATTTCGATTTAAGAGTTTACGAGCACGGACATTTTCTACCTTGGTTCCGCTTGTACTTATAACGCTGATTTTAATCAGCTTTTTGTCTTATTTTTTTGCCAAGCAAAAGCTGGATACGGAAATAAGCCAAAATGCTGCTCATTCCTTATCGAGGGTTAAAGCAGATATTGCAGCTAACGTAGATCGTCATGCTTTACTTGTTTCGATGCTGACTAAGAGTGCGGAACAACTGGGAGCAGGAATGAACATTGAGGGTTATGGACGTTATTTTGAACAAGAGCTGGCTTTAAATGATATGTCATACGGATTGGGCATTTATTTTGCTAAAGGTGCGTATGATCCGGGAGTGACTTACCGTTCCATATATGTGCATAGAGATGGCCAGCTAGTGAAGCAAACGATTGAATATGATGATCCACAATATGACTACTTAACACAGCCATGGTATACAGAAACCGTGGAACGTGGTAAGGATATAAATTTTACGGAGCCTTTTTACGATAGCAGACTGAAAATCAATATGATTACTGCAGGGAAAGCATTTTATGACAGGGAAGGGAAGCTGTTAGGTGTCATTACTGGCGACCTGAATATGACAAACATTCAAACGTTTATTGAAAAAATGAAGTTTGGTGCTAACGGTAGTGCGATCTTGATGGATAAGAATGGAGCCATTTTGTCATCCGGTCTTCCGTCCTTAAAAGCAGGCGAGCCGTTAACAAAAACGATGAATGCGGAAGCAGCACAATCTATTCAAAGTGGTACGTCCGGACAACTATCCGTACCCATTGATAGTGAGGACTACCGGATAATGTACGAAACACTCCCACAAACCGGATGGAAAATCGGCGTATTACTGCCAGAATCCGATTTGAACCGCTCTGCGAACGAAATGCTTAAACTTCTTCTTATTGTTAGTGTTACAGGCATCTTGCTAATTATGGGAGCGTTATTAATTAACAATTCAGGTATGATCAAAGAGATTAAAAAAATTATGCAGATAACCAATCGTATGGCTCATGGGGATTACAGCGTTGAACTAACACAACAACGTAAGGATGAATTTGGCCAAATGGCTGACGGGATCAATAAGGTGATTGCGGCAACCAGAGGAATGGCATCACGTTTGAGCGAAGAGTCAGATGTTATCTCAGGCGTATCTATAAAAATTTCCCAAGAGATTTCTGGGGCTACTAAAGATGCGCAGCATAATGCAGGAGAACTGGCACAGGTGAAGGAAGGAGCCGAGCTTCAATTGGTCGCAGCAGCAGAGAGTGCGACTGCGATGGAAGAAATGGCTGTTGGCATACAGCGTATTGCTGAATCTATCCAGCATGTATCCGAGGCTACCACTGAGATTGAACATAAGGCACAACAAGGAAATGAACGGTTGACCGTGGTCAACCAAGGAATGCATAAAGCGAAAATATCTATGGATGAGGCAGGCAGGGTAGTAAGCTCATTGAATGAGCGGTCCGCCCAAATTGGCAGCATAATTGGAATGATTCAGGAAATTAGTGGGCAGACCAAGTTGCTATCACTGAATGCTTCCATTGAAGCCGCACGTGCAGGGGAGCATGGCCGAGGGTTCGCTGTGGTGGCTTCAGAAATCGGCAAGCTGGCTGTAAACGTGAGCGAGTCTGCGGAACAAATTACGAGTCGAATCCGATCCATGCAGGAAGAAACCAAATTAGCTTTGGAAGGAATGCAGCAGGGTGCTCTGGAGATGGATGAAGGAGTATCTATTTTACTTGAGGTGGAAGAACGTTTTATTGCGATGAATCAAGATATTCAGCAGGTGGCGATAGAAGTGCAGGAGGTTTCATCTGCCTCAGAAGAAATGTCGGCAGGTTCAGAGGAAGTTGCAGCCTCTATTGGATATCTTGCAGACATTGCGAAAGCTTCAGCTAAACGTACAGAGCAAGCCTCGGAACGATCCGAACGGCAGCTTAAGGATCTGGAAGGTATGGACAGCTCTGTCAAGACACTTACAGGTGTCTCTGATACGCTTAATCAGGTCGTATCTCGCTTTCGTGTGTGATATCTTTAGAAAAAAAGGCCGTGCATAAAAAAACGCCGCTCCATTGAGATATGGATCTTTACACGCTTGTCTATACAGCCTGAGCGTGTTGATCCATAACTAACATGGAGCGGCCTTTTAAAGTTGAAAAAAAGATATCAATCTGGTGTTTTCTCGGTTAAAGGTTCCTGTGATTTATCGTTGGACCAGCCGAGCACGTCAATCAGCTTGAAGAACAAGCTGAGGATGATGCCGATGATTGTAGCCAATGCCATACCTTTCAAGGTTACAGCGCCCCAAGTGAGCGTAGTACCACTGATTCCGACAACAAGCACGATTGTCGCAAGCAGCATGTTAGTTGGCTTGGCGAAATCAACCTTTTGCTCAACGAAGATTCTTAGACCGGAGGCAGCAATGACACCGAATAATAGTAAGGATACGCCACCCATAACTGGAGCTGGAATATTAGAAACAAT
The DNA here is from genome assembly GCF_054602585.1 of Paenibacillus sp. SEL3. Lineage (NCBI taxonomy): Bacteria > Bacillati > Bacillota > Bacilli > Caryophanales > Paenibacillaceae > Paenibacillus > Paenibacillus sp. SEL3. The sequence continues at coordinate 1,070,086 of NZ_CM137725.1, read as the reverse complement.
CGCTGAGAACGTGCCTGAAAAGGACAGCAGGATGGCAATGATAGCCGCTCCGCCAATAACCCATACAGAGTACACTTTAGTTAATGCCATGACACCAATATTTTCACCATAAGTCGTATTAGGCGTAGAACCGACAAAACCCGAAATGACGGTGGAAATACCGTTACCCAGCAGAGAGCGGTGGAGACCAGGATCTTTGGACAACTCACGCCCGACAATGTTGCTAGTCACAAGTAAGTGACCAATATGCTCTACGATGACGACCAGAGCAACAGGAAGAATCGTCAGCATAGCAGAGGTATTAAAAACTGGAGTGGTAATTGCAGGATGTCCGAAAAAAGGAGCGTCTGCGATGGCCTGTGTATTGACCATGCCCATAAAATAAGCAAGCACATAGCCCACTACGATACCGATCAGAATATGAATGATTTTGGCAAACCCACGAAACAACACCGCACCCAGAACAGTAACCCCGAGTGTAACGAGCGAAAGAGTAATCGTTTTGGGATCTGGAGTCCAAGCTTTAGTAGGATCGGCATTGATAATGCCTGCCATGCCTGCTGCAACCGGAACCAGCTCCAGACCGATTAAGGCTACGATGGAGCCCATAACAGCTGGAGGAAATACGACGTCCAGCCAACGGGTTCCGGCATATTTGATCACCAGTGCGACGAGGCAGAAAATAATACCTGTAATGATGAAAGCACCGAGGGCCATAGCATAGCCGTTGCCGCCGGGATTGTTTTTAAGCACAAGACTGACTGGAGCGATAAAAGCGAAGCTGGAGCCGAGATAGGCGGGAATTTTGCCACGGCAGATCCAGATGTACAACAATGTGCCAATACCGTTCATTAGCAAAATCATGCCGGGATCGACGCCGAAAATATTCGGCACCAGCACGGTACTGCCAAACATGGCAAACAAATGCTGTACGCTGAGCAGGAACCCAGGTCCTGCCGGTAGCTTTTCATTAACTTGAATTTCGCGTTGCAACGCAGTTCACTCCTTAGTTCTTTCAATTATTCTTATATACATTAATTACTTTTCGTAATTTTTTCAATATAATTCGTTTCAATTCGTCAACATTCCTCATTTTACTTATCCATGTGTGACAGAATAATGCTACAATGCCAAACCTGTAATAGTTGACGTGTGACGTGCTAACCGTCATAATTGTAGGAAATCACTTTTAAAAGGGAACCTTTGCGCGACATTGATCGGCGGGTTCCATTTTGCATAGAAAGGACACGGAATAGAGCAGAATGGGGATAGAGCAATTACTTAAAAAGGCCGGGGCCTATACCAGAGAAGCAGATCTTATCCGCATCAGGGACGCCTATGATTTTGCCGAACAGGCCCATTCCGGCCAGACTCGTAAGTCCGGTGAACCTTATATTCTGCATCCGCTTGCGGTTGCTGATATCGTCGTTAATATGCAGATGGATACCATCTCCATTATCGCCGCTCTTTTACATGACGTTGTGGAGGATACGACGGTGTCTTTGGCGCAGATTCGCGAGCATTTTGGCGATACATGTGCGATGCTTGTCGATGGTCTGACGAAACTGGAGCGTATCCAGTTCCGTTCCAAGGAAGAACAACAGAACGAAAATTATCGAAAAATGTTTATTGCTATGGCGCAGGACATTCGTGTCATTGTCATTAAGTTAGCAGATCGTCTGCACAACATGCGTACCTTGAAATATCAGTCAGAGGAAAGCCAGCGTCGGATTGCTTATGAAACGTTAGAGATTTTCTGTCCGGTTGCAAACCGACTGGGTATTTCAGCCATTAAGTGGGAAATGGAAGATATTGCTCTGCGCTATCTGAATCCTCAGCAGTATTATCGCATTGCTAATTTGATGCATAAGAAGCGGGCAGAGCGGGAGCAGTTTATTGATAATGTCATACAGCGTATCAGAGAAAAGCTGGAAGAGATGGGCATTCAGGCTGATCTGTCCGGACGCCCTAAACATATTTACAGTGTGTTTAAAAAAATGACGACGAAGAACAAGCAGTTCAATGAAATATATGATTTGCTGGCGATTCGAATTATTGTGGATAACATTAAAGACTGTTACGCCACACTGGGGATTATCCATACGTTGTGGAAGCCGATGCCGGGGCGGTTTAAGGATTATATCGCTATGCCTAAGGCCAATATGTATCAGTCCCTTCATACGACAGTAGTAGGTCCTAACGGGGAGCCTACCGAGGTGCAAATTCGCACAGTGGATATGCATCGTACCGCTGAATTCGGGATTGCGGCCCATTGGGCCTATAAAGAAGGCAACGGAGCAAACAACACTAACTTTGAGGATAAAATCACCTTTTTTCGAGAAATCCTGGAGCTGCAAAATGAAGCGAAGGATGCGTCGGAATTTGTGGAATCGCTCAAAATGGACTTTTTCTCAGACCTTGTGTTTGTGTTTACTCCTAAGGGAGAGGTCATTGAGTTGCCAGCCGGATCCGTTCCGCTGGACTTTGCTTTCCGTATTCATACCGAAGTTGGCAATCGAACGATTGGCTCTAAGGTAAATGGAAGAATCGTACCTTTGGATTATCGGCTTAAAACTGGGGATATTGTCGAAATTATGACGTCCAAACATTCTTATGGACCTAGTCAGGACTGGCTCAAAATTGCTCAGTCCTCTCACGCGCGCAGTAAAATCAAACAATGGTTCAAGAAAGAAAAGCGTGAGGAGAATGTTGAAAAAGGCCGTGAAAATCTGGAACGTGAGCTAAGAAAACGCGATATCGAGCCATCGGTGTGGATGAGCGACGACAAGCTTCAGGAAGTGGCACAGAAGTTCTCTTTTAACGATTCCGAAGATATGCTGTCTGCGATTGGTTTTGGTGGTATAACCGCAGCGCAGGTCTGTACACGTTTGACAGAGAAGCTGCGTAAGGAACAAGAAGAGGCACGGTTGATCGAATTGACGACCGAGGTCAAGGAGTACAAGCCGCAGGGCGAACGGAAAAAAACACCTACCAACGGTGTCAGCGTCAGAGGCGTCGATAATTTACTCGTTCGTTTTGCACGATGTTGTAATCCCGTACCGGGAGATGACATCATTGGCTATGTAACACGTGGACGCGGCGTATCCGTTCACCGGACGGATTGCCCGAATATTCCTTCGGGTACGGGCGAAGACCAGGCGCGTGTGATTGAAGTAGAGTGGGAAGAAGCAGCGGAAGTCAATTACAGTGTCGATATTGAGATTACGGGCCATGATCGCAACGGTTTGCTGAATGAAGTGCTTCAGGCCATTTCTGAGAACAAAACCAGCTTCTCGGCCGTTACAGGTCGTACAGATAAAAATAAAATGGCGATGATTCACATCACGATTCTCATTCGCAACACGGATCATTTGCATTCTGTTGTCGAACGGATTAAACGGGTGAAGGATGTATACACCGTGCATCGGATTATGCAATAACCTTATGAAGCGTACAGATAGGTTTATAGCCTTTGTAACATATCTTGGGTAGAAAGACCCATAGGCTGCTAAAAGAGCCGTAGTACGGCTGTGAGCACCTTTTAAAAGGGAAGGTTAAAGGAGATATCGGATAGTCGATGAAGATCATTATTCAGCGCTGTAAAGACGCTCAGGTAACGGTGAATCAAAAGGTGGTTGGCAAGATTGGAACCGGATTAATGCTGCTGGTTGGTATTGGTCAGGGAGATACAGCAGCCGATGCCGTTTATTTGGCGGATAAAACGGCGGGATTACGTATATTTGATGATGCTGAAGGCAAAATGAATGACAGCGTTCTGGATGTCGGTGGAGCCATTTTGTCTGTCTCTCAATTTACGTTGTATGGTGACTGCCGTAAAGGAAGAAGGCCTAACTTTATGGGGGCGGCCAAACCTGAGGAAGCGGAGAAGCTGTATGATTTCTTCAACAGTCAGCTTCGAGCCAAGGGCCTGAAGGTAGAAACGGGAATTTTTGGGGCTATGATGGATGTTTCATTGACGAACTGGGGCCCAGTCACACTGATTTTGGATACCGAACGTTCGTAACTATACATTCACGGCGAGGTCTGAGTAGAATAAAATAGCTGTTCAGAGGGACCATAATGTCATCCCAATTGGTGATTAGCCAGGCGGATAGCCTAAGGGTGACAGGAGAGACGAAGCTATGCGTCAAACCCCAAAAATGGACGGGCATCGAAGCACTATGCTGCTTTTTCCCGGTAGTATGCAGGAGGCAATCAGCCTTACTCGTAATGCTGATACGTTATTACAGCATGTTGCAACAGCCATAGACAAGCCAGGACGCGGCGCTTTGCCGCGCAGGTAACATTGGGTTAAATGGAGCGTTAATAAGGTGCCACCCGAAAGTAGCATAAAGTGGCCAAAAATAAAATATGTAGCATTGAATTAGTGGAGGAGCCGAAAGGCTCCTTTTTCTTTTCCGCCGCTGCGAATTGTTATAAAAACAGATCAAGCGGGTAATAACAAATCGTGGTAGAAAAATAAGCTTAATTTTAAACTTGTATCAGGGATAACCGGAAAGGAGATCTGAACATTCATGAGTAAAATTGCATTTTTATTGGCTGACCAATTTGAAGATTCCGAAATGAAGGTACCTTATGATGAATTAAAAAAGGCTGGACATGAGGCGGATATTGTTGGGCTGAAGCAAGGTGAGAAAGTGAGCGGTAAGCAAGGTAAAGTAAGCTATACTATTGAAAAAGCCATTGCAGATGTGAAATCAAGTGATTATGATGCAGTTGTTATTCCTGGTGGATCATCTCCGGAAAATCTCCGTTTGGATGCAAATGTTCTGAAATTTGTAACTGAAATTAATGAGTCCAAAAAAACGATTGGCGCTATCTGTCACGGGCCACAAATTTTGGCGAGTGCCGATTTGTTACAAGGCCGGACGATTACAGCTTATCCTCCATTGAAAGATGACTTGATTAATGCGGGTGCTTATTTTGAGGATCGAGAGGCGGTTGTGGACGGTAACTTTATTACGTCTCGGACCCCTAAGGATGAGCCCGCTTTTGTGCGTGAGTTGTTAAAGGCATTGTAATTTCCGTGAATGCTTCCTAGATTTATGCCAGTACAATTCCCTAACGAGGAGGATTTGATATGGCTAAACAGATTCAGGCTTATTTTCGCACAGAAGATGAAGCTGAGGGCGCTAGAGCTTCGCTTCAGGCTTATAGAACTGAACATTTGGAAGTAGGTGCTCTGGATGAGACGCTCGGTCGGGAGACGAGGGTTTTAATTCCGTTGGTCCCTTATAACAATACTGGCTCTGTGAGCACAGGAGGCTCAGCGGGTGCGGCAATCCCTGCGGCGGGTGCTTATGGCGAGAATATTTTACCAGATGTGAAGGATGGCCAGATTAACTCTGGCTCAGCCCAAAGGGATCTGGATGAAGATCGGAGCGGAACAACGAATCATGACGGAGGGTTGCTCCGTGCAACAGATGTGTATATTAACGGTGATCAAGATGAATTACGGTATGTATTATCTGCAAAGGTGAATGATGCCGATTATGATGAGGTCATTTATAAGCTGCGTTCCAATCGTGGATATGTATCGCAGTTGGATTAAAGTTGAGAGCACGGCACAAGATTGTCGATACTTGAGAATTTAGCTACAAAAGAGTGACTGTAATACAATTGTAATATTCGAAACATCATTCCTTAATATTAGCAGTTTATAATAACAGCATGACCCCCTTTTGATATATCTTTTTGAGCCTGCGGACCGTTTCCGCAGGCTATTTTCTTTTTTAGGACTTATTTGTACAGTAAGTTGCTATGAGGCTAACGATACAGGATACAAAAAAAGTGAAAGACTATTTAATTTGACACTGACTGTCTTTTTGTATAAAGTGTAAAAAGATACTAAGTCCCGAAATAATAAAAATATAAACAATAAATATACCCATTTCCAATTACGGGACCGAAATATTACAACTGAAAAAGTTAGGAAGTGTCAAAATGGGTAATGAAATAGAATGGTTTGCAGAGATAACTCCTGAGCTGCGGAAATGGACCGGAGGCAAAGGAGGGATGCTTGCTAGGATGCTTCAAGCTGGTTATCCGATTCCTAATGGTTTTATTGTTTTTCCACAGGCCTTTCAAGGGGAAAAACTTAAGGAAAAGACATGGAAAGAAATGATCAGGTATTTGGAAAAGCTTCGTAAGGATTACCCTAATGTCTCATTTGCAGTAAGGTCTTCAGCCTTGAGCGAGGATTCAGCCTTAGCTTCTTTTGCAGGAGAGTTTGAAAGTGTCTTAGAAGTACAAACAAACGAGGACGTTCTGAAAGCCTTGTATGTGGTTCACCATTCTCAATACAGTGAGAGGGTGCGGGCATACAGTGCAGTTAAGGGTTTTGAAGAAGCACACCAAATGGCGATTGTAGTCCAAATCATGGTTCCTTCTGAAATCTCGGGTGTTCTTTTTACAGCAGACCCTATTACGGGCAATCGTTCAGTAATGTCTGGAAATTTTGTGTTCGGGTTAGGGGAGCAACTGGTATCTGGTAAAGGAAATGCTCGTGTTTTCTCCTTATTTAAACCCTCAGGTCGATATAAAGGGCCAAAAGAATTACTTCCTTATATCAAAAAGCTATATTGGTATGCTTCCCGTCTGGAAAAAGCGATGGGAGAACCACAGGATATTGAATGGGCCATTGCCAATAGCCAACTCTTTTTTTTACAAGCACGACCTGTTACTACTTTAAGCCCTGGAAATATGGATACATTTGAATGGAATGATTCTTTATCAGGTGATTTTCTTTGGACGAATACTAATGTAGGTGAATCCATTTCAGATGTTGTTACTCCCTTAAGCTGGTCTATTATTCGTGCTTTGGACGAAGAACATAATGTGATTCCTGGCCATTATTTAATGTCTGGTAATATCTGTGGAAGAGTATACTCCAATGTGAGTGTACCATTGTCCGTTTTTTTTGCATTTGGGTGGAATAAAAAGTCAATATTAAAAAAAATGAGCAATGTTTTTGGGGAAATTCCAGATGAAATCCAAATTCCTATATATCCGTTTTCTAGGAAAGAGCTTATTAAAATAATGCTCCCCAAGATGCTGTATGCTTTTAAACAGACCCGAAAAGCGATGAAATTATTACCACAGCACATAAAAGAAACAGCGGCCTGGTGCACTCAAACGGAAGAGTTAATTGGCAATGTCCAGTCCAAGGAAGAATTGATTACATTATGGCGTGAGCAGCTTTGGCCTAAAAATATTGAAGCGATGTGGATTGCACTGGAAGGACCTAGTAGCAAGATGCAAAATTTTGTTCGATTGAAGGAAAAGTTGGAGAAATGGCTTGGACGTGATGATGCTAGTGTACTTCTATCTAATCTGAGCGGAAGTACAGGTTTGGCCAGCTTGGGACCTGTTGTTGGTATATCTTCAGTCGTGAAAGGTGAAATGAGTCAGGAGGATTATCTATTGGAATATGGGCATCGAGGCCCACATGAGTTTGAGCTATCGATACCTGATCCAAGAGAAGAACCGAGTTGGCTGGAAAAGCAAATCCAAGAAACAAAGAAATCTGGAATAAATGTTGACGATTTATTGTATAAACAACGTGAACAAAATGAAGTGGTTTGGAGAAGATTGGAGCAGCGTTTTCCATACAAGATAAATAAGTTGAAACGTGTCATAGCAAAAATTTCTGAAGGACCGCATTTAAGGGAAGCTGTTCGTTCGGAATGGACGCGTGTCTTCAGATTAAATCGCTCTTTCGCGCTGAAAGCAGGCGAGTTGATTGGCATAGGAGAAGATGTATTTTTTTTATATGTAGATGAGATATTGGGCTGGCTTGCAGGAGGAAGTGTTATTGAGGAGAGAATCTCGACCAGAAAAGTGAACTATTTAAAATATAAGCAACTGCCTGCGTTCCCCTCGATTATACGTGGACGATTTGAACCTTTACAATGGATGGAGGATCCCAATCGCAGAGTAGATTATTATGATCCATATATACCATTAGATAGCTCTATCCATTCTGAAATCATTGAAGGAGTTGCTGGAGCGGCAGGTAGAATTGAGGGGACTGTACGTGTACTGAGGAATCCTGAGGATGGACACCAGCTCCTTCCTGGTGAAATACTGGTGACCTCGACAACGAATGTAGGCTGGACTCCACTTTTTCCAAAAGCAGCTGCGATTGTAACAGATATAGGAGCACCACTCTCTCATGCTGCAATTGTAGCCAGAGAGCTAGGCATTCCAGCTGTTGTAGGATGTGGAAATGCTACTACAAGAATGAAAACCGGCGACAGGGTTATTGTTGATGGTGGGCAGGGAATTGTACTAACGAGGTGAGGAGATAAATTTTTTGAATTTCTCAATAGAACCAACCTGATTCAACCTATCAGCTTCTGTACGCCGCATATTCGCCTATAAAAGCTGATATTGGAGTGGTTTCAAGTTTTGATGTATTGCTTTACAGTCAGGAATAATACAATCCTGGGTATCGTGAAGTACAAAGGATCATGATAAACTGAGTGTAAACGCAAAATCGGGCAATAGTGTGCATGTGGTCAAAAATATATGCTGAAGCAAATTGCTCGATGAGGAGTGAAACTTGAATGAGCAATCTATTGAGGAGTGAAACAAATGTCACTTGAACACCAGCAAAATCTTGGGCTGAGGGAGCGAAAAAAAGCAAAAACCATTGCATCGATTCAAATGCATGCGTTACGCCTATTCAGCGAACTGGGATATAACGAAACTACTGTGGAACAGATTGCAGAAGCAGCGGAGATTTCACCAAGCACCTTTTTTCGCTATTTTTCGAGCAAGGAGGATGTGATTGTTACAGATAACTATGATCCCCTGCTTATATCTGCATTTGAAGAACAGCCAGCTCATTTAACTCCACTTCAAGCTGTGCGTAATGCTATGTTAGCAACCATGTCTGACATGTCCGGCGACGAAATGTCTACTACACGTGAGCGTAACCAACTCGTGATGTCAGTACCGGAACTCCGGGCTGCAACCTTGAATAATTTGACTGATACAATGCATATGATTGCTGAGATGGTTTCCAAACGGGTGGGACGAGATCCTGGAGACTTGCAGATTCGAACTTTTGCAGGCGCCGTCATAGGTGTTAACATATCTGTTATGTTGCATTATGCGGAAAATCCAACTGAAAATTTTTCTGAATTATTATCTGAAGCATTAAATCTCTTGGAGACTGGCCTTCCACTATAAACAATCGCTGAAATCCAATTTCATTATATTAAAGAAACGAGTTGTAATCTGAATTAAATAAATGGAAAACATAAAATTGAAATATGAAGATACGTAAATTCTCCCATCCTTCGTCAAAGCATGCGATAGTTCCCAAACACAGACTGTTAGGAAAAACCAGGGATACATTACATCACTAAAAGCAGTTTAGGCTTTTTAAGTCAGGCTGTTTTTTTGTATTTTGTGAGGTGTCTGCCTACCTGGCGAACATCGGAAACTCTTCGTGTCCATGTGTGACAATGATACAAAGTTGCAGAGAAGCTATAGAATGTCTTGACTTTGTCGAAGCGGTTCATTAAAATCATAAAATAATGAAAAATGATTTGATGACGGGACCAAGTACTCCGAACCCACAAGCGCAGAGAGGAATTTCCAGGCTGTAAAAATTCCCTTGATGAGCGGATGAATGACCTCCCCGAGAACAGGCGGCGAACAATTGAGGAAACCCTACTGAAAGTACATTGTAATTGTGCCGACAGTGGATGGTCCTGCATAATAGCCGTACTGCGCGTTACGGGCGTTATACGTATGAGCGGAGTCAGTATATTGCTGACGGGCAATGAGTGATTTTATGCTGGTTGTCTGGACAAACTCCGGAATGTGGGTGGTACCACGGGTGATTTGTAAACGACAATCCCTCGTCCCTGTTAATGTTAACAGGACGAGGGATTTTTTGTTTTATATTGAAAGTGGAGCAAGAAGAAAGAGCACAATATGAAATACAACGATGGGGGGATACGTTAATGGCCTTTCAAAAACCGACGGGAACACAGGATTTGCTGCCGGGCAGTGTAGAAAAATGGCAAGTGGTCGAGGAAAAAGCCCGTGAGATTAGCCGCCGCTTTAATTATCGAGAGATTCGTACACCAATGTTCGAACAAACGAATTTGTTCGTTCGAGGTGTGGGTGAAACGACGGATGTAGTGGAAAAGGAAATGTATACTTTTGAGGATAAAGGGAAGCGCAGCATGACTTTGCGTCCGGAAGGAACAGCAGGGGTTGTCCGCTCCTATGTGGAGAACAAACTATACGGGGAGCCGGATGTAACTAAGCTGTATTATATCGGTCCGATGTTCCGTTATGAGCGTCCACAGGCTGGGCGTCAGCGCCAGTTTCACCAATTTGGAATTGAGGCATTTGGGGCGGTCGATCCGGCACTGGATGCAGAAGTTATTGCTTTCGGGTATCAATTCTGCCGTGAACTGGGTCTGAAAGGAGTACAGGTGGAGATTAACTCCGTCGGTAATGCAGCCAGTCGCGCAGCTTATCGGCAGCATCTGGTGGACTTCTTGATGCCAATTAAGGATACGTTGACCAAGGAGAGCCAAGCACGCATTGAGCGTAATCCGCTGCGAGTGCTGGATAGCAAAGATGACCAGGACAAATTTGGAGGTGCACCTTCGATTTTGGATAGCTTGGACGATGAATCTCGCACACATTTTGAGAAAGTGAAGCAAAATTTGGATGCCATGGGTGTGGAATATACAGTTAACCCGCGTTTGGTACGGGGGCTGGATTATTATACGTTGACAGCGTTCGAATTCAAAGCTGAAGGAATTGGCGCCATAGACACGATCGGTGGAGGCGGCCGCTACAACGGATTGGTTGGAGATCTGGGCGGACCGGATCAGCCGGGGATTGGTTTTGGCATTGGACTGGAGCGAATTCAGCTGATCTTGGAGCATCAGGGTGTCAAACTGAACGAATCCAAGCCGTTAGATATCTATATGGTGGCGTTGGGTGAGGCGGCAGAAACGGAAGTAACCAAACAACTATTCAAATTGCGTCAAGCTGGATTTTCCGCAGAACGAGATTATCTGGGTCGTAAAATGAAGGCGCAGATGAAATCAGCCGATCGCTTTAAAGCAAGGTATACTGCGATTCTGGGTGAAGATGAGCTGGTTCAAGGTGAAATTGCACTGAAAAACATGGAAACGGGCGAGCAGCGCACTGTTAAGCTGGATCAGCTGGTGGAAGAACTAGGATAAAGAAGATGTGTAACATCAGTCAGGGGGAGTCTCCCTCTGGCTGTCATATAGCATTAACTACTAAACATAAACAGGAGTGTGTATTATGAAAAGGAGTCATCAATGCGGCGCATTGACTCATGCGCATATCGGAGAAACAGTTACATTGAACGGTTGGGTACAAACCCGTCGTGATTTGGGGGGCGTACTTTTTATAGACCTGCGTGACCGTAGCGGAATTGTACAAATCGTATTTAATCCGGCATATTCCGGTGACGCACTGCAAATTGCGGACCGTGTTCGTAGTGAGTATGTGCTTGAGGTTACTGGTACCATTGTCAAACGGGATGCAGAAACGATTAACCCGAACCTGCCTACAGGTGAAATTGAAGTGCGTGTCACTGAAATCGAAGTATTGAATGCATCCAAAACACCTCCGTTCTTCATTGAAGATGGCGTGGAAGTAGACGAGTCACTGCGTTTGAAATACCGTTATCTGGACTTGCGTCGTCCGGAAATGCATCAGACCTTGAAGCTGCGTTCCAAAGCAGCAAAAGTATTCCGTGATTTCCTGGACGGTGAGGATTTCATTGAGGTGGAAACACCGATTTTGACAAAAAGTTCCCCAGAAGGCGCCCGTGATTATCTGGTGCCTAGCCGGGTACATGAAGGTGAGTTTTTCGCCTTGCCGCAATCTCCACAACTGTACAAGCAATTGCTGATGGTTGGTGGCGTGGAGCGCTACTACCAAATTGCACGTTGTTTCCGTGATGAAGATTTGCGTGCTGACCGTCAGCCTGAATTTACGCAGGTCGACATTGAGACCTCCTTCATGCAACAGGATGATTTGCTGCCTATGATGGAGCGTCTTATGGTGAAATTGTTCAAAGAAACCGTTGGAGTAGAACTGGAAACACCGTTCCAACGAATTACACATGCAGAAGCGATGGATAAATACGGTTCAGACAAGCCTGACCTACGTTTTGGTCTGGAGTTGATTAATGTCAATGATATCGTGGCAACCAGTGGTGTGAAAGTATTTGCTTCCGTAATTGAAAAGGGCGGGGAAGTTAAAGTTCTCAATGCCAAAGGATGTGGCACGTGGAGCCGTAAGGACATTGATGACCTGGGTCCTTTTGCAGCACGTTATGGAGCAAAGGGCTTGGCTTGGATCCAAGTGAAAGAAGGCGAATTCAAGGGGCCTATCGTTAAATTCTTCACACCGGAAGAAATCGAAGCCTTGAAAGAGCGTACGGGAGCCGAAGAAGGTGACCTGTTGCTGTTCTCTGCGGATAATAAAAAAGTAGTTGCTGATGTATTGGGCGCGCTTCGTCTGAAAATTGGCCGTCATTTGGGCCTCATCGACGATAACAAATTCAAATTTGCCTGGGTCGTAGACTTCCCGCTTCTGGGCTATGATGAAGAACAAAAACGTTATGTAGCGGAGCACCATCCGTTCACTCGTCCGAAGGAAGAAGACCTGGCCCTCTTGGACACAGATCCAGGTCAAGTTCGTGCTCAGGCTTACGATATCGTGCTGAACGGCTACGAAGTGGGTGGTGGCTCGATGCGTATTTTCAAGCGTGAAGTTCAGGAGAAAATGTTCAAAGCGCTCAACCTGCCGCCTGAGGAAGTGAAGGATAAATTCGGTTACCTGCTGGATGCATTTGAATATGGTACGCCTCCACATGGTGGTATTGCCTTCGGTTTTGACCGTCTTGTGATGCTGCTTGCAGGTCGTACAAACCTGCGTGAAACCATTGCATTCCCGAAAACAGCTAGCGCGACAGACCTGCTTATGGATGCACCAAGCGAAGTGGATCAAGCTCAATTGGAACAGCTTCACATCCGTCTTGCCCCGAAACCTGTTACTCCTAAAGCTTAAGATGAACGTTTGTCTTTGCAAGTGCACCGAGTGGCTTGTGGATAGATTATAGAATGCCGTGAACCCGTTACCCTTTTATGGATAATGGGTTCGTGGTTTGTATGCTGGAGTTCAAGTATAGAGTTTAAATCAGTGAGGGAGGATATACCATATTGTTGCATCAATTTTCACGAACGGAACTGGCTATCGGAACTGAAGGTCTTGAGGTTATGAAAAATAGCACGGTGGCCGTGCTGGGTATCGGCGGTGTCGGTTCGATTGCAGTGGAAGCACTGGCGCGCACAGGTGTTGGACGTATCATTTTGATTGATAAAGATGTTGTAGATATCACCAATATTAATCGCCAAATACATGCGTTGACAACGACGGTAGGTCAAAAAAAGGCGGATCTGATGGTAGAGCGTGTGAAGCTGATTAATCCTGAATGTGAAGCGATTGCACTGAACATGTTTTATACGGAAGAAACGTATGAGGAGTTATTTAAGTACGAACTGGATTATGTGCTGGATGCTTCAGATACGATTATTTACAAAATTCATTTGATTAAGGAATGCCTGAAACGGGGGATTCCGCTGATCTCCAGTATGGGCGCTGCGAATAAAATGGATCCAAGTCGTTTTCAAGTAGCGGATATTTCCCAAACCAGAATGGACCCGATTGCCCGTGTCATCCGCACCAAGTTGCGTAAGGAAGGCATTACCAAAGGCGTCAAGGTTGTATTCTCCGATGAGGAACCAAAGAAGCCACGTGAAGAAATTACAAAAAAAATTGTACCTGCCAACGCACCTGAAATCCGGAAAGCGAAGCAGCCGCCTGCAAGCAATGCATTTGTACCTCCGGTAGCAGGACTGATCATGGTTAGTGTAGCCGTGAAGGATTTATTAGAACACGCTGGTGTGTAAGTTGTAAAAATAGCATGGCAGTGCATTCGTAGATTTACAGCAGTATGTATTCACTTTAAGACCTGTAGTTCTGTGCATCACATCCTTTGTGTCACAGTTGCTACAGCTCTTTTTTGTTTTGAAAAAGTGCAGCTTACTGTAAACAGATTGAACAACTTGCTGGAGGGTTTTGGTATGAAGGATGGACTATGGTCCAGAAGTCTCGGTTACAAGCCCGAGCATCATTGGAAAAAGGAATTAGCCGCTGGGGCCATTTCTTATTTTTCCGTGGTATACATTGTTATGGTTAATGCGACTATTTTGTCAGATGCCGGGATTCCCCTCCAAGGGGCGATGCTCGGGACACTGCTGACATCGATGATCGGCTGTCTACTGATGGCTTTTGGTGGGAAATCTCCAATGGTCGTTGTACCAGGGATGGGAATTAATGCCTTTTTCACTTATACGCTGGTACATTCCATGAAGCTGAGCTGGCAGGAAGCGTTGATGGTAGTTGCCGTCACAGGGGTGATATTCGCCATTGTGGCCTTTACATCATTGTACAAGCTGATTAGCCAAGCGATTCCCCATAATTTGCAGCACGGAATTACGGTAGGCATTGGTTTGTTTTTAACCTTTATCGGATTGCAAAAAAGCGGCATCGTGATTGCTCATCAGACGACTTTTGTGGCTATTGGCCATTTTAATGATCCCAAGGTAATTACGGCTTGTGTAACGTTGCTGCTCGCTATTGTATTGTTTGTGCGTAACGTTCAGGGAGGTTTACTAATTAGTATTTTGGCGGGAACTGGGCTTGCTTATATACTGGGAGCTGTAGAGCCTACAAGCACGGTACGAACCTCTGAAACGGTGCGACAGTATGGGCAATTGTTTGGAGAGCTTTCCTTTTCAGGCATTGTCTCGGTAGCTTTCTGGATCGCTGTCTTTTTGCTCCTACTCATTGTGCTATTCGAGAATATTGGTATGATTACTGCACAAACCAACATGATTGGTAGACCGGATTTATTTAAAAACAGCTTGCGTGTGTTGGCTGTAACCAATATCTTTGCCGGTATTTTGGGCAGCAGTCCGGCGGTAGCCGCTGCGGAATCGACGGCTGGTATTGCAGCAGGGGGACGCTCGGGAATGACACCGCTGGTAACTGCTATTTTATTCGGGGCGACGTTTTTCTTTATTCCACTGTTGGCTTATATTCCTGATAGTGCCATTGCACCCGTGTTGATCATCATTGGGGGGCTAATGGTGCAAAATGTGCGAGAGATGGATTTCAGTGATTTTACTGAAGCGTTTCCTGCATTTCTGATCATGGTGATGATGCCCTTTACTTATAGTATCGTAGACGGAATGGCATTTGGTTTTATTGCATACCCCGTAGCCAAGCTGGCAGCAGGACGGGGCAAGGAAGTACCTATCGCATTATATATCATATCTGTACTGTTTGTGGCAAATTTTGTGCTTCATTCTCTGGTGTAGTAAACTCGAAGATAGATTGTACTGTTCATACCCGCGCAGAGCGCGGGTGTTGTTGTTTGAACAAGAATGGTCAGACAGGAAGCGAGGTTGATGGTATATGGAAAAAGAACATCATATACACCAAGAAGAGCAGGAGGACCGGATGAAGGAAAAGCCGGGTAAAAGACCGGATAAGGCTGGCATGGGGCGGTTTATCAAATTGATTGCGAGTGCGCATCCGCCCAAAGCCATTCTGATCATCGCCCTGATTCTGACCCTGATTCAGACCATGGCTGGTTTAATCGTACCCATGATGACTAAAGGGTTGATTGATGGCTTGACCTTTTCTTCACTAAACCGTATGGTCATTGTTGGTCTGCTTGGCGCTTTTGTGATTCAAGCGGTGGCTTCGGCAGTTTCTATCTATATGTTGAACTATGCTGGGCATAAGATTGTGGCTAATTTGCGCAAACGCTTATGGCATAAAATCTTATCTCTACCTATACCTTACTTTGATAGAAATCGGTCAGGAGATACGATGAGTCGCGTCACTAATGATACAAGCCTGATTATGAACTTAATTACGGAGTATCTAGTCAATTTGATTTCTAATGTGATTGCAATTATTGGTGGTATTGCATTGTTATTTTATCTGGATTGGGTGATGACGCTCATTATTATGGCTATTGTTCCGCTAACAGCTCTAATTTTATTTCCGGTAGGCAGAAAAATGTACCGCATCTCCAAAAAACAGCAGGATGAGATGGCAGATCTGACCTCAGTGTTAAGTCAGGTTATCGGCGAAATCAGACTGGTGAAGGCCTACGGAACCGAAAGCAGAGAGGCTCAGGCTGGTGAGGATCGTATTTACCGGATGTTCCGCTTCGGTTTGCAAGAGTCACGTATCCTGGCCCTTGTAGGTCCAATTTCTACCTTCTTGTTGACTGCAGTACTGGTCATTATATTGGGGGTTGGTGGTGTTCGCGTTGCATCGGGTGTGCTGACCGCGGGGGATTTGGTGGCATTTATTTTGCTGCTATTTCAGGTGATCACACCGATGGCACAATTCACGACTCTGTATTCACGTCTGCAAAAGGTGGTTGGGGCTACTGAACGGATTCAGACGATTTTAGATCATGAAGAGGAACCGCTCGAGTTGAAGCAGGAAGCGGCAAAAGAGAGCAGAGATATTATACTTCGTGATGTTGTCTTTTCCTATACCGAAGGTGAAGAGGTTCTTCATAATGCAAACTTGGTCATTCCGGCTAACCGGACGACAGCATTCGTGGGTCCGAGCGGGAGTGGGAAATCCACCTTATTTTCATTGCTAGAGCGCTTTTATGTGCCAGATACAGGGGAAATTCGTTATGGAGACGAACCGATATCGTCATATACACTTTCCTCTTGGCGCTCCAAAATTGGTTATGTATCGCAGGAAAGCTCAATGATGACCGGAACGGTCAGAGATAACATTACATATGGCTTGGGGCGCGAAGCTGACTTGGAAGAAGTGAGACGAGCAGCTACGATGGCGTATGCGGATACATTTATTATGGATCTACCTCAAGGCTACAACACTGAGGTGGGAGAACGGGGAATGAAGCTGTCCGGAGGCCAGCGTCAACGGATCGCTATTGCGCGTGCGCTTCTTCGTAGCCCTGACATCCTCATGCTGGATGAGGCTACATCTAGTCTGGATAGCTCATCTGAGCATGAGGTACAGAAGGCCCTAGCGAACTTGATGGAAGGACGCACGACGATTGTCATTGCTCATCGTTTGTCTACGGTGGTTCACTCCGACCAGATTATCGTGTTGGACAAGGGCAAGGTGACCGGTGCAGGAACTCATACAGAGTTATTAGAGTCCCATCAGGTGTACCGTGAGCTGGCTCAAAAGCAGTTTGTGGAGATGGGGGAGAGAAGTATGGAGTATTAGAGGCCGCTTCGCTGGTGCCGAAAAGCTCCATACTTTTGTGAAAGAGTAGGGAAATAGGGGGATTAGAAATAAGGTTGGATTTTTATGGTTAAATGTGTTACGCTTACTTTCCTTTTTTTGTGTCGGAGCAAGTGGATGATGCAGAAATCGAGACTTGATATTCTTAGGAGGTAACTGAAATGGAGAATGAGTTTCAAAGTGCCTATCAAGAAGAACAGCACAGGCTGTCGCTTGCTATGGAGGAAATTGATCGGAGATTGGAACGGCTTCGCAATACGCCAGTATACACTGGGCATGATTTTACAGAGCAAGTGCTGGAATCTGCACGGGAGGAAAAACGCCAGGCTTTGGCTAAAAGCTCGCAGGAGCCTTATTTTGGGCGTATGGATTTTGACGAGCGTGGCAGAGGGCAGCGGAAGCCGCTTTATATCGGTAAAATTGGAGTAGAGCGTGAAGAAACGTCAGCGTATCCGCTGGTGATTGATTGGCGTGCACCGATTGCCAGCTTATTTTATTCATTTACAGGTGGTGAAGAAACCGCGTCCTATGAAGCTCCTGAGGGAACTATTGAGGGTTTGGTCTATCTGAAGCGCAACGTTGTCATTCGGAAAAGAATTCTGGAACGGGTAGCCGATACGTATAATCGTGAAAGCGACGAGCCGGCCGTTTCCGATGAGTTTCTCGTTTATCGTTTAGGTGAAAACAAGGATAACCGTTTACGGGATATCGTATCTACCATTCAGGCGGAGCAGGATCAGATCATCCGCGCGGCTAAAAATACTGCCCTCGTTATTCAGGGGGTAGCGGGTAGTGGCAAGACGACGGTAGCGCTGCATCGTCTCGCATTTTTACTGTATCAATACAAGGATCAGGTATCAGCGGACAAAATGGTCATTTTCGCACCAAACCATATGTTTCTCGACTATATTTCAGATGTACTTCCTGAGCTGGGGGTCGGAGATATTCAGCAAAGTACATTTGCAGACTGGGCGCTGGACTTGTTGGGTTTGGATTTACCTTTGGCTGATCCTGCCGAAACATTATCTTATTGGTTTGAGAGTGGCAGTCTGAGAGAGGAATCCATGGATGAGGCGCCGGGAAGATTCAAGGGTTCAGTTCACTTTATGGAGTTACTTCAAGCTTTTGTTGAACGACTGGAGCCCATTTCCGTTCCCGAGGAGGATTTTTCACCATGGGATGGAGCGATGCTGCCGCGAGCTGAGATTTTGAATTGGTTTAATGAGGAGTATAAGCCTTATCCGCTCGCGAAGCGGAAGGAGCGTGTGCTGGCAAGAGTGCACCGCTGGATTGAAATGGAGCTGAAAAAGTCGCCTTCGGCGGCAGCACTCAAGGAACGCAAAAAAAAGGCAGGGGCACGGGAAAAGGCATATGCTAAAAAATGGCCACAATACGACGCACTGACGCTCTACAAGCAGCTTTTTCAAGCAGCTAAAGGGTTACCCGCAGATACGGCTGCAGAGATGAAGGCTTCTCTGCCGACTGCTATTTTTAAGGCTACACAGTCGGATCTGCGAAAACAGATTATCCGTGAAGAAGATCTGACTGCGTTAGTGTATCTCCACGTGCTGATTCATGAGGTAGAATCATCTCAACGTTTTGACCATGTGGTCATTGATGAAGCGCAGGATTTTTCACCTTTTCATATCGCATTGCTGGATTTGTTCGTCAAAGGACATTCCTTTACTATACTGGGCGATTTATCGCAGGGCATTCATGAATACCGTGGCGTACATGCATGGGAGGAAATGAGTTCTCTTTTTGCACCGGAACATACCGGGTATTTTGCGCTTACGCGGAGCTATAGATCAACCTTGGAAATTATAGAATTTGCAAACACGATTTTGGAGCAGGGAGTTCGCGGCGGTATTACGGCAGTTCCAGTATTTCGTAGTGGCGATCCGGTGCGCACTATATCTTACGACTCATCGGTGCGTGAGCAGAGTTTGCTCACCGCTCTAAAAGAGCTGTCCTCCAGGGAGTATCGTACTGTTTCTGTGCTGACACGTACCTTAAAAGAGGCTGTGGAACTGCATGAGGTTTTCACAAGTGCGGGGATGGATGTGAATTTGATTGACGGTGGTAAAAAGCAATATGAGGGCGGTTTGTCGGTACTGCCTGTGTACCTATCCAAAGGTCTGGAGTTCGATGCAGTTATTGTGGCGGATGCCGACCATGAGCATTATGGAGAACGGGCATGGGATGCCAAGCTGCTGTATGTAGGATGTACCCGTGCGCTGCATGAGTTGTGGCTATTGCATGATGGCTCACTTCCTAGTTACGTACAGGCACAGACGAAGTAAACAGAAAAAGCGTTGTAAAGTACCGCCTGAGTTGTTGTATTCCTTTTTGTTTACTGTTTATCTTAGTGATGGAAATTATGAAATCATGCCAGTCGAAGAACAGCCACGAAATCATCTTTCGTCTAAGGCTGTTCTTTCTTTTTTATGGGCGACTGACTTGAAGACCTACAGCTGTGCCATGACCATGCTATCTGCAACTTGTTAACGGATATGGTAGAATAAGAGTCGGTTTACACCGTATCAGAATTATAGATGACTTGAATTTTCATATTTTTCAACCGTATGAGCGAACCTAATATAGTATGTTTTTAAAGATAAAAAAAAGTGTTCGTTCATAAATCATAAGGAAGTGAAAGAAATGGACTTATTTTCATATTCCCAAGAGTCAACGCCAAGCAATCGGTTGCTTGCGGATCGCTTGCGTCCGACTTCACTGGATGAATATATTGGACAGGAGCATGTTGTGGGTCCAGGTAAGCTGCTGCGAAGAGCCATAGAGGCAGATCAGGTTTCTTCAATTTTGTTGTACGGACCACCGGGATGCGGCAAAACAACGCTGGCACATATCATCTCGCAACACACGCAAGGCGATTTTGTACGTCTGAATGCTGTAGAAGCATCTGTGAAAGACGTAAGAGAAGTCATTGACCTTGCACAGACGAATAAATCGATGTATGGCAAAAAAACCATTCTGTTTCTCGATGAGGTACATCGTTTTAACAGTTCACGTCAGGATGCACTGCTACCCGCGGTGGAAAAGGGCACGATCGTGTTTATTGGCGCCACGACTGAAAATCCCTTTCACTACGTCAACGGCGCTTTGATGAGCCGTTCTACGTTGTTCCAGCTTGAAGCGTTAACGCAGGAACATTCGCTGGCTGCTATGCGCCGCGCCTTAAGCGATGCGGACAAAGGGCTTGGCTACATGCAGCTCCAGGTCGATGAAGCTGCACTGGCTCACATCGCTTCCATGGCGAACGGCGATATCCGCCGCGCTTTAAACGCGCTGGAACTGGCGGCGCTCACAACGCCTCCGCTGGCAGACGGCACGATTCACGTGACACTGGAAGTCGCTGAGGAATCCATTCGCCGCCCGATTGTCAAAGCAGATGAATCCACGCAGTATGATGTGTTGTCGGCCTTCCACAAAAGCATTCGCGGCTCCAGCGATGCCGCGCTGTTCTGGTTCCTGTACGCCGTAGAAAAACTCGGTATGGACCCGATGACCTTTATCCGCCGCCTCATCGCGGCAAGCAGCGAGGACATTGGTCTGGCGAACCCGCAGGCAATGGTGCAAGCGGTGAGTGCGCTTGAAGCCTATCGCAATAACGGCTGGCCCGAGGCCAAGCTGAACATTGCACAGGCTATTTTGTTCGCTGTGGAAAGCCCCAAATCGAATGCTGTATATACGGCGATTTCACGGGCCATGTTGGCTATGGACGATATCAAATCGGCTGAGGTGCCACTCCATTTGCGTGACGCACACTACAAAGGCTCGGAAAAGCTCGGTCATGTAGGCTACCAATATCCACATAATTATCCGAATCATTATGTGAAGCAGCAATATTTGCCCGATGCGATAGCAGACCAAACCTTCTATCAGGCTACTGAGCAGGGGAATGAGTCAAAAATCAGGCAAAACCAGCGCTGGCGGGATTCACAGTCTTAATATATGTGCGACTTAATATACAGAGTGTGTACGATATCGTCACGTTACGCCATGATCGTGCAAGTGCGAAGAAGGGGATAAAAAAATGAAAGACATGTTATTCGTTGCCGCGGGCGGAGCGCTTGGAACCTCTACCCGTTATGGCCTGCAATCGCTGCTGCCTGCGGCGGGTGCGGATTTTCCACTTGGTGTGCTGCTAATTAATTGGATCGGCTGCCTGTTTCTTGGTTGGTTCTTTACGGTAACCTTGCGATCATGGCGGAGCAAGCCGCGATTGCGACTTGCCATCGGAACAGGCTTTACAGGGGGCTTTACCACCTTTTCCACTTTTGCAGTGGATGCTGTACGCCTCACAGTTCACGATCGTATGCTGACGGCTGTGTTGTACCTCCTGCTAAGCGTAGGCGGAGGGCTATTTTTGACATGGACAGGTATCCGTCTAGGTACAAAAATGACGCAGGCTGCTCCGAAGGAGGAACGCTTATGATCTGGTGGGCGGCGGCAGGCGGGATTATGGGTACACTGGCGAGATACGGGCTTGGTATGTGGGCCGGCAAGAGGTTGGGTACCGTATTCCCGTGGGGGACGTGGATCATTAACGTCAGCGGTTCATTGCTGCTAGGCTGGCTCTATGGTGAGTTTACGCAACACCAGTTGTCTCCTGCACTCTGGATGCTGTTAGGAACAGGTTTTTGTGGCAGCTACACCACCTTTTCCACATTCGGCTATGAATCTCTTCAACTGATGGAGCGCAAAGAATACCGACGCATGGCTACGTATGTACTTTCCTCTGTCGTGGTAGGAGTTGTAGCTGCGGCTATCGGGTACAGAGTCAGTTAAGCTTTATACATTTTCGAAATAACACGTAAAAATGCAATAAAAAGCTTCCAATCCCGACTCAAGGCATTCTCAGCCGTGATACGGTTTTGGAAGCTTAGTGCTGTACCTATACAGCTATTTTTTATCTCGTTCTTTGTACAATTCAGGTAAAAGGGATTCGAGTTCAGGTCTTGGATCAGGATCAGACAACTTCATTTCCTCCAGCGTTTGGACGGCAATCCGCAGCACAGTATAATCCCTATACCAACGGTTGTCTGAAGGAACGACATACCAAGGAGCTTGTTTGGTTGCGCTTAGCTCTAATACATCCTCATAATACTGGGTATATTGCTTCCAAAATTTCCGTTCCTGCAAATCACTTGGATCGAGTTTCCAGTTTTTGTGAGGCTTTTCAATTCGGTCGATCAGCTTTTCTAACTGAAATTGCTTTGAAATATGTAAAAAGATTTTAACCACCTTTACACCATTATCCAGCAACAACTGTTCAAAATGCTTGATATGCTTAATATTCCGTTTGGCCTGCTTATCGGATATCTGTCCGTGAACACGTGTAATTAGCACATCTTCATAATAAGAACGGTTAAATGCTGCAATATATCCACGTCCTGGGGTAACGCTATGAGCACGCCACAAGAAATCATGACTTAATTCCTCAGCCGTAGGTGATTTGAAGCTGTGGACTGTCACCCCCGCCGGATTCAGATTAGAAAATACTTGTTTGATGACGCCATCTTTGCCGCTGCAATCCATGCCCTGAAATATAAACAAAACGGATTGTTTTTTCTCTGTAAATAATTTGCTTTGTAATTCCGTGAAGCGTTCCTTCAATTGATCTGTTTCCTGTCGGATTTCTTCTTTATTTTTGATATTATTTGTATCCTTAGGGTCCCATTCTTTCAAAGAAACTTTTTTACCTGGTGTCAGCATTCCTAATGAATCAGACATAAAGGCACGCTCCTTTTCAATTGAAGTATGATCTTGTTTACATCATATACCCAAATGAGGATGTTATCAAAAGTTACTTACCTTAAAGGAGGAATTCAATTGGCGACGATAGCTGAGATTTCTGAAGATTTAGAAAAATGGACTGTATTTCTTACAGCTTTATCTCCATACTCAGATGAGCTACTTCGTAAACCCATAGTGGGTACATGGTCAATACAAGATATGATCAGTCATATTATGGGGTGGGACAAAAGCTTCACTAAGACACTCATACAGATTATCAATGAGGAACAAATTACGCTCCAAGAACATCCTGATGTACAAGCGTTTAACGATTCGTCCGTTGCATTCGGCAGAAATATGAAACCACATGATTTGTTAAATGAAGCTATTGCAGAGCGTAGGCGAATGATTGTGAAGCTCAAGATGGTTTCAGAATCAATGTTTATCCGTCAATTTCCTAATAGCTCATACACCATGGGAAATTTTTTGCAAGAAATGTTTGTCCAGCATGACAGACATCATAAAGAGCAGATTATGAATTCTTTACAAGCCATGAACTAAAATAAACTTTCATAAAAAAAAGTCGCCCCTTCCAAATCTGGAGAGACGACTTTTTTAATTCCTGCTATATCCATGCAAAATGGCTTTCATTTAAACCGTTTCAGGCTGAAGTTTTTCAACCTTATCAATGGTTCCTCCACCCAGACAGCGTTCCCCGTCGTAAAATACAACAGCTTGTCCAGGCGTAATGGCCTTTTGATGTACATCGAATATGACATGCACGGTCCCATCCGCAAGCCATTGTAAAGTTACTTGCTGATCAGGTTGGCGATAACGGAATTTGGCTGTGCAACGGAATTCGCCGGTCGGACGAGTATCTGCGCCTTCAATCCAGTTCACATCTGTTGCAATCAGGCTGGTAGAATACAGGCTGTGGTGACGATCACCCTGTACCACATACAGAATATTCTTCTCCAGATCCTTATCCGCTACGAACCACGGTTCGCCTGAACCCGAGCCGCCAATGCCCAAGCCTTGCCGTTGACCCAGTGTATAGTACATCAGACCATCGTGGCGTCCTTTGACTTCACCAGTAGCGATATCCACCATGTCTCCACCTTTTGCAGGTAGATATCCACTCAGAAACTCCTTGAAATTACGCTCGCCGATAAAACATACGCCTGTGCTGTCTTTCTTCTTGGCCGTATACAGTCCCGCAGCTTCCGCAATTTTACGCACTTCTGGTTTCGGCAGATGACCGATAGGGAACATGGTTCGGGATAGCTGCTTTTGGCTTAACGCATTCAGGAAATAAGTTTGATCCTTGTTGCTGTCCACGCCTCGCAGCAAAGTAAAGTGGCCGTCTTCTTCCACAACCCGTGCATAATGTCCAGTAGCAACATAATCTGCTCCCAAATCCAGCGCTTTATTTAGAAACTCGCCGAATTTAATTTCACGGTTACACATGACATCCGGGTTGGGTGTGCGTCCAGCTTTATATTCATCAAGAAAATAAGAGAATACTTTATCGAAGTATTCTTTTTCAAAATTGACGGTATAGTAAGGAATGTCGATCTGTTCGCAGACACGGCGCACATCCTCCGCATCCTCCTCAGCCGTACAACGGCCAAATTCATCCGTGTCATCCCAGTTTTTCATGAAGATGCCGATTACGTCATAGCCCTGCTCCTTCAGCAGCAGCGCAGTAACGGATGAGTCGACGCCACCGGACATCCCGACGACGACACGGGTTTCATGATTGGCTTTAGCCATGGTCATCACCCAATTCTTTCAATATAGTTGTAGAACCCACCTATTGTAACATAAACGATAATAAGATACGATGTTTGGACGATCAAACGACACGGCGAACGATGGAAGAAAGCTACATAAAACGGGCTAAAGCTGTTCCAAATCGCCCGAAAGCAACTTTTTTTAAGATTGTTACCGTAATGTTTCCCTTTACCTGCCCTAATATGTTAACATAAGCTGAGGGTTAGGATCGGAATAGAGAGGTTTACAGCACCAGTTATTCCGCGTGTTTAACGGAATTGTTACTATAAGTGAGGTGGCACAATTGAAAATATCAACGAAAGGCCGTTACGGCCTGACCATTATGATGGAACTTGCAGCCAGGTTTGGCGAAGGTCCAACTTCTTTGAAAAGTATTGCCGAAAAAAATCAGCTGTCAGAGCATTATCTGGAACAGCTCATTGCGCCTTTGCGTAATGCAGGTTTGGTAAAAAGTATCCGTGGTGCTTACGGCGGTTATATTTTGGCGAATGAACCGGCAGGAGTAACAGCGGGAGACATCATTCGTGTACTGGAAGGTCCGATTTCTCCGGTCGATTTCACGGAAGAAGACGATCCGGCAAAACGTCAGCTGTGGCTGCGAATTCGTGACAGCATCGCTGAAGTGTTGGATTCTACTACACTTAAGGACTTGATCACATACCAAGAACATGATGAATTGGATAATTACATGTTCTACATTTGAGGTGGATAACATGAACAGAATTTATCTGGATCATGCCGCATCGACTCCTATGCATCCTGAGGTTGCGCAGACTATGATGGACATCATGACTGGCCAATTCGGCAACGCTTCGAGCGTTCATGCCTTTGGCCGCGATGCCAAGCGCACCGTCAGCGCTGCTCGGGATGCCGTTGCGGCCTCTTTGGGCTGCAAGCCTGAAGAAATTATTTTTACGAGCGGAGGAACAGAAAGTGATAATCTGGCCCTGTTTGGGACGGCTACGGCAGACGGCCGTACTTCAGGGCATATGATTACAACTGCGGTTGAACATCATGCAGTGCTTCATGCTTGTGATGAGCTGGAAAAAGCGGGGTATGAGGTAACTTATGTCCCGGTCAACGGGTTTGGACGCGTGAACCCTGCGGATATCGAGGCTGCCATTCGACCAGATACTTTTTTGATCAGCATGATGTATGCCAACAATGAGGTGGGCGTCATTCAGCCGATCTCAGAAGTAGGGCAGATTGCGAGAGAACATGGAGTTGTATTCCATGTAGATGCGGTTCAAGCTTTCGGTCATATATCCATCGACTGCCGGAACCTCCCGATTGACTTACTGAGTGTGTCTGGTCATAAGATTAACGGACCGCAAGGGGTTGGGGCATTGTATATCCGCCAAGGTACACGCCTTCAGCCGCTAATGCATGGGGGACTTCAGGAAAAGAAACGCCGTGCCGGAACAGAAAATATCGCCGGTATTACGGGGCTGGCTAAAGCCGCAACTCTTGCTAATGCTTCCATTGAGGAGCGTGGGGCGCACGATACGGTTCTTCGCCAGACGTTGCTTAAAGGGTTGGAAGACACTCTGGGTAGCCAAAATTTTGTGATTAACGGTGACCCTGATCATTCTTTACCTAATGTTCTCAATGTTAGCTTTCCGGCCATTGGTACAGAGACCATGCTGATGAACCTTGATATGGAAGGAATCGCAGCAGCAAGCGGATCAGCCTGCACTTCCGGATCTTTAGAGCTATCGCATGTATTGCAGGCGATGGATCTTCCTGAAGATGTTTTACATTCAGCGATTCGGTTTAGCTTCGGTTTGGGTAATACTACGGAAGAAATGGAATACACGGCCAAGAAAATTGAAACCATATGGAAGCGGCTGCGTACTAGGTACTAGGGATTTCTCCGCATTTTAATAAGAAGGGAGGGGCGGTTTTTCCATTTCATTGCATGAACGGAAGCAAGGTCTGACAGGCATGTAGGAAAAGGACCGCACCTTCGTTCAGATTGCAGAATGAGGAGGTACCCTATATATGAAGCTTCAAGATATGATCGGACTTGCCGTTTTCGATGTGGAGGACGGGAAGCAGATTGGTAAAATACATGACTTTATGGTGACAGCGGATTGGCGAATCTCAGGGATCGAGTTGGAAGGAAAGGGACTTTTTTCTTCTCACGTAAAAATGGTTGCTTGGGATGACATCGTTGCTTACGGTGAGGATGCGATCATGATTCGCAATCAGCAGGCTGTGCGTAAAATGGAGGCCCATGATATACAACATACGTACTTGCTTGGGCCTTGTAAACTGAAGGATCTATCCGTGCTAACAGAGGAAGGGCTTATGCTCGGGCACATCTCGGATGTTTATTTTGACCAGGAAATGGGCAATAACATAATAGGCTTGGAAATCAGCGATGGTTTTGTATCGGATATTATAGAGGGGCGGAAATGGCTGCCCTGCACCGAAGAGATGTCCATCGGGGAAAATGCTGTTATGGTTCCCCCATTAAGCGAGCAGCGTCTGGAAAAAGCCATATATTCTGTTAATGGATAGGGTGAGTTTATTGAGATGTCCGAATTGTAATTCCAAAGATATCGGAAAAATTGGCTCCCATCAATTTTATTGCTGGGGATGCTTTATCGAACTTCAGGTGAATGGTGAAAAAATGTCTGTCTACCAAGTGGAAGAGGATGGAACGCTCAGTTCGCTGGACGACCTATTCTTTGGAGATGAGATGGCACAACAGGACTTGCCGCAAATTCACGCTTCTTCCTAAGCTGGACACCAAAAGTGGACAGGCTGCTTACTAAGAGGTGTGATCTACATACGGCTTAGTAGGTTGTATAACGCTTGATAAAAAACAACGAAGAGGGTGCCCCGTACGGCCAAAATGGCTGAGGGCACCCTCTTTTGTATACCGTTATTGTGAAGATTGTAAGTTCTACAATTTAAAGCGTTTGACCTCTTCCAATAGAAGATCTGCATGAGAATCGAGTTTGGCAGAAAGGTCAGCAATATTATTCATGGCATGACCTTGTTCTTGCACAGAGGAGGCCACTTCCTCTGTAGATGCTGCACTTTGCTCAGAAACAGCGACAACGCTGGAAATGACGTCGGAAATATGCCCGGCATTCACACGGAGATCATCTGCGGCAGCTGTAACGTCCTCAATTTGGGCAAGCATATGCTGAGAAGCGCCACGAATGGACTCAAACGCCTGTCTCGTTGCAATGGCAGCGTGCTCCTGTTCTACAGTTACAGCAAGAGCCC
The DNA here is from genome assembly GCF_054602585.1 of Paenibacillus sp. SEL3. Taxonomy (NCBI): domain Bacteria; kingdom Bacillati; phylum Bacillota; class Bacilli; order Caryophanales; family Paenibacillaceae; genus Paenibacillus; species Paenibacillus sp. SEL3. The sequence continues at coordinate 1,041,877 of NZ_CM137725.1, read as the reverse complement.
TCTTCATTTCCTCCGCGCTTTGTACTCCTGCAATCTTAATTTCTTCCAGCTTACTCATGATACTGTCACTGGAACTGCCCGCTTGCTCAGCCAGCTTTCTCACTTCTCCCGCGACGACGGCAAAACCTCGTCCGTGTTCCCCGGCCCGTGCTGCTTCGATGGATGCATTAAGGGCCAGCAGGTTTGTTTGTGCGGCGATATCATGGATGGCTCCGGCCAGCCGCTCAATATCCTGAGTTTTTAGCGTGAGTGAATCTACGGCTTCCCCTGCCGCAGTCGTCGTTTGTCTGGACTCGGCGGCCAGTTTCGCTTGACGTTCAGCTGTTTCATACCCTGCAAGCACGGCAGAATCTGTTTCGAATACGGCAGTTTGGGTCCGTTTGACACTTTCGCCAATCTGGTCGATGGAGCCTGTCATGTGAGTCAGCTTCTCAGAGCCGGAATATACAGCCTCAGCTTGGTCGCTCGCTCCTTGGGCAAGTTCCTGAACTGCGCTGGAGATTTGTGACGCGATGGTTCCAGTATCCTTAGCGTGCTGATGCATATCATGGGAAGCTGAGCTGACATCGCCTGCAGTATCTGATACCTTGCGCAACAGGTGAGAGAGATTATCAGACATGATATTAAAATCTGTACCCAGGCTGGCAATTTCATCTTTACCCTTAATGTCCACACGAGCTGTCATATCGCCTTCAGCTATACGTTTGACGTTCACTTGAAGCTTCCGAATTGGCTTGATAAAGTTGTTTGCCGCCCAGATTGCCAGCAGCATAGCAACGACCAAGATGATAGCAACGGTAATAATCAACTGATTACGAGTGGAGTAATACTCCTGAAAAGCAATATCTTTTGAAATGGACAATCCTACAATCCAGCCAGTGCTAGGCATCTTTTTAAAATAAAGCTGACGGTCACTGCCATTATAGGTATAGTCTGTTTTTCCCGAAGCTGTGCTCAGCAGGGCCGCAGTTGATGAGCCCAACTCGGGCGTATCCTTAAGGTTTTTACCGGCCAGCTTGCTGTCTGGGTGTGCGACCACAACTCCATTCTGGTCAATCAGAAATGCGTAGCCTAATCCGTTCAGGTTTATGTCTTTAATGATTTTTGTCATATCATTTAACATAATATCCTCGCTGACTACCCCGGTGATAGAGCCGTTGGAATCTTTGAGAGGTTTAGCAATAGAAATGGTGAAGTCATTGCTGCCTGCATCGGTGTAAGGTGAGGAATAATACATTTCTCCCTTGGTTTTGGCATCCTTGTACCACGGACGAGCGCGAGGATCATAACCAGCTTCAAACCAGCCAGATCCATCCCAGTAGGATCCATCTTCAAAGCCTGCGTAGATGTTGGAAATATTTTGATCTTTATAGTTTTCAAAAGCTGCTTTCAGAGATACGGTTTTGGCATCTGATGAAATATCACTCGATTCCAGACCTGCAGCCAGTGTCTCGATAATTTTGGCATTGCCGCTGGTCCATCCGTCGAGCTGATTGACGGTTTCGGTGGCTTTACTAGTCATAAGCTCTTGTATGTCACGGTTAGCCTGATTTTTGATACTTGTCATGCTAATAACGGATAAAGGCCCGGCTGCAACGATAACAATGCAAGTGAAAAGGAGAATAAGCTTGATTTTTAAGTTCATGTAATGACCCCCGATGTTTCAGAAATATGAAATCCTAAAATAGTGCTTTGTACTTATATCGTCAGATGGAATGACTTTGTTAATTATTTTTATCCGTTTTCATCATTTTTTTACAATGGTAATCGATGGAGCATTCCAGACTCGCGGGAAGGATTAAAGTAGAGGTACAGGCATATACTTAAAGAAGGCTAGTCCGGTAAGGGGGCACGAAATGGAGCAATTAACGAAAAGTAGACTGTTCCGGTACGGAATATGGACGCTGCTGGGACTTGTCATTCTATATTTTATCTGGCTGCTGCGACCTTTGTTTTTTCATTTGTATGAATTTCTGAAAACAATCATTGCTCCGTTTGCGGTAGCGATGATCATCTCCTATGTACTTAATCCTGTTGTCAATATGCTGGGCGGTCGCAAGGTGCCTCGAAGCGTAGCTGTGCTGCTCATCTATGCTGTATTTTTGGCCAGTCTCGTTGTGATTCTGATGAACCTGATTCCGATGTTTATTGAACAACTGGATGAGCTGAATGAGCATCTGCCTGAGCTGACCATGCATGCACAGGGATTAATGACGAATATGGATAGCGGCATTTTGCCCCAAGGGGTGCGAACGGGTATGAATCAATGGTTTTTCCAACTAGAGAATCGGATGGCAACCGGGATTTCTACCTTTATGGATAACATCGGCGGGATGATCAACATGCTGTTCAATGTATTCATTGTACCGTTCCTCATTTTTTATATTTTGAAAGATTTTGATGTGTTCGAGCGGACGATTGTGTCTTACCTCCCACGTTCTCGTCGTAAGGCGATTGTAACGGTACTTAAGGAAATTGATCAGGCGCTTGGCAACTATGTCAGGGGACAATTACTGGTATGCGTCATTATTGGCGTGCTGGCTTATCTCGGATATATGCTCATTGGCATGCCTTATGCGCTGTTGCTGGCAGGAGTGGTGGCGGTTTTTAACATCGTTCCATATTTGGGCCCCTTTTTGGGAGCCGCTCCGGCAGTAATCATGGCTTCTACAATATCCTTAAAAATGGTGCTTTTTGTCGTGGTCGTTAACACTTGTATTCAAGTGTTGGAAAGCAATGTCATTTCTCCCCAGGTGGTAGGACGAACGCTGCATCTGCATCCGATAGCCATTATTTTCGCTCTGCTAGTGGGTGGTGAAATTGCGGGAATTACCGGCTTGATTTTAGCGGTTCCCGTGATGGCGGTATTAAAGGTAGGACTTCAACATTTTTTTGCTTATTACGTGAAGCGGAAAACGATCTGATTTTGTCCTTACACCGTATGTATCTTGTCTGATATCGCGTTGACACGGCTAAATGACACGGATATACTGAATTGAGTATGTTTAAATGTGTTTATCCAGTAGGGAAAGCTCATTTCGAAGTGCGGGCTGAACCCGCCGGGATGCTCCCGTTACCAGTGAAAACAAGGCGATCGATCGTCCGTTAAGCAAATGTTGGTGTGCAGCTTGCGCATGGGCATTTCGTACAGAGGGGACGGCGTTAACCAGGGTGGTACCGCGATACAATCGTCCCTGATCCGTTCAGGGGCGTTTTTCTGTTTTTTTATGGCCTGTGCCAGGAACCAGTGACACCATAATTAGGAGGCTACTTATATGAAAGCTAGTGAAATCCGATCCAAATGGCTGGAGTTTTTTGAAAGCAAGGGACATGTGATTGAACCAAGCGCGCCGCTTGTTCCACATAAAGATCCTTCCCTGCTGTGGATTAATGCGGGTATGGCACCGCTTAAGCCTTATTTTGACGGACGTGTGAAGCCAGAAAATCCACGTATCGCCAATTCGCAAAAATGTATTCGGACGAACGATATTGAGAATGTCGGTAAAACGCGCCGCCATCACACCTTTTTCGAAATGCTCGGCAACTTTTCTATTGGCGACTATTTTAAGGAAGAAGTCATTACATGGGCATGGGAGTTTCTGACGGATCCAAAATGGATTGGTTTTGATCCGGAACGTCTGGCTGTAACTGTGTATCCTGAGGATGAGGAAGCGTACAAGCTGTGGAACGAAAAAGTTGGACTTCCTGCCGAACGTATCATCAAACTGGAAGATAACTTTTGGGATATCGGTGAAGGTCCTTGCGGACCTTGTACGGAAATCTTTTATGATCGTGGCGAAGCCTACGGTAGCGACATGACGGACCCTGAAATGTATCCGGGGGGAGAAAATGAGCGTTATCTGGAAGTGTGGAACCTCGTATTCTCACAATTCAACCATAACAAAGACGGTAGCTATACGCCGCTTCCAAACAAAAATATTGATACAGGGGCTGGATTGGAGCGTTTTGCATCCATTTTGCAAAATGTGGATTCCAACTTTGATACGGATATCTTCCAGCCACTAATTCAAAAAACAGCGGCGATGGCAGGAGTGAAATATAACGAAAATGTGGACAGTGATGTGGCTCTTAAGGTTATTGCTGACCATGTTCGCACCGTAGCTTTTGCAATTGGTGACGGTGTGCTGCCTTCTAATGAAGGACGCGGTTACGTGATCCGCCGTTTGCTGCGCCGGGCTGTGCGCTATGGCAAAATGCTGGGCATGAACCGTCCATTTATGTTTGAGCTGGTGGAAACCGTTGGGGATGTCATGGGTGTGTATTACCCTGAGGTAGTGGACAAGCGTGATTTCATCATCAAAGTGATCAAAACGGAAGAGGAACGCTTCCATGAAACACTGACAGATGGATTGGCAATTTTGTCCGATATCAGTGCTCAGGCGAAGGCAGAAGGTCGCAATGTCATTAGTGGAGCAGATGCCTTCAAACTGTATGATACGTACGGGTTCCCATTCGATCTCACAGAGGATTATGCAGACGAGCAGGGCTTGAAAGTAGACCGTGAAGGCTTTGATGAAGCGATGCAGGAACAACGCAAACGCGCCCGTGATGCACATCAGGACAGCGCCAGCATGAAGATTCAGGGCGGAGCTTTGTCCGATCTGGCGGTTAAAAGTGAATTTGTTGGATATAATGACCTCGTAACTGAGTCTAAAATTGTGGCGATTGTATATGAAGATGTACTGGTGGACACTGTTAGTGAAGGGCAGTCTTGCCAGGTCGTGCTGGATGTGACTCCTTTCTATGCCGAAAGCGGAGGACAAGTCAGTGACCAAGGCTTGCTGCGTGGAGGTATGGTAACCGCGAAGGTCGAAGGATTGTTTAAGGCGCCACAAGGTCAGCATGTGCATCAGGTTGTTGTAGAAGCTGGTGAGCTGAACGTTGGCGATACGGTGAAAGCTGAAGTTGATCAAGCTTCACGTGGAGAAATTGAGAAAAACCATACGGCTACGCATTTGCTTCACAAAGCGCTTAAAGAAGTGCTGGGTGACCATGTCAATCAGGCGGGTTCTTTGGTAGAGCCTGGGCGTCTGCGTTTTGATTTCTCCCATTTTGGAAGCATTACACCAGAAGAACTTGCGGATATTGAACTGCGTGTAAACCGTGCCATCTGGAGCCAACTGGACGTTAATATTGAACTGAAACCGATTGATGAAGCCAAGGCTCTCGGAGCAATGGCGCTGTTCGGTGAAAAATATGGAGATATCGTGCGGGTCGTTAAAGTAGGCGATTACAGCATTGAACTATGCGGTGGCTGTCATGTCAGCAATACTTCGCAAATTGGCTTGTTCAAGCTTGTCAGCGAGAGCGGCATTGGATCAGGTGTACGTCGTATTGAAGCGGTGACCGGACGTTTTGGTTTTGAATATATGGAAGGTCAATTAGAGCTGTTGAAGGTATCGGCTGGACTTGTAAAATCCAAGCTGTCTGAGGTACCAAAGCGTATCGAATCATTGCAGCAACAAATTAAAGACCTTAGCCGTGAAAATGAATCGCTGCAGAGCAAGCTGAGCGTTATTGAGGCAGGCCAGCTGACCGATCAGGTCGTGCAAGCAGGCGGGGTGCAGCTGCTGGCTGCGCGCGTGCAGGCTTCCAGCATGGACGCGTTGCGTGCGATTGCTGATGAACTGAAAGGGAAACTTCCGGCTGCTGTGCTGGTGCTCGGCGCTGCAATGGACGATAAAGTTAATTTTGTCGTAGCAGTTCCGGCAGAGCATACCAAGGCCGGACTTCATGCAGGCAAGCTCGTGAAAGAAATTGCTGCCGTATGCGGTGGCGGCGGTGGCGGACGACCTGACATGGCGCAAGCCGGTGGTAAGGATGCCAGCAAGCTGGATGAAGCACTTCAACGTGCGCATGAACTGGTGGCGGCAGCCTCACAAGGATAAAGTTCGATATTTTTTGCAGATTTTTGGGAAAAAACGGGCTTAGATATTTCCTTGTAGGGCTTTGCTTATGGTATGATGTAAAAGAATAAGCTGGCATAAACATGTACACATGTTTTGTGGAAGCGAGGTGTCAACAATGGATTCCATGGACAAAACGGTCAAATTTAATGTCAAGGCAGATGAAAAGGAAGCTTCTGCTCAGGAGATTTTGTTGACCGTATATGATGCGTTGGTAGAAAAAGAATACAATCCGATCAATCAAATCGTCGGCTATTTGCTATCCGGTGATCCGGCTTATGTGCCACGGCATAATAATGCCAGAAGCCTGGTACGTAAAAAAGAACGCGATGAGTTGATTGAAGAGTTGGTTCGTTTCTATCTTGCCAAGCATCGTTAGGAGACAGGCATGAAAGTAATGGGATTGGATTACGGGGATCGCCGAATTGGGGTCGCCGTAAGTGATGCCTTCGGCTGGACCGCCCAAGGATTGGAAGTCATAGAACGACGCGGTGACGACAGCGAGTTCGGTAAAATTGCAAATTTGGTTCGTGACAATGAGGTCGGCGAGGTTGTTGTTGGCTTGCCGAAAAACATGAACGGAACCGTGGGTCCACGCGGTGAGATTTGCATCGAGTTTGCGAACCGACTCAAGGAGTTACTGGGTTTACCCGTTCACCTTTGGGATGAACGGCTGACGACGCGTTCGGCGGAGCGTACGCTTCTGGAGGCCGACGTCAGCCGAAAAAAACGCAAGCAGGTGGTAGATAAACTGGCCGCAAGCCTGATCTTGCAAAACTATTTGGACGCACACAGTACAAGGTGAGGGGGATTTCGTAATGGCTGAAAATCAAGTGGGTATGGAAGAAGAGCCGGAAATTATTTATATTGCCGATGACGAGGGCAACGAGGAAGAGTTCGAGGTCATTATGAAGTTTGAGGTAGATGGTTCCGAAGCGAAGTACATGATGGTTGCGCCAGTGGACCCTGAAGCTGATGAGTCCGATGTGTACGCCTTCCGTTACGAGGAAGAAGGCGATGATATTAAATTGTTTGTGATCCAAGACGATGCCGAATGGGAAATCGTCGAAGAGACCTTTAATACATTCGTAGAAGAAGAGGAAGAGGAAGACGGGAAATGACGAGCTATTCACGTGAAGACCTGAGTTGGACCTCTGATTTGAAGGAAACGTTCGACGGCGATGTAGAGTTGCAGGATGAACAGGGCCATGCGATTCGCATGGAATTGGAAGCAGAGTTCAAGGTAGGGGAGCAACGGTACGCCGTATTGCGTAGACCCGGGGCTGCTGTTGGCGAACATGAACTTTACCATGTAAGCTCATCCACAGACGGCGAAATCTCTATCACCACCATTGAAGATGATGATGAGTGGGAAGATATTTCCGAACTGTACGATGAATGTACGTTGCCGGAAGAACTGTAAGTCTGGATAGCGATGAGATCAAACCTGAAAGGGCGGACCAGTCCGCCCTTTTTGGCTGTGAAGGAGTTGGGTGGATGTGAAGCGAAGGACGAGGATGTTTACGTTGTTGCTACTGCTTATCATTATAGCAGGATGGGTAGCCCTCTATATTTGGAATGCCATGCAGCCTGTTCAGCCCCAAACACAACCCGTTGCTTTTACGGTGGTGCAGGGAACAGGAACATCGGCAATCGCAGATACGCTGGAGCAAAAGGGACTTATACGTAATGCGCTCGTGTTTAAGGCTTATGTAAAATTCAAACAGCAAGGAAGCGCATTTCAGGCCGGAAAATATGAGGCGCAGCCTGGCGCAACCTTTGATCAGTTGATTACTAAGTTATCGGCTGGAGATGTTGTCAAAGAGGAAATGATTCGTTTTACAATCCCGGAAGGTTTTACGATTAGACAGATGGCTGATAAGCTGCAAAAGGAAGGACTGGCAGACCGGCAGCAATTTTTGCAGCTGGCCAACGATCCGTCCGCTTTTGACGTCGCGCTGGTGCGGGACATTCCAAAGCAGGCGGGGCTTCGCTATGCGCTGGAGGGCTACCTTTTCCCGGAAACCTATGAGCTGAAAAAGGGCAGCACGGCCAAAGATATGATACAGGTGATGCTAGAACAGACACAAAAGCGGTTGGAGACTGTTTCCGATCTGGATGCCAAGCTGAAACAGCGGGGTGAAACGCTGCATCAACTGCTGACGGTTGCTTCTTTGGTAGAGCGCGAGGTGGTTGTGGAAGATGAGCGGTCTGTAGTAGCTGGCGTCATTTATAACCGGCTCAAACAGGGTAAGAAGCTGGAAATTGATGCTACGGTTCAATATATGCTGGACAAGCAAAAAGAACGGCTGTATTACAAGGATTTGGCTGTGGAAAGCCCTTATAATACGTATTTGCATCTGGGACTTCCACCAGGGCCGATTGCAAGTCCCAGTCTGAACTCAGTGATAGCGGCTTTACAGCCGAAAGCTACAGATTATTTATTTTATGTGACCAAAAAAGACGGGACACATGAACATTTGTTTGCCAAAACGTATAAAGAACATTTGCATAACATTCAGGTAAGTAACCGTAAGACAAATTAGGAGGTGAGCCTATGGCTTACAAACCCGAACTACTGGCAACTGCCAGCTCTCCGGAGGATGCCCGCCATATGCTGGGGGCTGGAGCTACTGCATTACTTATTGGAGATGACCGCTTTGGAATGCGACTGCCGGGACATTTTACACCGGACCAAATCCGTGAAGTGGTAGAAGAAGCACGCAAGCATGCGGCGCAGGTATATGTATCTATGACGAATTTGATGACGAACGAGCTATTGCCGCTCCTTCCCGAATATGTGCAGACCCTAGCTGGATGCGGCATAGACGCCATTGAGTTTAATGATCCCGCAGTGCTTATGGCCGTGAAGGAGTATACCCCGCATCTGAAGCTGTTCTGGAACGGTGAGATGATCTCTACCAACTTCGCAACCGCCAACTATTGGGGTGAAAAGGGGGCTTCCCGGGTCATTTTGGCTCGTGAGCTGAGTATGGATGAAATTACCGAAATGATACCAAAGTTGAACATAGAAGCACAGGTTCAGGTACATGGCATGACTAATATTTATCACTCCAAGCGTAAGCTTGTTCAAAGTTATATGCTGCACCAGGGACGTAATGTAGAAGGGGATTTGGGTAGAGGACGCGGCTTGTTTCTGATTGAAGCAGAGCGGAAAGAAGAGAAGTTCCCTATTTACGAGGATATAAATGGGACACATATTATGAGTTCAGATGATTTTTGCATCATGGAGGACCTGCATATTCTAATGGAGGCGGGCGTGCATAGCTTTAAGATCGAGGGCTTATTGAAGCCTACGGCTTACAATGAGGCGGTTGTTCGTGCTTATCGTAAAGCAATAGATAGTTATACAGCCGACCCAGATGCTTACGCTTATGATGAAAGCTGGCTGGATGAAGTTCGCCGTCTTCAAGATCCTGAACGGGAACTTTCCTTCGGATTTTTCTATAAAGAGCAGGTTTATTAATTTTAATATGAATTTACAGAGGGGGGAACGTCATGGGGACGATAACCAAAGCGAGAAAATATATAGGTAAACGGAATCGTTTGGACAAGCCGGAGCTGTTGGCTCCTGCCGGAAATCTGGAAAAACTGAAGTTTGCCGTTCACTATGGCGCGGATGCTGTATATATTGGTGGACAAAAATATGGTCTGCGTTCTAACGCCGATAATTTCAGTTTTGAGGAAATGCGCGAAGGTGTAGAATTTGCGAACAAGTATGGTGCTAAAGTGCTTGTGGCCACCAATATCTATGCCCACAATGAAGATATTGCCGGAATTGAGGAGTACTTGCGCAATCTGTACGAGGCGGGAATTCATGCCGTTATCGTCGCTGATCCGGCTATTGTATCCGTGGCATTGCGCGCTGTTCCTGGATTGGAAGTGCATTTGAGCACACAGCAGTCCACGCTGAACTGGCAAGCGGTAAAGTTTTGGAAAAACGAGGGGTTACCGCGTGTGGTACTTGGACGTGAGACCAGTCTGGAGGAAATCGAAGAAATTAAAAAGCATGTGGACATCGAAATCGAGGCTTTTGTCCATGGTGCGATGTGCTCTTCATTTTCCGGCCGCTGCGTGTTGTCCAATCACTTTACAGACCGTGATTCCAATCGTGGGGGATGTTGTCAGTCTTGCCGCTGGAAATACGATCTGTTTGAGGATGCCCGCCCAGGTGAGGTTTGGATATCTGAAGAAGAGGCACAGGTTAGCAATGCACTGAAACAGTTCCAGCTCGGTGTTAACCAGCTTCCATTGTTTGAAGAGAGTGATAATGCTTTTTCTATGGGTTCCAAGGATCTATGTATGATTGAAAATGTCCCTGATCTGATTGATGTAGGTGTAGACAGTTTTAAAGTAGAGGGACGGATGAAGTCTATCCACTATGTGGCAACGGTCGTGAATGTCTATCGTCAAGCGATTGATTCCTATATGGCTGATCCTGAAAATTATGTGCTCAAACCAGAATGGATTGAAGAAATTAACAAGGCAGCTAATCGTCCGCTGAATACAGGGTTTTTCTACGATACACCGGATCATGAGGATCATATTTATGAGCCGGAAGAAAAGGCAGTCCCTTATGATTTTGCTGGACTAGTCATGGACTACGATGCCGCGAGTGGGATCGCAACTATTCAACAACGGAACCATTTTAAACCCGGTCATGAAATTGAATTTTTCGGTCCGAACGGAACATTCTTCAAACAAACGGTCGGAACGATCTGGGATGAGGAAGGCAACGAGTTGGATGCTGCTCGTCACCCGCTTCAACGAATTAGAATGAAGGTAGATCAGCCCGTATCGTATTTTGATATGATGCGTAAAAAGAAATAAATAAGCCTTAAGTCACAGGTGAAAGAATCAAAAGCCTCTCCTATCAGTTGGAGAGGCCTTTTTTTGAATAGTTTTCTAGGAAAAAAGTTTCACAAAATTTAGTCGATGCTCAAAGGAAAGCTACATTCCTTGTCGAATAGTTCCGATAGAAGTTATATAGATAATAGATACATAATGGATGACGTGGAATTAGAAACTAATTATATGGTGGTAGGTGAGAGGAATGGGTTTACGGAAAAAAGAGGGGAATACAGTAAAAAGGCAACCCAAGAAAACGGATCAAATGCAGGGTTTGAAAGGCAGTAAAGCAACGAATAAAGGGGAACAAACGGTTGCGATGTCTTCGAAGGTTGCGCCCTGGTTAGCTAAGGCGATTCGTAAGGGTACACACAATTTAAAGCGTTTACTTAAGCCAGAAAGGTACAGTAAAGATTTCATGCATTTGGTCAAAAACTATAATCCGATACGTTCGGTTGGAATGAAGTTGTTTCTGATCTTTTTTGCGGCAATTATGTTATTTGTGGTCAGCTTGGGGATGCTCTCATACTACAAGGCTAAAAGTACGATTGAGCAAAATGCAGCAACGGCTTATCAGCAGACCGTTCAGCAAACTTCAGAAAAGCTTGACATTATTCTAGAGCGCTTTCAAGACACATCGACACAGGTATTTTTTGATACTGAATTAAGTGATCAGTTGCAAAAGGCTGTAAAGCAAGATAAAAATCCCTTTGCATCTTTTGTTGCTATGGGCGAAGTAAACAAGAAATTAACGAATATTGCTTTTACGAATAAAGCGATTGATTCATTGTATTTGTACCCGGAAGAAACCAAGTTTGCTGCTATGGGCACTGGAACACAAAAAGATGTACGGCAGGAAGCATGGTTTAAGGATATTTTGAAAAACAAGGGAATTGTTTGGTTACCTACACAGGTGAATGACAATGGCAGCAAGACCTTTCGCCTAGCACGCTCCATGAACAGTATGTCTGGGTTGGGAGGGACTTACGTTCTGGTTATGGATTTAAAGTCCAGTGCGGTGGAGGACGAGTTGAAAGGTGTTAATTTGGGCTCAGGCAGTATGATTAGCCTTGTGACAGACAAGGGTGAGTTTGTAGGTTCTAACAATGAGAGCTTGGCAGGAGGAAAGACAAAGCTGGATTACGTTTCCAAGCTTGAAGGGATTGAAGGAAATCAAATTATGGAGCAGGTTGCAGATGGCAAAGAGCAAAATGTGCTTACAGTTCATAATACGCTGGGAACTTCCAAATGGATTCTCGTGGGTGTAGTACCTGTATCTGAGCTGGTGAGAGACGCTAAGGGGATTCTAACCACGACCTGGATATTTGCTGCAGTGGCTGCACTCATTGCATTGTTCATTGGCCTGTGGATCGTGCGCCTCGTGGCTCGTCCATTGACACACCTGAAGGATTTAATGGTCGAAGGCGCCAAAGGTAACATGCAAATTCGAACGAACTATAAGGCTGAGGATGAAATTGGGCAGTTGTCAGAAAGCTTTGATATCATGATGGAGCAAATTACATTGCTGGTAGAGCAGACGAATGCCTCAGCTCAGGAGGTTCTGAAAACAGCGACGGAACTAGGCGATGCCTCGAAGAAGACAGCCATTTCAGCCAAAGAAATAGCAGCAGCAACGGAAGAAATTGCTCATGGCGCCGCCAGTTTGGCAACAGAGGCCGAACGTGGCAGCGGACTAACCGGGAATATATCTCAGCAAATGGATACGGTTATGGCTTCCAATCATGAAATGAGTCTGGTCGCACAAGAAGTTGAACAATCCAGTGAACAAGGGACAGTTCAACTGAAAACTCTATTGAGCAAGACTAAGGTTACGGAAGAAACTACGCATGCTCTGGTAGGCAAAGTAGATGAACTGAAGAAGACAACTTCCGATGTCTTTAAGGTGCTGGACGTATTACAGGATATTGCTAAACAAACGAATATTCTATCACTGAATGCGACGATTGAAGCAGCACGAGCGGGGACGGCTGGGCGTGGTTTTATGGTGGTAGCTAATGAGGTTCGGCAGTTGGCTGAACAATCACGTCAAGCTATTCGCACAGCTACGGGTATTACTAATAACATCGTCAATGAGATGAATGAAACGGTACAGGCATTATCTGAGGTGTACCCGCTGTTCCGGGAGCAGATGGGAGCCGTGCAGGAAACAACGGACATTTTCCAATCGGTGCAGCAGCAAATGGGAGAGTTCGCGCTTCGGTTGGGAACGGTCACCGCCTCCATTCATCATCTGAGTGAATCACAGACCACATTGTCCGAGGCAATGACCAATGTAAGCGCGGTAGCTGAGCAATCCTCGGCCACTTCACAGGAAGTCGCTTCACTCAGCACTGAACAGGCCAATATTGGTAATCAACTGGTAGGTTTGTCGGATAAGCTGGAAGGAGTATCAGTGAACTTGAAGGAACAGCTTTCGCGGTTTACGGTGTAGATATAACTAAACCATGGGAATCAGGATTGTCACTGATCTCCGTGGTTAACCCATTCAACGTTAAAAGTTGAGTGGGTTTTCTTTTTCAACTACAGGACATACTACTGGAAAAAAGATGAAAGAAGGATGGGTGTGCCGAGGCGTGGTAGCAGTTTCATACGAAAACGTCGAATTGCATATATGGCCTTGGGGGTGATGGCGCTACTGCTGATTTTATTATTCCGACTGGCTTGGCTTCAGGGGACAGCGGGCATTCATATGTCCGTTTATGGGGGGCATTCGCTTAAGGAAATGTCAGCACGTCAGCGACAGGAGGGCATTTCTATCGACTCTGGACGTGGACAGTTTACGGACCGGCATGGGCGACCCTTGACTGGCGGAGTAGTATGGACGCCAGTACTTTTTCCCGATGTAGATGGCAAAGCGGCTTTACATGGCGAAGAACTGGCCGAGCTACTGCGTACGAATAAGAAGCAACTACTGACACGATGGAAAGGGCTGCAATCCCCGCTCATATGGCGAGATGGGCGCGGAGAGCCCGTACAAATCAATCCGCATGAAGCAGGCAAGCTGCTGAAGTTAGCCCCTTCGCTTATTGAGCTTGTACCTTATGCGAAACGTTACAGGGATTTGCCCAATGGCAGGCAATGGCTTGGCTTTTTGTATGAACGTGCCGACCGAGCGAGTGAACTGCCGATGGGGGCCGCCGGGCTGGAAAGAACGCTGGAGCCGCTACTGAGCGGCGTCGGTGAAACGTTCGTCTCCCGATTTGTAGATGCGCAGCGTCGTCCATTGGCTCATGTACCGCTGCGTGTCAGTGCTCCATCCAATGGTCACTATCCATTAAAGGTACAGACTACAATTGATCTACCTATACAGGAACAGATTGAAAAGCTGACGGAATCTAGTCATTTGGCAGAAGGGGCGGTGGTAGTGCTCGATGCAGGCAACGCGGATGTACTGGCGATGGTGTCTCGCCCTTTTTATAATCCCGGTCATGTTGATCCCCAGAAAAAAACAGACTGGTCTAATCGTGCACTTAAGGCGATAACGCCTGGTTCCATTTTTAAGTTGGTTACGGCTGCTGCTGCACTTGAATCAGGTGTTGTCCAACCGCAGGAACAATTCCATTGTCATGGAACTTATGGCAAGTACGGTTTGGCTTGCTGGAAAAAAGAAGGACACGGTACCCTGAACCTGGAGGAAGGGCTTGCCGTATCCTGTAATAGTGTGTTCGCTCATCTCGGCGAACGGCTTAATCCTGAGCAAATTCAGGCCACAGCCTCTGCACTGGGATTGGGCCGAACTGTGGGCTGGCAGGAGCGGAATCTTGCAGGACTACCTCAATTCAGACCGCTGGATCACGAAGAAAAGGGAGCCGTATTCGGCCACCATACGAACGCGTCTGATCCGGGCGTACGTGTACAGACAGCTATCGGCCAACGTGATGTGCTGGTGACGCCTCTCCAAGCTGCCAATCTCATCGTCACCTTGCTGCATGATGGTCAAGTACATGCACCACGCGTCGTCAAACGCATCAGTTATGCAGATGGTAGCACCTTACTGGAACTACCTACTCACGCTGCACCTTCACCTGAGGGTAGCCGCTTGATTCATACATCGACGGCTCGCACGCTTCGTGAAGCAATGGAAAAGGTTGTGACACAGGGGACTGGTGCCTCGTTGCGTAATAAATCATGGAATCTGGCCGGCAAATCAGGTACGGCCCAAGCTTTGAAGAACGGTCACCCCATCAATCACCAGTGGTTTATAGGGTATGGTCCGATAGAGCGGCCTCGTTATGCGGTCGCCGTCCTTGTGCAAAATGCTTCAACACATTCTGCAAATCAAGCTACAGCATTGTTTGGTCAAGTGATGGATCTGTTAGCTCAATCCTCCTGAGTACCACGAGTAGCTTCACGATCCTCCTCCTGTATTTTAACGATAAACGGAGGCTCGTCAAATTCCTCTGTCGGAAACCGAATCCATTGCTGCAGATAGCCTTGCTGCCACAATTCCTTGAGCAAAATGATCAGAATGGGGGATAGGATTAATCCGGCCAGTCCAAAGATGGACAACGATATAATGGCAAAGGAAAGCATCAGATAGGCAGATGAAACACCGATGGAATTACCAGTGATTTTAGGCTCTGCCAGCTGGCGGACGATCACCGTGACAGCCATGACAATAAGCAGGCCTACAGCCAGGCCGGTATTGCCTGTGATGAACAGATACACTGCCCACGGAATAAAAATAACAGGCACACCCAACAAGGGCAGGATATCAAACAAAGCTGCCACGAGCGCCAATGAGAGGGCATTATCCACTTGCAAAATGAGTAAACCTATAAATACGAGAACAAAGGTAATCCCTACCAGTAGAGCTTGAGCCTTGAGAAAAGCGGAGATAGCTTTAAGTACGTGATTTTTCAGAAAAAGATAAGCAGTTTTTAGTGTCTTGGGTGTTTTACTACGGGCAATGCTCTTCCAAAGATTAATTTCCATACTTAAAAAGAACGCTAAAATGATTGCAATGGCAAAGTTGCCCATAAAAACAGTGAAAGAACTGAGGAACTGTATGAAAAAGGATAAGCCTAGCTGTGCCCATTTCGTAGCAATGGTGGTGGCAGTCGCAAAATATTCATTCACACGTTCGGTAACACCCGGAGGTAAAGCAGCGATTTTATCTTGAGAAAGATGAAGATACCGCGTGAATTCCGCTTGGATAATCTGAGTATACTGTGGGAGGTTTTGCGCCACTTTCGTAAATTGCGTAACCAGAATCAGACCCAATCCGAAAAAAATAGCAAGTAAAAGGATAATAAACAGCAATACGGAGAGTGCGGAGGCAAAAGGTTTTTTCATTCCTTTTCGATGAAAATAACGGGCAGCAGGTTCAATGCACCAGAACACGACGAACGAAAGGAACACAGGTGCGGCAAGTTGATACAGTTTGCTGGATACGAACATAATTAAATACACGGTTAATACGATCAAACCGATATCAAAAACGGTACGCCAATATTTTTTGTACAATGGAAGCATATGTATACAACGACTCCTTTTAGATTTTTATTTATTGTACACTAAATTGGACCTCAATGCTGACCATATGCAATAGCGAAATCTCGGCATGTTTACGTCATTGTGATAACATATAAGTAAGTGAGTTTTCCTCAGGAAGCCTGCTTGGGGAGTTCAGAATAGAAAAGTGGGGATAAAACGTGCAGACTTTGCTGTTATGGATGTTTTACATTTCAACTTTTTATGCTTTTATTCCGGCGCTGGTTAGTCGTATATTTGGTTTCCGGGTGTTCAGGCGCGGCAAAAGTGAGCATGAATATGCGCTCACCTTTGATGATGGCCCTGATCCAGTGTATACATCACAGCTGCTTGATTTACTGAAGCGTTTTGATGCCAAAGCTACTTTTTTTGTTGTTGGGATGAATGCAGAAAAACACCCTGAGCTTCTGAAACGCATGCATGATGAAGGTCATCTAATCGGTATTCATAATTATGTGCACAAATCGAATTGGCTTATGCGGCCTGTTACTGTCAGAAGACAAATTGCCCAGACAGAGTCAGTCATTCGTCGAGTAACTGGTGATGGAACGACCTTTTATCGCCCACCTTGGGGGATAGTGAACTTTTTTGATATTTCCAACACCAATGGTCGTCGAATCGTATTATGGTCCTCCATGTTCGGGGACTGGAAGGCAAGCATTGGAGCGAAACAATTGGCGGAGAGAATGCTCAAAAAGCTAAGGGGTGGCGAGGTGATGCTGCTCCATGACTGTGGTACGACTTTGGGGGCAGACGTGGAAGCGCCCCAGAATATGCTAATCGCACTGGAGAAGCTACTGAGGGTCGCCCAAGAACGACAATTACGTAGCGTGCGGGTGGATACATTGTTTTGTCGTCAGTCTGCCAATCAACCTACTGCCTCCGAGATATCCAGTAGGGGTTGGTATAAAAGAACGCTGGTATGTGGATGGCTTCAGTATGAGCGTCTATTTCATGTTTTGTTTCGTCTTCGTCCCGTAAGTCAGGAGGATACGATCTTTTATTATCGTCGCCGTATCTATCATGGGCCAAATGTAAATATGGAGAACAGCAGGTGGCTAAAAAAAGGGGACCCGGTAATCGAGCTTCATTTTGATAATAAAAAGTTGTTCCAATTGGGTTCGACGGCAAAGTCGATGGTACATCTAGCTATTCAATTAATTCGAATTGTAAAAAAACAACTTCCTGATCTGACCCAACGCATTGTACATGATTCTGAAATGAAGGATGTAAAGGCGATCTATGCAGTAAGTATGATTCATCGGGGTCCAGAGAAGTTGGGATTTCAAGTTCGGGAGCTTCCCAAAGGACTGTTTAAGCATGTGTCCACTGTATATTTAAAGCTGTTATTTCGTGTTATCCATCCTTCGGGTTCAGAGCAATTGAGTGAAAAAAAAGATGTAATGGTACCGAAACTGATTGTGATGCCAATGGATACCTTGTTTGACCGTTTCCATCAGGGAGGCTCACACCGCTCAGACGAAGCTCTTGAGCAAACAGCTCACAGATATGATGTCCATACACTCAACAGCGAAATGACTGAATAGACTAACCCCAATGACCAAATAAAAAATCCTCTCGATCCTTTGTTAGGGATCGAGAGGATTTTTAGCCGTTCATAAAGTAGTCCTATCTTAGCAAAGCATTTAGATTTTCATAATTCCGCCGTTACTTGCGTTCGTCACCAGCTTGGAATAACGCGCCAGGTAACCCGTTTTCACCTTCGGCTCAAAGCCTTTCCAGTTGGCGCGACGACGTTCGAATTCTTCGTCCGTAATCTGGAGCTCAATCTTACGATTGTTCAAGTCCAGCTCGATGATATCGCCGTCCTCAACAAAAGCGATAGGTCCGCCTTCTGCAGCTTCGGGGGAAATATGACCGATGGAGATACCACGGGAAGCACCTGAGAAGCGTCCGTCTGTAATCAGGCCAACCTTAGCACCAAGCCCCATACCCACGATTTGTGAAGTTGGAGCGAGCATTTCAGGCATACCAGGTCCGCCTTTTGGACCTTCATAACGGATAACAACCACGTGTCCTTCATTAATTTTACCGTTGGCGATACCTGCCAGTGCATCTTCCTGTGAATCAAAGCAGATAGCAGGACCTTTGTGATAACCACCAACCGAAGGATCAACTGCACCGACTTTAATGATGGAGCCTTGCGGTGCCAGATTACCGAATAATACAGCCAGACCGCCACGTTCGGAATAAGGGTTGTCCAGTTTGTGGATGACGTTAGTATCCAGAATTTCCTGACCCTCTACGTTTTCACGAATGGTTTTTCCGGTTACAGTAATACAGTCTCCATGCAGTGCGCCTGGTTTCTTCAACAATTCATTCAGTACTGCGCTTACGCCGCCTGCATTATGAACATCCTCAATATGATAGTCGGAAGCAGGTGCCAATTTGGACAAATGAGGTACGCGGTTTGCGACTTCATTAATACGTTCGATAGGGTAGTCAACTTCTGCTTCATGGGCAAGTGCCAATGTATGCAATACTGTATTTGTGGAACCGCCCATTGCCATATCCAATGCAAATGCATTATCAATAGCTTCTTTAGTCACGATATCACGTGGTTTAAGATCCAGCTTAATCAATTCCATCAATTGGCGTGCAGATTGTTTAACGAATTCTTTACGTTCGTCTGCTACTGCGAGAATGGTGCCGTTACCCGGCATAGCCAGACCCATTGCTTCTGCGAGACAGTTCATGGAATTCGCTGTGAACATCCCTGAACAGGAGCCACATGTCGGACAGCCATATTGTTCTAATTCAAGCAAGCTTTGATCGTCGATTTTACCAGCCTGATATGCACCTACGCCTTCGAAGACGGAGGTCAGGGAAATAGAGCGACCGTTCTTGTCTTTACCAGCTTTCATAGGACCGCCGCTGACGAAAATAGTTGGAATGTTAACGCGCAATGCGCCCATCATCATGCCAGGGGTAATTTTATCACAGTTAGGAATACAAACCATGCCGTCAAACCAGTGAGCGGACACGACAGTTTCCAGAGAGTCAGCTATAATTTCGCGACTGGGCAGAGAATAACGCATACCGATGTGGCCCATGGCAATGCCGTCGTCTACACCGATGGTGTTAAACTCAAAAGGTACACCGCCTGCGTCACGAATGGCTTGCTTGACAATTTTGCCAAACTCCTGTAAATGGACGTGGCCCGGTACGATATCAATATACGAGTTACATACCGCAATAAACGGTTTGTCAAAATCTTCTTCCTTGACACCCGCTGCGCGCAGCAAGCTGCGGTGAGGAGCGCGATCAAAGCCTTTTTTAATCATATCGGAACGCATTTTCGTCTTAGCTGTCATGATGCTGGTTTCCCCCCAAAGTATAAAAATAGTATGGCGTTCAATGGACGCCGTGATAGCGCAGATGTTTTCTAAAGAGTCTATCATAGATGTGAGCTTTTTTCTACATATATGAAGATTTTGAAAAAATACAAGAAGTGTTCTGTAATCAACAATATATAGACATGAGCAGTTTTATTTCTCTATATATTGCATTTAGAAGAGGTTTTAATTTGAATCTATTAGAATATCTATACTGATAGGTTTGTGTACCAGGGAAAATATGAAAGAGCCCATACCGCAATAAAGCAGATGGGCTCAGCTTGTTTATATGTTAAAGGAGGGCGGGAGAGGACATTACACCTTAATTTCTGCCACCTTTACGACCGATGTCTCTGTAGAAATTTTTGTCGTGCGACTCAGCTGTAGCATCGCCGCCCTTTTTGCCGATTTCCTGATAAAATTCTTTATCGTGAGAGTTTGCGGTTGCTTCCCCGCCTTTTTTACCAATCTCCTGATAAAATTCCTTATTGTGCTTCTTGGAAGTAGCTTCTCCACCCATACGACCTGCCTCTTCGCGACTCATTTTCCCCTGATTTTGATTACGTGCCATTACAAATCACTCCTTAATAAAAAAGTTGTTTTTTGTTGCGCGCATCCTTTACTTACCACGTCACGTCTGTATGAAACAGGCTCCAAGTGGAGTAAAGAGGGGGTAGACTCGCTTACATGTTGGTCTGTAAGTGGGTTGTGGCGTGTTCAATGTTAAATAAAAAATGGATAAAAAAATTACGCGGACCGTCTAAAGGGATAAGGAGCTGGCTTTAGCATCCACTCTACCTGTGGCTCAATCAGAGGTCGTGTTGCAGTTCGAACCCAAGGCATGGTCAACATACAGCACAGACCAGCAGCACACACTACAATCAACATGACTTCCACTGGAGTGTCTATATATTCGTAGACTCCCTTCGCAACGACGGTACGGACGATCAAGCCATGCAGTAAAAAGACATATAGTGTCCGTCTTCCCATCTCGGTTATACGTCCTGTGACAGCTGGAACAAAGCTTAGGAACGCCATGGATGCTATCCATTGAACTCCATAAATGCCGATGCGGTAAATTCCTGCGTACCATTCGGTATGGCCCAATTCACCGTAAGTCATATTGCCATACAGCCAGCCTGCCGGGATGTCGAAATACGACGTTCCCGCCAGTACCATAAGCAGAAGAGATATAAAGCCAGCGATTATGCGGACTGGAGCTGTGAAAAACCGCCGAACGTCCGCATAATTCAAATGATAACCTGCTACAAAGTAAGGCAAATAAACAAAGGTTCTGCATACGCTCAGCCATATACCATCCACAGGGAGATACCCGACGAGGATACCGAGCAGCACGGATATACCCAATTGGAGGACAGGTGGTATTTTCTGAAAAGACAGCATTAGCAGTCTCCAACAGATATGGCTGGCAAGGAACCAGAGTAGCAAATAAGGAGCAAAGAACGAATGATGGATATGGGGAACGTGGAAGAGCGCAACATCCAAGATCGAATAGAGCGATTGAAAAATAAGATATTGCATACCGATCTGAAGCAGAACTTTTCGGCCTGCAGATCCGGTCAAAGATGTTTGGGCAAAGTAGCCTGTAACGAGTACAAACAACGGCATATGAAACATGAATATCCAGCTGAACCATTGTTGAGCAATATGAAATGAACCGACTAGAGGCTCCAGAGCATTTCCTGCAAATACGCATATGATCAACAGAAATCGCAAATTGAGAAAGAAGCTTTCCCCTTGTACATCATGGCTTGTCGTCATGTGTTTCCCTCCGAGCGGCTTCTGCCGAATAAACTATTTAAAAAATAATTCTTTACAAGGAACAAGGTACGATACTCTGGACTTTATCATTGTGATTTTATTCACAATAGTAAGCGTTATCATAACCTTATTGTGTGGCGAAAGCTTGAACACCGGACAAAGACGGGCTAATACTTGGAAATGTATGCTGATTTGACCCTGTGTGTGCAACGATGTTACCCTAACAAGGCTATAGTTACGCTGAGAATACAGCGGCACATTTTATATTCAAATTACGAATTACGAGGTACGAAAGGCGAAAGGAACTTTTACAATGAGAAGAAGAACAAGAAGATCATACAATTCATATGGGACACGTGGTCCTCGGAGAATATGGAAAGTTCTCTTAGGCATCCTGATTATTATTGCACTGATAGCAGGGTGGGGAGCATGGAAGGTATTTACGCCTTATCAGCCTGACGAGACGGCGGCGGCTGCATTAGCCGAAGTAGCGGATGCTGTGAAAGTAAATGAACAAGAACATTGGGTTGGTTTTGAGCCTGTAAAAAGAAGCGGAGCTGGAGTCATTTTGTATCCAGGGGCGTTGGTGAAGCCCGAAAGCTATGCGCCTTTGGCACGCCGTCTGGCGGAAAAGGGTCATCATGTGATTATTGCAAAAATGCCACTCAACCTTGCATTGATCTCCCCGGATCTAGCGAATGAAGTGCTAAAGGCATATCCGAAAGAAGCGTTTGTTATTGGAGGTCATTCGTTAGGTGGAGTGATGGCGGCCCGATATGCAGCTGCGCATCCTGATCAGGTCAAAGGTGTATTTTTCCTTGCCTCCTACCCGGATAACAAAGGAAATTTAAAGGATAAAAATCTGCCTGTTATTTCTCTACTGGGAAGTGATGATGGAGTCGTCCAGATGGAAAATGTCCAAAGTGGTAGAACTTATTTACCTGCCAACACGCTGTATTTTACAGTCGAAGGGGGGAACCATGCCCAATTTGGCAGTTACGGTGCCCAGAAAGGGGATAATCCTGCGAAAATTAGCGCCGTCGAGCAATGGAACCAGACGGTAACGGCTTTACAGGATTGGATGAAAGAGAGTGTGGATTCAGCTTCTAAGAACCCGTAAAGGAGGTGTAATGCATGTCTGAGCTGATCGTGCAGGGGAAGCGATACCCATGCCGTGGCATCTTATTCGATAAAGATGGCACGCTGCTGGATTTTATTCAGTTGTGGGGCCCCTGGGCTCGTTCTATACTGGATATGATGGAGCAGCATCTTGCCGTGGCGGGTGCCGGTTTTACGGTGGAAAAAGGTACCGTTCTAGGTACTGTTCACGATCAGGAGGGGCGTGTGATCGGTTACGATCCTTCTGGCCCGCTGGCCATGGGGACGGTGGACGAAAGTACAGGGGTACTGGCTTGGCAGCTTTATACTGCTGGTGTACCGTGGAATGAGGCTGTGCGGCTTGTCCGCGACTTTAATAAAACGGCGATGGCTGATATTCGGCGACATCGGGCAGCGAAGGTGTTTCCAGGATTGCGGACATTGCTGGAGCAAAGCCGCCATGCCGGGCTGAAGCTGGCAGTTGTGACCTCTGACAGTACCGAGGCTGCACAGGAGCATTTGGAGTGGATGGGGCTGACATCTTATTTTGACGAGATTATCGGACATGATAGGGTTACATACGGTAAGCCTGACCCGGAAATGGCTGAAAAAGCCTGCGCGTTACTAGGACTGTCGCCGGCGGACGTGGTAGTCATCGGAGACAGCAATGGGGATATGCAGATGGGCAAGCGTGCCGGAGTGCGGCTCGCTATTGGATTTGCGCCAGAAGCAGAACGTTCTGGTCATTTACTGAATGCGGATAAGGTTGTTCGTGGATATGAAGAACTGGAGGTGCGTAGGGTATGAATGTTAATACGTTGGCGGAATGGATACAGCAATCGCAGAATGTTGTTTTTTTCGGCGGAGCAGGCACATCTACGGAAAGCGGTATTCCGGATTTTCGTTCGGCAGCAGGCCTGTATCAAAGTGAGGAGAAATTGCCTTATTCCCCTGAGGTTATGCTGAGCCGTTCATTTTTTGTGAAGCATCCTGAGGTGTTCTTCGACTTCTATCGCAGCAAAATGCTGCATCCCGATGCGGAGCCGAACGGTTGTCATCATTTCCTCGCGTCATTGGAAAAACAAGGCCGTCTAAAAGCGGTTGTGACCCAAAATATTGACGGTTTACATCAGGCTGCAGGTAGTGTGAATGTACTAGAACTTCATGGCTCGGTGCATCGCAACCACTGTATGGAATGTGGACGCTTTTACAGTCTAGATGAAGTGATGAACAGCTCTGAGGTTGTACCCAAATGTCCGATAGATGGAGGAATTATCAAACCGGATGTCGTTTTATATGAGGAGGAGCTGAATCAGGATACCATTATTCAATCCGTTCAGGCTATTTCGCAGGCTGATCTGCTGTTAATTGGAGGAACGTCGCTGACAGTACATCCCGCTGCGGGCTTGATTACTTATTTTCGTGGTAAACATACGGTGCTGTTGAATACAGATCCGACCTCGTATGATCATAAGGCGGATCTTTTAATCACTGATCCAATCGGTAAAGTTATGGAAAAACTTGCTCATCAATTAGGTTTGTAATCGTTTTCTTGTCAACGCCTGGATAAAAGCGCTATGATGATGTTGTGATGGACATTACAATGTTTCGAGAGAGGCTGGGATAGCATGGTTTATTTAGCTGGCGAAGATCGTTATGAAAGTATGAAATATAACCGTACAGGGAGATCAGGTCTAAAACTGCCCGCTATTTCGTTGGGCTTGTGGCACAATTTTGGCGGGATTAACAACGCGGAGAATGGCCGTAGCATGATTACCCGCTCCTTTGATCTGGGAATTACGCATTTTGATTTAGCTAATAACTATGGCCCTCCTGCGGGATCAGCTGAGGAATTTTTTGGACAAGTTTTAGCCAGTGATATGAAACCGTACCGGGATGAGTTGGTCATCTCCACCAAAGCGGGCTACAATATGTGGGCAGGGCCTTATGGAGACTGGGGATCTCGCAAGTATATGATATCTAGTCTGGATCAGAGCCTGAAGCGGATGGGGCTGGACTATGTCGATATATTCTACTCTCACCGATTTGATCCTGTTACGCCGCTGGAAGAAACGATGGGAGCACTGGATCATATCGTACGTTCTGGCAAAGCGTTGTATGTGGGTGTGTCCAATTATAGTGCGGAGCAAACAGCGGAAGCAGCTCGCATTCTGAAGGAACTGGGAACACCGCTTCTGATTCATCAGCCGAAATACTCCTTGCTTGACCGCTGGATTGAAAATGGATTACAAGATGTACTGGACGAAAACGGGGTAGGCAGCATTGCCTTTTGCCCGCTGGCGCAGGGATTGCTGACCAATAAATATTTGAACGGAATTCCTGAGGATTCACGTGCAGCGAGTACATCGGTTTTCCTGAATGAGAACCATGTGACGCCAGAGACACTTCGCAAGGTACGCGCCCTGAATCAGATGGCTGCTGCACGCGGACAAAGTTTGGCTCAATTCTCGCTGGCCTGGGCTCTGCGCGGCGAACGTCTGACCTCTGTCTTGATTGGGGCAAGCCGTGTAAGCCAAATTGAAGAAAATGTTGCTACTTTATCCAATCTGGACTTTTCTCAGGAGGAACTGGATCGGATTGATTCGATTCTGAATGCCGGGAACTGACAGGACGGCGGCACAGCCTAATGGCGAAAGTTAATTTGTAGTCATCGGCCTAATTGCGTGTTCTCTTATACAATATAAATTAACAGCCCGTATCCGTTTAAAGGATGCGGGCTGTTTAAGTCTGTTTTACGACTGTGGATACTGCTTAACCTTGCTTCGGTACTCGGTTGGAGACTGACCACAGAAGCGCTTGAATTGACGTGAGAAATATAAGGCATCAGTTAGTCCGACCGAAGCGGCCACTTGCTCTACCGATAGTTCAGGACGCTCACGCAGCAGTTGACGTGATTTGTCAATTCTTAGCTTAAGCAGATAGGTGACGGGGGAGATGCCCGTTTCCTTTTTGAATATCCGTGACAAATACGCACGGTTATAACCAAGTCCTTCAGACATTTGCTCAATGGAAACGGGATGTGCGTACTGAGTGGACATATATTGCACCATCTGCTTGACTGTACGTTGAATTTGTGAATCCGCCCCGGACGGATCAGTCCAGTCGCTCAGGTAATTGCCTGCTTCCCCCATAATCAGATACAAATAGCCCAAGGCTGATAAATGAGAACTAGATTTTCTGCTATAAAAGGCCAATTGCATTTGCTTCAAATAACCGGGGATTGGACTTTGATCGGAAGCATGGAAGACAGGCTGGTGAACACGCAACCCTGCCTCCTGCACCACCTGCTCAGTATGGTGTCCAGTAAACGCAGACCAACGATAACGCCACGGTTCCTCTTCATCAGAGGTATAGCTCACCAGCTGACCAGGATGGATAAGGAAAAAATCGTTTACTTCAAGCTGATATGTGTGCTGTTCCGTTCGGAAGATGCCTTTGCCCGATTCTACAAAGTGGAGCAGATAGTAATCATAGATTTTCGGCCCTACGGCATGACCGGATTTGGTTTGGCTCTCTCCTGCAAAAAGCACATGCAGTGGGCTATTTTCATAAAACACTGGATTAGAGGCGACAGCATAACTATATGAATGCGTTTGCAAAATAGGGTCATCCTTCCTGCATTTGTGAATAGTTTAGCGTATGCGGTATACTTACATTGTACATATCCAAGTCACATTTATCCATAGCTTAAACACATGGATGCATTACATTGTGTGGCGCTTTCATTTATACTGAAATCATAAGAGATGTCAACCTGATTAAGATGTTACAGGGAAATCAGGTGGCCTTTACTAACGGTATACGAGGTGGATGCGGATATGAACTCTACTGAATTAAAGAAACATTTTATTAAAAAATATGGTGAAAGCAGCAATGAACTGCGGATATTTCATGCACCTGGACGTGTCAATCTGATTGGAGAGCATATCGACTATAATGGTGGTTATGTACTCCCGGCTGCGCTGGAATTTGGAACGACGCTGATCCTTCGTGCGCGTAATGATGATGAGATTCATTTTGCTTCGACAAACCTGTCGTATGAAGTATCTATCTCCCGCGGAGAAATAGGTAAAAACAAAACGGATGAGTGGGTGGACTATCCGGTGGGCGTGTTGGTAGAGCTAGCTGATAAGGGAGTTTATCCGTCTAAGGGATATGACCTGCTCTATCACGGAGAAATACCGAACGGTGCTGGATTATCCTCTTCAGCCTCCATTGAGGTTGTTACAGGATACGCGTTCCTCACTATTGAAAAACAGAAAACAGATACGGTCGAAATCGCTTTGTTGTCCCAGCGAGCAGAAAACAATTACGTTGGTGTCAATTGCGGCATTATGGACCAGTTCGCTGTAGCGAACGGAGCAGCTGATCATGCAATTCTACTGATGTGCGATACGTTGGATTACCGCAAAGTTCCATTCCGTACGGGAGATTATAAGTTGGTGATCGGCAATACAAATAAGCGTCGCGGTTTGGTGGACTCGGCCTATAACGAGCGTCGTAGCCAATGTGCCGAAGCACTGTCCATTTTGCAGCAGCAGGAGCCGTCACTGGAATACCTCGCTCAGCTGGATGAGACGCGTTTCGGAGAGCTTCAGCACCACATCACGGACGAAACAGTGCGTCGGCGGGCACAGCATGTGGTGGAGGAAAACGCTCGTGTATTGGCCTCTGTCGATGCTCTCGCGGCGAATGAACTTGCAGCTTTTGGTCAGTTAATGAATGCTTCTCATGATTCATTACGCGATTTGTATGAGGTCAGCTGCACGGAGCTGGACGTCATGGTTGAAGAAGCCCGACGCATTCCTGGCACGTTGGGTGCTCGTATGACGGGAGCTGGATTTGGAGGGTGTACGGTTTCGTTGGTTCATGAGGACGATGTTGAACGTTTTGTGAAGGAAGTCGGCGAAGCTTATCAGACCCGCACAGGGCTGGAAGCCAGCTTTTATGTATGCAAGGCAGGAGACGGAGTTAAAGAACTGAAGGAGGACGAATAACATGGCCATTTTAGTAACAGGTGGAGCTGGATATATCGGTTCACATACCGTAGCAGAATTGTTGAATCTGGGAGAAGAAGTTGTGGTGCTGGATAATTTGCAAACAGGGCACAAAGCAGCGTTGCTTGGGGGCAAGTTGTATGAAGGGGATTTGAGGGATAAAGAATTACTGTCCAAACTGTTCTCTGAAAATAGTATCGATGCAGTTATCCATTTTGCAGCCAACTCGCTGGTTGGAGAAAGTATGCAAAATCCTGGTAAATATTACGACAACAATGTATTTGGCACGCTGAGCTTGTTGGAGGCGATGAAAGATGCCGGAGTGCGCCGAATTGTATTTTCCTCTACTGCGGCTACCTACGGCGAACCGGAAAAGGTGCCGATTGAAGAGGGTGACCGTACAGAGCCAACCAACGTGTATGGTGAAACAAAGCTGATGATGGAGCGCATGATGTCGTGGTTTGATAAAGTTTTAGGCATCAAATATGTGTCTTTACGGTATTTTAATGCGGCTGGTGCGCATGAGAGCGGCAAGATCGGCGAAGATCACCGACCAGAAAGTCATCTGATCCCATTGGTGCTCCAGACAGCCTTGAAACAGCGTCCACACATCGCTGTGTTTGGTGAGGACTATGCGACACCTGACGGCACATGTGTTCGGGATTACATTCACGTAAGTGATCTGGCGGATGCTCATGTGCGTGCAGTAAATTATTTGCGCGAAGGCAATGACAGCAACGTGTTCAATCTGGGCAACGGACAGGGCTTCTCTGTGAAAGAAGTAATTGAGACAGCACGCAAGGTCACCGGGCTCGAGATTCCAGTTGTGACAGAACCTCGCCGCGCAGGCGATCCAGCGATATTGGTTGCATCTTCTGACAAGGCTCGTTCGGTGTTGGGCTGGAGTCCAGCGCGTACCCAACTGGAGGATATTATTAGCGGAGCATGGGGATGGCATCAGTCGCACCCTCACGGCTACGGCGACGAATAGACGGGAGACGATGACATATGAGCGAGCGCCAATCTGCAGATAAAGGCCAAGGCCGGGAACATTCCCGGCATCTGGCCCATGACATCGACGAAACTGTACAGCAGTCGGCTCTATATGCGGTGGAGCAACTGGTTGCATTCGCACAAAATAAGGGCTTGGTCGGTCCGCAAGACACAGATTACAGCCGTAATTTGTTATTGGATCAGTTTGGTTTTTCCGAGCCTTATTCAGGTAGGGATGTAGGGGGCATTATGGCCCCTGAAGCCCTCCAGCCTGTGCTTAATGTATTGATAGATTATGGTTTTGCCATAGGCCTTATCCCCGAAAACACAGATACGTATCGTGATTTGCTGGATTCCAAAATTATGGGACTACTGATGGCGAGACCATCTGAAGTCATCCGTGACTTTCATCAAACGGAGGCTGAACGTGGCATAGAGGCGGCGACTGATGCTTTTTATCAATTATCTATCGATTCGAACTACATCCGAATGGATCGGGTTGCCAGCAATGTGTACTGGAATCAGTCGACATCTTACGGAGATATGGAAATTACGATTAATTTGTCCAAGCCAGAAAAAAGTCCCAAGGAAATTGCGATGGCGAAGCTTTTGCCGCCGCCTGTTTATCCCAAGTGTCAATTATGCCGTGAAAACGTTGGATATGCAGGAAGAGTAAATCATCCGTCCCGTCAAAATTTGCGTATCATTCCGGTGGAATTGAATGGGGAACCGTGGTTTTTTCAATATTCACCCTATGTGTATTACAACGAGCATTGCATCGTGTTCCATCATAATCATGTACCGATGAAGCTCACGAAGGATACACTGCGCCGATTACTGGCCTTTACGAAAGCGTTTCCGCATTATTTTATTGGCTCCAATGCGGATCTGCCGATTGTCGGCGGATCGATTCTGACCCATGATCATTTTCAGGGTGGTCGTCATACATTCCCAATTGAAAAAGCGGGTGTGGACGGCGTATACCATAATGAAGCGTTCCCGCAGGTTACAGCAGGGATTGTAAATTGGCCGATGTCGGTCATCCGTTTTACGTCAACAGATGCCGAGGCGCTGTTGGAAGCGGGAAATGCTGCTTTTGAAGCCTGGAAAGCTTATAGTGATCCTGTAGCTGATGTCCTCTCTCATACAGAGCAAGAGGGGGAAACGATTCCGCATAATACTGTGACGCCGATTGTGCGCCGTGATTCCGAAGGCAGGTATCAGATGGATCTCGTACTGCGCAACAACCGAACGAGTGAAGAGTACCCGGAAGGTATTTTTCATCCTCACCGCGAGATGCATCACATCAAGAAGGAAAATATCGGTCTGATCGAAGTTATGGGACTTGCCATATTACCGGGGCGGCTCAAGGATGAACTGGATGGAATTGCAGATATTTTGTGTGGGGATGACAAACTGGCTGTGGCTGTACAGCAAGAAGGACATCCGCTGTTTAAGCATGCAGACTGGATTTACCAGTTAAACACTCGGTTCGGTCGTTTGCCTGACAAGGAGACGGCTGTTCGTACCATACAAAATGAGGTTGGACTGAAATTCAGTGAAATTTTAGAGCATGCAGGAGTATATAAACGGAATCCGTCCGGACAGCAGGCCTTTGGTCGTTTTATGAAACAATTGGGATATACTTTGGGAGAATAAAATTGCTTGCGAAGCACATACTATACTACGAGAACCCTCCCAAGATATGACATGGAACCATGCTCCTCAAGGAGTGTGGTTTTTTTCTGAAAACAAAGCAGATTTGTTTCCTGTAACCGAAAAGGTTATAATAGAGTAGTTTCTTAATATTAAACTTTAGAACTATTGGAGGCGAGCGTTTGCGATGAAAGCATTCGAATTTTATAATCCTACACAATTGATCTTCGGTAAAGGACAATTGGAGGCTCTCAAGCGTGAAGTTCCTAAATATGGTAAACGTGTATTGCTTGTATATGGCGGCGGCAGCATTAAGCGCAGCGGCTTGTATGATAATGTAATAGGTTTGCTTGGTGAAATCGGTGCAGAGGTAACGGAACTGGCTGGTGTGGAACCGAATCCTCGCTTATCTACAGTACATAAAGGCGTGGAATTGTGTAAAACACATCAAATCGACCTCGTTCTGGCTGTAGGCGGCGGTAGTGTGCTGGATTGTTCCAAAGCCATTGCTGTTGGTGCAAAATATGATGGCGACATGTGGGATTTTGCAGAGCGTAAAGCGGCACCACAGGCAGCATTGCCATTAGGTACGGTTTTAACTATGGCAGCCACTGGTTCTGAAATGAATGCGGGTTCTGTTATTACAAATGAAAAAACACAGGAAAAATTGGGCTGGGGCAGCGTATTTGCGTTCCCTGCGTTTTCTATTCTTGATCCAGTGAACACATACTCACTGCCGCAAAATCAAACGGTTTACGGAATCGTAGATATGATGTCACACACGCTGGAGCATTATTTCCATCTGGAATCCAATACTCCGGTCCAACTTGGCTGGTGCGAAACGATTTTGCGTACGGTAATGGACGCGGCTCCAGGTCTGGTCAACGATCTGGAAAACTACGAGCTGCGTGAAACAATTATGTATTGTGGTACGATGGCGCTGAACGGCTTCCTGAACATGGGGCTAACAGGTGACTGGGCTACTCACAATATCGAGCATGCGGTGTCTGCTGTTTATGATATTCCACATGGTGGAGGACTGGCTATTCTGTTCCCGAATTGGATGAAACACAATCTGCATGTGAAGCCTGAACGCTTCAAACAATTGGCGGTCAATGTGTTCCATGTAAACCCAGAAGGCAAGAGTGATGAAGAAGTGGCGCTGGAAGGTATTCAGGCGTTGCGTGATTTCTGGAACTCGATTGGTGCACCAAGCCGTCTGGCTGATTACGAGATTGATGCGTCCAAAATCGATGTTATGGCTGATAAAGCTGTGAAATTCGGATCTTTTGGTGGCTTTAACAAGCTCAATCGCGAAGATGTAGTCGAAATTTACAAAGCATCCCTGTAAAACGACATTTGTATCATTTAAAGCACGTTTGTGCGTCATTAGACGTACGAACGTGCTTTTTTGGGTTTGATTTGGGATATTGGAGGAAAATTTTGAAACTTTTTTAGGTTGAATACGTAAACATAGTTATAGACTGGAAACCAGACTGAAAAGGTACATGGAAGGAGGAGTCGCATGGAAACCATATTTTGGTGGCTATTGGCAGGGGGCGCTATCTTTACCGTGGTCAGTGTGCTGATCGGAGATGTACTCGGTAGTTGGCTGGATGGTGCATTGGAGCTGCCGGGCCTTGATTGGTTCAGACCTGTCGTTTTACTTGGAGCCATGACCGCTTTTGGCGGAGCTGGAGTACTGCTGACAAAGTATACCGGGCTGAGCACGGGATGGGTCGTCGTGCTTGCTTTAGGGATTTCGTTTGTCATCGGAATACTCGTGTTCTTTGCGTTTATCAAACCCATGGCGAATTCGGAGGTATCCAGCGGCTTCTCCATGCGTGAGCTGACTGGCCGGATTGGTGAGGTTACCATTCCTGTACCTGAGGTTGGTTACGGGGAGGTTATGATCCGCTTGGGTGCAGGCAACACCATACATACAGCATCGAGCTTCGATCACAAACCGCTTGCTGCGGGAACCCGTATCGTTGTGGTTGAGGTCGCAGAGGGCGTCGTCCGCGTAGCGTACCTGGACACCTAGACGGCGCATTCGCTTAACTTGAAGGGAGCGTGATCGGGAGTGTCAAATTTGCAAGATATTGTGTTGGTCCCTGGGATTGTTGTTATCGTTATCGTCATATTAGGGATCGCCTTTTGGGCCCGCTACAAAACGGTAGGGCCGGATGAAGGAATGATTGTGACGGGTTCTTTTCTGGGAAATAAAAATATTTCCGAGGATGACTCTGGACGTAAAATTAAAATTGTACGCGGCGGGGGGGCCTTCATTTGGCCTATTTTCCAGCAGTCCGAATTCATCTCTCTGTTGTCCCATAAACTGGACGTAACCACACCGGAAGTGTATACGGAGCAAGGAGTTCCCGTGATTGCGGATGGTGTGGCGATCATCAAGGTCGGCAGTTCTATTGAAGATGTGGCTACAGCAGCCGAGCAGTTCATCGGGAAGCCACTGGAGGCTCTTAGGGGAGAGGCTCAGGAAGTACTGGAGGGGCATTTGCGCGCAATCCTCGGCTCGATGACAGTGGAGGAAGTTTATCGTAATCGGGATCGGTTTGCGCAGGAAGTACAGGGCGTGGCTGCTCGTGATCTAAAAAAAATGGGCTTGCAAATCGTTTCATTCACCATCAAAGATGTGCGTGATAAGCACGGATATCTGGATGCGCTTGGTAAGCCGAGAATTGCCGCTGTGAAACGGGATGCTGAGATTGCGGAAGCCGAAGCTGTGCGGGATGCCCGAATTCAGAAGGCGCGTGCGGAACAGGAAGGCCAGAAGGCCGAACTGCTGCGAGATACCAACATTGCCGAGGCAGCCAAAGAGAAAGAACTGAAAGTAGCTTCGTTTAAAAAAGAACAGGATACAGCGAAGGCAGAAGCCGATCAGGCTTATCACATCCAGGAGGCCCGTGCCAAGCAGACTGCCGTCGAGGAGCAGATGAAGGTCGAGCTGGTGCGCAAAGAACGGGAAATTGACCTTCAATCCAAGGAAATACAGGTACGTGAAAAGCAATATGATGCGGAAGTGAAAAAGAAGGCAGAAGCCGATCGGTATGCGGTCGAACAAGCGGCGGAAGCAGATAAATCGCGTAAAATGCGTGAGGCTGAATCACTGCAGTACTCGATTGAGACACAGGCTAAAGCGTCAGCTGAACAAAAACGTCTAAACGGGCAAGCAGAAGCGGATGCCGAACGCGCCAAAGGTACGGCAGACGCAGATGTCATCCGTTTGCGTGGACTTGCAGAAGCGGAGGCCAAGGAAAAACTGGCGGAGGCGTTCCAGAAGTTTGGAGAGGCTGCCGTGCTCGATATTATCGTAAAAATGTTGCCTGAGCTGGCTGGACGTATTGCCGAACCGATTGCGTCCATTGATAAACTCACCGTAGTTGATACAGGAAAAGGAGAAGGAGCAGCGCGTGTCAGTAATTATGTCACCGAACTGATGGCTACGGCGCCCGAGATGCTGAAAAGTGTATCCGGTATTGATGTGGAACAGTTAATCAAGGGGCTGACCACTGGGAAAAAAGGCCTTCATTCCGTGCCGTCCTCCGGTGAAGCGAACAAGCAGCCTCTTCCAGCCTCGGTGGAGGCAGCACTAACAGATAAAGAATAACGATAAGTCTTTGGGAGCTTCTATCCCTAACCAAAAGACCGCTTTTCATCACAGCATTTTCCGGCAATGTGATGAAAAGCGTTTTCTTTTTATTGACCTTTAGCCGAATATTTGGTACTTTAACGTGGATTCCTCTGAGCTTCATGCTATAATTCTTAGGATCAAGGTTCTGATAAAAGAGGTGCGGATGTGAGCAGCCTAAAAGTGGCCAAAGCGCTGAATAACAATGTGATTATAGGAATGCACCCCGAGCATGATGAGGTTGTCGTGATTGGAAAAGGAATCGGTTTCAATCGCAGACCCGGCGATCTTATGCCGTTGGATTCAGTTGAAAAATTATTTATATTAAAAAGCCATGAAGAACAGGAGCAATACAAACGGTTGCTTCCTGAGCTGGATGAAAAGCTCATCGAGGTCATCGGTGAGGTGCTTCATCTTGTTCAGCTTCAAGCAAAGAAGCCTCTAAATGAGCACATTCTGATTGCTTTAACTGACCATATCGCTTTTTCCATCAACCGTCATAAACAGGGAATTACGATTCATAATCCGTTTTTGTATGAGACTAGGGAAATATATCCTCAGGAATACAAGATGGCTGAGCAGGCTGTTGCTTTAATCAGGGATAAGATGAATGTAGATCTGGGAGAAGATGAAATCGGATTCGTGGCCCTGCATATTTATAGCGCTATGACAAACCAGCATATTTCCGAGGTTAGGAAGGATTCTCGTCTGATTGCTGATATGGTTCAGGTTGTCGAGACGACACTGGATTATCGAATTCCTCTCCAATCCCTTGATTATTCTCGACTGCTGACTCATCTGAGGTTTGCGATTGAACGTGTGCGCCGGGGAGAGATTGTGCAGGAGATTTATCGATTGGACAAGCTTTTGAACGAAGAATATCCAGAAATGTATATGCTGTCCTGGAAACTGACGAAGATTATGGAGAAAAGGCTACGTAAACCTGTTTATCCGGCTGAGGTTAGTTATTTGACAATGCATCTGCAGCGGTTGTCCCAACGCAAAGAGCAGGGGGAGCAACAAAAAGTGATAAAACCGGAATAAAAAAGTATTGCCTCGCATTTAGCGGGGTGCTATAATCAATTCTGCAATGAGGAAGACAACAACTGAACATTTAACGTGTTACTGATTCGATCAGGCATGAGTTGCTTTAAGTTATGATTGTTTACAGCCTACTGGGGTAAGCTATATCCCAAGGTTGTTTTCAAACATACTTAAATCGGCTCATGCCTTTTTTGTTGTTTTGCCTCTGTTCTAAATTTCAGAGAAGGATGTGGAAGGTATGTTTAAAAAGCTTTTCGGCGTTTTACAGCGTGTCGGTAAAGCATTAATGCTTCCTGTAGCGATTTTGCCAGCTGCGGGGCTTTTATTGGGTATCGGTAACATGCTGGTCAATCCTGATTTTCTCCAGTACATTCCGGCATTAAATGCGGGCTGGGTTCAATCGGTTGCGACGATCATGATGAATGCCGGACAAATCGTTTTTGATAATCTGGCACTGTTGTTCGCAGTCGGCGTAGCCGTCGGTCTAGCGGGCGGTGAAGGTGTAGCAGGTTTGGCTGCCATCATCGGTTACCTCGTTATGAACATTACTCTGGGTACAGCCGTGGGTGTCACACCTGGTCTGATTGCTCAAAAAATACCGGGTTATGCGAACGTGTTGGGAATTCCAACGCTTCAAACCGGGGTGTTCGGCGGGATAATCATCGGTATACTGGCCGCAGCCATGTACAACCGCTTTTTCAAAATTGAGCTTCCTTCGTATCTGGGCTTTTTCGCGGGTAAGCGTTTCGTTCCAATTGCAACGGCGGTATCCTCACTTATTGTCGGACTAGCACTGGTTCTGATCTGGCCTCCAGTTCAACAAGGACTTAACGCAGTATCTCACTTTATGGTGTATTCCAACCCGACTTTGTCGGCGTTCCTGTTCGGGGTTATCGAACGCGCGCTGATTCCATTTGGTTTGCATCACATTTGGTATTCACCGTTCTGGTTTGAGTTTGGTGAATATGTTAACAAAGCAGGTCAAACCGTTCACGGTGACCAGCAGATCTTCTTCAGCCAGCTTCGCGACGGAGTGGCTTTGACAGCAAGTACGTTCCAAGTGGGTAAATTCCCATTCATGATGTTCGGTTTGCCAGCAGCAGCGCTTGCGATGTACCATGAAGCAAGACCAGAACACAAAAAATATGTAGCAGGTATTATGGGTTCAGCAGCATTGACTTCGTTCTTGACAGGTATTACGGAGCCACTGGAATTTTCCTTCCTGTTCGTAGCTCCACTGCTGTTTGCAGTACACTGTATATTCGCAGGTCTGTCATTTATGACCATGCAAATTTTACATGTCAAAATCGGTATGACCTTCTCAGGCGGATTTATTGACTTCCTGATTTTCGGGATTATTCCAACCCGTACGCCTTGGTGGTATGTAATCATCGTCGGTCTGATTTTGGCAGTTATTTACTACTTCGGATTCCGATTCATCATACGGAAATTCAACTTGAAAACACCAGGGCGTGAAGAAGCCACAGAAAATGTGGATGGCGCAGCAACTGGTAGTAGTGATGAGCTCCCACACAACATTTTGGCAGCTTTCGGCGGTTCATCGAATATCAAGCATCTGGATGCTTGTATCACACGTCTTCGGATCGAGGTTAATGAGAAATCGAACGTTGACAAAGCTCGTCTGAAACAACTTGGCGCATCGGGTGTCCTTGAAGTCGGTAACAACGTACAGGCAATTTTCGGTACACGTTCCGACACCATTAAATCTCAAATGGCTGATATCATGGCTGGACGTACACCTGCACCAGCTCCGGCGCAACCTGCTCCACAAGAGGAGAAGGAAGCTGGAGAAGAACAACAAACCATTATTGTAGAAGATATTGTAATGCCTGTTAACGGCGAATTGGTTGATATCTCGACGGTTCCCGATCCGGTATTTGCAGAACGTATGACAGGTGACGGCTTTGCGGTCGTGCCAAATGATGGAACGATTGTGTCCCCTGTTTACGGCAAAGTATTCAATGTATTCCCGAGCAAGCATGCGGTTGGTATCCAATCCGATGGCGGTAAAGAAGTGCTTGTTCATATCGGGGTGAATACAGTGAAGCTTAAAGGTCAAGGATTTGACGTTTTGGTGAACGAAGGCGATCTTGTGTCAGCTGGCCAGCCTATTATGAAAGTAGACCTGGAATACGTGAAGGCAAACGCTAAATCCATCATCTCACCTGTCATTTTTACTAACCTTCCTGAAGGTTCTTCGGTAACTTTAAACAAAACTGGAGTATTGAAGGCTGGCGAAGATGGTATAATTACGATAAAATAAACTCTATGTGTTTCGGATTAGTTGATTAGGCGGCTTAGGCCGTCTGATCAATTATTCGGTATACTGCGTGTAAACAAATATTATCTTTAGGAAAGTGGGAGGAACAAATTATGCAAACAACTTTTAGAATTACGGATGAAGACGGTATCCATGCACGTCCTGCAACTGCGCTGGTAAATACAGCTAACAAATTCAGCGGTGCTGAATCTTTTGCCGAAGCTAACGGTAAAAAAGTAACTTTGAAATCCATTCTGGGTGTATTGTCTCTGGGTCTGGAACAAGGCGATACTATTAACATTATCTGCGAAGGCGCTGAAGCTGCCGAAGCACTGAAAGCTCTTGAAAATGTAATCGTCAACGAAGGGCTGGGCGAAGTTCATGCTTAAGATTTCTGGGATTGCCGCTTCGGCAGGCATAGCCATTGCCCGGGCGTTTATCTTGGAGCATCCGAATTACGCTGTAGAGAGACGCGCGGTTGGTGATGTTGAAGCTGAAATCGCAAGATTGGATGCGGCTTTGGCACAATCTCAAACCGAATTGGAATCGATTAAGGAGAAAACGCTTAAGGAACTGGGAGAGAAAAAAGCAGAAATTTTTGCATCTCACCTGCTCATTTTGAATGACCCTGAATTGATCGATCCGGTTAAAGCTAAAATCAGAGACGAGCAGCTTAATGCTGACTATGCTTTGAATGAAGTAGCTACACAGTTCATTTCCATGTTTGAAAACATGAAAAGTGCCTATTTGCAAGAACGCGCATCGGACATGCGTGATGTAACCAAGCGGATCCTGAATCACCTGCTTGGTGTTCATTTTGTTAGTCCTGCAGAAATTGCCGAAGAAACGATTGTGCTTGCAGAAGATTTGACACCTTCCGACACAGCTCAGCTGAACCGTGAATTTGTTAAAGGTTTTGCAACGAATATCGGCGGACGTACTTCGCATTCGGCTATTATGGCTCGCTCACTTGAAATTCCGGCAGTTGTGGGAACGAAAAATATATTGTCTCAAGCAAAAAGTGGCGATTTGATTATCGTTGATGGTTTAGATGGTCACGTATTCGTGAACCCTACCGAAGAGATTGTTGCAGAATACCGTGCTAAACAAGTGGCATACGACAAGCAACGCGAAGAGTGGCGCAAGCTGCGCGGCGAAGCTACGGTTTCTGTCGATGGTGTCCATGTCGAACTGGCAGCCAATATTGGTACGCCTAATGATGTAGCTGGTGTCCTGGACAACGGTGGTGAAGGCGTTGGCTTGTACCGTACGGAGTTCTTGTACATGGGACGCGATAAGCTTCCATCCGAAGAAGTACAGTATACAGCGTACAAAACTGTTCTGGAAAGAATGGAAGGTAAACCGGTTGTAGTCCGTACTTTGGATATCGGTGGTGACAAAGAACTTCCTTATCTGGACCTGCCGAAAGAAATGAATCCGTTCCTCGGATTCCGTGCTATTCGCCTGTGTCTGGATCGCCAGGATATTTTCCGCACTCAATTGCGTGCTTTGTTGCGTGCGAGTGTGCATGGTAACTTGCGCATCATGTTCCCAATGATTGCTACGCTGAACGAATTCCGTGAAGCTAAAGCTGTTTTGTTGGAAGAAAAGGAAAAATTGGTAGCTGAGGGTGTATCCGTATCCGAAGAAATTCAACTGGGCATCATGGTAGAAATTCCTTCTACAGCGGTATTGGCTGACCAATTCGCAAAAGAAGTAGATTTCTTCAGTATCGGTACAAACGATCTGATTCAATACACAATGGCAGCGGATCGCATGAACGAGCGGGTTTCTTACCTGTATCAACCTTACAATCCATCCATTCTGCGCCTGGTGAAAATGGTTATTGATGCCGCTCACCGTGAAGGACGTTGGGTTGGTATGTGTGGCGAAATGGCAGGAGATACAACAGCAATTCCGTTGCTGCTGGGTCTCGGACTTGATGAGTTCAGTATGAGCGCCACTTCCATTCTGCCAGCACGTAGTCAAATTTCCAAGTTGTCCCGTGCGGACATGGAAAAACTGGCTACAAAAGCTCTGGACATGCAAACAGCAGAACAGGTTGTTGAATTGGTTCAAAGCATCGAAGGCTAAGGAAGGGTATTACATTTCAAAGGTTATATCTTTTTCCAACAAAAAATTGCTGTGTACATACAGCAGCCGGTATCTAATTAGATACCGGCTTTTTTGCATGCTTTAAAGTAGAATTTGTTTTAACTGCATGAGCAATTCAGTACAGGTTTGCGGGCTGCGGTAGTTTCGTCCAATCGTGTGACTGGAGTAGTATATGGTGCATTGAGCACCAGCTCAGGGTTCTCTTCTGCTTCCCGCGCAATATGAATCATAGTGTCGACAAAAGCATCAAGTGTTTCCTTACTTTCCGTTTCCGTGGGCTCGATCATGATGCACTCCTCTACATTCAGCGGAAAGTAAATTGTAGGTGGATGGTAGCCGAAATCAAGCAGCCGTTTGGCTACATCAAGCGTGCGCACTCCAAATTTTTTCAAGCCTCGCCCCGACATCACGAATTCGTGTTTGCAATGTCCAGGGTAGGGCAGGTCAAAATGTGGAGCGAGCCGATGCATCATGTAATTGGCATTGAGTACAGCACATTCCGATACACGTTTTAAGCCATCGGGCCCGTAGCTACGGATATAGGCATAGGCACGGACGAGAATACCGAAGTTCCCGTAAAAGGCTTTAACCCGTCCAATAGAATCTCCCTGTTCCCGGTCCCAGTGGTACACCCCCTGTGGATCCCGTACGACAAGCGGCTTGGGCAAATAAGGGATGAGCCGTTGCTTTACGCCGACAGGCCCAGCGCCGGGGCCACCGCCACCGTGCGGGGTACTCATCGTTTTGTGCAAATTGAGATGCACTACATCGAAGCCCATATCTCCGGGACGGGTAATCCCCATGATGGCGTTGGAGTTCGCCCCGTCATAGTAGAGCAGACCACCCGCGTCATGCACGATGGCAGCAATGTCAGTGATTTGCTTCTCGAACAGCCCAAGCGTGTTCGGGTTGGTCAGCATGAGCGCAGCGGTGTCGTTGCCTACGGCTTGACGCAGCGCATCCAGATCCACCAGCCCCTCAGGGGTGGAAGGAAGGGTGACTGTTTCGAAGCCTGCGACGGTTGCACTGGCGGGGTTCGTTCCGTGCGACGAATCCGGCACGAGCACCTTGGTACGTCGCTCACTACGTGCTTCGTGGTATGAGCGAATCATCATCAGCCCGGTCCATTCGCCATGGGCGCCCGCGGCGGGCTGAAGCGTGACGGCATCCATGCCAGTTAACGCAGCCAAATCATTTTGGAGCGTATGCAGCAACTCCATGGCACCCTGGATGCTCTCCTCGGGCTGACATGGATGGATTTTGGCGAAGCCTGTATATCGGGCGACATCCTCATTCACCTTCGGATTGTATTTCATCGTACAGGAGCCGAGCGGATAAAATCCATTGTCCACGCCAAAATTGCGCCGGGACAAGGCGGTATAATGCCGAATAACGTCTACTTCGTATACCTCGGGTAATGCTGCAGGTTCGCTGCGCAGCGCATAGTCTGGCAAAAGCGCTGCCACCGGGCGACGGGGAACGTCGCACTCGGGAAGGGAATAGGCGATGCGACCCGGACGGCTCAATTCAAAAATGAGCGCTTGATCGTGTTCCTTTAACAGCTCTTGTTTCTGATCCTGTCCGGTATGTGTCATAGCAATCCCCCCAAGGTGTGCACAAATTGGTCAATCTCTTCTTTGGTTCTTTGCTCCGTCACGGCAATCAACATGTGACCAGCGAGTTCCTCATAGTCCCGGCCCAAATCGTAGCCAGCGATAAATCCAGCAGCTAGCAGCTCGGTCTGGAGTCTGCTCATATCTGTACCCTCAGGCAGTCTAAGGACAAACTCGTTAAAGGTTGGTGCGTTAAACGAGGCAGTTACGCCCTTCAAGCTCAGCAATTGCTCTAAGGCATATCGGCTTTTATGCAAATTTAGCTCGGCTACTTCCTTGATCCCCTGTCTACCCATAACAGATAAGTATACAGATGCAGATAAAGCTAGCAATGCTTGATTGGAACAAATGTTTGACGTGGCCTTTTCGCGGCGGATATGCTGTTCCCGGGCTTGCAAGGTCAGCACGAAACCCCGTTTACCATTGCGATCAGTGGTCTGACCCACAATACGGCCGGGGATACGGCGCATATGTGCCTGAGAAACGGCAAAGTATCCACAAGTCGGACCGCCGAGAGAAGAGGAGATGCCAAGTGGCTGCGCGTCTCCTACCACAATATCCGCGCCCTGTTTGCCGGGTGTCTCCAGCAAGCCAAGTGCCAGTGGGTTGGCACTGACGACCAAAAGACCTTTGTGTGCATGGATGAGGTCAGCCATCGGCTGTAGATTTTCCACGGCTCCGAAAAAGTTGGGGCTTTGGACCAAAACAGCCGCGGTCTGTTCCGATACGGCCGCCGCTAACGCATCAGCATCCGTTACACCGTCCGAACAGCCGATCTCCACGATGTCCAAATTCAATCCGCGTGCATAGGTTGCCAATACCTGACGTGCCTCTGGATGGACGGACCTCGATACGATAAGCTGTTTACGGCGGGTAGCTGCGGCGGACAGTGAGCCCGCTTCCGCCAGTGCAGTCGCTCCGTCGTACATGCTGGCATTAGCTACAGCCATGCCCGTCAATTCGCAAATATACGACTGAAATTCGAAAATGGCTTGTAGCTCGCCTTGGCTTACTTCCGGCTGATAGGGGGTGTAGGCTGTATAGAATTCCGAGCGTGAAGTGATGTGCTGGATGACCGACGGAATATGATGATCATAAATTCCTGCGCCAAGAAAGCTGGCATGTGTGTCTGTATTGGCGTTGTGTCCAGCCAGCTCGGCCAAGTGGCGGGTTAAGGCTTTCTCATCGAGTCGAGAAGAAAGAGGGAGTTCCCCTTGATATCGAATGGCCTCTGGAATGTCACTGAATAAATCATCAATGGATGATACACCCACCACACGCAGCATTTCGGTTTGATCTTGTTCAGTCATAGGGAGATAACGATGCTGCTTCATAGGTTCTGGCTCCTTTCGAAAAGCAAAATTTTAAATCGTAATTAGCTAATAAAAAAGTGTGAGCTGAAAAACCCGGAAGTTCATATCTGACATGTTTGCTTTATTGGAATGAAGAGAGTTTAAGATTAGCGCGGGCGTTTATAAAAGGGTGCTGCCACTACCTCGGCACGCAGGCGTTTGCCACGAATCTCAACCTCCAGCGGTGTGGAGAGGGCGCTAAAACGACTGTCCACCAAGGCGAGGCCCAGATTACGCTTCAAGGTGGGCGACTGAGTCCCCGTTGTGACCTCACCGATGCGTTGTCCTTCTGCGAATACCGGATAATGGGCGCGTGGGATGCCGCGATCAATCATTTCCAGCCCGATCAATTTACGAGGAACCCCTTGTTCTTTTTGACGCTGAAGTGCTTCTCTACCGATAAAATCTCCTTTATTCAGCTTGACGAAGAAACCCAGACCGGCTTCGAGTGGTGAAATTGTGGCAGATAACTCCTGTCCGTATAGCGGCAACCGAGCCTCAAAGCGTAGTGTATCCCGAGCACCAAGTCCAGCGGGAATCAGCCCATACGACTCACCGGAACGAAGCAAACCCTCCCATACGGCGGGTGCTTCCGCGGCAGGTACGTAAAATTCAAAACCGTCTTCGCCCGTATATCCGGTTCGTGAGACGAGTGCTTTTGCTCCGAACAATGGCACGTTCTCATGAAAGTGGAAAGATGCCAGATTCGTAATATCCGTATCTGCCACGGCTGCGGCAATACGTGC
Source organism: Paenibacillus sp. SEL3 (assembly GCF_054602585.1). NCBI lineage: Bacteria > Bacillati > Bacillota > Bacilli > Caryophanales > Paenibacillaceae > Paenibacillus > Paenibacillus sp. SEL3. Next base: position 998,864 of record NZ_CM137725.1, on the reverse strand, counting down.
TGCTTCCGGTCCCTGCAATGCCAGCAATGCTATTGCATCAGACACATTCTCCATGTGAACGGATGCAGGCACATGACGAAGTAACCAATCCCAATCCTTATCAATGTTGGAGGCGTTCACAACGAGCATGTAGCGCTCCGGTCCTTTGCAGTAAACAAGCAGGTCGTCTACTACACCTCCATCGGGGTAACACAGGAGTGAATATTGTGCCTGACCTGGTTCCAACTGGCTGACATCATTCGTGGTCACCCTTTGTAGAAAAGCTTCGGCCTCTTTGCCTTCAACCAAAAACTCACCCATATGCGATACATCGAATAAACCCGCACGTTGCCGGACGGCCTCATGCTCCTTTTGGATACCGCTAAACTGAACGGGGAGCTCCCAGCCGCCAAAGTCAATACAACGAACCCCAGACTGCGTCCCGTAGGACGAATATAGCGGTGTTTTTCGCAAATTAGTCATGTTTCCACTCCTATCCGGTGTGATCGGCAAAACAAAAAAGACAGGCCGAAAAAAACGTATAGACAGCAGTCTATACTCTTTTTTCAGCTCTGTCCTTGATACCAGAAAGTTACCCCGGTATGTACCGGGTTTCCTCTTGGGTGATCCGCTCCAATAGCGAATGCTCTCCAGAGATGCGTCCGGCAGAGGTCCTTTTGCCTGAGAGATTCACCTGCAATGCAGGCTTACTCCTTCGGCGCTACCTTCGGGATCAGCAGTATATTACCTGGCTTTGCAGATAACAACTTGATCCGATTCGCGTGCACAACTGTCTCACAAGCGGCAACAGCTATGCGAATCTTTTTGGCAGTCTCTCCCTCTGCGTTCATCCGCGTTTGCAGTTGTCGGGGTGTTTCCCAAAGTATTTGCTATAACCCATTAATACGCAAATTCATTCAAAATGTCAATAAAAATGTCATCAAAAACAATAGAAAAAACATTTAATATATAAATAAGGATATGTAAGCGTTTGTTATAAATTATTATATTTTTATATAGAGCGCTATAGGAGGTGATATGAAGTATTTTTGTTAGTATTATTGACATGAGTGTTCTTATTGTCATAATCTTAACCTGTCTAATACAGGTGAGCAAATGCGATTTTATTCATATGGAAGTGAGGGGAACAGAATGGGTGAAGTGAAGCAGCAACTTTGGTATACAGACGAACATGAGTGGGTTCAGCGGACAGAGAATGGAACGGTGCGGATTGGTATTACAGACTTTGCACAGCACCAACTGGGTGATATTGTTTTTGTAGAATTACCTGAGGCGGGAGTAACGATTGAGCAGGGAGCGGAGATCGGTACGATTGAATCGGTGAAGACGGTATCCGACCTTTTTGCTCCGGTGACGGGAACTATATTAAAAGTGAATGAAGCGCTGGAAGGTACACCTGAGCTAGTGAATGAATCTCCTTATGACAAAGGTTGGATGGTAGAAGTAGAGATGGATAAAGATGTGGAGGAAGCATTGGGCAAACTACTGTCGGCGGATCAGTATGAGCAGTTGATTTCGGAGTAATAAATAGAGCAATGCAGCATGAAATAATAGCGTGTTATTCGGAATTTTATATTGATTTTTAATTGAATAAGAGCATCGTTAGTTTGCTCGATTTTTGTATAAAATAGTCGCTATGATTTGACGTAGCGGCTATTTTTTTGTCTTTTTTTGAAAACGTAATTACGTGTGTTGTTCTGATATAGTGGGTTGTCCCCATATAGGAATCATACATAATCCAGCACGGTTTTTCGACTAATTTCTATAGCTACAGGTCATATTAAGAAGAATTATGCAGGTATAATATCTTCCTGGATAATTTAAATTTAAATGTTGTCATCAACGTTCATGACGAAAGTACGTTTTCATTTCGTTGATGAAGATAGCGCTGTCATTTAGTATGAATTTTAAGAAAAGGTAGTGATGCTTACCTACAAGGAGGATTTGAATATGAGTACATTGGACGCAAAGCCAAGTTCAAAAGGAGGCACTCGTGTCGCCGTACAGCGTTTTGGCCGTTTTCTTAGCGGTATGGTTATGCCCAATATGGGAGCCTTTATTGCGTGGGGGTTGATTACGGCACTCTTTATTCCGACCGGATGGTTCCCGAACGAAGGTTTTGCACAGTTGGTTGATCCGATGAAAAATTATTTGTTGCCGCTGCTGATTGGTTATACAGGGGGCACGATGATTCACGGACAGCGTGGAGGTGTGATCGGTGCCATCATGACGATGGGTGTCATAGTAGGAGCCGATATCCCGATGTTCCTGGGCGCGATGGTAGCTGGTCCGCTGGCTGCGTGGATATTGAAGAAGTTCGACAAGGCCATTGAAGGCAAAGTCAGATCAGGCTTTGAAATGCTGGTCAATAATTTTTCGGCCGGGATTATCGGTGCCATTCTAGCACTGCTTGCCCATGTGGCGATCGGCCCGGTTGTACAAATGATCAGTCAAGTGTTGTCGGCAGGGGTACAGTTCCTCGTGAACGCGGGGCTATTGCCGCTTGTCAACCTCATTATTGAGCCCGGAAAAGTATTATTTTTAAACAACGCGCTGAATCACGGAGTATTGAGTCCGATTGCGTTGGAGGAAGCTGCAAGAACAGGCAAATCCGTACTGTTCATGCTGGAATCCAACCCTGGGCCGGGGCTTGGTATTTTGCTGGCCTACTGTCTGTTCGGTAAAGGCTCTGCGAAGTCGTCAGCTCCTGGCGCAGTCATCATTCATTTTTTCGGCGGGATTCATGAAATTTATTTCCCTTATATTTTGATGAAGCCGATTCTGATTCTTGCAGCTATAGCTGGCGGTGTTGTGGGAACCTTCTGTTTCATGTTGACAGGTGCCGGACTGGTTGCTGCTCCTTCACCGGGTAGTATCATCGCCTATTTTCTAATGACGCCAAAAGGTGGATATTTGCCAATGCTGAGCGGGGTGATCGCTGCTGCGGTCGTATCCTTTGCTGTTGCAGCAGTGTTACTCAAGACAGGTAAGCAACAAGAAGAGGGGCTGGAGGAAGCTGCATCTCGCCTGAAAGATATGAAAAATCAAAGCAAGAGTGCCAGTGCTAACGCCACTGTAATGGAAGATAACCACGAATCTGATCGTGCTGCCGAGATTGTCGCAGATCGAACGCTCAAGGATAAATCCGAAGTGAACAAGATTGTCTTTTCCTGTGATGCAGGTATGGGTTCAAGCGCGATGGGTGCCTCGATTTTACGCAAAAAAATGAAGCAGGCGGGCGTAGACGTAACAGTTACGAATACGGCAATCAGTGAAATTCCACAGGATGCGGATATTGTCATTACGCAAAAAACGTTGACAGACCGGGCTAAAACAGTAGCTCCGAAAGCTGAGCACATTTCCATTGACAATTTTTTGAAGAGTCCTGAATACGAAGCGCTGGTTGAACGTCTGAAATCCGATTCTTAATCCCCGTCTTAGTCAGGCTGACTGTATGCAGTGTACGTCTCCTGCTGGAGGGATGAGCTTGGGAAGGAACGGTATGCGCTTATGAATATTACGAAACGACAACGTGACATCGTGGAATATCTTCTGGAGCAGTCCAAAGAGGTTACAGCCGGAGAAATTGCCACGAAGATCAATGTCAGCACAAGGACGGTTCATCGGGAACTGGGCGCAGTCGAGCATTGGCTGGCAGCTCATGAGGTGAAGCTGGAGAAAAAGTCAGGGATTGGTATCTGTATAGATGCAGACCCAGCTCAGCTTGTATGCCTGCGAAAGCAATTGCTGCATACGAATCCAGACGAATATTCGGCTGAGGAGAGAAAGATCGTGGTTCTCTGCATGCTGCTGGATACACGGGAGCCGATCAAGCTGCTGGCGCTGGCTTCAGATCTGAAAGTCACGGTAACTACGGTCAGTCATGATCTGGACGAATTACAAGACTGGATCGGAGATCGAGGGCTCGTGCTTGTCCGCAGACGGGGATACGGTGTCGAGATTACCGGACGGGAGATAGACAAAAGACGGGCGATTTCCGAGCTGGCCCTCGAACATTTGGATGAATCTGATCTGTTTTCCAGCCAGGGAGAGGTTCGTTCTGTGACCCGTGTCTCCGACAAATTGCTGGAGATGATTGGCAGAGGGAACTTGCTGATCGTGGAAAAGGCCCTCTGGCAGCCCCATGAAAAGTGGCTGGAAAACATGGTGGAAAGCAAATATATGGAGTTGCTGATTCAGATTTGCGTTTCGCTGGCACGTCTACGACTCGGGTATGTTATGGATCCTCTTCTCTCCTATTTAAAAACAGATTCGGATGAGAATATCATGCTGCGTACAGCTATGGTAGAACGCATATGCGCAGAATTGTCAGCGGCGCTGGATATAAACTTTCCGGACCCGGAACGATCTTATTTCAGGCTGCTGTTCCGTGATGCCGAGGATCATTCTACCCGGCTGCTGCCGCTCGATGATCTTGTACTGCTGGAGTCGGTTCATGAGTTGATTCGTCGTGTGGAGGAAGAAACAGGCACGCCATTGGAAGAGGACCGTGTTCTGCGTGAAGGACTGATTGCCCATATGGCTCCGGTATTCAAACGTTTGAAGGAAGGCAAGTCGATTCGTAATCCCCTCCTTCAGCAAATCCGCAAGGATTACAGCAGCTTATTCGACTCAGTGAAAAAGGCTGCAGCAGACATGACAGAAATGAAAGTCCCTGATGAAGAGATCGGATTTCTCGTCATGCATTTCGGCGCTTCGCTGGAGCGGCTGCGACAATTGCGGCGGGAGGTGCGGGCCATCGTAGTCTGCACGAGCGGCATTGGTTCATCCAGACTTCTGGCAACAAGGCTCGCCAAAGAGCTGCCACAGATCAAAATTGTGGATAGGGCCTCATGGTACGAGGCGGCGCGGATCCCCAAGGAGGATTATGATCTGATCATTTCGACAGTAGAGCTACCGCTTGAACCAGATCGCTATCTTAAGATCAGCCCGCTGCTGACGCAGGAGGAGAGTGATCGCCTGCGTCAATTTATCCAGCATATTACACTCAATCATCCTGATGACCATCAGCAGGAACAGGTTGTTCAGCCCGGTCAGGACATGGAGTGGCTTACCGGTCTGCGGAAAAGTCTCGATGAAATTGTACACATTGTACAGCAATTTCAAGTGTACCCGCTGGAAAATCAGGAGATGGATATGGCGGCGACCGTAGAGGCTATATGCATGTTGGAGGCGGGGCGGGGGAATGTTACAGAGCCTTCTGCGGTTGCTGCACAACTCATGGAAAGAGAGCGCCAAGGTAGTCAGGTGATCTCTGATACCTCCATTGCTTTAGTTCATACGCGTAGCCACTATATTCGCAAACCTTCGCTTACCTTGTATAAGCTGGCAGAGCCGCTGTTGGCGGATACAGGCGAACAGGTAGAATGCGTGCTGCTCATGTTGGGACCTCGTGAGCTGCCGAGAGAAAGCTTGGAGGTATTGAGCGAGATTAGTGCATTACTCTTGCAGGAAGACATGGTTACGCTACTGGAACACGGTAGCAGGGATCATATTGTCAATTATATATCGATTGAGCTAGCTGGATTTTTCCACAGTAAATTAGGGACAGGGAGGAACCTACCGTGAGTATTATGACGATAGACAAAGTGAAAATGAATGCAACCGCCAAAGACAAATATGAGGCGATTCGTATGGCTGGACAAATCCTGCTGGATGCAGGACATATTTCAAGTGAGTACATTGACAAGATGCTGGAACGCGAGGAGATCGTGTCCACCTATATCGGGAACGGGCTGGCTATTCCACATGGCACCAAGGAATCCAAGACGCTTATTCAATCCACAGGCATCTCCATCGTTCAGTTTCCGCAAGGCGTAGATTTTGGGGAAGAAAAAGCATACATGGTAATCGGCATTGCAGCACAAGGCGGCGATCATATGGAGATTTTGACGAGTATTGCTGTGGTGTGTGCAGAGGAAGAAAACATGGAGAAACTTCGCAACGCGGTGACCCCACAGGAAATTATAGATCTGTTCGAAAGTGAGCTGGAGCTATGAGAGCCGTCCACTTTGGAGCAGGAAATATCGGTCGCGGCTTTATCGGATTGATTCTGTCGCGTGCAGGCTATGAGGTTGTCTTTTCAGATGTCAATGACACCCTTGTATCCGAGTTACGCCGTCGTAAACAATACACCGTAGAGTTAGCCAATGATACAAAGGATACGGAGCTGGTCATGAATGTGACGGCGATTGACGGCAAGGATGCAGCGGCTGTAGCCGATGCGGTAGACCACGCTGATCTGGTAACGACCGCAGTAGGTGTCAGCATCCTCAAGCACATTGCAGCAGGCATTGCGGAGGGCATCAAGCGGCGGGTAGAGCGAGGAGCGAGGCCGCTGCATGTGATTGCCTGTGAAAATGCAATCGGAGGCAGTGCGCAACTGAAAGAGCATGTTTTTGCGCTATTGGATGAGGCGACCCGTGCCAAGGCTGAGGCTTCGGTGTATTTTCCAAATGCTGCCGTAGACCGGATTGTGCCGATCCAGCAACACGAGGACCCGTTACATGTGCAGGTAGAGCCTTTTTATGAGTGGGTGGTGGATCGTTCGCAAATGGCATCTGAGCATGAAGAAATCGAAGGTATCCTGTACGTGCAGGATCTAGAGCCTTACATTGAACGAAAGCTGTTTACGGTAAATACGGGACATTGCGTGGCAGCTTATCTTGGTTATACCGCAGGTTATGCTACCATTCAGGAGGCCATGAAGGATAGCAAGGTGGTGGATTCGATACAAGGGTCACTGGAGGAAACGGGAGCGGTGCTTGTGAAGCGCTTCGGTTTGGATCAAGAGGAGCATAGGAAGTACATCTCTAAAATTTTGGATCGCTTCCGCAACCCTAATCTAATAGACGATGTTACTCGGGTCGGACGTTCACCATTACGCAAGCTGTCTCCCAATGACCGTCTTGTACGTCCCGCGCTCCAAGCGCAGGAGTATGGCATTCCGACGGATCATCTGGCGTTAGGAATGGCTGCTGCCTGTAAATTTGATATTACGGAAGACCCCGAGGCAGTCGAGCTTCAGCAGGTGATCCGCAACGAAGGGCTGGGTGTGGCGCTGACGCGTTATACTTCCATAACCGCAGACCACCCGTTACATCGGCAGATATTGGAGCAATATGATATTATAAATTCATAAAACAACGTATTACTAACATTAGATTTCGATAATCCTCTTGAAGACAAAGCATCCACATCAACACTAGCGTGTTCTGTAGAGATGTGCTTCAAGAGGATTTTTATATGCGTGATTTACATCACATAACAACCTGCTTAAATTGTTTATATTGATAATGATTATCATTATCTATAAAATGAAATCATTACTATTATAACTATTAGGGAGGATTATAGTGAAACCGATCTATATTACCTTAGGGTTTTTATTTTTGGCGCTTGGAGTTATTGGTGTAGTGCTACCATTGCTACCGACTACACCGTTTCTGCTGCTCGCGACCTTTTTCTTTATGCGGGGGTCCGAAAGGATTCACCAGTGGTTTTCGAATACCTCCCTGTACCAAAAGCATCTAGAGAGTTTTGTTCAAACAAGGTCGTTGAAGCTGTCTACGAAAATCACGACATTGGGCTTAGCGTCAACGATGCTGATTATAGGCTTTATTTTCACCCCTAATGTGTGGGGCAAAACGCTCATCGTCTTGGTCATCCTTTTTAAATATTATTACTTTATATTCCGAATCGGAACAGTGAGAAACGCTGCAGCAAAAATAACACCATCATCTTCACCTGCACCTACTCCAAAAAAAAAGTCTAAAATGGTCGACAGCCGTCTGCTCGGTCTAGTGGAACATTCTCGAAAATATATCGTATGGGGTGTGCTTGTGCAGTGGATCGGTCTTTTGGGGAGTATAGCCGCTGTGTTGTCTATGGCCTTTGTTATGCAGCAGGCATGGGAAGGACAAGTGACTCGCAAGCTGATTCTATCTATGACGGTCATTGTTATTGCTGCTATTGCAGTTCGCTGCCTGAGCAATTATGCAGCCAGTATGTTATCCTATCGTGCTTCGGTAAATGCTAAAAAAACGCTGCGCTCGCAAATTTACAGCAAGTTGCTGAAGATAGGGCCCGCATATACAGATCATACCTCCACCTCGGGGGTTATTCAGGTTGCTGTAGAAGGGGTAGAGCAGCTTGAAACCTATTTCGGTAGATATATGCCTCAGCTATTTTACAGTCTGCTTGCCCCCGTAACGTTATTCATTACCCTCTCTTTTGTCAGCTTCAAAGCAGCCATTATACTATTGATCTGCGTTCCCTTAATTCCAGTGTCGATCATTGTCATTATGAGGATGGCTAAAAAGCTTTTTCGGAAATATTGGGGTAGTTACGTCAATTTGGGCCACAGCTTTTTGGAGAATGTGCAAGGTCTGACTACGCTCAAAATGTACGGAACAGACCAGGATAAACATCAGGAAATGAACACAGCAGCTGAAGATTTTCGCAAAATGACGATGAAAGTGCTGACTATGCAGCTTAACTCCGTGGCCATTATGGATCTTATCGCATTTGGTGGTGCCGTTGCGGGTGTACTGGTCGCGGTAAGCGAATATTCTTCTGGACGAATTGGCTTGGCAGGAGCAATCATCATTGTTTTGCTGTCGGCAGAATTTTTTATTCCTCTGCGTCTTCTGGGTTCTTACTTTCATATCGCCATGAACGGAATGGCTGCAAGTGACAAAATATTCCAAATGTTGAGCACAGAGGACCTTATCCAAGGACAAAAAAGCATAGAAACCACAGATATTCGTCTGGAACAGGTGAGTTTCGCCTACGACGAAAGAGATACCTTACGAAATGTATCCATGGATATTCCCCAGGGCAGCTTTGTATCCATTGTTGGGGAATCAGGCTCTGGTAAAAGTACGGTAGCCGGATTGATTGTTGGGCATCACGAGGGGTATCGAGGAAGCCTGACGATTGGAGGAACCGAGCTTACCGATATTTCGGAAGAAAGCCGCATGCGTCATATGACCTGGATCGGTTTTAACAGCTATATTTTTAAAGGCACCGTGGAAGCAAATTTAAAAATGGGCAATGAGCACGCGGATGAGCAACACATGCTGGAAGCTTTGCGACAAGTGAAGCTGTATGATTTTATCCTCTCAGAAGGAGGTCTGGAAGCAGAACTGGAAGAGCAGGGAGCCAATCTGTCAGGAGGACAGCGCCAGAGGCTAGCACTAGCCAGAGCATTGCTACATGATAGTCGTGTCTACATTTTTGACGAGGCCACCTCTAACATTGACAGTGAAAGTGAGGAAGGCATTATGGAGGTTATACATGCGCTGGCAGGTCAAAAAACAGTGATTCTTATCTCTCACAGACTGGAAAATGTAGTTCAATCCGACTGTATCTATGTGCTGCAAAACGGTTTGGTGGCAGAATCGGGAACGCATCATGAGCTGTTGAGCCAGCAGGAACATTATGCGGAGATGTATCTCAGTCAACACCAGGTAGAGCAGTTTGTAAAAGGAGGGGCTGTATATGCGTAGACACGGATTACGGATCATGGGCCAATTATTGGTATTGGCGGGTCCTCTTTTACCTGTACTGCTCATCACGATTGTTACAGGAGTGCTTGGTTTTGTTTGTGCTATTGGCATTATAGTGTTCGGAGCCCTGGCTCTGCTTACAGCAACGAGCATCACGACAGGCTACACCCTATCGTTTTTGCTGACGGTGATTGTGGTTTGTGCCGTACTGCGCGGCGTATTCCGTTATGGCGAGCAAATGAGTGGTCATTATCTCGCTTTCAAGCTACTGGCTGTACTGCGTGATAAGGTGCTTCAAGCCCTGCGAAGACTCGCTCCAGCCAAATTGGAAGGCAAGGACAAGGGGAATCTGATATCACTCATTACGAGTGATATTGAGCTGCTGGAAGTATTTTATGCGCATACGATAGCGCCTGTAATGATTGGCATCATCACCTCACTGCTCATGGTGTTTTTTATCGGTTCTTATGAGCCTCTGCTAGGCTGGCTTGCTGCGCTTGCTTACATAACCGTCGGTTTGTTTATTCCCCTACTTACGACACGTATGGGCAAGCGCCAAGGGATGGAATACCGGAGCAGCTTCGGCCAGCTGAGCAGTTATTTTTTGGACAGCTTACGTGGGATGAAGGAAATTGTGCAATATGGGCAAGGGGAACAACGATTAAATGAAATTAACCGTCGTACGGATCAGTTGGATGCCAAGCAGAAAGAGTTGAAGCATCATGAAGGCATCACAAGAGCAGTCACAGATGCAGCTGTAGTCGGATTTTCATTCTTGATGCTGCTAGCTGGATTGTATAGCATGTCTAAAGGACAGATGGATTTTACAAGTATGCTGATTTCAGTCATTGCTCTGTTTAGTTCATTTGGTCCGGTGGTCGCACTGAGCAATTTGTCCAACAATTTGCTTCAAACGCTGGCAAGCGGGGAGCGAGTGCTAAGTCTGCTGGAGGAGAGCCCGGAGGTAGAAGAAAATATGAATGGAATGACCGTTGGCTTTACTGGAGCGCAGATAGACAAGGTGACTTTTGCATACGATGGTCAAACGGTGCTGAATGATGTAAGTCTCACGATACCACACAAGCTAATTATAGGTATTCAGGGTAAAAGTGGGTCCGGTAAGTCAACGTTGCTGAAGTTGCTGATGCGATTCAGGGACCCGCAGAAGGGTGGGATTTTACTATCTGACCACGATTTGAAGGACATTGAGACCCGACATTTGAGAAGCTTGCAAAGCTACGTCGATCAGCATACATTCCTGTTTGACGATTCCATTGCAGCTAATATCAAAATTGGAAAGCCGGATGCTACACATCAACAGGTTGTGGAAGCAGCCCGTAAGGCATCAGTACACGATTTTATTATGACATTGCCTCAAGGATATGACAGCCGGGTCGGAGAATTGGGGGACAGGCTGTCTGGTGGTGAACGCCAGCGCTTGGGGCTGGCCAGAGCCTTTGTTCATGATGCGCCCCTCTTACTGCTAGACGAACCAACTAGCAATTTGGACAGTTTGAACGAAGCGATTATTTTAAAATCGTTAAAAGAACAGCAGCAAGACAAAACGATCATCCTTGTTTCGCATCGAAGCTCTACTATGCGAATGGCTGACGAAATTTTTCAAATGGATAACCGCCGACTCTCCTGAACGTGATGAAAGCTGGGAAATAAATGTGATGCTTTGAAGGCGAAAGCTGTAGCCTGTTCATCGTTTTGTCATAAAATGGAGTGTGCGTGTTGAAATGGGAGCGTCATCCTTATTTAAATCATCCAGCTTTTCAAGCTTGTCTTATTTTGATAGCCTATGAGGTGAGGATTTTGCAAATCCTGAGGTATATTGACAAGTCATAAACATCATAAATGATGGATGAACAGAGGCTGTAAGCCGATGTACAGAAATGGGTGGTGAACAGAAATGTCAGATTTCAATCAGCTTAAAGAGCTTGAGCACACAAAATATCCCATATATGAAGGCTATGATTTGGGTCTTACTTATACGCCTGCGGGCAGCAAGTTCAAGGTATGGGCCCCGACTGCGAAGCAGGTCCATATAGCGTTGTATAGCGATGCGGGGGCGTACGATCAGGAGGGGAACGTTCAGGAGCACGGCGGGGGTCAGGAATTTCTCATGATCCGTGATGATCAAGGGGTATGGTCTATAGAGCTGGAAGGTGACTGGAACAAATATTATTACATGTACAGGCTGGAGTGGGCGGACAACACTGTTCATTATGCTGCCGATCCATATGCCACAGCGGTATCAGCCAACGGGCAACGTACAGCGATCATTGATTTGGCTCAAACCAACCCGGATGGATGGGAATTGGATGCGGGGCCTACCCTTAAGCGGCCGACGGATGCCATTCTCTATGAGGTTCATGTGCGTGATTTTTCGATGGATACCTATTTTAATACAGGGAAAAAAGGCTTATCTGCTGCTCAGGGACGGTTTGAGGCCTTTACGTATACGGGATTGAAGGATCCTGAGGGGAACAGTATCGGGCTGGATCATCTGCTGGAACTGGGCATTACACATGTTCATTTGCTTCCAGTAGCTGATTTTCATACGGTGAATGACTTTGCGGAATTAGATACTGAATATAACTGGGGCTATGATCCCCAGCATTATAATGTGCCGGAGGGGTCTTATTCTTCCAATCCGGCTGATCCGGAGGCACGTATACGAGAGCTGAAACTGCTGGTACAGTCTTTGCATTCTGCCGGCATCGGTGTCATTATGGACGTTGTATACAACCATACGTATTCGGTGGAACAGGGGCCATTTGAGCCTGTTGTACCTGGATATTATTACCGCACGGATGAACAAGGGCAGCTCACCAATGGATCAGGTGTAGGCAATGAGGTGGCAACCGAACGTCCGATGGTGCGCAAGTATATCAAGGATTCACTACGCTATTGGGCAGAGGAATATCATATAGACGGCTTTCGATTTGATCTGTTGGGTCTGATTGATACACCAACCGTGGTGCAGCTTACGCAAGAACTTCGCTCTGAAGTGCGTCCAGATCTGCTGATCTATGGTGAGCCTTGGACGGGAGGAGAATCTCCACAACCCTTGCTTACGCTAAAAGGAACACAACGGGACAAAGGCTTTGCTGTTTTTAACGACAACTACCGTTCTGCTATTAAGGGGGATAGCGACGGTACTGGAAGCGGGTTTGCCACGGGGGCAGAACATCAGGAGGAGCAGGTGCTCAAAGGTGCTTTTGGGGCTATTCATGATTTCACAGCTCAGCCATCGGAGACCGTCAATTATGTAACTGCCCACGATAATCTCAATCTGTGGGATAAAATTTTGACGGTAAGACATTTGCGGGAGCACTGTCGTTTTCCACAATGGGAGCAGGGGAAGCCACAGGATGGGAGGACACCTGAACATGCTGTTGCCGAAGCAGATCCGTATGGGGAACTGGATGAAAATAACCTGCTAGAGGACGAAACCGTGCGCAAGTCCCTGTTGGCCAACGGCATGGTACTCACATCTCAAGGTATTCCTTTTATTCATGCAGGGGATGAACTGTTGCGCTCCAAATATGGAGACCACAATAGTTACCGGAGCTCAGATGTGGTCAATGCCATTCATTGGGATAACAAGGCGAGGTTTCGCCCCGTGTTTGATTACTACCAAGGCTTAATTGCTTTGCGACGCAGCCACCCAGCATTCCGAATGGACCAACGTGAGCTGGTGGAGCAGCACATGGAAGTGCTGCAAAGCAGTGGGCATGTGGTGGCCTTTGCTTTGAGGCACCATGCTAACGGCGATGCCTGGAATCATATTGTGGTGATTTATAACGGCTCGGATACGGAGCAGACGATAGTATTGCCTGCGGAATCGGATCGTTGGCATGTGGTCGTGGACGCACACGGGGCTGGTAATGAGACACGGTATGAAGTCGTAGGCCATCGTGTAACTGTATCGCGCTGGTCAATGATGGTGTTATATGATCAGGAAGAACCTGCACGAGTCTCCTTTTTGACTGAACAAGATCAGGCTAATCGTCAGGCGGAGAACGAATTGGAAGACTCGGATGAGGGAACAGATCAAGAAATTGCAGGTACAGCCATGGCTTTGACAGATGTGCAGCTTGGAAACGATAATGAAGTCGCTCCATTTCGTACGATTGAACTGATCTACGAGCGTACGGATCGGCAATACACTGGCTGGAACGTATGGGTATGGGGAACTGGGCATCGCGACGGACATGTCGAATTTCGGGATTTGGATGACGGTCGTGCAATAGCGCGTATTCAGGTGGCTCCTGATATACAGCGAATTGGCTACATTGTCCGGCTTAATCACTGGGATGCCAAGGATGTTGAGGCAGATCGATATATTGATATAGACCAGAACCAGTCTGTGATGCAGGTACTGATTCATAGTGGCAGAGAAGAATATTTGTTACTGGTAAATGATAATCGGGCCGGTTAGACTTGCGTGCTTGGTTGCGTATATACACAAAAATAGCATTTTTCGATCATTTCGAGAAATGCTATTTTTTTATGCAAACGTGTGTCAGTTTCAGAAAAAAGGGGTAAAATAGAATTATGGACTTGTTTAGTTTTGCCAGCTAGCTGGCTTACATCCTGTAGTACGACTGGTAAACAGGCAAGATTCTTGGAGGAAAATCATTTGTAAGGTAACCTGAAGGAGGTTGTATATCATGAGTTCTAATGGAGGAAGTATTCAACTGACCGCCCAGCCGAGAACAGAGAAGAAGGGTTCGGCCATTCGTGGATTGAGGTTAAAAGGACGGATTCCAGCTGTGGTTTACGGCTCTGAGCTTGAAGGAACCCCTGTACATGTCGATGCCAAGGAATTTAATAAAGTAGTCAAAACCGGACGTTCAGAGGTGTTTAACCTCACAGTAGAGGGTGGAGAAACCATTCCAGTTATTATTAAAGATTATCAACAGCGTGATAACCAATGGTTGCATGCCGACTTTCTGAAAATCTCCAAAAACAAACCGCTTCGCGTGCGTGTTTCTATTGATTATCAGGGTACACCTGCAGGTACAAAAACAGGCGGTATTCTGCAAGTTCAGGAAACGGAAGTTGAGGTCGAAGGTCTTCCGGCTGATTTGCCATCTACCATTGAGGTGGATGTATCCGCGCTGGATGTTGGCGACAAGCTGAGCGCTAGCGACTTGAAACTCCCTAAAGGAGTAACACTGCACGTCCCTGAAGAAGAACTGCTTGCTTCTATTATCGTTCCACGTGCAGTTGAAGTAGAGAATGCTGCTGTGGAAGGTGATGCAGCGGCAACCGAAGGCGCTGAAGAGGCTTCTGAAAACAAGGAATCCTAATATTATCAGTGAATACATGAACCTTTTCCAATTGCAAAGATCATCAAAAATGAATTCAAAATCGTTCCCTGTCAGGGGGGCGATTCTTTGCATTCATTTATTTACAATTACTACTCTTTCCCTTTAAGAGTTGTCCTGTTGTAATTTGACGATTAAAGGGAATGTGGAGTGTTTGCATGATTTTCATTCACTACGTGTTCTGATATGACGATATATAAAGTATGGTATTTACATTTTTATTTTATAAATACCTAATATATATTCTAAGGAGCGCGTACACAATCATGGACAGAACGAGTGAATTGTTGTGGCAAAGAAACAAATTGGTGATCATTATTTTTTGGATTATGGCCTTGAGCGGCATCGTCCCGGCATTATCTAATCCCTCGATGTGGGTATCTAATGGTGTAGGATTTGTAGTCGCGGCAGTTTTAACGATCCTGAATGTGAAAAAGAAAGGAATCCGCCTTATTCCGTGGATTACTACGTTTTTTAGCGTATTAATGTGTATATTTTTGAACTTATCTAACGTCGAGGTAGGGACCACCATATTAATTTGCTCTTTGTTTTTGCTGTATCCGTCTTACCGGTATTTTCTGGTAGCTATGACCTTAAATCTCTGTAATATATTTGTGCAAATAACAATCGGTACGCCCCCAATTCCCCCGGCTACCGGTTCTTTGCGTTATGTGCATGAGTTTATTATTGTTTTACTCATTGGTTTACTACTGTTAGTGGTATCGGTGTTAAATCAAAAGCAGTTTAAGAAAAGTGAAGAGCAAAATAAAGATATCGATGTTACAAGGCAACGAATTGAATTTCTGTTTGAGCAAGTTAGACAAGCAGTGGCTGGATTGCATAGCTTTACAGAACGATTCAGGAATCAAGTAGATGCGACGGGCAGCG
Organism: Paenibacillus sp. SEL3; assembly: GCF_054602585.1. Taxonomy (NCBI): domain Bacteria; kingdom Bacillati; phylum Bacillota; class Bacilli; order Caryophanales; family Paenibacillaceae; genus Paenibacillus; species Paenibacillus sp. SEL3. The sequence goes on along the minus strand of NZ_CM137725.1, from coordinate 983,104 downwards.
TGACAAATGAAGTCGCTTTCGGATTTCAGGAGGTTGCCAAAGGGGTAGAAATGCAAGCTTCGAATATCACCGAGGTTACGGATAACTTGGCTCAATCTGACCAGCACGTGCGAGAGGTAGCTGATCATTCCCGAGAACTGAAGCAGCTTTCCGAAGATACGAAAAATGCCGGGGACAGAGGGAGCAGTCAACTGCTTGCATTGACGTCTCAAATTAAGGATTTGGGTCAAGTCATGAGCCGTACCAAAGAAGAACTGGACGAGTTTAGAGTACAAAGTGATAACATGTCTGCCATGCTTAAAGATATTACTCAAATCTCGAAACAAACTAATTTGCTGTCCTTGAATGCATCCATTGAGGCCGCCAGAGCGGGAGAGCATGGAAAAGGATTTGCCATCGTAGCTGGCGAAGTGCGTAATTTGGCTGAAATGGTAGGGAACACCTCGGTGGCGATGGAAGCTATTTTGACTCAATTGAGAACTCAGATGGATTCTGTCGTAAGCCAATTTGACATGGGACAGCACAGGCTACAGCAAAGTATGGAATCGGCACATTCGACCGAAATTGTACTGGAAGACATCCTGCAAAACGCCAATAAAGTGCTGATGCAGGCCGTGGATGTGGAAAACAGTACGAATAGCATGCAGCAGTATTCATCTCAGGTTGTTCAAGAGATGACGGAATTTTCAAGTGTAACGGAACAGGCGAGTGCAGCATCAGAACAAATTTTGGCTGGAGTAGAGGAACAACGAAATATAACCTCCAATATGGTGACCGGGTTTAGTGAGCTAGAGGCGTTGATTATCCAATTAAAAGAACTGGTACATGATCAGAAGGAGTACAACAGTCCTACCGAAATCAGCAAAAGCAAATAACCGACAAGCTTCTTCATCGGACTAGAGAGCCGGGGAGTATCGCTATCAAGCGGTACTCTCCGGTTTTTTTCTGCGTTTGAAGAAGGGAAATGAAGAAGAGGCGATTTCTAGAAGCTATAATTAGATGGAAGTTGATGGTATAATTTGTGGCAGTTTAAATGCTTTGTAACTAAGGGGGGATAAATTCTTATGGAGCTTAAATATTTGTTATTCGGCGTGTTGAGCCTATTGGGTAGCGGAGTGATATATACGATGGAGCGCTTTATAGCAGTCATTCAATGGGCTGCGAATTCCGTACCTGTTAAATTGAATAGTTCGGGCATTTCTATGTCAGAACCTGATATGCCGAGTTTTGTTGACAATATATTTGTTATTATTTTATTCGTATGTGGCTTGATGATACTTGGGTATGGTGTGTATGAACGACGTACACGATAACATAAGCATATTCGTTTTTATTTGGGAGGAACGCAGGTGAACGCCTTGTTGGAAATGCTGATGCAGCTATTTGAGCGCGCAGCGTTGTTACTGATTTGTTTATTTTTTATTACACGTATCCCCCGATTTAAGGAAACCTTGCAAAAGAACAGTCATTCTCCGGCAGAGCTGGCCATACTAACATTGATTTTTTGCATGTTTGCACTGTTCGGCACCTACACCGGGATTGAAGTTGAAGGTTCGCTTGTTAACGTTCGAATCATAGCAATTATGGCAGGCGGTATTTTGTTTGGACCCTGGGTTGGGATCGTTACAGGTATTATATCGGGTATCCATCGTTATCTGATTGATATCGGGGGAGTGACCTCGATTCCGTGTCTGATTACGAGTATTCTGGCAGGTGTGGTGTCAGGATACATCGGCCGCCGGGTCAATCGTTCCAAGAGATGGCTGGTCGGTATCGCCGCAGGTATGGTCTGCGAAGCGTTGACGATGCTGCTCATTATGGTGATGGCACAACCCCATAGCCTTGGAGTGGACATCGTTTCCAAGATTGGTCTACCGATGATTATCGGAGAAGTCAGTATCGGTTTAATCGTTCTGTTGATCCAGAGTGTGGAGGGGGAAAAGGAGAATATCGCGGCCAGACAGGCCAAGCTGGCACTGGATATTGCCAATAAGACGTTACCTTATTTTCGCTCCATTAATGCCGAATCCTTGCATACGATTTGCTCGATCATAAAAGAAGACATCAAGGCAGACGCGGTGGCGATTACGGATACCAGAGATGTGCTGGCCTATGTCGGTTTTGGCGAAGAGCGTTATCACATCGGAGATGAGATCATTAGCGATGTGACTAAATCGACGATCCGCAGCGGTAAAATCACGATCCGCAATCATATTGCAGACGATAAAACACCCCAAATCCAGTCCCTGCTCATTATCCCGTTAGAGGAGCGGGGAGAAGTAACCGGAACGTTGAAGATTTATTATCGCAAAGCTTATAAAATCACGTATCCGTTGCAGACGATGGCGATTGGCTTGTCTCAAATCATTTCCACGTTAATGGAAGTATCGCGTGTGGAGCAAATTAAGGAAGCGGCGAATAAGGCCGAGTTAAAGGCACTCCAGACTAAGATCAATCCTCATTTTCTGTTCAACGCGTTGAACGCCATTGCCTCGACGACACGCACCAAGCCGGATAAGGCCCGAGAGCTGATCATTAATTTATCGGGTTATCTGCGCTATAATTTGGAGCTGAATGATGATTTGATTGAAATTCATAAGGAGCTTCAGCAGGTGTCTGATTACGTAGAAATTGAAAAAGCACGCTTCGGCAACCGGCTTCAGGTAGAGTATGTAATGGATGAGGTGTCTGTGCGTATTCCAAGCCTTATTATCCAGCCCCTGGTTGAGAATGCGATTAATCATGGAATCCTCAAGAAAAAGGGGGCAGGTACAGTAACCATTTCTGTAAAGGATCGTGGAGAAAAGGTGCGTATTTCTGTGGCAGATACCGGGGTGGGTATACGCGATGATGTTGTGGATAACCTGTATCATGATCGGGTTCCGGCTAAACAGATCGGCTTGTACAATGTGCACAGACGACTCAAGCTTATGTACGGCGAAGGAGTTATTATTCTGAAGCATGAGCCGGGCACCGAAGTTTATTTTGACATACCAAAGGAGAAGTCATGAAGGCCATAATTGTAGAAGACGAACTTCCGGCGCGTGAAGAGCTGGAGTATCTTATTCAGACTCATAGCAACATTGAGGTGACCGATAGTTTCGAGGATGGGCTAGATGTGTTTCGGTTTCTGCAAGATCAGGAGACGGATGCGATCTTTCTGGACATTAATATTCCTTCATTGGACGGGATGCTGCTGGCACAGAACATTAGCAAATTTGCCAAAAAGCCCTATATTATTTTTACGACCGCCTATAAAGAACATGCGGCGCAGGCTTTTGAACTGGAGGCGTTCGACTACATCCTCAAACCCTATGATGAAAAACGGATCGCATCTATGCTGCGTAAGCTGGAAAATGCTTATGAGCAGCAGAACGTTCCAATACAGGAGCCTGTCCAGACGGCGCAACCCCGAGCTGCTGAAGCCAGCACCGTTGCTGCGCCAGGTCGTATTAATCTGCTGAAAAATGACAAAATCATCGTAACGGATGCGAACGATATTTACTATGCGTGTGCGCAGGAAAAGGTGACCCGTGTCTTTACTAGGCACGAAGAATATACGATGCCGATGAGCATTTCAGAATTTCATAGCCGGTTGCCGCAGCAGGACTTTTTCCGCTGTCACCGATCGTACACAGTTAATCTGTCGCAGATCCGTGAAATTGTACCTTGGTTTAATCATACGTATCTCCTGCGTTTGCGTGGACTAGAGGCTGAAATTCCAGTAAGCCGTAGCAAGGCCAAGGAATTTCGGCAAATTATGCGACTTTAAAGGCATTTCATTCCGCTATATGTGCATTTCATTCCTCAAACGATTTCTGGCTGACATGCAGGGTTATAATAACCCGTGTAGAGAGAATCCTTACAGACTTGCTCCTCCTCAGGCGCAAAGTATACTGGATTCCCGGTTATCATAATCACAAATTGACGCTGTAGAGCCGGAATGAAAAGAGGAGATTGAAATGAAAACAAACAGCGGAAATCGTTGGCTTGTCGTACTTGGAACAATCATTGTCCAGATGGGATTAGGAACCATTTACACATGGAGTTTATTTAATCAACCGTTGGTGGACCGCTTTGGCTGGAACCTCAGTTCGGTTGCCATTACATTTTCAATTACCAGTTTTGCACTGGCGTTTGCTACCTTATTCGCAGGCAAACTACAGGATAAATGGGGACTACGTCGTTTGATTTTGTGTGCAGGTGTCGTGTTAGGAGCAGGGCTCATGCTCAGTTCACAGGTAACTTCGTTATCCCTGCTTTACATTTTGGCGGGTATTGTCGTAGGTTTTGCGGATGGAACGGCATATATTACATCACTTTCTAATCTGATTAAATGGTTTCCTGAGAAAAAAGGACTTATTTCCGGTATTTCGGTTGGGGCATATGGAACAGGCAGTCTTATATTCAAGTATATTAATGGTTCGTTGATTCAGTCCGTTGGTGTATCGCAAGCGTTCTTATATTGGGGAATGATCGTGCTGATCATGATTGTGGGTGGTTCTTTCCTGGTAAGAGAAGCTGTAGTCGTGAACAAGCCTTCGGTACAAAATGGGGTCGTACAGCGGGACTACACCGTTAAAGAAATGTTGCGCACCAAGCAGGCATACCTGCTGTTCGTCATGTTCTTTACCGCTTGTATGAGTGGTCTCTACCTGATTGGAGTCGTCAAAGATATCGGCGTACGGATGGCCGGTCTGGATGTAGCAACAGCCGCTAATGCGGTCGCTATGGTCGCCATTTTCAACACGGCGGGTCGGATCATTTTAGGTGCGCTATCGGATAAAGTAGGTCGTTTGAAAGTAGTAGCGGGTGCGTTGCTGGCAACGGCGGCTGCAGTTACAGTGTTAAGTTTGGTACCGCTGAATTATGGTTTGTTCTTTGCCTGTGTAGCAGGAATTGCTTTTTGCTTCGGCGGCAACATTACAGTCTTTCCTGCCATCGTAGCTGATTTCTTTGGACTGAAAAATCAAAGTAAAAACTATGGTATTGTGTATCAAGGCTTTGGCCTTGGTGCGCTGGCGGGGTCATTTATCGCAGCCTTGCTCGGCGGATTCATCCCGACCTTTACCACAATTGCTGTGCTGTGCGTCGTATCGTTCCTGATTGCCCTTACCATTCGCACTCCAGAACAAGGTAAAGGCAAACTGCGTAGTGAACGGAAGAAAAATACGAACAGTGTGCGCAGCATGAAGCCTGGAACGAAACTGGGTTAAATGATTTGAGAAAAAAGAACCAGATGAATGCCAAAAGACCTGTCATCATTTCTCTAAGGGAGATTATGGCAGGTTATTTGTTTTTCCAATAATCTATTTTACGGTATAATAAAAAGATATGTAATAAGCCGATATATACAAAAGACATAAGCTAAGAACCTGACAGGAGGACGAGTCATGATCGTGGATACAAGCGGGAATCTGCTTGCCCGCAATACGAAGCTGCGAAATACATATCAAATTCGAAGCGCCTTGTCCCGCAGTGAGCTGGCCATCGTGTATACGGCAAGGCTGTTGGACAACCGAGAAAAAGTCATTGTGAAGGAATTTTTTCCGAATGCACTGGCTTTGCGGGGGATGGATCGAAAAACGGTCACTTGCGGTGCTTCGATGCAATCCAAATATGTGGAGTTTATGCATTATTTTTTGCGTGAAGGGCAAATGTTGAAGGAGTTAAGTCATCCGGGAATTGTCGGTTATATAGATCACTTTGAGGAAAATGGAACTGCTTATCTGGTCATGGAATACTGTGCAGGCAAGACCTTGGATCGAATGATGAAAGAAGAGGCTGCGCCAACGTATGACCCCACTTTTTTGTACCATACGCTGCTACCTTTAATTGATGCCATGGAGTACATTCATGACAAAGGAATTATTCATCGGGATATTAAGCCGGGCAACATTATGATTGGGGAAAATGGCAACGTCAAGCTGATTGATTTTGGTTCGGCTGTGCATTTTGAAGGCAAAGAGCATCCGATTTTCACCACAGCGGGCTATTCTCCGCTGGAATTTTACTCTAATCGTTCGCAGCAGGGGCCTGTGTCTGATATCTATAGTTTGGCCGCCACGTTGTACTATTGCCGAAAAGGAACACCTCCGCCAGATGTGCCAGGCCGATTATTTGCAGATCATGCTGAGCGGATTCAGATTGAAAATGCGGGACTTTCTCTGCTGCCGTATGTCATTCGGCGTGGTCTGGAGGTACAGGCTAACAAGCGCTGCCGCTCACTTCGATGGTTTAAAGCCGCACTACGTGCGGAATATTGGATAAAAAAAGGGAAGCGCCCTACTCTTACGGTTCGTTAATCGTAAGAGACGGCGCTTCTCTTTTTTTACGTTGTGACCGACATTATCCTGTCGGAGCTTGGATATGGTCGGTGTACACTGAAGTATTTGGTTTAATCGCTTTGTATCGCAGCTCGATTTCAGTGACACCATCCTCGAATGTAATGTACAGTTTGTCACTGTACTCCATGACCGCTTTTTTGTTGCGAGCTAATCTGATCTTTCCATGCTGTAAGGCACAGCGTGTATCATGTTTCACGATCAGGCTCCCTTTTTTACCTGCGGAAAATAGGATCCGTTCCGCTTCTGGCAACGGTTCGTGAACGTCAAGCGTACGGAACAACTCCTGCAAGCTGACCTTACGACCCGGAAAGGAGGTGAGCGGCCAGGATTTTACCGGAATCTCCTGCCCACTTGCTGTAGCGAGAAAATATCCTTCGATTCTTCCGGCAAACTGCGGCTTCGGCCGCAAGAACCAATACAGAAGAGCGGCTACCACGATACTGATGGCTACTGTCCATTTAATGGCTGTATACCGAGATTGTACGGTAAGCGTTAATGTAGCGCTGCTGGATGCTCCTTCCGGATCGGTGGCAGTAATCTTTAGCTGAGAGTCACCTGTGCGGAGCTCGGATAGCAGCAGATCATTACCGTTAATCTCAGCATGGATCGCATCCCCAGAGGCTTCTGAATCCAACTTATAGTTCAGCTTGTCATGATTCGGGTCAACAATAAAATCCGATACACTTCGACGGGAATCACCGTCTTCTTTCACCAGGTGAATCGTCAGGTCTTTTAAGACCTGTGGCGCTGCATTGGCCGCGTGAACTTTATGTACAGTTCCCTTACGGTACCATTGCGGACTATCCAGAGATAGCTGCCATGTATAATCCCCGGTTTGAGGGAACGCATATTCGGTATGGAAGGCTCCTGACTTATAGGTCATAGGCACCTTTTTGGCTGTGCCCCCCTTTGGAGTAACAATAATATGGGCTTGGAGAGACGTATATACGGCTTCATCCGTAAGCTTTTGACTGTCGGGTAACAGGAGCTGAGCTTGAAACGGTGTGGCTTGACCTTTCAGCAACTGCACAGGCTTGTCGCCATGAGTTGCCGATGCTTGCTTTCCTCCTATGGTTGCTTCGGCTTCCAGTCGGTAGCTGCCAAGTAAATTGATTTTCACCAAATCCCCGCGTATGCCCCGTAGTTTCAACTTCACTTTGCCTGCCTGTGGATGCTCGATTTTTAAAATCGCATATCGGCTCGACTTGTACCTGCGGACATTTTCTGAATTGGAATATAGCTGTGTTTCCAGAAGGGGATGCTCCGACAAAAGCACCAGATTGGCTTCCTCCATACTGGAATCAGGTAGAGTTACAGTTAATTCCTGCATCTCGCCAGTGGTCGTAATTGCAGCAATTGGAACGAGCTTGGAGCGAATTTGACTGGCGAAAATACGGTTCAGAATTTCCGGCAGATCCTCGGCACTACTCGTAATAAAAGAAGCTCCACCCGTTTGAGAAGCGATCCGTTCGAGTTCTTGTCGGTTCACTGTGCCATCATGGTTCAGACCAATCGTGTACACCGGATATCCTTTGGTCTGTGCAGATTTGATGACAGAGGATACATCGTTATTGGAGTCACCTTTGGATCGGGAACCAGAGGAGGCACCAAAATCAGTCTCTCCATCTGACAATAGAATCATAAAAGGCTGACGCCCTTGGGATGCTCCTGCCGCTAGAAGCTCTGAGCCTTTGCGCAACCCAAGTCCCAAATCCGTATAACCGGAACGGTTAAGTGTTCTGATTTCCTGCTGGATCTGGGATTTTTGCGCTGCCACGGCAATCGAAGTGAGTGGTTTCGAGGCGACCACGTGATGATTGTAGGCAACGAATCCGACGCGTGTGCGGTCTGCATCACTCAAATCCATAAACATATTGATGACTTCCGCGGCAATGCCCTCAGGATCGGTATCCCTCATGGAATAACTGGTATCCAATACAAAAACGGCATCATAACCCTCGATCGGGACAGCACCTAAAGATGCTGCATTAGCCTGATTTACAGTGCAAATGCCCCCATTTAAGCCTATTTGTAAAAATAGTACAAAAGTCATGAAAACGGTAATTCCTAGTTTCCTTATTCTGAACATAAGCTCCTCCATCGCCGAGGCCAACATGGGGGATCAACTCTCCTAATCCTTGGGATATAAGGGATAAAGGATCAAAACAGCTGATAAACCTCACATTAGCCATGAATTTGATTCTTTTACGCTTATCAGAAATATCCAATGGACTTCTATCGGTAATTGAGTTCCATTTGTGAATATTTCCCTGAAGAAACAGGTCTAACATATCATGAAAATTACGTATTCACGCATAAAATGAGTCAAAATGCCCTGTTTCAATCTGAGACTACAGAAATTGACAAAACTGAAGAATGCTTTGTATGATAGCTCTCGTATCAACGGCAAAAATTGGGATTGAAGTTAGGAATACGAAATCATAAATTTAAAATTTCTGTGTTATCTGACTTTGTGATTTTAGAAATACATCTCATTTGCATGCTTTGCCGTTAAAAGCCGAATAACGCTTCGGACCGATTTTCGAGGTTACATGCCTGTACCGTAAATGTGGTATAAGCTCAATCCTTTGACGAATTTAAATGTTAAGTAGGGGGGAGGAGGCAAAAGAACTAAAAATGAGTATTCGTCCGTTTCAAATTGGACATCCCGTGTCCGTATATGGAGCAATGGACCTATAACTCATACTTTATTCATTTGCCGACAGCGATGGAAATCATTTATCAAACCAACCGGACAATGCTTTTTGAAGAGATTAACCCGGAAAAGCTGGACCTGATCACCATTGTAGGTGATGTGAAGGGTATTGACAGCTTGAGCGATGAGAAGATCAAGGAAATTAATCAGCACCTTCTGGTGCGCAGCTTTGACGAATTTTTGGATAAGTTTTCGCCGACCGTGTATTCGTTTTTTAACGCGGCCAATCAAAAAGTCGTCTACACCCTTAAAAAGCCAGAAGGAATTGATGAGGATAGCATTTCTGAAATTCGTGTAAATCAAAGTAATGACTTTCTGAAAATGTTGTTTACGCTCATCGATACCAAGCGGAGTCAAGGAATCACTAATGTAGATTTCAAATTTGAAAATCTGCTGGATATGATTTCACCGAAAAAGGTCATGGATGATATTCGCCAAGTCCGCAAAGAAATTCACTATATGTACGGTGAATACGACAAGCTGGATGATGGTGACCCGAAGAAACTCGACATGGGGGACAAGCTGAATGGCATGTTCGAGGAAGCGAGTCAAAACTACAACAACGTTATGGCTATGCTTCCACTGGCAATTGAGGACATCAAAACCCGCCTTCTGCTCGGTGGCGCGCAAGAGGAAAACTCCGGTGAACTGATCCAGGTGGGCATGCTCTCCATTGGGGAAAGCGGCGAACTGAAAATTATTGAAGCGCCGAAGAGCGACAGCACTGAGCTGATGTTGTTGGATGAGAACAGCACTGGCGATCTCTCTCAAGTATTCGAAGAAGATTATAACTCTATCACAGATACGCCTTCTGATTATGTGAAGGATTTGGTAGTTCGCACGTTTGTGCCACTGCCAGCTGTTCAGACCAAGGTGGATACAGCAGTTGAGGTTCAGAACTACAACACGTATCTGGAGTTCTATAAAAATGCCAAGGACGATTTCGTAAAGGCGGTTAAGCCGCTTGTGGAAAAAATTCTCGGTGTCAAAATGTTCTTCGATCAATATGCAACGAAGAGCAAAGGCATGCTGCCGACAATGCTGGTGGCGAACAACAAGCTGGACATGCTGGTAAAAAGTAGCAATATTCCGCGCCTAGAAACGTACCTGAACACTGTGAATGCTAAGAATGAATTCAGCGACACGATCTGGTTCGGTATCGTTCCATCCGTCGAGCTGGAAGCAGCCGGTAAGGTAAAGGTTTCACGTGAGCGCTTCAAGGGCAACGAGAAGGTCGTTAAGCAGGGCGGAAATTCTATGGAATCGCTCTCGATGCTGCTGCAAGTCGTGAAGGATTACAAAATTCAAATGTTCTTTAATTTTGAATCCGGTGAAGAAACGACTTTCAACAGTATGGCAACAGCAGGCATTGATAAATATGTCGATAAATGCGCTAGTCTCGTTCGCAGAGAATATAGCGAATTTGCAATTCCTTGTGTACCGAACTTTACGATTATTCCGAAGGACAAATCGGGTGTCATTATCGACAGCAAAATGCTACAGACCGAAGATGGTGTACAGCTCTCTAAGGAGAAAGAGGATATTCTCAAGCTGTGGATCGAGGGCGTTTATGTAGGTGCAGCCTACGTTGCCGCCGGCTTGGTCGCTTCCTATCAGTGTCCTGAATACCTGCGTGAGACGTTCAAAACGGTCAATAAGAACTTCCCTGGCGTACGCTTCGATATCGAGGCAGGAGACAACAGTCTGCGCACGGTGACGACGATGGCCAAGGAAATCACCGGTTTCACCAACACGATCAAGGATGCCATCAACCGTAAAAACTTCGGCTTTGTATTCTCGTCCGAGAATGCACAGATCCAGGATAAGGATATCCGCCGGATTACCGTCTACAAGGCGAGAAGCATGGCGATGTCCGAGGACGGTTTTGACTCCATCTACAAGACGCTGGTCAGCACGTATATTGAACGTATTTTGCGCTACCAGACAGGGGACTTCAAACACGAGAATATCGTCCGTTTCTTCAGTAACAATCCGAGCAGTCAGAAGAGCAAGTGGCTGAGCAGCAGAGGATCTGTTAACTCGATCATTCAGGACGGAGACGATATGAGCTTCATTATTGATGAGAAAAGCAATATGTGCCATATCGACCTGGTCTTCAATGGTAATGTGAAGAACCTGGAAGTCATGATCACTAAAGGAACCAGCTCGGTCAAATCATGATCCGAGTCCTACGAAAGATGTTAGAGGCGTTTCTTTCTAGAACCGCCTTTATACATAAATCGCGAAGAAGCTCTGCTTCTTCCGCCATCATATTACCTAATTTCAAGGAGGCAACACACATGGGATTCAGATTGAAAGTAGAAGGACAAGAAACAATTGAGCTGGGCTTGGATAACATCCAAACGGTTATTTATGACACCGATACACCGGACGATTCCAATGCACGCTCCACTGACGTAGGCTCCACGCTGCGCATCAGCGGCAAAATCATCACAGCCGTAGACGGTGACAGCGCGGATGACACGCTGAAACTGGCTTTGTGGTCTCTGGTTCCTGCTGAAAAAGCAGACAGCTACCGTAAAGTAACATTGGAAGTTATCGCAGCTGATCAAGTTGTGCGTAAAATCCACTTCCCGAATGCTTTCGTTGTAGACTACAACGAGCATTTCGGCGACACAGAAGGTGTAGGTGCATTTACACTCTACATCAAACAAAAGAAAGACAAAACCGAGCTGGCTACAATCGACGGCGGATATCCGGTTTAAGCTTAACGTCTTCACGTTAAGTGCAGCTTAAACACACACTCACCCGGCACACAAGTGCAGGGTGGATAAATATTAAGAGGCCTACGGGTCTCTTAATATTTATTTTTTTCGGAGAGGGGAACATCACACAATGACTAACTACTATGAGCTGCTCGGTGTCAGCCGGGATGCTTCGGAGGCAGAGATTAAGCAGGCTTACCGTAAACTGGCCAAAAAGTATCATCCTGATACCAACCAGGGAAGCGAGGAAGCAACGCGCAAGTTCAAGCTGATTCACGAGGCTTACAATACATTGCGTGACGAAGCATTGCGGCAGGCATACGATGCCGAGCTCATCCGAAAAACCGAGGGAGCTGGCGGGAAACAGCAAGAGAGAGGGAGAGGGGCTTCATCTTCCGGCGGTGCGCGTACGGCAGCCAAAGGATTCAATCCGGCTGATATAGGAACTGATTTTGAGCAATTTTTTGGTTTTCATCCGAAAACGAAGGAAGGCTCACCAGGGAAAAAAACGAAAAAATCCGGTGATCCGACGGATACCTCAGCGATGTTTAACCAATTTTTTGGTATTCGTAAAAAATGATGATTTCAGGATAGAAATGGGGGAAGCAAGCAGTGAAAACGGCGCAGAACAGATGGGTTTTCATCATAGATGTTGCCATGTTCGGGCTGATGCTGGCGATCGCCTTTTATGTGTTTAATCGTACAGGCTACAGCGGTTTGAAAACCGTGGTCGCGACAGGTATTGGAATCGGCGTGCTTGTATACATACTGCGCAATCTGGTGTCCGTTGTACCTGTGGCCAAGTCAAGGGCACAACGTCAGCGGATTGCCAAGCTGGTGTTGATTGATGAAGAGGGCGAGTCCATTAAAGAATGGTATATCGAAGGCGAAACGTCGCTCTTAATCGGCAAAACGACGTCACGTTCGGAGGCGGATATTGATTTGGCAGGTACAGATTATGCCTCCCTGGTAAGTGTGGAACATGCGGTACTCAACCGGGTGAACAGCGACTGGTTTGTGGAAGATGTGGATTCCGGTAATGGTACAGGTTTGCGGTCTGCCAACGAAAGTGTAACCAAGAAATTGGAAAGCGGTGAGCCATACCGGATTTACTCAGGTGACTTGTTATATATTGCCAATACAAGGGTGCTCGTTAAATAGATGAGGATGCTGCAAAATCCTCAGATCGCTGAAAAGACAATCATGACAATGGGGGAAGGAACCGACTATGAGTTTGACAAGATGCCCGAACGGACACATGTTCAGTACACGAAAGCACGGAAATACGTGTCCTTATTGCAACACGGTAGTAAATATAGCTGCACCCAAGAGCGCGGAGCCAGCAGCGAAAACAAACGTCGCGGGAGATAATGACAAAACAATGCCGTATTTGGGTGAGACGGTGGGGATTCATCCGGTAACTGGATGGCTGGTATGCATCGAAGGAGCACAGGTGGGTCAGGACTATCGCATTATGGCGGAGAAGAACTTTATCGGGCGCGCAGAGGAAATGCATGTCCGCATTATCGGGGACAACACGATTTCTCGCAGAAATCATGCGGTTATTGTGTATGATCCGAAGAAACGCAACTTTTACTTGCTGCCAGGCGATTCATCGGGTTTGGCGTACCACAATAACGAGGCGGTATATTCACCAGCAGAGCTGGCTGCCTATGACGTGATTCAGCTGGGACACAGCAAATTTATCTTTATCCCGCTGTGTGGCGCCCATTTTGAGTGGGATAACGAAAACTAGGATGGAATTGGGCAATGGTGCAGGGAGGTAACGATATGCAGCCTTATTTTGTTGTAAGTGGAGCTGCGGTACTATTCGCTGTTCTTCTCATGATCCGTATACGACTGACGCGAAGTTCCGGCAGCCGTACCGTAAGTGGAATTGAAATCGGAAATGGTCAAACGATCGGGAGCCGGAGCGAGCAGGATGATTATTTCTCCAGTATGACGACACCTGTCGGTACGCTGGCTGTTGTCGCAGACGGTATTAGTGGACTGGCCAATGGACGTATGTCCAGTACCTTGGCTGTGACGACTTTTACAAAGGCATTTGCCAAGCTGGAAGATGCAACGAATTTGAACGGCTATTTTGCAGAAGCGGCAACTCAAAGCAATCGCGGCATTTTGCAAAATTTGAATGGACAGGGTGGAGGAACGACGCTGGCTGCGGTCATTGTGTGCGGATATCAGCTGCATTACGGAGCGGTGGGTGACAGCCTGATTACGATTTACCGTAATGGTCATTTCCAAACAGTCAATTCCAAGCATACAGCAGAAACACTGCTGGAGGAACGAGTGCTTGCTGGACAAATGACCTCGGAGGAAGCCAAAACGAGTCCAGTGCGCAATCAACTGGTCAACTACTTGGGCTATGAGGGCTTTGAGAGCATGGAACTGGGGAGTGCACCGATTCGTCTGTATTCGGGCGATCATGTGCTGTTGTGCAGCGATGGCATTCAGGAGGCGCTGACGGAGATTGAATTGGAAGAGATTATGCGCAAGGGTGGAACACCGCAGGAAACAGCGGATGCCATGATCGACGCCATTAATGATAAAGGCTTTAAAAGTCAGGATAATGCAACAGTACTTATTTTGGCGATAGGATGAAACAAGAAAGACGGGGGTAGCGATGCGCAAGGACAACAGCGATTTTAGTACCGCCTTTGTGTCGGAAGCGGGCTCTTACATAGACAACCGGGACTATTTTGCATTCATGGAGACGGACGACATGGCCTGTTATGTCCTCGCAGACGGTCTGGATTCGGATCAGGAGCTGCGCAGCGCAGAAATGGTTGTCAAAACGGTGCTTGAAAACTTCATGGAGAAGCCTTCCATGTCCAAGCGGCGCTTGATGAGAGATCTGCGTGAAGCGCAGGAATGGCTGCAATTTGAAAGCCGTCGTGTTCGGCTCAAAGCCAGTCTGCTGATGGTAGTGACCAACTACAACAAAATGGTGTACGTTTCGTGCGGTAATGTGCGGCTATATCATTTTCGCAATGGAAGGCTTAATTTTCGCAGCAAGGATCATAGTCTGGCTCAGTCATTGGCAGATGATGGACGCATTCCAGACGAAGCGACCAGCACACATGAGGAACGAGGTAATCTGCTGGAATACTTGGGAAATCCGAATGGAGTTCATGCCCATTACGCCAAAAAGACCCAGCTTGCAGATGGAGATGTAATCCTGCTCGCCACATCCGGGATGTGGGAGGACGTTGAGCTGGCGGAAATGCTGGGGGCGCTAGAGGAAGCGAAGGATCCGGTCATGCTGACGGACACATTGGAAGAGGTTCTGCTAAGCAAACAGCACCGGACGGTGAACAATTACACGGCTGCGGCCATTTATGTAAATAAAGTTTTTCAGGAAAAGCCTAAAAACCGCCGTAAGCTGATCAAACGGATTTTGATTGCGTTGCTCGCCTTTGTAATCGTGGGCGGGGGAGCATGGATTACACTGGCACGTATGGCAGCGAACAAGGCGGCTGCGCTGGAAACGATGGTCGAATCGGCACAGGCCGCGGATGATTACGCCAGGGCAGGAGATTATGCGAAGGCACTCAAGTCCTACAGTGAAGCGAAAAACGCGGCGGTTAAAATTAACGATAAGATTCATAAGCGACTATATACAGCCGAGCAGAAACTATCTCAATTACTGGTGGACGGAGACGGCTATGTGGAAAAGGCGGACTTTACCAAAGCTGAAGCCAGCTACGAGAAAGCACGGAAAAGCGCTGGTCTGTACCCGCCTTTCAATGTGAAGGATATTGAGCATAAAATCGACCAACTGGACAGCTATGCTGAGACGGCGAGCTGGATGAAGGACGGAGATATGAAATTTCAGGGCGGCGATTACACGAATGCACTCAAGCTGTACAAAAAAGCAAATAAGGCTGCGATGGAATCCGGTTATACGTCTGCGCAAAAAGAACTGGAGAAGAAAATTACCGAGGCCAACGATAAATTGACAGCTATTCAGCAGCAGCTCAAGGAGATTCAAGCTGGCAAGCTTCAGGCTAAAGGAGATCGGATGATGAAGGATCTCGATTATGAAGGAGCCATTGATGCCTATAGCGGGGCACAGGAAATTTATCAGGAGATCGATAAGCTCGAAAGTGTTCTGGCATTGGAGCGGAGCATAGCCAAGGCGGAGGAAAAGCAGGGCGCTGAGCAGCAGAAAAACGGTCAGCTTCCTGTTGGATTGGGATTGTCTGACGGAGCGTTGAACGACACGGACGCAGGGGACGCAGCGAGTAATGCTTCAGCTTCCGTTGCTGCAACCCCTGCTGCAGAATCGCAAACGAAGGCTACGCCAACGGCTTCAGCGGGAACTACACCCGCGAAGAAGGAAGTCTCTTCAGCGGCAAAAAATAGCGGTACGGGCGATGGAAATGCCTCTTCGGCCAAGGCGGGCACCAGCAAAGAACAAGGAACTGCTGATTCCGCTTCTAAAGCAGAAGGAGCGTCTGATTCAGAGAACCAAGATCGGGCTGCTGCGAACGGAAGTTAAGTTTTTCATGTTCAATGAAGCTGGAGCCGGAAAGGAGTGAGACGTCGTGAAAGAGCTGGTACAGGACCGTTTGAGCAAGATGGACGATTTGGAGCAGAGACGTTTACTGAAAAATATGATGGCGGGGGTATTTATGAACCTCGTCGAATATCAGGAAGAAATGACCCGCCAGCTAGAACGGCGGGTATTTGAGGAAATTGAGAATACGGAAGAAAAGATTGATGTGTACGTGTCATTGACATCGCGTGAGGACTATGACCCGATTCATGAATTTTTATATCCTGTGTTACCGTCGGATACGGAGGAAAAGCAGATTGACATCAGCCATGTGGCAGAGGTGGTACGCGAAGGCGGATCGATGCCGCTGTTTACGCTTTTCCTTGAGATGGAGACCGAACGAATCTCAGCACTGGTGCGCAGCAAGCGAATTTTCTCAGGAATGTTGGTCACGGAAACCGGCAATTATCCGATTCGTTTTCGTCTGGAGCATAACCGTTCTTATATTTTAGAGATTGAGCAGTTATATCACACGTTTATGCAAAATGGCATGCCGTGGAAAACAATTAATCACCCGTACGCTTATAAGTTTGTGGACTGTGTATTGATTGGTGGAGACGGCGAGCCGGCCGCCCATGAAGAAATTCATGAAATTACAATTTCATTGGAGGAATTCGACGGTTTTAAGAAGGGTGACGTTTTTCCGCTTTGGAACATTGAAAGGCTATCTCTAAAGAACAGCGGCTTTCCTATACCCGCTATGGATCGTGTGAATTATGAGCATGTGCTACCTTTGCGAAAAACAGGTCCTGAGCATGGTTACTTGATTGACGGGACTGAAGGCGATATCCGGTATATCAAGCGTACAGAAGAGGAACTGACGATTGTCACACCACGTGATAAGTCTGGCGAATGGAATGTGTTGAAGGTTACGAAGCCTGTTACAACGAGACTTAGTCGTCAGACTTATCCGTTATTGTCCAATCGGCGACAGGACAGCTTTTTGGGCCGCTATGCAGGAAAACAGGCCGTGATTGTCCGTGCCAAAGCGGAAATCATGCGCATCGTAAACTCGTTTGAAGCAGCGCAGGGGCTTGAGCTGGAACGTGTAGACATCTGGGGAGGTGCAGGGAGAAATGATGTAAGCAACCTTTTAACCAAAACCCAGACGTATCCGTTAAATCCGTTTGTCAGCGATAACGTACGGACAGAGGAAGGCAAGCAGATCATGCGTTTGGGGTTCAGACGTGGTTCTGACGATGTTTTGCCCACTGCGCCTGCTTATATTTTATCCGATTTAATGAGCTTTCTAGTATCAGAAGTGCAGATGTATTTTCCGGAGTACAAGTGTGAAGGAGAATGGGTGTGAATTACGTCTGGGATTTGCTCATGCGCGCGAGGGAACAGGGGCTGGATGTAGATAAATTCCGCTTCGTACCCGCTGTCAGCTACTCTCCGTATATGGAGCTTAGTCTGGCAGAGTTGAATACTTCCCATTTGGAGCAGGTAGTGGAAATCAATCCGTACTACCGCTTTTATTCTATTTTTCGGGATCTGTTTCCACCGGATGCTGAAGAGTATCTAGAGCTGAGAGAATCGCTATTTGATATTATGATGCATTTCCTGGCGGAAATGGACTTGTATCAAGGGATGAATCGGCGGGAGTACCATATCCGGTTTGTTCAGCGTGATATTGCAGAGGGCATTTTTGGCCCGAAGGTAAAGGAAGGCTTTGGACAATTAAACCGTGAGGATCAGGACGCGATTGCTGAAGGATTGCTGCGCCTGTATGAGACGGGAGAAGCCGTACATTTGCTAAAAGAAACGATGCGGCGCGTCTTTCATCGCTCAATCATTTACACCAATTGTGAGGAAAAAGACGAACTGCTCATCTATATCGGCCAAGAGGAGACACCATTGTCACGGATTAAAGTGGATTTGATTCTGGATTTGTTTCTTCCGGCACGTTTTACGACGGAATTGTATTGGACAAGTCATTTCGGCATTTTGGAGGAAGATCCTACGATGAAAATAGACGCTATCGCCCTCTATTAAGGCTAAATGGCTAAGAAAGGACATGTGAACGATGAACGGACCCTATACATACAGGTTGCTAGACCCGCTCACCGATCGAAAAAGCATACGCTTCACGGCGAAATACACGCGGGCGGAATTGGAGCAAATGACGACCTTTCAGTTACGTGGAATATGCGATAAGGAACGACTGGTCGAGGGCTTTGCCAATCGCCTGGCACGTGAAGAGTTGATTCGCGTGATTTTACGTTTTCGGAGCGCGGAAGAGCATTTACTCATCACAAGGCCAAATCCTGGCGGCTTTGAACGCATGGAATCGGCACTACAGCGAAACTGGAACGACCGTCGGCAGGAGAGCAGCGGCATCCGGGTTCCCGCCAAAATCACGCTGTATCAGGGTGTACGCACAGGTCGCATGGACAACTACCGGATTGAATCCGATTTGCCTTGGCTGAGCTCATCTAATGTGCTGCTGGTGAATGCAACAGGAGAACTGTGCGGTGTTTTGAATTTGGTGAAGGATGAGACACGAACAGGCGTATATTATCTTTCTCGTCATCGTGATGCTGAACTGCGAGAGACGTCCAATCATAGTTATAGCCTGCTGTTTCTGCGAAGACAGGAATCAGAATATTTTTATAACCTCTACTATGGAGATAAGCCAATGCTGCCGCTGAAGCTTCAAGGTCACCGGATTCCGGTGGCAGAGCTGATCATTCGGGGCACGGAAACTACAGATGCGGTACTTGCGATTGATTTTGGCACCTCGAACACCACAGCAGGTGCTTATTTGGATAGCTCCTACGTTACGGCTCCTGATACAGGTATGAGCAGCACAGTAAGGCTGAACGCCATCAATTATGTGTCATTCCCCGGCCCAGAAGGGGCAGAAGGCGACTGGATCGAAGTATTGCCGACTGCTATTCGCGTCGCAGATTGCTCCAATCCAGAACATATCCTTTATGTATTTGGGGAGGATGCACTACGTGGATCTGACGTGGCAGGAAGCCGTGCAACAGTATTGCGGGGGATCAAGCGGTGGGTCAACGATTATAAGCGAATTGAGGAATTAATGGATTCCGAGGGGAATACAGCAACCGCTTCCCGCAGTGATATTTTAGCTGCTTTTATCCGTTATGTGATTGCTACAGCCGAGCAGCAATTTAAGTGTCGGTTCCGCAACCTGCACTTTTCTGCTCCAGTCAAGCTACAGCCCCAGTTTATAGAGATGTTTAGTGATATTTTGCCTGATTACCAGATTGAAGCGGAGGATGCGCTGGACGAAGGGCTGGCTGTGCTGTACAACACGCTGGCAGACCAGATGGAACGAGGGACTTTTGCGGATGGTGAAGAATATCAGGCACTTGTCATTGATTGTGGTGGAGGCACGACAGATTTGTCTTCCTGCCGATTCCGAATTGAGGACGGACGTATTGCTTACAAGCTGGATATTCACACAACATATGAAAACGGGGATACCAACTTTGGCGGCAATAATCTGACGTATCGGATTATGCAGTTTATGAAAATTGTATTTGCAGGTTATTATGCTGCCGAGACGCGTTTGCCTGACACCGATATTGATGCCCTGATCGGCATTCCTTCGGGAGATTTGTACCGTCATGTGGATGAGTTTGGTGTAGATGCTGTATATGCGGGACTGGAGGAGCGCTACCGAGAGGCAGAGGCCATCTTGCCTACCGCGTTCAAACAGTATGAGCATGCTACACGGGATGAATATCAGCGGGTACTGAGTAATTTTCATCTATTGTGGAGCGCGGCAGAAAATATGAAAAAGGAATTTTTTCTACGTACGGGGATCTTGCGCAGCCGCTTCGAATCCGAGCAGGTATTATCTGCTGAAAGCGACCTGAACATTGCAGTGATGGACCGTTGGCTGGTTTCAGTCATCGAGAACGGACGGTTTCGTGATGAATATGGTTTGCCTGATGTGGTGTTTAACATTCGGGAAATACAGCAACTTCTTAAGGCGGACATCTACAATATTGTGCGCAAGTTTCTGGATGAGTTTTATCTGGAGGGACGCTTGCAGGATTATTCGATTATCAAGCTAACCGGGCAATCCTGCCGGATTGACGTATTTCGCGAAGCACTCAAGGAATTTGTACCGGGGCGCAGTATTGAGTTTCGTCAAAAGGCAGAGGACCTCAGCCGGGTACCTGAGTTGAAAATGGCCTGTCTGCGCGGGGCTATCCGTTACCTGAACGCTAAAAAAATGGGCACGATTGAGCCTGTCATTACCAATCATATTCCGGCTATTCCGTACACGGTCAGCGCATGGACGCATACGGGACGCGAGAAGGAGCTGATTGCAAGTTTGGAAAGCAATCGGGTACGCGGTTCTATTTCCCGGCCGTCTCATGCGGCTGAGGTGGAGTTCTTCCTGACGGCCGACGGCGGCAAGCTGCGTCAGCGCCATGTGTATCGTAGTCGGCCAGAAGCTTTTGAACCCATGCCGTATGAGGAAATTGCAGTGCTGTACGGGCGGGATATCCCGCAGGATGATACGGACTCCATCCGTAATGGGGAAACGAAATATTTTGTTTTTGTCGGAGATAGCCGCTGGGGCTTTTATGTAGTGCCGATTACTCGCCGAGATGAATTGCTGCATCTGGGACCCAAACGCTTTTTTGCCTTCGAGAATGATCTCTCCGAGCTGGATTTCTTTGACGGCACGAAATAGTAAATTAAGGGTTTTGCAAAATGCTGAAATTAGAAAAGTACACAACACTTGGAGGGGATAACGTGCTGTATGCAGGTTTTTGGAAACGAACTTTGGCTTATATCATCGATGGCCTTATTCTATGGTTTGTATTTTTAATATTTGGATTGATCTGGATGGTAATTCGGACCTTAGGGGATTGGGTACCGTCTCCGGCAGAAAGCTCTTTGCTCTCAGACGGATCGTCTTCTATTGTTACCATGAAAGTAATAGGACAGACCTTGCTGAATTGGGGAGCTATATGGCTATATTATGCGCTTATGGAATCATCGAAATGCAAAGCCACGGTGGGCAAGCTGGCTCTCGGCATCGTTGTAGTAGATGAGTTTAATCACAAGCTCAGCTTTGGACGTGCTAGTGCCCGCTACTGGAGTAAGCTTCTATCAGTCATCATTTTGTTCGCCGGCTTTATTATGGCAGCCTTTACGGCGAGAAAACAGGCTCTCCACGATCTGATTGCCCGTACCTACGTTGTGGACAAACGCGAGCTGAATTATATCCTTCGTGAGCAGGCTGGGCGCGGAGCTGGAATGTAACATTTAGGTTGGCACACAGATTCAAAGATTCTGATGAACAGCAGGCTTTAAACAGGAGGAGCAGTAGGATGTACGCTGGTTTTTGGAAAAGATTTTTAGCCCATTTGCTAGATTATACTATTTTATTTGTGACTATTCGTTTGATTGATACGTTGCCGTTTGTGACGATAGGGTTTGTCTCTGCGTTCGTAAAAATGCCGAATTTTTCGGAGTTTGTTTCACACTTAGACGATGTGTCGGTGAGAATTTTGGGAGCTATTATTATTTTTGGCCCTCTTTTATTGGATTGGCTTTACCACACCATCATGGAATCATCAAAATGCAGAGGAACGGTCGGCAAGCTGGCTGCGGGGATTGTCGTTGCGGATGAAAATAATGAAAAAATATCTTTCGGACGGGCCAACGCCCGCTACTGGGGTAAAATCATTAGCTTAGTCACTATATTTGTAGGCTATATCATGGCAGCTTTCACTGAAAAAAAGCAGGCGCTGCATGACAAAATCGCTCGTACCTATGTGGTGAACAAAAATTGGCTGGACTACTCTGAGTATATTAAGCAAAATCCATCGCTGACAGAGATGCCTGTCCCGGCTCCTGCACCCGGTGTGAATCGGTTGTCCGTTCCCTTGAATAAAGAAGAGCAGTAATGACGTCGCAGAGCGACCCGGCTGGCGCATAACGTTGCTACGCAATGTCATTACTGAGGTGCCGGGCGACACTTGTGCCGAAATCGGCACGGAGAGGAGGAAACCACATGTTAACCCATATCGTGCCGAAGTTCGAGAAAGGCCGTATTCTCAAAACCGAGATGCTAGAGAACCTGCGGGACTACCCCCGCAGCTTTCTCGATATCCGGTATCAGGATTATTCGGATGGCATCATTACAGGAATGAACGTAACTGTCGGGGAGTACACGCTAACCATTGGTAGAGGCATCGTGAAGCACAAGGGTAGATTGTATCTGCTGGAGCAGGAGCAGGAAGTGCCGTATGCGGCCACAGGGCGGCTGTCGGTGTTGAAGCTGCTCTTTTTGGAGCAAACAGATCGCCCGGATTTCACAGCCCATCATGCAGATATCGTGCTGGAGGATGAGGCAGAAATCGGTCTGGATGAGATGGAGCTGGGCCGATTCAAGCTCAAAGAGGGAGCCGTGCTTCGCTCGGATTATCAGGATTTTGCCGACATGGCAACGGAATTCAATACATGGAGTGATATCCATGCTCCTTTTGCGGGTTTGAAGCAGAGTACATTGCGCCCGGAGACGATGCGCTACTTCGCATCCGAGCTGCTTAAAAGTGGTGCATCCGATCCGATGGATTGTATGTTTGCCCTCATATGCCTGAACTCAGAAGCCGTAGACAGGGAGTCCATTCAGCATTACATCGCAAACCGAAATGGTGCGGAATACAGAGATTATTCTCATGCTCAGTTGCATAGACAGCTAGTTCTTATTCTAGAAGGCGCCGGACGTGGAAAACGAACAGCAGGCCGTTGGCAGGGCGGCGGAGCCGGACGGATGATTGTGGATTAGAAAATCAGGTAGAGGAGTGTGCATTATGAAATATGAGGATGAAAAGATTTTGGATCAGCTCCGTGAGATGGAGAAGCTGAAGAGGCCTAACAATATTTTAGCAGGACCCATAATCATTGACGGTCAATCCTATGTGTTTGAAGAGCGGTCTTTCTTTAAGGATCGGCTGAAAATGCATGTCCCCTCTATCTTTACTCCAATGCCCAAGCATTTGCAAAAGATTAAATATCCTCATGAGCAACGTCCAGAAATGATTTTGACGAATGATTTGGGCAGTGTGGATGTTACCCTGAATCGGGTGGACCAGACGCTACAAGATGAATGGGTGGAACAGCTCACTTCTGGCATGAAGGCAATGATGAAAAATATGAATCCTGCCCATGTATTTTATGAAGAAAAAATAGAAGAGGTACATGGTAAGCAGATTGGCTATTTTGACTTTAAAAGTCCTGCGCTGGACCAGCCCATCTACCACAATATGTTCTACTTTGAGCTGGAAGGAAAGACGGTCATGGGAACATTTTGTTGTCCGTATAAGCAGTATGCTGAATGGCGGGATGTCGCCCTACAGATGATACGCACCATTCAAACGGTTGACGAGGCAGAAAAGGAGGGATATGAATGAGTAACCCCATTTACACCACAGCAGATGTTCAGGTGGCCCCTTATCAGTTTCAACGTGTATTAAGTATCCATCTCATTAAACAGTTAAACGAACATGTGAGCTTCTGCATACGTGGAATTGTTTCGGAGGACAAGCTGGATCAATACGTAGAAAAAGCAGATGAAGATGAGCACATCGAAGTCTTCTTAAAAAGTGAAGGCAAGGAGATCCGGCTTTTTCAGGGAATCGTCACGAATATTGCTGTAAAAGCTGTAAACGGAGTATGCGAGCTTACGATTGAGGCTAGCAGTGAAACCTTAATAATGGACATTCGCCCCAAACGTCGTTCATTCCAAAAAACAGCGGAATCATATAACAATCTATTTTCGCATGTTACAAGTTCATATACTGATGCAGAAGTGATTGACGAGGCTTCTCATGGCGCAGCTATCGGTGAATTGTTAGTGCAATACAATGAAACGGACTGGGCTTTTGTCAAAAGAATTGCTTCTCGGCTGCATGCTGCTTTAATTCCAATTACGATGCAACAAGGATTGAAATATGTGATTGGTATCCCCCATTCTAGTGCCCCTCAACCGCTGAACGAACATAACTATTCCATAAAAAAAGACTTGAAGGAGCACAAGCTCATGTCCCGTAACGGACTGCCGGAATACGGTGAGTCTAACAGCTTGAGTTATGAAGTGACCAGCAACAAAGTGCTAGAGCTGGGCAGTTCCGTCATTTTTCATAGAAGAACGCTTTACATAGCTAGGGCGGAGACGACCACGGAAGGAAATCTGATCGTTAATCGTTACATTTTACGGGATGCACATGGGTTAAAATGCCCAACCGTCTATGCCTATGATCTTTCAGGAGCCTCTCTGTTTGGCAAGGTAATTGATATTTCCAAAGAAAAAGTAAAAATCAAGCTGGAAATTGATCAAGGCTCGACTGCATCCGGGGCTATGTGGTTTCCCTATTCTACGGTTTATTCTTCTCCTGATGGCAGCGGTTGGTATGTTATGCCGGAAGCAGGTGATCAAATTCGTCTGTACTTTCCGGATGAACGGGAGCAGCATGCTTTTGCCGCCAGTTCTGTCGATCTTGCCTCCTCTGATCCTGTTAAAAGAAGTGATCCTGCGGTTAAAAGTATCAGCACCAAATACGGCAAACAAGTCGTTTTCAAGCCTGGTGCAGTAGAAATTATCAACAGTGGGCAAATGCTCATGCGTCTCACGGATGAAGGCGGGATCGAAATTAATAGTAACAAAAAAATAACCCTGTCTGCTCAGGAAGATATCCAAATTACAGGGGGAGCGAAAATTATTATGGAGGGGAAAGAAGGCGTAAGTTTTATTCAATCCGGAGCCAAACTCGACATCATGGACGATGTGAGATTAACCGGGGGTAAGGTGAACATTGAATGAAGCTCATGGATCGGGATGCTGCGTTGCAGGATTTGCTGGAAAAGCACGTATTTACGGAATGGATACATGATTTGGCTCTTATTGAAAACAACTTTCTGACGCGCCAGCAAGCCATTGAAGACGAGCTTATAGCAGCTCTAGAGTCGCTATGCCAGCTCGCTACCCTTCAGCACGAGCAAGGTCGTAAGGGGGATATTCGATATATTTATATCTCCTTGCTCAGAACTCGTGTTGCGAAAAATAAAGCGGTTTATCGTCTAGATGCCTATGATGAAAATTGGTTTCTGGATGAGACTGAATGCGCTGTGGAATGGTCGGCAGACTTTGTTTTCGAGCCTCTGTTCAATCGTATGACTAAGCTGGAAAAGCTTAAATCAGATTATGCCCGTAAGATCTCGACGATGGATATTGAACAAATTCAACAAATTGAGGCGGTCAAATACCATCTGCTCACTGTAGAGTTCTTGAAAAGCCAGATGCCAGTTTTTATAGCTTCCCCTTCGTTAGAAAGGATGCCAAAAGCAAATGTATGCACGATATTTGCTGGAGAGTATCGAGATGATAGCGAAATATTGTGCCGTTTTACGCGTAGTGAGGGAGCTGAGACACGAAAGGAGGAATCTTCATGGATTATTTCCTCTTAAAACAGGATGTGCGGTATACCCATGTTCCTGCGCTACAAAAGGTGATGGAAACGATTGATCCGTGGAAGCTGTATGATTTGCAGCCGGAGGATATTGTCAAGCCATTGATGTTTCACGTGAAGGCAGATGCAGAAAGTATTTTTATTGATTATCTAGAAGGTCCCATCCCACTCATTTCAGATGCTTTAAAACGCCTTGTCCAGGCCTATGTGCCGGAGATGCCTATGAAATTAACGATACTTACTCAGATCGAACAGAGGATACAGAAGAATTACTATATTCCTTTTGTGGAGCGGCTTGCAGCAGTACATCCAGAAAGCGAATGGAATTTAGATCAAAGTGTGCTTAGAAAGCTGGTATTACGTGCAGATGCTATTCGGGGCCACAAGATATTTAGAATCCAGGAGAGTGCTATCCCGATGATCATCGTCCGTTTGGACATTGCGGAAAGTATATTGCGGCGTGATTATACCGGGATCGCTTTGGAGCAAATTCAGGTGAAATAGGGAGGGAAAGGGCACATGTCAGACAATGAGTATTATGTCGTACGGGGGGCTTGTATGCGTTGCACTTGCGGGACGCATCCTCGAAAGATCAATTTGCCGAACAGCCACGGGGCTTATGTTAACGGTAAACCCATGATGAATGAAGGAGATTATTCTCCTGAGAATGTCCCTCATTTTGGAATTTGTACCAGTCCAGAACAGCCGAGTGCCGAGACTATATATCTGATCGCCGAAGATGGCTCCACAATCTCAGGGAAGCCATGCCTACCAATGCTGACGGATAAGTGGAAAAACACAAAAGAACCGACAAAGGTGGAAGGCCAGCCAGCCTTGACGACCTCTTCATTTCAGACTTGTTTATATCATGGATTTATCGAATTTCATACGAATGGCCAGCAGGAGGAGTAGCTGGAAGGGAGGTTTGAAAACATGATAGGATATGATCAGATTCGAATAGATTCCCCTTACCCCATTCAGGTCTTAAAGGATGTTCAGATCGAGTGGAAGCCGGGTGAGCATGGGCGTATTACACTCACAGGCATTTGTAAGGAGTCGAGTCATGCCACGGCTGCGCTGAATGCGACCTCAGAGGATCAGCTACATGTGTATGCGCAGAATGGACAAGAGGAAGTCAGCTTGTTTAAGGGTGTCG
This sequence comes from Paenibacillus sp. SEL3, assembly GCF_054602585.1. Taxonomy (NCBI): domain Bacteria; kingdom Bacillati; phylum Bacillota; class Bacilli; order Caryophanales; family Paenibacillaceae; genus Paenibacillus; species Paenibacillus sp. SEL3. Next base: position 956,116 of record NZ_CM137725.1, on the reverse strand, counting down.
TCCATACGGTAGAAGTTGAGAACCATAATGGAGTGTATACACTTACACTGGAAGGAATCAGTGGCTCATTTGAGCTGGATATTGTCAAAAGAAAGCGGTCTTTTCCTGAGGAAAAACAAACATATAAACAGTTAGTGAATAAGCTTGCTCAAGGCTATGAGCGAAGTGATGTCTTGTACCAGACCGGAGAGCAGTCGGTAGGCGAAGCCATTTTACAGTATGATGAAACCGACTGGGAGTTTATGAAACGGATGGCGAGCCGTTTACATACAGTGGTGGTCAGCGACATATGGGAGTCCGCATCGCCGAAGCTGTATTTCGGCATGCCTGCTGGCACCCAGCGAACAATTCGGAAGGATACGCCATATACGGCAAGTAAGGATTTAAAGGGCTATCAGCGGGCAGGCGGAAAGTCAGCCGGGCTACATGATACCGACTTTTTCAAATACGAGATTGAAAGCGGAGAACGGTATGCTCTTGGAGACGAGGTGCAATTTCGCCAGAAAATAATGATTGTAACTGAATTGCGAAGCCGCATGGAAAAGGGGCATTTGCTATTCAGTTATGTGTTGGCCCGCGCAGAGGGCATTCGCAGTGATTTCATCCCCAATCCCAAAACAATCGGAATTTCTCTGGAAGGAGAGGTCATTGCGGTACGGGGAGAGGAAGTGAAGCTGCGGCTGGCGATTGATAAGGATGATGGGGTATCCGAGCCGCATTGGTATCCGTTCGCTCCCCCAACGGGAAGTGCGATGTACAGCATGCCGAAGGTGGGAACACAGGCAAGCCTGTACTTTCCAGATGCGTCGGGTTCCAGAGCAATGATTTTGGGTGCGGTTCGTACAAATGGAGACGGTTGCGCGAAAACGAGTAATCCTAATGATCGATATTTTGGAACGGAGCATGGAAGTGAGCTGAAAATGGCACCGGGTCGCATCCATATCATGGGTGATCCGGGTGGGACATTGCAGATGAGTCTGGACGATGCTACTGGAATTGAATTAACTAGTCCCAGGAAGTTATCGTTAGAAGCAGAGCAAGAAATCATTCTGAATACGCCGAAGAAAATCATTATTGACGGAACCAGCCAGGTCATGGCGTATCAAACGGGAGGAAGCACGGGGCTTTCGGTAGAAAACGAATACCACGTGTTGGGAGGAAACGTCTGGGCGGACGGTAGCGACCGAACTGCATACCCGCCGTTTGATGATGAACCGAAGGAAGGCGAGCCACCTCCACCGCCGCCACCCCCTGAACCGTTTAACTGGGGCAAGCTGGGGATGAATATTTTGGGCGGTTTGGCGGTTGTGGCAGCCGTAGCCGTGGTAGCAGCCATTACGGTAGCGACGCTTGGAGCGGGTACGGTGGTCATTGCAGCGGTAGCCGGAGGAGCGCTGCTGGCGGGTGGCTTGGGTGTAGCAAGCTTGGCCGCATCAGATATCGCCCGAGGGGAAGTGAGCGACTTCAGCGACTATGCCCTGACCGGTTTGAAAGAAGCGGGAATCGGGGCGGTATCTGGAGCAATCTTTGGCCCTCTCGGTGTAGGGGGAACCTTACTGAGGAAAGCAGCGATCGGCGGTGTCACAAATGCCGCGGAAAATCTAGCGAGTCAGGTGCTAAGTGGTGAAAAGATCAACTGGGGCTCAGTAGCAAAGGACGCGGGATTGGGTTTTGTCACCGTGGGCGTACTGGATTCCAAAGTAGGCAAGGCCATTGGCGGATTCGCTGAAAAAGTAGGCAGCAAAGTTACACCGCAATGGATTAGCAAAGGTGTAGATGCAGTCGGGGCAGGCTTTGGCAAAGCTGTAACCAAGCTGGAGCAGGCCGGCAGTAAACTGGGGCAGAAGTTCAATGAGCAGCTGAGTAAAATGGCAGACGGCCTCAGCCCCGGGAAGTTGGCCACAGCCAACGGAGCGCCAGTTCCGCACGTTAATAAGATGGACAGCGGACCACTTCCACAGACAGATGTGCAGAAGAATTACAACAAGGTCATGAAGGAAATGGAAGAGAGCGCGGCGAAAAAGCTTGATGGGACTGTCGAATCTAAGAGATTGATTCCGGGAACCCCTGGTAAGGTAACGGGGGGAAGCTCCACGAAGTTAGGTAAGAATATGTTTGAAGAGATGGGGTTACGCAGGTCTACAAAGCGTACTCCTTATCAAGCACAGCATGTTATTCCAGCAGAGTTTAACGAACATCCTGTTATTGAAAAAATAGGAATGGATATGGACCATGCCTCCAATGGTTTTTTCCTTCGCGTTCCAGATAAATATACGAGTTCAACCTCGAGGCATCAAGGTTATCATTCAGTTTATAGCGATTTTGTAGAGAGTAAACTTAATAAAATAGATATAAACCAAGATATAGCCACTATTGAGAAGCAAGTTTTTGATTTACAACAAAAGTTGAGAAAGCTTCAAGAAAAAGGGCTACCACTATATATGACAGATGATTATCTACAAAAAGAATTGAAAAAAATAAAATCCAAAGGTATGGATGATTATTTACTTGACAGAGCTAAAAACAAAGATAAAATTAAGCCTGTTTGGGACAGAGGCGGGGGCGCAACAATAGATTTGTGGGAAAGGTGGTTTGATAAGTTATGAAGTACGGAATACACAGTAATTTGGTTGAAGAGGTTATTCAATTCTCAAATTCTATGATGGATTTTCCAAAAACAGAGAGGCCTCAAAATATTGTTACAATTAATCAATATGAAGAGGCGAAAAGGCTAGCCATTACTGAAGTTTTCGGTGAAGATGAATATACTTGGTCTGATATAAGACAACTTGAAATGGGAAAAGTTAAAGGGAAGTTGTATAAATTAGATTCTTCCCAAAAACCTAGTGGTTTGGATGAATTAACTGGATTAATAGCTGATGGTCTTAGAAGTCAAATAACGGACTCTTATAGTGATTTTTTTGAAAGTGTTGTAGTAGATTTGAGAAACTGCGCAATAAATCGTGCAATAAATGGTGAGATTGAAAATTTTTACGAACAAATTTTTAGAATCTATAAGGCTGGTGGTTTTCCTTGTGGGTGGGATGGTGATTACCCAGACGAAGGAAAACTTATTGCTTACTTTGCTTAAAAAAAGTAATGTTTTTGTTTACTTTTTTTGACTAAGGGATTGTAGATACAATCAACAAGTAGAACGTTGTACCAAACTTAAACAAATACTTAAAAAACAAAAAAACTTATTTCACTCGAAAAATGAGAGGAATAAGTTTTTTACTTGTAGAGAATGACCAGTTGTGTGCTCATTCAAATATTGGTCAATAGCCCCTAGCCCCCAAAACAAGCAGTAAACTTGTATGGGAGCTTTTCAATAATTAGCTTATTTCTAATCAATCAACCCTATGAAAGCATATACATTCTTTTAAATAAAAAAGTTGACATATGTCTAAAAACAGGTGAAAAGTCACTAAGACTAAAGTCTCTTGTTAGATGAATTATGCATTCCTTAATCTGATGAAATTCGACATTTTTTATGCTGGATAGATTGTTCGAAATTAAGCTAGAAGTCAACGGGGTTGTCGTATCAAGGAATAAGCCTCTTTTAGGTATTCATAAGTAGGAAACTGGAACGGAGAAGTAGTGCTATTGCGCAATTGTGCTTGTCCTTTATGAGTTTTTCTTATCGCTCATTCACATTTTATTAATTCAGTTCGATTAGATTAGAATATTTGCATACATATGTATAAAAATGAGTATTAAGTCTCGGAAACTCCCTTCGCTACTGTGAATTGACAAAATATGAAGCAGTGGCTAATATGGTTGGGGACACGGGAGATATTGGAATTTAAAAAAGGGGTTATGAGTTTTGAACAAGAGACTAGATAACAGATGTAGTAACAAAATGAAATGGGGCCAAACGATTTTTGGAGCGCTGTTGGCGCTTAGTCTGGTGTTACTCAGTGGGGGTAACGCGTGGGCCTCATCTAATGAACAATTAAATTGGATTGAGGGCGGCCGAAAGGTAGACTTGGGAAAAATGGCTACGGTTGAACTGGACTCATCTCTTCTTTTCTTGGATGCAGCTAACACAGCAAAGGCAAGCGAGATGAATCATGACAAGCCATCTGGTAAGGAGATTGGGAGTATATTTCCGAAAGATGAAAATCAAAATTGGGAAGTTGTTTTTGAATACGATGAACTTGGACACATCAAGGATGATGAAAAAGAAGATATCGATGCGGATGCCATTCTAGATAGTTATAAAGAGGGGACGGAAGAGAGTAACAAGGAAAAAGCGGAAAGTGATCGCTTGTATGTTACGGGCTGGGATGTCGAGCCTTTTTATAATGAAGGGACCCATAATCTAACCTGGTCTATGCTGGCGGAGGATGGGAACAAGGAAAAACTGATCAATTATAATGTTCGATTGCTCACTCGTCAGGGTTATATCTCTGCAATATTAGTGTCCGATCCTGCGCATTTGGACGCAGATAAGAAGTTTTTGAATGAGAACATATTACCCAAGCTGATAGTCAAATCAGGTGAGCGGTACGAGGATTTTAATGCTTCAACGGACAAAATTTCCGAATACGGCCTGACCGGATTGATTTTGGGAGGAGCAGGCTTGGCAGTAGCTAAAAAAGTAGGCTTGTTGGCATTACTCATTGCTTTTTTTAAGGGCGCGGGAATTAAGGTTATCCTACTTATTGGTGCTGCTTGTGCAGGTGTGTTTGGCGTGATAGGCAAGTTTTTTGCCAAATTATTTCGCAAGAAAAAATCGGAATCCATGCACAATGAAACGAACGCCCAGGATCAGTCAGAAACACTACAGTAAAGATAAAAAAACACTCTATAAAATTGCTGATAAATAGGGGATGATGATTGAGCGCAAAACACAATCTCAGGCAGCCTGATAAGTACACACGAACATGTAGCTTGGGCAGAAAATTATGAACAGATGATCATGGTGACGTTAGACCCGTGAATCATCTGTTTTTCGTTTGTTTTATCCCTTGTAATACTTTCGGTACACCGCGGGCGTTGTGCCTTCATACTTTTTGAATATTTTGATAAAATACCCCGGCTCATTAAAGCCGAGCTCGCTACTGATCTGAGATACAGGAATATCTGTAGCTTCGAGCAACTGCTTCGCCCATCTAATCTTCAAGCGGGAAAGATAGCTGGAAAAGTTCTCACCCGTTTCCTTGGCAAACAGCCGACTAAAATAGCTTGGGCTAATGTGGCACAAGTCAGCCATGGCTTTCAAAGAAAAAGTTTCACCCTTGTGCTCAAAGATATATTCGAAGGCGGGTTTGAGTACGGGATTTCCGCACGGAATATCCACATCTTCTGAGGAATTCAGATAGGCATCTGCTAAGAAATTATTCATTTCTTTCTTAAGGTTTTCGATATGCTCCAGCGAGTAGCCAGGAAGGATCTCGGACAACTGCGGAGTGGACTGTGTGGCCGACGCCTTCTCGAACATTACTGCGAGGAGATTTTTGTTCATCGCTTCTTCAACAATATAATTACACAGTAAGGATAACATGTTGGAGATCGTCTGAATTTCCTGATAGGTCATGGAGGGCAGATCGGCGTAGTCGTTCTTAAGTTCCTCCCATTTGGAACTGTACAGTTTTTCATTTTTTGACGTGAGGATTTGCTCCAGCTGTAGGGCACTCGAAGGATCGGCTAAGCGGACCTGACCTGCCATGACGGCGCCGATGTACTTATCGTCAATAATGATCGGTACCGCGATGTCGACGATGTCATAATGACAGAGATAAATATAAGGTTTGTTGGAACGTACCGCTTCAAGTCCACCGCGAGAGTCACATTTTTGGCAGTAGGGAAGGAGATTCTCATTCTGACGAACCTTCTTGCAGAACGATTGGCATTGGCTGTGGCTAGTTACGGGATTCCCTTTATAATCGACGGTAAGAATAGCTAATTGGGTAACGGATGCTAATGAATCCTGCAACTGCTCCCACTTTTTTAAATCAAAGATTTTCTGGATGCTCAAATGTTCACGTATCAAGATCTCATCCCTTAATAGTAAATTATCCTGTAAGCGATAACAAAAAAGTACAATTCGTGATCCTTAGTGCAAAAAAATACGATTGTAGATTATAATATATTCCTTGATTCCTCCAATGTAAAGTTTACATGGTTCGGTTATAGTTTTAATCAGAACGAAGCCAACACAATCATAAGGAGGAATTATAGATGAGAAAAGCTTTTATCAGCCCAAGCAAATATGTACAAGGTGAAAATGAATTGTTGAATTTGGGTTACTATGTGAGCACCTTCGGCAAATCCGCTTTACTGATTGCGCATCCTGCCGACGTGGCGCGGGTAAAAGATAAACTTGATTCCACTTTGGGTAAATATAACGTGACTTTTATTGAAAGCGGTTTTATGGGTGAGTGTTCCAGACAGGAAGTATCCAGACTTCAGGAAATTGCTACTGCAAACGGATGCGATTGTATCGTAGGTCTTGGCGGCGGGAAAGCGATCGACGCGGCGAAATGCGTAGCTCAAGGGGAAGCGCTTATCATCTGTCCGACGATTGCTGCGACGGATGCACCGACAAGTCACTCGGCCGTTCTGTACACTCCGGAAGGTGCTTTCGACGATTACGCCTATTTTAAGCAAAGTCCGAGTGTCGTATTAGTCGATACCACCGTAATTGCCAATGCACCAACCCGATTCCTTGTGTCAGGTATGGGTGATGCACTGTCAACTTACTTTGAAGCCCGTGCGACCTCCCGTTCTTACTCCAGGGTCAATGCCGGACTGCCTAATGGAGTACGCGAAGGACAGTGTGTGCCAGCAGTAGGTACAAATGCGGCGATTGCACTTGCAACGCTATGCTATGAAATGCTGTTGAAAGACGGTGCCAAAGCAAAAGCGGCATGTGATGAAAACCAGGTTACGCAAGCACTCGAGAATATCATTGAAACTAATATTTTACTCTCAGGCCTCGGCTTCGAGAGCGGCGGACTTGCGGCGGCCCATGCGATTCATGATGGACTCACGATTTTGGAAGGCACGCATCATTATTATCATGGAGAGAAAGTTGCGTTCGGCACGATCGCACAGCTGGTGCTCGAAAACGCACCGACGGAAGAATTACATCAGGTACTTGATTTCTGTTTAGCCGTCGGTTTACCGGTCTGCTTGGCTGATATCGGCGTCGATCATATCAGTCAGGAAGAACTCATGGAAGTAGCTGCAAAGGCCTGCATTCTGGAGGAATCGATTCATTCCATGCCGTTTCCGGTCACAGTGGAGCAGGTTGCAGCGGCAATCGCTGCGGCCAACCGTATCGGGAGCCAGTACAAAGCGGAGGTAAAGTAGCATGAAAAAGGTCATCAACCGTGCGGAAAATTTGGTTCTTGAGATGTGCAGTGGTATTGCGCTCGCGCATCCTGAGTTGGAATTTCTGCCAAAATACAAAGTGCTCAAGAAAAAGGAATTGAACGCGGAGAAAGTAACGCTCATCAGCGGCGGTGGCAGCGGGCATGAACCCGCCCACGCCGGCTTCGTTGGCCAAGGGATGCTCGATGCCGCGGTCTGCGGTGATGTCTTCGCCTCTCCCTCACAAATTCAAGTATATCAGGCCATCCGAGCGACGACCGGGAAAAAAGGTGCGCTGCTGATTATCAAAAATTACAGCGGCGATATTATGAACTTTAGAAACGGCGCCCATCTGGCCACTGAAGACGGTCTGGAAGTGGACTATGTAAAGGTTGAGGACGACATCGCGGTAGAAGACAGCCTATATACAGTCGGACGGCGCGGAGTGGCGGGAACGGTACTCGTCCACAAGATCGCGGGTGCAGCGGCGGAAGAGGGCCGGAGTCTGGCGGAAGTTAAAGCAGTAGCCGAGAAAGCCGCTGCGAATGTACGCAGTATCGGATTCGCATTGACTTCGTGTACCGTGCCGGCGAAGGGCACGCCAACATTAGAGCTCGGGCATGATGAAATCGAGTACGGCGTCGGCATTCACGGCGAGCCTGGGACCAGCCGCGAGAAGCTGACGGATGCGGATACGTTGGCAGGCAGAATGGTAACCGATCTCCTTCGAGACATGCAGATTGAAACTGGCTTCAGCGGAGAAATCGCCTTATTGATCAATGGTTTCGGCGGTACTCCTTTGCAAGAACTGTACCTCTTCAACCATTCGGTTACTCGCGAACTAGCAGCGAAGGGGATCAAGATTGATCGCACTTTTGTCAACAATTATATGACGAGTATCGATATGTCAGGTATCTCGGTTTCCATCATGAAGCTGGACAACGAACTGAAAACGCTCCTCTCCCATGAAAGTAACGCGCCTGCGTTCAAGGTGGCTGGACCTGTTGATCATGTCGTATTCACGGATATTTCAACTGTAGCAGACGAAAAGCGGCAAGTATCCTTTGAGGTGGAAACGGACCCTGCCTTCGCAGTTATTGAGAACAACAAAGTTACGTTGAACAATCTTACCTACCTAGTCGATAAGATGAGTGAGGTTATCATCAAGAATGAGGTACCTTTCTGCGATCTTGACGCTCATGCAGGCGACGGCGACTTTGGCATGAGCGTTGCTAAGGGATTTCGTCAGCTGAAACGGGAATGGAGAGACATTCTGAATCAAGACTCTTTGACGATGGGAGCCTTTCTTCATTCATGCTCGCTCGTCATCATGGAATACTGCGGTGGCGCTTCGGGTCCGATCTGGGGCTCAGCATTTCGCGCAGCGGCACGATCTGCTGGCGAACGAACCGAACTCACCGTTTCCGAATTCGCAGATATGATGCAGGCTGCGGTGCAAGGCATACAATCAACAGGCGAACGTTCTTTCGGCAGAGGAGCCGTTGTTGGCGATAAAACGCTTATTGATGCATTAGTGCCATGTGCAGATAGCTGGTTGGAGAGCGCAAAATTAGATTTTGACGTGAAGACAGCCTTTGTAAGTGGTGCTCAAGCCGCTGTATTAGGGGCCAAAAAGACGGAAGACATCGTGGCGCGTATGGGCCGTGCCGGAACGGTAGGAGAGAGAAGCCTTGGTTATCCAGACGCGGGGGCTTATGCGCTTGGCGTGATTTTTACGGAGCTTGCTGATTGTTTGAACTGATTTTCTATAAATCCAAAATTACTGGCACGAACACTTCGTTTAGATTTCCATTCCTGCCCGTACCACTCGCTAATTCTTAAAAATTCAAGGTTTGTTCATTGCAATTGATGTGCATTAGGTTTATAATTTCAGACGGATTCAACGGGCTTATCCCGGAATCCATGGGAGTTCATCCCATCTGAGCTAGCTTACTGCATGCTCAAATATGAATTAAGCGAGGGATTTACAATGAAAACCTGCTGCACCATCCAAGTTGATGAAGACAGTTTAGTTATTGATTTGCCAGAAGAAGGAACCACGCTAGAGTCCCTGCTCGGTGATATTGAGAGCTGTGGAGGTAGTGAAGAACCTTGGCTGCAACTTATTGACAAGGTAATAGGTAACTCATCTGAGACTGTACTGACAGAGCAAGCGACGGATGGCGGCGATATGAAGAAAGATCAGACGACCAAAGAACCTCAAGCAACTGCTCAGGGGTAATAGGGAGATCATACGTTAAGACGATATTTGTAACATTATTCGATCACATATAAGATCATCTATAAGACTGCTACCGAGCCAAGGCACGGGAAGCGGTCTTTTTTTATTAAAATAACTAAAATTCTCCGAATTTTGCAATGGGTAAATGAGTCTTTTGTCCCTTTAGTACTCCATAGTAGCCAACCAAGTAGAACACATCCCAAAACCGTGACTTCCTGTTCATTTTCTATCATAAAGTCGAAATGTAACATGGAACTAACTATAATAGTAGTATCATCCATATACAGGTAAGTGACATCGATGTTTGGACCTGATCCTCTTGTTGTATAAAGGAGGGGGTAAAAGAGCAGAGAACAACGTACTGATAAGTCTCATCTACTTTATAAAAAGGAAGGAATGTGTAAATGATGAATGGGCAATGGATCCTGTCAAGGATCGCAAAAAGAGTAGCGGTGATGCTAACAGCAGTATTACTATTAACGTTAACGAACGGATTCAACTGGAATACGCAAACAGCAGAGGCTGCTGGGACGACACCTGTGGAACGTTACGGACAACTTTCAGTAAAGAATGGTAAATTGGTGGATAAAAACGGTAAACCTGTGCAACTCAAAGGTATTAGCTCTCACGGCGTCCAATGGTTTGGGGATCTGGTAAATCAGGACTCTATGAAATGGCTACGGGACGATTGGGGCATTTCCGTATTTCGGGTTGCACTGTACACTGAAGAAGGTGGTTATATCGCCAATCCTTCTTTGAAAAATAAAGTGAAAGAAGCGATTGAGGTAGCACAGAAACTGGGCTTGTACGTCATTATCGACTGGCACATTCTTTCAGATGGCGATCCGAACATTCATAAAAATGAAGCCAAAGCTTTCTTTAATGAATTTTCAACTCAGTACGGCCATTTACCTAACGTAATCTATGAACTTGCCAATGAGCCGAATGGAAATGTGAACTGGAACAATCAAATCCGACCTTATGCGTCTGAGGTATCTCAGGTTATTCGCGCTAAGGACCCGGACAATATTATTATTGTAGGAACAGGCACATGGAGTCAGGATGTACATGATGCAGCAGACCATCCACTTCCAGACAAGAATACAATGTATACCGTACATTTCTATGCGGGTACGCATGGACAATTCTTGCGCGATCGGGTCGATTATGCACTGAACAAAGGCGTGGGCATATTTGCTACCGAGTGGGGTACAAGCGATGCTTCGGGTAACGGTGGTCCGTTCCTGAATGAATCCAAAGTATGGACTGATTTTCTGGCTAGCCGTGGAATCAGTTGGACTAACTGGTCGCTGTCAGATAAAAATGAGACCTCTGCTGCGCTGATGTCTGGTGCTGACCGTAAGGGCGGATGGCCTGATTCACAATTGTCCGCTTCTGGAAAATTCGTAAAACAGGCGATTCTGGAAGGCTCCAGCAACATTGGTGGAGGCGGAAACAACGGTGGGGATAACGGCGGAGATGGCAACACTGGCGGTAATAACGGTGGTGGCAACAACGGCGGCGATAACGACAACGGAGGAAGTACACCAGGCAGTAACGATCAAGGAATTGTGCTACAGTATCGCACCGGTGACACAAATGCCAAGGATAACGCAATCCGTCCTGAATTTAATATCAAAAATAAAGGGAAAACAGCTGTGAAGTTGAGCGATCTAAAAATTCGCTACTATTACACAGATGAAAGCAAACAAGCTCAGCAGTTTTTTGTAGACTGGGCCAGGATTGGCAATGAGAAGGTAAAAGCAACTTTTGTAACATTGCCGAATCCAAAGGCCAAGGCTGATAAATATGTGGAGATTTCTTTCACAGATGGAGCCGGAACGATTCAGCCCGGTGGGGAAAGCGGAGAAATTCAACCCCGTATTCATGCTGCAAATTGGAGCAATTTTGATGAGACCAACGATTACTCCTATGGTGCTACCCAAAAAGCATTTGCAGACTGGGACCATGGCACTGTATATCAGCAGGGTAAGCTGGTTTGGGGTATAGAACCTTAGGAACCTTAGAATTTAACCGTTATTAACTTTATCGGAATGAGTAAAGAATGGGACTTTTGGGTGCAATTTTTCCAAGGTTTGGAGTATAGAATATGCGCCTTTGGTATATACGAACTGGAACTTTAGGAGGTAACAACTGGAACTTTAGTTTCGATGTGTATACTACCAAAGTACCATATGGTGTTAGACTTTTGTAGTGCTTGAATTACTTCCATAGTGTAGATGGGTTGGTTCCAATGAACCCTTCTCTACGACAAACCCCCGCTGTTGCCATTATAGGCTGGCGGGGGTTTTTTATGTTTCTGAAGCTCAGCCTCCGTTCAACGGCTGTCTATACCAAATCAAAAGCTTTGGCCAGCAGACGGTAGGACTGAACACGTTTATCAAAGTCATGAATGGATGAAACGACCAGTAACTCATCGGTACGATACTGCTCAGCCAGTCTTAGTAGCTGTTCCTTACACTGTTCAGGGGTACCAACAACACGCCATGCTGCGGACTGACGCAGCCGCTCACGATCCAACTCTGTGTATGGATAGGCCATTGCTGTTTTCACCGACGGAAGAGAACTCATTTCTTTACCTTGCATGAGCAAAAGGAAATACAAACTAGCACTGGACGCCAGCTGCTCAGCTTCTTCTTCGGTTTCAGCGCAGGCCACCGTAACTGCCGCCATGGAATGGGGCTTATCACCCAGGATCGAAGGCTGAAATTGCTCGTGGTAACGTGCAGTAGCTTCTACACCGCCTGGAGTTCCGAAAAATTGGGCAAAGGCATAGGAGGCCCCCATCATCGCGGCCAATCGGGCGCTCTCTCCGCTGGAGCCGAGCAACCATAATTCAGGAACGGTCGATATCATTGGGGAGGCATGAAGACCGGCAAACTGATGATTGTCAGGCACCGAATCATGGAAGTAGTCGATTAAATCGAGAATCTGCTGTGGATATTGTTCGACAGATTGGTACTTGCCTTCCTGCAGGGCGCGAGTAGCAAGCGGTAAACCGCCGGGAGCCCGCCCTATTCCCAGGTCGATACGTCCTGGATGGAGTGCCTCCAGCAAACGGAAGTTTTCGGCGACTTTATACGCGCTATAGTGTGGCAGCATAATACCGCCTGAACCCACACGAATGCGTGATGTGTGAGCAGCCAAATGCGCAATCAGCACCTCAGGGCTGGAATGCGCTAGTGTTTTGGAAGCATGATGTTCGGATACCCAATAACGGCTGTACCCCAGTTGGTCAGCTTCGCGGGCTAAATCTGTTGTATTGGATAATGCATCCTGAGCAGTACCGCCTTCAGGAATATGAGACTGGTCCAGTATACCCAGTTTAAGCATTTATAATCACCTCTTACACAACTCTATCAGACACAACTCACTAGGTCAAAATTCAAAATGGATAGGTTGGAGTTTGGGGACCTTTTCGTTATAATAAAGGATGTGTAAAGGATGAGAGTACATCCTTGCTAATGGAGAGGGGATTGAAATTGTGTTAAGAACACCTTTAGGGCGTGTCCGACTCATGCTCTGGATTCAAGCTATAGCTTATTTGGCGATACTATTCACCCACCAGCCGCTGCAAGCAGCGGGCATGGCCCAGGCGGTTATGGTGATTGGTAACATATACCGGGTGAGCTTTTTGTTGCTCCTCGTTGCTTTGATCTATGGGAAAACAGCACTGCATTGGTCTATACGGCGGCCTCTTTTTATTATGTTTGCCTCCTTCATTCCGTTTGGTCTGATGATTATGGATTTTGTTTGGGTGCGAAAATGGACAGGGGATTCGGCAGCAGAACAGCGAGCTGCATCGTAATCTTAGAAGTTTTGTTTTGTGTGAGTTGTCGAGGAGTTTGTCTGGCGTAAGCGGGACTGGCCCCGATGCAGCAGAAAAGAACATTACGCAGGTTGATGCGTGGTGTTCTTTTTTTGTGCACCGGAGGAATTATGAAAAATGCTGCACTAAAAATTCAACTGTTTTACGTCTTTGAAAGCCTTCAACCCAATGTCCGGTAAACGGATAAATTTCAATCGTTTTCGGTGATTCAATACGGTTATAAGCGGCGAAAATCGTCTCTGGCATACACACAGTATCCTTGAACCCTACCGATACCATGATCGGGATACGAATACGATGAGCAAGATTCATCACGTCAAAATAACTTAATGTATGTAGCACCTGCTCCAAATGCTCCGGAAATCGGTTAGCAAATTCAGCTGCTTCCGTCAGCGAACTGGTAGAATTCATCATACCAAAATCCATATGACACATATTGGGGATATCCGCTACTGTAATAGCAGCTTTATCGCTGAGCGCAGCCACCATTAATGAAAGTCCGCCGCCCTGACTGGCGCCACTGATTGCGATTTTAGCCGAATCGACATCCGACTGCTCCGCTACCCAATCTACGGCTCTAAGGGCATCAGTTGTAATCGTTTTGTAGTAGCAGGTATCTTTGTCCAATATTCCTTTCGTTACCCAGCCTTTAACCGTACCATGAGCATCACCCAGACGGTCTCCCGTTTCTCCACCTTGACCACGTACATCTACTGCCAATACAGCAAAGCCAAGCATAAGCCAGGAGGAATAATCTTCAGGATAGCCTTTTCCGCCTGTATAGCCATGAAACAGAACGATACATGGCAACTTTTGATCTCCGGCAAATCGGGGGCGTACATACCAGGCATGCAGAGGCGTATCATCGACACCCTCAAAAGTAACCCGGTAGGCAAGAATATGAGGATATGGCGTTTCTACGAGAGTTTTGAACGCATGTACAGGTTTGGCGTGGACTTCTTCCAGTGTTTTGGCCCAGAATAAATCTATATCCTTCGGGGCGGTAAGATCGGGTCGATATTGCTTCAATTCGGCAATTCTTTTTTCAATAACATTCATAATCAAAATTCTCCTTCATATAGAATGAACTTCTCCTTAAGTTTTACCCGGTAAAGTTGACTCCTCTAGCTCTCTCAGTAGCTGATATGCTCTTTCATTAGTGCTTCCGCACGTATCCTCATCAGCATGGAACCCACTGCATACAACTGGGCGCTCAGGTTTGCCAAACAATCGGCAACGGTAATCGGAAGTTAGCTGAGGGCAAGGAACACCAGCTGGTTTTCCATCTGGCATGCCGGGAATAGGGGAAGAAATCGTAATGGCAATGCAGCACGCGGCACATCCTACTCGACACTCCAGTTGGGGTCACTCCTTAATAATCTGTTATTTTTGTAACTTATGCATGAAGTGACATTGATGAAGCCATAATGTGAGGATGGCACAAAAAAAGCAGGAATACAAGGATAAACGCATATGAGACACACTTTTCACACAAGGGGTATAAATAGTCGTAGAGGCACGTAAGATGGTATCAAGTCCCTAAATCAGTGTTCCATACTGTGGTAATATTAACCAATCGTCTTTTGTGTGTTCAAAAGGAGTTCGAGTGGTTAATAATAGAACACAACGATAAAAACTTAAACGAGGTGACGCAAAATGAGTTGGTTATGGGCATTGATTGTTGGTGGTATTATTGGTTGGTTGGCAGGAATTATTGCAGGTCGTGATGTTCCGGGTGGCGTGATAGGTAACATCATCGCTGGTTTTATCGGCGCATGGTTGGGTAGCTTGATTCTGGGAAACTGGGGTCCTGAAATCGGGTCATTCTACATCGTTCCTGCATTAATTGGTGCGATTGTGCTGGTCGTGATTGTAAGCTTGATCTTCCGTTCCGTTGGACGGACTAGAGGCTAACTTTACGAATCATTGAATAGACTAGCCCCTATGGGGCACAAGGCTAAAATGGAAAGAAGCTGCTTCCGCAAGGTTCGCAAATGAACCTGTGGGAGCAGCTTTTTTTTGAGGAAAAGTCCTATTGAAAACGCCTGATATGAGGAACACTCAGAACGCCTAGCACGATACACATGCCGATGGTTGCAAACATACCCATGGTGAACATACCACCAAGCTTATCCGCCACAGCACCTACTGCCAGATAGCCGACAGGGAGCAGGGCAAAGGAAAACATTAGATCCAGACTAGCTACACGTCCAAAAGACTCGGCTGGGACTAATTCCTGAAGGCTCGTCTCCCAGATAATCGCAAATATCATAATGCCAAACCCTTCGAGCATCATGCTCATAATCAGTCCTGGCATCCAAGTGACTACAGACAACAGTAGTAAAGCAAGACCGCTGACAAAAGCTCCTAAGTAAGCGAGCAGGCCACGATGCTTCCAATGCTTGCGTGATCCATACACAAAGGCCCCCAACATGGCGCCAATACCGCTACTTGCCATCGCAATGCCATATACGACTGGATTGTAGCCATGATGAACCTTGAACAGCCATGGAATGAGTACAGCGATAATGCCTGAATAACAAATATTAATGAATGAAAAGGCAAGAATCGTAATCCATAGCCAAGGATGGCTTTTGAGAATGGTAAAGCCTGCGATAAAATCCTTGAGAAAATGCTGTCCCCCCTGATCTTGCTGTTCTGGATCTACCTGACCTTTGCCGATGATGGAGGCCAAATGAGCGCTCAGCATCCAAAAACAGGCAAAAGATATCAGATAAGCGATAGAATCCAGCCCAAAGCCCACACCCGGTGAGGAAAAAGATACAATGAAGCCTCCTAACGGAGGACCAAGTAGACGGACGGCTTGTATACTAATCTGGCTAAGCGCGTTGGCTGCATTGCGTATGTCCGGTGTGAACACCTGTGCACGTAAGGCAGAATAAGCGGGATTAAAGATACCGTCCATCAATCCGTATAACGCTAGGCCAACGAATAGAAACGGCAATTTCATCCCGCCCGTAAACATCAGCACGGCCGCAATGAACATCAGCCCAAACCGGGCGATATTCGTAAACAGAAGGAGACGGATTCGGTCAATTCTGTCCACAATCATGCCTGCGAAAGGCAGAATAAGTACGTTAGGCAGCATATAAACCGTCATCGCCAGTCCCATGATAGTAGTCGAGCCTGTTAGGGAATAGATAACCAGTGGCAAAATGACTGTGGTGACTGAGCTCCCCAACATTGCGATCCAATGTCCAAGCCACAACAAGGTGAACGCTTTGGATTGTTTTAAGGGTGAAGTGAAGGTAGCCCAGGCCGAGGGACTGCCTTCAGGTGAAGTAGAGGATAAGGTTGAATTCTGGGTATCCATGATCACACTCCGGTACATATTTCTAAATTGCATATTAAAACCTATTATACGAAATCTCAAACGTGAGGGTACAGAAAAAGTTGCTGTGAGGGGAGTTATAATGAATAACCTGCCAATGAAAGAGTCAACCTAGAATAACTTTAGGCCACAAAAATATATAACTTACCTTTTTCATAGGGATTATTGGATAAAAGCATTGACGCGTGAAAATGAATGATGTACTATTCAATGACCAGCCGCGTGCTAGGTTATCAAGAAAAGGGAAAGAGTGTGGATACCATGAAAAAATTTAGTTTATTGCCGATTGTACTCATCGTGATGGCATTGCTGGTTTCGGCCTGCGGGAACAACGATAAAGGCGCCAGTACCCATAATGCATCTACTGGAGAAAACGGATCTAATAATGGAAAAGCAGATACCACTGCTACAGCTACTCTTGAATCTGTAAAAGCAAGCGGCAAGCTAAGAATTGGCACGGAAGGCACCTATGCTCCGTTTACCTACCATGATGCTGCTGGTAAACTGACGGGCTTCGATGTCGATATTGCGACTGAAGTGAGCAAACGCCTGGGTGTACAACCGGAGTTTATCGAGACGCAATGGGACGGCATATTCGCAGGGTTGAACTCCAAGCGGTTTGACACAGTGTTCAATGAAGTATCCATTACAGACGAGCGCAAGCAAAAATATGATTTTTCCGATCCGTACATTGTCTCCAAGGCAGTTCTGATCGTAAGCGAAGACAATACAGACATCCATAAATTTGCTGATCTAAAAGGGAAAAAGTCCGGGCAATCCCTGACCAGCAACCTGACTCAAATCGCGAAAAGCAACGGTGCGGAAATTGTGGCAACAGAGGGATTCAACCAAGCCATTGACCTCCTCACTTCCAAACGGGTGGATGCGACCGTCAATGATGGATTATCCTATCTCGATCTGAAAAAGCAAAAGCCAGACGCACCCATCAAAAAGGTGGACGAATCTTCAGATGCTTCACACAGCGCAGCTGTATTCAATAAAGGCAGCGAAGATTTGATCAAGGAAGTAAACAAAGCGCTGGCTGATATGAAGGCTGACGGTACGTATCTGAAAATTTCCGAGAAATATTTTGGAGCCGACGTATCCAAATAATAAATGAAGACCAAACGTTCGCCAAGGCGAACTGAATCTTCTCAAACCTATCTTTTCAAAGGATGTCTGTACAATGGATGATCGCCAAATACAAATCATTATGGATTCATTATTGCCTCTGCTAAAAGCAGGGGTTTCTTTTACGATTCCGCTCACGCTTATCTCCTTTGCTCTGGGACTCGTGCTGGCGCTGATTACAGCGTTAGCCCGTCTGTCCAAATGGAGAATACTCAAGCTGATTTTCGGCTTCTATGTATGGGTGATTCGAGGAACTCCGTTGCTGGTGCAGTTGTATATTATTTTCTATGGTTTACCTTCCGTGGGTATTACATTGGACCCGTTTATTGCTTCAGTAATCGGTTTTACCCTCAGCGTAGGGGCTTATAGCTCTGAAATTATACGTGCGGCTATCATATCTATTCAGGAAGGCCAATGGGAGGCGGGATACTCCCTGGGGATGACGCGCTGGCAAGTATTGCGACGTATCGTGCTACCGCAAGCATCCCGTGTGTCCGTACCTCCGTTGGCTAATTCATTCATCAGCTTGGTGAAGGATACCTCACTGGCTGCGACCATCACCTATGTGGAAATGTTCAGAACGGCTAACCAGATTGTAGCTACCACATACGAACCGCTATTGGTGTATACCGAGGCGGGGGTTATTTATCTGCTGTTTAGCACTATTTTGACTGTGCTGCAAAATTACCTGGAGAAGCGACTAGGCCGTTTTTCCGTCAGATAAAGGAGATTGTACCGGTGATCCAAATTCGGAATATACACAAATCGTTCGGCTCGCTGGAAGTGCTTAAGGGTGTTGACGTAACGTTGGGTAAGGGGAAGGTGCTTGTTATCATCGGTCCTTCCGGTTCTGGTAAAACAACGTTTTTACGCTGCTTAAATTTGCTGGAGATTCCTGACCAAGGAGAGATTCAAGCAGGGGATATTGCACTGAATTTTGCGAAAGGAACGAAGCTCCGGCAAGAAAATATTTTGGCGCTGCGCAAGCGGACAGGGATGGTGTTTCAATCCTACAACCTTTTCCCACATATGACAGCAGAACAAAATGTGATGGAGGGACAAGTCACGGTTCAGAAAAAGAGCAAGGACGAAGCGCGCAAACGTGCATTGGAGTTGCTTAAAAAAGTGGGGTTGGCTGATAAAGCCGAATCCTATCCGCATCAGTTATCAGGAGGACAGCAGCAACGTGTCGGTATTGCCCGGGCAATGGCGGTCGAACCTGAGGTACTATTGTTCGACGAGCCGACCTCCGCGCTCGATCCTGAGTTGGTAGGCGAGGTGCTCAAGGTCATGAAGAAACTGGCTGCTGAAGGAATGACGATGGTCATTGTCACCCATGAAATGAAATTTGCAGCCGAGGTCGCGGACCATGTGATTTTGATGGATCAGGGCATAATCGTTGAGCAGGGTACGCCGCATGAGGTTCTGGAGCAGCCCACCAGTCCACGGGCTATTCAGTTTTTGAATCGTCTGAGCGGGGAAGTGGAATAAAGGGAACTACAGTATTTATTAAAATAAGCGTTTAGACTGAATAAAAGGCAGCTACAGCCGGGCATTTCAAAAATAAAGCCTTGCACCCGTAGCTGCCTTTTGCTCATCAGTTGTCCTCTTTTATTTCATTTTTAATGTAAGCAAAAAAGTAATCAACAGAATACAACAGCCTGCTATAAATGGAGCGAACAGATTTGCATCCAATAAAAAACCCGCTAGAGTAGGGCCTAAAATATTCCCAACACTCATATAGGCATTATTCATACCAGCTACATATCCTTGCTCATTCCCGGCCATCTTCGATAATTGTGTATTAAGAGCTGGACGAAGCATAGCTGTGGCAAAGAAAATAAGGGAAGTGACAAGGAAGATACTCCAGAAATCTTTGGCTAAGAGAAATAAAATATAAGCAACAGAGGTGAAAAGAAGCGATCCTTTGATCACTCTTTGTTCACCAAACTTATTGATTATTTTAGCAACAACTAATGCTTGCATACCGACTCCGATCACAGCACCTGCGGTCAGAATGACAGCAATATTTTGCGGCGAGAATTGGAAGCGGTTCGTTACATATAAACCAAGAACAGATTCAAAATTAGCGAGTCCAAAGGTCATCACCAGGACAAGTACAAAGAGCATTGTATATTTTGACTTCAATGATCTCGCGTATTGTTTATAAATAGATTCCTTCTGAATCGTTCTTGCCCGTGCTGCTTTCATTTGCTCTTTCGATAAACTTTCAGGCAAACAAAACACTGAAAAAATAACAGCAGCTATAGCAGCACCTGTCGCTGTGTAAAGCGGCACTCTCGTTCCATATCCTGCAAGAAGACCACCCAATCCAGGTCCAATAACAAATCCGAATGACATGGCTGCGGCGAGCAGGCTGTTCCCTTTGGCGCGTTCTTCGGTTGTTGTAATATCCGCTACATATGCCATCATAGGAGGAACAATCAAGGCTGCTGCCATTCCTTCCAGAAGTCTTGAGGTATACAGCATCCATAATTCATCTCCGATAGCAAAGATAAATTTAGCTACAGCAAAAACAATGACACCTACGAGGATAAAAACTTTTCTCCCATATCGATCAGACAGCTGTCCAGTCAGGGGAGAGAGCAGGAACTGCGTTATGCCATAGGCTGCTACCAATAAACCGATTGCCCGCCCACTGGCTCCAAACTCAATGATCAGTTCCGGCAGGATGGGGGTAATTAAACCCACGCCCACCATAACAATGAAGATATTAATCATTAGAATCCCAAGTATTCTTTTCATGCAAAAAACCTCCTTATCCATTGGTTTCTGGATAGGAGGCAGACATACGAACAAGAAGATACACTGCTCCCGTCAAAGAAGCAATGCTCTTATCGTTAATACCCAAAAGCCTACACTAATCCTATCCAGAAAATTCGTAAGATTACGATTTTTTTCTTTGGTGGAATAGGATTAGTAGATCATTGGCTTAAGGTCACCCTTTCGATACTTTATTGTTTATCAACGTAACATAAATTTCTTGATAAGGCAATGAAAGGATAAATCAGAAGAACCCGACTCGTCCTTCGGCCACATTTTTTAGCCAGTCCTGCTTACGGCTCTTATCGAGCTCGCCTCGCATACCTTTGATAATCAGTTCAATATCGGCTTTTCCCTGCTCATGCCACTCCAGAGCCGTGCTGACATAAAGTTCTCCGAGCTGTGCCAGCGAAAACCCGTCAGTCATGGCTGCCGCCTTCTGTGTACCCGTTTCTCCTGCAAAAACAAGGAAGTTACGCAACTTGAGATATGCCAGTCGCAGCGCTTCGTCAGGCAAACTGATTTCATAAGCCCGGTCGAAACGCCCTGCCCGGTTCATCAGACCCGGGTCGATTTTTTCGGGATAATTGGTCGTTCCGATCAGGAAGATGCCCTCCTTGGATGTAGCACCGTCGAGGGTATTCAGGAAAAAAGAACGCACCTCCTGAGGCATGGAATCAATGTCCTCAATGACCAGCACCATCGGAGCCAGGCGAGTAGCCGCCTCGAACACCTCTTTGACCGATTCACTGGTTGTATACTCCGTAATTTGCCAGTAGGCTGCCGGACCCGGTACACTGCTGGCAATTGATTTTACAAGTGTTGTTTTACCGTTGCCCGGATGGCCGTATAGTAGAATACCGCGCTTGTAAGGAATGTTATAAGTCTGATAGAAGGTACGATCCGCTTCAAAAAACTGATCGAGTGATCGGAAAATATCCCGTTTGATTTCCGCTTTCAAAATCACGTCATCTCGCGTAATTGCGCGGGTTATCGGCTCTGCCTGCCGAGAAAGTCCACGGCTTGTGTCGGTAAACACGGTGACACGCTTCATATTCTGCTTACGTTCACGACCGCGTACTCCCGCGAGGAAGCCTTGCAGCTCCTGGTCGCCTATCGCAAATACGTAATCTTCATTGTACACGCCATTATCACGGAAAAAGGGAACTCGCGCCAGCGCGATGCCCCACTTGGGATAGGCGAATACATTATTACGCATCGACAGATGCACGCCGTATTCAGGAGTCGGCCCGTCATCGTCATACTGGATGGTGCGTTCCTCCAAACGATCGAAGACCCGTGCCACATGCTCCAGGTCGGGACTGCCTGAACGAATATCCTCCTCCAGCAGATCCCAATACTCAATATTGGGATCATCGCTGGCATACAGCACGTATTTTACGCCATAGCGGTTATAGAGTGCTTCACTGATACCGTCGATCAGACGGGCATAAGCGGCATAACCGGTAATGCGTCCATCTGTACGTTCATCAAATTCATAAATAGCTGGGATGTCTATACTCAAATTATTTGGCTCCTTTCAGGGCAGCTAGCGGCTTGCATTTGGCTACAACTACTGCGAGTCCTGCCCCGGTGACACTTTCGATAATATCATCTACATTTTTGTAGGCTTGCGGAGATTCGTCGATAATGCTTTCCAGTGATGCCTGATTGACCACAATTTCGTCGTCTGTCCCTACACCCAGGGCCCCTGCAAAATCGTCCACACTGACGAGTCGTTTGGTCGCAGAACGCGAACGAATACGGCCTGCTCCATGGCAAATGGAGTGGAAGTTATCCTGACCGCCCGGTAAGCCTACCATAATATAAGAGGCTGTTCCCATAGAGCCGGGAATCAGGGCCGGATGCCCTGTCGCCTGATAAGGCCGCGGATTGTCGGGGTGTCCTGCTGGAAGAGCACGCGTAGCACCTTTACGATGCACAAACACACTACCGTGATCCGGATGGGATTCCTCCCAAGCATAATTGTGCATTAGATCGTACAAAGTACGCAACTCGCACTTTGTACCAAAGACATCGCGAAAGGCTTCACGCACGGAGTATGCGATGAGATGTCGGTTCACCACGGCATAATTCAGCGCCGAATACATCATATCGACATAATGTGCAGCTTCGGGATGGTCCAGCGGTGCGAATACCAGTCTCGGGTCAGAGGTACCGAGTCCGAGACGGCTCATCGTCTTGGCAATGGCAGATGAACTAGCCTGGCTGACTGCTCCACCCCAAGCCCGCGATCCAGAATGAATCATCACAGCCACCTGACCGTCGAACATCCCCCAAGCTTCAGCTGTTTCACGGTTTTCCTCCGCGATTTCAATCGCCTGAATTTCGACGAAATGATTGCCTCCACCCAGTGTGCCGAGCTGTCGGTGAGCCCGGTGCCATGTACGGTCTTCGACAAGATTCAGCACCTCCTCGTCAAAGGAGAACTTACTGTGCTCTACATGGGTGAGTGAGGTGGATTTCTTAGGAGTGTAGCTGTCCGGAATATATTTGTTGGGTAAGCCGTGTAGACCCTTGCGTACAATATGCTCCAGTCGGATATCCGAATAATGCCCGCGTTGGTGGGCTTCCATGGGCAAATATTTGTCGATGGTTTTGACCAGCTTACGGCGCAGCTTGGTTTCCTTCAAAGCATCCTTGTGCAGATTGGTCAGGTGTACGCGCATGCCGCAGCCAATATCACTGCCGACGATGGAGGGAGATACGTAACCATCCTCCATTCCCCATACAGCAGTCGTACCGATGCAGGTTCCGACGCCTACATGTACATCTGGTGTGTATCCCATATAGCGGATACCTGGAATTTGTAAATTGTTATTAGCCATCTCGAACACTTTGTAATCCAGTGAGGAGAAAAGTTGCTGAGAAGCATAGACGGTTAGATCACCTGCCGGAAGCTTCATCAGATGGCTGTATGGTCCTTCATGCAAGGACGAGTCGGTTGTATGTTGTATATTCATATAAATGGGTAGTTCCCTTCTTCAAGTAAATTCATAAATACTTGCATAAAAAGATTTAAAAAACAAAAAAAAGCCGCAGACTTGTCGTCTACGGCTTCTTGCACCGAAAGTGTTATTACATTTTATGATCAACACATCATAAATACGTAAAATAACCTGTTCTTCCAATAGCATAAAAAAATAAAAAAGCCCGGCTAATCACGCCGTCAGACAGCGTGATATCACCCATCATGTCGCCCGAACGGGGCCGATGAGACGAAAACTCAAATATGTGGTTGTATCATGCTGCCTGTCTGTCGTTATCATGTAAAGCACAGTCATGTCTGTCGGCCCCCTTTTCTTAAAAGTTAATTGCTATGTTAATGGAAACCTGTGGAAGCTGTCAACCCCTGAAAGGTAGAAGTGTGGAAAAATGTGACTTTACTCATGGTGAAGTGTGAGTAACATCATAGTTCAATTGGCCCGAAGCTGTTATTGTACTAAATATTCAAATATTCAGATATTGTTGATCGTTTATAGGACAATTCTGTGAGGGGGACGGAGCAGGCATGGAAGGAGATCTCCAGAAATTTAAGGCCGACTTTTTCAAAGCATTGGCTCACCCTCTGCGCATCCGCATTTTGGAGGTGCTGAGTGAAGGGGAACGGAATGTGAACGAGCTGCAGACTGCGCTCGGTTCTGAAGGTTCTGCCGTATCGCAGCAATTGGCCGTTTTACGAGCCAAAAATTTGGTGAACAGCTTCAAGGAAGGTACATCGGTTGTGTATTCACTACGTGATCCGCTTTTGACGGAGCTGCTTGCAGTGGCGCGACGGATTTTTGACAATCATTTGGTCGAAGCTATCTCGTTGCTGGAAGGTATACGTAACGAGAAGTAATGCTATTACAGAAAAGAAGGGTTACAGGAATGAAGTGGATAGGAAGGTTCGAAGGCTATAACGCAGGGGCTTTGCGAAAGGATCTCATTTCCGGAAGTATTGTAGCGATTGTGGCGATTCCACTCGGTATGGCGTTTGCCATTGCATCAGGAGTAAAGCCGGAATATGGGCTGTATACGACCATTGTTGCGGGAATTTTGGTTTCGCTGCTGGGAGGATCCAAATTCCAGATCGGAGGACCTACAGGCGCGTTTATTCCGATTTTGCTAGCTATTGTCATGCAATACGGTTATGAGAACTTACTCATAGCCGGTTTTATGGCGGGCATTATGCTCATTTTAATGGGTGTACTCAGGCTGGGGGCATTGATCAAGTTTATTCCCAAGCCAGTAACGATTGGCTTTACGGCCGGAATTGCCGTGACGATATTCAGTGGTCAGATTGCTAACTTTCTCGGCTTGCGCGGGGTAGAGAGGCATGAAACTTTTCTGCCTTCCATGGCAGAGCTCATCCATCGACTTCCTTCACTGAATGTGTATAGTATCCTGACGGCTTGTATCTGTCTTGCCGCGCTTATTTTGGTGCCTAAAAAATGGCCCAAGATACCCGGATCACTGGTTGGTCTACTCTTGTCAACGCTGGTGGCAGCTTTACTTTTTCCAGGGCAGGTGGCTACGATTGGCTCTGCGTATGGCGCAATTCCAGCATCTTTGCCTGAGCTACATATTCCTGCGGTGACGTGGGATTTGATCGTGAAACTCTTGCCGCCAGCACTTGTTATTGCAATGCTGGGAGCTATTGAATCTCTGCTTTCAGCGGTGGTAGCTGACGGTATGACGGGAGCCCGGCATAGCAGCAATCGTGAACTGGTTGGACAAGGGATTGCTAATTTGCTGACACCGCTGTTCGGCGGTATTCCTGCGACAGGTGCAATTGCCCGCACCGCCACAAATATCCGTAATGGTGCTGTTTCTCCTATGTCAGGCATCGTACATGGGTTCGTGGTGCTCCTCATTCTGGTGCTTTTTGCACCTTACGCATCTAACATTCCGTTGGCCAGTATGGCTCCGGTGCTGATGGTAGTAGCGTGGAATATGAGTGAGCGCAAGCATTTTGCGCACATTCTCAAAACGCGGACAGCGGATTCTATTGTGCTGGTTGTCACCTTTTTGTTGACGGTTTTTACGACGCTGACAACGGCTGTGGAGGTAGGCCTGATTCTAGCGGTTGTATTGTTTGTTAAACGTATGAGCAGTACACTTTCAGTAGACAAGGTACTTCCTGATCCTTCTGTAAAACATGAAAAAGTAGGCGCGCATATGGTTACAGATCAGCATGATTGTCCACAAGTGGCTATTTACAATGTGGAAGGCCCTCTATTTTTCGGTGCAGCCTCGGTATTGGAAAACTCAGGTGTGGGAGGCCGGACGGATCACCTACAAGGGATTTTGTTGTTACGTATGGGAAAGGTTCCTTTTATGGATATGACGGGAGAAGGTAACTTTACTGCATTAATTCAGAAATACCGGAAGTCTGGCGGGACAGTGCTTGTTTCCGGACTCCAGCCTCAACCGCTGGCATTACTACAGAAAACTGGATGCTACGACATGATTGGACAAAAGCATTTTTTTGAACACACAGGAGAGGCCCTTACGGCTGCTCTTGCACTGGTGAATCAGGATCATTGCTGTGGATGCAGGCAAATGGCTTTCCGAGAATGTACGAGTCTGTGCCGCAGACCGCAGCCAACCAAATCATCCTTTCCAGATGGAGCCGTCTCGGTTCCCATACCTGTAAATAGCGGCAGATAACACTCTTTTAAGTTTCTTGCTGAATGTCGAAAAATCTCTTCTGATCTCCGAAACCAAGTGCACAATGAAGACTTGCATTTGCTTCGAAAATGGAAGAGATTTTTCTTTTCTTCAAGGAAAAAAGGAATAAAATTCAAAAAAATGCTTGAATATCTGATTTTATGACACTATACTAGATTCAAAAGATACCATATGTTTCATTATTTTGTTTTAAATTGTATTTTAATACTTGCACATTAACCTCCTCGATTACTTCTAAATTTCTTATCCTACCTTTCTCTTCATTTTTTTCACTTATCATTTTCAAACTTGTCCACCTGTTTCTACCCGATGCTCGTTTTTTACGGTCTGCACCAAGGGTTGTTCACCTCAGAATGATGATCTATGGATTTCACCCCGGCGGAATCTATATTTTTTAAAGGAGGTGAGTACCAGAGGCTATTTTGTGAGCTTTTGACGTAGCTGTCCGGAAGGTTGTCCTTGAGAATTAAAAAACCAAGTAAAGGGAGATGGAAAGTATTGATTAAGTCGAAAAATATCAAAAAGACGCTGTCGGTCAGTTTTACCGCTCTTCTTGCCTTTTCTCTAATTTCCCCGGTATATGGGGATTCCAGCACAACCACCTCAGCAGGAGGATCAACCATTTCCGCCAAGGTTTCAGCCAAGCTGAACCAACAATTCAGTGCCAGTGAGTATGTCACCTATCTGGTTAAATTGAAGGATCAGGTGGATACGGAGTCCGTTGCCAAGCATGCTTTCCAAAAGGCCTCTGCAGAGCAGATTTCACCCGCTGCTGCTAAGCTTTCTGTACGTACAACAGTTGTGAACTCTCTCATGGATACAGCAGAAAAAACGCAACAATCCGTGGAAGAATACTTAAAGAAAGAAGTTAATAACGGAAGCGTCAAAAAGTACAAGAGTTACTTTATCGTGAACGCTTTTGCGGTCACCAGCACCAAAGAGGTCATGGATAATCTGGCCACACTTCCTGAGATCGACAAAATTTTACCGGATGAAAAGCGGGAACTGCAAAAAGTAGAAATAGATAAGGATGCCCAGCCTGTGGTTGAGGAATCTACAGCTGACCAAGTGGTTGCAGATCAGGCCGCTGTAGATACGGCTGTGACGGAAGAGAATGCGCAAAAATCGGTGGAAGAATCCGTATATAAGGATGCGGTAACGCCAAGCCGTGTCGAGTGGAATATCTCTAAAATCAAAGCACCACAGGTTTGGGCCAAAGGCATTGACGGCAAAGGCATTGTTGTCGCCAATCTGGATACAGGCGTTGAATATACTCACCCGGCGTTGAAAAGAAAATGGCGTGGTCTGAATGCTTCCGGTCAGGTCGTGAATCCAGAACTGAGCTGGTATGATGCGGTTGATGGAGCATCGCTGCCAACTGATTCAAATGGACATGGTACACATACGATGGGTACAAGCGTTGGCTCGGACAGCAACGGTACGAATGAAATCGGTGTTGCTCCTGGCGCCAAATGGATTGCGGTTCGAGTATTCAATCCAGATACCACCGACTCCATCTTACTGGACGGTGGACAATGGATTCTTGCTCCTGTAGATAAAAACGGTAAAAAACACCCTGAGCTTGCACCGGATGTGGTGAATAACTCTTGGGGGGGCGGACCTGGCCTGGATGAATGGTATCGTCCAGTCACCAAGGCGTGGAGAGCGGCTCAGATTTTCCCTGAGTTCTCCGCAGGCAACACAACATTGTCCAATCCGGGCGGACCTGGGTCTGTAGCCAATCCGGCAAATCTGCCGGAGGCTTATGCGACAGGAGCCACGGACGTTAACAACAAGCTAGCCAGCTTCTCGCTGCGCGGTCCTTCTCCTTATGGCGAAGTGAAGCCTGAAATTTCGGCTCCTGGTGTAAACATCCGTTCTTCTGTACCGGGCGGAGTGTATGAGGGGGGATGGAACGGTACCTCCATGGCAGGCCCGCATACTGCCGGATTAGCAGCATTACTGCTTCAGGCCAAACCATCTTTGACCGTGGACCAACTGGAGGATGTTATTTCAAAAACAGCAACTCCGCTGACAGACAGCCAGTATCGGACTTCACCGAACAATGGTTACGGATATGGTCTGATCGACGCGCTTGCTGCGGTGAACTCCGTACTTAAGTAAAAATAATCAGACAGGATTAAGAAAGTCTTCCGAAAATCCCTTTGAGCGGCTCGTACAGAGATTGCATACACCTGCTAACCGTGTAATGCACTAATTACGTAGCCGCTAAAAAGGGGTTTTCGTACATAAAAGAATATAAAAGTCATAGAATTTCAAGAAAAATGCAAAAAAATGACTTGTATATCTGTTTTGGTAACTTTATACTATCCATAATATATGATTTTATATCAATTTTTAATATAAAATGTAATGATATAACATGTTTTTTCTTCGAATTGCTCCTGCTCTTTCTCCTAGGTATCTACTAGAGTTTTATCGCTTTTCTATTGGATTTTAAACTCACCTATGAAGTACTTCCATCTATGAATCGCCTAATAGTTTTGTGTTTCACTATATTCTATGAAGGAGGTGGTCGCCAACCACATCATGTCGCGCAACCCGTGTGTTTGATGTGCAAGGCATGAGGTCTTACTCTGTACAGGTTATTTCAGAAACATTAAACCTAGTAAAAGGAGTGGAGAAATAATTGATTAAACCTAAACGATTCAAGAAACCACTATCTATCGGACTATCTTTACTAATGGCCTTTTCCTTTGTTCAACCTGCTTTGGCGAATAACACACCGGATGGCTCCAAGCTGGAGCTGAAATCAGCCTCTCACAAGGTCACGACCGCGAAGGTATCTCCGAAACTGACCAAACAGTTTGAGGAGAATAACTATGTTACCTATCTGGTCAAATTAAAAGAACAGGTAGACACCAACAAGGTTTCCAAAAATGCTCTCCAAAAGGCCTCACTTGAGAAAATAACACCCTCCGCTGCCAAAATGGCTGCACGCAGCCATGTGATCAGCTCTCTGCGTGAAACCGCTTCGAGAACCCAATATGGGCTTGAAAATTACTTGGACAAGCAATCAGAGAGCGGCGGAGTGAAGGAATATAAAAGCTATTTTATTGTCAATGCATTGGCTGTAACAAGCACCAAGGAGGTGCTGGATCATATTTCGAAACTACCTGAGGTCGATAAAGTCTTACCGAATGAAACGCGTTATCTGCAAAAGGTGACAGTTGACAAGCAAGCAGAGGGAGCAAATGCCAAAACGGCTGAAACAGCTGCAACAGCGACAGCAGCAACGGCGAAGTCTGCATCGGTAGAGAAAGCTGTAGAGCTGGAGAAGGACGATGGCAAAACATCGGCTAAGCCTGGCAATGCAGGTAAGAACGCTGTAGACCCATCTACGGTGGAATGGAACATATCCCATATTAACGCACCACAAGTGTGGGAAAAAGGAATCGACGGAACCGGAATCGTGGTTGCCAATCTGGATACAGGTGTAGATTATACACATCCGGCCCTTCATCGCAAATGGCGGGGTCTGGACGCGGCAGGCAATGTCGTGAATCCCGAGCTGAGCTGGTACGATCCGCATAGTCACGCAACGCTTCCGGTCGATCAGGAAGACGATTCCCATGGTACACATACAATGGGTACCATGGTCGGCTCTGAGGAAAACGGAACGAACCGAGTGGGCGTTGCCCCTGGCGCGAAGTGGATTGCGGTTCGGATTTTTAATCCGGAAACGACGGATGCAATTATACTGGATGGCGGTCAATGGCTGCTTGCGCCAAAAGATGCCCAAGGAAATCTTCATCCCGAGCTTGCTCCAGACGTAGTGAACAACTCGTGGGGAGGCGGACCGGGTCTTGATGAATGGTTCCGGCCTGTGGTTCAGGCATGGCGGGATGCTCAAATTTTCCCCGAATTCTCTGCAGGTAACACCTCTCTTTCCAATCCGGGCGGACCTGCCTCAGTAGCCAATCCGGCGAACTATCCGGAATCCTTCGCTACTGGAGCCACGGATAGCAATGATAATCTGGCCAGCTTCTCATTGTTAGGACCCTCACCCTATGGTGAAGTGAAGCCAGAAGTTTCCGCACCGGGTGTGAATATCCGGTCATCTGTCGCTGGCGGCGCCTATAAAGGTGGATATAACGGTACTTCCATGGCAGGTCCGCATGTTGCGGGTCTTGCAGCACTGTTGCTGCAGGCGAATCATTCTCTTACCGTAGACCAGCTTGAGGAAATTTTGATGAACACAGCTACACCACGCACGGACAGCACATATCCTACTTCGCCAAACAATGGCTACGGACATGGTGTCATTAATGCGCTGGATGCGGTCGGTTCGGTCATGCAGGGTCTGGGCTCCGTGTCTGGTAAAGTTGTAACGGGTGGCGACGATCTGGAAGCACCTGTTCTCGAGCATACACCGCCCGCTGCGGCATTCGAGGGTATTGATATACCTCTGACTGCTCATGTAACGGATGATGTCGGCGTGACAGCCGTTGAGGCATTTGCCAAAACAGCGGGTACGTCAAATTATGTATATATTCCGTTGGAACGGACCTCCGGCGACAGCAAAGATGGTACATATCAAGCATCCATCCCGACTTTTTTGGTGGATAGCGCTGGTCTGGAATACTATATTCGTGTAAATGATTACGGTAATAACGGATTTGAAACTGAAGTATATAAGGTGAAAATCTCTAAAGGGGTAAAACCAGGCTACACACAAGACTTTGAAAAAGACATTGCCGGTATTAATATCGGTGGACAGGGCAGTGTTTGGAAATGGGGAACTCCAACAAGCGGCCCTAAAAGCGCACATTCGGGTACAAAGGTCATCGCGACCAATCTCGAAGGCCAATATCAGACCAACTCCAACAGTTATTTTATGGCCCCTCCGATTGATCTGACCGAGAGCTCAAAAGGGGCACTGGTTAGCTTCAAGCATTGGTACGATCTTGAAAACAATTCTGATTTCGGCAAAGTGTACGTAGCAACCACAAACAATCAGAATGCGTTTGAGCAGGTATTATCATTTACCGGCGCCAGCAACGGCTGGAAAACACAATATCTTGATTTGCGGGCATTCGCGGGTCAAAAGGTATACCTCCTGTTCAACTTTACTAGTGACAATACGGTTGTGAAAGATGGCTGGTATATTGACGATCTGTCGATTCAGGAGCCAGACACCGTTGCACCTGCTGCGCCGAGCAATTTGACTGCTGAAGCAGATACTGTAGGCAACGTCACACTGGCCTGGAATGCTTCCTCCGATGAAGATGTGAAGCAGTATAAGGTGTATCGTTCTACCCAATCAGGCAAAAATTATACTTCCATCGGTACAACCTCAGCACTGACACTCACAGATACCATCACGGTCGGTGGAGCGACCTATCATTATGCAGTGGCGGCTGAGGATTATAGTGGTAATGAAGGAATCAAGTCGAATGAGGCTTCTCTGAGAGTAGACGTGCCGGATACGCTGTATAGCGATCATTTTGACGGCAGCTCGGATAATGGCTGGACTCATTCTGGTACTAAGGATGAGTGGGAACGCGGCATTCCCAAGGAAGTAGGACCAGAGAGCGCAGCGTCCAGACCCAATGTGTGGGCAACCGATCTGGATAGCAATTATGAGAACGGAGCTGAATTTTCGCTGGTTTCACCAAAAATTAATTTGCAAGCTGTACGCAACGCAACACTGACCTTCAATCACTGGTTTGAAATTGAGGCTGGCTATGATTACGGTTATGTGGAAGTGTCCAAAAACAATGGTGACACGTGGAGCGAGCTGGGCAAATTCTCTCACAATACGAACGGGAAAAAGTGGGCTCCAGTTTATTACAATCTGGATAGCTACGCCGGCAATGAAATCCAAATTCGCTTCCGTTTGAAATCGGATAACAGTGTGAACAAGAACGGCTGGTATATTGACGATTTCCGTGTGCTTGGCATTCCAGCTACGACAGTGACTAAGGACATCGTACCTGAGTCGAATATCAAGCTGGAAAAAGCGGAAGAACAGTTCCCGCTGTACAAAATTACAAGTACTGAAAAGAGTGAATTCCAGGAGAAAGTGAAGCCGGCAGAAACAACGGTGGAACGTGGACGTGTCGGTCTCGACAGTCTTCCAGCCAGCGCTACGGTTACGGTATTGGAAACCGGACGTTCGGTAAAAACGGATCCGACCACGGGCAAATACA
Source organism: Paenibacillus sp. SEL3 (assembly GCF_054602585.1). NCBI lineage: Bacteria > Bacillati > Bacillota > Bacilli > Caryophanales > Paenibacillaceae > Paenibacillus > Paenibacillus sp. SEL3. The sequence goes on along the minus strand of NZ_CM137725.1, from coordinate 923,573 downwards.
GCTTCACCCATGTAGCCGGCGACTATACGCTGAAGGCTGAAGCCTACGGTTACGTTCCTCAAACGAAAGCAGTCACGATTGAGAATAACAAAGTCATCAGAGCAAACTTTAGTCTTCAGGCCATACCTCACGGTACGATTCACGGGGTCATTACCGACAAGCAATCCGGTGAACCGATCCAAAAAGCGAAAGTGTTGGTGGTGGAGGATGCACGCATTGCTCCGGTAGAAACGAATGAGGCTGGAGAATTTACGCTGGACGTGCTGGAAGGAACATACACGTTGTCCATTGCAGCCGAAAATTATTATAGCGACAGTGTATCCGTTACTGCTCCTCCGAACGGTAGTGTGGAAGCGAATGTCATGTTGAAACCTTTTATCGGGTTCCAAGGAGGCATTGCTTACGATGACGGGACAGGAGAAAATGCTAGAGCCTTTAACGCGGCAGGCAATTCATGGGCAGTCAGAATGACACCTGAGTCGGAAGTGACTCAAGTGACAGGAGCATCGCTTTTGTTCTGGAACTCTGCCTTCCCGAATCCGGGAGGAACGGCATTCCAATATTCTGTCTATGACGCCTCCGGTGCCGCAGGAGCACCTGGACGATTGTTGGCTGGTCCATTCGACGGGACTGCCGTACGGGATGAGACACAATGGACGACGGTACAGCTCCCAGAGCCGGTGACGGTTCAAGGTGACTTCTACATCGTATATACACAGTCTGCTGTAGGCACACAGTCGCCGGGTCTTGCTACAGATGAAAGCAGTCCCAATGCGCTTCGAAGTTGGCAAGGTGTAAGCGGCACATGGAGCCAATCACCTGAGGAGGAGGGTAACTACATGATCCGGGCTATCGTCAGATATCCGGTGAATGCTCCAACGATTATGACTCCTACGAAGGCTACCTATACGCAGGAAGAGACGATTACCGTAACAGGAACTTCTCCGGCAGAAGGAGCCGATATTCAGCTCTTTAACGGTAAGGAGCTGGCTGGCACAACGAAGGTGAAGGATCGCCAGTTCAGTTTGTCGGTTGATCTTCAACCAGGTGCTAATCCGCTAAGTGTCCAAGCAGCGGTATACGGCAAAATAACGGATCGTTCCGAACCGGTGGTCGTGACACTTGACCAGACTAAACCGGGTCTGATCCTGACTTCGCCAGATGAAGGAGCCCGTACGAATGCGGGTGTCGTGAGCGTCACCGGTACGGTGTATGACGAGTTCCTCACCGAATTGACGATTAATGGTGAGCCCGCTGAATTTGGAAGTGACGGCAGCTTTAACAAGCGGTTGCTTATCAACGAAGGTGAAAATCAAATTACAGTGACGGCCAAGGATCTTGCCGAAAACGAAACAACTGTTACGCGCTCGGTGTATGTCGATACAGCTCTGCCGAAGCTTGAAAACATTAGTCCTGCTGAGGATGTGCGTATTACTCCAGGACAGTCGGTACGAGTATCCTTTGACAGTGCATCCGGTTTGGAAGCGTCCTTCCATGTGGAGCTACCTTTCAACCTGTCCACTTTGGGTCGCAACGATATTCCATTAAATGAAACTTCGTCAGGCCACTATGAAGGTACTTATTTCACTTCATCTTCTCTGAACCTGGAAGGCGGAGTCATCGTGATCCGGGTAAGGGATGCAGCGGGAAATGAAGTGGAGACGGAGGCACCGGGAAGATTGTATGTAACCAATGGTGGAGGACAGAACCCTGATCCGAATCCACCTACATCCAATGAAAAGCCAGTAGCCATTATTCAGGCTAATGAATCCGCTAAGAAGAACAAAAATGTACAATTTAACGCCAAAGCTTCCCGTGATGTAGACGGTGAAATCGTCAGCTACAGCTGGAATTTTGGCGATGGCGATACGGCAGTTGGTTCCAAGGTGAAGCATAAATTCACCACAGCTGGAACGTATACCGTGGAGCTAACGGTGACGGATAATGACGGCGCAAGCGGTAAGACTGTGCATACGATCACGATCCGTTAACACCCAGTAGGAAATGGAATGCTTGTTTTAGAATATCAATGAAGGCCCACAGCAAGCCATGGAATACAGAGGCTGCTGTGGGCCATTTTTAATTGTCGAGCCGTTCAGGAAGCGATACAATGAATAATGCTCATAAAGTGAATCGTTTCACAACAATATTTTTTAGCAGGAGAGGATCATATGATTCATTTGCAAAAAGAAAGCGGCCGTATCCGTCTTGTACTGAATGCCTATTTTATGGGGGAAGATATCGTTGTACTCATTTCTGGCGGTGATCAGCCCCATTTGGGAACGATTACAGCAGGGGCCAGACTCGAGCCGATTCAAACTGTGCAATTGCAAAATCACAAGGAGTTTTATATTACCGAAGAAATTGCAGTTCGCTTACGAAAAGAGTTTGCGGGCAATTTTGCCATTTGCTGCGGGACACATTTGGACCATGCATCCAAGGACGAAATCCGAGTGCTGACAGATATGGCCATACAACTGGGAAAAGAGCTCATTGGAGAACTCAAGCAAGCACGCTAGTAGCAACCTTTTTAAGTGAACTCTCGAAAGAGCAGATTGCGATAGGGGTATTTACTAAAGGAATACTTAAAAAGCAATGCAAAGCCATCGTCCTCAATTTGTACGGATTTCAGCGCAGAGGATGGAATCAAACTACGGATCATGACATGAACTGCACGCTGGTCTTGTCTGTTGATCGCTTTGGCTAAGGCAGAAGCAAAACATGGATTACGTGCTAATTCGCGATACAGCGGAAAAACGGCTTTTGCGATGGCGCGATGAACTCTCGGCTCAAATGTAAACTGCACAGTCCCCGGTGGAATCGTTGTTCCATTCGTATAATAGAGCATCGGTGGCTGAGCTAAAAAGGAAATAAAGTAGCCGATGCCATTCGTGCCTAAGCCTTGTTTGGCGGCAAATGGAGCTACTGAGCAGAGAAGGGATTTCATCCGATCCAAATTCGCCTGAACGACAGCTCGTGACCATTGAACTGCAAACGCACGGCGAGTTGCTATAGCTTTGTAAAATGGCAGCATGGCAGTGGATATTATCCTAAGTGTGTTTGCATTTAAACGTTTGTGAGGCGAGCGCTTTCTGTGGGATGTTGCACGATATAGCATAGCTCCGACCTCCTTGGCAGGATGCTCTCATGGAGCACAATTGATCTGTAACAGGTAAAATACTGTATGCCCAGTTACCTCAAAAAGTGCTAATATCGCTATGTTTCTTCTTTTTAACGTTCTAATTTAAAAATTCGAAATAAGTACTGTCCTGATTTGTAAGATTGTGGTACCCTAGAACTTATATAATTGCTATTTTTCGTATTGGAGTTGAATTTAACAGATGAGTGATTTGTACAAGGAGCCTCGATCTTCCGATCCTTTTCAGGAGACGAACGATTATAACGCCCCATTTAACCCGCCCCCAGTAGTTCCACCTACCAATAGTAAAGCTGTTGCCTCGATGGTGCTCGGGATTTTATCTGTTGTCATTCCCTATATCGGGTTGATTATCGGAATTGTGGGTATTATTTTGTCCAGTCTTTCCCTGAAGGAAATTAACCGTCATGGCGAGCAAGGCAGAGGTATGGCCATTGCTGGACTGGTATGTAGTATTATCGGTACACTGATTTATACACTGATCATCATTTTTATAGTTATTGTTTTTATTGTAGCGGCCTCCAGTGGCGATCCGGATATTTTTTCAGACATTTAATGAATTGAAGAATGCTTGAGTCAGACAAACCATTCACGATTTGACTATTGGATGCTATGATAAAAGGAGTCCAATGAAGGAGAGTGAAGCCGTATGGCACGTACTCAAACACAAAAAGCGCTAAGCAAGGCAAAACGCGCTGGAATCTATTGCGCGGCACAGAGCCGCAAAACAAATGACCATTATGGCGAGATTTCACAGCACATACGAATGAAGCCGACCAAGCAGGAACAATTACAAAAGGTCAAGCACAAGAAGCGAATCGTTCAGAGCGACGCTTCTTTTTTTTGTCTTTAGAGAGAACAGCAGTGTCCTTTTCAGCGTGGATTTATAAAGTAGCAGAGAAATGATTGTATACAAGCGAAAAGCGCCTTTCTGTACCGAAAAAGGACTTGATAATAATTATCATTCTTGTTAGAATATCATAAGAAAGAAGGAACCCGGGCATGGGCTCCTTCATTATAAAGCTAGGCTTGAAATCAAAGATTTACTTGGCTTCGAAGGTTTTGCAGTCTGTTTCTTCAGACTTGTGAGTGTCTTCTGGTCTGTTGCTTACGATGTAAATGGAGCTAGCGCTGCATTTATTCTCTTGGGCCCAGTACGTACAAGAGTTGACTTCACACAGAACGTCTTTTGCCATGTTGTGCACCTCCTTATATGGATGTGATGGGCTGAGCAAATAGTATCACGGTCAGTCAAGGTAGGACTTGTCCAACTGTGTTTACCCTCTTGTTAGGAAGAGGGATTTTGCTATGCCTACCTGTACAATATCAAATGAAATTTAAAATTGCAATGTTAGCATCATTTGCAGTTCAAAGCGGACATAAGTGTCCCTTTTAATTAAAAACAAAAGCTGTCCTCCATGCAGAACGAAATGTTTCTCTGCTGGAGAACAGCTTTTTTTGTTTTTCTAACATAGGGGCAGCACTAAAAGACTTAGCGCACGTTAGGAATATTTATGATGGGATCAATATCAGCATCATAGTCCACACCTTCGAACTCAAAGCCGAACAGTTGGAAAAATTCGCGACGATATCCTTCAAGATCTGACAATTCGTAGATATTGTTGGTCGTCAGCGCCTCCCATATCTTCTCAACCTCTGCCTGCACGTCTTCGCGCAGTTCCCAATCATCAATGCGAATACGTCCTTCTTCATCTACAGGAGTTTCTGGTGCGTACAGACGCTCAGCAAACAGGCGGTAGCTCTGTTCTACGCACCCTTCATGCAGCCCTTTTTCCTTCATTACCTTATATAAAGCAGAAATATACAGAGGAACGACAGGGATAGCGGAGCTTGATTGGGTAACGAGTCCTTTGGTGACTGCGACGAAGGCGCGTCCGCCTGTAACTTTCAGCTGATCGTTCAGCTGACGTGCTGTCTCCTCCAGATGATCCTTTGCACTTCCGATACTGCCCTCTCTGTAGATGGCTTGTGTAATATCTGAACCGATGTACGAAAAAGAGAAGGTCGTTGCAGTATCGGCGAGTACGCCGCCAGCACGCAAGGCGTCAATCCACAATTTCCAGTCCTCACCGCCCATAACCTCTACAGTTCCTTGTACCTCTTCTTCTGTTGCGGGTTCGAGCGTCACGCTGCTGACTTCACCGGTGTGAAAGTTAACGGTCTTATTCGTGTAGGGCTCACCAATAGGTTTGAGCACGGAATTAGACGTTTCGCCTGTGCGGGGATTAGTACGGCGACCTGAAGCAACACTGTAAACCACCAGATCGACTTGTCCCAGTTCTTCGCGAATGGCTTCCACCGTTTTGGCTTTGACCTCATCCGAGAAGGCATCTCCTGTCACGCTTAAGGATTTAAGCCCAGCTTCCTGAGCAGCTTTTTCAAATGCAGCAGAATTGTACCAGCCTGCTGATGCTGTACGTGTGGCCGTAGCATTGCTAGGACGATACACGCCAATTGTATTGGCACGCGCACCGAAAGCGGCCGTAATTCGAGAAGCCAACCCATATCCGGCCGATGCCCCGATCACAAGCACATTACGAGGTCCCAGGATAGCAGGACGGGCCTGTACATAGTCAATTTGCTCCTGAACATGTTGGGCACAGCCCACCGGATGAGCAGTGGTGCAGATAAAGCCACGTGTTCTTGGTTTGATAATCATGTTATTGTAGTTCCTCTCTTCTTGTAGCAATCTTCACCCTTACTATTTTAACTTTTAACAATTTTTTTTCAAACGTGGATTTCAGTAGGTATCCTTTTTACCCAAAAGTGAATCTCTGTACAGGGTGGCAAGTGCCTAAGGGTCTGCATATGATGCTGTAACGATAAACATGAGAAGGGAGAGAGCTGCTTGAAGAACAAGAGCCGAAAAACCAACAGAAACAAAAAGCCGCTCTATCGTGTAATTGACCCGGATATGAATGAGTTAAGTATGATACAACGCTCAAAACCACTGCCTGCGGAGAGGGAGACAGAAGCAAGACTTCATCAAGTTGCTTCTCCGCCTCCCCCAACTACAGAGGAGTCGGAGCTAAAGACAGTTGTCGAGCCTGAAGTCGAGGCTCTGCACGAGAAAGAAATTGAGGTTGCAGATGTAGAGGAGACTCCAGCTTTGATGGAAGAACCCCCACTGCCAGAGCCAGAGCTAGATCCAGATCCAGAACCAGAGCCGGAACCAGAACCTGATCCAATTGATGTGGAAGAAATTTTGAACAATAAGAAGGCTCCGCATGTAAACAATGCTTTCATCTATACAGACGATTTGAGTGATTTCGCTGTGACAGGTGAAAAGATCGCTCCCGCTTCCATAGATTCCAGCAAGCTGAAACAAGAGAGTATCCAAACGGAATTTCTAGCAGATTATGCTGTTCATACAATTAAAATAGCTGACGGTGCTGTGACTGCTTCGAAGATTGCTCCCGACTCCATTACGGTCGAGCATCTGTCAGACGCATCAGTGGCAGGCAGTAAATTGCAGGATCGCTCTATTAGTGGTGAAAAACTTCGTGATGGCAGCATCACTCCAGAAAAGCTGGCGGATAAAATTATCAGCGGCGATCATATTGCCAATGGCTCGATTGAAAGCCGTCATTTCAAGCAATGGATCGTGTCTTCAGATATGCTTCAAGATCAGTCGGTCACCTCCGATAAAATTCGCAGCGGTACGATTCAATCGAACAATTTGGCGAATGAAGCTGTTGATAGCTCCAAGCTGGGCGATCAGTCTGTGACCACCTCCAAATTGCGGGATGGGGCTGTGGATGGAACTAAAATCCAGGCAGGCAGCATTGAGAGCGCACACCTGACCGAGCATGCCGTTCATGCCCGGCATCTAGCTCCGGGTTCGATTAATCGCAAGCAGCTATCCGACGGAATTGTGGGCAGGGAACAATTGGAGGAAGGTGTTGTCAGCGGGCGTCATCTGGAGTCTGAGGCAGTCACCAGTACGCACATTCAGGCAGGAGCGATTGAAAGAAAGCATCTCAGTCCTGGCTCCATCGGGGAAGAGCAGCTTGGAACGGGCCAAGTAACAGCCCGGCATATCGCGGATCGGAGTATTCAATCCAATAAACTGGCAGATCAGTCTGTAGGCTCATTGCAGATTGTTGATCAATCCGTCACTTCATCCAAAATATCGGATCAGAGCATTCTCCCACACAAAATTGCCGATGAGGCAGTACTTACCAGACATATTGCAACAGCAGCCATACAAGGACCTCAGATTTCTCCAGAGGCAGTTTCTTCCGTGCATCTTCAATCCGAAATTATTCGGAAAGATCATATTGCACCAGAGGCGGTTACGGAGCAACATTTGCATTCCGGGGCTGTGACAAGCGAGAAAATAGGGAAGGGTGCAGTTCTGGATTACCATGTGGCGAATCAGGCTATCAAGGAAAATCACATCGCTTCGAGCGCTATTAAGTCTGACAAAATCGCTGACGAGGCGGTTATAGAAACTAAAATTGGCACAGGGGCGGTAACCGGAAATAAAATTGCGTCGCAAGTCATTACCCACGTACACATTGCAACGGGAGTAATCCGTGAAAACCACCTTGCCGACAACAGTGTGGGCGGAAAGGCGTTACAGGCTCAATCGGTTGATTCGACCCATTTGGCCCAGAGCTCTGTACAGAGCAAACATCTTGGGGAAGACAGTGTCGGAACTGCGGCGTTGCAAGAACAGTCCGTTACCGCAGACATACTAGGTGAAGGCGCTGTTCAAACCGCGCATTTGGCAAACGGAGCGGTGTACTCCCACCATTTGCAAGACCATGCCGTCACTTCGCTGAAACTATCGCCGGAAAGTGTGGCTACGGATAAAATTAATGATTTGGCGATTACTGCGCCTAAGTTAGCTGAGGGTAGTGTCACTTCCTCCAAGCTGTCTGCTCGTTCTGTGCAGCCATGGCATATTACGGATAAAGCGGTGCTGAGCAACCATCTGGCTGTTGAAGCAGTGGAGGCGAATCATCTCGCTCCGGAATCGGTCACCTCTAACCATTTGCAGTCTGCTTCGATCCAAACCAAACATCTCGCCCCGGATAGTGTGTCCGGCCATGCCCTTCAATCGGAAAGCGTCACTTCTGAGAAGTTAGCGGCTAGGGCTGTGCAGGCTTCCAACCTGGCGGAAAACAGCGTGGGACCCGGACATTTGGCAGCACAGGCCGTACAAACTAGACATTTGTCCGCAGGATCAGTAGAGGACACGATATTAGCCCAGAATGCTGTGAAGTCTGAGCATCTTGCAGCAGAATCCATCCAATCCGAGCATTTGCAAAGCGGGATCATTCAGGGAGAGCATATTGCATTGCAGGCTATAGCGACTCAAGCCATACAGGATGAAGCGGTTACCTCTGCCAAACTATCAGAGGAAAGTGTAACCTCTACCAAGTTGTCAGCCCATGCAGTGCAGTCCGGGCATATTATGGATGAAGCTGTACAAAGCAACCATTTGGCCGTGGCGGTTGTGGACTCGACCCATCTGGCATCTGGAGCGATCACCTCGGTGCACCTACAGGCCTCCTCGGTGCTAACGAGACATTTGGCTCCGGATAGTGTGTCCGGTCGTGCACTTCAAGCGGAAAGTGTAACCTCGGAAAAGCTGGCAGCCCGCTCGGTACAAGGAATGAACCTTGCAGAAGGCAGTATCGGCCCTTCACATCTATCTGTGCAGTCCGTACACACGCGGCATTTGGCAGCTGGAGCGGTACAGGATAGAGTGCTGGCAGAGGGAGCGGTGAAGTCCGTGCACATTGCCCCGGAATCGATCCAACCACACCATCTGCACACAGGAAGCATTCAGGGCGAGCATATTGCATCCCAGGCCATTTCGACCGATGCTTTACAAGATGAGTCTGTGACATCTGACAAACTGGCAGATGAGGGCGTGACTGCCGCCAAGCTGTCGGCCCACTCCGTACAGTCGTGGCACATTACAGACGAAGCAGTGCAAGGAAACCATTTGGCAGCAGAATCCATCCAGTCGAACCATCTGGCACCGGAAAGTGTCACTTCAGCCCACTTGCAGTCTTCGTCAGTGCTCACGAGCCATCTGGCCCCGGATAGTGTGTCCGGCCGTGCGCTACAAGCGGAAAGCGTCACCTCGGAAAAGCTGGCAGCCCACTCGGTGCAAGGAACGAATCTTGCGGAAGACAGCGTCGGCCCGTCACATTTGTCTGCACAGTCGGTACACGCCCGGCATTTGGCAACTGGCGCAGTACAGGATACAACGCTGGCAAAGGGAGCAGTGAAGTCGGTACACATTACCGCGGGGTCAATCCAGCCACATCACCTGCACACAGGAAGCATTCAGGGCGAGCATATCGCATCCCAGGCCATATCGACCGATGCTTTGCAGGATGCGTCTGTTACCTCCGATAAATTGGTGGATGAGGGTGTGACTTCCGCCAAGCTGGCGGTCAACTCGGTACAGCCGTGGCACATTACAGACGAAGCAGTGCAAGGAAATCATTTGGCAGCAGAATCCATCCAGTCAAGCCATCTGGCTTCCGAATCCGTTACCTCTCGCCATTTGCAGGCTTCCTCAGTGCTTACGAGTCATCTGGCGCCAGATAGTGTATCCGGTCGTGCACTACAGGCGGAAAGCGTCACCTCGGAAAAGCTGGCAGCGCGCTCGGTACAAGGGACGAATCTTGCGGAAGGCAGCATCGGACCGTCACATCTGTCTGCACATTCCGTACACAGCCGGCATCTGGTAGCCGGAGCGGTACAGGATAGAGCGTTGGCAGAGGGAGCAGTGAAATCCGTGCATATCGCTCCAGAATCAATCCAATCACACCATTTGCACCCTGGAACCATTCAGGGCGAGCATCTGGTATCTCAGTCGATATCGACTGATGTTTTACAGGATGAGTCTGTGACATCTGATAAATTGGCCGATGAGGGTGTGACTGCCACTAAGTTGTCGGCTCACTCGGTACAGCCGTGGCACATTACAGATGAAGCAGTGCAAGCTAATCATTTGGCAGAAGAGGCCGTTCAATCAAGTCATCTGGCGCCGGAATCTGTCACCTCAGCCCACTTACAGTCTTCGGTGATACTTGCGAGTCATATGGCGCCGGATAGTGTATCCGGTCTTGCGCTACAAGCGGAAAGCGTCACTTCGGAAAAGCTGGCAGCACGCTCGGTACAAGGGACGAATCTTGCGGAAGACAGCGTCGGTCCTTCGCATTTATCTGCACAGTCGGTACACACTCAGCATTTGGCAGTCGGCGCTGTGCAGGATACAGCGCTAGCTGAGGGGGCAGTGAAGTCAGTACACATTGCCCCGGAATCCATCCAGCCGCATCACCTGCACCCTGGAACTATTCAGAGCGAGCATCTAGCATCCCTGTCGATATCGACCGATGTATTACAGGATGAGTCCGTTACGTCTGATAAATTAGCGAATGAGGGTGTGACTGCTGCCAAACTGTCGGCTCACTCGGTACAACCGTGGCACATTGCGGACGAAGCAGTGCAAGCCAATCATTTGGCAGAAGAGACCATCCAGTCGAGCCATCTGTCACCGGAATCTGTCACTTCAGCCCACTTGCAGTCTTCGGCGGTACTTGCGAGCCATCTGGCCCCGGATAGTGTGTCTAGCCGTGCGTTACAAGCAGAAAGCGTCACCTCGGAAAAGCTGGCGGCACGCTCGGTGCAAGCGACGAATCTCGCGGAAGGAAGCGTCGGCCCTTCACAATTGTCTGAGCATGCCGTACACCCCCGGCATTTGGCACCTGGTGCAGTACAGGACAGAGCGCTGGCAGAAGGGGCAGTGAAATCCGTGCATATCGCACCGGAGTCCGTCCAGTCGCATCATCTGCAAATGGGAACCATTCAGGGTGTGCATATCGCCTCACAAGCAATACCGACCGATGCTTTGCAGAATGAGTCCGTTACGTCCGACAAACTGGCGGATGAGGGCGTGACTGCCGCCAAGCTGTCTGCTCACTCAGTCCAGCCATGGCACATTACAGACGAAGCGGTGCAAGCCAATCATTTGGCAGAAGAGGCCGTCCAGTCGAGCCATCTGGCTCCTGAATCCGTCACCTCTGATCATTTGCAGGCTTCCTCGGTATTTGCGAGACATCTGGCCCAGGACAGTGTGTCAGGTCGTGCGCTTCAAGCAGAAAGCATCACCTCGGAAAAACTGGCGGCACGCTCGGTGCAAGCGACGAATCTCGCGGAAGGAAGTGTTGGTCCTTCACAGCTGTCTGAGCATGCCGTACACCCTCGGCATTTGGCACCCGGTGTTGTACAGGACAGAGCGCTGGCAGAGGGGGCGGTGAAGTCCGTGCATATCGCACCGGAGTCTATTCAACCGCACCATCTGCACCTTGGAACTATTCAAGGTGTGCATATCGCCTCACAAGCAATATCGACCGATGCTTTGCAGAATGAGTCCGTTACGTCCGACAAACTAGCGGATGATGGCGTAACTGCCGCTAAAATATCTCCTCATTCGGTCCAGCCGTGGCACATTACAGACGAAGCGGTGCAAGCCAATCATTTGGCAGAAGAGGCCGTCCAGTCGAGCCACCTGGCTCCTGAATCGGTCACCTCTGATCATTTGCAGGCTTCGGCAGTGATGACTCGGCATATTGCGCCGGGGAGTATATCGGTTCACGCGCTCCAGGCAGGCAGCGTGAACGCTGAGAAGCTTGCACTTCGGGCGGTGCGTGCTTCGAATTTGGCAGAAGCCAGCATAAACTCCGTGCATTTAACGGAGCATGCCGTACACGCTCAGCATTTGGCCGAGGGGGCGATCCAAGGGTCCGCACTGGCAGAAGGCGTGGTGCAGTCCAGGCATATCGCGCTGGATTCAGTCCAGTCGGAGCATCTGCAAGCAGGGGCTATTCAACCACAGCATGTAGGCTGGCAGGCGGTGGTTGAGGATGCTATACAAGAAGGAGCGGTAACATCCAGCAAGCTGGCAGATGGAACGGTACAGTCCCGTCATGTGGCTGAGGAGGCTATTGAGAGCCACCACATTGGAGAGGAAGTTATTGATTCGCATCACCTAAAAGCGGGCTCAGTGACACGGGCTCAGCTGTCCACAGATATTCATCTCTCGGGACTTTTGCCAGAGGAAGGTATCAGTGGCGACAGACTTCAGGCAAACAGTATATCTCGAAACCATCTGCAAGCTCAGGCCGTCGACAGCGAGGTGCTGAGCCCGGGAGCTGTGGGAGCAGAGCATCTGCAGGCCGCTGCGGTACAAAGCCATCATGTGGCAGAGCAGAGCATTGAAGGCCATCATCTGGTGGAAGGCACTGTAGGCTCACGTGAGTTGGAGCTGAACGCAGTGAAGCCGGAGCATTTGAGCATCACTCCGGTTCGTACGTGTGCGAATCAGCCCGCATTGCAGCAGTTCGGCAGAGCGCCGTTTCTTTTGAAAGGCAGTGAAGGAGAGACGGAAGTGACCATTGTATTCGGGGAGCCTTTTGTAAACCCGGACTACACATTAGTAGCGATGACGAACCACCCTCTCTTTCATGCGACGCTGAAATCTCAGACGCCGAATGGAGCAGTGATCGTCGTAACCAAGTGGAACGAAACCGCGCATAACTACGGTATTATTTCCTGGATCGCCATTGGCTAGTGAAGACGGTTATTGTAAAACTCATAGCGTGCAGACTCATGTATTTTCTAAATACAGAGCTGCACGCTTTTTCATATACTTTTCACACATTTGCTCCACAATTATGCCGAATTCTCCTGATAAGCTAAAGATACTTTAAAGGAGAGGTGATTCAATCATGAAAAAATGGACTAAAAATGCAGCAGCCGTATTGACCGTAGTAAGTGTACTGGGAGGAGCAAGCAGCGCATTCGCCGCTACAGCAACAACGACTCCAGCGAGCACTGCACCAGTAACCAAAGCTCCTGCGGTTATGACACCAGCTACCAAAACACCGGCAAAAGCACCTGTGACGAAAACACCTGTGGTAAAAACACCGGTTAAAAAAGCTGTAACAGCTCATAAAACAACAACCAAAGCGAAGAAAGCCCCTGCCAAAAAATCCGTTGCGAAAAAAGTGGCAAGCCACAAAACAAAAGCAGTGAAGGGGCAGCACCGTACAGTTAAACATCATGCCAAAAAACATAATGTTGTTAAACACAAAGCAACATCTCATAAAACTCGTACACATCATGTCGTAGCTAAAAAAGTGACCCACAAAACTCCAGTTAAAAAAGCAGTCCCAGCAAAAACAACTCCAAAAACAGCAGCCAAAGTAGTAACAACCAAGAAATAAGTTTGATGCGTAGTTAGCACTCAGCTCACCTGGCATATACAGCAGCGATTCATGATAAGAAAGACGGGACCGGGAACGGTATACCCGTCTTTTGTCTATTCTGCTAGGCTTCTGTTAAGCTTAAAGAGAGGATGGAAGCATCCAGAACAACGGCAAGGGGTTAAGGCCATGACAAAAATAGTAGTAGTGGATGACGATGTGTTCATTCTGCAATTAATATCTGAATATTTGAAAAAAGAATCCTACGAGGTGACTTCCTTTTCCAGCGGTAAAACACTGGTAGAGCATATCCGTACGAACCGTCCGGATTGTCTCGTTCTTGATATTATGATGCCTGGCATTGATGGGCTTTCTCTACTGACTCAGCTTCGTGAGTTTACGGAAATGCCGATCATTATGATCTCTGCCCGTGGAGAAGAAAACGACCGTATTCACGGGCTGGAGCTGGGCTGCAGCGATTTTTTGACCAAGCCTTTTAATCCAAGGGAATTGGTAGGAAGGGTCAAAGCGATGCTGAGACTGAGCAAGGCCGGAATGTCTGCATCGGACGATAGGCAAGCGGCAGAAAACGCAGATCTATGCCATGCGGGCAATCTGTGTATTTTTGCTGACTTTCGTAAAGTCACAGTGGACGGACAAGAGCTGAATTTAACCTCACGTGAATTCGATCTGTTGCTGTTTCTTGCGAATCATCTGGAAAGACCTTTTGGCAGGGAACATCTGATTCAGCAGGTGTGGAGCTATGATTTTATAGGTGATGTGAGAGTCGTGGATGATCTGGTCAAACGGATTCGTAAAAAGTTAGCTGAATATCACTCTACGCTCGTCATTAACACCGTATGGGGTTTCGGATATAAAGCAACGGTTCAGGAGTTGTAATCATGCGTACGATGAGAGCTAAAATACTGCTTTCCCTGTCCATCGCCATGCTTATTACCGTCTGTATTACGGTGGTTTTATTCGTTAGGCTTATCGACGACATTCTAGTGAATCAAGCCAAATCCAAACTTCATGAGCAGGCACGCAAAGCCGTCCATATTATGAGTGATGGAGGCTTTGATCGACTGGATAATGCTGAATTTAACTATGTTATCAAGGGCGTGCTTTTATCTACCGATTACTTTATTTTAAGCACGGATAACCACATCATCGACTCAAGCGTCTCTGGAATGGAAGGCAAAAAGATCGAACATTTGCTTTTGATCCGCCAGGGATTTTTTGCATCGGTTCATCCGTCTGCCCAGGATCTGACCGCTACACATGAAGGGGTGGCTGTGCTTCAAGGTAAAAAGGTACTGTTTACGAATGAGGAATTGCCCGGACAACCTTTTCGTATTTTTGTATACTCACCCTTATCTTCTTTGAGAGCCCTGTATGTACCGTTAATGAGAACCACATTACTGTCTATCATCGCGGGTTTTTTAGTGATTCTCGTCATTGGTCTGATGGTGGTCTCGCGTCTGGTGCGTCCGCTCAAACGATTGAAAGAGGCGGTTGGCAACTATGAGCCGAATCAGCCGCAGGATAGTGATTTTCCACAGGCGGATAAAAGTGAGATTGGCGAGCTGATCGGCACCTTTCATTCCATGTCCGCCCGTATTCAGCAGCACCATCACGGTCAAATTGAATTTCTACAAAATGTATCTCACGAGCTAAGGACACCGTTAATGTCGATTCAAGGCTATGTATATGCCATACAGGATCAAGTGGTATCCCAGGACGAGGGACTGAGTATCATCAAAGTGCAGTCCCAGCGGTTAATTGACATGGTGGAAAAGCTGCTGCAGCTATCGAGGCTGGAGGCGCTGAATGAAGAGTGGCCTGTCTCTCTGGTTGATCTTAGAAGCATGGCGGAGGATGCTGTTCATCTATTGATGCCGGTGGCTGCTGAACGTTCTATCTCGCTCCGAGTGGAGGGAGAGGGTCTGCATGTGGCCGTTCCGGCCGAGCAATTGTTCCGCATGATATTGAATTTGCTGCAAAATGCAGTTCGGCATACCTCTGCGGAGGTTGTCATTCATTTGGAGACAGGGACAACACCGGAGGTTGTATGGGTTATGCATGTGGATGATGATGGGGAAGGGCTGACCGAACAAGAGGCAACCGAGGTGTTCGGAAGATTCTATGCGGGCTCGAATGGTGTCACAGGTCTTGGATTGGCTATTTGTCGTCAAATTGCTACCCGGTTGAATGGAGAACTACTCTGCACACGTTCGCCATTGGGTGGAGCACGCTTCAGCTATATCCAGCGCATGTTATAAATGAGTACAAAAATGGTTAAAAATGATCGTTTTTTCGGAGAAACATTTCATTTATCTAACATCGAATGGAAGTTTTTCGGTGATATTTGAGATATAGCTTGACTGGTAGGTACTAAACTGAGTAAAATTAATCGTATATACCTTGACTCATGGACGTCGTTTTTTTAGATAGTGGTCAATAATAGTGATGAATAATAAATGAAAGAGTGATGAGATGAACCGCCTTTTGGAAGTGAAGGACTTAACGATATCTTTCAAGACCCGCCAGGGACTAGTGCAGGCCATTCGTGGCGTAAACTTTCATGTCAATAAAGGAGAGACGCTGGCGATTGTGGGCGAATCCGGCTCAGGTAAAAGCGTAACCTCACAAGCTGTTATGAAGTTGATTCCGACCCCTCCGGGCATTTATCAAAAGGGTCAAATTATGTTTGACGGACAAGAGCTGATTAATAAAACGGAAAAGCAGATGCAAAAAATTCGTGGTAAGGAAATTGGCCTGATTTCTCAGGACCCAATGACTTCGCTTAACCCGACGATGAAAGTGGGCAAGCAGATTACGGAAGTGCTTTTCAAGCATGAAAAAATATCCAAGGATGCTGCTCGCAAGCGGGGTATTGAGTTGCTGAATCTAGTAGGTATTCCACATCCAGAACAGCGTTTTAACCAATATCCGCATGAATTTAGTGGCGGTATGCGTCAACGTGTCGTCATTGCGATGGCATTGGCTGCTAATCCGAAACTTCTGATTGCCGATGAGCCGACGACTGCGTTGGACGTAACGATTCAAGCTCAAATTTTGGAACTGATGAAAGATCTTCAGAAAAAGATTGATACTTCCATCATCTTTATTACTCATGACCTCGGTGTTGTGGCGAAGATGGCTGATCGCGTTGCTGTTATGTACGCAGGACAAATCGTGGAAACAGGTACGGTTAATGAAATTTTCTACAACCCGAAACATCCATATACATGGGGCCTTCTCGCCTCTATGCCAAGTTTGGACAGCCATGGTCAGAAGCTGGCAGCTATCCCGGGAACACCTCCGGATCTGCTTCACCCACCTGTAGGGGATGCTTTTGCAGCCCGCAGTTCTTATGCTATGAAAATTGACTTTGAGAAAGAGCCTCCACTCTTTCAATTATCCGATACGCACTTTGTGAAATCATGGTTGCTGCATCCAGATGCGCCAGCGGTTGAGCCACCAGATGCGGTAAAGGCTAAGCTTCGCAAGCTGGATAACGCATTTGAAAAGCCGGTTTTGGTAGAACAATACGGTAGTTAATGTGCGCTATAATTTGTAATTAAACAAATGAAAAATAAAAAAAGGGCTGTTCTCTCCGTGTGGAATCATTCTACGGAGGAAACAGCCTTTTTGGTGTAAAATCGCAGGTTGTATGCGTCTGCGGTTATTTGTGTTAATGGGCAGTGTTTACAGTTTACCGGAACCAGCTTGGGAAGTGACTTCTGCCTTCACACTGGCGGATGGGGAAATTTTATCGTTTAGCGATGGTTTCCAGCCTACAGAGGAGCTAAGCCCCGCGCTGGAACCTGCATTTACAGCTTGTCCATTCAGAAGTGTGCCGGTGTCTGACAAGGCAGTTCCTCCAAAAACAGTCACAATTTTGGTAGCGGATAATCCCGCAACGTCGATGACATTGTTTTCGGCGAAGATTTTGGAGGATTTACCTGCGCCCCATATATACAGTGAAGGATATTCGGAGCGTTTTACATCACCTGTATAGTAATTGTTGTACAGATGGACTTGTCCATACCGCACGCGTGGTGTGCGTTGTACCGTGTTTTCATAATAATTGTGATGCAGGGTTACACGTAAAGTCCCTTCATCTGCTGTTTTACTGTCGCTGTTGCCAATAATCGATGATTTATCATGATCGTAAAAATGATTGTAAGAAACCGTAACCAGATCGCCCTGGTTAATCACATCGAGAAGCCCATCATGATGCTGGTATTCTTGACCGTAAAAGGAGCCGTTTTGGCTATCTGGGTGAGATCCATCATTGAAGGTATTGTGGTCTACCCATACATGTGTGGCGCCGTTAATTGTAATGCTGTCATATTCCGAATTCCAATTGCCTGTGCTGCCGTCCGTTGGGTCCCATTGAGGAAAATAATCGTAGGCATCCTGGAACTCAATATTACGGATAATGACATTATCTGTCCCTTTTTTTAGTTGAAGGTTCGCGCCGTTAATGACGGCATTGCTACCCTGACCGACAATCGTTGTATTAGAAGGAATCTCAATGACGACACGACTGGCCTGATTTTTTTGTGAAGCCTCACGTGCCTTTTCCAATGTGCCGGACGGAGCCTTTTTACCCCAAGTGGATGGGTCATAAGCTTTGAGGTAGGCGTCAAAATCATATTTAGAGTCCTTGTAATCGTTCAATCCCAACGGCTTGTTATTGTCATCGACGTTGGCGTTGATCGTGCCTTTGACATAAATGATTTTAGGCGTACTATTGCTGTTTTTGCCCAAAGCATCGACTAATTGCTTGCGATTCGTTACGGTGAAAATATTAGAAGAAGAGGCTGCAGCTCCGCCTGTTGTGCCTGTAGAAAAGGCTGCCCAACCGTTTTTGTTACCAAGCGTTTCTTTACCAATATCGCTGGCTGCATGAGCAGGTGAACCAAGAGGGGACAGGGTAGTGAATAGCAGAGCTGCTGCAATTCCGAGTGAAAATCTCTTTTTCATAAAATACCTCCGTATATTGGATGAATAGAGTAGACAAACGAAGGGAGTCCCGGGTGCTCCTGTGGTTTCTACATTTTCTATCATACTTCGTGTTCCAGTATTTGTTAATATAATAAAAGTTACATACTAAAATTTTTGTCGAATTTTTTATATAATTCAATAGACCCCTACTTTTTCCAATCAAGACGTATATGTAATAATGAAAACGTTAACAATCACACGGAATAGGAAATGTATATATGAATATATGGAATTGTTTTTGTGTTTTTTCTCAAAATGTTAACGATTTCAATCTATACATTCTGGAAGGTCGATTTATAGATTTTTGCAGAATCCTCAGGTAAAATGGCTTGTAATAAAGCTGAGGAGGAATGGGCATCATGGCAGAGCATTTAGCAGATATCTTGAAGTTGTTGAAGCAAAAAGAGTGGGTAGATTTGTCCCACGCTTTTTATCCTGAAATCCCTCATTTTCCAGTATTCGATAATGTTCAGGTGGATACCCTGTTTACCCACGACGATGGCTTTTTTGTAAAACAATACTGCTTTCCAGGTCAGTATGGGACTCACATTGACGCACCCGTTCATTTTGTGAAGGGCAAACGTTACTTGCATGAGCTTTCATTGAAGGAGCTGGTTTTGCCGCTCGTTGTCATTGACCGTTCAGCAGCCGTTGCAGCTAATTCTGACTATGAACTTACGGTTGCGGATATTTTGGACTTTGAGAAAGAGCATGGACGCATTGCTGATCAGTCCTTTGTCGCTTTTCGCAGTGATTGGAGCAAACGTTGGCCTGATTCAGATGCCTTCTCGAACAAGGATGACGCCGGAGATGCACACTGTCCGGGCTGGTCGCTAGAGGCGCTACGCTTTTTGGTAGAAGAACGGAATGTGGCTGCCATTGGACATGAAACGCTAGATACGGATTCTTCTGTAGCTTATCGCAAAGCTGGCAAGCTGGTAGGGGAATATTACATATTGGAGCAGGATCGGTATCAAGTTGAGATGCTGACAAATTTGGACAAGTTGCCCCCGACGGGCGCGGTCATATATAATATCGTTCCGAGCATTCAAGATTCCCCCGGATTTCCAGTGCGCTCCTTTGCTATTTTGCCTTAATCATACAGTACCCAGTCATTTGAAAACGATTGTATATTCATCTTGAGCTTAAAAGACCGATTCAGATATCGACATCTGAATCGGTCTTTTCTAGCTTATACGGGGTAATGTACAGTGTGAATGACCGTTCAGTCCATCTTGAATCAAAAGGATGAAACGTCTTAAGTGATAATTGTTACGGTAGGGGCAGAGATGGTGGGCTGAGTTGATATGGTGGAGGTTGTGCCGCTAAAATCAGATATTTCTATGACAGCGGGGACACCTGGTGTAATATCTACAGAGGCAATGACCAGACTTGCCGTGGTCAGGGTGAATAAGGAACTCTGCTGAATAACTCCATTAATATAATAATTAGCAGAATCAGTAGCCGTTAATGTTGGTAAAGCAACTACTGGAGCGTCGGCGTCATCTACGAAGCTTGCAGCAGGAATAGTTGTTGTTGTTGCTCCGATCATCCCGGCTGTAATTGTTGCAAAAAAACGAGTCACGGCTGGGGTTACAGTCGTGCTTATGGCACCACCAGTTGCTACGGGAGCAGTAGCTACTGCTGTGTACACAGGTTTTATGATGGGCATAGTTTTCATCTCCTTTCTTTACTGGTATGAGCCATTCGGTGGCTCTTAATCAATAAATGATTTCTCAACCTATTCGGAAACGGCATATTAACCTTTCTATTAATAATAGGGTGAATGGAGAAGGCCTATTTTGCTACAAATACAGATGGAAGCGAATACTTGGAATCGGCATCCTACAAATGCCTAAAACCCTAAAGAGGGATATGCATACAATACATAAATAAGCATGTGAGAAGGAGGTGTATACGACTGGTATGAGGAGACGCGATTCATCACTAAGAAGGCAAGGAAAAAGAACCGTACATTGCAAGATCAACAAACGTAAAAAGTGTAAAACAAGTTATTCACTCAAAGGTAGAACAAAAACGGGGTTCCATACCAAAAAGCATCCAAAGCTAATCATGCAACGGAGATGTAGAAATACTCCTACCAAGCGGAGGCGGAGAATGGGCAAGACGGGAAAGCCGGGTGTTCCGGGTTTAGCAGGAGCACAAGGCTTACCGGGAACTGCGGGAACACCGGGAGTCCAAGGAATACCAGGAATACAGGGTCCAGCAGGAACACGGGGAGCGCCAGGTCCGGCTGGCGTCCAAGGTAGTTCAGGTGCAACAGGTGCACCCGGCCCTACTGGAGCACAGGGCATAGCGGGCCCAACCGGAGCCCAAGGAATAACAGGCCCAACCGGTCCGGCAGCTGACATTTCAAATATTGAAATTATACCCATAGCCGAGCGATATTTTTATTTTGCACCTGCTACAATTGAGTCTTCAATCACGATTATGGCGGATCAATTTTCTGTAGATGGTGTACAGGAGCCCTTTCAGCGGTTTAATGTCGGAAGCAACAGTTATGCCAATCTATACATTAATGGAATGATACAAGAAAGCACATTGTATAGACTGACACCTGAATCGCTGACGATTCGCCTTAACGAAGGGGAGGCAATTTCCTTCGGCACACCTATTATTGTGGAAATTGTTCAATTTAGTGTGCGAGCCAGTGGATGATACTGTTCGCGGTGAGGCAACCCAGAGGCAGATACAGCTGTTTTTGGGGCAACGAGCCTTTGCGTCCGACATGCCAAAGCTGAAGACCGGCCTTGGAGCTTTGGTTATGGATGGCGTGCACGACTTTTTGCAGCGGGGAAATGTGCTCGTCGCTCATATGCCAAGACTGCCTGAGTCTTTTCCCTGCTGGGTGACTGCATGCACCTTAAGCATAATGAGTCCCGCCTGCCCGAGCGCCCGTTTTATTCGATTACATATCTATTTTATATGAATAAAATGTGGCGATACACGTATCATTAATTGTATTTATGATCATTCACTTATAAAAACATGGTATTTAGGTTTAATACAATATATATCAAATGAAAGTATGAAGACAGAATGAGCCTGCATAAAAATATAATTTGCATTTTAGTTAGTTATCACTTACTATAATTTTATGAACAAGAAAACACATATAGACAGCAAAAAGAAAGATATTCTGCAGGCAGCGATGTGCTTATTTGCAACCAAAGGAATTGACGGGATTTCAGTCAAAGAAATTGGAGAGGCTGCCGGTGTGACGGATGCCGCGATTTATAAGCATTTTAAGAGCAAAGATGCGATGGCCTTGGAAGTATTTGGGCAGTATTGCAATAGCTACACCACCTTAATTGACTTCTATCGCAAGCAGAGTGGGAACTTCGTTAGTCGTTTCCATCAACTGGTGGATGAAGTGCTGAATATGCATGATGAGGACCAGTATGGTTTGCTTCTACTATCACAGCATCATGAGCTGTATGTTGAAGCAAGCCAGAGCCAGAATGTGCGTCAGCCGCTGGAGGCGTTGACTGAATTCATCGAACAGGGGATTCAACAAGGTGAACTGCCGAAGCAGGATGCTCAGCTATCCGGTGTGCTCATCATTGGAGCTATTACACGCTTGTCCGTATCCAGCCTGGAAGGTGAACTTCCACAGCAGCTGGTTCCATTTGCAGCAGAGGTCAAACAACGTTTAACTGCTTTATTAAGTAAAGGTCAGTAGTGGCCTTTTCTTTTTAAATATAAAGTTAGTGTTTTCTAACTAAAATCATAATGTGAAGATAGGAAGTGGCTTATATGTCTAAAAAAATATTGGTGATTCAAGGGAATCCAGTCGCTGGCAGTTATGGAGAAGCGTTGGCTCAATCCTATGTAAAAGGAGCGAAGGCTGCAGGAGCAGAGGTTCGTTTGTTGCAGTTATCCGCGTTGGATTTTAACCCAAATCTATTAGGTGGATATCGTAATAAATTGCCGCTGGAACCTGATTTGATCCAAGCACAGGAGTCGATTAAATGGGCAGAACATCTTGTTTTTGTCTTTCCAATCTGGTGGGGCAGCTTGCCTGCATTAATGAAAGGCTTCATTGACCGTACCATTATGCCGGGGTTTGCGTTTAAGTATCAAAAAGGAAAATCCTTGCCTGACAAGCTTCTAAAAGGAAGAACAGCTCGCCTCATTACAACGATGGACGGTCCGCACTGGTACTACCGATTTTTCCAGGGACAGCCTGGGCATCGGATGATGAAGGATTCCACGCTGCATCTATGTGGTGTCAAACCAGTGCGTTCTACGACCATTGATCTTATGAATAAGTTATCGGATCAGCAGCGCAACGATTGGCTGAGCAAGGTGGAGCAGCTAGGTCGAAACATGAGCTAGGTGTTCCCCTGACCCAAACCCATTGGCCTACAGGTAAACCATAGCGGTATCTGAGCATAATCGACCTGCGAGAAGGAAAAAGACCGCAATGGGAGCAACTAGCTCGCATTGCGGTGTTCGGAATAGCTTATGTTTGCAATCAACGTTAAATAAATATCGATGCAACGATTAAAATAAATCCGATCGCTAGACCGGCAGGGCCCCAATAATGCATAGGGATAAAAAACAGACTGTGCTGGGTTCCCATTCGATAGCGTTGTCCCGTTTCCATATCAACTAGCACTTTGTCCGAGTCGGAGTTGAGTGCTTTCCCCAAATACCAGATAATAACTCCCGACACAATGAACACAAAGGCCATTGGCAGCCGGGAATCTATGGAGTCAAGCCCTAGAGCGGATACTAAACTACCGACAATAACAAATAAAATCCCTGGAATAATAATATTTAAAATACCAAAACCCTTCCAAATAATCACATGAATACTTCCTTTCTAAATTAAAATCCAACATATGTATTTATCGGTTGAAAGAGAGATTTAGTTTACAAAATGACCCATTCAATGGGGAATTTACAATGTGTAAAACTGGAAGAACAAAAAAGCCGTTTCTCCACATCTTCATAGCCCAGCATAATCTGGCCTGAAGGAGGAAAATCGGCTTTTTTAATTAAGTGAAGTTGAAGGCCTGTGCCTATTCGGCTGCTGCTTCCGCTTGCTGGGCTACGGAAACAACAGGCTTCATAATTCGACCCAGCATATCTTGCTTCGGACGATTCCAGGTAGTCCAGTCATCCAGCAGCAGACCGCCTGTGTCGCCGCTATTCGGATTCAGGGACCAGTACGTAAAGTACAGGTTGTTGGCACCAATATAGTCAACAAGCGCATTTTGCCATTTCCCCTCAGGGGAGGACAAATCAACATTACGGCCGCCGAATTCACCAACCAGCACCGGAGCTATGTTTTGTTTGCTGATGTAGCCCCAGGTTTGATCCCAGATCGCTGGCAGGTTGGACGGGAAGGCCGGGTCGTTGAACCATGGCTGCGAAGACACACCGGGGCCGTAATCGTGTGGAGAATATACGACACGGTTCGGTACGTCCAGAACGACAGGATAGTTGGCTACACCTGTCAGGTTGCCACCCCACCAGTATTGGCTATTGTTGCCTTGTACATTGTGGTCTACACCTTCTACGAGAATCAGCCAATTCGGATTCACGGACAGAATCGCATTCCCTGCACGTTGTGCCGCCAGACGCCAGTCTGTGGAGGCATTGCCTGTACCCCAGCTTGCTTGACCGTGTGGCTCGTTGTGCAAATCCGCACCAATGACGGTGGGGTTGTTTTTATAACGGTCAGCCAACATTTTCCAGTCACTAATCCAGCGAGACTCAGGGTACTGGGATGTGTACCACAGCTCGGATTGCCCACCTGAGCCTGGACGGTGACGGTCAAGGATAATCTGAATACCGCGTTGTCCAGCTTTTTCGATCAGCTTGTCCATAATTTGAATCGGAGTTAACCCGACTAGATCAGGGTTTTTGTGATAATCAATACTGTCTGGACGGGAACTGGAATCGAATAACTGATTGCTGTAAGGCAGACGAATCAGATTGTAGCCTTCTTTCTTCACCTGATCCAGCATGTCGTCCATTGAGCGACTCCACAGTCCATGCAAGGTGTAATTAGGAGTTTCCAGACCGAACCAGTTCAGGCCGTTAAATGCCGCTTCTTTCCCGGATTCGTCTACAATCTTGTTTCCTTGGGTGTGATAATATCCTTTCACACTGGCTGCATCTGCAGAAACGGGTGTATAGCCATACAGTGTGAAGCCCATTACGAGGGAGGCAATGACGAAAAATGTTTTTTTTAATCCTTTTTTCTTCATAATTCTGCTTCCTCCTTTATTTAAAAGAATTTGTAACCGATTACATTTTTATTTTATGTTCAAATCTTCCATCAAACAAGTTCATAAAATTCGTATATTTCTAAGATTTCGTTCGAAATCAATAGATTTATAACAACGGATTATCAAGCTAAGTAGGAAAGTTCCTCTTGTAAAAGATTCGTGAAGGAGTTTCCACCCCGTATTTTTGGCCGCGCTTGTATATGAGGTAGAGGCACGCTCTAACTCTTTATTTATTATATTTTCCTGCTGTAAAAGAAGGTATATAATAAAGTGAAATTCACTTTACATACAGGTTGCAGAATATATATTTGAAAATTAGCACGCATGACATGCAAAAAAGAAAGGAGGGTAATTATGGTAGCAACGATGAAGGAAGTGGCAGAACGTGCCGGGGTGTCGAAGAGTACAGTTTCGCAGTTTCTGCAAAAGAGATACAACTATATGAGTGAAAACACCAAGAAGAAGATCGAGCAAGCGATTGAGGATCTCAGTTATATACCCAATGAGGTGGCACGTAGTCTCAAGCAGAAGAAGACCTTCATTGTGGGGGTTATTTCTTCAACCATTTTATCGAGATTTACAACAGAAGTCGTGCGTGCCATTGAAGATGAATGCCAACTGGAAAATGTCCAGGTCATTGTCTGCAATACCGATGATGATTCGCTCAAAGAGAAAAAGTATGTCCAGTCGATGATTGCTCGGCAAGTGGATGGACTTATCATTTTCCCGACGGAAGAGAACAAGAAATTATATGTTTCCCTTGCCAAGAATGGCTATCCCTTCGTGTTTGTGGACCGAAAAATCGATGAACTCAGCGTAGATACGGTGCTACTGAATAATGAAAAGGCCAGCGAGCTTGCGGTTGAAGCACTCATTGAGCATGGTCATAACAACATTGGGATTATCACGTTCCCCTTAGGCAAAAAAGCGATCACCACACGAAGTGAGCGACTGTCAGGTTACCGAAATACGCTGGGTAAACATGACATACCCGTGAATGAAAACTATATCAAAAGCGGCAGGTTGGATGAAATGCCTAATCTGATTGGACAACTATTTCACATGGAGAATCCGCCCACTGCAATTATTGCTACGAATGACATGATTTTGGAGCAGGTGCTGATTTATGCAAAAAATAATCATCTGACCATACCTAATGACTTTTCCTTGATTGGCATAGATGATGTATCCTTTGCGTCTTTTTATAATCCGCCGATCACAACCGTTTCCCAGCCGAGTTTTGAAATGGGGAAAAGAAGTGCCAGGCTACTGCTGGAGAAAATTGATCAAAAAGAACAGGATCATGAGGAGCTGTCAGAAATCATCCGTATGAATCCGGTCATCAACCACAGAGAATCGGTCCTAAAGCTGAACTGAATGTTTGAATAAGTCCTTTTCATCTTTTTGAAAACGTTTTTATGAATTCTATTGTAAAAAGAAAATAAAGAGTTATAATGATCTTATGATTCGAGTCATGAATACCCTTTCATTTATGGTTGTCCTGAATTTAGTGATGATGGTGATTGAAGAGAGGGGAGGAATAGAGCTCAAACGAATAATGCATGGAGTAATTTGTGATTTAATTCACAAAAAAATGATTCTTCTTCTTTTTACATTCCCGGAAGGGAAATTTTTTTCGAGTATTACTAAATCGATTTAGTAAGAATGGAAAATAAATAAAAGAAAGTCGGAGATCACTATGGAAATGTTTATGAGCATTATCAGGGAGCCATCCATCATTATCGCGATTGTGACATTACTCGGCCTTATATTCCAGAGGAAGAAAGTATCAGAAATCATTACGGGAACTACCCTTTCTTTCATGGGCTTCACCATGATCAAGGTCGGCGGCGGCATTTTAGGAGGCGTTCTCACTAACTTCAGCCAAATTTTTTCTTATGCGTTCAACCTTAAAGGTGTCGTACCCAGCAATGAAGCCATTATGGCACTGACCATTGATCAGATCGGGGCGGATGCTGCGCTCATTCTGCTCTTTTCCATGATCCTTAACATCGTGCTTGCACGTCTGACCAAGTTCAAGTACATTTATTTGTCTCTTCACTTGATTTTGTTTATGAGCTTTGCCGCTACAGCCGTTATGAAAGGTCTAGGTCTCAGTTCGCTGACTACGATCATCGTCGGTTCATTGGTCATTGGGAGCTATATGGCGGTGTTTCCTTACCTACTCCGAAATGCCAGCAAAAACATTATTAAATCGGATGATTATACGATTGCTCATGCTTCCATGACCTCTTACATT
The DNA here is from genome assembly GCF_054602585.1 of Paenibacillus sp. SEL3. Lineage (NCBI taxonomy): Bacteria > Bacillati > Bacillota > Bacilli > Caryophanales > Paenibacillaceae > Paenibacillus > Paenibacillus sp. SEL3. Next base: position 896,621 of record NZ_CM137725.1, on the reverse strand, counting down.
CTGGGCACCTATTTAGGGAAAGTGTTCGGCAACCGTGAAAATGACACCGAAAATGTAAAAATTAATGACCGCATCAGTTTTTTGCGCGACCCCAATGTTGCAACGACCTTGACGATGCTTGTGCTTTTACTGGTATCTGGACTGGTTGCTGGTTCTGACTATGTCAGCAAATTATCGGATGGCAAAGAATACATCGTCTTCATCCTCGAACAGTCAGCTATTTTCGCAGCCGGCTTGTATATCGCAAAAGCAGGTGTTAAGCTGTTCACAACTGAAATTGTACCCGCTTTCAAAGGCTTCTCCCAAGTGTTCGCCCCTGGAGCCATCCCTGGTGTGGATGTTCTAGTACTGTTCGATAAATCACCCAATTCCGCGTTGGTAGGTTTCTTGGTCAGCTTCTTCACAGGCGTTGCCTGCGTCTTTCTTTTCCCGTTTATCGGATTGCCTGTCATTGTGCCAGGAATCATGGCCTGTTTCCTCGCTGGTGGTGCAGCCGCGATATTCGGCAATTCCAGCGGTGGTTTCAGAGGAGCTGTTATTTCCAGTTGTCTTAATGGATTCTTACTCTGTCTACTGCCAGCTCTCACTTTGCCGCTCTTTTCTTTTTTGGGTGCCGAAGGGGTGACGTTCGCCGATCCCGACTTTACCACCCTTTCTGGAGTACTTTGGCTTATTTTTCGCTGGTTTTAAACTAAACCGATTTATGAATTTTTTCAAAATAACTCATCTAAATCAATTGTGCTTAAAAAGAGGAGGAATGATCCATGTTTTTTAATGACCAAGATATTCAAATTGATATCGTTGACAGTAATACCACCCGGAAAGTGCTAGCCCACAGCGACCAGCTTATGTATGTCAAAGTGATGTTTGCTAAAGCACAAATAGGGGAAATCCTGTTGCATAAGCATGTCCATGAACAAGTCACCTATGTAGTGAAGGGAAGTTTTAAGTTCATGATTGATGATGGCGAAACCAAGGAAGTGCAGACCGTCAAAGAAGGAGACAGCATCCATTTTCCATCCGATACTCTTCATGGCTGTATCCCACTGGAGGATGGCGGCATTCTGCTAGATGCATTTACACCAGCACGTGCAGATTTCCTGTAACGTCCGATCATTTCATTTTTATCTTTTTTAGAAGAAGACCGGCAAGTATGTTATATTTAACAAACGGCAATCGTGATGAACAGTAATATAGTGATTTTTAGAAAAGGATGAGACAATTTTGGAAAACAACGAAACTCAGCAGGAATTTGCAGAAGTATATGAGCAGCTTAAAGTAGCTGCAAACCGAACCTCCGATTGGAAAACACGCCTAGCTGCGGTAAATGATCTGGGTGCATGGAAGAACCAGCAGACGATTGACTTGCTGACACATCGTTTGAATCATGATACGGTATATGCCGTTCAGGAAGCCGCTTACCGCAGACTTCAGGAATGGGGCGAGAATGTACAGCCGCCTGTGCGCAAAGAGGGTGAGCTTGTTAAGGGCCTGACGAAGATTCTGGTGCGGATTAAAAAAAGCTTGCCAGCCGACCATACCTACAACGATTTTCGCGAGAAGCTGCACAAGATGAGAGTCGATATTTATGACATCTATGAAGGCGACAAGGGCGCTGAATTTGACCAGTGGCTGGAGCAAAAATGGGCTTCATTATCCACAAGGTAATTTCTGAACCCTGTAATTATATGTATTTTAAGGATGGTTGCAGGTGATACAGACAGAGCCTTAACAAGGATAAGGGATTATCTTTGTTAAGGTTTTTTTGTATATATACTTCGGCAATAGGGTACGATGGGATCGGATTATTTTAGTGTGTACATGGGAGGGACTAACATGAGCAAGGCGAAGCTGTGTTTTATCGGGGCTGGCTTTCACGCTTCAACGAATATATATCCTGCTGTTATTGGGGCAGGTGCTGAAATTCAGGCGATTGCGACTAGAGATTTAAGCAGATCGAAGAAAGCACTTCAGCGGTTTGGAAGTAGTGGCACACCTTATGACAATTACAAGGCTATGCTGGAGCAGGAAGACTGTGATGGAGTTGTCGTGATAGCACAAGCGGCAGATCATCCTTCGCTCGTACTAGACTGCATTAAGGCTGGAAAACATGTCTTTGTAGACAAGCCACTGGGTTGGAATGCCGAGGAAGCGGCCCAAATTGCAGATGCGGCAGAAGCAGCAGGCGTCGTGCTGATGGTCGGTTTCATGAAGCGCTACGCACCTGTATACATAAAGTTAAAAGAATGGATTGAGGGTGGCTCGCTTGGAGCCGCACGCTCATTTCAGGCAAAATTTCTCGTGGACAGTACCCAGTTTTGTAAAACTGGCGAAGACTTCATGAAGCTGGCGGCGGTTCATATGGTCGACCTGGTACGTTATTTGTTCGGGGAAGTGGTACAGGTTACCGGATTTGCGAACGATAACGGTGAGTGTATTTCCCATACGATTGCCTTGAAATTTGAAAATGGTGTAGTGGGCAGTCTATACTTCGCAGGTATGACAGCATGGACACGCGAGAGTGAAGGGATTACGGTAACTTTTGATCACGGTTTTGCGAACGCGGATGAGGTGAATACACTGATCATTCACAAGTCGGAGAGTCATACAGAGCTTCCTTGGAAATCCCTTGCGGAAAATGATACGGTTCTGACACCATCAGCTTCCGCGATGTCGGGCGGGTACCGTGATTTGTACTTGCGCGGTTTTGTCGGTGAAATTGCTCATTTCATGAACTGCTGCCAAGAAGGACGGACGCCTGATTCAAGTGGACGAGACAACGTGAAAACGATGGAGCTGTGCGACCGCATTTTGGCTGCCCTCCAATAGGATACCTATTTTATATACAAGCTTCGGAGCCTGGACGGTACCTTAGTTTGGGTGATTTTAAAGAAGCTTCGGTTTAACTGGTCAGTAGATGGCTCCTGCATGTGTCGGGAGTCATTTTTTTTAATAAGTATCGTTATTACGTGTTATTGTCGAACATAATGATTCCAGAGATTGCTGTCCATTTTGATATAATCTCTGCTGAAAATATGCCAACAAAGGAGAATGATGCGCTAGAATAGAAAATAGAAAGCGTTCTCATTATCTACTTTTCTGCGATGGCTCAGGGGGAGATGGCATATGCGTTTAAGGTACCAACCATTAAACACATTACGTAATCAGATTTTTATCGGATTTATACTGGTGATGCTTATTATGATGAGTGTAGCGGGGGCGTTCATTTATCTCAATGTGTCTCACCTGTTAAAAGACAGTGCCGAGCGACATATTGGTCAAACTGCGGTACAAGCAAGCGGTAGGCTGGATGCATTAATCGGCCAGATGGACAGTTTGACGGAGCAGGTCGCTAATCACCCGTCTGTTCAGCATATTTTGCTGGAGGAGCGCAACGGGGGCAAGGTGAATTTTGGACAGCGTCAATCCCTACTGCAAGTGATGCATAGCTATCAGGCATATATGCCGAGTGTCGGCTCACTGGAACTGTATACTGCTGAAGGGAAGATGTTGTTTCCGATTAGAGAGGGCAGTCTGGAGGAACGTATTGGACAGGCAGACATCCGTGAGGCGAATCAGATGAAAGGAAGACTGGTCTGGATCGGCATTGATCCCGAGGACCCCAGGTCACTGCTAGCAATTCGGCAGGTCAGCTTGGTGGATCGCTGGTTCTCACGCGGAGGGTACCTGATTACCCGTATGGAGCGAAGTTATTTTGGACTGAATGGTGCGTCAGCAGTCAATGAAGAAGCGGATGAAACCATGCTGCTTGTAGATCGTCAAGGCCAGCTGCTGTCGGGTGAACCAATGAACCAGACGGATTTGTCAGGTGTACTGCACAGCAAGACACAGACGGTTCATATTGGGGAGCGGGAATATGTGAAGGCGGTTCAGCAGTCGGAGCGGACGGGCTGGTCGCTGCTGATCCTGATTCCGGTTAGCGTCGTCACAGACGGAATTACGGTTTTACGGACTACACTTATCATTTCCGCGTCTCTTGGTGCCGTGCTTTTCCTGTTTATGTCCTTTATGTTGTCTACGTTGATTACAAGACCGATAGGTCACTTGATTCAGGCGATGCGTCGTTCACGGGAAGGGGCGTTGGCTCTGAATCCAGAACCGGCAGCAGCGGTCGAGCTGCGAGAATTGAACGCAGAGTACAATACGATGATTGTCGATATCAATGAATTGATCCATGTCATTTACGAAAAGGAGGTTTTACAAAGCCAGACTGAGCTTAAAGCTCTGCAGGCGCAGATCAATCCGCATTTCCTTTTTAATACGCTGGATGCTTTCAACTGGTCGCTACAGGAGAAGGGAGAGGAGGAGCTTGCCGGGCTGATGGTGTCTATGTCGCGGCTGTTTCGTTATGTTATCGAACCGGCTCACCATGACTCTTGGGTGACCCTCGGGGAAGAAATGGCGCAAATCCGTCGTTATCTGGAACTGATGGAGATGCGTCTGGGTGAACGTCTGAGCTGGCAAATTCATATGCCTTCAGAGGCAGCCAGAATTCCGCTTCCTAAACTGCTGATCCAGCCTATTCTAGAGAATGCCATTTTGCATGGTGTGGAAAATCGCATCGGCAACGGTCGCGTTGAAATCAGTGTCACTCCTTCGACCAGACAGGGGTGGACCAAGATCGCGGTCATAGATAACGGACCTGGAATGACACTGGAGGAACTTGCAGCTGTGCGTACAGCGTTGATGGGGGGAGCAGCCTGCGAGAGCAAGGGAACCGGTATGGGACTGGTTAATGTGCAGCGCAGGCTCGCTCTCTATTATGACAGCGCATCTTATCCAACGGACGGTGTGCTGATACATAGTGCTGAGCAGGAAGGAACGGTGGTCGCTTTTGAAATTCCTGATGAATATGGAGGGCGGTAGCAATGAGTGTTTCATCCAAAACCATTGTCATTGTAGACGATGAACAGCGAACACGTCAGGGGATACACCAGACACTGGAGCAATGGGCAGCCGGGAAATACCGGATTGTGACATTCGGTAATGGTTTGGAAGCACTAAATATACTGCGTGCAGAGACGGTTCATCTGTTGATTACGGATGTCCGGTTGCCGGAATTCAGTGGGCTGGATTTAATCCGCTCTCTGGAACGGGATTCACGACGACCAGCGACCATTGTCATCTCAGGCTATGCGGAGTTTGATTATGTCCAGCAGGCTCTTCGTCTGGGAGCCGTCAATTATTTGCTCAAACCGATTGATAAACAAGAGCTGCTGAATGCGGTCAATGAAGCGCTTCGGCTGGAAGAGGAGCGGCAGCGATACGAGAAGCTGGACAAGCTGGCTGACCCTGTTCTGCTAGAGCTTGATCTCCAGGCGGCTACCCTTAGTGATCCGGTACGACGTGCCTTCACCTTTATGGCGGAGCATCTTCACGAATCCATTACGATGGCGCAGACTGCCGCGCATTCACACCTGAATGCGAGCTATTTTAGTGTTTTATTCAAGGAGCAAAGTGGTTTGTCCTTCAGCGAATATCTGCATCGGCTGCGGATGCAACGGGCCAAGGAGCTACTGCTGCATACCCAATTGACGATTGCCCAAATCGGCGAACGATCAGGCTACCGAACAGATAAATATTTTATTAAAGTATTCAAAGCGACCGAGGGGATAAGTCCCAGCCGCTACAGGCAGCAGATGCGTACAGGGCCGGAGAATATCGACTGACAGTAGGCAGATCAAACCCAATAAAAGTGGAATTATACCCAATGAGCGTACCCTGTTGAAAGCAGGAATAGAGTGCTAAACTTACAAATGATAACGGTTACAAAAAAATATAAATACAACAAACGGAGGTCTAACGATGTCCAACGAGTATGGTTTACGTAAGCGCTCACATCAAAAATGGTTTGCTGGGTTGACCCTGCTGCTGTCATTCATGCTGGTGTTATCCGGTTGCGGTGTTGGTAAAGATGGTCAAGGCGGTTCCAGTGGAGACGGGGGAAAGGTTACACTCAAAATGATGCACCTGTGGCCCGAGGGAAGTTCGGCACAGCAGAGCAAGCTTGTGACTCAGATTATAGATCAATACCAAAAGGATCATCCGAATGTCGTCATTCAGCAGGAAGTGCTGGAAAATGAACAATATAAAAACAAACTCAAAGTGCTGTCAGCTTCCAATGAATTGCCGGATATCGGCATCACCTGGGCAGCAGGCTTTATGGAGCCTTACGTTAAAGGTGGATTATTTACGCCGATGGATGACCTGCTGCAAGGTTCCAAGCTGAAGGACAAATTCGTACCGGGAACGACCGAAGCTTATGCGCTGAATGGCAAAACGTATGCGCTTCCGATTGAATTAAATATTACACCCATTTATTACAACAAAGCCATATTCCAAAAATACAATTTGAAGGTACCTGCGACATTTGACGAATTTAAGCAGGTTGTGAAAACACTTACGGATCATGGAGTAGCACCGATTGCATTGGGCAATAAAGACCGCTGGACCGGCTCGCTCTGGTATATGTATTTGGCGGACCGTATAGCAGGTAACGAAACGCTGAAAAAAGCGATTGACGGCTCAGGATCGTTCGATGACCCTGGTTTAATTCAGGCGGCCTCCGAAGTTCAGACGCTTGTGGATATGAATGCCTTTAACAAAGGATTTAACGGCTTGTCCAATGATGAGGGAAAATCCGAATTTATGAACAACAAAGCGGCTATGTATTTAATGGCTACTTGGGAATTGCCGAATTTTACGACCAATCCCGCAATCCCGCAAGCATTTAAAGATCAAATTGGCTTCTTTAAATTTCCGATGGTTGCAGGCGGTAAGGGCAACGAGAACAGTTGGGTAGGAGGTCCGGGAGTAGGTTTGTTTGTTTCTGAGAATTCCAAGGTGAAAGAAGAGGCCAAAGCGTTCGTTGAATACTTTGTAGTCAAATGGGGAGAACAATCGGTCACACAGGCGGGCGTTATTCCGGCGACGAAAGTGGACACCTCCAAAGAAAAATTGCCCAAGCTGTATGTCGATTTGCTGAACGGACTGAATCAAGCCAGCAGTATTACGTTGTTCGCCGATGTACAGATGAAGCCGAATGCAGCACAGGTACATTTGAATATGATTCAGGCGTTGTTTGGTAAAGCGGTGACACCGCAACAATTTGCCGACCAGCATAAGGCTGCCATCGAGAAAGGAAATTGAAATTGACCACCTAAGGAGGTCCAACCGTGGAAAAGGTCATGTCCAATAAGCTTGTCATTGCTCTCTATGTATTGCCTTCTCTACTGCTGTTATTCGCCGTGATCTATGTGCCCATCGTACTGACCGGCTATTACGGCCTGAATCAGTGGAATGGAATCGGCTCTATGACTTTTGTGGGGCTGGACAATTATCAACATTTGCTCACAGACAGTGCATTCTGGCAAAGTGCCTGGCATTCGCTGCTGCTGGCCTTGTTTTCAGGCATCAGTCTGATCGGTTATCTGGTCATTGCGATGATTTTGTCAGGAAAAATCAAGGGAGCGAATCTGCTGCGGAAAATTTATCTGATTCCCATGCTGTTGTCATCTGTAGCGATCGCACAGCTGTGGCTCAAAATGTATCATCCAACGAACGGAGTGTTCAATTCCATACTGGCGTCGGTCGGAGTTCACAACCCGCCTGAATGGTTAGCTAATCCGTCCTTGGTGCTGTTTGCTTTGTTCATCCCGATTATTTGGCAATATGCAGGCTTTTATATCCTGATCTATTATGCCGGGCTGAAAAACATTCCCGAAACGCTGATGGAGGCTGCCCGGATCGACGGGGCCAGTGCCTGGCAGATTGCGACTCGTATCAAATTGCCCCTGTTGCGCGAGGTGATTAACGTTACGATCATATTGTCGATTGTCGGCTCGCTCAAATATTTTGACCTCATCTACGTCATGACGGATGGTGGGCCGAATGGAGCCAGTGAAGTGATGGCTTCGTACATGTACCACCAGGCATTCCGCAGCTTTGATTTTGGATACGGCAGCGCTACAGCCTTTGCCCTGTTGCTCATCTGTCTGATCGCTACGTGGCTGATCCGCAAGGTTACGGCTACTAGTGACACCATCCAGTATTCATAATACGGTCATGCAAATAGATGAGGGTAACAAAGGACAGGAAGAGGGAGGAACGGATATGAAAACCCAGGCAGCCGCCAACTATCCGCTTGGAGTCGCTACCCGCGGCAAAATGTTAACTCGGGTCGGTTATGCCGCTTTGTATATCATTTTAATCATCTTGGCGGTGACGCAGCTTTTACCGCTGGTGTGGCTGATGCTTTTCTCACTTAAAAATAATCAGGAAGTGTTTAACCTTCCGCCGTTTGCACTCCCGTCCCAGCCACATTGGGAGAACTATATGAATGTGTGGACCAGCGGCAATATCGGGCGGTATTTCTTCAATAGTGTGTGGATTACGGTCATATCCGTGGCGTTAACGGTGCTGCTCGCCAGCTTTGTAACGTTTGCCATTACGCGTATGCGGTGGAAAGGAAGCCAGCTGGTTCTCGGGCTCTTTATGGTCGGACTGATGATTCCAGTCCATTCCACCTTGATTCCGTTGTTCAGTATGTTTCTCAAACTGCATTTAACAGACACTTCACTCTCTATCATCCTGTCGTATGTTGCTTTTAATCTGCCGACAACGATGATGATCTTGCTGGGATTCTATTACGCCCTGCCCCGTGAAGTGGAAGAAGCGGCCGTTATGGACGGATGTTCCGTCAACCGAATGTTCTTCCGGATTGTGCTGCCCATGACCACCCCCGTCATGGCAACGACGTCTATTATTAACATGATCTACAACTGGAACGAGTTTATTTTCGTGAATACGTTTATTAGTTCGGACGAAAACAAAACACTGACCGTCGGCGTTCAAAACTTTATTGGACAATATACGACCGACTGGGGAGCTATCGGAGCAACGCTGATGATCAGCATTTTGCCCATATTGCTCGTGTTCCTTATTATGAGTGACCGGATTGTGGAAGGGATCGCAGCCGGGTCGGTTAAGGGGTAAAATAAATTCCCCTGGTTAGAAGAGCACCCCCTAGTGTAGACATGGGAACAAACTTTTTAGTTTGTCCGATGAATGCTAGGGGGGCTTTTTTGCGTGAGTTTTGTTTAAATAGGGAGGGGTCTAAAGCAATGTTTTTTGTATAAAATTGAATTCAGACTATTTGCTTGAAGAACAAGGAGTTCACTAAATAAAATTTTTTAAGGTGGTTAGTCTTTACTATATTCATTCTGACGGGGATTATCTGTTTAAAAGTAAAGGTGCTGTAGAAAAAGAAGGGCAATTATGGATGGTTTTCTTCTTAATTGACCTATTCTATGTAACAGCTTTCTACTGTTCAAGTGACAATAATTTTGCGGTCGTATGCGTAAAAATACGAAGTGATAGTTGAAGTAGGTATTATATAGTGAAATTTGTTAAGGATTAATTATTGATGTAATTGGTATTGTGAGCTTTAGCTGGTTAATCCATGTAGCTCTCAGCGGTGTGAATATGTCTTATTAAATCTAAGTCTGGATATCTCTTATCTAAAGAATATAATACATCAATATACTTTTTACTCTGTAAATTATACGCCACTTCTTCAAAAACCTCACTTAAATATGAAATCTCTGTTTTATTGCATATCTGCAAGAAATTTAAAGTTGTGTTTTCATCTTCACTCAGTAAATTAATTAATTCATCCCATTTTTGTTCTATTCTTGGATCGTTATCATCAAGTAATGCCCGTGCCCCCAAGATTGCTCTAACTTTTTCTTCAAACATTAAATATCCTCCTTAAAATTATGGTTGTAGCATTTTATCAGGGAAAGTTTCTATCTCTCTATACGTTTAGATAACTTCAACCCTAACTCTATTGGAATAAGTTTTTTATATTATACTCCAGCAAATATGCACTTAGCAGTAAAGTCTAATGCGGATGCTGTTCTGATTGTTGCAGAGCTATTCAAATCCTTGCACTATAGTGGTTGGCCTACATCGCTTGGATGTTGCAGTATTATCCTTCTACTCTCCCTATTGGGGCGATGTACTCTACAGTTGTGAAGGATTTTGAAAAACTATGAGAAAAACGAAGATAAAAAAACAGGTCAATCATGGTGGTATCTGACCATAGTCGACCTGTTCAATGTAATGCTATTGTGTTATTTGGGGTATAAAGTGTACGTACTATCAAAATGGAGAAATCTTTATACATATGGTATTATACAATATAAATACTGATAGTTAATTCTTGTAAAATTTATTTATTAATTTTCCTGCTCTACATTTAGATTACTTCTCATTTCTTTAAGATACTTTTCGATTTCTTGTTCATCTTGCGGATTTTTTTCGATGTATCTCTTTGCTGCTAATTTAAAATAATAATATAGATTTTCATAAGCAATAATTATCGAATCATCTCCGTATTCGATTTCAATACCATTGAACTCTTCATGATATAAACTTTTATCACTTTCATCAAGATCACTCCAAAAGGTAAAACCGCCGAAATCTGTCCCAAAACCTACTTCCCTACTTAAATACTTCATTGCATCTTTAAATGAATTTGATAAGTAGCAAAAATTCATCAGCCCTTCCAATGGCAAGTGTTCAATACTAATCAAATCTTCAGAATTTAAAATATTTTTCATTTTTCATTCCTCCTAAGGTGTGGTTGGGAATAACGATGTTATTCTTCCATCTTCATAATATCCGACCCATGATACTCCTTTTGAATCTACTCCCATCCAAACACGAGGTAAAGTTCCTGACGTCTCCTTTGTTAAAGCATTGTTCGCAGCTTCGATACCTCTCTCAATATATTTTTTATCAGATATAACATTAGGATCATAAATAGTTTTCTTTAGCACCTTCTTGTTATAAGTACCAATCGGTTGTCTTGTTTTAGGATCTAATTCAGGCATGCTATACTCTACTTGTTTAACTCCCCTTACTTCATTACCATTCACGTCATAAACGTTATACTCGTTTACTACTTTTACATCATTTTTATAAAACTCCTCACTATTGTGTGCACCAACGATTCCTTTTTTGTTTGGGTGCTCTTTTCCGTTTTTATCCACAAACTCTCTATGTTTTATATGAGTCTCCAACTCGGGAGTTGCTGTTATTGATGATTTAACAATTTCTTTTTCCTTTTTTAAATATTCTTTTATATTTGAAGCTTTTCTTGCATTTGTACTCTTAGTTACATTATATATGACCTTCTTTTGAATTTGACTATTTTCTTCTCTAGCTGCCTTGGAGGCAGTCTCTCGTAGCGTTTTCCTTGCCTGTTGATCCTGTTGTTTATATTGGTTTTTCGTTGTTAACCTTTCATTTGGCTGTGGCTTGTAGCCTTTGGTTTCAAGAGTTTGGTTAATTTTTTGGGAAGCTACGTTTTCTGTAGCTTCTATTTGTTGTCTCGCTAATAATTCCTGGACTCTTACTTTTGCACTTACTCCAGAAGAAATATTAAAGAACCCTTTCCCTCTACCCAGTTTTGAGAGTATCCCCTTCAATTCTTTAGTATTGTCCATACCCCCTCGACCACCAACCATAAGAGGGTTTTCTATGGAAATAGCATAGAACATCCACTTTTTTTCTTCTTCGGTTATACCTTGCTTCCTAGTTTGCATGAAGAAATCATCATCTTCGGGATAATTATGTTTCCATTCACTATAGTATTGGACATCGGGTTTACCGTCACGAGTACGTACAACACCATCTTCTCCTCGATAACTCCCCGGTTTAAGTTTGGGCCTACGGTCTTCGGTATATATGTTCCTTCGATAATCCTGCCAGATCTTTTTGTAGTCTTCTTCTGTAAGCTCTGGTGGCGCAGCTTCTTTTTTCGCTTTAAGGGCTTTAGCTCTAGCTTCTTTTTCTGCTTTAAGAGCAGCTTCAGCCCTAGCTTTTTCTTGTTCTTTATATTCCCTCAGCATTCTATCTTTAACACTTTTAGGTACCTGTTGATAGGCATGAACCATGGTTTTCGATGTTGTCAGCAAGTTTTGGATCAGCTCTAATCGGCTGCCGGAATGTACTATTTGACGTGCGCTTGTATACACTTTCCCCAGAATCCATTTGCTATAGTAGGCATGTCTCGCTTGCTCATGTTCATACTGAGTAATTAACCCTTGTAATGCTAGACCAGCCAAGTGTTTCAAAGGATGAATGCCGTTCCCCTTACTGCCTCCAACGGTAGGGGTTCCTTTGCTCCGAACAGGGATCGCTGCGGTTGCTTTCAGAATCACACCTCCTGCAGGTCCACTTAGCGCTCCTGCAACAACGCCAGCCACTTTTCCCATCACTGGAATAGAGCCTAATAGCTTGGACACCGTACCCATCAATGCATTCGCCTGTTTAAGTTCTGCTGGACTTGTGACTTTTGCTTTAGGGGTAGAGGCTTGGCTGCTAGATGAATCCTTAGCTGCTGACTGGGCTGCTTCATAGGCTTTGATGCTCATGAGTGGCGGCTCAGGCACAGGAGGGAGGTCGGCCACGAAAACAGGAGCTTTCACCGTACCTTCCTGATATATCACCGGAGCCTTGGTATCCGTCTCACCATCCAGTACCATGCTACTGGCTCCGCCTTTTAAATACAGTGCCATTCCAGCTTCAAGTGAAAGCTCCTTCCCAGCATCGAGCTTCACATGACCACCCTGAATCTGCACATTTCCCGGACTGTCAATGGTAATTCCGCTACCTTCATGCAGTGTAATGGAAAATTCACCGGAGGTGGATAGGGTCAGCTCCTGCTCAGACATTTCGACGCCGCTACCTTGCACATGTTGCCATACCTTCACATTTGGCTGTCCATTCGCGTGGCGTTGTTGTCGGAGCGAATCCGTGACATAGGCATCCTGTTCGCGGTGGGTAGGCAAATACAGTTCCACCTGTTCCCCGCTCTCAGGCATATCGTACCAGCCACTGTGTTCTTCCGCGACATAACGGGTGGCTACGGGAAACCAGCAGGCTTTGGCAGGATCTTGCTTCGGGTCAGTGTCCAGTTGAAGCTGTACAAAATCCTTCTGTACCTTGAGCACCGTTCCTGTCAGCGAAATCCCGGTGGCCGGGTCGTTTTCATACCGGGCATACCGGATATCCTGTTCGGCTTGAAGATCATAACGGGTACGCAGTAAGCCATCCGTTAGTGTGGTCACGGCTCGAACCACGACCAGTTCTTTGCCTTGTCCAATGGGTAATGTGATAAGGTCGCCCAGCGCATAGTATTGCAGACTTTCAATCATATAGGTGACATACGAGCCAGCACGTTCTCCCGGCTTTTCCGCATCCAGCTCATGGAGCGTTTTACGTACTCGATAAAATACATCCCGCTCTACCTTATGCTGCTTGCCTTCTGGCATGCCGAAGAAAACCTTGGGCGAAGCTGCGGTTATCTCTGGCACAAGTACGGAGCCAAAGCGAGAAGCGAGACGTTTTAAAAACGCCCAATCGGTCTCCTCATATTGTAAAACAAACGTCTCCAGTTTGGCATGGTCGCTTACCGTATCAATGGCATCTCCGTACTGATATTTTCGAACCAGCGCAGTGACTAGATCATCATAGGTGCGGTGAATATCTTGATAAGAGCGTCTTTTACGCTTAATATCCATCTGGTACGAATGGGAAGCGGCCTCTAGTTCAAACGTATACACGCCTCGCACACAATGTACGGATATACGTGTAACAATCCCATGGTACAATCTTCTCAGCGATTGTACCTGATCATTCAACTGACGAATCACAATAGGCTCTTGCTCCATATTTTGATCAATACAAGCTGCTCCCTGTTCCTCGGAGAGCAACCCACTGATATGTAAATAGGCATGATCGTTAATGGTACGTGTTATTTGAAGCTGATTGATGTGTAGTGGCTGAAAGGGACCATAAAAGCGTAGGCTTTCATATCCGATCCCATCTGATAATACGCTCAAGTGAGTTCATGACTCCTTTCTAGATGCGATGGGTATTTCCAAGTAAAGCACATCAACTTAAATCACCTTGATTATCGAGCAGCAGATGAGTACAACTGTGAGTCAAGATAGATATGTAATGTATTACGGTGGTCGTTTGGATTAAGAAAAGAGAGGTGATATTTAATAAACAACCCAGCATATGTATTTATCGGTTAAAAGAGAGAATTAGTTTACAGAATGACCCATTCATTATGGTATTTACTATGTGTAAATCTGGAATTGGAAGATATGAGAGGGACGTATAAAATGGAAAAAAGCATATAATAGGTGGTAAGAAGAGTACAAAGAGTTATTTATAAAGATTGAGTTTTAATGAGAGAGGAGGGTTCATGTTATGCCAAAAAACGATAATATGCTGGCCATTCTATGGATGTTGAATTCGGGTGTAAAAATGACCGCAAAACAAATATCCGAAAAGTTAGAAATAAATATAAGGACAGTTTATCGGTATATTGATGCTTTATGCGCCAGTGGAGTGCCTATAATATCCGACACGGGCCATAATGGCGGGTATAGCTTGCTGAATAATTTTATTAGAGCACCTTTACTATTTGATATGGAGGAGAAAAAGGCACTCCTTCATGCTGCTGTTTTTGCAAAAGAAGCTGGATACCCTTTGAGTGAGGCATTAAGCAGTGCGACGTCAAAATTGAAAATGTATTCGAATCAAGAGCAGGAAAGTATACTTAGCCGTCATTTAGCCGGATTTGAAGTGATAAATCGCATGGGAGAACCTTCTCTTCAGCCGATATTGGCAGAATTGGAGCAGGCTGTAGCCAACGAATTCTCTGTAGAAATGGATTATCGCACAAGCCATGAAGAACAACCCAAGAATAGGGTGATAGACCCCTATGGAATGGTTTACTGGAACAGTAAATGGTATACTGTTGCTTTTTGTCACCTACGGAATGAGATCCGTAGCTTTCGGGCAGATCGGATTCTACAAATCAAGCGTACTCCAATCCTATTTAAGCGTCCTGAGGCTTTTTCGGCTCGTGAATTTTTTATGCAAAATCTGTTGCCTGATTTAGTAGGCAAAGACGGTTTAATTTCTTTAAAGATCGAAGGCAGGTCAGAGGCATTGGAAGACTTATGTCTGCATTGGTTTTTGGGGCATCATCTGAAAGAGCGCACATCCAATCAAGCCATCTTTTTGCTTGAGGAAAAATCACTTCATACATATGTCCCTTATTTGCTCCTAACCTACGGGAAATCTATTCAAGTCATCGAACCACAGAGTTTGAAGAAAAAGCTTGTCGCTGTTGCGTCGGAGTTAATGGAATATTATCAGCGCTAAAAGCTTCACTGACAGCAGATGTCAGTGAAGCTTTTTTATAATGAGGATAATCACGGATTACCGAGGGTTGGTATCACTTGATAAATTATAAAATAAGGAGAACCTGTGAATGAATAGTACGGTATATCTGTATGTATTTGACACTATGGCAGACTGGGAGATTGGTTACTTAACTGCCGAACTGAACTCGGGGAGATATTATAAAAAGGGGCTGTCCCCATCCAAAATTGTTACCGTGGGACTGGAAAAGACTCCTGTAACTACCATGGGCGGATTGACAATACTGCCTGACATCAATCTGGATGAGTGCAGTATTGAAAGCACAGATGCATTGATTTTACCCGGTGGAAATACATGGACAGAAACCATTCATCAACCGATTTTAAAAATCGCTGAGAGGTGCTTAGAGGAAGGGATATGGGTTGCTGCGATTTGTGGTGCGACCATGGGACTTGCCCAGGCAGGATTACTGAATTCACGTTGGCATACAAGCAATGATCTGGAATACCTCAAAATGATCTGTCCCACCTACACGGGCGAAAAGTATTACAAAATGGAGTCTGCTGTAACTGATGGAAAACTAATCACTGCATCTGGAACAGCTCCTTTGGAATTTTCCGTACACGTCTTGAAAGCTCTGGGTGTGTTTTCTTCTAAGACATTAGAAGCCTGGTATAGTCTAAATAAGACTCGTGCATCCAAATATTACTATGAGTTGATGAATTCAATCCAATAAAGGAATAAGCATAAAACTGAACTGTTACGATCATTTAAAGGAGGAGTCAAAATGACTGAAAGCAGAGAATATATGGGAGTGTCAGGTAAATATACAAAGAAGGGGATGCCCAACGGCTTTACATCTATTACCCCTTTTATTACAGTGAAGAATCCTTCTGAAGCAATAGAGTTTTATAAAAGTGTTTTCAATGCAAGGGTTAAGGATATTACTGAATTTCCTGATGAGAATGGCAATAAAATAATCGTTCATGCGGAATTAGATTTTGGAAATGGTTTTTTGCAGCTGGGGGCAGCGAATCCGGCATATCAATTGGTCTTGCCGCCAGATGGAGACAATGCGTGTTATTCTTTCGGAATTTACGTAATGAATGTGGATCAGGTCATTGAAAATGCGGTAGCAAGAGGAGCGAAAGTAAGGGAACCCGTTACAAACTTTGTTTCAGGTGATCGATTCGGAAGTATACTGGATCCTTGTGGAGTAAGATGGTCTATTATGACCAGAATCGAGGATTTGTCAGAAGAAGAAAGTAGTCGTAGGGTTGCTGAATGGGCCAAAAGCTTTAGTGGAGAATAAATGTAATCACTTTTAATAAAAAGTATTAAGAGTGACAGTTTGCTGAAATGATGTTAAGGAAAGCTTGAATATATCCCCTCGCCTCTATACTGTAACCCGCTCATTGAGCGGGTTTTTATTTTTAATCATTTGAAAAATGTAGACATGAAATATTTAAGGCATAGAGTTTGATGGAGCTTGTAGACATTCTGCTACGTTTTAATCATGTTGTTTACAAAATCGCTGGCGTAATTCTTCTTGAAACAATCTAGCCAATTTGGCAGGATACATTACTCCTCCTGTGGTATGAGTGTGTGCATGCATGGTAACTCTGATAGAGGGAGGAATGGCAAGTTATTGTTTTCTTCTTTCGATGGTTTATAAAATGAAGCGCGGCACCTGCTGGAATAAGATATAATCCGAAATAATTTTTAATTTTAATTACTAAAAATTTATGTTTATGATTTTTGGCAAGGGAAAATAAGATATAAAATATGGAAGGGAGTGATATAATAAGTAATTATAAGTAATTATATTCAATAATAGTCATATAAAAAAGTTATAAAACTAAGAGATTAAAAATTATTTTGTTACTAACCATCTTAGGAGGAATTATCTATGAAGAAAAAATTAACAATACTTAGTCTGGCTCTAGCCATCGCAGCCTTCTCTACTGTAAGTTTAAGCGCTTCTTACGCTTCTGATTATGACGTTTCCTCTGGAAATTCTTCTCCTTTAATTAGCGCGCATGCAAATGGTGCTGCTGTTGAGCCTCAAGCAATAACATCCCTTGCTCGTAAAGCATGGCAAGTTGGTAAATCAGCTTGGGATGCTAACAAGGATGCTTTGAGAGAAGCGACCCGCTTAGGAAGTCTATTAGGTACAGGTGTTTCTAGTAGTGATGTAGAGAATGCAGATGTAATTTTTGATAAATAGCTTAAATATCAGGGAGAGGATCAGATTTTTATATTTCTCTCTCCCTGATGTTATTAAAAAGAGGTGATTGCTTAAATGAAAAAAAGAAGCGAAACGTGTATTTTAAATGCTACGTTATTCTCTTTATCGTTGTTCTTGATGGTTCATTTCTTCTTTATTTTTCTTCACGCTGGACCGCTTAACCCGGTCTCTGTTTCATTGAAATCAGTAACTGATAACTATGTCGGACGGTTTTTTCAACAAAACTGGCATCTATTTGCTCCCCAGCCTATGACTCAAAATCTAAAATTATATGTACGTGTAAAGTATAAGGGGGAGGGCAGTGCCAAAACGGTTATAAGCAATTGGTATGATGTTACTGAACCTATGATCAGGACGAATGAGACGACAATATTTTCACCTTATAATAGGATGCTCAGAATTGGTAGTGGATACATACATCAATTATATATAGGAGGAAAAGATGATCTAACATATAAATTAATGGAGAAAATATCTAAAAAAGATAATGTCGCCAAAGAAATAAATGCTTCTTTAGAAAAGGATTCGGATCAAGTTGAACAAATCATATACCGCTATGCCTCTGCGTTTGCGAAAAGAGAGTTTTTGAAACATGAAATAACCGATGTCCAGTTTATGACCTCAATATCGGATGCAATTCCATATTCAAAGCGAGATGATCTTCATTTTAAAGTGAAAGAAGAGAATGTCGTATATGGTTGGAAAGGAGTTGTAAAGGATGTTGTTGAATTACCGTAATTTTTTTATGAATGAACGCTTTCTTATTGGCACAAGTATCCTTCGGATATGTATCGGGTTGATATTACTTTTCAATTATTTTATTCATTATAAACAGAGATACTTTTTTTGGCACGAATCTGGAATTAATATTTATTCTGCTGGGTACAAGTCATTAACATGGTCTTTATATAATTTGAATTCATCAGCTTTATTTTTTGACTTTATCTATCACCTAGGAATTATAGTTACTATTTTTTATTTAATAGGATATAAAGGCCGGCTTTTTTCAATTCTGGCCTACCTATTTTTTTATTCATTGTATGTTCGTTCTTTTCATATTAGTGATGGAGGAGACAACTTACTTATAGTGAATATGTTTTTTCTGTCGTTCGCCAATAACACTGCCTATTTATCTTTGGATTCTAAAATGAACAACTCATCTGGAAAAGACTTGAAAGACTCTTTACTCTATAAGTTATCTGTGATAATCCACAATTTTGCAGTACTTTTTTGTATTATACAACTGTGTATTGTTTATTTCTTCTCAGGAATGTACCAGCTTATGGGGGAAATGTGGCAAAACGGAACGGCACTTTATTATATCTCTCAGGTAAGAGAGTTTAGCAGACCTATTTTGGATTATATGGTTAACCATTATGTTGGGCTCACCATTTTATTCACTTATTTATCTATAATTGTTAAAATAGCTTTTCCTTTTGCTGTAATTAATAAAAGCCTTAAACCGTTTGTAGTTATTGCTATGATATTGTTTCATGCAGGAATCGGTATAGGCATGGGCTTACTGACGTTTTCACTAATTATGATTGTTATGGAATTATTGTTGTTTACGGATCGAGAATATAAAAAGTTATACTATTTTATAAAGATCAGTTTCCGGAAAATATCAATTATAATTCGAAGAAAAACAAGAAAAATAGGATATGTAAGCTTTCAACACAAACAAATTCTGGTTTTCTATGATGGTTGGTGTCCTGTCTGTACAAATATAAAAGACAATTTGTACAAGCTAGATTATTTTAGACTGCTACGGCTTGTTAGTTTTCGGAATTCTTCATTGGTTCAAGCATACAAATTAGATGTTAATGAATTAGAAAGGCGAATGCATAGTTTCTCAATGAATGATTCCAGTAAAATACAACGTGGAATTGACTCTATTGCACAAATTTGTACAAGAATACCGTATCTTTGGTGGGCGGTTCCCTTTATAATTATTTTCAAAAAAATGGGTATAGGTGGTTGTTTGTATGATTATATAGCTTCTAAAAGAAAGGTGATTCCCGTGGGGAACTGTGACGACTTATGTGAACTTCAGCCTAAGCGTGTCCATTAAGGAGCAAAGTATGAAAATAATTTTATTGTTAGTAGCTATAATTTTAATATTTGTGTTCATATGTATCCTGTTTTTATTCATTGCGAAGCGCCAAAATAATAAGAAAACAGAAATGGATGTTCTAAGCTTTTTGAAGGAAAATCCGAGTAAAGCATCTTTGTTTATGATCAAAAATGGTATGGAGAAAATCAGCTATAACTCAGAAGTTAAAATGCCGCTTGCCAGTACAGTTAAAGTGATTATTGCTATTGAATTTGCTCGCCAAGTTGTGGCGAAAATATTAGATGAGCAGGAACTTGTTCCTTTAGAGGAATTAAATAAATTTTATATTCCTGCTTCCGATGGTAACGCTCATCATAACTGGATCAAATCCATTCGCGCAAACCATAAAGAGGTTCAAGGGAAAATTACGTTATTGGATATTACCCACGGCATGTTAGCATATAGTTCCAATGCCAATACAGAATTTCTGATGGCGAAAATGGGTTTGGATAAGATAAATGAGAATATTATGAAGCTTTCACTTTCTTCCCATGATAAAATCTTTCCTTTTTCATCTGCGGGATTCATGTCTCCTTATATCCAAGAGACCGAAAACATAGGCTTTAAAGAGTCGATACAAAAGATAAGTGAGATGAGCTACGAGGAATATATGAAAAAATCTATTGAAATTCATCAGATTTTAAATCGTGATCAGGGGATAGAATGTATTCAGAAATGGAACACCAGGCAGAATTATGTACGAAAGCTTCAAGTGCTGGAATCGCGCAAGCTTCCTCGTTCAACGACTAAAGAATATGCTTACCTCATGAAGCTCATACACAAGGAGGAGTTGGTTCCTTCTACTATAAATCCATATTTAAAAATGCTAATTCAGCGACAAGTAGATAACTCCAAGTTAATAGAGTTTGGAAACAAAGGTGGATCTACCATTTCTGTTCTAACAGAGGCTTTATATTGTACGGATCGGGAAGGAAATGACATTCAACTAGCCATGTTTATTCAAGATGATTCTGGGGTGGATCATATTTGGCTCAAGCAGAAGCTGGATTTGTTTTTTTACAAATTATTAACGGATACTGCATTTCAAGAAGAGGTAAGAAGCAAATTATCATATGATAAGGGAAAAAATTGATGTTTTTTTATTTTGTGAAAATGCTGTTGATTCCGCTTATACTTTACTGGATCATGGCTTACTTTCCATTTAAAAATCGTATTTCGTGGTATATACACACTTTGTTTACAAGTGCATATACGTTCATAATTTTATTCATAAATGATTGGACAGAAATTAGCTATTATTTACGTCCGGTTTGCATCGCATTGTTTGGATGTTCCTTATTCCGTCAAATGGTTACTTTACGCTCTTTTAAATTTAATGGCTTAAGTAGAAAAACACGAATATCCCTTTCTCTTTATGGTTTATTAGCGATATATCAAGTTTTTATATGTATTTTATTTAGTATTTCATACATTACATCCACTCCTAAACACGAAGATGCAGTCGATTTAGCCTTCCCTTTGAAAGGAGGGGCTTACGAGGTAGTGAATGGTGGAATGAGTTCATCTATGAACTATCACTTTTCGCATCGTACTCTGAAATATGCGGTGGATATAACTAAGCTCACCCCGTTAGGCTCAAGAAAAGGAAAATTTGATAATCCTGAATCTTTAAAATCCTACCCCATTTATAATGATTCAGTATATAGTCCAGTTGAGGGTAGAATTATCGAAGTTGTGGATGGAGTAGAAGATAATGTGCCAAACTCTCTGGGTCGTAGTACTACAAATATGATTATCATCAAACACAAAGGATATAATATTCTGTTGTTACACTTGAAGAAAAATAGTCTGCTAGTTAAGAAAAATGATTTTGTCAAGGTTGGACAAGAAATTGCGAAAGTAGGGAACTCAGGTTACAGCAGTGAGCCGCATCTTCATGTTCATGCTATAAAACATGACAATAAGAGTGATTACTTCAGTGGAACTTCGGTTCCTATTACTTTTAATGGTAATTACTTAAAGAGAAATGATTTGCTATTTAATCAAACGCTTATTTTTCGTTAAAAATGAATACCTTCCTAGAAAGTCGGTTTTAGAATTTGTTTACCAGGTTTTCAGTATCGTATATTGTTCTTCAAAGCAAGTATTTTCAACTTAAGCGAGAGGTATAATCCTTTACATCGTCTCGGCACATGTTGAGCGCTGTTTACTGTCAGTAAGGACAGAATGAATACAGGATGTATCGGTGTTTTAGCTCCTTAATGAGGGTCTAGTTGATAAATGGAGAGAGGTAATAGACCATATTAAGTTGAAGTTGCAGTAAATAACAACACTTTGACCAAATCGGATTATGGTTCCTCTTAGATTTGTTTCAGAAGTTCTGGGGGATACATTAAATACTACGATCAATGGAACATTACATGTTGACATTAAGACATAAAGCTTGATTGCTTTGGAATGGTTAACAAACTAATTGCTCGATTGCTAGTCATTTTTCCCACATTAATTAAATCTTCGTTTGTACAAGGACGCATAGGAATTTTATCAATTTTAAATTGTGAGACAAATTCATTTAAACATTCGATAATTATTCTCCTTATTAAAAAGATGTTGCTGTATAAAAATAATACTGGTGACCCTTAAAGATGTGTTAGGAGCCACCAGTAAAAATTCGATACACACTTTTATTTTGATTAAGAATTATTGTCCAATTTGTTCTAAGATTTGTGTGTAAGCATTCCTATAATGATCGGGGTTAGGATCTTCTCCTATGATCTTGGGTACGTCAAAGTCAGACAGCAGGAAATGGTGTTTGGGTTGAACCTCATGCCTTGCTAAGCAACTCTTGCAACAGGACAAGGGACAGCCGTCAATTGCTATGATGTCACGTCCCGATTTCGCTGTTCTGACAAGGGGTTTGACATCACCACCGACACCAGCTATGCAGGACATTTCAGCGACTTTTTCTCGATCCATTTGTATAGCGATCATGTTAGCGGTTTGTGCTGCGGAGGAACATCCAGAACATGAATAGACAAGAGGTAAATCAGTTCTTTTCATCTTTGTACACTTCCTTGTTTTTTCTTTGTGTTCGATCACGGTACCTTTGGTTTCAACTGAAATAAATTTAAAAATTGTTTGTATTTTAACTTAAATTTACAGTCTGAACCGTGATCGTGATCACGACAACATTTTGTGAAATCTATTATGGGGCTAACTGTGTGTACATAAATCAGCCTCAGATCTTTAGAAATATAGTCGGTGTAAATTCTCCATCACCATCTATAATTCCATCAAATTCTTCATTACTTATATCAAGAGTAAGTATCATCCACTATAACCTCACTTTCTTATAAAGGTATACTAATCTAGCATTGGTGATTTATATATTCACCATCTGTAGTTAAATAGCTGCCGTCATTGGGAATCTCTCGTCTTTCAGCCTCTATCCTCTAATGTGCTCACCAGCTTGTTCATATTACCAAACGGCATTAGGGCCAAGAGGAAAGTAAAAAGAACAAGTCAATCATGGTAGTATCTGACCATAATCGACTCGTTCGACTTAATTGAAAAATGTTATTTAGGATACTCTGATTTTACTTTTATCATATAATAAACAGAAAAAAGTTACCTTTTATATCCGCTATCTTAAAAAAAATCAGTTTATCGAGTGTGCTTGAATTAGTTAGTGTTTGGTTTGTTGGGTGGTAAGTATTCGAATTTACTCTAAGAACCTTTTTCTGCTTGAATCTGTTCAAACCATTCCATTGAAGTATCATCTGCAGTTTTAACCGGATGATTAGTGTGTACTAATTCATAGTTGTAATTTATTAAGAAACTCCCTACATACTCTACCTGACATGTTATCAATTGATGCCATTTTTTTTAAATTTCCCATAAGTTCATTGTTATTTATTATACAATCTTTATTATTTTCATTAATTAAAAATCTTAAAGAATCGATACACATTTCAAATAGTTCTTTGTCTGTTGTTTCAATAAGTGTTAATATTATATTAATTTCTCTTGGATCATTTTCTTCTTCAAAGCAATATACTACTCTTTTTTGCCACTCTAACGACTTATCCATTATATTTTTTTTAAGAAGTTCCCAATCTAATTCGGAGAAGTTCTCCAACAAGTTCATCGCATCATTTACTCCAACATCATACCAATAATCATCTGAAGCATTCTCTCCAGACATTTCAGTTATCAATTTGTCAAATTCTTCATATTTCATAAATTTGCCTCCACTAATTTATTGGCTCAAATCCTGGCGTTGGTTTACCTCCCACCGGATATCCAGCAGTAATGTTTTTGCCTTCTTTAATAACATCTATTTCAACACCATCTATAGTACCGCTATGCAAAGTTATAGTTACCCCATCTGAAGTACGACTCCCAACTGCTCGCGTATCGCTAATTTTTTTTATGGAGCCTATAATTTTCTCATCACTCCATGAATCAGGGAATACTGTGCTTTTTTTAAGCTTTGCTAGAGTTCCATCCGGAAACTGATGATAAAATTGAACAAAGTTAGTTCCATCTGGATTCTCTCTGAGAACTTCTACTGCATGGCTAGGATTTGTGTTATTTACCACATTAGGTGAATGACCCCCTCTAAGTCCATTTTTACCTGGTATTCTCTCTCCCCCTAATATTTTTTGCTCCATCTCTGGTGATAAGTAAGATTCACTAGCTTTACCCGTCCCCTCAGGAGTTTTACTCGGATTCGTTGATTTAGGTGTTTCCTTAGGTCTACTAGAATTTGCCTCATTATAAATCGGCGAATCATTAAACTCATCAATCGGCCTGTTTACACCTGGACCACCTTTTGGGTTGGGCTTTACAGGTGGCTTTTCTACAATAGGTGGCTCGCTTGTTCTGGAATAAAATCCGCCAGATCTACCTGTACCTGTTCGGGCTCCTAAAAATCCATAAAATGCTTCTTCAGGTAAATCTTCTAATCCTGTTCTCTCGGCGAAATCCCCCAATTGCTGCCCAGTTACCCCTTGATTATAACGTTTTATTAAGGCGTTCAACTCTTCGTTGTTCAACTCTGAGACATTAGCTGGGCTTACACCCATGGATCTCAAAGCGGTGTTTAACGTCTCAAGGGTTCGGATATCGAATTTCTTTGTTCGTTTGGTATTAGCAATTCGTTGTATAGCTGCTATTTTATTTGGATCTGTTAATTGTGCCAGATGAATTTTTCCTTGCATTGCTATTTCTGTCTGTAACGCTTGTTGGGCTTGCTTCATTTTAGCTTCATTCTGCCACCAGTTGCCTTCAAAATAATCATCTTGATTCCAGAAAGAAGTATACTTGTTAATTTCCTTTTCTCTCCATAGGCGTTGTTTTTCTTCAGAATCTCTGATCCATTTATCCCGAACACTTTTAGGAACTTGCTGATACGCATGTACCATAGCATTTGACTCTTTCAATAGGTTTTGAACCAGTTCCAGTGGGCCAACTGAATTAGCTATATGACGCGCACTTGTATATGCTTTTCCTAAGATCCACTTGCTATAGTAAGCTTGTCTCGCTTGTTCATGCTCATACTGGCTAATCAACACCCTTGCATGGCCAAACCAGCCAAGTATTTCAACGGATGAATGCCGTTCCCCTTACCGCCTCCAATCGTAGGAGTTCCTTTGCTACGAACGGGGATCATTGTGGTTGCTTTCAGAATGACACCCGCCGCAGGTCCACCTAAAGCTCCCGCAACAACGCCAGCCACTTTGCCCATCACTGGAATGGAGCCTAATAGCTTGGACACCGTACCCAACAAAGAGTTCGCTTGTTGAAGTGCAGCCGGACTTGTTACTTTGGCTGTAGGAGTGCTGCTTGGTGATGTCTCATCTGCTGATGGAGCTTGCGCCGCCTCGTATGCTTTGATGCTCATCAATGGGGGCTCAGGCACAGGAGGGAGGTCGGCTACGAAAACAGGAGCCTTCACCGTACCTTCCTGGTAAATCACTGGAGCTTTGGTATCCGTCTCACCATCCAGTACCATGCTACTGGCTCCGCCTTTTAGATACAGCGCCGTTCCAGCTTCCAGTGAAAGTTCCTCGCCAGCATCGAGCTTCACGTGACCACCCTGAATCTGCACATTCCCCGGACTGCCGATCGTAATGCCGCTACTTTCATGCAGTGTAATGGAAAATTCACCGGAAGTGGATAGGGTCAGATCATGCTCAGACATTTCTACGCCGCTACCTTGCACATGTTGCCATACCTTCACATTTGGCTGTCCATTTGCGTGACGTTGTTGTCGTAGCGAGTCCGTGACATAGGCATCCTGTTCGCGGTGGGTAGGCAGATATAATTCCACCAGTTCCCCGATCTCAGGCATATCGTACCAGCCACTATGTTCTTCCGCGACATAACGGGTGGCTACGGGAAACCAGCACGCTTTAGCAGGATCTTGCTTCGGGTCAATGTCCAGTTGAAGCTGTACAAAATCCTCCTGTACCTTCAGCACCGTTCCTGTCAGTGAAACCGGGCATAGCGGACATCCTGTTCGGCTTGAAGATCATAGCGAGTACGCAGTAAGCCATCCGTTAGTGTGGTCACGGCTCGAACCACGACCAGTTCTTTACCTTGTCCAATGGGTAACGTGATGAGGTCGCCCAGCGCATAGTATTGCAGGCTTTCGATCATATAGGTGATATACGAGCCAGCACGTTCGCCTGGCTTTTTCGCATCTAGCTCATGAAACGTTTTTCGTACTCGATAAAATACATCCCGCTCCACTTTTTGCTGCTTGCCTTCAGGCATCCCGAAGAAAACCTTGGGCGAAGCTGCGGTTACCTCTGGCACAAGTACGGAACCAAAGCGAGAAGCGAGGCGTTTTAAAAACGCCCAATCCGTCTCATCATATTGTAAAACAAATGTCTCTAGTTTGGCATAGTGGCTTACCGTATCAATGGCATCTCCGTACTGATATTTTCGAACCAGCGCAGTGACCAAATCATCATAGGTACGATGAATATCTTGGTAGGAGCGTCTTTTACGTTTGATATCCATCTGGTGCGAATGGGAAGCGGCCTCCAGTTCAAACGTATACACGCCTCGCACACAGTGTACGGACATACGTGTAACAATCCCATGGAACAGCCTTCTCAGCGATTGTCCCTGCTCATCCAACTGACGAATCACAATCGGCTCTTGCTCCATATTTTGACCGATACAAGCTGCTCCCTGTTCTTCGGAGAGCATGCCATTGATATGTAAAAAGGCATGATCATTAATGGCGCGTGTTATTTGAAGTTGTTCGATGTGTAATGGCTGAAAGGGACCATAAAAGCGTAGGCTTTCATATCCGATCCCATCTGATAATACGCTCAAGTGAGTTCATGTCTCCTTTCTAGATGCGATGGGTATTTCTAAGTAAAGCACGTCTTCTTGAAATTGCTTTTGATTAAAGAAGCCGCAGATGAGTATAACAGTGAGTCAATATAAATATGTATAACAAGGTTTGTACGCTAAAAAGGGACGAGAGGCGATATTTAATAAACAACCCAGCATATGTATTTATCGGTTAAAAGAGAGATTTAGTTTACAGAATGAACCATTGGTTGGGGGATTTACTATGTTTATTTTTGGAAGTAGGAGGATGAGAGGGAAGTGTAACAAGAGTTAATATAGGAATATGGTAATACGCCACATGGTTTGCTATTTCGATGCTTTTCCATGCTGCCCAAATAGATACTTAAAACCAAAATGATACCCTATCCAAACGATCTAAATTTAAAAATAATGGAGTGATAGAATGATAAGAGGACTTGTACTTTTAACTGGTGGGAATATTGAAGATTACTTACCAGACTTATATGATTGGAGTCTTACTGAAAGCGAAAAAGAGCAACATACTTGCCGACCCATAATCGAACTTCCTCCATATAACAATTATAAAGAGAATGTACTGAAAAGGCTTGCAAATGGGCAATTAATATATATCTTGGTTGATAAAAGTAACGGCAATAAGCGGATAGGAAAGATACAGCTTTTTGACTATAATTCTCGAAATAAAAGTGCAGAGATCGGATACTATTTGCCTCTAAAACATAGAAAACAAGGATATGCGAATGTATTGTTAGAGCTATTTATAGATACCATTTTTGAACGTAAGGATTTGGAGTTGAACAAAATTTATGCAACGGTTGCAGCATGTAATCAAGCTTCTATAAAATGATTAGAAAAATTCCATTTTAAGCTGGAGGGAACTTATCGAGAGCATTATTGGTTTAGTGATGGTTCGATATGCGATCAATATCATTATTCTTTGCTAAAAAGAGAGCATGCTAGCTTAGCTGAAAAAGAAAAAGAAGGAAATTGAACTATTATTTTTAAAATGGAACGAGTTAATTTCAAGTAAATCCGTTTCATCCTCTCGACACACGTTGAGGCCGTAGTAAAGCTATGTCGAGTCGATATATAGAGGTGCTTAATTGTAGCTTCCTATGTCCTTTACGAGCTGGGGAAAAGTTTATAGAAATAAGGTATGGCACAACAAAATAAATGTTTCGATTTTTTTGGATTTAAAGTGGTTGGACACATCCGATGTATCTAACTGAAAATGTGAGTATTCAAGAGAGCGTCCCTAGTTTGGCGTTCTTTTCTTTGTACGCTACCTGTAAGAATTCCTCATTCAATAAGGTTATTCCCTTCTGTGACGTGCAATCAACTTGCTGTGGTGCAATTACTTTAAATAAATACGGATGCAGGGAAGGTGAACCCCTTGGATAAATTTAAAGATCTGGAGAAATTGATTAAGCTTACAGGAGATCGCGCCAAGTTGGAAGCGAAAGCGAACGATACCTATATTGTATATAAAACGCCGGATGGCCAAATTGTAAAAGAATACAACAATGGAGACATTGTTCCTGTTGCGGATACGGATGTTCTCATGCATCAACATATACCAATGATGTATGTATTTGCGGGGAATAATGGAAGCGGTAAAAGTGCGATTCAGAACCTGGTTGTTGACCCGACTG
The DNA here is from genome assembly GCF_054602585.1 of Paenibacillus sp. SEL3. Taxonomy (NCBI): domain Bacteria; kingdom Bacillati; phylum Bacillota; class Bacilli; order Caryophanales; family Paenibacillaceae; genus Paenibacillus; species Paenibacillus sp. SEL3. Next base: position 868,027 of record NZ_CM137725.1, on the reverse strand, counting down.
GGAATTAGCGTAAATATTGATCCTGATGCCCTGCCCAGAGGAACCGAAGAGACTTTCTGAGATGGATATTGTGAACAGACCTGAATTCTCGGAATGGGAGGATAAGCATCATTACAAGCAAGCATTGGAGAATGAAGCTTTGTACTGGCAGGGCATGAAGGACGGAGCACAGTTTGTATATGTTGTATTAGAGATGATGCTTCATGATGAAAAAGAGAAAAAAGAATAGCCAATGGAGATTAGATGGTTATAGAGAACATTAAAAAAGATGCTGGGCACCTACCAACCTGGTCATACCCCTGTCAAGTAGACAGGGTATGACCAGGTTGGTAGGTGTTTTAATTTGTCTTACGTTATGGGACACAGGCTCAGGCTTTTTAATTTAATTCGTCTTGATTGACTATGCTTGCACCTTACCCGCACGAATATCATCTGTCATGCCCGCGTAAGGTGCCTGGGCAATCAACTTCTCGTTGTTCACACCTGCATTTTCAATGAAAGTAATATATGCGAATTAAGGAACTACATGCTTCGGATAAGTCTGATACTTTTCACGCGATTCTTCCATCAGAGGGATGAAATCATTTTGATAGCGTACTTTAATCTCTGGATGCTCATGCACCCATTTCGGAAAGAAAATAATACCATGCATGGTCAATGAAATGGCTGGATGGGTTCAGTATCGGAGAAGCTTCGCCGAAAGAATCATAAACTTTAAGTCGGTATAAGTCGATTAAATAATAAAGGGCTTATATATACACAAATTTCTATATTAGAACATACCTAGCAGTGAACTTAGGCCCAAGCGTAGAAGCCGTATCTAAAAATAGAATTCATTCCAGGAGGTAAGCTATGAATAAGAGAACAGGCTTTAGATTTTTAGTTGTAATTATGATGATTTATGTATTTACTTTTAATCTGGGTGTGGAAACTGTAAAGGCAAATTCCGTATATTATGTTTCTACAACGGGGAATGACATCACTGGAACCGGTACACTATCAAATCCATGGAAAACCATACAAAAGGCAGCAGATACCATGAAAACCGGAGATACCTGCATCATACGAGGTGGTACATACCGAGAAACAGTAACACTTCATACTTCCGGAACTTCTGCAAAACCCATAAACTTTGAGGCTTATACAGGAGAGAACGTAACGGTATCCGGTGCCGATCCGGTTACTGGCTGGAAAAATTACTCCGGATCCATCTATTATTCGGAAATGAAGGGTTCCCTTGGAACAAAAAATCAGATATTTGTTAATAAGCAAATGCAATTTGAAGCCAGATGGCCCAATTCACCAACACTTGATCCCTTAAATTTAACATATGCAACAGTTGATTCCGGTTCCACTACAACCATCAAGGATGGAAACTTAACTCAGCCACCTGGATACTGGGTTGGCAAAACGGTTTGGAGTGTTCCGGGAACAGGCTACAAATCTTATAAAAGTACCATTACCAGCTCAAGTGACGGCTCCATTACCTTTGATCAAATAGATACTGCAGCGACAGGCGGTAACAGCTATTATATTACTGGTAATCTTAAAGATCTTGACAGTGCGGGAGAATGGTATTATGACAGCATTACTGGCAGACTTTATTTATGGGCACCTGGTGGAGTTGATCCGAATACTTTGACAGTAGAAGCAAAGAAGCGGACTTATGCATTTGATTTAAGTTCCCGATCTTACATAAATATTACCGGAATTAATATCTTTGCCTCCAGCATTAAAATGTCGAATTCTAATTACTGTAAAGTTTCTAATATGATTGCGGAATATGTCAGTCATGATTCGGATGTTACCAGACAATACAGTACAGGGATATTTATGTCCGGTACCAATAATGAGCTTAGAGACAGTACTTTGACCTACAGTTCCGGTAATCTGGTGAGTATAGAGGGAACAGGAAATAAGGTAATTAATAATCTTATTCATGAAGCAAATTATTCGGCAGCGGATATTCCGGCAATCTATCTATTGGGGGCAAACCATCTAATCAGTCATAATACGGTATATAACGCTGGGCGTCATCTGATATTTATGCCTACCCAAAACAGCCAGATACAATATAATAATCTGTACAATGCAGGAAAGCTGACAAAAGACTGCGGAATACTCTATGAATTTGCCTGGGATGGGCAAGAGACGGTAATTCATCATAATTACATCCATGATAATCTGGCAAAGAATTATTCCGGCACTGGTATCTATCTGGATAACGGTAGCAAGGGCTATACTGTGCATCATAATGTTGTATGGGGAAACTATACAGGGATAAGATTGAATACACCCAGTAATTTTAACCTGATTTATAACAATACCACCTACAGTAACGGAAATGTAGGATATTGGGGAAGTAATTTTCAGTCAGATATGTACGGCGACAGAATTTTCAACAATATCTTTACTACAGCCTTTACACTGCCTGGTACTCATATAGAGGGAAATAATATTACCTCAGAAACCAATCCGTTATTTGTGAATCCCACAGCATATGATTTCAGGTTGCAGTCTACTTCTCCAGCTATTAATGCAGGGGTTGTAATATCTGGAATCACGAATGATTATGTTGGTGCGGCACCGGATATTGGAGCATATGAGTTCGGTGGAACCGACTGGACTGCCGGGCATGATTTTTCTTCACCTCCGGATCCGGTTTTTGAGAGTGTCAGCTTACTTTATGTTAATAACGTAAGGCAATCTGATTTCGAGAAAGGGATAATCTCACCATGGGCAGCAACATATTCAGATACTGCTGCAAGTGTATCGGTACCCAGAAGCGGCTCTAAGAGTGTTAGATTGGGACCCGGAGAAGATGGTATCGAGCAGGTACTTACGGGGCTAAATCCTAATACCAGCTATATGTGTACCGCCTGGGTTAAGGCAGACATAGGAGAGCGGATTCAGATTGGCGTTAATGGCTTTGAAGGAACGGATGCATCCGCAACATCTGACAGTACATCCTGGACAATGGTAAACATTCCTTTTACAACCGGAGCAGGCGCTACCAGGGCAACAGTGTATGCTTACAAGAATCCTGGTACAGGATATGTTTATGTGGATGATTTTGGGGTAGTTGAGCAATAAATTATTTTACTGGTTTTATGTTTGACAGGATTGTCAGAAAGTCAGAAAAACCAAGACTGCCTTGGGGCAGATGGATCAGGAGGGACACTTTCAGTAGAAAATAAAAAAAGAAAGACATAAAGACTCTGATCTAAAAACGATAGATTTTCCGCCAAGTGGCGACCAGGCCTTAGGGTCATCATTTTTGTACACTCAAGGCATGTGGAGTGCGTGGTAGTAATATATCGAGATAAGAAGCATTGATCTACGAGGGTTTAAGAGTAGTTTGAATATGTTCCTGCATTCAAAAAAAGTCTTTAGGATTGAGTGCGGGAATATTTATTATTTACATATAGCAAGGCACGCAAGAAGTCAGGAGGTATATATAGAAAGGGCATATTTAAAAGGATTTAGTAGGATCTCATAGCATTAAAAAGTCACATCATTTTAACGAAATTATGGGCATTTTTTACGCTATTGAAGACTCTCCTAAGAATTATTATATTAGGTTCAGAAATGAAGGTATCTGTTAATTTTGTATATATCGTATTTTTCTTGAAATTTGTTATAATCAAAATGAATTTTATTAATAATTTAGAGGAAATGAGCTTTTAATTAATTATTAGATAGAAGATTTTGTTGTGATAGGTTTATAAGAGAATCAATTATATTAAATGATAACTAATGTGAATTTCAAAAAGTCAAAAATAGAAGTTCTTAATATTCTATAGTTGAAGTAAAGCAGGTGTTTGTAGTCAAATCCAGAAACTACCTTTACAAGACATTAAGTGAAAGAAAAGTTCTTAAAACATAAAACATAAAACATAAAACATAAAACATTAAGGGAGAGTTCAAAGTGGCAAATCGACAAAATAAAAAAGCTAGAAGATTATCTATGCAATTGGAGAAAAAAGTTCTACCTAAACTGCAAATAGAGGCTGATATTCCAACTTTAGTATTTTTGTTTCCTTCACTAATTGCCTATAGTAAATTCAAAAATGAGTGTATCACAAAATATAACAACTTAATTAGAAGAGAATCAAACATTGAACATTTTTACTTAGATCCTGGCATGGGAATTTCAATAAGTATAAACTCCGTCAAAAAGACGTATAGTTTGATGGTAAACAATATAATTATTAGCGATGGGTTTTTATTATTTGATGGAAGCCAATTTGAAGAAATAATTAAAATAATAAAAAATGTACAGGGAATTTATATACATGCTGCACATATAAGCAATAATACACTTGAGTCGGAAGAGTTTGTAATAAGTGTGTTTAAAGTAACCGTTGATGGAATTTGTGTACTAGAAGTAGATAAAAAAATTAATGATAAAAATTTTTTGAACTTACCTGATTTAGATTGGTATAAAGATGGCATTATTAATCCTGGAGGTGGGGGAGTAGGAACAATCTTGGATGAAGAGAAAAATTTAGTTTATGCAGTAATTCGTCTGTCTGAATATACTAGTCGTGGATATGAATCTTTGGTAGAAATTTTTAGAGAGAATTTAATAATACGAGATGGTTATGTTAAAAATCTTAGTATTATAATTGATGAGACAGATAGGGAGAATATACTACTCAAAGTTGAAATATTTAACCTCAAAAATAGTAAACATCTTTTTAACGCTACATACCCAATTCAAACCACAAAGCATTATGTTAATTTTAAGGAATATTTCAACAATGATCAATTTTGTTATCTAGAGTTGCAAAAAGTTACTCAGGGAGAAGAATTAATTGAAACCTTCAACGATGTTAAATTAAAAAATATTATAATTATTAATGATAAGAGAAGAGGTGATTTTGTTAACTGGATAAATCCTGTTAATTTAGACCTTGGTGGTTTAGACGGCAACAAAAAAATTCTCATAAATGAGAAAACTTTAGAGGTTGGCATATATAAGCACGTTGAATTAAGAAATTTAACTGATGATTATGTTAGAAAAATTGTTAACGAGCTAGTAGCTAATAAAATAGGTCTAGAGTTGAAGTTACCAATGGTAGATACATCGTTTCATATGGATCAATATACAGTTGGTATAATTACTAAATTAGTTCCACCTCCGGTTTATAAACTAGATGAAATCGAAATGGAGAATATATGTAATTTTTCCTGTTTGATTGATATGGTTGCATTTGACATATTAGTTTGCAATACTGATAGACATGTGGATAACATTTGCTTTTCTAAAAAAAATAATAATTACTATCCAGTATTAATAGATCATACTAGGTGTCTGGGCGGTTACTTAGCAGGCGATTTGAGAAAGTTACATTTAGATAATTTTCCTGTATTCTTTAATTTTACAGGTTTACAGGTAATAGGTGATAGAATATCAGAAATTAAGCAATTTTATGAGATAATAAGTAAAATTGAATCTCTGAAATTCGATGAGATTTTTGAGTTCATTTTTGAAGAAGAACTCCAAAAATTTATAGAATCATGTAATGTTTACGATGAAAAGATCGGAATTATTAATATTTTGTCTGACACTTTTAAGAAACGACAAAAAAATATTAAGAATATAATAAAAAAATCTTTGGATTTATAGATAATTAAGTGTGTAAATAATTCTAAAATGTTTTATAGGGCTTTGATTGATGTAATTAACTACTATGGAAGTCCAAGCATTCGATACTACTTATACTTAAACCTCAGTTTTATGATACATTGAAACTGTTTATAAATGAATTAGCTGTTTCTAGTAATCACTCAATAATTGTTTGGAGAATTTTTTTAATACGGACTTTGTTTCAAAATTAAGCCGAATCATGATACACTCACTAGATATACAGATTGATTAGGCCCTTGGTATTATTCAAGGGTTTTTTTGTTCCATATATCCCCATGAATATGCTATAATGTAGGAAATAAAGAATAATTATGCATAATTTAGTAGAGTATTGGGCAGAAGTATCCCCTTGGTCTTGGGTATATAGTCCTTTTGTATGAGGTGAGATATTCTGATGAGGTGAAAACAAGTGGCAAGAACGTATTATGCAGAAAGAAGGCAAATTGTCTATGTAATTGAGAGGATTAGAACTGCTAACAGGACTTTGGAGTAAGCAGGGTGGATTTAAAAGTAGCAAGAGCATCGTATAATGAGGAAATATAAAATTGAAATACTAGGGAGGAAGTTTTATGCATTCTAAACTACTGGTTGATGCAACTGACCTGGCTCAATGGGCCGAGAGACGAGATTCCCAATCCATGCTTCCTCAACTCATAAGGAGTTTAATTCTTTCTAGCAGCGTACATATTAACCGTATAAACTTTGCAGCAGGTGAAGGTGTGAGCCTTGGTGGATGGGATGGCATTACTATTGCTGAAGAAGGTGATAGTTTTGTACCAACAGGCACATCAGTATGGGAAATGGGGGTAAATAGAAATGTTAAGGGGAAAGCTGATAATGATTACGAGAAACGATGCAATAACCCTTTATTTATGATTCCAGCAGAAACTACATATGTTTTCATAACACTCAGGCGGTGGAAGGATAAAGATAAATGGACTGAAGAAAAGCAAAAAGAAGGAGTTTGGAAGGAAGTTTGTGTTTATGATGCTGATGATCTTGAGACATGGTTAAGTCTTAATCCTACTGTTCATGTTTGGCTATCTATACTTCTTGGTAAGCACCCCCAAAATTGCATAGATTTAAGTGGATACTGGATCGATTGGTCAGAAGAAACTCAACCAGCTATCACACCTGAAATGGTGTTAGCGGGGCGTGAAAATATTACTTCAGAAATTTATAAATGGCTTGAGAGTTCCCATTCTCCATTAACTCTTCAAGCGGAAACACGTGATGAGGCTATTGCCGTATTTGCTGCATCTATTAGCCTACTTCCCTCAAAAGAAAAGGACTTTTTTTTATCAAAGGCTATAGTCGTAAAAAGCTTAGATGCTTGGAGTTATCTATCATCCTCACAAAATAACCTTATACTAATTCCTACTTTTGATTCAGAAAGCTTAAGTCGTGCAATTAGGAATGGCCATCATATTTTAATTGTTTTAGGACGCTCTGATTGTTCTACGTCAGACACGTTGCAGATTCCACGTCTTTCCCGTGATAAAGTGACAGAGATTCTAATAGGAAAAGGAATTGATGATGATCAGTCACGGGAACTTGGACTTATGGCTCGAAGAGGACTAACTACATACCGTCGTCGGATGGCGATTAGCCCAGAAGTGAGACAACCTTTATGGGCACGACCAAGCGAGGCAAGATCTTTAGTACCTATTCTATTAGTAGGTGCTTGGCACGAAGATAGAGAGGGGGATAAAAAAGCCCTTGCAGATTTAGCAGGTGTTTCTTACGAGTACGTAAATGAAGTGCTTATCAGATGGGCTTATGAATCAGATCCTCCAATACGAAAAGTTGGACATATTTGGTATTTAATCTCAAAAGAAGATGCATGGACCCAACTTGTGCGATATATAACTTCTAACGACATGGATAAGTTTAAAAGCCTAGTCTTAAATGTATTGGGTGAGGTCAATCCTAAGTATACTTTGCCTATAGAAAGGCAATGGTATGCAGGGTTACTTGGTCGATCATCAATCTATTCTGATTTATTAAAACGAAATATAGCTGATACGTTAGCTTTTATGGGCTCTAAAGCAGCTTCTTTCCACCCATCTTTATCACTAAGAAATATTTCCTCAACAATTATATATGAGCTATTTGAAGTAGCAAAAGGAGATTGGCAACTCTGGTCTACTTTATCGCCAGTTCTGCCGCTTCTTGCTGAAGCTGCGCCAGACAGATTCTTTGATGCATTAGAGTTTCAATTAAAAGACAGTGATACAGCTGTAAATCTTTTTAATGATCAGAAGGATAGTATGTTTGGATCTTCTCCACATACTCATATACTCTGGGCTTTAGAAATATTAGCTTGGAATCCAGAATATTTAGGAAGAGTAACTATGTTGCTAGCTAGACTTAGCAATATAGATCCTGGGGGAAAATTGTCTAATAGGCCGGATAATAGCCTACGTGAAATATTTTTAACATGGCATGCACAAACTTGTGCAACAGTGGAACAACGACTTCAAACTCTTGAGTTATTAGTTAGAAAGGAACCAGATGTAGCTTGGAAGCTATTATGTAAGTTATTACCTCAATATAACAGCATAGGTCATAATAATTCAAAACCTAAATGGAATGAGTGGGCCCTAAATTATAAAGGTAGTATATCGGCGGCCGAATATGGTAAAGCAACACACGAAATTATCAAAATGTTGTTATCCTTAGTTGGAGAGTCTGTTCAGCGTTGGAAAGAGATTATTCAATCTTTGTCCAATCAATCTCTAGAAGATTTTCAATTGGTACTTGAGCAATTAAAACTTTTATCACAATCAAATTTAGATTCTAAAAGGAAAACAGAACTTTGGAATGCTTTAAGAAGAGAAGTGCTGAGACACCGTTCATTTCCAGATTCAGACTGGGCTCTTTCTAACGAATTAGTAGACAAGTTAGAAGCAGTGTTTTTTAATTTTAAACCGACTGATATTATACTTCTTTATAGCTGGTTATTTGATCAAAGACCTGCATTTCCGCGCGAACGTGGAATGCATTGGGAGGAACACAAAAAACTATTAAAGCAAGAACGTAAGGATGCTGTAACAGCTATCTATCAAAAGTTAGGGCTAGCTGGTATTGAGAATTTGTTAGATAATGTTGAAAATTCGTACCAGTTGGGCGTTACTGTAGGAGAAATTGGCATACTCGGTGCAGAAGAAGACCATATGATGGAGATGAACCTAGATTCAACTGAACAAAAATATTCAGAGTATGCAAGAGGATATTTATTGGGGAGAATCGTGTATGAAGGCTATGACTGGATCAGAAATAAGTTGTCTTCTGTAGCGAAAGTGTGGTCAGTAAATAAAAAGAATGAGTTATTTCTTCACCTACCTGCAGAAGAAAGTACATGGATGTTACTTGAGAAGGAAAGTATTGAGATCAGAAGTAAATATTGGTCCTCGATTTCACCCTATACTATTCATCAAGAAAATTTGGATAAAGCAGTGGGTTACTACCTACAGTATAAATTTCCTTATTCTGCAATAGAGATTTTGGGACTAAATAAGGACTACTCCAAACCTCTACAGATAATAGAGTCTTTGGAACAAGCTTTATCTGTTTCTTATAAAGATAATATTTCGAGGGACTCCTTTTCCTATTATCTATCTGAGATTTTTCAGGTGTTAGAAGAATCTAATGAAGTAGATGAGGAAAGAATTGCATCTATGGAATGGGCATATCTTCCTATTTTGAAGGATCAATTTTATACTCCTAAATTTCTTCATCACAAACTGTCGCGTGATCCTAGTTTTTTTGCAGATGTGATAACATTAATATATGATTCCGAAAATGAACAGCCAGATGAGTTAAAAGAAACAACTGAAGAATCACAATGGCATATAAATCGGGCATTAGATTTGCTGGAGTCTTGGACAGTTTTACCTGGTCAGGATGATAGTAATAATATAGATGAAGAGTTCATTTACACATGGGTGAAAGAAGCTTTGCGAATAGTTTCTGATAGAGGAAGAAGTAAATATGGAGCCCGTCATATTGGAGAGATCTTAAGTAAATCGGTTAATGGAAACGATGGAGCTTACCCTCATGAATATGTGCGCAATATTATAGAGGATATGGCGAATCTAAATTTAGAAAAAGGTTTTAAAACATCTGTATACAATAGTAGAGGCGTTTACATGAAGCAGATATTAGAAGGCGGAGAACAGGAGCGACATTTGAGTGAAAAGTATAACAACTATGCTAATATCACAAGTTTGAGATGGCCCCGTACTACAACAATACTTCGTTCGATAGCTTCTTACTATGGTGGAGAAGCTCGAAGTGAAGATATTAGCGCAGAATTAAGTGAAGATCTATACGATTAATGATTTTTATTAATTGATCATATTTTAGTGTATAGACTTCCTTCCTTATATTGCACTGTTTTCAAAAAAACTTGTGCATCTACATTATAGATAAGCCGAGGGTATATAGCTCTCGGTTTTTCTGATCCCTTTTGAATTTTTGTCCTCAATATACCAATCTCCTCTTGAAATACAAACGTATATTCGATACAATAAATGGGAACGTATGTTTCTTTTTTGATACAAAGAGGGGGCTTAACATGTATTGAACGTTCACAATCATATCATTCAATCAATAAACAGGAGGCTAAAATTTGTCTACTAATCTAACAAGAAATCAATACCAAATCAAACTGTACCATTTTAACGAAATCACACATGTAGGCGACCAAATTAACGCGCCAACATCCAGCACTCGTATCATCACCGTATCAAACAGCATCTATCTCGATCAACTCAAACGAGTCGTAGCAGAACGTGATCTTTTCGCTGATGTTACCGATGTGATCTTTATGCTCAAAGCTGACCAAATTGACGAAGACGATCCATCTCAACTTGCCTTGTTTGAACGTATGTTACGAGAGGGCATCTACTATAATGGAAGGAAATATGTTCGTTCAATTAAGTCACCTGCCATGGGGCGTACACAGAGGACAGAGTTCATCCAAGAAAAGTATGTTGCTGATCTGTATCGACGCATTACACTCGGTAAAATGCCACCGCTCACCAATATCCATAAGTGGGAAGCAGCACTAGGTGTAAGTCGTTCTGCAGCACAACCAGTCCCGTATATTCCACGTATCGTCGTTATTCCAGATTATGAAAAGGATACGATCATTGAAGATGTGTGGAAGGTGGAAAAGTGTGCTGAAGATTCGGAACAAAAGAAGTTAATATTCGAGGAAAAGACGAGGCAACGTGAATATTTCAAAGCGAAGAAAGAATTGAAACCATCTAAGGAACAATTACATAAGTTAGAACGTATACCGAATAAAATAATCCCGTGGAATGGTCGTACAAAGTCTGTTCCTGATCAATTAGAGTATAAAACATTCAATGGATGGAATAAAAAGAATCGTCGTGTGAAGCTAGAAGCAATTCCTTTCCCTGCTCGTTCGGTTATGTATGATGACAAACTATATCCTTGCTATTCCATCGAGCAAACAGAAGAAATTCCAATCATCGCTATCAATGAAGAGTCCATCGGATTTAAGCGAGTCGAGTATCCAAAGTATGAAAATAAGAATGTCCAGTTTTTTGATGGTCAAGGTTTAATGAGTTTTCAGTTTGCCGAGTGTATTGGACAGCATCTTAACCTATCGTATTCACCTAATGCGGTTCAGGGAAGGCTCCCATATATTAAGGGAAACTTTATCCGATTCGATCTGTTGAATTGGCTCAAGGAAAACAACGTTACAGAGATAAAAGATGTTTTTGGTGAATCACAGCCGATCATCGATAAACAGGGTCGTCCTATTGATCTCATCCTCACCAAATCCTGCTTCAAAGCATGGCATCAATACAGTGAGGGAGAAGCTAAGCCTAAATGTTTGTTTGAAAATATAACGGAATATGAAGCATTACTGAAAGTACATAATCATAACCACTTTTGGGTCGCCAATTATGCGAAGCCAGCATACCAGATGAACGCCTATACATCACTGACATATCAATATATTCATGCGTTGAATCTTACGCTAAACGATCTATTTAAATTAGCTACGCCTCAAATGGATGTCATCAAACGTGTACTACATGGGCAAAAGAATGACACCCATGAAAAGTGGCTTCGAGATATTGCGTACACGAAAGCGTTCCTACATATGCTAGTCCAAGAAGACGATGAACCCAAAGATGTAGATGAAGAACCCGACGAACAGGAAGATGAAATAGAACGAGGTCAGAAGAAGCAATTTATAAATGAAATCATCCAAGCTATCGATTTGAATGATTTGATGCTGTATGACGGAAACGTCCGCAAATTCATCGTGAAGCAAGCCATGCTGAAAGTACAGGATATGTTGAAAGGTCGCATCCCGATTTGTGGCAGCTACTTTTATCTAACCAATGATCCAATAGCTTTTATGGAGCATGCCAGCGCAATTCCAGTAAAAGGTGTGTTGAAGAAGAACCAGGCTTTTATGAATCGGAAACGTGGAATGCATGCGCTATTCCGTTCACCGTTAACGATATTTAATGAAGTCGGTAAGCTAGATTTTGTACAAGTACATAACCGATATATGCGTCATCTGGACAACGTGATTGTTCTGAACTGTTGTGATTTAACACTTGCAAGGCTTGGACTAGGAGATGTGGATGGAGATACGGCTCTTTGTACCAATGATCCCACCATACTCTCAACCGTGATTGATGCTCCTACCATCATCAATGAAGATGATAAAAAAGTAGCTGCTCCAGTACCAAATAATATGGATAGTATCATCGAGATGGAATTGAAGAGCCTACATAACTTAACGGGTAGATGTACGAATGTGAATACGTATTTTCAGAATCTGGCTTTGGAGGAGGGGAGCCTTCAAGCACGCGTTTTGGAAAACTCTGTCCTCAAATTCCTCCAAGGTCAAATCATTGATGCGACCAAAAATGGACTGGAAGTAGAGATTCCATATGTGTTGGATCGTCTGGCTATCCAAATGCCGTATTTCTTTCGTTTTGCGAAGGGTGGCAAAGCCGAGGATTATCAGCACTCGACGAAATCGCCGTTTAATCAATTTTGCGTCAAGGCAGAAAAGTACATAGATGACACGTTCAAAGTGAAAGATGGGAAATTGGATCAGTCTATTTTGGGCATCGAGAGTACGAGACAACTGTTACAGGATATGAGCAAGGTTAGCCAACCTAAGTTTCTGAGCTATTTAGCCCGCATTGAACCAATGTATAAAGACTACAATGAGCAAAAGAAACCAATTGATCATCGCCAAAAGGAATTTAATGAACTGAAAAAATGGGAACGGGATAATGATACCCGGAAAGCAATCAGCGCAGAATACGCCAGGTTAAGAGAGGAATACCAAGCTCAGTGTGAAGAGATCTGCCCTTATCCTTCGGTACTTGCCAGTGTTGCTGTCGAGATCGCATATCAAACCTACAGAACGTACTCCTTTGCATGGCTGTTTGTAGATGGGCTACTGGAAAATCTAAAGCTGTATGAAAATGTTTTGAAGAGAGAAGTACAAAAGGTGAACCGGCTGACGAATCGTAATGTAGAAGGTAAAGAGCTTACCGTTTACACTGGCATCGCTACAATAGATGATCTGGAGTTTCCATTCCATGTGCCGGATGGTGTGTATTCATTATTTGAAATTATGGGACAGTTCTTCATATGGTATGAAGCTGAACAGGAAACCGTAGTACAAACTAGTAATACGCCTTCTTTGCTGGATGAGAAAAGTACAAGACGAATATTGAGGAATTATCCGCTTGGCTTCAGCACATTGAAAAAGTCTCAGGAAGAATCCCGGTTGATAGCTGACCAGATATTAGGCAAGACATGGCGGATTCAAATAGTCGAGTATTGCTATGTTCATATTGTGGATGAGCAGGGGAAAGTGAAGTGTATCATTCCGAGAGATCAGGTCATTCGCCGAGATGAGAGGTTATCCTTACTGGATTTTGACGGAGCGACAATTGAATTTATCAGGATTGAGAAAGTAACGAAATCGAGCTTTAAGGCTGTAGTCCATATTGTATAGATTGAACCATGGGTCTGTCATGATATTGCGCCTGTTAACACGGGCGCTTGGGTGACACCTGATATATAGGTGTGATTTCACAATGAGAGGAGTGAATCTGGATGAGCTATTTTTATTGTTATGATGGTCAGATGATGCGGAAATTACAGGATAAAAATATCCGGTACATTACTCGCGCTTTGACGATTGATAAGCACCAAAAGTTTTGGCTGTATGCTATTAGTAAAGAATTTCAACAGGCTTTAGAGGAAATTAAGCAACTGAAAATATAAGGAGTGAATCTGATTTGGCAGTGAATCGGGATTGTGAAATTGAGCAAATGTATAATTATTTATCTGAAGAACATAAACAAAATGTACATAAGGAAGCATTTCAGGATATTGCAAATGTATTTTTAGATTTATATGACGAGTACACTAAACAGTATCATCAATATGTAGAATTCAAAAATAATAACCGGGCAGAAAAGCCTGATTCAGCTGTAAAATGGCTCTGCAACGCGAGTATGGGGCATGGTAAAACAACCGTATTAATTTGTTTCTTGAAGTGGCTTGTATCTGAAACTTATTTGAAGAAGAAGGTTCCAGTCTTATTAGTCATTCGGGAGAATGGGATGGCTGAAGAAGTATTCAATGAATTGAAGAAATTTGATGAGCATTGTATTGTCAGTGTGAGAGCAGCCAATAAAGAAGATATTGAGCAGTATGTTTGTTATCATCAAATTGTCATTATTACTCATAGTAGACTCGATAATCTGGCTCTTGGATATGGGAATGCTCAAATCTATAAAAATTGGAAACAATATCGCATGAATGGGTTCAGTAGCTACGATGCTCTTGATACTCACAATTATGTATGTACCCGACAACGACTATTGATTGTTGATGAGAAGCCTTCCTTTGTTGACGCTTCGATTTTTGGAATTGACAGTTGGGATAATGCCTTAGATTGGTTTAATACGCTGTCGTTTGTTTTAAAAATGCAGCCTTTTCAAGCTCAAGTTTTAAAAACGTATATTCTTCATTTAATCGCAAACCAACTTGTCGAAAATACCTCAGATGTAACAACGGCTCTAATGACGAAAACTAAAGATGACAAAATGAAAAGTATTCTGAATGCCATTCAATCCATAAAGGCTAATGTTGAATCCAAAAGCAAAATTGAAGCGTACAAGAAAATGATTCACTTTGAAAAGTTATGTAAGAAAGCTAAATTTGGAAGAATAGACGACTATGAGCAAAATGGTTTGACAGGTAGAAAAATTATCGTTGCAGAACGTATCCACTATGGCAAACTAAACTTAAATATGCTTGTCCTAGATGGAACTGCTAAAATGAACAGTAGACAATACATAGGTTTTAAAGCAAAGATCATTCAGAATTATAATCACTACGCTCGGCTAAATATGTGCCAAGATATCATCAACACTTCAAAAAATAGTCGTTTGAAGAAGGGCCATACCACTCAAAAAGCAATTACGGAACGGATACTTGAGTTAAAGCAGAAGCATTTAGATTTATTCATATTGCCAACGAAATTTGACATCCCAATCTACAAAAAATTAGGAGCAATTGGAACTGAGCAGCAGGATTCCTTTGAAGAGAAAGTAAGTGATCATACTCGGCCTATCAACTTAATGAACACCACAGGGAAAAATCAGCTTAAAGATAAGACAGCGTTGTATTTGACCAGTCTGCCTCGAATGAATCCCGACTACTATAAAATCATTGCAATATCGCTTTATGGAGACAAGGTTTCACTAAAAATGAGCGAGGAAGATGATTTGAATTGGTTTGAAGATGAAAAGTTAGAGATGGTGTATCGAGGAGAACTGTACGCTGAGTTTTTGCAAATTGTGCATCGGACAGCGTTAAGAAAAATTAATGGAGATACCCCCATTCACATATATGTTGCATTTAACCAAAATGAAAAAAACGTAGCTGTAGTTCAACCGATGTTTTGGGAGATTAATAATTGGTATATGCATGGAAAAATGAACTATACCTATCACTACGTCAATGATGAATCATTATACAGTCGTGGAGATACTATTCGTAACTTTGCACAGGATATACATCATTGGATTTGGGAGAATTCTACCTATTTTAATCAGTTGCCTATGCCGGTCAGTAATATTCAAAAGGGTGCAGATAGTATTGGGGAGAAATTTAGGAAATGGCTGTCCAAAAACAACAACTGGATAAACAAGAAAGAGATGATCAATAAAGTTTTTGCACAATACGGATATATTATTTATGAGCAAAAGGACAGATATAGCTCTAACACCAAGTACATCTCAACGGTTAACAAACATTACGAATATCAGATATTTGGTTCGTAGTAGACGTGACCCCACTTCTCTATATATAGGGGAAACTGGGGTCAGTCCGTGGAATATAGCTTTAGTGTGGGTAAAGGGGCTATGTTGTTCTATAGAAGGAAGGTTTCCAGTTGAGTACCTCCATATCCAAGATGGTTTTCCTTGGATTGGGGGGACAAGCAAGCAACAGGTTTATCGTTGCGCGGTAGGCACTTGGACTTAGAAATTAAATTTGCATAATTGAGGGTCACATTCTTATAGAATTTATTTGTCATGTTACCTGATTTAAAATTTTCGTATTTTATATTGGATTTTATCCTTGCTGAATTGGACTATTATTTGCAAAATTTTAAACTACACGAATTGAGGACTTGAACTTACATAGTTTGAGATGTGTCACGTGACACAATGAATAGATTTACAATTATAGAATCATAACACGGGAAGTCTGGCTATGAGCTAGGGTTCCTTTTTCATTTGGAGAGGAGAACTTAGGATGCTATTACTACTACAAGCAATAATCATAGAAATATTACGATTTATCACTGCGGTTGGTGTATTTTTTACCTGGATGTGGATTGCAGCCTTTTTAAAAATGAAGGTAGAAAGGGGGATCAAGTGGATTGGAAATCAAATTCGTAAACGTAGAAACGTTAAATCCGTACATAAAAAATGCCAGAAATAATGAGAAAGCTGTAGATTATGTAGCAACGAGTATTCAGAGTTATGGTTTTAAAAATCCCATTCTGATTGACAGTAACAATGAAATCATAGCAGGACATACTCGTTTGCTAGCAGCTAAGAAGCTTGGACTAAAGCAAGTTCCAACGATATTAGTGGATGATTTAACACCAGAACAGGTCAAAGCTTTCAGAATAGCCGATAACAAAACGGCTGAGTATGCAGATTGGAATTTTGAATTGTTGGCGCAGGAAATGGAAGAATTAAAACTGGCTGATTATGATCTTTCTTTAACTGGATATGATATGAGTGAGTGTGAGAAATTGCTGGATACATTGCACGAAGATACAGTAGATGATGATGATTTTAATCTAGAAGAAGCATTACCTGAACATCCGATCACTCGTAAAGGTGACACCTGGCTACTTGGAAAGCATAGGCTAATATGCGGAGACTCGACTAATACGCAGGATATTGCAACGTTGATGGATGGCAAGAAGGCACAACTCATTGTGACTGATCCACCTTATAATGTCGACTACACAGGTAAAACCAAGGATGCATTGAAAATAGAGAACGATAAAATGGACAATCACGAGTTTTATAATTTCCTATTGGCAGCTCATACTCAAATGTTTGAAGTAGCAGATGACGGGGCAAGTATTTATGTGTTCCATGCAGATAGTGAAGGTTTGAATTTTAGAAGGGCATTTATTGAAGCTGGATTCAAACTGTCTCAATGTTGTATATGGGCAAAGCAAGCAATGGTAATGGGACATGCCGATTATCACTGGATGCACGAACCTGTATTATATGGTTGGAAGCCGACAAGTGGACACTATTGGAATAGTGATCGTAAGCAAACGACATTATGGCAATTTGATCGCCCCTTTCGCAATGAATATCACCCCACGATGAAGCCGATTCCCTTAATTAGTTATCCGATTAAAAATTCTAGTAAGCTTGGTGATATCGTATTTGATCCATTTAGTGGTTCAGGTTCTACATTGATTGCTTGTGAGGAAACGGATCGGCTTTGCTATACGAGTGAGCTTGATCTCAAATATGTAGATGTGATTGTGAAGCGGTATATTGCCCACGTTGGTAGCGATAACGGCGTATGCTTGGTTCGGAATGGTAAACAGTATGACTATCATGAAGTTGTTGCTGAGTCGGCAAGGTCAGAGGTATCATGTGCTGACTAAACCGAAAGGGTGATGGGGATATGGGCAAAACAAAAGTGAATATGGTGATTCGGTTCCTAAAGGGCATGCAAGCCGAAAAGGTAAATGTGCTAGGAACTGAGGAAGCGCGTGAGGACAATGAGTTGGTTCAGAAGGTGATTGAGGATATCAAGTTGTTTTACGAGCTGAGTTAGAAAGTTAAGCTAATACATATGGGGAATGGGCTATTATAGTCTGGTCCCCTTTTTTCGTGCTGGAGGTGAACAGAAGATGAGCAAAAATAATGAAAAACCAAAAAGGATCAAACCAAAGATACTGACCAAGTATGATCAATTTGTTGTGCCACGGCTTAGAGATATTCCCGTTTGGGTACGTGAAGGAGCAACAGATGAGGAGATTGCTAAGCGATTAAATATTCATATTTGGACATTAGGCGATTACCGAAGGAAGCATCCTAAATTTGCGGAAGCATTGGAACGTCCAACCAAGTGGGAAACACATGTATATCCTAGACTTGCGGAAATCCAAGTATGGTTTGAAGAAGGTATGAACGCGGAGGACATTATCAGGAAACTCGATATAGGTAAAACGACTTGGTACGAGTATATTGATAAACATCCGATGCTGGCTGAACTAGTCAAATGGAGCAAATCTGTCCCCATATCCCACGTGGAAAATTCACTTTTAAAAGCAGCTACAGGATATGAATATGAGGAAATTAAAACGATCATTGAAGAGGACAAAAATGGAAAAAAGAAGACACGCATCGAAAAAGTAAAACGATATCAGCCTCCCAATCCGACAGCGATGATCTTCTATTTGAAGAACCGTGCTCCAAATGAATGGAATGATCGACGTGAGTTGGTGGTGAATACGAAGGCACTGGAACAGGAACGTAAGCAGCTATTTTTGGATATGATTGGAGCCGATGTAGTGGATGCCGATTATGAAACTATTGAGGAATCGGTTGAGATGGAGTAAGGATACATAGAGCTGGATGATTCGCAGCTATAACGTTATGCCGTCAGTAATTGTATAGATAAACACCTGTTTTAGTCCGAAATTTGCCCCAAAAGTAGCCAAACTAAGTGCATAAGATAAGTTATGCAATCAGTGGACTTTCCCCCACATCAACGGTATGATGTGACACACGAGCGAAAGGTGGGGGAGAAAATGGAGTATATTCAAGGGTTTGAAGCCCATTTACGGAGCAAGGATCGAAGCGAGAACACAGTTTCGTGCTATATTCGGGACGTGTTGCAGTTTATAACCTGGTATCAAAGGAAAACGGAATATGGACTGGACAAGTGGATTGAATTGGATGGCGTGGAGTACAAGAAATATCTGCAAAGCACCAACCAAGCGATACTCACCATCAACCGCAAGATTGCCAGTATCAACGTATTTGCTCAGTGGATGCACCAACAAGGATATATTAAGGAAGAAATACATATCGAAGCGGTCAGGAATAAGGTTGTTCGGCAATACAAAGGGTTAGCAGAAAAGGATTTGTGGAAGCTGAGAAATGAAATTCACCGGATGGGTAATCGGCTGCAGATCTGTATGATTGAATTGTTGCTGGGAACAGGGATACGGGTAAGCGAATTGGTTGGTATCAAACTGAAAGATATTGAAATAAGCGAACGCAAAGGGTTATTGAAGGTATTCGGTAAAGGGAATTCCTTTCGTACTATTCCATTAAATAAGGATGTGCGAAAAGCCATTACTCGGTATCTTGAAATGAGGCCACAAGTGGAATCAGAATATCTATGTATTGGGCAGCGTGGGCCATTGGAGCGAAATGCGGTTAACCTGATTCTGAACAAATACGGAGATCGGATCAACGTGAAGGTCACACCACATATGCTCAGACATACACTTGGCTATAAGTTGGTGAAAACGACTCCATTGACAACCATCCAGCAAATCCTTGGACATGACCACGTAGCAACCACCAATATTTATACCCTAACAACACAGCAGGATATGGCTGAAGCCTTGGCAAATATCGAGTGGTGAGGAGCCACTCTTTTTGTTGTGGTGGGAGGGGGGCTTCTATGCAGATAAACGGAGCCGCCAGCAAAGGGTGCAGACATTTTTGTGATGATTTTATAGTGAATTTGAGAAAGGAGTTTACCCATTGAAACAATGAAGCAAGAAGAGCAGCGTCAAGCTGAACTGCTCAAGCAGTATATGGAGAAGCATTTCAAGCCGCCCAAAATGAAACAACTGATCGAAACGTTCTCTTTCTCTGAACTACGGAAGCTTATCGGTGAGATGGACATTGAATTTTTTGCATTGGCCTATTTCCCTAAATATTTTGATCGAGTATTTGGAAAGTTTCACAAAGAGCTATTCACGGAATTAAGACATATGCTTGCAAATACAGGACTGATTACGGCTTTTGGACTCCCAAGGGAGCATGGAAAGTCAACGATTAGTTCCTTTTTATTTCCGCTGTATGCGACTTTATATGATAAATCACAGTTTACATTAATCATATCAGCGACAGAACAAATTGCATTGCCGTTTTTGGATATGATCAAAGATGAGTTAGAAACCAATCAGATGCTGATTGAGGATTTTGGCATTCGAAAAGGGAGCCGCTGGAACAACAATGAAATATGGCTCAAGAGTAAAGGTGGACTGGATTCCTGCATTATGATTCGTGGGATAGATGGTTCACTTCGAGGTATCCATTATAAGCACCATCGTCCCACACTGGTTCTAATGGATGATTTGCTCAAGGAGGATACGGCTCGATCCGAAGCCAAACGAGAACAAATTAAAAATACGTTTACGGATGTCATTCTGCCTATTGGCACAAGAGATACGAATATTCTGATCTGTGGAACCATTTTGAACGAAGAAGATATTATGGCCGATTTGCTCAAAGGTAAAATCCCTGGTGTGAGAAGTGTTCGTAAAGCAGCAGTGCTTCAATTTTCAGAGCGTGATGATCTATGGTCAGAGTGGGAACGACAATATAATAACTTGCAAGACGAGGACAGGATCAATACGGCTTTGTCTTTTTTTATGGCGAATGAGAAGGAAATGCTAAAGGGTACAGAAATCCTGTGGAGCGAGTACTTGGACTATTATTATTTGATGTGCAAGAAGCAAGCCATGGGTGAAAAGAGTTTCTATAAAGAGCTACAAAACGATCCGCGTTCAACAGACGAATACATATTTCAAAATCTCATGTATTGGGACAGATTGCCTGAATTTGAGGACATGGAACTAGCCATGTACATTGATCCAGCTATTAAAGCAGGGAAGAAAAATGACTTTTCGGCTATTTCAATTATTGGTCAGCACCGAAGGACGAAGCAAATGTATGTGATTGACGGGAACATCTATAAACTGCTGCCGGATGATTTGTTCCAAGTGGCTATTGAAAAATTGAAGCTTTATCCTGTAGATAAGCTGGGATTTGAAGTCAATCAAGCGCAAAGCTATATGAAGCAAAAGTTTGAAGAAGAATTATGGAAAGTGAAGATACATACGCCTGTTGAAAGTGTCCATTCCAAGGGGCAGAAGCATGAACGAATTATTAGCTTGGAGCCGGAAGTGAAGAAGGGCCATATTCTTTTCAATTCGGATAACCTCAGATATAACCATCAAGTGAAGGATTACAATCGAAACTGTACATACGACGATGCGCCAGATAGTTTATATGGGGCTGTTCAATTGATACAGTCGGTCAAGAGTCTGAAGTTTTATGATCGAAGTTTGTTATTTTGAGGGTTTTGCTAAAACTCAAATCTTATTTTATCCAATATCGTTAAGTCAATGGACAGGATACAGCAGTAAAATGTCGAATCACTAATTATGACCGCTTTGCTTTTGTAACTCTAAGGGGTGTATTAAATTGGAAAGAAAATAGTTAGCATATCGAATCTTTCCTGAACCATTAGGAACCACTTATCAGGATTATGACTTAATGAATAGAGCTGACGTTGAAAAGTTATTTGATTACTGTCAAATATTGGGGTCCGTGATTTCAAGGCAGGGTTGGCAATTTTTAATAAATCATCATAGCTATCTAGTATTGTTTGAGATAAATAAAGGAAGTGAATGGTTTGATTGTGAAAGCCTTGAAGAATTTATTTTTGAAGTTGAATCTCATATTGATTCGTTACCTATTTAAGCTCTCTCGAAGTAGCAAAAGGCAGCTATGGGCAGACATGAGTATGGTGAAACTATGTACGACTATATAAGTATCCATTCGGATAAGTACATGTCCAAAATTAAATCGGAGGTTGCTGAGCAATTCTTAACCTCTGTTTTGGGATTCACAAAAGCAAGTCACCTAACATTTCATAAAGAAGTCAATGGGGAGATTGTTAAAGTAACTGGTATTCTCGCTAATCCAAATGGGAACTATGCTTTCGATACACTTGATGGTACTGAAGAAGTAAATTTAATTGAAATTGATGTACCAACATACACTGATGACATCTTAGAACTAATATTATCTAGCATTGCAATTTCGATTACGAAAGAATTTTCGTGGATAATTGACGACGACCATGGATTGAACTAACGGGTAGAATAGTTAAGTGTTGTGGCAACCATACAAGCTGATAACTGTAATCAAGACAATAACAGTTACAGCACTCATGATGCCTAAATTTCTTGAACTTTTTAGACATGTGAATCGTATGTATCATGATACATAAAGAAACATTATAGGAATCCTTATGAGGGAGAGATTTTATTGAAGAAGGGCTTAAAGCGGACGCTGTGGATTGTATTGCTGCTGATTTTAGGTGGTATTGTTTTAAACTTTTATTTGAATTATTTCACATTCGCCTATGCCTTGATGGGAGTACTCCTGCTTGTATTCTCGGGTTGGGGAGCTGTGGCCAAATTAAATAACGACGTACATGAATATGAGGACCAGATGAGAAGAAATTCGAATATAGAAGACATTGAACAATATACCAGATAGCGTCCAGACTGCGAGCTTAATTTTTTTATAATACAATATTGGTAAATGAAGGATAGAATTAAACATTATAAAATATGGAGGTCGGAGTGTGGGGATTTACAAGAAGAGATTGCTTATTATGGCAGGATGTATTGCTCTATACGTAACGTTAACAGGTTGCGGGGAATCAACCAAAGAAAGCAAAGACAACGATAATGCTGTAGAGACAATAAGCACGGTTGAATCAACTGCTGCAGATGAAGCTGTGACTGATACAGTAAGCGGTGAGGCTTCTGAGCCAGTAAAAGATCAAGGCACAACTATAGAACCTCTGATCACCAAGGCAGGAGGACTTGGTGATACGAAGGAAACTATCGAACATCTCCGCGGGGCAGATGAGAATGGGCAAGATGCTGGCATTAGTTCTTATCAGAACAATAGTTTTCTGGCTATTTATGCCGAAGATGACGTTACAAAGAAAGACACGGCTTTGAATGTAACCCTGTCATTTGAAGCTACGGATACGCCAAGGCGCTCTGTAAAGGAAGCTATACGCGAGGCTTCTTCTATAATTCCAAGTGATGCTGTTAAGGTCAAGGAGTATAAGGTAGACGAGGGGCGAGATGTTATCCAGTACGAGAGTAAGCTCCTTTCAGAACGGTTGAAGGGTTGGTATGAACTTGATGCAGCGAATAGTCCAGAATCTATGCCAGGCACCTTTATCGTCATACTGCAGCACGATGAAGAGGGAGTTTTCTCAGTCGTGGTTGGTGCTGGTAATAATCCGTAAATAAGCTCAACAGATAATAACTAGAGTTGGACGAGTGCAAATAAGGTTAGCTCCTCGCCTGTATCTTAATAATTTTCTTTGAAGATAAACGAGCTGTTAAACAGATGAAATGTATTTGTGTCCATTTACGTTTTGATAATAAGACACCCGGTATTAAATATCCGCTCACCTGTTGCCCGTAATAATATATTGATACCAATAGATACTTGTTATAATCCCCGTTTTGCTTAATCACGGGTATGTAAGGAGGTTAATATTCTATGGACGGCTGGAATGAGGAGAAGGCTCTGGAACAGAGTGATATTCATCAATTGAGTGGTAAGATCTATCAGATCCTACACGAGAGGATTGACAAGCTAGGTGTAGCATATGGCATCGTTAGTGAATTTAGTTATAACCCTGAGGAACCACCGTTCTGGACTATTACTATCGTGGACTATGAAACCGTGCTTACGTCGGCCATCTTGTTCCAATATAAGAAACAGCATAGAAATTTGAAGGATGCGTTAACTCATTTTATGCGCGATCACTTCCCATACTTCACTTAAGCAGAGTATGAACGGCGAAGGAAATTCAACAAGGAACTACCTTAGTAAAGGTGGTTCTTTTCTTTATTTAAGCAACATTTACTTAACCTATTTTGAAAGGAAAGATGTATTTGCAAATTACTCAACAAATCATTATAGAATGTCTAAATGAACTCCAATCGGCTGCATTAGCCAAACAGAAATATTCAGATTACTACAATGGTCAGCATGCTATTCTCAAGAACTATGCGATGCAAGAAAGCCGAAGCAATCAAAAGCTTATCTTCAATTTCCCACGTAAATTTGTAGATAACGAGGTCGGCTATCTGCTTGGAAAGCCAGTAAACTATGTGTCCAAGTCGGATCAGGATGAAGCCATACATAAAATAGATGTGCATATGAACCATTGGGATAAGGAGCATAATTTACAGCTTCGGAAACAATCCGAAATCTTCGGTGAGAGCTTCGAATTGAACTATATTGATTCGGATGGTCAGTTCTCAGCCACAGTATTATCTCCTTTGAATGCGTTTGTGTTAGAGGACGGAACAGCAGAACGAAATGTATTACTTGGCTTACATAAATTTACGAGAAGGTTTGATAAGCAGGTATATTTGGACGTGTATACCGATCATGAAATCCTACACTATACAATCGACAGTGATGATAAAGGCAATCAAATAAAGCAAAATCAAGCACCTGAATTAAAATATATCGGTAAACATAATCACATCTTCGGAAGAGTCCCGCTCATTTCCTGTCCAGCCAATACGGAGAGAAAAAGTGGCTTCCATGATGTGATTTCTTTATTTGATGCCTATAACGCAATGAATTCAGACTTGGTCAATGAAATTGCAGATCATCGCAACGCCTATCTTGTGATTGAGAATGCAAAGCTGGAAGCTGAAGATTTATTGAATATGAAGAAGATGGGCATTATTCAGGTTCCGGCTGGTGGGAAAGTAAGCTGGCTTACGAAAGAGATTAATGATTCTTTTGTGAAGAACGAGCTGGACAATATTGAACGCAAAATCTTCGACATGATGGATCAGGTCAACTTCAATGAAAACTGGGCCAGTAATACGTCCTCCTTGGCACTGCGAAATAAGCTGCTGAATTTGGAGAATAGAGTGGCGATGCGTGAAGCGTTGATGGAAAAGGCGATCAAGCAGCGGTTACGTAATTTCTTCACGTTCCTGCACATTAAAGAAGGCGTTCAATATGATTACAGGGATATAGCGGTGAAGTTTACTCGTAACTTGCCAACAGATTTGGTCGGAATGGCCGATGTCATCGTCAAATTGCAACAAGTCGTATCTCAGGAAACGTTGCTCACGTTGCTTCCGTTTGTTGAGAATCCAAAGCTGGAATTCAATAAATTTCATTCGGAGCAGCAACGATTAGCAGATGCGAGTAAGGAGAAATCGAATGCAGAATAAAAATGGTATCAAGCGGCTCGTTAAGAATAGCTGTGCTGGTTATCTCGGAACGAAGCATGGAATCCCAAACTACTGCTGTTTACAGGATAGCCCATGTGTATTTTTCGCTCAAGATGATGGTCTACCCCGTTGTATATATTTTGAAAATGGAGTGTTGCCAATAGACGAGAAGCTGGAGCGAGAATATAAGTCTGAGCGGGATACGGGGACTGAGTTTAAAACAGCGCAACCGAGGGTGAACTGTCAGAAATGTGGAGCTGCATTTTCAGCTCATTCGAATCGACAAAAATACTGTGAGAAATGCAGAGATAAGAATGCGAATGAAAAGACGAAATTGCGGATGCGTCAGATGAGGAAAAAACAGGCTTGGTGTTACGCTTTAGAGGTTTAAAAAGCCCAATAAACTAAAGGTGAAAAACAACTTAAAATGAGGAGTTGGTATGTTTGTACCTATTTCTTGTTTTTACGGTTTCTAATGCGTAACATCATTGTAGCAGGTATGACGTTAAACGAATTGAACATACATATACGTGTTCGAAAGCTCGAACCCAAACAGACTCGTTGTTACGCTTTAGGCTGTCAAAAATCCAAATGAAATAAGGGTTAAAAATACCTAAAAGTGGGGAGATGGTATGTTTGTACCTTTTCCTCGTTTTTGTGATTTCTAAAGCGTAACAACACTGTCCTGAGCATGACGTTAAAAGGCTCCATACATATATAAGCGTGTTCGGTTCTGCGTAGTCGAATGGGCAATAAAGGAGATTAACGAAAATGAATTTAGAACAAATGAAGCAGTTAATTAAAGAAAACCAAATGAATGAGGAATGGCAAACGTATCTTCAGGGTTTGAATCCGTATAACGTGGAAGGGATAGAGCAATACATCCAATCCAATAAGGATGCGAAAAGTTGGTTCGATAGCACGGTAGACAAACGATCCGCTAAATCGCTGGAAACGTGGAAAGCCAACCATTTGGAAAGTGCAGTGGACGCTGAGATCAAGAAGCGATTTCCGGCGAAGGATGAGAAAGAAATCGAAGTTGAGAAGCTACGAGCCGAAGTCGAAAATATGAAGCTGGAGAAGCAGCGTGAGCGGTTAACTAGCCAAGCGATCAAAATAGCATCCGAAAAGAAACTTCCACTCCCGTTAGTGGATTTTTTTATTGGTGCAGATGAAGAAGCGACGACAGCGAATTTAGCCATGTTGGAACAATCGCTACAAGGTGTGATTCAACAGCAAGTGGAGCAACGACTCAAAGGGGATGGCTATACACCTCCAACTAGTTCAACAGGTAGCACATTTACATTGGATTCAATCAAAGGCATGTCGCCAAACGAGATTAATCAGCATTGGGATCAAGTCAAACAAGCATTACAAAACAAACAATAATAGAGAAAAGGACAAGGTGACTAGATATGACAGTACAACATTTTATTCCTACCATTTGGAGCGCACGTTTAAATGAGAGTTTGAAGAAGAATCTGGTGTATGGGAACGTGGTCAACACTGATTATGAAGGTGAAATTAAAGGCCAAGGTTCCACAGTGAAAATCAATTCGATTGGGGCAGTAACCATTGGTAACTATGATAAGGTAGCAGGAATCGGGAATCCACAGGAACTGGATGCTACGCAAAAGACGCTGGTGATCGATCAAGCCAAGTTTTTCAACTTTCAAGTGGATGATGTAGATGCTGCTCAAGCAAATGTGAATCTACTGGATGGTGGGATCGTGGAAGCCTCTTATGGACTGGCCAATGTAGTCGATCAGTACCTTGCTGGATTTTATACGGAGGTTAAAGTTGAGAATATGATAGGAAACGATGCAGCACCCGTAATTCCAACAAAAGATACAGCCTATGATTTGCTGATTGATTTAGGCGTAATATTGGATGAGAACAATGTACCAGAAAGCGAACGATTTGTGGTGGTTCCCGCTTGGTATTATGGCTTACTCTTGAAAGATGCTCGTTTCACCAAAGACCCAAATATTATTCGCACAGGCTATGTCGGAGATATTGATAGCATGACCGTTTATAAATCCAACAATGTGCCAAATACCGCAGGAGCTAAGTATAAAATCATCGCTGGTCATAAGAGTGCCATTTCGTTTGCGGGGCAAGTAGATTCAGTGGAAGCATTCAGACCCGAAAAGCAATTTTCAGATGCAGTAAAAGGGTTACAGGTATTCGGAGCCAAATGTATCAAGCCGGAAGCCCTCGCTATACTCACAGCCAATAAGTCTTAATTGAAAGTGAATGATATGAGAACACATTATAATAGAAGAAACACGTTTAGGGTGTCCGTTTTGGATGCCCTTATTTTCATTTTTGGAGGGTAATAAGATGTGGTTTTTGAATCAGGAAACGGGCTGCACATGGGAAGTCACAGATCAGGAGTTAATGCTGCGGCTACAGGCCAGTAGGCATTATGAGCAAGTAGAGGAACCTCAACCAGATGAGGCTGAGCAAGATGAAACTGTAACGAAAGCTCAAGCTGTCAAGAATATGAAACGTACCGAGAAGGTACAGGTAAAGGAGGAACAGGAGACAGCACATGAGTGATTCATTGATTTTACTTAAACGGTTATTAAACATGGAACCAACAGACATATCTAAGGATGATATCCTGATCCATTATTTGAATAAAGCGAGGAGTAACATTTATGGCTATTGTAATGTTTCAACACTACCAGTGGAATATGATGATGTTATGGTCGATTATGCGGTGTATCTCTATAAAAATCGGGATTCGGTTGGTCTAATAGATAAACAGGAGGGAGAGCGATCTGCTACCTATGAAACAGGCATTCCGACAAGTATTCGATTGGCTCTTCCTCTACCTAAAATCAAGGTCGGAACAGATTAATGTTCTATGATACAAAGCTGGAGATTTTGGATGTTACTCATTTCAACTCTGTTATGTTAGTAACGGCAGATGTACAACCAAATCGTAAAAGCTTTTCATTTGAAGATGGTTACATACTAGAGACGACATATCGAGCTTTCTGTCCAATGGAATCCTTATTGCAATTAAACGGCTATGTTCGAATTGGCAAGGATATTTTTATTATTTTGGATAAGAAAGAATGGAGCGATTATATGGAGTTATATCTGTATCGCTGTAAGCAGGATTTTGCAATGGAGGTGAAGGAGTGACACGGAGCTTAGAACCCATGCTGGATTTCTTTCTACGAGAGAAGGGAGAGCTTGTACATATCAAGGGTATGCGACAGCTTGCTCTAATTCAGGATGCGACAAATACCATTCAAATGACCGATGAAAAAATTATTCGTGCAGCAACACCTTTACATACAGGAGATATCGTGGATTATGGTTATGAACGGTATCTGATCACCAGTCAGGTGGATCGAAATGAACAGTCTTGTCGAGGCAGAATGAAAAAGTGTAACCAACGGCTGGCTTTGAACTGGAACAGGCAGGTAAAATGGTTTGATGCTGTGGTGGCAGCCAGAACGTTTTCAACGGAAACAGGTAAAGTTATCTCCATGCCAGAGGGAAACATTCTGGTTACCGTAAAAGATAATACAGATACAAGGGGCATTACATTAAGCCAACGATTTTATATGACTCATCAGCCATTTAAAGTGACTGGAATTGACCGCACAATGAATGGCATTATTCAGCTAAGCTGCACATTAGATAGCATAAATACAGCTTATGATGACGTGGAAAATAACATTGCAGACCGATGGAAGTACGAGATGGCTCATACATACGCATTACATATACATCAGGGAACGATGGCCCATGTACCTCTAAACGAAACAATACCGTTGAATGTGTCTGCTACGGATAATGGAAATGAGATAGCGAATCCGGCGATTACCTATATATCTAGTGACCCAAGTGTGGTTAGTGTAGATCAGCAAGGTCAGGTTATGGGTATCGCTTTGGGACAAGCAAGAATCACTGCGAAATTAACGTATCACCCAGCAGTACAAAGTAGCATTGAAATGAGAATCGTCGAAACGGGAACGCATATCTATTCGATAGCCATTACTGGTAATCCCATTCTCAAAACAGGACAAAGTGCCTCATACGTCAGTCATATCTATGATCATGGAACAGAAGTGTTTGACCAGTCGGTAGAGTGGAGCTTACGGAATCAAGATGATTCAACTCCTATCATGGGGAGCATAACAGCCAGCACAGGAAATAGTGTAACCATAAAAGCAGGAAGCAGTAGTGGAGTGAACAATAAAGCTCTTATACTGGATGCCACCTTAGTAAGCGATCCTAGCATTATGATAGAAAAGACCATTAGCCTTAAGAATTTATTCTAAGTTTTATAGCTATCAGCTTGCCTTAGAGGTGAGCCATTTCCATTTTAAAGGAGCACATACATATGCAACGAAAATCTATTGATTATCTACTGAGTCTAAGCCTGTTAAAACAATTGAAAGCCCAAAACGTAATTACAGAAGAAGAGTTTAGAGAAATTGATGAGCTGAATAAAAAGTCTTTCAAATAGCTATCACATGGGCAGAAATGGACTTGATGATGTACCGCAAGCATTATAACATGTGACCGTATAAGAAGATATCGAAGGGAGAAACGTCTATGGCACAAGCCGCAACCGCAAAAAAAGTCGTGATCGTTCCCATTAAAACGATGGACATCGTAGAGGGAATCCAATCTATTCAAAAGAAGAAAGTCGCCGCCTATTGCCGAGTTAGTACCGATTCCGAGGAGCAAAAGGAGAGCTATACCAATCAGGTGAATCACTATACTCAATACATTCAAAAAAACTTGGAATGGGAAATGGCGGATATTTTCGCAGATGAAGGCATCACCGGAACCAGCACTAAAAATAGAACGCACTTTAATCGCATGATAAAGGATGCCCGAAACGGTAAACTGGATCTTATACTGGTCAAGTCGATTTCGAGATTTGCTAGGAATACACTGGATTTATTGAAATATGTACGGGAACTTAAAAGTCTTGGAGTGGCTGTATTCTTTGAACGGGAGAATATTAATACACTGGATACCACAGGTGAAGTATTGCTGACCATCCTGAGTTCCCTTGCCCAAGACGAGAGTCGAAACATTTCTGAAAACAGTCGATGGGGCATATTACGAGGCTTCCAAAACGGCAAGGTCTTCTGCAATACGACTCGCTTCCTTGGCTATGATAAGGATGAACATGGTGAACTGGTCATTAATGAGAAGGAAGCCGAGATTGTGCGGCGTATATACGAGGAGTATTTGGATGGCAAAAGCTATCAGGCGATTGCTAGAGGATTGATGCGAGATCACATCAAAACGGCTGCGGGAGGCAGTAGATGGTGGGATTCCTCCATTACATTAATCTTGACGAATGAGAAATATTACGGAGCCTTGCTTCAGCAAAAGACGGTAACTGTTGACTTTCTAACCCATAAACGGATCAAGAATAAAGGACAAGAGCAGCAATATTTTATAGAGGATAACCACGAACCGATTGTATCCAAGGAAATATTTGAAGCGGTGCAAAAGGAGAAGAAACGGAGAGCCAAGCTGAAAGGGAGTGTGATGGGGGAGAGCAAAAGATACTCGAATAAATACGCACTGAGCAGTAAAGTATATTGTGGATGCTGTGGGGTCATTTTTAAACGCCGAACCTGGAACAGCAATAACCCATCCAAGAAGGTCGTATGGCAATGTCGAACCAATGTCAATGAAGGTAAAGCAGCATGTGCTGCTAAAGCAGTCGATGAACAAGTTGTACATTCCGCGTTTGTACGATTGTTCAACCGGATGTATGAGAACAAGGAAAGATTCATGAAGACTCTGAAAGCCAATATTATATCGGTACTTTCCAGCAAACCAGGGCAAGAACAGCTATTGGACATTGAAGGAAAGATGCAACAATTGAAATCCGACTTGAAGGAATTAGTGAATCTCAAGCTGCGAAATCAGATGGATGAGACGGTTTATGATGAAGAGACGAACAGACTTTCCAGTGAACTCAACGAGCTACGGCAACAGATGCTGAAATTAGAGGAGGAAGAGGATCAGAAGGAAAAAATCAAGGAACAAATCGATGAAATTATTCAACTTTTAAGCTCGCGACAAGATATACTGAAGCAATTTGATGATAACCTATTTAATGCGTTGGTGGAGAAGATCACGATTCTCTCACCAGCGCATTTTGTTTTTACCTTGAAAAGTGGAATGAGCATAGATGAAATATTGGACTAATAGAATCATAGGCTAAAACGATCAATGGGCTAACGAATAACTGTCGACTGCATGACGGGAAGAATCAATCGAATCCCGTCTTTTACTCCTTCCATATAGATGGATTGTTTATCCTGACTTAGCCGATAGCCTATGGCTTCTTCCCATTCAGATAATAGACATTGGATATCCTCGTTTTGGTTCATTTTGAATTGATCCATTTGAGTGAACAGAGGCTCATCTTCTGATGAAAAAGAAGACTGTTGTTCACTGGCAAGTTCTAATTGATAAAATCGCTGGCGTAATGCTTCGAGAAACCAATCTGGCCAATTTGACATAGGGTATTTCCCCTCCCGTGGTTTGAGTGTGTGTATGTTAACTCTGATGGGGAGGGATGGCAAGTCATTGTTTTTAGCTTAAAAAGGTCAAATTTACACTAAATTATTAATAGACTCGAATGATGATTTTATTCATGTCCATTCCAATTATTCTTCTAACATATCAAGAAAACTATTTACATTATCAGCGATTTTTTCTGTAACTGGATCATATTCGTCTGACTCCTCATTGTACCAAATACAAATTACTGGGTCGGTTTTACTTTCGCTAAAATCTAGACAGACGAAATCACCTGCAAATAGGGCTGCAAATGGCACTAATTCTGCACCTGTTATGTCTCCATCAGAAAGTATTCTTTCATCTAACTGACTGAAAACAACCTTGATGTCATACATCCCTTTGTCATGCTCGCCGGGATTGTCCAATAAACAAAGAAAACGATCAACTACATACCTATTAGATTTATATTCAAAGAATCTGGTTATTGGAATAGCACCATTGTTTTTTGATATAAAATTTATAAAATCATTAGGAAACTTAATTTCGAAATTCTCTTCCACACGCATAATTAAATTGCTATCTGGAAGAGGGAAAATTATACTTTCATTCTGTGTTTTCAAAGTATTTCACCTCTCAAATTAATGTCTTGGAGCGTCTGCCCAGTGTCCTTTAGTTCTTCCCCCATTATGCTTAGTAATATTATGAATACCAAATGGTACAAGTTGCATTATTCCACTTTCTTCATTATGATGCCAAGTTGTTCCTTGTGGTTGTACTTTATTTGGCAATCTATCATTCAACCACTTAAATTGTACATCATCTGTTGCTTTCCATAGTTCCTTCGGAAGAACATCTTCATGTAGTACCACACCTGCTCCTTTAAAGTCTGCATATCCAAATTTCAATCCGTCTTTTTTCTTCACTTCAACCTTAGGAATATCATGATGTAATTCTAAAGCCCGCTCTTTTATCATCTTTCTTTGGTTTGAGGATAATTTACCAACAAAGTCATCTTGCCATGACCATGGTTTATTTGATTTTACTATATCTCCATAAATTAATGCATAATCATCAAGTACATTTTCAAATTTTTTATTACCTTTGGCGAATTCTTTTATGTTTTCAAGATTAGCTGTTCTATTTTCAATAGCTTTAGAAGCATTACCAGTCCCCTTAGTACTCTTACCCGTGTACTCTCCTGATTCTAACGCATCAATTTGTTTTTGTCTCTCAGGGGAAACTTTCGCGCCCGAACCTCTAGAATGTGGGACATCAGGATCAAGATCATGGAATAGATAGTGCCCTGCATTAGTTCCCAATATCGGTGATCTTCTAGTTATACGGATGTTCATCTTTCGGGCAACACTTTGCAAGTAACTACCTAAGGATTCAAAATTATTAGGGAAACGAATGGCATTCGTTTTGAATTTTCCATCTCCAGCCTTGGCAAGGGCAGATTCAGCTTTTGCTGTATCTCCGAATAATCCCGGCATACCACCTTTTCCAGTATTCTTTTCTCCAGTTTCCTTGGCCCCTTTAGATAAGGAGACTTCTTCTTTACCCAGCTTTCCAAGATTTTTAAATAACTTTGCGCCGCCTTTAAGAACTGTATAAATGTCTGCTGCACGTTCCGCGGCTTTTATACTATCATATCCTGCATCATAACTTTCCTGTTTGGTATCGGTATAGGGGTTGGGGAAGAAGTTATCTAATTTTTTTACGAAAGGTTCTGTGATGCCGTCCCATATAAAGTTAGCATCTTTTTTTACTTCTTTCCCAACGTCTTTAAATCCCTGTCCTACACTGGACGAATTTTTAATAACTTCCACATACTTGGTACCTTTCTCAGCGCCCAGTTCTATACCATGCTGAATACCTTCGAAAGTTTCATTACGTCTCAAGATTCCTTCTGGCAAGATAAAACGAAAAGCAAGAGGAACTGTTACAAGATCGGCTATATCGACAAACGAATTCCACATTCCTTTTGCAAACTCCAAACCCGCATCCCATTCTCCCTTGAGGGTGGCACCTACGTTTTCTTTAGCACGAGCTCCCATTACGCCTTGGATTCCCTTTTCAGCGACTTGCTTCTCAAAGTCAGACAAGATCGGATCTGGGTAGTATTGATGGAGGGAAGCTTTAAGCTGGATTTCCGAACTCACGCTGTTAACTTCCTGTTCCAAATCAAGCGTATCCGTTGTTGTATTCAAGTGTAAGCCGTTGGTTCCTTGCAGCTGGATGCTGCCGGCTGACAGACTAAGGCTGCCTGCAGATTGAATTTGTACACGTTGGGTACTGTTCAGGCTGATACCGTGATGGGTATTCATGGAGATGTATAGTGATCCTTCCTGTGCACTCATCGACAGTTCGGAGTTCCCTAAGGAAATTTCTTTTCCCTGCGGATTCGCAAAGGATTTGACTCCGGGATCAGCTGTTTTACGCTGATGGCGTTCTGCTGGTGATTCGACCACGGCACCTTGAGATGCGTGAGATGGAGGGACAGCAACGCTGGATGGTTTCGTTCGTACCGATTGTATGACCATCGCATCGTCTTCGTCTGCACTGGGAAAATACAGCTTGACCTGAGCCCCTTTTTCCGGCATAAGATACCACACCTGATTGCCTTCAGCAGAGTAGGGAAACCACTGAGCATCCTTGGGATTTTGCTGATCATCCATATCCAAATGTAGTCGAACCTGATTTCGGCTGACCTCCAATATTTTTCCTTCAATGGATGCACCGATAATCGTTCGATTATAGATTTTAGGGACCTTTAAGCCTTGCGGAAACGCGCATTCATACGACCAAGTCATCAAGCCACCAATCAATTGGCCTTCACGTTTAGTAATGATATAGGTTTCGTGATTGCGCTCGACTTCATCTCCCAGTTGCAGCATTTGATCCCATTCAAAAGTATACCGGGTATAATCTCCGATGTTGGCAGATCTCCAGCCGTTCGCCTCCTGATCCAGATAGGGAGCAATCTTGCGCTGCAATGTAAAAGGAACCTCTTTCAATTGAATATGCTGCCTGCCCTGTGGAATACCGATCCAAATTTGCGCATGGTGTGAAACGATATTAGGAACGAGTAAGGCTCCAACATGCGAAGCCAGCCGCTTTAAAAAAGTCCAATCCGTCTCCTGATACTGCATGATAAACTGGCCTGTCGCTTTTTTCTCAAAAGCTTCATCAATCTTATCCGAGCCTCTATAATCAGCCAGCACTGCATCTACAATCTCCACATATTTTTGATTGATGTGTTGAAAGGAACGGTTTTTGAGCTGCGTATCCAGTTTGAAAGTATGAGAAATGACGTCGAGAGTTACCATGATTTCCTGGTGCGTGTGCTCCACATCTACGCAGTATAGTTGCCCCATGAATAAGGGATGTTTCTGATCTTTGGCATCGGAATACCATAGCTCAACTTCGTCGTCGCTGCTCGCTTTGGTAATGATCGTGTCTGCCTGGTTGCCTTCCAAGACGCCTGTGATCCTCAGTCTGGCATGTTCTCCGAGCTCGTGACTCATATGGACATTACGAAGACGCAGCTTGCCATAGGGCCAGGTAACATGTAGATGCTGATAGGTAAAGCGGTCTTTCGCTACGATGTTCATTCCTGAATCTCCTTGCTTGATAAAATCAACTGTCTTGCCCGTCATCGATGATCGAGATGATGCCCCCACCACTAGGTCCGATCGCAGAAGAGAGGGTACCATCATCACTGGGGTCTATCATGAAATTGAACGTATTAGTCAGAACATCTTGACAGCTACACATTAACGTCGAATTGTTGAGTAGAGCGGGAGCCCCCTCAATTAATACGTCTTCTTTCCCCCCGGTCCACTTGGAGCCAAATGCAATCTCGGGTTCACAAGGAAGACCATGCTTCAATTTACACAGCCCAAAAGCATTAATTTTGCTAATATTGGCTCCACAAACGGCATCGTCCACATTCAGAACGGGCTTATCTTTAATGAAGACACCATGGCTGTACATCATATTAAGCACACCAGGGTCAGTACCTTGACTGCACTGTAGCTTGGCTCCTCTCACCACATAGGAATGTTCTCCGCTGAGCGCACCCTGGGCCAAAGCTTTAATAAGTATAGGTAAAAACATATAAGTACCTCCTTGGATAAAAGGTATAGAATCAAGAAAGCTTCGACCATGTCGCAGTATGCAGCATGGCATAGGTTAACGGGACCCAAAGGGGAGCATCCTCCAGCTTAAATTGGCAACTCCCGATCACAGCTTTGCCGCGCCAGGAACGCACAAAGACAATCTGATAATAGGGAGAGGGGGAAACTAGAAAAACAGCTTCATAGCAGCCAATGGTGGTATCTTGAATAGAAAGAGCCTTTTCATCTACGAGCTTCATGCTTGGTTGTGCACGACTCGTTTGCTCAATCATCTGTTGTTGATAGATTTCTATTTGCGTGGGGTTCAGTTCTTGCCCGCTTTGGTGCAGACCGAACAGAATTCCGCCCAATTTGTCCTGAACGACGAAGCTTCTTGGTGGATCTACTGTCTGTCCAGTTCGAACTTCTGGAGCAAGAGAGTCGGGCAGGGAAATAGTGACCTGATTTTCAAAGACAGGAAGGGTTTGAAACCGAATTTCCTGTTCATTTTCCAGCGTTAGTGAGCCTTTCGAAATTCCCTCGATCGCTTCTTCAATAGATATCATCATCCAGCTTTCATCGTTCTCCGCTGTACCTAGTTGCTCCTTCAACGTTTGTTGATGATGCAGTTTCAAAAAAAATTCATCCCAATGCTCCGTCAAGATGGAACCTCCTTATACAAGTTCTAGCTTCTGTAGCCGAAAACCACTCAAACTCCGCCGCAGCAAGCTTTCAGCAGCCTCCAAGCTAATGATGAAATAAGGTTCCCTCACGTTGGACAATCGGAAAAAATGGTGTCCATTCACCTTATGGCTATCCAGCACAAGTCGTTTTAGGGTTTGGTCGTGCGCATAAAATTCAGTCTGTTCTGAAAGGCCCTCCACAGAGGGAACAGATGAAACCCAATATAATTCCTGACGACTAGGTTCCCGATTCACGATATACACCTGCTTAAACCGAGCTTGTGTATTGTATAGTTCTAGAATCCGTTTCATAGAATCGGAAAATAGTGGTTGTGAGGTTGAAAATGGTAGCCAGTCCGTATACTCGGCATCTTCTGTCGCATGAACATCTACAACCTGAGCCGGAGGCATGCCAACAAATGGCGTTTTAAAAAGATCTAAATTCATCGGTTTAACATTTCGAGAAATACGATGATCATCGACCAGCAAATAATAATGGCGCATACACATTCCTCCTTACTCTGTCCACACGATCGATTGACGCTGTGCTTCGCTTAATTTCCAATGCTGTTGGTACTTTCGTGGGACAAGGGTCCCTTGCATTGAAGCCCCCTCAAAATACGCATGTTCAAACGAATATACATCTGTAAAATCAGCTCCATCCAGAATGGCGTGTTCAAAATGAAGGCCACATAGCCCTGGCACCCGAACGCCATGCTCCCGATACGGCTGTCCGCTGGCACCGCGGAAATGAACACCCTCTAGATTGCTATATCTAAAATCCGCATCCGTCAGCAGACACCCCTGAAGGCTGCCTCCTTCGAGATTCGCTCGTTGCCAGCTACTTCCGATCAATATGCAGGTATGAAACTGGCTTTCCCGTAAGTCACTGTGGCTGAAATCGTTATAACGCAAATCCTTTTGCATCAGCTGAAGGTGGGGAAGAGAGAGCTGCTTCAGGTTTTCATAAACATAAGGTTCTTCTTCACTGGAATGTATCAAATGCTCTCTCACATGATCTGCAAGAAGTACTTCCTGATCTTCTACATAAAGATTCTCACTGATATCTCTGTACTCGCCTGTTCGAATGGCCAGCCGTTCAGCCTTTTGGATAGCAAGATACTCAGGCATTTGAACCGCTTCTGCCATGCCTAAGCGCAGGAGGGAGCTCACAAACTGGTGGAATAAAGGAGCGGATTCCAATATCAGTCGTTCAACGTCCACTGAGGTAATCGTCCCCATATATATTTTTCGTTCCTGCTCCAAGGTTTCCAGCATCGTACTCATCGGGCCATAAGCCCATGATGCGTCATAGGTTAACTTGCAATCGGAATCATCTTCATACCATTCAGCAGAATAAGCCTCGATCATATACAGGTAGGATTGCTCCAGCATCTGAGTGCGCAAGAACGAGTAGTGAATATATCCAATGGGTTCTTTTTGACCTTGTTGCTGCATGCTCAGAATGTGTATACACAAATTCCTAAACGATTCTTTGAAATCGAAGATTAGTTGAGCTTGGTAGCGATGAAACATGGCTTCCAGCAGGTCCAACTGAATGTCCAGTAAAGGTGTAAAATAATGCTCTTTAAAATGGTGTAACGCTGCTTGTTTATCCATCTACTAGTTCTCACCTTCCATTAGTTCATCTTAATTTCCGTACCAGAGAAGGTGGTTTTGTCATCCAATGTGATCGTATTGCCTTTACCAGACAGCTCAATTTTTCCGGCAGAAAGCTGGATGTTACCGGAACTCATAACAATATCCGAAGCTGCACTAATGCTCACATTTTTTCCGCTTACAATATCAATGCCCGTTTTATCGTTAATGACAATGGACATGCCATTGCCGGAAATAACGATTTGATCGGGGGCGAGCATGATTTCTTTGCCGTATTTGGTTCGCAGCGTCTTAATGGCAGGATCAGCCATTCGATCTGGCGCAGGAGCTGCTGCAGACAAGGCCGAAGAAGAATTTGATCCGGCAGACGAAACAGAGGCTGTGCCGTGACCAGAAGGAACAGAAACCTTTCCCCCGGAAGGCTGAGGTTCTCTCTTAACTGAGCTGATCGCGTATCCCTCTTCTTCCTTATAACTGGGAAAATAGATACGAATGCTGTCCCCATCTTCAGGCATGCAATACCAACCCGTGTTATCCGCAGAGGCATAAATAGTAGAGTAGGGAAACCAGTAATCCGTGTTTGGATCTTGCTGATCGTCCATATCGAGATGGGCGCGTACTTTGTCCCGACGAACGCTCAGTACCTTGCCTTGAATGGAAGCGCCGATAATGGAGCGATTGTAGTCTTTAATCGGACGTAAGCCGCTCCGCGGTGACAGCTTGGCGGTATGGGTCAGTACCCCGTCTTTCATCTCCGTTAGCACCTCAGCTACGATCAGCTTATGACCTTGAAAGGTCACTTCGTAGCCAGGCTCCAGCAATTTCTCCGTCTCGACCTCATATTGGATAAAATCCGCATCACACACGCCAGGGATATGGTTCTCTGAGGCGGTTTGAAAATCTGCGACCCGTTTGGTGACTTTATAATTCGTAGATTTAATTTCTCCTTTGCTGAGTCCCATAGGCAACCCGAAATAAAACTTCGGCACTCCATAGCCCACCGCAGGAATGAGTGGAGAGTAGAAGTGCGAAGCCATCCGTTTCAGAAATTGCCAATCGGTTTCATCATATTGCATGATAAAGGTACCAATGGGCTTCTTATGAGACACAACATCCATGGCTTCTGCTTTGGAATAGTCCGATACAATACTTTCAATCAGACCCGTATAGGTGAGCTTGGGATTTTGGAAAGAGCGTTGATGGCGCTTAATATCTAACTCGTAGGTATGAGAGATGGCTTCGACGGTCAGGTAATGGACCCTGTGAACGACTTTTTCCTCCACATCCAAGGCAATGCCTCGAAAAAGGGGCTGCCGATTGCCATTTTTGTCTGTAACAAAAGCTTTGACCTGGGTTTCTTCATCTGAAGCACGTACGTACAGCTCTCGCTTATCTTCCGAAATGATACCTGTACAAATAATGCGGGCATGATCATTGACTGTTTTTAAGATTTTAAGTTCATGAAGACGGACGAACTCATAAGGCATGATCTCGATATGACCGTACGTCACGATATTTTCCATAGGTGTCTCCTTGTGTAGTTGTATTAAAAAAGTGGGATTATAAATCCAGCATATGTATTTATCGGTTAAAAGGGGGATTTAGTTTACAGAATGACCCATTCATTGGGGGATTTTCAATGTGTAATACTGGAAGTAGGAAATATGGGAAGGAAGTGTAGGGTAGAAAAAAGCATATAAATGGGAAGTAAGAGGGAGTATATCCGTTCCATCCTCTCAACACATGTGGAGTGCGTGGTAGTAATATATCGAGATGAGAAGCATTGATGAACGAGGATTCAAGAGCAACTTGAATATGTTCCTGCATTCAAAAAACGCTTTAGGGTTGAGTGCGGGAATATATTTTATTTACATACATTAGGTACGTGAAGTCGATGGTATTGATATATCGGGAGTATGTCTTTTCGATTAATGATAATTTTATTTATGAATTCAAGCTCAGTAATTTAAATCTTTTTCTAATGATTTTTGTTTGTTACAATTGCCATAAGTAATTTGTAATACTTGTTTCGAAGTAAAGGTGTAGCTGTATTTCATTATAAGAAGTAAGTTAAATTACGTTAGGAGTAAGATTAATGTTAACCGGAGAAGTACGTAACAAAGTAGATAAAATATGGTCCCATATCTGGACGGGTGGAATCTCTAACCCAATTACTGTAATTGAGCAGCTGACCTGCTTAATGTTCATCCGTTCACTGGATGTACAAGAAACTGAAAACG
This sequence comes from Paenibacillus sp. SEL3, assembly GCF_054602585.1. Classification (NCBI taxonomy): domain Bacteria; kingdom Bacillati; phylum Bacillota; class Bacilli; order Caryophanales; family Paenibacillaceae; genus Paenibacillus; species Paenibacillus sp. SEL3. Next base: position 827,285 of record NZ_CM137725.1, on the reverse strand, counting down.
AGAGCTTTGAAGCTATCAGTGGCGCTTCTATCCCTAAAATATTCCCACAGGGCGAAGACGGGCAGTCTATGCGTTGGAGCAATTTCAAGACAAAAGACGCCCACATTATGTTCGAAATAGTAAGCACCAGAATATTCCCTTTCATTAAAAAGATGAACGGTGAGAAAGCATCTGCATTCTCACATTATATGCAGAATGCCACTTTTCTCGTCCCAACCCCACAGGTTTTACAGAAAATAGTCACCGACCTGGATGAACTGTATGAGCATAATATCAAAGATCTAGACATGCAAGGCGATCTGTATGAGTACATGCTGAGCAAGCTATCTACAGCAGGACATAAAGGTCAGTTCCGTACGCCGAAGCATATCCGTGATATGATGGTGCGCCTGCTCGCGCCAACACCAACTGATAAAATATGTGATCCCGCCTGTGGAACAGCTGGCTTCCTAATCTCTTCCGCAGAATATATCCGTGAGAAATACGAGTCAGAGATGACTGCGGATCAGCGGGAGCATTTTGCAGGCGACATGTTCTGCGGTTTTGATACTGACAGTACGATGCTGCGTCTGTCCAGTATGAATCTGATGCTTCATTCCATCAATAATCCTAATATTGGATATTTGGACAGTGTATCCAAACAAAATGATATCACTTCTAAATATGATGTTATCTTGGTCAATCCGCCTTTTACTGGTACGGTTGATGCCGAGAGCATCCATGATAACCTAAAGACCATTACCAATACGAAAAAGACTGAGCTGCTGTTTGTTGCCCTCTCCCTGCAAATGCTGCGCAAAGGTGGACGCGCTGCATGTATCGTACCGGATGGCGTTTTGTTTAGGAAGACAAAAGCATATAAAGAGTTGCGTAAGGAACTTGTAGAGAATCATCAGCTTCAGGCGGTCATTTCCTTGCCGAGCGGTGTGTTTAAGCCGTATGCTGGGGTAAGTACATCAGTACTTGTTTTTACCAAGACAGGTGCTGGTGGTACAGATAAAGTTTGGTTTTACCGTATGCAGGCAGACGGGTTCTCACTTGATGCTAAGCAATCTCTTGTTCAGAACAATGATATTAATGATATTATTACGGGCTTTCATAATCTTGAGGAAGAAACTAACTGTTTACCGACTGAGCAGAGTTTCTTGGTGGGCAAGGCGGTTATTGAAGCGAATGATTATGATCTATCGTTTAATCGGTACAGAGAAATGGTTTATGAGAAGATAGACTATGATACGCCAACAGTAGTTATGGATCGGATTGATGATGTAGCCCCCAAGGTTTCTTCTAAAATGGAAGGGGACATTACCAAAATTTTTGAAGAGTATTCGGAACAATTAATGTTCTGTAAGTATTTTATTGCTGAGCGACTTAAACACAATGCTGAAATGGGACGTTGTGGCGAAAATATATTGCTAAAAGAACTGAAAGAACGATTCGGCATGTTAGAGTTTGTTAGTGGTTTTGTTGTTTGTAATGGTGAATTAAGTCCCCAATGCGATATTTTAGTTTGTAGGAAAAATATGTACAAAAGAGAGTTGGAGGGGTTATATCTTGTAAATCCTTCTGACTGTTTAATGGTGATAGAAGTTAAAGGTAATTTAGCATTATCAGACATTCGTGATACGAGCAATAAAAACAATTATTTTAGAAGGAGAGAGCAGACTAAGCATATACGATTAGCATTATTTGCTTTTAAAACACGTGTAGCGAAGAGAACACTGTTTTCAGAATTTGGATATGGTTATTCAAGTGAGTTAAAATCCTATTATCAAAGGAAACTTAAAGAAGACAAGCAAATTGACTTATTTATTTGTTTGCATAGGGATAATTTGAATGAATCAGCATCAAGAGAAAGACAATTATTTTTTATTAAAGATGAGCAGAATGCAAACCAATATTTTTGGGAGAGTAATTACCCAGTTTCACGAAGTTTTCTGAATTATTTACAAAGCTTACAGAGTGGTTAATAGATGTTAAATAAATTCATTTAAACTGAGGTAATCTGCAATCATATGAATTAACGAGCCCTCATTCAGGTTTGTTACTGGTCAGCAGACATGGGACAAATTCCCCCTTATGTGATCAAACTAAGGGCATCTTGTTTTACATACAGACCAATCAGCCGTAGTAACGTGATTCTTTCGTTAGCGGCTTTATTTGAGTTCATTCAGTGGAGGAATTTGAATCTGAAAATAAATCCAAAAATTATCCAAATAAATGAATGTTCTCAGCTCTACTTTGAATTTTGCGTTGAATTAGGACCTTGGTATTATTCAAGGGCCTTTTTTGTTCCATATATCCCCATGAATATGCTATAGTGTAAGAAATAAAGAAGATTTATGCAGAATTTAGTAGAAAAATGGGCTAAGTCATTTCCTTAGGCTTGGGCATATAGTCCTTTTTTTCTTAATGGCAAATTCATCTAAACATTTTAGTGAAATTGGGGGTGCAAGGATGCATATTGAGTGTGTAGAGATTCAAAATTTTAAAAAATTAAAATCTTGTCGAGTAGAATTTACAGACAAAACTACAATATTTGTAGGAGCGAATAACAGCGGAAAAACATCCGCCATGGATGCACTAAGAAAGTTTTTAGATAAAAAAAGTGACTTTACTATAAATGATTTTACATTATCAAATTGGATTGAGATTAATAGAATTGGAGAGCGCTGGTTGTCTAATTGTGAGGAAACGACTGATTTTGAGGACTTAGAAAAACTAATACCTACATTGGATGTGTGGTTACAAGTCTCAGAAAACGAAATTCATTATGTAACTCATTTAATCCCATCCTTAGATTGGGATGGAGGATTACTAGGGGTTAGGTTGAGACTGGAGCCCAAAGACAATGAATATCTGTACAAAGATTTTGTTGAATCAATTAGTTCTGCAAAAGAGACGCTGTCAGCTGCGAAGTCTGCAAGCTCGTTTTCCTTGTGGCCAAGAAATCTTAAGGATTATTTAAATAAAAAATTTTATACACATTTTACAGTTAGGGCATACATTCTTGATCCTAGTAAACTCTTGAATATTGATCCTGAAAGTGGTCTAGCACGACCTCAAATTTTGCCTTTTGATAGTGATGCTGTAGATGAAGACCCATTTAAGAAACTCTTTTTAGTACACTATATTGGTGCACAACGAGGATTTTCTGACTCAGCTAAAACAAGCGAAGAAGATGAATCTACCAGTGCTTTAGTTGGGAATCTTTCCACACAACTACGCAGATATTATAATACTCACTTGAATCCAACTGAATCACCAGACCCAACTGATATTGATGCTTTGCAAGCTATTGAATCAGCTCAAGATATCTTTGATTCCAAGTTACGCGATGGTTTTGAAAATGCACTTATTGAATTGCAAAGTTTAGGTTACCCTGGATTTTCTGATCCTAAGATAACTATTTCAACAAAATTTAAACCAATTGATGGTCTTAAACATAGTTCCGCTGTTCAGTTTGATCTAATGCCGGAGAATAAACAATTTAAAGAAATGCATTTAAGACTTCCTGAACAATATAACGGGCTAGGTTACCAAAATTTGATATCGATTATTTTTAAAATGATGCAATTTAGAGATGAATGGATGAAGGTTGGGAAATTAGCCAAGAGTACTCCGAGCAATAAGAATGATTTTTTTATACCTCCACTACATATTGTATTGGTAGAAGAACCTGAAGCACATCTTCATATACAAGTTCAACAAGTCTTCATTCGCCACGTATATGAGATTTTATGTAATAATAATCGTTTAAAAGGACAAGACTTCTTTAAAACTCAATTAATTGTAAGCACACACTCAGGACACATTGCTCATGAAATACCCTTTTCAAGTTTGCGTTATTTCCGTAAACAATCTTCGGTATCAGAAAATGAAGTCCCAATATCTACTGTCGTTAATCTCTCGAATGTATTCGGCGAAAATAATGCAACAGAACGTTTTGTAACCAGGTATCTTCAAATAACTCATTTTGACTTGCTTTTCGCTGATGCAGCAATATTAGTGGAAGGGCCAGCTGAGCGAATGCTGATTCCGCATTTTATTCGAAGACATTTTAAGGTATTGAATCAAAAATATATTTCTTTATTGGAGATTGGAGGAAGTCATGCCCACACTTTAAAACCCCTAATAGAGGGCTTGGGTTTGACGAGTTTAATTATAACTGATTTAGATTCAACAGATTCTAAAAGTAAATTAGCTAAGGCTCCTCTTCGTAACAAAAGATATATTACTGGAAATGACACGTTAAAATCTTGGGTTCCGTGTATAACTGAGATCGATGAATTATTTGATTTAAAGTGTAATGAAAAAGTAAAAAGATATCAAAATGCTAATTTCTCAATAAGAGTTGCTTATCAATATCCAATTAAGGTTTTAATGGTTCATGATGAATCTGAGGTTGAGGCTCTTCCGTATACTTTTGAAGATGCTTTAGTTTTCGAAAACTTATCATTATTTAAAAGTCTTGAGGGAACTGGTTTAATAAAAAAATTTAAAAATGCGATTACTAAAAAAAAGACAATTGCTGATTTAGGGAAGCAATTTTTTGATGATTTAAGAAAAGGGAAAAAAGCGGAGTTTGCTCTCCAACTAATTTGTTTAGAAGATCTTAAAGATATCAAAGTACCAAAGTATATTAATGAAGGATTGACTTGGTTAGAGGATCAGTTACAAAAGAAACAACCGGATATTATTATTCATCAGAATTCTGTTGATATTTTAGTGGAAGAAATGGTGATGAGCTAAATGAACGAAATAGACGAGAATAAAGACAATTGTATAGATAATCATGTAGATGAAGAAATCAGTAGTTGTTTGAATCCAAAAGAGTTGAGGAGTTTTTTCTTATTTGCAGGAGCTGGATCGGGAAAAACTAAATCGCTTGTATATGCTCTGAATCAAATTCGAGAAAAATATTATCATCAATTACAGCATAGAGGACAACAAGTAGCAGTTATTACGTATACTAATGCTGCATGCAATGAGATTGGTCGCAGGGTTGATTACGACCACTTATTTAATATTTCTACTATTCATGCATTTATATGGGGGTTGATTAAAGGGTTTGATGCAGACATTAGGAACTGGCTATATACCAACTTACAATCACAAATTGAAGATTTAAAATTAAAACAAGAGAAAGGACGTATGGGTACCAAAACGTTTATTGAACGCCAACAAAGCATAGAGGCAAAGGAAAACCGGATTCAAAATATTAAACATATTAAAAAGTTCACTTATAATCCCAATGGTCTTAATCAAGAAAAAGCATCTTTAAGCCACACTGAGGTAATAAGCATAGGGGCTTATTTTATAGCTAACAAGACATTAATGCAAAAAATCCTAACTAATCAATATCCGATCATATTTATAGATGAAAGCCAGGATACTAATAAAGATCTAATTAATTCACTGTTTGAAGTTGAACAAAAAAATATCGGTGTTTTTTCACTAGGTTTGTTTGGAGATACGATGCAAAGGATATATTCCGATGGGAAAGTAGATTTAGGAGTGGATTTACCGGGAAATTGGAAAAAACTAGTAAAAAAAATGAACCATCGTTGCCCACCGAGAATCATTAATCTGTTAAATAAAATACGTTTTACAGTTGATGGACAGGAACAAAAGACAAGAACAGATAAGGAAGCTGGTTTTGCTCGTTTTTTCATATTTCCTTCAACGGCTGAAAAAGGTAAGGCTGAGAAAATGGTTGCGGATAGAATGTCAGAAATTACTGCCGATAAAAAATGGTCTAGTATGAATGCAAATTATACATCTCTAATTCTTGAACATCATATGGCTGCCAATCGACTAGGCTTTTTGGAGTTTTTTCGGCCACTTTACCAGATAGATAGATTAAGGACGGGACTATTGGAAGGTACACTTTCTGATTTATTTTTATTTACACAAATTATATTGCCTATAGTAGAAGCAAATAAAATTGGAGATAAATTCGCCATAGGTAGTATTGTGAGAAAACATTCTCCTTTACTAAAAATAGCAAAAGACGAAGTTGGTCAACAGTTAAAAATTAAAAAGGCTCAAGAAGCGATTAATCAGTTAATCTCACTTTGGAATGCAGATGTAGAGCCACGTTGCATTGATGTCTTACAATGTGTGGAAAAATTAAAACTATTTAATATTCCAGACACCTTTTATCCGTTTGTTACCAATAGTAAATATGATCAGACAAATAAAGAAGATATAAAGGAGGAAAATGAATATAGCTCTATGGAAGCTTGGGCTGAATGCTTAAATGCCCCCTTTAGCCAAATTTCGGCATATGATTCTTATATAAATGGTAAGTTGAATTTCATGACTCATCAAGGAGTAAAAGGCCTCGAATTCCCACGTGTACTAGTAATTATTGATGATAGCGAAGCGCGTGGCTTTCTGTTTAGCTATGAAAAGTTATTCGGTGTAAAAGAAAAAACTAAAACAGATGTAGAAAATGAATCTGTAGGAAAAGATACAAGTATTGAGCGAACAAGACGTTTATTTTATGTTACATGTAGCCGCGCCGAAAAAAGTCTTGCTATCTTAGCATATTCAGAGAATCCAGAGCTAGTTAAAATGCATGTATTAAAAGAGAAATGGTTTAAGGAAGAGGAGGTCGAAGTTTTTCTATAGAGAGGGAATTATACTTTATATAACAATGTCTTCTTATTTTTTTATAAAAGAAGCACATATACTCAAGAATTTTTAAGTATTAGATTAAAAATTGAGGTTGGTGACTTATTATATTTAGTGTCAAAGATTTTTTGTATGAAAGAAATGTGGCATCTTATTCTTTGAAAATTGGAATTACTTTTACAGGCACATCAATAATTTACCTTTTAATTTCCAAATCTCCATTTCTATTTGAAAGTAATATACTATCAATTGGCGTATTTTTATTGCTTCTGTTTTTTATTTTAAAATCTAAGAAGAGAAAAAGAGCCGGAGTTTTTTTTAGTATTTTTATGTTTAGTTTTTTTATCGTTTTTCTTCCTTTATTTATATATATGCAAAGCTTCAATGTTATTAATTTAGTTAAGCCATCTCTTTTTTATGAGTATGCTTCAAAAGGGCAAGTCAAAAAAGAAATTATTTTTACAAAAGAAAATTTGGAAAACAATGGGTTAGAAAAAATTATAACGGATATAGCGAAAAAAACATCAGAAAACAATAAAAAACTTTCTGATAGAAGATCTATCTATATGTTACTAAATGAGAACTATGATATTACATTTCAAGAGTTTGAGAGAAACGATAAAATTCAAAAAAAAATTTCTGAAATTAAGTGGAACACAACTGATGTAATGGAATATATAAAGCGGCTAGCAGTTTTAGATTTTGTTCTTTTTAAAACGTCATATTTTATTTCATTATTATTTATGGGGATGTATGTTCTTTATAAATTTGATGTAAGATTTGATTTATATTTATGGGCAGGAATTGTTTATACAATATCAACTTTAGGATTAATATCTGACGATTTAACATCGATTATTTTCTTTTCGGGGGCATCGAAACTTCAAATTTCTGATAATACTGAATTCTTAAATGTCATAAAGGAATCTTTTTTAACGCTAATTATTTTTGATACCCTTAGAGAGATCATAAAGGCTAAATCAACGTCAAAAGTGTCAGAAGCAGTAGAATCAAAAGCAGTAGTCATAAATTCTAATGAACGAAAAAATAAAAGAGCTTGTACTAGTATTATTCAACATAATAAAAGAGCGAGGAGAAAACGTGTTGCACCCAAAATTATAAATAAAGTATAATGCGGTGTAAACGTTTCATGACCTAGCAAACAATGCTGGGTCTTTTGGCGTGCTGTTAACCTATGATTAAAAATAACTCAAACTATTAAATAGGTCGAAAATTTGAAAATTTGTCCAATAACCGTACTAAATTAAGCTGGTTCTATTGAATTTCATTTTTGCTAATTTAAATGATTTGAGTGAAATACGCTCCTTTCGCTGTTGTTACCAATGAGATCTTTATTCTTAAAAGCTGTGAAATTGATTAGGATTATCCAGCCTGAGTCAAAATTTAGAAAACATGTAACGGTTACTTTCCTCTTCCTTTAGAAATTAATATCCTTTAATGTAGTATAAAAAATTTGTTTTTGTCTTCTAGTAGTTGTCGTCTTATTTATTCCATATTAGGTGGTTTTACTTTTTTTCATTATTACGTATCTACGTACCACATCCAGCATCATCCTTTGTTACACTTTGGTGAAAAGGAGATGGTAACTTGGATATTCAAGAAAATACGGCTAAAGAATACGAGAGCTTAGTTCAACAGGAAGACGAACACATAGAGAGACTTAAAACATGTACAAAGCTCATTTGGGATGCTCTAGCTATTATTTCTCAAAAGGCAAGCGTACTTCACATGGAGACCGTCAAAGAAGCGGCCGATCATCTTCATATCATGGAACTGGATTTACGAAGAGAACTGTTTAAAGTTCGTTTGAAAAAAAGTATTTTGGCAAACAAGATGAAGCAAACCAAAGCATAGCAGCGGAGGGGACGGAATCGTTTTGAAGAAGCGGAGCATTCGCCTTTGAACCCGGATTTTTACTGTTAAACTATAATCAAAAAAATCTGAGGGCAACAGCGATCGGAAGAATGATCCGTCCACGTAGCGTCCTTAGTTGCACGTACTTGCTCAATTCACCCAGTAATCAAGCAACTCAAGCTAACCTGACACGACCCTTCACGGTCCGGTCGGGTTTTCTCATTTCAATCCCTCTATCCCCGTGCATAAATCTTCACTCCCTTCCAAACCACTTGCCACCCAGATAGTTACACCCACTCCCAACATCATGTATAGTAAAGTTATGGGAAATAAACATGAACCCGCATATGATCTTGATCGCTTAAACGTACAATATGAAACATGGAAAAAAAGAGGAGGAACGTGATGATACATCCAACACAGATTCAGGATATGCTGCAAGCCGCGCTGGAGACGGGCGGAGATTTTGCAGAGGTGTTCGTCGAGGACCGGACCAATGGACAACTGGGCATGACTGGGGGCGTCGTGGATACGGCGCTGTCGGGCCGGGATTTTGGGATTGGCATTCGGATCATGAAGGAGCATTTCTCGGTGTATGCGTACACCAGCGATATGAGCGAACAGAGCCTGATCCGACTGGCCAAATCGGCCGCCAAGGCTATTCGTGGAGGTGGAGTGCTAGGTACACACACCATTACCCTCCATCCCCATGCGATCCCTAACCAACATCCAATTGCGATCATCCCTGACGGTTCGCAGAAACGTGCCAAGATCGACATGATGAGACGGGCGCATGAGGCGGCAAGCCAATATGACCCTTCCATCACGCAAACCTCTGTTGGGATTAGCAACTCGATCCAGAACGTCTTGATCGCCAATAGTAACGGACTGCTGGTGGAGGATACCCGTACGTATACACGCATGAGAATAAGTGCGATTGCGACTCATGGGGAGCATAGACAATCCGGGTTCCGTGGACCGGGAGCGTATGCTGGGACTGAATTTCTGGAGAATCTGAATATCGAAGAAAATGCCAGACACGCCGCTCGGATTGCGTCCACAATGGTCAAAGCGGGATATGCGCCTAGTGGCAGACTGCCTGTCGTAATTGAGAACGGCTTCGGCGGCGTTCTTTTCCACGAGGCGTGTGGGCATGGGCTGGAATCTACGGCGGTGGCGCATGGAACTTCCGTGTTTGCGAATAAAATCGGGCAGCAGGTGGCTTCACCGCTCGTCACGGCTATAGATGATGGAACAATTCCGAATGCGTGGGGCTCGCTCAATATCGATGACGAAGGGGCGCCGGCACAGCGCAACGTACTGATCGAGAACGGTATTTTAAAAGGATATCTAATCGACCGCATGGGCTCGCGCCAGATGGGTGTACCTGCGACAGGGTCAGGACGAAGACAGTCCTATAAATTCGCGCCTGCATCCCGTATGAACAATACGTTCATTGCGAATGGTGAGTCTACCCGTGAAGAGATCATTGCCAATACAGAGTACGGGATCTATGCCAAATCGCTGGGCGGGGGTTCGGTGAATACCTCGACAAGCGAGTTTAATTTTGCAGTCGAAGAGGCGTATATGATTCGCAACGGTAAAATTGCTGAGCCAGTCAAAGGCGCAACGCTAATCGGCAAAGGGATTGAAACCCTGCAAAATATTGATATGGTCGGCAACAATCTGGATCATGGTCAGGGGATGTGCGGCTCGGTTAGTGGAAGTCTTCCGGTCAACTGCGGACAGCCGACGATTCGTGTGTCCGAAATGACCGTCGGCGGACGAAAGGGGGAATAGGCGATGAATATTCAGCAATTTCAGGAAGCGTTGTTCGCCAAAGGTCGGGAAATGGGCTATGCGGATATGGAAATCTACTATGTCAATGGACGTTCTACTTCGGTAAAGGTACTGAAGGGAGAAATTGATCAATATACCATCGTTGAAAATGGCGGACTTTCCTTCCGTGGTGTTATTAACGGCAAAATGGGCTATGCCTCTACGGAGAAGCTGGAACCGGATGTGATCGACTTTTTATTGGAAGAAGCACGCAGCAACGCGGATATATTGGAGAGCGAGGAGCAGGATGAGCTGTTTGCAGGCTCTGAGAGCTACCCTGAGCAGCCTGCCTATGCCTCAACGCTTGCTGACACGGCTCCTGAGATTCTGATCGAAGCGGCGCTAGAAATGGAGCGTACAGCGCTTGCCGCAGATCCACGGATTGTAATGGCTCGGCATTGCTCGGTTAGCATTCGTGAAAATGAGGTCCTGATAGTAAATACTAAAGGACTGCACTGCCATCGTCGCAAAAGTCTGGCGACCGCTTATGTGTATGTGATTGCAGCCGACCAAGGCGAGACCGTTACCGGGGGCTGGCATGATTATTCGCTGCGGAGCGTGGAAGAGATCGATATTGCGAATGTGGCGCATAGAGCCGTGAAAGAGGCTGTTTCCAAGCTGGGGGCGCACACGATCCAATCGGATAACTATCCAGTCATTTTCCGTCATGATGCAGCCGCGCAATTGCTGGCTGCCTATACGTCGGTATTTTCTGCGGAGTCGGTGGATAAAGGCTTTTCACGCTTGGCTGGGAAACTGGGGCAAAAGGTGGCAAGCGAGCGTATTACGCTGATTGACGATCCGCTAATGGAGAACGTTCCGGCAGGCAGTACGTTTGATGCGGAAGGCAGTGCGACACGCCGCAATGAGATTATCAAGGATGGCGAACTGCGGACGTATTTCCATAACCGAAAGACGGCCCGCAAGGCCGGGGTACAGAGTACCTCTCATGCTTCCAAAGGCAGCTATAACGGTAAAATTGGGGTGTCGTATCATAATCTGTACGTGTCTCCAGGCACGTCTACATTGGAAGACATGATTCGCAAGACAGATCGCGGGTTGATGATCGTCGAACTCCAAGGGCTGCATGCGGGTACGAATACGGCATCCGGTAATTTTTCGCTGGCTTGTCTGGGCTACTGGATTGAGCAAGGGCAAGTGGTCAGAGCGGTCAATCAGATTACCGTATCAGGCAACTTCTTTGATGTACTACAGCAGGTAGAGGAAGTTGGCAACGATTTGCGTTTTACAGGAAGCTGCACATCTCCTTCGCTCAAGCTGGCTGCACTTTCGATTTCAGGCTCCTAATGGCTGGAGCAGCCTTCTTTTTTCAGACTTACGACCTGTTCCTGACGTTCTGATTGTCTAGCAATGACAGATGCCTGATGCATCGGGGTATGGTAAAGTAGGAGAAAGTCTTTAAAATATAAAAAAAAGGCTTGGTTACAGCACCGCGACAGGGTATTATAGACAATAATATATTCGAAAAAAGGTTCGAATTGAATTTTTATTGGGGGATGTATATGAGATATATAAGCACTAGAGGTCGAGTAGAAGCCAAGGGATTTATTGATACTGTGCTCATGGGGTTAGCTGACGATGGAGGACTAATGGTGCCGGAGCAGATTCCGACCGTGTCGGCAGCTACGCTGGAGCAGTGGGCTACATTGAGCTACAGAGAGCTGCTGCTGGAAGTTTTTGCGCTGTATATCAATGATGAGATTCCTCGTGAGGATTTGGAGCAACTGGTGGAGCGTAGTTATGCAAGCTTCCGTCATCCGGAAGTTACGCCAGTGAAGAAGATCAACGATTCCCTGTCTATTTTGGAGCTGTTCCATGGGCCTACGTTCGCGTTCAAGGATGTGGCGCTGCAATTTATGGGTGAATTTTATTCCTACGTGTCCAAAAAGCAGAATGAGATCATTCATATTTTGGGTGCAACCTCGGGCGATACGGGAGCAGCAGCCATTCAAGGCGTGCGTGGCAAGGAAGGCATCAAAATCTGTATTTTGCATCCGCATCAAAAGGTGAGCAAGGTACAAGAGCTGCAAATGACGACAGTAGACGATGAAAATGTACTGAATCTGTCCGTAAAAGGGAACTTTGACGATTGTCAAAAAGTAATTAAGGACCTGTTTGCCGATCTGGATTTCAAAGCCAAACATCATCTGCGGGCGATTAACTCGATTAACTTTGTGCGCATTTTGGCGCAAACCGTTTATTACTTCTATGCTTATTTCCGGGCGCAGGAGTCTGCGGGTACGAAGAAGATCAATGTCAGCGTGCCATCCGGCAACTTTGGCAATATCTTTTCCGGCTTTCTTGCGAAGAAAATGGGTCTACCCATCCACAAGCTGATCATTGCCACGAACGAAAATAACATTTTGGAGCGCTTCGTGAAGACTGGCGAATACCAGCCGGGCGATTTCAAAAGCACATACAGTCCTTCCATGGACATTCAGGTGGCAAGTAATTTCGAAAGATACCTGTACTACTTCCTCGGAGAGGATGCAGCCAAGGTATCTGAATACATGAATAACCTCAAAACAGAGGGACGGATTGTGATCGGTGCAGAGGATTTGAAACGTGTCCAGCAGGATTTTGAAGCGCTGGGTGCTTCGAATGAGCAGTGTCTGGAGCTGATCAAAAAATACAAAGCCGAGTACGATTATTTGCTTGATCCGCATACAGCTTGCGGTATTGCCGCGTATGAGGCGTATAATGGCGCGGACGAAGTATGTGTGACCTTTGCGACAGCGCATCCAGCCAAATTTGATGAGGCCATTCGTCTGGTGGATATCAAGCAGGAGTTCCCGGCGCAAATTGAACAATTGTTCTCGAAATCGCAGCATCAGCAGGTGGTAGAGCATGACGAAGCAGAAATTGTGCGTCAGCTTGAAGCCTTTTATGTGTAACAGAATGGGAAAAGAGGCTACGCCCTGTGCGCAGCCTCTTTTTTTATATCCATATTTTCCAGATATGATGTATGTATTAGTTTGAATTTGTTCACATTATAATGCCATATAGAGTAAGGTGTTTGGGCCTTAGAAATCGTGAAAAAAGCCCGTAAATCAAGGGATTTAGCTTCAGGAAACTAACAGGCAATGAGAGGTTCATAGAGTTATTTAATGAAGGATACAAAAATCTTTTATAGGCGAATTTGCTGTATTATTATAAAAAATCATGTATAGTTAACTAAATTTTATGAATACATAAGGTTCCACTCTCGAAGGTGCAGAATAAGTCGTTCCGTCATTTAACAGAGGGGCTAATTATAAAAGGGGTGTATTAAATAATGACCATGATCCGTCCAGAGCAGAGTCAACAAGCAGCAGCCGAATATGTGCAGTCCGTTTTTGAGAAGGTTATCGCGCGCAATCCTCATGAGAATGAATTCCATCAGGCCGTCAAGGAAATATTGGATTCGCTAATTCCGGTATTGGCTAAGCATCCTAAGTATATGCAGCAGGGGCTTCTGGAACGGCTAGTGGAGCCGGAGCGAGTCATTACCTTCCGTGTACCTTGGGTGGACGATGCGGGGGTTGTACAGGTCAACCGTGGCTTCCGTGTGCAGTTTAACAGTGCGATAGGGCCTTATAAAGGTGGACTTCGCTTCCATCCGTCTGTATATCTCGGAATCGTCAAGTTTTTGGGTTTTGAGCAGATTTTCAAAAATGCGTTGACGGGTCTTCCTATCGGTGGTGGTAAAGGCGGTTCGGATTTTGATCCCAAAGGGAAATCAGATAACGAAGTCATGCGTTTTACACAAAGCTTCATGACGGAATTGTATAAATATATTGGTCCAGATGCCGACGTTCCGGCAGGGGATATTGGTGTAGGCGGACGTGAGATTGGCTATATGTTCGGGCAGTACAAGCGGATTCGCGGAGGACATGAAGGCGGCGTCCTAACGGGCAAAGGAATTCATTACGGAGGCAGTCTCACACGTACGGAAGCGACCGGTTACGGTTGTGTGTATTTTGTAAACGAGATGCTGCAGGCTCAGGGGTCGTCCTTTGAAGGAAAGCGCGTCGTCGTGTCGGGATCGGGGAATGTATCCATTTATGCGATTGAAAAAGCACAGCAACTCGGTGCTACAGTGGTGGCATGTAGTGACTCGAATGGCTACATCTATGATCCAGACGGTATCGATCTGCAGCTGGTGAAGCAGCTGAAAGAAGTGAACCGTCTGCGGATTAGCGAGTATACGCAAGAACGTCCAGGCGCAATCTATACAGAAGGCTGTTCGGGGATCTGGTCGATCCCATGCGACATCGCACTGCCATGCGCCACTCAGAATGAAATTGACGAGCAAGCAGCTCAGTTGCTGGTAAGCAATGGCGTAAAAGCTATAGGCGAAGGTGCCAATATGCCATCCTCGTTACAGGCCATTGAAGTGTTTTTGGACAATGGAGTTCTGTTTGGGCCAGCCAAAGCTGCCAATGCAGGTGGAGTAGCCGTGTCGGCGCTCGAAATGTCACAAAACAGCATGCGTCTATCTTGGACCTTTGAGGAAGTAGATGCCAAGCTGCATGATATTATGAAAAATATCTATGCTAACAGCGTGAAGGCGGCTGAGGAATACGGCGTGCCGGGCAATTTGGTTGTCGGAGCCAATATCGCAGGATTTGTGCGTGTGGCTGACGCAATGCTGTCACACGGGATTATTTAGCACAACGGAACATAATAAAGTTGAATTGAAGCTGAGCGGCTCTTGTGCGAGTCGCTCAGCTTTTATTTGCAAAGAGCACTTTATTTTTCTCAGGGACTTGATTTATCTTTAAAGAGGATGTATATTACTTGATAGATCAATAATTGATAGCTCAAAGGTCGGATCATGAAGCCCAGCGATATGCTTAAGGGAGGAGAGATTGATATCACCCAGACACCATCCGAGCCTGAGTATATTTTTGACATGCTATTGTTGCTGAACAAGCAGATTAGCTCCAAGTTTGAGCGTTGTGCAGGAGTCAGCGCATCCAGATTGCAGCTATTGTGCAAGTTGTATCAAGTGCAGGAGATTAGTCAAACTCTGCTGCAAAAAGAGGTTGGCATTGATGCTGCAGCCGTAACGCGCCATTTGAAACAACTGGAAGCAACAGAAATGGTCACACGACGCACGAAGCCAGAGGACAACAGGGTTACCTTGGTAAGCCTGACCGATTATGGACGTGCACGCATTGTCATCTTTAAGCAGGAGCGCTCACAGTTTGTAGCTCAGCTGCTACAGAGCTTCGACGAGACCCAGCGGCACCAGCTAGCTGATATGCTGCAAGTGATGAATAGTCATATATCCGATATGGACTGACAACATTTTTTTAACATTACTATACCCACAGAGGGATAAGGAGAGATTGGAATGAATAATACGAACACATCCAGTACGGTAAAAACGAATGATTTTAAAGAAATCGCCCTGGGACGCCGTTCAGTAAAAGTATACGATCCGTCCGTGAAGATCAGCCGCGAGGAAATGACTGAGATTTTGACAGAAGCTACACGCGCACCATCTTCCATTAACCTGCAACCTTGGCGTTTCCTCGTCATTGACAGCCCTGAAGGTAAAGCTACACTGGCACCTTTGGCCCGTTTCAACCAACGTCAAGTAGAGACATCTTCGGCAGTGATCGCTGTGTTTGGAGATTTGAACAACTTTGATAATTTCGAACAAATTTTCGGAGAAGCTGTAGAATTGGGCTATATGCCAAAAGACATAAAAGAAATGCAACAGGAAAAAGTAGCAGCCCATTTTGCAGCGCTTGATCCCGTTGTGAACAAAGAAACGGTCCTGATCGACGGTGGTTTGGTATCCATGCAGCTTATGCTGGTAGCGCGCGCTCATGGTTATGATACTAACGCTATTGGCGGTTATGAAAAGGATCAAATTGCTGAAGCCTTTGGTCTGGACAAAGATCGTTATGTCCCTGTTATGCTCATTTCCATGGGTAAAGGAATCAACGATGGTCATCCTTCCACACGTTTACCTATTGATCAAATTGCACAGTGGAAATAAGTTAAGTTATATCTATATGCAACATAGAAATATACGCAAAATAAAAACAGGCGGAGCAAAGGCACATCCCTTTGCTTCGCCTGTTTTTTTATTCGCCAAGATGCAATGCAGATCCGGGGCTTGATGACGTGTCGATCCTCTGGTTATTTTTGTACTATATTCGCTCCCAACGTCTGTGTTGGGTCAGCGGGGTCATTCTGAGTAGGATGGTAGCGCTTGGGCCATATAATCTGGTGCGAAGTATGGCTAAGCTCCTCATAAAATAACGGAGCTTTCTGGAATAGACGTATGACCAGATGGAAAAAGAACCATCCATTCATCACCAACAACAAAAGGCTGATCAGAACACTTACCCATGGAGAGACTTGAGACCACAGCACGGGTCCGCCCAGTACGTAATTAAGTCCAAAATACAACCAATACAAGACACTGTAGCGCTTGATGAGCCCCCACAGGGAAATCCGTTGTCCTGTCCCTACAAGATGAATACGCACCAGCCATTTCCCTGGCGTTCGTCCATTCGTCAGGTAAGGGACCACCATAAAGTAGACCCCACTGGAAACCCAGAAGGCAGCAGGCACATGCAGGGACTCCATGATGCCGAGTAGCCCGGTCCATATGATAGAATCCACGAAAAAGGCTACACCCCGTCGGGTATAGGACACTCGCTTCGTTGCCATGTCCACATGCTTGTCCAGATGTTCCAAGCGAGGCAGGAAGCGTGAAAACCATTCGCCTAATAGAAAGCCTAGCATACCGCCTAATGTATTAGCCATCAGATCGTCCACATCGAACACACGATACGCATGGTCAAAAAATCCATACAGTCCTGTCAGCTGCGTCACCTCAAAGAAGAGGGAGAGGATAAAGGACAGAATCAGACACCATCCCCATCGTGCACGGAAATAATAACGTAAGAACATACCGAAAGGCATGGTCATCACAACGTTAAAAACGACTTGTAGAAAAGCACGCTCCTTCAGCAAATGAACATAGCTGGAGGGATGAGCGGGTGAGACGGATGTTTCTCTTATAATGTCTTGAACGAACTGCAAGGGCATCAACTGCAACGCTCCCCCGGTTAATGCAGCATTATGACGCGATGCCGGAAGCGGTAATATGACCAGAAAGAAGGCGTTCATCAAGTATAAAAGCATCAGGTAAAGCAGCCATGCTCTAGCCTTGTGAATATAGCCATGCCTGCGATATTGCACGATTAGAAAAGGCAGTGTAAACAATAACGCAGCAAAAGGAAACGCAAGAAAGGCATACGAAACAGGAAACAGGTAAGATTGAATCATATGCTACTTACGCCTGCTTTCTCCGGAACTTCACCAAAGACCAAATGATCAGAAATGCCATGAAAGCCACGCACACGCTAATGCTGATGCGATTTTGCGGGTCAAGCAAGAACAGGAACGCAATGACCCATAGACATCCCACTGTAACCGCCGTTACATAAGGGAATCCCCATATCTTAAAAGTAGGCTCCACGGGATAAGATTTGCGCAATTTCAATTGGGACAGACAAATGCAGCTCCAGACGAGCAGCACGACGAAGCCAGGTACAGCCATCAAAATACGGAACAGCCCGTCTTGAGCGATATAAGCAACCATAGAACCGACAATCAGGACTACAGCGCACAATTTGAGACTATTTACCGGAACCCCGTTTGAAGATAAGCGGGCGAGTGATTTGGGACCTTCTCCATTGATAGCCAGCGAATGTAGCATACGTGTAGCCCCGTAAATCCCCGAATTAGCGGCAGACAGTACAGCAGTGATCAGAATAAAGTTCATGACATGAGCCGAGCCTTGAAGCCCTACAGAAGACAATACCTGTACAAACGGGCTGGTATTCGCATCCAGTTGGTTCCAGGGAATCAAGCCACAAATGATGAGAATGGGCAACGTATAAAACAAAACAACGCGAAGAATAAAGCTTTTAACCACTCTAGGCAGTACTTTTTCCGGATTTTCTGTCTCCGTCAACGTCAATCCAATCAGCTCGGACCCTCCGTATGAAAAGGTAACGACCAGCAGCGCTGAAAAGATAGCCAACCAGCCATTGGGTAGAAATCCGCCGTGCTGCGCGTAGTTGCTTAGATAAGGTGGAGTTTCAGTGGGAATAATCCCGAACAGTATACAGCCACCCAAGGCGATGAAGATAATAATCATGGCAATCTTAATACCTGCAAGCCAAAATTCCAGTTCTCCAAATCCGCCGACACTCAGCATGTTGACGACAATAATGAAAGCCGCACTGACTAAACTGAGTACCCATAGAGGGACATCTGGCAACCAATATTGCAGGAAGCTACCCGCAGCAATGACCTCAATGATACAGACGGCCAGCCACATGAAGCAATACAACCAGCCGATAATAAAGGACAGTCGTTCTCCAAAAGCTTTGCGAATAAAATCCTTCATATTCATGTTGGGATAGACGGTAGCCATCTCGGCAATTGCGCCCATAACGACCAAGAGCAGGAGTCCTGCGAAGACATAGGATAAAATAACTCCTGGTCCCGCCAAGCTAATCGTTTCGGTGCTTCCTTTAAAAATACCCGTCCCGATGACTCCGCCCATAGCCATAAAGGTAATATGCCGTGGGAGCAGCTTTTTGTGCAAAGTGGGTTCATTTGATTTCAATATGAAATCCTCCTTCATATAGTGTATAGCTTCAGCATAGCCCAAACAGGGTTACTTCAATTAGACTTATACTACATGAAAATATCCAATTAGGAAATGAAAGAAATAAGATCAGGTAGAGAGATTGAAATCGATAGAGGACAAACTGAAGAAAATCGCGTATTTTACAAGCTTCTAGGAACTAGCTTCGTAATATTTTCTTAGCTCGTACCTTTTTAAGCCATCCAGGGAACTCGTTCAGTAGACGGTCGTATAATTCGCTGTCCGTCACCGAGTCGAAGTCATCCAAGGCAAAGAAATCTGCATTATCTACTACGCGGCCGCGCATCTTATCCAACTTTCGAAGAATTCCGTAATCGGCTTTACCAAGACCTACAAATTGCCAGAAAATCGGAGTGCTTGAGCTTTTAATCAGCAGCTGTTCTATTTTTTTTTGTTCATAAATACCTCCATCACTAAAAAAGATAATGTAGGTCGGGATCATGTCGTTGGGATCTTCTTTTGTGTATTTAAGTATGATATCCTTCATGACTTCTGGCTCGTTATTGCCCCACCCCAGCTCACTATCTTCACTAGGCTCAGCATAATTCCTATGAATGTAATTCTCGAAATTCCTCTCTGTGACGCTTGGAGCACGTTTGGCTTTGTCCGCAAAAAACCATACATCCATTTCACCATCGTCATCCATACAGGCGGCTACAGCCAACACACGTTCGCAGGCTTTTTGCACCGTCCCACCCGTGTACAATTTGAACATAGAAATAGAAGCATCGAATACAACCGCTACACGTGCTTTTTCACGGTCTATTTTTTTCTTTTTCAGTGAAAATTGTACATTCTGCTTGTGCAGATTAATTCTTGCGTTAATGGGGGCAGTCTCTTTTCCGCCAGCTTTAGCACCTACCGCGCTTAAGATCGCCGATGTAGGGATGTTCATCTGAACGGTATCCGCTGGCGATTCCGTTTCCTCCACGGTCACACCATGAGCTTCGGCAAGCGGCTTTAGTCCTCCGTTGAAACCACGCCCAACTGCGCGGAGCTTGAAGCCAGACGTATGACGATACACCTCTGCCAGCACAAGCGATGTCTCACTGGTGGCTTCGGTGATGCTGTAGGTGATATGGGATTGCTTGCCTTGAGCAGTAACGGAGCAGCCGACCACATCGGCAAAAGTACCCGGGCCGTCCAGTGTGGCCGCAAATACACATTTATCTACTCCAGTTCGTTCCAGTTCTTTGAGTGAAATAGTAAACTCAGTGGTTTTGTCATTTGGACGCTGTAACCGTACATGTCCGTGCGGGTCAGCGGGTTGATTGTAAAAAATGAAATAGTCATCAGAGGAAACCTTTCCGTCTGCTCCTACCATAAAACAGCTAACATCCAGTTCGGCAGGTGCATGCTTCCATGCAATGGTGACCCGCACTGTATCTTCCTTACCGAATGGTGCATTAGCTCCTGTACTCAATGCAATGTTGGAACCGTTCATGCTGTCAAACCCCCTATGTATTTTAAATCTTGTATTTATACAAATTGTACCATGGAAATGGTATATTCACCTTGTTTCGCACAGGAATATTTGTCTCATGGTAGACGCAGTAAAAGATGATATATAATGAGGTTGGTTTGGGAAAAAAGTATGATATTTATGAAGCGGAGGCTTTGATACGTGAAGCAGGATCGGCAAAAACAGGCAGGTTCCTATATCGGGATGAGCAAGGAATATGAAGCTGATGAGTTAAACAAACTTCTATCCCTATGGCTCCATTCGTCGATCCGTGTCATGGATGTCCGGCATATTCGACTGGAAGCAGAAGAGTTGCTTCAACCGTATCGTCTTCCAGCGCAGGCTTTTGTATTTGTATTGCAGGGTAGCGTGCGTTTGGATGGTGATTGGAAGGATACGCCACATTCAGGGTACGTACTACATGGCAGCAAAGGCTTTGAACTGAATATGAAACCCTCGCAATGTGGGATTGAATATATCCTTGTACTATATAAAGCGACTTCTCTATCGGGACACACGGTGTATAATCATCCTTCGATAGCTCATGGTTTTGTACCGCCTTATCCGGTTATACTGTATCAAAAGCTGCAACTACTGGAGTACGCATGGCAGGATCAAGAGGCGCTATCCAAGATTCAGGCTCAGGGTCGATTCTATGATTTTGCATATGAATGTATGCGGCAATTGCAGGAACCGAAGGCTCGAACTTCTGCGCGGGATATCGTGACACAGGCCATTCGATTTATGCAGGATCATTACGCGGAGTCCATAACGCTGGAACGTTTGGCCGGATTGTTGGAATGCAGTCCGAGACATTTGACCCGGTTATTTAAAAAACAAACGGATTGTAGCCCGATTATGTACTTGATTCAATTGCGAATGGACAAGGCGAAGGAGCTTTTGCGGAAGACGGATGCCACTTTACAGGATATTGCTGTCAGTGTGGGGTACCCGGATGTCTATTTCTTTAGCCGAGCATTCAAAAAATATACTGGCGTATCCCCGGTTCACTATCGGGACAGCCTATATTCATCTGCTTTTATGGGAGATACACGTCTAGATAATCCATTGAGCATGTCCGAATGTTCCATTGATTCAATAAGTGGCGCCCTGCATACTGGTATTGAGGATAATAATCATTATCAAAATTATGATGAAGGGATTTTACGAATGAATAGAAACGCAAAGCATTCCATGGCATTTATTTTATTGCTTAGTTTTACCCTGCTGCTCAGCGCGTGCTCAGACACATCCAGTCCTACGGCAACCGATGGTGCTTCGCAAGGGAACAATAATACATCAGCGGAACCAACATCACAGGAAAGGGTGCTGAAGGATGCACTCGGGCATGAGGTGAAGATTCCGGCTCAGCCTCAACGTGTGATCGCTTCTTATCTGGAGGATCATCTGGTGGCGTTGGGTGTTAAACCGGTAGCCCAATGGTCGGTGGGTAAAAATTCAGTTCAAGCTTACCTGCAAAAAGAACTGAAGGATGTTCCTACCATCGCTTCAGATCTTCCGTTTGAGGCGGTTCTGAACTTCAAGCCTGATTTGATCATTATGGACAGTGCGAGCATGGTGGAAGGCGACAAATATAATCAATACTCTAAAATTGCTCCAACCTACGTGGTAGGCAGTAATATGAACAATGATTGGCGTCAAGAGCTGCTGACCGTGGGTGAGGTGCTGAATAAGAGCAATGAAGCGAAGCAGGCATTGAGCAACTACGACAAAAAAGCAGCAGAGGCTAAAGCCAAGCTGAGTCAGACGGTGGGACAAAAAACTGCGGCGGCATTATGGGTAACGGATAAAAACGTGTATGTCGTAAACCAGAATCTATCCAGCGGTGATGTATTGTATAAGGATTTGGGATTCCAGATTCCACAAGTCGTACAGGAGATTTCCAAAACGGCTAAGGCGAACTGGAGTAATTTATCGCTGGAGAAGCTGGCCGAGCTGGATGCGGATTATGTCTTTATCGTGAACAGCAAAAACGTAAGTAAAGAAGATATTGTAAAAGATCCTGTATGGGCGGGAATTCCAGCCGTTAAAGAAGGCCATGTATACGATTTTCGCAAGGATTCCAGCTGGTTGTATACAGGTACAATTGCAAATAGTCAAATGATTGACGATGTTCTGAAAAATGTAACTAAGTAATGTAACTCAATAAACTAGATTATAATAAAACAGCGCTATTCTCACTTAACGGCAGAAGCCACAGTAGGAGAGCGCTGTTTTGTCTTTTTAATTCCGTATGAACTCTTGCCGTGCAACCCGGTTTTATAATAAAAGATGTCTGCATAGAGCAGACATCTGGTTTATTTTCTAAATTAAGCTTGCGGAGATACCAGGATTTTAACCTGATTTTTCTCTTTCAGGAGTCCTTCAAAACCTTGCTCAATCACTTCTTCGAGCTTAATGCGTTTGGTAACCAGCTTGTCGGCTGGGAAATATCCTTTTTCCATCAGGCTGATAACAGCCGGGAATACATCACGGTAGCCGATAATACCCGTCAGATTGCGTTCCTTCATGACAATATTGTTCGGTTTAATCGGAGCTTCTTTTTCAAAAATGCTGACGATCATGATTTGTCCGCTGATTTTAGTAGATTCAATAGCTTGAGTCAGCACAGGAGGTACTCCAGTGACTTCATAGGCTACATCTACGCCACCGTTGGTCCGTTTGTGCAGCTCTTGCACCACATCATAAGTCTTAGGATCAAGCACAATAGCACCCAACTCTTCAGCTTTAGCTTTACGCTCCTCAGAAAGCTCTACTGCATAAATCTCAGATGCGCCCGAAGCTTTCAACGCTTCAATAACCAGCAATCCGATAGGACCAGCGCCAAATACTACAGCTTTATCGCCGACTTTCAGTTGGCTTTGACGAACAGCATACAAAGCAACGGCCGAAGGCTCTACCAATGCGCCTTGCTCGAAAGATACGCTTTCTGGAATTTTGTGAACCATGTGCTCGTCAGCTGCGACATATTCAGAAAATCCACCGCCGCCGCCTGCCAGACCGAGGAAGCCCATTTTATCGCAAAGATTATATTTGCCTTGTTTACATGCATCACATTCTCCACATGCAAAAACCGGTTCTACAACGACACGGTCGCCAACCTGAATCTTGGTTACACCTTCGCCGATTTCGACGACTTGTCCAGAGAATTCATGTCCCATTACGATCGGTGCTTTTTCGCCAGTCAATGGATGCTGAGCATCTTGGGGAATAAAGATTGGTCCTGCTACATATTCGTGAAGATCACTTCCGCAAATGCCACACCATTCTACTTTGATTTTTACTTTTCCTGCCAGAGCGGCGGGCTGCTCAATGTTTTCCAATCGTAAGTCTTTTACTCCATGCCATCTCAATGCTTGCATGTTTGTCATCTCCTTGAAGAATATATGATCATTGCCTCTGTAAAAGTGAATGAATTAGGAAACGTTTCCGAAAAATAATATGTCACAAATTTTACACATTGTCAAACCAAATTCATACAAAAAGCACTTGATTTTTTTGTGAATATAATCACTTGTGACTGCAGTGCTATATTCGGCTCGTTGCTTTTATACAAAGAGATTTTGTGGATTTTTCAGGTGAAGCAAAGACAAGAAGAAAACGACTTCAATTTTTAGACACTCATTCTGTGGTATAATATCAGTATTAAGACTTTATTTTAGAAAGTCAGAAAACGATTCCGTTCTTGAAAGGATTTTGGGCGTGACAGATCAAAAGAAAGTAACCATAGAGGATGTAGCCAAGCGGGCAGGAGTCGGTATTGCGACTGTCTCCAGAGCTATTAACGATAGTGAGGGCATCAGCCCGAGAACGAAAGCCTTGATTTTGCAAGTGATTGAAGAGATGGGGTTTACGCCCAACACCTCGGCTCAGAGCTTGAAAGTGCGTCAGACACGACAAATCGCGCTGGCCGTGCCGGACATTCGTAACGCGATTATTCCGGAAATTGCTTGGTCCGTAGAGCAGGCCGCCAAGCAGCATGGTTACCGTGTCGTGCAAATTAATACCGCCGGGAATGCCAGAATGGAGCTTGAAACCGTTCGTGAGGTCAAGAAGCTGCATGTCGACGGGCTCATCATTATGCCGCTGGCGTATCCGAAAATGTTGGTAGATCTGATTAACAAAGCTAGCGTTCCCGTGTCCATTATTAACTATGGCAAGAAGCTGGGCGAAGATGTCAAAGCGGATATCGTCAGTCTGGCCCGGCAAGAGGGAAGACTCGTGATGGAGCATTTGCTTAAAATCGGCAGAACAAGAATTGCCTATGCAGGTGCTGCGAAGGACAAAATCGAGGAAAGATACTTCGCTTATGAGCAGTCTCTCCAGCATGTGGACCCTTCACTCGTTTATTTTGGTGATGATTTCTCCTTTGAGACAGGGTTGCGTGCTGCCGATTATTTTTACAGCTTGAAACATATGCCGGATGCTATTTATGCGGTTAATGATATGGTGGCGATAGGGATCGTCAATCGATTTAAGGATTTGGGCGTAAAAGTGCCGGATGAGGTTGCTGTAGTTGGTATTGATAACAATCTGTGGGCTATGGTAACGACTCCTCAGATCAGCTCAGTTTCCATCATGGGGGAAGAGGTGGCACGATTGGCTGCGGAGCTGCTGCTCAAGCGGATTCAGGAACAGACACCTGGGGATTATGAGCGTGTGCAATTCGAGCCTCGTCTGATCGTGAGGGAATCGAGCGTCTCCGTGATCCGTAAGCCTACGGTGGGACGTGACGCGTAAAAGTCTAGATGGAATCTTCCTATTGTTAGATGGATGAACGGTTGCAGGCGTAGCAAGATAGGAGTGGATTTTGGGCAATTATAACGACCATTGTTTGTTCAGACAGGAGAGTGGATTCATGTTAAAAGGGAATGGGTTCGTTTCTGCAGCTTGTACTGCACTAATGCTGGCTGTAACCATAGGGTGTACTCCCCAGCCAGTGGGACAGGATGCTGAAACTGTGGCGCCGTCCGGAGCAAACCATGGGGAGTCTAAGCAAACTGCAGCCGATACGCAGCATACCCAGCAAAGTAAAGAGGAGCTTGTGCTGTCCTTTTATAAGGATTCTTCCCTCAGTGATGAAGCAAAAGTACGTCATATAACGGACCATTTAGCAGGAATCCAATGGGGAAAGATGAACGAAAACAATGAACATCAAAGCCTGGAAATGATCGAATATTTGTATAGGCAGCGAGCTTTTATTCCATCGGAAAGTTTTCCAAATCTGATCCGAGCTTCTGAAGGATTGGATGGAGCTTTAAGCGAAAGCTATGCTGCCCTTATGGGAGATTTGTTTACAAGAGACAGAACTGCGATGACTCGAGCATTGGCAAATATGGATAAAACCAACCGCACACAAGGTATAGGAAGCATCGGGTATGCTCTCAGCTATAGAGAACCCAAGGAAGTCAAGAAAGAGATTCAACAATGGCAGGCAGGACAAAAGCTTACTACGGCAGAGAAGGATGTCATTCGAGCTTTGTTCGTCAAGCTGGATAATCCGTATTAATGCATGTATAGAGGAAATATTGAACAGCCGCGTCTCTACCGGAGGAGCGGTTGTTTGTGCTGTTTTTTTACATCCTGCCATCTATGATGGGATAAGCGTTAGTAGGACCATTGGTTTCATATATTCATCTAACAACGTGCTCAAGTGGTCTGGTGATCCTGATCCGAGCGCAAGCGTTTGATATCACTAATTGGAGGCAGGCCGAACAAGCGGGCGTATTCGCGGCTGAATTGTGAGGGACTCTCGTAACCTACCTGAAAACCTACATCTGCCGCATCCGCTGATTCGGATAACAACAGGCGGCGGGACTCTTGTAGACGTAATTGTTTTTGATATTGCATGGGGCTCATAGCCGTAACCTCTTTAAAATGACGATGTAGTGACGAAGGACTCATATTCGCTAGTTTGGACAATTCTTCAATACGCAACGGCTTATCATAATCCTGCTTAATCCGCTTTATGACTTCTGCAATTCGGTTGGAATGGCTGCCGGTCATGACCAGTTGTTTTAAGGATTCCCCCTGATTACCCTGTAAAATCCTATACAGTATCTCACGAATGACTAATGGAGCAAGCACCGGAACATCTTGCGGGTTTTCCAAAAGATGCACTAGCCTTACCACGGCATCCAGCAGTAGTGAGTTGGTTTGACTTACATACAAGCCTCGTCTGGAATCAGGCATGGGGCTTGTGGGAAAAGCAGATTCCTTGATCAGGTCCAAAACCTGATGCGGATCAAAATTGAGCCGGAGGCACAAATAAGGAGCTTCTGATGACGCTTGGATGACCTGCCCCGAGATCGGCAAATCCACCGACACAACAAGGTAGTCGGATGTGCCGTAATGGTAGCTTTCCTCTGCGAGCATCACGACTTTTCTGCCTTGTGCCACAATACATAAGGCAGGTTCATGGACTTGATGTACCGGAACGGTTGTATTTGAACTTCGGACGAAGTGAAGCGAAGGTATGGCTGTAGTGAGAACTCCGTCCTGATTTGAAAATCGTTCTATAAGCCTTGCCAATTCGGCTTGTTTTTCCATGGTAGAACCCTCTATTTTGGTTGCCCCCATCTTGACACATCCCTTCTTTCAACGTAGCCCGTTTTCATTTTCAGTAGTTTATTACATATTAAGGGTCTTTGGAGGATTAGGCAATAATTTGCTCTGATTCTTCTACCAGCCCGATGGACATTCCTCTCATAATAAGATGCAGATACAACACCTAATGAGCAATTGAGAAAAAAATAGAAGTGCAAAGGAGTGGGAGTCATGGAGAGTAACAAAGCGGAAAAAAGTGTACACGCTTCGCAGCATCCCTGTATAGGGATGTGGGTAACTGAAGACGGAAATATCCGTCACGAACTCTTGCCTAATGGCCGTTATGATGAAGCACGGGGTCAGAGGAAAAGTGCCTACACAGGCAGCTATATCGTGGAAGGTGACCATATCGAGTATGTGGACGACACCGGATTTACGGCAGATGGCGAATTTAAAGATGATGTCTTGTATCATGCAGGGATGGTTTTTTACAGGGAAGAGAAAAAGTAATCTATTTTATCTTTTTTCAGTGACATTTTAAACTAGAGGAGGAATAAGCATGTTGGATATTAAAGGGAAAGTCGTAGCTATTACGGGGGCAAGCAGTGGGATCGGTGAAGCTACTGCCCGTTTACTTGCACGCCATGGGGCTCATGTGATATTAGGGGCCAGACGCACAGAGAGACTGGAGGCTCTGACATCCGAGATTCGTTCTAAAGGTGGATCGGCTGATTATCAGCAACTGGATGTGACGAAGAGGGACCAGATGGAAGCGTTCATTAACTACGCGGAAAAAACATTTGGGCGTGTGGATGTCATTTTGAACAATGCGGGAGTGATGCCTCTTTCAAAATTAGAGGCCCTGAAGGTAGAGGAATGGGATCGCATGATTGATGTAAATATACGAGGCGTTCTGCATGGGATTGCGGCAGGGCTTCCGATTATGAAAAAGCAAGGATTTGGTCAGTTTATCAATATCGCCTCTATTGGCGCGTATAGTGTAACCCCAACTGCAGCGGTGTATTGCGCTACAAAGTATGCGGTTCGGGCGATCTCTGAAGGATTGCGCTTGGAGGTGGGGGGAGATATTCGCGTGACGCTGGTATCGCCGGGAGTAACTGAATCTGAGCTTGCTGACAGTATTTCAGATGAAGAGGCCCGGCAAGGAATGAAAGAGTACCGTCGTATTTCGATTTCGCCTGATGCCATAGCCCGTTCCATTCTGTATGCCATGGAGCAGCCAGCGGATGTAGATGTTAATGAAATTATTGTCAGACCCACGGCAAGCCCGAATTAATGCTATGGCATCCATGATTCTCCCTTTACACTCAGATCATTTTTTCCTCCATCCTTTTATGGATGGGGGATTATTTATAAGATGAGAAAGACCATCATTCACACCACAGAGTGTAAAAAGGCAGTGTCTTTAGAATAAACGGGTTTACTTTTACAAATGTTTGTGATAACTTTATTTCGACAAACATCGAAATTAAGACTGGAACAGAAGGGAGCCGAACAGGGTGAAAGATACAACGGAAATGCAACAAGCTGTAAAAATATATAAAGCACTTGGAGAACCAACTCGTCTCAAGATAGCACTTCTGCTAAAAGAGGAAAGTGGCCAATGCTGCTCTGTGCTGGGCGAGAAGCTGAACAGTGTAGCTATTTCAACGCTATCGCATCATCTGAAGCAGATGGCAGAGTCGGGGCTGCTCACATACCGTAAAGAGGGGACGTTTATCTATTACAGCTTGGATGTGGAAGCAGCGCAGAAATATGCCCCGTTCCTGATGACATAATTTTTTTTAGTCTTAATTTCGATATTTGTAAAAATATAAAAACAATATAAGAAAAGAGGCGTTATTTAAAAATGCAGAGCACGTGGAAAGTGTATATTTTGGCCATTGTTAGTTTTTTGGTAGGCACATCCGAATACATTATCTCAGGCATTTTGGATCAGGTTGCGACAACCATGGGGATTACGGTGTCCGCAGCGGGACAGTTGATTACAGTCTTTTCTCTTGCTTACGCGATTGGCACGCCGATTCTGATGGCAGTAACCGCTAAATGGGACAGACGCAAGCTGCTCCTGAGTTCGCTCGGATTATTTGCAGTAGCTAATGCCCTCTCCTTTATTCTGCCGGGTTTTGGAATGTTTATCGCCGCACGTATTCTTATGGCCCTCGGGGCGGGGATGGTTGTGGTTACAGCACTGAGCATTGCTGCGAAGATTGCTCCAGCCGGCAAGCAGGCCAGTTCTATTGCTACAGTTACTATGGGTTTTACAGCCTCGCTGATTATCGGGGTGCCGCTTGGAAGAATGATATCTTCTGCATATAGCTGGAAAACCGTATTTCTCGGTATCGCTTTGACAGGGATTATTGCCCTAATTGTTATTGCAATGACGATTCCCCGCTTGAAAGGAGATCAACCGATTCCCTTACTACAGCAATTTGCTCTTCTGAAGAAGCCTGAAGTTGCTTTGGGATTGGCGATTACCTTCTTTTGGGGAGGGGGATATTTCCTCGCGTATACTTACATTTCACCGTACTTGCTGAATGTATCAGGTGTAGGGGATAATATGCTAAGCTCAGTATTACTTGCCTTCGGGATTGCCAGCCTGATCGGGTCGAAAATCGGTGGATACAGCGCAGATAAAAAGGGTATTTCCTTTACATTATTCGGGGGCATGGTGTTGCATGTCTTTTCCTTGCTTTTACTTCCTGCCGCCGCTCATTCCCTGATCGCAGTATTTGCTTTATTGATCCTTTGGTCGTTCGCTGCCTGGACAACTGGACCTACTCAACAATATAACTTGGTCACTCTTGTGCCTGAATCTTCCGGTGTGATGCTGAGTCTCAATCAGTCTACGATGCAGCTTGCCATGGCGGCCGGAGCTGGGATCGGTGGTGTAGTTGTTGGTCAGGTTTCGCTGGCTTCCATCACCTGGTTTGGAGCAGCAGGGGTCGTTATAGCTATTGTGGCTGTATATTTACTTTCACGAAGATCCTCAGTCCACACGGAATTGGGTGTTACGGAGTAAAGCTTATAGATAAGTGAAAAGGAGGCCCAGTGATGAAGGTGACATTGTGGTCTTCTTTGATTTTGAATGAACAATAATATGCTCTCTTGCAGTAGGAGGGCTTATTCAAACGTAATATCAGTGATTTTGCCGGCTTCCTTAAAGCCGATATTTTTATAAACTTGATTGGAAACCGAATTTTTTAAATCTGCATATAGCATGGGTACTAAATGCTCATTTTCCAAAATCGAACATAGCTCGGATACCATTCCGCTGGCAAAACCTTTCTTTCGTAAATTAGGCGGGGTATACACAGCATTAATGCGAGCATGTCTCGGCGAGCGGTGAGCAATATTAGCCATGGACACAGGCATGTTATTTACAATCCAAAGATACAAATTTCCTGTCCCGATGGTCTTCTCCGCAACCGATATTTGACTAACCGGATCAATAAAACTACCTAAAGCTTCTTCTGAAAAACCAGCTAGAAACTGGGCAACTAATTGTACATCCTCTGGGATGGATTGTCGGATCATTCCCTCAACGCCCGAGGGCTTTTTATATTTAGGACAGAAATAAGATTCCATGACCATATGGGTATGTACCTGAGCAGCATGACGACGTTGTGCGTAAGCATTTGCGAACTTCTCGACTGTTTCGGCATCACCACATACACCTGATAGGGTGGTTCCTTTTAAATAACGTAAGAGTTCTTCTATATAGGTCAATTTATGATTATCTGTGATTTGTTGTGACATCCATAACCAGGCCTTATGTCCGGATGATTGAGCAAAGACCATATTTTTATCGGACGTTTTGAGGCATGTTGATTCTTCTGACTCACAAATTCGATGGATCAAATTGTATCGAACTTCATCAGCCAAAAATTGATTTTGATTTAATATATCGTCGTTTGGGACTAGTAGCTCAATCATGACTCTGCCTCCTAATGAGCTGTGACCTAAGCACTTGTAAAGTGCTATGAAGCTATGAAGATTCAGTTGTTATATCTACTAGGATTTAAACTTCCGCGCTATACGCTTCTTATTTTTTTGTCGCCAAATCCATCTTTCGATAAAGTTTTTTTCTTTTCTTTCCTGAAGTGTTTCCTTCATACCCTTAATAAGAAATTCGGATCTTCGCTTGTCGTTTCTGCTAATTTCACGTAGTTCCTCAATAAATTTATCGTCCATGTCCGCATCTCCGTTAGTTCAGGATTTTCCAAATTGCTAAGCTAGATTATACAGAACATATGTTCCTTTTTCAAGTCTGCATCGCTCTATTCAATCACATAACCATTTTTAGATGGATGCTGCGAGGCCCGCGCCAATCGGATGGTGAGGCATAAGATAAGTTGAAAGGAGGAATTACAACATGGACAACAAAGCATATGTATCTCAAACGTATCCACGTCTTACAGTTTACAACGAAGAAAATTTTCGGGGTTCCAGGAGAGTATTCAGAGGAAACCTAGGCATTCGTAATACCGATAACATTCTGGACGGCATCGAAAGTCTGCGTTTCTTTTCTACCAGCAGCAATGCTACACTGGTACTCTTTACTGGCACGCGGTTTAGAGGTAACTTCCGTGTGTTTAGAGGCAATCGCAGCATTGCCGACCTGGATGATCTGATTCGTGGGAATGATGTGGAATCTATTATCTCTACCAATCAACGTTTGACGTTGCAACAAATCCGTAATATCCGCAGTAGCGGTAGACTTCCATCTGGCTACCGAATCATCTAACGGCCTTATTTCGACTTCATAACCATTTTACAAGACTGTTTCAGGAGCTTGCAACTTTCGGGCTTCTGAAGCAGTGCTAGAGTATGACCTAGATTCCTACAGACCATAAGTGCAAGAATGAGGACGAAACAAAGATAGCCTCTTGATAAAATGAGTTACATCACATATCAGGAGGCTATATTTATGAACAAAATCCAGCAGTTTCATGCACTTCACACATTAGAGGAACTTTTATTTTTAGGGAACGCCTGGGATATGCTATCTGCGGTGGCTTTGGAGAAGGCAGGCTTTAAGGCGATAGGTACGACGAGCTGGGGAATTGCCAATACGCTTGGATTCTCAGATGGAGAGCTTATTGATTTTGACCAGCATGTAAGCGTTATTCGGACGATTGCTGAGCATGTTCAAATTCCAGTGTCGGCAGATATTGAAGCAGGATATGGGGAGGATACGGCAACGATTGTTGATCATGTTTTAAGGGTAGCCGATGTGGGAGTTGCAGGGATTAATATTGAGGATTCTTTGAAAACGCAAAAGGGACTTCGAGAAGTGGGCCTGCACAGTAACCTGTTGTCCAAAATAAGAACAGCATTGGATGGGCGTGGGTTTCAAAAGTTTTTTATAAACGCAAGAACGGATACATATTTGCAGATGGATGCCCCACTTTCAGAGACCATAGAGCGGGCCAAAGCGTATGTGGATAGTGGTGCGAGCGGAATTTTTGTTCCAGGATTAAAGCGTGATGAAGAGATCAGGGAAGTTGTGTTTCATGTACATGCTCCGCTTAATGTTTTATCCCTGCCGGGTCTGACGAATGTCCACCAGCTTCAGCAGTTAGGTGTTAAACGGTTTAGCTTTGGAAATGCATTTTCTGATAAGATAATAGTTGCTTTGCAAAAGAATGCCGAACAGTTGATAGAGCTACAAGATACATCA
Source organism: Paenibacillus sp. SEL3 (assembly GCF_054602585.1). Classification (NCBI taxonomy): domain Bacteria; kingdom Bacillati; phylum Bacillota; class Bacilli; order Caryophanales; family Paenibacillaceae; genus Paenibacillus; species Paenibacillus sp. SEL3. The sequence goes on along the minus strand of NZ_CM137725.1, from coordinate 794,492 downwards.
CATTTATATGAGGATTTTGCAAAATCCTTGAGCTAGATGAATATGAACTATAGAAAGGACAGAGCATTCGATCATGGCTAACCTTAGTCTTTCTTTTGAAGAAATGTGGGAGAAAATTATAGCGTGTGATCGTAAGTATGACGGGTTGTTTTTTACCGCTGTGAAAACAACTCGCATATACTGCCGACCTTCCTGTCGATCCAAAAAGCCGAAAAAAATAAATGTGGAGTTTTACTTTGATTTGGACAAAGTGGAAAAGGCGGGTTTTCGTGCTTGCAAAAGATGCCAGCCCCATACAGACCATTCGCCGTATATCAGACTTGTGCAGAATGTAGTAACCTTCTTGGTCAATCATTACAAGGAAAAAATTGTATTGCAGGATATTGCGGATCATATCGGAATAAGCTCCTTTTACTTGGATCGGATCTTTAAACAGGAAACCGCCGAAACCCCGCGTACGTATTTGGAAAAAATAAGAGTAGATAAGGCAGCCTATCTTCTTAAAAGTACAAATCTCACGAATCTTGAGATTTGTTATGAGACGGGATTCCAAAGTTCCTCCCATTTCTATAAGGCGTTTCGCAGCTTGAACCATTGTTCTCCTAGTGAGTATAGAAAGTTGAGTAAGGAATAGATAAGGAAGGAGGTTGTATCCTTTTATGAGTGAACTTTACGTATTGAAGTATGTATCGCCGATTGGAGAGATAGAGATACAGGGCACAAATGAGGCTGTCTATTCTATTATGTTCTCTAATCGGAATGAGCCCTTAACGAGGGCTATAGAAGAGGTTCCAATCCAAGTATTAGCGGAATGCGCTACCCAGCTTGACGAGTATTTTAAAGGAGAGCGCTTTGAGTTTACGTTTCCTTATGCCTTTGAAGGTACGGATTTTCAGCAAAAAGTATGGAATGCTCTGGTGTCCGTGGAGTACGGTAAAACGACAGCTTATAAAGATATTGCTCTTGCTATTGGAAATGAAAAAGCGATCCGAGCCGTAGGCAGTGCTAATGGAAAAAATAAGCTGAGCCTTGTGATTCCATGTCACCGAATTATCGGTTCCAATCAGAAACTAACGGGCTATGCAGGAGGGCTATGGAGAAAAGAATGGTTGCTCCAGCATGAGAAGCGTTGTCTGAGGCCCTAAGGAGGGTTCGTAGATGAGAGACATTTATTTGAAAGAGTTTAAGCCGGAGAGCTGGGCCAACATGGTTCAGATCTATCAGGAGCGGTATGATCAGGTAGATCCGGCTATAAGAGTAAAAGTGGCTGAAAGTAAAATTCCAAAGGAGATTCAGATCGTGCTGCTGCCCGATATGGGGGAGTATTTGCTGACTTGGATGGATCGAAAAGTCCCCGCACTCGGCCACGAAACACCGTCGGATTATTTGAAAAGCGAAGAAGGCACTAAAGCACTGAAGGCGGCCATATTACGTATGCCACGTTGAAGAAGCGGGCCAAGGAGATACATATGAACATTGAACAGATGAACAGAGTGCGAATGATGGAAAAAGTGAGTTCGCATATCCATAACTGTAATCAGATGGCATGAACTTCATCTAACCCTATGCTATGATTTACCGACAAGACTATAGATTCAAAAGGGGAAATAAGAATGAAGTTCAAAAGAATGATGTTCCTACTTTCGTTTTTAACGATACTCGTAGGGTTGTTCACTTTGTGTACAGAAAGTGTTCAGGCTGCCAATTCGACAGTATTCAAAGATGGAGATAAGCTTAAGCTTATTCTTGATGATGGTAATGGAGTAAACAGAGTGTTTAAATTTGATCTCCCGTTTACGATTAAGCCTGATACACCAATTCGTCTGTATAGCAACAACATTGAAATTCCTTCTGGTGACTTTACGATCGATTATGTCAACTCCACAATTACGATTGCAGATTCACGACCAGTACCTGGGCCAGGATCAGAAAATCATATAGAACTTCCTATAGCTATAACTATGAAAGGGACTGTGCAGTCAGTCGATGAATCTACAGTAACTCCACTTGCGGAGGAGCCGAAAGTAACGCAGCCTGAGGTGGAGACCAATATAAAAGAGATTCCCATTCCCAGTGAACCCAAAGTTGCTCAACCTATGGATGAACCGAAAGTAATTGAACCGCAAGTAACCCAGCCGATCGAGGAGCCTAAAGTGGACCAAGCGGTTGATGAGTCACCGGAAATCCCTTTGTCTATCCCATCTGGAGAAAATTTTCCGGGTACATTTACAATCAACTCTTCAAGTACATCATTTTCAGTTCGTTTGAAGATGAAAAATATTCAACCCACGTACACTTCATATGTTATGGTCAAAAATGCGGATGCTCAATTAATTAAACGGATTCAGTTCGATCCGGAAACAACGTTTAGCTACCCTTTGAGTAACCTGAATTTATCTACAGGTGGATATTACTTTTATATCAAAATGATCGATCAGTCGGGAAATTCGGCAGCGTCTGTACCCCAATTTGTTCCTATAAATAATAACAAGGCTCAGCAGGTTGAGGTGTTTATAGACGGTAAACTGCAACAATATGAGCAGCCTGCGACCTCTATTAGCGGAAGTATGCTGGTGCCATTTCGTGCCGTTTTTGAGGCGCTTGGGGCGAAAGTGAAGTGGGATGGAGCTACCAAGACCGTTACTGCAACCAAAGGAAATACAACGATCAAGTTAACTGTAGGCTCTAGGGATGCCTATATCAACGGAAAATTAGTGCGTCTCAATGCGGCGCCAAGACTCATTAACGGCAAAGTAATGGTTCCTATTCGCTTTGTAAGTGAGGCGCTGGGTGCGAAGGTAAAGTGGAATATTGCAGCTCAGAGCGTTGTGATTTTCCTTGCTCCACCGCAGGTTTTGACAACTAGCGAAAGTGAACAATTAATGGAGGAAAATGAAGATGCTTCCGAATCACAATCCAATCCAACGATTCTGAAAAAGATATCCACCACCTTCTCCAAATCTACGGATATTGTGTTCGTCATAGATGTTACGAGTAGTATGACAGGGACGCTGGATTATGTGAGACAGAAGGTGAAAGGCTTTGTTGATTCCGTTCCAGCAGGTTCTCATTTTGCTGTCGTTGCATTTCGGGATATCAATCTGAAGGCAGATAAAGATTTAGAATTTTTGGAGTTTACGACCGATAAAAATAAGTTAAAAGGTAACATGAATATGCTGCGCCCTTCCGCTGGCGGGGATTTGAAGGAATCGGGATTAGAGGCTATTCAGTTAGCTATAAGTAAATTTCCCAAAAATTCTAATTCTAAAACAATCATATTCATTACAGATGCACCAGTTCATGATAAGAATACAGCCCTGGGTAAAGCCCGTTTTTCAGTAGATGAAATCAACGAGCAATTACAGAAAAATGATGTTATTTTTAATGCAATCGTGCCTGCAAATGGACTAGCCAACAAACAAATGAAAAAGCTTGTAGATTCCAACGAAGGGACTTTGTATGATATCAAGGAGGCCAAGCTGAATTTGGCGAAGTAGGTTTGTCCAAACTCAAATAAAGCCGTATAAAGGGAGCCGATGTAAGGCTCCCTTTTGTTATCACAAGCGACCTGTGATAAAAGAGTTCTAATGGGCTGAAAGCTCACTCTCCGTTACCCATTTATGATTTTTGACAGGCTCTCCTCCTGTAGTCGGCGTATAATCTACCATATATACGGTCGTTGGCTCGGCGGAATCAATGGTAGCCTTAGCCCCATCCATCCCCTTCATATGATCTGCTGCAAGGATAACCTCTGTGCCCGGTGCATAGGGCTCACTACTTACATCCTTAATTTCTTCATGAATAACCCACTTATGATTATTCACTTTCTCTTCTCCAGTGGTTGGTGTATAGGAGACTGTATAAGCAGTAGTCGTATAAGCACCCACAATCGTGGCAGTAGCCCGATTCATGCCTGCCATATGGTCAGCTCGTATAGTCGCTTGACCACCAACTTTGAAGGCTGGATTTTCAGCTTCTTTTAATCCGGCAGGAAGCTCACTGGAAGTGGAATGGTTCATCTCCGATGTGTCGTGCTGTTGACTGCTGTTTGCCGTGTGCTCTTGGTTTGGCGCGTTACTGTTCCCGCACCCACTCAAAATCATCATGACTGTACCAGCGAGCAAAGCCCATTGCATTCTCATATTTAATAGCTCCTTTAGGGTTTTATTTTCATATCAATTATACCCCCAGGGGGTATAATTGAAACGGAATAATATTACAAACTTGTGAAGTGTTTTTACCTACAAGGGGATCGCCTGTTGTGATCCCTTATTTGTTATGCAGAAGATGCGTAATTAAATGTTGTTGACAGTGAATAAAAAATCATTGTAATATCTATAAAACGCATCAAGTTACTTGGTATTTTGAGCGACTGTAAACATTCTAACTCACCAAAAGTAGAAGATATCAAGGAGCAGGGGGAGACATCAAATGAAGAAACCATGGATTTCATTTATATTGCTGCTGGGAGCAGTCGTGCTTTTTATTTCAGGCTGCGGCAGCAAGAATACGTCGGGCAATGCTGCGGGTGAAGAAAAGAAAACACTGCATATCGGCTTTAATCCTGGTCCATATAGCGATCAGTTTAAGAATGGTGTGGCTCCATATTTGGAGAAGAAAGGATATAAGATTACATATAAAGAGTTTACAGACGGTGTTCAGCCCAATGTAGCCGTGGCTAAGGGGGATATTGATGCTAATGTGTTTCAGCATTCGCTTTACCTGGATTCTATGAATAAGCGGGAGAATATTGATCTGATTGGTGCTGTACAGGTCCCGACTCCTCCAATGGGATTGTACTCCAGCAAGCATACCAGCCTTGACGAAATCGGCGATGGAGCCCAAATCAACCTGCCCAACGAGCCAGTCAATATGCTGCGTGCGCTGAATATTTTGAAGGAAGTAGGCTGGATTACGTTAAAGGACAATATCGATCCATTGCAAACCTCGGTGAACGACATCACCTCTAATCCGCATCATCTGCAATTTGTTGCTACCGATCCGGCACAGGGGCCACGTGTACTGAAGGATGTTGATTTTGCGGCTATACAAGGGAACTTTGCTGTATCGAATGGAATAAAGCTGACCTCGGCATTAAAGCTTGAAAATATGACAGATCCGTTCACGAACGTGGTCGCTGTGGACAGCAAGAACAAGGATAAGCCCTTCGTCAAAGACATTATTGAAGGATATCATTCAGATGAATTCCAAAAGTACATCCATTCGAACCCTGATTATGAAGGCTACAAGTTGCCAAGCTATTTCAAATAATATGGGGCATTATCTTCTGCGGGCTGACGTTGTCAGCCTGTATCTTATGGATAGAAGGTGGATATGAACGTGATTTTTTCATCCTCTGATCTCGTCAAGGCTCTGCCTGACAACTATTTTAGCGCAATAGATGACAAAGTGAATCTGTATAAAAGTAAAGGAATAGATGTAATTAATCTGGCAGCCGGCAACCCGGATCAGCCAACATCGGCGCATATTATCAGCGCTTTGAAGGAAGCGGTTGATCAACCGATCAATCAGGGCTATCCGCCTTTTCATGGAAAAAAAAGCACGCTGGAGGCTGTCGCCGCGTTCTATAAACGGGAGTATCAGGTGGAGCTGGATCCGGACCGGGAGATTGCCATATTCAACGGCTCAGCCATAGGCGTAATGGGGATTCCACAGGCGCTATTGAATCCAGGTGATTGGTTATTGACCACCGATCCGGCATATCCCCAATATTATTCCGCTGCTACGCTGGCAAGAGCCCATATTCATACGATTCCGCTTGATGAGAAGCATGGTTTCTTGCCTGATTATACAACCGTGCCGGAAGAAATTGCAGAGCAGGTCAAATTGCTTATGATTAATTATCCGAACAATCCGACTGGAGCCGTAGCTACTGCAGACTTTCTGACGAAGACGCTGGATTATGCCGCTCGGTATCAGTTTCCAGTTATGAATGATTTTGCTTACGGTGCTCTTGGATTTGACGGGCATAAGCCGATTAGTTTATTGCAAATCCCCGGCGGCAAGGAGTATGGCGTCGAGACGTATACAGCTTCCAAAACGTATAACATGGCTGGATGGCGCTTCGGCTTTGCGGTTGGAAATGTGTCCGTTATTGGTGCGCTCAAGCATTATCATACGCATGCCTACAGCACTGTTTTTGGCGCGGTACAGGATGCGGGAGCTGTCGCATTGCTGGGCACCCAGGAGCCAGTACAGGAGCTCGCGAAGTTATATGAGCGGCGCCGTAATGTTCTTATTGCAGCGTTACGAGGTATTGGCTGGGATGTAGCAGCTCCCCAAGGGTCTTTTTTTGCCTGGTTCAAGGTGCCGGAGGGGCATACATCGGCTTCCTTTGCAGACTTTTTATTGGACGGTGCGCACGTTGCGGTCGCTCCTGGAGAAGGCTTTGGTCGTGCAGGAGCTTCTTATGTGCGGGTCAGTCTGGTAAACAGTGAGGAAAGGCTGCTGGAGGCGGTGCAGCGTATCGCAGCGACGGGGGTTTTTCAAGTATAAGCCGGAATACAAGGAAGTTATTTTGCTGCAATCAGGAATTGGCAAAGCGAACGTTGCCTCGACTACGGCCCTGCTGATTGAGCGTTTTAGCCCAGAGCTTGTCATTAATACCGGGTCTGCGGGTGGGCTCGATCCAGCGCTGCTTGCTTTTGCGACAGAAGCGCTGGCGGAGACCAGGATTGAGGGGAAGATCGTCAAGGGTTTGATTACGACGGCAGACTCCTTTATCTCCCAGGCTGAGCGCGCCCATTTTATCCGTAGCCAGTTTGGTGTTCCATTTTTGGCTGCGGCCAATTCGGCCGCATTGGTTGTGGCTCTTGTAGCCGCATATGATAGAGACAAGCTTTGATATATTCAATGGCACTATTCAGGAACGTTTTTTCTTGGACTTGCCATGCTGGTTAATGAGAGTTCGAAGTTGTTTCCCGGCTTGGTTCAGCTCCATATCGTTCAACACATAGTCGGTGCTGACTTCCCAGGTGCTGTGGTCATTCAGATGAAAAATAAAGGCGGGAAAGCGAGGGCGCAGCCATTTGCGGATGGAGGCCCCTTCGAATTCGACTTTAGTGATTGCAGCCCACGGGACAGTTCGAATACCATCTGAAATGCTGTGCTCGTCAAAGATGAACAGGTAGGTATCCTTTCGAAGCGTTCTGCTCAAACAAACCACGAGATAGCTACCGAAAAAAGGAAGTCCGACAATGGCGGACGTAATAAAGAAGAAGATTTGTAGAGCTGAGATATCTTCGTCGATAAAAATGAGCAGCAGCAAAAACAGACAAATAAGCACAAACATCAAGCTGCCCATGGCTTTCCAAAATGCCAAAGATCTTCGATATACAATTTTATCCACGGAATACCGCCTCGTCGGGAACAAACGCCTGAATGAAATAAGTTATTCGTTCTCTCCAGTCAGCTTCGGTCACACTTTCAATTCGCAGACATGGAGTGGCCTGCATATTCAGTTCTGTATTTCTTACAATCCACACATCATTCTTTCCTTTAAGAACAAATAGCAGATTTGTAACAGAAGGACCATCTTCATCCGTATCCGTGTATACCATTTGGCTCAAATTATCAAGGCTACACTGATTACGATCAAAGTCCTCCCGCCAGTCTTGTATCATTTGTTGAGCCGACTCATGAAGCTTCCACGTTGCCATTTGCTGCATGGTGAAGTTGGATGAGGTTAACTCATTCCACTGTTCTTCGGTCAGATCGACGTATCGGCTGTGCGCATTGAAGTTCGGAGCAGACAGGCCGAACAGTTGATCAATGTCGTGATGCCAGTCTTCTGGAGAAGACCAGCGAAAGAAATGGAGTTCATTGTGACTGGAGAAATGATACAGAAAACGTTCATTTCCATGGTGTATCGTTAACGTATTTTGCTTATCTTGTTGCTCCTTAAAGCCACGTAGCATCTGACGACTTTGTACCAGATGAGCTAAAATTTCAACAATGAACGCATCAAATTCGAGCTGTTGTTGCTCGTCATCCCGTTGTTCCATCAAACCCTTGGATATCATGCTATGCGTTGCGGCATGAAAAAGTAGTTCCCAGCGATCTTCGGTTAGTTCCCCGTAATAAGATTGGAGCAGACCAGAAGCCATATCTTCTGCGCCCAATGCGGTCAAGGCAAAACCTAGCTCCTCAAGCGTTAAAATTACCGTTTGTTTGTCCATAGTCAGGCTCCTTCTCCATCTGTTAGGTGTGTATATTATTTAAATAATTTGCTGGCCCAGCGTATCCCTTTTTCCGCAAATTTGGCGACTTTTCCGCCTGCCCAGCTTCCCACTGTACCGCCGACGTATGCCCCGACGGCTGCGCCGACCGGACCACCGATAGCACCGCCTATGGACCCCAAAACGACAGCGCCGCCATAAGTTGCGGCGGTTTTAATCGCTACGTTAGAGGCAGATACAGCTACATCCGTTCCGGTAAGCTTCCCGCTTTTCCATTTTCCAGCCAGACTGATGCCCTCGCCCACAATATTCATGGTGGCATTAATAGGGTAGAGCTTTTTGGCAATCATACCGGGAATTTGGCGGGTGGCTATGCCGTAACGTCCTTTTTCCACCCCGGCGATGACGTTCCGTGTCCACTGAGGAAAGCTGTTGGCTTTGTTGAATCCGAGGCCGAGCTTACCCATTTGAAGCTTTCCAGCTAATCGATCAAAGCCCTTTAACCCCTTCATCACAATACCGGGTTTGGCGAATTGGCGGTTTAGGCTTTTGCCCAAATTACGCATAAAAGCATTGTTACCCTTGCCTTTCACCCATGCCGCATTATGTATAACCGCTCGAGTGGGATTCTTCAGACTTTTCTTGAATTCTACTGTTTTGGTGAGCACAAGTGTGGAAGCCAGACCGCTATAGATCGCTGTTCCGGCAAATCCTAGTTGCCCGCGCCATTTGTTGGCCTCTGACAGGCTGTTAATGGCTATATCTGCTGGATCGGGTCCTTTTTTCCCGGAAGTTGCCCCTTCGCTGTTGCTGATCTGTCCGCTGTGATCTCCTTTGGTAATCCCCGTGTCTGCTTGGGTATCTGTTTCCTTAAATTTTACTGCAATGGAACGCAGCTCTGTGCTGACAGAACTGACAGTTTGAGTGAAAGCATCCATTTGTCCACGCGCTTTATGAAAATCCTGATAAAAGCGCTGCTGTGTTGTTCCTGCCCAGCTATTTTCCAACATCTGAATATGCTGTGACAGTTGTCCGCAAATTTGTGCCCCCAGCTCACGTGCCTGTGCGAACTGCCTGGAAACCGCTTCTAGTTTCTCAGGAGGAACCATAATTTTAGCCATGATGTCCACCTCGGATGATTAAAATAATTACTTATATTTTAGTGAATCCAGTGGGGGTTAGCAAAAAAAGGAGGGGGTTTTAGTGAAAAATAAGTCATTTGTATGAGTTCATGAGGGTGCATAAGGGAGAATAGTAGGAGGTGTATGATCCGAAGTTCTTATAGTCATTCATAACGAAACGAAAAAAGCCACTCTTTTCAAATGGAGCTTTCCATTAGAAAGAGAGGCCTTCTTGCGTAGAGACTAATACATATTTCGCGTCGGTTTAATTACTTAACGGAATCTGCTTGGACAGCTTTTCAAACTGCTGCAAGTGAGGAGTGACCTTGGCAGTAATACCTTTGAGATACTTAATGGACGCTTGTCTTTGGCGTTCTTTGGTAGCAGTCTCTTCAGGGAACATGGAGTATTCCTTTTGGACAGAGCCATTTTTATAATTTACGGAGAAGAGGTCTCCTTTTTGCCACCTTTGGACCAGATCTTGATTACTGTGTAAGATATTTATTATTTCATTGCTATTTTTATAAGTGAAGCTGTAGTCTGGATCGGCCACAGCGTGGATCACTTGGTAGCCGTTCTGTAATCCATTGTTCTGAAAAGTACCTACCTGGATCTCGTTCGAACGTACGGTTTCATCCATTTGCGTCACTTTTTCAGTCTGCGTACCCTTGCCGTTCATCGTGTCATTGCTCCAAGTTCCGTTGTATACGACTTTATGATTCTGTCCATCTGCATCCGTGTATTGATTTGTATATTTTCCGGTACCTGATCGCTTGCCATTCACAAAATCACCCGAATACTGCTTATATTCGCTCCATTTGATCGTACCACGTCCGTTAGGCTGCCCATTCTCGACCTCTCCATAGTAAGTAGTCTGACCGGATAGCTGGAGCAATTCCTTGGTTGCAGCCGCATTCGCCGCAGGTGTACTTACAGACAGCGCTCCAGATATCAGCGATGCGGACACCATAATAGGCAGTGATAGAGCCTTCCCTTTTTGCCAAAGTTTTTGCATCATGAGTTCTCCCCTTTCGAAGCTTTGAATTTCTAAAAGTTAAGTTCAACAACCCAGCACCGTTTTTATACTATTTTGTGCTTGGTGATTTATAGTTTAATATATATTGAGAATTATAGGAAACTGTAAAGTGAAAACAGCTAGTTAGGAGAGAGATTCATGAATTTACCCGAACATGGGAGTGAGGATGTATCGAGCATCCTTGCCGTGGAGTTGGAACATGAGCCTGTCAAGACCATAAAAGGAATCCATCAAGTGGAGCCTGATGCTAATATCTATTGGCTGATTGATGTGGAATTTAGTGGTTTTACGTTGTCAGATGAGGATATTTTGCAATTGCTCAAAGGATATATCGTGTATGGGCATGTTCATGATTTACAGGTGTGGACTAGTGTGGGGCGCAGACCAGCAGGCGAATGCCATTTTGATAAAATTTGTGTTTGTATAGATATATTCGATAATGTAGAGATGCAGGTTTGTTTGGATGAAGCCAAGGTTGCAGACTTTATGAACACACTGCCAGCGCGTTTTCAGGAGAAGGGAACTGTTCATGTGCTTCCTCGAGAGGATGCTGCCCATGCACGTGCAAAAGCGGAAAAACTTAAAGCATTTACAGATCAGGAAGGTGAAAGGGAACACGCTGTCATGCTTAGGCTTGTAGCGGATCAAGGCCAATCTTACCGTGGAGCGGATATCTGGGATGTCATGCTGAGTCTCGGAATGGAGTGGGGAGATATGGACATTTTCCATGCGCACCATCACGGGACGGGAGGTTATGATGAACTATTTAGCGTACATACGGGAACCGAGCCTGGCTTTTTTTGGTTGAGTACACTCGCAGAGGATCGCTTTGCAGATTTAATTTTTAGTATGGATGGGGTGCGAACCGCGCAGCCGCAAACGGTGTTTGAGGTGATGTGGAAAAGTGCCGAATATGCACGCACCAGACTCGGTGGGACATTAGTGAATGAACAGGGTCTGCCAGCTGTGCCGGAAGATTATCTACATCAGATTCAAGAGATGGAAGATCGAATAAGAGAGTTTGGATTTAAAGCAGGCGAGGATGTTGTTCTGTTTCTATTCTAGATTAGAAAGGAGTGATTTCGTTGTCCAGCAACGCTATTGAGAAGCTAAGAACGATTCTAAAACGTAAAGCTACGATTTTTCATACAGGGGGTCGTAGACCGTCGGATTCCCTTGAACAAAGCTGGATTGGTAGAGTTACAGTGGCTTTGCCAACAGAGGAACGACCCATTGATGTACAGGGGAATGCTATGGCTCCGATCATGCAATTGTATTTGCCGGCCTTGCCCTTTGTCCCTGAAGCTATGCGTAGCATCAAGCTGTTGACAGTCTTCCTGTCTCCCGATGTACTGGATCATGAGGACATGGAAGGGTATATGTGTATTCGTGAGTATACGTCGGTAGAGGATTTGGTCGAAAAAGATTTTGGTCCGTCATTTATGCAAATCAAAGCATTTCCGCTGTTCCCTGAACTCAAAGAGAATGATTATCCGGTCTGGGACGGTGATGACATCCCTGAGGAATACGGCGATGCCCTTAACCAAATGGACGAGGAGGAACCCGACTATTTTGAGGACATCGTAGAGGAAATATATGCGGTTCACAAAATCGGTGGCTATCCCAGCTTTATTCAATCGGGCATTGACTTTGGCGAGGGCTATGAATTTGTATTTCAGATTGCTTCGGATGCCAAAGCCCAATTGAATATTGTGGATGGAGGCAGCTTTTATTTTGCCAAGCATCAGAATGACGGAGTCTGGCGGGGTTACTTTGATTTTTACTAATAGGCTCATTTAGAGAGCAGTCTGGAACCGATCGTTTTGTAGAGCATGGCAACCCTATATACTCGTAAGTTAGATACTATTGAAGTGGAGTGAAAAGATATGAATGTTTTAGGTCAGCTGGGATCTGCTATCCAGAGTAGTTTATTTATTCAATCCGAACTGAAGAAAGCTCATGCATTTATTCAGGAGCACGATCTGCCTGTAGAGCAGGTAGAACATGATTTTCACAAGCAGATCATCGTGCTGGAGCAATATGCGGGAACTCGCGTTTTTCAGCGAGGGCTTGCCAAATACAAAGTAATCAATGCAATGCTTATGATTATATCAGTGATCATATTGCTGGCAGCAGGCATCGTTGCAGCAATGGAATATTTACAACCCGAACGACATTTGCTGCAAGTGCTGGCGAATGCCATGTTTGACTATTGGGTTCCCTCTATTACTTTGCTCAGTGTTGTATTCGTGGGTGTGATCGTTCTCGCCATCGTTAGAACTGTTTATGCCAAACAATTACATACGAGGGTGCTAGATCGGGCCTGGCAGGCCATTTTCAATCATGTGGACAAATAAGGGCAGAGAGCAACTGTAGGAGATTGGCATAATAGCTGAAGGAGTGGCAGCAATGAATGACTGGGAATCGGGAATCATTCAGGTCGATGGTGAGCGTGCGATTTACTCATATTTAACGGAAGATCAGTTGTTAGAGGCCGATTGGTATTCTAAATATTTTCATTCTGTAAGAAAGCTAGGAAATGAGTATATCTGGTATCATTTCGATCAGGTTTCTTTGCTGCGTCGGCATTTTTTTGTGTCTGTATGCTTTAAGGATACAAGCCTAGTTGTCGCGGAGATTTCGCTCCAGGGCAATGAATTTCCAACTTCGTGGGATAATTGGTCTGAAGAAGGGGAGAGAAAGCGGCAAAGGGAGCATGATCGTTTGTTACAGCAACATTTGTCCGTAAAGCCAAGCTATCGTCAAACAAAGCCTTACCCCTATATGGAATATAAACTGAACTGGGGGAAAATCTCTTCTTATTTTGACCCCCGGTCGGGAAATACGGCCATTGCCTTTAAGTATAAAATGAATAGTGATCTTACATAAAATACACGACAACCCTGCGCTTTGTGCTGGAGGTGAGGGTGTTGGATGAGTAAGGGAGATATGTTGTGGATAAAAAGGCGAAAAAAATACTGATGAACACATTCTGGTCCTCTAGCGGCTGGAAGCAGGAGCGGGGATCTTTTTCGGGTGAGGATTTTGAATATGCCAAAAGTAAGGGCTTGATGTTCGATCCGATCACCATTACACATAACGAGATTATAAACAGGCTGCATGAGCTGCACCAGCAAAAGGCTACAAAAGAACGAGTGGCAGCAGCATTTTTGCATAGTCTTTCCACGAAAAAGGTTCATTTACGAAGCGCCTTATCGAGCTGGGCATTAACCGCAGGGCTTCCTTTGCACACCTATGGGGAGCGGCCTGTCGTCCTGCCCAATTACAGTAGCTGTGGGGATTGTAATTTTAATAAAATGATGTCCGATAAGGAATACGTCAATAAAGATTTGAATGTACTAAATTTTGAACGAATCAAATGGGGCGGTATTCGTCTGAACTACCTTCTGTATTGCTGGATGGACCTTGAATTGTTCAGTCAAGAAGAGGATGTTCAGGTTTCCGATGAGGATCTAGCTATACTCCATAACATGCTCGAAGCTGTTCAGAACTGTGATGCTCAAAGCAGTGCACGTCAATTGGAAAAGCGCTGGAAGGATGTGTTTCCATCCAGCAAAAACGAGCGTGATGTTGTCATGGAGGTGTGGGGATATGCCGGACTGCTGGTCCCACAGGACACGCCTCGTAAACGACAGCACGGCAATCATGATTTTTATTCCGTAGCAGCCTGGCAAGGAGATGACGGATACTCACAAGAGGCGTTGGACTATTTCTTTGGTACGTTTTTATAGAGAATGTGAATCGTCATGCCACATCTTGATTATGACGGTTGCTCAAACAATAAACGTTCTTCTTCCCGACTATGAATGGCATTGACAACCAGAAGCGCGTGGAACTGTTGAAGAACTTCAGGCGTAAGCCCTTCTTCACGGATCCCGGCTTTGAGCTCTTTTACAATGATTCGGAGCAAATCATGATCTCGTGTAAGTTTGACGACAGCCTCCTGCAGTTCTGGTTTTTTCTCGACCATCTCCTGATAGAATCCTTCCTCTTCTGCATCAGCATGGCTGAGAATGCGGGTTTCCCAATATTCGATCAAGTGGTCGGCAGCCTGGCGCGCCACCTGGAATTCTTTTGCTTCGAGTAATTCCTCTACTTCTCTCGTCTTATCTAGAGCGCCAGATAGCCCGCCTTGATGAATGGCATGATGAGCATGCAGTTGACGTAAAGAAGGTCCTCCCATAACAGTTCATCCTTTCTTTGTTCCCTTTTTTAGTACAGTATAGCATAAGAAAATAGCGTTATTTTTCCGGTTAGGATTTTCCCCTCTAAGGAAAAGGGAACTCCCTAATTGGTTCAATTTCATATAATACTTAGAATGAAGTTAGAAGATAAAACTCAATCTTGGGGGAATGGATGATGAATCGATTAACCGAAATAACAGACATAAAAAAGATTGTGAAAAAAGGATCAAGGGTTTGAGGGGGATGAGCAGATACATACCCAATCAACATGGAGCCTGGGCTATGCTCATTCTTCCATTTTTATTCGGTTTAGCTGCTTCTCGAGGGGATCTCATTCATATACCCCTATTTGTGTGCTGGTTTTTTATCTACTTATTCAGTTTTCCTGTCCTCCAATGGATCAAAACAGGCAGCAGTGAAAGATACCGCAAACCCGCCGTTGTATACGGAGTGATATTACTTCCTTTGTTAATTTCACTGATATGGTTTGAGCCTGCCTTGATCTGGTATGGAGTTCTTTTATTGCTCTTTTTTATGGCTAATATTTATTTTGCGAGAACGAAAAATGAACGTGCTTTACTCAATGACATTGTTGCAATTTTACTCTTTTGTTCTTTTATATATCCCGTTATTTATATGGGGGGAGGAGAGGATTGGAGGGTAGCAACAGAGCTATTCTTGCTTTTGGTGCTTTACTTTATCGGAACTGCTTTGTATGTCAAAACGATCATTCGTGAAAGAAAAAATATACGTTACCATTATGCTTCCGTTATCTATCATGCGGTGATTTTGTTGTTTGCTATTTGGTTAAAGTTATTTCTGTTTATTCCTTTTTTAATTTTTTTGATAAGAGCCATTTGGCTTCCTAAACTCGGATTAAAGGCAAAACAAGTTGGCATGGCGGAAATTGGATTTTCAATGATGCTCTATGTTTTTGTGTTGTTTTTATATTTCTAAAAGGAGAGACATCAATGATATCTTTGAAAACGCCGCGTGATTATCATACTGACCCGTTTATAGTCATCTGGGAGGTTACACGAGCTTGTGCTTTAAAGTGCCTTCACTGTAGAGCGGAAGCTCAGTACAAACCTGATCCTCGCCAACTGACACTAGAAGAAGGTAAGAAGCTAATAGATCAAATCGCTGAAATGAATCATCCGTTGCTTGTATTCACAGGCGGAGATCCTTTAATGCGTCCTGATCTGTTTGAACTGGCTCAATATGCAATTGAAGAGAAAAATCTGTCGGTTTCAATGACCCCCAGTGCCACTCCTAAAGTGACACGAACAGCGGTAGAAAAAGCAAAGCAAGTTGGATTATCGCGGTGGGCATTTAGTCTGGACGGTTCATGTGCCGAGATTCACGATCATTTTCGGGGTACAGCGGGTTCTTACGATACGACCATGCGAGGAATTGGTTATTTAAAGGAACTGAACATCCCTATTCAAGTGAACACTACGGTATCCCGGTACAATCTTCATGATCTGGAGCAAATTGCAGAAAGAGTAAAGGAAATGCAGGCCGTGTTATGGAGTTTATTTTTCCTTGTTCCAACTGGACGTGGCATGGAGAAAGATATGATTACTCCTGATGAGCATGAAGCCGTAATGAAATGGTTGTATCAAATACAGCAACAGATGCCGTACGGAGTGAAGGCTACAGAAGCTCCTCACTACCGGAGGGTCGTGCTGCAGCAAAAGCACAGTGCAGGTGAGAACAGTGTAGCAGACGGACAAAAGAGGGCAGATGTTTTAGGACGTGCTCCTAAAGGCGTAAATGACGGAGATGGATTTGTTTTTATTAGTCATATCGGCGAAGTATACCCTAGTGGTTTCCTGCCTCTTATGTGCGGGAATGTACGAAAGGATAGCTTGGCAGATATTTATCGCAACTCTCCGATCATGATGAATCTTAGAGATAAGTCCCTACTTAAAGGTAAATGTGGAGTCTGTGAATTCAAGGCTGTCTGTGGGGGCTCCAGAGCAAGGGCTTTTGCAATAACAGGAGACTATTTGGAGAGTGACCCTTATTGCGCTTATATACCCGGGGTTGGAGAGGAAAAGTGTTTTCATGATGAAGAAAAGTTCTAAAAAAGTCGTTATTCTCGGTGGAGGAATAAGCGGTTTAAGTGCTGCCTTTTATGTGAAAAAGCTGGCTGAGGATCGGCAACTTGAAGTGGAGATTACACTGGTGGAGAAAAGTGAACGTCTAGGAGGAAAGCTGCAAACCGTTCGCCAAAACGATTTTATGATCGAAAAAGGACCGGATGCTTTCTTGGCCAGAAAGACGGCAATATTGGATTTGACTATGGAGTTGGGGCTGGAAGCAGATCTGGTATCGACAAACCCGAAAGCCAAATCTGCTAGCATTTTGCATAAGGGCAAACTTCATACGATGCCGATGGGCTTCATTCTGGGCATTCCAACAAAGCTCACTCCCTTCATTCGGACAGGACTTATTTCTCCGCTGGGAAAAGCACGGGCAGCCCTGGATTTAATCATTCCGGCAAAGAAAGGTGATGCAGACGAATCTCTAGGTGATTTTATCAAACGGCGTCTCGGCAAAGAAGTTCTGGACCAGATTACGGAACCTCTGCTGTCTGGAATTTACGCTGGGGATACACATTCCCTGAGCCTCATGTCAACCTTCCCTCAATTTAAACTAATGGAACAAAAGCATGGAAGTCTGATTAAGGGTATGTCTAAAGGGGCGGGGAGAAAGCCAGCAGTACAAGACAACCTGCCGGATATCGCTAAGAAAAGTATGTTTCTTTCTTATCGGCTAGGATTATCTTCGATCGTGGAGCGGCTAAAGGAAAGGCTGGATACCGTACGTTTTGTTATGGGGCAAGGTGTAGTTGAAGTAAGGAAAGAAAGCGGTTATCAGGTCATTTTAGAACATGGGCAAAAAATAGATGCGGATGCGGTGATTTGCGCTGTTCCAGCTTTTGAAGCGGCTACATTATTCTCCGGCGTTGCAAGCGCTAGCTGGTTACACAAGATTCACTATGTTTCCGTAGCCAATATTGCTCTTGCTTATAAAAACACAGATCTTAATCTTAATTTTGAGGGAACGGGATTTTTAGTACCCCGCAAAGAAGGCAAACAGATTACGGCATGTACTTGGTCTTCGACGAAGTGGAGCCATACTGCTCCTGAAGGATATACGCTTTTACGGACCTACATTGGACATGCAGGTGCACAGGAGTGGATTCAGATGACAGACGATCAACTTGTGGATGCCGCGCGTAAAGATTTGAAAGATTTAATGGGCCTGGAAGCGGAACCGGAATTCACCGAAGTCAGTAGGTGTGATCGATCAATGCCGCAATATCCGATTGGACACAAAGAGCATATGGCGAAGATCAGACAGGACTTCGCACAGGATTTACCGGGTGTTTTTCTATGTGGTGCCGGCTATGGGGGCGTTGGAATTCCAGATTGCATCGCTCAAGGGAAAGAAGCGGCTGAACAGTTGCTTTCTGATTTTTTATAATCAGGCTCTTTCCACGAATGAAAGAGGGAACCCCCTGATTGGTTCAGCTTTAAGGGAGACGTAGAATGAAAGTTAAGTATAAAATCGAAGTAAGATGGAGGAATGGAAGATGAGCCAGTTAACGGAAGAAACATGGGTGGCGGACATTGTGAAAGCAGTACCCAAAACGGGAGATCTGTTCCGCAAACTGAGGATTGATTTCTGCTGTGGAGGGAAAATATCGCTCCGTGAAGCAGCAGCCAATCAAGGTCTCCACGCTGGTGAACTGCTGACGCAGATACATGAAGTGGAAGAAAAGCAGGCACAGCATAAGCAAATGCAACCTCCTTCACTCGAACCCAAAGAACTAATCGCCTATATTCAAAATGAGTATCATACGAAGCTTCGGGAAGAACTATCGGCGTTAACGCCGTATGTAACCAAACTAACGCGGGTTCATGGCGAACGTTATCCGCATCTAAAGCGAGTTAACGAACTGTTCACCTTGCTTAAACAGGAAATATCGGAACATATTCAATATGAGGAGGACCTTGTGTTTCCGATGATTGAAGCATTTTTACAAGAATCAACAATGGAACGAGCAGATGAGTTAAATCCAATTTTGTCCAAGTTGCAAAACGAACATCAAACGGTGGTGGAATTCCTGAAGGAAATGCGCTTGATCACAAATGGCTTTGAGCCGATGCAGGAAGCTTGTGGTACGCACCGACTCGTATTGAAGCGGTTAGAAGACCTGGAAGCAGATATTTTTAATCATATTCTTCTTGAAAATTGTACATTGATCGAACGTACGAAACAGGCACAGCTAATAGCGAAACCCATTAATTAATGATGAACTAACATGAGGAGCCGAACCAATTGCATAAATTAATTAAAAGTAGCACTGTTTTCGTTTTGGTTATTTCCATCATTTTATTACTTTCAGGGTGCGGTGCGGGGCAACAATCAGCTTCAAATGGTAGCAGCACGGCCCAGAACAACGAGGTCTCCAGCCAGGATTCTTCGAAAAAGGTTGAAACTGTTGAGCTTACCATATCCGCAGCTGCAAGTTTAACGGATGCGCTCAAAGAAATTCAGCATTCATACGAATCAACCCATACAGGCACCAAATTGAATTTTAACTTCGGCGGCTCTGGTGCGCTGGAAAAACAAATTGAGCAAGGAGCGCCGTCGGATTTGTTCCTGTCCGCTTCGAAGAAAAACTTGAAGTCTCTCGTAGATCAACAGTTAATAGAGAGTAATAAACAAAAAACATGGCTGACGAATGAATTGGTCGCGGTTATCCCAGCAGATGGGACGATGGACATTGCGAGTGTAACCGATTTAACAAAAAGAGAAGTGAAGAAAGTTGCGATCGGAATTCCTGAAAGTGTTCCTGCAGGCAACTACGCACAGGAAGCGCTGACGAAAGCGAAGCTTTGGGACACGTTACAGAGCAAGCTGGTTCAAGCGAAAGACGTTAGACAAGTGCTGCAATATGTGGAAACTGGGAATGCTGATGTCGGATTTGTATATAAAACAGATGCGTTGACTTCACAAAAGGCAAAAATCGCCTTTGAGGTGGATCCCAAAACCTATTCACCTGTTGAGTATCCAATCGGGATTATCAAAGGTTCAAAGCACATTCAAGAAGCCGAAGACTTTTATGCATACCTACAATCACAAGAATCTCTGAATATTATGGCTAAGTATGGATTTACCATACCGAAGTGAGCATGCAAGATATAGATTGGAATGAATATTGGCCTCCTATCCGCTTATCGTTGCAGGTTGCACTGTTATCCAGCGTTCTAGTAATCATATTAGGCTTGCTTGTGGCATGGTCCATGTCACGGTTAGGTTTATTTAAAGGGAAAACGGTTGTTGAAACTGTGCTTATGCTGCCCTTGGTACTCCCACCGACGGTTGTTGGTTTTTTACTACTAATATTACTAGGACGAAAAAGCGGGTTCGGACGTTTTGTGGAGCAATCGTTTGGAGAACCTATTATATTCTCGTGGTGGGCTGGGGTTATAGCAGCGGTGGTAGTGGCTTTTCCTCTTGTCTATCGGACACTGAAAATGGGATTGTCTTCTGTTGACCAGGACTTGGAAAACGTGGGACGTTCGATGGGTGCAAGTGAATGGCAGGTTTTCCGGTATATCACCTTTCCTTTAATTTTCCCTTCTTTTAAAGCTGCCTTTATACTCGGTTTTGCCCGCGGCCTGGGCGAATTTGGTGCTACGTTGATGATTGCCGGAAATATTCCGGGTAAAACACAAACGATTCCGACGGCCATTTATATTGCAGTGGATTCTGGGCATCTTCCTATGGCCTGGGCCTGGACGTGCTCTATCATACTCATTTCTTTTATCATGCTCCTGTTAACGGGCCAAAAGAACAATTAATCTCTTCATATAAGCTTCCCTTTAGCAGGGGGAGGCTTTTTTGTATCTTTCGATAGAACGAGGGATTTCCTGTAGCGCTATAGGACATTCCCTAATGGGAACAGCGATGAATGAATTACATAATGAGAGTAAGCGAATGAACCTTCCCATGGAACTTGCGTTGGGATGATTTATTCTAAAAAGGAGTGTTGGTCATCGATGAAAAAAAAATACAACCTCAACTTTTTTAAACCGATCGAAAGCTATTCGGGAAATTGGTCAATCCTTGAGGAAAAAAATAGAGAATGGGAAAACGTGTACCGACAGCGTTGGTCTCACGACAAAGTGGTTCGGACGACTCACGGAGTGAACTGCACGGGTTCCTGTAGTTGGAAGGTTTTTGTGAAAAACGGCATCATTACTTGGGAAAATCAACAGATCGATTATCCTTCCTGCGGTGTAGATATGCCAGAATTTGAACCGCGGGGATGCCCGCGTGGCGCTACATTTTCCTGGTATGAATACAGTCCATTACGTGTGAAATACCCTTATATGCGCGGTAAGCTGTTGCGGCTTTGGCAGGCTGCCATCCAGGAACATGCCAATCCGGTGGAAGCATGGGCAAGCATTGTGGAAGATCCGGAGAAAGCCAAGCTCTATAAAGCAGCTCGCGGAAAAGGCGGTCATGTCCGTGTCGCTTGGGACGATGTGCTGCGTCTGATCTCGGCGCAACTCATCTATACCATTCGTAAGTATGGTCCTGACCGGATCGCGGGCTTTACGCCAATACCGGCGATGTCAATGATAAGCTACGCTTCAGGAGCCAGATTCATTTCGCTTCTTGGTGGACAGATGTTGAGTTTCTATGACTGGTATGCCGACCTTCCGCCTTCATCTCCTCAAATTTGGGGTGAGCAGACGGATGTGCCGGAATCTTCTGATTGGTACAATGCGGGTTACCTGATCATGTGGGGATCGAATGTACCACTTACCCGGACGCCAGACGCTCATTTTATGACGGAAGTACGTTATAAGGGGACAAAAGTTGTATCAGTGGCTCCCGACTTGGCGGAGAATGTGAAGTTCGCTGACAACTGGCTTGCACCACATCCGGGTACAGATGCTGCTGTAGCCCAGGCTATGACACATGTTATTCTGGATGAGTTTTACAAAGAGCGCCAAGAACCGATGTTCATTAACTATGCCAAACAATATACAGATATGCCGTTTATGATTCTGCTTGATCCGCACGAGGGAGCCTGGAAAGGTGGACGTTTCCTACGGGCGAGTGACCTTGGAGATGCTTCGCAGCATGCGGACTGGAAGCCAGTCATATATGACGAAGCAGCGGGGGAAATGCTGGTTCCGAACGGTACGATGGGACAGCGCTGGGAGCAGGATAAGAAATGGAACCTGATTCTGGAGCGGGAAGACGGAACAAAAGTTGAGCCTGCACTCACTGTGGAAGGTCATGGCGAGCAATGGGAAGAAATCGTATTCCCTTATTTTGATAACGCAGGTAATGGAACGTTCAAACGTGTAATTCCAGTCAAAAAAGTACGCTTGGCAGATGGCTCGGAACGTTACGTAGCAACCGTGTACGATTTGATGATGAGCCAGTACGGTGTCGCACGCAATGACAGCTCTCATAACGCCAAGAATTATTACGACGAAGCTTCGCATTATACCCCTGCCTGGCAGGAGAAGATCACAGGTGTGAAGGCGTCTGTTGTGGTACAGATTGCTCGGGAATTTGCCCAAAATGCTATCGATACCAAAGGGCGCTCCATGATTATTATGGGTGCGGGTATCAACCACTGGTTCAATAGTGACACCATCTATCGGTCCATCTTGAACCTTGTCGTGTTGACGGCTTCCCAAGGTGTAAACGGGGGAGGCTGGGCGCATTATGTGGGTCAAGAAAAGCTCCGCCCAATCGAAGGCTGGTCAACGATTGCCTTTGCAAAAGACTGGCAAGGGGCGGCTCGACAGCAAAATGCTACATCGTTTTTCTACTTTGCAACAGAGCAGTGGCGTTACGAAGAAAGTGGAACAGACACCTTGAAGTCACCGACTGGCGGGGATGTCAGTTACAGACATCCAGCAGACTACAACGTGCTCGCAGCGCGTCTGGGTTGGCTGCCTTCTTATCCACAGTTTAATAAAAATAGTCTGTTGTTCGCCGAAGAGGCAGCGCAATTAGGCAAAAAGTCCAACGAGGAAATCATTAATCATTCTGTGGAAGAGATTAAATCACGTAAGACACGCTTCGCTGTAGAAGATCCTGGGGCAGCCGAGAACTTCCCGCGTTCACTCTTTGTTTGGCGGTCCAATCTGATTTCCAGTTCGGCAAAGGGACAAGAGTATTTCATGAAGCATTTACTCGGAGCATCTGATGCCCTGCTTGCCCGGCCGAACGAGGAGCAGAAACCGGAGGAAATCGTCTGGAGAGAAGATGTGGAAGGAAAGCTTGATCTGATGGTTGCACTTGATTTCCGGATGACGACAACCCCATTGTACGCGGATATCGTGCTTCCGGCGGCAACCTGGTACGAGAAAACGGATTTGTCGTCCACCGATATGCATCCTTTCGTACACCCGTTTAATCCGGCCGTTAATCCACTGTGGGAATCCCGTGCGGACTGGGATATTTACCGCCAGCTTTCCGAAGTCTTTTCTGATATGGCGAAAGAGTACCTGCCAGGTATATATAAAGACCTTGTGACCGCGCCGCTCGCACACGACAGTGTGGGTGAAATTTCACAGCCGATGGGTCTTGTAAAGGATTGGACGAAGGGCGAGATTGAAGCGACCCCGGGTAAAACCATGCCGAATTTCAGCATCATCGAACGTGACTATACTAAAATTCACGATAAATTTATCTCACTCGGTCCGAATTTGACTACTGGGAAAGCAGGTGCGCATGGCGTCAGCTTCTCCGTAGCAGAAGAATATGAGGAAATGAAAAAGTTGAACGGAGTTTATTACGATGAGTCCATTAAAGATGGACTGCCAAAAATCCAGACAGCTCGCCAAGTGGCCAATGCAATTCTTCATCTTTCATCCGCGACTAATGGACGGGTGTCGCAAAAGGCTTATGAGCAGGCAGAAGAGCTTCACGGTGTTGAACTTAAAGACATCTCGGCTGATCGGGCAGCGGAAAGAATCACTTTCCAAAGTATCACGGCACAGCCTCGGGAAGTTATACCGACACCAGTATTCACTGGATCGAACAAGAAGGGACGCCGCTATTCACCATTTACAACGAATATTGAACGCCTCGTTCCGTTTCGTACTTTGACGGGAAGACAGCATTTCTATATTGATCATGAGATTTTCCAACAATTTGGAGAATCATTGCCGATCTACAAACCGACGTTGCCACCGATGGTGTTCGGTCCTCGGGATCGGGAAATAAAAGGCGGACAAGATTCACTCGTGCTTCGCTATCTGACACCGCACGGTAAATGGAATATTCACTCCACCTACCAGGATAACCAGCACATGCTTACGCTGTTTCGTGGAGGTCCTACCGTATGGATCAACAATGAAGACGCAGAGGCGCACGATCTTGCTGACAATGACTGGGTAGAGGTATACAACCGTAATGGCGTTGTAACCGCCCGGGCCGTTGTCAGCCATCGGATGCCAAGAGGGACTATGTTCATGTACCATGCTCAGGATAAGCACATTCAAGTGCCAGGCTCTGAAATCACGGATACACGCGGCGGTAGTCATAACGCACCAACAAGAATTCATCTTAAACCAACCCAGATGGTCGGTGGATATGCTCAGCTTAGTTATGGATTCAACTATTATGGTCCAATCGGCAACCAGCGTGATGTGTACGTTGCGGTACGTAAAATGAAGGAGGTTAACTGGCTTGAAGATTAAAGCTCAAATTGCCATGGTCATGAACCTGGATAAATGTATTGGCTGCCATACGTGCAGCGTGACATGTAAAACAACCTGGACGAACCGCAAAGGTGCGGAATATATGTGGTTTAACAATGTGGAGACTAAACCCGGTATCGGTTATCCGAAGCGCTGGGAAGATCAGGAATTATATAAAGGCGGCTGGCAGCTCCGCAAAGGGAAATTGGAATTGAAGTCAGGCAACAAGCTGTCCAAGATAGCACTGGGTAAGATTTTTTACAATCCAGACATGCCGGAAATGAAAGATTATTATGAGCCCTGGACTTACAATTACGAGCAACTGACCAACGCCGGTGAACAGAAGCATTCACCTGTGGCACGCGCGCACTCTGCGGTAACGGGTGAAAAAATGGATTTGGAGTGGGGTCCAAACTGGGAAGATGACCTGGCGGGTGCGCATGTAACCGGTCCGCTTGATCCAAATATTCAGAAAATCGAAGAAGAGATTAAATTTAACTTTGAGAAGTCGTTCATGGTTTATCTCCCACGGCTTTGCGAACATTGTTTAAATCCGAGCTGTGTCGCGTCCTGTCCTTCAGGTGCTATGTACAAACGGGACGAGGACGGAATTGTGCTCGTGGATCAGGAAGCATGTCGCGGCTGGCGGTATTGCATGACGGGCTGCCCATACAAAAAAGTGTACTTTAACTGGCAGACGAACAAAGCGGAAAAATGTACCTTCTGTTTCCCACGTGTGGAAGCAGGCCTGCCGACAGTCTGCTCCGAGACATGTACAGGACGAATTCGCTACCTCGGTGTTATGCTGTATGACGCGGATCGGGTGCTTGAGGCCGCTTCTACGCAGGACGAGAAAGAGCTTTATAAGGCGCAGTGTGACCTGTTCATGGATCCTAATGATCCGGCAGTGATCGCTCAAGCGAGAAAAGACGGCATCTCGGAGGACTGGATTGAAGCAGCGCAGAACTCGCCGGTCTACAAGCTTGCCATTGAGCACAAGCTGGCATTCCCGCTTCATCCGGAATATCGCACATTACCTATGGTCTGGTATGTTCCACCACTTAGCCCGATCATGAATTACTTTGAAGGGAAAGACTCGATTGAGAATCCTGATATGATTTTTCCGGCTATCGAAGAAATGCGCACGCCTATTCAGTACCTTGCCAATATGCTGACGGCGGGCGACACCCAAACCGTGAAGGAATCCTTGCAAAGAATGGCTATGATGCGCTCCTATATGCGTGCTCAATCCACAGGACAATCTTTTGATGAAAGCCGTCTTGAGCGCATTGGCATGACACCTCGGCAGACTGAGCAGATGTATCGGCTTCTGGCGATTGCCAAGTATGAGGATCGTTTCGTCATTCCAACGTCGCATAAAGAAGGATATTCGAATCCGTACCGGGCTCAAGGATCTGCGGGTTACGGCGATACCATGGGAAATATGGGTTCAGGATCTGGATGTGACGGCTGTAGTATGGCAAGTTCAATGGGGATGGAAGAGCCTTTGAAAACGGGAAAAGAAATGTATGAAGAAAACTTCTACGGGGGTATTTGGCGTGATTAATGTAGCGAAGCTGTATGAATGCAAGCCATCATTCGGGTTTTTCGCCCAACAACTCATGTACCCGGAAAAGCTGGATTTTCATCCGGCTTTTCTGGAAGCATCGTTTGATCCAAACCATCCGGCATATACGTATGCGAACACCTACTGGTCCCTTATGCAAGAGTTCAGTATGGAAGAGATTCAGGAAATGTATACAGAAACCTTTGATTTTCAAAAAAATTGTGCACTATATATGACTTACTTCAAATTCGAAGATGCAAAAGAACGGGGACAAATGTTGGTCAAGTTAAAGGTGCTATACGAGATGTATGGTCTTGAAATGCCAGATGGTGAGCTGCCAGATTACCTTCCGCTCATGTGTGAATTTCTGTATGCCGCCGAATGGTCGCAAGATCCGAAGACGACAGAAAACTTCCGCATGCCAATCGCGATCCTGGAAGACGGCACATATCATTTACTTAAAGCGCTGGAGAAAATGGAAAGCCCGTATTTTCATCTGGTCAAGGGACTGCGCGAAACGCTTAAAGCATGCGTAGAACAGGAGGCAGCTGCGCAATGATGATGCTAGAGCAGTTTTTATGGGTTATTTTCCCTTATATGTGTGTGGTCGTCTTTATTGTAGGGCATATTTTCCGCTACAGAAATGATCAGTTCAATTGGACAGCGAAATCAAGTGAGTTTATTGAAAAGAAACAATTGATGATCGGAAGTCTCTTATTCCACCTGGGTATTATCCCGGTTATTATGGGTCATGTATCCGGTCTGGGCATACCCAAAACCTGGATGCATGCACTGGGTGTAAACGATCATCTATATCATATTGGAGCAGTTTATATTGGTGGAATATTTGGAGCGATGACGTTCCTCGGTATGTTGATTCTTACCTCTCGTCGATTTACAATACGCAATGTGCGCCATTTAAGTACGGCGTCTGATTTGATAGTAAACGTATTGCTTTTGGCCATTGTATGCATGGGGATGTTTGCGACTCTCGTAACGAATGCGGTACAGCCAGAATTCGATTATCGAGAGACGATCTCAATCTGGTTCCGCGGTTTATTCGTATTCCGTGTCGACCCGACACTGATGAGAGACGTACCGATGTCCTTCAAGCTTCATATTCTTATGGCCTTTGCGATTTTTGCATTCTGGCCGTTTACCCGGCTTGTACATGTGTGGAGTGTTCCGTTGAATTATGTGCGCAGAAGTTATATCCTTTACAGAAGACATAAATCGAATTAGGAAAGCGGGCTCTGCCTTCTTTCCTAATTCTATTAGGAGAGAGCGATGAATAATAGGATGGATTATCAAAGGGAGCTTGAGCGAATACGCGAACATTTCGGTTATGATTTCATGGCGCTTGCTCTGGTTGAACCGGCCGAATATCAATACGTAATTAAATGGAAAAATGCAGCCGGTAATTTAAATGATCGCTTTAAGCGAATTGTACTGCAATCCGGAAAGGGCATAGCAGGAGTCGTGTTCAAAACTGGGAAATCCGTTTTCATTCCATCTGTTCATCAATATGTGGGGGCAGACAACCTGTTTAACTACCCGATCGTTCAATCCGAGAAACTCAAGAGTCTCGGGGCTGTTCCCCTATGGAATGATGCTCGCGTCGCGGGCGTACTGCTTGGTGGATTTCGGGAAGAACTGCTGATGACCGCAGCCATGATGCGTGATTTGGAAGCTTTGGCGCATAGGGGATTTGGAGAGTTGAACGGGAAGGAAGTGATGTAATTGACATTATCTGTAGGGACTGGCTCTTTGAATGCGCTAATGGTGAAGTTGTTTGAGAACAGTACAGAAGCCATTTTCTTTTTTGATGGGCAAGGGAACACCCTAGCTATGAACCCGGCAGCGGAGGAGATTGTGAGCGATGACGTCCTCATTCAACTCTATGAAGGGAAGGAAAAAGCTTTGTGTGGAACATGCAGGGGCTATACAAGCGAAACGGAGCCCCGTACCTGCCTTGATTGTTATTTCAATATGCCAGAATCCAAGGATTTCGCTTCTTTTCAGGTATATCTGGAAACAAAGAGCAACGGAATGATCCCCTATGCCGCTTCTTTTCACACCATTGATTCTGAACATGGAACAAGGGTGTTGATGTTGAGGGACTTGACTCCGCAATTTCAGACGCAGGAAAAATTGTATCAAAACAAAATGATGAAGCATGTCATTGAAGCGCAGGAAAATGAGCGTAAACGGCTTTCCAGGGAACTGCACGACAGCGTCGCCCAGGAATTGATGAGTGCGGTTGTTGAGCTGCGGGTGTTAAAATACATGACGAATGATGAACAGCTCATCAAAAACATGAAGCAGACTGAAGCATCCATGACGCGATTGCTGGATGATATCCGCAACCTGTCTGTGGAACTACGCCCCGCCACACTTGATGATTTTGGGCTTGAAGCGGCATTTCGTTCCCACTTTAAGAGGGTTGAACAAAGCTTTGGTCTTGTCGTTGAATTTGTGTCGGATCTTCCCCAAAAGCGATACGGAAGTGAAAAGGAAACGGTCATTTACCGTGTCTGCCAAGAGGCTGTTCTCAATGCCTTAAAATATGCCCAGGTAGACATGGTTAAAGTTTCTTTGACTGAGCACGATCATACGCTTCGTTTGACTGTAGAGGACGATGGAATTGGCTTTGAAAAGGGGAGCCAGCCTATTGGAACGGGATTAGGTTTATATGGCATGCAGGAGCGAGCAGAGCTGGTAGGCGGAAGTTTTGGCGTCCTATCAAATGTGGGTCAGGGAACCAAAGTCTTTTTGCAAATTCCGATTGGCCAAGAGGAGGAATAGAGACTTGATCAAAATTGTGTTAGCGGATGACCATGCTATTGTACGAAGCGGATTTTCCATGATTTTGAACTTCCAATCGGATATGGAGGTTGTCGGAACGGCTGCGGATGGCATTGAAGCGTATACGATGGTAGCTAAATATCGTCCGGATATTCTAATCATGGACCTCAGCATGCCCCCAGGCGAAAGTGGATTGATCGCCACAGGCAAGATTAAAGAAGACCACCCTGATACTAAAATTCTGATTTTGACCATGCATGACGATGAAGAATATCTTTTTCATATTTTAAAGAATGGTGCTTCAGGATACGTTTTGAAAAATGCTCCAGATGAGGAGCTATTACTTGCCATACGAACCATTCATGGGGGTGGGACTTATATCCATCCTAAAATGGCTACTTCTCTCGTTCGTGAGTTCATCAAAAAAGATACAACGTCACAATCAGAAGATCCTTATGAGATCCTGTCCAAGCGGGAACTGGAGATTCTGCCTCTGGTCGCAAAAGGTTACGGTAACAAGGAAGTTGCGGAAAAGCTGTTCATCTCTGTCAAGACGGTGGAAGCAAATAAAGCGAAGATCATGGAAAAATTGAATTTAAGAAGCCGGCCTGAACTGGTCCAATATGCATTAAAGAAAAAAATGCTGGATTTTTAGCCGATGAATGGAGGAAATCCGCGTGCTGGAAAATGAGAAACTGCGCTTTTCCAAACCTGCCATGCGTATTCTTGAAAATGAGCATCGATATCTAACATATCTGATGGATGAATGGCATGCCATTGTATTGTGGTTTGAGCAGCACAGAATACTAGATTTGGAAGAAGGCCGCAAGCAACTGGAAAAACTGAGAATGCAGATTCTCGACTTTAGGGTACCCCTCAAGAAACATACCGAAAAGGAAGAAGAACACTTCTTTTCTATGCTAGGAACCTACATTGGTTTTGAGCAGGGACCGCTCGTCGGTATACAGGAGGAGCACCGTGAAATAGAGGGCTATATCGATCATTTTCTTCATCAGACGGAGGGCGATTTGAGTTTGCTCACGCTTGATGACATTCAAGAGGCAGCCAAGAACGCGGGAGAGGCCTTTGAAGTGCTGACTGTACATTTTATAAAAGAAGAAACTGTACTTTTTCCTATGGCAGAGCAACAGATCAATCGGAATGATCTAACCAAGTTATGTGACAAATTAAATACACTTATCTCTTAAAAAGACCAAGCCGCTTCCTATAGAAGCGGCTTTTTTATATTTTCAGGGAGTCCCCTGTCGGGTAAAGGGGAGTCCCCTATATTCGAACAGATCGGCTAGCGGCTACAATGGGGACAGAAATTCAATTTAATAATTCGACAGAAAAAACGTTGAAAAGGTGAGTTAAATGATTAGAAAAATGCAGTTACCGTTACAAACATTGAACTTGATTCTTGGATTCATGGTATGGGTTATCATTTCTTCGCTTATGCCGTTCATTACGGAGGATATTGCTATTCCGCCCGGAAAATTGGCCATGGTCACGGCGATTCCGGTCGTGCTTGGTTCGATTCTGCGCATCCCGCTTGGTTATTATGCCAACATCTTCGGAGCAAGAATCGTTTTTCTCGTTAGCTTTATTTTGCTTTTGTTTCCCGTCTACTATATCAGTGAAGCTTCTACGATGACGGATTTAATTATTGGTGGCTTGTTCCTTGGGATTGGAGGAGCTGTGTTCTCGGTTGGGGTGACTTCGCTGCCGAAGTATTATCCAAAGGAAAAGCATGGGTTTGTAAATGGAATGTATGGTATAGGAAACTTGGGAACAGCCGTCACTACCTTCTCGGCCCCTATTGTGGCTACCCAAATCGGCTGGGCCCCTACAGTGAAGCTGTATCTCATTCTGCTGCTTGTTTTTATCGTTTTGAATTTCTTCTTTGGGGATCGTCATGAAGCTAAAGTGAAGACGCCCATTATGGAGCAGATCAAAGGGGTTTATAAAAATGAGAAGCTTTGGTTTTTCTCGCTCTTTTATTTTATTACATTTGGCTCATTTGTAGCGTTCACGGTGTACTTGCCGAATTTCCTGGTATCAAATTTTGAACTGACCAAAGTGGATGCAGGGATGCGTACAGCAGGCTTTATTGCGATTGCTACTTTCTTCCGCCCTATCGGTGGCTGGCTGGCGGATCGGTTTCAGCCTCTGTTCCTGCTGGTAGGCACGTTCTCTGTTTATACGGTCGCTGCGATTCTTTTGGCTTTTTCACCAGGGATCACCCTTTATACAGTAGGCTGCTTGGCGATCGCTGTATGTGCTGGAGTAGGGAATGGCGTCATCTTCAAGCTAGTTCCATTTTATTTTAATAAACAAGCAGGTATAGTTAACGGAATTGTATCCATGATGGGCGGTCTCGGTGGCTTTTTCCCTCCGATCTTGTTGTCGACGATTCATGCCGCTACTGGCCATTACTCCATTGGATTCATGCTGCTCTCCCAAGTGGCGCTGGCTAGCCTGATCCTCGTCATATGGCTGTATTATCAAGGGACACAATCTAATGAATGAGCGTTATTCCAGACAGATCTTATTTAGACCCATTGGTGGCGAAGGGCAGCGTAATCTATCCGCTGCTGTCGTCACCATTATCGGTTGCGGGGCACTGGGTTCTGCCATCGCCGAAACACTGGTAAGAGCGGGCGTTGGGGAGCTCCATCTTGTTGACAGGGATTACGTAGAGATGTCGAATCTGCAACGTCAGCAGCTGTTCACGGAGCAGGACGCCGCGGAAATGCAGCCCAAGGTTATGGCAGCCGAAAAAAGGCTGAAAGCCATACGAGAAGACGTGCGCTTGCACACATATCTCGATAATTTAGATGCTGAGCTTGTTCTAGAACTTGCCAGCAAGAGTATATTACTGATGGATGCTACGGACAATTTCGAAACTCGTCTGCTGATCAACGATGCTGCACTGAAGGTAGGAATTCCATGGATTTATGGAGCCTGTGTTGGAAGCACAGGCGTTGTTTTTCCATTCGTGCCGGGCGAGTCAGCTTGTTTACGCTGCCT
This sequence comes from Paenibacillus sp. SEL3, assembly GCF_054602585.1. Classification (NCBI taxonomy): domain Bacteria; kingdom Bacillati; phylum Bacillota; class Bacilli; order Caryophanales; family Paenibacillaceae; genus Paenibacillus; species Paenibacillus sp. SEL3. Next base: position 762,775 of record NZ_CM137725.1, on the reverse strand, counting down.
TCTGCCATCGCTGCCTGCGATCAATCAGACCTGCGATACGGCTGGAATCATCTCACCCGCAGTCCAGGTGACAGCCGCCCTCCAATGTGCAGAAGCCATGAAGTGGCTGAGCGGCGGACGTGATAAGATGCGTCGCAAGGTTCATCTATTTGATTTATGGGAGAACACGCAGATGGACATAGGGATTTCCCGCATCCGTAACCAAGATTGTCCAACCTGTGGAGAACATCCTACGTTTCCTGCACTGACAGCATCACGTCGCTCGGCGTATGCTGCTCTGTGCGGACGGAACGTTGTACAGGTTCTTCCAGACCCACAACGTCCGATCACGCTCGATGATGCAGAAAAAATGGGCAGGCTTATAGCAGATCGTGTAAAAAGAACCCCTTATTTCGTTGAATTTTATGCTTTTAAGCATCGAATGATTTTATTCAAAAACGGAAGGCTTCTCATACACGGTGTACGGAGTGTTGCCAACGGTCAAAAACTATATCATCAGCTGTTCGGTTAAATGAGATATAGATACAAAAAGCAGAAATATTTAAAGAGTCTGTCACCGGAGAGTGGATTGTCCGGGGGCTGGAAGGTGGAAAAGATGAGTGTATTTGAAATCGTGACGGAGCCCATTATCCCGCAGGCTTATGCGGATTATGTCCTAAGGCCGGAAGCAGGAGCGGTGACTATTTTTACAGGGCACGTACGAGAATGGACTCAAGGCGTACGGACCTTATACCTTGCTTATGAGGCCTATGTCCCCATGGCCCAAAAAAAACTCACAGAGATTGGTCGCGAAATCGAACAGAAATGGGAAGGGACGCGAGTGGCAATCGCGCACCGCATTGGCGAGCTTCAAATCGGTGATATCGCCGTTGTCATTGCCGTTTCTTCACCTCACCGTTCGGATGCGTATAAGGCAAATGAATACGCGATCGAACGAATTAAAGAAATAGTTCCTATTTGGAAACGAGAGATTTGGGAAGATGGAACGCAGTGGGTCGGAGATCAAAAGAAAAAGCCGGGGGAGATCAGTCATGATTAAGCTGTACTACTTTGCGGGACTCCGTGAGGTGACGGGAAAAACAGAAGAATTGGCAGATTTGGCGGGCCAAACGGTAGGCGATTTATCCAATTGGATAACAGATCAATATCCAGATATGCCGATCGAGTCTGTGCGAATTGCGATAAACGAGGAGTATGCGTTGTCTACGGATGTATTACAGGATGGAGACATTGCAGCCTTCATTCCCCCAGTCAGCGGTGGCTAATAATAACGATGCTAAACAACTAGAAAGGAGAGGGCGTATGAATTTTTATCCACTGAAAGACACGTTGCAGCGGCCAATTCGTGACCTGCGTATATCGGTTACAGACCGCTGCAATTTCCGTTGTTCCTATTGCATGCCCAAAGAAATATTCGGTGACGATTACGCCTTTCTTCCTCAAAATGAATGTCTGTCGTTTGAAGAGATACACCGGCTAACGAAGCTCTTTGTATCCCTGGGTGTAAAAAAGATCCGACTCACGGGCGGCGAACCATTAATGCGCAGGAATCTATCCGACCTGGTCTCCCAAATCCTGTCCATTGACGGAGTGGAAGATATCGGCTTGACCACCAATGGTGTGCTGCTAGGACAGCAGGCTAAGCCTCTCTATGACGCGGGGCTACGACGGCTTAATGTCAGTCTGGACGCTCTGGACCCTGAGCTATTTGGGCGATTGAATGGGCGGGGGATTAAGCCTGATTTTATTTTGAAGCAGATCGAATATGCAAGAGAAATCGGCTTTGAAATCAAAGTCAATATGGTCGTTCAAAAAGGCGTTAATGACTCGGAGATTTTGCCGATGGCCGCTTATTTTAAGGAGCAGGGAATAACCCTTCGCTTTATCGAGTTTATGGATGTAGGGAATGACAACGGATGGAGCTTCAAAAAGGTACTAACCAAAAAACAAATTGTTGAACGACTTAAGAATGCGTACGAGCTGGAGCCGATGGATCGGGATTACTTTGGAGAAGTGGCAAAACGTTACCGTTATAAAGACAGCGACGCACAGATTGGTTTTATTACTTCGGTTTCTGAATCATTTTGTTCGTCTTGTACACGCGCCCGCTTATCGTGCGATGGCAAGTTTTATACATGTTTGTTTGCTTCAGGCGGATTCGATTTACGCCAGATGCTTCGTAATGAAGCGGATGACCAGGAACTACTCGATGTGATTACTTCAGTATGGGAACAACGTACAGACCGGTATTCCGATGAACGTACGGAGCAGACAGCTAACAACAAAAAAAAGATTAACATGTCCTACATTGGCGGATGACATTTTATACCATGATAGTGTGTTGTATTTGATGTGGTTGCTCCGAAAAAGAAAGCGCAAACATTTTTGTTGGCAAAACTTAAATTCGATGTTATTATGATTTTGGGATTGTTACTGAAAAGGCAAAACCCGAGGCATGGAATTCAATTTCCATGTGTTGGGTTTTGCCTTTTCTTTTTAGAATACATGCTTTGCGATATCCTGCATGATATGAAAATCTGCCCAGCCATAACGCAGAAAGGTGAGTGATATAAAGCCTTACAAGTGCTGAACAACAAAGATGATGACGTCGACCAACGAATCGACATCCCAAAAATGATGTCATGGGACGTGGTTAACCGACTATATCCATTTTCAGAACGGAATATCAGATCGGTTTGGGAGCACTCAAGATCAATGATGGAAAACGTAAGGCTTTGTCTCTTATTATGAATGCGTTTTCATAACACGGAATTGTAAATCAATACATTTGAATTTGATTTACGACGAAGATTTGATCGGCTATTACCGTCTTGTGACCTATCTGAAATTTCGCCCAGCATCTAAATCCTTTTTTAAATTTGATGGGATAAGGGGGGCAGTTAGATGATCATAACGAAGATCTTTAATAACAACGCCATAATAGCCAAAGATCAAAAAAGAGATGAATTTGTTGTTATGGGTCGTGGTATTGCATTCAAAAAGAATGCAGGCGAACAAGTAGAAGAGCATCTAATTGAAAAGGTCTTTGTGCTTAAACATAAAGATGCTTCAGAGAAATTTAAGTTATTGTTAGAGGATGTTCCATCAGAATATGTTTCGTTATGCTATGACATCATTGAATATGGAAAAAGCATATTAGAAGTACAATTGAGCGATTATATATATGTTTCGCTTACGGATCACATGAACAATGCATTTAAAATGTTTGATGAAGGGTTTAAAAATGCAAATCCGTTAATTTGGGAGATCAAAAAATTTTATCCTAAAGAATTTGCGGTTGGCTTAAAAGCACTGGAGTTTATTGAAGACGAAACAGGCAAACGATTGTCAGAAGATGAAGCAGGTAATATTGCTCTTCATTTAATCAATGCTCAAGTAAACAGCTCCTACAACAAGGTAGCAGATGTTGCTCAGCAAACTCAAAAAATACACGACATCTTGAATATTATTAAATACTCTTATAATACCACCATAGATGAACACTCGATCAGTTATGAGCGATTTATTACACATTTAAGATTCTTCTTTCAGCGATTAAATAAAAAAGAAAAAGTAGAACTGGAAGACGACTTTTTATGGAGGCAAGTGAAAGCAAAGTACAAAAAGGCTTATGGCTGCATGCTGAAGATTGAGAAATACTTGGATATGGTATTGTCAGATGAGGAAAAGCTGTATATCACGATTCATATTCAGCGTGTGACCCAAAGACAAAATTGAATAACTCTTGGATTGTTACTGGTAATGCAGGCGAAACCAACCTAGATCGAATTTGATCTATTTTGGTTTCGCCTTTTTTTATAAATACAATTAAAGGGGAAATTACAATGAAGTATGAGACATTAGCAAAAGACATCATCAGAAATGTCGGCGGCAAAGAAAATGTGAATAGTCTAACTCATTGTATTACACGCTTGCGCTTCAAACTAAAAGATGAAAGTAAAGCCAATACAGAGGTTTTGAAAAATATGGATGGTGTTGTCACTGTGGTAAAGAGTGGCGGGCAATACCAGGTTGTTATAGGTAACCATGTACCTGAGGTTTATGCTGATGTTACTGCTGTGGGTGGTTTTCAGACAGGAGATTCAGAAGAAGCATCTGGTGAAAAAATGAGTTTGTTCAATAGATTCATTGATACTATTTCAGGTGTATTTACACCCACGTTAGGTGTCTTAAGTGCCACAGGTATGATTAAGGGCTTCACTGCCCTATTTGTAGCTTTGGGCTGGCTGACCACTACATCGGGTACCTATCAAATTCTCAATGCTTTAGGTGATTGTTTATTTTACTTCTTTCCTATTTTCCTGGGGTATACGTCAGCTAAAAAGTTCAATGCCAACATTTTCATAGGTATGGCTATAGGTGCATCCCTTGTGTACCCCACATTTAGCACGATAACAGCCTCGGGCAAACCACTATACACTCTATTTAGCGGTACTATATTTGAGTCACCGGTATATATCACCTTCTTAGGCATTCCGGTCATTCTGATGAGTTATGCGTCAACAGTTCTTCCAATTATCATATCCACCTATGTAGGCTCAAAAATAGAAAATTTCTTTAAAAAGGTAATCCCTAGCGTAGTGAGAACATTTTTGGTTCCGTTTTTCACATTGTTAGTTATTGTACCCTTAGCATTGATTGTGATTGGACCTCTCTCGACTTGGGCAGGTCAACTGCTTGGGGCAGCAACCCTCTTTGTGTATAACTTAAGTCCAATGATTGAAGGCATAATCATGGGCGCTTTCTGGCAAGTGTTTGTTATCTTTGGATTACACTGGGGACTTGTTCCTATCGCTATGAACAACTTAGCCGTGCTTAAATTCGATCCGATTCTTGCGGCTACGCTGGGAGCTTCCTTTGCTCAGACGGGCGTCGTACTGGCAATTTTGTTTAAAACCAAAAATGTAAAACTGAGATCACTTTCCATTCCAGCTGTCATCTCCGGGATTTTTGGTGTGACAGAACCAGCGATTTACGGGATTACATTACCACGTAAGAAACCATTTATTTTAAGCTGCATAGCATCTGCAGTAGGCGGCGGTATTATAGGAATGATGGGAACGAAAGGTTATATCATTGGTGGATTGGGTATTTTTGCTATCCCGAGCTATATCAGTCCGGCAGGAATAGACAGCGGATTTTATGGGGCTGTTATCGGTATCCTGGTAAGCTTTGTATTAGGCTTCTTGCTTATGTTCTTTGGCGGATTTAAAGATGATGAAGTGAAAGAAGCTAAAAAGGAAGATAACACCTCGGGAGCAGCTAAAGGAGAAGTTTTAGTAAAACAAGAGACGGTGATGAGTCCATTAAAAGGTGAAGTGAAGTCTTTATCTGAAGTAACAGATGAAGCCTTTTCGACAGGTGCCTTGGGTAAAGGGATTGCCATTGAACCTTCTGAAGGTAAGGTCGTTTCACCTGTAGATGGTGTATTAACATCATTATTTTCGTCAGGTCATGCGATTGGCATTACAAGTGACCACGGGGTTGAGGTCCTCATCCATGTAGGCAAAGATACGGTCAAATTAAAAGGCAAACACTTTTATCCTAAAGTAAAACAGGGGGATGCTGTTAAAAAAGGCGAGCTGCTTATGGAGTTTGATATGGAAGCTATAAAAGAGGCTGGTTATGTTTTGACCACACCTGTTATCGTTGCCAATACTACGAATTACCTGGATGTCATTGAAACAGAGAAAAAGGCAATTGAGTATCAAGAGGACTTATTGACCGTCGTAGTCTAATCCTAATTAATGTTGAGGAGGAATTAAACAATGAAAAATACAACTACATTGGAATTTCCACAAGGATTTTTATGGGGAGGTGCAACGGCTGCCAACCAATTTGAAGGTGGATATAATGAAGAAGGTAAAGGCTTAAGCACTGCTGATGTGATTACGGCTGGAACGCATACGACTTCCCGAAGAATTACACCTATGCTGGAAGAAGGAGTGAACTACCCGAGTCACGAGGCTATTGACTTTTTCCACCGCTATCAAGAGGATATCCGCTTATTTGCAGAGATGGGATTCAAGGTCTTTAGGATGTCCATTGCGTGGTCAAGAATATTTCCTAACGGAGATGATGCAGAGCCGAATGAGCAAGGCTTGCAGTTCTATGATCGTGTATTCGCAGAATTGAAAAAGTACAATATTGAGCCTTTGGTTACAATCTCACATTATGAAGCACCGTTTCATTTGACCCAAAAATATAATGGTTGGTCAGATCGCAGAGTCGTAGATTTTTATGTGAGATATTGTGAAGTGCTTTTTAACAGATACAAAAATGTCGTAAAATACTGGTTAACCTTTAATGAAATCAATATTTTAACCTTGTCATTTGGAGCATTCATGGCTGGAGCTATGATGCCGGAGGGGAATGGAGAGCTAGCCCATGCTACAGTGAAGGATGAGCAGGTTCTGTATCAGGCGTTGCATCATCAATTTATTGCCAGTGCAAAGGCTGTAAAGCTGGGTCATGAAATCAACAAGGACTTTAAAATCGGTTGTATGATTGCTTATATGTGTTCCTACCCACTTACATGTCATCCTGATGATATTCTGCTGGCTCAACAAAAGGATAACTTAAGTAATTTCCTATGCTCAGATGTCCAAGTAAGAGGAGCTTATCCGGGATTTGCCAAACGCTATTTTAGAGATCATAACATTCAGATCACAATGCAAGAAGGAGATGAGGACATCTTAAAAGAAGGCTGCGTAGATTTCTATACTTTCAGCTATTATTCTTCTACTTGTGTCAGTGCCGATCCTAACCAGGAGAAAGTGGGAGGGAATTTATCTATGGGCTTAAAGAATCCTCATTTAAAAGCAAGTGCCTGGGATTGGCAGATCGATCCACAGGGATTGAGATGGTCCCTCAATAATATTTATAACCGATATGAAATCCCGTTAATGGTTGTTGAAAATGGTCTTGGCGCCGTAGATACAGTGGAAGAAGATGGCTCCATTCACGATGATTATCGAATTGATTATCTGAAGCAACACATTGAGCAAATGAAAGAAGCAATTGCTGATGGAGTGGACCTAATAGGGTATACGCCATGGGGATGTATTGATCTGGTCAGTGCGGGAACCGGAGAAATGAAAAAGCGTTATGGGTTTATATACGTCGATAAGGATAATGAAGGCAATGGGACACTTGCCAGATCTAGAAAGAAGAGCTTTTATTGGTATAAGAATGTGATCGAAACCAATGGAGAGCAGTTGGATTAGATCTTAATGCCTGTTTCATAAAAGTCATACCATCAGCGCGTGCCAATCTTAATCGGTACGCGCTGCTTCACTAAATACATGGGATGAAAATGACGAAATAGAGGGTAGGGCTGATATCAAAATTTGAGGAAGTGGATACATATTACCTGCTTGGATTAAATGCTGGATTGAAGCTGCTCGGGTGGGTGACGCAGGAGCAGGTTTTGGGGTTGTCGCTACAGAAATCTGCAAAATGTCTACGGGCACCAAGGAAGCAACAGGGCGTATTGAACAATCCTTGCAAGCCGTCAGACAACCAGTGTATAAGATGGGTGGTTACATGTATGAATTTGAATGAGTTGAATGAACAGAGTTACACAGAACTAGAGGATTATTGGGTGCGTGTATTTCTAAATGTAGTACAAGATCAGGATAAGGAGAACTGGGTGATTCCTTATTACAATACATCCTTTTCTAATGGTCAGAAAGTCATGGATATGAACCCCATTTTTTCGGCTAAATCAAAAATAAGTCATAAATCCATCAGAATCATTCAAGAAACGGTTAATGAAGAGGATGACGTTCACTATTGGTTAGATACAAATGGGAAAAACGAATTGGTTATTATTTGTTCCTTATCACAGCAACATGTGCACAAGGTAAAAGGGATCATTGAACGCTGGATTTATGAATGAGAGTCATTATCCATAATCGAAACTTTTCCGATATAATAGGGAAGAGAAGCCATAGAACAGATACTACCTCAGAGAGGTGATTCACAATGACCGTTGATATTCTCCTACGTAATAATATAAAAGTGCTAGGCACAGGTAGCCAGACGATTGTGTTTGCTCACGGCTTTGGATGCGACCAGGATATGTGGCGTTATATCGTCCCTAGCTTTATCGACAACTACCAAATCGTCTTATTTGATTATGTTGGTTCGGGAGATTCTCAAATAAAGTACTATGATTCCCAAAAATACAGTGACTTGCAAGGGTATGCCCAGGATGTGCTGGATATTATGGAAGCGTTAGACTTAAGAAATACCATATTCGTCGGACACTCCGTTAGCAGCATGATCGGAATGCTCGCATCGATCCGCAGCCCTCAATATTTTGAACGCATTGTCATGCTCGGTCCTTCTCCACGCTATGTGAATGACCTGCCTTCTTATTATGGGGGCTTCGATAAGAGTGATATTGATGAATTACTGGATATGATGCAAATGAACTTTATTGGCTGGGCTAGTTACATGGCGCCCATTGCTATGCAGAATCCCGAGCGAGGGGACTTAACCGAAGAATTGGAAAAGGCATTTTGTTCAAGAGATCCTCATATTGCACGGCAATTCGCAGAGGTTACATTTTTTTCAGATTGCCGTGTTGATCTTCAGCATGCTTCGGTTCCTACACTTATACTCCAGTGCTCAGATGATAGTATTGCTCCGATTGAGGTAGGGGATTATTTGCATACCCATCTTAGAAATAGCAGACTTCAGCAGATGAGAGCAAAGGGGCATTATCCTCATTTAAGCCAACCAGGAGAAACGAGCGATTTAATCAAAGAATATTTAGCTAGTGTGTAATATCGAAAGAAAGGCAGTCATTTAATGGATATTCAATTAGATAAAGCTCCCTGTGGATACTTTTCAATTTCGGACGCTGGGATCATTCAATCGGTAAACCAAACGTTATTGGACATGCTTCTTTATGAACGCGATCAATTGCTCGGATGGCCGATTGAAATGACAATGTCTGTTACCAACAAGCTATTTTTTCATACTTATTTTTATCCCTATATTCAGTTGTACGGGCATGTCGATGAGATGTACTTTTCGTTTCGGACAAGTGATCGACAGGATGTGCCTGTACTTCTGAACGGGGTTCGTCAGGAACGAAACGGAGAAACGGTTATTGATTGTGTCGTGCTTATGATGCGTAAGCGAATTGAACATGAGAGAGATATCCTGCAGACCAAAACCAAGCTTCAGGAATTATATCAGGCCACGAATGAAGCGAATCAGAAGCTTGAACGGTTGCACGAAGAATATGAAATCAAACAGCAGGAGCTAGTAAGGATCAATCTCCAGCTTGAAACGATGGCATCCACGGACCCGTTAACTGGCCTCAAAAATAGAAGGTATTTCCAAGATCAATTACTAGCTAGCCTCGCGTCCTTTCATGAGAGCGGAATATCTTTTTCGCTGCTTATCATTGATATTGATCGTTTCAAAAGTATTAACGATACTTATGGTCATCCGGTGGGCGATCTGGTGCTTACGAATCTGGCAGAATTACTGCAATCCATGTCACGGGAGATGGATATTGTCGCTCGTTATGGTGGCGAGGAGTTTGTCATTATTCTTCCGGGCAACGATCAAGAGGAAGCCATTCGTACGGCAGAAAAATATCGTTCCATGACGGCCTCAAGGGATTGGGGAGAATACAGCATTACTGTGAGTATTGGCGTGGCAACGGTTACGCAAGCGGATACGGAACAAACAATTGTTCATCAAGCGGATTTAGCTCTGTATGCTTCCAAAAGTGGCGGGAGAAACCGGGTCACGCATGCAGCAAGTCTCGTAAAGAAATAAATGAGGCTTCAATAACCGCATGAAGAGTTGGGGAGGATAAACATGGGGGAAGCGTACAAGCTGGACTGTGATACCTGTGCTTATACTAAGAACATATTTGTGGGGTTTGGTTTATTATATATGAGTTTGGAATCCATTGCTTCGTTTGTACAGGATACTGTCCTTAAACGACGTATTGGGGAATTCATAGGCAACCCTTCGACGAGATATGATGCTTATGACGCTATGTATGTGTGTCCTGCCTGTCAGGCCATCCGTAATGAATTGTTTATTGAGATGAAATCGGACTCATCACAGTATAAAATTTCTTATGCTTGTCCTAGATGCGCGAGTGTTATGGAGCAGGAACACATTGAAAACAATGTGCCTGTTCATTTGAGTTGCCCAGCATGTGAGAAGGGCAAATTGAAAGCAACGTTTTATATGGATTGGGATTAATAGATTCCCCCGGATATCTTCACAGCATACTCCAATAAGCCTGGTCAAATCGTTCAAATTCAGCTAATATTAATGATAACGATTCTCATTTGAATCATCAAAATGAATGAAAACCTTTGAGGTGGACGCTTGTGAATTCAAATTCGTTATCATTAATATATCAGCATTATTTGGAAAAAACTCCGTTTAGAAAACAAAACGAGCATACGTATATGATGTTACCGGAAGCAGGTGACGGACATATCTACAGAGTTACGACTTACAGCGGTATCGAGATTGTGTATTCGCATATCCAATATCACGAGCCTTACCAGACGAACTTTGCTTCCAAAGGACAAATGATTGAACTTCAATTTGCACTTTCGGGTCAACGTCATGTGAATATAGCTGGTCTGGACTACACGCTCCCGATAGGGTGGGGTGCTCTTATTTTTTTACAGGATTTCAAAGCACGTTTTCATCCTCCGATTAACGAACAATACCAATCCTTTGCACTTGGCATTCCTGTTTCGTTGTTTAATTATGCGGCTTCACAGTTGGCGGCTCGTCGCCAGGTAGCTATTGAATTTAAACAAATTCTGAAGGGTGCTGCGTTCCATCACCTTAGTTTTGAGCTGGATCACAGAAGTATAGTGATGATTGAACATTTGATCAAAGATTTGAAAAGTGTGCATAGATCGCCTTTATTAATGGAAGCAGCGGCACTAGAGATTTTGAATAGGTTTATGATTCAATTATTTGATTTAACTCCCATGCCCGAAGGCTTATCTAAAGAAGATGTCAGAAAGTTGCATATGGCTCGGCAAATCCTTGAATCCAGCATGATTGATCCTCCTTCACTGATCGCATTATCCAAAAGAATTGGATTAAACGATTTTAAATTAAAAAAAAGATTCAAAGCATGTTTTGGAACGACTGTATTTGAATATTTGCGCCAAATTCGTCTTGATTATGCGATGAAGCTGCTTAGAAGCCAGGAAAGCAATGTAACAGAAGCTGCGATGGCTGTAGGATACAGTAATGTGAGTGCATTTTCAGAGCAATTTTTTCGGGAATACGGAGTGAAACCATCATCTTTGAAGAAAGTATTTTAAAAATTCTGTTTTGACCATTTTAAAAAAATATCAAGGTAACAAAAAGCTGGAACCCTGTATAGATAGGATTCCAGCCTTTTTATTTGGTGCTTATTTCACGAAAGTTTCAATGCCATCTGTATTGATGGTTGACGTATGGGTACGAGACGCTTCTTCAATATTTTTGAATGCCCAGTAATCTACTGGTACATCCTTCCAAGTAGCCCGAATTGTTCCTTCCAGGGGTCCTCGTTTTAAGATGGTGTTCAAAATGGTAACCGTTTCTACTCGTGTTATATATTTATTGGGTTGGAAGCTGTTATCGTTATAGCCGGTAATCCATCCTGCATTAGCTAACGCTACAATGGAATCCCTTGCCCAATGCTTTTCGATATCGGTATAAGGAGACGCTGTGGTTTGCGTTCCTTTAAGCTGCTTCCAGGATGCGAGTATTGCTGCCATTTCTGCACGGGTAATGGGTTGCTCTGGTCGAAATGTTCCATCTGCATATCCATTCATAAGGTGCTGTGTCGTAAGTGCTATAATCGAATCCTTTGCCCAATACGTGCTAGGTACATCTTTGTATGTCGTTGAGCCTTCTTTTGTCTCCAACTTCATAATCCTAGCCATCATCGCGGCGGTTTCAGCTCGTGTAATTGACTGGTCCGGTCGGAATGTACCATCCTGATAACCCGTTATATATTTTTCATGCGCAACCTCGGATTGCTCTACTGGCATGATTTCCGCAGTCGGTAAAACCGTTGAAGAAGCCGATGGTGATGAAGATGCGGTTGTTTCACTTGAAGAAGATGAATCACTGCTATCCGCGTTATCCTTCTTATCTTTTTTATTGCTACTGCTGCTGTCGTTATTGCTAATATCACCCGTGCCTGCATTTCCATTTACAACCTGTATATACGCTTCAGATGTACTCGGAGCAAATCGAGCATCCCCACTGTATATAGCAGTAATTGCGTGACTTCCCACACTTAAGTTGCTTGTAGTGTAGTACGCATTGGCATAGCCATTCGAAATGCCCACTGGCTCCATCGTCAGCGTATCTAATATATTCGTGCCGTCCATAAGGATGACCGTTCCGGTTAAATCGCCCGAAGTTTGTGGGTTTGAGGTTGTCCTCAAGCTAAACCTTACTTCCTGACCTTGATTAGACGGATTCAGCGAACTCAATATTGTAGTTACTGTAGGTCTCAGTGAAGGTGTAGGCGCAGATGCATTTACGACCTGAATGTATGGCTCAGATGTACTGGGGGCAAATCGAGCATCCCCACTATATATAGCAGTAATCGGATGACTTCCCACACTTAAATCGCTTGTGGTGTAGGTCGCAGTGGCATATCCATTCGCAATGCCATTTGGTCTCATCGTCAGCGTATCTAATATATCCGTACCGTCCATAAGGATAACCGAGCCGGTTAAATCTTTCGTAATTTGTGGGGTTGAGATGGTTTTGATGCTAAACGTTACGGATTGACCTTGTTTAGAAGGATTTGTCCAACTCGTTACCGTGGTTTCAGTAGCATACACCGCATCCGTTACACTAGGTGCTGATGAGGAGGTTGCATACACAATACTCTCGGAAAAACTCCATGTCCAGGTTCCAAATAAGACGATAACAGCAAGATAAGATAAACAAAAAGACTTGATTTTACTCATAAATTTCCTCCATAAAATTCCGGTGTCACGATGAACTGACTAAATCCTCCATGATGACTAACCTACTAATATAATTTTCTTTCTTACATTACTGATTTACTATACTAAATGCCTCTGAACCAATTCTGAACCAAATCGACAAAAACCGCGTGCTCAATTCACATCGCTAGAAGGGGATCACGATTTGCGAGCTTTTCCGTAATTTCTCAGAGCAAATGCGAAAAGGGTCAACCAGAAAAAACTGGTTGACCTCATAATATGAATGACAGTTTAGCGTGATATTTTGGAAAGAATTATTCCGTTAGTATTTAAATTTGACCGTCAGATCCTGTAATTTCTGTGACATATCCGACAAGGTCGTTGCCAGGCTGGTGATCTGCTGCATCGAAGCTAGCTGCTCCTCTGCAGACGCTGCAATATTCTGCGAGTTGTCCGCCGCTTGAAGCGCCAGACTCGATACGTTTTCTCCGCTTGCTGAAATTTCCTGGACACTTGCGGTTATTTGCTCCGTGATGCTCGCGAGCTCTTCCGTTTGCTGTGCGATATGATTGGTGGACGTCACAATTTTGTTAAACTGCTGCTCCGTCTCATTAGCAATTTTAATGCCGGAGTCGACATCCTGTTTTACGCGTTCCATGGTCCGAAGCGAATGCTCCATATCTTTGCGCATATTCTGAATCAACTCAGAAATCTGCCCAGAAGACTGGTTCGATTGTTCGGCCAGTTTTCTTACCTCTGAAGCAACTACGGAGAAACCGCGGCCTTCTTCGCCTGCACGGGCAGCCTCAATCGAAGCATTTAAGGCAAGCAGATTGGTCTGCTGTGCGATATCCGTAATGGCATGCAGCATCGTGTCGATCTGTTGAGTACGTTCATCCAGCATCCTCATAACCGCATCGGTTTCATTGACGGAATGGTTAATCAAGTCCATTTGCTTCACCGTATGTTGTACAGCAGTACCGCCAAGGCTCGCCATTTCCATCGCGTCTGCAGACGATTCAGCAATAGTCAAGGAGCTATCCGTGATCCGCTGCATGCCTATTGAAATTTCTTCAAGCGAGCTGGTTGTCTTCTGGAGCATCAGTTGCTGCTCCTTCGCACCGGCCGCCGATTCTTGAATCGCGATGGTGATATGCTCGGTTGCCTGCCCAGTATGCTCTGCACCAAGGGTTAATTCTTTCGAGGAAGCTGCTACCTGCTTTGTGGACAGGTTTACTTCACCGATCAAATATCTAATATTTTTAATCATATGATTGAAATCCTGTGCCAGCTCGCCAACCTCATCTTTTGAATTCATTTTGACTTCTTCGACCGTTAAATCACCGTCCGCAACTGAGTTAAGCCGCTTTGCAATCATGATAATAGGCTTCGTAAAACGTCCCGAAACAAAGCTTACGATAATTGCTCCCAGAATAACTGCAATAGTCGTAATAATCAGGACAATATAAAGGACCTTGGTCGCCCCGCTGTTAAATTCGTTAAAATATGCTCCAGAACCGATGATCCATCCCCAATAAGGATCCCTTTCAACGTACGAAATTTTCGTCTCCACTTGATCTGTACCAGGTAAAGCCCATTTATAGGTGACGAATCCACCGCCGTTTGTACCGGCTTCTACAAACTCTTTTCCCACATGCACACCGTCTTCCGATACGGCATTTATTAAATCCTGGCCTTCATTTGAAGGGTTCATCACTGAAACCGCATCTTGGTTGACTGCCCACGGATAACCTGTTTTACCTACAGTATATTTAATCTTTACCGGTCTTTTGTTATTAGCATCTTTTACACCGAACAGCTCGATGCGCAGTTTTTCCTGTGCTTCTTCCAATGTTAAATTACCGGCTTCGACTTGCCCATTGAGGAAACTAATCATACCAATTACCATTTGCACACTATTCTTAAGTGCTACTTTGCCTGATTCATTCATTTCATTCTTGGAAACAACATAAGAACTGATTCCAATCACGAATGTGGGCACAATTAAAATAATCAAGCACATTATGGTTAACTTCGTTCTTAACGATCTTACCTTCATGATTGATCCTATTTTTGTTTTCACTGAGATTTCCCCCTTAGACATCGATATACAGACTCAACCCACAGCTACGCTAATTACTAAAGGCAAAAGACTGTACATCATATATCGTAATAACATGCCAGGAAATGAAGCCCTTCCATCCAGTCAGCGATGAAGAGACCGATGTAGTTCATTTCACAACGAAAGAGCGACTCTATAATTAACGACGCCCATTGGGCCATAGAATGCAGGCCATTTTTTACTGTCTGAAGACTGGCTGCTGTTTTATACGCAAAATTAAATCCGTTTAACCGCAAATTTATCCGTCTATAGGCAGTAGCGTTTTGGTATGCTCCGTATACTTCTGCATAGAGAGAATCTTTAACAGAGGAGTGTGCGAGGATGAATAGAATAAAAGGGAGCATCTTTTTCAGTGTATTTGTGGCTATGCTAGGGCTCATGCTCATTGCTCCAATTATGCCGCCCCTTATTCGTGAATTAGGCTTAAGAGAAAGCCATTCCGGATTAATTATATCGCTTGGTTCTATAACGATGGCCTTAATGGCTCCAGTATGGGGAAATCTAAGTGATGCAAAGGGACGCAAGCCGGTGATTCTGCTTGGTTTCATAGGGATGTGTGTAAGCTGCCTGTTGTTTACACTTACTCTTTTTGCAGGATTAAATGGTTGGCTCAGTGGGGGGCTGCTGTTAGTCCTGCTGATTGTTACACGCGGCTTAATTGGCGGCTTTATCCCGGCGGTGTTGTCATCGTCCCAAGCTTATATGGGAGATGTAACGGAAGGAGAAGAGCGTGGAAATGGTATGGCTATTATTAGTGCGGCGAATGGGCTTGGGCTGGTATTTGGTCCCGCGATTGCAGGTGCCTTTACTTTAATAGGGCTGTTATGGCCCTTATATTTTGGAATTGTCATTGCCGCTGTTGCATTCGTGGTGTCTCTGCTGGCGATTCCGGCGGCCCAGCCCGTTATTCAGCAAAAACCCGCTCGAATTAACCCCCTCCAGCCAGGTCTAAGAATGTATTTGTTTGCAGGCTTGGTTACGATGATAAGTATTGTGACTATTCAGGTTATAGGTGGTTTTTATTTTCAAGATCAGTTAGGTCTTACATCCGAAGAAACAGCAAGAGTCGTGTCCTTTGGACTTATGTTCTCCGGGGCAGCGATGCTGATTGTGCAGATCATCCAGATGAAATGGCTTAAATGGCAGCCTAAGCCGATGATTTTACTTGGTTCTCTATTCCTGATTGCTGGAATGGCATTATTTCTGATTTCAGCCAGCTTGGTCGTTTACTATGCAGCGTTCTTTATGTTTGGCATAGGCACAGGCTTACTGATGCCCGGTTTTATGGCAGGTGCTTCGCTTTCAGTCAGTCAAGAGCAGCAAGGGGGAGCAGCGGGGCTGGTAGCTGCGGTACAGGGAATTTCCGCGATCATTGCTCCTATTTTGACGACCACCTTGTATCGAGTGGACAAATATATTCCCTTTACGCTTATAGCAGTCTTGGTAGCTGTTATGGCTGTTATTATGTGGGTAGTGAGAAAAAGAAACGGGAATAGTGAGCCTGTTCCTCATAAGGCAAAATAAATAAAAGATTGGTTAGATGAATCCATAGGCTTCCGGGGTATACTCACCGGAAGCCTATATCTATTATAATAAGTTATAAGAAATTTCAGGAAAATCAGAAGGAAGTGGGGGGCTTATGGAAATCCAGCAAAAATGGGTGGCACTAAACAAAAGATATAGTTTGTACGCACCCAGTCCCGAGGCTGTACAAGCCATGTACCAATTGAAGGAAGAGCTTGAGGGCTTAGAAAGCGAGCAGGCTGCCAGAATTTTGACAGAGTTGTATCTTCACCTGCATCAATACGAAGAGGCGCTAGAGGTTTTTATGTCCGTCATGAACCGGAAAAATAAAGCAGATTTGAAGAAACAGTGGAGTATTCAAGAGATGATTAATAGCCCGATTCGACTGCCGGTGATTAAGCCTTTAATCAAAGTAGCCAAGCGCAAGAAAACTTCCGATCTCCCTGTGTTTACTTATCATCAAGACCCTGTACGCACTCAAATCCTTAAATCAGGCTTTTTGAAAACGTGTTCCTGTTGTGGACGGCAGACCGATATCTGGTACGCGGGTCCCTTTTATACAGCATTATCTTATGAGGTGATCTGTCCTTGGTGTATTGCGAATGGTAGCGCTGCGAGCATGCTACAGGGAACATTTCATGACCCTGCTTGCTGTGCACAATTGGAGGAACCAAAGCTGGATGAGCTACTGCATCGGACTCCCGGTTATGAGGCATGGCAGACCGCCGCGTGGCTGGATCACTGTGATGACTACTGTGTTTTTATAGATTTTGTGGGCTGGTAGGAACTTGTTAGTAGAGAAATAGAAAATGATGTCAACCTGATGTTTATGCCTATTCTGGCTTTGTATAATGAAGAAGAGGCTAAGAGTCGAATACGAGAAAGCATGGAACGTGACGGATCGTTGCGGGGTTATTTATTTCAGTGCAGGCATTGTAAGGAATACCTCTTATATGCGGACTATGACTGAATCCAAGTGAATTTCCTGAGGTGAATGAGAAGGTGAAACCCAATTTAGGGGTGGTTCTAATTAAGGAGGAGTTCATAAAATTGGAGGAATGCAGATGGGGTGGGAGTATGGAATTAAGGTCGCAGATGTTAAGGATATTAAAGCACTAATGGAACGCTTAGCTGAAGCATTGCCTAGGATTGACGGATATCGGATGCAAAGGGATGAGGATGGTTTTGTTCTGCTTCAGAATAATTCTGATTGGCCTGAAGCGCTCCAGGTTTCAGTGGAAGAGGCAAGGAATATTGAAGGGTTAGAAGATGATGAACCTTATATCTATTGTCTATTTCATATCGGCGGCGGAGATGCGATGAGGTTGAGGGAAGGAATGTGTAGGGCACTGGAAGAAGAGAAATGCGCTGCGGATTGGTTCGAGTTGTAGCCGAAGAGAGGAGTAAGAGAGAGTGACTAAGAAAGGAAAAACAGAGATTCAGACACTAATCTATCGCTATAGTGGTCCAAGAGCCAATATTGGATATACTTTTGAACCGCTGCGCTATGGGGATACAGATGAGCCAAAGCTGGAGGAGATGATCTTCATCTACGCAGATGACTTTGATATCGTGCTGTCTGTGTTAAAGTCCAAATATCCACTTGTCGATCCTGACACGGGGGAAACGTATGAGGATTTTGATGCCTGCTGGGATAATCCGATTCAGGCGTCGGTATGGCATGAAATATTAACGGAATTGGATGCTTGGCCTGCCAAGGAGCCAGAATTACGCATATTTATCGATTCCTTTACAGCATGGGTCAGAGCGCATTTGAAGCAAGCAGATGGTATTATCGTGACCGGAAATCTGTAGAGGAAGGCAATGCACTGCAATCCGTATTTTCGCTGCCCCTCGCTTCGATGGGCAACTGGAAAGCGAGCTGCTGGGTCAAATGCCTCGTTCTTTACATTGCATGCGACAGGCTCCTTATGGCAACTGGATTATTGACGTTGCTTCCGAATCCTGAGTAACTTTTGCTCCAATTTGGTATCACCCATAAATTTGCTGACAGATACAGCAAGCTGATATTGAATGGTCCCCATATTGTTAGCGGCAGGTTGAAGAACCCCTTTTATCGTTTGCCATAACGAAGTAGCCTGTCGGCTTTTTGCTCCAAAATGCATGATGATGTGGATACAGGCTGTAATTATATTGCGGCCAAGTCCGTACAGGAACCATTCTTTTTCCTTCGTAATAAGCGGAATGATGGTTGCCATCGTTTCCCAAGCTTCATCCCATCGTCCTGTTTCAATGAGCTTTTCTGCCAAGCTGGATGCAGTAGAACAGTAGTTACTAGAATTTTCTTCTATTTTCTCCATTTCAGCCAGCTTTTTGAGGGCTTCAATTTCACCTTCTGGATGGTTGCGCCATCTCTCATGATAAACGAGTGTCCGCAAATTTTCTTTGTCCCAATCCGTCTGCTCTCTGATCCACAAATCAATAAATAATGATAGGTATACATCTTCCCCGAGTTCACTCGCGATATTGATGCAATCTTCAAGATCAGCTGTATCTTTGCTGAATAAATATGTTTCCAAAATCAACTCAGGATCAAACCCGGCGTATGTATCGAAATTGGCTTTCTTGGCCTGCTGGAACAAAATTTGGTCCTGTTCACGCTCATACTTTTGCAGTAAAAAAACGGCATAGTATAGAGCATCGCCAATCCCCTGAAAACTGTTCGTTTCCCTATCTATAATCTCATTAACGAGCAGCCTTCTCACAATCGGTTCGTAATGCGGGGAATCTCGATCCTCACGATTATACATAGCCAAAAGCACCTTCAAGCGATGGGTATAATTGGCATCACTTTTTCCATATTCCTCACTGTGTTGCTCCAAATAGTCAACCTTCGAAAAATCGGCGTGATCACTTATTAGACTCTGCAGCATTTTATCATAGGGTGCCATCATCTGATCCAGCAGCTTTTTGTAGTTCGTTTCCATTACTGTAATTCTCCTTTCACTGATCGGCTTAATACTACAATCCATATGTACAAAAAACAAGAGTTTTCCTTTTGAGTACTGCGCTGTCACACGTACATATTTTTCTAATAGACCCATTTTAAGATTCGATATGAGGGATGGACATTCAATACCTGTAAATCAAGCATACAACATGCAGGGATACAACATTGCGCACAACTAATGGAAGCGTTTTAATTTGAGTATAGAAACACAAAAGAAGATCTCAGGGAGGACATAAGATGCTAAAAGTGAAAGCGCTTAGATGTGAACATGTAAACAATCCGATTGGACTGGGTTGTCTAAAGCCTCGATTAAGTTGGCAAATTGAATCTGACAACATATATGTTTTCCAAAAACGCTTCCAATTGCAGGTAGCCATAAATCCCGCTTTTGAACCGCTGCTCTGGAATCATTTTTCCTATTCGGAACAATCCATTTTGTTTCCCTATGAAGGTCCTCCACTCGAATCAGGACAAAGATATCATTACCGGGTAAAAGTATGGGCTCAGGGAGCGGGTGACACCGAACCCGAGGAATCGGAATGGAGTGAGATTGGCTTTTGGGAAATGGGGCTGCTCCATGAGCAGGACTGGAAGGCACAATGGATTACAGTGCAGGAGCGAAGCATCCATGAAAAGTTTCAGACGAGAGCCCCTTTTGCTGCTTCCAAGTGTTTTTCAGTTGAGGGAAAAGTGAAAAAAGCAGTCATTTATGCCACAAGCCTTGGTCTGTATGAGCTGGAGCTCAATGGACAAAGAGTAGGCGATGCCTACTTTACCCCGGGATGGACAGATTATAACGATCGTGTTCAGGTGCAAGCCTATGATGTGACTTCTACCGTTCGAGAACAACATAACCGCATCACAGCCACGGTGGGAGAAGGCTGGTACAGCGGCTATCTAGGCTGGCAAAAGCGCAAGGATACCTACGGGAACACGAATGCTTTGCTATTTCAAATGAAGATTAGCTATGAAGATGGCCGTTCAGAACTCATTTGCTCTGATTCTTCCTGGGAGGAAACGAGCTGTGCCATTTTGATGTCAGATATTTATAACGGCGAAATCTATGATGCTCGACTGGAGCAGCAGGCAGCCGAACATCGCTTCTTGAACGAACGGAAAATGATGCAGGTCGCCCCGTTTCCGTTAAGTCATCTGGTTGCTCAGGAGAACGAGCCTGTCCGTGTAATGAACCGATTAAAGCCTGTTGAACTGATTTGGACTCCTAAAGGCGAACTAGTACTTAACTTGGGTCAAAATATGGTAGGCTGGCTGGAATTTAAAGTGGAAGCCCCCGAAGGTACGGTTCTGAATCTGGTTCATGGTGAAGTACTGGATCAGCAAGGGAACTTTTACCGAGATAATATTCGTGATGCAGCGCAGCAGATTACGTACATTTGCAGCGGCAAGGGGACGGAGATATTTAGGCCGCATTTCACTTTTCAAGGCTTCCAGTATGTGAAGCTTGAGGGCTTTCCGGCTGGCGTAGCCATTGAAGATTTTACAGGCGTTGTTTTGCATTCAGACATGGCGACGATTGGCTTGTTCGAGACATCCGATCCAAAGCTGAACCAACTCCAGCACAATATTGTATGGGGACAAAAGGGGAACTTCCTGGATGTGCCGACCGATTGCCCGCAACGTGATGAGCGATTAGGCTGGACCGGCGATGCACAGATTTTTGCCAGAACGGCCAGCTTCAATATGAATAGTGCTTCCTTCTTTCGAAAGTGGCTGAAAGATTTGGCTTACAACCAGCTGGAGAATGGGGCTGTGCCTTTTGTCGTGCCGGATGTCCTCAAAGGAACCTTTGCAGACAATATGGACCAAACGACAGCCGCATGGGGAGATGCAGCAGTTATATGTCCGTGGACGATCTATCAATGTTACGGGGATAAGCAAATTCTAGCTCAGCAGTATGACAGTATGAAAGCATGGGTCGATTATATTCGTGCCCAGGGGACCGAGGAACATCTGTGGGATACTGGTTTGCAGCTGGGAGACTGGCTGGCGCTGGATAGCGAGGAAGGGAGCTATTTTGGAGCGACCGATGGAATGCTGGTAGCGACTGCATACTTTGCGTATTCGACTCATATCTTGGCGCAGACGGCCAAACTGCTGAATCGGTATACCGATTACAACACCTATCAAAGCTTGCATGAGGGGATTAGAAGCGCTTTTGCGAATCGTTATTTTGATGACGCTGGCAAACTGACTTCTAATACCCAGACTGCACAGGTTGTGGCTTTGCACTTCGGATTGGTACCAGAAAAATATAAAAAGCAAGTGGTTCAGGAACTCGTACGGCTGATAGAAAAAAATGATATGCATTTGGATACTGGCTTTGTAGGCACACCCTATCTATGCCTGGTTTTATCCGACAATGGCTATACAGATATAGCTTATAAAATTTTATTTCAGAAAGATTATCCTTCTTGGCTCTATCAGGTTGAACGGGGAGCAACGACCATGTGGGAGCATTGGGACAGTATCAAAGTGGACGGCTCGTTCTGGAGCACCGATATGAACTCGTTCAATCACTATTCGTACGGTTCAGTTGGAGACTTTATGTACCAAAATATTGCCGGAATCGATGTGCTTGAAGCGGGCTACAAAAAGTCACGGTTAGCACCCAAACCGCCTGTTAATCTTACTTCGGCCCATGGCAAGCTGGAGACACCTTATGGTGAGGTTGCTGTCCATTGGGAAATCGTGAATGAAGAAATACGGATGACGGTTCACGTACCACATAATACGACAGCTGAGATTACGCTTCCGGGCGTTCTAGAGCCAGATGCATTACAACAGACCATTACTACGCAATACCCGTCGATTCAGTATCCGCCTGGTAATGTGCCACAAGAGCTGGCCGGGAAATTAGGTTCTCCCGGAGAACAGGCGATTTTCCAACTGAGTGGAGATCATGAATTGACGTTTACCGTCGGATCTGGACAGTATACGTTCCAGTACAAATACAACCAGAGGCCAAATAACATAGACTAGAGGTGAGAAGCTTGATGAATATTAAAAACAAAATATGGTTTAAAACAGCATTGTTGTCCATTTCCTTAGTCCTGACATCAGCGAGTGCTATTTCAGCTATCATCCCGATGATGCTGAACCAATTACCGGGAGTCTCCAGTTCACTGATTGAAAGCATAGTTACAATCCCATCTTTCTCGATGATGCTGTTTGTGCTGTTGAGTGGCCCGATCTCTTCCCGCTTGGGTAAAAAAATACAGTCCTGCTAGGACTTTTGCTCGTGGTCATCGGCGGAATACTTCCTATGCTCACTACGAACATTACATGGATTCTCGCGTTGCGTTTGGTGCTAGGTGCAGGTCTGGGGATGTTCAATTCGCTGGCTGTCAGTTTAATTAGTGATTTTTTTGAAGGGGATGAACGTGCTCAATTGGTAGGTTTTCAAAGCGCTGTACAAGGGCTCGGAAGCAGCTTGGCTACCTTTGTGGCAGGACAGCTTGCCCTAATCGACTGGCCGTTTGCCTTTTTGTGCTATGCGATCACGATTCCTATCGCACTGTTGTTCTTTTTTATCATTCCTGAACCAGAGCGTGAGGAGCCTACAGCGAGCACGACAGGAACGGGCCAAAAGAGTGGGGGAATGTCCCTACCTGTACTTGGATTAGGGGCTGCACTTTTCCTGTTTATGACCTTTATCATGATTGTGTATACCAAAACAGGTATTATGATTGCTGAAAAGAGTATGCCTAACGCAGGGTTTTTAGGGACCGCTTTGACGCTGTTCTCCTTGTCAACTATGATTGCAGGCTTCTTGTTCGGTAGAATATATAAATGGTTCAGAAATTACGCACCTTTTATCTCCAGTTTATTAACAGCGACAGGTTTTGTTCTGCTGTGGTTTGCTCAGAATGTGACCATGGTTACGGTTGCCATGCTGATCATTGGCTTTAGCTTTGCGCTGTTTATTCCTTATATTTTTACGATACTAACTAAAATCGTACCTAAAGGCAGTGAGACGATATCTATTTCGATTGCAATGGTAGGCTCCAATTTGGGAGCGTTTGCTTCGCCTTATGTTATCAAGTTAGTTGGGGTGTTGTCTGGGAATGAAACTGCCTCATTTTCCTTTCTCGTCTCTGCGATTGTATTTATGATTGCTGCGCTCCTCTGTCTGGGAATCGCTATTAGAGGAAAGGGAAGCAAAACACAGACGGCAGTTCACAGTTAATGGGAGTCTGAAGGAGGAGTCTGTGTTTATGAACCTTCATGAGTTGGATCAGTTGCTGAGAAGTAAAACTGAAATTGAACTTTTACAACAGCAAAACAATCAAGTGATTAATGATCTCTCCAAAGAATCGGAAAATGAGCGATTTTTTGATATAAATCAGAATATGTATCGAATGCCTGCTTTATTTTTCTTCGGAGAACATGATATTTATATTAGCAAGCACAACAGGTTTGCTCCGATGCTGGAGCACATGCATGAATTTATTGAGTTAAACTATGTTTACTCAGGTAAGTGCAACCAAATCATAGCGGGTAAAGAAATTGAGCTTTGTGAAGGCCAAGTGTGTGTCCTCGATAAGGATGTACCGCACAGCATCGCACCTTTGGGAGAAAACGATATACTGATTAATATCCTCCTGCAAAGAGAAACGATTTCATCCCTATTTCTACAGCGGCTATCTAAGAAAAAAAGTTTGATCGGCGAGTTTCTTGCCAATTCAGTCCTCCAGCATCAGCATCATAATCACTTTATTATTTTTGAGTCACAGCATAATGAAAACCTTCAATATATATTGCGTAGAATCTTGATCGAATATTTTTCCAGGCAAGAGGATTCAATGGAGCTGGTCAAGGCTTATTTGCCCATTGTATTTGGGGAATTGGTCCGTGTATTGGAAAGCGAGCATAATATTCACTTAAACCAGCAGGAAAGTAATATTACTTCTATTCTGAATTACATGGAAGAGCATTATCAGCATTTAAGCCTCCAGCAATTATCTACTCATTTTAATTACAATAGTACGTATTTAAGTAATAAGTTGAAAAAAGTAACCGGTCTTACTTACACGCAGCTTATTGCCAACATTAAACTTAATGCGGCCTATTCTTTGGTAGTCAATACCAACCTGCCATTCGAAATGATCTTTAAGCAGGTCGGATATAACAGCATGAGTTTTTTCTATAAAAAATTTAAAACAGCGTATGGTGCCACCCCGCAGAATATCCGAAACAAACAAATGAGGAAATGAAGGATACACAAGGACGTCCAATTCTAATGGGCGTCTATATTTGTTATAATATCGGCAAATTCATAAGCGGATGTTTAATAGGGAGGATACATTTTGGAAGCGGTATTAAGACGGCACTGGCCGGAGTGGGACGGGACACTACAGAGACGAACCGGAGGTTGGAATAATACGACGTATTTTGTTAAGAGCGGTGGGCGAAGTGGGGTACTGCGCATCTACGATACACACAGGGATCGGAACAAAATCGAATTTGAGCATGCGGTTTTGCAGGAACTGAGCAGGCATTCTCTATCATTCAGGGTTCCAATGCCAATCCGAACGATTACGGGAGAGACACTTGCACAGGTTGAGAAGGATAGTGGAAAATATGTGTGTCTGTTCGAATACATAGAAGGCACATCCCCATCGGAGCAGGATCCTAGCTTTGCCTATTCTTTTGGCGAGGCTGCTGGCGAATTATCTGCTGCACTTGAAACACTCAATCTTGATATGACTCCAGTCTATCGGCCGTATTATGCTTTGCAGCAATCCTATCCATTATGTAACCGGGAAGTAATCCAAGGCTTTTGTTTAAACCCGCCGGAGCCTCTAAAAGATTTCCATGAGGAGCTGCGTTTGATAGGAAAAGTATATGAAGAGATTATAGATTCACTTCATGCATTGGAAGAGTTGCCGCATCAGCTTGTACATGGAGATTTGAACGCTTCCAATTTGTTGGTAAAGGATTCTGACCCTAGTCAGGTGGCTGTACTGCTTGATTTTGAATTTTGTACGCTGGACGTTCGGGTCATGGATCCGGCGGTCATTTTATCAGGATTTTTGGGACAACCGGAGGAAACGACAGCTGTTCGTGATTTTTGCCGGGGCTTCAGCCGTCAGGTTCGTTTAAGCCAATCCGAGGTTGACGCTTTGCCTGTGTTAATGCTGCTTAGGAAGGTAGACGTTTTTCTTCATTTTATGAGTCGCTTTCTGGAAGGAACAGATCAGCCACACGTGCTGCAAGAACAGATCAAACAGATCACGGCCGACTTGCTCCAACTGTCTACCAGCAGTAGCTGGATTCAGGAGGAGTTGGTCCAAGCTAGAACAATGTATGAATAAACGAGCTACATGCCGTGTTATGTTATAATTTCTGGAATAACAGAAATGAAGTCTACTGAATTGTACTCGGAACAGGAGGAGCAGATGAATAGTTGGTTAACGAACGCGTTACGACCCTATTTTGGGCTGGAGACGCTGGAAGAACATTGGGACGTAGTAGAAATTAAAGAAGGATATTTTATTTGTATGGATGGAGATGTTATTCGCAAGCGAATTTCTTCCAAAGAGGATGCTTATGGAGAAGCTGATGTAGAGATTTTTACTCGTGATCGGGCATTTGTTCTGCCTAAAACGGCTCGTGGCAAAGAGAAAAAACTGAATTATACAAGTGTTTCGAGCATCACAGCAGAAGGTGTGTCCTTTTCAGCAGGCATTCGAAGAGATCGTAATATTAGTTATGTTACTGCTGTGAATAGCAAAACTGGCGTGAGATTGCCCATCACTGGATGTGAGCATTTACATAGTAAAGAAGAGATCATCGATTGGCTTCAACGTTACCCGTCGCTTGTGCCTAACGACTATGATCGTAAGGTGAAACGATTGAAGCATATGAAAAACCTGCGTTATAAAACCATTCCGGGAGACATCTTCCGCGTGGAAATAGACCTTTTTACAGATGGCTATGTACTGGTCGTCGGAGATTTGCGCCAAATGCAAAAGGATCAGTTGTTTGCAAAGGAGAGCATATGGAACAGTGTCATGACAATGCCTTTGTTCGTACGTCCGTATTTGTGTACAAGTCGTGACCGTTCAACAGCTTTGGAATCTATCACATCCGCCCCGTTATCTGATACAACCTGGATTGTCATGGATGATTCCTTTATGCGAGGGTCCTACGAGCGGATAGGGCATAAAGCGTTGGCGGAAGAGGATATTGTGTTTCCGATTGGTTACGGCAGTAGCATAGATAGCAGTAAAGAAAGAATATATAGACTGTCCTGGGGAACGGGCACAATTTCCAAACCGGAAGAAAGGACAGTGTTCAAGTCTTCGCGCGAATTGTTAAATAACGGTGTATATTCAGGTGTCATTGCAGACTGTTTTGGTCCTTGGGAAGAGCGGGAGTGGCACCACACGCTGGATAACCCGTTGTATCGGGAAGAGCGCCGAAAAGTACTGGCCGAATTCGGATTCCCGGAAGACATTTCGTACGATGAGTTCAATTGCCAAACAGGAGGACTGACGCGTTCGGAATATCTCGCATATTTGACAAGGACTTATAGCGGAAAAAGAAAGATGAAATGACACGGTTATACATCCTTTTAGGAGGTACGAATGAAATATCTTAAAGATTGTCCGGAACCAGGCATGGGAACCTGGTATTTTGAAATAGACTCAGACGGCGTAGCCTATCGGCAAATTGTGATCCAGGATGACGGTACTTTTATTGCTTCTAATCGTAAGCACGAGCAATATCATTTCTTGTTAGCAGAGAAAGCGATTGATGATACAGAGCCCTATTATACGAAAATTACAAAAAAAGAGTTTGAAGAAATCTGGTCCAGCAATCTTCACACCTCCAACAAGGAATGGCATCAAGTCAAAACCGCACTGCCGGTTGGGACTAAGGTAACTGGATATATTGAAGCCTTTTTTCCACACGGAACACTAATTCATATTTTCCAGCACAATGCAGTCGGATTGGCAGACACCCATTCATATGCGGAAAAGGCCCCATCCGAGTGGATGTATCCGAGGCATGAGATCACGGCGATTGTCCAAGGCTACGACGAGCTGAATCAGTGGGTGATTTTAGAGCAAACGCAGGTTTTCGAAAATCAGTTCACAGGTTGAAAGATAGATACGGAATACAGGAAGGAGAATGGATATGCATACGTTAACGGTTGATGAGCTAATGGATCAGGACAACCATGCATGGGAAGAGGTCAGAAACATTCTGCAAGAAGGGAATAATCCATTTCGCATTGTACCGGCAGAATCGGAATCTGCTAGGGGAGATTCGCTCTACCGTTTGCAAGTGAGCACAAAATCGTACTTGGGAACGGTTGCCTATGAAACAGGAGGGATCATATTTGACCACGGATGGATCACCTTACTGGGTGCAGGTGGGCCTGAAATTTACGGTAGTTTGGCTTCGTGGAACGGGCTGCAAGAGCCAGCGAGCGTTCCTGCACTTGGGGGAATGCTGATTGTGGCCTATGATGCAGCAGGTGGCTTCTTTGGATTGGATACAGGGAAGTTTGGACGTAGCGGCCATATCTACTATTTTGCACCGGATGCATTGGAGTGGGAATCCACTGAGCTGGCCTATTCCGGTTTCTTGAGCTGGTTGGCTGAGGGAGATTTGGGCTTGTTCTACCAGACATTCCGTTGGAATGGTTGGCAGTCGGATATGGAGCAACTTCAGCCAGGAGAGGTATTTGCTTATTATCCGCCGCTATGGACTCAGGAAGGTGGCGGAGAGACCAGCCACAAATCACCTATAGCACTAACAGAAGCGTGGCAGGCGGTGACGGATCGGGAATAGCCGCGAGTGGGGAGGGGGACATAAGATCATGAATCATTCCATTCAATCCAAACTGATGCAGCTGAATGAAATACTTTCTCAAAATAACATTGACCATTACTACATTTATGATTATACAAGTCGCCCCAAGCTGGTACTAGCAGGGAGCTTTGACTTTAGCTATTATCACAACATAGAGATTACATTTTACGAGGTCTCGTTTCTTTCCTGTCCGGGCGGTGTATTTTCAATTGAATGCTTTAGACTGGCTAATGACAAGGAATTGGAAATGTTAAAAACTGTCTCTTACGGATTTCTTGAGGGGCCTGTGATTTGTATGGAGGATCAAACGTTTGGTACCCGATTTTTCATTGCTGCGGAAAGCTTAGATTACGAGCTCAAGACCGTTTTTTACTATAAACGTGAGAACCTTCAACCTCATGAAAGTCTGGCTGAATGGGTTGGGAAAGATGGAAAAGGTTGAAAAATGTAGCAAAAACAACTTTTAGAGACGTCAAGGTAGGAGGGTGGTTATTATGTGGAGTATTCACTTTGAACATCAATTTATAAAATGTCCGGAAGCAACTGGTGAACAAATCGCGAATTTTTTGAGCACATGGAACATCAAGCTATCGGAGCAGGAAATTCACGAAATCAAGCAAAGACAAGTGAACCCTTTTCCAAAGTCGTCTCCATTCCATGATCAATATAAACCTTTAGATCCTGTGAGCTGGCATTTGCCCCAAGGGCAATTTCCTGATAGCTATATGGATTTTTTGAGATACTCTAACGGCGGGGAGTTTCAAAATGGAGAACGTTATTTCCAGTTTTTCAATACTGAAGATTTGAGAGAAATGAACCTCGCCTACGAGCTGCCAGAGTATATGCCGGGTGCCGTGTCGTTTGCGATGGATGGATGCGGTAACCACTATATGTTTGATATGAGAGAGGAAAAAAGAAACAATGAATATCCCATTCTTTTTGCTCATTCTGGTGGTTTGGGATATGACGAATGTGAACAGGTTGCCCATTCATTTATAGAGCTGTGTACGGAAAAATGGGCATTGTATTGATATCTTGACTAAACATACGCTTTATTCCCCCTAATTCATCCAGTAGAAAATGTAAAACCCGCAAGCTGGACCCTTTTTGCCAGGTCTATTTTGCGGGTTTTTAACGCTACTTATTTTCATTTATCATTTCCATTAAAACTTGAGAGACGATCGGTAAGGTGGTAAAGCCGTCACTTTGTAAAAAGTGTCCTCCATGATCTAATTCGTGAAAATCAGCCTGGATATCTTCCGCTAGTTTCTTACTAAGTGCAAAGGGGACAATCGCGTCGTCCTTTGAAGCTATAACTACACGCGCTTTTAGCGAATCCATGATCTGCTGATGATCCAAATGGTCATTTGTAAATTCATCTAATGACGGCAGGCTTGGCAATGGATCAGTAAAACCGGAAACGAAAACGGCACCACCTAGTGGTTCCGGGATATTGACTTGCTGCAGGTACCTTAATATGGATACACAACCCAAGCTATGACCAATAAAATAGGTGTCTTTATGTAAAGCTTTAATATTTTGCAATAGATGCTCAATCCACTCATTAAGTTTGGGGGCTTGCGAGTTGGGCATATCTAGTATATTTACCGAAACCCCGTCTTCCTGTAATTTATCTTGTAACCAAGGAAACCAATGATCTGTTGGCGAAGCTGTGTATCCGTGGATTATATATACTTGTTTTTGATTTTGTAGGTTTGTCACAGTGCTTTTTCTCCCATTATTCAGTGTTTAGTTCATGCATCAGCTTATAAATCTGACGGGTTGTGTTCACATTCCGTACCGTCATTTGCTGATACAGCTTAGTGCCTACTAATTTTGTTAAACCGCTTTTTGTGACTTGTTCTTTGCTGACAGAAAACAGAATGGCTCCGGTCGTATAGATGACATGTCCAATTCCCGGTTTTAAAGGAAGGTTGTCCAGAACGGAAATATCGTTAATTTCATCCCACAGAAACATTACATCACTTTTCATCTGTGTATCATTAGCCCATTCATTCGGCAGTGCCTCCATAATGCTCTGAATCTCCTTCATATTACGGACGATGACGCGGATGGGTAAGCTAAAATCCTCCAGAATCGCCTGTTCCAGTATGAGCGATAGCTCCTGGTTGGGCCGCTCCTGACTGGAAAAAATAATGTTTCCAGAATTAATGTAAGTCGTCACATGCCCCATACCTGCATGTTCAAACGTTTGCTTGAGCTTCTTCATCTCGATTTTGTTATTGCCGCCCACATTGATGCCCCGCAGTAATGCGATATAGATCATAAAAAGCTCCACCTCTCTTTAAACAAAAAGGAATTCTAACAAAGGGATAGGTAATTCAGCAAATACGTGGTTTGGTTTTCGCCCAACAAATGATGTAGCAATGGTTTTACGTGCTCGATATATGCTACTTTGGTTTCGTATGTATCTTCATCTATCAATTCTCCCTTAAAGGTACAGGCACCTTCAATCAGGATGGAAAAAGCCGTAAAGAAGTTAGCTAAAGAGTCAGCAACTTGCTGCGCTGCGCCACCTTCAATTGCAGCATATACAGGGGAAGCAGGTGCGCTAGTATCGACAATGACTGGATCATCATTAAACGTGGCAATTACAACATGGTGGGAGGGCCACGAAGATGACTCATGAACAAGCTCTCCAGATGTAATGAAGCGATAGCCCAGCTGTTGGCGATATAAATGTTCTGGTGCGACAAAAAAGAGAACAGCAGCATCCCCGATTTCAACGGCTGCATTTTTTAATTTGTGTGTTCCCGCTGCCTTAGCATCGATCATTTCATAATGGCTATATAGGTACTCCAGCTCAGGGGATAGAGGAATCCGCTTGTCCCAGCAATCTGTTATACTCTCTGAACGGGGCTGGATATAGTGGTCTTGGAACAGCCCGTAGGCTGCATTATATAAGTTTTGCTGGTGTACAAACCGGGTTAGAGCTTCGCTTAGCTGTTTCATAGGTGTTCATTCCTTTCTAATCGTAGGCTATGACCTTCGTCATAACGTTTCATTCCTAGCATAAAGATATCATAATATAGAAATGAAGAACATATGTTTCTGTATTTATACCGCCTTGCCAGTCGATCCAGATTAATTTTACAATATAGGAGTTCGGATTAATGTGTGATGCCAGGTTCAACATGAAGTTTGGCTTGCTATGTAAGGAGGAGAGAAATGTCATTTTCTAAAATATACGATTACAAATTAAGAGCCTACTTTAATGAGCGCATTTCTGATTTGAATCATGAAGATCTATTTTATTCCTATCCTGATCAAGAGCAAAATTTAAGAATACTAACTCTGAATATAAATGAGCAGAGTCATATTTCTTTAGTGCGATGGCATGATCTGTTTGATAGGTCGCTATTTACAAAAATGAATCATCCCATTCTAAGCTTAGCGGATGCTGAACGTCTGATTCGATTGCTTGCACTCATTTTTAACGTTTTTGATATACATAAAGATGCTGTTTATAGCCGAAAAAACTTATGTTGTTTTTATTATCAATATCAAGTTTCACATCTAGCAGAGAGAGGCGATGAATTCTCGCTTACTCAGGACAGACTATTTTTCCTTCATCATCTCTTATTTGAATTGGGTTTAGGGGATGACATTTATGATCGTCTAACGATTGAAAATAATAAGATGATGTACAGGATGGAAGACGCACAACAGTATGATATGCACATTCTAATTGACATGTTGCATGAGCATATTAACAAAAATGAGATGGATATGGATACCCGGGCAGCGCTAGGAAAAATAAAAATTTTGCAAGGTCAGTTGGTCAGCTTCATCCTAGGCAGTCATGATGTATATGATTTTCCGTATGACGATTTCAACAAGCCGTTTGCAGAAGCAACGATGTTTATACAAGCCTATAACTCTAATAAAAATAGGGTATTAGAGGTGCTGATCGACTGTATCAATGAGCATCAATCTCCAACAGAGCAGTTCATCTCCACTATGATCTTGATGAATTACTCCTATTTTGTTCTCAAAATTAATCCTAGCGAAATTACATATCTTAAACTATTATGTAAGAAAAAACCGGGAGTTTTTATGAAAGTATTGACTGCATTGCTTGAACTCAGATTTTTTGTCGATAAATCCAGCTTCACAAATACGGGTATAAATTATTATTTATCCAGATTAAAAGGGGTTAAATGATGCCATTTCATCACGTTTCTTTACCCGATTTACCACAGACTATCGGACGTCTTACGGCCATTCATCCACTAAAGGGTGGCTCTCAGGGAAGCATAACCCTGCTAGCACTAAACACACAGGCAGAACTGTGGAGACTAGAACTTCGCTCTGGCAGCGCAGAATTATGCACACATATTTGTATTCCTGATTTTAATCCCCTGCAACCTGTCCAAATGGTGACCAGTCCTGACGGCAAGTACGTGGCGATCTCCAATCGATTTGGCCGACATGCGGCAGTGTATGATTTAGTCCATGCTCAAGAAAAAATGCAATTATCACGGGACGAATACCACTACGATAAAAGTATGTTCCCCCTGGCCTTTGTACATCAAGACGGTGCATGTATCCTTGTTCATGGTACGGAATGGAATCGGCTGGATCTGACGGATGTAGAAACAGGGAGGCTTTTGACAGCAAGACCTACCCCAGTTTATAACAGCGAAAACAAAGATGAGCATTATCTAGATTATTTTCATGGGAGGCTCCTGACTTCTCCAGAGGGAAAGTGGATTGCGGATACGGGATGGGTATGGGCTCCATTAGGAGTAGTCCGAACTTGGTCCTTATCTAATTGGCTGCTGAACTCATGGGAATCGGAGAATGGTCCGTCAGTTCGCCATCTTTGGCAAACCATAGATTGGGATGGGCCAGTGTGCTGGACAGGACCTGATACATTGGCGGTTTGGGGACAGATGGATGCCGATTTACTGGAGGAGGAAGATTGGGGAGAGGAAGGAGTGGAACCGGCGGTTGTCCTATTCGATATGACTCAGCCAGGGTATCGACGAGTGCTTCCTGCGATCCCTCCACTAAATTGTAAGCCTGAAGAAGACGGGATTTATCCATATCCCCAAGCGGATATGGTCGTTTCTGGCGACCGATTATTCTTATGGGGGAAAGGAGTCCCGCTTCAGGTATGGCGGCTTTCAAGAGGTGTGCGTGAAGATGTAGATACGGAGCGATTTCCACTCATTTACCATCAAGAGGCAGGAATTTTCATTGAATTAAAACCGGATAGCGGTTGTACAGCCTTAAGCTACGAATAAATGGCGTTACCGGATTTTCTTCCTTCCAGTGATATGGAAATATATGCATTAGCTATAACAATTATTAAAGGAGTGTACATCAAAATGGCACTGATCAAGGATCGTTTTTATGGAAGTCTCGCTGGACTGGCCGTGGGTGATGCTTTGGGAACCACTGTGGAATTCAGCAGTCCAGGTACATTTGAACCTGTAACGGATATCGTGGGCGGCGGTGTCTTTGGGTTAAAGCCGGGGCAGTGGACCGACGATACGTCTATGGCACTTTGTTTAGCCGAGAGTATGGTGCAAAAAGATAGCTTTGATCCAGCGGACCAAATGCGTCGCTACACCAATTGGTATCACCTGGGATATATGAGCAGCACGGGAACGTGCTTTGATATCGGCGGTGCGACGAGAGCAGCATTGCATCGCTTCGAGGCCACTGGAGAGCCGTACAGTGGGTCCGTTGACCCCATGACTGCTGGTAATGGCTCGATCATGAGGCTTGCACCTGTTGCCATGGCCTATGCGAACCGTCCGGAAGAGGCCGTGATGTACGCCGAACTGAGCTCGCGAACCACCCATGGAGCAGTCGAAAGTGTGGAGGCCTGTGCTGTGCTTGCTTCAATCCTTGTGGCAGGTCTGCGGGGAGCGGACAAAGAATCCATGTTATCAGCCGACATCTGCTATAAGTGGCGGCGGCAGGAACAGCCAGCTTATTCGGCAGCCATTGAAGAAATCATTCAGGGTTCTTACAAGGATAAGGAGCCGCCCGAAATACAGGGAACCGGCTATGTCATTCGTTCCCTTGAGGCTGCGCTGTGGGCATTTCACCATTCGACTTCGTTTGAAGAGGGGGCACTGCTGGCCGTAAATCTGGGGGATGACGCCGATACGACCGGGGCGGTGTATGGGCAAATTGCAGGAGCTTATTACGGGCTAAGCGGTATCCCGAATCACTGGCGTGAGAAGCTGGCGATGAAGGAGATGATCGATGAGCTGACTGAGGCTTTATGGCAGAAGGCCGACAAGGGCCAGACACTTTAAGAGGGACATCTATAAAGATCAAGCTGGGTTGCTTTTATTATGAGCAGAACCCGGCTTTTTTTGTTCCCAATATTTTTGCCGATGCCTCATCTCTTGGGATCACTATCCATATCGCCATACTTCCGCCCTCCTCAGTAGCATGTTGTTATGACAAAATGAAGTCCAGTACAAATCATACTTCACTTTACTGATCTTTCAGAGGAGGAACTACATTGTCGCATCTAAATAAACAGCTTCATTCATTTGTCGATATTTCCAACTATACTAAAGGGTTTGAGATCGTTTCGACCCAATTTGGCCCTGATGGGCGCGTGTATATTTTGCTAATTGATAAAGTCCCAGAACGAGTGCGGGGGATGTTCCCGCCTGCCTCTCTTAAAGAGAGACGTACTTACAAGATACTCATTCTAGACGATCATATTGAAGAAGTGTATGTGGAGGGACAGCAGTTTAACTATCATTATGTACAGCCTCTACATCATCATCTACTGCTCGTCGGAGCGCGATGTCATTATTATGAATCGGGCCAATATGATTTAAATGGTAAAATTATTGATTATGAAGGTCGTACTGTGAATGAACTGCTGCTTGGAGACGGTATCCAGAGTGTTCAGGTTACAGGGGAAGGTACGATCTGGACCAGTTATTTTGATGAAGGTATATTTGGGAATTATGGTTGGAATGAGCCTGTGGGATCCTCCGGCCTTGTCGCCTGGAATAAAGAAGGACACAAAATATATGAAAACCAAGCGGCAGACATTCATGATTGCTATGCTTTGAACGTGGTCAGCGAACAGGAAATCTGGTTTTATTACTATTCAGACTTTTCGTTAGGGCGTATTTCCGGTAGCGACCGTACGAATATTACGTTTATGAATCCGAGGATTTCCGGCTGCTCCGGGGTGGCTACAGATGGGTATCACTTTTTGTTCGATGGCGGGTATGGAAAGAACGGACAATATGTCTTGAAAAAGAATGTGAAGCCAGGCAACTTAAGCAAAGGACAACACATTCGATTTTTAAATGACGATCAAGAGTTCCTTCAGCCGCACGAACAGGATTTCAGAAAAGACCGCCTGCTGCTCCGTGAAGGTTCTCTGCTGTATCAGGTGACTATAGGAGAGTTAGCGTAAAAACCCACGTCAGACGTGGGTTTTTCCTTAACACCAAAAATGCTTATTCATACGTTTTGACAAGCTCATTCAGGGAGGTAATGGTGCTTCCTTCTCCAATAGCACCGAATTTCCACTCCCCTCCATAGCGGTATACTTCACCTACACGGATACTACACATCCCTTTATAGTCCTCTGTCAAGTTGTATCGGAGAATCTCTTCATCTTGGGACGCATCCAATACTCGAATATAAGCATTGTTCACCATACTGAAATCTTTACGTCTACCAAAGCTGAAAAAACGGAATATATTCACAATAAATACGACTCTATGCACTTCCGGTGGTAGTTGCTGGAGGGAGACGGTAATGACTTCATCATCACCGTCGCCATGTCCTGTCAAGTTGTCACCACTATGTACGACGGCCCCACAAGGGCTATTTTTGTTTCCGAAATATACTAGATTTTTCGTCTGGGTCAGCTTGCCGTTCTCATTAAGAAGCAGCGCTGACGCATCAATATCCATGCTTCTACCCTTCATAGGGTCCCATCCAAGGCCTACTTTTAGCACGGATAAGTATGGATTATTTTTGGTTAGGTCTACCTTCTGTCCTTTAACTAGACTAATACTCAACGTTATGCCTCCCTATCATTATTTTCGTTCTACTCTGAAATTGTAGCATATATATAGAAGGATATAATCTATTCGTAACTTCACAGACTTTATTCCGTATAAAGATAAAAACATGATCCAAATTCGTTCCCTCAGGGAGAAATGCAACCATGTTTAACAAAATGAGAAGTTGAGGTAATGCATCATATGAATGAAAAATTTCAAGCCGATACAGGATATCAGCTGGCTGAACAGAAGGCGCTTCAGTATTTTGCATCACTCTATAATCAGGTCAAGAATAAAACTTATGTGACCTCTCTTACAGAAGATATCCATATATGGAAAAGGAATCATATCCATTCTTCTTCATGGTTATCCTTCTTTTCGCGGAATAAGAGAAAGCCGGATACCCGGGATTACTACAGATATATTCAATGGCTGAGTTACACAGGGAAACTGGATGATTATCTGAAGCGGAGTGTCTCTTATATTTACATGAGGGATCTAGGCAAGGCTCTAGATTCTGTCGACACACAGACCCGGATTCAGCGCGTCATTGCTGACGTAAAAAGATATTTGCTTCAACCCACCCATGCTAACAGGAGAGATCAAGCGGAGTTTATGAATTTAGCCGGGGTGTATCGGTGGTCTCAAAAGGAAGGGATCGAAACCACTGTAATCTGGCTAATCAACAAGCTTAACTCTGTAGCTTCTCATATTCCTGAGGAAATGGATGCAGAGCATGCCCAGCGCAAACTGATTAAAATCATCATTGGGGTTATTCTGCATGTGATGGAAGAAATGGACGAAGCCGTGTCACCTGTTGAACGTTCGCGCAGACTGGATAAAGCCATCAGGCTTGGGTATTCCTATGGGTTGACTTATCCTTTTATTGATGATCTGCTCGATTCTCAGCTGTTGACCGTTCAAGAGAAAGAACAATATTCCCATATGATACGTACCGCGCTTCTTACCGGATCTGTGCCAGAACTGGGCGACTGGTCCGGCGATCATATGAAGTTCATTCGCTATATCCATTCGGAGCTCTCGGATGCTTTTGAGTATATTAAGGCACATCAGCGGCCAGACACACAGCAAACCTTTTTCGAGCAGTCCTATGTTTTCTTTCATTCTCAAGATATCGACCGGGATAAGGATCTAACACGAGCTAATTACACCAATGAAGAGCTTTATATACCCGTTATTTTAAAATCTGCTTCTTCCCGTTTGATTGTCCGTTCCGTGATTAGTGCTCCTGAGGATGGAGGGTTTGAGCAACGAACATTCTATTATGGTATCTATAACCAGCTTGCTGATGATTTTGCAGATATGGCCGACGATATGAGGGACGGTGCGGTAACACCCTATACCTATTATTTAAAATATCATCATCAAAGATCGGATTTGATCAATCCCTTCGAACTATACTGGGCGGTCATTTCGAATTTGATCCATAACGTATATGACTCGGATGCTATGGCTCGCGAGGTGATACTGGACCGTGCAATAAATGGACTCAAACGTTATAAAGAACGGGTAGGTGCAGAAAAGTACAATGAAATAATGGAGATTTTTGCATCTGGAAATCCTGAATTTAATCGTCTCATTCAGAAGATGGTAGGCAAAGCAGAGGATGTAGATTTCTTCGATAAGCTGCTTCGGGACCAGATGATTACCCATCTGAAAAACGATTCAAGGGAAAAAGAAGACTTTATGAATATGGTCAAAACCGTCCGTGACCAGATTAACAACCAATTGAAAATTACCAAGCCTTCTGGGATCGAGGCCATGAAAGAACATCTTATTGATGCTGCCAATTATAGTCTTGAGGGGGATGGGAAAAGGATACGTCCTATATTGACCTGGGTCATGGGTGTGAATGAATATGGCTTAGACGCTTCGGCAATCGTGCCTCTTCTAAGATCATTGGAATATATGCATACAGCCTCCCTGATTTTTGATGATTTGCCTTCCCAGGATAACGCGTCTACCCGTAGAGGGCGTCAGACATTACATCAGGTGCACAATAGCGCTACTGCGGAATTAACCGGACTATATCTGATCCAGAAGGCTATCGGGGAACAATCGTCACTGAACCAATTCAATGCTGAGACTGTACTTGCCTTGATACAATATTCGGCTCGTAAGGCAGAGGATATGTGTATGGGGCAGGCGATGGATCTGGATTCCAAAGGAAAGGCTTTGACATTGGAACAGCTGAATATGATGTGCTTTTACAAAACAGGAGTGGCGTTCGAGGCTTGTCTCGTTATGCCAGCCATGCTCGCACAGGCCGAGGAGCTGGAGATTGCTGCTTTGCAGAAATTTGCCTATCATATGGGAATTGCTTTTCAGATTAAAGATGATTTGCTTGATGTGGAAGGAGATACGCTGTTACTTGGAAAACCTGTGGGTCAGGATTCAGATAACAATAACTCGAATTTCGTGTCCATCCTTGGTTACGAAGGTGCCAGTAAAGAAATGTGGGAGCACTACTGCCTTGCCATGGAAGCATTAAAAGAGGTACCCCGCAATATCGCTTTTCTGAAGCACTTAATGAATTATATTGTGAACCGGGATCGTTAAAAAGAATTGTGCCCCATAGCTCCATAGGAGTGGTGGGGTGTTTGTACGTTGAGACAGTAGAGTTGCTCATACTTCCTTGCCCCTCTTTGGTGATCATCTAATGTAACGCAGATACGTCTGGATAAACAAGCAAAGATGTGAATATCTGGTGACTTCAGTACCGTATTTTGTCCGTTACGGCGCGTTCTACATTATAATGTTTAAAAACGGACAAGGAGATGAACTCCAGATGAAAAAAGGAATCTTGGTCGCTTCAGGGTTGGTTGTTGCGGCATTGGGCACGTACCTGATTGCAGGAAATATGCAGAAAGAAGGAGCGGACAAGCTCGGGACAACAGATATCAAGCAATTGGTGCATGATTTCAGCGCAGGCAAGGGAACAGGTCAATCCGCTTCCATTAATTCCAGTCAGTTAATTGTTAATGGAGACAATGCCCAACCCATAACTTATAATTTGCCTGACAACGAGTTTTTTGTTTCGATTGCGCCATATGTAGAAGAGACCCACCCTTGTGCAACTCATAGTCTAACCGGCTGCCAAGGCGAAATAAAAAACGGAGAATTCAATGTGACCGTTCACGACTCCGAAGGGAATGTCATCATGGAGAATGCTGCCATGAAATCACAACCCAATGGTTTTATTGATCTATGGCTGCCGAGGGATAAAACCTACCGCATTAGCGTCAATCATGAAGGTAAAACGGCTGAAACTGAATTCTCTACATATGAGAAAAACGATACGTGTATCACAACGATGCAGCTAGGCTAATGATAGAGAATAATGGGGTTGAGCTTACTGATCGCTCGTACACTTTAAGTCCACATAACCCTGCGTTCATACATAGCTTTTAGTAAAGAGCCTACGTCTGACGGAGGCTCTTTGTGCTGCCCTAATCTTTTGCTGGAGTTGCGGAACAGGTTAGGTGGGAATCTATGAGGAATCAGATAGCGAAACTTTAAATTGTATATACTAAAAACCTATTGAAATAGCTGCAAACTTCCGACATATTATCTAAGAGCTTTTCGCTCAATATTCCTCGGGGAGATGGCAGCATGTCACAAAATATGAAGAAGCGCGTATCCAGATCATCCAGCATCGCGAACACATTGGCCATGGTCTTGTTAGTTATTATCGTTGTCGTCTTTGCAATCTTGGGGACGTTCATGTTTGCAAGCACGCGAAGCATACTTGTCAAGCAGCAAGAGGCCATGCTCCAGACCAAGACGCAGGCCACCGTTAGTCAATTCGATGCGTTGTTTAAGGAAAAGGGTTCGCTAGTCAAGCAAATGTCAACCAACACTTTGTTTAGACAATATATAGAAACCACCGAATCAGCAGAGATGGCGAAAACTTCTCCACATGCTGCGGCAACTCAAGCGACTCTGGCAGCGATTGTCAAGGCAGAGCCATCATTTGCTGATGCTTGGATTGCGGGAATAGCTGGTAAAGGCTTCTTTCTACAAAATGATGGTGCTGTTTCCAAGCCGGATTTCGATATCAATACACGCCCATACTTCAAGCCAGCTGTTGAAGCAGACGGTTTATACTACTCAGAACCCTATAAGGACGTCAATACGGGGAATGTGGTCATGGGCATTTTCTATCCGATCAAGGATAGCGGTAACCAATTAATCGGATTTGCTGCTGTCGATATTGCTTTCAAAGACATCCCTGCTGTTATGCAAAGCTATTCGCTTGGAAGCACAGGCTATTCAATTCTTGCGTCCAAAACAGGTGATATTTTGTATCACCCTGATCAAAATAAAGTGCTGAAAGAAAAGATTAACGAAAGTACAGGTGATCTTGGCGAGATCGGTAAGAAAATGATTGCTGGTGAGTCTGGAGTACAGTTGATTAATGATAATGGCGAGCGTCGTTACATTGGGTATGCAACCAGTAAAGATACGGGGTGGTCCGTAGGCTTAACCATCTCTGAACAAGAGGCACTCTCAGAACTAAGAACCTTTACCTGGATTACGATTGGCGGTTTTGCTGCAGCTACCATCCTGCTGGTTATAATTTGTTATATAACGCTCCGCTATCTGTTGAGATCAATCCCGAAATTGCTTGCCAAAATCAAGCTGATTGAAAATGGGGATTTGACCGTTCCGTTTGATACGCATTCCAACAACGAAATCGGGCAAATTTCTCAAGGAATTTACAATATGGTTCAAAAAATTCAAGGCATGCTCCAAATGGTGGGCGGCTCAGCTCAAGTCTTGAATCAGTCTTCAAATGATTTGCAATCCATTTCTTCCAGAACCGCGATCACGATGAACGATACGGCGACAGCAATTAATGAAATTGCCAATGCGACGAACTACCAGTCCATCGAGACGGATAACATTTTACAAAAAACCGGAGCCTTATCCGGCCAAATTGACGAAATTGCCAATGATGCCAAAGCCATCGAATCGATGGTGCAAATCTCTGCTGAGCAAAGCGGACAGGGGCTTGCGGTAGTAGATCAGTTATCCAGATGGGCGGAAGAAAATCACAATTCCACACAAGCGATGTCGGCCATCATTCAGGATATCGATCTGAGCCGTCATGAGATTTCAGGCATTGTGGATACGGTCAACCAAATTGCAACACAGACCAACCTACTGGCGCTCAATGCTTCTATTGAAGCTGCGCGTGCAGGAGAACAGGGCAAAGGGTTTGCTGTCGTTGCCGGGGAGGTTCGCAAGCTGGCTGAGCAGACGGCGCTAGCAACACAGGAAATCTACAAGAAGGTCCGTGTGATTGAAGAAAAAACCAGTGTATCGGTTGAGCATACCGTTCATGGTCTGAAAATTGCAGAAGAAAATGCCAGATCGGTAGAGGACACGAAGCAGGTGTTCTTTAGCATTAACAAGGATTTGGAAGATTTGAAATTACGAATGATCCAGATCAGCACCAACACCTCCAAAGTCCACAAGCACAAAGATGAGATTTTGCAGGCGCTGGAGATCATCTCTTCCACCACCGAAGAGAATTCCGCTTCAACCGAAGAGGTCAGCGCTAGCACGCAGGAACAATTGGAGAGCTTCGAACAGGTTGCTGAACTCTCCAAACAATTAAACCAATTGTCCACTAAGCTGCAAGACGAATTAAAACAGTTCAAGGTTGAGTAACAAGTCTGGCATGAATTTGACTAAATATACAGCAAAGCCCGCGATCAGTGCGGGCTTTTTCAATTTCACATTTTCCTAGTTGCCATTGGTTTTCTTCGTAATTAACTGTAGGGAATATGGAACTAGAGGATGCTATTTATTTCAACAGCAGATTTAAGGCGGTTAATGGGAGTCGAATCCTTTTTTCATTGACATACGATAAGCATATTTTTACCAAGGATGTGTTTGCTCGGCGGCTATAATGTTGAGAAGAAAGAGCCTGCGAATATACAGGCTCTTTCTCTTCGTTCATCTATGGTCGCTCGCTATAGCTAAAGTCAGCGCTAACGATGATAAATTGTTTGAAATACCAGACTATCTCACTTTAGATTGAGCAAGCAGCCGGCTTACCAGAACCATAGCAATGGTCAGACTGAAAAAATACAATGGCATTGTTACCAATGATCCATTATGCAGAAGGCTCATGCCACTGGTAATCAAGCTAACGATCACATAGTAACCCAATCCGAAGATCGCTCCTGCTGTACCGAGAACATCTCCATATTGGATCAGCGCCAGACTGAGACAGTTCGGAATCGTCATGCCTATGCCTAGCAGTAGAATGAAAATGCTTATGAGGATGAGCACCAGATCAGATAGGGTAGCTTTTATTCCGATAACAGCAAGCACTGTCAAACTAATAGCGCCCACCATTGAAATGATCGAGCCGCGCATAATAATTTGCTCTGCCTGGAATCGGATCAGCATTCTTCTGGATAGCATCGCTCCCCATATGGAGGATAGCGCCACTAGGATACCGAAGAAACCAAATACACCAGGACTCATATGAAAAAATTTAATAAAGATAAATGGTGCTTCCGCATAATAGCTGAACAATATGCCGTTGGTTGCCCCGATGAGAAACCCGAATCCCCACACTCTGCGATCAGTGAGGAGGCGTCTTGTCACAGCAAGAATACTGATTTTCACTGTAGATTCCACTCGGGACTCCGGTAGGGAAGTCCAAGTATATGACCATATCGCTACACTTATAGCAACGAGCGTGAAAAATACCGCCCGAAAGCCCAGCGATTGATCGACCCATCCGCCAATGAGTGGTCCTATGGCGGGTGTAAATGCAAGCGCTGCGGAAATCTGGGCAAACATCTCATGACGACGGGGCCCATCAAAGTGCTCACGCAAAATGGTCTGAGTGACGACAGAGCCGACGCTGGCCCCGAAAGCCTGGATAAATCGACAGACCAATAACCATTGGACAGAGCCAGACAAGTAACAACCAAGACAGCCTATTGCATACACAAGAATACCCCATAGCATGGCCGGACGGCGTCCGATAGAATCGGACAGCCTTCCCCAGCAAAAAACACCGAAGGCAAAGCCCAGAAAGTACACACTGAGCGTTAGCTGGATCATGCCATTGCTTGCTCCTAAATGACGAGCAATATCCGGCAAGGAAGGTGTATATATCGTTTCACTAATCTGTGGGAAACCGACAAGGATAATGAATAACAACAACGATGGATTTGAGATTTTTCTTTGCACAGCCAATATCCCCCTTATCATTCAAAAATCTCAATAAGCTGGCAAAGGAATTACGGGATCGGGGGTTTGCATTTAATTAATCTGGAAAATGATAGCATGATTGTTCACCTTTTTATTTGATAAGGGGGAATGACACTGGAAAATATTATAGCAGAATTTTTAATAGGATGTTTTCTGCTTCTTTTGGTACAAAGGTAGGCGTGTATC
The DNA here is from genome assembly GCF_054602585.1 of Paenibacillus sp. SEL3. NCBI lineage: Bacteria > Bacillati > Bacillota > Bacilli > Caryophanales > Paenibacillaceae > Paenibacillus > Paenibacillus sp. SEL3. The sequence goes on along the minus strand of NZ_CM137725.1, from coordinate 718,855 downwards.
TGATATAGTTACTGCGAAGCAAAGGTGAACGGATTCCTTCATTCAACAGCCGTTGTGGAGGTAGGGTTCATAGTAGCTGTTGCGGGGATACAGATAGACCATACGTGTTAACTGAAATTTTAGCGGGGTGAAGATATGAATTGCTTTGAAAAAAATATGGTGTCCGTCTGGTACGGTCACTTTGCCTCTGATGATGAGTTATTTGAATATGTTGAGATAAATTACCCGGAAGATGAGAATGAGGATGTTTTTAGCGGTTTTTTAAATGACCATAAAATAGTTGATTTTGACGAAGATTTTGCTGAAGGAGTCTTTCTGATCGATGGAGTAGATGAGGGCATAAGAGATGTTTCCTATGTTGATTCTTTTTTATCTCCACTATTAAATGACTTGAGTAAAATAGATGGTATATATAATTCGTTGTTCTTTATATATGATTGTAATGTAAGCGGTTTGCCTGAAAGAAACGGTGGGAAACTACGCTTTTTAGCGGCTTATCCTTATTTTCTTAATAAATGAGAAACAAATAATCAGGCTCTTCTTTTGTTTCTGCGGTGAGGTGGGGGAGTTCCAAGAGGATACCTACTGAACCTTATGCCGGGGGATTTGTTGGAGAAGGTGACGGCGTTGCTATGGGATGATGTAATGGAGGAACTGGACAAGTAAAGGTAAGACATTTTATGATAATGTAAATTGGACTTAACGATTCAATAATTTACTCTGAAAGAATCAGGGACTTAAGATGAATATCCATCTTAAGTCCCTTTTTTTGTGCGAAATTAGATTTCCAATTTTTTGAACGGCTGATATACTAAGGAGGCAAGTGAGATGAAGATAAACCTACTTTATCGGGATGAAAAAACGATCGGCGTACGGTTGGAGCGATACGGAGTCAAGGAGCGAGAAGGGATTCGATCCATACCGAGCAGGAAATGGGTTCCAGACGAAAAAATATGGACCATTCCTTACAGTATCTCGGCTGTAGAAAGCATGTTGGAAGCGTATCGGAGCTGCAAGTTCGAGTGCGACGAGCGCTTGAATAAAGAGCTGCCGTTCATCCGGGAATGGCTGGATCGGCGGGACACGCAGGCTAATGCGGTTCCATCTTCTTCGGAACGAGGTGAATGGAACCCGGATCAGCGGCAAGAAATGCGCGATGCATTGGTGGCAAGAGGCTACAGCAGCAAGACGATTAAAGCATACATATTGCAAACGGAACGCTTTTTTGCAAGATTGCAAGGGACCGAAGCAAGCATAAATGATGCGACGGTGCAAAAATATGCGTTGGCGCTGCTCGAAAAAGGCCTTTCGCACGCTTATGTTAACCAAGCGATCAGCGCGCTGAAATTTTATTTTCGCCATGTGCTAAAGCAGCCCAAATCCGCCGCCTATGTTCGTCCGAAAAAGGAGAGTAAACTGCCAGATGTGCTGTCCCTGAATGAGGTTATGCGTCTGTTGAAAGCAGTGAAAAATCCAAAGCATCGGGCTATTCTGTACCTGACGTATACATCCGGGCTGCGGGTAAGCGAAGTGGTGAGGTTGCGTCCCGAAGACTGCGACCGGGAACGGAAAGTGCTGAAAGTCCGTCAGGGAAAGGGCAGGAAGGATCGGCAAACGCTGCTCTCCGAAGCGGCTTTTGCGGTGGTCGAGCAGTACATAGGGGCAGAGCAGACGGAAGACTGGCTGTTTCCAGGGCAGAGGGAAGGCCGCCACCTGACGGAACGTTCAGCGCAGAAAGTGTTTGAAAAAGCGCTGGCTGAAGCGGGCATTCGCAAACAGGTGAGCATCCATTCGCTAAGGCATTCCTTTGCGACACACTTGTTGGAGAATGGGATCGATATTCGCTATATTCAGGAACTGCTGGGGCATCAGAGTGTGCGAACGACGGAGCGGTATACACATGTGAGCAGACGGGACATTGGGCGGATTCAAAGTCCGTTGGATCGGATGAGCGGGCTGGAGGATTGAAACGCAGAAAGTGCGGGAATAAGGAGAAAAGTGCAGGATTCACGAAGTTCGTGAATATGACGAAGAGAGCATTCTTTCGGAAGTTCGTAAATAATACGTTATGTGACATACCGGAAACCATTTATTTAAGAGGGTGAAGCCATGCAACAAGTAGATCTAACCAAAACCCTTAAAGAACTTGAAGGAAAATATTGGGGTGAACCGAATTTTGCTTCTTCATTAGTGATCCAAGTACATCGATTAAGGAAGAGACCTCTTTGTGAATTGAATAATGAAGATTTAACTTTTGATTGGGCAACAAATGAATCTAGATTTTCTTTTACCTCTAGCCTTAGAGCAATTAATACAGAACCCATTCGGATCAGGAGATTTATATATCGGAGATTTATTTTGTTCGATACTCAAAGTGGAGAAAGAATATTGGAAAGAACATAAAGAGTTGAAGAATGAATTGGATGAAGTGATTAGAACCTATGAAGAAGCGAGAAAGACATTAGAAGAGCACATAAGTAAATACAGAAGCGATCATTTGTAAGTAGATTCAAGAAGCCCGGTACACCACATAACATAATATTCACGCTGCGGGCATACGCCCTGGGTACGGCATTCGCCGGACACCCGACATACGTCGGGTCGTGAATACAGGAACGTTATAAGAAATTGACGCAGACAGAAATTTAAAGAGTTTATGGGGGCTTTACATGAAAAACAAAAAACTCAAAATAGATATTGTAGCAGATGAACAGATTGTAGGCAGTACACAATACACTATTTCCGTAAATGTAACAAACATATCAGGTAAGGACATTCATCAATTAGATGTTTTTCCTACACATACGATTGGTCAACAATTAACTTCATTAAATGAAATTGAAAATGTGGAATTGTCTGAGCTAGAGGAAAAGAAAAATAAAATAATTAATGAAATGCAAAAACAGATTGATAGTGCATATGAAAGAAATCAACTAAACTCTTTGAATACATTTCAAAAATTTGTTTTATTATTCGTACAAGTAATAGATATATATGCCGGGATGTTTGGATATCTCACAGGTAAGAAAACTGTTAAAAGTACACCAACGTGGGCCATCGAAGCCTTGAAAATAGATGATTGGGAAGATGTTGAACGAATTGAACATGATGTGATGGGAAAAATAGAAGAGGATAGATTTCTTAAAAGAGCATTTTTAATAAATAAAGATAAGCTAAAAAGGATTATAGATAAAATAAATTTGCAAAGTGAGTTAGGAAGTTCAAACGAATTAAACAAAGGATTTACTTTAGCTGCTGGAGAAACGTTGACATTCCCTTTTAGTTTCAAGGCGCCCCACTTATTAAAATCTAAAGTTGGCGAAACGCAATTTAAAACAAGTTACAAAGAGTCTGAAAATGGTACTGCTATTAATAGTTCTATAACTCAAAAAATAAAAATATATCCGTCTGCATTTGCTGTACCTACAGGAAGTATGCTTGGATCAATTTGTGGGTATCTTATTAAACTTAGTTTAATATCATCCAATAGTTTTACTCAAATCAATTGGAGTTCAATGTCAGGAAGTATACTATTAGGTCTGTTAGTTGCATTAGTAACAGCTAGGAAATCTAATACTACCAAAGCAATTACCGTTGAGGATTTTTTAGGTGGTTTTATTATAGGATCACTAACAGGATTGTTCAGTGAAAATTTCCTTGATAAATTAAAAATCTTAATTCAGTAACTCGAAGAAGACGCCAACAACTTATAACATAATATTCACGCTGCGGGCATACGCCCTGGGTCCGGCATGCGCCGGACACTCAACATTCGTTGGGTCGTGAATACAGGAACGTTATGTGAAATCGATAAAACGAAAATTAGAGGACAAAAATGATTGAATTACTTGTGAAGTTTTATAAAAAGAAAGTCACATCTTATCGATTGGTATTTCGGTTTATGAGAATGAAATACACATTATTGAGAATTTCGTTTTTTCTTTTTATGGTATCGGTTTTACCAATGATTTATGGTTTGTTGATAGGCTTGGTATGGACAGAGTTTCGCACAGTAGGCATATGGTTTTTAATCCTTTTTATTTTTACATTATTGATATTGATATTCATGTTTTCACTAGTGAACAAGAAAGCTAAGATAATTGTGAAACAGAAATATGACATCAATCCGAGTGGTTGGCCTTGGCGAACACCGGAATTTGAAACAATGCAGATAGATATTCTAAAAGAACACTTAAATAGAAATCATTTATACACAGAAAATAAAATTAAATTACTGATAGAAGGACTTGAGAAAGATATTGAGAAAAGTAAATTCCCTTCTCTTATTAATCCAGGAATATTTATTTCACTCTTTGTTCCAATTTGGATACAGTATCTCACCTTTAAGTACAAGATGATTACAACTGAAGAACAAGCTATTTCAATGTTAGTCGTTAGTACCTTTTCTATTTTAATGATAATTGTTTTAGTGAATGTTATTAAGAGATTTTCCAATGAACTAAAAGAATTAATTTTTATCGATGACAATATATATAAGAAAATGTTGTTAGAAAAACTTGAAGATACATTATTACGTTACAGAGAAGATCAAGATTTATAAATAGCGACTTCACATAACATAATATTCAAGCTGTGGCTCCAAACGGAGCCTTGGTCTGCTAGATGAATTTCATGGAAGCGGGTTCAGCAGACACATCCGACATTCGTCGGACGTCGTGAATACAGGAACGTTATGTGAAACTCCAAAATGAATATTTAGAGGTGTAAGCATGAAACAAGAGGATATAAAAATACTTTTAATGAAGAAGAAACTAATTAACACACCTCTCGTTGGTTGTACTGAAGAAGAGATAATTAAATTAGAGGATAAGGTTGGTTTTAAGCTACCGGGAATGTATAAAGAATTTTTGTTTGCGGTTGGACACGAATCAGGCAGATTATTTCAAGGAACAGTTGTTAATTATATTAATCTTATTGAAATTCAAGGATGGGCAAAAGAATTATTAGAAGAGAATAATAACCCTATTACTTTACCAAATACTTCATTTGTCTTTTCAATGCACCAAGGGTATGAAATTAGATTTTTTGATGTCAATATGGGCGAGAATCCACCTGTATTTCTTTGGTACGAAGGAATGGAAAACCCGGCATCAGCTATTAAGTTATTTGATACATTCGAGGAATTCTTGTTACAAGAGATTGAAGATCATTCCAGTGTAAGTTGGAGAGATTAATAGAGTAGGATAATTCGAAGAGGTCTGGAGCATCACATAACAATATATTCACGCTGCGGACATTCGTCCTTGGTCCGGCATTCGCCGGACACTCGACATACGTCGAGTCGTGAATACAGGAACGTTAACTGAAATTCCGACAAGTTCATGATTGAAGGAAATATCAAAGGAGGAATTAATTTGCCTTGGCCTATGGTACACTTTGCAATTTCAGAAAACCTTTCTATTAATGACCCCTCACCCAATTTTTTATTAGGCAGTATTGCTCCGGATGCGATTCATATGAGAGGGAAGGTATCCAGGGAAGAAAAAGGTGTGACTCATCTCGTACATAACGATAAATTACCAGCCAAGGAATTGATCATGGAGAAGTGCAAGGAATATTTACTGAAGCAAGCGGGACCAGAATGGAAGGACTTTGTTATAGGTTACTTTTCACATATTTATACAGATTTAAGGTGGACAGATACCGTCTATTTCGATTTTGAGAAAAACTACAGAGGCGAAAAGAATGATATTAGAAAGACATATAACCTTGAAGTTAGCCAAGTAGAATTTGATCTCTTAAGATCAATGGGAAGTACTGAAAAACTGTTTACAAAACTCTTAAAAGCTAAGGGATATACAATAAATCCTTACATTACGCAGCTTGAAGTCAATCAGTATAGGGATAATAAGGTGAGATGGCTGCAAGATCTAAAGAATGAACCTCATATAGCACCTATCTATTTTAAAGCAGAAATTATTAAGATCTTTGTTAGTGAAACATCAAGGGAATTGAAAGAACTATTTAAAGACCAGAGTATTGATTATTTCGAAGGAGGCCGGAACATTAGTTAACATCGTATATACGCTGCGTCCTGACGGCCTTGGTCTGCAAGAGGGATTTTGAGGAAGCCTATTCACCAGACAACCCTGCACCACCTAACCGCATCGCGGCCGGACCTACGGTCCTTAAGGTGGTGAGGGTTCGTAGATACACAAACGTTATCAGAAATTAATGCAAATCTGAAATGTTCAAATATAAATATCTACTAAGAGAAGGTGCCTTCATGGACAAGAATTCATTAAATAGAAGAAGCATTATTGTTGACGGGGAAAATGGTGTCGGCAGCTCGGAAGACTTAAAAAAGAATGTTGTTCATAAAACAAACAGCCTATATTGGGATACCAAAGGCAATGACTTCTTAAAAGCAATCGTGCTCCCTTATTATGGAGCATTTATCTCAGAAGAAAATTGCCAGCTCTTTGGTGATATCTCAGGAAAAAAACTGCTGGAGATCGGCTGCGGAAATGGTCAATCCTTGCAATATCAAGGGGAACGAAACGCATCTGAACTATGGGCTGTGGATATTTCAGAAAGACAAATTGAAAAGGCAGCGCAACATTTGAAGTCATGTGGAATAGCAGCAAAATTGATATGTTCTCCCATGGAAGAAGAATGCGGCATCCCGACGGATTATTTTGACTATGTTTATTCAATTTATGCCATAGGTTGGACCACCGATCTTGAGGGTACCTTTCGACGAATATCTTCTTACCTTAAAAAAGACGGGCTATTTATTTTCAGTTGGTCTCACCCTATACACAGATGGGTCACTACAGAAAATGATAGGTTTGTAATTAATAAGAGTTACTTTAATGAAGGTTGGTATCCGGTGGCAGTTGATGAAGGTGAGCTATTGTTAGCGGACCGTATGCTGTCAACTTATGTAAACGCGCTTGCAAAAGCTGGGTTTGTAATTGAGCTAATGATTGAGGAATGTGATTATGAGTTTATGCAATTGCGGGATGATAACAGCGATATGGCAAAGAGAGCAAAAATGCTTCCAGTAACTTTTGTGATAAAGGCAAGAAAACTATAAGATATAAAAACAAAAGCGAAACTGACTCCAAGATTTTTAGAGGTTCGAGGAAGGTATTGACATCCGATAACAAAACATTCACGCTGCGGGTCGCTGTCGCGCCTCTTGGTCCGCCCGAGGATTTTCAGGGAAGATTAACAGGCGGACAACCCTGCACTGCCTAACCGCATCGCGGCCGCTCCCGTTGGTCACTTAAGGCAGTGAGGGTTCGTGAATACAGGAACGTTAAGTGAAATTCCGAGGCAAAATTGAAAGGAAGCTAGAGGATGATTAATGGAGATCAATTAAATCAATTTGAGACTGCAAAAAATTATCAAGAAGCCTTTCTGTCAACGAAAAGAGAGTGGGACAAAGGGAAGCGTGACTTGAGTATATGCTTGAATTTAGGTTTTATATCCTGGTATTTGAGTGTCGAATCTGGAAATACGTTTGTTACTCAGGGGCTTGATGATAACGATTATGAAATGATTGAATTGACATTAAACGAAATTACAGAAGAAGGGATACATAATTTCTCGAAAGAGACGCAGTTTTTATTGATTTTCGGTTATATGATCACTTTGTTTCCTCATCATTTTGGAGACTATGAGCATTGGGAAAGCATAGGGAAAAACATGCTGTCCAAAGCATACGAGTTGGAACCAAGTGATCCAATAATTGAAATGGTTTTTCTTGCGGACAGTATGAGAAGTGAAGGTTATAAAAATGCTTGTTTAAGAGCAAAAGAACATATTAAAGACAGATTTAAGAATAAAGGATTAATGGATAAATATTTTCAAGACGTATTTGATAGGTAATTCAGAGGAACATCACTTAACATAATATTCACGTTGCGGACATTCGTCCTTGGTACGGCAGGAGCCGGACACCTCAGCATACGCTGTGGTCGTGAATACAGAAACGTTATCTGCAATTTCTCAAATATATTTAGGGAGGGAGAAGTAATGAAAAATCATGATGATGAAAAATCTGCCTTAGAAGAAGCTGCCGTTAGCATCTTTGTAGATTTATATAATTTAAATCGCGAAGATCACTTAGAAGTAATAGAGAGACGTGAGCGTCCAGATTATATCTTAAAGAGCATAAAAGATGGATTAGTAGGTCTAGAAGTAACTCACCTATTCTACGATGCCGACGAAGCTAAAATGTTATTTGGAAGATCGGCTGAGGAAATGCATGGATTAGAAAATTCAGCCAGCTATATGCAGGTTCTTAATGAACTACTGAAACAGAAGGAAAAAAAGATAGAGAAGTATGATGCTGCATATCCAATAGCGCTTTTAATTAGGAACGCTTCTCCTATATTCGGAATGAGTGATTTTCTTAGAAATAAAAATGAGATATACAAGCCAGAAAAATACACTCATATTTGGTTTGTTTCAAAAGACGGAAATGATAATGAATGGTCGTTAAAAGACTTGCTTACTGTTTAGTCAAAGAAGTGAGAAACAGCAGATAACATAATATTCATGCATCGGACATTCGTCCTCGGTCCGGCAGTCGCCGGACACCCAGCATGCGCTGGGTCATGAATACAAGAACGTTATATGAAAGATCGGTAGACCTTTAAAAAGAGAAGAATTAGAAAAGGGGATAATAAAAATGGATGAAATTTACTTTTTAAGACATTACCTCTCGTCTCTCAGGTATCGATGTTCAAAAGCAATTCTAAATGCTCCAAGTAATTACCCGAATTATGAGCTCGGTAACGGTGTAAGAACTCCAATTGAAATTTTGGCACACATGTCTGATGTCATAAGATATGCCCAATCCGTTTTTGATAACCAAGTACAACTTAAGAAAGAATCAGGAAACTGGAATGACGAAGTACAGACATTTTTTAATGAGCTGCATAACTTAGACAATTTAATGAAATCAAATGGAATACCAAACAAAGATAGAATTATCGAAAAACTGATTCAAGGACCATTATCAGATGCAATGACACATGTTGGTCAATTGTCAATGATAAGAAGAATGGCTGGAGATTCAATACCTGGAGAGAATTTCTTTATTGCTGAAGTAAAGGTTGAATAGTTATTGATAGTAGTTCAAGCAGACCGATCCTTCAGATAACAAAATATTCACGCTTCGGGCCCTTCGGCCCTCGGTTCGCCCGATGAGGCAAAGCTGAAAGTGGATTCAGGCGAACACACCCCCACCACCCAACCGCGCTGCGGCCAGTCACTTCGTTCCTTCAAGGTGGTGGGGCGTCGTGAATACAACAACGTTATCTGAAACCAATGCTCAATGCAAATAAAAGACAAAAATTAAGGAGCCAATAATGCAATTATCTCAGAATAGTATGAGTGGAATTAAAGGCTGGCTGCTTCTCTTTGTGATCTATTCTTTTTATCTACTTATAAGTAATTTAATAGGTCTTTATTTCGAATTTTATATTTATATGTTAGTTGGAACAATTGGTTGGAATCTTACTAGAACTATTTCTGTCGGAATATATTTATTTTCTGAAGTCTTAATTATTGTTTCTCTAGTGCTTATATTGAAGAAGAAAAGGAAAGGACCAAATATAATAATTCAAATTGAAATAATCACTATAATATTTGGATTTTTAAACTTCATTCTCACAATTAACAAAATAGATGAACTCCCAAGTTTAATCTCTACAATTATTTTTGGATCAATATGGATTTTGTATTTTAAAAACTCAAAACGAGTCAAAGCAACATTTGAAAGTTAATCAAGAAGGCATTGGCATCAGATAACAAAATATTCACGCATCGGGCCATTCGGCCCTCGGTCCGGCAGAGACATTTTGGGGGAGTGGAAGCAGCCGGACAACCCTGCACTGGCTAAGTCCGTCGGACCCGGCGCGTTCGCTCCTTAAGCCAGTGAGGGTTCGTGAATACAAGAACGTTATGTGAAATCACCTAAATACTAAATTGGAGTTGATCTTATGGAATTTTCTGAGGTGATTGATTTTCTAAGTAATGATAATAGTTATTGGAGTTCTCGTGGACATGAAGAAATAGATATACCATTTGATGTTACGCCTTCAGAATACTTGTCCTTTGCTGAATTTGATTTAGAATCGGGAACTGAAAAACACAGTTTAATAAATGCTCTCTCAAATGCAAAGAGATCTCTTGACTGCCAAATTGATTGTTTGATGATTGCATTTGGTTTTTTTGGAAATTCAAAAAAATGGAATGTACCTAAGAAGATAGAGACTTTAAAAAACTTAGGAATTATTGCTCCTAGAATATTAAATAAAATAAATTCTGTAAGGAATTTAGTTGAACATGAATTTGTTGTTCCAAATAAAGAACAAGTGTCAGACTTTATAGATATTGTTGCACTATTCAATGCAAGTACAGAAAAACATATTTTTAATTTCCCGGGAGATAGTCAAATAGAACACGATTTAATAAAAGAAGTTTTTCTAGATATCAAGTTTAAACGTAACCAAAGAAACATAAAAATAGAAGTAAGAGAGAAAGGTGTAACAGATAGACAGATATTTAATATTGATTCAAGTCATGATAATTATATAATTTTTATGAAACATTATATTGAGAATTTTTCTAAATCGTGACGAATATAACTCGAAGATAAGTGACTTTACTTAAACAATATACTCACGCACCGGGCATGTACCCTCGGTCCGGCAGAGGCCAGACATCCCAGCATTCGCTAGGGTTGTGAATACAGGAACGTTAAGTGAAATTCTAATTAAATGATATAATGTAACCATAAAAGGACAGGAGGGATTAATGTGAAGTGGCAAGAAGTACAACAAATCTTCCCGAATCAATTTGTAAAGTTTGAAATTCTTCATTTCGAAGAGACAGAAAATAAAGAAATCATAGATGACGTCGCTGTGATTGGTCCTGTAAGTGACGAAGAAGCAACAAGAGAGTTGTTGAATAGCCGAGACAAAACCTTGGTTTATCATACTTCTAAGGACCAGGTCATTGTGAAGGTTCGGAAGAATGTTGGTTTAAGGAGAAATCTATAAATGAAAATTGAATATAGGGATGGGCTGTTGTTCACCGAAATAACAGTCCATTTTAATGGAGAAAAGAAAGTCATAAATAACATAGTTATTGACACAGGAGCAAGCCATACATTGATTTCACAGGATGAAGTAGATGATATTGGGATTCAGGTCGGGATGGATGACGAAATCATAACAAGTTACGGAATTGGAGGGAAAGAACACGCATTTTCCAAACGGATCAAGGGAATACAGGTAGGAGATTTTATTTTAAGAGATGTACTCATAGATTTTACTTCATTTAAATATCACAATATCAACGGATTATTGGGATTAGACATATTGGTAAAAGGCAAATTCAATGTAGATCTAGAGAACTTTAAACTCTCTCGTTCATAAAGCCATTAAATTTAAAAAGGTTATTCAAAAAAAAGTTGAACTTCACTTAACACAATATTTACACTATGTTTTCGATGGAACCTTGGTCTGCGGGATGAGTTTCGGAGAGGAATTTCAGCAGACACCCCCTAACGGGTTCATAAATACAAGAACGTTATAGGAGATACTTGATAAAAGGAGAAAGCAAAATGTTTTAGAAATATCTGCGGACGAAAGGGTATTAAAGATAGATGTTTCACCGAATATGGTTTATGAATCCAAAGGAACATTTTATGAGTTTCCACATTCAGAATTTAATGAAGAGCATCCACAAATTTATCATACAAACCTCTGTTGTAGTTTCAATGGAACAAATGGATATGGAATGTACATTGACGCAAGAGGTAGAAATCAATGAAAAGAAAAATATTCTTTTGAAGAAAATGAAGATCAAATAGTTGTTGCTAGATTAGAAATAACGGAACTCCCAAATGAATGGAAAGAAAAAATGGGAGATTCTTGGTTTTATTGGCTTGATACATTAGACGATGATTATGCAGTAATTAGTAAAAGAGCTGATAGAATTGTAAATGAAGATATAGCGGTTTACATGTCGCATTAGTCCGGCTGAAATGTCGCAAAAGTACATGGTAACGCGATGTGGAGATATATTATACTCGCCTTATATTTCGATAATGAAAATCATTATCATACATAAGGAGGATTCAGCATGAATAAAGGAACAAAGAGGCAAGCTGCCGGAAGCATGGCACATGCTAACCATAAATCACGATTTTTAATGGGCTGGATGCTGGCCCTTGTTCTTGTACTGACGGCTTGCGGTGCCGGAGCAGGTACAAATGGCGGCAATGAGTCGTCTGCTACAACTCCAACGGACACGCCTTCGAATGGAGCGTCTCAGACTGCCGGAGCCTTCCCGGTTACGATCTCGCATATGAAGGGTCAGTATACGCTTAACGAGAAACCAAAGAAAATTGCTGTGCTTGATGTCAAATTTCTGGATCAATTGCTAGCCGTTGGCGAGCAGCCGGCAGGCAGTGTTATCGCTGAAGGCAATACCACATTTCCAGAATATTTAGGCGATAAGCCGGGTGACGTACAGGTTTTAGGCACACGGGACAAGCCCAATCTGGAAGCGATTGTAGCATTGGACCCGGATCTTATTTTAATGACTGATTTTCAAGAGAAAGAGTATGAGAGTGTAAGCAAAATAGCACCCACAATCGTACTTGACTTCTACGAGGATTGGCGAGATACGTTAGCTACGGTGGCTGCGATCACAGGTAAGCAGGCAGAGGCAGAAACTGTGCGTAAGGCTTATGAGGACAAAATTGCAGGACTGAAGGAGAAGCTGTCGGAGAAGTTAGGAGAGGAAACGGTAGCACTTATTCGTCCGAGAAAAGAAGGCATTCGTGTTCATGGTCTTGAGCATCGAACAGGCGGCATTCTGTATGAGGATTTGGGCTTAAAAATGCCTGCATTAGTCCAGAAGATCAAAGATGATACCTCCGTTGAAATCTCGATGGAGAAAGTTCCTGAGATTGGTGCAGATCATTATTTTGTTCTGTCTGATGAGTTGTTTGCGGCAGAGGCAGAGGCTTTGGATAGCAGTTCAGTATGGAAATCCCTTGATGCAGTCAAAAATAACCGTGCATATGATGTTAATTCTACACTTTGGATCGCTTATTATGGCCCACTTGCAATTAATATTATTGTAGATCAGGCATCGGAAGCACTGTTGGGATCGAATTAAAATGGACCATTATCTATCGACTGACTTATGGCAGCAAACGGTGGATGAACACTCGATTCGGCTTGGTGAGCCGTCTGAAGATAATGTCCGTATTATTGCTTTGAGCCAACTACATGAAGAAGCTGCATGCCGAGAGTATTTAAGCTGGCTTCAAGAGTATATTGGTGCGCCTGACATGAGGGTAGCTGCTTCAATGTTAGCTAAGCGAATCGGCTACCTGTGGATTGCTCCGTTGCTGACCGCGATGACCGTTCATCATCAGCATGTTTCTTTTCGGCTAGACAACAGCTTTCTCTATCATCCGACGCTCACAGCTAACGAGGGGGGGACGCATTTTCCTTTTCTAGCTATGAACGGGCTTCGGGCAGAAGCACTAACTGGAGACAGGGAAGTGTGGCGGGAAAAGGTGGTAAAGGAGATGTTTGCGTTACACCTTGCACCGCTGTTAAAGACGCTTGCTGCGATTGCTCCTCTTTCGATGAGTATCCTTTGGGAGAATATCATGATACGTATTGTCCCATTATATACTCCTGAAGTAGACAATGCTGACCAAGAAAGTCAGCACATCCAGGCAGATTTTTCATATCTGACGCAAGGAGCGCCTGGGCATTTGTTCGGTGTAAAAAGAAATCCGTTCACCCGGTTCACAAAAAATAAGGACAGCATTCCAGCCGTGAAAAGCAAGCGTACCACCTGTTGTTTTTATTACGAGATGTCAGGGGAATATTGCAGAAAATGTCCGAAAATTGACAATGAGAATAAATCTCAATTAAAATGACAACAGCAACAATTTTACTTTTGCTAACAGGCCTGATTGTAGTTAATTGGTTAAGCCCAGTCATGAGAGTCACTCTAGCAAAGGATGCTATTGTCAGGAGATGAGAGAAATGCCGCTACAAGAACAGACAAATCTATGGAGTGATACAACGATCAAGATGCTTGACGGGTATAGCGGTACTTTGCAGACAGGCAGTGTTCTTCGCGAAACGGAATTAACTTCGAATGTGTTGTTGCTGGCATACGGAGGGGAAGGGGAGCTTGCAATGAATGGTGAGGTTTGCCACATTGGAGCTTCTTTTGCTGGTCATGTTGTTAAGGGGACATCCTTAACGCTGACGGCCAGATCAGACGACATTTATTATATCATGATCATGTACAAGGCTTCTTCCATGGAGGGAGCCTCTCTTGTTTTGCCTTCATATCGCAAACACCCGTTGCGTACTTCATTTGTGCAAAATTCGGTAACCCAAGCAGAATGGATCGAGAATGCAGAAAAAATCGTTGCCAAATGGCGTCGTGGTGAAGGGATGGAACGTTTTCATGCCAATGCGTTGCTTCAGGGTATGATCTACGAACTGATCATGGATTACGAACGTGGTCAGGGAGGAGAAGCGTCTGGCATGGTGGATGTTGTCGCTTCATATATAGCGTCGCATTATCGCCAGAATCTGGAGCTTAAAGAGCTGGCAGCCCTTGCTGGATGCAGCTTAAGACAGCTGCAGCGACGATTTAAACAAGAGAAACAGCTCGGACTGACTGAGTATGTCATTCAGTTGCGCATGGAGAGTGCATCGCGGATGCTGCGTCACACGGATGCTCCCATCGGTGAAATTGCTGACAGAATGGGCTATCGCGACATGTATTATTTCAGTAGGGCGTTTAAGAAATATTATGGCATCCCTCCGCTGCGTTATAGGCTTGATGCCGCTTTGAAAACAGATATAGACTATGCTCATTCCTTGCAGCGGAACCGCACAGCTTCTTCATATGAATCGGCCCAAGGCTCGGTGATATGCCATATGCGAGGGGAATACTATGTTATCGGATCTCCGAAGCGTATCGCTGTACTCGATGTGCAATATGCCGATCATTTGCTTGCGCTGGGGCTCTCTCCAGCAGGTAGTGTAGGACTAGGCAATGCAGTGTTACATTTCCCTCAAACGATCAGGGCAGGACTTCAGAATACTGAATTACTCGGAACATATGAGTACCCCGACCTGCTTGCAGTGGAGCGACTGTCTCCGGATCTAATTATTTGCACCGAGGTACATGAGCCGCACTATGAACAGTTAAGCCGGATCGCTCCAGTTCTCATGTTTAAGCGCAATGAAAACTGGCAGACTATTTTGACTCTTTTCGGTGAACTGACAGGCAAACGAGAAGAGGCAAAGCGTATTATAACGGATTATCACCGACGAACCACATTGCTGTCCGAAGAACTTGCTCCCGTTCTGGCAGGCAAGAGCGTGGCACTGATCCGTCCGCTGGATTCTCTGGTTCGCGTGCATTCTGCCTCTCATCGTACAGGGGCTGTGCTGTACCATGATCTAGGTCTGCCTGTTCCGTTATTTGTGGCAGATACCTCCGACACGGCCTATCACATCTCAGTTGACAGACTACCGGCTGTACACGCCAGCCATTACTTCTTGCTTAGCCATGAACTCATGCAGGAGGGAATATCCGCAACAGAGCAACGTGTCTGGGGAATGCTTGATACCGTTGAGCGCCAGCACATACACTCGGTCGATGCCGCGACATGGATTGGCTGTTATGGACCCACAGGCATCAATGGCATTGTGGATCAGATCGCTCAGGCTTTGTTGGCTTGATGGGAGAAGAAGTTGCTACTTGTGCGCATAGAGATTTTAACAGGAACTAAAGACAGTTCATCTTTGCCTTATGTCATAGAGGGAAAGTTGAACTGTTTTTTTATGGCCAATCCATCAGATAACATCATATCCACGCATCGGAGCCTGGCGGTTCCTCGGTCCGGCAAAGAGGATTGCCAGGAAGTGGGGGCAGGCGGACACAAACGCACGGCGGCCGCTCATTTCGTTCGCATAAGTCAGAGGGACATCGTGAACACATAAGCGTTATATGCTAGAAATGATGGACAACAGATAGAATAAAAGAAAAATGCAAGAAAATAGATGAGAACACTTGTTTGCAGGAGTGAACACAGGTAAAATATAGATACAATTGACTCTTGGGTGGGTATGGTTTTCCTTCGAAAGTGAGACCATGGAAGTAAAAGATGCGATGACTCTAATGTTAATATTTTGGACATCTATTCTTGCACTTTTAACATGCATCAATAACAACAAGAGAAGGTAAAAAATCACCTAAAGGTTAAGAGCCGAAGGTGGGTTTTTATTATCTGAGACTTAGAAGGGAATAAACCCTCCAAGCCAATTGTAATGACCAGATGTTGACCGTAATTGGTCTTTCTTTAAGTGTGCTAACAGATGAAAAAAGATGAATTAAAGAAAAAATAAGATAAGTGAAGTGAAAAGCAAGTTAGTAAGCAAACTCATATGCGAAATACTATGCAACAATTTTAAAAATCTATTAAAACAAAAACAAGAAAATGAGGGATGTGCCCAATGACATTACAGGACCTATTTAATGAAAAACCAACTCAATTGTAAAAACAAAAGAATGGTTGAATACGGAGATGACCTTTTTACAGAAGAGAGATTATTAATGTGTGATAAAGTCCTTGATAACTATCTAAACCAATTAATATTATTACAAGAAACTAAACATCCTGAAAGTATTATGAAGGCTGTAGAAGAAATTGTAATTACGTTTAATGAATTGAATGAAAAGAACACTATTTTATTGAAACGATGGAACGTGAAGAACTGGCTGAATTTATAGATAAGGCAGCAAGACTAGCTGGATTAGAAATTGAGGAGGATCAAGATATTACAGAAGAATGGAGAGAATGGTGATGGTGAATTAAACAGGATTTCTAAGTAGATTCAATGAATTCATGGTACCTCTGTATAACATCACATCCAAGCATCGTCGCATTCGCTCCTCGGTTCGGCAGAAGTTGAGAAGCCATGAAGTAGAATCAGCCGAACATATTCGGCATACGCCGGACGTCTTGAATACAGAAACGTTATGTGAGATCAGCTAGGAATAAAAAGGCTATATTTAGGAGCAAGTACTATGAAGCGAATTTACAAGCATATCGAAGAATACACAGATCAGGAAATAAAAGATATTTTAACTCGTCAAGAAGTAGAAGAACTTATATATTTACCACTTTCAGTTGGAATGTATCATCACAATTGGAAGTTTGCTCAAGATATATGTCTTAAATCAGCGCAACATGATAATCCAAATGTAAGAGCGAATTCTGTATTGGGATTAGCACATATAGCAAGAACTAAAAAACAGTTAGATAAAAGACTAGTAAAACCAATCATTTTGAAAGAATTAAAAAATAATATAGAACATAAAGGAATAATATTAGATGCTATAAGTGATATAAATTTATTTATGAAGTGGAAACTAGCAAGGAAGCATAATTATTAGTTGACTCGAAGAAAAGCTGACCTCATATAACATCGCATCTACGCTGCGGGCGTTGCCCTTGGTTCGCTAGAAGTGGAAAGCAGAGAGAGAAGCGGGATCAGCTCACAACCCTGCGAGGCTAAGTCCGATGGACCCGGCGCTTTGCGCCTTAAGCCTCTCGGATTCGTAGATACAAGAACGTTATGCGAAACTGCTTAGAGATGGAGGAATACCAGATGTTTTTGAATTCTCATGTCTTTGAGTTAGCCAAAAAATTAAATACAGAAGAGAATCATAAGCAATGGACAGGCTTAAGAAGAAATTCTGTATTCTATGGCTTGGTCTGCTATATTAACAATTCAATTTCTTTATGTCTAAGTGATAATTATACAAGTTCAATATTGTTTTTAAGAAGAGCAACATCGGTTCAAAAGTTTTCGAAGAAGCTTCGCATAACATACTATCGGAGCCTAGGCCAGCGAGTTGGGGTTCATGCATACAGGAACGTTATTAGAAAGACTATGAGGAGGAAAATAATGAAGCTATTTCATGGAGAACAAGTCTTAATTAAAGAAAACAATCTCTTACAGCCACAAATACATACTCCTCTTGGAATAATTGAATTTTCAATCACAGTCTCTGATAACTTCTATTATCCAGAAAAAAGTTATAAACTCAAAAATGGTGGATCATTATATAAATATTATTATGATTCATTTGATTGTGAGCTAGTTGTCTGTAGACCCAAGCTCAATCTCGCTTTACATCTGACAGTAGAAGAATGTTGGGGAGCAGTTTTTAGAATAAAGCCTCATGCGAACACTCAAATAAGTACGTGCAGCTTTTCTGCTTCTTGGAAGGAGGGTTACAGTTGGACAGATTATGGATCTAATACTGGGGAAGATCTTGAAGCTGTCGAATACGAGAATCAGATATACCGTTTACACTTGGGGACACAAGACGGGGATATGTTAATGGCAAGAAGAAATCAAGGAGATATGATTCCTAAATCGCTATGTTTAAACTCTGACTTTGAAAAGCACGGTTTTATCCTAAGTTCTGATAAAGGCATTAAAATTCCTATGACACTAATTGATTCTAATGAGATATGCCAAGTACATTTTTTAGTTGCTTGGAATAAGAATATCAAAGAGGATGTTTCGACGTGGTTGGCTGTGGACCAGTTCTCAAATGAAATATTAAAGGGAGAAGAAATTTTGTAGATACCCTCAAAATTGTCATAGTTCATCTGATAACATAGTATCACACATCGGCATACGCCCTCGGCCCGGCAGAAGGATTTCGGAAAAGGAGATCACTGTAGGACACCTGAGCACTCGCTGGGATCGTGAATGTAGAATCGTTAGATGAAAGCCCCCGAATAAATAAAACCATCTAAAAAGGATGAAAAGAAAAAGTGATAAAATCTATTAGTATTGATGAATGGATTGGGACCACATTCAATGAAGAAATAGTTATGAATCCTACGTGGGCAGACACTTTAAGTTTTTTTAAAAAACTCGATGGAGATAAATTTACATTAGTTTTTTTTGAGGTATCAGATACAGATTCAGCATTGGTTGGAGGCGGACCGGAATATTTTATAGTGTCTATTACAATTGATGGTAATATATATACTCTTATGAACAATAAACAGGGAAACGGTGAAATTCATCTGGTTGCTGGTGGCCAGTTAGGCAATTATTGCGATAACATTTGTATAGAATTAATTCCTATGCTTGAAGTAATAAAGTATTTTTATGAAACTGGAAAACTACTCGAAACACATAAATGGAAACGAGAATAATAATTACTTAACTCGAAAAAAGTCAACGTTATTTAACATAGCATTCAACTCATCTGGCCGGGACAAGCCCGACCCTTAGCCCGGAAGATGCATTTCGGAAGGGCGGATTCAACGGAAACATTCAACCGGCTAAGTAGCAGAGCCACCCGGACTACGTGCCTTATCCATTGACGAAAGTAGATTTTAGAAGTGAATCCGTCATATAACGTTAAATTCAAGCAGTGGCTCCTAACGGAGCCTTGGTCTGTTGAAGGATCTCAAAGGGGCGTGAAGAAATTGAATTACATAAGAGAATTAAGAGAGTTAGTAGGTACCCGACCTATAATTATGGCAGGAGCATGTGTGATTCTCATAGATGATGAGGGACGATTACTATTGCAGCAAAGAACTGACAATGGTCTATGGGGATTACCAGGAGGTTCAATGGAGCCTGGTGAGAATATGAAGGAGGTTGCAAGCCGGGAACTTTTTGAAGAGGTAGGCTTAGAAGCCGAAGAGTTAGAATTACTTGATATATTTTCAGGCCCGGAACTCTACTATCGATATCCGCATGGAGATGAAGTATATAACGTAGTTGCAGCTTATATATGTAAAGAATACAGTGGAATAATTAAAGGTGATAAAGCTGAAGTACAAGATATACGATTTTTTGATTTAAACAAGATACCTAATCAAATAAGTCCTCCCGACCTACCGATAATAACAAGATTTTTAAATGAGGTAAGATCATGAAAACATTTTTTTAGTAAATCGAGGATGTCCCCGACATCACCTAACAAAGGGCTGTTTGAACTTCGGGAATTC
Organism: Paenibacillus sp. SEL3; assembly: GCF_054602585.1. NCBI lineage: Bacteria > Bacillati > Bacillota > Bacilli > Caryophanales > Paenibacillaceae > Paenibacillus > Paenibacillus sp. SEL3. The sequence goes on along the minus strand of NZ_CM137725.1, from coordinate 698,769 downwards.
CCTACATTATGTGAAATCAACGAAATTATTTAAGAGGTAAACATGGGTGTGGCCGGTTGCGCTTTTTCTTATTCCACGTGCAAGTTGCAGTAAAATGAACATGAAGTAGACGGAGATGAGTGTTTACTTCATGCTCGCTTAAATTTTTAAAAACTGAATTACAGATGGATCAATGGATCTTTGGAGGTTCAGAATTCATCAAATCGTTAAGCTGGGTCACAAAAACACCTTCGTTCGGGCCAGGGTTATTTCGAAACATTTTCGCTTCTTCCACCAGAACTTCGTCTGTATCCGTGCCAAGTATCTTAATTGTTGCATCAATGAATGAATCAAGTGGTATCGCACGCGGTTCATCGTTGTTGCTTTGAACCCATGGGGGCACAATTTCTATTACTTTTACCGATGTGTCTTTAAGCATGTACCTTTGGGACAGCGTATAGGTGTGAAGTGCTGCCTTCGTCGCTGAGTATATAGCAGTTGTCGCTAACGGTACAAATCCAAGTATTGAAGTCGTGTTGATGACAACAGCTTCTTCTTTGGCCTTCAAATGCTCGATGAATGCAGAAGTCAACCGAATGGGGCCAAGCAAGTTTGTAGTGACAGTCGAAATCAAAACATCCTCATCGATCACGCCCGCCGCGTCATCGGACTGTATGATGCCGGCGTTGTTAATCAAGACATTAACATCCGGGTATTCTTTGATTAACTGCTTGGCGGCCGCCTTTATGCTGGCAGGGTCTTGTACATTCAATTCCACTGCGGACATGCCGGGATTCGCTTTGATCGTCTCCTCCAGACGCTCTTTACGTCGACCGGCGATAATAACTTTGTTTCCAAGATTGTGGAGAGCTTCTGCTAACGCACGTCCAATTCCCGAACCGCCGCCTGTAATAAAAATCGTGTTTCCTGTAAGTTTCAATTTTTAAACCCTCCTAATTCAATGTGATTTAAATCATTCCAAAGATTGTAAAACGATAGATTTCATGATTACAGCTCCTCTAAAATTGAACATATGTTGAATCATCAACATAAATTTTATAAAGTGAATGTATCAGAGCGGTATATGGGATTCAATGGTTAAAACAAGCGTGGTTGTTGATTTTTCAACAGAGGACTTCGAAGTGTTCATTTTTTCGGATAGTACAGAGGGGAGAAGGATATGGACAGGCGTATTCAAAAATCGAGGCAAGCCATTATTGATGCTTTTATGAGGCTGATGTCAGAAAAGGAATTCGAGAGAATTACGATCAATCAAATTGCTGAGGAAGCGAATGTCAATCGCGGAACGGTTTATTTGCATTTTGCTGATAAGTACGATCTGCGCGATCAATGCATGGAAGCTCAAATTAAAGAGTTACTACGCAATTGTATGTCTGAAGATAACTTCTTTCATCTCCCTTCCAAAACCGCACTACTGCGTACGTTTGAATATTTGGAGCAGCATGCTTCATTCTACTCAATAATGCTGACGAACAAGGGAAGTACGGTTTTTCGAAACCAAATAGAGACAATGTTCCGGCAAAGTCTGTGCGAGCATCTGGATTCGATCAACCTCGATCAGGATATGAACAGGGACATTACGGTGCAATTTTTAATTTCAGCGGCAGTGGGGGTATTGGAATGGTGGATTACCCGTTCGATGCCGTATCCGGCATCGGTCATGGTTGAACAATTTTGGAAATTGCTGAATTGTGGTGTCGAGGGAAACGAACCAACATCGTCCATTTGAGTCTCTAAATTTGAGGCTTTTTTGAGGCTGGCACCCATAATATGGATATACTCTTTGCCAATTATGGGATTAATATAATTACGAAGAGATGAGGGAATATTTATTATTTTTGTTGCTGGTGGAATAGTGGTTCAAATGATAGAAATAGAAATAACAGAAGAAGAGTCACTAAAAGCTCAAAAAAGTGAAAGAGATGCAGATGAACTAATAATCAAATTACAAAATGAAAAAGACCATATTAGAAAATTCGCTGATAAAAAAAATTGCAGATTGATTTTGAATGCATAATGAAGAAGTTCGGTAACTTCTGATAACATAATATTCAAGCATCGAATCCTTACGGAACCTTGACCTGCTGGGATGGAGTTCGAGGAGGCATTTCAGCAGACAACCCTGGAAAAAATAAAAAGACAATGGAGGTATGCTTGGTGCTGACATTGGAAAAAGCTGGAAAAAAAGATGCGCAAAGACTTGCTGAAATACAAAAGGCCAGTTTTGAGGATGAATCAAAGCATTTTAATAATAACGAAACCGTTGGGCCCATAGGATATGACTCCATAAGTTGGCAAGAAGAGATGATGCAAAATTGCGAATATTTCAAGGTACTCTTTAATGGAGAAATAATCGGGGGAGCTATGATATTTGTAGAATGTAATCAAGTGCATAATCTAGGAAGGATCTTTATTGATCCGAATTTTAAAAATCAAGGAATCGGAACGAAGGTGATGGAGAAATTTGAAAGTGAATTTCCAGACAGCACTGAATGGTGGCTGGATACTCCTAGCTGGAGTGTGAAGAATCATCACTTCTATTCAAAGTGTGGGTTTACTAAAGTTAGAGAAGAAGGTGACTTATACATTTTTAAAAAGACTTTATAAACTTATGTAATGTACAAACGTTATGAGACATCAGTGCTGAGTGTTACAAAGAAGATATTCAATGAAAAGAGTGAAAGGGAGGATTTACAATGAAGATTGATTTTGCGATTGAATCAGATTATGAGTACATCTTGTTAAGAGACAAGCACATACATAAGACACTGATAAGAGCAAAAATAAAAGAAAATGAAATTTTAATAATCAGAGAATCCAATCAAGAAATAGGTTGGATGAGATACGGATTTTTTTGGGACAACACACCATTTATGAATATGATATGGATAGATGAGGAGTATAGAGGAACAGGTATTGGTAAAAAAGTTGTCCACTATTGGGAGGAGTTAATGAAACAAAAAGGATTTGAAATGGTTATGACCTCAACACTTTCAAATGAAGAAGCTCAACATTTTTATAGAAAGCTTGGCTATAGAGATGCTGGATGTTTAATGCTTGAGAATGAACCTCTGGAAATAATACTGACAAAGGTTTTAAACAAAAATTGACGTTGAGGAAATCAATGAAGGAAGTGACATTTAGAATATTATTCAAGCTGCTGCTCAAATGGAGCCTAGGTCTGCGAGTTGGATTTCGAAGAGGAATTTCAGCAGACACCCCCTTTTGGAGTTCATGAATACAGGAACGTTATGCGAAACCTCAGTAAGTTAAATACGGTATGGAAGTGAATTGATGGAGGGACCAATCATAACTTGTATGAGTATAGGCGTTTATGCTCATGCACTTACACGAGGCAATAAATACATCGTAAAAAAAGAAGATAGGGACAAGTATAGAATTATTGGAAACCATGGAAAAGCAGTTTGGATATCAAAAGCTCATTTTATTGAAGGAAATATAGAAGTGCCTTATTTAGAAAGATGGAAGTTTGATGATGATCCAAAGGAGTTTGATTTGGTGGAGGTGACCCTTACTTTTTCGGATGGAAGTGAGCGGTGGAGTTTGGTGACAACCCCTCAAAAATTAGTAAATCACTTTGAAAGAGAAATGGAAATACCAGGATTTAATATTAAACATCTAATTATAACGAAAACAATGGACCACGACGTTATTGAAAAAACATTGAAATATTTAGAGGTAAATGATGAATTAACAGAAGCAAGCCTATCTTTGGAACGTTGATTCGGAGAGGATAGAGGAATCGCATAACATCATATTCAAGCTGCGGCTCTTATGGAAATATAGAAACGTTAGGTGAAACCTTTGAAAATCTAGAAATGAGGTAACTTCAATGATGCAATACAGAATCCGACCAATAATAGAAGATGATGTGTTTTTTTTATGGGAGATGTTATATGAATCATTATTTGTCCCAGAAGGTCAAGAGCCATTCGATAAAGCGATAATAAAAGACCCTTATATATCAAAGTATATTGAAGGTTGGGGAAGAGATGGGGATTTTGGATTTATAGCAATGAACCATGAGGGTGAACCCGTCGGATCAATAACAGTTCGATATTTTAACGAGGATAATAAGGGATTTGGGTTTATTGATAATGATGTACCCGAACTAGGAATGGCTTTGTTAAAAGAATACAGGGGAAGAAAAATCGGAATGGCCTTAATGGATGAATTATTTAAAGAAGCTAGGAAGAGGAATATAAAAAAATTATCCCTCAGTGTTGATCCGAGCAATGCAGCGGCAATGAAACTCTACGAGAGATTCGGATTTAAAGAAGTTGGGAAAGTTGATTCATCAATCACGATGGTTGTCGATTTGAGAAGTTAAAATACAGTAGTAATAGGGATTATTTTAAGGAACTCAAAAGAGATCAAGGGTATCGTCTAACATCATATTCAAGCAGCGGCTTCTTACGGAGTATGGGTATGCGAGGTGGATTTCAGAGAGGAATTTCAGCAGACAATCCCTTAGGGGTTCATGAATACAAGAACGTTAGCTGAAAAATGACTAAAAAAACAAAAAGAGGCCAAAACAATGAGTGAATTGACTTTAGGAAGCTTATCACTATTGAAATATAAAGAAGCAATTCTTAAGCATGATCCTATATACGCGGAGGATTTAAATGACAAATGGTTTGTTTTCGTAACCAAAGATATAGAAGAAAGTGAAGAAATTCCAGAAAGTTTATTTCAAATTTCAGAAAAAATCCCAGTGTTATATTTTTATAATTTTGAAGATCACTGTTGGGGATACCGGGTAGTTTACAATTCACAAGAGGTAGCAAGTCTTCATATATCATATGTGTTATTAGATACTTCAATTATTAAGCTTGCAGAAGAAAGATATCCAGAGGAAGATCACATTGAATTTTTATATGTCGACCCTAGAGGGGACAAAATCAGAACTGAATTAATTGAAGAAGTCCTGAGATCTAATGAATACAATGAGAAAATAGCAAAACAGTTTACAAATTGCAATCTAAAAACATTTAGATTTTTTGAACTAGATAATGAGCGAATAAAACAATTAGACGATATTTTGAATAATAATTACTATACACAACTAGAATCTGAGCATCAGTTAGTAGAAGAGTTTAAAGAATTATTAAACATTGAGGAAATGAGCTGGATAGGATACGAGCAGATAGAATGAATGAAGAATAGAAGCTAATAGATGGTGAGAGCTCGGAGATACAAGAACGTTAGATGAAATGCGGAGTGTTAGGAGGTTTGCATGAATTACGATGAAGTAATGAATGAAGTATTCTTTAAAGATGGAAGTCTAAGGGATATTTATGTATTGGATACAGACATCCAAGTATGGGCTTTAATTTTTGATTATTTGGAAAGTGATAGAATTAATTATCGAGTGACTATAGATGGGCTAATAACTAAAATTAGGGATATTGCTGAGTTGTTAAGAATTAAAAAAGAAGCAAGTATTGGAATAACTATTGAATATAGTGAAATTGATATTTGTGGATATTTTTATGAAGGAAGCGTTATTGAATTTGATGTTTCACCAATACAGATAAATTCAGAGAAAAAAAAAGATGTACTCATGAACTTCCTAAAAGACCTAAGTCGAAAACTAAACAAAACGATAATTATAACTCCAGAAATGACTATGGAAGAATTATTAGTTCAAGTAGAGCCCTGAAGGGAAGTTGAATTGAGTAACTTAAAGAAACGGGAGAATCCATCGGATGGTTGTTGTTCAGGAATAAAAGACGAGCTTCCAGCAACCAATAGAGAAATCATGTATGGTATCTCAAAAGATTATAGAAGTAGAGGATATACGACTCAAGCGGTTCAGGGAGTAATACAGTATTTATTTGAAAATACGGGATTAAAGAATTAAACGCAATTGCATTACTTGAGAATGCAGCATCAAATAAGTTATTCAAAAAAGTAATTTTAAGTTTGTAGGAGAGATAGAAATAGATGCTGAAAGATATAATTATTATAGAATTCATAAAAAAGATTTTCAGAAGGCAACCCCTTTGGGGTTCATGCATACAAATATGTTATTTTAACTAGCTCAAATTTGAAAAGAGGAGTCTGAAACTATGAATGAAAAGTCGCGGTTACTAGAGGAGTTCAAGGAATGGATATGTTTTGTTTCTGAGATTCGTGAAATGGATTGGAAAATAAAGATTGCTGAAGATAAATGGTCAGTTCACGATATCGTAAGTCATATATTACTGTGGGATAAATACTTTTATGAAGTAGCCATAAATCCGATATTAAACGATGCGCCTTTGACATTAACACATATGGATTTTGAACAATTTAATCAGGATGCTGTTGAATATGGAAAAACAAAAACGAAAGAAGAATTAATTAAAATGACTATTCAGTACCGTAACATGATATTGGAGAGTATAGAGAGTTTTGAAGACGACAAGTTTACTAAAGAATATGCTGACGGGAAGTTTACTGTAATATCATATTTAAGAGATTTTATCTGGCATGAGCAACATCATATCAGACAGATTGATGAGCTTAAAAGAAGAGCAATGTGAGTATATAGGCGGGTGAATCATATGGGGGATTATTGGAACAAAAGATTTTCTGAAGAAGGGATGATTTGGGGTTGTGAACCAAGTCAAACTGTAACCCAAGCTATAGATTTGTTCAAAAAAAATAATGTACATGATATTTTGGTTCCTGGTGCTGGATATGGAAGAAATACGAAGGCGTTCTCTTCTTATTTTCAGGTTGATGGAATTGAGATATCTAGTTCAGCTATAAATCTAGCAAAAGAATGGGATTTAAGAACGAATTTTATTCAAGAATCGGTGTTAGAGTTTAGTACAAGCAAAAGGTATGACGGCATATATTGTTATGATTTATTACATTTATTTTTGTTAGAAGACCGAAAAAAATTGATACAGAATTGTGTGATGCATTTGAAGGAACAGGGAGTGATGTATTTTACGTGTTTTTCTGACCGTGATTCTAATAATGGTGTGGGTAGGAAAGTTGAGGAAGGAACATATGAATACAAGAAAGGGAAATATGCTCACTTCTTCACTGAAGAAGATTTAATAGAACATTTTAATGACTTGAATATATTAGAAACAGGTTCCATAAGAGAAACTCTGATATATGCTGAAAAACGACAGAAAGAATATGAATTAAGATATATATTTGTTCAAAATATTGGATAGCTATTATAAGAAGCGAGCAACTTCAACTACATCGTTTTATTGTTTCACTCGGCTCAAGTTGACTTTTTGTGTACTTTTGACCAAAAGCAAACACACTGCCTAAGCCTAGTCGCTTAGGACAGTGTATTTGTCTTTAGAGTCTGTATATCCGCTGAAAACTTTTTATTCCTCCCCGGTCGCCACCGGATTCTCCTCGTAACTGATCCAGTCGCTCCAGCTTCCCGGATATAAACGCACCTTATTAAATCCAGCTTCATTCAGGGCCAGTACATTCGGACAGGCGGATACGCCTGATCCGCAATATACGATGATCTCAGCGTTCTGATCAAGGTCTGAGAAATGCTGTTTCAACTGCTCTGCGCTTTTAAATGTACCCTTTTCGTCTAAGACCTCTTTCCAGAAGAAATTCACTGCACCGGGGATATGCCCCGCTGCTTGATCTATAGGCTCCTCCAGCCCCAGGTAGCGAGGCCGCTCTCTGGAGTCGATTAATATAGGTGAAAAACCGATATAGGAGCCAACAGGAACAGAATCTTCGGATACACGGTGCACCTCTTGCATACTTGTGAGCATTTGTGGCTGTACATTTGGTGTGAATGTACTTGGAATGCGAATCGGCTGGTCTACCGTAACGGGGAACTTCGCTTCTTTCCAAGCGCTGTAGCCCTCTTCCAGCACATATACCTGCTCATGCCCGAGATAGCGCAGGAGCCACCAGAAGCGGGAAGCCATCATACCGCCTTGGTCATCATAAGCGACGATGCGCGAGGCAGCATTGATTCCGGCACGACTTAGACGTGCAGCAAGTGTATCCACATCAGGTAAGGGATGGCGACCCCCATGCTCAGCAAGAGGAGCGGTAAGGTCTTCTTCCAAATCGAAATGAACCGCCCCTGGAATATGGTCTTCATTAAATTGAGTCCGCCCAGCTCCGGCTTGTCCGAGCAGGGAACGGCAGTCGGCGATGATCATGTCCGGCTCATACAATCGGGCTAGCAGCCAGCGTTTGGATACGATGGATTTCATAGAGAATTCCGCCTTCCTTTTTTTAGAAGTGAATTTAATTCATTGAGTATGGTTTATGAAAATGGGGTAAATAAGTTAAGAGCTGGCCTTCAGGGGGTGCTCAGTGTCGGGCAACTCACTTTGATGGACAACTTTCTTTTTAAAATCCGTTCCGTATCGGATAAAAATCCATACCCCGAACAGGATGAAAAAGCCTGCACCAAATTGTAAAGTAGACAACCTTTCCCCGAGCAGCACCCAAGCTAGCAAGGAAGAAATAACGGGCTCGCCGAGTACCGCCATCGACACCGCAGTGGCGTTAATGTATTTGAGCAGCCAGTTAAATAGGTAATGTCCGAACAGCGTAGGTACAATGGCTAACAGCAGGAACAGTCCCCATTCCCGTGGAGCGTATCCGGTAAAAGGAATGGCATTGACCACATTATACAGCGCAAGTGATGTGGCTGCGATGGCAAAAACCCAAAAATTATACACAAACGCGCTCAAATGCTCGCGCAGATGCTTGCCCATCAGCATATGGATGGACACGGCTACCATACCCAAGAAGGACAGTGCGTCCCCGAGCAGGGCTTGTCCTGAGACATGGAAGTCTCCAGCTCCGATGGCCAGCGAGCCGATAAAAGCCATACCCATCCCGATGAGCATAGCGCGATTCGTGCCCGTCCGGAAAAACAAAAATGAACCGAGCATGACAAGGATCGGCTCCAATGTCATAATAACGGTAGAGCTTGCAACGGTGGTCAGTCGCAGTGAGCCCATCCAGAGCAAAAAATGCAGCCCCAGCGCAATACCGGACCAGAGGATCAGCATCCACTGCTTGCGGGTCAGGCTAAACAGCTCAGTGCGGTACTTCCAGACCAAAGGCAGCATGATCAGATTGGTTAGGTACAAACGGTACATAGCGATGACGGACACCTCGGCTTCAGACCATCTTACGAAGATCGAGGAGAACGAAATAGCGATAATACCTATGATGTACAATAATTCAAAGGAAAACGACGGTTTGTGTGCTTGATTCACGTGGCAGCTCCATCCGTATGGGGGAAAATAATTACGTCTATGTTCCTTCCAAGCGGTATCTCGAAAATTAGGTTAATACAGCCCATTATACCGTACCTAACATTCCCGTGGTATTAGGATTTTGCAAAATCCTGAGAATATAATAAACGGGAGCAGGAGGTAGGATTTTGGATTTTAAGTGAGATGCTGCGTAGAACTTTTGCTGCACAAGCTCGTCTATCATAGTGGAGGTGGATTTTATGAAAAAACAAAACACATTTTCAATCATACTACTGACTGTAGTGGCAGTGCTGGCTCTGTCAGCCTGTGGAACGAAACCGCAAACCCATAACACCGCACCTCAAGGGTCAGACCAACCGCAAACGCAACAGCAGCCGCAAGTTAAACCGGAGCCAATCGCTGAGTCGGAGGTTAAAAAAGGCACAGGTGTATACAATGGAGCTGCTGACCCGCATACGGTAGAGATTGAAACCAATGGCGAAGCCCAGTCCTTCCAATTGGGGGACGGACTGGACACGGTAATAGCTGGACTTAAGGAAGGCGATACAGTAGCGTTTGAATACACCGAAAAAGCAGTAGAGGGCGACGCGACGGCGAAGCAACTGACTTTAATGAAAATACAAAAGACAGAGACTGGAACAGATAGCAATCAAAACGGAAGTTCTGGTCAACAAGTAGGTGGGGAACGCTCGAAAACTCAAGCTTTTGAGCTTACCCTTGAAGGAAAAAAGGAAAAGCAGACAGCAACATTGGCAAAAGGAGAGGGATATTCGCTGTATGTGTTTGATCCGATGTCCCTGTTTCCTGATCAAAACCGTGTTGCCTTGGCTGTAGATGATAACTATTATGCTGAAATTACGAAGCTACCCTCCGATTTTAATCTGGACGAACTTCAAAAAGAAGGCGAAAAGGATCTAGCTTCCATCGGTAAGGTGCAAAAGCTGGACAAAGCAGCCATACCTGAAGCGTTATCCAGTAGCCGTCTGTTCTTACAAGCGAGCAGTTCGAAGATGACACAGCAATATATAGTTGTAGAAAATAAAACAGGCGGTTTCATCGTGAAAGTGAACATTCCACAAGGTGAACCTGCTGAAGGATTCCAATCCTACATTTATACATCGCTGGAGAGCCTGCAAGCTAATAAATAACCCTACTTTGATGCGGGATGATCGGCGGCTTACAATCATGAATTTAAGGCAGTCATGCCGCTGAAAATGGTTATTTTAAGGGCTAGGTTAGAGCTATAAGGGTCTAATCTATAATTGCGAGACCTGCACTTTTGTGCTATAAAGGATGAGAGAATAAGATCATTCCGGCTTGCGAAGTCGTATGAAGCGATGAAGGAGTTGTTAGATTTACTATGTCCATCGAAATGAATACACAAGAAGTCATCAACGTGATTAAAAACAGCAAGAAAAAGACGCCTGTTAAAGTATATGTAAAAGGAGCTTTGGCTTCCGCATCATTTGGCGAGAATGTTCAAGCTTTTATTTCTGGAGACAGTGGTGTTGTATTTGGTGATTGGGCTGATATCAAGCCGGTACTGGATAGCGCAAACGCTAAAGAAGAAGATTATGTGGTGGAAAATGATCGCCGTAACTCCGCTGTTCCAATGTTGGATCTGAAAGGCATTAATGCACGCATTGAGCCAGGCGCATATATCCGTGATATGGTTGGCATCGGTAACAACGCAGTCATCATGATGGGTGCAGTGATTAACATCGGTGTCACCATTGGTGAAGGCACGATGATTGATATGAATGCTGTGCTGGGCGGTCGTGTTAAAGTAGGCAACATGTGCCACATCGGTGCAGGCGTTGTCCTGGCGGGTGTCATTGAGCCACCGTCCGCACAGCCTGTTATCGTAGAAGACGAAGTATTGATCGGTGCGAACTCGGTTGTACTGGAAGGCGTACGCATTGGTAAAGGTGCAGTTGTTGCAGCCGGAGCGGTTGTAACTGAAGATGTGCCTGAATACTCCGTAGTGGCGGGTACACCTGCACGTGTGATCAAACAGGTCGACGATAAGACCAAATCTAAAACTGAGATTTTGAAAGAACTGCGCGTTCTGTAAGAATGCAGAAGTTTTTTATGTACCAAAGGTGAACGATTCCTTGTCAGAAGCATGATGCACTGACAGCATAACTTAGGGACGAAGCACAACGGACAAGGCTCGGCGGCTGCGCCGGGCTTTTGTCCTTTTGTTCTTTTGCCCGATAAGAGCTGATGAGCTATAAAGAGGAGGCGTGGCAGCAATGAGTACGGTCGACTATCGTTCTTTTGTCCAAATACGAAGAGATTTACACCAAATTCCCGAACCGGGTTTTGAGGAGTACAAAACACAACAATATTTGCTGGATTATTTGGAAACGCTCCCTCAGGAGCGGTTGGACATTCGTACATGGCGTACGGGCGTGTTAGTGTTCATTCATGGATCAGCTCCTGAACGCCGCTATGGATATCGTTGTGATATGGATGGTTTACCGATTGAAGAAGAGACAGGTTACGATTTCCGTTCGACCCATCCCGGCTATATGCATGCTTGTGGACACGATTTACATATGACGATTGGATTGGGAATTGTTACTCACTTTGCAAGCCATCCGATTAAGGATGACCTGGTTGTGTTGTTTCAACCGGCTGAAGAAGGGCCGGGCGGAGCCTTGCCTATGCGTGACAGCACAGAGCTGGCAGACTGGATACCCGATGAAATTGTCGCGCTGCATGTTGCACCTGAATATCCTGTCGGTACCATTGCGACTCGCCCGGGCATCCTATTTGCCAATACGTCGGAGCTTTTCATCGACCTGAAGGGTACGGGCGGGCATGCTGCGTATCCACACAAGGCGAATGATATGGTAGTGGCTGCTTGCCAACTGGTGGGACAATTACAGACGGTTGTAGCCCGTAATGTGAATCCACTCGATGCAGCGGTCATTACCGTGGGTAAGGTTAGCGGAGGCACGAAGCAAAATATTATCGCGGAAACTGCCCGGTTGGAAGGTACGATCCGAACGTTGTCTGCCGATACGATGGCGCTGGTTAAATCGCGGATTGAAGCGCTGGTGCGCGGTGTGGAAGCTGGGTTTGAATGCCATGCCGAGATTCATTATGGCTCCAATTATTTGCAAGTGTACAATGAAGCTCAGGTGACCGAGGAATTTATGAACTGGGTCAGTAACCGGCAGGATGTGCAGCTTATTGAATGCGGAGAAGCGATGACCGGAGAAGACTTCGGGTATTTTCTGGAGCGAATTCCCGGTCTGATGTTCTGGCTTGGCGTTGATACGCCTTATGGTTTGCATCATGCGAAGCTGGAGCCTGCGGAAGAAGCGATTGGTGTAGCCATTCGTGTGCTGACAGACTACTTTACATGGAAGTCTCAAGGCTAATGATGCGCCCTGAATAATTATGTTTAATGAGAAGAATGAAATGGAATGAAGTCGAATTTTTGAAGGAGGGTGTTATGGGAGAGCAAACCATCATCCGATTTGAACGGGTGACCAAGCAATATGACAACGATCCCCCAGTGCTGGCGGAAGTCAGCTTTGAAATTGAGCGTGGTAAATTTTATACACTGCTGGGGCCTTCCGGCTGTGGTAAAACGACGATTCTGCGTATGATTGCAGGTTTTGCGGAGCCGACAGAAGGCTCTATTTATTTAAATGGAAAACTCATTAATCGTGTTCCAGCCAATGAGCGGCAGGTCAATACGGTTTTTCAAGATTATGCGCTATTTCCGCATCTGAATGTGTTTGAAAATGTAGCCTTTGGTTTGCGAATCAAAAAAATGAATAAAAAGGACATCCAGGAGAAGGTGACACAGGCGTTGTCCTTTGTCAATCTGGAAGGCTACGGCGAGCGGGAAATTTCTGAGATGTCCGGAGGACAGCGTCAGCGTGTTGCCATCGCACGGGCTATCGTTAATGAGCCTGACGTTCTCTTGTTGGATGAACCGTTGTCTGCATTGGATTTAAAGCTGCGTACTGAAATGCAGTACATTTTGCGCGAAATGCAGCAGCGCCTTGGAATTACCTTTATTTTCGTTACGCATGATCAGGAGGAAGCACTGGCCATGTCGGACGAAATTTTTGTCATGAACAAAGGTAAGATTGAGCAGAGTGGTACGCCTAATGATATTTATGATGAGCCGATCAATCGGTTTGTTGCTGATTTCATCGGCGAATCCAATATTGTCCCAGGACGGATGATTGCGGATTACCAAGTGGAATTTAACGGCCGACAGTTTGAATGTGTCGACGGAGGCTTACGTCCGAACGAGCCCATTGAAATCGTGATCCGACCGGAGGATCTGGAGATTACGAGTGTTGTTGAAGGCAAGCTGCGTGTAAAAGTGGATACCCAATTGTTCCGTGGTGTTCACTATGAAATAAGCTGCTATGATGATTCGGGACAGGAATGGCTCGTGCATTCTACCAAAAAGGCGGAGCTGGGCAGTGAAATCGGTCTGCGATTTGACCCGGAAGCGATCCATGTGATGCGGTTCGGGGAAACAGAGGAAGAATTTGATCGGCGTCTGGAAGCCTATGAAGAGGTGGATCAGCATGTCCGGTAATACAAGAGCAGCGTATCTGCTGCCTTATTATTTATGGATTGTGCTGTTTGTGGCGGCTCCGGTTGTACTTGTGTTTTACTATTCACTATTTGATGTGGATGGTCATCTCACATTCAACAACTATGCTCAGTTTCTGACACCTGTTTATTTGAGCATGACGCTTAGCTCGTTTTGGTATGCATTTCTGATCACTGTATTTTCACTGTTAGTTGCTTACCCGGCAGCCTATTTACTCACACGCACCAAGCATAAGCAACTGTGGCTGTTGCTCATTATTTTGCCGACATGGATTAACCTGTTACTCAAAACGTATGCTTTTATTGGGATTTTCGGAACCTATGGTCCGGTGAATGCGGTGTTAGGTATGGTTGGGTTGGGAGGTCAGCAATTATTATTTACCAGCTCCAGCTTTGTGTTTGTGTCGGTTTATATTTTTGTGCCTTTTATGATTTTGCCCATCTATAACGCGTTGGAAGGGTTAAACCCTTCATTGCTGGACGCAGCCCGTGATTTGGGAGCCTCCAAGTGGACTGCGTTTCGCAGGGTTATTTTCCCGTTAACGCTTGCGGGTGTGCGATCCGGTTGCATGGCTGTGTTTATTCCAGCGTTATCGCTGTTTATGATTACCCGCCTGATTGCAGGTAACCGTGTGATTACACTGGGGACGGCGATAGAGCAGCATTTTCTGGTTACTCAGGATTGGGGTATGGGCTCTACGGTTGCCGTGTTCCTGATTTTGGCGATGGGGATCATTATGCTGCTCACCTCGGGAACGAAACGGAGGGTGCGGCATGGTAAATAAAAACCGATTCGGAAATATTTATTTGGTGATTGTTTTTCTCGTGTTGTATGCACCAATTTTGTATTTGATGTACTATTCCTTCAATAGTGGCGGGACGATGCATGAGTTTGAAGGTTTTACACTCCAATATTACAAAGAGGTGTTTGCCGACACTCGCTTGATCATTATTGTCATTAACACCTTGGTGATTGCTTTGCTGTCATCTGCGTTGGCTACGATTATTGGCATCATGGGTGCGCTGGCTATTCATCAGATGCAGAATCGTCGAGTCAAAAATACGCTGCTATCGCTCAATAATGTATTGATCGTGAACCCGGACGTCATTATTGGCGCTTCCTTCCTTATTTTGTTCACGATGGTCGGGATTAAGCTGGGTTTCTACTCCGTTTTATTATCCCATATTGCATTTAGTGTCCCGATTGCGGTCATTATGATTTTGCCGCGGCTGCAGGAAATGAGTCCATCTCTGGTCGATGCCGCGCGTGATTTGGGTGCCAGCCGAATGGATGTGCTGACCAAGGTAATTCTACCCTTTATCAAGCCAGGGATTTATGCGGGCTTCTTTATGGCGTTAACGTACTCGCTGGATGATTTTGCGGTAACCTTTTTTGTGACAGGAAGTGGCTATTCGACCTTATCAGTGGAAATATACTCACGTGCCCGTCAAGGGGTTTCCTTGTCCATCAATGCGTTATCCACGCTCATTTTCCTGTTTACTGTGCTGCTGGTGGTGGGTTACTACTTTATTATGCGCAAGGCGAATCGTAATGGAAAAAAAGAGCCTGCGGCAGAAATGGGGGTGCCTAGATGAAGTCACTTGTGCGCGTGTTTCTGTCGATTTTCATCATCTCGTTTGGGCTGATGGGAGTGGCGGCATGGCTGAATTCCAGTCAAGGCTACTCCGGTGGCAACACACTGACGGTGTACAACTGGGGAGACTACATTGACCCTGAGTTGTTGGAACGGTTTCAGAAGGAGACGGGGATTACTGTCATTTATCAGACCTTTGATTCCAATGAGGCGATGCTGACGAAAATCGAGCAGGGAGGAACTTCGTTTGATGTAGCGGTTCCCTCGGAATATGCTTTGGCTAAAATGAAGCAGGAGCACTTGTTGCTCCCGTTGGACCATAGCAAGCTGCCGAATTTGAAGCATGTAGATTCACATTATCTAAACCTTTCGTTTGATCCGAATAACCAATATTCGGTTCCGTATTTTTGGGGTACAGTCGGGATTGTGTTTAACCCGGAGCTGACGAAAGGCATTGATTTTCATAGCTGG
This sequence comes from Paenibacillus sp. SEL3, assembly GCF_054602585.1. NCBI lineage: Bacteria > Bacillati > Bacillota > Bacilli > Caryophanales > Paenibacillaceae > Paenibacillus > Paenibacillus sp. SEL3. The sequence goes on along the minus strand of NZ_CM137725.1, from coordinate 682,868 downwards.
GATGGCCTGTGGGACCCGAAGTTACGTAATAACCTGTTGCTGGTTGATGGAGCTAGGGAGATTATGGGCATGTCGCTGAACAGTCTCCACTACTCCTTGAATGATACGAATGAGGCACATTTGCAGCAGGCTTTGACGAAGTTGGAGAAATTAGCGCCCAATGTCAAAGCGGTTGTTGGTGACGAGATTAAAATGCTGCTGGCAAACGAGGAAGCTGCTGCCGGGGTTGTATGGTCCGGTGATGCGTCTGAAATCATGGATGAGAACGATAAGCTCGATTACATCGTGCCGGATGAAGGTTCCAACCTGTGGTTTGATAATATAGTTATTCCAAAAACCGCTACCCATGTGGATGCGGCCCATAAGTTCATCAATTTCATGATGCAGCCCGATGTAGCCGCTCAAAATGCCGAATTTGTAGGATACTCCACGCCAAACAAGGATGCAAAGAAATTGCTGCCTAAAGATATCTCTGGCGACGAGCGTTTTTACCCTCCGTCCGACATTACAGATAAGCTGGAAGTGTACGACAATCTGGGCAAGCGCATGCTCGCTCATTACAACGAATTGTTCCTGCAATTCAAAATGCATTTAAAGTAGGGGAGTGGCGTGAGGATTCAGGTTTGCGCTTTAGAGGTCGCTGCGGAGGCGGATGGTGCTTACCATCGCTGTTAAATTCCGATTTTTATGATTACCGCATAAAGGTGGAAATCGGAATTTAAAGGCGACCGCTTCGCTTGTCCAGTACCATTCCGCCCCCTCCGCTGCACCGTGCTTAAAGCTAGTCACCCATGAATCCCTACGCCGATAGCGCGTGGGAGTAGTGGAAGAATAGGCCTCTGAGCCACCCGTAGGGGTGCCTCAGAGGCCTATTCTGTTTACTCACCGTGTAAAGCGGTGAGTATTCTTTTATCCTGCTGCTCCACACACACGTTAGAGAATTTTGGGACTTTAAGGTGGGCAGTGAGCGAAGCGGGTCATTTGAATCTGGAGAAGCGGCAGCGTTCGCTTTTGTGGCGGGATTCTTACCTATAAATGTTTTATCCAATTCAAGAATCCCCCAGCAACAGCGATCGGAAGATCAAATGGACTGCGTAGCGCCTCTAACCACCTTAACCCCTCACCATTCCTCTAACAAACTTCTCTATTTTATCCAATCCTTGCTCCAGCACATCCTGTCCGTAAGCATAGGACAAGCGAACGTATCCTTCGCCATAGGAAGAAAAGGCATCTCCAGGTACTACAGCCACTCCATGCTCTTCCAGCAGCTTCAAGGTAAAACCCATCGAGCTTAATCCAAAATGGGCGATGGAAGGGAAAAGATAAAAGGCTCCCTCAGGCTTCTCTAGTGGAATTCCCATATCAGTCAGTCTTCCGTGTACATAGTCGCGACGTCGGCGGTACTCCTCGCGCATCGGAAGTGCATCATCCACCCCGACGGTCAGGGCTTCGAGTGCTGCATATTGGCTAATTGAGCTAGCGCAGGTCACGTTGTACTGATGGACTTTGACCATGTGCTGTGTAATTTCAGCGGGTGCAAGTGTAAAACCAATACGCCATCCCGTCATGGAATGTGATTTGGACAGACCGTTAATGACGATGGTGCGCTCCCGCATACCTGGAAGAGCTGCAATGGACACGTGGGGGGTATCGTAAATCAGTTCGCTGTATATTTCGTCCGAAATGATAAACAGATCGCGCTCCTTCAGTAAATCGGCGACCGCTTCCAGTTCTTCGCGGCTCATCACTCGCCCGGTCGGATTCGAAGGATATCCGAGAATGACTGCTTTTGTCCGTTCGGTCAGATAAGGCTCCAGCACCTCGGCTGTGAGCTTGAATCCGCTACTGCGGGTATCGGCAAACACAGGAATGCCGCCTGACAAACGGATCAATGGCTCGTACCCTGGGTAGATTGGCACGGGTAGAATGACTTCATCACCGGGTGACAAAATCGTGCGTAAGGTAATATCCAGCGCTTCACTGGCTCCGTTCGTTACGATAACCTCATCCTGTCCACGGTAATTTAGGCCGTATTTACGGGCTACAAACGCCGCTGCGGCTTCTCGTAATTCCGGCAGTCCCGGATTAGGTGTATAGGAGGTGCGTCCTTCGTTAATCGCCCGATGGGCAGCTTCCATAATATGCGCAGGGGTAGGGAAATCCGGCTGTCCAATCGTTAAGGAGAGCGTTCCGGGTAATGCGGCAACTTTATTTGCGATTTTGCGGATGCCGCTGATTTGAATATTTTTGACCTGATCGTTAAGCAAATGCTCCATAGCGTGTGTGCCACCTTTTTCTGTATTAGAACAAGTTTACAATAATATGATCTGATTACGCTACGGCAAGAGGAATTCATTTTTACATAATTTAAGTACTAAATTGGCTAATTTGTGGTATCTTAAATATAGGATATGTTTGTAAGCGTAATCATGGCTAAATTGGGGAAGGGAACAGCTTCTAAATCCAAGAGTGGATGATCAAGTGGATCAGGATGAAAAAACATCTGAAGCCATTTTGTTGTACAAGCCTATTCTTGGTGTAAAGCAAGCTAAGGGACAAGGTAAGAGTTGTTAGTTTAATTGCAAATGTCAGATTGATTGACTTTGTGAGGTAGTTAAGTTATCTTTTGTGGAGAAGTCGTATGATAAAGTAGAATGAAGAGGTGAAGCATCGTGGGAGTAACAGCTAAACAAATTTTTGTGAATTTACCAGTTAAAAACCTACAGCACTCCATTGATTTTTTCACTACAATTGGATTTGAATTTAACGCTCAGTTCACTGATGAACATGCAACCTGCATGGTTGTTAGTGAGCATATTTTTGTCATGCTATTGGTTGAAGAACGTTTTAAAGCGTTCACTACAAAGGAAATTTCAGATGCCACGAAAAGCACAGAAGCGATTGTTGCTCTATCGGTGGAGAGCCGAGAAAAGGTGAACGAGATCGTTCGCAAGGCTTTGGAAGCAGGCGGCCAGCCCTCGAATGAACCTCAAGATCATGGTTTTATGTATGGATGGAGCTTTCAGGATTTGGATGGTCATTTGTGGGAGTTCTTTTATATGGCAGAGCAGTAATAGAAGTAAGGGTGATTAAGTAGTAAACAAAGTACCATGGAAAGTAAGCTATCCTAAAAAGATAGTTTACTTTCTTTATTGTATGTTATCGAACTCACCGGGAGGAATCACAATGTCTAACGAAGTGAGAGTTTACCCTGTTCAAGCTCTGAACGAAGCCCTGACAGATTCACTGAGTCGACTGTTAATCGACGTGGTTGCAGACGGTGCATCTATAGGTTTCTTACCTCCATTAGGTTATCAGGAAGCAGCAGCTTATTGGAATAATGTACTTGAGGATGGCGTAGTTCTGTGGATTGCCGAGAAGGACGAAGTACCTGTAGGGACGGTCCAGCTTCATTTGGCTCAAAAAGCTAACGCTATTCATCGTGCGGAAATTGCAAAGCTTATGGTACATCCGTCCGGGCGCAGGCTTGGGATCGCACGTCAGTTAATGAAGGCAGCGGAAGAAGAGGCACTAAGTCAGGGTAGAACGTTACTGGTGCTAGATACGCGGGTGGGTGATCCCTCCAATGGACTATACGAGTCGATCGGGTTCGTGGAAGCTGGTGTTATTCCGGATTACGCTCAATCAGCCGATGGTCAACTGCATGCCACTCGATATTATTATAAGCCATTAAATCCGTATTCCAGTCATAGCGGAGCATTTGCCGAATAACCCTGGTATATACGGGTAATCATAACTTGTCATAGGATTACATAACCTTTTTCCGCGTTTATTCGACTGGTAAAGCACGGGAATCGGAACGTATAATGAAGAGGGGATCAGAAGAGGTCTTTTTATGTCAATTTGGCTGTACTGAATTGAAGAACGTAGCAAACACAGCGGAGGAATCAGAGAATATGAGGTTGGAGCATGATTTTTTAGGTACCAAGGAAGTACCATTAGATGCCTATTACGGTGTACAAACGCTGAGGGCAAAAGAAAATTTTCCAATTACAGGCCAACGACTGCACCCTGAGTTGATTAAAGCCATGGCGATCGTGAAAAAGGGAGCAGCGACGGTAAATATGGAACTAACCCGTTTACACCGCCCCAAAGCAGAGGCCATTATTCAGGCTGCTGATGAGATTATACAAGGACAGTTGCATGATCATTTCATCGTCGATCCCATTCAGGGCGGCGCAGGCACGTCCATTAATATGAATACAAATGAAGTGATTGCGAACCGCGCGTTGGAGCTGATTGGCAAGCAACGCGGAGATTATCAGGAGATCAGTCCTAATAATCATGTTAATATGGCGCAATCGACGAACGATGCTTTTCCTACAGCCGTACACTTGGCTGTATTAAGCATGATTGATAAACTGTTGGATACCATGAGTGAGCTTCAGGAGGCATTTTCCCGCAAGGCCAATGAGTTTGATAGTGTGATTAAGATGGGTAGAACCCACTTGCAGGATGCAGTGCCAATCCGATTAGGACAGGAGTTTCAGGCTTATGCGCGTGTGCTGGGTCGTGATATCGGACGCGTGCGTGCGACCAAGCAGCACCTGCTAACGATTAATATGGGTGCAACTGCGGTGGGTACTGGCCTGAATGCAGACCGTCGTTATATTCAGCGTGTTGCAGAGGTACTGGCAGACGTCAGTGGCTTCCCTGTGGAAGCTGACGAAAATCTTGTAGATGCCACACAAAATACGGATGCTTATACCGAAGTGTCTGCCGCCTTGAAAATTTGTATGATGAATATGTCTAAGGTGGCAAATGACATCCGCTTAATGGCTTCCGGACCTCGTGCAGGTCTGGGAGAACTGAGTCTGCCTGCTCGTCAGCCAGGGTCATCCATTATGCCAGGCAAGGTAAATCCGGTGATGTGTGAGGTCATTAACCAAATTGCATTTCAGGTCATTGGTAATGATCATACGATCTGCCTGGCTTCAGAGGCGGGTCAGCTGGAGCTGAACGTGATGGAGCCTGTGCTTGTCTACAATCTGCTGCAATCGCTGGAAATTATGAAGCAGGGCTTCCACGTTTTCCGTATACATTGTGTAGAAGGAATTGAAGCAAATGTGGAGCGGTGCCGTGAATATGTGGAGAACAGTGTAGGTATTATTACAGCACTCAATCCCCACCTTGGATATGAGGTAGTATCACGCATTGCCCGCGAAGCAATTACGACGGGGAAATCGGTGCGCGAGCTGTGCCTGCTGTATAATGTACTGACCGAGGAAGAGTTGGACATTATATTGGACCCGTACCAAATGACTCAGCCTGGTATTGCCGGAGAATCTTTGCTGAATCGCGAATAATGATACGGAGTATGGAATTTAGATAGCTTTGAGGCAAGACGAAGATAGCCCCGTCGAATCTGGCGGGGCTATTGTTATGGTGATAAGAGAGATGTAATACGGGAGCCAGCGTGCATAGGGGAGTTCCCTGTTAAGGATGATACGGCTACGCTTACGGTAGAAAAGGGAGAGTTGGGTGTTGCTAGAAAAATTATTGGCATACAAGGAATTAGGAATAGGACTCATTGTACTTTTGGTGTTGTTTGCGCTCATCATCAGAGGACTGATACGTGGTCGCAGAAATCGGATTTTACGTGATCTGGACCCACGCAAAATTGGAATTCAGGATATAGATCGTATGGAGGATGGCTCGGAATTTGAGCTTTATTTGCAACGGTTATTATCCGCGCTTGGCTATAAGGACATCTATAAAACAACCAGTAGCCGGGATTTTGGAGCGGATCTGGTTTTTACAGACCGTGAAGGCGTCAGAGTTGTCATACAGGCCAAACGTTATGGCGTACAACATCCGGTGGGCTTGGGAGCAGTACAGGAAATTTACACCTCTATGCGTTATTATGCGGCCGACAAGTCTATCGTTATCACCTCCGGCCGTTATACGGAATCTTGTAAAACACTTGCTGCTGTCAACGGGGTTAAATTATTAGATCGCAACGACTTGATCGACATCATAGATTTATTCAAGGCTAGGCACCGCGAGGAGGTTATGGACCTATTAGAAAGTAAAGTAGATGTGATTGCTTCCAAATGGAGTGAAAGATAATCATAAAAGGGACTGAACTACTGGCGACGAGTTTGAAGGCCAGTAATCAGTCCCTTTTATTTTTTAACATGGTGCTTGTTCTTATACTGTTATCATTAGATGCCTGTCCAGACATCCTTGGCATAGCGTTTTTCCTGTTGGAGACGATCCAACCATTGCTGTGCTTCTTCTTTACTGGTATGGTGTGCTTCCGCGTAAGCAGCACAAAGGGTGTTTTCTACATCGGGAGCCATCCGGCTACCATCACCGCATACATATAGATGCGCTCCTTCATCAAGCAAGTGAATCAGAGTGTCCGCATCTTCTTTCATGACATGCTGCACGTATCTTTTGGGTTGATCGGGCAGACGTGAAAAGGCTGTATGAAGCGTAACGATTCCTTCCTGCTCCCAGGCTTGCAGCTCTTGCTTGTACAGATAGTCAAGCTTAGGATTACGGCAGCCATAGTATAGGTGAGCCTCGCCGAGCTGTTCCCCTCTTTCTTTAAGTACATGGCGGGTTTGGAGGAATCCGCGGAATGGTGCCACTCCAGTACCTGGACCGACCATGATGACAGGCACCGTCGGATCTTCCGGCAAACGGAAGCCCGACTGAGGCTTACGCACAAAAATGACAATTGGATCATCTGGTTGGAGCTGCGCCAAATAGTTGGAGGCAATTCCCAGGTATTCGCCCTGTCCGCTACGGGCTGGTCCACGCACGACGCCCACGGTTATACTCGCTGAATTCTCCGATTCAAGCGGAGAGCTTGAGATGGAGTAGTACCTAGGCTTGAGTGGAGGTAACAGCGAGATAAAGTTTTCAAATGGCAGCTCGCAGGCTGGATACTTCTCCAGAATATCCAGCATCGTGACGTGCTTCTGTCGTATCTCTTGATCAAAGGTAGCATCCTCTAGCAAAGCTTCGATTTCTTTCTTGTGCGGTGGACACACTGTAAAGGATGCTAGTTGCCGTAGCTGGGCTCTCGTTGCCGGTTCTTGCAGTTCCACACTGAGAGTGAGCAAATCTCCTACGCTGACAGGCCGATCTAAGGGGAGATGCGCCGCATCCCGGTCACTGCCTCTCAATACGATGTAGTCTTGATCCTGTAACTTAAAGCGTTGCATTACTCTATTCGCCAACGAAGCAGGATTACGCGGCAAAACACCCAGATGATCACCCTCGCGATAGGACAATCCGGTTGGTAATTGGATCTCCAGATGCCGTGTACTGCGTTCACTTTCAGCAGCGTGCAATTCACGATTCGCGGTAACAACGGCAGTAGTTGCCTCATAGTTGGCCGCCAGAGGAGCGCTAAGTACGTCGCTTACAAACTCTATGCTCAGACTGCTGGTGTCCTGTGGTTCTGTATCACTGTGCTCTATGCCGAAAGCATTCAGCAATTCCGGCCATAGGCCGCGATTCCAGACTTCCCAATCCTTCTCGAAGTCACCACTGGCGTCGCCCTCGCCCCGATCATACAGTCGTTTTGCCCCTTTGGCAGCCATTAGCTCATCAATCATCCTTGGAATGCGCTGATACGTGCTGGCCCAATTCCGGTCACCGCAACCAAAGACAGCGTACCTTATGCCTGCCAGTTGGCCCTCGTCTACCTGCTTCAACCATTCTACAAAGGCATCAGCATTATCCGGCGGATGTCCGTTATAAGATGCAGTCGTAATAAGTACCACGCCTTCTTTAGGCAAATGGTCCACATGTTCATTCAGAGTTGCTATGCTACTGTTAAAACCCCAATTCCGACCTAAATCGGCTAGTTCACCCGCAAGTCCCTCAGCTGTACCCAGATTCGAGCCGTACAAAGACAGCAAAGAAGTATCATGTTTTTCGGCATGAGGAGCTGCAACTTTTTGTTCCTCCTGTTCATGAAGTTCTTGAGCGGCACCCGGCAGCATGACGGCAGTCTGTGTGCTACGCGGTCGTACTTGAATGGTGAAGCCCTCAGGCTTGAGTGTGAGCGTCTCTTTGACTTTCAACTCATAATGAGTATGATCAATCAGCTCAAAATGTTTCAGTACCATACCCAGCACAAGGGTGGCCTCCTGTAAGGCAAACTGTTGTCCAATACAGGCCCGTTGACCGTTGCCAAACGGTTTATAGGCATCTTGTGGAATGGCGGATGGGTCCCCAAAGCGTTCTGGTCTAAATTCCTCAACATCTTCACCCCAAGCCTCGGTATCACGGTGCAGTTTCGGGATGAGTACATTTACACTGTCGCCCTTTTTAAGCGGATAGGTTCCGTCGAGCAGTGTATCTTCTTTGGCGAAGAGCGAGAAGGCGGGCGCTGTCGGCCATAGCCGCAGAGCTTCATTCAGTATCATCCTTATGTACTTGAGCTCACGCACCTGAGTATAGGAAGGCAGCGAATCGGTGAGCACGCGATCCACTTCTTCATAGGCTTTAGTTAGCATTCGTGGATTTTTAAGCAAATAGTAAATGGCAAAGGATAAAAGCCCACTGGTCGTTTCATGACCGGCGATGAGGAAGGTGATGATCTGATAACGGATATTTTCATCATCCAGCGTTTCACCTGTTTCCGGGTCCTTGCCTTCCAGCATACGCGCCAGTAAATCCTCTTCACCTTGGTTGCCCAGGGTTTTGCGTTCTTGAATAATGCTGTCCACCAGAGAGAACATCGTTTCGATGTCGTGTTTAAACTGTTTTTTCTTCGATAACATCAGCTTGTTTTGCAAATTGAGGCGTTGCAACTGACCCATTGCTTCATCCAGTGCGCGTGTCATACTGGTCACGAACGGATGGGGCTGGTCGCGGTAAAAGCTGTTAAAACGATAATTAAAGCCGCATAATCCGATGGTATCCAAAGTCAGCCGGGTCATATCTTCCGGTACCTCTACACTTTCATCTGGATTGAGCCGAGACCATTTCTGCACCAGCTGAACCGCAAGATCAAGCATCATATTGTGGTAACCCTTCATAGCCCGCTGGCTAAAGCTTGGTAGCAATATTTGGTGGGCCTTGCGCCAGTTCGGTTCCTCAGTCCAGCTTGTGAATAGTCCGTCTCCAGCAAAAGCTCGTACTTTTTGTAAGGGAGCCCACACCTGCTTATCGAAACGGGATTCATCACAAGCATCTGCCACCAGCTTATGATCGGAAATATAAATGTTCGTTCCTTCAGGCAGATCCATGCGAAAGATGGGACCGTACTCATTAGCAAGCTTAACCAGAGACTGGACAGGGGCATGTGTATCGATCAAGGGCAGATTTCCTAAGGGACCATATGTTTTGGGTTGTGGAATTAAATGGGTCGAAGCCATTTTAAATGTTGCTCCTTTCAGATTGAAATAGGGTGATGGTTTCAAAGTACCTATGTTTTCCAAATTACACTTTATTCTTCCGGTATAAACGAAAATAAATGAATTTGGACAGTTCGTATAATAAAAACAAAGCAAAATATACATTTTTTACATAATAAACAAAGACATCACACTTATCACACTTCTATTAACAATGAATTTACAGAAACTCTTATGAAAAAATATGCTTTTATAACCGATATAAAGATGTTGGGGATTTGCATTTTATGTTGAGGTGATATGTCATGAAGAAACGAGCTCTATTATTAACTTTTAGGTGGATTCCCATTGTCACGATCTTTGCATTATTGGTAAGTGCATGTGGGCAATCAGACGTACAAACCAAGGCCGAACCCATTAAGGTGGGAATCGTACTGTCAGATATTGGTCTGGGTGACCAATCTTACAGCGACGCGGCTTTTCGAGGTTTGGTCAAGGCACGGGATGAGGGGAAGATTGTTTTTGAATACCGGGAAATAACGGAGACCAAGACGTATGATGCGGCTTTTGAGCAGCTTGCTCAAGAAAAAGCGGATTTAATCATTGGGTTGGGTTATATGGTGAAGGACAGTATGGAATCCATTGCCAAAAAATACCCAGACCGTAAATTTTTAATCGTGGATGAGAAATCAGATTTACCGAATGTGGCCTCTATTAGCTTCAAAGCAGAAGAGGGCAGTTTTATGGCTGGGGTCGTTGCCGGTTTGACGAGTCGCACCGAACAGGTGGGTTTTCTTGGAGGTGCGGAATCTCCTCTGTTGAAAAAATTTGAAATTGGGTACCGCGCAGGGGTGCAATCAGTCAAGCCTAATGCCAAAGTTACTGCAACGTATGCAGGAGATTTTGGAAAGCCGGAACTGGGTACGAAAATTGCAGATGACATGATTAATCAGGATCAGATTGATGTTATCTTTGCAGCCGCAGGTCTCACGGGCGTAGGTGCGCTACAGGAAGCGCAAAAACAGCAAAAATTAGCCATCGGGGTCGATAGCGACCAGTTTTTTATTGCGGAAAAGGCGGTAGTGACCTCGATGTTTAAAAATGTAGACATTGCAATTTATACAGCAGTCAAAGGCTTTGCAGATCATCAAAGAAAATTTACGGAGAAGGATATGGTGTTTGGTCTTGCAGAAGATGGCGTAGGTTTAGCGCCTATTCGTGTCGTGACACTGAGTCCGGATCAGCAAAAGTTGTTGGATGATTTAAAGGAAAAAATCAAATCCGGCACACTTACTGTTCCCACCCAATAAATTTTCGCAAACGGAGGATGAAAGCTGATGAAACTGCAAGGTAAACTGGTGCTGAATGCGATGATTTCCTTGATCGCTTGTCTGGCTTTAGTGGCATATATCATTTTTGAATTAATTCGTATTAACTCGCAAAGTAGTAATTTGGTTCCTGCTATGTTGAATGTACAGCAGCTCAATGCCTATTTGATTCAGTCGGGACAGGCGTTGCAAAATTATTCTGCTTCCATGACAGAGAGCAACAAAGCTGATGTGCAAAATCAACTGACTCAGTCTGAAAAGACGATTGCTTTGCTTTCACAGGGCATGATGCAGACCGAAGAACAGCAAAAACGACTGAATACGATTAAAACAAAATTCAGCCAATTGAAAGTAGCAACGGAGAAAGCAATGAGTACCCAAAACAGTCCGGAGTCCAAGCGGGAGGCCATGCGCGCCCAGGGGATTCAGAACGATGTTTTTATGCTGGATCTGCTGACCAAGGCACGTTATGACCAATACACAGAAGATTTGACCAAGAGCATTCGTTTTACTTGGCAATTGGCCTTAGCAGGTGCAGTTTTACTTCTGGTGGCAGTTGGGCTATATAATACATACACCTCCAGGCAGCTTGCCCTTAGAACACGTAAGTTAACGGATGCCGCAAAGCAAATTGCCGAGGGGAATCTGACCGTTCAGCTCGCACAAACGAAGGGACGCGATGAGCTGGACGAGCTCAATGAATCTTTCCGGGTAATGATCGGGAACTTGCGCAGCATTGTACTCTCCATTGATCAGGCGGGTAATCGTGTCGATCTGATGGCTCGGGATATTGATCACCATAATGAGGCCATGAAGGAAATTGTGACACAAGTCAGCACGTCAACAGAGGAACTGGCGATAGGCAGTCAGAAAATTGCTGAGGATCTGTCGTCGACAGTTGGTGTTGTGGACGAGATGCAGCAAAAGTTTGAATCGAATCTGCTGGAGACCACTCAATCGACCGCGTATAGTGAGGATGCTTTGCGTGTCATTGAGCAGGGTACGCGGGTCATGAGCGATCAACTGCGTATTGTTGCAGAAAATCGTTCAGCCATGTCCGAAGTGGAGCAGACAGTCAAGGAGCTGGAAGCTAATGCAGCCGAGATTACAACCATGACTGGATACGTATCCGAAATTGCGAGCCAAACATCGCTGTTGTCCTTGAATGCTTCTATTGAGGCTGCACGTGCGGGTGAAGCAGGAAAAGGTTTTGCTGTGGTTGCCAATGAAGTGAAAAAGCTGGCGAATCAATCAGAGTCTGCTGTAAAGAAAATTTATACCGCAGTTGACGGTATTACGCAGGCTATGGATAAAGTGAAGACTTCTGTGGCGCAAAGTCAGGAGCTGTTCCGTGAGCAGGAGAAGGCAACCTCCTCGACCGGAGAATCGTTTACAGAGATTAGTGGCAAAGTGCAGCAAATTGCCGGCCAAGTCAGCAAGCTATCAACGGACATGAATGTATCGCGAGAATTGAGCGTACAGGTGCAGCAAGCTATCGAAAATATCAGCGCAATCACTCAGCAATCCGCCGCAGGCAGCGAAGAGATTACAGCTTCCACGGTAGAGCAGAAGCGTTCATTTGAGGAATCGGCTGAGAAGGTAAAAGAGCTTCGTCAGATTCGCGAGGAAATGCAGCGGGAACTGGATCGTTTTCAGGTGGAAAAGACAAGCTAAAACCTGTGAAGCGAGTATCTGTTTTTGCTGAATAATGAATATAAGCAGCCAAAGAAGAAGTTCTACCTAACACAGGGAGACTTCTTCTTTTTTTATTTTAATGATGTACTCATATGAAGTTTTATTAAGTTTGATTTACATAGGCAGGGAATTCCAACTCTTACGTCAAATAGATTTAGGGAGAATATGTCACCACGTATATGGGCAAGAGGAAGATGGACAACGAAGTCCGGAAGGATGAAGTTACGGGAATGTTGCGACTTAAGCTTCGATTGATACTGAAAAATAAACAGACAAGACTGATTCTACTGCTCACTTTGTGTGTGTCGCTCGTGATTAGCGTGATCGGCTTGCTATCGTATTCAGGATACCGTGAAGGTTTGGATACCGAGCTGAACACACCCAATATAGAATTATTGCAAATCAATCTGGATGTAACCAATCGGGCTTTTCGTGAGTCTGATAACAAGGCGCTGGATGCAGCATATCATCCGGATGTAGAGGCTTTTGTACGTGTCCAAACGAATAGGAAATCGCTGGAAGATAACGCCTCCGTCATAGATCGGCTTCAGAAATACTTGAAAACCCTTTCTTCACACGAAGAAATTTATTCGGTTGAAGTGATTTCTTTGGACAATCATGCTCTCGTATCCAGCAATTATGGTTACATGCCTGATTGGAAGCAGGCACCGGATGCCACATGGGTTCCCTGGATTCAGGACATTCAAAAAAAACCGTTGTTGATTAAGCGGAGATGGTACGGCACCGATCGTGAGCAGGGGACGTTAGAGCTGCTTTCGCTGGCCAGGCCCATAGTAGAGAATGGTCAGGTCATGGGTGCGGTGCTAATCAATCTGGATTACGACCGTTTTTTCTCCAAACTATATATTCATTTATCCAACTCGCAATACGTGTATGATCTGGAGGGCGAGTTGATCTATCCCAAGCTGAGATTGTCCTTACCCTTAAATGATATGGGCAGGGTTTTGAAAGAGCTGGATGTGAGCCCCTATGCTTATGTGGAGATAGGGAATATGGAATATATGGCGAACCAAACCTTTTCTGATGTAACGGGCTGGCGTCTAGTCTCGCTCGTTCCGATGGACAAGCTGCTAAAAAATGTAAAGCTGGCGCGCAATATGATGCTGTGGCTGGCCTTTATCTCCATACTGGCTGGGTGCTCAGCAGTTTACTATTACAACTATGCAGCTTTTCGCCCCATGAAAAAAATTAATAGCCTATTGAATTCGGGTAATAAGGGAACGCGCCAAGGAGGATTGTATGACCTGGAACCTGTGATTAGCAAACTGGTTGGAGAGTTTCATCGCAAATCATTGGTGGTAGAGCGAAGCCTGCCGGAGCTGCGTTCCAAATATATGGAAGATGTCATCCAGCGTAGAATGGGCATACAGGAAATGCGTATGAAATGGGAACAGTATTTTTCCGATTGGGACGGTAATTCTTTGTTTGTCATAATCGTGTCCATCGACCGATATTCTGCGTGGGCTGCAAGCTTTCCAGAAGAGGATAAAATGCTGCTCAAGTATGCGCTGAACAATATTTTGCTAGAGATGCTCGAACCTTACTGGAAAGCAGTATGCTCGCCGGAAGAGGAAAGTGGTTTTATTGTGCTGTTACAGTACAGCGAGAGTTCGAATGAAGTTGAAGTTGGTTCGGAGACTGCCCTCCAAGAGAGTATTTTGCTTCACAAAAGCGTTGATAGACTGATTCAGGTTGTCGGTGAGTATCTTCCTTTGACCATTTCTATAGGGATTGGTCATATGGTCACGGATATTCAAGAGGCACGGGCATCTTTTATAAAAGGAAAAGAGGCCCTTAATTTGCGTTTGTATGAGGGGTATGGACGTTCATACACGAATATGGACAGCAGCCTAAGTGTGAAAAAGGATAATACAGTGGATGAACAGTCAAAGGAGCAAATTCAGGATTCAACATTGTTGGACGATCGGCGTGTGGAAATAATTCATGCCCTGGAGTCGCAGGAACCGGGTGCAAGTGTAAAGCTAATCAGCCACTGGGTAGAAGAACTTCGACTCCACAGAACATCCCCAGTCCAGGTCTACTTGTTTGTTCATGAATTGCTGGAAGATTTGCTGAAATGGTGTGCCACTCAGAGTGTGACGCCGCCGGATCAGCTTGCTGATTACCACTGGAATCAGATTCTGACGCTAGACCTTCAAGACATTGAGGTATTGCTGGTCACTATGTTGACTGATATTGAAGAAAAATGGCACGGACGTATTCAGTCCAAAGATTTTGTGCGTGTACAAGAGATGATCGAATATATGGAACATCATTTGCATTTGAACATCGGGCTTCAGGAAATTGCGGATCATGTTCACATGAGCGTGTCCTCGGTGAGCAGTATGTTCAAGGAAGAAACAGGGACCACCGTTTACGATTATTTGACTGGATTACGCGTAAAAAAGGCATGCACATTACTATGTGAAACCCATTTGAAAATCGGAGAAATTGCAGAGCAGGTTGGATACCGAAATGAGAACAGCTTTATTCGGGTATTCCGCAAGCATAAGCAAGTGACCCCAGGGAAATTCAGACAAATCAGCAAATCTTCCAATGAATATGCAGATCGGTCAAAAGGTTGATACTTGGCGAAATAGAAGATAAATACGAAGATTAAGCGATAGCTGTAGCCCTCCACGTTGCGGTACATTGACTTCATGTAAACGCAAACAACAAGACCGAAAACGTTGGAGGTGAAAACGGGCGCATGACGGGCCCAGTTCATTTTTGAGAAGAGGAAACGTAATGAAGAAAAAGCCATGGCAAAAATATGTGCTGGTTGCGGCGGGAGTAGCTATGCTTTCTGCCTTGAGTATCAGTGAATATGTGGATCACCGCACCTTGCAGGATCACAGCCGTATATTTCCTACGAAGCCAATAACCCTCGTCGTTCCTTATGCAGCCGGAGGCGGTACGGATATTACCGCGAGAGCGTTGGCGAAAGCCGCCGAAAAGCATCTCGGTCAGCCGATCATCGTCGTTAATCGAACGGGAGGAGGCGGTTCTGTCGGGCTGATGGAAGGGGCTGAGGCGCAGGCGGACGGTTATACCGTAACGTATCTGGTCGCTGAGCTGACTACGTTGCCTCATTTGGGACTGCTACCGCTTACCTATGAGCGATTTAAGCCGCTGCTTCAAACCAATATGGACCCTTCCGCCATTACGGTCCGGGCGGATGCACCATGGAAGACAGCAGAGGCATTTCTGGAGGATGCTGAGGCCCATCCCGGCAAGCTTAAAATGGGGAATGCAGGCACAGGGAGCATATGGCACCTTGCTGCCGCAATGCTGGAACAGAAAAGTGGAGTCCGCTTTACCCATATCCCTTATGAGGGAGCAGGCCCAGCCGTCTCCGCTTTAATGAGCGGATTTGTGGATGCTGTACCCGTCAGTCCCGCAGAAGTGAAGAAATACGTGGACGAAGGGAAACTTCGCATACTGGCGATCCAGTCAGACACTATTTCGGAAGCGTTTCCAAAAGTGCCGACACTACAGCAAGCCACTGGGCTGCGTGTACATTTTATCGGCACTTGGAGAGGGCTGGCTGTGCCTAAGGATACACCGGATGCAGTTGCTCAAACGCTAACGGATGCACTGATCAAGGGAACGAAAGACGAGGAATTCAGGGAGGAAATGCGTAAGCATGGGTTGGGATTGCGTGTCCAGGATGCAGACGCATTCGCGCGACAACTGAAGGAGAGTCATGATACCTTCGCGAGACTGATTCCCGAGCTCGGTTTGAGCCGCAAGTGACACGGCCTTGTTTTTGCATTGGCAAAAACGAAAGGGTTGAACGAAGTTATGAAAATCAAACAAAACATTGATAAAATTCCAGGGGGCATTATGCTGGTGCCGCTGTTTATTGGCGCGCTTTTTCATACATTTACTCCATGGGCAGGCGACTATTTTGGATCTTTTACCAAAGGGCTGATGACAGGTACGGTACCCATTTTAGCAGTGTGGTTTTTTTGTATGGGGGCTTCTATAGATGTGCGAGCGACGGGTACTGTATTGCGTAAATCAGGAACGCTCGTATTGACTAAAATCGCGGTCGCGTGGGTAGTGGCGATCATTGCATCCAGATTGCTGCCTGTTGGGGGTGTAGAAAGTGGGCTATTTGCAGGTTTGTCGGTGCTGGCGCTGATCTCGGCTATGGATATGACGAACGGCGGGTTATACGCCTCCATTATGCAGCAGTATGGCTCCAAGGAAGAGGCGGGAGCATTTGTACTGATGTCACTGGAATCGGGTCCATTAGTGACCATGATTATTTTGGGTAGCACCGGACTGGCCGTTTTCGAACCGCAGACATTTGTGGGGGCGGTATTACCATTTTTGATCGGCTTTATGTTGGGCAATCTGGATCATGATTTCCGAAAGTATTTTGGGAACGCAACGCAAGCCTTAATTCCATTTTTCGGTTTTGCACTTGGGTGTTCCATTGACTTGAGTGTCATTGTCCAGACAGGTATGCTTGGTATTTTATTGGGTATTTTTGTCATTCTAGTTACAGGTATTCCACTAATTTTGACGGACAAATATATCGGTGGTGGCAACGGTACAGCAGGGATCGCAGCTTCCAGTACAGCAGGTGCAGCAGTAGCGAACCCAGTCATTGTCGCCAATATCAAGCCTGAGTTCCTGCCTGTTGCGCAATCTGCAACGGCATTAGTTGCCGCTTCAGTCATTGTGACCTCGATTTTAGTACCTATTCTAACGGCATACTGGGCCAATTATATGAAGCGTAAGGGGAAATCCCAAGGAGCAGGGCCTGTAAACCCAGGGACGAATGTACCTAAATAAAGTTTGGATGATGATGGCTCAACTTAGGGATCTTTCCATTACCCGAGAAATGCTTTTGCAGTTATACCTTCAATCCTAACATCACAAAACTTGTCCTAAAACGCTTCTGCAAACATACATATGTAAGCAAGGAGCGTGATGGGATTGGAAAACAAGGTGCGTCGCTACTACCAGTTAAAGCAAAAGCAAAAAGAAATTGAAGGTGAACTGACTAATTTGCGTAATGACATTACCGCTCATTGTGCACAGCAGGAAGTATCAGATTGGGAAATTGGCAACTACCGAGTCAAGATTATACAGCAGCACCGCAAGGAATATGATCATACAAAGCTGTATGATTCACTGCCTGATCCGCAGCTATGGCGCTTGTTTTCCAAGCCGGATACGTCGAAGATTGCCAGTTTGCTTAAGCTCAAGGTCATCGCAGAGGAGCAAATAAAAGATGCTGTTTCTCTTAAAACGGTGACGCTATTGCAAGTGGATAAAAAATAAATAAAAAGAGCTGCCCCCGTTTTCGGAGCCAGCTCTTTTTATTGTCTGTTGTTACTAGTCTTCCACATTCACACTCTATGAGTTATTTATCAGACAAACTTTTTCCCACTCCTTTGAGAAAATGAATGCCAAATCCCATTGCACGGTTTACATCTGGATCATTCATCGCCTTCATAAGATCGCGCAGACGAGTCTTTTTATTCTGTTTTAGATGTTCATTGGCTTCGTTCAGGCCATTAGTAACGCTGTTTGTCAGCTTTTTCATCAGCTCGGGGTCTACCTCAGACAGCATTCCGGCTGCTCCCATGAGATTATTGATGATGTTCGTCACAGGCTTACGCGTCGCTTGTCCTACAGCGATTTTGGCGATGCTTTCTTTAGCCTTTAGCATAGACTGGGCTGCTTCGAGAAGACCACTATCGTGCAGCTCACGTACGATTTCAAGCGTCTTCTGCAGTGCCGCCCCATTGTCCGCCAGATCAGCAGTAAGCTGATCTAGCGATTGTTTTTGCCGTTCTTCTTCTGTCAAAATGCGTTTTCTCACAATTGAAATAGGCTTAGCCACGGTTCGACCTCCTTATTTTTGATCCACCAAATCGACGTAACCGGGACGATTCCACTTACGGTCCACTTCAACCCCATTTTGCGGATGACGCTTTTTGTAACGCGGATTGATACGTGGTAATGGATTTTGACCGTCTACCTCCAAAATTTGCATCCTTACTTTGGCTTGTTTATAGGCCGGTGTGCGAGTGACCACATCGAATGCTCCACCAGTTAACAGATTGACCGCACTATCATGGCTGGTAGAGTGCATCGGCACATAAATTTCAGTTCCTTGCACCCGGTCTGTCACCAGAACTCGTAGCTTGACCGCACCATAAGGAGATTCCAATCGAACCAGCGATCCATTATGGATTCCGCGCTCCTCAGCCAATTCAGGTGACACTTCCACAAATACTTTTGGGAGTTTGAGCTGAATGCCTGCCGATTTGGTCGTCATATTTCCCTCATGAAACTGTTCGAGCAGTCGACCATTATTTAAGGTCAGATCGAATTCAACAGGGTATTCTTTTGGGGGTACATATTCGAAAAGTCCCAAACGCGCTTTTTTATCTGGAAAGTTAAAGCCGTTGGTGTGCAGCAGCGGTGTATTGCTACCATCCGGCGACCCCCAGTGGAAGCTGTTCCAGCCTTCCAATACGTCATAATTACATTGGGAGAAAAATGGAGTGAGCGACGCCATTTCCTCAAAAATTTCACTTGGATGGCTGTAATCCCAATCAAATCCCATATGCTTGGCAAATTGGCTGAAAATCCACCAATCCGGTTTACTGTCTCCCATAGGGCGGAGTGCTTCGTATAAACGCTGGACACGACGTTCGGTGTTCGTAAAGGTTCCGTCTTTTTCAAGTGAAGGTACGGCTGGCAAAATAACGTCAGCGAATTCAGCTGTCTTGCTCAGAAATACATCTTGAACGACAAGGAAATCCAAATTCGCCAGCATTTCTTGGGTATGGTTGGAGTCGGCATCCACCCATGCCATCTCTTCTCCAGCGATATACATCGCTTTGAGCTCACCTGCTTCAATGGCTTCTAGCATCTGAATGTTGTCCAGTCCGCGTTGACCTGGGATTTGTACGCCGTAGGCTGCTTCAAACTTGGCACGAATGACATCGTTCGTCACGGGCTGATAGCCCGGGAAAATATCCGGCATCGTACCCATATCGGCAGCACCCTGAACATTGTTATGTCCGCGAAGCGGATATGCGCCTGCACCCGGACGCATAAAGTTTCCAGTCACCAGCAGCAGGTTGGCAATCGCAATCGAAGTGTAAGAGCCTGCGATGTTTTGCGTCACACCCATGCCCCAGCAAATGGCAGTGCCGTCGGCTTCGTGAATCATAGTCGCTACCTGAATCAGTGTCTCTTTGGAAATACCAGTTTCCTGTTCGGCAAAGTCCAGGGTGAATCGCTCTAGCAATTTCAAATATTCAGGATAGAAGTTTACATGCTTTTCAATGAATTTTGCATCATGCCAGTTTTGCTCAATGATGTATTTGGCTACAGCGGATAACCATACATAATCAGTACCTTGCTTCGGACGAATGAACAGATCTGCGCGTTCTGCCATTTCATGCTTGCGCAGGTCGACCGAGATTAACTTTTGACCGTGCAGCTTATGCGCACGTTTGATACGCGTAGCCAGCACCGGATGTCCTTCTCCCGGCGCGCAACCGACCAGCACGACCAAACCTGCTTTGGCAATATCTTTAATCGTACCGCTGTCCCCACCGATGCCTCCGGTGTATTGCAGCCCCCATGACGCAGGAGATTGGCAATACCGTGAGCAATTATCGACGTTATTCGTTTGGAAGACCTGACGAGCCAACTTCTGCATCAAATAGTTTTCTTCATTGGTAAATTTGGACGAAGAAATAAAGCCGAGTGCTTCGCCACCGTAAGTTTCTTGAATAGCTCCCATTTTACTGGCCATCAGGCTCAGTGCTTCTTCCCAGGTTGCTTCCACAAATTCGTCACCTTGACGAATTAAAGGGGAGGTCAGACGCTGATCGCTGTTCACAAAATCCCAGCCAAATTTACCTTTTACGCATGTCGAGATGCCGTTAACAGGTCCTTCAGAGGTAGGTTGTACCTTCAAAATTTTGCGACCTTTGGTCCAAACCTCAAAGCTGCAACCTACACCGCAAAACGTACAGATGGTTTTCGTTTTTTGCGTACGGGTTTCGCGCATCGCTGCTTCGGCTTCGGAAATAGCAAAAATCCCACTATAGCCCGGTTCCACTTCCTTTATTAAATCCACCATCGGATTTAATAAATCCTTGCTCATGCCACTCATGAAGCCTGCTTCTCCCAGCATAGATTTCTCCATCAAGGCATTACATGGACAGACGGTTACACACTGACCACAGCTAACGCAGGAGGAATCGTTAATCGCAACCCGGTCATCCCATATGACGCGAGGACGTTCAGCCTCCCAGTCGAGGGACAGTGTTTCATTAACCTGAAGGTTTTGGCATACCTCTACGCATTGGCCGCATGCAATACATTGATTGGGGTCATATCGGTAGAAGGGATGAGACATATCTACTTCTGTTGGGTCAACTTTCGGTTGATATGGATATTTTTGATGTTCAATTTCCATAAGCTCTGCTGTATTATGTAAAGTACAATTACCGTTGTTATTATCACATACGGTGCAGTAGAGGAGATGATTTTCCAGCAATCGGTCCATAGCCTCGGTTTGAGCTGCTTTCGCGCGATCCGAATGTAAATGAATATTCATTCCATCCGAAGCCAATGTCGAGCAAGAACGCATAAGTTTTCCGTCCACTTCCACGATACATGTGTCACAGGTACGGATCGGATCGACTTCGGGAACGTAACACAGCTGGGGATGGGCGATATTGTTTTCGTTAATCACTTCAAGAATCGTTGCGCTGCTCTTCGTTTTCAGTTCCTGTCCGTTTAATGTAATTTTGATCGTACTATCAGTCACGGTTCAGGCTCCTTTCAGATTTTAAATTTAAAAATTAGGAATAAAAAAACTCCACCATAAACACAAGTGCTCATGTTCCAGCACTTGTGTTTATGGTGGAGTAGTGACCAAGCTCTAGGTCCTGGAGGCCAATCCGCCATTTGAATATGTATTAATAACAAACAGTACGCACCGTCTGTATATCAATAACTTCTGAATAACTTAGATATGTCATTTTCTGCATGTTATCTCGTGTAACTATAACGTAAAATTTAAGATAGTTCAACGGTACATTACTATTTTTTTAATTGATAATGATTATCGTTTGAGAAAACGAAAAATCATTGACAAACGTTCCAGGATTGCTAACAATAGGAATGTAGTCTATTTCAGAGCAATCGTAAATGGAGTGTACGTGGGAATCGCGTATATTTTATTTGTCGCAGCGCTTGTTAGTTTGATTTTTCTATATCGCATGATGTGGGATTCGTAAAATCCTGATGTAGATAAATTAACCGGCATTTAGCAGATTCTTCGATATTCATAAGCGAAGAAGTTGTTGTGATGCCGGTTTTTTGGTTCAGTATAAAATGAATGGAAATACCGTTCCGATTTAAAGGGTAAAGAGTTTTATTAATGAAGACGGATTGAGGTGAACAGGATGGCGAACCGGAGCGACGATCAATGGAATCGTCCGTTACGGGACTTAAGAATATCCGTCATAGACCGATGTAATTTTCGGTGCCGATATTGTATGCCGGAAGAAATATTTGGCCATGACTATCCGTTTTTGCCAAAAGAAAAAATATTGACCTTTGAGGAAATCACACGCCTTTCCCGTATTTTTGTCTCGCTGGGCGTTACGAAGCTGCGTATTACTGGTGGTGAGCCGTTGCTGAGGAAAAATTTGTCCTCGCTTATTCATTCGTTAACTCAACTCGATGGGGTTGAAGATATTGCAATGACGACAAACGGCGTATTTTTGCCTAAATATGCTGCAGCACTGCGAGAGGCGGGACTGAAGAGAGTGACGGTTAGTCTGGATTCGCTCGATGATGATCGATTCCGCCAAATGAACGGGGGCAGAAGCAGCGTAAAGGCGGTGCTGGATGGTATTGAGGCTGCGGATCAAGCAGGGATGCAGGTGAAAATAAATATGGTCGTGCAAAAGGGCTTTAACGATCAGGATATTGTACCCATGGCCGACTATTTCCAAAAGAAAAAGCATATTTTACGTTTTGTTGAGTTTATGGATGTAGGCAACACCAATGGCTGGAAATTGGATCAGGTCGTTTCCAAGCAGCAGATCATCGAAGCCATTCACGAGCATATGCCGTTAGAGCCTGTCGCACCCCAGTACAAAGGTGAGGTGGCGACGCGCTACAGGTATCAGGACAGAGACGGGGAAATCGGTATTATTTCGTCTGTTACGGACGCCTTCTGCTCCACATGTACACGAGCGAGAATTTCTGCTGAAGGCTCCTTGTACACGTGCCTGTTTGCCTCTCAAGGGTACAAGCTTCGCGCGATGCTACGTTCCGAACAGTCCGATGACGAGATTAGAGCTTACATTGAGCGTGTTTGGAGAGAACGTACCGATCGTTATTCAGAGGAACGACTGAATCATACACAGCAAGCAACGTCTAAAATTGAAATGTCACACATCGGCGGGTGAGCCGGAGAGCCAGCCTGTCAGAAATGAGGGAGTGGAGCACATGGAAAAGCCAGCTGAGGTGAAACGTGAGATTTTCCGTTATCGTGACGGTCAGATCAAGCGTTTTGAAGACACGGTGGTGACGGAGCATCCGGTGACCATCAAAATCAATCAGCAGGAATTTGCTACCATGGTTTGTACACCGGAGTATGTGGAGGATATGGCAGTAGGTTTTTTGGCCTCTGAAGGCGTCATTCAACGGTACGATGATATCGAAGATATTTGGGTTCAGGAAAAAGAAGGCTTTGTTCATATTAAAACCCGTCGAATGAATGAGTTTTATCAAAACTTTCATTCCAAACGGTACATTACCTCCTGTTGCGGAAAAAGTAGACAGGGCTTTTATTTTATCAATGATGCCAAAGTGGCAAAAAGAATGAATGACACCCATGTTACGCTGTCTTTTGACGATTGTTTCCGTTTGATGAATTTAATGCAAAACTCGGCACTTACGTTTCAGGAGACCGGTGGTGTTCATAATGCAGCGCTGTGCGATAAAAACGGGATGATCCTATCCAGAATAGATATCGGCCGACACAATGCGCTAGATAAAATCTATGGGCATTGCCTAAAACATGATATTGTATTACAAGACAAAATCATAGTATTCAGCGGACGCATTTC
The DNA here is from genome assembly GCF_054602585.1 of Paenibacillus sp. SEL3. Classification (NCBI taxonomy): domain Bacteria; kingdom Bacillati; phylum Bacillota; class Bacilli; order Caryophanales; family Paenibacillaceae; genus Paenibacillus; species Paenibacillus sp. SEL3. The sequence continues at coordinate 659,348 of NZ_CM137725.1, read as the reverse complement.
GTCTGAAATTTTGTTGAAGGTTGCGAAGATTGGCTGTGAAGTTGTTTTGTCCAAGTCAGCTCCCACAGAGCTTGCACTTGAGTTGGCTGAGGACCTGGGGATTACGACCGTTGGCTTTATACGCAGTCGTTCTCTGAATGTATATACGCATACCGAACGGATTGATGAACTAGTTGAATCTAAAATATAATATAATAATCTTCAATGTACACCGTCATAGTTAACCAGCATGGAATAAAACCTTTCGAGGTATTCATTCATGTTGGTTTTTCTTGGTACATATGTGGTGGGCAGTCACTGTACTGAAAAGGAGGGGATGTTAAATGAACTATCATATTCAAGTATTTGCTGGACTTGCGGAACAGATGGGAGGGCCTATAATTATGGTGCCTACTGAGCAAAAAACGATGACCGTTGCCGCATTAAAAGACTTGCTATCCGAGCGTTTCCCTGAATCAGCAGCTCAGTTGCAGGGTTCTTTTGTTGCCAGAAATCAAGCCTACGCCGCTCCTGAGGACCTCGTGAGTATACATGATGAGATTGCGATTATTCCTCCGGTTTCAGGAGGGTAGATTTTATTTAATAGGATAGGTGAATTCGATAGAATAGGTGCAAGGGGGCAGATCATATGCAATATCGTATTCAACTATTCGCAGATATGGCGGAGCAACTTGGTGATGTGATCACGGTAGAACTTTCACAGGAAGCGGTGACCATTGCAGACATTCGAAAAAGGCTGAATGAGCTGTACCCGGAAGTGGCTTCACAACTGCCAGGTTCTTTTTTTACCCATCATAAAAAGCTGGCTTCTCCAAATGAACTTGTGCTTCCATCAGATGCAATTGCTCTTCATCAGTCAGCATCCGGGATGGAGACGGTCGTTTCAAAATGTGGTTTATTTGCCATTACGTACGACCCGATTGATGCCGATGAAGTAACCTCAAAGGTACTCGACCCTTCTCATGGCGCCTCGCTGACCTTTAATGGTACGACTCGGGAATTTACGCAAGGTCAGCGAACGGTGTTGCTTGAATATGAGGCGTATGTCCCGATGGCCATGAACACGATGAAGCAGATTGGTGACGAAATTACAGAACATTGGCCTTCCACACGTACTGCGATTACACATCGGCTTGGCACGGTAAGAATTGGAGAGACGAGTGTGGTGATTGCTGTCTCAGCTGCACACCGCGATACTTGCTATGAAGCCAGCCGCCATGCCATTGAACGGTTAAAGCAAATCGTACCGATTTGGAAAAAGGAAGTGTGGGAGGACGGCTCAGAATGGAAGGGGCATCAGCTGGGTGGCTGGAACCCTCAAAGTACCCCAAAGCTTTCAAATAAGGGCGAGGACATTTGAACTTTTAGCTTGTCTGATCAACTTGTAGCTATCAATGGATAAGTATGGAGGCGTAAATCAACGATGTCAGAAATGGACAAGATCCAGAAAATAGAAGTTGCTGCACATGCGCATACGTCTCATGCCCGTTATTCTAGACAGGAATTATTCTCGAAAATTGGACCGACAGGCCAGCAAAATATCCGTAGTAAGCACGTGCTGATGGTGGGGGCCGGCGCACTGGGCACTGCCAATGCTGACATGCTGGTGCGAGCGGGCATCGGACGGCTGACGTTGGTAGACCGTGATTATGTAGACTGGAGTAATTTGCAGCGCCAACAGCTCTATGACGAAGCGGATGCCCGTAATCAGATCCCCAAGGCAGTGGCCGCGCAGAAGCGATTGCAGCAAACCAATTCGGACGTGGACATTCGTGCGCTAGTCCGGGACGTCTCGCTGGAGGAAATCGACGATATCGCAGCAGGGGTGGATCTCATCGTAGATGCCACTGACAATTTCGATACACGTTTGCTTATGAACGATTATGCGGTCAAGCACCGAATACCCTGGATTTACGGGGCATGTGTAGGTAGTTATGGGACAACCTTTACCATCGTGCCGGGGCAGACACCGTGCCTGCATTGCCTGCTCGGAACCGTACCGCTCGGCGGTGCAACCTGTGATACGGTCGGTGTGATTAGCCCGGCTGTACAGATGGTGGCGGCTTATCAAAGCGCCGAGGCATTGAAGCTGCTCACCGGGGACGATTCGGCTTTGCAAAATAAGCTGATTTCTTTCGATCTGTGGAACAATCAGCATCAGGCGATTCAAATCAGCGCCATGAAGAAAGCCGATTGCCCAACGTGTGGTGAGCACCCTGTGTATCCTTTTTTACAATCGGAGCATCAGGCTAAAACGGCTGTCTTGTGCGGACGAGATACGGTTCAAATCCGCCCGGCTTCGGGTGCTGTACGTGATCTGAATGAAGCGGCACGTTTGTTATCCCGTCAGGGGGGCAAAGTGGAGCATAATCCATACCTGGTATCCGTTGTTATCGGGACGCATCGAATCGTTCTTTTTCAGGATGGTCGCGTCTTAATTCATGGCACGAAGGACATCGCCGAGGCGAGATCAATTTATCACAAATATTTGGGTTGACCCAATAGATTCGACCCGTTATGAGATGTACAATGCTTCCTTATTTTCACTATCACATTTTGTTATCTCATTTTGGAATTTATAGGATAGGGGAAGAACAAGTTGAAAAAGAAATTTGGGTACATATTCACGTTCGTTGGATTGTTGGCATGGGTTCTGGCTGGGTGTTCGTCTCCGGCTGCTGTACAGTCGGCACAGTCCGCACCCAAGACAGAACTAGTCGTATCTGCCGCTGCGAGTCTTCAAGATAGTCTGAATACGCTCAAGGGCCAGTATGAGAAAAAGCACCCAGATATCAAACTTACCTTTAACTACGCTTCATCTGGTACATTACAAAAACAAATTGAGCAAGGCGCACCCGCTGACGTATTTATTTCGGCAGGCATGAAGCAAATGAAGGCATTAACCGATGCTTCATTGGTGGAAAAGGATAACGTGCTACTTCAAAATAAACTGGTTGTGGTTATTCCGCAAGATAAGGCGAAAAGCACAGATAACAAAAGCATTACGCTCAATGACTTGATGGGTTCTTCTTTCCTGAAAGTGGCTGTTGGGGAGCCTGCTACCGTTCCCGCCGGACAATATTCTAAAGAATCGTTAACGAAGGCTGGGCTATGGGACAAGCTGGAACCTAAGATGGTATTCGCCAAGGACGTAAGACAGGTATTAAATTATGTTGAAACAGGCAACGCCGATGCAGGACTCGTCTATCTAACGGATGCCAAATCATCCGATAAAACGGTCATAGCACTGGAAGTGCCCGAGGAATTGCACGCACCCATCCTGTATCCTGAAGGCATTGTAAAAGCAACCAAACACAGCCAGGAAGCAGGAGAGTTTCTTGATTTTCTACGAACAGATGAAGCTATGAGTGTGTTCAGTAAAGATGGATTTTCAGCCCCTACAGAAATGACGGGAAAATAGAATTTACAGATAAAGGAGGGGGTCCCATTGGATTGGTCAGCTTTTCTTCCTCCGGTTATCGTATCTGTTAAAGTCGCTGTCGTCGCCAGCATCATCGTCTTTTTATTAGCTACTGTGGTAGCGCGGATGATGGCGAACTGCACGTCGCGGAGGGGAACCAGCGTGATTGAGACCGTTCTACTTCTTCCGCTCGTTTTGCCTCCCACTGTTGTCGGCTTTATTTTGCTCATCTTGCTGGGAAGGAAAAGCTGGATTGGCACTGCCTTCGAAAGCCTGTTCCAGCAGACGATTGTATTTACGTGGGGAGCTGCAGTGGTGGCGGCCGTAGTTGTTGCTTTTCCACTGGCTTACCGCACCATCAAAGCAGGTTTTGAAGCTGTAGACCCGGAGGTAGAGCAGGCTGCACGTGCGCAAGGTGCCAACGAATGGCAAGTGTTTCGCCACATTACGATGCCCCTTGCCTACCGACCGCTCATCTCAGGATACATTCTCGGATTTGCCCGAGGGTTAGGGGAATTTGGTGCTACGCTGATGCTTGCAGGTAATATTCCTGAACAGACTCAAACCCTGCCTACAGCGATTTACACCGCGTCCGAGGTCGGAAATATGACACTCTCTTGGAGCTGGGTAGCTGTCATCATTTTATTCTCTTTTATCATGTTGATGCTTTCTAATCGACTGGTAAAGGATTAGTCCGTTTGGAGTAAGAACATGCGTAGTCTGCCGACAGGGTAGCTGCGGCAACGTTAGCAGCTTTGATCACCAAGAAACCTTGCGATTACTAAAACGCAGGGTTTCTTGTTTCTTTCGACAGCGATTACGGTGACCTCCTGTTCTTTGGTATGGCGCATTAGGTTGCACTAATGGCCGATGCCAAAGAACCAGATTTAGTGGAATTAGGGTGCAATTTACAAGAAAAACAAAGGGGGATGAGGAACATGAAGAAATTCGGGCAAATGTTTCTGGTAGGTTTAGCCGTGGTTTTCGGGCTTGGCCTGGGGGCCGGAAATGTGCAACCTCCCGTCGCTTCCGCGGCCGGTACAGAATATTATGTGGCCACGAGCGGCAGCGACTCTAACGCCGGAACGAACGATGCGCCGTGGAAGACGTTGCAGCACGCGGCCGACGTGGCTCCTGCGGGCAGCACGGTTTACGTCCGGGGCGGCGTGTACAAGCAGAAAGTAAAGATTACCCGCTCTGGCTCCGCTTCGCAAGGTTCCATTGTGTTCACCAACTATGGGACAGAGACCGCCATTATTGATGGCAGCGGACTTTCGGTCAGCGGGAATGAAGGGCTGATCGAACTGGCCGATGTCAATTACGTTACTGTTCAGGGGTTTGAAATCCGCAATTTTACCACTGCTTCCAAGAACGTGGTGCCTGTAGGTATTTATGTCCACGGTTCGGGCGGCTTCATTAATCTATCCAACAATAAAATCCATGACATCAAAAACACGGTCACTCCGACCGGCAAAGATCGGCTGGGCCGGGACGCTCACGGTATCGCTGTTTACGGTACGAAAGCTCCGGCTTCGATTCACGACCTTACGATCAGCGGCAATGAGCTGTATAATCTCGTACTGGGCTCCAGCGAATCGCTCGTTTTAAACGGCAACGTGGATGGCTTTGCGGTGACCGGCAACCTCATTCACGATGATGACAACATCGGGATTGATTTGATCGGCTTTGAGGGCACCGCGCCGAATACGACTTATGATCAGGCGCGGAACGGGTTGGTGAAGGGCAATCGGGTGTATAATAATTCAGTTCAAAATAACCCATCTTACAAGAGCGATGACAACTCGGCCGGGGGCATTTATGTAGATGGGGGCAAGGACAGTATTATTGAGCAGAACTACAGCTACAACAACGATATCGGCGTCGAAATTGCCTCCGAGCACGCCGGTAAAGCCACCAGCAATATTACGGTCCGCAGCAACGTGATATATAACAACCGACTGACCGGCATTGCCATGGGCGGTTACAATGAGGAGCGTGGCTCCACGGTAAACTGCAAGATCGTGAACAATACACTATACAAGAACGATACGTTTGAGGACGGAAGCGGTCAGCTTTTGGTTCAATATGATACGCGAAACAACGTGATCCAAAATAATATTTTCGTGGCCAGCTCCACGGATATGCTGATCTCCAATGGATACACCAAAAATTCCGGCAATGTTGTGGATTATAATTTATATTTTGCTCCGAGCGGAAGCTCGGAAGCGAATTGGATCTGGAAAAATAAGGGTTATATGGGTTTCTCCGCGTACAAATCGGGGACCGGCAACGATACGCATTCTCTATTTGCCGATCCTAAATTCGCGAATGCCGCGAACAGCGACTTCCATTTGCAGTCTTCGTCATCTGCGATCGATGCCGGGAACACGGACCTTGCCATAATTGGAACACTGGATATCGACGGGAAGCCAAGAGTACAGGGAGCCGCTGTGAACATCGGTGCCTACGAGTAAGCCGTATATTTTATGACAAACAGAGCATGGCGAAATTATTTGGGACCACTGTTTGTACGTTTTTACAATGTTCCTTGCAATTAAAACACCTTCAAAGTGAAACCCCATGTCGTAAGATATGGAGATAACCTTGGAGGTGTTTTTGCGTTGGCAACAAGATTAAGCTATCTTCGGAAAGTAAAAATGGAAGTCATATAAATGAGATTAGAAAGTTGTTCCTGTTCGATAGGCTCCGATTAACATAGTTGTTGCACACCTTTGAACCATACGGATTTGATCGACAAAGTATCAGAGATGTTGGTTGTCGGATCACCGTTTACTAGTATAAGGTCAGCGAGCGAACCTTCGGCAATACAGCCGCGATCGTTAAGCCCAAAGCAACGGGCCGGTTTCGCGGTAGCCGACTGAAGCGCTTCTATGGGAGTAAATCCGGCCTCAACCAGCAATTGCATTTCATGATGAACGCTGGCTCCATGAGCAAGGCCGCCAAGATTGGGAACAGGAACGGGAGCGACATCCGTCCCGACCAGAATATCCACACCGGCACGGTGGAGATCCATCACATTTTTAAAGCTATTCTCCAAATTGCCTTGCGGGAAAGTATGGAAGCTTGATTTCAAAATATCGATCCATTCCGGACTTAATTTGGAATAAACACGTGAATCATTCGCCAATTCTGATGCTGGATTCCCCAGAATGGATGAGTTCAATACTAAGCACGGTATAACAAATGCGCCTGAATCCGCTATGGATTTCACCAACTCAGATGTGTATTCGGGCCTGTCGAGAAATAAGTGACCCAATCCGTCGACTCCAATATCGATGGCGGTTTGCGAAGAATGAGCCGTCAAGACGTGGGCTATGACTATTTTATCGAACTTATGGGCTTCTACCACAGCTGCTTTTAAAATTTCGTCGCTTAAAATAGGCAGTCCAGGGGCACCCAAGACCGTCCCTTCTTCAATCATGATTTTAATAAAGTCGGCGCCACTCTCCACTTGGGTATGCACATGTTTGATCGCTTCTTCCACTGTCGTCACTTGGGGCACTTTTTCGTGATCGTGAGCGTAAGCGGCTAGCATAGCTTCCCGGTCTTTCTTGGGTAACTTCTCCAATTCCTTTAATACGAACTCAGGAATTTCATCCTCATCCTGCAATAATTCATCCGGATGACCACCTGGAGCGGTGATCGCTGTGCCGGCAGAACGGACTTCAGCGGCATCATTCACGTTTTTCAACTGGATTTTGCGCCCTCTTTCTGTAAAACTGCCGTTCATTTCGAGTTCTGTCGTGACGCCGAATTTTAAAGCATCTCTTAACCCTCCGATTGAAGTGTGAACATGCGCATCAATCAGGCCGGGTAATAATGTCCCATTTTCCCCATCGATGATCGTTGCATGCGTCGGAAGGTCTCCGCCTACTGAAATAATAGTTCCCCCCTGGATGATAACATTTCTGGGCTCAATAACTTTTTCTCCATCGAAAATACGTACATTCGTAATCGCTGTAACCTTTTCTACCGTAAAGCTTTGAGTTACATTCTTCATGTCGTTCCTCCTTAGTGCTCAGCTTCAAACAATTAGAATTCTAACTGTTAGTTATATAACTGTCAACAAACTAATTTTCATTTGACAAACAGTTTAGAGATTTATATAGTTTATTTACTGACAATTAGACTTCTAATAATTTGAGGAGGTACGATGATGAAAACCCAAAAGGATACGGTTTTTCTGGATTTGTTTCAGGTTATCGGTCTTAAGCTAAAGAAAAGAGCGGACGAGAGCATAAAAGAGTTGGGATTAAATGCTCAACAAGGAAAAATGATTAGATATATCTACGAGAATCAAGAAAATAATTTAATTCAGAAGGATCTTGCCGATCGGTTTCATCTGCGCGGAGCCAGCATTACAAGCATACTTCAAGGTCTTGAGCAAAAAGGATTCATCGAGCGCAAAATCCCGGCCAATAATGAGCGGCAAAAAAATATTTATGTTTTACCAAAAGCCATTGAATTGATTGAAGCTTTTAGTGACTCTTTTCAAAAGGTGGAGGACGAAATTGTTCAGGCCCTGACCGAAGAGGAGAAGCGAATTTTAGAGGGAATGTTAAATAAAATTAATGAACGCCTATAATTGCGTAAAATCATGTTCCAAAAATCACTTTCGCTAGTCTCTGTTTTATATGATAGGAATCGGTTATGATGGAAATAGTAATAGGGATTTTAGTAGATTTTAGGAGAGCGGTGCGATATGAGAAGGGAAACGGGTTTTAACGAAATTATTCGAAAAGTACGTAAAGAGCTATTTGGGAAAGGCCCGGAGCGCATACATACAACCTTTGTAGATAATATGGCCATCACGATGCTATATGGAAATTTAACCCCATCCGAAAAGTTTCTGGCACAAGAAGAATCCGGGAAAGAGATGGTGCATGCAGCCCGAACCAAAATGGTTCAAAAAATATATCCCACACACTTCAATAAAGAACTGGAGGATTACATGGATTCTCGGCTGCTGCACCTCTTTTCAGATATTAAAGTGGAGGAAGATATAGCCATATCCGTTTTTGTATTTGAAGATAATATTACTGCAAAATAAAAAAGAAAGCGGGACCGACATCGAATCCATATTGTTGGAGAGTTCGGCTTCACCCTCGATTTAATTAACGATGTCCTAACCCAAGCGACCAACAGAAAAAAGACGGCAAGAAGCTGATTAAACCTTTGCTGTTCTCGGTCCTCCTGCACATACGAGGGGGGGCTTTTCTTCAAGAAAAGCTTGGCTATCCGCAACCCATATCGCCCTGTACTGCGTACGTAAATCACGGATCATGAAAGGAACCTACATAGTTTATGAAAAAAAATGATTTTGGAAATAGGATGAAGGAATATGAAAATGCCTATAGATTAAGCCTACCACGCCGTTTACCAGTAATCATCAGAATTGATGGTGCGCATTTTCATACCTTTACGCGTGGGATGACGAAACCTTTTGATGAGAAACTAATTTTTGCATTATGGGAGACGTGTAAATATTTGGCCTATAACATTATGGGATGTAAATTGGTGTATCATCAGAGCGATGAAATCTCACTGCTTCTTACGAATGATGACAAATTAACGACGCAATCCTGGTTTGAAAATAATCTTCAAAAGATGGTGTCCATATCTGCCTCTCTGGCTACAGCCAAATTTAATGAGGAAATCCAAAAGGTTTACCCAGGTCAGCCTTTAGCCACTTTTGATGCGAGAGCTTGGGTTTTGCCTCAGGATGAGGTTACAAACTACTTCCTATGGAGACAACAAGATGCTACTAAAAACAGCATTTCTATGGTAGCTCAAGCCCATTTCAGGCATTCAGAACTAGAAGGATTGAACGGAAATCAGCTCCAAGACAAGCTTTTTGTGGAAAAAGGGCTAAACTGGAACGACCTTCCGGTCTGGCAAAAGCGGGGAATTTGCATTACCAAACAACAATACAACAAAGGCGAAGCCGTTAGAAGCAAGTGGGATGTTGATCATGAGACACCGATTTTTTCGCAGAATAGAGATTATATTAACCAATATGTATACTTGGACAAGGATGTGTAGATTTGGAGTGTGTTATTTTTATAGGAATTCAGGCTTCGGGCAAGTCGACTTTTTATAAAGAACAATTCTTCAAAACACATATGCGAATAAATCTGGATATGCTTAAAACACGAAATAGGGAAAATATTTACCTTCAGGCCTCTATCGAAACGATGCAGCGTTTTGTAGTGGACAATACCAATCCAACAGTCGAAGAACGAAAGAAATATATAGATGCTTGTAAAAACAAGGGATTTAAAATCATTGGCTACTACTTTGAACCTGATTATGCAGAATCTATTAAGCGTAATGAGCAGCGCACAGGCAAAGAGTATATTCCTGAGATTGGTATTAAGAGTGTAATGAGTAAACTGGAGGTTCCGAGCTACGAAGAAGGATTTGATGAACTCTATAGCGTGATTTCCATGGAAGGAACGTTTCAGATTAGAAGGCTGCCGGAAAACCATACAATATAGGAGGACTACCATGAACATACCTGAGAGATTCATCAAACGTTTTCCAGCATACGAGGACGTATTTGCCAGCGATCTTGAACATCATCGCAAGCATTTTCTGCCGATTTGCTCGATAAATCTTCAGTTTTTATTCCCGGAGCAAGATGAGTGGCTGCATTTTGTTTCCGTAAAAGAAATCTACGAAGGCTGTGTGGGTGAAAATACTCAGGACTTTCATACCTCATATACCAAGCAAGATATGCTGGGATTCGATGTAATTGACGGCAAATACAAATTCGAAGCAGACTGGAATTATTTTAGTCTTCATCAGAAGGAGCAATTGGAAGCTACCTATGAAGCGCTGAAATCAACCGGGGATAAAGCGTACCTACGTATGAAGAGAGAAGTCATGGCGTTGGGCGGACTGGAACAGGTGTATATGAATAATGAACAAGACTACCAAGCTCGCAAAGCGTTTTTCCTGGAAAATAATAAAATTTATCCATATTCCTCCTTTGGAGAGGCTAAAAAGTCTGTTGAAGAACTCACCCGTGATTTTGAGGAAAAGCAATCCAGTGGTTGGGGGCTGAGTTACCCTGAAGTTAACGGAATTTTAGATGATATCGCTTTTCAGTCTGACAAGGCTCAAAGTTACATCAAGGAATATCATGAATCTCTGGAAGAGATGCTCCAGTTCGAGCAAACCAATCTGCTTCATGTGCCTAAGCGTCCCAATGGTGAGACTTTTACCTATATCGGTTCCATTACCGGGTATTATTTTCAAGCGTGTGGGGCGGATACCGTCTATTTATTTTACGACCAAGAATTAAGTAAAGCGGTAATTTGCTTCGAATATTCATAAGTGTGGATTTTGCAAAATCCTGAAATAAACAAAAAAACTCCCATAATGGGAGTTTTCAGGCTGTCGAGAAAGTCTCGACAGCCTATTTTATGTTAATTTTGTTTAAGACGACACCGCGTTAATGTTGTATAATATAGGTAACTATTGTAGAACGGATGGTGTTGATATGCTACGTTCCAACCGCGAAAAACAACAATCCTACGAATTTGTTTCCATCGAAGATCTGGTTCCTCAAGATCACTTGCTCCGCAAAGTAGATAAGTATATCGATTTTTCGTTTATCGATGATAAAGTTCGACCACTGTATTGTGCAGACAACGGGCGTCCTGCCATTGATCCTACCGTATTGTTTAAAATGATCTTTCTCGGTTATTTCTATGGCATTCGCTCAGAACGGCAACTCGAGCGAGAAATTCAGACGAACCTAGCTTATCGTTGGTTTCTGGGGTTGGGCTTAACGGATAAAGTTCCGGACCATACGACGATGAGCTGGAATCGTCGCACTCGCTTTAAAAACACCACGATCTTTCAAGATATCTTCGATGAAATTGTGCTGCAGGCGATCTCTCACCGAATGGTGGGTGGGCGTGTTCTCGTCACCGATTCCACACACGTCAAAGCCAATGCTAACAGGCACCAGTACACCAAAGAACAAGTGTTGCAGAATACTAAAGACTATATGGACGAGCTGAACGAAGCGGTGAAGGATGACCGGAGAAACCACGGAAAAAAGCCTTAAAATCCCGAGAGGAAGTGAACGAAGAAAAAGAAATGAAAGTGAGCAAAACAGACCCGGACAGCGGCTATATGATCCGTGATGGCAAGCCCGAAGGCTTCTTCTATCTGGACCACCGCACGGTGGATATGAAGTACAATCTGATTACGGATGTGCATGTGACGCCGGGAAATGTACATGATTCTGTCCCCTATTTGTCCCGTTTGGATCGCCAAAGAGAACGTTTTGGTTTTCAAGTAGAAGCTGTTGCACTAGATTCAGGTTATTTAACAACGCCGATTTGCCGAGGTTTGCAGAACCGAAAGATTTTTGCCGTGATTGCTCACCGAAGATTCCATCCCAGACAAGGACTGTTTCCGAAATGGAAGTTTGAATACGATGCCAAACGCAATGTGTATAGATGCCCAGCTCAACAGGAACTGCCCTACCGAACGACGGACCGAAAGGGATACCGGCAGTATGCCTCTGACCCAGCTCAGTGCCAGCATTGCCCACTGCTAAGTCAGTGTACCCAGTCTCGAAACCACCGCAAAGTGGTGACTCGCATGTCTGGGAAGACAGCAAAGAGTGGGTACGGAGCAACCGGCTGAGCCCATCTGGTAAAAAGCTGTACCGCAAACGAAAAGAGACGATTGAGCGAAGCTTAGCGGATGCCAAAGAGCTCCATGGGTTTCGCTATTGCCGTTTGCGCGGTCTTCCAAACGTCAGGGAACAAGCCCTTATGACGGCATCCGTGCAGAACATGAAGAAGATGGCGATCCACCTAGATCGCCTGGAGAAACAGGGGTAACCCCCCCTGCTTCTCCAGAGACCAGAGCATTATGATGTGAAAAAGAAACCCACGTCTCAAAATGACGGGGTTTCTCGACAATCTGAAAACTCCCATAATGGGAGTTTTTTTTGTTTATTTCTTATTCAAAGTCACATCATGCTCTTTGGCAAGTGTGTTAACCTGTTCACCAAAATCCCTGAATAGCTTTCTACCCTCGCTTAGCTTGGTGTTACTTTCATTAATTAAGTTCAGATCCCCTTTTTCCAACGCATCGAGCATCGTAATGAATGCTTCCTTTTGAGTGCTAACCGCCTTGATGTAGGTTTCGTGGACAGCTCGCACCTCAGAGGTTTCCGTCTTCACTGCTTCAACTTTATCAAGGTATTTGGTGTATTGTGGGATAATTTCGTCTCGTAACGTATTATATAGTGTTTCATCATCTGTGAAGTTATCACCGGTCACGGATCCATATTTTTCAGTTACTGTTTTTTCATCTTGTGCTAACGGAAGCATTCCATCATTCACATAGGTAATTAAATCTTTTTTAACCGGATCGGTAGAGCAGGCTGCCAAAATGGAGAAGCAACATAATACTAACATAAACACGCTAAGTTTTTTCATCTGTATTCCCCTTTTTTATGTATGTTATGGGTAATTCGATTCATTTGATAGTCGAAAAGAACTATCCATATTATTTGATTATATCGTATAAATAAGAGTATGGTAGGGGTTTTGTGATAAAATAGTGCCAAAATTAAGTTGATTGATCTGCTTTTAACATAAGTGCAACAGGAAAGTTAATCCGGTGCGAACCCCAGGCGCACATAAAAAAACGGATCATCGGACCTTAAGTGGGGCGCGGGATTTTAGAAATTCACGCCTATTTGCTTCCGTTTTTTGAGTTAAAAAATGAGATTCGCACTTTATGCGGTGAGAAGCCTTATGCAGTAAGGCTTCTCACCACATGCTGTCGCTCCTCGTGTGGGAGCATGAATTGAAACTTAGAAAGGCTCGACTCTCTATAAAAGTGATGTGAGCCTTCTTTGTCATGGAAAGATAGAAATATAGATGTGGGGAACAAAGCATAGGGGTGATGTACGATTGGAATTGCGTGAAATGAAAAAGAGAAGCCCAATAATTATGCAGGCTTCGTGGAGTGTTGAATTTTAGCGTGTACCGAGTGTACAATAATCAGTTATTTTCTTCCTCAAATTGCAACAGTATGGATATGTCTTTGATATCTAGGGCATGGGCGATTTTTTCAAGCATGAGTAGGTTCACTTCTTGTCGGTCGCCACTACTTAGTTTAGAAATTCTTGCTTGTGATACACCTGATAGTTCTTCTAATTGCTTTTGAGTTATGCCTTTTTCTTTGAGCACTTCTTTTAGTTTGATTTTAAGTTTTAACATTCATAGTGCCTCCATATATGTTGACAAAATATGACCACAAGGTTATATTTTATTTATGACCTCAAGGTCATAAAAATGAACTCACTTTTTCAAACACAAAGGGATGTTACAACATACCCTTAGCTTTGCTATTTCCATTTTATCAGATTTCAAAAGGAGGAAGATACAGTGACTACGAAATTCAAAGCGAATGAGCAAGCAATCAAGGATATTGTACGCATGAGACCGGTTTGGACGCAAGAAGTTGAACATGGAGAAACTGAGCTACACTACTATCATATTATGGATGCCCTCAATCGCAAGTGGCAAAACATTGGTATAAACGTCTCTGACGCTATCGAGGTGTTTGAAAAAGGACACAACGATGCATGGACATACATTTTGGAGCCAGCCCCATTTAATCCTGACCTGACCGCAAACGATTTAATTAACAGGCTCCAGATCGGCCCTGATGCGTGGCATATACGCAATGCTATGCAAATCATACTGAACTCGGTGGAAAGACGCAATGCATTCGTGAGTCGTCTCGTTAATGTAAACAGGGAGGATATCTGCAAGCTTCTTTGCACCATGAAAAATGAATATCTCCAACATAATCAGCTTTCAGACGAGACATTTATACATATGTATGGAGTGAATCCTGTGGAGGCCTTGTCTGTTTATTTTCTGGAGTCTGTGGATATTCATACCCATTGGGAATGGTGTGATGCGGGCGGTACAAGCCAAAAGGCTATTCAATATAAACGGGAGGCCCCTTTTATGACGTTGGTTCAGGCTATTGAGAGAGCTGAGTTGGAAACATAAATTGCTATCGCATTCTATTTTTGCCCGCAAAATGGACTTCCACGGAATGTGTCTCCTTTACGCCCAATTGAAACCAAAAGCTGAAAAGGATATAGAGAAATACGGTATGGGTTGCGTTGAATATAGGTAGCAAAATATAATAAATAAAGCTGGTGCGAACCCCAAGCTCACATAAAAATCCCGGTTCCTTCGCACCTCAAGCGGGACGCGGGATTTCAGAGATTCACGCCCATTTGTTTCCATATACGCGAGTCCAAAAAGGACATTCGCACTTTACGTACTGAGAAGCCTTACACAGCAAGGCATCTCAGTACGTGCGGTCGCTCCTTATGTAGGAGCGTGGATTGAAATGGCGTAGCAGTATCCCCGTTAAACCCAATATCCTGCAGTCGCTCCTTATGTAGGAGCGTGGATTGAAATTTGTAATATTTGATAAGGTGCTGAATGACCTCATGTCGCTCCTTATGTAGGAGCGTGGATTGAAATTGACATTGTAGCATAGTTCTCGCTGCTTTGTAAGTCGCTCCTTATGTAGGAGCGTGGATTGAAATTGACATTGTAGCATAGTTCTCGCTGCTTTGTAAGTCGCTCCTTATGTAGGAGCGTGGATTGAAATATAACCAAATCGTGCAAACTGTTCTGGTATAACTTGGTCGCTCCTTATGTAGGAGCGTGGATTGAAATCATGCATTCGGGGGACAGTAGCCATTTTTTTAAGAGGTCGCTCCTTATGTAGGAGCGTGGATTGAAATTTTATTGTTGTTATTGAGGCTAATACGGAGGATAGTCGCTCCTTAAGCAGGAGCGTGTCTGCAGACCCACAATTCAGAAAAGCTCCCTTAGAGTGAGGGAGCTTTTTTGTCGTGATGTGATATAAAGTGCGGTTAGCTAGGAGAGTTGCAGGGGGCGTATGACCGAGGCTAAGCTTGGTCTGTTAACGTTATAGGGAGAGCTGGCAATTGCTCAGCCTGTGATGTAATTTATTGCAGAGATACGTGACAATGAATTATTCTATTAGCCATCTGTAAAATTGAAGTGAAGTAGGTTATGTGAATGGAAAGAAATGATACACAAAAAACACTGGCGACCTGGTTTAATTTTAAATTCCGTCTCTTGATAGGCGGCATAGTGGTTGGCTTGTTATCTGGTAGCGTGGTTGTGTTGTTCCGATTTGTGTTGGAAGAGTCTTTGGAGCGTGTTCTTGAATTTTACCACTATCAATTGCGCCATATGTGGATTGTCCCATTATGGTTCGTGATATTAGTAATAGTCGGGTGGGTAACGGGAATGACCGTCAAAAAACAGCCTGCGATTTCCGGTAGTGGTATTCCCCAAGTCAAGGCAGTCCTACAGAATAAGCTAAATATGAATTGGTGGAAGGCTCTTACAGCTAAATTTCTAGGGG
The DNA here is from genome assembly GCF_054602585.1 of Paenibacillus sp. SEL3. Classification (NCBI taxonomy): domain Bacteria; kingdom Bacillati; phylum Bacillota; class Bacilli; order Caryophanales; family Paenibacillaceae; genus Paenibacillus; species Paenibacillus sp. SEL3. Next base: position 643,441 of record NZ_CM137725.1, on the reverse strand, counting down.
GTGCCATTAGTATTGGTTCCGGTTTGTCCTTGGGAAGAGAAGGTCCTTCTATTCAAATCGGGGCTCTAACTGCCCAGGGATTTAGTCGTTTGATGAGTAAATCGAAAACAGAAGAGAATATCCTGATCACCTGCGGAGCAAGCGCTGGACTGGCAGCGGCATTTAATGCACCCATTGCAGGGGTCATTTTTGCGTTGGAAGAAATTCATTTGAATTTCTCGCCTCTTATCCTGATTGCGTCACTCGCTTCATCACTGGTGGCTGATTTTGTATCCAAAGAGTTTTTTGGAATGAGTCCCGTTTTTCATTTTATGAATGTGGGGCCTGTTCCGCTGAATCAGTACGTTCATTTGCTTATTTTAGGCATTATTGTGGGTATTATGGGCGTTGTTTTCAATAAGTCTATATATGCCTTTCAAGATTTCTATCTAAAAATGACCTGGCTGCCTGCTCCATATAGACCCATTCTCCCTTTTGTAATGTCTGGAGCGCTTGGATTAAGCATGCCATTACTGCTTGGGGGCGGAAATGGCCTGGTGAACGATTTGATAACGGATTCTTTTTCGTTGAAATTTCTTCTTGTTATTTTAATACTTAAGTTTTTATTCACGATGTTCAGTTACGGTTCTTCTGCTCCTGGTGGAATATTTTTACCTATGCTCGTGATCGGGGCCTTAATTGGTGTGATGTATAGCAAGTTCATAAATGGATTATGGGGAATGCCTGTGCTTAGCGAAAGTAGCTTCTTGATTTTGGCAATGGCAGGCTATCTTACAGCGAGCTTGAAGGCTCCTATTACTGGAATCATATTGATTACCGAAATGACAGGGAATTTCACTAATCTGCTATCTACAGGTGTTGTCTGCCTCGTTGCCTACATGACGGCCGAGCTGTTTCGCTCTCATCCCGTGTATGAAGTTCTGCTGGAGCGCTTTTTGCATCAAAGAAAGGCAAGTGGTGAAACGGAGCAATCATCAAGCAAAGTTATACTTGAAGTACCTATTCTTCAGGGATCGCGTTTGGACGGTACACAAATCAAGGATTTTCAGTGGCCTGCTCACTGTCTCATTGTTTCTGTCAAGCGCGGGTCGGATGAAAAAATCCCTGATGGACAGATGCTTTTACTGGCAGGAGATTATTTGAATATACTTACAAGCGATCGACACGCTGCCTATGTCCATGATTGTTTGAAGGAACCCGCAGGTCAAAGCACCGACTGGATACAAGGGATTCCAAATGAAAAAACCTAAAGAAATATCTACCATTTAAACCAGAAATACTTTATGATAAAGATAAATATCCTAGATTTAGCGAGGATAGCGGTAACCGTACGAGAACGGCTTCTACGTACACCGATGATAGCGGTAAATTCAGTGTGACCCTTTCTCTTCCGCAATCGACAGGAAAAAATGTAGATTATATAAGTGAAATTGGTTCCACACACTATTATGATCTTACAGGAGTAGCCGCTCAGGTCGATGGAACTTCGATTAGTGCGACGGACATTATTTATCTATTTGCTTACAGCTTGAGAAACTAAGAAATGCTTTAATGTCATTTTGATCATGAGAGAGTCGCTTTTTCTGAAGGGTTAGCCGAGGCTTTCCATTTCTGAAAGAGCGACTTTTCATGTTTATTTAGCAAGGATAAGAAAATAGTCTTTTTTTCATAGATTACAAATAGAAAATGTTTTGCATAATATATTCCAATATAACCAAAGATGATTTATGATAGAGCCATGCAGCCTAGAAATCACCCTGGTTTATCCGGGGATAGCGGGAATTCCTTAAACCATTTGAGAGGGGATTTCAGTATGAAAAGGTTCAAAAAGGCTATTGCAATGATGTTAAGCATGATGCTTCTGTTTGCTTTCGGAATGACTGCGAACGCGAGTGAAAGTAAGGAGGCTGCATCGGATCAAGCGATTAAGGCAGAATCCAAGATTCAGATAACAACTGAAAATAGAGACTTAATTAAGCGTCTAACGCGGGCAGACAAGCCAGACAGCGTTACGTCTTCGGTTTATGTCATGCAAGAAAACCTCAACTTCAAGACATCAGAGACAACCTCATTGAAAAGGGAATCCATGTCTACGCTGAAAGAAAGCCCAATGGCTGCTTCAGCCACAGCTTCTTCTGCTACGTATTCCGGTACGATTACGCAAGAGGGAGGTACACAATTTTTATATCCGATCTATTTGCAGCCTGGTGAATTGTTGCAGGCCCAGTTGGATGGTCCATTTTCAGCCCAGCTTGACTATGATTTATACTTATATGAGTTTGATATGACGACAGGGGACATTAATCCTAATGCCATTGACGCATCCACCTATGGTACTTATTTTAACAATTATGAACAGGGGGCTGCCTCACTTCCTGAAAACGTAGGAACCCGCAACGCTTCTGGAAATGAAAAGGCATATGCGATTGCTGTCCATGCCAAAAAAGGTTCCAGTATCAATGATCCTTTCTATCTAACGGTCGATACAAGTTCCAGCTACGATGCATATGAACCAGATGAGAGTGCTTTCCATGCCTACAACTTTACCTTTAGTACGGGCGGTTCATCGCTTAATTCACGCTCCATTCATTCAGGCATTGATAATGACTGGTACCAAGTTACGATCCCAGCCAGCCGCAATTATGACGCTTTGAACGTCAAGCTTGACAGTGTTTCGGACGGTTATGGCTACAAAGCGGAAGTCTACGGAGTCCTTACCGGAAACCAAATGGTGCTTTTGCCGCAAACGAACCATAATGTTAGCTTAAATACAGGAACCTACTATGTGCGAGTGTACACAACCAATCAGTATTCACCCAATCATTTGTACACAATTACACTGAAGCCGGTGCTTCGGGCTGGCAAAATTGAAATTACCGGCTATGATTCTGCTAATGGCCCTAATGATTATCCGAACTACTCATATGGTCGTCATTATCGGGTTAATCAACGCAGTAACCTTACCGTGAAGGGTGTAGTTAAGACAACTGATGGTTATCCAGTGGCAAATGCACCTGTTGATGTGACATGGTTGAATCAGAACTGGACTGAAGGCAGCGGGAATCGTACTCGTACAGGCACAGCTTATACGGACCAGAATGGAGCCTTTAGTGTGACTCTTTCCCTGCCATCTTCCACTGGAAGTATAGCGGAATACCTGTCTGGAGCCATCAGTTTTACACACTACTATGATCTATCAGGGGTAGCCGTTCAGGTGTCAGGTACTTCGATTATAGACACGGATATTGTATATCACTTTGCCTATAGTATTTATGGTGGTTGATGGACGGGGTATTAAGCTAAGACTTTAGGTAACTTGTTGCTTGAGTATTTTATATTTGAAACAAAAGTAGTTCGTTTCAATATTTGTTCATTTTTGGGACAAAGCATATATTCATTCCATATATGCTTTGTCCGATATATATAGAAACAGGGTCACATTACACTATACATACGCCTTAGATTGCCTGTTACAAACATGACAGGAGGAAATAGGATGAATTTTGGACCTCTTAGAGCACAGCAAGCGATTCTTAATGCAAGTAGTTTACGGATCAATCCGACAAGCAAGCAAGCTCCACCACCCCAGCTTCATGAAGAGCAGGTCTCCAGAGTGGTAGTTCAAGACTCCGTGGAGATCAGTGAAGCTGGTAGACAGTTGGCCGAAGGGGCTATTGTATCACAGGCTGCCAAGTATTTTGGTACAACACAGATCAATGATTCATTAAACCGGGTTTTGGAAGGTCAGCCAGAAGAAGTGTCTAATGCAGTGTACAGTATGATTCAATCTAATTTTATCGTCGACGGAACAGTAACGGATGAGAGTCAGCGAGCTGTGCTGCTGGAGATGGGAGCTACTCAATCCAAGTATATTGCTGATCATTACATGGAAGGCGACAAGGCCAAAGAATTTCTCGAAACCATGAACCAGATTGCTAGTATTGCTTTAACACGATCCACTGATCCAGAGACCGGAGATATTAGCTACACGACTCCAATGGATCGTCCGTCAGGTGCTCCTGAGGATTATGTCAAGCTGTCGGAAGTGATGAAGCAGGTCGATCCTCAAAAATATACGGCGTACATGAATGATATTAAAGGTGGAGGAAATGGGCTTGGCCAACTGTTAAATTTTGCGCAAAAGGTTCCTCAACATCCTGATTGGATTGAGAAATACAAGGAACGTATGGGGCAGAATACAGAGTTGCTAAATAACACACCGTTAAACAATCGCTTTGACAAAGCGGATACGACATCAGCTTCTGCTTTTATGGACAGCATGCAAAATCTTCTTAAGGAATCTTCCGCTACTCAGGATTCTTACATGCAGAATATGCGAGGATTTTTTCGGAGCTTAGGCGTTCAAGTTCATTAACACCCTTGAATAATTTGTCGGTTCTGTTTACATCCTGCTTGGAACGAAGTATAATAGCTTCAAAACATACTCGTGATATAGAGGAAGCACCTCAAACCTAGGCATTAACGCCTTCGTTTGAGGTGCTTTTTCTATTTTACTCGAAGCGAGTTTGTAAAACTCTTTGAAAATAAAATAAAGTAAGGAGAAGTGTATGTATCGAAAAAATAAGCGAAAGGTAAGGAAGTATAGGAAGTGGGTGTATGGATTTTTGGCTGTAGTCCTACTATTAACGATGATTCCCATATTTCCGGAAAGGGTATCCGCTGCTGCTCAGGAGATCATTGGGGGCCCTTTTTGCCAAAATAATTTGCCGGGTGGAGGCGATAGTTGGGGTTCTTGGTCAGGAAATGGGATAGGAGCAACAGAAGTATACACTGGCACGGGTTCGGCGAGGTATAAATGTGATGGGACTACACAGCCGACAAATCGTTTTATTGATATTGGAAGATCTATTAAGGCTTCGGATTACAAGATTTTTGTTTATATTGAGGGGTCTTATCATACCGATATATATACGTCTAATGCCGCCGCAGGCGACAGTTGGAGGCCTAACGGAACGAATCTATATACATGGATTAATGTAAGGAAATTCTATGCTGATAGCTATTACCAGGGAAAATGGATAGATATCACCGACTCAATTACATTAAGGGATGTTCGCTATTTCAGAGCGATGGGAACTAACCAACAGACAAGTAATGAAATATCCAAGTTTGGGGTCCGTGTTATTCCCAAATCGGACCTCATGCCTAAACCACCCCAGATTCACGCAGACGCAGAGGGACAAGCTGTTACAGGGTGGACCAAAGACCCTGTAACCGTGTGGATCGATGGAGATGTGGCTCCTGAAGGATTAAAATACTATGAATATAGTCTGAACGGAGGAGCATTTCAGCCATACACCGGGCCTTTCACTGTCTATGACCATGGTGTAAATACAATCTATGCCCGGACAGTGGATGTGAATGACCAGTATAGTGGCCTTTCTTCCGGGAATGTCCGAATAGACAAGATGCCACCAACTCCCCCCTAGCATAGAAGCAACAGGGAATAGTAATGACTATACGATTTCATTACAATCGGGTGTAGACGATTATTCTGGACTAGCCCATACTCAATTTCGTATGACAGGCGTTGTGAATCAGGATTGGCAGGATTATAGTGAAGCGTTTCATGTGAATAAAGATGGTAAAAGCACGGTACATGCACGCTCCATTGACAGCGTCGGTAATGTGAGCCGAGAAGTAAGCAAAGAAGTCACTATTGATAAAAAGGGACCGACGGCTCCTGTCATCCGGACTAGTGAAACAGGCCCAACGAACCGTGATGTGAATATTACCATTGATTCAGGAAGTGACCCTATAAATGGAATTAAGATGACACAGTATCGCTTGAATCCATCTGGGGAGTGGTTGACCTACAAGGGTACTTTTACATTAAGCGCAGAAGGAATTTACGAATTATCAGCACGGACGATCAATAATCTTGATGTGTCTAGTTCAATCGTAACTCAATCGGTTATGATTGATCGAACCAAGCCAACGGCTCCAAAAGTTACGTTTTCCGAGGTGACGATGCCTACTCGATATACCAATAAGCCAGTTCAGTTTGCTCTATCGGGTGCGACGGATACTACAGCAGTACATTATGAATATCAATTAGGTTCTGGCGCTTATGTGTCTGGTTCATCGGGAATATTAAAGGGTTCGGGGGTCATACAATTGACTGCACAAGCTGTAGATGCAGCTGGAAATCGAAGCGATCCGGTGTCCGCGGTGTCTTATATTGATTTGGAACCACCGACGATCCAACTGACGCCGGATTCGCGTGAATGGAAAGATACTCATATTCCTGTAAGGATACGATATGCCGATCAGCATTCGGGGATTGAGTCATCCACAATGCAGTATAAAATCACGAACAGCCCTGATTCACCCGAAAACTGGGATGCTGCAGCCGACACAACAATCCAGATGGATCTTTCAAATGAAGGTGAATGGTATGTTCATGCCAAGGTCAAAGATAGGGTGGGTAACATTTATGAAACGGTTAGCGGTGCACTACGCATTCAAAACCAGCCCCAGTCGGTTGTGCTCTCTGCGACATCCGTACGAAATACAGAAGCTGATTTGCAGTGGACACTCCCGTCGGCCCTTGATGATGGTTACGTCTATACAGTCCGAAATATAACAACTAATGAGGTTTGGGATGTTACGCATCCGACAAATTCTTTTACAGATAGAGGGCTACAAGGAGGACGGCAATACGAATATGAAATGCGTTCTAGTAATCATGTAGGAGGCAATGCGTATTCCAATCGAGTCCGTGTATTAACGTTACCTGATGCTCCTGATCATATCCAGTTACGACCTGTCTCTCGTCATTCTACAGAAATCATGGCTGACTTTACGCCAGTTTCATCAGCTAACAGATATAATATTACAGCAGCAGACGTAAGAACGGGGGAAATCATATTTAAGGATACGGTTACACAGGATGTGTATAATCCAATTACGGGAATGAAGCCAGGTCAATATTACGATGTTTCTGTATCAGCTATTAATGACACTGGAGAGGGCGCAGCAAAGCATGTATCTTTTCTAAGCCTACCAGACAGCCCGAATGGATTCCGAAATGTAACTGTAAGAGAAGATGGAATCGACTTGAAGTGGAATTCTGTAATCACTGCCACCTACTATGCCCTAGAACGTGACGAAGTATCGGTTTATAACGATGTGTATACAGAATTCACCGATACTGATCTTCAGGCGGGAACAGAATATAGTTATAATGTTTCCGCTGAAAATGCAACAGGATTCGGAGACTTTGCTCATCTGGGAGTCATCACTTTACCTGATCGAGTAACTACATTATCGGGTGTGACGAAGGATGTGTATGCTATCGGTGTTGAGTGGCAGGATGTGCAGGGGGCTGAAGGATACATCTTGAATGTTAACGATGAACCGAAGGTGCGGGTTGCGCGTGGTATTCATTCTTATACTTTTGAGGGCTTGCCAGCGGGCAGGTCTGCCAATATTAAAATACGAGCCTACAATCGAAGTGGTACGGGTAAAGATACTTCTATCAACGCATTAACACTACCGATTTCGGCTGTACAACTTGCAACTGTAGATGTTCGCGAGCACGATGCCACATTGATATGGGCCCCGGTTGATGGGGCAACTCAATATAAGGTGACGATCAACGGTCAAGATTATTATAGTACGGAACCACGTGTGGTTATATCTGGTTTAACAGGTGGGAAAAACTATGATTTTCAAGTGAGCAGTGGGAACAGTAGTGGTTTCAGCCAGCCAGCGTTGGGTGAGCTGCTGACACGTCCTCCTGAAGTACAAAATGTTAATGTTACAGAACTTGAGGCTGGCCAGATTTCACTGAGCTGGGATGAAATCAAGAGCGTTTATCAATATACTGTAACCCGTAAAGATACGGGGGAAGTTTTTAACACCAGAGATGCCCATATTAAGCTTTCAGGTATCCAGCCTGGTATGATTTACTCGTTTGGTATACAGGCCGTGAATACAACGGGGGCAGGTAATATAGCTCCGTTTACGTATCGCGCTTTGCCAGGTCAGATATCAGACAATAGATTGACTGTGAAAGAAGTAACAGATACCGATTTGGTTGTTACGTGGAAAGAAGCTCCGGGTGCAGATGCTTACAATGTCTACCAAAACGAGATGCTTATCGGTCATACGGCCACCCATGAATTTAAAGTAGATGGACTGGATAGTTCTACATTGTATCGTATTACCATCAAGCCATTGAACACAAGTGGTGAAGGTAAGCAGACAGAAGGTGAAGTGGAGACGCTGCCGTCTCCAGCATTTGCGTTTTCGAAGACGGAAACAACGAATAGTGAGTTTATCATCCATTGGGAGTCAGAACATAGAAATGATATTTTCGTTCTCGCTAGTGAAGGAGGAACAGAGCTATATCGTGGTAAGGATCGAAGCTATATCTGGAGACAACTTAAAGAGAAGCAGTTGTATACCGTTCAACTTTGGGCAGAAAATAGTCAAGGAAAACGCAATGAGGCAAAACAAGCGAATGGAAAAACAACGGGTAATACTGTGGACGTAGGTGGCGGAGCAGGAGGAGCGGAGAGTGTAAAACCGATTCAGTCTGTTATAAAGGAACCGATAGTAACAGAGCACATTCAAGATTCAACCGTTGAGAAGAAGCCAAATCATTTTAGTGACATTGATCGGATATTTAATAAAGAAAAAATAAATGTGCTTGCCAATTTGGGTGTAGTAAAGGGAACAACCCACACGCTATTTGAGCCGAACAGACCTGTAACGCGTATGGAGTTCACTTCTATGCTGGTCCGTTCCTTGAAATTACCGCTCGAAACGGATGTGACTTTAGGCTTCGAGGATATCAATCCATCGGCGTGGTACGTGGATCTGCTCAAAACGGCGATTAAAGATCAGGTCGCTCGCGGGTTTAGTAATAGAGAGTTTGGCCCAGATCGTGTCATTAACCGTGAGCAGGCGGCTAAAATGGTGAATAACATTATCAAAGCTATACCACAGCAAGAAAGCAGTGCATACTCAGATTCCTCTCAAATTGTAGAGTGGGCCAGAAAGGATGTACTTGGTCTAACCGAAATTAATTTAGTACAAGGATATCCAGATGGTAGCTTCCGTGCCAAGCAGGAGGTCACACGTGCAGAAGCAGCAGAGATGATTTATAACATGCTTCAAATGAAATAGAATGAATCAAGGGGCGGCGTTGGCCAGCCCCTTTTTTGTGTGTACTTACTTATTCCGCAATAGCGGGGTTTAGACTAGATGCTCTGTAGGCAGGAACGCCATTAATGAGTGCGGTTCTTAGTTGAACATATCGTAAACCATAATAGGAGGTTGTACTACTCATTCCAGATGAAAGTACAGTTATTTTATAATATGAAAAAGGAATCTCATTACTAAATTGATAGGTTGTTTTTGCAGTGGTTGGCAAAGTTTCGACTTCACCTAACCTAAACCAATTTTCTCCGTCTCTAGAGCCGTGAAAAGAAAATGAAAGTATAAAAGCTCGAGAAGATGGCTGAGCTAAAAGAATATCATTGATCGTCTTACCTGTATCTAATTTAAAGATGATTTCTCCACCTTTACCGTTTAAGCTGCTTTCCCAATAGAGATTATTATCAATTAAAACATTTTTCGGAAAAGTATTTTTGGAATCTCCGTTGGTTGATACATTTTCCTCTGCTATAACAACAGGATCCATGGAAAAAGTATAGTTGTCTGGATTTTGACTGAATTTTGCCATGTTGAAATTCCTCCTTAAGTTTAATTTTTGAATGTGTTGAAAAGGTTGATATATATCATTTATATGAAACTCTCTATGAATATATTCCTTGATCATGGAATGCATACTAGTGTTTAAGCGGTCTGACATCATAATAGCAAACTCATTTGCGGGCAGGGAGTTGCATGTTTAGAATATAAATAACTAAATGAGGTGCGAGAAAGGAAATGGATCGAATATGAAAATATACACTTATTATTTGGGAAATGGCATATTCCCTTTGGATTGGGAAGTTTGTTTTAGTACTGTTGAGGAATATAAAAGAAAATTATTTGAGAAGTACACCGCTTCCCAAGAATACAATGATTTTGTAATAGGCGGATTTAATGTGCTTACCGACAAAATAGATGCGATTTTGAATTATGCTTTAGAGAACTTTCGAAAAGAATTTCCTCATAATTATGAGTTGCGTTGTCCGGCTATGATATTCCCGTTGCCAAGAGGTGATGAAAGTAATGGTGCTGAGTTTGCTATTGTTTTAAAACGTGATGAAGATGGAGATACAATGGTCTATTCTCCACTCCCATTGTCATATTTAGAAAGAAGTTAATACTCTGCTGAAAAAAAGTGGGAAACCAAGTGATGAATAATGTAAAGCTATCCCGGGTTTCTCTCTGGCTATATAGAGTGCGTTGATTTGTGTCGAAGAGATCTCTACGTTTCGAATTAAGTATTGGAGGTTGCTCCAGAAAGATATCTGGCAAATTGTTACGGAGCAGTTTTCGGAGTACAGGCACGGATGGGCACCTGCCTACATACAATAAACAGATCACAAGCCCGGTAAGTAACAAAGGCCGGTAAGTTCGCAACTACCTCAGGAGGTGTCATCCGTGCCCGGACTATTTAGCGCTATCGCTCTGTTCATCAAGGAATTGACGCTACTCGTTTCCTACGTGAAAAACAACGCCTTTCCGCAGCCATTGACTGAGAAAGAGGAAGCTCGACACCTAAAGCTGTTTGCCGAAGGCAATGCACACTCCCGTAACACACTCATTGAGCATAACCTACGGCTGGTGGCCCATATTGTGAAAAAATTTGATAACACCGGTGAAGATTTGGAGGACCTTATATCCATCGGCACCATCGGACTGATCAAGGCTATCGAAAGCTTTCAGACCGGGAAAGGCACCAAGCTGGCAACATTTGCAGCCCGTTGTATAGAAAATGAAATCCTGATGCATTTACGATCCCTGAAAAAAACACGCAAAGACGTATCACTTCACGATCCTATAGGGACTGATAAGGAAGGCAACGAGATTACTTTGATTGATATCCTCGGCACCGAGGCGGACGATATTGTAGATAAAGTACAGCTCAAAATCGAGAAGAGTAAAATCTATCGCAACCTGGATATTTTAGATGAGCGTGAAAAAGAAGTAGTTATTGGTCGATTCGGCCTGGAAGCCGGAGGTGAAGAACGTACACAGCGGGAAATCGCCAGAGAGCTGGGGATTTCGCGTTCGTATGTGTCCCGCATTGAAAAGCGTGCATTAATGAAGCTGTACCATGAATTTTACAAGCAGAAGGGGTAATGGATAAGGAGATATATGAACCCACTTGAGGCCCTTTACAGGGCCTTTTTAGGTCTTTTTCATAATTCAATTACTTGCTTCTTTACGCTGAAAAGCGCTAGGGAATTTTCCTATAAGTGTGGTTACTCGTTCAGCTAGTTGGCTCTCTTGGATTGAATTTAATTCCCTACATATTCATCCAAAAAGTGATCTACTCTTTTGAAATATTCAGTGGGGTAATGGTTGATGGCATCGATGTGCTCCGTATTTTGCGGGTACCATACTTCTGCTTTTGGGTTATCTTTTAAGGACTCGTAAATAATTTCTGTATTTTTATAACTAATTTGCTGATCTCCAGTACCATGAATGAGCATAACTGGCTTGTCTTGCATCTTTTTTACCGCATCCATAGGAGATATGGAATCAAGATCAACCTTAAAGGCCCAATTTGCCATCCATGTCGATGTATAACTGAATGGAAACGCAGGTAAACCTGAAAAGAAGGGCAAACCCTCTCTCAGAAATAGACCAGCATTACGAAAAGGACTATCCGCAATTACGGCTTTGATGTCATCACTTTCACTTGCGGCTAGCAAAGAAGTAGCAGCACCCATTGAAAAACCGATAACTCCAATGTTATCACCCGTATGGTCTCTCGATTTTAAATAGCTTACAGCTCCTAGCAAATCATATTTTTCATTGAGGCCCAGCGTAATCAAATCACCATCGGACTTACCTTGTGAACTGAGGTCAAATGCCAATACATTGTAGCCTTTCGGAACGAAGTGCTCTACTAACTTTTGGGTCCGCCCTTTGACTAAACGATTGCTCGTATATCCATGGACGACAATAATTGTTTTATTACTTGCTTTACCTGAAAGACCACTTGCAGGAAAGAAGGAACCTCTAATCGTATTATCATTTTTCAAACTCTTGAACTCGACCTCTTCGTAGGGAGTTTTATCGATATTCAATCCGTAGCTGACATTAGTGTCTCTAGGATGGTGCAACAAGGTGTCTACTACTTTATAAGATATAAAAAATACAAGAGCCGTCACAAGCAAAAGCACGATCCCTAGGCTCCATAAAATTTTCTTTCGTTTTTTCACACGAACGTTAAATGTCAGATCGGGTTGTAATGATGCTTGACTCATTTAGAATCCTCCAGTTTTTCTTTAGGTTGTATGGGTGCGAACAAATAAAAGGCATGCCTTTTCAGATTTTCCCATTCGGGATGATGAATAATACTTTCTCCAAGAGTTAAGCCCACTCCATTTAAGAAAGAGATATATGCACGAGAGATCATTGCTGGAGAAAAGCTTTTGTTGAATTCTCCCATTAACTGCCCCTTGGCATAGACGCATTCGATCGCATCTGTCATTACCTTTATACTTTCAAGGACCTTCTGTGTAAGTTCGGGGAATTTTACTCGTTGTCCTAAGACAGATTGAACAAGTCGCAATTCATTTATATAGGAGTAGATATGGTTGAATTGTTCTGCCACCATGCTCTTAATCAATACGCCCGGCGTCCCCTCTTGTTGTAGACAAGCAAGTGATTTCGCCTGAATATCAGCAAGCGGCTCAAGGACAGCAGCGTAGTATAAAGCTTCTTTGCTGGGGAAATATTGAAAAATGGTTCCAGGAGTCACTCCCACACTCTGCGCAATGATCGCCGTTGTGGTATTAGAATATCCACTTTCTGCGAACAGGACAACAGCTTCTTCTAGAATACGTTTACGCCGCTCCAGTCTTTTTTCTTCATTGATGGGTCTTGCCAAATGTATTCTCCTCTCTTTAAACTAAATTTCTATTAATTAAATGAATGGTCATTTAATTAATAATATATCTTAAATTATGACTTATAGCAAGAGTGAAATTATCTTACTTACGAGCAGGATGAACCTCAACATATAAAAATAAGCCGAAGGCTGCCCAACATGCGCCTCCGGCTTGTTTTATCAGGTTATTCTGGATGAGTACACGCTCCACCTTCCTTAAATGAATAAAACAATGAATATTTGGAGGATATCATACCCTTCGGTACCATCGGCCTGGTGAAGGACATTGAAAGCTTTCAGACCGGGAAAGGCACCAAGCTGGCAACATTTGCAGCCCGTTGTATAGAAAATGAAATCCTGATGCATTTGCGATCTCTGAAGAAACACGCCAAAACATATCACTCTTACGGAACGCGGACGTAGAGGCGAGTCAAAATTTTTCGTACGATGACTCTACGAGGAAATTTGTTTATACTTTAACTACTTAATAGGAATACAATGGATATGAGGTGGAACTAATGATTCTGGTAAGTTCGTGTTTGGCAGGCATGAAGGTACGATATAACGGGACGGATAGCCTGGATGTACATATTCAGAAGTTGGTAGAGGAAAAGAAAGCTGTGACAATCTGTCCTGAGCTTTTGGGGGGCTTTGTGACTCCGAGAGAGCCTGCTGAGATTGTTGGAGGGACAGGCGAGGATGTGCTGAACGGCACAGCCAAGGTGGTCGAGTTTTCAGGCAACGATGTCAGCGATATGTACATTAGGGGTGCGTACGAAGCCTTGAATATAGCCAGAGAGGTTAACGCAACGCATGTTGTTTTAAAAGAAAACAGCCCGTCCTGCGGATCAGCAGCAATATATAATGGGTCATTCGAAAATCGTAAAATAGCTGGTAATGGGGTAACCTCGGCTTTGTTAAAAAAGGAAGGCTTTAAGGTCATATCGGAAGAACAAATTTCGGATATTTTCTTGGATTAGAATATGTAATGGTAAATCAAGCGCCTTGCTAGCTTACAGGCTTATACCTGCGGAGCGTAAGACGCTTGTTTGTGCTGTATGCCGCTATATGATATAGACATCACATTATTTAAGCTTTAATGCAAGAATTCCCAAGTATTCCTTGAGGGCTGTTCCGGTTGTAGACATGGCTCCAGCAGACGGCGAGAGTTTGCCAGCATACAGTGACAGCTTTTCACTTGCCAGATAGTCGGTAGGATAAGCTACGACCTGCATGTCTGCACGCTGAAATTCCAGTGCAGCACGGGGCATATGGAAAGCGGAGGTCACCAGAACAGGTCTAGTGAGTTGATGTTTTTTTAAAATTTGCGATGTATATACGGCATTTTGCTGTGTGTTCAAAGAACGGTTTTCGATCAGAATGTCCTTTGCCGGAATACCGAGTCCCAGTAACTGTCTTTGTGCAATATTCGCCTCATTACCACTGTCTCCAAACACTTGCCCGCCGGAGAAAAGAATGGGTAAGCCTGTTGCTTCGTGCAATCTGGCCGCAGTAAGCAGACGATTGGCCGCCGATCCTAGCAAATTGCCTTGTCCATTGATGTCGGGGGTTCCTTCTGTGGCTCCGCCCCCAAGTACGACAATGACATCGCCTTGAATAGCACGAGGCTGTGGGTACTGTTTTTCCAGGCTACTGATTAACAAATCTCCAGCCAGATTGGTCGAGGAAACATACAGCAGCAATGTGACAAGAAGCAGTACGACCGCAGGTATACGTGCCCTTTTCCATAGCCAAATCACGAGCCCTGCCATCACGAGGATGAACAAACCGGGAGGGAGCACAAAGCTGTACAAAAATTTGATGATATAAATCAAGTGCAGACAACCTCCTATCCTTATAAGCTTTATCTGTCTTTTTGGTATATTGTAACATAGGCAACTGACTGGATTCCTCTGTCCGAAGACATACCTCGATGAACAAGCGGGCATGAAAGTTGGAGCTTTCCAATACATATTTTTTGTTTGATAAAGTTGTTCTGTAGGCGTAGTATATAAAGTCTAGTGATTTTTTTCATAGAGGAGCGATAGCGTCATGGGAGAGTTAACGACAGCCAAGCGGATGATGATGATCGCGCTACTGGTTGTGTTGTGGGGCATTTCTTGGCCCATTTATAAAGTTGCATTGGAATTCACACCTCCACTATTGTTTGCAGGACTACGTACACTGCTGGGCGGTCTGCTATTGGGAGTGATTTTAGTACCGAGATGGAATCGCATTCGTTGGAAAGAAAATTGGCGGGTGTATGCTATTTCAGGTATTTTTAACGTGGTATTGTTTTATGGTCTGCAAACGGTGGGACTGATGTACGTCCCCTCTGGCTTGTTTTCTGTGCTGGTATATCTCCAGCCTGTACTGGTCGGCATTTTTGCATGGATGTGGCTAGGGGAAGCGATGTCCAGACTTAAAGTGCTTGGATTGGTCATCGGATTTTTGGGCGTTGCGGCTGTCAGTGTCGGCGGATTTTCAGGACATGTGGCTGTGGCAGGTGTAATCCTCGCCATTATTACAGCCGTGAGCTGGGCATTGGGAACGGTATATGTGAAAAAGGTAAACCAGCGTGTGGATTCGCTGTGGCTGGTTGCATTTCAATGTACACTGGGAGGCATCGTGCTGACGGGAGCTGGAACGGTGACGGAAAGCTGGTCGGATATCGTATGGAATGTCCCGTATGTGTCAGGGCTGATATTCGGCACGGTGCTGGGAATTTCACTTTCCTGGTTGCTGTATTTCACACTTGTTAATTCAGGGGATGCGAGCAAGGTTGCGTCTTATACGTTTTTGGTGCCTGTGATCTCGGTGTTTGTCAGCTCGTTGGTGCTGGGCGAAGCGATTACGGCTTTCCTGCTGATCGGGTTGATCTTAATCGGGCTTAGCATTTATTTGGTGAATCGCAGAGTGAGAGTAGTACGGCAAGCTTGAAAATAGGATATGGTACAAGCAAGGACTCTGCGCAGGTAGCAGGGTCCTTTTTTAGAGGATTTTAACACCTGTCCGGCGAATTTTTAGGAAGAATGAAACGGGTTCGGCTGAAACGAATTTGATCTATAAGGAGGGGGTCAAGCATGATCCAGCTTCAAAATGTCAAACGGTATAAGTCTGCCAAGCGGATAATAGTTGCATTTGTTTTATTGGCAAGTGTGGCAATCGGACTGAACGATGGAGAGTTTGCTCAGGCAGCGGGAACTTCTGCATCTATAAAGCAAGGTCAGAGAACTGCAAGTGTCCGTGTTTATTTTAACGGAAATATGATGTCGTTTCCCAAAGGAGAGTCATTCATAAACAAGGGACAGGTCATGATTCCTATTACAGATGCTGCTCTGCCAGGAATAGCCACGGATTATGACCCCAAAACACAGACGCTTACACTTACCAATGGTATAGCCAGTCTGGGTTCCGGTCGAATAAAGGCTAACTCCAATATAGGTTTTGTACATAACAGGAAGGTTACTTACGACGTTTCAGCCAGTAGCATTCGTGGAACGCTTTATGTTCCTCTGGCATTTATCAGTGATGTGGTCGGAGGCAAGCTCGAATGGAAGAAAAACGAACGAATGGCTAGCATAAGCTATCCTCAGTTGGTTGGGGAATCGGAGGAAAGCAAGGGCTATTTGCTGGATGCAAGCAGCGGAGTATTGTACCGTAAAGAGGATGGCGGCCGTATCCGTGCGCTCAGTCCAACAAATATTAAATTGAAAGAAGATTATTTTGGCATGACGAAAATCATTTCAACCAAGGTTACGGAGGATGCAGATTTGGTTACGGTATGGCAAGCGTATGGCGAGCCCATGATTAATGACGATTTTTATACGCTGTTCGTCCAGAAAGGAAAGGTACTTCGTCAGGCAAAGGCTCATTATTGGAATTTTAATGCCAACAATATCAAGCTTTATAATGGTAAAGCAGTCATGAACGATGGACAGACCGTTCGTCTGATTGACGCTAATGGTTCTGTAAAAGAAATATGGAATATGGGGAAGCTTTCCGGTCGTTTGAAGGACAGCTTTGCGGTGGAAGGCATGGGCGAGGGGTTTATTCTTGCCAGATCGAATGATGAGGGCTTTTTAATATTAATTAATCTTAAAACCCACCAGTCATTGTTGGTGTATGAGTTGCTTCAATTAGCTCCTGAGCAACTGAACGGATTCAGGGAAGATGGTATTAAGTTTATGGGTCAGAACAAAAATGACGGTGAACTGCGCTTCGAGCTACATGATAGTGAAGGACGGCCTCAAACGTTCAATTATGCTTTGTGAATGGGTTTAAGGCGTCGATCAGACGCCTCTTATTACATAAAACTTCACAAATATCCGAATTGTTCACTCCTCAGGACACTCCTTTGTTCATGAAGAATGAGAGGCTTCACTTTTTATTTTGAATGCGTTTACATAAAATATAGTTATACGGCGGCAGTGCTACAAACCTTGCTGTCGGCAACGTATACAGAGGGGGAGTGACTCACATTGAATCAGCCTATGCCCAAAAATTCTGCAATGCTTACAGCGGATTCCCGCCTGAACGGTAAGAGGCTGGGAACGGGTAGAAAACACGGTTTTTTCTATGAACTGTTCCGCAATCGAGTATTATTTCTGATGTTGTTGCCCACTTTAATTTTTTTCTTCATTAATTCCTACATTCCTATGGTGGGTATTTATTATGCATTTACCCAGTTCGACTTTAATACCAGCCTGTTTGATGCCAAGTTTGTCGGACTCCAAAATTTTCGCTTTTTATGGCAATCCGGCACGCTGACAAAACTGACATTGAATACGGTCGGATACAACGCAGCGTTTATTTTACTTGGTAACGTTTTAGCGATTGTTCTCGCTATTTTGTTGAATGAGTTGCGAGGCCGCTACTTTAAAAAGATCGCTCAATCTGTGATGTTCCTGCCTTATTTTGTTTCTTTCGTTATTCTAAGTGTCATCGTGTATAACATATTTAATTATGATAATGGTTTTCTGAATACGCTGCTGCTGCAACTTGGTGGTGAACGCGTGGATGTATACAACAAACCATGGGTATGGATTTTCCTGATTATCCTGTTCTATTTATGGAAAAATCTTGGCTACAGTATGGTGATCTATCTAGCAGCGATTACAGGTATCAGTGACGAATATTATGAGGCAGCTAAAATGGATGGAGCCAACATTTTTCAACGAATCTGGTACATTACCGTTCCTATGCTTAAATCGACATTCGTTGTGCTGCTGTTGTTTGCGCTTGGTAGTATTATGAAAGGACAATTTGATCTTTTCTATCAGTTAATCGGCAACAATGGGGTGCTGTACAGTACGACGGATATTTTGGACACTTATGTGTACCGATCGCTGAAAGTGACTTTTGATGTGGGTATGGCTTCGGCGGCAGGCGTATACCAATCATTGTTCGGCTTTGTACTGATCATGACCGTGAACTATATCATCCGTAAGTTGAACGACGAGTATGCCTTATTCTAGAAAGGAGGACCCAAACGGATGGCGATCAAAGAGGATGTATACACCCGAATTTTTAAAATTATCTCTTATGTGATTATCATTATGGCTTCCATTGCTTGTTTACTCCCGTTCCTACTTATTATTTCGGCTTCACTGACCAGTAATGAATCGATTATCAGGGATGGATATCACTTTATACCACAGCAATTCTCACTGGAAGGTTACCGGACGGTGTTCACCTTTCCTGAAGAGGTGTTAAGGGCGTACGGGGTGACGATTTTTACCACGGTTGTAGGTACGACGTTGGGCCTGTTCCTGATGACGATGGCAGGATATGTGCTGGCACGCAAAGATTTTAAATACCGCAATGCGTTTTCCTTCTATATTTACTTTACGACGCTGTTCGGGGGCGGGTTGGTACCTTGGTACATTATGCTGACGAAGTATTTAGGATTGCTTGATACGTATACAGTGCTTATTTTTCCGGGATTGATGACTCCGTTTCTGATCATTTTAATGAAAAACTTCATTCGTTCTTCCATGCCGGAAGAGCTGTTCGAGTCCGCTAAAATAGATGGTGCAGGTGATTTTAAAATTTACTATCGAATTGTACTGCCTTTATCCACACCGGGTATTGCCACTGTGGGGCTGTTTCTGGCCTTGGCTTACTGGAATGACTGGTTCTCATCCTCACTCTTTATTAACGATCCGCATAAATACCAGTTGCAATATTATCTGTATAATGTAATTAACTCCATTCAATTTATCGCTCAAATGGGTGCAGGTACTGGCGTATCCCTTTCCAGTGATATGCCGACAGAATCGACGAAAATGGCAATGGCGATAGTGGTTACTGGACCCATTTTGCTGCTGTACCCGTTCATTCAGCGTTACTTTGTCAAGGGGCTGACCATTGGCGCGGTAAAAGGCTGAAGCGACACTAACGGGCTGAGATGGCATAACGTGCTGACGGTATGCCATCAAAGCAGCACTTTTTGTAAGCGTTTTATTTAAACAGACTACCATTTCAAAGGGAGGATTCACATGACATTCACAAAGAAAAGAAAACAACGCATGTCCATCCTGATTGCAGTAATGGTCATCATGGCGCTATTAGCCGGATGTGGAGGCGGTAGCGGAAACAGCGCACAAAAAGCAAATGGAGAGGATGATAAATCCCAAAAAGTGCAGCTGCAATTTTATATGCTGGGTGATGCTCCTAAGGATCTGTCTACCATTGAGGCAGAGATTAATAAGTTGGCGGAAAAAGATCTGAATGCCACCGTCAAATTTAACTATACGACGTGGACAGACTGGGATCAAAAATATAAGCTGTTATTGTCTTCGGGTCAGCCTATCGACCTGATATTCACTGCAGATTGGACGCAGTATCAGGCCTATGCCAAGAAGGGCGCATTCCTGCCGCTAGACGATCTGCTGCCTAAGGCCGCACCTGCCCTGCAAAAATTTGTGCCTCAGGACATGTGGGATGGAGTTAAAATCGGAGGCAAAATTTATACCGTGCCTGGCACGTATAAAGAGTATGTCACTAACGGCTTTGTATGGCGTGAGGATTTACGAGAGAAGTACAATTTGCCTAAACCGACAGATATCAAAAGTTACGAGGCTTATATGGATGGGATACGTCAGCATGAACCAAATATGAAAACCGTATCTCTGAACAGCGATATCAAGGGAAATCTACATGACCGATATACCGAATTAGTAACGAAGAGTATAGGTGCCTTGCCTTATGGCATTGGTATTAAATATGAAAAACCAACAGAGGTTTATAAATTTTGGGGCTCGGATGAGCAAAAAGAAGAGCTGAATACTTACAAACGCTGGGCCGATAAAGGATTCATTCCCAAAAATGTATTAAACGTAAAAGATACGCTTCAGGATCAAGTGACTTCTGGTAAAGCAGCGAGTATTTTCGGTGACAATCCAACCCGGTTTAATGATATGGTCATTAAGCTCAAAGCATCTCACCCGGACTGGAAGCTCGAGTATTACCCATTCCCTTTGACGACAGGTTATGCAACTCCAGTGCATCCGATTCATAACGGCTTTGCAATTCCAAAAAGCAGCCCAAATCCGGCGCGCGCATTAGCTTTTTATGAAAAGCTTGTGACGGACAAACGCTATAACTTGCTCACGCAATATGGTATTGAAGGCAAAAACTACGAAGTCAAAGATGGTTACTACCATATGATAGGTAGCGGCAGTTCTAATGGATTTTCACGCGAAGGTATGAACAGTTGGGCTTGGCGTAACCCGGAATATATGCTGTTTGATTCAGGCTTTGACCGTGTGAAAAAGATTTTTGCTGAGCTGGATAAAATTCAGAAGCCTGACCTGTTTACCGGCTTTGCAGAGGACTACACAACCTACCAAGCAGAAAAAGCAGCTCTAGAACAGGTTGAGAAGCAATATCTGTATCCACTCCAAGCTGGACTGATCGACAATGTAGATCAAGGCTTGCAGACCTTCTTGCAAAAGGCAAACCAAGCTGGTTTGGAGAAAATTCAAACCGAATATACAAAACAATGGGAAGCTTATGTAAAGGAGAAGGGGATTAAATAAAACCTAAAGAATTGTGATAAAGAAGAAAAGCAAGTCTCCAGAAAGTTGGAGGCTTGCTTTTTTTATGTCAGTTTACTTATTGCGCATTTGCTCTAGAACGGCGAAAATCTGTCGGTGTTACGCCCAAGCTACGTTTGAACATGCGATGGAAATAAGAGCTGCTTGCAAATCCAGTTTGTTCTGCTACGTCAGCCACGGACCAGTCGGTCTGTTCCAGTAACTCACAGGCCTTGCGAATACGGAGTTGTTGGATAACGTCCACGATAGTAGACATGGTCTGTTGCTTATATAGCCTGCTGACATAGATCGGCGACATATCCAGCTCTTCCGCAATCTGATTGAGACAAAAATTGGGATCCGTATAGGCCTGCTCCATTCGTTCATTAATTTGTCGCACCAAACGTTCCTGTTTCGTGTTTCGTTTTTCCGATAGACTGGAGCGAATATGATCAAAGACCAATTGATAATGATCAATAAGGTTTTCAGAGGTCTCTAACCGATCTGCGGATGGTAATTCAGGTTTAGATTCTATAGCAAATCCATTGAGCTCACTGATATGCCGAACAGCATTATTCACACTCATGATGAGCCGGGATATCGCCTCTCGAACAGAGGAAAACGGATATTTTTCCATATGCATCAATAATTCTTTGATCATACTGTGTGCATCCTCCGTATGACCAGACAGTAGCATATCCAGCATTTTTTTCTCTTTATCGGCTGGATATACGTAAGTATTTTGGATATCTTCGTCTGTAGTGTTTTGCGCATTAATAATGCAGCCATGTCCCTGAAAAAATCGGTGCATAGATGCGTCTTGTACCTGGCGGTACAGCAAATGTAGCCGTTCTGGTTGACTCGTGATGGCACTGTAAGTCAGTGAAACGCTCAGCTTCAAATATTCAAAGCAAGCTTCGCGTATTTGGCGTAATAAAGTTTCTAGTAGTACAGTGTCTGTATGTTCTGCGGGATCGAGAATGTTAAGCATCAGCAGTACACTGTCCTCATCCATATCAACAGTCTCCACCCGGTACGTCTGTCCGCATATTTCAGAAGCAATGTTCATAATTGCAAACTTATAGGGTAGCAGATCAGGTCCACGTTCGCTTTGCCATCGGGTATATTCATCTATGCGTAGCAGCACAAGGCGGTAGTCTTTGTCGAACTGGAACGTAATCCCAAGCTCGCGCAATCGTTCCGGTTCTTCACTGGCAGGGATATTTTGAATTCCCCGAATCACATTTCTTAAAATGTTTTGCCGGATCGTGTACATACTGTTTCGTTTCTCCGATTCCAGTGAATTCATATGCACAACGATTTGGCCAATAGGCGTATACAGCATTTTGGACAGCAGCCACGAAGCCACGAATCCTGCCAATGCAATGATGGCGGCTATCAGTAACATCGCATTACGAATAACACTCGCCATTTTGATAACGCTTTCATATGGTGTGACACTAATATACTGCCAACCTAGTCCGTCCGGGGAGGTGTAGGAAATGAGTGATCTTTTACCATGAAAGTCTTCTACAAAATAGCCTGTTTCTTGTTTTTTGACTCTCGTATGCAACCATAGCTGCTCTTTTTCGTTCAAAGTTTCGTCTGTCAATGTTGTACCAGACAACAGCCTGCCCTGATCGTCTAAAATATAAGCGGTCCCGCCTGAGATTGGATTCGCCGCCATTTCCTTGTTCATCCAGCCCGCCGACACATTCACAATCACAGCCGAATTTATCGCTTCGTTCGAGTTAATTGCGTCATAACATAAATACGTATAGGCTGCGATATCTGGGCTTGCTTGCTCTACTCCAGCTCTGGAGTCTGAGGCAGTCAGCAGCGGATACGTGCGTGGAATAGGCGTAAAGGGTTTATAGTCCTGATAATGATCCAGTACGCGAATGATATCTGTATCAGCCAGTTCATGTTTGCTGAATAACCCGTTTTGACCTTGTGAAGACGCAATGTAGAAGGTGCCGCTTTTAGGGTTAAACACGTAGATGGATTCGATATACGGCATGGAGTTAAGATAATTGTTCAATTCGGTCATGGCAGCGGTTACATCATATACATTAGGTTTGGGATAATACAACAACTTGGATAGGGTACTGCTGCGATACATTTGGAATGCCAACGATTGAGCGATAGATGTCATGTTAATAACCTCTCTGCTTCTCAACGTCAAGCTGTTGTGATTGGCCTCGAATGCCTGCTCCTTTTCCACACGAATATAGTAAAAATAATACACAGTGGTGGATACCAGCAACGTTAGCGTAATACATAACGTAATGCTGACCAGCAATTTGCTGTGAAGCTTATGATGCTTTTTGAAATTGCTCATTTGAACAGGCCTCCTGTCTGTGTGCACGTAGCTGTAAAGTACACCCTATTTATGTATTCATTATACGTGTGATCTTGTGAACAGGACAGTGAACAAACCGATTCTTTGTGAAAAATAATGATTTTTCGTTAAGCAGCTAACCCGTTGGTCAAGTACCGATTTCTAGGTTGAGCCGGAAATCCTCCAGCTAATCTCTTGTTATTTGCATGCCAATGTTTTATATTGACATAATAGTAGGTCAAAAATAAAAGAGGTGAACGGACGAGATGAGTCCACGCACGAAGGAACAAAACGAAGAGATTCGACTGCGGCGTCTGGAGCAAATCCGGAAAGCCGCTGCCGATGTATTTTTGAATAAGGGGCCTTTACTGGAAATCCGCGATGTGGCCGCGCAGGCGGGACTCGGCTATGGCACGGTATACCATTATTACAGCAATAAGGGCAATTTGCTCTACGATCTGCTATGGGATGCGTTGGAGCGGGCCGGGGGATGGCTGGAGGCCTCGTTAGAGGCTCCGCTGAAGGTTCCGCCGGAGGTCCCGCACGTTTCGGCTTCGGGGGAGGAGCCGGCGGGCGGGCATTTTGGCTTGGCTGATGCGGCGGACACTGGGATCTCGGCTGCCGCAGAGCTTGGCCCCGTTGCCGCTGCCAGCGTCCGGCTGCTGCAGCTTTGGGCGGAGGACCACGCCCTGTACCTGCTGCATAAGCTGGCCGGTGAGGGCTTTGCCTCGCTGCCTGAAGCGCGCTCGGTCCCGCTCTCGGCCGCCTTTCGCCGGGAGGTGCTCGCGCCGTTTGCCGCGCTGCTGGAAACCGGGTGTGTGGCGGGCGGGTCTACCGCTTCCGGCGAAAACGCGACGGAGCCGTCGTATCGGCTACAGCGCGCGGAAATGCTGCTGGCCGCTTTGGTCGGTTGCGCCGCGCTTTCGCTTCGCCGCGGAAAGCTGCACGAGGAGGCCAGGGATATCGTCCGACTTTTAAAATTATAGAATGGATAAGGAGCGAACAAACAAAGATGATTATTTTAAAATCACCTAGGGAAATCGAAGAGATGAAGCCGGCGAGCCAAATCGTTGCGGACTGCTACCGCGAGGTGGCCAAACTGATCGAGCCTGGGATCACCACCCGGGAAATCAATGACTTTGTTGCCAGACACATCACCAAGCTGGGTGGCAAGCAGTTTACGAAAGGGTACAACGGTTTCCCCGCCGAAACCTGCATTTCGGTCAATGATGTGGTGGCTCACGGCATTCCTTCGAACCAGATGCTTATGGACGGCGACTTGCTGAAGCTCGACATCGTCGTGGAATACGGCGGATGGTTCGGCGATTCGTGCTGGTGCTATGCGGTGGGCAATATCCGGCCGGAGGCGCAAAAATTAATGAAGGTGACAAAGGAATGCTTGGAACTGGGGATCGCCCGGGCCCTCCCTGGGGGCCGGCTCGGCGACATAACGTCGGCGATTCAACAGCATGCAGAAGCGAACGGGTTTTCGCTCGTACGCGATCTGCTGGCCCACGGGATTGGACGGAGCCTGCATGAGGAGCCGAGCTACGAGCATATCGGCGTAGCCGGCAAAGGCATTCGGTTAAAGGAAGGCATGGTGTTTACGATTGAACCAATGGTCAACGAAGGTACGTTTCGTATCACGATCGACGACGATCAGTGGACGGCGAGGACGGCCGACGGCAAGTTGTCAGCGCAATATGAGCATACGATCGCAGTCACGCCGGACGGACCGCTGATTTTAACGGCCCAGTAAGAATAAAGGCGAACGGACGGGAATGCGTCATTTCAGGAAATAAGTCGCCAACCCGGCCTGTTTGGCCTGACGAAAGTTCGTAATCCGAAACCACGAAAAAGCGCTGGGCCTACCTGGATCAGCGCTTTTTTTGCATGGTTTGAAACTTTTACCGATTTACGGAAAACCGTTTCCCCGGGGAAAATGGCCTAGAAGTAAAACACTCCCATTAGCCTAGGGGATCGATCCTGAAATAACGTAAGCAAAGAGAGGCAGTACTTCATCAGTCTGGAAATTGAACGTTACCTTTAACGATATAGGCTTGGCCTGTGCCATTTTCCGCTAGAGCTGGGATGGTATCGTTGAGCACGGCACCACGAATGTCCGTAATCCTTATTTTCAGAGGCTGTTTTCCTAAGTTGGTACCCAAAAAGTGGTTGTAATCCTGTTTTTCGAGATTGAGCCATTGTCCGTTTTGTTGGACTTCCATCTTCAAGACCGGATATTTATGATTGCGTACTTGAATGGCTGCCCACCATTGGCTGCTGCCTTCTTTAATACGGTAGGAGACATTGCCACTAACCGGAGCCTTGACAACTTTCCACGAAATATTAATTTTTCCGTCTAATTGATTGCCAATCAGGTTGAACGCGTTTGGGGACAGATCGAGTGCGCCACTTGGACCTTCGGGGTAAAGATCAGTTACATATACGGTTGTTTTCCCTTTGGGACCTTGAACTTCCAAATAGGCTCCAGCTAATGCAGCTTTGATTCCGTTATAATTCAGTTGTGTGCGGTTAAGCGCTGTGATTTTGGCATCCGAAGGGATGGGATCAAGTAGTAATGCCCCTCCAGAGTAACCTGATCCCGTATATGTGGCGTAGCCTGTGTATGTATCATTCCAAGCAGCTGAAGCGGGAAGGGCGAATAATACAAGACTTAACAACGATGTCAGACCGATGGTTTTGAACTTTCGGAACGTCGATTTTTTTTGCATAATCATTTCCTCCTTATTCATTTAATAGATTCATATAGTAAATATAAACACTATATTACCTAATATTTCAAATTGTACAATAGGACTTTAAGGCAAAAAGAAAATATTGAAGATGTTTGTCAACTTACTCATAGGCCATATGTCTTGTTTTTTTGGGAAATGGTTGAACGGTGCTCTTTTTTCGCAGAAAGTTTGCAGGGCAGCCGATAAGTTCAGGAAGATGTATCCTTATAACACAGGACAGGGCTGAGTGGAGAGTAAGGACAGAGGAGGGGGTTAATAATAAGGAAGAATGTCTTCTATGCACCGCCAGTAAAATACTTTAGAGCGATTAAACTAGGACTTTTGAATGAAGTCTTTTAAATAGAATAAGCGAACTATTGTTCTCCTTTTGTTTGTCGTATACAATCGAATCATGCTGATTCAAATGGAGTGATGTTGAACTCTGTTGTATGCTGCAACGAAAGGATGTTTTGCACCATGATGGGAAGAGCCCATTTGATTATTGGAACCGGGGTCTCCCTGTCGGTATTAGCTCTAAGTGGATACGAAGTGACCCCGGCTGCCGTGGCAGCTGCTGTGGTCGGTTCACTGTTGCCGGATATTGACGAGCCTAACTCCATGCTCGTGAGCCGTGCGCTGCCAACCAAAATGCTTAGATTCGTACAGCTTCTAATGATTGGGGCTGCTGGTTGGGTATTTTTCACCCGTTTGGCTCCGCCGCCATGGAATCTTGTTCTGGCTTTGCTAATGATTAGTGCTTCTTTTATGCCTTCACGATCCATGCGCAAGGTTATTATCTTTCTAATTGGTATCGGCCTCGCCTGGTATGGAGAATCATATGCACCGTGGAATTATATCGCTGGGTGTCTGCTGATCATTTGTACGCTAGTCCCACACCGGGGGTTAACTCATACGGTATACGGGACAGTCGCATGGACTGCGCTGCTTTATGGTACAACACGTTTGCACGGTGACAGCATATGGCTGGCTGGAGGTATGGCGTACTTGCTGCATTTACTGGCAGATTCCTTGACGAATAATGGAATTAAACCTTTGCCGCCGTTCAAATGGAAGCTGCGATTTAAATTGATGAGTACCGGAACCCGGAAGGGAGCTAAGGTAGAAAACGTCTGCATTGCTCTAACTGCTGTACTTGTAGTGATTGCTTTGCTTCGTTATAAGCATTTGATTTGAAATGTTCTATCTTTTGTTTCTATTAAATTAAAAAAACAGTCAATGCACGTTGTACGTGTCTTGACTGTTTTTTATAGATAGCGATTCTCTATTACACCTTAAGCTCGTTCTATAATGGTATTCAGCGTTGTACGATCCAGGTTTTGAACCAGCTTGATGATCAGCTCTTTGGCTGCATCATAATCATCAGTGTGAATAATAGACGAGGAAGTATGGATGTATCGTCCACAGATGCCTATGACGGTGGATGGCACGCCAATTCCGCTCAAGTGCACTTGGCCCGCATCGGTTCCCCCTGTGGAGATGAAATATTGATACTTGATTTTATGAGTTTCCGCCATGTCTTGCACGTATTCCACAATCCCGCGATGTGTGATCATACCCGGATCAAATACCCGCAGCAGTGCGCCTTTACCGAGGTGTCCGTAAGCATTCGGGTCACCGCCCATATCATTGGCTGCACTGCAATCCAGTGCAAAGAAAATATCGGGCTGAATCAGATTGGCCGCTGTGCGTGCACCACGCAGTCCCACTTCCTCTTGAACAGTGGCCCCCGCATACAATGTATTGGGAAGCTTGTCTTTTTCTTTATGTAACGCTTCAAGCAGTTCAATAGCCAAGCCTACACCGTAGCGGTTATCCCACGCTTTAGCCATGATTTTTTTAGGATTTGTCAGTGGTGTAAAATCACAGATTGGTGCTATGGCTGTTCCTGGTACGATCCCCAGATCTTGCGCTTCTTGTCTGCTGTCTACGCCGATATCCAGATACATATGCTTGATGTCCATAGGTTTGCTGCGTTGCGATTCATCCAGCAAGTGAGGCGAGACAGAGCCAACTACACCGATAACTGGGCCTTTTGGAGTCAATACTTGAAGACGTTGTGACATGATGGCTTGGCTCCACCAGCCTCCAACCGGCTGAAAACGAATCATTCCATTTTCCGTAATACCATTCACGATAAAACCGACTTCATCCAGATGGCCTGCCACCATTACTCGTGGTCCACTTTCTTGACCGCGTAGCACCCCAAAAAGACTGCCCAATCGATCTTGCACGATTTCATCGGTATAACCGGATATCCGTTCCTTAACCCATGCCCGCAACTCACGTTCATGTCCAGGAATGGAAGGAAACTCCGTTAAGGTTTTAAACAATTCCAATGTTTTTGATTCCATGATGTATACCTCACTCCTTATTAATTAACCAGTGGTCGTCATGTATTTAGTATGAATGGATTTGTACGGAATGTCCACGATATCATTTTCCTGACATAACATTTCTCCAAAAAGCTCATAATGAAAAAGACCCAAGCAATTCGAACCGCCAAGCGCGAAAACTTACAGATAAGGGGTGGTGAATGATGCCGGCTAAATCCGGGCAGCGCGGTTTTCGTACCAATACGTCGCCGCTGTCCATAAATGAGAAGGACTATCAGAATATTTCACAAAAGCATGAGCCCTCGAGAAAAGTATTTGCCAATTGTGTGCGCGCTTTTCTGGTTGGAGGCGGGATCTGTGTGATTGGACAGGCGATTCAGGAGGCTTTTATGGCAGGGTTGCACATATCAGCCAAGGAGGCCGCCCCGCCGACCTCATCTATGATGATCTTGCTGGCGGTCATATTAACCTGTATCGGGGTTTACGATAAGGTTGCCCAATGGGCGGGAGCGGGAACTGCTGTGCCAATTACAGGCTTTGCTAACTCCATGTGTTCGGCTGCATTGGAATATCGTTCTGAGGGACTGGTGCTCGGAGTGGGCGCGAATATGTTCAAACTGGCAGGCTCGGTTGTCGTATTCGGGGTGGTGGCTGCATTTATCATAGGCGTTATATATGCCATCCTTGGTGTAGGAGGCAATCACTTATGAGAAGACAGGGAGGACAAACCTGGAAGTTTGAATCGAGACCGCGCATCATTGGAAGTGCCACTGTTGTGGGCCCGGATGAAGGAGAGGGGCCGTTGTCCACAGATTTTGATTATATTTATGACAATATAGAAATCAACGAGAAAACGTGGGAAAAAGCGGAACGTAGATTGATTGAGCACTCTACAGAGCTGGCGCTAATTAATGCCAATTTGAACAAAGAAGAAGTGCAGTTTTTTATTAGTGGTGATCTGATGAATCAGATTGTCAGTAGCTCCTTCTCGGCTAGCAAGCTGGCCATTCCCTATTTGGGTGTTTTTGGAGCATGCTCAACATCCATGGAAAGCTTAGCCTTAGCCGCACTTATTGTGGACTCAGAGGCCGGTGACTACGTGATGGCGGGTACGACTAGCCATAATTGCACTGTGGAAAAACAATTCCGCTATCCTAATGAATACGGATCACAGAAGCCCCCTACGGCTCAGTATACTGTTACCGGCTCCGGCGCCGCAATAGTGGGCCATGCCAAGTCAGGGACAGTGGTGGATTGTGCTACCATTGGACGTGTAATGGACATGGGCATTAAGGACCCCTTTAATATGGGTGGAGCCATGGCTCCCGCGGCTGCGGATACGCTGTTGTCTCATTTTCGAGATACTGGCCGTGACCCTGGTTACTATGATCTCATTGTAACGGGCGATTTAGCCTCAGTAGGGCTACCGATTGCCAAGGAGCTGCTCAAAAAAGATGGGTTCGATATGAATCAGACGGATTTTAATGATTGCGGTTTACTGATTTACGACATTAATAAGCAAAAGAAAGTCATTTCAGGAGGCAGTGGTTGTGGCTGCTCGGCTGTTGTAACCTACGGGCATTTGTTGAAGCGGATCGAAAAAGGAGAGCTACAAAAGGTACTGGTGGTGGCGACTGGAGCGTTATTATCTCCTTTGACTACACAGCAGGGTGAGAGCATTCCTTGTGTTGCACATGCTGTAGCTTTTGAGGCGGGAGGAACAGTATGATATTTCTATGGGCTTTTTTAGTGGGTGGTGCCATTTGTGTCGTGGGCCAGTTGATGATGGATGTGTTCAAAATGACGCCGGCACATACGATGAGTACGTTGGTAGTTGCAGGTGCAATTGCTGATGCTGTTGGGATATACGATCCGCTTATTAAATTTGCAGGGGCGGGTGCGACCATTCCAATTACCAGTTTTGGTAACTCACTTGTACACGGCGCATTAACCGAATTGGAGAAGGACGGATGGTTGGGTGTCATTACAGGGATTTTTAGTCTGACAAGTGCAGGGATTTCCTCTGCGATTATTTTCTCTTTTCTGGCATGCTTGTTTGTTCGTCCAAAAGGAAGCATATAAAAGCAGCGTACTTTAGATTTGACATCGTAAGATAAATAATTGTATACATGTGCCCTTCGGATCTAATGACCGAAGGGTTTTTGATTGTTCTGCACATGAGAGATCGAAAGAAGGATGGAGTTTGAATAATATGGGCAGGGGGTTAAGTGTACTCTGTGCCTACCTTCATGTACAATAATAGGAAACAGGTTGCTATCTAGGAGGTTTACAGAGCTATGCCCGTACGTCAAGAATCTGTGCAGATTGTATCTGCAATCCGTTCTAATCTGGAATCATGTATATTAGGTAAATCCTTTGAAATAAAATTACTGCTTACGGCTATGCTGGCGGGTGGACACATTCTGATCGAGGATGTTCCGGGTACGGGAAAAACGCAAATGATCAAGGCTCTTGCCAAATCCATGCGCGGTGATTACCGCCGTGTTCAATGTAATCCTGATATTCTCCCGAGTGATATTACAGGGGTATCCATATTTCATCCACGGGACGAGCGTTTTTATTTCCGTCCGGGTCCTGTGATGACTAATATTTTGCTGGCGGATGAAATTAACCGAGCGACGACGAAAACCCAGTCAGCTCTGCTGGAGGTTATGGAGGAACGCAGTGTGACGGTGGATGGGGACACTCATATGTTGCCTCATCCTTTTATGTTGTGTGCGACACAAAACCCGATTGATTTTGAAGGCACTTATATGCTGCCGGAAGCACAGTTAGATCGTTTTATGCTCAAAATCAGCTTGGGTTATCCTGATATGGAGACGGAGCGAAACATGCTGCTCCATCATCAGGCAGGCCAGCCAGCAGATCGTCTGGAGGCTGTAGCTCATATGGAGCAGATTGCTGACATCCAGCAGGAAATTAGAGGGATTTATATGGACAAAGCAGTGACGTCCTATTTACTTGATATCGTACGTGCGACAAGAGAACATCCATCTGTGCTGCTGGGAGCTAGCCCCCGGGCGGCGCTTGCTTTTGTAATGGCTGCGAAGGCATACGCTTTTCTGGACAACCGTTACTATGTGCTGCCTGATGATGTGAAGGCGCTGGCACCTTATGTGCTAACGCATCGTTTGTTGCTGCGTCCCGAGGCGCGCCTGGATAGTTCCAATGCCCAGTCCGTGCTGGAGGCTGTCCTTCGGCACGTACATGTACCCGTACGAATGGAGCGTCCTTAGGGAATGAATATGGTCAAAAGGAAGCGCAGGCTTCCCCGGCTGTCAGGCCGCATCTGGCTTCTGATGGTCATATGGGTGGTGTGCCTGCTATATTTGTTGTTTCAGGGCGGCAAGACGTCGGTCATGCTGTTGTCTATGGTTACGCTGTTAATCGTTTATTTATGGATCGTTGGTCTGAGCGGAGTTCGCCGTGTGCAAGGCTCCAGGCAGCTTTCGCAAGGCTCGGAGTTTGGAGAACTGCTGCATGCAGGAGATCAGGTGCATGTAAAGCTGAGCCTCAGCATTCCTGGATTTCTTCCGTTACCCTATGTCATTGTCCGTGAGGTCCTTAAGCGACATACAGGTGAGTCCTGGTCGTTTGAGGATAGTGTCATTCCCAGTCTAAAAGGGGGCGGTCAGCTTACATTTCAGACTCCCGCTTTAGAGCGAGGAAGCTATCACTTTGAGGAAACGGAATGTGTGAGTGAGGACATCTTCGGTCTGTTGGAGCACAAAGGCAGCTTGAACGCACGCGGTGAATTTCGGGTGCTGCCCCGAACGGTATTCATTCCGTATTGGCAGATGAATGACCGTCGCTCAAGGATGTCTGGACCGCAGACCGTTCAAACTCGTACGCGGCGTGAAACGACACAAATTAACGGTGTACGGGATTATGTATATGGAGATCGGTTTTCGCGCATCCACTGGAATGCGACGGCGCGTACAGGTAGCTGGAAATCCAAGGAATTTGAGCATGAGACCGTTCCTAAAACGATGCTTGTGCTGGACGTACACATGAAGCATTATATGAACGCCGAACAGTTTGAGCTAGCTGTATCCTCTACCGCTTCATTGCTGGAATATGGTGGACGGGAGCGAATGGGGGTTGGATTGTGCACAGCTGGAGAGAAAGGCACCGTCTTTCAACCAAGTGAGCAGACAATGGAACGACAACGAATGATGCATCACTTGGTAGACATACACACCACTTCACAAGGTAGCTTGAAATCCGCTGTAGAAAGCAGTGTGCGCCAGTTTCCGCAAGGCTGTTATTTTATACTGATTAGTCCGCTGAAGGATTATCGGGCGATGGAGCTTCTTCGCTGGGCTGATACCCGGGGGATGACTCCGTGCCACGTTTATATCGGAGAAGGTTCTGCTGAGGGAGAAGCTGAAGAATGGATGAGCATGCTTCGTGCAAGGGGAATTAAGGGCTACGATGTTGAGAGCCTTGAAGAGCTCCCGGCTGTAATGGGGGGAGGGACACTATGAAGAGCTGGTTACAATCGTTAAAGGGTTCCTGGGTCCCCGCTTTTACATTTTTATGGATTATTATTATTGCCATGCAATGGGTTTCTTTTGCTTCCGAATTGTGGTTGGAAGAGACAAGAGCACTCGTACTAATGACCATTACAATGCTGGCTCTGGTGAAGATTGTACTACCAGTTCGTCCCTGGATTGAATTTATTGTTAAGGCGGCGGCGCTGTTTTTTATTTTGTATCGGACATTGGTGTCTTATTCAATCATTATCCCCTTCGGAGGGGTAGCCAATCGCCTGGACCAGTTTATTTCCAATATGTCACCTTATATTTGGTTTTCCCTCATTGCTTGGCTAGTTATTGAAATGGTGCCGCTCATCGTTACAACGAAGCAGCGGATTCTTGTTTTTGTGGGTATTAACATTGCCGCGCTGGCAGTACTTGATTCCTTCACGCCAACTGTGCTGTGGGAGGAGGTTGCTTGGATCGTCTTTGCTGGTATGGGTTGGCTGGTGACACAGCATCTGCAGTATTTTCGGCAGCATTATCCTCAAGGATGGAGGCATATTCGGCGCTATCCATATAAAATAGCAGCCAATATTGCGGTCATTTTTGCGCTCATTATTATGGCTGGTGTCAATATGCCCGAGGTACAGCCCGCTTTGACGGATCCCTATACAGCGTGGACCCAGAGAAATAGCTCAACTACCGCCGGGATCAACAATGGATCTGGGGCACTGGATCAGCGGATGAACACTGCATCGGGTTATAGTCGCCAGGATAATCGGTTGGGGGGAGGTTTTAATTTTGACTATTCTCCTGTCATGACCATCACGACCACTCAACGAAGCTATTGGCGGGGGGAAACGAAACGAACCTATTCCGGTACAGGCTGGAGTGACAAGGGCAACGATGATCAAACGTTAAATGATGTTCCAATGACCGCAGAGCTTGAAAACACACAAGAAACGCGGCATTCGACTGAGCAGGTCGTTCAGACCATTACGATGCAAAACGACCAAAGCTATCCTGTTCTATTTGGCGCTTATTCGGTGCAGCGTGTTCAATCGGTGGACAGAGATTCACGGGCAGACGGGTTACGTTGGAAGCCGGAACAGGCGGAACTGCTTTGGAATCCATCCTCCCGAAGAACTGCTTATCCTAAAACGTATACTCTGGTATCGCATGTTCCTGTGATCCCTGAGAAAGAGCTACGCACAAAAACTTTTAATGAGTTGTACGGAAAAAACAAACAGGAAGCCTATCTACAAATTCCAGATGAGTTGCCACAGCGGGTTCGTGATTTGGCTCAGAACGTAACGTCAACGGCGAAAACGCCATATGAAAAAGTCGGATTACTACAGCAGTACTTGCAGCAAAATTATGCATATACGAACAATCCGGATCTCTCACGGAAAAGAAGCAGAGATTTTGTGGATGCCTTTCTGTTTGAGATTCGGGAGGGCTATTGCGATTATTATTCCACCTCATTAGTCATGATGGCTCGCTCCGTTGGGGTTCCAGCCCGTTGGGTTAAAGGGTATGCACCTGGTCAGCAGACGTTTTCAGATGATGCAACAACGGGTGAAGGTGACGAAAATATGTCCTCTTACTCCGTGACAAATGCGGATGCTCATTCCTGGGCGGAAGTATATTTAGGTGAATACGGTTGGGTTCCTGTAGAAGCAACGCCTGGCTTTGATATGCCGCTGCTTACGGAACAGGAGGATTCAAAGACTCCAGAAGCCCCAGAGGTTAAAGATCAGTCTGAACCGGAACAGCCTGAGCAGACCCCGCAGACTAATCCGGAGGAAGGTTCAAAAATTCATCCTGTAATTATAGGTTCTGCTGCATCAATTCTGCTGCTGTGGGCTACTTATATCGTCTGGCGTAATCGGGCAGACATTCACTTTTACCTGTTGCGTTTACGCAGAGGTAAGCCGCTGACCCCGGATGAAAAGGTGGTCGTCGAAACTGAGCACTGGTTAAGGTACATGCGAAGAAAGGGATTTGTCCGCGCCAGTCACGAAACACTGAGGGAATCAGTTGATAGATGGTCGCTAGAAGTACCGGAACAGGCTTCAATTTTACATCAGCTGCTTGGACGATTTGAACAGGCGCGTTATAGTCCCTCATCCGTAACCGCAGAAGATTGGCATATGGTTCGCAAGCAAGCCTCTCTGTTACACAAAGAAGGCTGGATAAAACGTCTATTTTAATCTTTAGCTATATATTTAGTGAAAAAGCTGTCCGTTTGTTGCGGATAGCTTTTTACTAAGCCATAGTAATATGGTATAGTTTGTCGTATGAAACTGAGGTGACCGACGTTGTTTGAAATGCTGATGCCCAAATTACGGGTGAATACCGTCTTTGATATTGATCTTGAAGGCTTATATGCTCAAGGATATCGCGGCATTATTACGGATCTGGATAACACGCTGGTCGGCGCAAAAGCGCCGAATGCAACTCCCGAGCTGGTGGCCTGGTTTGAGAAGGTCAAACAGGCGGGTTTTAAGCTTGTCATCGTGTCTAACAACAATATGGACCGTGTATCCGTGTTTGCTACGCCTTTGGACATTGAATTTATACATGCCGCACGGAAGCCCTCCAACTCGTCTTTCCGTAGAGCCATCCGTATGATGGGGCTGACTCCGGAAGAGACTATTATGGTCGGAGACCAAATGTTGACGGACGTATTGGGAGGTAACCGACTGGGGTTGCATACGGTGTTGGTGCTACCGATATCCATTCATGATGAAGGAGTCATGACTCGATTTAATCGGCGGTTGGAGCGAATCGCGCTCACAAGGTTACGTAAGAAAGGCTTATGGCTTGAGGAGGAAAAGAAGAATGACTGAAAGACCTGACGGCGGCACTGCCGTCAAATGTAGTGGTTGCGGTATAACCGTGCAGACCACTAGCTCGGAGCTTCCGGGATTTATTCCTGAAAAATTGCTTACTCGCGAACCTGTCATCTGTCAGCGTTGTTTCCGAATCAAAAACTATAATGAGACGTCTTCAGTGACGGTGGATCAAGATGAGTTTTTGAAGCTGCTCAGCCAGATTGGCGACAAGGATGCACTCGTTATCCACATTGTAGATATTTTTGATTTTGAAGGCAGCTTGATTTCCGGTCTGCAACGCTTTGTAGGCTCTAATCCGGTTATACTGGCTGTAAACAAGACCGATTTGCTGCCTAAGGTAACGAATTGGAACAAGGTACGTAACTGGGTACAAAAGCAAGCGAAGGAGCAAGGGCTTCGCACGGAAGAAATCGTACTGTGCTCAGCTAAAAAAAATCAGGGCTTTGACCGTCTTTTGGATGTGGTATCTGAGCTCCGTGGTAACCGCGATGTATATGTGGTTGGAGCGACAAATGTGGGTAAATCCACGCTCATTAACCGATTGATTCGTGATTATAGCGATATGGAGCAGGAACTCACAACGTCCCGTTACCCGGGAACTACACTCGATATGGTGAATATTCCGCTCGACGACGGCAAGCACATTATTGATACTCCGGGTATTGTATACCCTTGGCGATTCAGTGAGATCGTCTCCCGTCAGGACTTGAGCGCTATAATGCCGGACAAGCCGCTGAAGCCTGCTGCGTATCAGCTTGATGCCGGACAAACATTGTTTTTCGGCGGTATGGCCCGATTTGATTTTGTCGACGGTCAGCACCAATCTTTTACCTGCTACATTAACGGTGGTCTTAAGATACATCGCACGAAGCTGGAGCGAGCTGATCAGTTGTTCGCTGATCATGCCGGGGAATTGTTATCTCCGCCAACACGCGATCAATTGGCAGAGATGCCGGAATGGACAAGACATGAGTTCCGCGTGCCACGCAAATCTCCATCGGACATTTATATTTCCGGTTTGGGATGGATTAGGGTAAATAGCGAGAACGGAGCTCTGATTGCGGTTCATGCTCCTCGGGGAGTCCGTGTGCTTTTGCGGCCTGCGTTGATATAACGTTGCTGTAACCATGTTATAGGGCGGCAAGGAACAGGTACTGGTTCCTGCCGCCATTCATATATTTGTGCGGCCTAATATTTTGCAATATGGGGGAGAGCGACGATGAACAGCGGGGAGTCTGAAGCGACCGAACAAGGTCTTGTACTATTGGGCGTATTGGGTGATCCAATCAAGCACTCCAAATCGCCTCTTATGCATAAAATAGCTTTGCAGGCAGCGGGGATTGAAGGAGATTTTGTACCTCTTCATGTAAAATCGGATCAGCTGGAAGATGCCATGAAGGGGATTCGCGCTTTGCATTTCCGCGGAGTCAATGTGACGATTCCCCATAAAGTCGAGGTTATGAGATATCTGGATGAGATTGATGAAGGTGCCAGACTCATTGGCGCTGTCAATACGATAGTAAATGATAATGGACGGCTTAAGGGGTATAACACGGACGGAATTGGCTACGTACGTTCCCTCAAAGAAGAGACTTCTGTCGAGTTGAAGGGAGCAAGAATTGCTGTGCTTGGAGCCGGAGGGGCTGCTCGTGGCGTGATTCATGCTCTGTTGGAGGAGCAACCGGAATCGGTCATTATTTTGAACCGAACACGTGACAAAGCTGAGCAACTGGCATTAGAGTGGACGACGGAAGCGATCCCAGTGAGGGGTTATTCCAACGAGGATGCCAA
This sequence comes from Paenibacillus sp. SEL3, assembly GCF_054602585.1. Classification (NCBI taxonomy): domain Bacteria; kingdom Bacillati; phylum Bacillota; class Bacilli; order Caryophanales; family Paenibacillaceae; genus Paenibacillus; species Paenibacillus sp. SEL3. Next base: position 605,773 of record NZ_CM137725.1, on the reverse strand, counting down.
GAGCGTGCTCGCCACAGTGAATGTGTTGATTAACACAACCTCGGTGGGAATGTCTCCTTTATCGGATGAACTTCCACTGGAAACGAGCTTGATTCCGGAGGGAATCATTGTGAGTGATTTGATCTACAACCCGTTGGAAACGAGACTTTTACAGGAAAGCCGTGAACAGCGCGGCTGCACTGTACATGGGGGCTTGGGCATGTTCGTGTACCAGGGGGCTGTGGCTTTTGAGTATTTTACAGGGGTAGTCCCTGCTGTAGAGCAAATGAGAGCGGCTGTGCTGAGTAGCCTGTCGTAAGTAAGAGGGTACATTAAAATTATGGAAATGCTGCATTGCATATGTGGCGACGAAGGGGTTAAATATACATGTTAACAGGTAAACAAAAAAGATATCTGCGCTCAATGGCGCATCATTTGGACCCGGTTTTTCAAGTAGGCAAAAACGGTACGAATGAGCATCTTATGCGTCACATCAACGATGCGATTGAAAAGCGTGAGCTGATGAAAGTACAAATTTTGAACAACTGTTTGGACGACAAGCATGAAATTGCGGAAGAACTGGCCGCGGAGACAGGTTCTGAGCTTGTACAGATCATCGGGAGCACTATTATTTTGTACAAAGAATCCCGTGACCATAAGGAAATTGAGTTGCCTAGAGGATAACATGCGGGGAGAAAATTATGAAAATCGGTATTATGGGTGGTACATTTGACCCGATTCATATTGGACATCTGCTGGCTGGAGAAGCGGCAAGAGATGCCTATGGGCTGGATCAAGTATGGTTTATGCCTTCTCATATTCCTCCGCACAAGCATCAGGCGGGGGCGAGCGGTAAAGAGCGTCTGGAGATGACGAGTGAAGCGGTGGCGGGTCATCCTGCTTTTGAAGTGCTGGATATTGAAGTGCTTCGCGGGGGAGTATCCTATACCATTGACACGATCAAGGAGCTTCAGGAGTTGCATTCTGCTGTGGATTTTTATTTTATTATTGGTGCGGATATGGTGAACTACTTGCCTCATTGGCAGGGAATTGAGGAACTGGCGCAGCGAATTTGTTTTATTGGTGTTCGGCGACCAGGATTCCAGCTTGCAATGGATGAGTTGCCACATTATTTGCAGGACAAGGTACTGTTGGCAGATATGCCAGTGGTGGACATTTCGTCCACGGATATTCGAGAGCGTGCTGCGGCAGGGCGCACTATCCGTTATCTTGTGCCTGATCGAGTGCATGACTATATTACAAGGGGCGGTTTGTATGAAGTACAGCCGTGAGCAATTAATGGAAGCCGTATCTGGTCAAATGCCTGAAAAACGCTGGAAGCACACACTAGGTGTTATGCATACCTCAGTGGAGCTTGCAAAGCGCTATGGAGCAGATCCGGATAAGGCCGAACTGGCGGCTATTTTGCATGATGTAGCGAAATATTGGCCTGTTCAACAGATGGAAGAGGTGATTCGCAGTCATCCCGAATGTGATCAGGAGCTTTTGGAACATGACAAGCAGCTCTGGCATTCAGAGGTAGGATACTGCGTTGCAGCAAGAGATTACGGAGTGGATGATTCTGAAATAAGGAATGCGATCCGCTGGCATACGTCAGGACGCGTAGGTATGAGCCTGCTGGACAAAGTCGTGTGTCTCGCTGATTACATCGAACCGGGACGGGATTTTCCCGGGGTTGAGCATATCCGTAAACAGGCAAAGAAAAGCTTGGAGCAGGGCCTTGTCGCTGGATTTGACTCCACAATTTCATTGTTGCTGGAGAAGAAAAAGGTTATTTTTCCACTGACAGTCTTGTCGCGCAATGACTTGATTCAACAACTAAAACAGAGAAAAACGGAGGTTCATGAATGACCCTAACTAATGAGCAATTAATGCAAACAGCGGTTGATGCCGCAAATGATAAAAAAGCAATGAATATTGTCGCACTGGATTTGCGGGGAATATCACTAGTAGCTGATTATTTTGTCATCTGCCACGGTAATTCGGATACACAGGTACAGGCGATTGCAACAGAAATTCGCAAACGCGCTCATGATGAAGGTGTAACTATCAAAGGAATCGAAGGAATGGATTCCGCCCGTTGGGTTCTAATGGATTTGGGGGATGTCGTAGTGCATGTCTTCCATCGCGACGAGCGCGAATATTACAACATTGAACGACTCTGGTCGGATGCTAAGGTTGTGGAAAAGGTATGAGTTTGATCGCCGGTACTTATGTCACCATTATGGTGGATCGTGAGGTATCTCCTTTCGGCTACTTTCTCACTGTTGGTGAGCAGGATGTGCTGCTGCACTATACGGAGCTGACACGTGAAATTGAAGTTGGTGAACGGTTGGAGGTATTTATTTTTCACGATACAGAGGACCGTTTGGCCGCAACCATGAAAAAGCCGTTCTTGTCGTTGGGCGAAATGGCTAAGCTTGAGGTGGCCGATGTGCACCCGCGTTTGGGTTGTTTCCTGGAGATGGGATTGGGTCGTCAGCTTTTGCTGCCAATTCGTGAGTTGCCAGAAAACCGAGATTTGCATCCTCGGGTGGGCGACTACGTGTATGCCATTATGGAGCATGACAAGCAAGGCAGATTGCGGGCTAAGCTGGCAGGGGAACAGGAACTGGCTCCGTTGTGCTTCCACGCCCCTGATTCGTGGCTGAATACGTGGGTGCAGGCGACTGTGTACAAGCCGCTTCAAATGGGTACATTCGTTCTGGTGGACGGAGGGGTGCTTGGTTTTGGCGCGATTGGGATGATTCACTCCTCAGAACGCAACCGGATGCTTCGCTTGGGCGAAGAGGTTAAGGTACGGGTCACGCTTGTTCGCGAAGACGGTCGGGTCAATCTGGCAATGTCGCCACGCAAGGAAGTGGGCCGTGATGAGGATGCGGATCGGTTGATTGCTTTTCTGAAAGAGCGTCCGGGCGGCGGCATGCCTTACTCCGATGCAACACCACCCGATATTATCAAGCAACGGTTTGGTATTAGTAAATCCGCCTTCAAGCGTGCGATGGGCAAGCTGATGAAGGAAGGAATGGTTACACAAAAGGAAAACTGGACCTACCTGGTGGAGAAAATGCCGAAACCGAAGGACGGGAATGGGGAATAAAAAATGGCTTCTTACCGGAAGTTTGCCTATGTGTATGATGAGCTGATGCAGGACATGCCGTACCCGGACTGGTTGCGCTTTGCACGGCAGGCTTGGGATCAGTACGGGATGCCGCATACGGTGGCCGAGCTGGGCTGCGGAACGGGTTCAATTACGATTCCCCTGGTTAATTCAGGGTTCGAAGTGGCTGGAATCGACTTATCCTCTGACATGCTGGCAGTAGCCCGTCGCAAAATGGAAACTACTCCACAGGGACAGCGATTGTTTCGTGAGGGAAGCGTTCGCTGGATACAGCAGGATATGAGAGAATGGATTTTACCCGAGCCTGTGGATTCTGTAATTTCTTTTTGCGATTGTCTGAATTACTTGTTGGAGGAAGAAGATATCATTTCTACTTTTCGCAGAACGCATGCTGGTCTGAAGCCTGGCGGAACCTTTTTGTTCGATGTGCATCATCCCCAGACGTTTTTACGTTATGATGAAGAGCAGCCTTTCGTACTGGACGAACGCTCTATCTCATATATCTGGACATGTGCGTTGGACACTCCCCGTTGTGAAATTGAGCATCATCTTAGTATCTTTGCGAAAGCAGAACATGAAGGACGCGATCTATACCAGCGTTTCGAGGAAATACATGTACAACGTGCCTATGACCCAGACTGGATGAAGGCAGAATTGTCCAAAGCGGGTTTTCGCGATGTGAAGGTATATGCGGATTTTGAATGGGTAGAAGCAGAAGATGACGCGGCGAGACTGTTTTATGTTGCTGTAAAATAGCATGGATTCATTGAACGAATATGGGAAAAAAAAGACGCTTTTCATGATGACATGAAGGGCGTCTTTTTGCACTTATATATTCACTTTATAGTTCAACTGAAGCTCATCACCCGGTACACCCCGAATGCCCCAGTTCTGTTTGGGTGTTTCAAATATAGTAATCTCAAGATCCTGTGGAGAAATACCCAAAAGATCGTTAATTCTTTGGAATAACAGGCTAATGAGTTGCTTCTTAGCTTCTGTCGTTCTGCCTTCAAAGATACTGATTTCAATAATGGTGTACGCCTCAGAGCGACCATCGGCATATATAAAATCTTCCCGATCCATAGGGAAAAAACGATGAAACCTCTTGTCAGGAGGATATTTGAACGCATCCACCACAGCAGAATGAATCACCTCTGAAAATTGCTTTTTGATTGGATATAGAGTCTCTTTTATTCCGTAAATTTTAATCTGTGCCATGTCTCAGCTCACCTTTCTTATCTCAACTCATCTCAGCTTGAAGCGATTTAACTCGGAATTATTATAAAACATTCGTATGCATGTGTCATGAAAATTTAGTATGGAGAGGGTTCTTAACACCAAAGGTAGTCCTTATTTGACTTTTTTCGCGGTTTTCAATATAATAGTGCCATTATTAACGGTTAAACAATCGCTGATGAGGAATAGTAGCTTTGTCTGGACATGTAGAGAGCCGGCGGGTGGTGCAAGCCGGTTGACAGCACAAAGTGAACTCGCCTCGGAGATATGCGTCCAACGCAGGAACGCCCTATACTGGTGCTTGTATCCTGTTATTAACCCGCATCGGATCACCTCCGTTATCAGGTGCAAAGGGAGTAGAACGCGAAGAACGCTTTCTGCTAACTAGGGTGGTACCACGGGAATATAACCTCTCGTCCCTAGCGCTGACACGCTACGGGATGCAGAGGTTTTTTTGTTGCATACCGTTTGAGGAGGAAAAGACAATGACAGACACACAGCCGAAGCACGGCTATCAACCGCAAAGTATTGAACCAAAATGGCAGAAATATTGGGATGAGAACAAGACGTTCCGCACCGGGGAAGAGCCGGGCAAACCGAAGTTTTATGCTTTGGATATGTTTCCGTACCCATCTGGAGCCGGCCTGCATGTAGGCCACCCGGAGGGCTACACAGCTACGGATATTGTTTCACGTTATAAAAGAATGCGCGGCTACAACGTACTGCATCCGATGGGTTGGGACGCCTTCGGTCTGCCTGCGGAGCAGCATGCGCTGGATACAGGGGAGCATCCACGCGAAATTACGGTGAAAAACGTAAATAACTTCCGCCGTCAAATCAAATCGCTCGGCTTCTCCTACGACTGGGATCGTGAAATCAGCACGACGGATCCTGATTATTACAAATGGACACAATGGATCTTCATCCAGCTGTACAAGCGCGGCCTTGCATATGTAGCTGAAGTACCTGTGAACTGGTGCCCAGCGCTGGGAACGGTGCTGGCGAATGAAGAAGTTATTGACGGTAAGAGTGAGCGTGGCGGTCATCCGGTCGTCCGTAAACCAATGCGTCAATGGATGCTGAAAATTACGGAATACGCGGATCGTCTGCTGGATGATCTGGAGGAACTGGATTGGTCTGAGAGTATTAAGGATATGCAACGGAACTGGATCGGTAAGTCTACCGGGGCAGAGGTTCGTTTTCCAATTGAAGGCTATGACGAGCAACTCACAGTATTTACAACTCGCCCAGATACACTGTTCGGCGCAAGCTACTGTGTGCTGGCACCAGAGCAGGGATTGGTGGATATTATCACTACGCCTGAGCAAAAGGATGCTGTACAACAGTACCGTGAACAAGCTGCTCGTAAAAGCGATCTGGAGCGTACGGATCTGGCCAAGGATAAAACAGGCGTATTCACAGGAGCTTATGCAGTGAACCCAGTGAACGGCGAAAAGCTGCCGATCTGGATTGCTGACTATGTACTGGCAGGCTACGGAACTGGAGCGATTATGGCTGTACCTGCTCACGATACGCGTGACTGGGAATTTGCCAAGCAATTCGGATTGAATATCATTGAGGTTGTCCAAGGTGGAGATGTGGCTAATGAGCCATATACTGAGGATGGACCGCACGTGAATTCAGGCCCGCTGAATGGACTTACCAACGAGGAAGCGATTCCGAAGATGATTGAATGGCTGGAAGCCGAGGGCAAAGGACACGGCAAAGTCACTTACCGCCTGCGTGACTGGCTGTTCAGCCGTCAACGCTATTGGGGCGAGCCGATTCCGGTAATTCATCTGGAGGATGGAACGATCAAAACGGTTCCTGAGGACCAACTTCCGCTCGTACTGCCGGAGATGGACAATATTAAGCCTTCAGGTACAGGTGAATCCCCGCTGGCGAACGCAACAGATTGGGTGGAAACCATTGATCCTGAGACAGGTATGAAAGCACGTCGCGAGACGAATACAATGCCGCAATGGGCAGGAAGTTGCTGGTATTACCTGCGCTTTATTGATCCGAAAAATGACAAAGAGCTTGTATCCAAAGAGAAACAACGTGAATGGATGCCTGTTGATTTGTATATTGGCGGAGCTGAACATGCGGTTCTTCACTTGCTGTATGCCCGTTTCTGGCATAAGGTATTGTATGATATCGGCGTAGTGGAAACGAAAGAGCCTTTTTATAAGCTGGTCAACCAGGGTATGATTTTGGGCAACAACAATGAAAAAATGAGTAAATCACGCGGTAATGTCATTAATCCTGATGATATTGTCAATACGTTTGGCGCCGATACGCTGCGTATTTATGAGATGTTTATGGGGCCGCTGGAAGCGACCAAGCCATGGAATGAGAATGGGGTAGAGGGAGCACATCGTTTTCTGTCCCGCGTATGGCGCCTGTTTGTTTCCGAGGATGGTAGCCTGAACGATAAAATTACAAATGACGGCGGTAGCGATGAGTTCAATCGTACTTGGCATAAAACGCTGAAAAAAGTAACCGAAGATCTGGATGCACTGCGCTTCAATACAGCGATCAGCCAGCTGATGATCTTCACCAACGATGCATATAAAGCAGACCTTCTGCCGCGTGCAGCAATGGAAAACTTCGTGCAAATGCTGTCGCCGCTTGCACCCCATCTGGCCGAGGAATTGTGGCAGCTGCTGGGGCACAATGATAGCATTACCTACGCGGCTTGGCCTGCTTATGATGAAGCATGGACGGTGGACGCCGAAGTGGAAATTGTTGTGCAAGTGAATGGTAAAATTGTGCAGCGTGCAACGATTGCCAAGGATCTTGATGCTAAAGCGATGGAAGCATTCGCTGTGTCGTTGGACAATGTTCAGCAGGCACTGGCCGGCAAAACGATCCGCAAGGTAATTGCTGTTCCAGGTAAGCTGGTTAATATTGTTGCCGGTTAATTGGCTTTAAGCCGAAGGAGACATCTATCTTTTGCATGTCCTCTTCATATTTGTTGTGCGTTACCTGTATCAGCTCGGGAAAGACACTATGCAGGCTGATGTCCAACAGTGCGAGAGCTTCGGCGGTAATACCTCCGGGAACCGCTACTCTGGCCTGTAACTCGGCTGGTGTCATCCCGCCTTCCGTGAGCAGCTTTCCAGTTCCGATGATCATTTCACCGGCCAGTGCGCATAGCTCCGTACGGTCCATACCTGTAGCTTGAACTGCGGCTTGAATCCACTGGTCCATAAAAAAGGCCAAGAAAGCAGGACCACAACTCGAAAAATCCGACGTGATCCGAGTATAAGATTCTTTAACCCGAATCGGCCTGCTGATGTGGGACATAAGCTCTTCCAGAAGGAAGCGGTCCTCCTCTGTAATCCGGCTTCCATGGATGCATAGTGAGGCTCCGCTGCCTACTTGATGGGTGATACTGGGGATAATTTTGGACACTTTAGCTTTCAGTGCATGCTCTAAAATACGAATCTGCACCGGGCTTGTGATAGATACGACGATTTGCTCTTCTGTAATGACGTTGCGTATTTCATCCGTTACGGCTTTTGATTCCAGCGGCTTCACACAGATAAACAGAACATCGCTTTCCGCTGCCGTTTCACGGTTGCTTTGGACTGCATGCAAACCTGGATAACGACGGGCTAGCTCGGTTACCTTGGAATGCGTTCGATTACTTGCTGATATTTGCTGCGGCTTGAGTGCGTTAGAATGAATAAAAGACTCAATTAGCAGACTTCCCATGCTGCCAGTCCCGATAAATCCAACTTTCATTGTTCAACGTCCTCCTTTCATACTTTGCGGTATAGACGCTGTGCTGTCAGCTGTCATTCTTCTTAGTGTATGCGCCTGGTCTTGGCCGACATGACGAATTTTATGTCTGAGCATGTTAGATCGTGCCCGGGGTCGTATCACTTTATTGTAAAAATGCTCACAGCGAGACCGTATGGAGGTTGTTTACACCCTCCGGCTAAACGGGAATTGGACAGACTTGCTCTGTTTGATAGAGGCGGTGTTTTCAGTCGGCTCAATTTCCCGAATCCATGTGGAGTAGGGGACGATACGGAAATGAAACGCGTATGGACAGGAACAGCGATAACGCTTGCTGTAATCGGCAGTGGACTTATTTTATTTGCCGGAGGACAGCGTTCTGAGCCGCAAGAAGAGTGGACTTTACTTAACCATAAGGTGGAGCAGGCTGTGGCGATGGATTCAGAGCCAAATGAGTCGCAGCGCAGCAGTGACTATGCCCAGGAAAAGCCTGCTGTAAAAGAACCTTCAGACAAAGCTGAGCGCAGTAGGAATGCCGAAGCCGCTTACAAAGTGAAAAGTGATACTGTACAGATATCTACTGGTGTATCTGCTGCTGTGAGCGGAAACTCTATTGCGGGAAATTCGAGTGCTGTAAAGCAGTCAGGTGTTGCGGATCCGACCTCAGACACAGGTATTGTCAGTTCGAGTGGTGCAACGACGAGTAGGACCAATACGGTAAGTGATTCGGTTACTACACCCGTTTCCGGCGAAAAAAAGGTAAACATCAACACGGCGACTGCTGCCGAGTTAATGGAGCTACCAGGGGTTGGGTCTAAGAAAGCCGAGGCTATTTTGAACTACCGCAATCAGCACGGGGCGTTCAAACGTGTGAATGATTTGGATCATGTAAAAGGAATCGGAGCTAAAATGTTGGCGAAAATGAAGCCGTATGTCAGCTTGTAACTTATGTAATAATTACAATGTTTATACCCTGAGAACGGCGGTAGCGGATATGGTTTACGTTTTAACTTGTTTATACGGGAGAGATGGAAATGAGTGCAGATGTACGCAAGGACTGGGACACCTACTTCATGGATATCGCTTATATGGTATCCACCCGTTCGCGCTGCGCGCGGCGTCATGTTGGAGCCGTACTTGTACAAGGTAAAAAGCTCTTGGGGACGGCCTATAATGGAGCACCATCGGGGGTGCCTGACTGTTCGGAGGCAGGCTGTATGATTTCAGAGGAGTATGAGGTCGTTCACCGTGATGGGCACGAGGAAATGGTTAAAAAGCAGCGTTGTATTCGCACTATTCATGCAGAGCAGAACCTGCTGCTGTTTACTGACCGAATTGATCGTGAAGGCTCTTCAGTATATGTCACCGACCAGCCATGCTGGACGTGTGCCAATATGTTGGCGAACAGCGGTATTGTGGAGATTGTATACCACCGACCTTATCCCAAAGATGCCGACAAGGTTCGTGCTATGATGGAGGAAAAGGGCATCGCTTTTCGTATGCTGAAGACCTATCATCCACCAAAAGAAACGCTGATGGATGTTATGAATTAAATAGTAAACGAGGAAGAACCTCTGACGAATGCTATTTTGTCAGAGGTTCTTTTTGTTTTGTGTTTTTGAACAGAAAGCAATGTTTGCTACCGGAAGGTGATCGTATTCAAGCTAAGCTTGTGTTAACTAGACCTATATTGACCCTTACTGTTTGTTGGATTACAGGAAGTGCGGGAGCATGTCTGTATTCTGGACGTATGCTTTTGTTGCTTTGGGCGGGGGTTACTCTGATCTTTCCGCTTATAGCTTTATTGATGAAAATCCCCATCCGGCATATGGTATTACTTTGGCTTGTATTCAGCGGAGGTGGATTTCATTGGTTTTGGCATGATATGCATAATGTTAGCAGTATTCCCGATGCTCTTCATGTATCGTCTTCTATGGTGGAAGACATGCCTGTTCAAGCAGCAGGGTTTATCGCTTCTGAAGTACAGGTAGATGGTGATCGAACACAGTTTGAGATGAGAGTTACTTCAATCAATCACTTCGGAAATCATTCGAACAAGGACGAGAATCGTGCACCAATTTCTGAACAGGTCATTGTTCATATCAAGTTGGCTGCCAAGCAGGAACAGCAACTTGCGGCAGCATGGCAACGTGGAGATGCGATCCTACTGCGTGGCACCTTAAAGGCTCCTGCAAAAGCGGGGAACTTTGGTGGCTTTGATTACAGTGAATACCTGCACACACAGGAAATCCACTGGCTTTTCAAAGGCGATGGGGCAGCCTCGTTACAGAAGCAGGATGCTTCACTATGGAACCGCTACACTTTGTTCAGGTGGAATGACCAGCTTAGGGAGCAGCTAGGACAGAGAATGGAACTGGCATTTACATCGCTTCATCACGCAGGATATATGAAAGGAATGGTACTTGGGGTAACAGATGAGTTGGACCCAGCAACCTATAACGAGTTTACGCAGCTTGGTTTAACGCATATTTTAGCAATATCGGGCATGCATGTGGCAGTATATGCAGCTACACTATTATATCTACTCAGGCTGTTACGAGTTAGCCGCGAGACATCTCTTACGGTCGTGATGATACTCATTCCGGCTTATGTCCTGCTGACTGGTGCTTCTCCCTCTGTTGTGAGGGCAGGAATTATGGCGATGATCGGCTTGTTTGCAGCCCGACGAGGGTTGCTCAAAGACGGACTTAATATTCTAAGTATATCTGCGCTGCTCATGCTGATTTGGAATCCATATTATCTACTTAGCGTCAGCTTTCAGCTTTCCTTTTTGGTGACAGGTGGGTTGCTCATTTATATGCCGCTTATGAAGCCGTTTTTCGCCAAATGGCCTTTCCTGATCGGCGGTGAAGTTGCGATTACAATTACGGCACAGCTTGTTTCGTTTCCAATGACGGTATTCTACTTTAATCAATTTTCGCTGCTATCATTTGCGGCCAATTTTGTGCTTGTACCCCTTATTACATATATCGTGCTTCCATTGGGTACGGTGGCGATGGGAGTTGCCTTTTTGTGGGGGGATGGGGCTCGCATTTTTGCTTGGCCGGCAGAGCAATTGAACGATTTGACCTTTTTACTAGTAAAATGGCTGAATGTGGATGATGCTTATGTGAGTATTTGGCCGTCTTCCTCCATTCTGTGGGTCATAGCGTATTACGTAGCTTTGTACAGTGTTTTGTACTGGCTCACAACGTGGCTGACATCCCGCAGAAAAACGAACGACATTACCGTCTTGGACTCTACTCCCAATTCATCAACTATCTATACAGGATTAGCAGCTTCTTCAGAGTGGGCGGCTATATTGCATACGGCTCTTGAACCTGAGGGAGCAGGGAGATTTGCGCGTCGACAGTGGAATGGTTATCGTAATTTGGCACTGGCTCTAAGTGTTATTGCTTGGCTTGGAATATTGTATACAGGTTACCAATCTCCTGGTGAGGGGAATACGGGAATTGTTCAATATCTGGATGTGGGCCAAGGTGACAGCATTTTAATCACAACGCCGGGCGGGAAACATATCTTGGTTGATGGCGGGGGGACAATGGACTTTGCAACAGGGAAAAATGCTTGGCGCAAGCGTGCAGATCCCTACGAGGTAGGTAAAGATACGCTTGTACCCTTACTAAAGCAACGAGGTGTGCATCGACTAGATGCTGTCATTTTAACACACGGAGATCATGATCATGCCGGAGGATTACAAGCTGTGCTTGACCAGATTCCCGTATCTACCTTGTTTTTTAATGGTACCCTGACAGATAAAGCTCCATTCCGTAAGCTGTTGAACACGGCTTTAGATAAGCAGATCAAGCTGTACGGGGCACATCATAGCATGGAATGGGAACCAGACCAGGCTACGAAAATCCGCTTTCTCTATCCGTTTACGCTACCGGATAACGAATCTGAACAGCTGCCTGTTATGAAGGAACAAAATCATTACTCTGTTGCCATGATATTGGAGATGGAGGGAGCCTCCTTTTTGTTCACAGGAGATATGGATGATGCAGCAGAGTCATTGTTGCTTGCTGAATTAACCCCTTCTTCATTCCGTTTGAAAGATGAGGGAGCAACGGGAGGGGCAAGGAATGCTATAGATGTCATGAAAATAGCACATCACGGCAGCAAGTATTCTACCTCGGAAGAGTGGTTATCCTACTGGCGACCGAGAGTATCTGTCATTTCGGTCGGTGCGACCAATACTTACGGACATCCGAATGAAGCGGTATTGGAACGTTTGTCAGCAGTTGATTCTGCTATATATCGAACCGATACGATGGGAGAGATACAGATTCGAGCACAGCAAGGAAAACTGAGTGTGCGGTACCAACGCAAACAGTACAAAACAGATACGAATACAACAACACACTAAAACGGGTGCTCACTCTTAGGAGTGTGTTGTTTGCTTTGAATCCAATCTACATGGACAGTAGCTGTAAGCTTTGATAGAATCAAATGAGTTATGAAAATGAGAATCATTATTAATAGGGGAAATATTGTGAGTTATTTTAAATTTAGAGCTTCAGCTTGTTTGTTCATCATTTCGTTAATGCTGGTATTGAGCGCAATGCTACAAGTGGGGGTGAGACTGCAACGGAAAGCGGTCAATCGGCTGCTGCCAAGACCACATCAACTGGAGATGAAGCTGCCACGCGTACATATGAAAGTGATAAAGGTACAATTACTCTTCTTATTTAATGTTGGGTATTAGAGGTGATGGAGCAGCCAAGGAAAAGATATTTTATCTAAAAGCGTGTGAAGAACCTTTCTGCCGTTAAATCAGGTAAAGTATATCAATACTCAATCGAAGATTTTTATTTTCAAGATCCGATTGCTCTGACTTATTAATTAGAATGCATATCGGATTTTTTGATTTCCAAGAAGTAACAATATGATCTTGCAGCTCGATAGGCTAGCATTTAGATGTAGTAGGAGCTAAGGGAAGGTGACTACCTTCCCTTTTTCTGTTATTCTAAGGGAGGATACGCTGGGGATTCTGGGCTTTTTGGTATAATTTTTTTTGTTGAAAAAATAAAATTAGTGTCAGACGTCTATCCTGCAACAATTTGTAAAAGGGATACGTCTGTAATATTGCAGGGAGAGGGGGATCCTTTGTGGTAGAGCAGGGACTCATTCGAGCCGCTCAATCGGGCGATCGCGACGCTCTCATTACCCTATTAAGAGAGATAGAACAGCATGTGTACCGTACGGCATATTACATTCTAAACAATGAGCAGGACGCCATGGATGCTTCACAAGAAGCCCTCATACGGATCTATTCCAAAATTAACTCTTATGAGGAAAAAGCGCAGTTTAAAACCTGGGTCCAACGCATTGTAACGAATATATGCATCGACAAATTCAGAAGAACGAAGCCCTCGGTTTCCATTGACGAGCACGACATGATATTCAACGATCCCCAAAATGTGGAGGTCGAGGTGTTGACCTCTTACATGGCACAGGATGTTCGTGAGGCTATACAACAGCTTCCGGAGCACCACCGGACGGTAATTGTCTTAAGATATTTGCAGGATTTCTCCTATAACGAGATTGCAGATTCTCTGGATTTGCCGCTAAATACGGTCAAGTCATACTTATATCGTGCAAGACAGCAATTGCAAGGGCTACTTCAGGAATATCAGAAAGGTGGTGTATCAGGATGAAGTGTGGGGAAGAGGTGATGGATTGGATGCAGCGTTATGTGGATCATGAGCTGGGCGAAGAAGAGACGTCCCAATTAATGAACCATATTGCGACTTGCCCGGACTGTGCGGAAAAATTTCTTATTCTTCAGACACTCTCTCGCGAGCTGGAGGAATTGCCTGCGGTTTCCCCGGCGTTCAGCCTGGTGGATTCCATCCTGCCTCAGCTTGATGCCATTGACCGCGCACGTGAAGAGCAGGGAAGTGCGCTTCAGGAAATGCAGCCTGTGGCTGTAGAGCCTGGACCAGTGCCTAGACAACGTACCCAGCCTATACCTTGGTGGAATCGAATGGCTGGGCGCGCTGCTATAGGCGTGGCTGCCGCTGCTGTTGTACTGGGGATTGTAGTATTTAACTTCGAGCCTAAAACAGTACAAGATGCGGAAGGCATACTTACTACCCAGTCGCCCGAAGTGACGAATCCGCAGAATCAGACGGAAACTCTTCCAGGTACAGCCAATGGCAGTGGAGGACATGATACAGCCATTGGTTCGGATTCTACAAAGCAGCCGTCAGAGCAGGGGCAAGAAACGGATGCATCTCAGCCACCTGCGGATAAAGATCCTGGCCTGAGCAAACAAGGTGCAACTAATGCAGACGATGAAAAGAACTCTTCCAAACGGGATGCTGGGAAACGTGACGATCAGCGAGCTGGGGAGGAAGATTCGACGAAGTCTGCACCAGCCGAACATTCTTCTCGTCAGGATGAAGGGCAGGGACAGCTACGTACGGATCGTCAGGTGACAAAGGAAAATCCGTCTGCTGGAGATGCTCCTAAATCTGAGGACAAACAGCTAAGTCAGGAAAAATCTGATCAATCCACGATTGCTCCTGATGAACAGTTGGAACCGAAAATGGAAAAAGCACCCTTAGCGGGTACGGGTACTGCTCAGGACGATAATAATGGTAACACAAGTACGAATGATTCATCCTCGTCGCTTAGTCAGGATTTGAAGGTACAGGATCGAATTGCGTCAAATGAAACGTCGAAAGAAGCGACTTCCAGAAGCATCACCAAGGATTCGGGCAATGCCTTGGGAACGGATAGCAGCAATGCAGCTTCTAATGATCAGCAATCATCCGTGTCACAAGACCCGGTTCGTAAAGAAGGCTTTGTATCTAATTCACTGGTCTCTCCGGACAACAATAATGCTTCCAACTATAGTGCCCAATCTGCCTCTACAGATCAGCTCAACTCGCCTGATGGTAGCTATGCGGTGGCTATTGAGGGCAAAAAGCTGAAAGTGTATAAGCTTTCCGATAACGGTGTAGACCGAACAACACTGGAAGTCCGTACTCTAAAAGGTGCCTGGGTCAAAGGAAGCTGGTCGGAAGACAGCCAGACCTTTATGTATGAGACGGAGCAGGATGGGACTGCAAGTAAATATACGTACACCGTTCCGCGCAGCACTGGAAAATAGTTTCCGTAAGTTGACACACTTTTAAAAACAGGGAATAAACTATATGAACCGACGTCGTATCCCGACGGCCGAAAGTTTCTAGAGCTTTCTGCTGCCGTGTTGATATAGATGGTGGTGAAGGGATCCTGCCTATAGGTAGGGTCCCTTCGTTTGTGTCATGACTTGCCTTCCGCTCGGATGTCAGGTACGATCAGTGGGTGGGGGGAACGGAAAATGGATGTAAAAACAGCCTCTAAGGCTATTCGCAAAGGCGACATTTCGCCAGTGTATTTGCTATACGGTAGTGAAAAATACCAAATGAAGCAGTTTGTTGAGATGCTTAAAGAGAAAGTGGTGGAAGAGGAGCATCGTGACTTCGCCATCATTCCTTATGATTTAACCGAAACGCCAATTGAGGTGGTTGTGGAGGAGGCGGAAACAGCGCCTTTTCTGGTACCAAAGAAGCTGATTATTGTACGGGATACCAGTGTATTTGCAGCAGGCAAAGATAGCGGCAAGATAGAGCACCGGCTTGAGACGCTGTTGACTTATATGGATAACCCGACTGACTATAGCGTCATCGTTTTTACGGTTCAGGCTGAAAAGTTGGATGAACGGAAAAAGATTGTCAAAAAGCTAAAAAGTGATGCTTCGGTTATTGCCTTTGCTCCAATGGGTGGAGATGATCTTGTGGCTTGGATCCATAAGCGTGCAGGAGAAAGAGAAGTGCAATTGGCTGCAGGAGCTGCTGAAAGCCTCATTCAATTCACAGGTACTGGGCTGCAATCCTTGGCTGCCGAGATAGACAAGCTGTGTTTATACGCAGGAGCACAGGGAACGATTTCATCCGCTGATATAGAATCTCTGGTGCCTCGTAACACAGAGCAAAACGTATTTGCGATGGTTGAGGATCTGGCTAATTTGCGGCTGGATAAGGCGCTCAGTATTTTTTATGAGTTGCTTAAGCAAAAAGAGGAACCGATCAAGATTGCCGCTTTGATCACGCGACAGTTCCGTATTATGTTGCAGGTCAAAGAGCTGGCAGGTCAAAGCTATTCCCAGCAACAAATTGCGAGTCAGCTTAGTTTGCATCCTTATGGGGTGAAAGTTGCAGGGGACCAAGCGCGGAGGTTCCGCCCTGAGCAGCTGCGTCAGCTTCTCTACGAATTGGGCGAGCTGGATTATCATATGAAAACAGGTGTCGTTGACAAGGTACTGGGACTGGAGCTATTTTTGATGAAAATGGGTGCGGGGGCTTCGATCTAATTCCACTCATGTGCTGCTAATAGAGTCAACTTATGTAGCGCAGAACGCTGATGCTGTAAACGAATAAAAGTTATAAACTAAAAAAACCTGATCAGCCAAGGCTGGTCAGGTTTTTTTCATTAACGTATGAAAGTAGCTCTTGCTTACGCTTGAGCTGTAAGAGCGTTAAGTTTTTTCGCCAAGCGAGATTTCTTGCGAGCAGCTGCATTTTTGTGGATCAGACCTTTAGTTACAGCCTTGTCCAGCTTTTGGGAAGCTACTTTGAAAGCAGCAGCAGCAGTTTCAGCTTCGTTACCTACCAACGCTGTATCGGCAGCTTTTACTGCTGTACGAAGCGCGGATTTTTGGGAAGCGTTCAACGCACGGCGTTTGTCGCTAGTTTTAACGCGTTTGATAGCGGATTTGATGTTTGGCATTACATTCACCTCCTGTAAAGGCATTACTTATGAACACAAACGTTTCACAACTTAAAATATTTTAGCATGCCACACCTCAAATTGCAATAAGAAAACATTCTGAGGCGATGCGAATTACAGGATGAAAATGGATATGCATAAAGCTGTTGGGTGTCTCGCACACTATAGTCAAAGATGGTATCCAAGGAGGCTTAAAAGATGGATCTAGATTTGCAGAAGTATGCGGTACGCACGGATTTGGCATTAGAGGCAAGAGAACTGGCTGAACGGGATCAGCCTGTACCCCTGGCGGGCATAAATGAGAATGTGGAGGAAGATAACGGAATCAAAATCACACGGTTGGATGTACTGAATGAAGAAGGAGCCAACCGTATTGGGCGGGTACAAGGGCATTACGTCACACTGGAAGTACCCGGCTTGCGTGAAGGCGATACGGGGCTCCAGCAACGTGTAGCTATTGCATTTGCAAAAGAAATGGAGCATTTTATACAAAAAATAGGGATTTCTAATACGGCAAAGGTACTGGTGGTAGGTCTGGGCAACTGGAACGTCACTCCCGATTCACTGGGTCCGCTTGTCGTTGAGAATTTGATGGTGACTCGTCAATTTTTTGAACTGACACCTGATCAAATCAACCCGGGCTATCGGGATGTGAGCGCAATTGCGCCGGGCGTCCTGGGTATTACGGGGATTGAGTCCAGTGAAATTGTTCAAGGCATCGTGGATCGCACAAAGCCAGAACTGATTATTGCCATTGACGCACTGGCGTCACGTTCACTGGAGCGTGTCAATACGACCATTCAGGTGGCCGATATCGGGATACATCCGGGTTCAGGTATTGGCAACAAGCGGCGCGGTATCACCAAGGATATTATGGGTGTTCCGTGTATCGCTATCGGCGTTCCAACGGTATGCTACGCTTCGACCATTGTCAATAACGTAATTGAACTGATGAAAACACATTTTACCAAAGAAAAGGCTTCTACAAAAGCAATCCTGGGGATGCTGGACGATATTTCAGAACCTGAGAGACTTGGGCTGGTGAGAGAGGTACTGCAACCGCTGGGACATGATCTGATTGTGACTCCTAAAGAAATCGATGAATTTATTGAAGATATCGCGAACATCATTGCTACTGGATTGAACGCTGCTCTGCACGAAGCTGTGGATCCTGGCAATGTCGCCGCATATACGCATTAATCAAGGGTTGATAAAATCGTATTTCACACAAAAGTCTCTATTTAACAGGAATCTAATCTCTTTCAAAAAGGGAGGTGATATACCTGTGGTAGAGATTTTTTGTGTTCTAGTAATTGTTCTCCGTTCATAGAGTTGAAATATAAGAGATTTCCGCAGCAGATAGGAACCCTATGTTCCAAATATAAAGCGGGTTTCGACGGGACGAAGGAGGACAAGGCTCACATGAAAAAAATTCAGACCTGGAACGTCGGAAGATGGAGAAGAAAAGGGATCGAAATTTTGGCGATGGGACATACGCTTGTGCTGCTGATCATGGGCTCGGCGCTTTTATTTGTCATTTTGGGGCTAGGGGGATTGGCAGAAAATCGTCTACAAACATCTCCTGTTTCTTCGATGAAAGGATTGGCAGGCTCGGTGTCCAGCGGTTTTTTTGCGGATATGCTAGGTATGGAAGTACCTCATTTGGCACAAAAGAAGCAGCAATCTTCGTTGTCGGGTGAACAATGGTCGCCTTTTGTATTTCAGATGCTTACAGGCATTAATCCGCAGGATCCCAAAAGTCTCATTTCTCGTGAGATTCCTGGCATGTCTGCAGGAGCACCTGTCTTGCTGCGCAAGGGTTCGGGGAACATCAAGGTAGAGGGTCCTACGGATTATCAGCCCGATCAGGGAACGACGGATGCTCCTGGTGGCTCAGATGCATCTGAGAACCCACCGACTAATACGCCGAATATTCCGACAACACCGGAAACAGATCCGGTACGTGAGGATCATCCAGGTGATACGGCCAAAGGGGACAAGCGCATATTAATCTACCATTCTCATCCCAGAGAAGCATATAACCCACTACTTAGCAAAACCAGTTCCAATCCCAATTCAGGTTCTAAATCGGCCAATGTGTCAAGGGTAGGGGACTTTGTAAAGAAGAGGCTGGAAAAGCAGGGGATATCCACACTGCATGTAAACAAGGATTATGCTACTACAGTTCAAAATTAC
The DNA here is from genome assembly GCF_054602585.1 of Paenibacillus sp. SEL3. Classification (NCBI taxonomy): domain Bacteria; kingdom Bacillati; phylum Bacillota; class Bacilli; order Caryophanales; family Paenibacillaceae; genus Paenibacillus; species Paenibacillus sp. SEL3. Next base: position 586,674 of record NZ_CM137725.1, on the reverse strand, counting down.
AATTGGAACTATTCCTATAAATATTCACGCGAAACAGTCAAGGAAGCTTTAGCAGGAAATAAAGGTTTAACTTATTTGCTTGATATCCACCGGGATTCACAACGTCATGGAAAAACAACAGCAACCATTAATGGACTTTCTTATGCCAAGGTGTATTTTATTATCGGACATGACAACAAAAATTGGCGCGAAAATGAAGCCTTTGCTGCTCGTATTCATGAAAAGCTGGAAAAATCGTATCATGGCGTATCACGTGGTGTATGGGGGAAAGATGGTGGCAAAGGCAACAACGGTGAATACAATCAAAGCTTGTCTTCGCATAGCATTTTAATTGAAATCGGGGGTATTGATAACACCGAGGAGGAGTTGAAACGGACCTCGGACGTTTTGGCGGACATGATCGGTGAAGTGTATTGGGAAGATCAGAAAGCTCAGAAAGCGGGCACTAATGTATCGGATACAAAAAAGAGCAACAGCGATAATTAAATGAGGTAGCAGTAAGGGGGGAAGGTAATGTCTGGACATTTTCGTAAGAAAGCACTTGGATTTGTACTGCTTATGGGGGCAGGTATTCTTCTTGGTATGCAACTGGCAGGATCTGGTCTGCGTTCAGTGTATGGGCCGGAATGGAACGGAGGGAATACGATTCAATCGGTAAATCAACAGAAAGTTGGATATGAACAGACGATTATTGAGGACACACCCGCAGCTAACACTCGTGCATATAGCGGTACGTATAGCACTAATGGAAATGTTAAGGCTGAGCCTAAAGCGGAAGCGAGTATAAATGAAGCTGGTGGAAGGGAAGAAAATGAGGAACAGACGGAGCTCGGAGCATCCAGATGGTATTCGACGACTGCGCAACATGTCAATACTCAGGGCCTGGAGACACCGCGTGAACTGCTAGCCGTCAAGGGACAGAAAGCCTCGGTGGATACCATGGCGGACAAAACAGCTGGGTTGCTTCAAAACCTGTCGAGACAGGGCATTCGATGGGTCGTATCTGTATTTGATGGAGTAACAGAATAGAAATATTGCTGACCCCCCTTACAACTGCTATAATAAGCTGATTGACACTAGGCATTGTGTGGGGGTAAGGCATGACTGACATTTTGGCAAGACAACGTAAAATTCGGAACTTTAGTATCATTGCACATATAGACCATGGTAAATCCACGCTGGCTGACCGGATTCTAGAATATACCGGTGCACTCACTTCTCGTGAAATGCAGGAGCAAGTGCTTGACCAGATGGAGCTGGAACGGGAGCGCGGAATTACGATCAAGCTCCAGGCAGTGCGACTCACTTATAAGGCCGATGACGGCGAAGAGTACATTTTGAATTTGATTGATACACCGGGACATGTCGATTTTACGTATGAGGTATCCCGTAGTTTGGCAGCCTGTGAAGGTGCTTTGCTGGTAGTAGACGCCGCGCAGGGAATCGAGGCACAGACGTTGGCTAACGTATATTTGGCGTTGGACAACAATCTGGAGATTTTGCCGGTGCTTAACAAGATTGATTTGCCAAGTGCTGATCCTGAGCGGGTAAAGCAGGAAATCGAGGATGTTATCGGCTTGGATACGAGCGAGACCGTACATGCCTCAGCCAAAGCTGGAATCGGCATCAAAGAAATTTTGGAACAGGTGGTCAGAAGTGTGCCTGCTCCGCAAGGTAATCCGGATAATCCGCTCAAGGCACTCATTTTCGATTCGCACTATGATCCTTATAAAGGCGTTATCGTATATGTTCGCGTTGTGGATGGTAGTATCCGAGCCGGTTCGAAAATTAAAATGATGGCGACTGACAAAACGTTTGAGGTTATTGAAGTTGGTGCTTTTATGCCGCGTATGAACATCGTGGACGAGCTGAACATCGGTGATGTTGGCTTTATCGTTGCCGGTATCAAGCATGTGGGTGATACGCGTGTCGGGGATACGGTGACAGATGCAAAAAATCCAACATTAGAACCGATGCCAGGTTATCGGAAAATTAATCCGATGGTATATTGCGGCTTGTATCCAATCGAAACATCGGAGTATAACGATCTGCGTGAGGCGCTTGAAAAGCTACAACTGAACGATGCTTCGCTCAGTTTTGAGCCGGAAACATCAAGCGCGTTGGGTTTTGGCTTCCGTTGCGGCTTCCTTGGTCTGCTTCATATGGACGTTATCCAGGAACGGATTGAACGTGAATTTAACATTCCGCTGATTACAACGGCACCAAGTGTTATTTACCGCATAAAGTTGACGAATGGGGAAACGATCCAGATCGACAATCCATCGAATTATCCGGAAATCGGACGGATTGAACATGTGGAAGAGCCCTATGTAAAAGCAGGCATTATCGTCCCTAATGATTACGTAGGTACGGTGATGGAGCTTTGTCAAACCAAACGTGGTGAGTACGTAAATATGGAATACCTGGATACGACACGGGTAACCATTACGTATCAAATTCCACTGTCTGAAATCGTATATGATTTCTTCGATCAGCTTAAATCAAGTACCAAAGGTTATGCTTCCTTTGATTATGAGATTTCAGGCTATCGCCAGTCCAACCTGGTGAAAATGGATATTTTGTTGAATGGCGAGCAGGTCGATGCGCTGTCGTTCATCGTGCATAGAGATCGGGCTTATCATCGCGGACGTATTATCTGTGAGAAGCTGCGCGAGCTAATTCCGCGTCAAATGTTTGAGGTGCCGATCCAGGCATCTGTAGGAACAAAGGTTGTGGCGCGTGAAACCGTTAAGGCGATGCGTAAAAACGTCTTGGCCAAATGTTATGGCGGCGATATTTCTCGTAAACGGAAGCTGCTTGAAAAGCAAAAAGAGGGCAAGAAGCGTATGAAGCAGGTCGGTAACGTAGAAGTACCTCAGGAAGCATTTATGGCGGTACTGAAAATAGATGAGTAAAGTTGTTTGAAGTATTCGTCCATTCTTTCATGGGGCATTTGCCGTGCATGGAGAATGGACGTTATTTATTTGAGCAAGCTATCCAGAGATGGAGTGTTTGTTATTTCGGTTGCAAAAATAGTATAGCAACAGTATCTTAGCGTACTTCTATAGTTGCTTTACTCTTACTGCAACACCTATATCACAAAAAAATGATCGATGGTGGTAGGCAGCAGCGGAGTGGTCCATTTGAATCTGGAGTAACAGCGATCAGAAGATCAAATGGAACACGAAGCGGTTGTCGAGACCTCGGCGCATTTTTTCACTATTCCCTGAATTGACAAGGAGGATCGGCATGACCGCATCCATACAAAAACATGAACATTCATCCGCGCCTCAAGCGGTTTACCTGCATATACCTTTTTGCACGAATAAATGCTTTTACTGTGATTTCAACTCTTATGTGCTCAAGGATCAACCTGTTATGGAATATCTGTATGCACTGGAACGGGAGATGGAACATACAGTCAAGCTTCACCCACCAGGAGAGATTAAAACCATTTTTGTCGGGGGTGGAACACCAACTACCCTAAATCCGAAAGAAATGGAATATTTCCTGAAGAGCGTCCGAACCTACTTCCCGCATTGGGCGGAAGATATTGAGTTCTCCATGGAAGCCAACCCAGGCACCACTGATTTTGAAAAACTCTCTGTGATGAAAGAAGGCGGCGTCAATCGACTCAGCTTTGGAGTACAGGCTTTTCAGAATGAGCTACTCACAGGCATAGGTCGTATTCACAGTACAGATGACGTATATCGTAGTTTGGAAAACGCACGTAAGGTTGGCTTGGACAACCTGTCGATTGACCTGATGTTCGGTTTGCCGAATCAAACGGTGGAGATGCTGCATGAAAGCGTCAGTAGAGCGCTAGAGCTGGAGCTTCCTCATTACTCTATCTACAGTTTGAAGGTTGAAGAAAACACGCTTTTCCACACGCTGTACCAGAAAAATCAGCTACCGCTTCCACATGAGGATGACGAACTGGAAATGTACTTACTCCTCATGCGTCGCATGAAAGAAGCGGGCTATGAACAGTATGAGATTAGTAATTTCGCAAAACCAGGCTTGGGGAGCAAGCACAACATGACCTATTGGCGAAATGAGAACTATTACGGTCTCGGAGCTGGGGCACATGGATATGTTGGCAGAGAGCGCCATATGAACATTAAGGGCATTAACCCTTATGTGGAGGCTAGTCGTAATGGTTTGCCACGTCTGGATAGCTTTGAGGTGCCAGTAGCGGAAGCTATGGAGGATTTTCTTATGGTCGGTTTGAGAATGCTAGAGGGCGTTTCCAAGTCTCGCTTTGAAGCTCAATTCGGTCAGGCGTTGGAGGATACGTTTACTGCTCCTCTTGGAAAAATGCTCAATGCGGGGTTAATCGAATCGATTGAGGACGGTTATCGTTTGAGTGAACGTGGCATTTTATTCGGAAATGATGTATTTGCAGAGTTTATTGGTTCAATCACGGTAAATTCATAAGTCGTAGCTTCAATACAGCGCGTTTCAACTTCGTAAGCTGGGACCATCATTTTATTACACCATTCTGTCACAGCAGGGTAAATGGAGTATTGCGATTCTATGCGTGATGTTGTATATTTATTCATTATATGCGGCAAGCGGTAGGAGGAGAGCAAGATGGCTTCAGTGTGTAAAGATGTATTGTGCAGAAGTGCGGTTCCTGAGGATGTGGAGCCTTTATATCAAATGATTAGCGGCTATGCAGAGCGGGGGATTATGCTGCCACGTTCGAGGGAAGTGCTAACGCGCCAACTGGAGCTGTTTATTGTTGCAGAGGTGGACGGCGAAGTTGTTGGTTGTGGTTCTTTATGCAAATTGGGCGCTGACCTGGTAGAGATTCGCTCCCTTGGCATCTCTGAGGGACACAAAGGTATGGGTATTGGCTCTAAGCTCGTGGAGGGCCTTATGATAGAAGCACGGCGGCAACGTATTCTTAAAATTATGGCATTGACCTACGAGGTCTCCTTTTTTATAAAAAACGGTTTTGATGTAGTAAGCAAAGAGATTTTCCCTGAAAAGGTATGGACCGACTGCATTCACTGTAGTAAACAAAACAATTGTGATGAAATCGCAGTGTTGAAAGTACTGAACTGACCTGTCAATAATGAGGTTAGTTCTTTTTTCATCAGGACCTAATCATGCGTATATTATACAGCCTACATTGTTTAATGCGGGTTTATTTCTCATATGTTTTGAGCAACCACCAAATGAATTGATGATGAGGCTCCAGCTCGGAAGGTATTCCCTTCAGGCTTCTTATGGGATGGTCCTTATGATAATCAGTATCATTATAAAAATATGCAGTGCCGTCTAATGGAACTCGGTGTTTATATTTATACAAGGCGGCTAGGTTGCGGCGATTAGTTCTCAAATTTAATTCCTCCTCAAGGACAAAGAAGTTATAATGGTATGGAGACATAGTCTCGAGTTTTTCTATTTTCTGTGTCACTATACATAAATACGGTTTTTATACGCTGGATATTGAGGTTTTTCGTGAAAAAGTGTAAACGTTCTGGATTCATTCCAGTAAACTAAACTGTTGTGATAAATCTTGTTTATTGAAAATACTGATCTGACTTGACAATGATCAGGTCGGTTTGGTATTTTTGTATTATCGGTTAGCACTCAACGCGAACGAGTGCTAATGATTCCATTTAACAATCATGCTATTATGGATAAACAACAAGGGGGGATTCGCTTGTTAACCGAACGTCAGAGACTCATTCTGAATGCGATTATTGATGACTACATTCGTTCGGCTGAGCCAGTGGGTTCCCGCAGCATATCCAAAAGGCAGGATGTCGGATTCAGCCCGGCCACGATCCGTAATGAAATGTCGGATTTGGAGGAACAGGGCTATCTGGAGCAACCCCATACTTCTGCGGGACGCATCCCGTCTCATAAAGGCTATCGTTATTATGTGGACCATCTGGTACCACTGAATACACTGAAGCCTATGGAAATGCGGGAACTGAAAGCCTTTTATGCCGAAAAGCTGAATGTAATGGAGCAAGTGATCCAGCATGCGTCAGGCATTTTGTCCCATATGACCAATTATACTTCCATCCTGCTTGGGCCGGAGGTTTTTCATACTTCATTGCGTCATTTTCAGCTACTGCCGCTCAACGAAACGACGGCTGTGGCGATAATCGTGACCAATACCGGTCAGGTGGAGAATAAAACGGTAGATATTCCACCGGGAATTTCGATTTCCGAGATGGAGAAGGTTGTGAATTTACTGAACAGCAAGCTGGTCGGTGTGCCGATTTATCAGCTTAAATCACGCCTTTACACCGCACTTGGTCAGGAGATGGAGAAGCATGTGTCTCATTTTGAGGACGCTATGAAGGTGCTGGATAAAGCACTGGATAATGAATCGGATCAGCGCTTGTATTTGAGCGGTGCGACAAACATGCTTAATCAACCTGAATTTAAAGATGTAGAAAAGGTTAAACATATTCTCGATCTGCTGGAGGAAACACCAACGCTGCTTAAACTAATGACACCTGTTGTCGGGGCACCTGAAATTCAAGTCCGCATCGGCACTGAAAATGATCATGAGGCGTTTGCCAATTGCAGCCTGATTACTGCTACGTATGCAGTAGACGGAGAAGCGTTGGGCACTATAGGCATACTGGGTCCGACACGGATGGAATATGCGAGAGTTATTAATATTTTGGGTATCCTGTCTAAGGATTTGACCGCAATGCTAACGCAGCGGTTTAAATAGAACAAAGCCGCATAGGTTGCGGTACTACATGTTCCGCGTCGGGATACGGCTCGTATCCTGCGCGGGTGCATTGTTGCGTGTTTTTGTAAAGGTAGTTATGACTTGAAGGAGGTGAAACATTTTGAAGGAAGAACAAGCGTTCCAAGAAGAAAAACAACAAAATGTAAGCACAGAGGAAGCCGCCGAAGCGAGCCAGCAGGAAGAGCCGGTTAATGAAGCGGCGGCACTGGAAGACCAAGAAAGCGAAACAGAGCTGAATAAGCTTCGCGCTCAGGCGGAAGAGCATCAGCAACGGTTTTTACGCGCTCAGGCGGATTTTGATAATTTTCGCCGTCGTACGCTGAAAGAAAAAGAAGACCTTGCCAAATATGCATCTATGAAGCTGGTTACCGAGTTAGTGCCTGTTTTGGATAACTTCGAGCGTGCGCTGGCAACAGCACCGCAAGGAGCGGAGTCTGAGTCATTCAGCAAAGGCGTGGAAATGATTTTCCGCCAGTTTGAGAGTGTGCTTCAGGCAGAGGGAGTAACGGCCATGAATTCGGTGGGACAACCGTTTAATCCTGACTTCCATCAGGCTATTATGCAGGTGGAGAGCGAAGAGCATGAGGAAGGCATTGTTGTTGAAGAGGTACAAAAAGGGTACATGCTGAAGGACAAGGTGCTTCGTCCAGCGATGGTAAAAGTGAGCATGTAGCTTTTTCAATATACATGAGGATTTTGCAAAAATCCCATAAGCGACTTTCAATGAACAATATTGCACTTTGGAGCGACTGGAATCGAATTTTGCAAAATTCTGACATTAGAAATACATCATTTTGATTCAACCATTCTGGCCTGCGGGCCTCGTATATACAGAAGGAGGAATTGTCCGATGAGCAAAGTAATCGGTATTGACTTAGGTACAACCAACTCTTGTGTGGCTGTTATGGAGGGCGGCGAAGCAGTCGTTATTCCAAATCCGGAAGGCGCACGCACAACCCCTTCCGTTGTTGGTTTCAAAAAAGATGGAGAACGTACTGTAGGGGAAACAGCAAAACGCCAAGCAATTACAAACCCGGATCGTACAATCATGTCCATCAAGCGTCACATGGGTACAAATCATAAAGAAAGCATCGACGGCAAAGAATATTCCGCACAGGAAATTTCCGCTATGATTTTGCAAAAGCTGAAATCCGATGCTGAAGCTTACCTGGGACAAACCGTTTCTCAAGCTGTTATCACTGTTCCAGCTTACTTCAATGACGGTCAACGTCAAGCAACCAAGGATGCAGGTAAAATTGCCGGTCTGGAAGTTCTGCGGATTGTCAATGAGCCAACAGCAGCTGCATTGGCATATGGTATGGAAAAATCCGAAGACCAAACGATCCTGGTATATGACCTGGGTGGCGGTACATTCGACGTATCCATTCTGGAACTGGGCGACGGTTTCTTCGAAGTTAAAGCAACAAGCGGCGATAACAAGCTGGGTGGCGATGACTTTGACCAAGTGATTATTGATTACCTCGTAAATGAGTTCAAAAAAGATCAAGGCATCGACCTGAGCAAAGATAAAGCTGCTGTACAACGTCTGAAAGACGCAGCGGAAAAAGCGAAAAAAGAACTGTCTGGCGTACTGACAACGACGATTTCTTTGCCGTTTATCACAGTAGCTGATGGCGTTCCACAGCATTTGGAGTTAAACCTGACTCGTGCGAAATTTGAAGAATTGTCTGAAGGTCTGGTAGAACGTACTTTGGGACCTACTCGTCAAGCGATGAAAGATGCAGGCATGAGTGCTAGCGACATCGACAAAATCGTTCTGGTCGGCGGTTCCACACGTATTCCGGCTGTACAAGAAGCAATCAAAAAGCTGACAGGTAAAGAGCCTCACAAAGGCGTAAACCCTGATGAAGTGGTAGCTTTGGGCGCGGCAGTTCAAGCGGGTGTACTGACTGGTGATGTGAAAGACGTTGTACTCCTTGACGTAACTCCACTGTCCCTCGGTATTGAAACTGCAGGCGGCGTATTTACTAAAATGATTGATCGTAACACGACGATCCCTACGAGCAAATCGCAGGTATTCTCGACATATGCCGACAATCAGCCTAGCGTAGAAATTCACGTGTTGCAAGGTGAACGTGAAATGGCAGCAGGCAACAAAACATTGGGTCGTTTCCAATTGGGAGATATCCCTCCAGCACCACGTGGTGTACCACAAATCGAAGTTACCTTTGATCTGGATGCGAACGGTATCGTGAACGTATCCGCTACAGATAAAGGCACAGGCAAAAGCCAAAAGATTACGATCACATCTTCCAGCGGCTTGAGCGACGAGGAAGTAGAACGTATGATGAAGGATGCCGAGTTGCATGCGGAAGAAGATAAAAAACGCAAAGATTTGGTAGAAGCGAAAAACGCTGCGGATCAACTGATCTACTCTGTAGACAAAACGATTAAAGATCTGGGCGAAAAAGCGGATGCAGGCGAAGTCGAAAAAGCAAATGCAGCAAAAGAAAATCTGCAAAAAACGCTGGAAACCGACAACCTGGAAGATATCAAAAAGGCTACTGAAGAACTGACTGAAATCGTTCAGCAATTGTCTGTGAAGCTGTATGAGCAAGCTGCTCAAGAAGCACAGGCTCAACAAGGCCAAGACGGCGCAGCAGACAGCAAAGGCCGTGACAATGTGGTTGACGCGGACTATGAAGTTGTTGACGAAGACCAGAAGAAAGACTAAGTTACGGATCGGGTAGTGGTAGCTTTACGGTACACCGATGCGTTATGATATACTGAATAGTAATTGCAGCGTAGCTGCCTTGATAAATAACAATTAGCCGAAGGGTAACAGTTATTTCCAAGATAAATAAGCATATTACGGGTTGTACTGCCTTGAAATGATGGGAAGGTCAAAGCCGGGTCATCCCGTGCCTTTGGCTTTCCTTTTATATGTAGTGCAGACACGTTGTAGGCATGGGGGTGGAACATTGGCTGATAAGCGTGATTATTATGAGGTGCTGGGCGTCGCGAAGGGCGCTTCGGATGATGAAGTCAAAAAGGCTTACCGTAAGCTTGCGCGTCAGTATCATCCGGACGTGAACAAGGCTGCGGACGCGGAAACTAAATTTAAAGAAGTCAAAGAAGCTTACGATGTTCTCAGCGATGGTCAGAAGCGGGCAAGATATGACCAGTACGGTCATGTAGACCCGAACCAGGGCATGGGAGGCGGCTTCGGTGGTGGTGCCGACTTCGGTGGCGGATTTGGCGATATTTTTGATATGTTCTTTGGTGGCGGCGGCAATGGTCGACGTGATCCGAATGCACCGCAGCGTGGGAACGATCTTCAATATACGATGACGATTGAGTTCAAGGAAGCGGTGTTCGGTAAAGAAACCGACATTCATATTGAACGTACAGAAACATGTGATACGTGTCACGGTACGGGAGCCAAAGCGGGTACTCAACCACAAACCTGCTCCGTCTGCCACGGCAGCGGACAGGAAGAAGTGGTGCAGAATACACCGTTTGGTCGTATGGTTAATCGACGCGCCTGCTCTAATTGCGGCGGTTCCGGTAAAATCATTAAAGAAAAATGTACGACTTGTAGCGGTTCCGGTCGGGTACGCAAGCAACGTAAAATTCATATTCGCATTCCAGCGGGTGTGGATGACGGCGCACAAATGCGTATTAACGGTGAAGGCGAAGGCGGTGTCAACGGAGGACCGGCAGGTGACTTGTACGTCGTGTTCCGTGTGAAATCGCACGACTTCTTTGAGCGTGAGGGAGACGATATCTACTGCGAAATTCCGCTGACGTTCTCACAGGCAGCATTGGGAGATGAAGTCGAGATCCCGACGTTGACCGAGAAAGTGAAGTTGAAAGTTCCAGCAGGTACGCAAACAGGTACTTACTTCCGTCTTAAAGGAAAAGGTGTGCCAAAACTGCGTGGCGTTGGTCAGGGTGACCAGCATATTAAGGTAGTTGTGATAACGCCTAGCAAGCTGAGTGAGGAACAAAAGGATTTGCTGCGTCAGTTCTCTTCGCTTAGCGGAGAACAGACGCATGAGAATGAGCAGTCTTTTTTTGACCGTGTGAAGCGCGCCTTCCGAGGCGACTAAGCCCAATTAGAAATCGCGGAGCTTCAACCATGAATCAAAGGAAACTATTCCGCAATTGCGGGGTAGTTCCTTTTTTTATATTCAGGTAAACACATACATAACCATTTTTGTATAGGCATGTTGAACTATCGAGACTTAATATCAAGTAGAAAGGGGTGAGTTCCATCGGAAATGTACAGCTCAAGCTGCGTCGGGGTAAACCATTATTAAAGCTCAGAGGCCTAATTACACTGCTAGTATGTCTAGTTATGGCACTTGTGCTTCTGCCTGTAACCCTGTTATTTGCGGAGAGAGTGGAGCAGGAAACTGAGAAGGGACTGGAAGAAAAGGCAATGTCCATCGCGCGTACACTCGCCCATACGCCGCTTATTGTCGAGCAATTGCAAGGGACGGGTTCGTCTCTTTCCATGCAGGAGTATGTGAAGAGGGTCTCAGCAGCAAATCACATCCAGTTCATCGTGGCTATGGATATGAAGGGAATTCGTAAAACGCACCCGGATGCTAGGATGATCGGCAAAGCCTTTGTCGGCGGAGACGAGTATACTGCACTTCATGGCCATGAGAGCGTGTCCGTTGCGAAGGGTACATTGGGCTTGTCCATGAGAGCCTTTTCCCCCGTGTTCAGTCCAACGGGGAAGCAGGTAGGGGCGATTGTTGTTGGTATATCCATGCAAGATGTACAGATGGCTCAGGAAGGCAACAACCGTCTTATTGCTATCGCCCTTGGCATCGGAATATTGATCGGCACTGGAGGTGCGGTAGTGCTGGCTCGTAAAATCAAAAATATGCTAGTCGGTCTGGAGCCGCCGGAAATCGCACGCTTGCTGGAGGAACGCAGCGCTATGTTGCAATCCATCAAGGAAGGAGTTATTGCGGTAGATGAATTCGGTCACGTCATGCTGATGAATGCAGAAGCGATTCGTCTACTTAGACAAGCGGGGATTGAAGATTTCTCATTCTCCGGACAGGAAATTACCGTTTATCTATCCGCTTTTCGATTGCAAGAGGTCCTGGAAGCGAGTACTCCACAAATGGATGAGGAAATGGAGCTGGGTGGAATAACTTTGCTGACTACCAGTGTTCCGATACGGGTCAAAGGGGAAATTGTGGGAGCAATTGTAACCTTTCGAGATAAAACCGAAATGAACCAGCTGGCAGAACGTTTGACAGGAGTGTCCCTGTACACGGAAGCACTACGTGCGCAGGCTCATGAATTTATGAACAAGCTGCATGTCATTATGGGAATGGTGCACTTGCAAATGTATGATAAACTGGAGCATTACATTATGGATGCCGTCGAGCATCATCAAGTGGAAATTGGCTCTATCACCCGGCAGATTAGGGACCCGGTTATGGCAGGGTTTGTGTTGGGAAAATTAAGCCGGGCCAGAGAGGTAGCGGTAAGTTTTGAACTGACTCCAGGTAGTTACTTGCCCGAATCCAGTCAAACTCAAACGACGCATGAACTGATTACTATTCTTGGCAATCTGTTTGATAATGCGGTGGAGGCGATGGAATCTTTCGAGCACAAGCGGATTACCCTTTCACTTTATTATGAAGAAAGCCAGAAGAACGGTTATCTGACCTGTATCATGTGCGACAATGGTCCAGGTATACCGGAAGGGCTTGTGAAGGCTATATTTGAAAAAGGTTTTTCGACCAAGGGAGAGTCACGAGGGATGGGTCTTTATCTGGTGACGCAAAGCGTGAAAAGATTACAGGGAAGTATAAAGTTGATCCCAGCCGAGCAAGGGTGCTGTTTTCAGATTACGATTCCATACATTATAGCGGGGAATGATGAACATGATTAATGTCCTGATTGTAGAAGATGATCCGATGGTTGCGGAATTTAACCGCAAATATATGGAGCAGGTAGAAGGTTTCCGATGTGGGGGTTGGGCTTCTTCTGTGGAAGAGGCTAAGAAATATATAGCTGAACAAGCCATTGATCTGATATTGCTAGATGTGTATATGCAGGAAAGCAATGGCCTCGATTTACTGTCATTCATACGGGAGACAGGTGTAAATATAGATGTCATTGTCATCTCGGCTGCAAGTGACATGAACAGTGTCAAAAAAGCAATGAACTTCGGCGCGGTGGATTACTTAATTAAGCCGTTCCACTTTAACCGTTTTTTGGAGGCCCTCACGGGGTACCGAGAGCACATTAGCATCGTGCGTGAGCGCAGTCTACTTTCTCAGGAGGAGTTGGACCGACTGATTTATCATAAAAGCTTGACTAAAGACTTAGCACGATTGCCCAAAGGCATAACTAAATCCACGCTGGCTATGATATGGAATTGTATTCAGCGGCATAACAAGGTGCTATTTTCCACCGAGGATATTGCGGAGAGTGCAGGAATATCCAGGGTGTCTATGCGCAAGTACCTGGCTTTTATGACAGAGATTGAGGCTCTTTCCATGGAAACCATATACGGAACCATAGGACGCCCTGTTTACCAATACCGAATATTGCCACAGGCAGAAGACATCATGAATAGTTTTATTTAAGCCTTTTTTCCGATTACTTTAATTACAAAAGTGAATGATTAGTTTTAAAACCAAATAAAGCGTTTTCCAAGGTGTAGAATGGAAACATGATCATCATTCTTCACTTTATGGAGGGAGATTTATGGAAAATGCTACGAACCAGCCTGTCATTCAAAAGGGGCAAAGATGGAGCAAAAATCTTGTAGATGGCATTAGAATGCTGGGCAGGGTAAAGGTGGGGGTTATTCCTCTTCCGCTCTATGCCGTGATCGCGCTGATTGTTTATGCAGCTGCAATCACTGAAAGACTTCCGAACGATCTGTTAGGCGGGTTTGCCGTCATCATGATTTTAGGTATACTGCTCAGTGATTTAGGGGCCAAACTTCCTTTGCTTAAGCATATTGGCGGGCCGGCCATTTTATCTCTTATGGTTCCATCGTTAATGGTATTTTGGAATATGTTCAGTCCATCTGCGATGGGTGCTGTACACACGCTTATGAAAACCTCGAATTTTCTTTACTTCTACATCGCATGTCTAGTAACGGGTAGTATTCTTGGTATGGATCGGAAAATGCTGATGAACGGAATTGTCAAGATTTTCGCCCCCATTATTATAGGATCTATTGCAGCAGTTGCCGTGGGGATGATAGTGGGTATGGCTTTTGGCTATAGCGCCTATCATACATTTTTTTTCATCATCATTCCGATTATCTCCGGTGGGATTGGGGAAGGCATTTTACCGTTGTCCATTTCGTATGGATTGGTGCTGGGCAAGGATTCGGCAATATTCGTGTCTCAATTTATCCCCGCTGCAATTATCGGGAACATTGTTGCAATCATAGGTGCGGGTATTCTGAAGAGATTAGCGGAGAAAAATCCAAAAACTTCAGGTAACGGGAGGTTATTGAAACTAGAAAAACATGCAGAAAAGCTAGCCCCGGCAAGTCTGGAACAATCGATTTCTTTTCCATTGATGGGAGGAGGTCTGCTGTTAGCTTGCACTTTCTTTATTGTGGGTAAGTTGCTGGAGCCGTATCTCCATATTCCAGGTCCGATCCTCATGATTCTGGCGGCGGCGTTAATTAAGTGCATTCAGATTATGCCGAACACATTGGAGCAGGGAGCTTTTCACTTATACAAATGTATAACGGCAAGTCTGACATGGCCCTTGATGGTGGGATTGGGTATTTTGTATGTACCTTTGGATAGTGTGGTTGGGATCTTAACGGTTCCTTATGCCATCACCTGCGCATCTGTTGTAGTTGCATTGATTGTTACCGGATACTTCACAGGAAAATGGATTCACATGTATCCTGTAGAAGCTGCTTTGGTGACTAGCTGTCGCGGTGGATTAGGGGGCACGGGAGATGTAGCCATTCTGTCTGCGTCCAATCGGATGGAACTGATGCCTTTTGCGCAAATTGCAACACGTATTGGTGGGGCAGGCACGGTCATTTTAGCAACTTTGTTACTCCAATTATGGAGCTGATGAGTTTTATACACAGGACTGAGATTCATATCCAAAAAGAGACATGAAAGGACGGAGAAAAATATGAGCAGTTTAATAGATGAAATTAGAGAATTACACGCAGGTGGCAAAATGGAGACCTTACCGAAGAAACCAATTGAAACGATGGAGGGGCTGTCCAAAGTTTATACGCCGGGTGTAGCTGAAATTTGTATGGAAATTGCCAATGACCCTGCCAAAGCGTTCGAATTAACGATCAAAAAAAATACTGTAGCGGTCGTATCAGATGGAACAGCAGTACTGGGATTAGGAGATATCGGGCCGGAGGCTGCTATGCCTGTAATGGAGGGTAAAGCGGTGTTGTTCAAACAATTTGCAGGTGTCGACGCCTTTCCGATTTGTCTCAACACGAAGGACGCTGATGAAATTGTTCAAATTGTTAAAATGATTGCTCCTGCTTTTGGCGGCATTAATTTGGAGGATATATCTTCGCCACGCTGTTTTGAAATCGAGAGACGGTTGAAGCAGGAACTGGACATTCCAGTATTTCATGATGATCAACATGGTACGGCAGTCGTTGTGTTAGCGGGTCTGGTCAATGCATTAAAGGTATGTGGCAAAAAAATGGAGGATGTCAAAGTCGTATTTGCAGGAATCGGTGCAGCGGGTATGGCCTGCTCCCGTATGCTGCTTAAGGCAGGTGTGCGCAATCTGATTGGCGTTGATCGACAGGGAGCTATTCACCGTGATGTGGAGTACAGTAATCCGCATTGGACAGAGTATGCGAACATGACTAATCCGCACAATTTAAGTGGGAGTTTATCCGAGGTGATTGTGGGAGCCGATGTATTCATTGGTGTGTCAGGCCCGAACATACTGACTGTAGAGGATATACAGAGCATGGCAACTGATCCTATTGTGTTCGCCATGGCGAATCCGATTCCGGAAATCGATCCGGCTGTAGCTGCACCTTATGTACGTGTGCTCGCTACTGGCCGCTCCGATTTTCCAAATCAGATTAACAATGTGCTGTGCTTCCCGGGAATTTTCCGGGGTGCTCTAGATTGCCATGCTACGACGATTAATGAGGAAATGAAACTAGCTGCCGGACTTGCCATCGCTGATGCGATCTGTCCTGAGGAGCTAAGTGAAACTTATATCATACCGAATGTTTTTAATCCGAAGGTGGTTCAAAAGGTACGGGATGCAGTTATTCGCGCTGCTTGGGAGACAGGAGTAGCTAAGTCAGGTGAAGCTCCAGCAGCTGTTTTACACCCGTAAAAGTTATGCTCTTCACAAACTCTGGTTCACTGTCTTGGCCTACTGTTCTTGATATCGTCTGCATCCGTCGGAATATAAAATCGTGCCAATGAGCAGGATATAACAAAGCGTAACGCTCTATGCTCTTGAAGAGCAGTTGCGCTCAATACTACACAGGGAGATTTTGAGATGGGCGAAAAAAATATTTTGGCGTATTTCAAAAGTCCTGAGGAAGCACAGGGAGCTGCTAGAAAACTGGAAGCTCTCCGGGCAGCCGATGTGTCGATAGACCGATTTAGCCGGTATCCGCGGCAGTCTACTGGCAACGCCGGATTGCCTGTATTTTCAGGACAGATTAGCAGCTTGTCCTCATTGACACAGGGCGTGGACTTTACAGATGCAACTCCAGCAATACTGGCTGCGGCTGATCCGTCCGCCAGTGGCATGAGTGATGGAGGACAGGGCGGACCGACAGGCCGCGATATTTTGTTGACTGCTGTGGTGGATGAATCCATTCATCATCAGGCAATGTCCATCGTGGAACAAGCGGGTGGAATGCTGTGAAAAGTTTGGAAGGGGCAGTGACCGATGTCTAAAAACAAACGGTTTGATAAAGTGCTAACCAAAACAGAGAAAATCAAACGCATGCAATCTGCTAAAAATGAAGATGTTGAGTTCTCAGCAGATCAGGCAGATGCTGAGGATCTGGAAGCGATCCGACGTAGCGAAGTAGCTGACCGTCGTCAGCAGCGTATCATAAACGACAATGAGTAGAATTTAATAAGACGGGTTATCTCCATCAATAGGATGATTTGTGGGATAGCCCGTCTTATTTGTGTTCTTTCCTTTTTCTATTCATTATCCGCTGTATGCTGTTGCACTAAAAACAAGAGGACCGGCGACGAAAGTAGTAGTCGCAGGCGTTTGATTTTCAATAATTAGTTGGTAGTTTTGCACGCCCAGAGGCGCAACGTCTACCGTTTCGACATTAAGAATAATATTGTTATCGAAGACATTGGATTTCAGTCCGTAATAAATTTCCTTGCCGGTTCTCCATATACGTACAAGTACTCTAATGTTGCCGACACCGACGAAACGTAGTCCAATCGAGGCTTTTAACTCTAAGCGGTTGTTGACAGCACCAGAAATAGCAGGATCAATAAATACAGACGTCGTAGCAATTCCAAGTCCGGCTGGAGAAATCGGAAAAGGACGATTACCAGCTTTTTTGAACTCCTGTGCATGTATATAGTACAATGTAATGTATGCATGTGAAATGAGGAGGAAATGAAAACCATGTTGTGGAATGAAATTACAATACATACAACCGAAGAAGCCATCGAAATGATTTCGAATTTTCTGCACGAAGCAGGTGCAGGAGGGGTTTCCATTGAAGAATCCGGTTCGCTCAACAAGCCGCGGGATACGTCCTATGGACAGTGGTATGATCGACCTTTGAACGACATACCTGAAGGACAAGCGATCATCAAAGGTTATTTTGCCGAAGAAGTGGACATGGATAGTATTCGTTCGCAAATTGAGCCGCGCGTCGAAGAATTGAGAACTTTCGATATTGACCCTGGTGAGGTTCAGTATGAACTGAAAACAGTTGATGAGGATGACTGGGCAAATGCTTGGAAGCAATATTTCAAGCCTTTACGTGTGTCGGACCGTCTGACGATTAAACCTACTTGGGAGGACTATGAGCCTGCGAGTGAAGAGGAAAAAATCATTGAGCTGGACCCTGGTATGGCCTTCGGGACTGGAACGCATCCTACGACATCCCTTTGTCTGAGAACGCTGGAATCTGTGATTAAGGGCGGGGAAGAAGTCATTGATGTCGGCACGGGTTCCGGTATTTTGGCCATTGGAGCTGTAAAGCTGGGAGCGAAGCATGTACTTGCCTTGGATCTGGATCCGGTGGCAGTATCCAGTGCGCGGGAAAATACGCGTCTGAACGGGCTGGAGGAACGCATTACCATTAAAGAAAGTGATTTGCTATCCGTGCTTAATGCAAGCGATCCAACGCTGGGTATCCAGTTACCGGTCAAGCTGGTGGTAGCTAATATTTTAGCAGAGATTATTTTGCTGTTCATTGACGATGTATATAAAGCCCTGGAACCAGGTGGTATTTATATTGCTTCAGGGATTTGGAAGAACAAAGAAGAAGTTGTCGAAACTGCGTTGAAGGCAGCTGGCTTTGAGATTGCCGAAATAAGCCGGGATGAAGATTGGCTGGCGTTTGTGGCGAGAAAGAGGTAAGTATGGATTTTTTACAAAATATTTTTCGTGTAAATTTAAATGTTCTTCCATTTTATTTGCTGGCTGTGATCATATCGTTCACGGTTCATGAGTTTGCACATGCATTTTATGCCAATAAATTTGGTGACCCTACAGCCAAGCTACTTGGGCGCGTGACTTTAAATCCGGCAGTGCATATTGACCTGCTGGGTACGCTACTGCTGCTGATCGGAGGCTTTGGCTGGGCCAAGCCAGTTCCGGTTAATCGTGATAACTTTAGTCGTCCGCGCCTCATGGGCATTATTGTATCGGCTGCGGGTCCGCTCAGCAATCTGCTGCTTGCATTTGTTACTACTTTAATCTATGCCGTGCTCCTTCATTTTCAAGTATTGCCGGGGATGGAGAACCAACGGGTGGCTCAAGCAATCTATTTGTTTATCAATGCTTTGATCAATTTAAATCTGTTTTTGTTTATCTTTAATTTGATCCCACTGCCTCCACTGGATGGATACCGGATTGTGGAAGATGTGGCCCCCACTCCTGTACGTCGCAAACTCCAGCAGTTTGAACAGTGGTCGATCTTTATTTTTCTGCTTATCCTGGTCATTCCACAGGTTCGAGTTGTAACGATTGAACCTCTTTACACGCTGGCCCAGATGATTTATATACAGTTTTTGCAGTTCTCTTTTTATATCACTGGATTATTCGGAGCCTAAGGGCTCCTTTTTTTACGAGAATGGTAGGTATACCTTGAATAGAAGAGTGAACAGACTGGTCATACAGGCGCAAAAGATGATATGATGTTGCTTGGTGATTTATTCGGATTTTGTACGGAACATTAGTGGATAACAGTTATTTTTAGAATGAGGATTTTTGCAAAATCCAGGAATAGGTGTGAGAGAGAATGCAGCGTTATTTTATCCCGGCAGAGCAATTTCTAGAAGATCACGTGATTGTTGCGGGTGAGGACGCGCGGCATATCGCTAAAGTCATGCGGGGCCGTAGTGGTGACAAAATTATAGTCAGTGACGGGGTATCTAGGGAAGCACTGGCTGCATTGGATACGATAGAGCAGGATAATGTTACGGCGACGATTATTGAGCCGCTGAAGATGACCTCTGAACCGCATGTGCAGGTCACCATCGCTCAGAGTCTTCCTAAAGGAGACAAGATGGAGACGGTGATGCAAAAATGTACAGAAATCGGAGCAACCGGGTTTGTACCGTTTTTGTCCGAGCGTACGGTCGTGCAGTATGATGCCAAAAAAGAAGGCAAGCGACTGGAGCGTTGGCGCAAGATTGTGAAGGAAGCGGCTGAACAAAGCCACCGTAACCGGATTCCAGAAATTAGTGCGCCCATGACGTGGAAAGAACTTCTGGCTTCTTTTGCTGGGTATGATTTGATATGTTATTGTTATGAAAAAGAGCAGGGTCAGCAGCTACGGGATGTAATCCAGCCATTGGTAGAACAATGGGCGTCGACGGACATGCCGCGTGTTCTGCTGGTGGTAGGCCCGGAAGGCGGCTTTACTGAAGCGGAAAGCCTGGAGGCCGAGCAGGCTGGGGCCCAGTCTACAGGACTGGGAAGACGTATTTTGCGTGCTGAGACCGCAGGAATGGCTGCATTGGCTTGCATTTTATATGAGACAGGAGAAATGGGAGGGGTTTAATATGCCGTCAGTGGCATTTTACACATTGGGCTGTAAGGTAAACTTTTATGATACAGAAGCGATCTGGCAGCTATTTAAAAATGAAGGTTATGAACAGGTGGACTTTGATGAGCAGACTGCTGACGTCTATCTTATTAATACATGTACCGTTACGAATACCGGCGATAAAAAGAGTCGTCAGATCATTCGCCGTGCGATTCGCCGAAATCCAGATGCCATAGTGGCAGTAACGGGCTGTTACGCCCAGACTTCTCCTGCCGAAATTATGGATATTCCTGGCGTTGATCTCGTTATCGGGACTCAGGATCGGGACAAAATCATTCCGTTCGTGCAGGAAATTCAAGGGACGCGTCAACCGGTGAACGCCGTGCGCAATATTATGAAAACGCGTGTATTTGAGGAAATGGATGTGCCTGATTTTGCTAATCATACTCGGGCCTTTTTGAAAATTCAGGATGGGTGCAATAACTTCTGTACCTTCTGCATCATTCCGTGGTCGCGGGGGCTATCCCGCAGTCGTGACGCTGCGAGCATTATTGCACAGGCGCGCCAACTGGTACACGCAGGCTACAAGGAAATTGTACTCACAGGTATCCATACTGGCGGTTATGGTGATGACATGGATAATTATGATCTATCTGATCTGCTGTGGGATCTGGAGAAGGTGGAAGGGCTGGAGCGTATCCGCATCAGTTCGATTGAAGCCAGCCAGATTGATGAAAAAATGCTTGATGTACTGAACCGTTCCACCAAGCTGGTTCGTCATTTTCACATACCGCTTCAGGCGGGGGACGACACTGTATTGAAACGGATGCGTCGTAAGTACACCACAGAAGAGTTTTATAACAAAATGCTTATGATACGCAAAGCAATGCCCGATGTTGCGATTACAACGGACGTAATTGTCGGCTTCCCTGGGGAGACGGATGAAATGTTCCGCAATGGCTATGAGCTGATGAAAAAAATCGGTTTTTCAGAAATGCATGTGTTTCCGTACTCCAAGCGTAGTGGAACTCCTGCGGCGCGTATGGAGGATCAGGTGGACGAAGACGTGAAAAATGCACGAGTGCATGAGCTGATACAACTGTCAGAGCAAATGCAACTGGCGTATGCTGAGAGGTTTGTAGGTCAGGTGCTGGAGGTCATTCCGGAAGTTGCGCCGAAAGGGACCGAAGATAGCGGCATACTCCATGGATATAGTGACAATTATATTCAACTGGCGTTTGAAGGTACTGAGGATCTGGTTGGCAAGGTATGCCGCGTGAAGCTAACGAAGGCAGGCATTAATGAAAGTGAAGGCCAATTGGTTCGCGTACTGGAGAATGGGCTGCAAACAGCTCTGTAAGAACAAAAAAAGCCTGAAAAGGCAATAGAGATGGCAAACAAGGATTTCGCCTTTCCTTACAGAGAGGACGGAATCCTTGTTGCGCAAGGAAGGGAGATTACAGGATGGCAGCAAAAAAGGAAATTTCCGCAGGCGGTGTTGTGTTTCGCAAACAGGGGGAGCAGCTTGAAATTCAGCTCATTACTGACCGATATGGCAAGGTATCCTTGGCTAAAGGAAAAATGGAGTTGGGAGAAACAATCGAACAGACGGCTTTACGTGAAATTCGCGAGGAAACAGGGTTGAACGGGCGGATTATCCAGCATGTAGATATGATTGCTTATACGTATCAGCATCCGGAATTTGGGGAAGTGGATAAAGAAGTACACTATTATCTTGTAGAGGCACTAGATGGGGATTTACAGGCACAAATCGAAGAAATTAAGGGAGTTGCATGGCATAAGCCTGAGGAAGCATGGCTTCTCCAGCGCCAGGGCGGATATGACAATAATGATGTCATTTTGAGCAAGGCGCTGTCCATGCTAGGAATTAACGTTTGATTCTGTGGGGAGATATACGATCCTCTAAACGAGTCCATACAGGTAGGTAGCACAGAGGCAAGACCAGTAGAGAGCTAATGACGTTAAACAGGGTTTGGGCATGGGCTACCTTGGCTCCGGGCTCGGTAGATATCCAGGCGGCGGCCATTTCTAGCCCAGGGATCAACGGCATAAAGAGCAAGGCTCCGCCTACGTTCAGCAGCACATGGGACCAGGCTACAAATTTGCCGGACACGCTGCCGCCAACAGCGGCAATCAGGGCGGTCACGCAGGTGCCTACATTGGAGCCGATGACGATGGCGATCCCTACATCGGCTGGCAAGGCACCCGCAGCGGCAAGGCTGATCGCCATGCCAATAACGGCTGCGCTACTGTGAACCAGTGCGGTCAGGCAGGCACCCGCAGCGAAGGCCCACCACATGTTGGCCGCAGCGTGATCAAGAAACCAGCGGAATAGTCCGGCCTGCTCAATCCATGGGCCGACCGTTTGCATTACGCGGATACCTGCCAGAATCAGCGAAAATCCAGCAAATACGAGGCTGATATATTGTACAGCCTGCGGACGGCTAAGCCCATTGGAGCCGGGTGAAACTCCGGCAGACGCGTACTGGCGAACGGAGACGGATTCTCCCCACAGTACGGCGGCGCTCCAGCAGAGCAGTGAGCCGCAGAGCAGCGGAACAGCCAGCTTGCCAAGCTGGAGCCCCATCAGCTCGGTGGTGAGACAGGTACCGATATTGGTGCCGAGAATGATGCCGAGCGTGCGGCCATAGGTCAACAGCCCGGCGTTGACCAGTCCGATCGTCAGCACCGTTACAGCGGTGCTGCTTTGCAACAGGGCGGTAATGCCTGAGCTGAACAGCATGCCCCGCCAAGGGGAAACTGTGGCGCGATTCAGCCAGCGGGTCAGGAAGGGCCCGGCCAAATGCCGGAGGGCTGCTTCCATCAGCTTCATCCCGCCCAAAAAAATAAACAGCCCGCCGCACAGCGGGAGTATAACATGTATAAACACGGGCATAGCCCCCTTTTCTAGGTGAAAATACTTATGTAAACAGCCTATGATCTGTCGAGGACAGCCATGACAAGCATGGCTGAGCTTTTTTTTACGGAGCGATAATTTTGTAGTATCTTCGCAAGCTTTAAAAGCGTGACGTCGATATACAGGCGGGCAGTAGCGAAGCGGATCATTTGAATCTGGAGAAGCGAGAGCGTTCGCCTGAAAGCTTTCCAAAGGAAAGCTGCTTCGGAAGTATAAACCTAGGGGGATTCTTACCATTAAAATCATTTATAAAATCCAAAGAATCCCCGTGCAACAGCGATCGTAAGATCAAATGATCCGCGGAGCCGCGCCCCATCGAACACCGCACTTTTAAGGACTTTGAGTAACTTAAGAATAGGAGTGAAGGATTTTGCCTTCAGTAATATTAGAACGCAGCCGTAAAAAAAGGCTGGAGCACGCACACCCTTGGGTGTTTAAAAACGAAATAGCCAAGATCGAAGGGGAGCCAGAGGCAGGCGATTTGGTCAGTATCGTTAACCATCAGGGGCGTTATTTGGCGTCAGGCTACTATAATCCAGCTTCACAAATTACAGTGCGTGTGATGTCCTACG
Source organism: Paenibacillus sp. SEL3 (assembly GCF_054602585.1). Taxonomy (NCBI): domain Bacteria; kingdom Bacillati; phylum Bacillota; class Bacilli; order Caryophanales; family Paenibacillaceae; genus Paenibacillus; species Paenibacillus sp. SEL3. The sequence continues at coordinate 563,251 of NZ_CM137725.1, read as the reverse complement.
AGCCGCTAGAAGCAATGGATCAAAACTTTTTTGCCCAACGCTTTCGCAAATGCCTGGAGCACCGCGAACGTTTTGTGACCGGGGGAGACGCTTATCGGTTGGTGTACGGTGAGGCTGATTTTTTGCCTGGACTGATTGTAGACCGTTTTGGTGATGTGTTGGTTGTGCAGCTGTTAACGCTTGGCATGGATCGGCGCAGGGAAGAAATCAGGGATGCGCTCGTTGAAGTATTGGGTCCTGTTGGTATATATGAGCGCAGTGATGTATCCATCCGAGAGCTGGAAGGATTGAAACAAACGAAGGGTCCTTTGTACGGTGATTGCCCGCGTCATGTAGTGGTGACGGAAAATGGCCTGCACATCAAGGTTGATATCGTAGAGGGCCAGAAGACGGGTTATTTCTTTGACCAGCGTGAAAATCGTGCGGCCATAGCACCGTTGATGACAGGTTGGGGAGCACGTAGTGGAATTACGCTACAAGAAGTTGCTACAGACTCAGGGGACGCTACCACAACGGTCATGAAGCCAGTGAATAAAAGTGGTAAGGTTGTTGAATTCCCATTCTGGGACGGCGCAACCGTATTGGAATGTTTTTCACATACGGGAAGCTTTACGCTCAATGCCTGTAAATATGGTGCTAAAAAAGTAACTTGTCTTGATATTTCTGAGCATGCGATTGAAAGTGCGCGGGACAATGTCAAGCTGAACGGTTTTGAGGAACGCGTCGAGTTTGTCGTCGACGATGCTTTTCAATATTTGCGTAATCAGGTGAAAGGTGTAGAGGAACGCAATGCACGAGCCGGGGGCAAAGGAGATACGTCTAAGCCGCTGACAGCGGGTGGCGGACGCACCTTTGACGTGGTCATTCTTGATCCGCCAGCCTTTGCCAAAACGAAGAACGCTGTCAAAGGGGCTACACGTGGATATAAAGATATCAACCTGCACGGGATGAAGCTCGTTAATGAGGGCGGCTATCTGGTGACAGCGAGTTGCTCGTTCCACATGCGGCCGGAGTTGTTTTTGGACACCATTAAGGAAGCAGCGGCAGATGCCGGCAAAATCCTTCGTCTGGTAGACTGGAGAGCAGCTGGTAAGGACCATCCTCAAATTTTGGGTGTGGAGGAAGGCCATTACTTGAAATTCGCCATCTTTGAGGTGCGCAGCCGGACACAGTTGTAGTTTCATACAAAGTCAAAGTCAATCGCCCTTTTGGTGATTAAATAGGTAAAATAAACTCGTTTTAGGTATAAATCAGTCCTGTAGAGAAGGCGTGCACCAAGCCATTCTGCGGGACTGATTTATTTTTTAGAGGGAGAAAGAATTGCTACAACATGGCAAACGTACGTTCTTTTCTCTCTTGCCTGATATGCTATACTGTTTAATAGAATGTTGTTCGTTGGAAAGGAGGCCGCATCATGTCGGTCCGTTTGTTGATTGGCCGCTCTGGGAGTGGTAAAAGTACGTTAATCCGCAATGAAATGACGTCTATGTTACGCGAGGAGCCGCTAGGTAAGCCTATGCTGTTACTTGTACCGGAGCAATCGTCATTTGCTTCTGAGCATGCGTTACTTACAGAAGCCGGAAACGGTATTCAGGGGTCGGTGCGCGCCCAAGTGATGGGATTTCACCGTCTTGCCTATTTAGTTATGCAGGAAACTGGGGGTTCAGCGCTGGTGCCTGTAACGGAAGAAGGCAAGAAGATGCTTTTATATAAAATTATTCGTCGTCGCAAGGATGAACTGAATTTGTTTAAGGATTCGGGAGACCAGCTCGGCTTTGTGGATCGGTTGAATACATTGTTTACGGAGCTAAAGCAGTATGGAAATGATACTCGGTCTGTACCCGAGCAACTGGAGCGAATGAACGCTGCAGGAGAGTCAACTCCGATTTTGCGCGGCAAGCTCAAAGATATCAGTCTAATCTATGAGGATTTTGAACGAGAGCTGACGCTTAAATATATCGATGGTGAAGATACGCTGCGCATGCTGGCAGAACAGATTGCTGAGTCTTCCCTTGTGCGTGGGGCAGATATTTGGATGGATGGCTACCGTAGGTTTACACCACATGAATATAAGGTTGTGGAGCAGCTTATGCTGCATGCCTCTTCATTGACGGTGGCGCTGACTTGCAACCGCAGCTACGAGAACGGACAGCTTCCGCATGAGCTGGATTTGTTTCATCCTTCGGCGGCTACGTATGTAAAGCTCAAAGGAATGGCAGACGAGCTAATGATAGAGACGCAGACACAATTACTTCGCCCTGATCCGCCGCCGAGATTTAAGGAGCGTCCGGCGTTGGCGTATTTGGAGGCTAACTTTGAATATCGTACAGGGTTACGGAATCAGGAACAACGGATGCGGCTGCAGCAGCTACGAGAGCAGTGGACAGAAGAACAGCCGGAAGGCATAAAACTGTATGCTGCAGCGAATCGCCGCGCTGAGTTGGAAGGGGCTGTACGCGAAATGCGTCGTTTAGCCCGAGATGAGGGCGCGCGTTATCGGGAGATGGCCTTGTTTGTGCGTCATATTGAAGATTATGAGTCATGGGTGGAACCGATATTCAAACAATATGAGGTTCCAGTATTTCTGGATCAGCGGAGAAGTGTATTGCATCATCCCTTAGTGGAATTGATTCGGGCTTCACTGGATATCGTGCAGCGACGCTGGCGATATGAGGATGTATTCCGTGCGGTCAAAACAGATCTTCTCCTGCCGCTGGATGGTCGGGTGAGCCGCGAGGAGATGGATCGTCTGGAAAACTATGTACTGGCCTGCGGAATACAAGGTAGCCGTTGGACAGACGGTCGCCCGTGGCAGGCTGTGCCCAGCTTGTCACTGGAGCTGGAGGAGCAGGAACGGAACCGTAGGCGGGATGAAACGTTGGATTTGATGGAGCTGTGTCGGGATGTAATCGTGACGCCTTTACGTGCGTTTGAGAAACGTGTGGGCAAGGCACGAACTGCACTTGAGAAGTGTGAAGCGGTATATCTGTTACTGGAGGATGCAGAAATTGGCCACAAGCTGGACGCCTTCATTCATCAGGCAGAGGAAGCAGGAAATCCTGAGCAGGCCAAGGAGCATCGTCAGGTATGGGATGCAGTGCTTGAACTACTGGATCAAATCGTCGAAATGATGGGTGACGAGAGGCTGGATACCTCTTTGTTTGCGGGTGTGCTGGAAACGGGATTGGCTGAATTCCGTATGGGACTTGTTCCGCCAGCTCTGGATCAGGTTCTAGTCGGAAACACGGATCGTACACGTGTGACCGGTATTCAACATGCTTTTGTGCTAGGTATGAACGAAGGTGTGATGCCGGCTGTGTTCCATGAGGACGGTGTGCTGAATGAGCAGGAGCGTACGGCATTAAACGAACGAGGCGTAGAGCTGGCGCCGGATATGACAAGACGTCTGCTGGACGAACGTTTTCTCGCTTATACGGCCCTTACTTCAGCCGGTAGAAGCCTGTGGATGAGCTATGCCGTGACTGATGAAGAAGGCAAGTCATTGTTGCCGTCTGAGTTAGTACGATATGTGCGGCAATTGTTTCCTAGTCTGGACGAACGCCCACTGGCTGGATACCCTTTGCCTGGGGATGCTTGGACGACGCAATGGGAGTATGCTTCTCATCCGTCCGAGGCTTTGCCGCAGCTTATTGCGCAATTACGACAATGGCGACGTGGCGGTGACATTTTATCTCCTTGGTGGGAGGTATATAACTGGTATGCCAGCCAGCAAGGGCGTGAGAAGGACAAGCTGCGTCAGCTGTTGACCTCACTTTTTTACGAGAATCATGCCGAAATGCAGAAGGAAACGAGCCGTCGTCTGTACGGCAGCAAGCTGCGTACCAGCGTATCTCGTATGGAACGTTTTGTGGCATGTCCATTTTCGCACTTTGCCTCTCATGGTCTTCGTTTGAAGGAACGTCAAATGTATCGCCTGAAGGCCCCGGATATCGGACAATTATTCCATGCAGCGCTTGGAGAGATGGCGATCAATCTGCGTAATCGCAATGTCAGCTGGGGCAGTCTCAGCACGGAGGAATGCCGCCAAGAGGCGGAAAGTACAGTGGAGCGTTTGGCTCCTCGTCTGCAAGGCGAAATTTTAATGAGCTCCAAGCGGTATGGCTACATTTTACGTAAATTGAAAGACATCGTGAGCCGTGCTTCGTTGATCTTAGGTGAACATGCGCGAAGAGGTAGCTTTGAGCCGATTGGGCTGGAGTTGGACTTTGGGCCGGGTCAGCAGCTTCCTCCATTAAGCTTCCAGTTAGATAACGGTGTTGTGATGGAAATTGTCGGACGGATTGACCGTGTGGATGTGGCAGAGGGAGAAAAAGGTTTACTTTTGCGTGTCATCGATTACAAATCCAGCCAAAAGGATCTCAAGCTGCATGAAGTGTACTATGGCTTGTCTCTGCAAATGCTCACGTACCTGGACGTGCTGCTGAATGCGGCGGAGGAATGGTTGGGCGAGACAGCTTATCCAGCGGGTACCCTATATTTTCACGTCCACAATCCGATGTTACAGTCGCCTAACGGTCTTAGCGCAGAACAGGCCCGTCAGGAGCTTTTGAAACGTTTTAAGATGAAAGGATTATTGCTTGCGGATCGGGATGTAGTTGGGCAGATGGATACATCATTGGACAAGGGATATTCTTCTATTTTACCTGTTGCAGTGAAAGCAGACGGTAGTTTTTATAGCAGTGCCTCGGTTGCTTCGCCGGAACAGTGGGACAGCCTGCTAGCTTCGGTGCGTAATAATATTCGGACGATTGGTACACGGATGACAGAGGGCGATGTGGCCATTGAACCGTATCGTATCCAGCAAGAGACGGCATGTACCTTCTGCTCTTTTAAGCCTGTTTGTCAATTTGACGACAGTCTGGAGGGCAGTGGCTACAATCAATGGGGTAAACCCGGTAAGGATCAGATTTGGAATCTGCTGGGTCATACACAGGAAGGGAAAGGAGGAATGGACCAATGATAGGCATGTCAAACATTAAGGGTTTACCGAAGCCGGAAGGCAGTATGTGGAGCGATGACCAGTGGCGTGCCATTTCGGAATCTGGTAACAACATGCTGGTTGCGGCAGCGGCGGGGTCTGGTAAAACAGCGGTGCTTGTAGAGCGTATTATTCGTAAAATTGTCGATCCCCAGCTTGGCTTCAGTGTGGATCGGTTACTGGTAGCGACCTTTACGAAGGCAGCCGCCGCCGAAATGCGTCAACGGATACGCGAAGCGTTGGAACGTGTATTGGAGCAGGAACCGGAAAGTGAACATGTACGCCGTCAGCTATCGTTGCTGAATCGGGCCTCGATTACGACGCTTCACTCATTTTGTATGGAGGTCATCCGCAGGCATTATCAGGCCATTCCCCTTGATCCTGGTTTTCGGATTATGAATGAGCATGAGACAGAATTGCTGCGCCAGGAGCTTCTAGAAGAACTGTTTGAGGAGAAATATGAGGCTCATGATGAAGGCAGTACATTCCGCAGACTAGTCGACTGGTTTAGTGGAGAACGCACCGATGATGCGATGTATGTGCTTGTTCAGCGGCTGTATGATTTTTCTCAAAGTCATCCTTGGCCGGAGCATTGGCTGCGGGAGACAGCAACTGCATTTCGTGTGCAGGATGTAGCGGCTCTCGGAGAGACGCCTTGGGTTCGCAGCATTTTGGCGGATGCTGCACTTTCATTGCGCGGAGCAGCGAGCTTGCTGGAACAGGCGCATGAAACTGCTATGCAGCCCGGCGGTCCTGCACCTTATACAGTGACGCTGCAAGAGGATACGGCGATGGTGAAGGGAATGCTGCAGGAATTGGAGACACAGCCGTGGGCATCTCTATATGATCATTTTCAGACAGCTGCCTTCGGTAAGCTCAAGCCGGTCAAAAAAGATCAGACTGAGCCTGCATTGCAGGAACGGGTTAAGACGCTGCGCGAAGCAGCCAAAAAAATGATTACAGATATGAAGGCTTCCCTGTTTGGCAGGAGAGCAGAAGCCTATTGGGAGGAGCTGCACGCCGCAGCTCCGTTGATGAACGAACTGGTAGAAACCGTGCTTGTATTCGGGGAACGTTTTCAACAGCACAAGCAGTCAAAAGGGTTGGTGGATTTCGGGGATTTGGAACATTATTGTCTGAAAATATTACGACATCCCGATTCTACTCCGTACAGGCTACTACCTTCCGATGCTGCGCTCGAATACAAGGCGCAATTCGACGAGGTGCTGCTAGATGAATATCAGGATACGAATACCGTACAGGAAGATATCGTTAGGCTGGTATCACGGGAGGAACCGGGTAACCGTTTTATGGTGGGCGATGTGAAACAGAGTATTTATCGGTTTCGGCTGGCGGAGCCGGGTCTGTTTTTGAATAAGTATCAACGGTACGGCATGCAGGAGCAGGAAGATGGATTTTTAATTGATTTGGCGCGTAATTTCCGCAGTCGGGAGGAAGTTGTCGATGCGGTCAATTTGGTGTTCCGCCAGATTATGAGTGTGGATGTGGCGGAAATTGAGTACGATGAACGAGCGTGGCTGGTACACGGCGCATCCTATCCCGACCCGTCGGATCAAGACACCGCATCTGTATACGCACCTGAGCTGCTGTTAGTAGATAAGGGTGGCCATGGTCTTTCCGAGGCTTCGGAGCTGTCCGAAACGGAGGACGAATCTGTTTTTCAGGAAAGTGAGCTGGCTGAGCTTGTGGAACTGGAAACGGCACAGTTAGAGGCTCGTGCGATTGCGCAACGGATTAAAGAACTGACCGGAGATACCGGACAACCACTGTTGATTTACGACAGAGGATTAAAAGCGATGCGCCCGGCAATCTACGGCGATATCGTCATTTTGCTTCGTTCGGCAAGCGTGTGGGCCCCCCTAATTGTAGAGGAACTGCGGCTTGAGGGCATTCCGGCCTCCGGGGAGCAGACGACAGGCTTTTTTAAAGCAACGGAAGTTGAGGTAATGTTGTCTCTGCTGCACATTATTGATAATCCACAGCAGGACATCCCGCTTGCATCCGTGCTTCGTTCGCCGATTGTCGGCTTGACCGAAGATGAACTGGCACAAATTCGGTTGGAAAAGCCGGATGGATTGTTTTATGGCGCATTGCTGGCGGCGGCAGAGGCGGACCCACTGAAGGAGAGCGAAAAAGGGACCACTGCTGACATCATGGAGTTGGATCTTTTCCCTAAGGACTCTTTATCTTCATCTGACTTTGGTAATAGAAATAACGGGAATACGTTGTCTGCCCGACTACGTTCATTTTTGCATAATTTGGAAGCCTGGCGGCAGGAAGCCCGACAAGGTAGCTTAAGTGCATTGATTTGGAATGTGCTGGAGGAAACAGGGTATCTGGACTGGGTCGGTGGACTGCCTGGCGGCTCACAGCGTCAAAGCAATTTGCGGGCGCTATATGACCGAGCGAGACAGTATGAGACTTCAACGTCCAACCGAGGATTGTTCCGATTTCTGACCTTCATTTCCCGTCTACGGGAGCGAGGCGGTGATTTAGGATCCATTAGCGGGGGGACCGAACCCGATCAAGCTGTCCGCATTATGACCATTCATAAAAGTAAAGGACTTGAATTCCCTATCGTGTTTATAGCCGGGACGGCAAAAATGTTCAATCAACAGGATCTCAATGCGCCGTTTCTTATGCACAAGGAGTTGGGGTTTGGTCCTAAATATGTGGAGGAACAAAATCGTGTCAGCTACCCTACGCTGCCCAATTTAGCGATCCGCCGACGCTCACAGCTGGAGCTATTGGCTGAGGAAATGCGGGTGTTATATGTGGCGCTTACACGGCCGCGTGAAAAGCTGATTATGACCGGAACCGTGAAGGATCTAGCTTCACGCGCAGCGGGTTGGGCACGTGCCAAAGAGCATACGGAAACGGTCTTACCAGACTATATGCTGGCGGCAGGCCGCAGCTATCTGGACTGGGTAGGTCCCGCTTTGATTCGGCATCCTTCTGCTACTTTGTTGAGGGAAGCGGCAGGTGATCAAGATGGGTACTATCACAAATTGGAACATATGCCGGGAACAGACTGGTTATTTAAAATTGTGGCCTCGGAAACATTTTCCGGCTCTCGTGTGAACTCAGATCATGAGGAAGAGGTGTCGGGCGAAGAGCGCCAAAAGAAGACAGAAGCACTGAGAAATGCGGAGCTAATCGACTTGAACGAAAAGAGTGAAACGGACATTGAAGCTGCTCTTTCCTGGACCTATCCGTATGAGCGGGCCGGCAAGACGGCAGCCAATACATCGGTTACTGAGATGAAAAGATGGCTGGAAATGCAGGAGATGGGATCGGACGACTGGTTGAATCTATCTACCACCGTACTAGCAGAGTTACCGGAGGATCGGGAGGATTCTCACACTGGGGGCAGTCAATTACACTTGCGCAGACCTAAGTTTATGGGGAATCAGCGACTGACTCCAACGGAACGAGGAACGGTCTATCATACGTTGATGCTGCATTTGCCACTAGATGGGGGGATGAGCGCCGAAGTTATTGAGGAAACAAAGGCTCGTTTGCTCAATCAGCGTATGTTACTGAATGTCCATGCAAAGGCGCTAGATACGAATAAAATATTACGCTTTTTCACTAGTGAGCTGGGTAGCAGAATGTTGGGGGCATCGCATGTTCAAAGAGAGCTTCCGTTTACTTATACCATGCGGGCAAACGATTACTGGAACCACAGCTTACCATCGATGTCACCAGGACAAGAAACAGATTCGGAAGGTGGACAGGACGGAGATAAAGTGCTGATGAACGGCATTATTGACTGTCTATTTGAAACTCCCGAAGGACTCGTGCTGGTGGATTATAAAACAGATCGGATATCTGAGTATCGTACACTGTCCCATTTAACAGACCAATATCGTTTTCAATTGGAGCTGTATGCCCGTGTGATCGAAGAAATTACAGGCAAAAAGGTTGCTGAGAAGTGGCTGTATTTTTTAGAAGCTGGAGAGAGTGTACAGCTGTAGTTATATAGCTAGGGAGAGGAGGAATAACATGCGGATTTTGCATACAGGTGATTGGCATTTGGGTCGCACGTTGGAAGGACGCAGCCGTTTGAAGGAGCAGGAGGCGTTTTTGGAAGAACTAGCGAAAATGGCTGACGATCAGCAGGCCGATTTGATTATGATGGCTGGAGACGTATACGACTCAGTCAATCCTTCAGCCGCAGCCGAGCAATTGTTTTATGAAACGTCTGCCCGTCTTACGGCTGGAGGAAGACCACTAGTCGTCATTGCGGGCAATCATGATCAGCCGGAAAGGGTATCCTCGGTCACACCACTGGTGAGCGGGCGCGGAATTACATTGCTGGGACTGCCCCATGGGGAAGCGGTACACGTTCGTACACCGCGAACGGGTGAAATGGCATGCATTGCAGCCTTGCCATATCCCTCCGAGTCTCGTCTGAACGAGCTATTGTCTGAAGACGGAGATGAAACAGTCTTGCGCGAGGCATACAGTCGCCGTGTGGGCTTGCTGATGTCACAGCTAGGGACAGCATTTCGGCCTGACACCGTTAATTTGTCGATGAGCCATATTTATGTGCTCGGCGGGCTGGAGTCGGACTCGGAACGCCCGATTCAGGTCGGGGGGGCGTATACCGTAGATCCGTCTGCTTTGAGCATTGGGGCACAGTATACGGCTCTAGGACATTTGCATCGTCCCCAATATGTGAAAGGAGACGGGCTGATGCGTTATAGTGGCTCGCCGCTGGCTTATAGCTTTTCCGAAGCCGGACAAGCCAAATCGGTTACGTTAATTGACGTGGTTGCTGGCAAGCCTGCTCAGGTCGAGGAACTGTATATTACCAGTGGACGCCCATTAGTGAGGTGGCGCGCACGGGGAGGTCTGGAGGAAGTATATCGCTGGCTGGACGAAGAACTAGATGCCGATGCCTTTATTGATCTGGAAATTACGCTGGATGAAGCAATGTCGATGGGAGATATTCAGCGGCTGCGCAAAAGCCGTGAAGGTATCATTCATATTCGCCCCATGTATCCAGAAATGGCTGCCGCACAGCTGGAGCACCAACGATTAGAACTGCCAGTGCATGAGCTGTTCCGGGCATTCTATCAGCGGCAGACAGGCGGAGCACAGCCAGATGACGGATTAGTGCAGTTATTTCTGGAGCTGGTGGAACAGGATGATGCAAGAGATCACGCTGAGGAGGAGGACGCATGAAACCAATCCTTCTAAAACTGGCGGGGTTGCAAAGCTACCGGGAGTCGCAGGAAATTCGCTTTGACGATTTGACCGAAACTGGGTTGTTCGGAATTTTTGGCCCAACGGGTAGTGGAAAATCAACGCTGCTGGATGCCATTACGTTGGCTATGTACGGTAAAGTGGAGCGGGCAGTGAATGGTACACAAGGCATTATGAATCATGCCGAGGATACGTTGTCTGTTGCATTTACGTTTGAATTAATGTCAGCTCAAGGACCTCGTCGTTACCGTGTAGAACGACGTTTCAAACGTGCTGGAGGCGTATCGGTTAATAATACGCTTAGCCGTTTTATTGCGTTAACAGAGGATGGCGAGGAAGTGCTTGCCGATAAGGTGCAGGATGTGACGCGCTGTGTGGAGGAGTATATCGGCCTGAAAATGGACGATTTTACACGAGCTGTCGTATTGCCGCAGGGAAAGTTTGCGGAATTCTTGTCCTTAAAGGGCAGTGAACGCAGACAGATGCTACAGCGTTTGTTCCATCTGGAGAAGTACGGAGATCAACTTGCACAGAAGCTAAGCCGTCGTGTGAAAGATAACGATATCGCACTGAAAGCATTAGAGGCGGAGCAGCAAGGGCTGGGGGATGCGAGTGCTGAAGCACTTGAACATGTAGAGTTGCGTCTCAAAGAGGCGATTGCCAATGCAGAAGCTTCGCGTCGCGAGCTAGAGCGTGTCTCACGTGAATCGGAGGCGCTAAACAAAACACGTGAGCTAGTCATTGAGCTCAGCCAAAGATCGAAAGAGCTGAAGCAGTTGGCAGCACAGGAGCCGGGCATTGCTTTGCTGGAGCACAAGCTTCGACAAGCAACTTCAGCCGAGGCATTGCTGCCTGCGCTGACGGATTGGAAGGAAGCCATTGCTGAAGCGGAAAAACGGCATAAGACTGCCGAAGAAGTGGCAGTCCTGGCCGCTACCGCGCAGGAGGCTGCGCTTGTCTCTGCGCAAGCAGATGAGCAGGCCCGGCAAGCACTCAGTGCCGAAGAACCAAAGCTATTGCTTCGGATCGACCAACTAGAACAGGCGCTTCAACTGGAGCGTGATACGGAAGCGTTGCAGACCGAACGGGACCGTCTGGCGGCCGAGCTTGGGCATAGCGAACAAATCCTTGCTGAACATGCAGAAGGACTCGCAAAGGAACAAGAGCTACAGACGCGAGGCTTGAAGCGACAGCAAGAGCTTCAACAAGAGCTAAAGCAAAATGAAGTGCGAGCAGATGAGCGGCGTATGCTGCAAGAGGCTGTGCAACGGTTGCAACAGCTGGAAATCGCGAATGAGCAATTGCGTGAAGCTGAACTGGAGTACGTGACTCAGGAGAAACGGCTTGCGCAAGCTGACGAACGTCTAAAGCTGACGGACCAGGAGACACAGGAGACGGAGGCACGGCGTTCTGCCCTTGCTGCACAGGCAGCTGATGGCATTGAGGCATTGCTGACGTTGGAGGCAGAAATCACCGCCGATATGTCGTCACTGGCTGCCGAGGAAGAACAGCTGCGTCACGAGCTCCGTGCCGAGGAGCTGGGCCGTCTCGCTCAGCATCTCGCTGCCGAGTTGCGCGAAGGCGAGCCGTGCGCAGTGTGCGGCTCGCTGCATCACCCCGCGCCTGCCGTTGCCGCGGCGCATAGCGCGGATGCCGCTGCGCCGGATGAGCTGCAACGCCTGCGTCTCGGTTTGCAGGAGCTGCGCCTCACACTGCGCCAGCAGTTGCACGAGCAACGCAGCTTGCTGGCGCAGCCCGCCACCGCAAACAGTGGCGCTGCCGCCACGGGCGAGCCTTTCACGCCTGCGGCAGCGCCAGCAGAGCCGCGTGGTGCCGCAGCATGGGCGGAGCGCTGCGCGGCGCTGGAACGTGCTGCAGCCGAGCTAGCCGCACGTGCGCATGCGCTGCCTGCCGAGGCACTGGCGCTGCGCGAAGCAGACGCCGCTGGACAGCAGCGGCGTATCCGTGCCGCCGCCGAGCAGGAGGCAGCAGCTGTAGCGCTGACGCAGGCACAGAGCAAGCGCGAGGCATGCATCACGCGCAGCGAGGGGCTGCGCGCCGAATGGGCGGCGCAGCTAACGGATGTCGCTCCGGACGAAGCCGCGGAGCGTTACCGCGCCATGCAGGAGCGCGATGGGCGCGCGGAAGAGCTGCGGTCCCGGCTGGAGACGAGTGTGACCTTCCTCGAAGAAAAGGCGGCGCGTGTTCAACAGATACAGCAGAGTATCATCGAGGAAGACAAAATCATTATTGCCCGTCGTACAGGGCTCCAAAGCAAAGATGATTCGCTTCGCGAAAAGCTAGCCCAGCTCCGAAAGTGGGTTGGAGATGGCCAAGCGGCTTCATTGCTGGAAGAAGCGACCTCGCGACTGTTGGGGCTGAAAAACGGAGCCGAAGCCGCGGCACGACAACGTACTGAAGCGGAAGAACGCAAGCAGCAAGCCGTTCATGCTTCACTGATTGCCCGGCAGGCCTCCGACTCGGCAGAAGAAAGACGTCAGATGGCAGAGTCCCGTTGGGGCAGTCGTCTGGAAGCCTCCTCTTTTGCTACGGAAGCAGAGGTTATGGAATGCTGCCTGGGACCGGAAGAAGCCGCACGCTATGAGCGTGAAGTGAGTTTACATCGAGAACGGGAAAAGGAGATGTCTTCCCGCTTAAAGCATGTCGAAGAGCAGCTGAATGGAGCAACGGTAACAGAGGAACAGTGGGAAGCGGCCACTGCACAGCTACGTGATTGCCGTGCACGCGATGAAGAGGCGCTTCAAAATCGCGCCAAGGCTGAGCGTGATTTAGAGGACTTGCAGCGTCGGCACGTCCGCTGGATGGAGCTGGAGTCCAATCGTGTACATTTGCGTAGTGAAGCGGAAAAAATGTCCAAGCTCCAGACTGTTTTTCGCGGCAATGCCTTTGTTGAATATATTGCTGAGGAGCAGCTCATGCAGGTCAGTCAATCGGCTTCACGCCGCCTGCGTTTTCTGACCAAGCAGCGATACGCGCTAGAGGTAGATTCCAGCGGTGGTTTTGTCATTAGTGACGATGCCAACGGTGGGGTCAAACGTCCGGTATCGACCTTGTCCGGTGGCGAAACGTTCCTGACCTCCTTGTCGCTTGCGCTTGCGCTGTCGGCTCAAATTCAATTGCGGGGCCAGTACCCTCTGCAATTTTTCTTTCTGGATGAAGGCTTTGGAACGTTGGACCCTGAGCTGCTTGACACGGTGATCACCTCACTGGAAAAGCTGCACCACGATCAATTGTCTGTTGGTGTGATTAGTCATGTGCCTGAACTACGGGCCCGTCTTCCGCGCAAGTTGGTTGTTCTTCCAGCAGAGCAGGCTGGAGGCGGATCACGTGTGGTTATGGAAACTTTTTGAAGTAATGTGATACAGGTCACAGATACAGTTTCAAACTATTGTTATAATACAGCCAAGCCGACAAGTTAATCATACAGCACCCCGGCGGACGTATGCTGCGGAAGAAATCTTCCCATCATACGTCCGTTCAGAGGGGCTCTGCCAAGAGCTCCCGGGGTGCTTCTTTTTTTTGCAAGCCGGAATTCGCCCAATTTGATGTAGCAAATGGCCCGTTTTTGAATAACATACGGTATACATGCAGAGCCTAGGAGGAAACAACCATGGAAAAAAGCATGACAACCGAAAAAGTTACAGCACCTGAACAGACGGATGCTAAAACACTATGTCAAAAGCATATGCATCGTTATGTATGCGTATGGGTGAAGGACGGGACAATGTATGACGGCATTGTAGAGCATGTGGATGATGAAAAGATATACTTAGCCGTTCCTATGGGTGGAGACGAGATGGAGAATGTCAATGTTAATCTCCCCTATCCGCCTAACAATTGTGGCTGCGGCTCCCGTGCTTATGGTGGTTATGCGTCTTATCCTCCGTATCCGTATCCGTACCCGTATCCAGTACCCGCTTATGCATATGGGTTCCCATACGGACGCCGTCGCTTTAATCGTTTGATTCTGCCACTTGCAGCGTTGACAGCGATTAGCTTGCTGCCTTATTACTAATCCTAATTCCTTAGTCGCCAGATATAGTGAATTCTCTGCTCTCTCCCGCCTACAGTTCTTGTACAGTACAAGTGACTTTAAGGCGCATCCATACATCATCACCATGCAAGGCTGTTTCTTCCATTATGAAGAAACAGCCTCTTTTTCACGTAAACCATCCCAAATATGATCCAATAATTAAAACTGTATCAGTACAGTTCAATGAAATGAGGTATCCTGTTTATCCATAAACCATGGTAACATCTAGCGTGTAAAGAAACATAAGACGGAATAAGCATGTAATGAAATGAGCATGTAATGAGTATGTAAAGAGCAGGTGGGAGGATATTGTGAAAAAATACGTTTCAATTTTATTGGATATAGAACTTAAAATTCGCGAGGGACAATATAAATCAGGTTACAAGCTGCCGTCGGTCCGTGAGGCTTCTGAATTATACAGGTGCAGCAAAAGCACGATTTTGCGGGCATACGCTGAACTTGAAAAGAAACACGCCATCTATTCCATACCGCAAAGTGGATACTATGTAGTGGAAAATTCGGGCGATTTACACCATAGCCATATGCAAGACTTCGTTGATTTTGCTTCGGCCTCCCCGGATTTAAATGTATTCCCTTATCTGGATTTCCAACATTGTTTGAATCAGGCTATTGACACCTACAAATATCATCTGTTCACTTATGGCGATTCGCAAGGACTGGAAACACTGCGTCATACGTTGGTTTCCCATTTAGCTGATACTCAGGTGTTTGCAAAAGTGGATCGGATTATCGTTACTTCGGGTGTTCAGCAGGCATTGGAGATACTCGCTAAAATGCCATTTCCCAATGGCAAAGAAAAGGTTTTGGTCGAGCAGCCAAGTTACGATATATATTTGCGTTTTCTGGAGGAAGAGAACATACCCGTCAGTACCATCGTCCGGACAGCGGAAGGTATGGATTTTCACGAATTGGAGAATCAATTTAAGAACGAGAGCATCAAGTTTTTTTATACCATGTCAAGATATCATAATCCATTAGGAGTCTCTTACAACACAGAGGAGCGAAAAGCGATAGCTGCCTTAGCCGCCAAATATGATGTGTACATCGTAGAAGATGACTATATGGCAGATTTGGGGGCCGATCATCTGTTTGATCCCATTTATGCATACGACCAGACGGACCAGGTTATTTATTTGAAAAGCTTCTCGAAAATCATTTTCCCCGGCTTGCGATTAGGAGTTGCGGTATTGCCAGAAGCCCTATTGAAGACGTTTAATACCTATAAAAGATATGTCGACACGTCTATTTTGTCTCAGGCGGCGCTTGATATTTATATTAAAAATGGAATGTATGAGCGCCACAAGCACGCGATATGCAAACTGTATTCGGAGCGCGTTCGTGCTCTTAATAAGGCTGTGGAACGATACAATCAGGCCGGATACGTTCAGACTTCAGCTGTAACTTCAGGAGTTTATATGCAGTTTAAACTGCCTCGGACGGTGAATTTGGAACGCTTGGTACAGTGTCTTTCCGCGAGGAACATCCAGGTTGTAGCTGGCAAGGGCTTTTATTTATCAGGCTATAGGGAACAAGAGAAGTTTTTGCGCATAAGTATTTCGCGCGCGCAGCTGGATCAAATTGATGGAGGGGTGAAAGCCATTATAGAGGAAGTTAGTAAGGGAAACTGGTATTAAGACCCTTTTTCCGTTATGATACATATAGAAACATAAGTATAACCAAACATGGCTGTATATGTTTCTATTCAGTGTGGGAAATACATAACTTTGAATGCCGAGAGCAAGGGCTGTTTATGCCTATTTACTTATGATCGGCTCACTGCCAAAGGAGGGTTTTGAATGGACGATCTGTTTTTGAAAATTGTGGATGGAACCATCCCCAGCAAAAAGGTGTTGGAAACCGACAATGTGCTCGCATTTCATGACATCCAGCCTGCGGCGCCAGTACACGTGCTCATTATTCCCAAAAAATATATTCCTTCGATGAACGCTGTGACGGAGGAGGATCTTCCACTTATCGCGGAGATTCATCGTGTTGCGGTTGAGGTTGCGAAAAAGTTAGGAATCGCCGAGTCTGGTTATCGGTTGATTAACAACTGTGGCCCGGATAGTGGACAAGCGGTGGGGCATCTGCATTATCACTTACTGGGCGGCGCCAAATTGGGTGCCTTGACAGGTATTTCGGACTCACATTCTTAAAAAATGACAGAGCTTGTCTTTTCAGTAATACGGATGTGAATGGAGAAAAGTGGCCCTTTATGTATTCATTTTTTCTTATAGGTTGACACCTGGTTTCCGTTTCACCTATAATAAAATTTGATGAACCGTGTTATTGCTCTTGGACGGTCTGGTCGGAGGGAGGGAAAACTGGTGTCTGAAACTAAAGTTCGCAAAAACGAGACAATTGATGCTGCACTTCGTCGCTTTAAACGTTCCATTGCTAAGGATGGCGTATTGGCTGAGGTGAAGAAACGCAAGCATTATGAAAAGCCAAGCGTAAAGCGCAAGAAAAAGTCCGAGGCTGCTCGTAAGAGAAAGTTCTAGGAGGATCTAAGCAATCATGAATTTGAGCGAACGATTGAACGAAGATATGAAGCAAGCAATGAAGAGTAAGGACAAGTTCAAACTCTCCACCATTCGAATGGTTCGTTCTACGATTAAAAATCTTGAAATAGATTTGAAACGGGATTTGGACGACAACGAAGTGCTTGATATTCTGAGTCGTGAGATCAAACAGCGAAAAGATGCCCTCCATGAATTTGAAAAAGCCGGTCGTGATGAACTTGCGACAAGCACTAAAGCAGAAATAGAGATCATCGCTCAGTACCTTCCCGAACAACTTTCTGAGGAAGAAATTAAAGTTATTGTACAGCAGACCATCCAGGAAACCGGTGCTTCTTCGAAAGCCGAGATGGGGAAAGTAATGACGGCCTTGATGCCTAAGGTAAAAGGCCGCGCTGACGGTAAGCTCGTGAACCAAGCGGTTCAGCAATTTCTGCAATAAACCTGCGACAAACAGGAAAACACAACACCCTCTGTTTACAGAGGGTGTTATTTCTATATATGTGTTGCCTACCATAGAATGTAATGATGAGAAGATACTTTTATGTAAGCGCTATTGTTAATTGTGTGAAACGTGATGTTTGTTGGGTGCGTAAAGTATTTGGCAGCCGTCAGGATTAGCAATATACCCAATAATTTCACATTACATCCTGAAAACTGTATAGTTGTCTAACAAAGTTTGGTATGCTGTAACATAGAAAGATCGAAAGGGGGGAGAGAAATGCATAGAGAACATCACCACTCCTGTCGCAAATGGACCCTTTTAACGTTGTGGATTATGGTATCCGTTTTGCTGTTGCCCTTAGTTCATTCCGAATCAGCGGCGGCCCAAACGAAAGGTGGAGCTGTGTTTGTTATACCAGTCGATCAGGAAATTGAGCATGGCCTGGGCAAATTTATGGAACGTGGATTTGCAGAAGCAGCAGATTCCAAAGCAGGTCTGATTTTACTGGATATTAACACTCCCGGTGGACGGGTAGATACAGCGGAGAAGCTGGGCAAACTGATTAAAGACAGTCCAATTCCGACCGTAGCCTATATAAGGGGCGAAGCGGCCTCAGCGGGTAGCTATATTGCGTTGAGCGCAAACAAGATTGTTATGAAACCGGGGAGTATCATCGGAGCAGCAGCGTTAGTAGACGGCGGGGGGCAGGCTATCACAGATCCAAAAACGATAGCCTGGTGGAAGAGTAGCATGGCATCTGCCGCAGAAGCTGGCGGACGTAATCCGGATATTGCCAGAGGTATGGTTGACTCTAAAACGACCATATCTATTCCTGAGATGAACTTTAACAAGGAAAATGGTCAGATCATTTCTTTAACCAGTGAGGAAGCGCTAAAGTTGGGTTATGCGGATCACATCGCGTCTTCCGAACAAGAGGTTATCCAGTGGATGGGCTACAGCACGGATGATGTCATTCACGTGGAGCGAACATGGGCTGAAAAAGCAGCCGAGATATTGACCAACCCAATTGTACAGACGTTGCTTTTATTTATCGGTATCGCAGGTATTGTTATTGAGTTGATCGTACCCGGTTTTGGTGTACCGGGAATTTTGGGCATACTCGGATTTGGTTTGTATTTTTTCGGCAATTATATCGCTGGTTTTGCAGGTTCGGAGACGTGGTTGTTGTTTATTATCGGTCTGGCTCTGCTTATACTTGAAATGTTCATCCCGAGTTTTGGTATTTTGGGCATTTTGGGTTCCGTCAGCCTTGTCGCCGGAGTTGTTCGTGCAGCATACAACATGCAGCATGCGTTTATATCTTTGGGCATTGCCTTTGCAGCTGCGGTTGCCGTGGTAGCGATCATCGCGGTTGTATTCAAGGACCGAGGGATATGGAACCGTTTTATACTTAAAGAAAGTTTAACGGCTGAACAAGGTTTTTCTTCAGTTGTGAACCGGGAAATGCTATTAGGTCAAAGGGGTGTCAGTCTGACTCCACTTCGTCCAGCCGGAACGGTGCTGATCGCTGATGAGCGAGTCGATGTTGTAACGAACGGCGAGTTTATTGCTACAGATATGCCGATTATAGTATCCAAAGTAGAAGGCGGGCGAATTGTGGTCAAGGCAGACACTAGCGTCTAAACAAGCAAATAACAAAGAATTAGATTAATGGAGGATGATGCGAGTGTTCGAATCGGGTATTGTCAGCGTTTTGCTGATTGCCGTTGTAGTGATTATTGTATTGAGCGTATTTTTTAGTTTCTTCCCGGTGATGCTGTGGATTTCAGCATTGGCTTCGGGTGTGCGCATTGGCATCATTACGCTGGTAGCTATGCGCTTACGGCGCGTCACGCCAAGCCGAATTGTCAATCCGCTCATTAAGGCAACCAAGGCGGGTCTGGGCTTGAACATCAACCAGCTGGAAAGCCACTTTCTCGCAGGAGGGAATGTAGACCGAGTGATCAATGCGTTGATTGCTGCGCAGCGTGCTAACATTCCGCTTGAGTTTGAACGTGCGGCAGCGATTGATCTTGCTGGACGGGATGTTCTGCAAGCGGTCCAAATGAGCGTTAATCCGCGTGTTATTGAGACACCTATTGTTGCTGCGGTCGCCAAGGATGGTATTGAAGTGAAGGTTAAAGCTCGTGTTACGGTGCGTGCCAACATTGATCGACTTGTTGGGGGGGCTGGAGAAGAAACGATTATTGCACGGGTCGGTGAAGGTATTGTTACGACCGTAGGTTCCAGTAACTCGCATAAGGACGTGCTGGAGAACCCGGATTCAATTTCAAGAACCGTATTGTCCAAAGGTTTGGATGCCGGGACAGCATTTGAAATCCTGTCCATTGATATTGCGGACGTTGATGTAGGTAAAAATATTGGTGCTTTTCTGCAAACAGAGCAGGCGGAAGCCGACAAACGTATTGCGCAGGCAAAAGCGGAAGAGCGGCGTGCGATGGCTGTAGCGCAGGAGCAGGAAATGAAGGCGCGTGTTGTAGAAATGAGAGCACGCGTGGTGGAATCCGAATCCGAAGTACCGCTGGCAATGGCTGAAGCGCTACGCGGCGGGAAGCTTGGTGTCATGGACTATATGAATTTGAAAAATATTGAGGCGGATACGCAAATGCGTGGCTCCTTAGGCAAACCGAATGAGAACTCGGGGAATGACAACAAGAACCGGGATTAATAACGGGACATAGCCGATGAATTACGGCAGCTAGGTGGTGAGTAATGAACTTTATCAGCTGGATCTTTGAACATTTGTATATCCTGATCGTGATTGGCTTTGCTTTGGTGTCTTTTTTGGGGAAAAGCATCCAAGGTACAGGGCGGAAATCACCGCCGCGAAAAGGTATGCCTACCTTTGGTGGTGATCATGGTTCTCGTGGGCCCTCGACGTCATCCGGACCCTTCACAATGGAACATGGGCAAGAGCAACGTCAGCAGGATATTGCTGGAGAGCTGCAACGTCAATTTCCTAATGAACGACGGACGGTTATGGAAGCTCGTCGCATAGAAGAAATGGGCGATCGGCCGGAAACGGAAGAACGAATGAACCGGGATTCATTAGATAACGGTTCGACTCTAGAGGATCGGATCCGTGCTATGGAAGAAGAACGAAAAATGGTTTTAGCCCGTCTCGATCGTATATCCAATGCGAGGGAGTCAGGGGAAATTACAGATGCGCCAGAGATAGCTTCGCAAGACCGTAATACGGTGGATACGGCTGATCTGCGCAGAGGTGTGATTTGGGCAGAAATATTAGGTCCTCCACGTTCCAAGCGCTACATGGGTGGAGGAAGACGTTAAAATGATAGTGGATCCGTCACGGCTTTGGCTGTGGCGGATCTTTTTTTGTGATGCTTTAGGAATACATAACCATGCTCGGAATAAAAAGTGAATTAACGACAAATGCTCTAATTACCTGACAACGAATGTGATAATCCCTTGTGTGCTCTAGCTTTCTCACATTTGTTGTCATCTAAAATGGTGGCATTTTGTCTAATTTAGCGCCTCATTTATGAAAATATATTCCTGAAAAATGATCAAATGTAACAATATGAATGGAGCTTTCCGAAAGCAGTTTTCATTTTTTCTTTTTTATATATAATGTTCTCAATGATAGATACTTATGAAATTCACTCCAATTTTACCTAAAATTTTATTTATATCGAGGTGATACAACAAGGTTATAAAAATGGAAAAATTAATTTTTAGGAGGATGGGATCGATGGGAAATAGCTTGTTTAGAAAGAAAAGCATTGATCAGTTGATTGCCGCTACGCGAGGGGAAAAAGCACTCAAAAGGGAGCTGGGTGCGTTTGATTTAACGATGCTTGGAATTGGAGCCATTATCGGAACGGGAATTTTTGTGTTGACAGGTACAGGAGCAGTTACGGCTGGTCCAGGCTTGGTTCTTTCTTTTGTGATTGCGGGACTCGCGTGTTTATTCGCAGCATTGGCTTATGCGGAGTTTGCATCCACCGTTCCAGTATCCGGTTCTGTTTACACCTTTACATATGCTACGATGGGGGAGCTATTGGCCTTTATTATTGGATGGGATTTAATTTTGGAATACATGCTGGCAGCCAGCGCCGTTTCCGCAGGTTGGTCGGGTTACTTTGTATCATTTTTGAACGGAATTGGCCTTCACATTCCGCTTGAATTCACTGCCGCACCGGGGGCTTTGAAAGACCAAACTACTTATTTTAATCTCCCAGCTTTTTTAATTTTGATGGGTATCACGTTCTTGCTTTATTTAGGGATAAAAGAATCAAAACGGATAAACAACATCATGGTAATCATAAAAATTGTTGTTATTTTATTATTTATCATTGTTGCTTTTAGATATGTGAAGCCAGATAATTGGACACCGTTTATGCCGTTTGGGTTCAGTGGGGTGTTTGGAGCCGCAGCTCTTGTGTTTTTTTCTTTTATTGGTTTTGATGCTGTTTCATCAGCGGCTGAAGAAACTAAAAATCCCACTACTAATTTACCGCGAGGCATTATTTTCTCTCTCATTATTTGTACGTTTTTGTATGTCATTGTTAGCGCGATTATGACTGGTATAGTACCGTTTATGCAATTTGAAGGTATCTCTCACCCCGTGTCATTGGTATTGCAGGTTGCAGGCCAGAACTGGGTTGCAGGTATAGTAGATATAGGAGCCATCTTAGGGATGACAACGGTCATGCTGGTAATGCTCTATGGTCAAACTCGTATTATGTTTGCTATGTCACGTGACGGCTTAGTCCCCAAAGTATTATCCAAGGTTCATTCCAAATACAAAACGCCCTACATTAACACGTTGTTTTTCGGCACTTTATCTGCATTAATGGGTGGACTGATTCCGCTGGATGAGTTAGCAAGTTTGGTGAACATTGGAACCTTGTCAGCATTTATTCTGATTTCGGTCGCCGTTATCGTTATGAGAAAAACACAACCTGACTTGCCAAGGGCCTTCCGATGTCCTGGAGTTCCGTATATCCCGATCCTGGCTATCGTTTCATGTGGGGTGCTCATTCTTAATTTGAATGGCCAGACATTTATTCGCTTTATTATTTGGCTTGTCATTGGTATGGCTGTTTACTTCTTATACTCTAGAAAAAACTCTCTTTTAAATCGAGATAGCGAAAAATAACCGTGTCATTTAATGAAATTCAAAAGAAGACAACCTTTGTTTTCAATATGAAAATGAGGTTGTCTTTTTTGTTGTGAATTTTGAAAGGACACATCTTTTTCCTCTGCTATATAGTAGCTACTACGAATTGTAAGTTTAGCCTCATAAATGCCGCGACTGGATCATAAAATGTACAGTACAGATATCTGTGGCGCTGGTGTAATGGTGTTCACTGATAATAAGAATATAAGATGGAAAGCCAGCAGCGTAGCTGCCTTGAAACATCTATGGGTACCGGATGGCAATAACAGAAGATGAAAAAATAGCAGCGTGCTGTCATCAAAACAACTTTAAGCCGTTGGATAACAAATATTTTGATGACAGGAAGGGAGATTTCGCCGTATGAGCAGGATGAGCCGCAAACTGCGAAAGTGGGCCAGCGAGACGCTGGAGCTTCCGCAGGACATTCTATTTGACCTGCCGCGGTTAACCCTCATCGGCAGCCGTCAGCTTTATGTGGAGAATCACCGGGGCGTGGTGGATTTCACGCCGGATCAGCTCGTACTTGCACTTGCGCAAGGCAGGCTGAGGGTGTCCGGCCATGATCTAGTCATTACGTCTATTCTGCCAGAGCAGGTAAGTGTGGAGGGACATATAACGGATATCCAAATGGAAGGAACGGAGGAAGGCTCGTGAAACATCCTGCTTTAGCAAAGCTGCGTGGTACGGTTACCCTTGCTATCAAGGGCGAAAGTGTGGAAGCTTTCATTAATTTACTCACCGATCACCATATACCTGTGTGGAACGTGCGGCCGATGGGTACTAGACATGCAGAAATGAACCTTCTGCTGCCGCACGTCTTCCTCCTACGCCCGCTTTTGAGAAGGACAGGCTGTAAAATGCATGTTCTGAAGCGGCAAGGGCTTCCCTTTACTGCTGTACGACTTGCCAAACGTAAATTTTTCCTGGCTGGATTGGCTTTGTTCTGGATAGGTCTTCTGCTGATGTCTTCGCTTATCTGGGACATTGAAGTAAAGGGGAATGATAAGCTATCGACGGAATCTGTTCTCAAAGCCGCTCGACAGGAGGGCCTGTATCCATTTCAATGGAGCTTTCGTCTATCCAGTCAAGACAAGCTTTCACGTGCGCTCATGCAGAAGCTTCCAGAGGCATCCTGGATCGGTGTGGAAAAGCAGGGTACTTTGGTGACGATTCAGGTTGTTGAAGCTTCACAGCCTACCCCTGCGCCGCTCTACAGCCCTCGTCATATCATTAGTAAGGCAGATGCGGTAGTTACTGAAATTTTTGCCGAGCAGGGTCGTCCTGTCGTGCATAAAAATACGCGTGTCAAAAAAGGAGCCATCCTCATCTCTGGAACGCTTGGAGATGAGGAGAACCAACAGCAGGTCGTAGCCAAAGGAGAGGTTAAGGGTCTTGTATGGCATGAATACGAAATTAGCAGTCCCACGGTGCAACGCAGCAGCACGTATACAGGTATCAGTCATGACCGCTTGTATCTGGTCCTAGGCAACCGTGCGATACAATTGTGGGGATATGGGAAAATACCTTATTCTACACATAAAACAACAGTTGAACATGATCCGCTAACATGGCGTTCCTACAAACTTCCGATGGGTTGGATGACCGAAAGTGTGAGGGAGACAAAGATACAGGAGCAGAAGCTTACGGAAGCAGAAGCGAAAATGTCAGGTTTAGAAGGCGCGCGAGCTGATATTTTAGCTAAATACGGCAAAGGAACGAAAATAATGAGCCAAAAAATTTTGCATGAGAAGAGAGAGAATGGTAAAGTTTATATGAAAGTGCTTTTTGAAGTGGAGCAGGATATTGCGGAAGAACTTCCGTTAGTTCATAACCAAGGAGAATGAGGCTATTTGGCAGAACAACAACGCAGCATACAAATTGCATTGAACAATGCGGGAGAAGGACAGGCGTTATTTGGCCCGCAGGATTCCTTTTTGAAATTAATCGAAGCAG
Source organism: Paenibacillus sp. SEL3 (assembly GCF_054602585.1). Taxonomy (NCBI): domain Bacteria; kingdom Bacillati; phylum Bacillota; class Bacilli; order Caryophanales; family Paenibacillaceae; genus Paenibacillus; species Paenibacillus sp. SEL3. The sequence continues at coordinate 538,864 of NZ_CM137725.1, read as the reverse complement.
CTATTCCCGCAAAAATAGCATCTCGTGAGGCAGAAGTTAATGTTTTTGGTAATGCTCACGAGGTGGAAGTGCTCGAACAATTGTTCGACGTATTACTCCAGTTAATTCGCAATGGGTATATACTGACCGAAAGGGATGTCCATTATGCGATTGAACTGGCAAAAGATTTGCGCGCTGATCAGCTGCTCGATTTGTTCAAGGGTGAAATTACGACGACGTTCCGGGGTAAACCGATTCGCGTCAAAACGATTGGACAAAAGCACTATGTAACCACGATTAAGAAACGCGATATTGTATTTGGAATTGGCCCGGCGGGTACTGGTAAAACCTATCTGGCTGTAGTGCTGGCCGTAGCTGCCCTGAAGGAAGGTTCAGTCAAGCGCATTGTACTGACTCGTCCTGCGGTGGAAGCAGGTGAAAATTTAGGTTTTTTACCAGGGGATTTACAGGAAAAAGTTGATCCGTATTTACGCCCATTGTATGATGCCCTATACGATGTGATGGGCCCAGAGCAGACTGCAAAGGCACTGGAGCGCGGATTAATAGAAATTGCACCTTTGGCTTATATGCGGGGACGTACGCTGGATGACTCTTTTATTATTTTGGACGAAGCGCAAAACACTACACCCGAGCAAATGAAAATGTTTTTGACTCGACTTGGCTTTGGCTCCAAAATGGTCATTACCGGCGATGTTACGCAAATTGATTTGCCTCGTGGCAAAAAATCCGGTCTGATTGAAGCGAATGCGATTTTACAAGGGATTGAGGAAATAGGCTTTGTCCAGTTTGCAGAAGAGGATGTTGTCCGTCATTCCCTGGTACAGAAAATTATTGTTGCTTATGACCGAGTTGCCGAAAATCAAGGATAGTCATTCAATCACGAGTATGCCGTGTACGACCAGAAAAAGTATAAAATGAGCAGTGTAGCTGCCTTGAAAAAGATGATGGAGAGGGATTGTTTTAGATGACCTCGAAGGAATTATCTAAAGGGAAAACGTTCCAGCATAGAATGAATGGATGGAAGTATAGCGTGGCGACACGCTATCTTCTGTTTTTATTTTTGGTGGTTCTTTTTTATGTAGGCTTTGCGTCCAAGCTGCTTCCCGAGCGTTATGATATTCGGGTAAATCAACCGAGTGAAAAGGAAATTGTCGCCCCGATGCAGCTTCCTAACAGTAAGGCGACTTTGAAGGCTCAAGAGGAATCAGCTGAACGTGTGCAGCCCATGTATACCATTGTGCCCGTTCGCAACGATAACCTGATTACTGGTATTTTGGATCGAATTGAACGGCTCAATCAGGATGACCAGGTCTCCAGAGCAGATAAGATTTCGATTTATAAGGATGAGATTCCGCAACGTGCACGGGAATTTGTACAAAATTTTGTGAATAACAGCCGTAATGCGGATGCCTACCCAGATAAGTTGCTGGATGAAGTGCTGGAAAAAACGAAAGAGCAAACGTACCGAATTCCAGAGGAGACATTCATTAAAATTCCGCGCCTTACATCTGAGGATATTGCTGAAATGCGGCCTGTTGCCCGTGAGATTGTGACAGGGTTGATGAATGATCAAATTACGGATGCTCAGACAGCCCGAGCGAAAGTAGCTGAGCGGGTTAGTACAAGCTCGCTTACTAAGCGTACTTCACGGGAGGTTGTTCAGGAACTTGCAAGGCTTGTGATTACCGCCAACAAGTTTTATGATGATACAGCTACGAAGGACGCAAAGGTACAGGCTCGTGAAGATACACCGACAGTTTACATTAAACAGGGTGAAGTACTCGTCAAGAAGGGTGAGATTATTACCCAGGAAATCTATACACTGCTTGATGAAAATGAATTGCTCAAGGATAAAATCAATTATTGGCCACAATTTGGACTGCTGATGTTGTCTATGATGCTGGCATTGGGCCTGTTTATGTATATTCGTCAATTTCAATCACGAACACGAAACTTCAAGTATAATAATGCGCAGTTGCTCATGCTAGTATTAATCTTTGTGATAACAGTTGGAGCAATGATGTTAATTTCCATACTGCAGAACAATGAACGTTCCTATCTCGGCTATCTGGCGCCTATCGCGCTTGGAGCTATGCTTGTAACGCTGTTGCTTGATATGTCGTTGGCTTTCGTATGTGCCGTTATATTCAGTATATTGGCAAGTGTTATTTTGAATGTCCGTCAGGGACAAATTTTCGACTTTAATTTTGGATTTTTTGCTATTGTGGTCTGTCTGGCAGCGATTTTCTCTACTCATCGAGCCAGCCAGCGTTCAACACTGTTCAAAGGGGCGATTATGGTATGCCTGTTCGGTGCCCTGTCTGTTTTTTCTCTCGCACTGATTGACCAAGGGAATTGGACTCAAACGACGACGCTCTATGGGGTAGCTTTTGCTTTTGCAGGCGGTCTGATAACAGCAATACTTGTTATTGGGCTAATGCCATTTTTTGAGTCTACCTTTGGTATCTTGTCGGCACTGAAGCTTGTTGAGCTGTCAAATCCCAATCATCCATTGCTCCGCAAGCTGCTTACGGAGACACCGGGAACGTATCATCATAGTGTAATGGTGGGTAATCTGTCAGAGGCCGCAGCGGAGGCTATAGGGGCAAACGGCTTGTTGTGCCGGGTTGGTTCGTATTATCATGATATTGGTAAAACCAAGAGGCCTTCGTACTTCATTGAAAATCAAAATGGGTTGGAAAATCCACATGATACAATAGAGCCCAAGCTGAGCAAATCCATCATTATCGCCCATGCTCGTGACGGCGTGGAAATGCAATTGGATTACAAGCTGCCCAAGCCCATTCGCGATATTGCCGAGCAGCACCACGGAACGACATTCTTACACTATTTTTATCACAAGGCGTTGCGCGAAGCTGAAGAGCGGGGGGTGGAGCCTGACTTCACGGAGGATGATTTCCGTTATCCGGGACCGAAGGCTCAGTCTAAAGAGTCTGCTGTGGTGGGAATTGCTGATAGCGTGGAGGCAGCAGTTCGTTCCTTACGGAAGCCGACAGTGGAACAGGTTGAATCCATGATTGAGAAAATTATTAAGAGCCGTCTGGATGATCACCAATTTAACGACTGCGAGCTGACCATGCGGGAGCTTGATATCGTGGCTCAAACCCTCAAGGAAACAGTAATGGGGATTTTCCATTCCCGTATTGAGTATCCGGAGGAAAGGCCCAAGTCTGAAAACGGAAAAGCTTAATATAACTTGTGCATGAAGTACGGTTAGAGCACTAGAATTAAAAGGAGCGGTTGGCATGGGCCTTCAATTAGCTTGGAATAATGAACAAAACGATATGGTAATTAACGAATCCTTGATTACGCTGCTGAACACCTTATTAGAGGAGGCAGGCAAAGTGGAAGGAGTCACTGACGGTGAGGTAGCCCTTACCTTCGTTAATGATGAGCAAATTCATGAGTTGAACAGGGACTATCGGGGAATTGATCGTCCCACCGATGTGTTGTCTTTTGCTATGAAGGAAACACTGGATGAAGAGCTTGAAATTATTTACGAACCGAATGATGAAAATTCATTGAATGATGTACCTGATGTTTTGGGGGATATTATAATCTCTGTACAAACAGCGCAAGCTCAGAGTGAAGAATACGGACATTCGATTGAGCGTGAAATCGGTTTTTTGTTTGTTCACGGCTTTCTTCATCTGTTAGGCTATGATCATCAGGATGATGTGAGTGAAGCTGAAATGATGGGCAAACAGGAAGCTGTACTGGCTCAAGCGGGGTTGACAAGGTAATGAGACGTCAGCCTTGGAGAATGACTTTTCGCTATGCGGCAGAAGGCGTGATGTACGCTCTGCGTACGCAAGTAAATATGCGGATACATGTGGCCGTGGCGCTCCTTGTCATTGTAGCAGGCTTAACTCTGCACATCTCCCGGCTCGACTGGTTATTCGTCTGCGTGGCTATCGCTATAGTCATTGTAGCCGAACTGTTCAACACCGCTGTTGAAGCAGCGGTGGATCTCATCTCACCTGATATTCATCCGCTGGCCAAAGCGGCTAAAGACACCGCCGCCGGAGCCGTGCTCCTGGCAGCGGTTTTTGCTGTAATTATTGGTATATTTGTGTTTTATAGGCCTATGTTGACGTTAATTAGTTCGCTGTTTTAATGGAAAAACCAAAATAAAATAGGTGCTTAATCGCGCTGGAGGAAATGAAATGGCTAAGAAACACTTTAAATCAGGCTTTGTCGCAATTGTTGGCAGACCCAATGTCGGAAAATCTACACTGATGAACCATGTCATTGGGCAGAAGATTGCCATTATGTCGGACAAGCCGCAAACTACACGCAACAAAATTCATGGCGTATATACTACAGAGGACACACAAATTGTATTTTTGGATACACCCGGGATTCATAAGCGCCAGTCAAAATTAGGTGATTACATGAATCAGACTGCTTTTAATACGTTGGGTGAAGTAGAAGCGGTACTTTTTCTTATTGACGCTGCTGAAGGCCTAGGTGGTGGCGACCGTTTTATTGCGGAACAGCTTAAACAAGTAAAAACGCCAGTTATCTTGGTGCTGAATAAAATTGATCGCATTGAGCCGGAAGCGTTGTTGCCCCTGATTGAGCAGTATCGCAAGTTATACGATTTTGCAGAAATTGTACCGATCTCGGCCAAAATGGGCAACAATGTAAACACCCTGCTCGAGCAGGTGCAAAAATACTTGCCAGAAGGTCCGCAATATTATCCAGATGATCAAATTACCGACCATCCTGAGCAGTTTGTTATTGCCGAGCTGGTTCGGGAAAAAATTCTGCATATGACACGTGAGGAAGTACCCCATTCTATTGCGGTTATGATTGAAGACATGAAAGTGCAGGATAATGGTGTAGTGCATATTATGGCTGTTATTTTTGTAGAACGTGACTCCCAGAAGGGGATTATTATCGGCAAACAGGGAGCCATGCTCAAAGAAGTGGGCAAACAGGCCCGCCAGGATATCCAAAACCTGCTAGGCTCCAAGATTTTCCTGGAACTTTGGGTTAAGGTCAAAAAAGACTGGCGCAACCAGGAACGCGTTCTTCGTGACCTGGGCTTCCATCGCGACGCTTAAAAACAGAACTCAATTCTACGTCGCTTTAGTTCAAGGTTTATTGAGGCTGAAAATTGATATTAAATAAATATGTATTAGTTGTAGTAAGCATCATAAAAAAGCCGTCCCGATCTCTTGGCTGAGATAGTAATAGTCTCCTGATCATTTAAAGCGCCGCGTATGTGCGGCGCTTAACTTCTTGCTCTTTTTATCCTTTTCTTCCAGCGATGAAATAGGTGTGTTTTAAAAAGGCCTTGTATGCACGATGTAGCGGAGCGAAGGATTTGAATCTGAAGAAGCGATAGCGTTCGCCTTTACCCTCGAATTTAACCCTTTGTATGTTTTACATTCAAATAAATTCGGGGGTAACAGCGATCGTAAGATCAAATCATTTGCGAAGCGTATTCCATTCTACATACAGCAGCCTTTCTCAAACCAACCATTTATTCCATCGCATACTTCCCTTCACTTCGCATCATCCTAATTTTGAGATGCAAACGTCATTTCCGAAGAAAGGATGAATACGATTGCGAGATTTTTCGTGGAAGTATTTTGCGATGACTGGAGATGTCGGTGCGTATCTGTTATACCGGGAGAGCGCCATGACAAGGGAGCAAGATACGGATGAAGGAGAGTCGGACGAGCATGAAGAAGCCCGTGAATAGTACAAGCCACTGGCTTCTTCGCGAATGTTTGGGGGAAGAGGCATGCTTTACAGGGTGGAAGGAATCGTCATCCGCAGCATGGATTACGGTGAGGGGAACAAAATTATTACGCTTTGCACCGAAAGCGGAGGCAAAGCAGGCGTGCTGGTCAGAGGTGCAAAAAAGTCCAAAAGCCGTCACGCTGCTTTAACGCAGCCGTTTACGTACGGTGAATTCGTTTTTTTTCGAAACACAGGCTTAGGCACGTTGAATGCCGGTGAAATCATCCAATCCCACCATACATTACGCGAGGATATTACTAAGGCTGCTTACGCTTCCTATGCTTGTGAATTACTCGATCGGGTGTTACAGGATGAGGAAACAGGTGCGTTCTGGTTTAAGCAGCTAAAAGCATGTTTGGAGGCGCTGGAGAGTGGCAAAGATCCGCTGATCGTCATGAGTATTTATGAATTTAAAATATTGCAGGCGGCCGGATATGCTCCTCAGCTTGATGCATGTATTTCAAGTGGTCAACAATGTGCTGATGAAGATATGTTTGTCAGTCCGAGACTAGGCGGAGTTTTGTGTCGGAGCTACAAGCATTTTGATCCAGCGGCATTGAGCGTGACTCCACGTACATTGAAGTTGCTGCGCTTGTTCGCCAGAATGGATTTGAATCGGCTCGGCAACATTGACGTGAAGGACTCCACCAAGCTGGAGATCAAACATGTCATGCGTCAGTTCATGGATATGCAGTTGGAGGTCAAGCTGAAATCCCGCAATTTCTTGGATCAGCTCGACAAATACGATATGTGAAACGCCCTATTCTCTTGACTGTATTGCTGAAAACGTGTAATATCCTACTATATATCTCCTTCGGGAGCAGATGCATTGAACGAGAAAGTAGCGGGATGTATTCTCTGTAATTAGCGAGTTGGGGACGGTGTAAGCCCAGCGGGAATTCTTCGTGAACAAGGCACTCGGGAGCGTCTGAATGGACACGGAAAAGAGGATTACGATCTGATTGGTGATGTAGGATCGCAATCAAGTAGGGTGGAACCGCGGGAGTCAGCTCTCGTCCCTACGTCTGTACAGGCGTAGAGGCGGGGGCTTTTTGCTGTCTCTAGCAAGGCTTTTGGGATAAAATAGCCCTGTACATACGAGCTTAATGAGAAGAAATCACCAACATTTGAGAGAAGTGGAAAGGGAGCGTGTACCAATGAATTTTCAGCAGATGATTTTAACGCTGCAACAATTTTGGGCTGAACACAACTGTATTATTGTACAGCCGTATGATACGGAAAAAGGGGCAGGCACGATGAACCCAATGACGTATTTACGTTCGATCGGACCTGAGCCGTGGAATGTAGCTTATGTTGAGCCTTCTCGTCGTCCGTCAGACGGACGTTATGGTGAGAACCCGAATCGCCTGTATCAGCATCATCAGTTCCAAGTCGTTTTGAAGCCTTCACCGGATAACATTCAGGAATTGTATTTGGAGAGTTTGAGCCGTTTGGGCATTAACCCTCTGGAGCATGATATTCGTTTCGTTGAAGACAACTGGGAAGCACCGACGTTGGGAGCGTGGGGCTTAGGTTGGGAAGTATGGCTGGACGGTATGGAAATTACCCAATTCACCTATTTCCAGCAAGTGGGCGGTATTGATGCCAGTCCGGTTGCGGTAGAAATCACGTATGGTATGGAGCGTCTTGCTTCCTACATCCAGGACAAGGAGAATGTGTTCGATTTGGAGTGGGTCAACGGAATCACGTACGGTGATGTCTTCCACCAGCCTGAATTTGAGCATTCCAAGTATACGTTCGAAGTATCTGACGTCAAAATGCTCTTTACTCTTTTCAATATGTACGAAGAAGAGGCAAATAAAGCGATGGCGCAGCATCTTGTATTTCCAGCCTATGATTATGTGCTGAAATGTTCTCATGCGTTCAACTTGCTGGACGCTCGCGGAGCGATCAGTGTGACGGAACGGACTGGGTTTATTATACGAGTGCGTAATTTGGCGCGTCAGGTGGCTGCGACCTATCTGGAGGAGCGCGAGAAGCTGGGCTTCCCGCTGTTGAAGAAAGGAGGTGCGGCAAATGTCTAAAGATTTATTGTTTGAGATCGGGTTGGAAGAAGTCCCTGCACGTTTTATCCCGAATGCGATTCAGCAGTTGAAGCAGCGTATGACGGCATGGCTTGACAGCTCGCGTATTGCTTATGGTGCTGTAGAGGCTTATGCTACACCTCGCCGTTTGGCGGTACTTGTGAAGGAAGTAGCGGAGAAGCAAGAAGATATTAACGAAGAGGTTAAAGGTCCTTCCCGCAAAATCGCACTAGACGAAGCTGGTAACTGGAGCAAGGCTGCACTGGGCTTTGCTCGCAGCCAAGGTGTTGATCCTGAACAGTTTACGTTCAAGGAGCTTGGAGGCGTGGAATATATTTACGCAACTAAGAGCAGCATAGGTGTTCCAACGGCGGATGTACTGTCCGAAGGTTTATTGCACATTTTACATGCCATGACATTCCCTAAATTTATGCGCTGGGCGAGTTATGACTTTAAATTTGTTCGTCCGATCCGCTGGTTGATTGCCTTGTTTGGTAACGATATTGTTAATTTGGAGATTGCCGGCGTGCAGTCAGGAAACGTGACAAGAGGGCATCGTTTCCTTGGACAGGATGCCGTAGTAGAAAGTCCAGCTGACTATGTTGAAGTGCTTCGCAAGCAGCATGTCATTGTGGACATTGAGGAACGTCAATCGCTTATCGTGAAGCAGATTGAAGCGCTGGCTGCCGAAAAAGATTGGACGATTGCGGTAAAAGATGATTTGCTGGAAGAAGTGCTGTATTTGGTGGAAACCCCAACAGTACTGTTCGGAGGTTTTGATCCTGCGTTCCTGAACATTCCGAAGGATGTACTCATTACTTCCATGCGTGAACATCAACGCTATTTCCCAGTGCTGGATCGCACAGGAGAGCTACTGCCATATTTTGTTACGGTACGTAACGGAGGAAGTCAATCGCTGGAAGTCATTGCTAAAGGGAATGAAAAAGTATTGCGTGCGCGGCTGTCTGATGCCAAATTCTTTTATGAAGAAGATCAGAAGCTGGAAATTAAGGATGCACTCTCCAAACTGGAAAGTATCGTTTTCCACGAAGAGCTGGGAACGGTTGGAGACAAAGTGCGCCGGATCCGCCGTATTGCTGATGCTCTGGCAGAGAAGCTTCGCGTTTCTCCAGATACACAGGAATCGGTTAGTCGAGCAGCGGATATTTGTAAATTTGACCTGGTAACACAAATGGTATATGAGTTCCCGGAACTGCAAGGTGTGATGGGTGAGGACTATGCTCGTAAGGCTGGAGAGAAGGAAGAAGTGGCAAGAGCGGTGTTTGAGCATTACCAGCCGCGTTATGCAGGAGAAACGGTTCCTTCAACGAATGCTGGAGCGATTGTAAGTATCGCAGACAAGATAGATACTATTACAGGCTGCTTCTCCATCGGTATTATTCCAACAGGTTCACAGGACCCTTACGCGCTTCGTCGCCAGGCAGCAGGTATTGTGCAGATTTTGTTGGATCGTAAGCTTTCAGCTACGTTGTCTGATGTGTTCAATATCGCGCTCGATGTGCACAGCAACCTTGGAAATATGAAACGTTCCGCGGATGAAATACGTAAAGAATTACATGAGTTTTTTGGATTACGCGTGAAGAAACTATTGTCTGAGACACTTCGTTATGACGTTGTGGATGCTGTGCTTGCAGCTGGATATGACGACGTTGCTTCCGTTGTTAACCGCGGAGCTGCGTTAATGACTGCCGTACAAACAGGTGAGGTATTCAAAGCAACAGTTGAATCCTTTAATCGTGTAGGTAATCTGGCTGCTAAAGCAGTTCATAAGTCAGTTAATACGGGTGAGTTTACGGAACAAGGCGAAAAAACGCTTTACGAAGCATGGTATAGCGCTTATGAATCTTACAGCGTAGCTCTACAGGAAGGTGATGCGACACGGGCGTTAGCGCTAGCTTCATCCATTACCCCTGCGGTAACGGCGTTCTTTGATTCCGTTATGGTTATGGCTGAGGATGACGCTGTTCGTAATAATCGTTTGGCATTGCTGGCTGTTATTGACTCAGAACTGAAGCGTTTTGCCGATTTTTCCAAGCTTGTAGTTTAAACGTCAGTTGTGGTAGTATGAACAACTTGAAAAAATGGGTATAAATATACGGAACGGTGTAAGAGTAATCTTGCAGCCGTTCCGTATTTTACTCGAATGCGGATGGGGGATGCTTATGGGGGGAACCGGAACTTTACTGGGTGTGAGGATCGTTGTTGACGGGGACGCTTGTCCTGTTAAAAGTGAAATTGCGGAGATAGCTTCCCGTTTTCATATTGAGGTTATTATGGTATCTTCATATGATCATCTCATTCAGGGCAGCAAAGGTGTAAGCGTCGTTAAAGTAGACCGAAGCGACCAAAGTGCCGATCTCTATATTGCCAATCATATCCGCCGTGGAGATATTGTAACCACCAATGATTATGGTCTTGCTGCACTTGCCTTGGCAAAAGGTTGTGAAGTGATGTCTTTTCGCGGAGCTATGTATCGAAACGATTCGATAGATTTCATGCTTGACCGACGTCATACTTCTGCCAAAGAACGGAAAAAAGGACGTTATGGAAAAGGCCCTAAACCGTTTTCATTAGAGGATCGTGAAGTTTTTCAACATAAACTGACAAAACTTTTACTTCGCTTGCAGGAGAATGAGTAACGGTATCGAATTATATTTACGTGCTAAAGAGATGAAGGTGGTTAATATGAGTGCCGGACAAGGTAACATACCGGACGATATCATTGAGTCAGTTTTACAACATCATGATATTGTAGATACGGTAAGCAAGTACGTGCATTTGACCAAGCAGGGGAAATATATGAAAGGCCTCTGTCCTTTTCATTCCGAAAAAACCCCTTCATTCACCGTGACACCGGATCGTCAGATTTTTTACTGCTACGGCTGCGGCGCGGGAGGCAATGCCATCAAGTTTATGATGGAAATCGAAGGACTATCCTTTCCCGAAGCTGTCAGGACAATGGCAGAAGAAAGTCATATCCCGCTCGGCGAATGGCAGGGACGTGATTCATCGCATCAGCATCCTGAGTTGGACAGGCTGTTGCAAGCGTATGAGTTAACTTCTAAGATGTACCATTTTTTGCTTAAAAATACGGAGCACGGCAAACCAGCTATGGAATACTTGCGCTCACGAGGATTCAGTGACAAGATCATTGATCAATTTCAAATTGGCTATGCACCCAACCGATGGGATACAATCGTTCAGTTTCTGGATAAGCGTTCTTTTGATCCCGTGGAGATGGAAAAGGGAGGGCTTATTTCTCCCCGGCATGAGGGTGATGGATATGTGGATCGATTCAGAGATCGTATCATGTTTCCCATTTGGAATCGCAACGGAAAAGTTATTGCCTTTGCAGGCCGTATACTTGGTGAGGGACAGCCGAAGTATTTGAATTCACCGGAGACCAAGCTATTCAACAAGAGCCGAACGCTGTACAATCTCCATCATGCTAAAACCTCAATTCGCAAGCTTCGCCAAAGTGTTCTTTTTGAAGGCTACGGTGATGTCATCTCGGCATGGGAAGCTGGCGTACAAAATGGGGTGGCCGCCATGGGCACTGCTCTAACAGAGCACCATGCTACGATGTTAAAAGGACTGTGCGACGAGGTCATTATTTGTTATGATGGTGACCGGGCAGGACAAGCTGCTGCGCTTAAAAATTTTCCGCTGTTGGAAAATGCGGGGCTTCACGTGAAAGTAGCGCTGGTCAGTGACGGTATGGACCCGGATGATTTTATCCGGCAATACGGCGGCGAACGATTCCAGCGCCAAATTATCGAAAGTGCTGTTTCAACGGTGAAATTTAAGCTTATATATCTGAAAAAAAACCATATACTGCAAGAGGAAGAAGGAAGAATCGCGTATTCCCGCGAAGCATTAAATGTCATTGCACCTCTGTCATCCCCGACCGAGCGGGAAGTGTATCTGCGCGAAGTGTCAGCCGAAGTCAAGGTGGATTTTGAAACCTTGAAGCAAGAATGCAATTTACTGCGTCAATCCCTGCAAAAAAAACAGAACTTTGGGGATAATAACGAAAATGGGTGGAATAATGGTAGGCATAAAAAAGGGCAGGTCTCCACACCTAATCTGTTGCCGGCTTACCATGTGGCTGAACGCAGACTGCTTCACTGGATGATGCAGGATTTAGAAGCTGCAGAGTATGTAGAAAAGCATCTGGGCGACGCCTTTAATATTGAGGATCATGCAGCAATTGCTGCTTATCTATATGCCTATTACGCGCAAGGGAAGTTACCGGATACAAGCCGTTTTATTTCATCTTTGCAAGACGACCGACTGGAGAAGAACGTAAGTTCGATCATGATGATGGATGCTCCAGGCGTATGGGCACCGCACATTTTGGATGATTATATTCATCAAGTGCGAAAATTTCCATTGCAGGAGCAACTGGATTTGAAGAGGGAAGAAATGAGAGCCGCTGAGCGCTTAGGTGACTTTCTGCGCGCAGCACAAATTGCAAGTGAGATTATAGCCCTAGAGAGACAATGAACACACAGAGGTCGGATGTTTCTAGGGAGGAGGGAGTCGAAAGATGGCGAATGATCAGCATACTGAACTGGAGACGGAACTAACACTGGATCAGGTTAAAGATCAACTGATTGAGTTGGGTAAAAAAAGTTCTTCTCTGAACTACAAAGATATCATGGAAAAACTATCGCCGTTTGATCAGGACCCCGAGCAAATGGATGAGTTTTATGAGCAGCTGGGTGACTTGGGGATTGAGGTTGTGAATGACAACGACGAAGAAGTTACCAGATTGCGTCAAAATGACGACCCGGAAAACAATGATGGGGATGATTTTAATTTCGATGACGATCTGAGCCTGCCTCCCGGTATTAAAATTAATGACCCAGTCCGGATGTACTTGAAAGAAATCGGTCGTGTACCGTTGCTTTCTGCTGATGATGAGGTGGAGCTTGCCAAACGGATCAATAACGGCGATGAAGAAGCTAAGCGCCGGTTGGCAGAAGCGAACTTGCGTCTGGTTGTAAGTATTGCCAAACGTTATGTTGGTCGCGGAATGCTTTTCCTGGATCTGATTCAGGAAGGTAATATGGGTTTGATTAAGGCAGTAGAAAAATTTGATTACGAAAAAGGCTTTAAATTCAGTACCTATGCAACCTGGTGGATTCGTCAGGCCATTACGCGCGCGATAGCCGATCAGGCGAGAACGATCCGTATTCCGGTGCATATGGTGGAAACGATCAACAAGCTGATTCGCGTATCGCGTCAACTGTTGCAAGAGCTGGGGCGCGAACCTACGCCCGAGGAAGTGGCTGCCGAAATGGAGCTGAGCGTGGAAAAAGTACGGGAAATTATGAAAATTGCCCAAGAACCGGTTTCATTGGAAACACCAATTGGTGAAGAGGATGACTCACATCTGGGGGATTTCATTGAGGATCAAGAAGCGTTGGCGCCTGCAGATGCGGCTGCCTATGAACTTCTAAAGGAACAGCTCGAGGATGTACTGGATACGTTAACCGAACGGGAAGAGAATGTTTTGCGTCTCCGCTTTGGTTTGGACGACGGAAGAACCAGAACCCTTGAAGAAGTGGGTAAAGTGTTTGGTGTTACACGTGAACGTATTCGTCAGATTGAGGCCAAAGCGCTACGTAAGTTGCGCCATCCAAGCCGCAGTAAGCGACTGAAGGATTTCCTCGAATAGAAGCGTTACATTGCGGACCTTCTGCGGCTTGAAGCGCGCAGGAGGTCTTTTTTTATCTCATGGCAGTCTTGGTGGAGGGGAAGAAGCTTGGACCAAGAGAAAAAGCGGGCAATACTGTTACATGAAATTGAGCATTGGCGGCGAAGTCGGCTGCTCCCTGAGCAATATTGCGATTTTTTGTCTAACCTGTATCGGGAGGACGTAGATCCGTCGCAGAGCCAGAACCGTAACAACACCGGGCTGCTTACATATCTTAGACACGGGCATGGGATCGCCTGGCTTCTTGGTTTTGTCATTATTTCCTGCATTTGTTTGATCGGTTTTTATTTTACCGCTTTTCCGTTGGCAATGCAAATATTCTCGGCGAGTGCAGTTACTACGATTTGCTATGGAGTGGCCGCATTTTGGCGGTCTTCTGAAAAGAGTATGAGCGCGATGTTGAGCACTTTAGGCAGTGCGATTATGTTGGGTTCGGGTGTATGGATCATTCAGCTCCATCAAGGTGAAGCTAAGGTTTGGTTTCTTTTGCTCGTAGGCCTATGCGGTGTGGTATGGTGTCTTGTGGGATTAACTTTGCGCAACAGCTTACTTCATTACTGTGGCATTGCTGGGCTACTTTTAGTGTACGCGATCCTTATAGGCCGCTTCTGGCCTACAGCAACTTTAGTGATGCTTGAGGCATTTTGGATTTTGCACGCAGTATTGTTGATCTGGTTAAGCTGGTGGGTACATCGCCGCTTTCCGCGTCTCGCTTTGGTTTATTTCGCTATAGGCATGACACTAGCATTCATGGCTGAAGCAGACACGTTTATCCTGCGCCATCAAGCGGCGGGAGATGTGGTGTTTTACAGCATACTGAAGTTGGCATTTGTTGTTGGAATTTTATTTTGGACTCGAAAAAAATGGATTACGTGGGTGACGTTATGAAACTTTCTCAACGATTACAATATATTATGGAACAAATACCTGCCGGGAGCAGACTTGCGGATATTGGCTCGGATCATGGACTACTCCCCGTGGCCGCAGTGCGTAGTGGCAGAGTACCGCAAGCTGTGGCGGGTGAAGTCAATGATGGACCGTTGCGTGCGGCTCAAAAGCAGGTGGCCGAAGCAGGTCTCACGGATCGCATTGCGGTTAGAAAGGGAGATGGCTTGGCTGTAATTAAGGTCGATGAAGTTGATGTTATTACGATAGCCGGGATGGGTGGTGCCTTGATCGCTACCATTTTAGAGCAAGGGAAAGACAAGCTTGTTTCAGTGAAACAACTTGTTCTACAGCCTAACGTAGGAGAGGATATCTTACGCCGTTGGCTCATCGAACATCAATGGGTACTAACAAGTGAACATATTATGGAAGAAGACGGGAAAATATATGAGATTCTGACGGCAGTACCTGATTCGGTAAGCCCACTGAAACAGGATGCGCTGTATCAACCATGGAAAATTCCCGATAGTTCGCTGGTACTGACACCGGATTTGTTGATGCAACTCGGACCACTATTGGTCAAAGCACCGAATGAAATCTTTTTTTATAAATGGAAATTGGAGATTCGCAAGCTTGAGGATGTGCTGGCACAAGTGGCACGATCAGATCAGGAATCCGCACAGCATAAGCGGGAGCAATTGCGCAAGCAAATTGAACAGCTAGAGGAGGTACTTGCATGTTTGCCAAAGGACAGACAGTAATTAGCTATATGGAGCAGCTGGCTCCGAAATACTTGGCAGTTCCGGACGATAGAATCGGGCTTCAGCTGGGTAGTCTGCAAAAGGAAATCAAAAGCATATTAGTAGCCCTAGATGTTAATGATGAGGTTGTCGAAGAGGCACTCCGCATAAAAGCTGACCTCATTATTGCGCATCATGCGATTATATTCCGCCCACTTAAAGCTTTGAACACAGATCAGCCTGCGGGTAGATTGTATGAAAAACTGATCAAGAATGATATTGCTGTCTACATCAGTCATACGAATCTGGATACAGCTGAGGACGGCATGAATGACTGGATGGCAGAAGCACTGGGTATTCAAAGTGAAGGTACGCTTGAGGATGTTCACACCGAGCAATTATTCAAGCTTGTTGTTTTCGTACCCAAAACACATCATCAACGGGTACTGGATGCCATACTGGGGGCGGGAGCTGGACATATCGGCAACTACAGCCATTGCAGCTTTAACATTGACGGCTATGGAACTTTTGTGCCGGGTGAAGGCACACAGCCGTTTTTGGGTGAGCAGGGTAAAATGGAACGTAGTGAAGAGGTTCGTATTGAGACCATTGTACCGCAGGGTGTACGCAATAAAGTTGTTCAAGCGATGCTGAAGGCTCATCCTTATGAAGAGGTGGCTTATGACCTGTATCACATGGATTTGCAGGGCCGTTCCTTTGGTTTGGGACGGGTGGGCAAGCTTAAGGAAACTCGCACGCTACGGGAGTTTGTCGATGTTGTGAAAAATGGCCTCAACGTGGAGCATGTACGTGTGGTGGGCGACTTGGACCGTATGATCAAAAAGGCAGCCGTGCTTGGGGGCTCAGGCAGCCGCTATGTGAATAAGTCGCTTTTCAAAGGTGCTGATGTATTGGTCACAGGGGATATTGACTATCACACGGCTCACGATGCCCTGATGGCGGGGATTGCTATTATTGACCCTGGACATAATGCTGAAAAGATTATGAAGCCTAAAACCGCAGAATGGATGCGCAAACGCTTGGTAGAAGGTCGTTATTCAACGGAAGTACATGTATCTCAGGTAGAAACCGAACCTTTTCAATTTTTGTAAAATATCAACATCTATGAGAAAATGAAGATGCTCTATTATTTTTTTGTAGGGAGAGGTTCTATGCGGACGCTGATAGCTGATTCTGCAATTCATGCCTATCCAGGCATGGTCGCTGTTGTTACTTCCCGCTATGAGGGGGAAAATAATGTAATGGCCTCAGGCTGGCATACCTATATCGGATCATCACCGGGCATGTATGGCATTTCACTGAGGAAGGAAACATATTCTCACGGACTGATCGAGAAAAGCGGAGGCTTTGGTATTCAGTTTCTGCCTGCGCACAGATCGGAATGGATTCAGGCTGTAGGTACCTTTAGTGGTAAAGATGTAGATAAGTTTCAGCAGTTTGGCATTGCATATGAGGATGGAATTTCAGTCAATGTGCCTATATTGCTGGAGGCTTATCTTGCTTATGAGTGTAAAGTCGTGGATATTCATACCTATGGAGATCATGATTGGATCGTCGGTGAAATACAGCAGACCTACCGAGATGATGAACTGTTCCTAGATGAGGACGTTCCTGATTTTAGTAAGCTTTCTATCCCGCTATACGTGGGAAGGTCTGCTTATTATGTGGCGGATGATTCATTGCAGAGAAAGGTACATCCGTTTTATTTGGGCAAGTAAACAGAGATCTATACGTTTTACAATATTTTCAGGGTTGTATCATGCGCGCGTTCCCTGTATACTATGTAATGTTGTTCGGAAAGTTTGACAGACAATCGCTGGTGGCGTAAGCCGCGAGAGGAAAGTCCGGGCTCCATAGGGCAGGATGCTGGATAACGTCCAGTCAGCGCGAGTTGAAGGATAGTGCCACAGAAATGGACCGCCGATGGCCGCTTGCGGCACAGGCAAGGATGGAACCGAGGTGTAAGAGACCCCGAGGAACGCTGGTGACTTCGTTCCTGGTAAACCCCATCTGGAGCAAGACCTAATGGGACACAGCTTCTTCGCGAAGCAGCCTTAGCCCGAGGCGTGTCTAGGTTGGTCGCTGGAGCTGGATAGCAATGTTCGGCCTAGATAGATGATTGTCGCTTGTAGTGGGAGGGTAGTTCCCGTCTGTACCACGAATAGCACAGAACCCGGCTTACGGAAAACTTTCCCCACTGCAACACCTTAAAATGTATGAATTTAACTTTTGTAAATGACCTGTTTGCATGAAAGCCTTTAATCCAAATGTATTTATTGAATTAAAAAGGGTGTGTCATATTCCTGTGGGAATGATGGCACACCCTTTTTAACATACCGTATTTATGCAGAAATAGTGCATTTTTATAGTGCTAAATTTACTTTTGTTTGTTCTTTGCCAAAGCAGAATGAAGCCCCCAATATCATGTTGGGAGCTTCATTCGTTTTTCCATCTACTCATTCCCTTTACCATAAAAACGTGTGGGGATGAGGCACGCAGTTAGCGCAGCGGAGCATTTGAATCTGGAGAAGCGAAGCGTTCGCCTTTGCCCCCGGATTCCGACCTTTGTCGGAACTTATATAATTAGGAATCCGGGGGCAACAGCGATCGTAAGATCAAATGATTCGCGAAGCGGCCTCACTGTGTCAACTCCATCAGCGCACGCTTTTTACCACACTTTCCTCTGTGTACATCTTCAGTGCCCGATCCAATCGGTCAACTGCTTTTGGAAGCAAGGAAGGATCCGTATGCGTGAAGTTGATTCGCATATGGTTGCTGCCACTTAGGTCAGCATAGAAGACTTGTCCAGGCACAAATGCCACTCCTTCCTGAATTGCGAGTTGCAGCAACCGATCAGAACGGAATCCCTCGGGTAAAGTAACCCACATAAACATACCGCCAAGTGCATCATTCCAGGTGATTCCTTCCCATTGGCGTTCTTTCATCAGCGACGTGAGACGTAGCATACGAGTATGGTACTCAGCAGACACAGTACGAATATGTCCGTCCAAGTCAAAAAAGTCCAATAACTCATTCAAAGCACGTTGATCAATACTGCTGGAGTGCAGATCGGCAGATTGTTTGGCATTGGCGACTTTAACGACAATCGCTTGATTAGCTACCAGCCAACCAGATCGAACACCAGGAGCGACGGTTTTGGAGAATGTAGAAGTGTACATCACATGACCGTCTCCACCTAGCTGTTGATCGATTGAGAAAAGGGATGGAAAGTTAAGGTTTTCGTCAAATTTAAGACGTCCGTAAGGATCATCTTCAAAAATCAAAGTGCCGTATTTACGGCATATTTCAACAACGCCTGTTCTTCGTTCCATACTCCAAACACTTCCTGCCGGGTTGGAGAAGGTTGGGATGACATACACGAATTTAGGCTGATGTTTTTTGATCTTGGCTTCAAGATCTTCTAATCGCATACCGTTAGAGTCTGTATCTACACTTACAATGTTGGCACCATAGGAATTAAATACCTGAAGAGCTGCCAAATAAGTAGGGGACTCCACCAATACAGTATCCTGCGGATCGAGCAATACACGCGAAACCAGATCAATGGTCTGCTGTGAGCCCGTCGTCATGATGATGTTATCTCTGGTGACGGAGATGCCTTGGGATGACATGATTGCTGCAAGACGTTCCCGTAGAGGAATGTAGCCCTCGGTTAGGCCGTATTGAAGAGCGGTAGTACCGCCGAGGCGAAATACCTGCTCATAGGCTTTAGCAACAGCTTCGATGGGGAAAAAGGCATCGGCAGGAAGGCCGCCTGCCAGAGATAACACATCTGTTCCCTGTGTCAGCTTTAAAATGTCCCTTACCATGGACGAGCCCTGAGTACGAGCCATACCCGAAAATTTGTGTTCCAATCCAATCATCTCCTGTGTTCTATACTGTACTATGAAATTTGTTGTATTATATCGATAATGAAGTATAACAGTAAACGTCTAAATGTAACAGTTGATTTTTGGAGGGGACGGTTCCGATGCATATTGATCTCAGCCGCAATAGCAGTGTTAAATTATATTTACAGATTGCCAAAACATTAGCAGATCGCATCCAGTCTGGACTGTTGCCTCAGGGCACAAAGCTTCCCTCTGTCCGTCATTTGTCCAGTTTGCTTGCGGTAAGTCCCGTAACTGTAAGCAAGGCATATGCTGAGCTGGAGTCTATTAATCTGGTTACCTGTACACAGGGAAAAGGTTGCTATGTAGCAGAGCCTTCGGTAGCTGTTCAACGTGAGGGAGCGCAGGATTTGTCATGGCAAATGTCGCTGATCGATTATTTGCCACGCGCACAGTTATGGAGAAACTTTAACCATAGCAGACAGGTTCCCTATTCTTTTCATATAGCAGCAATTCAACCGGAGCTTCTTCCTACACGCGAAATCATCGCTGATACTCAACGTCTATCCTCTGGAAATCCTGATGCAATGGCAGCATACGGTACTTTTGAAGGTGATTTAGCGCTGAGGGAAGTGTTTGTAGATCACCTGAACGAACGTGGCCTATGCACTGTTGCAGAACAGCTGCTCGTGACCAGTGGTGCCCAACAGGGCATTGACCTGGTGGCACGTACTTTTGTTGGTTCTGGAGATGTTGTCTACATGGAGGCTCCTACATATACGGGGGCCATTGATGTATTTACCAGTCGTGGTGCCAAAGTAATTATGATTCCGATGGATGAGCAGGGCATGCGGATCGATATCCTCACGCGTCTTTGTGATACTCATCCCCCAAAACTGATCTACACGATACCCACCTTTCATAATCCTACCGGAGTAACTTTAACGACGGCCAGACGCACACAATTATTGGATCTAGCTCAAAGTTATCATTGCCTCATTGTTGAGGATGATCCATTTTCTGACCTCTACTATAAAACAAAGCCGCCACTCTCTATCAAGGCACATGATCAATCCGGACATGTGATATATATCAAAAGCTTTAGCAAAACCGTTGCTCCCGGCTGCCGTATAGCTTGTGTAGCGGCCACTGGCAGTGTAATGGATCGTTTGGTGGCTGCCAAGTCTACTACGGATTTGGGGAGCCCTCTATTAACGCAAAAAGCGCTATTGCCCTTTATCAGGAACCGTCTTGATCGACATCTTGTCTGGTTGCGGGAACAAATGCGGGATCGGTTGACAGTCGCATTGTATACGCTCCAGCGCTATGCTCCGCCAGAGGTTAGCTGGTATGCTCCCGAAGGCGGCTTAAATGTGTGGATTAAGCTTCCTCCTAATGTTGATATTCCAGAATTGGAGCGGCTGGCTGACCGAGAAGGCGTTTCCTTTTTACCTGGTGCAGTGTGCTATGCAGGTGGTATGGACAGTAATCATATCCGTATTTCTTTTTCGTATGTGGACAAGGAAACACTTATAACAGGTCTTCACAAACTGTGCCGTTTGTTGGGCGAACTGCTTGATCATTCGGTCATTGTTGAACGGAAGCCTATTTTATAAGGGATATTTGTATTAGGGGGTAAACATCCAAGCACAGCACATGCCTTCTTAATATGCTGTACTAATTCACCGAAAGGAGTTGCACATTATGAGTCATTGCCCTTACGACCCGATCGTGTGCCCGCCGATCCAATTTGTAAATCATCAATTTTTCCCACAAGTCGTGCCTGTGGTTCATCCAATTGAAATTGTTAATCAGCCGCACATTGTACCTGTACCACATCACGTATTTCCGGTGAGTATAAAGGATCCTGGAGAACCTTGCTGTCATACTCGCAGTCATAGCAAGCGTCCTGTTCGCAGCAGTTCCAAGCGTTAATAAAGCCCAAAAAAGCAGCCATGGAGCAACATGGCTGCTTTTTTCCAATAAGGAATCTTACGTTTCCAGTTTCTTTAAAATAGATTTTAACTTGTCACTTAAATGCTGTGGATAGAATTGCAAAGGAACATATGGACGTTGTGCTGCTTTCAACGCTTTATACACGTCAATTTGACCATATCCGAAATATTTGTCATGCCCTGGTGTGCCCAAGTCAATTACGCTGCTTCTCATTAAATCCATAACCTCTTTGTTGGTCAGATCGGGGTTAACGGATCGAATCAGGGCAGCAAGTGCTGATACATGGGGACTGGCCATTGAAGTGCCCGACAGTGCAGCATATTGATTCCCTGGGTACGTACTGGCAATACTTGCACCTGGAGCCATGACGTCTACATAATCTCCATAGTTAGAAAAGGATGCACGGTGCATAGAAGAATCTGTAGCGGAAACGGCAAACACTTCAGGATACGCTGCTGGATAGCCAGGTCGTTCCGTATTGTCATTGCCTGTGGCTGCGATTAATACGACATCTTTATCATAGGCGTATTTGATCGCATCATGCAAAAATTCAGCTTGTGCGTAATTGCCCAGACTCAAATTGATAACCTTGGCACCGTGATCAGCTGCCCAGATAATACCTTCTGCAACCGAGTAAGTCGTGCCGGAGCCGGATTGGTCAAGTACCTTGATCGGCATGACTTTGTTGTACCATGTCATGCCAGCGACCCCCTCACCATTATTCACGAGGGCAGAAATGATGCCGGCGACGTGCGTTCCGTGACCGACGTCATCATAAGGCTTTTCAGACGGGTTTACCACGTTACGACCTGAAAGGATTTGACCTTTTAGGTCGGGGTGATCCAAATCTACTCCCGTATCTACGACAGCGACAATTACGTCCTTGCTACCTTTGCTTAATTTCCAACCTCGGTTGGTTTCAGTTGCCGGCAGATTCCATTGATAGCGGGAAAAGAGCAAATCATTGGGAATAGAGCTGTCCGCTTTGATAGGTGTGCTCTCATTGGTTAGATACATATAGTGAGGTTCCGTATAAAGCGGGTTCCACTTTCTTGAAAAATATTGCTTTAGCTCCTTAAAGTTCATCTTATCCGAATGAAATACATAGGTATAACCAAGCTTGCGGCCTGGCGCACAGTGTAAATCTGCTGCAATTTCCTGCAGTTGTCGTGAATCAGGATTATGATGGAAGCGAACGACAATTTCATTTTCAAAATAATGGCTTGCATTTTCGTTGTCGTGGCCCGTCTTGACAGTAATATCGTGCAATGTGTCGGGATGTACGGATTCGATTTTGTAGCTGCCTTCTTTTGGATAGGGAATCAAACGCAAATTTTTCCGCTGATGCTTCTCCACGTCACGCAATACTTGCTGACTGACCAGAGCAGCAACGCCGCATGTTCCGTCAGCCGATGGTTCTGCCATGACAAAATATTTACCGCCTTCAGCCTGAAATGCAGCAGATTCGTAGGATTTATTTTGCATGACGGAACGGCGAGCCGCAGCCAAGCTGCTTTTAATTTGAGGATGACTGAGCAGACGAGTTTGTGCTTTGCTGCCCGTGTAGGTGTTCGTATTCCCGTCGCTTGTGTGAATCCACTGTAACGTATGAAGATGACTGTGCGATTGCTGTAGCGTGCGGGTAAATTCCCTTTTCTGATCAGCAGTTTTACCATCAAGTTCCCGCATCACGTACTGAATATCCTGCCTTGCATCCATGCGTGTGAGGGTATCCGTAGCGGACAGGTCCAAAGCCAACATTCCTTTTTTGAGTTGCTTCTCTTGCTGTGGCACCATCTTGGCCGTATATTCGGGCTGCGGTGTATGGCGGTGATCACGGGAAGGCAGCATCAGTGTGATGAGAAGCACCCCGGCAGCTGCTCCTAGCAGGGGTTTTAACCATTTTCGCCGAGACATGGGACCGTCCTCCTTGAGAATTCATAAATTTATGGTTTAGCGTGAGGAGGTTGGCATGTTTTTATACCTTTCAATGCTTATTTGTGGTAGGATAAATACTGAAAATTACAGCTCTTTCGGTTAGAGGGGACTATTTTCGGGTAACCAAATTGATGAACAAGCAACAAATAAGGGGGAGCTGCCTTGATGTCAGCAGTCAACGTACAAAAATTATGTGAGTCGGCGCAGGAGAGACTGAAAACTGCCGTGAAACGGGTGGAAACATTCCTCAATGAGCATGCTCTGCCGCAACTGGCTGCAGATGGCAATGAGGAGTCCGTGCTCTTTTACAAAGGCTTTTTGTCGGATCTCCGTCATGTCCTTGTTTTTTCCGAAGTATCTTATGAAAAGTTGGGTGTGGCTTTACGCCGTGCCAATTTTGACGTCGATTTTGCGGAAAAGGCATTGTATAACGTTTACCATGACTGCGTGAACAGCTTTTTTTATCCCAAAAATGAAACTTACGCAGAGGATGGACGTTATGCGTATACGGGGCAAGATGCTATCCGCTTCCGTAAAACGCCAGTGCCAGCCGCTCGCGAAGTGATCATGGACATTACGAAAAATTTTGAAGAATTGCGTGATGATCTGACTTATTATGAAAGTGACTATTTGACTCAGCGCCGGATGCAGACTCGCCGTACTCATGCATAAAGCATTCAACGGGGAAGATCATTTCTAATCAAAAACTAAAACAAGACAAGCAAGCCGTTTTCTACTTGCTTCCTGCCATTTTGGAGGAGGTGAAGGAAGCGGCTTTTTTCGTATGTCACCAACTGCCATATACCATAAACGCATAGGTGCGGGATAGCGGGGGGACAATGAATCCGAGGTGATGATCATGAGCCAAGAGGCCAAGCCAATCGTTAAGTGTAGCGTAGCCAATTGTCATTATTGGGGAGAAAACAACTTGTGCAAGGCAGATTTGATCATGATTGAAGTTGATGGTCATGCCGGAAAGAAATTTAAAGAAGAATATGCGGGGGAAAGCTTCAGTTCAGAAGAACGTGATAAGGCCGACACATCAGCCGCAACCTGTTGCCACACTTTTAAACCGAAGTCCGTGTAAATTTTATTACGCGATTCATTTTGCATTTGGAGGTGCAGTTTATTATGGAAGATCATGAAAACGACAAGCATCAGAATGAAGAGCATGTTAGCCGCAAACGTGTAGATTACCCCCGTCACATTCATGAACGATCTGCCAAGCGCCGTAATGATCGTGAGGAATATGCAGCAGAGGTTGCTCCCGGCTCAGTTGCGACTCGACATGAGGTCAAGGGTGAAGAGCAAGTTATAAACAATAGTGGTCGTATTTCTGGCTATGTTGGTCTGGCTGCGGGAATTGCCTCATTGTTTATGTGGTCCATTGTACTGGGGCCTATTGCTGCAGTTTTAGGCTTTTTTGCTTATGTGAATGGCAGCAAAACGACCGGCATTTGGTCGATTGGTCTTGGGGCGCTGGCGACATTGAGTTATTTTGCTTTTATCCCGTTCGTTCGCTGACCTTGCTGGAGGAAAAAGTACAGTTTTCTTTTGTATATCCGAGAAAAATCATCTTAGTGATATAATTACATTTAAGCTGATCTATAAAGCTCCGCTGTCTTTTCGACAGAAACGGAGCTTTTTTTCATTAAAAGGTATGGAAGTACATAGTAAAAAGTTGTATCATAGCAGTAACGACAAGCTATTTGGGATATAACAACTATAGAAAGTTGGGAACACCACATGCAAATTGATCCGCGCGTGTCCAAGTCCATGTTAGACATGCAGCTGTTAAATAATATGAGTGCTACAACCCAGACGGGGACAACGGACGCTTTTTCCGGATTACTGGAACAAGTAGGTCAGTTGGAAACAGATGGTGCTGTGACTCGAGAAAATTCAAGTGATGTTACCAGAGACGAAAATGGTTTGCTTTGGCTTCAATTGGGACCTTCGAGGGGAACGGCTTCGTCATTGTATCCCGCTCCTTCCAGCACAGCAACAGACGGACCTACAACACCTACGGCATATGATGATTTGATTAACGAGGCTAGTCAGAAATACGGCGTTCCAGTAGCGTTGATTAAAGCAGTTATTGATACGGAATCTTCATTCAATCCGTCGGTCACTTCTTCGGCCGGGGCCAAAGGGCTTATGCAACTTATGGATGCTACGGCTCAAGGTCTGGGAGTCAGTGACCCGTATGATCCTGGACAAAATATTGATGCTGGAGTTCGTTATTTGTCTTATCAGATTAAACGTTTTAACGGACAAGAAAATATGGCGCTGGCTGCATATAATGCAGGTCCCGGACGGGTGCAGCGGCTTGGTGTAAGTAGTGATGAACAGTTAATGTCTGTACTGGATAAGCTTCCGCTGGAAACGCAAAGATATATTAACAAGATTCAAAATGCACGTGAAAAATATACGATCTAAGCCCTATAGCTTATAACGAAAAAAGTGCGTAATTTCAATTTAGATTAGGTCCGCAGAACAGGGTCAATATGGGGAAAGGGTGTCGCTATAATGTAGCGACCTTTCCCTGTTTTGGTCTTTTTTTGTTGCAGCAGTTGTAGGGTAGAAAGGGGAGTTTAATGAAATATTTTGATTATGCCGCGACAACTCCGCCTTTTGAAGAGGTGATTACAACCGTTGCCGAGATCATGAGACGCCACTATGGCAATCCATCTTCGATGCATCGGTATGGAGAGGATGCGGATAAGTTGCTTAAGCGTTCGCGCGAAGTATGTGCTGCGGCTTTGGGAGTGTATCCATCAGAGATTGTCTTCACATCTGGGGCAACGGAAAGCAACAATCTTGCTATTAAGGGAGTAGCTTTGCAGTATCAGACCAGAGGCAAGCATATTGTTACTGTATCGACAGAACACCCGTCTGTGTATGAAGCTTGCAGACAACTGACAAATCTGGGTTTTGAGGTTACATTTTTACCTGTCGATGCAGAAGGGCATGTGAGCGCCGAACAGGTTTGTGCCGCTGTCCGTAAAGATACGATTTTAGTCAGTATTATGCATGTCAATAATGAGACGGGAAGGGTGCAACCGGTGCATGATATCGGAGCTGCGCTGAAGAAACAGTTCCCCCGTATTCTATTTCATATTGACGGTGTACAAGGGTTTGGAAAGCTGCCGGTTGATATCCGGGGCTGGCAGGCTGATCTGTACAGCCTCTCTGCGCATAAGCTGCGTGGACCTAAAGGTGCTGGACTACTATTCGTTCGGGAAGGTGTAGAGGTTTTCCCACTGCATAGTGGCGGCTCTCAGGAGCAGGGTTTTCGTGCAGGTACGGAAAATGTGCCACTGCTTGTTGGTATGTCCAAAGCGGTACGACTAGCGGGCGAACGACAAGCAGAAACAGCACGACGTATGACCGAGTGGAGAGAACGGGTGGTCGCAGAAGTGCAGACAATCCCTCAACTGCGGCTAAACAGCGGGGAGGAAGCACCGCATATTGTCCACTTTTCGTATCCGGGTATGAAGGCCGAGGTGCTGCTGCATACGCTGGAGCAACTAGGTGTGGCCGTATCCACCAAATCGGCTTGTTCTTCGAAGTTGGCCGAGCCCAGCCGGGTGCTGCAGGCGATGGGCCGCAATGAGGCAGAAGCATCTGGCGGCATTCGTATCAGCTTCGGTGACGAGCATACGGAACAGGATATCGATGAGCTTATACTTGCACTGCAACAGGCTGTAGCCAAGCTGGAATCCCTTGAAAGGTGGAAACGTTAAAATGCACTATGATATGCTGTTACTTCGCTTCGGTGAATTTACATTAAAAGGGAAGAATCGAACTCGTTTTGAAAAGGCAGTACTGAATCACGTGAAGCTGCTGCTCAAGCCGTTTCCCGGCGCTTCTTTGCGGAAGGAATTTGGACGGATTTATGTGGTACTCGGAGGAGAGCCTTATGAACAGATCATTCAAGTGTTACAAAAAGTGTTTGGCATCACGACAATAAGTCCTGTCAAAATGGCTCCTGTCGAGCTGGGTGCTATAATTGAGACCGCTGTAGCTTTGATGCGTGAGCTGAATGTGGCCGAGGGAACGACTTTCAAGGTAAATGCCCGCAGAGTGTGGAAGGAGTTTGCTCATTCCTCACAAGAGATGAACCATTTAATTGGTTCTCCTATTTTGCGAGAGTTTCAAGCGTTGAGGGTCGATGTGCATCAACCAGATATTGAGTTGCGTGTGGAGGTCAGAGAGCAGGCGGCCTATATATTCAGCGATGTTATTATGGCTGTAGGGGGCTTTCCGTTAGGAACGAACGGTAAAGCTATGCTGCTGCTGTCTGGTGGAATCGACAGCCCGGTAGCAGGATGGTCTTCCATGCGTAGAGGACTGGAAATTGAATGTGTACATTTTTATAGCTATCCGTTTACAAGTGAGCGTGCGAAAGAAAAGGTCATTGAATTGGCAAGGGTATTAGCAGGCTATGCAGGGCGGATCAAAATCCACCTTGTACCGTTTACAGAGGTGCAGACGGCCTTTACGCGCACTGGACAGGACAATCTGATTATAACGCTAATGAGACGGTCTATGCTGCGAATTGCAACGATGCTGGCTGAGCGTGAAGGAGCGCGGGCACTCGTGACGGGTGACAGTCTGGGTCAAGTTGCTAGTCAAACGTTATCCAGCATGAATGTGATTGGCCGTTCAACAGAATTACCATTGCTGCGACCTCTCGTCATGATGGATAAGCAGGAGATCACGGAAATCGCTAAGCAAATTGGCACCTACGATTTATCCATCCTTCCATATGAAGATTGCTGCACATTGTTTGTTCCTAAATCCCCAACGACCAATCCAAATTTGTGGGTTGTTCAAAAGATTGAAGCCTCTATTCGGGATTTAAATGCCTTGATTGAACAGGCTGTGGCTGCAACGGAAACGCTTGTCCTGGAGTCAGGCGGAGCTATAGAGGGGCGTAATGAGGAAGTTATACAGGAAGATTGGTTTTAAACAAAAAGGCAGACCCACTGTTATTATGGGGTCTGCCTTTTTTGATTTTAGTTAAAACAGTTTTTGAATCATTTTAAACCGCTTTTTCTCGACTGGATACTGTTTTGCGATTTTGAAGATATCCCGTGAGCAAAATACCAGCCATAACTGTAGCAATAAACAAGATGCGCAGCGCAGGGTGCTCGGTAAAGTAGGGTTCCAGCTTACGTTCTTCAGTAATCATATTAGAGGCCGTATAACCAAGCACAGCCGATCCCAAATAGATAATCCAGGGGAATTTATTGATCAGTTTAATAAAAAGAGTGCTTCCCCATACCACGATTGGCACGCTGATTAACAGACCCAGCACTACAAGTAGCAAATGCTGCTGGGCAGCGCCAGCAACAGCAATCACATTGTCCAGACCCATAGCCGCATCGGCTACAACAATCGTGCGGATAGCACCCCATAATGTTGTTCCCGCTTTGACTTCGGTATGGTCCTCCTGGTCTACGAGCAACTTATACGCAATCCAGACTAACATAATCCCCCCGATGAGTAACAACCACGGTACTTGAAGCAGCCAGAGTACCACAATGGTGGCTGCTATGCGAATAAGCAGGGCACCACCGGTGCCGTACAGAATCGCTTTTTTTTGCGTTGCAGGAGGCAGCTTTCTGGCGGCAAGTCCAATTACAATCGCATTATCCCCTGCGAGCAGAAGATCAATAAATATCACATTAAGCAGTAGCCAAAAGAACTGAAGTCCGGACATATCAATCGTTCTCATCTCCCTGATTAAACATCCTAAAGTCATTGTATGTTGTTTATTTTAATACCCGTTTTCCGGAAATACGATTCATTATATGGCTGTTTGTTATTGATTTCAAGGTCTTTACTCAACGAATTTGACATCATTTTTTAATAAATGATGACTTATTTGACAAAGCTTATAAGCATAGCCTCGTCCTATTTCGCATACAAGTAGGATGGGGGTGTTTGTACACATGGAGCATATCATTTTGCTGTTGAAAATATTAATGATTAATTTGGTGTTAAGCGGTGATAATGCGGTTGTTATAGCCATGGCGAGCAAAAATTTGCCTGCAAGGCAGCGGAGTCAAGCTATATGGTGGGGGGCAGTCGGTGCAGTCCTCCTGCGCTGTGTTTTGACTTTTGTAGCTGTCATTTTGCTGGGCATACCCTTTATTCAGGCGGCAGGCGGTCTACTTCTGTTATGGATTGCGTTTAAGCTGCTTTATGAGAGTGAGGATCATGTAGGAGTCAGAGCAGAAACAACCATATGGAAGGCTATACAGGTGATTCTGGTAGCGGACTTTGTGATGAGTCTAGATAACGTATTAGCTATTGCAGCACTAGCAGATGGGGATATCGCCATTATTGTCATTGGTATTGCAATTAGCATTCCGATAGTTGTCTGGGGCAGCAACGTAATTGCGATCTGGCTTCACCGGTTCCCTGTACTTGTTTTGCTCGGATCTGCAATCCTGGCTTTTACGGCAGGAGAAATGCTACTGCGTGATCCCCGATTGGGTGTATGGTTAGCAGGTGCGGGAGAGCTTATACATGCATGGTTACCAGGACTCTTAGCCTCAGCAGTTGTGATTGCAGGAATATATCGTCAGCTACGTGCTCATCATATTTGAACGTAGTTTTTTTGGAAAACATCGGCTAAAATATACTTAAAAACAATCACATTAAGCGACCTAAAAACAAATTCAGCAAACAAAGGAGACCACGATGAATTCCGGAAAAGAGCGTATGATCGGAGTGGGCATTGTTGCCGTAGGACTGATTATTTTGTTGGGGAAACTGGGGACGTTCTCCTTCTTGGGACGAAACTTTTGGCCTTTGCTGTTTTTAATACCTGGAATCGTACTGCATGCAATGTACATGAAGCGTAAAGTTTCACCCTTTATGTTGCTGCCAGCAGGGATTTTATCGGTTTATGGCTTCTTATTTTTGCTCTGCAATATTTGGGGCTGGCATTTAATGGCCTATTTATGGCCTTTGTTACTTCTAGGTGTGGCGGTTGGATTATGGGAGTACGCCATTAATGATATTTCGCTTTCTCGTAATGTATATACGGGGGGCGTGATATTGGGCTTGGTATCGGTGTTTTTATTGGTCATTACCCTGTTAAGAACGGGTATCATATATGTTATTGCAGTTTTACTGATCGGCGCTGGAATCTGGTTGGTCGTAAACAACCGTGGCAAACGCAAATGGTAAACGACAAGCAATGAGATTTTATGGCGGTAAATTACGGAACAGGCAATAATGTCTTGCTTTATGACATATTTCAACTATAATATAATGGATATGATAAGAGCGTCGGAATGATTTCTGACGCTTATTTTAAGGTTTTCACGCGAATCGGAGAGAGAAGCTGTCTGTACAAAGCCTGAAACATATAGAAGGCTGGCAGGGAGTGGGCCTAAAGAACGATTGTTAGCCTTGAATCAGCACTGCTTCAGGATAGAGACACTATTTTGATATACGGAAAGGATATGGATACAAACCATGCATGCTAGAGAAAACATTCGCAATATTGCGATTATTGCCCACGTCGACCACGGAAAAACGACGCTTGTCGACAAGCTGCTTCAACAGTCCGGAACATTTAGAGAACACGAGGCTGTTCAGGAGCGCGCCATGGACTCCAACGATCTGGAGCGTGAACGCGGTATTACGATTTTGGCTAAAAATACAGCTATCACTTACAAAGATTATCTGATTAACATTGTAGATACACCAGGACACGCCGACTTTGGTGGCGAAGTGGAACGGATTATGAAAATGGTTGACGGTGTTTTGCTTGTCGTAGATGCTTACGAAGGTTGCATGCCGCAAACGAAATTCGTACTGCGTAAAGCGCTGGAACAAAATCTGACGCCTATCGTTGTAGTGAACAAAATTGACCGTCCGGCGGCTCGTCCGGCAGAAGTTATTGACGAAGTACTGGATCTGTTCATCGAGCTGGGTGCGAATGATGAGCAACTGGAATTCCCTGTTGTGTACGCTTCGGCGCTGAACGGAACATCCAGCATGGATGCTGAAAAGCAAGACGATAACATGCAAGCATTGTACGAAACAGTTGTAGAGCATATTCCGGCTCCAACTGAGAATGTAGATGAGCCTCTTCAATTCCTCGTAACACTGATGGATTATAACGAATACCTTGGCCGAATTGCAGTAGGTCGTGTAAACCGCGGTATCATCAAGCAGGGGCAAGCAGTCACAGTTATGCAACGTGATGGTAGTAGTAAATCGGCGCGTATTGAGAAGCTGTTCGGCTTCCAAGGCCTGAAACGTATTGAAACGGATCAAGCGGGCGCTGGTGACATTGTAGCGATTGCGGGAATTAAAGATATCAACATTGGTGAAACCATTGCTGATCCAAACCATCCTGAAGCGCTGCCTGTACTGAAGATTGATGAGCCGACACTGCAAATGACCTTCTTGGTTAACAACAGCCCATTCGCAGGTCGCGATGGTAAGTGGGTAACATCCCGTAAATTGCGTGAGCGTCTTCTGAAAGAACTCGAAACGGATGTCAGCTTACGTGTTGATGAAACGGATAGCCCGGACGCCTTTATTGTATCCGGACGTGGTGAGTTGCATCTGGGTATCTTGATTGAAAACATGCGTCGTGAAGGTTACGAACTGCAAGTGTCCAAACCGGAAGTTATCGTCAAGGAAATTGATGGTAAGAAAATGGAGCCAATCGAACGTCTCCTTATTGATATTCCGGAAGAAAGCATGGGCGCAGTTATGGAAAGTTTGGGCTCCCGTAAAGCCGAAATGGTTAACATGATTAATAACGGCACCGGACAAGTTCGCTTGGAATTCCTGATCCCTGCACGTGGTCTGATCGGCTACACTACAAACTTCCTGACTTTGACTCGTGGTTATGGCGTAATGAACCATGCGTTTGACAGCTATGGACCATTTGTTGGCGGTCAAGTAGGTGGACGTCATCAGGGTGTACTCGTGTCAACAGAAAACGGCAGCTCTACATTTTATGGTATGCTGGGCGTAGAAGATCGCGGTATTTTGTTCCTAGAGCCAGGTACTGAAATCTATGAGGGTATGATCGTTGGAGAGCACACACGTGATAACGACATCGTCGTTAACATTTGTAAAGAAAAACAACTGACAAACGTTCGTTCAGCAACAAAAGACGATACAGTTAAACTGAAAACACCTGTAATCTTCTCTTTGGAGCAGGCGCTCGAATACCTGAATGATGACGAGTATTGCGAAATTACACCTAATGCCATCCGTTTGCGTAAAAAGATTTTGAACAAAGGTGAACGTGAGCGTGCAGAGAAGCAACGTAAAACAGCACAAGCAAATATGTAATTGATTGGATTGGTCTTTGGCCACAGCGGCGACGCCCGGGAACGGGATGCGCCGCTGTGTGTGTTTTAGGATTGTAAACTTGGAGAAAGCTATATTTCTCAAAACGCAGGAAAAGGTGTTGAAGCATGAGTAATCTTTCGAACGGATTGCCTCCCCGGACACAAACTGGGAAAAAATCCGCCAAACCGAAAAAAACGAAAAAGAAAAAAAGCTTTTTCAGATCGTTTATGAAGTTTGTCTTGTTTCTGCTCATTATAGGTATTTTAGCAGCAGGTGGTTATACCTACTATCTTTACAATCAGGTAGAGGAAGTTTTGGATACGGGGATCAACAAGGAAGTACCCAAAACACAATTGGCAGAAACTAAGCCTTTGACTATCTTATTGCTAGGAACCGATTACCGCCCTGATCATCCGACTTATTTGTCCGACGTTATTATGGTAGCTACATTGAACCCCAATACTAAATCGTCTACCATCGTGTCCCTACCGCGCGATACGCGTCTAGAAATGGATGGATATAAACCTCGCAAGTTGAATGAGTATTATCCGGTGTTTAAGGCTAGAGAAAAAGAATCTGGTGAAGTTGCTGAAGAACAGATGAAGAAGATGATCGGCAAATATTTAAACATTGATATCGATTATGTGACGGTTATTAACTTCCAGGGCTTTAGAGATGTAGTAGATAATTTGGGTGGCGTAGATGTGACGGTTGATAAAAACATGTGTTATCGTGACCGTGCAGATGGTACCGATATTAATCTGACAGCTGGAGCCAAGCATTTGAACGGTGACCAGGCTCTTGATTTTGTTCGCTACCGCAAATCGAATTGTCGTCCGAGAACAGCTGAATCTGACGATTTTGATCGCAATCGTCGACAAAATCAGGTGCTTCATTCTCTAATTGACCAAATGCAATCCTTTAACGCTTTGACCAAGTTTAGTGCAATTATTAAATCGGTTGATAAGAATATGATGACAGATATTGAGTCACAGCAAATGAAAAATATCGTACAAACCTACTGGAATATTTCCAAGCAAAATGTGAAATACAATCCGGTAGCGGGAACATGGCGTAGCCCGTATGTGTACATTGATGAGCAACAGCTCGATTTGGCCAAACAAGCGCTACAAGAGGAGTTAGCTAAAAAAGCAAGCGACAATACCGCAGCTTCTTCCAATTCCTGAGTATGTATATTTCTTCCCGCTTATGTTATATTCGCAGCGAGTAAAGCTCTTATATAACATAAGGGGGTTGAGGTATGTCTAAAGTTATAGTGAACCAAGTCTAGGTCCAGTGAGCAATCACTGGGCCTTTTGTGTCTAAATTCAAAAATGGACAGGCTCAGAGGCTATCTTCACTTACAACTTTTCGTTGTTTTATGCTGCTTTGGGGTTCTTTTTTCAGGGAATCAGCAAGTATTAGGTACCCGGTGAATAGGTATAGGTATGAAACACGAGATTGTCCACGCCGCTTTGGAGGGGATTTAATGAAGAAAATTTTTGTGCTGGATACGAATGTGCTGCTGCATGATCCGAAAGCCATTTTTACCTTCAAAGAACATGAAGTTGTTATTCCAGCTGTAGTTCTGGAAGAAATCGACTCCAAAAAACGCAACGCGGATGAGATTGGACGGAATGCCCGCAATGTATCGCGATTGTTGGACGGGTTGAGAGAAGTGGGCCATCTGCATAGTGGCGTTCCACTTCCCCAAGGTGGAAGGCTTAAGGTTGAGTTGAACCACCGAAGTTTTTTGAAAGTTCAGGAGATGTTCGGGGAGGTTTCGAACGATAACCGGATTTTGGCGGTCGCCTTGAATTATCATCTGGAAGAGCAGGAGCAGCCTGAGCCGCGTTCGGTCGTTTTGGTCAGTAAAGACGTGCTGGTCAGGATCAAAGCAGATGTATTGGGACTGCTGACTGAAGACTACCTCTCCGATAGAACAGGCGATTTAAGTGAGCTATACCCCGGATACTCGGCAATACAGGTGCACCCGTCCATCATAGATGAATTTTACTCTAACCGTTTTTTACTAATCAAGTCACTGGAACTACCTTATACACTGTATCCACATGAATTTGTCATTCTGAAAGATGAAATGGGAACTGGAAAATCAGCATTACTGAAAGTTAACCAGGAGGCAGAGCGATTAGAGCCGCTGTACTTAAGTAACGAATCAGTATGGGGAATCAGCGCGCGCAATGCTCAACAGAGGATGGCATTGGAGCTTTTGCTTAATGATGATATCCCTCTCGTGACCATTACAGGAAAAGCGGGTACGGGCAAAACGTTGCTGGCGCTGGCGGCAGGTTTGCTTAAAGTAGAGGATGAACATCGCTTCAAGAAACTGCTGATTGCTCGACCTGTTGTTCCTATGGGCAAGGATATTGGTTATTTACCAGGAGAAAAGGATGAAAAGCTTCGTCCATGGATGCAACCAATCTACGACAATCTGGAATATCTGTTTGATGCCAAAAAATCAGGTGATATCGACAAAATTTTGATGGGCTTGGGCAGTATTCAGGTGGAGGCACTTACTTATATTCGCGGACGTTCGATACCTGGGCAATTTATTATAGTCGATGAGGCGCAGAATTTATCCCGACATGAGATTAAAACGATTGTGTCTCGGGTGGGTGAGGGAAGCAAGATCATTTTGATGGGAGACCCGGAGCAGATTGATCACCCTTATCTGGATGCAGCCAGCAACGGTTTAACCTATGTAGTGGAGCGGTTTAAGCAAGAAGGGATTAGCGGGCATATCATGTTGGAAAAAGGAGAACGCTCCAAGCTCGCACAGTTGGCAGCCGATCTGCTATAAAGTCCATATCGTTATTACAAATAACAAGACCTCGGGAATATCCCGGGGTCTTGTTTTATACGCGTGAAAATTCAGAACATTGAAGGCAAGCAAAAGCCAGTTTACTTAAAATTTAATTCGAGCTTAACTTCAAGCATTCCTGCTAAAGTGCGTACTTCTGTGGCTTTGACATAGGAAATAAGCTGCTGTGGGTAGAAACCCAGATCAAAATCCCTTTCCAGCTTGTTGCGGGTCGTATCAGGTAGTTCCAGACCATTAAATACTAATCGATCCACATGAAATAAAATTGAATTTTTTGGTTCATTCTCCACCGTGTAGTGACCTTCTACCCTTAATTTCATCGTTCCTTGTTGGCCTTCTACCATAATTTGATCCTGCGCAAATGTAAAGTTGAAGTGATTAAACAATTCATTTTCTGACTTTAAAAAACGGTTAAAGTCCTCTTCACGAATGCTTATCGTAATGACTTTTCCATTTGTAACCATGGCACCTTGTTGTTGTTGAATGAATTGCGGTAAATCCTGCATAGCTTGAGCTAATGCTTTAAAGTGTTTATTTACCTCGTAGACACCTACATTCTCCCAATAAGCTGTCATTTCGCCAATTAGCTTGCGTAGGGTATCCGGGTCATTGCTGGCGTTAACGCCGTCATTTACACGCGACTGAAGCAGGACAATGCGTTTGCGTTGAGCCAGTAAGTTTGTTTTGACTGTCTCCAATTCCATTGAGGCTTGGGTGACTTGTTGTTCTGTTTTTCGCATAGATTGATAATTGGATTCGTATTCTTGAAGCACATCCTGATCGTGACTAATCAATAACAAGTAGTAATCGTACAGAGAGAGAAGTTGCCTTATACTTTTTGCCCCTAGCACCACACTTAACAGCTTGTCCCTTTCCCCCATATAATAAGATCGCAGCACAGAGCCTGCACGCTTCCGTTGTATGGTCATTTGCTCTTGCTGAACGGTGAGGTTACTTCGCAGTTCCTGCTGGCGCTGCAAAAGAGTCTGTTGCTCCTGACTGATTCGCTCAA
This sequence comes from Paenibacillus sp. SEL3, assembly GCF_054602585.1. Taxonomy (NCBI): domain Bacteria; kingdom Bacillati; phylum Bacillota; class Bacilli; order Caryophanales; family Paenibacillaceae; genus Paenibacillus; species Paenibacillus sp. SEL3. The sequence continues at coordinate 502,717 of NZ_CM137725.1, read as the reverse complement.
TTTCATGGTCTATCTCTACAATCGACAGGCTATCTTGTAAAATCTGACTTTCTTCTTGGGAGGGAGCGGCTAGAGTAGGACGTACATATATGAAAGTTAGCAACATAATGGTGCTCAGCAGGGTGCTGATTGTGATTTTTATTCGTTTGTTCATTTGGTTTCCCCTTTTATGTATTCCCGAAAAAAACTAATAGTAATGTATATGATCCTTTCTGTTTCTTTAACCATTCATTTTATTGTACAGCAGTCTGAGCATGCTTGAAACCCGAAACTGTTTACGTTCACGTATGAGTTCTTGCAGAAATGGAAATACAATTTAGTATCAAATAGATTCTATGAACTCTACGAGAGGCATAGGAATGAATAAACAGCTTTTATACCCTATTCAAATACCGGCAGGATCGGTTCATGAAGACGGTTATTTCAGGATGTTGTTAGGAGGGCTAGAGGCATGACTGCAATAAGACAAGATGCATGGAGTGTGGAAGATGACTTGATATTGGCGGAGGTGACATTGCGGCATATCCGTGAAGGTGGAACGCAGCTTGCTGCGTTTGAGGAGGTAGGACAAAAGATAGGAAGAACCTCTGCAGCATGCGGCTTTCGTTGGAACAGTTGCGTGCGCAAACGTTACGATGAAGCAATTAGCATTGCCAAAGCACAGCGCCAGAAGCGCAGTTATATCCGCAAGCAGAACCCGGTAGGTGTATCACAGGTTGCGGCTTTTGCCTCGCTTGATACAGTTGAAGGTGGGTACAGAACAGATGGTACGAGTGAGGATACATTATCTATTGATGCAGTAATTCGTTTCTTGCGTCAATGGAAGGGATCCGTCCAGGAAACGAATCGGCAGATTAAGATGCTGGAGAAAGATTTACGGGAAAAGGAAGAAGAATTGAATCAGCTTCGCTCCATTAATGACCGGCTGTCCAAAGAAGTGAATGAGGTGCAAACCGACTATCGTGTTGTGAATGATGATTATAAAGCTCTGATTCAGATTATGGACCGGGCTCGGCGCTTGGCTCTAATTACTGAAGATGAGGAAGAGCTTAAATCCAGATTCAAAATGGACGCCAATGGGAATCTGGAGCGCATTGAGTAACAAGATTACTTCTGCAATTCTGAAATAAAACGTCAACTAGCGCTTTGCCGTAGTTGGCGTTTTTTGTATTTCTTTAGAGTGCATATGATATAGTAGAAAAAAAGATGGAAGCGAGACGATACAAAGGTGATTGATATTATTGGAGCGGGTTCGCTGGGATTGTTGTTTGCCGGGAGGTTATCTGCCTCGGGTACAAAAGTAAGGCTGTGGACACGTACACTTGAGCAGGCACGCGTCATTACTCATGAAGGAATTACTGTGTTTGATAAGGAGGGACAGGTGGCAATACATGTGTCCGGAGATAAATTGAAGGTAGCGCCATTGGCAGATTGGCAACGGTTAAATTCACAGGCTCCGGCACGATGGATAATGCTTATGACCAAACAGGGGGCGATTGAGGAAGTATTAGAACAGATCCAGCCTGCAGCTCAAATGGACAGAGCTATAGGAATCGTTTGCTTGCAAAATGGAATCGGTCATATAGAACGCATTAGAAAGGCTTGGCCTAAAGCTGTGGTATACCCTGCTGTGACGACTGAAGGAGCCAAGAGGCAGGGAGTCGCATCTATTGTACATGCAGGATCGGGTGTTACTGAAATAGGTTGTTCGGAGGAAGGGGAGGAGTCGAAGAACAATAATTTTAACCAATGTGTGCTAAATCGGCTGCTTGCAGCAGGATTTGACGCTTGCTTGTCGAAAGAAATCGAGAACGGTATGTATCGCAAGTTGTTGATCAATGCTGTAATCAATCCGCTGACGGCGGTATGGCGAGTTCGTAATGGCGAGCTGCTTTCGCACCCTATTCGAATACATATGATGCGCAGGTTGTACGATGAAGGCATTCAAGTGTATGAAGCTCATGGTATCCACTGGGAAAACGCATGGTGGGAGCAAATTATAAATGTATGCCGGTCAACGGCAGAAAATCACTCGTCCATGCTAGCTGATGTACTTGCACAGTCCATGACAGAAGTTGCTTCAATTAACGGACAACTGGTGCAGATGGCAGATCAGGCTGGGGTTACTGCACCAACTCATGAGGTATTGTGGCAATTAATTGAAGGTATGCGGCTAAAAGAGGGGTGATCAGTTGAGTCTTATACAAGGTACCATTATCACTTTCAGTATTCTTCCCTTTTTTCCGTTTTTGATCGTGTTTGCGGTTTGTCGCTACATTCTTAAAATGGAAAAAAAGAAATCGTTACTTACTTCTATGGATATTACCACGTTTTTTCTGATATTTTCCGTCGCAGCACTCTTTAACGTCATTTTTACATCTCGATTCGGTTTTTATTTGATTCTACTGCTCCTATTACTGGCCTTGGGTTTAATTGGAGGAGCTCAAAATCGAATAAAAGGAAAGGTTGATGGTAAAAGATTATGTAGAGCGGTCTGGAGATTAACTTTTATAGCAATGACATTGGCGTATATTTTGTTGACTGTTGTTGGTATATTTAAGAATATATTCAACATCATGTGATATAACATGACATGAAACGGTGAGAAAATATGAATTAATCATGTTTTTTTGAAAAAAAAGCTCAATTTGAAGAAATGTAATGTAGATTTTTTTGACCGCTGGTTGTATAATCTATAAACATATACCACTTTAGAACTAGGGGGAAAACGCTAGATGAAAAGGAAAAGCTTTTTAGTCCTTTTGACACTCATTCTTGCAGTTGGCGCATTGCTCGCAGGTTGCGGCTCCAGCAAGAACGATACCAATGGTAAGGGCGCACAAGAAAACACCTCGACTACGCCGGCTCCGGCCGACAAGCAAATTTTGCGCATTAACCTTGCATCCGAGCCGCCAACGTTCGATCCGGCACAGGCTCAAGATACTCAAGCAAACACTGTTTTAAAAACAATGTATGAAGGTCTTGTTCGCATGGGCCCTGATGGTAAAGAAATTCCTGGCGTAGCTGAATCTTGGAAAATTTCCGATGACGGCAAAACCTATACGTTTAAGCTTCGCGATACTGCAAAATGGAGTAATGGCGACCCAGTCAAAGCAAGCGACTTCGTATTTGCTTGGCAACGGGTATTGGATCCTTCCACGGCTCCTGCACCTCCATATGCTTACCAATTGTACTATATCAAAAATGCTGAGGGTTACAACCTGAGCACTTCCAAATCTTTTAAAGGTACTAAAGTTACGGACTTCAAAGATGTAGGTGTCAAAGCAGTTGACGACCATACATTACAGGTAGAACTGGAACATGCAACACCTTACTTCCTGGGATTGACTTCTTTCTACACCTATTATCCGGTGCATCCGTCTGTTAAAGGTAATGATAAATGGGCGACTAAAAAAGAAAGCATGATCACTAACGGGCCTTTCACATTGTCGACTTGGGAGACAGGTCAAAAGATTGAGGTTTCCAAAAGCGAGAATTATTGGGGTAAGGACGAAATTAAACTGAAGAAAATTACAATGTCCCTTGTAAACAGCGGTGCAACAGAACTCGCTTCTTACAGAAGTGGACAACTTGATTATGCAGGTAAACCTAATGGTGAAATTCCTGCAGACCAAATGATGGCTGTGAAAAATGAAATGCCTAATGAATTCCAGGCTAAAGGTATAGCAAGCACCTATTACTATTTGTTTAACGTCACCGAAAAACCGTTCAATAATCTTAAAATTCGTAAAGCATTTGCAATGTCGATTCAACGTCAGCCGATTGTTGATAGAGTAACGATGGGTGGAGAGATTCCTGCTTACGGCTTTGTACCTCCGGGTATTAAAGGTTTATCTCAGGAATACCGTAATGAGCATAAAGATGATTATTTCAAAGAAGATGTAGCTGAAGCGAAGAAATTGCTTCAAGAAGGTATGAAGGAAGAAGGAGTAACTTCACTCCCTCCAATCACTCTACTCTACAATTCTACTGAAGGACACCAAAAAATTGCTTTGGCAGTTGCAGATATGTGGAAGAAAAGCCTGGGAATCGATGTGAAAACGCAAAACCAGGAGTGGGGCGTATTTATCCAAACACGTAACAAGTTGAATTTCCAAATTGCTCGTGGTGGATGGTCTGCTGACTTTAATGATCCGATGACATTCTTGGATATCTGGACAACTGGTAATGGCAACAATAATTCTGGATATTCTAATCCTGAATATGATGGTTTGATTAAAGCGGCTAAAACAGAAACTGATCCAGGAAAACGCATGGAAATATTTGCGAAAGCAGAGAAGCTTCTTGTTCAGGATGATATGGTTTTACTGCCGATTTATTACTACTCTAATACTTCTTTGACGAAACCAAATGTAAAAGGCGTTGCCTTGGATTTTAGTGGTGCAATTGATTTTACAAGAGCTTATATAACACAGTAAGTAGCTGATACTTGATTCTGAAGTTGAAGAGTTACTTCGGGATATATATGTGGGTACTGCCATATATATCCCGTTTTTTTTGTGTGTGAGGGTTCTTCTTAATATGATTAAATTAACCATGCATATAAGTAGATTGGACAACCCAACTCTATTTCTATAGAATCGAATGGTGTCGAAAAAATATGGGGGGTGTAAACGGGCGATGGCGCGTTATTTGATCAGTAAATTTATATTTATGCTTATTTCTTTGCTCATTCTGATCTCTGCGACGTTCTTTCTGATGAAGGCAATTCCAGGTAACCCTTTTATGAGCGAAAGAGCGACGTCTCCTGAGATTCAAGCCCGATTAATGGAACAGTATGGGTTGGATAAGCCTGTATATGTACAATATTTTAAATACTTAGGTGATATTGTTACGGGTGATTTTGGTATTTCTATGAAAAAATTGAATCAAGATGTGAGCGACATTATTGGACAGACCTTTATGGTATCATTAAAATTAGGTCTCGTAGCAATTATTGTCTCCATTATTGTCGGTATTTTACTAGGCATGCTGGCGGCTTTGTACCATCGTAGACTCATTGATACCGTAGCGATGATATTGGCAATTCTAGGTATTGCGGTTCCCAGCTTCGTTTTGGCATCATTAATCCAGTTCTTTTTTGCCCAAAAGTTGGAATTGTTTAATGTTATGGGTTTTGAGGGCCCAATGGACTACGTTCTGCCTGTTGCGGCTTTGTCCGCTCAACCAATTGCGTTTATTGCACGATTGACGCGTTCCAGTATGATAGAAGTACTGCATGCAGATTATATCAAAACGGCCAAAGCTAAAGGCTTGAAATCCATTACGATCATGTTCAAGCACGTTGTGCGGAATGCTATTTTGCCAGTTGTTACCTACGTAGGTCCAATGACAGCGAATATTATTACCGGATCTGTGGTTATTGAACGGATTTTCGGGATTGGCGGTATTGGTAAAGTGTTTGTGGAAAGTATCACAAGCCGTGATTACACTATGATTATGGGGATAACGATTTTTTACGGTGTTTTGCTTATGTTAGCGCGTTTTATTACAGATGTCGCGTATGGGTTTATTGATCCTCGGATTAAGCTGTCCGGCGGGAAGGAGGGGTAACTTTATGTCTGTGAAAGACAATGCTGTGAATTTGGATAAACTTCAGGTGAAACCGGGAGATTTCCAAAAAATAGGTGTCGATGAAAAGCAGTCTGAAGTTATTCAGCGAGAAAGCTTATCTGCTTGGCGCGATGCCTGGGAACGACTTCGTAAAAACAAGGTTGCAATGACTAGCTTGATTGTTTTAGTTCTGATTGTGCTTTTTTCTTTAATCGGCCCGATATTGTCACCCTATAATTATTACTCTAATGATTTACTCAGCACGAATCTGCCACCTTCCGCGGAGCATTGGTTCGGTACGGATGATCTTGGACGTGATATGTTTGTCCGTACATGGATGGGAGCACGGATTTCCTTGACGATAGGTCTGGCTGCAGCTTTGATTGATTTGCTGATTGGTGTTATTTATGGTGGAATTATGGGTTACTTTGGTGGCCGCGTTGATGAAATCATGAATAAATTTTCTGAAATCTTGTACTCCATTCCTTACTTGCTTGTTACGATCCTGTTGCTGGTTGTACTGGAGCCAAGTATCACTACAATCATTATTGCGCTTTGTGTGACCGGGTGGATTAACATGTCGTGGATTGTACGTGGTGAAATGATGCAACTCAAAAACAGAGAGTTTGTACTTGCTTCCCGTTCCATGGGTGCTGGAGCAGGTCGTTTGCTTTTCCGCCACCTCTTGCCTAATGCAGTAGGTCCGATCATCGTTACATTGACGTTGAGCGTACCGACCGCTATTTTTTCCGAAGCTTTCCTGAGCTTCCTCGGGTTAGGGGTACCGAATCCGGAGGCATCGCTGGGTTCAATGATTGAATCAGCTCTGACCGGGTGGATGTATTACCCGTGGCGGATGCTTTTCCCGGCAGGTTTGATCAGTTTGATTATGCTTGCGTTCAACCTTTTTGGCGACGGCTTGCGTGATGCGCTTGATCCGAAGTTGAAGAAATAGGAGGTGAGATCATGGTGAGTAGCAACAATTTAATTGAGGTTGAAGGTCTTAAAAAGTATTTTAATGTTGGCAAAAACCGTGTGCTCAAAGCGGTGGACAACCTGAATTTCTATATTCGTGAGGGTGAAACGCTGGGTATGGTTGGCGAATCCGGCTGTGGTAAGTCTACAGCGGGTCGTACGATTTTGCGCTTGTATGAACCTACAGCAGGAAGCGTACGTTTTAACGGGACAGATATTTACAAATTATCACCGAGTAAAATGAAAGCCATGCGCCGTGATATGCAGATGATCTTTCAAGATCCATATGCATCATTGAACCCGCGTTTTACTGTTTCTGATATTATTGGTGAGGCGCTGGATATTCACAATATGGCGGGTAGCCGTGCAGAACGTAAGAAACGGATTGAAGAGTTACTTGATCTGGTTGGTTTGAACCCTGACCATGCAACACGCTATCCGCATGAGTTTTCTGGTGGTCAACGTCAGCGGATCGGTATTGCACGCGCACTAGCGGTTAATCCTAAATTCATCATTTGTGATGAGCCGATTTCAGCTCTTGACGTATCTATCCAGGCTCAGGTTGTCAACCTGCTAAAAGAGCTTCAAGAACGTTTGGGTCTGACATATCTGTTCATTGCGCATGATCTGTCGATGGTTAAGCACATCAGTGATCGGGTAGCTGTAATGTATATGGGGAGAATGGTCGAGCTTGCAGAAAGCGCTGAGTTGTATGCAAATCCGATCCATCCTTATACGAAAATGCTTTTGTCGGCGATCCCACTTCCTGATCCAGAAGTAGAAGCTAACAAAAAACGGATTATTATGCCAGGCGACCAAGCAGGCCCGATTCATGATGCATCTGGCAATAAGACAGGGGCTTATAACCTGGAAAATGCCACGCTCATCGAAGTGTCTAAAGGACATTTTGTAGCTGAGCCTTACGCCTGATCTTGTTTTATGCAACAACCGCCGAGTTATTCGGCGGTTTTTTTTGTAGGAAGCTTTGACGTGGACATGGGCTTTCGGTACAATCAAGCAGTAAGGTTTTGGTGGAGACAGGAGGCAGACCCATGAAAATAATTCCGGAAACGCTTCGTGGAGGGTCGGCTTTGGCAGAAGATTATATACAGGGTACAGGACGCGCAAGCGACTTGTATGAATATAATGTGCTGCACGCCGATGCTTATGCCCAACGGGCGAAGTGGCTGGATAAGACGGGGCATCTGCGATTAAACCGTAAGGATGTCGTAGCATGTCTTCGTATATACAATGAGAAATACAATTCGTATGAGGCGGTTCGTGCTTCATTGGACCGTCTGGATAGTCCAGATGCCTTAGTAGTAGCTGGCGGACAGCAAAGCGGGCTGTTCACAGGTCCGATGCTGGTCATTTACAAAGCCGCTACAATTATTAAGGCAGCGAGAGAAGCTGAGGAACGGCTTGGACGTCCGGTTATCCCCGTCTTCTGGATTGCTGGCGAAGATCATGACTGGGATGAGGTCAATCATACATACGTAATGGCAAATGACCCACAAGCCGTCAAAATCAAGCTGAATAAGCAACTAGAACGCCGTTCTTCGGTTAGTGCGATTAAAGTTGATACTGTTGAGTGGAAGCAAGCGATAGCGGATATAGAGCAAAGCTTGCCAGATTCAGAACATAAGGCTGATATAATGCGCATGATTGAGAACGGATTAACGGACTCATATGGACTGAGTGAAGCCTTTGCCAAGTTGCTGGGCCTTTTGTTCGGCAGCTATGGATTAGTACTTTTAGATTCAGCAGATCCTTCGCTACGCAAGCTGGAAGCATCCGTTTTTAAGCGGCTGGTTCTGCACAATGATGAGTTGGAGCAGGCTTACCGGACGACTGCCACGCGGATCGTAGATTATGGCTATCATTTACAAGCGGATGTGCATGAAGGCGGCGCGAATCTCTTTTATATCCATGAAGATGAACGTTTGCTGCTTTTCAAAAAAGCTGGGCTATTCACAGATCGACACGGTCTGGTGGTGTTTACTGTGGATGAACTGCTTGAAGAGATAGATAGACATCCCGAACGTTTTAGTAATAATGTGCTAACTCGTCCTCTAATGCAGGATTCACTGTTTCCGGTGCTGGCATCTGTGCTGGGTCTAGGAGAGATTGCTTACTGGGCGATTACACGGGATGCTTTCGGGGTGTTGGAGATGCAGATGCCGATACTGCTGCCACGGATGTCTTTTACGTTGGTAGAGTCAGGTGTGGAGAAGCATATGCTTAAGTATGAATTAAGTTTTGGTCAAGTTCGAGACGGACTTGAGGAACGGAAAAAGCAATGGATTGCCACTCAAGATCGGCTTGGAATGCAGGATCAGTTTTCCGGGGCAAAGGAAGCTTTTGTCCGCATGTACGAACCGCTTGTGCAGCAGACAGGTTTGATTGAAAAAGGTTTGCTACGGCTTGGAGAAACCAACCGCGATAAGATTCTGTCACAGATCGCCTATCTGGAGGCAAAAGTTCAGGAAGCGTTGCTTCGACAAAATGAAACAGCACTTCGCCAGTGGGATCGTATTGAATGGTCGCTTTTCCCATTTGGACAGCCGCAGGAGCGGGCGTATACGATCTATCATTTTCTGAATCGTTATGGTCTCAGTCTGATGGATACGATTATGAATGTACCATTGGATTTGACGGGTACGCATCGTGTTATTTATGTATAATTTGTTGTTTTATATAGGATTTATCATGGAATAAAATTTAACCAATTTGAAGGAGGAAACAAAGTATGACTTCCCATTCTCTGCAAAATAGCATAGTTCACGATCTTAAATTGGCTCCTGAAGGTCATTTGAAAATTGATTGGGTAGAAGCACATATGCCGGTATTGAACCGTATACGTCAACAATTCGAGCAAGAGCAGCCTTTTGCTGGTTTGAAGGTAACCATCTGTCTACATCTGGAGGCCAAAACGGCTTATTTGGCTAAAGTGGTACAAGCAGGTGGAGCGCAGGTAACTATTACGGGTAGTAATCCATTGTCCACACAAGATGATGTTTGCGCCGCATTAGTTGAAGATGGCGTTACAGTATTAGCTAAATACAATCCGGACCCAGAAGAATTCAAAAATTTGCAAATCAAGGCACTGGAAACAAAGCCGGATCTCATTATAGATGATGGTGGTGACTTGGTTACTCTGTTGCAATCCGAACGGCCTGATCTGATTTCTACGATCCGTGGGGGAGCAGAGGAGACAACTACTGGCATTATTCGTTTGAAGGCATTGGAAAAAGAAGGGCAACTTCACTTTCCGATGGTGGCTGTTAATGATGCTTACTGCAAATATTTGTTTGACAACCGCTATGGTACAGGACAGTCAGCTTTCGACGGCATTATTCGTACGACTAATCTGGTTGTAGCCGGAAGTACAGTGGTTGTGGTAGGTTATGGCTGGTGTGGCAAAGGGGTTGCAATGCGTGCGAAAGGGTTGGGAGCCAACGTTGTTGTAACCGAAGTTGATCCAATCAAGGCTGTAGAAGCCCATATGGATGGTTTCCATGTGTTACCAATGGTAGAGGCTGCCAAACTGGGTGATTTCTTTATTACAGTAACTGGTAACAAGGCTGTAATTACAGGGGAACACTTTGATGTGATGAAGGATGGGGCTGTGCTGTGTAACGCAGGGCATTTTGATGTGGAGGTTAGTAAGCCTGAGCTTGCTAAACGTTCTGAATCCATTCGTACGGTGCGTCGTAATATTGAGGAATATCGCTTTAAAGATGGACGTAAAATGTATTTGCTGGCAGAAGGACGCCTCGTGAATCTAGCTGCCGCCGATGGTCATCCAGCAGAAATTATGGATACGACATTTGCGCTTCAGGCGCTTGGCTTGAAATACGTGAATGATCGTTACAATGAGCTTGGCAAAGCCGTTATTAATGTACCTTATGAAATCGATGAGCAGGTAGCTCGATTCAAGCTTGATAGTCTGGGAATCCAAATTGACACGTTAACTGAAGACCAAAAGGTCTATTTGGACAGCTGGAACGCGTAATCGGATTTTTTCGTCACGATTTTCGCTGCAAAAGTGTTGTGTTTTTAATGCAAGTGTTTGTTTAGGTTGACATAATGGACAGAGAGTAAGCCCTTTATTCCGTGTGGTTTCGAAACCTGATGCATATTGTCGGGTGCCGGCTTCATGGGATAAGGGGCTTTTTTGTATCTTATGACGCAGGGCTACAATAACAGACATAATGCTATGGATCCAGCTTCTATCACTTTTTGGTAATGAAAAAGAGGTCTTTGATTTTTTAAAGCGAATCTATTATGCTTAGGTGGTGGAAAGTGGGCCAAAGTGGGAGAATGGGGTAAGGGGTGACGAAACCAATGTTTATGGGGGAGTTCCAACATAGCATTGATGAGAAGGGTCGGCTTACTGTACCGGCCAAGTTTCGTGAACTTCTCGGTGCCTCGTTCGTGGTTACCCGCGGGCTGGACCAATGCCTCTTCGTGTATCCTATGGATGAGTGGGCTGTCATGGAGAAAAAACTTAAAGCACTGCCTCTGATGAAGGCCGATGCGCGGGCGTTTACCCGTTTTTTTTTCTCGGGGGCGACTGAATGCGAATTGGACAAACAGGGCAGGGTAAATTTACCGGGGAATTTGTGCGAATACGCCAAGCTTACTAAAGAGTGCGTCGTATTGGGAGTGTCCACCCGTGTAGAGATTTGGAGTAAGCACACTTGGGAGCAATATTTCAACCAATCAGAGGAAGCATTTAATGACATTGCTGAGAAATTGGTTGATTTCAACTTTGAATTGTAATTTAGGAGGTCAGCCGTTTGTTTCACCACATTACCGTACTCAAAGAAGAAGCAACACAGGCACTAAACATCAGGCAGGACGGGATTTATGTGGACTGCACGTTGGGTGGGGCAGGACACAGTTCCGTCATTGCATCACAGCTTGGCCCTGAGGGAAGGCTTATTGCCTTTGATCAGGACGACTGGGCATTGAACAATGCGCGAGAGAAGCTGTCAGCCTATGAAGGAAAAATTTCATTAGTGAAATCTAACTTCCGCCACTTGCAGGACAAGCTGACTGAATTGGGATTGCCCGAAAAAGACGGCGTCCCGCAGGTCCAGGGTATTTTGTTCGATCTGGGTGTGTCCTCGCCCCAGTTCGATGAGGGGGAACGGGGATTTAGTTACAATCATGATGCGCCGCTTGATATGCGGATGGATCAGAGTAGCTCGCTTACGGCTTACGAAATTGTCAATGAATGGTCGGAAGCAGAGATTGCGCGTATTTTGTTTCATTACGGAGAAGAGAAGTTTTCACGACGGATCGCAAAGATCATGATTGAACGTCGATTGAACAAGCCTATTCACACAACAGGGGAACTTGTCGATATTATCAAAGAAGGAATTCCGGCTGCGGCACGCAGAACCGGGGGACATCCGGCTAAACGCAGTTTCCAGGCTTTGCGGATTGCTGTAAATGATGAGTTGGGTGCACTAGAAGATACTTTGCATCAGGCAATAAGATGTCTGGCTCCAGGAGGCAGAATTTCGGTCATTACATTCCATTCTCTGGAGGATCGGATATGCAAGCATATTTTCAAGGAGTATTTGGCGAAAAGCATCTATCCATCTGATCTGCCTATTTTGGAGGACAAAATGATAGGCGATCTGAAGCTGGTGAACCGTAAGCCGATTGTGGCGTCAGAGCAGGAATTGGAGCTTAATCCACGGTCCCGGTCAGCGAAGCTGAGAGTTGCCGAAAAATTGTAAATTTAATGGAGAAGGAGAGGCGACATGGCTTATACACGCGGTAATTTGGCTGTAAAAGAAAGAGCCCGTCAGGAACAGGTTCAGCAACAACGGTATCGTGAGACCACCAAAGTCGTTACACGCCGCAGAGAGCTGCCGATTCGAGAAAAGCTGCTGTATCTATTGACACTTGTAGCGTGCATTGTCATTGCTGGTATGTTGATTGGCAGGTACGCTCACATTTATCAAATCAATTATTCGATTAATACGGCAAGCAAGGACATTTCCAAATTACAGACCAATATCGCCCAACTGAAGATTCAAAAGGAGCGTCTGGAAAATCAGATCGTGCCGACTGCAAAGGAACAGGGATATATCGAACCAACAAGAGAGCCCATTCGTGTGGAAAAGCAGGCTGCCAAATAGTTAAGGGCATAGCATCAAGCTATGCTCTGACGTACATTTTTTTGCAGAGAGGTTTGAGCTATGGTCAAAAGAATAAAGCTTCGTACACTGCTGATAGGGGGATGTATTACCCTCTTTTTTCTTGTTCTGCTACTTAAGGTATTTTGGATTCAAGTTGTGAGCGGGGAGTACTGGCATAACCTGGTAGTTACTCAAGTGGAAAAAGATCAGGTGATTCAGCCCAAGCGTGGAACCATTACGGACCGTAAAGGAAACGTATTGGCTACGGATGCACCGGCTTATACGGTAGTTGTCAATCCTACCATCATTCAGGAGTATGATTTGGAGAATGAGGTTGTAGCTAAGCTACACCAATTACTCAAAACACCTGAGGATGAGCTGAGAAGGCATCTTTCTGCAAAGGATAAAGCGGGGAACTACTTAAAAAACCGCGAGATCCGCAATGGAGGCTGGAAGGTAGATCCTGAGGTCAAGGCACAAGTGGATACGTTCAAAGAGTATTTGAAGGATAAGTATCAAGTAATTGGAGCTGTGGACACTGTTCAAGGATCCAAACGCTATTATCCAGAAAATAAGCTGGCTTCCCATGTTCTTGGCTATCAAAGAAAAGATGGCACAGCAGGTATGGGGTTGGAAGCTTATTATAATAAAGAGCTCTCGGGGACGGCTGGAAAGCTTCTGTATCAGCGGGATCGGAAGGGAGTTCCTCTTCAAGGATCGGGAAGTGTCTATAAGCCGGCACAAAATGGTAAAAATTTAAAGCTGACGATTGACGATACGATTCAGTATTATATAGAGGATGCCATGCAGGAAGCTATTGCAAAATACAATCCGAAAACGATGACTGTGGTAGCGGCTGATCCCAAAACGATGGATGTTCTCGGTATGGCGACCTACCCGAATTTTAATCCCAATACATATGGGAGTACACCTTTGGAAAATTTCCGTAATAATGCTACTCAGTCCATCTACGAGCCGGGCTCCACGTTTAAGATTGTGACCTTGGCTGCCGCGGTTCAAGAAAAGGTATTCAATCCGAATGAATCCTACCAATCTGGTATGATTCGGGTCGGAGGTTGGGATATTCGTGACGTAAGCCGTAACTGGGGAACGTTAACTTATCTTCAGGGAGTCAAGCGTTCAAGTAACGTCGGCTTTGTCCATCTGGGGCTGGATAAGTTGGGTGGCGAAAGGCTGAAGAAATATATTAATAACTTTGGTTTCGGGGTGAAAACGGGTATTGATCTTCCGAGTGAGTCTACCGGAGCTATCACATTCCATACCCAGTACAAATCCGAGGTCGCAACAGCTTCATATGGACACGGACGTGTCCAGGTGACGCCAATCCAGCAGGTAGCTGCCATCTCGGCAATTGCTAACGGGGGGAAGCTGATGCAGCCTCATCTGGTAAAGGAAATTATAAACCCAGATACAGGCGAAGTGCAGACGATTCAGCCAAAGGAAATCCGCCAAGTGATTACTCAGGAATCTGCAGCTCAGACAAGTAGCTATCTGGAGCAGGTTGTGTCTGACCAGGAAATTGGTACGGGACGCCTTGCTTATATCGACGGATATCGTGTAGCTGGTAAAACAGGTACAGCGACGAAGGTCGTTGGAAAAGTATATGACCATTCGAAGGATGTCGTGTCCTTTATAGGTTTTGCACCGGTAAATGATCCGAAAATGGCTGTTTTGGTTGTTATGGACGAACCTAACAAATCGGTAGGCGGCGGTACAGCAGCAGCGCCTGTATTTAAAAAAATCGTATCCCAATCGTTGCAATATATGGGTGTTCCAAAAACGGGAACTAAAACGAATAAATCAGGTGGCGCTGTTGTAAAAACATTGAATTTGCCAACGGTACCACAATTAACGGGTCAGGTGAAGAAGGATGCGCAAAACGCATTGCTCAAACAGGGGATTGCCTATGAAACGGTAGGCAAAGGCTCCAAAATTGTTCGCCAGTATCCTGAAGCAGGCGTCAAAATGAAACCCGGACAACGCATTTACTTGCTGACTGAGGATAGTGCCAACATGACTATTCCTGATTTTACAGGTGTTTCGTTGCGTGACACACTTCAAGTTCTAACCCTTATGAGGGTTGGTGTGCAGGTAAGCGGCGAAGGTTATGTCGTCTCTCAAAAGGCGCAAATGGTAAATGGAAAGCGAATCGTCAGTGTGATGCTTCAGCCGGCCAAAGAAACGGTGACCGGAGTGAAACCGGAGGATACACAGGACTCGACCAATGGAGTTGCAGCTAACCAGATTGGGAGCGCAACAAAAACGGAGGCCGATAATAAAAACGAATCCGGTACTACTGCCGAAGCTGGAACAGATGCGGGAGCTCCTAAGAGAGGAATATCGGCTGTTGCAGATGAGAAAAGTGCTGCTGAGATTAAAGGCGAGGATAACTGATAGCTTGTTCTTAATGTTCGTTCTTTTGAATATTCATGAGGTAAGACATGTCATGAGTATTTGAGGAACGGAGGGAGCGCGTTTGAAAAAATCTAACGTGACCATGCGGCGAAGGCTGGTATGGGGGCTAATGGGATTATTTGTACTGTTTGCGGCCTTGTCGATCCGGCTCGCCTATGTTCAATTGGGTAAAGGAGGCGAGCTCTCGGCCAAGGCTGAGGATTCGTGGCGCCGCAATATTCCATTTGCCGCCAAGCGTGGCGAAATTTTGGATCGGCAGGGTACGGCGCTGACCTACAATGTCAGTTCGCCCACAGTCATGGCGATACCAGTACAGATTAAGAAGCCGGAAGAAACGGCACGCAGGCTGGCGCCCTTGCTGGATATGAGTGAGGATAAAGTGCTCAAGCTGATTACCAAACGAACAGCAAGCCAAAAACTTCAGCCCGGCGGACGAAAAATTACGATGGAGAAAGCGCAGCAAATTCGTGATTTGAAGCTGCCGGGTATCGTTGTTGCTGAAGACAACAAACGTTATTATCCTTATGGTGATCTAGCCGCTCATATTCTTGGGTTTACAGGAATTGATAATCAAGGGCTGACAGGCGTAGAGAAGCAGCAAAACAGTAAGCTTCGGGGAATTGACGGAAGTATTGCATATTTATCAGATGCAGGTGGTCGTCTGATGCCAGGTTCTTCCGAAAAATACATTGAACCGAAGGATGGACTGAATTTACAATTAACCATTGATAAGTCTGTGCAGTCCATTATGGAGCGGGAGCTTGACCAAGCCATGGTCAAATTTCAGGCGAAGTCCGCGTTGTCTATAGCTATGAACCCCAAGACGGGTGAAATATTAGGCATGGCTGGACGACCTAGCTATGAGCCAGCGCTATACAAGCAATATGCGCCTGAAATCTACAATCGAAATCTGCCTATCTGGATGACATATGAACCTGGGTCTACTTTTAAAATTATTACATTGGCGGCTGCCTTGGAAGAAAAGAAGGTCAATCTCAAAAATGACCGTTTTTTTGATCCGGGATATATTGAAGTCGGTGGAGCACGCCTGCGTTGCTGGAAGAAAGGCGGACATGGGAGCCAAACTTTCCTTCAAGTGGTGGAGAATTCTTGCAACCCTGGTTTTGTAACATTGGGGCAGCGGTTAGGCAAAGAAACACTGTTCAAGTACATTCGCAATTTCGGCTTCGGCAGCAAAACGGGGATCGACATGATTGGTGAGGGCAATGGCATTTTGTTCAAGCTACCTCAGGTCGGTCCTGTAGAACTGGCGACGACCGCTTTTGGTCAAGGGGTGTCTGTCACCCCGATCCAGCAGGTTACGGCTGTATCAGCGGCAATCAATGGCGGTAATCTTTACAAGCCTCACATTACAAAAGGTTGGGTTCAGCCGGGAACCGGAAAAGTGCTGGAAAAAGTAGAACCAGAACTGGTACGTAGGGTCATTTCAGAGGACACCTCCCGACAGGTAAGGGAAGCGCTGGAAAGTGTCGTTGCTAAAGGTACAGGTCGTCCTGCTTTTATTGAAGGCTACCGGGTGGGAGGTAAAACGGGGACAGCACAAAAGGTGATTAACGGGCGTTATTCTTCCTCGGAGCATATTGTATCCTTTATTGGTTTTGCACCGGCAGATGATCCGCAAATCGTCGTCTATACCGCTGTCGATAACCCGAAGGGCATTCAATTCGGCGGGGTTGTTGCTGCGCCAATCGTGCAAAATATTTTAAAGGACGCGCTGATTGCCTTAAAAATACCACCTCGCACCAATCAAATTGCCAAAGAGTACAAGTATGGAGAAAATCCGATCGAAACGGTACCTGATCTGGTAGGTGCTACTGCAGCTGATTTGTACGAAGATATGAATATGAACTTTATGCTCGTAAAATCCGGGTCAGGCAAGACGGTCGTGAGTCAGGCGCCGAAGCCGGGCTCCAGATTGGAGCGGGGATCAACGATCCGTATTTACATGGGGGATTGATAGGTTCATTTTATACCATACTATGAATAACGAGAGAGCAATGGAGGAATGAAAGATGCAGCTTCAACAATTGGCTTCACTGCTGGCCGTCTCCCGTGTCGTGGGTGACGGTACAGTGGATTGCCGAGGAATCGGGGCGGATTCACGTCGAGTGCAACCGGGAGATTTATTTCTGTGTCTGCCAGGTTTTACAGTGGACGGACATGACTATGCTGAGCAGGCAATTGCGTCCGGAGCGGCAGCTTTGGTCGTTGAACGGGAACTGGATGTACCTGTTCCGCAGCTTGTAGTTAAGGATGCACGACATGCCATGGCGGTTTTGGCGGATTATATGTTTGATTCACCGAGCCGACGCATGCGCATGATCGGCATAACCGGAACCAACGGTAAAACAACGATAACTTATCTGATTGAAAAGATCATGAAGGACGCCGGGGTGAACACCGGACTGATTGGTACGATTCAAATGCGTTACGGTGGTCAGTCTTATCCAATGTCTGGCACTACGCCCGAAGCGGTGGAACTTCAACGTTATCTGGGAAATATGGCAGAGCAGGGGGTTCAATGCTGTGTCATGGAAGTATCCTCACATGCGTTGGAGCAGGGTCGCGTCAAGGGAACTGATTTTCGCACAGCTATATTTACAAACCTGACGCAGGACCACCTGGACTACCACAACACAATGGAGGAGTACCGTGCTGCAAAAGGACTTTTGTTCTCTAGGTTGGGAAATGCTTTCTCGCGCGATGCATCAGATAGCAAATATGCTGTTCTGAATGCAGACGATCCGGCTTCTTCCTATTTGCAGGCTCAAACTGCGGCCCAAGTGATTACATACGGCGTGGAAAAGGAATCTGATGTGCAGGCATCTCGTATCACTATTGGTGCCAAGGGAACCTTCTTCCATGTGTCCACTTTTAAAGGAGATACCGATATTGAGCTTCGAATGGTGGGCAAGTTCAATGTGTACAACGCACTGGCGGCCATTACTGCAGCTCTGCTGGAGGGAATTTCGCTGGCGGATATCAAGAGGAGTCTAGAGTCTATCGCAGGCGTAGATGGGCGGGTAGAGCCTGTAGATGCGGGTCAGCCCTTTGCTGTTATTGTAGACTATGCCCATACACCGGACGGATTGGAAAATGTCCTTCGCACCGTAAAGGAATTTGCGGTCGGTAAAGTATGGTGTGTATTTGGATGCGGCGGTGACCGGGATCGTACGAAACGTCCGTTGATGGGGAAAATTGCTGCGCGTTACAGTGATCATTCGTTTATTACTTCCGACAATCCGCGAACAGAGGACCCGAAAGTGATTTTGAAAGACATCGAACAAGGGCTGATTGACGAAGGTATACCCGCAGAACGATACGAATTGATCGTGGATCGCAGAACTGCAATTCATAAAGCTGTTGAAATGGCAAGCCCTGACGATGTAGTATTGATTGCGGGAAAAGGTCATGAGACTTACCAGTTGATCGGAAAAACGGTGCATGAATTCGATGACCGCATCGTAGCCAAAGAAGCGATAAGGGGTTTATCCAAGTGATGAAAAGAACAATCGGTCAGATTGCATCTATGTGTGAAGGAACACTTCACGGAGAAGCGGACGCCGAACAGATAGTCGAAGGCGTTTTTACAGATTCTCGCAGGCCGCAGAGCCAAGGGTTGTTTGTTCCACTCGTGGGCGAACGATTTGATGGGCATAATTATGTGCAGCAGATCGTAAGTGAGGCAGGTGCAGCTGCATTTTTATGGCAAAAGGATCATGGCGTACCTCCGGCTGAGAACGCTATTGAGGTAGAGGATACGTTAGAAGCCCTTCAGCATCTAGCAGCTGCATACTTACGCGAAACTGGCGTTTCTGTCGTTGGGATCACGGGAAGCAACGGCAAGACGACAACGAAAGACATCGTAAACGCTCTGCTGGGCACGACTTTTAAAGTACACAAAACCGAAGGAAATTATAACAATCATATCGGTTTGCCTTTAACGGTACTGTCCATGCCGCAGGATACAGATATTCTCATTCTGGAGATGGGCATGAGTGGACGTGGAGAGATTCGTCTGCTGGCTAATATTGCCCAACCGGATGTAGCTATCATAACGAACATAGGCGAATCGCACTTGCTGCAGCTTGGTTCTCGTGCGGAAATCGCTCGTGCAAAGTTGGAAATCACAAGTGGCCTTAAGCCCGGTGGTTTGCTGATCTACAACGGGGATGAACCACTGCTTTCACAAGTGTTGGCGGAGTCTGAAACGGTCAAGCCTGAAGGTTTAAAATTATTTACGTTCGGGCTAGCTGCAGGCAACGATGACTATCCAACTGAAATCACTTCGGATGGAGAAGGTAGCTTATTCATAACAGCCCAATCTGGGAAAGAGGCTTTCCGACTTCCCTTGCTTGGTCAGCACAATGTTGTAAATGGTTTGGCAGCACTGGCGGTAGCGCGTCATTTCAATGTCGATGCAGACCATATACGTAAAGGGTTGTCGTCTTTAAAACTGACGGGCATGCGCATTGAGGTCGTGAACTGTCCTAATGGACTTACTGTGCTAAACGACGCTTATAACGCCAGTCCGGCTTCAATGAAGGCTGCAATTCAGACGTTGTCTGCGTATAAAACGGATGGACGTAAAGTCGCCGTACTTGGTGACATGCTGGAGCTGGGATCTGAGGAAAAGCAATTCCATGAGGAAATTGGAATTTTCGCGGCAAAGCACGACGTAGAGGTACTGTTTACCTACGGTGCGTTAGGCACTTCGATTGCACAGGGCGCGCAAGGGTTGATGCCAGCTGTTAACGTGCACGCTTATACAGATAAGCAAGAGTTGATCCAGCATTTGCGGGTTCATCTCCACGCCAATGATATTGTGCTGGTTAAGGCATCCAGAGGGATGCGACTAGAAGAAATTGTGGATGCGCTGAAAAACGGTCCGCTACAGAACTGATGTTGACGAGAGGGAGACTCCCATGGATATTCAATTATTACTGCTGACGATCGTCGTATCGTTTATACTGGCGGTCATTGCCGCTCCACTGCTCATTCCGCTGCTGCGGCGAATGAAATTTGGCCAGCAGGTCCGGGATGACGGGCCACAAAGCCATCTTAAAAAGATAGGTACGCCTACAATGGGCGGTATCGTGATTCTGGTGGCTTTTACGCTGACCTTTCTTAAGTTTTCAGCTATCAAAAATACGGACTTTTACGTTCTGCTGGTTGCTACGCTCGGCTTTGGGCTGATCGGCTTTTTGGACGACTATATCAAAATTGTATTCAAACGCTCGTTAGGCCTGACGGCGCGTCAAAAGCTGTTTGGACAATTATTGTTTGGCGCGATCATGTGCTGGCTTCTGCTTAGCAATGATCATAGTACTGCGATCGGCATCCCTGGAACGTCATGGTCATTTGATTGGGGCGGCTGGTTCTATTATCCGTTCATCATTATCATGATGCTGGCAATTAGCAACGCTGTCAATTTCACGGATGGGCTGGACGGGCTGCTGTCCGGTACAAGTGCCATTGCCTTTGCTGCTTATGCCATTGTCGCGATTCAGGCAACCTCGCTTCCGGCAGCAGTATGCTCAGCAGCTATGATTGGCGCTGTACTAGGATTTCTCGTATATAATGCTCATCCTGCCAAGGTGTTTATGGGTGACACAGGCTCGCTGGGAATCGGCGGCGCCATAGGTGCCATTGCCATCGTTACGAAAAGCGAAATTTTGTTTCTCATTATCGGCGGTGTATTCGTAATTGAAATGCTGTCCGTGGTCTTGCAGGTAGCTTCCTTTAAAACACGTGGCAAGCGTATTTTCAAAATGAGCCCGATTCATCATCATTTCGAGCTGTCCGGCTGGTCCGAATGGCGCGTAGTTATTACATTCTGGGCTGTAGGACTGCTGTTGGCAGGACTCGGACTTTATCTCAACAAGGGGTTGTAGACCAATGAACCATCCAGACGCATACAGAGATCAGGAAGTCGTCATTATCGGTCTGGCCAAAAGCGGCGTGCAAGTTGCCAAGGTGCTGCACCAGGCCGGAGCGAAGCTGACAGTCAATGATAAAAAAGATAGGGAACAATGTCCCGAAGCTTCTGAATTAGAGGCTTTGGGAATTTCCGTTTTATGCGGGGGTCACCCAGAGGGGTTGATTCATCCTGGAGTGAAGCTGGTTGTCAAAAATCCAGGCATTCCTTATACGGCCCCTCCCGTACAGAAAGCTGTCGAGCTCGGCATTGAGGTTGTGACCGAGGTTGAGGTCGCCTACCATCTATGTAAAGCTCCGATCATCGGAATTACTGGCTCCAACGGAAAGACGACCACGACCACTTGGGTAGGCAAGCTGTTGGAGGCATCCGGCATGAATCCAATCGTGGCTGGTAATATCGGTACGCCCTTATGTGAGGCGGCTGTGGACGCCAAGTCGGATGAGTGGATGGTTGTGGAGCTGAGCAGCTTTCAGTTAAAAGGAACAAAGGATTTCAAGCCCGCTGTGGCCTGCCTGCTCAATGTAGCAGAGACCCATTTGGACTACCACGGAGGCATGGAGGACTACGTTGCATCCAAGGCGCGTCTATTTGCCAATCAAACGGCGGCGGATACTGCGGTGGTGAACTGGGACGACCCCGTCTGCCGGGAGCTGGTACCCTATATAAAAGCGAAGCTGCTTCCGTTCTCTACGACAGAACGTTTGCAGGAAGGGTTGTTTGCTGATCCGCCATACATACCGGATGTGACGGACGATATTGAACGTAGCATCGTATACCGCGATGGAAATGGTGTGCTGCATCCCATTATAGGCATAGCTGAGATTGGACTTCCGGGTCGTTTTAACGTAGAAAATGCTCTTGCTGCCTGCGCAATCGCCATTGCTGCAGGCGCAGAACCAGCAAATTTGGCGGAACCATTAAGTACTTTTCGCGGCGTAGAACATCGGCTTGAATATGTTTTAGAACACGCTGGTGTAGCTTATTACAATAATTCCAAAGCAACCAATTCGAAAGCAACGATGATGGCCTTATCTTCCTTTAAGCAGCCTATTGTACTCATTGCCGGAGGATTGGATCGTGGCTCTGATTATACAGAGCTCGTACCTTCTTTACAGGAAGGTGTGAAAGCCGTTGTGCTCCTGGGTGAGACACGGCATAAGCTGGCTGAGCGGGCCAAGCAGGCCGGAATAGAGCATGTCAAGGTCGTCGATAATGGGGAGGATGCCGCCGCTACGCTCGTGGAGGCTGTGAACAAGGCTTCTGAATTTGCTGAGACGGGAGATGTGGTATTACTCTCACCCGCCTGTGCAAGCTGGGATATGTTCCGATCCTATGAAGAGCGTGGACGTATTTTTAAAGAGGCGGCGCATAAATTGTAAGTAGGGGGGTTGGATAAGCCCCTACTTTTATGCAAGGGGTGGCCTCCTGATGAAGCAGTCTCGTCCAGCGCCGGATCTATGGCTTTTCGTTTGTATTGTAAGCTTATTAGCCATCGGCATGGTTATGGTATATAGTGCGGGCGCCGTCCTCGCTTTTCACGAGTACGGGGACTCCTACTATTTTGTTAAGCGACAATTGCTGTTTGCGGGGCTCGGCCTAGTAGCGATGTACTTTACTGCCAGAACGGACTACCGGGTCTGGCAGAAATATGCCAAGGTCGTATTGTTGATCTGTCTAGCGCTGCTGGTTGCCGTATTAATTCCCGGCATTGGTGTAGTAAGAGGCGGGGCACGAAGCTGGCTCGGTATTAGCTCTTTCGGCATTCAGCCTTCCGAGTTTATGAAGCTAGGTATGATTCTTTTTCTCGCTCGTTGGCTCAGTCGTCCTGATTATGATATTAGCTCTTTTACGCGCGGCCTGTTGCCGCCGCTTGGACTCATGGGACTGGCTTTTGGGCTTATTATGCTCCAGCCCGATTTGGGCACAGGTACGGTAATGATGGGAGCGTCCATGCTCATCGTATTTACGGCAGGCGCGCGTATGAAGCATCTCGGTCTGCTAGCTCTGTCGGGAGCAGCGGGGTTTGCTGCACTGATTGCAGCTGCGCCTTATCGACTCCAGCGCATCACAGCTTTTCTGGACCCTTGGTCCGATCCGCTTGGCGCAGGCTATCAAATTATTCAATCGCTATATGCGATTGGTCCTGGCGGGCTGGCGGGCTTGGGACTCGGCATGAGTCGACAAAAATATAGCTACGTTCCTGAGCCGCAAACTGATTTTATTTTTTCCATTTTGGCGGAGGAGCTTGGCTTTATCGGTGGAATGACGGTGCTGGGGCTCTTTTTGGTTCTCGTGTGGAGAGGAATGCGTGTCGCTATAACCATTCCGGATACCTATGGTAGTTTGCTTGCGGTGGGTATTGTCGCAATGGTTGCCGTACAGGTCGTCATTAATATTGGTGTCGTTATCGGTTTAATGCCGGTGACAGGAATAACACTGCCCTTAATCAGCTATGGAGGTTCTTCTCTGACCTTAATGCTAACTGCTCTGGGCATTTTACTAAATTTATCACGTTATGCGAGGTGAACGTTTATGCGCGTCGTGTTGAGCGGCGGCGGCACCGGAGGGCATATTTATCCGGCGTTGGCCGTAGCCAGACAGTGCGAAGAAATTGATCCAGACGCTGAATTTTTATACATTGGCGGTCAACGAGGACTCGAAAGTAAGTTGGTTCCTCAGGAAAAAATTCCATTTGAGGCTATTGATATCACAGGATTTCGTCGCAGCTTGTCTGTGGAAAATATAAAAACGATCATGCGTTTTTTCAATGGGGTTCGCAGATCCAAAGCATTATTAAAGAAATTTAAGCCAGATGTCGTTATTGGAACTGGGGGATATGTATGTGGCCCCGTCGTTTATGCAGCTTCCAAGTTGGGAATTCCCAGCATTATTCATGAGCAAAATGCAATTCCAGGGCTGACTAATACATTTCTGAGTCGCTATGTGGATACAGTGGCTGTTAGCTTTGAAGGCTCAGAAGGAGCTTTTCCCAAAGCTAAAAATGTACTGTACACCGGAAACCCGCGTGCTACAACAGTTCGTTTGGCTAACCGGGATCGGGGATTTGCTACGATTGGGGTTCCGATGGACAGCTCAGTTGTCCTTGTGGTCGGTGGCAGCAGGGGAGCGAAGGCCATTAATGACGCCATGATTGCAATGGCTCCGCAACTTTCGCAACTGAAAGACGTCCATTTTGTATATGTAACCGGAGAATCTTATTACGAGCAAACGCTGGATAGCATACGGAATCAGATCGGCTCATTGCCCAATCATCTACATGTGCTTCCCTATATTCACAATATGCCAGAGGTGCTGGCCTGTACTTCTTTAATTGTTAATCGTGCAGGTGCGTCCTTCTTGGCAGAGATTACATCGCTCGGCATTCCGTCCATTCTGATCCCATCACCTAATGTGACGAATAACCATCAGGAGGCTAATGCTCGTACCCTTGAAAAGGCAGGCGCATCCGTCATGATTGTAGAAAAGGAACTGAGTGGCCCGGCCCTGTTTCAATCTATAGCGGGAATTATGAAGGATAAGGCATGGCGGAGTCGCATGGCGGAGTCGGCGTCTGCGCTTGGCAAGCCTGACTCAGCGGATATTTTAGTAAAAGAAATGGAGCGTCTTGCCCGTAAAAGGTAGTTTGCAGCGTAGAATTGGGCGGTTGTCACACACCGGATGGTATTTACATAGGATACCCTATAGATTGTGACCATCACTCAGGCTGCCGGTTGTCAGGTGAGAGCCTTATAACCATGCGGGGCAAGCAACAAGGAGGTTTCAGTACAATGCAGCAATGGATGCCATTATTAGCGGAGCATGATATCGGAAAAGTGCTGGAGCATGAGCCGCTGTCCAAATATACGACATGGAAGATTGGAGGCCCTGCGGATGCACTTGTCATCCCGGATACCAAAGAGCAGCTGGCAAGAGTTTTGAAGCTGGCTAGCGAGCACGGAATTCCCTGGATGCAGTTGGGGCGGGGCTCCAACATGCTCGTCTCTGACAAAGGGATACGGGGACTTGTGATCAAGCTGGGACCAGGATTTGATTATGTTCATTTTGAAGATGAACAGATCGTTGCTGGAGGAGGCGTTTCACTGGTCAAACTGTGCGTTATGGCCAGCAAACAGGGCCTATCCGGTCTTGAATTTGCTGGTGGTATCCCAGGATCGGTCGGTGGGGCTGTCTACATGAACGCTGGCGCCCATGGGTCTGATGTGTCACAAATATTCCAGTCCGCTGAGATTGTGCTGGATACAGGGGAATTGGCTGTGTATGATGCCGAGAATATGCATTTCAGCTATCGTCACTCCGTGTTGCATGAGCAACGTGGAATGGTGACAGAGGCAGTGTTTCGGATGAAGCGGGGCGACCGCGAGGAAATTTCAGCAGCGCTTGCGGCTTTTAAAGACCGCCGTCGGCTGACTCAGCCGCTACAGTTAGCTTGTGCAGGAAGCGTGTTCCGCAATCCTCCAGGAGACTATGCTGCCCGTCTTATTGAGAGCGCAGGTCTCAAGGGCTTGAAGGCGGGAGGCGCAGAGGTATCTGTACAGCATGCCAATTTCATTGTAAATACCGGTCAAGCGACAGCAGAGGACGTGCTTACCCTAATGAAGCATATTCAAAGTACAATATCATCTCAAACCGGCATCAAGCTAGTTCCGGAGGTTTTCGTAGTGGGTGAGCGGTAAACTCGGAGGTGATACATTGGACAAATTGGTGATTGAGGGAGGCCGTCCCCTGTCAGGCACCATACGTATCCATGGGGCAAAAAATGCGGCACTACCTATTCTTGCAGCGAGCTTACTTGCACAAGGTAAGGTAGAAATTCGGAATGTGCCCCATCTTTTAGACATTAAGGTCATGCTGCACATCCTTGAAAGACTCGGCTGTACATGCCGACATGAAGAGGAAACGGTATACGTGGATACGTCGTCCGTCCGAACGTTCCAAATTCCGGAAGATTTGATGAAGCAAATGCGCTCATCTATCTTTCTGATGGGACCGCTGCTCGCCAGATATGGAGAAGTTTCTATTTACCAGCCCGGAGGCTGTGCCATAGGCGAGCGCAAAATTGATCTTCACCTAGAGGGCTTAAAAGCTCTTGGCGCAGAGATAGAGGAAAAAGACGAGCAAATTACGTTTCGAGCCCACAAGCTGATCGGCTCGGACATCCACATGGATTTCCCGAGTGTAGGTGCAACGGAAAATATTATGATGGCCGCTGCGTTGGCTGAAGGACGAACAACGATCACCAATGCAGCGAGGGAACCGGAGATTCAGGATTTACAAAACTTCTTGAATGCCATGGGAGCCCGCATTATCGGTGCTGGAACCGACACGATTACAATTACGGGGGGCAGTTGCCTCAATCCGTGTACGTATGAGGTCATTCCTGACCGCATAGTTGCTGGAACGGTTATGATCGCAGCTGCAGCTACACGAGGAAGTGTGTCGTTGACACACTGCAATCCATCCCACTTGTCTGCTCTAATTCATGTCCTCAGGCGGGCTGGTGTTCAAGTCGGCATCTTGAATGATATAATGACCGTAAGTTGTATGAGTCGTCCCAAAGCAGTGGAGAGGATCGTTACCTCCCCTTACCCGTCTTTTCCGACGGATTTGCAATCTCAGGTCATGGTTCTGCTTTCTTTGGCGGACGGATTCAGTGTCATGAAAGAGACCGTCTTCGAAAGCCGATTCAAACATGTGGATGAACTAAATGTAATGGGTGCTGATATTACGGTTGATGCAAATGCTGCCTTTATAAGAGGAGTTTCACGTCTGTACGGGGCTACGGTAGAGGCTACCGATCTGCGGGCAGGGGCTGCGCTGGTCATAGCGGGTCTAGCGGCTCAAGGACGTACCGTTGTCGAGCAGGTTCATCATATTGACAGAGGGTATGACCGGATCGAGCGTCTTTTTCAGGGACTGGGAGCCCGAATGAGCCGTCAGTCTCCGGTGCCGGAGCAACTGGATTTCGTAAATTAATGCCTGTAATGTCCCTCCATTAACGGGGGGACAAAAGGCTTTTGTGGAGAGAAGCTATGCCAAATGCTCAAATACCTGTTCTTAAAAAGAACAGAACGAAAAAAAGAACAAGCCGGAAGATAGCTATTCTTCTCATTTTGTTGTTTATCGTATTGCTCGCTGTTCTCTTTTTCCGTTCTTCGTTGAGTCGGGTTTCTGAAATTCGTTTTGATGGTAATGTATTTTCGACCCGAGACCAGCTTCTTAACCGAAGCGGTCTGGCTGTTGGAGATCAGTATTTCGGAGTCAGTTCATCTGACATCTCTGAGAAGTTGCGGGAAATTCAATCGATACAGCAAGTCACAGTGGACAAGCAGTTTCCGGGTATTATTGCTATTCACATTAAAGAGTTTGCTACGGTCGCTTACGAGTTGCAGAGTGACGGGAGCCTTCGTGCTATTCTAGCGAATGGGACAAGCGTGGGCGTGGGGAGTAGCGGAATAGCCGTTGAGAAGCCTATTTTGACCAAATGGAAATCCGATGATCCGTACAAAGCGAAGCTGTGTGATGCTTTATCACGCATTCCAGGGGAATGGACTGCCGATATTTCGGAAATCATTCCTGCGCCGATTCCTTCTTTTCCGGACCGCATCAAAATGTACACACGTTCCCAGTTTGAGGTTATAACAACCGTTTCTCTACTGAATTCTAAAATCAGCTATTTGAATCAGGTGCTAGAAACAGAAGATCCAGGTTTGATCACCATGTTGGAGGCGGATTCCTACGTTCCGTTCAAACCAGATACGAGTGAAGAGAGCCAAGAAAAAGATACTACTCAGTGATGTGAAAAAATGCTAGAATTGATTTTATGGGTAATAGACTTGCCTCCTTCTTTTTTCTTCAAATTTTTATGTGACTGCAACCATAAATTGGCTTCTAAAAAATTTGTAGAAAAAAGAGGGAAAGCATGGAGTTTGTTGAATATGTACAGAGTGTGTTTAAAGAACGAAATTCATTTTGGAGTCAGGAGGTGCCACAGACTTGAGCAACAATGACATCATTGTTAGTTTGGACATCGGTACATCCAAAGTTCGGGCTATTATTGGGGAAATGAATAATGGAACCTTTAATATTATTGGAGTTGGATCTGCCGACTCGGAAGGGATTCGCAAAGGTGCAATTGTAGACATTGATCAAACCGTGCAATCAATCCGTAACGCCGTGGATCACGCAGAACGCATGGTTGGTATTCAAATAACAGAAGTGTATGTGGGGATTTCAGGCAATCATATTGGCCTGCAAAATAGTCATGGCGTAGTAGCCGTGTCCAACGAGGACCGTGAAATCGGTGAGGAGGACATTGAGCGTGTACTGAAGGCAGCTGAAGTTATTGCCGTACCACCGGAGAGAGAAATTATTGACGTGGTAGCCAAGCAGTACGTCGTTGATGGCCTTGAAGGCATTCAGGACCCTCGCGGTATGATTGGAGTTCGTCTCGAAGTAGAGGCTACGATTGTTACTGGAGGCAAGACCCCGATACATAATCTGTTGCGCTGCGTTGAGAAAGCTGGCTTGAGGATTAAAGATCTGGTCTTGCTGCCTCTTGGAGCCGGACAATTGTCTCTTTCGAAGGATGAAAAGGTAATGGGTTCAGTTCTGGTGGATATTGGTGCAGGTTCTACGAATGTTGCCATTTTCCAGGAAGGAACGATTGTTGCCACATCAACACTTCCGATTGGTGGAGAGTTTGTAACCAATGATATTGCCTACGGACTGAGAACCCTTACCGATCAAGCCGAAAAAGTAAAGCTTAAATACGGCTGCGCATGGTATGATGATGCGGCAGTCGATGTCGTCTTTAAAGTGACACGTATCGGCAGTAATGTGGATAAGGAGTTTAACCAGCAGGATTTGGCTGCTATTATTGAGCCGAGAGTGCAGGAAATTTTTCAACTCATTCAGGCGGAAGTTAAGCGCTTGGGTTACACAGAGCTTCCGGGAGGTTATATACTTACCGGAGGCACCGTCTCCATGCCTGGTGTACTTCAGGTGGCACAAAGCGAACTGGCCGCTTCCGTAAGGATCGCCGTACCTGATTTTATCGGTGTAAGGGATCCGGGCTACACGAGCGGAGTTGGAATCTTGCATAATGCTATTCGTTACTATCGCGGAAGATCGACTAGCGTTAGCAACAGTGGCGGAAGTGCCAAGAAGCCGACTAACCGAGCCAAAAGCAGTAGTCCCGTTGCGGAAGGCGAGCAAAAGCAGGGGTTGATTGAACGCTTAAAAAATATGTTCAGTGAATTTATATAACGTTCATTGCTAATTATGCCAATCATGGACGGGCCATCCATGCACATTGAGGGGGAGATGGAATAGTATGTTGGAATTTGATTTTGAAATGGAGAGCTTGGCTCAAATTAAAGTGATCGGCGTCGGAGGCGGCGGCAGCAATGCGGTTAACCGAATGATCGAAAATGGTGTTCAGGGTGTGGAGTTCATTACAGTCAATACAGATGCCCAAGCACTTCATTTAGCGAAGTCTGAGCATAAGCTTCAAATTGGCGATAAGCTGACCCGCGGTCTGGGTGCCGGCGCTAACCCAGATGTGGGTAAAAAAGCGGCTGAAGAGTCGCGTGAGCTCATTATGAATACGCTCAAAGGTGCGGATATGGTATTCGTAACGGCGGGAATGGGTGGCGGTACAGGAACCGGAGCGGCTCCTGTCATTGCTGAAATTGCCAAGGAATGCGGCGCGCTGACTGTAGGCGTGGTAACCCGACCGTTCACGTTTGAAGGGCGTAAGCGCTCCAATCAAGCTGAACTTGGTATTGAGGGATTAAAAGAAAAAGTAGACACTTTGATTGTAATCCCGAATGACCGCTTGCTTGAAATTGTGGACAAGAAAACCCCGATGTTGGAAGCATTCCGTGAAGCGGACAATGTTCTGCGTCAGGCGGTACAAGGTATTTCAGATTTGATCGCTGTACCGGGTCTAATCAACCTTGACTTTGCTGACGTTAAGACGATCATGACGGAGCGTGGCTCCGCTTTGATGGGGATTGGCGAAGCAACTGGTGAAAATCGTGCGGCTGAAGCAGCACGCAAGGCGATCATGAGCCCGTTGTTGGAGACATCCATTGAAGGTGCTCGTGGTGTGATTATGAACATCACTGGCGGCAACAACCTGTCTCTGTATGAGGTTAATGAGGCAGCTGAAATTGTAACATCGGCTTCCGATCCGGAAGTAAATATGATTTTTGGTGCTATCATTGACGAAGAGTTGAAAGAAGAGATCAAGGTTACCGTCATTGCCACTGGCTTTGAAGGCAAGCCAAGTCAACCAGCACCGGGACGTAAACCGGCAGCTAACCCGGCTACTTCTGAATCGGCGGAAAAAGGCTCTCCTAACTTGCGTCCATTTGGTAACACTCAAAGCAGTGATCAATTAGACATTCCTACATTTTTACGTAACCGTTCGCGCAATAATAATAACGATAACTAGTTTCAATTCAGACTGCCCGCATTCTCCCTGGAGATGCGGGCTTCTTTCTGTTTTACGTATCCTGCAGTTCAGGTGCTTCTCCTCTTTCCGACAAAATTAGTCGGTCACCGTCCCCACCGTTAGACAGACTTTGAACAGCATGACTACTATACTTAAGCCTATCCTGCAAACGCTGGGCGGGTGAAGCCTTGGTTGTTTATATCGACTTGATTTTTTTGGCCAATTTGTTCATTGATGCTGTGCTGCTGATGGTCACCGCTTGGATGAGAAAAATCCGTCCGGTGTGGTGGAGGTTGATGGCTTCAGCTGGAATCGGCGCAATGTACGTGGTCATGATGTTTGTGCCGGAACTGTCCTTTTTATTTACGTTCCTGATCAAACTGGCATTATCGGTCATAATGCTGCTGGTGGCTTTTGGATTTGGCAGCATGCAAAAGTATCTTCGTACAATGGGTGCCTTTTACATGATCAATTTTGTAGCTGCAGGTGGCATTTTGGGGATGCATTATTTTCTCCAAAATACGGGGGAATTGTTTAATGGCATCTGGTACACCGCTTCAGGAGGAATGTCTTTTGAACTGAAAATTGCATTCTGGTTTATTTTATGCGCATTTGGCGGAGTGATGCTTTTCTTTCGAATTGTGCAGTCCTCAAAGCAGCGCACAGAAAGGATGAGTGGGTTTCTGGGACAAGTGCAGGTGTGGATTGGGCAGGATCATATTGAGTGTACAGGCTTGTTGGATACAGGTAACCAGCTCCATGATCCTTTGACCCGAACCCCGGTGATGGTCATGGAGGCAGCATTGTGGGAGTCGTATTTGCCCGCTTCCTGGCTCCAAAAATGTTCTGAGGGTAATGCTGACCAACTGGTGATGGAACTGGGAGACGAATCGTTTAGCTGGCAGGATCGTGTTCGTCTCGTCCCCTATCGTGGAATTAACCGCAGTCATTCCTTTATGCTTGCCCTTAAACCAGACCGGGTAGAGGTGGTGATGAATGGGGTTCATTTTGTACATCATCGAGTGTTGATTGGCTTGGACGGGGGAACATTGTCGGCAGAGGGGAAGTATCGCGCCATCATCCACCCGGATGTGACGGCACAAGAAGGGGGCAGTGCTGATACCAACCAGAAACGAGATGCACATTTGAGTGAACATTTTACAGAATCAGGATGATGGAGCATAACACAAAATGATGTTTGAAGGCGACAAGAAATATCCAATGGTGAAATGCACGGAGCACAGCAGGAATTGCACTATTTTCAAAAGGGGGAGAATGATATGCGAGAACAGATGAAATTGAAGATGAAAATTAGGCTAGCGTTGCAACTGCAATATTATCGTATTTTATTTTTACTTGGGCTGAAAAGTGAAGAAATTTATTATATTGGCGGCAGCGAGGCGCTCCCCCCACCGCTGACGAGAGACGAAGAAGAATATTTGCTGGGAAAACTTTCTTCTGGAGATGCGGCAGTACGGTCGATGCTAATCGAAAGAAATTTGCGGTTAGTCGTATATATTGCCCGCAAATTTGAGAATACGGGCATCAACATTGAAGATCTCGTATCCATCGGTGCTATTGGACTAATCAAAGCGGTTAACACTTTTGATCCGGAGAAGAAAATCAAACTTGCCACCTATGCGTCCCGATGCATTGAGAATGAGATTTTGATGTATTTGCGTCGCAATAGTAAAACAAGAACGGAAGTTTCTTTTGATGAGCCTCTGAATATTGATTGGGACGGTAACGAGTTGTTGCTTTCCGATGTGATGGGGACGGAAAATGATACCATTTACCGTAATATTGAAGAGCAGGTAGACCGTAAATTATTGCATAAAGCACTGGATAAGTTGACGGATCGAGAGCGTTTGATTATGGAGCTGCGCTTCGGCTTACAAGACGGAGAAGAGAAGACACAGAAGGATGTTGCTGACCTGTTGGGTATCTCGCAATCGTATATTTCGCGTCTGGAAAAACGAATAATAAAGCGCTTACGAAAAGAATTTAATAAAATGGTATAATGCATGGGTATATCCGGAAGCGATGGAAACGGCGAATAAAAAAATGCCCTCAGGAGATAATGTACATTAATGTTGCTCCTTGGGAGGTAAGACACGATGACCCGAAACAAAGTGGAAATTTGCGGTGTGGATACCGCCAAACTGCCGGTATTAACCAATGCAGAAATGCGCGAGTTGTTCACATCACTTCAGCAAAATAATGAACGATCAGCCAGAGAAAAATTGGTCAACGGCAATCTCCGACTCGTCCTGAGTGTGATTCAACGATTTAACAATCGGGGAGAGTTTGTGGACGATTTGTTTCAGGTAGGATGTATCGGCCTAATGAAGGCGATTGATAATTTTGACCTTTCGCAAAACGTAAAGTTCTCCACTTACGCGGTGCCGATGATTATCGGAGAGATCCGCCGTTATTTGCGGGATAACAATCCGATCCGTGTATCCCGTTCGTTACGGGATATTGCATATAAGGCGCTTCAGGTGCGGGACAGTCTGACGAATCTGAACTCGCGGGAACCAACGATTTTTGAAATTTCAGAGGCACTGAATGTGCCTAAAGAAGATGTTGTGTTCGCGTTGGATGCAATTCAGGATCCGGTTTCGCTGTTCGAGCCGATATATCACGACGGGGGCGACCCAATCTATGTGATGGATCAGATCAGTGATGACAGAAATAAAGACGTTTCATGGATTGAGGAAATCGCTCTGCGGGAAGCGATGCATCGCCTGGGCCAGCGTGAAAAGATGATATTGTCTATGCGTTTTTATGAAGGAAAGACGCAAATGGAGGTTGCCGACGAAATCGGTATCTCTCAAGCCCAGGTTTCAAGATTAGAGAAGTCGGCTATACAGCAAATGCAAAAACATGTAAAGTCCTAATGAAATGAATGCTTGAATGATTCAGCGATAAAAACGATCCTATCCGGATCGTCAGAGTGTCGAGAAAGTCCAACGGACTTTCCGGCACTTTATTTTTTATTTGGGGAAACTCAACTTTTAAAACAAAAATCGATTTAAAACGATCTGAGGACCCATTTTTATTTGATCAAAGTGGCCATTTTAAACCTGATTAAAAAACAGGGGGTTTCTCGACAGCCTGACGATCCTATCCGGATCGTTTTTGCGTTTACAGGACATTTTTTGGGCTCTTTCGCTCATATAGTGAATTAAAGGATGTGATGCGTGTGAGTGCACCGGAAACGTCAGTAAGAGCCATGAAAATTTCCGAGTTTCAAACCAAGGATGTCATTAACATTGTAGATGGGCGACGTCTGGGACAAATCAGTGATCTGGAGATTGACGTACGACAAGGGAAAATTGAAGCTATTGTGGTTCCGGGCAGCAGTCGATTCATGGGCTGGTTTGGAGGGGGAAGCGAATTGGTTATTCCGTGGCGCAACATTGTGAAAATTGGTTCGGATGTTGTGCTTGTTCGATTGGAGGGATTGCATGAGCCACCGGATGAAAGGGAGGAAAAGCCGTATATCGAACGTCAGGAGCGGAATGACCGACGGGTCTTTTGAACAAGAGGGACACGTAATTTAGTATGTTGTGAAGACACAGCGGCGGCTTTTTGGTACACTGGGCAGTAGAGGTGAGAATGAATGGAACCATTTGTAGTGAATACCGAGGCTACGGGAGCTATGCCAATGCAAGATGGCGGACGTCCCGTACCGGAGTTGTTATATATTCAATCTTGGGAGCGGCAGGTTCAGGGATTAACAGCGGGTTTTACAGGTCGTCATGGTGGTGTCAGTGAGGTACCCTACGCTAGTCTAAACTGTGCGTTTCATGTAGGGGATGACCCCGAGAAAGTCATTCGTAACCGGCGGCTCATTGCAGAGCAACTTGGTTTCGCTGCTGAAGCGTGGACGTGCGGTGAACAGGTTCATGGTCATCATGTTGCTGTGGTCAAGGCTGCTGACCGCGGGCGGGGCTTTCTGGATCGTGCATCCGCTTTTCAGGACACAGATGGACTATTGACGAATGTACCTGGCATTTTGCTGACGTCTTTTTATGCAGACTGTGTACCCTTATATTTTTGTGATCCAGTGCGCCGTGTGATTGGGCTGGCGCATGCAGGCTGGAAGGGAACCGTTGCGGAAATTGCATTGAAAATGGTACAGACCATGCAAAACGAATATGGATCTCAGCCGTCTGATATACTAGCAGCTATTGGTCCTTCCATTGGTTCTGAATCCTATGAGGTGGATGAGCACGTGATGAACCAAATTCGGGTTTTGGAGCATGATTGCCCGGGTAATGATAAATGGGAAGGTTCTGTTTACTTCCCCTTAGCCGACGGTAAAACACTACTTGACTTGAAACAATGCAATCGACACATTATGATGAAAGCAGGAATATTGCCGAGCCATATCGAATGTACTACCTTATGCACGAGTAGCCGTAGCGATTTGTTTTTTTCATATCGCAAAGAAGGCGGCGTCACAGGAAGAATGGCGAGTTGGATTGGTCTGGAAGAGAGGTGAGTCCTCCCGTGTCTTTGGAGGAACGAATTAAAGAAGTGAATGCCCGTGTAGAAGCGGCATGTGCCCGAAGCGGACGTTCGCGTGATGAAGTAAATGTGATCGCTGTCACGAAATATGTTTCGGCGGCGACAATGACATCGGTATTGGATAGCGACTTAGAGCATGTGGGCGAAAATCGCTGGCAGGATGCTGCGGATAAATGGAGTAAGCTGGGTGACCGGGGAACGTGGCATTTTATTGGTCATCTCCAAACGAATAAGGTTAAAGATGTAATTGGAAAATTTAAATTTATACATTCGCTTGACCGCTTATCACTCGCTCAGGAATTGGATAAGAAGGCAGCTGCTCTGGGACTGCGAGTTAAAGCTTTTGTGCAAGTCAATATTTCTGGGGAAATGTCCAAATATGGCTTGTCCTCTGAGGCGGTTGTCCCCTTTTTGGAACAAATTCGCGAGCTGGAACATGTGGACGTGATTGGCTTGATGACGATGGCTCCTCATGAGGAAGACCCGGAAAAAACTCGGCCTGTGTTTCGGGGATTGCGTGAATTACGGGATAGGTTAAATGGACAAGCCTTGACCAGGGAACCCATCGTTCACTTGTCTATGGGGATGTCCAATGATTTTGTAGTGGCGGTTGAAGAAGGAGCGACCTGGCTGCGGCTTGGTTCCGTACTGGTCGGACGAGAGGAGGATTTCCATTGGGCGTAATGAATAAGTTCATGAACTTTCTGGGGCTTCAGGAAGAAGAGGAAGTTATAGAGCGAGAGGTTATGAATACGCAGGAAGATCAAGAAATTGAAACCCCAAGCTTTGATAAACGTAAGAACCAGAAGGGCACTAATGTTGTCAGCATCCATTCACAGAAAAATGTGAAAGTTGTCCTGTATGAGCCGCGTTCTTATGATGAAGCACAGGAAATTGCCGACCATATCCGTTCCCATCGCACCGTCGTAGTCAATTTGCAACGAATTCGCAAGGATCAGGCGCTACGCATTATTGATTTTTTGAGTGGTACTGTGTATGCACTGGGTGGTGGTATTTCCAAGGTCGGGAACAATATTTTTCTGTGTACACCAGATACGGTTGAGATTCAAGGCTCTATTACGGAAATACTGGCTGACACTGAACAAGAACTTAACAGAATGAGGTGAACTTTTCTTGATCGAGGTAATTTACTGGCTATTTCAGATTTATTCGTACATGATCATTGCATATGTTCTGCTGTCATGGCTTCCTAATGCTAGAGAGAGTGTGATTGGTGATTTACTTGCCAAGTTTGTGGAGCCGTATTTGTCTCCTTTTCGCAGGTTTATACCGCCAATCTTCGGGATGATTGATATTTCTCCCATCGTTGCGCTGATTGCTCTGCGTTTTGCGTCGTACGGTTTGATTTCTTTAATTGGTAAGCTCGTCTAGGAGGAGTTATGCGAACTGAGATTTATGAGCATTTTCACCCGGATGAACGGGATTATGTGGATCGTGCTTCCGAATGGATCAGTCATGCGGGGGCTTATCATGAGCAGAAGCTGACTGATTTCTTGGACCCGCGCCAACAGTACATATTGGAGACACTTGCTTCGAAGGAAGACAAGGTCACGATTAGGGTAGATGGCGGATACATGGCTTCGGAACGAAAGCGGGCGCTGATTGCGCCCGATTATTCGTATTTGGACGGTGAGGAGATGGGGATTCAGGTCCTTTCCATCACATCTGACGATCTTAAAATAGGTACCCTTGAGCACGGTGATTATCTAGGTGCCCTACTGGGACTTGGAATCAAACGTGGGAAAATTGGAGATATTCATGTACTGGATGATGGGTGTCATGTATTGGTAGCTTCAGAGATCGGTAATTTTATGACGATGCATTTGCAGCAGGTACACCGTGTTCATGTATGGACAGAACTATTGCCTGTAGCTAGTCTGCGAACGAAGGAAGTTGCATTAGAGACGCTAGACCTGACGGTCGCTTCTTTGCGTCTGGACGGTATTGCTAGCGATGTGTACAAGCTAAGCCGCAGTAAAATATTAACACCGATTCGGGCGGGACGGTGCAGGGTAAATTGGAAGGTGGAGGAGAATCCATCCACTCCACTTAAAGCTGGAGACGTTATTTCCATGCAGGGTTTTGGGCGTTTCAAAGTGCTTGAAACAGGCGGGATGACAAAAAAGGGAAGATTCCGTGTCAAAATTGGTAAGTTTGTATAGCTGTAGGCAGGAATCACGAGCTTTCTGTCGAAAGAATTAAGCTATAGCGAAGAACTGGAACGATTTTGCTCTGTACAGTATTCACAAAACGGGGTATGATGACCGATAGATGATAGTGAGCGTCGTGACGCGGAAAATGTATTTTTTGTCAATCTTATAGGAGGTGGACGGCATGCCATTAACGCCATTGGATATACATAACAAGGAATTTGCCCGCCGGCTTCGCGGTTATGATGAGGATCAGGTTAATGAATTTTTGGATCAGGTGATCAAAGATTACGAGGGCGTTATTCGTGAAAATAAAGAACTGAGCACCGAGTTGTTGAACGTACAGGAGAAGCTCGATCATTTCGCGACCATTGAGGATACGCTGAGTAAGACGATTATCGTAGCGCAGGAAGCCGCAGATGAAGTTCGTAACAACGCCAAGAAAGAATCCCAACTGATCGTGAAGGAAGCGGAAAAAAATGCGGACCGTATTGTGAACGAAGCATTGTCCAAATCCCGCAAGATCGCGTTGGAGGTTGAAGAGCTGAAGAAGCAGGCATCGATTTACCGAGCACGGTTTCGTACACTGGTGGAAGCACAGCTTGACTTGTTAAGCCAAGACGGCTGGGAAGCTCTTGAAAACCGGGAACGCGAAGTACTGGAGCGCGAGCGTGAGATGAAAGAAATTTATTAATTTCATTTCTGACAAGCTTTTATTAGGCGTTGTTAGGGTTGACTTTTCACTTTAAACAGGCTATAACTGTAAATACTATACTGAATTCAATGATTATCCGTCCGTCGGCTGATGGTTGTTATTCAAGGTAACGATGTTGCTGTAATATTCGATGAATTTAACATGTTTAATTCGTTGATGGGAACGAGTACGTCATGATTTGTCCCTCAGAGAGTTGGCCTTCCGGTGCAAGCCAACGTTCAGAACATGACCGAAGATCCTCCCGGAGAAGTGAGCTGAAGCGCTTAAGATGTATGGCGTGTGTAAGCAATCACCGTTTGCCATGCGTTATAATGGCGCCCTGCTGTAGTTGAGTGGGGCTCAGAGAGCCGTGATGAGACTGTATTTTTAGAATGGTCTATTTTTACGGAATCAGGGTGGTAACGCGAGCACAGTCTCGTCCCTTTACAGGGATGGGGCTTTTTTTGTTGCTTTTTTTAGGAAATGCTAGGGAAATCAATGATGAGCAGAGAGGGAGTATGACAGTATGAACAGAGTGGATGTTAAAGAAAAAGCACGGTCCCGTGACCTGCGCATCCTGAGCAAATGGAAGCAGGAGGACACATTCCGTAAATCCATTACAAATCGTGAAGGAAAGCCAAATTTTGTGTTCTATGAGGGCCCACCAACAGCTAACGGTAAACCGCATATCGGTCACGTGCTGGGCCGTGTAATTAAGGATTTTGTGGGCCGATATCAGACAATGAAGGGATACCGCGTCGTACGTAAGGCAGGCTGGGACACGCATGGCTTGCCGGTAGAATTAGGTGTACAGAAGCAACTGGGGATCTCCCATAAACCTGAAATTGAAGAATACGGCGTTGAAAAGTTTATAAAAAAATGTAAGGCGAGCGTGTTTGAATACGAGCAACAATGGCGTGATCTAACCGAAGCGATCGGATACTGGACAGACCTCGATAACCCGTACATTACATTGGATAATAACTATATCGAGAGCGTATGGAACATTTTGGCGACCATTCATGAAAAAGATCTGCTGTATCGTGGTCATCGTGTGAGTCCGTATTGTCCGGATTGTCAGACAACGCTAAGTTCTCATGAAGTAGCGCAGGGCTACAAAGATGTAAAGGATCTGAGTGCCACGGCCAAGTTCAAGTTGCATAGTAGTGGTGAATATGTACTGGCTTGGACGACAACACCTTGGACCTTGCCGAGTCACGTGGCGCTCGCCGTCAACCCTGAACTGGAATATGCACGTGTGAAGCAGGAAGACGGTGTATACATCGTTGCTAAAAATCTGGTTGAAGACGTCATTAAAGGCGAGCATGAAGTGATTGGCACGCTATCTGGTTCAGAACTGGTTGGCCAAACCTATACCCCGCCATTTACGTATTTTCAGGTTGAGAAGGGTAATCAGATTCTGGGTGCGAAGTTCGTAACAGATTCCAGCGGTACAGGTATCGTTCATATGGCTCCAGCGCATGGTGAAGATGATTACCGGGTATGTCGTGAAAATGGTGTTGAGTTCATCAACGTGGTGGATCTTCAAGGTAACTATGTAGAGGAAATCACTGATTTTGCAGGTCGTTTTGTGAAAGACTGTGATGTAGATATTGTAAAAATGCTGTCCGAAAAAGGCCTGCTGTACAGCAAGGAAAAATACGAGCATAGCTATCCGTTCTGCTGGCGTTGCGATACTCCATTATTGTACTATGCTATGGACAGTTGGTTTATCAAAACAACTGCGATCAAGGATCAACTGATTGCCAACAACAGCGAAGTCGAATGGTATCCGGGTCATGTACGTGAAGGACGTTTTGGCAAGTTTTTGGAGGAACTGGTGGATTGGAACATCAGTCGTGATCGCTACTGGGGTACACCGCTAAACATCTGGGTTTGTGAGGAAACTGGAGAACAGTTTGCTCCGCATAGTATTGCTGAATTGAGGGAACGTGCGATTGGCGACGTACCAGCGGACATCGAGCTGCACAAACCATATGTAGATGATATTAAGGTTCGTAGCCAATGCGGTAAATACGAAATGACTCGTACACCGGAAGTGATCGACGTATGGTTTGATAGCGGCTCCATGCCGTTTGCACAGCATCATTATCCTTTTGAAAATAATGAAACGTTCGAGCAACAATTTCCGGCAGATATGATCTGTGAAGGGATTGACCAGACTCGTGGCTGGTTCTATAGCTTGCTTGCGGTTTCGACTATGCTGACTGGCAAAGCTCCTTATAAAGCTGTCATGGCGACAGGCCATGTACTGGATGAGCAAGGGCAGAAAATGTCCAAATCAAAGGGTAATGTTATTGATCCGTGGGAAGTGATTGACGAGTATGGTACAGATGCTTTCCGCTGGGCATTGTTGTCCGATAGTGCACCATGGAATAGCAAACGTTTTTCCAAAGGAATCGTAGGTGAGGCTAAATCGAAGCTGGTAGATACGCTTGTGAATACACATGCTTTTCTGACCTTATATGCGGATATCGACGGATTTGATCCGGCACAGCACCCGTTCAAACCATCGGCTCATAAGTTGGATCGCTGGATTTTGTCCCGTCTGAACAGCCTGATTTTGGTAGTGGACAAAGCGCTGGCTGTAAATGACTTCCTGAACTCATCCAAAGCAATTGAGTCGTTTGTGGATGAGCTGAGCAACTGGTATATCCGTCGTTCACGCGACCGATTCTGGGGCAATGGTCTTACAGAAGATAAGCTGGATGCATACCGTACACTGACTGAAGTGCTGTTAACGACTGCCAAACTGCTTGCGCCGTTTACACCACTGCTTGCCGAGGATATTTACCTCAACCTGAGTAACGGGGAAAGTGTTCATCTGGATGATTATCCGACTGCCAATGAATCCTTGATCGATCTGGAATTGGAACGAGATATGGAAACGGCACGTCGTGTCGTTGAATTGGCGCGTAACGTCCGCAACGAAACGGGTTTGAAAACGCGTCAACCGTTGTCCGAGTTGATTCTATCCATGGATCAAGATTTTGAACTGAGTGGCTATGAGGAGATCATCAAAGATGAGATTAACGTGAAGCATATTCATGTTGAGACGGACGATAGCGGCTTTGTAGATTTTACACTGAAACTGAATTTGAAAGTAGCAGGCAAGAAATACGGCAAAAATGTCGTTTTCCTACAAAACTTTTTTAAAGGAATGTCTGCTGAGGATACCCGCACTGTTGTAGAACAGGGAATGTTAAATGTCGCTTCTCCAGAAGGTGAAGAGCTGCAAGTTACAGCTGAAGAATTGCTGGTAGAGAAAAAAGCGAAAGAAGGCTTCGCTTCTGCTTCCGGTTATGGCTTAACGGTAGCGTTGAACACGGACATTACACCGGAGTTGGAGCAAGAGGGCTGGGTACGTGAAGTGGTTCGTGCGGTACAGGATTACCGTAAAAAACTGGATCTGCCGATTGAAAAGTATGTGGCATTGACGTTGGATGTAGATAACGAGCT
Source organism: Paenibacillus sp. SEL3 (assembly GCF_054602585.1). Classification (NCBI taxonomy): domain Bacteria; kingdom Bacillati; phylum Bacillota; class Bacilli; order Caryophanales; family Paenibacillaceae; genus Paenibacillus; species Paenibacillus sp. SEL3. The sequence continues at coordinate 461,253 of NZ_CM137725.1, read as the reverse complement.
GCGCCAGGCCATCGCAAGCTTCGACACTGTATTGCGTGAGAACGTATTGGTTACGACTGTGACATTTGGTCAAGCCGAACCGGCAGAACATGTGGAAGTGAACGGTAAAACCATCGGCGTTCATATTGGGGAATAATTACAAGCCCCTTGTCCCATAATACAATAACAGGCAGCATATAAAAACGAGCCTAAGCATCGGAAACGGGTTTTCTCCGTTACGTGCTTCGGCTCGTTTGCTGCGTTCAGGGCAGCCATGGGAAAAGGGGGATTGTGCATATGACGGCACGATCAAGGCGTAGACAGGGAAGGAGTCTCCGAGGAGGGAACGGAGAAGGGGCTGCCATAGCCGCAGATAAAAGCAAAACAGATAATCAGGCAGAGCAATTAAGTCGTGTTGAAAAGCTGATACGTGCTGTGTCAGAGCAGATGGAACGGACACGTATTGCAGATTACGCTTTGCTGCTAAATAAACCTTGGCGATTACTCTGGCTAAATCTAATATCCGGTGTTTCCCGGGGAATCGGCATCGCGCTAGGTTTTACTTTTTTTGCCGCTACCATTATTTATGTGCTGCAAGTGCTCGGTGCGCTAAATTTACCGATTATCGGTGATTATATCGCTGATATTGTACGGATCGTACAACGACAGCTGGAGCTTACTACCTATTAGGCAACGATCTCCACTTTGAAGTTCACGATTCGTCTTCGTGCGTATCCGGCTCCAGTAGACCTTCGCCCTCGCCATCTTCGATATAACGCTGATAAATGGAACTGCGAATAACGGATACATTTTGTCCATAAATGTCAGTAGCAACAAAGCTTTCGTATGGTTCTACGAAGCCCATATTATCGTCGCCTGCTTCAATTTCCATATCATCATAACTGTGGATTTCTCCACTTTCGGCCATGGCTGGGGTGTTAGAGGTACCCCAATTTTCGACGATCTGCCAGGCATCTTCACCGTCGAAGCCGTTTTGATCATCATGCTCATCCAGACTCGTTCTGCCGAACGAGGGAGCGAGAAATTCTTCCTCCACTGGGCGGCGGTTAGACACTTCTGTTTCGGGACTGTACTCTTTGCAGTAAATGGTATAGGGAACAGCCAGTAGCCGTTCATAGGGAATAGGTTTACCGCTGGCGGCGCAAATGCCATAGGTCCCCTTGTCCATTGCCATCAAGGCTGATTTGATACGTTCCAATTGAAACTCATCATGCTCCAATAAGGAAATATCTTTGGCTCGCTCGTAGGTTTCGGTAGCCAGATCGCCTGGATGATTATCAATGGGAGAAAGCTCACCGGTTTGATCGCGCTGTGAATCACCGAGTCCGTAATGGTCGTTGTTTTGCAAGCGATGCTCAATTTCCTTTTTGCGTTCCAGCAGTTCGTTACGCAGACCCTGCAATTGTTGCTCCGTCAATGGGGACATGGAATCCTCTCCTTGTTCTAGGTTTCATGCGCATGCGTTGTGTCGAGTATGCTCCTTGTAGTTTGCACCGGGAAGACCTCTTTTACATAGGAAATTCTAATCAAATGCGAAGGAGTTCATTTTATGGATGGTCTGTGCTTGATAGCTTGCGGGTTTCGTGGACGATCTGAGAACGCTTATGCTACAATAAATGGGTTCAACAACGGATATAAGCGGATCGGAGTGACGAAGGACTGTGATTTATTTTGGTATTGCGCTAATAATTTTTTTGATTGATCAGGGAGTCAAATATTTGGTGGCTACACGAATGGAATTGTACGAACAAATACCAGTCATCGGCAATTTCTTTTTAATCACCTCCCATCGTAATCGTGGAGCCGCTTTTGGGATTTTGGAAGGTCAACGTTGGCTTTTTATCGTGATTACAATTGTAGTGGTGATCGGTATCGTCTGGTATCTGCGAAAAACAGTTAAGGCTGGACAAAAGCTACTTCCTGTTGCGCTAAGTTTAGTGCTGGGGGGAGCAGTTGGTAACTTTCTGGATCGGGCTATTTCAGGGGAAGTGGTTGATTTTGCGCAATTTAATTTTGGAAGCTATACGTTCCCCATTTTTAATGTGGCAGATTCGGCAATTGTCATCGGTGTAGCACTGATTATTTTGGACACACTGCTGGAATCGCGTCGGGAAAAGGGAAATGGCAATGATAGCATTGAAGGGAAGTCATAGCATGAGCGAAGTGAATGAAAACGGCGAAGCCGCAGGTCTGTCTTATGAGGACGAACTGGAGGGTGAATCTCTGGAATGGACGGCCGATTCCAGCGATGCCAAAACGCGTATAGACAAATATATCGCCGAAGAAATGAAGGAAGTGTCTCGTTCTCAGATACAGCTGTGGATCGGAAATGGTCGCGTGCTGGTGAACGGTACGACGATTAAGGCGAACTACAAGCTGGCTGAAGGAGACCGGATTGTATTATCAGTACCGGAAGCAGAAAGTGTAGATATTGTTCCAGAGAATATTCCGTTGGATGTCGTTTACGAGGACTCGGACGTTATTGTTATTAACAAGCAACGTGGTCTGGTCGTGCATCCTGCACCGGGACACTCTTCGGGAACATTAGTTAACGCACTGATGTACCACTGTCACGATCTTTCGGGCATTAACGGGGAATTACGTCCTGGTATTGTTCACCGTATTGATAAGGATACATCAGGACTGCTGATGGCGGCTAAAAATGATCAGGCTCACGCATCACTTGCAGCACAGCTTAAGGATCATAGTGTGACTCGGAAATATATAGCCTTAGTTCACGGTCATTTGAGCCACGATCAGGGAACGGTAGATGCTCCGATTGGTCGTGATTCGGGTGATCGCAAATTGTTTACAGTGACGGAACGTAACAGCAAGCATGCCGTCACCCATTTTCTCGTCATTGAACGATTGGGGGATTATACCCTCCTTGAACTTCAATTGGAAACAGGACGAACACATCAAATTCGTGTTCACATGAAATTTATTGGACACCCATTGGTTGGTGACCCTATGTATGGGCGCAGCAAAGGGGTTCGTATGGATGGTCAGGCGCTGCATGCGGCGGTACTGGGCTTTAAGCACCCATCCACTGGAGAATACATGGAATTTAGCAGACCGATTCCTCCTGATATGGAGGATGTGTTAGCATCCTTGCGTAGTCGTTAAAACAATGGTGATTTGCATTCCTATTCACAAACCTGAATAAATTATTAAGTTAAACCGCCTAAATGGCGGTTTTTTTATTGTGAGACAAGGTATGGGTAAAAACAACTATGGATAATTATACAATAACCTTGTATAATTATTAAAGTGCTTCCGGTGGTTCCGGTTGAACGGGTGTTGACACACGATTTTCAATCTGTCATACTTCTTGTAGTTGCGATGAACTTTGTCCAAGAGATGGCTAACCATCTCACACTATGAGAAGCAGGACAAAGGAAATCCTGAATAGCACCTTTAAATCAGTCCCGTGAGGCTGGCAAGGTAACGTGAATGGATCACTGAGCAGTGCATCCGCTGCGGCGGTATGTCTTCAGTGTGTCCGAGAGATCGGAGAACAGTAGAAGACTGTTCACACGAGACTCCTTGCCAAACTTGGGCAAGGAGTCTTTTTTGTATCCGAACACGGGACCAGGTCTGAAGGGAACATCACCTGAGGAGGCTGGAAGCATGAGTAATGAAACACATGTACTGATGGATGAAATTGCGATTCGTCGGGCATTGACACGGATTGCACATGAAATTTTGGAGAAAAACAAAGGTATTGACGATTGTGTGCTAGTAGGTATTCGAACACGCGGAGTTCATCTAGCACAACGCCTGGCTGAAAAAATTGCTGAGATTGAAGGCGCACCAATTCCATGGGGAGAGCTGGATGTCACAGCCTACCGGGATGACCGGAGCAGCGTAGCCGAAGCTAAAGGAAATGGAAAAGAGCTTTTGATGAATCCTGCTGACGTATCGGTTCATGATAAGAAAGTCATTCTCTTTGACGATGTGCTGTACACAGGCCGCACCATCCGCGCGGCGATGGATGCATTGATGCACTGCGGACGACCGCAAATGATTCAGCTGGCAGTGCTAGCGGATCGCGGACACCGTGAGCTTCCGATTCGTCCGGATTACATCGGCAAGAACATCCCGACCTCCAAATCTGAGGAAATCGTAGTAGCCCTTCAAGAGACGGACGGTAAGGACGAAGTGACAATCATTCAGAACCGGGGGGAACAGCTATGATCACCACAGCCAGTCAACTTAAAGAACGTAGCCTACTCGGGTTAAAGGAACTCAGCCGAAATGAAATCGAGTCCATTCTGGATCGCGCTCATTATTGGGAATCTCAACCAGAAAAACTGGTTCCAGTACTGCAATCACGCTTTGCGGCCAACATGTTTTTTGAAAACAGCACTCGTACCCGCTTTTCTTTTGAAATGGCAGAGAAGCGGCTGGGCGCTCAGGTTTTGAACTTTTCCGCTGCGGCTTCCAGTGTGGAAAAAGGGGAGTCCATTTACGATACAGTACGTACGCTCGAATCCATGGGCATTGATGCAGGAGTCATCCGGTTAAAGCCGGCCGGAGTGCTGCAAGAGCTCGCTGAGAAGGTCAGTGTCCCACTGGTTAATGCGGGGGACGGCAACAATGAGCATCCAACGCAGGCTCTGCTGGACCTGTACACCATGCGCAAAACTTTCGGTGAGCTTAAAGGCTTGAGAGTATCCATCATAGGAGACATTCTGCACAGCCGTGTCGCCCGCTCAAATCTGTGGGCCTTGCAAAAATTCGGAGCCAAGGTAAGCTTCTGCGCTCCTGATAATATGCAAGCACCTGATCTTGCGGCCTACGCGCCCTATGTTCCGATGCAAGAGGCACTACAAGCGGACGTGGTCATGATGCTTCGGGTACAGCTGGAACGGCATGCCGAAGGAATGTTGCGCTCAGCGGATGAATACCGAGAGCAGTACGGTTTGACAGAGAAAAGAGCAGCGAACCTGAAGCCCGGAACGATTATCATGCATCCAGCTCCAGTGAATCGGAATGTGGAAATTGATAGTGCAGTTGTGGAAAGCGAACAATCGCGAATTTTTCCTCAAATGGCAAATGGGGTTCCGATCCGCATGGCGGTTATGGAACGGGCAATGAAGCTGTAGAAGCTGTCAGTAGGATCGTAGGGAAAAGTTGCAAAAACTGAGCGGAGGAATATTTCAGATGAAACAATTAATTATGAATGCAAGCGTATTGAACGAGCAGGGCGAGGCTGAATTGAAATCCATCCTAATCGCCGACGGAAAGATTTTGGCTATCGCAAGTGCGGATGCTGGAATCAGCCTACTTATGGAAGAAGGCGCATCTGGGCAGGAGCGCGAAGTCGAGAAAGTTGACGCCCAGGGGAAGCTGGTCATCCCCGGTTTAATCGACATGCATGTGCATCTGAGAGAACCCGGCTTTGAATATAAAGAAACGATTGAAACGGGTAGCCGCGCGGCGGTGAAAGGCGGATTTACGACGATTGCCTGCATGCCAAACACCCGTCCAGTGACGGACAATGTGGACACAGTTCAGCTGGTATTGAAAAAGGGACAGGAAGCGGGGCTTGCCAAGGTTCTTCCTTACGCAGCCATCACGAAAAACGAACTGGGTCGTGAGCTGACAGATTTTGAAGCGCTCAAAGCAGCAGGTGCCATCGGCTTTACTGACGATGGTGTCGGGGTGCAAAGCGCGCAAATGATGAAGGACGCCATGGCGCGGGCCAAAGCACTGGATATGCCGGTTATTGCACACTGTGAGGATAACACACTTGTTGAAGGAGCGGCAGTGACGGACGGCGAATTTGCCAAGCGCCACGGGCTTAAAGGCATTCCGAACGAATCTGAAGCGATTCACGTCGGACGGGACATTTTACTATCCGAGGCAACCGGGGCACACTATCATGTATGCCATGTCAGCACGGAGCAGTCAGTGCGGTTAATCCGCCATGCGAAATCTTTTGGCATCAAGGTAACGGCTGAGGTATGCCCGCACCACTTGGTATTGTCAGATGAGGATATCCCTGGGCTGGATGCGAACTGGAAAATGAATCCTCCGCTACGCTCCCCGCGTGATGTGCAGGCATGCATCGAGGGACTGGAAGACGGTACGATTGACATCGTCGTAACCGACCATGCAGCGCACAGTGAGGAAGAGAAGGCAAGGGGGATGGAGCTGGCGCCATTCGGGATCGTTGGATTTGAGACGGCCTTCCCGCTGTTGTACACGAAATTCGTAGCTACCGGACAGTGGACGCTGGACTTTCTGGTGCGTCGTATGACTGCTGATCCAGCGCGTGTCTTCCGCCTTGATACGGGACGCCTGGAAGAAGGGGCTCCAGCTGACCTGACCATGATTGATCTGGAGCAGGAGCAGGCAGTTGATCCGCAAACGTTTGCCAGCAAAGGACGCAACACTCCTTTTACAGGCTGGAAGCTCAAAGGCTGGCCTGTGAAAACTTGGGTAGATGGCAAACTGGTATGGTCTGCTGACGAAGTAAAATAAATAGAAACCACTAAAAAAATAGAACCTTATAGCAGGAAACAATATAGAGGAGTGAGACGGGATGCAGGCAAGATTGTTACTTCAGGACGGCACGCTGTTTACAGGCACATCATTTGGTGCGGAAGGTGATAAAACAGGCGAGGTCGTTTTCAACACAGGGATTACAGGCTATCAAGAGGTGCTTACTGATCCCTCTTACTGCGGACAAATCGTAACGATGACTTACCCGCTGATTGGCAACTATGGAATTACTCGTGATGACTTTGAATCGGTACGGCCTTATGTCCATGGCTTTGCTGTTAGACATTACGAGCCAGCGCCAAGTAACTGGCGTGCTCAATACAGCGTGGGCGATTTGCTGAAGGAATATGGCATCATTGGCATTAGCGACATCGACACCCGCATGCTTACCCGGATTATTCGCCATCACGGTACGATGAAGGGCATTTTGACGACTGGTTCCCAGCCGCTGGAAGAACTGAGAGAAATGATGTCTGACTTGACCATTGAAGAACTGCGCAATCAGGTTCCTATGACTTCCACACCTCATCCGTACAGCAGTCCTGGCAACGGAGAGCGGATCGTATTGATTGACTACGGTGCAAAAAGCGGCATTTTGCGCGAACTGAATAAACGGGACTGCGATGTAGTTGTCGTTCCACATGATACGACGGCTGAGGAAATTCGTCGCTTGGACCCAGACGGTATCCAGCTGTCTAACGGCCCTGGAGATCCAAAAGACGTACCCCATGCCGTTCGTACGGTAGCAGAACTGTTAGGGGAATATCCGATTTTCGGAATTTGCTTGGGACACCAGTTGTTCGCTTTAGCTTCGGGAGCGGATACGGAAAAGCTGAAATTCGGACATCGCGGTGGTAACCATCCGGTGAAAGAACTGGAGAGCGGACGCTGCTTTATCACATCACAAAATCACGGCTACACGGTGAATGAGGATTCGATCCAAGGTACTGAGCTTGAAGTGACGCATATTAATAACAACGATAAAACGATTGAAGGTCTTAAACATACCAAGTATCCCGCGTTTTCGGTGCAATATCATCCAGAGGCTGCACCAGGACCTTACGATAATGGTTACCTGTTTGACCGCTTTCTGGACATGATCCGTGAGCACAAAAGAAATCATCCAAAGCAACCGCGTCAGGCTGCTATCGCCGCCGCAGTGAGAGGAGAGCGCTAATATGCCGAAAAATACAGAACTTAAAAAAATACTTGTGATCGGTTCCGGTCCTATCGTCATTGGTCAGGCAGCAGAATTTGATTATGCTGGTACACAAGCTTGTCAAGCGCTCAAAGAAGAAGGCGTCGAGGTAGTACTGATCAACAGTAATCCGGCAACCATCATGACAGACACCAACATGGCAGACAAAGTATACATCGAGCCGATTACACTTGACTTTGTAACACAGATCATCCGTCAAGAGCGTCCAGATGGTCTGCTTCCTACGCTGGGAGGACAGACAGGTCTGAACATGGCAGTGGAACTGGCTCGCGCCGGAGTGCTGGAGCGTGAAAACGTCAAGTTACTGGGAACTCAACTGAATTCGATAGAAAAAGCCGAAGATCGTGATCTGTTCCGTGATTTGATGCGCGAGTTGGAACAACCTGTACCAGAGAGTGTTATTGTAACAACCTTGGAAGAATCGTTAGAATTTGCTAACGAAATCGGTTATCCAATTATCGTTCGCCCGGCTTATACGCTAGGGGGAACAGGCGGTGGTATCTGCTCCACAGAAGAAGAACTGCGTGAAACCGTCAGCTCTGGCTTGAGATACAGTCCAATCGGACAATGTTTGGTGGAAAAAAGTATTGCAGGCATGAAGGAAGTCGAGTATGAGGTCATGCGTGATGGCAATGATAACTGCATCGTTGTCTGTAATATGGAGAACTTTGATCCAGTCGGCGTGCATACTGGCGACAGTATCGTCGTAGCTCCGAGTCAGACGCTGTCAGATCGCGAATACCAGATGCTGCGCTCTGCTTCTCTGAAAATTATCCGCGCCCTCAATATCGAAGGCGGTTGTAATGTACAGTTTGCGCTTGATCCGCACAGTTATCAATACTATGTTATTGAAGTAAACCCACGCGTAAGCCGCTCCTCGGCACTGGCCTCAAAGGCAACCGGATATCCGATTGCTAAAATGGCTGCTAAAATTGCACTGGGCTACACGTTGGATGAAATTGTGAATCCGGTAACGGGACAGACGTATGCTTGCTTTGAGCCAACACTGGATTACATCGTGAGCAAAATACCACGCTGGCCATTTGACAAATTCATTTCTGCCAACCGCAAGCTGGGCACGCAAATGAAAGCAACGGGTGAAGTCATGGCCATCGGACGCACATTCGAAGAGTCCATCCAGAAAGCGGTACGGTCTTTGGAAATCGGTGTACACCGTCTGCATCTTAAGGGAGCCGATCAGCTGTCTGATGACGTGCTCAAGGATCGCTTGATTAAAGCAGATGATGAGCGTTTGTTCTTGGTAGCCGAGGCGTTCCGTCGCGGCTGGCAGCAGCAGGAGATTCAAGATTTGACAAAAATTGACTGGTGGTTCCTCGATAAGGTAGAGGGGATCGTCAAGTTCGAAGCCATCATCGCTGGAGAATCTGTGCTGACCTACGAAACACTCTATCAGGCCAAACGTAAAGGTTTTACCGACCGCTCTATCGCTGAGATTCGCAGTATGGGCCAAAACGACAGTATGACAACCGAGCGTGAGGTACGTGAATTCCGTCTAGCTCAAAACCTACGTCCGGTCTACAAAATGGTAGATACGTGCGCAGCCGAGTTTGAAGCCACAACTCCGTACTACTACTCCTCTTACGAGGTGGAAAATGAAGTGATTCCATCTAGCAAAGAGAAAGTTATCGTACTCGGTTCCGGACCGATTCGGATCGGGCAAGGGATTGAATTTGATTACTCCACCGTACATGCGGTATGGGCTATTCAAAAAGCGGGCTACGAAGCAGTGATTATCAATAACAACCCGGAGACGGTATCTACGGACTTTAACACATCCGACCGCCTCTACTTTGAACCGCTCTTCTTCGAAGATGTAATGAATGTTATCGAGCAGGAAAAACCGATTGGGGTTATCGTCCAGTTCGGGGGTCAAACGGCCATTAATCTCGCAGCTCCACTGAGTGCGGCAGGCGTGAATATTTTGGGTACGAGTCTGGAAAGTATCGATGAAGCGGAAGACCGGAAGAAGTTTGAGCAACTTTTGTCTCGTCTGGCTATCGCACAGCCTAAAGGCAACACGGTCACATCAGTTGATGAAGCAGTAGGAACCGCACAGGCGCTGGGCTATCCGGTTCTGGTACGTCCATCCTACGTTCTGGGCGGACGCGCTATGGAAATCGTGTACTCAGATACGGAATTGCTGCGGTACATGGAAGAAGCGGTTAAAATCAATCCAGAGCACCCGGTGCTCATCGACCGTTATATGTTGGGTAAAGAAGTTGAGGTTGACGCCATCTGCGACGGCGAGACAGTATTGGTACCAGGCATTATGGAGCATGTAGAACGGGCCGGGGTTCACTCAGGTGACTCTATCGCGGTGTATCCACCACAGCACTTGTCTGCCGAGTTGAAACAAAAAATTGTGGAAATTACAATCAGCATCGCTAAGGAATTGAAAACCATCGGTCTGGTAAATATCCAGTTTGTTATTCATCAAGACGAGGTGTACGTGATCGAGGTTAATCCTCGCTCCTCGCGGACAGTTCCTTTCTTGAGTAAAGTAACAAATATCCCAATGGCGAATCTGGCTACACAGGCTATTTTGGGCGGTAAGCTTAAAGATGCAGGTTATTCAGAAGGCCTATGGCCTGAAAGTAATTATGTCTCGGTTAAGGTTCCGGTATTCTCCTTTGCCAAACTGCGTCGTGTAGAGCCGACGCTGGGCCCGGAAATGAAATCGACAGGTGAAGTTATGGGACGCGATATTCAGTATGCCAAAGCACTGTACAAAGGACTTGTGGGAGCTGGTATGAAAATTCCATCCACTGGGGCGATCATCATTACAGTGGCAGATAAGGACAAAGAAGAAGCTGTCGAGTTGATGCAGGGCTTTTACAGACTGGGCTATAAAATTATTGCAACAGGTGGAACAGCGGCTGCTATGGAGCAAGCCAACATTCCAGTGAACACGATCAATAAGCTGAGCGAAGGGAACCCGAACATCCTGGATATGATCCGTACGGGTGAAGCCAACTTTGTCTTCAATACGTTGACCAAAGGCAAAACGCCAGAGCGTGATGGGTTCCGTATCCGCCGCGAAGCAGTTGAGAATGGCATTGTCTGCATGACCTCACTGGATACAGTACGCGCTTTGCTAAGAATGCTGGAAACGATCAATTTCACATCCGAATCCATGCCAGTCCTGAGCAAATAATGCGTTACGAATAGATGTGAGGAAATAAGTAGCACAGGGAAGGACATTCATCAGCTTCGGCTGACGGATGTCCTTTATCACGGGCAAATGCACCCGAATTGACGTAAAAAGGGGATGGAGAACGGTGAATGGAGCATTTCAGCAGATGGCAGGACGGCTGATGGTTGCGTTAGATTATCCCAATGCACAACAGGCTGAGCAGTTAATTCGGCAGCTAGAAGGGATTCCTTGTTATATAAAAGTAGGTATTCAACTGTTTTATAGTGCAGGGCCAGCTTTTGTAGAACAGCTAAAGTCCAGAGGATACTCCGTATTTCTAGATTTGAAAATGCATGATATCCCTAACACGGTGCGGGGAGGGGCAGAGAGCATTACCCGCTTAGGTGTAGATATGTTCAACGTACATGCTGCTGGGGGCGTTAATATGATGTCAGCCGCTAAAGCTGGTGCAGAAGCAGCTATTTCCGCAGACAGCTCGCTTTCCATGCCGCTCATTATTGCAGTCACACAGCTGACCAGCACGGATCAGACGACTATGAATAAGGAGTTGGGTATTCCTGGTACGGTGCAGGATGCAGTGGTTCGTTACGCACAACTGACCCGTGAGGCGGGACTGGATGGTGTGGTAGCTTCACCTTTGGAAGTGCCTGCCATTCGTGCTGTATGTGGATCAGACTTTAAGACGATAACTCCTGGCATACGCCCGGCAGGTAGTGCTACAGGCGATCAGTCGCGTGTGCTTACACCTGGCCAAGCCATTGCACAAGGCAGCAGCTACATTGTCGTTGGACGTCCTATCACCGCAGCAGCAGACCCACGCGCCGCAGCGGAACACATTATTGAGGAGATGATACAAGTATGACCACATTCAATAGTATACCTGAGCAAATTGCATCCCATCTGTTACGTATTCAGGCGGTGGCATTGCGCCCACAACAGCCTTTTACATGGACATCTGGCATTAAATCGCCAATCTACTGTGATAATCGCCTGACCATGTCCTACCCGGAGGTGCGCGAGCTGATCGCAGACTCATTTGCTGCTCTTATTCGTGAGCAATACCCCGAAACTGAAGTCATTGCAGGGACAGCTACAGCAGGGATTCCTCATGCAGCCTGGGTGGCGCAAAAGCTAAATCTGCCAATGGCCTATGTAAGGGACAAAGCCAAAGGACATGGGAAAGAAAACCAAATCGAAGGCCGTATTAGCGCAGGTCAGAAGGTTATGGTTATCGAGGATCTTATTTCTACAGGAGGCAGCTCCATTAAAGCAGCACAGGCCGTAGCACAAGCAGGCGCTCAGCCATTAGCAGTACTGGCCATTTTCAGCTACCAGCTAGACAAAGCGACTCAAGCCTTTGAAGAAGCGGGTGTGGAGCTGCAAAGCTTGTCCAATTATACAGCCCTGATGAACGTTGCCTTGCGTGAAGGAACCATTCAGGAAGAAGAGATGGAACTGCTGCGTTCCTGGCGCCAGGACCCCGCTTCCTTTGGTAAATAAGATGAGCTATAGAGGCCAATAGGTCTAATGATTAGAGCGATTCGTACTCTTTGCTAACCATTGTAGATTGTTATGGCCCAGGCCGTGTAAATCGAATTCGATCCGGTTACACTAACTCCTACCATCATGTGAAAAGAGGGAGCTCGGATGTATTGGATTTACTATGGCAGACTGTACACGACTAAATTTCAGGCAGGATGTCTGGCAAAAAGGTTGGAGCACGACGGCTGGATGTATGGCTACAATGATCCCCGCGCAGTGGAGGTGTACCGCTCGCGCAAAGGTCGTTATGGTGTCCGATTTATTCCGTAAGTCCACAAAAATAATTTTTAAAAAGAAAATTTTCGAAAGACTATTGACGAAACACAAGAAAATGTTGTATATTAATTAACGTTGCTGTTATGAATATGTGACGTGAATATACATGTTTTTTTGAGGGCCCTTAGCTCAGTTGGTTAGAGCGGTCGGCTCATAACCGATTGGTCGGGGGTTCGAGTCCCTCAGGGCCCATTTCCTCAAAAACCCTTGCTAAGCAAGGGTTTTTTTGTTATTTTCATTTTTTTGTACTTAAAGGTCATGGGGAATAGTGGCTTAATACTTATCAAATGGTTACATTTTGGTCATGTTGCTTTCTTTATCGGATTGTTTCATTTCAAATAGATGAATACTCTATATAATTGAAAAACATTTCTTTAATGGAACCAAAACCTTATTTTATAAAGGAAGTTTAAAAAGATCTAGGCGGTAAGCTGTTTCTGGTAGGCAACCTGAAACAGCTTATTTAACTTTCGTTTTAGCTTATGTAGGTTATTAAAATTGTTACCCATCTCCGCGAGAGCTTATTCATCATTAGTATCCAATAAAAAATAAATATTCAAATATGTGGATTATTTTTATAGATCAGCAAGTTTATGTTTAGATAAGTTTTGAGGAATATGTTAACTTAGTATCTGTTCAAAAGATAGATTACTGGGGGAATATATATGAAAAAGAATCTCATTAAGAAAATTTTTATATTGTTCAGCGCATCATTATTTTTACTAACCATATTTTTAAATTTAAGAACGTATGCAGCAACATCAGTTGGGCAAGCATTACCTACTCCAGAGAGTGGATGGCAACGATATGAAGAGCTTGCACCTGGATTTACTTTTGAAGGTAATGGGTGGCAAATCCCAACTGCAGGGAGTTATTCTGGAGGGAGTGAAAAGTTTACACTTAACCCAACGCTACATTCTGTTAAATTTCAATTCTGGGGTACGGATCTAAGATTAATTAGTTATAGAGGGGGAGATAGACAAACATCTATTCAAGTAAATATTGATGGTGTTGATTATAATTACTCTGCTAATGGTCAAGCACAAGTGACTACCCTTTTATTTGAAAAAAGGAATTTAGAAAATAAATTACACTCTGTAGTGGTAAGTGCAAGCAACTCAAGCGTTTATAATATATTCGAATTAGATGCTTTAGATATCAACGACACTGGATATTTAGTAAATCCTAAAATCAGTGTTCCTTCAAATCTATTTGCAAAGGCAGGAGACGCTAAGATAGATTTGAGCTGGACAGCAAGTTCCGATAAAATAGAATATACTATTAAACGCAGCACTACTTCTGCAGGTCCATATGATACAATTGCTTCCAACGTCAAAACTCCATCATATTCTGATACCTCTGTGGTCAATGGAACAACATACTATTACGTAGTTACAGCAGTAAGTAATAATGGTGAAAGTGAACTTTCTAAAGAAGCATCAGCTACTCCACAAGGAGAAAAGCAAACAGATCCCGATACAGACAATCCATCTCAACCTAATCCTGAACCATCTGAGCCAGCACAACCAACAGGTGATCGTGCAATTCTTGTAGTGACTATCACAAATGGTTTCGAGAAGGAATTTGATCTAAGTATGAAGGAAATTAACAACTTTATAGCGTGGTATGATGCAAAAGATGCCGGTCGTGGTCAATCATTTTATAAAATTGATAAACACGATAACAACAAAGGCCCATTCAGCAGTCGCAAAGATTACGTAATCTTTGACAAGATTCTGACATTTGAAGTAAGTGAATTCTCTAAATAAATTGAAATCCCCTGCTGTAATGGCAGGGGATTTTTTCGACAATGCATCGTATTCTTGCTAATTATTGGCTAAGCGCGCCAAGGCACTTTGCTAGCTAAATATTTAGTTTACCTTGACGGTATACACCATTCTCAATTTACCGTTACCGCCGTAAATTTCTACTCTTGCGCTCGTTGCAGTGGTGGTGGTTACCACGCCGGAAGAGGAGACTGTGACATTTCCGCTCGCCACTTTATAAGTATCCCCTGGGTAATTTGACAGCGCATAGGAATAATTTCGTGGCAATGTAGCCGTTCTGTAATATACTCCGTTAACTTGTACAACTGGCGTAATTACCGGAGAAGGGCCTACTGCCGCGGAAGCGCTAGGGACGATGATACTACCAATTAGCCCCAAAGACATAGCTGTTGATAATAGTATTTTCTTAGTATTCATAAAAAATTCCTCCTGATGTATGATATGAGCTCCTAAAATATACCATGTTAAATTATTGACTTCGTTTTATTCGACAAATGTTGTCAAAATAATACAACAAAACGATTCTAAAGTCCTATAAGATACAAAATAATTAAAATATAACAATTAAAGAAATTCATTTTATTGTACTGCATTTTTGAACTATTCTCTATAGCTGGACCATCTTTACCTAATCTGAACAAAAAACGGACGTCGGAGTGATACGCTCGAGGTCCGTTTTCGTATTTGTATATTTGGCACTTGATATCAGTTGACAAGTTGGTGTGCAAGTCTCTCATCGCTGTCTAGATTCCTTTCTACCATACGCTGTTTTAATGCAGACAGTTCCGCACACTGACGAATGGCTTCCGCTATAAGCTGGGCGACCTGTTTGGCTCCTTCGTCAGAAAAATGGGTATTATCCGTTATACCAGCGGGGTAATTAGGGTGCGCTTTTTCAGGCAAATGCATAAATAGCTGCTGGGACTCTTTTTCACCCATGGAACGATAAAGCCGCTGAGAAGCTTCAAAAATATCGAGCAACGGTGTTTGGGTTTCCAAGGCTACTTGTCTCATGGCAGCGGGATAGGCTCCTACAGCCAGCGGATCAGGTTCACCGTCTGCGGTGAATCGGCGGCGGCTTACAGAGGTCAATAGCACTGGAATTCCACCACGCTCCCTAGCGGACTGAATGTAATGAATTAAGTTTTGACGATACTCTCCATCAGGATCGGTATAGCGAGTGGGGTCTTCTTTTTTCTCATCGTTGTGTCCAAATTGAATAAACAGATAGTCTCCAGCTTGAATATCTTTTTCAATATTAGCTAATCGGCCTTCTGTTATAAAAGATTTGGTGCTTCGCCCATTGACGGCACGATTGTCCACATGAACAGACGGTGCCAAGTAGCTTTGCAAGTGTTCGCCCCAGCCTGTCATCGGTTTTTCGGTAGCCCCTTTTTGAGCTGCAGTGGAGTCCCCGGCGATAAACAGTCGAGTTGTCATCTGTTGTCTCGCCCGAGCATATCCATGTTTTTGAAGCCAAGTTTCCGCCATATTGAGCCATTGACGGCATTCGTGGTTGTCTTCTGACAGTCCCAAGCCGTGTCGTCCTTCCTCAAATACATGCAGTTCAAACGGAATACGTTCCCTGGATAATGAAAAAGCGAACAACAGACTATTTTCTACCGGTACTGCCCCATCATTGGCTGTAGTCCACATCAAAGTTGGAGGTGTCTTTGAAGTCACTTGCCGATCGGATGAAAAGGCTTGAAGCTGTTCCAGCGTCGGCTGTTCCCCTAAAAAATGCGTACGGCTTCCGATATGTGTATAAGGCTCATAAAATGAAATTACAGGGTATCCCAACAACAGAAGATCTGGCTTTACCGTCCCTATAGTGGAGACAATGGAGGCCAAGTGACCGCCTGCTGAAAAACCGATGAGCCCCACTTGGTCAGGGATGACCAGCCAGTCTTGCGGTGTTTGGCGAATCCATTGCAGAGCATGTTCTACATCCTCCAACAAGGAAGTAATCTCGAAATCACCGACTTGATACTCCAGCACACCCGCATGAATACCTAGATCGTTTAACCACCGAGCTATAGGCTCTCCTTCATGTGAGGCCAAATGCTCGTAACCACCGCCAGGTAATACCAATATAAAAGGACGAGCTTCACCAACTGCTAGGGGATAGAGGGAGAGAAAGGAAGTTTCTGACGGAAATTCTTCTTTTACAATCGGTTCTTTAGGACTAACAACATGTAACATAAGTAATTCCTCCAAATTTCTTTTTAACTGCCGCCAACCAAACAAAATCGACTTAAATTGGAATGATACGGATGTAAAAAATAATGCACACGTGAAAAAAATGATTTAAACCTTGTTATGAAAGCGCTATAATTTTGATGTGATGCAAAGAGCCAGAGGGGGAGCGCAATGAAAAAAGGAAGAATGTTCTACACCATTTTTATTACGATTCTGGTTTTAGGAATAGGATTTGTGGCCAGTTTTGGCAGCTACATCTATTTTACAACAATTAGCTCCGTTGTGGAGAGGGTTTCCAATACCAAGCAAAGCTATATGGCACAGATCAGAAATAGCCTGGAGCAGAAAATTCAAACGATTGAATATGCTTTTAATACGTATAGCACGACCAGTTCCTTTAATGATGTTGTGAAAAATCCCATTACAGAAAAAGATTTTATAGCGTATCGGAATGTGAATACTCAGCTCAATTATATTGCTACAATGGGATTAGAGGGAACGGAATATTCACTCATCAGTCTGGATCAGAATTGGAGAATCTCCAATGGAAGCCTGTCTTATTTGACGAAAGCAGAAAGGGAGAAGCTGGTTAATACCTATATCGACCATCAGAATCAGGGACTATTCTGGGTTAAAACAGATAAAGGGATTCGTTTTGTTAATACCTTGCCTGTATTCTCTAAGAAGAAGCAAGCCATTGCTCTGTCGGATATTTCGCTGCAAACATTAAATCATACGATTCAAACCGAGGATCATATGGCTGTTTTTATCTTGAATAATCAAGGCGATTTAATGTATGAAACCCAGCCTGCCGAACAATTATTGTCCACCCAGCAGCTCCAGCATATTTCAGAAGCCACAGTGAAGCCGAGCAACACAGGTATGCTAACTTTGGAGAAAACGGATCAGCAGCCTGCACGACAAGTCATTTACGCCAAATCTGCCTATAACAATTGGACTTACTTAACAGTATTAGATAAAAAAGAAATTGCGGATGCCTTTCAAACGACCAAATTTGGGATCATCATGATGGGACTTGTATTAACGCTCTTAATGGTGGTAGTGGCGTACTTCATTGCCATTTACTTTACAAAGCCATTTCAGCAAATAAAACGAAGCTTGCCTAAAAATCCTAATTTCGCTTTCAAAAATGAACCTTCTAAAAATGAAATTGAATGGATTATTAATTCCATCGATAACATTGTAACCGAGAAGGAAAGCTTGGAAAGTCTCATTCAGTCCGAAATGCCACAGTTGGAAACCCAATTGATTCTCAACCTGTTCCGCAAACGTATTTCTGCAGAGGAATTGGCACGAAAAATGCCACGCTTGGGTTATCCGCAGATCGAGAATCAAATGTATATTACCTTGTTAGTCCAACTGGATAATCTGGGAGATCGAGATCCCTCGGATAAAGATGTTTTGCTGCTGGCTATTAACAAAATCGTAGAAGAAACGATTCCAGAGCAGCAGCGAATGCTTCCCATCATTTTGAACGATAACACTCAGGCCACCATATTAATTTTGACAGGGTTGAGCGAACAGGAAATGAGAAAGCAAGTCTTGGATGATGCGACCCTTTTGGTTCGAAACGTAAAAGAGTATTTAAATGTTTCCATCAGCATCGGCATTAGTACGGCGTATGATAACTTATTAGAAAGTAAAGAAGCCTGTGAGATGAGCAAGCAAGCTTTGCATCACCGTTTAAATTTAGGCAAAGAGTCGATTATTTTTTATGAAGATATTTCCATGGTCATTTCAGGTCCGGTGCTGCTCCATTATCCTACGGAATTGGAATCAAAACTATTTGATGCCATCCGAATAGGGGACGAAGAGCAGGTATATCATACCGTGCACTCATTATTGGAGGAAATGATGGTAAAAAACAATCATTCCATGAACTTTGAGGTGCTGTTGGTACGGTTTGTGAATAACCTCATCCAATTAGAGCAACTATTAGGGATTGAAGTGCTGCTGACGCAAGACAATCATGCCTTGTATCATCGTTTGCTGGACATCCGTAATCCGGAAGAGATAGAACGTATGCTGATAGAGCAAGTTATTTTCCCCATGGTAAAAAGCATGAAGGAGAAGACCAACCAGCAATTCCGCTGTCTCTCGGAGAAAATTGCTGCTATTATCCGTGCTGAATATGACCAGGAATTATCATTAGAACTCATTGGAGACCGACTTCATTACAATCCGAATTATTTAAGCAGTATTTTCAAAAAAGAATACGGAACGACGTTTAGTGAATATCTGATGGGCTACCGGCTGCAAATGGGTAAGAAGTGGCTCGTTGAGACAGATATGACGATTAAGGAAATCGCCGAGCGACTGCAATATCATAATTCGCAAAACTTTATCCGCTCTTTTCGGAAAAAGGAACAGGTTACACCGGGAGCTTACCGAAAGATGAAGCAAGCCAATTAGCCTTTAACCGCGCCTAACAAAGCTCCTTTGACAAAGTGCTTCTGCACAAATGGATATACGATTAACATTGGAACGGTCGCAATGACAATGACCGCCATCTTAATGGTCTGCGCAGGCGGGATGACATCTACAGCAGTTCCTTCTGCCTGCATACCACTGGAAACGATTACAATTTGCCGAAGCAAGACTTGAATCGGCCATTTGGCAGAATCATTGATATAGAGAATGGCGTGCATATACGTATTCCAGTAGGCAACAGCGTAGAATAGAGAGATGGTTGCAATAGAAGGCAGGGCTAATGGCAACATAATTTTAAAGAAGATACCAAAATCGTTGCACCCGTCCATCTTGGCTGATTCCTCCAGATCATCTGGCAGCGCTTGAAAAAAGTTACGCATGATAATCAGATTAAACGCATTAATGGCCACGGGCAGAATCAATGACCAATACGAATTGATAAGCCCCATGCTTTTTACAACCAGGAATGTTGGAATCATCCCCCCACTAAACAACATAGAAAACACGACAATGAAGTTAATCGTATTGCGGCCGAGTAGATATCTTCGGGATAATCCATAAGCCATAAAAGCAGTAAATATCATACTTACAACTGTACCGACGATCGTTACGCCGACCGAAACCCCCAGACCTCTAAAAATGGTGGGAGTCGACAGAATATAACGGTAGGCATCCAAGGAAAAAGTAACTGGGAATAAAATGAACTTCTTGGCTATTACTTCTTCGGTTGAGGCAAAAGAGCTGGCGATGATATTCAAAAAAGGTAAGAGACAAGTGAGGGCAATGAGAATCAATAGTGTACTGTTTACAATGTTGAAAATACGACTGCCCAGCGATTCTTTTTTTCGTAATTTTTTTTTTCGTAATGGCTGTGTCATGTGGTTGACCTCCTTGTAATCGTTTACATGTCAACCTTATCAAGAGGAAAGAATTCCGTATATAATCAAATCTTGAGGTGTTCTCTAATCATGGAAAAAGCGGATGCTCATTAGGTTGTGTAGTAATCATTAGCTAAGGTGAAAAGGTTGAAAAGTAGGCTACACACCCAATTTTGTAAACGCTATCATCTGATGATTATATGCGGAATGATGAAAATCGCGTACTCTTGAAAACGTATACAGGATCGTTTGAAGGAGGTCGAACTAATGAAAGTTTCAAGTGTCCCCGCATCAAACATGAAAATGAAAAAGAACAAAAGAACGACGGAAAGCCTTTTACGAATGCAGAAACACAAGTTGCTCTATTTAATGGTTTTGCCCGGACTGGTGTACTTCATTATTTTTAAGTACTTTCCTATGGGGGGATTGGTGATTGCATTTCAGGATTATCAAGCTTTTCAGGGAATCACAGGTAGTCCATGGGTAGGAATGAAGCATTTTATTCGTTTATTTACCGAACCCACGTTTTTTATGCTGCTCCGCAATACGCTGGTTTTGTTTGCATTGAACATTGTAATCTTTTTTCCATTGCCCATCATTTTGGCACTCATGCTGAACGAGGTTAGGAAGATGTTTTTTAAAAACATTATTCAAACCATTATCTACATCCCGCACTTTATGTCATGGGTTATCATTGTTTCGATTTCTTATGTATTCCTAACCGTAGACGGTGGGGTGCTGAACGAAATGATTGCCGCGCTAGGCGGTGAGAAGATTAGCTTCTTAACTTCTCCGCAATGGCTACGAACGGTCTACATCGGGCAAGTGATTTGGAAGGAACTCGGCTGGTCTACCATCATTTATCTTTCTGCGATTACAGTGGTAGATACGCAATTGTATGAGGCAGCAGAGATGGACGGAGCTGGGCGCCTAAGAAAGACATGGCACGTTACCTTGCCTGCGATTCGCCCAGTCATTATTACATTGTTAATTTTGAAAATCGGTAGCACGTTGGATTTGGGCTTTGAGCATATGTATCTGCTATTGAACTCCTTAAACCGCGAAGTTGCCGAAATCTTTGACACCTATATTTATACTGCGGGCTTAAAGAATGGACAATTAAGTTTCAGTACGACGGTAGGACTTTTTAAAGGTGTGGTAGGTTTAATCCTGATAATGGGCTCCAATCGACTGGCCAAGAAATTTGGTGAAGACGGCGTTTACTAATGACGACGGGAAGGATGCAAAATGGTACGGTTTGTAGAAAACATGAACAAATGGTGCATGCGCCTGCTACGCTTGGTCTATCTTAACTTGCTTTGGACGGTTGCGACGATTCTGGGCTTGGGTTTTATAGGCGTTGGGCCTGCAACCGTCGCTATGCTTAGTATTTTAAGACAGTGGATTCGGGGCAATGAGGAAGTCGCCATTTTCTCGACGTTTGTACGTTACTTTAGAGAAAGCTTTAAAGAAGCAGCAATCATTGGCGGGCTTTACAGCCTTGTGGGTTACGTGCTCTACGTAGATATAGTCAACGTCTCGTCCTGGTATGTTCGTGTGGTGACGCTTATTGGAGCCTTTTTGTATCTTATCTCTTTGGCCTACATTTTCCCGCTGCTGGCTCACTATGATTGGAAAGGTATCAGACTGAAGGTCAAAATGTCGATAGTGATTGGATTTTCGTATTTACAATATACGCTTGTTCTTTTTGTAGCCATTGTCGTGCTTTTTGCATTGATTCTAGGCTTGTACCCAGGAATTCTAACTTTTGCCGGAGCAAGTATTATGGGTTATCTCGTGATGTGGATGACGCATCAGGTGTTCAGCAAAATAGAGCGAGAGGTTCTGGTGAAAGAGGAAGATATGGCATAAATATATAAACAGAAAAGGAGCAAACACGATGAAAAAGGGAATCACGACGAAAAAGGGAGTATCGGGCCTTCTTGCTGTACTAATGGTCATGAGTGTTTTTTTAGCTGCTTGCGGTGACAAGGGAGCTGAGGATCAAAGCGGCCAAACCTATGATCCGAAGTCCAAACTGGAATTTACCTGGTTAAACGTATTGCATACAGCTTCTCCGCCTACAGAAACGATCAAAAGTAAAATTGAAGAATACACCAATTCTAAGATCACGTTCAATTGGGTGCCTGACGCTTCTAAAGAAGAGAGAATCACTACTGCGCTTGCTTCTGGCGAATTGGCCGATATGGTGACGCTGACGATGATGACAAATTCTTCAGTGCGTAGTTCATTGAAATCAGGACTATTCTGGGATGTAGGAAAGTATTTGGATGATTATGAAAATTTGAAAAAGATCCCGCCTGAAGTTCGGGAAGCCGCATCCATTGAAGGGGTACTGTATGGTGTTCCGTTCCAGAAGAATCTGGCTCGGGCTGGTCTGGTCATTCGCCAGGATTGGCTGGATCGCTTAGGACTGAAGGTGCCGACGACACTGGATGAGTTGTATGAAGTTGCGAGAGCGTTTACAGAAGATGATCCAGATGGGAATGGAAAAAAAGATACGACTGGGTTTGTTGACAGATCGGATCTACGCTACAGCAGCTTCAAAACTTTAAGTTCCTACTTTGGCACACCGAATGGCTGGAAAGTAGATGAAAGCGGAAAGTTTACACCGGAATTTGATACTCCTCAATATTTGGAAACCTTAAAGTATTCCAATAAGTTATACAAAAACGGATATCTCTCTAAAGACTTTGCTGTAACCGCTAAAACGGACCAGCAGCAACAATTTGCACAAGGTAAAGCAGGTATTTATACAGGCATGATCGATATTTCTAACCTCAGAACCTTGTCCCAAGGCTTACAAAAGGGGCTGAAGCTGGTACCGGTTAACAAGATCTCAAATGGAGATGGTAAATACCACGTATGGTCTGAGGGAAGCGGGGTTGGAGGTTTGCTGGCATTTCCGAAATCTGAAGTAAAAACAGAAGCTGAGTTGAAGAGACTGCTGCAATTTGTAGATGATTTAATTGACAAAGATGTATATATGTATATGACCGGTGGTATTGAAGGCACTCATTATAAAATCGAAAAAGATGGAGCCTTCAAAATTACGAATACAGATTTGTGGCAAGCAGATGTTCAGCCGTTTTCAAGCTCCAGACCAAGTGAAGTGACTTATAACTTAAAAGATGCCAATCCAGAAAAGGAACTGGCTAATGAATTAGTCCGAGAAAATAATGAATTTGCTGTTCTGGACCCGACCGTGCCACTGGATTCAGTCACCGCTAATGAGCAAGGAACAGAGCTGGAGAAAATCATTACCGACGCCTCCTTCAAATTTATTATGGGTGAGCTTGACGAAGCCGGATTTAAAGCAGCCGTAGAAAACTGGAAAAACTCCGGTGGATCACGGATTACTGCTGAGTATGAGGAAGCGTATAAGAAAACGAAAAAATAAAGATATAGGTTGAGCATGAGTGTACATGAATTGCCACTACGCAGGCGGAAGGTGCTTACCATCGCTGACACTTGTCCAGCACCATTCCGCCTATTCCGTTTTCCAGTGTATTTTCAAGCCCAGTCTATAAATCATTTTCGTATTCACAAAAAAAAGACAGGAGAGAACGAAATGCAATTGTATAACATTGTAGAATATGGAGCAGTTCAGGATGGCACGACGTTGGCTACGGGAGCGATTGCGGCTGCCATTGAAGCGGCCAGCAATGCTGGAGGAGGAACCGTTGTTGTTCCGTCTGGGACGTATCTGACAGGTGCTATCTTTCTGAAAAATAACATTGAACTACATGTAAGTCCTGGCGCAATTCTGTCCTTCAGTACGGATCTGGCTGATTACCCTGTAGTGGAATCCAGATGGGAAGGCGTTCAGCGGGAAGTGCATGCGTCATGCATTTATGGACAGAATCTTGAGAATATTTCAGTTACAGGTAGCGGAACGCTGGATGGAAATGGTCAGCCGTGGTGGGAAAAGCACCGAAATCATCCAGAGGAGTTACAGTATCCGAGACCCAAATTAATCAGCTTTGACCGTTGTCAGCGGGTTACCATTAAAGATGTTATGTTAAAAAATTCCCCCAGTTGGACTGTGAACCCCATCGCTTGCTATAACGTTACGATTGATAATTTGTCCATTCTTAACCCGGCGGACTCCCCCAATACGGATGGCATTAATCCTGAATCCTGTTCCAATGTTCGTATTAGCAACTGCAATATAGATGTGGGCGATGATTGTATTGCGATCAAAGCAGGGACCGAAGATACACAAGAGCGAATTCCATGTGAAAATATTACGATTACCAACTGTACGATGGTGCATGGACATGGCGCAGTTGTACTGGGGAGCGAAATGAGTGGTGATATTCGTAATGTTACGATCAGCAATTGTGTGTTCAAGCAAACAGATCGGGGTATACGTCTGAAATCCAGACGGGGACGTGGCGGAATCATCGAGGATATCCGCGTCAGCAACATTGTGATGGAGGAGGTCATTTGTCCATTTATTCTGAACCTGTATTATTTCTGCGGCCCTCGGGGCAAAGACAAATATGTGTGGGACAAAAATCCCTATCCGATTACCGATGAAACCCCGTGCTTTAGACGAATTCATTTTTCCGATATTACGGCACGACAGGTTCATGCGGCTGCTGGATTCTTATACGGACTAGCAGAACAATATATTGCTGAAATTACATTCTCCAATATTGATATTTCTATGGCTAAAAATGCAATTCCCGGTCGTCCGGCCATGATGACAGGGATCGAAGATATGAATAACCGTGGTTTTTATCTAGGTAACGTGAGGGATATTCGTTTTCAACAGGTGACGATTGAGAATCATCAAGGTCCTGCCTTTTATATTGAGAATGGGGAAGACGTTGAAATCAATCGTTGCCATTCGAAGAATACAGCTCAGCCCGAAAAGCTGATAGAACAAGTAACGATACAACCTTCTGAACAAAATAGGATGAATTAGGAGGACATGAAAGGAGGTACAACGTGGATAAATTACAAGCATTGTTGGGAGACCTTCCGGCAGATCGCCCTATAACGGCAACTCTGTTGAATGAAGAAGAGCGTGAGGGGTACCGACTGGAGTGTCTCCTGCTGGACTTGAACGGGATCGAATCTGTACCCGCTTATGTAGCTACACCCTTGCAAGGGAACGGTCCGTTTCCAATGGTCGTTTTTAACCATTCGCATGGGGGCAACTATACGAATGGACGTAAGGAACTGCTCCATAGCAGCTCTTACTTGCAGCAGCCCTCGTTTGCTACAACCCTGACAGACATGGGGTACTGCGTATGCTGCATTGACATGTGGGGCTTCAATGAACGTGGGGGCAAAACCGAAAGCGAGCTGGTAAAGGAAATGCTCTGGCAGGGCCAAGTGCTGTGGGGCATGATGCTGTATGATAACCGTCGCTTGGTGGATTATATGTGCCAGCGTGAAGACATTGATGCTTCCCGTATCGCAACAATCGGTATGTCGATGGGCGGACTCATGGCATGGTGGATGGCTGCGTTAGATGAACGGATACAGGTTACGGTTGATATTTGTGGACAGGTAGATGCCCATACGCTAATCGCTAAACGGGGATTGGACCATCATGGCTTTTATTCCTATGTCCCCGGCTTGCTGAAGCATTTTACCACCCTTGATATTCAAAAGCGGATCGTACCTCGTCCACGGATGAGTATAACAGGTCAAAATGACCGGATGTGTCCTATTGAAGGAGTCGAGCATTTGGCAAAAGGGTTGCTGGAAGCTTACCAGCAGGCAGGTCACCCAGAGCATTGGCAGCCTGTGATTGCAGGCGGTGGACATATGGAGACGCTGCAAATGCGCACGGCGTGGCAGACATTTTTAGCCAAGCACCTGTAAATCAAATGAAAGGATCGGGGTAATCATGCTAGTTGGAAAAGAATCCTTTTGTGATTTCCATACGATTCAGGAGGCAATTGCTGTATTGGAGCAGTCGGCTTCCAATGAAATGGAAACGTTAACTATTTTATCAGGTATTTATGAGGAAGAGGTGCGAATTTACCGTTCGTATCTTCATATTATAGGCATCGGGCAGGTAGAGATTCGAATGAATCGGTATGCCAAGGAGCGGAATGAAGCGGGTGAGGAAATAGGGACCTTTGCGACACCCACTTTATTTTTAGGCGGTAGCCATCTGATCTTGGAAAATCTCACGATTTCCAACACGGCAGGACAGGGAGAAGCCATTGGGCAGGCCGTTGCGGTATACGCTCATTGCGATGAAACGGTCTTTAGAAACTGTACCTTTAAAGGGCACCAGGATACTTTATTTACAGGCCCTCTACCTCCTGCACCGAAAGAACGACTCCAGTTTGGTGGAATCCATTTGAAGGAGCACCATAGACACTATCGGCAGCTCTATCAGCATTGTTATATAGAGGGTACGGTGGACTTTATTTTTGGTGGGGCTACCGCTTATTTTGAAGATTGCGAAATTCGCAGTTTACGCCATCATGAGAACCAAACGAGCTACGTCACAGCCGCCTCTACGCCGCAAGGACAAGCGTATGGCTATGTATTCAACCAATGCTACCTAACTGCAGAGCCTGATATTACCCCAGTTTTTTTGGGGCGTCCGTGGCGGGAATATGCCAAGACTGTATTTGTCGATTGTAAAATGGGCGATCATATTGACCCACGTGGCTGGGACAATTGGAACAATGTTGCGAACGAGAAAACCGTCTGTTATCAGGAATACGGTGAATTCGACAAAGTGGCTACGTTACGTAAGCAGCGTGTTCCGTGGGCAGATTGTTTTGAATTGGGAACAAAAATATGGAGCAAGGAGCAGATTTTTGCAGAAGTCACATTTTGGAAGCAAGGAGAAGTGAGGTTTCATGATGATCCAAAATCCCATATTAAAAGGCTTTAATCCCGATCCGTGTATTACACGAGCCCTGGATACTTACTATATTGTGGTGTCATCGTTTGAGTGGCTGCCTGGAGTACGGGTGTACCAGTCCAAAGATTTGGCCCATTGGGAGCACTGCACAGATATTTTGACCGATCAGGTTGACTTAAGAGGTAATCCTAAAAATTGCAGTATTTGGGCACCACAGCTTAGTTATGCGGATAACCTTTTTTATCTGCTCTATACGGATGTGAAAAGCACCAAACGTCCGTTCAAGGATGTTCATAATTTTGTGATGACGGCGCCTACGATCCAAGGACCGTGGTCGAAGCCCGTTTATCTTAATAGTAGCGGATTTGATCCGTCTTTATTTCATGATGAGGACGGACGCAAATGGCTGTTGAACGCATTGTGGGATTATCGCATGTTGGAAAGCAATAAATCTTCCGGTATCGTCATGCAGGAGTATGATAGCAAGCAACAACAGCTCATTGGGGAGCCTGTTAAAATCTTTGATTGTACTCCTTTGAAGAAAACAGAAGCGCCTCATATCTACAAGCAAAACGGATATTATTATCTTGTTACAGCGGAAGGCGGAACGGGTACGGGGCATGCCGTTACCGTAGCACGCTCGAAGCAAATAACCGGACCATATGAAGTAGACCCGCACAACCCGATGCTTACATCACGTGATCGACTGGATTTCCCGTTACAATGTGCAGGACATGGCAGTCTTGTACAAACACCAGACGGCGAATGGTACATGGCTCATTTATGCACACGCCCGGTAGAGGGGAAATATGCCATTTTGGGACGGGAAACAGCCTTGCAGCAAGTGTACTGGAATGATGAAGGCTGGCTGCGATTAACCGCGGGGGGCCATACGCCTCAATTGGAGGTGCCTGCACCTCAAGGGACAATTTCGGTTAACCAAGAGCAAAAGAGTAATATTTTCGAGGATTTTTTCGAGGGAACCCTATTAGATAAAACGTGGAACACATTGCGTATCCTAGCGAACGAGAGCTGGTGTTCATTAAGTCAGCGCCCGGACTACCTTCGAATCCATGCTGGGGAATCCATACAAAGTCTGTTCCAGCATCACGTGCTTGCCATTCGGCAAACAGATCATCATTTCCGGGTAGAAACAGCACTGGAGTACCAGCCAACAAGCTATTTGCAGATGGCGGGGCTACTACTGTACCTTAATGAAGAAGATTATTTGTACGCCTATATTAGCTATGAGGAAGGACAAGGGAAGGTACTACGCTTGATGCGATGTGAAGCCAACACATTTACCTTAGTTCCCCAAGCGATTACGCTTCAGGACGATCTTCCTATACATTTAGCTGTGGAAGTCCATGCATCCCACGGGCAATTTTATTATGGAGTCGGAGACAAACCTGCTTGGAAGCGGCTTTTTGAAATGCAGGATATCAGCTTTTTATCCGGTGGTTTTACAGGGAATTTTGTAGGTATTGCTGCTCATGATATGCAACAATTCCAAGGAAGCTACGCTGATTTTTCTCATTTCTTATATCATGGTAAGGATCATCTTTCCTCATAAAAAACATGATAATGATTATGTTGAAAGCACCTTAATGGGTGCTTTTTTTCGTGGTTTCTGCACTTTACCTTGTCACATTATAACTTCGCAAAATCTCCAAAAAAACGGTGCTTGCTTTCGTTTCAAATGTCGATGAAGGAGTTAGGAAGGAGAATTTTCGAATGACCGGAAGATTATGAATATCCAGTACTTTTAATGTGCCCAGAGCAAGTTCCTTCTGAATGACCCATTGGGACAGCAAAGAAATCCCCAAGCCTGCTTCTACAGACTCTTTGATGATCTGTGTACTGCCAAAATTCATCATATGAGAAGGATAAAATCGAAGCTGTGCAAACACCTTTTCAGCCGCCTCCCGGGTTCCAGAGCCTTCTTCCCGCAGAATCCAGATGTCCTCATGCAGCTCATTTATATCCACTTGAGATTTACCAGCCAAACGATGATTTTGCGGAACGACGATATACATTCGATCATCAGCAAATGATTCAATGTGTAGATGGTCATGCTGAAATTCTCCTTCGATAATCCCCACATCCAGTTGATTATGGATCACGAGCTTTTCAATTTCCAATGTATTGCCGATGGTAATGGAGGGCTGAATGAGTGGATACTGGATTCTCATTTGCGCAATCACATGCGGCAGCACATATTCGCCATACGTGTAGCTTGCACCAATAGACAGGTTACCCTTTGCCGTATGCATTAGCTCATCCACCAAGTACTGCATACGTGTATGGAGTCGGATAATCTCCTGGGCATGATGATACACAATTTCACCTGCTTTGGTTAAGCGCACATATTTATTACTACGCTCCAGGAGACGGGTTCCTACGCTACGTTCCAGCATTTGAATATACTGACTTACCGCAGGTTGGGTCATGTGTAATACCTCGGCAGCTCGTGTGAAGTTTTGTTTCTCTGCGACCCTAACAAATACGATTAAAGATTGGTCCAAAGCCCGTTCCTCCAAATTTATTATATCTATTTACTTATTATCATTATTATAATGATTTATTTTTCTTATGACAAAAAACATATTAAGCTGGATGCATGTAGAATTGGAGGGGTTCACCATGAATAGTCATACACAACATACCAAATTATTTTCGAACAGAGGGCGATTATTCCAGCATATATTTGGCATTATCCTCACGATGTTATTTGCTTTGGCAGGATACGGTCTGAACGAATTGCCAGGCTTTCATTATGTAGGTCCATTGGCTTGTGCCATGTTTCTCGCTATTTTGTACCGACAGTTGTGGGGATACCCTGAAGCTGTGCGCTCAGGGGTTGAGTTTTCAGCAAAGAAAATACTACGTGGAGCGATTGTGCTATTTGGGCTGAAGCTGAATATGGATGTTGTCATTCATCATGGACTGGGTTTACTTTTGCGTGATGTGGGCACTGTTGTATTTTCCATCTTTTTTACGGTTTGGCTGGCAAAACGTTTCAAGGCAGATGCTTCGCTTTCGCTTCTTCTTGGTATTGGAACAGGAGTTTGCGGTGCAGCAGCGATTGCAGCGGTTTCTCCCTTGTTAAAATCCAAAGATGAGGATACAGCCATAGGGGTAGGACTCATTGCCTTGGTTGGAACGGTATTTGCCATTTTGTTTACTGTGCTTCGGCCCTGGCTTCCTTTGACGGATATGCAATATGGAATCTGGTCGGGTATCAGTTTACATGAAATTGCACATGTGGCCTTAGCTGCAGCGCCTGCCGGACAGGATGCACTTGCAATGGGCTTATTAGCCAAACTGGGGCGTGTTTTCTTACTCATACCGCTCAGCTTTGTTTTAATGGTTTGGATGAAACGAACTGGAAAAATTCGTACAGACGCTAAAGTGGAGTTCCCCTGGTTCCTCATCGGCTTTATAGCTACAAGTATTGTGGGCAGCTATGTATTTGGAAAATATATTGTAGTTCCGTCTAGTCTGACGAACGGAATTTCTCAAGTTACTACCTTTATGTTAACGATGGCTATGGTAGGCATGGGGCTGAATGTGAGTTTTAAGGCTCTGCGGGAGAAAGCAATGCTTCCCTTACTGGTACTGTCTGTTACCTCGATCATTCTTATAGGTTTAACATTTTTAACAGTGTGAACATGAAGTATTCGTTTGTGATAAGATTGCTAGTAAACCAGATTAATAAAACTGGAGAAAGCTCTGCTTGCTATATAGCTGGTAGAGTTTTTTAGTACTTTTGTATGATAAGACTGAAATATGTACTGAATCAATCGTAACTTTTTACATATGATTCGCGTCTATCAAAATGGAGGTCCTGAGAATCATAGAGTGCAAGAATTTCATAAGCGAAAATATAGAGAATGGTAGGGTACATAATGAAGAAAATTTGTTTATTTGCTTTTTTGTTTCTGTTTCTACTAGCATTTCCAAGAGAGAGTCACGCTGCCTCTTCGAGTTCACATCTTCAGTTAGACGGTAAAGATATAAGTGTTGGCAAAGGTGTTCAGATTCAAGAAGTAAAGGGGAATATACTGGTTCCACTCCGTCTCATTGTAGAGGAATTGGGTTATAGCGTGAATTGGGAGTCCAAGACAGGGACCATAACTATACATAAGCAAAATCTTAACCTCAGTCTTCAGGTCAACAATCCCATGGCCTCTGTTAATGATCATCAAATGGGATTGGCTGTAGCGCCTTTGCTTAGAGAGGGGACGACTTATGTTCCGCTTCGCTTTGTATCCGAACAGACAGGGGTTGATGTGGTCTGGAACAACGAGCTTAAAACCGTGTTCCTGACGACTCCACCTGCTTCAAGCGGGAATAGCGAGTCCACTCATGATCATTCTGCTACTCCAGCTGTAAGTAATCCTAAAGAGAGTGCGCGCACGGCTATAAACCAAATTAGCTTCGCTAATCACCAATTGACTATAGCTGTTAATGGAAAAGTAACCCCCAAAGTAACTACGTTGACTCATGCAGACCGTATTGTTGTAGACATACCGGATACAAAGTTTGCTGAGGAATTTCTAGCATCGCAATCATTTGACAATAGTGGACAAGGAAGTTTTCCAGTCACAGAAGATCCAGATGTTTCCCAAGTAAGATATTCCATGTTTAGTACAACTCCCGCATCGGTACGTATTGTGGTTGATCTTAATAACAGCACACCTTTTCATATACTCAATGCAGATGATGGTAAGGTTGTTATAGCATTGGATCAGGAAACGGAGGAGCCATCAACTACCGAGAACGTTTTACCTACCATACCTGTTGCACCTGTGATTTCTTCCGATGGACACGCGCAAGGGATTGACGTCTCACACTATAATGGCAATATTGATTGGCAGCAAGTGGCAGCGGCAGGTAAAACATTTGCTTTTATTAAAGCTACAGAGGGCACAAAATATCAAGATAATCAATTTTTGATAAATGTACAGGGTGCCAGAGAGGCTAACATCTTGGTTGGCGCTTACCACTTTTTGAACGCAACTACCGCGGATGGAGCTCGTCAGGAAGCTGCTAACTTTGCTAGGGCTCTAGATTCAGCAGGAGGCAGGCTGGATCTGCCCCCTGTGATGGACTATGAAAATAACCCCAAAGGTCTTACTCCTGCACAAATTAATGAAGTGGCTCATGCCTTTTTGGATGAAATGGAGAGGCTTACCGGACGTCAGCCGATCGTATACACGGGTAATGTCTTTGCTTCCAAGTTTGATCCTACATTTTCTATGTATAAACTGTGGGTAGCCCGATACAGCACTACGCAAAAGCCGACCGCGGTTCCAGCTTGGAATAACTGGTGGGCTTGGCAGTACAGTAGCACAGGCAGTGTTCCGGGTATTCGAGGCCAAGTGGATTTGGATGAATACAACGGAACGATAGATGAACTCCGGGCTTCACTTGGAGGAGAGCTCGATTAGCATAATCATATTATGATCAATCCTCGCGAATCCGGAACAGGATCTGCGAGGATTTTTAATGTCTGATTTGTTTAGTTGGGCATGATCCATACGATTTCGCTGATTCGAACAAAGAATTTTTTCCCATATACATCTAAAATAACATGGTCGGGCTTACAATCAACTACGCATCCATCAATTCTGCCACGAGTGGTCTCAAGTACAACGTACTTGCCGATCACCGATTTTAATGTTTCTACGACGTATGGATCTACAGGGTGCACCACGACGTGGTGAGAGGTAGGATGGTGAGGAAAAGGTTGATTAACGTTGTAATTGAGCATTTGATTTGAATTCAATTGCTTCACTCCTTCAAGATTAGTTGTGTTATCCTATGCTCCTGCCTAGGAAAGGTGTAGGCTAATGCCCATCAGCGAAAACATTCATAACATTGCCAAAAAGCCCGGTCCATGGGAAAGCTCAATACATAAGCTATGTTGTACCTTGAATTGAAGGAGGCAATGACCATGAGTGAATGTGAAAGAGGTTGTGGCGGCGGTTCAGTAGGAGGCTACCCAGGAGTTTGGACATCGACAGGAGCTATTCTGGTACTGTTCATTCTGCTCGTTATCATTACGAAGTCTTTATGGGTTTAATTTAAAATGAGTAGCTTAACCCCCCATCGGTATATAACTGATGGGGGGTTAAGTGTTTTAGAGGTTGGAACATATGATAAAACACCTCAAATAACAGCGTACAAGCCCTACACAAATGGTGCCGGGCTGGACAGCTGTCATTTGAGGTACACTGGCATCTATAGACAGGAACGGACAATGGGTCAGGGATTAAATTAACGCAATCGCCAGCAGGGTGAACAGGCTCAATGTTAAGATTTGATTCCCATACCCGTAGCCAGGATAAAAGGCAGACGTTTGTACACGTCCGTTCCGTTCTGTTTTTAAGTACACATTATTACGATCCACATCCATAATGGTTCCTTCGTACTGTTTTCCGTCCATGGTGAGAATACGTACTTTTTTATTCATGCAGTTCAAACAGTTGTAGTAAGCGTCCATTCCATCACCCCCTCTTATACATTGGCATTTTATGAGAGGGACGGTCTTATGGTAACGGCGAACATACAGGGAAAAGGTATTCCCTCGAACTTAAGACCTGACTAGAGTTAGCCTATTCTTGATAGGGATTAAAAGAGAAGCCAGGATATCCGTTAGTATAGGCGTAATCTCTTTGGGGGACGGCTTGATAGTGTGGTGAAGCATCAGCAAGCCTCACATGTATCCCAGGTTTTCGGGGGGGCTGCTGCTTGCAGTCATTGGGAGGACCGATGATGACAGGCTTTTTAATAGGGACGAGCGCTTCCTGAACCTTATTCTCATCCAGGCAGTAAGTATGAGCCATAATGTTATTTGGCGTTAGGCGCAAAATGTCAGATCCCAGTATGAATTCAGGGGTCGGGGCATCAAAAATCGTCAACAAATGAGTGTTATCCATCGTGGCGACCAGATAATGCCACCATCCTTGAGGGACGTTAGCCACTTGGCCAGGTGTGATCGGAAAATGTCGTAACTCGCGGGTAAAGGGGTTAATCAGTGACACGGTTACGGCTCCAGAGATGCAGTAGACCAGTTCTGTGGCATTTTGATGATAGTGAGGCTCCACAACATTAGCAGTGCTGAGGCGAATATCCAGCAGCGATACATTTGCCAATGTATTCAGCTGCTGGATCGACAGCTCGTTGATCGAATTTTGAGCATCCTTCTGAAACAAAACATTGTCTCTTAAATCATAGGTGAATTGTACAGTAGGAGAGGTGTAATCCATATATGAATTCACGCGTCGTTTCCAGCCTTTCTGTTATTCGAAATTTGAGGATCGTACGCTACCCTATGCATACGCCTATATATGTGTGCGCGGAAATGTGATTTGAATTCATAGAAATCAGGCTTCGGTCCCGGGTAAGTTAAAGCGAAAAATAGCGAAAAAAGTCACGTATTCAAGTGTGTCCAGAACATGCTCCATTGCTTTTAATACACGTCATTCCTTTAGGGATGGCGTTTTATTTGCTTGGGTAGTCTTAGGACCAGAGCCGGATGATACGTAAATGCGGCTTGTGGTATACTGCAACGGACGTGTGAAAGCATGATTGTCCCATTCCGTATGTAGCCACGCGTCATTTCTGCAGCTAGGCATAAGTTATGTCATAAGAAACATCATCGGATAAACGTCCCTGAGTTGTACAGGCCGGAATGGTTGCACCGGACAGAACATGAAAGAGGAGGTTGTCTGGAATATGAAAAAATTATCTATTTTAATCCTGTCCTGCGCATGTATGTTAGGTACTGTATTGTCAGTCGCACCAGGACAAGCACAAGCACAATCGTCAGCTTTGAAGAAAGGGGTTCAAAGCGAACGGGTGCTGGAGCTTCAACAGCGGCTTCATTCGCTCGGTTATTTCAAAGCCGGGTTTACTGGGTACTATGGTTCTCTGACCAGTAAAGCGGTGACTCGTTTTCAACGGGATAACGGTCTGACACCTGATGGAGTAGCCGGAGCTGCTACACAAGCCAAGCTGAAATCCTTCGGTAAGGTGCGCGTAACCGCGCTGGATCAACTGGCTCGTATCATTTATTCTGAGGCGCGCGGAGAATCGTTTAAAGGTCAAGTAGCTGTCGGCGCTGTCGTATTAAACCGTGTTCAGTCCGGCGAGTTTCCAAGCTCGATCCCGGACGTTATTTTGCAGCCTGGCCAATTCACCGCTGTACAGGATGGACAATACCGCCTGAAACCCAACAAGACTGCGTACCGTGCAGCCAGACAGGCACTTAATGGTGCTGATCCGACCAATGGGTCCTTGTTTTATTACAACCCGGCCATTGCCACAGCCAAATGGAGTAAAAGTCGCCCGGCTGTCATCTCACTCGGTCGCCATACGTTTACGAATTAATTTCACATGAGAATACGCAAATTTCTAGCCGTCAGTTGCTTCTTTAGGAGCAGTGACGGTTTTTTATATTCGCAAATTTGTAATATATTAGTGGTGATTCATCTGATTTAATATTAAAAATTCTACCTATTATTCCGATACTCTTAATAGACAAAAAAATGAAATTAAAGGAGTCTTTCTAAAATGAGTCAACATCCTTACACTATCGAAGTAGATCAAGCCATGAAAACGGTACATATGGCGGTGAATGGAGTGTTTAGCCAGGAGGAGTATGATAGCTTTGTAAAAGATTATGTAGCCAAAACCTCATCCATTCAGGCGTCCAGCTTTACACTCAAGGTAGATTGTACCCAGATGGCACTTTTGGGTCCGGGAGAAGTGGAAAAATTGAAGGGCTCATTTGTACGTTATAAAGAAACCGGATTTGCCAAAGTAATCTTTGGTATCAGCCTTCAACAAACCATTATTAAAATGCAGCTTGGTCGAGTAGCACGCGAAGCAGGATTAAACAACGTAGATATTGTTGTACAATAATGCGCTGACGTATGTGTAAGGGGGAAGCCTGATGAGCCATATCAAAATAAAAGCACTGGGTGTGTACCATCCGTCCCATTCGTTGGATAACGAATACTATGTTCGCCATTTTGACGAGCGGGGCAAGGATATTCGACGCTTCATGGAGCATATGGGCAGAAGACAGCGTTATATCATTGATGACCCGAACGAAAACGGTTTAACCATGGGAATTGCGGCTGCGCAAAAAGCTTTGGAACAGGCTGGTATGACAGGCTGTGACGTGGATATGATCGTGTTCTCCACTCAAGTTCCTGAGTCACTGTTTCCGATGAATGCCTTGTTTGTTCACCATGCGATTGGAGCCAGACATGATGTGGCCGTGATGGATTCCAACGCGAATTGTGCAGGGATGACAGTCGCTGTCGATCAAGCCAGTCGGTCGATGTTATCTAATCCTGACGTGCGGACAGCGCTTATTATCGGTTCGGATTATAATTCACTCATTTCCGGTCCGGAGGATGAGATTACTTATGCGAACTATGGAGATGCTGCATGTGCGGTTATTTTGGAGCGTACAGAAGAAGACACCGGATTTATAGATTCTATGTATTTTACGGACCCAGTCAATATAGATAAAATTTTGTACCCGGCTCAGGGATTAGCGGCAACACTCCAAAGGAATGCCCCCGGAAAATATATTCAGTGGCTTCCGTTCGATGCTAATATGGCCTTGCCTCCTACATTTGATCTGCTTGAACGCATTTTAAAAAAGAATGGGCTATCGCCTCAGGATGTACGGGCTTATTGTCTGTCTCAGTTCTCGTTAGCAAATGTATTAAAGATTCAGGATCACTTGGAGCTAGAGGATGCCCAAATGATTTATGTGGGTGATCGATATGGTTACACAGGAACCAGTAGCCCGTTCATTGCTCTTTATGAAGGTATTGAATCGGGTCGTATCCGGCGTGGTGATTATGTGCTGTTCTGGACGATTGGAGCTGGGTATCAGCTGGTTGCTATGTTGTTTAAATATTAGTTATGCGAAGACCTTGCAGTTGCAAGGTCTTTTTGTGTATCACACAATGACAATTGTAATGATTTGGTTGTGTTATGTTTGATTATTTTGTAAAATTTAAACATTGAATTCATAAGGGAGAGCTTATATTGCGGACATCGGATAGCATGACAATTGTGACAGAAAACATAGCACACATTTCATAATAGGAGCTGAAGGGTCATTAAAATCGAAAATTTATTTTATGGAGAACGAATAAAGCTGGCCGCAGTCAGGGAAGAAGATGCCGAAGTGATGTTCAAATGGGGTGAGGATGCGAAGTATCTGCGAAATGTAGATACAGATTTAGCGCTTCCTTATACGTTGAAACAGATGGAGTCAGAAGGATCTCCCAGATCTAACGAGGTCTATTTTCGATTAAGAACATTGGTAGATGATGTCTTGATCGGATTTGTTGCTATCCACGGGATTGAGTGGAATAATCGCAGCGGACAACTGGCAATAGGTATAGGTAATACGGAGTACCGTGGCAAGGGCTTTGGGGCAGAAGCTGTAGGTCTCATTCTTCGGTATGCGTTTTATGAGCTCAATTTAAATCGGGTCGGCTTGGATGTGATTGAGTACAATACACAAGCGATCCGAACTTATGAGAAGGCGGGGTTCCAGCTTGAGGGTAGAGTTCGTTCCGCTGTTCTTCGTGATGGCAACAGTTATGATCGTATCATGATGGGTATCCTGTATTCTGAATGGAGCTCGACTGTTCAAGTATAATAGATACACAATTTGTTCATAAAATATTCCATAATAAGCCTTTTAATAATGTGAAAAGAGGTTTATAGTTAAGGGGTCACATGCCCAAATGGTTATTAATTTGAGTATGAGTCAAAGCTGAGGAGGAATTTACATGGCAAACGTTGTAAGATCCATCACTTCACCCAAGAAATTTATTTCTGGACAAAATCTGCTCTCGTCGTTAAATGACTATATTAAGGATTATGGCGATAAAGCCTTTGTTATCTGCGATGAGTTCATACTTGAAAGGGCCCAAAAGGAGGCAGGCGCTTCAATTGAAGCAGCTGGTAACCAAGTGGTCTTCGAGAAATTCCAATATGAATGTACAAAAGAAGAGATTGATCGTAACCGCGAATTGGTGCGTAAACATGGTTCGAACATTATCATAGGCATTGGCGGGGGAAAAACATTGGATACCGCTAAGGCAACGGCTTATTATGAAAAGCTGCCTGTTGTTATTTTCCCAACGATTGCTTCTACAGATGCTCCTTGTACCGCGCTTGCGGTTATATACAAAAAAGATGGCTCTTTCGATGAATATCTGTTCCTGCCTACTAATCCAGACGTTGTACTGGCGGATACAGGCATTCTGGCAGCAGCGCCTGCACGTTTCTTTGCAGCTGGAATCGGTGATGCACTGGCCACTTATTTTGAAGCTCGTGCTTGCTATCAGGCCAACGGGGATAACCTGGTTCTGAACAAGCCTTCCACTACAGGGCTGGGACTTGCTCGTCTTTGTTATGATACGTTGCTGGAAAATGCTGTGAAGGCCAAACGTGCTGTGGATCGTAAAGTATATACTCGTGCGGTGGAGGATACGATTGAAGCTACCATTTATCTGAGCGGTGTTGGTGCAGAATCAGGTGGATTGGCAGCAGCACACGCCATTCATAATGGTATGACGGCTGTTCCTTCGCTTCATAAAGCACAGCATGGTGAGAAAGTCACATTCGGTTTGTTAACCCAGCTAGTGCTGGAAAATGCACCGAAAGAAGAACTGGAAACCGTGATTAAACTGGTTAAGGATGTAGGCCTTCCATTGACACTTCGTGACTTGGGTGTAGAGGAATTTGTTGAGGCTGAATGGCGCCAAGTGGCTGAAGCTGCTTGTGCATCGAATGATACAATGGTCAACATGCCGTTCCCGGTTAGTCCTGCTGACGTGTACAATGCAATCATTGCAGCGAATGCAATAGCAGAATCCTATCAAGAATAGTTTCTTCCTAAATCACGAAAATGGGTTTGCAAAAACGGGTCTGTCACATCACTGGCAGACCCGTTTCGTGTACGTGCACTACATGTGAAACGAAAGAAGGATACCAGGGACTTATATCCTATCTTGTTCTGACCGATATACATGTAACAGGGAAATTAGGTTGGTTACACAGCAGGAGGAGATTTGATGTTGGTGCATGGTAAAACACGTAGGGGCAACTTGTACATCCATATGTCCAGCGGTTTTCACAAAATTGGAGATTATCGGGAAGAATACTCTGTAGCACCGGGTGATCGGCTGATGTCTAGACTGTCCAAGCGGATCTACACCATTGTATCCGTACATCTTGGAGAAGAGGCATATGCCGATATTGATCTAGAAGAGGTTATCAGGAATAGTTAGAGAACTTTATTTGGATTTTGGTATAAAAAAGCTTTCACTTTGCTTCTAGAGCGAAGTGAAAGCTTTTTTCTTTCAGTCCAGAGATTCATGAAGAAGGTCTCGTGTAATGATATTATTTTGGTTCATAAAATGTCTGATTGCTGCTTGTGAATTGGTTGCCGACAGTTCCTTACCCCATGTCATGGCATAGGCCCAGGCTGGCTGGTTCTGCAGCACCTTCGCACTCGGCAGAATATTACTTTCTCCGATTCCCATAGGCTTGCCCTGCGCAAGCTTTAGTAATTCGGTGTAGTAAGAGGATTTGTAATCATTGTTATAGATATCAGCTGCAAGAATATCTACCCGGTTAATACCTGGGAAGGAAAGATCATAAGGAGTGCTATATGCGTTTGGGGCATTGGGACTCCACACCCACAACAGGTTATCCAGATGATGGACATGAGTAAATCGATCATACATTAAATTCCACAACTTGGCGTAATTTTGCTTGTCTCCCCACCAAAACCAGTTGCCGTTCATTTCATGATAGGGCCTCCATAAAACAGGTACATCCGCGTCTCGTAAGGTCTTAAGGGACAGAGCCACCTCATCCAGATCGGCGATCAGTTGTTTATATTGCGGGGTACCTGGCGTGATGTAACGATTAAATTCAGCTTGAGTAATTTTTGCTTGTACGTTTTTCCACGTTTTGGGTTTGCCCGGTAGCGCCTGATGGAAGGTAACAGCTACGATTCCGCCGCCCCGACTCCATTGGATAGCACTATTCACAACATGCTGACGTTGCTCTCGTAGGGCCGTAAGAGACTGATTGGCTAATCCTCCAAACTCATAGCCGTGAAGCCCTGCGTATTGTCCGCTGATTTGTTGTAGCTTGTTATTTTGTTCATCCGGTGCCTCTAAGTAATCATGCTGCCCGGAAATTAGCATACCATCCGGTACATTAGATAGGTAGGCAAGTAATTGCTTGGCTTTGGCAGAGGCCTGAACATTAATTGGCGGGGCGGCATCGGCAACAATGAACGATTGCTGAGAGCCGCTGAAGAGTAAAACAAGCATTAGCAGTAGCACCCTCTGTAACCAAAAGCGTGTTGAGTGAGATTTCATGGCGCTCCTCCTTTGATGCATGGTAATGGGATTAGTATTTTTCTTTTTGCTTTCTAAGCTGTATATAGGCACTAATAATAATCACCAGCAGACTAATCATGGCCCATCCATTGAATTCCTGTGAGTGTATCCAGTTGTCCCATACAAGGAAGCCTAAAATTACAACGAGCAAACTCATTGTGAGATACATTTTGGTTTGTGCTGGACGTTGAGTGCGTTTCGAAATCCAATGTATGATGCCGAAAACGATGGCTGCCTGAAATAAAAATATACCCATTATCATTAAACTTGCTAAAAAGATTGGGGACATCGGTATCCTCCTCCTGGGTTTACAAACAGAATATGCAGGTTGTAAACGGAATGTGGATTCTTGGATGTGAATTTAATTGCAAGTTGAGTAAACAATTGAGCACTGGTTACGATCTTGAACAAGTTGACTAAATTATACCATAACTACCGTCCTGCAATGAAAGACGTCTAAATACCCACTCTACCTTGATTCGACATCAGACTTTATATTCAGCGAAATATTGACATAAGGGGGTACACTTCACATATATGAAGATGCAATCAGAAATATGTGGTAAGTATATACATAAAAGCAACGCGAAATCGACGGAAAAGTTTGGTATGATTAAAGTGGATTGAAAAGGAGGTACTCTTATGAATGAAGAAAACAGACCCTTCTCTAGATCAGCAGATGCTGAAGGAGCAAAAGCGAACTTTGATGCCAATCAGCGGAAGCTTCACTCCGAGGGAGTGCCTAGCTTATGGCGTCAGGTCAGCAACCTGCTGATTCTGGTTGGTGTGATTG
Source organism: Paenibacillus sp. SEL3 (assembly GCF_054602585.1). Taxonomy (NCBI): domain Bacteria; kingdom Bacillati; phylum Bacillota; class Bacilli; order Caryophanales; family Paenibacillaceae; genus Paenibacillus; species Paenibacillus sp. SEL3. The sequence continues at coordinate 420,095 of NZ_CM137725.1, read as the reverse complement.
CATTGATTATCATTTTAGGTCGAGTGCTCTAATGAGATATCCCAAAAAAATCAAAAAAAATTTAAAGAATTAGGGATGTGAAATGGTGCTAAAGGCAGCTTTACTTTTTATATTGGCTGGCATCGCTGAAATTGGAGGAGGATATTTGATTTGGCAGTGGCTGCGGGAAGGGAAGACATGGTATGTCGGACTTTGCGGCGGATTAATTTTAGCTGTGTATGGAATTATTGCTACCTTTCAGGTATTTTCCTCCTTTGGGCGTGTATATGCAGCATATGGTGGTGTCTTTATTGTTCTTTCCATTGCATGGGGCTGGTGGATTGATAAAAAGACACCCGACTTGTACGATTTCATTGGTGGATTGATTTGTTTGGTCGGTATAGCTGTAATCCTGTTTCCGCGATCAGGATGATAGGACGAAAAACCCTTTTTTTATTTTTTAAAAACATGACTATAGGTCTACAAAAACAAGCTTCATATTCCGAAATAGAACTTAAGGAGGGGGTTCTATGAACTGGAATCAAATGAAGCTTAGATTGAAATTTGGCAGTACCATGCCAAAGAATGAAGGTAATTTCTCTTTTGGTATCATGTGTGGACTCTTAATCAGCATCGTGCTGTGGATCTCGATCATTGGCTGGATCATGCTGATCTTTAAGTGATTTTACGAAATCGCTGTACATATCAAAACAAATGCATTAAGGGCTACTTTAAACCTATGTCCTATTACCCATGCTTTATTTTGTGAAATCGTTACGTAACTTGTCTATCCCGCGACCTATGGCTTCATCGATCATATCAGTAGCAGCAGGTGTATCCGCATCAGTGTCAGGAATGCGATTAAATCCTGGCTCGCGCTTGTCCAGGGATTGTTTATGTTCAATTTGATCGTCAGTACGATTCTTTTCAGAGTTATTATCTCTCATAGCACATCACAGCTCCTTTTATTAGGTACATTCAGCTTCTATACTTTACATAAACGTTTGTACTCCAGACTAAACGTTGATAAAAATAAAACCGGGGGGAGTAAATCCCGCCCGGCACTTCCCAAACAACTAGCGATGCTCAATCAGATCAATCGCTCCCAGAACAACATGAGCCAGTCCGAAACCGAGAATGCCTGTAGCTGCAAGTTTGTACTTACTGCTCAGCAACACAGCGCCTGAAGCCGATACTACCGTTCCAAGAACAGCTGGAATCATACCTTCACGCATTCGTAACACCCCTTCTGGTAGTTTGGAAAGACGTTTATTAGTGTAATTCAAATGTGCATAAGTTATACAAAAAGAAAATTTTATTATTTTTTTAAAAAAACACTTTACAATCCGATGAAATTATCGTATTATATGTTGGTGCCCGGTTGAACGACATTTACATAACGAGAACACTTCTGTGTTTCTCAGATACTTGTAAGACAAGTAAGTGTAAAGAGTAGCGTTCCTAAGATTATGCCGGGGTGGCGGAATTGGCAGACGCACAGGACTTAAAATCCTGCGGTAGGTGACTACCGTACCGGTTCGATCCCGGTCCTCGGCACTATTGTTTTTTTGAACCCCTTGATTATCAAGGGGTTTTTTATTTTTTTAGTGATTGAAATCCTCGATTCCATATCACAGGATCACAGGGAGTGAGCGCCTTTTTCGCTCCTGGGGACGGATTGGGGACGAACTTTTGGATCGAAGACATCGAGGTGTGCTTTTGTTTTACGACTAAGCTTCTTGGTGACGTGAGCATAGGTATCTGAAGACACCTGAGATGTGGAATGTCGCAATTGATGTTGAATCTCCTTGACAGATGCTCCCTGGCCAAGCAAATACGTTGCATTTGTATGGCGGAGACCATAAAGTGATACATTACGGAAGCCGTGCCGCTCACATCAGTTTTTCCACTGCTGGGACGGCGTTGTATGGTAATAGGGTTTCCCTGTACCTGAATGAAAAACAAAGTTACGATCCCCGCCTTTCCATGTCCCATTTGCCTTTGCCTCAAACCTTAGTTTACTCATGCCTTTAGCATGAGCGACCAGTTCCTCCATATACCACTGCGGCATATCTACATATCGTTAGATGCTTCATTCTTGGTATCTGTAATGTCCGCCTGGCCATTTTTGGTGCTTGAAATGCTCTCGTCAATCCTCAATTTGTTGTTTTCAAAGTCGCAATCGTCTTCGTCTAAAGCAATTAACTCACCGCGTCGGAATCCAATACGAGGTAGTAAATTAATTGGTAATGAAATCGAGGGAGGCATCATGACTAGGACCTTATTTCGAATAGCGAAAGAAGGTCGCCGTATTGAAAGAAATTCTACTGCTCTTACTGCTTATAACTCGCGCGATGGAGAAGCTATTTCTTTAGGGCAATATAATGATGGTGGAGCCTTACTCTTTATGGATAATGGAAGTCTAAGAGGAAGTCTATACGGAGATTCAAACGGGTTTCATTTAGGGAATATGGCTGGAGTATATATCAAATACACGGAATATGGTTTATTTTTAAAGTGAAATAGATTTCAGTAATGCGACAGTAAGCGGACTAAAGATCGGTGCCGTTGAAGGCGTTCAGAACAAATTGACCAGTTTACAAAATGAAATTGGAGAAATTCGTGGTGATCTTTTTAACGGTTTAATCATTAATGCTACTTTTGATCCGGGTACTAGAAAATTAAAACTATACAGTCAAGGAAGAACGGTAGTCACCGTCAATATTCCAGCAGGTGGAAGTTCTAGTAGTTCGACAACATCATGTTTACTGTATCTTCTGCCGATGGGAATATTAGGACAATGTACTATGCAGGAGGTGCGGTTGTTGCTACGGCTGGCAGTGCATTTGCGGATCCAATCAAATCTTTAGTCGGAGAGAAGGTCGCTGGGGAATATGTAGTCAAGGGAAATGGGAATTCACTTTCCGAAAATGCCATAGTCGTTGACGGGAAGGTGCACGTGCCTTTGCGAGCTGTAACATTAAAATCGATGATGTATATTTAGCTATATTAGTTTCAGCTTCTTGTATATTTTTCTTTGTTTCTTCAACATTTTTTTCTCTGATTTCCGCAAACTTATCTGAAGTAGACTCCGTCTTCTTAGAAGAAATCTCAAGAGACTTCACCATATTTCCCTTGTCACTTTCTGTATCTGTTACAAATCTCTCAAGCTCAGTTTTCCTCTCTTCCAAATTATAAATAGGCCATCCTTGGTATTTACCTGCGACAGTTTTCACTTCAGCATTTGCTTGTTGTGAAGAAGAATTATTCGATGAATCAATTTGAATTGTCTTTCCATCCACTTTTAAGTTCACTCTAAAGAAGACTTTAGATTGATCGAGGAAGGATACAGTTTCTTGGAGATACTTGATTCAAAGATAAAGGAGTTGTTAACGACAACAAATTATACTAAATATCTTGAACTAAAACATCCAGCATTAGAAGAGGAACCAGAAAAGCAAACTCAGATATGAATAATACTGCAACTTACGAGATAATTCCTTCACAGCAAAGATGATAATGATACATTGATATAAACAAAAGCCCTCTTAAACGGAGGGCTTTTACTTTTATAACAGAGAATAGTATTAGACTACCTTCATTAATAGAAACAACTTATATCTCTCAATACGTCTATTGAATAGGAACGCAAATTTCGCAATAATGATTATTAATAAGTTCAACTGTATATCGCTCTAAGATAGGTCTGGTTTCATCTAAGCTGAACCTTTGATTTTCCAACTCCAGGAATATTTCAGCCCAAGCTTTTTGAACAGCTTCTGCTGTATGATTTATCTTAAAAACAGCGTATCTTCCTCCACTAATGTTGCTCAGGATTACTTCATAAGCATCAACACAGTAATCATTTGGAACAATCAAACACGCATCGTAGCGACAATTTTCCGGTTTTACAAATGTAGGATTATCTTGAGCAATACCGAGGATAATAGACGTATTATTAAATAATTCATTAGATTCAACCCAGAATTTAAATTTCTCCATTAGTTGTGAATTTGCAATTCCATAAGGACCAATCTGTCTCATGTATGCAATTCTACAAGACGGTATTTTTTCAATTTCAGCCTTCATATCTTCTTCTCTTTCTTTTTAAAGTACATCGATGTCTGAAATCATCTTATAATGCTTTAAAATGATAAACAACTCAATTTTAAAAATAGTCAAATTAGCGCCTAATACCATACATTGTTGAGCAGACTTATAGCGCCTTATGGTATTCAACAATCATGTCCCGTTTGTTGAAAAGCCTTCGCCGTTTATACTCTGGTTAAGTAAAGTCGGAAAGTGATCATGCATAAAATGAGTCAACGCATCCCTGATGTTTCTATGCTGGCTCATATATTGAAATAAGATGTCCAAGGTGAGTACGGTTTTAGAGTCCTCAATACTAATAGTCCAGGTCGGTGGCTCCTCAGGAGCATAACTAAATTCCTTAATGATACCGTATGCTATACCTAGCTTTCCTAGCTCGTTAATTATTTTATGTAGAATATGATCAATCTCGCCAATCAGTTGGTCAATATAAATCTCATTCTGTTCCTGAGTATTACCATCATTCCAGTTATCCATTGCCTAATTAACCTCCATATGTCGTTGATTAAGCCAGTATTGATGTAACAAGGATCTCTATGTTGGTTTAACTATCGTTTTAAGATAGCTTAATGATTACTGCATTCCGACGAGAGCTTTTGTGAATTTATATATATATTTAACATGTCCCAATTACTGATAACATACCAAAGTTAAAATGTAACAGCAACAAGATAACTACATTTACAAAGATACATACTCTAAAAGCTATTATTCCCCTACGATATTGTTCTCTGCCAATTTGCTCATTTTTATAGTCGGTTTTTATCCTATTTTTATTGTGGATTAATGAAATTAATTCAGTAATCCCGTTACCCCCCACAGTAAGGTGAAGACTAAAAAGGTTGCACTAAAAGTTGATAAAAAAGTCTTTGATCCCGGGTCTGTTGCTAACCTAAAAGCGATATTAACCAATATCGTAAAAATAAATAAACAAAACCCTAACTTGAAGTGCACCCCTTAGAATAGACATTGGAATAAACCTCTGGTTTATCCGATGAAATCTAAGGGTTGCATTTTTTATGCCGGCGAAAAAGGGGACAAAGTTTAACAAGTATACGTTTGAAACCAAGGTAGAGGCCATACGACTCCATATTGAAGAAGGTTGGACGTATCGTAGACTCATGGAGAAGTTTGGGATCGCAGATCGACATCGATTAAAAGAATGGATGCGCAAATACAAGCAACTCGGTGAATTCGGGCTCATGGACCAGCGAGGACGGCGTAAGGAGTATATCGACCAGGATAGGTATGTACAGAAGCTGAGACGGGAAAATGACATGCTAAAAAAGTGTTTGGAAATCTGGATACAGGAGATGAAGCACACAAATATATAACCATTGAGAAAGCTGCGAAAGACTATCCTATTAGCAAGCTGTGTACGCTTTTCAAAGTCTCCAGAAGTGGATATTACGCCTTCTTAAAGCGTAGAGGAGCAGATCGAGATCGGGACGCGAAAGCACTTGTGAAGAAAGTGTATGAGCAGTATAACGGGGTCTACGGCTATCGCCAAATTCAACTACTTTTGCAGCACGATCATGGAGTCTGGATGAACCATAAAAAGGTACTCCGGCTCATGCAGGTCTTGGGAATCCGCTCACAAATTCGCCAGAAACATCGCTGCAACTATGCTTCCTCTACGAAAGGTCGTGTGGCGAAAAATCTGTTAAAACAGGATTTCAAGGCGGACAAACCTAATCAAAAATGGGTCACAGATATATTAAAAAACAGAATTCTCATATCGCAATCGAAGACTTCCTGATGATGATGCGTTACACCCGCATCAAGTTAAAGAAAGAGGCTTACAGAGTGGTACAAAACTACTACGGAGAAGCTCACTTTTACAGAAAAAGCCTGATGAGCTACAACAACATCGGGCTGGGCCAAGGTAACTTTTTCTTCGCTAACGGTCCATTTGTTGTGCAAAAAAATGGACCGCTAGCGAAGAAAGAAATCAATTCAGGTTAATGAAACAATTCTATGCGCTCATGCTTGTGTACTTGGGAAATTAACAAAAGAGGCAGCTGGATTCCTGCCTCTTTTGTTATTATTCTACGTCTGAGAAAAGCGGAGTGGACAAATAACGCTCACCTGTATCAGGTAATATGACCACGATCGTCTTGCCTTTGTTTTCTGAAAGCTTTGCAATTTGTGTTGCTGCATAAACCGCAGCCCCAGAAGAAATACCAACAAGCAGCCCTTCTGTTTTGGCAAGCAGGCGTGCAGTTTCAAATGCATCTTCGTTTTTAACTTTGAAAACCTCATCCACATATTCTTCATTAAAGTTATTTGGAATGAAACCAGCACCGAGTCCTTGTAGTTGATGTGAACCTGGAGTACCGCCAGACAGCACTGGTGAATCGAACGGTTCGACGGCTATCACTTTTACAGAAGGTTTTCGTTCCTTCAATCCCTGGCCAACGCCCGAAATAGTTCCACCTGTACCTACGCCCGCAATAAAAATATCTACACCGCCATCCGTATCATGCCAGATTTCTACAGCTGTAGTTTTGCGGTGGATTTCTGGATTGGCAGGATTGCTAAACTGCTGTGGTATGAAAGAGTTTGGTGTTTCGGCAGCCAATAGTTCAGCACGCTTGATAGCGCCTTTCATCCCCTCGGATCCCGGTGTTAACACAAGCTCAGCACCGAACGCAGTCAAAAGCTTGCGACGTTCGATACTAAACGTTTCAGGAAGTGTAATTATAAGTTTATATCCAAGAGCTGCAGCTGCAAATGCAAGTCCGATTCCAGTATTTCCACTTGTTGGTTCGATAATAACGGAGTCTTTATTGATTAAGCCTTTCTCCTCAGCGTCTTTAATCATAGCATATCCAATGCGGTCCTTAACGCTACCAGCCGGATTGAAATATTCCAACTTAGCTACCACGTTTGCCTCAATATTTTGGATTTGGCTGTAGTTCAACAGTGCTAGCAAAGGAGTATTTCCAATTAATTCAGTCAACTTTTGGTGAATTTTAGTCAAAATTATCCCTCCAAACAATTAATTCATATCCACTTACTATGACATAGATATTATCACGAATTTTTCTTCATAACCATGTTCTGTTAATTCATAGTGAGGAGCGGGAACGGATGGAACAGTTTAAACCTAAGGTACTACTCATAAAAAAGTAGTCCAAGCTTATTCAGAACCTGAGAGTCATTAAGAATGTATACAGTGTATCCTTTTACCCGCTAACCTAGTGGTCGGCGGATAACGAATTTGTATTTAGTAGAAGGCAAAAAGAGCAGTAAGGAATTATCCTTCTGCCTCACCGTTAACATACGGGGAGGCGTTTTTGTTTTGGCAAGCTTACGGTGTATCAATTCGTGCCATCAAGTCGCTTTTGCGAGAGCTTACGACTAAATGCCTACAATACCAAGTAATTTATGTTCTTAATAAGGATATCGATACATCATCTAAAAGTATTGTGGCAAAGGTATCCTCTGCTGTAACACGGAACACTAAATCTCTGGAAACAGTTCCCGAATTTCCTGAGATTGAGAAAGTGAGGGAGGATATGACAGGGGCTGCGCCTTTTCCACTTTTCTTTGGTTTCATTTGAATTAACCCTCTTTCTGTAGACATATTTGCTACACTAGTAGTTTATGAAATATGAATAAGAGTGTTCATAGAGAAGAGAATACAAAAAAGACCGTCTATTGACGGCCTTTTCTATGTTTCGACTCGAAATATGTCGTGGAGGCTATCTATGCTACAAAAAGGATAAAATTAAGTAGATCTATGCGAAAAAATAGAAATTATAGGAATACAGGAAAAACGAAATAGCTAAAAACGAAAGAATCAGCGTCGCGGTGTATACCTTTCTTAATAATGTAGTCTCCGAAACGTTACATTTTCTTACAGCAAGATAGGCAGCCGGTACAAAGGCAAGCCCAAGTACCCAGAAAAAGATAATATTGAAATTGAAATTGGACATAGGCTGATAGGGGTCGCCTATCAATTGGATGCTTGAAGCAATGAGATTGATGATCACAAGCAGACCCAGCAGCGGTATTAAGGTTACACTGTCAGGCAAGGGAAGCCGTGAAGCACTCTTCTGCTTTCTTGCGTCCTTGAGCTTCCGCAGCCATCCAATAATACCGAAAATAGACCCAAGCGCAAACCAAATACCGCATCCCCCGACCAGAATATAACTGAAGATGGATGTTTGCAGGAAGGATATCGGCAATTGGTCATCGATCACTCCATATGACAACTGCGTCACTTTACCATCGGCATTGGTTAAGAAAAAAAGACGGCTGATGTTTAGGCCCGCGTGATCATAAGGAGTGCTCCCGGGAGTCACGCGTTCAAAAAAATAGGGTTTGGTTTCTACATAATCAACATGAATATTCATGGATGGAATACTCAGAGTGATTCCGCCATTGCCGTTGGCTGTGACCACTTCTTCCGCATTGGATAATACGGGTATAAGCTTCAATATACCAGATGATACTGCGCGAGCAGAACGGTATTTTCCCTCCACATCCGCGCTATGCTTCAACGTGCTGTCCGCTTGCGGAGTAGCGTGGGAACCCCCGACAAACAGGTCAATGAGTTCGCTTCTTGCCCCGGACATTTCATTTTCCACATTAGTCAGAATACTGATCCCAAAGTTTTGATCCGGCACGATAGAGACCAGAGAGGAGAATGAATCTGTATTTCCACCGTGCTCGATAACACGATAATCTCCCGCGAACCGTTCCCAAAAGCCATGGGCATTCCCCGGAAGCTCGGGATAGTGGGTATACGAAGCCTCATGCATTTCTCGCAAGGTTTCATTCTTGTTGAACAGCGAATATTTTAAGGAATGGTCCATGTTCAGATGAGCAAGCATAAAATGAGCCATGTCCTCCGAAGTAATGTTTAACGCACCAGCCGGCACATCATTAAAGAAAACATTCGGCTTTGCCACCCAGTTTCCATCCTTCTTGAAGTAGCCTGTTGCTTTATGTTCGATAACCTCTGGAATAAGATCATACCGTTGTGTAAAGTAAGAATGTTTCATGTCTAGAGGCTCAAATATATGTTTCTGAATATAGGTTTCAAAAGGCATTCCGGATACACGTTCTATAATATAACCGGCTAGGTTGGTCCCATAGTTGGAATAAGCAATCACTGTTCCAGGCTCATAAATCTGTTGAGGCTGATTTTCGGGTGCGACATGCTCCTTGAGAGGCCTAAGATCAGCAGGATCATGAACCAAAAGTTTTTCCAGGCGCTCCTCAAAACCTGCCGTGTGGCTCATCAGTGATTTCAGGGTAATAGGCTTATCAAAAGAAGGCTTGAGAAAGCCGTCAGGCAAGTATGTGCGGATGTCCGTATTCAAATCCAGCTTTCCTTGCTCAACCAGTTGCATTACTGCCGTCCAGGTGAACAATTTCGATACGGAACCGGCCTCCATATAGGTTGTTTCCGTACTCATGGGTGTTTGTTTCTCGATGTTTGCGTATCCGTAACCTTTTGAAAAAACAATTATTCCGTCCTTTACTATGGAAACCGCAGCACCAGGAATCGCTGTTCCTATATATTTTTTCATAATTTGATCTGTTCTGTTTTCGATTTCGGAAATCGGGATTCCAGAGGGAGTGGTTGGAACGGACCCAGAAGCATATGCCTGGACCGGGATAAATGCCATCAATGCCAACAGGAACAAAGAGGCAAATCGTTTTTTCAATTTCATATCAAGTCTCCTTTTTGCTGCGCTTGAATCTTTAAGAGCAGTCTGTTTTTTGGAACATTTTTAGTGTAGCAGTCAAGTCTTTCTTATTTCTCTCCTGTTCCTTACTTTTTTCTTTCTCAAATGAAGCTTCAACTCTCAAATGATTTACCGAAAAAAAGCTATATTTACGTTGGTACAGCTTTATATGTATGTTGACAACCTATAAAATAAAGACAAGAAGAATCCTCATAGTTGAAAAAAATAGGAGATGACAATAAATGAAAGCCTGTGAACCTCTGACTATTTCATCTGAAAGCGGATACAATCTTCAAACTGATGAAAGTGTGCCCATTGCCCACGCTTGGAACATGATTGCGCGAGATCATAAGCAAGTGTTTGGCTGCGAGCCATTGCAAACAGAAGTAGAGCCCTCGATCATTATCCGTTATGCGCAGGAAGGAGATAGCTGTCCGCATTGGCCAGAGGGCTATTGTCTGCGTTTTGTTGCTGGTAGCAAGGGAACGGTACTCCATATTATTGGCCGTGATGAATTGGGAATTATTTATGGACTGCTTCATTACAGCCGTTTCGCTCTGGGTGTGGAGCCGTTCTGGTTCTGGGCGGAGATTCTACCGCCTAAGCGGGATATCATAGTAATACCGAGTCAGAATGTTGACAGTATACCGTCCAAGGTCCGGTATCGGGGATGGTTTGTCAATGATGAGGTATGCTTGATTGGCTGGAAGGATGATTACCCACCGACGGAGGAGGTGTGGAAGCCCGTTTTTGAAGCGTTACTGCGCTGTGGTGGAAATATGGTGATTCCCGGAACCGATTTACCACGCACAGGTATCCATCATAAGCTTGCAGCAGACATGGGTTTATGGATCACACATCATCATGCTGAACCGTTGGGGGCGGAGATGTTTTTGCGCGCCTTTCCGGGTAAACAAGCTAGCTACAGAGAGCATCCCGAGTTGTTTGAACAGCTGTGGCAGGAAGCGATTGAACGGCAAAAGGAAGAAAAGATTGTATGGGTATTATCTTTTCGCGGGCAGGGTGACAAGCCTTTTTGGGAAGATGATCCTTCCTTTAATACGCCGGACAAACGCGGACAATTAATCTCGTATGTGGTTCGCAAGCAGTACAATATGATCTGTGAATTTGTGGAGCATCCTGTGTGCTGTATGGCGATGTATGGTGAGATTGCCGAGTTATACAAGCAGGGGCATATGGAAGTACCCGAAGGGGTGATTAAAGTATGGGCGGACAATGGTTACGGTAAAATGGTATCTCGGCGCCATGGGAATCTTAATTATCGTGTACCAGCATTGCCTGAGACGCAGGATGGGGACAAGAATGGAGTATATTACCATGTGACCTTCCACGATTTGCAAGCGTCGAACCATCTTACCCAACTTCCCTCCTCAGCCAGCTTGATTGTAGAGGAATTAACAACAGCGTTTACTTCAGGGGCGGACGAGTACCTGCTGGTCAATTCAGGTAATATTTTGCCGCATGTATATACGCTGGATTTAGTAGCAAATTTATGGATGAAGGGTGAAGTGGATGCTGAAGAGCAGCTTACTGATTTTATTGGACGGCTGTACAGTAGTCAGCTTCAAGAGATTTCCCAATTATACCGGGATTATTCCCGTTGCACTATCGTTTATGGCCCGCATAAGGATGATCGAGCAGGGGAGGAATTCTATCACCATCCAGCTCGGCAAATTATGGGGTATTGGCTACAAGGCAAAGAAGGCAGTGATGAACGGCTGTACTGGGCTACTGGAGAAAGGCCTTTTCCTGAACAGGTTCGCTGGTTCAAGGAAAAAGCCGAGTCGGCAATTCCCGACTGGGTTGAACTGCGAGAGCGGTGTCTACGAATCATGAAGCAGTTGTCTGAAGATGAATGTCGCAGGCTATATAATCAACTGCTTGTGCAGATTGAACTGCATCTAAGTGGTTCACGTGGACTGGCAAGCTTATGTAGCGCTTATGGGCTGTTCCTTGAAAAAGATTATCCACGAGCATTTATACAAGCTTCTCATGCCGTTTGGAGCTACCGGATGGGTAAAGAAGCTTTATCGCTCGCAGGAACTGGAAGATGGGAGCATTTCTACCGGGCAGATTGGTTAACCAATCTGGATAATACTATTTCACATGCGGACACTGTACGGAGATTTCTTCGTCTTCAGGGAGACAGTCCGGATATGTTCCTGTGGTCCAAACAATATTTAATGCCAGAAACAGAGAAATATATCTACCTAGAGAATACGCATCGCAAGCCCCTTCCCGATGATGAGTTGGCACGCAGTCTGGAGAAGGTATTATATTAAGGAAGGCATGTAGCATAAGAAGCAACGGCGTCTGCCTGCAACCTTTCCAGCTTGTACTACGTCAATGAAGTTGTTAATGGCCAAGCGGCCTAATTCAACTACAAGGTGGAATTTAACATGAGTATGAGAAAAGGTGCATTTGCAGCCATTACAACTGTAGCCATTTTGTCCTTTTCCGTTGGAGGTCAAATGTCTGCGGCAGACCGCCAATTTAAGGATTTGAATAACGTAAGCGGTAAAGAAAAAATTATATCCCTTAAAGATCAGGGTCTACTCAAAGGTGCCTCTGACACGCAGTTTCTCCCGTCATCTAAAGTGACCGCTGCCCAAGGCATTCAGTTGATCTCCGGCGGACTCCAGCTCAGTTTGGCCGCCATTGATTTGAACAAGGAGCCACAGGTCAGTAGACTGTTTACCCATGTTAAGGATACTGCATGGTACGCTGAAGCTTTTATCAACGCTCATTATAATGGTGTGGTTATTCCAAAGGATATTGATCCTGCCAAAGCTCTGACTAAGGAACAGTTCACCCATATGCTGATTCAGGGCATGGAAAAAGCAGGCGCTCTTCCGATGATTAAAATCGCACCTGCGAATATTGCGGATGACAGCGAACTGGAGCCTTCTTACCAAGGTAGCATTCAACGCTCGCTAGTCTACAAGGTCAATACCTTGGATGCAAATGAAAAGTTTTATCCAAAAAGCGAGATTACACGTGCCGAAGCTGCTGTTATGTTATATAATGCATTGGAATACTTGAATACTCATACAAACTCGTAATAAATACAGCAATAAAGAGCTTTTCTTCAGAGGGAATTAAGCTTTCAGTTACTTGACATCATTATCGTTAATGTTATAATAAGGAAATCGAATTTAGACCTGCGGTAGCTGATTACCGTAAGGATATTTTCCTGGTCCTTCGGCATATAACACAGGTAACGAATAAATAAGCTGGCTCCGGATGAGGAGTTCAGCTTATTTTTTTGGATCAAAAAGCTTACCGTTTTCACTGATTTACATATTGAGAGGAGACAGGAGTATGTTTGGGAATGACTGGGATGATGTACTACGAGAAGAGGTCGAAAAGCCATACTTTAATGATTTAAGGTATACGTTAGCCCGAGAGTACAAGTTACATAAGGTATATCCTCCAAAAGAAGACTTGTTTTCCGCACTCAAATTAACGCCATTTCATCTGACCAAAGCGGTTATATTGGGACAGGATCCATATCATGGAGAGGGACAAGCTCACGGTTTAAGCTTTTCTGTTAGACCTGGTGTGCGAACGCCACCGTCTCTATTAAATATATACAAGGAGCTTCGCGATGATATCGGTACTCCCATTCCGAATCAGGGATACCTCGTTCCTTGGGCTGAGCAAGGTGTGCTGCTGCTGAACAACGTGTTAACCGTTCGTGAAGGACAACCGCAATCTCACCAGGGAATAGGTTGGGAACGTTTCACGGATGCTGTCATTGAAGCGATTAATGAGCGCGAGCAGCCAGCAGTGTTTATTTTGTGGGGGAGCCATGCTCAGAAAAAAGCAAGCTTCGTGAATACCAGCAAGCATTTGGTGCTGAAATCCGTTCATCCGAGTCCATTGGCGGCTCACAGAGGTTTTTTTGGCAGCAAACCTTTTTCGCGTACCAATGCATTTTTGCAGGAGCATGGAATGGAACCGATTCGGTGGGAGATTCATAGCCGCTAGCACTGGAGGTGAGGACATGCGTCAATGGAAGGGACGTCAGGTCATTTTATATCACGGCAACAATGGTCATACCCAGAAGGTGCGCGGCACGCTTGAAAAATGGGATGAGATACGAAAGTGTGTTATTTTAGGCCCGAAAATGCTGGCTATTCCTTTTGAAAATATTACGCATATTACCATGTTTCCTCCGGGGCGTGAGCGTAGAAGCCGCCATCCGGCGAAGCTGAACGCTACTGGTTATGTAATGAGCGTTCCGTTACAGTTTGATAATGCCATTCATTTTCAGTCGGCGGTGACGATTTGGAGAGAGGATCAGCTGATTGCTTATAATGTAAAGCTGGTTAGTCACTCGGCACACGATGTAATTCTTGAAGATGGACAAACCTTATCTAAGGAAGAGCATTTGTTTGTGGTAAGGTCACTGCGTGGAGAACTTTAACTGTAATAATTCACCTTTTTTTGATGAAGGGTTCAATTTAGTTAACTGCTTACCGATAAAAGATAATGGGATTGTTAATAATACCCTGTTTTATAGAATGAAACAAAGGGAGCGAAACGAATGGAACGTATGAAACGTATGAAACGTATGAGCAAACGGAGTACCTTCTTACTTGCGTTGCTGATGTTTGTATTTGCAGCATGGCCAGCAGGTTTGATCCGGGCTGAGGAGAGCAAGACCTCCACGGTAGAGTGGGATAGTCAAAATCCGACTACATTGAATCTGGGTGGAAGCCCCGCTCAATTAAAAGTGTGGTCATTGACAGAAAAGGGCAAGGAAGATGTTACACAAAAGGCAGAATGGATCTCTGGGGATTCAAGTATTTTAAAGGTAGATAAGGGACTCATTACTCCTGTGTCAAAAGGGCAGATTAAGATTGTTGCTACATATGAGCAGCAAACGGTAAGTACAACGATTACAGTAAAATCGCCTTACAGCAAGCTGCAATTAAATCCGACGGGTCCACTGAATCTGACGATTGGCGGAGAATCGAAGCAATTGACTGCTCAAGGTGTTCTTACTGGAGGTGGGACGGAAAATGTATCCGGTGTCGAATGGACTTCTTCGAATGCGGCTGTTGCTACCGTTAAAGATGGTCTTATTCGTCCACTTGCCAAAGGCGTGACTTACATTAAAGCAAGCAAAGATGAACTCAAAGCACAAACGATTGTGTATGTGCGCTCTTCTTCCCAGGCATTGGTATTGAGTGCAACTGGGTCCAAATCGGTCTTTTTAGGTAGCTCCCCCATTCAGGTTAGTGCAACTGATGTCAACCTGACTGGCAGCAAAACAGATGTGACCAACACGGCAGAATGGACTTCCTCCAATCCGCTGGTTGCCACAGTCGAGCAAGGTAAAATCACACCGATGGATGCAGGCAATTCGACGATTACAGCGTCCTATCATGGTTTGAGCAAGACTCTGAAGATTAATGTACTTCCGACGGTTGAAAAACTGGTTTCAAGCAAAGCCAGTCTGACTCTCGAAACAGGAGGCAAAACTTCTCTTCCGAGTATATCTGCTTATTTGGTCAATGGAGCAAAAAAAGCAGTTCAATCCGATGTAAAATGGAGCTTAAGCAGTGAAAGTGCAGTTAAAATAGCAAATGGTAAGCTGGTTGCAGTGAACCCAGGCAGTGCAACATTGACAGCAACGGTAGGTGCGCTCAAACTGGATATTCCAGTGACTGTGCAATATAAAGTGCTCAAGCTGACGGCTTCTGAGAAAAAATATGTACTGGTTGCAGGCCAAGAAGCAAGTATTCCGACAGTAAAAGCCCACATGGCTGGTGGTGGAATACTGGATATTACCAATCAGGTAAGCTGGGTAGGTACAACAGCCGCAGTTACAGTAGCAAATGGTAAAGTAAAAGCGGTGAGTGGCGGTAACTCTGGAATCAAAGCTATGTATATGAATAAATATGTGAAAGTACCTGTCATTGTGGAGGGAGCTATTTCTACATTGACACCAAGCTTTTCGAATGCTGAGATGAATTTGAAGGGAAGTAAGTCCATCAAAGTCGTCGGCATATATACGGATGGTAAAAAAGTTACCCTGAGCAGTAAAGTGAAATGGACAACATCGAATGCTTCTGTAGTGGTCGTAAAAGGGTCTTCCATTAAAGCTGTTGGAATTGGAACAGCAACCATTACAGGTACGTACCAGGATAAGTCGTTTAACGTGGAGATTAAGGTTACACCTAAGCTGCTCAAGCTGGTATTGAGCAATAAAAACCTGAAGTTGCCTAAGGGCTCATCTCAAGTCCTTAGCGTGAGTGCTGTTTATGATTCAGGTGCGACTACGAATGTAACCAATTCTGCGGTATGGACATCCTCCAAACCGTCGATCGTACAGGTTACTGGCGGTCAGGTGAAGGCCTTGGATAGTGGAAGCTCCAGTATTAAAGTAGTCTATGGTGGTAAGAAGGTAACGACATCTGCCAAAGTGTTAAAATAGTCTACGTACATTGCCACATCCGGCGTATACCAACAAATAAACCCCCGGTCCAAAGACCGGGGGTTATTTTCAGCTTATTCTACGCCGTCCTGATAATGATTTTTCCAATGTTTATCGCCTTTGTGTGCGAAGTCTTCAACTGTCTTTTCCAAAGTAGCTACCAGTTGGGCTTTAATCTCAGAAATTGTGTCTCGGAACAGTCTTTCTTCCGTACCATTGATCTTTTCACCATATAGAGCCTGAGCGGCTATAAATTGACGATGTTGCTCCACAAAACTGTCAATCGAATGCAATGCATGCTCCACGTATTGGGAAATGCTATGATGCTCGTTAGGCAGTTGCAATTTTAATTCATGAACTCTGTTTAATAATGCCATGATGATCACCTCGTGCGTTTTGTTATGTCAATAATTATACATCATTTTCGGAAAACTTTCATTAAATTTTGATTAAAATGTGACTTTTATTATGTCATGATTGCATTTTCAATGGTGATCAGGCATAATTTTCGGAAATTTCATTATTTTCCTTTGTATTGTGATTTTAAAATTTAAAATATATGATACGAAGATGATGCAAGAGCAAGCTGCGACAGCTGTCTTTCTGACATGTTATAATGGGGAAAAGCCCAGTCGGAAAGGTTGTCAGTATGGTATGAAGCTTTTTAAAGGTTTATTTTTGGGGATTCTGATTAGTCTTCTTCTGTGGTGTGCCTTGTTTGGGCTTGTCCGCTGGATGTCTCATTAAGTCGCTTCCTGTATCTTATACAATAACTCTTGCGACTGTATCCACGTCATTAACAGAAATCGTATATACGTGTTCGTCATCATAGAGCTTGAATTGCTGAGTTTCTTGGTCAGATAGGAGCTTAGGCCAGCCAATTACGGTACTTCCATTCAGTAACCGGACTACAACGGCTTGCATTTGGCTCACGGCCAGTTTGATCTCATCGTTCATTCGTGCAACCTCCTCTCTATACTATTTGTCGTCCAATATTCAACCTTTTTTTATAGTTAGTAAGGGGTTACAAAAAATAAAATCCGGGGATCACCTTAGTTGAAGGCATCTATTGGAATAGCTTGAAGGGAAGAGAGAAATTGAAGAAAAAGTTGCTAAGTTTTATAGCTTTAGTTCTGCTAGCTGCGGGCGCGTACTGGTTTGAAGGAGGCAATCTTCTTACGAAAATAACAGGAGAGAACCCGCCTTCCTCGGCGGCTCAGGTAACGCTGCAATTCCCGTCAGGTCGTTACCCTGAAACGGCGCAGCATATTAAGGAAGCCATTCAGGCGGGAAAATCACCAGTATGCACAATTGACCGTGAAGGAGCCGAGCAAAATCGCAAGCATTCGCTTACAGGTGTTCCCACTCGTAAGGGATACGATCGTGATGAATGGCCGATGGCTATGTGTTCAGAAGGAGGCAAAGGTGCAAATGTCAAATACATAGCCCCTAAGGATAATCGTGGGGCAGGATCATGGGTTAGTCATCAATTGGATGAGTATGAGGATGGAACTCGTGTAAAATTCGTTATTAAATAGTTTTTGATTTCGTGTTTTTACCTTTTAGCTCCTTAGATGTTTCCTGTTTGGCCTTAACCAACGCCAGAAAATCAAAAAAATCACCTAGTGTATTGAAGCCGGCACCTAAAATGGCCAAGTCTTCAGCGGATAGTTGGTTAAACCATTCCATTTGCTTAGCATCAAACATATTATCACCGCCAACCATTGATAATGTAGTGTATGTACTGACGGCAACAAAGGTCAGGGCTCAGGCATACCAATTAAGTATGCCTGTTTCTTGTGCAGAGGATGTGTAGAACTCATGTTTAAATTTAATTTTTATACTAAAATCGTCTCCATCGTTATCGTATTGCTTATACCTCTGCTGATCCTGTATGTCTATTCTAATCAGACAACGACAGGTGTACTACGTGAGGAGCTGAATCAATCTAATTATAATCAGCTGACTTTTTTTCAAAACCAGGTGAATACGAATATTGAAATGATTTCCTCCTGGCCGCATCTGCTGATTCATGATCCTGATGTAGCCAGTTTTCAAGCGATTTTTTTGAAGGACAAAGTTCTCAATCTGGATGGAATTAACCTTGTCAAACGGATTCAAACCAAGCTTGGGCTTCAGGAAAGCTCTTCTAATTGGAGAACCGGACTGAGTATCTATTCTCCTTCGCTTGGACGGGTTGTATCGGAAAATGGAGCAGGTTTATATGACCAGAAAAAACTAAATCAGCTGATAAAAGACGGCTGGCAGGTATCCAAAAAAAGATCATACGGGAAAGACCAATTTATATTTTCATTGTATACATTATCCCCGTTTTCTTCACTTGGTAATCCAGAAACTGCTAACACGATTATTAAGGTTGAATTTGACAGCAGTAATATTCAGGATATGCTTGACCGCTTCAAAGGTGATGGACGCAAGGAGCCTTTTTATTATAAAAAAGGCGTAGGAGCGATCTATAATCGTACTGCCAATGAAAAGCTGTCTGGACAGCTGATTTCAAAATTAGAAAAAATGGGACTCCATGAAGTTGACAATCTGACTGTGAAAATTGGAGAAGAAAGCTACCTGGTTCATGCCGTTCTTTCGCAAACGACGGGTTGGTATTTGATTGATTACATGCCTTTGTCCGATATGATGTCTCCGATTTACTCATCGAATCGACTGTTTTATATAACGGTTGTTGGCTCGCTGCTGGTAGGCCTGATTGGCGCTTACTTGCTTCATTCACAGGTACAAGTGCCGATTCTTCAGCTTGTGCGGGCATTTAGGAGACTAAAGGACGGAGACTATGCTGTTCGATTAAGTCTAAGGGGGAGTCACGAGTTTGCTTTCCTGTCTAGTCAATTCAATCAGATGGTCGAACAGATTCAGGAGCTGTTTGAGAAGGTGTATGTTGAGCAGCTACATGTCAAGGAAGCGCGACTAAAGCAGCTCCAGTCACAAATCAATCCACATTTTTTTTATAATTGTTTTTCGTTTATCACAAGTATGGCGAAGCTGCGCAATCATGAGGCGGTCGTGGCTATGGCTCATAATTTATCCAGGTATTATCGGTATACGACAAGACAGGAGCGGGATTTGGTTCCATTGTCAGAAGAAGTCGAGTTTGTTCAATATTATCTGAGGATACAGCAGATGCGTATGCCAAGGCTAACGTTCTTAGTTCATGTTTCTTCGCAGGCCAGCAGTCTGCCGATTCCGCCGCTTATAGTGCAGCCACTGGTGGAAAATGCGGTGCTGCACGGAATAGAGCCTCAAGCGGAGGAGGGTCTAATTCATATTTTGACTGAGCGTGTTGGCTCGTATATGTACCTGATTGTGGATGATAACGGACTCGGTTTGAGTAGAGAGGCTATAGCTGCCCTGACATCAACGCTTGACAAGCCTGTGGAAGAGGATCATGGATACGGTTTGTGGAATGTGCATCACCGCATGCGATTACATTTTGGGGAAGATGCCGGACTGGAGTTCTCTTTGTCTCCATTGGGAGGATTGCGTGCAGTATTAAAATGGTCGATCTCAACAGAAGGAGAGCATGCGAATGGTTTAATTGAGCCTTCGCTAGATTCGAATATAGTTAAAACGGAGGGACCAGATGGTTCAGATATTACTAGTAGATGATGAGAGTTATGTAACAGAAAGTCTGGCAGCTACCATTCCGTGGGAGACGCTAGGCATCGAGAGGGTTCATCAAGCGGTTTCCGCATTAGCAGCAGTGGATGTGCTGGAAGCGTACGATATTGATATTCTGGTAACAGATATTCGTATGCCTGGTATGACGGGACTGGAGTTGATTGTTGAAGTAAACGAGCGATGGCCGCATATCCGAAGTTTGTTACTGACAGGCTATGCCGATTTTGAATATGCTAAAAAAGCGCTTCAGCTTAAGGCTTTTGATTACATTTTAAAGCCGGTGGATGATGAAGAGTTTATCAAATGTGTGTCAGCCGCCATGGATTCGCTAAAGGAAGAATGGGAAGCATTTGACAAGGTTCATCAATTACAATATAGCCGCAGAAACGATTTTGGTGTACTGCGGACCCATTTGATGCATGATTTGCTACTCGGGCGTGATTTACCAGTACCAAAAATAGAGAGCAAAATGTCCGAGTACGAAATCAAGCTACGTACGGGACATCCTGCCAGTATGCTGCTTATTCAGCTAGGAAAGCATTTTTCTGATATGGACTATCATTCAGTCTCCTTAATTGAGTATGCGATTGGAAATATTGCCGAAGAAGTGTTCGCACCTGATTTTCACGTTTGGCATTGCAAAGCGCCGCATGACTGCTTAATTGTATTAATAGAAGGGGATTGGAATTCATTTCCTGAGCGGAGTGTGGATGAGCAGAATCGTTTTTTGAGTGCGGCGATTGAGGCCTTTCGAAAAAATGTAAGCAATTACTTGAAAGGGGAAATTTACGTTGCATTAACCGGATGGTTTAAGTTTCCAGAGGAACTGCCTAAGCTATATCAGACAGCGATTAGATCTTTATACTGGAATCATCAGGAGGAAACGGATGCACTGCTATTCATAGAAGAACAGACAGAACAGCCACACAGTTCAGTTAAGTCACTAGAGGGGCTTTATATGCACCCTACGCTTACTCATCTGCTCGAATCCAGGCAATGGGACGAGGCTGAAGCGAAAGTGAGCCGTGTATTTGGAAAAATGGAAGAGGTGGGATATACACGCGAGCATTTATATGAGCTGTTTATTTCGGTGACGAGCGCCTTTATGTATACAGCGCACAAACAAGGACGTTTCATTACACAGATGGATCAAGTAGGCTTCGATCCGTTACATGCGCAGAAAATGGTTCATTCGTTCCCCCACCTCAAAGAGTGGATATTTTCCATGATGAACAAACTTAAATCTGAATGGTCCGCAAGCGAACAAAGCGCTAAAAGTTATGTGGTCAAGCAGGTTCAGGAGCTCATCTCCCAGGATAAAGGCCAGGAGCTGTCTGTTAAGACGATTGCTGATCAGGTTTATCTTCATCCAGTCTATCTGTCTAAAATTTATAAAGCTGAAACCGGAGAAGGTCTGGGTGACTATATTATCCGAATGAGAATGGAGCGGGCTCTTTATTTGCTCAAATATTCCAACAAAAAAATATACGAAATTACGACGGAACTAGGCTACCAGAATCCCCAATATTTCAGTAAAATGTTCAAAAAGCATTACGGAATGACTCCGCACGAATTTCGAGATCAGTAGAGATGGGACCAGTAAAGACGAAATCAGTAAAGATCAGTTGGGAAAGGTGCAGAAATATTTATTTTGTGACATAGGCTGTGAAGAAAAGCCCTTCTATAATAAAAGAGTAGAAAATGATTTCTAGAGGGGGAACAATATGCGAGTTCATTCGAAGAAAAAGCTGTTGTCGTTGCTCGCCGCAACTATGGTATTAGGAGTTGGCCTTGTGGGCTGCTCAGGTGCGGAAAATGATGGGAATGCGGACGGCACAGCTAAAACTGAAAACGTATACAAAGAAAAATACAATCCAGAAGTCACAATTTCCACGGTATGGGGTGTAGATCCCGCCTTAAAATTTAAAAATGGTGAATCTATCGAAAATAACATTGCGACCAAATGGGCTAAAGAGAAATTCGGTATTAATATCAAATCACTCTGGTCCGTCACGGATACGAATGGTGCATTTGCTACGAAGCTGCGTTTGGCTATGTCCTCCGGTCAGGAGATGCCGGACGTCGTTGTACTGGGGACGGAAAATGAGCAACTGGCACAGGACATGATCGATTCCGGTATGTTTGCAGAGGCTGGTCCGTTGTTTGACAAGTACGCTTCGGATTCCTGGAAGCAGGCGATGAATCAGGATACGAATGTATGGAATCAGTATAGCCGAGATGGTAAGAAAATGGGTATTCCTGTGCTTGATTTCGCCTATAACCATGATTATGTATTGTGGGTACGACAAGATTGGTTGGATAAGCTGGGTATGAAGGCTCCTGAGACGATGGATGATCTGGAAAAAGTGATGGATGCCTTTAAAAATAAAAATCCGGACGGACTGGCTCCGAACAAAGTGGTTCCGCTCAGTATCGGTTTTAAAACATCCATGAACACTTGGATGGGTGACCCGTCCTGGATTTTCGGGGCATATGGCACACTACCTCAGCAGTGGAACAAAGGCGTGAATGGCAGTTTGGAATATGGCTCCGTGCAGCCTGGCATGAAGCCGGGTTTGCAAAAGCTGAGCGAGTGGCTCAAAAAGGGATATATCCCTCAGGAAGCAGCATTGTGGGATGAAAATAAAACGGCAGAACCTACAGTCGCAGGAACAGCCGGCATGATTCCTGGGCCATATTGGATGAGCGGCTGGCCGCTTCAGGATACAGTCAAAAATGCGCCGGGTGCCGTGTGGAAGCCGATCAAGATTCCAGCGGGTCCTGACAACAAAGCCATGCGTCACGGAACGCAATACACCAATGGTGTTGTATTAATCAACAAACAAATGCAGCATCCTGAAGCTTTTTTCACTTATCAAAACTATTTGTTTGACCATTATGCTAATGCCAAACCGGATAGCGATTTGTCGAATGGGCTGTTTAAGGGCTACGATTATGATTTGGATGCGGACGGAAAGCTAATGTCTATTGATAAAATACCAGGCGGTTATGTAAACTCTATTCGTTATTTGCTGGTTCGTGATGGTGCGCGTATACCTGATGCCCAAATGAAGGCTTTGCTAAGTTTGGCTAACGGCGCAGAACCGAAGACCCGTCTGGAGAAAGATGTAATGGTGAACTACGGGAAAGGTACTCCTGCAGCTGCCAAAGTGCTTATGGAACAGAAGGATATCTCCATGAAAGATCAGTTCACAGGTCCAACTACGCCAACCATGAAGGCTAAAAAGGACTATCTGGATAAAATTGAAAGTCAGACCTTCAATGAAATTATTTATGGCAAGCAGCCGATCTCTGCTTTTGATACCTTTGTGCAGACGTGGAAAACAGCGGGTGGCGAACAAATTACAAATGAAGTAAACGAATGGTATAAAAGCGTCGAAAAGTAAAAACCAATGATGTTGTAACAGAGTAGGAAGGCTGTCCCGAGGTGGGCAGCCTTTTTACTACAGTTTCACCCGTATCGAGTAGAAATGAATGCGCTATCATGGTGTATTTGAAAAAAAGTTTTATTCGTTTGGCGAGCTAAAAAAAATGATTGCTTTTGTGCCATGTATGTTGGTTTTTTGAACTGTCGGGACTGCGAAAACGCTTTTATAATTGAAGTATACCATGAATGAAAGTTACAGGAGGAACTGCAATGAGAAGTCTGCAACGTACGTGGCCATTTCATATCATGCTGCTGCCAGCCATCATATTCTTAATTGTATTCAGCTACATTCCGATGGGCGGCATCGTGATGGCCTTTCAAAATTACAAGCCTTGGCTAGGCATAACGGGTTCCGAGTGGGTTGGACTGGATAACTTCCGTTTTTTGTTCCAACGAGAGGACAGTCTTCAAGTTGTATGGAATACACTAATTATTGCTGTGTTAAAGATGTTTTTCAATCTGGTGGTTCCGTTTGTTTTTGCTATACTGCTGAATGAAATTCGCAAGGTCGGACTTCAGCGATCCATTCAGACACTGGTTTATCTACCACACTTTCTGTCGTGGGTCATCTTGGGCGGAATTCTGATTGACCTGTTGGCTACAGATGGATTTATGAACCGTATTCTCGGTAGTTTCGGGATCCAGCCTATCTTTTTTCTGGGAGATAATAACTGGTTTCGGTTTACTGTCATTGTTTCAGATATATGGAAGGAGTTCGGCTACAACACCATCGTATTTCTCGCTGCACTGGCGGGTATTAATCCTTCGTTGTATGAGGCTTCTGAAATGGATGGAGCGAGCCGCTGGAGACAGACGCTACACATCACTGTACCTTCGTTAATTCCGATGGTAGTCGTTGTTGGAACGCTTGCACTTGGCAATGTACTGAATGCCGGTTTTGACCAGATTTTCAACCTTTATAATCCACTGGTTTACCAAAAAGGCGATATTATTGATACATTCGTCTACCGGACAGCGTTAATCAATGGGGAAATGGGCTTTGCCACCGCTATCGGCTTGTTCAAATCCGTTATCAGTATGATTCTCATTCTGATATCTTATCGACTTGCTTACAAATGGGCAGGTTACCGCATATTCTGATTCCACGAGGCTGAAAGAGGGAGAGTCATGTATCATAAAACAACGCCATACCGCATCTTCAATGTGTTTAATATTTGCTTACTAGTGATGTTGTCTATCATGTGTATCGTTCCACTGATTCATGTGTTGGCGGTATCATTTAGTGCTAAATCAGCAGCAGATGCCAATCTGGTTGGACTGTGGCCAGTGCAGTTTTCATTAGAAGCCTATAAGAAGACAATGAATAACCCGATTTTTCTGCACTCCATCTGGATTTCTGTCTGTCGGACTGTATTGGGAACCGGCTTGACACTGCTGATTACCTTTTTAGCTGCTTATCCACTTTCAAAGGAAACATCTGTGTTCCGTAGCCGAAACGTATATTCATGGTTGTTCGTGTTCAGCATGATTTTTAACGGTGGTCTGGTTCCATTCTATATGGTTATTCAAAAGATCCATCTCATGGATAGCTTCTGGGTACTTGTTTTGCCAGGAGCGGTCAACACATTTCTGGTCATCCTTATGTTGAACTTTTTTAGAGGAATTCCCAAAGAGATGGAAGAGGCCGCATTGATCGACGGAGCAGGACATTTTCGGACATTGTTTAGTATCTTTTTACCGATATCCATGCCTTCCATTGCGACGATTGCGCTGTTTAGTATGGTATTTCATTGGAACTCCTGGTTTGACGGTCTACTCTATTTGAGCAATGCAAAGGACTATCCGCTCGCGACGTTCCTGCAAACTGTAATTATTCAGAAGGACATGAGTTCCATGAGCATGAGTCCAAAGGAGATGGAATTACTTTCTCAAACGACGGTTAATGCAGCGCAAATTTTCATTGGTGCAGCGCCTATTCTCATTGTATATCCATTTTTACAAAAGTATTTTGTTAAAGGTATGACGCTAGGTTCCGTCAAAGAGTAATAGAAATAATAAGGAGATGATTTACAGTGACGTATCAAAACATAACTAAGTACCCCCCGATTAGTGAGCGAATTCCACGTATGCTGCATGGAGCGGACTATAACCCGGAGCAATGGCAGCATTACCCTGAGGTGTTAGCGGAGGATATTCGTCTAATGAAACTAGCCAAATGTAACGTGATGTCTGTTGGCATTTTCTCATGGGTATCATTGGAGCCTGAGGAAGGTGTATTTACGTTTGAGTGGCTGGATCGTATTCTGGATTCGTTTGCTGAGAACGGAATCTATGCATTTTTGGCTACTCCTAGTGGAGCAAGACCAGCCTGGATGTCACAAAAATATCCTGAGGTGCTGCGTGTGGAGGCTAACCGTGTTCGTAATCTGCACGGGTTTCGCCATAATCACTGTGCTACATCGCCTGTTTACCGGGAAAAAGTACGTATCATGAATACGAAGCTAGCCGAGCGTTATGCTAACCATCCGGCTGTTATTGGCTGGCATATTTCCAATGAATTTGGTGGAGATTGCCACTGTGATTATTGTCAGGAGGCATTTCGCGCTTGGGTCCAGGATAAATACGGTACGCTGGACAAGCTAAATCACGCATGGTGGACGACCTTTTGGAGTCATACGATTACGGACTGGAGCCAAGTTGAGTCCCCGGCACCTCACGGTGAAACACAGGTTCATGCCATGAATTTGGACTGGAGACGGTTTGTGACCGATCAGACCGCAGATTTTATCAAGCATGAGATTGTGCCGCTCAAGGCTGCAAATCCAGCAATTCCGGTCACAACCAATTTGATGGAGTTTTTTGAAGGATTGAACTACTGGAAGTTTGCTGATCTGCTCGATGTTATATCCTGGGATAGTTACCCAACATGGCATGATCGTGAGGGAGATGATAGCCGTCAGGCTGCTAAAGTGGCCATGATGCATGATATTATTCGTTCAATCAAGGGAGGTAAGCCTTGGATGCTCATGGAGAGTACACCAAGTTTGACGAACTGGCAAGACGTTAGCAAGCTGAAGCGGCCGGGAATGCATCTGCTCTCGTCTTTACAGGCTGTGGCACACGGGTCAGACACCGTTCAATATTTTCAGTGGCGGAAAAGCCGCGGTTCGAGTGAAAAGCTGCATGGTGCGGTTGTCGATCATGTCGGACATGAGCACACTCGGGTATTCGGGGATGTGACCCATGTCGGTAATACGCTGGAAAAATTGGAGGAGGTTATCGGTACATCTGTACCGGCGGAGGCCGCAGTCATTTTTGACTGGGAGAACCGTTGGGGAATCAACGATTCACAGGGACCGCGGAACAAAGGTGTAAAATATGAAGAGACAGCTGAAGCGCATTATTTGGCGCTGTGGGAGCAGGGTGTGCCTGTAGATGTCATTCATATGGATGCAGATTTCTCCAAATACAAACTTTTGGTAGCTCCGATGTTATATATGGTCCGCAGCGGTGTGGGGGAGCGTATACAGAAGTTTGTTGAAAACGGTGGTATTTTCGTAGCAACCTATTGGTCTGGTATCGTAGATGAACATGATTTGTGCTTCCTTGGAGGCTTTCCGGGCCCGCTTCGTAAGACGCTGGGGATCTGGTCGGAAGAGATTGACGGATTGCATGATCATGACCGTAATCACATTTTGCCGGTTGAAGGCAATGAGCTGGATCTGCAAGGGGAGTATGAAGCTGTAGAATTGTGTGATCTCATTCATACAGAGGGTGCAGAGGTACTGGCTGTGTACGGTTCAGACTTTTATGCAGGACGCCCAGCTTTGACGGTGAACCGTTTGGGACAAGGAAAGGCTTATTACATCGCATCACGCAACATCGGACTATTCCACAGTCATTTTTACAGAAGTTTAATTGATGATGCAGGAATCAGTAAAGCGCTCAATGTGAAGTTGCCTCATGGAGTGAATACGGCGATTCGTACCGATGGAGTTCATGATTATATTTTCATATTGAATTTCACGCATGAGCCGCAAAAGATTATGTTGGATGGACGAACTTATGCGGATATGCTTGAAAATCATGTGATAGAAGATGGTAGCATTCAATTGGATGCCTACGCTGTTAAGGTTTTAAAGACAGAGCGCAATAAATAGAACATGATATATTAAGTGTGATCTCTATCGTTTTCCCGAGTGGGAGCTGGTAGATTGGTCAGAGGCAATGAGAAGTATACAATTCGGATGGGAGATGACTTATGAAAACAGGTAACCGCACGATGGTATTTGCGATGTTGATCTTGTTATCCAGCTTATTGTATCCGTTCGGTTCTGTAGGGTTGGGTGCGGCTTCGGCCGCCCCTGCTTTCGCCAAAGGAGCAGATATAAGCTGGGTAGCAGGAATGGAAGCGCAAGGTATGAGTTGGAAGGATAAGAAGGGTGTTCGTCGAGATATACTGCAAATTTTGCGAGATGACTATCAGATCAACGCGGTGCGTATCCGTGTGTGGGTAAACCCTGACATGAAAGATTATGCAAGCGGATACATGAATGCCGAAAAGGCAGCAGAACTGGCGCAACGAGCTAAAAAGTTAGGTATGAGCGTTATGCTGACTCTACATTATAGTGATTCTTGGGCAGATCCAGGGCAACAGAACAAACCTTATGCGTGGCGCAATTTCACATTTACACAACTTATGGATGCAGTCTGGTCCCATACGGTCTATGTTATGAACACGATGAAAAGCAAGGGGGTAACACCGGACTGGGTGCAGATCGGTAATGAGACGAACAATGGAATGCTCTGGGAAGACGGCAAAGCTTCGGTGAACATGAAAAACTATGCGTGGCTCGTCAACACGGGCAATAACGCTGTAAAATCGGTAAGCAGTAGTACTAAAACGATCGTACATTTAGCCAACGGGGATAACAGTTCTGTGTTGAACTGGAATATCGGCGGACTGATTGATAATGGAGCTCAGTTTGATCTCATCGGACTGTCTCTGTATCCCTCTCCTGCGGACTGGCAGGGCAAGGTGGATCAGACGATTACCAATGCCAATAACCTCATTGCCAAATACGGAAAAGGCATTGTCATCAGTGAAATCGGGATGGAATATAATGAACCTGCGGCTTCCAAGGCATTTATATTTGCAATCAAAACGAAGGTTCGGAACATCGGAGGCGGTAAAGGTACAGGGGTATTTTATTGGGAGCCTGCTGCAACTCCAGGTTACAATCAAGGTTATAACAAAGGTGCTTGGCAGGCTGACGGTAAACCAACCTCAGCTTTGGAAGGATTTATAAATTAAGAAGTATGTAAGAGTAGATCAAAGAACCTCTAGTTCGCATTTATCAGACTAGAGGTTCTTTATTGTTATCTAGGGCTCTTGGAAGTTATAGGATTAGGCTTCTCGGTTCACCTTGAAGAACGAAATGAGCTCTTCCAGCTCGCCGGACATCAATGTAAGCTTGTCAGAAGCTTGGACAATAGAAGCCATAGACTCAGCCTGTTCTCCAATAGTATGCTGAATTTGTTTGCTGCTGTCGACTGTTTTGCTAACTGTGGAAGACAGCTCGTCAGAGGTAGCTGACATTTCCTGCGTGCTGGCTGAAATCTGCTCCGTTGCACTGGATACTTCCTGGATTTGTGACGACACTTTATTAGACGCATCTAAAATTTCAGAGAACATTTCGCCTGTCTGCTTCGTAACTTCTAGCCCAATCTGAACTTCTTTTGTACCAAGGCTGATGCCTTTTACAGTCTGTTCAATTTCTTTTTGGATTTCTTCAATAAGCTCTGCAATTTGTTTGGCAGACTCTTGAGACTGTTCAGCCAAATTACGCACTTCTCCCGCTACGACTGCAAAACCTTTGCCTTCTTCACCGACTCTGGCAGCTTCAATAGAAGCGTTCAGTGCAAGCAGATTCGTTTGACTGGCAATGCCTGTAATGATGCTGACGATATTGCTGATTTCGTTAGAACGGTTCTGCAGCGCATTAACGGAATCAGCTGTACTTTCCATTGTAGTGGAGATAGAGTCCATTTGAGCGGAAAGCTTTTGGGCTACCTGATTGCCTTCAACGGAGCGTTTTTCCATAGAATAAGCTTGATCGGCTACGGAAGAGGAGCTCTCCGCAATGGTTTGGATAACCGTCGACATTTCATTCATAGCTCTGGAGCTTTCAAGTGCTGCGTGATCCTGAGCTTCAAGCCCTTGGGTTATTTCCTGAATATTGCTGTTAATGACGTTCGTATTCGTACTGTTTTTCTCGCTAATGCTTAACAATTCCTGGGCAGATCCCGTAACTTCTTGCGTGGTATCCTGTACTTTCACCATTGTATCGTTAAGGTGTTTGATCATTGAATTAAATTTTTGATTGATAATGCCAAGGTCGTCCTCGCCTGTCTTGATTTTTACATTCAGATTTCCCTCGCTGACTTCTTCAATGCCCTTCATCAGGCTACGAATCGGGGAGAGGGTGCGTTTTACCAGTAAATATTGAATCGTTAAGAAGATGGCAAGAAACAGAATGAGCAGTGAAACACCGTATACAAGCAATTTATGAAGGCCGGTAGGTACAGAGCTCGCATCTACGTCAAAGTAAATCGCACTTGTGACTTTCCCGCTAGCATCTGTAATCGGGTAAACAATAGTAGTCCATGTGCCATATTCGTCCGTGTAAAAGCTGCTTAATGCTGATTCATTAGATTGAAGCATCTTTTTTACGGCTTGTGCATTTTCGTCAGGAAGAGTGTACATGTCCCCAATGTTCATCTTTAAGTCTTGGAAAGCTTGGACTAAATTTGTGGGAACGCCAATAATGGAAGTTTGATTTCCTTCTTTTAGTTCTGTGCCGAATATGTAAGCTTGGGCAACGTTAGGATAAAGTGTGTGAATAGAATCGAGAAATTTGCGTAAATCTTGTTGCACAGAGCCGTTATAATCTTTTTCATTCAATGCTTGTTGTACTTTTGTTTTATCAACATCTTCTGCCCATTTTTTAGTCAATACCTTAACTTGGTCTTGCAGCTGCGTGGTGAGAATGTTCTTTTGAAGTATATAGCTGGATGTGATGAGAATAGCTCCTATTAATACGATGTTAAGAAAAGAGATTAATAGATTTTTACCAAAAAAGGACATAGTTCTCCACTTCAAGTTTTTCACGTTTTCTTCTCCTTTGAATTAGCGATTTAGTTTCATATACAACCTATCCCATATATATTTCGACAATTTGCTTTCTAATTGTTAGGTATTTATTAAAAGGGAGAGTAGAAGGTTATACAAAAAGAACGGCGGCCCCCGAGTGAATGAAACGATGGGGCCGCCGCTTGTCGGCAAACTGGATTTATGTTGTTTTTCCAACTCAATTCTTACTAAATCACTTTATTGTTCAGACAATATTTAAAAAATAAGATAAATGAGGACAAACGGGTTTGCTTTACACCTATAAATACCTGGATTGCATTGAGGGTTCTTAACTTTTCTGTCCCTTATAAAAGAAGTGAAATGAGCAAGGGTAGTGAAATGAGCGATAAGACTGAGCTAATAACAAATGCAGATGCAGCTTCCGTTTCCAGTGTTTCATAACGGGTAGCAATCATAGCGGCCACAGCCGAGCCGGGAAAAGCGACAAGCAGTACGGCTTTGCTTACATCTTCATGGGATAGTCCTATCAGAACAGCAATACCGAGCATAACAATAGGCATCACGATCGCTTTCAGCACAGCGATGCTAAGTGCTTTTGGACTGAACGTAATCTTTTTGATACCAATAGTTACCCCGATGGCAAATAGGGCTGTACCAGCAGTAATATTGCCGATTTGATCAAACATGGATTGCAAAAGTTTCGGAGCGTGGAATCCACATAGAGTCAATACGACACCAAACAAAGGTACGCAGGCAAGCGGCTCGCTGAGTCCATGAAGGACTGATTTCATAGTGACTTTAAATAAGTTGCCTTTAGTGCCGTCGGATTCTGTTGTTTTGCGCTGGCCGACCGTTCCCAAAATACTTGCAAGCGGATCAAGAATGGCATTAACGACGATCCCGGTAATTGCAATCGGGATGGCGACTGCCGCACTTCCGAACAAGCTGCCCAGAACCGGAATTCCCATGAATGCAAAAGAAGGCTGTGTTGAATTCAATGCGAACATAGAGGATTCAGTCAGGCCTTTTTTGGCAATTAAGCGATAAACAATGAGCAATACAATATAAAAGCCGATTACACCAAGTAGCAAAGCCACAAGAAAGGGCCACTTTTGAATCAACGTCTCTCTTGGTGTCGTCGTAATCCCAATAAACAAATGTGCGGGTAGAGCAAACTTCGTCACGAGTGTATTTAATCCCTTAGAAGAAGCGGGGTTAAAAGCTTTAAACAATCCTGCGAAATAACCAATTAAAATGACAAAGAAAATAGGAATTAAGATAATAAAAATATGACCTGTAGCCATGATGTCGCCTCCAATGAAGATGTCCGCCAAAAATGGCGGACATCAGTTAAATAATCACTTTGCGTATGCAAGTATAAATTTGATGTTGTTCGCTATTTTTTAAACCAGGACCGCTTCCTGACCATATTGTTTGATGGGTTTATATTTACAGTCCCACATCGCATCTCGAACTGCTTGTGCGATATCGTCCGGTTGATGACGCGCTACTCCATCCTGAACTGCTGCCTTGGCCACAGCCACGGCTACCGCTTCAGATACTTCGCGTAATTCATTGATTTTTGGCAGCAGGGAAGCACCAGGCTGCGACAAATCCACCATTTGAGCTACTGCATGGGCAGCTGCAGCAAACATGCTATCTGTTATGATTTTGGATTTTACCACGATTGCGCCAAGACCAAGACCCGGGAACACGAAAGCATTGTTGGATTGCCCAATTTCAAACTTAATATTGTTATAGATCACCGGCTCAAAAGGACTTCCTGTGGCAATCAGGGCTTTTCCTTCGGTCCAGTGGATCAAATCTTGCGGAGTTGCTTCTGCAAGTGGAGTCGGGTTGGACATAGGCATAATTATAGGACGTTCTGTATGTTTGGCCATTTCTTTAACGATTTCCTCACTAAATGCCCCACTAACACCGGAAGTACCAATCATAATCGTCGGTTTCACGCGGCGAATGACTTCAAGCAGAGGGATTTTTCCATCTTCAGCATGTTCCCAGTCACGGCATTCTGCAGCATCACGCGCATAAGGAAGCTGAAATGGAAAAAGTCCTTCTGTTTCGTTGGTAAGCAGGCCACGGTAATCATAAGCCCAGAAGTTACGTCTTGCTTCTGCTTCTGACAGTCCTTCCAGCATCATGGCGGCGCTAATTTGGTCTGCATTGCCGATTCCGGCAGCTCCTGGACCAAAGACTAGAACCCGATGCTTGCTCAGTGGGATTCCGGACAATTGAACACCGGACATCACACCTGCGAGTGTAACCGCTCCAGTACCTTGAATGTCGTCATTAAAAGTCAAAATACTATTTCCGTATTTATTGATAATGTTCCGTGCATTGACATTGCCCAAATCTTCCCAGTGCAGCAGAGCATTCGGGAAAAAGGAAAGTGCAGCCTGAACATAAGTGTCAATAAATTGATCATATTGTTCTCCACGTACACGTTTGTGACGATTCCCCATATATAAAGGATCTTCCAATAGCTTCTCGTTGTTTGTACCTGCATCAAGAACAACTGCCAGCACCCGGCTAGGATCTATACCAGCAGCAGCTGTATACACAGCAAGCTTACCAATAGAGATATTAATACCTCCGACTCCCCAGTCCCCGATTCCCAAAATACTCTCGGAATCTGTGGCTACGATCAGGTCGATATCATCAGGGTCCAGGTTCAAATTCTTAAAAGCCTCTTCGATACCCGCCAGATTATCAATAGATAAATACATACCACCGGGCTTGTGATATTCATGACTGTATTCCTGTATAGCCTGGCCTACTGTTGGTGTATAAACAATCGGGAGCATTTCGCTTAGGTGCTCAGAGAGCAAACGATAATAAAGGACCGTATTGCGATTAAAAAGATCATTTAACGCAACATTTTTACGCAAATTATCCGGTTGGCTCTGAAATTGCTCGTAAACCCGTTGAACCTGTTCCTCAATAGTTAATATCGTAGGAGGAAGGAGACCGTCAAGTCCAAGTTGTTTCCGTTCTTCCAAGGTAAAAGCCACTCCTTTATTCAGCAGTGGGTTGGCAAGTAGATCTTTTCCGGTTAATTTGGTTTCGATAGATCCGTCTTCCGTAAAATGAAAAGCACGCATTTTTAATTCCTTCTTTCTAGAAAATTACATTTAGTTCATCCTTGAACAATTCGTGAACAAGTATACGCCTTATTTTAAACCAAGTGAACAAGTATGTTGTGTGAAAAATGGTTATATAAGTGTTTACATAAGAGAAATTATGAAAATAAAAGCGATTTTCAATGTTTTTAAATGAAAATTTCATTTAATTTTCATAATATTTTCGGAAAACATTGATCAAATGTGATAATTATCATAGTTTTTATAGGTGTGATTCGATTGAGTGTGCATGAAAAATAGCTTAACTTCATTTTATATAAACGAAGTTAAGCCATTTTTTGGGCTATAGGGATGGTTGAGGGACAATTCAATGCTTCGCAGCTTTATATTTTTCGCAGCTTTATATTTAATGAATATCAGGCATTTAATTCTCCAATGCGATTGACGGCTTCATCAGTAACTGTAGCAGAGCGTCGCATCCAGCTGTTACGCCATTTCAATTGCATTATGATGACGAGGGTAAAGGCACAGAACGTAAGTAGGCTCAGACAGATGAAGCCCGGCATATAGGAACCCGTTGATTTGTACAGATGACCCAGTATAAGAGGGAGAAAGTACCCGCCTATGCCACCAGCAGCGCCGACGATGCCGGTCATGAGCCCGATTTCGTTGCCGAAGCGCTGCGGCACGAGCTGGAATACAGAGCCGTTGCCAGCGCCAAGGCACATCATGCCTACGAACAGCAGCACAACTACCACGGTAAGTGGCGGTAAAAACGCAATGCCGGCGAGCATAATCCCGGCCCCCGCATACAAGTACATTAGCATGCGTGAACCACCAATCCGATCGGATAAAAAACCACCTACAGGACGAAAAAAGCTTCCGGCAATCACACAAACGGTTGCAAAATCGGCGGCATGTACCGCGGAGAGGCCATACTGGGTATTGAAGAAAATAGTCAAATAATTAGAAAGGCCAACGAATCCGCCAAACGTCACGCAATAAAAGGCACAGAATACCCAGGCATCCCTCTGTTTGAGCACCGAAGCATATTGCGACAGATTTTTTGGTGCCGGGCGGTGAGGGCTGTTGCGGGCAAAAATACTGAACAGAATGAAGACGATTAAGATGGGGAGGATGGCCAATCCGAAAACGGCTTCCCAACTGCCAAAATGTTGAGCAATGCGGTTGGCGAACAAAGTCGCAAGGACGGTACCACTATTACCGGCTCCGGCAATTCCCATAGCCAAGCCTTGATGCTCTTTGGGGTACCATTGACCGGCTAACGGCAGCGCAGCTGCAAATGAAGCTCCAGCTACGCCCAGGAGTAGGGCAACAACGTATAATTGCTCCAGCGAATCAACCCACAGCCAGCCGAGCAAAAGCGGGATGATCGTGACAAGCATACCAATCTGTCCTGTGAGCTTGGGACCGATATAATCCGACATGAATCCGAGCACGAGCCGCAGCAGGGAACCACCGAGTATGGGTAGAGCGACAAGATTGGCTTTTTGTACAGGGTCCATTGGATAATCATTGGCAATTACAACGGCCAACGGTCCGATCATCCCCCATATCATAAAACTGATATCAAAATACAGAAAGGAACCAAATAAGGTGGGCTTGTGTCCGCTTTTCCAGAAACTTTTTTTGTTCATTCTCCATCTCTCCTGTTCTAATTGTTGTTCTTTGTCTGCAAAATGTAATTTGAACATGAAAAGCCGCAAATCGCCCCTACATGGTATCTAGGAAACGGTTTGCGGCTTCATTGCCGTGGTTGACACACTTCATTGTGAGTCGACTTGGTATGATCACGTTGGAGTGATTTTAATTCAAATTATAAAAAAGGATCTAATGTATGTCAATATACATAACACAAATTCGAGAAAAAAATTAAATAAAAGGTGAAAATATAGTTTTCATGTATTGAATGTTGACATGACATTCACAATTCAGT
This sequence comes from Paenibacillus sp. SEL3, assembly GCF_054602585.1. Lineage (NCBI taxonomy): Bacteria > Bacillati > Bacillota > Bacilli > Caryophanales > Paenibacillaceae > Paenibacillus > Paenibacillus sp. SEL3. Next base: position 384,564 of record NZ_CM137725.1, on the reverse strand, counting down.
AATCTTAGATACATATCGGCACAACGATGTGCCGACTTTTACGGCAACGGTGCCCTTTTCCATTGAATGGAGAAGGGCTTTTTCTGTCTTATTTTATTCGGAGAATGGGGCTGGTTTAACATGATGAAAAAACTGGTCGTCGTCGGCAATGGTATGGCAGGCATCAAATGTGTGGAGGAAATACTCAATTTGGAGCCAGAGCGGTTCCAAATCACGATATTTGGTGCAGAGCCCCGTCCCGGGTACAACCGAGTGCTCCTGTCCAAAATGCTTCAGGAGGAGAGCTCATTTAAACATATCGTTACCCATGACTGGGACTGGTATGAAGAGAACGGGGTAAAGCTGTACGCGGGTGAACGCGTCTGTCGTATTGATGTTGCAGCCGGGATGGTGGAAACGGAATCCGGCATGAAAGAACCTTATGACATGCTCATATTGGCAACGGGCTCATTGCCTTTCATGCCGCCCATTCCTGGAGTGCGAAAACAGGGAGTAATTGCTTTTCGTGATGTGAATGATTGTGAAACCATGGCTAGATATGCCAAAACATACCGCAGGGCCACGGTTATCGGAGGGGGGCTGTTAGGACTTGAAGCTGCTCAAGGCCTGCTGAATCTAGGGATGGAAACTGAGGTTGTTCATAATGCGCAGTATCTTATGAACCGTCAGCTTGACCGGACGGCAGCTGTGCTTCTGCAGCGAAAGTTGGAGGAACAGGGCATGAGGTTTCATTTGGCGAAGGAAACGGTCAACATCATAGGCCGAAACAGGGCACAAGGCTTGATGTTTGCGGACGGGAACAGGCTGGACACGGATTTGGTTGTGCTGGCGGTTGGTATCCGACCGAATATCGAATTAGCTCAGGATAGCGGTCTGACTGTAAACCGCGCCATTGTCGTGGATGATTATATGCGCACGAGTATTCCTGGTATTTATGCCGTTGGCGAATGTGCTGAGCACCGGGGGATTTCATACGGACTGGTGGCGCCGCTATATGAGCAGGGCAAAGTGCTGGCAAAAGTTATTTGTGGTCGTGAAACGGCTCCCTATGAAGGGACGATTCCGTATGCGCAGCTCAAGGTAGCGGGGATCCATGTGTTTTCCGCAGGAGACATTCGCGATGAGGGAAACGAGACAGCAGTTATGGAATATAACGGGATGCTGGAGGTTTATAAAAAAGTGATGATGCACGGCGGTGCTGTCACTGGCGCCATTTTGTACGGAGATACGGCGGAAAGTACCTCGTTGCTCGGAATGGTACGGCGCGGGGCGTCCGCTACAGAGCTTACATCCCGGGATAACAGCCGGAGCAAAGCAGAGGATGCGGCAGCCGCACTGCCGGAAGAAGAAACGGTATGTGCGTGCAACGGCGTGAGTAAGGGGGCTATTTTGCGAGCGATTGCCACGGATAAGCTGAAGACGGTGGAAGAGGTGAAGAGCCGGACCAAAGCGTCCGGTTCCTGTGGGGGATGTCGGCCGCTGGTGGCTGCACTGGTCAAAAATAGTTTGTCCCGATCCACAGATTCCGGACCTGTAGTTACTCCAACCGCCCAAGAAGTTGTCCCTGTGTGTGGATGTACGCATTACGATCATGATTCGCTTAAAACAGCTATGGTGGACGCAATCTGTCAGACTCCAGGTGAAGTAGTATCCCGTCTCGGTTGGACTAGACAGCAGGGGTGTGAATTGTGTCGTCCGGCTGTACTTTATTACTTGGAATCTCTCGGGTTGCGCGACAGATCTGCGACAAATCCATTAGGGGCTGGCGTTGCGGTTCAGGTCACACCGCAGTACGGAGGAGAGGCGCCCTCTGCGGGTCTGCGCTTTACGAACCTAAATGCCGAGGATCGGTCTTTTGTTGAGTCGGATCTGATGGATCAGGCATTTGTAGAAGTAGCCTGGCTAAGAGAGCGGTTGGCAACTTTATGGGGAAGTCTCGCATTGCCAGCGTTAGTTACAGTTGCTATTTGTCCTGGATCGGCGTATCCCGGAGGTGTACTTGTCCACGATATTGGAATATCTCGTTCTCCAGCAGGCTGGGAGGTCTATGCGGGTGGCCATGCAGAGCATCCGGTTCGCCAGGGGCACCTGCTTGGATTGGAGGAAGACCCGACAGAAGCGGTTCTGCTGACTGCAACTTGCTTGCAAATATACCGACATAGTGCCCGGTATGGGGAAAAAATGTGGGAGTGGATTGAAAGGACTGGTGTTCTGGCATTACGGGAAAGTGTGCTTGACGCTGCTCTTCGAAGTGGTCTAGCGGGTAGTCTGCGGACCACAATGCTGACAGGATGACGGGTTGAGTTGGAGTTATGGCGAATTATCTATCGTGCAGACGATAAAATTCCGAAAAATGGCGAAAGGAAGGTGGCTTTGATGTGTCAGTCGGGAGAAGGCAAACCGGAAGCTGGGCTACATGTACCGTCAGTAATGGATACGCAGTGCCCGTTTTGCAGCGTGCAATGTAAGATGACCGTTAGCACGGGTACAGAGACACTTGCGGGTATCATTCGTACAGTGTATAAGGCGGAAGGGAAGCATAATGCAGCCTCGCAGGGTAGGTTGTGCATCAAGGGAATGAATGCGCATCAGCATGCGACTCATGCGGAAAGGCTGGTACAGCCCCTCATTCGCAAAGAGGGTCAACTGGTTCCCGTCAAGTGGGAGGAGGCGTTGGATACTATAGCTAGCAGTTTCTCTACGCTACTGTCCACACAAGGTCCTGATGCAATCGGAATTTACGGTGGAGGTTCACTCTCCAATGAAACGGCTTATTTACTCGGCAAATTTGCAAGAGTGGCTGTAGGTACGCGATATATCGACTATAACGGGCGCTTCTGCATGTCGGCAGCGGCATCCGCTGGCAGTAAAGTGTTTGGCATTGATCGCGGACTGACCTGCAGGCTGGCTGATATTCCGTTGGCTCGTTGTATTGTGCTCGCAGGTACGAATATCGCTGAATGCCAGCCGACCTTAATGCCTTACTTTCACCAGGCGAAGGAAAACGGCGCCTTTGTCATCGTAATTGACCCGCGCGCGACACCAACGGCGGCCGCCGCTGATTTGCACCTGCAAATCAAGCCGGGTACGGATGCTGTGCTGGCCAATGCCATGCTAAAGGTCATCGTGGATGAGGGATTTGCGAATGAAGAGTTTATCCGCAAGCGGACCAACGGCTATGACCAGCTGTTGACTCATTTGAAGGGTGTGGATCTGAGAGAATCGGCTGCGTTGTGCGGAATTGAAGTAGAAATGATCCAGCAGGCAGCACGTGCCTTTGGCAGTGTGGAGACGGGCATCGTTTTTACGGCCAGGGGTGTTGAACAGCAGACAGATGGACATATGGCGGTGCGTGCATTTCTTAATCTGGTGCTGGCCACTGGCAAGATTGGAAGGGAAGGATGCGGTTATGGAGCTATCACAGGTCAGGGAAACGGGCAAGGGGGACGAGAGCACGGCCAAAAGGCTGACCAGCTTCCTGGTTACAGATCGATTGAGGATGAAGAAGATCGAGCCTATGTGGCGTCCGTATGGGGAGTGAAACCAAGCAGTTTGCCAGGAAAAGGGGTGTCCGCCTATGAAATGATGGAGCTTGTCCATCAGAAACAAATCCAAGCTTTGTTCGTGATGGGCTCTAATCCTATTGTATCTAACCCGAATGTCCGGCTGGTGGAGAAAGCCCTCAAAAAGCTGAATCTGCTGGTTGTGGCGGATATGTTTCTCACGGAAACCGCGCGAATGGCTGACGTCGTTTTGCCTGTGACATCTTATTTGGAGAATACGGGGACGATGACCAATCTGGAGGGCCGCGTTCTGCTACGGGAAGCGGCGAGGCCCGCACCAGGCGAGGCTAGAGATGACTGGAACATTTTGTGTCAGGTGGCTGCAAAGCTAAACAAGGGCGGCTATTTCTCGTACAGGGATGCCGAGCATATCTTTGAAGAACTGCGGCTCGCCAGCCGGGGCGGTCCTTCCGATTACTACGGGATCACATACGACAGGCTGCGTCGTGAAGAAGGAGTATATTGGCCATGCCCGTCTACGGACAGAGCCGGTATGGATACAATGTTTCGGGAAACCTTTGCCCATTCTGATCAAAAGGCTGTTTTTACGGTGGTTGAAAGCTGTGGAGCAGGAGAGGAGATATCAGAGGAGTACCCGCTTATTTTGACGAACGGCCGTGTACTGGCTCACTATTTGACCGGTGCACAAACGCGCAGAAGTCCGTCGCTGGCCGCGCGAGAGATTGAGAATTATGTGGAAATTCATCCGCGGACAGCGCGACGCTGGCACATCAGGGACGGGGAGTGGGTAGAAATAGCATCACAGCGCGGCAGCTTCACTGTCCGCAGCCGGATCAAACCACATATCCGCGAAGATACGCTCTTCGTGCCCATGCATTGGGGTGGGATACAAAATGTTAATCGGGCGACCCGCCCTGATCTTGATCCGTTCTGTCGGATGCCTGGCTTCAAAACGGCAGCTGTACGCATCCGTCCCCTTCATCTGGCTGCAGCCGCAACCAGTGCAGATAACGAGGAATGGTCGGAGTTCTAGAGCAGGACGGAGTAAGTGACTTTTTCTTTGCATAAAAGGCCAGCCCCCTTGTATGAGTGAGGGAGCTAGCCTTTTTGAGTTGGACAGTTTAGGGCTCGTAATCACAGACTGCGTGACGCCAGTAATTATAAATGCAATCGGGTTTCAGATCTGTCTGCTCCCGTTTTTATTTCTGTTCTGAGCATGGCTTCCCGCCAGTGACAATACAAACCCCAGGCGTGCCCATTTTCTAGCAGCGGTTTGCAGGTATACAAACCTTCCTCTATGGAGTCAACTCGCCCTGCAACGAACAGCCGGACCGCACTGTTGAGTAACACTTGATTCGAAAAGGCTATAGAAGCTGTGCCTTGTAGCACTTCCTCCGTAATGCGCAGTTGTTCAGCGGGGGTCCAGTTATGCTCTGGTACCACCGAATCCAGTCCGTACATTTCCGGATCAATAACCTGTAATGATACCTCGCCGTTAGCAAGCAGGTAAGTCCGGGTCGGCCGATCGATGAACAGATCCTCCGATCCTTCGCTCCCCTGGACGATCAGAGCTCTGTGGTAATTCAGATTTTGTATGAGTTTCGCCGTCTTTTCGAACACAGTATTGTGGAAAACGCCGAATACAATATATGGGGAAGAACCGTAATCAACCAGTTTCTCGGCAGTATTCAGCACTGTGCGAAGCCCCAGTTCTTCGCGAATGGGCCGCATATCTCGCAGGGGCACACACCACTGTTCGGAGGCTACGAACAGTACACCAGTCAGCTTCGCGGCATGAACGGCGATTTCACGCGTCATGTTCCGGGGCGTTACTCCCATTTCCTGCAATAAAAGCGGGAGCGTAACACCCCATTTGGGAGGGAGGGGTGCACTACCATGCATCGTTACAGGAATTCCGCATGAGGCGAGTAGAAAGGCCGTTGCGAAGGTGGCAATAAATGAAGACTTCCTGCCATCATACGGACCGGCGAAATCAATACCTTTATGCATCGGGTAGCGATGGGTATATTTACGGCAGACGTTTACGAATGCTTCCAGCTCGCCAACACTCTCCATTTTAATGCGCTCCGCGGCAAAGAAAGCTCCGATTTGAGCAGGGGTTGCTGACTGGGTCATAATAAGTTCGGCAGCAGCTTCGGCTTCGGCGTAATTCAGATCCCGGGCGCCCCTTTTGCCACGACCCACTTCTTTTAATATTTCTATGATATTCATGTTCAGGCCCCTTTCAGATTTATGCTTTTAGCATTTGCTGTGCTTTGACGATGGAAATTGCCACATCAACGATACGTTTGCGTTCGTTCATTGCTTTTTTCCGCAGCACATCATATGCTTCCGCTTCCGGGATACCGTTTACTTCTCCAAGTATTCCTTTCGCCATATCAATCCATTTGCGTTCTTCCAACCGAGCGGTCAGTTGCTTGCGTTCACTTTGCCAGTGCTGGCGTTCAAAAAAGCGTTTGGCACTAAAATGAAGAGCCCAATTCAGCTCATGGGCTGCCATAGAAGGGGTTAGAATGCCATCAACAGTGACATCAGCTTCACAAGCCTCTGTCGATGATAACGCTGATTCTGCGCTGCACCACCAGAGCAACGGGACTGCTTTGGCTTGCTCCAGCCTGCCACCCCACATGCTGATCGTGCCGACAGGCATGTCTAGTACCGCCGCATCTGCATTAAGGATTAGCTGTTTGATTTCAGATTCATTGCGGCAGGGCAGAGTTAGGTATCCGTTGGATTCTAAAAGGTTTTCAGGTCCTGCCTGCCATGAGGAAACGGCGTGTGTCTGCTCAGATACATGGTCAGAATGTAAGTGAATTACCAACAAGGAACGCAAGCGGGCTCCTCCTCTCTGTAATATGAAGGGTAGTTAGCGATGGGGATGGTATTCATTGATAACAAATATGACATTGGATTTTATCCGTTTGCTTTATTTTTCCACCATCATCAAGTTAAAACGGACTTTTAAACCATTTTGGCGTGTTTTGGTCTGAAAATCAATCCTAATTTTGTAGGGGAGTGATATTTTATACGTCATAGACATGTTACATGGTGATAAAATATAATTTTTTATAAGTTAATGCGTAAGGAATGTTGACATATCATTTGAACCATTATATATTAGCTACAATACTTTTTAATTCCATACTCTGATGGATACAACGGCGTATTCGATGAAACGGCAATGGAGCCTGTTTTCTCATGTGGGGGATATTTTGAATCCCCATATGTGAAGCGGGCTTTTTATGTTTTGAGGATACAAATGGAAAGGGAGTGACCTGATGAACAATATCCAAAAGTTAGTGTTGATCGGCAACGGAATGGCGGGGATACGCACTCTCGAACATTTGCTGAAGCTTGCACCAGGTAGCTATGAGATTACGGTATTCGGGGCCGAGCCCCATCCAAACTATAACCGGATCATGCTGTCTTCCGTTCTGGCGGGAGGGGCTGGTTTGCAGGATATTGTCATCAACGACTGGAGTTGGTATGAAGACAACAATATTCGATTGTATACCAATGATCCTGTCACAGCTATCGACACGGAAAAGCAGCAGGTGACATCACGCTCCGGCGTATGCATCTCTTATGATTTGTTGTTGTTGGCAACGGGGTCTAAAGCCTTTATTCTGCCGCTTCCAGGGGCCGACAAGGATGGTGTTATCGGTTTCCGGGATATTCGTGACTGTGAAACGATGATGGAGACGGCGAAGACGCACAAAAAAGCAGCCGTCATCGGTGGCGGATTGCTTGGACTAGAGGCAGCCAGGGGGCTGCTTAACTTGGGGATGGACGTCACAGTTATCCATATTAACGGATATATTATGGATCGGCAGCTGGATGAGGCTGCTTCCCTTATGCTACGGCGCGAGCTGGAAGAGCAGGGAATGACATTTCTGGTCAATAAGCGGACGGCGGCTATAACAGGACGTCGCCGCGTGGAAGGGTTGAAATTTGCCGATGGCAGCGAGTTGGAAGCGGATCTGATCGTTATGGCGGTAGGCATCAAACCAGACATTGAACTGGCGGTGTCGGCGGGAATCCCTGTAAACCGCGGGATCATCGTAAATGATCACATGGAAACGAATATCCCCGGCATCTACGCCGTTGGAGAATGTGCAGAACACCGGGGAATCACTTACGGGCTGGTTGCTCCATTATATGAGCAAGGTGGTGTACTGGCTCAGCGACTCGCGGGAATGGAGACTCCCGGCTACAGTGGTTCAGTTACCTCGACAAGGTTGAAGGTATCGGGTGTCGACGTGTTTTCAGCAGGGGATTACAAGGATGAACCGGGAACACGTTCCCTGCGGTATCAGGATGATATTGGTAGCGTCTACAAAAAAATCGTAATCAAGGAAGAAAAACTGATCGGAGCCGTTCTGTTTGGGGATACGTCTGACGGAGCCATGCTGTTTTCGTTGATCAAAAGTGGCGAGTCGGTGGTTGGCCGAGAGAAAGAGTTATTACTTGGCTTCAATCCTGGTCAACCAGAAGCTAGTGGCTCCATGATGCTGGAGCAGATGCCTGATGACGAAATTGTATGTGGATGTAATGGTGTATCCAAGGGTGACATTGGAGAGGCGGTTGCGGCTGGCTGCCGGAGTGTCGGGGAGATTAAGGCATGCACAAAAGCATCGGCCTCATGTGGCGGCTGCAAGCCATTAGTGGAGGGACTCTTACAGCTATACGCAGGCGCAGAAGCCGGAGAAACGATGAAAGAGGGTATTTGTAGTTGTACGACGCTTGACCGGGAAGCGATCATTGATGGCATTCGGGAGATGGGATTAAAGAGTGTCAAAGAAGTGATGAATGTGCTGGGATGGAACGAACCGGAAGGTTGCACGAAATGTCGGCCGGCCCTCAATTATTATCTAGGTATGCTATGGCCACTGGATTATGAAGATGAGAAGGAATCCAGATTTACGAATGAACGGTACCATGCCAATATACAAAAAGATGGCACCTATTCTGTCGTGCCCCGCATTTATGGAGGAGTTACTTCACCTGCCGACCTGAAGAAAATTGCTGCTGTCGCGGAGAAATACAATGTGCCTCTGGTTAAATTTACGGGTGGTCAACGTCTTGACCTGCTTGGTGTGAAAAAAGAGGATTTGCCAGGGATCTGGGCCGAGTTGGATATGCCGTCTGGATATGCCTACGGAAAGACGCTGCGAACGGTTAAGACGTGTGTAGGTAATACCTTTTGCCGCTTTGGCACGCAGGATGCTATGGGGATGGGCATCCGGTTGGAAAAGGCATTTGAACGTCTGAATGCTCCATCCAAAGTCAAACTGGCTGTGTCCGGTTGCCCGCGTAACTGCGCTGAAGCGACGATCAAGGATTTGGGCGTCGTTGCTATTGACGGTGGCTGGGGGATCTACGTTGGAGGTAACGGGGGTATCAAGGTTCGGGCAGCTGAACTACTTTGTACCGTTAGAACCGAGGATGAAGTGATGGAATGGACCGGTGCCTATCTGCAGTATTATCGTGAGCAGGCCAATTGGAACGAACGCACAGCCCATTGGTTGGAACGGGTCGGAGTGGAATCCATCAAACAGGCACTTTCGGATGCAGAGACGAGGAAGCAACTGGTGACCAGAATTGAAGAGACATTAAGCACGACGACTGATCCGTGGCACGAAATTATTCACAACGAAGAGCTGCGCAAAAATTTTGTGCAGCTGCCGGAACTTAAGCCAGTAATGGAATAGGGGGCTGACAAAATGGAGACCAATACGACAACCAACAGAATCAGAATAGCTAATTTGAACGAAATTGACCGACGTGGAGCAAGGACAGTTCGCATTCATGATACAGAAATAGCTGTATTCCGTCTGAGCGATGGCAGCGTGCATGCACTTGAGAATCGTTGTCCGCACAAAGGGGGACGGTTATCCGAAGGAATGATATGTGGCTCAGCAATCCATTGTCCGCTCCATGACTGGAAAGTTGACCTTTCCACTGGCCGGGTGCAAGAGCCAGATACTGGATGTGTGACTGCTTACCCGACGGAGATTGACGGTGAGAGCGGGGCGGTTTATATCGTAATCTAAGAGTTCTATGCGTATTGTGCTGAGGTCCTGTTTTTTTTCTTCTATATAAATAGAAGGATTAAGGTGAAAAGCTTTGCTGAAGAAAAAATGACATTGTTAAATTACAACGATCTGAGTATACAGAAAAGTCGACCCTATCTTTCCGGGCGGCTTTTTTATCTTATAAATATCATTTTGATTAAAAAACAGGATAACTGGATTTATCTCTAGACAAACAAAAAAGCCTTGAATATCAAGGCTTTTGACGAATAGGACGGATGGGGATCGAACCCATGACCCTTACCCTGTCAAGATAATGCTCTCCCGCTGAGCTACCGTCCTTCGGTTATTAGATAATATCATGTATTAACCATATATGTAAAGTGAAAAAATAGAAGTCAGCCTGTACTTCATGACCATTTATATATATAATTCGAATTTAGTGAGTTTACAAATTTGGAGTTAATGATAGGGGGAACAGGTGATGGCCGCAGAAATTATAAGTGTAACAACAGAGGAGCAGCTACAGGAGGCAATATCGATCCGTACCAAAGTGTTTGTCGATGAGCAAAAGGTTCCTCTCGATTTAGAAATTGACCATTATGACAAGCTGGGAGATACGGCCCATCATTTGCTAATTTGTGAACATGGTGAAATGGTGGCCACTGGTCGGTTGACATACTATGAGGAAGATACAGCTAAAATGCAACGTATTGCCGTTCTCAAGGAGCATCGTGCCGCAGGCTATGGACGTGTATTACTGCTAGCACTGGAGGAACGTGCACGTGAATTGGGGTTAAGATACTCGTTGCTAGATGCCCAATGTCAAGCCGAGAAGTTTTACGAAAAGCTTGGCTACGAGACGATCTCCGATGAACCTTTTGACGATGCGGGAATACCGCATGTTCGTATGCGCAAAAAGTTGTAGTCGGCAGCGCAAGGTGCATACAAATCTGTACAATGCGCATGCTAGTAAAAGTTCCTCCACTATACTATGGATAAGGAGCGATACAGCATGGCTAATACAGAACGGGAGCAAATTACAGCAGTACGTAAAAACGGGGATGGCGACCTTATGTCTTTTCAGACATCTACCGGTCGGATTTTAGATTATAGCCAGGCTTTGAATGAGATTGAGACAGGCTCAATTGCAGGCGTTAACGTTTTCAAGGCCAAGGATGGCAGCAAACGAATTCGGGGAGATGCCGACGGAGATCCTTCTAATAACCTGGATCAACTGCCATTGTTCTGACCTTAACTCGCAACACTAGCATTATATTTAAGAACAGCAAGCCGCCTGGCTTTCCTACAAAGGATAGCCAGGCGGCTTTTTGTTAATTGTTAAGCTGTATTTAGCATGCTACTCTGCACGTTCCAACTCTGCAAGTTGATATAATCGTTGCTGTTCCAGAAAGGACATGACGCCAGCTTTATCCCTGAATTGTTCCATATCATCACTATAGTGCATCAAATGAATCCGCTCTTGAAGAGATGGCGCCAAGCTTAGCAGCTCGTTCAACGTCGTATGGACTTCTCCGGCACCTTGTAATTGAACCTCATGCAGAATACTCCGACATCCTCGTTCATGCACCAGATGATGAAGCAAATCAGGGTCAAAAACCATATCTGCACTATAAAAAAGTCGGTCATTTATGAATAAGGAATAACTGTTTTTACCAGGAATATGCCGTGTAGGGATCAGCTCCACCTGAATACCGGATACTAATGTAGTGGGCACACCAAGCGTTATTACGTTTACCTCGAATACATCTTCAAGCTTGTCAATCATACCCTGCTGTGACATCCCGCCCTTGAGTGTATGCTCCCATAAAGGGTGGATTAGGGGTTCGGCGATATAAAGTAGAGGCTTGCGACGATGGAGAATGTTCATTTGAAAACCGAATTCCTCCAAACCTCCGACATGATCTGCGTGAATATGTGTGATTAAAATGGCGTCAATATCAGGCAAAGGAACGCGCATTTGGTGTAATGCTAACGAAGCGGTTGTACCACAATCGATTAGCAGTTTGCCTTCTCCGCTGTCCAGCAGCGCGTTGTTGTTGTAATAATGTTTGGCAAAGGCACTGCCTGTGCCAAGCATTTGTATCGTTAGGCTCATAATGGATCTATCCTCCAGACTTTGTGTACTAGGACATTCTACAGTCGTATTTTACCACCTATGCTGCTGGAACTAAAGATTTGGCTCCTTCTGTAAAAACTTTGGACAATTTGTGAAACACAGCGCAACTTGTGCGGCTGAGCTAGGTATAAATGTACGACAGAAGGTTTTTAACAGATGACGATGGAGGGATTAGTAGTGATGAAATGGAGAAGAGTGATGGCCCTAATGATGGCCTTTTCAATAATGGGAGGGACCGCCATTTCGGCGGAATCCGCCAAGGACCAAGTGCAGTTGATTATTAATGGAGAGGTGTCAAAAGATGGTGCAGTTGTCATTGATGGGAAGACCTATGTGCCCATCCGTGATTTTAACGGACTTGTAAATTTTGATCCATCCGGTGGAAAAGTTGTTTTCGACCAGCCTAACGTGCATATGTTCCTGTTCAAGGGAGATACTGTGTTTGGTAACGTGAATAAAGGCAATAAAGTGAAATTTAATGTATTTAGTCAAATTGATACCTTGAAAACAGATATCTCCGGAGTGAAGGTAGCGATCACCGACCCTTCGGGCAACGTGAAGGATATTCAGTCTCAAGATATCAAAGGAGCGCAAAAGGATAACTTCTGGTTCCGTACGAACGACTTTACGTATGATTTCAAAACAGCAGGGAATTACCGGGTTGGTTTCTATATTAAAGAGAGCAAAGACGGCAGCTATACCTTGGTGTCCGAAAAAGTCATTACAGCGATAAATTAGGCATACCACAAATTGACCTGCACCCTTGATCATGTTACGATACGGGGGAAAATAAAACAATTTGAAGGTAGGTATTTCCATGAGTGATCACAAACATGAACACGGTGAAGCCTGCAACCACGATCATGACCACGAACATGAAGAAATGGTTCTTACGCTAACTGATGAAAATGGTAAAGATGTAGAAATGGTGCTGGTAGAGACCTTTGATGTAGAAGATCACGTTTATGCTCTTCTGCTTGAGCGAGGCAATCCCGAAGCGGATGGCATTATTCTTCGTATGGAAGAAGAAAACGAAGAAATGGTGCTTTACAATATTGAGGACGAAGATGAGTGGAAACGTGTAGAAGCTGCATATAGCGAGCTTGTTGCCCAATACGAATAGAATTGGATGTAGTAGCTGTTATAGTTCTTTAAGAAAAAAGCCCCCAAATGGAGGCTTTTTTTCTTGACTATCAACATATTTTGTAAGCATGTGTTGTCCGATCAATATTATGAAATAGCGTCAGTCTCGACGATAACCTTCACCTGATGTACTGTTCGGTCCTCAGGTCCTTTAACAGGCAGGCCTACTTCTACATGATCAACAATATAATCAATATTGTCCTGCGAAATAACTTCTCCTGGCAGTAAGATCGGAATACCCGGTGGATACACATAAATGAATTCTGCAATAATGCGACCAGCAGATTCCTTGAAGGGCACGATTTCCGTATCTCCATAAAAAGCGTCTCTTGGAATGAGGGAGAGCTGAGGGATATCTGGTATCTTTACAACCAGCTCATGCTCCTGACCTGTGGAATAGTGCAGAGAAGCCAGCTCACGCAGAGCTTTCAACAAAATTTCAATTTCCTCTTTGGTATCCCCAGGGGTCACCAAACAGAGAATATTGTACATATCGCTAAGTTCAACCTCGATATTATAGTGATCTCTCAGCCAATTTTCCACATCGTATCCGGTAAGGCCCAAATGGCGGATATGAACCGTAATTTTGGTTGGATCATAATCGTAGGTAGCTTCCGTGCCGAGAATTTCACTACCAAAGCAATATAGCCCTTCAATCTTGTTAACCTCTGAGCGGCAATATTCAGCCAAATCAAGGGCGCGTTGTGCTATTTCATGACCGTTAAGGGCCAGATTACGTCGGGATGTGTCTAACGAAGCCAAAAGAATATACGAAGTCGACGTTGTTGTCAGCATACTGAAAATCGTTTGTACACGCTGTGGGTTAACGTATCCGTTTTTCGTATTCACATTCAGAATTGAGCTTTGAGTTAAGGAACCACCCAGCTTGTGAACGCTTGTAGCTGACATGTCTGCTCCTGCCTCCATGGCGGACATCGGTAGATCAGAGTGAAAATGAATCAGTACTCCATGAGCCTCATCGACCAGGACCGGCACATTATAGCTGTGAGCGAGATCTACAATTTCCTTTAAATCGGCGCACACACCGTAATATGTCGGGTTGATAACAAGGACGCCCTTGGCGTCAGGGTGACGTTCTAATGCCCGGCGTACGGACTTGGTTGTAACCCCGTGATGAATACCGAGATTCTCATCACTGACTGGAGAAATAAATACTGGTTTTGCACCAGCAAAGATAATGGCAGACATTATAGATTTGTGTATGTTTCGGGGTACAATAATTTTATCACCAGGCATGCAAATCGACATAATCATGGTGATGATGGCTCCGCTTGTTCCCTGTACACTGTAATACGTATAATCAGCTCCGAAGGCCTCTGCTGCAAGCTTTTGAGCTTCTTCGATGACGCCTGAAGGCTGATGCAGATCGTCCAATGGAGCGATGTTGATCATATCTATGGAAAAGGCATTATCCCCCATAAATTCGCGAAATTCCGAATCTGCTCCCACTCCCTTTTTATGACCTGGGATGTGAAATTGAACCGGGTTGCTCTGAGCATGCTTTTTCAAAGCAGTAAAAAGCGGGGTGTTGCTTTGATTCATTAGTGTTGTCACAACCTTTCGTGCAGGATTTCGACAATCCTGTGCAAGTGATAATAGAACAAAATTGAGTATAGCAGTTTAAAGTAGGAATGCAAGCGATTGAGGGCGCATTTATTTGCGAAAGAGTGGAGTAGGCGGAGAACCCGGTCTTTATAGCCAAAAAATGAAGGTGGAGGATGTGGATTAGATGAGACAAATAGGACGAAAAAAAGCTCCGCAGCGGTTGTGGACTCCTTTTTTTACTAAATTATGGGTTTTGGTATTTCTGGTCGAATTTATGAAAGGATCTCTTCTGGTATCCATCCTGCCGGTATATATGGGAGAAACGCTTGGTTTGTCGGCTGGGGTTATTGGTTTGGCCTTTTCACTTCAGTATTTTGGAGACAACGCGTTTCGGGCACCGGCGGGCTGGATGGCTGAACGACTTGGCTACCGTGGAACGATGTCGACCGCGCTGTTGTTTACGCTTGTAGCGATTATTATGCTGAGCGTACTGACAGAGCCCGTGTGGCTCGTCGTCGCGTGTCTGCTGCTCGGTCTAGGTACTTCTCCGCTCTGGCCTTGTGTTATGACCGGAACGACTGAAATGTCCGGGCCTAATAACAGCAATGGCGCGGCGATGGGTACACTGGAAATTGCGTCTATGGGCGGAACAGGATTGGGCCCGCTCATTATGAACTTCGCCATATCCCACTATGGACATTCTTACGGCATGGTGTTCATGATGTTGATAGGATGCAGTATTGTGTTGTTGTTGGTTGCTCTCATGCTGCCAGGACCGAAAAGGTCTGCTGACAAAGTTGACCTCGAACAGAGCGCTCTAGTGTCGTCTGATGGGTACATAAAGCAGAAGCGGGGGACTCTAAGGGGAATCCAAGAGACGATCGGCGTACTCAAAACAAAGCTTAACGTCAATCCGTTAATTTACCCGGCGCTGTTTTTGCAGTCTTTTGTTATCGGTTTGATCAGCCCAGTACTTACGCTATACGCTCGGACGGACCTTGGGATTTCACCGAACCTGTACAGCGTGCTCCTGATTGCAGGCGGTGGGGTGACTGTGCTGGCACTGATCCCTTGCGGCAAATTGGTCGACCGACTTGGAACGGAGTATTTTCTACATGTTGGCTTTTTGTTAGCCGGAATTACGCTGTTTTTCTTCTCAATCGTTCGATCTATTCCGCTGGTGTTTGTATCCGTAGCGCTTATTGGTTTGGGATATGCGCTCATTTTGCCTGCATGGAACACGTTTCTTGCCCGACTGATTCCGGAAAACGAGCGAGCAACGGTATGGGGCTTTTTTTTAACACTTCAAGGCTCCGGCATGGTTATAGGCCCGCTCGTTTCAGGAGTGCTATGGGACCGTGCTGGACACACAGCTCCATTTATCATCAGTGGGGTCGTGATGCTGCTCATGTTTGGCTGCCACTTGGCTCTGGCGCGGAATCCACGCAGGAAGACTGTGGAGGCCTGAACAGCGCCTTGAAAAGCAGCGAGGGCTACTCTTTCGAGAAAGACATTCGGTACAGCGGCAGCAAATGCTCAAAGGTGGAACGCACCGTCTGCAGCAATGCTGCTCCGTCACTGGCGAGAGGGTCATTACGATCAATACGGAGCCCACACATGACCTCGGCTTTTTTTACCTGTTGCAGCTTGTGGATGATCGTTTGAAACTCTTCAGTGTCCATGTGCTGCTGTTCTGTACCTTCTGGAGCCATATGATCCATGGACCAGTAAAAATGGCCCGGTATGTTAGAGCGCACATCGCTCAGGTTGGCTTCAAGCGCCTGGGCAAACGTTATTTTATTGGGACTTTCATAAATGACTGCGAATATGACGAAAATATGGGAAGCAAACATACCTACCTCGAAATGGGGCAACGCCTTATACCCGCGTTTATTTGCCGCCCAGGCTACCCATGTATCTATCGGGGGATTGACTTTGCGTCGTGCATGCTTGGCAACGTGAACATGCATAGGCTCCCCACATAAATCTGTTAGAAATGGAGCTAATTCCTCGCCAATCGCTTCCAGCTTGGGCCGAACCTGCTGAATCAGCACTTCCATACGAGGCTCCAACCCCGGTATTTCAAAAACATCGAAGTCCTTTGCAGTAAATCCACTAAATGTCATTCCTTTTCCTCCTGTAAATGGGTTAAGCCATGTCGTGTGGCGTAATATGTCCGATTATAGCATAATGTCAGCGGGCTTGACCGACTTTAGGCCAGGCTCGGTACAAGCATATAAGGCAAAAGTAGGATTGTGCGCTGTTACTCATAAAAATAGGTCAAATAACCAAGTACCCTTACATAAAATGAAGTATAAAATAGAGCAAGGGAAGATCAAGCGGGAAAGCCGCAGGCTTGCTGTAGCCGGACTTCTTGAATCGGACTTGAAAAAGGAGGGAATGCCGTGAACAAGGGCTGTGAGGTAGAATATTGCAATCTAGAGCTCCGGTTTAGCCGTCGGCATATCCATAATCTGATCAAGGATTTGATATCGGAAGGGTATTCGCTGTACTGGAGCGAGGATGAGTCGTATCTGGTTTTGTCGGTGAGAACCGGGCGCAAGCTGGTGAAGCTCCGTTTTCAACAATTGCGCACAGGACACTACAAGCTGGCTGGAGATTATGTGATCCGCGATGCCAAGCTGGCTGAGTGGCTGGAGAAGCTGATTGGAAGCACCCGGGGCCATGCCATTGTCAAAAGAGTCAAGGACCATCATATTTTAGTAGAAAATATTTTGTTTGGTGAGGTCATTCGTCTGGTCGAGGTTACAGGCTTTAAGCAGCGTGTTATTTATCAGAAGGGACCGGTGCTGTCAGCACAGGAAATGGAGGATATGTACGCTTCCAATGAAGGAGAAACCCGACTGCTGCTGCTTAAAATGGAAGTGGACGATGCATTGGAGAAGCTGTTCACAGCGATGACAGACGGAGATAAGACTGAAATCGGGAATTGCCATGAACGCCTGCAAACGCTATCCCACCAACTGCTGATGATGGAAGCGTAGTACATCTGAACACCTCATGTAAATGGGGTGTTTTGATCTGTGAATAGACAGGGGTTCACTTCTTACACCAAAAACGTTAAAATAGAAGTGCACGTATTCCGATTCACATAAAGTGTAATGCGGTAAAGCGGCGATATAGAAGACAAAATATGTTGCAAAGGATGAGGAACCAGATGGCAAAACAGCAAATTGGTGTGATCGGCCTGGCGGTAATGGGTAAGAATTTAGCCCTTAATATTGAGAGCAGAGGCTTCACTGTCTCGGTTTTTAATCGTTCTCCAGAAAAAACGCACGATCTTATCAAAGAAGCAGAAGGTAAAAAACTGACGGGTACTTTCTCCATTGAAGAATTTGTGAACTCATTGGAATCGCCCCGTAAAATCCTGATCATGGTTCAAGCTGGTAAAGCTACAGATGCCACGATTGAACAGCTTGTGCCTCATCTGGACAAGGGCGACATTATTATAGACGGAGGCAATGCCTACTTCCCTGATACACAGCGCCGCAGCAAGGAGCTGGAGGAAAAAGGACTTCGCTTTATTGGTACAGGCGTGTCCGGTGGTGAAGAAGGTGCCTTGAATGGTCCTGCGATCATGCCGGGTGGACAAGAAAGTGCCTATAAACTGGTAGAGCCGATTCTAACGGCAATCTCTGCTAAAGTGGAAGGCGACCCATGCTGTACATATATCGGTCCCGACGGTGCTGGTCACTATGTAAAAATGGTGCATAACGGTATCGAATACGGTGACATGCAATTGATCGGTGAAGCGTATCACCTGTTAAAATCAGTCCTAAACGTGAATGCAGAAGAGCTGCATGAAATCTTCACGGAATGGAATAAAGGGGAACTGGACAGCTACCTGATCGAAATTACAGCTGACATCTTCTCCCAGTACGATGCTGAAACAGGCAAGCCAATGGTAGATGTTATCTTGGATGCTGCAGGTCAAAAAGGTACAGGTAAATGGACAAGCCAAAGCGCTTTGGATCTGGGTGTGCCATTGTCCATGATTACTGAATCTGTATTTTCCCGCTTCTTGTCTGCTATGAAAGACGAGCGCATTGCGGCAAGCAAAGTGCTGAGCGGTCCTAATGCTGAGTCCTTCAGTGGCGACAAGAAAGAATTTATCGAAAGCGTACGTAAAGCACTGTTTGCAAGTAAAATTGTGTCCTATGCTCAAGGTTTTGCTCAAATGCGTGCAGCTTCCGATGAATATGATTGGGATTTGAAATACGGAAAAATTGCTATGATCTTCCGCGGCGGTTGCATTATCCGCTCGCAATTCCTGCAAAATATCAAGGATGCATATGACCGCGATCCTGCCTTGAAAAACCTGTTGCTGGATTCTTACTTCAAAAATGTAGTTGAAACGTATCAAGATGCATGGCGTCAAGTGATTTCCGTGGCTGTATCCCAAGGTATTCCAGTGCCTGGTTTCTCCAGCGCGCTTGCATACTATGACAGCTACCGCACTGAGCGTTTGCCAGCAAATCTGTTGCAAGCACAACGTGACTACTTTGGTGCCCATACGTTCAAACGTGTGGACAAAGAAGGCGTATTCCATCATCAATGGTTCTAATGAACGAACGGATATGTATGAATAGCATTATGTAATACAACGGAAGCTTTTTTGCCCTATGGGTAGAAGAAGCTTCCGTTTTTTAATTTATAATTATGGATACGATTATGATGGCAGTAGAGGATTGTGTAATCTTTTGGCGCTATGGTATGATAGGGACAAAAGATTTTAATGCATTACCGCGTCTAAGCTTTGAGTTGAAACAAAAAAGACGGGAAGGTTCCCGTCTCTTTTGTGAAGTAGGTATTCTATTGCTCCTGTGACCATTGCAGCATGCCGCCAGTCATGTTAGTACAGCCTTCATAACCTAGCTGCTGTAGATATTCGCAGGCTCGTTCACTGCGATAACCGCTCCGGCAAATAAAGATAATTTCACCGGTGCGTTCAATTTCTTCAAGACGACCCGGAAGCTGTCCGAGCGGAATGTGCTTGGCACCTTCAATCATGCCTTCCGCTACTTCTTCCGCTTCGCGGACGTCAATTAGTTGCAATTGCTCTCCTGCTTGCAGACGTGCGCGCAACTCAGAAGGTTCAATCAGGGCGATTTGCGTCATGGCCGGACCTCTTTTCTGATATATAATGGGTGCTGCGTATGTTTTTGACGTGTGCAAAATGTCACACACACTCTATGTATGATAGCTAAGCTATCTCTAGGCTGTCAATCAGCTTAATCCTGAAGGCAGGTATAGATTAAATAACCGACGGGATTCACTCGGGTGGCCTAGATTAATATTTCTTATTTTTTGGGTGGAGAAATGAATGCTACAACTTGTATAATTAACGTATAATTTGATGGTTGAACCGAAAAGGAGCATGTACATTATGGATGTTATCGTTAGACCTACCCCTTCCTTACAAGGAGAGATTGGGGCCCTGTCCTCCAAAAACTACACTACTCGTTATCTGCTCACTGCGGCACTTGCTGAGGGACAAAGTACCATTTATTATCCTGCCCATAGTGAAGACAGTGATGCTATGCGTCGTTGTATCGCCGATCTGGGTGCAGTTCTGGAAGAGGATGATGAAAAAATAGTTATTACAGGTTTTGGTAGCCATCCTCAAGCTGTGAAGGAATTGAATGTGGGAAACGCAGGAGCGGTGCTCCGTTTTTTGATGGGTATTGCATCTCTATGTCCGGATGTTACATTTGTTAATACATATCCCGACTCATTGGGTAAGAGACCACATGATGATCTAATCGATGCACTGGGGCAACTGGGTGTGAAAGTAGATCATCGTGAAGGTAAGTTGCCAATTCGTATTCAGGGTGGTCAGGCGAAGGGCGGTAAAATTCAGGTGTCCGGCTCGGTTAGCTCACAATATTTGAGTGCCTTGCTATTCCTTACGCCTTTACTGGAGGAAGACAGTGAAATCGAAGTGCTGCATGATTTGAAATCCAAGGTGGTCATTGGGCAGACCCTGGAGGTATTGCAAGAGGCTGGTATTATCATTCATGCAAGCGATGATTACATGTCTTTCCGTGTCCCGGGACGGCAATCCTATCAGCCACGTACATATACGGTACAGGGAGACTATCCAGGGAGTGCAGCGGTGCTAGCGGCTGCTGCAGTAACGAATTCTGATGTTACCATTCATCGTCTTAAAGAGCAGAGCAAACAGGGAGAACGCGCTATCGTAGATGTGTTGCGTATGATGGAAGTGCCACTGACACATGAGAACGATACCGTTGTCGTGAAGGGCGATGGCCGATTGAAAGCTGTCGAGTTTGACGGTGATGCTGCAACAGACGCTGTGCTTGCAATGGTGGCTGCGGCTGTATTTGCTGAAGGCACGTCCCGCTTTTATAACGTGGAGAATTTACGGTATAAGGAATGCGACCGCATTACCGATTATTTGAATGAGCTGACCAAGGCTGGAGCTCGGGTAGAAGAACGCCAAGCGGAAATTATCGTACATGGCAGACCGGAGGGTGTCGAAGGTGGCGTGGAAATTAACGCGCATTTTGATCACCGTGTTATTATGGCCTTGACGATTGTAGGTTTGCGTTCACAGAAGCCGTTAGTGATCAAGGATGCACATCATGTCGCCAAATCGTATCCGCAGTATTTTGATCATCTAACGACGCTTGGTGCTTCTGTAGAATGGGTAAAATAAAAGCAAACGAAGATGCGAATAGGAGGGAACAGGATGGCTTTTGAAAATCCGTCGAGAGAAGAGATTAAAACCATTTTGGAACAAGTAGGAAATATTGCGGTTGTTGGTTTGTCTGATAAATCAGATCGAACCTCTTATATGGTTTCTTATGCCATGCAGAAGCGGGGATACCGGATTATTCCGGTTAACCCTGCGGCGGCAGGGCAAACGATTCTTGGGGAGACTTGTTATGCCAGTCTTGCTGAAGTACCTGAGCCTGTGGAGCTGGTCAATGTATTCCGCCGCAGTGAATACTGTGCAGAGGTTGCGCGTGAAGCAGCAGCTATTGGAGCTAAGATTTTGTGGCTTCAACAGGGGATTATAAGCCAGGAAGCCGCTGACATTGCGCAGGAGCATGGAATGACGGTTATTATGGATCGTTGCATTAAGGTGGAGGACTCAGTGACCCAGGCTGTACGTAAAGGATAAACAAGGATCAGTGACCCGTGCTATACGCACATGAAAACCTTCTTCCCTTGCTTCACAGGGTTGAAGGTTTTTGGTGCGAAATGAGGAATATGGTACAGTATATTATCCTCTCGGGAATCCATATAATGTATGTATGCCTTGTTGATGAAATGGATCTAAACGGATTCATAGTGTTATCTTTTGTGATGATAAAGTTTTTGACCTGTAGTAGCGTAAATAAATATTTGGCAGACGGAATCATTGCTTTGACAAAAGTATTTATTCGGCTTACCATCAGGGAAAGAAAGGAGAGGAATGCCATGAATTGGCTCGGATCCTTACAACAGCTCGGTCGTGCTGTCATGCTCCCGACGATGGTGCTACCAGCCGCTGCAATATTGCTAAGTCTCGGCAGCCTTCCTTGGTCGACATGGGGATTCCCCATGGTGTCTGATATGGCAAATGCGGCGGGACACGGGATTTTTTATTTTTTGCCATATTTATTTGCGGTTGGTGTTGCCCTGGGTATGTCGAATCAGGCAGGTCAGGCGGGACTGGCAGCATTGGCTGGTATGGCTATATACGATCAGGTCACATTGAGATTTGGAAACGGACTCATTCAACCGGCGACGCTCATTGGTATCATTTTGGGGGTCATTTCAGGGGTGGCCTATAATCGCTTCAAAAGCATCAAATTGCCCGAGGTGCTTCAATTTTTTGGAGGTACCCGATTTGTTCTGCTGCTTATTGGTCTCTTCTCGGCTGTGTTTGCAGGACTCATGCTAATTATTGCCCCACTCATACAGAGAGGGCTGCAATTTATAGTAGGTTTGGAATCGAGCTTGGGCGGCTTTGGACTGTTTATCTACGGTATTCTATACCGACTACTGGCGGCCTTTGGTCTTCACCATCTGCTTAATAATATTTTTTGGTTTCAACTGGGTACATATAAAACACCGTCTGGTAACGTTGTGCAGGGAGATTTACCCCGGTTTTTTGCTGGCGATCCGACAGCGGGCTATTTCATGTCCGGGTTGTTCCCCATTATGATGTTTGCGATCCCTGCCATTGCGCTGGCGATCATTCAGGAAGCGCGTGAAGATTTGAAGCCAAAGGTGCAAAAAACATTTTTGACAGCTGCGCTTGTTTGCTTTTTTACTGGAGTGTCGGAACAGATTGAGTTTGCCTTTTTATTTGCTGCTCCTTATTTGTTCCTCGTTCATGCAGTTATGTCTGGGCTGGCCATGTGGCTTACCTTTGAGCTGGATATTCATCACGGATTTTCCTATTCGGCGGGTTTTATAGATTATGTCCTTAATTTTCATCTCTCACATAACGCCTGGTTGTTAATTCCAGTGGGAGTCGCGTACGGGCTTGTGTATTATGTACTGTTTCGATGGGCTATCCGGCGGTTCCGTATTCCAACTCCTGGACGCGAGGAAGGTTCGGTTCTGGAGGATTGGGCCGGCAATATTCCTTATAGTGCTCCGCTTATTTTGGAAGCACTTGGCGGGAAGGAAAATATTGTGCAAGTAGAGGCCTGCATCACACGTTTGCGGCTGACCGTCCACAATGACAGGCTAATTGATACCGGAGCGATGAAGGCTTTGGGATCGGCTGGGCTTATCAATCTGGGTGGGGGTAATTTGCAGGTTGTATTCGGAACGTATTCAGAACTGATTCGTGAGGAAATCGCGAAGCTGATGGAGCGTGATCTCCCTCAAATTTTGTTCAACGCTCCTGTACATGGAAAAATGCTACCGATTCATGAAGTGCCTGACAAAATTTTTGCGACGAAGCTGGTTGGGGACGGTGTTGCTTTTGTTCCTGAACGCGGTGAACTTGTTTCTCCGGTGTATGGTACTGTGATGCATTTGTATCCGACCATGCACGCTTTAGGCATCTCCACACGAGAAGGACTTGAAGTTCTACTTCACATCGGGATTGATACTTCACAGCTAAAAGGGAATTTTACTGCTATGGTAGAAGCAGGCGATACGGTGGAACCGGGGCAATTGCTGATCAAATTTGATTTGCAGGCGCTACGAGAGCAAGCTCCATCGCTGGTGACTCCTATGGTCATCACGAATCCGGATCGCGTCAAGTCGTGGAGCTTTGCTCCGTTTAAAACAGTGAAAAAAGGTCAGGCCTCGGTAATGTCCGTTGTGCTGCATGACAGGAATGTTGGAGGGGTAGAAACATGATAGAAGGCATCGGCGCCGCAGCAGGTGTGGCAATCGGGAAGGCATTTGTCCTGCCGAGCTGGGAGTGGGATTTACCTGATCAAAAAATGGATGCGGTAGATCTTGCAAAGGAATTTGAACGTTTGTATGAAGGGATACGCACATCCAAAAGTGAAATCCAGTTTATTAAGGATGAGTTTCGAGAGATGGTGGGGCCAGAAGAATCCAGCATCTTTGATGCTCATCTTGCGATATTGGAAGATCCGGAATTCATGAATGAAATTCGTGGAATTATTGAGCGTCAGTACAAGGCGGCCGAGGTGGCCGTGAAGGAAGCTATTGATCATTTTGTGACAATGTTTGATTTACTGGACGATGAATATATGAAGGAGCGGGCAATCGATATCAAAGATGTGGGGAACCGGCTGCTCAAGCATTTGCTGGGTGCACCGGAGGTGACTCTTCCCAAGGACACACAGCCCTATATTCTGGTAGCCAAGGAGCTCTCACCCTCCCAGTCGGCACACTTGAATCCTAGCTATGTTTTAGGGATTGTAACTATGAATGGTGGTAAAACTTCGCATTCTGCGATCATGGCCCGTGCACTTGGGATTCCACTCGTTTCAGGACTGGAGAGCAATCTGAATTTGCCCGTTCAAACGGGAGACATAATGGTTGTGGACGGAGACCTGGGCAAAGTTTATGTGAATCCGGAAAAAACGGTAACTGATCATTATAAAATTTTGCGCGACGAGCAGCGACGTAGAAAAGAGCAGCTTCAGGTACTTGCTTCTGTAGATGCCGTGACTAAGGATGGAACCACCCTGAGGCTGGCGGCCAATATTAGTTCGATTAAAGAGCTGGAGGCAGCTTTGAAGCATGGCGCTCAAGGTGTAGGACTGTTCCGCACGGAATTTTTATACATGGATCGCAAATCTGCTCCAGATGAAGAGGAACAGTATGAAGTATATCGGCTGATAGCAGAAAAGGCAGGAAACCACTCTGTGGTCATCCGTACCTTGGATATCGGTGGAGATAAGCCGTTGGACTATCTTGAACTACCAGAGGAAGAAAATCCTTTTCTGGGTTACCGTGCTATACGGATCAGTCTGGATTGGAAAGAATTGTTTAAAACCCAGTTGACTGCAATTTTGCGAGCCAGTGCAATGGGAAATATCAAGGTAATGTATCCGATGATCTCATCTGTAGAGGAGGTCCGCCAGGCAGATGCTCTTTTGAAGGAGGCTATGGCGGATTTGGATGCAAGAGGGCTTGCCTATAATCCGAACATTCAGCGAGGAATTATGATTGAGGTACCGGCTGCAGCGATGATCGCTGATTTATTGGCAGCTGAAACCAATTTTTTTAGTATCGGAACGAATGATCTGGTTCAATATGTGCTGGCTGTAGACCGTATGAATGAGCAGATTGCACATATGTACCATCCATACCATCCAGCTGTACTTCGAATGCTGCGCATGACTGCACAAGCGGCACATCAAGCAGGAATTGATGTGAGTGTATGTGGTGAGATGGCTGGAGATGAACGGTCCGTTCCGCTTTGGCTGGAACTGGGGATTCATCAACTCAGCATGTCTCCCCAATCTTTATTGCGGGTCAAGCATCGTGTGCTGAATACGACTGCATCTGAGGCAACGACGGTCGCTCAGGTTTGCTTTGGCATGTCCACTGGTGCAGCGATTGAAGACAAGCTGACTGCAGCTAATGTCAGCTGCACTCCGGCCGGGCCTGGACGGCAGTAATATGTAATGTCCGCAAAGCTTCGCAATTAGCATACACTTTTGGGGGGAGCCAAAAACTCCATACTGTTAGACTTGTCGTGACAAACCTTAATGGCGTAGCATGGTTTGGACGAAAAAGAACCTTCAAAACCACCTCATTCATGGTTTTGAAGGTTCTTTTTTCATCTTGTTGACAGTCTGTTGTGATTACGGTTTAGGTGTTATCTGCTAACAAATCGCAGAACGCTTTTCCGTAAGGTGGAAGATCGGGCGGCCGACGAGCAGAAACAATATGCCCATCCGTCACAACAGCTTCATCCTTCCAGGTAGCTCCTGCATTTTCCATATCATCACGAATACCTGGTGTGGAAGTTACCGTAACACCATCCAAAATTTTAGCAGAAATCAGTACCCAGCCTGCATGACAGATTTGTCCAATCGGCTTATGAGCAGCATGAAACTCCTGTACGAGTTGAATTACTTTGGGATAGCGGCGCAATTTATCAGGTGCCCAACCGCCAGGGACGAGAATCCCGTCATAATCACTGCTATTCAGTTCCTCAAAGGCATATTCCGCTTCAGCAGGTACGCCATATTTTCCAATATATTTTTTACCCTTTTCCGCACCGGCTAAATGCACTTCTGCACCTTCTTCACGAACACGGTAAATTGGATACCACAGCTCCAGATCCTCGAATTCCTCATCCACTAGGGCGATAACCTTTTTTCCGGCAAGTCTTGACATCCAACCATCCTTTCGTGCGTCACATGATGACACCTCTGTTTTGTAATCTGTACTTTTACATCTTAAGAAAAAGAACGCCCGAAGTCCATTCCTTCGCAGATTCTTATGTAGTAGTCTGCTCTTTGACGGCAATTGTCGTCATTTTCTGACTCGCTAAAGCTTTGGTAATTTGTTCATAGCTGCAACGTGTGGAAGGATTTGAAGTCCCAAAGTCGAAATAAAACAAGGTATGATAGATTTAATGGAGTTAACAAATATTTATTAGACTAGTAGATAGATATATTTGGATTCTGATGAGATCCTCGTATAGTTTGATCCTACGTAATGAGGTGGTTAAATGCAAAAGCAATGTCAATGTGGCAAACCGATGGGACTGGAACTGCGAAAGGTAATCTATGCGGACAAGGTTGAAATTTTGCACGTCCCTGTATTCTCATGCTCGTCATGCTTTTCCAGTGAGGTTTTGCAGCATGTGACGAAGGACATTAAGGCACTATTACAAAGTCTAGGGAGCAAACCTACGGCGCGGAGAATTTCTTTTGCTCGCAACAATGAACTGGCAGAAATCATTCGCAAGCTTGTACTGGAGGAAGCGGACAATCCCAATGTAGATTGGCAATCTGCTTTGGAGGAGCGGATGGAGCTTCGAATTAATCTCTTACTGGATCTTTATCGCTATGCGAGAAGTCTGGGAGACGAAGATTGGATGAATGATGTAGAGAAAAAATTGGTCCAATTATCCGGTTTTACCAGTGAATCGGTATTTACAAATACAAAAAACTAAAAAATATGAAAATTTTCATGGTCACCATTGGATTTTACATGTTCTTTTTGTTACGATGGGAATAGGCCATACGACAAGACACAGAAAGGAATGTATATCCAATGGCGACGATGACAAAAATGACTACTGTTCAACAATTAGATACGGCTCTGGAAGCGTCATCAGACAAGCCGTTGCTTCTCTTTAAACATAGCACACGTTGTCCGATAAGTGCAGGCGCATATCAGGAAGTGGAGTCCTATTTGCATGACGCTCCCAACGAAAATATTGAATACGGTATCATTTATGTAGTAGAAGATCGGCCGGTGTCCAATGAAACCGCGGACAGGCTTCAGGTGAAGCATGAATCCCCGCAGGCCATTTTAATCAAGGGCGGAGAAGCTGTTTGGCATACATCCCATTCGAATATTACAGCCCGTGCACTCCACGATCATCTCACATAGATAGAATGTGTGCTGTCGTTGCATAAAGTAGTATTTTGTCGTATCATGGTTCTAATTAGTTGATCTAGGATTCGGTTGAAAATTTATTGGCAATGGAGAGAAGGAATGTGACGGTAACGATCTATGATGTAGCTCGCGAAGCTGGTGTCTCAATGGCCACAGTGTCCCGCGTAGTTAACAATAATCCTAATGTGAAACCTCAGACCCGCAAGAAAGTGTACGAAGCGATTGAACAATTGGGATATCGCCCAAATGCGGTCGCTAGAGGTCTGGCCAGCAAGAAGACAACGACCGTCGGCGTGGTTATACCGGATATATCGAACTCAATTTTTGCAGAAATTGCACGCGGTATTGAGGATATAGCGAATATGTATCACTATAATATTATTTTGTGTAATGCCGACAAGCGAAAAGAAAAAGAGATTCGTGTCATCAACACATTGCTTGAAAAGCAAGTGGATGGTCTTCTGTTCATGGGTGGTACAGTAACGGACGAGCATATTCAGGCGTTCCATACAGCTGCGGTCCCTATCGTTCTATGTGCAACGAGTGATGAAAAAGGAAGCTATCCTTCGGTCGATATTGACCATGAAGCGGCTGCTTTTGATGCAGTAAACACGTTGATCCGCCATGGACACCGTCAAATCGCAATGATCAGTGGTACGCTTCAAGATCCTGCAAACGGCTATGCACGTTTCCAAGGTTACAAGAGAGCATTGGAAGCAGCCGGAATTGATTATCAGGAGGATCTGGTGCGAATCGGGAACTACCGTTATGAATCTGGTGTTGAAGCCATGAAATATTTTCTCGGCCTGAAGAAGAAGCCAAGTGCGATTTTTGCTGCAACGGATGAAATGGCAATTGGTGCGATCCATAGTATTCAAGATGAGGGATTGAAAGTTCCTGATGATTTTTCGGTAATCAGTGTTGATAATATTCGTATGGCCTCTATGGTTCGTCCTCAGCTGACAACCGTCGCGCAACCGATGTACGATTTGGGTGCGGTAGCGATGCGTTTGCTGACCAAGCTGATGAAAAAGGAAAACGTGGAGAACCCTCGCGTTATTTTGCCGCATGAAACTATTTTGCGGTTGTCAGTTAATTATTTAGACTAGACGCAGTGCTGAATAGGATATACCTTCGATGAAAGCTCCTTTGATGGAGCTTTTTTCGTGGATATAAAGCTTCTTCTGGACATCATCATCAAACTAAGAATAGAGGGATGCGTAATGAGCCGACTTTATGGATTAATGGGTGCTATGGATGAAGAGATTGAATTGCTGCTGGCAGCGATGACGGAAGCGAGTAAGACGGTCAAGGCTGGAATCACTTACACTACAGGAATCATTCACGGGCAAAGAGTCGTCGTCTGTAAATCCGGTGTAGGCAAGGTTAATGCGGCGGTAACAACACAAATCCTGATTGATCATTTTGGTGTAGAACAGATTATATTCACGGGAGTGGCAGGGGCGGTTCATCCTGATTTAAACATTGGAGATATTGTCATCTCATCAACATGTATGCAGCATGATATGGATGTAACGCCTTTGGGTTATGCCAGAGGGGTCATTCCTTATCAGGACACCTCAGAGTTTGTGGCTGATCCCGAGCTTGTAAGTCTAGCTGAGCAAGCCTGCAAATCGTTTGGCGATCGGTATATTGTCGGCAAGGTACTTTCTGGCGATCAATTTGTTGCACATCGTGAGTTAGTGACTGCATTGCATCAGGAAATGGACGGCGCTTGTACCGAAATGGAGGGTGCGGCTGTGGCTCAGACAGCTCATATGAACGCTGTGCCTTATGTTGTACTACGATCTATGTCAGATAAGGCTGATGGATCGGCCCACGTTAATTATGCTGAATTTACGGTAGAAGCTTCACATCGTTCGCATCGTATTGTGGAGTTCATGCTCAAGCATTTGGGCTAATGGTATAATTTTTTTAATACATGAATCTTCGGACAAATCGGATATGGTCAAACTGCTCTTGTGATGCGAGGGGCACATCCTTTCCCATTCGTACCATCAGACAGTTAGCAGGATGTGAGCATATTTCAGGATCATCCGTGGCGTACCAGACCATATCTACAGTTTTCATTAGACGCTCCATCATGCGCCGGTATTCCCATACGGAGAGACCGCTGCCTTTTAAATCCCAATGCCAATAGTATTCGGTCGTAAAAATAATATAGGATTCAAGCTGTCCATCCTCAAAGGCAATCCGTATCATTCGGCTACCCAGGCCTAGACCACGATAGTCATCGGCTACCTCAACAGCTCCGAGTTCCAGTAAATCCTTCATGCCAGCTTCCGACCAGCGCTCCATCTCATCTGGGTAATGAAAAGTAACATATCCCAAAAGGGTTTCCCCGTTGTGGGCAATGATAATTCTGCCTTCTGGCAGTTCCGAAATATCCACCAACGCGTCGAATTGCTCCTTTGGTTTGCGAAAGGCATCTAATTGCTTGTGCATTTGAAATGAACGCAGTTGATCCGCGGATACGGGGCCTTCTACATAGATTGTTTGTCCGTTATGATTCAGCGTATCCGAGTGGTACAGTTTTAAATGCTGCATACGTACGCCCTCCTTGTTCGCCATGAGCTCGTTCCTCATATCCCATACTTATAGCAAAAAAACAATTAAATGAAAAGGATGGTCGTCACATCGTGACCTATGATATACTGTTTTAGACATAAAATGTTCACAATTTAAATCAACCAGTAAACCAAAGGAATCTATCTGCTTTATTGATTTTTGTAAGCGTTATCTTGTCCTGTGTATTTCTCATTAATCCATTGTGAGGAGGCTGAACGCATGAAGATTGAAGAACTCCAGACTGTAGTTCCCACATCCAACATGGGCCCGTATGAACAAGCTTACAACAACTTTCAGTGGGAGGATGCAGAGCGTCATTTTACGTGGTATGAAACAGGCAAGGTAAATATGGCACATGAAGCCATTGATCGACATGTACAGGAAGGACGGGGTGAGAAAGCGGCACTATTGTATTGTGACGCAAACCGTCATGAAACCTACACCTTCTCTCAGCTTCGTGCTAGCTCTAACAGGTTCGGAAATGTGCTGCGCAAATACGGTATTGGTAAAGGGGAGCGGGTGTTTATTTTCATGCCACGTTCACCTGAGCTGGTTATTAGTTTACTTGGTGTTCTAAAGGTAGGGGCTGTTGTCGGTCCATTGTTTGAGGCGTTTATGGAAACTGCGGTTAAGGATCGATTGGAGGATAGTGGGGCAGTTGCATTAGTGACCACACCTGCGCTTCTGTCACGGGTAAAACGTGAGGAGCTTCCTGAGCTACGGCATATTTTTGTGGTTGGTGATATGGATGAACGCGAGCAGGGAATTATCGATTTTGAGACAGAAATGCTTACGTCCTCAGAGGAACTTGAGCCTGAATGGTTGGATCGTGAAGATGGATTAATTATTCACTATACATCAGGCTCAACAGGCAAGCCCAAAGGCGTGTATCATGTGCAAAATGCAATGATTCAGCATTACTATACTGGCAAAATGGTGCTGGATTTGCGGGAAGATGATGTGTATTGGTGTACTGCTGATCCTGGCTGGGTCACGGGAACGTCATACGGTATTTTTGCTCCATGGCTAAATGGAGCGACGAATGTCATTCGTGGGGGGCGTTTCAGCCCGGAAGACTGGTACCGTACGATTGAGCGTCACGAAGTGACCATATGGTATAGTGCTCCTACAGCGTTTCGGATGCTGATGAGCGCAGGGGAGCAGGTTGTTTCCAAATATGATCTCAGCAGTCTGCGGCATGTATTATCCGTTGGGGAACCGCTGAATCCCGAAGTGGTGCGATGGGGATGGCAAGTATATACACAGCGCATTCATGATACTTGGTGGATGACGGAAACAGGCGCACAGTTGATCTGTAATTACCCTGAGCTGCCGATTAAGCCGGGTTCGATGGGAAAGCCACTCCCAGGTATTCAAGCTGCTATTTTGGACGACAGAGGGCAGGTGTTGCCTCCTAACCGGATGGGTCACTTGGCGATCCGTACACCATGGCCATCCATGATGAATCGTATATGGAACAATCCGAACAAGTTTCAGGAATATTTCCGCTTTCCCGGTTGGTATGTATCGGGTGATTCAGCTTACATGGATGAGGACGGATATTTCTGGTTTCAGGGTAGGATTGATGATGTCATTAACTCCTCTGGAGAGCGAATCGGCCCTTTTGAGGTGGAAAGCAAGCTTCTGGAGCATCCTGCTGTAGCGGAAGCCGGAGTCATTGGAAAACCAGATACCGTGCGGGGAGAGATTATCAAAGCTTTTGTTGCACTGCGTGAAGGCTATGCACCGTCTGAAGCTTTACAGCAGGACATCTATCGCTTCGTTAAGGAAGGGCTGTCTGCCCATGCTGCTCCACGCGAAATTGAATTTAAGGAAAAGTTACCCAAAACCCGCTCTGGTAAAATTATGAGACGCGTGTTGAAAGCCTGGGAGCTTAACCTTCCTACAGGTGACTTATCTACCATAGAGGATTGAAGTACTGTGTATATTAGAATTAAAAAAAGGAGTCTCCAAAGCCCTAATGGCTAAGGGGACTCCTATCACTTTCTACTCTTGTCTTCAGTTATGGACGGACGGCTCCGGAAGGAGCCGATTCCCCCATGGCATTCATGGAAGTGACACGAAACCAGCCTTTTGGCTTTTTCTTCGACTTATATTCAAAGCTGGTAGATGCGGTAGAGCCTATATTTGTAAAAGGCTCCGCACCGCTTTCGCTGTAATACACGTTATAGCCTGTAATAGCGTCCGCCGACTTACCTGCGCTCCATTGGAGCGCTACGGATGAGCCTGCGGCTTTAGCTTGAGGCTGTCCAGGGGCAGTAGGGACCTCTGTAGGCTGCTCACCTGTTCCATCTCCCTCGCCCGGAACGTCTGGAGACTCAGAATCTGCAGGTGGCACTACAGGTGTTGCGCTTGCTTTCGTGCTTGGACCGGACTCATGGCCGCCCACATCAACGGCGGTCACGTAGTAGCTAGAGCTGCTGCCCCCAGGGCTGTCAGAGAACACCTTGGAGCTGTCAGCCATAACGACCTTGCCAAGCCGTTGGAAGCTCCCCCCATCTGTAGAACGATACAGACGGTATCCTACGACGTCGCTGTTTCCGCTTGGGCTAAAGCTGATTATGGCTTTACCATCACTATAGCTTACGTTGACGCTAGATGGAGCGTTAGGAGCTGCTCCATCGTCCTTGCGTGGATCAATCTGAGTAGGAGCTTCCTTATCTGCATCCTGAGGCAGATAGTAGGACAACGAATTATGTCGTCTCATCACCTTAAAGGCTTGCTGAAGCTCTTTAATCAATTCTGAGATTGACTTTTCCCGTTTCCTAACGGTCCGTTCATATAACATATCATCCGGTGTACCATCGCGTGGAATATAATTCACACCTTGGTAGGTAATATATTTCGCACGACTCACACCATTTTCACTGTTTTTAGGTGGATACTTACTGTTATAAATGTCCGAACCATATGCGGATGCTGTACGGCTTACAATGCCGTCAGGTCTCTTGAAGCTGTCCGTTTGGAACAGCTGAGCATCTTTAGCTGTTACTTCATTCATGATTAGAGCCCATAAGCGGCGAGCCCGCTCTTTTTGGACTTTCGTTTCAAGCTTATTGACAGGTTGCTTGTAACCAACCCATACACCCAGTGTGACGTCAGGCGTAAAGCCCTCGAACCAAACATCAGTGTAGGATTGCGTAGTGCCTGTCTTGCCGGCAATCGGAATCTTACCGGATTGGTCAAAGTTCCGCTTCACCAGTCTGCCTGTGCCCTCCGACACGGCTGTACGCAACATATCTGTCATCAGGTAGGCGGTTTGCGGTGAGAAGGCCTGCACAGGATTAGGCTGATGCTTGTATATAATATTGCCTTGCGAATCCACAATCTTTTCGATCATATAGGCGTCATTAAACACACCGCCATTTGGAATGGCTCCATATGCATTCGTAAGCTCCTCGACGGTCACCCCATGGGCCAAGCCGCCAAGTACACCCGTTTGGGCGTTGTTATCACTGGATTCCAAGGTGGTGATGCCCAGCTTCTTGGCAAAAGCCCAGGCTTTGCTGATCCCTACTTTTTCGTTAAACAGCTTGAGTGCTATCGTATTGAGCGATTGATTCAGTGCATAACGCGCCGTGACCAATCCTTGATAGCGGTTGTTAGAATTTTTCGGAATGTGATACCCATTACTGCCATCTTTCAAAATAATAGGGGCATCATCCACGATACTACCAGGCTGCACAAGACCGCTGTCCAATGCAGGGAGATAGGCAGCAATCGGTTTCATTGCCGAACCCGGCTGACGAACCATCTGGGTGGCATAATTCATCTGCTCCTTTTGGAAGTCCCGACCTTCCATCATTCCAAGAATGGCGCCTGTTTTATGCTGAATCAGAATAGCCGCTGCTTGTTCGTCACCCTTGGTTTTACTAGTGGCAGAGAAGTTATTCTTATTTTCTGCAATTTGACGCATAGATTTGTATACGCTCTTATCAATGGTGGTGTACACCATATAACCGCCTGTGCGAAGCTGCTGTTCAGCTTCTTTGAGCAAATCATTATCGTCCTTGGTTTTGGCATCTGCACTGGCATTAGCTGCTTGACCCGGATTGGTGACAGACATGAGTGCCTGCGCAGCTTGTCGTTCTGTTTCTATCATAAGATATGGATAGGTGTTATAAGCCTTAACAGTACGTGGTGCGAGAGATTTTTTGATATCAAAAGCCATCGCTTCATCATACTGTGCTTTATTGATTTTGTTCTCCTCCAGCATTCGACTGAGCACCAGGTGCTGGCGGTTGATGGCTCTTTTAAAGCCAGCTTCATTAAACTCACCCTTACCGTTGTAAGCAGAATAGGAAGAAGGAAGCTGTGGCAAACCTGCCAGATAGGCAGCCTGGGCTATATTAAGCTCGTTCAGATCATTCTCATTAAAAATACCTTTGGCCGCTGCTTTAATGCCAAAGACGTTGTAACCGCTTGAACCGTTACCAAAAGGTACTTTATTAAGATAGGCCGTAATAATTTGTTGCTTGCTTAGGAAGCGTTCAAGGCGCAGAGACAGCAAAATTTCTTTGACCTTGCGATCATCCGTGCGATCGAGATTTAGAAAGACACGACGCGCAAGCTGCTGGGTGAGGGTACTACCCCCGGTTTGTACGGATTCATGCAGCGCCTTTTGCTTCACAGCACGCAGTGTTCCCGATAGATCGACACCTTTATGCTCGTAAAAATGATTATCTTCAATGGCAATGACTGCGTCAATGACGAGTTGTGGAATCTCCTTAAACGTGACAGGTCTTCGATCTTCTTCTGTCCGGAGTTGTCCGATGGGAGAGCCATCATTGAAATAAGCGAAGCCTGTAATTGCATTCTTATCTACTTCCTGTAGGATCATGGATCTGGAACGCACGGGTTCGCTTTTTACAATAGAAGCAACATAGCCGGCGGCCGCCCCTCCTGCAAATAGTGCCCCCATAAAACCGATGATGACGACCCACTTTATGACACGGCCGAGCCTTCGCATGGTTGTCCGCAAGCGGGAAGGCTTTGGCTCTGATACATTGTTTTTTTCTTCAACCATTAAGTCTTCCTCCTTTATAACAGCCATTATTATAGCATAAAATTACAAAATGAACCCATATGCTAAAAAGCCTGTCTTTTGGTGTCGTTGACTACATAAAAGCAGTGTGTTATAAATAGGTCAAAGTAAATATCGTGAAAAGCAGAGAAAGACTTCAGTAGAAGGCGGATTCACGTTGTACAGAGAGCCGATGGGTGGTGTGAATCGGTAGCGTCCCTCCTTTGAATTACCGTCTGGAGCTGTCTGGATGAATGGAAAGCTTTTGCAGGTTTGCGAAGCACCATAGTAATCCAGTACCGGGTGTAGGCCCGTTATAGGAATGAAGTGAAAGAAATGTCTGTCTTTGACATGCGTTTCTTTAATTAGGGTGGTAACGCGAGTAGCTCCTTCTCGTCCCTTGGGATGAAAGGGGCTTTTTGGTTTGTCTAATATGTAATATTTTGGATGAAAAATAGGAGGTATACAGGATGAAGTGGGAAGAATTGAAGCCGGAGCAGCAGGTAGAGGTAGAACGACAGCTAGAGGTGATACAGCGGGGTGTAGCGGAAATTGTACCGGAGGATGAGCTGAAGCGTAAGGTGATCAAATCGGTCGTTAGCGGCGAGCCACTCAAAATTAAGCTGGGCCTTGATCCATCTGCTCCCGACATTCACATCGGACATACGGTTGTTATGCACAAACTGCGCCAGTTCCAGGAATTAGGCCATCAAGTACAACTGATTATCGGAGATTTTACAGGCAGAATTGGTGATCCGACAGGTAAATCGGAGACTCGTAAGCAACTGACTGAAGAAGATGTACAGCGCAATGCCCAAACATACAAGGAACAAATTTTTAAAATTCTCGATCCTGAAAAAACAAAGGTATTTTACAATTCCGAATGGTTAGGGCCAATGTCTTTTGCTGATGTAGTAACCCTGTCGGCCAAAGTAACGGTTGCCCGTATGTTGGAACGGGATGATTTTACAAAAAGGTACCAAAACGGATTGCCGATCAGCATCCATGAGTTCTTTTACCCGCTGATGCAGGGCATGGATTCCGTGGCTCTCCAAAGCGATATTGAATTAGGGGGAACGGATCAGAAGTTTAATCTTCTGATGGGTAGAACCCTGCAAAAAGAATACGGAGTTGAGCCACAGGCTACTATTACTTTACCATTGCTTGAAGGGCTGGATGGAGTTCAGAAGATGAGTAAAAGCTTGGGGAACTACATTGGTGTTGATGAGGAGCCGAACGAAATATACGGAAAATCCATGTCCGTTCCTGATGAGCTGATGCTGAAATATTTTGAGCTTGCAACGGATATCAACAACGAGGAGTTGGCAGAGCTGGCGAAAGGTGTTAAGGAAGGCTCAGTGCATCCACGTGATGCCAAAATGAAGCTGGCTGGAACGTTAGTGCGCATGTACCATGGTGAAGAAGCAGAGGAAGCAGCGAAGCAGCATTTTGTGACCGTATTCCAGCAGCGCGCGCTGCCTGACGATATTGAAGAGTTCACCTTGACGGCTGATCAGTTAGAAGAAGGTGGCATTCGTGTGATCCAGTTGCTGACTCATCTGGGCTTTGCAGCATCTAACGGTGAAGCCAAGCGCAGTATTCAGCAGGGTTCGGTCAAAATTAACGAAGAGAAATGGACCGATGTGAACGAAGCATACACGCCGAAGGAAGGCGACATTGTGCAGGTAGGTAAACGGAAATTTGCTAAAATCAAGCTTGGATAATGAAAATATATTCAAAAGCAGCGCTGAGATTGTCTCGATCTCAGCGTTGCTTTTTTATTTCTGCCAAGTGAAAAGTCATGGTAAACTTAGCACAAATAATCAAACATGTAGGTGAAGAGTTATACATAATGAAAACGTGGGTTGCACAATTTGGGTGTAGGATCGATAATCAGAACAATTACGAGTGTGGGGAAGGATTATATGGACTATTTTAAACGAATTCAGTGTGCGATTGAGTTTATTGAATTGAATCTCCGGGAGGATCTAAAAATTGCCGATATTGCTTCACAGGCATGCTTTTCAGCTTTTCATTTCCAGCGGGTTTTTCAGGCCATTTCGGGTTTTACGGTTCAACAGTATATAAGAAGGAGAAGATTGTCCGAGGCGGCTGAACAGCTAAAACAATCCAATCAAAAAGTGTTGGACATTGCTATTGAGTTTCAGTACAACTCGCAAGAAGCCTTTACCCGCGCTTTTGAAAAGAATTTTGGGATCACCCCTGGGAAATATCGTAACAGTGATATTGAGCTTCCTGGACAAAGCAAAATTAATTTTCTGGATTATCAAAAAAATACGAAGGGGGATTTGGATGTGAACAAGCCAGTGATATTGCAGCTCGAAACGACCAAAATTATAGGGTATGAATATAAAACAAATCTGAATAATGAGCAGCACTATAAAGAAATTCCAGGATTTTATGGGCACTTTGGAGCCAATGAATATTTTATGTGTATCCCGAACAAGATCGCACCGGGAATGTCATATGGGGTTGCCTGTCGATTTGAAGACAATGGTGCATTTTCATTTGTGGTGGGCGAGGCAGTTGAAAAAGAGTCAAATGAACTGGCAGAGGGTTTCATATATATGGAGATTCCAGCAGGGAAGTATGCTGAGTTTGACGCTTCGGGTTCAGATGGACGGGTTCAGAATATACGAGACTTTATCTATGGCACATGGCTTCCTAATTCTAATTTTGAACGGAGGGAGGGACCAGATTTTGAAATTACGGACGTGATGAATTCCTCCTATCCAGATCATTTGAGCATGAAAGTATACATCCCCATTGAATAAAACTCTCAGGCTCGATCATAAGGAATATAAAAAAAGCACCCGAATAAATTCGGGTGCTTTTTGGTGCTAATGCAGGGATTAGCGGTTGTAGAATTCGACGATTTGTTTTTCATCGATATCTTGGGACAATTCGCCACGCTCAGGCAAACGAATGAATTTACCTTCCAGAGCTGCGTCATTGTACTCCAGGTAAGCTACCAAGTGGTTGCGGTTTTCCAAAGCTTCTTTGATGGAAGACAGGGAACGACTTCTTTCACGAAGACCGATCACGTCGCCAGGGCTTACTTGGTAAGAAGCGATGTCAACTTTTTTACCGTTCACAGTAACGTGACCGTGAGCTACCAATTGACGTGCGCCTGCACGGGAATTAGCAAAGCCAAGACGGAATACAAGGTTGTCCAGGCGGCTTTCCAGCAAGAACATAAAGTTTTCACCAGCGATACCGTGCATGTGTTGAGCTTTGTTGAACAGGGTACGGAATTGTTTTTCACCCAAGCCGTACATGTGACGCAACTTTTGTTTCTCTTGAAGCTGCATACCGTAGTTGCTGATTTTTCTCCGTTGGTTTGCACCATGTTGTCCCGGAGGGAAAGGGCGTTTCAATTCTTTACCTGTGCCGCTCAGGGAAATACCGAGACGACGGCTCAATTTAAATTTAGGACCAGTGTAACGTGCCATTATAGAGTTAACTCCTTCATAATTAAAATTTGAGTTGGGGCTCTCTTTGCGCTCCAATTTGTTCGGCGCTACCTATTAAGGTGAGACGCACTACTGACAGAAAAGTTCAGCCGCTGTCCTGTCAGCAACAAAAAAGATGAGGGTGACACAAACTGTTACGCCCAAAATTTAAGATCCGCACAGTAGATAGTTCTGCCGTACAGTCTTTTTCAATAATATATACTACATGTAAGAGTAGGTCAATGTCAAGAAGAGAAAAAGAATGAAAACGTCAAATTTTGTCGATAGGGCTTTAGAACTAAAAAAGTGGGACGAATTTCTGGAAAATGGATGCAAATTTCTAGAGTTGGGAGTAAAATAGATCATATTATGAGCTATAGTGGTGTATAGCCGCTGTCTTGGTACAGCTAATTTTGCTGTGAAGGAGCGCCTTAATATGTCGGAATTTTCAACAACGGATCAGCAAATGCTTGACAGTAAAACGGTCCAGGCTAGCGGTGCTCCGCTGTTTGATGATAAAGGATATACTTCTTTTGCCTGGCTCCAGAACATGGATATGACACCCTATGATTTCCCCTATATTAACCAGCTGCTTGTCCAAGGATATCGGAGTTGGTTACAACAGGGCAATGGTATATCCTGGATTAACGAAGAATATACTGCTGTTTTTAATTTTATAGGTGTTCGTGTTGCTGGTAAAAAAGAAGATGATGACGAGGATTTGGATTTGGTCGAACGTTGTTGCATATCTAGAGAGATGGAAGTGAGCCAGCGCAAACTTCGTGATGGAAGCCTTTCGTTTGTGTATATGGTTCCCATACTATGCCGTAATTACAAGAGCGAGCCCTTTGCCGCTCTTCGTTTTACACGGCCTGCTCAACATTCTGTCCCAAATCTGGACACATTGTTATCAGCTGCTTTACATTTTAAATCCTGCTTTTACACGAAGTTTGAGTACATATTTATGGAAGATGTCCTTGGGATGCGGAATCGAAGCGATCGTGAAGGTAGACGCCGTTCTATTTTATTTCAGATTGTAAAACGGATGCATGACAAAATTGACGTAGAAGGCGTGCTGGATGAGGTATTCGGGAGCATCGCCTATTTGTTTCCCCATGTAGATATCACCTTGTATATGAGTCAGGATCGACATAGTCGCAATCCGCAGGTCAAACCTTTACTGCTGCATGAACGGGACGAAGATGTATGCGTCCGTGCATTTATGAAAGGGCAAATGGCTGTGAATGAGCCTGTCGGTACACAAGATGAAATAACTGAAATCGGCATCCCATTACGTGGTAAGCAGGGCGTATACGGTGTTTTCCATATGATTCTTCCATCGGGCGCGGATAGTATGAAAAAAGTGGATGTAGAGCTGATTGCCATGATGGCGGATACGGCTGGCACCGCATTTGAAAATGCGAAGCTGCTTGAGCAATCGAATGTACTTATCCATGAATTGCGTCTCATTAATGAACTGGTTCAGCGCTTGAATCAGAGCCTGAAGTTAAATGAAATATTTGAATTTGCCGTGCAGGAGTTATTAAAAATGTTCATGGCGGACTTTTGTTGTATTGTACAGCTTGACCAGGATGGAAACTGTTTTAAGGTCATGTCGAGTAATGTGGAAAGCTTAAGACTGGAAAGTTACCCTCTTGAAGATGGATTTGCTGGACTAATACGCTTAACAGGGGAACCAGTGATTGTGTCGGACTATAGAAAGGATGGGAAGATATCCTCTCATTTTATGGATGCGACGCACTCCCAGTCTTTGATGGCTGTACCTATGAAGACCAGCGGTACTCCTAAAGGGGTTATACTATTGTCCAGCAAGCTTCCGCACTTTTTCTCTTACGATAATTACAAAATGTTGCAAATGCTAGCCCCTCATATCGGGTTGGCGGTAACCAATGCTATGCTGCACGCTGAGGTGCGGCGGTTGGCTAATATGGATATGTTAACAGGTCTGTATGTACGTCATTATGTGGACCAAATCATTCAGCAACATCAGGAAAAGGATTTCTGTGGATCTCTTATTTTGGTAGATATTGATCAATTCAAACAGGTGAATGATACGCATGGGCATCAGACGGGTGACGAAATTTTGAAAAGCGTCAGCAATATCGTTCGTTCGGCGACTCGCGATGAGGATGTATGTGCGAGATGGGGCGGCGAGGAGCTTGCCATTTATTTACCGCAGCTGGGGGTACAGCAAGCGCTCGGATATGCAGAAAAAATACGTTACCGCGTACAGCATGAAACTGAGCCTCAGGTGACTGTTTCTTGCGGGATTGCTGAATGGAACTGGCTGGACGAGCAGATCAGTATTGAATCTTTATTTTATAGGGCTGATATGGCCTTGTACGAAGCAAAAAATGAAGGACGCAATCGAATAGTTGTTGATCATGTAGCCAATGTGTAGAGAATATTCCTAGGGAATGTTCTCTTTTTGTCTTGTATAACCCATTGCGGACAGGTAATCCTAAACGTAGCTATATCGTGTGTATGATTGAACTATAGGGATAACACGATGAAGTGAACCAGGTAGCATAACTGGCTT
Organism: Paenibacillus sp. SEL3; assembly: GCF_054602585.1. Lineage (NCBI taxonomy): Bacteria > Bacillati > Bacillota > Bacilli > Caryophanales > Paenibacillaceae > Paenibacillus > Paenibacillus sp. SEL3. Next base: position 343,422 of record NZ_CM137725.1, on the reverse strand, counting down.
GAAGCAGGATTATTGCTCATGAGTACAGTTATGTTCAGGATAGGACGGATGATGGGATGCATTGGAAAAAGCAATGGATGATGCAGGTTTGTGGTGTGTTGCTTGTAATAGGTGTGTTAAGTGGTTGTGCACTGGATCGACAATATACGCCTGAGCAGATTTTTAAGAGAGCAGTTGCAGGAATGGCTGGCAAAGAGATGGTAACGTTTACTGGACGGACTGCAATTAGAGCAGACAGTGGTCTGCCAACGAATAAGCAGTTTGAATATCGCGGTAGGCTAAGAAATCACGATGAATTGACCATGCACTGGGGTTCTGCAGAGGCTTTCCGTAAGCAAGGTGGCTACACAGCTCTGAAACAAGGTAAGTCCGAGCATGATGTTACACAGGAACGTTTTATTCGTCAGAGTGGGAAATGGGTTTCGCTGACATCCGGTTATCCTCCTGTGGTTGGAAATGGTATGTTAAATCGCTTCAATCCGATTCAGGAGCTTGAGGAATTAAATACACTGAATAAGAGCATTCGTATGGAAACGGGAGCTGCCCGGGGAACTTGGGTGTTGAGGATTGAACCGGAATCTGCTTCGGCAAAGCGCTGGTTGAAAGATCGTTTAATAAAAGAAATGAATACGTTAAACCCTCAAATCGTGATATTAAAAACTCAGCAGACAGGAACGAATCGAGAGCTGCGAAAGAAGCTGAGCCAAATATGGGCGGAAAGTTGTGAGGATATGAATAACCAGCTGAAGCAATCCATTGTGCATACGGTGTATCATTTGACCATAGATCGCCAAACAGGTTTACCCTTAAAGCTTTCATCCGAATGCCAGATTACCCGACAGGGAGAAAATGAAGATCTGCATCAAGAGGCTTTGATAACCAGAGTTACTTTTGAGGACTACAAGTAACGTGGCGGGCGTGATACAATGAATTTTGAATTAACCATCGTTCAAAAAGAATGAAATAGAGAAGGAGAGACACTACATGAAAGATCCTAGAATACTTAAGCTGGCGGAAAATCTGGTAGGTTACTCTGTTGAAGTGCAGCCTGGAGAAAATGTATTAATCGAAATGATTGGTACAGAGCGCGACTTACTTAACGCCATCATTCATGAAGTTGGTAAAAAAGGTGGAAATGTTTTTGTACAACTTACAGACCGTAAGGTACAGAGCGCCATGCTTCGTCACGCGACAAAGGAGATGCTGGAGACCTGGGCTCAGATTGACCTTAACCGGATGAAGCAAATGCACTGCTATATCGGAATTCGTGCAGGTGAAAATGTAAATGATTTGTCAGATGTGCCGGAAGATAAAATGAAATTGTATAATTCCATTTATCAGCATGCGGTACATAGCGAACAACGGGTGAAACACACCAAATGGGTAGTGCTGCGTTATCCGAATGACAGCATGGCTCAATTGGCGAATATCAGCACAGAAGCGTTCGAAGATTTTTATTTCGATGTGTGTAATCTGGATTATGCAAAAATGGACAAAGCTCAAGATGCATTGGCAGACCTGATGAATCGGACGGACAAGGTACGGATTAGTGGACCGGGTACGGATTTGAATTTCTCTATTAAGCAAATTGGAGCTATCAAGTGCTCAGGTCAATGTAATATCCCGGATGGCGAAGTATACAGCGCGCCTGTACGTAATTCCGTTAACGGAACGATCAGCTACAATGCACAAACCCTGTATAATGGCATTACTTTTGAAAATGTTAAATTCCGTTTTGAAAATGGTAAGATCGTGGAAGCAACGAGTAACGATACGAAGCGGCTGAATGATATTCTCGATTCTGACGAGGGAGCACGTTATATTGGCGAGTTTGCCATCGGGTTTAATCCGCACATCTTACATCCAATGAAGGATATTTTGTTTGACGAGAAAATCGCCGGCAGCTTACATTTTACACCGGGTCAAGCTTATGAAACAGCGGATAACGGTAATCGTTCATCGATCCACTGGGATTTGGTGTTGATTCAGCGTCCAGAATATGGCGGTGGTGAAATTTATTTTGACGATGTTTTGATTCGTAAAGATGGCATCTTTGTACTGCCTGAGCTGGAGCCATTAAACCCTGAAAATTTAAAATAACGATATCCGTTCTTGCTGAGAAAGCGATTTCAATGTATCATTATGGATGAGTAACGATACATGACAATTCAGTAAAGCGAGGGATTTCTATGTCCAATAATAACGCGGCGGTTGTTGAAATTGCACAGACGGCGAGCAAGTTCACCTCTTCCATCGTCCTTCATTCCGAAAATAAGTATATTGATGTGAAAAGTATACTGGGCTTGTTTACGACCCTAGTCAGCAGCCATAGCTATGAACTACACGTTCATGGACCAGATGCGGAGGAAGCCAAGAAAGCGATCATCGAGGTGTTCGAGAAGCACGGACTTCATATTTCAGTAGCCAGCTAACTTTATTCTTGAAGCAAAAGCATCCCTACCTGTAACTGTAGGGATGCTTTTTTTGTCAGGTTCTTGTATTAGCCTGCAATTTGGTCTAATATTAAGGATAGGACGTCTTGTGCGACATTGAGACATAGGGGGGAAGAATCCATGACTTCATCTGATTTGCAGGAACAATTGAATATCAAGGCTATTAATCTGCTTCAGGAAGATGCAGATAAAATAAAGAAGCTTATTGAAGTACAGATGGAGAATCTGGCAACCCGTTATTGCCCTCTCTATGAGGAAGTGCTGGATACTCAGATGTACGGATTTTCCAAGGAAGTGGATTTTGCGGTTCGCGCTGGACTTCTTCCGGAAATGGTAGGTAAACAGCTGGTCAGTGAGCTGGAACGCAATCTGGCTATTCTATATGAGGCCATGAATAATAAGGCCAATTAGGAAGACGGTTGAATTGATGAGAGCATGCGGAGCTTGAGAGCATGCTTTTTTTGATGCCTTTTTTTAAAAAAATGTTCTTTTAGGATGGTAAAAGCGCATCCCCTTCCACCATCCTAATGAACATTTTAAAACCTTAAAAAGCTACACAAGAAAGAAGGATACACCTAACAATACATACACTACCAATAGCATGAGCCCCTCATACCAGTTGGTTGAGCCGTCTTGGGTGATGGATTTGGCGATAAATACAGCGACAGCAATGGCGACCAGCTCAATAGTAGTGAAAACAATATTCATCGTGTTTCCCATAAAGTAACTGACAAATATCAGCACAGGGGCAACAAATAGCGCAATTTGCAAACTGCTGCCGACAGCTATTTCAACCGATGCACCGATTTTATTCTTCATCGCCAGTAAAATAGCAGCGCTGTGTTCGGCTGCATTACCAATAATAGCGACGAGGAAGGCACCTACGAACAATTCGCTGAGCCCAAATTGGGTCGTAAACACCTCCAGCGTACCTACCAGCCATTCGCTGACAAAAGCGACCATGACGGTAGCAAGTATCAAATAGGCAATGGATTTGTTTCTGGACCATACAGGGGCATGCTCATGTGGTAATTCTTCATCTTTTTGTTCGGTCACATCAGATAAATAGTCCTTATGCGTAATCATAGAAAAAATAAGCCACGCAATATACGCGACAATGAGCGTGCCTGCGACAATGAGGCTGAGCGTATCTGATTCGCTATCCGTGATAACGTGTGTGTTCAAAAAGACAGCTGGAACGAACAAGGCAATAACAGCCACAATCATCAGAGAACCACTTAATCCAGCCAGCGATATATTGAAATTTTGTACTTTGTACTTTAAACCGCCAGCGAACAGACTTGCTCCTAGCACCAACAGCAGATTACCGATGATAGAACCGGTAAGACTGGCCTTTACCATATCGTAAAGACCTTCTTTAACAAGAAAGATGGCGATGATCAGTTCGGCTGCGTTACCAAAGGTGGCATTTAAGAATCCACCTAAACGTTGGCCAGCATAATGCGCGACACTTTCGGTCGCCCTGCCGAGGAAACCGGCTACGAATACAACAGAAATTGCACAAATGACAAATTGGGCTATAGCGTTCCAATGCGTGTAATGAGCGACTGCGCTAAGTGCAAATGTCGCTATAAGCAAAGCGGGAGATAACCATTTTTTCAATGAAGAGCACCTCGATATCAATAAATGTGTACAAGTTTGGTGAAAGCTGTCACTTGTATGGATTTTCTAAATTAATATACCCAAAATGATATAGGTTGTAAACGAAAGTTGTTTTTCATACGTAGGGTTTGCATTTGGAGTGGCTGAGGCTTTACAATACAAATAAAGGATGGATGAAGGGGGACATAGGTCATGGCAGAGCAAATTCAACAACTGGAAGCAGGAAACATCAAGATTTCCAACGATGTCGTGGGTAAAATTGCCGGGATGGCCGCATTAGAGACACCGGGCATTGCTGCAATGTCAGGCGGTTTATCGGAAGGCTGGGCCAAAAGGCTGAGCGGTAAAAATGTGCAAAAAGGCGTATCAGTGGAGGTTGGACAGCTGGAAGCTGCCATTGATCTACGTATTATCGTACTCTACGAAACACCTATTCATGAGGTGTCCCGAATTCTTCAGCAAAATGTACGAGAAGCCGTCGAAAGTATGACAGGTTTGCGGGTCGTGGAAGTGAACGTAAAAGTGGAAGGTGTCGCGTTCAAGGACGACGCAGTGTAATAGAATCAAGGACCGATAATTCTACATTTTTAACCAATTGTATACATGCCGGGAATTCCGTAGGATAACCCGAATAAAAACACGAAAACTGGTGGTTATAGAATCGCCAGTTTTCGTTTTATGAATCAACAGCATAGCCATTTTTGCAGAAGGTTTCCGTATTTTTATACATAACCAAAAGAACTTCCAAAGCCACCGTTGTAAGTGGTCCTTGGAAGTTCTTTTTTTAGCGAAAACGGTTGGTTCTACGAGTTTGAAAGCGATTGGGTACTTCATTACGGACAGCTACCCCTGTGGTGCGTTCCTGCACCGCTTGTTTGGTGTTCTCACGAGAAATACTGAGCATAATGCCCATCGAAAACATCATGACAAGCAAGGAGGAGCCACCAAAGCTGATAAATGGAAGCGTTACGCCAGTGATTGGAATTGTTTGGGTTACACCGCCGATGTTAATGAAGGCCTGAATGGCGATCAAACCCATGATACCGGTGCCTACCAACGTTCCGAACGGATCATGGCAACGCAGAGCAATGATCATGCCTCGCCAAATGAAATACAAATATAGCATCAGGAATATGGCTGTTCCGATAAATCCGAATTCTTCACCAATTACAGAAAAGATAAAATCATTAAATGAATTAGGAAGATAGTGAAGCTTGATAATACCTTTACCAAATCCTGACCCGTTTAAGCCGCCTTCACCTATAGCTTGCAAGGACTGTACCAGATTGTATCCCGTTCCTTGTCTATATTTCTCGGGATTAAGAAAGGCCTGAAAGCGTCCGATTTTGTAATCTTGCTTGGCAGCAGCTTGTCCATCTGTGGTTCCAGAATCTCCTCCAAACAACGACCCAATACCAAATACAATGGAGGCGCCTAGCACGAGCAGAACAATTGATGCTGTAATGTGCTTGACACTGGCTCCCCCGGCATAAATAATCAGACCACTCGTAGCAACCAAAATGAAGCAGGAGCCTAAATCAGGTTGAAGCATGATGAGTCCTGCAACACAGCCTACAATGACGGTTACAGGTATGTAGCCAGTCCGCAGATCTCTAAAGCGATCTCCTTTTTTGACAATCAGTGCAGATAAGTAAAGAATGATGGAAATTTTCGCAAGCTCCGTTGGCTGGAAGCCAACACTACCAAACCTGAGCCAGCTTTTTGCGCCGTTAAGTGAGCCTGTAAAAAGAACGATGATTAGCAGTAATATAGTTATGAAAAATAAAGGTACAAAAAGCTTTTTATATTTTTCCATCTTAATATTCATAGCTACCAACATAATAAAAAGTCCAAGTACAGCAAATGCAGATTGGCGCTTCACAAAATATAAAGAGTCAAAATTGTATTCTTTATTCAGCAAAGCTACGCTGGAGCTGGAGCTAAATACCATAATTACACCGAATCCAACCAGTAACAAAGTGAGGATCAGCAATTGGAAATCCGGTGTGCCTCTTCTTCGAGTCTCCGGCTTCGTATTTCTCATATCAGCTTCCCCCGGTATTCGCCACAAGGTATATTCCTCGCAGACGGTTATCATTTTATCGTTTACCCATTTTATCATATTATGTTTGATGGGCTTCTGCAACCTCCCTGGAGCAACAGATATCACAACAATTCCATATCTGCTACAATAGGATAAAAATGAAGACTTGAGAGCAGCGGTGCATACGTGGTGACGCTGCATGATGAATCGGGAACTTGCCCGGTGCTTTAAAAGGAGAGGTGGAGCATTATGACACAACATGCGATAGACAAGACCTGGTTTGACCAGTTGCAAGAAAATATGGTGGAGTGGCGTAGACATTTACATAAGAATCCCGAAATTTCCTTTCAGGAAAGCAAAACCGCAGCTTTTGTAGCGGATAAGTTGGAGAGTTGGGGAATCGAGATTCGCCGTCAGGTAGGGGGACACGGTGTTGTAGGCACCATTCGTGGTGCTAAACCCGGGCCTGTCGTCCTGCTGCGTGCCGATATGGATGCTCTTCCTATTCAGGATGAAAAGGAATGTGAATATCGCTCCAACGTAGACGGAGCCATGCATGCTTGCGGCCATGATGGACATACATCCGCGCTACTTGGAACGGCTTACTATTTCAGTCTGAATCGGGACGAGCTGCAAGGAGAAATTCGGTTGTTGTTCCAACCTGCGGAGGAATTGCTGCCTGGCGGAGCGGTCAGTGTAATAAAGGATGGTATATTGGAAGGTGTGGACGTCATTTATGGTATCCATTTATGGACACCTTTTCCTGTCGGAACGGCTGGGAGTTGTGCAGGGCCGCTGATGGCGGCGGCAGATGATTTTTATATTGAAATCACAGGTAAGGGTGGGCATGGTGGGATGCCTCAGTCCACTAATGATAGTGTCGTGGCGGGCTCAGCTCTTGTCATGCAATTGCAAAGTGTCGTAAGTCGTTCAGTCGACCCATTACGACCTGCCGTGCTGACGGTGGGAACCATCCAAGGGGGCTCTGCGCAAAATGTGATCGCAGAAACGTGTCGCTTGAGTGGAACGATTCGTACGTTTGATGAGGAGACACGAACGGTGATGAAGGAGCGACTGCATGAGGTAACAGAGCTCACAGCCGCAACATACGGTACAACAGCACAGGTTCGCTATATTATGGGATACCCACCAGTTGTCAATGACGCACATGAAGCATCTCGTTTCTTTAATGAAGCAAAATCTGTTTTCGGCAAGGAGAATGTACAGGAAGCGTCGAAGCTGATGCCTGCTGAAGATTTTGCGTATTATTTGGAACGTGTGCCAGGTTGCTTCATGTTCGTAGGAGCGGGTAACCCAGCTAAAGGAGCGGTTTATCCACACCATCATCCTAAATTTGACTTTGATGAGGATGCTATGATTAACGCGGTTCGGTTGTTTATTGCGATGTCTACGGGATACGCTGCGGAACGAAAAGCAGGGGCAATTAAGGGCTAAAATGAGTTGAATTGGGAACGGTTCAATCTGGAGTATGAGCTGAATGAAATGGGGTACCCTACTCTTGAAAAGGAGGGAGTACCCATGAAAAAGGTTCAGGAAGTTATGACTAAAGAATGCGTAACGGTTACCCCGCAGGACAATATTTATGAAATTGCGGTCAAAATGAAGGACAATGATACTGGTTTTATTCCGGTTGTGGAAAGCGAAGGCAGTGATAAGTTGATCGGCGTAGTAACGGACCGTGATCTTGTCGTTCGCGGTTATGCGGCTAAAAATTCGGGTTCGGGTTCAGTCGATACGGTTATGACGACAGGTATTCGTACAGCCAGTGCGGACATGTCGGTGGACCAAGCAGCTGAACTGATGGCGGAGCAGCAAATCCGTCGGTTGCCTGTGACGGAAGGAGACCGTCTGATCGGGATTGTCTCAATCGGGGATTTGGCTGTTCGTAATATTTTTGCAGACAACGCTGGAGAGGCGCTTAGTCATATTTCCGAGCAGGTCCACTAGAAGAATAATTAAGGTAGGCATTTGTTGGGGGGTCTTAACCCCGGGCGTTAAATCAGGAGTTCAACCCGAATATGGGTTGGACTCCTTGCTATTCTGGTTGATATTCGAATAAACGGATAAGCTATTTATTATATAACTGAATCAATTTCATAATACCTTTAGCTGCTTCAATCAAAACTAGATATAGATCAAAATGATTCGATTTGTCTGTATCTAATTACAACCACCAAACTTTAATGAGTTATGAAATTGATTCAACTTTAAAATGATGTATTGTTAGATTATCAGGAGGTAGTCATGAATCCAGATCATCCTTGTATTGTACAACGTGATTTTACCGTTCTGCTGGAAATGGGCTTGCCCGGTTCGGAATGGGCTCGTTCACAGTTGCAGATTTATGCGGAGCTGGTTAAAAGTCCGTCCGCTTTTCATACATACCACATCACTCCACTGTCTTTGTGGAATGCAGCTGCCCTCGGATGGAGTGCTGAGGACATTCAAAATAGTTTGTATTCCATGTCCCGTTGGGATATTCCACGTGATTTGTTGAATGATATTGAACAGCTCGTTTCTCGTTATGGGACGTTGACGCTTTCACGAGGTACGAAAGAAGACGGAGGTATAAAGACAGGGAAAGCCAACAGCTATACAATAGGTGATCACTTGATCTTGGCAGCAGAGACCCCCGCTTTACTGGATGAGCTACTGACCAAGCAAGAGCTAAAACAGCTTGGTTTACTTCGCGTTGATGAGGAAAGCGCATCGGTCCCGCCCGAAAATCGGGGCTTGCTCAAGCAGGAATTAACTCGCTTGGGATATCCCGTTGTGGATACGGCAGGCTATCTTGAAGGGAATCAGCTTAGTTTTACCTTGGGAAAGGGACAAACGAAGTTGCAGCTTCGTGATTATCAAGTAAAGGCCGCTGATGCGTTTGAAGGAGCGGACGGCTTAGGGGGTAGTGGTGTACTGGTGCTTCCATGCGGAGCTGGAAAAACAGTGATAGGCATGGCGGTGATGAATCGGCTTCAGTGTGAAGTGCTTATTCTAACATCTAATACTACTTCTGTACGGCAATGGGTAGAAGAATTAAAGCAAAAGACGGATATTTCTGCCGATTCCATCGGGGAATATAGTGGTCAGAAAAAAGAAGTGCGCCCGATTACGGTGGCAACATACCAAATTTTGACACACCGTCGCACCAAGGATGGGGATTTTGAGCATATGAAACTGCTGAGTGAGCGGAAGTGGGGACTCATTATATATGATGAGGTTCATTTGCTGCCCGCGCCAGTATTCCGGGCGACGGCTGATATTCAGGCTACCCGTCGTTTGGGGTTAACAGCCACGCTGGTTCGAGAGGATGGTTGTGAACGGGATGTATTCTCTTTAATTGGGCCCAAACGATATGACATGCCGTGGAAGGAGCTGGAGCGACAGGGCTGGATCGCTCAGGTCGATTGTGTGGAGTTACGGCTTCCAATGACAGCTGAACTTTTGGAGCGCAGTATGCGTGCCGAGGGCAGACAGCAGTACCGAATTGCAGCCGAAAATCCGATCAAACTGGAGGCTGTACGTAGCCTGATGCAACATCACAGCGGTTTGCCCACGCTCATTATTGGTCAATATTTGGACCAGTTGCGTACATTGGCTCAGGAGCTCGGTGTCCCACTGATTACGGGTTCAATGAGCCAGACGGAGCGGGTGCGTTGGTTTGATGCATTCCGCAAGGGTGCAATTCGGACCCTATTGGTGTCCAAGGTTGCAAACTTTGCGGTGGATCTGCCGGATGCAGCAGTAGCCATAGAGGTATCGGGCAGCTTTGGCTCTCGCCAGGAAGAAGCGCAGCGACTGGGACGCATTTTGCGACCAAAGTCAGGCGAGAATAAAGCTTATTTTTATGCTCTAGTGACGGAGAATAGCAAGGAGATGGATTTTGCAGCTCGTCGTCAGCTGTTCCTGATTGAGCAAGGCTATGAATATGCGGTTCGCAGATTTAGTGTGACAGAGGCTATTGGAAGCAGGGATGCTAAGCCTGGAGATCGTGGAAAGAAAAAGGAGGCCTAATCCAGAATGGGCGTAACGAACACGCAAGACAGCTGGAATGAGCTTTCATCGGATGAGCTGCTTGTACTTAGACGATGCTTTATTCGGCACGCGGGACAGCCCATGAAGGAAGAAGAACCTATACAGCTTACCCGGGGATCGTTAAGCGGAGTCGAAACGAAACTGGCACTGCGTGGATTACGTGCCCGGGGCTGGCTGGAGGCTGTTACCAAATCGTGGGGCGAACGAATTTTATATATCCCGGTTTATCGACTACCGGATCTGTACGATATGTTGTTAGAGGAAAATCCAATGAACATGATGCATTCGGATCATCCGATAACGGTACATGAATCAATGACAGGCCTGGAGTCGGAATTGCTGCATGCGTTGTCACGTATTGCAGTACAGGGCGTCCCTTTGACGGCCAAAGGAACCATACATAAGCGATCATTGCAAAAATTGAATGAACTGACCCCCTTTCGCCCGGAGGACCTGATGGGTCTTGGGTTGCATTATGCGCATGCAGAGCTGTATCCTGTGCAAACGGTGGTCATGATGGATTTGCTACTCAGTTTGGGGCTGTTAGTGAAAGAAACGGTGTCTTTTCGCATTCAGGAAACGGAACTGGCGACTTGGATTCGTTTGTCTGCTTGGCAAATGCGCAAGCATATTTTTGCTACACTCATGGAAAGATACGGCAAGGCCGAAGCATCCATGCAGCATTTTCGCTATATGCTGTGTGCCGTCTCCCAGTATATGGGAATAGAAGGGTGGATATCTATCAAGTGTCTGCTGCAATGGATGCTTCAAGTAGGCCTAATCCAGCAGGAGAGTACGAGCGGAGCTGATTCCAAGAACGGCGCCCTTTTAGACTTCATTCCTACATCCTCAAATCCGGAAGGGTTTGCGGGAGAAACGGGTTCTGATTTTAATTTTAATGGATCTTTCATGGAGGGATTGAAGGGTTGGCTGAAGGCCCTGACTGCGTTTGGAATGGGTGATTGGGGCCAGACTGCATCGGGTAAACTGTGTTTTCGCTGGAATGTATCTGTGTTAGACATGCTTCGTCCCAATAATTACGAGGATACACATCAACAACAAGGTACTTTTTATGTACAACCTGATTTTGAAATATTGGTTCCGCCAGATGTGGCATATGATGTGCGCTGGCGACTGGAATGCTGCTGTGAACGTGTGACAGGAGATCGGATGGCAATATACCGGATCACCAGAGAAAGTGTTACAGAGGCAATCGAGTTAGGGATGGAAGCCAAAGCAATCCCTACTCTACTGGACAAGTTCAGCCGGACAGGCGTGCCTGATCATGTACGTATGGCGGTAGAACAGTGGGCAGGCGATGTCGGACGGACGGCTTTTGCAAAGGTAACACTTTTGCGATGTGGCACACAGGAGGATGCAGACATGGTTGCACGCCATCCCGCGCTGGAAGGATTGCTGGAACGGCTTGGCGACAAGGACTTTATTATTCCGGCGAGCTCTACTGTCAAAATACGAAAAACGCTTGCTGCAATAGGATTAGGTCCACGTCGTGAACCCGAAGGTGTGGACGAGCCAGCTCATCATTATCCACTGATTTCGGAAACAGAGAACATAAATTCAGGCAGCCTCAACAGTGAAATGGAGTCCGAACCTATTCAAGCCCGTTCTATATTTTCCCAAGAGGGGAGAGCAGGTTTGGTTTATACAGGGCGAACGCTGCACTTTTACGAACAAGAGCATACACTGCCTGATCCGTCTGACTATTTTCCAGAAAGATCTACAGTCCCCTCCTCATGGACAAAAGAATGGAGGAGTTACCATACTTCCACTGCCCGGCAGTTGATCGAGCAAGCGATTCGTTGGCAGGCTGCTGTGGGGCTGCGAATCGGTGGGAAAGAGGTTAAATGGATACCGGAGGCGGTGGTTTCCGGTGCACCATGGAGTGTCACAGGCTGGTATGCCTCAGGAAGGGATGACGAAACACTTTCTCCTGCGACCTTACAACCAAGTGAATGGTCAGACATGCGCTTGCTGGTTCCTTTTACATAGTAGGGCCAGGAAGTGCATGAAACTCCTTCTTCTCAAAAGAAGGATGTGGTATGATAAATGAGTCTACTTTTACAGGGTAGAACTTTATATAAAGTGAGATGAACATTCATGAGCGTAGCCGAATTGAACACGGTCAATATGGCAGAAGTGCTTATTAACGCCTATGAATTGGGCGATATGGTCAACCGATCCTTTGAGGTATCGGATTATTTATATTGGAAGCAGCGTGTGGAATTGAATCCGTCTATTCAGGCGTGTGTACGCAAGCTGGATGCCAAAAAGGAGCTATTCGCGGAAACGGAGCGTTTTGGGCATTTTCATCCGAACTATCATGAAGCGAAGGATGCAGTGCAGGTCGTTGAGCTGGAACTGGAACAATTCGTGGATGTTAAGGAGTTCAAACGAGCCGAAAAGGCGCTGGATGATATGCTTCATGCCATGTCTGAAACGATTGCATATTCCGTGTCCGAGACTATTAAGGTGCCGAGCAACGATCCGAATGTGAAAAAAGGCGGATGTGGCAGCGGAGGGAAATGCTCCTGTGGATAGGTCATAGGAATGATACCGAATGGAGGGGAGATGAAGCGAATGTTTGCCGAGCGGACAGGGTACATCATTTGGGTAAGCGATATCAAGGCTGCCCGCAATCTGGAGAAATACGGAAATGTCCACTTTATTTCAAAGCGTATGCATTATGTAGTGATATATATGAATGCGGATCGGGCAGAAGACACCGTTAAAAATATTCGCAGACTTTCCTATGTGCGTAAGGTCGAGCGCTCTTTTCGAAATGAGATTAGGACGGATTACAACGACGATAAGGAAAAGATGAAAGAATATGAAATATAATCTCAAATGTCTATAAATTGTAAACTTTTCTTGAAAGGTCAGCCTACAGGCTGGCTTTTTTTTGTGAAGTCAGGACTTTTGCATAATGGTCTTGATGCTGTTAGACCTAAAAAATCTTTAAATATCACCCATAAACTTCAATTTTGTAACTTGTAGTCCCGGGTCTGTTGAGGTAACATATGAATATATTGGTAGATATAAAGACCTATCTGGTGGGGAGAGTGATCCCGTGCGTGACAAAGCAATGCAGCGATGGAGTACATACGAACCGTTCTACGTGGAGATGGGCGATAAAAAAGTCGCCGATATCGTGATAACAAATCATGCGAAAACACGTTACTTAGATCGGGTAGAGCAGAAACAGTCCGAGACGAATCATATCGCCGCCTGGCTTTGGGAATGCCTGAAGCAAAACAGGATGGAGTCCTATTATCATAACGAAGAGGATGTATATTTAATTGATGGTGATCTGGTCGTCGTGGCCGAATTTGGAGAGTTGCCCGGCGAGATGGATATTGCGGGGAATCCGCTTCACAAAATGATTGTCATTACCTTTTTGGGCCGGATGTCGGAGACCATTGAATTAAGGGATTTGAAGTCATACTATTCATGGTTACGCCATTCGCGGCGCATGACACTGATGAAAAGCACTCGTAAGCAAAAATAGACGGTCATTTGGAGAACGGCTTCAGATGAAAAAATCTCCAAACTTCCTGAATACCGTTAAGTTTAAGTAGAAAGTATGCAGTTATTAGCTGCATGCTTTTTTTATTTTCCAATAATAAAACTACCCAATTCAGTAAGTTTACTTGGAAATGCTTCGACAGACGTTTTTCTTATGTTAAAATAGGGAGAACAGAGGGGAGAGGGCTGTCAGTATGAACTTTCATCAGTTGCACATTTTTTATACCGTAGCGGAACGCGGGAGCTTCTCGGCGGCGGCACAAGCGCTGCATATGACACAACCTGCGGTGACGATGCAAATTCAGTCTTTGGAAGATTATTTTGGCACAAAACTGCTGCAACGTTCGACTAAAAAAATCGAACTTTCAGAGGCGGGAGCGACACTCCTGCCTTTTGCGAAAAAAAGCATGCAACTGATCAGGGAAGCTGACGAGGCGATGTCTGCTTTTACTCACATGTTGGAGGGAAGATTGCATATTGGCGCCAGCCTAACGATTGGTGAGTATATTGTACCCAGAATGCTGGGACCGTTTGGTCAGGAATACCCTCATATACGCATGGCGATGAATGTGATGAATACAACTCAGATTATGGATGATATACTAAAACATCAGCTGAATTTAGGACTGATTGAGGCCCCAGTCCAGCATCCGGATATCGTGGTGGAACCTGTGATGCAGGACGAACTGAAATTGATTGTGCCTTCAGGACATGCGCTGGCCAAGGCTAAAAAAGTGGTTCTGGAAGATGTGTTCAAGCATCCTTTTGTAGCCAGAGAAAAGGGATCTGGTACACGTCAAGTAATAGAAGATGAGCTGAAAAATCGTGGTATGGATGCCTCCCGACTTGGGATTGTAATGGAGATGGGGAGCACTGGAGCGGTTAAATCGGCGGTGGAGGCTGGACTGGGTATTACCATGCTATCACCATCTTCGGTGAAGCATGAAGTTGCGCTCGGATTATTGAAAATTGTAAATATTTCAGATATCACGTTCAAACGAGAATTTTATGCAATTCATTTGAAGTCGGCGTTGTTGCCGATTCCGGTAGTAACCTTCCTGTCTTACTTGCGTCGTCATGATCAGGGAACGGACGTCCTGAGGGACTCGCAGGACGAGCTTGCAAAGGTGAAAGAGAAGGAGGATGTATAATGAAGGAGCAGATTAACGTAAAACGATATGATTTACACACACACACCCAAGCATCTGACGGAATGCAACCACCTGCAGATAATGTGCGCTGGGCCAAGGAAAAAGGACTGGCAGGTGTGGCCATTACAGATCATGATACGGTAGCTGGCCTGGAGGAAGCTCTGGAAGAGGGAAAACGCATAGGAATTACTGTGGTGCCAGGAGTGGAAATTAGTACTCGAGCTGGCGATAAGGATATTCATATACTCGGTTATTTTATGGATTACCACAATAAAGTGTTTTTGGAACGGTTGGAAAAGCTTCGCCAGGCACGGGATACCCGTAATGATTTGATTTTGAGTCAATTGCGTAGTCTGGGTGTGGAAATCACACTGGGTGAAGTGGTGGCTACGATGGGCAGACCGCTGGCACCAGATGAAAGCATTGGACGTCCGCATATGGCGGATACGCTGGTTCAAAAAGGATATGCGAAGGATATGCGGGACGCGTTTGACCGTTACTTGGCGGAAGGAGCGCCCGGATATGTGTCTGTACCCCGTGTAGAGCCTGCGGAGGCCATAAACTGGATTCGTGAAGCAGGAGGGGTACCCGTGGTGGCCCACCCTGGCTTGTACGGAAATGATGAGCTGGTTCGTTCTATTATAGAGGAGGCGAAGCCTGCGGGCTTGGAGGTGCGACATTCGGACCATGATGCTGAGGCTGAGAGCCGATATACTGCGATGGCGGCGCAATATGGCCTCATTGCAACTGGCGGCTCGGATTTTCACGGCGCGCGTCAAGGTGTTATTTTTCACGGTGATCTGGGTAGCCGTAGTGTGGAAGGGCAGGTAGTCGAGGAATTGAGGAAGGCTGCTATTGGACAAAAGTAAATAAAAAGCCCCTTGCCTTATGCATGGAACACAAGAAGTGTACCGTGCAAAGAACAAAGGGCTTTTTTTGTGGGTTCAACAGGCTAGTAAGATTTAACCGTTTTTGATGCGATTCGGCAGCTTTTTGACTAGTTCCTCATCGGGTGTAATGAAAAGCGTACGCTGATGGTCGTAGATGACAAAGCCAGGTTTGGCTCCGCTAGGCTTACGTACATGTCGAATCAGGGTGGCGTCCACAGGTACACTGCTGGACTGCTTGGCCTGACTAAAATAAGCAGCGAGTTGAGCTGCTTCCTCCAGCGTCGCATCTCCGAATTGCTCAGCACGTATAACGACGTGTGACCCCGGAATATCCTTTGTGTGCAGCCAGGTGTCATTTGGTCCGGCCAGTCGATTTGTTACATATTCATTTTGCAAGTTGTTTTTGCCAACCAGTAACTCGATACCTTCGGATGATGTATAGACGTGCAGGGTTGGACGGTCGTTTTTCTTCTTTTTCTTTCCTTTTTTGACCCGATCTCTGAGATAGCCCTGCTGAACCAGTTCTTCACGTATTTCCTCAATGTCATTCATAGAGGCATGGGCTAGCTGCTGAAGAAGACTGTCCATATAACGGATTTCTTCGTGCGTTTTCTCCAGTTGTTCGTCAATGACAGCTAGGCTGTTTTTATATTTGTTGTATTTTTTAAAATACCGTTGCGCATTATCCGACGGGTTGAGTAGTGGGTCCAGTGGGATGGACATTGGACGCTGTTCCTCATCATAAAAGTTGATGATCGTCACTTCTTTGTCCCCTTTTTTCACCTCATGCAGCGAAGCGAACAGCAACTCTCCATAAATGCGAAATTGATCGGCATCTTCCGCCTCGGCCAAATCCTGTTGGAGATAGTCGAGTTTTTTTACGTTTTTACTCCGCTCATTTTGCAGAAACCGCAGTAGGTCACTGACCTTTTGCTTAACCGTATCCCTTTCTGCTTTTTCACCGAAGAAGTCTTCCATACACTCACTGATCGTAGCGTACTCCTTACGTTCTCCTTGGATCAACATCAGTGGAATGGCTGAGAATATCACTTTATCTTGTGCGTTTAGTCCAGATACCGGCTGAAAACGATGGTTCCGCACGTC
The DNA here is from genome assembly GCF_054602585.1 of Paenibacillus sp. SEL3. Classification (NCBI taxonomy): domain Bacteria; kingdom Bacillati; phylum Bacillota; class Bacilli; order Caryophanales; family Paenibacillaceae; genus Paenibacillus; species Paenibacillus sp. SEL3. Next base: position 326,561 of record NZ_CM137725.1, on the reverse strand, counting down.
ATCCATGATGTGATTGAATGTACTCCATAGTGAACGATCACTATCACCAGATACTTCATTAGTTACTCGAGTTAGTATCTCTTCAGCAATGAGGGGACTGAGTCCAGTAAAAGTGTTCACGATCCAGCGTTTGGGAGCTTCTCCGGCCTCGAGTGCTGTTTGATACGAGGATATGAAAGCTGCCTCTTCTGTTTCTAGTGGATTTAGCTTGTTTTGTTCAGGAGGCTCCGTGTATTGAAAGCCGGGCATAATGACCCGATAGCTGCTAATAGACGGTGTAACATGATGAATGCCATCTAGCATCACGCCTGTTTCCGGGTCAAGCAAAATAATGTTGCTGTGTCTGCCCATCAGTTCAATGATAATTCGTTTGAGTGAAACATCTCCCAGTTCATCACGTTGACGTACATCCATGTGAATAATACGCTCCATGCCCACCTGCGTGATTTTCTCAATAACGCCTCCTTCGCAATGCTTGCGAAGAAGCATACAAAACATAGGGGCTTCTGTCGGATTAAGAAAGCTTTGTTCTGTAAAATGTACACGCGGGAAGGTCGGATTAGCTGACAGCAGCAGCTTTACGCTTCCGCCTTGTGCCCGCAGATTCAGCACGATATCGCGATCGTTTGGCTGATGTATTTTATTAATGCGCCCGCCTCGGATGCCTTGCAGTTCGTGTACGATAGCGCGGGTTACGATTCCGTCCAATGCCATAATTATGTTCTCCTTTGAAGCAAATGTATTTTCGCCTTCCTACTATGATACATAACTTTGGGACAAAACTTAAGCGGCTTTGTGATATTTCAGATCCTGTCCGAATAGATTGAATCTAGAAAGTCTGTCCAGCTTATCAGCAATCGCGGCACAAAAATATAATAACGGGCAGCCATCCTACGCACAACCGACGGAAGCGGACTATCTGACCGGGAGGGAATTGGGGAGAATGGAACAAGCACACTGGCACCAATTAAGCAATGAACAGCTTTCAACAAGTCTGGAAGTCGACCCGAAGCAGGGTCTTTCGGAGGAACAGCTTGCGGAACGAAGAGAAAGGTCAGGATGGAATGAGCTGAGCGAGGGGAAGCGAGTTTCGGCGATCTTGCTGCTGCTCAACCAGTTCAAGGATTTTATGATGCTTGTATTGATGGGAGCGACCCTGATATCCGGCCTGCTTGGCGAGTATTTGGACGCGATTACCATTATTGCTATTGTTGTACTGAATGGAATTCTTGGCTTTGTACAGGAATTCAGAGCTGAGCGTTCATTGCGAGCTTTGAGACAACTATCGGCTCCGACGGCCAAAGTGTTGCGGGGCGGAAAACGAATTCAAGTTCAAGCCAGAGAACTGGTACCGGGTGATATTGTGCTGCTGGAAAGTGGTGATCGCATTCCCGCAGATGTAAGGTGGTTGAGTACGAACGGCTGTGATGTAGAGGAGTCCGCCCTGACAGGTGAATCGGTTCCGGTGAGTAAGCATTGCCGCCCTATTCATGCCGCCGAGGTACCACTTGGGGATCAAAAAAACATCGGTTTTATGGGCACGATGATGACTAGAGGAACCGCACAAGGAATAGTTATACGTACAGGTATGAGTACCGAAATGGGTAAGATCGCAGACTTGATAGAAAATACGGAGTCGCAGGAGACACCGTTGCAGCACAGATTGGAGCAATTGGGCAAAATTTTGATTATCGTAGCGTTGGCGCTAACGGTGCTCGTTGTCGTAGCAGGCATTTTACATGGACAGCCAGCCATGAGCATGTTCTTGGCCGGAGTGAGCTTGGCTGTGGCGGCTATACCGGAAGGGTTGCCAGCTATTGTGACGATTGCGCTCGCATTGGGTGTGCAGCGTATGATTAAACGAAAGGCGATTGTGCGTAAGCTGCCTTCTGTTGAAACGCTCGGCTGTGCATCTGTCATTTGTTCCGACAAAACGGGTACCCTGACCCAAAATAAAATGACGGTTACCAAGCTATGGCTGGACGGCCGCTTCTGGGGAGTTACGGGAGAGGGCTATGACCCTCACGGGCATATTATGGATAGAGACCTTCCTGCCGATCTTAAAAACGGACAATCTCTGCGTAGACTGCTGCAAGCCAGTGTGCTTTGCAACAATGCGGAAATTGTTCAAGCCGATACAGAGGAGCTACGTTCGAAAAAGAAAACCAAAGAGCCGACGCCGTCCTCCGTTTGGGAGCTAAAGGGTGATCCGACGGAAGGAGCGCTGGTCACGTTAGCTGCCAAGGGCGGAGTCACGCGACAAGGGCTATATGAGCTATACACAAGGGAGCGAGAATTTCCTTTTGACTCGGATCGGAAGCGAATGTCGGTACTCGTACGCCACCAGGGAGGACACATTGTCTTTGCCAAAGGTGCACCGGATGTATTGCTGGGCCAGTGCTCCTACATTTTATGGGAAGGAAATGTCGTTCCGTTAACGGGTACGCTGCGCCAAAAGGTACTGGCAGCTAACGAAGGAATGGCCTCGGAGGCGCTACGTGTACTTGGTGTCGCTTACCGTGATATCCGCTCGCATGAGCGTGTCTCCACGGTTGAGGAGGCTGAAGCACAACTGATCTTTATCGGGCTGACAGGCATGATTGATCCGCCACGTCGCGAGGTTCGCGAAGCCATTGGCAAGTGTCGTCGTGCTGGCATTCGCACTGTGATGATTACCGGAGATCACGGTACAACTGCAGAGGCCATTGCACAGCAGCTGGGCATTTTTCAGCGCGGATCCCACGTGTTAACAGGACAGGAATTGTCTGCGATGGATGATGCGTCGCTGGACAAAGCCGTTGATACCGTCTCTGTATATGCACGGGTTTCGCCGGAGCACAAGCTACGGATCGTCAAGTCACTGCAAAGGCGCGGACATGTCGTAGCCATGACTGGAGATGGCGTCAATGACGCTCCAGCGATAAAGGCGTCGGACATCGGCATTGCAATGGGTATTACAGGGACGGACGTGACCAAAGAAGCGGCTGCGCTTGTTCTGAGTGATGATAATTTCTCTACGATTGTAGCCGCAATTGAGGAAGGACGGAATATTTACGAGAATATCCGTAAATTTATCCGTTATCTACTCGCCTCCAATGTGGGTGAAATTTTGACGATGTTTTTTGCCATGATGGCCGGGCTGCCATTACCTTTGTTACCGATCCAGATTTTATGGGTGAATCTGGTGACAGATGGCCTACCAGCGATGGCTCTGGGGGTGGACCAACCAGAAAAGGATCTCATGGAGCACAAACCTCGTGGCGCAAAGGAAAATATTTTTGCTCGTCGACTGGGCTGGAAAATCATTAGTCGTGGCTTGTTGATTGGTTTATGTACGCTAGCGGCCTTCTGGCTGACATTACGTATTGCACCGGATGACGCAGGACAACTGATCAAAGCACAGTCCGTTGCCTTTGCTACGCTAGTTCTGGCGCAGTTAATTCATGTGTTTGATTGCCGCAGTTCCCGTTCTATTTTCCATCGTAATCCGTTTCAAAATAGTTATCTTGTGCTTGCCGTGCTGTCTTCAATAGTACTAATGCTAGTGGTTATGTACGTGCCTATGCTGCAACCTATTTTCAAAACGGTACCGCTCGGTTTGCGTGAGTGGGCGCTATCCATTGTCGCAGCTGGGATTCCGACGTTTCTGATGGGAGCGGGAAGTGTGTGGGGCGGTCGACGCAACCGTCGTCGCGGCGGAAATACACACTTTTCAGCGGGACGTACGAAGTTTTCATCCTAGAAATCGGGTTATGCATATCGCATCGCTTTCCCACTATTGCCCTGTATGATATCATGGGATCAAAGCTTCATGAGGAACATGACATCAGCAGCAACGGCGGAGGTAAGCTATGGAATTCACAAAAATGAGCGGTCTAGGTAATGATTTTATCGTTTGGTTTGGGCATCAGGAGTTGCCGTCTGACGCCTCGGAATTAGCTGTTCGGCTATGTGATCGACATTTTGGTGTTGGCGCCGATGGGTTGGTATATATATTGCCATCAGAAAAAGCGGATTTCTGCATGCGCATTATTAACTCGGACGGCTCAGAGGCCGAACAATGCGGTAATGCTATCCGTTGTGCTGCCAAATACGTATATGACCGTAAGCATATCAACCGTGAACAGATCACGATTGAGACCTTGGGTGCAGGTGTACAGCAGGTCGAACTAACTGTAGAGAATGGACTTGTTCGTATGGTGAAGGTAGATATGGGAGAGCCAATTCTTGAGGGTTTGAAGATTCCAACTACACTGGATCTGACCAGCGTAATTAATGAGCCCATTGAAGCGGGAGGAAGTGGTTTTCGCTTTACGGCTGTATCTATGGGGAATCCGCACTGTGTCATTTATGTGGAGGATGCGCCAAGCTTTGATCTGGAAGCCTGGGGGCCAAAGCTGGAATGCCATCCGCTTTTCCCTAAGAAAACAAATGTTGAGTTCGCCACAGTACGTAGCCGTAAACATATAGATATGAGAGTATGGGAGAGAGGAGCCGGGCCAACGCTAGCTTGTGGAACCGGAGCCTGTGCTACGCTTGTGGCTTCTGTACTAAATGGATATAGCGACCGCCACGCCATTGTAAGCCTGAAGGGCGGCGATCTGGATATCGAATGGAACGAGGAAGATAATCACATATATATGACGGGTCCGGCTGAGATCGTGTACGAAGGTCGTCTGTTCTGAATCATGTGACTATAAAGATAACGTGCAACTACTTATGAATCGTATAGAAGTGAGTGAAGAGAAGACCTTAGTAGGTCTTCTCAGAGTGTCGAGAAAGTCCAACGGACTTTCCGGCACTTTATTTTTTATTTGGGGAAACTCAACTTTTAAAACAAAAATCGATTTAAAACGATCTGAGGACCCATTTTTATTTGATCAAAGTGGCCATTTTAAACCTGATTAAAAAACAGGGGGTTTCTCGACAGCCTGAGAAGACCTTAGTAGGTCTTCTTTTTTTGGACTTAGATGCCCCTGTATACAAGGAATACGATGAACAAAGCAACATTCTGTCTTTTTTTGGCGCCTGAACGATGTATAATATAGAAAATGAAAAACAATAAGGAGGCCGTTCATAGTGCGGAAATTTCGTTGGATTTCAACAGTTGCAGTCCTCATATTTGTAGCCACCGCGCTTCCGGTTCAGGCGGCGACCATTCCTGCCGCCGCGGAAACGACGGATAAGCAGGTTGGGTCGCTAACTCCGACAGTGGTAAGCCGTTTAGAAAAAGCGGTGCAAGAACTCATCGGCTCGAAGACAGCATTTCAATTTGACGATGTGACGGATATGGGGAAAACTTGGATTGTAGAGGGCGGACTGGAAGATGGAACTGCTACGTTGCAAACAGAATATAATAAAGAAAAAAATAGAGTAGATTCTACAACCATACGATATAAAATAAGCAGCTTGGGAAAAGCGATGAACGCGCCACTCAAGACGAAAGTACTAAACAGCGCCAAAGCGTTTGACAGCAAGCGTCCTTTGCAATTTGAAGCATTTTGGCGGGTCAAATCCCCTTATCAGTCCAACAAGCCATCAAATTACTGGGTATTTTGGGGCGCAGGAGAACAGGCTTCCTCGTTGTATGTAGATGTGGATCGAGGTAACGCTATTACCATCAACGCGGACTATGCGCTGAAGAAGGTGGACCCTCTGATACTGAACCGTGCAATGAACACATTTAAGCGTGTGAGTGGACAGCCAATTAAGGTGCAGCACGCTTCACGGTACAAGGACGAAACGAAGGGGCTTTCATATTGGTCGTTTGAGGATGCAAACGAGGCCAGTGAGGTCAAAATTAGCGCGGTAACCGGTAAAGTGCTGGCCGTATCCACCTATGGGGTGGACTGGAATGATGACGCAGATTTCAAAAAAACATTTGCAAGCCCGAAATATACTGCCTCAGAAGCTTTGAAGCTAGTCAAGCCCAAGGCTCAGATGTTATTTAATATCAATTTGACCGGCTATAAAGTGAAAGTTCAAGGGAATCAATATACGTTCTACAAGCAGCAAAAGGGAACGGATTCTATTGTGGCTAAAGTAAATAAAAAAGGGACTTTTTACGCTTACTCTCTCCATTCTTCCGTTGGGAAAATGTAGTAGGAAATAGAAAAGATGAATCAAGCCGCTCCACTCCTGATATCATATTGTCGGGGAGTGGGGCGGCTTTTTTTGTTTTTGGCTTATGTTTGAAGTCTCTTTATGTTACATTAGTATGAAAATAAAGAGCGGGGTGGAGCAGGGGACATGAAACCGGATTTGCGTACTGTGCTGAATCGTGAAATTATTGTCGGAGACGGCGCAATGGGGACTTTTTTATATCAGCTAGGATTTCCAGTAAATACGTCTTTCGAAGAACTGAACATCACTTCGCCTGATGTTATATCAGACGTGCATGGTCAATATTTAAGTGCAGGAGCTCGATTGCTGGAGACTAATACATTTTCTGCAAATGATTATAAGTTAGCCCGGTTTGGACTGGAATCTAAGGTAGAAGAGATCAATCGTGCTGGTGTGAGAATTGCCAGAGATGCGGCCGGACCTGAACATTATGTGGTAGGTGCAGTGGGTTCCATATGTGGGGGAAAGCGGCTTAACATATCAAAGCTGGAGCTGGCAAGAAACTATGAACAGCAAATTGATGCTCTTCTCTCCGAAGGAGTCGACGGTATTTTGTGCGAAACGTTTTATTCGCTGGATGAAATACGCATAGCGCTTCACAGTGTACGTAAATATAGTGATATTCCGGTGATTTGTCAGTTTGCGGTCGATCAGGTTGGTCGTACTCAGGATGGTTTTTTAGTCGCGGAAGCTTTTTCGGTGCTGCGTAATGAGGGGGCAGACATCCTTGGATTTAACTGTCACTCGGGTCCGCAGGGAATTATGAGTGTAATGGAGCAGCTGGACGGCCCTTTGTCTGTACCGTTGTCCGTATATCCGAATGCGGGACTAGCAGATTATGTGGACGGCCACTATGTATACGGTGCATCACCTGAATATTTTGGAGAATGTGCCAAAACCTTTGTAGACCTGGGAACGAGGCTGCTCGGTGGTTGCTGCGGAACTACACCGGATCATATTGCTGCTATATCCAAAGCCTTGAACCGTTTGCAACCGCCTCCTCTTGCTTCAAAAGAAGCTTTGTCGAAAGAGTCCTTTCAAGTGGCGGAGCAGATTGCAGATGAAGGGGAACGAGGAAATGGCAGACATACCAGTGAGCCCAACATCGTGGATCTTGTAAAGGAACGACATACGGTCATTGTAGAACTGGATCCTCCGCGCGATCTGGACATTACGAGGTTTATGCAAGGTGCTCATGCGTTGAAGAAAGCCGGGGCCGACGCGCTTACACTGGCTGACAACTCGCTTGCAGTCACTCGCATGAGCAACATGGCGCTTGGACATTTGGTCAGTATTGAAACAGGCTTGCGTCCATTAATTCATATAGCATGTCGTGATCGCAATCTGATTGGTACTCAATCCCACATGATGGGTTTTGACGCGCTCGGTATTGACCATGTACTGGCGGTTACTGGAGATCCGGCGCGGTTCGGTGATTTGCCAGGCGCCAGTTCGGTGTATGATATGACCTCTTTTGAAATCATACGCATGATCAAGCAATTAAATGATGGTGTCGCATTTTCCGGTAAGCCACTGAAGCAGAAAGCTAATTTTGTGGTAGGTGCCGCATTTAATCCTAACGTCAAGCATTTGGGTAAAGCCGTACAGCGGTTGGAGAAGAAAATTGCCTCCGGAGCCGACTATGTTATGACTCAGCCCGTATACGACCACGAGTTGATTGCAGCCATCGCGGAAGCGACACGACATTTGGAAGTACCGATTTTTATCGGTATTATGCCGCTGGCTAGTGGGCGCAATGCAGAATACTTGCACAATGAAGTACCAGGCATTCAGTTATCCGATGAGGTGCGTGCACGTATGTCTGGTCTTGAGGGTCCGGAAGGACGAACAATGGGTGTGTCTATTGCCAAGGAGCTACTCGATACGGCAATGGAACATTTTAATGGTATCTATTTTATGACTCCATTTATGTTCTATGAAATGACAGCTGAACTGACTTCTTACGTATGGCAAAAATCAGGCCGCGCACAGGCCCCCTTGTTTCGACTATAATAATCAATTACAATAGTATAATGGATGTGATGCCGATGTCATTGAGTATGACCGGATACGGTCAAGCTATCCTTCATTATGAGGGCTATAAAGTGCGCTTGGAATTGAAATCGGTAAATCACCGCTATTGCGAAGTGATGATGAGAATTCCGCGCGAATGGACTCGTTACGAAGATGGCTTGAGAAGAACGGTTCAACAGCAGATTAAACGCGGTCGTATCGATGTCTTTATCCACAGGGAACGTGATGAAGAACAGATGCCCGCCGCGCGGTTAAATGACACTGTGGTGCAGGCTTACCTGCATGCAGCGGAGCAGCTGGCGGATCGTTATGGAGTGAAAGGAACGTTAGGGATAAGCGATATTCTTGCTTTGCCTGACGTTCTGGGTGAGCCTGGAGAGGCTTTCCATGGAGACGAAGAGGACTGGGAAGAGCAACTACAGCGAGCTTTGAATGAAGCTTTGCAAGGTTTACTGGAGATGAGAAGGCGAGAAGGCGGGCATTTGGCGCAAGATGTGAAATCCCGTATTTTACGTCTGGAATCCCTGCATCATGAAATGACGGTGCTGGCTCCTCATGTTGTGAGCGACTACCGTAACAGGCTGAAACACAGGCTTAAAGAGCTTCAGGACGGTTCATTTACGCTTGATGAACATAAGTTCGGAATGGAGATTGCGTTATTCGCGGATCGCAGCAATATTGATGAGGAACTTACCCGGCTTCAAAGTCACTTTGGGCAGTGCAAGGGGTTGCTGCTATCGGACGAGCCGGCCGGTCGCAAATTAGATTTTTTAATCCAGGAAATGAACAGAGAAGTCAACACGATCGGCTCCAAGGCTAATCATCTCAACTTGGTTAATTTGGTCGTTGAGATGAAAGCAGAGCTCGAGAAAATTCGTGAGCAGGCTGCAAATATTGAGTAGCTACCTGGTAGCGGCACGGCTGCAAGAGTCACATGTATAGGGGGAAAGACCTGAATATGGCAATCAAATTGATCAATATTGGTTTCGGCAATATCGTGTCGGCCAACCGAATTATCTCCATCGTCAGTCCGGAGTCTGCTCCGATCAAGCGGATTATACAGGAAGCCAGGGACCGTCATATGCTAATTGATGCTACCTATGGCCGCCGGACGCGGGCTGTTATTATTACAGACAGTGATCATGTAATCCTGTCTGCGGTGCAGCCGGAGACGGTCGCTCATCGCCTATCCACTAAAGATGATGACAATGACGAATAAAAATGGAGTGTACTATGGCTAAGGGATTATTATTTGTAATATCCGGACCTTCGGGTGTCGGTAAAGGGACGGTAGGCAACGCATTGCGTGACAAGCTACCAGAGATAACGTACTCCGTTTCTGCTACAACTCGAACACCTCGTTCGGGTGAACAGGATGGAGTGACCTATTTTTTTAAAACGCGTGAAGAATTTTTGGGTATGATTGAACGAGATGAAATGCTGGAGTATGCTGAGTATGTAGGGAACTATTATGGTACTCCACGTGATTTTGTAGATCAGACGCTTGCGCAGGGAAAAGATATTTTTCTGGAGATTGAAGTTCAGGGAGCGCTAAAGGTTAAAGAAAAATTTCCAGAAGGCATATTCATTTTTCTGCTTCCGCCTTCGCTAGATGAATTAAAGGATAGAATCCGGGGACGGGGCACAGAAACTCAAGCGACCATAGACCACCGTATGTCGGTAGCTGTGGATGAAATGAATCTGTTGCGTCACTATGATTATGCGGTTGTCAATGATGAGATTGATTTCGCTTGTAAACGAATAGAATCCATTATTATCGCCGAACATTGTAAGGTTCATCCTTAAACGAGGGCTTTACATATGCCAAGCGTACCTAAAGAGAAATAATACTGTATAAGCTGAGCTTGAAGGTGTACACTGGAGTTCAGCTTATACAGTCCCAAAACTACATGAAGAGGTGTCTATTCGTGCTGTATCCTTCCATTGATGAAATGATGAAAAAGGCAGATAGTAAGTATTCGTTGGTTGTAGCGGCTTCACGTCGTGCCAGACAGTTGCGCGAGGGTGAAAAGACGACCCTCAAGAATCCTAAATCCCACAAACAGGTTGGAGTGGCGTTGGAAGAGATTTACGCGGATCATCTGCGTCTTGAAAGCGGCGAAGACGAGTAAGAATTATACACAACTATTATAACCGGGCGCAATGCCAATTCCTTTGACAACCGCAAGGTTGTTATTTTTTTAGGTCAGGGGGAGTTAACGATGTTGAAGGGGAAAGTTATTATTCTTGGTATAACCGGTGGAATTGCTGCTTACAAAGGGGCTGCGTTATGTAGTAGGTTGACACAAAAGGGCGCCGATGTTCATGTGATTATGACAGCCTCTGCTAAGGAGTTTATTACCGAGCTTACACTGCAGTCGCTCTCTCGTAATCCGGTGTACAGTGATACGTTTGATGAAAGAGAGCCGTCCGTCGTATCCCATATTCATCTGGCAGATGCGGCTGATTTGGTGCTTGTTGCACCTGCAACTGCGAATATTATTGGAAAAATGGCGCATGGCCTTGCTGATGATATGTTGTCTACAACGTTGTTGGCTACAACAGCGCCTATTATGGTGGCACCTGCGATGAATGTACATATGTACACTCATCCGGCAGTCATGCAAAATATGGAGACGCTTGTATCACGTGGTGTGAAGATGATTGAGCCTGGTGAAGGATTACTGGCTTGCGGTTACGTTGGCAAAGGACGTTTGGAAGAGCCGGACACAATTGTGCAAACGATAGAGCACTTTTTTGATCAGCAAGCCCAGGAACAAAAAAACAACATTAAGTCTGAATCCCGATGGTTTGGTGGCGAATCTATGGAGGCTCAAGTGCCTGAGTCACCTGTGAATGAGAATGAATCGGTGCTTTCAGGTAAAAAAGTCATTGTAACGGCTGGAGGCACGATCGAGCGAATTGATCCAGTGCGTTATATCACAAATGATTCATCTGGAAAAATGGGCTTCGCCATTGCAAAAGTGGCTCAAAAGATGGGGGCAGAGGTGCACTTGATTGCTGCCAATACCAGTGCGGAACCGCCTGCTGGTATTATGCTTGAAAGAGTCCAGTCGGCTGAAGACATGTACGCAGCTGTATTAAAACAATGGGAAACGAGCGATATGGTGGTTATGGCTGCTGCAGTTGCAGATTATCGACCACGTGAGATAGCACAGACCAAGATCAAGAAAAAAGATAGTGTATTTACGCTAGAGTTAGTGAAGAACGTCGATATTCTAGAATCACTCGGACGGAGTAAGAAACATCAATTTTTAATTGGCTTTGCAGCTGAAACTGAACATTTGGAGACGTATGCGAAAGATAAATTAGAACGTAAAAATTGTGATTTGATCGCGGCAAACGATGTAACTGTGAATGGTGCTGGTTTTGGCGTCGATACGAATGCTGTTCAAATTTATGACCGAAGCGGGATCGTTGAGCGTATTCCTGTACAGTCAAAGGAAGAAGTTGCGCGTAAGTTGCTTACTATAGCCGCGGGACGCATGGGTGGGGTGCTGCATTAATGGAGACGGGCAATTTAGTTGCCAAGGTCATTGTCGATGTACCTGCCAAGGATACGGACCGCACCTTCGATTATCTGATACCGGATTCAATGAGACCTTGGATTGAGCCGGGTAGTCGGGTAGCTGTGCCATTTGGCAAACGGACGGTGCAGGCTTTCGTCATCTCGGTAGTCCCAGCTGAGGAACCACCGAAATACAGGATGAGAGCGATTCAGGAGTTGCTGGATTTGGTGCCACCTTTATCTGCCGACCTAGTCGAACTGGGCAAGTGGATGAGTGAACGTTATGCTTGTAATCAAATTATGGCATTGCAAGTGATGATTCCTACCGCGCTCAAAGGCAAAGCAGAACGTTATATCTCAATTGCGGAACAGCATGAGTTAACGCATCCACAGCGTAGTATACAACCGAATCAGGGCGATGAGCTCGAATGGGCACTTCTGACCGACGATGGTATGAGTGATCCGACAGAGCGTCGGATTGTCAGCTTCATTCAGGAGAAGGAGCAAGTCCCGTTGCAGCAACTCAGTCGACGTTTCCCTGAGGAAGCGGAGGTTATTAAATCACTGTTACGCCGGGGTGTGCTTCAGGAAAGTCAAGTTATTAAAGACAAGCTTGGCAAAAAGACCATGAAATCCGTTGATCTGGCTATCGGCATAGACGAGGCATCAACGGTACTGGAGCAATTTTCTGCCAAAGCACAGCGTCAGCGGGAGGTACTTGCTTTTTTGCTGGAACGTAGCGAGTTTTTGCCTCTGTCGCTCAAGGAAGTCATGACCTCATTGAGTGTGTCTGCTGCAACGGTTAAGGCGCTGGAAGATAAGGGCTATGTGTTGCTGGAGGATGTCGAAGTGTTCCGCGACCCGTACCGGGGCAGACACTTCAAGCCTACAGAGCCACTCCCTCTCACAGCAGAGCAGCAGTCGGTGTATGAACGGATTATTCGCCAGCTGGACACGCGTGAGCAAGGAGCTTATTTGTTGCATGGAGTCACGGGGAGCGGTAAGACGGAAATTTATCTACAGACGATTCAACGTTGTATCGAGCAGAATCGGCAGGCCATTGTGCTGGTACCTGAAATATCGTTAACCCCACAAATGGTTGAGCGTTTTAAAGGTCGGTTTGGCGATCAGGTAGCAGTGATGCACAGTAGGTTGTCTGGAGGAGAACGGTACGATGAGTGGCGCAAAATACGCGAAGGCCGTGTGAAAGTGGCGATTGGTGCTCGCTCGGCAGTATTTGCGCCTTTTCGTGAGTTAGGTCTTATTATTATGGATGAGGAGCACGAAACGTCCTATAAGCAGGAAGAGACACCTAAATACCATGCGCGTGATGTCGCCATTCGCAGAGCCCATCAGCATGGGGCTGTCGTTATTCTCGGCTCGGCTACACCGTCGCTGGAAAGCTACTATGCGGCTCGCTCACAAAGCAACGACGAGTTTGCGCCGTTGCTACTTGAAATGCCAACTCGCGCATTGGGGAACACGTTACCCGAAGTACATATCATGGATATGCGTGAGGAACTGCGTGCTGGCAACCGCTCTATGTTTAGCCGTGCGTTGCATAATGGGATTGCAGAGCGGTTAGAGCGTAAGGAGCAGACGGTGCTCCTGTTGAATCGGCGTGGACACTCCACATTCGTCATGTGCCGTAGCTGTGGCTATGTGGCGGGCTGTCCGCATTGTGATATTTCGCTTACGTATCATCAGCGGTCGAACAATTTACGTTGTCATTACTGTGGTTATTCCGAGCCTGTGCCTCAGACTTGCCCTGAATGCGGTAGTGAGCATATTCGCTATTTCGGTACAGGTACCCAGCGAGTGGAAGAAGAGCTGGCGAAGCTATTCCCCGGTATACGTGTTGTTCGAATGGATGTTGATACAACGACAGAAAAAAATGCCCACGAAAAGCTCCTCAAGCAATTTCGTGATAAAAAAGCGGACGTGCTGCTCGGTACTCAAATGGTTGCCAAAGGCCTGGACTTTCCCGATGTGACACTGGTTGGTGTCATTACTGCGGATTCAGCTCTCAATTTACCGGATTTTCGGGCTGCGGAAAAGACATTTCAGCTGTTAACACAAGTAGCTGGACGTGCTGGGAGACATCAATTGCCAGGGGAAGTATTCGTACAATCCTATACTCCAGAGCATTATTCGGTGATTCACGCAAGTCGCCATGATTATGCTTCTTTTGTGAGGGAAGAATTGAAACACCGCCGCAATTTGCACTATCCACCATATTGTCGTCTTATTTTGGTAACCTTTTCTCATGAACAACTCCCGGTGCTGGTTCGGCTGGCTGAGAATTATTCAGCAACACTACAGGGACGGGCCAGACAACGGGGCTGGTTCGGGAATATGGATCGTCTTACATCGGATGTACTCGACATTTTGGGACCAGTAGCTTCACCCATTTCGAGAATCAAGAATAGATACCGATTTCAATGTATGATAAAATGGCGTGGAAATATCGACGCCATTAGTTTGGCTCAGCAAGTAGCTGATGAAATGGCCGAATCCGCACAGGCGCAAAAGTTGCTGATTAGTCTGGATGTTGATCCACAAATGCTTATGTAGAGCGTTGCCACAAAAGTTATTAGCACAATTAATGCGGACAAGTCGTCCGTACATAGGATAATGTAGCAGTCGCGTTTGTGATGAATACAGTTAAGCCTAAACGAAGGAAAAAGGATAAAGAGGAAGGTGTTCTGTTGTCATGTCAATTAGAATTATAGTGTTGGAGCCGGATGATGTATTGCACAAAGTAGCAAAGGAAGTCACTAAAATTACACCTAACGTGCAAAAGCTGCTTGACGATATGGCAGATACGATGTATGAAGCGGAGGGTGTAGGTCTTGCTGCTCCGCAAGTAGGTATTTTGAAGCGTCTCATCGTTGTAGATGCTGGAGATGAACATGGTTTGATTAAAATGATCAACCCAGAAATCGTGGCCGAAGAAGGGGAGGAATTGGGTCCAGAAGGCTGCCTGAGTATACCAGGGTTGAACGGGGATGTGCGTCGTGCCGAGAAAGTTACAGTCAAGGGACTGGACCGCGAGGGTAAGGCCATTACCGTTACAGCGACAGGATTGCTTTCTCGTGCTTTTCAGCATGAAATCGACCATTTAAATGGAATTTTGTTCACGGATATTGCAGAAAAAGTATATGAGGTTGCGCTGGAACAGCCAGGACCGAACCGTCAGATAGGAGAGTGAGGTTCGATGAGTGAAGACATTCGTATTATCTTTATGGGTACTCCTGAGTTTGCAGTGCCATCGTTGAACATGTTACTGGATAATGGTTATAACGTGGTCGGTGTGATTACACAGCCCGATAAGCCACAGGGACGGAAAAAAATATTGACGCCTACACCAGTTAAGGAAGCGGCAGAAAAACGCGGATTACCTGTACTGCAACCGACCCGCCTGCGCCAGCCAGAAGCGGTGGCTCAGGTGGCGGAGCTGCGTCCTGATCTGATCGTAACCGCAGCCTATGGGCAAATTTTGCCAAAATCCGTACTAGACCTGCCTCGTTTCGGCTGCCTGAATGTGCATGGTTCGTTACTTCCCCGTTATCGGGGAGGTGCACCGATCCAGCGTGCGATTATTAACGGTGAGACCGTGACGGGTGTGACGCTGATGTATATGGCGGAAGGACTGGATACTGGCGATATGATATCGCGAGTTGAGGTTGCTATAGAGCCGGAGGATACCTCCGGTACGATTTTTGAAAAGCTAAGCGTAGCTGGAGCAAAGCTTTTGCAGGGCGAGCTGCCTAAATTGCTGGCTGGGCAATCAGACCGTACGCCGCAAAACGAGGACGAGGCGACCTATGCTCCGAATCTGAACCGCGACGATGAGCGTATTTCGTGGAGTGACAATGCACAGCAGATATACAACCGGATCCGCGGCCTTGTTCCTTTTTCGGGCGCGTTTACGCTTTGGGAGGAAAATGTTTTTAAAATATGGGCTGCTGAGCAGCCTTTCATAAATAATGAAGTGAGTGGCTCAAATGCTCCAGCACCCGGAACGGTTCTTCAATTGACCGCTCGTGGCATTGAGGTGCAGACAGGCGAAGGAACTCTTTGGCTGACTCAGGTTCAACCGGCTGGCAAAAAGGTTATGGATGCCGGAACCTTTGCGCGCGGCGGACAGATGAAGCCAGGCACGGTGCTCGGATGAGCGGGAGTCACTCCCGTCAGGGAGGCCAAGGCAAGGGAGTGGGTGCCAGATCCGGCAATACTCGCAAACAGACGGCGCGGGAAGTTGCACTTGATGTGTTGACCGGTGTGGAGCAAGAGGGTGCGTATAGCAATCTTGAATTGAATCGTCGACTTCAGCAGGCAGGTTTATCTGCAAGTGACGCTGGTTTGGCGACTGAACTTGTATACGGTACAGTCGCACGCCGAAATACACTAGATTATTTTTTGAATAAATTTGTTCAAAAAGGAACGGCCAAGCTTCAGGCTTGGGTACGTTCGTTGCTGCGGATGAGTGTGTATCAGGTGGTGTATCTGGATCGAGTTCCAGATCATGCAGTCGTTAGTGAAGCGGTGACCATTGCCAAGCGTCGTGGACATCAGGGGATTTCCGGTATGGTCAACGGCGTGCTCCGCAGCATGCTGCGTGAGCCGGACAAGCTGCGTATTCCTGACGATTTGTCACCAGAGGAACGGATTTCATTAGAACATTCTCATCCACAGTGGCTAGTTAAGCGTTGGATTAAGCAATACGGTGCAGATACTGCTGAGGCTATTTGTCAGGCTAATAATATGCCCCCTGCGGTCAGCGTACGGGTGAATACGACAATGACCAGCCGTGATCAGCTGCTGGACGAGATGCGCTCAAAAGGACTTGATGCCGTTCCTTCGGCAGTTAGTCCCTATGGCATTGTTGTTCGTAGCGGTGGCAATATGGCGCTTACCTCGTGGTATACGGACGGCTTGCTGTCCGTACAGGATGAAAGCTCTATGCTCGTTGCCGAAGCAGTTGCTCCTGTGCCCGGTATGCTGGTACTGGATTGCTGCGCCGCTCCAGGCGGCAAAACAGCTCATATGGCTGAGCTGATGAAGGATCGCGGCCAGATCATTGCAAATGATCTGCGTGCCCATAAACATCAATTAATCCGTGAACAGGCTAAACGACTTGGCCTGGATGCCGTGGAAACAGTCACTGGTGATGCGCTAGAACTGAAGGAACGATATGCCCCAGCTTCTTTTGACCGTATTTTGCTGGATGCGCCATGCTCTGGCTTTGGAGTAATTCGTCGTAAACCGGACCTGCGTTGGAGTAAAACTGCGCAGGATGTTCGCGACATTACACAGCTTCAGCATGAGCTGCTGGATAGTGTAGCGGGACTGTTGAAGCCAGGTGGTATTCTGGTCTACAGCACATGCACGATTGAGCCGGACGAAAATGAAGGACAATTGACTCGGTTTTTAAGCGAACATCCAGAGTATGAATTGGCAGAGGGTCATTCCTTCCCGGACGTGAGCCGCGAAAAGGATAGTATACAGGGAGGCTCGGTACAGCTGTTACCGCAGCATTTCCACAGCGACGGATTTTATATCGCGCGCCTGCGTCGGGTGAAATAGCGCGGAAGAGAATTCCATGCAGCTGCCCACCAGCATTTCCACATTCCGCCGGAACATTTCCGGCGGTTTTTTGCATGAAGACGAAAAATTTTTACCCCCTCAGGGATTTGTGCTAAAATAGGAAGAATGAAAAATACGATCTGCGATCAAACAGAACTTAATGAAGAAGGAACGGGTGCAAACATTGATGAAACCTTTTATATATGATTTAACTTTGGAGGAGCTTCAGGACTGGGCCAAGAACAATGGCGAGCCTGCTTTTCGTGGAGGACAAATTTTTGACTGGCTGTATGTGAAGCGGGTCAATGATTTCAGCGAGATGACGAATTTGCCCAAGGCGCTGAGAGAGAAGCTTGAGGAGCAATTTAGTTTTGTGACGCTTAGTGAAATTACAAAGTTGGAATCAAAGGACGGTACAGTAAAATTCCTGTTCGGTTTGCATGATGATCATGCCATTGAAACGGTCATTATGAGACACAATTACGGAAACAGTATTTGTGTAACGACACAAGTGGGTTGCCGAATTGGTTGTACTTTCTGCGCTTCGACGCTTGGAGGCCTCAAACGAAACCTGACAGCTGGTGAAATTACTGCACAGGTAGTACAGGCTCAGAAAATTTTGGATAAAACGAATGAACGAGTGAGCAGCATCGTGATTATGGGCTCGGGCGAGCCTTTCGAAAACTATGAAGCGACCATGACGTTTTTGCGTACAATGGTTCATGAAAAAGGTCTGAACATTGGTCAACGTCATATCACAGTGTCGACCAGCGGTATTGTACCGAATATTTATAAATTTGCCGACGAGGATACCCAGATTAATCTGGCAATATCCATTCATGCGCCTAATGATGCACTTCGGTCGAAGCTAATGCCTGTAAATCGGCGTTATCCCTTTAAGGATGTTATGGATTCTCTACGTTACTATCTTGCTAAGACGGGGCGGAGAATTTCGTTTGAATATGCCCTGATTGGTGGGGTAAACGATCAGGCAGAACATGCTGAAGAGCTAGCGGATGTGTTAAAGGACATGCTGTGTCACGTTAATTTGATTCCAGTCAACCATGTGCCTGAGCGCAAGTATGTGCGCACATCGCGTAGCGATATTTTTAATTTCCAACGTATTCTTGCCGAAAAAGGCGTCAATGTGACGATCCGGCGTGAACAGGGTCACGATATTGCCGCTGCCTGCGGTCAGTTGCGTGCAAAGCATATGGAGTTGGGGTGAAACCATTTGATCAAAACAGTTCATGTCAGCCATGTCGGACGTGTACGTTCGGTGAATGAGGATTCTGCCTGGATCAGGCACTTAGAGCAAGGCTATATTCTTGGGATTGTTGCCGATGGTATGGGGGGGCATTTGGCCGGTGATACGGCCAGCCGCCTTGCGGTAGAGACACTTGCCGCTGATTTGGCGACGCTGGAGAGCGGATTATCCGCACATTCTTTGACGGCGGCGCTCAGCGACGCTATTTTGCATGCCAATGAAGTCATCTTCCAGACGGCTGCACGCGATGAGAAGTATCATAATATGGGAACGACAGTTGTTGCGGTTTTACTATACGACGCATCCGGAATTATCGGACATATCGGTGACAGTCGCGCCTATGTCATATCCAAAGGAGCGGTACGTCAGCTTACAGAAGACCATACTTTGGTTAACGAGCTGTTCAAAAACGGTCAGATCAGTAAGGAAGAACGGGAGAACCATCCTCGTCGCAATGTACTGACACGGGCGTTGGGCACTGATTCCGAGGTGAAAGTGGATATTGACTCCATTATGCTGGAAAAAGGCGATGTACTGTTACTGTGTAGCGACGGATTAAGCAATCTGGTAACGGAAGAACAAATCAGTAAAGTAGTAGGTGCCGCAGAGAATCCTTTGGAGGAGCGTGCGGATCGTCTGCTACATCTGGCGTTGCTTGCCGGAGGAGACGATAACATTACTGTAGCTTTGTTTGAATTGCCCGATGACACGGTTTCATTGAATGAAAAGGGGTGTGACGCATGATCGGGCACCTGCTAGGGGGAAGATACGAAATTATTGAGCGTATCGGTGGCGGCGGTATGGCTCTGGTGTACAAGGCTCAAGACATTTTGCTGAATCGCAATGTCGCAGTTAAAGTGTTGCGCCAGCAATTTGTTCATGACGAGGAATTTATTCGCCGGTTTCGGCGTGAGGCGCAGTCTGCGGCTTCGCTTTCGCATTCGAATGTGGTCAGTATTTATGATGTCGGCCAAGAGGATGAAATCCATTATATTGTAATGGAGTGCATCGAAGGTAAAAATTTGAATGAGATTATTAAAGAACGTGCGCCATTGCAAGTGGATGAAGCAGTACGGATTGCTTCCCAGATTTGTGATGCGCTGGAGCATGCTCACCAAAATCAGATCATTCACCGAGACATCAAGCCTCATAATATATTAATTGGACGTAATGGACGGGTTAAGGTAACCGATTTTGGGATTGCTAGAGCTGTTACGTCAACGACCATTACCCAGACGGGTTCTGTTGTAGGTTCTGTTCATTATTTTTCACCTGAGCATGCAAAGGGTGTCGTCACCGGCGAAAAATCGGACTTATATTCTTTAGGTATTGTCTTATATCAAATGCTGACGGCGCAGCTCCCTTTCCTCGGAGAAAGTCCAATTAGTGTAGCGCTCAAGCATTTGCAAGAGGAGTTTGAGGAACCGCGTAAAATTAATCCGTTGATTCCGCAAAGTGTGGAAAATGTCATTCTAAAATCCATGCGCAAAAATCCAGAAGAGCGTTATCAATCGGCAGATGAAATGCTAAAAGATTTGGAAACCTGTTTGCTGCCGGGACGGCGTAATGAATCCAAGCTGGAGTTTACACATTTGGATGATGAGGATCAAACACGGGTTATTCCGGCTATTAAGCCTCAACAATTAGGGATGTCTTCTAGCGGGGAAGATGTACCTGCCCAACCGCGTGAGTCTGAACAGCTTCCGAGCAAGCAATCGTCCAAGAAAAATAGAAAAAAAGCGATCTTGTGGGTAACACTAGTGTTGGTGTTACTTCTGTGCATGGGCGGAGTGGTGTACTATGTGCAAAGTGTACTTGTCGTGCCTGAGGTGAAAGTACCAGGTGTATTGACACAAACTGAAGACCAAGCGAAGGTTAATCTCAGTAAAGCGGGTTTACTCATTGAGGAGCCAATCCAGCATGAATACAAAGAGGGGATCGCGCCTGGAATTGTATTTTATCAAAGCTATCCTGCAGATTCTTTAGTCAAGGAAGGAACCAAGATTAGTCTGAAAGTCGGGATTGCCAAGCCGCTCACCCCAATGCCGGATGTAAAAGGCCAAAGCTACGAGAATGCTGTTAAGCTGCTGACCGCCCAGCAAATTAAGGAGACGCAGATTCAGCAAAATGAGCAGTTCAGTGATCAGGCCGTTGGGACCGTCCTTAGTCAGGCTCCAGCTGCAAATGAGCCATTTGATAAGGATTCAGTCCAAGTTGTGCTCACAGTCAGCAAGGGCGCTGACACTGTAAAAATGCCAAGCCTCGTAGGGAAAACACAGAACCAAGCGGAAAATGAGGTCAAAAAGGCAGGGTTGAAGGTTGGCTCAATTAAAGAAGAGTTTAGCTATGAGCATGAAAAAGGAAGAGTAACCAAACAATGGCCGTCAGAGGCAGGCAGTGAGTTGCCACCAAATACGGAAATTACGTTTTATGTAAGCACTGGTTACCCGCCAGAAGCGATTACGCTGCCATTTAATGTGCCTGTTGCACCGAAGGAAGAGGGTAAAAACAGCAAAATTCGTATTACTTATACGGATGCACGTGGAGAAAATCAGGAATGGGGAAGCCGTACAATTAATACGACACAGGTGTTCACTATCAACCTGCTAATGGCTCCGAACAAAGACAGTGTTGTCTCAGTATTTAGAGATGGTGACTTTATTGATACGTATCCGGTCTCTTATATTGATGCGAAAAATGGAACAGTGACGATGCCTCAAATTGCCCCACCTGCTGGAACTTCACCAACGGATACACCTGATGGTAATTCCTCGCAAAATGGAAGTGGAAACGGCGAGGAAGGTGATAACGGGGGATCTTCTAATGATAGTGGTGACGGTGGAGGCGACTCGAACAATCAGGAGGGCACAGGAGGTAATGGTGACCCTTCCGCCTTTGTTCCTGGAACGAATTCCACGGGGGCTACGCGCAGTGAGTTGGCAGTTAGCCATAAAAACAACCCAGGTCACGCTTCCCACAAAAAGAAGGAAAAAGTGATTGAGGCTGTTCAGCATCAGTAAACGTGCAATAGGAGATGCTCAACCTGCTATACGCAATAAAACTTAAACATTATGAAGGAGGACATCTTACACATGCCTGAAGGTCTGATCGTCAAGGCGCTTAGCGGATATTATTATGTCTCCAGCCTGGATCAGGATGGGCGTCCGATATCTGGCGAAGCTACGGTACAATGCAGAGCACGCGGCATTTTTAAGAAAAAAGAGATCACGCCTCTTGTCGGTGATCGGGTCGTTTACGAACTGACTGAGAACGGGGAAGGTATGGTCAAGGAGATTAGAAAGCGTACAACGGAGCTGATTCGTCCTCCGGTAGCTAATACCACGCTTGCTGTGCTGCTGTTTTCCTTACGTGAGCCGGATTTAAACCTGCCTTTACTGGATAAATTTTTAGTCCATATTGAGCACGCCGGGCTGGATACGATTATCTGTCTGACTAAGCGCGATTTGTATGAAGGCAGCCCTTCAGAGGATGACACCGTGCTGACCGTTCAGGAAATGTACCGGAAGATCGGTTATGAAGTGCTGGTAACCAGTGCCCGTACCGGAGAAGGAACGGTTGAGCTTAAGAAGCTGTTGGCTGGTCAAATCAGCGTGTTTTCCGGGCAGTCAGGTGTAGGGAAGTCTTCCATGCTTAATGCTTTGGAGCCTGGGTTAACGCTCGAGACGAGCGCCATAAGCAATAAGCTGGGCCGAGGAAGACATACGACTCGTCATGTAGAGCTTATTCCTTTAGACAACGGAGGGTTTGTAGCAGATACGCCGGGGTTTAGCCAGTTGGATTTTCTGGAGCTGGGTGTGGATGAACTATCTCCCTGTTTTCGTGAATTCCAGCAGTATGCGGAAGGATGTAAATTTCGGGGGTGTACCCATATTCACGAGCCTGGCTGTAAAGTAAGAGAGGCCCTGGAAGAAGGACATATTTCACAGGGACGGTATGATAGCTATTTGCAGTTCTATCAGGAATTAAAAGAAAAAAAACGGAGGTACTAAGTTTATGTTAAAAATAGCACCGTCGATTTTATCCGCTGATTTTGCTCGCTTGGGCAGTGAAGTTGCGGAAGCTGCGGCAGGAGGGGCAGACTGGATTCATGTGGATGTAATGGATGGGCATTTTGTATCCAATATTACATTGGGGCCACCTATCGTTCAGGCTATTCGTCCGCATACGACTCTTCCCTTGGATGTTCATCTGATGATTGAGCATCCTGAACGTTATATTGGCGATTTCGTAAAAGCAGGAGCCGATATCATCACTGTTCATGCTGAGGCGTGTGTTCATTTGCATGGTGTCCTTCACTTGATCAAGCAGCAAGGCGCTCTGGCTGGAGTGGCTCTCAATCCGGGTACTTCACCATACGCGATCAAGGAAGTGCTGCCAAATGTAGATATGATTCTAGTGATGACGGTCAATCCTGGCTTTGGAGGACAGTCCTTCATTCCAGAGACGTTGAATAAAATCAGACAAATCCGTGCTTGGTTGAACGAATTGGGTCGTCCAGACGTACATATCGAGGTAGACGGAGGTATTGCGGAGGAGACGGCACCAGCCGTATTTGAAGCGGGGGCTAACGTGCTGGTGGCTGGTAGTGCGGTATTCGGCAGAGCAGACCGCGCAGCGGCTATTGCTACGATTCGGGACAGTGCAGCTCGTTTGTCCAAGTGAAGCTGACCGAAGCATTGTGGATGACTGTCGCGAGCATGGCGACGGGGTTGACCCTTAGCTGTTTCTCGCTTGTGAAGGCTCCTTGGAATGCCGTTCTTTCACTTTTGGCTGTTCTAGTTGTGCTGTTTTATTTTCGTAAAAATGAACGGCGTGGTTTACGAATAGGTTTTGTGGTGTGCAGCGTACTTTATTATATCCTGTTTATTTTCATACTCTCAGCATATCTCTATGTTCGCGGACTTGTCTGATGGTATAGCCTGGGATGGTTGTGCATAAATATGGTTACATGAGCGGGATTCTCATGTAGCCTTTTTTTGTGGGGTAACAACCCTTGACAGGTTGCATAAACTACAGAGAACGGATGCAGGAGGATGATGGGGAGGGTGAGGCATGAAGTTTTACACAATCAAGCTGCCAAAATTTCTGGGTGGATTCGTTAAAGCCATTTTGAATACATTCCAGAAAAACTGAATTCAACGTAATGTAAACACAGGATGTAGGATGAAAGCTAGAGGTACACAGGGCACGCTTCCCGGGCAGAACAGATAGGTAGCTCGGTAGTAAAAGATAAGAACGCACGGGAAGGTGCCTGACATTTTGTTCTCCTGAACTAGGCAGATATTACTTTTCGAATAACCAAAAAAGCACCCGTTTAAAACGAGGTGCCTTTTGTTTATAACGATATTTTTTTACGACTACACGCGAGTCACTTTACCGGCTTTCAATGCACGAGTGCTGACATAAACGCGTTTCGGTTTACCGTTAACGAGAATGCGAACTTTTTGTACGTTGACGCCCCAAGTACGGCGATTACGGTTGTTAGCGTGAGATACGTGGTTACCGCTGCCAGGCTTTTTGCCTGTTACAGAACATTTACGAGACATGATTCCACCTCCTATTCTGAAAATAACCAAATTCCATATGGAACGGGTCTCTCTTCAGGCCGACTGGGTCAGCCGGACTTTGTAAGTCACTAACCTGAACAAAACAATACTTAAATATAATATCATAGTCAAAAAAGCTCCGTCAACTGATTCAAAAACTTTATTTATTTCTCTTTCGCATTATAGTACAATATGGGATAGTTATTGTTGCGATTATTTTGTATTTAAATGGAATGTGAATTCTTATTCCAGTCATGCCGGCGGTTCAGAGGCGGGACTATAGTTATCATTCCAGCCGATGATTTATTGTGGGGCAGTTGACTGGTTTTTCATTGTATATGACCTGTAGAAGAACGACCAGACGTGAGTACAAGAGCTTATGAAAGTGTGACATTCGTATTCGTCGTCTGGCTTTAGTATAATTTAATTGAACCTGTAGGCACAGTTGAATAAGGTGTGGTGAAGGTTGATAGTAAAACAAGTGTATTAAGCTAGGAAGGGGAATTCTCTTGAGTAATCGTTCTTTGAATGGAACAGATTTTACCGCAATGGTTTTAGCCGGGGCGGAACAATTACAGCAGCATGCGGAACATGTCAATTCACTAAATGTATTCCCGGTGCCAGACGGTGATACGGGAACCAACATGAATTTGACGATGAGCGCGGGCGTAACGGAATTAAAGAGGGGGGATTCTTCCTCCATCGGTGTCATGTCCGGCATATTATCCAAAGGTTTGCTGATGGGAGCCCGCGGCAATTCAGGGGTTATCCTGTCTCAGTTGTTTCGTGGCTTCAGCCGTTACGCTGCCCCATACGAGGAATTGAATACCCTTCAGTTCGCATCGGCATTGCAGAGCGGGGTGGATGCGGCCTACAAGGCGGTGGTTAAGCCGGTGGAGGGTACAATTCTTACCGTGGCGAAGGAAGCGGCTAGGCATGCTGTGTTTTTCTCGCGCCGGACGAACGATATCACGGAACTGATGGAAGAAGTGCTTGCCAAAGCGAAGGAAACGCTTGCCATGACGCAGGACATGCTCCCTGTACTGAAGCAAGTAGGAGTTGTAGATTCGGGTGGGCAAGGTCTTGTGTATATTTATGAAGGCTTTATGCAGCATCTTGGAAGCGGCTTGGTGACGTCTCCAATTGCAAAAAGTGATAATGCACGCCAGGTTTTTGCTCCTCACGTATCGGAGAGACCTACTGCTCCTGCAGTTGTTCCTTCCCCAGATGCGCCGATTTCTGCGCAAGCGAAGCTCGAAACGGATAATATTGAATTTTTGTATGATATGGAGTTTTTTATTAATCGACAACTGGGCGATGCGCAAGGTACCTATTTTGATGAGGAAGCCTTCCGGAAAGCGTTATCTGTAGATGGTGATTCTATTATCGTGATTTCAGACGATGATGTCATCAAGGTTCACGTGCATTCTAAGGCTCCTGGTGAAGTACTGAATTTGGCACTGCGTTACGGAGAAATTACACAGATTCGTATTTTAAATATGCGCGAGCAGCATCGTGATTTGTTGTCTGCGGGTATGGATGTTGCTCCTGAGCCTGAGTGGTTTGCTGAAATACCAACAGAGCCTGTACGTGAGGAAGAGCCGTCTGAGCCTCCCGCTCATGAACTGGCATCCTTTGGTTTTATAGCTGTGGCTTCCGGTGAAGGAATTGCTGATATTTTCAGAAGTTTAGGCGTCGATGTTGTCCTTGCTGGCGGTCAAACAATGAATCCGAGCACAGAGGACTTCGTTAATGCGGCCCGCTCGATTGCGGCTCAACATATTTTTATTCTTCCGAATAATTCCAATATTATTTTGGCGGCAGAACAAGCACGTGAACTGCTAGAGATGGAACGTTTGGTGTCGGTTATTCCGAGCAAAACAATTCCTCAGGGCATTGCGGCAGCATTTGCTTTTCAGGAGGAAGAGGCTTTTGAGGTAAATCAGGACAATATGCGTGACGCAGTCACCCGGGTGAAGTCTGGGCAAGTGACCTACGCGGTACGGGATACGACGCTTGATGATCTGCATATTACAGCAGGGCACTACATCGGTATTCAGGATTCCAAGATTGTTGCGACCGAGGAACACTTAATGGCAACGTCCCGTCTTTTGCTAGCGAAAATGCTGGTGAATGGCGATGAAATTGTTACGATTCTTACAGGTTCGGACGCGAATCAAGAAGACACAGATCAGCTTGTTGCATGGATTGAAGAAAATTATGCGGATGCTGAAGTGGAAGTTCATGAAGGTGGTCAGCCGATTTATCCTTATTTGTTCTCAGTGGAAACCTGATGTGCTTTTGCGCCCCAAGGAAGTCCACTACAAAAGGAGGTCTGACTGATGAGTAGTACCATCATTTTGACGGATAGCACAGCTGATATTCCACCGGAATTAGCAGACCGTCTCGGTATAGTCGTTGTACCACTGACAGTGATGTTCGGCAGCACAGCTTACCTGGACGGCATTGAGATGTCAGCGGCGCAGTTTTACAGCGAACTGGTGCGGGCTGATGAGCTGCCTACGACTTCACAGCCTTCACCAGCCCGTTTTTTGGAGACGTACACGACACTGTTGAAGCAATACCCTGAGAGTCAGGTTATCTCTATCCATTTATCCTCGGGTGTGAGCGGAACGTATCAGTCTGCTTTGCTGGGCAAATCCATGCTAGAGAAGCATGAACATAGAGTGACTGTGGTGGATTCCAAATCAGCTTCATACGGATACGGTATGCTAGTGGTTTATGCGGCAGAGCTAGCGGCAGCCGGGCACTCCCCGGCTGATATTGTTCGGGCTGTGGAACGTCGTGGAGAGCGCCGTTGTTTGTATTTCCTGGTGGATACCCTGCAATACTTACAAAAAGGCGGACGTATTGGTAAGGCAGCGGCAATGGTGGGCACGTTGCTTAACATTAAGCCGATACTTTCGATTGACAAAGAAGGCATTATTTATTCGGTTGATAAGGCGAGAGGGCATAAAAAAGCGACAGCGAGAATTATTGAACTACTGGAGCGGGACTTAAAAGGCCAAAAAATTAATATTGCTGTGGGTCATACGGCAGATCGCTCAGCGGCAGAAGCGTTCGTGGCTCAGCTGGCAGAGCATTTTGAGCTAGGAGATCGAATATATACTGAACTTGGCGCTGTGATTGGGACCCATGTAGGGCCAGGAACGATTGGCATTTTTGTGTGGCCGGCCGGAGATGAGAGGTAATATGCTGCAATTGGATCAAATACCTTTAAAACAAATTCATGGCGTGAGTGCTCTCAAAGAGGGAGAGCTTCACGCTTTTGGCATTTTTAACATACAGGATATGCTGGAATATTATCCGTTTCGGTATGAAGATTACCGACTGCGCTCGCTAAGCGAAGTGAAGGACGGAGATAAGATTACGGTACAAGCCAAAATTATGGGCATTCCGGTGCTTCAGCGTTACGGGCGCAAATCAAGGTTGACTTGTAAATTGATGGCCGAGGATTGGATGTTTACCGCGACGTGGTTTAATCGGCATTTCATGAAGGAGCAGCTAACCTCAGGTCGTGAAATTGTGGTGACTGGTAAATGGGACCTCAAACGTATGCAGATGACTGTTGCAGATTCTGAGTTTCCTGATAAAGGAGTAGCCCGCTCGGGGACACTTCAACCGGTGTACTCTATAGGCGGCAAGATTACGCAAAGCTGGATGCGAAAAACGATGAATCAGACGCTCCAGCAGTTTGGTGAAATGATCCCCGAAATATTGCCTGAGTTGCTTGTACGCAAATATAGTATGATGCCGCGCAAGCAGGCTATTGCGGGTATACACCAGCCTCAGGACAACCGCGAGGGGCAAGAGGCTCGTCGGCGAATGGTGTATGAGGAGCTATTTTTATTTCAGCTGAAAATGCAGGCATTCCGGGCGTTAAATCGTGGTCGAGCGGACGGGGTGGTACATACAGTGGATAACGCCACGATTCGTGAATTTGTAAGGGCTTTGCCTTTTGAATTAACGGATGCACAGAAGAAGGTAGAGCTTGAAATACTGCACGATCTACGCTCACCTTATTGTATGAACCGTCTGCTTCAGGGGGATGTTGGGTCAGGTAAAACAGTTGTTGCTGCCATCGGTTTATTTGCCACAGTACGTTCCGGTTTTCAGGGAGCGCTGATGGTGCCAACCGAAATATTGGCCGAGCAGCACATGCGATCGCTTCACAAGCTGTTTGAGCCCTTTGAAATCAGCGTTGGTCTACTGACTGGGAGTACAACCGGGAAGAAGCGTAAGGAACTGCTAGCTGCTCTCCAAATGGGTCTGCTGGACATTGTAGTAGGCACCCATGCTCTCATTCAGGAGGATGTATATTTTCGTCAGCTTGGGCTTGTTGTAACGGATGAGCAGCATAGATTCGGAGTGAACCAGCGAAGTGTACTGCGTCGCAAAGGCTATAATCCCGATGTGCTGACGATGACGGCCACACCGATCCCTCGTACGCTGGCCATCACTGCGTTTGGCGATATGGATGTTTCTACGTTGTCAGAGCGGCCGAAGGGGCGTATTCCAATTTCCACCTATTGGGTGAAGCACGAACTGATGGATCGGGTACTTGGTTTTATTTCCCGCGAGGTAGACCAGGGACGGCAGGCTTATCTGATTTGTCCGTTGATTGAAGAGTCGGAGAAGCTAGACGTACAGAATGCCATCGATTTGCATATTCAAATGCAGCAGGCTTTTCCACATTACCGCGTTGGGCTATTACATGGACGGATGACTCCCGCAGAAAAGGAAGAAGTTATGCGTTCTTTCTATGCGAATGAAATTCAGTTGCTCGTTTCAACGACGGTTGTGGAGGTAGGGGTAGACGTTCCCAATGCGACACTAATGGTCATTATGGATGCGGATCGTTTTGGACTATCCCAGTTACATCAATTACGTGGACGAGTCGGACGGGGTGCACATGCCTCGTATTGCGTATTGATCGCTGACCCTAAGTCGGAGGTTGGTCAGGAGCGGATGAAGGTTATGACCGATACGGACGATGGTTTTGAGGTGGCTAGACGCGATCTGGATTTGAGGGGGCCGGGTGACTTTTTTGGTACCAAGCAGAGTGGGCTACCCGAGTTTCGTTTAGCAGATATGGTAGCGGATTTTGAGGTGCTGGAAATGGCGCGTGAGGATGCAACTGATCTGATCAAGGATGCGTCCTTTTGGACATCTCCGCAGTATGAAGCATTGCGCGGTTATTTGCAAAAAGAGCAGATTTTTCAGGGGGATCTCATCGATTAATCCACCATGAATTATGAGATTGTTTTAAACGTTTTAAACAGATAGGCACAATGGACAGGCTGGCCGTCATATATTTGGGAATGACCGAATGATATGGGAGGTGTGGCAACATTGAGCTATCAGCAATATGGAATCAGTCCGCAACTGGTGGAGC
Source organism: Paenibacillus sp. SEL3 (assembly GCF_054602585.1). NCBI lineage: Bacteria > Bacillati > Bacillota > Bacilli > Caryophanales > Paenibacillaceae > Paenibacillus > Paenibacillus sp. SEL3. The sequence continues at coordinate 297,036 of NZ_CM137725.1, read as the reverse complement.
GGATTAAGTTGAAAATGAAGAATCGTGCGCTCAAGGAGCGGGTTAAGCAGCAGATTGAAGGTGTGACTAAAGCGGACCTGCAAAATAAAGCGAAGGTGCGTCATCTTGTGAAGTCCACTTCTGCTATTTTAAACGAGCGTTTGACGGCTGCGCAGGAGGAGCAATTGACCGCCTTCGTATTGGCACAAAAAATTGATCCGTCCAATACATTTCATCTAATCAAGCTGTGGGGAATGTTCCGTTGATTGCTATTTGAAGAGGTGCTTCAAAGCATTCTCCATGTTTTTTTGTGAAGCACAGATAAAAAAAGGATTGCCTGATATCAGGCGATCCTTTTTGGTTTGTTTTAGTTCATTCCCCGGGCAATAGCTAGTGTGCACTTATCATGAGACTTTTTATTTGTAATGACCGCCAATTTTGATAGAGCGTTCCATGGCCTGCCCGGCATCTGTTAACGATGATGCTCGCATGATGATGGACTGACCATACCGATCCTTTAAAGTGTCCGTCACCTTTTCCAAAGCACGGGATCGCTCCTGATCCTCAAATAAATCCAACTGATATAGTTGATCATCCACCAATCCGCTTAAAGTAACCCCTGCGCGCTTCACGGGCATATGATTCCAAAAAGTATAAAAGATTTTTTTAACGGTTTCATATACTTTTTGGGTATGGTTTGTAGGATCGGGTATCTTCATTTGTCGGGAGAACCCAGTTGGTGCCTCGTAGGGACTGCATATACAATGAACAGTCACAACTGAGCCCATATATCCTTTGCGGCGGGCGTCCCGACACACCTCTTCTGTTAGTTCAAGCAGGATGGTTTCCACTTCCGCAGGCTGGAGATAGTCGCGGGGAAGAGTCATCATATGACCGATGGATTTGGGAGGTGTATTAAATGTTTCCGGCTTGACCGGGCTGTGATCGATCCCGTTAGCAGTTCGCCATATCACCTCTGCCTGAATATCGGACTGCTTGCCGAAATGAGACCGGAATCTGTCCTGTAGCCGGGGTAAGGGGGTACGTGCGATATCTCCAATAGTGTGTAGTCCAAGCTTCTCCAAATGCCGTTCCATACGCGAACCAATGCCGAACATAAGACGTACTGGCTGAGGCCACAGCAACGCTGTAATATCGGATGTAGGCAACAAGAAAATGCCACTGTCATTTTTTTAGCCCATATATCTGTCGCGTAGACAAACTAATTATGCACGTAATTAGTTTGTACATAATTAATGCTTTTTTCTCTACGGAATGATGGCTTAGAGAGTTTTAGTCTTAGATTGATGTACATTATTCTTCGAGCAATTTCCTAGTTGTGTACAAAATCTGGAGATTGTATATTGAAAGAGAGCTGTTTTAGTAGGGGGAAATACTATTGGAATTGCACCATAAAATCGAAGAATTAGAATATGAGAATTTTTCTTTTGGTGTAGATGTAGCATTTGCAGAGTATTGGATAAAAAAAGAGAGAGCTACTAGAAAACATGCCGTTATTGTACTGAAAAATAAGCTTGATGGGAAAATGATTGTACATCCTCTAACAGCCTTTATTCAATGGAGGTGGAAATATAAGGAGTACAATACTCAAAGATTGCATGGTGTTCATCTGTCTCAATTCTTAAATTACGTACTTATCAAGAAAAAAAGAAAATATGAATTGAAATCTTTGTCTGAACTAACAAATAATCATGGAACTGACTTCTTGAATTATCTACTAAGCAAGGGGAATGCAAATGTCAGTGTTAAAAATGTGGAGCGTACATTAAGGTGTTTTTATAACTTCTTAGCTGAGAAAGATTGTTTAATTCATGATATTGTTCTGCATCCATTTAATCCAATGTATTCAAAAGAGTTTGCTTATGATATGGAGAGGGGGAAATTAGCAATCGAACATACGCTGCCCAATAAATATATATTCGTTTTTTTGAGGACTGCTTTATCGATATCTCCATCCATTGCATTTGCAATATACCTTTCTATTTTTGGGGGGCTTCGTGCAGGCGAAATCGTTAACATTAGGGTGAATGATCTGCGACCCTATGGTGATGAATATGGAAAAGGAGGACTGCTGATTCTTCTAAAAACGCAAAATCTGAGAACGGACATTAAAGATACTTCGGGAAGTTCCAGAGTGAAAAGAGATAGGAAGCAATTTGTTTATTCTGTAAAAAATATGCTCTCTGTTTTGTATAAGCTCCACTTAAATAATTTGCAAAGAAAACTAGGTAGTGAATTTAGTGGAAGTTCTCCTCTCTTTGTTAATGCTAATGGAAAAGCTTTAACAGGGAAAAGCTTACGAGATAGGTTTGGTAAAGTGAAGGAGGCTTTTCTTAAGAACCTCACTTCGTCAGAAAATCCAAATGATATGATTACTGCTATAAACCTGCAATCAACGAAATGGTCTTTTCATATAGGTAGAGGAACTTTTACTAATCTTTTGGCTAGAGCGGCTGTAAATCCTTACGATATTGCTTTGCCTAGAGGTGATAAAAATATTCCCTCCTCATTAACTTATATGAGTAACAGTGAGGAAATGAAACTAATCTTGGAGGATCTGATCGATAGTATATACAAAGAATAGTGAAGGTGAGAGCATGAAGTATTACACTATTGAACAAGCCTCAGAAAGGCTGAAGATTGAAAAGAAGAAGCTAGGATGGTGGTTCCAAAATAGGTATAATCCATTAGAAGTAATCTCTGGTACGAAAATTGAGAAAATTAATGGGAGATTGCTAATCAAGGAGACAATAATTGAAGCTTATGAAAATTTTCTGAGTTTTTACATAACAGTTGCAGAAGCTGCTGCTGATCTGGGATGGGAGCGTGGTGTATTAGAGAATTGGGTCACTCGTAATCGCAAAGAGATCAGAATTAAGAAGATAGGGGGTACCAATTATATATATAAGGATGATATTAAACCTCTTCGAAATCTTAGTTTTGACATAAGTGATTGTATGAATACCAAAGAGATTGCGGCTGAGTTAAAAATACATAGATGTACTGTCCTTGATGCCCTCCATAAAAACGAAATTGCTGGTGGTTTTATAGTTAAAGGTCATTTTTACGCACCAAGGGAATCTGTTGAAGAATATAAAAATAAGTATTTAAAAAATATTAGTGATTTAGATGATTATTATTCTATAGGCCAGGCAGCTGAAATATTAAATTATTCTCCTGATTCCGTACGTACAATGATAAGAAGTCCGAAGGTTGAACTCACTGGAATAAAAAATATGCGAAAAAACTCTTATTTCTTATTAAAAAGTGATGTCCATCAGTTTAATGATTTTATAAATGAAATACCTTACAAATACTATACAGTTAAACAAATTATAAAGAAGTTTAATCTCCATCGCTGTTTTGTAAACAGGTGTCTTAATGAAAATTTGCATGAGCAAACTAAATGGGTTGTACTTGTCCAACAAATCGAAAGAGTTATTTTAAAGTCTGATTTTGAAGCTTTATTTGAAAAGTTTGATAAATATAGATTGGAAAAAATGACAGATCCACATTTGATTTTTTTAAACGTTGCTTTGAAGATAGAAGTTCCTACCTATCTTACCCAAACTAAGAGTTTATATTTTGAATTTGTTAATTTGAAGCAAAATACTTCGAAAGCTAGTAAAGATTCGCAAAGAATGAAGGCAAGAGAATATGGTTTTTTACTTCAATACCTAATGAAGCTTGAAAAAGAACTTTCTTACTTTACAGATTCTGAACTTAAATGGCTATTGCGTACAACTGTAAATACAAATTTAAAAAGGAATTTAATTGGTTTTTTATTGTATTTACAAGAACAAACTTCGACAGTTTTTGTGGAGAAATACAGAATTTCAGAAAAACAATTGAAACCTAAAGAAAAAGATATTTATTCCTATGATGAATTCATTAGTATTCAGCAATATTCAAAAGACATAGAACATCATATTGGGCATGCATTGAGGAGCAGGAATTATGCGGCTACCTGGCTTTACATTTCTTTACATTTAACTAATGCTTGGAGGTCTTCAGATTTTTTGAGGTTACCTACTGTAGATATTTCATTAATCGGTATTAATGATTTCAAATGGTTTTACGAAGGTAATCGCCTGTCGTCTGAGCAGTCTCAAAGAATTGTAAACCAATATGCCTATACTCGTTTAAAAGTTTCTAAAACCGGTGCTCTCAATCGTTTTCTTATAAATTTCGAAATGCTTATCCCGATTGCGACAATGATTGTTATTTGTGAGCTTCATCGAAGAAAAAAGAATGCCCGACATCTCCTTACATCAGGAAGAAGCATTAGTACATTAATTAAAGGAAACCTTCCCACTTTTCTACCCTATCCACTTCAGTTTGGAAGTATGAAAATGAATCGTTCCTTTATGACGTATTTATTTTATAAAGCAACAGAAAATACATTTACACAAGGAATTGCTCTAGAGTTAGTACAAAATAGTCGCCGTCATAAGAGAAATGACTCTACTGCTCTGTATGTTCAATCTGTAAATAAGGATGGAAACATATCAAATATAACAGTTAATTTGTGTAACAGAGGACATTTTGGTTATCTTTATAATTTGCTAATTGAAAGATCTTATATGCTTGCAAAAAAAGAAATCAATGATTCGCTAAATGAAAGATCCCTTAAAATTCAAGAATTCAAATCAATTTTTAGTACTCCATATGAATTGGAAAAATTCGGTTAATTATTAAAAGAACAATTTGAAGAAAGAGAATCTCTCGCTATAAGAGTATCTCTAATGACAACAGACGAAGCCAGTGAAATACTGAATAAAGTATATGAAGATAAAATGCCTGGTCATACGGAGCATACTCAATGTTTTGTACATCCTAATTGTATTCATCCAACTGCAATAACTTGTGTTGGATGTCCTAATATGATCCCCAAAAATTATTTGTTGATAAGTGTTTCAAATGAGTTGAAACGGCGGGTTGGAATACTTAAGTATACGGTTAAGTCCTCAATTGCTTGTCGGGAGAGAGCTTGGATAAACAAGTTGTTAATACTTTTACAAGAAGCAACTAACACGTTTGGTATAGAGTACACCAAGACATTTGTTGATTATGAAAACTTACTATTAGATATTGCAGAAGCTTACCATAATCAACATGGCTTATTAAAATAATAATTATAGGGTGATGTTTGTTGAATGTTCATGGGTATATTAAAGAAGAGTATGTCACAGATTTAGGCTATGAAAAGTTTGTGAATTCTTTCGAAAACATAACTTTTAAATTGGAAGATTTACAAATTTACATTGATAAATTTATAGAAATAAGATCCAGTGGAAGAATAATAAATACTAACTTTAAAGATGATGAATGGATTTTGAATGCTCAAAAAAACGAATCAAAATCTTTAATTAGATTCAATACTAAATTATCCACTGAAATGAAGCTGTTACTTAAATGTTTTACTATATTAGGGATCATTGAAGGACATGTTAATGCATATACGCAATTACGTATTAAATATTTAAATGAATGTTTACTGCAATGTTTTGGCTATCAAGCAGAGTCTGAAAAAAATGTCATAGCATTTGAAAGCTGGCTTCTTTCAAAAACCAAACCTTTACTTTCTAAATTAGGACCAATTCTCAATCAATTTTTAAACTTTTATAATCCCATTTTAAAAAAAGAACTTTTAGAAATATCAAATCAAATTTGTATATTTGTTGATGGTGTACGAACTCTGCCTAATTTTAAAGATACCTTGATATTTGATCATATTATTACGGATTTCCAGAAGACATGGACCGATTACGAAAAACTGATTTTTTTCCCAATTATCTTGTGGTGGCGTGTTACTCTTGTTATTCCTATGAGAGTAATTGAATTCTGTTCACTTGCAAACGATTGTATTACTGTAGATTCTTCTAATCGATTTCTATTAAAAATTCCTAGGAAAAAAGTACGCGCTAAAAAACAAAACGAGATAAATATTGCCGATGTTCTTGAACTTAATGAAGATTTGTTCAATTTAATTTTAGAGTATAAGGAAACAACTCAGGATTTCAATAAAACCCCCTATTTGTTATCTTATGATGCCTACTGTGAATCTCTGAGAGTGAAGAAAAGCAACGGGAGACAACTTCGCAAGAATAATATTGATATGTTTGGAACTCAGCAACTATCTTCATTATTAGTATACTTCTATGAAGAAATTGTTGAAAAAAAGTACAATTTCACATTAGAAAAAATAAAACTTCTAGATACCCGCCATTATGCTTTTTGTAATATGATGCTACAAGGTTTTAATATGTTAACCATAGCTCGGATAGGCGGACATAAAACGCTTAATGCTCAAATGCATTATTTTAGTCATCTCGAAAATTTAAGTCAATCCTCGATTCAATTTTTAGCAGAACAACACAACAAATTTAGTTCTCTACCCGATCAAAGTTCACTAAGATCTGAAGAAAAGATTATTAAGGCTAAATCTTTGTTAAAAAGATATACAGAAGATGAAATAAAAAATTTCTTCTCTATGGAATTTGGTTACTGCACTTTTAATCCGGAAAAATGTCCAGTAGGTGACTGTAGACACTGTTCTCATTTATATATTCCAGCAGATCAGTTTAATTCTCAATTAATTTATTGGTTAAACGATGAATCAATTAGACTTACTAACTTGATCAAAGAACAATTGGAACTTATGAAAAGTATTACGTGTAACATGACATACAATTTTGGAACATTTGAGAGCGATCCTATCGCGCAGTCTGAGCTTAGTTTCTTAGCGGCAAATTCTAAGAAACTAAGAGAGCAAAAAGCTCAAAATGACGCTAAGCTCAATTTAATTTTCAGAGAAGGAGCATTACATGATGAAGAATAGAGTTGGTAAACCAAAGCAATATTCAATAGACCAGTTAGATTGTTTGCTACTAAAATATGTTGAAAATAATCCCTCAACAACAATTACATATATCGATTTGGAGAGAGCTACTGGAGTAGGACGCAATACATGGTCTCGAAATATGAAAGAAAAAATAGAAAATCTCAATCGCCCGCCATCCATATTAGAAAAAGGAAATGAATCTTCTCTTCCTCTTCCTAATATGGATGAACTGGTTAAAAATAATATTGGTAATCAACAAAAATTAATTCAAACGTTAAATCAAGTAAACAGTATTATTCAGAAACTATATGTTAAAGCTAAAAGTGTTCACATATTTGAGCAGGAGATTGAAGATTTGAATAACAAGATAATAAAAATTAATGAAGAACTTATTGTGGAAAAAAATAAAAATAAATTATTGAGAGAACAAGTTGAGCATTTTAGCCAAGCCTATCGTAATATTGCTGTTACTTCTTCTTACCCCGATTCAAAATTAAAAAATGTATTTGACTTCAAAAAAGGGGATAAAAAGAATAAGGATAAAATTATGACTGATTTAATCGAACAATTTGATATGTTTAGGCCAAAATGAAAAAAAGTTATGAATTTATAGGAACCCATATTTTTATTTTTTCAAAATGTCTTAATGTATGGAGATAAAAAGTAATGGGTTCCAGCTGTTAAAAATAAGCGTGAGTGATAATTTTATGAGAATAAGTATTTGAGAAGAGGATAGTAGAAACTTGCATATTATAAGTAAGTAAGACCTTCTAAGAAAATTCTCATTTCTACCAAGTTGATCAAGAAATTAGACGCTTTGTATGATGAGTTAATAAAACTAAAAAATGATAAAAAAATAGCCTATCTAGACTTTTGTCTTGTAGGCTATCTTTTTTCTATATGAGAATCTATTGTAACTAAAATATTGTATGCCAATTGTTGAATCAATTGAATATCATAAATAGATCTCCTCGATAACAAGTCGTTTAAGCTGTCTATAACCTCTTCTTTTGCTCTTTCATCTTCAGAGAAGTACTTATCATTGTAGAATCTAAAAAACTCGTCAGGAGTGGATTCGAGAGCTTCTAAAATTCTTTCCAATGTTTCTAAGGAAATATTCCTTTCACCTCGTTATATTCCTCCAATATAGGGCTGAGGCAAGCCGACTTTTTCACCCAGCTGCTCCTGGGTGTAATTTTTGCTTTTTCGGATAGCTCTAATTCGCTCTCCTACATAATCAGTAATATGAATCCCCACAGTAACCACCTCTCTTAACAGATTAGGTAAGTTTCAGTCAGGATTACAGATATTCATGTTATATATTTTTATTTGAAATTATACAGTTTAAGATCTATATTGTTTATGAGCAACTACGAAGAAATTAGAAAGAAAAGGTGATTAAACTTCTATGAATAGCTTGCCTAAGCCAATTGTTATTGAAAATGTTCTTCAATATAAAATGCGCGGTAAAGTAGCCTATCAAAGTTACTTAGCTGCTTCAACTGCACTAAATGCTACTTATGTAAAGCATTACGATCATCCTGCTGGTAAAGGGTATCAACGGCCTATAGATTCTAAAAGAAGTACTGATTTTGCAATATATTTATCTAAAGGTGACGATGCTTTATTTACACCTGTTTTGTTAAATGCTGCTGGGAATTGGGAATTTTCAGCTTACGATAATATAAGAACAAATTATGGAAGACTTATGTGCAAAGGGAAAGCATCCCTGATGGATGGACAACATCGTCTTGGTGGTATTGAACGTTATATTCAAGAAACTAATGCTGAATTAAATATCCCTTTCCTAGCTTTCCACTATCTTGATGAAGATGAGGAAATACAATTATTTGATACTATTAATACTAAAGCTAAAGGTATTGGGACTTCTTTAAGTAAATATTTACGTCGAAATTCTGATGAATATAGCTGGATTGCAACAGAGCTAATCACTCGTCCTGAGAGCCCCTTTCACAACATCGGCAGCATTGTTGGTAAACGTACACGTGGTCGCCATATTACTCTTCAAAATCTGTATCGAACACTCCAGTATCTTTTTAAAGAACAAAAACTGGTAGCAATGAACAACGAAGAAAAATATCAAATCGCTTTGAATTATTATCGTTACATCAAAGATATTTTCTCGAAAGAATGGATAGATTACGGGGACTATCGTATTACTCATATTGTTTGTCTTGATGCCCTTTCTATTGCCGGTGGCAAGATTTTGACCAAGAGTATAAATGAACGTGGTAGATTAGATTATAATCTGATGCACAAGCATGTAAAAAAACTTGCGTCAATGAACTGGTCCTCAGAAGGTCCTTTAAAATATGTTAAAGGTATTAGTGGATCTAAATCTTTGGCGATTGATTTAATTGATATGATGTTGTTGTCTTCAAATTAATGAGTGTCCAAAGAAAATACAATTTTTACATTGAACATACTTTATGTTGGTTAGATAACGAGAGCAAGCCCTTTTGATGGGACTTGCTCTTTCATGAACTATATCAATTTTTCCATAATCATAACGTCTATATATTGGCCGTCCATAACCCCTTGTTTTTCAAAAACACCGACTTCACGGTAACCAATCTTCCGATAAAGCCTCTGACCTTTTTCATTAAAAGGAAAGGTGAATAGGACGATCTTATAAAAATTGTTTTTCTTAGCCTCTTTCTCTAATTCCGAATGAAGGGTACTACCAACGCCTTTACTGCGGAAGGTTCGGTCTACGTAAATCGATAGGTCTGCTACACCATCATAAGCACAACGATGAGAATAACGATTTAAAGAAGCCCAGCCAACCACAATTCCGCCTGATTCTGCGACTAAAACAGTGTAGCGACCTTGATGTTCCCTTAACCAGTCAACCATATAGTCGAAGTCTTTGGCTTCCGTCTCTAGTGTAGCTATCCGATCTTCAATCCCCTGATTGTAAATGTCTAGAATACGATCCAGATCTTCTGAGGTTGCTGTTCGAACGTTCAATATTGGCATACTGATCCCCCACCCATAAGCACATTAGGCTTTCTTGGCCTTTATGATCGCTGAAACAATGTAATTATCCACGTTTGCACCAGGTACCCAATCTTTGATGAATGACTTGGACTCATCTTTAGGCTCGATGTTAATACTCGTAAATCCACTTTGCAGAAGCATGGATTTCACTTCTTCCAATGAAGAGGCGCCGGAAATACAACCGGAATACAACTCGTTCAGATCGTTTTTTATTTCAGAAGGAAGCTCTGCGGTGGTAACAATATCGGAAATTGCTAGTCTGCCGCCTGATTTTAGAACACGAAAGGCTTCGTTGAAGACCTGCTGTTTATCCGGTGAAAGGTTGATCACACAGTTGGAGATAATCACATCTACTGTGCCATCTGCTACTGGGAGATGTTCGATTTCTCCTAGACGAAAATCAGTGTTTGTGAAATTCCCCTTAGCTGCGTTACTGCGGGCCCGACTGACCATATCTGGGGTCATATCGACTCCGATGACTTTACCGTTCTCTCCTACTTGTCGTGAGGCCAAAAAGCAGTCAAATCCACCGCCGCTGCCCAAATCCAAGACGATTTCACCGATCTTTAATTCAGCAATAGCTTGTGGGTTGCCACAGCCAAGCCCGAGATTTGCACCTTGGGGAACAGCTGTTAACTCATCTGTGGAATAACCCATTTGTGATGAGAGGGCATCCACATCAGACGGGGCCCCACAGCAGCTACCTACTGCGGGGGGATTGACTTCCTTAACGGCAATTTGTTGGTAATGCTTCCGTACATTTTGGCGAATTTCATCATTTGTAGGTTTATTCATCGCAAAACACTCCTTTAAATTGGATAGGTGGAACAGGATTTTAACAGCTATTATGTTTTAGTTAGCAGCAAGGCGCGCAGCAGATGGAGGTTTGCACTGGCTTAGGAAGAAAAAAGTCAAAAGACAACCGGCTTTTTTTAGAATTTGCATTTGACCATTTCCAAACGGATTGAGATCGGTGCTGCTTTTCCAGTTCATGAGCTTTCATCAGGTATTCTGCAACATAGATGTTTTCATTCATTTTTAATACCTCCAACGATATGAATTCGATAATTGTAATTTGCAAGTATAAGAAGTGAGTATTATCCTTTCACCGGAAAACAGCATTTGCTGGATTGAGCCATAGCATCATTAAAGAGTTTTACGGACCGAATCACCGTTTCTCGTTCAAAGTCGGTCAAATATGAAAAAACTTCGTTTAAGTAGTCATTCATTTGTGTGTCAATGGTGGTCGCTACATATTTACCTTCCACGGTGAGGGATAAGGTATAGACTCTACGATCACTAGGGTCCGGCGTTTTCTCGACCAGATTCATCTTGGTTAAGCTCTGAACCTGTCTACTAAATGTGGTGATATCGGTTCCAAGGGTTTCAGCAATTTGCTGCATGGAAGGTTTATGCTGGCGACCAATTTCATAAAGAATATGGCTTTGAACCGGAGAAATTTCGTGCCCACCAACCGTACAACAGTTTTTGTTCAGTAAGCCTAAACGACGGGTCATGTTTTGAAATAACTCTCGTGTATTTTCCATGTATGTTTCACCTCATGCCTTAGTTATATATTATTAACTTGCAAATTGCAAGTAATGTTCCTGGTTGATTTCAAAATGAATTTGAATTAGCATATAAGCATACAGTTATATGAATGGAGGGAGGCTACGCATTGGAGCAACTTGGTTATATAGCCGATCATTTAAAGCTATTGGGGGATAAAACCCGGCTGGCGATGCTTTCTCTATTGAGAGAAAGAGAATGGTGCGTCTGCGAATTTGTAGATATCTTTGATATGTCGCAACCTGCCATTAGCCAGCATTTGAGAAAATTAAAGTCGCAAGGGATGGTAAAAGAAGAAAGACGAAGTCAGTGGGTATACTATTCCTTAAACGTAGACGACAAACCACACATTCAAGCTGTTCTTGAGTGTATGCCGGATTCAAAGCGGATTTTAAAATGGCTGAATAAAGAGGGACCTATAGCAACTTGTGGACCGGATTCCTCAGGCTGCTCTCTCTAAAGGTTGTTCAGTTTATCTCCTTGTGGAGGATAAATGTTGTCTTCAATATAAGCATATGATTATAAAATTATAGAATACAAAGAGGAGGAATCAGCAAAACAAGAAGACGAGGACTATGGAAATCACGGATAATGGAGGTTTTGAACATTGGTTTGGTTGGCATGCATTATATTTCTAGCCACTTTAGTGTTGGTGATCTGGCAGCCTAAAAATTTGTCTATTGGCTGGTCCGCCTGCGGAGGAGCTGTACTTGCTCTACTGGTAGGTGTCGTCGATTTGCATGATGTTTGGGAAGTGACTCAGATTGTCTGGAATGCAACCCTAGCTTTTGTGGCCATCATCTTGATTTCGTTGGTGCTTGATAAAATCGGATTTTTCGAATGGGCGGCGCTTCACATGGCACGAGCTGCAAGGGGAGGCGGAACCCGCATGTTCGTGTATGTGACCATTCTTGGAGCTGTTGTCGCTGCTTTTTTTGCGAATGACGGTGCGGCCTTAATTCTTACACCCATTGTTCTAGCGATGGTTCGAGCACTTAAATTGGATGAGAAAATGGTTTTTCCGTTCATCATAGCTAGTGGTTTTATTGCGGATACGACGTCGCTTCCACTTGTGGTCAGCAACCTGGTGAACATTGTATCAGCCGATTTTTTTGGCATCACGTTTATGGAATATGCGGGTCGTATGGTTGTACCTAATTTATTTTCCTTATTGGCTAGTATTGTAGTACTGTATCTCTTTTTCCGTAAAAGGATTCCAAAAACGTTTGATGACGCACAATTAATGGCACCTACAGAAGCGATTAAAGATCCAAAAATGTTCCGTATGTCCTGGATTGTTCTCGCGGTGCTGTTGGTTGGCTACTTTGCATGCGAATTTTTTAGTATTCCTGTCTCAGTCGTAGCCGGTATCATAGCCATCTTTTTCCTGCTGCTGGCGAGAAAAAGTCCTGCGGTACCGTTGAAAAAAGTCATCAAGGGTGCTCCATGGGCTATCGTATTTTTCTCTATCGGCATGTATGTAGTGGTGTATGGTCTGCGTAATGCCGGTTTGACGGATCTGCTGGCTCATGTGATTCAAGCGGCTGCCGATCAAGGTATGTTTGTAGGCACCATGGGCATGGGTTTTATCGCGGCGGTTATCTCGTCGTTGATGAATAACATGCCTACGGTCATGATTGATGCGCTTGCCATTAATGCCACCCATACGACTGGTATAGTCAAAGAAGCGCTGATTTACGCTAATGTAATTGGATCGGATTTGGGTCCGAAAATAACCCCGATTGGTTCATTGGCGACATTGCTATGGCTACATGTGCTTAGCTCTAAAGGTGTGAAAATATCTTGGGGAACTTATTTTAAAACAGGCATTGTTTTAACGATCCCTACTCTTTTTATTACGCTATTAGGCTTGTATCTGTGGTTAGTCATTTCATAATTGAATATTAAAGGAGACGTTTCCCATGGAGAAAAAGACAATTTACTTTTTGTGTACTGGTAATTCTTGCCGGAGTCAAATGGCAGAAGGATGGGCTAAAAAATATCTAGGAGACAATTGGAACGTATACAGTGCAGGCATTGAGGCGCACGGCCTTAATCCTAAAGCAGTGCAAGCGATGAGTGAAGTAGGTATCGATATCTCTGGTCAAACCTCGGATATTATTGATCCTGTCTTGCTGAACAGCGCCGATCTGGTTGTGACATTGTGCGGGGATGCGGCTGATAAATGCCCTATCACTCCTCCACAAGTTCGCCGTGAGCATTGGGGATTTGATGATCCGGCCAAAGCTGAAGGATCGGAAGAAGAGAAATGGGGCGTCTTTCAGCGGGTTCGTGAGCAGGTAGGAGAACGCATTAAACAATTTGCAGAAACCGGAGAATAGCAGTTCCTGCTATGAATTCGATAGAGGGAGAATGATTCAGATGAATTATCACGCACTTGTTGAGAACAAAGTATATATTGGTGGAGAGAGTGCATTGCTTCAAGTTCTTCGGGAGCAAGAGATCACAGATGTTTTTGATCTGCGAGATAACGGTACTGAGGCAGAAGGATTTCCGGCAAAGGTAACGCGTCATCATTATCCGATTGTGGAACATGAGACTGGGCAGGAGGCTTCTGTGCAAGCTGCTATTCAGGCGGTAAAAGAAGCGGTGAACAGCGGGAAGACCGTGTATTTCCATTGCGCCGGCGGACGGAATCGTACAGGAACCGTAGCAACTGGAGTGTTACTTGAGTTGGGTTTAGCTACCACAGTGGAAGAGGCGGAAGCCTTGGCCAAAGAAAAACGTCCGGATATCAATATCAAGCAAGAGATGCGTGATGTGTTGAAAGGTTTTTATCCATCCAAGTAATTAAATCTATACAGTAGAGGGACAATTTCCTATGGGAAATTGTCCTTATTTTCTTTCAAAAACATTGGATACCCAAAGGTGTAAATACAGCAAAATCATTTGTATAAATCAGGGGACGCTGTTTTGGTTCAAATAGAAAGCGGTATTATGGTAAAGAAATATTAGAAAAGTCAAGGACAAGAGGACATATTTATAAGGATTTAAAGTACATACTTTTATAATATTAATAAAAAATATAATCACAAATATTTGATTTTGGTACACAACTTTATTGTATATCGTACAGGTGCAAATAATTGTATTTACTCGCTAGGACACAACTTTATTGTCCTTAGAGAGATGGATAAGCCTGGAATCAGGAAAAATGTGTGGAACCGCCACATCAGATTTTATTAGCCTTAAGAAGGGTAGCCCTAGTGAGGAGATTTCAAAGGGCTACCCTCTTTTAGTAATTACTTTTTACTTTATGAAAATTAACCCTTGACATAAACCTGGTGCTCAACTATACACAGAGCAATCTATAAATTAAAGGACGGTACTAATGGTACAAATGCCATCCCCCTTTCTAATCTTATAAAGTCAGGTAACAGCCAATCGAGTAGATTAGATAGTTATCCTTTACGGTCAAGATTTAGCTTTTATGTTGAAATGGGCACATTCCCTGTAAGTTGACATATACTGACTACATAAAATTTATAAAGGAATGGTGCAAAGTGTATTACTTTCCTACAGCGAAACACGGTGGTTACCCTCCATACTTCTCACCTCTATATTTGTATCCTGACTACACTATTGTTAATAAACAACCTTATCATTCAACATGTACAGCAAGAAACGATCAAGACAACTATCTCTCACTTAACAGTGTATCTCAAGCAGGTGCGGGGAATATCGGGCAACAAGCTATGTTGCAGGATTACGGGAAGAGACCATTAGTGGTTGATATTGAAAAGGTTACTAAGCTGAATCATACTTTTCGTACAGCCTTATGGACTGGAGAAAAATTTCAGGTTACTGTAATGAGCATAAATGTTGGTGAAGATATTGGATTAGAAGTTCATCCTACTACGGATCAGTTTATACGAATTGAAGAAGGTCAAGGACTGGTTCAAATGGGGGACAGCAAAGACAGACTCGATTTTTTTGTCAATGCGTATGAAGACTATGCAATAGTAGTGCCTGCTGGTAAGTGGCATAACTTAACTAACACGGGTAACAAGCCGCTTAAAGTGTATGTTATCTATGCGCCGCCAGAGCATCCATTTGGAACAGTTCATCGGACTAAATCTGATGCAATGGCTTCTGAATAAAAAACAATTAGTGGATATACGATTACGATTTTATAAGAGCCGCCTTTTTAATAGAGCGGTTTTTTTGTCTCGCGCTTGCTTATAGACGTTGACAAACATATTTAGGCCAGTCATAATACTGACCAACTTCAGTACAACATCCAAAAGCTTCAGACACAATTCAAGAGACGACATGGCAGCACCCCCTTTCGGGTAGCTTCGCCGTGTCATTCCTCACCGATTTACCTTGTTCAATCTATTATAACATTTTTTTGGAATCTAACAGAATCAATCAGTAGAGCTCGTAATCATTCAAGAATGTAACATTGAGGATTATTACTATGGCCTATGATAATTAGTGCACACTTACGCAGAACGCCTTTACCATCAAGTTCCGATTTTTTTATTGGAATTTAGTTATTTTTATACGAAAAGATAAATTTAACCATATTGGTTATGCTGACCCTATCATATATGTTCCGATACTGACGTTTATGATGAGAAAGATGAGCCGAAGGTCGCCCAAAAGTTTCAGCTCTCTACTAACAACCAATCAATCGCGAAGAACAGGCAATGGACGCCGAACTCCATTCTTTCTGACGGTAAAACTGCCTATGCAATCCCTTTCCCACATTCATATCATAGAAAATAAGCTTATGTGTGAAGGGGGAGAGAATTTGGCAATCATACGCCAGGGATCTTGTATCGGAGTGTTGTATCGACCGACAGCGGACGGCTGTGTAGCGTCACAATGCCAAACGTACTCAGGCGGGTGTCACTGCGTCCATAATGGCAGGTTGGTGGGGGCAGTAAAGAAATTGGGTAACACACTGATCCATATTTCCAGAACGTTAGATACGGCGAATTTGAAATCAATGGATGGGATTCTACTCCGGCACTGGAACATTCGTAACAGTAAAAACAAAAACTCGATCTTTCTTGAAAATTTATTTATTCCTATATCCCGATTGGAAGCAGTACAAGTAACGCCATTCAGAAATCTTGATCGTCCTGTGCCTAGTCCGGGCAACCCGTGTTCTCAACCGGCGCCTGGCACGGTACGCAAACCAAACACCATCTATCCGGGGGATTGTATCGGCATTCGTTTTCAAAAAGTCAACCATTTATGGGACATCAAGAATGGCAAGTTTCTCTTTTGGCAAAAGTCCGGCATTCCTCATTGCCAATGGAATACGAAACTGCAAAATAAATCAGACAGGGTGTGGTACGCTCACTGGATCGTCAGAAAAATGAGTCCTTACTTTCAATCCGTAGCCTCAAATCGTGGATCTGCATCAACTGGGAAGGAAACAAATATCACTCTCTACCCAATCACTGAATCTAACCCCAAGGAGGGAACGACTGTAAAAATTACTAGATTGGATCATACCTCCATAAAACGAATACTGACCTATCATTGACCGCCATTTGTGCAATTTGTTGTGCTTCAAAAACAATCGCAGAGCAGTTGATCAAAATCGATGACAAATGTGAGGGATTACATTGGCAGAAGCATAGATCGAGACACTAACAGACATTTCGCTAAAGGTTTTAAATAAGAGGCTTGCAAATCAGAAGAACCCGAACTTTCAATTTGTTTTTTTTGGTGACACGTGGTTTAACTGGGGAAACGCCATCGTGCAGCCATTCACGAAAGCCAAGCAGGATGCGATAAGAAGATACCAGATTTTTTTGTCTTGCTTGGACAAAGCGAGCAAGCAAACGCCAAAACCCCTGATTATCTTATATGGCGGAGATGGCGTATTTTCAGGATCTGCAGAACAACTGGTATTCTTTAAAAATGTAGTGGAAAAATTCGTCAAGAAAACGAATATTGCATTTTTTTATGGTACCCGGGAATCACGAAAGAAATGGTGTCAATGGATCATTGGTTAATTATCAGAACATCATCGGTCCAAGAAAAGCAAAAAGGCCGTGCAGGAAAATGGACTGAACTATATCATTAACACCCCAAAATTACGGATGGTTATGTTAAATGATGTTGGACCAGTCGCGAAACCGACCAGGTATGGAATTACCAATAGCGCCCTAGTTACCTTCAACAAGGGGATAAATACAAAAAAAGACGTGGTCGTGGTTATGTATGTTCCGCCAAAGGTAGGGTCGTTCAAAAAATTCCCTAGCAGTGAAGCATTTCCGGTCACAACACCGAATGATAAGGCGTTTATAGCCAATCTAGGCAAATCAAAAAGTGTAAAACTTACCCTGGTAAGCCATATACATGACGTCCTTTTAAAAGGAACAATTGCAGGGAAAACCGCTGTTTTAAATGGAAACGGAGGTGCAGGCACCGATACCCGCCCGACGCTAAATTCAATAATTTCATATTTTGCCTTTATATATAATAATAAGTGTATTAGATTTAACGGGCACAAATCTGTAACAGTAAAAACAAAATTAAGGCCATCAAAGGTATTTATTTTGACCAAAGACGGAATCATCAGCGTTCCCATCGTGTAATGAGCGCAATTCTTTTTTGGGTCCCCTAACATGACGTTGTGATTGTGACAATATTTATTATTGGATTTTTTGTTGGACACATCATGTATACTTGCTGGAAAAGTAGAAGGGGTACCGTCAAAAAAACGCCGAAAACATACGCTAAGAAATCTTTAAAACATCATACCAACTGGGCGAATGCGATAACTCAATTATCTATCATGTGAGGCAATCCACCCACTTGAGAGGGCTAGGTGGATTGCTTCTTTCCACTCCGGGTAGTATCTGCAAATCTGATACTACCCCATCTGATTAAGTGTAATGCCCCCCATTGTCAAGACATGGTTTTTTGAGGAATAAGTTATGTTCTCCTTTTTACACGTATGTCGGCCCTACATCGGCTCTTCATTCTTGTCGATTAAATGAGAGTTCTACAAGCAATAAAATTTTTACACTGTTATCTTACTTTCTGGTATTGGTACCACAGTTGCTTTACCATCTATAGACCCCTTAAGAAGACTTCTATTATCATTGGATTTTTCGAAATCCATTTGCTTATATTCATGTTTCCAAATAACTGGTGATGTAATGGATTCTTGAGTTGAATAAACATACTCTGTCGATCCATAAATAATATAGGTCTTTTGGTCCTCTGCAACAAATGTTTGCTGATATTCGCCACCTATACGTCCTGGTGATTTCTGTATCATTTTTATGTCGTAATTGCTACAAGATAAAATGTTAACTGGTCCGGAATAGTGACCATATATGGTCACTATTGATTCGGACACATTTTCACTTTGTTTCCTCATTTGTACACTAGATACTAATGAACCAACAACTTTTTTGTTGGAATCTTCGATGACATAACTTCTTGTCGCTTGATAATTTCCGTTCGAAATTGTTGATAGATTTCTTGTCCTGGAAACCGCATCTGCGTTTGAGCCACAATTGATTGAAAACCCTGAACTACCTAATACTTTTGGGTGAAACGATGCGGGGATCTCTTCGAAGATTAGATTACCGTGGAAATTACCGTCAGATTCAATCATTAGCTTACCGTTTGCACTTAGCAGTTTACTATTAACCAACCCATTCATTTTAAGATCAATAGAAATTGTCATTTTTGTTCCTCCCATCATTATTGATTAAAGTGTTTGTAGTTATTTCATCTTTATTCATTCATTTGTAATGATCTGGTATGATTAGTAACTCCCCCGTAAAACCTTAATAAAGATTCCTTGAATATGATTTTCCGGCACTCGGATTATATGGTTGTGAAAAATCAACGATTACATTAGCATAAGGGTTGCCTGTTCATGCCCTAGAAGATATCAAGTAAATATTTGTCATATTCTTCAGACTCCTGTTTTTACTATCAGCCTTTTTGGATATGAAGCAACTTTTTCATGGATGATATTCAATTTAGTGTTATGTACCCAACGTTTCTTGGCAGTGTTATGGAAAACTTCATGTTCTAAGGCTTCATAATCAAAAAATCAATCAAACTCACTAAGGTCAATTTTTAACGTCGATATATCGAGTTTCTGTATCTTGTTTATCTTTTTTCTTCATCCAGCTCATCGGTTACGACTATCTTAATCAGAAGTAGGCGATTATTGATATAAATAACAACATATGGAAGCGTATTATTAATATCGTTTATTAGATGTTCGATATTCGCCTTATTAAATACAATTTCCTTTTTTGTGGCTATTGCCTAAAGCTTTGTATAACTGCCGAAACGTAAGACCAATTCAGGCACAGTTATTTTCCTATGTTTACTTTAGTATTTATTTCGTAGCCAAAATTAAAGCTGCTTCAAGTTCTCCGGCACATTAGATTGGTGAGCACAATGAGGTATAGAATTTTCACCATTTCGTGCTATTAAACCATTTTACAGGAGGGACAAATACATCCACGATTTTTTCTCAGAAATAACTAAGTTATCCCCTAAGCCAAATGGGAGTTAAACAGCTATTTTCCTCACCTCTATGTGAAGGGATCACATGGAGTAGCTGCCGACATATTCAGCGTAGGTCTGAATGACGCAAAAGCTTTAGGATTAGCAGTTAGAAGTTCCAAAGCAGCATTTATTTATTAATTTCACTGGTATATTACTCTAGTGTAGCGGGTAGTCTATATACTAATTATCTGCAATTTTTAAACAAGGAGGCTTTTGCATGAATGATCATATCGTTATTTTGATAAGAAGTTTTTCAGCATTCTTTATCCTAATGATAATTGGGAGAATATTAGGGAAGCAAACCCTTTCCAATATGAACTTTCATGAATTCGTAACGGCAGTTATATTAGGAGCTATGGCTGCTAACTTTGCATTTAACGAAAAAATAGAAGTTATCCACCTATTAATAGCCCTGTCCGTTTTTACAATTACTTCTTATGTTTTGGCCAAGCTTTTTTTGAAATTCAGAAACTTTAAGATGTGGACAGAAGGAACTCCCACCGTTCTCATAGAAGGAGGGCTCATTCTCGAAGATAACTTAAAAAAAATAATATGACAGTGGATTCTTTAAACCAGCAACTTCGCGAGAAAGATATATTTAATATAGAAGAAGTGGAGTACGCCCTACTTGAGATTAACGGAAAACTATCTGCCCAAAAGAAAAAGGAACTGCAAGCCGTGACATTAAAAGATCTGCAGTTGAATGCAGGCAATGCCACACAGTTCCCAATTGAGCTTATAATTGACGGTCAGCTTTTGCATGGCAATTTAAACTCCAATCATATTCCCGAATCATGGCTGCTGTCTCAACTGAAGGCCCGCGACAAAAAGTTAGAGGACGTATTCTATGCCATTAAAGGCAGCAACGGCCAGCTCTATCTGGATGAATATAAGGATAAAATCCAGCAACCCATTGATGTGGAATAGGACTTTTGGTCAAAAAGTTACTTGAGGTTCAACGTAATCAGATAATTGTATTTGGCAGCGTGCTTAAGCTCATCCAAAATGATACCGTACACTGTGTCCTTATAGATGCCAGCAGGCAAACCAAACCAGATGTTGCGGTACCGTTCCACCGCACCCAACTCTCCCATCAAGGCGCGCTGTAGACCTTCTGTATAGGATTGCAGCCTCTCATATTTCTCACTACTGATGCCTGCAATTTCCTGTCCTGTCAAAACCCGATACATCTCTCTGAACATTTTATTGTGACCGCGCTCATCGTTACGGATACTTTCAATAATAGCCACCTGCTCTTGTGAGGGAGCCAAATTGATCAATTCATCGTAGAACAACTCATCGTTACGCTCCCCTTGTACCGCTTCCTTTATCATTTGTACTGCTTTCGGAAATCCTGTGTTCCAGATAGGTACAAAATTGGCCCGCATATAGTATGAATTTCCCCAGTAAGAAGGTACTTGATACAAGTTTATTCCCTCCCGATGTTAGTTTTTAGAAAGTATATGCGCATCTGCCCATGTCGGTTCCACATTAGGGAAATGGCTGTTCCGCACACACTCCTAGTCACCCTTTTATTGTGAAGTAAGTGAAGTAATTCTGGGACTATGACTTACCAACATACTGGGTTGTTATACTGTTGATAGCTAACACTGGGGAAGAGCTCACTAAAAGATCAATTACGATTTGTGTTGTAGTTGAGAGTACTTGCATCTATTACTTCCAGATAATCAGAGTACCTATTAATGTACATAATACTTGTTTCAGGGTGATACGTGTATGCAAGCTATAAGCTACAGAGAAATAAACAAGGTACCACTTGACGAGTATTAGCTGGTTTCCTTGTATCAGCTAGAGGTTTTTTTAGTCATTATAATAACAAGTGCATTGGCCTGCTGGCTGCAGTGAGACATAGTTTCTATTGTCATGTTCAATTTACGAATCGCATAAGATAGAACTAAAACAATGGAGATATTATCCACATGCACGAAGTAAGTCTCATGTATGAAATCATTCAGACCGTCCAGAACACTGCAAAGGAGCACGATATAAACAAGGTAACGTCCATTGAGCTAACTATAGGAGATCAGTTAAGCATACTTCCTGAAGCACTTTTCTTTGCTTTTGAATGCCTTAAAAAAGGCACAATACTGAAGGATAGTATAATAAAATGGGAAATAAGTCCAGGACATGAATTTTATCTTGCTTATATAGAAGGAGAATAAATGATGTCAATCCGAATTTCTGTCCATCAGGATATTATGCGCGGAAATGATGAATGGGCTAAGCGTAACCGCACTATATTGGAAGAGTACAATGTATTCACAATTAATATGCTAAGCTCTCCAGGCGCAGGTAAAACCAGCTTATTGGAAGCTGTCATTCCGCGACTTAAACCTCAGTTACAGGTAGCAGTGATCGAAGGAGATGTATGCACTACGTTGGATGCAGAACGCATAGCTGCTCTAGGTGTTCAAGCTATTCAAATTAACACACAAGGAGCCTGTCATCTAGATGCAAGGATGATAAATGAAGTAGTACAATCCCTTCCTCTGTCCCTAATTGATTTATTGATTATCGAAAATGTTGGAAATCTGGTGTGCCCTGCAAGTTTTGATTTGGGAGAGCATTGCAGAGTCACTGTAACCAGCACAACAGAAGGGGCGGATAAGGTAGAGAAATACCCGGAGGCTTTTCAGAGGAGTCACGCCATTCTATTGAATAAAATCGATCTGATGCCTCATCTGAACTTTGGGATAGAACAATTTGAACTGGGATTGAGGAAGATAAGATCAAAGGCTCCCATATTCCATACTTCTGCGAAAACGGGGGAAGGAGTACAAGAATGGGAAGAATGGCTGAAGAAGAGAGTCCGCCGGTCCATAGAGTAAGGCTGTTTGTTCAGGGAGTGATCCAGGGCGTCGGATTTCGGCCTTTTATTTACCGTTTGGCGGTAAAATATGGACTAACCGGATTTGTCCAGAACCGATCTTCCCTAGTGATTGTCGAAGTGGAGGGGGATCCGGATCAAATTTCTGCTTTCTCGGAACAATTAATATGGGAGGCCGCCTCCCCTATCAGGGTCGATCGTATATCCCGTGAGAGAACACCGCTTAAAGGAGACACAGCATTTGTTATATCCATGAGCCATGAAGAAGGTCAAGCTGTCAGCATGATACCTCCGGATATATCAACCTGCCCAGAATGCCTAACTGAACTCCGTGCATCGACTTCAAGATACTACAATTATCCCTTCACCACCTGCGCTCAATGCGGTCCAAGATTTTCTCTCGTGCAACAGATGCCTTATGACCGAATAAGTACCTCGATGGCCTCTTTTCCTATGTGTATTTCCTGCAAAAAAGAATACGAAAATGTACAAAACCGAAGATTTCACGCTCAAACGACGACCTGCCCGGCTTGTGGACCCCAAGTAACTTTGTTAAATAAGTTGGGGGAAACGCCGTCCGGTGACTGGTTGACGAACTGCCATCAGGCATTACAAGAGGCTCAGATTCTTGCAGTCAAAGGAGCAGGAGGGTTTCATCTTATCTGTAATGCCGCCTCTCAGGAGGCGATCTCCTCTCTCAGAGTCCGAAAAGGGAGGCCCAATAAGCCTCTAGCCATTATGGCAAAGGACTTAGCGTGTATCCAATCCAACTTCTTTGTTTCCAAAGTAGAAGCAGAAGCTATAAACAGCCAAGCAGCACCCATAGTGCTGTTAAGGCCTAAACCTGGGCGATCCCAGCTGCTGCCATTAAGCTCCATAGCACCGGGTCTAAACCGCATTGGAGTGATGCTCCCTTACACTCCGCTTCACCATCTCTTATTTCCGGAAAATATCGATTTCTTGGTCGTAACCAGCGGGAATCCGAGCGGAATGCCCACCATATATAACGATGATGACGCCTTACATCAACTGGGTTCGATTGCCGATCTATTACTCCTGCATAACCGGGCTATCGTCATGGGCTGTGACGATTCCGTTGGACAAGAATTGGCTGGAGATTTTCAGCTGATCCGCCGCTCTAGAGGATACGTACCCGAATGTTTGACCATTCCGCTGCCCAGTACTCATCAAGGGGATTCAGTAAAAAATTGGCCGACCCTTTTGGCCATTGGTCCGGATATGAAAAATACATTTTGTTATATCCATCAAGGAAAGGCCTATCTCAGTCAACATATTGGCGATTTAAACACGTTAGAGAATATCAAATATCAACAAGATGCTCAAGAACATCTGCAAAAGCTTGTAGATGCGGCCCCCGAATTGATCGTATATGATCCACATCCCGACTATCTGAGTACACGGATGATGGAAAAGACATCGCAAATCCCCTTGATGGAGGTCTATCATCATCATGCCCACATGACTTCTTGTATGGCAGAGAATCATATCCAAACTGCAGTAATTGGTTGTACGTTAGACGGTACCGGGTACGGGGACGATGATACACTTTGGGGATTTGAGATTCTGACCGGAGACTATCTGTCGTATCGACGCGTTCAGCACCTCAAACCGTTTCTTCTACCTGGGGGTGAAGCCGCCATACGACGCCCATGGATGACGGGGATGTCCTTACTGTTTGAAGCTGCAGAATCAGAAGATCAATTTATGAAATGGTGTGAGTTTTGTTTCCCTAGACATCAAAGTCAATTTTCCTTGCTACTATCTCAGCTGCATGGAAATCTGCCAGCTCCACGCATAAGCAGTGCGGGTAGATTATTAGACGGAATATCTGCAATCTTGAATATCTGTCATGAAGGCACATATGAAGGGGAAGCCGCCATTCAATTCAGTGAGATCATGGAGAAAGATGATTTTACATCTCAAGTTGGAGACATATCTAATCGCTACCGTTACACCATCGAGCATGATAGCTGGGTAATCGACGAAATGATTCAAGGAGTCATGCAAGATTATGTGAGACAAACTCCTCTCATGGACATCGTTCGAAAGGTCCATCACACCCTGGCTTCTATGATTGTGGAGGGGGTTCATAGAGCGAAGAATCAAACCGGAATCACGACCGTGGTATTGAGCGGCGGTGTCTGGAACAATCGATATTTAACCCATATTACCAAACAACATTTAACCCATGAAGGATACGTCGTATATACCCATCACAAGGTGCCGACTGGAGATGGGGGTATCGCCTTAGGGCAGGCTGTAAGTGGATTATGGAGGTGGGCTCACGAACATGTGTCTGTCGGTCCCAAGTAAAGTGTTGATCGTGTATCCAGAGGAGTTTGAAGCCAAGGTTGAGTATCTTGGCGCAAGGTTTGTTGTAGGCACACGTTTGCTGGAACAGGTCGAGCCGGGCATGTATGTCCTTGTTCACGCCGGCGAGGCTATACAGATTATTGATGAGGAAAGAGCGCTGGATGGGCTGCTGTTATGGAAGGAGATGCTAAGAGAAACATGAATCTGATGAGCTTCAGGGATCCTGTCCAATTTGAACAGATGTTTATACAGATGGAACCGCATTTTCTTCAGGCGAGAGAGCGCTTGGGAAGGAAACTGCGTTTCATGGAGGTGTGTGGTACACATTCCGTCGCTTTCAGTAAAACAGGTCTAAGACAGCGGTTATCGCCATATATTGACTTGATCAGTGGGCCCGGCTGCCCGGTATGTGTAACGGCCCAAAGTGATATTGATCAGATGATTGCTTATGCAAACATCCACGAAGTAATCCTGGCCACATATGGGGACATGATGAAAGTTCCTGGATCTTATTCCAATTTGGAGAAAGAAAAAGCGAATGGAACAAACATTCACATTCTCAATTCCGCGTCGGAAGCCATTGATCTAGCTATACAGAACCCGAACAAGACCGTGATCCTCCTGGCAGTAGGATTTGAAACGACCGCGCCAAGCGTCGCACTCAGCATCCTAAGGGCAAAAGAAAACAATCTTAGCAACTTTTTTGTTTATTCAGCTCATAAGCTGACTCCTCCGGCACTCGACGCGCTGCTTGATGATTCAGAACACCAGTTGGACGGATTTCTTCTGCCTGGCCATGTTTCGGTCATCATTGGACGCAGAGGTTGGCTTCATCTGGAGAGTCTAAATGTTCCTGCTGTTATTGGCGGTTTTGAGCCCATCGATATGTTAATGGCCGTGGGTGTTCTCACTATGGAATTGAATCGACCTGATCGTAAACTTCATAATCTGTACCCGCGTTTTGTGGCAGAGGAGGGTAATGCGGTTGCACAGAAGATGATGGATTCCTGTTTTATTAGCAGCTCCCCTTCGTGGAGAGGATTCGGTGATCTTCCAGATAGCGGTCTGCAGATCCGTCGAGAATACAGCCCATTCGATGCCTCTATACATCTAATAACGGATAAGCAAAAAACCAAGGAGATTAAAGGTTGTCAATGCAGCGAGATCGTGAAAGGTAAGATGTCTCCTTTTGAATGCAAACTGTTTGGCAAGGCATGTACACCCTCTCAACCGCTGGGACCGTGCATGGTATCGGCAGAAGGGACGTGTTCCACCTACTACCACTATGAGAGAAACAAGGAACGAACTAGAAGTTGAAAGAAGAGGGATATTGTCATGCAAAAAATTGTTATTTCCCATGGTGATGGCGGGAGGATGACACATGATCTGATTCAGCAGGTTTTTTTACGATACTTTAAAGATCCAGTGCTATTGGAACAAAGTGATGCTGCTATCATTTCAGTACAAACTCCTTACGCAGCGGTCAGCACAGACAGTTTTGTTATACAGCCGTTAGAATTTCCCGGAGGGGATATAGGGAAACTGGCAGTAGCAGGAACAGTGAATGATCTTGCAGTAAGCGGAGTGAAACCGGCTTTTCTCACAGTAGGATTTATTCTGGAAGAAGGGCTGGAAATTTCTTTCCTGCAGCGCATTGTTCATTCATTGGCTGTAACCGCTGCTGAAGCAGGAGTCCGCATTATTGCGGGAGATACTAAAGTCGTAGAAAAGGGCTCATGTGGTGGAATGATCATCAACACGACGGGCATAGGTTATATGGAAAAGCCAAATCGGATCGCCATGCGGAATATTAGGCCTGGAGATGTCATCGTCATCAACGGCGGGATCGCTGAACATGCAGTGGCTATTCTGGCTAAACGGGCGGGTCTGGAATTCTCGCCAGGCCTGCTCAGTGATTGTTGTGCGCTGAATGGAGTGGTCGATCAGCTTCTGGACACATTTAAAACCATTCGATTTATGAGAGACCCCTCACGCGGAGGAATAGCTACCTCATTGAAAGAAATTGCCGAGCACACGGAATTGGATATGGTGGTCGAGGAAAAAGAGATCCCTCTACGCCTAGATGTACAGGGAGCGATTGAAATGATGGGAATGGATCCTTTGTATATGGCGAATGAAGGCAAAGTTTTAATATTCGTCGCAGAAGAAGAAGCCGCCGCCCTTGTTCAATGTCTAAAATCCATCCCGGGTTATGAAACAGCGAGTGAGATTGGGCGAGTCAAGGAAGGGACTGGGAGAGTGCTGCTCCAAACGATGATCGGTGGAACACGGGAGCTGGATAGAATGTCTGGAAATCCGCTTCCACGTATATGTTAATCAAACAGGGGAGGTTAGTACTATATGTGTCAAAACTCTATTAACGATGCATCCGTTCTGGTACTGGTTCAATCCATGCAGCAGCAGATGGAGCAGGTTCGTGTCAATGCAGGTCACTGCAGGGGGTTTATGTCTGATCACAATGCGGAACTTACTGCAGCTTTTCAAGAGGCTGAGCAGCAAGCGGAGCTTCTAAATCAAAGGTTAGAAGATATTGTGCTTCTAATGAACGCCAGAGCTGTTCAGCCTTCGGCAACCCGTCCTAAGTTCACCTTCTTTGAATAATTGAATAAAATGCCCATATCTATCGTATGGGAGGCATACTTGTGACGAATCGACAGCTGGTACAGGAACAAATAAATAGTACATTCTCGGAAATTCAATATTTAATACGATTGCTCTATACTCATCAGGATGCGCAGATGAAAGGATTGACGCTAAACCAACTTTGGAATCAAATCTCTCAACTCCAGTTCCTGGTGCAGCTCGACAGAGACCAGAATAACACCGCATTACCAGTAAATGCAGCAAATCTCTCCTATTCTAACCCCACCATCTCCTCTAATCCTGCTGCGACCAACCAACTACCAACTAATCCATCCGGCAATTCCATTCCTGCCAATCAGCCAAACTTCACTCGTGAGCAGCTGGCTGAATACAACGGGAAAAGCGGCAGACCCGCCTATGTTGCTGTAAAAGGGATCGTGTATGACGTCACAGGTAATGCAGCCTGGTCGGCAGGAACCCACTTTGGACTTACTGCGGGACAGGATTGGACACGGGAATTTGCGTCTTGTCATGCTGCAGAGCAATGGATTCTGAACACATTAACGCCTGTAGGGAGGCTGACGAATTGAGTGACAGAATCGTGCTGCCACCGGAAACCTTGACGAATGAAGCCATATCCAGCCGCTTATTCGAAGAAGCCAAGCAGAAGATTCAGAACGGGGAAGTTACCAAGACCAAGCTCGTATGGCTTGAGCTGAATGGCTGTTCCGGAAACATTATATCCTTGCTTAATGGCCAGAACCCCAGCTTCGAATATATGATCACTTCCATGGTGGACCTTGTATACAGCAATAGCTTAATGATCCCTGAAGGAGAAAAGGCGCTTGATCAGCTGTTTGATTTATTGAAATCGGACGAAGAATTCATTCTGGCAGTTGAAGGAGCTGTGGCTCTTCGTGATCAGGGGAACTATCAGATTATAGGCAGTTATGAGGGGAAACCCATTACAGGGCTCCAGGCTGCGAGGATGCTCGGGAACAAAGCAGCCCACGTCATTGCAGTAGGTGCATGTGCCGTCGATGGCGGACCTTCAGCCGCAAAGCCTAACTTATCCCAAAGTGTAGGTTTGCAAAGTGTTCTTCAGCGTAAAGTAATTAAACTGCCTGGTTGCCCGTGTCATCCGGATTGGTTTCTGGGGACGCTTTCCCATATTCTAATGTACGGCGAACCTGCATTGGACAACAAAGATCGGCCGCTCTTGTTTTATAGCACATTAATTCACGACCGATGTCCAAGACTAGATTATTTTAATAAAGGTATTTTTTCCAAAACACTGGGCGAGCCTTACTGTCTGTTCAAGCTCGGATGTCGCGGCCCGGTCACCCGTGTGGACTGTCCGACGCGCAAATGGAATAATCATGTCAATTGGCCTATTGGCGCGAGCACCTGCATCGGATGCTCGCAGTTCGGGTTTCCTGATCAGATGAGTCCTTTTATTAGCTTCGATACCACCTATGCAGTCAAGGAGTAATGCCATGACTAAAAGAATAAAAATTAATCCGTTAACACGAATTAGTGGATTTATGGAAATGGATGTGACCCTGGAGGGCAGCCATGTCGTTGATGCCAAAACAAAAGGTGTTATGTTTCGCGGGTTCGAACAGATGATGGTGGACCGCAGTCCTTTTGATGCGATTTATTTAACGCAGCGCATCTGTGGTATATGCTCCACAGCTCACTCTGTTGCAGCCTCCGTTGCCTTGGAGGATGCTTTACATATTGTTCCTACGGAGCAGGGACGTTATTTAAGAGATATTATTCATGCCTGTGAATTTATACAGAATCACTTGAGGCATTTTTATCAATATGGGCTTCCCGATTTTGTAAATATACCTAAAGTGACCTCCATTTATACAGATGCACATAGTGATTTTCGGCTGCCATCACAGCTAAATGAACTTCTTGCCTCTCACTATTTCGAATCTTTGCCGATCAGCAGGCTGGGACATCAATTGCTGGCACTGTTTGGAGGTAAAGCCCCGCATAACCACGGCATTTTTGTCGGAGGATATTCCACTCCAGCAACCACGGACAGACTGGTAAGTGCGAAGTCCATTCTTGTACAAATTAAGGACTTTGTACTGGCCAAAATGCTCCCTGACGCATACGTACTGGCCAGATATTATGATGATTATTTTCACATTGGAGCGGGTCCACGAAACCTGATGACTTATGGATTGTTCAATAACTATTTAGATCTGGGAACCTTATATGTGGATTCTGGCGTGTATCGCGAAGGCCATTTTGAGCAATTTGACAGAAGTTATATTAATGAGCATATTGATTATTCCTGGTATGAAGGAACGGCTCCGAATCGACCGTTTGAGAATATGCCGGAGCCTGATATGAACAAGGAACAAGGATATACATGGGTAAAAGCCCCCAGATATAAAGAGCTGCCCTATGAAGTCGGTCCTCTGGCCAGGCTGTGGATTAGCGGGGAATACCGCCATGGAATCTCGACGATGGACCGGATCCTTGCTCGCTGTCTGGAAGTTAAGAAAGTCATCGAAGTTACAGAGATATTATTGGATCAGGTTATCCCCGATACTCATGTACAACAACAGTGGCAAGTACCTGACGAATCTCAAGGAGAAGGGTTAGTAGACACAACTAGAGGTGCACTGGGGCACTGGGTTAAACTCGATAACAAAAAAATATCTTTTTATCAGATCATAACACCATCTGCCTGGGATTTCTCTGCAAGTACGGCCACAAACAAGGGAACTGCGGAGCAGGCATTGATAGGTACCAGGGTCGCTAATCCGGATGACCCCATAGAGCTTGGCCGAATATTACGATCCTTTGATCCTTGTATGTCCTGTGCGACGCATGTTCATCGTGAAGGACATGCAATCCAAACGTTCCAGGTGATGGGATGAGTCGATTAACCGTGCTGGGTATTGGAAGCCAACTGATGGGGAACGACGGGATTGGGGTTTACGTGGTCGAGGCATTGAGAGTTATGAATATTGATGACCGTGTCACGTACATAGCTGGAGAGACGGACCTTGACTTTTGTCTTCAATACATTGAGGATGCCGACATTCTTCTCATCGTTGATGCAGTTATTTCCGGAAATCCTGTTGGGACAACGACCATTTGCAAACTTCATCATCTGATTCCGGAAGAACGGGGGATTTCAGCCCATAACCTTCACATCCTACACATGATTCCGTTAATATATCCCAATCTGACAGCCTATTTGCTGGGCATTGAGGTAAATGTTCTGGAATGCGGTATAGGAATGGATGAAACGATGAGCTCCTATTTTGATAGTATTCTTCAGCAAGTCTTGGTGAGTATTAATTCTTTGTTAAATAACTGAATTGCTTAATCGTGAGTTTGAAATTCTGATTTATGATATTTTTTATTCCTTTTTCAAGAAAGCTTCGGTATATAGTATTCTAGGTGGCTAGCGATTTAATATTCCAAATGGAATCAGGTAATGTATAAAAAGTGCAAGTTCTGTACTCAAATAGCTGACATAATTAAAGTGATAGCTCCCCCAATAAGATTTTTTATTATAAAAGGTTTACTTGAAAGAGATTCTTGTAACGTTATTTGCATTCAATCCTCTGGTCATTTGCGTAAACTTCGTTGGTGGCGGAATTATTGACGCAGAGAGGAATGACCTAAAGTAGATTATTATGTTAAAAGTAAAAAATGAAGCAACTCTTTAGAGTGCTTGAATAGAAGAAGCCAACCAGCTTTAAACTGTACCCTCTGTAAAGGACATTTTAAAAAGGGCTTAGGCTGCTTGAAGAAGATGATCTCTGTATTGAACAGGGGTCATCTTTTTTAAATTCCATTGGTATCTGTAATGGTTGTAATAAGTCATATAGTCATCAATTTCACGTCTTAGCTCTTCCATAGTCGCACAGGGTTTGATGGAGGCCTCATCCTTAAAATGACCAAAGAAGGATTCTTGGGGGGCGTTATCCCAACAGTTTCCTCGTCTAGACATCGACTGGTTTAACCCCATTTTCTTAACCATCTTTTGAAAATCAGGATGTGTGTAATGTGTTCCCTGATCCGAATGAATAAAGGCACCCTTTGCTTTTTTAAATCTTCGATTCTTCTTCAGCTTTAGAAGAGTGTCCGTCGCAAGGTCCATAGTGATTCTCTCTGAGACATGATAAGCCAGTATTTCATTGGTTGAACTGTCCTTGATCGTTGATAAATAAGCTTTCTTGCCTGTACCATAATATAAATAAGTGATATCTGTCAGTAACACCTTGCCGGGGATGTCCTGCTTAAATTCCCTATTCAAAAGGTTAGGAACAACCCGATGTTCCTGAGTCGCCTTCATCATCCTTTTATAGGGATTTGCCTTCCGGAAAGGACATACAATGCCGTATTTCTTCATAATTCTCCGGATCCGTTTTAAATTGTAGACAACCTTAAACTGGCCCTCTAATATCATCTTGATAGAACGGGCCCCTTTCTTGCGTCTTTTGAAACGGAAGGCCTTCAGGATCGTTTCTTTTACCTGTTCATCATCCTGTTCTCGTTGCTTCCGCTTTTCCGCTGATTCGGAAGACCAGTACTTGTAATAGCCACTCTTGGAGACCCCGGCCATTCTGCATAAATGGTTCACCATTCGATGAAGATCGTATTTCCGGATAACGGTATGGATCAAAATATATTTCTGGCAAGGTGGCAAATTTACTTGTCTTTCAGCCCCCATTCCGCCATACGGATCTTTTTTAACAGTTCGTTCTCCGCTCTTAATAAGGCGTTTTGCGCTTCGAGCCTGGCGTTCTTTTCTTCCAGTGTCAGTTCCCTTCTAAGGGGTCTTCCAGATGATTGGCTCCTTGTATCGTGCAGACCCAAGACACCGTTTTCCCGGAAGCTCGCACGCCATCTTTTTCCCGAGGATCGTACTCGTTGGAGTCCGATTACATGTACATCAAATCCGCATTCCTCAAATATAGCCCTCGGTAGCTTGCCCTTTTTATTTTCTGAAATAAAAAGTTTCTTGAATTCATCCGTATATGTAATACCTTTTGATGTAACTGACTTAACATAAAGATTGTTAGAAAGCTGTTCGATTTCTTTCTCTGTAAATGTCTTTTTACTCATTCCAGTTCCACTTCCCATTTTTCTCAATATATAAAAAGTACCCTACGGAGAGACTTTTTTAAAGTGTCTACTCTATAGGGTACAGTTTACTTAGAGGTTGGCTTTTTTTATGAAAAATTGCTTCTTAACAAACGAAGTTTAAAAGGGATGTAGGTCAGTTGGAGCAACAACTCATTATTTAGTAATGGAGTTGACAAAAATGATGTCTCTTTGTAATATACCTATAGGGGTATGGGTAATAAATGAATGACCCCATTGAAATTGGCATTGTAAACCACAGGTCAGAAGGGAAGACTTAAATATAAACTCTGTACCAAGTTCATAACAAAATTTGAGGGGGTCTCTGCAGTGGCCGAAATTAAAGTAGATCAGACACTCGATTGCAAAGGGCTTGCATGTCCAATGCCAATCGTAAGAACAAAAAAAGCGATGGATCAACTTGATGCTGGTCAAGTTATTGAAGTACAAGCTACAGATAAAGGGTCTCTGGCAGACATTCAAGGATGGGCCAAAAATACCGGGCATCATTATCTCGGTACAATAGAGGAAGGCGATGTACTCAAGCATTACGTGCGTAAGGCAAGTGCTACTGAAACAAAGGAAGAGAAGAAGCATCCACATGTAATTTCCAATGATGAATTGAAGAAAAAACTTGCAGATAACGAGGAAATTACCGTACTTGATGTACGTGAACCTGCCGAATATGCGTTTAATCGAATTGCCAGTGCCATTTCAATTCCGCTGGGTGAACTCGAGGGTCGGATCCAGGAACTTAACCAAGAAGAAGATATTTATGTCGTATGCCGTACAGGCAGCCGCAGTGACCTTGCCTGTCAATTGCTTACTGAAAAAGGATTCAAGCAAGTCAAAAATGTAGAACCGGGCATGACTGGTTGGACGGGTCCAACAGAAAAATAAAAAAACAACAATAAACGGAGGTATAACAATGAGTACTAAAGTAGCTATTATTGCAAGCAATGGTGGAATGTTCGATGCATATAAAGTGTTTAATATCGCAACTGCTTCGGCAGCGACTGAAGCAGAGGTTGCCATTTTCTTTACTTTTGAAGGCTTGAATCTGATTCATAAGCAAGCTCATCATCAACTGCCGCTACCTGCAGGGGCTGAACATTTTGCTGAAGGATTCAAAAATGCAAATGTTCCATCGATCCCACAGCTTGTAGAAATGGCTCAGGAAATGGGTGTCAAGATTATTGCTTGCCAGATGACAATGGATGTTATGAACCTGACAAAAGAGGATTTTATTGAAGGCATTGACGTAGGCGGAGCTGTCACTTTTCTGGATTTTGCGAAGGATGCCAACGCTACATTGACTTTCTAAATGAAGGGGGAAACGAAATTGGAATTAAAAGCGATGACGGCCAAGGAACTTACTCGTATCGTCTTGGCTAAAGAAGAAATCTTTATCCTTGATGTTCGTAATGAAACCGACTTTAACGATTGGAAGGTTGAAGGCGACAGTGTTGATATCATCAACATTCCTTATTTCGACCTCTTAGATGGTGTAGATGCTGCGCTCGAAAAGATTCCTGATGGCAAAAAATTGCTTGTTGTCTGCGCAAAAGAAGGATCCTCCAAGTTTGTGGGCGAGCAAATCGTCGAAGCGGGCAGAACCAATGTGTATTACCTGGAAGGCGGTATGAAATCGTGGAGCGAGTACCTGGAGCCGGTGAAGATTGGTGACCTAAAGAGCGGTGGATCTCTGTACCAGTTCGTCCGGATCGGCAAGGGCTGTCTCTCCTACATGGTCATTTCGGACAGTGAGGCTGCCGTCATCGATACGCTTCGAATGACCGACGTGTTTGAACAGTTTGCCAAGGAGCAAGGCGCACAGATTAAGCACACTCTTGATACGCATCTGCATGCCGATCATATTTCCGGTGGCAGGAAGCTTGCGAAGCAAACAGGTGCCACCTACTGGTTGCCGCCTAAGGATGCAGAAGAAGTAACATTCAGTTACGAGAAGCTGGAAGAGGGACGAGACATCACGGTTGGCGGTACAACAATCCGAATCCAGCCGATATACTCGCCTGGTCATACGATCGGCAGCACTTCGTTTATCATTGATGATCAGTACCTGCTCACCGGAGACATCCTGTTTATCGAATCGATTGGTCGTCCCGATTTGGCCGGAAAGGCAGAGGATTGGGTAAGTGATCTCCGTGAAACACTCTACAGCCGCTATAAAGAGCTTTCACGGGAATTAATCGTATTGCCAGCCCATTTTGGCAAAGTGACTGAGCTGGGAGAGGGCGGCAAGGTGATGGCTAAGCTGTCTGACCTGTACCGCAATAATCCGGGTCTGAATATTAGGGAAGAGGATGAATTCCGACGCACTGTAAGTGAAAACCTGCCCCCGCAGCCTAATGCTTACCAGGAAATACGCCAAACGAATATGGGTAAAGCAACCCCTAGTGAAGAGAAACAACGTGAAATGGAAATCGGTCCTAACCGCTGTGCCGTTCATGATAAATAAAGGAGAGATGAATGAATATGAAAACAGATCTTGTAGTGGATACTAAAGGAATGGCATGTCCGATGCCGATTGTGAAGGCGAAAAAAGCGCTGGGTACATTGGCTTCCGGCCAAGTGATGGAAATATTGTCTACGGACAAAGGCTCCGTTAACGACTTCCAAGCTTGGGTGAAGCAAACGAATCACGAGCTGCTTAGCCATGAGGAAGAAAACGGAATTTATAAATTTTATGTAAAGAAGGTGTAAACAAATAAGCGAACACGCTAAGCGTGTTCGCTTATTTCAAGCCGGTCATAAATAATCGTAACACCAAGTGTGCAATAGTTTTCTTCCTTATAATGACCCTGTGGACAGGATTTTGTACAGCAAGCGGAATTGCTCATGACTTGCAGCCTGTTGCTGCAAACGGGGCATCTGTCTTCAAGTAATGATTTTAATATGGTCAGCATACGTTATTCCCCATTTCTTATAAGTTTACTTGGTATTATTATAACCTGTATGATGTGCTTCGTATACTGTTTTTATTGAAGCCAGTACTTGAACGGAAAGGGAGATACCTTTGGAATATTTACTTTTCATCGTCATGATTATACTTGGATTGGTAGGCTCTTTTTTTTCAGGGCTGTTAGGGATCGGCGGAGCCATTATCAACTATCCGCTGTTGATGTACGTACCGTCTATGCTTGGTGTTGCCCACTTTTCGCCGCATGAGGTGTCTTCCATCAGCATGTTTCAGGTTTTTTTCGCCTCGTTGACTGGTGTTTTGGCGTTTCGAAAGAAAAGTAAAAATGGGTCATCGATCGTGCATAAGGGGTTAGTGTCCTATATGGGCAGCAGTATTCTTGCGGGCAGTCTCATCGGCGGTTTTGTCTCCAGCATGATTAACGAGGGCATTATTAACCTGCTTTATGGCATTCTTGCGGTTTTGGCTGTCATTCTCATGCTGATTCCCCGCAGAGGCACAGAAGAACAGGTGCAAGAACTGCGCTTTAACAAGTGGATTGCCGTAGGATCTGCTTTTGTGGTAGGGATCGTATCTGGGATCGTAGGTGCTGGAGGAGCGTTTATCCTTATCCCGATTATGCTGACAGTTCTTAGGATTCCGACGCGTACAACCATCGCTTCTTCACTGGCTATCGTATTTATATCTGCGATTGGCGGAGTCCTCGGTAAAATTAGCGGCGGTGCAATCCCCCTCTTGCCGACCGTATTTACTGTCATCGGAAGCGTGATTGGTGCGCCGCTTGGCTCCAAAGTAAGTTCTAAAATCAATGTTAAGGTGCTTAGATACGGCTTGGTTGTGCTGATTGCCCTTACAGCTATAAAGGTTTGGTCCTCCATTCTTTAAGATATAGCAGAAAGAGTTACATCAACATTTCACATATAATACCTATAGGGGTATTGGTACAAAACGAAAAGGAGTTTAAATACGATGGCAGAAAAATCAACGATCGTCCTTTTCAGCGGCGATTTGGATAAAGTAATTGCAGCGTTTATTATTGCAAATGGTGCGGCAGCAGATGATCATGAAGTGACGATCTTCTTTACCTTTTGGGGATTAAACACACTTCGTAAAGACGAGATTGTGAAGACGAATAAAGGCTTGCTTGAAAAAGCTTTCGGCTGGATGATGCCACGAGGCGCAAAGAGGCTCGGACTGTCAAAGATGAATTACGCTGGGCTTGGCCCACAAATGATCAAGCATGTCATGAAGAAGAACAATGCACTGTCCTTGCCGCAGCTCATCGAGCTTGCGCAGGAGCAGGGAGTGAAACTCGTAGCGTGCACTATGACTATGGATCTCCTTGGCTTGAAACAGGAGGAATTGATCGATGGTTTGGAATATGCAGGTGTGGCTGCTTACCTGGGAGACGCGTCGAACGGTAAGGTGAATCTGTTTATTTAAGAAGTGTATGAGTTTAATTCTTTACTCTATATTATACCTATATCGGTATGTTAGAGAGGAGCAGACTAAAATGGAATACAATTATCGGAATTGATGAAAACACGCCTTCGCCGAATTGAAGGACAAATTCGAGGCGTGTTACGGCTAATGGAGGAAGGGAAGTCCTGCAAGAAAGTGGTTCCACAGTTGTCCACCGTACGTAACGCTTCCGATAAAGCCATTGCCCAGATCGTGGCGGAAAATCTGCAGCAGTGTATCCTGACTGAGCAAGCCGCCGGTAAAGACACGACTATTTCCATTGGGGGATAGTCCCTCTTTAGCTTTTTAACAACAAGGAGCAAGTTTCTTTGACTTCATTACCTATGGAGAAAATCATTTAAACTCCTCAATCTTTTCACTTGCAAATTATACAAGTCCTATAAATTACCTGAATACAGAACTCGTGTTTGGCATTATAATAATCAAGAACGCATGTTCGTATATACGTAATCGGTTTTGGAGGGTACAGCATGACTAAAACAACTGAGCGGACAATTCTTTTGGCGGATTGTCAGAGTTTTTATGCGAGTGTAGAAAAAGCTTCTTACCCAGAGTACAAAAATAAACCGCTTGCGGTAGCAGGCGATCCTGCACGCAGGTCTGGAATTATTTTAGCAGCATGCCCTATGGCCAAAAGTTTCGGGGTGTCTACAGCAGACCGGCTCGGTGAAGCCCTCAACAAATGTCCTGAGCTTGTGATCGTCCGTCCCCGTATGAAACATTATATTGATGTCTCTTTAGCAATTACGGATATATACAAGGAATACACCGATCTAGTAGAGGTGTTTAGTATCGATGAGCAGTTTCTGGACATTTCGGGTAGTTTTAAAATTTTTGGAGATTCTTTAACCGTTGCAAGAGAAATTCAAAAGAAGGTTCTTTTACAAACCGGAGTTTGGGTACGAATAGGAATCAGTTCCAATAAGGTTCTTGCCAAAAGCGCAACTGATATTTGGGCTAAAAAAATTAAAAGCGGTATATTCACGTTGCCCAAGACAGAATTAGAGCAGCTACTCTGGCCACAGCCAGTTAATAAAATGTTTGGGGTAGGTTCGCGGATGTCGTCCCATTTTGAGCGGCTTGGTATGACGACCATTGGTGATATCGCTAGAACGTCTCTACCAGACCTTAAGTCTAAATTCCGCGTTCGTTTTGGAAAACAGTCGGATATACAGGCGGAGGTCATGTGGAAAACAGCCAATGGTCTAGATGAGAGTCCTGTAGCTCCGTATACCCTCAGTTCTCCACAAAAGTCGGTAAGCCATATGATGACCCTACCCCAAGATTATTTGGAACCAAATGAAGTAGAGACCATCCTGCTTGAACTCTCGGAAGAAGTTTGTCGAGACAGTCGTCGTAAGGGGTACATGGGCTCTGTCGTGACCGTTAGTTGTACATGCAGTCCATATGAGGCTCCCACCGGATTTTCCAGGCAAATAAAGCTAACAGATCCGACTAACAATACGAATAAAGTGTACAACGCAGCAAAAAAAATATTTTATAATTTTTGGAACGGTATGCCGATACGACGCTTAGGTGTCACTTTAAGTGGGTTGGTTGACGACCAAACTTATCAACTTTCCTTCTTTGAGGATCATGAGCGTATCCGCTCCTTGGAAGAAGCAACAGATAAAATTAAAGAACGCTATGGTAGCGAAGCTATCATAAGAGCGTCCTCTTTGACCCAAGCTGGTCAGGCACTAGAGAGATCCCTAAAAATCGGGGGGCATTATAAATAAACAGGTATTAAAACTAATACATCCAGTAAATTCGATCTTTCACTATTAGTACAGTGTAAATTCCTGATTATTGGAACCAAGCTATCCGTTAGTTCAATAAAAAGGGTGCTTCCGCACCTTTGCTTGGGTCACGTCCTCATCATTATATTCCATTTAAATTATTAATTAAAGAACATACGCGGGTAGCATGTAGTGCTCTAAAAGAAGCCTTATCTTAGTCTAAGCAATAAGAAATACTTGGACATCTACAACTAAATTTTTAATCTAAAACTTTTTTCGAAAGCAATAAACAAAGAAATTGAATAATGTACATTACTTTAGTCGTTAAATATCTTGTTCCTACAGGATTTTATAATTATGTACAAGATATTTTGTGTGTCTTAGCGCCGTTTTAGCCAGCATTTTGTTGGAGCTGATGCCAATTCGAATCCATACTCCTGTTTGTGCCAGTACCTTTTGCTGAATTTCACTTGCAATACTCACCGGATCTCCGAACAGAGAGAGACTTCCGCTCATATCCAGAAACTGTTCATCAATGCTGAAAACTTCAACCAAATCCGTATATTCATTATAGATTTCTGTTATTTTTAATGAGACATCGATATAATGCTGCATACGCGGGCGTACAATGATAAGGTCAGGACATTTTTTCACCGCTTCTCCCAGACGTTCTGCTGTAGATATACCGTATTTTTTGGCCAGCGGACATGCAGCTAAAATAATGCCTGAACGAAGTGCAGGGTCACCGGCCACAACGAGTGGCTTATGTTGGTATTTGGGATCATCTGCTTTTTCGATGCTGGTATAAAAACTTTGGCAGTCCGATAAGAATATGGTTCTATTTCTGCGTTCCTTCAAAAATTCGACCTCCTCTCCTGATAGGTGTTGATCATCCTACCAAAATATTCTTGAATGTATACTCTTATAGTAGTATTATATACGGAACAAGTGTTCCTAATACAAATGTATTTTTTGGAATGTTAGAGTTTACGTAAAACCTAACATGGCGTATCATAATATCTTGAGCAAAAACAAGTGGAAATGAATGAATATTGAGGGGAGAAAACCATTTTTATGAACCCAAAACGTCGACCATCATCTCAAAAACGCAGTAGGTGGCGTATTTTTGGCAGAGTTTTGCTAATTAATATCAAGTGGTTCTCGTTTGCGGGTGTACTTGGATTGCTATTTGCTGGAGGTCTTATATCCGGCTATGTAGCGGCACTGGTTCATGATGAACCTGTACGATCACGTCAGTTGATATATGAAAAGGTAAATGAGAACGCTCTGACCAGCTTTGTGTTTTTTAATGATCAGGTAACTCCGGTTGGAAGAATGCGCATGGAGGAGGATCGACAGCTCGTTGATCTGAAGGATGTCCCTCAGTCGATTGTGGACGCCCTCATTTCAACGGAAGACAGCCAATTTTATGAGCACCGTGGTGTGGATTTAAAGGGAACAGCTCGTGCCGTTAAGCAGAAGCTTTTGAATGAAAACCGCCAAACAGGCGGCAGCACACTGACGCAGCAGGTAGCCCGAAGGGTTTTTCTCAGTCTGGATAAGACGGACAGCCGCAAGGTGAAGGAAATGCTGCTAGCATTGCGTATGGAACGGTTTATGGGCAAGGATAAAATATTAACGGCTTACTTAAACAAAATGCCTTTTGGTAATGGTTCCGCTGGTTACAATTTATATGGAATCAAGTCTGCTTCGTTAGGAATTTTCAATGTAAGTGATCTACATAAGCTTCATATTGCTCAGGCCGCTTATTTGGCAGGTCTCCCGCAACTGCCATC
Organism: Paenibacillus sp. SEL3; assembly: GCF_054602585.1. Lineage (NCBI taxonomy): Bacteria > Bacillati > Bacillota > Bacilli > Caryophanales > Paenibacillaceae > Paenibacillus > Paenibacillus sp. SEL3. The sequence goes on along the minus strand of NZ_CM137725.1, from coordinate 256,208 downwards.
TGTTTATTCCGCTTTTGATGGTAAAGGGAACTTTGATGAAGAAGGCTTCAATAAAGCGATGGAGCGTCAGCGTGTCGTGTTGGGAAGAATGCTGGCAACAGGTAAACTTACGCTATCCGAATATAATGAGGCGCTTCAATTTGATGTGAAAGCCACTCTTGCGCCACATCGCGAAAAAAGTTATAACACATTCCCTTATTTGATGCTGGAGACAGAGCGGGAAGCCGCTCAATTGTTAGCGCTCCAGCAAAATCCGGATATCACGCCAGCCGAAATTTCCAAGCCTGAGCATGCCGAGCTTCTTCAAAATACGCGAGAAGAGTTGCAAAGGTCCGGATATCGAATTTATACAACGATAAATAAGAAAATTTATAATAATATGCGGCAGATTGCAGCCAATCCACAAAACTTTTCTCCGTACAGTAAGAAGAAGGGATTAGAGCAGATTGCAGCAATCATGATTGATCATAAAACAGGGGCTATACTTGGTATGATCGAGGGCAGAGATTTTAATACCGAGCAAATGAACTATGCAACTCAAATGACACGTCAGCCCGGTTCTGCCATGAAGCCTATTGCTGCTTATTTACCTGCTTTGGAAAAGGGCTACACTCAGCCAGCCGGTCTTATTGATGATTCACAAATCATATTGAAAGACGGACGTAAAGGTTATCATATTCCTAAAAATTATAACAGACGGTACGAGGGGCTTATGACAGCCCGTGAAGCACTCAATCGGTCAATCAACATCCCTGCGCTGAGGCTGTTTCTATATGAAGTTAAAATTTCTAACGCTTGGAATTTTGTGCGTTCTCTTGGAATTACGACGATTCAGCCGCAGGATGAACATGCTCAGACAGGGGTTTTGGGTGGACTAAGTAAAGGGGTATCCGTCGAGGAACTGACCGCAGCATATGGAACGATTCCCAATATGGGTGTATATAATGCACCTCATCTGATCAGCAAAATTACGGATGCCAACGGGAAGATCGTATATGAATTTAAACCGCAGACGAGACGTGTATATTCGCAGCAAACCGCATTTTTGATGACGGATATGCTCAAAACGGTTATATCAGATCCGAGGGGAACTGGCAAACGTCTGCAAAATGCTTTTAAAAGCTATGGTGACATTGATATCGCCGGTAAAACCGGTACGACACAAAACTTTGGTGATGTGTGGTTTATGGGCTACACACCTGACGTTACACTAGGCGTCTGGGCTGGTTACCGCCAACAGGTTAATACATTATCTCAAGAAGGTCATTCCAGAGCACAGTCAGTGTGGGCACTGATCATGAATGAGGCGATCAAGGAGCAGCCTGAGCTTTTTAAGAATAAGCACTTTATACAGCCGGAAGGTGTTGTAAGAGTTACGGTTTCTAGCCTTACAGGTAAGCTACCAGGGCGTTATTCCCGTCAATCGGGTCAACTCGTGACTGACTGGTTTAATCAAAAATATGTGCCTACCGAGGTTGGAAGAGAACAGCTTCCGCGTTCTGCTAGACCAGTGGTCCCATCCAAACCAGATATCAAGGAAAAAGCAGTCCCAGAGGTTGAGGTCCCTGCAATAGATCAAGAGAAAATTCCACCAGAGGAAACGGATCCTGCTGTTCCTGACGCAGACACAGAGGTAGATATGCCTGATGAGAACAACGATGTGCCATCAACAGATACTTCGCAACCTTCTGTTGAAAATGAACAGGAGACTCCTTCTGAATCGGAAAGCCAGAGTGAGACTCCAAAAAACCAATCTGACGAAGTTACTTATCCAGAAATAATATCTGATCAACCCAAAAACTAAACGACAGGAACGGTTTAGTTTAAAATGCCGTTCCCAACAATGTCTACAGTGACCTGCGGATGAAAACGAACATTGGGGTATTCTTCATTCCAATCTACACCTTTCTATACTGCTGGATGATGAGCGATCAACTGTCTGCTTACGCCAAAGGCATCACATCCATTTTCCTGATTGCTTTGAGGATCATCTACAGCCTCTAGCTTTTGCGACAACACGCCTTCAGGAGTGAGATCATAAACCGATGCATTTGCCAATCGGGCATCCTTCAAATTGTCCTGATCCCAGCAGCCTGTTATAAACATGAGTAGAGTCAGCATTCCAAGCGCTCTGCTCTTTTTTTTATGTTTCAGGTCCCTCCTTTTTTTTGAAGAGATAGGATAGAATCAGCAGCAGAAAAAGGGAACACAATTAGGAAAAAATAAGCAAAATTGTTGGCTGTGAAACCAATTCCCAGTTATTATTTGATGGTATGCGCCAGCTCTAATGGCAAAATAGCACGGGAGCTATTAGAGTAGTTGGGCTACCATCAGCCAAAATCGCAATCCGTCCCTCCATTAGATTGGCGGTCACACGATCCGGTCGTTCCGTCTGAGCTATTGAGGGAAGAGAATAAGGATTGTCCTCCTTAAATTTTTGAATAAAAACGGGAGGGAGCACCAAATCGGAGGAGATCGCTTTAATTCTCGTTTTCACTGCTTTCACCAGCTCAGGATTATCCAAGTCTTGAACATAGACAATAACGATTTTAGTTCGGGTTTTAGATCCCACATAAAGTAGCGTACAACCAGTGACGGGGTGACAATTTGTTTGCGAATCAGATTCAGATTGATGGATAACTGCTCAAACATTTCTGCTTAATTCAACGGAAGCTGCGTCATGTCCAGCCAAGAGAGCACCTCCTTTTGGATGAGATAGGCATAATGTGTGCCAAATGGACTGAGTTTATCCATGATCTGGTGACTTATCCATTCTTGAATCACCAGATTACAAGGAGGCTTAATCTTGCGTCGGATCAATTCCTAGATAGTGTCCCAGTTTCCGCCGGACCTCGCTGCGAGCAAAGGATGAAAGCATGAAAAATCGCCTTTGATAGCCACGGCATACATACAAAACCTCTACGCCTTCATGATTTCGGATTTCGCTGTAAATTTTAATTCCTAGTGTTTTCATTCGCGCTTTTGTCTCTGCTAATTGAACAGCTACGCGCTGTTGTACTCCAGTCAGGCTACGAACATACAAATCGGGCATTTTTAGAGGAGAGGTATTTATAATACGAATGTCTCGTTCCAGCACATCCAGAACAAGAGTTAAAAGTACACACATCTTGACCAGCCCTGTGTCTTCTTCAGAAGGTAAAGGAGCTTTGCTCTTGTGGTTCAGTATCTTTTGGCTTGGCATAAAAATCTCCTTTACTCCGAGTAAGAATACAATATATAATCAGTATATAGAACGTATGTTCTATTTATACCTCATCATAGGAATTTTTCCATGGCTAAAGCAATCATCAATTATTGGAAAAGTGATGGGGAGCGATACCCATGTGCCATTATGTAAAGAATCTTACGTTTATCGCCAATGACAGTCAAACAGAGTTTATGTTAAGCTAATGGATAAAAACTTACATAAAAGGGGAGATCGTTCTGACTGCGGTCAGCCTTTACTATTTAACTTAAGAAAGTGGAGAAAGAAGGTATACATATTGTCACGTTCGTTATATGCAGCTTTATTACTGTTGAGCCTCATTTGGGGCGGTTCGTTTATGTTTATCAAGGTGTTGTTGCTACATCAGGTAGGGCCGTGGACTATTGTATTTCTCAGGTCCAGCTTTGGGCTTATTTTTATTGTCTTGTTAATGATACTTATGCGCAGGCCGTTTAAAATCAAAAGCATTCCGTGGAAATCGGTTACTCTGGTAGCTTCGGTCAACATGGTCTTGCCATGGACATTGATCGGTTTTAGCGAGACCAGAATAGCTAGCAGCATGGCTTCTGTATTGAATGCTACCACGCCCATATGGACCATGTTGGTGGGGCTTGTTTTTTTCGGAGCTATTTTTCATCGAATGCAGTGGTTAGGAATGGGTCTCGCTTTTGTAGGAATTATTATTTTATTGGGTATTAATCCTGCATCTATTATTTCTGTTGATCCTGTGGGTTTTGGGTGTATGCTGCTTGCGACTCTTTGCTACGGATTTGGAACACAGCTCTCCAAACGTTTTCTTTCCAATCTTTCCATGTATCAGGCTACCTTTGCGACACTGCTTGGTGCGGCGGTAGGGGGTGGCATTATGATGGCAATGGTGGAGAGACCTGATTTGTCGATTGTTTCTGATTCAGGTGTATTGGGTTCTCTTATAGGACTGGGAGTTTTGGGATCAGGAGTAGCATATATTTTGTTCAACTACATGATTTTGCGGGGGAGTGCGGAATTTGCTTCTTCGGTGACGTATTTTGTACCAGTAAGTGCCATTGTATGGGGCTTTTTGCTCTTGAATGAACATATCGGCTGGAACGTTCTAACCGGGCTGGTCCTTATACTTGGAGGAGTGTTTATGGCCAATCAGCGTAGAACCGCCAAATTAAGTGGATAATAATCTAAACAAAAATAAAATACGATTTGGGTTATATTAAATGTACATTCGCCAAACCTTCGGTATAATGCGTTAATTCACACATACAATAAAGCATGCTCACACATAAAATAAAATATGGTGCAGCAAAAAAGCAAGCTGTTTAGCAGGTGACAAGGTGTGGTATAATAAATTATAGAATTATATGTACCACAGAAATGTCGGAGTTTTATTCCACAAAAGAAAGGATCAGGATACCATGTGTCCCCGAAGGATACTTCCCCAAAGGACGATTTGGAAACGATTTGATCTGTCTTATACTTAGCTTTTCCGCGGAGTAACGTCAAGTTGCGAAAGCCAACTCTGCGGAAGAGGGGATTGTACATGCGAAGGACCAAGTCCTCCAGGCACATCTTACCTGGTAGTTTCCGTAAGAGTGGGTTCATCCACATCAAACTTACGAGAAACCGAGGGAGCCTGTATGAGGAAAACTTACGAATCTATCGTGAACAATGGAGCATTGAGACAGATTGCTGTCATGTTGCTCGGAACATGCATTTTAGCTTTTACGTACTATCACATTAATGCCCAAAATCATTTGTCAGAAGGCGGATTTGCAGGCTTGGCCCTGCTGGGACATTACGCGTTTGGCATATCTCCAGCATGGAGTATGTTGCTGCTTGATATTCCCGTCATATTGCTGGCATGGGTACTGAAGGGCAAAAGATTTATGCTGCTTGCGTTAATCGGAGCCGTCGCTTTTTCACTGTTTTATGCAGGATTTGAGAAGTATTCGACTCTGGTTATAGATCTACATGGAAATCTGCTGATAGCTGCTCTACTTTGTGGGGTGCTTACAGGTTTGGGAGCCGGAATCGTACTGCGATTCGGTGGAGCAACCGGGGGCGATGATATCTTATCTCTGCTGATCAGTGAGTGGCGCGGGTGGAAAATCGGCAACGTGTTTATTGTCAGTGACATCATCGTACTGGGATTATCACTATTGTATCTGCCTATGAAGGAAACAATGTTTACAATACTGGCTGTGTGGCTTGCCGGAAAAATAATTACATGGACGACCACGTTCCAACTGCACCGACCTGTGAAAAAGGTACTGCCAGCGGCTATTCCCGCTAAAAAGGTAGTTGCCAAAACAGTGCCGGTCGTCCACAGCCTTCGTCAATAAGGAAAGGGTGTTACGTTAGGAGAGAAATCTTCTTACGTAACACCCTTTCGCTGTATTCAGCTTCTATCAGGAAGGTTTTAAAGTAGACTGAATGCGTCCGTTTTATATTTTTTCTACTGTTTCTCATCTTGCTCGGCTGGATGATTATCGTTCCATTCCTCGGCTTGGGAAGTGGCAATCGCAATCGAGCGACCTTCTTCATAGCCGTCACGGAGTAGAGCGTTAGCAATATCAACGGCTTTTTCTCGCACACGAGGTTCCAGGTTTTTCATGGATGGAGGGTAATCATGTTTGTTCCAAGGCATAGTTGCACACTCCTTATAGCAGATGATGTACTATGTATTACCCGTTGTAGGATTAAACAAACGGAAATCAAAGAAATGAATATATTGTAAAATGTATCTTGAGAAAAAGCGTATAATGGTGTGCAGAATACCAGAAAAAGGAGTGAAGCATTTGCTTACCTGGGGTTTTGTTTTTTTGCTGACTATCATCATTCATACTACAGATAGCTTGTCCTATGCTCTGCGGCTTGGTGGTTTGCGAGCGCGTCGGATTGGATTAGCGTTAACCGTTGCGGGAATGCTGCTGTTGGTTTCACGCACCTCTAACATGGCGCAGGGGCCTTTACTCGGAGGGATGGTCGATCAGGCTAAAGCTGCAGCACAAGTGGGCGGAACGGATATTAGACTGGAACTATATATGCATGGGGTACTGCTGGCAGCAACCGTTGGAACCATACTTGCTATATTACTGTATCCAACAGTGGTACGCATGTCAGCCAGATGGATTGTGCATTTGGAGCATACCGGATCTATTCCGGCTTTGGTGCGTCATTTAATGCTGCGAAGTCGCTGGAAACATGCAGGCTACTACATAAAACGTCCCACCTGGTCTATGTCTTACTTCATTGATTAGCGGAGCGATACCCAAACGTCTAATTATTCTGAATATAACCGTTACTGCGATTTATACAACAGGAGTAGTATCTGCTTTATACGCTTCATTCCTGTGGCCTGCACAAGGTACAGCAATGTCAATGTCGTCAGGTCTAATCAATGGCGTCGCAACGGTATTACTGACCTTGTTAATTGATCCTAGATTGGCGGTTCTGTCGGAGAAAACGCTACGAGGGGAGCTACCCTTAACTCGGATGAACAGCATGTACGGCTGGATGATCATCTCGCGTTTGGCAGGTACTTTATTAGCTCAGCTATTGCTAGTACCCCTAGCCATTTGGCTTGGATGGGTAATGAGTTAAATTGCTAGCTTCGTAATGATGTGCGGCCATATCCCAAAAAAGGCTGGCCCGTGATCATCAATTAAAGATAGATCGCGGGTCAGCCTCAATGATACTATGGCCACTTACTTTTCAAATAATGACTTATATGCTCCGTATCCTTCACGCTCCAAATCTTCTTGAGGCACAAAGCGGAGCGCGGCAGAATTGATGCAATAACGCAAACCATCTGGACCTGGACCATCATCGAATACATGCCCTAAATGGGAGTCAGCTTCACGACTTCGCACCTCGGTACGGATCATAAAATGGCTGAGATCGGTTTTTTCTTTGACATTGTAGCTGCGCAACGGACGGGTAAAGCTGGGCCAACCGCAACCTGCATCATATTTGTCCAATGAACTGAACAAGGGCTCTCCTGATACGATATCCACGTAAATGCCTTCACCCTCATGATCCCAAAACTCATTTTGAAAAGGGCGCTCGGTCGCGTTTTTTTGTGTTACTTCGTATTGAATAGGCGTCAGCCGATCTTTAAGGTCGGATTTATCAATCTTGCCGGACCAATTTTGCTCGATAAAATCTTCACGTCCCGAACCTTTGCGGTAGCGTTTGTAATGAGCGGGGTTTTTCTTATGATAGTCCTGATGATATTCTTCTGCTTCATAAAAAGTGGCCGCAGGCAGAATAGGTGTAGCAATCGGCTTGTCGAAGCGGCCACTTTGAGCCAAAGCTTCTTTAGAAGCTTCTGCCTTGATTCGTTGCTCTTCATTATGATAGAAAATAACCGTTTGGTAGGATGAACCTCTATCGTGAAACTGTCCACCTTCATCCGTCGGATCAATCTGCTGCCAGAATAGTTCCAACAGTTTTTCATACGGGAAAACTTGTGGATCAAATGTAATCTGTACGGCTTCCACATGCCCCGTTGTTTCAGAACACACCTCTTCATAGGTAGGATTTTCGGTATGTCCCCCTGTGTATCCAGATCTAACCTTCAAAATACCGGGTAATTCCTCAAAAGGGGAAACCATACACCAGAAGCAGCCACCTGCAAAAGTTGCTTTTTCTACCATGTGTGGATTGTTGGTGCTCATATTTATCACTCCAATCTGAGAATGTTTAATTAGTTGTTATTTAAATAGCTTACAATTAAATTATATACGAGATTTTTGCAAAATCCAACGAAACGTCAGAAACCAAACGGCAGTGTAACTGGCTCTGCCCTCAAAAATCGTAATGAAACATCCTACAGAGACGGTGGCAAACTATCGCATTTATATTCTATTGGTGCGTTGAAGCCTTTTTCGGTAGAGTATAAAGCCGCCGCCCACAAGTGCAGTATATAGCACCAAAATGAGCAAACCGGTGATTGGGTGTTCTGCAAAGGTGCCGCCAGCATAAGCATACACCGCAATTGCGGGAAGCTTGCCAATAGCTGTACCTAGGATAAAGCTCCAGAACGGAAACCCCGCTACTCCAGCGTATACATTTACCGCTGCCTGGGGGATGACCGGAATCAGGCGAACCAGCAGAACAGCAGCAAAAGGCTCCCTTTCCATGACCCGATTGAAGCGCTCCAATGCGGGAACCCGCTTCAAATAGGCTCGTCCTTTGTCACGGAACAGGGTACGTACTGCAACGAAAACGACCAGTGCAGCCATGGTAGTGCCTAGCCAGCAAATCAGAGCACCTTGCCAAGGGCCTGCGGCATAAGCAATAGAAGCGATAATCAGCTTGTAAGGCACAAACGGTATTAACGCGAATAAAAATGCGAGCAGTAGCAGAACTGGAAAGGAGGTTTGCTTGTCCGCCCAGGCGAGCCAATCATATCTGTAGATAAACGCGATGCAAAGCAACGAAACATAAGCAGCGGCGAGTAGCCATTTTTTCATTTACATACCTCTTTCAATATCCCTGTTCGGCTTATCGCTTATACAGAAAAAAATAGGGTTCACATTCCTAATAATGTGTGCTATACTGCCACTAATAGAATAGTTCCCAAAGGGGAGTAGCTCAACGAGTAAAGTCGTCATTACGGGATTTTTAATCCCCGGCTTTATTGGCAACGTAATGTTGTAAGCGAGACCTTTGCCAGGATTTTAGGAATCCGGGTAAATGGTCTTTTTTTGATGCCAAATTTGGGTCAGCGCCGTTTCCGGATTCCGTGAAATGGCGCTTTTTTAGTATAAAGCGCTGAACTATGTACAGTATAACAAATAAATAAAAAAAAGGTGGGAGAAACGTATGGATTTGTTGTCAATTGAGTTTTTAACCGCATTAGTATCCATCATTATCATTGATCTGGTGCTAGCTGGTGACAATGCAATCGTAATCGGTTTGGCGGCTCGCAATGTTGATAAGGCCAATCAAAAGAAGGTCATTATTTGGGGGACGGTCGGAGCGGTCATCATTCGTGTGATTGCTACGGTGCTGGTCACGTATTTATTGCAAATTTATGGATTGCGTTTGATTGGGGGACTCGCACTTATCTATATCGCCTATAAGCTACTAGTCGAAGAGAAGAAGCATGAAATTTCAGCCACGAATCAAATGTGGGCAGCGATCCGCACCATTATTATCGCGGATACGATGATGGGGCTCGACAATGTACTTGCTGTAGCGGGCGCAGCTCATGGAAATATGCTACTCGTTATATTGGGTCTTGCAATCTCTGTTCCAATCATGGTGTGGGGAAGTACGATTATCTTGAAGCTGACAGAACGTTACCCAGTAGTTATTACGATTGGGGCTGCTGTACTTGCTTATACTGCCGCCAAAATGGTGGTGGCGGAACCGTTGATTTCACACTGGTTTATGAACGGGGTCGTTAAATACGGCTTTGAGGTTCTGGTTGTGGTTCTGGTTGTAGCCATTGGGATGCGTGTTAAGAAAATCAAAAGTGAAAAAACAAGAAAGCAAGTGCAGCACGCCTAAGCTAACTTACATTGAGGTAAACTTAGCTGAAGCTGAATGTTCATGCCATAGAGGCTGTTCCGTTATTGTCCAACTGGACCCGGAGCAGTCTCTTTTCTTTACTTGTCAGCAGACTTCCATGTAAACTAGACAACAGATGAATGAGTGATTAGAGGTGGGAATGATATGGACAAGCAAACGAAGACAAGGGTAGCCATTGCGGGACTGGGTGGTATTGCTCGTAAAGTATATTTGCCGTTACTGGCTGCACACCAAGGTGTAGACATTGTAGGTGTCATGAACCGTTCACAGGAGCCGGTAAGTTCCGTCATGGAGCAATATAGGTTGCCTAGAGGAACGACAGATGTGAAGGAGATGCTAGCATGGGAACCGGAAGCTGTATTTATACATGCCGCGACCGAAGCTCATTTTGATCTGGTTATGGCGTGTATTGAAAAAGGGATTGCCGTGTATGTGGATAAACCGTTGTCCTATGATGTTCGTCAGAATCTGGAGATGACCGCTTTTGCGGAAGCGCAGGCCGTGCTGCTGGCGGTGGGATTTAATCGGCGTTTTGCCCCGCATTATGTTGCTGCTAAGGCTTGGTTAGAGGAAGCGGGTGGATTCAGTCAATGTGCGGCTATTAAACATCGTACTGGATATGATCGAAGACCGGCGGCACAGACGGTTTATGATGATTTAATTCATATGCTTGACTTGCTATTGTGGCTGGGTGGCGATGATTATGAACTGCTGCATAGTAGTCTGAATACGACGAGTGAAGGATATATGGATGTTGCGTTCGGGACTGTACGTTTGGGAAATGCCACCGGAAGCTACAGTATGAGTAGACAGGCAGGAGCTGACATAGAGAAACTGGAGCTTCACGGGGCAGGACGGTCTGTTGAAGTAACAAATATGGAACAGGCTGTTTTTATGCAAAAAAATCATTCACCATTAACACAAGCTTTTGGAAGCTGGGATACGATTTTGGAAAGACGGGGATTCACCGGAGTCGTGAATCATTTTCTGGAGCATATTCATCGTCCGGAGGAGTGTGCTGTACGAGCTGGAAAAGTATTGGAAAGCCATATGCTGGCTGACGAACTGATCAACCGTTTGAGTGATTAATATGGAACGTCCGAACATGATCTTAACAGTCCAGACAGACATCAAGAATTAGGTTGAAGGAGAAATGAATGAATGGAAGAAGATAATCGTGGTAAACAGCTAGAAGAAGCCATCATCGAAAATTATAAGCAAGAAGAAGATATGATGATTCTTGTATTTGCGCAATGGTGTATCAATCACGGGTTGGAGCCAGAGGAATTATATCGTGTAGCGTATCCGCATCAGGATAGCAACGAGCGTCTGCTACGAGTACGCAAATTGACTGTATCGCGTGAAGAAGCGGGTGATATTCCGCTGGATACAGTATTAGGGGTACTATCCATGTTCGGAAATGAGGACTTGGCGATGGTCGTATCCGAGGCGGCTGCCAGCCTTCCGTCGGAACGGAAATAGGGCTAGCCAGAATAAAGGATATACTGTTATCATTTATGGCATCATGGAGTCACTATATTTACTTAAGACATTGTTGATGGGGAGGTAAGCTGACGATGGAAGATATACCAGTGCCAAGCACCTGCAAAGGTTGTGAAAGAGATATCTCGATATCGGAAGAGCAAATTACCAGAATTCTAACCAACATGAGACCCAAAATGGAATGTGTAAATGATGAAGTGTACGAAGCCAGACTGTTGGCCTGCTCACAATGTGAAGAGTTAATGTCCGGACATACGTGTGGTATCAGCGGAAGTATTGTTCGTGTACGTGCTTTGGCGGCAGCTCAAAATTGTCCCAGTTACCATGGTTCACGGTGGATAGGAACAGCCTAAAAGATACAATGCTCAGGCTCGGCTGAACCTGGATTACGTGTTAAAGTAATCATACCTTGGTCTGCCTTAATGGCAGGCTTTTTGGTTTGATTGGATCTTTTCTTAAAGATTGACAAAAAGTAGACAATAAAATATATTAAACACGTGAAATATTTTTATTTAATTATTAATAACTATATTAATGTTCGCTAGATGTGATGATGCGTAAAAATTAAAACCGAAAGAAGCGCGGTGGAATGAGTGATATTTACACCAAAATGAAAGCGTAAACATTTATGCGGATGTTCCAACAATCTTAATATTTTGGGAGGGTTTGTTGTGAAGGGTTCTATTGTTGTTAATACCGATTGGAAACAAGGCATTATTAATAAAAACATTTATGGACAATTTGCTGAGCATCTTGGACGTTGCATTTATGAAGGCATATGGGTTGGAGAGGACTCACCGATTCCGAACACAAACGGAATTCGTAATGATGTGGTGGAAGCGCTGAAAAAGCTGAATATTCCTGTGCTGCGCTGGCCGGGAGGCTGTTTTGCCGATGAATATCATTGGAAAGATGGTATCGGACCCAAAGGAAATCGTAAGAGAATGGTAAATACGCATTGGGGCGGTGTGGTTGAAAATAATCATTTTGGCACACATGAGTTTTTTCAATTGTGCGAGCTGTTAGATGCAGAGCCTTATATTTGTGGAAATGTCGGCAGTGGTACAGTTCAGGAAATGTCGGAATGGGTAGAGTACATGACCTTTGATGGAGAGTCCCCTATGGCTGCATGGCGTCAGGAAAACGGTCGTGTGAAACCCTGGAAGCTCAAATATTTTGGAGTGGGTAACGAAAACTGGGGTTGTGGCGGTAACATGCGCCCAGAATATTATGCCGACCTGTATCGCCGCTATCAGACATATGTCCGTAACTATGGCGAGAACCGCATTTATCGGATTGCAGGTGGGGCGAATGTGGATGATTATCGTTGGACCGAAGTGTTGATGCGTGAAGCTGGGCATCTTATGGACGGTTTGAGCCTGCATAACTATACGATCCCGGGAAACTGGGAAGGGAAACGGCAAGCAGTCGGTTTTGATGAAGCGGAATGGTTCGAGACGATGAAAAAATCATTGCATATGGATGAATTGATTACTCGTCATTCAGCCATTATGGACCAATATGATCCTGACAAAAGGGTCGGACTGATCGTCGATGAATGGGGAACCTGGTTCCTGACTGAGCCGGGAACCAATCCGGGCTTCCTGTATCAGCAAAATACGATGCGTGATGCGCTGGTAGCTGGGCTGCACCTACACATTTTCCATAATCACCATGACCGAGTACAGATGACGAATATTGCCCAAATGGTAAATGTTTTACAAGCAATGGTTCTGACCGAAGGTCCTGCTATGCTGTTGACGCCGACATACCATATATTTGAAATGTTTAAGGTACATCAGGATGCGCAAGCACTGGCTGTTCATGTAAAGGTAGGCGATTATGAATATGACGGGGATTCCATCCCACAAGTAAGCGTGTCTGCCTCCATAGCGCAGGATGACAATATTCATATCAGCTTTTGCAACGTCCATCCGGGCGAGTCGGCAAACTTGAATTTGGAGCTAAGAGGACTCAAAGAGATTAAAAAGATCAGCGGTGTTGTCCTTGCCAGCGACGATATGCAGGCACATAATACGTTTGATCAGCCAGAGCGTGTGAAAAAGGAAGCTTTCACAACCTATCAGCTGCAAGGTCAGCATTTGGATGTTACACTGCCACCAATGTCAGTAGTGATGCTGACAATTGCTCCGTAAAAAAGCTGGGTCATGGTATGTAAGCAGTATCCACTATTATTGGTTATGAACAAAGAGAGTGTTCAGGTGAACGCTCTCTTTGTCCTACAATTGCTCGCGGTGAATCACCCTGAATTCTTTGGGCGACATACCGAAGCGGGAACGAAATACACGGTGAAAATACGTGTAATTTGCAAATCCTGACGATTCGGCGGCTTGTTCCAGTGACATTGGACTGAAAATGATTCGTTCTCTCGCCATGTTAAGCCTGATGTCCAGCGTGTACTGCATAATGCTCGTATCAAATGTTTCCTTAAACAGATGCACTGCTCGGGATACGCTGATACCGACGTGTGAAGACACGTCATCTAGCTTGAAGTTAGAGGATGCATTTTCTTCAATATAATTTTTAATCTGATACGCAAGATAGTTATGATGAGTAGCGATAGGATGATCGGATAGCATACGGTCAAACTCCAAACATAAAATGCGTATGTAATAACTTGATATTTCCGGGTAAGGATTAGAAATACGTCGTTGCTCCATCACAAGCTGACGAAATAGGCCAAGCAGGGCTTCTGTGAGCTGAACCTTAATTCTGTTGGGTCGTTTATGATGGTTCCACCACTCATCTACCCAGGAACCACCGAAAAAAATGTGATAATCTCCACTTTCCACGACCAGCTCTCCCATGGGGTTCAACTCACTATGAATATCCAGTTCATAAGGCTCGGTAGGATTGAAAAGCAGTAGGTCACCCGCCTCAATCCGTGTCATTTCCCCGTTAATGCGGGCCTGGCAGCGTCCATCTGTTTGCAAACGGAATAAATAATTTTTGATCCCATCAGGCTGGTTCGAATAAAAGGGCTTTCGATGGAAGGAATAGCCTGCGGTAAGAACCTGACAAGGCTCGACGATAGACATGATGATGACTCCTTTGGGCTATGGCTGTTTCAAATATTGACCAGATTGTTCATGTTTTAATCATATTATTCATTTTAAACGAAACAGAAATAGAATACTATGTGAACTGTAAAGCTTACATGTTAGATGAGGAAGTACATGTTGGAGGCCAAGGAGTGTGACGACGTGGAACGAATGAAGGCCGGGATTATCGGATGCGGTACTATTAGCTCGGTATATCTTGAAAATCTCCAAAAGAGCCCACTCATTGAAGTGGTGGCCATCGCTGATTTACTGGATGAGAGGGCAAAGGAGAGGGCCGATAAATTCAACATTGAAAACGTATACAAATCGGATGAATTACTGCGCCAGCCTGAAATTGAGCTTGTATTTAATCTGACCGTGCCTGGCAGCCACGTATGGTCAGATATAGCGATACTAGAGGCAGGCAAGCATGTGTACAGTGAAAAGCCTTTGGCGCATTGAAATTCACGGACCATCGTGCCAATGCTGAGCTGGCCTACCATGTGTTAGAAGCCATGCATGCTTTTCAGCACTCATCATTGGAAGGCAATACATTACGCTGGTAAGTACGTTCAAGCCGGACGAGGATGTGTATTATGGAACAGATATAATGGTTCCTAACTTAAAGAGGTGAAGGGTAATGGCTAAAGTAGGATTGCAATTGTACACCGTAAGGGAAGAGCTTGAACAGGATTTTGAAGGTACATTGCGCAAGGTAGCTGAGCTTGGCTATAAAGGAGTAGAATTTCATACCTTTTTCGGACGCAATGCCAAGGATGTCAGAGCGCTCTTGGATGAACTGAATCTGGAAGTTGTCGGAACTCATGTACAATATTCTCGCTTGCTGGATCATTTGGATGAGGAGATTTCATACCACAAAGAATTGGGCAATAAGTACCTAATCGTTCCTTATTTAACCGAAGAACAGCGGGAGTGGGATGAACTTTTTGCTAATTTAAATCGTATTGGTGAAAAAGTGAAGGAACAGGGTTTGATACTGGCTTATCATAATCATGATTTTGAATTAACAGAAAAGATCAATGATCGCCCAGTATTCGATGCTTTATATGATGCAGTTTCCGATGATTTGTTACAGGTCGAAATGGATACTTGTTGGGTATACTACGGGGGCTATGATCCAGTGGAATACATCGGACGTTATAATGGACGCCTGCCTATCATTCACTTAAAGGATATGGCACGTGACGAGCAGCAAAAAGCAGTGACTGTAGAGCTTGGCAAAGGCGAAGTGCAGCTTCAGGCCATTACAGACGCCGCTATTCAGGCAGGTGTGGATTGGGTCGTCGTGGAACAGGATTTCTGCTCAAACCCTCCAATCGAAAGCATTGAAACCAGCATTAAATGGCTCCAACAATACGCAGCTCAGGGAGGAAATATTCATGTCTAAAACACTCAAAATCGGGATTATTGGTTGTGGAGGCATTGCCAACGGCAAACACTTGCCGAGTCTTGCCAAGCAGAAGCGTGCGGAGATCGTTGCATTTTGTGACATCATTCAGGAGCGCGCTGAAGAGGCAGCAGAAAAGTTTGGTGTTGATGGCTCGCAAGTTTATAGCGATTACCGTAAGCTGTTAGAAAATAAAGACATTGAAGTCGTACATGTATGTACACCTAACGACTCGCACTCGGAAATTACCGTAGCGGCGCTTGAGGCAGGTAAGCATGTGCTGTGTGAAAAGCCGATGGCTAAAACTGCTGAGCAAGCACGGGAGATGCTTGATGCGGCCAACCGCACAGGTAAGAAGCTGTCCATAGCGTATCAAAACCGTTATCGTGATGACAGTTTGTACCTGAAGCAATTAGTCGAGCAAGGAGAGCTTGGAGAAATTTATCTGGGCAAAGCCATTGCTCTACGCCGTCGCGCGGTTCCGACTTGGGGAGTATTCTTGGATGAAGAGAAGCAGGGCGGTGGTCCTCTTATTGATATTGGCACGCATGCACTAGACCTGACACTCTGGCTGATGGATAATTACAAGCCTAAAAGCGTACTAGGTTCAACTTTCCATAAGTTAGGGGATCGTAAAGATGCGGCAAATGCCTTTGGACCTTGGAACCCTGAGGAATTTAAGGTAGAGGACTCAGCTTTTGGTTTTATTACGATGCAAAATGGAGCTACGATTGTACTGGAATCCAGCTGGGCATTGAACGTTGTAGAGTTTGGCGAAGCGAAGACACTGTTATGCGGTACCGAAGGCGGAGCCGATATGCAGGATGGATTGCGCATTAACGGAGAAAAGAACAGCCGTTTGTTTGATACGAAAATAGATCTGGATGCAGGTGGTGTTGCCTTTTACTCTGGAGAGACGGAAAATGAAGCAGACCGCGAAGCCCGCCTGTGGATCGAATCTATTCTGGACGACAAAGAACCTCTTGTGAAGCCGGAACAGGCACTGGTTGTTACTGAAATTTTGGAAGCTATCTATGAATCGGCACGTACGGGGAAAGCTGTCTATTTTGACTAAGCCGTAATTATCCCGAATAGACCATCGTTATAATGAAAGCAGCTTTTTTCACATATGATACAGGGGGGGATTTCTTTTGAAACTTGGAGTATTTATGGTGTTGTTCGGTGGACGTTCGCTGGAGGAAGCGTTGGATTATGTGGCTTCTCAAGGATTGGATGCTGTAGAAATCGGTACAGGCGGCAACCCGGGGGATAAGCATTGTAAGCCGGATGAATTGCTGGAGAATGATGCAGCGCTCAAAAATTTCAAAAAGGCAGTAGAGTCCCGCGGACTAACGATTAGCGCACTTAGCTGTCACGGCAATCCTCTTCATCCGCAAAAGCATTTGGCCCAGGCTGATCATGATACGTTTCTTAAAACCGTTCGATTGGCAGAAAAGCTGGAAGTTCCAGTTGTGAACACTTTCTCCGGCTGTCCGGGAGATCATGAGGATGCGAAATATCCAAACTGGCCTGTGGCTCCGTGGCCTAATGATTTTCAAGAAGTGTTGAAGTGGCAATGGGAGAATAAAATTATTCCTTACTGGACCGAGACGGGGAAATTTGCAGCAGATCATCATGTTAAAATTGGATTGGAGCTACACGGAGGCTTCTCCGTTCATACACCAGCGACCTTGCTTCGTTTACGTGAAGCTGCGGGAGAGGTTATTGGTGCTAATCTCGATCCGAGCCATATGTGGTGGCAGGGAATTGACCCTGTGCAGGCAGTTCAAATTTTGGGCCGAGAGGGAGCTATTCACCACTTTCATGCCAAGGATACGACGATTGATCCGATTAATGTAAATAAATATGGACTTACCGATATGCAGGAATATACGAAAATGCTAGATCGCGCTTGGCAGTTCCGTACTGTGGGTTATGGACATGATGTAAAAACCTGGGCAGATATTATCAGTGCTTTGCGCCTGGTGGGATACGATCATGTAGTGAGTATTGAGCATGAAGATGGTCTGATGTCCGTGGAAGAGGGCTTTACTAAGGCTGTCCACAATCTTCGCCAGGTACTGATTGAAGAACCGCTGAGCGAGATGTGGTGGGTCTAACCTAATAGGGGGAAATGTTGATGATTAACGTCACCATTTGGAATGAATTTTTGAACGAAAAGTTGAATGATGAAGCCAAACAGATATATCCTGACGGGATACACAAAGCGTTGGCTGACGGCCTGGCAGGAGAGGGATTTGTCATTCGAACAGCTACACTGCGTGATGATGCCGAGCATGGTTTGGGAGAAGAAGTCTTGAATTCCACAGATGTGCTGCTGTGGTGGGGGCATAAAGCCCACGATCAGGTGAGCGATGAAGTTACGGCGCGTGTTGTCAAGCGAGTGCAGGAAGGAATGGGCTTAATCGTGCTGCACTCAGGCCATTTTTCCAAGCCATTCAAAGCCCTGATGGGCACTAGCTGCGATCTGAAATGGAGGGTGGCAGGTGAACAGGAGATTATTTGGTCGGTGAATCCGTCACATCCCATTGCAGAAGGCATAGACGCCAAAATTTTGTTGAAGCAGGAAGAGATGTATGGCGAGTTCTTTGATATTCCAGCGCCAGATGAATTGGTATTTGTTAGTAACTTTGAAGGTGGCGAAGTATTTAGAACCGGATGTACTTTCCGTCGAGGTAGTGGTAAAATATTTTATTTTCGCCCAGGCCATGAGACCTATCCGACTTATTACCAGCCTGATATTTTGAAGGTTATTGCCAATAGTATTCGTTGGACTTCTCCAACAAGTATTAACAAACCAATATATGGTAGAAGTGAACCGGTAAGACCTCTCGGTGGAGTGTTGGTATAATGACAATCATCACATTTTGATGAGCTATATAATGAATAGATTGAAAGGCGGAACCTCTAGGGGATTCCGCCTTTTTTGATTTAACGATTTAGACATATACCTGCTGTGTTGGTTTGTTGTATAATCAGTTTTGGTCAGGCAACTTTATCGGCGCAGGTATTTAATTTAAGAAGAAAGTGTTTTCTTTCGGGATAAAGTATGCTAAAATGATATATACTAACAAAAGGAAAGCTTTATCAAACCGAAATGCAAAAGAAGGTGAAAAATTTGGAGAGTCAACCGCAATGTACAAAAATGTGTCCGCGTTTTGAAACCGCCTTTTCATGTTTGGGCAAGCGTTGGAATGGATTAATTATTCAATCCATGATGAGCGGTCCTAAGCGGTTTAAGGATATTTCCAATCTGATTCCCACAATGAGTGACAAAATGTTATCAGAGCGGATGAAAGATTTGGAAAATGAAGGAATTCTTACACGTCATGTATATCCAGAAACTCCTGTCCGCATTGAATACGAGCTAACAACCAAAGGCCGTGCACTTCAGCCGGTTATGGAACAGATTCAATTTTGGGCTGAGGAATGGATTAGATGAGCACCAAACTAAATAAGTGTTTTTCATAGCAAAACAGCCTTTTCCTAGAAAAAAGGCTGTTTTTTATATTGCGTTTAGGACTACTTATCCATTTTGCAGAAATGATGTGCTTAGGCAGCACGACTTAATAGCCTTTGACGCGCCCTGCAACTGAGAATAATGCTGCTGTTGCACGGCGAGGCACACGGGTTTGAATATCCAGCGCGGCCGAACGGAATGTACCCAGACAGGAATGACAAAGTCTCCCTGCATAAATAGGGGAACGGCAGGACTCACAAGGATAATCAAGCTGACTGTATGTGGAGGGAAATTTGCCTGCTCTTACCCAATCTGTGAGCAATTCTATAGGTGTACCAGTTACGTCACTGAGCTGGCGAGTATGAGTAGAAGGATGCTTCCATAGATAGTTAGAACAGCGATCCAAGAATATATTTTCTTCCTGAATACAAGTACTACAGAGGTTTCTAAGGTTTTGACGAAAAACGGAACCGCATTTTGGGCAATTAGAAGTATGTATCTCCATAGAAACCAGTCCTTTGTATCGAAATAAAGTGAAATTTTAAAATTTATTAGTTACATATTACTATGACATTATACCTATATCAATCTTTATTTATAGAATCTTTGACCTTTAAGTGTATGTTAAAATCTGTGTTGACATGACTCTGTTACTTATGTATCATTACTTACATAAAGTTACTTGATGAATAAAATAAATTGTTGATGATAAGGGGATCTTTATATGATGCCATCTTTATTTTTGGCCCATGGCTCACCGATGCTTGCTATTGAACAGACGGACTATACTTCATTTTTAGAGCAACTGGGGAAAAGTATTCGTCCTAAAGCGATAGTTATCTTTACTGCTCATTGGGAAACACAAACGTTGACGATCAGTTCGATGGATGACGTGTACGATACCATTTATGATTTTGGCGGTTTTCCACCGGAACTGTACGCGGTGAAGTATCCAGCACATGGTTCTGTGGAACTGGCCAATAAGCTGAAAAAATTATATGAACAAAAGGGCATTGACGTAGAAACTGATCGGGTGAGGGGATTGGATCATGGATCTTGGACATTGTTGCATCGTATGTATCCTGAGGCAGACATTCCGGTAGTTCAGATCTCTGTAAATCCATATCTCTCGCCCAAAGCACAATATGCTATTGGTGAAGTGCTGCGAGGACTGGGAGAACAGGATACTCTGGTCATTGGTAGTGGCGTGACTGTTCATAATCTGCGTATCGTCAAATGGGGGGAAACGAAAACAGAACCTTGGGCTATAGATTTTGATGATTGGATTATTGAAAAAGTACAAAGTAGAGATATAGAGGCTTTGGATCACTATGAAAGCGAAGCACCGTATGCTCGCCAGGCCGTACCCAGAGCAGAACACTTTGTACCGTTGTTTATTGCAATGGGGAGTGGCAATCCTGCAAACGAAGCCAAGGTCATCCATAGAAGCTATGAGATGGGGAATTTAAGTTATCTATGCTTACAGTTTTAAAGAGTGTTGCCAGAAGAAGGACTGTCGTTAAAATGCTTCGCTACTGCTCCTGTATAAGTAGGGGAGTGGAAATAAATTAGGGAGTGTTATAAGCTATAGTGGCTTATAACACTCCCTTTTACATAAAAAAACGATTTATTATATCCGGCAAATCTCACGAGGGCATAGTTCACAATGACATACACCTTGCAGCATTTCCAAATCTTTGACAACAATCATACCATTATCATATTCAACTGCATTTTTCTTGCGTAGATCACTAAGCATCCGGTTTACGCTTTCCCGGGTCGCACCGATCATATTTGATAAGTCAGTATGAGTAATTTTTTTATGAATCAGGATATGTTCGCCGTGAGGCTCACCATAGGTATTGCATAGACGAATGAGCGTTGAACATAAAGCGCCTGGCTTGCCGTACATCATCAAATCGCGGAACTTAGTCTGAGTAATGCGGTGATGTGAACCCATCCATTTCATAAAGTCAATCGCAAAATCACAATGCTGGCAAATAAGCAGTTCCAAATCTGTATGATCGATTACGCCAATATCACTGTCTTCCAGAACCTCAGCAGAAAAGGAATGCTTAGTACCGAAAAATGGATCGGCTTGACCAACAAGATCGCCGCTTTGATACATATATAGAATAAGTTCCTTGCCCTCATCCGTTGTTTTGGTTACTTTCACGCGTCCGCGCTTAATATAAAACAGCTTATCCGCTGTATCTCCTTCCCAGAACAGATGCGAGCTTTCTGGCATAACTCGATCTTTCATCATTACTTGCAATCGGTTGAAGCTGGCCTCCGAGAAGCAACAGGTGTTGCCGCGGGCTTCCATTACATTTGTAGGGTTTCTCATCGTCCATTTCCCCTTTGTATCCTATGTTTTTTATCTGCAACTTGATCAATTCAAATTCATTATATACTTGTGCAATGAGTTTTTGGGGCAAGAAGAGGGGGTAAAAGTGGCAGAATTCCAAACTTTGTGATTTAATTCACTTCATAAAATAAAATTTTAAATAGATTGTGAAAAAAATCACAATATATCTTGAAAAGCTGTGTTACGATCAGTGCGTGAACAAGAGATAGTACACGAGATAACAGGAGGATGAGGGAAATGGCTGTTAAAAACGAGGTTATTCAAAAAGAGCAAAGCGCAGAGCAGTATATTCAAACGCTGATTGACCGGGGGAACCGGGCACAGCAAGCTTTCATGAGTATGAATCAGGAACAGATTGACGAAATCGTACAAGCTATGGCACTCGCAGGGATGGATAAACACATGTACCTGGCGAAGTTGGCTGTTGAAGAAACAGGACGCGGTGTGTACGAGGACAAAATCACCAAAAACATGTTTGCAACAGAATATATCTATCATAGTATCAAAAATGAAAAAACCGTCGGTGTCATTGAAGACAATGATTTTGACAGTTTTCAAAAGATAGCAGAGCCAGTCGGTATTATCATGGGGATCACTCCAGTGACAAACCCGACTTCGACTACGATGTTCAAAGCGCTGATTGCCATTAAAACACGTAACCCAATCATTTTCGGTTTCCATCCATCTGCTCAATCGTGTAGTGCGGAAGCAGCCCGCGTCTTGCTCGAAGCAGCTGTTAAACATGGTGCTCCGGCCGATTGTATTCAATGGATTGAAGCACCTTCGATGGATAAGACCAATGTATTGATGAACCACCCTGATGTGGCGCTAATTTTGGCAACTGGTGGATCAGGCATGGTTAAGGCAGCTTATAGCTGCGGTAAACCAGCACTTGGTGTAGGTCCTGGTAACGTGCCTTGCTTTATTGAAAAAACAGCAGATATCAAACAGGCCGTGAACGATCTTATCCTCTCGAAATCTTTTGATAACGGTATGATTTGTGCTTCGGAGCAAGCGGTTATTATCGAAGAGCCAATCTTCGAACAAGTGAAAAAATTGATGATCGCTAACGGTTGCTATTTTGTAAATAAAGAAGAAGCAGCTAAGCTCACTCAAGGAGCTATGAATGTCGAGAAATGTGCAGTGAACCCAGCTATTGTCGGGCAGTCTGCTGTGAAAATTGCTGAAATGAGTGGTATTACAGTACCAGCAGGAACTAAAATTTTGGTCGCTGAGATTGAAGGGGTAGGAACAAAATTCCCATTGTCTGCGGAAAAATTGAGTCCTGTATTGGCTTGCTATAAAGTAAAAAATGCGGAACAAGGTATTCAACGCGCTGCTGAAGTCGTGGAATTCGGGGGCATGGGTCACTCGTCCGCTATTCATTCGAACGATGAGGATGTTATCGCTCGGTTTGCAAACCGTTTGCAAACAGGACGTATCATTGTAAATGCACCTTCCACACATGGTGCGATTGGCGACATTTACAACACCAATCTTCCTTCGTTGACACTTGGTTGCGGTTCGTACGGTCGTAACTCGACTTCGTCGAACGTATCGGCAGTCAATCTGATTAATGTGAAAAGGGTGGCGAAACGGACGGTGAATATGCAATGGTTCAAAGTACCTTCCAAAATCTATTTTGAAAAAAATTCGACACAGTATCTTGCTAAAATGCCTGATATCACACGTGTAGCTATTATCACAGACCCTATGATGGTACAACTGGGATATGTAGATCGTGTTATTCATTATCTGCATCAGCGCCAAACACCAGTAGCTATCGAAGTGTTCTCTGAAGTAGAGCCAGATCCATCGACAGTTACGGTAGAACGTGGTACTGAAATGATGAGACGTTTCCAACCGGATTGCATCATCGCACTGGGCGGCGGTTCGCCAATGGATGCCGCTAAAGGCATGTGGATGTTCTATGAATATCCAGATACTGATTTCAATAACTTAAAACAAAAATTCATGGATATCCGTAAACGGATTTACAAGTACCCACGTCTGGGCCAAAAAGCACAATTTGTAGCTATCCCTACAACATCGGGTACAGGTTCCGAAGTTACATCGTTCGCAGTAATTACGGACAAAAACCTGGGCGACACGAAGTACCCACTGGCTGACTATGAGTTGACTCCTGATGTGGCAATTATTGACCCAGTGTTTGTATATTCGCTGCCTAAAACAGCTGTAGCGGACACAGGTATGGACGTTCTGACACATGCTATCGAGGCTTACGTGTCCGTAATGGCTAATGACTACACAGATGGTCTGGCAATTAAAGCCATTCAATTGGTATTCCAATACCTAGAACAATCGGCTCTGACCGGTGATAAGCTGGCTCGTGAAAAAATGCATAATGCTTCCACACTTGCTGGTATGGCGTTTGCTAATGCATTCTTGGGCATTAACCACAGTCTTGCACATAAATGGGGTGGACAATACCATACAGCGCATGGCCGCACGAATGCCATTTTGATGCCGCACGTTATTCGTTATAATGCGAAAAAACCGACAAAATTTGCTTCGTTCCCTAAATATTCGCACTTTGTTGCGGATGAGCGTTATGCAGAAATCGCGCGCATATTGGGACTGCCTGCACGCACCACCGAAGAAGGGGTTAACAGCTTGATCGAAGCGATCCGTAAAATGAACAAAACACTCGGTATCGAGGAATCGTTCCAACAAATCGGTTTCGATGCGAAAGATTTCGAATCACGTGTAGATTATCTGGCTGACCGCGCATTTGAAGATCAATGTACAACTGCGAATCCTAAGTTGCCACTGGTTACTGAGTTGGCTGATGTCTATCGCAATGCCTTCTACGGACGTTTTGACCAATAAGATAATAGGTAAGAAGAGGCTTGTGAAAAAGCATTTTCTCGTTCAATACCGATGCAGGCTCTCTATATAGAGGGCCTGTTGGTTTGGGAAGGGAGGTGAACGGCAAGGCTAAGGATATAGGCGCGAAGCTAGGGAAAATAAAGTGACAAAAATCACTCATATTGTGATTTTTGTCACATACTACACTCTATCATTATTCTACAATAAGGGTGTAAGAAAGGTCCCGACACTGAGCGTAAGGCATCGGTGAACAGGCCGGGCTCAAGAAATAGCTTTATCGTGAAAAAAATCACAAGTCCGGAAGACCAAACAATTTGGAGGGATTTACATGTCGGTGATTGAGAGAGAATTACAAGAGCAACAATCTGGCTGGAGAGGTTTTAAAAAAGGCAAATGGACTAAAGAAGTCAACGTCAACGATTTTATTGAAACCAATATCTTACCTTATGTTGGCAATGAAGAATTTTTGGTTGGTCCTACGGCCAACACAACTGCATTGTGGGATATTGTATCCGATCTTACCAAAAAAGAGTTGGCAAACGGCGGCGTGCTTGATGTAGACGTGAATACGCCATCCACTATTATTTCACATAAACCGGGTTATCTAGACCGGGATAAAGAGCAAATTGTCGGTGTACAAACAGATGCTCCATTCAAACGTTCTTTACAGCCGTTTGGCGGAATTCGAATGATGATCGACGCTTGCAAAGCCTATGGTTTTGAAGTGCCAGAAAGTATCATTGATATCTTCACTCATATTCGTAAAACTCACAACCAAGGTGTATTTGACGCTTATACAGATGAAATGAGAGCAGCTCGTAAAGCTGGTATCATTACTGGTCTGCCAGATGCATACGGCCGTGGTCGTATTATCGGTGACTATCGTCGTGTAGCTTTATACGGTGCAGACTTCTTGATCCAAGATAAAAAGCTGCAACTGAAAAGCCTTGAAGTTGATTCCATGGAAGAAGACGTAATTCGTCTGCGTGAGGAAATTTCCGAGCAAATTCGTGCTTTGAATGAACTGAAACAAATGGCTGCTGAGCACGGTTTTGATATTTCAAAACCTGCTAACAATGCGAAAGAAGCTTTCCAATGGGTATATTTTGGATATCTTGCAGCAATCAAAGAACAAAATGGTGCAGCAATGTCCTTAGGACGTGTATCTTCCTTCCTTGATATTTACTCTCAACGTGATATGGAAGAGGGTACAATGACAGAAGAACAAGCTCAAGAACTGGTCGATCATTTTGTTATGAAATTGCGTATTGTTAAGTTCTTGCGCACACCTGACTATAATGAACTGTTCAGTGGAGATCCAACTTGGGTTACTGAGTCCATTGGTGGTATGTCCGTAACTGGAGAAACTCGGGTAACTAAAAACAGCTTCCGTTTCCTGCACACCCTCTACAATCTGGGACCTGCACCGGAACCGAACCTGACTGTACTGTGGTCGGAAAAATTGCCTGAAGGCTTCAAAAAATATTGTGCGAAAGTTTCTATTGAAACTAGCTCCATTCAGTACGAGAATGACGATCTGATGCGTCCGATTTATGGAGACGACTATGGTATTGCTTGTTGTGTATCGGCAATGAAAATCGGTAAACAAATGCAATTCTTTGGTGCTCGTGCTAACTTGGCTAAAGCTCTGCTGTATGCAATTAACGGTGGTAAAGATGAAAAATCTGGCGTCCAAGTAGGGCCTGAATTCCCAGCCATTACAGGTGAAGTTCTGGATTATGAAGAAGTGTTGAGTCGCTTCAAACCTATGATGGAATGGTTGGCCAAACTGTATATGAACACTTTGAATGTTATTCACTACATGCATGATAAATATAGCTACGAACGCATTGAAATGGCGTTGCATGATCGTGATATTCTCCGCACCATGGCTTGTGGTATTGCGGGTCTGTCAGTTGCTACCGACTCCTTGAGTGCCATTAAATTTGCAAAAGTTAAACCAATCCGTAACGAAAAAGGGATTGCTGTTGACTTTGAAATTGAAGGCGAATACCCTTGCTACGGTAACAACGATGACCGTGTAGATAACATCGCTGTGGAACTGGTAGAGAGCTTCATGAGCATGATTCGCAAGCATAAAGCTTATCGTAATGCGCTTCCTACTCAATCTGTACTGACTATTACTTCTAACGTGGTGTATGGTAAGAAAACAGGTACAACACCGGATGGACGTAAAGCAGGCGAACCGTTTGCACCAGGGGCAAACCCAATGCACGGCCGTGATAAAAAAGGTGCTTTGGCATCTCTGAGTTCCGTAGCCAAATTGCCTTATGAACACAGTCTGGATGGTATCTCGAACACCTTCTCTATCGTGCCTAAAGCACTGGGTAAAGAAGAAGAAACACGCAAAACAAACCTTGTTTCGATGATGGATGGCTATTTTGGAAGCCACGCACATCATCTGAATGTCAATGTGTTTGCTCGCGAACAACTGTTGGATGCAATGGAACACCCAGAAAACTATCCACAGCTGACGATCCGTGTTTCCGGTTATGCCGTTAACTTTATTAAGCTGACTCGTGAACAACAATTGGATGTTATTAACCGTACTTTCCACGGTACAATGTAAATAAGTATTACAATGACGCACGCATAGCGGATGCGGGAAGGATGATGCAACATGTTGAAAGGACACATACACTCATTGGAAACCTTCGGGACCGTCGATGGTCCCGGCATCCGCTTCGTGCTCTTTATGCAAGGATGCTTGTTGAAATGTCAGTATTGCCATAATCCGGACACTTGGGCCTTGAATGAAGGCAATCCAATGACCCTAGAGGAAGTATTGGCTGAAATTGAACCGTATTTAGCCTATTACCGTTCTTCGGGAGGCGGATTGACCGTATCCGGTGGAGAACCGACATTGCAAGCTCATTTTGTAGCAGAGCTGTTCAAAGAAGTGAAACGTCGCTGGAATTTGCACACGACACTGGACAGTAATGGCTTTAATGATGCGGGCCGTATCCATGATCTGCTGGACGTAACAGACTTGGTGTTACTTGATATTAAGCATATTGACAACGACAAGCATATTAAGCTTACAGGCAAGTCCAACGACCGTATGCTAAGCACAGCTCGCTGGTTGTCTGAGCAAGGGCGTAAAATGTGGATTAGACACGTATTTGTACCGGGTATTCATGATGACGAGCAAGATTTATTGAATTTGGGACGGTTTATCGGAACGTTGAACGGAGTCGAGAAATTCGAAATTTTACCTTACCATCAAATGGGTGTTTACAAGTGGGAAATGCTCGGTAAGGAGTATCCGTTGGAGGGAGTTCCATCTCCTACAGACGAAGAAGTTCAACGGGCTTACCGACTCATTGAAGAGGGTCGTCTGGAGACTGCAGGAAAGAATGCTGTCTGTCGTCCATCTTAATGTAAATGGTGCAAAAGCTATTTCTTAGTAATGAAGCCGCCGCCACATCAGGTCAGATGGGTGGCGGTTTTTTGTTGTTGAATTTTTTGCAGTCACAGGAGAAAGTTCCCTTTTTTTCATGATAAGCAAAATTTCCAGAAACTTTTTAACAACTGACGCGTCTAATAGTATGACTTTTTACGGGAATGATAATAATTTGGTGATAGAAGGAGACAGACAATGAATTTCAAGAAATGGACCATGCTCACCGCTTTGGCGGTAGCTCAGGTGGCCGCAGTAGCCCCTGTAGGAGCAGAAGCAGCATCAACAACCGTTCAATCCACCGATTCGGTTAGCGCACAGCAGGCTCAGACCAATGTTGCTGATTCCAGCGTTCAGAATAGTATCGGAGCTCAAGAGGGAACAGGCACACAAAACAACACGGTAACACCAGATAACACAGGCGTAACCAATGATCCATTGACTGGCCTACCTACGGATACAACCAACGGATCGAACGTATCCAATGATGTATACGGTGGAGACGGAACGATCACCAATCCTGGTGGAGCTCCAACAAACATGGGTGCTAATCAACTGATTTTGTATTTAAACAGCGCGAAAATGGAACAAAACGGACAGGTATATACGGCAACTCAGCCGATGACTGTTAAGGACGGAGTTTCCTATGTAGCTATCCGTTCACTTGTCAGCCGTGTCGGATTGCAGTTTAGTTATGACACTGCCACCAAAGAAACCGTAATCACACAAGGAACAAATGTCATGCGCTTCAAAACAGACAGCAAGGTTTATACGGTTAACGGTGAAGCCAGACAAATGAAGGGACCGGCTTTTCAGCAAAAGAACGTATTTATGGTGCCGTTGACCTCGATTACACAGGCCTTAAATATTCCTTATACTGTGAATAATACGACTAAACAAGTTATCATGGATTTGAATCAAAAGCCTAAAGCTTCCTTCACGGTTCAGCAAAAAGATATCTATGCGGGCGAAACCCAAGTTACGTATTTGACGAAGGAATCTTCTCCTACAGGTCTACCGATTGTGAACCAACGTTGGGAAGGTAAGCAGGACGTATTTCAGGAGCCGGGTACATATGTAGTTACCTATTCTGTTCTTGACTCTGCTGGAAACTGGAGTGATCCTTACTCAGTTACAATTACAGTAAGACCGCCGAACCAACCGCCAGTCGCTCTGTTTACTACAGATAAAAAAGAATACAAGATGGGTGAAAAGATCACCCTTACGGACCTGAGTACGGATGATGAGAATGCTATTACTAAGCGTGATTGGGAGAACAAGAAACTTGCCTTCTTCCAACCAGGTGATGTAACAATTACGTTAACCGTGACTGATAAGCACGGCGCAACAGGTACCAAAAGTGAAACGATTAAAATTACGAATGAACTGCTGTACAACGAAGATGATTTCAATAAAATCTTCACACCATATGGTGATAAATATACAGTAGACGGCAGTCAGGTACCTACCATGGCTACCATTCCTTTGACAAGTACATCTTCACCGCGTCTTTTGATCCGTGCTAACAGCCCGGAACGTGTATTTCAGGACGGTATTGTGTATCAGGAAACCGGATCAGGAAGCACGCGCATACTCGTCCATCATGTGAATGAAACGGGTCGAGATGTGAAAATGTACGTGATTGCAACCAACAACAATATTACTCCTGCCAACATGAATGTCGAAAATTCCGGTTTTGCCGGACCATCTGAATTTGCAACAGCTGCGGGTAAAGTCTCGATTCAACGATATTTTCAATCCATGCAGGATGGAAGCAAGCGTTCTAGCACAGTTCTAAATCCTGGCGAAAGTCGCATTGTTTTACAGGATCTGAACGCACAAAAAATCAAGCAAAAACAAGTCATTTCTCTGTTATCCGATTTATATACGGATCAACCTATTCAATACACGGTAATTGTGTTAGATGCAAATGCAGATCCGTTGACCGTGTTGCCTACTTTGGCAAAACTGCCTAAGGACGGTATTCATAACCGTGGAACGTACGCTAATGCTGATATCGCGCTGAATTATACCGAAGAGGTTGGTAAAACAGCTCAACGTATCGTTCTTGGCGATAATAAGGTAGACCCGAACCTGATTGGTACGGACGGTCTGGACGGCTCTTCTGCTTCTAATGCCGGTAATTTTGGTGTTGTATATAAAGTTAAATTGGATCATGTAGCGCCGTATTCACTGATTACGTTCAACCCGCGTGGAGGCGAATATTCCGGCTATGCGATGGTAAACAATCAGGTTGTGGGTATCCCGACAAACGGCTCGGTATGGGCTCCAAATGAGATGAGTGTGCTGTATCGCACAGGGCATATCGAGGAAAGTGTAGAGATGTATTTCACTGCTGCTGCAGGAAGTAACTTGCCGGTTTCCGTAGTAGTTA
This sequence comes from Paenibacillus sp. SEL3, assembly GCF_054602585.1. Taxonomy (NCBI): domain Bacteria; kingdom Bacillati; phylum Bacillota; class Bacilli; order Caryophanales; family Paenibacillaceae; genus Paenibacillus; species Paenibacillus sp. SEL3. The sequence goes on along the minus strand of NZ_CM137725.1, from coordinate 225,963 downwards.
TGCCTTTACCAGCTATTAAAAATTAATATGAATTAACCGGTACTGTTTACCGGCTTAGACCTTGGGTCTCGTCATTCACCGTTTAAAAGTCGATGTCACTTGCAGAATATAGGCGTTCTCCTGCTGCGAATTTGATCGTAGCGCTGGAGAGCGTCTTTTTCTTATGTATAGATGCGAATATCTCTTATAATATTGACTTTAATCGTGGTATAATAAATAGATGCAAGCCTAAGCCTGCATCAGAAAACCTGAAACTACAGACAGGGGAGGGTGAAACGCATGCTGACAAAGGATGAGATTATTGCAACAATGTCCGCTCAGGGGCTGCGTATTACAGATCAGCGCAAGACGTTGGCCACGTTATTTTCCGAGAATGAAGGGTATCTGTCCCCCAAAGACGTTTATGAATATATGGGTAAGAAGTACAGTGGACTTAGCTTTGATACAGTTTATCGTAATTTGCGTGTAATGCAGGAATTGGGTGTGCTGGAACAGGTATCTTTTGAGGATGGAATGAAGTTCAAGGTGAGCTGTAATGAGCATCATCACCATCACCATATGATTTGCTTGAGCTGTCAGAAAACATTACCGATTTCTTTTTGCCCAATGCAAATGACGGATACAACGGATCAATTCCAAATCGTCGAGCACAAGTTTGAAATTTTTGGTTATTGTAAAGAATGTCAACAGAAGAATGGACATACTGATAGTAATTCGGATGGGGGATTCAGACAGACGAGCAGTCACACTCACAGCCACGGGGGCTACTGAAATGAAAATCACCACACGCAGAGTGGTACAGGCTCCGATTAAGTTTTATCGTTCCTATATTTCACCGTTAAAGCCGGCTACCTGCCGATTCTATCCAACGTGTTCAGCGTACGCGTTAGAGGCGGTAGAAGTGCATGGTGCGCTCAAAGGTTCATGGCTTGCTACTAAGCGTATAGCCAAATGCCATCCCTTTCATCCAGGAGGCGTAGATTTGGTTCCTCCTGCAAAAAAGGAGACAGACAGGTCTAGCGAAGATCGTTTGGCTACTCATTCCGAGAAGAGTCTGACTTGACAGCGCTATGCGGATTTGGTTATATTTTGGTTAATATTGTTTTCCTGCGAAGGGATGAGTAGGGTGAAATGTCCAGTACAGAGAGCCGGGGTTAGCTGCAAACCGGTCTGGAGCGAAGCCTGAATATGGTCCTGGAGGAACCTTTTTCGAGCGTATTTGCCACAGTTATTTGTGCACGGGAGGCAAACGTAAGGGGGAGGCGTGTTCCAGCGTTAATGGGCGGTCAGATGTGACCGGTGAAGCCTGTAGTCTGCGAGGATACAGGAAAATTGGGTGGTAACGCGTGAGGTGACTCTCGTCCCATAGGGGCGGGGGTCTTTTTTGTGCCCAATTTGTTCCAAATTCATAAATTGGAGTACCATCATGTCAGCAGGTCTTATCGAGCTGCCGTGAACAAAACAGGAGGCAACATACATGTCCAATGAGAACACATTTTACATTACGACACCGATCTATTATCCGAGCGACAAGCTACATATAGGTCATGCTTACACGACAGTTGCGGGAGATGCAATGGCCCGTTACAAGCGGCTACGCGGTTATGAAGTGCGTTATTTGACAGGAACGGATGAGCATGGTCAGAAGATTGAGCAAAAGGCAAGTGCAGCTGGCAAAACGCCACAACGTTTCGTAGATGACATTGTGGCAGGCATCCAAGACCTGTGGCGGAAGCTCGACATTTCCAATGACGATTTTATCCGTACTACGGAGGAACGTCATAAGGCTGTCGTACAGGAAATTTTTGATCGTTTATTAAAACAAGGCGATATTTACAAGGGAGAATACGAAGGCTGGTACAGCATCCCTGACGAGACGTACTACACAGAAACTCAGCTGGTTGACGTGGTGAAGGACGCTAAAGGCAATGTGACTGGAGGTAAGAGCCCGGATAGTGGACACCCTGTAGAATTGGTCAAGGAAGAGAGCTACTTTTTCCGCATGAGCAAGTATGCTGATCGGTTGCTGCAATTTTATGAAGAGAACCCGCAGTTTATCCAACCGGAATCCCGGAAAAAAGAAATGATTAACAACTTCATCAAGCCGGGGCTAGAGGATCTGGCTGTTTCCCGTACAACTTTTGACTGGGGTGTTAAGGTCAAGGGGGACCCGAAGCATGTCGTATACGTTTGGATTGACGCACTTTCCAACTACATCACAGCCTTGGGATATGGTTCTTCTAATACTGAGCTGTACGATAAATTTTGGCCAGCAAATGTGCATATCGTGGGTAAAGAGATTGTACGGTTCCACACGATATATTGGCCAATCATGCTGATGGCATTGGATCTTCCGTTACCTAAAAAAGTATTTGCACATGGTTGGTTACTTATGAAAGATGGTAAAATGTCGAAATCTAAAGGCAATGTGGTAGACCCGGTAACGTTGATTGACCGTTATGGTCTGGACCAACTTCGCTACTACTTGCTGCGCGAGGTGCCTTTTGGGGCAGATGGAACATTTACACCAGAAAGTTTTGTAGATCGAGTTAATTCGGATTTGGCAAATGATCTGGGCAACTTGTTGAATCGTACCGTGGCGATGGTAGATAAATATTTTGACGGCAAGGTTCCGGCTTATGAAGCAAATGTAACAGAATTCGACGGAGCTCTGGAAGACATGGCAACATCGACTTATAGCAAAGTAGAAGAAGCCATGGAAAACATGGAGTTTTCCGTGGCATTAACGGCGATTAGCCAATTTATTAGCCGTAGCAACAAATATATTGACGAGACGCAACCATGGAATTTGGCTAAGGATGAGGCAAAACGTCGTGAATTGGCATCGGTTATGTTGCATTTGGTAGAAAGCTTGCGCATCGCTTCCATCTTACTTCAGCCATTCTTAACCCGTGCTCCTCATAAAATTTGGGAACAGCTCGGTATTAGCCAAGGTGAGCTGACTACATGGGATAGCGGCAAGCAGTTTGGTCGTATTCCGGAAGGAACACAGTTGGTCAAAGGTAATCCGATCTTCCCACGTCTGGATTCAGAGCAAGAGGTTGCTTTTATCGTGGAAGCAATGACAGGAGGTAAGAAACCAGAGGAAGCTACGACACAAGTTCAACCACAGAATGCATCTGAGGCGAGCCAGGAAGCGCCGGAGGCAAAGGAAGAGATTGGCATTGAGGATTTTGCCAAGGTGGAACTGCGCGTTGCTCAGGTCGTCGCCTGCGAGCCTGTAAAGAAGGCCGATAAACTGTTGAAGCTCCAACTTGATCTTGGTTATGAGCAACGGCAGGTAGTATCAGGGATTGCGAAGTTTTATACACCTGAAGATATCATTGGGCGCAAGGTGATCTGTGTGACCAATCTTAAGCCAGTAAAACTTCGGGGAGAGCTGTCGCAAGGTATGATTTTGGCAGCTTCACATGGAGATCAGCTTACGCTCGCCACCGTACCGGAAGGTATGCCGAATGGTGCAGTTGTAAAGTAGTACGCTAGTTAATAAAAGAACGTAATGAGCGTATGCCCGAGAATCATTCTTCTTGGGCATGCGCTTTTTGGCGTGCATCATATTTTGCTCCCGCTACACGTATGTTTAGTTGGCAGGGCTTGTTTGCTCGTGTTCACTTAAGACAGGGGAGGAAATGAGGATGACAGATATTAACGCCGGATTGGCGATCGTAGCCGGACTGGTTTCTTTTTTTTCACCGTGTTGTTTACCGCTGTATCCATCTTATTTATCGTATATGACAGGGATGTCTGCGCGTGAACTGGCTGAAGGACGGCATAAGGCCGAGGTTCGTTATCGTACGATGGGGCATACACTTGCTTTTGTACTGGGCTTTTCGGTCGTTTTCTATTCACTGGGTGCAGGTGTCGGGTTGCTTGGAGAATGGTTTGCCAATTATGGGGATACGCTAAGAGTGGTAGCAGGGTTACTTATTTTACTAATGGGACTGGTATCTCTCGGTGTGGTAAGTCCTTTGATTCTAATGAGGGAGCATAAGCTTCGCTGGACATGGAAGCCTGCCGGGTACGCCGGCTCCTTTGTAATCGGAATTGGTTTTGCGGCAGGCTGGTCGCCCTGTATCGGTCCCATGCTAACAGCTATTATCGCTTTGGCTGCAGTAGAGCATCACATTTGGTTCAAACTGATTACAGGCTATGCGCTCGGGTTTGCGATTCCATTTTTTGTATTAGCTTTGCTGGTAGGCTCTGTTCGGCTATCCTCTCGCTATACCTCCATCCTCATCAAAACAGGTGGCATACTACTTGTTATCACTGGCATTTTACTGGTAACGGATCATATGACCGATGTAACGCTATTTTTACAACGGATTACCCCGGGTTGGATGCTAGTTATGTGAAATACTCAATACGACTTAAAGGAAAATGTTCAAAAATACGCTCTGTGATAAACTCTCGCAGTGCATTTTGCTGTTCATCGGGATAAACGTATTTGTTTTGTCCCCAGCGTCCCCATTTTTTCTTGCGTTTCTCTATGTCCATCTCCAGCTTGGTTTTCGGATAACGTTTCTCGATGACAGCTTTGGATGTTTTGGTGAAGCGATGCTGTATTAATTCGAACGTCAAATCTTTTGTAGCATGCTGGGGCAAGGTTTCTCCCAATTTGCGCAGTAACTCGCCGTAACCTTCTTCCCAGCCGTCATACCAGATGATGGGTGCAATGATGAACCCAAGCGGATAACCGGCTCGTGCGATTTTGCCCGCGGCTTCAATACGTTCCTCGAAGCGGGAAGTTGCAGGTTCAAACTGTTTAATAACATAATCGGAATTAATGCTAAAGCGGATGCGAGTATGACCATTATGTTTAATATCCAGCAATGGATCAACATGATGATATTTAGTAACAAAACGCAGACGGCCAAATTCCTCATCTGCCATGAAACGAATCAAGTCTCCAAGCGTTCCGGTGATATGCTCCAAACCAACCGGATCGGAGGTACAAGCTGCTTCAAAACGGGTAATTTCAGGCGCACGCTCCTCGATATAAGCTTTAGCTGCTGATAAGATATCGTCAGTGTTGACATATACACGAATATACGGCTTTGCTCCCAAGGTTGTTTGTAAATAACAGTAGTGACAATGCCCCATGCAACCAGTCGAAATGGGGATGGCATATTCAGCAGAAGGCTTGGATTGATCAAAAGTTAACGTTTTACGGATACCAACTACCAAAGTTTTTTTTGCCATTCGGTACTTTTCAACTTCAGTTTCACCTGGTAAATTGGTAATTCGGTTGTGAGAGGTAGTCATCCGGTACGGAATATCCTTGGCTTTAACCCAATCCATAATACGCTGGCCCTTGGGATAATTTAGTGCGTCTGGCTCAAAAAACACCAGGTCAGGCAAAAATGGCTTGGTTCCTCTGGTTTGGACAGGAGTACGCTCAAGCGTAGACATGGCTAACGCTCCTTTCAAAATAAATCCACAGTGCTCTGGTGTCCAACTTTAACATATTGCCGCAGAAGTAAATGATACAGGGACGACGATATTAGTGTACCCGGCTTAAATTGAACAAATCGTGGCAATAGATGTGAGTGAAGGGATGAGACTTGCCAATGGGCAATGATAACATGTATCATTACATAGTAGGTTTAACGCAGGAAATGAAGGCGGTAAGCGCCCGTTCAATAACAGAAAAGAGGGAAACAAGTGCCAACGCCAAGCATGGAAGATTATTTGGAACGCATTTACCAACTGATTGATGAGAAGGGATATGCTCGTGTCTCGGACATCGCAGAGGGTTTAGAGGTGCATCCTTCGTCCGTCACCAAAATGATTCAGAAGTTGGATAAGGACGATTATCTTGTATATGAGAAGTATCGGGGACTGATTTTGACACCAAAAGGGAAAAAGGTCGGCAAACGGTTGGTTGATCGCCATCAGTTATTAGAGCAATTTCTGGATATGATTGGGGTTGAGAAGGACCTGATATATAAAGATGTGGAAGGTATTGAGCATCATTTGAGCTGGGATTCCATCACCCGTATCGAAACATTGGTTGAATATTTTCGTCGGGATGAAGATCGCTTGCGCCAGCTTCATGACATACACAAGGAATTGAGTGGAGATTCCTAAAAGCATCTGTCCTTATGGACGATGCTTTTTTATTTGTCCCGACCGCAACAAATATCCGGTGATTAGCGTCTATCCATTATATAGCAGGACAAGATAGGGGTTAAAATTAACAGGGTTAGCGGAGGATTGTAATAATATGAATCGAAAGAAAATAGTGGCATTGGCTGCAGGCCTACTCTTAGCAGTGCAGACTGCCATCGTTCCTGGAGTTCAAGCAGCTCCAACTGGTGATATTGAAATTATATTGGACGGACAGTCCCTGCAAAGCGACGCGTCACCGTATATTGTACAGGGAGCCAATGTTACGATGGTTCCTTTGCGCGTGATTAGTGAGGGAATGGGCGCTCAAGTCAACTGGTCGGAATCGTCCGGTATGGTAACGATTACGGCTCAGAACAAAAATATATCTATGGAGAACGGTGCACAAAGCGCTACGGTGAATGGCAAGTCAGTTCGACTGGATGCATCTGCCCGTATGACAAGCGGGAGAGTCATGGTGCCTCTGCGTTTTGTTGGAGAAGAGTTGGGATTAAAAGTGGATTGGCAAGCTTCAGAGCGAGTCATTACGTTAAGCAGTGGTAAGGAAGGTGTCTCTACGGGTGGGAGTAGCTCGGCGGGAAACAGTGCTTCCACATCAGATACGTCTGCATCTGGCAATCAGGAGAGTGTAAGTACGGATCAGGGAGCCAGCGATAATGAGCAGACGGTTGTCACTTCACCGTCAACGTCTACTAGTGAGGACGGTTCAAGTTCTTCACAGGCAAATGTTGTTCAGGTAAAGGCTTCAACTTCCATGCGTGGGGCATGGATTTCTACCATCAATGGAGATTGGCCTTCTTCCGCTGCCCGAAGCAGCTCCGAGAAGCAAAAGCAGGAGTTTACTAAAATGCTCGATGATTTGCAGGGGATGGGCATCAATGCGGTATTTGTTCAGGTTCGTGCCAGCGGTGATGCGCTCTACCCGTCGAGTCTCGTACCCTGGAGCAAGTATTTGACCAACACCCAAGGTAAAAATCCAGGCTATGATCCCTTGAAATTTATGATTAGCGAATCGCATAAGCGAGGGATGGAATTCCATGCCTGGTTTAATCCGTTCCGTGCGAATTCTACAGGAACAACCAGCGGTTTGGCTGCAAACCATGTGGCTAATCAGCACCCGGACTGGATTGTTAAGAATGGTAGCCAATTGTACATCAATCCAGGAATTCCGGCTGCACGTCAGCATGTCATTGCGGCGATTATGGAGGTCGTGGACGGATATGATATTGACGGCGTCCATTTGGACGATTATTTTTATCCTTACAGCGGGACTTTTGATGATGATGCGACCTTCAAAGCATATAATGCCAACAAAATCTCTAATAAGGGCGACTGGCGGAGAGATAATGTGAACAGTTTTGTTCGCGATTTGGGCAAAAGCATTCATGCCAGCAAGTCTAAAGTTCAATTCGGAATTAGCCCATTTGGAGTGTGGCGCAACAAATCTCAGGACTTAACGGGTTCAGACACGAAGGCAGGCGTTACAGCGTATGATACGACGTTTGCGGATGTGAGAACCTGGATTAACAAAGAATGGATTGACTATGTAGCTCCACAAATTTACTGGAGTATCGGTTTCCCTGCGGCTGGATATGACAAGCTTGTCGCATGGTGGTCCAATGAGGTCAAAAATTCAGATGTTAAGCTATATATCGGTCATTCTCCGTATAAAATCGGCACCCCTGAAAAGGGCTGGCAAACGGCTCAAGAGCTAATTAAGCAGCTTGAACTGAACAAAGATTATAAACAGGTCAAAGGGGATATTTACTTTAGTGCACAGCATTTGCGTAAAAATCCATATGGACTCATTCAGCTTCTTCAAAATTATTATCAAATGTGATATAAATTGGATCATATAGGTTCTATTTGGGCCTCCGTTCTCATAGATAAGCAGTAGAACTGCTTACTCCCAAGAGAACGGAGGTTTTTTGATCTATGCTGATCAATGCTGTGTTCCAGGGTGGAGGGGTTAAGGGAATTTCGCTGGCGGGTGCAGTTAAGGCTGCGGAGGAGCATGGAATTGTATTCAATCGTTTAGCAGGTACATCATCAGGTGCTATTGTAGCTGCTTTATTGGCTGCGGGATACTCTGCGGATGAAATGAAAGCCGTAATTGAGAAAACCCCCTTGGTCAAGTTGTTACGACGTTCTCCAGTGTTCAATATTAAGTGGATTGGACCAGCAGCTCGTATCTTTCTTAAAAAAGGTCTCTACTCAGGGGAGGCACTGGAGCACTGGGTACGTGAGCTGTTACGAGCTAAGGGAGTGCGTACGTTTGCGGATTTACCTCCTGGCAAACTGCGCATTATTGCATCAGATATCACGAATGGACGCATTCTGGTGCTACCTGAGGATATCAAACGTTTTGGTATCAATCCCTCTTCACTGGAGGTAGCCAAGGCCATTCGGATGAGCACAAGTATCCCTTATTTTTTTGATCCCGTTATGTTAAGGCTTGATTCTGCACTTGCCAAGGGAAAGACCTTTTCTCAGCAATTTATATTTGTAGTTGATGGGGCTTTACTAAGCAATTTGCCTTTGTGGCTTTTTGATGAGCCTGTAAATGAACGTGAGGCCAAAACGATTCCAACGGTAGGGTTTCAAATGGTGGGCAAGACGGGTACGGAGACCAAAGTTTCTTATATACGGGGTCCATTGACCATGCTACAGGCTATTTTTGATACCATGCTATCAGCACACGATGAACGATATATTGAGCAGGAGAATCGGTATCGGACGATTAAAATTCCAACATTGGGGATCCGCACTGCACAATTTAACATTTCTACAGTGCAAAGTGATTTGCTGTATGCTTCCGGTGTGCAGGCAGGGGATGCTTTTTTCCACAAATGGAGCATCACTTCTTACCAGCAGCAGTATAGCAAATACCAATTGATGAAGGATACCATGTACGCTATGAAATGAACACTAATTGGCAGTTAAAGTAATTTAAAAGGGTGTGAAAAAAGGAGCCTCTTCCCGGTCATATTTGAATACGCGGGTGACGGCTCCTTTGTGTTGCATTTTAAAGGATGATTATTATCGTTAATGATATTTAGGTTGTTCTTCTTCATTTTTGCCCTTGGAACCTTCAATCACATGAAAAGGATACGCTTTGCGCTTGCCCGTAGTCTGCTGCTTACGTGCGTTGGCTGTTTTGGCCATGGTGCGCACAGAGGGTTTGATTTTGGGAGTACGATTGCTTTGTCCTGGCAGGTATTTGTATAGCAGAAATATAACTGCAAAAACAAGGACGGGAATGAGTAAACTCATGAGAAAGCCCCAACTTCCTCTCCACAGCATATCCACAATCCCATATGCACCCAAAGCAAGGGTAAGCCAGAAAATAACAGCATGTCTGTTCATTATTCACTCATCCTTTCACAGGATCAAGGGCAGGACTGTTGAAGGTCTCCTTTACAGGTACATTTTCCAACTCAGCATCCAATTCAAGCATACGCTTAAATGAGGCAATGGATACCTCCACTTGATCATCAGTCGGTTCTTTGGTGGTAAGTAGTTGCAGCCACAGACCGGGGTAACCTAAATAACGAAGTACCGGAATTTCACGAAGAGCATTGGTCAGCTTGAGAAATTCAAAAGAAAGCCCCAGTACGATCGGAAGCAGTAGAAGCCGTTGCCCCATACGCTCCCACAGATTATCGTAGGTGAATAGGGAATAGACAAGTACCCCGATGATCACGGTCAGCATAATAAAGCTGCTACCGCAGCGGTAATGCAGACGGCTGTATTTTTGCACATTGGCCGGAGTTAGTTCTTCCCCAGCTTCGAATGCCGTAATTACTTTATGCTCTGCACCGTGATATTGAAACAATCGTTTAATTAACGGAGTTTGGGAAATACCCCATAAATAAGCCAGCAGCAGAATCAGCTTAATGGCTCCTTCGGCGAGGTTATGCAAAATTTGGCTGTGAAATAAGCTGCCGAACAGGAAATTCTCTACAATAACCGGAACGAGGGTTAACACAATTTTGCCGAACAAAAAGGAGATAATCCCGACTGCTGCTACACCGATCATCATACTCAAACTCCAGCGAGATTCTTCTTTTTTCTTTTGCTCAGCGCGTTCTTCCGGATCTACTTCATCATCAGCATACGCATCAGCTGAATAGTTCAAATGCTTGGTACCTTTGGCGCTGGAGTCGATGATGCTTACAATCCCCCGCAATAAAGGAATTCTGCGGAATTTGGATACCCAGGATTGCTCCTTGCGTGGTACTTCCAAATATGTGATTTCGCCAGTTTTGCGGCGAACTGCCGTGACATTGACACGCTTGCCGCCGAACATGACACCTTCAATGACTGCCTGACCACCGTAGCTCACAGGCTTGGATGCTTGTGACAACCGTCTCACCTCTCTTAATACATGCTTTTTTGTATATTGTATCGAATTTGGAAGGGAATATCTAGTTAGATGAAACTGGTGTAACCACAGGCTTATAAAAAAAGCATTTATGGAGCGTCAGACTGCTCACATAAATGCTACTCATTATAAAACTTCGGAAACAACCTATTGCGTAATTGCCCCAACAACCTGGTCAACCAGTCCTTTTGATGAGAGGGGGCCGCCAAATGTCCATGTCGTACCGTTCAGTGGATAGGTGCGTTTTTCTTTAACGAAATTCAGACCGTTCCAGACCGAATTATTTTTCATAGGTGCCCCGAAAACATCATCGTCCGGCTGCACAATATAGATAAAGTTGCTGTTCTGAACAGCAGACAGAGCTTCAATACCGACGGTTGTAAAGCCATACGGTTCAACTTTGCTTGGTTTCCAATCATTAATCATACCGATCTTCGCCAATGTTGCCACGACGACTGAGTTATCCGAAAACATACGGAGGCTGGCCGCATTTTGCGAAGTGAAAGCTTGTGTCAGTACATAATGATAATCCGATTTGCCAGCAGCGGCGAGCTTTTCTTTGGCTTCAGCATAATGCTGATCCAGTTCGGCAAGCACCTGCCTAGCTTTGTCTTCTTTTCCCAGAGCAACCGCGATGCTATTAAAAATTTCTACCATTTTATCATGATCGTAGCCATTACCATTGTTCAGATTATATTCGATCGTAGGAGCGATGGCCTTAAGTTGCTCATAGATAGCTTCATTCCCATCAACATTGGAAATGATCAGATCCGGCTTCAATGCAGCAATCGCTTCCAGATTCGGTTCGTTACGCGTGCCGACATCGACCACGCTACTATCCAGTGCCGCCTCCGGTGTCACGTACACCTTGTAGTTGGCATTGTCAGCATTACCCACCGGCTGAACGCCCAACGCAACCAAATCCTCTGTAAATGTCCATTCCAGCACTACGACACGCTGTGCGGGCTTGTCGAGCGTGATCTCACCACGATTATGCTTTACCGTCACAGGACCGGTCGCTGTGTCAGTCGGTTTACTACCCGATGTGGCTACCTGATCTTTGTCCGATGCATTGTCGGCTGCTCCGCAACCTGCCAGAGTGAGCGTAAAAACCATTAACAATAAAATCCCGATGAATCCCTTTTTCATAGAAGCGTTCTCCCGTATATATGTTTTTATAAAATGATAATGATTATCATTTTCACCATTATATTATGATAGAGGATTGAAATTTTGTCAATGTAAAAAACGGGTCCGTACCCTCAAGTCGAAAGCTGCCATTATTCAGCATTCCTGTTCATTGTTAAACTCTCCCCCCTTGGAGCATACTACCAGCAAAATGGAATGCAGAATCCGATGGAAGTACATGCATATCCGATTGCGATAGTCTTTACGATGGGAAAAAGTTTTCATATTGAAAGGGGATTAAACAACATGAGCGAAACCTTCTCTATACCCAAGATAGGACATGAACAGGAGCAACCTCGTGGATCTCAGGATCAACGTAATCATAACGACAGTGGTAGAGGCAGGCAGCAGTCAGGCAAAATACATACGCCTCTCATTCCTTTTGCGCTTGAGTTGGGTTTTTTTTCGGGTTTGCTCTGGGGATTGCTGCGCTGGCTGTTTTATAAGTTGCACTTTACTGTAGTAGCGCCTGGCTTTCTCGCAGAGCCTTTTTTCAAGCATTCATTTATGAACACCATGGCGGGACATCTGGTAGGGCTACTGTTTTTTATTGGATTATCCGTCGTAGCTTCACTGGTGTACACTCTGTTGCTGCGCAGATTTAAGGGTCCTTTACCCGGCATTGTGTATGGCCTGATTTGGTGGGTTGTTTTATTTGTATTAACAGGTCCTAAGCTAGGGATGATGAATGCTCCTGATCGGTTAACATGGAATTCCCTGTATACGGAAATTTGTGTGTTTTTACTGTGGGGACTATTTATCGGATATACCGTTGCTGTCGAGTATACGGATGAAAGAAAGCGCGAGCCTGAGAAAGCTGAGGGCTGAACGTAACAAAAACTTCTCAAGCGCCTATTCCCTGTGTTAAAATAGCATTTGGTTATTTGACAGAGGGGAGCGGAATGAAAGATGAAGAATGACCGGGTGTTAAAGCTGCGGCAGGCGCTGGGCGAGCATAATCTGCGGGCTATGCTGATTACTAGCCCTGTCAATCGTCGATATTTGACAGGCTTCACAGGTTCGGCAGGTTATGTGCTGATTACGGAATCCCATAGCTATTTGCTGACTGACTTTCGCTATATGACGCAAGCGACCGAACAAGCCGAAGGCTTCACGGTAGTGCAGCACGCTGCACAGGTCATGGAAACGGTGAAAGAATTGCTGTCTTCCCATCAGATCAGCGAAACAGGCTTTGAGCAAGACGCTGTAACTGTTGCGACGCATAAAGCTTATAGCGAAGATTTGTCACCTATTTCACTGGTTCCGGTGTCGGGCATTGTAGAGAAATTACGGGTGTACAAGGATGCGGAAGAGCTGGAAGTGATGCAGCGGGCAGCGGATTTGGCAGATGCTACTTTTGCACACATTTTACCTTACATCAAGCCAGGTGTCAGCGAGCGTGAGCTGGATCTGGAAATGGAATTCTTCATGCGCAAGCAGGGAGCTACATCCTCTTCATTTGACACAATTGTGGCTTCTGGGGTTCGTTCGGCATTGCCTCATGGCGTAGCCAGTGCTAAGTTAGTACAAGCAGGCGAGCTGATTACGTTTGATTTTGGTGCGTTGCTGGATGGCTATTGCTCCGATTTGACACGTACAGTGGCCACACAAGGGGATTTAGCGCCCCAGTTGCGTGAGATCTACGATATTGTACTCAAGGCGCAACTTCACGCACTTGAACATATTAAGCCGGGCATGACAGGCCGTGAAGCGGATGCACTGACCCGGGATATTATTGCAAGCCATGGCTATGGAGACAATTTCGGGCACAGTACAGGTCATGGTCTGGGTCTTGAAGTACATGAATCTACACGCCTGTCGAAGGCGAGTGATGATATTCTGGAGCCGGGTATGGTGGTAACGGTCGAGCCAGGTATCTATGTGCCTGGATTGGGCGGTGTACGGATCGAGGATGATATCGTTATTACAGATAGCGGCATCAAATTATTAACACATTCGAGCAAAGAATTTACAGTCGTTTAATAACGATAACAGTCCTGTAGGAGGGGTATTTTAGTGATTAACGTTAATGATTTTAAAACAGGTTTGACCGTCGAGGTAGACGGAGATATTTTTACGGTGCTGGATTTCCAACACGTAAAACCGGGTAAAGGTGCAGCATTCGTACGCTCCAAGTTGAAAAACTTGCGTAACGGTAACACTGTTGAACGTACATTCCGTGCGGGTGAAACGATCGGTCGGGCGCAAATCGAAAATCGCGGTGTATCTTATCTGTATGCTAGTGCAGACGATCATACATTCATGGATAATGAAACATATGATCAATTCACATTGTCCAGCGATCAATTGAAATGGGAACTTAACTTCCTGAAAGAAAACATGAATGTAAATATCGTCAGCTATAACGGCGAAATCTTGGGTATTAACCTGCCAACCAGCGTGGAACTCAAAGTAATCGAAACAGAACCAGGTATTAAAGGTAATACAGCTACAGGTGCTACCAAAAATGCCAAATTGGAAACGGGTTTGAATGTTCAAGTTCCTTTGTTCATTAACCAAGATGACGTATTGTTAATTGATACACGTGACGGTAAATACATGTCTCGCGCATAAAATTTGCTGCTTTTAGATTTCCTCTGTCCTTGTAAGGGCAGGGGATATTTTTATAAGCACTAATATTAAAAAACAATGGCTCCGCACAGCACTTTCATATTATACTGTACTAAAGTTATTCCGCAGGATGTCACGTTCAAGTCGTTGGGTGCCATCTCAAGGTTACATACTGAGTCTGAGGGAGTGAATATCGTTGTCTTTGTATGTCATGAAATTCGGAGGCAGTTCCGTCGGTGACACGGAGCGCATGAAACGCGTGGCAAAACGCGTTGTTGAGAAACAGAGTGAAGGGCATCAATGTGTAGTGGTCGTTTCCGCAATGGGAGACACGACAGACGAACTGATTGACCAGGCCAAATTGTTGAATGAGCAGTTGCCTGCACGTGAGTTGGATATGTTGATGACGACAGGTGAGCAAATTTCAATCGCCTTGTTGTCGATGGCTATTCAGCAGTTGGGTCATGAAGCGGTATCGTTTACGGGATGGCAGGCTGGTTTCCGTACTGAATCTGACTTTGGTCGAGCACGAATTACGGACATTCAACCTCAGCGAGTGCTGGAAGCACTGAGCAGCAACAAGATCGTTGTTGTAGCTGGCTTCCAAGGGATGTCTGCAGAGGGAGACATTACAACGCTGGGACGTGGTGGCTCTGATACGACGGCGGTTGCGCTGGCGGCGGCGATTCAAGCGGATGCCTGTGAAATTTACACGGATGTGGACGGCATTTATTCAACAGATCCACGGATCGTGAAGGTTGCTCGTAAGCTAAAAGAAATTTCTTATGATGAAATGCTGGAATTAGCTAATCTGGGTGCAGCTGTATTGCATCCTCGTGCGGTAGAATATGCCAAACATAACCGGGTACCGCTGATCGTGCGGTCCAGTTTTAACCATAATGAAGGAACGGTCGTAAAGGAGGATGCAGTAATGGAACAAGGCGTTGTAGTCAGTGGGATTGCATATGATAAAAATGTAGCAAGAATCAGTATTTTGGGCGTCGCCGATATTCCCGGCGTACTGGCGAAAGTATTTGGAACACTGGCGGCAGCCAAAATTGATGTAGACATTATTGTACAGAGCGGGGTTGAAGCTGGTAAAGCGGATTTCTCCTTTACAGTAGCTCTGACGGATCGTGAAGCGGCACTGAAGACGCTGGAAGGTATTCGTGGAGAGCTTCCGTACCGTGAAGTAACGTCTGAGGAAAACTTGGTGAAGGTTTCCATTGTAGGTGCAGGAATGGTTAGCCATCCGGGTGTTGCTGCGCAAATGTTTGCCGTACTGGCAGAGCAAGGCGTTAGCATTAAAATGGTAAGCACATCTGAAATCAAAGTATCGTGTGTAATTGAAGCGGGTAAGCTTCATGAGGTTATTCAGGCGTTGCATACAGCTTATAACCTGGACACCGAGGAGCAAGCGTTTGTGGGTGGACCGCAAGACCGTCGTTAATAACTGCAACGTGATCTAGACACTGAATATGGCTAATGTGAACGATGCTTATGACAGTAAAGGTTGATACATTATATGCCCTCTATTTATAGTTTGATAAATCATAGAATACAGCAGTAGGTTAAGAGGTTGTTCCATCAGTGAGAGTTAAACTGGGGGGCAGCCTCTTTTTTTCTGAATCTATCTTTTCTACCCAAGGGTTTCCCTTAGCCGACAAGGCTTTGAGAGGCCCTTTTTTATTTGTGAAAATTAGAGAATGGTGCTTAAACAAGCGGGGGAAAGGTCTGTTGAGCGTTGATAGGAGTTAGCAAAAGTTTGCCTAGGTTTTCAATATATTTTCGGCATAAAAAGCGAGAGTCAACCATAGACTTGTCTTAAAGAAAAAGGACAACTGTGAGGGGGCTGCATCGGTATGGAATGGCTGGAGTTATTTCCCGAACCGTTGCACGGTATACTCGGAAGGCTTCCAGAAACGGTATTTGAGCAACTGGAAGAAATCCGGGTCAGGGAAGGAAGGCCGTTGGAAATTAATGCAAATGGTGAACATCATTTTGTAACGTCTGCTGGTCAGCTGACTTTGAACCATGTGGAAGCCTATAAGCCTGACCGTGAGGATGCCCACCGACTGCTGGATTTTATCAGCAATCATTCCCTCTATACGATGGAAGAGGAGCTTCGTAAAGGGTTTATTACGATCCCTGGCGGTCATCGTATTGGCTTGGCAGGGAGAACCGTACTCAACCGAGGACGAGTGGAGCATTTGAGGGATATAAGCAGCTTTAATGTAAGAATTGCGCGTGCAATTCCCGGCATAGCTGATCGGATATTGCCTTATGTAGCAGATCGAATGTCCGGGAAAATCCGGCATACCCTCATTTTGTCCCCTCCTCAGCATGGCAAAACGACACTGCTTAGGGACTTGGCTCGGCAACTCAGTTACGGAGGGATGGAAAGCCATGGGGGGCGACGGAATGGACTCAAGGTAGGCATTATAGACGAACGCTCTGAGATCGCTGGTAGTCACAAAGGTATCCCCGGTTTTGATGTCGGGCCTCGCACCGATGTATTGGACGGATGTCCGAAAGCAGAAGGCATGATGATGATGATCCGCTCGATGTCACCGGATGTCCTCATTGTTGATGAAATCGGACGACCGGAAGATGCGGAGGCGGTGCGCGAAGCGCTTCATGCAGGCATTGCAGTCATTGCTTCCGCACATGGTCGCGATGTGGCTGAAATGGCGACCCGGTCTGCTTTTGCTGGATTAACTACAGGACAAGAGCTGTTTCAACTCTACGTCATGCTGGAGCGGACGAGCCGGGGCGTCTCATTCCGACTGGCAGATGCCAAGCAACGCAGGATTACACTATCTGGAGAAGGGCAGAATGGGGGCATCTCCTATGCTTAAGCTACTGGGGGCAGCCTTGGTTATACTGGCCGCTACGCTGGCAGGTTGGCAACGGGCAAGGCAGTTTGCAATGAGGCCGCGGCAAATCAGGGAGTTGATTCTTGCGCTGCAAAGATTGACCACCGAGGTTTCCTACGGGGTGTCTCCGCTACCAGATGCTTTCGCCAAGACAGGAGAGCCCTTGCGAGAGCCCTTACGCACTCTGTTTCAGCAAGCCTCACGCTGGATGCACCCCTCTTTTGGCCTGACTGCCAGAGAAAGCTTGCATAAAGCCATTGAAGACTCGTGGAGCCGTTCCTCTATGAAGCAAGCCGAGAAGGAAGCGATGCGGCAGCTTGCTTACAGTCTTGGAACCAGCGACCGTGAAGACCAGATCAAGCACATTGCGTTGACCATCCAGCAGTTATCCCATGAAGAAGCGCAGGCGCAGGCAGATCAGGTGAGGTACGAGCGTATGAGCAGGAGCCTGGGACTGCTGATCGGAGCATTGATCGTCATTTTGATCTATTAGCGGGGTGCTCGAATGAATTTAGAAGTGAACGCAATTTTCCAAATTGCCGGAATTGGCATTATTATCGCTATGATTCATACCGTATTAAAGCAAATGGGCAAAGAAGACATGGCGCACTGGGTAACGGTCATCGGCTTCGTCGTGGTCCTGTTCATGGTGGTGCGAATGCTGGATAACCTTCTGCAAGAGATCAAATCTATCTTTCTTTTTCAGTAGGTGGACACATGGAAATTATTCAGGTGGTGGGCTTCGCCCTCATTGCCACAGTCCTTATTTTAGTCATTAAGGAACAGAAGCCGATGTTTGCCTTTTTGATTGCAACAGCTGCGGGAATCGTCATTTTTTTGCTGCTGATTGGGAAGATCGGATCTGTGGTTGCTGTACTGGAGAGACTGGCCCGGTCTTCAGGCATGGATATGATCTATTTTAAAACCGTCTTGAAAATAATCGGTATCGCTTATATTGCTGAATTTGGAGCGCAAATCGTTCGGGATGCAGGACAAGACGGGATTGCTTCCAAAATTGAGCTTACCGGAAAGGTACTCATTATGGTGCTCGCAATCCCGATTATCAGCATTATTATTGATACCATTCTGAAGCTGATGCCCGCCTGAGGGGGTGATGCCATGAAAAGGCTGGGGGGCATGCCGAATCTCAAAGTAATTGCAATGTTGCTGCTATGTTTCTGGTGTGCCTCGGCTGCGTTCCTCTTTGCAGATAATACACCGACAAACGAATGGATCAGACAGCAGGCGGAGCAAATGCCCAAAGACGAAGTAGAACATTATTGGGACGGGCTCATGCAGCAATACGGCGGATTTTTCCCTGATCAGAAAACGCCTTCCTTCATGGACATGCTGCTTCCAGGCGGTGAAGGGTTCAGCATAAAGGGTGTATTGAGCGCTATAGCTGATTTTTTCATCCATGAAATCCGAGTAAATGCCAAGTTGCTCGTCACCATCGTCATGCTCAGCATTATGAGTATGGTGCTGGAAACGCTGCAAAGCGCTTTTGAAAGCAAACAGGTCAGCAAAGTGGCCTACGCTATCGTATACATGGTCATTATCATTTTGGCGATTAATAGCTTTAGTGTAGCGATTGGTTATGCCAAAGAAGCGATTGATAGCATGATTCACTTCATGATGGCAATGTTGCCTTTGCTGTTTACCATGCTAGCCTCGATGGGGAACGTCGTAACAGTTTCGGTGACCCACCCGCTGATTGTATTTATGATCAACACAGTCGGAACAGTCATTCATACGCTGGTTTTCCCGCTGCTGTTCTTCTCGGCTGTGCTGTATTTGGTCAACTCGCTGACGGGCAAATACAAGCTGACCCAGCTAGCCGATCTGTTGCGGAACGCTGGAGTAGCAGTGCTGGGAGTGCTGCTGACGATTTTTCTAGGAGTCATTTCGGTACAAGGCTTGACATCGTCCGTTACTGACGGATTAACAATCCGTACAGCCAAATATATTACAGGTAGTTTTGTTCCGGTGGTCGGCAAGGCGTTGGCAGATGCGACAGATACAGTTATTTCGGCTTCGCTACTCGTTAAAAATGCCATTGGTCTGGTAGGAGTCATTATTATTTTGTTCCTGTGCGCCTTTCCCGCCCTCAAGATTCTGACGCTGGCGCTCATTTATAAAGTGACAGCAGCGATCATGCAGCCTTTGGGTGATACGCCTATCGTGGCATGTCTGGATGCGATCGGCAAGAGCATGATTTATGTTTTCGCGGCGCTGGCAGCAGTGGGATTGATGTCCTTCCTTGCAATTACAGTCATGCTCGCAGCAGGCAATATGACAGTCATGATGAGGTGAACCAATGCACGTAAACCAACAAGGGGGGAGGAGAGTGACGTGACCTGGCTGGCAGGCTGGCTCAAGGAACTGGTGCTAATCGTGTTGCTGGCTTCTTTTGTCGATATGATCTTACCGAGCCGATCTATGGAGAGGTATGTCAAACTCGTTCTCAGCCTGCTTATTCTGCTGACGTTGCTGTCTCCGGTCGTGCGCTTACTGAGCACCAGTCCTTCCGAGGTTCTAGGGCGAGCATTGGATCTTCAACGTCAGG
The DNA here is from genome assembly GCF_054602585.1 of Paenibacillus sp. SEL3. Taxonomy (NCBI): domain Bacteria; kingdom Bacillati; phylum Bacillota; class Bacilli; order Caryophanales; family Paenibacillaceae; genus Paenibacillus; species Paenibacillus sp. SEL3. Next base: position 206,231 of record NZ_CM137725.1, on the reverse strand, counting down.
CTGAGACAGGCAAGAGGGAACCGACATTGGAGGAGATTCTAGCAAAAGGCAGCCAGTTAAAGCTACAGCAAGAACAAAGCTCCATGCAATGGGCTGGCAAAGAGGTAGCTAAGGAAATGAAAGGACAGTTGGAACAGTATACTGGGTTAGCAATTCAGTCGGTCCAGGTTACCCTTGCAAAGATTCAACAGGAGGAATCAGGGCTGGAGGCAGGAACGGGTGTCCAGTCGGTAGTGGTCCAATTGGCAGAACAGCAGCCAGAAAAAGAAAAGAAAAACACAGACGTCTCGCCTGGTGCAGATGTCAAGCCGATTATGGTGGAGCCTGTAGCCGAAAAGACAGTGAATATTCGTGTAGAGCCAACACATGCAAAAACTTCAGATTTTAATGAAGGAACGCGAGAAGATGATCGTAATCCTGACAAAACTGTTGAGGACGGAAAGCCAACAGATACGAAAGCATTTGGCTTAATTACAGGACTTTTACGTGAAAAATGGGGGATAGATAGCAAAAATGTTCAGGTGCTTTCTTCGCAGGATGGAACACATGAATGGTAACAGGAGGTGAGCAGAAATGAGCAAATGGCTGAAAAAGCTGGAGCAATGGCTGGGTGGAGGGGCGGATGGGGCGAAAAGGTTCAATTCATTTCGTTGGTTGCTTATTCTTGGCCTTATCGGTGTAGCGATTATGCTCTTTAATTCATTCGTTAATGTAAAAAAGGTTGATCCAGAAAACGTAGGGCGTGAGCCGCCTGGCGTGATGAAAAATGAGCCTACGTTAGAGACAACAACAGGTGAAGAAAGTTCTTTTGCCGGGATTGAGAAGGTTTTTGAGGACAATATGAAACAGATGCTGGAGCAGATTGTTGGCGTAGGAACCGTTGATGTCATGGTTACGGTAGACTCCACCGAAGAAGTTATCGTTCAACGCAATGTAAAGGACATGCAGGAAGAGAACAATGAGACGGACGCCAATGGTGGACAACGGCACACTACTCAATATACACGTGATGGCGAAATTGTCACCTATGAATCATCTGGTGGGCAGCACACCCCGATTGTGACAAAAAAAGTAAAACCGCAGGTGAGGGGAGTGCTTGTTGTGGCTATGGGGGCAGAAAACCCTACAGTGAAGCAGCTAATTGTCGATGCTGTACAGAAGGGGCTAAATGTACCTTCCTACAAAATTTCAGTCGTACCGCGCAAGCAGGGATAATTTGGAATTCAGGAACAAAGAAGTTTATATTTTAAACCATTAATGAATATGGAGGACGGAACATGAATAATAAAAGACAAACCGTTTGGCTGGTGTCCATGCTGAGTTTAATGGTCGTGCTGTCTGCGTATTATTTGTTTACGGAGGACTCAAGCCCTGCAAATCCACCAGTAGCCGATAGTGAACAAGTGAGCAAGGTTAAGCAGGATGCCGCACAGGAAGCAACGACGAAGGCAGAGGAACAATTGAACGAACTGAAGGTAAACGAAGTAGTGACGAATGGAGAAGTAACTGATGGAGCATCAGCAAATTCCACAAAGTCGGATACGGCTTCTACAACTGACCCAGCAACAGAAAACTCAAAAGGCGACAAAGGTACGGCAGCTACCCCTACTACTGAACCGGCGACATCCAATCAAAACACAACAGCGACTAAGACGGACGCGACAGCACAAAGTGACGACAAAGCAGCCTCTACAGCCAAAACCGACCAGCAGGTACTGGATCAAGTGGCAACTGATCAAGCTGCCCAACCTACAGCAGCAGCTGTGATTGACAACTATTTGCTGGAACGGGACGTGGAAAATCAGAAGAAAAATGATGAACTGACTACCGCAATGAACGACAGCACACCAAAGAAAGCTGCGGAGGCTCAAAAGGAATTACATGTACTTGAAGATAAGCAGGCTAAAATTACTGGAATTGAAGAAGAGCTTCAGCAACAGTTCGCCAATGCGGTCGTCCGTGAGGAAGACGCTGATAAATACAAAGTAGTGGTTCTGAGTGAAAAATTGGATGCTAAGCAAGCGGTAACAATTGTCGACAAAGTCATGAAGGAACTGAACGTAACGCAGGATAAGATCAGTGTCCAATATGTTACACAATAAGACAAAAAACGCGAAAAAGCCCGGATTTCTGCATTATTCCGGGCTCTTTCTATTTTTAATGATTGTGATATAATACATAAAGCTGTTTCAACAATGTTATCAGCAACCGGCAAAATGCTGAAGGAGTGATTAATAGAGATGTTTAAATTAAGCGAGATTAAGGAATTGATCAAGCTGGTGGATGAAACGTCTGTGCATGAGCTTGAAATTGAAAATGAAGGAACTCGCCTGTTGATCCGTAAACCGGGCAAAAGCGAAATCGTTACAGTACAGGCTCCTGTGGCAACACCTGCTTATGCAGTGGCACCACAAGCTGTTATTCCAAATCCACAAGTACAGTCCGATGTTGGATCTACAACTGCTGGAGAACCGAGGGAATATGCAAGCAATCTACATAAAATCGTATCTCCGATGGTAGGCACTTTCTATAGTTCTTCATCACCGGATACGGCTCCGTATGTGAGTATCGGCAGCAAAGTGGGCGAAAAAACAACGGTATGTATCATTGAAGCGATGAAGCTGATGAACGAGCTGGAAGCTGAAGTGAAGGGCGAAATTGTGGAAATTTTGGCCGAAAACGGACAGTTGGTCGAATATGGCCAGCCATTGTTCCTTGTGAAACCGGAGTAAAAAGCTTGTTTGCACCCTCTTTTGAGGGTTCGGCAAGACTGCTCCCAGGGAGGATAAAGTCATGACATTTCAAAAAGTATTGATTGCGAATCGTGGAGAAATTGCGGTTCGTATCATTCGCGCTTGCCGCGAAATGAATATTTCGACAGTTGCTGTATATTCGGAAGCTGACAAGGATTCGTTACATGTGCGTCTCGCAGATGAGGCTTACTGTATCGGACCGACGCTATCTAAGGACAGCTACCTTAATTTTACGAATCTGATGAGCGTTGCTACATTGACTGAATGTGATGCCATTCATCCAGGTTACGGATTTTTGGCGGAAAACGCAGACTTCGCTGAAATTTGCGAATCGTGTAATATTACGTTTATTGGTCCTTCTCCTGAAGCCATTAACAAAATGGGAGATAAAGCCGTTGCCAAGCAGACCATGAAGGATGCCGGAGTTCCGGTTATTCCGGGTTCAGACGGGCTGGTTGAGGATTTGCAGGATGCGATCGGCATCGCACGTGATATCGGATATCCGGTAATTATCAAGGCCACAGCAGGTGGCGGAGGTAAAGGTATTCGTATCGCCGAAGATGAGGATAACCTCATTCAGCAAATCACTACTGCTCAGCAGGAGGCGCAAAAGGCATTTGGCAATGCGGGTGTGTACCTAGAAAAATATTTGACCGGTATGAAACATGTGGAAATACAAATCATAGCGGACAAGCATGGTAATGTTGCCCATTTGGGCGAACGGGACTGCTCTGTGCAGCGTCGTCGTCAGAAGTTGTTGGAGGAAGCACCATGTCCTGTACTTTCACAGGATGTCCGTGAAGAAATGGGTCAGGCAGCTGTTCGTGCAGCTTTGGCCGTTCAATACTCTGGTGCAGGTACTCTCGAATTTTTGCTCGGCCCGGACAACAATTTCTATTTCATGGAAATGAATACACGTATTCAGGTAGAACATCCCGTAACAGAAATGATTACCGGTGTAGACCTGATTAAGGAAATGATTTCTGTCGCTGAAGGGCATCCGCTTTCCTTTACGCAGGAAGAAGTCACCATCAATGGTTGGGCGATAGAGTGCCGTATTAACGCTGAGGATCCGGATCGTAATTTTATGCCTGCACCGGGTAAAATCGGATTTTATCTGCCTCCAGGCGGTCCTGGGGTACGGGTAGACAGTGCAGTATATCCAGGTTATAGCATTCCTCCTTATTATGACTCTATGATCGCCAAGCTGATTGTGTGGGCACCTACACGGCAGGATGCAATTGCCAAAATGAAGCGGGCTTTGACTGAGTTTGCTATTGAGGGCATACCCACAACGATTTCTTTTCATCAGCGCTTGCTAGAGCATCCGACCTTTATTAAAGGCGATTTTGATATTAAATTTTTGGAGGAAAACGAAGTTTAATCGGTATATTTCCTCCGTTTGTCATAATGAACGCCAAATGATATAGTATGGATAATAAGTGAGCATGTCTGCTTTGAAATCCAAAGCTGGAATGAAACTTATTTTGACCGAAAGGTGTTGAAGGTATGAGCACAGTGCCAACCGAATTCGAACGTACAGAAATTGGGGAGATTCAAATTGCCCCAGAAGTTATTGAAGTCATTGCCGGACTGGCTACCGTTGAGGTACCGGGCGTTGCGGGAATGAGTGGCGGATTTGCTGGTGGGTTTGCCGAACTGCTAGGCCGCAAAAATTTATCTAAAGGTGTAAAAGTGGAAGTCGGACAGCGTGAAGCTGCTGTAGACGTCTCCGTCATTATTGAGTACGGTAACCGTCTGCCTGAGGTGGCTGCTGCTATTCAGCATAATGTTAAGCGTTCGATTGAGAACATGACAGGTCTTAACGTTGTTGAAGTGAACGTGCAAATTCATGATGTTCAATTCAAAAATGCCGATAAAGTAGAAGAGCCGGAAGTGCTGGGCGCCGGACGGGTTAAATAGAGCGATACTTTGTACAAACCCCCGACCCTTATGGGTCGAGGGTTTACTCTAATTTAAGGAGGCTGTGCGTTTCGTGGCTAAAGTTATGGACAGACTTCTGCTGTTCTTGTACAGCTTAAGTATCGGAATTATTTCCATTCTCGCCATCCTCCTCCTGAGCGGGGCCATTCCGTATGTTTTAAGTATTGAGGATGAGCGAGTAGTGTGGTTTACCAGCCTGATTATTGCAGGGGTTCTGTTGTTATTGAGTCTTCGTTTTTTTTATATCTCTATTCGACGGAACCAAACCGTACAGCATTCTATTGATCAACGAACGGAATACGGTGACATTCAGATTTCAGTGGATACCATTGAAAATCTGTGCCTCAAAGCAGCTTCCCGATTTCGCGGGATGCAGGATTTGAAAGCACGCGTTCGTGTGTTGGATTCGGGACTTGATATTACGATTCGGGCGGTTGTAGACGGGGAAAGCTCCATTCCGGTGTTAACCTCCGAGGTACAAAAGGGGGTACACGATCATGTGGAAGAAATTACAGGAATTCCTGTGTCCAATGTATCGGTGTACATCGCTAATGTTTCTCAGTCACCCAGCTTTAAGAGTCGTGTGGAATAGAGGTGATTTTCCCTGATGCCCTGGAAAGAAATATGGGGAAGTTACAAGGGCCGGATCATGGGGATCACGGCTGGTATTTTTTTCGGTTTTATTTATTTGTGGGCAGGCTTTTGGAATATGTTGTTCTTTGCATTGATGGTGTTCATCGGATATACGCTAGGAAGACGTAGCGATTCAGCGCTCGGTTCATTCCTCCCTTGGAAGGAATGGGGCGATTGGTTGTCGCAACGTTGGCGTCCTTTTAAATGAACCCTGTGATACGTGTTCTCCAAAAATAGAGCTGTAGCTTCTTTGCGCCCAACGTTTTGGAGGATGCGTTCACAGGTTTTTTTGTGGAAATTGGTTAGAATGAAAAATAGATATAGGCAAGCGTAGGAGGCAGGGCATGAAAAGACGTCTGGCGAGGGAATTAGCGGTACAGAGTATGTACCATATGGAAATGAATGAAGTGGATGCGGCAGCAGCCGTGGACATGTTGCTTCAGGAAGCCGCTGAGGAAAACGAAGCGGAAGTTGTCGTTAAAAATGCAGCAGTGTTAAGAGCGTATGTCTTGGAGCATGTGCGGGGTACGTGGGAGCACAAGGAAGCCATTGATGGGCTGCTGGTGGATTATCTTAAAGGCTGGCAGATCAGCAGGCTTTCACGTGTAGATCGTCAAATTTTAAGGCTTGCGGCATATGAGATGATTTTCCGTGAGGATGTTCCAGCCAAGGTAGCTGTTAATGAAGCGATTGAGTTGTCGAAGCACTTTGGTACCGAGGAATCCGGTAAATTTGTTAATGGTGTACTGGGACGAGTGATACAAGAACTGGAGCAATTGAAAGCACGTTTTTAAGTAGAGACTACTGAATCAGGTTGGAGAGTGGTAAAACATGTCAGCACCGATCATTGATGGTAAACAAATCTCTCAGGATATTCGCGCAAGCATTCAGCAAGAGGTCATTCGTCTGAAAGAGCACAGCTTTCAACCCGGACTGGCTGTTGTATTGGTAGGCGAAGATCCCGCTTCGCAAGTGTATGTTAAAAACAAGGAAAAGGCATGCCATGATCTCGGCTATTACTCCGAGGTTCATCGGTTGGCAGCAGATACTTCGCAGGAAGCATTACTGGAACTGGTAAACAAGCTGAACCATCAAAGTACCATCCATGGAATTTTGGTGCAACTGCCGTTGCCAAAGCATATTCATGAAAAAGCTGTCATTGACGCGATTGCAGTGGAGAAGGATGTGGATGGATTCCATCCGGTGAACGTAGGGAATTTGGTCATCGGTGACGATAGTCTATTGCCTTGTACTCCTGCTGGAGTCATTGAGTTAATTAAGCGTGCTGGAGTGGAGATAGCCGGTAAACATGCGGTAGTTATTGGTCGCAGTAATATCGTGGGCAAGCCAGTGTCTTTATTGTTGCAGCGTGAAAATGCTACGGTTACGATGTGCCACTCCCGTACAGCGAATATTGCGGACCTAAGTCGACAAGCAGATATCTTAGTCGTTGCGATCGGCAAAGCCAACTTTATTGATGCTTCGTTCGTGAAGCCCGGAGCGGTAGTGATAGATGTAGGGATGAACCGTCTGGAGAACGGAAAGCTGGCGGGGGACGTTGATTTTGAGAGCGTGAAGCAAGTGTCTGGTCCGATTACGCCTGTTCCCGGCGGAGTAGGGCCGATGACAATTACGATGCTGATGCAAAATACGCTCGTAGCGGCCAAGCGGTCGCACGGTTTGGCATAAGGACAGCTGCCGTGGCTGAACAACGTATTTACTCTATAAAGGACCTGAATCGTTATATCCGGATGAAATTGGAGTCGGATCAGGTGCTGTCTGATGTATGGATACGCGGGGAAATTTCTAATTTTACGCATCATTCAAGTGGTCACATGTACTTTACGCTCAAGGATGAGGGGAGCCGCATACGTTCGATTATGTTTGCAACCCATAATCAGCGGCTCCCTTTCGTACCGAAAGAAGGTACGCGTGTTATTGCCCGGGGAAACGTATCCGTGTACGAACGAGATGGACAATATCAGTTTTATGCGACTCAAATGCAGCCTGATGGTATAGGAAGCCTTTATTTAGCTTACGAGCAGCTCAAGCAAAAGCTGGATGCAGAGGGACTGTTTGATACTGCTCGTAAGCGTAACCTCCCTGCCCATCCAGTAACCATTGGCGTGATTACGTCACCGACTGGAGCGGCTGTGCGTGATATTATTACGACACTTCAGCGGCGATACCCGCAGGCTGGAATTGTGTTGTATCCTGTGCTTGTACAAGGAAAAGGTGCCGCCCCCTCGATCGTCAAGGCAATTGAAACTATGAATCGTATGCAAGAGGTTCAGGTGATGATTGTCGGACGGGGAGGTGGCTCGTTGGAAGAACTGTGGGCGTTTAATGAGGAAGCGGTTGCGCGCGCCATTTACGCATCGGTCATTCCGGTTATTTCGGCAGTTGGACACGAAACGGATTTTACCATTGCCGATTTTGTGGCTGACTTACGTGCGGCAACGCCAACCGCAGCAGCCGAGTTGGCCGTGCCTAATCAGGCAGAGCTACGGGATCAGCTGCTCCAGCGGGAGCAACGGTTGCGCAACGCCCTCCGGCAGCGGCTGGAAACCAGCCGTGTACGCTTGGCGAGGCTTCAGCGTTCACCAGTCCTGCTGCACCCACGCCGCTATATGCTACAGCATGCAGAGCGAATGGACATGCTGCATCAGCGTCTAATCCGCGCAGCGCGTAACCGTTCTCGTTTGAACGCAGAAAAGAACGCACGTATGCGTCAGGTACTAGAACGGTTTAATCCGCGTGAACAAATTCGTTCAGCACGCAAGCAGACGGATATGGCGCAACGTCAGCTGGAGTCTGCGATGCGTGCTATTACGAAAACGGGACGGCAGCAGTTGCACACGGGAATTCGTCAACTGGATGCGCTGAGCCCACTCAAAGTCATGGCCCGAGGCTATAGCTTGGTATACGATGAGCAGGAAAAACGGCTGATTAAGTCGCTCAAAGACGTACAGCCGGGAGATTCCATCAAGATTAAAGTGAGTGATGGGCAGTTGGACTGCCAAGTATGGGGAATGAAGGAGGACGCGAAGCACGGTGGCGAATGAAACGGAATTGAATTTTGAAGCGGCTATGGCTGCTCTTGAAGAAATTGTCGGACAACTGGAGCATGGAGACGTTCCTCTGGAGCAAGCCATTGATTTGTTCCAGCGGGGGATGAAGTTGTCTCAACTTTGCAGTCAGAAGCTGGAGCAGGTTGAACGTAAAATTGAAATGATCGTGGAAGAGGATGGAGATTTGCGCAAGAAGCCTTTTGGTGGGGGACTGGATGAAAACGGCGGTGAAGGACTTGAATAGACCGTCGTTCAAGGAATATTTGACCGGGACGACGGATGCGGTTTCGTCCGCACTGACCGAGCAATTCCCGGCCGATTGGGACATTCCCGATGTTCTTCGAGAATCCATGAATTATTCACTCACCGCAGGCGGAAAACGGCTGCGGCCTCTGCTTGTGATCGCTGCTGCTGAAGCATTCGGTGGAAGCAGGGAAGCTGCGCTGCCAGTGGCATGTGCGGTAGAAATGGTACATACGTACTCCCTCATTCATGACGACTTGCCAGCCATGGATGATGATGACTATCGGCGAGGTAAGCTGACGAATCATAAGGTATACGGCGAGGCGGTTGCCGTCCTTGCGGGTGATGCTTTGTTGACCCATGCCTTTTACAGTATTGTGCAAGCAGGACGGCGTCACGGTGTTTCGTCTGATTCGCTATTGTCCATAGTTGAGGATTTGTCCGAAATGAGTGGCGCGCGGGGCATGGTAGGCGGACAGGTCGCCGATATGTCAGGCGAGCAAGGAATGACGGGGATCGAGGAACTGGAATATATCCATCTTCATAAAACGGCTGATTTGATTATTTTCTCGCTCTTGGCAGGTGGACGGATTGGTGGGGCGGACAAGGGTCAATTAGAGGCGCTTCGACGCTTTGGACGAGATTTGGGGCTGGCTTTTCAGATACAGGACGATATACTGGACCTCATAGGCGATGAGAGTAAAATGGGTAAGAAAACGCAAAGTGATGTTGAACAAGAGAAGGTCACCTATCCGTATTTCATTGGTATGGACGCATCTTTGCAGCAGGTAGAGGAACTCACCGCATCTGCTAAAAGAGTGATAATAGAGAGTGGTATCCCCGATTCTTCTCGTTTGCTGGAGATAGCCGATTACCTGATGAAGCGTGATCATTAGTTGCGTTAGAGCTGTTTTGACTTGTCTGCGTTTAAGCACAGTCAAAAAGTGTGATATAATACTTGTTAACTTTACTCACAAACTTGAAGGAAAGCGGGGAGATATGCGTGCTGCTTCCACACATAAAGCAACCAGGCGATCTGAAATCACTGTCGGTTGAGGAGTTGGCTTCTCTAGCCGAGGAAATCAGGAGCTTTTTGATTGAGAAGCTGTCCGTGACTGGGGGGCATCTGGCATCGAATCTGGGAGTGGTTGAGCTCACGATCGCCCTGCATTATTGCTATAACAGTCCGAAGGACAAGATGATTTATGACGTTGGGCACCAAGCCTACGTACACAAAATATTGACAGGGCGAATGGACCGTTTTGATACACTTCGTCAGCGTGATGGACTTTGTGGTTTTGTAAAAAGAAGTGAGAGCGAGCATGATGTTTGGGAAGCCGGTCATAGCAGCACTTCTCTGTCGGCCGCAATGGGAATGGCTTTGGCTCGAGATTTGAAGGGCGAGGACAATAAAGTCATTGCAATGATCGGAGACGGCGCGCTGACTGGGGGGATGGCCTTCGAAGCGTTGAATCATATCGGACATGAGCGCAAAAATTTAATGGTCATTCTGAATGACAACGAAATGTCCATAGCACCTAATGTAGGGGCCATGCATAATTATTTGAGTAAAATCCGCTCGGACCGCCATTATTTGCGGGCAAAAGATGAGCTGGAAGTTTTGCTGAAAAAAATACCCGCGATCGGCGGTAAACTTGCCAAATCGGCTGGCCGTGTCAAGGACAGTCTTAAATATATGATGGTGCCTGGTGTACTGTTTGAAGAGCTGGGACTTACGTATCTCGGTCCAGTGGACGGACATGATTTGCCGAAGCTAATCGAAACCTTCCAGCAGGCTGATAATGTCACTGGCCCTGTATTGGTGCATGTCGTAACCACCAAGGGCAAGGGCTATAAACCTGCGGAAGCAGATTCACACAAATGGCATGGAATCAGTCCCTACAAAATTGAATCGGGCCAGGTACTCAAAGCTGTGGGTAATCCGATGTATACGGAAATTTTCGGCCGAACGCTGATTGAGTTGGCTGAGCAGGATGAGCGCATCGTTGCGGTCACACCTGCTATGCCTGGTGGATCAGGACTGGTACCGTTTAGTAAAGAGTTTCCTAGCCGTATGATTGACGTCGGTATTGCTGAACAGCATGCAGCTACCATGTGTGCTGCGTTGGCAATGGAAGGGATGAAGCCGGTGTTTGCGGTGTATTCCACTTTTATGCAGCGTGCTTATGACCAAATTGTGCATGATATCTGTCGTCATAATGCGAATGTGATGTTCGCGATTGACCGTGCAGGTTTTGTGGGGGCTGACGGGGAAACTCATCATGGCGTATTTGATGTGGCATTCTTACGTCATATCCCCAATCTTGTGCTTATGATGCCAAAGGATGAGAACGAGCTACGTCATATGATGAAAACAGCGCTCGACTATGAAGATGGTCCAATTGCTTATCGTTACCCACGTGTTAATGTGGTTGGCGTGCCGTTGGATAAAGAATTACAGGCTATTCCCATCGGCAGTTGGGAGCTCCTGCGTAAGGGTGAGGGCTTTGCTGTAATTGCATCAGGACCGATGCTCCAGGTGGCGACAGAGGCTGCGGAGGCGATGAAACGGGAAGGTTTGCAAGTGGGCGTCGTGAATGCTCGTTTCCTGAAACCTTTGGACGAGGATATGTTGCGTGAGCTGGCTCGTCAGCATACGAAGCTGATCGTATTGGAAGAAGCTTCTGAAGCAGGAAGCTTGGGTAGCGCTGTACTGGAATTTTACGCTAAAGCCGAAATACAAGAGGCACAGGTGCGCCTAATGGGGATTCCCGATCTGTTCGTGGAGCATGGCTCCATCAAAGAGCAGCGTGCTGAAGTAGGTCTCACCATTGAAGATGTATGCTTAAAGTTGCGTAAATGGGCTGCTGAGCCAGCATATGGCATGGGACAATCTGTATAGGGTAACTTGAAGTGAAGACCATGACGTTTATAAAAAGTATGACAAGAGCAGCCTGGCTGCCTAAAGGGAGATTAACATGTCTGTTCCGAAGGAACGCATTGATGTATTACTTGTAGAACAAGGCTTTTTTGAAAGCCGTGAAAAAGCTAAAGCTGCGATTATGGCTGGGCTAGTGCTGGCGGACAGCGAACGGATCGAGAAGGCGGGGATGAAGGTACCACGCGCCAGCGAGCTTAAAGTTAAGGGTTCGGTGCATCCGTATGTAAGCCGTGGAGGATTGAAGCTGGAGAAGGCCATCCGTCAATTTGAGCTGGATATGAAGGGCAGGACAATGCTGGATATTGGCTCGTCCACTGGAGGTTTTACGGATTGTGCGCTTCAGCATGGAGCTGAATACGTATACGCCATTGATGTGGGTTATAACCAGCTGGATTGGTCGCTTCGTAATGATGAACGAGTATGCGTAATGGAGAAAACGAATTTCAGATATATGACACCCGCGGATTTGAATGGTTCCGTGCCGAATTTTGCTAGTATTGACGTTTCCTTTATTTCATTACGTATTATTTTGCCCCCGTTGCTTGCCTTGTTGCATCAACCTGCTGATATTGTAGCTCTAATCAAGCCGCAATTCGAAGCTGGACGCGAAAAGGTCGGAAAATCCGGTGTGGTCCGTGATCCTGCTACGCATAAAGAAGTGTTGCAGACCATTCTGATGTTTGCACATGAGCTTGGACTTACGCTGCAAGGTTTGGCTTATTCGCCTATTACAGGTGGAGAAGGCAATATTGAATTTTTAGCGCATTGGCGTTTGGATGGGTTTCCTGCTGCAGAATCGCAGTTGGAGAAGATGGATTTCAGACCACTGATTGAACGTACCGTTCAGGAAGCAGGTCAGACTTTTAATAATGGTCCATCGCGTAAGTAACATTCAGGGGTTCTCCATGAGTTCTGTGAACTTAAGGGAACCTCTTTTTGGTGTGAGGGATTGATTATAGAACTCACGTTCGCCTATAATGAGATGTACAAAGGAAAAGGGATTTTACATCTTGTCCTAGAATATGTCCATGAGGTGATCGGTCCATGGACACAAGATATGATACGGTTATCATCGCTGTGATCGGGGTGATATTAGGAATATGGGCTTTGTATAGCCTACGTGCCTGGTTGAAGGAGCCAGAGCCGCTTGTGCTAAAGACGATACCGATTAACGAGGACTTGGACGAAGGACTTGCCACAGACCTACTCGAAGAAGAAGGATATGAAGTAGTGGGCGGGAAGATGAAAATACCGCTTGCTTTTAAAGTGAATGGACATACCGTGTATAGCCGTTTGTTTATAGACTACGTGGCTGTACGAAACGGTTCGACATATATGGTCAAAACGTCACGCCGCAAGAAACCAATGGAGTGGAGTGGTCCTGATTTAAGGGACAGGCTCATGCCGTATTTATTGCTCTATCCGGGTTGCGCGGGTGTATTGTACGTTGATACGGACGAGCGAAATATTCGCCTTATTACATTAGTGGAAGACCTCGAAGAAGAGGAATATGAAGGTTAATCCATAGGAGGATTATATGAAGGGTCAACGACATATTAAAATTAGGGAAATTATTTCACAACATGAGATTGAGACTCAGGATGATCTGGTTGAAGCATTGCGTAAGGCTGGTTTTCAGGTCACGCAGGCGACCGTATCGCGTGATATCAAGGAGCTACTGCTCATCAAGGTCCCAATGGACGATGGCAGATATAAATATTCGATGCCTTCAGATCAGCGCTACAATCCAGCCCAGAAACTGAAACGTACGTTGGTTGATAACTTTTTGCATATTGACTACACAACCAATCTGATTGTGATGAAGTGTCTGCCGGGAACAGCCAACTCGATTGCTGCTTTATTGGACAATATTGAATGGTCCGAAATTATGGGTACGATTAGCGGAGATGACACCATTTTGATTATTTGCCGATCGGAAGAAAACAGCGAAGCTATCGTGAATCGTCTTATGGGCTACATTTCCTAATTATAATGGCTACGCATATTAGGCGTTTTAATTTGTACATCATAGAGGTGAAAGAACGATGCTGGTCACTTTGTCTATACGGAATTTGGCGGTCGTAGAGGCCGTCGATGTTCATTTTTATAAAGGGTTTCATGTGTTGAGCGGGGAAACAGGTGCTGGTAAATCCATTATTATCGATGCGCTTGGGCTAATTGCAGGCGGTAGGGGCTCTGCTGATTTAGTACGTTACGGTTGTGATAAAGCAGAGATGGAAGCCTTGTTTGAACTGCCAGTAAAACATCCCGTTTGGAATACACTTGAGGAACAAGGGATTAAGGCTAATGCGGAGGAGCATTTGCTAATTCGTCGTGAACTTACGGTTCAGGGAAAAAGCTCTTCTCGAATTAACGGCCAGATGGTTAATTTAACGATGCTGCGTGAGGTAGGTGAACAACTCGTCAATATACACGGGCAGCATGAGCATCAAAGCCTGCTACGTGCAGATCGCCATCTGGCGCTGCTGGATACGTTCGGTGATTCGGTGATCGGTCCGGTCAAAACGCTTTATCGGGAGCGTTACAATGCTTTTGTCAAAGCGGAAAAAGAAGTAAGAGAACTGCAAAGCTCCAGTCAAAAGGCTTATCAGCTTTTGGATATGTACCGATTTCAACTAGAAGAGATCGCTGCGGCGGAGTTGAAATTGGGAGAAGATGAATTATTGGCAGAAGAACGGGTCAAGCTATCCCATAGTGAGAAAATGATGGATGGGATATCAGGAGCATACGAACTCTTAAGCGGCAGAGGTGGACTGGATACGATCAATAACGTGTTGTCCAGATTGAACGATGTCCAAAACTATGACAGCAAAAGCCTTCAGCCCATTGCAGAGCAGATTCAGTCTGCTTTTTACCAGTTGGAGGACGCAGCATTCCAATTACGTTCTTATCGTGAGGATATTGAATTTAATCCAGGCAAGCTGCATGAAGTGGAACAACGTTTGAATCAAATTACCGGATTACAGCGAAAATATGGTGATAGTATAGAGCAGATTTTGGAATACTATAGCCGTATTGAGCAGGAAACCGATCTGCTGGAAAATAAAGATGAGCGGCTGGAGCAACTCATTGCAAAACGGGACGAGTTGCTGTCCGATTTGCTTGAGATTTCGGAAGAGCTTACAGAAGCACGTGAAATTTGCGCTGAAGAGCTTGCAGAGCAAGTGGAGCAGGAGTTAAAAGACCTACAGATGGAAAGAACGTCACTCAAGGTGCGCATTGATCCAATTGAAGATCCACGCGGATATGAGTACAAAGGTCTAAAGGTGAGACCTACCAAGCAGGGCATTGATAATGCTGAATTTCTTATTTCCCCTAATCCAGGTGAGCCATTACGTCCACTTGGTAAGATCGCTTCAGGCGGTGAGCTATCACGTATCATGTTGGCGATGAAAAGTATTTTTGCGCGTCATGATCAAATTCCAGTACTCATTTTTGACGAGGTGGATACTGGGGTGAGTGGACGTGCAGCTCAATCCATTGCCGAGAAGCTATATCGCTTATCTTCCGTTTGTCAGGTGTTCTCCATTACTCATTTGCCACAGGTGGCATGTATGGCAGATCATCAGTACCTTATTGAGAAAAATGTTCATGACGGACGGACCATGACTCAAATTGAGGGACTTACGGAGGACGGGCGTGTCAAAGAATTGGCACGGATGCTGGGCGGTGTGGAAATTACCGAAAAAACATTGCATCACGCACAGGAAATGCTGAATTTGGCGGAAGGAAAGAAAGCCTGAAAAGAGCGGCCGGCGTAATGTTTAACAGTTATAAAAGCCTGGGGGCAAGGTTACCTTATAGGTACGCAATTGGCGACCACCTTTACTCGTCAAGCGAAAGAAGCAAAGGGAGCGTGACAGCCATTGAATTTTTACTCCAGGATCAAATTGCTCGGTCTTTTGCTTGTTTTTCTTATGTGTTCTATCGGTAACGCTCAGCATGTGCAAGCAGCGCTGCCTCCACAAGCTTCTTTGGATTTGTTCGGTTCTAAAAGCGTGAGGACAACCCAAGAAAGTGTAATTCCCGATTTAAAAGTATACCCGGGAGGGCAGACGATTGGGGTTAAAGTAAAATCTTCAGGAGTGCTTGTCGTCGGTCACCATATCATTCAGGAAAGTAATGATCGTAAGGTATCACCTGGTGAAACAGCGGGGATTCGCCTAGGGGATCGGATTACACACATGAACGGCAAACCACTCAATAGCCTGGCAAGGGTTGCTGAAGTAGTAGACGAAGCAGGTAAGAATAAAAAGGCGCTCGACATTACGCTTTGTCGAGGTGAGCAGACCATTTCCACCAAGTTAACACCAGCATATGATCAGGATGATAAAGCATGGCGGCTTGGGTTGTATATTAGGGACTCGGCTGCAGGTGTAGGTACATTAACGTTTTACGCACCAGACCAAGGTGTATACGGGGCCTTGGGCCACGTAATTACCGATATGAATACCCAAACCCCTATTGTCGTGGGAAGCGGAGAGATTGTGCAGTCCAATGTGACATCAATTGCGAAAAGCCAAAGTGGGGAACCAGGAGAAAAACGCGCTCATTTTCTCAAAGATCATCGGGTATTAGGAAATATTGAACGAAATACGAATTTCGGAATCTTTGGGAAAATGTCAGATGAGCCGCAATATGGATTGTATTCGACTCCTATTCCGGTGGCTCTTGCGAATGAAGTAAAGGAAGGACCTGCAGAAATTTTGACTGTACTGGAAGGTCAACAAATTCAGCGGTTTCAGGCGGAAATTGTACACATTTCTCAGCAGGACAAACCGGCAACCAAAGGACTTGTGATTCGTATTGTAGATCCAAAGCTGTTGGATAAGACCGGGGGAATCGTGCAAGGAATGAGCGGTAGTCCGATCATCCAAAATGGTAAGCTTATCGGGGCTGTAACACATGTATTTGTGAATGATCCTAAATCAGGTTACGGTTGTTTTATCGAATGGATGCTGCGCGATGCAGGAATCATGCAGAATAACGTAAGCTTAAAATCATCTTCTAATCTTAAGGCGAGCTAGTGGCCTTAAGATTTTTTTGTCGAAAAGCAGGGGAATAGCTCATAATTGCAAGATAAAGAATCAATTATAATAGAAACTATAAAAAAAATAAATAAAAATAATTTTCGACAGAAGGAATTCATAATTCGATGTCGAAATCATATACTCCGACAAGAAATATTTATATACTGTAAACAGATATCACAATGGAATATCACTCAATGAGGAGGAAGTACATTGCAAAAAATTGAGGTATTGTTGGCTGATGACAACCGGGAATTTACGAATTTGCTTGCTGAATATATTTCCGATCAGGAGGATATGGAAGTTACAGGAATCGCCTATAACGGCGAAGAAGTGCTCCAACGCATCGCAGAATCCCGCAACATACCTGATGTACTTATTTTGGATATTATTATGCCTCATCTGGATGGTCTGGGTGTATTGGAGCGTTTGAGAGAAATGAACCTGACTCCACAGCCGAAAATCATTATGCTGACTGCATTCGGTCAAGAAAATATTACACAGAGGGCCGTACAGCTCGGGGCATCTTATTATATTTTGAAGCCGTTTGACATGGAAGTGCTGGCTAACCGTGTTCGCCAATTGGTGGGACCGCAGTTAGTTAGCAGCAGTCCAGTGACCATTTCATCCATGCGGTCCAACGTTGTACCTATGGGTAAGACGAAAAACCTGGATGCCAGTATCACGGCCATCATACATGAAATTGGTGTACCAGCTCACATCAAGGGCTATCAATATTTACGTGAAGCCATTACGATGGTGTACAATAATATCGAAATTTTAGGAGCCATCACCAAAACATTATATCCGGCAATTGCCGAAAAGTTCAAAACGACGGCATCTCGCGTAGAACGCGCCATTCGTCATGCTATCGAGGTAGCATGGACCCGCGGAAATATCGACAGCATTTCACACCTGTTCGGTTACACCATTAATATCAGTAAGTCCAAACCAACCAATTCAGAGTTCATAGCGATGGTGGCAGATAAGCTGAGAATTGAGAACAAGGTGTCCTGAAAGGGCCAGAATGATTGATGAAGCAAGGAATTCTTGGGTTTTGACGTTTATCAATGATAATTGTACGGACGGCTACGAATCTCCACAACAGCCGTCCCGATACCGATATACTTCTGAATAGTGGACAACTAATACCGCCTTTTTATTGGTTCTTCCAGACACCAGTAAAGGAGCGGTATTTTTTATAATTAAAACAATCTTTCAAATGAGGTGAATCGGATGTCTTTCCGTACTGTTCGAAGTATTTAGTTTCCGGGTTGGAAAAAACGCGTACCAGCCGTCAAGGGGGGAGTCTATCCTTTTGACTAAACAAACTAAAATTTTGAATATCGGTCTGCTAGCCCGTAGCTTTTATCCTTATTTGGAAGGTGAAAAGTAAATGAATTCAATAGAGTATAAAGAGTTTTATGATAAGATTGGAAAAATCAACGGATGGGATTTCAGTAACGTGAAATGTATCTCCAAAGGCGTAAAATGGGACTTCTACAATGAAGTAGCGAAGACATGCAAGAAGTCGGACATATTGCTTGACATCGGTACTGGCGGCGGGGAAGCCATTTTATCAATAGCAGATTCTGCATTACTTCTAGTTGGGGTTGACTATTCCACCGGAATGATTGAAACAGCAACCAAGAATTCTGCTGAATCAGACATAGCAAATGTTCGTTTTCTCCAGATGGGTGCTGAAAATCTAAATTTTCCTGAGAACTTCTTTAATGTAATCTCTTCTCGACACTCATGTTTTTATGCAAAAGAAATAGAAAAGGTGTTAGTAAAGGGTGGTATGTTCCTGACACAGCAAGTAAGCGAAAACGACAAATTAAATATTAAAGAAGCGTTTGGAAGAGGACAGGCATGGGGTGCTAAGAAAGACTCGTTAAAAGCTAAATATATTACGGAATTAAGTGATGCGGGCTTTAACGACATACAGTCATTTGAATTCAATGCAACCGAATATTATCAGACTCCTGCAGACTTAATATTTCTCTTGAAATACACTCCAATAGTTCCTAACTTCGGAGAAAAAGAAATTGATTTTCAAATACTCCAACAATTTATTTTGGAAAACCAAACCGAAATAGGAATAAGGACAAATTCAGAACGATTTATGGTGATTGCTAGGAAGTAAAACATAAAGAGATACCCGTTTTGGGTATCTTTTTTTTAAACTTAGAAGTTTGATGCAATAAGTGAATAAAGATTTGCAGCATCTCTCTTGCTATATATGACGGTACAATTGTTGGGAATTATAAAACATAATACTCTACAAGAGGTATATAATATAAACCTGAATTAGTTCCGCTAACCATCACAAAGAAAAATTTTCCTTTTGTAGACAGTTCTGAAATTCTCTTTAATTTTGATATAAACTATGTGTCGTTTCTTGTCGATATAGTATCTAATATAAAGAGAACTGAGGAGCGAATATATGAAATTTAACATTCGAACAAAATTGATATTGGGTTTTCTTGCGGTAATAATATTATTGATTGTCATTAGTACAACATCTATCTCCAGAATGAAAAAATTAGGTGACACTTCGATGGCAATCGATAGCCACTGGATGCCCAGTGTGACTATCCTTGGAATGCTAAATGGCGATATATCTGATGTAGAACGGCTTTCCTTGAATATTATTGTAGAACGCGATCCGGCAGAAGTAGAGAAGGTTCAGGCGGAGTACGATAATGTTTTGAAAAAGATGGATAGCGAACTGAAAACATATGAAAAATTAATTGCCACCCCTAAAGAACGTGAAATGTATGAGGACTTCTCCAAAAAATATACAGAGTATCTGAATAAGTTGCCTGGGGTGATTGCAGCAGGGAAGGCGAACGATTATGTTCAATCCAGCATTCTGCACAAAGAATCCTATGCGCTATGGTCTAATGCAAACGATATGATCCTTCAGCTTATTAAGCTGAATGCAGATGGATCAAAACAGACTACAAAAGAAGCTGTTGACAACTATATTTCAGGTAGACAAATGGTCGTCATATTGAGCATTGCAGCCATTGTATTGGCACTGATTATGGCAATCATCATCGCCCAAATTATTACTAAACCCATCTTGCGAATCAGTCGTGCTGCTGAAAGTATCGCATCGGGTGATCTTACAAGTGAAGCTATCATTGTGAAGGGCAAGGATGAGATCAGTACGTTGGCACATTCCTTTAATGTCATGGTTGAGAACCTTCGTGAACTGATTCAATCTGTGAGTAAGACGACTGAGCTGGTAACCACTTCCTCAGAAGAATTGACGGCCAGCGCAGAGCAAAATAGCCAAGCTTCTGCACAAATAACCGAAACGGTGCAAGAAGTAGCTACTGGAACAGGAGACCAGGTAGATATGGTGACGAAATCGTCGCAAGCTATTGAGGAAATGTCTATCGGTGTTGAACAAATCGCCATCCGCGCGCAAAATGTATTCGCATCTGCGCAAGATGCGGCCCATAAATCGGCTGAAGGTAACCAGATGATTCAGCAGGCAGTTACGCAGATGAATGCCGTGAATGATTCTATGAATGGATTGGCAGATCTCATGGCTGGATTGGGAGAGCGCTCAGACGAAATTGGCAAGATCATTGATGTTATCACCAATATTTCTAGTCAGACCAACCTTCTTGCCTTGAATGCTGCGATTGAAGCGGCACGTGCAGGAGAACATGGTCGCGGATTTGCTGTAGTTGCAGGCGAAGTTCGCAAGTTGGCTGAACAATCGGCTCATTCTGCTCAACAAATTACGGAGCTTGTGGGATTGATTCAAAAGGATACTACCCATGCTATTGAGGCGGTAGCGTCCAACGGGAAGGATGTCATGACAGGTCGTGAAGTTGTACAAAATGCAGGCGCATCCTTTGAACTCATTCAGGAAACCGTAAATAAAGTGGCCAGTGAAATTGAAGAGGTTTCTGCCGGATCAGAACAAATGTCTGCAAGTACTGATGAGATTGTTGGTTTTGTCAGACAAATTTCAGCAATTGCTGAAGAGGCTGCAGCCGGGACACAGCACGTGTCTGCTGCGACTCAAGAACAACTGGCATCGATGGAGGAAATTGCTTCCTCTGCAAGAAACCTGTCCAAAATGGCAGAAGATCTGCAAGGACAAATTGGTAAATTCAAAGTATAATTCATATACTGCTTTTTATGTCTCAGAGGAATAGCTGCTCTATTGTGAGCGGCTTTTTTCTGTTTTTTATTAATACATTGCAATTAAAGAGTGGAGATAAGAAGAGCCTGTAATTGGAACGATATGATATAATGGTGGGAAATTCTTTGGGTTGGAGTGACATCATGGACAATAAGACTGAACTTAAAGCAAGTGACCTACGTCAGTTAGCGATAGATAAAATCATAGCCACACCATTTTTGAATGATTTTAAGTATCTGAAAAGCAGAAAAGTTTTGAAAAAAGACACCAAGGAATTTATATTTGAAATTTATTTTGGTGCGACTAAATATGGTGCATTAAAAGTTTATATTATCGTGGAATCCAAAAAAATAAAAAAGAAGTATAGTACGGGGGCTTGTTTTCAGAGTGAGTTGATTGCTCTGACTAAGAAATATACGGGAAACAGGGATTACCTTGTGTCCACAGAAGCAGAAAGAGAGCGCGTGATCCAAGAGATTATTGAAGATATCTACACTTTCGCGTTGCCTTTTTTCAAGCGATTTGAACATGTAGAAACACTAGCAGAACAAGTACATAAGTCAGGTTTTTTACCGCATCGCAAACGCTTTGATAAGTTTAATCCGTTGACGAAAAGATTCATTGATTTTTATTATCAAGGGGAGTAATGTAGCCATCTGAGGCATTTTTGTTCTTGTTCTCACCATTGAGCAGTAGATAAGCATTTTGATAAGGAGAACGATTTCCCTAGAGTAGATATTATCGTTTTTTAAAAGGATGATGTACAATTTGTAAAACGGTCAATGTACTCCTCAGGAGAAGATGATTTACCTAACATGCTCAATTTCTTGCTAAGAGGCGAGTCAATGTTGCATTAGAGGGTACGGTTTTTATGTGGGTAGGCATTGGATGAACAGCACAGAGGCTGTACACACGGGTATATTTTAATGAATAAAACTATAGGCTAAGTCATCGCATTGAACGGGCTAGTGGTATTAACCCAATTGATTCTAAAGCAAAGGCGGGGATGAGAGCATGTGGAATAGTCTGACTTGGGTGTTCTTCGGCGTGTTGTTGGTGGCATTGGGTTGGATTGTTAAAGCAAGGCGTAATCGCAGCAGCAACAAACAAGTGAATGAACAGCGGGGCAGTAATGTCGTTGAATTTCGTCCTCGTAAGTCTGCTCGACAATCCCGAACTGGAAATGAATCTAAGTCTAAAGGGTCTTCCGGTTCACGCGTGAATACAAAAGCAGCAGGTATTCAGGCCCAAACTGGATTTGGACTGTCTGACTCAATCCAGGGCACTGGCAAGCAAAAATGTTCCTTTTGTAAAAAAGAAGAGAAATTAACCTTCTATGCGGATGACAATGGATCGCTGTATGGGGTCTGCAAAGAGTGTAAGCATAAGGCGGAAAGACAAGATATGTTGCCACTTTAGTCTATACAGACTGTTGAGGACCATCATTAAGAGAATTCTTAAACTAATAAAAACTCCCAACCCATGTAGTAATTGGTTAGGAGTTTTTTGCCTATGTTCTACATTGTTATCTAAGTTGCCTGTCAATTAATTCCTCAAGCGCATCTGCTATGTGATCTGGTCCATAGGATAGCTCTTCCCGGCTTAAGCTCAACCAGGCATGACGCTCATCCATATCAAAGGCACTCTCCAGCCAACCAGACAACCCTCTGCCCCTGCGGTCTACTTCTACAAGCACATGCACACCCTCGGGTTCCAACTGCATAACCAACTCTAGTTCCTCGATATCCCGTGCATATTCCGAGCCGGGCGTAAATTCAAACTCCTGCACGAATGGAACACTGCGTCCAAGCTTGGGGTGACGTTCGCATGAGGAGGAGCGGAATCGGAAACCCAACAGGTGAACCGCCTCAAACACTGTATTCATATAGGGATGTGGCTCAATTTTGAGTGAATCACGATCGGTCGGGTCCAAAGCCATGCCAATATCTAATGCTGTTTCCAGCCAGACGGGCTGTTTGGCGTGAGTAACAGGAGTTTCCAACGGCAATCTGAAGGAAAAAGGAATTTCAAGCTCTTGTCCTTGCTCTAGATGAAAGCCGTCAGATACCTTAATTCGTGCAATGCAGCAGGTGGTGGTAGTTTTTTTATCATCGTGCTCCACGATATATTCAGTCTTGAGCTCGATGTCAATTTTGCCGATTTCCTGATCAATTTTGCCGCCTTTGATGCGCATGACGCCACTAAGTTCTTCCCCAGGCACATATACGGCTTGATCCACCAGCGTATCGACTTTAGCTGAACCGATTCCTGCGCTTGCTAAGATTTTGTTAAAGAAACTCATTATTCCTTCCCCCCATATAATCTCATGGTCATGATATACAAACGAAGACTAAAAACTTGTACAGCTTAACCGGATATACGGGGGAATGATTCGAATCGTTCCAAAAAAATGCAAGAAAAAAGTCACTGGTACTCACGTAGGCATATTGCAGTTTGTCGATCTATCTGTCTACTAATCGCAGTTCACTTTATGAGGAGGTATAAAGCAATTTCGACAACGAGGCTCATAAGCCTCAGAGTCGCCGATCATCACAATAGGTCCCACAGTGGAAGGTTTACCATTTACCATACGTTGCGTAAATACTGCTTCCGAGCTGCCACATACAGCGCAAAAGGAAGTCAGCTTCTCGATGTCATCCGCCATGGCGAGCAGACCACCGACATAGCCGAATTCCTTGCCTCGGTAATCCAGATTCAGCCCATCGGCAATGACATGCTTGCCGCAATAAGCTAGCTCTTGTACGAGCGACATAATATGACGACTGAAAAACTGGACTTCGTCAAAGGCAACCACGTCGGCATCTTGTGTTTCTTGCAAAATACGCTGAACGAGCTCATCTGTGAGTTTTCTGGGGATAGAGATAGCGGGCAGCCGATATCCGATCCGGCTTACTATTTCGTCCTCGGCATAACGATTATCTTCAGCGGGTTTGTAAGCGACCACTTTACGATGCCCGTATTGGATTAGTTTTTGACAGCGGCGAATCAATTCGCCGGATTTTTCACTGAACATGGGGCCTGTAATAATCGTAATTCGTCCTGTAGGCAAAGCGAATTCCCCTCTCTCTAACATGTACATAACACTGTTAATCTTCTTCTCCGAAAGAAAACGCCATTATAGATTACCATAACCAGCCGTATACAGACTAGAGAAAATATATTGATTTTCGACATGTTTTTGTATGTCCATTCCTAAAACGTAAATGTGGTCGTCATTGCTCTGCCGCCGCGGGCATGATATGGTGAAGCGTAGTGGAATGAAGGGAAGAGTGAAAGGCATGGACGAAAAAAATACGGATTATAGTGCCAAAAAAGGAGCATTACTGGAGCAAGGACTGATCAGCCCGCAAGCTATAGAACTCATCACTGAGCTGGAGACAGAGCTGAACTTTCTGCGCAAGCAAAATGAATCATTTCGCAAGGCGCTGCGAGCCAAATCAGCACAAAGTTCAAGGATGTCTACCAAATTACGAGATGCGCTGTATGAATGATATGGAAAGAGATCTGGATTAAATGGTTAACTTTTTTGTAGCCTATGCCTAAACGCTATATTTTGTACAGTGAAATAAAGAGAGTACAATAAGCTATATATAATCAATTGTTAATGGAGGAGAAACATGACTATACATTGTGATGTCGCTATTTTGGGTGGAGGAACCGGGGGGTATGTAGCAGCTATTCGTGCCGCCCAGCTTGGCAAAGAAGTGGTTATCATCGAAAAGGACAAGCTTGGCGGAACCTGTCTGCACCGTGGTTGCATTCCGAGTAAGGCCTTGCTACGCAGTGCGGAAGTATATGCGACAATTAAGGAAAGTGCACAATACGGTATTGAGACATCGGGAGCACAGCTTGTATTTCCCAAGGTTCAGGAGCGTAAGGAAGCCGTTGTGGAGCAGCTGCATCAGGGCGTTCAATTTTTGATGCGTAAAAATAAAATTACGGTGCTGAGCGGTAAGGGACGCGTGATTGGGCCGTCTATATTTTCTCCAAAAAGCGGGGCAGTTGCTGTGGAATTAGAAGATGGCGAGATGGAGACGATTGTTCCTGCACATCTCATTATTGCAACGGGATCACGCCCGCGTGTGCTGTCCGGGCTAGAGCCAGATGGCGAATTTATTCTGAGTAGTGACGAAGCGTTATCGATGGAGGAGCTACCCGCATCCCTGATTATCGTGGGCGGTGGTGTGATTGGCGTGGAGTGGGCTTCCATGCTAAATGATTTTGGCGTAGAGGTTACGGTGGTTGAAGCCGCGAATCGGCTCATCCCCACGGAAGACGAAGACGTTTCGCGTGAAATGCAGCGCTTGTTAACCAAGCGTGGTGTCAAGGTGCTGACGGGTTCACAAGTGCTGGCTAAAACATACGGCAAAGATGAGGAAGGTGTACAGATTGACGTGCAAAAAGGGGAAGAAACCGAAACCCTCAGCGCTTCCAAATTGCTCATTTCTGTAGGGCGTCAGGCCAATGTGGAAAATATCGGGCTGGAAAATACGGATATCCGCGTAGAGCATGGCTTTATCTCGGTTAATGAGCATTTGCAGACGAATGAACCACATATTTACGCCATTGGAGATTGTATCGGCGGCTTACAACTGGCGCATGCGGCAAGCCATGAAGGTTTGCAGGCGGTTCATCATCTGGCGGACGAAGAGTTTCACAGTGTACCTAACCATCTGATTCCGCGGTGTATTTATACACGGCCTGAAGCCGCGAGCGTCGGCTTAACGGAACAAGAAGCCCGTGAGCGTGGACATCAGGTGAAGACAGGGAAGTTCCCTTTTCAAGCTATCGGAAAATCGCTAGTATACGGCAGTCGGGACGGCTTTGTCAAAGTAGTGGCCGACGAGAAGACCCATGATATTCTCGGTGTACATATGATCGGTACGCATGTGACGGATCTGATCAGCGAGGCCGCTCTTGCACAACTGCTGGATGCTACGCCGTGGGAAGTCGGACAGCTTATTCACCCGCATCCGACGTTGTCGGAGATTTTGGGAGAAGCGATGTTGGCCGTTGATGGACAGGCGATTGGCATATAGACCTTTCAAATAAATCGGTGCTTTTCTTTTTGGGCAGAAAAGGATTATAATGGGGTTAGCCAGAGTTTAGTACCAGGTTTTAAGACAAGATGGTACTAGGAACTGGAAGTAGGATGTTTGACACTTAAGGAGGTGCCTCAATGAGTTCTAAAGGCGCTGTAGACGCTGGCTTCAGACATGAACAGCTGGGACTTACTCACGGACAAGTTATTGATATGTACAGATATATGTTGCTCGCAAGAAGATTTGACGAGCGCAACATGCTCCTGCAACGGGCAGGGAAAATTAATTTCCACGTTTCTGGCATTGGACAGGAGGCGGCACAAGTAGGTGCAGCTTTCGCCCTTGACCGGGAAAAGGACTATTTTCTTCCCTATTATCGGGATTATGGATTCGTGCTTGCGGTAGGAATGACGCCGCGCGAACTGATGCTGTCGGCATTTGCTAAGGCAGATGATCCCAATAGCGGTGGTCGCCAGATGCCAGGTCATTTTGGTAGTAAACGGCTACGTATTGTGACAGGCTCCAGCCCAGTAACGACACAGGTTCCGCATGCAGTGGGTGTAGCTTTGGCTGCCAAAATGCAGAAAAAGGATTTGGTATCATTTGTTACGTTTGGGGAAGGCTCCAGCAATCAGGGAGATTTTCACGAGGGCTGTAACTTTGCTGGTGTACAGAAGCTGCCAGTCATCATTATGTGCGAGAACAATCAATATGCGATATCGGTTCCGATTCATAAACAGTTGGCAGGCAAGGTAAGCGACCGAGCATTGGGATATGGATTCCCAGGGATTCGAGTCGATGGTAATGATGCGTTGGCCGTATATGCGGCGGTGAAAGAAGCACGGGAACGTGCTGTCCGTGGTGAAGGTCCTACGTTGATCGAAGCCATGATGTACCGCCTGTCTCCTCACTCCACCTCGGATAATGATCTGGCTTACCGAACCAAGGAGGAAGTGGATGAGAATTGGGCCAAGGATGGCGTAGCCCGTATGAAAAGCTACTTGATTGAATGCGGCATTTGGGATGAGGCCAAGGATGCGGATCTGTCGGCTGAGCTGCTGCTCGAAATCAAGGAAGCGATTGAATATGCAGATAATGCGCCTTTTCCAAAGCCCGAAGATACGCTGCTGCATGTGTATGCAGATAGCGATGGGGAGGGCCTGTAACGATGGCGATTATGGAATATATTGATGCGATTCGTCTTGCGATGAAAGAAGAGATGGAGCAGGATGAAACAGTTTTTGTATTAGGTGAGGATGTTGGGGTGAAGGGCGGTGTCTTTACAACGACAAAGGGACTGATGGACCAATTCGGTGAGCAACGTGTCATGGATACGCCATTGGCTGAGTCGGCTATTGCCGGGGTAGCGATTGGTGCAGCCATGTACGGAATGAAGCCGATTGCTGAAATGCAATATTCGGACTTCATGCTTCCGGCGACGAATCAGATTATTAGTGAAGCAGCTAAAATCCGCTACCGCTCTAACAACGATTGGAACTGTCCTGTTGTAATTCGCGCACCAATCGGTGGAGGGATCTTTGGCGGTTTGTATCACTCTCAGTGTCCAGAATCTATCTTTTTTGGTACGCCGGGTTTGAAAATTGTTGCTCCATTTACACCTTATGACGCAAAAGGATTGCTGAAAGCAGCCATTCGTGACCCTGATCCAGTGCTATTTTTTGAAAATAAAAAATCCTACAAGCTGATCAAGGGTGAAGTGCCTGAGGATGATTATATCGTTCCGATTGGCAAGGCTAATCTATTACGTGAGGGTGACGATATTACGGTCATCGGTTATAGCCAGCCTTTGCATTTTGTCATGCAGGCTGCTGAGGAATTGGAGAAGGAAGAGGGCATTACTGCACAGGTTGTGGATTTGCGCACACTCCAACCGCTGGACCGCGAAGCCATTGTTGAGGCTGCACGACATACGGGTAAGGTATTAATCGTGCATGAGGACAACAAAACGGGCGGCATCGGTGCCGAGGTATCGGCTATTATTAATGAGGAATGTCTGTTCGAGCTGGATGCACCGATTGAGCGCCTATGTGCTCCTGATGTGCCAGCCATGCCGATTAGCCCACCGATGGAGAAGTTTTATATGTTAAACAAGGATAAAGTGAAGGAAGCCATGCGCCGTCTTGCAATGTATTAATATAGGGAAGATTGGACGAAAGCATTCCAAAAGTGTAGTGGGGTAGCGGTAAAACGCGCCCTTCTATGATGTTAAGGAGTTGAAAAAATGTCAGACCAAACACAATGGAACGACGTGACCATGCCACAATTGGCAGAATCGCTCGTATCGGCGACAATTGCCAAATGGCTCAAACAACCTGGGGAAACGGTAGAGCAATTCGAGCCGATTTGCGAGGTTATTACAGATAAAGTGAATGCAGAAATTCCATCCACATTGGACGGCATTATGGGTGATCTGTTGGCAGAGGAAGGTCAGACAGTAGCGGTAGGTGAGTTAATTTGCCGTATTCAGACGAAGTCGGCTGCACCTGCAGTGGCATCAGGGGCGACACCTGTTGCACCAGCATCTCAAAGCACCGTACAAACACAATCTCGGCAGAGTGCTGGATCGGATCAGTCCATGAGAGGACGGTTTTCCCCAGCGGTGCAAACCCTGGCTGCTGAGCATAATGTGGACTTAAGCCAAGTACCAGGCACGGGCATGGGGGGACGAATTACCCGCAAAGACGTGCTGAATTATGTGCAGCAGGGCAGTTCCGCTCCCACTGGAGCATCTGGACAGCCGACTGTAACGGCAACAGGACAAGGCTCTCCTTTTGCAGGAAGACAGCAGTCTGCCCCTCAGTACAGTACACCGATTCAAAATATGGACCCTGCTATTCCGGTTCGTAACAGTGGGATTCATTTGACGGAGGCTCCAAAAGCTCCTGTGATCGAAGTTGAGGGTGGCAACAATAACAGATCCGAGTATTTTATTGATGTTACACCCATTCGCAGTGCAATTGCTCGCAATATGCGACAAAGTGTTTCCGAAATTCCACATGCATGGACGACGATTGAGGTGGATGTGACCAACCTGGTGATGCTCCGCAACAAGATCAAAAACGAGTTCAAACAAAAAGAAGGCATCAATATTACGTATCTGGCTTTTCTCATGAAAGCAGTTGTGAATGCAATCAAGGAATATCCGATCATGAATTCGGTATGGGCAGTGGATAAAATTATCATCAAAAGAGACATCAATATTTCGTTGGCCGTGGGTACAGAGGACTCCGTTCTTACTCCTGTTATTAAAAAAGCCGATCAGAAAAATATTGCTGGCTTAGCTCGTGAAATTGACGATTTGGCACGTAAAACCCGGGAAGGCACGCTCAAATTGGACGACATGCAAGGCGGAACGTTCACTGTAAACAACACAGGCTCCTTTGGTTCCATTTTATCTTATCCGGTGATTAACTATCCGCAGGCTGCAATTCTTACCTTTGAATCCATTGTCAAAAGACCCGTGGTTATCGATGATATGATTGCAGTTCGCTCAATGGCTAATTTGTGCTTGTCGCTGGATCATCGTATTTTGGATGGAGTGATCTGTGGACGATTCTTGCAACGGGTTAAAGAAAATCTTGAAGGCTACACTTTGGATACGAAGCTGTACTAATCATCCGAACAGTTGAGGAAATGTACGGAGAGGAAGTGACAGGCCGTGAACAGACGACCGCTTGATGTAACCTATACGAATAGGATGGAATATGCCCATGCATGGGATGTCCAGAAGGAGATTGTGGGAAAGCTGGATGCGGGAGAGGCAAGAGAAACGCTTATGCTTCTCCAGCATCCACCGACCTACACGATTGGCTCTCAGCGGCATCCTGAGCATTTGCTCCTCACACCAGAGCAACTGAAGGAGCAGGGAATCAGCGTCTTTCAGATTGACCGTGGGGGAGACATTACATATCATGGGCCGGGGCAGCTTGTCGGATATCCTCTACTTATGCTCGGCAACCGGGAGGCGCTGAATCTGCATGGATACCTTCGAAGTCTGGAGGAAGTGATCATTCGGTTGTTGGCATCTTATGGGGTTGAGGGAAGTCGTAAGCCTGAATATACGGGGGTATGGATCGGGAATCTTAAAATTGCGGCCATTGGTGTCAAATTCAACAAGTGTAAGCACCGCCGGGGCTTCGTAACCAGCCATGGCTTTGCCTTTAACATCAAATCAGGGATACAGCATGAGGGCTTTGAGGGCATTGTCCCGTGCGGAATTCAGGAATACGGTGTGACATCATTGGAGGACTGCATACAGAAGCCTACGTCGGTGGAGCAGATTGCGAAGGAAATTGTACCGTACTTTGAACAGCAATTTTCATTTGCTGCGCAATGGCAAACGCATTCTTTCCAATAAAGGTAAGGCGGGCTATTGTGTATTTACACGGGAGCCCGCCTGTTTGCTTTACGTAACAGCTCGTCCACTCAAGGCTTCATAATGCCTTAGAGCAGCCGGATACCTTGAGCGGTATAGTTATTATAGTGGCATAATAAACGGCTCAATTACCATGAACAGTGTAGAACCAATCATAGCTGCGAGCATAATGTAGACGAAAAAACGAACCCATTTTTTGTTCGACATGTGTAACTCCTTTAGGATAGGTTTAAGTCATAGATAAGAACATCTATCCGTATTGTAGCGTAATCGGGAAAGAGAGGAAAGTTTAATGACAGTAAAAGTAGTAAAAGACCGAATCGTACAGGAATTTATGGAACTCGTACAGGTGGATAGCGAAACGAGAAATGAGCAGGAAATATCACGCGTCCTAAAAGAAAAGTTTAATGCTCTCGGGCTGGAAGTAATGGAAGACGATTCTCGTGAAAGAACTGGACATGGTTCAGGCAATCTGATCGTCACCTGGAAAGCGGAAGGTGTAGAGCAAGCACCCAAATTATTTTTTACCTGCCACATGGATACCGTTACTCCGGGTAAAGGCATTAAGCCGCAGTTGGGTGAGGATGGCTGGATTCGTAGTGACGGTTCAACGATTCTGGGGTCTGACGACAAGGCGGGAATTGCTGCTTTGTTCGAGGCGATTCGTGTCGTGCGTGAACAGAATATTCCCCATGGTCAAATCCAGTTCGTGATTACGGCTGGCGAGGAATCTGGTTTGATGGGGGCACGTGCGATGAAGCCAGACGTGCTAGATTCTGATTTCGGATATGCTTTGGATTCGAATGGTGAGGTCGGCTCTATTTGTATAGCTGCCCCCACGCAGGCACGTATTGAAATGAAGATTACTGGGAAGTCCGCTCATGCGGGGGTAAATCCCGAAGATGGCATTAGTGCCATTCAGGTCGCTTCTAAAGCAATTTCTAAAATGAAACTAGGACGGATTGATAAGGAAACGACCGCTAACATCGGCAGTTTTGAGGGCGGCGGCGCGACGAATGTGGTATGCGATTTTGTGTTGATCCGTGCAGAGGCACGTAGTATTGTGCAGGAAAAGGTTAATCATCAAATTCAGCATATGCGTGAATCGCTGGAAACCACCGCACGCGAATTTGGTGCACAGGGAGAGTTCCGCAGTGAAGTCATCTATCCGGCATTCAGCTTTACGGAGCATGATGAAGTTGTACAGGTTGCACAACGTGCAATTCAAGGACTGGGACTGGAAACGCCAACCTTTCATTCCGGTGGTGGCTCAGATGCAAATGTGTTCAACGGGCTTGGAATTCCGACGGTGAATTTGGCTGTGGGCTATCAGAACATCCATACAACAGAGGAAAAGATCAAGGCCGATGACCTGGTGAAGGTTGCTGAAGTTGTCGTAGCTCTGATTCAAGAAACCACAAAATAAACTTGTATCATACACTTGCAATATATTGAAAAAAGGTTCAGGTTAAAGACAGGAACAGTGTTCCTTCGTCTTTAGACCTGAACCTTTTTTGGAACAACTAGCGAAGCGATAGTGGCTGTAGGTCCGTGTTCCTTTTGCCATTGGCGCAAGAGTGCTTGAATCTGCCAAGCTTTACCAACGATATGGAGGGTGCTTTCAGTACGGTAGCTTTTCATTTCTGCATCTCCTCATGACAGGAAGTTTGTTATTCTACCACCAGCTTATGTACAAAGTGGACAAGTTAGACTAACTTTGGTGATAATTAATAAAGAAAGATAGATATGAAGGAGGAAACTTACTGATGAACGAGCAAACGAATGGACAATTGAACAATTCAACAAACGATGCACCTCGCAAGCCTTATTCGAATCCTGCGCTAGACGAAAAGACCGTGTCCACACAGCCTATCTTTGAGGGAAAGGTTATTACATTACAGGTGGACACGGTAGAGCTTCCCGACGGCTCCACTGGAAAGCGTGAGATCGTAAAGCATCCAGGTGCGGTGGCTGTTTTGGCTCTACATGAAGGGAAAATGCTGGTCGTGGACCAGTACAGACAGGCGATGGGGCGCTGTGAGGTGGAAATTCCTGCAGGTAAGCTGGAGCGGGGTGAAGACCCGATGGAAGCAGCGGGACGTGAGCTGAGAGAAGAGACAGGTTATACTGCCAAGTCGTTGAAGCTGCTGCATTCCTTTTATACCTCTCCTGGGTTTGCGGATGAAATCATTCATCTGTATGTGGCCGAAGAGCTGGAGTTAGGTGAGATGGAACCGGATGAGGATGAATTTCTGGAGCTGTTTGAGGTGACGCTGGAAGAAGCACAGACGCTCATTCGTGAAGGACGGATTAGTGATGCCAAAACGATTTTGGCCGTCTATGCATGGCAACTCCGCCAACTTACAGGGAGCTTCTAAGCGTATGGATGAAAATATAGTAGAACTTAACGACTACTTTGCAGACTTGCATATTCATATTGGCAGGACAGAGAAGGGAAATCCGGTCAAAATTAGTGGCAGTCGCGATCTGACCTTTGCCAACATAGCTAAGGAAGCCTCCGGTCGCAAAGGAATTGGGCTGATCGGTATCATTGACTGCCATGCACCTAATGTACAGGAGGATATTCGTACCTATTTACATACGGGTGAAATGAAGGAAATCAGCGGCGGCGGTATCGCATACCAGGATACGGTTATTCTCCTTGGCACGGAGCTGGAAATACGTGCTGAAGGTCGCCCTGAGGCGCACGTACTGGCCTACTTTCCAGATCTGGCGGCGATGGAGGATTTTACCCAATGGCTGGCCCGGCATATGAAAAATGTTAATCTCAGCTCACAACGAATCTATGCACCGCCACGTGAGTTGCAGCAGCAAATTTACGGACGTGGAGGCATTATGGTGCCAGCGCACGTGTTTACTCCTCATAAGGGCATATACGGCAGTTCAGCGGCCCGTATGGAGGAACTGCTGGATATGGAGCTCATTAGTGGGGTGGAGCTGGGACTGAGCGCAGATTCGTCTATGGCCGGTTTAATTTCGGAACTGGATCGCTTCAGCTTTCTCACGAATTCAGATGCCCATTCACTCGGGAAAATCGGACGAGAATACAATAAATTATCACTGGCGAAGCCGTGTTTTGATGAATTCAGAATGGCTTTGGAGCGGCGGGAAGGACGACGGGTGCGTGCCAACTACGGATTAAATCCAAAACTGGGCAAATACCATCGCTCTTACTGTCAAAGCTGCGGTACGATTATTGACGAGCAACAGATGGCGGATGAACGCTGTCCTGACTGTGGTCATACCAAGCTGGTGCGAGGAGTGCTGGATCGAATATGGAGCATTGCCGACCGTGAGCAACCCATGATTCCCTCCCATCGTCCGCCGTACATTTACCAGATTCCACTGGAATTTATTCCAGGTCTGGGCAAAGCCAAGCTGAACCAGCTATTGGCTGCATTTGGAACAGAAATGAATATTTTACATGAGGTTACACAGGAGGAGTTAGCAGCAGTCGTCGGAAAAGTGCTGGCAGAGCAAATTGTGCTTTCACGCGAGGGGCGACTGTCGCTTGTATCCGGTGGTGGTGGAACATACGGCAAAATAGCTAAGTCCTAGTAAAGTCTTGTCCCTCTAAAGGCATATCAGCGTCTGCTTGTTCATAACCATAAATTATCTATGCCGCTGGCTTGGCACATCATTCGTGATGTTTGATCCGCAGCGAAAGCTGCCCCATTTCTAGCCATCAGCCGTCGGATTACGGTTGTTTTTTGGACAAACAAGCAGATGAAAGGGGCAGGACGCCGATGCAATGGTTTCGTCATACGTTAAAGGATCAGACGCCATATTATGTGTTCTTGGCTGTGCTGTTTCTGGTGGGAGTCGTCTTTGGCGCACTTATGGTAAACGCACTCTCGCTGGAGCAGTTACAGGATTTGTCCCGTTACCTGAAGGATTTTTTTGTAACGGTCAATCAAAACGAACAGGGATTCGCTGATTCGCAGGCGGCTTCGACCTTTTGGGATAGCGTATCTTTACATCTGAAATGGGTCGGCCTAATTTGGGTGTGTGGCCTTTCGGTTATTGGTCTACCGGGTATTCTTGTATTGAATTTCCTCAAGGGTGTGCTAATCGGATTTTCAGTAGGTTATCTGGTGGGGCAATATTCGTGGAAAGGACTGCTATTTTCTTTGGTTTCAGTTGCTCCCCATAACCTGCTCGTGATTCCGGTACTGCTCGTCTGCAGCGTGGCTGCGATGACTTTTTCCATCCATATGATCAAAACCAAAATACTCGCTACCCGGCCGTCAGACGGAATGCTGCGTCCGTTGCTGTCTTACGCAGGGTTGACTGCTGTGATGATCGTGCTTCTTATTGGTAGCGCGTCCTTTGAAACTTGGATCACCCCGGTTATGATGCAATGGGTCACTCCTATGCTGACAGCTTCCGTGTCATCTTGATCCGTTTCAAAATGTTTGACTTTATTTGTATAGACCCCCTATAATAATAGGAGTGAAAAAAGTGCAGTAGGCAGTAGCTTTGCAGGGGGAGGGAGACACATGGAAGCACGGATCGAAAAAATTAAGCAGCAGCTGCAATCCCAGGGCTACAAACTAACGCCTCAGCGGGAAGCCACCGTCAGAGTTTTACTTGAGAACGAAGATGATCATCTGAGTGCGGAAGATGTATTTATGCTCGTCAAAGAGAAAGCTCCCGAAATCGGTCTGGCAACCGTATACCGTACCCTAGAACTGCTAAGTGAACTGCATGTCGTGGAGAAAATTAATTTTGGTGATGGCGTTGCGCGTTATGATTTGCGCGGCGATACAACCAAACATCACCATCACCATTTGATATGTGTGCAGTGTGGCAGTGTAGATGAAATACTGGAAGATTGGCTTGGACCATTGGAGGAGCGCTTGGAACGGGAATATAACTTTACCGTAGTGGATCATCGTTTGGACTTCCACGGTATTTGTTATCGTTGTAAGGCGAAGAACGATACGACCGCTCAGAAATCTTTGGGCAAATCCAGAAAAAACAAATCTCAGGACTAAAAGCTGACTACCCAAGCTCTCACCGACGAAGATGCGTTCGGGAGAGCTTTTTTGGTTCGGAGCCTGTTGTTCGGGATTAAGCGGTATAAAAAGGAATAGCTTGTCATACCCTTCCATAGAGAGTCCTAATTAGGACCATATTATGGGGAAAAGGCGGCTGATCCACATGGTACTATCGTTGCGGAGAGGACTAAAATGGCTGCGTTTGGTAATCTTGTTCGGTGCGCTGGCATGTATGTTCTTTTTTAGCCTCAGGCTGTTTACAGATTGGATAACACCTGTAGATCATTACCGAATACCGGAAGGACATGCAGTGAAGGTATTTGGCGGACAAAAAGTAAATGAAGGGTCCGAGCATCGAATAGCAGTGTTAGAACGTTTACGTTTCTTTTACTGGTATGGTGAATAGTCTAAGTAATCGGTCTTGACGAGCTTATGAAATGATGAAGGTAGCACACGAAGAAGCAGGCGCTGAGACTGAACCGCTGTATGCAGAACAAGGAGACTTTTGGAACTCATGAAAATGTACATTCAACCTTTCGTTCAATTTATGGAAGAGGAAAAGGGTTTGTCGCGCAGCACTTTGGAAGCGTATCAACGAGACGTACAGCAGTTTGTCGAGTTCGCAGAAAGCTGTGGTATTGAACAGCCGGATAATGTCCAACGGTCACATCTGGTACTGTATTTGGGCCATTTGAAGGAACAGGGAAAGGCTGCGGCGACAATATCACGTAGCGTCGCCTCCATTCGCTCCTTTTTTCATTTTCTTATTCGGGAGGGAATTACGATCCATGATCCGTCTGTTCTGCTGGAGCTGCCCAAAGCGACTAAAAAGAAGCCCTCGGTGCTAACGCAGGATGAGATAGAGCGTTTGCTGGCCGCGCCAGATGTGACTGCCCCGCAAGGGGTGCGAGACAAGACGATGCTGGAGTTGCTGTATGCGACGGGCATTCGCGTATCAGAGCTGATTGCCTTAAACGTGCGTGATGTGCGCACCGATCTGCGCTTTGTGCATTGTGGCGGCGAGGCAGGCAAGGAGCGTGTTGTACCGATCAGCCGTGAGGCATCACATTGGGCACAAGCCTATATGGACGAGCAGCGTCTATTATTGCTGAGATCCGGGCAGGGTGAAGAAGCTCAGGTAGAGCAGGAAGCCATGTTCCTGAACGTATCTGGACAGCGTCTCAGTAGACAGGGCTTCTGGAAAATGATTAAGAAGTACGGCCAGGAAGCAGGCATAAGCGAGGATATCACGCCCCACACGCTGCGGCATTCCTTTGCGGTACATATGCTGGAGGGCGGAGCGGACTTACGCTCTGTACAGGAAATGCTGGGTCATGCTGATCTGTCAACGACGCAGGTATATGCGCAGACGGCCAGACGGAATATGAAGGAAGTATATGAAAAGCATCACCCGCACGGCGGCAACCGCACTTCTCATGAAAGCAAAGATCGAACATAACGATACTTTGGTTTCATAGAAAATGTGATAATGACTATAACTTTACGATTGTACAAGTCAGGAGAGATATTAATGTCAACAGCCAACCAAGCTACAATTCAGGAAGCAGCAGATTATATCCGCGCCAAGAGCGGAATACGTCCAGAGATTGGCCTTATTCTGGGATCGGGTCTCGGTATTCTGGCCGATTTAATTCAGGATGGAATTAGTATTCCTTATCAGGATATTCCCCATTTTCCTGTATCGACGGTAGAAGGTCACGAGGGTGAATTACTGTTAGGCACGATTGAAGGTCGCGCTGTCGTCATGATGAAAGGGCGCTTTCATATGTATGAGGGCTATGGCCCGCAGCTGACGGCTTTCCCAGTTCGGGTGATGAAGCAATTAGGGATTCAAAGTCTGCTGGTGACGAATGCAGCAGGTGGTGTAAATACTTCCTACGAAGCAGGCGATCTGATGGTCATCTCGGATCATCTTAATCTGACAGGACAAAATCCGCTGATTGGACCAAACGATGCCGGTCTGGGCGTTCGTTTTCCAGATATGTCGGAGGCGTACAGCCGCCGTTTGCGTGAAATTGCCAAGCAAACGGCTAACCAACAGGGCTTCAGCCTGCAGGAAGGTGTATATGCTGGATTGCTGGGACCTAACTATGAAACGCCTGCTGAAATCGTCATGCTGCGTACACTGGGTGCAGATGCAGTGGGTATGTCGACCGTATCTGAGGTTATTGTAGCCCGTCATGCAGGAATTGAGGTGCTGGGCTTCTCTTGTATCACGAATATGGCCGCAGGCATTCTGGATCAGCCTTTGTCCCATGGTGAAGTGATGGAGACGGCAGAGAAGGTACGTGAGCAATTTTTAAAACTTGTGCTAGCGATTATTCCACAAATGTAGATTGGGGATCATGTTCAACCGAAGTGGTGGACATATATCCCAAGAACCCTATATCCGAACGCCTTTTGTTGGCGTGGGTACGGGGTTCTTTTTTTACATACAGCGGTTGAGCTGAGTATGACCTCCTAATGAAGAGGCTGTGTGCTCAATGCAGTTGAATTCGCTTTTTCTGCCACAGCCAGTTTATGTTGTTCTTGCACCTTAATCACGATAACCATAAAAATAATCCAGTAAATGGATAGCGAGTTCAGGAAACGACTGTCCGTTATATTGTTCAATATGATAAACAAGAAAAAAACAGCTGCCGTCAACCATGTATACATATCTGCTTTACCAATTCTGAATTTAAATAAAGTGGTTATGGCGATTGTAATTGTTGCCAGTAGTCCTGTAAGGCCCACATCGATCCACAGATCTCGGAAACCGCTATGGCTGCTTGTCAGATCAAATCGAATTCCATTTGCATAGATACTGGGCCGGGCTGCCCAGTAGGAGCCGTAACCATGTCCGAACCAGTAATGGCTCTGAATAGCACCACCAATCCCCTGCCAGATTTCCGTTCTTCCAGTTAAGGTCGTTGTTTTTCCAAATTCCGACGCAATCGCATCTCCATAAGTAAAGGTGAATATCAAACCCAAAAGAACGAGCAAGCAGGAACAGCTAATGAAGAAACCGCGCAACGCAACGCTTCGGATTCTCTTGAATAGCAATATAAATAATATAAATACGAAGAGCGAAGATGTCAGCACCAAAGAGGTGGTAGATTGGCACTCGATGAGCAATAAGGCATTGAGTAAGATGAAGCCAATATGCAAAACTTTATGTTTACCCCTGAAAAAGTAAATAACATGTGAAACAAAACTTAACAGAGAGAGAGTTCCAAGTGTATTTTTATGACCAGAGATGCCCTTCCATAGCCCAGTATGTTCTACGCCGCCATGAATAGCAAAGGAGGGAACGAGCAAAACGCCGAGTAGATTGAGTATGCTCAAAATACTTAACGTAACGACTAAGAGGCGAATGCAGCCCTGTGTTGTATAATGGGTGACCAAATAGAGACCAAAGGTAGAGAAGGCAAGAAATTTGAGAACCATCAGCAAGGAAGAGGTCTGCTCTTGTTCAGCCCATAAACAGGAGGCAGCGATGTACAGCATGAGTAAAGTAAGCAATGGATTGTCGGCTAAGGTTGCGATCAATGACTTGAGTGAAGGTAGTAGCATGGTATAGCTGAACAACAGGATAAGCAGGGAAATCGTGATAACTCTGGGGGACAAACCCTGACAAGCATAAGGAATCGAAAAAGCTAGTAAACCAGCTACTGTAAGTACATGTTTCACGATTTCACCACCTGGATACATTATGTATCTATAATATACAAAACGTATCCTCTTGTACAATAATAATAAAATATTTATTTTCATTTTTCTTAAGCCTAGAGCAAGCCCTCTTGTGCATATACTCAGTCCATGCTAAGAAAATGAAGAATTCTTCGGCTGGTCAAAGAGGAACTTTTTACGTTTTAAACATGGGGGTGTTCGGGTGGCGGATCATTTTTTTACAGACCGTTTGAAGTTGAATTTGAGTGGTACGGGCAAAGAGTTAACGCCGCAGCAATTAAATGAAAATTTTAAAACCATTGAAAAAGAATTCATTGAACGCAGTGTAAACGTAAGCTGGTTTGGAGCTGCTGGTGATGGTATTCAGGATGATACGGCAGCTTTGCAGGAATTGATTAATAAGACCCCCGATTATTCTATTCTTCACATTCCCAGTGGACGATACAAAATAACCTCTACCCTACAGATTCGCAAGCAGGGTGTGCGCATTTTTGGCATTCATAAGGGCAGATACCGACAAGGCAAAGGGGTTACGTCGATTGAATATTATGGTACGGGCCCTTGTTTCCAAATTGGAGATGAAAGTCTACCTTCGTTTAGCGGATTTCAAAATGTGCAGTTTCATGACTTATCGATCCGGTACGAGGGGGCTGAC
The DNA here is from genome assembly GCF_054602585.1 of Paenibacillus sp. SEL3. Taxonomy (NCBI): domain Bacteria; kingdom Bacillati; phylum Bacillota; class Bacilli; order Caryophanales; family Paenibacillaceae; genus Paenibacillus; species Paenibacillus sp. SEL3. The sequence continues at coordinate 166,599 of NZ_CM137725.1, read as the reverse complement.
AGAGCCACATTAAATAATCCGTTTTCGCAGTCGGTGAAGCGTGGATATTATGGTAAAGGTACTTTGGGTATTCAGGATTGGAAGGGTGGCGGAGTTGCCCTGGATAATGTCCTAATTGAGCATTTTGAAACGGCTTTTTGGGGCTACGAAAGTGATGTCAATTTATTTAAATGCACAGAGATTAATTACAATAAAACAGGGATTCACTTGCAGAACAGAAGTTCACAGTTTACTAGCATAGCGCTTTTTACATTGGGGAACGATACGGCATTGGATCTGAATAGCTCCAACGGGGCTAGATTTTTGGCTAGCCAGCACATTAAGGATGGAAGTTCCAATGATATTCCCATTCTAATTAATGATTTTATGAACGCTGAATTTATAGGCTGCTGGTTTGAGGGACTAAGCAGAGAGCATAAGAAGACAGTACCTTCTTTTATTCAAATTGGTGCTACTAAAGAAACCAAAAATGTGGCATTGCGTGACTCCATTTTAGCGATAGCGGATAAATTCAATGATACCCAATCCGTATGTAACTATTTTGTAGATGTGGTCATTGGCAAAAAAGTTTTGGTGGACGAGGTGGGAGGGTATCCCCGTAATCTAAAAAAGCTTATTTCTTTCTCTGGTAGCTCTTCCACACAGCAGGTGACACTTCGCTCACATTTGGATTTTAACTATAACAATAATCGTTATGACGAGAATAATGGGACAGGGCAGGCTTTGCTGCTGGTCGAGAAATACTCGAACAACGGAATTGAGCATTTGGACGAAACCTTTGTTAAAGCCTACCTGGGAGCGAGGCAAAATCTTCCGGCAGGTAGCTGGCAGAAGGTGAAGTTCAATCAAATCAACCAGGATGAGCTGATCGAATTCGATGCGGTGAATAGTCGATGGCGAGCCAAGCGAGCTGGGAAATACAGAATACAAGTCTACATTTCGACCGATCCCCAAGTGGATGGAAACCGTACACGGTTAGCACTTCACTTGAATGATGAGCAGCTTGCCGGGAGTTCCGCCTATGCTTATCTCGATGACAGGGTAATTGGTGGACTGAACTATAGTGCATTGAGTGGAGCAATGGAACTTAGACTGGAAGCGAATTCTTTTATTGATATACGGGTGTTCAGTCAAAATGCAATGGATATTCTACCAGGTGGAGGTATCACATATCTCACCGTAAGCCGAATTTAAACAATTATTTCACAGACGATAGATGTTCTGTCTTTTTATATATTGGAAAATGCGCACCATGCTGACTCAGCTTGGTGCTATTTGATGTTTTTAGTCATATGGAATATTTTTCTTTCATTCTGACGACAATGGTTAGCAGCACGCGAATAGGCCGGAGGAGTAAGTAAATAGGCTCCGGTGGTTTACGCCAATATGTTGAGGAGGGAACCGATTGTGAAGAAAAAAGTGGTGGCGTTCATCCTGGCTTGCCTGGTAGCCTTGACTGCCGTCCCTGTCGGCGGTTGGGCCGAAGAAAGTATACCTGAAAGCAAAACCAAAGAGGGATCAGCGGCTGAGCTAGCTCCCCAGGCTCTCTCGGCGATCCTGATGGATGCAGATACGGGCACAGTCATCTATGAAAAAAACAGTCGTGAAAAGCTTCCTCCAGCGAGCATCACCAAGATTATGACGATGTTGCTGACAATGGAGGCCATTCAGGATGGCAAGCTTAAGCTGACTGATAAAGTTCGGGCCAGCGAATATGCGTCTTCAATGGGAGGCTCGCAAATTTTCTTGGAGCCGGGAGAAGAAATGACGGTCGATGAGATGCTGAAGGGAATTGCGATGGCTTCAGGCAACGACGCCTCTGTGGCGATGGCTGAGAAACTTGCAGGGTCTGAGCAGGCATTTGTTGAGATGATGAACGCCAAGGTGCAGCAACTCGGGCTCAAGGATACGCATTTTGCCAATTGCAACGGTTTACCCGTAGAGAATCACTATTCTTCTGCGCATGATATTGCGGTTATGAGTCGGGAGTTGTTGAAATACCCGCAAATTACGAAATATACGGGAGCCTATCAGGACTATTTGCGTAAGTCCTCAGTCAAGCCCTTTTGGCTGGTGAATACGAATAAACTTGTCCGTTTCTATACTGGAGCAGACGGGCTGAAAACAGGCTATACGGCAGAAGCAAAGTTCTGTCTTTCCGCTACTGCGAAGCGTGATGGCTTGCGTGTCGTGGCTGTCGTGCTCGGGGAGCCAAATACGAAGATACGCAACAATGAAGTGTCTTCCATGTTCGACTATGCATTTTCTCAATATACAATGAAATCCATATACAAGCCGGGTGAATTGCTGGGCAGCGTAAAAGTTGAAAAAGGCGTGTTGCCAGAGCTGAAAATTCAGGCTGACCGTTCTTACAGTGTGCTGGTGAAAAAAGGTGGCAACAAACAAACGTTGCGTCATGAATTGCAACTGGCCCCAAGCCTCAAAGCTCCTGTCCAGGCTGGTGACCCAGTTGGTAAGCTGGTCGTCTATCAGGATGGACAACGGCTTAAGGAGTTTAATATCACTTCGCCTGTGGCTATCGAGAAGGCCGGATGGTGGAAATTGTTTAAACGTACCATGTCGAACCTATTTTCTTTGTAGATTTTACGGGGTTTTCTTCTAGTTTTGTCGGAGGGCAGGAATCGTCTGCGGCTACGTAGAAATCCTTGTCCAAGACCGGGAGGAGAGTGAGCAAGCATGAACCTGCAAATTGAAATGGAGCATCACCGGGGGGTACTGATTGTAAGGCTGTCTGGTGAGCTTGATCACCATACGTCGGACATGGTCCGTATGCAAATGGATGAGGCGATTCAGCGCCGGCAATGCGAGCATATTGTGCTCAGCCTGAAGAATCTTCAGTTTATGGATAGCTCCGGCCTTGGCGTTATCTTGGGACGGTACAAACTGATCAAGCAAAAGGGCGGAAAAATGGCAGTCTGTGATGTCAATCCGCCAGTACACCGACTGCTGGATATGTCAGGGCTGTTCAAAATCATGCCCATTTATGAAAACGAGGGAAATGCGCTCACGGAACTGGAGGTAGTGTCATGAGAGAAGGCACGGGTAACAATTTCATGAGCTTGCAGTTTGCTGCAAAATCCGAGAATGAAGCATTTGCTCGTGTGGCTGTCGCGGCCTTTATTTCCAGGCTTGATCCCACAATGGATGAGCTAAGTGATTTGAAAACCGTGGTGTCTGAAGCGGTGACAAACAGTATCATTCACGGCTATGACAGCGACCCGTCAGGTGTCGTAACGATTAGAGTCGGGATTGAAGCGGACGTGATCACGTTGGTTGTTGAGGACGCAGGCCGAGGAATTGAGGATCTAGAACTCGCCAAGCAGCCTTTATATACGTCCAAACCTGAATTGGAACGCTCCGGCATGGGCTTTACAATTATGGAAAATTTCATGGATGAGTTTGAAGCAGTCAGTGAGCCGGGCGGAGGCACGTCGGTCCGGATGAAGAAAAGGATTGAATCCAAGAAAGCTTTATATAATTAGGAGTTGATCCTATGGAAGCAGGAGGAAAAAAAACTTCGCACAGCTATTTAGAAGATGCGGAAGTCAAGCGGCTTATTGCATTGAGTCAATCCGGTGATAATGAGGCTCGTGAGACACTGGTCAATAGTAATATCCGGCTCGTCTGGTCTGTCGTGCAGCGCTTTATGAACCGGGGGTATGAACCTGACGATCTTTTTCAAATTGGTTGCATTGGCTTGTTAAAATCGGTGGATAAATTCGATCTCAGCTACGAAGTCAAATTTTCAACATATGCAGTACCGATGATTATCGGTGAGATTCAACGGTTCCTGCGTGATGACGGTACACTCAAGGTTAGCCGTTCCTTGAAGGAAACGGCCAATAAGGTCCGCAAAATGAAAGACGAGCTATCCAAACGGCTCAACCGCCTGCCTACAGTCAAGGAAGTTGCTGATGAGTTGGGAGTGACGCCAGAGGACGTTGTTTTTGCGCAGGAGGCCAATAAGCCGCCTACTTCAATTCACGAAACGGTGTTCGAAAATGACGGTGATCCGATTACACTTATGGATCAGATTGCTGACGAATCACAGGAAAGATGGTTTGACAAGCTGGCACTCAATGAGGCCATTGGCGGACTATCTGAGCGGGAGCGGTTGATTGTGTACCTGCGCTATTACCGGGATCAGACGCAATCAGAGGTTGCAAGTCGGCTTGGTATTTCTCAGGTGCAGGTATCACGGCTGGAAAAAAAGATTTTACAACTGATCCGCGATCAGATTGCCCAATAATAACAGTCAGGATCTTAGTGAAATCCTTATGCTTACGTAATTCTAAAGGGTATTCCAAAGCCATTTTAATGGTCAGGGGTACTCTTTTTTGCGTGGGATAAAAGACAATACACAGAATAGGTTTCCTTGCTTCGTTCCATACTAACTGATAATTACGAGGATAAGGAGGGGATCTGATGACTCATACTCCGGCTCCTACAGTAGCTCCTATTGTCTACTTGCGGCTCCGCAGCCGTGTCCGCATGATACAAGGACAGGATTTACATTTGGGTGATGTAGCCAATTTGCTGACTAATCCTGAATGGGAAAAGGAACTGCTTGAGCTTGTTCTCAAGCGGCCGCAGCACCAGGACGGTAATCTGATACTGATAGATATGCTGCAGATCATAGCAAAAATTAGAGATCATATTCCGGGGGTCGTAGTTGAATCTCTTGGGAAGCCGCATGTACTTGTCGAACTCGTGGAGAAACCCCGTAAGCCGTCCAAAATACTGTTTGTTTTGGTATGGGTGCTTCTGTTTTTTGGCTCTGCGCTGACAATAATGAATTTTCATGCCGACGTTAGCATGATGGAGGTACAGGTTCGGATTGTGGAGATGATTACGGGACATAAGGATGAGCATCCGTACCTGTTTCAAATTGCTTACTCAATCGGCATAGGCTTTGGCATGATCGTTTTTTTTAATCACTTGTTCAAGAAAAATTGGAACGAGGAGCCGACACCGCTGGAGGTGGAAATGTATCTGTACCAGGAAAATGTGGATCAGTATGTTGTGGCAGAGGAATATGAAAAGATGGCCCGTCTGCAGACAAAGGCTAAGAAACCATGATATTTGTACAGGCTGCACTTCAGATTATTTTAGGTATTGCTGGGGGCCTTGCGGTGGGTAGCGGTGTAATTGCTTTTTTTATTGTGCTAGATATCATGCCGCGATTAGCACAACTCACCCGTACGTATAAAAAATCACGTGCATACGAAAAGGCAATGATTATAGGTTCAGTGCTGGGGACTGTGGTCGATTTTTGGAACATTTGCTTGCCACTACCGGGCATATTTACATGGATACCTGGGCTATTTTGCGGAGTGTTTATTGGTTTGCTCGCCGCGGCTTTAACGGAGGTATTAAATCTCCTGCCTATACTCGCCAAGCGACTCCACATGACCGTGTATATGCTTGGTCTGCTAATGGCAATGGTGCTTGGTAAGGTGACGGGTTCCTTATTTGACTGGTTTGTATACAACCGTTAACAACGAAAGCGAAGGGGGCAAGGAATATGGATCACAGAGCGGATCAAGAGGATCGGGAGCAGCATCAAGAAGATGGGGTAATCGGAAGGGAACATCATACTGGCGAAGAAAAGTTGAGTCCATGGCAGGAAAAGCAGGCGCAGGAATCTGCACGTTTTAAACACAAAAAAGAGAGTGAGCGATCTGATAACGTAGAGGAGTCCGTTCGCTACTGGCAGGCCGAAGATAATATATCGCCGAGGATGAAGGATAACAAGAATACACTTGAAACAGTATTAGGTTTGGGGGAGACCTTTGATGTCGTATTCAGGGAAATGACACTGGGAGGGCGTCATACCGGATATCTGTTCCTGAATACCTTTGCGAAGGATCAAATTATGCTTGAAGTGCTAAAGCGGCTCACCTATCTGACGCCGGATAATCTCTCTTCCGATGGACTACAAGCGTATTTCGAAAACTTTATTCCACATATTCAGGTGGAGAAGACAGATAAAATGTCAGTCGTCATTAACAAGGTACTGACGGGGATGAGTGCCTTTTTCATGGAAGGCGAACGTTTTTCCCTTATTCTGGATACTCGTAATTATCCGGTGCGTAGTCCGGAGGAACCTTCTTTGGAGCGGGTTGTGCGCGGTGCCCGTGACGGGTTTACTGAAACAATGCTTACAAATGTAGGTTTGGTGCGCCGACGTTTGCGGGACCCAGGACTTAAATTTGAGGCTATGCAGGTCGGACGCCGAACTCGAACGGACGTATGCTTGGGCTATATTGACGATATTGTAGATAAGGTGATGGTGGATACTGTACGAGACAAAATTAAAAATGTTAATTTGGATGGTATTCCGCTGGCCGATAAGCAATTAGAGGAGACGATTATCAATAAAGGTTGGAATCCATATCCATTAGTACGATATTCGGAGCGACCAGATGTCGTGGCATCGCATATTATGGAAGGGAGACTCGTTATTTTCGTAGATACCTCACCCAGCGTGATGATCTTGCCTACCACTTTTTTTGACTTGTGTCAGCATGCAGAAGAAAATCGGCAAACCGCTTTTATGGGTAGTTATTTGCGCTGGGTACGTTTTTTAGGCATATTCGCCTCAATGTTTCTGCTTCCGATGTGGCTGCTAATGGTCATCAATCCCGAATTAAAACCAGCTTTTCTTGATTTTATTGGTCCTCAAAAGGAAGCACATCTTCCGCTGATTGCACAGTTTATCATCGTGGAATTAGGGGTCGATCTCATGCGAATGGCGGCTGTGCATACTCCGACACCACTGGCTTCCGCTATGGGCTTGATCGCAGCCATTCTGGTCGGTGACATAGCGGTTCAGACGGGACTTTTCGTGAATGAGGTTGTGCTGTATATGGCTGTCGCTGCCATAGGAATGTTCGCAACACCGAGCTACGAGCTGGGGCTGGCAAATAGACTGATTCGACTATTCCTGCTGGTTGCTGTTGCGATTTTTCACGTACCGGGCTTTGTCGTGGGTACGACACTGATCATTTTGATGCTGACGCTGCATCGGTCATATAATTCTTCGTATTTGTGGCCGTTCATTCCTTTTAATGCCAAAGCGTTAGCTTCCATCTTGTTCCGTATGCCTGTACTAGATTCACCTAACCGCCCGTCATCTAACAAAACGAGGGACAATACGCGTATGCCCCATACGGATGCCGACACAGATTCAAACTCAGGCAATGGACAGGAGCATTAATATAAATGATCTGCATAAAAATCCATTGTTCTTGATGTTTTTTTTGCTATACTGGTGTAAACATTCGATGGAATATGACTAGCTTGTTCCAGAAAGAGAGGCGCCAGAACATGTATTTGCATGGAAGCAGTAAAATTAACAGCAATGGACATTTGGAGATCGGCGGTTGTGATACAACGCTTTTGAAAGAGCGTTTTGGCACGCCGCTATATATTGTTGACGAACAGTTAGTCCGCCGGCGTTGCCGGGAATTCATAGAAGCTTTTCGTGAAACTGGATTGAAGTTTCAAGTTGCTTATGCAAGCAAAGCGTTTTGTGTTATGGCGATGTGCGCTTTAGCTGCTGAAGAAGGGATGTCGCTTGACGTTGTTTCCAGTGGAGAATTATTTACTGCGCTACAAGCAGGGTTCCCGGCAGAGCGAATCCATTTTCACGGCAATAACAAAACACCGGAAGAAATTGAAATGGCGTTAGATGCGCAAATTGGTTGCTTCGTCGTCGATAGTGAAATGGAGTTGCATTTGTTGCAGGCCCTTGCCTCTGAGAAAGAACAACAGGTGAATATCTTATTGCGGGTTACACCAGGGGTTGAGGCGCATACGCATGAATATATGGCCACAGGTCAAGAAGATTCGAAATTTGGCTTTGACATTGGGAACGGTACAGCACGCCAAGCAGTGGAACAGGCTATCAAGCTGGATCATCTTAACCTGCTGGGGGTACATTCTCATATCGGTTCGCAAATATTCGAAGTGAATGGCTTCCAAATGGCTGCTGAACGGGTTGCGGCTTTTTCCAGAGAAATTAAGGAACAGCTTCAGTTTTCTTTCAAAGTGATTAATCTGGGTGGGGGATTTGGCATTCGCTACACTGAGGAGGACACACCGCTGAAAGTTTCCACCTATGTGCAGGCTATCGGCGCAGCGGTGAAAACTTATTTTTCAGGACTTTACGATGAACTTCCAGAAATTTGGATTGAGCCGGGACGCAGTATTGTAGGCGATTCAGGCACGACCTTATATACGGTAGGAAGCATCAAGGATATTCCGCAAGTACGTAAATATGTCTCGGTAGATGGTGGGATGACAGATAATCCACGCCCTGCATTGTATCAGGCCAAGTATGAAGCGATGCTGGCTAATCGAGCGCAGGATACGAACGAAGAGACGGTGTCCATTGCGGGCAAATGCTGTGAAAGCGGCGATATGCTGATTTGGGATGTAGAGCTGCCTCGTATAAATAGCGGCGACTTGCTCGCTGTTGCCTCAACCGGAGCCTATAATTACTCGATGGCGAGTAATTATAACCGAATACGTCGACCAGCAGTTGTATTTGTCAACAACGGTGAGGCCGAGTTGGTGGTGCGTCGGGAAACCTACGAAGATATCGTACGCAACGATGTTGTGCCACAGCGCTTGATTCGTGAGCAAGCCAGTCCGGCGGTTCAGCCCAACGCCAAGATTACGGTTTCATCCTGATTTTAACATTGTAAGATCAAGCAGGCCATTGAGTCGGTAATCATATACCGGGGTCAATGGCCCTTTTTTTTGGACAAGACTTTGCTAAGCGCGGCAATTCATAGTAAACTGGAACTTGATGTTATTTAGTTCTCAAAACAGGTTGAAAAGGAGATACAAACAATGAAAAAAGGTAGAATAGATCTTGAAAACGGCGGTATCGTCGAAATTGACTTTTTCCCAGAAGAAGCTCCAAACACCGTTGCTAACTTTGAAAAGCTGGCAAACAGCGGTTACTACAACGGTTTGAGCTTCCACCGTGTCATTCCTGGCTTTGTTGCTCAAGGTGGTTGTCCGATCGGTAACGGTACAGGCGGTCCTGGTTACACGATTGACTGTGAAACAGCTACGAATACAACAAAGCATGCCAAAGGCGTTCTGTCCATGGCACATGCAGGTCGCAACACAGGTGGCAGCCAATTCTTTATCTGCTACGCTCCACAACCACATTTAGATGGAGTACATACTGTATTTGGTAAAGTAACCAAAGGTATGGAATTCATTGATGCTGTAAAACAAGGCGACAAAATGAAAGAGGTTAAAGTATTTGACGTGTAATTTTACCGTTAATTACATGATCTTTTTTAAATAGCGTTGCACTAAGCCGTTCTGTCTTTGGACAGGGCGGCTTTTGTTGTCTTTTGTTTGACGGTTTATTGATTTTCGCAATCACGTAGGCATTACAGTGCGTAAGATCACATTCGAAAAGTAAGTGTTGTGATAGCCTTTCCATAAGAATGCAATTTCCAATTTTTTTATATGAGTATTCAAACTCGTTAAGGATTGGAAAAGAAGGGGGCTTATCACATTGTCTATTTTAACGAGCACAAATCGACTCGGATTTTTTGAAATCCGGCTGGAATCCATTGGTGGACTCGGCGCTAATCTGGCTGGCAAAATGTTGGCCGAAACCGGGGTGCTTGGTCTGGGGCTGAATGCTTCAAATTTTTCGTCCTACGGTTCGGAAAAAAAGGGAACTCCGGTTAAAAGTTTCGTCCGTTTCTGTGAGCCAGAAGTCGATATTCGGGATCACAGTCCGATTGAGCAACCGCATGTGGTAGGCATTTTCCATGAAACGTTATACAAAACGGTAAATGTAATCAGCGGACTGCCAGCGGATGGGATTGTAGTGGTTAATTCCACGCGTCCAGCAGAAGAAATACGGGCTGATTTGGGACTGGTATCCGGAACATTAGCGGTGGTGGATGCGATGGGCATCGCACTGGAAGAGCGAACCAAACTAAATACGTCCATGCTCGGTGCCTTGTTCCGTGTCTGTGACTTCCTGGACCCGGAAGCGATGAGATCGGTTATACGCAGTACCTTTGAAAAGAAAAATCCACTGTTAGTGGAACCTAATCTGCGTACGTTTAACCGTGGTTATGATGAAATGGAACTGCACGTATATCCGGTTACTGATGACGCGCAGGATCGGGTTTTTGAACGTCCGCAGCCATTGCTGGGATACGAAACGCAATTACTGGGGGGCGTTATTGCAACTCAGGGAAACAGCATAACGAGAGATGTTAGTGGTTCACGTCAGGGGTATGTGCCTGAATATGAAGTTGATAAATGTACCCATTGTGCCAAGTGTGATTCGATTTGCCCGGATTACTGTTTTGTATGGGAAGAGCAAGCAGACAAACGCGGAAGAATGATGCCATTTTTGCAAGGGATTGATTACCAGTATTGCAAAGGATGTCTGAAATGTGTAGATATTTGCCCATCGGGGGCACTAAGCTCGCGTCGCGAGCAATGGGGATGGGCTGAACAGAATCGAGTTGCCCACCAATTTCCAGTATATGAAGGAGGGCGTGCGTAATGGCAAAACTGGAGGAAGAACTCAAACAGACAGGCGCCGCGCAAGTGACAACGTTCGAATCCGGTAATGAAATGGCAGCAACGGCGGCTGCGCAGATTAATTATCATATGATGGGATATTTCCCGATTACTCCATCTACCGAGGTAGCGCAGTATCTAGATCAGATGAGAACGAGAGGTCAGCATAATATTAAGCTGGTTGCAGCAGACGGAGAACACGGATCGGCAGGGATTTGTTATGGAGCTGCCGCAGCGGGAGCGAGGGTGGTGAACGCCACTAGTTCGCAAGGTTTCCTGTACATGCTGGAGCAGTTACCTGTTCAGTCAGGTACTCGTTTTCCAATGGTTATGAATCTGGTGACACGAGCTGTCAGTGGTCCCCTGGATATTCGTGGAGATCATTCGGATCTGTACTATGGTTTGAATACAGGCTGGGTCATTTTGACGGCAAGTACACCACAGGCTGTGTATGATATGAACATTATGGCACTAAAAATTGCAGAGCACAGCGATGTTCGGCTGCCTGTAATGGTCGCATATGATGGTTTTTATACGTCCCATCAAAAACGTAAAGTGCAATATTTTGCCGATGCTGAGACCGTGCGTGGTTTTGTAGGTCCTAACCCGAACTTAAATTATCCGAATATTACGGATTTTGATCATCCTGTTACTGTGGGCGCGCATATGAACGGCGATGACCTGACGAATAATCATGTTCAGCTGTCCGAAGCACTGAAGCTGTCAGAAGGAGTATATGAGCAGGTAGCAGCAGAATATGCCGCTTTATCCGGTCGGGAATACCCGATTTTAGATCTGTATCAAATGGAGGATGCTGAGGTTGCGGTATTTCTGTTGAATTCGGCGGCTGAATCGGCCAAGGATGTGGCGGATCAACTCCGCGCGCGCGGAATTAAAGCTGGTGTGATACGTCCGAACATCATCCGACCGTTCCCAGCCGTACAACTGCGGGAAGCATTACGCAATGTCAAGGCGTTGCTAGTAGGTGAACGTGCAGACTCGTATGGGGCGGACGGTGGTAATTTAACGCATGAAATTAAAGCGGCCTTGCAGGAGGACCCGCTGAATCGGACACTCGTGTTGAGCCGTATCTTTGGCTTGGGCGGCAAAGATTTTTATGCAGAAGATGCAGAGGCGTTCTTCCAGCTTGCAATCGAGGCGGCAGAGGCCGGACGAGTAGAGAAGCCCTTTGATTACTACGGAATTAATTCGGGTTCACCGGACAAGGTGATGCCGCAAGTTATGCAGCCGCCACGTGGTAATGATTACCGGACGGGTCTGATTCAGGTTACGCCGGACGAGGAGACCGGGAAGCTCAAGGTCAAGGTACCACCTTTGCGGTCGTTGACAACCAAACCACGGCGTCTTTCACCAGGCCACGGAGCTTGTCCAGGATGTGGGGCATTGTCTGCGCTGGAACTGTTTTTCAAAGGTATTGAAGGGGATATTGTCGTGCTGTTCCAGACAGGCTGCGTATATGTGACGACGACAGGGTATCCATATACATCACACAAACAACCGATGATCCACAATCTTTTTCAAAACGGGGCCGCTACCCTTTCAGGAGCGCTGGAAGCTTACATGGAAATGAAACGGCGTAATGAAATTGAGATGTCGGACGATCCGACCTTTATCATGATTAGTGGTGACGGTGGGATGGATATTGGTATGGGTTCTGCGATTGGTGCGGCTCTGCGTAATCATAAGCTAATCATGCTGGAATATGATAACGAGGGGTACATGAATACAGGTTCACAGCAATCTTACTCCACTCCGCTCGGTCACATGACCAGTACGTCGGGTGTAGGTAAAATGCAAAAAGGAAAGCAAGGGCATCACAAGGATACCGTGCAAATCATGGCTGCTTGTAACATTCCGTATGCTTTTACCGCTGCTGAAAGTCATCCGCAGGATATGCTGCGTAAAGCAGCCAAGGCTCAATGGTATGCAAACAACGTGGGTACGGCCTATGGTAAAATCCTGTGCGCCTGTCCGCTGAATTGGAAATCCGAAGACAGACTGGGTACCAGCATTGTGGGCGCCGCAGTCGAGTCCTGTTTCTTTCCTTTGTACGAAATAGAGCAAGGCAGTACGACGATTACGTACAATCCGGAGGACAAAGGAAAACGAATTCCAGCTGCTGAATGGCTGAAATTAATGGGTAAAACGAAGCATCTTATTAAGGAGGAGGCTACGCTGGCGACCTTTGAACAGGAGATTGAGCGTCGTTGGACTATCCTGAAAAAGAAACATGAAATTTCAGAGCTATAATCCTGTTTTTTGCATAATCATCGATTAACATTGTTAGCCGCTGTTACTGTAGTGGCTCAATCAAGATTCTTTGCGCTTTTTGCGCAAAGAATCTTTTTTGTCGTTTATGGGTTGAAGCATAAAAAAACAGGTAATGATTTCCGATATAGGAGTGGAGGCCTATAAGAGGCACGTTAAAAAGTTTTCTTCTGAATTTTAAGATGCAATGAGGTGCAGGTAATGATTAAGCTGAATACAGTTGAAATAATCGAAATTATAAAGAAGCAAATCCCTAAGGTTATGAACATCAAGCCAGTGGAACTCAAGTTTACGGAAGATTTTGGACGGACCTCGCTGGCAGCGACAGAACACAAATTTACGCTGACGAACCAGCATTATTCTGCCAAGGTGATGGATTGCGTGTTAGAAACACAAGTACGCCCCATTTTAATGTGCGAAATTATTTATTTTCTAAAATGCGAGTTTATTGACGGACATGTTGATGTACGACTGGATTATGAAGCATGTTCTGAGGAAGGGCGAGGACCGGTTGCTTCAGCCGTAATTACCTTTGATCATGCAACAGAGCTGGGAGTCGAGGAACTGGCCGATCTGATTGACTTGGCGCTTCATATGAACGATAAAACCTGGTTTGAAGAACTCTCCAGCCAATATGTCAAAACCAAAGCAGGAGCTTCTATTTGATAACTTGCTTTTTTTAGAAGTCGGTGCTAATATACGTAACAAGTTTAATGTTAATTCAATTAAATAAGAGCAAGATCCTTCGGGGCGGGGCGAAATTCCCCACCGGCGGTGATGACATGTTTGTGGATCGTTTTTGTGAGAAACAGCATGGCTTAGTCCGTGACCCGGATGCTGAATGATCAGCAGAAGGTGGACCTGGTGCAAATCCGGGACCGACAGTATAGTCTGGATGGGAGAAGGATACGAAGCGCATGTACATGACGTGACATGTGCCGATTTTTAGCATACCCAATTGTGCGTACGGCTTATTTCGTTGTAGGATGGCATCGGGCGATAGCTTTCTTAAGCTTTCTTTTTGATGGGTGTTCTGAGCGTATTTGGCTGTATCCTCAGTCATGCTTTCTATTGGCAAACCTATGATTTCATGTCGTCTTAAGATGCATATAAACTGCGCTTGTATACTACAAATGTGACTCTCATCACCCCCATGACGGATTGAATCCGAACTGGGGGTTTTTTGCGCTTATAGCTGATGAATTAGGGATAAACTGAGATGTAGTGGAAAGGAGTGAAGGCATGTTTACCGGATTGGTCGAGGAAGTGGGTCGTATTCAAACCATTTCCAAAAGCGGTGAAGCGATGGTGCTGGGGATTTCGGGTTCCGTGGTGTTGGGCGATTTAAAAATAGGAGACAGTGTCTCAGTGAATGGCGTTTGCCTGACGGCGATACAGATCGGTACGAAAGACTTTAAGGTTGATGTGATGCCGGAAACCTTTCGTAGCACTAATCTGAAAGAGTTGAGATCCGGCAGCCGAGTTAATCTGGAGCGAGCGATGGCGGCGAGTGGAAGGTTCGGAGGACATATCGTGCAAGGACATGTGGACGGGACGGGAACGATTCGCGGGGTGACATCAGACCAGAATGCAGTGGTGTACGAAATTGAGCCTAAAAATCAAACATTATTTAAATATATTCTTCTCAAAGGGTCAATCACAATTGATGGTATAAGCCTCACAGTCGCACAGCGTACGGGAGAGACCTTTGCCGTATCCATTATTCCCCACACCTTATCCGAAACGGCCTTACAAGCCAAACGTGAGGGGGATACCGTCAATATCGAATGCGATATTTTGGGCAAATATGTAGAACAGCTTTTAAATTACAGAGGTGCAACGGAGGCGGAGAGAGTAGAAAAAGCTCCTCTCAGTTTGGACTATTTGGCGAAATACGGCTTTGCCTGATATTGAATGGTAAACCTGTTTAGGAGCATTCGTGGCACAAGACATAAGGAGGAAAGTGTTATGGATAGAGGTAGCCAAACAAGTGCAATGGCAAACGTCATAGAGCATGGCGAGTTGGAACATGACGAAGAGATTCGTTTGGATTCCATCGAAGAAGCGTTGGAGGACTTGAAAAACGGTAAGGTTGTCATTGTAGTGGATGATGAACAGCGCGAAAATGAAGGCGATTTTATCGCTTTGGCTGAAAAAGCGTCGCCTGAGGTCATTAATTTCATGATTACAGAAGGTCGCGGGTTGGTCTGTGTGCCGATCACACGACAAAGAGCCGAGGCCTTGGAATTGCATCCTATGGTAAAGCAAAATACAGATTTCCACGGTACTGCCTTTACGGTATCGGTAGATCATATGGAGACAACAACGGGGATTTCAGCGGCCGAGCGTTCCTTGACTGTACGCGCCTTGGCAGACGAAGCAGTCACAGGAAGTGATTTCCGCAAGCCTGGTCACATGTTCCCGCTGATTGCTCGCGATGGGGGTGTCTTGCAGCGTGCTGGTCACACGGAGGCGGCTGTTGATCTGGCTCGACTCAGTGGCTTCAAGCCTGCTGGAGTCATTTGTGAAATTATAAAGGAAGATGGCTCAATGGCCCGCCTGCCTGATCTGGCATTGGTCGCTAAGCGACATCAATTGAAGCTGATCAGTATTCAGGATTTGGTGGACTACCGTCGTCGTTTGTCATTGTAAATAATTTAAATTAAGAGAGGTTGATTAATTATGGCACGTTTTCTAGAAGGTAATCTTGTATCGAACGGTTTAAAATATGGTATTGTGGTGGGCAGATTTAATGAGTTTATTACGAGCAAGCTGTTAAGCGGTGCAATTGACGCACTTCAACGACATGGTGCACAGGAAGATGAAATTGATGTAGCCTGGGTTCCGGGTGCATTTGAAATTTCACTAATTGCGCAAAAAATGGCTGCAAGCGGCAAATATGATGCCGTAATTACGCTGGGTACGGTCATCCGTGGTTCTACTTCACATTATGATATCGTCTGCAATGAAGTGGCCAAGGGTGTGGCAGCGAGCAGCCTAAAAACGGGAGTACCTGTTATTTTTGGGGTAGTGACTACAGAAAACATTGAACAGGCTATTGAACGAGCAGGTACGAAGGCTGGTAATAAAGGTTGGGATTCAGCACTGGCTGCGATTGAAATGGCCAATCTCGGCAAGCAATTTTAATGATAGGAATAGCTGAATAGAACGGTATAAACTGCGAGGGGAAAAAAGGGATTGGATTGTTAAGCAAGGCGATGACGTATATACTACAGAAAGAGGGATTGATAACGCAGAGCATAAGTGCTATAGGGAAAGGTATTGTTGAATGATGATTGGAGTAAGGCAGGGGGAAGCACATTGACAGTCGTAAACTACAAGCTGGAAACATTCGAGGGTCCGCTGGATCTACTGTTGCATCTGATTGATAAAGCCGAAATCGACATTCAGGATATCCCGATTAGCGATATTACTGATCAGTATATGGCTTTTTTGCACAGTATGCAGGAGCTGGAACTGGACATTACGAGCGAGTTTCTGGTGATGGCGGCGACGCTCTTATCCATTAAGAGTAAATTGTTGCTTCCCAAGCCACCTGTGATGGAATATGACGATTTGGATTTTTATGAGGAAGAGGATTATGATCCACGTGAGGAACTGGTCCGCAAGCTGGTGGAGTATCGTAAATATAAAGGGATTGCTCGCCATCTAAGTGAACGTGAGTGGGAGCGGAGTCTAATTTATGGCAAAGAGCCAGAAGATCTGAGTGCATTCCTGCCCACTGAACCCGTAAATCCGGTGCATGGGCTGCATGCAAGCGATTTGGTCGCAGCCTTTCAGCGTGCTTTGCGCAAAGCAGAACGACGTACGACGGTAACCCGTGTTCATCGGGACGAAATTTCAGTCAAGGACCGTATCCGGCAAGTTATCGGGGCTTTAGAGATGGTGGGGAATGGAGGACGGCTGCTGTTCTCCAAGCTGATGCATGAGGATATGTATCGGCATGAAGTGGTTGTGACCTTTTTGGCTATCCTTGAACTGATGAAAATGAAGCAAATTTTCTGTTATCAGGAGAAGCTTTTCGATGATATTGTAATGGAGTGGAGAGGGGATTTACGGGTTAATGGATTATCTGAAGCTGAAATCAATTATTGAGGGACTGCTGTTTCTAGCAGGAGAGGAAGGGTTGTCCACCAAGCAGATCGCCGACATTGTAGAGCAGCAGCAAGAGCTGGTTGAACAGTGCCTGGAAGATATGAAGCAGGACATGGAGCAGGGGGGAAGAGGCCTGCAACTTGTCCGTATTGCCGGTCATTATCAGCTTGCAACTTTATCCGAACATGCACCTTACTTTGAAAAGCTCGCATACTCTCCGGCACGTGCGTCACTGTCTCAAGCTGCTTTGGAGACGCTGGCCATTGTGGCCTACCGCCAGCCCATTACAAGAGTTGAAATCGAAGAGATTCGGGGGGTTAAATCCGAGCGGGCCATACATACACTGGTCAACAAGGAGCTCATTGAAGAGAAAGGTCGAGCTGAAGCCATCGGACGGCCGATATTGTACGGAACGACGAAATCATTTTTGGATTATTTCGGTCTGGGCTCTCTGGCAGATCTACCGCAACCGGAGCTGTTCGAGAATTCGGACAATTTGGAGGAAGAGACTCAATTATTGTTCGAGCGTCTGGAGAGTAGCCAGCCTGCGGCCAACGATCTGGATCTTGAATCCCAATAAAGTTGCTCCGGATCTTACGGCTCACTTATGTAAAAGTTCAAACAGACAGCCAGTCCTCATATCGTTGGGGGCTGGCTGTTGGTATTTTAAGATGCATGATTTTCCGGCGATCGGTCATACTATTTTTGCCATGATATTCTATAGCAACAAGGTAGGGAGGACACGCCAGTGTGGAAATGGATCAGTATCGCCATCATCGTCTTTATATTACTTGTACTGGCAATTCTGCTCTCTCGTATTCGATTGAAGCTGGATATTGCCAAACATGACAATGATGATCGGGCGCATCTAGAGATCAGATTTCTATACGGGATGATTAAAATGAATTACGATGTGCCGGCCATTCTCATAACAGGGTTGAAAAAAGGGCTTCTCTATCGGCTTGATCGCCACAAAAACATACATAAAACGGATGCTTCCGTGGATAGTGGAAATATTGATACAGAAAAAATAAAGCAATTTATACATGATGTACGGGTTTTGCTCAAGGGAACGAAATCCTTACATCGGTGGTTGCGACATACCTTGGCGCATGTGACAATGTCCAAAATGGAATGGTCTACCAACATTAGTCTTGCTGACGCGGCATATACAGCTACCTCAACTGGTATTTTGTGGGGATTGAAAACGACCTTGATCGGTTTTGCTACCAGCTTTGTACGTGTGAACTGTATCCCGAAGCTGTTTGTCGTGCCCTATTGGGTAGATCGCTTGCGGTTTACTACCACCTTGACCTGTGAAGCAAATATGTCGCTCGGTTATTTAATTTTCTCCATGCTCACGTTAGCTTATCACATATGGCGCGTTCCGGGTGGACCGGAGGCGTGGAAACGGGTTTTTTCCAAAAAAACTGAGGATCATCAAGCTAACAATGAATGATAAACAGTGGAGAGAGGTGAGACTCAATCCTTTCTGAACTATCGAATGACATACATATTTCTTTGAACCCCTGCGCACAATAGCGAAAGAAAAGGCAGTCTACGCTTGAGATAAGCAGAGGAGGAATAAATCATGTCAGATCACCCGATTCAAGGGCTCATGCAAACCGCAATGGAAAACATCAAAGCTATGGTAGACGTGAATACGATTGTAGGAGACGCAGTGGAAACACCCGATGGTTCTGTTATTTTGCCAATCAGTAAGGTAGGATTTGGTTTCGCTGCCGGGGGAAGTGATTTTAACGTAGACGAAGAGGCACTTCATACTTCCTCGGCGTCGGGTAATCATAGCGGGAAGGAAGGGCATCCTTTTGGAGGCGGTAGCGGTGGTGGTGTATCAATTCATCCCATTGCTTTTCTAGTTGTTGGCAAACAGGGGGCGCAAATCGTTCCATTAGACAATCAAACGCATCTGATTGAGAAGCTCATTGATTCCACGCCATACCTGATTGATAAGGTTCAGTCTATCTTCCGGAATTCAGGCGGCGACTTGCAGACTCCCCCCCCACAGGTACCTGTAGATGTTGCTACGGATCACAGTAATTCTGGCCCGGCTTACTTGTAAAAGTTATTGAAATTAAAAGCGTTCTCTCAGGAAGGTATCCCAAGGCCGAGTATAGGCTAAGGAATACCTTCTTTTCTGCTTGTACTTGGGCCTATCCCCGAATATACTGTCTTCCTCCAATGACAGCATGTATTTGGTGACAGTATTCCAGTTGATACAAAGTATGCAGCGAGGAAAATTCATTTTTTCGATTTCCTTCGGCAGCAAACTGCGATAGGTAGATGAAGTCCGGATAGATCACTTCATTCGTCAAATAAGCAGATACCGTGGCTTCCGGTCGACGATGTTGATTCAGGGAATCGATAATACCCTTCGCCGGCAAGATACCAATCCCATGGCCGTAAAACAAGTCTTCCTTTAGCTTAATGACATTTTCTCCTTTCCATTCCAATGTTTCAGATGACACATCCGGATTGTTGAAATACAGAATATCGCCAGGAGCCGCTTTATGACTTCCTTGCTGCTGTATGAGCCTAAGGTCGCTATCATAGTGCCAGTCATACAGCAGCATATCAGCAAAAATCCGATTAAACTCACTTTCCAGAATGGAATCCAGCACTCCATTGTACAGCACAATAACCATAGCTGTTGCACATTCAAAAGCGTATTGATGACCGTTTAAAAAGATATCTCTGATGCCTTGGGCCGGTGTGACACCTGCTTTGATCTGAAAGCCACCTTTTTCCGTTAAATTCCAAAATTTCGGGTTGCAACGTGCGGTAGCAAAAGTGGCAAAGGATACACCGCTTCGATGCAATGCTTCTGCGGACTCTACAATCCGCGATCTTAAAATCATTTCAAACTGTAGTCGCTGCATGTTTTAACCCCTCGATCCATATTTAACGTTTAGTAACTAATATATATGTGCTCAGGAGGGCATGTTGCTTGGTTTGTGTAGAAAGAAAGCGAAAAAGGAGCAGCTAATGGTTAGTCCTATAAAGGAATTTTCTGTTATAAAGGTGGACATACTTTGAACAGCTTGGACATAGAATGGTACAAGACTTGCTTAAAACCGGAGGAATCCAAATGTTTAAAAAAAAGCAACACATTCACGCGGACCACAGCCATTTTTTGAATAAGGCACGCGCATTTGTTTTGCCGCTGGTACTACTGCTTATTTTGTCATTGCCGCTTACGTTGCTAAGTCCGCAGCCCGTTCGGGGAGCGATAAAAACAGAAGTAGCGCCGCCCGCATTAGGAACCCACGCACAGGCTGCTTCTTTAATTGATGTCACATCAGGAAGAATCATTTATTCTACCGAAGGTGATCGGGAGCTACGTATTGCCAGCCTGACCAAAATTATGACAGCGATCGTGGCTATTGAACATGGACGCTTGCAGGACCGGGTAAAGGTGAGCCCAACCGCATATGCCAAAGAAGGGTCCTCGCTTTTTCTGCAAATGGGTGAACAAATGTCATTGGAAAATATGCTGTACGGCTTAATGCTCCGTTCTGGTAATGATGCCGCTTCTGCCATTGCTGAGCATGTGGGGGGGACAGAAGAGGGATTTGTTCATTTGATGAACGACAAGGCGGTTCAGCTTGGGCTAAGCCATACACATTTTGCTAATCCGCACGGGCTGGATGCCGAGGGACATTATTCCTCAGCCAATGATATGGCCCGGCTTACTGCTTATGCGCTGCATAATCCAACTTTTGCCCGTATCGTAAAAACAGAATTGAAAAAAGCACCGAATCCCAACGACTCTTGGGACTACTCATGGCACAATAAAAACAAAATGCTGCGGCTGTATGACGGAGCTGATGGGGTGAAAACAGGCTTTACCAAAAAAGCGTTTCGCTGTCTGGTCAGTTCGGCTACACGGGACGGTCGTCAGCTCGCTGCTGTTACCTTGAATGACGGGGACGATTGGAACGATCATGCCCGTATGCTTGATTACGGATTCCGATATTATCCGCTCATTCCGATTACGGACAAGCAGCAACCTATCGATGGTTACCCACTATTAACAGGTACAAGCTTTGCCTATCCTTTACATGATGGCGAGAAAACCCAGTTGCACAAAAGACTGGTGTTGTATAAAAATTCCGCTTCTGCCGATAGAGCGGACGTATCTTTTGGCTTACGAGGACGGGTTGAATTCCTTTTGGAAGGTAAACTTATCGGTTCTGTTCCTGTGTATGCAAAAGGTAGTAAGCTGCCTGCTCAAAAAACCGTACAGCCACAGAAGGAGACTCCAACTGCACAGGAACCTGCGAACAATACTCAGCAACGAGGTTGGACGAGCAGATGGAACGAAATCCTTAAAAATTTGTTTGGAGCATAGGGCAACCAGGAAATAGAGCTGTACGTGTCACATCATTGGGAAAAGGAGGAATCAGCCATGATTCATCTCATATGGGTGGCTTTGATTTGTATTGGATTTGTATTTGCTGCCGCGCAGGGAAATATTGAGGTGGTGACGAAAGCGGCTTTTGACGGGGCAACTACGGGGGTTACAGTGTGCTTTGGACTGATAAGTGTGCTGGTGTTCTGGATGGGCATGATGCGGCTGGCTGAAGATGGCGGGCTCTTACAGAAAATATCCAAGCTTCTTTCTCCTTTAGTTGCCTTTCTCTTCCCTGATGTTCCGCGTAATCATCCCGCTATGGGTTACATTTTGTCCAATATGAGCGCCAATCTGCTGGGTCTGGGGAATGCAGCTACACCGATGGGAATCAAGGCGATGCAAGAGTTGCAGACGCTCAATCCAGATAAGCAAACCGCCACACCAGCCATGTGTACGCTGCTCGCCCTGAATACAGCCAGTATTACGCTTATTCCTACGACGTTGATCGCGATACGGCTTAATTTTCATTCCGCACATCCGGCAGAAATCGTCGGTACAACACTGGTAGCGACCGCAATAGCCACCTTTGCCGCAATTGCGGCGGACCGTTGGTACCGTAGTCGAGAATTGCGCCGCCGTCCTCCGGCGATTCCGCCGTCCCAGTCATCCTTGGCGCCACTCGCCCCACCAGCACCAACATCTGCTGCCTCTTCAACTACGTTGCCCGCATCTTTACCTGCCGTTCCGCGAACGGGAATCACGGCTGCCAAGGGCAGGGACACCACTTGGAAAGGATGAGGGAGGCATGCTTAATTTTATAAACCTCGTATCGACTTGGGCCATTCCGGTTATTCTCGCTTTTATTCCTTTATATGCATATGCTAAAAAGGTCCCTGTCTACGATTCTTTTGTGGATGGAGCCAAAGACGGATTTTCTACCGCCATCAGCATTATTCCTCATCTCGTAGGCATGATGGTGGCGATTAGCATTTTTCGAGCATCCGGCGCCTTGGACTATTTGATCTCTTGGGTTACCCCTTGGATTAAACACTGGGGTGTACCGGGCGAGGTATTGCCTTTAGGCTTGCTTCGTCCATTGACGGGCACTGGTTCACTTGCGTTTACGACGGATCTAATTCGCACCTATGGCCCGGATTCCATGATCGGTCGGATCGCTTCAACGATTCAGGGCAGCACAGACACGACGCTATATGTGCTAACTGTATATTTTGGTGCGGTAGGTATCCGCAATGGACGGTATGCTTTGAAGGTAGGACTATTTTCAGATGTGGTTGGTTTTGTGGCAGCCATTGCGATTTGCCTGCTTGTATTTTAATTTCTGCATCGTTTTTTGAACGGGGGTTGTGATTTTGCTCATGGATGGGTATCATTAGCATGAGGTGAATTAGCGAACATGGAAAGATTGCAGAAAATATTGGCCCAAGCGGGTGTAGCTTCCAGACGTAAATGTGAGGAGCTTATTCAGGCGGGTAGCGTGGAAGTGAACGGGGTTGTCGTAACTGAACTGGGAACGAAGGCAGACCCTGATCAAGATATGATTACGGTAAAGGGACGCCCGATCAAAACCGAGAAAAAAATCTATTTGATGATGAACAAACCTAAAGGGGTCATTACGAGCGCTTCCGATCCGGAAGGCCGTAAAATCGTGTCAGACTATCTGAAAGGCGTTAAGGAACGCGTATATCCGGTAGGACGTCTCGACTACGACACCGAAGGACTGCTGTTGCTTACCAATGATGGCGAGTTCGCCAATCTGCTGACCCATCCCAAGCATCATGTGCCCAAGACATATGTGGCAACAGTCAAAGGCGTTCCACATGGTACTGAGCTGGACAAGCTGAAAAAGGGAATCGTGCTGGAAGATGGCATTACTGCACCAGCCGAGGTAGAATATAAAGATGTAGATCCGAATGGTAAGGAGTCTGTGATCCAGATTACCATTTATGAAGGCAGAAATCGGCAGGTAAGACGGATGTTTGAGGCCATTTCACACCCAGTCATCAGACTCAAGCGGATAGCCTTCGGAGATCTTTTGCTACAAAACTTGAAGCGCGGTCTGACCAGACCCCTAACCAAGGACGAAATCAACCGTCTCATTCAACTTGCCAAATCAGACAACACGAAAAAGAAACGGACAGGACGGGGGTCATAACCCCGGCCTTTTTGGTGTAAAGAGACTGTTGGATGAGAGTAAAGTTTGACCAAGCACGGGAAAATAGTAAAATAGAGAGAATGCTTTTTTTAGCGAAGGGGCTGGGAATATGTCAGAACAAAGCAACCGCATATTAATTGTAGATGATGAAGAACGCATTCGACGCCTTCTGCGGATGTATCTGGAAAAAGAAGGATATGCAATTGACGAAGCTGAGGATGGCGAGATTGCCCTCCAAAAAGCGACTGCAAGCGATTACAGCATTATTTTGCTCGATGTGATGCTTCCAGGGATGGATGGGATTGAGGTGTGTACACGGCTGCGTCAGACCAAAGCTACACCTGTGATTATGCTGACTGCCAAAGGCGAGGAAGTGAACCGTGTACAAGGCTTTGAAGTCGGAGCTGATGATTATGTGGTTAAGCCCTTTAGCCCGCGAGAAGTCATTTACCGGGTGAAGGCGATTTTACGCCGTTCGTCGGAAACTGCCTTTTTAACGAAAGAAGCGGTACCCAGCAATAGTATTGTTTTTCCGAATCTTATCATTGAGCATGATGCGCACCGGGTAACTGCGGGTGGGATTGAAATCAGTCTCACGCCTAAAGAGTACGAGCTGTTGCATTATTTGGCGGTGTCACCAGATAAAGTCTTCTCACGCGAAGAACTGCTGAAAGACGTTTGGAATTACGAATTTTTTGGTGACCTGCGCACTGTGGATACGCATGTGAAACGGCTTCGTGAAAAGCTGAATAAGGTATCGCCAGAGGCAGCCGCTATGATTACGACCGTGTGGGGCGTAGGTTATAAGCTGGAGGTTCCAAAATAACGTGAACTTCTGGAGATCGCTGGTAGGCAAGCTGTGGATCACCATCATTTGCCTTGTAGGCTCTGTGCTTATTTTTCTAGGGCTTTTTTTATTGCCGTACATCAACAGAAATTTTGCGGCATATGAATCGACGGAAATCAAGCATTTGTTCACCTATACATGTATAGTCGGATTTTTATTGACGACCTTTTTTGCCCTATTTCTTTTTACTAAAATCACACAGCCTATGCAGCTGTTGATTCAGGCGGCGAATGCCATTCGTGAGGGAAGGTATGATACTCGGCTTTCGCTGGTGACCAGTGATGAAATTGGAGAACTGGCGAAAACTTTTAATCATATGTCTACGGAACTGGAAGCAACGATCCGCAGTCTGAATGAGGAGAAAAACCATTTATCCAGCGTACTGCGAAGCATGTCTGATGCAGTAATCACCTTCGACAGAAGCGGACAAATCATCTTGACGAATCCGCCGGCACAAAGTTTGCTGAATATCTGGGAAAAGCTGGAGTGGCAGGAACGTGATCTGGAGGAGTTTGGAGCTTCTGTACCTGAGCCTTTGCAGTCTCTGTTCCATACCGTTATGGACAGGGGAGAGGATGTCGGAGACTATATCCATGTCAAGAAGGGCTCCTGGTCGGTGCAGATGGCGCCTCTGTATACGGATAATGCAATCCGCGGTGCAGTAGCTGTGCTTAGAGATATTACGGAAGAAGTGAAGCTAGAGAAGATGCGGAGCGATTTTGTGGCCAACGTATCTCATGAAATCCGTACACCTTTATCTATGATGCAGGGCTACAGTGAGGCGTTGCTGGATGGTATGGCGGGTTCACCAGAAGAATCCGAGGAACTGGTGCAGGTCATCCATGATGAGTCATTACGCATGGGAAGGTTAGTCAAGGATCTGCTTGATCTGGCCCGAATGGAGGCTGGTCATACAGACATGCACCGACAGGAATTGGATGTGAACGAGTTGATCGAGCGTGTTCACCGTAAATTTACGGTACGATCAAAGGAACAGGGACTGACACTCGATTACCATGAGCATGGCCAGCGTTTGTTGCTGCCTGAGGCAGATGAAGACCGGTTGGAACAGGTATTGACCAATTTGCTGGATAATGCATTTAGACACACACCCGGTGGGAAAAAGGTTACTATTGCGGCGGATCGAATTTTGGGAGAACGGCATGAGTTAATCCGTATTCGGATTAAGGATGAAGGTGTAGGCATTGCCAGCGAGGATCTACCTTATATTTTCGACCGCTTTTACAAGGCAGATAAAGCCAGAGTACGTGGTGAGGATAAAGGGACTGGCTTGGGGCTTGCTATTGTCAAGAATATTGTAGAGGCTCACGGAGGCTCTGTCTCTGCTGCCAGCGTATTGGGGGAAGGGACGGAATTTACTATTTTGCTGCCTATCTCCAGCAAAACTAAGCTGGGTCTGTAACAGGCTTATAAGCCCAATCTGATATCCCCCGGTTTGCAGGCATCCTCGGAAGAGGGTGCTTTTTGTTGAAAAATCAACATTTATCTTGTTCAACGTGGAACATCCTGTTTCAAAATGATTACTCACATGATAGATAACTCGGTATAAGAAAAAGACGCCTGGGTAGCCAGGCGCCTCTCTTTATTATAAAACCATGGACCTCTCAATAGGGTCTGGAACTAATCTAGCACTACTTCTTGGGCAGTATTTAGTTCTGGCAAACCAACGAGTTGAATCAGTACGTCTTTCGGCACGGCTTTATCGACGGTCAGGATCATGATAGCTTCTCCGCCGACAATTTTACGCCCTACTTGCATAGAAGCGATATTGACGCCGTTCTCCCCAAGCAAGGTGCCGACACGACCGATAATGCCTGGTTTATCATTGTGCGAGATGAGCAGGAAATGAGCTTCCGGTGCCACGTCTACTGGGAACTGGTTCAACCTAACAATACGTTCGCCATAGCCTGCCAGCAGGGTGCCAGATACACGTTGCTCTTCGCCGCTCTGCGTTTTGAGTGTAACGGTAATCAGGTTGGTAAAACCCTTGGTGGCGGGCGCCTGAGATACGACAAGATGGATGTCACGTGTTTTGGCCAGATGTACAGAGTTTACAATGTTCACATCGCTGCCCAGATGACGGCTAAGTACGCCTTTCAAAATATACCGTGTCAGCGGCTGTGTATCCACAGAGGACAAATCGCCAGCGTAATCTACCTGAATTTCACGTACAGCCTGATTCGTGATCTGAGCGGCAAAGCTGCCCAGCTTCTCTCCAAGCGAGAAATATGGCTGCAATTGCGTCATGACGTTGGATGGTACTGGAGGCATGTTGACCGCATTTTTAAAAGGCTCATCACGCAAAATATGCAGCACTTGCTCGGACACGTCGATAGCTACATTCTCCTGAGCTTCGACAGTCGAGGCACCCAGATGTGGTGTAACGATAATTTTCGGGTGGCTCAGGAATGGGTGGTCCTGTGCTGGCGGCTCTGACTCAAATACGTCAAAAGCTGCACCGGCAACGATACCTTCATCAATGGCTTCAACAAGAGCCATTTCATCGATAACTCCGCCCCGGGCACAGTTGATAATGCGCATTCCTTTTTTCATCACTTCAAACTGTGGACGAGCAATCATATGTTTCGTTTCCGGTGTTAATGGTGTGTGTACGGTCATAAAATCTGCGTTGCGGATAATTTCATCCACGCTCGCAAGCTTAATGCCCAGCTTCTCAGCGCGTTCTTCCGTTAGAAATGGATCATAGCCGAGGATACTCATGCCAAATGCTTTGGCACGTTTAGCCACCTCACTGCCGATACGTCCCATGCCGAGGACTCCAAGTGTTTTGTTACGCAGTTCGACACCGAGGAATGTTTTACGATCCCATGTACCGCCAATGGTTTTGGCATATGCCTGTGGAATATGACGTGCTAGAGCCATCATCATCGCAAAAGTGTGCTCACATGTCGTAATCGTGTTGCCGTCAGGAGCGTTAATAACGATAATCCCGCGTTGTGTTGCTGCTTCGAGGTCGATGTTATCCACTCCGACCCCAGCTCGCCCTACAACCTTGAGGTTCTTACCTGCCGTCATGATGCGTTCGGTTACCCGAGTTTGGCTTCGAACGAGTAATGCGTCATAGTCACCAATAATTTGAACCAATTCATCCTCGCTGAGACCTGTGTTCTTGTCCACCGTGACATCGTCTGCATCCATCAGTTGCTGGATGCCCAGGTCACTGATTGGATCGGATACTAACACTTTAAACATTTGGTTTCCTCCTCAAAGTTAACTTCTTTTATGGACAGGATGCACTTCAAACTGAAATACATTCCATAAAGAACATGAAAAAACTTGAAATGCTTCTAAAAGTACAGGAGAGCGGTGTGAAATACTAGTGTGATAACGCATTGACGCAGAAAAGGGATGGAATAGCATTATGCACCAAACTAACGACCAAAAGTCTTATGCGGAGACGCTTTGCGGTTTTCGGGCATCAAAAAAACCCCCGAATCACATACTATCTCCATAGTAAGGGACGAGAGTTATCGTGGTACCACCCTAATTCGCAGCCATTTCGCAATGGACTGCCTTCAGCGGTCATAAAATGACCGAAAGGATAACGGTTTTCTGCCGATTGCATCTAATGCCGGGAAATATTCCCCAGACCTCGGTGCAATAACTCAGGAGCGCTGAAAGTAGTTACTTCGTCACCGGCTTCCACCCAAGCACCGGTTCTCTGAGGACGAAATCAATACCTTTTCTCCATCATTGTTGTTGTCGCTAATAATTTTTTCATAATGTATCATGGCTTACATGGGCATGTCAATAGGACATGCGACATGTGAGGATAGCAGGCTAGATATATAGCTACAGAATGCGGAAAATTAAGATTTAAGTCTTCTTGAATCCGCCCGACTTTTTGGCTATGATGCTAAAGAAGACTATGCAGAGGACTAACTAACTATGAAAAAGCTTAAAGTGAAATGGAAAAGAGCGCAAATTCATGAATTGAACGACCGCTTGCTGCTTTACAATTTGTATCTAACTCAGGGGCTGACCCTGCTGATTGGCGCAATCTGGATATTTTTTCAGAAAAGAAATTTGTTAGAACTATTTGCATTGCCGAACACTCTGCACGTCTTATGGTGGGGATTGGGATTGGCCGCCGCTATGTTACTTGTGGATCTGTTGCTATCCCGGATTATGCCTGAGGATGCTATGGATGACGGTGGTATTAACCAAATGCTATTTCAAAATCGTCCGGTTTGGCATATTATTTGTATAGCAGCTATCGTTTCTATCTTTGAGGAACTCTTGTTCAGAGGTGCGATTCAGTACAGCTTTGGTCCTTATTGGACAAGCATTTTATTTGCGGTGATTCATATCCGATATTTACGGCATTGGATTCCCACTGGCTGGGTTTTTCTTAGCAGTTATGGATTGGGCTACATATATGTGCAGACCGGTAGTCTGTGGGCACCGATCATTTGTCATTTTGTGATTGACCTTATATCTGGTTTAGCGTTACGTTTTCGGAGGTATGAAGAATGAATCAGGAACTTAGCAGAGTGCAGACCTATGGTAGCCGTCGAAATGGTCGCAAAGGCAAGGAAGAGGACAGGTCAAAATCTAAACCAGTTCGCTCCCGTGCTTCACGGCCCGTGCCAGAATTGGCTCACGTTGCCGCTGCACCAGAAGTTGCTGTGACGATGGAGGGTGACACTCCTGCCAGTGAGTACCGAACGCGGGCAGAAATGTTTCCGTCCCGCCGTATTCGGGTAAGCAAGTGGTTTTTAAATTTTTTGAGCACTCTTTTTGTGCTGATTACTGCAGCATTACTGTGGTGGGGCGTCAAGGGTGCACCACCCATCAGTGAAATGCTTTGGTAATATAAAGTTATTATGGACGTCTGTGCTTAGGTCAAGGCGCGTAATGATACGGCGAAAAGGCCTCCATCTCCACATGAATAACGGAGAATGGAGGCCTTTATTGCATCATCTATAGTTAATCCGGAGTATACGCAAGTGTCTACTAGCTAGCAGGAACCTCAATCCCTTGCGGATCGACAAATTGGTAACCCTTTTGCTCAAGGCGCGTCAATAGACTGTCCAGCGCCTCAGCTGTCCATGGCAGTTCGTGCATCAAGATATTGCTGCCTGGATGAAGTTGTTCTGTTACATTTTTGAGAAGTGCCTCCGTTTTATTAGGCTGATTCTTTTTCATTGTCCAGTCCAGAGAACCGACGGACCATGTCATGTATAGGAGACCGTTTTCCTTAGCGACCTTGCGACCTACGTCCCCGCCTGCACCATGAGGGGGGCGGAAGAAGACGGGGGCTTGGCCTGTAATGTCCTTAACAGCTTTTTGTACCGTTTCAATCTGTTTTTTGACCTCGGGCTCAGATTTATTCTTCAGCACGATGTGATCCCAGCTATGGTTGCCGATGGGCTGTCCACGGTCATGGATAAGCTTAAGCAACTCAGGATGCTTTT
This sequence comes from Paenibacillus sp. SEL3, assembly GCF_054602585.1. NCBI lineage: Bacteria > Bacillati > Bacillota > Bacilli > Caryophanales > Paenibacillaceae > Paenibacillus > Paenibacillus sp. SEL3. Next base: position 136,744 of record NZ_CM137725.1, on the reverse strand, counting down.
TTACACGGTAACCGTTTACGAAGAAAATTGCTTTCGCTTTGTGTTTGTCCAGTACATCTATGATTTTGTTAATCATGGCTGCTTCCTTAGGACCATCATCAAAGGTCAATAACACGACTTTTTTTTCGGTACCTTGTTGGTCAGGGATTACATTGTAAGCTTTGTCCAAGTGATACATTTTGTTATTGATAGTTGCAGATGTCGCAGCTCCTGTTTCGTTGCTTTCGCTGGTTTTATCATTTTGTGCATTGGTTTTATCCGCTGAGTTATGTTCATCACTGCCTGCTTGCTTACTGCTGTTTTTTGGGGAAGAGACGTTGCTCTGATCTTTGGCGCTGTTACTTGAGTCAGACGCTACCGAATCCTGCTGGTTGCTTGTTGCCGCAGATTCAGGCTTGGTTGCAGTGCAAGCACTAAGCAGCAGACATGCGGTGAACAAAATGGCTGCTGTTTTTGTACCCATTATTTCATCTCACCTTCCTGTATTTTATACCGTATGAGTTTGTCACTACTGACGAACACTATGCTTGATTCTACCACAAAGGGAGGTTCTAATTGTGAAAACATCTTCATTTTTCCTGGGAATCGTTTTGGGCGCTGTCGCAAGCTCTATGATCTCCCGTAACCGCAACATGTTGGGCTTATCTATGGACATAGGTGGAAAAAAAGGCGGCAATTTAGTGCAGCAAGCCCGCACTAAAATGATGGACGCGGCATTCCCCGGGATGGGCGAGATTACGCTCAATAAAGAAGACACCCATAAGGATCAAGACCATCATTCACAAACAGATAAAACCGCTTATAACGCCCATACTGCCAAGAACAAAGAAGAGAATATGAAGTTGATTAAAGACTTCATCAGCACAAGTCCCGATGTTAAACGTGAGGTCGAGCAAATTTTGAAAGAAACTCATACAGCCGTACCGGGATTGTAACCCAGAAACCTTTATTCCGAATCATTTTGCGGCTTTTTTGTAAAAGCCGTTCAAATGATTCTTTTTTTTATCTTTTTATTGCGTGCATTTACGATTATAAAATGATAACATGATTACATAGAACCATTTTCATCACAGGCATCATAATTGCATCATAATCTGTTAATAACACTCGGCTGCCAGGAGGAGGGTCCAGTATGAAAATAGAAAGATTAAGTCAGGACAAGATACGGATTTTCCTTACCTTTGACGATTTGAGCGAACGCGGTATTCAAAAAGACGATATGTGGCAAGAAATTCCTAGAGTTCATGAGCTGTTTACCGAAATGATGGATCAGGCATACAGTGAGCTGGGCTTCGACGCCACGGGACCGTTAGCTGTCGAAGTCTTTGCGCTTCCTGCTCAAGGAATGGTTGTTATCGTCACTCGGGGTAAATACGACCATCAACAGTATGGTTCGGGTCCCGATGAGGAGCTTCCAGAGGAAGTCTACGAAATGGAAGTCACGTTGGAGCATAGTGATTCCATCGTTTATGCGTTTAGCGATTTCGAAGTACTCATAGAAGCGGCTCATATGCTTCGTAGCAACACTACGGAAGCAGGTAAGCTGTATCATTATAGAGGAAAATGGATTCTGCATTTGGAACCAGAAGAAGTAGAGGAGTCCAAGCTTGCCGCTTTAATCGCGGTTCTTGCTGAATTTGGAGAAGGCTCATCCGTTACACCAGCTATGTTGGAAGAGTACGGCAAACTGGTCATTCCTGAACAGGCAGTTGCTGTCATCTGCACTCATTTTGACAGCCGTTCTTGATTCGTTTTATCAAAAGTGATATTGAAGTGAATTTGTCGGCTCTGCGCTGAAAGCAGAGCCGACTCATTTTTATGGAGGGATGATCGGTGCTTCTGTTTTCAGTTATAGCGGCAGCCACAGCGCCGGGTCTCGCCTTATTGATGTATTTTTACTTGAAGGACAGGTATGATTCGGAGCCACTGCACATGGTTATTAAAGTGTTTTTGCTCGGCTTTTTGGTGGTTCTTCCTGTCATGATTTTTCAACGAGGGCTGCTGCTTTGGCTAGGGGATCACACGTTAATCCAGGCGTTCGGCATTTCAGCCGGAGTGGAAGAGTTTTTTAAATGGTTTCTGTTGTATCACATCATCTATAATCATACCGAGTTCGACGAGCCTTATGATGGTATTTTGTATGCGACCGCAGTCTCACTCGGATTTGCAACGGTTGAAAATCTGTTATATGCCTGGGCGGGCCATGCTTCGGTTAGCATGATGCTGATGAGATCATTGCTACCGGTATCCGGTCATGCGATGTTTGGCGTAATGATGGGCTACTACATGGGGAAGGCCAAGTTTTCAGAAGGCTTGAGGAGCAAATACATGTTGCTGCTGTCATTGGTGCTTCCATGGTTCTGGCACGGAGTATACGATTTGATTTTAACGAAATTTTCGCATGACTGGATCTGGTTTATCATTCCACTTATGGCCTTTCTATGGTATGGAGGAATGGCGAAGATCAGTCGGGCTAATAACCGTTCTCCTTTTCGTTTGTTAAAACGGGAAGAAAAGGTTAACATGTAACAAAATGGGACACACTGATCTGACAAACCTGTTAGAGAAAGAGGTGTCTTTTTTGCGTATAAAAGTTAGAATTCATTGTAAAAGATGCGGAGAACGCTTTGTGCTGAGAGGACGCATAGAGCAAGGACAGATTCAGACCGGCTTTAAACGCTGTATTTGCGATAACTGTGAGTTTATTGTTGAAGTCATGGAAAACCATGCATAAGAGAGCTTTCTTCTTGTCACACTATCGGTAGTGTACTTGAAGAAAGGAGACTCCCAATATGTATAAGCGACTTAGTTCCGTATTGTTCCCGGTGGTTACCCTGATGATGATAGGAGCATTTGTGTGGGGTTATCAGCAAAGCCAGATGAGAAAAGAGGTGTCTCTTCAGGCAAATAGCATGTCGATAAAAGCGGAAAATCAATACCAGCGTGCGTTTCACGATTTGTCGTTTCATATGGATCAGCTGCATTCTCAACTCGGTAACGCGGTTGCAGTCCATAATACTTCACACGCGATGCACCGCAAATGTTTGATGAACGTGTGGAGGATTACAAGTGAGGCTCAAAATGAGGTTAATCAGTTGCCCCTCAATGTAATGCCTTTTAATCATGCTAAAGATTTGCTGTCACATCTATCTGCATTTTCGTATCAGACCGCTGTCCGTGATCTGGATCACGAGCCTTTAAACGAGAAAGAAATTTCGAACCTGAAAACGTTGTATAACAATTCCAAAGAAATTTCGAAAAACATGCAGGAAGTGCAGCAGAAAGTCATTAGCAAAAATTTGCGCTGGACGGATGTGGATATGGCGGCAGGTTCTCAAACTGGGCCGAAGGACAACACCATTATTGATGGCTTTAAAACCGTGGACAAAAAGGTGGAAAACTATAAAGAGCTGGATTGGGGACCGTCTGTAGCCAGCATCTATGATAAACGCTCTGTGAAAAAATTGAGTCTCCCGCCAGTAAATGCAGAACAAATTAAACAAAATGCTGCTGAATTTACAGGAAAACCGGAAAGTCAGATCAGGGTGAACGAAAACGGTAAAGGAACGGAATGGGCATCTTATACAGCTACCCTGCTAAATAAGAAGCAGCCTGTGGCCAGTATGGATTTTACGAAAAAAGGCGGCAAGCTTATTTCTTATCATGACATGAGGGCAGTAGGTCCTAAGAAAGCAACACGTAATGAAGCGATTCGCTATGCTAGTGAATACCTTGAACAAAAAGGTTACAAAGACATGAAGCCCGTTGCGTATGATGAAAGCGGGAATTTAGCTAACATTACATTTGTGAGCCAACAAGGGGATGTGATTATCTATCCAGAAAAAATCGCAGTCAGATCAGGCCTTGATAACGGACAAGTGATCGGTTTTCAAGCCAGTGATTATGTGTATGAGCATAGTCATCTCCGCCGCATACCGCAAGCGAAATTGAATTTGAATGCAGCACGAGCAAAATTGAATCCTGAGTTTCGTGAAACTTACCACCGTAAAGCCTTAATTGAAAATGAACTTTCGAATGAAGTTCTCTGTTATGAATTTGGTGGTAAAATCAATGGTTCCGTTTACCGGATATACATTAACGCCAATACGGGGATGGAAGAAACGATTGAAGAGGTTAAAGATTCAGATGAACCTCAGGTTACTGCAAGTAATGCCTAGTTGATTACATGAAAATGAATCAATAGTCACTCTAAACCTCCTTCATGAAGGAGGTTTTTTGTGCTTTAGTCATAGATCAAACAAATATTATGCTTAATATAGGCACAAAGTCGTGGTATTATATACCTTAATTAGAGCTTTTAATGGACAAGGATGGTGGATCATTTGTTTCCCAAAATTAATGATGTGTTATACATACAAGTGGCAGGTACTGACCATAAGGACGAGATTTTTGAATTTAAGTCTCGTATTGCAGAAGAGGAGTCACAGAACTTTTTAATTGAAATTCCTATGTCACAAACAAGTGGGCATTTGAAAAAATTGTTTCTAGGGGAAGAACTGTCTATATTTTTTATGAGCGAGGGTGGGATTAAAAATTATTTTAATACCCACGTTACGGGTTTCAAAGAGGATATCCTCCGGATGATTCGTATCCACAAACCTGCTCCAGACAGCATCAGCAAAATTCAGCGTCGAAACTTTCTTCGGGTTAAGGCCAACTTGGAAATTGCTGTAAAGCATGGTGCGGACGAGTCCAGATTTGTAGCAGAGACACATGATGTAGGAGGCGGGGGTGTTTCTTTTCACACCCAGGGAACTCATCATCTTGAAGAAGGAGAATCATTGTCTTGCTGGATTTTAGTTCCATATAAAAACGGTACTCAGGAGCATGTTCCGTTCCAATCTGAAATTGTGCGCATTCAGCAGATGGAAAACGGTCGCAAACTCATTATGCTGAAATATGAGGAAATCGCTGATCAGGAGCGCCAAAAACTGATTAAATATTGCTTTGAAAGACAGCTGGAATTCCGGGGGAAATCTTAATCATCCGAAAATTTTCTTTTTTAGTAAACCTGTCGCTTATTTTGCATCGCCTATAAATGTGTGGTATAATTTTCACGTCGCAGGCAATGCCTGCTTTTTTCTTGAGGTTAGGTTAGGAGGAATTCCCTGTTGGCAAGGCAACATGTATCTTCAATTAACAAAATAAATGTAGCCATTGATGGACCTGCTGGTGCAGGGAAAAGTACAGTGGCCCGCTTGGTGGCGAAAGCACTTTCTTATGTATATGTAGATACTGGAGCCATGTACCGAGCAGCAACGTGGTACATGATGCGTAAGGAAATTCCTGCAGAAAATGTACAAAAAGTGCTTCAACATATACCTGAGCTGGTGATTGAATTAGTACCGGACCCCACAGGCCAAAAGGTTTATTGTAACGGGGAAGATGTAACCACTGTGATCCGTTCGATGGAAGTGACTAGCAACGTGTCACAGTATTCAAGTATTGCTGGTTTACGGACACGTTTGACTGAAAACCAGCGTGAGATGGCTGCACGCAAGGGTGTCGTTATGGATGGTCGCGATATTGGAACAACTGTACTTCCCGATGCGGAAGTCAAGGTGTTCATGACCGCAAGTGTTCAGGAACGTGCCTCCCGCCGTTTTAAAGAACTGAGCGAAACTGATGATATCACTCTGGAGCAACTGGAACGTGACATTGCGGCACGTGACAAGCTTGACGAGGAGAGGGAGGTATCTCCGCTTCGTTGCAGTGAGGACGCCATCGTGCTCGATACGACCCAAATGGGCATTCAGGATGTCGTTGATATGATCGTATCTTATTGCTTAACGGAGAAGGATGGAGAGATCAGCCAATGATATATACTGTATGCGCCAGTATTTTGCGTCTCATTTACCGCGTTCTGTTTAGACTTGAGGCGGTAGGCAGGGAAAATGTTCCTGCTGAGGGTGGAGTGCTGTTGTGTTCTAATCATATTAGTAATCTTGACCCTCCTACAGTTGGTATTTTGCTGAAAAGAAAGGTTCACTTTATGGCAAAAGCCGAGCTGTTTAATGTTCCTGTACTGGGTCCACTAATTGGGAAACTGGGAGCTTTTCCAGTCAAACGTGGCGGTGTAAGTAAGGAATCCATTAAGTTGGCATTGAACATTTTGCGTGATGGTAAGGTTATGGGAATCTTTCCCGAAGGTTCCAGAGGAGCTGGGGGAATCGGTAAAAAGGGTGCTGCAAGCTTTGCGCTACGCAGTGGAGCGGCTGCCGTTCCGGTCGCCATTATTGGTGATTACAAGCTTTTCCGTAAAACGAAAGTGTTATACGGTAAACCTGTCAATTTGGAAGCTTACCAAAAGGGTGCCGATATCGAAGGAGATCCACTTGAACTGGCAACAGAAGCAATTATGTCTCGTATTCGCACGATGAAGGAAACGGGTAAGCCTACGAATAACTGAAAGGCTTGTATGAATTGTGTCTAAGCTCGGAAAACTAGAACAAAAGTTTATTTATGTTTTGAACTCTGCCATGCGCAGGTTTAAATAAATGGTTTTTTTTGAATTGAGGAGGGTATTGACATGTCGGAAGAAATTAAAAATCAAGAAGCTGCTGAAGCGGCAAATCAAGACGAGCTCGATCAAATCGTCTCCCTGAAAAAAGGTGACACCGTTAAGGGTACAATCGTGAAATTGGAAGATAACCAAGCGGTAGTAAGCATTGGATATAAATACGATGGAATTATTCCAATTCGCGAGTTGTCTTCTGGTCTGGATAACGCAGAAGAAGCAGTACAAGTAGGCCAAGAGGTTGAAGCTAGAATTATCAGCATTGACGATGGCAAGGAAAAACTTGTTCTGTCCAAACGTGCAATCGACAGTGAAAATGCTTGGGAAAAGTTGGAGCAACTGTTCGAAAGCAAAGAAGTATTTGAAGTCGTTGTAAATGATGTCGTTAAAGGCGGCATCGTGGTAGACGTGGGTCTGCGCGGATTTATCCCTGCATCCATGGTAGAACGTCACTTCGTAGAAGATTTCAGTGATTACAAAGGCCGCACATTGCGTGTTGTTGTAAAAGAACTGGATCGTGAAAATAACAAAGTGATCCTTTCTCAAAAAGACGTTCTGGAAGCAGAATTCGAAGCCAACAAGCTTAAAGTAATGGCTGAGCTGAAAGAAGGCCAAGAAATCGTAGGTACGGTTCAACGTCTTACTCAGTTCGGTGCTTTCGTAGATGTTGGCGGCGTGGATGGTCTTGTTCACGTATCTGAAATTGCTTGGACTCATGTCGATAAGCCTTCTGATGCAGTTTCTGAGGGAGACCAAGTGAAAGTAAAAGTCTTGAAAGTAGATCCTGAAAAAGGAAAAATCAGCCTGAGCATGAAAGCTGCACAGCCTGGTCCTTGGGAATCGGCTGCTGGACAATTCAACAACAATGACATCGTAACAGGTGTTGTAAAACGTCTGGTTAACTTCGGCGCATTCGTTGAAATCGCTCCTGGCGTGGAAGGTTTGGTTCATATTTCCCAAATTTCCCACAAACACATTGGAACTCCACAAGAAGTTCTGGAAGAAGGGCAAGAAGTGAAAGTTAAAATTCTTGAAATGAATCCTTCCGAAAAACGTGTTAGCCTGAGCATTAAAGAAACTGAGGAAGCTCCCGAAGCTGCTCCTAAAGCAGAAAGAGCACCACGTGCATCTCGTGCACCTCGTGAGGAACTGAATAATCCTAACGTTTCCCTCAATAATTCCGGTCTGAGCATTACGCTCGGCGAGCGTTTTGGCGATAAGCTGAACAAATTTAAATGAGTTTAAATCAATACATTTTATAATATGCATAACGTACACCATCGGCGGACCCAGAGGGTTCGCCGATTGTTGTTACGTGACCATATCGCCAATAGGTATGTTTTTTGCTATGATGATAGCGGAAGAATTGACAGGAGGAGTGAATTTATGGCAAGACCCGTTGTGGCTATCGTTGGTCGTCCGAATGTGGGCAAGTCCACTATTTTTAATCGGATAATCGGGGATCGTTTGTCCATCGTGGAAGATAAACCCGGAATCACTCGTGACCGTATATACGGTATATCGGAGTGGAATGGTAAATCCTTCAGTATTATTGACACCGGCGGCATTGAGATTGATGGTGAGGATGTCATTTTAAAATCCATCCGTATGCAGGCTGAACTTGCAATAGAAGAAGCAGATGTAATTGTATTTATGAGTGATGCGAAAGCAGGAATTACACAGTCAGATGAAGAGGTTGCTCAAATGCTATATCGTTCGGGTAAACCGATCATCGTAGCTGTCAACAAGGTGGACAACCTCAGTCGCGCCGATCTGATTTATGAGTTTTATTCTTATGGATTTGGTGATCCAATCGCTGTTTCTGGTAGCCATGGTACAGGGATAGGCGATCTGCTAGATGCCATTACATCCAATTTGCCTGAGCTGGAAGAAGATCACTATGATGAAGACGTTATTCGTGTTGCCTTGATCGGCCGCCCGAATGTAGGTAAGTCTTCACTGGTTAACGCCATTCTGGGAGAAGAGCGGGTTATCGTTAGTGACATTGCAGGCACGACACGTGATGCAATTGATACACCTTTTGAAAAAGACGGTCAAAAGTATGTACTGATTGATACGGCAGGTATGCGTAAACGTGGCAAGGTATATGAAACGACCGAAAAATATAGTGTAATGCGTGCCATGCGTGCTATTGAGCGTGCAGATGTTGTATTGGTCGTTATTAACGGCGAGGAAGGCATTATTGAACAGGATAAGCACATTGCTGGCTATGCTTATGAAGCGGGTAAAGCATCGCTGTTTGTCGTTAACAAATGGGATGTCGTGGACAAGGACGACAAAACGATGCACCAGTTTGAAACGAAAATTCGCGATCACTTTTTGTTTATGACATATGCTCCGATTGTGTTCTTGTCTGCAAAAACGAAGCAACGCCTGCAAAAGCTGCTTCCTGTTGTACAGCATGTGGCACAGCAGCATGTGTTGCGTATTCAGACACATTTGCTGAATGATGTAATTTCCGATGCGGTTGCCATCAATCCTCCACCAACAGACAAGGGACGTCGTCTGCGCATTAACTATGTGACCCAGGTTGCTGTTAAGCCGCCTACGATGGTTGTATTCGTAAACGATCCAGAAATAATGCACTTCTCGTATGAGCGTTATCTGGAGAACAAAATCCGCGCCGCCTTCAATTTTGAAGGAACTCCAATTCGAATCTTTACACGGCGCAAGTCTGACGAAAGTTAGGAGCGAATAGGTTGATTTTACAAATCGTTGCCATCGTACTCAGTTACTTGCTTGGCTCTGTCAGCTTTAGTTTGCTGTATGGAAAATTAAAAGGAATCGACATTCGCCAACATGGGAGCGGCAATGCCGGTGCGACGAATACGCTGCGTGTGCTTGGAAAAGGCCCAGCTATTCTGGTACTGCTGCTGGACGTACTTAAAGGGGGTATTGCGGTACTAATAGGGCACTGGTTAGGTGGGGAATCATCCTGGGTACCGGGTTTGTGCGGCATTGCGGCGATTGCGGGCCATAACTGGCCGGTATATTTTCACTTTCGTGGAGGAAAAGGTATTGCGACTGCTATTGGTGTATTGGCATCGCTTGCCTTACTGCCCGCACTATATGCCGGAATCATTGCGATACTTGCAATTGTAATGACTCGTTACGTATCCCTTGGATCACTCATATTTGTCATTTTGACCCCTTGGATATTACTCGTGCTTGGTTTTGCATGGCCGTTATTCTGGACGGCTCTAATCATTTGTCTGTTCGCTGTGTGGAGACACCGTACCAACATAGTCAAGTTGGTACGGGGGAATGAGAATAAGCTTGGCTCCAAAGGAGGAGATCGTCTTGTCTGAGAAAATAGCTGTGCTGGTCGCGGGGAGTTGGGGAACAGCCCTGGCTTCCGTTCTTGCGGCCAATAACAACGATGTCTCTGTCTGGACGAGAAACGAGCAGCAAGCAGCTGAAATCAATGAGAAGCATACAAATGAGCATTATTTACCGGGCTCTATTTTGTCTGATCGCATTTCAGCTACAACTGATATGCAGGCTGCGGTATCTGGTGCTAAAGCAGTGATAATCGTATCTCCTTCTGCTGCTGCTCGTCAGGTAGCACGTAGTCTGAAAGCTCATTTTAGCAAGGATATGCTGGTAGTGCATGCCATTAAAGGTTTTGAAACAGAAACGCTTAAACGTATGTCCACGGTGATCTCGGAAGAACTGGAAGTCGCGGAGGGCGATATTGCCGTGCTGTCTGGTCCGAGTCATGCGGAAGAAGTGGTGAGGAAATGTCCTACAACGGTCGTTGTAGCTTCCTCCAATGAGCAGGCTGCACAGGCTGCTCAGGGGCTGTTCATGAACTCCTATTTCCGTGTCTATACAAACCGCGATTTGCTCGGCGTGGAACTGTCCGGGGCGCTAAAAAACATTATCGCATTGGGTGCGGGAATGTCAGATGGACTTGGTTTCGGTGATAATGCCAAAGCGGCTTTATTGACCCGTGGATTGGCTGAAATTACCCGTGCCGGAGTTGAGATGGGTGCTAATCCATTAACCTTTGCCGGTCTGGCTGGGATTGGCGATCTAGTGGTCACGGCAACGAGTCGTCACAGTCGCAACTGGCGTGCAGGGTCACTATTAGGACAGGGCCAACAGCTTGATGATGTGCTGGAATCTATGGGCATGGTCGTAGAGGGGATTCGAACGACAAAAGCGGCATACGCCATCTCTCAAAAATTAGGTGTTCAGATGCCTATTACAGAGGTACTGTATGGAGTACTGTTTGAAGGACGTGACGTCCGTAAGGCCGTTGAGGCGCTGATGGGTCGCGACCCTAAGACCGAGATGGAAGTCATGCCACTTCAGACTTGGGAGCAATGGCATTCTTAAAGGCTCAGATGAGCTTTAATAATATAAAGGCTGTCTCATGGTAGATTTTTTCTATAATGAGATAGCCTTTTTTAGTTAGGCGTTTGGCATGTCTTATGTACGCTTAATCACCTTTTGTCTCCGCCACTCATAGACTGAGTTGAGCAATGGCGGAGGAGGGGAGATTATGAATAAAAACTTTCCGAAAGATGCATTGAAGGCCATTAACAAAAAAGGCGGCAAAAACATATCCGAAAATGCAGTGAAAAAGCTGGCAGGCACGGTAAAGGCGGACACGCTTCAAAGCGAAGCGCAACTGCGTCAGCTTATCAAGCAAGTGTCTGCGATGGCCAACATTCCGGTGTCGGAAGATACAGTAAGGGATATTGTTGGTGCCGTCAAAAAGAGCGGAATGAATCCTTCCAATATGGAAGCGTTGATGAAAATGATGATGAAAAAATAGACCGCTGGCCGCACGCCAGTTAGTATTATTCACCGTGGACCGGGAAGGTTCGCGGTTTTTTTATATTTTGGAGTGGGTAACCGCTTTTACAGTACACAAAATATCGAACTGCCCTGTCGAACATGTTATAATGATGCCCATCAGGAAACGGAAGGAAAGACAGCAAAGGAGGAAACAATGTTGAAGGAGGCAATATCATCGGTGTTAGTAGACAGGCTTCCTCACAATCTGGCAGTTGCGCTGAGTAGCTTGGCTGAGAACTGGTCAACAGTGTCGGTTCCGTGGATGCTAGGCGGGAGTTGTTCACTACTTGTACATGAAGTTGAACTGGATCGCCTGCCTCGGGACATTGATATTTATGCGGATATTCATGCAGCAAAGCAACTTCATGCGCACCCCCTGGGTATAAGTATAGATCGACAGCAGGTTGATCGTAGCGGCTCTTACGTTTCATTGCTGAGCCACTATGATCTGGAGGGATTTCCAGTCGAGTTGGTGGGGGGATTTGAAGTATTATGTGACGGAGCGTTATACCGCTTAGAGATCGAGCGACTACTTTGGTCGGCTGGTGTTCAGCTTGAGCTGGGGAGTGCTTCACTGCGTCTGATGCCGCTCAGTCATGAACTTTTATTCAATATATTGCGAAATCGACCCGACCGATATAAAGCGATTGCAGAAGTCATGAAGCGCGACCCGCGACGTCATATCATTGTGCTGAAGCAGCTACTAGTCAGTAATATTTGGAATGAGGAGCAATTGGACAAGCTTGTAGAACTTCTGCCTTGGCCAGAGTTGCACTCCGTCATCCAGATGGGCAATGAAGTATAAGTTGTGTGTGTTAGGAGAAAGACAACTGGAGGACTATTCATGAATGTGCAGATTACGTTTAGGCCGTCAGGTAGGCGCGTACAGGTCGGTCAGGGTACGTCATTGCTTCAGGCTGCTCGTAAAGCGGGTGTATATATCCCCACTCGTTGTGACGGAAAAGCAGCCTGTCTGATGTGTAAGGTACAAATATCACCGGAATGGGCTGAATTTGCAGACCAACCCAGAGATGCAGAGCAGCGTAAGCTGGGGCCTTTACTGGATGAAGGAATGCGCTTATCCTGCCAGGCACGTGTCCAAGGCGATATGGAGGTAACCATACCGGAGGATAGGCTCAAGGCGGCTATCAGACGGCAACTGGAGCGTCAGGCGCTGGATGATGAACTGTGGTAATGCCGATTATATCAGGAGAATAGAAAAAGGATGTTTCCGACGACTCTAAACGGTCAGGAGAAACATCCTTTTTTTATTTAATCTAGCGACGAAGTCATGGGAGAGTCTTGCCCCGCATATATTAGGTGAGTGGAACCAAACGTAAAATATCGTTTCTGCAATGATCGCTCTGTCGTAATCTATTTTTCAAAAAACTAAACATATTTTACGGAGGGGATACATATGATGGTATCAGTCCAAATGCATGTACGAGTTTACGCCGTTTCGCCGATTCCATCAGTCTCCTGAATCTCGGCGGCGGACGACTTCCGGGCATTTTAAAGGCTGTTCTGCCGCATCTGGGATCAAGCAGTTGGTTGAACACGAAGCGGATGCTCTTTAAGCATTTTTCCTTCGGAGACTTTTTAGGAGGGGATTTCATTGGAGAAAGTAGACATTTTTAAAGACATTGCCGAACGTACCGGAGGAGACATTTATCTTGGGGTCGTCGGCGCAGTCCGAACAGGAAAATCAACGTTTATCAAGCGGTTTATGGAGACGATTGTTCTGCCAAACATTACAAGTGAGGCGGACCGTGCCCGCGCCGTAGACGAGTTGCCGCAAAGTGCGGCAGGCAAGACGATCATGACGACGGAGCCTAAATTCGTACCGAATAATGCCGTCCAGATCAAAGTAACGGAAGGACTGGATGTGAATGTACGTCTGGTTGACTGTGTAGGATATGCAGTAGAAGGAGCAAAAGGGTACGAGGATGAAAATGGTCCGAGGATGATCTCCACACCATGGTTCGAAGAACCCATTCCTTTTCAGGAAGCGGCAGAAATTGGTACACGCAAGGTTATTCAGGAGCATTCGACGCTCGGTGTGGTAGTCACTACAGACGGCACGATTGCGGAAATCCCGCGCAGCTCTTATGTAGAGTCGGAGGAACGCGTCATTGAGGAGTTGAAGGAAGTTGGCAAACCATTTGTTTTGGTTATCAACTCCACGCATCCTCGCAGTGATGAAACACTCCAGCTTCGCGGTGAGCTGGCTGCCAAGTACGATATACCAGTTATGACACTCAGCGCGGCGACGATGACGGAAGATGATGTTACAGGCGTACTTCGTGAAGTATTGTATGAATTTCCGGTGCATGAGGTGAATGTAAACCTGCCGAGCTGGGTCATGGTACTGAACGAAGAGCACTGGCTGCGTAGCAATTATGAAAATTCCGTTCGCGATACGGTTAAAGATATTCGACGCCTGCGTGATGTAGATCGAGTGGTTGGCCAGTTTATGGAATATGAATTCATCGACAGGGCCGGATTGAGCGGGATGAATATGGGGCAGGGCGTAGCTGAAATTGATCTGTATGCTCCCGATGAGCTGTATGACCAGATTTTGGTCGAAGTCGTCGGGGTAGAGATTCGTGGCAAGGATCATTTGCTGCAAATGATGCAGGATTTTGCCCATGCCAAACGAGAGTACGACCGCTTCGCCGAGGCGCTGGAAATGGTCAAGACAACGGGATATGGCATTGCCGCGCCGTCGTTATCTGAGATGGCACTAGACGATCCGCAGTTGATTCGTCAGGGTACAAGGTTTGGTGTGCGGCTCAAGGCGACAGCACCTTCTATACACATGATTCGTGTCGATGTGGAATCGGAATTTGCTCCGATTATCGGAACAGAGAAGCAAAGTGAAGAGCTTATGCGCTATCTGATGCAAGATTTTGAGAATGACCCAATCAAAATTTGGGAGTCAGACATTTTCGGACGTTCGCTGCATTCCATTGTACGGGAAGGCATTCAGGGTAAAATCGCCATGATGCCGGACAATGCACGCTATAAGCTGCAGGAAACGCTGGGTCGTATCATTAATGAAGGCTCCGGCGGTCTCATTGCTATTATTCTTTAAGGGTAAGCCACACCTAAAAAATGTATAAGAGAAATACCGTGGAGAGCAATTTGCTCTCTACGGTTCGCAAAAACAAAATATTAGACTGACCTCCAAAACCAGACAGGGGTAGCCATGGACGAGAAAATAAAGTCCTAGACTACCTCTGTTTTTATTGAGCTTTTCGTTTCTCGTAGCAGGATGTAGGTTCAAATATAACAATCCGATTAATGAGTTTCACAAGTAGAGAGCTAGGCTCCGCCTTGATTTTACATTTAAACAGCAACCGTTTTCCGGTATTCAATCGGGGACGGTTGATTTTTGTATTCTGGCCTATAAAACAGAAATTTTTCTATATTTCATAAAACCTATTTACATACTTGGTTTAAAGCGATATATTAAGTATCAAATTTGAATCATTTTGTGGTTGAACGAGGGGGAAATGAAATTATGGATATCCAAAAAGAGTTCCAAAGACACAAAAAGCTAGGACTGGGAGGTATCATGCTACTGGTGCTGGTTTTGCTGGTCACTGCATGTGGCGTGCCGAAAACAGAGAGCGGCACTCAAGGGACAAGCACTGCGGAATCGAATACAACAAACGAAAAAACGGACAACTTAAATCTAAAGGGTAAACGGGTTGCGTTGATCATGGAGTTTAACACGGGCACATTTTCGCAACAGTATGTTCAAGGTGTGGAAGAGGAAGTTAAAAAATTTGGCGGTACGCTGACTAAGTTTGTGGCAGATAACGATAAGGCTAAAATGGCTTCTCTGCTTGATAGTGCGATTAACCAGCAGTTTGATGTCATTTTGACTGATCACGGTGATGCATTACTGGAAACAGGGCTAAAAAAAGCAGTTTCCCGCAATATTCCAGTTATCGTGTTCGATGCTGCCGTCAATGTTCCGGGTGCGGTAGTGCTCTCACAGGATGACCAAAGCATGGCTGAGCTAACGCTGGAGCAAATGAAGAAGGATATCGGTGGCAAAGGCAACATTGTGAAAGTATGGGTTGCCGGATTTGCGCCGATGGAACGTCGTCAGGTTGCTTATGGTGCATTTTTGAAATCCAATCCGGATATTAAAGAAATTGCGACTTTTGGTTCGGCTCAGAATCCTGCGTTGGATACGCAAGCCAAAATGGAAGCTGTATTAAAGCAATATCCTAAGGGCGAAATTACAGCCGTCTGGGCGGCATGGGATGAATTTGCCAAAGGCGCAGCCCGTGCCATCCAACAAGCGGGACGTACGGAAATTAAAGTCTACGGCATTGACATGAGCGACGAGGACTTGCAAATGATCCAAGACCCGAAAAACCCTTGGGTGGCCTCGGCAGCCGTAGATCCAACAGATATCGGGCGCGTACAAGTGCGCTATGCATATCAGAAGCTGCATGGGGATAATCCGGAGGAGAAAGTCGTACTGAAGGCTGTATATGTGCAACGCGAAGCGTTGCCGGATAAGCAAATTTCCACATCCGAGCTGTCCCAATATGTGAAGGGCTGGGGCCAAAGCGAACAGGGCTATAAGGATTGGATGAAGGAATATGAAACGTCCAAATAAAATGTTTGCATAACTCAAAGGCGCGCTTCGGCGCGCTTTTATCATAAGCAGGCGTGAGGGGGCACCATGAGTTCACAAGTATATACATTGGAAATGAAAAAAATTAGCAAACAGTTTGCTGGTGTAGATGCGCTGCGAGCCGTGGATTTTACGGTGCAGGGTGGCGAGATTCACGCTCTGCTGGGCGCCAACGGGGCAGGGAAAAGTACATTGATGAAGATTCTGTCCGGTGCGTATCATTCCGATCAGGGAGCTATCGTAGTTGGTGGCAAGGAACTGAACATTAGTTCACCGTGGGAGGCCAAAAGAGCGGGAATTCACTGTGTGTATCAGGAGGTCGATTCAGCGCTTGTACCACAGTTAACTGTTGCTGAAAATATTGTAATGGACGATTTGTCAGCCCCTGATGGTCGATGGTGGACTGCACCGGTTTCTATGCGCAGACGAGCGCGTGAGGCATTAGCACGTCTGGAGGTAGATATTGACGTGCGACGATATGTGTCTGAATTGACGTTGGCAGAAAAACAGCTTGTACTTATATCACGCATTCTGACACAGCAAGCCAATGCCATCATTTTTGACGAGCCTACGGCGCCGCTCAGCGAAGAAGAAACGCGACGTTTGTTCCGCACAATCCATACACTCAAGGATGAGGGAGTTGCATGTATCCTCATCACACACCGATTGCCGGAGGTTATCGAACACAGTGACCGTGTTACGGTGATGCGTGATGGTGAGCGCGTGTTCACGGGACCTGCGTCTGATTTAAGTGTAGGTGACATCGTTACGCATATGCTTGGGAAAACATTTGAGGAGGAATTTCCAAAAACAGAGGTACCGATTGGTGAAACGGTATTGGAAGCGAAAGGGCTTCACAAAGGATTACGAGTGCACGGCATTGATGTACAGGTCCGATGTGGTGAAATTCTCTCTATTGTGGGTTTGGTTGGTGCAGGCAAGACAGAGCTGTCACGACTTCTTACAGGAGCAGACAAGCCGGATAAGGGAGAGCTGACCTTTAAAGGTCGCTCCATTCGATTGAGGGAACCAGCGGATGCGGTAGCTCAAGGAATTGTGTCCATACCCGAGGAGCGACGTAAGCAGGGGGTGCTAATTGAGGAGAGTGTGGAAAGAAACCTTAGTCTTCCGCTTTTGGGCAAACTGAGTGTCCTTGGTTTCATCAGTCGACGTAAAGAACGAAATAACGGTAATGGGATTGTCGCCTCTCTCGGTATTAAGACACCATCGCTCCGTCAGAATGTTAAATATTTAAGTGGCGGGAATCAGCAAAAAGTTGCTATTGGGAAATGGCTGCATTCCGGAGCGGATGTATTTGTTTTTGACGAGCCAACCAAGGGTGTAGATATAGGGGCAAAAAGTGATATTTTCCGTATCATTGGTGAGTTGGCGGAGCAAGGAAAAGCGATCATTTATCTAACCTGTGAATTTGCTGAAGGGATTGGCATTGGTGATCGGATTGCAGTGATGTATGATGGCAAAATTATAAAGGAATTTGCTCGGGGCGAAGTGGAACAGGAACAGCTTCTGTTGTATGCCAGCGGGGGTGAAGAGGTGCATTCTTCATGAAGGAAAAATGGTTAAACGTCTCATTTCGTTACGGTGCCGTAGTTGTCATTATAGGTGTGTTGGCGTTTTTTTCATCTACATTACCTTATTTCTGGACTTATGATAATTTAATGGACATTCTTGGCTCGATTGCCATTGTGACTTTCGTTGCCATTGGTGTGACATTGTCACTTATCGTGGACGGTTTTGACCTGTCGGTGGGAGCTACAGTATCTTTGACAACGGTCGTTTCCGCTTCTTTAATGGTCTGGTATGAGCAGCCTGTTGCGGTGGTCATTATTGTGTCTCTGATTGTCGGCGCTTTGGTAGGACTGTTGAATTCATTATTGATCATTAAACTGCGTATTCCTGATTTGCTCGCAACCCTTGCAATCATGTATATTGTAAGCGGGATTCACAAAACGTACGCACAGGGCTATACCATATATAATCATATGCAGTTTCCCGATGGTAGCAAGGCGCCGGGGGAGATATCTCCTGCATTTCTTTTGCTGGGGCAAGGTAAATGGTTGGGTATCCCGATTTCGGTTATTTTACTGTTGCTGGCTGTGGCGGCGGTGCATGTTTTCTTGACCTATACAAAGCATGGGCGTCAAATGTATGTAACGGGTGGAAATAAGGAAGCTGCTCGTCTGTCGGGTATACGGGTAAAAAAAGTCCGTACTCTGGCCTATGTTGCTTCAGGTGTATTTGCGTCGATTGCCGGTATTTTGTATGCCTCGCGCGTAGGCTCAGGCCAAATTGACGCGGGTTCCCCCTTGCTCATGGAAGCGGTAGCTGCAGTATTCGTCGGTTTTTCGGTCTTTGGTGCTGGTAAACCCAATGTTATTGGTACATTTATTGGTGCAGTTTTGATCGGTGTGTTGGTTAATGGACTAACGATGATGAATGTGCAATATTTCGCCCATGATATTGTCAAAGGAGTAGTGCTGGTACTTGCGCTGGCCGTTACTTTTTATGTGTTAAACCGTCGTCGTACTTGAAATTGTCTGTGGACTGTATTACTATAAACCTTGTTCCACGCAAGCAGGGTGCCATAAAACGCCAGTTTCGGCCTATATTGCGGAGGTTAGGTATATTCTATGTATATTTAACGACGAAACGGAAACAGATGATAACATTATGGAAGGCAGTACGCCGCCCGGGTTATTTTATACAGGCGACCTCATATCGGTCATTAACACCGATAACCTAAATGCTGGACTACACTTGAATTGGGAGGTGAATATGTTGAATAAAACGGATTTGATCAATCAGGTTTCTGAAAGCACTGAATTGTCCAAGAAGGACGTAACCAAAGCAATCGATGCAGTATTTGAGGCGATCTCTGGAGCGTTGCAAAGCGGAGATAAAGTGCAACTGGTAGGTTTCGGGAACTTTGAGGTTCGTGAACGTTCCGCACGTAAAGGACGTAACCCGCAAACAGGAGAAGAAATCGAAATTCCTGCGAGCAAAATTCCGGCATTTAAACCGGGTAAAGCGCTTAAAGACGGAATTAAATAAGATTTCTTACATATTCCCAATGCGCTGAAAAGACCGTGAATTTGATTCACGGCCTTTTCTTTTTGTCCTGTTTACTTCGTGGTAGGGGTGCTATGGACTGGAGAAGAGGAAGCTGCCCTGCCGTTTCGCGAGGCATAAGCGATCAGCACTAGGGGTTCACCTGTCAGCTCGGCAAATTCATGCTCCAGCTGTTGAAGCCGTTCGATTTGGGCAGGACTGAGATTGGCGGGAAGGTAGTTTTTCATCAGATCCGTTCCTTTCTTTAATAGATGGGACTGCACGGATAGTATGGCTCGGGACATGCTAATTGTTGCAGGAGCACGGGAAGCATGTAGTTGACAAAACAAGCTTGAATCTCCATCATAAAAAGTATAGCTTCGGCTCTCAGGGAGGAAAAGGATATGGAAGATAACGTGACGGGTAGCAGTGAGTACGTCGTAATTAAAGCGAAAAGCAACGGATGTCAGGTATTTGGTTTGACCAGAGGCCAGGATACACGCCTACATCATTCAGAAAAATTGGACAAGGGCGAGGTACTGATTGTCCAATTTACGGATCATACTTCTGCTATTAAAATTCGCGGCAAAGCCGTTGTGATGACTAAGCACGGGGTAGTAGATACGGAGGATTAAAATGCAGGCATAGCCTGCTTTTTTTTGTTGTAGAATGAGAGTGAGGACCTTTACCGTAGCAAACCCACATTATGAGGTAGAGGTCAGGGGAGGCTCTGATGAAACCTTGGATTGTATTCGGTGGCTCCATTCTCATAACCATCGCAGCAGCTGTGTTGCTGCCGTCTTTACAAGTGCTGGACTCAGGAACCGCAGCAGTTCGTGAGACACAGGCGACGATTTCGCCTCAGCAACGGGTGCTGCTGTCAGATGACAATCTGGTGGATACGCTGAACGAGCTACCGTTGACTACACCGATTGCAAGCGCAAGCTGGGAACATTCTGTCCTGACCCTGGATGTCAAACTGTCCAAGGAAGAAACTGCCCCGCTAGAGATTTATCAAAACATGGCGGAGATTGCCGCTTTTAGCTTTTACGGAACGACGAATGTGCGGCAATTGCTGCTTCGGGTGGTGACGCAGGACGAATGGTCAGGAGAACGTCATTTGCTGCTTGCATCCGATATACGCCGGAACGAGTGGACGAACGAGGCATTGGAACAGCTGAGAAGCCGGGAAGGCGCGGAATTGCCAGAGGATTTGAAATCCCGTTTCCGCATTACAGTAACGCCCATGTGGCAAAACAGGTTTAACGGTGTATATACAGATTAGATGTTTCTGCCGGTGGACCTACAGTACTTTAGTCGCGAATCATTTTAAATTGTGATATAATATAAGGCATTGCAATTATTTGAGTATAGCAGAAAGTCATGTCTCGGAGGCTTAGGATGAAACCGTATCGCGTACCCCAATTAGCAAGGAAATATGTGGAATACGACATGATTCAACAACATACGGAAATGCCGGCTTTTCCTGACAGCCGTACCCGTTTGATGTTTGTGTTTTTGAACCGGAATGCGCAGGAGCTGCATGCCAGTGAGGACGAACTGTACGCATTGGTAACCTCACTTGTGCAGATGGGGCTGGATACGCATGATATGATTGATACTTTATCCGGTATACGGAGCCCGGAGGAGATGCGTTCCAGACAGCTGAAAGTGTTAGCTGGGGACTATTTTAGCAGTCGTTTTTATCAGTTGCTTGCACTGGCAGGCCGCATTACGGCCATTTCGAAGTTGAGTGATGCTGTATGTGAAGTGAACGCAGGGAAAATGAGTCTGTACTGGGGAATGAAGCAATTCCGCTTGGATGCAACTCAGTATTTAACTCAGATGGTTCGTTTCAAAAAGGAGCTTTTTTTATCATTCACTTCACTTGTAGCAGAACAGGATCAGGAAATTTGGAAGCAGCTTCTTAACAAATTTGCCCTCTGTGATACCTTGGTGGAGGAATGGGGCAAGCGGACAGAACCGGACAAGTCCCGTTTCGGATATATGTTCTGGCATATTTATGGTAACGGAGACCGGAACGAGCAAGCGTTGCTTTCAGAAAGTGGTACTGACACTGAAGCATGGCGTAAGCTTGTTCTGAAATACAAAGCCGAGGATGCGATACTGGACAAGCTTCGCACGGCAGTTACACACATCCGGCAGATCCTGTCAGATGACCAAAATACGGGGATCGAGGAATTTGAACGCATGCTTGAGCCTTTCCTAAAGCTGCTAAATAGTCCGCACCCAGTTGTGAGGGAAGGTTAGGTGAACGTGATGGGATCAAGCGACACCAAGCCGAAAGAGCAATTCGTTCATGGCGTGTTTGAAAGCATAGCAGGTAAATACGATTTGATGAACGATATACTGAGCTTTCGCAGACATAAGGCTTGGCGGAAATTTACGATGAAAAAAATGAACATGCGTCGCGGCGATACGGCAATTGATCTTTGCTGTGGTACATGTGACTGGACGCTTGCGATGGCGCGAGCAAGTGAAAGTGGTCACATCGTAGGACTCGATTTTAGTCAGAACATGCTCAATGTTGGCGAGCGTAAAATTATATCAGAATCCCGTGAAAAGCAAATTAAGCTTGTTCAGGGCAACGCGATGGAACTGCCTTTTGAAGATAATTCATTTGATTATGCAACGATTGGTTTCGGTCTGCGCAACGTACCTGATCTGCGCCACGTGTTACAGGAGATGCAACGAGTCGTCAAACCTGGCGGGCAGGTCGTATGTCTAGAATTGTCCAAACCTACTTGGCAGCCGTTCAAGGGAATTTACTACACATATTTTCAACACATCTTGCCCATGCTCGGCAAATTGTTCGCCAAACGTTATGAGCAGTATAAATGGCTCCCTGATTCGTTGGCGCTTTTTCCAGGAAGGGATGAGTTGGCTGGCATCTTCCGTGAAGTCGGATTGAAGGATGTTCAGGCTCATTCTCTCACCGGAGGCATTGCGGCATTGCACATTGGAATCAAGGAGAGTCAGCATGTTTAAGAAAATTGCTATTTTTTTGGAAATGATTAAAATTGAACATACGTTATTTGCGCTCCCATTTGCATTCATGGGGGCTGTATTGGGGTCAGTTATCGTGACAGGCAACCTACCCTCGTGGCCGCAGATCGGCTGGATCCTGCTAGCTATGGTTGGCGCACGCAGCGCTGCTTTTGGCTTCAATCGTATGATCGACCGGGTGATTGACGGGAAAAATCCGCGCACAGCAGGACGCGCTATCCCGGCAGGGTTGCTCAAATCGAGCGAAGTGGTAATTTTCATTATCGTCAGTCTGGTGTTGTTATTCTGGGCATCATTCAAGTTAAGTCCGCTGGCGTTCAAGCTGTTCCCGCTGGCCTTTTTTATGCTCGTTTTTTACTCTTACACCAAGCGTTTCACTTGGCTTTGCCATATTGTACTTGGTCTGACCATTGGTTTGGCGCCACTAGGCGCGTGGGTTGCGGTAACGGGACAAATAGATTTGACCGCTATCGTTCTGTATCTCACGATCGCATTTTGGACGGCTGGATTTGATGTTATTTATGCTTGTCAGGATATAGATTTTGACCAAAACGAAGGAGTTTATTCTATTCCTGCCCGTTTTGGTGTAGCAGGTGCATTGAACATCGCTCGGGCATTTCACGTCATTACGGCGATCGGATTTATTGTACTGTTCTTTATTGCAGATTTAAGCTGGTGGTATCTGGCGGGCATGATTATTTCGTGCATTATTTTATTTTATGAGCACTATATCGTATCTCCAAAAGATTTGAGTCGTTTGCAGACGGCATTCTTTACTATGAACGGTGTACTTAGCACTGTCGTATTTGCCTTTACACTGATTGATTTGGTGGTGCGTTAATACTAATGAATAATCAGGTGAGCGAACATCAAGGCAAACGAATCGTTATTGGCATTACAGGCGCGAGCGGAAGCATTTATGGTGTGCGACTGGTAGAGACTCTGCTGGACTTGCAATACACAGTTCACCTGATCGTGTCTAATGCTGGCTGGCGGGTGTTGAAAGAGGAGTTGGGCTGGAATGTGACTGACCGGGAAGGGGCTTTGAATGAACAATTCGGAGGCCGTCCCGGTTCTCTTGTATACCATCCGTTCACAGATATTGGAGCTTCGATTGCAAGCGGCTCTTATTTGGTGGATGCGATGATTATCATGCCATGCTCGATGGGGACGTTATCAGCAGTAGCACACGGTTCGTCCGATAATCTCATGGCGAGGGCAGCGGACGTGATGATAAAGGAAGGTCGTCCGCTGATCCTTGTGCCTCGTGAGACGCCTCTACATGCCATTCATTTGGAAAACATGCTTAAGCTTGCGAGACTTGGCGTCAAAATGATTCCGGCCATGCCGGCTTTTTACTTTCATCCGAAGACGCTGGATGATATTGTGCTGTTCCTCGTAGGCAAAGTATTGGACAGCTTGCGTATAGAACATCAACTGTTTACGAGATGGGGGGATTCCGATGCCGACACCGGACACCAAGACAATCACAATCGGAAAAATTAAATATACAAACGCTTGGCCTATTTTTCATTATTTTAATCCTTCTGAGCTTCTCCATTCGGCGGAGATGGTTTCTAAAGTTCCGGCTGAATTGAATCAAGGTATGTTGAATGGGAGTTTGGATATCAGTGCGATGTCCTCCTTTGCGTATGCATCCGGTGCTGAGGAAATGCTACTGTTGCCGGATTTATCCGTCAGTGCAGATGGTCCTGTGCAATCCATTTTACTATTTTCACGCAAGCCGCTGGACGAAATCAAAAACGGAACCATTGCACTAACAAATACGTCTGCTACATCCGTGAATTTGTTGAAAATTTTGATGCAAAAGGCATGGGAAGGTCAGCCTTCCTATTTTGACTGTGAACCGGATCTTGACTTGATGCTGGAACAGGCAGATGCGGGGCTACTGATTGGAGATCACGCGATTAAGGCATCTTGGCGAAACGAAGGTCTGTATGTTACGGACCTCGGAGAAGAGTGGAAGCGCTGGACGGGCTACAGTATGACTTTTGCTGTATGGGCAGTACGACGTGCTGTTGCTGCTCAAAATCCCGCAGCGGTAGCTGAAACTGCGAGTGCGTTCCGCGCAAGCAAGCAGCGTAGTCTGTCGGACTTGACGTCTGTTATTTCTGAAGCATGCGAGGAAATTGGAGGTCTGCGAGATTATTGGGAGCGCTACTTTACTAATCTGTGTTATGATTTTGGAGAGAAGCAACAACAAGGTTTAGAGCTTTACTTTCAGTATGCGCATGAACTGGGGCTGCTTGACCGACGAGTAAAGCCGCTTCTCTGGAGTGACAATACGCTGACACGGGTGAAAGAATGAAACGATTGGATTTGTTCGGTTTATTAAAGAAGGATATGAACTTTATAGAAGAAGAGTTGTACCGCAGTATCGATAGTACGGAGCCGTTGATTAATGATACGTCGCTTCATCTGCTTAAAGCAGGGGGCAAGCGTTTGCGTCCCGTATTTGTATTGCTGGGAGGCAAGTTTGGAGAATATGATCTGGACAAGCTCAAGCGTATAGCGGTACCTCTGGAATTGATTCATTCTGCCTCTCTCGTTCACGACGATGTGATTGACGATGCGGAAATGAGACGCGGTCAACCCACCGTGAAGTCCAAATGGGACAATCGGGTGGCTATGTACACCGGAGACTACATATATGCACGTGCGCTGTCTATTGCTGCTGGATTGCCGAATCCCGACATTCACCGGGTACTGTCTAAAGCGCTGGTGCAGATGTCCATTGGTGAAATGGAACAAATTCGTGATTTTTTTAATGTGGATCAGAGTGTGCGTAATTATTTGCTTCGCATACGGCGCAAAACGGCTTTATTAATTGCGGTTAGTTGCCAGCTGGGAGCTATGGCTGCAGAGGCACAGGAAAGTGTCAATTCCCTGCTGTACAGCTACGGCTATAACGTAGGTATGGCTTTTCAAATTCAGGATGATCTGCTTGATCTGTGCGGAACAGAAAAAAAGATCGGAAAGCCGCCGGGCAGCGATATGAGACAGGGGAATATTACGCTTCCGGTGATTTATGCGCTCGAACAGCCTGAGTTGCGTGCAGATCTACTGGCTGAAATCCGCCGCATTCAGGATGGAGATGGGCTAGGAGACGCACGCAAAGCGGTGGATATAATCAAAAAAAGTGAAGGAATCGCTAAAGCTGAAATTCTCGCCGACCGATATATTAATAAAGCGCTAAACGCGCTGGACTTACTACCAGATGTCAAAACAAAAAAGACGCTACGCGATATTGCTCATTTTGTAACACGCCGCTCCTACTAAAGTTGTGTTTTGGGTTTGCTGTGACAAAATGCTTTAACCAGTTCCAAGCTTTCTGTTACAATACAGTTTAGTACTGTATAAATACATTAGATTGGATTGGGAGTGAGCCGATGGATCGTACTTTTTTGATGGTTAAACCGGATGGTGTACAACGTGGGTTGATTGGACGTATCATTAGTCGTCTGGAAGACAAAGGCTTTAAAATGGCGGCTGGCAAGCTTGTACAAGTATCAAGAGAACAGGCAGAACGGCATTATGCGGAGCATGTGGGCAAGCCTTTTTTTGAAGAGCTTGTAGGTTTTATCACATCAGGCCCTGTGTTTGCTATGGTATGGGAAGGGGATAACATCGTTACGCTTTCCCGCTTGTTGATTGGTAAAACACAAGTAACCGAAGCTCTTCCGGGCACAATTCGTGGAGACTTTGCAGCACATACACCGTTTAACCTCATTCATGGTTCAGATTCACCGGAGAGCGCAGAGCGCGAGATTGCAAATTTTTTCATGCCGGAAGAATCCGTTCGGTATGAAAAAAGTGTGGCGACCTGGATGTAAGTTTAATTACGTATGAAGAAGGATGGTAGCATGACGGATATGGAACTGGGTCAGACGGACCCCGATTACACAGCGTTTATCCGCAAAATCAAGGACAGCACAGGTATTGATCTTGCACAATACAAAGAAGCACAGATGAAAAGGCGGTTAACTACGCTTCGCAACAAAAACGGGTTTCCCAGTTTTGTTTCTTTTTATGATGCCATGATGAAGGAAAAACCTCTATTCTATGAATTTCTGGATCGGATGACGATCAATGTTTCGGAATTTTGGCGTAATCCCAATCGGTGGGAAGTGCTGCGAGATACAATCTTGCCACAACTGCTTGTGGGGAAGCAGAAGCTTAAGCTGTGGAGTGCGGCCTGCTCGACTGGTGAAGAGCCTTATAGCTTGGCTATGGTTCTCGACGGTAAAGGTATTTTGGGGAATTGCTCCATTACGGCTTCCGACATTGATGATGGTGCATTGGCAAAAGCCAAGGAAGGCAAATATTTGGAGCGTTCGCTCAAGGATGTGCCTGAGCAGGTAGCTAGCAAATATTTTAAGCCGGATGGTGCGATGTATCGAATTGATGACCGTTTGAAACAAGCCGTGAAATTTCAAAAGCAAAACTTGCTGCTGGATCGGTTTGAGGATGGCTATGATCTCATTATCTGTCGAAATGTAATGATTTATTTTACAGAAGAGGCCAAACATACGTTGTATCAAAAGTTTGCAGCCAGTCTTCGTCCCGGCGGAGTATTGTTTGTCGGTAGCACAGAGCAAATCTTTTCTCCTAACCAATATGGTCTGGAATCGACGGAAACCTTTTTTTATCGCAAAAAAGCATAAGCCTGCAAACATCATCCAAAGTTTTATAGGGACTTATTTATATCTTTGAGTAATTGATGGTTGGCTTATTAGCAAAGCACGTCCTTTAGCCCCTTTGGCTAAGAGGCGTGTTTTTGTTTATCTGCATACACGTGGCTTTTCTTGTCAAAGAAAGGTGCGTATACTATAATGAAGCACAGTTAAAGATTTTAGCGATGCACAGTTTAACAGTTTAAAGGGGGAACGCGTCATGAGTTTACGTTATTTAACCGCGGGGGAAACGCATGGTCCCCAGCTAACTGCCATTGTAGAGGGTATGCCGAGCAATTTAAAATTGGATTTTGAGGAATTGAATTTTCAGCTGCACCGTCGTCAGAAAGGATATGGACGGGGTCGGCGTATGCAGATTGAAAAAGATACGGCGAAGATTGCTGGAGGCGTACGTCACGGATACACCACGGGTGCACCGATTGCGCTGGTTGTGGAAAATAACGATTGGAAGCACTGGCAGAACATTATGAATATTGAACCTATTGAAGGCAGTGATGAAGAAAAGCGTCGGGTTCACCGGCCACGTCCGGGTCATGCGGATTTGAATGGCGGAATGAAATACAACCTGAAGGATCTTCGTAACGTGCTGGAGCGCTCCAGCGCACGTGAAACAGCAATTCGTGTGGCATGCGGCGGTTTGGCTCGTCAATTGCTGGCTGAGTTCGGAATCAAGGTGGCAGGTCAGGTCATTCGTATTGGGGAAATCGAAGCTCCTTACCGCGATTTGCCGATTGATGAGCTGATTGCGGTGACAGAAGCTTCCTCGGTGAGAGTAACCGATCCAGAAACCGAAAAGAAAATGGAAGCATATATTGATCTGATCAAGCAAGAAGGTGATTCAGTCGGTGGGGTAGTGGAATGTATTGTAGAAGGTATTCCGATTGGTCTGGGCAGTCATGTACAGTATGATCGGAAGCTGGATGCACGTATCGCACAAGGCGTCATGTCGATTAATGCATTTAAAGGCGTGGAAATAGGCATCGGTTTTGAAGCAGGAGAGTTGCGCGGCTCACAGGTGCATGACGAGATTCTATATGATGAGGAACGTGGATATCACCGTCGTACCAATCGTTTGGGTGGTTTTGAGGGGGGCATGACGAATGGAATGCCAGTTGTGGTTCGTGGCGTAATGAAGCCGATCCCCACACTCTACAAGCCTCTGCAAAGCGTCGACATTGATACGAAGGAGGCGTTTACTGCACAGGTTGAGCGTTCGGATGCATGTGCAGTACCTGCGGCTAGCGTAGTTATGGAGCATGTGGTAGCTTGGGAGATTGCAAAAGCTTTGCTAGAAAAATTCGGCGGGGATTCGATTGAAGAGATTCGTGCGAATATTGCATCCTACGAAGAACAATTGGGGCGGTACTAAAATGAGTACGCTGACGGTACAGCTTGGCGAACGTTCTTATCCTATTCATATTGGACGAGGACTGTTATATCGAGCCGGAGAGTTGTTGAAGGAACGAGGAATTGCGCAAAAAAGCCCGTTGTTGATTGTTTCTGACGAAAATGTAGCGGGATTCTACTTGGCAACATTGGAGAGCAATCTTCAGGCATCTGGCTACAAGACAGTGTCCTTTGTCGTTAAGCCAGGTGAAACCTCCAAGTCGCTTGCTGTATTTGAGCAGGTCATAACAGCAGCCATTGAGGGCGGCTTGGATCGCAATTCAGCCGTTATTGCACTTGGGGGTGGTGTCGTGGGTGATTTGGCTGGATTTGTGGCAGCTTCTTATATGAGAGGTGTCAAGTTTGTACAGATCCCCACTACGATTCTGGCCCATGACAGTAGCGTGGGCGGTAAGGTCGGCATCAACCATCCTTTGGCGAAAAATATGATAGGAGCTTTCCATCAACCGGAACTTGTGTTGTATGACGTAGATACGTTGTCTACACTGCCTCCTCGTGAGGTATCTGCGGGGCTTGCTGAAATGATCAAGCACGGCTTGATCTGGGATGCTGATTTCGCCCAGTGGTGCCGTGACCATGCGACTGATTTGCTTGCACTGGATGCGACAGCTCTGGAGTACGGTCTGGAAAAGGGATGTTCCATTAAAGCCGAAGTGGTGTCACGCGATGAACGAGAAAATGATTTGCGCGCTATTTTAAACCTAGGTCATACGATTGGTCATGCGATTGAAGCTATTGCGGGATATGGTGAGTTTTTACACGGGGAAGCCATTTCGATTGGGATGGTCGGCTCCGCACTTTTGGGCGTGAAGCTGGGGGCATATCCTTCTTTGGTAGATGCAACGAAGGATATGTTGTCTTCACTACGGCTACCGACCTCCCTTCCGTCACATCTCGATACAGATCGGCTACTGGACGCGATGATGCATGACAAAAAGTTCAAAGAAGGCAGCATTACTTTTGTCGTCCCACGTAGCATCGGGCACGTGGAGGTTGTGAAGGATATTTCCGTCTCTTACATCCGAAGAGTTATTGAACAGTTAAAAGAGGGGGTGTAACGATGTACAATCGTGGAATTCGTGGCGCGACGACCGTAGCGAATAATGAAGAAAATGAAATTTTGGAAGCAACAAGCCAACTACTGGAAGAAATTGTATCCTACAATGAAATTCAGCCAGAGGATATTAGTAACGTATGGATTACGGTGACTCATGATCTGGATACTGCCTTTCCAGCCAAGGCCATTCGTCAGCTTGATGGCTGGGATATGGTTCCGCTCATGTGTGCATTAGAAGTTCCTGTGGCAGGTAGTTTGCCCAAGTGCATCCGTCTGATGGTACAGGTGAACACTGATAAATCCCAGCGGGAAATTAAACATGTATATTTGAACGGAGCGCAGGCCTTAAGACCGGATCTAGCTTCCCAAGGGAAATAAGTGCCTGTTTTTTAAGTTGATGGTTGCCAAAGTAACATCCCATGAGATATAGTGTGTGTAGCAGAGTTAAGTAGAGTAGAGTTAGCCAGAGACAGAGTTGAGATGAGAAGAGTGCAGCCTTAGCCAATTCCATATGAGATTACAGAGATCGGCGGTAGCGGGTAAGCTTTTGTCTATGAAGAGATATTCTTCTACAGAGAAGCTTATTTGAGGCAACCTGCGCGGTTAAACCAAAGGGATGAGTGTATACTTATCAATTTGCTGTAGTCATTTTACATATGGAGCATTCTTATAATTTCAATAACTGACAGCCTCTACCTTACCGGTAGAGGCTTTTTTACGATTATAGAATTTATAAAATTTTCAGCGGAGCTGAACAATTCTATAATCGCAAGAAAAACTTCCGCTACACGCGGTCTGGCCTCCGTGAAGGTACGTCGATAGACGTTTTTCTTATATTCTCTCCTTTGGTTCTGCGCCAATTTGGAAAGGAAGTGATCTCATGTTAACGCCGCATGTGGAGCAAGTGATAACGATGGCGAGTGAATTTAACCTGATTCCTGTATACAAAAAAGTGCTGGCTGATATGGAGACGCCGATTCGGATTTTCCGTCGGTATGCCGAGCGGGACCGTGCCTTTCTGCTAGAGAGTGTAGAGGGAGGCGAGCAGTGGGCGCGACATTCGTTCATCGGTACAGACCCGTTTCTAATGGTCTCGGGTAAAAAGGGACGTTTGATATTGGAACAACACGGTAAACGGCAAATATTAAACGACAAGCCGATTGAAGCGCTCAAAGCATTGCTACGTAAATACCGCAGTCCGAAACTGAAAGAAATGCCTCCATTTACAGGCGGGGCTATCGGGTTTTTTGGATATGACCTGCTTCAATACTATGAAAAGCTGCCAGAGCACTCGGTAGATGATTTGAATATGGATGATATTCGTTTTATGTTCTGCGATCAAGTCATTGTCTTTGATCATGTGAAACAGCAAATTTTGCTGGTTGGCAATGTTCATGTAGGCGAAGGGTTCCGCGATGAGGACATTCGAGCTGCTTATGCTGATGTGGAACGCAAGTTGGAGGAAACGGCACAGTATCTGCGCAAGCAGCCTCAGCCTGAGCGATTAGGATCGGCCTCTATTCCTGATGATGTGGAACTGGGTGAGATTCAATCCAATGTGACGAAGGAACAGTTTATATCAAACGTAGAGCAGGCGAAGGAGTATATCCGATCCGGTGATATTTTTCAGGTTGTACTATCCCAACGTTTTCACATTGATACAGAGGCCTCTCCTTTACAGGTTTACCGCGTGCTGCGCACGATGAACCCGTCGCCATACATGTATTATTTGAAAATGGATGACGAGATCATCGTAGGCACTTCGCCTGAGGCACTCGTCAAGGTGGAAAACGGCCGGGTAGAGACCCGTCCTATTGCGGGAACGAGACCGCGTGGCGTAACGGAGTCAGAAGATGCGGCGCTTGCTGAAGAACTGCTGAAGGATGAAAAAGAACGTGCAGAACATCTGATGCTGGTCGATTTGGGAAGAAATGATTTGGGCCGTGTATCACAGTTTGGCACAGTCAAATGCGACACGTTCATGGAAATTGAACGCTATTCTCATGTCATGCACATTGTATCCAATGTGTCAGGTGAGCTACGTGAGGACAAAGATTTCTTCGATGCTTTCCTGTCTTGTCTGCCAGCCGGCACCGTATCAGGGGCACCAAAGCTGCGGGCCATGGAGATTATTGCTGAGTTGGAGCGGGAAGCACGTGGACCCTATGCAGGGGCGATTGGATATTTGGGCTTCTCGGGCAATATGGACGCTTGCATTACGATTCGCACGATTGTGTTTAAAAAGAACCGGGCTTATGTCCAGGCAGGCGCTGGAATTGTGTGGGACTCGGTTCCGGAAAGCGAGTATCAGGAGACGGTGAACAAAGCAAAGGCATTGCTGAAGGCAATCCGCACGGCAGAAGTGATGTTCCCGGCAACGACACAGCCCTATAACAGCGTCATCAACCAGGATTATTTGTACACTCCGTAACACACAAAAATCTGATTTTGAGGAGGAGACGACAATGGAACGACATGACATGATGCAAGTGGGGTTAAGCCGGATCATGGAGGGACAGCATCTTTCGCGTACGGAGGCCCGGAGCGTAATGGAACAGATTATGAGTGGGAGTGCTACACAGGCGCAAATTGGCGGGCTGCTGACGGCTCTTCGCCTCAAAGGGGAAACGGTAGATGAAATCACTGGTTTTGCCGAGGCTATGCGTAGCTACGCTAGTCCAGTGCAAACTGAAGAAGGCAACGGTCGTCTGCTGGACACATGTGGTACTGGAGGTTCGGGAATTCACAAGTTTAATATTTCCACGATATCCGCAATCATCGCAGCTTCGGTGTCTGTACGGGTAGCAAAGCATGGCAACCGTTCTGCAAGTGGCCGTGCCGGGAGCGCTGATGTCCTGGAGGCATTGGGAGTCAATATTCATTTGACGAGTGATCAGGCTAGGTCATGTCTGGACCGAATCGGCATCTGCTTTTTATTCGCACAGCTGTATCATCCGTCTATGAAGCATGCCGCCGCGCCGCGCCGCGAACTGGGTGTGCGGACGGTATTCAATATGCTGGGTCCATTGACGAATCCGGCTGGTGCGGATCGGCAGTTGTTGGGCATTTATGACGCCAGCAAAACGGAAGTCATTGCCGAGGTATTGAACCAGCTCGGCTCCAAACGGGCCATGGTTGTCAGTAGTCTGGATGGACTAGATGAAATTAGCATTTCAGCTGCGACACGAGTATCCGAGCTAAGGGACGGCAAGGTTCACACGTTCGAGCTTCATCCGTCGGATTTGGGCTTGCAGACGCATTCTCTTGATCAGGTACTGGGCGGTGACGCACAGGTTAACGCAGATATCATACGACGAATTTTAAACGGAGAGCATGGAGCTTATCGGGATGTTGTGTTAGCGAATGCAGGAGCGTGCATTTATGTATCAGGCACAGCAGCTACCTTGACGGACGGAGTAGCACGAGCGGCCGAAGCCATTGACTCTGGACGGGCACTTTCCAAGCTGGACCAATTAATACAGGCAACGGGGGAATATCAATATGTATCTTGATAAAATTGTGGTGACGAAGCGACAAGAAGTGGAGCAGCTTAAGGAGCATTTTCAAATAAGTAAAGCTGAACGATTAATTGCTGATTTACCTGCGACGAGAGAATTCGAAAATGCGATCGCGAGCGGACGCAACCGTCCGCTCGGACTGATTGCTGAGGTGAAGAAGGCTTCCCCATCCAAAGGGCTGATTCGACCGGATTTCCATCCGGTGGACATTGCACGTGCATATGAGGGAGCAGGAGCGGATTGCATTTCTGTACTGACAGATGTGACGTATTTTCAGGGAAGTCCTGAATATTTACAGCAGATTCGCGATCAGGTGAAGATTCCGCTGTTGCGAAAGGATTTTATCATTGATGAACGGCAAATATATGAAGCTCGTTTGCTGGGAGCGGATGCGGTGCTGTTGATTGCCGCTATACTGGAACCGCGTGTATTAGGGTCCTTTTTACAAATCGCCAAGAACCTTGGGCTGGACGCATTGGTAGAGGTGCATGACAGTGAGGAGCTTAAAGCGGTACTGGAGCTGGGGACAGCAACCTTGATTGGCGTAAATAACCGAAATCTGCGAACATTCGAGACTCGTCTCCAGACGACGGAGGAGCTGATCTCACTAATTCCTAAAGGGATTACGTTCATCAGTGAGAGCGGAATTGCTGGACCGGAAGATGTAAAGTATCTGCATTCGGTGGGTGCACACGGCATCCTGGTAGGGGAGCATCTGATGCGCAAGGAAGATGTGGGACAGGCTGTAACCGAATTGATGGACGGGATTAAAGTATGAACAAAACGGGCGTAAAAATTTGTGGACTTCAAAGCGTTG
The DNA here is from genome assembly GCF_054602585.1 of Paenibacillus sp. SEL3. Classification (NCBI taxonomy): domain Bacteria; kingdom Bacillati; phylum Bacillota; class Bacilli; order Caryophanales; family Paenibacillaceae; genus Paenibacillus; species Paenibacillus sp. SEL3. The sequence goes on along the minus strand of NZ_CM137725.1, from coordinate 103,112 downwards.
AAGTGCTAAAATCTATGGTAAACTTACCGGTCGATTATATAGGTTTTGTGTTTGCCGACAGCAAGCGCCGGATTGACGGCGTACAGGCTGGAGAGCTGCTTCGCGTATTGGATGAATGGACCTCAGGCAGCAGACCGCGCAGCGTGGGCGTATTTGTGAACCCTGGTGATGCACTGTTAAATGATGTGATGGAGAAAGCACCCTTGGATGTCATACAGCTGCATGGACAGGAGAGTCCAGAGCGCTGTCGGGAAATCAGGGAGTATTTTGGTATACAGGTATTCAAGGCATGGTCTGTGGACAGTCAAGGACAGAGAGAACGCTCGGCGGACGAATTGGATGCCTATGTCGGAACAATTGATGCTTTACTGCTCGATACATACGATCCCCTGTATGGTGGCGGTTCTGGAAAAACGTTTGCGTGGGATCGAATTCCTGCCTATCAGGCTTGGACCCATCAACATGGAATTCCTTTGTTTGTAGCCGGCGGGCTGACTGCTGATAATGCGGAAAAGCTGGTTCATGAGTATCATCCCGAAGGGCTGGATGTATCCAGCGGTGTAGAGACGAACGGAGTCAAGGACATTGCAAAAATCACAGCATTCGTAGAAAGGGTGAAGCAGGCATGACACAATTACCTGATAACAACGGACGTTTTGGAACATTTGGAGGACGTTTTGTACCGGAAACGTTGATGAACGCACTGATTGAATTGGAGGAATCCTACCGTAAGTACGCGGATGATCCCGAGTTTAAAGCAGAGTTGAACGGGCTCCTGAAAGACTATTCTGGTCGGGAAACCCCGCTTTATCATGCGGAACGTCTGAGCCAGTATTTGGGCGGGGCTAAAATTTACTTGAAGCGCGAAGATTTAAACCATACTGGCGCCCACAAAATCAATAATGCATTAGCTCAGGGATTGCTGGCGAAGCGTATGGGTAAACAGAAGGTTATTGCTGAAACAGGCGCAGGACAACATGGTGTCGCGACAGCAACTGTGGCTGCGTTGCTCGGATTGGAATGCAAGGTGTTTATGGGCGAAGAGGATACTGTGCGCCAGCAGTTGAACGTTTTTCGGATGCAGCTTTTGGGTGCAGAGGTCATTCCAGTGACATCGGGTACACGTACACTTAAGGATGCTGGTAATGAAGCCTTGCGTTACTGGGTCAGCCATGTCCATGATACGTTTTATATTTTGGGTTCAGCTGTCGGCCCGCATCCATATCCAATGATGGTGCGGGACTTCCAACGTGTGATTGGTGATGAAACGCGTCGCCAGATCCTAGAGAAGGAAGGCAGATTGCCGGATGTCATCGTGGCAGCGATCGGTGGCGGAAGCAATGCCATCGGCATGTTTTATCCTTTTATTGAGGATCAGGGTGTCGCTTTGATTGGCGTGGAGGCCGCTGGAAAAGGTGTCGAAACAGAATTCCATGCAGCTACGATGACCAAGGGAACACAAGGGGTCTTCCAAGGCTCTATGAGTTATCTGCTTCAGGATGAGTACGGACAAGTGCAACCTGCGCATTCCATCTCGGCTGGACTGGATTATCCAGGTGTTGGACCGGAGCATTCATACCTGAAAGATATTGAGCGGGCCCAATATGTTCCGATCACGGATCAGGAAGCGCTGGATGCGCTTCAGCTCCTCTGCCGTACCGAAGGAATACTTCCTGCATTAGAGTCGGCACATGCAGTTGCGCAGGTCGTCAAGCTGGCACCTACGTTGACGCCAGATGATATTATCGTTATTTGTTTGTCTGGACGAGGGGATAAAGATGTGGACTCCATTATCAAGTATTTGGGAGGAAATCCGTCATGAATCTAATTGATCAGGCGTTTGATCGCCTTAAAAATGAAGGCAAAACGGCATTAGTTCCTTTTCTGACGGTAGGCGACCCGGATGTGGATACGACGATAGAGATCATTCGGCAGTTAGAGTCGGCCGGAGCTGACATATTGGAACTGGGTGTACCCTATTCCGACCCGCTGGCTGATGGTCCTGTAATTCAGCGCGCGTCTGAGCGTGCACTGAAACGGCAAATTTCCATCCGCACGTGCATGGAGACAGCTTCTCTGGCTAGGGCGGCAGGTTCAAACCTGCCTTTTATTCTGTTCACGTATTATAACCCTGTATTACAGATGGGGATGGATGCTTTCTTTGCAGGCTTGCAGGAGCACGGTATCAGCGGTCTTATTATTCCGGACCTTCCGCTTGAGGAAGCGGAGGAGCTGGGAGGACGGGCAGCAGAGGTGGGTGTGCATCTGATTCCTCTGGTGGCTCCAACGTCTGAACAGCGGATCGAGCGAATTGTCCGTCAGGCCCGTGGATTTGTATACTGTGTATCCTCGCTGGGTGTAACCGGGGAAAGAGCTTCCTTTTTTGAAGGTATAGAGGGCTTTATCGCGCAGGTCAAACGGCATACGGATATTCCGGTAGCGGTCGGCTTCGGGATTTCTACTCAAGAACAGGTAGCCCGGTTTTCAAACATTTGTGATGGAGTTGTAGTCGGCAGTGCTATTGTACGTCAGGTAGAGGAGGCCATTCCGCTACTGAATGATTCTGCACGCAGGCAAGAAGGTCTTTTGCAAATTCATAATTTTGTGGCACAATTAAAGCAATAATGGGTGTCAAAATATAAAGTAGTAAATATAGTTCTGATTGGATAGAGGAGGTAGGGGCATGCAACCTAAACCGCATATTGTACATTTGCCAGTATATCAGCCCGGTAAACCGATTGAAGACGTAAAACGTGAGCTGGGACTCGATGAAGTCATCAAGCTCGCCTCGAATGAGAATCCGTATGGTAGCTCTCCTAAAGTATTGCAGGCTATTCAGCAGGAGTTTGCTAACATTAGTGTGTATCCTGATGGAAGTGCGGTAGCTTTGACACAGGCACTAGCTAAACGGACGGGTTTAAAAGAGGAACAGTTTATCTATGGCTGTGGCTCTGACGAAATTATTGCGTTGATTACGCGTGCTTTCCTCCTTCCTGGAGAAGAAAGCATCATGGCCGATCAGACATTTTCCGTGTATAAAAGTAACGTGGAAATTGAGGGAGCGGTTGCAGTTGAGGTGCCTTTGCGTGATGGTGTACATGATTTGGATGCTATGCTGTCCCACATCAATGACCGTACAAAAATTATTTGGATATGTAATCCAAATAACCCGACGGGCACGATTGTACCCGAAGCGGAGCTGATTGCGTTTTTGAACCAAGTACCAAAGCATATCATGGTTGTGCTGGATGAAGCTTACGCCGAGTTTGTGACGGATCGTTCTTATCCCGACGGCATTCGTTTGTTGCCAGTGTATGAAAATCTGGTTGTACTTCGCACCTTCTCCAAAATCTATGGCCTTGCTTCGCTACGCATTGGTTATGGTATGGGAGCTGAGTCAATTATTCGCTTGATAAATCAGGTTCGTGAACCGTTTAATACTTCACGGGTAGCACAGGCTGCGGCTATTGCTGCTTTGGAAGATCAGGAATTTGTTCAAGAATGCGGGGATCGTAATGCAGAGGGCAGAGCTTATTTGCAAAATGAGCTGAAGCGTCTGGGATTGGAGTCTTTCCCAGCACATGGTAATTTTATTATGCTGGATGTACGTCGTCCATCCGGTGAGGTATTCCAGGAGTTGCTTCGTAAAGGTGTGATTATTCGCGCAGGTCATCACAAATATCCGACATATATTAGAGTGTCCGTTGGATCACAACCGCAAAATGAGTTGTTTATTCGTGCGCTGGAACAGGTCCTGGGGGCGGAAGCGGCGAAAGTACGCCTATAATTTCCGCAGATGGGATTTGATAATTGATGAAGATTGCCATTTTCGGCGTGGGACTGATAGGTGGGTCCCTCGCACTTTGTTTTAAAGGGAAGCCGGATATTTCGGTTGTCGGCCATGCCCATCTCCCTGAACTGATGGAACCGATGTTAAGCCGTGGTGTCGTGGACACCGCGACTCTTTCGGTTGAAGAAGCGGCAGAGGATGCCGATTTTATTTTTTTATGCGTACCTGTGGGCTTATTGGAGTATTATCTCGAACTGTTAAGCAGGCTACCGCTTAAAGCGGGTTGTATTATCACTGATGTAGGCAGCACGAAATCGGCAATTGCCAAAAAAGCATCAGAAATTTCTTTGCGCAATGCTTACTTTATCGGTGGTCATCCGATGGCCGGTTCGGAGCGTTCCGGTGTAAAGGCTGCTTCCGCGTTGCTGTTTGAAAATGCATATTATGTGCTTTCCCCGGCAGAGGGTGTGCCTGAGGAAGCATACTGCTCGCTGGAACGTTTATTAAAATATACTAATGCTCATGTTGTGCGTGTCGAACCAGCTATGCACGATGACATTGTCGGTGCGATTAGCCATCTTCCGCACATTATTGCAGCAGCGCTGGTGAATCAGGTGCGAAAGCACAATGATGAAAATCCGTTGTACCGTACATTGGCTGCCGGTGGGTTCCGTGATATTACACGGATAGCCTCTAGTGATCCGGTTGTGTGGCGGGACATCTTACTGAGCAATCGTGAAGTTTTACTAGGTCTGTTGGAAGAATGGAACGGACAGATTGAGCGTTTTACCCATTTACTGAGAATACAAGACGGTAAGGGAATCGCTGACGAGTTTTTAACAGCTGGGCACTTCCGCAGTGAACTGCCAGAGCGTCGTAAAGGAGTCATCGTCTCTACGTTTGATCTGTATATTGATGTACCGGATACCCCAGGGATTATCGGGCGAATTGCTATGGAACTGGGGAATCACAGCATTAATCTGAGCAATATGCAAATCATTGAAAGCCGGGAGGATGTCCCAGGCATCATGCGGCTTTCCTTCCGTCAAGAGCAGGATTGGGAGCGTGCCAAGACACTGCTGGATTCGATGGGCTATAAAGTGGTGGTATAAAGGGTGAAGAAAGTATGAGTGTTCGTTAAAGGAGGGACTGCGCTCCGCGATTCATTTGATCTTACGATCGCTGTTGTCTGCGGATTTTCTGAATATATGTACAAAGGGGAAAATCCCGCAGGCAAAGGCGAGCGCTCCGCTTCTCCAGATTCGAATGAACCTCTACGCTATGGACCGCCTTAAAAGCACCACACTTTCTGAGAGTGAAGTAGTAAGAAAAGATCTAAAGCGGGTGAAGGTTCTCTTCGCTCGCTTTTTTGTTACTTGAAGAGGTAGTGGAGCTACGCGTTATTTTGTAATTACTATCTTTCTATACATACCGTTGAACATTATAGGTGCATCCTCTTTGATCCGCAGTTTTGTTTTTTGGGTTTCAAACAGTTCTTCAAAATTCAACCCTATATCGGTTCCTAACACCTTAATAACGGGCCTTATCGTTTTTTTGAATAATGAGGGCTTTTTTCCTTTAGGAGAAAACTTATCGAAAATAATAATTTCCCCGTCTTTTTTCAAAACCCGCACCATCTCATCGAAGCATTTATTTGCGTTAGGTACTACTGAGAGAATTAAACTTCCTACTACTATATCAAATTGCTCATCCATAAAATTCATTTGTTGAGCATCCATTTCCAAGAATTTTATGGAGGTTTTGGCAAATTTATCTTTTGCTTTGTTAAGCATTTCAGGTGAATAATCTATGGCAGTAATATCCAGCCTGTAGTGATTTATTAATTCTAAATCTGCTCCAGTTCCTACACCTACAAAAAGTATTTTTTGCTCGCTATTAAATGACTTTTCTTGAAATATGATCTTTCTAGAATTGAGGAAGCTACCTGAATTGAAAAAGTTATCATAAATTGGAGACCAAATCTTATATACAGCCTTGTTCCACTTATTATTCATTTCCTGCCCCCTATCTATTGAAAAAATTAATTATATAATAATGTGTTTTAATAGGACAACCAAATAATTGGTGAAATATTGATGTATTTTATCAACCCACATATGGGGTAGGTGAGTAAGGTAAAGAGGAGTATTGGAAAACAAAAAAAAGACCACCCGGGTAAAGCCCCGGGTGGTAGCTACTTTTAGTGAAGTAGCTGAGTAGGATAGGAGTGGAGAGAAACCATACTGTACTTTTATTATATGTATACGTTTTCATTTTGTCAATATTTTTTTAAAGCGTTTTCTTTTTTTGTGTAATTATCCTTATTGGTTTATTTGATGGCACGCTTTCAGTAGGTTTGTCATTTAATCTTGAAAAAATTTAAAATCCATTGAAAAGCTGTATAAATGAATTAGTTGCCAGCGTTAGGGAGGCATTGATGGAAATCGTGGGGATTTTGGACTTTTTTACTGGCGGTCATTTTGTGGTACAATGGGTAAGTCCATTTTGGACGTTGAATATTGTTGGGGATAGCACCGTTAATGTTGGCACTACATAGGGTAAGAAAATAACAAATGTTCCATGATGCTGTTTCATCCATTTGCGCAGAGGGCGCAACTTTTTTTGACCTGTTCGGTATATATAGACAGAATCGAACGGGAAAACAGCACATGTATGGGCGAGGAGGGTCTCACTCGGATGATGACAGATTCCCAGATGATTCAGGAAATCAAACAAGGTAATGTTGAGGTTTATTCAGAATTAATGAGGCGTCACCAACGTAAAATTTTAGCTTTTGTTTATCATATGCTGAAAAGTTCGAACCTGGAAATGATTGCTGAGGACTTATGCTCGGAGACGTTTTACAAAGCGTATCGGAGCCTGCACTCTTTTCGCGAGGTAGACGCATCGTTCTCCACTTGGTTATATACAATTGCACGCAATACGGTGCTAAGTGAGCTTCGCAAGCACCGTAGCGGTCAGGTTCCATTGGAGGAGAGCGGTTATGTACCGGTAGCTCCATCGGATGTAATTCCGGAGCAGGCTGTCCTTCGCGGTGAGAAGGTAGAGATGGTTCGTGAGGCGATCAATAGATTGCCTGAGAAGCAGCGATCTGCGCTGATTTTGCGTGAATATGAGCAATTAGATTATCAGGAGATTGCGACTATTTTAGGACAGACCGTCAGTGCGGTGAAGTCGTTGCTTTTCCGGGCAAGAACCAGTGTGAAGACGCAGTTGGAGCCTTATTTTTTTGAGCCTCTCTATGAGGAAAACGAAGGGATGAGCAGCCAATGAAATCCAGGGACACTGAGGATTTGTTCGCTACAGGCAAAAATGTATCGAAACAAGACTCGGAGCGCAGACGGGCCAAAAGCTCGTCTGCTGGGTGGGAACATGGTTTGGAAGAAAAAGAGTGGGATTTGTCAAAAGAAAATCGATCCGCTATTCGTGATATTTCCTTTGAAATAACAGATGATAAGCTAGAGGCCATGAATCGCAGAGTCATGGATCGAATTTATGAAGAATCACCGTGGCTTGTTCCGGGTGAGCATCGACGTGCGCGTGTGAACCCAGCAGCCCGTAAGTATATGTCTGTATGGATCGCTGGCTTCTTGGCCGTATTTTTATGCAGCTTTTTGTTTTTGAACTGGAATGGAAGCTCCTCTAAGGAAAATCCCCCTCAAGCAGCTCCTGTCATGGATACGGGTATTTTACCGACAGGCCTGTTGGAAACTACAAGTACATCTCCACAATATCAATACCACATTAAAGATGTGAATAGTGGCATTATGGACCCGCTGGTTGCTAGCATTGTTCCTACTTATCCGCAATACTGGATGCTGTTGTCTGTACTGGCACTTGCGCTTGCTTTATTTTCTCTGGGCTGGATCCATCGGACGAGAAGGGTCAGAAGTTAGCAGGACAGCTGGACTCCAATATGAATTCATAACAATGCCTGAATAACAAAACAGCGGAGGAAAAGACACGATGCTTATTGGCTTGATCAGACATGGATTGACGGATTGGAATGCGGTAGGGAAAATCCAGGGCCACAGTGATATTCCGTTAAATGAGGAAGGACGCCAGCAGGCACGCTTGCTTGCAGAACGATTAAAGAGAGAGTCTTATCATTGGGACGGGCTTATTACAAGTAGTCTCTCCAGAGCGAAAGAGACCGGGAAGATTATTGCTTCTGCTCTGCATCTTCCGTTGCTAGAATCTGATGATCGACTAAGAGAACGTGCTTATGGTCAGGTCGAGGGCATGACACAGGCCGAGCGTGAAGAGAAGTGGGGAGTCGACTGGCACCTGCTGGATCTAGGGCAGGAAAGCGATGCGGATCTTCAGCTTCGCGGGCTAGGTTTTATGGAGGCCATTTGGACGGAAAATCGGGACAAGAATCTGCTGGTCGTTTCCCACGGCGGTTTTTTGGCTAATTTGTATAAGGCTCTGTATCAGGAAAAATTCACGGAACGAATCGGCAATTTGTCACTTAGTATACTTCAGCGTGAGGATATGGATTGGGCACCACTTTTGTATAATTGCACGAAGCATTTGCAAGAGAAAAGTGACTGTAACTCAAAAAGTTAGTAAAAGACCACGGCTTCTACTCATCGTAGAAGTCGTGGTCTTTTTTGTTTTTTAATTATACCTTTGCAAAAAAAGAGGTTTAGAGTTTGAACAATCCGTCAAAGCTGTGGGTACAACAGGTAAGAATCAATTCCGGATGACAGTCCAGTGACGAGGCGATGGAACAATGAATCTGGCGGATATGCTGACATTTGCGGATATTGTGCATTTGAACAGAATCGCGGTGTATTACGATTGTGACTGTAAACCTAATTCCAAGCATGAGTTGATCCAGGGGATTTTGACGAAGCTCGGCAGCAGTAGTTTTTTTGAGGCGCAGGTCAAGGAGCTGAGGTTGTCAGAGGTAAGGTTTTTGAACGCACTGCTGTTCGATGACCGACCGTATTTCAGCATGGAGGAATTGATTGCAATAGCCAAACAGTCTGTTGAGGAGGACGAAAATCCTGGTGAGCGGCCAAGAGATATTGTGACCCGTCTGCGTTCTAGTGGCTGGTTGTTCAACGGTTCGACGCACAACACGAGGTATTTGTTCCAAATTCCGTTGGATATGAAGGAGCGCTTTCGACGTGTTATGGTACATGACTTCCAAAGCGGAATGACACGGGTAAGCGAACCGTCATCGTACCGGGATGAAGGGCATCTACTGGCAGAGGATTTACGGCTTTTCCTTCAATACATGGGGCAGCATGAGGTTCCGCTAAATCCCGAGGGGGCTTGGTACCGTCGCAATCAGCAGCAGCTGATGGAGCATTTGCACATTGCGGAGCCGCTTTTGGGGAAGGGAGGATGGCGTTTCGGGTATGGTTCCTCTTTTAAGTTTTATCCAGACCGAATGGCCCTACTGTATGATTATGCCCGACACTCCAAGTACATCGAGGAGAAAGGGGACCAGGTTGTGCTGACGGCAAAGGGGGAAGCACATCAGGAGCATACAATTGAGGAAGAAATGATACAGCTATTCAGGTTTTGGTTAAGACTGTATAAAGGAGCCGTTCCTAATTTGCTTTCTCTAGTCTACTGGATTGGAGAATGTGCCAGACCGTGGACGTCCTCAGAGTCGCTTTTTGTACATATCGGCCCACTGATTCGACCGTTTTACTATGATACGCCCCGTTCGGTCTTTGATCAGAGAATTATACGAATGATGCTTCACTTGGGTATGCTTCGTCAGGGTGAACATCCGACGGGACCCTCTGTACAGATGACGGCCTGGGGGCTGAAGTTGGCGGGAGAGTGCCGCATTGGGCGGAACGACTCGGGTATACGGCTCCATTGACAAGCAACACACATGTTGATAGAATTTCACCCAAAAAGAGAGGGTGAAGTTGATGCTGATTCACTATACCGGAAACATGCCACAGCTCCATTCATCTGTCTATGTGGCAGAAGGAGCAAAAATTGTCGGAAAAGTAACGATCGGCCAAGATTCCTCTGTATGGTTTAATGCCGTACTGCGCGGAGATATGGCGCCTATCATCATAGGTGAACGCTGCAATATTCAGGACGGTGTCGTGGGACATGTGAACACGGATCAGCCCCTGTTGCTGGCGGATGACATTTCGGTAGGTCATGCTGCAATAATCCACGGTTGTACGGTAGGCAAAGGCACTTTAATCGGTATGGGGGCCATTGTACTCAACGGAGCGGAGCTTGGTGAATATGCTTTAATAGGAGCAGGGTCGGTCGTTACGGAAAATACCAAAATACCACCCTATACTCTTTCTCTCGGTACACCTGCCAAAGTGGTGCGCGAATTGACAGATGCAGATTTGCAGCGGATGTCACGAACGGCACTCAGCTATGTGGCGAAAGGAAAAGAATATAGGATCTCTTAAACTCATGTTGGAGGTGCATCCTATGGATAAAATGAAGGTTACTTATGAAGTAATGTTGGGCCTGTCTGCTGAAATGGTTTTGGACGAGGCATTACGTAAACACCGGAGTGAAAAACTCTACAAGGATATTGATGAGGCGCTAGCCTCCGGAGATGAAGTAGCTTTTCGTCATCTTACGGATGAGCTGAAAGCAATGAGTTAGAATAATCTTAGGAACCCTAAGTTGGATTTCAGACCAATTGTTAGTTCGAGATTATAATCATCAAACCTGACTGTAGCGGCGGTCAGGTTTTTTTGGTACGCTTGGATATGGTATAGTTTTTGTAGGATGGGCCTGTACAAGGCAACCGTCGTATGAACGGAGGATGAAGGGCGTGTCGTTATCTTATTTGTGGAGCCGGTCGTTCTTGACGAGCCGGCCTTTTTTATGGCTGCTGTTCTGGTGTAATCTGGTAGGAACAGTGTGTGGGTACATATGGTATGGGGGGCAGTTGGAATATACTCTAAATTATCATCCGATGTGGCAGATTGTATTTGTGCCTGATAGTCCGACGGCGAGTCTGTTTTTTACGATCTCTATAGCATTTTTGCTCTATTCTCCGCGTCTCAAGAGCTTGAAGGTCATTCGACAGATCATGGAGGCGTTGGCTGTTGTCACGAGTGTAAAATATGGCATATGGGCTTCAGCTATTATTTTTTGGGGAGTTGCGCAGGGCGGACATATGATATGGCAGGATTGGATGCTGGTGGCATCTCACACGGCAATGGCGGTCGAAGCGTTACTGTTCGTGCGTTTTTTCACCTGCAAATGGGCTGCTTTATGCCTAGCCGCACTCTGGACATTGTTAAATGATACGATGGATTATACATTTGGTATATATCCGTATCTTCCAAAGACGCTAATGGATAATGTACCGCAAGTGCGTGCGTTTACCTATATGCTAACCCTTGTCAGTATCGTAGCAGCATGGCTTGCCATGTTTGCGCGCAATCGAATGAGAGTAGAAGTGAAGAAATAGAAAGGAATCCGTGATGATCATAAAATAAGAAAGAGCTTTAATCATTTAGCTACACAAAGTTTTGGTTTTGATTTTGAAGAAAGTTCTAGTCCCGGTAACCTTGCCATACAGTAAGGTGAGGAGGGATGTCCCATGATTAGGGGTCAGACGTTTCAAATTACGATACGTATTGTTTCGAGTGTTGTATTATCTATGGTCCTGATGCTGTCCGTCTGCGTCCCTCCAGGTGTGGCAGAAGCGCGTGATCAATCAAAACCCATACGAAATACAAAAGAAATTGAGGAACTGGATCATGCAGCTGCGATACTGTACCGGGATGTGATGGACGGGAACATTGAAAAAGCGCGCGCGGATGTAGCCGAGGTGAGTCGATGGTTTGGCACCGGACAGGTGCAGGCAGCATTATCTGTAGAGGCCATTCATGCTTTGTCCGGCAGCATCCTTGAGGTGCAGCAAGCTACACAGTCCGTCCAAGTATCACCAGATGAGTGGGTGAAGGCTGCGGCCAATTTACGACTTGCGACAGATGCGCTTGCACATCCGCGTCAGCCCTTATGGCAGCAGTATTATAAGATTTTAAAAGAAGATGTTAGCGGTTTGAACAGCCAGTTTGCTAAAGGTAACATGAAGGGTTTCAAAGCTGGAGCCGCAGTGCTGGAGGACCATTATGAGACGATTCGTACAGCAGCATTGATACATGGCAGAACAAGTGAGGTTATCCGGGCTGATTCATGGATTTCCTACGTCAAAGGATTGGGTGATCAGCAATACGCAGATGCCTCAGCGATTAGAGGGGCGTTGGATCAGGGAAATCCGACGTTTAATGCCTTGTTTGGACGTGAAAAAGACGCCACTGCACTGGCGCCATTTATCCCGCGTGAAAGTGAGCGCCGGGCAGAATTGGCAATCGGCATGATTGTTCTGCTGGCGCTGGTCTATGCAGGTTATCGTAAATATCGAGCTGGTTTCTCTGGATAACGATGCAAATTCGAACATTCGCGTCGTTGGCTGCTGAGCCATCCATATAGATTAGCCCATCGCCCGGATTTCCGGGCTATTCCTCTTTGAACCCCTCTCCATGTACATCATGCACATCCTGTATGATAATAAACGCCCGTGGATCAACCGATTTAACAATTTGGTGCAAACGTCGTATTTCCTGACGAGGCACGACACAATAGGCAACATGCTTGGCCTGCTTGGAAAATGCACCTACAGCCGGAATAATAGTAACTCCGCGATCCATGTCTCTAATAATAATATCCGCAATGTCCATCGTGTGGTCGCTGATAATCATAAAGGCTCTGGCGGAATAGGCGCCTTCTTGTATAAAATCAATAATCTTGGACGCGATGAACACGGCGACTAATGTATATAGAATTTTTTCTTTTGGTATGTAAAGTAGTGAAGCACCGATAATGACGATATCAATGACCAGCATAATCCTTCCCATACTCCAGCCAAACTTCCGGTTTAGAATACGAGCGATTATATCCGAGCCGCCCGTGGTGCCGCCAAAGCGGAACACAATACCTAATCCGGCTCCAAGCGTAACCCCCGCATATAATGAAGAAAGTATAAAATCGTGTTCAGTTTGAAATGTTCCCATCCATCCGAGATGAATCATTTTTTCATACAACCACAGAAAAAAAGTGAGCGACCCAATACCTACCCCTGTATATAGAATTTGCTTGCCCCCAAGCATTTTCCATCCAATTAAAAATAAAGGAATGTTCAGAAGCAATGTGGAGAGAGAGGGTGAAATCGAAAAAGCATAATTGAGCAGCAGGGTGATCCCAGTAATACCACCTTCCATCAGTTTACTGGGTATAATAAAATAAAGCAGACCGAATGCATAGATGGCGGTCCCGAGCACAATGGGTAAAATCATTTTAAGCTGTTCCATGGACTTGGATATCTTCATATAATCCCTCGCAGTAGCAGTTTAAGGAAGAACGACTTCATGCTGATTTTGCTAATCGCAGCTCCTTATATGTAGTATACCTTTTTACGGTAGCTTTAAAAGACTGATGACAGTAAGTTGGGGTCATAAGTTCACAATTAAAAAAAATTTGTTTTAAAATGTGCTTTACGATAACATATGAATAAACCTGCACATGGGGGGATTGCGTGTTTCATGGAAAAATCATTAGATGAAATTCAACGTGAGGTAGACCAGTATATATCTCAATTTAAGGAAGGGTATTTTAGCCCTTTAGCGATGTTGGCCCGGATGTCTGAGGAAGTCGGGGAACTGGCGAGGGAAGTCAATCACTCCTTTGGCGAGAAACCGAAAAAAACGGATGAGGCGGACAATTCCATTGAGCTGGAGCTGGGGGACATTTTGTTCATCACCATCTGCTTTGCGAACTCGCTAGGTATAAATTTGACCGAGGCACATGATAAGGTTATGCATAAATTTAACACACGTGATGCGAATCGTTGGACCAAAAAGGACACCGATTAGGCGCTTTGTACATATGCTGTACCAAACCGGTTACCCGGAGGTGCAGTGTCATGAAGGCGGAGGAATACGTTCAGAAAGCTTATCAGTGCATTTTGCAGAACGATTTTGAGCAGGCCGTGGAATGGTTTGAAAAAGCAATTTCAGCTCAGCCTGATCATGCGGAGCATTATTTCCGGTGCTCGGTTACCTATGCTCGTAGTGGTCGTTTGGAGCAGGCTCTCGCATATGCAGAGCATGCGGTTCGTCTCGCTCCACAGCAGGATGAATATGTTCTCCATCTACATGCGCAGGAAGCCAGGCAGCATACGGAGAAGGCCAGAAAAATGCTGGATGTCGACAGAGCTACGCCGCAGGTGCGTCAGGATGCGATCTTGTTACTGGAACGAGCAATAGCCCTCGATCCGTTATGTGGGGATGCTTTTTTGCTGCTCGCATTGATTTATGACGAAATGAATGAGTATAAGCTGGCTGTGCAGGCTGCTCGTGAGGCGGCTGCACTGTTTCCTCACAATGTGCAGCTTGCCAACCTCATGAAGAAGTTATGCCAGCAGATGAATGAACAGATCTAGCACAAATGGATGCATAAGGAGTTGTAGGGATATGTCAGAACCAATAAAAGTGGCTGTTGTAGGAGCAGCAGGGCGTATGGGCCGTGAAGTTGTCAAATTGGTTCTTCAAGATGAGGAACTACAGCTTGTGGCCGCAGTGAACAGAACACATGCCGGCAGTGATGCCGGCCTTCTCGTCGGACTACCGGAAGCGGGTATCGCTATTGTGGAGGATGTGGAGCAGGCATTACTGGATAGCCGAGCGGATGTCATGGTCGATTTTACGGGGCCGCGTTTTGCATATGCACATACAGCGCTTGCTATCAAGCATGGAGTTCGTCCGGTTATCGGAACAACAGGGTTTACTCCCGAACAGATTGATGAACTGGACAAGCAGTGTCGTGAGCAGCAAATTGGTGGTCTGATCGCGCCAAACTTTTCAATTGGCGTCATTTTGATGATGCGGTTTGCGGCTCAGGCAGCGAAATACTTCCCACATCTGGAAATTATCGAATATCATGGTGACCAAAAATTGGACGCGCCATCGGGCACAGCCATTAAGACCGCAGAGCTAATCGCCGAACAGCGTGAAGAGCTGCGACAGGGTAACCCGGAAGAGGAAGAAACGTTAGAAGGATCACGGGGAGGTTACTATCAAGGGTTTCGTGTCCACAGTGTCCGTCTTCCCGGTGTGTTCGCACAGCAAGAAGTGATATTCGGAGGGTTTGGACAATCTCTGAAGATTCGTCAGGATTCTTATGAACGGGCGGGCTATATGCCGGGTGTTAAAATCGGTATTCAGAAGGTCATGGAGCAGCCAGGGCTTGTATATGGATTTGAGCATTACATCGATTAAGAATACGCGAATGATTGGACGAATGAAATTATAGAATGAGGCAGGAGGAACTTCGAATGTTAAAGATTGCATTTATAGCGCATGACCGAAAAAAGGATGAAATGGTAAATTTCATAACGGCCTATGAGCATGTTTTTACAGATCACAAGTTATTTTCAACAGGTACAACAGGTCTGCGCATTATGGAGCAAACCAAGCTTGAAATTCACCGTTTCATGTCCGGGCCGCTTGGAGGAGATCAGCAAATCGGGGCCATGGTTGCGCAAAATGACATGGACTTGATTATATTCTTGCGTGATCCGCTCATGGCACAACCGCATGAGCCGGACATTAGTGCCTTGTTACGTTTGTGTGACGTGCAGGGGATTCCTTTGGCAACAAACGTTGCAACTGCTGAAATACTGGTGAAAGCGCTGGACCGAGGCGATTTTGCTTGGCGTGAGCTGGTACATAAATATAAACCGGGCATTGACCAGCAGGGTGATATATAATGACGCTGGACATCCTGATTTTCGGAGCTCATGCTGACGATGCAGAAATAGGAATGGGAGGCACGATTGCCAAGCATACAGCCGCTGGTTTAAAGGTGGGCGTGTGCGATTTGACGCGGGCTGAAATGTCATCCAATGGTGATGTGGATACTCGTATGTCAGAAGCTGAACATGCTTCGAAAGTGCTCGGGCTTGCTGTGCGGACGAATTTGGGTCTGCCTGATCGTGGATTATATGTAACTCCTGAACATGTAGCTGCAGTTACAGCAGAAATCAGGCGCCATGCACCGAAAGTCGTATTCGCTCCTTATTGGGAGGATCGGCATCCAGACCATGTCATGTGTAGCAAGTTGGTGGAGGAAGCGGTATTTAACGCGAAGTTGCGACGTTTTATGCCAGAAAATCCTGCGGTACAGGTAGAGCAATTATATTTTTATTTTATCAATGATATTGGCAGAACGGATTTGATTGTGGATATCACCGAGCATTATGAAGTCAAGGAACAGTCATTATTGAGTTATGCTTCGCAATTTCAGGCAGCGCCTGGAAAGGATACAGTATCCACTCCATTAAATCAGGGATATGTGGAACGCGTAAAAGCTCGCGACTCGTTGTTGGGTCAGCGCAAACTGATTACGTATGCAGAAGGGTTTGCGTCCAAAACGCCATATCTGGTTAAGCTATTCACATAAGAATTCTATACTTGAGCATTTTGCAGAGTGTAAAAATAAATCGGCAGAAAAGTTATCACTGGTGAGCGGAAGGAGGCAGCTAGCTTGAATGACAAACTGAAAATTGGGATTACCTGTTATCCGTCGCTGGGTGGTTCCGGCGTAGTGGCTACTGAGCTGGGCAAGTTGCTGGCAGAAAAAGGGCACGAGGTTCATTTTATTGCCAATAGCATTCCGTTCAGATTAGGCGGGACGTTTCAGAAAAATATTTTTTATCATGAGGTTGAAATTAACGATTATTACGTGTTTAGATATCCGCCCTATGATTTGTCACTGGCGACCAAAATGGCCCAAGTCGCACAAATGAAGAATTTGGATGTACTCCATGTTCATTATGCGGTACCACATGCAGTATGCGCTTACTTGGCGAAGGAAATGGTGGGTGATCATCTGAAGGTGGTAACCACCCTACACGGTACGGACATTACAGTCTTGGCACAGGATGAGTCGTTGAAGGACCTGATTCGGCTGGCTATTAACAAAAGTGACGCTGTGACGGCGGTTTCCAAAGATTTGATTCGGGAGACGATAGATGCGCTGGAAATTACACGGCCTATTGATTTAACCTATAATTTTGTAGATAAACGGGTGTATTATCCACGAGATGCCGCTGCGCTTAGAAGAGACTTTGCCCAACCGCATGAAAAAATAATGATGCATATTTCCAATTTCCGTCCTGTCAAAAGGGTGGGCGATGTGTTGGATATATTTGAAAGAGTGCAACGAAAAGTGCCTGCGAAGCTGCTGCTGGTGGGGGAAGGACCGGATCTACCAAAAATCCGTTGCAAAATTGAGGATTTAGGACTTCAAGACAAGGTCTTCTTTTTAGGTAAGCAGGATCAGATCGCAGAAGTGATTTCTATGGCGGATGTGCTGCTGCTTCCCTCGGAAAAAGAAAGTTTTGGTTTGGTTGCGCTGGAAGCAATGGCCTGTGGAGTGCCGACAATCGGTTCTCAGGCCGGAGGAGTTCCTGAACTCGTTGTGCATGGAAGTACGGGGTATCTTGCTGAAATTGGTAATACTGAGGCGATGGCTGATTATGCAGTTGAGCTGTTGTCCGATGAAGCGATGGCGGAACGTTTCCGTGAAGCGTGTCTGACCCGCGCCCGTACCGTTTTTTGTGATGAGCTGATTACCCGTCAATATGAAGAAATCTATTACCGTGTGTTGGGACGCGAGGTGCCGGATCTTAAACCGATCAGCGTTTAAGGGGGCGGACTCGCGTCCGTTTTTTATATTGAATACTTGCAAAGGGGGAAACCCTATGAATACAAATACTTGGCAATGCGCTGACCAAGAGATGGCACTTCATGGCAGAGAGGTCATACATACACTAACAGCAGCAGGCCACGAAGCTTACTGGGTTGGCGGCTGTGTGCGGGATGAGCTATTAGGACGAGCTATTCATGATATGGATCTGACCACTTCGGCTGAGCCTGAACAGGTCTTAGCGCTATTCCCTCATGTTATTCCGACAGGAATCCAGCATGGGACGGTAACGGTTATGCAGGGTGGCCATGCGTTCGAGGTGACCACTTTTCGTACAGAAAGCGGTTATGCCGATCACCGCCGTCCAACGGAAGTTGCCTTCGTGAAGGATATCCGTGAGGATCTGATGCGACGGGATTTTACTATGAATGCGATTGCGATGGCAGAACACGGAGAGCGGGTGGACCCGTTTGGGGGAGAAGCCGATTTGCGAGCTGCTCTCGTTCGTTGTGTGGGACGAGCTGAGGAACGCTTTGAGGAGGACGGGCTGCGAATGCTGCGTTGCATCCGTTTTGCCTCTGTATTTCGGTTCCGGGTGGCCTACAATACCTGGAAAGGTATGATCCGTCGCAGAGAGGGACTTCGATATATAGCCATGGAACGGGTACGAGTCGAGTTAGAAAAGATGCTAGCGGGGCCTGACCCATTACGTGGATTGGAGATGCTGGGACGTAGCGGATTGCTTGGCTGTACGAAGGTTCCGGTTCCCTGGGAACAATGTGACGCACAGGCGCTCAAGGAGATCGTGCAGCTGCCAGCAGAGCTACGGTGGGGTTTGCTCCTTATGTCTTGTAGACTTAGCTCCGAGGCAGCGGACGAGCTATTAAGAGCTTGGACCTTCTCCAACGCCGTACGTTTGCGTTTGGTTCATTTATTGGAATGGGAGACCGAGCTCATCAGCCATGCTGTTGCCATAGCTGACAACTCTGTTTCGAGAGATTCTGACCCTATCAACGACGAGGTACTGCGTCGTAACTGGATTCGATTGTTAATTAAGCTGGGAAAGGATACAGCTTCAGACTGGCTGGAGCTTCACAAGACACTGCCTTCTTCGTTCCGTGGATTACCGCCGTGGGTAGAAAAGCATGTGAAGAAGATTGCCGAACTGGCAAACTCGTGGACACAGCAGGCTGTCGTCGTTCGTATCAAAGATTTAAATATTACTGGAAATGAACTGGTTCAGGCAATGAATCGACCAGGTGGACCTTGGCTGGGGCAGATGATGGAACGGCTTTTACAAGCGGTCGCTTGCGGAGATATCCCGAATGAAACAGAAACATTGCTTCAGGAAGTGAAACGGGTGATGAGTAGTGAATAATCATGATAGACTGTTAGGCATACTGGAGGAAGGTTCATCCGATTACGTATCTGGTGAGGAGATTAGCCGACGCCTCTCCGTTAGTCGCACAGCAATATGGAAGCAAATCAACAAACTGCGTGAGCTGGGTTATAATATCGATGCCTCTTCGCGCCGGGGCTATCGGTTGATATCTCGGCCTGACCGATTGGAAGTATCCAAACTGGCAGATCTATTAACTACACAATCGTTTGGCCAGCGTATCATAGTGCTGGATTCGACGGTATCCACTCAGCAGGATGCTATGCGTTTAGCAGAAGAGGATGCGCCGGAGGGAACGGTAGTGCTGGCAGAAGAACAGACGGCGGGTCGGGGACGTCAGGGACGTAAATGGTATTCCCCTCGCGGCAAAGGGATATGGATGAGCATTGTATTGCGCCCCACCCAGCCCTTAGCTTTTACCCCCCAGCTAACGCTACTTACAGGTGTAGCAGTGTGTAGAGCCATTCGTCGGCTGACGGGTGTGGAGGCAGGAATCAAATGGCCAAACGATCTGTTGATTCATGGTCGCAAAGTATCCGGTATTCTGTTGGAATCTGCAACAGAGGATCAACGGGTCCGCTACTGTATTGCAGGGGTCGGCATTGACGTAAATTTAAATAAAGAAGATTACCCGGAAGAGCTATCCCATGTAGGGACATCCTTGAAAATAGAAGCAGGGCTTGAAATTGACCGTACTGCACTGATTGCTGCAGTTCTGGAAGAAATGGAGCTGCTAAGTAAGTTGTATGCCGAGCAGGGGTTCCAGCCCATAGCCATGCTGTGGGAGGCGTTATCCGTGACGATGAACCGCAGCGTTCGGGCACATACGGGACAAGGGATAGCGGTAGAAGGTACAGCGGTGGGCTTGGACCCTTCAGGGGCACTAGTGATAGAAACGAACCAGGGTGAGCGGATTCAGGTTATTTCAGGGGATATACAATTGTAGAAGCGACCCTAGCTGAGTATACGACCACAATCTTTCTGTTTCCTGTGTGAAACTTCACGTGAAAAAGCTGATGTTTTTTGTTATACTGTGCAGGAGGCGGCATCGGACGGTCCGAGCTGCACTCCAAGGGCACATTGCTCTACTTTAGCAAGTTTGTAAGACCATCATAACTTCATTTGAAGGTTACGTTGGATTCTGCTCTGAGCCGAACAGGACCGAGACAGAAGGGACGATCTCAAAATGAGTGTCTTTTTTGGCTGTTCGGACCTTTTGATGACGCAGATGTACAGGCGTTCATAAAAGGTTATTTTTTGTGCCAAAAAAAGATGGAAGGGAGCCATTCGCGATGGCAGGAAAACAAGCGCTGAATATTGTAAAAATGAAAAAAATGAAGCAGGAGGGCATTCCGCTCAGTATGCTGACCGCCTATGATTATCCATCGGCTAAGATAGCCGAGGAGGCGGGAATTGACATCATTCTCGTGGGGGACTCGCTGGGTAACGTAGTTCTTGGTTACGATTCGACCATCCCTGTGACCTTGGATGATATGGTGTACCATTCCCGGACAGTTGCAAGAGGCGCTGAGCATACATTTATCGTAGCGGACATGCCTTTTATGACATATCACGGCAGCATATCCGAAAGTCTTCAAGGCATCCGCCGTCTGATGCAAGAAGGACATGCGCATGCTGTTAAATTGGAGGGCGGAGCTGAAATTACCGATGTCGTAAAAGCGACTGTTCAGGCAGGTGTACCTGTGCTGGGACATATCGGGCTTACTCCGCAATCAGTTAATCAAATTGGTGGCTATCGCATTCAAGGTAAGGACGAAGCAGACGCACGCCGGTTGATGGCAGATGCCAAGGCATTAGAGCAGGCGGGTGCCTTTGGTATTGTCTTGGAATTGGTGACTGAGGAAGTGGCAACGGCGATTTCTAAAGAACTTTCCATTCCAACCATTGGAATCGGTGCAGGACGTGGATGTGACGGTCAAGTACTTGTTTATCACGATCTGATTCAGTACGCATCTCCTTATTTCAGCAAACGCTTTGTTAAAACCTATGCCGATGTAGGCGGCTTGATCCGCAGCAGCATTGAGCAGTATGTGAGTGATGTGAAAGGGCGGGCATTCCCGGCCGCAGAGCATGTATTCAGCGCGGATGACCGTGTTGTGGAGTCCCTGGAGTCCTTGTACGGACAGGCAAAAGGACAAGCGCAGAAACAAGCTAAGGAAAAGGTGGAATCTCAGTCATGATCATCGTAAGAGAAGTGGCTCAACTACGCAAGGTTATTGCCGAACGTCGGCAACTTGGAGCCAATGGAGCAAAAACGGTACACGATTCTGCCTCTTTACTGCAACATAAAGTCGGCTTTGTACCAACGATGGGATACCTGCATGAAGGACATGCGAGCTTGATGCACAAGGCGCGTGAAATGGCAGATACGGTGGTGCTTAGCATTTTCGTAAATCCGATCCAATTTGGACCGAATGAAGATCTGGAAAGCTATCCCCGCGATGAAGCTCGTGATTTGGAGGTAGCACGGCGTGAGGGCGTGGATATTGTATTTTTGCCAACTGTAGCAGAAATGTATCCACAACCAACCCAAACCAAAATTCGTGTATCCGCTTTGACAGATCGCTTGTGCGGTGCTTCCCGTCCCGGCCATTTTGATGGTGTGACTACGGTGGTAGCCAAGCTTTTTAACATGATAGGTCCTGATTTGGCCTTTTTTGGGGTGAAGGACGCACAGCAGGTTGCTGTGCTCCAGCAGATGGTGACTGATCTCAATATGAACGTGACTATCGTACCTTGTCCCATCGTCAGAGAGGCGGATGGTTTGGCCCTCAGCTCCCGTAACGTGTATTTAAGTGCAGAACAGCGCGAGCAGGCATTGGTGCTGTCCCAGTCACTGCGTAAGGTGCAAGAAGTGAGCGAAGATATTGTAACAAACACAATTACGATTCGTCAGTTACATCAAATGGTGGAGTCCACCATTACTTCCTCTCCTTTAGCAGACATTGATTACATTGAAATTTTAACTTTTCCTGGTCTGGAGCCCCTTCTTCCCGAGCAGCGGCTATGTGATGTTCAGGAAGACATCATCGTAGCGCTAGCTGTGAAATTTGGCAGTACCCGACTGATTGACAATATAAGAATACAGAAGGCGGAGGTGCTTTCCCATGTTTAGAACTATGATGAAATCCAAAATTCACCGCGCTACGGTTACGGAAGCTAACCTGAACTATGTGGGGAGTATCACTATAGATGAAGATCTCATGGAGACATCGGATCTGTTGGAGAATGAAAAGGTTCAAATTGTAAACAATAACAATGGAGCTCGACTGGAAACCTATGTTATCCCCGGACCGCGTGGGAGCGGTGTGATCTGTCTCAACGGTGCGGCAGCTCGTTTGGTGCAGCCTGGTGATACAGTCATTATTATTTCCTATGCTTCCATGTCAAATGAAGAGGCCAAAACATACAAACCAACAGTGGTATTTGTTGATGAACATAATAAACCAGCCCAAACGATGAACAAAGAAGTACATGCGACGATCATGTAATGAATGGGAGTGCGGATGAAACCCGTCTTTTAAGCGAAAAATGTGAGTGTATTAATCCATCTTTCATAAGGGCGGGATGCACATGTTCCAGCATGTATTCGCAGAAATGAACAGCATGTTAGATGATATCGTGAAGCATTACCCATCAGCCCAGGGCTCCCGCAGGCAGGAGCTGCTACAGCACTGGAGTCTGCTGCGGAGAATGAGTGACGGAATTATGGATGAGTGGCTGGCCTTTGAGGAAAAAATGGTGTGCCTGCGTGCGGCCGGCTTTTCCGCGGAGACCGATATGTCTGACACGGAGCTGCCTGAAAAAGAGCTGCCGGCTTTTAGTCGGGGGCAAGGGTATTATCGATTACTTATGTACCCTGAGGCGATCCAACAATTTGAGCAGGTACTACAGCATTTTCCGAACAGTTGGCAGAGTCGCATGTATATGGGAATGGCCTATTTTCAACTAGATGATCCAGCAGAAGCTGTATACCATTTTCAGAAGGTGCTGGACCTGACTGAGCAGGCAGGACTAAAAGCGGTCATCTATAATGCGCTAGGCTGTCTGTTGGCAAAGCAGGCTGACGTAGAGGAGGCGCAAAAATGTTTTGCTCTCGCACATCAGTTCGATCCTGCGTTACCCGAGCCGCTGCACAATATGGAAGCCTGTTTGTCCGGTACCGAAAAGCTTCGATACGACAGCTCCATAATGACCTGGATGTAGTTGTCAGACACCGAGTAAGACGATGCATGCCCACCTCCTGAGGCGGCGTATGCATCGTCTTTTTTGGCTGTCTTAATTTCCAAACACGCGATCTTCTGCTATGCTAATATACGGAGTTATTATTTTTGTAAGTGTCATAAGAAAGGATTAAGCCCGAATGAAATTTGCGGTATTGGATTTTGAAACGACAGGCACCCAGTCCGCGGATGACATCATTCAAGTCGGACTTGCAATTATAGATCATGATAACAGCATTTCCCGTGTTTACGGCTCTTATGTGAACCCTGGCAGATCTATTCCACCTTTTATCACTGGATTGACCGGAATTACAGACGATGACGTGAAGGATGCACCTGCACTTGAAGAAATGATGATGGAGCTTGTGCCTATGCTGGACGATGTTGTACTGGTCGGTCATAATGTGGCGTTTGATTTTAATTTTTTGCAAAACGCTCTGGATCGGTGCGGATACTTGCCATTTAGCGGAAGAATCTTGGATACAATGGATTTTCTGAAAATTATGTTTCCATCACTATCTTCGTATCAGTTGGGTTTTGTGTCTTCTGAGTTCGGGCTGGCACATGATCGCCCTCACCAAGCAGACAGCGACGCATTGGCTACGGCCGAGGTGTTTTTAAAGTGTCTGGGTGAGCTTCAAGCATTACCTCTGATAACGATACAGCGGCTTAGTGATTTGTTTGCAGAGGAAGACAGTGACCTTGGATGGTTTCTTGATGGGGTGCGTGAAGAGAAAGAGCTTGATCCTATTCAGGATTTGGAGGGATATCAGTTTTTTCGTCAGCTTGCGCTAAAAGTGGAAGATTGGACGGAGCTAGCTGCTCCGCGTAGAGAAGATGACCCGAATCCACTGTCAGGTGTTACCTTTGAGGAGTACATGGATGATGTGCGGGACAATTTGCGTTCATCCTTGAGTCAATATGAGGAGCGCGAGGCGCAGATACAGATGATTGAGGGTGTGAATCAGGCACTGAGTGAAGACAAGCATCTGCTGATTGAAGCAGGTACAGGAACAGGGAAGTCTCTGGGTTATTTGCTCCCATCGCTGTATCACAGTGTGAAAAAGGGACAGCGCGTTATGGTGAGTACACATACGATCAACCTGCAGGAGCAATTACGCGAGCGCGACATTCCGATGCTGACCAAGGTGATTCCGTTTCCGTTCCGGGCTGCTATTTTCAAGGGTCGGGGACATTATTTGTGTCTGCGTAAGTTTGAACATAAAATAAACAGAAGAGACTTCGCTACACCGAAGGAAGATTTAATTACAGCGGCTCAGATGATCGTCTGGTTGACGCTAACAGAAACCGGTGATGATGAAGAACTGAATCTGAGCAACCGTGGAGGGGATTTCTGGGAAACGGTGGCGAGTGATTCAGAGTCCTGTCTTGGTCGTTCCTGCCCATGGTTCCGCAAATGTTATTATCATCGTGCACGCCATGAAGCAGGAATAGCGGATGTTGTTATTACGAATCACTCTAAGTTGTTCACAGACGTCAAAGCCAGTCATCAGTTATTGCCGAGCTATGAACATCTGGTGATAGATGAAGCCCATCACCTGGAGGAAGTAGCTGGTAAACACCTAGGTATGCATATGAAATATTTCACACTCGTGCATACACTGACGCGACTGTTCAAAGACAGCAAGAATGGACAACTGCCTTCACTTCGTCAACAGTTGGCGAAATCGGGGCACGAGAAGTCGGCAGATTGGGCCTCAACTATCGACCAGCTGTATCCGCTCGTGTTAGAGGTGAAGGAAACTTGGGACCTGCTAAGCGACAAGCTGTTTGGCATGTTGCCGGAGCGAAGTGATGCGACACCGGGTGAAACAGGACAGTTTTCTTCCCGTCTCAAACCTTCGGCCAAGCCTGCAAAGTGGGATCAGGCGGGAGCTTTGGAAAATCAGCTATATGTAACGATGAGCGAAATTTTGCGCAAGGGCGACAAGCTGATGCTGGACGTCAAGGAAGAACATGACGATTATGCGGCGGATAGCCTTATTACAGATATCACGGGTCTGCTCAAGGATTTGGCGGGGATTCGAGAAAATTTGCGCTTTTTTATCCGACTCGATGATGAAACAACCGTATACTGGCTCGAGGCAAGCGGGCAATTCCGTAGTAAATCATTGCAATTTTATGCGGTACCCGTCGATGTGAGCCGCCAGTTGAAAGAAATGTTTTTTGACAAAAAAAGAAGCATTATTCTGACTTCTGCTACCTTGTCGGTAGATAAGTCGTTTCAGTACATGATCGATCAGCTCGGCTTACAGGAGGCCGCAGATCAAGAGCGGCTGATGACTTCGCAGCTCCCGTCACCCTTTAATTACAGGGATCAGGTGTTGCTGGTTATTCCACGGGATTTCCCAAGTGTGAAGGGCAGTGTAGGAGATGCGCATTTTGTAGATATGCTCGTTAGCTCTCTAGGAGCGACTGCTCAGGCGACACGTGGGAGAATGCTCGTTCTGTTTACGTCCTATCGGATGCTCCGGCAAGTGTATGAGCCGCTCAAAGAGGCCTTAGCATCCAGCGAAATTACTGTGCTGGGACAAGGTGTGGACAGTGGAAGTCGCAGCAAGCTAACCCGCCGGTTTCAGGAAGCGAAAGCTTCTGTATTGCTGGGGACCAGCAGTTTCTGGGAAGGCGTCGATATTCCGGGGAAGGCTCTGACTTGTCTAGCCATTGTTCGCTTGCCGTTTCAACCGCCGAATCACCCGCTGCTGGAGGCAAAAAGCGAACTGCTCCAGCAGCAGAAGAAGAATCCATTTATGAAGCTGTCTGTACCGCAAGCGGTCATTCGCTTCAAACAGGGATTTGGTCGGTTGGTACGTACAGCGAACGACCACGGGGTCGTTATCGTTTATGATACGCGTGTGATTGAATCCTATTACGGAAAGCACTTTTTGTACTCGTTACCGGGACCAAAAATGGAGCATATGCCATCGGAGCAAATGGTGCCCCGCATCGCCGAATGGCTCCAATCCGCCCCGGAGACAGAGGCATAACGGACGGACATAAGTATGTTCGTTACAATTAGGGGGAGCAAGTATGAAATCAGATAAAATTTCAGAGGCTGTCGTACGGAGGTTACCCGTATATTTACGTTATCTGAATGCACTGCACAAACGGGAGGTGGCTACGGTCTCTTCTCAAGAGCTGGGACAGAGGCTAGATTTGAACCCGGCCCAAATCCGTAAAGATCTTGCTTATTTTGGAGATTTTGGTCGGAAGGGTATCGGTTATGATGTTTCTTATCTCATTGAGAAAATACGCCATATCCTGAAAATCGACCAACAAATTAATGTAGTATTGGTCGGAGCGGGTAATCTGGGGCAAGCCCTTTCGAATTATAACGCTTATTTAAAAGACAATATGAAGATTGTGGCGGTATTTGATGCGTTTCCGGATAAGGTAGGAACCAAGATCAATACATTGGTCGTGCAACCGATGGATGAACTGGAAGCGACTGTGAAAGAAAAAAACATTCGAATCGGGATTATTACCGTACCTGATTTTGAAGCACAGCACGTGGCTGATAGGCTTATTGATAGCGGAATTGGAGCGATCCTGAACTTTGCACCGACTACTCTCAAGGCACCAGCCAACATTCGGATTCATGCCACAGACTTTACAACTGATTTGCTTAGCCTCGCTTATTATTTGGAGGACGGAAAGGAAGAAGCACAATATGACAGTGAATAAATGGATGATTAAAAACGGATCTTTTGCCGTAAATGGACCAGAAGCAGGGGTAGTCCATGGTTTTATGATTGTGGAGGATAGTCGTATTACTTATATTGGCGAAACCTTGCCTGCGGGTGAGGAAGAGACGGAAGCGATCGATGGTAAAGGGCTATTGTTTTTACCTGGTCTGATCAATACTCATGGTCATGCGGCGATGTCTCTACTGCGTGGGCATGGAGATGATTTGGCACTTCAAGTATGGCTTCAGGAAAAAATGTGGCCTATGGAAGCCAAGTTTACATCTACAGACGTGTACTGGGGTACGTCCTTGTCTGTGCTGGAAATGCTGAAAGGTGGAACAACAACCTTCCTCGATATGTACGATCATATGGATGAGGTGGCTCGTGTGGCTGAAGAGTCAGGTATTCGTGCAAGTCTGATGCGTGGAGCAATTGGACTATGTTCGGAGGAAGAACAGCGAATCAAGCTGGCAGAGGCCGTGACTTTTGCGCGTAACTGGCACGGTAAAGCAGACGGCCGTATTACAACGATGATGTCACCGCATGCGCCATATACATGTCCACCTGCGTTTATTGAAAAATTCGTACAAGCTGCGCATGATCTGGACTTGCCACTGCATACGCACATGTCTGAGACGATCGCCGAAGTAGAGCAAAACGTACGCGACTACGGTTTGCGTCCGGTTGCACACTTGGATAAGCTTGGCTTTTTCTCCCGTCCTTCGCTTGTTGCCCATGGCGTTCATTTGAACGACGAAGAAATAGCTTTACTGGCAGAACGTGGTGTAGCGGTTTCCCACAATCCTGGCAGCAACTTGAAGCTGGCAAGTGGTGTGGCAAGAGTGCCTGAATTGCTGCGTGCAGGGGTTACGGTTTCTCTCGGAACGGATGGTCCTGCCAGCAATAATAACCTGGATATGTTCGAGGAAATGCGTCTGGCAGCACTTATTCACAAGGGTGTATCCGGTGACCCTACGGCAGTTCCTGCAAGTGAAGCGCTGCGTCTGGCAACAGAATACGGTGCAAAGTCGATTGGTTTAAAAGAAGTAGGAGCGTTGGCAGCAGGCAACAAGGCTGACTTTATCGCGTTGGATCTGAATCAGGCACATTTCTTGCCGCGTACAGATCTTATTTCCCATGCGGTATACTCTGCAAGCGCCAAGGACGTGGCTCATGTGTGGGTAGACGGTCGTCAGGTTGTGAAAAACGGCGAATGCCTGACTATGGACGAGGAACGTATCAAACATGAGGCACAAGCCGCCTTTGAAGGGCTGCTGTCGCGCTAATTCAGGTGTCACATCCCCTTAGAGAGGAAGCACGGGTTTGAAAAATAAGAAAAAATGGATAGCGGTCGCCATTTTGGCCGTGATACTGATCCTGGTCAGCATTTTCTGGTATTATTCCTATGTTACTCAAGACCAGGTGGCTGAGAAAAATGCCGCTATCATTAAGGCCAAGCAATCAGGTGGTCTGGTTAGCACGACTCAAACATGGAAGTCTGTGTGGGATCAGGTATATTGGGTGGTTCAAGGGAAAAATGCACAGAATGAAAATATAATGGTATGGGTTCCTTTTCAAAAAGTGGAGGGACAACCTAACGTACCTGCCGCAGATAATAGCGGTGTTCATACCGAGCTGCTGAAGAACGGAGTCGACGAGCAAAAAATGACGTCGCTAATTCAGCAGCAGCTTCCAGGTGTAAAAATTGTAAGCCTCCAGCCGAGTGTGTTCAATGGCGAATATGTGTGGCAGCTGTTTTACGATGATGGAAGCCATCATTACTATGCCTTTTACCGTTTTTCAGATGGGGGAGCGACGGGGGTAAAGTATACTTTGCCCAATAACTGAGCTGGTTGAGGATCAGCAGATGTGGAATGAATGACTAGTAAATGATTAAAAGCTCAAGAAAAAGACGTAAATGCGATGAAATTCGTATTTACGTCTTTTAGTCTTGCTATGCCGTAAAGATGAGCTGAATGCCAGCGAAGCATCTTTACCTACCCAACTTCTCTCCTAAGGCAAATTCATCTTTATGGCGGGCAACAGCGATCGTAAGATCAAATCCTACACGCAGCGTCCCACCTCCACCATAACCAAAGATTTTGCCTCATCACAACTCCTCCACACATTGCCTTCGATTTTAGATATACGTTATGATATACTATATTTTATAAGTGATAGACAAAAATGATAGAAAAAAGAATTGCTGATCACTGTAAGATCATGCAATTTGGTTGTTTGTTGACATTCGTCCCGTTTCTTCTGAGTTTTACATTTTGAGAGGAGGATGTTGTTTGAAATTGCGTGCAGTTCCTATCGTTGTGGCGGCAGTTTTGGCAGCTTTGCTGCTATTTGGGGGATGGTTCATTTACCGTCAGGTTACAATGCAAAGTCCTCTGGAAAAACTGGTTTCTCAATATCCAGGCGTGACAAGCGCTCAAATAGATATTAAACAGGATCAGGTTGTATTGAAACTAGATCTCAAACCGCAGGCGGATGTGGCCGGATTGGTCGATGTAGTTAAGCAAAAAGGACAATCCATCATTGGCAGCCGCACCATTAAGCTCGATATTGCAGACCGTTCCAATACAGCACTGAATCAATGGTGGTCTGAGGCTATGTTTCCTGTAGCCGAAGCGATGGAAAATAGAAAGTATACTCAAATTTCATCTACAGTTGAGCATATGAAAAAGAAAAAGACGGGTATCAAAGCTGATACCGACATGGATTCGAACAATGTCTATATCCGACTCAGCGAAGGGAAAGCGACCAAGTTTATCGTTTTGCCACGTCAATCTCAGCAGATGGGGGTATGGCCTAATGCCTAGATGGATCAAGGAAATATTAATCGGCATTGTGCCGGTAACCATTATATTTCTCGTTTTTATTGGGGTAAATATTATCCCTCTTCTAGTTGCTGGTGTGATGTTCAGCGGCTTGTTAATGCTCATGCATGCTCGTGGAGGCTTGGCCGTAGGTGCTGGGCAAGAACGTAAACGTAAAAAAAATGGCCCGGACAAGCTGACTTTTGAGGAAATCGGTGGGCAAGAAAGCGCTAAGCAGGAGCTGCGTGAGGCCTTGGATTTTTTGAATCGACATGATGAAATCTCCAAGTTTGGTATCCGTCCATTAAAAGGCGTTTTGCTCACAGGTCCTCCGGGAACAGGAAAAACACTGATGGCTAAGGCAGCGGCACACTATACTAATTCTGTTTTTGTTGCAGCCTCAGGTAGTGAATTTGTTGAAATGTACGTTGGTGTTGGAGCAGGTCGTGTTCGTGAGTTGTTCAGGGAGGCACGTACTCGTGCAGCCAAGGAAAAGAAGGAAAATGCAATTATTTTTATTGACGAAATCGACGTTATTGGTGGTAAACGTGAGGGTGGACAGCAACGAGAATATGATCAGACTTTGAATCAGTTGCTGACAGAAATGGATGGTATTTATTCGGTAGATACACCGCGGATTTTGATCATTGCGGCAACAAACCGTAAAGAAATGCTGGACAGCGCCTTAACGCGTCCAGGGCGTTTTGACCGTCATATTCAAGTGGATTTGCCTGATAAGAAGGGCCGTCTTCATATTCTCAAAATTCATGCCAAAAACAAACCGATTCAGGAAGATGCGAATCTGGATAAAATTGCTGAGGAATCTTATGGGTTTTCTGGCGCACAGCTGGAGAGCGTAATGAATGAAGCGGCAATCTATGCAATGAGACAGGATCAGAAAATGATTGCACAGAAACATCTGTCGATGGCAATTGACAAAGTGATGATGGGTGAAAAGACAGATCGAGAATCGACCTTGGAAGAGAAAAAACGTGTAGCGATTCATGAACTAGGACATGCTATTATGGCCGAAATTGTTCGTCCTGGTAGCGTAAGCCAGGTAGCACTTAGCCCACGTGGGAAAGCGCTTGGGTATGTGCGTCACAATCCACAGCAAGAGCAGTATTTATACACCAAGCAGTACCTGGAGGAGCAGATTATGATCTCGCTCGCAGGGGCTGCGGCAGAAGAAATGTACTATGGCGGTCGAAGTACCGGCTCTAGTAATGATTTTGAGCAAGCACTGAACATCGTTCATACGATGATGACTTCCGGTTTGACTTCACTTGGCATTATTAACATGGAAATGGTAACGAAAGAAGAACTCATGCGGGAAAATGGCGAGATTATGGCTGACCTGCATACCCGAACTTTGGAACTGCTGGAAAAGCATCGTCCTGTGTTCGACAACTCACTTGACATCCTGATGAAGGAGGAAACTTTGTCTGGAGACCAATTTAGATGTCAATTTAGTGAAAATGCTTTATTACCAGCATAATTTTTTATGCTGGTTATTTTTTTTTACTTTTAGTCCGTGCTAAGATATTATTATCTATTGGGACATAAACATGTATTTTTCGACAAAGAAGGATACAATATATGAGAGTGACCAGGAAAGGGTGGAGTAAAGAATCATGCAATTCAAAAAAATCGGCGTCATCGGCGGCGGCACCATGGGACAGGGGATTTCTGAAATGCTCGCGTCCAAAGGAATCGATGTGCTGCTGGTAGAGCAGACACCAGAGAAACTAGACTACGCCTACAATATGATTGAAACGAGTCTGGACAAACAACTGGAAAAGTGGGCAATTACTCAAGCTGAGAAAAAATTGATCTTATCCCGTATTCAAAAAGTAATCCATTTGGCGGAGCTCGGCAGCTGCGATATGGTCATTGAGACGATTACAGAGAATCTGGACGAGAAGAAAGCAGTGTTCCAAGAGCTAGACTATGTGTGTCCAAGCAATATTATTCTTGCAAGTAATACATCCACGCTGAGCCTGACCGAGCTTGCCAGCTCGACCAAGTATCCTGAGCGTGTTATTGGTATGCACTTTATTTATCCAGTATCCCGCATTGATCTTGTAGAAATTATTCGTGGTTTGAAAACTTCGGACGATACATTTGAAAACACTAAGATGTTTGTGGAAGAAATAGTGGAGAAAAAAGGAGTCATGATTTACGAATCTCCTGGATTCGTAACAAGCCGGATAATCTGTCTGTTGATTAACGAAGCGGCTCATGTACTGCAAGAGGGCGTAGCTTCCGCTGATGATATCGACGACGCTATGCGAATCGGCTACAGCTTCCAAAGCGGTCCTTTGGAAATGGCTGACCGCTTTGGTCTGGATTCCGTTTTGGCTGCTCTGGAGCGTATGTTCCGTGAATTCGGCGAATTGAAATATCGTCCGTCCATCGTACTGAAGAAAATGGTGCGTGCAGGTAATCTGGGCGTGAAATCGGGCGAAGGCTTCTTTAAGTACGACAAGGATGGTGACCGGATATGAAAATTCTCGTAATTAATGCAGGGAGTTCTTCCCTAAAATACCAATTGTATGATATGACGGACGAGTCCGTTCTGGCCAAAGGTTTGGTAGAGCGTATCGGTATGGATTCCTCCATTCTGACGCATAAGCCAACCAATAAAGAAGAATACACTGAAGTTAGCGAAATTCTGGAGCATACTACAGCCATCCGTAAAGTGCTGAACGCACTCACAGATGCTGAACATGGTGTAATCTCCAGTACTAGTGAAATTCAGGCTGTGGGCCACCGTGTGGTTCATGGAGGCGAAATCTTCAAACAGTCAGCAGTTGTAACGCCTGAAGCGAAGAGTGAAATCCGCCGCTTGTTTGACCTGGCGCCACTGCATAATCCCGCTTCCATGATGGGGATTAAAGCGGCTGAATTGAATATGCCAGATGTACCGCAGGTTGTAGTATTCGATACCTCGTTCCATCAAACCATGCCTGAAAAAGCTTATATGTACGCCATTCCAAGAGTGTTGTACAATAAGTACAAGGTTCGTCGTTACGGTGCCCACGGTACTTCTCATGATTTTGTGAGTAAGGAAGCAGCCAAATTCCTTGGTCGTCCTTTGGAAGACCTGAAGATTATCACTTGTCATATCGGTAATGGTGGTAGTGTAACAGCAGTTCAAGGCGGTTTGTCTGTTGATACTTCCATGGGGATGACTCCACTGGAAGGCCTTATGATGGGTACTCGTAGTGGTGATTTGGACCCAGCAATTGTACCTTATGTCATGAACAAAGAAGAATTGACTGTCAATGAAGTCAATTCCATGCTGAACAAGCATAGTGGACTTTTAGCTATCTCCGGTATCAGCAGTGACATGCGTGAAATCACAGAAGGTATGGAAAAAGGCGAAGCTAATTCTACATTGGCATTTGAGATGTATGAATACCGTCTGCGCAAATACATTGGATCGTATGCTGCCGCAATGAACGGGGTAGACGTAATTGCATTTACAGCAGGTGTAGGCGAGAACTCCATCGTTCTCCGTAAGAGAGTGTTGGAGCAATTGACATTCCTCGGTGTCGAGCTGGATGAATCGTTGAATGCTATTCGTTCTGGCGAGCCTCGCCGGATTACAACTGCAAATTCAAAGGTAGAAGTACTGATCATTCCAACGAACGAAGAACTGGTTATTGCCCGCGACACGTTCCGTCTGGTTCAGTAGTTCGGTTCGAAAGTGTAAACTTTATGCATGTGGACTATTGTTTGAGTTCCGCATGCACCAAACAGCGAGAGCAAACAGCCTGACCCAGGGGGAAGGGCTGTTTGATTTTCGGTTAAGAGGAGAGAGACGGTCATGACGAATAAAAGTACGATTGCCCAAGTGGGTCGCCATGTAGGGGAAACGGTTACAATCGGCGCTTGGGTAAACAATAAACGATCTAGTGGTAAAATTCAGTTCCTGCAACTGCGCGATGGTAGCGGGTATATTCAAGGGGTTATCGTGAAAAGCGAAGTGTCCGAGGATATTTGGAATGACGCCAAATCCTTGACTCAAGAGAGCTCCCTTTACGTTACTGGAGTGGTGCGTGAAGAACCGCGTAGCCAATCGGGCTTTGAATTAACGGTTACAGGCATTGAGATTATTCATTTGACCGAAAACTACCCGATTACACCCAAAGAGCACGGTGTAGATTTCCTGATGGATCATCGTCACTTGTGGTTGCGTTCCGCCAAGCAACGTGCTGTTCTGATCGTACGGGCGGAAATTATCCGTGCTGTACAGGAATTCTTTAACGGCAACGGCTTTACGAAGGTGGACCCACCCATTTTGACTCCTTCCTCTGCAGAAGGCACAACAGAGTTGTTCCACATTAAATATTTTGATGAAGATGCGTATTTGACACAAAGCGGACAGTTGTATATGGAAGCCGCGGCAATGGCGCTGGGCAAAGTGTATTCCTTTGGTCCAACTTTCCGTGCAGAAAAATCCAAAACACGTCGTCACCTGATTGAGTTCTGGATGATCGAACCTGAGATGGCTTTTGTGGATCATGAAGAATCCTTGCGCGTACAGGAGCAGTTTGTAAGCCATATCGTGCAATCTGTTCTGAAAAATTGTGCGAAGGAGCTTGAAACTATCGGACGCGATGTTTCGAAGCTGGAGCAAATTCAAGGCGAATTCCCACGTATTACG
The DNA here is from genome assembly GCF_054602585.1 of Paenibacillus sp. SEL3. Lineage (NCBI taxonomy): Bacteria > Bacillati > Bacillota > Bacilli > Caryophanales > Paenibacillaceae > Paenibacillus > Paenibacillus sp. SEL3. The sequence continues at coordinate 68,729 of NZ_CM137725.1, read as the reverse complement.
TATGATGAGGCGATTGCCTTCCTTCAAGGTGAAGGTTTCGATATCCCATGGGGGGAAGACTTTGGTGCTCCTCATGAAACGGCGATTGCCGAAAGATATAACAAGCCTGTGTTTATTACACATTGGCCGACACACATTAAGGCATTCTATATGAAACCAGACCCGACCCGTCCAGAGGTTGTTCTGTGTGCCGATATGATCGCTCCTGAAGGCTACGGCGAAATTATCGGGGGTTCCCAACGGATTGATGATCCAGCATTGATGGAAGAACGTTTTAACGAGCATAACTTGGCTCGTGAAGCCTACCAATGGTATATGGATCTGCGCACCTATGGTACCGTTCCGCATTCTGGTTTTGGACTGGGCCTGGAGCGTACAGTAGCATGGATTTGTGGACTCGATCATGTACGTGAAACGATTCCGTTCCCACGTATGCTGTATCGTTTGTATCCGTAACCGATGACCGGATCATTCGACAAGACATCAGCGGCAGAATGGGCGGAGGGAGTAGCCTTTGCTATGGAAGCCGGAATGGTCCAGATTCCCTACGCCCTGCTCAAGCATTATCGAACACTTCGGCTGGCAGATGGCGAAATGCTGCTACTGATGCAGTTGCTTGCCTTTAAACAAGCGGAACGTAATGAGTTTCCGACATGGGAGCAATTGCAGGCCCGTATCGGATGCACTGCGAACGAAATCGCGCTCTATTTCAGCAAGCTCATGAAAGAAGGATTTTTGAGAATCGATTCCGTAGAAGACCGTAGTTCATCCGTACAATTCGAACGTTACAATCTGACGGGGCTGTATCGTAAGTTGGCAGAATGTATGATCGCCGAACGTAACGAGCAGCCTGATGAAGATGACATTTTGTTTGCCGGAAAGCCGGATTTACTGAATGGAATATCGGAATCCCCGCTTACAGAAGAACGGAATTTGTTCACGATTTTCGAGAAAGAATTCGGACGACCATTATCACCGATGGAATACGAGACGATCACCAGCTGGGTGGATCAGGATCGGTATCCCGAGGAGCTTATTTTGCTGGCTTTGAAGGAAGCGGTATTTGCAGGGAAGGTACATTTCCGGTATATAGACCGTATTTTGCTGGAGTGGAGCCGAAACCGTGTCCGTAATGCACAGGATGCCAAAGAATACGCCCAGCGATTCCGTGGTGGCGGACGCAATTAATGTATCGGTCTAAATAGCTTTAATGATAGAGGACACACCATTCCATCAGGAGGGTGTGTCCTTTTTAAATTATTTTTTCGAAATACGCAGGGGAAGGAAATTTCCTGGCGTCTATAGTATTGGGAAGGGGGAGAGCGTCATTGATATAGAGAGAATCATTGAACGAATACGGTCTGGTGACCGGCAGGCATTCCGTGAGATCGTAGAGCTGTACAGCAAGCATGTATTTCATATCGCCTATTCGGTGCTACATGACAGCAAGGAAGCAGAAGATGCCGCGCAGGAGGCATTCGTTCAGGTGTACAAGTCTCTCCCCCAGTACCGGAACGAAGGTTTTAAAACGTGGCTGAGCCGAATTGCGCTCCACAAAGCGCTGGATATTAAGCGCAAACAGGACAGACGCCCCGCAGAGCTAATAGACGTCGCACAATCCCTTGTACAGCTCCCTTCCCGGGATGAGGATGTGCTGGCTCGTCTCATCCGCGAGGAGCAAATTAAAGAACTATCGCAAAAAATCGCTCAGTTGCCCCAGCAACATCGGGATATTATTCAAGCCTACTATATGCAGGGCAAAACCTACGACCAAATTGCAGAAGAGACGCAGGTAGCTTTAAAAACGGTAGAGTCGAGACTCTACCGGGCGCGACTATGGATTCGAAACCACTGGAAGGAGGAGGAATGGCAATGACTGACCAACAGGATAAACCGTGGATTGAAGGGAAATCGAATGACTGGCATGCTTACATTGCAGGAACTTGCACGATAGAGGAATCTGCCCGGCTGGAAAAGATCCTGCTGGAAGACGAACAGGCGCTGATGCTATATCTTGTTGCACTGGAACAAATGGAGTCAACTTTGAAAGATTATTCTGCCTGGATGGATACGGAGCGCTTCACAGATCAGGTAATGGCCGTTCTTCCCGAGCTAGAAGCTGAACCGAGTCAGGTTATGTTCAAAAAACGCCGCTGGTTTGAAAAACCTGTGTTTCACTATGTTGTCGCCGCAAGCCTAACGTTGATCTTGTTGTCCAGTGGAGCCTTTGACAAAATGATGCCGCAAACAGACGGAAAGCCGATTCCTCCAAAAGAACGCGTCTCTTACAGTGAAGAGGTCATGCGAGCTACCACGACCTGGCTCGATAAATTAAAGCCCTAAATCTTCGGATAAAGGGTGAGATAAAAAACGCAAAAACAACAACCTTCAGATGGGGACTTCATTAAAATTCCATAAATAGAAAGGAAGTGTAGCGATGCCTTATACGGAAAGAAGCAAGCTCTTGGCATTTCTATTGAACATCATTCCCGGTGTGGGACACTATTACTGGACCAGAAAAGCCAATGCGTTTGTATACACCATTTTGTTTTTCGGATGTCTGGCGGGAGGATTATTTTTTTCAGTGGTATCAAGAGACGAATTACCTTTATTGGCCAGTATGTTTGTTGCCGCTCTTTTTTGGGGGCTGAGTATGCTGCATATTATTATTAGCTTGTTGCGTTATGATCCTCGTGCAGCTGCTGTTCCATATCCCCCTCATGTAGGACCTAATCCATATGGTTTTTACTCGCAAAGTGGGCCTTATGGACAGGCTGGTTTAACAGGAGAGGTACCGGAGGAGGCAACACACTCAGATACGGATGCGCCGGGAGCAGGAATGGGATATGGCCCAGGCTATAACCATTATCAACAAGGACACTATGGTATGGCAGGATCACCTGCTTTTCAAAAAGGATCGGACAATGAACGCTTTTTTACGATTTTGCTGTCGTTCATTCCTGGATTGGGACACCTTCACTTGGGCCTGATGCAGCGTGGTTTGTCTTTTCTGCTATCTTTCTTTGGCTTTGGAGCGATCCTCGTTTTTATTACCAGCATTACAAACGAATCCGGATTTTTGGCGTTTGCGGGCGTGTTACCGATCATTTGGCTGTATTGCATGTTTGATGCGGTGCAGCATGTACATCGCAAACAAGCGGGAGAAATGCTTCAGGATCGTACTTTGTTTGAGGAACTGGAATATGGGAGAGTCGAGGGACGGCGGAGTAAAATGCTGGCTACCATTTTATCGGTATTTCCTGGTGCTGGACATATGTATATCGGTTTGCAAAAGCGTGGACTCCAGCTCATGCTTCTGTTTTTAGGAGGCATCTATGTACTGGACGTGCTGCATCTTTCACTTTTTTTGTTCCTGATTCCGGTGGTCTGGTTTTATAGCTTTTTTGATGCGTTGCAGCAAGTAAGCCGTTATGGACGGGAGCCGCTGATCGACAAGCCTGTGATCGGTATGTTTGCACAATATCACCGCTGGGTAGGCTTGGGGTTGCTATTGCTAGGAGCCTATTACATCTTAATCAACGTATTAGTTCCTACTTTGGATCGTCTGTTTCCGAATGGAGAGATTTATAATTTGGTTGACATGTATCTACGAACGATTATCGTATCCTTATTGTTGATCGGCGGTGGTATTTGGATGATGATCGGGAATTCCAAATCTAAACGAGTAAAGGAGAAGCAATAGAATGGATACTGAATTTTCAAAGAGTGAGGCTCCCTTTAAGGGAGCCCATCATCCTCAGAGCGATGGAGGAGGCTCCACAGGTATATTGGGTACATCATCTAACAAAAATAATTCCTCTAAAGCGTCAAACGCTCCGGCAGGGGTGTGGAAAGTCGGAAGGCTGTCCATGGGACTTTTCCTCGTCCTGCTGGGGAGTATAACGTTTGCCTCCAAGTTTTGGGGAGCAGGCATACTGGACCAGGCTTTGACCTGGTGGCCTGTCGTTTTTGTTTTGCTAGGTTTGGAAATTTTAATGTATACTGCTTGGAAGGGGACGCGTGAGCGTATTCGTTATGATGTATTCAGTATGTTTATTACGGCGGTATTGGTTTTTTGCTGTATCGGATTTGCCTTGGTCAGTTCATTGGGGATCACTCCGCAAGTCAGAGAAATAATGAGTTCGGTTCAGGAAACAAGGGTTCTCCCAGACTGGCATGAAAAACTGCCTGTCGAAGTGAACAAAGTGATTGTACAGGGAGAAGATCCTTATGCGGTCAAAATTGACGCAACCAGCTCACCGGAAGTGCATGTGTTCGGAAGTTATGTATACACAGGCAAAGAGGACGAAATAAAGGGTCAAGATTTATATCAGACCAAGCAAATCGGCGATACCTTGTATGTATTACTGGGTCAAATTCCGACACGGTTTATGCAGACTCAACAGCAGCTTGATGTTACGATTGCTGTACCTGAGGGAATTACGGTTACTGTGCGCGATAGCCGAGGAAATATAATTGAAAAATAGGGAGATTTTCCGGCTCCAACTTTACATTTTGTATCATTCACGCGATACTTGAAAAGGAAGCCTGAGATGTCATCCATGTCGCTAACTAATGGTGCATTTGCTTATCAGGCGAAACTTGATGGTGTGCAGTCGAATAGCGATTGTGATCGGAAATGAGGGAGAAAAATGATTTCGTTGAATCCTGATACGCTTACAGGGCGTGAAAATTATAAGCTGTTGACCGGAAGTATTATTCCAAGGCCGGTAGCCTTTGTAACGACTTTGAGCAGCGAAGGGGTGCTGAATGGTGCGCCGTTCAGTTATTTTTCCATCGTTGCTTCCGAGCCGCCACTGCTGTCTGTATCCGTACAACGTGTCGATGGAGTATCCAAAGATACAACACGTAATGCGATGGAGCATAAAGCTTTTGTCGTACATATCACAGACGAGGACAATGTGGGAGCGGTGAATGTGACGGCTTCCCGTCTGTCGCCGCAGGAGAGTGAGGTTACACTGGCAGGCCTTACCCCGATAAAAAGTACAAAAATCGCAGTTCCCGGTGTGACAGAAGCGAAAATACGTATGGAATGTATTCTGGAACAGGTGATACCGCTAGGAGGCAAGGAGGACACACCTGCTTGTGATCTGTTAATCGGACGCGTAGTGCAGTATCATTTATCCGAGGAAGCGTACCAAAATACGTATGTGATTGCTAAGGAGTTGCGTCCAGTAAGTCGGTTGGCTGGGAACAATTATGCGAAGCTAGGAGAGCAATTCACGCTGGAGCGTCCCCAATAGGGGGCGCTTTTTTTTTCAGCATGCCTAAAATTACATCGGAAGGATTCTTATTCATCACATTTCCTTTATGAAGGCTATGTTTAATCTGAATGTTGATATTATTGTGGTGTTTCGAGAGCCAAGTGTTTAAAGTGAGTCCCTATTTTGTTGGAGTTCCCTGATGAAAAAACATTTGCCATTGACCATCGTTTAGTTTCCAAATTGAACTTCTTAATGACCTATTTCCATCGTCAATCGATTTAGTACAGTATGTTGTATGTACAAAATCCGACGACAACAACTTTATTTTAAAGTTGGTAATTATAAATGGTATGTAGTTCAAAGGAGCTCTATCATTTAAAAAAATTAATTGCAATGCTTTGTCGTATTTTTTACCCGAGGAGCCATATCACCTCAACTAAGATTTCATGTCACCACTAGGATAGGAAACTTTTTAATAAAAAAGAGAACGTACCGTGCTTTTCGCTCAGGCTCCGTTCTCGATATTCAATAACCACTTTTACAAATAATGATACACATCTTTGAAATTTATGAGTTTATTTACTTCAAAGTTTTCAGCAGCAGGGAGCGATACGTCGTTTCAAACAAAAATTCAAACGCCTCCAAATGCTTTTTAGCCTCAAATACATCACGGCCCCACGCATAAATGCCGTGGTTACGCAATAAAATTCCAGGCACCTGATCATTCAGTACACCAGGCACCAGCCTGGCAATCGAGGCAATATCCGCGTAGTTAGGCAGCACAGGAATATCAATCGCAGCATTTTCTTCCCAAATGTTAAAAGCCTTGATCAGCTCAATGCCTTGGATAGGTACAGCGCCTTGCTCACCGTAATATTCTGAAATCAGATTGTTAAACACGGTATGCACATGAAAAACGGCTCCACAGCCTGTCAGGCGGTAAATTTCGCAATGGATAAGCGTCTCTGCGCTTGGCTTGAGGTTTGTGGCTTCTGCCGCTTTTCCGTGCTGGTCTACGAACAGAAAATCTTCCGGAGTGCGCTTGGTTTTATCTTTGCCGCTGGCGGTAACTGCAAAATAAAATTGTTCAGGATGAAAGTCACCGATTCGGATCGACAAATTACCGCTCGTGCCTGGGAACCAGTTGCGAGATGCGAATAGTTCTTTGACATCAGCGATTTCTTCCAGTGCGCGGCGTTTTTCTTCCAATGAAATGTCTGCCAAGTTAAAACTCATTTACAGCACCCCTTGCTCCTGTTTTTGCTTTAAATCCTCGATAATGTCATCAAATGTTTCAAAGGGTACATGTGGTACGCCAAGTTCTTGACACTTTAAAGTCAGATGCGAACGGGAGTACACAAGATCGGCAATTTTAGCTCCTTCAAAATCGGTCAGGCTGTCGCCGATCAAAATCCGTTCATATTGTTCGGGAGAGTATTGACGAATCACAGTCGTTTTACACATGCCGCAGTCATTTGTACACGGCTCCTCACATGGATGCGGCCACGTAATCTGGATGCGCTCCTCGGAAAAATCTGCTTTGTTGCAATAGACGTGGTCGTGTGGAATATCGAATGGTTTTAGCAATGGATCAATAAAAAAATCAATGCCGCCGCTGGTAACGAAAAATTCAATCTGCTGCTCCCGTACATAGTCCAAAAAGCGTGCAAAGCCCTCGCGTATACCAGCTTGTCCAAGTACATATGAGATAATTTCGCCCTTTTGCTCCGAAGGCATCAAGGCGAACATCGCACCTACGCCTTCACGAATGGATGTATGCCCATTTACGATCTGATGCATGATGGGCTCACAGCCTGCAGGCTGAAAATGCTTCATAATGGCGACAATATTATCGCTGTTCGTAATTGTCCCGTCAAAATCGCAAAAAATGACGGGCTTCTTTGCTGTGCTCATCGTTCACCTCCCCATATGTCAAGCGCAGATTGCAGCTCGGGGTGAGTACGGGCGTATTCTGCCAGCGGGACATTCTGCTGTACGGCTTCAATCGCCTGCACAAAGGCGCGCCCACCGGCTTCTGTACCTAGCGGATGGCCGTGAATCCCACCCCCGGCGTTGACAACAACGTCAGTACCAAAGTCACGTACAATTAACGGCACGAGGCCCGGGTGAATCCCTGCGGAAGGGACAGGCATGCTGGCCTTCAGCGGTAGATCAGGGGTGATCAGTTCATCGCGGATCGCCATGTTTTCCTCACGCGGCATCGTCACTGAGCCGTAGGGAGAAGGGAAGAGGACGAGGTCAGCGCCAGCCAGCCGCATAAGCTGACCAAGTAGAACGGACGCCGATATACCATAATGTGGCGACGGATAAGCAGCTCCCGCCAACGAAGGATGAGCAGCAATTGGCACCGAGACGGCGGGATCGCTGCTAAGTTCATGCAGCACATCGTAACCGTAGGCCAACACGTTAAACAGTAACGCGTTGGCACCCGCGTCGATGGCCTTGAGAGCTTGCGTCTTAAGCTGCGAGGTCGGCCCCGTTAAATTAGCCGCATACAGCAGCTTTTTACCGGTTTCGCGCTCAGCCGCTTCGGCAGCTTTGATGCAGGCTTCGACTCGTTTCTCAATTGGTGTCAGCGCATTTTCAAACAAGATCTCGTCATCCTTGATCAGATCGACACCGCCGAGAGCCTGCCGGGTAAACTGTTCACGAAGTTCGTCCAAATTGAGGCCAATCACAGATTTGAAAATGCTCATGAGCAGAGGGCGATCATGCACGCCGAGCTGCTCGCGCAAGCCGCTGATACCGAATTTCGGTCCGGGAAAAGCAGAGCGGAAGGCTTCCGAGAAACCCAGCTTCGTTAGTTTAATTCGGCCGTCCATCGAAATTTTGCCGAAGACTGTGACCAGCAGTGCGGGAATATCCCGGCTGAAGTTGACATCCGGGTAAGCGATGGTCAGGTCGGCGTACCGTTCACCAGGACCTCCATCGTGAATATCCACAGAATGAACCGAGCCAAGATGCTTTTGCATCGCGTCCCGTTTGGCTTGCGGGAGCTCAGTCCAGCTGCCCACCGTCATGCCGATGGCAATAGATTGGGCCTTTTGGTTAAAATCGGCTTTGTCATCGTATACCCGGTAGGTCGCCAAGCAATAGCTCATTCAATTCCCTCCTTGAGTACAGCTCCCATCTCGCGGGATCGTTCAGCGCACCGCTGCACCGCCGCAATCACCGTTTCATAGAAGTCACCTTTGTCCAGCATTTCCAATGCAGCTACCGTAGAGCCATTAGGAGACATGATTTTGTGGCGAAGGGCAGAAGGCTCCTCTCCGGTTTGCTGTACCATGCGTGCCGCTCCAAGCGCGGTTTGCACCGTTAGTTCGTGCGCTTGCTCAGGGGTCAAGCCACCACGAATTCCCCCGGCAATCATGGCTTCCATCAGATAGTAGACATAGGCAGGGCCGCTTCCAGATATCCCGGTCAAAACATCCATTTTCTCTTCCTCTATAACCGTCACCGTACCTACAGATTCGAACATCGTAAGCACATTTTTACGCTGGTTTTCGCTGATCTCTTTGGAAAAGCTAATGCCTGTAGCTCCCAGCCCAATCGAGCTGGATGTATTGGGCATCGTCCGTGCGATCGGCTGCTTGCGACCCAGTAAGGTTTGCATCGTACGAATGGACAATCCAGCGATGACCGATATGATCAGCTGCTCATCAGACAGAAGTGGGCCGAGCTGTCCAAGTGCTTGTGCAGCATCCTTGGGCTTCATGGCAAGCACAAGGACTGGAGAACGACGCAGAAGCTCGGTTTTGGCGGCATCCTCGGTTTGGTACAAGACTCCATATTGCTTTTGGAGTTCCTCAAGACGAGCCTGATTACTGCGGTTGATAACGGTAATACCACTACGTTTAACGACAGAACGAGCCGTCATTCCACGAATAATAGCCTCTGCCATTGATCCTGCCCCGAAAAACGTAATTTGCTCGTTAATTAAAACTTTCGTTTGTGATTCACACATAGATTCATAACCTCCAAGGATACGGATTGATTTTTGTTATTATTCCCTGATTTGTCCAGTACCGTACACGCGATATTTGGTTGAAGTCAAGGCAGGCAATCCCATTGGACCACGGGCATGTAATTTTTGTGTGCTGATTCCGATCTCGGCACCAAACCCGAACTCAAAGCCATCCGTGAAGCGGGTAGAGGCATTGTGGTACACGGCTGCCGCGTCCACTTCTTGCAGAAAACGCTCGACATGGGCTTGGTCCTCGGTGACAATACACTCAGAATGCATCGTACCGTAACGGGCAATGTGCTCCAGTACTTCGTCCAAATTGTCCACGACCTTGACGTTCATAATGTAATCATTATACTCGGTGCCATAGTCCTCTTCTGTGGCAGGAACAGCCCAAGGAGCCAATTCTCGTGTGCGTGCGCAGCCGCGTAGCTCGACCCCCGCATCACGAAAGCGTTCTGCCAATCCTGTTAAGTGTGCTTTTGCATAATCCGAGTGTACGAGCAGTGTTTCCATCGAGTTACACACGGACGGTCTTTGCACCTTGGCATTCAGTGTAATCGCTTCGGCCATTGCTGCATCCGCTGTAGCGTCCAAAAAGGTATGGCACACACCTGCTCCGGTTTCGATGACAGGTACGGTAGCGTTCTGAACAACATTTTGAATGAGTGAACGCCCGCCACGTGGAATAATTACATCCAGCAAGCCGTTCAAGGTGAGCATTTCGTTGACCGAGGCACGGTCTGAATCTTCAATAAGTTGAAGTGCCTCGCGTGGCACAGCTGTTGCGTCTAATGCCTGCTGGAGTACTTCGATAATCTTGCGGTTGGAGAAGAGGGCGGCCGAACCACCGCGTAGCACAACCGGATTACCTGTTTTCAAGCACAGGCCCGCGGCATCCACGGTTACATTTGGACGCGCTTCATATATGATGCCGATGACACCCAGCGGCACACGTATCTTCTCAATTCGCAGACCGTTTGGACGTTCAATTTGCTCAAGGGTGTCGCCGACCGGGTCAGGTAGTGCCACAATTTGGCGTAATCCTTCGGCAATTGCCCCGATTCGGTCCTCGGTCAGCGTGAGGCGGTCGAGCAGCGATTCCGATGTTCCCAATTCCCGTCCATGTTTCAGGTCATTATGGTTTGCTGCAATCAGCTCTTCAGTATGGTTTACTAGAGCTTCAGCCATAGCAAGCAATGCTTCGTTTTTCTGTGCTGTAGTCAGGCGATTCATGACCCCGGCACTTTTTTTGGCAAGATTCGCTTTGGTTCGTACTTCGCTAAACTGATTCTCCTCGGTTGTAGCTGTGTTTGTCGTTAAATCACTCATGTTACGGCCTCCCTACATACATAATGTAATCCATTCATCCCTGTGAATCACCTCAAGCCGGTGAATGGGACCAATTTTGCCCACAACCTCACCGCTCGGTAATCCTTGTACCATTCGAAGCTGTTCATCGTCATAATTGACGATGCCGCGTCCTAACACTTTATTTTCCGGTCCGAGCACCTCAACGACATCTCCGGCATGAAAGCTGCCCTCGACACGTCGTACGCCAACCGGAAGTAGACTGTGTCCTCCGTGAACCAGCGCGTCCTCGGCCCCTTCGTCTACATGCACCGCGCCCAGAGGGGTGGACATAAATCCAAGCCATTGTTTTTTCATCGGAAGTGAAGAGAGGTGAGTGTCAAAATATGTTCCCGGTCCGTGTCCTTCAACGGCTGCGTCTAGATCGCCATTCGCGCTTACACGTCCCACATATACAGGCACACCGCCGCGTGTAGCGACTTTGGCAGCTTCGATCTTGGATCGCATGCCGCCAGTACCTACAGACGATCCAGAACCTCCAGCTAATGCATAAATCTCCTCTGTAATTTCTTCGATACGTTCAAAACGTACGGCATTCGGATGCTTGCGCGGATCTGCCGTATATACGCCATCGGTGTCCGTAATGATAATCAGATGCTGAGCTTTGACCAGATTGGCAACCAGCGCGGACAGCATATCGTTATCGCCGAATTTCAATTCGTCAATTGATACCGTGTCATTTTCGTTAAAGATCGGGATAACCTGCTGGCGCAGCAATTCTTCTACGGTCATTCCGGCATTGTTCATCCGTTTGCGGATCAAAAAGTCACTACGGGTAAGCAGAACCTGCGCGATCACTAGGTCAAAATCTTTAAAAGCCTGCTCATAGGCCTGCATGAGAAGAGCTTGGCCAACAGCCGCTGCCGCCTGCTTTTCATGTAGCAGCTTAGGGCGAAACGGGTACCCAATCTCTCTGAATCCGGCGGCTACTGCGCCTGATGTAACCAGCAGCACTTCATAACCTTTTGCACGAAGCAAGCTGATTTCCCGGGCAAAATAAGCGATGGCTTCCCGATTCAAGCCACCTTCCACTCCAGTTAGAGAGCTGCTACCGATTTTAATGACGATACGTGTTGACATGACGTCCACTTCCTTAATTTTACTCTTTTTAATGCAAAAAAACTTCCATCCTTTGTATGCAAAGGACGAAAGTTTGTGCTTCCGCGGTACCACCTTCATTGATGATTCATGATCATCCCACTTGAAACCTGTTAACGGCAGGGGCCGCCTGATTGCGCAGGGCGCTCGGGGATAGGAGTTGGGAGAGAGTCCAGGTAAATTCTTGCAGCCTATCGGAATTTACTCTCTGAACAGGACCGGGTCTCTCTTAATAGTCCCTTCAACGCGCTAAATGATATTGGATACAGAATACCACGAAAAGACCAGGTTTGGCAAAGAAGTTGTAGCTGGAAAATACGGATTAACCAAACAGGTTTAGCTTGCCAATTCGATCAGCCGCCTCGGTCAGTCGAGCTTCTGAGCTCAGCAGCCCCGCTCGCACATATCCTTCGCCGCCACTCCCGAAGCCGATCCCTGGAGCGACAGCCACCTTGGCTTCCCGCAACAACAGATCAGCAAAAGAAGTAGAAGTATAGCCCTGCGGCACAGGCAACCAACTGAAAAAGGAGCCGCTTGGGCGTGTCGCCTTCCAGCCGATTTGCCCAAGTGCATCATAAAAAGCGTTACGGCGCGATTCATAACGGGCAACCAGCTCGCTTACGCAGTTCTGCGAGGCCGTTAAGGCTGTCGCAGCCGCTGACTGAATGCCGCCAAACAAGCTTACATAAATATGATCCTGCAGCAGGTTAATCATCGAGATGATTTCGGCATTACCGAGCGCGAAACCAACACGCCAGCCCGCCATATTGTACGTTTTGGACAAGGTATAGAACTCAATCCCCACGTCTTTAGCACCCTTAGCCTGTAGGAAGCTTACCGGACGTTCGCCATCAAATCCAATAGCGCCATAGGCAAAATCACTGGCAACCACAATGCCGTTACGTTGCGCGAATTCAACCGTATCCTCGTAAAAGGAAAGTGGAGCAGTAGCCGAGGTAGGATTATTCGGATAGTTAAGGAACATTAGCTTAGCGCGGCGGCGGTCTTCCGCGGAAATGGCTTCATAGTCGGGCAGAAAACGATTCTCTTCCTTTAATGACAGAAAAGACATTTCCGCTTTAGCCAAGGCTACACCTGACCAGTAGTCCGGATAACCGGGATCAGGGACGAGACACATATCGCCGGGATTGAGTAAAACTTGCGGTAGCTGAACCAAGCCTGTTTTCCCGCCAAACAGGATGGCGACCTCGGTTTCAGGATTGAGCGTTACACCGTAATCCTCCTGATAGCGCTGGGCAACGGCTTCCTTGAGAAAGCTATAACCGCGAAATGGCGAATATTTATGATATAGCGGGTTATCTGCTGATTCCTGCAAAGCTTTTACAATATGAGAAGGAGTGGGGGTATCGGGGTTCCCCTGTCCGAGATTAATGACATCATGCCCCGCCGCGATTTCACGGTTTACATTTTGTACAAGTGTGGCAAAAAATTGAGTGGGTAACTGTTTCATGACGTCAGAGGAAGGAATAGAAAAATGAGTCATCCATGTACACGACCTTTTGGAATAGTTTAAGAAATAATCTATCACGATTTTACCGAGCTGTATAGGGGGAATTAAGCTTGCATGGTTGCGTAATCCAGACTGATCGGGCTATGATGGGAGAAAATACCGGACAATGGGTCACGAGAAGCTCCGGCTCACAAGGAGGATGAAGGATTTTGACGTATCAGGAAGCTCAGCCGTTCAGTGTTGCACTCATACAAGCTCACATAGAGATAGGAAATCCCCCGGAAAACCGCAGTCATATCCGAGCTTTAATGGAACAAGCGATGAAAGCCGAACTGAGGCCGGATCTGATTGTCCTGCCAGAAATGTGGAACACAGGCTATGCCTTGGAGCGCATTCATGAGCTGGCGGACAAGGAAGGAACGGAGACCCGGGCATGGATAGCAGCATTCGCTGCCACCCACCAAGTGAACGTAGTAGCTGGGTCGATCGCAGAGAAAAAAAGCGACGGTCATGTGTATAATACGATGCTTGTTTTTGACCGAACAGGCAGAGAGGTTGCTTCGTATTCCAAAATTCATCTATTCCGACTTATGGATGAAGAAAAATATTTGCAGCCTGGCGAAGAAAAGGTTTTATTCGCACTGGATGATGGGATTCAGGCAGGTGCGTCGATCTGCTATGATATCCGGTTTCCTGAACTAGCCCGCAGTTTGGCTCTGTCGGGCGCGAATTTGCTGATCGTACCCGCAGAATGGCCTCATCCTCGGCTGCATCACTGGCGCACCTTGCTGACCGCACGTGCTATAGAAAATCAAATGTATGTCATTGCTTGTAACCGGGTAGGTCGCAGCGGAGAAACTGATTTCTTCGGGCATTCACTTATTATTGATCCATGGGGAGAAATCATTGCTGAGGGCGGAGAGCAGGAGGAGATTCTCACAGGAACGATTGAGTCTGCCTTGGTGCAGGACGTGCGTGGTCGTATTCCGGTGTTTGAAGATCGGCGTCCCTCACTGTATGACCGATAATCAGTGTAGAAAGGAATACTCCATGCTTAAGGAACGCATTGAATTTTTGTGTAAAAAGAAAAACCTGTCCCGTAAAGAGCTGGTAGACGGGCTGGTGACACCTGCACATTTTGCGAATATACTGGCCGACCGTTACCCGTTAGCAGAGGATCTGGCTGAGCAAATTGCTGGGCGTTTAGGTGTAAACCCATCGTACCTCTTACGTGCAGCGGCAGAGGATGAGGAAACGCTGGCTACAGCGGATAAGATTTTTACAGAGCTGTCCAAGCTGGCTAATCCTGCCACGGAAGGCTATGTGGATCAGCTGGAGGATCGCAACGATTCACTGGTAGTGGAAATGACGACTTATTTGATGAAGGCCGTTTATTACCAGCAATTAAATGACCCAACGGCCTATGAATATTTACATCAAACCTATTTGAATTTTTATTTGGAGAAGTTTGGTCGTTCGGATGAGGTGGAGCTGCCCGCACCGCTAAAAAAAGCAATTTTATTTTATAAAATCCAGTATCTCCGCTCTAAAAATCATTATTATGATGTGCTGAATAACGTTACGCAGTTAATCCGATTGGTGGAAGAGGGGACGGAAAACTGGCTCAATGCGCAAAACATTATGATGGAGGCCTGCATTCAGGTTAAGCAATTTGATCAGGCGAAGCAGGTATTCGAGCAGACGATGCGAAGGGTGTATGATGATCGGCTTTTTCACCGTTTGACGGGCCTGTATGTAGCTTACAGCGGATATTGTTTTGCCATGGGTTCTGTACAGGAAGCACTGTTAACGCTGTCTATGGCTGAGGCCAATCTAGTCTATTTGGAAAATGCGGCAGATATGCTCACGACCATCCTGAACAACCGGATTATTATGCTGACATCGATTGGAGAGCTGGACAAGGCATTGGAGGAAGTAGGGCGTTTTGAAGCGCTGGTGAGTCGGGAGCGGGAGGAAATGCAGCAGATGATGCTGCCCGTTACGCTGATATATCGTTGTGAGATTGCGTTTGTGCGGAAAAATTGGGGCCTTCTCTCACAGCATTTGGATCAGCTTCGCCAAACCAATCTGACAACAGATCAGCAAATGGGGCTTGATTTTTATGAAAGCCAGCTTGCGCTTGCTCAGGGAAATCAGGACGCCTTTTGGATGCATGCCTTGCAATGCTTGCCTTATTTTGAAGCTCTTCAGCATCCAGCGCGGCTTGAACAGTTATATGAAACGCTGGCTGTGGTGTCCGAGGACAGTCGTCGTTATAAAGAATCATCTGCGTATTATCGTAAACTGGTCTATCTTTTAAGAAAAAAATAGTCAGAAATCATTCGCTTTTCACAAAACTATCGGATAGATTGTTCGAAAGAATACTCGGAAGTGTGCAAAATTTTGTGCGAACCGTGCCAAAGTTCAAAAATAAACCGACAAAATACAGGTTGAAGCTCCTGTTTTTCCGGTTTTTTTGTATGTGCCAAAACGTATTGTGATGTCAGGAACCGTCTTCTATACTGAATTCATAAGGTACGACAATACAAAATACGAGGTGCAATCACATGATGAACTTTTTCGGTAAAAAGAAAAAACAGCAGGATGCGATAGAACAAGCAGACCAACTGATGAATAAAGGCCTGTCAGGCTTATTTATGAAAGGTCTAGTACCCAAAGAGCATCGGGAACAGATCAACCAAAGCCTAAATTCGGCAAGACAAGCTCAAACAGCGGCTAACGGTGGTTTGGCGATGGCAGCGACTGCGGTTATTATTTCGGTAACAGATACCGGGAAGCTCGTGAATTTTGATCCGATCGTAGTGCTAGTGCTAGATGTGACAGAAATTAACGGCAATCGATACCAAAAAACGTTGGAAACGCTCGTATCCAAGCTGCAAATCCCGCGGCCTGGAGATACGGTGGGTCTGGGAAGCAACCCGAAAAATCCATCAGAGCTGATCTATATGGGTCTGGTGACAGCGTAAAATGAATGAGGTGTTTCACCCTATCTTGCTGACATATATTTTAAACAGATGATTGAAAAGGGGTTTTGAAGGATGAAAGGATTTTTGAGTATGATCGGGGTACTTCTAGTGTTTGGTGTAGGCTTCTCACCATTCTTGGCTAACTACTTATGGAATGATCCATTTTTGATTATGGATGCTCCGTGGTATCGGCCGTTAATTTATACAGGCTTTGCGCTTATATTTCTACCTGGTATTATAGGTGCGTTTTTCGGAGGGGGTAAAGTCAAGAAGGGTGCTCCTGGGGTAGGGATCATTACTAGTGTTCAGCAAACAGGGACTTATGTAAACAATCAGCCGCAGGTAAAACTTGGGTTGACCGTAACCAAACAGGGAGAAGACAAATATGATACTGCTTTGACGACGATTATTCCTTTAACTTCCATGGCTCAATTTCAGCCAGGCTCGATCATTCCACTCGTAATATCGGAGAAAGACAAAAAGAAAGTAGGACTTGACCTGAAAGGGCAGGTGTCGCAGATGGATTTGCAAGCGTTAATGAATGAGCAAATGGTCAAGCAGGGCGTATCGCCCGAGCTGATGGAAATTGCCAAAACCGGTGAGCAGGCATATGCAAAGGTGCTGGATGTTACACCCATGGGTGAAGCGGGATCCGATAAAATTAAGCTTCAATTTACGCTGAGTGTAACGAAAAGCAACGGCGATACCTTTAATGTAACCACGCAAAAGGATGTTTTTTCTTCCCAACTATCCAAGCTGCAGCAAGGAAGCATTATAGAGGTCATTTATTCACCTCAAGATCCTTCGAAATTGGTCTTTAAAACACAAGTGAGTGAAGCCGAGGTACAGCAAGCATTTGGTTCTTCTCGATCATAAAAAAGTTTTTTATGATACCTGTTTCAGATACAGCCTATAGGTGTATTATAATAGTATCCCGACACCAGGAGGTTGATAACGATGGATAACCAAAGTAGATCCGAACTGGCGAATAGGGATGGCCTGTCACGGCCGAGAGGCTTAAATAGACAGGTTGTCGGAAACAACTATGAAATGGGCTATGATCAGGACAAAAGTCCACCACATCTAGGGAGACCCTGATCACAACAAGGCGAGGACAGACACTTTGGGATCACACAGCACATTGGAACTGAGGTAGGACATTCTTGGATACCAAGACTAGAGACCTTAAGGAAAGAAGTGATGCGGGATGGATAAAGTGGAGTTTCCGAGCAAGCGTAGAGTAATCAGGCGAGGCTGACATGAATTTCAAATGAACATGAAATGTGGTTCGTTGAAGACAGATGGAAGCAACATCGCAACAGTGTAATCGAACCCGTGATCTAATTGCAGTATTGAAAGTATAGGGGCGAAGCCCCAGGACCGTCTTCCTCTCTGGCTTGGGCTGGGGAGGAAGACGGTCCTTTTCACGTTCGAGGCTACTTTTGAGAAAGTTGCTCGACCGTTTCTCGGAAGGTATCAATAAAAGCTTCGGCAGCTTTAGACAAATAACGTCCGTTCCGGTAAGCAATGGCCAGGGTACGGCTGGGAGTAGGTTCGGCGAGTGGCAGCAATGCTGGAACAAACTCGCTACTGGCGGCCCGTGCGATAAAACGTGGGACGAGTGTCACGCCCATACCTGTCGCTACGAGCGATTGAAGGGTCTCCATATTAGTGCTTTCAAACACCACATTGGGTTCAAAGCCTGCTTGATGACATAGATCCATCGTCAGCTTGCGAAAGCCTTGCCCTTTTTTCAGGACGACAAAAGGCTCGTCTTTCAGTTCTTCCATATGCACTGGCAGCGGCTGGGTACCATTTTTACGCAGGGCTAGGGGATGACCCGGAGGAACAGCGAGATCAATCCATTCTTCACCGATGGGTACATAAGAAAGTGTAGGTTCTACTAAGGGAAGAGAGAGCAGGCTGAGATCTGTATCGCCACTTGCCGTTTTTTTCTCCAGATTCATGGATGAATCTTCGACTAACACGATTTCAATGTCTGGATGAGCCCTCTTGAATACAGGCAGCACATGCGGCAGCAAATGGGAGCCTGTGATAGGCATACTGCCAACGACGACCTTCCCTTTTCGCAGCTGAGAAATATCGTCCATTTCCTGCCGGAGCTGCTCGACTGCATCAACTATTTTTTTTGCCTTTTCTACAAAGCTTGCTCCTGCATGTGTTAATTCCACCGTGCTGGTGTTGCGTTGAAATAAAAGTACCCCAAGTTCTTTTTCAAGTTTGGACAATTGTTGGCTCAAAGAAGGCTGAGCAATATGCAGTTTTTCTGCTGCGCGTGAGAAGTTTTTTTCCGCTGCAATTTGCAGGGTGTACTGAAGCTGTCTGAATTCCATCGAATTTCATGCTCCTTATCTTATAAACTTTTCCTATTACATCATAGACTGATTATACAATAATAAAATTAAATGCCCAGTCCTGACGAATCTCATGTGTCACAAGTATTATATAGATGAAGCGTTTTGTCACAAATATCGTCTTTTAATATAGATAATGAATTCCTTTAACATTCTCCTGATAAAACATAATTAATCTTAGTTCTGGTTGTACAAAAAAGATCTGGGAGGAAAATGAATGCTAAAATGTTGGGGGCTACATACGAAAAAATCGGTGGCTGCACTCGTAGCGACGATGATGCTAGCAGTAAGCGGTGGGACGGCGATGGCAGTCGAAAAGGACACGTCGATTAAAAACGTAATTATTTTGATTCCAGACGGTATGGCTAATGACGCCACTGCACTGGCTAGATGGTACAAAGGATCCTCCTTAACGTTAGACAGCATGGCAAGCGGCATGGTGCGTACGCATTCTGCGGATGCTCCAATTGCCGATTCTGCTCCAGCGGGTACTGCTTTTGCCACAGGACATAAATCTCATACTGGGTATGTGGGTGTCCTTCCTGATGAGGCGACAATGCCTGGACAACAACCCATTGCAGGGGGTGACGCCAAAAAACCTGTAGCTTCCATTCTTGAGGCTTCCAAGCTGGCAGGAAAATCGACCGGAATTATTGCGACTTCCGAGATTATGCATGCGACACCAGCTGATTTTACCGCACATTATCCTGATCGTAAAAATTATGATGCACTCAGCATGCAGCAAGCCTACAACGGGGTTGACGTAGTGTTAGGTGGAGGCGGCAAGTTTTTGGAGGCAGCAGGGCGTAAAGATGGCCAAGATTTGGTAGCCCAAATTAAAGACCAGGGTTATGACTTTGTCACGACACCTGAAGGGTTGAAAAAATCGACCTCCAGCAAGCTCTGGGGCAGCTTTTCTCCCGAAGCCCTTGCGTATAACCTGGATCGCGATGCATCCAAGGAACCTAGTCTGGCGGAAATGACATCGAAAGCCATTGATGTGTTGTCCAAAAACGATAAAGGCTTCTTCTTAATGGTAGAAGGCAGTAAAGTGGATTGGGCCGCCCATGCAAATGATCCAACCGGAATTATTAGTGACGTGCTTTCATTTGACGATGCGGTGAAAGTGGCTGTGGATTACGCCAAACAAAACCAAAATACTGTCGTCGTAGCAGTGACAGACCACGGAAACGGTGGATTGACGATTGGTAGCAGCGATACAACTAGCAATTATGACAAAACGCCTTTAGCTGCTTTTATAGACCCGCTGAAAAAAGCGAAGCTGACGGGTGAAGGCTTGGAAGCCAAGCTGAATGCAGATCGCAGCAATATTAAAGAGGTGCTTTCCACGTATTTTGGCATCACCGATTTGACAGACGAAGAAGTGAAAACCATTAAAGATGCCAAAGAAGGCAGCATGAACTATGCTGTCGGACCGATCATTAGCAAACGTGCGAATATTGGCTGGACTACAGGCGGACATACAGGAGGCGATGTCGTGTTGTACACGTACGCGCCGAACGGAGACCGTCCATCCGGTGTAATCGACAATACGGATGTAAATAAGTATATGACACGTGTACTTGGACTGGACTTGGATACAGTCAGCAAGCAGCTTTTTGTTCCTGCAAAAGCCGCTTTTGAAGCTAAAGGAGCCAAGTTTACTGCGGATACGAAAGTCATTACAGTGACCAAAGGCAGTAACAAGCTGGAGCTTCCGGTATACAAAAATATTGCTATGCTGAATGGTAAAAATACCACGCTCAACGGTGTAGTTGTATTTAACGGTGTTGATTATTTTGTACCCCAGCAGGCAATTGATTTGATTCAGTAATATGCAGAATCATCGACAAGGGCTGTTTCTTCCATTAGAGGAAGAGACAGCTTTTTTGTGTGTTGAGCTAAATGTGTATTTTTTGAGGCGGAAGTTGAAGAAGGTTTTTATAAAATGGGATTTTTTGTGAAACTAGTCACGTTACATCTTCTTCGATATTGCTAGAATAATACATGTACGGTACAAGCCGCTGATGATGCGAAGTCCGGATGGACAAGGGAAGAAGGGATGAGTCACGGACGAATTATTACTGCGTCTGGCTGACGGCAAGGAATGGACGCATACGGAAATGATGGAGTTGCTGACACGTTTGGATGATGAGCCGACGCTACGGGCTCAACTGAGGCACCTGGCAGCTCGCACCAAATTGGAGCGCTATGGCAAAGGTGTTTTTTTACGGGGATTAATTGAATTCTCCAGTATATGTCGTCAGGACTGCATGTACTGTGGGCTGCGTGCTTCGAATAAACAGGCAGATCGTTACCGTTTGCAGCCGGAAGAAATTCTGGCCTGTTGTGCGGAGGGCTATGAACTCGGCTATCGGACCTTTGTGCTGCAAAGTGGGGAAGATTACTGGTTTACAGCAGCCCGGCTGACGAAATTGATTCGAGAAATTAAAAGCCGTTTCGCGGATGTGGCAGTCACACTGTCCATCGGTGAACGAGATGATGAAACTTATGAGCAATTATACGAGGCGGGCGCGGACCGTTTTTTGCTGCGGCATGAGACAGCTTCCCCCCGTTTGTACGCCAAGCTGCATCCGACGATGACGATGGAAAGCAGGCGCAGCCGTCTGCTGGCTTTGCAACGAATCGGCTTTCAGATCGGGGCCGGATGTATGGTGGGGTTACCAGGACAAACAAATAGTGAATTAGCAGACGATTTGGTCTATCTGCATAGCCTGTCACCAGATATGATCGGGATTGGTCCTTTTTTACCGCATAGCAACACGCCGCTTCGGGATGCCAGTCAGGGGAGCATGGAAAAAGCTCTCGATATTATTTCGTTATCCCGACTGGTTGTTCCAGATGCACTTATTCCGGCGTCCACGGCAATGGGAACGATTCATCCCCAAGGCAGGGAGAAGGCGCTTCAGGCAGGGGCAAATGTGGTGATGCCCAATTTGTCGCCACTGGCGGTGAGGCCTAAGTATGCGATTTATGAGAATAAAATATGTTTGGGAGATGAGTCTGCCCAATGTCGTCATTGCCTGGAACTGCGGATTCGTGGAGCGGGATTTGAAGTCGATATGGGGCGCGGTGATAGTTTGAGGGTGCAACGACAACTTATGAGATAGGAAACTTTGTGAGGCTATGACGGAAACATTGCAGTAACCATAAATAAGGAGATGGGTATACGTGAGTGGAGTACGGGAGAAAGTATCGGCGGATTTTATTAATGAAGCAGAGATTATGGCAGCAGTGGAGCAGGGGAAACAAGAGGCAACAGATCGACACCGTATTTTAGAAATTTTAGAAAAGGGGAGAGCCTGCCGGGGACTGAGTGCGAGTGAAGCGGCGGCTCTTTTACATGTGGATGATCCTGAATTATTGGAAGAGATGTTCAAATCTTCGAGGGCAGTCAAAGAGCAAATTTATGGCAACCGGATTGTGTTGTTCGCCCCTTTATATGTAAGCAACCACTGCGTGAATAACTGCGAATATTGTGGTTATAAACATACCAATGACAGCTTTACTCGTAGCCGTCTGACACCGGAGGAATTGGTGGAGGAGGTTAGAGTGCTTCAAGAACTGGGACACAAGCGACTCGTGCTGGAAGCGGGAGAAGACCCAGTTCATTGTCCCATTGACTATATCGTCGATTGTCTGCGCCAGATCTATGAGGTCAAGGTGGATAACGGCAGCATTCGGCGGATCAATGTGAATATTGCATCCACAACCGAAGAGGACTATCGGAAGCTGGCAGAGGTGGGCATTGGAACGTATATTTTATTTCAGGAAACGTATCATCGTGAAAGCTATCGTAAATTCCACCTGCAGGGACCAAAGCGGGACTTTGATTGGCACACTACGGCAATGGACAGAGCCATGCGTGCGGGTATAGATGATGTGGGGATCGGTGTGTTGTACGGTCTGTATGATTTTCGCTATGAGACCGTAGCGATGCTGAAACATGCCGAGCACTTGGAAGAAGCCTTTGGCTGTGGCCCTCATACGGTTTCAGTTCCACGATTGCGTCCGGCTGAAAATGTAGATCTGGAGCGATATCCGTACCTGGTCAACGATGAGGATTTTATGAAAATTGTATCCGTTCTTCGACTGGCTGTCCCTTATGCTGGAATGATCCTGTCCACGCGCGAGGAGCCGGAATATAGGGACCGCGTCATTGGTCTAGGCGTGTCGCAGATTAGTGCAGGTTCAGCTACAGGCGTAGGGGCATATGCAAAACAGGAAACTGATGATAAGCCTCAATTTGAGGTGGGGGATCATCGCTCACCATCGGAAATTATTAAAAGTCTGTGCCGTGGCGGATATATGCCGAGCTACTGCACAGCTTGCTACCGTGAGGGGCGAACTGGAGATCGTTTCATGGAGCTTGCCAAATCAGGACAAATTCATAATGTATGCCAGCCGAATTCGCTGCTGACCTTCCAAGAATATCTGCTGGATTATGGGGATGAGGAGGCACGTGAACTGGGAGCTGCCGCTCTGCGAGAAAATCTGGAGCGTATACCACGTGAATCGACGCGCCGTTTGACGCTTGACAGACTTGAACGACTGGAAGCAGGCGAACGCGATTTGTATTTTTAGCAATTTATATTATTCGTAGTATCATTTCACGCTATGAAATCTCATGATTTATAATGAACTTGAAAATAAAAAGCAGTCGCGTTGAAATCAGCGCGACTGCTTTTGTGTGTCTGGAAAAAAATATGAATACCGAGATGAGGACTTTTAGGAATAACTGCCGGCCTCTACAGCTTGCTCCCATGCCAGCATAGCAGATGGGAAGCATTCAATAGCACGGGGAAAGACCCCCTGTACATAAGCGATGAAAACACCATAGTTCACAATCGGCACGCCGGCAGCTTTCGTTTCCGACATTCGATGAAGCATCGTACGCCGATTGAGCATGCATGCACCGCAATGAATAACCAGTGCATATTCGCTCAGATCATCAGGGAAGCTGGAGCCGGATGCATGCTCAATGATGAGTCGTTTGCCTATTGTTTGGCGGAGCCAGCGTGGAATTTTCACTCGACCAATATCGTCAGATTGGCATTGGTGAGTGCAGGCTTCGGCAATAAGTACACGGTCTCCATCCTTGAGGCGATCAATGGCTCTTGCACCTCGTACCAGTTCGTCCAGATCGCCTTTATGACGGGCAAACAGGATGGAAAAAGAGGTGAGAGGCACATCTTTGGGCGTGTCAGCCGCTACTTTCATAAAAACCTGTGAATCGGTAATGACCAAGCGAGGCTTGCGTCCCAATCTCTCCAGTGTCAATCGTAGTTCATGTTCTTTGGTCACTACGGCGATGGCATCACTCTCTAGTGTATCGCGGATTGTTTGCTGTTGTGGCAGGATCAATCGGCCTTTTGGTGCAGCTTTGTCGATGGGAACGACCAGCACAACAACATCGCCGGGTGACAACAGGTCACCGACGATACGGAAACGATCCTCGTTTTGGGGAAGTGTATTCGTGATAGCCTTTTTCAGTTCCGTGTCTCCCCGGAGCAAAGATGCACTGAAAGGAATCAAGGTGAGATCCAGTTCAGTTGCCAGTTTTGTAGCCGTTTTATCTGATTCTGTAAGGGTATCTATCTTATTCAATACCCCAATAACAGGAATCTTTTTGATACGGAGCTTTTCGAGTAGCTCATGCTCGAATGATCCGACTCCAACGGAGGCGTCGATAACGAGAAGAGCCAAGTCTGTACTATTAAGTATTTCTAGCGTTTTGTTGCGGCGCAGCTCTCCGATCTCACCCTCATCGTCCAGTCCGGCGGTATCCACCAAAACAATGGGACCCGCTGGGAGCAGCTCCATCGGTTTGAAAACGGGGTCCGTGGTCGTTCCTCCTACAGGAGATACCACTGCGACGGGCTGACCAGTCAGGGTGTTCAGAATGCTGGATTTGCCTGCGTTACGGCGACCAAGCAGAACGATATGTGGTCGGTTGCTACGAGGGGTATCATTCATTCCCATGGTGAGTTCCTTCTTCCTGCCCCGGAATTCCGGGCTTGGTTACTGTATAGGGATGGCATAATTGGTCAATCCGCGAACGGGGCAGTAGGCCGCGATCTTCTGCAATATCCTCTGGTGTGCGACCTTGCACAATGGCCGCCGATGCAATGGAGGCAGCCTCATCATAGCCAAGCTCCGCGACCAGCGCAGAAGCCATCACGGCTGAGTTACGTAGATTTGTAATACAGCGTTCCTCACGCACGATCAGGCCACGCACACATCGTTCTTCGAATAGTCCAACCGCGCTGTTCAGAATATGTAGCGATTCCAGCAACGATTCGGCAATCAGCGGCAGGAATGCGTTTAGCTCCAACTGACCCGAGGCAGCGGCCATAGTGATAGCCGCATCTTCGGCTATCACACGCATGGCTGTTAGTCCTGCCATTTCAGCTATTACCGGATTGACCTTGCCAGGCATAATAGAGGATCCGGCCTGAACTGGAGGCAGCGTGTATTCGCCAATACCACCGAAAGGACCAGAGGCCAGTAGGCGAAAATCGCCAGATATTTTGTACAAATTCACGGCGGCTGACTTGAGTAGACCGGACACCTCCACAAAGACATCCATATTTTGAATCGGGTCCATCGGGTGGTCGCTGCGACTCAGTCCAAAGCCGGTCTCATCCGCCAGTTTTTCGACCATCCGATAGCTGTAGGCGAGGGGCGCGTTCATACCTGTGCCAATCGCCGTGCCTCCAATAGGGATTTCTCGCAGTCGCTCTTCGGCCTTATAGAGACGCCAGCGGTCGCGCGCTATAGCCTTTGCATAGGCACCAAAGCCCTGCCCGGCCATCATGGGCAGGGCATCCATTAGCTGAGTGCGGCCTAGCTTGAGCAGGTCGGCATATTCTGTTTCTTTTTGCTGTAAAGCATCCTGTAACGAAGACATCGTGTCACATAAAGGCCGAAGCAGCCGTATCGCTGCAATTCGGAGCGCTGTGGGATAGACATCATTTGTAGACTGGCAGCAGTTCACATCATCCAGCGGATGTATAATTTCATACTGTCCTGGTCTGCCTCCTAGCTGTACGATGGCCGAATTAGCAATGACCTCATTTACATTCATATGGGTACTGGTGCCTGCGCCGCCTTGCATAGCATCCACGGTAAACATATGTTGGTGCCTCCCGGCGAGTATTTCATCACAGGCATATACAATGGCAGAGGCCCGTTGAACAGGAAGCCGTTTCTGCTCACCATTCACTTGAGCAGCTACTTTTTTTACCAACACAAGAGCGTGGATCAGGTTTGGGTTCACAGGCCTTCCACTGACTGCAAAATTGTTCATCGCGCGTGCGGTGTGAATACCGTAAAAGGCGTCTGCGGGAATTTCCATCTCTCCTAACGCATCCCGCTCGGTTCGCGTATTTGTAGGTAGAGGGAAACCTTCAGTCATAGACCTGTTGCCGGAATGCGTGTCATATGCAGCAGCTGACGTGCACTTGCAGCGCGTTTTTCCTCAACCCGAGCATGAACCAGATCTGGCTCGACCAGCTTGAGGGCTTGTGTTGGACATTTACCAATGCAGGCCGGGCCGCCGTCCACACCTTCGCACAAATCACATTTGCTGGCAATCATGCGTTCTTTGGGTTGCAAACGGCCTGACATATTGGTGTACAGTCCGTCTTGAACGACAGGCTGCCCGTTTCGATACTCGGGTACCATGGTAATCGCGCCGTAAGGGCAGGCGATCATGCAGGTTTTACAGCCAATGCAGCTTTCACTGTTAATGAGAATGCAGCCATCTGCGTTCGTAATGGAGCCGTTCGGACAAGCGTTAGCGCATGGGGCATCCTCACAGTGACGACACTGAACGGGTGCGGTAACTCCAAATGATTTAATAACCTTCAGACGAGGGTGAAAATGAAACTCATCATCTGGTGAGATAAAAGGGTTCTCCGCTGAATGTGCGATGACACATGCGATTTCACAGGTACGACATCCGATACACTGGTCGGGATCAGCTAAAACAAAACGGTTCATACAATTCGACTCCTCTCTAACTAACGACAAATATAATGTATACAGCATAAAAAACTTAACGTATTAATGAATGGAGTAATCCGTATCCCCTTTGATAGAAATAGTGCTACTTCGGCTTTGCTTGCCGGGCCCCCGTTGTTGGAAGGTCGTGTGCAGAAGATGATGCGACACATGGCCCAGGGGCTCACCTAGAAATTCATCATAAAGTTTAATGATGTGAGGGTTCTCATGCGATTTTCGTACCTGGTGTGCAGCATCATGTCCATAGATGGAGGATTTACGTGCCCGATAAGCTTCAATTCGTTGCTTTTCTAACATAATCTTGGGTTGTCCCCCTCCACTGATACATCCGGCAGGGCAGCCCATCACCTCAATAAAATGATAATCACATTCGCCCGCCTGGACACGATCCAGTAGCTGATAGGCATGCTGTAGCCCGGCGACGACCGCTACCTTGAGCTGTAGCTTGCCTACCTGAACCTCAGCTACTCGAATGCCTTCCTCACCACGTACAAAATCGAGTTGGAGCTTCGGCAGTTTTTCATTCGTCAGCAGCTCGTAACCTGTACGGATGGCAGCTTCCATGACTCCTCCAGTGACTCCAAAAATGGAGCCTGCACCGGAATATTGCCCTAACGGTGAATCGAATTCTTCATCAGGCAGGTTTGCAAAATCAATTCCGCTCTGCTTGATCCAGTATGCAAGTTCACGCGTGGTCAGTACCTCATCTACATCACGGTAACCGTCAGATTCCATTTCGGGACGATCACATTCAAATTGTTTACAAGTACATGGCATGATGGCAACGCTGTATATATTCGCAGGCTCCACCTCGTCCAGTTGTGCGCCATAAGATTTGATAAGCGCTCCTAACATTTGCATCGGAGATTTGCAGCTGGATAGATGGTCTAGCAGATCGGGATATTCAATCTCGGCAAATCGGACCCATGCTGGACAGCAGGATGTGAACATAGGCAAGGGACCGCCTTCGGTCACGCGACGAATCAATTCCGTGCCTTCCTCCATGATGGTCACGTCAGCTCCAAAGTTGGTGTCATATACCCGGTCGAAACCAAGGCGGCGCAAAGCAGCAGCCATTTTCCCAGGCGTCAAGGTGCCAAACGGCATACCGAATTCCTCCGCGAGTGAAACACGAATGGCCGGAGCACATTGGACGATCCGAAACTGTCCAGGTTTGGTCATCATATCGCTTACCTTATTCAAGTTGTAGCTATAATAGGCAGCGAATAGCGGCTCTCTGATGTCGGCAGGCATATCGCGTTCTTGTATACGCTCTAGCCGTCTAGCGGCGCTTTCCTGTGGAGATGAACCTGCCCAGTCAGATGCGTATACGCTGCATATTTGTACACATTGACCGCAAATAACACATCGGTCTGCATTAATGGTTTGCGGTTCTCCAGGCAGTCCCTCTATGGCATCTACTGGACAAACCTCAGCACAGCGTCTGCATCCCGTGCAGAGCGTCGGGTCAATATGAATGACAGGGTCTGTGCAATCAGTCGTCTTCATACAAGGAGGTGAAGAGATCTTGTCTATAGTGGTTGACATGTTTTTCTACCTTTCTGCGGCTGATTTTGACCTTACAGGCGTGGGAAAAAGACTTCCCGCCGAGGCTCTGGAGGCGAGTCGGATATACCTTTGGCCAGCCGTAGGACATGATTCGGGCAGGCATCTACACATGCAGGCTGTCCGTTCTCTGTTTCTGCGCACAGATCGCATTTGCTTGCCGCGGTGCGGGGAAGGGCCACTCGATTTGCCCGGTGAGTCAGGCCGGACTGCGTCACAAGGTGTCCGGCCCGGTAGACCGGAGACACCTCAATTGCCCCGAAGGGGCAGGCCAAAACACAGGAAGTACAGCCGATACATCGATCCTCATCTATCATGACGACTCCGTCCTCCTGACGAATGGCCTGCACCGGACAGGCATGTGCGCAGGGGGCATTTTCGCAATGCCGGCATTGCACCGGCACATACGTATCTCCTGTACGAACAACATACACCTTGGGTATGACAGGAACGCTGACGGTTCCGACCGAAGCTCCTATACCGTTAGCCTGACTGTGAACGGCGAAGCACGCCAGTTCACAGGCTTTGCAGCCGATGCACTGCCCGGCGTCTGCCACTACAAAAGAAGAAGCAACAGCGCTTGTTCTACCGGCTGCTCCCATTCTACTCATCGAAGCTGACCGGGTATCAGTCGGACGGTGCATCATATTCCCTGTGCCGCTCATCTTGTCACCTTATCAGCCAAAACAGCTTCCTGGACGTTCATCTGTTTGCGAATCTGTTGGTACGATTCATGTACATCACGTTCGGCCTGAGCTTGGTCGGCGATTCGTTCCAGGCGGATGGCACAGTATTTTAATTCCGGGGTTTTGGATACCGGATCGAGAAAATCAGCGGTCAGCTCGTTGCATGCTCCAACCCACCAGTGATAGGTCATGTAGGTCGCACCTTGTTGCACACGGTCACTGATTTGTGCCCGAGCCATGATGCGTCCCCGGCGGGAGGATATGGCAACAATTTCACCATCCAGAATATTCAGATCTGCTCCGTCTTCCGGGCTAATCTGAATAAAGCCAGGCTCATCAGACAATTGGCGCAGCGCACGGCAATTGCCAGTCATGGTACGAACGGAGTAGTGGCCTACCTCACGGACTGTAGACAAGACAAGCGGGTATTTTGCATCCGGTTGTTCTTGTGGCGGACGCCATTCGCAGGCGAATAATCTGCCTTTGCCACTAGGTGTCGAAAATTGATTTCCTTTATACAAATACGGTGTACCTGGATGATCCTCAGTAGGGCAGGGCCATTGCACGCCGCCTTGCTGCTCCATTTTTTGGTAGCTGGCACCGGAGAATAATGGGCAGAGGCTACGCATTTCATCCCAAATTTCCTCTGTGTTTGCATAGGACATAGGGTAGCCCATGGCGGTAGCAACCTCGCTAATAATGGCCCAGTCTGGCTTTACATCACCCTGTGGCTCGACGGCCTTTCGGATGCGCTGAAAGCCCCGATCTGCCGAAGAATATACACCGTCATGCTCGCCCCAGGCAGTAGAAGGGAGGATGACATCGGCATGCAGCGCTGTTTTGTTCATGAAAATATCCTGGACCACGACAAATTCCAATTGGTCTAGGGCTTCACGCAACTCGGCGGCGTTCGGATCACTTTGTACAGGGTCTTCGCCGAAAATGTAATAAGCTTTCAGCTTGTTCTCCTTCAGGATGAGGTGTGGTACCTCCGTAAGTGGATATCCTTTTTTACGCGGCAGCTCAACACCCCATGCTTTTTCAAACTTTTTGCGAACCGTGGTGTCTGTTACATCCTGATAGCCAGGATACACATTCGGTAAAGCACCCATGTCACAGGAACCCTGTACATTGTTTTGTCCCCGTACTGGTCCGATACCCACATTCGGCTTGCCCAGATTTCCGGTCAACAGTGCAAGGGAAGCGAGCCCTTTTACTACGTCAACGGCCTGTGAAAATTGGCATACGCCCATTCCGTACAAAATGGTAGCGGTAGGGGCCTTTGCATATTCCCTCATAGCCGCCCGGATATCGGCCGCCTTGACCCCCGTAATGCCTTCCGCATATTCGGGAGTATATTTTTTAATGCTGTCTACATATTCGGCAAAGCCTTCGGTGTTTGCTTCCACATATCGTTTGTCGTACAGTCCTTCATGCACAAGTACATGACCAAAAGCGTTCACCAAAGCCATGTTCGAACCGCCCTTTAAGGGTAGCCACATATTCGAGATACGAGCTGTTTCGGTCATGCGCGGATCGCATACAATAATTTTGGCGCCTCTTTGCTTGGCAGCTACAATGCGTCTTGCGACGATCGGATGTGTTTCGGGTGCATTATATCCAAATACGAAAATGAGATCAGAGTGTTCAATTTCAGGAATAGAGTTGGACATAGCTCCATCTCCGAGCGAGTAAGTCAAACCTGCCACAGAAGGGCCATGGCATACACGAGCGCAATGGTCAATATTGTTCGTGCCAATGACCGCCCGCATGAACTTTTGCATGACATAATTGGCCTCATTTCCCGGACCACGTGCGGAGCCCGTTCCCATAATGGAGTCGGGTCCGTATTTTTCCTTAATTGCTGACAGCCGTTCGGCAGTATATTGAATGGCTTCCTTCCACTCCACTTCCTCCATAACTCCATTTTTGCGAATCATGGGCTTGCGCAAGCGTGCAGTCAGAATTTGCGGGTCATTCAGAAAATCCCATCCGTAGTGTCCTTTTAGACACAACGTTCCTTCATTCGTACGACCACCAGCCGGCTCTGCGCCAATTACCTGTCCTTTTTCCACCAGCAAATGAAGCTGACAACCGCTCCCGCAGTAGGGACATACGGTCAATACCTTGTCTGCCATAAGTGCAGCACCTCTTTTATATGAAATAGATGAAACTCGAAACATAAAAAAAGCCAATACAAAAATGCCGCTTTACGCTGCATCCTGTACTGGCTTATCCGCGAGCGAGGAGACAAGGCTCCTTCCCGCTAATCCAACCGGTGTATGTGTTGTAGTTCTAGAGTAATGATAATGTGTCCGTCTCCATGGACGGAGGGGCAGACCTCCCAAGTATAAGTGAAGGGACTGCCGAGTGTTTTTTCGGCTTCGTTCATAAACTCCTTTTCCAGATAGGGACGAAGGACGTCCCAATATTCTCTGACCTTGTCCTCAGCCCCTTCATGAACGAGAATTTCGGACAGATTAGACAATGTACCTCGAATTTCTACCGTAATCCGGAGCGGCGAATCCAGTGAAACCTTGACGTTGTCCGGTCCTTTTCCCCGGTAGTGTTTGACAATACATACGGCCAACTTCCTGATGCGCTCACGGTATTCCAATTCGGTATTCAACATCTGGACACTCCGCTTCGAATCAAAATAAAGGCGTACTTGCCGCGCATGCCAGACAGCCTGTGTAGCTAGTTTAGAACAAGACGTAACCGTCCCGACCAAAGTGGTCTGCCCAGCACGGCGTATCACTCTTCTATGGTAGAACAGGTTGGCCCGGAAAGATGTGAAATTCATTACACTGAACCAAAATTTTACATGGATTAGCCCCCTCTTGAAGCAGCTTTACCTCTATGGTTTGTATGATGCTTCTCGTTCTATCACATTGCTTGTACAGCTCCAATACAAAAGCAGTAGATGATATACTATGGGATGAGACTAGTAAATGGTATTCTCAAAGTCCTCTATACTGAAATAGCACAGTGCGAAACTCAGAGATTTATAGTAAATTATTCATTTATATGATTTGCAATATCAATTTATTATTATTATATTGGACGGAAATGCTAGTCGAACACCAGAAGGCATAGATATGTTATCCAAAATGGTGGTAAAGTACGGGTTCAAGATGTAGAATCTATGCCAAATTCAGTTGTAGAAGGGCAACTTAAAGGTCGCCAAATGATGGCTTAGAAGGAATTACTGCAATGTGTGGCTGAACATAAAGCCGCAAGTCAAGCCACGTTAGAATAAAGAGAAGAGGTCCGTGCAAAAATGCATGGACCTCTTCAAACCTGTAATAATTGAATTTTTATGAAACTTTACTGTTTAACCAGAACGGATAAATCGCCTTCGAAAACTTGCTCCTCTTTGTTGTTGAAAGTCGACAGCAATACAGTAACGAGTCCTATTCCATTCCTCATCTCTTTTACTCCAATCACTTCAACAATGGTGTACAATTCGTCGCCTGGATGTACTGGTTTAATAAATTTAATATTATTCATAGCAGTTCCAGCAATAACCTCATCACCGTAACTGCCTGTTTCAACCCAAAGCTTAAAAGAAACAGCTAATGTTTGAATTCCTGAAGCGATAATTCCATTAAACCTGCCTTGTAATGCTTTTTTTTCATCTAAGTGCATATATTGCGGGTCAAACTCCCTTGCAAATCTGGTAATGTCCTCTTTAGTTAATTTTAAAGACTTGGTTTTAAATACTTGTCCGATATAAAATTCATGAAACCGCATTATTACACCTCTTGATTAAATTATTTGCTTATTTATAGAGTAGCATAATATCACTAATCAAGTTAAACTGCCCGTTAGCTTAATGACGTATTGTCCGTCTGCCACCTTATATTCACCGAACAATATTTCACTTTAAAATTCGTAGCGTTATAGCAACAAAACTAATTTAAGATACAAGTATGAAAAGCCTCTGATAATTCAGGGGCTTATTTTGCGTCTTGAGGAGGTGACGAAATACATGGCAAAGATAAAATCCACATTAGATATACAACTGGATCTAACCAGATCGGTTCAAGAATTGACTGAGGTTATTTCTGCTGTAATTGCTTCACAGCCAGCACGCCGGAAAGAAATTCTTATAGGTTTGGATATTGCGGTAGGAAATGCATTAGCAGAGATACAGGCCCAAGAGGAAAAGAATCAAAAAGCAAATGATGATAGCTCAGGAAAAGTTTCCTGAACGGAGAGACGGGGGAAGAAGGTTGGATAAGTGGGAGTTTTTAAGTTCTGTACTGCTTTAGGAAGCAGCGCTGTGACGTATTTTTATGGTGGGTGGTCGGGAGTATTGGGGGTGTTACTTGCTCTGGTCATTATTGATTATGTGACCGGATTATTTGCCGCTGCCGTAGAAGGTAAGAAGGGTACCGGACCAGGTTTAAAAAGCAAGATTGGTTTTATCGGTATAGCTCGACAGAACTTATGTACCGTTGCGGTCTCTGGCAGATGCCTTGGGCTTATCTTATCACCGGGACAACACCCGTAAGGAAGCGTATTTAAACAGAGCCAAGCTGCAAACTGTCCAACTTGTAGACGATACGGCTTATGTGCAACTCAAGCCAATTGCAGAATCTTACGGGCAGTAGTGTCCTGGGATTCAAAAAATAAAATCGCATCGTTGAAAACGAAAGGGGAAAAGTAATCATGCAATCAATTATCGAAACTGTGCAACCTTACGTAAATACCATCGCCACAGCCGCTGTGGGTGTGCTTACAGCGTTTGTTTTAGGAGGTCTGAACAAAAAACTCAAAACTAAGGTTAACGTGTGGCTAGAAGCGCGTACTACGGCGGCACAGAGGGAAATAATCCATAAAATTGCTGGGGAGGGCTTTGCTTTTGCTCAAACAGCACTTAAAGAAGCTGGAGGAGAACGTAAGCTTCAGGAGGCTTTGCAGTATGCTTCACTTACTCTTTCCAGTCAAGGTATCGTAGTATCCCAAGTAGAGTTAAAATCCGCGATTGAGAAGGCATATCTGGAGTATAAGGCCAAAACAAAAGTGGCACTCGCTACTGACGCACAGCCAAACGAGGAGGCAACACGGGCAGCAGCTAAGGAAGCTGTATCGGGTCTTGCCGCGAAGCTTAATGATTTTTTGGCTCAGGCTACAGCAGAGGTATCATCCGGTCAGGTTCAGACAGCAACTGAGTCTATTCAAGAACCAACAGAATCAGTACAAGCGCCTGCTACGGAGCAAGACTAATACGGCTATAGTTACAAAGTAAACACTAAACAGATAAGGAAAGCCGGAAAGATAGCGTAAACTTGCTTCTTTCCGGCTTTTTGGCATAGTTCAACAGAATGATTACTTGTTCAGCAGTATGAAGTTATTGATAAAACCCTCTTCTTGTATGAAAATGGGGGTTTGAATTTTCGATGTGAAATCATAATAATATACGCCGCGTCTTTCTGCCTGATTTTTCTGAGAAGTGCTGCCCAAATAATAGACCCCCTTGCCATCCGGGGACATATAGACAAATTGGCGGGATAAAAAGGGCAACTTTATTTTGGTACGTTTACCTGTTGCAATATCAACCAGACTATACTCGGGATTGCCGTGATTAATGAAACGAGTGGTTATGAGGAGCAGCTTATCATTACTGCTGGACATTGAAGTTATTTTCTCTTTTTTTAGTGTGACGATAGAACGCTCTTGCTTGGTAACGTTATTGATTTCTGTAACCTTGTTGTCCGGGGGGACCATAATGGTCTGTGTTCGGTCTGAGATGTCACCTTGTTTATCTCGCTCCCTCTCCGAATACTGTGAATTGTAAATTGTATTTTTTTCTGAATTATAGGCTATAGACCAAGTGATATTATCTTGGTTTTCATCATGCATAAATTTCATGGCGTGCGTTGTTTTATTGTAGAAAATAGTTTTAAGTATACGTTCTCCTTTTTTGACCGCAACCAGAACGAGTGGGCCATCTGGAGTAGTTGGTACGATACGATTGATGGCAAACAAATTATCGGTAAGCTGTTCGATTTTTTTGGTATTCAAGTCATACGAAAATAATTGGTCTCCCTTATCACCAACACCGGCAGAGTAATAAATTTTGTGATCAGGCAAGGACACCACAGAAAGCGGGTACTGGGAGGTATAGGGGACGTCGGCCAGCTTGGTCACTTTCTTACTACTCAAGTCGTACGTCATTACACGCATAACCATGCCTTGATCTGCATTTTTCCCATTTACATATTCTGTATAAGTCATGGATAGATATTGGCCCTGACCGGCTAGAGCTGTCTTTTCCCCTGATTGGGTTTTTATGGGTACAGCAGATTCTGCGGGTGGGGCAGTAGAGGGGGAGCAGGATGACAATAAAGCTGGCACGAGCAGGAAAAGTATAAAGAACTTAAAGGATTTGTAGTGGCGTGTTCTCAAAACGAGACATCCTTTCTGAAATAAGTGATGAATCAAACTGAATATGATAACGAAAAGGGAAAGGATAGGACGCGAGATCCTATCCTTTTTCGGTGCAAAGATATTAAAAATCATAGGAATATCTTGCTGAAAATGAGACGTACGAATGCCATTCTAAACCTAGATCCTCTACACCCGTTTTCCAAATATCAATGACTGCATCTGAAAGACTCCCGTTATCAGCTTTATAAAAATTAGCTACGGCATTATTATCATAATTCCTTACCCGAATTTCTGTCCCGAAGTCGGGATTATCAATGGCTCCTTTTGTTGCACAGTCACCTCTTTGGAGTCTATTGGAATTTTCCCCATACGTGTCTGTGAAGTTTGTTCCTCTCCCTGTGCCTCGAACATAGCCACTAGATGTTCCGTTAATTTTAATTTCATTATCATGATCTCCATATGTATAAGTCCCAGGTGATTTGCGTGTACCGCGTGGTAATGCTTGAAGTGAAACATTATTAGTAGTAATCGCATTTTCTTTTTGATCAGGCAAGATAATATCTTTGATAAAACCTTCGCCATCATAAATTACTTTTAAACCAGGCTGAGGGTCAGGGTTATCAATATGATATACCGGTAGTGATTTGGTTGCTTCATCGATCTCTTATCCTGTTGTTTTTCTTTTTCTAGCTCAGCCTGTTGTTCAGCAGTCAGTGGAGCAATAGCAGCTTTAGATTTTTGCTGTTCAGGTACCGGAGTTCCTTTTTCCAATACAACCATGTTATTGTTCTCATCGTATTGAATGATGGTACCCGCTAACATGCGGTCAGGGATTTTATCTCCTTTTTCGGCATTGGAGGTAGCTGGATAGGCGATCCCAAAAGAAATGAGTAGCGTTGCAGCTAGAAAAGCTTGTGGTAGAAATTTTACTTTCAAACAAAACGCCTACTTGAAATATTTGTAAATACAAAGCCAGCGTAAAGGAATATACTAATATTGTAAACCTTTTTATGGCATATATGAATATATTTAATATTTTTTAAGATGGGTATAGGCTGCGGAGAGTGTTCTTTACGTCATTTCATGCCACCGATTATGCCGAAGTTCTTTAATAAAATGCAAAAGAAATAAAGGTTATTGACAACTGTTAAATTATGGACAACAATAGAATGCAATAATATAAAAGTTTTGGAATTTCTGTATGAAGGGTGGATATGACATGAAGCATACACCTACGATTAGAGCAGAATTAGACGGATATTTAAAACAAGAAGGTTTGAGTCTATCGCAATTTGGGCAAGTTGCAGGCATGAATAGGGGGGCGCTAAGTGCCATTGTGACAGGAAACAAGCCTATGTCTGTTAACCAGCTTGATCTAATTACTGAGGCGATGGGTTTACCGGAAGGCCACTTTTACGACTTATTTATAGAAAACTACATCATCGACACGCCCCCGAATATGAGACGAATCGAGCCATTTTTGTATCGTTGTGCGGAGTTGGACAAGTTGGATGCGATCCGTCGAGTGGTAGGAGCCATCATGGACAATCTACTTTATTCGCCCAAACTGTTTGACATTGCAGAAACCCTATTCGCTCAAGGACGCCATGCTGCGGCGCTGCTGCTCTATGAGAGCGTAGCAGAAGCAGAGAAGTACCAACATTCTGAACGTCTGGCAGTCTGTCAATATCGAATATTTACGATTCAAATTGGAGATGATCAAAGTCGGAATATGAAGGCAGCTATACTGTTTGAGCCTTATGTCGAGCGTTTGGATGAAATAGACCAGCTTGACGCATTGAAGGATTTGGCAAACGTATATAGGTCATTACGTAAATGGGACAAGGTAGACGAAATGGCAAGGCAAATGAGAGCTAAAGCGGAAATCCAGTATAGTTTACAACACCAAGAAAAACGAAAGTTTCTAGATGATGAAAAGAGAACAAGAGGGCCGTTATTTGGATACATTGCTTATGCTGACCTGTTGTGTGCTAGTGTTTGTGAAGCTCAAGGCGATTATCAACAAGCTCTACAATATACATACGCCTATGCGGATTTAGACTGGGTTAAAGAGGATGACGAGGACACAAAACACTGGGTAAACCTGTTCAGTCACTGGGCGGTAGGAAATACTTACGTATATAAGCTGTTGTCAGGAGAAATAAGCCTGCTGAACGATTATGTTGAATATATTGCTACAACATCAGCCGCTAACGAGAATGAAAAGCTTTCAAAACTGCTGAATGTTATAATCGCAGCAAACCAGTTTAGCATAGATGTAGACGATATACTCAAACGATTTGAAACGCTAATTGCGACTTTTTCACAACAACCATCATCAGATGATATGTATACCCGACAAGTGATACCGGATTATATCGCGTGGTTTGGTTACGAGTTAGGTTTTTATTATTTATACCGAGGGAAGTACATTGATGGCTTTAAATATTTGATGAATGCAATGGTAAAGTCACATATAATAAATAATGAAACTTACTTTATAAACTGTATGGGGTTGTTTGTTCGTTTTCAAGCCCATGCAGTTCCTGAAACTAAAGCTGAGTATTTCAATTTTATTGAAAGGGTGTGGGAAAACAATGTTCAAAAAAATGGTACTTTTAGTCATCGCGGCTAGCTTTTTGTTTATTGTTACTATGCCGGACCAAGCCTTTAACCACCACCATAGTATTCAGCCTAACGTTACCATTGGAGGATTTTAAAGAAAAAGCTCTGCTAACCTTATGGTTGGCAGAGCTTTCTTCAGTGTAGGAATTACCACACGATCTACTCGAAGACTATTTCTGAAGTGATCAGCATGAACCATACATATAAAGTGTCAAAGTCGGATATAGAACTTTTTGTAGATGCGTTAGGCCAGGTAAGAGTATATGTAGTACAGCTGTTGAGCGATGAGTTGATAACGGTCGTTGACTACGGCGGAGCAGTGGAAAAGTTTTCGCCTGATGCAGTTAAGATTAACGAGTCGTATTTCTTTCGTAAGCAGTTTGAATTTAGAGTAGATCTTAAAGAACCTACCAAATTGTAGTCGGTAGCCTTAAAGGTAGACCATAACAAAAAATAGGAGAGGAAAAGGATGAAGAAAAGGATACTTCTGTTCTCGATTTTATCTTTAGCTATAGCAACTACGGTAGGTGCTGCTTCAGCCTCACCAAGTATAAATAGCAAAAACACCATAATTAATCAAAGATCGGGCGGAAGCGCAACGGTAAAAGAATCCTTTAGTGTCCCTAAAGGATGGGGGCATGTTAAACTTCGTATGAAGAATCACTCTGATCATCCAGTAAAGGTAAGTTTAACTCACAGCGGTTCAAACAAACTATATATTGAAGGATTAGTAATCGCTCCTTACGACACAGTGACTTGGAAATCTACTGACCAAGGTTTCAGCGACGGTTTGCGTTCTGGAGACTACATACTTCAGTGGAGAGGCAGCGACTATAAAGTTAATGGGGAAACATGGGGAGTAGCTGATTCACAGCCTGGAAACCTCTAAGTTATTCTAGCTATACAACTTGTCCTTCTAGCCATTTGGTGAGGAAGGTTAACTATGTGTTTGTTCAAGCCAGCAAGTGAATTAATTCCCTTAATTGGTCGGGAGAGCTTTTTTCGTTGATCAGTTTGATTTTAGAGTAAATGTGAAAAAGGACTCCGCTGGTATGTAACCAGTATGGAGTCCTTTTTTGTTTATTATTTAGTTGAATACTCATCTACTTCAAACGTAAGGATTATATTGAATATTACATAGTCTTTACGGTTGCTGAATGGTCCCTTGTTGTTATTGTGCTTATCAATGGCAAAGAATGAAGGACCTCTACCAGTATCCTTTGCGTCATACCAAGCGGTGAAAGCATTCAATTCTTTTTTACTCAGATCGAATTCTTTATCAAACCCATTACCCATGGTTACAGTAAGAATAGCGCGGTCACCAGTTGCTTGAGAGGCCTTATCTGTATCGGACGAACCAGGTGTTGTAGACGGATCTGGTGTTGGTGTTACCGGCAAATTATTGTACATCTCGAAGGCTCCAAGTGAAAATAGAGAATTACCAGTATTACTAGAAATGTTCAAACGGTATTTTTTATATTTTGTTTCATTGGTAAATGAAATTCTTTTTTCTCTTTTTCTTTCCAGTTAGTAATATTTTTTGTGTATCGAGAATGACCCGTGAAACACCGTCCGACCCTTCGAACATCCAATCTTTTGGCGATTCGGTTAAACTAGATCTACGTGGAGCCAACACATATTTGTTGACAACTACAGGACTTTCAAATTCATAAGCAATCCAGCGTGGATACTTCGCCACGCCTCATAATATAGTATTGAGAAGATTTAATATAATTCCAAGTAATAACAGGGGAGTAGGATCGATCTTGGGTAAGTCATCAGTTAGATAAATATGCAAATATTTAGATTGTATTTATAGATTGGCAGGTTTATGTTTAGACACATTTCGAGGAATATACTTCCAAATATATACAGTAAAATAATGAAGCCTCTGTCACTCCACAAGGAGGAGGTCAAACTGACCCTGAGCAACTCTCAGGTAATCGCGCAATCATGGTATTGACCATGACTACCGGTTTGGACAAGGAATTTGACTTAAGCATGAAAGAGGTCAATGACTTTATCGCTTGGTTGAGAGCAGACAGGCTGGTACTGGATTGACTAAGCATTTTTTGTTAAGAAGCCCTTCCTTTAATCAAGACCTCGCATAGCCTATGGAGTATAGTACCCTAAAATAAAGGAGGCGTTACGTGTGGGGGAAATGAAAAGAGACTACGCGGGAATCACCGGAAGAGTTTGGACGTCGATAGCTGCTGTCTTGGCACTGTTCATTTTGCTGGTAATCATCTTGAAATTAATTCATTTATAAAGATTCTTAAGCTCCACCAGTAGCCACATTAGCTCCTGAGGAATGTATAAGGTTCGCCGTTCGACCCGTCCCCGACCTTAAAGAAGTTGGTGAAACAACAACGTTTTGAAAACAACAGAATGACCTTCAGCCGCTTTTCCGGAGTGGGTAGGGGAATAACCCCTTAACTACGCCTGATCCACGCCGGAGCGGCTGAAATAAGTGGACTGTTTTTACTATTAAGAGCTGATAGAAATCAGTGCAAGGAACCGCCTATATTCACCTCATCTATTCTTATAGCCTTAACCTATCACTTCTATAGATATCATATCTTAGACCAATCAGACATCCCGTGGTATATTGTTGACATTCAAGAGAGAGCCGCTCAGCTTCTCTCCACTAGGTTCGAAAAACACAGGGGTGAATAATGATGAGTAAAAAGACTATGTTCGAGAAAATTTGGGATAACCATGTCATCTATCAGGAAGCAGGTAAGCCGAGTATTTTGTACATCGATCTTCACCTCGTACATGAGGTAACATCGCCACAGGCGTTTGAGGGATTACGTCTTAGCGGCCGTCAGGTACGTCGTCCAGAGCTTACGTTTGCAACGATGGATCATAACGTACCGACTAAGGACCGTTACAATATTACGGACCCGATTTCCAAGCAGCAAATTGATACATTAACTCAAAATTGCCGTGATTTCGGTGTCACACTGTATGATTTGGATACTGTGGATCAGGGTGTCGTTCACGTTATGGGGCCTGAACTTGGTCTGACTCATCCGGGCAAAACGATTGTTTGTGGTGATAGCCATACTTCCACACATGGGGCGTTCGGAGCACTCGCTTTTGGTATCGGAACCAGTGAGGTAGAGCACGTAATGGCAACACAATGTCTCCAGCAAGCCAAAGCCAAAACGATGGAAGTTCGCTTTGTAGGTACCCGCAAACCTGGTGTGACAGCAAAAGACATGATTTTGGGTGTCATCGCCAAATACGGTACAGATTTCGCTACAGGCTATGTTATTGAGTATACAGGTGAATCTATTCGCGAATTGAGCATGGAAGAGCGCATGACTGTGTGTAACATGTCCATAGAAGGCGGAGCCAGGGCAGGAATGATTGCACCGGACGAAACCACCTTCAACTACTTGCGTGGACGTCAACATGTAGCACAAGGAGACGCTTTCGAGCAAGCGGTTGCTGAGTGGAAAGAGCTTGTCACAGATGAAGGCGCTGAGTTTGATGTTGTGCTGGAGTTTGACGTAGATGCTTTGATTCCGCAAGTAACCTGGGGAACGAGCCCGGGTATGGGTACAGATATTTCCTCAACCGTACCGATTCCGGCAGAACTGCCAACCGAAAACGAACGTAAAGCGGCTGAGAAAGCGCTTGAATATATGGATTTGAAGCCAGGTACTCCGATCACGGATATTGCGATTGATTATGTGTTTATCGGCTCGTGCACTAATGGGCGGATTGAAGATTTGCGTGCAGCCGCTGAGGTTGCCAAAGGCTACAAGGTTTCTGACAAAGTAACGGCCATCGTCGTACCAGGTTCGGGACGTGTGAAAATTCAGGCTGAAGAAGAAGGACTGGACATCATTTTTAAAGAAGCAGGATTTGAGTGGCGTGAAGCAGGATGCAGTATGTGTCTTGCGATGAATCCAGACGTGCTGCAACCGGGACAGCGTTGTGCTTCGACTTCTAATCGTAACTTTGAAGGTCGTCAGGGACGCGGAGGACGCACTCATCTGGTATCTCCAGCAATGGCAGCCGCTGCGGCGATTCATGGGCATTTTGTTGATGTACGGGATTGGAAATTCAAGCAGGAAGAAGTAGTCCGCTAGGATACAGGGGGAGGAATTACGATG
Organism: Paenibacillus sp. SEL3; assembly: GCF_054602585.1. NCBI lineage: Bacteria > Bacillati > Bacillota > Bacilli > Caryophanales > Paenibacillaceae > Paenibacillus > Paenibacillus sp. SEL3. Next base: position 26,771 of record NZ_CM137725.1, on the reverse strand, counting down.
GAAGCTTTCACAACATTAAAAGGAATTGTAGCACCTGTGGATCGGGTGAACGTGGACACAGACGCTATTATTCCTAAGCAGTTTTTGAAACGAATTGAGCGTACGGGCTTTGGACAGTTTCTGTTCTACGAGTGGCGGTTTGATGAAGAAGGCAATATCAATCCTGAATTTGAACCGAACAAGCCTCGTTATGCAGGGGCGTCTGTGCTGATCTCTCGCGCTAACTTTGGCTGTGGCTCCTCACGTGAGCATGCACCGTGGGCGATTATGGACTATGGGTTTCGTTGCGTAATTGCTCCGTCTTATGCAGATATCTTCTATAATAACTGTTTTAAAAACGGTATATTGCCGATCAAGCTGTCTGAAGAGCAAGTAGAGGAATTGTTCCAGCGTACGGCGCAGCATGATAACTACCAACTGAACGTAGACCTGAATGAAAAAACAATCACAGACGACTATGGTCTGAAAATTGAATTCGATCTGGATGAACATCGCCGTCAGTTCCTGCTGCAAGGCTTGGACGATATTGGACTGACACTCCAGCATGAATCTGAAATTCTGGCGTATGAACAAAGACGCGCTGCGAAACAAGGCGCATAATCATAATTCCCAGTTTAGGTTCAATACGAAGCCATATAGCTTGCTCATTTGTTAGACAGAAAGCCCGTATTGGCAATCCTTTTGCCTGCGGGCTTTTATCATGCTCAAAAAATAAATTGGAAAATAAGGGGTTGACGGTTCGACTCAGCATGGTATTGTAAATGTAAAATGGTCGAAGGACTGTGTCTGTGAGAAACACCAAAAAATACATATATAAGTTAGGGGAATGAGGATGAAGAAATATGGTTGGGTGATACTAGCGGCTATCTTGATTTGGTTGTGGCCGTCCTCCCCTCATGTGAACGCGGCTGGAGCAGATTTGTTTTTAGATGGCAAAAGGGTGGAAGCGCCTGCAGATGCCAAGCCTGAAATGGTCAATGGAAAAATCATGGTACCGCTAAGGGTGGTTGGGGAGCAGCTTGGATATCAATTCAAGTGGGAACCACAATCCTATAAAATCTCAATTCAAAAAAATAGTACCGATATGTCTATGTATGTAGGCCGTACATCGGCTGATGTGAATGGAAAAACAGTTAGTCTGGATGCACCTCCTGTGCTTCGGGGCAGCTCAACCATGGTTCCATTACGTTTTGTTGGGGAGCAAATGGGACTAAAAGTAGATTGGAATAATAAAAGTAAATCCGTAAATCTCAGTCAAAAGGCTGCAACTCAACAAGCAAATAAACAGTCACAATCCCAACCATCGTCGCAAACGTCAACACGGAGTACAACAAGCACCAATAAAACGTCTTCAGCAACAGCGACGACAATAAACCCAGTTGAAGCAGATAAGCATACTGAAGCTGCATCTTCACCAACCAAGCAGCAAAATACAGAACAGACCGCAGCAAATGCGTTGGTTGTAAAAAATATTACTTTTGAGGGTGAAACGTTAAAGATTTCTCTGAATAAAGATGTTACCCCTAAAGTATCCAAAATGACGGGGAATGATCGTATTGTTGTAGATTTACCCGGGGCTTCACTGGCGACTGATTTTCTTCAGCCGTTCCCGATTCGCACCGATGGCACGCGGGCGTTGACGAATAGTGACAGTGAGGATGTGCAGGAAATTAGATTTGCTCCCGCAGATGGACGAGATGGGGGCGTACGCATTGTCATTGCTTTAAATCAGACACGTGATTACGATCTTTCAACCAATGGCCTAGGTGATATCACCCTTCAATTGCGTGAGCGTAGTGTGAATTCAGCAGTGGTAACACCAACGAATGTCGAAGGACGGCGAATCGTCGTAATTGATCCCGGACATGGTGGCAAGGACCCTGGGGCAGGTAGTGTGACTGGGCGACATGAAAAGGAATTTGCATTGGCGGTAGCGTTAAAGGTCGAGCAGCTTCTGCAAAATGATCCCGATATTCAAATCATATTGACTCGTAATGGAGATACGTATCCCACGCTGGATGAACGACCACAGCTCGCTAATAATCAGCAGGCTAGCGTGTTTGTTTCCATTCATGGTAACAGTATGCCAGCTTCTAATAACGGAAAAGCTAATGGGTCAGAAACCTATTATGCACGTCAGGAAAGTTTGAGCCTGGCCACGATCATGCACAAGCATCTTGTAGCAGCAACCGAGTTCAAGGATAACGGCATTAAAGTGGCAAACCATGTGGTGACGAGAAAATCACAAATGCCTGCAGTATTGCTGGAGTGTGGCTACCTTAGTAATATATCTAATGAAGCAGCCATGTTCACAGAAGAAACACAAGAGAAGATCGCTGAAGGTATTGTCGATGGGTTGAAGGAGTATCTCGGAACAGCAGGCACAGGAGCAACGGAACCACTTAACTAAGTGAGGTTTACAATAAAAGCTACTTTCCACCTTATTAATGAAAATTCATGGGGGTGAAAAGTAGCTTTTTTAGTTTTTTCGGCTGTGACTTTTGACGGAAAACGAATGATCCATTTTTTTAGTCAAAATTCGACAAAAATAGTTCTTTGGCACGTATATTTCTGTTATGATGGAATATATTCGCAACTTTTGGTGTGAGATAACGTCTAAAAGGTTGTCTGATATTACATAAGCGCGTATATCAGGTCGCCGCACCGGAGCATGTGGCAAAAAAATTATGAATGGAAGGGTGACGAATGAAGAAATTTGGTTTTTTGTTGTTATTATTTGTCTTCATGTGGGCGGTTCCGGGTTATGGACATGCGGCTTCGAGTGGAACACAAATCTATCTCGACGATCAACAGTTAAGTGTCCCTAGTGGTGCTAAGGCACAAGTAATTGGCGGAAGTACAATGGTCCCGCTACGCGTAATTTCTGAAAATTTGGGATATGACGTGACATGGAAGCAGCAGGCGCGAACCATAACGATTGAGAAGGACAGTACCTTGATCCGAATGATAATCGGAAGTAAGACGGCGACTGTCAATGGAAGCGACATTAGTCTGGATGCTTCGCCTCTGCTGCGTTCCAATTATGCCCTTGTACCGCTTCGTTTTATCGGCGAGCAAATGGGACTGGACGTAAAATGGGACAGCAGCTCCAAGTCCGTAAAATTATATACCCGCAGTAGCGGGTCTGGAAACGGGGAATTTACACCTCCCAAGTCCGGAAATAACAGTACAGGTACTGGAAGTGTAACTGCACCAACGAATAATGCAAACTCAGGTGTTACACAGGTGCAGGGAATCAGTTTCAGCCAAAACCGTTTAACTATCACAACAGCCAGTGCCGTCAAGCCGAAAGCGTTTACGATGACAGGCCCTGATCGGGTAGTGGTGGATTTGCCAGCGACTGCGTTTGCTGACAATTTCGGAGACCAGCAAAAGCTGGATAGCAGCTTAAATGGTTCGCTGGACATTGAGAATGAAGCGGATGTGTCCGGTATCCGTTATGCTTTATTCCAAAAGGAACCTTCAACGGTGCGCGTTGTTATTGATTTGAAACATGCCATGAATTATACCGCATATAATGATGGCTCGAATCGTGTTATCGTCGATCTGGCTTCCAAAGATTCAGTGAATACCACGCCAGACGCAACGTTACCAGATGGCTCACAGCCGGATGATACACAGACATCACCAACGAACAGCAATGGTAAAAAGGTCGTTGTTATTGATGCTGGTCATGGAGCAAAAGATTCTGGAGCAGTTGGTGTTTCGAGAAAAAACTATGAAAAGACCTTCAACTTAGCGATGGCTCTGAAAGTAGAAAGCATATTAAAGCAGAACCCCAAACTTGAGGTTGTGCTGACACGCAGTGATGATACATTCTTGGAGCTTAAACAGCGCGTAAAAGTAGCTGAAAACCTTAATGCTAACGTGTTCGTGTCCATTCATGCTAACAGCAGCGGTAGCTCAGCTTCCAACGGTACAGAGACGTATTACCAGCGTAGTGCAAGCAAAGCGTTCGCCAACGTTATGCACAAGTACTTTGCTCCCGCGACGGGCCTGACAGACCGCGGCATTCGTTATGGCAATTTCCATGTAATTCGGGAAACGACTATGCCAGCCGTATTGCTTGAAGTAGGATATCTGAGTAATGCAAAAGAGGAAGCCACACTGTTTGATGAAGATTTTCAAAACCGGGTAGCTCAAGGGATTGCAGATGGAATCACAGAGTATCTCGACGTAAAATAAATCTTCAACAAATCGCTTGTCAACGTCAAGCAAGGAGGGGGACATATGAACAAGAAAATCGTAATTGCAGGTCTGCTGGCACTGTTTGCCATTGCAGGTGCAGGGTGTGCCTCTAAGCAAACAACAGCTCCTGCGACTCCATCTCAGGAAACACAAACTTCTAATGCACAAAATAGCACACCCGAACAGACGACCCCTGATCCATCGGCTCAGTCTGCTGAAAATAATGGGGCGAGTCAAACACCTGCATCTCCGTCAACAGAGCCTACAAAGACCAAGACGGACACGGAAAATTCAGGAGATCGACAAACACAACAGATTACGGTGTACTATACGGATACTCAAGAGAACGGCTTGAAAGAACAGAAAAAGGAAATTACCTATCCAAGCGAGCTGGAAAAGTTGCAAAAAGCGTTTGAAGCTCTGCAAAAGAGTGGGGATTCTGCTCTAATCCCGTTGTGGTCCGAGAAAATTTCCGTGCATAAGATCAAATTGGATAACGGTGCATTGACTTTTGATATTTCCCTGCCGGACGAGGCTCGATTGGGAGCTGGCGGCGAGGAATTGGCTATCGATGCCTTGAAGAAAACGATGTTCCAATTCAAGGAAGTCAAAACGCTGGATTTGCTCGTAGATGGTCAATCTCTAGAGTCCTTAATGGGGCATGTAGATTTGGATCATCCCATGAGTCGCTAACCGATCAGGCGGTATGAAAATTTCTTGGGAATTTGCACACTTTTCACGTGCAATCTGTGACAGATAATGATAATATAGGAGTGTATTTCTCGCCTATGCAGGCAGTCATGCACAAATAGTATTCGTTTCTTTCCGGATGATTATTTAGAGTGACCGTCTTGATGCGGGCTATCCCGTATCAAGACGTTTTTTTTGGTAGGAGGTAGGATTTCCGTGAATGCAGCAACCGCACGTCATATATTGGATACCATCGGTACGATGTTTCCGGATGCCCATTGTGAGTTGAACCATGACAATGCTTTTGAATTAACGATCGCCGTGTTATTGTCTGCTCAATGCTCCGATCAGATGGTCAATAAAGTAACGGCAGACCTGTTTCAAAAATACAAGTCACCTGAGGATTACCTAGCTGTTCCTCTTGAGGAACTGGAGCAGGATATTCGCAGAATCGGCTTGTACCGAAACAAGGCCAAGCATATTCATAACCTCTGTCGTATTTTAATAGACCAGTACGGGGGAGAGATACCTTCGGAGCACGATCAACTGGTTAAGCTACCCGGTGTTGGCCGCAAGACGGCTAATGTCGTTGTATCTACTGCTTTTAATGTACCAGCTATTGCGGTAGATACGCATGTAGAGCGCGTTTCCAAACGACTCGGCTTTGCAGGGTGGGATGATTCAGTGCTTGAGGTGGAAAAAAAGCTGATGAAGAGGGTTCCTAGGGATGAATGGTCTTTGACCCACCACAGGCTCATTTTTTTCGGGCGCTACCATTGTAAAGCTCAAAACCCTCAATGTCAGGTGTGTCCGTTGCTTGATGTATGCAGGGAAGGCAAGAAACGTATGAAAACGTCTCTTATCAGAAAAGATAAGGAACGTAGAGCTTAAAGACCCACAAAGGTAACAAGAGGGTTTAACCATTTATGTGTAGAAAAGGATGAAGAGTATGAAGTGCATTTCGGTATATACAGACAATTTTGAGGCATTCTCTGATATTTTTGAGCAAATTGTAACAACAGAATTTGCTGAAAACGAAGAGCGCGAGCTTGAGGGAATCACGGTTAGTCATTCCGGTGATGTACCTGAGCATTATCTGGAGCGTATGTCACAAAAGCCAGAAGTGGTCGTAATGAAGGATAAATCCCGTGGGATTACGATTTTACAGCATGGTCAAGTATTTGAAATTTTGCTGCCAGTGCTTGAGACTGCAGCCAATTAAGTTCAATTAGCGGACGACATGCGTTGCATGTTCCGGTATAGGCGGCTCGGCTGGTTTAACCAGCCCGAAGACGCATATATACACGAACCTTGCAGACCATCCTGATGTGGATAGAGCCTCTTCCAATGAGGTGTGCATACATTTTGTACCCTGAATTATGGTGTCTCGTTCCGAATGTTCCAAAAGGTGAATGTACGTGATGAGCAGGCTCACCCGTTGTTTACATATCTTGCTTCGTCGTTGTCCCTTGAGGGCTTTGATAAATGCATTCGGTTGCCTAAATACTTATTCCTAATGATCCGTTTTGGACAGAATAAAATGAACTTTTTGTTATCATGTACGAAAACAGCGTTCCCTAAAGCCAGGTACTGGCGGGGAGCGCTGTTTAGTTTTTTTGATGTGATGATTCTCACAATTGCTTAGGAATGCTACAATATAGCTATTTGGTGCAGACAAGTGATAAGGAGTGGAACCGTAGCTTATGATGCAAACGATTACAGGGGATGCGGGAAAGTGGTTGGATACGATAGAACAGATACAGAATACACTGCGTAAAGCCGGGGATGAAGCGGGAGCGAAGGCGGTAGGGGATCTGCTGGAAAAAGCATATGCGCAGGAGCTGACCATTGCCTTTTGTGGACATTTTTCAGCGGGTAAATCGAGCCTGATTAACAGCCTGTGTGGTAAAACCGTCCTGCCATCTGGACCGGTGCCTACGAGCGCTAATGTAGTGTCCATCCGTTATGGACGTCCGAGAGCACTCATTCATCCAGCCCAAACAGCGGAAAATCCAGAGCCGGAAAGCATGGAAGCCTCCCTGTCCGAGCTTGCTGAGTATTGTAAAAATGGTGGAGCCTATGAATCGGTTCAAGTGTGGGAGGATGTTCCCATATTATCTAACGGAGGAGTGCTGCTGGATACACCCGGCGTCGATTCCACAGACCACGGACATGCGCTGGCGACACATTCTGCTTTACATTGGGCAGATATTGTTTTTTATGTAATGGATTACAACCATGTCCAATCTGAAAATAATTTGTCTTTTGCCAAAAGTTTATCGGATTGGGGCAAGCCGTTATATTTGATCATCAATCAAATCGATAAACACCGGGAGCGGGAGCTTTCATTTACACGTTATCGTAATGAGGTGGAGACTAGCTTTCACGCCTGGCAAGTTCATTATACGGACATCCTTTTTACTTCCTTGAAGGAGCAGAATCATCCATGGAACCAGTGGAAACAGTTGACGCACCTGATTCCGAAATTGCTGGAGCGAAAAACAGAGCTTTTGGCATACAGTTTAGTGTCCTCTATGCATCATTTGGTAGAGCAACATGTAGAGACTGTGCAGTCAGCTGAAGAAGAGGAACTGAACACACTGCTAAAAGAAGCGGGTGGGGAAGAAGCCATTTTGCGGCTGGATATAGAGCAGAAAACCTTGCAGCAAGAAGACGAACACTGGAAGATGCTCCCGGAGCAGGAGCGTAAACGGCTGCGTCAAGAGCTGGATCATCTACTGGAACACGCACATTTGACGCCAGCGGAGCTACGTGAAGCCGCAGGCGAATACTTAGAGAGCCGCAAGCCGGGCTTCAAAACAGGACTATGGTTTGCAGGAGGAAAGACTGAGCGAGAAAAGGAAAGCCGTTTGGAACGGCTGACAGGAATGCTGACTGATCAGGTGGAGGGACAATTGCTTCCTCATGTACGGGAGCTTCTGCGGTCTTGGGGTGACGGTCAGGGGTTGTGGACCTCTGCGATGGAGCAGGAGCTGGATGGCATCCGTCCTGTGATAGACCGGCAACTGGTAGAGCAGACGGTGAAGGAAAATGCGTTGTCGCCAGAGTATACGTTAAACTATTGCAAGGACCTACGCGCTGCTGTGACCGCCGATTGCCGCCGCAAGGCGCTGACGCTGCTAGACCGCCTGCTGGCCCAGCTAGCAGTGCGAGCCGAAGCCCGCCGCGCGGCTCTCGCAGAGAAGCGCACGGCGCTGTTGGCGCAGGCAGAGGCGGCGGGCTGCTACAGCACCCGCGTGCAGGCCTCGGCTTCGTACGCCAACCTGTTGCGCAGCTTGCTGCCGCAGGCTCCCGCGCCAAGCGGGTTGCCCTGTGCGGACGCGCCTGCATCGGCGTCCGATACCGCCGCTGCTGCGGCGCCAACGGGCGTTGCGCGCCCTGGCATCGCTGGCCCGCGCAACGCATCGACACAGCCGCTAGCAGGGACGGCGGCAGCACAGCCTGCCGCTGGAGGCCGCCGCACGCGGTTGGATGCAGCAGCGGCCCAATTGAAGGCTGCCGCTGCCCTCGTAAGTCCGTACCCTGCTATGCAAGCGGCGGTACGGGATTTACATGCCCGCGCCGCTGCGCTGGAGGGCGGGCAGTTTACGCTGGCGCTGTTCGGAGCGTTCAGCGCTGGGAAATCCAGCTTCGCCAACGCTTTGTTGGGTGAAGCTGTGTTGCCCGTATCGCCGCATCCGACGACAGCGGCGATTAACCGCATAATGGCGCCTGCAAGTGCTGAGCGCCATGCCACGGCTGACGTCCATATGAAATCAGTGGACGCGTTGCGGGAAGATCTTAAATACTCATTTCAGTTATTAGGATTGGGAGAGCCAGGGGCAGCGGGCTGGCAAGAAGCCGTTCATGCTTTATCTCCGGAAGGCATCCATCCTGCGGGCAGGCCTCATTATAGTTTTTTAAAGGCTGCCGCAGCCGGATGGGAAGAAGCTGAAAGCTTGCTGGGACAACAGCTTCAGGTGAATTTAGAGCAGTATCGAGATTTTGTTGCGTCTGAGCACAAATCATGCTTTGTGGAGCATATTGACCTTTATTATGATTGCGCTCTGACCCGTCAGGGCATCGTGCTAGTGGATACGCCAGGAGCGGATTCTGTGAATGCACGGCACACAGGCGTGACCTTCAACTATATGAAGCATGCGGATGCTCTTGTATTTGTCACCTATTATAACCATGCGTTTACGCAAGGCGACCGGCAGTTCCTGAGTCAACTAGGTCGAGTCAAAGAGACCTTGGCACTGGATCAGACGTTTTTTATTGTGAATGCATCAGATCTGGCTTCTTCTGAAGAAGAACTGCATTCTGTTACCCGGCATGTACAGGAACAACTACAGGCGAATGGAATCCGAAAACCACGTATTTATCCGCTTTCCAGTATGCTGGCGTTGGAAGCTGCCGAACAGGGAGAGGCTTCGCTGCGTTCAGCTTCACGTTTTGATGCATTTGAAGATGATTTCTCGGCATTTGCAGCCGAAGAGCTGGCAGGTTTGTCCATCGCTTCTGCTATGCAGGAACTGGCCCGGCTGCGGAACCGCATAGAGCAACATGCAGCCGATGCCCGGTATAGCGTGGAAGAACGGGAGATCCGATTAGAGCGATTAACCCGCATCCGTGGGGAATTGGAGCATACGCTCCTAGGCCTGACTGACAGCAACAGTGCATCTGTGTTATCGGGCGAGACCGATGAACTGCTGTATCATGTACGTCAAAGACTGTCCTATCGGACTGGAGAATTTATGGCAGAGGCGTTTCATCCATCTATTCTGCGTGAAGGAGTAAGTGATCTTCGTTCGGCTTTTGCATCCTGTGGTCGTGAGCTGATGCGTTTAATCGAACTGGAGCTGTCCCAGGAATTACTGGCAACCACACTCCGGCTGGAAAAAACGGGACAAACTTTGGTGCACAAGGCTATACAACAGTGCGTAGAACACATGAACCATCAGTTGCCAGGACTAGATTGCACAATTCCTGAATCCAGAAACTGGGCTGTTCCCGAGCTGAATGAAATTTCCCTGCAGGAGTCCATTCATTGGAAGGATTATTGGAATAGCTTTAAAAATCCAAAGCTATTTTTTGAAGGAACTGGTCGAGCGAATCTACAAACCAAACTGGAGCCGATATTACGCGAGCGAATCGGGGAAGCTGTGGATCAGCAACGTGAACGAATGTCTTCTTTTTACGTTACGCTGATGCAGGAGGAACAATTGTGGCAGAAAGCTCAGCTTCGAGAGCAAATGCTGGAGACGACTCGTGGCATGGAGCATGCCCTTATGGGCGGTGAGCAGCCACAGGTTTGGGAAGAGCTTGCTGGCAAGATTACGGCTTTGGAGTAAAGATAAATATGTTCACCAATGATTAAAGATCAGGACACCGGGTTGTGGGACAACCCGGTGTTTTATGCATACTCCAAAAAGTAAGCAATACTGAGTAAATAGCCACATTCAATAATAAGAAAGCGATTTAATTTGTTTAATCACCCACCAATTGATAACCTGCCTGAATACGGCTCGTTATCCTCTTTGCCGCCTTGGAATGCGAATGGTAAACTTCACTAAGCCATATAACAACGTCGTGCAACTAATGGAGGGACATTGACATGGAAGTGCTCAGGCAACTGCAAGTTTTTTTTCGCGAGAGGAGACACTATCTGTTTCTTTCTATTCTATGCCTTGCGATAGCGACGGCCTTGGGACTGGTGTATCCGAACCTGCTCCAAAGGCTAATTGATAACGCTATCATCCCTGGTGACTTCGGGAAAGTCCCGGCGCTGGCTTTGACTGTGCTGGGAGTAGTTATCATCAAAGGGTTCATGCAATTTTTACATGGTTTTTTTGGTGGACGGCTAGGTAACTACCTGGCATACCGCCTCCGCAATGCTTGTTACGAAAAGCTGCAATTTCTGTCTTTTAGATATTATGACACGGCCAAAACGGGAGATCTTATGTCTCGACTGACTGGTGATTTGGAGGCAATTCGTAACTTTATCGGATTTGGTTTTGCCCAACTCCTCAATGTGCTATTGATGGTCGTATTCGGCTCTATGATGATGCTGTATATTAACTGGCAGCTCACCCTCATTACGATGATCAGCATGCCATTGCTACTCTTCGTCACATTCAAGTTTGAATCCCGGATTCATCCCACCTTTCAGGAAATGCGGATTGCCCTTAGCGCCTTGACGACAGCAGTCCAAGAAAACATAACAGGTGTGCGAACCGTCAAATCTTTTGCCCGCGAATCATATGAAGTTGAGAAATTTTCAGTACGTAATGAGCAATACAAAAGTAATCAAATTCAAGCTGCTTCCTTATGGAGTCGGTTCTTCCCTGCTATGGAACTAATTGCTTCTGTCAGTGTGGTCCTTCTGTTGGGCATGGGCGGGTATCTGGTCATTCAGAAGTCAATGACCTTGGGGCAGCTCGTCGCTTTCTTTAGCTTAATTTGGTATATTATCGGCCCCATCTGGAGCATTGGCTTTCATATCAATAACTATACGCAGTCCAAAGCATCCGGTGAAAGGGTCCTGGAACTGCTAAATCAGTCCATAGATGTAACCGATGAAGCCGGAGCACTTACACTCGATGCCGATCAGGTGGAAGGACATGTTACGTTTGAACATGTTACCTTTGCTTACGGAAATAAGCTTCCTGCTGTTGTTGACATCAATTTAGACGCACCGCCGGGATCAGTCATTGGAATTTTAGGAGGAACGGGGTCAGGGAAGTCTACCATTATTCAATTACTCATGCGTGCTTATAATGTGAATGCAGGAAGTATCAAGTTGGATGGCAAGGATATACGTCACTTGAAGATTCGTGATTTGCGTGCTCAAATTTCTTCTGTGTTTCAGGAGACGTTTTTGTTTTCGTCCTCTATACGTAATAATATTTCATATGGTTTAAGCCATGTCAGTATGGATGACATCATACGCGTTTCCAAACTGGCTCAGGCGCATGAATTCATAACTGAACTACCGCTGGGATATGACACTGTCGTTGGAGAACGTGGATTGGGACTGTCCGGAGGGCAGAAACAACGGATCGCCATCGCGCGCGCACTACTCAAAAATCCGAAAATTCTGGTACTGGATGATGCTACCAGTGCGGTCGATATGGAAACAGAGCATGAAATACAGACCGGTTTTCAAGAGGTTATGCGTGGTCGAACAACATTTATAATCGCTCATCGAATCTCTTCGCTTCGCCATGCCAATGAAATTGTGGTGCTTGAGGAAGGACGAATCGTCCAGCGTGGAACACATGAACAGCTTATTGCTACTCCAGGTCCATATCAGGATGTGTATCATATTCAATACGCCGATTACATAGCTCAGGCTCCAGACGGTGTATCCGAAGGGCAGGTGAGACCATGAATATACCCGCAGAAAAAGCCAAACCGTTAAAAAAACCGACGAATGAGCGCTTTGTCTATCAAGATGATGATGTCATTGACAAACCGTTTAACTGGTCAGAATTCAAACGTTTGCTGGCATACATGAAGCCCTATGCCCGTCAGATTCTGCCGATCCTTCTGGTCATGATGATTCTTGGTACCATTACCAAACTGACGGTTCCTTATTTGATCAGTCTGGCCATTGATAAGGCAATTGCTCCCGCATGGCCTGCATTACCCAGCGTAAAGTTACTGCTGCTCATCACGGGTGCCGTGCTCTTGTTATATTTAATTCAATGGGCAGCCAGCACGTACCGCATTAAATTCACCAATATTATCGGTCAACGGGTTATTTACGATTTGCGTGAAGATTTGTTCAAGCATATTCAAAAGCTATCCTTTAACTTTTTTGATAAGAGACCGGCAGGTTCTGTATTAGTGCGCGTGACGAATGACATTAACTCGCTACAGGATCTTTTTACGAACGGTGCAGTGAATGTCCTGATTGACTGCGTACAGCTTATCGGAATTATTGTCATTTTGCTGCTTATTAACTGGAAGCTCGGTTTGGCAGTAATTGTGACCGTTCCGATCATGTTTTTGATCTCGACCAAGCTGCGCGTTCGCATCCGTCGCGCTTGGCAAGAAGTGCGTATGAAGAACTCGCGTATCAACTCTCATTTGAATGAGTCTATTCAGGGGATTCGTGTGACACAAGCGTATACGCAGGAGCAGGAAAACATGGCTTATTTCGACGACATGAACAGCTCTAGCAAAAAATCGTGGGATAAGGCTTCTGCCATGAATCAGGTTTTTGGCCCACTTATTGATATTACCGGAGGATTTGGTACGCTTGTGCTATTCTGGTTTGGAGCGCATTTAATTCAGACAGATCAGCTTACAGTGGGGCTGCTGGTTGCGTTTGCCAACTATGTTGGGAACTTTTGGGAGCCGATTAATCGGCTGGGCCAAATGTATAATCAGTTACTGGTTGCGATGGCTTCGTCAGAACGAATTTTTGAGTTTATGGATGAACAGCCGAATATTGCAAACAAACCGGGAGCAAAAGCCTTGCCACCCATTCGGGGTGACATCCAATTTGAAAAGGTCATTTTTGAATATGAGAAGGGACGTCAGGCGCTTAAAGGAATTAGTCTTTCCGTCGAAGCGGGTCAATCTATAGCGCTTGTGGGTCACACCGGCTCAGGTAAAAGTACAATTATTAATCTGCTCAGCCGTTTTTATGACATTACGTCAGGGAGGCTTACGATTGACGGTCAAGATGTGCGTGATGTCACGGTGGAGAGCTTGCGAAGCCAGATTAGCATCGTGCTTCAGGATACATTTATTTTTTCGGGGACGATACGCGATAATATCCGATTTGGCCGTTTGGATGCAACGGATGAGGAAATTGAAGCGGCTGCGAAGGCGGTCAATGCTCATGAATTCATTGTTCACTTGCCAGCTGGCTATGAAACAGAAGTAGAGGAGCGGGGGGGAATGCTGTCCATGGGCCAGCGACAGCTCTTATCCTTTGCTCGTGCCTTGCTGGCTAATCCGCGAATTCTTATTCTGGATGAGGCCACAGCCAGTATTGATACAGAAACGGAGTTGAAAATTCAGGAGGCTCTTCAGGTTTTACTGGAAGGCAGAACTTCTTTTATGGTCGCTCACCGTTTGTCTACCATTCGAAATGCTGATCATATCGTTGTACTGGATCATGGGGAAATCCAAGAAAGTGGTAATCATGAACAATTGATGAAAAAACATGGAATATATCGGGGGCTGGTGGAAGCACAGTTCAGATTTTTGTAAAAAAAAGATCAAAAAATCGCGTTTTTTGTAAATTTAAATGCCGAGCACTATTGCATTCTTGGAGCTAAACCCTGAAAATAAAGATGAAAAGAGATCAGAGCAATTTTCGTCAGAGGGGGAAGAGTTCAAGATGTGGGGTGCTCCTTTTTCTGCCAAGGCTAAGAAGATGCTGCTGCTGGGTAGCGGCGAATTGGGAAAAGAAGTCATTATTGAAGCTCAGCGGCTTGGCGTGGAATGTATTGCTGTTGATCGCTATGAACTGGCTCCAGCAATGCAGGTAGCCCATCGCTCTCACTGTCTGGATATGCAGGATGCTGAGGCGTTGAAGGCACTAATTCGTGAGGAAAAGCCCGACATAATTGTACCTGAAATCGAAGCTATTGCTACGGGTGCTTTGGAAGAATTAGAGCAAGAAGGATTTCACGTAGTACCAACGGCCCGTGCCGCCCGTCTTACGATGGACCGGGAAGGTATCCGCAGGCTGGCTGCCGAGAAATTACAGCTTCCGACTGCTGCCTATCGTTTTGCAGATAACTTTGAGCAGTTGCGGTCGGCGGTTCATGAGCTGGGCACGCCATGCGTGGTCAAGCCCTTGATGAGTTCGTCGGGTAAAGGGCAGTCTGTATGCCGGGCAATCGAAGATGCAGAATCCTGCTGGAATACGGCGCTGGAAGGCGCGCGTGCCAAAACTACACGTGTCATTGTTGAAGCTTTTGTCCCGTTTGAGAGCGAAATCACCTTATTGACCGTCAGATCGGTTTCGGGTACGACTTTTTGCCCACCGATTGGCCATATTCAGAAAGATGGGGATTATGTCGAATCCTGGCAGCCTCATGGCATGACGGACAAGCAACTTTCGGAGGCGGAAGACATTGCCCGTACGATTACGGATGAACTGGGTGGTTACGGATTGTTTGGCGTAGAGCTATTTTTAACGGCTGATGGCGTCATATTCAGTGAAGTATCCCCTCGTCCGCATGATACAGGAATGGTGACCATGATCACGCAGGATTTGTCGGAATTTGCACTTAACGTGCGAGCCATCCTCGGATTCCCGGTGCCATCTGTTACGTTGCTTACACCAGGAGCCTCAGCTACTTTGAAGGCAGAAGTGGCTACGCGGGATTTTGTAATAAGCGGTCTGCATGATGCATTATTGCTACCCCGGACACAGGTGCGAGTGTTCGGGAAGCCAGAAACCAAGCCGGGTCGCCGGATGGCTGTAGCGCTTAGCGCTGCAGAAGATGTGGAAACAGCACGGAAGACGGCCAAAGAAGCTGCTAATATGCTGAAAGTGGAGGTAAATCATGTCTAACAATGTGATGATTCCAGTACTGACAATTCGTTCCGTAGAGCTTGGCGATTGCGAAGCCGTAACAGGACTACTAAGAGAAGTCGGATACCCGATGACTTGTGGTGTAATGAAAGAAGTTATGGGAACAACGCGGGAGGACAGTCAAGCGAATATGATGGTTGCAGAAATGGATGGTCGTGTTGTCGGAGTTATCGGCATGCATACGGCTCAAAGCTTGGCTTATCCTGATCCTGCCGTACAAATCACCATGCTAGTCGTGAGCGGGGAGTATCGCGGCGAGGGCATTGGCAAGCGCCTGGTGGCTTGTGGTGAGGAGTGGGGACGTGCGCAAGGATGCTATCATTTATTCATTACTGGAGCGAATAACCGCATCAAACAAGTAGAGGCCCGGGCTTTCTACAACCGAATCGGCTTTGAAAAGCAAGGCTACCGTTTCAGCAAAAAGCTTAGATAATCAGCCTACAACAAGACAATCTAATACTTAAAGCCTCACTACTTTTAACTTAGTTCCGCATGGTTCATTCCGAGCGGGGCTATTTTTTTTCCAACTTTTATACCATTGATCCTGCTATAAAACATGATATACTGCTAGAGTAAAGATTACAAAGTTGTAACCGGACGCGTTCACACCAAGGCATTTATACAACAAGGAGATGACGAAATGAAGAATATGTTGAAAAAAACACTTGTGATGGGAAGTCTAAGCGCCATTTTATCCGCAGGATTCATCGTTCCGGCATCAGCTTCACCAGCTGACGATTTGACTGCCCAACTACAACAGTGGTTTCAAAATAACGGATATACCGTCAATATGTCCAACGGGACGACTACGATAACAAAGACCGTAATTAAGGATGCATCTGAAAAGGACAAGGCTAAAAACAAAACAGCAAATCCTTCATCCGGCAAGCAAACAACAACCAAACAAGGTAGCCAAAAGGCTTCGCACTCTAGTAACAAGCAACAGGCCCAAAAACAAAACACAAATTCAGGCGCGAGTCAGTCTGCAGGGTCTGATGCACAACTCAGCAAGTCCCAATTTGCAGCTGAGGTTGTAAAGCTTGTAAACAACGAGCGCAGCCAAAAAGGTCTGAAGCCCCTTACATCTAATGCGAAGCTTACAGAAGTAGCCTTAGCCAAGGCGAAGGACATGAGCACGAACAATTACTTTTCCCATACATCTCCGACCTACGGTTCACCCTTTGATATGATGAAAAAGTTCGGTGTAACTTATACGTATGCGGGTGAGAATATTGCTATGGGACAACAAACACCACAAGAAGTAATGAAAGCTTGGATGAACAGTCAGGGACATCGTGAGAATATTTTGAAGGCAGAATATACGCAAATCGGTGTGGCTTACTACAATGGATATTGGGTACAAGAGTTCACACGTAACTAAGATGATAGTAAATACGTTCGAAACGTCATGCCGCTGTTATGAAAAGATAGTGGCATGACGTTAATCTGGAGACCCGCTGACACGTTCAGCGGGTCTTTTGGTGTCTCTTATTCCTCCACAGGCATAACCCTTGCTTTATACCAGAAAAGACATAAGGGACGTATTTATAGTATGATAGCAGCAAGTTGAATGGATAGCAGACTATTTATGGAAAGCTAGGTGAGCAAATGAGCTACGAAATCGTGCATGAAGGTGCCTTTGCTATGCTCAAGGTGCAGTTGAACCCCGGAGAAATGATTAAAGCGGAAATGGGAGCAATGGTTTCCATGTCTTCCAGTGTAGATATAAAGGGGACAGTAGACGGTGGACTGTTACGTGGTTTAGGCAGAATGCTAAGCGGAGAAAAATTCTTTTTTCAAGAACTGAGGGCAGCCCGTGGGCCGGCTGAAGTGTTGTTAGCCCCTGCCAGTATAGGTGATGTACAAGCGGTGGAATTGGATGGCACGTATAGGTTGATGGTCCAAAAGGACGGTTTTCTAGCTTGTACAGAAGGCATTGAGGTTAGCACCAAAATGCAAAACCTGATGAAAGGTTTATTCTCCGGTGAAGGTTTTTTTATCGTAGAAATCAGTGGTCGAGGTACGGTATTCCTATCCTCTTATGGAGCCATTCATCCCATTTATATCGCGCCAGGAGAGGAGCGTATTATTGATAATGCTCATCTGGTGGCATGGCCGGATTATATGGATTATAAAATTGAAAAAGCATCGAAAGGCTGGTTGTCCAGCGTAACGAGTGGAGAAGCGCTTGTATGCCGTTTTCGCGGTGAAGGAACGGTACTGATACAAAGTCGAAATCCGGGCAGTTTTGGACAATGGATCAAAAGTTTCATACCTGATAGCAAATAGTTTGATTCGTTTGATTAGAGAAGAGAGGATAAACTGTTCGCACAAGAAAGTATAATATAAGGGTGGCCATTTGCCATCCTTTTTTTGCATGTTCATGGGAAATTATATGTGACTCTAAGCATTTATTGCGCTTTTATTCCGAACGGTTTATTTGCAAAATGATATAAGAAGCTTTATGTTTATTTCACTAAGCTATCAGGAGGGAACACGAGTGAATTCATCAAAATGGATTTGGCGGTCTGTCGGTTCCGTTTCCATTGCCGCCACATTGCTATTATTGTACGGATTTATTACAGCAGTACAAAGTATCACGGCTCCAGAGCCAATGGTTAGCACTCAACCTGTACATCCCGGTTCATCGCAGACACAAACTGCGCCATCCGCTACTAATCAGACGGGAGAGTTTCGGGTAGCTGCCATTGGAGATTCGCTAGCCAAAGGCACGGGGGATGACTCCGGAAGTGGTTTTGTGCGTCGGTCGGTGAGCTTGTTAAATAATCAGGAAGGCCATAAGGCTCAGCTCATAAATAATCTGGGGATTAATGGACTGACGACTCAAGGACTATTGACCAAGCTGGATGAGCCTGGTGTTTCTTATGTGTTGAAAAAGGCTAACGTTATTATGGTCTCGATTGGCGGAAATGATTTATTTCAGGGGGCTCAGGCTGCCCAAACCGGCAAAGAGCCGCCTACACTCAGTGGTTTGCGTAAAGCTGTGCCTGATGCCGCCAAACGTCTGCAAAAAGTGCTGACAAAGGTAGGGAAAATCAATCCGAATGCTAAAATTATCTATGTCGGATTATATAATCCATTCAGTGATCTGCAGGAAATGAAAATTCCCGGTAATCTTGTGGTAACAGAATGGAATCTGGCTGCCATGGCAATTACCAACCAAAACAGCAATATGACTCTGGTTCCAACTTTCGATTTATTCCAGCAAAATTTGCCCGTCTATTTATCATCCGATCATTTTCATCCAAACGGACAGGGCTATCAGGCAATCGCTGAACGTATCGCGCAAGGGTTTGCAGTTGCAAACACGAAGGATGCCGATAAAGTGGATAATGAACAACAGTCTACAAGCAGCCAACCTGCTGAAGTGAAAAAGGGAGGGAACAACTAATGAGCATCCAATCTGCTGACAAGAACGGGACTGGAATAACCGAAAATTCGACCTCAAGCGATGCAGTGTCCAGTTTCCATTCCGCCAATCAGGTTGGCAGCACAGGCAGAGACAGAAGCAATAACGAAACAGTTCTCTCTGTTCAGCACGTTAAGAAACGTATCAAACGCAAAATGATCATTCATGATGTAACATTCGACGTTCGTGCGGGTGAAATTTTCGGATTTCTCGGCCCTAATGGGGCTGGGAAAACGACGACTATTCGTATGCTGGTCGATTTAATTAAGCCTACGGAAGGGACGATTACTGTCTGTGGACATAATGTAAATCGTGACCCTGAGCAGGCTTTACGGCATATTGGTTCTATTGTGGAAAATCCAGAGGTGTACAGCTATCTGACAGGTTGGGAGAATTTAGAGCATTTTGCCCGTATGCAGCCTGGTGTAGACGAACAGCGTATCCGCGAAGTCGTTGAGCTGGTTCGGCTCGATCGCCGTATCCATGATAAAGTAAGTACGTATTCTCTCGGAATGCGCCAGCGTCTTGGTATAGCCCAAGCCTTGCTCGGTAGACCCAAATTGCTGATTTTGGATGAACCGACCAACGGGTTAGACCCCAAGGGGATCAAGGAAATGAGAGCTTTTATCCGTTTGCTAGCGGCAGAAGGCATGGCTGTATTTGTTTCCAGTCATTTGCTTAGCGAAATCCAGCTGCTATGTGATCGGGTGGCAATTATAAGTCGGGGTAAGGTACTAGCTGTAGGTGGTGTACGGGAACTGGTTGAGACGCACTCACATATGGCCGTATGGCAACTGGAGCCTCGTGATCAGGGTCTTGCCATATTGCAAAATTCTCCGCATGTGCAAATGATTACGAACGCCGATGAATTAATTGATGACAGTATTGTTGCAGGTAGCGGAGCCGATGCAATTTTTACAGAAATGGATGAAGAGCATATTGCGGAGCTGGTGACACAAATGACGGCTTCCGGTATTTCCGTTAAAGGTGTAACCAAAATCAACCCTACACTGGAGCAGCTATTCCTGAAAATGACGGAAGGTGAGATACTTGAATAACATTTTACCGCTCGTACAAAATGAAACACTCAAAATTATCAAGAAGAAACGATTTTATGTCATTTTACTAGTTTTACTTGTGCTTGTGCCGATTTTTACGTACGCTCAGATGAAAGTGGCAGAAAACAATCGCGAAAAATTCGGCAATGATTGGCGGCTTGAACTGCGTCAGGCGATTACCGATAATCAAAACTCGCTGGGAAGTGACCGGGTTCCCGAGGAATGGAAGACCTACCGTCGGGTCTTTGTGCAGCAGATGCAATATTATTTGGAAAATAATGTTAATCCGAATGAGCCGAGTGGTGTCACTTTTACCAGAGAGTTTATGGATAATTCGATAAATTTGTTCGTTCCGCTGTTGATTATGGCCATTGCCTCCGATCTGGTTTCAGGAGAACGGACGACAGGCACGATAAAAATGTTACTGACCCGCCCAGTCAGGCGGTGGAAAATACTGCTGAGTAAGCTGCTGACATTGTACATGTTCGTTTCGCTCATCATTTTGGCTGTATTTGTAATTAGCTATGTGATATCAGGCTTGTTTTTTGGTTTTCGCGGTTTTAATGTTCCGGTATTTACCGGATTTCAAATTGTTGGATCGACGGTGGATTTGTCTGCTGTACATGCGATTCCACAATGGCATTATCTGATGCTGCAAGCCGGATTAATCTGGTTTGTCAGTCTTGTGGTAGCTTCGTTAGCCTTTATGGTATCTGTCCTGGTACGAAGTACGGCGGCAAGTATCGTGGTCATGATGGCTGCACTCATTTCGGGCACTATTTTGACAAACATGGCTTCGTCTTGGCAGAGTGCTAAATATTTATTTATGGTTAACCTCCAATTAACCGATTATTTATCTGGAAGCCCCGCCCCGATTGAGGGAATGACTTTACCCTTTTCTTTAGCTGTACTGGGCATTTGGGGGGCTGCGGCATTGATTGTTTCATTCGCCGTCTTTACGAAACGGGATATATTGAATTAAAATGGACAAGGTAAAAGAAAACATCTGTTTGCATTTTTGGTGAAAATCATCAAGAATAAGGCAAAACACGGTTACGATTAGACAAAGGGGGAGCATGAATGGTCGACAAAATCGACTTGTCTGCGGGAGTGTCCGGCACACAAAGCGGAGCTTCAGAATATGGCGCGGACGACATTCAAGTGCTCGAAGGGCTTGTGGCAGTTCGCAAACGGCCGGGCATGTACATCGGGAGCACCAGTTCTTCGGGGCTGCATCATTTGGTATGGGAAATTGTAGACAACGCGGTGGATGAACATCTCGCCAGGTTTTGCTCTCGCATTGATATTACAATGCATAAGGACGGTTCCATTACGGTATCAGACAACGGGCGCGGTATTCCTACGGGAATGCACAAAACGGGAATTCCTACGCCTCAGGTTGTATTCACCATTTTGCACGCCGGAGGTAAGTTTGGCGGTTCGGGATATAAAAAGTCCGGGGGTCTGCACGGTGTAGGTGCGTCTGTAACGAACGCTCTTTCGGAATGGCTTGAAGTAGAAATTTACCGAGACGGTAAGATTCACCGTCAGCGGTTTGAATATTGGCAGGACAAGAAGGGCGTGGAGCATGTCGGGGAACCGACCACAGGCCTTGAAGTGCTGGGCAATACTAACAAGACGGGCTCGAAAATTACATTTAAACCGGATATTCGTGTATTTCAGGCAGGCATTCATTTTAACTACGATACGTTGGCTGAACGCCTTCAGGAGATTGCTTTTCTAAATTCGGGCCTTCGTATTCAACTTAAAGACGAACGCAGCGGAAAGTCAGATGAGTATTTTTATGAGGGTGGCGCAAGTCAGTTTGTTGCTTTTCTGAATGAGGGCAAGGATGTGCTGCATGACGTTATTCACTTTAATGCCGAGAAAGAAGACATTGAAGTAGAGATTGCCATCCAGTACAATGCGGGTTATACAGAGACGATTGCTTCGTTCGTTAACTCCATTCCGACACGTGGCGGAGGTACGCATGAAACGGGATTCAAAACCGCTTACACTCGTGTCATGAACGACTATGCGCGCAAAACGGTGATGTTGAAAGAAAAGGATAAAAACTTGGAGGGCAACGATCTACGTGAGGGCATGATGGCTGTAATCAGTGTCAAGATGGCTGAGGTTGAATTTGTCGGTCAGACAAAGGATCAACTGGGTAGCGCTTCGGCACGGAGTACAGTGGATGCCATCGTATCTGAGCAGATGCAGCGTTTTTTGGAAGAAAATCCGCAGATAGCACAAACTTTGATCAAGAAGGCAGTTCAAGCATCCAGAGCGCGTGAAGCTGCACGTAAAGCTCGGGATGAGATGCGTTCCGGTAAAAAGCGCAGTGAAAGTTCCAATTTGAATGGTAAACTGTCGCCTGCGCAGTCCAAGGATTTTACACGTAATGAGTTGTTTATTGTGGAAGGCGATTCGGCTGGAGGATCAGCCAAGCAGGGACGGGATTCCAAAATTCAGGCCATCTTACCGCTAAAGGGTAAACCGATGAATCCGGAGAAATCCAAACTGGCGGATATTATGAAGAATGATGAGTACCGTGCTATTACAGCAGCTATTGGTGCGGGGGTAGGAACAGAGTTTTCGCTGGAAGACAGCAATTATTCCAAAATCATCATTATGACCGATGCAGATACAGATGGTGCGCACATTCAAGTGCTGTTGTTGACGTTCTTTTATCGGTACATGAAAGAGCTTATTGATGCAGGACGCATATTTATTGCTCAACCGCCATTGTATAAAATAACTCGAAAGTCGGGTAAGCTCGAAACGGTGCGTTATGCTTGGACTGACGAGCAGCTTGATAATTATTTGAAAGAATTTGGACGAAATTTTGAGCTTCAGCGCTATAAAGGACTTGGGGAAATGAACCCTGATCAGTTATGGGAAACAACGATGAATCCTGATTCACGCACCTTGTTACGCGTTCAGATAGAGGATGCAGCCAAGGCTGAACGTAGGGTGTCCACTTTGATGGGGGATAAGGTGGACCCGCGCAAACGCTGGATCGTGGAAAACGTAGATTTCACGGAATACGTAGAGTAGTGCTATCAAATGAGGTGTAAACATGAGCTTATCGGAGCAGTTTTTGCCAGCTTTTCTGGAGGAAGTGGTCGGTGACCGCTTTGGCCGATATTCCAAATATATTATTCAGGATCGGGCGATACCCGATGTAAGGGACGGATTAAAACCCGTACAACGTCGTATTCTTTATGCAATGTACGATTCGGGCAATACGCCGGATAAAGCATATCGTAAATCGGCCAAAACCGTTGGGGACGTTATGGGTAATTACCACCCCCACGGTGACTCGTCGATTTACGACGGCATGGTACGGATGGCACAACCCTGGAAAATGAGTCACGTGCTGGTGGACGGTCACGGTAACTGGGGTTCCCAGGATGATGACCCGGCAGCAGCTATGCGTTACACGGAGGCTCGCTTGTCTCCGATCGCAATGGAAATGCTACGCGATATTGAAAAGCGTACGGTTTTGTTCAAGGACAATTTTGATAACTCGGCCAAAGAGCCTGTTGTGTTGCCGTCTCGTTATCCAAATTTATTGGTGAACGGTTCCAGTGGGATCTCGGCGGGATTTGCGACAGAGATTCCTACACATAGTTTACGCGAAGTTATTGATGCCAGCATTGCGGTGATGGAAAAGCCGGAGATTGAGTTGGAAGAGATTATGACCTTTATTAAAGGTCCTGATTTCCCGACTGGTGGACTCATTATGGGTGGCGAAGGCATCAAGGACGCTTACCGTACGGGAAAAGGACGCATTTATATTCGTTCCAAAACGGAAATCCAGTCCTTGCGCGGAGGTAAGCAGCAACTGGTCATTACCGAAATCCCATACCAGATCGTCAAATCAAGACTCGTTACCGCCATGGAAAATATCCGTTTGGAGAAAAAGGTGGAAGGGATTGCCGAGGTTCGTGACGAGAGTGGACGAAATGGTTTGCGCATTGTTGTCGAGCTAAAGAAGGAAGCCGATGCGGAAGGGATTTTAGCATATTTACTGAAAAAAACCGATCTACAGGTGGCATATAACTTCAACATGGTAGCCATTGTGAACAAAGCGCCACATCAGCTTGGGCTAAAGTCCATTTTGGAAGCGTATATTGCTCATCAACGCGAAGTTGTTACTCACCGTATCCAGTATGAACTGGAAAAGGCAGAGGATCGTGCCCATGTGCTGGAAGGTTTGGTCAAGGCGCTGAACATTCTGGATGAGGTCATTGCAGCCATTAAAGCTTCCAAAAATCGCCAGGACGCGCAAAATAATTTGCAATGGATGTTTGGTTTTAGCGAACGTCAGGCAGATTCTATTTTGACTTTGCAGTTGTACCGTCTCACCAATCTGGAAATCACCACGCTTGAAAAAGAACTGGGTGACATCCAGAAAAAAATCGCGCAATATCGTTCTATTCTGGAAAGTGACCGTAAGCTGATCAGCCTAATTCGCAAGGAACTGTTGGAAATTCGCGAAAAGTACGGCATTGACCGTCGTTCAGATATCCAGGGCGAGGTAGAAGAGATTAAGGTGAACCTGGAAGTTATGGTAGGAGCAGAGGATGTGTTGCTGACACTCTCGAAAGATGGATATGTGAAACGTACAAGTATGTTGTCATTCACTCGTTCAGGCGGGGAACGTTCAAGTTCCGGTGTTAAAGAAGGGGATTACGTTACCCAATTGCTTGATGTGAACACGCTGGATGTATTGCTCGTCTTCACCCAGCGCGGACAATACTTTTTATTGCCTGTACATCAGGTGCCAGAGTATAAGTGGAAAGAGCCGGGCACTCCAATTGTCAACGTCATTCCGTTATCGAAGGAAGATCGTATCGTAAGTGTGATTCCGCTCAAAAACATCGAGGAAATCGGTAAAAGTCTGGTATTTGTAACTAAGAAGGGCCAAGTAAAGCGTACAGAGTTGAAAGAATATGCTACAAAACGTTCTAGTGCCGTAGCCGCCTGCAAAGTAGCAGGGGACGATGAGGTATTATCGGTAACGTTAAGCGAGGGTACCCGGGATATTATGCTGATTACCCGCGCGGGTATGAGTATACGCTTCAAGGAGCAAGAGGTTAATGCGATGGGCCGCGTCTCGGCTGGTGTCAAAGGTATACAGCTAGCGGAGGGCGATGAAATTATCGCGGCGTTATGGGTAGAAGAGGATGAAGGAGAAGTGTTGGTGCTGACCGAGTCCGGTTATGGTAAGCGTACGCTTCTGTTGGACTATCCTACACAGGGAAGAGGCGGCAAAGGTATCACCACCTTTGAGTTCAAGGAAGGCAAACGAGTACGTTCGAATGGAACTCGAATCGTGGCTGCCTTCTATTGCCGTGAAGCTGTTCAATTATTTGCAATCACAGCAGAAGGACAAACGATGTCCTTCCTTTCGGAAAAGGCTCCTTTGACCGACCGAAAAGATACAGGCAAGCTGCTGGCTCCAGTGGAGAAGAAGGACGAAATTGTGAATGTGCTGCTGCGTAGTGAGCCGCAAGCTTCTCAGTCTATAGAATAATAGGAAAAGTCAAGCGCTTATTAGCTCGAAAAAGAGAGGTCCTCTCGTGCCATTCCGGCACGAATGAGGACCTTTTTGCCGTCATGGTGTCGAACTCTGACCAGCCTTCAAAACCCAGGTGAGACTTCCTTCCCCTTTTCATTTCATGCTTCAAAAACGGCAGGAAACCGGGGCTAAATGGCGAAAATTTAATGTGATGAAATACAATCCGGACGGTGGCCCATACGGTAACTTTGATGCTTTTACTGACCCTGTTATTTAAAGGAGTGAGGCAAAATGCAAACGACCGAATTTGCGAAAATCTGGTCCAGAATGGCTAAGGATTATAAGGTTCATATGGAGCAGCAGCTGGCTCCATCACTAACGGAAGCTCAACTTACGGTGCTGGAGGTTTTGAACGAATACGGCCGTATGAAACCGTCTCAACTAATCCCATATCTCGCCACCACACCAGCCGCGGTTACGATGCTGCTGGATCGGATGGAGCGGAATCGACTGGTCACCCGTTTCAGAGATGTAAAGGACCGTAGAATTGTATGGATTGTTATCTCGGATCAAGGGAGAGAAGAAGTAGAGCGTGGATTGCGAATCCGGGATGATTTTCTGGGTTCTGCACTAAACCGAATTTCTCAGCACAATCAAAATTTGCTGGTTTATTTGTTGGGGAAAATTACAACGAAGGCGAAGACTTCAGTATCGGCAAGTGAGAATGAGGGAGTAAAGGAACCAATAGAGCGAGCAGAATAACTAGAATGGTGGCTACATGAAAAGTAGCTGTACGCAGCAGGTTATCATTTTAAGGTAAGTAGGAGTGCGCGGATGTAAATACCTATCGTGGTATTCATACCCGCGCCTTTTTTGTGTTGAAGTATAGGTGGTATTTGGGTGAATGTTGACATTTACATAAGAGATGATAAAATAATAGTTATAAATAAATAACATTTCGCATGCAAATAGTTGCTAGTTTATGTATATGGATTGTGAATTGGGGAATAGAAAGAAGGATGGTTTCAGTGAGTGACAGAGAGGAAGACAGACTTGAGGTGTACCGGATTATTCAATCGGTAAGGGAGATTAACAAAACGATATTTTATGCCTTCTGGAATGAGGAGCAGCATTTGGATCTGACGGCCATTCAGCATATGGCTTTGGCAATTCTGAATAAACGCCCCGACATCGGGTTATCCGAGTTGGCAGACATAGCGCATGTGGGAAGCAGCTCTATGAGTGGGGTGGTTGACCGCTTGACCAAGGCAGGATATATTGCTCGCGGAC